>NZ_JASZYE010000001.1 GCF_030317145.1 Variovorax flavidus
CCACATCAGGCCGGTCAGTATGGTTCTGATTCGCATGCTGGCTCCATCGAAGGTTGGCAATCGCCAGGCGATGCCCGGCCCCTTTTTGCTGCTCGCTGTCTCCCGTTTCTGCGTCCCGATCACTTCTGGCACAGGGCCAACGCCGCAAGCGCTTCATTGCACTCTTTTTCCTTGGGATCCGCTACGCTATTTGCGGGTGCGGGGATGGCAGACCTCGGCGCTTCCGGGGCCGTGGGGGTGGCTGGGGCGGAAGATTCCGCCATTCCGAGCGCGCTGGATGCCTTCACCGCGGCGTTGCGGAGTTGATCGCGCCGGGCGGCTTGAGCCTGCAAGCGCTGATCGAATGACTCCCTCAGCTCCAGCACGCCGGGGTCATCCGCATGGTCGACATCCAAGGCATCGAGCACTCGCTCCGCCGCTGCCAGGTCGCCGCGACTCAAGGCGCTCTGCACCCGCGCAACGTTCGCCTTGAACTCCCGCTGCCTGCCGGCATCGCTTTCCTTGTCGAGATAGAAGTGGTCGAACATCAGCGCGACCACGAGGACCGCCAGCGTCGCCATGATGGCGATCACGAGGCGGATCGAGACGACGGAGTTGCTCGCCCAGTGCCTGGACCCGCGACCGCCCGTCGCTTCCTGCTGCCAGACGGCGCCAGGGCGGACCTGACCGATCTCGGGGTTCGTTTCGTCATTGGTGGCGCGGGTCACGACGAGACTGCCCACCGTCTCTTCCTCCGGCTGCACGGTGTCCGCGAAGTCCACCTGGATGGGCGCCAGGGCCCGGCCTCTCGCAGGCTTTGCACCGGCGGTGCGAACCGAGGCGGTCTGGATTGTCTGGTCCGTGCCGCAGAACCGGCAAAACCGATCCCCTTCCTGCAACAGCGCAGCGCAATGCTTGCAGGACACCGGGGTGGACGAGGGCTGATCGGCCAGGTTCTCCATGACTTGAAACAAGTTGATGCTCGCTACGGAGCGATGCCAGTCTCATTCGGGACCCGTGTGGCGTCAATCGGCCATCTGTCCGAGCCCTGGCCAAACTTACCTTTTCGGCTATTTTTTCTCCGGGAAATTCCCTGCAAAAATCCTTCGTTCTCGCGACTCAAGTGTTGCGGCAACGCAAAAGTAGATGCCGCTCGCGGGCTACCATGGCCCATGGACTGCACGACCTACATCGAGGCCGAACTGGACCTCTACTTCGCTTGGCTCGCCCAGTTCGAAGCCAGTATTCCCCGCGCACACGACATCGTCTCCAACTGGTACACGAGCCAGGTGCTTCAGGCCTACACGCGCTATTCGTGGTTCAAGCCCTCCACGCCTGGAGAGCCTGCCCTGTGCCTGGCCAATATCACGGTGGCGGACGGCGCCAGGGGCCAAGGCTACTTCGCCAGGTTCGTCGAGCGCTTCACCCATGGAGGCGATGGCTTGCAGGCGCGGGTGCTGTATCTGGAGAACATCGCAAGCCCCCGGTTCGAGGAAAAGCTCCGCCGGATGGGATTCCAGCGCTGCAAATACGGGACCGGCGAGTTCTCGGCCTACTACCTGGTCCGATAGCGGCGGCAATCGCGCCCGGATCCCTCAGATTTCCCTGTCGAGCCCCTGCGCACGCAGGACCGCTTTCAGGCGACGCACTTCATGTTCCAGGTCGAGGATCAGCGCGGCGGCGTCGAGCCCCACGCCGAAGTCGCGCTCCAGCCGCCGCGCGTCGAGCGCGCACTGCAGGTCGCTGCTGTGAAAGCGCCAGTCGTCCGGCCGCTTGGCCGGCGTGCGCGACTCGATGATGCCCACCTCGACCAGTTGAACCACCCACTCGATCTCCGCGCCACAGGCGTGGGCAAGTTCGTCGGCGGCGAGCGGATGCGAGGCGCTCAGGGTGGTGCTCGTGACGGAAACAGTAGCCATGGTCATCACACTCCAAGGTGACGGCGCGGATCGAAGGGCGCCGCCTGTGCGAGTTGTTCGTAAGCCTTGCGCGCGGCCTCGGTGTCGGCCGGCGGCAGCGCGATCTCGAGCAGCAGATAGAGGTGTCCCGGCGGCTTGCCCGGCAATCCACGCTCCTTGAGCCGCAGTTTGAGCCCGTTGCGTGCGTTCGGCGGCACCGTGACCTCGACTACGCCGCCGGTCGGCGTCGGCACCTGCACCTGGGCGCCCAGCGCGCCCTCGGTCGGCGTGATCGGCAGCGTCATGTAGAGGTCGCGATCCTCGATGCGGTAGAGCTTATGCGGCGCGATGCGCACTTCGAGGTAGAGGTCACCGGCCGGCTCGCCGCCATGGCCCGGCATGCCTTGTCCGGCCAGGCGGATGTACTGGCCCGGATGCACGCCGGGCGGAATCTTCACGCTCAGGGTGCGGGTCTTCCACTCGGGCCGGCCCTGGGCGTCGATCTCCTGCGAGCGCAGCGTGATCTCGCGCCCGGCCCCCTTGAGCGCGTCCTCCAGTGCGATCTCGATCGCGGCATGGTGGTCCTCGCCGCGGGCGCGGTAGTTCCTGCGACCGGCGCTGCGTCGCTCCGCGGCGCCGAACAGCGACGAGAAGAACTCGCTGAACTCCGCATGGTCGGCCGGGCCCTCGTGCGGACCGCGATGGAACTCGAAGCCTTCGTCCCATCCGGGCGGAGGCTGGAATCCACCGTCCGGGCTGCCGCCGCGCGCGACGTGATCGGCGAGCTGGTCGTAGGCAGCGCGCTTCTCCTTGTCGCGTAACACGTCGTTCGCCTCGTTGAGGTCGCGCATGCGAAGCTCGGCATCGGGCTCCTTGCTGACGTCCGGGTGGTACTTGCGCGCCAGCTTGCGGTAGGCCTTGCGCACCTCGTCTTCGGTGGCGCCTCGTTCGAGGCCGAGGATCTTGTAGTAGTCCTTGAAGTCCATGCTGGTGAGTCCGTGTGGAGGGCTGCCTAGGCTACGGCTGCTCCGCCGTCCACGGCCTGCAGGAGCGACTTCACGCGCCATGCAGAGCCACTTCGTTCGAAGCGCAAGGGCTGCGCGTTGCCGAGCACGCTCGTGTCGATCGGCACGCCGAGCAGGGCCGCGAGCACGTAGAGCGATCCGCCGTGCGCCACGATCAGCACGGGCGCAGGATGCGCCAGCGCCTGTTCGAGCGCAATGCGCTTGCGTGTGACGAACTCGGGCAGCGTCTCGCCGCCCTCGGGTTCGCAGGCCCAATCGATATGGGCGGAGGAGGTGCCGATCAGCGCACCGAAGTTGCGTTCGCGCAGGCCCTCGAACGCCACTGGCGCCATGCCATGGGGGGCCGACACCGTGTGCGCAGTGGTGAGGGCGCGATTCACGTTGCTGCTCACGATGCTGCGAATCGGCTCGCCGGCGAGCAGTTCGGCGGCGCGAGCCGCCTGCTGCAGGCCGAGTGCGCTCAACGGCTCATCGGTCGCCTGGAAGATCCGGCGTGCATTGCACTCGGTCTGTCCGTGGCGCAGGAAGTAGAAGTGGTCGCAAGCGGGTGTCAGCGGCTGTGTGGATGCCAGCATGACGAGTTGTCGGAGGCCGTCGTTCATCGGGTCGATCAATCAGGAAGAAAGCGTGTGGGACGTCCACCCTACAGCATCCATTCGATGGGCAGGATTTCCAGGAAGTTGATCCATCCGCGCTTGATCGCACCCGAGCCCGGTTCGGTCGTGAAGGTCGTCTCGCCTTGCGGAGTGCGTTCGATCCATTCCAGGCTGCCATCCGGCCTGAGCCGGACCTCGTAGGCCGCCTTGGGGATTGCCGTGTCGAGTTGCTGTGCAAGACGGCCCGCCAGCACAGGGCTGTCGATGATCACACCCATTTCCGTGTTGAGATGCGCCGAGCGCGGGTCCAGGTTGAATGAGCCGACGAAGATCCGGTTGCGATCCGCTGCGAAGGTCTTCGCATGCAGGCTCGCGGCCGAACTCGCGCGGCTGCCACTGCCGGGGAGGCCTCTGGACCTGTCGTCATCCTTCTCCGGCGGCGGCACGGCGATGCCCGGCTTCAGTTCGTAGAGGATGACACCGGACTGCAGCAGTTCCTTGCGGTACTTGGAATAGCCCGCGTGGACCGGGCTGACATCGGTCGCCGACATCGAGTTGGTCAGCACGCGTACCTTGATGCCTTTCTGGGCCAGCGTCGTCAGCGCTTTCGTGCCGCCCTTGCCGGGCACGAAGTAGGGCGAGACCATGTCGAGCTCGTTCTGCGGCTTGCCGAGCGCTTCTTCCAGCAGCGGCAGCATCTGCAAGTCCTTGCGATCCGTCGTGTCGAGCACCTTGGCCGGGTTGTCGTGGATCACGCGTGCCGTGGTCCATTCGAAATCGAGCTGGTGGTCGGCCAGTTGGCGCAACAGGGGCGTCTTGCGCACGGCCTCGATGTAGCGCTGGGCCTCCGCGCTCTGGTGGACCTGATCCCACTTCTCACGCAGGCGTGCTGCACCGTCCGGCTCGGCGGCCGGCAGGATGCTCGCGGAGGGATAGGCGGAGGCGCTGTTCCAGAACAGGTCGAACTCCTTGGACACCTCGCGCGCGACTGGGCCGATCGCCATCACGTCGAGGTCCTGGAAGCCGACCTCCATGTTGGCGCCGTAGTACTCGTCGCCGACATTGCGCCCGCCCACGATGGCAACCTGGTTGTCCGCGGTGAAGGACTTGTTGTGCATGCGCCGGTTGACGCGCGAGAAATCCGTGGCGAAGTCGCCGGCCCTGAATCCGCGGTTCGCGAAAGGATTGAAAAGACGGATCTCGATGTTGGGGTGTGCATCGAGTGCCGCAAGCGTCGGATCGAGCCCGCCGGTGTTCGCATCGTCGAGCAACAGGCGCACGCGTACGCCGCGCTCCGCCGCCTTCCAGATGGCTTCCCACAGCAGTTGCCCGGTCGTGTCGCCGTGCCAGATGTAGTACTGCAGGTCGAGGCTTCGATCGGCGATCTGGGTGAGGACGATGCGGGCCGCAAAGGCATCCTCGGCGACGGGGAGCGGATGGATGCCGGACTTTCCGGGGTGGGCCTGCGTGAGCGTCCGGACGGCCTTGCCCAGGCGGGTGTCATCCGTATTCGCGAGTGCGGCGGATTCGGTGCGCTCGACGTGCCCAGGCAGGCTGGAGCAACCCGAGATCACCAGCCCAAGAAGGAAGGCAATGAGTACACGCGATGAAATCATGGGTGGGCACGACTCGGCGAAGACTATGTGCCCATTCTAGGCACCCCTTGTGTCAGGAGAACTTCGGCCCCTGCGGACATGACGCAGTCCTTTCTACAGCTTGGGAATGCGCAAGGTCTTGCTGATCATCAGCGTGCCCGACAGCGCGAAGAGCAGGCTCAGCGGATGAAGAATCCACGGCCCCAGCGACCAGGCACCGCCCCAGATGGCATCACCGATCCGGCCTTGCCATGCGGCGAGGGCAAGAATTCCCACCAGCACCACGCTGGTCGGGATGGGCGTTCCCTCGAAATACTTGACCTTGTCGGCGCCTTCGGAAAGCGCTTCGGCCGTGACGTTGTAGCGCGCGAGCCGGCTCACGCCGCAGCAGACGAAGTAGATGAGCAACACGCAATCCCAGCCGCCGTCGAGTCCCGCGGCGAAGGCGAGCGAGGCCGGCATGACACCGAAGGAGATGACGTCGGCGAGCGAATCGAGTTCGCGCCCGAGCGCCGAATGGGTCTGGCGCCAGCGCGCGATGCGGCCGTCGAACACGTCGAAGATGAAGGCCGCGGGCGCCAGCGCGGCGGCCCAGAGGAAGTGGGTGAGGGACTGGCTGGCCATGTAGGCCATCGCGAGGAAGACGGCGCCGACGCCGCAGGCCGCGTTGCCCAGGGTGAACACGTCGGCCAGGTGGAAGCCGCGGATCATCGAGAAGTGCTTTCGGACGGGAGCCGATGCGGGGGATGAAGGGGGCATGGGTGCTTTCGTTGCTTGGAAAGTTGCGGGACACGTTAGCGCAACCGTGTTCCGGGCGGTGTAGTCGCATTCTGATGTCGCGCGCCTCCGCGCGCGGCCTCAAATACGGCCAGGGCGCGCCGCGGCGTCGTGTTCTTCGGCGATGTGTGCGAAGCGTCCCAGCAGGCGGGCCGCGGTCGCTGTGCCTGCGACCCGGTCGCGCAACGCTGCGGTGTCGACGCCCGCGGTGCGCAGCGGTTCCGCGAGGTGGTCCACGTAGCCGCGCATGATGTCGGCGTCGAATTCCGGGTGGAACTGCACGCCCCAGGCGTTCTTGCCGATGCGAAAGGCCTGCGTGTGTTCGAAGTCGTTGCCCGCAAGGCGAACGGCCCCCTCTGGAAGCCGTAGCGCGCTTTGACGGTGCACCACGTGCGCATCGAAGCGAGGCGGCAGGTCGTGCATCAGCGGATCGTCTGTGGCCTCGGGCGTGAGTTCGACCTGGACCGTGCCGATTTCCATGCCGCCCGGATGATCTCCGGCCTCGCCGCCCAGCGCGTCTGCCAGCAACTGGTGGCCAAAGCAGATCCCGAGCACAGGGGTGTGGCTTGCGACGAGTTGCGCGAGCCATGCGCCGGTGGCCTCGCTCCAGGGTTCGCGGTGCGAGACCATGGCGTGGGATCCGCTCACGATGGCGCCGGAGATCTCCGCAGGCGCGGGGAGGGTGTCGCCACGTCGCGGGTCGAGCACGACGACCGGCAGGCGGGTGTCGCCGAGGCCGGCGGCCATCCAGTGCTCGAAATCGCCGCGGCGTTCGCGCAGCGTGTCGAAGGTTTCGCCCAGCTTGATGATGGCGAGGGGACGAGGAGAAAGGTCTTCCATGCGCATGATCATGCCGCACTCATGCGCGAGGATGCTGCTCGACGACCTCGATCGCACCCCCGACGCGTTGCGCCACTTGCGCCACGAGATCCTGCCGCTGAGGTGTCTCGCGCCAGCGCAGGCGTGTGCCGGACTCCCAGTCCGCGTGGCTGCGCGCAGGCTGCGCGGCGTGAATCACATCGGCGATCGTGCGGTGGGCCGCGTCTGTCGCGCCCGTTGCGCCCGCACTGGCGTCGATCCGGTCGACAGCCGCGTGACCGCGCTGCTCCAGCGCGCGCAGCAGGCGGAGTTGCCAGCTCAGGAGCACGAACAGCACGCGGTCTTCCACCGTGAGTTCGTGCACGTCGCGCAGCTTGTTGGCGAGCTTGCGGCCGAGCGGTCCCCAGCCCTGCGACACCGCGCCGCCGATGGCGCCGCCGAGCGCCGCACCCGCGCCGAGCGAGAGGCCGGCGAGGGCGAGGTCCGCGACGACGCCCACCGCCGCGCCCACGGCGACCCCCTTGCCCAGCAGGATCCCTGCGTCCTTCAATGCCTCGGGATGGAAAAAGTCCATGGTCCATCGGCCTTCCAGCAGCGGCAGCGCGGCTTCGTCCGCATCGCCTTCCCGAAAGCCGTAGAGCGCGAGCAAGTCGTCGGCGCATCGCTGCGCCTTGTCGAAAAGGGACTTCTGCAGCGCGGCGACCAGGCGCTGGCGGGCTTCCTCGTCTGAAAATTCCGTGGCCGAGGCCGCGCGGCGCATGGCTGTTGCGTCGACCAGCAGCTCCGCGATGCGCGTGCTCGCAGCCCGCCGCCTCTGCTTGAACTCGGTTTCCAGAAAGGCCGCCACGCGATCCAGCGTGCCGCGCCGGTCGCGCAGCAATGTCGACAGATCTCGATAGAGGTCGCGCTCGGCGCCGACGAAAGGGGCCGCGGCGTCGAAACGCACCACCACGTGCAAACCGTAGGCCGAGAGCAGTTCTTTCCAGGCGGACTCGCGACTCGTGGGACGGCCCACGAAGTTCAGCACCGGCAGCACGGGGCGTGCGCAGGCGCTCAGCAATTCGATTTCCGCCCGGAATTTGGGCAGCACGGGTTCGCGCGCGTCGATGACAAGGAACGCGGCGTCGACATCGAGCAGGGCGCGGAGCACCTTGGCTTCCTGTTCGAACGCGCCATGCGCTTCCGGACCTTGCAGGAATTGCCGGATGCGGTCGGGCGGCGTGAGGCTTCTGTCGAAGACTTCGAGATGTTCACGCAGTGCGACGGCATCCTCCAGCCCGGGTGTGTCGAAGAAGCGCACCGCGGACCCGCCATCGACCATGAGGTCGACCGACTCGACATGGCGCGTGGTGCCGGGGCGCTCCGACACCTCGCCGAAGTTCACTCGCCGCGTGAGCGTGCGCAGCAGAGAGGTCTTGCCGGCATTGGTGTGGCCGACCACGGCGATGCGGATGGGGGTGGCGGATGGGTCCATGTTCAGGCCCAGTCGTGCAGCATGGGTTCCAGCGCATCGCCGGCGTGCAGGCCGTCGAGTCCGGCGCCGGCCAGCCAGGCATGCCAGCGCTGCCGGGCAGTGTCGTCGGTGGCAGTGCCGAGAAGCCACAGCCGGCATTCACCGCTCAGGGACATGACTTCGCGCAGGAAGCGTTCGGTGCCGCGGTCAGGGCTGGAGGCTGCATGGCACCCGACCAGCACGCGTCGGGGACGCACGCGGGCGAGCGTGTCGAGCAACTCGCGCCGCGCATTGGCGCTGCCGTCGATGCGCATCGCGTGCGCGCCGCGCATCTCGAGCGCGGCTGGCGGCCAGGGCAGCTCATCGGGCAGCTCGAAGCCGACGGCCATCAGCACATTGCCGGTGTCGCCTGCTGCCAGGCCGTGCGGTGCAGGGTGCTGAAGGCGGCCGGGATCGGCGTCGACGATGTGGGGTGGGGCCAGCGCATCGAAGCGCGCGAGCAGCTTGCGGTAGTAGGGCTGCGACAGATCAGGCTGCAGCGCCTTCTTGCGCACCTGCCACACGGCAGCGCAGAGCAGCGCCAACGCCGCGCGCGGCAGCAAGCCGTAGACCACGATGCAGCCCGTGAGCCACAAGGCCCAGGCGCGCTGGCCCGAGGCGGCCGTCAGTGGCGACAGCACCGCCTGTGCATCGGGCACCGGGAAACCCAGCCACGCGGGTGCGAGGCCGAGGAACTGCACGCTGCGCACGAAGAAGTCGGGCTCCAGGATCGTGGTCTCCCAACTCAGCGTGTAGTTGCGAAATGCGAGAGCGAAGAGCATGGCCGCGAGCACCACCGCGAACGACAGCGTCCAGATCGCGTGGCTCACGAAGCCCAGCGCCCAGGGCAGCAGTCGCGCGCGGTTGAGCAATCGGGTGACGGCGCGCAGCAGCATGGGCGCTTGTCCGCGCTGGCCACCCGCGACGCGCGCCGTGAACGCGAGCCAGAGCCAGCCGAACGAGGCGTTGAACGATCCCAGCGGAACGACCAGCCCGACCAGCCACAGCGCCAGCGTGACCAGGTGCAGGCCCAGCAGACTCGCCAGCGCGACCACGACGTTGATCTGGCGCTCCGTGCCGCCAAGCATGTTGCCGGCGAGCGCAAGGCCCGCGACGACGATGACCGCCACCAGCCCCAGCAGGACCCAGGGAGCCCAGGCCTGCGCCCGAGCCCATTCGGCCTGCAGTCCGATACGTTGCCCGAGCGCCCGCGCGCGTTCCACGATTCGGCGGCCGGAGTCCTGATGAAGGCGCATCGCCTCTCGCATGGCTTGCGAGTCGTCGAGCGGACCGGTCTCCTCGACCAGCTGCACCGCCTCGGTGATCGTCGCGTCCTGGAAAGGAGAGGGGTGCGCCACGGGGTTCAACAGCTTCCTTTACAACACAGGGCAATGCCGGCGCACCGGAGGGGAGCGCGAAATTATGCCCGTGCCGAATCGGCCGTCAGCCCATGAAAAACGGGGCCGCACTGCGGCCCCATCAACCCCGTGGCCGGGGACAGGAAAGAGGAAGGGGTGTTCTCAGCGAAGGCCGAAGAATGAGAGTACGGCGACAACGACCACGACCAGACCGACGATGTAGATGATGGAATTCACGGTGGAAACTCCTCTTTGTTGAAGACGAATCCAGAATGCCCGCCCGCCAGGGGCGACGATGTCGGCGGGCGTCACTGCCCACTGTAGGACTTGCAAGTCAGACCGTCGAGGGCTCTTCTTCCGCGTAATCCTCTTCGTCGCTGCCGTCCCCCAGGAAGCCACCGCTCTGGTGCGACCACAGGCGCGCATACAGGCCGCCTTGCGCCAACAGCGTCTTGTGATCGCCTTCCTCCACGACACGGCCCTCGTCGAGCACGATCAGCCGGTCCATCGCCGCGATCGTCGACAGGCGGTGCGCAATCGCGATCACTGTCTTGCCTTCCATCAGGCGATAGAGGCTGGCCTGGATCGCGGCCTCGACTTCGGAGTCGAGCGCGCTCGTGGCCTCGTCGAGCAGCAGGATCGGCGCGTCCTTCAGCATCACGCGCGCGATGGCGACGCGCTGGCGCTGCCCGCCGGAGAGCTTGACGCCACGCTCGCCCACGTGGGCCTCGTAGCCGCGACGCCCGTTCGGGTCGCCGAGCGTCTCGATGAATTCGTGCGCTTCGGCGCGCGCCGCAGCGGCACGGATGGCGACGTCGCTCGCGTCGGGCTTGCCGTAGGCGATGTTGTCGGCAACCGAGCGGTGCATGAGCGAGGTGTCCTGCGTGACCATGCCGATGTGGGCGCGCAGGCTGTCCTGCGTGACGTGGGCGATGTCCTGGCCGTCGATGAGGATGCGGCCGCCGTCCAGGTCATGGAAGCGCAGCAGCAAGTTGACCAGCGTCGACTTGCCCGCGCCCGAGCGGCCCACGAGGCCGATCTTTTCGCCAGGCGCGACAGTGAGCGTCAGGTCGTCGATCACCCGCCGCGCTCCGTCGCCGTAGCGGAAGCTCGCATGCTCGAAGCGCACCTCGCCGCGCGGCACCGAGAGCGTGACCGCATCCGGCGCGTCGAGCACGGTGCGCGGGCGCGACAGGGTCTTCATGCCGTCCTGCACCGTGCCGATGTTCTCGAACAGGCTGGTCATCTCCCACATGATCCAGTGCGACATGCCCTGCAGACGCAGCGCCATGGCAGTGGCCGCGGCCACGGCGCCGACCCCGACCGAGCCCTGCGACCAGAGCCACAGCGCCATGCCCGCCATGCCGGCGGTCAGGCCCATGCTCAGCGTGTGGTTCACGATCTCGAAGGCGCTCACCAGCCGCATCTGGCCGTAACCGGTCTGCATGAATTCCTTCATCGCCGCGCGCGCGAAACCGGCCTCGCGTTGCGTGTGCGAGAAAAGCTTGACGGTCGCGATGTTGGTGTAGGCGTCGGTCACGCGGCCCGTCATCAGTGCGCGGGCATCGGCCTGGGCCTTGCCGACCTTGCCGAGGCGCGGCACGAAGAAGATCAGCGACGCGATGTAGAGCACCATCCAGACCAGGAAGGGCAGCACGAGTTGCTTGTCGAGGACGCCGGCGAGCACGATCATGGTCGCGACGTACACGCCCATCGCCACCAGCACGTCGGCCAGCACGAAGATCGTGTCGCGCACGGCCAGGGCCGTCTGCATGACCTTCGCCGTGATCCGGCCCGCGAACTCGTCCTGGTAGAAGGCCATGCTCTGGCCCAGCATGAGCCGGTGGAAGTTCCAGCGCAACCGCATCGGCAGATTAGCGGCCAGCGTCTGGTGCTTGACGATGGTCTGCAATGCCACCACGCCGATGCTCACGAGCAGGGCGAAGCCGAGCCACATCAGCGTGGTGCCCCGGTCCTCCCACAAGCGCGACGGCTCCTGGCCGCCGAGCCAGTCGACGATGCGCCCCAGCATGGCGAACAGCAGCGCCTCGAAGGCCGACATCGCGGCCGTGAGAACGGCCATCGTGGCGATCGTGCCCCGCAGCCCGCGGGTGCAGGCCCAGAGAAATGCGAAGAGCCCGTGCGGCGGCAGGGCGGGCTCGGCGGGCGGGTACGGGTGAAGCAGTTTTTCGAAAAAACGGAACAAGGCGGGCTGTCTCCAATGAGGCGCCACTGTACCGGCGGGCGAGGGGTTCCGCGCGGAAAGGGATGAAAGGGCTTTGCGCGCGCACGGCGTGCTGCTCGCTCGACAATCTCTAGACTGGCGCCCAAGGAGCATTCCATGAGCACACGACTTTCGACCCTTCCTACTTATTTCATTTCGCACGGCGGCGGCCCCTGGCCGTGGATGAAAAAGGAAATGGGCCACGCCTACGACCAGCTCGAAGCCGCCCTGGCCGACATGCCGCGCCAGATCGGCCGAACGCCGGCTGCAATCCTGATGATCTCGGCGCACTGGGAGGAGCCCGCCTTCACGGTCATGGGCAACCCGCGCCCGCCGATGATCTACGACTACGGCGGCTTCCCCGAGCACACCTACCGCGTGCACTACGACGCCCCCGGCTCGCCCGAACTCGCGCGTCGCGTCCAGACGCTGATCGAGGCCGCCGGCCTGCCCGCGCAGATCGATGCCGAGCGCGGCTTCGACCACGGCACCTTCTCGCCGATGGCCGCCATCTATCCGAAGGCCGACGTGCCGGTGGTGCAGTTGTCGCTGCGGCGCGGACTCGATCCAGCCGAGCACATCGCGTTGGGCCGCGCCATCGCGCCCCTGCGAGACGAGAACGTATTGATCGTCGGCAGCGGCCTGAGCTATCACAACCTGCGCGCGTTCGGCCCGCAGGCGCGCGACGTGTCGAAGGCGTTCGACGACTGGCTGGACGGCGCGGTGGTCGGCGCCACGCCGGCGCAGCGCGTCGACCGACTGCTGCAATGGTCGACGGCGCCGGCGGCCCGCATCGCCCATCCGCGCGAGGAGCACCTGATCCCGCTGATGGTCGCGGTGGGCGCTGCCGAAGGCGAAGCCGGGGAGCGCGTCTATCACGAGGAGGCCTTCATGGGCGGCATCGCGGTGTCGAGCTTTCGCTTCGGCGCTGCCGCGGCGGCCTGAGACGTCGGTGCGCGGCACAATGTGCCGGTGCCTTATTTCTCGACCTTCGATCCCCAGGCGGAAGCCGACGCGCTCCGCCTGATTGCGCGCATCGACGCGCAGTCCACCCATCACGATGCCGAGCATGGCGGCGTGCGCGTTCGCTGGCGCCGCTTCGGCAACGACGATTCGCATCCGCCGCTGGTCATGCTGCACGGCGGCCACGGCAGCTGGATGCACTGGCTGCGCAATGTCGAGGCGCTGTCGTCCTCACGCACGCTGTGGCTGCCCGATATGCCGGGCTTCCACGATTCCGACACGCCGCCCAAGCCGGCGTCCGGCCAGGCGGCGGTCGATCCCTTGCTCGATGCGCTGTCCGGAACGCTGGATGGCCTGATCGGCGCGCAGACCGAGATCGATCTCGGCGGCTTCTCGTTCGGCGGCCTGGTGGCTGCGAAGTTCGGTGCACGACGTGGCGGCATTCGCCGGCTGGCCTTGCTGGGCAGTGGCGGCCACGGCACGCTGCGCCGCATGACGGTGGAAATGATCAACTGGCGCGCCGCCGAAGACCGCGACCAGGAGCGTGCGGCGCTGCTGCACAACCTGGCCGCATTGATGCTGCACGACAAGGCGGCCATCGATGCGCTGGCTTTTGCGATCCATGACGTCTCCTGCCATGGCACGCGCTTTCGCAGCAAGGAAATCTCGCTCGCGGGCGGGCTGCAGGTGGCGCTGGACGCGATCGGGGGGGCGCAGCTCCTGCTCTGGGGCGAACATGACGTCACGGCCGATTCGCGCCCGCTGGTCGCGCAACTCGTCGGCGCCCATCCCGAACGCAAGGGCGTGGTGATCGACGGCGCCGGGCACTGGGTGCAGTTCGAGCGCGCTGACGAAGTCAACGCGCAGCTGCTGCGCTTTCTCTCCTGACTCGACGCTAGAGGGGCAGCGCAACGTCCTTGCGACGCCAGAAGGCGGCGTCTGGTACGGGGCCGGCACCAGCCGCAGCGTTGTCCGCCATGTGCTCGGGCCGGCTCGTGCCGGGGATCGTGCAGGTCACGGCGGGATGGCTGAGCACGAACTTGATCAGCACCTGTGCCCAGCTCGTGCTGCCGATCTCGCCGGCCCAGCCGGGCAGGGGCTTGTCGCGCAACCGGCGCAGCAGCCCGCCGCCGCCGAAGGGCATGTTGACGATGACCGCCACGCCGCGTTCCGCTGCCAGCGGCAGCAGGCGCTGCGCCGCTTCGCGCTCGTCGAATGAATAGTTGATCTGCAGGAAGTCGAGCTTCTCCGCGCGCAGGACCGCTTCGACCTCGGCATAGGCCGACGCGGTGTAGTGCGTGACGCCGATATAGCGCACGCGGCCCTTGTCCTTCCAGCCGCGCAAGGTCTTGAGGTGGGTGCGCCAGTCGACGAGGTTGTGCACCTGCATCAGGTCGATGCGATCGGTGCGCAGGCGCGCGAAGGACTGTTCCATCTGCGCGATGCCGGCATCGCGGCCGCTGGTCCACACCTTGGTGGCGAGGAAGGCCTTGCCCCGCTGATTCGATGCCGCCAGGAGATCGCCGGTCACGGCCTCGGAGCGGCCATACATCGGCGAACTGTCGATCACCGTGCCGCCGGCGGCGAACAGCGCATCGAGCACGCCCGGCAGGCGCTGGTACTCCGCGCTCCCGGCTGCGACGTCAAAGCCGATCCAGGTGCCGCAGCCGACCACGGGCAGGGCTTCACGGGTGGAGGGGATGGGGCGGGTGTTCATGCGGACGGCTCCCGGGTTCTGGGCGGATGCGCTGAGCGGCCAGGCGGCGGAGAGCGACAGCGCTGCGCTCAGGCGCAATAGTTGGCTGCGGTTGATGGCGACGATCGAGCCGTTCACCTGCTTGTTGAACTCCAGGGTGTGGGGCAGGGTGCGCATGGCTGGCTTCGGTTCGGTGGCTGCGCACGATGCTGCCGATAACCGCTGTGGTCGGCAAGGAAATTAAAGATTGCTGACAGAGATCGGAAATACTGTATAAAAATACAGTCATCCGATCATCATGGGCCTCCCTTTCTCCGACCCCTTTTCACCCTCCGCACGCCACAAGGTCTGGCGCGGGGATGAACTGGGCATGGCCGATGCGCAGGTCATCGGCAGCGGCCACGCCGCGCTCGATGCGCAGCTGCCCGGTGGCGGCTGGCCGGTCGGGGCGATGACCGAGCTGCTGCAGTCCACGCCCGAGGCGCATTCGTGGCAGCTGCTGTTGCCGGCCCTGGCGCAAGCGGTGCGGGGCGACACGGGGCCGGTGGCGCTGATCGGTGCGCCCCAAGAACCCTTCGGCCCCTCGCTGGCGGCGCACGGCTTGCCGGTCGAATCCTTGCTGTGGATTCGCAGCGAGGCGGCCGCTGCACGGCTCTGGGCGTGCGAACAGGCGCTGCGCTGCGCCGACGTGGCTGCCGTGCTGGCGTGGCTGCCGCAGGCGCGCGTGAGCGATCTGCGGCGGCTGCAGCTCGCGGCGGCGCAGCACGACTCCCTCCTGTTCGTGCTCCGGCCCGCGGCGTCGGCGTCTTCCACGTCGCCGGCCCGCTTGCGCCTGCAGGTGACGCTCAGCGAGGAGGACCGGTCGCGGCTCGACGTCCACATCCTCAAGCGCCGCGGCCCGCCCTTGGCCTCGCCCATCCAGCTACCGGCATGCAGCGAACGCATGACCGCGCTGCTGGCGGCAAGCCGGCTCCGGCGCAAGTTGCGCCATCGGCAGGAAGGCGTGCCGCAGGCCAGCGACAACACAGCCACGGTGGTGTGCATCGACCTCCACCAGGGAAAACGACATGCACTGGATCGCATTGCACTGGCTGCAGCCTGAGGCGGAGACGCCCATGCCGCCCATGCCTTCCGACGAGGCGCTGGGCTGGTGGGCCCTGCAGTTCACCCCGCGCGTCGCCTGGGTCGACGAGGCACTGCTGCTCGAGGTGTCCGCCTGCGAGCGGCTATGGGGCGGGCGGCTGGCCCTGATGCGCCAGATCGTGAGCCTCAATCCCGCACCGGTGCGTGTGCAGCAGGCGCAGGGCGCGACATGCCTGAGCGCGCTCGCGCGACTGCGGATGTTCGCGCGCGGCGAGAAGCCTCCGGCCGATGTGCCGTCCGGCCTGCCGCTCGACACGCTGAGCGCTGCCCGCGATCACCTCGACGTGCTGGCGCACCTCGGCTGCCGCACCTGGGGCGACGTGGCGGCACTGCCGCGCGGCGGCCTCACGCGGCGTTTCGGAAAGGAACTGCGCTCGGCGCTCGATGCGGCCTACGGCCTGAGGCCTGAAAGCCATTGCTGGCTCACGCTGCCCGATGTGTTCGAGCAGAAGCTCGAACTCCCCGCACTGGCTGAAGGCGCACCCGAACTCATGTGGTCGGCCAACCGCCTGCTGTCGGCGCTGCAGATCTGGCTGCGCGCCCGGCAGCGCGGAGCGCGCGCGCTCGAACTGCAATGGACGCTCGATCTGAAGCGCCTCAACGGCGTGAACCTGCCGCCGCACCAGCACATCACCGTGCGCACCGCCGAGGCCACGCAGGACATGGCCCACTTGCGCCGCCTCATATCCGAAAAACTGGCGCTCACCACGCTCGCCGCGCCCGCGAGCTGGCTGCGGCTGCGTTCGCTCGAAACCGACCCCTGGGCTGGCGCCAGCACGAGCTTCCTGCCCGAGGACAACCGCAAGGGCGACAGGTTCCATGAAATGGTCGAACGGCTCAGCGCACGGCTCGGCCCGCAGCAAGTGCTCGTGCCCACACCACAGGCCGATCACCGGCCCGAGCGCAAGCAGACATGGCAACCCGCCTTGCAAGCAGGCAAGGGCCAGCGCAGCGCCGCCCGTTCGGGAAACACCGTGGAATCGGCTTCGCCGGGCCACCGGTGTTGCCCCCTGCAAGGGGGTGGGCGGCTACACGAAGTGAGCCAACCTGGGGGTGACGCCATCTACCCTGCGTGGCTGCTGCCCGAGCCGCTGCGCCTCGACATGGAAGGCGAGCGCCCGTGCTACCGGGGACCGCTGCGCCGATTGATCGGTCCGCAGCGGGTCGAGGCCGGCTGGTGGGGCGGCGTGGAAGACGGCGGCCGGCCTGCCGTGCGCGACTACTACGTCGCCGAGAGCCCTGAGGCCGGCCTGGTGTGGATCTTTCGCGAGCGTCCGGCCGCTTGCTTCGTTGAAGGCGAGGTGCGCTGGTACCTGCAAGGCCTCTATGCCTGAACTCAGCGACAAGAAGATCCGCGCGCTCACGCTCCCCGCGATGCATGCGTTGCCGAAGCAGCAAGCGCTCGCGCCCGGCCTGCCGGGGTATGCCGAACTGCATTGCCTCACCAACTTCAGCTTCCAGCGCGGCGCGTCCACGCCCGAGGAAATGGTGGAGCGCGCCTATCACCTCGGCTATGCGGCCCTCGCGATCACCGACGAATGCTCGGTGGCCGGCGTGGTGCGTGCGCATGTCGGCCTGCTTGAATTGCCCGCGAAGCTAGAGGCCCACGAGCGCGATTACCCCGAGGAGCCGCCGATCCCGCGCCACCCGGACTTCCGGCTGCTGTTCGGCAGCGAGTTCCGCTTCGAGCGCTTCAAGCTGGTGGTCATTGCCAACGACACCGAAGGCTGGGGCAACCTTTGCGAATTCATCACCGCCGCACGCAACACCGAACTGCCCAAGGGCGAATACCGCGTGAGCTGGGAAGACAGCGACGTCGCCTCGCTGCAGCATTGCCAGATTCTTTTCGTACCTGACCGGAATCCCGGCGGCGCGGTCGATGTCTCCACGTTGCACGAAGACCTGATCGCGGCCCGGACGCTGTTCGGCGGCAACCTCTGGCTGGCTGTCGAGATGCTCAACGAACTCGACGACGACCTCTGGTTCGTCACGCTGGCCGAGGCGGGCGAACAGGCCGGCGTGCCGCTCGTGGCCGCCGGCGACGTGCACATGCATGCACGCGCGCGCAAGCCGCTGCAGGACGTGCTCACCGCCGTGCGCGAAGGCAAGACCGTGGCCGAGTGCGGCTTCGCGCTGCAGTCCAACGCCGAGCGGCACCTGCGGCAGCGCGTGCGGCTGGCGGGGCTCTATACCGACGAGATGCTCGCGAACACGCTCCGGGTGGCGGAGCGCTGCCGCTTCGATCCCGAGGTGATCCGCGAGAACTACAAGTACCCGCTCGAAAGCGTGGGCAACGGGGAGACGCCGGCGCAGACGCTGGTGCGCAAGACCTGGGAGGGCGCGATCCAGCGCTACCCCCCCGAACGGTATGCGTCGGGCATCCCCGAGAAGGTCTGCCGCCAGGTGCAACGCGAGCTTCAGCTGATCCTCGAACTCGAATACGAGATGTTCTTCCTCACGGTCGAGGACATCGTGCGCTTCGCCCGTCAGGAGAAAATCCTTTGCCAGGGCCGCGGCTCCTCGGCCAACTCGGTGGTCTGCTACTGCCTGGGCATCACCGCGATCGCTCCCGACAAAGGCCACCTGCTGTTCGAGCGCTTCCTGAGCCGCCACCGCCGCGAGCCGCCCGACATCGACGTCGACTTCGAGCACCAGCGGCGCGAAGAGGTCATCCAGTACATCTACAAGAAATACGGCCGAGAGCGCGCCGCCATCGCAGCGGTCGTGATCTGCTACCGCTCGCGCAGCGCACTGCGCGACGTGGGCAAGGCGCTCGGCATCGACGCGCGGCTGATCGACGAATTCGCCAAGGACCACTACTGGTTCGACGAAACCGTGCTCGGCGAGCAGCTGAAGGCGGCGGCCGCGCGCGCGGAGGTGCACGAAGACCCGCTCAAGCTGCAGCAGTGGATCGACCTCACATGCCAGCTCAAGGGGTTTCCGCGCCACCTGAGCCAGCACGTCGGCGGCTTCGTGCTCACCCATACGCGGCTCACGCGGCTGGTGCCGGTGGAAAAGGCATCGATGAAGGACCGCTCCGTCATCCAGTGGGAAAAGGACGACCTCGAAGCCATGGGCATGCTCAAGGTCGACGTGCTCGCGCTGGGCATGCTCAGCGCCATCCGTCGCGGGCTCGAACTCATGAACCGCTGGCGCGGCACGACGCTGCAGATGCATCAGATTCCCAACGACGACCGGGAAGTGTTCGACATGATCTGCGATGCCGACACCGTCGGCGTGTTCCAGATCGAGAGCAGGGCGCAGATGTCGATGCTGCCGCGCCTGAAGCCGCGCACCTACGAGGACCTGGTGATCGAGGTGGCGATCGTGCGGCCGGGGCCCATCCAGGGTGGCATGGTGCATCCGTATCTCAAGCAGCGCGAGCGCGTGCGCAAGGGGCTCCCCATCCACTACGAGAAGGACGAACTGCGGCCCGCACTGGAGCGAACCCTGGGCGTGCCGATCTTCCAGGAGCAGGTGATGCAGATTGCCATGGTCGCCGCCGATTTCACCGCGGACGAGGCTGATCAGTTGCGCCGGGCCATGGCCGCATGGAAGCGCAAGGGCGGCCTCGGGAAGTTTCACGACAAGCTCGTGAACGGCATGGTTCGCAAAGGCTACAAGCCCGCCTTTGCCGAAGCGATCTTCAAGCAGGTGATGGGCTTCGGCGATTACGGATTTCCCGAGAGCCATGCCGCGAGCTTTGCCTTGCTGGTCTGCGTCAGCAGCTGGCTCAAGCGCCACGAACCCGCCTGCTTCCTGGCGGCGCTGCTCGATTCGCAGCCGATGGGTTTCTACAGCCCTTCGCAGCTTGTGCAGGACGCGCGGCGCCATGGCGTCGAGGTGCGGCCGGTCGATGTCACGGCAAGCGAATTCGATAGCAGTCTCGAGGCCCGCGAGCCCGATGCGCCGCGCATGCCGGATGGCACCGATGTGCGCCATGCAGGGCGCCTGGGCCATCCGGACCCGCCCGCCGTGCGGCTGGGCCTGCGGATCGTGTCAAGCCTCAGCGAGGCAGGCGCCGGGCGTCTTCTTGCGGCGCGCACGCAGGCACCCTTCACCAGCACCGAAGACCTTGCACTGCGAGCCGAGCTCGACGCCAAGGACATGGCCGCGCTGGCCGCCGCCGATGCGCTGATGTCGCTCTCGGGCCATCGCCGCCAGCAGGTGTGGGACGCCACCGCCCAGCGCCGCGCGCCCGCGTTGCTCAAGGGCGTGCCGATCGACGAGCCCGCCTTGCAGCTGCCCGCCGCGCCCGAGGGCGAGGAAATCCTCGGCGATTACGTCTCGCTGGGCCTCACGCTGCGCCGCCATCCGCTCGCATTGCTGCGCCCGCGGCTCGCCCGCATGAACCTGATGAGCGCGGAACAACTGCGCTCGCTGCCCAGCGGCCAGACCGTGCGCGCCTGCGGCATGGTCAAGGGGCGCCAGCGCCCGCAGACCGCCAAAGGCACCATCTTCGTCACGCTCGAGGACGAGACCGGCAACGTCAACGTGATCGTCTGGAGCCACGTGATCGAGGCCTGGCGCGAACCGCTGCTCAAGTCGACGCTGCTGGCGGTGCAGGGCACCTGGCAGCGCGATGTGGACAGCGGCGGTGAAGTGCGGCATCTGGTCGCGACGGGGTTCAAGGACCTCACGCCGCTGCTGGGGCGCCTGGCGCAGGCCACCAGAAGCCGGGATTTTCACTAGGGCCGTTCCTGCGCCGTCACCTTCCGCGTGACGAGGCGGCCATCGCGCAGCAGCGACACCTCGACAGGCCGACCGATGCGATCCGCGCCCAGCAGGCGCAGCAGGTCATCCGCGCCCCCCACGACCACGTCGTCCAGCGCAATGAGGATGTCGCCCACGCGCAGTCCTGCCAAGTCCGCGGCACCGCCGGCCTGCACTTCGCCGATACGCACGGCGTTGGCGCCCGAATGAACGGCCAGTGCCACGCGCCGTGGAAGCGGCACCGTCTGCGCCGCGATGCCCAGATGCGCGCGCCGCACCCGGCCATGGGCGATGAACTCGCCGATCACGAAGCGCGCCGTGTTGCTCGACACCGCGAACGCAAGTCCCTGCGCGCCCGCGATCATGGCCGTGTTGATGCCCACCACCTGCCCGGACGCGGCCACGAGTGCGCCGCCCGAGTTGCCCGGATTGAGCGCCGCATCGGTCTGGATCACGTCGTCGATGAGGTGCCCGCTCTGCGAGCGCAGCGATCGACCCAGCGCCGACACGATGCCGGCCGTGATGGTCGACTCGAAGCCCAGCGGATTGCCGATGCCCACGACCAGATGGCCGCGCTTGAGCATCTTCGAATCCCCGAGCGTCGCGGTGGCTGCGCCGCGCGGAAGCTCCACGCGCAGTAGCGCGAGATCGGTGGCGGGGTCATCGCCGAGCAGCTCGGCTTCCCTGTCGCCAGCCTCCGCGAGCCCGATGCGCATGCGGCGCGCGCCGCCGACGACGTGGCTGTTGGTGAGCACCAGTCCGTCGCCGGCGATGACCACGCCCGAGCCCAGGCCGCCGCGCCGTCCGGGCGCGCCGCTCTGCACGCGCACCACGGCCGGCCCGACGTTGTCGGCCACCGTTGCAACCGCATGCGAATAGGCGTCGATGAGTGCGTCCTGGTTCAGCTCGGTTGCACTGTCTTCGGCGGAGTTGGGGGAGGGCGTGTGGTCGTCGAACATGGTTCTCTCAGAGATGGATGACACCCTGCCGAACCGCCTGCGCCACCGCATCCGTGCGGCCGGTGGCATCCAGCTTGTCGAGCAGCGAGCCGACATGGAACTTGGCCGTGTGCACCGAAATGCCCAGCCGCCGTGCGATGGCCTTGTTGGATGCGCCCTCGGCCATCAGCGCCAGCACTTCGACTTCGCGCCGGGTCAGCGCCGCATCGGCATCGGCCGCGGGCAAGGTGTCTGCCGGCACGACCGCGACATCGGCCGGCTCGCCGCGCTGGGCGACACGCAGCCCCGGCACGTCCGACAGCGACGCGAGCAGGCGTTCCGACAGCTCTGCATCGGCGATATCGACCGCGATCACGATCGGTTCCGTAACGCCCGTCTTGTTCAATCGGCCGGCCTTTCGCCAATGGTGATCTTCGCCTCGACCGGCTGGCCGGCGCGGCGCAGCGACAGCGTCACGACCGTGCCCACGCTCGCCGGGCCCAGTGCCCGCAGCAGCGCCTGCACGCTGCGCACCGCTTCGCCGTTCCAGGCCACGATGACGTCGCCCTGGTGCAGGCCCGCCTTCGCGGCCGGTCCATCGCGGTCGATGGCCATGACCATTGCGCCGATGCCATCGGGCTCGAGCTTCACCGGCTGGAGGCCGACACCCAGGTAGCCTCGCGGCACCCGGCCGTGCGCGGCGAGCTGCGCGGCGACACGGTCGATCGTCGCGCCCGGAATGACCAGCACCCGCCGGCGTGGGCCGAACACGCTCATGCCGATGGCCCGGCCCTGCGCGTCCAGCGCCAGCCCGCCTTCGGCGATGCGCCGCATGTGGAGTCCGAGTTCGATCCGCGCGTCGATCTCGCCGCCGCGCAGGCTGCGCCAGGCGGGGCCCGACAGCGAGACCACGCCAGCTGCCGCAACCGGTGTGCCCGCGACCGACCCGACCGCGAGCGCGATGGCTCCGGCGCGCACCGGAGCCGGGTCGAACGCGATCGGGGCGGGCGTGCCGCTTTCGATGCGCAACAGGGCGATGTCGGTACCGGCATCGCGTCCGACGAGTTTCGCGCCGGCGCTCGCGCCGTCCGGCAGGCAGACCGTCACTTCCGCGTCGTCTGGCAGCGCCTCGTCGCAGGTGACGACCAGCCCGTCGCGCCAGGCAAATCCGCTGGAGCGCGAACGCCCGGTGTGCACCGCCACCACGCTGCGGGCCGCGCCGGCCACCGCGTCGGCCATTGCCGCGGACAGTTGTTCGAAAGATGAGGACATCGTGTCGGCCATGGGAGCTCCTTAGATGGCTTCATTGTGTGAAGGCACAAGGGGATGGCGCTACTGCCCGGATGGGCAGGGTGTGCATACTGGCTGCTCCGATGAAGCTCGAACCCTTTGTCCGCGTCGACGAAACGCCGTTCTCCGCCTCCAGGGAAGAGGTCGTGCGGATGCGAGGCGTGCCCGCGAGAACATGCCGCAACGGCATCGGTCTCCACGAGATGGACTATGAATCGGTCGTTTTCCGCTTTCAGGACTGCGGCAGGCTGGAGGAAATCACGCTGCAGGCGCCGGTGGTGAATATCGGCAACGTGTCCGTGCCGTTCGCCGCGCTCTCTTCTTTCGTCCGCACGACCGATCCGGCAGCGTTCGAGAAGGCGGGGTTTCTTGTCAGTCCGCGGTTCGGACTGGCCTTCGATCCGGACGAGGAATTCTGGGTTACCGCGCTCGCGGCTCACTGCCTGGATTCGTGGCGCGCCATCTGAGCGCTGCCCGGCGCGAGGCGGAAACTCACGGATCCGCCACTTTCGAGAGCCGTCAAAATGGCGCCTCCAAGACAAGGGAGCGGCTCTCGCAACTCACGACACATGACCAGCTTTTTCGATTTTTCCAGGGCCAGCGTGGCCGAATTGGCGAGCACGGATGCGCGCCGGGCATTGCAGGAGGACGTTGGCGATCACGACCTTACGGCTGGACTGGTGGCGCCGCAGCGGAGGGCCACGGCCCGGGTGCGCACGCGCGAGGCCGCCGTGCTGTGCGGCGCCCCGTGGGTGGAAGCCGTCGTGCGGCAACTCGACCCGCAAGCGCGCGTGACGTGGCATTGCGCGGAGGGCGAGCACTGCACCGCCGATCAGACGGTGCTCGAACTCGCCGGCGACGCGCGCAGCTTGCTCACCGCCGAACGCACCGCACTCAATTTCCTTCAATTGCTGAGCGCCGTGGCGACACGCACCGCCACCTACGTCGATGCGGTCCGCGGTACGCGCGCCCAGATCGTCGATACGCGCAAGACCTTGCCGGGCCTTCGGCTGGCGCAGAAATACGCCGTGCGCACCGGTGGTGGCACGAACCACCGCATCGGCCTCTATGACGCGATCCTGATCAAGGAGAACCACATTGCGGCGGCCGGCGGCGTCAGCGCGGCCCTGCGCGCAGCGGCCGAGGTCGCTGCGCAGGCGAAGTTCGTCGAAATCGAGGTCGAGACGCTCGCCCAACTCGACGAGGCGCTGGCCAACGGCGCCCGCATGGTCCTGCTGGACAACATGGACCTGCCCACCCTGCGCGAAGCCGTGCGCCGCAACGATGTGGCGGGCGACGCACGCGCGGTGCTCGAGATCTCGGGTGGCGTCACGCTCGACAGCATTCGCGCCCTGGCCGAGACCGGCGTCGACCGCATTTCGGTCGGCGCCCTCACCAAGGATGTCAAGGCCATCGATTTCTCGATGCGGTTCCAGGAAGGTTGAGCGATGGCGCACTCACTCATCGGCGTCGACTACGCCCAGCCGATCGCCACCGCGGAAGGCGGTTCCACCTGCGACACCCGCCAGGCCTGGGCCCGTGTGCCGCCCGAGCCCACGGCGGCTGAACGCGACGCCTTGAAAGATCGCATCCGCAGTCTGCTGCGCGAGCGCAATGCGGTGATGGTGTCGCACTATTACGTGCACCCCGATCTGCAGGACCTGGCCGAAGAGACCGGTGGCCTGGTGAGCGATTCGCTCGAGATGGCGCGCTTCGGCCGGGACCATGCCGCGCAGACGCTGGTTGTCTCCGGCGTGCGCTTCATGGGCGAGACGGCGAAGATCCTCTCGCCCGAAAAGCGCGTGCTGATGCCCGACCTGGACGCAACCTGCTCGCTGGATCTCGGCTGCCCGGCCGATGCCTTCAGTGCCTTTTGCGATCAGCATCCGGATCGCACGGTGGTCGTCTACGCCAACACCAGTGCGGCGGTGAAGGCGCGCGCCGACTGGCTCGTGACCTCGGGATGCGCGCTGGACGTGGTGCGGGCCCTGACGGCGCAAGGCCAGAAGATTCTGTGGGCGCCGGACCAGCACCTGGGCGACTACATCCGCCGCGAAACCGGGGCGGACATGGTGAGCTGGCAGGGTGCGTGCATCGTGCACGACGAATTCAAGGCGCTCGAACTGGAACTGCTCAAGAAGGAGCACCCCGCGGCTCGCGTGCTCGTGCACCCGGAATCACCGGCTGAAGTGATTGCGCTGGCCGATGCGGTCGGGTCCACGTCGGCCATTCTGAGCGCCGCGCAACGCATGGATGCGACGGAGTTCATCGTCGCAACCGATACGGGCATGCTGCACAAGCTGCGTACGCTCAACCCGGGCAAGACCTTCATCGCGGCGCCGACATCGGGCAACGGCGCCACGTGCAAGAGCTGTGCGCACTGTCCGTGGATGGCCATGAACGGGCTGGCGGACGTGGCGCGCGTGCTGGAAACGGGTGCGGGCGAGGTCCATGTCGATCCCGCGCTGGGCCTGCGTGCGCGCGTGCCGATCGATCGCATGCTGGACTTCACCGCGAGACTCAAGAGCGGGCTGCCGGCGGGCGCCATGGTCGCCGGCATCGGCGCTGCCTGAGGGCACCCGGCGGCGCCGGGCGCTGGTCAGGTCTGCGCGTTGATCTCGAGGTTGTCGATCAGCCTCGTCGCGCCCAGGCGAGCCGCGGCGAGTGCGACCAGCGGTTCGCCGGGCGAAGGTGCCTGCAGGTCGGAACGTCGCCGCAGCACCAGGTAGTCGGGTTGCCATCCGCGCTCCCGGAGGGCGTCCATTGCGCGCGTCTCGATGGCGTCGAGATCGCGCTCGCCGGAGCGCACCGCCTCGGCCATGTCCCGAAGCGCTTTCGAGAGCTGCACCGCCTCCGCGCGCTCCGGTTCGCTCAGGTAGCCGTTGCGCGACGACAGTGCCAGGCCGTCTTCGGCGCGCATCGTCTCCACGCCCACGATCTCGATCGGCAGCGCGAACTGACGCACCATGTGCCGGATGATCATGAGCTGCTGGTAGTCCTTCTTGCCGAACATGGCCGTGGCCGGTTGCACACAAGAGAAGAGCTTCATCACGACGGTGCAGACCCCGATAAAAAAGCCGGGGCGGAAATGGCCTTCGAGGATGTCGGCCAGCACGGCGTCCGGGTGCACCTTGCAGGTCTGCGGCTCGGGGTAGAGCGCCTTCTCGTCGGGTGCGAACAGCACGTCGCAACCGGCCGCGCGCAACTTCTCGCAATCGCTGTCCCAGGTGCGTGGATAGGTGTCGAAGTCCTCGTGCGGCAGGAACTGGAGGCGGTTGACGAAGATGCTGGCGACCGTGACGTCGCCCAGCGGCTTGGCGCGGCGCACGAGGTCGAGGTGGCCGTCATGCAGATTGCCCATTGTGGGAACGAAGGCGGGACGTCGATGGGAGCCAAGGTGTTCGCGCAACTCGGGAATGGTGCGTGCGATGTACATGGAATGGATCGTGTTCGTTGAAAGGAGCAAGGGAAGACTGCAAGGGCGCTACCACGCGTGCAGGGCGTCGTCCGGAAAGCTGCCGTCCTTCACCGCGCGCACATAGGCTTGCATCGCCTGCGCGATGCCGTCGCTCCCGACCATGAAGTTGCGCACGAACTTCGGCATCTTGCCGAGGTTGATGCCCAGCATGTCGTGCAGCACGAGCACCTGGCCGGCCGTTGCACGCCCGGCACCGATGCCGATGGTCGCGCATCGTGTGAGTTCCTGCGTGAGCGCGGCGGCGAGCGACGCGGGCACCATCTCCAACACCAGCATCGCGGCACCTGCATCCTGCAGTTCGAGTGCCTGTCGGCGCAGCAGTGCGGCTGCCTCGCTCTCCTTGCCTTGCACGCGGTAGCCGCCCAGCGCAAGCACGGTCTGCGGCGTGAGTCCGAGGTGAGCGCACACCGGAAGGCCGCGCTCCACCAGGAAGCGCACCGTGTCCGCGGTCCAGCCGCCGCCTTCGAGCTTCACCATGTGGGCGCCGGCCTGCATCAGCACCGTAGCGCTGCGCAAGGCCTGTTCGCGCGACTCCTGGTAGCTGCCGAAGGGCAGGTCGGAGATGAGCCATGCGGTGCCTTGTACGCGGCGCAATCCGCGCGACACGCTTTCGGTGTGATAGCGCATGGTTTCCAGCGTGACGCCGACGGTGCTGTGCAGTCCCTGGCAGACCATGCCGAGCGAGTCGCCGACCAGCAGGCATTCCACACCCGCAGCATCCGCCATCGCGGCAAAGGTGGCGTCGTAGGCGGTCAGCATCGTGATCTTCTCGCCGCGTGCATGCATGTCTGCCAGGCGCGGAAGGCTCACTGGCTTGCGAAGCGAAGGCGCAGAGGCGGGGGGCAATGTGCCGTAGGGACTTGCCGGGTCCTGGGGGATGAGGGTTGACATGTTGACGGGCTCGAAGCGAAGTGCCGTTCAGCCGACGGAGTGCGCGGCGGACTGTAGCATCGTCCAAATGGACGGCCGCGTTTTGATCGGGCCGCGTCCGGTCAGTTGGTCGCGACCTCCGCCTGTGCGCGAAGAACGGATTTGTTCGACACCCCTACGACACCGGAAAAAGGCGTGTCCAGCTCCAGGATGATGAAGATCGAGCACGCGAAAGCCAGCGCACAAATGCCCAAGGCGACGTTCACGCTTTGATTGATGACCATGAACGCTCCCAATCCGACGTAGATGACCACCACCCATCCGCACACGACGACGAGCAGGGCAGCGGGCACCGAGCTGTCCTCGCGCTCTGAAGTCAGGACCCGGCTTTGCGCGATCTCGGAGGACAACTGCATGGCGCGCGCCTGATACCACTTTTGGGAATCATCGCGCGGCAACATCGACAGGACGGTCTGTTGAAGCTGCGTGATCGCACGCAGGTCTGCGGCATACCTGACATCCTCCAGGCGTCGATCCTTGCGGCGCTGCCGCTCGGTGAGCTGGGCGATCCGATCCAGGATGCCATGCAACTGCTGACGTGCTGGCCGGGACTCTTCCCCGAAGCCCACCAGGGCGCGATCCAGCAGCACGATCGAAGTGGAGAGCTGGACCACTTCCGCCTCCCGTTCATCGAACGATCGTTTCGCGGATGTGATCATGAGGCCGAGGACCAGCGCCAGCAGGGTGGCGAGCATTCCGATTCCGACCTTCGCGGAATCGCGTGCGTCGCTCACGAGGTGGTGCTCCGGCAGCAGCGTCGACAGGCGAACGCCCACCCAGAACCCCATCAGGGTCAAGACGAAAACGAGAGTGGCGACGATGTAGGAGAGCATTGGATGAACCCGGCACGAAGGTCGCCGAATCGGCTTGGACGATGCACTCCCTGACGAAGACGATACCCGCTGTCGGGAAACTGGGGCAAGGATTTTGGCGACGTGCATGGCGCCCGGTGCATTGATGTGCCAGCAGCATCAATGCGGCCCGCCGATTTCATCGAAGCAATCGCGGCTTCGTCCTAGCATCGATGCACGAGGTGGCATTCATGACTCCGAATCATCCAGGTCCGAACATCGATGGTGGCAGCGAGGGCGTCGACCCCATTGCCGAGTTCTTCGTGCAAGGCGCGGCGGACCGGTACAGCGACTGGGATCTCTTCGCGAACATGGCGCACTGGGCCAGCGTTTCGGCCGGCGTCGCGTTGATGATGGCGGCAGGCCTGGGCTTTTTCTAGCGGTGGTCAGGACGTCGCACCACAAACGCCGCTCTTTGGTCGGCGGGCCGATGGAGCGGCACGCACAAGCGGTGCGGCCTGGGCCCGGCTGCCCACTGTGTGAATCAGCAAGGCGCCGACCACCATGGACATCCCGAGCAACTCGTTGCCCGAGGGCAGCTTGCCCAGAGCCACGCTCAGCAACGACGCCGAGACCGGGACGAAATTGAGAAAGGCCGTACCGGTGATGGCTCCGAGGGCACGAACACCGTAGTTGAAGGCCAGCACCGCCACGGCGGAAGAGATCAAGCCGACATAGAGCAGCGCGTGCCATGAAAGGATGAGGCCGTCGGCACTCGGGATGGCCGCAGCGCCCAGGGCGGTGGCGAATGCGGCGCCGAGCGCAAGTACGGGCCACGAGGCAATGACAGTCAATGCGCTGTATTCGATGACGTCGAGCCGGTCCGCAAACTGGGCGGCGCCGCGGGTGTACCAGACCCAGCCCAGCGTGCCTGCGAACGCCACGGCATCGCCAAACATGGTCGATGCCTCGCCGTCACTCCCGTGCGGCGACAGCGCGCCGGAGACGATGACCACGCCCGCCATGGCCAGCAGGCTGGTGAGCAGCGTGGTGCGCGAGGGCCGCACGCCATCGAGTACCCAGCGCAGCAACTGCGTGGTCATCGGCGTGGTGGCCATGATGATCGCGCCATGCGACGGCACGGAATGCGCGAGTCCTGTCAGCAGCATGACGCTGAAGACGCCGAAGCCCGCCGTGCCTCGCACAGCCAGGGGCAGTGCATGGGCGCGCAGCTTGTGCCATGGTCCCATGCCGCGCGGCGCGATCAGCGCGACGAACAGCACGGCCGAGAAGCTGTAGCGAATCAGCGTGAACCAGAAGGGATCCACCTGGTGAAGAACTCCCTTGCTGACGAGGAACATGCCGCCCCATGCGGAGGTGGCGAGCAGCAGCGCGGCGATGCCGAGCGAACGTGAATGGGCGATGGTCATTGAATGGGCCTGCAACGTGGATTCGATGTCCGAAGCATCGGCGCCGGCTCGCTCGCTGACCATTCGTTTCTTTGGACGGGGCTTTCGGCTTTTGCGAATGGCCCGATGCGGCCATCGCGCTCACAATTCGCGGCATGGAGCTTTACCAACTCAAGACCTTCGTTGCGATCGCCCGGGAGGGCAGCCTCACGCGTGCAGCCGAACGCGTCTTCACCAGCGCGCCAGCCGTGAGCGCGCAGCTCAAGGCGCTGGAGGACGAACTGGGCGTCAAGCTCTTCGAACGCACGCCGCGCGGCATGACGCCAACCGAAGCGGGCCTCAGCCTGCTCGAAGAGGCGGAGCGCACGTTGGCCTCTGCGATGCGGATGCGATCGGCGGCCGAGCAGATCCGCGGCGCGGCGCAGGGCGTGGTGCGCTTCGGCACCGTGGTCGACCCGGTCGCACTGCGGTTGGGGGAAGTGCTGGTCAAGCTGGCCGAGCGTCATCCGCATGTGACGCTGCAATTGCAGCAAGGCCTGTCGCACCAGACGCTGGAGGGCGTGCGTCGCGGCGATCTGGACTGCGCCTACGCGCTGAGCGATGTCGAGGAGATCGACGGCCTGACGGTCCAGCGTCTCGGCTCCGTGGATCTGGTGGTGACGCTGCCACCCTCCATCGCGCAGGCGCATCCCACGCTGGGCATCGAAGCGTTAACCAGCTTGCCGTGGGTGGGGACGCCGCCCTCGTGCATCCTGCGCGCGCACCTTGATGGCCTGTTCAACAGCATCGGCCGCGAATATCGCCCGACGACCACGGCCGACAGCGAAAGCGCCATGCGCGCGATGGTTGCCAGCGGCCTGGGCGCGGGCCTGCTGAGGCTCGACCAGGCTGAGCAGGCCGAACGCAACGGCGAGCTGTCGATCTGGCAAGGCTGGCGCTCACACACCTGGCTGTGCTGGGTGGCGCCTGCCGACGGCAGGCGTGCTGCAGCGGTAGATGCCGTGCGCGGCGCGGTGCTGGAGGCTTGGGCCTGAGGCCGAACTACCGCAGTCGAGCCGGCCCCAGCATTTCCGCCGTGATCCCGAAGGACGCCGGATGCGGGGGCACGGGCAGCCCGCGCGCCAACGCGGCACAGGTCTCGCCCATTGCGGCAGAGGTCTGGATGCCGTAGCCGCCTTGGGCTGCAATCCAGAAGAAGCCCGGCGCCTCGTCGTCGAAGCCGCCGACCAGGTCGCCGTCGGACACGAAGGATCGCAGGCCGGCCCAGGTGCGCGCGGGACGGCGAATGGCCAGCGTGGTTGCCTGCTCGATGCGATGGATCGCCATCGCGATGTCCATTTCTTCGGGCTGTACGTCCTGCGGTTCGACCAGGTCCGCATTGGCCGGCGAACCGAGCAGCATTCCGGCGTCGGGCTTGATGTACCACTCCTCGTCAGCGCCATGCACCAGGGGCCACCCGGCAATGTCCATGTTTTCCGGCGGCGCAAAGATGAAGGCTGAGCGCCGGCGTGGTTCGATGCCCAGTGGCTGCACGCCGGCCAGTCGTGCAACGGCGTCGACCCATGCACCGGCGGCATTGAGCACGACCGGGGCTTCATACACCGTCCCCCCGGCGTGCACGCGCCATTGGTCCTGCACGCGCTCCATCGCGGTCACTTCCGCGTCGCACGCCAGCTTGCCGCCTGCCTGCCGCATGCCGCGCAAATAGCCCTGGTGGATGGCATGCACGTCCATGTCGGCGGCGTCGGGTTCGTACACGGCGCCGATCAACTGTTCCGGCCGCAGGGCGGGCACGATGGCGCAAGCCTCTTCGCTGCTCAGTCGCCGCGCGTCGGGCGCCATGGCGTGCAGCACTCGCCAATGTTCTTCAAGCAGGGATGACTGCCCCGGCCCGGCAACCATCATCGCGCCGCGTGGCGTGAGCAAGGGATGTTCGGCGAAGCCCGGCGGCGGATTCTGCAGAAACGCGCGGCTCGCCATCGTGAGCGCGCGCACCTGGGGCGTTCCGTAGCTCTCCATGAAGAGCGCCGCCGAGCGCCCGGTGGAGTGGTAGCCGGGTTGCGCCTCGCGCTCCAGCATGACCACGCGGCCGTGCGGTGCCAGCCAGTACGCAACGGAAGCGCCGGCAATGCCGCCGCCGATGATGAGGAAGTCGGCTTGCACCGTGGAGGGGAGGGAAGTCATGGCCACTGCTGGTTTCGAATGCGGCGCAGTGTAGTGAGAAAACGTGTGGATACAGGTCGCAGGGTTTCGCCCGCTTCGCATTTCGCTAACCTCGCACGATGACTGCAACTGCTTCGCTGCGTGGCGGCGCCGATGCGCCCATCGGCCCGCCGCCACCGGCACCCGATCTGCCGACGCCACCACCCCCGGTCACGCCGCCGCCCGCACCCGCGGTGGACCCGCCGCCTGCGGACCCGCCGCTCGTCGAACCCGGCGCACCGCCGCCCGTCGCCGATCCGCCTCCGGGCGCGGTGGCGCTCGGCCGTGTGCATGCGCGACGGCTGCGCGAGGTCTATCGATCGGCCGGCTGGCCCTGCTGCGACGCCGTCGAGGTCGACCTGCTGGCCGCCGGCCTGCTGGAACGTGTGCGATCCACGCACGGCCACGAAACGCTGCGCGTGACCGATGCAGGCATCGCGCACATCGCGACCAGCCTGGTCGTCAACCGGGCCGTGATGTCGAAGCATGAAACGCTGGTGGAGCAGGTCGCGCGCGAGATGACGCGAGCGGGCCGCGTGGCCTGGCGCGGGCTCAGCCTGCGCGCGCGCCTGCCCGAAGCGGAGGAGGGCGGCAAGGCTCGCTGGTGCATCGCTCGGCCGGACGTGTTCTCCATCCGCAACACCAGCGTCGAGGCGTATGCGCAGCCGATCGTCCACGAGGTCAAGGTCAACCGCGCCGACCTGCTGAGCGATCTGCGCAAGCCCGACAAGCGCGCCGCCTATCTCGATCTGGGCGGCGAATGCTGGTACGTGCTGGGCTGCGACGCGAGAGGGCGGCCTATCGGCGAGCCTGACGAGATCCCGTCCGAATGCGGCGTGCTGATCGCGCAGGAAGGCCGGCTCGTCGTGGCGCGGTCGGCCGTGCACCGCGCACTGCCGCGCCTGCCGTTCTCGGTGTGGATGGCGCTGGCCAAGGCGCAGCCGGTGGCGGGATTCGACGAGGAAAGCCAGGATCTGCTCGGGGAGATCGCTGGCTGATCCTCGTTGCCGGGGCGTGCGCCGCTGCACTTAGGTGCAATAGCCGCGCACAGACGGGCCACTTATGCTGCACGAGCCACGGGGCTGCCCTACCCCGAAACAGGAGGCGATATGCGTGACCTGGCCACCCGACTCGCACGTGCCCTGATGCTCGCCGCAGCGCTCTTCTCTGCGCTGGCGGGCGCGCAGCAGGCGCCGACCTTTTCCAGGGAGCAGCTCGACCAGATGATGGCCCCGATCGCGCTGTACCCTGACTCGTTGCTGTCGCAGGTGCTGATGGCCGCGACCTATCCGGCCGACGTCGCCGACGCCGCGAAATGGTCGAAGGCCAACCCGGACCAGAAGGGCGATGCGGCGCTCAAGATGGTTGCAAACCAGCCTTGGGACCCGAGCGTGCAGTCGCTCGTTGCGTTCCCGCAGGTGCTGCAGATGATGGGCGATCAGCCCGACTGGGTGCAAAACCTGGGTGATGCCTTCCTTGCCTCGTCCAAGGACGTTCTCGACTCGGCCCAGCGGCTCAGGAGCCAGGCGCAGAAGACGGGCAACCTCAAGAGCTCCGAGCAGCAGAAGGTGATCGTCGAGCAGGAGCCGCAGACGCAGCAGACGGTCATCAAGATCGAGCCCGCGAATCCGCAAGTGGTCTACGTGCCCGCCTACAACCCGACCGTGGTGTACGGCGCGTGGCCGTATCCGGCCTATCCGCCTTACTACTACCCGCCGGCACCTTATTACTACCCTGGCGCCGCACTGGCGACAGGTATCGCCTTCGGTGTCGGGGTGGCCGCCACCGCGGCGCTCTGGGGCAACACGAACTGGGGCGGCGGCAACGTCAATGTCAACGTGAACCGCTACAACAGCGTGAACGCCAACCGGCAACTCTCCGCGAACCAGACGAACTTCCAGCACAACGCGGCCAACCGACGCGGCGTGCCGTACCGCGATTCAGCGAGCCGGCAGCAGTTCGGCAAGGATGTTGCCGGCGCAGGCCAGCGCAATGAATTCCGTGGGCGCGACACGGCCCAGGCCGGAACGCGCGACGCACAGCGCCAGCAGGCGCAATCCCAGTTGCAGCAGCGCGGCATGGACCCGGGCCGGGGCCGCGACCAGCTTCGCAACGACCCCGGAACGCGCGATCGGGCTCAGGCGGCTGCGAGAGATACCGGCCGCGATCGAGCCGGTGCAGGCGCCGGTGACCGCGCGGGAGACCGCGTTGGCGACCGCGCTGGTGACCGTGCCGGGGCCCGCCCTGGAGCGGGAGACCGCGGCGGAGCGGGCGACCGTGGCGGCCCGGGCGGGCGCGGCGGTGCCGACCAGGGACTGTCGCGGACACAGCATGGAGGCGGCGACAACGCCTTGCGAGGCGCGGGCGATGCCGGCGGGCAGGCCCGTCAGCAGGCGAGTCGTGGTGATGCGAGTCGTCAGTCCATGGCGCAGAACCGAGGGGGAGGCGGGGGTGCGCACATGGGTGGTGCCGGGGGCGGTGCCCGGGTGAGTTCCGGGGGAGGCGCTGGAGCCCACATGGGCGGCGGAGGCGGTGGCGCGCGAATGGGTGGTGGAGGTGGCGGCGCACGCATGGGCGGAGGCGGTGGGCACGGCGGGGGACGCGGCGGTGGCGGTCGTCGCTGAACGGGAGGCCCACATGACGCAATTCACCTGCTCAGGAGTCCGGACGATGTCCTTCGCCACCATACCCCTCAAGATGCTTGCGGCCTCCGTGGTCGTAGCGCTGTCGCTCGCCTCGGGCGCTTCATTCGCGCAAAAGGCCTACCCCACACCCGATGCCGCGGCACAGGCTTTCGTCGATGCGCTGTCGCGCAGCGACGTCGAGGCATTGCGCGCCATCCTTGGACCCGATTGGCGGCGCTTCGTGCCGGAAGGCACCGTCGACCAGGAAGACGTCTACGAGTTTCTCGCCGCATGGGCGAAGCAGCACAAGGTCGTGCTCGAACGGCCGGACAAGGCCCTGCTGGCCGCCGGCCCCGGCGACTGGACATTGCCCGTGCCCATCGTGAAGACTGCCGCCGGCTGGCGCTTCGACCCGAAAGCCGGCGTCGACGCGATGCGCAGCCGTCGCATCGGGCGCAACGAACTCAATGCGATGCAGGCCGCACTGGCGTACTTCGACGCGCAGAAGGAATACGCGCAAAAAGATCGCGATGGCAACGGGGTGCTCGAGTACGCGCAGAAATTCGTGAGCTCACCCGGCAAGCACGACGGCTTGTACTGGCCCGACACCGCCGGACAGGACGAGAGTCCGCTCGGGCCGCTCTACGGCGGCCAGAGAGCCGGCGAGGGCTACCACGGCTATCACTTCAAGATTCTCAAAGGCCAAGGCAAGGACGCTCCGGGCGGGGCCTACGACTACGTGATCGGCAACCGCATGAGAGGCGGATTCGCCTTGATCGCCTGGCCGATCCACTATGGGGAGACCGGCGTGATGAGCTTCATGGTCAGCCACGACGGCACGCTCTACGAGAAGGACCTCGGCCCGGCCAGCGATGCCAGCGCGCGCGCGTTGACACGCTTCAACCCCGACCCGAGCTGGCGCAAGGTCGCCGTTCCCGGAAGCTGACCAGCGCCTGACTGTTGTTCGGGCGCCCCGCACGTAAGCTGTAGTCCTCTTGTCACACATGCGACAGAACGTAAACTAGTGCCACCGGACCGCAACGACGCCAAGTCCGTTCGCGTTCGGAAGAGGAGTACGCAATGCAACCAGTCCTGGAGATCCGCAAGCTCGGTGAGCGTTCCTATACCTACACCGTCCGCGCGCCTCGCTCGGCGGGTGAGGCGCCGCCGAAAGCTTGCTATGTGGATCTGGGACTCACCTCTTTCGCCGACTGCCTTCGCGACGCCGCGCAGGCGCTGACCTATTTTTCGCGTGTCTACATCCGCTATGAAGGCTTGTGCGTCGGCCAGCAGATGGTGATGCGCCTCGAAAGCCAGCCTGACGCGGTGGTGGGCGAATTGCTTGCGGACTACGCGCGCCAGACCGACGTGCCGCCGGCGCCCAAGCCGCTGCCGCTCCAGGCGCCGATCGCACGCGCAGCGGTCGCTTCGTGACGCCACGCCGGCGGGGCCGGCTCAGGTGGTGTAGTCGCCGCTGGCTTCCGGCTGGTAGTGAACTTCGGCCACCTGGGCGTTGAATTCCTCTCCGCTGGGCGTTCGCCATTGGGCTGTCGCGCCAATGCGCAATCCGAGCAGGCTCATGCCCACCGGCGAAAGCACGGAAACGGAGCCCGTGGCGGGCTCGGCGTCAGTGGGATAGCGGAGGGTCAGCTTCTGGCGCTGGCCCGAACGCGTGTCCACGATCGTGACTTGCGAGTTCATCGTGACGAAGTCCGGCGCGATCTCGCGCGAGGGCAGCACCTCGACCATGTCCAGCAACTCTTCGAGGTCCGGATGGGATTGGGCGGCGACCAGCTTGGCGAGGCGAACGTGATCCAGCTCGGTGAGCGTGCGATCGCCGTAGTTCTTTGCATGCATGAAAAGCACTCCTGTCGAAATCTGCGACCTGCCGCCATCTTCGGCGGTCGCCAACGCGCGAGAACTGGGGCCCGGCGATCGATGGTTGCGCTAAATGAAAGAAAGAGGGGATCGCCGGGCCAAGGAGTGTGCGGCCGGCTGGCCCAGTCCCAGCATGCCCACGCCATTGCCGAGCGAACGCGTGCGCGCGGGGCAGTTGATGAGGGTGGGGGCCAGGAGATGCATGCGCTCGATTGTAGGAGGCTGCATCAAGGTTCAGGAGATGGAGCGGGTGAAGGGAATCGAAACATGCGCAGAAACCCGCGTAAACAGTGGATTCCAGACAAATGGGGTGCGTATTGCGCCCCCAAAGACGCCCCCAAAAATGTTGAGGCGCGATGCGCGAACTTTTAGAAGTGGCGCGGTTTGGGGAGGCGCATGCCTTGCCGGAAAGCCGTTGTGAGCCGACTTCAGGCGCCGGGCGGGGTAGGTGAAGGGGTCAGCCTGGAAGCGGCAACGAGGGACTCTCAGAACAAGCTCGGCAGCGTCCAGATGAGCGCCGCCCACGCCAGAGCGACGAGCACGAATAGCACGACGATGATCCTGTTGAGCATCACTTCAGGATAGCCGCCCCAGCGGGGGTGGGCCGCCGCCGTCGGGGGGGCGGGGTCTTGACTGGGCCGCGAGCCTCGACCGGGGTTGGTATCGGCGTGCGCACCTCGACGGGTTGCGCCCTTTTTGAGCGCCGGCCGCGCGGCGGCGATTTGGGCCGCATTTTTGCCCTCGGCGGGGGTCAGGGTGGATCAGCGGGAAAGACCGCGCAGTGGGGCTGTATGTCGCTGTATGGCGGTCAGTTGGGGCGGAGTGAATGGGGCGGTGGCGGGCCGGCGAACGTTGCCGGCCACGAGTTCAATAGCCACATTTTCAAGAAGCGTCAAGCCATGTTCAGATCATTCGTGCGTCATAGCTTCTCTCTTAGGCTTTGAAAAGGAATGAGGAGAGAGAAAGATGACCAGCCCCGCACCTGCATTCGATGTCAGCAAATGGACGGCTTTTATTGGCGATCTTGTCGAGGCGGGCGGGCCAGGTCCGCAAGAAGGGGCGACGCTCATGGCCCATCTCGATGAAATTCGATCCGCCTGGCGTTGCGGCTTGATTGGGGCATCCGAAATGGGCGAACTACGCCAGGCATTCGGTGCGGCATTGAGCCCGGCCACCATGCAGGGTCGCAGCTTCCTCAAACGGCACGGCTACCCTGGTGACTTCGAGATCATCGATCAGATCTACCAGCAGGTTACCTCCGGCGATCCGTCCCTCCGTCGATGGGATGAGTTCTTTCATGCGCACGGCGCTGCAAAGGCAGTACGCAACCGCAAGGTTTACTTTGGCGCGGCCCTAGACGAGTTGTCGCGATCCGGCAACCGCGTAGATGTGCTCAACGTGGCGAGTGGGCCTTGCCGCGATCTCGCCGAGTTCTTTGAATCGCATCCTTCGGCAAACATCCACCTGACCTGTGTCGATCAAGACGCCAATGCAATTGCTCATGGACAAGAACTTTGCCGCCGTTGGCTCGATCGAGTCGAGTTTGTCCAGGCCAATGCTTTTCGCTTCCGAACCAATGCGCGCTTCGACTTGGTGTGGAGCGCCGGCCTCTTCGACTACTTCGACGACCGCCGCTTCGCGGTCCTCCTGTCGAAACTGCTCTCGCTAGCTCGCGAGGGAGGCGAAGTTGTCGTCGGAAACTTCAACGAGGGGAATCCATCCGCGGCCTATCAGGAGATCTGCGGCGACTGGCCACTGAACTACAGAAGTGCGGCGTCGCTACTTGATGTGGCCAGGGCATGCGGCGTGCCGGACGAAGCGATTCGAGTCGAGAGCGAACCGGAGCGGATAAATCTCTTTCTTCGCATTCGATGCTAGGCAGGTCAGCGCGCCAGGATGCGCTCGGCACCCGCGATCGCGTGCTCTGCCGTCCCGCGCTGGCGCTCGTCGGTCGACCGTTCATGAATTCAAAACTACTTGGCGGGGCAGGTGTTGATGCACACCTGGTAGGCATCAAAGCACGCCTGCAGCACCGCAGTCAGGAGGGCACTGGACACGCAACTCGAGTAGCGGGCTGAGCATTGCCTCACGCACTCGGGCTCGGCCTTGGATGTGTCGACCCGATCAATGCGGGAGGCGCAACCGTTGAGTGCGAGCGCGACGGCACAAAGGGCGGAGGCGAGCTTCATGGGGACTCCTTTGAGCGCTAGCTATTGCCGCACATTCTGACCCAGGATGCGGGAGAGCTAGCATCCGTGCCCATGCTGAACGTACCTCCCCTATGGCCCTCCGTCCTGACCCCGCCAGCTGAAGTGCCGGCGATCAAGGATCTCAAGGCCAATCTCTATGGCGTGGCAAGCAATGTTGAGGCTTGGGCATCAGCACTTCGCCTCTACGCATTCGCAAAGCAGAAGCACGTCGCAATGGATCGAAAGGATTTCTGGCAGTGGAGGTTCATCGCATGCCACGAATGCGGCCTCCAGCTGCACCACCTAAGAGAGCGGATGGAGAAGATCAAGGGATACAAGCTGGCGGCCTGTCCATCAATCGCCCCCTTCGTCAACAAAGGGGAGCTTCGCATAGCCACCACGCTGCTAGACAAGCAGTTCCCAAACATCGACCAGTTGAGACATGCGATCGCTCACGCCGGCGAGTTCGACACCCTTCCTGACGGTCATGTCCCTGCAGGCGACTTCGGGCTGGTGGGCTTTCGGGAGAACGACCGCTTCAGCGCGTACTTCGAGGGGGAATTGCGGACCTTGGGCATGACCGACGAAAGCCTCGCGCAAATCACGAAGATCGCTGCGCGCTACCTAGGCGCATTCGAGCCCGCCGCGAAGGCTCTCGAACTGCAAGGCCACCTCGAGTAGCGTGGCGCGCCGACATCAGCGCGCGAGGACTTGCTCGGCCCGCTGGACCGCGCGCTGCGCTCGCGCGCGCTTGCTCGCCGTCGAGTCTTCCCACATCCCGACGGCGTCCGCTTCGCGTTGGTGAATGGCATGCACCGCGCTTGCGAGCGCATGGATGCTTTCGTCGCGCTTGAGCAGCGCAGCGGCGACCGCATCGCCAATCGCATCGACGTGGGCAGCCGTGATGCCGACGGTGGCGCCGCGCGAGCGCGCAGCGGGCGTCGGGAGACTGCGGCCCATGTCGCGGTCAATCATCCCAGTGAGGTATTGCTGTGCCATACGCGGGTTCCTTTCTGCTGCGGCTTCGCAGCCGGCTTGGCCGTCTCTGCGGCTCGGCGCTGGACTTCCTTCGCCTCGGACTCCAGCACGCGCCTGGCGATCTGGCGAGCGCGCTGCTCGTGGCCGAGCATGACGGCGCGGGCCAGCTCCAGGCTGCGAAGGCGAACGCCGTGTAGTGCTCGCGGCATGTCGCTCACCACGCAACTCTGGTGAGCGTCTGCACGCTGCCCGCCGCTGCCGTCCAGTCCATCGGCCACACCGTGCGAAAGCCCACGGCGTTGGTCTGCCAGAGCGAGCGCACGGGCGCAGCTTCGGACAGGTCTTCGGCGACCGCCGCCGGATCGTCTTCCTCGTGCACGATGGCCTCGGCGGCTGCATCGAACTTCGGTGGATCCGCGGCGAAGGCCACGGCCGCGCAGTCGATCAGGAACACGGTGCCGGCCGGCACCGTGGGCTCGCCCACGATGGGGATGCGCAGGTAAGTATCGCGCGTCTGCACTTCGTTGAAGAGCTCGACCAGCGTGGCGGCGCTGCCGGCGTTCATCACCCAGCGCGTGGACGGCCCACCGAAGCCGCTGGCCAGCAGCTGGTCGTAGCGCTCGCGCAGGTCGTTGGCGATGGCTGCGGCATCGGTGCCTGTGCTCGCCGCGGTGTTGTCGCCAGTCGCCAGCGCAGCGAGGCCCGCAGGGCGCAAGGCGTCCGCTGGCGCGGCATCGAAGACCAGGCCGTCCAGCGTGCGCGAGGTGTCGGCGGCACTGCCGGTGCGGATGACTTCGGCGAGCACATCGTCGCCTGCGCCGTCCACCATCTCGCCGGTGCTCGTGGCGATCACCGCCATCGACTTCGGCTCCAGGCTCGTGCTGGCGAGCGTGAGCTTGCCGACGCGGATCGCGCTGCCTTCGAGGCGGAACGCCCCGGCCAGGCCCTTCGTCGTGCCCGCGACGCGCATCGGCACGCGCACCCGGCCGCGGCCTGCGAACTCGAAGCGCGTGAACGGCAGTTGCAGGGCCGCATTGCCCTGCTCGGCCAGCAGGTCAACGAGGGCCACGAGGCTGTCGTCGACCAGTGCGCCGGCCCACTCGGGCACGGTCGTCATCGCAGGCGACTGAGTGCCCCGCGAGACCTGCTCCAGCACCTTGAGCGTGGCTCGTTGGTCATGGTGCGAATCGAAGCGCGCGATGAATGCAGCACGCAGGCTCAGGCTGTGCACGGCTGCATCAAGCACGGCCGAGCCGGCGCGCAGCAGCCGTGCAACGGCGTGGCTCGGAACGCGCTCAGGCGCAAAGGCCGCGCTCACGATTGCACCTCGCAGGACTGCGCGCCAAGGCCCGACATCATGGACGAGCGCGACGTCGTGCAGGTGCACTCGGCGCTCAGGCGCTGGCGCAGCAGCGCGCCCAGGGAACCCGGCGCGGGTGCGCGCGCCTCTCCTCTCTCGGGCAGTGCGGTGAGCTTGTGGCGCAAGAGTGCGCCGAGGCTTGCGTGCCTTGCATAGCTCGCGGTCAGGGGTTGGGGGGTTGCGCGCACGAGCGCAAAGACTGGCGTATCAGCACAGAGCATGGCATCTCCTCGGGTTAAGCCTGGCCGGATTTACGACACCGAGGAGGGAGCAACCGTTGCCAAGGGGGCAAGGCAAAGCGTAGTCGCGATGAGCCAAAAGTCAAAGCAACGATGCGCGGTCTGCCGCGTCATGCCGGTCTTGTCGAGGGCCTGCGCATAGGGCGAAACGGGAATCGTGTCCGGCGATGCGACACGATTCCCGCGCCGTCCGTTCGGGCCCGCAGTCTGCGGCGTAGCTCGCGCGTTCGGCGTCGGTACCCGTGTCACATCGTTGGACATGGGTTGGCGTAAGGGGACTGAGGCTGCGTCACATCGTTGGACGTAGCCTGATGCTGATTGCGCCCGCTTCGGGTTTGGTGCCACGGCCGATCGGTCCAATCTTGGACACATCTCGTTGGCGGGACCGACGGTCCAAGATGCGTATGCGCAAAGCGCAGCGCTCAGCGCCTTCTCGGCGAGGTGTGGAACAAGGCCCGTTGCAACTGCTGTGCCTCAGAGCCAAGCGAACCGGCCCGCTGCTGCTCGGGATCGACCCCGCGGTGCCGGCCTGCCTTCTCCTCGCGCGGGCGCTGGTCTCGCGCGCCTGGCGGTGGCCGGTTGCGGGTCGTCGAGCTGCTCATGGCCGGGCATTCTCGCGCGCGCCCACGCGGCGCACAAATTGGCGCGCGTGCGTGCGCATCGGTGAGTTGTCTCGCGACCTGGACAAGGCTCCGAGTGGGCGTGCTGCCGTTTCACTTCCCACCAATGGGAGGTCAAAGGCCGAAGCGCTGGCCGACGCGCGCCACCACCAGCACCGCTCAATGGTGCTGCGGCACGCGCAGCGGGTTCACATAGCCCTCCGGCAGATAGGCTTGCAGGTCCTGCTTGATGTACGTCGCCACGCCGAGTCGCTGGCACTGCTCGATCATGCGATGGGTGTAGCTTTGCCAATCGGTCGTTCGGGTCATCGGCAAGTAGTTGACGCGGCCTATCTTGAACAGGTCGACGAACTCGTGCGTGGCCCGCACGATCGCGAGCGAGGCCTCGACGTCGATCGTCGGCTCCAGCGAGACCCAGGTGAAGATCCCGGCGTCGTGAAAGCGGCGCAGGGCCTCGATGCGATCGGCCGGCAGCGCCGCGCCTCGTTCCCATTTCAACGAGAAGGCATCGTCCAGGCTTGTGAGCGTGGCCGCGTAGGCATCGCGCTCGGGCCGGAACAGATCGAGGTCCCGAAGCGCACGGGTACCGCCCTTACTCAAGGTGCAGAAGCCCAGGCCGTGATCGCGCAGCACTTCGAGCGTGCTTCGCGTGGCCGAAGTGTCCCCGGGGTGGTACGGGTCCGAAGTAAAGCTCAGCATCACCTGCCCGCGATTGCCAGCGGCCTTATATCGCTTCGCATCGTTGCGCAGCTTCTGCAGGTAGCCCGGACGATCCACGGCGCCGGCATCGAACTCGGCGCGCGGCATGCGAAGCACCTTCGGCACATAGCAGTACGCACACCCATGGCCGCAGCCTCGATACGGGTTCGTGGCCAAAGGTGCGTATTCCCCGGCCTGGCCGGCCGGTGCGTAGATCGTTGTGCAGCCGGTGATGGCGTGGGCCGCGCCGTCGTCGACCTGGTCGTCTGCGTCCAATTCAATAATTGCAATTTGCCTGTTCATTTAATTCGCCAATTCAATTCAGTTGCCGCCATTTGCGGCAATTCAATTTTAATTCAATGGGCTTTTAATTCGGTGGCGACCCGCAATTCAATTCAATGCGCAATTCGGATGAATTGCAAAGGTCAGGTTTGCTCATGGGAGTTGCTCATGTTTCCAACGAGTTTGAGTCCCTGCGGCGTTTCGCCTTCGTGCGGCATCGGTCGCTGCAGTAGATCCGCGTCGAGCGCTTTCGAGGAACGACTCCTCCACACATTGGGCAATGGACCGCCAGGCTCGGGAGCTTGCGCGCTCTTTGTCGCTGCCGTCGCTCGCGCTGCTGATCAGCAAGCAGCTTGCGATCGCATGCCTGGCACCGTCGGGCGAACCCCTTCGAGTGACGGATGGCCCCTGCGGGTCGTGCGAATTCCTTTCCGCAACGGGCACATGGCACCACGTAGACAAGAAGTGGTCGGCCACCCCAGCCCGTCACGACTTTCGCCGTGTCCCAATGATCGGTTTCCCACCGGCGCTCGCGATTGGTAATCACGATCTGCAACCACCTGCGGCCGTCTCGCAGATCGATAGTCACGGTAGCTGAATTCATCCTTTTCTGTACCCTTCTAGTTAGCGTGACACGAGGGGCCGTGTTGCCGTGGCGCTTGTGCGTTGTGCGTGTGTGCGTCCCCTATAGGGGGACGCACGCACACGCACAACAACGCAAGCATGTGCGCAGGCGAACGAAGCTCTGTGCGCACAACGGTTTGAATGACGCACAAAACGTTCACTCCACCTCTGAAGAAATGGCGACCATGCCCGCCGCACAATGTGCAGCACCGGCTTTTTCAAGTTGGGCGAGCGCGCGGTAGACGGTGCTGTGGTCATACCGGCCCTTGAAGTGGATGACGACCTCCGATTTGCGTATCCCGACCCGACGCGCGCGCAGGAATTCGGCCACGGCACCGGCGCTCTCCGACATCGTCTTATGGCCGTTCTTCTTGGCCGGCGCATCGATGGCCTCGACTGTGCACGCGGTGATCGGTTTGCCCGACGGTCGCTGCGCCAGCGTCATCGGATCCAACCGAAAGCCTATGCGTAGCCCCTTGCTATCCAGGTCGCGCTGCTTGGTCGCCTCGATCACCCGTTCGCCCGTGGCGTCGTTCGAGGTCACCTCCATCTCGGTGTCGCAGGCTGCGCGCAGGCCTGACCATCCGCGCATTCCCCTGGCGGCATCCTTGCCGCAGTGGTGCACCAGCAGGAAGTGCGTGCCGCTCGCCTGGCGGATCGCGTCGATGTGCTTGAGCACCACGCCCATGTCCTGGCCAAGGTTCTCGTTCGCTCCTGCGGACAGCCGGGCCAACGTGTCGCCCACCACCAGCACGCACTTCACGCCGAGCTTGCGCTCGGCCTGCTCGATCTCCGCGACAACTGCGGCCGCGTCCGCTTCGCTGTCGTAGAAGTTGATTGGCGACTTGACGATGGCGAGGCGATGCATGCCGTCGCTGCCGTGCCTGCGAACCCAAGCCTGCATACGGCGGCGAACGCTGCGCGGTGCCTCTGCTGCAAGGTACACCACAAGGCCACATTGAACGGCCCGGCCCATCCAGGGCCGGCCGCTCGCAACATGCGCAGCGATGTCGATGGCCGCGTAGCTCTTGCCGCTGTTGCTCTCTCCGTAGAGAACCGACAGCGCTCCGCACGCGAGCAACCCTTCGATCAGTTCGTCCTCTACTTCGATGTCTTCGCCCAGTTCATGCGCCCACTCCATCTGCAAGCCAGCAGTGCCATCTCGCAACTTCTCGAAGAGGCTGCAGGCAAGCTCGCCGGCGTCGCGCAGCGCGAAGGGGTCGGAGCGAAACGCCGCCTGCGTCGCACCATCGAGGATGCCGATCAACTCGCGCTGCCTCGCGCGGTCGACCACGATGCGCGCATAGGCCTCGGTGTTGTTCGCGCTGGGCACGTACTGCGCGAGCTGATTGAGGTAGTCCATGCCGCCCACCTCATGCAACTTGTCCTGCTGCTGCAACTCGGCGATCACGGTCACGGTGTCAGCCGCCTTGCGCAAATGCTGCAGCCGCGCGATCGCGCCGAAGATGATCTTGTGCTCGTGTCGACTGAAGTGGTCGGCCTGCAATGGCGTGGACTGCACGATGGGCCACGCCGTCGCTGCATTCAGCAGCAAGGCACCGAGCACTGCTGACTCGGCCTCGATGCTGTGCGGCGGGATGCGCAGGCCGTCTGGTGACTCTTCCTCCGTGTCCTGGCCGTTGGGCATCGGCATCGGCATCGGGCCGTTGCCGGATCGGGGCTCTGATCGCGGCCTGGCGCGTGTCACGTCGTGGCTCCGGTGCCGCGGTTCGCGCTGTCGAGGATCTGACGCAGGCACGCCTTGAGCGCGGAGATCTCACCCGCCATCAACTGACGGTGCGCGGCCACCGAGCGCAGGTCCACGACGCGGGTGGCGAGTTGGCAAGCGAACGAGCAGCGAACAAGCGACACGCGACTGCTGTGTGCTCGCAGCTCCGCGAGCAGCCAGAGCGCGTCGGCCTTGTACTTCTCCTCTGGAGGATGGAAAGCAGTTGCCATGTGCGGAGATCTCCATGCATGGCCGGAGCTTGGTTGCGGATGTCAGGTTCAGCGCCTACGATGGGCGCCGTCCTTTCTGAATTGAACCTGCGGCCGGTCCCAAGCGACCGGCCGATTTTTTTATGCGTTCGCTGTCTGGTCCGTCTTGCGCGGCCGGCCTCTTGGTCGCGATGTCGGTGCGACAGGCGGGGCGGGCGGACGAGGTTCAACAACTCGCGATTGCCAACTCGCGCGCGTCGCGGCTTTCGCGGGATCTGCGCGCCGCTGCAGGTATTCGCGTACGTCCTGCGAGCGCCACCGTCGCTCGCGGTTGTCGCTGGTCACTGGAGGGGGCAAGACCCCGGACCTCAGCTTGCGGTCGATGGTGGGCAGCGAATCGCCGATCAGCAGTTGCAAAGTCCGCGCGGTGAGCAGTGCGTTGTCGACGTTGAGAACGTCGAGCGGCTGCACGAGAGGGGGTTTGCGAAAGGCAGGGCCGCCCGGCGTCGGGACAGGGCGGGCTTTGGCGCGAGTAGGGCTTTGAGGGGTCATGGAGCTGCATTGAAAACTCATGGGAGCCAATGCGAAAGGCGCCACGATTTGGCCCGCGCTTTCCACGTGATTCGCTGTGTCCGGTGCAGTCCATTGGAGTCATGTTCTGTCCACTGAACATGAAAGCGGGCGCAGTTACCGTTTAAAACAAATCAGCGGCCGACGAGGGCCGCTGATTCGTGATGACGCGAGTTGACGGGGCTATGCGGCGCGGCCAGCGAGCCGCACAACCTTGGCGGTCGCCTTCTTCGCGGGCATGGTGACGAAGCCATCCAGGAAGTCGCCCCAGGCCTGCATCGCCTCTTTGCGTTGACGAGTCCACGTCGTGCGGTCGTACGCGCTGCCGAGCGGGCCGGGCTTGCCGTGCCCGAGCAACTCTTCGAGCACGGACTCGGGTATGTCGTGGTGCTCGGCGAGGACGGTGCGCGCCATGGCCCGGAAGCCGTGCGCGGTCATCTCTTCCTTGGAATAGCCAAGCCGACGCAACGCGCTGTTCACGGTGCCATCGCTCATCGGCCGCTCGCCGGTGCGCTCGCTTGGAAAAACGTACTTGCCACCACCGCTCAGGTTCTTGAGGCGTTGCAGGCAGTCGACCGCCTGCGACGAGAGCGGCACCTCGTGCGGCTTGCCCTGCACCTTGGCACGCAGAGTTCGCTTCATCTCTGCTGAGGGGATCACGATGACGTGCTTACTGAACGACACCCAGTCCCATTGCAGGCCGCGCAGGTTGCCGGGCCGCTGGAACAACAATGCCGACAACCAAAGCGCCTCGCGCGTAATGCTGCGCCCGTGATAAGCGTGCACTGCGCGAATCAGCTCGGGCAATTTCTCGACGTCAGTCACTGCGCCATAGCTGCGCTGTATCGGAGCACGGATGGCGCCTCGCAAGTCGATCGACACATCACGCTCGGCGCGGCCGGTCTGCACTGCATATCGCAGCGTCTGCGAAGCGTACTGCCGAAGGCTCGTGGCGGTTTCGTGCTTGCCCTGCTGCTCCACGACGCGCAACGGCGCAAGCAGGATCGGCGCTGTGATCTGCGTGACGGGCAGCGAGCCGATGCGCGCGAAAAGATGACGCTCCTGCATCGCGAGCCACTTCTCACGGTGGGCGTCCTGCCAGGTCAACGGGTTGAGCTGGTGCAGTTCGCGTGCGATGGCTTCATACGTGTTGGCGGCCGCGGTCTGGTTGCTGGCCACGACCACGCGTTGCTGCTGCTGAGGGTCCCGGCCTGCCCGCAGATGCGCCTTGGCTTCATCCCGAGCCGTGCGCGCTGCGGGTAGTGCGATGGCTGGAAAAGGGCCGATGCCCATGCGCCGCTCGGCGCCGTTGTGGCGGTACTTCAAATACCAGTAGCGGCTGCCAGAGCGAGCTACTTCCAGGTACAGGCCGCCGCCGTCGAAGGCTTTCGAGCCGGGCGCCGCGTTCTTGCAATCCTGGACGGTGAGGGGAGTGACTGTCTTTGGCATGTCGGGCTTTGGGAAGGCGCCCGAAGTTTTGGGGAGAAGCTTTGAGGATTTTGGGGATAACGCCCCCTTGTACGCCCCCAAAAAATCAGATGCCTCCTGAAAATCAATGATTGGTGATGAGGCACCATTTTAGCTGTTTTACCAATGAAAAAGGCCTCTAACTGAGGCCTGTTGAAATGTCATGAAAATGTGATTTGGAGCGGGTGAAGGGAATCGAACCCTCGTATGAAGCTTGGGAAGCTGCCGTTCTACCATTGAACTACACCCGCAGACCGGCGCGAATTCTACAGCGGGCGTGAGTCCTCAGAGAGCCGGAGGCCGCGCCGCGCCGCGCGCGTTCAAGTACACCGAATACAGCGAGGTCGTCGCGCAGATGAACAGCCGGTTGAGCTTCGGTCCCCCGAAGCACACATTGGCCACCACCTCCGGCACCCGGATCTTCCCGATCAGCTTTCCATCGGGCGCATGGCAATGCACGCCGTCGCCGGCGCTCGTCCACAGATTGCCTTTCGTGTCGATGCGGAAACCGTCGAACAAGCCGCTGCCGCATTCCGCGAAGACTTCGCCGCCCGACAAGCTGCGCCCATCGGCTCCGACGCGAAAGCGCCGGATGTGCCGGGGACCGTCGTGCACGTGCGTGGCCCCGGTGTCGGATACATACAGCAAGCTCTCGTCCGGTGAAAACGCAAGCCCGTTGGGCTGCACGAACCCATCGGCGACTTTGCCGACCGCGCCCGACTCCGCATCGATGCGGTACACGCATTGGCTCCCGATCTCGTTCGGCGCCGCGTCTCCTTCGTAGTCGCTGTCGATCCCATAGCTCGGATCGGAGAACCAGATGCTCCCATCCGACTTGACGACAACGTCGTTCGGCGAGTTGAGGCGCTTGCCCTCGAAGTGCGAAGCAAGCACGGTGCGCGTGCCGTCATGTTCGATGCGCGACACACATCGCCCTCGGTGCTCGCAGGACACCAGCCTGCCTTGCAGGTCGACCGTGTGGCCGTTGGTGTTCAGTGCCGGTTGCCGGAACACCGACACCGAGCCATCGGTCTCGTCCCAACGCAGCATGCGGTCGTTCGGGATGTCGGACCACACCAGGTAGCGGCCGGCCGCGAACCATGCCGGCCCCTCGGCCCAGCGGCAGCCGGTGTAGAGCTTCTCGATATGGACGTTGGCGAAGACCAACTGGCGAAAGCGCGGGTCGAGTGATTCGAAGCTGGGCGCGAGGTCGGTCACCATCGTTGCTCCTGTGGTTTCATCGTCATCGATTCGTTGCGAATGGCGGCACGATCATCTTACAAACAGCGTGATGACATCCGAACCTGCGCCGACCCGGCGCCTCTTCATCGGCCTGTTCCCTGATCCGGGCGTACAGGCCGCCATCGATGCGCACCGCAGCACCTGGTGGTGGCCGCGCGGCGTGCGAATGATCGTGCCTGCGCGCATCCACATGACGCTGCACTTTCTCGGCGAGGTTGCGGCGGCGCAGCAAGCCGCGTTGCAGCAAGGGCTCGCCGAAGTGCCGATGCACGCGTTGACGCTGGTGCTGCGAACGCCGGAGGTGTGGCGCAATCCCGTTGCGGTGCTGCGACCGGATGAGCACGAAGGGCTGTGCGTATTGCATGAGCGCCTGAAGCAGCCGCTCATCCACGCGGGCCTCGTGCCGGAGCGCGTGCGCTGGACCCCGCATCTCACCATCGCCCGCAAATGCCTGGGCGCGGTGCCGCCGAACGAGATGTCGCCGATTCCCTGGCAGGTGAGCGACTTCGTGCTGGTCTGCTCGCACATGGCGCCGCCTGCCCACTACGAGATCCTCGCGCGCCATTCCGTGCGTCATTAACGACGGCATTTGATTGCGGCAGAATCCTCCGATGAAGAAATTTCCGGTCGAAGCGAGTCTGCTTCTTGTCGATGACGATCCCGCCATCATTCAGGTACTGAGTCGGATACTTTCGGACTACACGACAGTTCGTTTCGCGACCAGCGGTGCCGACGCACTGCAGCTCAGCAGGGAAGCGCCGCCGGACCTGATCCTGCTCGACGCGCAGATGGGCGACATGAGCGGCCTGCAGGTGTGCGAAGCGCTGAAGGCCGACCCGGCGTTGGCCGACGTGCCGGTCATCTTCGTCAGCAGCCACCAGGAATCTGAACTCGAAGTGGCGGTGCTGGAACTCGGCGCAGTGGACTTCATCCGCAAGCCTTTCAATGCGTCCCAGGTGACGGCAAGGGTGAACACCCAGCTGAAGCTGAAGCGTCTGTCCGACGACCTGCGCCGCTTGTCCCGGATCGATGGGGCTACTGGCCTCGCGAACGATCGCGCCCACGGCGAAATCCTGGTGCGCGAAACGCTTCGTGCGGCCGAGTCGGGCCAAGCGGTGGCGCTGGTGGTGCTCGAGGTCGACTTCTTCCAGTCCTTCGAGGCGCTTTACGACCGCAAGGCCACGGATGCCTGTCTCGCCGCCATCGCCGAAGCCTTGCAGCGCAGCGCGCGCCGGCCCGGCGATTTCGTCGCCAGGCTGGATCGCGAACGTTTTGCGCTGGTCCTCGCAGACACGGCTGCGGACGACGCGCTGCATGTCGCCAATCGCGCGCTCCGGGCGGTCGAAGCGCTGGACATCAGCCATCAGGGCTCCGCCGTCTCGCGCCATGTGACGTGCAGCGCCGGCGTGTCCTGCCTCGATGACGCTGCGCGCGCAGACCTGGCCGGCGCGGGTGTCGATGCGGTGGAGGCTCTCGAACGCGCTGCCCGTGACGCGCTCGCGGAGGCCGCGAGGGCCGGGCGGGCCCAGGCGAGCCTGATGGCTCCCAAGGCCCCGGCGCCGGAGCCCGGCACCGAGGCCGGTTGACCATCCCCGTGGGGCTTCGGCAGTCCGCGCGATCGCTGATCTGGCTGGTCGTCGGCCTGGGCATGGCGGCGGGCGCGGGGTGGTGGCAGGCGCGCTACAACGATTCGCTCGCGCAAACGCGCTTCGATGCATTGGCCCGGCGTGCGGTCGAACAGCTGACGTCGCGCATGCACGCTTTCGAATTCGGCTTGCGCGGCGCGCGCGGGGCTGTCATTGCGGCGGGCGGGGAAGGGGGCATCACGCGGCTGCGATTCGCGCAGTTCAGTGCTTCGCGTGATCTGGAGCGTGAGTTTCCCGGCTCGCGGGGATTCGGTTTCGTGCGCCGCGTGCCGGTAGCGCACGAGGCTGCCTTCGTCGCCGCGGCGCGGCTGGACGGCAAGCCCGATTTCAGAATCCATCAGCTTGGCGTCAACGAGGGCGATCGCTTCGTCATCCAGTATTTCGAGCCCTCGGATTCCACCAGCCCGGCCATCGGGCTGGACATCGCATCGGAGCCCAACCGCCGCGCCGCCGCTGAGCGCGCCATGCAGACCGGCGAAGCCGCGATGACCGCGCCGATCGCGCTGGTGCAGTCGCAGAGGGCGCCGCCGAGCCAGCGCTCCGTGTTGATGCTCCTGCCCGTCTACAAGGCCGAGACCCAGCTCGGCCGCCTTCAACAGCGGCAGCGCAGGTCTGCCGCGGCGCGCGGTACGCCGGATGAAGGGATCGGCTGGATCTACACGCCCCTGCTCATCGATGAAGTGTTGAGGGGCTTCGATTTCCAGGACGGCGAATTCGCGCTGGCCCTGGCGGACATCACACGGCCCGACAAGCCGGAGCCGTTCTTCAGTTCGCCGGGCCATGCATCCGTTCGGCCCGATGCGCTCAGGACCTTGCTGCCGCTGCACCTCTATGGACGCGTCTGGCAGGTGGAGGTCAGTGCGCGGCCGATGTTCCTCAAGCAGTTGAACCTGCGCAGCCCGTGGGCCGTGGTGCTGATCGGCTCCACGCTCGCACTGCTGCTGGCCCTGCTGTCTTTCATCGAGCAGACCACGCAACGGCGCAAGCAGCAGGCGGGCGAACAGCGCTCGCGGCTCGCGGCGATCGTGACCAGCTCCAACGACGCCATCATCGGCTGCCGGCTCGACGGCAAGATCACCGACTGGAACGACGCTGCGGCCAAGATCTTCGGCTACACGGCCGAGGAGGCGCTCGAACAATCCATGCAAGCCTTGCTGCTGCCGGCGGACTATGCGCAGGAAGAAGAGACGCTGCTGCGCCACATCGCACAAGGCAAGTCGGTCGCTGCGTTCGAGACCTTCCGGCGTCACCGCGACGGCACCGCCGTGGCGGTCTCGGTGGCGGCGGCGCCGATCCGCTCGGCGGATGGCCGGGTGATCGGCGCCGCCGAGACCCTGCGCGACATCACGCACGAGCGGGCGACCAAGGCGCACATCCTCGAACTGAACGCGACGCTCGAACAGCAGGTGGCCGAACGCACCGCCGAACTGGTGGCACTGTCGGCGCGCGAGCGGGCGATCCTCGACGGTGCGGCGAGCGCCATCATCGCGACCGAAGTCAACGGCGTGGTGACGCTGTTCAATCCCGCCGCGGAGGCATTGCTGGGCTACTCGGCCGCCGAAGTCGTGAACCAGATGGAGATGAACCGCTTCCACGACGTGTTCGAAGTCCACAGCCGCGCGATGGCGTTGACCACCGAACTGGGGCGTCCGCTCGAAGTGTGCGAGGTCTTCGCTCCGGCGCCGGGCACCGGCAGGGCCCGCCCCCGGGAGTGGACCTACGTGCGCAAGGACGGCAGCCGAGTCCCCGTGCACCTGAACGTGAGCCCCTTGCGCGATGCAGCCGGCAGCGTGGTCGGCTTCATCGCGATCGCGACCGACTTGTCGGAGCGCAAGGCGGCCGAGGAAAGGCTGCACAAGAACGAGCGCTTCATGCGCATCGTGACCGACAACATCCCCGGCATCGTGGCCTACTGGACGACCGACCTGCGCTGCACATTCGCGAACAGCGCCTACCAGCGCTGGCTGGGGCGCACGCCGGAGGAGATGATCGGGATCACGCAGTGGGAGATGCTGGGCCCCGAACTGTTCCGCGAGAACGAGCCCTACATCCGTGCCGCGCTGGCCGGGAATGACCAGCGCGTGATGCGCACCCGCACGCTGGCCGATGGCTCGACGGTGCACTACTGGCTGCACTACATCCCCGACTTTGACGACTACGGCGTGGTGCAGGGCTTCATCTCGGTGGCGGTGGACGTCACCGACATGCGCCGCGCGCAGGACCAGCTGGAGCGCTTGAACCTTGCGCTGAACGAACGCAGCGCACAGGCGGAATCGGCGAGCAAGGCGAAGAGCGAGTTCCTCGCGAACATGAGCCACGAGATCCGCTCGCCGCTCAATGCCGTCATCGGGCTGGCCTACCTGCTGCGGCAGACCGCGCTGGACGACAGGCAGCGCGAATTCCTGCACAAGATCGACGACGCCAGCAATGCACTGCTGGGCGTCATCAACGACATCCTCGACATTTCCAAGATCGAGGCGGGCGAGATGTCGCTGGATGAATCCGAATTCAGCCTGCGCGATCTGCTCGACAGCGTCATCGCGATGATGAACGTCAATGCCGGTGCGAAGGGCATTGCGTTGATGCTGGATGCCGGCACCGATCTTCCGGCACGCCTGCTCGGTGACGTCACCCGCATTCGGCAAATCCTCGTCAACTTGATGAGCAATGCCGTCAAGTTCACCGCGCAGGGTTCGGTCCGCCTGAGTGTTCAGGTGAAGGAGCGGCTGGAAGATCGCCTGCGGCTGCGCTTCGCCGTGATCGATACGGGGATCGGCATCGAAGCCGATGTGCTCGACCGGCTGTTCACGCCTTTCACGCAAGCCGACACGTCGACCACGCGCCGCTTCGGCGGCACGGGCTTGGGCCTGTCCATCGTGAAGCAGCTCACCGAGCTGATGGGCGGCGAGTTCGGCGTCGCCAGCACGCCGGGCAGCGGCAGCGAGTTCTGGGTCATCCTGCCCATGGACGTCGCCGGCGAAGACGCCGCGCAGGCTCCGGTGCCTGCGCGCGAAGCGACGACCGACCGGCGCCTGTCGCAGATGCGCGTGCTGGTGGTGGACGACAGCGCCGTCAATCTGGAGGTCTGCCAGCACATCCTGGAACGGGAAGGCGCGCAGGTCAGCCTGGCATCGGATGGCCGCGAGGCGGTCGAGACGCTGCGCAAGAGGCCGCAGGCTTTCGACGTGGTGCTGATGGATGTCCACATGCCGACGCTGGACGGGAACGAGGCCACGCGCCTGATTCGCGGCGAGCTCGGACTCGCCACCTTGCCGGTGATCGCGCTGACGGCGAGCGCGCTGGTGGCCGAACGCGACCGCGCGCTCGAATCCGGCATGAACGATTTCATCAGCAAGCCTTTCGATGCCGAGGCGCTGGTCCGAACCGTTCGCCGTTGCGTGGAGCGCGCCCGAGGCCGGCTGGTGCCGACCGCCCACGAGGAGGCCCCGGCCATGGCGGAGCTTCCGGCGGGCTGGCCGATGATCCAGGGCATCGACGCGCAAGGCGCATCGAAGCGCCTGATGGGCGACAGCGACCTGCTGTTGAGCGTGTTGCGCAGCCTGCTCGCGGAGTTCGGCGACCTGGCGCGCGAGGGGGATGCGTCCTCCGGCGAATCGTCCGCGGTGATGGCGGCCCGCCTGCACAAGCTGCAGGGCAGCGCCGGTGTGATCGGGATCGATGGCGTGCGCCAGCGGGCCACCGAGGCAGAGGCTGCGCTGAAAGACGGCGACACCCACCGGGCCGATCGCGCAATGCGTGCGCTGGGCGCGGCGCTGCGCCATCTGCAGGTGGCGGCCCAGCCGTTCTTCGATGCGGCGGACGCCAGGCCTGTGGCCGACGATGCGCCGCCAGTCGATCCGGAGGCGCTGGCTTCGCTGGTCGCATTGCTGCGCAAGCAGAGCATGGCCGCGTTGCCGTTGTTCGACGAACTGGGTCCGTCCCTGCGCACCTCCCTCGGCAGCGAGCGCTTCGCCACGCTCGAGCGCGCCATGCAGTCGCTTCAGTTCAGGCAGGCGGTCGAGATCCTGCAAGTCGAGCAGGGCGCCTAGCGGAGGCACACGCCCGCCCCCGCGCACGCGATGCCGGTGCAAGAGGGCGGCGTCAGCCTCGTTTCCGGCGCCGTCCGCGAATCAGCAGCGCATACGCTCCCAGGTTGAGGACCGCGACGAAAGTGCCGGATGCGATCTGTGCGCCGCGCGTGAGACCCTCGGGATAGATCACACCCAGCAGGTAGTGGTCGATGAATCCGCCGCTGTAGCCGGCCTGGCCGGCCGCGCGGCGCAATTCGTTCTCGAACGGCGTCAGCGGGCATTCCCATCCGGACCAGGCCACCCACGCGGCCCACGCGACCGCCGGCAGGTGCAGCCAGGCCAGCCGCGGCCAGCGCCAGACCAGCACGCCGCCGGCCACGGCGAACAGGATGAAGAGGCCGTGCAGCACCAGGATGGCATCGGCCAGGACGCGGTTGGACATTCGAGAACCTCCGTGGGACGCACTGCGGTGCGGGCGCCGTTGGGCGCCTTCGGGCGGCCGGGCTGCGCTCGTGCCCCGGATGCTTCCCCAAACCTATAATGGAATGTTCAGCAGATCAAGCAGTTAGGTGGGTTCGATGCAGGGGCTGCCCGCAACCGGCCGCCTTCGCCACAAGCCAAAAACCCAAGATGAGCCAGCCCACCTTCAGCGTCGCCGATATCCGCAAGTCGTTCCTCGATTTCTTCGCGACCAAGGGTCACACCGTCGTGCCCTCGAGCTCGCTGGTGCCGGCCAACGACCCGACCTTGATGTTCACCAACTCCGGCATGGTGCAGTTCAAGGACGTGTTCCTCGGCACCGACAAGCGCCCCTACGTGCGCGCCGCCTCCGTCCAGGCCTGCCTGCGGGCCGGCGGCAAGCACAACGACCTCGAGAACGTCGGCTACACCGCGCGCCACCACACCTTCTTCGAGATGCTGGGCAACTGGAGCTTCGGCGACTACTTCAAGCGCGAGTCGCTCAAGTGGGCCTTCGAGCTGCTGACCCAGGTCTACAAGCTGCCGGCCGAGAAGCTCTGGGCCACCGTCTACATCGAGGACGACGAGGCCTACGACATCTGGACGAAGGAAATCGGCCTGCCGCCCGAGCGCGTCGTGCGCATCGGTGACAACAAGGGCGGCCGCTACATGTCCGACAACTTCTGGATGATGGCCGACACCGGCCCCTGCGGTCCCTGCAGCGAGATCTTCTACGACCACGGCCCCGAGATCGCCGGCGGCCCGCCCGGCAGCCCGGATGAAGACGGCGACCGCTACATCGAGATCTGGAACAACGTGTTCATGCAGTTCGACATGCAGCCCGACGGCAGCGTGAAGCCGCTGCCCGCACCCTGCGTCGACACCGGCATGGGCCTGGAGCGCCTGGCCGCGATCCTGCAGCATGTGCACAGCAACTACGAGATCGACCTGTTCGACGCGCTCATCAAGGCCGCGTCGCGCGAGACCGGCGAGAAGGACCTCGGCAACAAGAGCCTGCGCGTGATCGCCGACCACATCCGCGCCACCGCCTTCCTGGTGGCCGACGGCGTGATCCCGTCGAACGAAGGTCGCGGCTACGTGCAGCGCCGCATCGTGCGCCGCGCCATCCGCCACGGCTACAAGCTCGGCCAGAAGAAGCCCTTCTTCCACAAGCTGGTGCCCGACCTCGTCGCACTGATGGGCGACGCCTACCCCAAGCTCAGGGCCGACGAGAAGCGCATCACCGACACCCTGAAGGCCGAGGAGGAGCGCTTCTTCGAGACCCTCGCGAACGGCATGGAAATCCTCGACTCGGCGCTCGCCGATGGGGCCAAGGTGCTGCCGGGTGACGTGGCCTTCAAGCTGCACGACACCTACGGCTTCCCGCTCGACCTGTCGGCCGACGTGTGCCGCGAACGCGGCGTCGCCGTCGATGAAGCCGGCTTCAGCGCTGCCATGGAAAAGCAGAAGGCTGCGGGCCGCGCCGCCGGCAAGTTCAAGATGGAGCGCGCGGTCGAATACACCGGCGCGGGCAATGCCTTCACCGGCTACGAGCACCTCGAAGAAAAGGCCAAGGTCGTTGCGCTGTATTTCGAAGGCGCCCCGGTGCAGCAACTGGCCGAGGGCCAGCCCGGCATCGTCGTGCTCGACACCACGCCCTTCTACGCCGAGAGCGGCGGCCAGGTCGGCGACCAGGGCGTGCTGGTCGCCGAAGGCGTGCAGTTCGGCGTCGAGGACACGCAGAAGATCAAGGCTGATGTCTTCGGCCACCATGGCACGCAGACCCAAGGCACCCTCAAGGTCGGCGATGCGGTCACGGCCCGCGTCGACACCGCGCGCCGCGCCGCCACCATGCGCAACCACAGCGTCACCCACCTGATGCACAAGGCCTTGCGCGAAGTGCTGGGCGAGCACGTGCAGCAGAAAGGCTCGCTGGTCGATGCCGACAAGACCCGCTTCGACTTCGCACACAACGCACCCGTCTCGGCCGAGCAGATCCTGGAGATCGAGCGCAGGGTCAATGCCGAAATCCTCGCCAACGAAGCCACGCAGGCGCGTCTGATGGACATGGAGTCGGCACAGAAGACCGGCGCCGTGATGCTCTTCGGCGAGAAGTACGGCGACACGGTGCGCGTGCTCGACATCGGCAGCAGCCGCGAGCTGTGCGGCGGCACGCACGTTTCCCGCACGGGCGACATCGGGCTCTTCAAGATCGTGAGCGAAGGCGGCGTGGCCGCCGGCGTTCGCCGCATCGAGGCCGTGACCGGCGCCAACGCGCTGGCCTATCTGCAGCAGCTGGAAGCGACCGTCAACAGCGTCGCGGCCACGCTGAAGACGCCGTCGTCCGAGTTGCAGGCACGTCTCACGCAGGTGCTCGACCAGGTGCGCGCGCTGGAACGCGAGGTCGGTTCGCTCAAGGGCAAGCTCGCGTCTTCCAAGGGCGACGAACTGCTGGCCCAGGCGGTCGACGTCGGCGGCATCAAGGTGCTCGCCGCCAAGCTCGACGGCGCGGACGCCAAGACGCTGCGCGAAACCATGGACAAGCTCAAGGACAAGCTCAAGACCGCCGCCATCGTGCTCGCGGCCGTCGACGGCGCCAAGGTGCAGATCGCAGCGGGCGTCACCTCCGACACCATGGGCAAGGTGAAGGCGGGCGAGTTGGTCAATTTCGTCGCCCAGCAGGTCGGCGGCAAGGGTGGCGGCAAGGCCGACATGGCAATGGCCGGCGGCACCGATGCGGCCGGCGTACCGGCCGCACTGAAGTCGGTGCAGGGCTGGGTTGCCGAACGTCTCCAATCGAACGGATGAGCGACGAGCTGGCTGCCGATGTCCTCGTCATGGGGGCTGGCACCATCGGGTGCTTCATCGGCGGCAGTCTGGCGGCGGCGGGTGTTCGGGTCGCACTCGTGGGTCGCCCGCGTGTGCTGGGCGACGTTGCTCTGCATGGCCTGACGCTCACCGATCTCGATGGCACGCGCCGCCAGGTTTCGCCGGACATCCTGCGGCTGTCGGATCAGGTGCCGGCAGGCGTGCGGCCCGCCCTGGTGCTGCTGACCGTCAAGAGCGGCGCCACCGAGGAAGCGGCCGCCGAACTGGGCGCCGTGCTGCCTGCGGGCACGCCGGTCCTGTCGTTGCAGAACGGCATCTCGAACGCTGCTGTGGCTTCGCAAGCCGCGCCGAAGCTGAACATCCTTCCCGCGATGGTCCCATACAACGTCGCGGAGATCGGCGCCGGCGCCTTCCATCGCGGCACGGTCGGCCGGCTGGCCGCGAAGGATGACCCTGCGCTGCGGCGATGGGTCGCGGTGTTCGAGCGCGCGGGCGTGCCCATCGATCTTCATCCCGATCTCTTGCCGATTCAGTGGGGCAAGCTGCTGCTGAATCTCAACAACCCGGTCAACGCGCTGTCGGGATTGCCCTTGCGCGACGAGCTGCTGCAGCGTGGCTACCGCCGCTGCCTCGCCGCGTTGATGGACGAGGCACTTGCCGCGCTGGGCAAGGCCGGCATTGCGCCGGCTCAACTCGCGGCTGTGCCGGCACGTCGCCTGCCGGCCATTCTTCGGCTGCCGACGCCGCTGTTCCGGCTGGTCGCGGCGCGCATGCTGCGAATCGATGCCAAGGCGCGTTCGAGCATGGCCGACGATCTGGCGCTCGGGCGGCGCACGGAGATCGATGCCCTGTGCGGTGAAGTGGTGCGACTCGCCGAGGCGAACGGCGTGCACGCCCCGCTCAGCGCGAAGATGGTCGAACTGCTGGAGGCCTGGCCGGAGCGCAAGACGCGTTGGACGCCGCAGCAGTTGCTGGCGGAAATGCGTTTGTAGATTGCGCGCAGGCGCTACGCGGGATGGCGGCCCGCGGGCGCCACGCTGGCACCCTGGATGCGATGCCGGGCGAGCGCATCGGCCACGAAACCGCTCGCCTTCATCTCCTCGACGAATGCGCTGAGCGCCGCACCGGCTTCGCTGCCGCGCGAGGAGGGCGTGCCCATCGCCTGCTGTATCACCATGAAGCGTCCCGGGAGCAGCCGCAACTCCGGCGCCTTCCGGGCTTCGGCTTCGAGCACCTGGCGGATGCCTGCTGCCACGTTGACCTGGCCTGCACGGAGGCTCTCCATCACTCCCTTGGCGCCTTGCACGCGCACGATCTGCGCCTGCTTGATTTCGCGCGTGAGGAAGAGGTCGTAGGCACTGCCGGCACCCACGGCGATCCGGTGGGCATCGCGGTCCACGTCTTCGTTGCGCTGGATTGGGGAGCCGGCGGGAACGAGGTAGCTGCCCTCGATCAGCACATAGGGCGCCGTGAACTGCATGCCTTCGCTGCGCAGCGGATCGATCGCGAAGAAGCCGATGTCGGCCTGCTCGTTGCGGACCGCGTCGACCGAAGCGGCGGCCTTCTCGAACACCACGAGTTCGATGGCAACGCCGAGCCGCCGCGCGAACTCACGCGCGAGATCGATCGAGACGCCGGCCGGCTCCCCGGTGGCGGCATCCCTGTTCGCGAGGATCGGGTTGCCGAGATTGATGGAGGCGCGCAGCGCGCCGGTGGGCGTGAAGGCCGAAACCACGGCCGCGGGGAGGGTGGTGCTCATCCCCCGATTCTGCCGCGCTAGGCGACCGCCGGGCGTCGGCCCTTGCGATAGAGCGCCAATGTCGCCCCCAGCCCGCAGACCGCGGCGAAGCTGAGCCAGTAGGCCGGCGCGGCCTTGTCGCCGGTCGATTCGATCAGCCAGGTCGAGATGGCGGGCGTGAAGCCGCCGAAGACCGCCGTCGCCAGGCTGTAGGCGAGCGAGAAGCCCACCACGCGGACTTCCACCGGCATCACCTCCGTGAGGGCCACGACCATCGCGCCGTTGTACATGCCGAACAGGAACGAGAACCAGAGCAGCACGTCCAGCATGCGGCCGAAACTCGGCGCCGCGGCGAGCCAGTGCATCGCGGGGTAGGCGGTGAAGATGGCCAGGATGGTGACCGCCAGCAGCAGCGGCTTGCGCCCGATGCGGTCCGACAGCGCGCCGCCGATCGGCAGCCAGATGAAGTTGGTGACGGCGACCAGCAGCGTGACGATCAGGCTGTCCTTCGCGCTCAGGTGCAGCACGGTCTTGCCGAAAGTCGGCGTGTAGACGGTGATCAGGTAGAAGGTCGTGGTGGTCATCGCGACCAGCAGCATCCCGGCCAGCACGACCCTCCAGTTGCGCACCATGGACTGGAACACCTCGCGCGTGCTCGGATGGTGCTTGCGCGCCTGGAAGGCCTCGGTCTCCTGCAGCGAGCGGCGCAGGACGAAGATGCACGGGATGATCATGCAGCCCACGAAGAACGGAATCCGCCATCCCCAGTCGGCCAGCGCGGTCGGCGCCATCACTTCGTTGAGCGCGAAGCCCAGTGCGGCGGCCAGCACGATGGCGACCTGCTGGCTGGCCGATTGCCAGGCGGTGTAGAAGCCCTTGTGGCCGGGCGTGGCCATCTCCGAGAGATACACCGAGACGCCGCCCAGTTCGGCGCCGGCCGAGAAGCCCTGCAGCAGCCGGCCCAGAAGCACCAGGACCGGTGCGAGCGCGCCGATCGTCGCGTAGCCCGGCACGAAGGCGATGAGCACGGTGCCGCTGGCCATGATGCCCAGCGTCACGATCAAACCCTTGCGTCGTCCCACTTCGTCGATGTAGGCGCCGAGGATGATCGCGCCCAGAGGCCGCATCAGGAAGCCCGCGCCGAAGACGGCGAAGGTCAGCATCAGCGAAGCGAAATCGCTGCTCGCGGGAAAGAAGGCCTTGGAGATATAGGTGGCGTAGAAGCCGAACAGGAAGAAGTCGAACTGTTCGAGAAAGTTGCCGCTGGTCACGCGCAGCACGGCGCCGAGCTTGGAGGTGCTTTGAGGGGGCGCGGCGTGGCCGGGGGCCAGGGTGGCTGTGCTCATGGATGTCTCCTTGGAGGAACGGATCGCCGCGTCGGGCGCAGTCCTTCATCGTAGGAAGACAAGCTGTCGAACAGCCGTCATCGCCGTCGGGGTATGTCCCGCCCCCGGATGTCAGGCGCTACTCAGGCGATGTGTGCTCAGCGCTCGCGCCAGGCGCCCTGTTCGCGAAGGATCGTCTTGCTGCCTTGCGTGACGATCAGCCATCCGTCCTGCCCGACGAAGTAGCTGGCGTTGCCGTCGTGGAACTGCCAGCCCATCGGATTGCAGGGCGCGTTGCCGGGCGGGCAGGGGCGCTGCCCCGGTTTGCCGACCATGTTGAGGTGGCTGCCGGTGCGCTTGTGGGTGTCGGCATAGGCGAACTGCTCGCAATCCGTCACGCGCTCGCCGCACAGGGGCGTGATCTCCACCGTGTACGTGCGCGTCTCGAGCGTTGCGGCGTGCAGCGCAGGGGCGGCGACCGGGGCGAGGAGGGCGAGAGCGAGGGCAGGTACGAATCGCTTCATGTCTCCATCGTCTCCAAGTAAGTGGACGTAAAAGATAGGGTTTTTACCTATCTATGACGAAGGTTTCCAGATTATTCTTCGTCAACCGTTCCATTGATAAACCACTGTTTTATTAGTGAAACAACCGAGGCAGGTGGATCGCGCTTCAAGTCGGTCCGTCGGCGTCGGCACTTTGGCGGACCCGGCACTCAATTACACCTCCACGGATCGCAACGACCATGATGAAGCAGACACGTCGCCAGGCTCTGGCTCTCGCCCTCTCGATAGCGGCCGCAAGCGCAGCCGCTCCGGTCTGGGCCCAGGGCTTCCCGAGCAAGCCCGTCACGTTGGTGGTGGCCTATCCGGCCGGCGGCGACACCGACGCGCTCGCGCGCCTGTTCGCCGAGAAGCTGTCCACCCGCATCGGCCAGCCCGTGGTGGTCGACAACCGGCCGGGCGCCAGCGGTGTCATCGGCAGCAGCTACGTCGCCAAGGCGCCCGCGGACGGCTACACGCTGCTGCTGGCGCCCAGCACGTTCTCCATTGCGCAGCTCGTCCTGAAGACCAACGGCTCGTCGAGTTACGACGTGCTGAACGGTTTCACGCCCATCATCCAGACGGGCACCTTGCCGCTGGCCCTGGTGGCCAGCACCGCCTCCGGCATCAAGAACTTCAAGGACCTGCCGGCCGCCGCCAAGGCGCAGCCCCTGTCCTACGCCAGCCCCGGCAGCGGCTCGCCGATGCACATCCTCGGCGAGATGGTCAACAAGGCGGCTGGCCTGAACATTCGCCACGTGCCCTACCGCGGCGTGGCGCCGGCCGTCAACGACGTGCTCGGCGGCCATGTGCCCTTGACCTACATCACGCTGGGCCCGGTCGCGCCTTACCTGCCCAACGGCAAGATGGCCGTGCTGGCCGTGGCAGACCACCAGCGGTCGCCGCTCGCACCCAACGTGCCGACCTTCCAGGAGCTGGGCTACAAGGACGTCGAAGTCACCGCCTGGCACGGTCTGTTCGGGCCCAAGGGCATGCCCGCCGACATCGTGAAGACGCTGAACGGCCACTTCAACGAGATCCTCAAGATGCCGGACGTTGCCTCCAAGATGGCCGTCCTGGGCGCGCTGCCGCTGGGCGGCACCCCCGAGACGCTCGCCAAGACCAATGCCGCCGACTTCGAGCGCTTCGGCCGGATCATCAAGGAACTGGGCATCCAGGCGGACTGATCACATGACCCAAGTCAACACCACCGCCGATCCCGCCAGCCTGCAGGCTCTGCTCGCTGAATTGCCGTCGAACCTGCTGGCAGGCCGTCGCGTGCTCGTGACTGGCGCCGCGCGCGGTCTTGGGCTCGCCTTTGCCAAGTGCATCGCGAAGGCGGGCGCCAGCGTGGTGCTCGCCGACATCCTTGCCGACCTCGCGCAGGTCGAGGCGCAGGCGCTGCGCGAAGACGGCTTCACGGCGCACGCCCTGACCGTCGACCTGTGCGATCCGGCGTCGATCGCGGAGGGCGCTGCCGATGCGGTCAAGCTGCTCGGCGGCTTGGACGGCCTCGTCAACAACGCGGCCATCACCAACTCGGGCGGACGCGACGCGCACGCGCTCGAGATCGACATGTGGGACCGCGTGATGGACGTCAACGTGCGCGGCACCTGGCTCATGAGCCGCGCGTGCCAGCCCGCCCTCGCGCAGAGCGGCCGCGGCGCCATCGTCAACCTCGCGTCCGACACCGCGCTGTGGGGCGCACCGAACCTGCTGGCCTACGCATCGAGCAAAGGCGCGGTCATCTCCATGACGCGTTCGCTGTCGCGCGAGTGGGGCGGCGATGGCATCACGGTCAACGCCGTGGCGCCCGGCCTCACGCTGGTGGAAGCCACCGAATACGTGCCCTTGGCGCGGCATCAGAAGTACCTGGAAGGCCGCTCCATCCCGCGCGAACAGCAGGCGGTCGACGTCTGCGGCGCGGTTCTCTTCGCCCTGTCCGGTCTGTCGCGCTTCATGACAGGCCAGTTGCTCGCCGTCAACGGCGGCTTTGTGATGCATTGATTTTTCTCGACCAAGGAGTTTCCCGATGAGCGATTTGTCCGAACAACAAAACATCGACAGCACTGCACCCTCCTGGGAGCGCCCGGAAGGCGCCAGCCTCGAAGCGTGGATGAACACCCGCATCGCGCGCTACTCGACGCGCAAGTACGACTGGGATGCGTTGAAGTTCCAGGCCGATTTCGACCCCAAGTTCCGCCGCGCCCAGATGCGCTATGTCGGCACCGGCGGCACCGGCGTCGCGAAGGACGTCAACACCGTGCCGGCCGAGAACTTCACCTTCTCCACGATGGTGATCCCCGCCGGCCACGAAGGCCCGCCGCACCTGCACACGGACGTGGAGGAAGTGTTCTTCCTGATCCGCGGCAAGCTCAAGGTCGTTCTCGAGAAGGACGGCGAGCGCTTCGAAACCATCATGACCGACCGCGACCTGATCTCGGTGCCGCCCGGCGTGTACCGCGAGGAAATCAACATCGGCGACGAAGACGCGCTGATGTGCGTGATGCTCGGCGCCAAGAAGCCCGTCACGCCGACCTACCCGGCCGACCACCCCCTCGCCAAGATCAAAAGATAGAGCATCACCCCCAGGCTTGCCCACTTCGTGTGGCCGCCCACCCCCTTGCAGGGGGCGATACCAGCGGCCCGGCGGAGCCGGTTCCGCGGTATCTCTTGAATGAATCGTTGACCCAATGACCCATGCATCTGCCATTGACGCCATGACGCCACCGCCTTCCGAGCTGGACCGGCTCGATGCGCGCTTTCCGGCGCGTCGCGTGCCGGTGGGCGGCGGTGCGGTGGTTTCCGTGCGCGAATGCGGCACGGGCCCGGCGCTGGTGTGCCTGCATGGCATCGGTTCCGGCGCGGCATCGTGGCTCGATACGGCGTCGCTGCTCGCACCGCGCGCGCGGCTGATTGCATGGGACGCGCCGGGCTACGGCGAGTCCACGCCCGTCGCGCCCGCGGTTCCTACCGCCGTGGACTATGCCGCGCGTCTGCACGGATTGCTCGATGCGCTGGAGATTGAATCCTGCGTGCTGGTCGGTCATTCGCTCGGTGCGCTCACTGCTGCTTCGGCCGCGCGTGCAGGCTCGGCGCTGGCGACGCGCATCCGTCGGCTGGTGCTGATCAGCCCCGCGGCGGGCTACGGCACGCCCGGTCGCGCCGACGCTCGTGAACGCGTGCATTCGGAACGGATGGACACGTTGGGCCAGCTCGGCATCGTCGGCATGGCCGCGAAGCGCTCGGGCCGGCTGTTGTCCGACAACGCGAGCGAAACGGCGCGCCAATGGGTGCGCTGGAACATGTCCCGGCTGAACGATGCCGGCTATCGGCAGGCGGTCGAGTTGCTGTGCGGCGGCGACCTGCTGGCCGACCTGCCGCCCGCGATGCCGGTGCGCGTCGCCTGTGGCGCGCTCGACGTGGTGACCTCTCCGGCAGGCTGTGCCGAGGTCGCCCAGAAGTGTGGCGTTTCGCTCGAACTGATCGAAGGCGCGGGCCACGCGAGCTACGTGGAGCAGCCTGCCGCCGTCGCCGCGATCCTGCGCGATGCGCTGTCTGCCTGAACGCACCCAGAACAAATCAAACGGAGACTTATGAACACGACCGGCAACGATGCGATGGAAGAAGGGGCGGACCGCTACAACGTCCCGGCACTCGAACGTGGACTGCGCGTCCTCTGCGAATTCAGCCGCGAGAACCGCACGCTCTCCGCGCCCGAACTCGCGCGCCGCTTCGACCTGCCGCGCTCGACGGTGTTCCGTCTGCTCACGACGCTCGAAAGCATGGGTTTCCTCGAGAAGACCGAAGGCGGCCGCGACTATCGTCTGGGGCTGGCCGTGCTGCGCCTCGGCTTCGAATACCTGGCCTCGCTGGAGTTGACCCAGCTCGGTACGCCGCTGCTGCAGCGCCTGTGCGAAGAGCTGCGCACGCCCTGCAACCTGGTGGTGCGCGATGGGCGCTCGATCGTCTATGTCGCGAAGGTCGCACCGCCGACGCCCTTTGCCAGCTCGGTCACCGTAGGCACCCGCCTGCCCGCGCATGCCACGGTCCTCGGTCGCATCCTGCTCGAAGACCTGACGTTGACCCAGCTGCGTGCGCTCTACCCCGAGGACAAGCTCGAAACCTTCTCGCCGAGCACGCCCAAGACGGTCAACGAACTGTTCGACATGGTCCAGGCCGACCGCACGCGCGGCTATGTGCTGGGCGAGGGCTTCTTCGAATCGAACATCTCCACCATCGCCTCGCCCGTGCGCGACCACAGCGGCCACATCGTGGCCGCGCTGGGCGCCACCATCACCTCGGGCCATATCGACGAAGCCCGCATGGAGGAGATGGTGCAGCGCGTGCGCGACACCGCCGATGCCATCTCGGGCCTCCTCAACTATTCGCCCTCGGGCAAGGTCGTTCCGCTGAGAGGCGGCCAACGCGCCTGAGCCCGCGGGCACCAAGAACATGACGACGCCGACCCTTTCTCCCTCCTTCTTCGCCGCCGATGCGCTGGCCGGCCGCGTGGCCGTCGTGACCGGTGGCTCCTCCGGCATCGGCCTCGCAACGGTCGAGCTGTTGCTGGACTGCGGCGCTGCCGTGGCCCTGTGCGGCCGCAATGCGGAGCGGCTCGATCGCGCCGTTGCCGGCCTGCGTGAGGCCCGGCCGCAGGCCAGGATCTTCGCGCGCACCTGCGATGTGCTCGACGCAGCCTCGGTGCAGAGTTTCGCTGCCGAGAGCGAGGCCGCGCTGGGTCCGGCCTCGATGCTGATCAACAACGCCGGCCAGGGGCGCGTCTCCACCTTCGCCAACACCGAAGACACGGCATGGACCGAAGAACTGCACCTGAAGTTCTTCTCGGTCATCAATCCGACGCGTGCCTTCCTGCCGCAGCTTGCGGCGCAGCGTGCGGTGCTCGGCGATGCGGCCATCGTCTGTGCCAACTCACTCCTCGCGCGCCAACCCGAGCCGCACATGGTCGCGACCTCCGCGGCACGCGCCGGCCTGCTGAACCTGGTGCGCTCGATGGCCACCGAGTTCGCACCGCAGGGCGTGCGCGTCAACGGCATCCTGATCGGCCTGGTCGAGTCAGGGCAGTGGCGCCGTCGCTTCGACGCCCGCGAGCAGACCGAACTCGACTGGGCCGCGTGGAGCAGCCAGCTCGCGCAGAGCAAACACATTCCGCTGGGTCGCCTGGGACTTCCGATCGAAGCCGCTCGCGCGATTCTCTTCCTCGCTTCGCCCCTCGCTTCCTACACGACGGGTGCCCACATCGACATCTCCGGAGGCCATTCCCGCCATGCATAACCCCAACAACACCGTGACCGTCGGCGCAGTCGTCGCGGCCTTCCTCGAACAATGCGGCGTCAAGGCTGCGTTCGGCGTCATCTCGATCCACAACATGCCGATCCTCGATGCGTTCGCGCAGCGCGGCGCCATCCGCTTCATCTCGGCGCGGGGCGAGGCGGGCGCGGGCAACATGGCCGACGCCTATGCACGCTCCACCGCCAGCCTCGGCGTGTGCGTGACCAGCACCGGCCCCGCCGCGGGCAACATCGCCGGCAGCATGGTCGAGGCGCTGACCGCCGGCGCACCGCTGCTGCACATCACGGGCCAGATCGAGACGCCCTACATCGACAAGGGCATGTCGTACATCCACGAGGCGCCCGACCAGCTCACGATGCTCAAGGCCATCTCGAAGGCCGCGTTCCGCGTGCGCAGCGTCGAGAACGTGCTCGGCACGCTCAAGCGCGCGGTGCAAGTGGCGATGACCGCGCCGACCGGCCCCGTCAGCGTCGAGATCCCGATCGACATCCAGTCCGCACTCACCACGATGCCGGTCGACCTGTCGCCGCTGCCCATCGAACGCGCCGTGCCTTCCGTGGCGGGCCTCGATGCGCTGGCCGCAAGCCTGACCAAGGCCAAGCGCCCGCTGCTGTGGGTCGGTGGTGGCGCCCGTCATGCCGGCGCAGCGATCCGGCGTCTGCAGAAGCTCGGCTTCGGCGTGGTCACCACCACGCAAGGCCGCGGCACGGTGCCGGAGGATGATGCCGGCTCGCTCGGCGCCTACAACATCCAGAAGCCCGTCGAGAATTTCTATCAGACCTGCGACGCCATGCTCGTGGTCGGCTCGCGCCTGCGCGGCAACGAGACGCTCAAGTACGAACTGAAGCTCCCGCGCCCCCTGTACCGCATCGACGCCGACGCCGCTGCCGAAGGCCGCTGCTACGCCACCGAAGCCTTCGTCTGCGGCGACTCCGCGCTGGCACTCGAAGGCCTGGCCGATCGCCTCGAAGCCGCGAAGTACAAGGCCGATCCCAAGCTGCTGGTTGACCTGCGCGCCGCACACGACCAGGCGGTGGCGACGTTGCGTGACGGCCTTGGCCCGTACGCCGAACTCGTTCGCCAGATCCAGTCCGTGGCAGGCCGCAACTTCAACTGGGTGCGCGACGTGACGGTCTCCAACAGCACCTGGGGCAACCGCGAACTGCGCATCTTCGAACCCAGCGCCGGCGTGCACGCTACGGGCGGCGGCATTGGCCAGGGCATGCCCATGGCGATCGGCGCGGCCATCGGCGCCGCGGTCACAGGCTCGGGCCGCAAGACCTTCTGCCTGGCCGGCGACGGCGGCTTCATCCTCAACCTGGGCGAGTTGGCCTGCATGGTGCAGGAGAAGGCGCCCATGGTCATCGTGCTCATGAACGACAAGAGCTACGGCGTCATCAAGAACATCCAGGACGTGCAGTACGGCGGCCGCCGCTGCTACGCCGAACTGCACACGCCCGACTACGACCTGCTGTGCAAGTCGATCGCGCTCCCGCACGCCCGCGTGCAGAGCCTGGACGACCTGCCGGCGCGCCTGGACCAGGCGTTGTCCACCGACGGTCCCTTCCTGCTCGAGATCGACATGCTGTCCATCGGCGGCTTCAAGAGCACCTTCGCGGGCCCGCCGACCAACACGATCACGCAGATTCCTGCACTCGGCACGGCCAAGTGAGCGGAGCGCCTCGCATGTCTTCCATCACGCGCATTGCGCTCATCGGCTGCGGTGCCATCGGCACCTCGGTGCTGGAACTGCTGCAGGGCGATGCCGCCCTGGAGATCAAGGCCATCGTCGTGCCGGCCGATGCACTGGCTTCGGCGCAGGCCACCGCGCAGCGGCTCGCACCGCGCGCGCAGGTCGTGTCGTCCGTACCCGCCGAAGGCATCGACCTCGTGGTCGAAGCCGCGGGCCACGCTGCGATCAAGGCACACGTGCTGCCGGCGCTGCAACGCGGCACGCCTTGCATCGTCGCCTCCGTGGGCGCGCTCTCGGCCCAGGGCTTCGCCGAAGAACTCGAAGCCGCCGCCGTCGCTGGCGGCACGCAGGTGCAATTGATTGCCGGTGCCATCGGCGCCATCGACGCGCTGGCTGCAGCCCGGGTCGGCGGACTCGAAACCGTGCGCTACACCGGCCGCAAGCCACCGCATGCGTGGCTGGGTACGCCAGCGGAGGAGGGTCGCGACCTGGGCGCGCTGACCAGCGAGACCGTGATCTTCGAAGGCAGCGCCCGCGAGGCTGCCACCCTCTATCCGAAGAACGCCAACGTGGCAGCCACGGTGTCGCTGGCCGGGCTAGGCCTGGACCGCACCTTCGTGCGCCTGATCGCCGATCCGGCCGTCACCGAGAACATCCACACGGTCGAAGCCGAAGGCGCCTTTGGCGACTTCGAACTGACCATGCGCAACAAGCCGCTGGCGGCCAATCCCAAGACATCCGCGCTCACGGTCTACAGCGCCGTGCGCGCACTGCGCAACCGCGTGGCAGCCCTCGCGATCTGAAACGAGACACCCCATGATTTCCTCCGAACTGCTCCCCCTCAACATCGCCGGCGAATGGCGCCTGGGCGGCGGCGACGTCTACGAGAGCCTCTATCCGGCCACCGGCGAGCCCATCGCGCGCCTGCGGGCCGCGACTCTGGCCGATGTGGATGAGGCCATCACGCGCGCGCACCACGCCTTTCTGACGAGCGGCTGGGCGCAGAAACTGCCGCACGAGCGCGCAGCGGTCCTGCACCGTGTGGCCCACCTGATTCGCGAACAAAGCGAATCGCTGGCCCAGAAGCAGCGCCTGGACAACGGCAAGCCGATCAACGAGACGCGCAACCTGGTGGCAAGCGCCGCCGGCACCTTCCAGTTCTTCGCCGCCGCGCTGGAGACGCTGGAAGAAACCATCACGCCGTCGCGCGGCGCCTTCGTCACGATGAGCGTGCACGAGCCCATGGGCGTCGTCGCAGCCATCACGCCGTGGAACTCGCCGATCGCGAGCGAAGCACAGAAGCTCGCGCCTGCGCTCGCGGCCGGCAACGCGGTGGTCGTCAAGCCCGCCGAAGTCACGCCGCTGATGGCGCTCGAACTCGCGCGCATCTGCGAAGAAGCCGGCGTGCCCAAGGGCATCGTCAGCGTGCTGCCGGGCAAGGGTTCGGTGATCGGCGACGCCATCACCAAGCATCCGCTGGTCAAGCGCGTGTCCTTCACCGGCGGCACGACCACCGGCAAGCACATCGCCCACATCGCGGCCGACAAGATGATGCCGGTGTCGCTGGAGTTGGGCGGCAAGTCGCCGACCATGGTGCTCGAAGACGCGGACCTCGACCATGCCGTCAACGGCGTGCTCTACGGCATCTTCAGCTCGTCGGGCGAATCGTGCATCGCAGGTTCGCGCCTGTTCGTCGCGCGCTCGATCTACGACGAGTTCCTGACGCGGCTCGCCGAAGGCGCGAATGCACTGCGTGTTGGCGATCCGGCATCGGAGAACACGCAGATGGGCCCGCTGATCACGGCGCGCCACCGCGAAGGCATCGAGCGCTATGTGGAACTCGGCGTGCACGAAGGCGGCCGGATCCGCACGGGCGGCGTGCGTCCGCATGGCAATGGGTTCGACAAGGGCTATTTCTATACGCCGACCATCCTGGAAGGCCTGACCAACAGCGCGCGCATCAGCCAGGAAGAAATCTTCGGACCGGTGCTGGTCGCCATGCCCTTCGACAACGAGGAAGAACTGATCGCGCAGGCCAACGACAGCGTCTACGCACTCGCCGCCGGCGTGTGGAGCCGCGACTTCAAGCGCGCCTGGCGCCTGGGCCGTGCGGTGCAGGCCGGCACCGTCTGGGTCAACACCTACAAGCAGTTCTCCGTCTCGACGCCTTTCGGCGGCTGGCGCGACAGCGGCCTCGGCCGCGAGAAGGGCCGCGAAGGCATCTTCCAGTACATGGAGCAGAAGAGCATGTACTGGGGCACCAACGAGCAGCCCCTGCCCTGGGCGGAGGCATGAACACCCCCAGGCTTGCCCACTTCGTGTGGCCGCCAACCCCCTTGCAGGGGGCAATACCAGCGGCCCGGCGAAGCCGGTTCCGCGGTATTTCTTGAATGGAGAGACTGATATGAGCGTTTTGGGCATTGACCAGATCACCTACGGGGCGGATGACCTCCCCACCTGCCGCGGCTTCTTCCAGGACTGGGGCCTCACCCTGAAGTCCGAGGCCGCTGACGAACTCGTCTTCGAGTGCCTGAATGGCTGCCGGGTCGTCGTCGCGGCGTTGGACAAGCCCGGTCTTCCGCCGGCGATGGAGGAGGGGCCCACGCTGCGCGAAGTGGTGTGGGGCGTCGAGAGCGGTGCAGACCTCGACCGCTATGCCGCCGCGATTGCCAAGGATCCCGGCTTCGTCGACAGCATCGTCGACGGCGCGCGCCGCATCGGCTGCATCGATCCGAATGGCATGGCCGTGCGCTTCCAGGTCAGCCGCAAGCACGCCGTGGAGATCGACTGCGGCGCAATGAACACCTGGAACGCGAAGCTCCGCATCAACCAGCCCGCACCGATCTACGAGCGCGCCACGCCCATCGAAGTGGGCCACGTGGTGTTCTTCGTGAGCGACGTGCAGGCGACGAGTGCGTTCTATCGCGAGCGCTTCGGCTTCGTGTCGTCGGACAGCTATCCCAATCGCGGCGCCTTCATGCGCTGCGCACCGGATGGCGGCCACCACGATCTGTTCCTGCTGCAGATCCCCTCGGGCAAGCGCGGGCTCAACCACGTGGCGTTCACGGTGCGTGACATCCACGAAGTGTTCGGCGGTGGCCTGCACTTCTCGCGCAAGGGCTGGGAAACGCAACTCGGGCCGGGCCGGCATCCCGTGTCGTCGGCGTACTTCTGGTACTTCAAGAATCCGGCCGGTGGCTTGATCGAGTACTACGCCGACGAAGACCAACTGACAGCCGAGTGGCAGCCGCGCGAGTTCGAACCCGGTCCGACCGTGTTTGCGGAATGGGCCGTCGATGGCGGTCTGGACGGCAACACCCGTCGCCAGAAGAACGTCGAAGGCCCTCAAGGCAAGTTCCTGACCGAAAAAAAATGAAGCACCTTTCCATGCAACGACGCACCTCCCTGTTTCGCATCCTCGGCACTGCGCTGATGGCCTTCGCGGCCGTCACTTCGGCGCAGGCCCAGACCGACGTGCACAAGCAACTGTCGAGCGATCGCTTCACCATCATTTCGCCGTTCCCGCCCGGCGGGCCGGTCGATACGCTGGCGCGCGTCCTGTCGGACGGCCTGGCCAAGCGCTACGGCCAGGCGGCCGTGGTGGAGAACATGGCGGGCGCCGCCGGCAACATCGGCATGGACAAGGTCAAGCGTGCCAAGGGCGACGGGCACACGCTGCTGGTGGTTCCCGCGGGCAACCTGACGATCAACCCGACCCTGATGCCGAACTTCCCGTTCAACGTCGAGAAGGACTTCGTGCCGGTCACCATGCTGGCGAAGGCGCCCAACGTGCTGGTCGCGTCGCCCGGCGCCGGCATCAAGACCGCCAAGGATCTGGTGGCGCAGGCCAAGGCCAAGCCCAACACCTTGTCCTACGCATCGCCCGGCGTCGGCAGCGGCTTGCATCTCGCGGGCGAACTGTTCAAGCAACAGGCCGGCGTGGACCTTCTGCACGTGCCGTACAAGGGCACTGGCCCCGCGCTCAACGACGTGCTCGGTGGCGTGGTGCCGCTGATGTTCAGCAACCTGCCTGCGACGTTGCCTTTCATCAAGAGCGGCAAGCTGGTCGCGCTCGGCGTGACCGAAGCCAAGCGCAGCCCGGTTGCGCCGGAGATCCCGACGCTGTCGGAGCAGGGCATCCAGGGCGTGAACGTCACGTCGTGGTACGGCCTGCTCGCGCCCGCCGGCACGCCGCCGGCCATCGCACAGCAGCTTGCGAAGGATGCCGCAGAGATCCTGGCCCAGCCCGATGTGAGCGAGCGCCTGCAGGCGCAAGGCATGACCAGCGCCGCCATGAAGCCGGCCGAATTCGCCGCCGCGATGCGGGACGAAACGGCAGTGTGGGCCAAGATCATCAAGGCCCGCAACATCGTCGCCGAATAAGCAAGACGTGAAGGAGACAGACTTGAAGACAAACGAATCCACCATCGGCATCGTCGGTGCCGGCATCGGCGGCCTGGTCGCCGGCATCGCACTGCAGCGCGCGGGGCACGACGTGGTCGTGTTCGAGCAGGCGAAACAGTTCGCGCGCGTCGGCGCCGACATCAACCTGACGCCCAATGCCGTGCGTGCGCTCGACGGCCTGGGTGTGGGCGAAGCTGCCCGCGTGACGGCCGCGCGCCCCACGCACCGCATCAGCCGGACCTACGACACCGGCGAGGAAACGTCGCGGCTCGAAATGGCCGACTCGGCCGAGGAGCGCTACGGCGCGCCCCAGCTCACCATCCACCGTGCCGACCTGCTGGCCGCACTGGCGGACATGTTCCCCGCCGAGCGCGTTGCGCTGGGCAAGCGGGCCAAGTCCATCGCGGCGGACAAGGATGGCGTGAGCGTGGACTTCGAAGACGGCAGCAGCGCCCGCGTCGGCATGCTGCTGGGCGCGGACGGCATCCACTCGGCCGTGCGCACCGCCATGTTCGGTGCCGAGAGCCCGCGCTTCACCGGCATCGTCGCGTACCGCGCCGTGGTGCCGGCCGAGCGCGTGGCCAGTGTGCCCAATCTCGGCGCCTTCACCAAGTGGTGGGGCCCCAATCCGCAAAGCCAGATCGTGACCTTCCCGCTGAACCGCGGCAAGGACATCTTCATCTTCGCGACCACGCCGCAAGACACCTGGCATCTCGAATCGTGGACCGCCCCCGGCAGCGTCGACGAACTGCGCGAGCAGTACGTGGCCTACCACCCCGAGGCACGTGCCTTGCTCGATGCCTGCGACACCGTGCTCAAGACCGCGCTGTACGAGCGCGACCCGATGCCGGCCTGGGCGAAGGGTCGCATGGCATTGCTGGGCGATGCGGCACATCCGATGCTGCCTTTCATGGCGCAGGGCGCCGGCATGGCGATCGAAGACGCCGTCGTGCTGGCCCGTCACCTCGAAGGCGTCGCGATGGTCGATGCTGCCGCGGCCCTGCAGCGCTACGAGCAGGCTCGCATCGAACGCGCAAGCCAGGTGCAACTCGGTTCACGCGGCAACAACTGGCTGCGCGAAGGCGGCAACGCCGACTGGGTCTACGGCTACGACGCGTGGGCCGTGCCTGTCGCTGCCGAAGCGGCGTAAGCGAGAGCCAGATGACCACGTCGCCCGCCGCCTCCCAGACGATGCTGCTCACCATCGTGATGAAGCACCACCCCGGCCTGACGCTGGACGACGTGCAGTCGCGCATGAAAGCGAGCGACTGGTGGGAGTCCTTCCCTCCGGAGGGCACGCGTGTCGTCTCGTGGACCGTGGCCATGGGGCTCGGGCAGATCCTCACGTTGGAGTTGCCGCCCGAGAAGCTGCCGCTCGTGAATCTCGAACTCGAGCGCCGCGCATGGGGCGTGTTCAGCACCGAGTGCTACCCCACCTACGACTTCATTCCGGTGCGCGAGCGTATCCGCGAGCGCGTTCGCAACGGCGGCCAGTGAGACCGGCCTGGCCAGAGCGACAACTGCAATTCCGCAAGACCTACTTTTTTTCGATGGAGCGAACCATGACCGACCGTTATCTCGATCCCCACCAGGCGCGCCAGCGCACCCCCACCACCTACGAGGACCTGCTCGGCGACGCGATCGAGCGCGCCTTTGCAGCCGGCATCCACGATCTCGCGGGCCTGGTCGAGCAACTCAACCAGAGCGGCCTCGCCAGCCCGAGCGGAAAGCTCTGGACCGAGGCCATCTACCGCGAAGAAATGGCCACCCTCGGCGCTTGAGCCGTCGCGACGCCCCCAGTCCCCCATTCCAAGAGGAACCATCATGACCACTCCCCACGATGACCCGGTCGACCAATTGCTCGAAATCGGCCTGAAGGATCTCTGGTACCCGATCTGCCCGACGAGCTTCATCAAGGAATCGCCCGTCTCGCTCCGCCGCCTCGGCCGCAAGTTCGCCTTCTGGCGGGACCATACCGGCAAGCTGCATGCGCTCGAAGACCGTTGCCCGCACCGTGGCGCGCCGTTGTCGCAGGGCGTGATCCTCGGCGATCGCCTGTCCTGCCCGTACCACGGCGTCGAAGTCCGCTGTGACGGCGTCGTCACCCGCGTGCCGGGCAGTCCCGGTTGCAAGCTCGAAGGCTCGCAGGCCACGCGCTTCTATCACGTCGAGGAGCGCGCCGGCGCCGTGTGGCTCTACAACTCCAAGGAGTCGGTCGAGACGCCGCCGCCGCTGGTGCTGCCCGAGCAACTGACCGACGACGCGGAGTACTCCAGCTTCCTCTGCTATGCGGAGTGGAAGGGCGACTACCGCTACGTGCTGGACAACGTGATGGACCCCATGCACGGCACTTTCCTGCACAAGCAATCGCACTCAATGGCGGAAGGCGACTCCACGGCCAAGTTCGGCATTCGTGCGACGGACACCGGCTTCGTGTTCGAGAAGGAAGGCCAGCGCAACGTCAACTTCGACTGGACCGAATGGTCCGACACGGGGCTGCACTGGATGCGCCTGGAGATCCCTTATCCGAAGACCGGCGGCCCCGGCGGCAACTTCATCATCGTCGGCAGCTACACGCCGATCTCGCCGACGCTGTCGTGTGCCTTCCACTGGCGCGTGCGCAAGCTGCCGGTCGGCTGGGAGCGCGACACCTGGCGTTTCCTCTACAAGAACCGCCTCGAAGCGCGCCACTGGCATGTGCTCGAACAGGATCGCGTGCTGATCGAGAACATGGAGCCCGATGCCAACAAGCACGAGCAGCTCTACCAGCACGACCTCGGCATCGTGCGTCTGCGTCGCCACCTGCGCGGCCTGGCGCAGCAGCAACTGGAAGGCGCGAACGCGTCATGACCTGCACCGTGCGTCGTGTCGCCTGCGAGGCGGTGCCTGATCTGGCGCACGCCACCTGGTCCAACGCGTTGGTCGTGGGGCAGGAGGTGGTGCTGTCGGGCCAGACAGCCCATCCGGCCTCCCGCGACGCGGCGCAGTCCGGTGCCCCGCTGGGCGCCTACGAGCAGACGCTGGTGGTGTTGCGCAAGGTCCGGGCACTGCTGGAAGCTGCCGGCGGCGGCGTGCACAACATCGTCAAGCTCGTGGTGTACGTGACCGACATCGCGGACAAGGATGAAGTCGGTCGCGCGCGGCGCGACTTCTTTGCGCAGGCACCGTATCCGGCATCGACGCTGGTCGCGGTCAGCGCGCTCGTGTTTCCTGAATTGCGCGTCGAGATCGACGCTTTCGCGCGGCTCGATGTCGACCTGCGCACGGCCCACTGAACTGAATTCCTCGAGGTTCCCGCCATGTCTTCCCCCACGCTGAACGCCCTGGTGCACACGATGCGCTACGAGGCCGACGGCATCGTCAGCGTCGAGTTCCGCCCGGCCACGCCGGATGTGGATTTCCCCGCCTTCGAAGCCGGCTCCCACATCGACCTGCACCTGCCCAACGGACTGGTGCGCAGCTACTCGCTGTGCAATCCGTCGACCGATCGCCAGCGCTACGTGGTCGGCGTGCTGAACGACCGCAAGAGCCGCGGCGGATCGCGCTATGTGCACCAGCAATTGCGCGTTGGCATGACGCTGCCGATCTCGGTGCCGCGCAACAACTTCAAGCTCGAAGAGGGCGCCGAGCGCTCGGTGCTGGTGGCCGGCGGCATTGGCGTGACGCCCATCTGGTGCATGCTGCAGCGCCTGGTGGCGATCGGCAAGCCGGTCGAGCTGCTCTATTGCGCACGTGCCCGCAAGGAGGCCGCCTTCGTCGAAGCCATCACCGCGCTGGCAGCCGAGAGGTCGGTGCAGCTCACCTGGCACTTCGACGAAGAGAAGGGCGGACCACCCAATCTGGCGGAACTGCTGGCCGGCAAGGGCGCCGACAGCCACTACTACTGCTGCGGTCCCACGCCGATGCTCGACGGCTTCGAGAAGACCTGCGAACAACTCGCCTACCCGCACGCCCACATCGAGCGTTTCGCAGCCGTCCACGTCGAGACGCCGAGCGCCACGCAGAGCTACATGGTCGAGTGCGCGAAGAGCGGCAAGACCGTCGAAGTACCGCCGGGCAAGTCGATCCTCGACAGCCTGATCGACGCCGGCCTCAACCCTGACCACAGTTGCAAGGAAGGCGTCTGCGGCGCCTGCGAAACCAAGGTGCTCGACGGCGAGATCGACCACCACGACGGCATCCTGACCAAGCTGGAACGTGCGTCGAACAAGACCATGATGATTTGCGTATCGGGGTGCAAACGCGGCCCGCTCGTGCTCGACATTTAGATCTCCCCCGAAAGAAAAAATCAATGAAGAAGACTCTTGTGGCCGCGGCCGCATGCGCGGCCGCGTCGATGGCCTGCGCCCAGTCGAGCGTGACCTTGTTCGGCGTGCTGGACGCCGGCATCGCCTACACCACGGGATCAGGCCCGATCTCGTCGAGCAAATGGCAGATGACCAACAGCTCCAACACCTTCAGCCGCCTCGGCTTCCGGGGCACGGAAGACCTCGGCGGCGGCTTTGCCGCGAGCTTCTGGCTCGAAGCCGGCCTGCAGAACGACTCCGGCATCGGCTACCTCACGAACACCAACAACCAGGCAAGCGGCTCCACCGGTTCCGGCGGCCTGACCTGGTCGCGCCGTTCGACCGTCAGCCTCTCGGGCCCCTTCGGCGAAGTGCGCCTGGGCCGCGACTACACGCCGACGTTCTGGAACACTGCGCTGTTCGATCCCTTCGGCACCGGCGGGGGTATCGGCTCCAACCAGATCTACTTCTCCGGCCTGGGCGGCCTGAGTTCACCGACGGGCACGCGCGCGTCGAACAGCGTCGGCTACTTCCTGCCTCCCAATCTGGGCGGCTTCTATGGCCAGGTGATGGTGGCGACCGGTGAGAACGATTCGATGGCCGTGCTGCCGGGCCCCGTTCCCGTTTCCATCCAGGACGATGGCAACTACGCGGGTGTTCGCGTCGGCTATCTCAACGGTCCCTTCAACGTGGCGATCGCCACGGGCAAGACCCAGTACGCGACGGGCGACCTGCGTGTCACGAACCTGGGCGCCTACTACACCTTCGAAGCGCTGATGAGCCTGAAGCTCATGGCCGAGTACTACGACGAGTCGCAGGGCACGGTCGATGGCAAGGGTGCGCTGGTGGGCTTCAGCCTCCCGATCGGTCCGGGCGAGATCAAGTTCTCGTATGCGCGCTATGAGCGCGAACTCGCCAGCAACCTGCCGAAGCCGACGTCATCGAAGGTCGCGCTGGGCTACGTCCACAACCTGTCGAAGCGCAGCGCGGCATACCTGACCGTCGCGCGCATCTCGAACAGCGATGGCGCGTCGGCTTCGCTCGGCGGCGTCCTCACTTCACCCAACAGCGCGTCGACGGGGACCGAGTTCGGCTTCCGCCACGCCTTCTGAAGCGTCAGAGCCTCCATCGAAGGAGAGAAGCAATGCAAGCCAGAGCATTTCGTTGGTATGGCGTCATCACGTTGTTCGTGATCGTTGCCATCTCCTATGTCGACCGGATCAACATCGCGGTGCTGATCACCGACCCGGCGTTCCTCCACCACATCGGGATCAGCAGGGACGACCGCGTGAGTCAGGGACTGCTGGCGACGGCATTCATGGTCGGTTACGGGGTGTCGGCTTTCGTGCTGACGCCGTTCTGCGCCGCGCTGTTCGGCGTGCGGCGCAGCCTGATCGCCGGCCTGAGCCTGTGGGGCGTCGTCACCTTCATCACGCCGTGGTTCGACGGCTACGGAATGCTGCTCGCCTCGCGCGTGCTGCTCGGCATTTCCGAGGGCCCCCTGTTCTCGCTGGCCTCGTCGTACATCAAGGCGCATTTCGAGAGCCACGAGAACGGCAAGCCCAACTCCTTCGTCAACATGGGGACGGGCCTGGGCCTGGCGCTGGGCTATCCGCTGATCGGCTTCATGCTCGCCAGCTTCCATTGGGAGATCTCGTTCTACGTGCTGGGGCTGATCAACATCGCCCTCGGCATTCCGCTGGTGCTGGCCTTCGTGCGGATGCCGGCCGTCTACTCCAGCATGAAGAAGCCGAAGTCCGTCGGCGAAGCGATGGCGCACGTGGGCGACATCGTGAAGGGGGCGCTGCAAACGCGCTACCTGGTGCTGATCACGGTGCTGACCTCTGCGACGCTGGCCTACCTCTGGGGTAGCAGCAACTGGCTGCCGACCTACCTGAAGGAGGCGCGCGGCTTTTCGCTCAAGGAAATGGGCTGGCTGGCATCCTTGCCGCAGTACGCGACCGTCGTGGCCGTGCTGGTGGGCGGCGTGATCATCGACAAGATCGAGCGCCAGCGCGTGCCCTTCATCTTCATGGTGGCGAGCGCCGGCGTCGCGCTGTCGGTGCTGCTCGCGATCTGCACGGAGGACCGCTATCTGGCGGCCTACGCGCTGATCGCAGCGAACTTCTGCTGGGGCCTGCAGAGCCCCGCGATTCCGAGCACGGTGCAGTACTGCTCGCGTCCGGAACATGTCGCCAGCGCTTTCGGTGTCGTCAACGGCACCGGCAGCCTGGTTGCCGGCTTCATGCCGGCCTTGATGGGCGCCGTGATCACCCTGATGTCGGGCGGCCAAGGCGCGTCCGGTGGTGCCGCGTCAGGCTTCTTCGCCGGATTCGCACTGCTCATCGGCACCCAGCTGATCGTGTTTGCCTGCGGCTTCCTGCTGTGGCTGCGCGAACGCAAGCTGCAGGTGACAGGCATCAGCGCGACGCCGGCCTGACACCCCGCGCGCTGCTGCTACTTCATCAGATCCCGCAGCCAGTCCTTGCATTGATCGGCGCCTTCGAGGGGCCAGTCGATGCTGACGGTCTTGTCGAGCTGGCGCACTTCGATGCGGATGAATTGCCCCGAGGCCAACACATTCGCGGAACGGGCGGGCCTGGCGCCCAGCAGGCGTGACCACCACCCCGGTTCGGTTGCCGGTTCGCTGACCTGAACCGATGGTGCAGGCGCGCCGGATGTGCTTGCCTCGGGCATGCGCTTTCCACTGTCCGACAAAACCGGTGCGTAGGCGGTCGCAGCCTCCACCGGCCTTGCAGGAGCAGCCTGGGCGACGGCCTTGCCGGACGCAGCCGCCGGCTTGGCTGCCGTGGGAGCCGGCGCAGCGGCCGGTGCCTTGACAGGCTTGGGCTCCGCCCCGCCATCGATGCGCCCGGCGAGGTTGGTGCCGAACTCCTCCCACATCCGATCGGCCTTGGTCTTCATGACGCTCAGGCCGAAGGTGCCCAGGCGACCGAGCACGTCGACCTTGACCTTGATGCGCAACTCCGTGCCGCCTTCGGAGGTGGGCGTCAGGAAAATCTCGCTCTGCTGCTTCAGCGAGCTCGCCACGGAGGCGTCCTCGCCCGTGCCTTCGGCGCGCAGATAGCTCGGTTCGCGCTGCTCCACGATCGTGGTGCGCAGCTTGAACTTGGCGCTCACGAAGGCGATCTTGACGTGCATCAGCGCCACGTACTCGACGTCGCTCACGACCTCGATGGACTGCATGCCGGGCACGCAGCCGCCCATCACTTGCGGGTCGAGCAGCATGGCCCACACGCGCTGCGGCGGGGCCGCGACTGTCAATGTCTTTTCAATTTCCACGCATCTTCTCCGCGGCGGTCAGGATGGATTCGACGATCTGGGTGTAGCCGGTGCAGCGGCAGAGATTGCCGTTGAGACCGTGGCGCACTTCATCGACCGTCGGGTCGGGGTTGTTCTTGAGCATGGCGCAAGAAGTCATGAGAAAGCCCGGCGTGCAGTAGCCGCACTGGAGGCCGCCGCACTGCATGAAGCTCTCCTGGAGCGGGTGCAGTTCGTCGCCTTGGCCGAGGCCTTCCACGGTGGTGATCTCGCGGCCTTGCACCTGGACGGCGAGCATCAGGCAGGATTTGACGACCTCGCCATCGACCAGCACCGAGCAGGCGCCGCAGATGCCGGTTTCGCAGCCGCGCTTGGTGCCCGTGAGGTGCAGGTCGTCACGCAGGAAATCCGAGAGCAGCCGGCGCGCCGGCACGTCCACGCTTTGCGCCTCGCCATTGACTGAACATTCGATACGGTGCTGGGTCATTGCGTTGCCCCTTCATTCAATTCGAGGCCGAAGAGTTCGGCCACGGTGCGGCGCGCAACGATGCGCACCATGTCGCGGCGGAAATCCGCCGAGCCGCGCGTGTCTGACACCGGTTCGATGTCGGCGGCGACGATGTCGGCCACTTCAGCCGCGATGCCTGCCGTGACGGTGCGGCCTTCAAGGAAAGCCTCCGCGCGCCGCAGCCGGGTGGGGATCGGTGTCGATGCACCGACGGCGATCCGGGCCTCGCGGCACAGTGCGCCGTCGCGCCGTGCGATCAACGCCACGCTGGCCAGCGGCCGGTGCTCGGCGGCGGTGCGCAGGAAGCGCGTGTACACGCCGGAAGTGCCGGCCACAGGCGGTGGCACACGGATCTCGACCACCATCTCATCCGGCTCCAGTGCCGTGACGTAGTAGTCGACGAGGAACTCCTCGATGCTCAGCACGCGCTCGCCGCGGCTGCTGCCCAGCACGACCTGGGCATCGAGCGCCATGAGGCAGCCCGGCGGGTCGGTGGACGGGTCGGCATAGCAGAGGTTGCCGCCGATGGTGCCCTGGTTGCGCACCTGCGGGTTCGCCACCCGGGAGGCCATGCTGGCGAGCACGGGGTAGTGCGCGCGCACGACGGGCGAGTTCGCCACGTCGGCATGACGCGAGAGCGCGCCGATGCGCAGCCCGCGGCGCTCGTCGAAGTCGATGCCGCGCAGCGGCGACAGCCGCGCGAGGGAGACGAGGTGCGTCGGCGTCAGCATGCGCTGGCGCATGCCGAGCATCAGCGCGGTTCCTCCGGCAATGGCGCGGCATTCATCGCCCAGGTCGGCCAGCATGCGGCTGGCCTCGTCGACGGTGGTCGGTTCGAGATAGTCGAAATCACGCATGGCGTGTCTCCTCTTCCTTGCGCTCGCGCAGTGCGGCGAGGATCTTTTCGGGCGTGATCGGCAACTCCGTGATGCGCACGCCGATGGCGTCATACACCGCGTTGGCGATGGCCGGCGCGCCGGGGAGGATGGCCGTCTCGCTCGCGCCCTTGGCGCCATAGGGGCCGTTGGGGTCGTTCGATTCGACGAAGCCACCGCGCAGCAGCGGCACGGCGTCGGCGGTCGCCATCGTGTAGTCGGCGAAGTTGCCGTTCATCAGCCGGCCACCCTCGACCTGCATCTGCTCGTACAGCGTCCAGCCAAAGGCCTGCACCGTGGCGCCATTGGTCTGGCCGTGGATCGCGATCGGGTTCAGCGCCTTGCCGCAGTCGTCGGCCACGTAGCTGTCGAGCACGGTGACCTGGCCGGTCTCCGTGTCGACCTCGACTTCGACCGCCTGGGCAGCGAAGGAATAGGCCGGCGCGATGTTGCCGTACACCTTGTCGTCATGCATGACGGTCTGGGCGTCCCAGGTGCCGGTGACCTGGATGCCTTCGCCGCCATGCGTCCAGATGTGCAGCCTGGCGAGTTCGGCGATGGTGGCGCGGCGCTCGGGCGCGTCGCCCACGAACACGGCACCGCCGCCGATCTTCAGTTGCTCGGCCGGCACGCTCCATTGCTTCGATGCGAGCGCGAAGAGCTTGTCGCGCGCCATGCGTGCCGCGACGATGGCCGCATTGCCCGCGGCAATCGTCACGCGCGATGCGAGCGAGCCGATGGCGATGGGCGAGGTGTCGGTGTCGGGCGGCACGACGTGCATGTGGGCCAGCGGCAGATCCAGCTCGTGCGCCACCACTTGGCTGAGCATGGTCATCGCGCCCTGGCCCATGTCGCATTCGCCACTCATGATGAACACGCGGCCGTCCTCGTTGATCTTCACGATCACCGTGGAGCCGTCCCAGTTGCCGATGGTGCGGTTGCCGCTGACGTGCATGGCGGCTGCCATGCCGACGCCGCGCCGCTTCACGCCATGCGTCTTCGGCGATGCGCGCTTGCTCTCCCAGCCGATGGCGTCGATGGCCTGGTCGATGCACTCCACGAGGCCTGTGCTGCCGATCTTCCATCCGTGGATGGAGACTTCCCCGACGCGGATCGCATTGCGCTTGTGGATGAGCGCCGGGTCCAGCTCGAGCATCTCGCCCATCGTGTGGATGTGGCTGTTGAGCGCGAACTGCATCTGCGTGCCGCCGAAGCCGCGGAAGGCGCCGTGCGGCGGATTGTTGGTGTAGACCAGCGTGGCGTGCGAGCGCACGTTGGGGTTGCGGTGCATGTTGTCGCTGCGCATGGCGGTGACGTGCATCACTTCGCCCGAGAGCCCGCTGTAGGCGCCGCATTCGGCGACGATGCGAACGTCCTTGGCCACGATCAATCCGTCGCGGTCCATGCCCAGCCTGAGCGTGATGCGCTCGGGCACGCTGGAGCAGGCCGCCAGAAAGTCTTCGAGCCGGTTGTTGACCAGCCGCACCGGCTTGCCGGTCTTCACCGCCAGCAGGCCGGCGATGAGGTTGTTGGCGTCTTCCACCATCTTCCCGCCGAAGCCACCGCCGGTCGTCGCCTGGATGACGCGAATGCTGGAGATCGGACGCTCCAGCGCCGCCGCCAGTCGCAGCCGCGCCTGCGTGACGGACTGGGTCGAGGTCCAGACCACGAGGCGCCCATCCGGATCGATGCTCGCCACCGTGCCCATCGGCTCCAGATAGCCCGGGTACTGCGCGTGTGCGTAGTAGGTGGCCTCGTGCACCACGTGGGCCGAGGCGAAGCCGCTGTCGACATCGCCGCGCTCGAAGCGGATTTCGTGCGCGACGTTGTTGCGCTCCGGATGCACGCCCGGCGCCTCCTCGTCCATCGCCTCCTCGGGCGTGAGGATCGCCGGCAGTTCCTCGTACTCGACGCGGATCAGGTCCAGTGCGTCCCGCGCAATCTCTTCGGTCGTGGCCGCGACCGCCGCCACTTCCTCGCCAGCAAAGCGCACCACGCCCTCGGCCAGAATGCGCCGCTCCTTGTGATGCACCCCCCACATCGTGCGCGGCGCCTCGGCACCGGTCAGCACCGCCTTCACCCCCGGCAGCGCCAGCGCTTCGGAGGTGTCGATCGACACGATGCGCGCATGCGGATAGGGACTCCGCAGCACCTTGCCGTGCAACATGCCCGCGACCTTGATGTCGCCCGCATACATCGCACGCCCCAGCACCTTGGCCCGCGCCGTGACCTGGGGAATATCAGTCCCCAGCGTCGATGCGCCGGAAGTCTGGGTATTCGAAGAATGACTCATAGTCAATGCCAAGAAATTGGCCTCCTGTCCGCACCAGGGCAAGCGCAGCGAGGCCCGTTGGTGAAACACCGCGGATCCGGCTCGGCCGGTCCGCCGGTGTTGCCCCCGGTAGGGGGTAGGCGAAGCGACACGAAGTGCGCCGCAGCCTGGGGGCGAGCCTTATTCAGCGCTGATGCCCAGGTCCTTGATGACCTTGCCCATGACGGTGTAGTCGCTGGAATTGATCTTCCCGAGCACATCCGGCGCGCCGCCGGCCGGCAGGGCGCCGAACACGGCCAGCTTCTCGGCCACTTCGGGCGACTTCAGGATCTCGTTGAGGTTCTCGTTCAGGAGCTTGACGATGGGTGCCGGCGTTCCCTTGGGCGCGAAGAAGCCGTTCCAGGACCCCACGACCACGTCCTTGTAGCCCAGCTCGACCAGGGTCGGGACGTTCGGCGCCAGCTTGGAGCGCTGTGCGTCGCCGATCGCCAGCGGGATGAGGCGGCCGTTCTGCAGGTACTGGCGGACCGCGCCGAAGGTGACCCAGGCCGTGTCGACGTGCCCGGCGACCACGTCAGTCACCGACGGGCCTACGCCGCGATAGGGCACATGCGTGATCTTCACGCCGGCCGCGCGGTTGAGCCATTCGCCGACGATGTGCATCGGCGAGCCGGCGCCAGGGCTGGCGTAGGTCACCGGCTTGCCCGACTTGGCCGCCGCGATCAGTTCCGGCAGCGTCTTGACGCCGAGACCCGGATTGGCAACCAGCACCAGCGGCTGGGTGGCCGTGTTGACGATCGGCTCGAAGCCGTGCAGCACGTCGTAGCTCGCGCTGGGCGACAGCTTCATCACCAGCGGCGCGGTTGTGAACGGGTTGGGGGTGAACAGGAGCGTGTAGCCGTCCGCAGGCGCGCGGCTCACGAAGTTGTTGCCGAGCGCGCCACCAGCGCCGGGCCTGTTGTCGACGATCACCGTCTGCTTCAGCCGCTGCGAGAGCTTGTCGGCGAAAAGGCGCGCAATGGCGTCCGTGTCGCCGCCCGGCGGATACGAAACGATCACGCTGACGGTCTTGGACGGGTAGTCCGGCTGGGCGATGGCATGTCCGGCGGTCATGGCGCATGCCGCCATCGTGACCGCGAGAAGGACTTGGCGACGGGTCGAAAACATCACTGGCTCCTGGAAGGGACCATGCGAGTCGCAAAGCGACGCATGGTGGCTGGCAACGGGAAATGACTTGGGCGATTCATTAGTGAAACATTGATTCACTAGCGAACGCTCATTGTGAAGCTATTATTGATGCATCAACTTGCCGCAAACACCTATTGACAGTATTTGAATTATTTGTCTTTTATGTTGAATTGGGGCCCATGCACCAGCATGGAACAATGCGATCCCCATGACAGACAAAAGCATTCCCTCATCTCCGCCGGACGCCCGGCAGTCCGCCTCGCCCTGGACGGCGCTGGACGAGGCAGGCACGACCCTGACGGTCGATGCCTTCATCACAACGATGATGAGTCAGGTGGGCAACGCGCTACGGCGCACCATCACGCTGCCGTATGCGGAGCAGTTCGGCCTGTCGGTATCGGAGTGGCGCGTGCTGTCTCTGGTGGCGCACGCGGAGCGCGTGGCATTCAGCGACCTGGTGCGCCAGTCGACCTCCGACAAGGCGCTGGTCAGCCGCACGCTGAAGTTGCTGGAAGGGCGCGGCCTGGTCGAGTTGCAGGCCGAAGGCAACACGCCGCGCAAGAAGATCTACTGCATCGTGACGCCCGCCGGCAAGGCGCTGCATGCCGAGGCCATCCCGATCGCGCGCCGACGCCAGGCCGCCGCGATCCGGGTGCTGACCCCCGACGAGAGGGATGCGATGTACCACGCGCTGCTCAAGCTGCGCGAGTACTGCAGGGCCGCTGAAGAGGCCCGGGACGACGACTCTCCCGACGCCGCCGGCCTCGACATTTGACGAGCACCCGCCTGTCCTGAGCGGCCCCTCGTGAGCCGGCGCGGAACCGGCTCCGCCGGGCCGCACAGCCGGCGCCCCCGGCAGGGGGTAGGCGGCTACACGAAGTGAGCAAGCCTGGGGGCTAGTTCTTATAGTTGGGGTCGACCCGGTCGAGCTTGCGGATCAGCGAAGGCCAGACGAAGGCACCGCCCATTCCGCCGGTCTGCACCTTCATCGCATGGCCCACGCCTTCGACGATGCGCGGATCGACCTGCGTCAACTCGCCGCCGCCGGCTTGCGCGGCGATCTGGATCTGGCAGGTGTTCTCGAAGGTGTACATGCTCAGGAAGGCATCTGCGATGGTCTTGCCGACGGTGAGCAGGCCATGGTTGCGCAGCATGAGGAAGTTGGCGTTGCCCATGTCGGCCTGCAGCCGCGGCTTCTCGTCGTCGCGGAAAGCCACGCCTTCATAGTCGTGATAGGCCAGCGACGCCAGCACGAAAGTCGATTGCTGGCTGATCGGCAGCACGCCGTTCTTCTGCGCGCTCACCGCAATGCCGGCGCGCGTGTGGGTGTGCAGCACGCACTGCGCGTCTTCGCGCACCGCGTGGACGGCGCTGTGGATCACGAAGCCCGCCGGATTGACCGGGTAGGGCGAGTCGATCACCTTGTTGCAGTCCTTGTCGACCTTGATCAGGCTCGACGCGGTGATCTCATCGAACATCAGGCCGTAGGGATTGATCAGGAAGTGATGCTCCGGTCCCGGCACGCGCGCGCTGATGTGCGTGAAGACGAGATCGCTCCAGCCGTACAGCGCGACCAGCCGGTAGCAGGCCGCGAGGTCCACGCGCAACTGCCATTCTTCGGCGCTGACGAGTTTCTGGATTTCGCTTTGGGAGGTGGCGTTCATCGAGGTCTCCTGGGTGGGATGAGTGGAATCAGGCCGCGGCCGTTTCGGATTTCAGCGCGGACTTGTAGATGCTCTGGCGGGGCTGCGCCATCACACGCCGCAGCATCGGCTCGAATTCGCTGATCGGCAAGGTCTCGGCCTTTGCATCGAAGGCCGGGTTGTCGTAGAGCTCGCAGAACTCGGCGGTCCGCTCGAAGTTCGGGTGGCTGCGGAAGTTCTCGCGCAGGTCGCGGTCGAGGCCGATGTGATGGAAGAAGTAGTGGCCCTGGAATATGCCGTGGTGCTGCACCATCCAGTGGTTTTCCTCGCTGACGAAGGGCTTGAGGATCGCGGCGGCGATGTCGGGATGGTTGAAGGTGCCGAGCGTGTCGCCGATGTCGTGCAGCAGCGCGCAGACCACGTACTCCTCGTCGCGGCCATCGCGCAGCGCGCGCGTGGCGGTCTGCAGCGAGTGGGTGTAGCGGTCGATGGGAAAGCCGCCGTAGTCGCCTTCGAGGATTTGCAGGTGCTTGATCACGCGCTCGGGCAGGCCGGTTGCGAACTGCATGAATTCGCCGCCGATCAATTGCCAGTCTTCGCGGGTGCTGTCCTGCATGCGGACGAATTTCGCTCTTGCGTTCATCGTGGTGTCTCCTTTGTGTGCGGCCACTGTAGACCTGCGCTTGACGCTCAACTGTCAAGAATTTGACAATGCAGCGCCCTCGTTAACCCCCGGAAATGCCTTCATTGCCCAGACTACGCCTGTCCGCTGCGCATCGCGCGGCGGTGGAAGCCAATCCGTGGTTCGCCTCCATGCCGCGCGCCCAGCGGGAAACACTTCTCGGGGCGGCCGAACTGATCCACCTGCGGCGCGGTGCGATGGTGTTCAGGCAGGGCGATCCGGTGCACGTGGCGGGCGCGGCCTTTTTCGGACTGGCCGCAGGGACGATCAAGATCTCGACGCTGCGGCAGGACGGCCGCGAAGCCATCCTCGCGGTGCTCGAGCCCGGCAACTGGTTCGGCGAGATCAGCCTGATCGACGGCTCCCCGCGCACGCACGATGCGACGGCGCTGTCCGCGCTGGACCTGCTGGCCGTTCCCTTCGAGGCCTTCGCGCAGCAAATGCAGGGCGCGGCCTTTGCGCGTGCGATCGCCGCATTGCTGGCAGCGCGCGTGCGCGGCCTCTACGGGTTGATGGAGGACGCCACGCTGCGCGGATTGCGCGCCCGCGTGGCGCGTCGGCTGCTGGCGCTCGCGCGGGGCGACGCGACGCAATCGACCGATCCGCGCCGCAGCGTGGTGCTGCCCCAGGAGGCGCTGGCGATGATGCTCGGCGTGACGCGGCAGACCTTGTCGAAGGAACTCAACGCGCTGGCGCACGAAGGCGTGATCACGCTCGGCTACGGGCGGATCGAGCTGCTCTCCCTCGATGCGCTGCAACGGCTGGGCAGCGCCGGGTAGGTCTTCGCCTCAGCGAAGCACGCGCCCGTCCTTGGTGATGCTGATGAGGTCGATGGTGCGCCCCGGATCGCGCAGGCCCGGCCGCAGGTTGATGCGGAAGCCGCCCACGTCGTAGTCCGTCATGCCGGTCATGACGCGCTGAAGCGTTGCCGACGTGAAGCCGCGTCCGGCCCGCTTGATGGCTTCGCCCGCGGCCTTGGTGGCGATGAAGCCTTCGAGGCCTTCATACGACGGCGTCTGGTCGGAGTTGTCGACGGCGGCGAGGTATTCCTTGACGATCGGGATCGCCGAGGGGCGCGGCGACGGCACCACCTGCGAAATCACGATGCCGCCGATGTCCTTGCCGAGCGCCGTGTAGAGCGGATCGATGCCCACGATCGAGAACGCCATGAAGGCTCCTGCGTAGCCGCTCTTGCGAAGCTTGCGGATCACGTTGGCCGTGGTGCCCGAGAGCGACACCAGGACGATGGCCTGGGGCGCCTGCTTCTGCACTTCCGCGAGCGCAGCATCCGCCTTGTCGCCCGTTGTGGGCACCAGTGCGGTCGCAACCAGCGGCGCGAGCTTGAGATCGGCCACCGCCTGCTGTACCGCTGCGAGGCCGGCGCGGCCCATCGCGTCGTCGTCACCGATCAACGCGATGCGCGTTTGCCCGACGGTCGCGCATTGGCGCACGATCTTGAAGGCTTCGTCGGCCATGCTGGGCCGGACGTGGAACACATTGGGATGACTCGTCGCCCGCAGGTTGTCCCCCGCCGCGAAGGGCGCGAACAGCATCGAGCCCTGCTGCGCCGCAACGGCCGCGCCGGCTTCGCTGCTGGCGGTCCCGACGAATCCGAAGAGCATGTCCGCCTTGTCGGCAGTGAGGAGGGTGCGGGCGTTCGCCGCGGCGCGCCCTGCGTCGTAGCCGTCGTCGAGCTGCACCAGCTTGAGCTGGACGCCGCTGCTGGCGTTGCTTTCGTTGAATTCGTTCGCATAGAGCCGGCAACCCGCGGCGAATGCCAGGCCAATCTCGCTGGCCGCGCCGGTCAACGGGACCGATTGCCCCAGGACCACGGTGCGCGCTGCCGAGGCCGTGGCGCGCGCCGTGGTCTGGGCATGGCTCGTCCGGCCCGCATGCAGCCCGCCGCCGAGCAACAGTGCGGCGCCTGCCTTGCCGAGCCAGGTCCTGCGTGACAGGTTCATCGGATACCTTTCGTTGTAATTGACAAAAAAATGTAGCAACTTCAGTGCCGCAGCAGAAGGCAGAAAGTCACGGCAACGCGCCTCTTGACGGCCAGGACATGCCTCGGCGGGACGTCGATGAGACAGAAGTTGTAAACTTTTGTATGTTCAGTGTGGCTTTTTGCACAGTGCGAAAGTGCCATCCGCTGTCACCATTCCTGCCGGACCGGAATCCATCCGGCTGGATGAAATGAAGCCAAAGTCAATCGATATCGCACTGCTGGAGAACGCGCTGGCCACCATCGAGAAGGTGCTCGCCCACGCCGACAGCGAACTCCAAGGCATCCCCTATCACGGGCCCACCGCCAACGTCCCCCTCGAAGCCCTGGGTGGCGATCCGCTGAACGAGGAACAGCGCTTCCGGACCAGTGCCGCGCAGTCCGCCATCAACATCTGCCTGAGCTCCGCGGCCGCGCTGGTGGATGTCAGCCAGGCGCTGATGGGCAAGCCGGCCGATCGGTCGCGGCAGGATCTCGAACGCGAGTGGCAGGCGCTCATCACGCATACCAAGATCGCGAGCCGCTCGGCCTACCGTGCAGCGCTCATCATGGCGGCGCAAAAGAACGTGCTGGCGGCGCAAGGCCTTGCGGCCGACGAAGCCGAGAACTTTCCCGTCCTCACCCACTGATCGCCAGCCGACATGAAGGTGAGATGCCCGATTTGCGACACCGAGAACCGCGGTATCGCCAAGTTCTGCATCGAGTGCGTGAACCCGCTGCCGCCGGGGCTCGCAGCGTCGGGTCCTGCACGGACGGAGGTGTCAGGGCCACCGGCGTCGTCCCGGCGACGGAAGGCAACGCCGGCCCCGGCTCAGGTTGCCGAACCGAGCAGGGGCGTGTGGTTCACCTTGGGGGCGCTGGTCGTCGCACTGACCGTGGGATCGGCAGCGGGGTGGCTGCTCGCAGGGCCGGACGCGGTGTACAAGGCCGAGCCGGTGTCGGCTTCATCGCTGCCGCCGCCTTCTCCTGCGCTCGTGCACAAGGAGAAGATGGCAAGGCCGGTCGCAGCAGTCCGCTCCGTGCCGCGCGAACCCGTCGAGCCGGGCGCAGCCTGCGCAGGCCTGAACTTCATCGCGGCAGCGCGATGCATGGCCGCTCAATGCCTGAAGCCTGCCTTCGTGCCGCACGTGCAGTGCGAGGCCGTGCGCGGGCAGCAGCGGCTTGAAGCGGAAAAGCGCAATCCGATCCTGCTGCACTGAGCACGCTGCTCAGGCGCGCTCGAACACCACGTCCCAGACGCCGTGGCCGAGCTTGAGACCGCGGTTCTCGAACTTGGTCAACGGGCGATAGACCGGCTTGGGCGCGTAGGCCTCAGCCGTGTTGCGCAGCAGCGGCTCCTGCGAGAGCACTTCGAGCATCTGCTCGGCGTAGGGCTGCCAGTCGGTGGCGCAATGCAGGTAGCCGCCCGGCGCCAGGTGTTCCGCCAGCTTGCGAACGAAGGGTGACTGGATCAGCCGCCGCTTGTTGTGCCGCGTCTTGTGCCATGGGTCCGGAAAGAACACATGCACGCCGGCCAGCGTCGCCGGCAGCAGCATGTGGTCCAGCACGTCGACGGCGTCATGCGCGCAGATGCGGATGTTCTGCAGGTTCTGCTCGCCGATGCGCTTGAGCAGCGCGCCGACACCGGGCTCGTGCACTTCGCAGCAGAGGAAGTTCTTCTCCGGCATCAGTGCGGCGATGTGCGCGGTGGCCTCGCCCATGCCGAAGCCGATTTCCAGGATGGTCGGCGCCTTGCGGCCAAAGGCGGCGTCGAAGTCGAGCGGGGCGGCACTGTAGGGCAGCAGGAACTGCGGCCCGAATTGCTCGTAGGCCCGGGCCTGGCCTTCGGTCGTGCGCCCGCCGCGCTTGACGAAGCTTTTCAGGCGGCGATGCAGCGGATGCGCCTCGCCAGTGGGTTTTTCGCCGGCCGGAATGTCGTCCGGCGGATCGCGGGGGAGGTCGGTAGTGGGGCTGGTCATCACGGCCGCGGATTGTAGAGTTCGCGCCACTGGGGCACCCAGGCCGCGAGCGCTTCGGCTGCCGATGATGCGCTCGTGGCGGTCAATCCCAGCACCTGCCCGGCCGAGTCCAGGGCGGCCAGCGCATCCGATGGCGTGGCGGTGTTCAGGGGCGTGGCGCCGTTTTGCTTGGAGAGCTTGTCGCCATCGGCGCCCCGCACCAGCGGGGTGTGCAGGTAGCTCGGCGTCGGCACGCCAAGCGCTTGCTGAAGGAGGATCTGGCGCGCCGTGTTGTCCGCCAGGTCCTCGCCGCGCACGACGTCGGTCACGCCTTGATCGGCGTCGTCGACCACCACCGCGAGCTGGTAGGCCCAGGGGCCGTCGGCACGCTTGAGGACGAAATCTCCGACTTCTTGGGCGACGTCCTGCGCCTGGCTGCCGAGGCGGCGGTCCGTCCAGTGCAATGCAGCGGGACCCCGGTCGGCTTGGAACCTGGCGGCGGCGAAGCGCCATGCGCGCGCCGGCTTTCCATGCAGGCCATCGCGACAGGTGCCTGGGTAGACGCGTTCGCCGTGGCGCGCATGCACGATGCCGCTGCGTGCCAGCGCCTCGTCGATGTCCTTGCGCGAACAGCCGCAGGGGTAGGCCAACTGGGCAGTCCTGAGCCTGTCGAGAGCCCGGTCGTACAGCCCAGTGCGCCGGGTCTGCCAGACGGGCGTGTCGTCAGGCGTCAATCCGCACGCGGCGAGCTGCTCGAGGATTTCCTCTCCCATGCCAGGCAGGCAGCGTTCAGTGTCTGCATCCTCGATCCGCACGAGCCAGCGGGCCTGCGGGCCTCTCGCCCGCACATCCAGCCAGCTGGCGAGCGCCGCCACCAGCGATCCCGCGTGCAGTGGTCCCGTGGGCGAGGGCGCGAACCGGCCGATCCGAAGCATCACCGCGAGAGCTGCGTCAGGCGACCTTGAGCGCCAGCGTCAGGCCCGACAGGAACGCGTCCTCGACGCGGTGCCCGGTGCACCAGTCGCCCGCGACGCCGATGCGTGCCTTGGCATCCCACAGATGCGGCTTGCCGACCGGCACCTGTGTCTGGGCCTCCGCCCAGCATCGCGCCTGCGCGTGCGAGGGTTCGGCGCGGATGCCGGTGATCTCGGCGAAGGCGCGCAGCAGCTTGGCCTCGACTCTCGGCGCATCGTCGCGCAGATGTTCTTGCGACCAGGCTGCGCTGGCTTGAAGGGTCCAGCGCTCGATGCGGTCGCGGCCGGGCTTGGACGACTCGCGGGCGAGCCACGCCACACGGTGATGCGTGCTGCGCGCGGCATTCCATTGCGGGCCCAGGTGCGACATCGTCGGCTGGTTGGCCTGCGGGAAGGCGATCATCAAGGTCCAGCACGGTGCGATGCGGACCGCTTCGATCTTCTGGCTGATCTCCTGCGACAGCTTGCCGTTGTCGAGCAGGGCCCGCGTGCGGGATGGCGGTACTGCGAGCAGCACCGCATCGAAACCGGAATAGACGTGCGTCGAATCATCGACGCCCGCGGTGCGCAACTGCCAGCGCCGGGCGTCGAGCGCGTCGCGTTCGATGTGGGTCACTTGCGTTTGCGTCACGAGCGAGTCGCCCAGCGGCACAGCCCAATGCGCGACCAGCGCGTCCATGCCCGGCTGCGCGACCCAATGCCGCTCGAGGGCGGGCAGGGCGGCTTCGGCGACGCGGCCGTGGGCGTCGAGCACGCGCACGAGGTTGGCGCTCCAGGGCTTGCAGACCTGGGGCGCGGTTTCGAGCGCGCGCTGAAAACGCGGATCGCGCACGGTGAAGTACTGGGCGCCGCTGTCGAACCGGCCGAAGGGCGTCGATTCGCTCGCCATGCGGCCTCCGGCGCCGGTTTCGCGCTCGAACACGGTGACGCGGTGACCTGCCTGTAGCAGCGTGCGGGCGCACGCCACGCCGGCGATGCCTGCGCCGATGACGGCGTAGTGGCGCGATGTGCTGGATCGGTGGCGGTCGGCAGCGGGTCGGATGGTCATGGCAGTCTCATGTTGGTGTGGCAGTCGAAGCACTCTAACCGGGTTGGCGGCCTCATCGGCCGCGGTGGCGCTCGAGAAGTGCGCGACGCGTACCTTCGTGTTCGAACTGTTCGAGCCACCATTGCATGCCGCGTCCCGGCTGGCCTGCCGTGCGAACACGCCATGCGCAATGCATGGTCGCGACCGGCGGCACGCGTTCGGTGCGCCGTTCGACCAGATGACCGGCCTCGATGTACGGGCGCGCCATCGGCTCCGGCAGGAATCCGCCCCCCAGCCCATGGAGCTGCGCGGCCAGCTTGGCCTGCATGGTCGGCACCGTGAGCACGTCCTGCCCGCCGACCAGGTTGACGGTCATGCTCGGGCCCGCCCGCGACGAATCGGCTGCGGCCACGGCGCGGTGCTGGCGCAGCACTTCGTCGCTCAGCGGTTCCTCGATCCGTGCCAACGGATGGTGCGGCGCAACGGCATAGACGAAGCCCAGTTCCCCCAGCGGCCGGCTGCGGATGCCCGTCGCGGTGAAGGCCAGGCTGGCCGCGTCGAGCACGGCGCCGACCGCGAGATCGGCTTCGCCGCTGGTCAGGGCCTCGATGGTGCCCAGCAGTGTTTCGTCGCGCAGCTTGAGCCGTGTCGGCGGGTCGAGCGCGTAGAAGGAGTTGACGAGATCCAGCAGCGGGTCGCGCGCGATGACGCTGTCGACCGCGATCGTGAGCATCGGCTCCCAACCCGTGGCCACGCGCTTGACGCGGTTGGCCACGGCATCGATTTCGCCCAGCAGCCGCGAGGCCTCGCGCAGCAGCTCCAGGCCGGCTTCCGTCACGCGTGCCTGCCGGGCGCTTCGGTCGAACAGCAGCACGTCGAGCGCGTCCTCGATCAGCCTCACGCGGTAGCTCAGGGCGCTCGGCACCACGTTCAGCGACCGGGCCGCAGCGGCGAAGCTTCCGGTGCTCGCCACGGTTTGCAGCATCGACAGCGCATCGGGCGTCAGGACCTCGCGTGCAGTGGGCATGGTGGTTCGATCGATCAAATAATTTGAATGATGCCATCAAATGCCGTTGCTTCTGACGCAGGGTCGCCGCCCTAAAGTTCCACACATCCGCTGCGCACAGGGCGCGGCATTTCGAAGAGCCCTCGAGACGAGGGCAGGAGTTCAACGATGTTGCAAGTCCGCAAATCCCAGGAACGCGGTTATGCCGATCACGGCTGGCTGCGTTCCTTCCACAGCTTCTCCTTTGCGGGGTACTACGACCCGGCCCACATGGGTTTCGGCAACCTGCGCGTGATCAATGAAGATCGCGTTGCCGCGGGCGCCGGCTTCGGCACCCATGGCCACAAGGACATGGAAATCATCAGCTACGTGCTGTCCGGCGAGCTCGCTCACAAGGACAGCATGGGCAATGTCGAATCCATTCCTCCGGGCGACGTCCAGCGCATGAGCGCCGGCCGCGGCGTGATGCACAGCGAGTTCAACCACAAGGCCGACGAGGACACGCATTTCCTGCAGATCTGGATCGAACCCAACGTGCGCGGCATCGCGCCGGGCTACGAGCAGAAGACGTTCTCCGAAGCCGAAAAGCGCGGCAAGCTGCGGCTGGTCGCCTCGCCGGACGGGGCCGAGGGCTCGGTGCTGGTGCATGCCGATGCACGCCTCTTCGCCGGCCTGCTTGACGGCGACGAGAAGGCCAGCCTGACGCTCGACCCGAAGCGCAAGAGCTACGTGCACCTGGTTCGCGGCGAACTCGAGGCCAATGGCGCGAAGCTCGCTACAGGCGATGCCGCCTTGCTGGAAGGCGAATCGCAGCTGACGCTGGCAGCCGGCAAGGATGCCGAAGTGCTGGTATTCGATCTCGCGGCCTAGTGCCGTTCAACTTTTTTTCAACCCAGGAGTCCATCCAATGTCCACCACCACTGCAAACAACTTTGCCGCCCCGGCAACCGCCGGCGCCGCGCAAGACACGCTGGCGCTATTGGGTCGCGTACTGATCGCGCTGCTCTTCGTGCCGGCCGGCTTCGGCAAGATCGCGGGATTCGCCGGTGTCGTCGGCTACATCGGCGCGGTCGGACTGCCGTTGCCGCAACTCGGCGCGGTCATCGCGATCGCCGTGGAACTCGGTCTCGGCCTGTTGCTGCTGGTCGGCTACAAGACGCGCATCGTGTCCATCATCCTGGCCGTGTTCACGGTCGCGACGGCGGTGTTCTTCCACAACTACTGGGCCATGCCGGCTGACAAGGCGTACATCAACCAGCTGATGTTCTTCAAGAACATCGCAATCGCCGGTGGCCTGCTCGCCATCGCGGCGCTCGGCGCCGGCCGCTTCAGCATTGACAGGAAGTAAGCCCCAGGCCGCGCGCACTTCGTGTCGCGTGGCCCACTCCCGTTGAGCGTGCAACACCACCTGCGGACCGGCCAAGCCGGTCCGTAGTGTTTTCGGCTTGAGACGCCGTACGATCGGTGGTGATCATTCACTGGGAAAAATCGATGCCTGACATCGTTGTCGTTTTTCATTCGGGCTACGGGCACACGCAGCGCGTTGCGCAGGCGGTCGCCGACGGAGCCGGCGCTCATCTGCTGGCGATCGATGCCGATGGGAATCTTCCGGCGCAAGGCTGGGAGATGCTCGCGGCGTCGGACGCAATCATCATGGGCGCGCCCACCTACATGGGCGGCGCGAGCTGGCAGTTCAAGAAATTTGCGGATGCTTCGTCCAAGGTCTGGTACACGCAGGGCTGGAAGGACAAGCTGTTCGCCGGCTTCAGCAACAGCGCGGCCATGAACGGCGACAAGGACGCGACGCTCACCTACCTCTGGCATCTCGCCATGCAGCACGGCGGGCTGTGGGTCAGCCTCGGCATCATGCCGAGCAACGACAAGGCGGCGAAGCGCGATTCGATCAATTACGTCGGCGGCTACAACGGCCTGCTGACCACCTCGCCTACCGACGCGAGCCCGGCCGAAATGGCGCGGGGCGACCTCGACACCGCGCGCGCGTTTGGCGAACGCGTGGCCGAAGTCGCAAGATCAAAGCGATAAGCTCACCCGAAACTCAACTGCCGGAAAACCACGATGACCGCATCACAGCTGCTGCAACCGCATGACAAGGATCTGGGCGGGGGCTTCAAGGTCCGGCGCCTGCTGCCGGCGGCGAAACGGCGCTCGGTGGGGCCCTTCGTGTTCTTCGACCACTTCGGGCCGGCGACCGAGCAACCCGGCTCGGAGCACGACGTGCGACCCCATCCGCACATAGGTCTCGCGACCGTGACCTATCTCTTCGAGGGCGCGATGATGCATCGCGACAGCCTCGGCAGCGTGCAGGAAATCCGACCCGGCGCGATCAACTGGATGACCGCCGGGCGCGGCATCGTGCATTCCGAGCGCAAGCCCGAGCGCCTGCTCGATGCGACCTACGTGAACCACGGCCTGCAGCTGTGGGCCGCGTTGCCTCAGGCACACGAGGAGGTCGAGCCGAGCTTTGCGCACACCGCCGCGGCGGACATTCCGTCGCTGGAAGTGCAGGGCGTGCAAGTCCGCGTGCTGGTGGGCGAGGCCTTCGGGGCGCGTTCGCCAGTGGCGACTCTGTCGAAGACGGTCTATCTCGATCTGGCCCTGCCGGCAGGCGCCCGCTTCGAGCTACCGGCGCTGGCGCCAGAATTGGCGGTCTATCCCGTCGACGGCGATGTCTCGCTGGACGGCGATGCGGTGGCGCAGCACACCATGGCGATGCTGCCGGATGCCGAAGGCGGCGTGCTGACTGCGCAAGGCGCCGTCCGCGTCGTCGTGATCGGTGGCGAGCCGCTCGACGGCCCACGCTTCATCACCTGGAATTTCGTTTCGAGCCGGCGCGAACGCATTCTCGAAGCCGGCGCCGACTGGTCCGCTCAACGCATGGGCCATGTGCCCGGCGAAACCGAATTCATTCCGCTGCCGGGCCATCCCTTCCAGGTGCAGACGGCTGCAGACACCGGCACCACGCCGGTCTGAACTTCAGCGTTTGATCAGGATGTCCGGGTCCTCGGCGGCCCGGGCGCTCACGCCGCTCGCGCGTGCCTTCAGGTCGGGCGAGAGCGATTCACGGCCATCGAAGACGAAGCACTCGCCCGCGTAGTGCGCGCCGCCCACCTCCTCGAAGTACTTGAGGATGCCGCCTTCGAGTTGCAGCACGTCGGCCACGCCGACTTCCCGCATGAGGATCGCGGCCTTCTCGCAGCGGATGCCGCCGGTGCAGAAGCTGACCACCGTCTTGCCCGCGAGGTCGTCGCGATGCTTCTGCAAGGCTTTGGGGAATTCGGTGAACTTGTGGATGCGCCAATCGATGGCGCCTTCGAAGGTGCCGTAGTCGACCTCGAAGGCATTGCGCGTGTCCAGCAGGGCGACCGGCTTGCCGGCATCGTCGTGGCCCTGGTCGAGCCAGCGCTTGAGGGTCGGCGCATCCACGCCGGGCGCGCGGCCGGCGGCCGGCTGGATGGCGGGATGATCCATGCGGATGATCTCGCGCTTGAGCTTCACGAGCATGCGGCGGAAGGGCTGCGTGGCGGACCAGCTCTCCTTGGCCTCCAGGTCGCTGAAACGGGCGTCCGCGCGCATGGATGCCAGGAAAGCGCGCACGGAGTCCACCGTGCCCGCCAGGAACAGGTTGATTCCTTCCGGGGCGATCAGGATCGTGCCCTTGAGCGCGAGCGCATGGGTTTGCGCGCGCAGCGCTTCACGCAGTTCGGCGGCGTCGTCGATCGGGACGAACTTGTAGGCCGCAATATTCAGAATCTCTTGCACGGGGCGGGATTGTAGGTGGGGCGCGCAAGCTAGGGAGAGTCACATCACATCGTGGAGGTCGCGCTTTCTACAATGAGCGGATGTTCGTTCACCTGCGCCTGCACACCGAGTTTTCCGTCGTCGACGGCACCAACCGCATCGATGAAGTCGTCAAGGCCGCAGCGGCCGACGGCCAGCCTTCGCTGGCGATCACCGATCTCAACAACCTCTTCGGCGCCGTCAAGTTCTACAAGGAAGCGCGCGGCAAGGGCGTCAAGCCGGTGCTGGGCGCCGAGGTCTTCGTCGAGGGGCTGGGAGCCGAGCCGGGCGCTCTGACGCGCATCGTCCTGCTGGTGCAGAACAAGGAAGGCTATCTGCACCTGTCCGAGCTGCTCGCGCGCGCCTGGACGCAGAACGTGGGCCGCGGACAGGCGCAAGCGGCCTGCAAGCTGGCCTGGCTGGAGGAACTCCAGGGCGGTCTGATCGCGCTGTCGGGCGCACAGGCCGGTCCGCTGGGAGCGCCGCTGTTGCAGGGCCAGGCCGAACGCGCCGCCGAGATCGCGCTGCAATTGGCGGGGCTTTTTCCGCACCGCTTCTACATCGAGCTGCAGCGCGCCGGGCGCCCCGAGGACGAGCCGCACGTGGTGGCTGCCGTGCAGCTTGCCGCCCGTCTCAAGCTGCCGGTGGTCGCGACGCATCCGGTGCAGTTCGCAACCGCCGAAGACTACGAGGCGCATGAGGCGCGCGTCTGCATCTCCGAAGGCGAAATCCTGGGCAACCCGCGCCGGGTCCGCAAGTTCACGCGGGAGCAGTACTTCAAGTCGTCCGCCGAGATGACCCAGCTCTTTGCCGACGTGCCGAGCGCGATCGCCAACACGGTCGAAATCGCCAAGCGCTGCAATCTGACGCTGGTGCTCGGCAAGCCGCAGCTGCCGAACTTCCCGACGCCCAACAACATGCCGATCGCGGACTACTTCCGGGTCGCCTCGTTCGAGGGCCTGGAGGAGCGACTCGCGCACCTGTACCCGGACGTCGCCAAGCGCGACGCCGAACGCCCGCGCTACGTGGAACGCCTGGAGTTCGAGATCAACACCATCCTCAAGATGGGGTTCCCGGGCTACTTCCTGATCGTGGGCGATTTCATCAACTGGGCCAAGAAGAACGGCTGCCCCGTGGGGCCGGGCCGGGGCTCGGGGGCGGGCTCGCTGGTGGCGTACGCGCTCAAGATCACCGACCTCGACCCACTCGAATACAAGCTGCTGTTCGAGCGTTTCCTGAACCCAGAGCGCGTCTCGATGCCCGACTTCGACATCGACTTCTGCCAGGGCAACCGGGACCGCGTGATCGACTACGTCAAGGACAAGTACGGCCGCGACGCAGTGAGCCAGATCGCCACCTTCGGAACGATGGCCGCGCGCGCCGCCATCCGCGACGTGGGCCGTGTGCTCGACATGAGCTACATGTTCTGCGACGGCATCAGCAAGCTGATTCCGAACAAGCCGGGCCAGCCGGTGACGATCCAGTACCCGCCGTCACCCAAGCCCGACAACGACAAGAACAACTACGCCATAGAGATGGAGCCGCAGCTCGCGGGCCGCATCGAGAAGGAAGAAGAAGTCCGCATGCTGGTCGAGCTCGCGCAGAAGCTCGAAGGCATGACCCGCAACATCGGCATGCACGCCGGCGGCGTGCTGATCGCGCCCGGCAAGCTCACCGACTTCTGCCCGCTCTACCAGCAGCCGGGCAGCGACTCGGCCGTGAGCCAGTACGACAAGGACGACGTCGAAGCCGTCGGCCTGGTGAAGTTCGACTTTCTGGGCCTGGCGACGCTCACGATCCTGGAGATCGCGAAGGAGTTCATCGTCCAGCGCCACAAGGGGCAGGAGAACTTCGCCTACGAGAACATCCGGCTCGACGACGTGCCGACCTACAAGCTGTTCTCCGAGGGCAAGACCGAGGCCGTGTTCCAGTTCGAATCGCGCGGCATGCAGGGCATGCTGAAGGACGCGCGGCCGACGCGGCTCGAAGACCTGATTGCGCTGAACGCGCTGTACCGCCCGGGTCCGATGGACCTGATCCCCAGTTTCGTCGCGCGCAAGCACGGGCGCGAGACGGTGGAGTATCCGCACCCGTTGGTGGCCGACATGCTCTCCGAGACCTACGGGATCATGGTCTACCAGGAGCAGGTGATGCAGACCGCGCAGATCCTGGGCGGCTACTCGCTCGGCGGCGCCGACTTGCTGCGCCGCGCAATGGGCAAGAAGAAGGCCGAGGAGATGGCCGAGCACCGCGAGATCTTCCGCAAGGGTGCCGCCAAGAACGACATCGACCAGAAGAAGGCCGACGAAATCTTCGACTTGATGGAGAAGTTCGCGGGCTACGGCTTCAACAAGTCGCACGCGGCCGCGTACTCGCTGCTGGCCTATCACACCGGCTGGCTCAAGGTGCACTACACGGCCGAGTTCTTCTGCGCGAACATGACCGTGGAAATGGACGACACCGACAAGCTGAAGGTGCTGTTCGAGGATGCGCAGAAGAACTTCGGCATCACCTTCGAGCCGCCGGACGTGAACCGCGGCAACTACCGCTTCGAGCCGGTGACAGACAAGGTCATCCGGTACGGGCTCGGTGCAGTCAAGGGCACAGGGCAGCTCGCCGTCGAGGCGGTCGTCCGTGCGCGGGAAGCGGGCGGTCCGTTCAAGAGCCTGTTCGACTTCTGTGTGCGCGTGGATCGCCAGCGCATCAACAAGCGCACCGTCGAAGCGCTGATCAAGGCCGGCGCTTTCGATTCGCTGCAGCAGAACCGCGCGTCGCTGATCGCATCGGTCGACCGCGCCTACGAATTCGCCGTCGCGACCGAAGCCAATGCCGCGCAGGTCGACATCTTCGGCGACAGCGAGCATGGCTCGGCCACGCAGGAACCCGACATGGTCGACGCCACGCCCTGGGGCGTGAAGGAGCGCCTGACCTACGAGAAGACGGCGGTCGGCTTCTACTTGTCGGGACACCTTTTCGACGAAGTCGCGCACGAGGTGCGGCGCTTCTGCAAGCGCGAGATCGACGACCTGATGGATACGCGCGAACAGCAGGTCATCGCCGGCATCGTGAGCGATTTCCGCGTCATCAACGGCCAGCGCGGCCGTCTCGCCATCTTCAAGCTCGACGACAAGTCGGGTGCGATCGATGCAACGGCCGACGAGGCGCTCTTCAACGCCAACCGCAACGTGCTGAAGGACGACGAACTGGTGATCGTGAGCGGGCGCCTGCAGCCCGGTCGCGGCGGCTTCGAGGCGCGCTTCCAGGTCCAGCAGGTGTGGGAGCTGGCGGCGGCGCGCTGCCGCTTCGGCAAGTTCCTGCGCGTGGCAGTCAACGGCAAGGCGCCGGACATCGCCCGGATGGTGAAGGACTTTCCGCCGCGCACCGAGCAGAGCGAGCACGGCGAGTTGCAGCAGGGGCTGGGCGTGCGTCTCTCGATCGCTCGAAGTGGCGCGCAGGTCGAACTGCAATTGGGTGAACGCGCGAAGTTCTTCCCGACCGATGCGGCGCTGGCCAGCTGGATGGCGCAGGCGGATGCGGGGAAGGCCGCGATCGTCTACGACTGACGCGCTTCGTCGCCATGATTCCAGCGGACCAGCAATTGTTCCTGCTGTTGAATGCGGACGAGGATGCGCACGCATGGGTGATCGACGCTGGCCGTTTCCTGGCGGTCCATGCGCACTGGGTGCTTCTGGCGCTCCTCGCGGGGATGGTGCTTCATCGCGGCAAGCAACACTTGCTCAGGCCGGCACTTGCTGCGTTGTTGGCGATGGCGCTGGGTAGCGTCGCCTGCGAACTCATCGGGGAGGTCTGGGATCGACCGAGGCCCGTCGAGCGCGGCTTGGGCCATCAGCATCTGGCTCCCGGTTTCGGCCCGTCCTTCCCGAGCAGCCACGCCACCGTGTACGCGGCGGTGGCGTTTTCGTTCCTGCTGGCGGCGAGTTGCAAGGCCATCGGGTACGTGCTGCTGGTGCTGGCCGGCCTCGTGGGCTTTGCCCGGGTGGTCATCGGTTTTCACTATCCATTGGACATTGCAGCCGGCATGGCCATCGGGGGCCTGGCCGCCGCCGCGGCGCATGCGCTGATCGCCAGGTTCTGGAAGCGATCAGGTTGACGCGCCGGAGCCGTCCAGTGCCAGCCAGCTCTTGGGCCCGACGATGCCGTCGGGAACGAGCTGGTGCTGGCGCTGGAATTCCCTGACGGCCGCCTCGGTTCCTGCTCCGAAGAACCCTTCCGGCGGAGCCAGCCGCAGCTTCTGCTGAAGTTGCACCACCAGTTCCCCGTGGTCGCCCCGGCGCAGCGTGCGTCTGGCGGCAACGCCGGGTGCAGGGGCGGGTTCTGTGCGCGGTATCAAGGGTCGTGGCACCGAGGCGCCGCTCATGAGGCCGGCAACGGCGATCCTGAAGGCCTCCATGTTGAAGTCCGGATCGGTCTTGCGGCCGGGTGGCTGCGCATATTCCTTGTGCCCCGCGCAGAACTCGGCCCCGCGGCCCACGTGGGTGAGGATGGCGGCAACGCCGCGGCGATAGGCGTCCATCTGCACCTCGGGCCACGGCGAATCGTCCGGCCGGCCGGTGTTTTCGGCCTCGATGCCGATGAAGGAGCTGTTGCCGGTGGTCACGCCCTGCCAGGTGCCCGCGCCCGCGTGGTTGCATCGGCCAGCAGCGATCACGTAGTAGGTGCCGTCCCGGCCGAGTCCGAGCTGCGAGAGCGGCCCGGCCAGGTCGGCACGGCCTTGGACGAGCAGGTTCAGGCTCGGCATGTTGCCGGCGCGCGGTCCCGCCGTGTGGTGGCAGATCACGCCGACGACCGTGCCCATGTCGGCGCGCCCACGACTCTCCCATCCCGGCACCAGCGCGATCTTCAGGCCGGCGCCTTCGAGCACGGCCGGCAGCCATGTCAGCGAGAAGATCATGTCAGGCCACTCCGCCCCGGGCCGGGGGCAATTGATCGTCCGGCGTCGCGTCGGAGGTGTTGATCTCGACGTCGCAGCCGTCCACGTGGTTTTCCGTGCCGTCCGGAGGCGGCGCAGCCGCGACGGCGCCGGGCCCGCTGTCGCCAGCCGTGGGACCGCGCGGCGAGGGCGTCGGTGCCCTCGTTTCGCCGCTGCCTTGCTCGCGCTTCGGCTCGAGGGCGCGTGATGCGAAATAGAAGCTCGTGACGGAGGTCATCAGCGTGCCGATCAGGATCAGCAACTGCTTGGCGAGGTCGGCAGATTCCTGGCTGGCGGGCTGGCGCATGTGCACCGAGTAGCGCAATTCATCCTCGGGACAATTGGCGACCGGCTTTCGACCGCAGTTGGGGACCACCGCGATGACGTTGGCGCTGTTCACGCGCTCCGCGGTCATGGCCTCCATGCGTGAGCGCTCCAGGTCCGGGATGATCACCACCCTGGCGACCGCCTGGTACAGCATGATCGCGATGATCGCGAACAGCACGATCAGCGCCAGGGCGATGGCGGCACGGATGGAGCCCTCGGGCAGTCCCAGGGCCTGCGTGCGGTCCTGCAGGTTGAGGCGGGCAAACAGCGTCGAGATCAGCGCCAGCGCGCCGAACAGGATCATGATGCCGAAGATCGCGAGGATCGGCAGCCCGACCGCCGGGTGCGCGCTGATCTTGTCGATGCCGAAGTAGAGCGCCACGCAGGGCAGGACGACCAGCACGGCGCCCGCGCCGAAGGCGCCCCCAAGATATTCCTCCCCCTTGGAGAGGGGCTCCATGCCTCCAGCGCTCATGCGTTTCTCCTGCGGGCCAGGGCCCGTCGGCAGCGACGGCGATGTCGTGCTTCAGGAGTTCATGCTGCCGGATCAGCGCGGTGCCGGAATCCTTCCGAAGGGGGAGGGAATCCGGGGGCGACCGGTCGCCAATCAGCGCTTTGGTCGCAGCGTGACGATCAGCCGCGGTGGCACCGTGCCATCGATATCGCGCGGCAGCTTCTCGGTCTTCTGCAGTGCGCGCAACGCGGCTTCGTCCCAATTCGGCAGGCCGCTGGACTTCGAGAGTGCAGGTGTGCCGACGATGGTGCCGTCGGGAGCAAGGCGAACGTCGAACTCTGCTCCTGGATTACCGCTGACAAGGTCCGCATCCGGGAACACGACGTTGGGTCTCACGGCTGCGGCGACCTTTCCGCCGTAGCTTCCGGAGGGGCCCGATGACTTCGCGGCAGCGCCTTCGCCGCCAGTACCCGCCATGGCCTGCATGCGCTTGAGCGTGGCTGCGCGGTCGGCAGCGGCCTGGGCCGCCTGCTTGGCTTCGGCTTCCTTCTTCTTGGCGGCTTCGGCTTGCTGCTTGGCTGCCTCGGCCTCCTGGCGCTTCTTCAATTCGGCCTGCTTCTGCTGCTCGGCCTTCTTGCGCTCGGCCTCGTCCTCGGCGCGTTGCTTGGCCTCGGCTTCCTTCTTTTCCTGCGCGGCTTTCTTCGCGGCTTCGAGCTTCTTCTGTTGCTGCTGCTCCAGCTCGCGCTCGCGTTCCTTCTGCTCCTTGAGCTTCTTCTCGCGCTCCAGCGCGATGTCGGGTGCCTTGGGCAGCGGCGTGGGCTCAGGCGGCTTCACCGCTTGCGGCGGAGGGGGAGGGGGAGGCGGGGGCGGTGCCGGGGTCGGCACCGGAGGCGGTGGTGTCGGCACGGGCGGCGCAACGGCGCGCGGCGCGGCCTGCTGCACGGTCGAGGACCACAGCTCGGCTTCGGCTGCGTCGTTTTCCGCCTCGCGCCGCCAGCTCACGCCCCAGGTCAGCGCGGCGATGAGCAGCGCATGGGCGATCAGCGCCAGCAGCACGGCGCGCGGCGTGCCGCGCTGCGGCGGCGGCGCGAATTCAGGACGGTCTGCGGCGAGCGACATGCCTTACTTCGCGCCCGTCGTCTGAACCGAGAGGCCGACGCGCTCGATGCCGCTGCGCTTGAGCTGGTTCATCGCCTTGACCACGGTTTCGTACTTGACCGACTTGTCGGCGCTGATGACCACCGGGCGCTCTGCGTCGCCACCCTGCGCAGCCTTGGCGGCAGAGCCGATCTGCGTCATGGGGATCGAGCTGCCGCCGCTGCCGGTGGACGGATCCTTCTTGATCTGCACTTCGTCGTCGCTCTTGATCACGATCTCGATCGGCTTGTCGGGCTGCTTGTTGGCGCGATCGACGCTGGGCAGGTTGATCACGCTCGGCGTGATGAGCGGCGCCGTGACCATGAAGATGATCAGCAGCACCAGCATCACGTCGATGAACGGGACCATGTTGATCTCGTTGATCGTTCGGCGGCCGCGGCCGCGGGAGGACATGGCTGGCATGGCGAGGTGCTCCGCTTCAGCGGCCCGTGGCCGGGGTGACGGACGTCGGGTTGACGTGGGCCGTCAGGTTGCGCTGCAGGATGTTCGAGAACTCTTCGATGAAGGTTTCCAGCGCAATGGCGATCTTGTCGATCTCCCGGGCGAAGCGGTTGTAGGCGACCACGGCCGGGATGGCGGCGAAGAGGCCGATCGCGGTAGCGACCAGCGCTTCGGCAATGCCGGGCGCCACGGTGGACAGCGTGACTTGTGCCAGCGCGGCCAGGCCAGTGAAGGCATGCATGATCCCCCACACCGTGCCGAAGAGGCCGACGTAAGGCGAGACCGAGCCGACGGTGGCGAGGAAGGAGAGGTTCTGCTCGACCGCGTCCAGTTCGCGCTGGAAGCTCGCCCGCATCGCGCGGCGTGCGCCGTCGAGCAGGGTGCCGGTGTCCGACACGTGGCGCTCGCGCAGCTTCTGGTACTCGCGCATGCCGGAGGCGAAGATGCGCTCCATCGGGCCCGCGAACTTGGCGTTCTGCGCGGCGGAGGAAAACAGCTCGTTCAGGCTGGTGCCCGACCAGAAATCACGCTCGAAGTCATCGTTGAGCGAGCGCGTGCGCTTGAGGGAGAAGTACTTGCGGAAGATCGCGGCCCAGCTTGCGACGGACACGATGATGAGGAGCAGCACCACGAGCTGCACAGGAAGGCTGGCGTGCAGCAGCAGGGAAAGGATCGACAGGTCTTGATTCATGGCTTGAGGGGTTGAGACATGGAGCCGGCGTAGCGCTCGAGGGTTCCCGAAACTTGGCCAGGAATGCGCGCGGGCCGCAGTGTGTCGGCATTGACCCAGCCGATGCGGATCGTGCCTTCGCACAGCAGGCTGCCTTCGGCGGCAGCAACGCCTTCATCGGCCGATTGCTCTGATTTTGATAGCACGCGCTGCGCGATTATCAATGACGCGGAGCCGATCTGGCGCAGCTCGGCTGTAACGAGCAGTTCGTCGTCGAGCCGCGCCGGGCGGTGGTACTTGAGCTGCGTCTCGCTGACCACGAAGATGCCGCCCGTCTCTTCGCGCAGCTTGCCTTGCGCGATGCCCAGCGAGCGCAGCCACTCGGTGCGGGCGCGCTCCATGAACTTGAGATAGTTGGCGTAGAACACGATGCCGCCGGCATCGGTGTCTTCCCAGTAGACGCGAACAGGCAGCGCGAAGCTCATGCGGGAACGGCCGCTTCCGCCCAGGCACGCAGCCGCGCGACCGATTCTTCGAGGTGCGCCATCGAACTCGCCGTCGAGAAGCGGACGAAGCGTCCGGTCTCGGCCGAGCCGAAATCGCGACCCGGCGTGACGGCGACGTGCGCCTGCTTCATGGCCTCGAAGGCGAAATCCCAGCTGCCGGCGATGCCGAGCTTTTCCGCGAACGAACTGCAGTCGGCCCAGGCGTAGAAGGCGCCGTCGGGCATCACCGGCACCTGGAGGCCGAGCGCGTTGAGTTGTGGAATGAACCAGTCGCGCCGCGCCTTGAACTCCGCGCGGCGGCGCTCGTACTCGGCAATGCTGTCGGCCTCGAAGCAGGCGAGGGCGGCGTATTGCGACACCGTGCTCGCGCAGATGAAGAGGTTTTGCGCCAGTCGCTCGACCGCCGGCACCAGCGCGTCGGGCACCACCAGCCAGCCCAGGCGCCAGCCTGTCATATTGAAGTACTTGCTGAAGCTGTTGATGCTGATGACCTGATCGTCGATGGCGAGCGCGGTCTGGCCGAAGGCATCGTCGTAGGACAGGCCGAGGTAGATCTCGTCGATCATCGTGATGCCGCCGCGGCGCGACACGACCTCGTGGATGCGTCGCAGTTCATCGGGCGCGATCGAGGTGCCGGTCGGATTCGACGGCGACGCCAGCAGTACGCCGCGCGTGCGGTCGGTCCATGCGGCCTCGACCTTGGCGGCGCTGAGCTGGAAACGCTCGGCGGCGGTGGTCGGCACCAGCACGGCGCGGCCATCGGCTGCGGTCACGAAATGGCGGTTGCACGGATAGCTGGGGTCGGGCAGCAGCATCTCGTCGCCGGCTTCGATCAGCGCCAGGCAGGCGAGCTGCAATGCGGCCGATGCGCCGGCCGTGATGACGATGCGCCGTGCCGGCACGTCGACGCCGAAGCGCTGGGCATACCAGCCGCTGATGCGCTCACGCAGATGGTCGAGCCCCGTGGCCTGCGTGTACTGCGTGGCGCCCGCGCGCACGGCGCGTGCGGCAGCCTCCTGAACCAGCGGGGGCGCGGTGAAGTCCGGTTCGCCGATGTTCAGGAAGATCATCGGCCGATCGGTGTGCGCGACCTCGCGTGCGAGCCTGGAGGCAGCCTTGGCGACCTCCATCACGTAAAACGGCTCGATGCGCTCCGCGCGCTGCGAGATCCTCATGGCTTCGCCTTCCCGCTGGCACGATCGGCTTCGACCTCTGCAGCGCGCAACTGAGGCGCAAGCCCGTTGAGCACGGCATTCACATACTTGTGGCCATCGGTGCCACCGAATTCCTTGGCAAGCTCGATGCACTCGTTGAGCACCACGCGCCAGGGCACGTCGAGGCAGTTCTGGAATTCGTATACGCCGATCCACATCACCGCATGCTCGATCGGCGAGATTTCCTCGAGCTTGCGGTCGAGCAGGGGGACGATCAGGGCGTCGAGCTGGTCCGCCGCCTCGATCGAGCCGTGCAGCAACGCGTCGTAGTGCGCCGCGTCGGCCTTGTGGAAGCCAGCGAGATCGCGTGTGAACTGGTCGATCGACTCGGCGTCGTTGCGGCCCACGAGATGCTGGTAGAGCGCCTGCACGGCGAACTCGCGTGCACGGCTGCGCGTCGACTTGGCCGATGCCTTGCGCACGCCTGTGCTGGTGAGCCCGGTGCGGGTCTGGCGCGGCTTGCCGCTGGATGCTTTGGTGTCTTCGGTCATGAAAGGGTGGCGAGCAGTTGCGCCATCTCGACTGCGACACGTGCTGCATCGCGGCCCTTGTCGGTCTGTCGCGCGATGGCCTGTTCGAGGTTTTCGGTGGTGAGGATCGCGTTGGCGATCGGGATGCGGTAGTCCAGCGCCAGGCGGCTCACGCTCGCGCCCGATTCGTTGGCCACCAATTCGAAGTGGTAGGTCTCGCCGCGGATGATGCAGCCGAGCGCGACCAGTGCGTGGTAGCGGTTGCGCTCGGCCAGCGCTTGCAGCGCGACCGGCACTTCGAGCGCGCCGGGCACGCTCAGGTGATCGATGTCGGCTTCGGCGACGCCCAGCGCCGCGAGTTCGGTGCGGCAGGCCTTGGCCAGCGCATCGGTGATGTCCTCATTGAAGCGCGCCTGGACGATGCCGATGCGCAGGCCGGTGCCGTTGAGCGCGACGTCGCTGCCCTTGTTTGCGTGTTGCATCAGTTCTCGTCTTTCGTGATGTAGCCGGCGATCTCCAGGCCGTAGCCTGCCGCCATGCTGGGCATGCGGCGCGGCGTGCCCAGGAGGTTCATCCTGTGAACGCCGCATTCGCGCAGGATCTGCGCGCCGATGCCGTAGCTGCGCAGGTCCATGCGGCCGCGTTCCGGTGCCTGTGCCGGGCGAGCGGTGCCGTCGAATTGCGACAGCAGCTCGGCGCCGGTTTCGCCGCAGTTCAGCAGCACGGCGACGCCTTTGCCTTCGGCCGCAAGATGGGCAAGGCTGGCATCGAGGCTCCAGGAGTGCATGGAGCGGTTGAGTTCCAGCGCGTCGAGCACCGACAGCGGCTCGTGGACGCGCACGTCCACCGTGTCGGCCGCATTCCATTTGCCGCGCACCAGGGCCAGGTGGACTCCGTTGCTGGGCTTGTCCTTGAAGGCGTGCGCGGTGAACGGGCCCCACGCGGTCTGGATCTCACGGCAGCCGACCTTCTCGATCAGCGATTCGGTGCGGCTGCGGTGCTCGATCAGGGCGGCGATGGTACCGATCTTGATGCCGTGCTCGGCGGCGAAGAGCTGCAGGTCAGGCAGCCGTGCCATCGTGCCGTCTTCGTTCATGACTTCGCAGATCACGGCGGATGGCGAGCAGCCGGCCATGGCGGCCAGGTCGCAGCCAGCTTCGGTGTGGCCGGCGCGCATGAGCACGCCACCGTCGACCGCTTGCAGGGGAAAGATGTGACCGGGCTGGACGAGGTCGGCTGCGACCGCATTGGGCGCCACCGCAGCCTGCACGGTGCGCGAGCGGTCTGCGGCGGAGATGCCGGTGGTCACGCCCTCGGCCGCCTCGATCGACACGGTGAACGCCGTCGAATGCTTGGCGCCGTTGCGCGCGACCATCGGCGGAAGCTGCAGCCGCTCGCACATCTCGCGCGACAGCGTGAGGCAGATCAGGCCGCGGGCATGGCGCGCCATGAAATTGATGGCCTCGGGCGTGACGTGATCGGCGGCGAGGACGATGTCGCCCTCGTTCTCGCGATCCTCCTCGTCGACGAGGATCACCATGCGGCCGGCCCGCAGCTCGGACACGATCTCTTCGACCGGGGAAATCGGCGCCGGCGCACGGCCGTTGCGCGAGGCGCCGATCGGCGTGACGGATGCGTTCATGAGGAACTGTCTTTCTGTGGCAATGGAATGGCGCCGGCCTGGAGCATGCGCTCCACATAGCGCGCGACGGTGTCGATCTCGAGGTTGACGCGGCTGCCTTGCTTCAGGCTGCCGAGCGCCGTGTTCTCGACCGTGTGGGGAATCAGGTTGATGCTGACTTCGCTGCCCTGCGGGTTGTCGCTCACGCTGTTGACCGTGAGGCTGACGCCGTTGATGGTGATCGAACCCTTGTAGGCCAGGAAGCGCGCGAGAGCCGGCGGCGCGAGCACGCGCAGCTCCCAGCTTTCGCCGACCGGCTCGAAGCGGCTGACGGTGCCGATGCCATCGACGTGGCCGGACACGATGTGTCCGCCCAGCCGGTCGCTGGCGCGCAGGGCCTTCTCGAGATTGACGCGTGTCGCTTCTTCCGACAGGCCGGCCGTCTTGTCGAGCGATTCGGCCGAGATGTCGATGGTGAAGAGCCGCTGTGCGGGGTCGAGCGTGGTGACGGTCATGCACGCGCCGTTGAGCGCAATGCTGTCACCGAGACCCACGTCGTCGAGATAGCCGTCAGGCACTGCGATGCTGAGCCGCTTGCCGTGGGATGAAGAGCTGCCGAGGTCGTGGACGGCGGCGATGCGCCCCACGCCGGTGATGATTCCGGTGAACATCTCCGCATTTTCGCAGAGATGGGGCGACGCCTGCGGGCGAACCCTAAAAGCGGTCCCGGCCGGCCACCCGCGCCACGATCCGCAGGTCGGGTCCGACGGGCTCGCAGGACTGGAATTCGAGCGCCAGCGCGGCGCTCAGTTCGGTGAGCGTGCCGCTCGCATGGGGCTGGCTCGCGATGCCGAGGCCGTCGCCGATGACCTTGGGCGCCAGGTACAGCAGCAGTTCATCGACCAGGCCCTCGCGCATCAGCGAACCATTGAGCTTGTGGCCCGCCTCGACGTGGAGATCGTTGACTTCGCGCGCGGCGAGGTCGCGCAACAGCGCGGCCAGGTCGACCTTGCGGTGGGGGTTGGGCAGGCAGGTCACCGTGGCGCCGCGTGCTTCCAGCGCCGCCGCCTTGGGTTCGTCGCGGACGGCGCCGTAGATCCAGACCTTGCGGTCGATGTCGAAAAGGCGTGCGTCCGGCGGTGTCTGCAGATGGCTGTCGACGATCACCAGGGGCGGCTGACGCTGTGTTTCGACGAGCCGCACGTCCAGGCGCGGGTTGTCCTCGATAACCGTGCCGACGCCGGTCAGGATCGCGCCGGCGCGTGCCCGCCAGGCGTGCCCGTCGGTACGCGCAGCTTCGGAGGTGATCCATTGGCTGGTGCCGTTCTCGAGGGCGGTCTTGCCGTCGAGAGACGCCGCAGCCTTCAGGCGCACCCAGGGCGTCTTGCGGATCATTCGGCTGAAGAAGCCGATGTTGACCTGGCGCGCTTCGTCAGCGCCGGGCCCGATCTCGACTTCGACGCCGGCTGCGCGCAGGCGCTCGAAGCCCTGGCCGCCGACCAGCGGATTCGGGTCCGCGATCGACGCCACGACCTTCCAGATCCCGGCCGCGATCAGCGCATCGCAACAGGGGCCGGTGCGGCCGTGGTGCGAGCAGGGCTCCAGGGTGACGAAAGCTGTCGCACCAGTCACCGGCGCTCCGTGCGCCGCGGCGTCACGCAAGGCCATGACTTCGGCATGCGCGCCACCCGCGCGTTGCGTCTGGCCGGTGCCAAGGACGCGGCCGTCCGACGCGAGGATCACGCAGCCGACCGCCGGATTCGGAGGCGCCGTCGTACTGGCCGCGCGGGCGAGTGACAAGGCGAGGGTCATCGCCTCATTGGCGGAAATGGTCGGGCTGGGGGACACGGATGGGGTCGTACTCAGGGTCTGACTTTCAGCGGTTCCAGCACTCTGCCTTGAGATCGTCCGAAGCGCTGGCGGATGCAAGTCCCCGAAGGCCCGTCTGGCCGAGCGTGAAGCCGCCGCATCGGTCGGCGGCCTGGTCGCCTTGGGGGATGGCGGTCAAAGTGTAGCCGCTGCCCTGGGCATCGGCGGGCTCGAATTGAATGGCGTAGTGGCCGGAAGGCACCGACTTCAGCATGTCGGGAAAGTCGGCTGCGTCGACCGGATAGCGCCCGGCGGCAGTCGCGGCCCGCTCCAGCCAGTGTGCGGCCCTCAGAAGGCCGAGCCGGGCGTCCGAACGCTTGCCGCGTCGAAGATGCTCCTGGAAGTTCGGAAGGGCGAGGCCCGCGAGGATGGCAACGATGGCGACTACGAGGATGATCTCCATCAGCGTGAAGCCCGCCTGCCGCTGGCCGGTGGTGCTCATTGCAGTTGGCGCCAGCTGGCGCGTTTCGTGATCATGCCAAGGCGGTTGATCGCCGGCGGCGTCGGCATCCCTGGTGGGGAAGCGCTCAGTTCCTGGCTGCCGTTTCGAATGCGCGCGCTGGGCCTGGTCTCCGCGCGAAACGGCTGGTCGGGAGCCAACGCCGGGGCCTGTGAATACAGCTGCGATGTCGGCGCTGCTCCGGTGAAGATGTTCAGGGTATTGCGGTAGCTTCGGGCCGCGGACACCGGCGGATCGCCTTTTCCGGTGGGCGGGACGCTGCTCCAGACGTCGATCAGGTCGCCTTCGAACCAACCGGGGTTTTGCACCACGCGTTCACGCGCCACGGGAAGATCGAGGAGCCAGCCTCTGGGCGCCGCCTTGTTGTCGGGAAGGGAAGAGGGCTTGGAAGCGATCGTTCCGAGGCCGGTCCGTGGATCGACGCTGGCCGTCCGGCGTATGAGCCGGGCCCGCCCGTCCGTGATGGTGCCCTGACCCTCGCCGAGTGTGAGTCCGGCGCCTTTGCGACGAATGATCGGCGTGTCGTCGTGGATGCCGTAGACCGTCTGCACCTGGCTGTCCGGCGGGTCGGCAACTGTCGGCATGCGGCCGGTGCCGAAGGCGAGCATCAAGCCACCCTCGGGGTGTGCCTTCCAGACCGGCGCCGACGTGATGGCCTGCGCTGCGCCTGCTCCGTCTCGGGCGGTGAAGAGCGGCTTACCCGAGAAAGCTACCTTCCACTTGCTCGCTGAAGCCGCGACCAGATCGAACTTCCAGAGGTTACCGTGAGGGTCGCCTGCATAGGCCACGTCGGTCGTGCCGTTGGCGTCGAGGTCGATCAGGCGAGCGGCTGACAGGCCGTTTCCCTGTCCGGGCGTCGATTCGGCCACGACCTTGACCAGTTCCTTGGCCCTGTCCAGGTATTGGATCAACAGCACGGCTTTTCCGTCCGTGCTTCCGTAGCCATTGCCGATGACCAGCGCCCAGCGGCCGTTGTTCATTCGCGTGATCTGGCGGCTGATCTGCGGATCGCCGGGTTCCGTCGCCGGGTCGCCCGGGATGTGGCCCATATCCTGATCCATGCCGGCCGGGCCGGTGCGATCCAGCACGACCAGACTGGCCGCATGGGCGGGAGCGAACTTGCGCGGATCGGTCACGTCGAGCACGAAATAGCCCTTGCCGCCTGCGCCAGGGAAGCCCGCGAGATAGGTTCGCCACTGGGATGCGTCATGGCTGCCGGGTGCGCCGAGATACAGGTCCGCGCTCAGCGGAGAGCCGTCGACGAAGTAGGCGTGGCTGGCCGCGGGACTGGTGAGCGCGCTGAGTTTGTCGTGCAGGCCTTCGGGCAGGTAGGCCATCTTCTCTTCGCCGGAAAGAGCATCGAAACCGTGAAGCAATCCGTCGTTCGCGCCGACGTAGAGCATCGGCGTGCGCGAGGCCGTGTGGGCGCGGAACCCCGCGTAGTCCTCCAGTCTGTACCCGCTCGACGGCCTGGCGTCCAGATGCCAGAGTCTTGAATTCACGATGTCGCCGTGCCGAGAGGCGCGGGTGCGGAAGGGGCCTGCGGGCGAAGCCGCTTTCTCCTTGGTGCGGTCGCCGCGGATGTACGCCATGCGATCCTGGGCCGTGGCTTCTGCCGTCGCGCTTGTGTCGAGCACTCCATCGACGGTCTTGAGCGCAGTTTTCTGGGCTTCCGACAACTCGGGCCATTCCCATGAAATGCCTGTGGCTGGCGAACCGTCACCCAGCGTTCTGGCCGAGAGCACGAGGCGGGTCGCAGGCCAATGGCCGTCGCGTGCATCCATCAGCGTCGCGGTGGAATGCGGCCGTTTCGGTCCCGGGTCCGCGACCGTGCCCCACAGGCCGGCGCCATCCACAGCGGCCGTCTCCCGTCGGATTCGATAGGCGGTCACCATTCCGCTCCAGTCGCGGGGGTTGTATGCGGCGACGAAGAGCGCGGAGTCGGCATGGGTCGAGGATGAACTCGCAAGCACCGAAGTCACGACGAAAGCCGGTTTCGGCGGATCCGCCGGCGGGAGCGCGGGTTGCGCACTGCTCGAGACGGCAGCATGAAGCGCCGCGCTTGCGAGCACGAGTTTCGAGTTCATCACTACTTTTCCTCCTCTCTCAGGATTTCCGCTTTTTCCGGACCAGGGTGGTCTGGAGCACTGTTTGCGTCGCTGCCCTGAGGCCCTGCGCGATTGCCGTGATTCGATAGACGTAGGGCGTTGTGCTGTCGGGCGCCAGGTCCTCAGCGAGGCCTCCCGCGATCGCGGCCGTCGTCTCGTAGGGCAGCACTTCGACCCAGTACCAGGCGCGCTGCCCGGCGCCCGAAGCGAGCAGCGGATTTCCCGTGTCGCTTGCATTCGCGCCGGTGTAGGCGCCGTAGGAGGCGCCGACTTTCTTCATGATGTCCAGCGTCTTCCTGTCGGTCCAGAACTGAGCGGGCACCTTGTCGGCCACACAGATGGCAGTTGCGCACGACGGACTCATTGCGCCCAGGGCTGCCTGCAGATCCAGCAACTCGCCGGCAGTCGTCGGGAAACTCACCTTGCCGGCCGATGCATCGAGGACGCCTCTCGGTCGACACGCGGAGGCCTCGCAGGGCGAACCGTCCGGGTGTTCGCCCGTGATGTCGAACTCGGCGTCGCGCAGCATGGCGTGGGCTGCTTCGAGCGCGCGCTCGTGATCGCTGTCGTGGCCAGCCGCCATTTCGCCGATCAGCGCCGTGCGCGACGATCCCAGCACGAGCAGCGTGCTCAGCAGCACCATCACGAGCACGATGAACAGTGAAATGCCTCGTTGGCGCGATCGTGGGCGGTGGGCGTGCATGGCGGTCTCAATGGGTGCGCAAGGCAAAGACATTGCGGAAGACCAGATGCACCCGGCCGTCGCGGCGTCTGTCCGTGTTGCCGCAGGCCTTGTAGAGGTCGTCAAAGTCGGCGCTTCTCTCGTCGCCCTGGAGATCGAGACAGACTTCAATGGCGGTGACCGCGCTCCAGAGCTTCCGGCCCTCGACTGCGTCGGCGTCCATGATCTGGACTCGGCCCTCGGTCTCGACCCGATAGTTGACCTGGAGGTCCGCGACGTTGGCGATCACTGGTTCCTTTTGCGATATGCCTGCGCACCTCAATTGCCCTTGCGCGCTCACTTCGAAGGTGGCGATGACGCGATCGCCTTCATTCATACGGGTGCCGGTGCAGTCGTACTGCGCTGAAAGCCTGGGGTCCGCGGTGCCCGTCGACGCCGGGGCGAAGGCAACGGAGACGCTGTCGGGCGCCGTTCCTCCTTCGACACCGAACACCGTGGTGTTGACGCTGCCCACACCCGCAGGCTCGCCGAACGCAAAAAGCCCGGTGGCGTCGTCCTGCACCGGGTCAACCGAGCCGGCAGACCGAAACTGCGTGCCGATCACATGCAGTGCGTAGGAGCCCTGCTGCTGCAGCTGGCTCAGGTCGCTCACGTCACCTGAAGCTGCGCGCGACAGCGTCAGTGCGCCGAGGGCGGCAACGACCACCATGAGGCCGACGGTCATGGCCACCAGCAATTCGACCAGGGTCAGTCCTCGTTGGCGATCTCGCCCGGACACACGGAATTCAGGGCTGGGCATGAGCGAAGTGGCAGATCAGGCCGGTCGGGCAGAAGACTCCGGCTGCCGGGCGGTCGAGGGGGGAGGGCGTGTCATGGGCCTGTTGCCCGGTGGCTCGCCAGGCGATCGCGACACCGAGTTGTCTCGCGGCGGCGGGGGCATTCAGGTCGGTCGATGCAAAGACCTTCGCCCGGCCGAAGGGCAGCGCGTCGGCAACGGACTGCTTCCAGATCGCGCTATCCCAACGGGCGAGCGCGAGCGCGTCGCAGGTTGACGACCGGCAGTCCAGTGCCGCGGGGAGGTCGTCCCAGCCCGTCACGTAGTTCGCGAGTTGCCGGAAGCCTTCCGGATTCGCCTTGATGCGCTCGGAGAAGTCCTCGATGAGCCTCACTGCCTGCGCGCGGTGGACAGTGGTTCGCGTCTCCGCCAGCGTTCGCAGTTGGGCGCCAAGCATGCCGAGAACGGCAACGGCGAGGATCGCGATGGCAACGAGCGATTCCAGCAGCGTCGCGCCGCGCTGCCGACAGTGCCTGCGCTTCAGCATTTGTCGCCTTCCCCGGTTCGGATCCGACCGCCGGCCGACATGCACAGGACGCGCGCGGCGGCGTCGTCCCGGTCAACCGCCGATTTGAACGTGAAGCTGAATGCGCTCAAGTTCTGGAACCGGCCCCAGCGATTCATGTTCAGGTAGGTCGAAGCTCTGGGGAAGTTGGGCGTCACGAGGATGCCCCGGGGCGCCGGCCAGACCTGGATGCGTTTTTCGTCAGGGGCGAGGACGCCGTCGTTGTCGGCATCCTCGAACACGAGCCATCCGCAGCTCCAGTCGTCGGCGTCGGAGCATCCCGGCGCGGTCGCCCCGCGCAGCGTGACGTTGCCACCACGCCGCAACGCTTCGGCCCGTGCAAGGTAGATTGCAGCGCTCAGGTCGTCGGCGGCATGCCGCAGTCGGTAGCGGCTGACAAGCGTTCCGAAGCTCGGCATCGCCAACGCCATGAGAAGCGCGGCGATGGCGATCTCGACCAGCAGTTCGACGGCACTGAAGCCGCTGGAGAGGGCAGCAGGTCGCCGCGGGGCGGTGAGGCAACAGGTTGGCATGGCGGCCGGATGCTAGGCACCAGCCCGTCTTCGACGCCATGCCAAGCGACCTGTGGTGCGAGCTTCCCGATGAGTGGAAGAAACGACCGCGCCGACGAAGTTTCCGCACGATTGTGTCTGGACATTCAAGAATGTCAGACAGCTGTCGCGCCAGACTAGATGTCTCTCAGCAACTGCCTGAACTCGTCCACATCCTCGAAGCTCCGGTAGACCGACGCAAACCGCACATAGGCGACCTTGTCCAGCTTCTTGAGCTCCCGCATTACGAGTTCGCCGACCTTGGTCGAGTCGATCTCGCGCAAGCCGCTCGACAGCAACTTCTGCTCGATGCGCAGGAGCGCGTTGTCGATCTGCTCGATGCTGACCGGCCGCTTGCGCAAGGCCAGCATCATCGAAGCCCGCACCTTGCCCGCGTCGAAGTCAGCCCGGCTGCCATCCTTCTTCACCACGACCGGGAAGTTGACGTCCGGCCGTTCGTAGGTGGTGAAGCGCTTGTCGCAGGCGCCGCATTGCCGCCGGCGCCGTACGAAGTCGCCGTCCTCCGAAATGCGGGTTTCGACGACCTGCGTTTCGAGGTGGCCGCAGAAGGGGCACTTCATGCGGCGACTCCGCCCGGCATCGAGCCGTGGGGATGCGCAATGCCGGGCGTGCGTGCCATCGGCTTAGCGGTAGACAGGGAAGCGGCTCGTCAGCGCATGCACCTTGGCGCGGACCGCTTCGATGTTGGCTGCGTCGCGCGGGTTCTCGAGCACGTCCGCGATCAGGTTGGCCGTCGCGCGGGCTTCCTCGTCCTTGAAGCCGCGGGTCGTCATGGCCGGGGTGCCGATGCGCACGCCGCTGGTGACCATCGGCTTTTCGGGGTCGTTCGGGATCGCGTTCTTGTTGATGGTCATGTGCGCATCGCCCAGCACGGCCTCGGCTTCCTTGCCGGTGATGCCCTTGGCGCGCAGGTCGACCAGCATCACGTGGCTTTCGGTACGGCCGCTCACGATGCGCAGGCCGCGCGCGGTGAGCGTCTCGGCCACGATCTGGGCGTTCTTGACCACCTGTTGCTGGTAGGTCTTGAATTCGGGCGAGAGCGCTTCCTTGAAGGCGACGGCCTTGGCGGCAATGACGTGCATCAGCGGACCGCCCTGGAGGCCGGGGAAGATGGCGCTGTTGATCGCCTTCTCGTGCTGCGACTTCATCAGGATGATGCCGCCGCGCGGGCCGCGCAGGCTCTTGTGGGTGGTGGAGGTGACCACGTCGGCGTGCGGCACCGGGTTGGGGTACACGCCTGCGGCCACGAGGCCGGCGTAGTGCGCGATGTCGACCATGAAGATCGCGCCGACGTCCTTGGCGACCTTGGCGAAGCGTTCGAAGTCGATGCGCAGGGAGTAGGCCGAGGCGCCCGCGATGATCAGCTTGGGCATCGATTCGTGCGCCTTGCGTTCCATCGCGTCGTAGTCGATCTCTTCCTTGTCGTTCAGGCCGTAGCTCACGACGTTGAACCACTTGCCGCTCATGTTGAGCGGCATGCCGTGGGTCAGGTGGCCGCCTTCGGCCAGGCTCATGCCCATGATGGTGTCGCCGGGCTTCAGGAAGGCCAGCATGACGGCTTCGTTGGCGGAGGCGCCGCAATGGGGCTGCACGTTGGCGGCGTCGGCGCCGAAGAGTTGCTTGACGCGATCGATGGCCAGCTGCTCGGCCACGTCGACGTGTTCGCAGCCGCCGTAGTAGCGCTTGCCGGGATAGCCTTCGGCGTACTTATTAGTGAGCTGCGAGCCTTGGGCGGCCATGACGGCCGGCGACGCGTAGTTTTCGCTCGCGATGAGCTCGATGTGGTGTTCCTGGCGGGCGTTCTCGGCCTGGATGGCGGCGAAGATTTCAGGATCGGTCTGTTCGACCAGGATGTTGCGGTGGTACATGGCAGTCCTTCAAGACGATGGTCCTTGTTCTTCAACCAAACAAGGGCTGCCCAGGCGAACGGCTGAACACCTGCTCGGGTCCGCAGGCGGCACGCTTCCCAGTGGTAGTCCACGTCAGCGCAATGCACCTGAAAAGGGTTGCGCCTATCGCCAGTCGCGTGCTGGCCGAGTGTAGCCGACGGCGATTGCCGTCGTCCTGAAAAGCCTATGAGTGGGCGAGCAGCGCCAGATGCTGCGAATCCTGCGCGGCCTGCGGCGCCTGCCGTTCCTGCGGCGCGTCCTGCGCCTCCTGCAACTCGGACTTCGGCTGCTTGGCCGGCGCCGCGACCGGCACGGGGTTCGTACGCGTGCCCGGCGCGGGAGGAGTCACGACGGAAGGAGGCGTGTTGACGGAAGGCGCACGGCCGCCGACGACCTGGCGCAGGCGCTCATGCTCGGCAAGCACCTTGACGGCGTAGCCGCCATCGTCGCTGAGGTTGGCCGCGCCGACGTAATAACGGAGGCCACCTTCGAGCGAGCCGGCCCGGGCGATGCATTCCTGCAGCACCTTGACGCCGACCCGCATGTTGGTCACCGGGTCGAAGGCCGTGAGAGCACCGCCGGCGGGTTCGTACTTTTCGCCGTGGACGCGGGTCATGACCTGCATCAGGCCCTGGGCGCCGACCTGGCTCTGGGCGAACGGGTTGAAGCTGGATTCGACCGCCATGATGGCCAGGATGAGTGTGGGGTCGAGCTTGGTGCGCTTTCCCAGGTCAAAGGCTTCGGCGACCAGCACGCTCAGGGGCTCGACGGCCACGCGGTATTTCTTGCTGAGCCAATAGGCGACCGCGGCCTGCTGTTTGGGCAGGACATGCGGGCTCGCCGCCGTGGTGCGTTCGATGGCCGTGGGCTCCAGGTCGCTGACCTCGGGCGGCGGCTTGCGTGACTGCAACCAGCCCATGAGCTGCTCTTCGCCGGTTTGCCGGAGGTCCGGGCGTGCGGCCAGGGCCAGCGCGGCGAACACGATGGCAAGCCCTACCAGGGCAAACCCGTTGTGGGTGATTTCGAAGAAGCCGTCCACCACGTCGGACGCAAAGGTCCGTAGCCCTCGGGCTGTGGCATCAAACGCCTGTCTCATCGCTCTTCCTTTCTGTGCGGCGCCTGATCACGACGCCACGAGGGCGAAGCTAGAAGGCAACGGCGCTTGGATTGGTACGAATCAGGTCCGCGCAAGGTAGGGGGAGGGCGCGGCAGCCTGATCAAAGCCGGTGGAACTCGGCAGCGGATCTGGGAGCCCGGCCGCGTCTGGCGGCTCGGGGAAGCTGGCATTCTAGAAGTGGCTAAATACCCGGTCAAGAATAATGAATTGGTTTGTTATTCTAATTTCGATGTAAAAAATGTTCGAATTAGTTCGCGAATCGAGGCGAACTGGTCCATTGAAAACCTCATTTGCAATCGCCTGGCGACGCGCCTAGGCTGAGGGGGCCTGAGCTTTTCAGGCGTTTCACCAAGGTCCAGTAGCCGGAGGAGAAATCCGAAGGTTCAGCGGCTGAGGCCCATCGGTGGCAATCTCTTGCTGCCAGCATGACCGGAACGATTGAACTTCCGGTCGAGCGAAAAGATGGCATGGGCGTTGCGTCCGCCATCGAGCCCGGAGACCGGACTTTCCGTCGGGTCTCCGGGCTTTCTTGCTTCTGGGAAGCCACCGGCGTTTGGGGCACACTCCCCGTCGATGAATGCTGCTTCGCTGAAACAGAACAAATGGGTGCGGCGTGGAGTCGTGACGCTGCTGGTCCTGCTGGTCGTCTGGGCTATCGCTTGGCTGGCCGTGCCGCCGATCGCCAAGAACCAGATCCAGAAGATCGCCAGCGAGAAGCTCGGCCGCCAGGTCACGGTCGGCAAGATCGACTTCAAGCCCTGGACCCTCGAAGTGGCGGTGAACGACCTGCAAATCGCCACGGCCGACGGCAGCGGGCCGCAAGTGGCGATCCGCCGGATCTATGCCGATGCCGAACTGCAATCAATCCTGCGCCTGGCGCCCGTGATCGACGCAGTCACCATCGAATCGCCGGCGATCCGGCTGACGCATCTGGCCGACGGCAAGTACGACATCGACGACATCCTCGCCAAGCTGGCGCCCAAGCCGGATGCGCCCAAGAGCGAGCCACCGCGCTTCGCCATCTACAACATTGGCATTTCGGGCGGCTCGGTCAATTTCGAGGATCAGAAGGTCAAGCGCACGCATGAGATCCGGGATTTCGTCCTCAACGTCCCATTTCTCAGCAATCTGGCGTCCCAGCGCGAGGTCAAGACCGAGCCGAGGCTGGCTTTCGTCCTGAACGGCAGCAAGTTCGATTCCGCCGCGTCCTCCACACCCTTTGCCGACAACCGCAAGACCGACGCCCAACTGAGCTTTCAGGACCTCGACCTGGTGCCCTATCTGGGCTACATACCAGGAGGCATGCCGGTCGCCTTGAAGGCGGGCAAGCTCGATGCCGACCTCAAGGTCGATTTTGAGCAGGCTGCCACGACCGGGCTCAAGATCACCGGCACCATCGGGGCGCACGGCATCCAGTTGGTGGACTCCAAGTCGCGCGATCTGCTGGGATTCGATTCACTCCAGGTCGCCTTGGCCGACGTCAGGCCGCTGGAGCGCGTTGTGCATCTCAGCGAGGTGGCTTTGGCCGGGCCGGACCTGGTCGTTGCACGCGATGCGGGCGGCCAACTCAACCTGCTGGCGACGGACCGGGCCACCGGCGCCCAGGAAAAGGCCGCAAGCATTCCCGCCCCGGACGGCGACGCTGCGTCCAAGCCGGCGGAGCCCCAGCCATGGCGCATCCAGGTCAACAAGGTGGCTCTGACCGGCGGTGCGGTCGGCTGGCGGGACCAGACCACCCAGCCGGCCGCGGCGATCGATGTGAAGGATCTCGCGGTAGAGGTTCACGCGGTGACCTGGCCAATGGAAAAGCCGGCGCAGTTCAACGGCTCGACCTCCGTTGGCGGTGCGGCCATCAAGTTCAGCGGGGAGGGGACCGACAAGGTCGCCCAGGTACAGACCGAAGTTGCGTCGCTGCCCCTGTCGCTTGCGGCGCCGTACCTGGCCCAGAGCCTTGAGCCCACCCTGGACGGCAAGCTGAGCGGCCAGATCGAGGTTGCGTGGGCGAAGCCCGATCTGAAGTTCAAGGCGCGCAACGTCGTGGCCGAGGGCCTGGCGCTCACGCAGGCCAAGACCGCCCTGGCGAGCGTGGGACGCTTCGAAATCGCCGATGCCGAAGCCGACATGACGAAGCACACCCTCGCCATCGCCTCCTTCACCGCGACGAACCCGAAGGTCCGGATCGAGCGCGACAACGAAAAGCGCTGGATGTTCGAGCGCTGGCTGAAGGCTCCTCCGGGCGGCAGCCAGAGCGGCACGGCCGACGCCAAGGTCGCTGCGCCCAAGGATCCCAAGGCCGCCGAGGCGCCTGCGGGCGCGAACACCAAGCCATGGGAGCTTTCCATCGGCACGGTGGCCGTCGACAACGGCGCACTCTCTTATGAGGACAACGCCAGCGCCACGCCGGTGGCCTTCGAACTCAGCGCCCTGAACGTCAAGGCGCAGAAGATCACGCCGAACACCGCCACCGTGTCTCCTCTCAAGCTGTCGGGGCGTATCGCCGCCGGTCGTGCGGAGCCAGGCCGGTTCGAATACGACGGCAACGTGGTGCTCAAGCCCGTTTCGGCGGAAGGCAAGCTGACGGTCGCGTCCCTGCCGGCCCACGCCTTCAAAGCCTATTACGCGGATGCGCTCAACATCGACATTCGCCGCGCCTTTGCGAGCTATCGCGGCACGGTCAAGTTTGCGACCTTGCCCGCGGGCATGAGCTTGCGGCTGGCCGGCGATACCGCGGTGGACGACTTCCGTGCCAATAGCATTGTGCTGACCCAGGCGCCCGGCCTGTCGCGAAACAATCAATTGCTGAGCTGGAAGACCCTGGGCCTCCGGGGTGTTCAGGTGAAACTGGAGCCGGGCGCTCCGTTGGCGGTCGATGTGCGCGAGACCGCGCTGACCGATTTCTATGCCCGCGTCATCATCGATCCGACCGGCCGATTGAATCTTCTCTATCTGGTGAAGAAGCCCGGGGAGGCGGCAGCCCCGGCGTCTGCCGACGCGCCGGCACCCGAGGTCACGACGAAACGCAGCCTCGGCGGCACGAACACGACGACCGCCAGCCGGCGTCCGGCCGCACGAACGCGAGGTGCGCCGCCGCCACCGCCGGCCGAACTCATGGTCGGCGGCGCGGCAGAGCCCCCGAAGGCTGCGCCGGTCGCCGCAGCGGCGCCGACCGAGCCCTCAGGTCCGGCCCCGGTCATCAGTTTCGGCCCGATGAGCCTGGTCAACGGCAAGATCGACTTCTCCGACCTGTTCATCAAGCCCAACTATTCGGCCGACCTGACCGAACTGACCGGCAAGCTGAGCGCCTTTTCGTCCAAGCCGCAAGGTGACAAGCCTGCGCTGGCGGACCTCGAGCTACGCGGCAAGGCGCAACAAACTGCTTCGCTGGAAATCACGGGCAAGCTCAACCCGCTGGTCAAGCCGCTCGAACTGGACATTACGGCCAAGATGCGAGAGCTGGATCTTCCGCCGCTCTCGCCCTATTCGGTGCGCTTCGCCGGCCATGGCATCGAGCGCGGCAAGCTGAGCATGGACGTCAACTACAAGATTGCGCCGGACGGCACGCTGACGGCGTCCAACAGGGTGATCCTCAACCAGCTGCAGTTCGGCGAACAGGTCGAGGGCGCCCCGGCCAGCCTGCCGGTGCGCCTGGCCGTGGCGCTGCTGGCCGATCGGAACGGCGTCATCGACATCGACCTGCCGCTCAGGGGATCGATCAACGATCCGCAGTTCAGCATCGGGCCGCTGATCCTCAAGGCGATCGTCAACCTGATCGCCAAGGCAGCCACCGCTCCGTTTGCCCTGCTGACCGGCGGATTCGGCGGCGGCGGCGAGTCGAGCGTGGTCGGCTTCGCGCCGGGCAGTTCGGAACTCTCGACCGAAGCCAAGGAAAACCTCGACAAGGTGGCCAAGGCACTCACCGACCGGCCCAACCTCCGGATGACGGTGATCGGCATGTCCAGCCTCGACAAGGAGCGGGAGGCTTACCAGCGTCAGCAAGTCCGGCGGCTTGCCCAGGCCGAGAAGCGCCGGGCCTCGGTCCGTGCGGGCGAGGATGCCGCCGAGGTGGCGCCCTTGACCGATGCCGAATACCCGGCGCTGCTGGCAGCTGCCTACAAGCGATCCGAGGTCAAGAAGCCGCGCAACATGGTCGGACTGGCCAAGGACTTGCCGACGAGCGAGATGGAGGATCTGCTGATGGCCAGCATTGCCGTCGACGAGGAGTCGATGCGGCAGCTGGCGGTGGACCGTGGCGCCGCAGTGCGTGACTACCTGCTGGAGCAGAAGTTGCCCAGCGAGCGACTCTTCCTCGGCGCGGTGCGAACCAAGGCCGATGGCGACAACTGGAAACCAGGTGCCGAGCTGAAACTGGCCACCCGCTGATCCGGGCAGCCGCAAGTCGGTGAAAATGGGGCGGTGCGCCGGCAATTGCCGGCGCCTTCGCTTTTTCTCTACAGATAACGACATTCGCGCAGTGACTTCAACTTCCTCCAAGCCTCACGACATCCAGTCCCTCGACACGTTGACCGGGGGCGCCTTCACTGCGCCCACATCCGGGGAGCGTGCGCAGCGCATCCGCGAGTGGCTCGCGAGCAACCCGGCGCCCGAGCGCGTGCAGGACGTGTTCAAGGAAATGAGCGGCCGCGACAAGGGTGCGGCGCGCCCGCTGCGCGAAAAGCTCGACGAACTCCGCCGCGCCAAGGACCAGGAGGCCATCGCGGTCGAGTGGACGCACAAGGCGGAGGCCTTGCTGGCGCAGCCCAAGCTCAACATCGCCGACGCGCTTGCCTGGCAGCGCGATGCGGCAAAGGCGGGTGCCCCCTTGTCCCGGGAGCCGCTCGCGGGCTTCAAGCTGCGGCTCGCCGAGCGTGTGAAGGGCATCGAGGATCTGCAGCACCGCGCGCAGGTCCATCGCGAAGCGGCCGTGCTGCTGGCGCAGCGCTTCGAGGTGCTGTCGACCAAGAGCTGGCGTGACGCCCAGGCCGCGGAGGAAGCCCTGCGGGCCGACGTCGCGCACTGGCAGCAACAGGCTGCCGAAATCACCGCCGACGGCAACTGGAGCAGCCTCGACGCGAGGTTTGCACCCCAGCTCGAATCCTCCAAGGCGCAGCTTCTGGTGGTGTCCGACGCATTCCATGGCGCGCTGGCCCAGGCCCAGGCCGCGGCGGCCGATGCCGCCGCGCCGCTGCCGCCCGTGCCCGTGTGGGCTGACGAACTGCGCATTGCGCGAGGTGGCGCGCCCGAGGTCGCACCGGTTGCAGCGCAGAAGCCCGCAGCGCCGAAGGTCGATCCAGAAAAGCGCGCTGCCGCGCAGGACGCCGTGCAGGCCGCGCTGGTCAAGCTCGAACAGGAAACCGCTGAAGGCCACGGCAAGGCCAGCGCCGGAGCGGCCGCTGCGCTGCGCGCGGTGCTCAAGGAGCACGGCCGGCTGGTCGACGCTCCGCTCGAAGCCCGCGTGCATGCGGCCTTGGTCGCCGCCGGCGAGCTCGAAGGCTGGCAGCGTTGGAGCGCCGACAAGGTTCGCGAAGAACTGGTCGCCAAGGCCGAAGGTCTGCTGAAGCGCCCGGAGGGTCAGGCTCTGGGCGGCCGCAAGATGCAGGAAACCCTGCGCAGCTTGCGTGAGCAGTGGAAGCAGTCCGACCAGGGCGGCGTGCCCAACCACGCGCTCTGGAAGCGTTTCGACGAAGCATGCAACGAAGCCCACAAGGTCGTGGAGGCCTGGCTCGAAAAGGTCCGCGCCGATGCGGCCGAGCACCGCGCCCAGCGCGTCGCGCTGATCGAGGAAGTGAAGGCCTGGGCGGCAGAGCATGCGCAGGCATCGGACCTGAAGGCGCACAACCGCGCACTGCATCAGTTCGCCGACCGCTGGCGTGACGCCGGCCACGTCGGCGAGAAGGTGTTTGCCGAGCTCCAGACGCAATGGACCGAAGTCTTCGGCGCCGCACGTGCGCCGTTCGAGGCCGCGCAGAAGGCGAGCGTCGAGCGTCGGCAGGCCATGATTGCCGAGGCGGCCGAGCTTGGCGCCGCGCCGATGTTGCGCATCGACGCCGTCAAGGCGCTGCAGCAGCGCTGGCAGGCGGAAGCCCAGTCGGTGCCGCTCGACCGTCGTCACGAACAGAAGATGTGGGACGCCTTCCGCGCCCCGATCGACGAGGCGTTCAATCGCAAGAGCGCGGAGCGCGAAAAGGCTTCTGCCGCGATGAGCGAGCACGACCGCCACGTGCTGAACGCATCGAAGGCGCTCGAAGCAGCCAACAGCACCGGCGATGCGCAGAAGATCCGCGCCGCCGTGGCGCAGCTGGAAGCCGCAATGCGCGGTGAAGCGCCCCCGCCTGCGCCCAAGACAGCAGCGGCGGTGGAGCCGACTCAACCGGCGCAAGCCGACGGCCCCGCCGTGGGCGCCACGGAAGTGGTCGCCCCGGGGCAGGCTGCAGCCGAGTTCAGCGAAAGTGCCGGGCAGTCGCCTGCGCCCGAAGACGCCGAAGCGGCGCCTGCCGACGTGCCGGCCGAGGTTGCCGCGCCCGCAGCCGATCTGATCGCTCCCGCCGACGGCGCAGACCCGTCGGCACGTTCGGACGCCGACGCGACCGAAACCAGCCCGACGCCGGCAGCACCTCCCAAGCCCTCGCCCAAGCCGGTGATCGCAGTGCGTGGCGATGACCGGCCAGGGAACAAGAAGGCCGAACCCGCGCCGAGCGGCCGCGGCGGCAAGTTCGGCGATCGCCGTGACAGCCGTGGGGCCCCCGGTGCCCGTCCCGGCGAGCGGACCCCGCGCGCTGGCGACCGGGGCGATCGCGGCGCTCCCGCCGGTGGCGGACGCTTCGGCGACCGCCCGCCGCGCTTCGAGGACCGTGGTCCGCGCCTCGGCGATGCTGCTTTCCGCGCGCAGCGCGAAGCGCTCGAACGTGCTGACCTCGCGCTGCGCAAGCTCGCGGCACAGGCGCACGGCGAAGCGCTCACGCAGGTGCTCGGTGCCTGGGAAAAGCGCGATGCGGCACAACTGCCCAGCGTCCAGGAACTCGGCCGCGCCGTGACCCCTGCCGTGCGCACCAGTTGGTCGCAAGCCGTCGGTTCCGCGCCGTCGGCGCAGGCCAACGATGCGGCTGAAGCATTGCTGCGCCTCGAAATGGCGGCAGAAGTGCCGACGCCCGCGGAGCAACTGGAAGCGCGGCGAGCCTTGCAACTCAAGCTCCTGACGCGACGCGGCGATCCGGCGCCGGCGCAGACCTGGGGTCAGGATGCCGGCAAGGTGCTGGCAGCACCGCACGATGCCGCATCGGCACGTCGTCTGCAGAACGCGCTGAAGGCGCTCTTGCGCAAGTAAGCGTGACAGGGTGCCGGCCTGCCTTCGGGCAGGCTGGCGATCACACGTTGTCGATCGGCGTGAAGAATTCGTCGAACAACGACACCAGTGCCGGGAAGTCGGCCTCAAGGCGGGCGCGATTCACGAAGTAGGCCTCGCAGGCGACCGCGAAGAATTCGCCGGTCGACTGGGCGCCGTAGTCGTCCAGCCAGGGCGGCTCGCCGCCGAAGCGATCTGCCAGGATGGTTTGCTCGCGGAAGGTGTCATAGGCCGGCTGCAACACTGCAAACCACGCAGCGCGCGCCTCCCGTGGGCTCGAGGTGCCACGGAAGCCCGGTGGCAGTGGCGGGCAGCCGTCGAACGCGCCACCGCCACGCAGGTCGATCTTGTGGGCGAATTCATGGATGACGACGTTGTAGCCCTCGGCACGCGTGACGCTGCTGGCAAGCACGTCCTGCCAACTCAGCATCACCGGGCCCCGGTCCATGGCCTCGCCTGCCACGACCTCTTCATATTCGTGCACGACGCCCGTGGCGTCGGTTGTCTTGCGGAGCGCGACGGCCTCGGAGGGATGCACCACGATCCCGACGAAATCGTCATACCAGTTCAGTCCACCTTTCAGGTGCAGCACGGGCAGCACGGCCTGCGCCGCCACGGCCAGCGCGACTTCGTCGGTGATGACGAAGCCGTGCGCACCATGAAAGCGCTTGTCGCGCAGGAATTCCGCGGCGAGCTGGCGCAGGCGCTCCACGTCGGACGCCGGCCGCTCGCCAAGAAAGCGGTAGCGCGCGAGAGTGGCCTGCCAGGCGGCGTCGGGGATTCGTGGCGGCGCGCGCAGGCTGCGCAGCCAGGAGAACATCAGCGCAGGTCGACGCGTTGCGCGCCGGCGCTCGAGATGCACAGCAACTGCGCCCGCGCCGGATGCGCGGTGACATCCCAGTCGCTCAGCACGATGCGTTCGAGGCCGTCACCCAGCGCGTGCGTGGCCGGTTTGTGGGTGTGGCCGTGAACGAGCGTGCTCGCATTGGCCTGGCGGAGCCAATCGCGGGCGGCGTCCGGATCGACGTCGGCCCAGACCATGCCGGGGCTCTGCTTGCGGTCTTCGCTTTGTGCGCGCACCGAGCGCGCCAGGGCGCGGCGCTCTTCCATCGGACGGGCGAGCACGGCTTGCTTCCACTCTGGCGTCCGCACCTGGGCCCGGAACCGGAGGTACTCCGTGTCCTCGAGGCAGAGTGCGTCGCCATGGCTCAGCAGCCAGCGCTTGTCGTGCAGGACCAGCACGGTCGGATCGTCGAGCAGCGTCAGCCCGCATTGGGCCGCGAATGCGGCGCCAACGAGGAAGTCGCGGTTGCCGTGCATGAAGTAGACCGGTCGACGCTCGGCCGCCGTGCGCAGCAATTCGGCGCATTGCGCCTCGAAGCCGGGCAGGGTGGCTGCGTCGTCGCCGATCCAGACCTCGAACAGATCGCCGAGGATGAAGATCGCGTCGGCAGGCGTGGTCTCGAGATAGCCCTGCCAGGCGCCGAAGGTCGCGGTGTCCGAGGCCTGCAGATGGAGGTCGGAGATGAGATCGACCGTGCGCCAGCCTGCAGGAGCGACGATCTCGGCGAACACCACGATTCGCGGGCTCAGCTCTTGACGACGGCCTTCTCGATCACGACATCCTCGAGCGGCACGTCGTCGTGAAAGCCCTTGCGGCCGGTCTTCACTGCCTTGATCTTGTCGACGACTTCCTTGCCGCCGACGACCTTGCCGAAGACGGCGTAGCCCCAGCCCTGCGCCGAAGGTGCAGTGTGGTTCAGGAAGCCATTGTCGGCCACGTTGATGAAGAACTGCGCGGTGGCGGAGTGGGGCGCGCTGGTGCGTGCCATCGCGACCGTGTAGTTGTCGTTCTTGAGGCCGTTGTTGGCTTCGTTCTGGATTTCTGCACCGGTCGGCTTTTGCGACATGCCGGGCTCGAAACCGCCGCCTTGCACCATGAAGCCGGGGATGACGCGGTGGAACACGGTGTTGTCGTAGTGCCCCTTGGTCACGTAGTCGAGAAAGTTCTCGACGGTCTTGGGTGCCTTGTCCTGATCGAGTTCGAGCGTGATCACGCCCTGATCCTTGATATGCAGTTCGACTTGGGGATTGCTCATGGGGGCTCCTTCGGATTACTTCGCCAGGGTGGCGGATTGGATGGTGATGGTTTCGAGCGGCACGTCCGACATGCCGCCCTTGTTGCCCGTGCGCGCGGCGCGGATTTTGTCGACGACCTCGGTGCCGGAGACCACCTTTCCGAACACGGTGTAGCCGTAGCCGTCCGGGTTGGGCGCGTTGAGGCGGGCGTTGTCGACGACGTTGATGAAGAACTGCGACGTGGCGGAGTTGGGGTCGGATGTGCGCGCCATCGCGACGGTGTACTTGTCGTTCTTGAGGCCGTTGCTGGCTTCCAGCGGCACAGGCGCCCGCGTCGGCTTCTGCTTCATGTCCGGCGTGAATCCGCCCCCCTGGATCATGAAGCCGTCGATCACGCGGTGGAACACCGTGCCGTCGTAGTGCTTGTCCTTGACGTACTGCAGGAAGTTGTCGACCGTCTTCGGCGCCTTGTCGGGCGCGAGTTCGATGACGATATCGCCGGCCGAGGTGGTGAGTTTCACGCGTGGCGCGCTCTGCGCCCAGCTTGCGGTTCCTGCGAAGGCCAGCGTCGTGGCCAGAACCAGCGCCGTGCGGCGCGAAAAGGCTTGAAGTGTCACGGGAGGATCGCTTTCGACAAAGATGCGCCGCAGCGCGGTCTGCGCGCGCCTTACTGGCGCACGGGCTTGCGAACGGCAGACGTCGCTGGAGGCAGCGCGCTGGTCGTCGGAGTGCTGAACATCTGGCGGATCAGCGCGAGCTTCGGGGGCACGGTCGTGTTGCCGGATTCGAGCTGCTGGGCCCGGCCATAGGATTGCGCCGCAAGGCGAGCGTAGATGTCGCCGAGGTTCTCGTGCGCCGTGGCGTAGTCCGGGTTGAGCTTGATCGCCATTTCGAGCGCGGCGCGGGCCTTGTCGAACTGGCTTTGAGCTGCGTAGAGCGCCGCGAGGTTGTTGTAGGGCTCGGGCAGTTCGGGGAATTCCTGGGTCAGTTGCGTGAAGGCTGCGATGGCCTCGGCCTGTTTGCCTTGCTCGGTCAGGATGACGCCACGAAGGAAGCGCATCTGCGGGTCGCGCGGCTTGCCAGCGATGTAGGCGTCGGCCTTGGCCAGGGCCTCGTCCGCCTTGCCCTGGCGCAGGAGCGCATTGACGTCGGAATAGTCGTCGGCATGGGCCGCTCCGATCATCAGGGCCAGCAGCAGGACCGGGAAAATTCGGAGGAGGGATGAGAACGAGAAAGCGGCGTGCTTCATGAAGCCTCAAGAGAAAGAGGAGGGCGGGCCTTCGTAAACACGCGGAAAATATCCGTCGGTGGCCGTTTACAATGCGCAGGATTGTAGCCGAGGGTCCACGTCCAGTTCCTCGTTGCCACACCACTTCCACCCCTGAAAAAATAGCGTCCTTCGCCCGTTCTTGCACGCGCGCGAACCGACGTTTTCCGAGCCTCATGAGTCTTCGCATCTACAACACGCTCTCGCGTGAACTGGAGGAATTTTCTCCTCTGCAACCAGGCAGGGTGCGCATGTACGTGTGCGGCATGACGGTGTACGACTACTGTCACCTGGGCCATGCACGCTCGATGATCGCGTTCGACGTGGTGCAGCGCTGGCTCAGGACATCGGGGCTGGCGGTTGACTACGTGCGCAACATCACCGACATCGACGACAAGATCATCCGCCGCGCCGTCGAGAACGGCGAAAGCATCCGCGCGCTCACCGATCGCATGATCGACGCGTTGCACGAGGACGCCGACGCGCTGGGGATCGAACGGCCTACGCACGAGCCGCGTGCGACGGAGTTCATTCCCCAGATGCTGTCGATGATCGCCACGCTGGAGCAGAAGGGCCTCGCCTACCGCTCGCCCAACGGCGACGTGAACTACGCGGTGCGCAAGTTCCCCGGCTACGGAAAGCTCAGCGGCAAGACGCTCGACGAACTTCACGCCGGCGAGCGCGTCGCCGTGCTGGACGGCAAGGACGATCCGCTCGACCCGGTGCTCTGGAAGAGCGCCAAGCCCACCGAACCCGAAGAAGTGAAGTGGCCCAGCGACTTCGGTCCGGGCCGCCCCGGCTGGCACATCGAGTGCTCGGCCATGGCGTGCAAGCTCCTGGGCGAAACCCTCGACATCCACGGCGGCGGGGCGGACCTGCAGTTTCCGCATCACGAGAACGAGATCGCACAGAGCGAGGGTGCCAGCGGCAAGCCGCTGGCACGCACCTGGATGCACAACGGCTTCATCAACATCGACGACGAGAAGATGTCCAAGAGCCTGGGCAACTTCTTCCTCATTCGCGACGTGCTGAAGATGTACGACGCGGAGACCATCCGCTTCTTCGTCGCGCGGGCCCACTACCGCAGCCCGCTCAACTACAGCGACGTCCACCTCAACGACGCGCGCAATTCACTGAAGCGCCTGTACACCGCACTGCATCTGGTGGAGCCGGCTGCGGTGACGATCGATTGGAGCAATGCCTACGCGGCCCGCTTCAAGGCGGCGATGGACGAGGACTTCGGCACGCCCGAAGCCGTGGCGGTGCTGTTCGACCTGGCCGGCGAGGTCAATCGCACGAAATCGGCCGAGTCGGCCGGACTGCTGAAGGCGCTGGGTGCCTGCCTGGGCATCCTCCAGGGCGACCCGCAGGGTTTTCTGCAGGCGGGAACGACGCTGGACGAGGCGTCTATCCAGGCGCTGATCCAGCAGCGCGCCGACGCCAAGGCCGCAAAGAACTTCGCTGAGGCCGACCGTATCCGCAATGACCTGCTCGCGCAGGGCATCGTGCTCAAGGACTCGCCCACTGGCACGACCTGGACGTCGGCCCAGTGAACGCGGCGAGAACGACAGCCGTGGCCAAGGAGCCGATCGTCCAGGTCTTCACGCCGGACTACTGGGAAGAAGCCTGCAAGCACCTCGCCAAGAAGGACCGCGTCATGAAGCGGTTGATTCCGCGCTTCGGCGACGCCTGCCTGGAGTCGCGCGGCGATGCATTCACCACGCTGGCGCGCAGCATCGTGGGCCAGCAGGTTTCGGTGAAGGCGGCGCAATCGGTCTGGGATCGCTTTGCCAAGCTGCCCCGCAAGATGACGCCGGCCAGCGTGCTGAAACTCAAGGTCGACGACATGCGCGCGGCGGGCCTGTCGGTTCGCAAGGTCGAATATCTCGTCGACCTGGCCCTTCATTTCGATTCGGGTGCCGTGCACGTCGATGCGTGGGAAAACATGTCCGACGAGATGATCATTGCGGAGCTTGTCGCGATCCGCGGCATCGGCCGCTGGACCGCCGAAATGTTCCTGATCTTCCACCTGATGCGGCCCAACGTGCTGCCTCTGGACGACCTCGGGCTGATCAACGGCATCAGCCAGAACTACTTCTCGGGCGACCCCGTCAGCCGCAGCGATGCGCGCGAGGTGGCGGTTGCCTGGGCCCCTTACTGCAGCGTGGCGACTTGGTATATTTGGCGATCGCTCGACCCGCTACCGGTCGCATACTGAATAACAGGAGAAGACGTTGGCGAAACGAACCTTCCTCGACTTCGAGCAGCCCGTTGCTGAACTCGAAAGCAAGATCGAAGAACTGCGCTATGTACAGACCGAATCCGCGGTCGACATCTCGGAAGAAATCGATCAACTGGGCAAGAAAAGCCTTCAGCTCACCAAGGATATCTACAGCGACCTGACGCCCTGGCAGATCACCAAGATCGCGCGGCATCCGGAGCGTCCCTACACGCTCGACTATGTGAACGAAATCTTCACGGACTTCGTCGAGCTGCACGGCGACCGCCACTTTGCGGACGATCTGTCGATCGTCGGAGGCCTGGCTCGCTTCAACGGCACGCCCTGCATGGTGCTTGGCCACCAGAAGGGCCGTGACACCAAGGAGCGCACCGCGCGCAACTTCGGCATGAGCAAGCCCGAGGGTTACCGCAAGGCGCTCCGGCTGATGAAGACGGCCGAGAAGTTCAAGCTGCCGGTGTTCACCTTTGTCGACACCCCCGGCGCCTACCCCGGCATCGACGCCGAGGAGCGCGGCCAGTCCGAAGCCATCGGCCGCAACATCTTCGAGATGGCGCAGCTCGAGGTGCCGGTCATCGTCACCATCATCGGCGAGGGCGGCTCCGGCGGCGCGCTGGCGATCTCGGTGGGCGATCAGGTGCTGATGCTGCAGTACTCCGTCTATTCCGTGATCAGCCCCGAAGGCTGCGCCTCCATTCTCTGGAAGACCAGCGACAAGGCGCAGGAAGCTGCCGATGCCCTCGGCATCACGGCGCACCGTCTCAAGGCGCTGGGACTGGTCGACAAGATCGTCAACGAGCCGGTCGGTGGGTCGCACCGCGATCACCGGCAAATGGCCGCGTTCCTCAAGCGCGCGTTGAACGATGCCTTCCGCCAAGTGAGCGACCTGTCGGTCAAGGAACTGCTCAATCGCCGCTACGAGCGTCTGCAGAGCTACGGCCGCTTCGCCGACACCAAGGCCGACAGCGGCAAGTAGGGCCGGGCGGGCCGTGGCCTGCCTCGAGCCGTCTCCGATGGAAAATCCCGCCGCCCAAGCACTGGCATTCTGGGCGGCGCCGTTGCCGTTGGGCGTCGCCTACAGCGGCGGGGCCGATTCCACGGCGCTGTTGCACGCGGCCGCGCGCCGTTGGCCGGGACAGGTGCATGCGCTGCACGTGCACCATGGCCTCCAACGCGCTGCGGATGACTTCGAGGCGCACTGTGCGGCCACCTGCGCGCAACTGGGTGTCCCGCTGCACGTGGGGCGTGTCGATGCCCGTCATGCACCGGGGGAGAGCCCCGAAGACGCCGCACGCCGCGCTCGCTACGCGACGCTGGCCGGGCTCGCCCAGGCACACGGCCTGCAGGACGTTGCGCTGGCGCAGCATGCCGACGACCAGGTCGAGACGATGCTGATCGCCCTCGGCCGTGGCGCCGGACTCGACGGGCTGGCCGGCATGCCGCGGCAGATGCGGCGACACGGGGTGCATTTCCATCGACCGATGCTCGACGTCCATGCCAGCGCGCTGCGCGACTGGATTGCGGCCAGTGGCACGCCCCACATCGACGATCCGAGCAACGCCGACCTGCGATATACGCGAAACCGTATTCGCGAGCAGGTGCTGCCGGCATTGGCTGCGGCGCTGCCGCAATTCCGCGAGACGTTCGCGCGCTCGGCACGTAACGCTGCGAAGGCATCTGCCCTGCTGGCCGATGTCGGTTCCAGGGACATGGCGCAGGCCGGTTCGCCGCCCAGGCTGGCCGTTCTGCGCACCTTGCCGCGAGAGCGACTTGCCAATGCATTGCGCCATTGGCTCAAGCGCGACCACGGCTCGGTGCCGAGCGAGGCGCAACTGGAGCAACTCCTCGACCAGATCGAGGCATGCAGCACGCGCGGCCATCGCATCAGCCTGAAGATTGCTGCCGGCAGGGTCGAACGGCAGGGCGACACGCTGCATTGGTACAATGCCCCGCCCTTGTCGTAGCCCTCGGACCTTGCGCTGAAGTTGGCTTTCGATGGGCGCACGGACGCCGGCATTGCGGCGCCCGAACCCTTCTCTTTGACTTCACCCATGGCATTGATCGTTCATAAATACGGCGGCACGTCGATGGGCTCGACCGAGCGCATTCGAAATGTCGCCAAACGCGTGGCCAAGTGGGCGCGCGCCGGCCACCAGATGGTCGTGGTCCCGAGCGCCATGAGCGGCGAGACCAATCGCCTCCTCGGCCTGGCCAAGGAACTCGCTTCCAGCAAACCCGGCGACGACCACAACCGCGAGCTGGACATGCTGGCTTCCACCGGCGAACAGGCATCGTCCGCACTGCTGGCGATCGCGCTGCAGGCCGAAGGCCTCCAGTCCGTCAGCTACGCCGGTTGGCAAGTCCAGGTGAAGACCGACAGCGCCTTCACCAAGGCACGCATCGAAAGCATCGACGACGAGCGCGTCCGCGCCGACCTCGATGCCGGCAAGGTGGTGGTCATCACCGGCTTCCAGGGCGTGGACGATGGCGGCAACATCACGACGCTGGGTCGCGGCGGCAGCGACACCTCCGCGGTCGCCATCGCCGCTGCGATGAAGGCCAATGAGTGCCTGATCTACACGGACGTCGATGGCGTCTACACGACCGACCCCCGCGTCGAGCCCGATGCGCGCCGCCTGACCACGGTGAGCTTCGAGGAAATGCTCGAAATGGCGAGCCTGGGTTCCAAGGTGCTGCAGATCCGCTCGGTGGAGTTCGCCGGCAAGTACAAGGTGCCCCTGCGCGTGCTCTCGAGCTTCACGCCCTGGGACATCGACATCAACGAAGAAGCCAAGTCCGGCACGCTGATCACTTTCGAGGAAGACGAAAACATGGAACAAGCCGTCGTATCCGGCATTGCGTTCAATCGCGACGAAGCCAAAATTTCCGTGCTTGGCGTGCCTGACAAGCCGGGCATCGCGTATCACATCCTCGGCGCCATCGCCGACGCGAACATCGAAGTCGATGTGATCATCCAGAACCTGAGCAAGGACGGACGCACGGACTTCAGCTTCACCGTCCACCGCAACGACTACGCGAAGGCGGTCGATCTGCTCAAGGCCAAGGTGCTGCCGACGCTGGGCGAGGCCGACATCGTGGGCGACACCAAGATCTGCAAGGTCAGCATCGTGGGCATCGGCATGCGCAGCCATGTCGGCGTTGCGAGCAAGATGTTCCGCGTGCTGAGCGAGGAGGGCATCAACATCCAGATGATCTCCACCAGCGAGATCAAGACATCCGTGGTGATCGACGAGAAATACATGGAGCTCGCCGTGCGCGCACTGCATAAAGCTTTCGATCTGGATCAACCGGCCGCCTGAAGGATGGCATAATCGACGGCTCAGGAACTGTGACCGAGTGGCCGAAGGTGCTCCCCTGCTAAGGGAGTATGGGGTGTAGAGCCTCATCGAGGGTTCGAATCCCTCCGGTTCCGCCAGCTAACTTTTTCGCTCCTTGGGAGCGAGATCCTAAAAACCCCTAAACCTGCGTAAACAACGGGTTTCGGGGTTTTTTTGTGCCCGCAGTGGTCCCGTCGACGCTTCCAGACCACGCATCGCTAGTTTTCTGGCCGAGATCCTCAGCGCATCCCGGTCGCCGCAGAAAACTTCGCCAACGTCCAGCCCTTGCCGAGCAGAAGCATCCGCGTCGGAAGTTCACCCAGGACCTGAGCAGACACCTCAGGGCCCAGATACGTCAGCGTCTTGTCCCGCAAGTCCACATACCCGAGCTGGTAGTTCAAGGCGAGCGAATGCCAGAGTGCGTGCGCACCGGGCGACTGGCGAGCGCCGGTCAGGAGGCAAAGCCCCGCGTCCAGCCCCCAGCGGTAGATTGCAGTCGCCAGACCCCGGCGCTGGTAGGACGGGTCGTACTTCGAATGCGGCGCCCTCACGTAGCGATCGGTGCGGCGCGGTACCTCGATCAACCGGTTGAACACCGTGTAGCCCGCGAGTTGCCGTCGGCGAATGTCCTCCACATACACGTAGAACTCGCCGTCGGCTTCGCCGTGGCGGATGACGAGATCCGGATCGTTCATCCCGATCTGGGGGATGCCGTGCAGCGCGTCGCCGGGGGTGCGGATGCGGTCGTGAATGGCGCCGATCTCGCCGTCCAGGCGCTTGGGGTCATGGCTGACGTCAATGCGCAGTTCCGTCAGACGCGATAGCCAGGGGGGAATCAAATTGAAATGCGGCATCGTGAGCGTCACGAGCTTCTCCAGTCGAACGCGAACCGACCCTCGCCGAGGGCCAGTCGCTAATGCGCGGCTTGGAGGCCCGGCGATCGATGGTTTGCGCTGAAAGGGAAGAAGCGGATCGCCGGGCTTAGGAGTCTGCGTCCGGCTGCAGAGCGCACGACACCATCACCGCGATGCAGTTCGTGCGCGCGGCGCAATGACTGAGGGTGATGGTCGAGGAAAGCATGGGCAGGAGTCTAGCCACTCTCTGCCTGGATTGGGATCAGACTAGTCCTTGTTGCAGCAGTCGAGCACCGTGATGGATTTCTCGATCTGCTGCGCGATCTCGTCGCGAAGGAACTTGGGAGAGCGGCCGGTCGCCACGTTGAACATCAGAGCTGCGACGCCCGCCGCCGAAAAAAGGCCCGCAAAAAGCTCGAGGTGTGTCAACGCGTTCATGGAAATCTCTGGGGTTGAAGGCAGTACCTGCTTGCCGTGAGTCTCCCAGCGCTGCGGCCCCCCTTCAATACGCCGTTTGGAGCGGACGTCGTCGGACGTCGCCTACAACGCTCGCCCTTTCAGACCAGATGTGACAGGAGCACGGCTGCACCGCCGAGCGAAATGGCGTAGCCGACGATGCGTTGGAGTTGCTTCATTTCCGGTAGTCCCATTGGCTTGATGACAAGGCTTCAATGGTGCCAGCCAACAGGCCGGGCGACGCATCGCCGTTTCAATGATGCCGATGGGCGTTGCCTATTCCACGACCAGGCCCTTGAGCGCCGGGTCGGACGGCGGCATCTGGAACTTCATGTCCTTCAGCGTCTTGACGAGCAGTCGCGCAATCATCAGGTTGCGATGGCGCTTGCTGTCTGCCGGCACGACGTACCACGGCGCATAGGAGGTCGATGTGGCCGTGAGCGCACCTTCGTAGGCCCGCTGATAGGCGTCCCACTTCTTACGCACCGAAAGGTCGTCCATGGAGAACTTCCAGTGCTTGCCGGGGTCGTCGACCCGGGCTTGCAGGCGTTCGCGCTGCTCGTCCTTGCTGATGTGCAGCATGCACTTGACGACAACGGTGCCCGTCTCCGTCAGCAGCCTCTCGAAGTCGTTGATGTTCGCATAGCGGCGCTGCGTCTCGGCCTTGTCGATCCAGCCTTCGACGACGGGCACCAGCACGTCTTCGTAGTGGCTCCGGTTCCAGACCATGATCTCGCCCGCGCGCGGCACCACGGCGTGGCAACGCCACAGGAAGTCGTGCGCGCGTTCCTCGTCGCTGGGCGCCTTGAAGGCCGTCACGCGAACGCCGAGCGGCGATGTGCGGGAGAACACCCATCGGATCGTGCCGTCCTTGCCGCTCGTGTCCAGCCCCTGCAGCACCAGCAGCAGCTTGCGCCGACCCTCGGCATGCAGGAGGTTCTGCAACTCGTCGAGTTCGATCGCGAGCGCATCGAGCTTTTCGGGCTGTTCGGCCTCGGGGCCTTGCAGAAAGGGCGAATCCGCGGGGTCGACTTTCGACAGCTGGAATTTGCTGCCGACGCGGAATTTCTTGAAGCTGGCCATGGGGTGGAGGCTCCTTGCGCAAAACCGCAGCGTACGCGATTGGGGCCAGCCTCCGCCGTGCCTATTCGTCGTCGGGGTCCAGCGAGGCGCTCCAGCGGTTATCCCAGCCGCCCCGGCGGGCGTCGTCGAGGTCGCGCCGGTCGCGCTTGGTAGGGCGTCCTTGTTCGATGCTGAGGGCCGGCTCGCTGCCGAGGCGACGCTGTTCGCGCGCCTCGGCCTGCGCAGCCAGGCTTTCCGGGGTTTCCTCGTACAACTGCTGCGCCACGGGCGCAGGGCCGCGCTGGCCGCTGATGCCACGCACGAGCACGGTGCGCGTGACCGCCCCGAGCCGCATCGTGACGGTGTCTCCCACCTTGACTTCGCGCGAGGCCTTGGCGATGTCGCCATTGACCTGCACGCGGTGCTTGCCGATCTCGTCGGCGGCGAGCGACCGCGTCTTGAAGAAGCGCGCGGCCCATAGCCATTTGTCGATGCGAAGGCGATCCATGTTCAGCAATTGTCGCGCGCGAGCGGGAGTCTGACGACGGCATCCAGCCCGACGATCTGTCCGCCGGATTCCCTGTTGTCGAGAGCGATGGTTCCTCCCAGGGCCGACACGATCTCATGGCAGATCGCGAGGCCCAATCCGGAGCCACTGGTGACGTCGCCAGCCGCGAAGGGGGCGAACAGCCGTTGCCGCAGTTCGTCGGTGATGCCGCGGCCCGCGTCGCTCACCGTGAGCATGGCCGCGTCACCTTCCGCCTGCACCCGCACCACCAGTGCCGCGCCGCGCGGGCTGTGCTTGATCGCGTTGTGCAGCAGGTTGCGCGTGAGCTCCTGCAGCATCCAGCGGTGCGCGCGCACCCGTACCGGCGCTGGCGCGGTCGAGAGCTCGAAGTCGAGCGCCTTGTCCGCGACGAGCGGCGAGAGGTCGAGTGCGATGTCGCGCGCCGTCTCGCCGAGGTCGAGCGTTGCGGATTCGGGCTGCTGGCGCAACTGCTCCACCTTGGCGAGCGACAGCATCTGGTTTGCCAGTGCGGTCGCGCGGTCGACCGTCTCGTTGATCTCGGCCAGGGCCTGCGCGGCCGGCACATCGCCGCGGCGCGCGGATTGGACCTGCGCCTTGAGAACGGCGAGCGGCGTGCGCAACTGATGCGCGCTGTCCCGCACGAAGCGCTTCTGGTGGTCGAGCAGCCGGCGCAGACGCCCCATCACCTGGGTGGTGGCATCGATCAACGGCAGGAGTTCGCGAGGCGCTTCGGGCGCCTCGATCGGCGAGAGATCGTCGGCGGCGCGCGCCGCGATCGTTTCGCCGAGCTCGCGCACCGGGCGGGTCGCGCGCTGCACCACGAGCACCGTCACGCCGGCGATCACCGCCAGCAGCACCAACTGCCGCCATAGCGTGTCGATAAGCAGCTTGCGTGCGAGGGTCTCCCGCAACTCCAGCGTTTCCGCGACCTGCACGACGGCCATGCCGCGGCCACGCGCGCCGGCGACCGGCTGCAACAGCACGGCGACGCGAACCGGCTTGTTGCGGAATTCGGCATCGTAGAAATCCACCAGCGCTGCATAGGGCGGCCGGTCAGGGAGTTTTCCGCGCCAGAAGGGCAGTTCGGCAAAGCCCGAGATCATCTCGCCGTCCTGCGCGGACACGCGGTAGTACATGCGGCTCTGGTTGTCGGCCTCGAAAGCCTCGAGCGCGGAGTAGGGGACGATGGCCCGCAGCGAAGCCGCCTCGTCGTAGCCCTCCACGTCGAGCTGCTCGCCGATCGTCTTGGCCGACGCGAGCAGCGTGCGGTCGTAGGCGGTCGTTGCGGCCGCAAGGCTCTGCCGGTAGAGACTCACGCTGTTGATCACGATGAACAGCGCAACCGGCGCGAGGATGCCGAGCAGCAGCCTCGCGCGCAGCGACGAGATGCGCCTCATGTCTCTTCGCGCAGGAGGTAGCCCAGGCCGCGCAGCGTCATCAGCGTGACGCCCGTGCCCGCCAGTTTCTTCCGAAGCCGGTAGACGACGACTTCGACCGCTTCGTACTGGACGTCCATCTCGCTCGGAAACACCAGTTCGAACAGGCGCTCCTTCGATACGGCGTGGCCGGGTTTGATCATCAGCGCCGTCAGCAATGCCAGCTCCCGCGGCGTGAGTTCGAGTACGTCGGCGCGGTGATAGATCGCTCCGCTGTCCGGTTCGTAGCGAAGGCCGCCGACCTCCTGTGGTCGCGCTGCCGAGTCAGGTCCTGCGTTCTGGTGGCGACGGTTCAGCGCGCGGATACGGGCCTCGAGTTCATCGAGGTCGAAGGGCTTGGGCAGATAGTCGTCCGCACCGGCATTCAGTCCGACGATGCGGTCGCCCACGGTGCCGCGCGCGGTCAGCAGCAGCACCGGCGTGCGCAGCCCGGCGGCACGCGCCTGGGCCAGCACGTGCAGGCCGTCGAGATGGGGGAGACTGAGATCCAGCGCCACCACATCGGGTTCGAGGCCGCGCCATTGTTCGAGCGCCAGTGCGCCGTCACCGCAGATGCGCACGTCGATCTGCCGGCGGCCGAGCGTGCGCTGCAGCGTGGTTTGCATCGACGGATCGTCTTCGATTAGCAGCAGCTTCATCCCGCGATTTTCGGTGTTTACCCCAGTGTGCCGGACAGCCAACTGACAGCAGGGCGGCGCATCATAGCGGCGTTCAGCTTCTACTCAGCTTCCATTCGAAGGAGACATGCATGCGTCGCGATACCTTTTTGAAGTCACTGGCCGCCATGGCCGCCACCGGGGCCCTGCCGCTGTCGGCCTGGGCCGCTGCCAACGTCAAGATGATGATCCCCGCCAACCCGGGCGGCGGTTGGGACACGACGGGCCGCGCGCTGGGCAAGGCGCTCACCGATGGCAAGCTGGCCGACACGGTGACCTATGACAACAAGGGTGGCGCGGCCGGTGCGCTGGGTCTTGCCCAGTTCGTCAATGGTTCCAAGGGCGACCCGAACGCCATGATGATCATGGGCGCCGTGATGCTGGGGGGCATCATCACCGGCAAGCCGCCGGTCAGTCTTTCGCAGGCCACGCCGATCGCCCGCATCACCAGCGAATACAACGTGTTCGTGCTGCCAGCCAATTCGCCGCTGAAGTCCATGAAGGACGTGGTCGAGCAACTCAAGAAGGATCCGGGCAGCGTCAAGTGGGGCGGCGGCTCGCGCGGCTCCACCGAGCACATCGCGGCGGCGATGATCGCGCAGAAGGTGGGCGTCGATCCGTCCAAGATCAACTACGTTGCGTTCCGTGGGGGCGGTGAGGCCACGGCCGCCATCCTGGGCGGCAACGTCACGGTGGGCGGCAGCGGCTTCAGCGAGTTCGCGGAGTACATCAATGCCGGCAAGATGAAGCCCATCGCGGTGACTTCCGCACAGCGCCTGCCAGGCATCAACGTGCCGACGCTCAAGGAACAGGGCATCGACGTCGAGATCGGCAACTGGCGCGGCGTCTATGGCGCCCCCGGCATCACGGCCGACCAACGCAAGGCGCTGACCGACATGGTGCTGGCAGCCCTCAAGACCCCGAGCTGGGCCGACGCCATGAAGAAGAACGACTGGACCCCGGCGGTGCTTTCGGGCGAGGCTTTCGCGAAGTTCGTCGACGACGAGTTCGCAAGCCTGCGCGCGACGATGGTCAAGTCCGGCATGGTCTGATCCTGGCCGCCTTGTTCTCCCCCTGACAGCGGCTGCACCGCCGGGGCCGGCAGCGCCGGCGCGGCGGTGTTGTCCGTAAGGGGGGCTTCCATCTCCGATCCAGGGACAAAAGAATGACAACTCCACCCACTTCGGCCGCGCCCCCTCCGGCGGTATGGCCGCAAACGCTCGTCGGTGCCGGCGTGCTGCTGACCGGGCTGGCGCTCGCGTTCGGTGCGCTGGGCATTTCGTCCGAGGCCGGCTACGGCGGCGTCGGGCCCAACTTCCTGCCCTGGCTGGTTTCCATTGCGCTGACGGTGTGCGGCGCCTGGATCATCTGGGAATCGCGCACTGGCGGCTTCCGCGAGATGGACGAGCCCTCCGGCGCCGTCCACGCCTACTGGGCCGGTTTCGTCTGGGTGTCGGCCGGCCTGCTGCTCAACGCCGCACTCATCACCACCATCGGCTTCATCTTCAGTTGCACCCTGTGCTATCTGCTCGCGGTGCAGGGCCTGCGCCGCGCCAGCGGACAGGGCGGCGTCAATTCGCCGCGCACCTGGCTCATCGACATCGTGACGGGCCTCCTCATCTCGGCGCCGGTTTTCTGGATGTTCACGCAATTCCTCGCAATCAACCTGCCGGGCCTGACCGGCACGGGGTGGCTCTGACATGGACATCTTCAATGCACTGATGCACGGCTTCGCGCTCGCGATCACGCCGGTCAATCTTCTCTGGTGCCTGGTGGGCTGTGCCCTGGGCACGGCCGTCGGCGTCCTGCCTGGCATCGGCCCGGCCGTCGCGGTCGCCATGCTGCTGCCGATCACCGGCAAGGTCGACGTCACGGCCTCGATGATCTTCTTCTCGGGGATCTATTACGGCGCCATGTACGGTGGCTCGACCACGTCCATCCTGCTGAACACGCCAGGCGAAACGGCCAGCATGGTGACGGCGATGGAGGGCAACAAGATGGCGAAGAGCGGCCGGGCGGGCGCGGCGCTCGCCACGGCCGCGATCGGCTCCTTCGTCGCCGGCACCATCGCCACCGTGATCGTCACGCTGTTCGCGCCATTCGTCGCCGAATTCGCGGTCAAGCTCGGGCCGCCCGAGTACTTCCTGCTGATGCTGCTGGCCTTCACGACCGTGAGCGCGGTGCTCGGCAAGAGCACGCTGCGCGGCATGACGGCGCTGTTCATCGGCCTCGCGGCAGGATGCATCGGGCTCGACCAGATCTCCGGCCAGGGCCGCTACACGGGCGGCATTCCCGAACTGCTCGACGGCATCGAGATCGTGCTGGTGGCGGTCGGCTTGTTCGCAGTGGCCGAAGTGCTCTACGCGGTGCTCTACGAAGGCAAGGTCGTCGAAGGGCAGAACAAGCTGAGCCGCGTGCACATGAGCGCTCGCGACTGGAAGCGCTCCATTCCGGCATGGCTGCGCGGCACCGCCATCGGAACGCCCTTCGGTTGCATCCCGGCGGGGGGTACGGAGATTCCGACCTTCCTGAGCTACGCGACGGAAAAGAAGCTGGCGAAGGACGCGGACGCCAAGGCCGAGTTCGGCACCACGGGTGCGATCGAAGGGGTGGCAGGCCCGGAGGCCGCCAACAACGCGACCGTGACCGCGGCGCTGATCCCGCTGCTCACGCTCGGCATTCCCACCTCGAACACGACCGCGATCCTGCTCGGCGCGTTCCAGAACTACGGCATCCAGCCGGGGCCGCAACTCTTCACGACGTCTGCGGCGCTGGTGTGGGCGCTGATCGCGTCGCTCTACATCGGCAACGTGATGCTGCTGGTGCTGAACCTGCCGATGGTCGGGCTGTGGGTCAAGCTGCTCAAGATCCCGAAGCCGCAGCTCTATGCAGGCATCCTGATCTTCGCGACGGTCGGTGCCTACGGCATGCGGCAAAGCGCCTTCGACCTGGTGCTGCTCTACGCGATCGGTGTGCTGGGCGTGATCATGCGGCGCTTCGACTTTCCGACGGCACCCGTCGTGGTCGGCATGATCCTCGGGCCGCTGGCCGAGGCGCAGCTCCGCAACGCGATGTCGATCGGCGAGGGCAGTGCCGCGGTGTTCTTCCAGCGCCCGATGTCGATCGTGCTGATCGTCATCATCCTGGGCGTCATGATCCTTCCTCGCCTGGCCAAGCGGATGAGCAAGTAGCTCGCTTGCAGGCTGCGTGCACTTCGTGTCGCGCCTACCCCCTGCCGGGGGGCAACACCAGCGGACCGGCGCAGCCGGATCCGCGGTGTTTCCGGACCTCCCTGATTGGCCCGCGATTTCAGTTGCCGGTGGCGTCCGACTGATACCTGGCTGTCGTCGACTTGGCGCCGAAACCCTTGATGCGCTGGATTTCCGCCACGTATTCGGGGCCGTTTCGCATGCCTTGATACGCCGACATCTGGCGTCCATAGGCCGGGCTGGTCGGGTCGAAGCTGTCGCGGCCGGCGACCTGCGACATGCCGGACTTGTTCCACAGGCTCAGGTCGGCGGCGACTTCAGCGCGGCTCAAGGCGCCGATGGTCGAGTCGGCGGGACCGACGCGGTATTCCGCCGCGACGGCATTCATTTCCGAGCGATTCGCGGCGAGATCGGCCGAAACCTGGGCGCGGCTGAATTGGCTGGTCATCTGCATGGGCGCGCCGACCCATTGTTCGGCGGGCACTGTCTGAGCGGAAACGGCCCCGGCCAGCGCAAGGGCGGAGGCACCGAGAAGTAGCTTTGCATTCATGATGAAATCTCCTTGAGGCTTTGATGTGTGGCTGCGGGAAATGCAGTCACCACGGAGTGCGACTGTGGCGGCGCGCCGCCAATCGCGCTGTGCGTTTGCGCACAGGTTTTTTCAACCGGGCTGTCTTGGGTGCGAATTCGACACGATGGCGCTCCAGCGTTCCAGTCTTGCCTTGCAGCACATTGCGCTGCTGGAGGATCTGTCGCCGCAGCGGCTGGATTGGCTCGCCCAGCGCTGCCAGTGGCAAAGCGTTGCGGCCGGCACGCCGCTGCTGCTGCGTTCCGAGGACAAGAGCGACGTGTTCTTCCTGGTGTCCGGGCAGTTGCGCGTGACGACCTACTCGGCGACCGGACGCCAGGTCACGTTTCGCGACCTCCAGGAGGGCGAATATTTCGGCGACATTTCCGCCATCGACGGCAAGCCGCGATCCGCCGACGTCGTGACGCTCAAGCCCACGGTCGTTGCCAGCCTCGATCGGGCAGGGTTCCTGGAATTGCTGCGTGACGAAGCGACCGTCGCCGGCCGCGTGATGCGCAACCTCGCCGCGCTGGTGCGGCAGTTGTCGGATCGCGTCATCGACCTGAGCACGCTGGGTGTCCAGAACCGTGTGCATGCGGAGTTGCTTCGCCTCACACGGGCGGCGGGCGTCGTCGACAACCAGGCACGGCTGGATCCCGCGCCGACCCACGCTGAACTGGCGAGCCAGATCAGCACCAATCGCGAGCAGGTGACGCGCGAACTCAATGCGCTAAGGCGCGACGGGGTGCTCGCCAAGGATGGCAAGGCGCTTGTCGTCGCCGATGTGCAGCGGCTGGTTTCGCTGGTGGCCGAGGTGCGGGGCTTCGCCTGAGCCTCGGCTGGCGCGGGGCCTAGTTTGCCGGCTGCACCACCGTCGAGCGACGATCGTTCGACCGGATCGTTTCGCTGCCGGCGGGTGGCGGCGTACCTTGCGGCGTGACGACCGTGGAACGGCGATCGCCCGACCTGCCCGTCTCGGTTCCCGGAGGTGCCGATGCACCTTGCGGTGTCACGACGGTCGACCGGCGATCCGTGGAGCGCTTCGTGACGTTCCGCGGAGGCCCGCCCCGGGCGCGGTCCAGCGCCGCGCCCGCATCGCGCACGCACGCTTCGCGGGCTGGCGCGGCCAGGGAGCCGTCGTTGCACTTCGCAATCTGCTGGTCGTGGCGTTGCTGGGCCTTCGCGACGTCTGGCTTGGCTTGGGCCCCTGCCGCCAGTGCCGTGGCCAGAAGGGCGCCGGAAATCGCGACACGCGCGTGGATTCGGATCATGGTGTGCCTCCGTCGTACGACGATGCCGCGAGTCTAACTTGCAACAATTTGCGACGACAGCACTTCATGGCGTGGGCGTGGGCTGCTCATCGGCGTGCGAGGCCGGGGAAGGCCCGGCCGCATGGCCTCCCGCCTTCCCGCGAATGCGCCGCCACGTGCGACGAATCCAGTGCTCGATGTCGTCGATGTAAGTGAACACGGCCGGCACCACCAGCAGGCTCAGCACCGTCGACGTGATGAGCCCGCCGATGACCGCCATCGCCATCGGCGATCGGAAGCTGGAATCGGCCCTGCTGAGGCCGAGCGCGATGGGCGCCATGCCCGCGCCCATCGCCAGCGTGGTCATGATGATCGGCCGCGCCCGCTTGTGGCAGGCGTCGCGCAGTGCATCCCAGCGACTCAGGCCGTGTTCGCGCCGGGCGACGATGGCGTATTCCACCAGCAGGATCGAGTTCTTCGTCGCGATACCCATCAGCATGATCAACCCGATCAGCGAAGGCATCGACAGCGCCTTCTGCCCGATCAGCAGACCGACGAAGGCCCCGCCGAGTGCGAGCGGCAACGCGCACAGGATCGTGATCGGATGCAGGAAGTCCTTGAACAGCAGCACCAGCACGATGTAGATGCAGAGCACGCCGGTCAGCATCGCGAGGCCGAAGCTCGCGAACAGCTCGGTCATGACTTCGGCATCGCCCACCTCGGCCACGCGCACGCCGGGCGGCAGGCTTCGGATCGAAGGCAGCTTCATCGCCGCGTCCTTCGCGTCGCCGAGGCCGACGCCCGACAGCTCGATCTCGAAGTTGACGTTGCGCGAGCGGTCGTAGCGGTCGATCACGGCCGGGCCACCCTCGACCGTGAGCGCGGCCACCTGGCCGAGCATCACCGGACCGCGCGCGCCGGGCACGGCGAGGCGCTCGAGCAGGGCCAGGTTCTGGCGTGCCGAGTCCTCCAGCTTGACGACGATCGGCACCTGCCGTTGCGCGAGGTTGAGCTTGGGCAGGTTCTGGTCGTAGTCGCCGAGCGTCGCGACCCGCAGCGTGTCGGCAATGGCCGAACTGGTCACGCCCAGGTCGGCCGCGCGTGCGAAGTCGGGCCGAACCGCGATTTCGGGGCGGATCAGGCTTGCCGTCGACGTGATGTTGCCAAGGCCCGGGATGGTGCGCAGGTCGCGTTCGACCGCGCGCGCAGCGGCCGTGAGTGCGGTCGGGTCGTCGCCGCTCAGCGCGAGGATGTATTTCTCGCCCGAGCCGCCCAGCCCCACGGTGCTGCGCACGCCGGGAAGCGATTCGAGCGCCGCGCGGATCTCGTTCTCGATCACCTGCTTGCGCGGCCGGTCGCCGCGTGGGTCCAATTGGATCGTGAGCGTGGCCTTGCGCGTCTCCGGCGTACCGAAATTCGCGAACGGGTCGCCGCCCGCGCTGCCGCCGCCCACGGTGGTGTAGACGCTGCGCACGTGCTCGATCGCCATCACGCGGCGGCGCGTTTCTTCCGCCGCCGCCATGGTCTGGGCCAGCGTCGCGCCCGGTGCCAGCGAGAGGTAGACCTGCGTCTGCGAGTTGTCGTCCGGCGGAATGAAGCCGGTCTTGAGCAGCGGGATCATCGCCACCGAGCCGAAGAAGAAGAGGGTGGCCAGCACCATCGTCGTGAAGCGATGCTTCAGGCACCACTCGGCCATGCGCATGTAGATCCTGAGCCAGCGCGGTTCCTTCTCGGCACCGACGATGGGCTTCAGGATGTAGGCCGCCATCATCGGCGTGAGCATCCGCGCCACCACCAGCGAGGCGAACACCGCGAGCGACGCGGTCCATCCGAACTGCTTGAAGAACTTGCCCGCCACGCCGCTCATGAAGGCGGTCGGCAGGAACACGGCGATCAGCGTGAAGGTGGTGGCGATCACCGCGAGCCCGATCTCGTCGGCAGCCTCCATCGCGGCCTGGTAGGGCGTCTTGCCCATGCGCAGGTGGCGCACGATGTTCTCGACCTCCACGATCGCGTCGTCCACCAGGATGCCGACCACCAGCGACAGCGCCAGCAGCGAGACCACGTTGACCGAGAAGCCCAGCAGGTACATCCCGATGAAGGCGGGGATGACCGACATGGGCAGCGCCACAGCCGAGATGAAGGTCGCGCGCCAGTCACGCAGAAAGAGCCACACCACGATCACGGCCAGGATGGCGCCTTCGTACAGCAGGTGCAGCGAACCCTCGTACTCCTCCCGCACCGGATCGACGAAGTTGAAGGCCTCGGTGAGCTGGAGGTCGGGCCGCTGCGCGCGCAACTCGGCCAGCGCCTTCTGCACCGCGGCGCCGACTTCGACCTCGCTCGCGCCGCGGCTGCGGGCGACCTCGAAGCCGACCACCGGCTTGCCATCGAGCAAGGCTGCGGCGCGCGGCTCGGCGATGGTGTCGCTGATCCGGGCCACCTGGTCGAGCCGGATGCGACGACCATCCGAGAGGTAGATCTGCATGTCGGCGAGTTCGTCGGCCGACTTCACCGTGGCGAGCGTGCGCACGGGCTGTTCGCTGCCGCCCAGGTCGGTGCGGCCGCCGGCGCTCTCGGTCTGCACCTGTCGCAACTGGCGCGAGATGTCGGCGGCGGTGGCGCCGAGCGCCTGCAGCTTCTCGGGATCGAGGTCGACATGCACCTGCCGGGTGACGCCGCCGACCCGGTTCACGGCGCCGACGCCGCTGATCGCCAGCAGCTTCTTCGAGATGTCGTTGTCCACGAACCACGAGAGCGCTTCGCCATCCATGCGCGAGGACGAGATCGTGAAAGCCAGCACCGGCTGCGCTGCGAAGTCGAGCTTGGTGACCACCGGGTCGCGCACGTCGGCCGGCAGGTCGGCACGCACGCGCTGCACCGCCGAACGCACATCGTCGACGGCTTCCTGCACGGGCTTTTCGAGGCGGAACTCGACGATCAGCGTCGCCGCGCCGTCCTGCACCTTCGTCGTGATGTGCTTCAGGCCTTGGATGGTGGCGATCGAGTTCTCGAGCTTCCGCGCGACGTCGGTTTCGAGCTGCGACGGCGCCGCGCCCGGCAACGCGGCCGACACCGTGACGGTCGGCAGGTCGATGTCGGGAAAGTTCTGCACCTTCATCGCGTTGAAGGACAGCAGCCCCGCGAAGGTGAGCAGCACGAACAGCATCACCGCCGGGATGGGGTTGCGTATGGACCAGGCCGACACGTTCATGGCGGTGCTCCTTACTTTGCGGCCTCGATGGCGGGCTTCGCGGGGGCTTCCACCACCCGGACGAGGTCGCCATCGTTGAGGAAGCCGGCGCCCTGGACCACGACGCGTGCATCCGCAGGCAGCGGTGTCGTGATCTCGACCCTGTCGCCCACGCGTCGGCCGGTCTCCACCTTGAGTTGCGAGACGCGATCGTCCGGCTGCAGGAGCAGCAGGTGGTTGAAGCCGTCCCGCGGAACGATCGACGCCTGCGGCACGGTGATCGCGCTGGTACGGCCCAACTGGAAGTCGCCGCGCGCGAACATCCCGGCCTTGATGCCGGTGTTCTGGAGCACGTTGGGAATGTCGACATAGACCAGCGCGGCGCGCGTCTGCGGGTCCACCGTCGGCGCCACGCTCCGCACCTTGCCGCTGACCTGCGCGCCGGTGGCGCTGGTGACCACGGCCGGCGTGCCGACGGCGATGCGGCCCAACTCGGACGAGGTGATCTCCGCGCGCCACTCGAGCCGGCCCTGGCGGATCAGCCGGAACAGCTCGGTGCCGGCGTTGACCACGCTGCCCACCGTCGCGGTGCGGGAGGAGATCACGCCGTCATCGGGCGCCAGCACCTGCGTGTTGCGGCCGCGCACCTGCTGTGCCGCCAGCACGGCCTCGGCCGCCTCGACCCTCGCCTTGGCGGTCTGCTCGGCGGTCTGGTACTGGTTGATCTGCTGCTGGCTCATCGCGCCCGTGGCCTGCAACGTGCGGGCGCGCGCGGCGGTGCCGGTGGCATCGGCGGCGGTCGCGCGCGCTTCGGCCAGCGAGGCGCGCGCCTGGGCCACATCGGCCTGGACGGTTTCGCCGGAGAAGGTCGCCAGCACCTGGCCCTTCTTGACCACGTCGCCGACGTTCACGCGCACTTCGGCGAGCTTCAGGCCGCTGGACTCGGAGCCGATGCTGGCTTCCTGCCAGGCGGCCACGTTGCCGTTGGCCGCGAGCGTCACGCTGAGCTCGCTGGTCTCGGGCTTGGCGACGGTGACGGTCAATGTCGGGCGTGCCGTCGCGGCTTCCTTCGGCTTGGCGTCTGCGGGCCGCTTGCCGCGCGTGAGAAAGAACGCGGCGGCTGCAAGAACCAGCACGACGGCCAGCACGACGGCGATAAGGGTGGAACGCTTCATTCTTTTCATGGCGACGGGGTCACAGGGGTTGTCGTTGTGGCAACGGATTCGGGCCGGGACCAGCCGCCGCCCATGGCGCGGTACAGGGACACCCAGGCTTCGGCGCGCTCTCGCTGCAAGGAAACGCGGGCGGTCTGGGAGACGAACAGAGTGCGCCGCGCGTCTTCCAGGTCGAACAGGCTGGCGAGGCCGGTGCCGTAGCGCTGCTGGGTGGCATCGAAGGAGGCCTGGTAGTTCGTCACCGCGGTGTCGGCGTCGCCGGCGCGCTCGTCAGTGCTTTGCAGGTTGATCAGCGCTTCCTCGACCTCGCGCACGGCCTGCCGCACATTCGCCCGATAGAGGGCGACCGCCTCGTCATAGCGCGCCTTGGCGGCTTCGGAATTGGCGGCCAGCGTGCCGCCGTCGAAGATCGGCACGGTCAGGGCGAGCGGGCCGATGGTCCAGGTGTCGAGCGTTTCACGGAATCCGCCGGCGCGGATTTGCAGCGCGGCGATGGAGCCCTGCAAGGTCAGCCGGGGAAAACGCTGGGCCAGCGCCGCGCCCGCGTCGGCGCTGGCCGCCGCAACGGCCAGCTCGGCGGCAAAGACGTCCGGCCGCTGGGCCAGCGCTTCGGCCGGCACGCTGTGCACTGCCTGAACGGCCGGCAAGGCGCCGTCGATGGGCGCGGCATCGAGCTTGGCTTCGAGGGTTGGCGCTTCGATGGCGGTCAATGCCACCAACGCCTGCCTTTGCACGGCGCACAGCGCACGCTGCTGGGTCAGGCGCCCGGATGCTTCGGCAGCGCTGGCGCGTGCCAGCGCGGCGTCGGCCGGCGCGGTGAAGCCGGCGCGCGCCGACAGGTCCGTCAGGCGTGCGGTTTCGGCGCGCGATTGCGCGTCGGATGTGGACACCACGAGTTGGCGACGGCAGGCGCGTTCGGCGAGATACGCATTGGCGGTCTCGGCCGCGACGGAGACCCGCGCTTCATGCCACTTGGCGTCGGCTCCCACGAAGCGCGCCTGGCTGGCATCGCGGTTCGCTCGCAGCCCGCCGAAGAGGTCGATCTCCCAGCTCGATTGCAGACCTGCCTGCAGGGTGGTGATGGCCGGAAGGCTGGTGGCAATGCCGTCGGACGTACCGCCGGTCGCACCAGTGGAGATGCCAGAGGTGGGCGAGTTGCCGCGGCTGGCCGACAACGTTCCATTGAGATTGGGGATCAGGGCCGCGCCCGCTGCGACACGCGAGGCACGGGCTTCGGTGATGCGCGCGCCGGCGCTGGCCACGGTCGGACTGGCGGCTTCCGCAGCGAAGATCAGTTCGACCAGCAGCGGATCGTTCAGTTGGCGCCACCATTCGGCCAGCGTTGGCAGCGAGCCGCCATGCGGCAGCGCGGCGGTGGAGGCGGGCAGGGGGGTGTTCCATTGCGCAGGCAGTGGCGCCGCCACCTGCTCGGGCGGGCGCGGAACCGCGCAGGCCGAAAGCAGCAGGGGGGCGACAAGGCAAAGCGCGGGAAGCCGGGTGTTCCTCATGAGATCGGGGTTCCGCAATAAAGAGGCGTGGGTCAGGCGAGCAGATTGCGATCGCCATGGCGCCGTGTGTGGCCGATGGGCCATGCAAGGCGCGCAGCATAACAAGGCGGATCGCAGGCGTTTGTCGGCGCTCGCCGCGTCTCCGGAAGCGTCCGATGCCATTCAGCAACGGACACGCCGATGGATGCTTTTCGCCCGCGCAACGATGCGCAGGGCCGGCGCGCTACGATCCCGCCCATGTCTCCCGCCGCTGCCGCCCCACCCGCATTGCCGCTCGATGCCGAAGGCATCCTCGCGCTCGCCGCGCGCTCGATGTTCCATTTGTTCTCCAGCATCAGCCAGGGCATGTTCCTGGTCGATCGCGGTGGGCGCATCGTCTGGGTGAACGAGGGTTACCGCCGCTTCCTGCCAGCGCTCGGTTTCTCGTCCATCGACCAGTTTCTCGGGCATCTGGTCGAGGACGTGATCCCCAACACCCAGATGCGCCGTGTGCTCGAAACCGGCGAGCCGATCCTGATCGACCTGCTGACCAACAAGGCCGGCACCTTCGTCGTGAGCCGCATTCCGCTGCGCGAGGAGCGCGAAGGCGAAGCCGGCGCCGTGCCGGGCGAGGTGATCGGCGCGATCGGGATCGTGCTGTTCGACCACCCGGAAACCACCTTGCAGCCGCTCATCAGCAAGTTCGCGCTGCTGCAGCGCGACCTCGACGACGCGCGGCGTGAACTCGCGAGCCAGCGCAACAATCCGCTCTATCAGCAGTCGGCCGACGGCCAGCGTCGTTCGAAGTACACCTTTGCCAGCTTCATCGGCAGCAGCCCGGCGGCGGTGGAGGTCAAGCGGCACGCGCGGCGCGCGGCGCAATCGTCGAGCCCGGTGCTCCTGCTGGGCGAGACCGGCACGGGCAAGGAGCTGCTCGCCCATGCGATCCATGCGGCCTCCGCGCGGGCCGGCGGCCTCTTCGTCAGCGTGAACATCGCTGCGGTGCCCGACACCCTGCTTGAAGCGGAGTTCTTCGGCGTCGCGCCGGGCGCCTTCACCGGGGCCGACCGCAAGGCGCGCGAGGGCAAGTTCAAGCTCGCCGATGGCGGCACGCTGTTCCTCGACGAAATCGGCGACATGCCGCTTGGCCTGCAAGCCAAGCTGTTGCGCGCGTTGCAGGAGGGCGAGATCGAACCGCTGGGCTCCAACAAGCTGGTGCCTTTCGATGCGCGCGTGATCGCCGCCACCTCGCGGGATCTCGCGGCGCTGGTCCGGGAAGGGCGCTTTCGCGAAGACCTGTACTACCGCCTCAACGTGCTGCCGGTGCGCGTGCCGCCGCTGCGCGAGCGGCGTGCCGACATTCCCGCGCTGGTCGAGGTGCTCGGTGAGGACATGGCCCTGCGCAGCGGCGAGGCGCCGCCCGAACTCACGCCTGACGCGCTGGCGCTGCTCGCAGCACAGCACTGGCGCGGCAACATCCGGGAGCTGCGCAACGTGCTGGAGCAGGTGACCATGCGCAGCGATTCGCAGCGCATCGACGCCGTGCAGCTCGAACGCATCCTGCGCGAAGCCGGCCAGGAAAAGATCGCGACGCCGAGCAAGTCGCCCGCCACGGCGGTTTCCGAGGCCGATGAAAGCGCGGCCCTGCTGCGCCCCCTCGCCCAGCAGGTCGCCGAGCTGGAGCGCCGCGCGATCGCCGCTGCGATGGCTTCGACCGGCGGCAACAAGCTGGCGAGCTCGAGACTGCTCGGCATCTCCCGCGCGACGCTCTACGAACGGCTGGAAAACCCTGACTGAAGAACATGCAGTTGTCTGAAATTCAGGCAATTGACGTGTCTTGAAATCAGCCGATTCGAAACGCGCCCCAGAAATCCCGCGGAACCGGCTCCGCCGGGCCGCAGGGATTGCCCCCGGAGAGGGGGTGGAGAGCGACACGAAGTGCGCGAGCCTGGGGGTGAGCTCCACCTGGCACGAACTGTGCAATATTCAGCCATCATCATCAGGAGACAAAGAATGCAACGTCGCCACCTCGTCGCCTTGGCAGGGCTCGCCATTGCTGGCGCATCGGCCCTGACCGCTCCGGCCTGGGCCCAGTCCAACGAGATCAAGATCGCCCACATCTACAGCAAGACCGGTCCGCTCGAAGCCTACGGCAAGCAGACGCAAACCGGCTTCATGATGGGCCTGGACTACGCGACCGGCGGCACCATGACCGTCAACGGCAAGAAGATCGTCGTCATCGAGAAGGACGACCAGGGCAAGCCTGATCTTGGCAAGTCGCTGCTGGCGGCGGCCTATGCCGACGACAAGGCCGCGCTCGCGGTCGGCCCGACTTCTTCAGGCGTCGCGCTGGCGATGCTGCCGGTGGCCGAGGAATACAAGAAGATCCTGCTGGTCGAGCCCGCCGTGGCCGACTCGATCACCGGCGACAAGTGGAACAAATACATCTTCCGCACTGGCCGCAACAGCTCGCAAGACGCCATTTCGAACGCGGTCGCCGTCGACAAGCCCGGCGTCACGGTCGCCACGCTGGCGCAGGACAACGCCTTCGGCCGCGACGGCGTGAAGGCGTTCAAGGACTCGCTCAAGAAAGCCAAGCTCGCGCACGAGGAATACCTGCCGCCCGCGACCACGGACTTCACCGCGGGCGCACAGCGCCTGATCGACAAGCTCAAGGACCAGCCGGGCCGCAAGATCATCTGGATCGTGTGGGCGGGCGCGGGCAATCCGTTCAAGATCGTCGACCTCGACCTCAAGCGCTACAACATCGAGATCGCGACCGGCGGCAACATCCTGCCGGCCATGGCGGCCTACAAGGCGCTGCCGGGCATGGAAGGCGCGGCCTACTACTACTTCGGCATCCCGAAGAACCCGGTGAACGAGGCCATGGTCTCGATGCACTACAAGGAATTCAAGACGCCGCCGGACTTCTTCACGGCGGGCGGATTCTCTGCCGCGATGGCCGTGGTGACCGCGCTCAAGAAGACGGGCGGCGACACCAACACCAACAAGCTTATCTCCACGATGGAAGGCATGAGCTTCGACACGCCCAAGGGCAAGATGACCTTCCGCAAGGAAGACCACCAGGCGATGCAGAGCATGTATCACTTCAAGATCAAGGTGGACCCCGCATTCGCGTGGGGCGTGCCCGAGCTGGTCCATGAGATCAAGCCGGAAGAGATGGACATTCCCATCCGGAACAAGCGCTGACCCCCAGGCTCGCGCACTTCGTGTCGCTCTCCACCCCCTCTCCGGGGGCAACCCCTACGGCCCGGCGGAGCCGGTGCCGTGGGGTTCCTGGCCTTTGACGTAGCGCGCAACGCTCTTTCCATCGATCCCCTTCGTGAGAGAGGGCGGTTCAGTGCATCCTAAAAAACCAACAGGAGACAAGCATGAAGCGCAACTGGATGATGAAGATGAGCATGGTCACGGCCTTCGCCGCGCTGTCGATCCATGCGGCCACGGCTGCGGTGCCGCTGCCGGCGCTGGGGGCCGATCCTGCGGAGGTCAGCGTGTCCGGCCTGTCGTCGGGCGGCTTCATGGCGGTGCAGTTGCATGTCGCCTATTCGGGCACCTTCAAGCGCGGGGCTGGCGTGGTCGCCGGCGGACCGTTCTACTGCGCCGAGGGGTCCATCATCAACGCGACGGGGCGCTGCATGACCCACAGCAGCAGCATCCCGGTGTCGTCGCTGGTCAGCACGACCAACACCTGGGCGTCGAGCGGAGCCATCGATCCGGTGTCGAATCTCTCGACCTCGAAGGTGTATCTCTATTCAGGCACCTCGGACAACACGGTCAAGCAGGCCGTGATGAACGACCTGAAGACCTACTACCAGAGCTTCGTTCCTGCCGCCAACACCTACTACAAGAACAATCTCGGGTCCGGTCACGCGATGATCACCGACGACTACGGCAGCAGTTGCGGGACGACGGCATCGCCGTACATCAACAACTGCGGCTTCGATCTGGCGGGCGACATCCTGCAGTACCTGTACGGCCCGCTGAACGCCCGCAACAACGGCACGCTGTCGGGCACCTTCACCGAGTTCAGCCAGACCAGCTTCATCAGCGGTCACGGCATGGCCGCGACGGGCTGGATCTACGTGCCGCAAAGCTGCGGCACCACAAGCTGCCGCACGCACGTGGTGCTGCATGGCTGCAAGCAGAACTTCAACGATGTCGGCGACCAGTACGTTCGCAAGACCGGCTACAACCGCTGGGCCGACACCAACAACATCATCCTGATCTACCCCCAGACCAGCACGGCCGCCACCAACAGCTGCTGGGACTGGTGGGGCTACGACAACGCGAACTACGCCAGGAAGTCCGGCCCGCAGATGGCTGCCATCAAGGGCATGGTCGACCGCGTGACCAGCACCTCGGGTGGTGGCGGTGGCGGATCGGCACTGCCGGCGCCCACCGGCGTCGGCACTTCCGGCGCCACCAGCAGCAGCATGGTGATCGGGTGGAATGGGGTTTCGGGCGCTGCGGGCTACAACGTCTATCGCGGCGGTGGCAAGGTCAACGCCGCGCCCGTCGCCGGCACCAACTACACCGACACAGGGCTGGCCGCGTCCACGACCTACAACTGGAGCGTGACGGCGCTGGACACCAGCAACGTGGAAAGCGCGATGTCCGCCTCCGCGTCGGGCACCACCCTCGTTGGCGGCGGCACGGCGACCTGCTACACGGCCAGCAACTACGCCCACACCACCGCGGGCCGCGCCACGCAGAGCGGCGGCTACACCTACGCCAAGGGTTCCAACCAGAACATGGGTCTGTGGAACACCTTCGTCACCACGACCCTGAAGCAGACCAGCCCCAACTACTACGTGATCGGCACATGCTGAAGTCAACCCCCGCTGCCGACAGGCGGCCTTGCTTATCCAACGATGCTTGAGACCCGAGACCTGACCATCCGCTTCGGCGGCCATGTGGCGGTGAATGCCGTCAGCTGCGCTTTCGCGCCCGGCACGCTCACCGCGATCGTCGGCCCGAATGGCGCCGGCAAGACCACCTACTTCAATCTGATCTCGGGGCAGCTCAAGGCCACCGAGGGCACGGTGTGGCTCGACGGGCAACCGCTGTCGGGCCTGCCGGCATCGGCCCGCACCCGCGCGGGGCTGGGGCGGGCCTTCCAGTTGACGAATCTCTTTCCCAACCTGTCGGTGCTGGAGAACGTGCGCCTGGCGGTGCAGGCGACGCGCGAAGGCCCGCATCGGCGCGGGCTCAATCTCTGGAGCATCTGGAGCGACCACCGCGCGCTGACCGAGCGCGCCGACCAGATCCTGGCCGATGTGGCGCTGAAGGCCAAGGAGCATGCGACGGTCGCGAGCCTGCCGCACGGCGACCAGCGCAAGCTCGAAGTCGCGCTGTTGATGGCGCTCGAACCCAAGGTGTTCATGTTCGACGAACCCACGGCCGGCATGAACGCGGCGGAGGCACCGGTGATCCTCGATCTCATCCGGGCGCTGAAGAAGGACAAGACCAAGACCATCCTGCTGGTCGAGCACAAGATGGACGTGGTGCGCGAGCTCGCCGATCGAATCATCGTGCTGCACAACGGCCAGCTCGTGGCCGATGGCGAACCGGCGGAGGTGATCGCCTCGCCGGTGGTCCAGGAGGCCTACCTGGGCGTGTCGAAGGAGGCCGCATGACTGACAACAATCTCCTGCAACTCCAGGCTGTGCACACACACATCGGGGCGTACCACATCCTGCACGGCGTGGACCTCGCCGTGCCGCGCGGCCAGCTCACGATGCTGCTGGGCCGCAACGGCGCCGGCAAGACCACCACGCTGCGAACCATCATGGGCCTGTGGCATGCGTCGCAAGGCCGCGTGCGTTTCGGCGACCACGACATCACCGCGCTCCACACGCCGCAGATCGCCGAGCTCGGCATCGCCTACGTGCCCGAGAACATGGGCATCTTCTCGGACCTCACCGTGAAGGAAAACATGCTGCTTGCGGCGCGCGCCGCGAAGAACGCCGACCAGATGGACGACAAGCGGCTGAAGTGGATCTTCAAGCTCTTCCCCGCGGTGGAGAAGTTCTGGAACCATCCTGCGGGCAAGCTCTCGGGCGGGCAGAAGCAGATGCTCGCCGTTTCGCGAGCCATCGTCGAGCCGCGCGAGCTGCTCATCATCGACGAGCCCAGCAAGGGCCTCGCGCCGGCCATCATCAACAACATGATCGACGCCTTCAGCGAGCTGAAGCACAGCGGCGTCACGATCCTGCTGGTCGAGCAGAACATCAACTTCGCGCAACGCCTGGGCGACACCGTGGCCGTGATGGACAACGGCCGCGTCGTGCACAGCGGGAGCATGGCGGCGTTCTCGGCAGACGAGCAATTGCAGCAATCGCTGCTGGGTTTGGCACTATGAAAATCGACTTCGACTGGAAGCCCGCGGCGCTGGTGCCGGTGCTCGCGCTGATCGCGCTGCCCTTGACGGGCTCCGTCTCGACCTGGCTCACGCTCACCGTCGCAGGCCTTGCGATGGGGATGATCATCTTCATCATCGCCTCCGGCCTGACGCTGGTGTTCGGCCTGATGGACGTGCTGAACTTTGGTCACGGCGTGTTCATCGCGTTCGGCGCCTTCGTCGCAAGCAGCGTGCTCGGCGGCATGTCCGACTGGACCGGCTCACAGGAACTGTGGCGCAACCTCGTGGCGGTGTTCCCGGCGATGCTGGTGGCCATGGCGGCGGCGGGCGCGGTCGGCCTGGCGTTCGAGCGCTTCATCGTGCGGCCGGTCTACGGCCAGCATCTGAAGCAGATCCTCATCACCATGGGCGGCATGATCATTGGCGAGGAGCTGATCAAGGTGATCTGGGGCCCCGGCCAGGTCCCGCTGCCGCTGCCCGATGCGCTGCGCGGCTCGCTGCTCATCGGCGACGCGGCCATCAGCAAGTACCGCATCCTGGCGGTCGTCATTGGCGTGTTCGTGTTCGGCCTCCTGGCATGGACGCTGGGCCGCACCAAGATCGGCCTGCTGATCCGCGCCGGCGTGCAGGACCGCGAGATGGTCGAGTCGCTCGGCTATCGCATCGGCCGGCTGTTCGTCGGCGTGTTCGTGGTGGGCAGTGCGCTCGCGGGGCTGGGTGGCGTGATGTGGGGGCTCTTCCAGCAGAACCTCATTCCGCAGATGGGCGCGCAGGTCAATGTGCTGATCTTCATCGTGATCATCATCGGTGGACTGGGATCGACGGCCGGTGCACTGATCGGCGCATTGCTGGTCGGGCTGATGACCAACTACATCGGCTTCCTCGTGCCCACGCTGACGCAGTTCGCCAGCATCTTCCTGATGGTGGCCGTGCTGCTCTGGCGCCCTCAGGGCGTGTACCCGGTCGCGAACAGATGACTCACTGGCACAGCGCACAGGAGAACTGAATGAAACCTGCTTTTTCCCGTCTTCTTTCCAACGACATGCCGCGCAGCCGCTTGCTCGCGGTATTGCTTGCCGCGCTGGTGCTCGGCCTGGCCTTCGCGCCTTTCATCTTCCCTGGCGTCAAGGCGTTGAGCGTCGCTGCCAAGGTGCTGGTGTTCATCGTGCTGGTCGCGAGCTTCGACCTGCTGCTGGGCTACACCGGCATCGTGAGCTTTGCGCAGACCATGTTCTTCGGCATCGGTGCGTACGGCATTGCCATCTCGGCCACGCGGCTCGGGGCAGGGTGGGGTGCGGTGCTGCTGGGGCTCGGCGCGGCGATCGCAGTCTCGTTGGTGCTCTCGCTCGCGATCGGCCTGTTCTCGCTGCGGGTGCGGGCGATCTTCTTCGCGATGATCACGCTGGCGGTGGCGTCCGCGTTCCAGACGCTGGCATCGCAGTTGTCGGATTTCACCGGGGGCGAAGATGGCCTGACCTTCAAGCTGCCCGAGCTGATCTCGCCGAGCTTCGAGTTTGCCGAGGAGCCTTTCCTCGGCGTGTCGCTCGACGGGCGCCTGCTTTGCTACTACATGCTGTTCGTGGTCGCGGTGGTGCTGGTGCTGGCGCTGCTGCGCATCGTCAATTCGCCTTTCGGCCGCGTGCTGCAGGCGATCCGCGAGAACGAGTTCCGCGCCGAGGCGATCGGCTATCGCGTGGTGGTGTATCGCACGACGGCTTCGGTGCTGTCGGCGCTGTTCGCGACGCTCGCGGGCGCGATGCTCGCCATCTGGCTGCGCTACAACGGGCCCGATACCTCGCTGAGCTTCGAGATCATGATCGACGTGCTGCTGATCGTCGTGATCGGCGGCATGGGCACGATCTACGGTGCGGTCATCGGCGCGGTGATCTTCGTGGTGGCGCAGAGCTACCTGCAGGATCTGCTGCGCCTCGGCAGCGAAGCCGCGAGCGGCATGGGCTGGCTCGCCGCGTTGCTGTCGCCGGACCGCTGGCTGCTGTGGCTGGGCGTGCTCTTCGTGCTCTCCGTCTATTACTTCCCGACCGGCGTCGTCGGCCGTCTTCGTGCGAGGGCATCGCGGTGATCACTTCGACTTCGAACTACACGCAACTCGCGGGCCGCGAGATCCACTGGATGGATTGGGGCCCTCGCGAAGGCCCGGTGGTCATCGCCTGGCACGGCCTGGCGCGCACCGGCCGCGACATGGATGAGCTTGCGGTGCATTTCGCCGGGCGAGGCTTCCGGGTGATCTGCCCCGACACCATCGGCCGCGGGCTGAGCCAGTGGAGCCCGGTGCCGGACGAGGAGTACCAACTGTCCTTCTACGCACGCATCGCGGCGGCGCTGTGCGACGACCTGCAGCTCACGCGCGTGCACTGGGTCGGCACGTCGATGGGCGGTGCGATCGGGCTGGTCTGTGCCGGCGGACTGGTCGAGCCGGCGATGAAAGGCCGTATCGCCAGCCTCGTGCTCAACGACACCGCGCCACAGATCGCCGCCGCCGCCGTCGAGCGCATCCGCTCTTATGCAGGGCAGCCGCCGGCCTTCGACACAGTCGTCGAACTCGAGGCCTTCTTCCGCACCGTCTACAAGCCCTATGGCTGGCTCAGCAATGCGCAATGGCGGCGGTTGACCGAGACATCGACGCGGCGCCTGCCCGACGGCCGCGTGACGCCGCACTACGACCCGGCGATGGTGCGGCAGTTCACTGCGCATCCCGACGACTATCTGCTGTGGTCGCACTTCGACGCGGTGGAGGTGCCCTTGCTGTGCCTGCGCGGCGTCGAGTCCGACCTTGTGCTGCCCGGGACCCTGGACGAGATGCGCCGCCGCGGCCCCGGGGCAAAGGGCCGGCTGCAGATCATCGAGGTGCCGGGCTGCGGCCATGCGCCGGCGCTCAACGTTCCTGCGCACCTGGACCCGATCGAGGCCTTTGTTCGCGCCGCCGGCACGTGATGGATGGCGGCACGACAATCGGGCCGCCCATTCAACACGGAGTCAAGCAACATGGCGCTCTCGTTCTACGACATCTCGGTCCCGGTGTTCATCCGCGGACTCGGCCAGCTTTCCCACGTTCTGGACAAGGGGCTTGCGCACGCGCAGTCGGCCGGCATCGATCCGGTCGAGTTCGTCAATGCACGCCTGGCGCCGGACATGTTCACCCTGGCGGGGCAGGTGCAGAGCGCGAGCGATGCGTCCAAGCTGGGCACGGCGCGCATCGCCGGCATTGCGGCGCCCAGCTTTCCCGACACCGAGACGACCTACGCCGAACTGCAGGACCGTGTCGCGAAGACCATCGACTATCTCAACAGCGTCGACCGCGCGCTGATCGATGGCGCCGAGGGCCGTGAGGTCACGATGAAGGTTCGCGGTGCCGAACTGAAGTTCACCGCGCAGCGCTACCTGCTGCAGTTCGCGTTGCCGAACTTCTTCTTCCACGTCACCACGGCGTACGACGTGCTGCGGCACAGCGGCGTGCCGCTCAGCAAGCTCGACTACCTCGGTCGCTACTGATCGCGCCGCAGGCGCTTCAGGCCTGTCGGGTGGGCCAGCCGCCGAGGTGGCGGTCCGCGATGCCTGCCAGCGCAGTGATCCATGGGGCGCTGTCGTTCAGGCAGGGGATGTAGTGGAATTCCTTGCCGCCTGCGCCGAGGAAGGCGTCGCGGCCTTCCATTGCGATTTCCTCCAGCGTTTCCAGGCAATCCGCCGGAAAGCCCGGACACATCACGTCGACCCTGGAGACGCCCGCCGCGCCGAGTTCGTGCAGCGTGGGCTCGGTGTACGGTTCCAGCCATTTGGCGCGGCCGAAGCGTGACTGGAAGGTGACCCGGTACTGCGCCGGCGTGAGCTGAAAGCTGTCCGCAAGCAGTCGCGCGGTCGCGATGCATTGCGCCTGGTAGGGATCGCCGAGCCTGATGTTGCGTTCGGGAATGCCGTGGAAGCTCATCACCAGCTGGTCGGGGCGCCCGTTCTGCTGCCAGTGGCGCGCAACGCTTTGCGCCAAGGCATCGATGTAGAGCGGATCGTCGTGATAACTGTTGACGAAGCGGAATTCGGGCACGCGGCGCACGCGCGCGCTCCAGGCATTGACGGCATCGATCACGCTCGCCGTGGTGGTGGCCGAGTACTGCGGATACGCCTGGAGGACGAGCACGCGCGTGACGCCTTCGGCCTTGAACTCGTCCAGCCGCGAGGCAATCGACGGATTGCCGTAGCGCATCGCATCGCGCACGGTCACGCGATGGCCTTTCTCGCCGAGCCAGCCTGCCAGCAGCGTCGCCTGCTTCTTCGTCCAGACCTTGAGCGGGGAGCCTTCGGGCATCCAGATGCTGGCGTACTTGGCGGCCGACCTGGAGGGCCGTGTGCGCAGGATGATGCCGTGCAGGATCAGCGCCCACAGCGCGCGCGGAATCTCGACCACGCGGGGGTCGCCGAGAAAGTCGGCGAGGTAGGGGCGGACGGCGCTCGCGGTCGGCTCGTCAGGCGATCCCAGATTGCACCAGAGCACGGCAGTGCGTTCCTGGGCGTTGTCGCCGGCAGGCGGTTCAGGTCGAAAAGGCATGCGATATTCTCGGTCATGCCCTCCGCGACCTCTGATTCCATGACCCTCGACGTGAAGCGCATTGCCGCGATTTCGCTGGACCTCGACGACACGCTCTGGCCGATCTGGCCGACCATCGAACGCGCAGAACGCGTCCTTCATGAGTGGCTCGTGCGCGAGGCGCCCAAGACGGCCAGCCTGCTGGTCACGCCCGGCATGCTGCGCGAGTTGCGCGAAGCCACCGCCAAGGAGCGCTCCGATCTTGCGCACGACCTGAGCGCGCTGCGGCGCGAGTCGATCCGCACCGCGCTGCGTCGCGCGGGCGAAGACCCGGCGCTGGCCGACCCGGCGTTCGATGCCTTCTTTGCCGAGCGGCAACGTGTGACGCTCTACGACGACGTCCTGCCCGCGCTGCGGTGGCTGAGCGAGCGCTATCCGCTGGTGGCGATCTCCAATGGCAACGCAGACCTGAAGCTCACCGGCGTGAGCCGCTGGTTCCGCAGCGGTTTCAATGCGCGCGAATTCGGCAGCGGCAAGCCGCACGCGCCGATCTTCCGGGCGGCCGCGGCGTCGGTCGGCCTGCTTCCGAAGGACGTGCTGCATGTCGGCGATGACGCCGTGCTGGACGTGGTGGGCGCGCTCGATGCCGGCATGCAGGCCGCCTGGCTGGTCCGCGATGAGCGTCCGTGGGAACACGGCGCGCGGCCGCAGTTGATCGTGCCGAACCTGCACGCGCTGTGCATGGCGCTGGAGTCCGCGTAGGCCGCGGATTCGTCAACGTGAGTTCATGATGGCGCGGGCCACCGCGTCGCTCACGGTCGACTGGATGTTGAAGTTCTTGAGCATTCCCGCCGCGTTGCTGGACGCATTGATGACGGTCTGATTCACGATGCGCTGGTTGTCCAGCGTGTTCTGGATCACGGTGCCGTAGTTCGCGCCACCTTGCTGCGCCTGGACGGTGTTGCCCGGCCCGTTCTGCACCAGGTTCAGGCTCGACAGCTGCTTGTCGAGCTGCGCCGCCTGCACCGGGGTCAGGTTGTTGATCTGGCCGAAGTCCAGCGTGGTCTGCGTCACGAGGTTGCCGTTGATGTAGACGGCCCGCGTGATCCCGAAGCTCACCAGCAGGCCGTTGCCCGGGTCGAAGCCGCCGCGCATCTGGTCGAGCGTGTGGCCGCTGACCGCCATCCACACCTCCTCGTGGCGCGGTACGGGATCGGGTTCGCCGGCTTGCACCTGGGACAGGGCGCTACCCGCGAGCGCGCAGAGGCAGAGCCCCAGCCCAAGGCGCGCGGACGGGAAGTGCCTGGCATGCATCAGAAGTCTCCCGGCCCCAGCTTCGGCATGGTGATGTCGCCCATGCTCGATCGGCCGACGCCACGCCCCAACGGCGCACGGGGTGCGACGCGCCAGTCGGCGGCCACGTTGAACTTCGCCTTGTCGACGTGGCTGTGGATGACGAAGAGCAGGCCGTTCTTCCAGCTCTCGTCGAAGACCTTGCGCGACACGGCGCGCGTGCCCTGTGCGGGATCGCCGATGAGTACACGGTCTTCCTGCACGCCCTTGACCACGACGAAGTGGTGGTAGCCGTTCGAATTGATCAGAACGATAGCGGGGATGCGCGCCTGGTTGAGCTTTTCGAGCGGCTGCTCGAACCCGTCGGCCTTGAAGCCGTGTGCCTCCAGGTAACGCTTCATGTCGAGCAGCGAGAAGCCTTCCTTGTGGATCTTCGCCTGGTCGCCGTTCTCGTACATCTCCTTGAACACGGCCTCTTCGGTGACCGGGTAGTCGTAATGGTGGGTGAGCAGCGTGGCGACGGCGGCCGAGCCGCAACTGAAATCGTATTTCTGGATCAGGGTGCGCCCCATGCGAGCCTGTTTCAGGCTGGTGATGGGCAAAGTCACGTCCATCCCGCCCAGGCCGGGCAGATAAGCCTGCTGGGCAGGCACGGCGACGGCCGCAGTCAGCAGTGCGAAGGAGAGCAGCATGCCCCGCATGGCGCTCTCCTCAGTTCATCTGCAGATGAAGGATCACTGCGTTCTGTATCAGTACATTCGCGCCGGAGTTCTGGATCACGACCGGCAGCCCATTCATGTTGGAAAACGAGCCTGAACTGATGGTGTTGTCGCCAGTGGTGACACGGTTGGCCGAGTTGTTGGCCGTGGTGCCGTTCAGCGTCATTTCGTTGCTGACCTGGTCGGCGCCGCCGCGATAGCGGGCGAGCTTCTCGGAATCGACCGGTATGGCGGCAAATGCCACGTCCTGATCGCTCCCGGCCGATGTCTCGCCAGTCGCCGGAGCGCCTTGCGCCGCAACCGCAACCGGCAACAGCATCCCCAGGGCCGCGCAGGCGGACCCGACGAGGGTGATGAATTTCATGGCGTCTCCCTATGGCCTGCTGTGAGGGACAAGCCGACGTTCGCCGTGCAGCCCGACCGGATCGGGCTGCACGGCGTTCATCGGTCTTCGCGATCGATCAGCGTCCCACGGACAGGTTGGCCTGCACGTTCACGCTTTGCTGTACCAGGGAAGCGATGCCGCTGTTCTGGTTCGCGAGCATGATGCCGGCCGCCGACTGCCCAACACTCGTCATGCTGTTGGACATGTTGAACGTGCCTGCGTTGACCGTGTTGGTCCCGCCTGCGCCGCCCGTGCCGCCCGCGCCAGCACCACCGGTTCCGCCTTGAGCCGTGTTGGTTCCGCCGGTACCTGCGCCGCCTGCGCCGCCAGTGCCGCCGCCACCGTCACCGCCTGAGCCAGCAGTGTTGCTGCCGTTGCTCGCGCCTCCGTTGGTCGCGCTGCCGTTGGTGCCCGAGCCACCGGCTCCGCCGGTTCCGGCGCCTGCCGTGTGCGAACCGCCGGCTCCGCCCGTGCTGGTGCCGCCTGCGCCGCCCGCTCCACCGGCTCCACCGGTGCCGCCTGCGCCGCCAGCCGCACCTGCGCCTGCCGTGTTGGTGCCGCCCGCACCGCTGCCACCGCCTGCGCCGCCGGTGTTCGATCCACCTGCGCCACCCGCGGCGCCTGCGCCACTGGTGTTGCTGCCGCCCGTGCCGGCACCGCCGCCTGCGCCTGCCGTATTGGTACCGCCGCCGCCGCCGGCATTGCCGGTATTGCCGCCCGTACCGCCAGCGCCGGCATTCGCATTGCCGGTTCCGCCGCCGCCGCCGCCGCCGGCGCCATTGGCATTGCCGGTATCGCCACCACGGCCGGATGTGCCGGAGTTGGCATTCCCGGTGTTGCCGCCGTAGCCGCCCGTGCCGCCGCCAGCGCCCGTTGCCGCCGCGCCGCCGGCCTGGCCATTCGCGGTTGCATTGCCGCCACCCGCGCCGCCATTCGAATTGCCGCCGTTGCCGGTGCCGCCGTAGCCTGCGGTCGCGCTGCCGTTCGTGGCGCTGCCATTGGTCGCATTGCCATTGGAAGCGCTGCCGCCCGAGCCACCCACTGCCGCCGCGCCGGTGCCACCTGCCGCGCCGTTGCCGGTGCCCGAGGCGGTGCCGCCCAAGCCCCTGCCACCGCGGCCGCCGTAGCCTGCGCCGCCCGCAGCCGAGCCTGTGTTGTAGGCCTGGTTGCCGATGCCGCCGACGGCGTTGCCCGTCACGCTTCCATTCAGATTGCTGCTCGCCGTTGCGGTCGTCTGATTGAAGTTGAAGGCGTTGTCGAATGTTCCGGTGGAACCGTTGTTCAGCGCTGCAGAACGTGCGGCCGTGGCGGTTGCCGCGCCGGATTCCTTGTTCGTGCTGCTGTCGGTTGTCGTGCTGCTATCGGTGGTGGTGTTTGTATTGGTGTTGGTATCCGCGCCGGCGCCCGATGGTCCCGCAGTCTGCTGGGCGAACACCGCACCACTGAACCCGAAAGCAAGCGCAATGGCCGAAGCCAGAAGTGTTTGTCTCATGAACCCTCCAGAAAAGTTGAACAAGCTTGGTAGTGACGTGCGTCGCCGCAAATCAGGGGCGCCTGTGCAACTTCGGTGCCACCAACTTACTGCTTGTTTCCTGCACCGCTTTCTCCATTGGGGCGGCGTTCCACATGACAGTTTCGTGAATGCGTGCCCTCGCTTTTTTCGAGGGGTGCGGGCGGGGATTCGAGGCTCGCAGTGTCACAGTTCGGTGACGCCGGACCCGACCTGCATCCGCCTTGCCAGTGAGGCCGGGCCTCCGCGACTTGCGCGGCGAATGACGCCGAAAGTTTCCCTTTCTGTCTCGGGCGCGTGACAGTCGATTTCGCCGAAGTAAGGCGTTGCACGTAGGCCGAACGGTATAGCGATGAGGCGGGGTCTTGCCTCGGGTGGCACGTCCCTTTCGACGTGCGTCGGGACCGAACTGCCACACCTCTGAGACACCCGGCCGGTGTGGACTATCGACTTACCTTTAATTGCAACTTCTGGCTTGGCACTGTTACAGGAATGAGATTAGTCTGGCGCCCGACACCTCGCGGGAAAAACCATAAAGAGGGGACAAATGGAGACGAATCGTGCGCACAGGGCGCTCGCGTTGCTTGCCTGTTCCTCGATGGCTTGGACGGGCGCTGTTGCGCAGTCGCAGGGGACGACAGCAACTCGGAACACCGCCAAGCGCATCGAAGCACTCCAGCAGCAGGTGACCGACCAGGGCCGGGAGATCGAGGCACTCCGCAAGCTGACCAGCGAGCAGGACGCGCGCTTTCGCGAACTGCAGGAGCGCCTGTCCACCCAGGAAGCGCGGGAGACGCTGTTGCCGGCTCCGGGCAGCAAGCCGCAGCCCGCGCCCGGTACACCCAACAGGATCCCGACCGAGACCGCACAAACCCCTGACACCTCGACGACACCGGTGCGCGTGGGCGTGGCGCCTGCCGCCGAAATCCAGGCGCCGCCGGTGGCCCAGATCTTCAGCGAGCCCGGCATCCTCACGCCGCAGGGCAAGTTCGTTCTGGAGCCTTCGCTGCAGTACGTCTATTCGTCCAGCAACCGGGTGGCGCTGGTGGGCTATACGGTGATCCCGGCGCTCCTGATCGGCCTCGTGGACGTCCGCGAGTTCAAGAACAACACCTTCATCTCCGCGCTGACGGGCCGGTGGGGTGCAACCAATCGCCTGGAACTCGAATTGAAGGTGCCGTACGTCAACCGTTCGGACTCCACGATCAGCCGCGAGATCTTTACCGGCAGCGCCTTCGACAATGTCTTCGACACCCACGGCAAGGGCATCGGCGATGTGGAGGCAGCGATTCGCTACCAGATTGCCGACGGCAGGGACAACAACAAGCCCTATGTGGTCGGTGCGCTGCGCTTCAAGGCGCGCAATGGCAAGGATCCCTTCGAGGTCCCGACCGACTGCGTGACGCGCTGCATCGGCAACGCGACCGGCACGGGTCTTCCGCTGGAACTCCCGGTGGGCTCGGGCTTCTATTCGCTGCAGCCCAGCCTGACGTTCCTGCTGCCATCGGATCCCGCGGTGTTCTTCGGTGGACTCAGCTACACCTACAGCTTTGCGCGCAACGACGTCAGCCGCACGGTGTTGAACGGCCAGACGGAGTTTCTCGGGGACGTGAAGCCCGGAGGCGTCTTCGGCATGAATCTCGGCATGGGCCTGGCCATCAACGAGCGCTCGTCCTTCAGTCTCGGCATGGAGCTGTACTCCGTCGGCCGCACGAAGCAGAACGACCAGTACGTCATCGGCTCGGTACGCACCCAACTGGCCTCGCTGCTGCTGGGCTATTCGTACCGCTACAGCGACCGGACGACGTTGAACGTCAGCGTGGGAGCCGGGTTGACCCGCGACACGCCCGACCTCCAGCTGACAGTCAGGGTGCCGATGTCCTTCTAGGGGGCGCCATGCAACCCGGAAACTTCCTTTGCGTGACGCTGGGCGGCAACGCGGGCGAGGTGGCGGGGCCGCTGATCGCCCGCGGCTGGGACGTGGCTCAGGCGACCGATCTGGTCGCGGCGGGGCGTCTGCAAGCGCATCGGGACTTCAGGGTGGGCGTGCTGGTCGTCGGTTCGGTGCTCCCCGTGCCGGAGGCTTCCGTCGAGGCATGCGTCTCCGCGTCCGCCGGGTCGGAATGGGTATGCGTCTGCGAGCCGCAGGCGCTGGAGTCGCCCGCTTTTCGCGAACTGGTGCTGGGCAGCTTCTTCGACCACCAGGTCCTGCCTTTCGAACCACACGAACTGGAACTGGTGCTGGAGCACGCCAGCCAGCGCGCCATGCTGCGGCAGCGGCACGATGCCGCCCACCGGCATGCCGTGGACGCGCTGGGCATGGTCGGGCAGGGGCCTGCCATCACACGGCTGCGCCAGCAGATTCGCAAGGTCGCCGCCACGGAGGCGCCCGTGCTGATCGGCGGGGAAAGCGGCAGCGGCAAGGAGCTGGCTGCGCGAGCGATCCATCAATGTTCGCATCGCTCCGCCGGGCCGTTCGTGGCGGTCAACTGCGGCGCCATCTCCCCGTCGCTGATCCAGTCCGAGTTGTTCGGGCATGAGCGGGGCGCGTTCACCGGTGCGTCGACGGAGCGGCGCGGCCTGATCGAAGCCGCCAATGGCGGAACGATCTTCCTCGACGAGATCGGCGATCTGCCTGTGGAATTGCAGACCAATCTGCTGCGATTCCTGCAGGAAAAGACGATCAGCCGCGTAGGTGCCGTGCGCAGCCTGCATGTCGATGTCCGGGTCGTGGCTGCCTCGCATGTGGACCTGGCCGAAGCCGTGGCGGTCGGGCAGTTCCGCGACGACTTGTTCTATCGGCTCAACGTCCTGTCGATCGACGTGGCGCCATTGCGTCGGCGCATGGAGGATGTACCGATCCTGGCGGAGTATTTTTTTCAGCGCTGCGTCGCCAAGAGCCGCACGCGCGTCAGGGGCTTCAGCCGGCAGGCGGTCGCGGCGATGCTCGCGCATGCGTGGCCGGGCAATGTGCGTGAACTGTTCAACCGTGTGCAGCGCGCGGTCGTCATGACCGACCGGCGATTGATCGGGCCCGCAGATCTCGGCCTCGCGATGGCGGACAACCCTGTGGGCATGGGCCTCGACGCCGCCCGCACGCTGGCCGAGCGCGACGCCATCAGCCTCACGCTGACCCGTGTCGGGCGGAACATCACGCACGCGGCGCGCGAGCTCGGCATTTCGCGCATGACGCTCTATCGGCTCATGGACAAGCACAGCATTGCGCTGGATTCGGAGTCGCGGCCGGGCATCGCGGCGCCGTGGCCGCCTTCAGGCGCGACGGTGCGCCCGGCGCCTTCGGGCGTGGTCGCGAATCCGCTCGATGCGATCCTGAAATCTTCCGGCACTGGGTTCCACGCCGACTGGACAGGGGTCGGCAAGCCGGCCGGACGCGCCTAGAGCGCTGCGGCCGCGGCAATGGCGCTGCGCACCGCGCCTTCGAGCGTGCCGGGGTAGTCGCCTTCGACGTAATCCCCGCAGGCCATGAGGCCATCCGCGATCCGCATCGGCGGTCGAACCAGTCCGGGCGTGCAGGCAAAGGTGGCGCGCCGTTCGACCACCGTCAGAACAGGTTGCAGGCGATCGAGACCCAGTTGTCGGCGGGCCTGCGCCAGCACCTGCTGTTGGAGTGTCTCGCGATCGCCGGTGCTCGCGCTGATCACGAAAGCCAGGAGGCCCTTCGGCCCGCCGAGCTGACCGCGGTCGAATGCGAATTGAGCAGGCGCATCGGGTTCGCTGCGCAGTGAAACGAAGGGCGCCTGAAGGGACACGTCGCCATACAGATAGATCGTGGCGATGGATTCGTGTGGAAGGGCCTCTGCCACGGCGGCCCACTGCGGGGCGCGCTCGGCCGTCAGCCGGGCTGCTTCCCATGGCGAACAGGCGAGCACCACCCGGTCGAAGGGCTCGTCGTCGACACGCCAGCCCTGGTCCGCGCGCGAGAGGGCTCGCACCCGCTGGCCCGGCATCGTCCGGGCACCTTGCGCCCGCAGCCAGCGATCGGCCGCATCCGGGAACAGCGCGCCCAGGTCCACGCGCGGCAGGAGCAGTTGCGATCCGCCCGGCGTATAGAACAAGGCTTCGGCCAGCACGCGCAGGAACACCTTGCCGCTGGCCTCGTCGGCAGGCGTGTTGAGCGCTGACACGCACAGCGGATCGGTGAGTTCCGCGCGCACGCGGGGCGTGAGCGTGGCGCACAGGCTGGCGACCGTTTGATCGTCCGGGCATACGAAGCCCTGCTTTTTCCAGCGGGTGGACGTCGTGAGCAACGAGAGCTTGTCCTGCCATGTCCAGCCGCGCGCACCGAGCACGCCGGCCACGACGTCGAGCGGTGCAACGTGCCGGGTTGCGCGGTCGAGCCACTGCGGGATCTGCGGCAGCGACAGGCCGCCGCCGTCGGGAAAGCGCAGGATGAGCGGGACGCGTTGCAAGGCGCGCTCGACATCCACGCCGACGCGCGCCATCAGTTCCAGCGTGCGGGTGTAGGCGCCGATCAGGATGTGCTGGCCGTTGTCCAGCGTCACGTCCTGGCCGTCGGGCAGCGTGGCGCTCAAGGCGCGTGCGCGGCCACCCCAGTTGCGCGCGGCTTCGAACACCGTGACCGCATGGCCCGCCTGCCTTGCCTCGACCGCGCAGGCCATGCCGGCCCATCCGCCGCCGATGATCGCGACGCTGCCCAAGTCAGAGCTTCCCCAGGGCCTGGACCCGCCATGCGAGCCACAGCTTGCGCACGGGCGTCAGGCTCACGCGCTGGTGCAGCACCTGGAAGTCGTCGCGTTCGATCTCGCGCAGCAGCGTGCGGTAGATGCTGGCCATCATCAGCCCCGGCTTCTGCATGCGCCGGTCTGCCGGCGGGAGCAGGGCCAGCGCTTCGTCGTAGGCCTGGTGCGCACGAGCCGCCTGGAACCTCATCAGCGAGATGAAGCGTTCCGAGTGCACGCGATTCAGGATCTCGTGCGCCTTCACGTCGAACTGCTGCAGCTCGTTGACGGGAAGATAGATGCGTCCGCGCAGCGCGTCCTCGCCGACGTCGCGGATGATGTTGGTCAGTTGCAGCGCGAGGCCCAGCTTGTGCGCGTACTGGGTGGTCTGCGGATCGCTCTGGCCGAAGATGCGCGCGGCGCCTTCGCCCACCACGCCGGCCACCAGGTGGCAGTAGCGCCGCAGGGCCGGGAAGTCGAGGTAGCGGGTCTGGTCGAGATCCATCTGGCAGCCCTCGATCACTTCGTGCAGCTGGCGTTCCTCGATGCCGTAAGTGGCGGCGTGCGGCATCAGCGCCTGCATCACCGGATGGTGCGGCTGGCCGGCGCAGGACTGGGCGACTTCCGTCCGCCACCAGGCGAGCTTGGTGGCGGCGACGCCTGGGTCGGTGACCTCGTCCACCACGTCGTCGATCTCGCGGCAGAACGCGTAGAAAGCGGTGATGGCGGCGCGGCGCGGCTTCGGCAAAAACAGGAATGCGTAATAAAAACTGCTGCCCGATGCAGCGGCCTTGTCCTGGACGTACTGCTCGGGGGTCATCGTGCGGGCCTCTTCATGCGGGCGATTGTCTCCGCATCCGCAGGGCCCGCCACGCGAGCAGCGGCGCATCGGCCTTGCCGATCGTCGGTCGGGCCGAGAAAGTGTCGCAACCCAGCGCCTCGATCTTGTCGAGGATGCGGCTGCCGCCCTGGACCACGAAGCGCAACTCCCATCCGGCGCGTCCCGGCAGCCGGTGCACGAGCGGGGCGCCTTCGCGCATCAGCGCGCGCGCCCATGCGACCTCGCCGGCGACGAGTGCGATGGCGCCCGGTGGTGGGGCTGCAGGCCCCAGCGGCCTGAAGCCGTGGAAGTCGCCGGCGCTCAGTCCGTGCGACCGGCTGTCTTCGTGCGGCAGATAGAAACGCCCCCGAGGGAGATCGACGCTGAGGTCCTGCCAGAAATTGATGAGCTGCAAGGCGCTGCAGATGGCGTCGCTCTGCGCGAGCGAAGGCGCATCGTCAACTCCGTACAGATGCAGCAACAGTCGGCCGACGGGGTTGGCCGAGCGGCGGCAGTAGTCGAGCAGTTCCGTGCGGTCGGCGTAGCCTGCGCCGTCGCGCGTCTTCTCGATGTCCTGCATGAATGCGGAGAGCAGGTCGGCGAGCAGGCTCTCCGGCAGTGCGAAGCTGCGAATGGCGTGGGCGAGCGGGCCGAAGACTTCGGGCCAGCGGTCCGATGGCGCAGCGCCGCGCGCTGCGGCGGCAAGGTCCGCGCGAAAGGCGCGCAGCTCGTCGAGCCGCCGGGCCGGGCTGGCGTCGCCCTCGTCTGCGATGTCGTCGGCCGTGCGTGCGAAGGCATAGATCGCGGCGATGGGCGGCCGCAGCCGCGGCGGACACAGCCAGGAGGCGACCGGGAAGTTCTCGTAATGCGTCGGCACGGCGGCGACGACGGGGTGGGTGGTGGATGGCACGCGGCGGATTGTGCTGCACGGCGCAGTACGATCGGTTCCCCCTCCCCACACCGACATGACCGCAACGGCGCAGAAACTAGAACCCGCAGACACATCGCCTCATCCGCGCGCCGGCCCTGCTTTGATGGTCGCCGCGCTCGGGGTGGTTTTTGGCGACATCGGCACCTCGCCGCTCTACGCCTTCAAGGAAACACTGAACCCGGAGCATGGGGTGGCCTTCACGCACGAGGCGGTGCTGGGCCTGCTCTCGCTGGTGTTCTGGGGGCTGATGTTCGTTGTGACGCTCAAGTACGTGGTGTTCGTGCTGCGAGCGGACCACGACGGAGAAGGCGGCATCCTGGCGCTGCAGGCGCTGGCGCGAAACGCGGTGGCGGGCACCTCGACGCGGCCCTGGGTCTGGCAGCTGATCGGCCTTCTGGGGCTGGTGGGCGCGGCGATGTTCTACGGCGACAGCCTCATCACGCCGGCCATCTCGGTGCTGTCGGCGGTCGAGGGCCTGGAAGTGGAGGCCCACGCGCTGAAGCCCTTCGTCATCCCGATCACGATGGCGATCCTGGTCGGCTTGTTCGCCGTCCAGCGCAAGGGCACCGGCGTGGTGGGCAAGGTGTTCGGGCCGGTCATGCTGCTGTGGTTCCTCGTGATTGCGGTCGGGGGCCTGCGGCAGGTGCTGGAGCACCCGGAAGTGCTGGCCGCGCTGGATCCGCGTCATGCGGTCGGTTTCCTGGTCACGCATCGCGCGCAGTCGCTGGGCGTGCTGGGGGCGGTGTTCCTCGCCTTCACGGGCGGCGAGGCGCTCTATGCCGACATGGGCCATTTCGGCGCCCGGCCGATTCGGCTGGCCTGGCTTTTCATTGCCTTGCCGGGGCTGGTGCTGAACTATTTCGGCCAGGGGGCGCTGGTGCTGTCGAATCCGTCGGCCATCGACAACCCCTTCTTCCGGCTCTTTCCGTCCTGGGCCGTGCTGCCGATGGTCATCCTTGCTGCGATGGCGACCGTGATCGCATCGCAGGCCGTCATCTCCGGCGCCTTTTCACTCACCGCGCAGGCGATGCGCATGGGTTACCTGCCGCGCATGCGGGTGATCCAGACTTCGGGCGAGGCCATCGGCCAGATCTACGTGCCGGGCATCAACTGGCTGCTGATGGTCGGCGTGCTGCTGCTCGTGCTCGGCTTCCGGAGTTCGAGTGCACTGTCGGCCGCCTACGGGATTGCGGTGTCGATCACGATGGTCACCACGACGCTGTTGGCAGGCATCGTCGCGTTCAAGCTGTGGCGCTGGAACCGCGTGGCGGTGCTGGTGGGGGTTGTGCTGTTCGCCCTGGTCGACATCGCTTTCGTGTTCGCCAACAGCCTCAAGATTGCCGACGGCGGGTGGCTCACGCTGGCGGTGGCCGTGGTCGTGATGGTCGTGTTCACGACCTGGGCGAAGGGGCGGCGCCTGGGGCTGGAAGCCGCTGCGGCCGAGAGCCTGCCGCTCGTGCCGTTCGTGCGATCGCTCGAGGCCCACATGCCGCACAGGGTCAAGGGCACGGCCGTGTTTCTGAATGCCGACGCGGAGGCGGTGCCGCATGCGCTGCTGCACAACCTCAAGCACAACCAGGTGCTGCATGAGCAGGTGATCGTGCTCAGGGTGCTGGCTTGCGACACGCCGCGCGTCGACGCGCACCACCGGATCGAGGCCGAGTCGCTGGGGCAGGGCGTGTGGGTCGTCACGGCCCGTCACGGCTACATGGAGCGGCCGGATGTGCCCGAATTCATCCGCATCCTGGCCTACCAGAAGGGGCTCGCCTGCGATTCGATGACGACCTCGTACTTCGTCTCGCGTGCCTCGATCGGCGACGAGGCCTTGCCAGGAATGAATCCGCTTCGAAGGGCCTTGTTCGGCTGGCTGCAGCGCAATGCCGGGCGGGCATCCGATTACTTCGAATTGCCGGGCAATCGGCTCGTCGAGATGGGCCAGCGGAATTAGCGCGGGTGCGGTCTTTTTATTGACAGCGATTGGCGTTTACCCTAGATTACTAACCGGCTGGTCATTAATGACCCCCGTTCGTATCTTCAAGGGTGCTTCATGACCGCGTCGTCCCTCTCTTCGTTCCCTGGCCGCGCCTGGGTGGTGCTGGCCATCCTTGCAGTGGCCGGCTGTTCCCGTCCGCCCGCAGCCGAAGAGCCGCTGCGTGCCGTCAAGGTGGTCACGGTGGGAGCGAGTACCTATGACACGGAGCCGGAGTTCTCGGCCGAGGTGCGGGCGCGCGTCGAGTCGCGGCTCGGGTTCCGGGTGGCCGGCAAGATCACGCGTCGCCAGGCGGAACTCGGCCAGCATGTGCAGGCCGGACAGGTGCTGGCCCAACTCGATCCGCAGGACTACAAGCTGGCCGCCGAGGGCGCCCGCGCCCAGCACGCCGCGGCGCTGACCAACCGCGATCTCGCCTCGGCAGACCTCAAGCGCTACCGGGAACTGCGCGAGCAGAACTTCATCAGCGGTGCCGACCTGGAACGCCGGGAGACGACCTACAAGGCTGCCCAGGCACAGCTGGAACAGGCACAGGCGCAACTGGCGTCGCAGGGTAACCAGGCCAACTACACGACGCTCGTCGCCGACGTGCCGGGCATCATCACCGCGATCGAAGCCGAGCCGGGGCAGGTGGTCGCGGCCGGAACGCCGGTCGTGCGCATCGCCCAGGACGGCGCGCGCGACGTCGTGTTCGCAGTGCCCGAAGACCGGGCGGCGCTCGTCAAGCCGGGCTCCGCGGTCGCGGTGCGCGGCTGGGCCGGCGGCGCCGAGCTGGAGGGCAAGGTGCGTGAAGTGGCGGCGAGCGCCGACGCGGTCACGCGCACTTACACGGTCAAGGTGACGATCGATGCCGCGACGGCGCCGGCGCTCGGTGCGACTGTCTACGCGCGGCCGAAGGCGCTGTCGCGCACTGGCACGGCCGTGTTGAAGTTGCCGACCAGCGCATTGCGCCAGGAGGGCCAGGGCACCGCCGTGTGGGTGCTCGACAAGGACACGATGACGGTCCGCTCGCAGCCGGTTCAGGTCGCTACCGCCGACGGCAACGAGGCCGTGATCGGCAGCGGCGTCTCCCCCGGCATGCTGGTGGTCGCCGCGGGCGTGCACGTCCTGTCCCCGGGGCAGAAAGTCTCGATCTATCAGGAGAAAGGGAAGGGCGCAGCGCCCGGCAGTCCCGCACAGGCGATCGCGCCGATGCAGGCACCCGTCGCTCCCGTTGCCACGCGCTGAGGACGCCGCGATGACGTCCCAGACCGATGCGTCCGGCAAGGCCGGCTTCAACCTCTCGAAATGGGCGCTCGAGCACGCGGCGCTCACCCGCTACCTGATGCTGGTGCTGATGCTGCTGGGCTTCGCGTCCTATTTCCAGCTCGGCCAGGATGAGGACCCGCCTTTCACGTTCCGTGCGATGGTGGTGCGCACCTACTGGCCGGGCGCCACGGCGCAGCAGGTGGCCGAGCAGGTGACCGACAAGCTTGAACGCACGCTGCAGGAAGCGCCGTACGCCGACAAGATCCGCAGCTACTCCAAGCCGGGCGAGTCGCAGATCATCTTCCAGATCAAGGATTCGTCGAAGGCCAGCGAAGTGGCGAACGTCTGGTACACGGTGCGCAAGAAGGTCAGCGACATGCGCGGCAGCCTGCCGGCGGGCGTCCAGGGGCCGTTCTTCAATGACGACTTCGGCGACGTCTACGGCGTCATCTATGCGCTGGAAAGCGACGGCTTCAGCTACGCCGAACTCAAGACCTTCGCGGACGACGTGCGGCAGCGCCTGCTGCGCGTCAAGGACGTGGCCAAGGTCGAGCAATTCGGCGTGCAGGACGAAAAGATCTTCATCGAGGTCTCGCAGAAGCGGCTGGCGCAGCTCGGCCTGGACTTCAACACGGTGCTGGCCCAGCTCGGGTCGCAGAACGCGATCGAGAGCGCCGGGACGATCCAGTCGCCGCAGGATGTGGTGCAGGTGCGCGTCGGCGGCCAGTTCACGAGCGTGGAGCAGCTGCGTTCGATGCCGATCCGCGGCAGTTCGGGCAACCAGATGCGCCTGGGCGACATTGCCGAGATCCACCGTGCCTACGTCGATCCGCCGGCCGTCAAGGTGCACCACCAGGGCAGGGAGGTCATTGCGCTCGGTGTCTCGATGGCCAAGGGCGGGGACATCATCGAGCTCGGCAAGTCGCTGCGCAGCGCTACCGCGGAGATCGACAAGCGGCTGCCGCTCGGCGTGAAGCTCGTCCAGGTCCAGGACCAGCCCGTCTCCGTCTCGCGGTCCGTCAATGAATTCATACACGTCCTGATCGAGGCGGTGGCGATCGTGCTGGCAGTGAGCTTCGTCGCGCTGGGGCTGCACAAGGGCGGGCGCTTCGGCTGGTACATCGACATCCGACCGGGCCTGGTGGTGGCGATCACCATTCCGCTGGTGCTGGCCGTGACCTTCCTCGCGATGAACTACTTCGGGATCGGCCTGCACAAGATTTCGCTTGGCTCCCTGATCATCGCGCTGGGCCTGCTGGTGGACGACGCGATCATCGCGGTCGAGATGATGGTGCGGAAGATGGAGGAGGGCTACGACAAGGTGCGTGCCGCCACCTTCGCCTACGACGTCACCGCCAAGCCGATGCTCACGGGCACGCTGATCACCGCGGCAGGCTTCCTGCCGATCGGTATCGCGAAATCGGTCACCGGGGAGTACACCTTCGCGATCTTCGCGGTGACGGTGATCGCACTGGTGCTGAGCTGGTTCGTGTCGGTGTATTTCGTGCCTTACCTCGGCACGCTGCTGCTCAAGGTCAAGCCGCATGACCCGGACGCACCGCCGCACGAACTGTTCGACACGCCGTTCTACAACACCTTCCGCCGCACGGTGAACTGGTGCGTCGAGCATCGCTGGCTGACCATCGGCGCCACGCTGCTGGTCTTCGGGCTGGGCATCTTCGGCATGGGCAAGGTGCAGCAGCAGTTCTTCCCGGATTCCAGCCGGCCTGAGATCCTGGTCGAGTTGTGGTTTCCGGAAGGCACTTCCTTCGCGGCGAACGAGGAAGTGGCGAAGCGGGTCGAGCAGCGGTTGCAGAAGGAAGACGGCGTCAGCACGGTCACGAGCTGGATCGGCTCGGGCGTGCCGCGCTTCTATCTTCCGCTCGACCAGGTGTTCCCGCAGACCAACGTCTCGCAGATGATCGTGCTGACGAAGGACCTGAAGTACCGCGAATCGCTGCGCATCAAGCTGCCAGCCGTGCTGGCACAGGAATTCCCCGAGGCGCGTGGCCGCGTCAAGTTGCTGCCCAACGGCCCGCCGGTTCCGTATCCGGTGCAGTTCCGCGTGATCGGCACCGACCCCGCGAAGCTCCGCGCGCATGCCGACGAGGTCAAGGCCTTGATGCGCGAGAACCCGAACATGCGCGGCGTCAACGACAACTGGAACGAATCTGTCAAGGTGATCCGGCTCGAAGTCGATCAGGACAAGGCGCGCGCGCTCGGTGTCACCAGCCAGGCGATCGCCCAGGCCTCACGGACCATGTTCAGCGGCACGACGGTGGGGCAGTACCGCGAGAACGACCTGCTGATCGACATCACGCTGCGCCAGTCCCCGGACGAGCGCGAGGCGATCTCGGACATCGGCAACGCCTACCTGCCCACGAGCTCGGGCCGCTCGATTCCGCTGACGCAGATCGCCAAGCCGGTCTTCACCTGGGAGCCTGGCGTCATGTGGCGCGAGAACCGCGACTATGCGATCACGGTGCAGGGCGACATCGTCGAAGGCCTGCAAGGCGCGACCGTGACCAACCAGCTGTTGCCGAAGCTGCGTGAGCTGGAGGCGAGATGGCACGCGGCCGGCGACGGCGCCTACCGCATCGAGGTGGCGGGCGCGGTGGAAGAAAGCAGCAAGGGCTCGGCGTCCATCGTGGCCGGCGTGCCGATCATGCTGTTCCTGGTGTTCACGCTGTTGATGTTGCAACTGCACAGTTTCAGCCGTTCGCTGCTGGTGTTCATCACCGGGCCGCTGGGCATCGTCGGCGTGGCGGGCGCCTTGCTGGCGCTGAACCGGCCGTTCGGCTTCGTGGCGCTGCTGGGCGTGATCGCGCTGATGGGGATGATCCAGCGCAACGCGGTGATCCTGATCGACCAGATCGAGAGCGACCGCGCCGCCGGCGTTCCGGCATGGGATGCCATCGTCGAATCAGCGGTGCGGCGCTTGCGGCCGATCGTGCTGACCGCGGCGGCGGCCGTGCTGGCGATGATTCCGCTGTCGCGCAGCGTGTTCTGGGGCCCGATGGCCGTGGCGATCATGGGCGGGCTCATCGTAGCGACGGTGCTCACGCTGCTGGCGCTGCCGGCCATGTACGCGGCCTGGTTCCGGGTTAAACGGGATGAGAGAAACCCGGTGGTGGAGGCCGAAGAGGCTCTCGTTCGCGCTTAAAATACGCGGTTGACCGATTTCAAGCGGGGGGCTTCCGGGTCGTCCGCTCCTGAATATCCGAAGGCGGCCTGCGGGCCGCCTTCGATATTCAACACCTGAAAACACTGGAACCGCGCGGGTGGCGAAATTGGTAGACGCACCAGGTTTAGGTCCTGACGCCAGCAATGGCGTGCCGGTTCGAGTCCGGCCCCGCGCACCAGCACAAGACCCCTCACAAGGAAGACTGAAATGACCGTGAACGTTGAAACCCTCGACAAGCTCGAACGCAAGATCACGCTGACCTTGCCCGTCGGCACCATCCAGTCCGAGGTCGATTCGCGCCTCAAGAAGCTGGCCCGCACCGTCAAGATGGACGGCTTCCGTCCCGGCAAGGTGCCGATGAACGTCGTGGCGCAGCGCTACGGCTACTCGGTCCACTACGAAGTGATGAACGACAAGGTCGGCGAGGCCTTCTCGCAGGCCGCCAACGAAGCCAAGCTGCGCGTGGCCGGCCAGCCGCGCATCACCGAGAAGGAAGACGCGCCCGAGGGCGAACTCGCCTTCGACGCGGTTTTCGAAGTCTTCCCGGAAGTCAAGATCAATGACCTGTCCGGCGCCGAAGTCGAGAAGCTCAGCGCCGAAGTGGGCGACGACGCGATCGACAAGACGCTCGACATCCTGCGCAAGCAACGCCGCACCTTCGCGCAGCGCGCGCAGGACGCCGCCGTTCAGGACGGTGACCGTGTCACGGTCGACTTCGAAGGCAAGATCGACGGCGAAACCTTCCAGGGCGGCAAGGCCGAGGACTTCCAGTTCATCGTCGGCGAAGGCCAGATGCTCAAGGAATTCGAAGACGCCGTGCGCGGCCTGAAGTCCGGCGACAGCCGCACCTTCCCGCTGTCCTTCCCGGCCGACTATCACGGCAAGGACGTGGCCGGCAAGCAAGCCGACTTCATGGTCACCGTGAAGAAGATCGAGGCCTCGCACCTGCCCGAAGTCAACGAACAGCTCGCCAAGTCGCTCGGCATCGCCGACGCCACGGTCGAAGGCCTGCGCGCCGACATCAAGAAGAACCTGGAGCGCGAAGTCAAGTTCCGCCTGCTGGCCCGCAACAAGAACGCGGTGATGGACGCGCTGATCTCCAACGCCGAGCTGGACCTGCCCAAGTCGAGCGTGCAGGCCGAAGTCGACCGCATGATCGAAGGCGCCCGCGCCGAGCTCAAGCAGCGCGGCATCAAGGACGCCGACAAGGCACCGATCCCCGACGACGTGTTCCGCCCGCAAGCCGAGCGCCGAGTGCGCCTGGGCCTCGTCGTGGCCGAACTGGTCCGCGCGAACAACCTGCAAGCCAAGCCCGAGCAGATCAAGGCCCACATCGACGAACTCGCCGCCAGCTACGAGAAGCCGGCCGACGTGGTTCGCTGGTATTTCAGCGACAACCGCCGCCTCGCGGAAGTCGAAGCCGTCGTGATCGAGAACAACGTGACGGACTTCGTGCTCGGCAAGGCCAAGGTCAACGCCAAGTCGGTTTCCTTCGACGAACTGATGGCCCAACAGGGCTGATCGGGCGGAGCACCGCGGGTCCATCCATGGGGCTTGTGCTTTGCGGCACGAGCCCCATTTCGTCTGGGTACAGTACAAACCCCTCTGGAGAGCAAACATGAGCGCACAGGAAATTACGGGCCTCGGCATGGTTCCGATGGTCATCGAGCAGTCGGGCCGTGGCGAACGGTCCTACGACATCTATTCGCGCCTTCTCAAGGAACGGGTGATCTTCCTGGTCGGCGAAGTCAACGACCAGACCGCCAATCTCGTGGTGGCGCAGCTCCTGTTCCTCGAGAGCGAGAACCCGGACAAGGACATTTCGTTCTACATCAACTCCCCGGGCGGCAGCGTGAGCGCCGGCATGGCGATCTACGACACGATGCAGTTCATCAAGCCCGACGTGTCGACGCTGTGCATCGGCTTCGCGGCCAGCATGGGCGCCTTCCTCCTGGCGGCAGGCGAGAAGGGCAAGCGTTTCTCGCTCCCGAACTCCAAGATCATGATCCACCAGGTGCTGGGCGGCGCCCGCGGCCAGGCCACGGACATCGAGATCCACGCCCGCGACATCCTCAAGACGCGTGAGCAGATGAACCGCATCCTGGCGGAGCGCACCGGCCAGTCTTTCGAGAAGATTGCCCGCGATACCGAACGGGACTATTTCCTCACGGCGGACGAGTCCAAAGAGTATGGTCTGATCGACCAAGTGATCGCGAAGCGCAGTTAACGCACCCCGGCGCTGAGGCGCCCAAGCAACAACGGCGTTTCCCCACACGGGGAACGCCGTTTTTGTTTCGCTATCATTGTTAAACCCCCTGTTACGAGGCATTTGTCCATGGCCGAGAAAAAAGGCTCCTCCAGCGAAAAAACGCTTTACTGCTCGTTCTGCGGGAAGAGTCAGCACGAGGTCAAGAAGCTGATTGCAGGACCTTCGGTGTTCATCTGCGACGAATGCATCGATTTGTGCAACGAGATCATTCGCGATGAATTGCCCACGGGCGACGAGTCTCGCGAGGCGCGCAGCGACCTGCCGACGCCGCTGGAGATCAAGGCCAACCTCGACAACTACGTGATCGGGCAGGAACCCGCCAAGCGGATGCTGTCGGTCGCGGTCTACAACCACTACAAGCGCCTGCGCCACAAGGAAAAGGCCAAGGGCGACGACGTCGAGCTCAGCAAGAGCAACATCCTGCTGATCGGCCCGACCGGTTCGGGCAAGACGCTGCTGGCGCAAACGCTCGCCCGCATGCTCGATGTGCCCTTCGTGATGGCTGACGCCACGACGCTGACCGAAGCCGGCTACGTCGGCGAGGACGTCGAGAACATCATCCAGAAGCTGCTGCAAAGCTGCAACTACGAGGTCGAACGCGCCCAGCGCGGCATCGTCTACATCGACGAAATCGACAAGATCTCGCGCAAGTCCGACAACCCCTCGATCACCCGCGACGTGTCGGGCGAAGGTGTGCAGCAGGCGCTGCTGAAGCTGATCGAAGGCACGATGGCCAGCGTGCCCCCGCAAGGCGGCCGCAAGCATCCCAATCAGGACTTCCTGCAGATCGACACGACGAACATCCTGTTCATCTGCGGCGGTGCGTTCGCGGGCCTCGAAAAGGTCATTGAAAACCGCACCGAAGCCTCCGGCATCGGCTTCGGCGCATCGGTCAAGAGCAAGAAGCAGCGCAGCATCACCGAGGTGTTCCGCGAGGTCGAGCCCGAAGATCTGATCAAGTTCGGCCTGATTCCCGAGCTGGTCGGCCGGATGCCGGTCGTGGCCTCGCTCGCCGAGCTCAGCGAAGACGCGCTGGTGCAGATCCTGACCGAACCGAAGAACGCGGTGGTCAAGCAGTTCACCAAGCTCCTGCAGATGGAAGGCGTGGACCTCGAAATCCGCCCCGCCGCCCTGAAGGCGATCGCGCGCAAGGCGCTGGCCCGCAAGACGGGAGCGCGCGGCCTGCGGTCGATCCTGGAACAGTCGCTGATCGACACGATGTTCGAACTCCCGAACGCGACCAATGTCGACAAGGTCGTGGTCGAGGAATCGACGATCGACGAGAACAAGCCGCCGTTGCTCGTCTATCGCGAAGCGGCCAAGAAGGCCTGAATGCATAAGCAGCCGGTCGCTCCCCGCCAGGCGTCCGGCGTCGTCTTCGACGAAGACCGTGCCCGCGCACTTGAAAAGTGCGCGCGGCCGACCAACTTTCCATGATCAAGTAAAGGATTCCCATGTCCGGTCATACCCCCCTGCCTGCTACCGAGCTCGACCTGCCGCTGCTTCCGCTGCGCGACGTGGTCGTGTTCCCTCACATGGTCATTCCGCTGTTCGTGGGACGCCCCAAGAGCATCAAGGCGCTCGAACTCGCGATGGAAGCGGAACGCCGCATCATGCTGGTGGCCCAGAAGGCCGCTGCCAAGGATGAACCTTCGGTCGAGGACATGTTCGAGGTCGGCTGCATCTCGACCATCCTGCAGATGCTGAAGCTGCCCGATGGCACCGTGAAGGTCCTGGTCGAGGGCCAGCAGCGCGCAAGAGTCAACCGCATCGACGACGGCGAAACGCATTTCTCCGCAAACGTGACGCCGGTCGAGGCGCCCGAAGTCGCGACGCAAAAGGGCACGGAAGTAGAAGCGCTGCGCCGCGCGGTGATGCAGCAGTTCGACCAGTACGTGAAGCTCAACAAGAAGATCCCGCCCGAGATCCTCACCTCGATCTCGAGCATCGACGATCCAGGCCGGCTGGCGGACACCATTGCTGCCCACCTGCCGCTGAAGCTCGACAACAAGCAGGCCGTGCTCGACCTCGACGACATCAAGGCGCGCCTCGAGAATCTTTTCGGGCAGTTGGAGCGCGAGGTCGACATCCTCAACGTCGACAAGAAGATCCGCGGCCGCGTGAAGCGCCAGATGGAGAAGAACCAGCGCGACTTCTACCTGAACGAACAGGTCAAGGCCATCCAGAAGGAACTGGGCGAAGGCGAAGAGGGCGCGGACATCGAGGAGATCGAGAAGAAGATCAAGCTCGCCAAGATGCCCAAGGAAGCGCTGAAGAAGGCCGAGGGCGAACTCAAGAAGCTCAAGCTGATGTCGCCGATGTCGGCCGAGGCGACCGTGGTGCGCAACTACATCGACGTCCTGATTGGCCTGCCCTGGAGCAAGAAGACCAAGATCAAGCACGACCTCGCCCATGCCGAGGAGGTGCTCAATGAGGACCACTACGGCCTCGAGAAGGTCAAGGACCGCATCCTGGAATATCTCGCGGTGCAGCAACGCGTCGACAAGGTGAAGGCGCCGATCCTTTGCCTGGTCGGCCCACCGGGGGTCGGCAAGACCTCGCTCGGGCAGTCGATCGCCAAGGCGACCGGCCGCAAGTACACGCGCATGGCCCTGGGCGGCATGCGTGACGAGGCCGAGATCCGCGGCCATCGCCGCACCTACATCGGCGCACTGCCGGGCAAGGTGCTGCAGAGCCTGAACAAGGTCGGCACCCGCAATCCGCTGTTCCTCCTCGACGAGATCGACAAGCTCGGCACCGACTTCCGCGGCGATCCGTCGAGCGCGTTGCTCGAAGTACTCGACCCGGAGCAGAACCACACCTTCGGCGACCACTACGTCGAGGTCGACTTCGACCTGAGCGACGTGATGTTCGTCGCCACCTCGAACTCGATGAACATCCCGCCGGCACTGCTGGACCGGATGGAAGTCATTCGCCTCGCGGGCTACACCGAAGACGAGAAGACGCACATCGCGCTGAAGTACCTGCTGCCCAAGCAGATGAAGAACAACGGCGTGAAGGAAGAGGAGCTGCTCATCACCGAGGAAGCGGTGCGCGACATCGTGCGCTACTACACCCGTGAAGCCGGCGTGCGTTCACTCGAGCGCGAGCTGTCGAAGATCTGCCGCAAGGTGGTCAAGGGGCTGCTGCTCAAGAAGATGGAGCCCCAGGTGGTCGTCAATGGCGAAAACCTCAACGACTTCCTCGGCGTGCGCAAGTACACCTTCGGCCTGGCGGAGAAGCAGAACCAGGTGGGTCAGGTGGTGGGTCTCGCTTGGACGGAAGTCGGCGGCGACCTGCTCACCATCGAGGCGGTCACCATGCCCGGCAAGGGCGTCATCAGCCGCACGGGTTCGCTCGGCGACGTGATGAAGGAGTCGGTCGAGGCCGCGCGCACCGTGGTGCGCAGCCGTGCTCGCCGCCTTGGCATCAAGGATGAAGTGTTCGAGAAGCGCGACATCCACATCCACGTGCCAGACGGTGCAACGCCCAAGGATGGCCCCAGCGCTGGCGCAGCGATGACGACGGCCTTCGTGTCGGCACTCACCGGCATCCCGGTGCGGGCCGATGTCGCGATGACCGGCGAAATCACCTTGCGTGGCGAAGTCACGGCGATCGGCGGCCTGAAGGAAAAGCTGCTGGCCGCCTTGCGTGGCGGCATCAAGACCGTGCTGATCCCCGAGGAGAACGCGAAGGATCTGCAGGACATTCCGGAGAACGTGAAGAACGGCCTCGAGATCGTGCCGGTGAAGTGGATCGACAAGGTGCTCGAGATCGCGCTGGAGAAGATGCCGACGCCGCTGTCCGACGAAGAGGTTGCAGCCTCGGCCGCTGCCGTGGCCGAACTGGCCAAGCAGCGCGCAGCAACGCCGGTCGAGGGTTCCGTCAAACATTGATGACGACAGTTGCGGGACCTCGAAAAAATAGTATATAATTCGAGGCTCGAAACGCGGGAATAGCTCAGTTGGTAGAGCGCAACCTTGCCAAGGTTGAGGTCGAGAGTTCGAGACTCTTTTCCCGCTCCAGTTTTGAAAAAGGGAAGCCCAGGCTTCCCTTTTTTTCGCGGTATTCGCAGGACTTCGAAAGTCTCGAGAAAAAACGTGGCGCGATAGCAAAGCGGTTATGCAACGGATTGCAAATCCGTCTAGCCCGGTTCGACTCCGGGTCGCGCCTCCACTGCCTTCGGTACTGAAAACGCAGCCCCGCCAACCAATGTTGTCGGGGCTGTTTTTGTTTGGGGTATCGTCAACGTCCGACTGGACGGCCCGGATGGTGAAATTGGTAGACACATCGGACTTAAAATCCGCCGCTTCCTGCATAAGGGGCGTACCGGTTCGACCCCGGTTCCGGGCACCACCACACTACAAGGGAGCAAGACATGCCTCGCTATAACGCTCCGTTCGAAATCCATGTGCACGGCGATGTGCCGCTGCGCTCCGATGTGAACTTCGAGCAGATCCAGGAAGCGCTCAAGCCGCTCTGGAAATATGCCGGCGCGCGTTCGCTGGCCGATGGCGCGACCAGCGTCTATGAAGAAGAGCCGGGCATCCGCTTCGAGCAGAAGGACCACATGCTCCAGATCTGCTGGACGGTCGCCGGTGACGAGGATTTCCGCCAGGCGCTCGACGAGATGTGCATGGCGCTCAACGAACTGGCAGAGCAGGGCGCCGCGCTCGAAGTCACCTTCTACGACACCGACTTCGACGAGGAAGAGGGCGACCCCGACGAGGAATCGCGCGACGACTTTCTCATGCTCTTCGTCGGACCCAATCCCGCCGCCATCATGCAGGTGCAGCGCGACCTGCTGGTCGAGGACGTCGTCAACCTGATGGAGCGCCACTTCGACGGCGCCGAGCTCGGCGGCGTGGTGGCCGAGATCGACAAGCTGTTCGGCGATCGCTTCGACGCCCTGGTGAACTCGCTCGAGATCGGCAAGCGCCCGCGCGGTGGCACCGGCGGCGCGGGCAGCGGTGGCCACGGCGGTGGTCGCCGGCCGCGACACCTGCACTGACGCGACACGGGGCGGTCAAGCCGCTCCGCTATGCTCGGCGACGTTTTTCGAGGAGACGTTGCTTGGCCCTGTTCCCCCAGTCTGCCCTCCAGCCCGGCGTGCGCAAGCGCGAGGTCTTTGGCTGGGCCATGTACGACTTCGCCAATTCGGGCTACACCACCGTCGTGATCACCGCGGTGTTTGCCGCGTACTTTGTCGGCGGCATCGCGAAAGGCGCGCCCTGGGGCGCTTTTGCGTGGACGACGGCCCTGAGCATCTCGTACGCGATCGTGATGCTCACCATGCCCGCGATCGGCGCCTGGGCCGACCTTCACGCAGCCAAGAAGCGCGTGCTGATGATCGTCACCGCGGGCTGCGTGATCGGCACGGCGGCGCTGGCTCTCACACCGCGCCTGGTCGGCACCTATGCCGTGGCGCTGGCGATGGTTCTGGTGATCATTTCCAACACCTTTTATTCCTATGGCGAGTCGCTCACCGGGGCCTTCCTGCCGGAACTCGCGACCGCCGAAGGCATGGGCAAGGTCAGCGGCTGGGGCTGGGCCTTCGGCTACATCGGCGGAATGCTCGCGCTGGGCCTGTGCCTGGCCTATGTGCTATCGGCACAGGCCAAGGGCTTGCCGGCTGCGCACTTCGTGCCGGTCACGATGCTCATCACCGCTGCGATCTACGGCGTTGCGGCGTGCGTCACCTTTGCGCTGCTGCCCGAACGCGCCGTGCCGCAGAAGCGCGGCGAAGAGCAGAGCGCCTGGCTCCAACTGAGCAGCACCTTTCGCGAGGCACGCGCCTATGGCGACTTCATGTGGCTGCTGGCCTGCACCGTCTGCTACCAGGGTGGGGTCGCGGTGGCGATCACGCTGGCAGCCATCTACGCCGAGCAGGTCATCGGCTTCGTGCCGAGCGAAACCATGGTGCTGATCTTCGTGCTGAACATCGCCGCGGCGCTCGGCGCGTTCGTGTTCGGTTATTGGCAGGATCGGCTCGGCCACAAGCGCTCGCTCGCGGGCACCCTGGTGGCCTGGATCGCCGTGTGCGTGATCGCGGCCTCGGTAACGACCAAAGGCGGCTTCTGGTGGGCTGCATCGATCGCCGGGCTGGCGATGGGATCGAGCCAGTCGGCCGGGCGAGCCATGACGGGCGTTCTCGCGCCGCCGCGCCAACTCGCCGAATTCTTCGGCCTCTGGACCTTCGCGACCCGGCTGGCCAGCATCATCGGTCCGCTGAGCTACGGTGCCATCACCTGGATGACCGGCGGCAACCAGCGCATCGCCATCCTTTCGACGGCAGCGCTGTTCATCGCGGGTCTGCTGCTGCTGCTGCCGATCGACATGCGCCGCGGTCGTGAGGCAGCGTTGCGCGCCTGACGCGGAAATCTGCCGACGCTAGTCGGAGGCGACCGCCTTTGAGGCGCGATAGCCCGCGCCGTCATAGCGCAGCACGGTCGCCTTGAAGGTCGGCGCCCGTTCGTGCGTTGCGCATTCCTCCCCCTGCAGTGCGGAGCGGCTCTTCGATTGCGCCTCGCGCAGGATCAGGTCGGCATAGCCGCTGTGCGTACTGCCGCGCGCCACGGACAGGCTGCCGCGAACAGTCTCGAAATTACCGGTGCAGTTGGTGTCCCACTCGCCGCGCTCGAGGGTCATCTGGAGGCTGTCAAGAACCTTGGCGAGCTTCTGCCCTTGCGGGACGTAGAGCGTCAGCGTTTCTTCGGAATAGGGGCTGGCGCGCGAGGAGCCCTGGCGAAGGATTCGCACGCCGAAGGCCCGCGTGTCGGCGGCCAGCGTGTAGCGCGCCGTGTCGATCTTGATCTCGCCGATGCGCACGGCGTCCTCGGTCAAGGCGGACTCTTCGAACAGGCGGCTGACGATCCTGGCGCGGTCCGTGTTGCCGTTGTCGGCCTGCTGGACCACCAGCACGTCGAGGTCGAACTGCGTGGCGCCCGGCTCGGACGATGGCCTTGGCATGGGCAGTACGACGATGAAGCGGCCCGGCAAGCCCCTCCACGGCTCGCACACGGCGCGTTCGTGATCGAGCGCACGCTTGGGGTGCAGCTTGGCGTGCATGCGTTCCGCGAGGCCCGTATCGCAGGCGGCGTGGCCTGGGGCGCAGAAGGCGCCCAGAAGGCAGGTGGCAAAAAGGAACCTGCGGACCATGCGTGGCGTCAGACGGTTGCCGCAATGGCGGTCCGGGCAAGGCTTGCGGGGCCCGCGGACAACGCGAGCCAGCGTGATGCGGCCGCATCCAGCGATTCGGGCGCTGCGCTGCTGAGCAGCAGCACGGCACCGTCCCCTTCGAGTGCGAGTTGTCCCGCCTGGCCGAGGAGCCTGCGGGTCTGCTGGGCCACCGGCAATCCGGTATCGATGAAGCGCACGGTTTCGCCCGTGTGGCGTCGCAGTTCGTCGGCGATGAAGGGGTAGTGCGTGCAGCCGAGCACCAGGGTGTCGATCTGTCCGGCATCGCTCCCGTAGACACCCGCATCAGCCGTGTACTTCTGGCAGAGCGAAGCGATTGCTGGAAGGTCGGATCGCTCGATCGCACCGGCCAGCCCGTCGCAAGGCACGATGTGGAAGCTGGCCTGCGCGGCGAGGGAGGCGCGCAGTGTCTCGAACTTTCGGCTTTCCACGGTCACGCGCGTCGCCATGACCGCGATGTGCCCCGTCCGGCTCAGCGCCACCGCGGGTTTGAGGGCCGGTTCGACGCCGATCACCGGCAGCATCGGGTGATCCGCCCGCACCCGGTGGATCGCCGCCGCCGTGGCGGTATTGCACGCCACGACCAGCGCCTTGATCCGATGCGTCTCCAGCAGGTACCGCGCGATCGTCCCGCTGCGCTCGCCGACATAGGCATCGCCGCGCTCTCCATAGGGCGCATGGGCGGTGTCCGCGAAGTAGACGAATCGCTCGTGCGGCAACTCCTCACGCAGCGCGTTGAGGACGCTCAGACCCCCGACCCCGCTGTCGAACACGCCGATCGGTCGATCGGCATTCGTGAGGTGGCCGGCCGGCGTCATGCTCAGGCCGGTTGCAGCGCGATCGTCTTGAACTCGCCGCTCGCAATGCGCTTCTGCCACTCGGCCGGGCCGGTGATGTGGGCGCTGGTGCCACCGGCGTCGACGGCGACCGTCACGGGCATGTCGACGACGTCGAATTCGTAGATGGCTTCCATGCCGAGGTCGGCGAAGCCGACCACCTTGGCGGTCTTGATCGCCTTGCTCACGAGGTAGGCCGCGCCGCCGACCGCCATCAGGTAGGCGCTCTGGTGTTTCTTGATCGCCTCGATGGCGACCGGGCCGCGCTCGGCCTTGCCGATCATGCCGATCAGGCCGGTCTCGGCGAGCATCATTTCGGTGAAACCGTCCATGCGCGTGGAGGTGGTCGGGCCGGCGGGGCCGACGGCCTCGTCGCCGACCGGATCGACCGGGCCCACGTAATAGATCATGCGGTTGGTGAAGTCCACCGGCAGCTTCTCGCCCTTGGCGAGCATGTCGGCGATGCGCTTGTGCGCCGCGTCGCGTCCCGTGAACATCTTGCCGTTGAGCAGCAGCGTGTCGCCCGGCTTCCAGCTGGCGACCTCGGCGGGCGTGAGCGTGTCGAGGTCGACGCGCTTGCTCTTGTTGTAGTCGGGCGCCCAGTCGATCTTGGGCCAGAGGTCCAGCGAGGGTGCTTCGAGGTACACGGGGCCGGAGCCGTCGAGCACGAAATGCGCGTGGCGGGTCGCAGCGCAGTTCGGGATCATGGCGACCGGCTTGCTGGCCGCGTGCGTCGGGTACATCTTGATCTTGACGTCGAGCACGGTGGAAAGACCACCCAGGCCCTGCGCGCCGATACCGAGTGCGTTGACCTTCTCGTACAGCTCGATGCGCAGCGCCTCGACCTTGCTGAGTTCCGCGCCCGATGCCTTCTTGGCCTGCAGTTCGTGCATGTCGAGGTCGTCCATCAGGCTTTCCTTGGCGAGCAGGGTGGCCTTCTCGGCCGTGCCGCCGATGCCGATGCCGAGCATGCCGGGCGGGCACCAGCCGGCCCCCATGGTCGGCACGGTCTTCAGCACCCAGTCGACGATGCTGTCGCCGGGATTCAGCATGGCGAGCTTGCTCTTGTTCTCGCTGCCGCCGCCCTTGGCCGCGACGGTCACTTCAACGGTATTGCCCGGGACGATCTCGGTGAAGATCACGGCTGGCGTGTTGTCCTTCGTGTTCTTGCGGTCGAACTGCGGGTCGGCCACGACCGAGGCGCGCAGCATGTTGTCGGGATGGTTGTAGCCACGGCGCACGCCTTCGTTGATGGCGTCGTCGAGGCTGCCGGTGAAGCCGCCCCAGCGGACATCCATGCCGACCTTCAGGAATACGTTGACGATGCCCGTGTCCTGGCAGATCGGCCGGTGGCCCGTGGCGCTCATCTTGCTGTTGGTGAGGATCTGCGCCATCGCATCCTTGGCCGCCGGGCTCTGCTCGCGCTCATAGGCCTTGGCCAGGTGGGCGATGTAGTCGGTCGGGTGGTAGTAGCTGATGTATTGCAGCGCGGCGGAAACCGACTCGATCAGGTCGGCTTGCTGGATGATGGTCATGGCGATTCGTGGGGGAGGGTGGCAGACAAACCCCGCAATTATCCCAGCCGCGGTTGGCGCCCGCCCGACTGCGACCCGGATAGCCTTGTGCTATCTTCATTTGTCGAGCAAGGATCCAGCCCCATGACCGCCGCCGTCGCCACGCCCACCGCCGAATTCGAGCAGATCCTCCGCAACGAAGGAGTGCTGGCCGGCCTGCGGTTTCTCAACCAGCGCGTGGAACACCGCTGCACCGCGATCTATCGTCTCGAGGCAATGACGGTGCGCAATCTGTATCTGTACGACCGCGAGGGCGCGCTCCTGCCGGAATCGCTGGGCGTGGTGCCCCTCGGCGACAGCTTCTGCCAGCACGCCATCCGCGAAGGCGCCTTCCTGACCGACGACTCGCGTGCCGATCCGCGGGTCGACGGCAGCCCCTTCAAGGGCGTGGTTCTGGCGTATCACGGCATCCCGCTGGTCGACAAAAGCGGGCAACTGTTCGGCACCCTGTGCCATTTCGATTTCGAGCCGCGCCGGCTGTCGGACCAGGAATTCGAGTTCCTGCAAGAGGCCGCTCGCGTTCTGTCAACCCATCTCTGAGAAGCTTTCCTCATGGCGACTACATCCAAGACCCGCGTCGAGCGCGATACCTTCGGCCCCATCGAAGTGCCCGCCGACAAGCTGTGGGGCGCGCAGACGCAGCGCTCGCTGCAGAACTTCGACATCTCCGGCGAGCGCCAGCCGCGCGAGATCATTCGCGCGCTGGCGCAAGTCAAGCGTGCGTCGGCGGTGGTGAATCGCGCGCTGGGCCTGCAGGACGACAAGAAGACCGACGCGATCGTCGCGGCGGCCGACGAGGTCATCGCCGGCGGCCATGCGGACGAGTTTCCCCTTGTCGTCTGGCAGACGGGGTCGGGCACGCAGACGAACATGAACGTCAACGAAGTGCTCGCCAATCGTGCCAGCGAACTGCTGGGCGGCGAGCGCGGGGAAGGGCGGCTGGTACACCCGAACGACGACGTCAACCGCAGCCAGTCGTCCAACGACGTGTTCCCCACGGCCATGCACGTCGCGGCGGTCGACGCGATCACGCACAAGCTCCTGCCTGCCATCGCCAAGCTGCGCACCACGCTTGACAAGAAATCGAAGGACTTCGCCGACATCGTGAAGATCGGCCGCACCCACCTGCAGGACGCAACCCCGCTCACGCTGGGCCAGGAGTTCTCGGGCTATGTGGCGCAGCTTGCGCACGGCGAGGCGCATGTGCGCGCGGCGCTTCCGCACCTGTGCGAACTCGCTCTGGGTGGCACGGCGGTCGGCACCGGCCTCAACGCGCCCAAGGGCTATGCGGAGCAGGTGGCAGCCGAACTGGCGAGGCTCACGGGCCTGCCCTTCGTCACCGCGCCGAGCAAGTTCGAGGCGATGGCGAGCATCGACGGGATGGTGCATGCGCATGGCGCGCTGAAGACGCTGGCCGCGAGCATGACCAAGATTGCCAACGACGTGCGCTGGCTCGCCAGCGGTCCGCGCAGCGGCATCGGCGAACTGAGCATCCCCGAGAACGAGCCCGGCTCGTCCATCATGCCGGGCAAGGTCAATCCGACGCAGAGCGAGGCCGTCACGATGCTCGCGGCCCAGGTCTTCGGAAACGACGTCGCGATCAACTTCGGCGGCGCCTCGGGCAACTTCGAGCTCAACGTCTTCCGCCCGATGGTGGCGCACAACTTCCTGCAGAGCGTGCGCCTGCTGGCGGACGGCATGGTGAGCTTCAACGACCATTGCGCGGTGGGCATCGAGCCGAACCGGGAACGCATCACCGAACTGGTCCAGCGCTCGTTGATGCTGGTGACCGCGCTCAACACCCACATCGGCTACGACAAGGCAGCCTTCATCGCAAAGAAGGCGCACAAGGAAGGCAGCAGCCTGCGTGAGGCGGCGATCGCGTCGGGGCATCTGACCGCCGAGCAATTCGATCAGTGGGTCATTCCCGAGAACATGACGGGGCGGTGATCGCCCCGCGCCCGGACTGGCTCAGTGGTCGGCGGCCGGGCCGGGCGACATCAGCCGGTCAGTGACCGCGATCGCCATCGCCGAAAGCAGGAAAGTGATGTGGATCGCCGTCTGAGCGATCAGCACGCGATCGGTGTAGTTGTCCGCGTTGATGAAGGTCTTGAGCAGGTGGATCGAGCTGATGCCGATGATGGCCGTCGCGAGCTTCACCTTCAGGACCGAGGCGTTCACGTGACTCAGCCACTCCGGCTGGTCGCGATGGCCTTCGAGGTTCATCCGGCTCACGAAGGTCTCGTAGCCGCCGACGATCACCATGATGAGCAGGTTGGAGATCATCACCACGTCGATCAGCGCCAGTACCACCAGCATGATGACGGTCTCGTTGAGAGAGACGACCGGCGCGGTGGTCTTGTAGCCGATGCTGGTGACGAGCGCCTCCAGTGCGTCCTTGCTCCCGAAGGCCGCTTCCACCAGATGCAGGAGCTCCACCAGGAAGTGCACGACGTACACGCCCTGCGCCACGATAAGCCCCAGATACAGCGGCAGCTGCAGCCAGCGGCTCGCGAAGATCAGGTTGGGCAGCGGACGAAGCGGCGAGGTCTTACCGGTGGGCGGGAGGAGGGGGTCGGTGTTGGACATCGATGCGAATCGGTGGGAAAGGCGCGATTTTAGGGGGGCGCATGCCGGCGTCGACAGGATGTCCCCTCTCGTTAACATGTCCCGTCAGTGATCCGTAAGTGCAGACGCCCACATTACCGGCCGTAGTGAACGCAGGTACAGGAGACAACGAATGAGCAGCGCTTCCACCATCGAATCCGTTCTGGTCGAAAACCGCGTGTTTCCGCCCGACGCCCGGGCCAGCAAGGGCGCGCGCGTGGCCGACATGGCGGCGTACGACGCCCTCTGCAAGGAGGCCGCGGACGACTTCGAGGGCTTCTGGGCCCGTCAGGCGCGCGCCAACGTGGTGTGGAGCAAGGCTTTCACCCGCACGCTGGACGAATCCAACCCGCCGTTCTACAAGTGGTTCGACGACGGCGAGCTCAACGCCTCGGCCAACTGCCTGGACAAGCACATGGGAACGCCGGTCGAGAACAAGACCGCGATCATCTTCGAGGCCGACGACGGCGCCGTCACGAAGGTCAGCTACAAGGAACTCTTGGCACGCGTCTCCCAGTTCGCCAATGCGCTGAAGGCCCAGGGCATCCAGAAGGGCGACCGCGTCATCATCTACATGCCGATGACGATCGAGGGCGTGATTGCGATGCAGGCCTGCGCCCGCATCGGCGCGACCCACAGCGTGGTGTTCGGCGGCTTCTCGGCCAAGGCGCTGCAGGAACGCATCATCGACGCCGGCGCGGTGGCGGTCATCACTGCCAACTTCCAGTTGCGCGGCGGCAAGGAACTGCCGCTCAAGGCCATCGTGGACGACGGCATCGCGCTGGGCGGCTGCGAGTCGATCAAGACGGTGCTGGTCTACCAGCGCACGGCGACGCCCTGCAACATGGTGGCGGGTCGCGACAAGACCTTCGACGAGGCGCTCAAGGGGCAGGGAACCGAGTGCGCCCCGGTGCCGGTCGGCGCGGAGCACCCGCTTTTCATCCTCTACACCTCCGGCTCGACCGGCAAGCCCAAGGGCGTGCAGCATTCGACGGGCGGCTACCTGCTGTGGGCAAAGCTCACGATGGACTGGACCTTCGACATCCGGCCGGAAGACATCTTCTGGTGCACCGCCGACATCGGCTGGATCACCGGCCACACCTATGTCGCCTACGGCCCGCTCGCGGCCGGCGCCACGCAGGTCGTGTTCGAAGGCATTCCGACCTTCCCGCACGCGGGCCGCTTCTGGCAGATGATCGAGAAGCACAAGGTCTCGATCTTCTACACGGCGCCTACCGCGATCCGTTCCCTCATCAAGGCGGCCGACAGCGACGAGAAGGTGCACCCGAAGAACTGGGACCTCTCCTCACTGCGCATCCTCGGCACGGTGGGCGAGCCGATCAATCCCGAAGCCTGGATGTGGTACTACCGGAACGTCGGCCATGAGAATTGCCCGATCGTCGACACCTTCTGGCAGACCGAAACCGGCGGCCATGTCATCACGCCATTGCCGGGCGCGACGCCGCTGGTGCCGGGCTCCTGCACACTGCCGCTGCCGGGCATCATGGCCGCGATCGTCGACGAGACGGGCAAGGACATCCCGCACGGTGCCGGCGGCATGCTGGTGATCAAGCGGCCGTGGCCATCGATGATCCGCACGATCTGGAACGATCCCGAGCGCTTCAAGAAGAGCTACTTCCCCGAGGAGATGGGCGGCACGGTCTACCTCGCCGGCGACGGTGCCGTGCGCAGCGCCGATCGGGCCTACTTCCGCATCACCGGGCGCATCGACGACGTGCTCAACGTGTCGGGCCACCGGCTTGGCACGATGGAAATCGAATCCGCGCTGGTCGCCAAGACCGACCTCGTGGCCGAGGCCGCCGTCGTCGGCCGGCCGGATGATCTCACCGGCGAAGCGGTTTGCGCCTTCGTCGTGCTCAAGCGCGGCCGTCCGAGCGGGGAAGAGGCCAAGCAGATTGCCGCCGAGCTGCGCAACTGGGTGGCCAAGGAAATCGGCCCCATCGCGAAGCCCAAGGACATCCGCTTCGGCGAGAACCTGCCGAAGACGCGCAGCGGCAAGATCATGCGGCGCCTGTTGCGCAGCATCGCCAAGGGCGAGGCCATCACGCAGGACACCTCCACGCTCGAGAATCCCGCCATCCTCGAACAGCTGGGCCAGGCGTACTGATCTCGCCGTCCGCGCCTCCGTCCGACACGGTGGGCGGCGGGCATGCGTTACAAATGGCCCATTGATCGTCGAGGAGACAACGTCATGGGATTGAGAACCGGTGTGCTGCTGGTCGTCGTGCTGCTGATCGCGGCGCTGGCGGCGTTGAACTGGGGCCTGCTCGTCACGCCCACCGCCATGTCGGTCGGCTTCATGCAGGTCACTGCGCCATTCGGGCTGATCATGCTGGGGCTCACGGCGTTGCTGGGCATCTTCTTCGTGGCCTATGTGGTCTACCTGCAGAGCTCGATCCTGATGGAGACGCGCCGCCACACCAAGGAGATGCAGGCCCAGCGCGACCTCGCCGACAAGGCCGAGGCTTCACGCTTCACCGAATTGCGCAATTTCCTGGAGGCGCAAGAGAACGCCCACATGGCGCGCAACGCCGAGCGTCATGCCGCGCTGCTGGCTCGGGTGGAGCAACTCGAGACCGCGTTCAAGATGCGCTGCGAACAATCGGATAACACGATCGCGGCCCATATCGGCCAGCTGGAAGATCGCTTCGACCGCCGGGCGGCGGCGACGGCCGCTGGCATGCCGCCGGCGGTCTGAGCGCACCCGCGCCTATTTGGTCGAGAGCACCCAGGCAGCAAGCTTCTTGGCGTCCGCTTCACTGACCTGGTTGTTGGCCGGCATCGGTATCTGGCCCCAGACGCCCGAGCCGCCCTTCACGATCTTGGTGGCGAGCGCGTCGACTGCGCCCTTGTTGTCCTTGTACTTCGCTGCCACATCCTTGAAGGACGGGCCGAGCACCTTGCGATCGACCGCATGACAGCTCATGCAGTTCTTCGAAGTGGCGAGGGCCAGGTCGGCGAAAGCGGGGGCGGCACAGCCGAGGCTCAATGCGGCAAGCAGAAGCGCTTTTTTCATCGGGTGTTGTCGAGTCGGTGCGTTAAAGTCGATCCAACGCGATTGTAGGTAAGGCGGTGCACGCCCGGCTTCCACGCGCGTCTGCAGAATAACGAGGAGTTCGCGATGTGGTTTCTGATGCTGGGCCTGCTCGGGGTGGCTCTCAAATTGCTCGAAGTCGGCCCCGTCGCCGTCTGGAGCTGGTGGATCGTGCTGATCCCGTTCGCGCTCGCGATCGTCTGGTGGGCTTGGGCCGATTCGTCCGGCTACACCAAGCGCAAGGTGGTCGAACGGGAAAACGCGCGCCGGCAGGAACGCATCGATCGCCAGCGGAGCAAGCTGGGGACTCTCCGGCGGAAATAGGTACACCCCCAGGCTGCGCGCACTTCGTGTCGCTTCGCCTACCCCCTTGCAGGGGGCAATACCTGCGGACCGGCCGAGCCGGATCCGCGGTATTCACTGGCTTTAGAGTCTGGGACTCGCCTATTTAGAACTTGTCGAGTACCGCGCCTGAGCTGGCGCTGGAGGCGTTGAAGGCGAACTTGGCTTGCACGCCGCGGGTGTAGCGGGGCGCAGGGGCCTTCCAGCCTTCGCGGCGCTTGGCGATCTCGGCGTCGGGGACGTTGAGTTCGAGCTTGAGCTGATGGGCGTCGATGGTGATGGAGTCGCCTTCGTTGACGAACGCGATGGTGCCACCGGCCGCGGCTTCGGGCGCGACGTGGCCGACCACCATGCCCCAAGTGCCGCCGGAGAAGCGGCCGTCGGTGATGAGGCCGACGCTTTCGCCCAGACCGGCACCGATCAGCGCGCCGGTCGGAGCCAGCATCTCCGGCATGCCGGGGCCGCCCTTCGGGCCGAGGTAGCGCAGCACCATCACGTCGCCCGCCTTGATCTTGCCGTCAAGGATGGCTTGCAGCGCCGATTGCTCGTCGTCGAACACGCGTGCGGGTCCGGTGATGACCGGGTTCTTGAGACCGGTGATCTTCGCGACCGCGCCTTCGGGCGAGAGGTTGCCCTTCAGGATGGCGAGGTGGCCTTCGGCGTACATCGGATTGCTGATCGGACGGATCACTTCCTGGTCGGCGCGCGGCTGGTCGGGCACGTCCTTCAGCACTTCGGCGATGGTCTGGCCGGTGATGGTGATGCAGTCGCCATGCAGCAGGCCCGCGTTCAGCAGCACCTTCATGACTTGCGGGATGCCGCCAGCCTTGTGCAGGTCGACGGCGAGATACTTGCCGCTGGGCTTCAGGTCGCACAACACCGGCACCTTCTTGCGCATGCGCTCGAAATCGTCGATGGACCAATCCACGCCGGCCGTGTGTGCGATCGCCAGGAAGTGCAGCACCGCGTTGGTCGATCCGCCAGTGGCCATGATCACGGCCACCGCGTTCTCGATGGCCTTCTTGGTCACGATGTCGCGCGGCTTGATGTCCTTCTTGATCGCCTCGATCAGCACCTTGGCCGATTCCTTGGCGGAGTTGGCCTTCTCGTCGTGCGGATTGGCCATGGTCGACGAGTAGGGCAGCGAAATGCCCAGCGCCTCGAAAGCGGAGCTCATCGTGTTGGCCGTGTACATGCCGCCGCAGGAACCCGTGCCCGGGATCGCGCGCATCTCGATTTCCTTCAGGTCCTCGTCGCTCATGTTGCCGGCGGCGTTCTGGCCGACGGCCTCGAACACGCTCACGATGTTCAAGTCCTGGCCCTTGTACCTGCCCGGCAGGATGGTGCCGCCGTAGACGTAGATGGCCGGCACGTTGGCGCGCAGCATGCCCATGAGGCCGCCGGGCATGTTCTTGTCGCAGCCGCCGACGACCAGCACGCCGTCCATCCATTGGCCGCCGACGCAGGTCTCGATGCAATCGGAGATGACTTCGCGGCTCACGAGGGAGTACTTCATGCCTTCGGTGCCCATCGCCATGCCGTCCGAGATGGTGGGCGTGCCGAACACCTGGGCGTTGCCGCCGGCTTCCTCGATGCCGGCGATGGCCGCATCCGCCAGCTTCTGCAGGCCCGAGTTGCAGGGCGTGATGGTGCTGTGGCCATTGGCCACGCCGACCATCGGCTTCTTGAAGTCGCCTTCCTCGTAGCCCATGGCGTAGAACATGGAGCGGTTCGGCGCGCGGCTCTTGCCTTCGACGATGTTGGCGCTGCGGCGGTTGATCTGGATCGTTTTGGTGTCCATCGTGTGTCTCGTGGGTCGGGAATCGGGGACGCCAAGTATCGGACGATTGATTGATTGGTTCCAATCCGTTTTTTGTGTCCGATTGATATGCTCGGCATATGAAAGAAGCCTGGATCGACTTGCGCGCCTGGCGGCAGTTCGTCGCCGTCGCCGAAGAACTCCATTTCGGCCGCGCCGCTCAGCGCCTGCACATGACGCAGCCCCCAGTCACGCAGGCCATCGCGCAGATCGAGAAGACGCTGGGCGTCGTGCTGTTCGACCGCACGCGGCGGCGCGTCGCGCTCACGCCGGCTGGCGAGGCGCTGCTGCCCGACGTCCGCGAACTGCTGGCTCGTGCACAGGCGCTACCGGCGCGGGCCAAGGCGGCGGCTGCAGGCGAGGTGGGCCGCGTACGTCTCGCTTTCGTCTCCACCATCGGCTTCGAGCGCCTGCCCGCGTGGGTGCGTGAGTTCCGCATCCAGTGCCCGGAGGTGGCACTGGAGCTGGTCGAAGCCACCGGCGACGTGCAGCTCGAAGCCATTTCACGCGGCGAGATCGATGCCGGCCTGATGCTGCATTCCCCCGGCTTCGCGCCGCCGGGCCTGGACCGGCTGGCGGTTTCCGAGGAGCCCCTGGTCCTTGCGCTGCCGGCCGGGCACCCGCTGGCGAAGGCGAGCAAGGTGTCCCTCGCCGACGCTCTCGCCGAGCCACTCGTCATCTTCCCGCGCCGTATCGTCCCGTCGCTGCACGACGCCATCTTTGGTCTGTACCACGCGGCCGGCCGGGCCCCCGAAATCGCGCAGGAAGCCATCCAGATGCAGACCATCGTGAACCTGGTGTGGGGCGGCCTCGGGGTCGCCTGGGTCCCCGAAAGCGTCACGCAGTTCCGGCGCTCCGGCGTGGTCTACCGTGCCGCGGGCGAGTTCGAGCCCGCCGGGCGCCGTCGCTCGGCCGTACCTCTGCCCAGCTGCGAAACCAGCCTCGTTTGGCCTGCCCACGCCAACAACCCGGCCTTGGCTCGCTTCATCAGCTTCATCAAGGCCTGAAGTCCGGAATGCCACCGGGTCCGGCTCCGCTGATCTGCGGAGATTGCCCCCTGCAAGAGGGGAGGCGGCCACAGGAAGTGGGCAAGCCTCGGGGTGTTTTAATCCACCCATGCTCATGTACCCGCAGATCAATCCCGTGGCCCTGCAGCTCGGGCCGATCGCCATCCATTGGTATGGCCTGACCTATCTCGCCGCTTTCGCGCTGTTCTTTTTTCTCGGCACGCGCAGGCTGCGGCACGAGCCGTTCCGCTCCATCACCGGACCGGGCGCCTGGACCCGCAAGGACCTCGAAGACATCCTTTTCCTCGGCGTGATGGGTGTGATCGTCGGAGGCCGGCTGGGCTACTGCCTGTTCTACAAGCCAGGCTTCTATCTCACGCACCCGCTCGAGATCTTCTTTGTGTGGCAGGGCGGCATGAGCTTCCATGGCGGGCTGCTGGGCGTGATCGCCTCGATGGTCTGGTTTGCGCACTCGCGTTCGCGGCCCTTCTGGCAGGTGATGGATTTCGTGGCGCCCTGTGTTCCCACCGGGCTGGCCGCGGGCCGCGTCGGCAATTTCATCAACGGCGAGCTCTGGGGCCGCTTCAGCAGCCCGGACCTGCCTTGGGGCATGGTGTTTCCGCAAAGCGGATCGATGCTGCCGCGCCATCCTTCGCAGGTCTATCAATTCCTGCTGGAGGGGCTGCTGCTCTTCGCGCTGCTGTGGCTCTATGCCCGCAAGGAACGGCGCGAACGCCGGGTGTCCGCGGTATTCCTGATCGGCTACGGCCTCATGCGCTTCATCGCGGAATATTTCCGCGAGCCGGATGACTTCCTCGGGCTGCTCGCACTCAATATGAGCATGGGGCAATGGCTCTGCGTACCGATGATCGTGTTCGGCGTCTGGCTTTATGTCAGCGCGCCTGCCCAGAGGACGGTCGCGACCGCGCGAGCCTGAGCGCTGGCCGCGTGGCAGGGTATTTCCGAGGGCAGAAATGCTTTGCTTGCGGGGCGTGCAGTTCTGATAATTACGCGTAATTTCCAGAAATCACAGTCGACTCCGAATTGAATCTTTCGCCTGCCCATGCGCCTCGTCCACAACTCCCTGCACGACGAAGTCGCCGCCACCCTGCGCGAGGAAATCTTCGCCGGGACGATGGCGCCGGGCAGCTTTGTCGATGAGGCAGCGCTGTGCGCGCGCCTGGAGATCTCGCGCACGCCGCTGCGTGAAGCGCTGAAGGTGCTCACGGCCGAAGGGCTGCTGCGGCACGAACCGCGGCGCGGCTGCTTCGTGGCAGAGGTCACCCAACGTGACTTGGACGACATCTTTCCGGTGATCGCACTGCTGGAAGGTCGTTGTGCCTGGGAGGCTGCACGCAATGCGAGCGACGCCGACCTCGAAGCCCTCGAAACCTTGCACCTCAGGCTCGCGAAGAACGCGCGTGCCAGGCGCATCAACGAGTACTACGCCACCAACTTCGCGATCCACGAGGCCATCATCATGCTGGCCGACAACCGTTGGCTCGCGCAGGTGATCGGCGATTTGCGCAAGATCCTCAAGCTCGCGCGGCTGCAGCAGCTGCATGCGCCGGGGCGGCTGGACCAGAGCCTCTCGGAGCATCTCGCAGTGTTCGCCGCGCTCAAGGCGCGCGACAGCGACGGCGCGGAGGCCGCGATGCGCACCCATCTCAACCGGCAGCGCGAAGCCCTGCGGGCGGTTGCGCTGCAACAGAAGGCCAAGCTCATTTCATGAATGCCAGCGACTGGATCACGCGCAGCGTCTCGCGCTTGCGCCCGGGAAACGACCCGGAAGCGAAGAAGACGGCATCCACTTCCGGCCCGCGACCGCTGGCCGACCGGCTGGAGGCCACGCTGCGCCGCAACGGCGAGGCGCTCGCGCCGCGTGCGCTGCGCCGCGCGCTGGTCGAACTCCAGGCGGTGGTCGACCCCAGCGTGAGCGAGGTCGAGGCAGGCCGCCGCGCCCACGCAGTCGTGCAGTGGTACGCCGGCCGCGACCTGGATGAGCGGCGCGACATCTGGCTGCTCATGAGCGAACGCTTCGCGCCTGACGTGCAAAAGCTCAGCAGCGCCCGCGACCGGCACGAGGCCGCCGTCGGTACGCCCGACGAAGGGCAGGCCGAGGTGCACTTGCGGCGTGCGCTGGCCTCTCCGCGTGCGCGTCTGCTGCAGCGCTTTGCCATCGACCCCGACGGCATGCGTTTCCTGGTCGACCTGCGCGCCGAACTGCTGCCGCACCTCAAGGGTGACCGCCGGCTGGTGCCTCTGGACGCCGAGCTCGAACACCTGTTCTCGACATGGTTCGACGTGGCTTTCCTGGACCTGCGGCGCATCAGCTGGGACTCGCCGGCCTCCCTCATCGAAAAGCTGATCCAGTACGAGGCCGTTCACGACATCAAGAGCTGGGCCGACGTCAAGAACCGGCTCGACAGCGATCGCCGTTGCTACGGTTTCTTCCACCCGCGGCTGCCGAATACTCCGCTGATCTTTGTGGAGGTGGCGCTGGTCGACAAGGTCAGCGAAGGCATCGTGCCCCTGCTCGACGAAGCGGCTGCGCTGGTCAAGCCCGACAAGGCCACGACCGCGATCTTCTATTCGATCAGCAACACGCAGACCGGCCTGCGCGGGGTGAGCTTCGGTGACTCGCTGATCAAGCGCGTGGTCGAGACGCTGCAGGAAGAACTGCCGCGCCTGAAGACCTTCGCGACGCTGTCGCCGATCCCGGGGTTTCGCGCGTGGCTCGCCAAGCACGCGGCCGGCATGGTGGAGCGGCTCGACGAAAAGCGGGCGACGGAGCTGGGCCGTGTCGTCGGCTCGCTGCCGCCCACGGCCGAGCGCTTTCTGGCCGCGGCCGACGAGACGAGTGCGCTCGATGCCAAGTCGCCGGTGCGCCAGCTGTTGCTGAATTCGGCTGCCGAATACCTCGGCCGGGCGACCGCCGACGGCAAGCCGGTCGATCCGGTCGCGCGCTTTCATCTGGGCAACGGCGCCCGGGTGGAGCGCCTCAACTGGGCCGGCGATCCCTCGCCCAAGGGGCTGAAGCAGTCCTACGGGCTCATGGTCAACTATCTCTACGATCTGAAGCGCCTCGACAAGCATCGGGCGCTGCTGGCGCAAGGCAAGGTCGCTGTGTCCGGCGACATCGACGATCTCTTCCTCAAGAATTGATTGGCAGAGGGCCTATTCCAGCGCGCCGAAGGCCCCGGCGCACGAGAGTCCACAACGACAGGAGACAAGCAAATGACCCCCAATTTCCAGCGGCGCGACGTGTTGCGCCTCGCCGCCGCCACCGCCACCGCGGTTCTATCCGGTGGCGCGGGCGCCCAGGCCGGTTGGCCGACCAAACCGGTGACGATGATCGTTCCGTTCCCGGCAGGCGGTGGTACCGACGCCTTCGCGCGGCCGCTGTCGGCGCAGTTCAGCCGGATCACGGGCCAGACGCTGGTGATCGACAACCGGGGCGGCGCTGGCGGAACCCTGGGCGCCAGCATCGCGGCGAAGGCGCAGCCGGACGGCTACACGCTCTTCATGGGCGCCGTCCACCATGCCATCGCGCCGTCGGTCTACCCGAAGCTGGACTACGACATCGTGAAGGACTTCGTGCCGCTGATGCTGTTGGCCAATGTGCCGCAGGTGGTCGTTGTCAATCCCAAGCGCGTGACCGCAGCGACGCTGAAGGAATTCATTGCCGCCGCCAAGCAGAACCCCGGCAAGCTCAACTACGCTTCTGCCGGCGCGGGGACCTCGCACCACCTGGCGGGCGAGTTGTTCAAGATCCAGACGGGCACTTTCATCACGCACATTCCCTATCGGGGCGCCGGTCCCGCGCTGCAGGACCTGATCGCCGGCAACGTCGATGTGATGTTCGACGGACTCGGCTCATCGGCGCAGCACATCAAGGCGGGCCGTATCAAGGCACTGATGGTCGCAGGCGGCAAGCGCAACCCCGCCTTTCCCGACGTGCCGTGCGCGGCCGAGGTCGGGCTGCCGGACTACACCGTGACCACCTGGTACGGCCTCTGGGCCCCCAAGGGCACCCCCGCCGACGTGCAGTCGAGAATCATCGACGACATGAAGAAAGCGCTCGCAACCGATGAGCTCAAGACCATCTGGGCCAGTAACGGCTCGGAGATTCCAAGCCTCTACGGCCCCGCATACGGTGCGTTCGTGAACGCCGAGATCAAGCGCTGGGCCGAGGTGGTCAAGGCTTCGGGAGCCAAGCTGGAATGACGGCTTCGATCCGGTTGTGCAGCGAGGGCCCGGTCGCGTTCGTGACGCTTGCAAACGCGAGCAGGCTCAACGCGATGACGCGCGCCATGTGGCGCGAACTCCGCGCCGTCTTCGAAGGGCTGGCGCAGGATGCGTCGCTGCGCTGTGTCGTCGTCGTGGGCGAAGGCGCGGCCTTCTGTGCCGGAGGCGACATTTCCGAGTACCCGTCCTTCCGTTTCGACGAAGCGCGCCTGCGCGAATTCCACGAGAACGAAGTGTGGGCCGCGCTCGCCGCGATGCTGGCCTGCGAGTTGCCGATGGTGGCCCGCATCGAAGGCGCCTGCATGGGCGCCGGCCTTGAAATCGCGAGCTGTTGCGACATTCGCCTGGCGAGTGCTTCGGCCAGGTTCGGCGCGCCCATCGCGAAGCTGGGCTTTCCGATGGCGCCGCGCGAGGCGGCGCTCGTGCACGGCGCGGTCGGCGACGCGCTCGCGCGCGACATGCTGCTCGCCGCCAGTGTGCATGGCGCCGATCGCCTCTACGACGCTGGCTTCCTGTTGCGCGTGCTGCCCGATGCGGAGCTGACCGCAGAGGTTCTGGCCCATGCACATCGCATTGCCGCGCTGGCACCCGAGGCCGCTCGACTCAACAAGCGCACTTTCGCGGCCCTCCGCCGATCCGCGGGGCACGAATCGATCGGGCCGCTGCTCGCGGCCGCCTACGACTACGCGGACTCCACCGAGCATCGTGAAGGCATCGCGGCCTTCCTCTCCAAGCGCGCACCCGTCTTCTGAAAACACCATGACCGAACCGACCAACGCCAATCTCTTCGCCGCACTGCGCGCGGCTTTTCCGTCCGACCTCGACCAGATCGCGATCGAGACCGATGACGGGCTTCTGTATTCGTGGCGAGACCTCGACCGCGCGAGCGCGATGATCGCCAACCTTCTCGATGCACTGAAGCTCCAGGAGGGCGCGCGCATCGCCGTGCAGGTCGAAAAATCCGTCGAGGCCTTGCTGCTCTATCTCGCCACCCTGCGCGCAGGGTATGTCTTCCTGCCGCTCAACACCGCCTATCGCGAAGCGGAGATCGAATACTTCATCGGCAATGCCGAACCGGAGGTCGTGGTCTGCAGCAGCGCGAACGCCTCGTGGGTTGCGCCCATTGCCACGGCGGCCGGTACGCGGCATGTCTTCACGCTCGACGACAACCGCAAGGGCACCTTGCTCGAAGTGGCTGCGCAATGCAGCGACAGGCACGCCGTCGCGCGGAAGGCGGACGACGACCTTGCCGCCATCCTCTACACCAGCGGCACCACGGGTCGCAGCAAGGGCGCCATGCTCACGCATCGCAACCTGCGGTCGAATGCCGAAGTGCTGAAGGACTATTGGGGTTGGCGAACGGCGGAGCAGGGCGGCGACGTCCTGATTCATGCATTGCCGATCTTTCACGTCCACGGGCTCTTCGTTGCGATCCACGGTGCGCTCATCAGCGGCAGCAAGATGATCTGGCTCAACCGCTTCGATCCGAAGCGCGTGGTGGCGCGCTTGCCCGAGGCCACGGTGTTCATGGGCGTGCCGACCCTCTATGTCCGCATGCTTGCGGAGCGCGGCCTTACGCGCAAGGCGTGCAGCAACATGCGGCTCTTCATCTCCGGTTCGGCGCCGCTCCTGATCGAGACTTTCAACGAATGGCGCGAGCGCACGGGCCACACCATCCTCGAACGCTACGGCATGAGCGAGACGGTGATGCTCACCTCCAACCCCTACAAGCCGGTTGCGGGAGAGCGCCGTGGCGGCACCGTGGGCTTTCCGCTGCCCGGCGTCCAGCTTCGCGTGCGCAACGACGCAGGCGAGGCGTGCCCGACCGACGAGATCGGCCATATCGAAGTCGATGGCCCCAATGTCTTCGCTGGCTATTGGCGCATGCCGGAAAAGACGAAGGAGGAATTCACCGCCGACGGCTACTTCAAGACAGGCGATGTGGGCAAGGTCGACGGACTCGGCTACGTGACGATCGTCGGACGCAGCAAGGACCTGATCATCAGCGGCGGCTACAACGTCTACCCGGCCGAGATCGAGGGTTACATCAACGAGATGGCCGGTGTTGCCGAAAGTGCCCTGGTGGGCGTGCCGCATGCGGACTTCGGCGAGGTGGGCGTAGCAATCGTGACACCACGCCCGGGTGCATCGCTCGACGGCGAGGCGATCATCGCCGAACTCAAGTCGAAACTCGCGAACTTCAAGATTCCCAAGCGCTGCTTCGTGGTGGCCGAATTGCCGCGCAACGCGATGGGCAAGGTGCAGAAGGCGCTGCTGCGGGAGCAGCACAAGCGCCTTTTCGAGGGCTGAGTCCTTACTGCACCAGCAGCACGGAGATATCGGTTTCCGCCACCACCTTGGTGGCGACCGAGCCCATCAATGCGCGGCCGAAGATGCCATGGCCGTGGGTGCCCATCACGATGAGGTCGACCTTGGCGGCCTCTGCTGCCTTGAGGATCTCTTCGGCGGCATGGCCGTGCCGCTGGTCGATGACGTAGTTGGTGATACCGCCCTTCGCGAGCAGCGCCTTGACCGGGTCGATCACCTTCGCGGTTTCCTCGGCGTAGTAGTCGGTGATCACTCCCTTGCTGAGATGGCGTGCCACGTGGCCCGGAACGCCGATGCATACGTGCACCAGTACCAGTTCATTGCCGTCGACGAACATGGTCCGATGCTTGGCCAGGTATTCGATGGCCTTCTGCGTGTGCGAGCTGCCGTCAATGGCGATCAGGATCTTCATGCACTACCTCTCGATGTTTCGCAGTCCGCGGCGAAAGCACCGCGCGACCTCGTTATAAACCGGTATCAGCGCAGCACCAAGACCGGCAATTCGGAGTGCGTGAGCACGTGCTGGGTTTCGCTGCCGAGCAGCAGTCGCTTGATGCCCTTGCGGCCATGCGATGCCATCACGATCATGTCGCTCTTGTGCTTCTTCGCGGCATTGACGATCGCCTCCGCCACGAGGTCGGAACTGACCGTCACGGTCTTGATCTTCACGCCGCTGGCCTTGGCGCGCTTGGCGACGGCATCGAGCGTTTCCTGCGCGGCATCCGCCCATTGCTTCTCGATGCGCGCGACGTCTTCGGGCGTGAAGACGGCGGCGCCGTCGAAGTAGTTCTTGGGGTAGCGGGGCACGACCGTCAGCGCGACCAACTCGGCTCCGTTCTGCGTTGCAAGCTCGATGGCGCTCGCCACGGCCTTCTTCGAAAGCGGAGAGCCGTCGGTGGCAACCAGGATGCGCTGGAACATGGAGTTCTCCTGAGTACGAGTGCACAGACTTTAAGCGAGGCACGGCGCCGTGTGTTGCGCCACCTCAAGCTTTCCGGACTGCGCCCGTGCCCGCGCCGCTATCTCAGCCGTGCAGCCCCTTCCAGAGCATGTAGGCAGCCAATACGTAGAGGATGCTCGCGAACACCCGCTTGAGTTTGCTTACCGGCAGGCTGTGCGCCGCCTTGGCCCCCAGTGGCGCGATGAGAAAGCTGCAGATCGCGATCACGCCCAGCGCGGGCAGCCAGATGTAGCCGAAGGACCCTTCCGGAAGTCCCTGTACCGATTGGCCGCTCCAGACATAGCCGACCACGTTGGCGACCGCGATCGGAAAGCCCAGCGCTGCGCTGGTTGCCACCGCGTTGTGGATCGCGACGTTGCACCAGGTCATGAAAGGCACGCTGATGAAGCCGCCGCCAGCGCCGACCAGTCCGGAGATGAAGCCGATGGCGCCGCCTGCGCCCAGTTGGCCGGCCGTGCCCGGCATCTGGCGCGTGGGCTTCGGCTTCTTGTCGAGGAACATCTGCGTCGCCGAAAAGCCGACGAACAGCGCAAAGAAGATCGCGAGCGCTGTGCCCTTGAGCAGCGCGAAGACGCCGAGGCTGCCGATCAGGCTGCCGATCACGATGCCGGGTGCGAGACGCCGCACGATGTCCCAGCGCACGGCGCCACGCTTGTGGTGCGCGCGTACGCTGGAGATCGACGTGAAGATGATCGTCGCCATCGAAGTCGCAATCGCCATCTTGACCGCCAGGTCGGCGGCCACGCCACGGTTGCCCAGGATGATCGTGATGAAGGGCACCATCAGCATGCCGCCGCCGATGCCGAGCAGGCCTGCGAGAAAGCCGGTGCCGACGCCGAGCAGGGCGAGTTCGGCGATCAGGATGGGTTCGATCGTCATGAAAGCAAGCGAGTCCAGAAAAAAGCCACGGCCCCGTGGGAGGGGCCGTGGCCGTCATGAATAGGTGTCTGCGAGTGTGGGCCGGACTCGCATCCTGAACCGGGGTTCAGGTGGGCGAGGGCAGCAAGGCTTCGGGTTCATCTGACGCGAGATGATCACACCCGCCGAGCGATATACCAAGCCCTGCTCCGTAGAGCATTGGAACAAGGACATATAGAGCCCGACGCGCACCGCAGACACGGTGGATTTTACGCCCACCGCAACCCTCTGTGGCGACCCCGGATCGGTAACAGCACGGAATCGGCTTTGCCGGCCGCAGGTGCTGGCCCCGGAAGGGCGGGCGAAACGACTCGAACTGCGCAGCGTGCGGCGAGTTACAGCAGATGGCCGTCGCCGGCCAGCGCCTGGTCGAGACGCTGTATCAACTGCGACGCACGCGCGTCGTCGGGGCCGGCATCGGGCGCTGCCGCGGTTTCCGGGGCAGGCGCGGCCTCGCGCTGCACGAGGTCGAAAGCCAGGTTGAGCGATGCCAGCACCGCGATGCGGTCCCGCGCCTTCACCTTGCCCGCGTCCCGGATCTTGCACATGGCGGCATCGACTCTTTCGACTGCTTCACGCAATTGCGCTTCGCCGCCTTCGGGGCAGCCGAGCAGGTAACTCTGGCCCATGATCTGGACTTCGATTTGTTTCATCAGGTAGAGGATGCGTCTTGGGAGGGATCGGCCGGCAGCTGCTCGAGCAAGGCATCGAGCCGTGTGCGCGCCGCGGCGAGCCGGGACTTGAGCGCATCGCGTTCGCGCGTGAGCGCGTCCACCTGGTCCTGCAGCAACGCATTGGTGCGCTGTACTTCTTCATGGCGCACGAGCAGGCGTTCGACTCGCTCGGCGATCTGTTCAATACGGCTGGATGCAGGCATGGGGGGCGATTGTAGATTCCGGCGGTGGCGGGTTTCCACCTAAAATCCCGCGCGTTGGTGCTCGCGCCGCGGTTCACGCGTCGCAGTTCAACGGGAAGCAGGAGTCGAGGCCCCCCAGGGCCGAGCCAGCCTGCGCTGCCCCCGCAACGGTCAAGCAGACGGCGCCCCATGGGTGCCGCCCTCGTCAATCAGCCACTGGATGCCCTGAAACAGGCACCTGGGAAGGCGACGAGGGTCGCGCTGCCAGCCCGGATACCGGCCAACGAGGCGGCTGCCGCATGTCTGAAAGCATGCGCGCGGCCATGACGTCCAAGCACCGGCGGGGAAGCCGGTGAAGGACATTGATCTTTGTCGCTCCCATGAAAATTTGCGTTTCCTCCATCCGCGCCGCCCGGTGTGCTTCGCCGTGGCCGCTCGCGCGCGCCCATGCCGTGTCCCTGTCGGTCGCTCCCTTGCTGGCGGGGCTTGCCCTTCCCGCGCTCTCGCAAGGCACGACGCCCGCGCTCCCCGAGACGGTCGTGACCGCGACCCGCACGCCGACGCGCGTCGATGAACTGGTGTCCGACACCGTCGTCATCGAGCGCGCGCAGATCGAGCAGCTTGCGAATCGCACCTTGCCCGACATCCTCGCGCGTCTCGCGGGTGTCCAGGTGTCGGCCACCGGCGGGCGCGGCAAGACGAGCAGCGTGTTCATCCGCGGCGCCGAGGCGCGCCACTCCATTCTTCTGATCGACGGCATCCGCTATGGATCGGCCACCGCTGGCACGCCCTCCTGGGAAAACATTCCCGTCGAGATGATCGACCGCATCGAAGTGGTGAAGGGGCCTGCCTCGGCGCTGTACGGCAGCGATGCCGTGGGCGGGGTGGTGCAGATCTTCACCCGCAAGGCCAATGCAGGCGACCCGGCGTTCAGCCCGCGGGCGTCGGCCACGGTCGGCACCGACAGCTACAAGCAGATCACGGGCGGCTTCAGCGGCGCCTCGGGGGCTGCGACCTATTCGCTGGACATCCAGCGCACAATCGACAGGAGTTTTTCAGCGACCAACAGCAAGGTGCAGTTCGGCAACTACAACCCTGATCGCGACCCCTTCTCGCAAAGCGCGGTCAACGCTTCGCTGGGCTACCAGATCAACCCCGATTGGAAGGTCGACGCCGGCATTCTGTATGCCGACGGCCTGAACCACTATGACGACGGACCGAACCGCGACACCCGCGGCACCTTGCGCACGCAGACCGCGTATGTCGGTGCGCGTGGCGCGGTCATGTCGAACTGGACGACCCAACTGCGCTATGCCCGCAGCGAGGACTACAGCCGAGCCATCGTGGCCGCGCCCTTCAACCTGCCGGGACTGTTCGAGACAGTGGAGAACCAGTATCTCTGGCAGAACGACATCGCCACGTCGATCGGCACGGTGATTGCGGGGCTCGAGAGTCGCGAGCAGAAGGTCAACAGCGACACGCGGTACTCGGTGACCGATCGCACCATCAACTCCGGCTTTGTCGGCCTCAACGGCAATGCCGGCCCGCACAGTTGGCAGCTCAACGCGCGGCGCGACAGCAACTCGCAGTTCGGCGACAACAACAACTGGTTCGCAGGCTATGGCTACCGGATCACGCCGAACTGGCGGGTCAACGTCTCGCAGGGCACCAGCTTCGTCGCCCCGACGTTCAACCAGCTTTACTACCCAGGCTTCGGCAATCCTGCGCTGCAGCCGGAAGAGGGCAAGAACACCGATGTCGGCATCACCTGGACCCAGGGCGCTCATACCGTGAAACTGGTGGGCTACGACAACAAGATCAACGGCTTCATCACCAACGAGACGCTGCCTCAGAACATTCCGCGTGCGCGTATCCAGGGCGCGACGCTGAGCTACGACGGCCAGTTCGGCGATGTCGGATTGCACGCGAGCTACGACTCGCTCGATCCGCACAACGAGATCACCGGCAAGCTGTTGCCCCGGCGGTCGAAGGACCAGGCGACGCTCGGCATCGACTACGCGGCGGGCGACTGGAAGCTCGGCGGATCGGCGCTGTACGTGGGCAGTCGATTCGACGACGCTGCCAACCTGCGTTTCCTCAGCAGCTACACCACGGTCGACCTCTACGCGGAATATCGCTTCGCGAGGGAATGGTCCGTGCAAGGCCGTGTTGCGAACGTAGGCGATGTGGAATACGAAACGGCGTACGGCTACAACCAGCCCGGCCGTGCCTTCTACCTGACTCTGCGGTGGCAGCCGAAGTGAGCATCGCCCGCCGCGAACTGATCCTCGGTGGTCAGAGAAGCGGCAAATCGCGCCGCGGCGAGCAACTCGCCGCGGCGTGGCTTTCGCAGTCGCCCGCGCACCGGGCGGTCCTTGTCGCGACGGCGCATGCGCACGATGACGAGATGCGCGCGCGCATCGAGCGTCACCGCAACGATCGAGCAGTGCGCGTGCCTGCGATGTCGACGGTGGAAGAGTCCATCGCGCTCGCGCAAGTCATCCGCCAGCACGCCAGCCCGGAGACGCTGGTGCTGGTCGACTGCCTCACGCTCTGGCTGACGAACCTGCTGATGCCGGTGAGTGGGCCGATGGATGCGATGCCTTTGGTCGACCCGGCAGTTGACGACCTGCTCGAAGCGATCAAGGGATCGGCCGGCCCGCTGGTGCTGGTGGGCAACGAGATCGGCCTGGGGGTGATTCCGCTCGGCCGCGAGGTGCGTGCGTTCGTCGATGCGCTGGGTCGCCTCAACCAGGAGGTGGCCGGCGCCTGCGACCGTGTCACGATGATGATGGCGGGGCTGCCCATGACCCTGAAAGAACCCGAATGAATTTTCTTGCAAGGCTGGTCCTCACCGGAGCCTTGGCCCTGCTGGCCGCCGCGGCGCAGGCGGTCGTCGTGACCGACGAGCGCGGCGTGAACGTGGACCTGCCCAGGCCGCCGCAGCGCATCGTCACGCTGCTGCCGTCCTTGACCGAATTCGTCTGCACCATGGGCGCCTGCGATAGGCTGGTCGGCGTCGATCGCTATTCCAACTGGCCGGATTCGGTTCGTGGATTGCCGCAGGTCGGCGGCGGCATCGATCCGAACGTCGAGGCCATCGTCGCGCTGAAGCCCGACGTGGTGTTGCTCGCCAAGTCGTCGCGCGTCACGGAGCGCCTCGAAGCATTGGGACTCAAGGTGCTCGTGCTCGAACCGAAGAGCCACGCCGACGTGCGGCGAGTGCTTGATGTGCTCGGGCAGGTACTGGGCACTAACGATGCGCAGCGCGCGTGGCGCGCCATCGACGCCAGCGTGTCGGCCGCGGCGCAGTCGCTGCCCGCCAGCGTGAGGAATACGCGCGTCTACTTTGAGATCAACAGCACGCCGTATGCGGCAGGCGAAGACTCCTTTATCGGCCAGACACTCGCACGACTCGGCGTCCGGAACATCGTGCCGGCCTCGCTCGGGCCGTTTCCCAAGCTCAACCCGGAATTCGTGGTCCGCGCCAATCCCGACTTGATCATGGTCGGCGAGCGCAGTGCGCAGGGGATGGAGCAGCGGCCGGGGTGGGGCGGCATCAAGGCAGTGCGCGAAGGCCGCATCTGCCGTTTCACGGCTGCGCAATCGGACGTGCTGGTGCGGCCCGGCCCTCGCATGGGCGAGGCGGCGCGGCTGATGGCGCAGTGCCTTCAGGAGAAGGCGAAGTGACCGGCCACGCCGCAGGAGGTCAGCGCGCGTGAAGAACCAGCATCGCCGCGCGCTGGTGTTGGGTGTCGTGCTGCTGGCGCTGGCCGCTGGGCTGTTGTTGCTGGGGGCAGGCATCGGCAGCACCGGGTTCGAGAGCGTGCTCGCGGCACGGCACGATCCGGTTGCGCTGCAGATCGTCTGGGACATCCGCCTGCCGCGTACCTTGGGCGCGTGGCTCGCGGGTGCGTTGCTCGGGCTTGCGGGCGCTGTGGCGCAGGGACTGTTTCGCAATCCGCTGGCCGATCCCTATCTGCTGGGCAGCGCTTCCGGTGCGTCGCTCGGCATGGCTGTCGCATTGATGATGTTCGGCGTGTCGCCGGTGAGCACGCAGTGGGTCGTGCGTCTCGGGTTGACGGGCGCGGCTTTCATCGGCGCAGTGCTGGCGGTGTTGCTCACGCTGGCACTGGCGCGCGGCGTGCAGCAGACCCTGCGCCTGCTGCTCGCCGGCGTGATCGTGGGCGTGGTGCTCGGTGCAGCCAAGGACCTGATCACCATCGCCTCGGCGGACATTCTGCAGGCCATCCAGGGCTTCATGCTCGGCAGCACCGGGCTCGTCGGATGGAGTGCCTGTGCCGTGATGGGCGGGCTCGGCGCCTTCTGCCTGTTGCTCGGCTGGGCCCTGGCGCCCATGCTCGACGGACTGGCGCTTGGCGAGGCGACTGCCAGCAGCCTGGGGCTGCCGCTTGGCGCGATGCGCGCGGCGCTGGTCGCGGTGCTGGCTCTTGCCACTGGCACGGCCGTGGCACAGACCGGGCTGATCGCCTTCGTCGGACTCGCGGCGCCGCATCTGGTGCGCTCGGCCGTGAAGACCACGCACGCGCGTCTGATCGTGCTGTCGAGTGCCATGGGCGGCCTGCTGTTGATGACGGCCGACCTGCTTGCGCGCTGGCTGATCGCGCCGCAGGAACTGCCGGTCGGCGTGCTGACCGCGGTGCTCGGCGGAAGCTATCTGCTGTGGCTCATGCATCGGCGCAGTGCGCGGGGTGGCATGTGAGCGCGCCCGCCATCACCCGAGAACCCGCGCTCGAAGCGCGGAGAGTCAGCGCCACGCTGGGCGTCACCGAGGTGCTGCATTTCATCGACCTCACGCTGGCGGCCGGTCGCTGGACCAGCATCGTCGGGCCCAACGGCGCGGGCAAGTCGACCTTGCTCAAGGTGCTGGCAGGCCTGCTGGCGCATGGTGGGGAGGTCAGGTTGCTCGGGCATCCGCTCGGCGCCCTGTCCGGGCGGGCGCGTGCACGTCGGATGTCCTGGCTCGGCCAGGGTGGGGCGGGCGAGGGCAGTGCGGACGACCTCATGGTGTACGACGTCGCCATGCTCGGCCGGCTGCCGCACCAGCGCTGGCTCGCGACACCGAGCGAAGCCGACCGCGCGGCGGTCGAGCGCGCGTTGCGCTGCACACAGGCCTGGGATTGGCGCGATCGCCCCCTCGGCCAACTCTCGGGCGGTGAACGACAGCGCGTCCTGCTGGCGCGTGCGCTGGCCGTCGAAGCCGAAGTGCTGCTCATGGACGAACCGCTCGCCAATCTCGACCCACCGCACCAGGCCGACTGGATGCAGACGACCCGTGAACTCGTCGCCAACGGCCGCACGGTCGTGAGCGTGCTTCACGAACTCAACGCCGCGCTCGCCGCCGACGCCATGGTTGTGATGGCGCGGGGCCGCGTGCTGCATCACGGCGCCTGCGACGACACCGCCACCCACCGCGCGCTGGAAGCCGTGTTCGACCAGCGTGTGGTCGTGCACCGCGTAGCGGATCACTGGATGGCTGTTCCCAAATAGCGAATCACTCACTTCACTCATGCAAATCGAAAATCCACCGAGCGAGAAGCCCTACGAGAAGCCCGAAGGCGAACGCCGAGGCGTCGTCATCGTGAACACGGGCGACGGCAAGGGCAAGAGCACGGCGGCCTTCGGGCTTGCGCTGCGCGCGCACGGCCGGGGCAAGGCCGTGAAGATCTACCAGTTCATGAAGGTGCCGACGGCACGCTTCGGCGAGCACCGGATATTCGAGCAGATCGGCATCCCCATCGAAGGCCTGGGCGATGGCTTCAGCTGGAAGAGCCAGGACCTGGAGCATTCGGCGCAACTGGCCCGCGATGGCTGGGAGAAGGCCAAGGCGTCGATCCTGTCCGGTGAGTATTTCCTCGTCGTGCTGGACGAGATCACCTATCCGTTGATCTACGGGTGGCTGCCCCTCGAAGCCGTGCTGGAAACGCTACGCGCGCGGCCGAGGGAAATGCACGTCGTGCTGACGGGACGCCGCTGCCCGCCCGAAATCATCGAACTGGCGGACACGGTCACCGAGATGCAGATGATCAAGCACGCCTTCAAGGCGGGTGTCCCCGCCCAACGCGGCATCGAAGACTAGACGCTGCCGGCCTTTCTGGTGATCACCCTGGCAGTCTCCCCATGGCTCTTTCCCCCTGCGGGAGAGGACTGGAGCTGGGTTGGGGGCTCGCCAGCCTTGGCGTCCATCGCAGCCCTCTGGCTCGCCCTGGCCCTCGACCATTGGTGGGGCGAACCTGTCGCACGATGGCATCCCGTCGTGTGGTTCGGCCGCTACCTGGGATGGGCCGGCCGACGCATCGCGCCGCCCCCGGTCGCCGGCGCGACCCGTGATCTCTCTCGTTTTACCGCTGGCACTGTCGCCTGGTGTGCGGGTGCCATCGTGGTGATGATCGTGGCCTGGAGCCTGGCCGCCGGTCTACGGCACCTGCCCGAGTGGGCTGCTGCCTTGTTGACAGGCATCGCGCTCAAGCCGTTGCTGGCCTGGCGCATGCTGCGCGATGAAGTGCTCGCGGTCGAAAATGCGCTCGGCCATTCGCTTGACGCCGGCCGCGCGCAACTCGCAAGGCTTGTCAGCCGCGACGTCAGCAAGTTGAGCGCCAGCGAGGTTCGCGAGAGCGCCATCGAATCGCTGGCCGAGAACCTCAACGATTCGCTGGTTGCGCCGGTCTTCTGGTTCGTGCTCGTCGGACTGCCGGGCGCAGCGGTGTATCGCTTCGCCAATACGGCCGATGCGATGTGGGGCTATCGCGGCGAACGTGAGGGCCGAGTGTGGGAGTGGGCCGGCAAATGGGCTGCGCGGGCCGACGACGTGCTCTCCTGGCTTCCGGCCCGTCTCACGGCGCTGCTGCTTCTGGGCTGCTCTTTCTTCTCCTGCACGAGAAAGGGAGCGCGTGAGGTCCGTTCGGAGGCGCGAAAAACCCCGTCCCCCAACAGCGGTTGGCCGATGGCCGCGATGGCCCTGTCGCTGGGCGTGCGGCTCGCAAAGCCGGGTGTCTACGCATTGAATCCGGCGGGACGCCCGCCGTCCACGCCGGACACACTGCGCGCAGTGGCATTGGGGAATCGAATGGTCATAGCGGCCGCGCTTTGCGCCACACTTGCGCTCGGCTCCATGGCATGGGGATCGCGATGACTTCATCCCACATCTTCGAGTCTCTGCATGGCGGCACCGATGCCCAAGGTGCAGCGCCGCACGATTTCTCCACCAATGCCAATGCCTGCGGTCCTCGCCCCGCGACGCGGCTGGCACTCGAACGCGTGGACGTCGGACGCTACCCCGATCCGCTCTACACCACTTTGCGTGAACGGCTCGCTAGTTTTCACCAGGTCGACGTCCGGCGAATCGTGATCGCCGCGAGCGCCAGCGAGTTCATCGGCCGCATCACGGCGGCCGTGGCGCAGGGCGACAGCCGGCGCGTCTGGGTGCCCCGGCATTGCTACGGCGACTACCTGCGCGCCGCAAGCGCATGGCGCTTCGAGCCGGAGCCCGAGGTGAGTGCTGCGGATCTGGTGTGGTGCTGCGATCCGTCCAGCCCGCTCGGCCAGCCGGGTGAACGCGCGGATGTGGTGACGCAGTTGCGCGCTGAGGCGACGTGCGTGGTGGACCTGGCCTACGAGCCGCTGCGCCTGCAAGGGGCATTGGCTTTGGGGCGAGACCAACTGGACCGCATCTGGCAGCTCTGGACCCCCAACAAGGCCCTCGGCCTCACGGGTATCCGCGCCGCCTACGCCATTGCGCCGCTCGATGCCCCGGACATGGCGAGTCGCCTCGAACGTCTGGCACCTTCCTGGCCCTTGGGCGCGCATGGCGTTGCCCTGCTCGAATCGTGGACCGGCGAGAGCGCTCAGAAATGGCTTGGCAAGAGCCGGGTCAAGCTCAAGGCCTGGAAGGCGGAGCAACGCGCGATGTGCGAATCGCTCGGATGGGTGTGTGAGTCCAGCGTCGCGAACTACTTTTGCGCGAAACCGGACTTGCCGTATTCAGGGGCACGCGTCTCCGAGCTCAGGGCGGAGGGCATCAAGCTGCGCGATACAGCTTCGTTCGGCATTCCCGGGCATGTGAGGTTGGGGGTGCTGCCGCCCGCCAGCCAGGCCGCGCTGCAACGGGCATGGATCGCGTCGCGACCCTGATCCGGTCACCAGCCGGACTGCTGTTGCCGGCCACCCTTGATGTTTCCGGCGATACCGCCGGCGATGCCGCCGATCGCGGCACCGGTCCACGCGTCGCCCCCGGCGATGGCCGCGATGCCAGCGCCACCCAAGGCCCCCATGCCGGCGCCGCTCATCGTCCCCTGCTGCCGCGGGGTCATGTCCGTGCAGGCGGCCAGGAGCGCCAAGGCCGCAACCGTCAGCGTCGATGCAAGTCGTTTCATCGTTGGCTCCGTCACTTCTTCAGGCCGGGAACGGCCATTTCAAACCAGATGATGTCGAGCACCGGCCGCTTGAGCTTGGTGGGGTTGGCTGCGTACCAGCGGTCGAGGTTTTCGCGCACGCCGTCCAGCGTCTGGCCCTGCATGCCCTTGGCGAGGCGCGGGATGAAGCTCTGCGCATCGGTGGGCGGATTGGCCCCGTGATAGGCGGTCTGGACCTGGACCATGTTGGCAAGGCCGACGAGGTACGCCTTCTTGACGGCGTCGCTCGATTGCGTCCATTGCTCGCCGGTGACCATCTGGACGTCGGCCGCGCGGACCGGTGCAGCCGCCATCGCCAGCGCCATGCATGTCACGGCCACGGCCGTGCGCAACTGAAGTTTCATGTTCATCGAACTCTCCAATCGAACTACGTACGTTGCATATTGCGCTTGGGCGCGGACGGATGTCAAACGTGTCGAAGAGCACGGCCAAGGCCCGCGCGCCGTCAGATCCGCTGCAATTGCGGGTGCTTCGCGAACAGGTCCGCTGCCCAGTCGACGAACGCCCGGACCTTGGCGCTCAGATGGCGGTTGGGCGGATACACGACGTGCACGGGCAGGGGCGGCCGCTTCCAGTCCGGCAGGATCTCGATGAGCTCGCCGCTGGCGATGTAGGGCTCCGCCATATAAGTAATCACCTGCGACAGGCCGAAACCACCCAGCACTGCGGTCATGTGGGCGTTGCTGTCGTTGACCGCTACGCGATAGGGTCCGGCGATCTCGAACTGTTCGTCGCCGCGATGGAATTCATGCGGGTACACGCGGCGCGTGCTGCCCGAGAAGAAGCTCACCACCAGGTGGCGCTTCTCGATGTCCGTCGGATGCTGCGGTGCACCGTAGCGCTTGAGGTAGGCCGGCGACGCCACGGTCATCCAGGGCAGATTGCCGATCCGGCGAGCCACCAGCGACTGATCGGCCAGCTCGCCGCCACGGATCACGCAGTCGACGTTGTCTGTGATCAGGTCGACCGCGCGGTCGCTCACGCCCACATCGACCTGGATGTCGGGGTAGCGATCGCAGAAGGTCGACAGGGCAGGGAGGATGACCAGCCTCGCCATCGACGACCCCACGTCGATGCGCAACCGGCCCGTGGGATTGGCCTGCGCATTGGTCATGCTGGCCTCGATGTCGTCGAAGTCGTTCAACAGGCGCGCGGTGCGCTCGAAGTACGCCGCCCCGTCAGGCGTGACCGTGACTCGGCGCGTGGTGCGGTTGAGCAACTTCACGTGCAGGCGCGACTCGAGTGCCTGGATCTGCTTGGTGACCGTGCCCTTCGGCAGGCCGAGCGAATCGGCGGCGCGAGTGAATGTGCCTGCTTCGACGACGCGGACAAAAATCCGCATGGCCTGGATCTGATCCATCTATGCTGCTCCTGGGGTGGCACGGGGCCGGGGGGAGCGGAATTCTCACACGGCCCCTTGAGGCGATTGTTAGCCGATTGGAAACAGAGTGAGGTCCGTGGTCTTGTTGAAGCATATCGGCGACGTCTTATATTCAAGCCATCGTTCTGCCACCGAGGTCGTCCATGCCCACCCGTCCAACCCTGCCAACTGCTGAAGCCTCCGCGGCTCCCGCGCGGGGGGCCGAAACCGACATCCGCATCGACCTGCCCGACCGGGAGCCAGTGCTGGCACGCCTGTACGGCGAGCGAGTACGGGGCACCACGTCACCGCTGGTGCTGCACTTCCATGGCGGCACCTTCGTGTGTGGCGACCTGGACAATGGCCGCAACGTGGCCCGGTTGCTTGCCGGTGCGGGGGCGGTGGTCGTCTCGCTGGACTATCCGCTGGCGCCGAAAGCACCGTTTCCGGAGCCCATCGAAGTCGGCTTTGCGGCGCTCGAATGGGTTTTCAAGCAGCGCATGAAGCTGGCGGGCAGGGGCGCCCAGTTGTTCCTGGCCGGCGAGGAGGCCGGCGGCAACCTCGCGGCCGCGGTGGCACTGATGGCGCGCGACAGGGCCCATCCGCCACTGGCGGGGCAGATCCTGCTGTCGCCGATGCTCGATCCGTGCGCAGGCACGCCTTCGCTGCGACAGGCCAAGGGTGATGCCGTGCAGTGCAAGTGGGCGTCGGGCTGGCAGGAATACCTCAGCCGGCCGATGAATGCCACGCACCCGTACGCTGTGCCCGGCGGGTCGCTTCGTCTGGCCGAACTGGCGCGAACGCTCGTGCTTGTCGGCAAGGATGACCCGATGCGCGACGAGGCGCTGAACTTCGCCAAACGGCTGAGCGATGCCGGCATCGCGGTCACCAGCAGCGTGCTGCCCGGCGCTTCGAACTGGCCCGAAGCGCTCTACCGGCCGGACGATTCTGGTTGTGCGGCCTGCGAGGCGGTCGTACAGAAGCACTTCCGCGAGTTCTTCAGCGCGGCACCGCCGCCTCACTGAGCGGCGAAGCACGGCGCCCCGTGCACTGAAGGATCCCGTCGCGCGGGATCACCCCGAAGGTGAGGTGAATGCACCTCGAACTGCATGGCGGCACGACCGCCGTGCGGGGAAAGCTTTCGCCTGCGCGACCGCAAATCCGTAGTGCCCCGGCGACGCGCTCCCACCTGATTTCCGTTTTCCCGCTGTCCTGCGCCATCTGCGCGGGAGGGCGTTTTGCATCCCAAGAGTTACCAAAAGGACGTTTCATCATGACGAATCCCAAGCTTTCCTCCTCGGCCCGCCGCGGCCTCTGGCCTGCGGTGACCGGTGTCACTGCACTGGTGGCGATCGTCTCTGCGGCTCTGGGCTTCCACAGCTTCAACGCCGAAGCCAACGACGCACCGGCCGTGTCGGCGCCGCGCGCCACGCCCGTCTCGGTTGCCACCGTGGCCGCGACCGAAGTCAATACCTGGGACGAGTTCTCGGGTCGCCTCGAAGCCGTCGAACGGGTCGATGTGCGGTCGCGCGTGGCAGGTGCAGTGCAAGCCGTCCACTTTCGCGAGGGCACCCTGGTGAAGCAGGGCGAGCTCCTGATCACCATCGACCCCGCGCCCTACGCCGCTGAAGTGGAGCGCGCCGAGGCACAGGTGGCCTCGGCCCAGGCCAGGGTGTCCTTCACCCGCAGTGAGCACGAACGCGCGCGCCGCCTCTGGGATGAAAAGGCGATCGCCCAGCGCGAACTGGATGAACGCACCAATGCAGGCCGCGAAGCCGAAGCCAACCTGCGTGCGGCGCAGGCCTCGCTGCAGAGCGCGCGCCTGAACCTGGGCTACACGCAAGTGCGCGCGCCGGTCGCCGGCCGCATCGGCAAGCTTGAGGTGACAGTCGGCAACCTGGTTGCGGCCGGCCCCGGTGCGCCGGTGCTGACGACCCTGGTGTCCGTCAGCCCGATCTACGCCAGCTTCGATGCCGACGAGCAGATCGTCGTCCGGGCACTGAAGGACCTGCCCGGCGGTGCGAGCGCACGCACGCGCATCGAGGGCATCCCCGTGCAGATGGGCACCGCCGGCATCGACGGCACGCCCTACGAAGGCCGCCTGCAGCTGATCGACAACCAGGTCGACGCCAAGAGCGGCACCGTGCGCGTGCGCGCAGCCTTCGACAACAAGGACGGGGCGTTGATTCCCGGCCAGTTCGCGCGCATTCGCATGGGCCAGGCGCGCAACGACACGGCGCTGCTGGTCAACGAACGCGCCGTGGGCACCGACCAGAACAAGAAGTTCGTGATGGTCGTCGGCGAGTACAACAAGGCCGAGTACCGCGAGGTGTCGCTGGGCGCGCCGGTCAATGGCCTGCGCGTCGTGACCAGAGGCCTGAAGGCCGGCGAACGGGTGGTCGTCAATGGCCTGCAGCACATCCGCCCGGGTGCCCTCGTGGCGCCGCAGACAGTGACCATGGACGCCAAGGCCGAAGTCCAGCCACCGGCTCAACACGTGGCTGACGCGAAGTCCTGATCGCAGGGCTTCCGGAGAATCATCATGAATCTATCCAAGTTCTTCATCGACCGGCCGATCTTTGCCGGCGTGCTCTCGCTGCTGATGCTGATCGCGGGGCTGATCGCGCTGCGCGGGCTGCCGATCTCCGAGTACCCCGAGGTGGTGCCGCCCTCGGTCGTGGTGCGCGCCAACTATCCCGGCGCCAATCCGAAGGTGATTGCCGAGACGGTGGCCACGCCGCTGGAGGAGTCGATCAACGGCGTCGAAGGCATGCTCTACATGAGCAGCCAGGCGACGACCGACGGGCTGCTCACGCTGACCGTGACCTTCAAGCTCGGCACCGATCCCGACAAGGCGCAGCAGTTGGTGCAGAACCGCGTTTCTCAAGCCGAGCCGCGCCTGCCCGAGGAAGTCCGCCGCCTCGGCATCACGACCATCAAGAGTTCACCCGATCTCACGATGGTGGTTCACCTGCTCTCGCCCAACGGCCGCTACGACATGACCTACCTGCGCAACTACGCGGTGCTCAATGTCAAGGACCGGCTGGCGCGCGTGCAGGGCGTGGGCGACGTGCAGTTGTTCGGCTCGGGCGACTACTCGATGCGTGTCTGGCTCGATCCGCAGAAGGTCGCGCAGCGCGGCCTCTCCGCGAGCGACGTGGTGCGCGCCATCCGCGAACAGAACGTGCAGGCAGCCGCCGGCGTGGTCGGCGCATCGCCCGGCCTGCAGGGCGTCGACATGCAGATCTCGATCAATGCCCAGGGCCGCCTGCAGACCGAGGAAGAGTTCGGCGACATCATCGTCAAGACCGGTGGCGACGGCGCCGTGACGCGGCTGCGCGACGTGGCGCGGCTCGAACTCGGCGCATCGAGCTATGCGCTGCGCTCGCTGCTCGACAACAAGGACGCGGTGGCGGTGCCGATCTTCGCGGCGCCGGGCTCCAATGCGATCCAGATCTCGAACGACGTTCGCGCCACCATGGCCGAACTGAAGAAGAACATGCCTGACGGCGTCGACTACAGCATCGTCTACGACCCGACGCAGTTCGTGCGTGCCTCGATCGAATCCGTGGTGCACACGTTGCTCGAAGCGATCGCGCTCGTCGTGCTGGTCGTGATCCTGTTTCTGCAGACCTGGCGCGCATCGATCATCCCGCTGCTCGCGGTTCCCATCTCGGTGATCGGCACCTTCGCGGTGATGCATCTTTTCGGCTTCTCGATCAACGCGCTGAGCCTCTTCGGACTGGTTCTCGCGATCGGCATCGTGGTGGACGACGCGATCGTGGTGGTCGAGAACGTCGAGCGCAACATCGAGGCTGGCCTGAGTCCGCGCCAGGCGACCTACCGCGCGATGCGCGAAGTGTCGGGGCCCATCATCGCGATTGCGCTGGTGCTGGTGGCGGTGTTCGTGCCGCTCGCTTTCATCAGCGGCCTCACCGGGCAGTTCTACAAGCAGTTCGCATTGACGATCGCGATCTCGACCGTGATCTCGGCCGTCAACTCGCTGACCTTGTCGCCAGCGCTCGCCGCATTGCTGCTGCGCAGCCATGACGCGCCCAAGGATGCGCTGACGCGCGGAATGGACCGCGTGTTCGGCGGATTCTTCCGCGGCTTCAACCGCGTCTTTCATCGCGGTGCGGAGGGCTATAGCGCCGGTGTGAAAGGTGCCATCTCGCGCAAGGCACTGATGATGGTGATCTACCTCGCGCTGGTGGCCGTGACCTTCGGGCTCTTCAAGGCGGTGCCCGGCGGCTTCGTCCCGGCGCAGGACAAGCAGTACCTGATCGGCTTTGCGCAACTGCCCGACGGCGCCACGCTCGACCGCACGGAAGAGGTGACCCGCCGCATGAACGAAATCGTCATGAAGCAGCCGGGCGTCGAACACGCGATCACTTTCCCGGGCCTGTCGATCAACGGCTTCACCAACAGCTCGAACTCCGGCATCGTCTTCGTGAGCCTGAAGGACTTCGACGAACGCAAAGCGGCGAACCTCAGCGCAGGAGCGATCGCGGGCCAGCTCAACGGGCAGTTCAGCCAGATCCAGGATGCCTTCATCGCGATCTTCCCGCCGCCGCCGGTGCAGGGTCTCGGAACGACGGGCGGCTTCAAGCTGCAGCTCGAAGACCGCGGCTCGCTCGGCTACGCGGCGATGGACAGCGCAGTCAAGGCGTTCATGGCCAAGGCCTACCAGACGCCGGAACTCGCAGGCATGTTCACGAGCTGGCAGGTCAACGTGCCGCAGCTCTATGCCGACATCGACCGCACCAAGGCCCGCCAGCTCGGCGTGTCGGTGACGGACGTGTTCGACACCATGCAGATCTACCTCGGCAGCCTCTACGCGAACGACTTCAACCGCTTCGGCCGCACGTACAGCGTTCGCGTGCAGGCCGACGCGCCGTACCGTGCGCGCGCCGAGGATGTCGGCTTGCTCAAGGTGCGTTCAGCCAGCGGCGAGATGGTGCCTCTGTCCGCGCTGATGAACATCCAGCCCAGCTATGGGCCGGAGCGTGCGATGCGCTACAACGGCTTCCTCTCGGCCGACATCAACGGCGGCCCGGCGCCGGGCTTCTCGTCGGGCCAGGCGCAAGACGCGATCGAGCGCATTGCCGCCGAAACACTGCCCAAGGGCATCAGCTTCGAATGGACGGAGTTGACCTACCAGGAAATCCTGGCTGGCAACTCGGCGCTGTGGGTGTTCCCGCTCGCCATCCTTCTGGTGTTCCTGGTGCTGGCCGCGCAGTACGAGAGCCTGACCTTGCCGGTTGCGATCATCCTGATCGTGCCGATGGGATTGCTGGCCGCGATGACGGGCGTGTGGCTGTCCCACGGCGACAACAACGTCTTCACGCAGATCGGTCTGATGGTGTTGGTGGGGTTGTCGGCGAAGAACGCGATCCTGATCGTGGAGTTCGCGCGCGAGCTGGAGTTCGCCGGTCGAACGCCGATCCAGGCGGCCATCGAGGCGAGCCGGCTGCGGCTGCGTCCGATCCTGATGACCTCGATGGCCTTCGTGATGGGTGTGTTGCCGCTGGTGCTTTCCACCGGCGCAGGCGCCGAGATGCGCAAGGCGATGGGCATCGCGGTGTTCTCCGGAATGATCGGCGTGACGGCCTTCGGCCTGTTCCTCACGCCGGTGTTCTACGTGCTGTTGCGTCGCATGACCGGCAATCGTCCGCTCAAGCTGCATGGCGAAGTGCCGCATGGCGACGCCTTCGTGTCCGCGGATCAACCCGTGGCGACACCACCAGCCGGTGCTGCCGGAGGCGGGCCGCTGCGCCCATCGCCGGCGGCGCCTCTCAGGGCGATCGAGTAGGGGCTTCGGCCCGCTTCCAGAACCTCAAGAAAGTTCATCATGAATCAGATATCTCCATCCCGGACGTTGCGGTGGCACGCTGCGCTGGTGCCTTTGCTGGCAGCGTTGGTCCTCGCAGGCTGCGCGACGGCGCCGGCGGAGCTTCCCGCGTTCACGCCGCCCGCGCAATTCAAGGAGCAGCCCGCAGCCGCGCCGGAAGGTGCATGGACGCGTGCCCAACCTGCCGAAGCGCAGCCGCGCGGCGAATGGTGGCGCGCGTTCAACGATCCGCTTCTCGACAAGCTGGTCGCGAGTGCCGATGCCCGCAACACCAGCATCCAGGCCGCGGCGGCACGGCTTGCCGAGGCCCGGGCGTTGGCGCGCAATGCCGATGCGGATCGCTCACCGCAGGTCAATGCCGTCGCGGGCGGCGTGCGCAGTGCCGGCCTGGACCGCAATCTCACGCCCAGGCCGTCGTCGCTGTTCACGGCCGGACTCGAACTCTCGTATGAGCTGGATCTCTTCGGCAAGCTGTCTCGCGCCAGCGATGCGGCACGGCTCGATGCCGAGTCCCGCGACGGACTGCTGCAGAGCACACGCCTGCTGGTCGAGGCCGAGGTGGCGCAGACCTATCTCGCCTTGCGAGCACTCGATGCCGAGCGTGCGCTGGTGAGGGACACAGTCGAGGCCTACCGCGACACGCTCAAGCTCACGCAGAGCCGTCAGCGGGCAGGGGACGTGGCAGAACTCGACGTGGCGCGCGTGGAGACCGAAGTCGCATCCACCGAATCCGATGCGTTGACGCTGGACCGGCGCCGTGCCGAACTGGAACACGCACTGGCCGTGCTCGCGGGCGATGTGGCGTCGGACTTCGGTGTGGGCACGGACGAATGGTCGACCGCCTTGCCCACGATCCCGGCGGGTGTGCCGGCGACGGTGCTCACGCGTCGGCCGGACATCTCGGCCGCCCAGAAGGCGGTGCTGGCGGCGCAGGCGCGCGTCGGCGTTGCGCAGGCGGCCTGGTTTCCCGACATCGCATTGACGGCGGGCGGCGGCTATGCATCGTCGGACATCGGCGATCTCGTCAAGTGGTCTGCACGCTCGTGGGGCATCGGTGCGTTGCTCGCGCTGCCGATCTTCGATGGCGGACGCCGCGAGGCGGGTGTGCAGAACGCTTCGGCGCAACTCGACGGAGCATTGGCGAACTACCGGTCGCAAGTTCTCGTTGCGTTCAAGGAGGTGGAGGACCAGCTCTCGTCGCTGCGCATCCTCGAACAGCAATCGGGCGTGCAGGCGAAAGCGGTGGCATCGGCCAGCAGGGCGACGACCTTGTCCGATTCGCGCTACCGCAACGGGCTGGTCAGCCAACTGGACCTGCTCGACGCCCGCCGGCAGGAGCTGCAGAACCGTCGTCAGGCGCTGCAGGTGAGGTCGGCTCAATACCAGTCGACGGTCGGCCTGATCCGTGCGATCGGCGGAAGCTGGGACACCGCGCCGGTGGCCGACGGCGCGACGGGCAAGGCGCAGGTCGCGGCCACTCGGCTGATCAGTTTGGAATAAGAGGTATGTGCGCGGCCGCCCGAAATCGGCTTCGGGCGGCCTGATAGACTCCCGGCGCTTTCGCGCTGATCGTCGGGTTTGATGCCATCGGTGTCCGGAGCATCAAACAGAAAATTGCGTATGCAAACGACATCAGCGCCGGCGACCTCCGATTCCCTTGACAAAAACGCCGCGCCAAAGTTGCAGCGGGCCTTGGGTGCGCGGCACCTGACGATGATCGCGATCGGCGGGTCGATCGGCACGGGGTTGTTCGTCGCATCGGGCGCCAGCGTGTCGCAGGCGGGACCGGGTGGGGCGCTGATGGCTTATCTGCTCATCGGCGCGATGGTGTTCTTCCTCATGACCAGCCTCGGCGAACTCGCGGCCTACATGCCGGTCTCCGGGTCGTTCGCCACCTACGGCGCGCTCTATGTGGACGAAGGCTTCGGCTTCGCGCTGGGGTGGAACTATTGGTACAACTGGGCGGTCACGATCGCCGTCGAACTGGCCGCTGCCCAGCTGGTCATGCAGTACTGGTTTCCGGGCACGTCGGGCGTGATGTGGAGCGCGCTGTTTCTCTCGGTGATGTTCCTGCTCAACGCGATCTCCGTGCGCGGCTTCGGCGAGGCGGAATTCTGGTTCGCGTTGATCAAGGTCGTGGCGGTCGTGGCCTTCATCGCGATCGGCACGCTGATGATCTTCGGCATCATGAACGGCGAGCGCTCCCCGGGGCTCTCGAATTTCACCGTGGGCGACGCGCCCTTCGTGGGCGGGCTGCCGGCCATGATCGGTGTCGCGATGATCGCGGGCTTCTCCTTCCAGGGGACCGAGCTGATCGGCGTGGCTGCAGGCGAATCCAAGGATCCTGGCCGGACCATCCCGCGAGCAATGCGGCAGGTGTTCTGGCGCATCCTGCTGTTCTACGTGCTGGCCATCCTGGTCATCGGCATCCTGATCCCGTACACCGACCCGAACCTGATCAAGACCGATATCGGCGCCGTCAGCGTGAGCCCTTTCACGCTGGTGTTCCAGCGTGCGGGCATGGCCTTCGCGGCGAGCGTGATGAATGCGGTGATCCTGTCGGCCGTATTGTCGGCGGGCAATTCGGGCATGTATGCGTCGACCCGGATGCTCTTCAACCTCGCCGTCGACGGGCGCGCCCCGCGCTGCTTCTCGCGACTGACCCGCAGCGGCGTGCCGCTCTATGCCTTGCTGGCGACGGCTCTCGTGGGCGCGCTGTGCTTCCTGACCTCGCTGTTCGAAAGCCAGAGCGTCTACCTGTGGCTGCTCAACCTCTCGGGCATGACGGGCTTCATCGCCTGGCTGGGCATTGCCATCAGCCACTACCGGTTTCGCAAGGGCTTCATGGCGCAGGGCCTTGACCTGGCGATGCTGCCGTACCGCTCGCCGTTCTTTCCGTACGGTCCCCTGTTCGCATTCGGGCTGTGCCTGATCGTGACGCTGGGACAGAACTACGCAGCCTTCATGGGCGGGCGCATCGACTGGATCGCCGTGCTGGCGACCTACATCGGCATTCCGATCTTTCTGGCGATGTGGCTGGGCTATCGCGTGGTCCGAAAGACCCGCATCGTGGCCTATGCCGACATGTATTTCCCGCGACCGACAACGCCCGGTTCGCAAATCCAATAACCAAGGAGAACTCCAATGAAAAAATACCTCTTGCAACCCCTGGCGGCGCTCGCTGCCGCCGCGGCCCTCGCGGCCGGTTCGGCCCAGGCCGCGCCGACGCTGGTGGACCACGTGCAGGGCTACACCTTCAGCCAGGACAAGCTGACGTCTTTTACCGGCCTGGTCTTCGACCAGGGCAAGGTGCTCGGCGTCGGCGATGCGGCCGAGTTGGCCAAGCAGTACCCTGACGCCCGCCGAGTCGACGGCCAGGGCAAGACCTTGCTGCCGGGCCTGATCGATGCGCACGGCCACGTGTTCCGCATCGGCTTCCGCACGAGCGAAGTCGCGGTCACGGGCACCCAGTCGCTGCAGGAAGCGCAAGCCCGCATCAAGGCCTACGCCGAAGCCAACCCGGTGCGCCAGTGGATCATGGGCCAGGGCTGGAACCAGGTGATCTGGAAGCTCGGCCGCTTCCCGACTGCTGCCGAACTCGATGCCGCCATCGCCGATCGCCCCGCGACGCTCCGCCGTGTGGACGGCCATGCGACCTGGGCCAACACCAAGGCGCTGCAACTTGCCGGTATCACGCGCGACACGCCCGATCCCGCCGGCGGCCGCATCGAACGCGACGCCAACGGCAACCCGAGCGGCGTGCTGGTCGACAAGGCGCAGGCCCTGCTCGTGAAGGTGATGCCTCCGTACTCGGACGATGAACGCCGCATCGCGCTCGACTCCGCACTGCGCCACTTCGGCTCGCTGGGTCTCACGGGCGTCGGCGATGCCGGCGTGACAGCCAACGAGGTGAAGATCTACCGCGAGTTCGCCGACCAGAAGAAGCTCACGACCCGTGTCTACGCCATGATCGGCGACGTGGCCGACGACTTCAAGGTGCTGTCCGCCAACGGCCCGCTGAAGGGCTACGCGGACGACCGCTTCAACCTGCGTGCAGTCAAGCTCTATGCCGACGGCGCGCTGGGCAGCCGCGGTGCGGCGCTGCTCGAACCCTATTCGGACGACCACAGCAACAAGGGCCTGCTGTTCATGGACGATGCCACGGTCCAGGCCAAGATGAAGACCGCGTTCAAGGCCGGCTACCAGGTCAACGTGCACGCCATCGGCGATGCGGCCAACCGCCAGATCCTGAATGCCTTCGAGGCCTCGTACAAGGACGGTGGCGGCATCGAGCAGCGCAACCGCATCGAGCACGCGCAAGTGGTCGCGCTGTCGGACATCCCGCGCTTCAAGACCCTGGGCCTGATCGCCTCGATGCAGCCCACGCATGCCACGAGCGACATGAACATGGCGGAAGACCGCGTTGGCAAGGAGCGCATCAAAGGCGCCTACGCATGGCGCACGATCCTGAAGCAGGGCACCGTGATCGCCGGCGGGTCGGACTTCCCGGTGGAGTCTGCCAACCCCTTCTTCGGCCTGCATGCCGCCGTGACGCGTACCGACCATGAAGGCAAGCCGATCGAGGGCTGGCATCCTGAAGAAGCGATGACGCTGCCGCAGGCATTCCGTGCCTTCACGCTCGACGCGGCGTATGCGCAGCACCAGGAAAAGGTCATCGGGTCGCTCGAACCCGGCAAGTGGGCCGACTTCATCGTGGTCGACCAGGACCCGTTCAAGATCAAGCCGGCCGACCTGTGGAAGACGAAGGTGCTTGAAACCTGGCTGGCTGGCGAAAAGGTCTATTCGCAAAAAGCCGGCAACTGACGCTGAGACAGAGAAAGCCGCCCGGCGAGCCGTCGCCGGGCGGCTTTTTTTTGTCGCTAGAAGCCGGTGTCGAGCCGCGTCGAATTCGAGTCGACCAGCCTGCGCAGCGCATTCGCGCCCATCACCAGGGCGCTGGAATAGCTGGTCTGCGCCACGGACGCGGTATGTATCCGCTGATAGTGGATCGTTTCGACGGCGTCGCTGTTGAAGGCCTCCAGGAGGACCCAGAAGAATTGATTCTGTCCACGCTCCTCCACCGTGAGCGCGATATCTCGTAAAGCTGGCATTCGCCGGGGCTCCCTTTCTGAACAAGTCTTGAAGCTACGGGCGAATCGAATGAATAGTTTTGACCTCATTGAAGGCCGCGTCCCGAAGCGTGACGAACTTCACGTAAAGGACAATCGCACTCATGAATCCCAATGTGGTACGCGGCCGAGCCCGCTGCGTCATGGTCCTTGGCACCACCAGTGGCGCCGGCAAGAGCTGGCTGGCTACCGCGCTGTGCCGCTGGTATGCGCGGCAGGGTCTCCGCGTCGCTCCGTTCAAGGCGCAGAACATGAGCAACAACGCACGCGTCGTCGCGGGCGGTGAAATCGGCAGCGCGCAGTATTTCCAGGCGCTGGCCGCACGGGCCGCGCCTGACGTACGCATGAATCCCTTGCTCCTCAAGCCCGAACGCGACACCCACAGCCAGGTGATCCTGATGGGGCAGGTGAGCAACGAACTGTCGGAACTGCCCTGGCGTGGACGCAGCGAGAGGGTATGGCCCCGGATTGCCCAGGCGCTCGACGAACTTTGCGACGACAACGATGTGGTGGTGATCGAGGGCGCAGGCTCGCCGGCCGAGATCAACCTGATGGCGAGCGACATCGTCAACCTTCGTGTCGCACGGCACGCTGGCGCGCGCTGCCTGCTGGTCACCGACATCGACCGGGGCGGCGCCTTCGCCCATCTCTACGGCACCTGGGCACTGATGCCGGCGGCAGATCGGGACATGCTCTCCGGCTTCGTGCTCAACAAGTTCCGAGGCGACGCGGCGCTGCTGGCGCCGGCACCGCAGCAACTGCAGGAACTGACCGGCGTGCCCACCGTCGCGACCCTGCCGATGTGGTGGCAGCACGGCTTGCCGGAGGAGGATGGCGTTTTCGACGATCGCAGCGTGTCGAGCGGCGAAGTCACGCGAACCGTCGCGGTCGTCGCCTATCCGCGCATCAGCAACCTCGACGAATTCCAGCCGCTGAAGAACATTGCGGGTCTTCGCCTGCGCTGGGCGCGCAGTCCGGCTGACGTCGCTGGCGCGGACTGGATCATCCTGCCGGGCTCGAAGCACACCAGCAGCGACCTGGCGTGGATGCGCGCGCAAGGGCTGGACCGCGCCGTGGCTGCGCACGCATCGCGTGGCGGCATGGTGCTCGGTATCTGCGGCGGTCTGCAGATGCTGGGCGAAGCGCTGATCGACCCGCACGGCGTCGACGGCAATGGGCCGGGGCTCGGGCTCCTTCCGCTGGTGACCGTGTTCGCAGCGGACAAGACGGTGCGTCACCGGGAGGCCGCCTTCCTGTCGCTCACGGGGCCCTGGGCCGCGCTGTCGGGCGTCAATGTGCACGGCTACGAAATCCACCATGGCCAGACTGCGGAGCATGCCGCGATGGCAGCAGCCGGTGACCGGGCTACCGCCGTGATGCCCGATGAACTGGCCTGGCAGAACAACGCGGGCAACGTCCTCGGGCTCTACCTTCATGGTCTCTTCGAAGACCCTGCCGTGCTGCACGCACTCTTCGGCGTCGCTGCACGCACGCTGGACGCCGTGTTCGACGGACTGGCCGACCACATCGACTCTCACTTTGAACCGGGCGTGCTGCGCTCACTGATCGAATGACATTGGAAATCCCCTCGGTCCCCGACCTCGACGACGCGGCCCTTTCGGCGCGCCTGCAACACCTGCTCGATGGCAAGACCAAGCCGGTCGGCGCGCTGGGTCGACTGGAGGCACTGGCCCTGCGGCTGGGCGCCATCCTCGGCACCGACTCGCCATTGCTCAAGGCACCGCAGATGGTTGTCTGCGCAGCCGACCATGGACTGGCTGCGCGCGGCGTGTCGGCCTATCCGAGCGATGTGACCTGGCAGATGGTCGAGAACTTCCTCGCCGGCGGTGCGGCCGTGAGCGTACTGGCACGCCAGCACGGCCTGGCATTGACGGTGGTCGATTGCGGCGTGTGCCATGACTTCGCGCCGCGCGGCGGCCTGCTGATTCGCAAGGTGGCAGCCGGCACGGCGGACGCTTCTGTCGAACCGGCCATGACGGCAGACCAGTGCCGGACAGCCATTGCCAATGGCATGACCCTCTTGCGCGGCCTGCCGGGCAATGCCGTGTTGCTCGGCGAAATGGGCATCGGCAATTCGTCCGCCGCGTCGATGCTGCTGGCACGTATCGCCGGGCAGGACATCGATGCCTGCACGGGCGCGGGAACCGGGCTGGACTCGACCGGCCGTGCCCACAAGCGCAAGGTGCTGCGCCAAGTGCTCGAACGGCACGCCGACGCCACGGCGCCGCTCGACGCGCTGGCCGCCCTGGGCGGCTTCGAGATTGCCACGCTGGTCGGCGTGGTGCTTCAGGCGGCTCACGAGCGCCGCGTGATCGTGCTCGATGGATTCATCGCCAGTGCCGCGGTGCTCGTCGCGCAGGCCCTGCGGCCGCAGGTCGTGCAGCGCTGCATCGCCGCGCACGAATCGGTCGAGCCCGGGCATCGCCTGTTGCTGAACTTCCTGGGGCTTGCACCCTTGTTGCAACTCGACCTGCGGCTTGGCGAGGGCTCCGGCGCCGCGCTTGCCTGGCCGCTGCTCGAATCGGCGTGCCGCATCCTGGGCGAGATGGCCAGCTTCGAATCGGCAGGCGTGTCGAAGCAGGACAAGCCATGAACGGTGTGCGCCACTTCCTGCTGGCGCTGCAGTTCTTCACGCGCGTCCCGGTCACGGGCCCGCTGGCTGGCTGGGTGGGCTTCAGTCCCGCGATGCTGCGCGCCAGCGCTGCGCATTTTCCCGGCGTGGGTTGGCTCGTCGGCGCGGTGGGTGCGGGCGTATTGTGGCTCGCGCAAGCCGGGCTCCCGGGTCTCGCCGGCGCGCTGGCGGCGGCAATGCTGTCGACCATTGCGACCGTGTGGATGACGGGTTGCTTCCATGAAGATGGACTGGCCGACGTCGCGGATGGCCTCGGCGGGTCGGCCGACCGCGCGCGCGCGCTCGAGATCATGAAAGACTCGCGGATCGGTGCTTTCGGTGCGATGGCACTGGTGTTGGCGCTGGGTCTGAAGGTCGCGTTGTTGGCAGCGTTGATCGGGCAGGGCGCACCTGCCGCGGCGCTGGCGCTCGTGAGCGCCCATGTGCTTTCGCGGCTCGCGCCGCTGTTTCTGATCCGCTGGTTGCCCTATGTCGGCGATGAGAACGCCGCGAGCAAGTCCAAGCCCTTGGCCGATGCGATCGGCAATGGCGCATTGATGGTCGGCGTCGCGTGGTCGATTCCCGCGGCCGTGCTGCTTGTGTGGTCGCACGGCGCGTGGCACGGATTGGCGGCCGTCCTGCTATGCGCGCTGGCGGCGTCGTGCATGGCGCGGCTCTTCATGCGCCGCCTCCAGGGCTTCACCGGAGACGGGCTGGGTGCGACGCAACAGGTCTGCGAACTCGCGATCTATCTCGCGCTCGCGTGGCACGTATGAAGCTCTTGCTCGTTCGGCACGCGCAGACCACTGCGGCAGAAGGGCAGTGCTATGGCCGCACCGATGTTCCCGTGCTTCCCGAGCTGACTCTTGCCGCGGCCGAGCGCGTGGTGCCGGTGTTGCCCCATGGTGTCGAGATGGCTTGTTCCCCCCTGGCGCGGTGTGCCGACCTCGCGCAAGCCATCTCCGCGCTGCGGCCTGACCTTCGCGCCCGCCCGGACCCGCGCATCGCCGAGATGGATCTCGGCGCGTGGGAAGAGCGGCCATGGTCGTCGATCGATCGCGCCGAGTTCGAAGCCTGGACCCGCGATTTCGCCGACACGCGCGCCGGCGGCAGCGGCGAAAGCACGCGCCAGTTCATGCAGCGGGTCGGCGAGGCCTTCGACGAATGGCGCGCCGGCGGACGCGACGCGATCTGGGTCACGCACGCAGGCGTGATCCGCGCCGTCTGGCTGCTGCGCGATGGCGTGCGTTCAGTGGAGCGGGGCGACCAGTGGCCGGCGCAGCCGATCGCGTTCGGCGAATGCGTGACGATCGAAGCCTAGTTGATCAGGGTGCCGGCGTCTTGGGCTTGTAGTCGCAATAGGGCGCGACCGCGCACTGGTAGCACAGGGGCTTGCGTGCCACGCAGACGTAGCGCCCGTGCACGATCAGCCAATGGTGCGCATGCAACCGGTAGGCCTCGGGCACGCGCTTCTCGAGCTTCAGTTCGACCTCCAGCGGCGTCTTGCCCGGTGCCAGGCCGGTGCGGTTGCCGACTCGGAAGATGTGCGTGTCGACCGCCATCGTTGGGTCGCCGAAGGCAACGTTGAGCACCACGTTGGCGGTCTTCCGGCCGACGCCCGGCAGGGCTTCGAGTTCGGCGCGTGTCCTGGGCACCTCGCCGCCGTGCTGCTCGACCAGCATGCGGCACGCCTCGATCAGGTGCTTGGCCTTGCTGCGGTAGAGACCGATGGTCTTGATGTAGCTTTCCAGACCTTCGACGCCGAGGCCCAGGATCGCCTGCGGCGTGTTCGCGACCGGAAACAGCTTGCGCGTGGCCTTGTTGACGCCGACGTCGGTGGCCTGCGCAGACAGCAGGACGGCGGCGAGGAGTTCGAAGGGCGTGCTGTATTCGAGTTCGGTTTCGGGCGTCGGGTTGGCAGCCTGCAGCGTGGCAAAGAACGACTCGATTGCTGATTTTTTCATCGTGGCCGGGAGTTTAGGCCGGTGTCCGGTGGCACCGGGGAGGCCTACGGCCACCGCCGTCGGCTGCGACAATGGAGGGCTGCAACTCTCCGACAGAAAGTTCCTATGCAATTCGCCTCCCGCCTCGACAACGTCGAAACCTCCGCCATCCGCGAACTCTTCAAGCTGCTCGGCACGCCCGGCATCATCAGCTTTGCAGGCGGCTTTCCGGACAGCGCGATGTTCGACGTCGAAGGACTGAAGGAAGCCAGTGCCAAGGCGCTGGCGGAAGAGGCCGGCGGTGCACTGCAGTACGGTGCGACCGAAGGCTACGAGCCGCTGCGCACGCAACTCAGCGCCTTCATGAAGACCAAGGGCGTCGACGTCGACCCCAGCGGCCTCATCGTCACCACCGGCAGCCAGCAGGCGCTGGACCTGCTCGGCAAGACGCTCATCTCGCCCGGCGACAAGGTGATCGTCGAAGGCCCGACGTTTCTCGCGACCATCCAGTGCTTCCGGCTGTACGGTGCGCAACTCATCAGCGCGCCGATCGACGCCGACGGCGTACGCACGGACGAACTCGAGAAACTGATCGCCGAGCACAAGCCGAAGTTCGTCTACCTCATCCCGACCTTCGGCAACCCGAGCGGCGCCATGCTGAGCCTGGAGCGGCGAAAGAAGGTGCTCGAGATGGCGGTGAAGCACCAGACCCTGATCGTGGAAGACGATCCCTACGGCGACCTCTACTTCGACCAGCCGCCGCCGCCGTCGATCATGTCGTTGACCCGGGATGTGCCTGGCAGCCGCGAACTCGTCGTGCACTGCGGCAGCCTGAGCAAGGTGCTGAGCCCCGGTCTGCGTATCGGTTGGATGATCGGCCCGGCAGAGCTGCTTGCGAAGGCAACCATGTGCAAGCAGTTCAGCGATGCGCACACCAGCACCTTCGCCCAGGCGACGGCGGCGCAGTACCTCAAGAGCGGCCGCATGCCGGCCACGCTGGCCAATGTGCGCAAGGTCTACGCCGAACGTGCGCAGGCCATGGGTGCAGCGCTGCAGAAAGAGCTGGGCGATGCCATCACCTTCACGCAGCCGGGCGGCGGTCTGTTCTTCTGGGCGCGCCTGACCGGCGCGAACGGCAAGGTGGCCGACGCCAATGTGTTCGCGAAGCGCGCCATCGAGAAGCTCGTGGCCTTCGTGCCCGGCGCGCCTTTCTTCGCCGAGAAGCCGGACGTTGCGACACTGCGCCTGAGCTTCGCCACGGCCAACGTCGAGAAGATCCGGGAGGGCATCGCGCGCCTCGGCGCAGCGCTCTGAGCGGACAGCCGCGTCAGACGATGCGGCTGGCGTGCCCCACCCAGAACGCTTCGCGCAGGGTGCGCTTGTAGAGCTTGCCGGTGGGAAGACGTGGCAGCTGGTCGGTGAAGTCCACGGTCTTCGGGCACTTCATGTGTGCAAGGTGCAAGCGGCAGAACTCGATCAACTCGGCCGCCAGTTCGGGCGTGTGAGCCACGCCCGGCAGCGTCTGCACGACGGCCTTCACTTCCTCGCCCAGGTCGCTGTTGGGCACACCGAACACCGCCGCGTCAGCCACTTTGGGATGGGTGATCAGCAGGTTCTCGCACTCCTGCGGATAGATGTTGACGCCGCCCGAGATGATCATGAAGGTCGAGCGGTCGGTGAGATAGAGAAAGCCGTCGTCATCGAGGTAGCCCATGTCGCCGACCGTGCTCATCGTGCCATCCGGCGAGCGCGTGAGCGCCGTGCGTTCCGGGTCGTTGAAGTAGACGAAGGGCGATGCGGTCTTGAACCAGATCTCGCCCGACTGGCCCTTGGGCACCGGCTGCATCTGCTCGTCGAAGATGTGGATGTCGCCGAGCAACACCTTGCCCACCGTGCCGCGATGCGCCAGCCATTCAGGTGAATCGCAGGCGGTGAATCCGAGACCCTCGGTGGCGCCGTAGTACTCGTGGATGATGGGGCCCCACCAGTCGATCATCTGTTCCTTCACCTGCGCGGGGCAGGGCGCGGCGGCGTGAATCGCGATCTTCAGTGTCGACAGGTCGGCCCCGGCTCGTTCTTCGGGCGGCAGCTTGAGCATGCGCGAGAACATCGTCGGCACGAGCTGGGTGTGCGTGATCCGGTACTTCGGGATCAGCGCCAGGTACTGCTGCGGATCGAAGTGCTCCATGATGATCACGGTGCCGCCATTGCGGATCGCCAGCGACACGTTGGCCAGGGGCGCCGAGTGGTACAGGGGGGCAGGCGAGAGATAGATCATCCCTTCCTCGCACTGCCACAGCTTGTTCAGGAAATTGAAGAGTGCCAGCGGCTGGCTCGGCGGGTTGTCGGGCAGCGGCCGCAGCACGCCCTTGGGACGGCCGGTGGTGCCCGATGAGTAAAGCATCGCAGTGCCCAGCCACTCGTCCTCGATCGGCGTGTCGGGCATGCCGCCCACGGCTTCATCGAAGTCCACCACTCGTGCCGAGCCGACTTGCCCCGCGACGCCGGGGCCGCCGCCCGCCACGAGGCACAGCTTGACCTTCGGACAATCGGCCAGCGCCTGCCGCGCGACGGGGAGCTTCTCGGCCGAGGTGATCAGCACCGTCGACTCGCTGTTGTTGACGACGTACGCCATTTCCTCCGGCGCAAGGTAGGCGTTGACGCAGGTGTAGTAGAGCCCCGAACGCTCGCCCGCCACGCAAGACTCGAGGAAGTAGCGGTTGTTCTCCATGAACACGGCGTAGTGATCCAGCCGCTTCAGGCCTTGCGCGCGCAACAGGTGCGCCAGGCGATTGCTGCGCGCCTCCAGGACCGCATATGTCACGGCCTCGCCGCTGCCGGCCATGATGAAAGCAGGGCGGTTGGCGTATTGCTGCGCGTACTTGCCTGGGTACATGGGACCTCCGGGACTCGATGGTGTGCCGAATTGTCCCGGCGCGATCGTTCCGCGCGATAGGGGTTGCCCCCGCCTTGACCAGCCGCTAACTCAGTGCCCGGCGGAAGTCCTCGATCAGCTCGTCCGCCGATTCCAGTCCGACTGAAACCCGCACCAGCCCGTCGGCGATGCCCATCTGGGCGCGCACCGCCGGCCCCGCTTCCCAGTAGATCGTGGGCGCCACCGGGATGACCAGCGTGCGGTTGTCCCCGAGGCCGGTGGCCTTGATCGGAAGTCGCAGCCGATTGAGCATGGCGAGGACATTGGCGCTGTCACGCAGTTCGAAGGCCAGCAGCCACGAGCCCGCCTTGAAGTGCTGCTCGGCCAGCGCGTGCTGCGGGTGGCTTTCGAGCATCGGATAGTGAACCGCGGATACCGCCGGATGGCCCTGCAGAAAGCGCGCCAGGGACAAGGCCGTGGCACTGGTCTGCGCCACGCGCAACCCGAGGGTCTCGGCGCCTAGGCTGATGCGGTGGGCCTGCTCCGGCGACAGGGTCGCGCCCATGTCGCGCAGGCCCTTCTTCCGCAATTGCTGCAGGCCTTGCTGGCGCATATCGAGGCTGCGATAGCTTGGCGAGATGTTCGGGTAGCTTGCCCAATCGAACAGGCCCGTGTCGGTCACGGCACCGCCGAGTGCTGCGCCGTGTCCTGCAATGGTCTTGGTGAGCGAATTGACGACCAGGCCCGCGCCGACCGTCTTCGGACGAAAGAGCGCGGGGGAGGTGATGGTGTTGTCCACGACGTAAAGCAGCCCGCGCTCTCGGCACAGCGCACCGATGGCTTCGAGGTCGGGAACCTGCGTGCCGGGGTTGGCGATCGTCTCCACGAAGACCATTCGCGTGGTCGGGAGCAGGGCATCCCGAACCGTTTCCACCGACCCCGCATCGACCTTGCTGACCGCGACCCCGAGATCGTTGAGCGTGCCGAACAGGCTGTTGGTGTTGCCGAAGACGAACTGGCTCGACACGACGTGGTCGCCGGAGCGCAGCAACGTCAGGAAGATCGCGCTGAGCGCCGCCATGCCGGTGGAAAAGCAGACGGTGCCGATGCCCTGTTCGAGCTGGCTGATCTTGGCTTCGAGCGCCGCGGTCGTCGGCGTGCCCTGGCGCGCGTAGCTGAAGCTGTTCTTGAGCGTGCCCTGGAACACGCCGATCAGGTCCTCCACCCGCTCGTAGCCGTACTGCACCGAGGTGTGGATCGGCTTGTGGATGCTGCCGTGCTCGACGCCGAAGCGCCGGTCGCCATGCACCGTGTCCGATGTGACCGGCAGGCCCTGGCCCTTGTCGGCGTCGCTCATGATTTCACCTCACGATGTCGAGCAGGCGATCGAGCCCGCCCTGGTTGATCGCGACCATGGCCTGCTCGCGCACCTTCGGCTTGGCGTGATAGGCCACGGAAAGACCCGCCTCGCCCATCATCGGCAGATCGTTCGCGCCGTCGCCGACGGCGATGGTTTCGCCCGGCGAGATGCCGAGCAGCGAAGCCACTTCCAGCAGCGTGCGGCGCTTTTCCGCGCCGTCGCAGATGTCGCCCCATGACTGCTGCACGACATTGCCGGTGAGTTGTCCGTCGGCTTCATCCAGCAGGTTGGAGCGTGCGAAGTCGATGCCGAGCCGGTCTTTGACCCGGTTGGCGAAGAAGGTGAATCCGCCGGAGACCAGCAGCACCTTCAGCCCGGCGGTCTTGCAGGCCGCAACCAGCTGCTCGGCGCCCGGATTGAGGTGCAGGCGCTCGTCGTAGACCTGTTGCAGCGCCGCGACCGGCACGCCCTTCAGCAGCGCGACGCGGCGCCGCAGGCTTTCCTTGAAGTCCTTGATCTCGCCGCGCATCGTGGCTTCGGTGATGGCGGCCACCTCGGCCTTCTTGCCGACCGCATCGGCGATTTCATCGATGCATTCGATGTTGATCAGCGTCGAATCCATGTCGAACGCGATCAGCTTGAAATCGGCGAGCGCGAGTGGCGGCGTGAACCGCTGGACGATCAGGCCGGGAGAGATTTCCTTGGCGGTCATACCGGTGTGGCTTCCTGTACTTTGGGTTGGCCCAGGCTGCGAAGAATGTCGCGCACCATCTGGGCACGGTCCTTGGGCTCTTTCAGCTCGCGTTCGATGCGCAGCTTTTCGTTGCCCGCGAGCTTGATGTGCTTGTTCTTCTGGATCAGGTGGATGATGTTCATCGAATCGATCGGCGGGTCTTTCTTGAACGTGATGTGGATGACACCCGGCGCCGCGTCCACCTTGACCACGCCGTAGGGTCGTGCGAGCACGCGCAGCCGGTGCACGTCGATCAGGGTCTGTGCCTGCGGCGGCAGCTTGCCGAAGCGGTCGACGATTTCCTCGAGCAGCGTGTCGATCTGATCGGGTGTCTTGGCCGTCGCGAGCTTCTTGTAGAACGACAGGCGCAGGTGCACGTCGCCGCAGTAGTCGTCGGGCAGCAGGGCAGGGGCGTGGAGATTGATTTCGGTCGTCACGCTAAGCGGCGCGAGCAAGTCTGGCTCCTGGCCGGCCTTCAGCGAGCGCACGGCTTCGGCCAGCATCTCGTTGTAGAGCTGGAAGCCGATCTCCATCATGTTGCCGCTCTGGTTCTCGCCCAGCACCTCGCCGGCGCCGCGGATCTCCAGGTCGTGCATCGCGAGGTAGAAGCCGGAGCCGAGTTCTTCCATCTGCTGGATGGCGTCGAGCCGTTGCGCGGCCTGCTTGGTCAGGCCGTCGATGTCGGGCACCATCAGGTAGGCGTAGGCCTGGTGGTGGCTGCGGCCGACGCGCCCGCGCAGCTGGTGCAGCTGCGCGAGGCCGAACTTGTCGGCGCGGCTCATCACGATGGTGTTGGCGGTCGGCACGTCGATGCCGGTCTCGATGATGGTCGAGCACAACAGCATGTTGTAGCGCTGGGCCACGAAATCGCGCATCACGCGCTCCAGCTCGCGCTCGGGCATCTGGCCGTGCGCCACCGCAATGCGTGCTTCGGGCAGGATCTCCTCCAGCTTCTGGCGCCGGTTCTCGATGGTCTCGACTTCGTTGTGCAGGAAATAGACCTGGCCGCCACGCTTCAGTTCGCGCAGCACTGCCTCGCGGATCACGCCCGTGCCCTCGTTGCGCACGAAGGTCTTGATGGCGAGCCGTCGCTGCGGCGCGGTGGCGATCACGCTGAGATCGCGCAGGCCTTCGAGCGCCATGCCCAGCGTGCGCGGAATCGGCGTGGCGGTGAGCGTGAGCACGTCGACCTCGGCGCGCATCGCCTTCATCGCCTCCTTGTGGCGCACGCCGAAGCGGTGCTCCTCGTCGATGATGAGAAGGCCCAGGTTCTTGAACTTGACCGACTGCGAGAGCAGCTTGTGCGTGCCCACCACGATGTCCACGGTGCCGTCGGCCAGCCCCTTGGCCGCGGTGGTGATTTCCTTGGTGGAGCGGAAGCGGCTCATCTCGGCCACCTTGACCGGCCACTTCGCGAAGCGATCGACCAGGGTCTGGTAGTGCTGTTCGGCCAGCAGCGTGGTCGGTGCGAGAAAGGCGACCTGCTTGCCGCCCGTCACCGCGATGAAGGCGGCGCGCAGGGCCACCTCGGTCTTGCCGAAGCCGACGTCGCCGCAGACCAGGCGGTCCATCGGCTGCGGCGAGATCATGTCCTGGATGACGGCGTGGATCGCGGCCTTCTGGTCGGCCGTCTCGTCGAAGCCAAAGTCGTTGGCGAACACTTCATAGTCCGCAGCCGAGAAGCGGAAGGCGTGGCCTTCGCGCGCCGCGCGGCGGGCGTAGATGTTGAGGAGCTCGGCGGCGGAGTCGCGCACCTGCTCGGCAGCCTTGCGCTTGGCCTTTTCCCACTGGCCGGAGCCGAGCTTGTGCAGCGGCGCCTCGTCGGCGCTCACGCCGGTGTAGCGGCTGATCAGGTGCAACTGCGACACCGGCACGTACAACGTGGCCTTGTCGGCGTATTCCAGGTGCAGCATTTCCTGCATCAGCGGCTTGCCGTCCGCGCCCACGCCCTGGCCGAGGTCCATGTTGACCAGCCCGCGATAGCGCCCGATGCCGTGCGCGGAATGCACGATCGGGTCACCGATGGCGAGTTCACTCAGGTCCTTGATCAGCGCTTCGACGTCGCTGACCTGTTCCTGCTTCTTGTTGCGCCGGCGGGTGGCCGGCGCGGTGGCGAAGAGTTCGGTCTCGGTGACGAAATCGATACCCTGTTCGCGCCAGGCAAAGCCGGCGACCAGTGCAGCGGTCGCGATGCCGATCTTCTCGTCCGGCGAAGCCTCGAATTCGGCGAGCGAGTCGAAGGCGGGCGGACCCACGCCGCTGGCGCGCAGGAAGTCGAGCAGGCTCTCGCGCCGGCCATCGCTTTCGGCAATCACCAGCACGCGGTGCGGCGTGGTGCGGATGTGCTCCTTGAGCTTGACCAGCGGATCGTCGGCGCCGCGAACGACGGCGAAGGGGGGCAGGGTGTCGAATTCCGCGTAGGGCGGTGCATCGGCGGCCGCGTCACCCCGGATTGCGAGTTGAGCGTGGGGCTTGGCACGCTGATAGAACTGCTCGGCATTGAGGAACAGCGTCTCGGGTGGCAGCGCCGGCCGCTCGGGGTCGCCGCGCACGAGCCGGTAGCGTTCGGCGGCGTCCTGCCAGAAATGCTGGAAGGCGGGTTCGAGTTCGCCATGCAGCACCACGGTGGTGTCGGTGCCCAGGTAGTCGAACACGGTTGCCGTTTCCTCGAAGAAGAGCGGCAGGTAGTACTCGATGCCCGCGGTGGCGACGCCGTTGCCCATGTCCTTGTAGATGCGGCTGCGCGTCGGGTCGCCTTCGAGCAGTTCGCGCCAACGGCTGCGGAAACGCGCGCGGGCGTCGTCGTCCATCGGAAATTCGCGCCCCGGCAACAGGCGCACTTCGGGCACCGGGTAGAGGCTGCGCTGCGTGTCGGGGTCGAAGGTGCGGATCGAGTCGATCTCGTCGTCGAACAGGTCGACACGGAAGGGCACGGGCGAACCCATCGGAAACAGGTCGATCAGGCTGCCGCGCACCGCGTACTCGCCTGGGCTGACAACCTGCGTCACGTGGCTGTAGCCCGCAAGCGTGAGCTGGGCCTTGAGCTTCGACTCCTGCAGCTTCTGCCCGCTCTTGAACTGGAAGGTGTAGCCGGCCAGGAAGCCCGGCGGCGCCAGCCGGTAGAGCGCGGTGGTTGCGGGCACGAGCACCACGTCGGCCTCCTTCTGGCTGATGCGCCAGAGGGTGGCGAGGCGTTCGCTGATCAGGTCCTGGTGCGGCGAGAAGCTGTCGTAGGGCAGCGTCTCCCAGTCCGGGAACAGCGCGCAGCGCAGTTCGGGCGCGAAGAAGGCGACCTCGTCGATCAACCGCTGGGCATCGTTCGCATCGGCGGTGAACACGGCCGTTGCACGGCCGGCCGCTTTCTCGCGTTCGGCCAGTTGCGCCAGCAGCAGCGCATCGGCGGACAGGGGAGGACGCGGCAGCGTGAAGCGCTTGCCCGCCGTGAGATGGGGGAGGTCCATGGAGTGCCTGGGAAATGCAGAACACCCCGCGCCGGCCGGCGAGGGGTGTGAAGGGCGATTCTAGAATGGCTGCCCCTTTGTCGCTGGCCGCCGTTGCACCCATGTCCGCTTCCCGTCTTTTCGTGTTGATCCCCTGTGCAGGTTCGGGCAGTCGCGCCGGAAGCGTCGGGCCCAAGCAATACCAGCGGATTGGCGGCCGGCCCATGGTCGAGCACACGCTGGAAGCCTTCCGCTCGCTCGTCGGCCGCTTCGAGGGGATTGCGCTCGTGGTCTCGCCGGATGACGCGGATGTAGGGATCTTGCTGCCGCGCTTTCCGGGCGCGGGCGAGCACCTGCTGCGCGTGGGCGGCCCGACCCGGGCCGCGACGGTGCGCAACGGCCTGCGTGCCTTGCGCAATGCCGGCGCCGGCCCGCACGACTGGGTGCTGGTTCACGATGCGGCGCGCTGTCTGGTCACGCCGACGCAGATCGAGGCCCTGATCGCCGCCTGCGAGCACGATGCCGTCGGCGGCCTGCTGGCCCATCGGCTGGCAGACACGCTCAAGGTTGCATCGCCCGAGGGCCGCGTCGTCCGGACAACGACCCGCGCCGACAAGTGGCTGGCCCAGACGCCGCAGATGTTCCGCATCGGCATGCTGCTCGACGCCCTGGAGCGCGCGGGCGATGCGGTGACCGACGAGGCCAGCGCGATCGAGGCGATCGGCCTCGCGCCCCTGCTGGTGCCGGGCAGCGCGCAGAATTTCAAGCTCACTTATCCAGAGGATTTCGCCTTGGCGGAGGCGCTCCTGCGCAGCCGGCGTACCGAACCATGACTGCTTTCAATTTGCGTGTCGGCGAGGGTTGGGACGTCCACCAACTGGTGGGGGGCCGAAAGCTCATCCTGGGCGGCGTCGAAGTGCCCCACACCACGGGACTGCTCGGCCATTCGGATGCCGACGTCCTCTTGCATGCCATTACCGATGCCTTGCTCGGCGCGGCGGGCCTCGGTGACATCGGCCGGCATTTCCCCGACACCGATCCGCAGTTCCGTGGCGCGGACTCGTCCGTGCTGCTCGCCGAGGCCGCGCGCCGCGTGCGCGCGGCGGGATGGCAGATCGGCAACATCGACAGCACGGTTATCGCGCAGGCGCCGAAGCTCGCGCCACATATTCCGGCGATGTGCGAGCGAATCGCCGCGACGCTCGGCCTGGGGGTCGAACAGGTCAACGTGAAGGCGAAGACGGCAGAGAAGCTCGGGCCGGTGGGCGAGGGACGGGCGATGGAAGCGCGGGCCATCGCAATAGTCCATAGATAACCCCCAGGCTGCGCGCACGTCGTGTCGCTTCGCCCACCCCCTTGCAGGGGGCAATCCCGGCGGACCGGCGGAGCCGGTTCCGCGGGATTCCCGGGTTTGAGAGGGGATCCCCCTCTGCCTATTTTTCCTTGTCTTTTTCCTTGGGCTGCGGGGCGTCGGACTTGGCTGAAGCGGCGCGCGGCATGCGGATATGTGCGGCCAATCCTCGGCCTGGCGTGCTTGTGAGGGCGAAGGTGCCGCCCATGCGCTCGATGTTCTTGGTCACGATGGACAGTCCAAGGCCGGCGCCGGCGGCCGACGTGCGCGCGACGTCGCCGCGGAAGAAGGGTTTGCTCAGCTGCGACAGCATCGCGGGCGCGACGCCTGCGCCGTGGTCGCGCACCTTGATCAGCACCGCGTCGTTGTGGGCCTGCGCCTGGATGGTGATGTCGGCAACGCCGGTGGAGGGCGTCTTGCCGTAGCGGCGTGCGTTCTCGACTAGGTTGGAGATCACGCGCTGGAGTTCCACGTCGTCCGCCATGACCCGCAGATCGGGCGGCACGTCGACTGTGATCTTGATGTCCTCGTGATCCTGAACCGCATAGGTGCAGGCATCGATCACGTCGCGCAGCAGCACCGGCTTGAAATCGACATGGTCGGGCCGCGCGTAGTCGAGAAACTTGTCGATGATCGCGTCGAGCTGGGCAATGTCGGCGGCCATGTGGTCGCGCGCGTCTTCGTCGGCCACGCTCATCTCGGTTTCGAGCCGCAGTCGGGCGAGGGGCGTGCGCAGGTCGTGCGAAATACCGGCCAGCATGACCGCCCGGTCCTGCTCGATCTTGGCGAGCTGGTCGGCCATGCGATTGAAGCCGACGTTCACCGCCCGGATCTCGTTGGTTCGGGCGCGTTCGTCGAGCCGGTGTGCCTCGTATTCACCCTCGCGCACCTGCAACGTGGCTTGCGAAAGCTGCTTGAGCGGCCGGTTGATGAGCCGGGTGATCAGCGCCGCGCCAGCCAACGAAAGCGCCATGGTCGTCGCCAGCCAGATCAGCCAGGTGCGCCGGTCGAGGCGGCTGAAGCGCGTGGGGTCGACCAGCAGCCAGTAGGTGTCGCTCTCGATGGTGAAGCCGATCCACAGTCCGGGCTCGTCGTTGACCCGGCTCGCCACGGTCGTGCCTTCACCGAGGCGGGCGATCAACTCCTCTGTCACCCGCTGGTCCAGCGCACCGCTGGTGTAGGGCAAGAAGCGGTCGCCCGGCTCGCGCGGCAGGATGCGCACGCCCTCCTGGTCGGCAAGCGTCTTGATCAGCGAGACGCGGGTGATGGCGTCCGAATACACCAGCGCCGCGCGCGTGAGGTTCACCAGGGAGGCGATCTGGTGCGCGGTCTGGATCGCGCGCGGCTCGTATTCGAGCGCGCGAAAGGTCTGCAGCCAGGCGACCGTACAGCCGACCAGGAGCAGCACCAGCAGGAAGAAGGTCCGCCAGAAGAGACTCAGGCCCAGCTGAATCCGGGAGCGGCGCCGCCGGGAACCGATGCCCTCCAGCGGGCTGGGCAAGGTGGCCTGGGTGCTGTCCTCGGCGAGGGGGCTCGGCTGAGTCGTCTTGGGGCCGATCGATGCGGCCACGGTCAGCGCTTCAGGTTGTGCCGTCCGGCACGAACACGTAGCCGACGCCCCAGACCGTCTGGATGTAGCGCGGCGCCGCGGCGTCGGACTCGACCAGCTTGCGCAGGCGCGAGATCTGCACGTCCAGGCTGCGGTCGAAGGGCTCGAACTCGCGGCCGCGCGCCAGTTGGGCCAGCTTTTCGCGCGACAGAGGCTGTCTCGGGTGGCGCACCAGCGCCTTGAGCATCGCAAACTCGCCGGTGGTCAGCGAGAGTTCTTCGCCATCCTTCTTGAGCGTCCGGGAGCCGAGATCGAAGCTGAACGGGCCGAAGTTCACGGTTTCGTTGTCGGTCGACGGGGCGCCCGGCGCCTCCAGCGGCGGACGACGACGAAGCACTGCGTGCACGCGGGCCAGGAGTTCGCGCGGGTTGAATGGTTTGCCCAGGTAGTCATCGGCGCCGACTTCCAGGCCGACGATGCGGTCCACGTCCTCGCCCTTGGCGGTGAGCATGATGATGGGGGTGCGGTCGTTGGCGGCGCGCAGGCGTCGGCAGACGGACAAGCCGTCCTCACCGGGCATCATCAGGTCGAGCACGATCAGGTCGACCGTGTCGCGAAGCAGGATGCGGTTCAGGGCCTTGCCGTCTTCCGCCACGATGACCTCGAAGCCTTCCTGGGTCAGGTAGCGGCGCAGCAGGTCGCGGATGCGGGCGTCGTCGTCGACGATCACGATCTTGTCTGTGCGAGCGGGAGTTTGATTCATTTCTACAACGCTGAATTTGTAACAGCGCCAATTCTGAGGGTGTTGAAGCCCCATTGAGGTGCTTTACACGTCGGATTGACACAAAGTTACAAAACTTGCGGGCGCTAGCCGTCCGGACGCTTGTGCCTTGCCAAGCGATGGCACAGTGACCTTGCTGTCTCACGCAACCTATGAAAATCAACGCACTGACACTCTCCTTGCTGCTCGCCGGCAGCTGCCTGCCGGCCTTGGCCGGGTCGCCCGGTTTCGTGATGGTGGGCGACCAGAGGCGCACCGAATTGCGCGGTGCGGTCGAAGCCCACCGCGCTGCCACGCGGGACGAGGTTCGCCGTGAAGAAGCCGCCGCCGGCCGTCGACTGACGCCCGCCGAGCTGGCCGAATTACGGCAGCAGGTGCGCCAGCAGTGGTCGCCCCGGCATGATGTCCTTCAGTCGTCCGCGGAACCACAGGCGGCCGAGCGCGCAATGCCTCCCGCGCGGTGACGAACGCCGGCGCGCTGGCCGCGCCGCGCCGCCAGCGCCTCTGAGCGGCGTGCCACGCGGACGCCACTTTTCTCTTTCTTTTCCACTTGAGGATTTGCTGCCTTGAACAACGCCAGATGGATTGCGGCCTGCGCCGTATTGATGACCGCGGGCGCCGTATCGGCCCAGACCGTGGCCCTGCCTCAGCCGCAGAACGTACTTCAGCTGTCGGCCAATTCGACGGTCGAGGTCCTGCAGGACCAGCTGAGCATGACGCTCGCCACCTCGCGCGATGCCGCCGATGCGGCGACGGTGCAGACGCAGCTCAAGACGGCGCTCGATGCCGCGTTGACCGAGGCGCGCAAGAACGCCCAGCCGGGCCAGATGGACGTGCGCACCGGCAACTTCCACCTGTCCCCGCGCCGCAACCGCGATGGCACGCTGACCGGATGGCAGGGCACGGCTGAACTCGTGCTCGAAGGCCGGGACTTCCCGCGCATCGCGCAGACGGCCGGCCGCATCTCCACCATGACGATCAGGAACATCGGGTTCAGCCTGAGCCGTGAACAGCAGGCCAAGGCGGAGACCGAGGCGCAGGGCGTGGCGATCGACAACTTCAAGCAGCGCGCGGACGAACTCGCCAAGCGCTTTGGCTTCAGCGGCTATACGCTGCGCGAGGTGTCGGTCAATGCCAACCTGGGCGCGCCCTTCCAGCCCCGGATGATGGCGATGGAGGCAAAGGCGGCCACTTCCGATGCCCCGGTGCCGATCGAGGCCGGCAAGACGACCGTGATGGTCAACGTGTCCGGCTCGGTGCAACTCAAGTAGGCAAGTAGGCGAGCGCTACTGGGCGGTCCAGCCGCCGTCGACCTGCCACGCGACGCCGCGGACCTGCTCCGCGGCGGGCGAGCACAGGAATACCGCGAGGCCGCCCAGCTGTTCCACCGTCGTGAATTGAAGCGAGGGCTGTTTCTCGCCCAGCAGGTCCTTCTGAGCCTGCGCGAGCGAAATGCCTTCGCGCTCTGAACGGTCGTTGATCTGCTTCTGCACCAGGGGTGTCAGCACCCAGCCGGGGCAGATCGCGTTGCTGGTGATGCCCGTGGTCGCTGTTTCGAGCGCAACCGACTTGGTGAACCCGACGATGCCGTGCTTGGCCGCGACGTACGCGGACTTCTGCGACGACGCGACCAGGCCGTGTGCCGATGCGATGTTGATGACGCGTCCCCAATTGGCCTCGCGCATCGCGGGGATCGCGAGGCGGGTCGTGTGGAAGGCGCTGCTGAGATTGATGGCAATCACGGCGTCCCAGCGCTCGACCGGGAAGTCCTCCACGTTCGCGACGTGCTGGATGCCTGCGTTGTTCACGAGCACATCGACACGCCCGAAGCGAGTGGCCGCAAACTTCATCATGTCCTCGATCTGCGCAGGTTTGCTCATGTCGGCGCCGTGATAGTCGACCTGGACGTCGAGCGCGGCAATTTCAGCCTTCGCTCCCTCCACGTCGCCGAAGCCGTTGAGAACGATGTTCGCGCCATGTTGTGCGAGCGCTTTTGCGATACCCAGTCCGATACCACTGGTGGACCCCGTGACAAGCGCGGTTTTGCCTTTGAGCATGATGACAGTCTCCGAATGAATTAGGATGCAACGAGAGAATTATCTTCATCGCGACCCCGCTTTTTCCATGACCGAGCTTGCCCTTTCAAACGCCCCGCGCGAGGCTTGCAAGCAGGCGACAGGGCGGCGGTCATTCATCCGGCATTCGACACAGTGAAGCGCGAACAGACCAACCTGCACGTGCCTTCCTCGTCGGAACAGCTCGTGGTCGACTATCCGTTGTCGGCAGCGACGGCCGAGCGCACGCCGGTCATGGAGAACATGTTGGCGCGTGCGCGCGCTTTCGCCGAGCCGCTGATCGCCGACGAAACGCTGGACACGGGCGAGAACACGCTCGCGCATGCCGATGCGGTCGCCGCCATCGTCGCGTCGATGGGTGGGTCGGAGGCCATGCAGGCGGCCAGCTATCTGGTCTATTCGTGCCAGCACCTGAATCGGCCGGAGGAGGTGATCGCCAAGGTGTTTGGCGACAACTTCGCCGCGCTCGCGGTCGAGACCACCAAGCTGGTGCATGTTCAGAAGCAGGCGCGTTCTGCCACGGCGCATGCGCATCTGGCGGACGGCGCCGGCACGCAGACGGAGAACGTGCGCAAGATGCTGCTCGCGTTCTCGCGCGACTTGCGCGTCGTGATGCTTCGGCTCGCTTCGCGTCTTCAGACGCTGCGGCATGCGGCGGCGAGCAAGCGGCCTCCACCCGAAAACGTCGCACGCGAGTCGCTTCAGGTGTTCGCGCCCCTGGCGAACCGGCTCGGCATCTGGCAGGTCAAGTGGGAGATCGAGGATCTTTCGTTCCGCTTCCTCGAGCCGGAGACCTACAAGCTCATCGCCCGTCTACTCGACGAGAAGCGCATCGAGCGCGAAGGCTACGTCGAGCAGTTGCGTACGCGCCTCGAACGCGAACTGGCAGCCGAAGGCATCAAGGCCACGGTGCAGGGGCGGCCGAAGAACATCTACAGCATCGTCAAGAAGATGCGCGGGAAGTCGCTCGACTTCGCGCAGGTCTTCGACATCATGGCGCTGCGCGTCGTGGTCGCCGACGTCAAGGACTGCTATGCGGCGCTCGCGTGGGTGCATTCGCATTTCCAGCCGATCGACGAAGAGTTCGACGACTACATCGCCAGGCCGAAACCCAATGGCTACCAGTCGCTCCACACCGTGGTGCGCGAAGTGGTCGACGGGCATGCCGGCAAGCCGATCGAGATCCAGATCCGCACCGAGGAAATGCACGACCACGCCGAGCACGGCGTGGCTGCGCACTGGGCGTACAAGGAAGCGGGCCACAAGGGCTATGCGGGTGTCTGGGCGACCGGTGAGTACGACGCCAAGATCGCCGTGCTTCGGCAACTCCTCGCGTGGGAGCGCGATCTATCTGGCGGCCAGCAGGGGCAGGGCCTTTTCGACGACCGCATCTATGTGCTGACGCCCGATGCCGCGATCGTCGAGTTGCCGCAGGGCGCGACGGCGGTGGACTTTGCCTACACGGTGCACACGAGTCTGGGCCACCGCTGTCGCGGGGCTCGCGTCGACGGCGCGATGGTGCCCCTCAACACGCCGCTGCAGAACGGCCAGACCGTCGAGATCATCGCTGCGAAGGAAGGCGGTCCTTCGCGTGACTGGCTCAATGCCGAACTGGGCTACCTTGCAAGCCATCGGGCGCGTGCCAAGGTGCGGGCCTGGTTCAACGCACAGATCACGCACGAGACCGTGGCGCGCGGGCGCGAGGCGGTCGAAAAGCTGCTTCAGCGTGAAGGCAAGACAGCGTTGAAGCTCGAGGACCTCGCTTCGCAGCTGGGCTTCAAGTCGGCGGACAACTTGTTCGAAGTGGTGGGCAAGGACGAGTTTTCGCTTCGCAACATCGAGATGCTGCTGCGTCCGCCCGAACCCGCACCGGGACCGGACGACGGCGTCATCATCAAGAAGGCACGCGGCAGCGAGCAGTCGGGCCGCGGTGGCGTGCTGGTCGTCGGCGTTTCGTCGCTCATGACGCAACTCGCCAAGTGCTGCAGGCCTGCGCCGCCCGATGCCATCCGCGGCTTCGTGACCAAGGGCCACGGCGTGAGCATCCATCGTTCGGACTGCAGCAATTTCCGCACGATGGCGAGCCGCAATGCCGAGCGTGTCATCGATGTGGAGTGGGGCGCGCAGAAGGGCGACGCGGGCTCTGTCTATGCGGTCGATGTCGCTGTCGAGGCGGCCGACAGGCAAGGTCTGCTGCGCGATATCTCCGACGTGTTCGCACGCGAGAAGATGAATGTGATCGGCGTGCAGACGCAGTCGGTGAAGGGCACCGCGTGGATGACATTCACCATCGAGATCGCCGATGCGACGCGTCTCAAACAGGTACTCGCGGTCGTCGCGGCAGTGACCGGTGTGCGTTCTGCGCGACGCCGCTGAAAAGTGGTCCCGCATCCTGCTACAATTGCGGCTTCTCGGACACATCCTTAGGCGCGTAGCTCAGCTGGTTAGAGCACCACCTTGACATGGTGGGGGTCGTTGGTTCGAGTCCAATCGCGCCTACCAATTTTCTTTGATCCAGCGTCCGCTTAACCACCGGACGCGCAGCGGATCAAAAACCTTCCAAACCCCAGTAATTCGGCATAGCTCCCTCCTCGGTGCTATGGCCTTCGGCCGCTGGCGGTTCGACCTTCAGTTGTGGTAACTTGACAATTCGTCACGTTCAAGCATCTGACTCAGGGAACCGATGAATACTCCGGCAGTCGAGATTGATCCTTCGCTGGAAGAGCTTCGCATCGCAGCGCTGGTTCGACAGGCGCCCCTCGAATTTGCGCGCGTGGTCTACGGGCTGAACGATCGCGCGAATGGCCGGGCGGGCACGATGGCGGCGGAAGACGTCGCGCGCACGGAGCGCCAAGGCGTTCCCGTCACGCGCGAGCGCGCCGAGCAGCGGGCCCGAGCCTACCTGCCGCTGGCGGGTCAGGAGCATTGCCCCCGCTGCTGGGTATTCAACGGCACCAAGAGCCCATTGCAATACCGCGAAGCGACCGGCGAGCGCCCCGAATCGGGCTCTTGCAAGGTCTGTGGCGCCGAGTACGCAACCTCGCTGGACTGACGCGCTTCGCCGGTCAGGGTAAACCTTGGCGCGGTGTAACAAAACCGCTCCCTAGAATTGCTCGCGCGTCCATGGTGCGAAATCTCAAGGAGTCCCTAGTGCAGAGCAAGAAGTCCGGTGCCAAGCCGGTCCAGCGGGTGATCAAGAAGTATCCGAACCGAAGGCTCTACGACACGGAAACCTCCAGCTACATCACCCTTGCCGAGGTGAAGCAGCTCGTCATGAACAAGGCGTCGTTCGTGGTCCGCGATGCCAAGACCGGCGACGACCTGACCCGCAGCATCCTGCTGCAGGTCATTCTCGAGGAAGAGGCCGGCGGGGCGCCGATGTTCACCGAACAGGTCCTGGCCAGCATCATCCGGTTCTACGGCCAGACGATGCAGAGCTACATGGGCCCCTATCTGGAGAAGAACATCCAGGCGATGGCCGAGGTGCAGGCGCAACTTGCCGAAAAATCCGAAGGCATCACCCCCGAAATGTGGTCGAAGTTCATGACGATGCAGTCCCCGATGCTGCAAGGATTGATGGGCAACTACGTCGAGCAGTCCAAGAACGTCTTCCTGCAGATGCAGGAGCAGATGCAGAAGAACACCGAGCAGGTTCTGGGCGCATTTGGCATCAAGCGACCCTGAAACCGGGCACGGTGGCCGATAGCTGGGACAATAGGGGGATATGAGCGAAGTTGCCTCCCCCGAACGAATTGCCGCGCCGGCAGCCCCCAAAGTCGGCTTTGTGAGCCTGGGCTGTCCCAAGGCATTGACCGATTCCGAACTGATCCTGACCCAACTGAGTGCCGAGGGCTACGAAACCTCCAAGACTTTCGAGGGTGCCGACCTCGTGATCGTGAACACCTGCGGCTTCATTGACGATGCCGTCAAGGAAAGCCTCGATACGATCGGCGAAGCCCTCGCGGGCAATGGCCGCGTGATCGTGACCGGCTGCCTCGGCGCCAAGACGGGCGAGGAGGGGGGTAATCTGGTCCGCCAGATGCACCCCAGCGTGCTCGCCGTCACCGGGCCGCATGCGACGCAGGAAGTGATGGACGCGGTCCATGCGAATCTGCCGAAACCGCACGATCCCTTCATCGACCTGGTGCCGCAGGCCTTCGGCATTGCCGGCCTGAAGCTCACGCCGCGCCACTACGCCTATTTGAAGATCAGCGAGGGCTGCAATCACCGTTGCACCTTCTGCATCATCCCGTCGATGCGCGGTGACCTCGTGTCGCGTCCGGTCGGCGATGTGCTGTCGGAAGCCAAGGCGCTGTTCGAAGGCGGCGTGAAGGAACTGCTGGTGATCAGCCAGGATACTTCCGCCTACGGGGTGGACGTGAAGTACCGCACAGGCTTCTGGGACGGCAAGCCGGTCAAGACGCGGATGCTCGAACTCGTGCGTACGCTGGGCGAGATCGCCGAACCCTACGGCGCCTGGGTGCGGTTGCACTACGTGTATCCCTATCCGAGCGTCGACGAAGTCATCCCGCTGATGGCCAGCGGCCAGGTGCTGCCTTATCTCGACGTGCCGCTGCAGCACAGCCACCCCGATGTGCTCCGGCGCATGAAGAGGCCTGCGAGCGGCCAGAAGAACCTGGAGCGCATCGCGCGCTGGCGCGAGGTGTGCCCGGAACTCGTGATCCGAAGCACCTTCATCGCCGGCTTTCCCGGTGAGACGGAGGAAGAGTTCGAGCACCTGCTTGACTTCATCCGCGAGGCGGAAATCGATCGTGCAGGCTGTTTTGCCTACAGCCCGGTCCAGGGCGCGGCCGCGAACGACATTCCTGGCATGCTGCCCGAGGCCGAGCGGGAGGCCCGGCGCGCGCGCTTCATGGAAGTCGCGGAGGCCGTGTCGATCGCGAAGCTGCGCAAGCGCATCGGCGCGACGATGCAGGTGCTGGTGGATTCGGCGCCCGGCATGGGGCGCAAGGGAGGCGTGGGTCGCACTTACGCCGACGCTCCGGAGATCGACGGCATCGTTCGTCTGCTGCCGCCCGAAAAGATCAGCAAGACGCTGAAGGTCGGCGAGTTCACGCGTGCTCGCATCGTGGGTGCAGAGGGACACGACCTGATCGCCTTGCCCATCTGATGCCGTCGACAAATCAGACGGCCAAGAAAAAAGCCACCGGAGACCGGTGGCTTGAATCGAAAGACCCTGGAAGGGTGTATATAAACTTGGTGCCCAGAAGAGGACTCGAACCTCCACGATGTTACTCGCTAGTACCTGAAACTAGTGCGTCTACCAATTCCGCCATCTGGGCCCACATACCTGCCGAAGCAGTTATGTTTTGAATTTCAGGAAAGAAAGAGATCATATCATCAAAAACATAGGCCATACCAGCGGCTTGCTGGATGAAGTTGAAGGCACGGTCCAAGGACATCGCGACGGACACGGTTTCGTGCAGCGGGACGACGGTGAAGCCGACATCTATTTACCCCCCAACGAGATGCGCGCGGTGCTGCACAAGGACCGCGTCAAGGCGCGCGTGGTGCGCCAGGACCGACGTGGTCGTCCTGAGGGCCGCGTGGTCGAGATCGTCGAGCGACCCGAGCAGCCCATCATTGGCCGGCTGCTGCACGAAGGCGGCGTCTGGCTTGTGGCGCCCGAGGACAAGCGCTATGGACAGGATGTCCTGATTCCCAAGGGTGCGACCGGCACCGCGAAGGTGGGCCAGGTCGTGGTCGTGCAGTTGACCGAGCCTCCCGCACTGTTCGGCCAGCCGGTCGGACGCGTGACGGAAGTGCTCGGCGAGATCGACGATCCCGGCATGGAGATCGAGATCGCGGTGCGCAAGTACGGTGTGCCGCACGAGTTCTCCGAGGCATGCCTTGCCGAAGCGAAGGCGCTGCCGGACAAGGTGCGCCCTGCCGACAAGAAGGGCCGCATCGACCTGACCGACATTCCGTTGGTGACCATCGACGGCGAAGACGCACGCGACTTCGACGATGCCGTGTACTGCGAGCCTGCCAAGGTCGGTCGCGGCAAGGGCTGGCGGCTGCTGGTCGCGATTGCCGACGTCAGCGCCTATGTGCAGACCGGCTCCGCGATCGACATCGATGCCTACGACCGCGCGACCAGCGTGTACTTCCCGCGTCGCGTGATTCCGATGCTGCCGGAAAAGCTGTCGAACGGCTTGTGCTCGCTCAATCCCGAGGTCGAACGCCTGTGCATGGTGTGCGACATGCTGGTGGCTGCAGATGGCGAGATCTACGCCTACCAGTTCTATCCCGCGGTGATGCGGAGCCACGCGCGCTTCACGTACACCGAGGTGGCCGCCATCCTCGGCAACACGCGCGGGCCTGAGGCGCTGAAGCGCAAGGAGCGCGTGAAGGACCTGTTGAACCTGGCCGATGTCTATCGTGCGCTGCTCAAGCAGCGGTCGAAGCGCGGTGCGGTCGACTTCGAGACCACCGAGACGCAGATCATCTGCGACGATGCCGGGCGCATCGAGAAGATCGTGCCGCGCACCCGCAATGAAGCGCACCGCCTGATCGAGGAAGCGATGTTGGCAGCCAATGTCTGCAGCGCCGATTTCATCGCAGAGGGCAAGCATCCGGGCCTGTACCGCGTGCACGAAGGCCCGACGCCCGAGAAGAAGGAGATCCTGCGCGGCTATCTCAAGGCCATGGGCGTGGGCCTCTCGATCACGGACGACCCCAAGCCTGGGGAGTTCCAGGCCATTGCCGACGCGACCAAGGAGCGTCCGGATGCGCAGCAGATCCACACCATGCTGCTGCGCTCGATGCAGCAGGCGATCTACACGCCCATCAACAGCGGCCACTTCGGACTTGCGTACGAGGCCTACACCCATTTCACGAGCCCGATCAGGCGCTATCCCGACCTGCTCGTGCATCGCGTGATCAAGGCCATCCTGGGCAGGACCAAGTACCAGCTGCCGATGCTGCCGACACCCGGCGAGGCGCATGCCAAGCTGGCGAAGCGGCTCGCTTCGCGCGTCAAGTCGCCCACGTCCAAGCCGCAAAAGGCCACCGTTGCGCCGAGCAAGGAAGTGCTGGCATGGGAAGCCGCCGGCCTGCATTGCAGCGCCAACGAGCGGCGCGCCGACGAGGCCAGCCGCGACGTCGAGGCATGGCTCAAGTGCAAGTACATGCGCGAGCATCTCGGCGAGGAGTACGGCGGTGTGGTCACAGCGGCCACCACCTTCGGTATCTTCGTCACGCTCGACGCGATGTACGTCGAAGGACTGGTTCACATCACCGAACTCGGGGGCGAGTACTTCAAGTTCGACGAGCAGCGCCAGGAACTGCGCGGCGAGCGCACCGGCATTCGCTATGCCATCGGAACACGTGTGCGCGTGCAGGTGAGCCGCGTCGACCTGGACGGCCGCAAGATCGATTTCCGCCTGGTGCGCGAAGGCGAGGAATTGAGCACGCGGGCCATGAAGGACAAGGGCGCTGCACCGACCGGCGTACCTGCGAAGGCCTCGGCCAAGCGCAGCGCGCGAAACAAGCCCGAGGCCGCGGTCGAGCGGCCCGATCGTGCTGCTGCGGGCGCGCCACAATCGGCGATGCAGGCCTTCAGGACAGCGGTCAAGAAGGCTGCGAACAAGATGAAGGGGCGCAAGCCGCGCCGTTGATCAAAGGAGATACGAATGAGCGTTGAGAAGAAGGGTCGCATCGCGATCGTCACGGGCGCGGGCACCGGTATTGGCCGTTCTGCCGCGCTGGCGTTGCTCGGCGATGGCTGGAGCGTTGTGCTGGCGGGCCGCCGCCTGGAGCCGTTGGAGCAGGTGGCAGAGGAATCGGGCGCTGGCGCGCGCGCCTTCGCGGTGCCGACCGATGTCGCCAATCCGGAGTCCGTGCAGGCGCTGTTCGCTGCGGCGGTCGAGCGCTTCGGTCGCGTGGACCTGCTCTTCAACAACGCCGGCGTGGGCAACCCGCCCGGGCCGTTCGAGGATTGGACGCCCGAGCAGTGGCGCGGCGTCGTCGACATCAACCTGAGCGGCATGTTCTATTGCATCCAGCAGGCATTTCGCACGATGAAGGCGCAAACGCCGCAGGGCGGTCGCATCATCAATAACGGATCGATTTCCGCGACCGCTCCGCGACCCAACTCGATCGCCTACACGTCGACCAAGCATGCGGTCGAGGGGCTCACCAAGACGGCGTCGCTGGATGGGCGCAAGCACGACATCGCAGTGGGTCAGATCGATGTCGGCAATGCGCTGACGGAACTCGCCGCGCGCATGGCCAAGGGCGTGCCGCAGGCCAACGGCGAAATCGCGATCGAGCCGGTGATGGATGTGTCCATCGTCGGCCAGTCGGTGCTCTACATGGCCAACTTGCCGCTGGAGGCGAATGTGCTCTTCCACACGGTGATGGCCACCAAGATGCCCTTCGTCGGTCGCGGGTAGAGGGCGCTCTGCGGCGTCAGGGCGCGGCGGGCAGGCCGCGAGCCAGTGCGCTCGCCGTCAGGGGGATATGGGTCGGCCAGCGATCGGCCAGATCTCCGTGTCGCCAGACGGCTTCGCACGCGGCGCTCATCGCCGGGCGACCTGCGGCCAATGTTGCGCCCACCATGCCGGCGAGGACGTCGCCGGTGCCCGCGGTCGCCAGGCGCGCATTGCCGCTGGAATTGATCACCGGAACTTCGCCTGCATTGGCGATGACCGTGCCGGAGCCCTTGAGCACCACCACGGCGCCATAGCGCTCGGCAAGGCGGCTCGCCGCGCCAAGCCGATCGCTTTGTACCTCCCGGGTGGTAGCGCCCAACAAGCGAGCTGCTTCCAGCGGATGCGGCGTCAGCACGGTGGATCGTCCGGTTTGGGATCGGGTTTTCAGGAGGCCCTGCAGGGTGCTGTCGCCGGCAATGGCGTTCAGCGCATCCGCATCGAGCACCAGTGCGTGAGCCGTTTCCAACACCAGCGGGAGCGCTTCGAGCACTGCCGAACCACCGCCACAGCCGCAAACGACCGTCATCGCACCGAGATCCAGTGTCTCGCGGCGTCGGAACATCAGTTCCGGTTGAACGAGGTCGAGCGGCGCAATGTCCGTGTCCAGAGGCGCAGCAAACACACGCCCCGCGCCTGCGTTCAGGGCGGCCGAAGCGGCCAGCAAGGCGGCGCCTGCCATTCCGGGCGCACCGCCGATCACGGCGACATCGCCATAGCTCCCCTTGTGCGATGCCTGCCACCGGGCGGGCGCCGGCGAGGCGCCATGCAACCGGGCCACGGGCGCTTCGTTGCCCGCGGCAACGCCAAGGTCGTCGAACCATACGTCGCCCGCGGCATCACGGCCCTGTGCGGTGAAGAGGCCGGGCTTGAGGGTCAGCAGGCTGACGCATACGCGTCGCGAGACGTTGCTGCTGGGCTGAAGCGTCGCAAGGAAGTCTGCCGAGAGCGTGCCGGTATCTGCATTCAGCCCCGATGGCGTATCGACGCTCAACACGGGTGCGCGAGAGGCGTGCATCCGCTGCAGCCAGTCCAACATCTGACCGCTGGGCGGCCGCGTGCTGCCAATCCCCAGGAGTGCATCGATGGCGAGATCGGGATGTTCCGGCGGCGCGTCCGAAAACTGCACGCCGGCTTCTCGCGCTTTCTGCAGCGACGCGCGCGCGTCTTCCGGCAGGCGACTGTCATCGCCGATGCGCGTGACGACCGTCGCGAAGCCCCGACGCTGGAGTTGTGCCGCCGCTTCGAACCCGTCACCGCCGTTGTTGCCGGGCCCGCAGGCCACCCAGATCGTGCGCGCATGGGGCGCCGTCGCCATCGCCAGCCGTGCCACCGCGAGACCTGCGCGCTGCATCAGCGTGTGAGGCGCCAGGGTGGCCGCCGCCGCTTGCTCCATCCGGCGTGTGGCCGCGATGTCGAACAAGGGCGCGGCGCTGGCGGATGTGATGCGTTGCATGGAATTTGACGCTTGGGGCGTCAGTGTTGCAGCAATCGCTCGATGCCGAGCCCTTCGAGATCGATGCCGGCGTCACGCCCGCCCATGAGATCTGCCAGGACGCGTGCGCTTCCGCAGGACAACGCCCAGCCGCTGGAGCCGTGGCCGAGATTCAGCCAGACACCTGGAATGCCGCTCGGCCCGATGATCGGTGGGCCGTCCGGCATCATCGGGCGCGCACCCTTCCATTGCTGGACGCCGGCTTGCAGGGTGACTGCGCCTGGGAACCAGTCTTGCAACACCTTGTACAGCGTCTTGAGCGACGCGGGATTCAACGTTCCCGGCGAGCCACCCAGTTCGGCGCTGCCCGCCACCCGCACGCGCAGGCCCAGCCTGGAGATCGCGACCTTGTACCGTTCGTCCATCACCGCGCTGCGCGGCGCGTTGAGCGGTTCGCGGATGCTCGCGCTGATCGAATGGCCGTAGACCGGTGCCAGGGGAATGTGCAGGCCCAGGGGCCGGAGCAATCGGGCGGACGCAACCCCCGCGCACACCACGACCGCATCGAAGCGGTGGCCCTCGGAGCCGCTCGCCAGCGACAGTTCGGTCGGCGCGGCGCGGCTCAGCGGTGCCAGGTCGCAGTTGAAATGAAACTGCGCACCCAGGGCCTCGGCTTCCCACTTGAGCAGCAGGGCGAACTGCCTGCAATTCGCAACTTCGTCGTCGGGCAGATGAATGGCACCGGCGAGGGGCGTGTCCGTGCTGAGCGCCGGCTCGATCTTTCGCGCTTCGTCGGCATCGACTTCACGGAAGGTGCTCCCGGCCTGACGCAGGACATCGAGACCAGCCTGAACCAGCTTCTTCTCGCGTTTGGAGCGCAGCAGCACGAGGTAGCCGTCGCTGCGCTCGTAATCGAGATCGCAAGCCTCGGTGATCGTGTGCAGTCGGGTGCGGCTGTAGAAGGCCAGGCGCTGCATGCGCGCGCGATTGGCCAGATAGGTTTCGAGCTTGCAGGCGCGTTGCCAGCGTGCCATCCATCCGACGTCACGGGCGGACAGCGGCCAGCGCAGCTTGATGGCCCCGTGAGTGGACAGCAACGAACGCAGCACCTTGCCACGCATGCCAGGGCCGGCCCACGGCGTCACGTAGCCGGGCGCAACGACACCGGCGTTGGCAAAACTCGATTCTTCGGCGGCAGCGCCGCGGCGCTCGAAAACGACGACCTCGTGGCCATCGGACGCCAACTCCCATGCAGTGGTGACGCCGATGATTCCGGCTCCCACGATCGCGATTTTCATTCGTTTCTTTGCGGTGAAATTTATTCTTCGGCGCCTCCGTGGCGCCCGGCAATCATCGCTCCTGCAGAGCGTGCTCGGCCTGCAGCGCGACGGCTAGTACCGCGTCGTCGTGCAGTGCAGCATGCCAGAGCATGAGGCCAACGGGCAGTTCGCCCGCAACCTGGCACGGGATCGAGATGGCGCAGCCGTCGAGCATGTTGACGACGGAGGGATTGCGCAGCAACAGCGCATTGACGCGGAAGAATTCGGCGTCGCGCTCCTCGCCGGGCGCAACGCTCGCGATCGTCGGTGCGGTGATCGGCACCGTGGGCGACAGCACCGCGTCGAACGGGGCGAGCGAGCGCTCCATGCGCGCGATCCAGCCGCGGCGGGCATTGCCGAGCTCGATGTATTCGTGCGCCTTCATGGTCGCGCCCTTGAGGATGCGTTGCGCGACGCGCGGGTCGTAGCCGGCGCCGCTGCGCTCCATCAGCAGGCGATGCCAGGCGTAGGCCTCGGCGGCCGAAAAACCCCCGGTCGAGTTGATCGAAGGCAGGTCGGCAAGCTCCGAGAGGCCGATTTCCTCGACGCGGGCGCCGGCGCTGCGCAGTTTCGTCAGGGTTCGCTCGAAGGCCTTTGCGACGACGGGGTCGAGTTCATCCAGGAAGAGGTCCTTGACGACCGCGAGGCGGTAGGCCGCCAATGGCGCTGAGCCGGCCGTGACCCGGCGGGCGGCGAGGATTTCATGCGCCGTGATCGCATCGCGTACTGACCGCGTCATGGCGCAGACGGTGTCGAGGGTGGTGGACAGCGGGACGGCGCCCTCCGTCGGTACCAGTCGCGCCGTGTTCTTGAAGCCGACGATGCCGTTCAGGGCCGCAGGGATGCGGATCGAGCCGCCGGTGTCCGACCCGAGCCCGATGAATGCCGCGCCGGTCGCCACCGACACCGCGGCGCCCGAGGAGGATCCGCCAGGAATGCGGGGCGTGGCCGGGTCGTTCGGGTTTGCCGGCGTTCCGTGATGCGGATTCACGCCCACGCCCGAAAAGGCGAACTCCGTCATGTTGGTGCGGCCGAGCAGGGCGCCGCCCGCCGCGCGCAACCGGGCGACCGCCGCCGCGTCCGCCTTGGCGGCCGGCGCATGGGCCAGCACCACGGAGCCCGCGGGCGTTGGCTGGCCGGCGACATCGAACAGATCCTTGACCGAAAAGGCCAGACCGGCCAGCGGCTGCCGGGGATCTGCGGCGGCAGCGGCATGACGGGCTTCGTCGAACAGCTTTCGCGTGAAGACCTGATCGCATGCAGCCGATTCGGCAACCGCAATGGCCTGCTCCATTTTGGTGCGCGCGTCGGAACTGCCGGCCAGCAGGGCGAGGCGGGTGGCGTGCAAGTCTGGGCGCATGGTCTGGTGCTGGGAAATGTGGGGGGAGGGGAGGGTGGTGCGTGCTATACTCTTTGGGTTTCGCCCCGGGTACTTTCCCGCTGCGAGACGCATCCGCAAACCAGCCCATTCAAGGTGTTGTGATCTCCATTCCATCGAAGAAATTCGAATGAATGGCACACAAAACGGGCTGGATTTTAGACCCAACCTTTGGAGTTATTCCTATGTCGACCACCATGCGCGAAATGCTGGAAGCCGGTGTCCACTTTGGTCACCAAACCCGCTTCTGGAACCCCAAGATGGCCCCGTTCATCTTCGGCCATCGCAACAAGATTCACATCATCAACCTGGAAAAGTCGCTTCCGATGTTCCAGGACGCGATGAAGTACGCCAAGCAGCTCACCGCCAACCGCGGCACGATCCTGATGGTCGGCACCAAGCGCCAGGCCCGCGAAATCGTCGCGGCTGAAGCCCGTCGTGCTGGCGTTCCCTACGTTGACACCCGTTGGCTCGGCGGCATGCTGACCAACTTCAAGACCGTCAAGACCTCGATCAAGCGCCTGAAGGACATGAAGGCCCAGCTCGAAGCCGGCCTCGACAGCCTGAGCAAGAAAGAACAGCTCACCTTCACGCGCGAAATCGAGAAGCTCGAGAAGGACATCGGCGGCATCCAGGACATGACCGCGCTGCCCGATGCCATCTTCGTGATCGACGTGGGCTTCCACAAGATCGCCGTTGCCGAAGCCAAGAAGCTGGGCATCCCGCTGATTGGTGTGGTGGACTCCAACCACTCGCCCGAAGGCATCGACTACGTGATCCCTGGCAACGACGACTCGTCCAAGGCTGTCACGTTGTACGCCCGCGGCATCGCCGACGCGATCATCGAAGGCCGTTCCAGCGCTGTCAGCGACGTGGTGAAGGCCGTGTCCGAAGGCAATTCCGATGAGTTCGTCGAGGTCGAAGAGGGCGCTTCCGCCTGATTTGCGCTCGCACGAGCCTGAAGAAGGGGCTTTGTTGCCCCTTTTTTTTAATCTGATTTTCGTGGCGCCCGGTGCGGGTCGCCACAACTGACAAACCGAACGGAGAACACACATGGCAACAATCACCGCAAGCATGGTCGGCGAACTGCGCGCAAAGACCGACGCCCCGATGATGGAATGCAAGAAGGCCCTGACCGAAGCCGACGGCAACATGGACAAGGCCGAAGAGCTCCTGCGCATCAAGCTGGGCAACAAGGCTGGCAAGGCTTCCGGTCGCATCACGGCCGAAGGCGTGGTCACGGCGTTCGTCGACGGCGATGCCGGCGCGATGATCGAGATCAACTGTGAAACCGACTTCGTCACCAAGAACGACAGCTTCCTTGCAATGGCGAACGCTGCCGCCATGCTGGTCGCCAAGCACAACCCCGCCGACCTCGCCGCGCTGGGCGCGCTGGCGTATGAGCAGGACGGCTTCGGCCCCACGCTCGAAGACGTGCGCAAGGGTCTGATCGGCAAGATCGGCGAAAACATGAGCTTCCGCCGCTTCAAGCGCTTCGCCGGCAACGGCAAGCTGGCCTCGTACCTGCACGGCACGCGCATCGGCGTGATGGTCGAATTCGAAGGCGACGACGCCTCGGCCAAGGACGTCGCCATGCACATCGCCGCCATGAAGCCGGTCGCTATCTCCAGCGCTGACGTTCCCGCCGACCTGATCGAGAAGGAACGTGCGGTCGCAGCCGGCAAGGCCGAGGAAGACCGCAAGACGGCCGAAGCCGAAGGCAAGAAGCCGCAGCCTGCCGACATCGTTGCCAAGCGCATCGAAGGCGGCGTGCAGAAGTACCTGAAGGAAGTGTCGCTGCACAACCAGGCTTTCGTGAAGAACGACAAGCAGACCGTGGAGCAGATGCTCAAGGCGGCCAACACGTCCATCAAGGGCTTCACGCTCTACGTGGTGGGCGAAGGCATCGAAAAGAAGGTTGACGACTTCGCGGCCGAAGTGGCTGCGCAGGTCGCCGCCGCCAAGGCTGCGGCGTAAGTCACGCCGCCCGGATCGGCGGCGCATGGTGCGCTGCCGATCCTTACTGTCACGTTTTACACTCGCCCCGCCAACCCCTCCAAAGGAACGATCCATGCATGAAGCCCGCCCAGCCCACAAGCGAATCTTGTTGAAGCTGTCGGGTGAGGCATTGATGGGGGACGATGCTTTCGGCATCAATCGCGCGACCATCGTTCGCATGGTCGGCGAGGTGGCGGAAGTGGTGAACATGGGCGTCGAGGTGGCCGTCGTGATCGGCGGCGGCAATATCTTTCGCGGTGTCGCGGGAGGCTCCGTGGGCATGGACCGCGCCACTGCCGACTACATGGGCATGCTGGCGACCGTCATGAATGCACTCGCCTTGGCCGACGCGATGAACAAGCAAGGCCTGATCGCCCGCGTGATGTCGGCCATCGCCATCGAACAGGTGGTCGAGCCCTATGTGCGTCCCAAGGCCCTCCAGTACCTGGAGGAAGGCAAGGTTGTGATTTTTGCCGCCGGCACCGGCAATCCGTTCTTCACGACGGATACGGCCGCCGCGCTGCGTGGCGCCGAGATCGGCGCCGAACTCGTGCTCAAGGCGACGAAGGTCGATGGCGTCTATACCGCGGATCCCAAGAAGGATCTGAGCGCCACCCGTTACGCCCGGCTGAGCTTCGACGAAGCCATTGCACAGAATCTTGGCATCATGGACGCCACCGCCTTTGCGCTGTGCCGCGACCAGAATCTGCCCATCAAGGTGTTCTCGATCTTCAAGAATGGCGCGCTCAAGCGCGTCGTGATGGGCGAGGACGAAGGCACGCTGGTGCACGCCTGAAAGAATCATCGTCCGGGATCCAAGGAATCGTAGAGATGACCACCATTGCAGATATCCGCAACGCAACCGACGCGAAGATGAACCAATCGCTCGCTGCGTTCCAGAACAACCTCACCAAGATCCGTACGGGTCGCGCCAATCCGGCGCTGCTGGATTCGATCCACGTCGACTATTACGGCTCTTCGGTTCCGCTCTCGCAAGTCGCGAATGTCGCGCTGCTCGACTCGCGCACCATCAGCGTTCAGCCCTGGGAAAAGGGCATGGGCGCCAAGATCGAAAAGGCGATCCGCGAAAGCGACCTCGGGCTGAACCCCGCGTCGATGGGCGACCTGATCCGTGTGCCGCTGCCGCCGATGAGCGAAGAGCGCCGCAAGGAAATGACCAAGCTCGTTCGCAATGAAGGCGAGAGCGCCAAGATCGCGACGCGCAACCTCCGCCGCGATGCCAACGACGCGATCAAGAAACTGGTCAAGGACAAGCTCGCTTCCGAGGACGATCAAAAGCGTGCCGAAGCCGAGATCCAGAAGGTGACCGATCGCCACATCGCCGAGATCGATCGGCTCGTGGCGGCCAAGGAAGCCGAGATCATGGCGGTTTGACGTGAAGCCCGCGCGTGTCATCCCCCATCACATTGCCATCGTCATGGATGGCAATGGACGGTGGGCCACGCGCCGCTTCCTGCCTCGCGTCGCGGGGCACAAGCAGGGCGTCGAGTCCCTGCGGCGTTGCGTCAAGGCCTGCGTGGCCCGAGGCGTCGGCGTCCTGACGGTGTTTGCTTTTTCGTCCGAGAACTGGAATCGACCCGTCGAGGAAGTTTCGGGGTTGATGGACCTGATGGTCGGAGCGCTCGGAAGGGAAGTGCCGAAGTTGAGCCATGACGGCGTGCGGTTGCATTTCGTCGGGGAGCGCGGCGGGTTGTCCGAAAAGATCATCGCAGGCCTAGTCCAGGCCGAGGCCGCGACGGCGCACAACAGCCGCCTCGTGCTGAACGTCTGCTTCAACTATGGCGGCCGATGGGATATCGCCAGGGCTGCAGCACAGATCGTTGCGCGTGGCGAGGCGCTCACCGAGGCCAATCTCGATGCGGCCATGGCCCTGTCGCACGTGCCCGATCCCGACCTGTTCATCCGCACCGGCGGGGAGCAGCGGCTCTCCAATTTCCTTCTCTGGCAGAGCGCCTACGCCGAGTTGTACTTCAGTGATCGCCTGTGGCCTGAGTTCGACGAGGCCGCGCTGGACGATGCGATTGCCGCCTTTCAGCTCCGCGAGCGCCGGTTTGGCCAGACTTCCGCGCAGCTCGGCGCCAGCGCGCAGCCCGATCAGCAAGTAGCCTGAGCGCATGCTCAAACAACGAATCATCACTGCGGTCGTCTTGCTGGCGATCCTGCTGCCCGCGCTCTTCTATCCTTCGTACGTGCCTTTCGCCTGGGTCATGCTGGCGCTGATCGGCGCCGCAGCCTGGGAATGGGGGCGCCTGAACGACTACGGTCCGCGCCTGTCGCTGTTTCTCGGCGCCGAAATGATCCTGCTTTGCGGGCTGACCTGGTGGTTGGGCCTGCTCCAGGTGCCGTTGCTGGCCGTCTGGATTGTCGCCAGTGCCGCATGGGTTCTGGGGGGCGCCGCGCTGCTGCGCGTCGCCGTGCCCGGCTGGCCGCGCGTGCCCAAGGGCCTGCGTCTGGTCGGCGGCTTGCTGGCTTTGTGGGTGGCCTGGCTGGCTGCGGTGCAGGCACGCATGGTGGGGATCAATTTCCTGCTGTCGATTCTGGTTCTCGTGTGGGTTGCCGACGTTTTCGCGTATTTCACCGGTCGGGCCTTCGGCCTCAGGTTCACCCGGAACAAGCTCGCGCCCACCATCAGTCCCGGCAAGAGCTGGGAAGGCGTCTGGGGCGGCATGGCCGGCGTGATCGTTCTGGCGCTCGCATGGGTCTGGGCCGATTCGGCAGCGCAGGCTTCCGATCCCAGCCTCTACACGCGACTGACCGAGCGCGGCTGGTGGCTGCTGCTGATCAGCGTGGTGTTTCTCTCGGCCATGAGCGTGGTCGGCGATCTGGTCGAATCCCTGATCAAGCGCAGCGCGGGCGCCAAGGACAGCAGCGGCCTGTTGCCCGGTCATGGCGGCGTACTCGACCGAATTGACGCGCTCCTTCCCACGCTGCCTATTGCAATGATGTTGGCATTTCTGTGAACGCTCCCAAACAACGCATCACGGTGCTCGGCTCGACAGGATCCGTCGGCGTCAGCACGCTCGACGTGATCGCGAGACATCCCGAGCGCTTCGAGGTCTTCGCCTTGTCGGCCGCGACGAAGGTCGACGACATGCTCGCCCAGTGCGCCCGTTTCTCGCCGAAGTTCGCGGTCATGGCCAGTGCCCCGCACGCCACGCTGCTGGCTGAAAAGCTGAAGCAGAACGGCCTGTCCACGCGGGTGCTGAGCGGCGAAGGGGCGATCGAATCCATCGCTTCGCACGAAGAGGCCGATGCGGTCATGGCCGCGATCGTCGGCGCGGCCGGACTGGGTCCTTGCCTCGCGGCAGCTCGCGCCGGCAAGCGCCTGCTGCTCGCCAACAAGGAAGCGTTGGTTGTTGGCGGGGAGCTGTTCATGCGCACCGTGCGCGAGGGCGGGGCGACCCTGCTGCCGATCGACAGCGAACACTCCGCCATCTTCCAGTCGTTGCCCGAAGACCCGGCGACCTGGTCGCGTCGCATCGACAAGATCATCCTGACTGCTTCCGGGGGGCCGTTTCGGACGCGCGCTCCGGAAACGCTGTCGACCGTCACGCCCGAGCAGGCCTGCGCCCATCCCAATTGGGTCATGGGCCGCAAGATCTCGGTGGATTCCGCGACGATGATGAACAAGGCCCTCGAAGTGATCGAGGCTCGCCATCTGTTCGGCGTCAGGCCGGAGCAGATCGAGGTCGTGATCCACCCGCAGAGCGTGGTGCATTCGATGGTGCAGTTCACCGATGCTTCGGTGATCGCGCAACTGGGCACGCCCGACATGAGAGTCCCCATCGCCGTGGGGCTCGCATGGCCCGAGCGCATCGACAGCGGTGCTGGCCGGCTCGATTTCCGCCAGATGGCCGCATTGACCTTCGATGCGCCGGACGCCGCGCTCTTCCCTGGCCTTGGCCTGGCCTGGCACGCGTTGCACGCAGCGCCGGGAACCACCGCGGTCCTGAATGCAGCGAATGAAGTCGCCGTCGAAGCCTTCCTGGATCGCCGGCTGCGCTTCGATCGAATTCATGCGGTCAACATGGAAACTTTGGAGGTTGTGCGTCCCTCCAATCCGGCATCGCTCGCGGACCTGCTTGCGCTGGATGCGAGCGCCCGTGCGGCCGCCAATGCGGCGGCGCTTCGCTTCGCAGCCTGACGCCCTCAACTTCCGGACCACCCGATGCTCACCGTCGTTGCCTTCATCGTTGCGCTCGGTTTGTTGATTGCCGTGCATGAATACGGCCACTACCGCGTTGCCGTGGCGTGCGGGGTGAAGGTTTTGCGCTTCTCGGTCGGCTTCGGCAAGACGCTCTATCGCTGGCAGCCGAAGCGCCAGCACCCGGGGCAAAACACCGAGTTCGTCATCGGTGCCTTCCCGCTCGGCGGCTACGTGAAGATGCTCGACGAGCGCGAAGGTCCGGTCGCGCCAGAAGAACGTCATCGCGCCTTCAATACGCAGCCCTTGCGTTCGCGCGCGGCCATCGTCGCGGCCGGCCCGATTGCGAACCTGCTGCTGGCGGTGCTGCTCTACACGGTCGTCAATTGGATCGGCGTGCAGGAGCCTGTCGCCAAGCTCGCGCGTCCGGTCGCAGCCTCCCTGGCTGAGCGTGCAGGCCTCACAGGCGGCGAACACATCACGCGTGCGGGGTTCGGCGGCGAACTGGAGCCGGTGGAATCTTTTGAAGATCTGCGCTGGCGCATGACGCGCGGCGCGCTCGATGGGCGCGACCTCACGCTGGAGATCGCAGGCGAGGGCGGTCGGCCCGCTCGGGAAGTCGTTCTGCCGCTGAGCCAGATCGAAGCCAAGGACGCCGATGCGCAGATGTTCCGGAAGATCGGGCTCATCACGCCGCTGACGCGTCCCGAGATCGGCGAGGTGATGCCTCAGGGCGCGGCGGAGCGTTCCGGCTTGCGCGCAGGCGACGTCGTTCGTTCGGTCGGTGCCACGGCGATCGTCGATGGCCAGCAATTGCGCGAAGTGATCCGCGCGTCGGTCGATGACGGGCAGCCGCTCACGCAGTCATGGCAAGTCGAGCGGGGCGGCCAGACCGTGGGTATCGAAGTCACGCCCGACGTGCGCGACGATGGCGCGGCCAAGGTCGGGCGCATCGGTGCCTACGTTGGCGCGCCGCCCGAGATGGTGCTGGTTCGACAAAGTGTCATCGAAGGCGCCTGGCGTGGCGTGGTCCGGACCTGGGAAGTGTCGGCGCTCACCGTGCGCATGATGGGCAAGATGTTGATCGGCGAGGCTTCGCTCAAGAACCTGAGCGGGCCCCTGACGATTGCCGACTACGCGGGCAAGTCCGCGAGCATGGGGATCACTCAATACCTGGTGTTCCTTGCACTCATCAGCGTGAGCCTCGGCGTGCTGAACCTCATGCCGCTGCCGGTCCTCGATGGAGGACACCTGATGTATTATCTTTGGGAGGGCCTGACTGGCAAGAGCGTCTCCGATGCATGGATGGAAAGGCTTCAGCGCGGCGGTGTCGCGCTATTGCTGGTCATGATGTCGATCGCACTCTTCAACGACGTCACGCGGCTCTTTGGTTAACTTTCTCCGGCCCCTTCCGCGCCGGCTCAATTCACAGATGAACACAACATTCAGTCGCTTTCGCCTGCGCAGCGTCGCCGCGGTAGTGGTTAGCGCACTTGCAGCCACGGCAGCCTGGGCCGTCGAGCCTTTCACGGTTCGCGACATTCGGGTCGAAGGCCTTCAGCGCGTGGAGCCGGGAACGATCTTCGCCTCGCTGCCTTTCCGTGTGGGCGATACCTACAGCGACGAGCGCGGTTCGGCTGCGATCCGGGCACTGTTCGATCTGGGACTTTTCAAGGATGTGCGCATCGACGTCAACGGCAATGTGCTGGTGGTGATCGTCGAGGAGCGGCCCACCATTGCCGATGTCGATTTTGTCGGCACCAAGGAATTCGACAAGGCGGCGCTGCAGAAGGCATTGCGCGAAGTCGGTCTTGCTGACGGCCGGCCTTACGACAAGGCGCTGGCCGACCGCGCGGAGCAGGAGCTCAAGCGCCAGTACGTGAGCCGTAGTCTCTACAACGCGCAGGTGGTGACCACGGTCACGCCGATCGAGCGCAACCGCGTCAACCTGACCTTCACCGTGACCGAAGGCGAGCCTGCGCGCATTCGCGAGGTCCACATCGTCGGCAACAAGGATTTCAGCGAGTCCACGCTGCTCAGTCTTTTCGACCAGGACAGCGGCGGCTGGCTCAGCTGGTACACCAAGTCCAACCAATACTCGCGCGCCAAGCTCAATGCCGACCTGGAGACGCTGCGCTCGTACTACCTCACGCGCGGCTACCTCGAGTTCCACATCGATTCGACGCAAGTTGCCATCTCGCCCGACCGGCAAGACCTGTCCGTGACCGTGAACATCACGGAAGGCGAGAAGTTCGTTGTCTCGGGCGTCAAGCTCAGCGGCAATTTCCTTGGGCGCGAAGACGAGTTCAAGTCGCTCGTGACGATCAGGCCGGGGGAGCCCTACAACGGCGAACAGATATCGGAGACGATCCGGGCCTTCACCGACTATTTCGGCTCCTTCGGCTTTGCCTTCGCGCGCGTGGCGGCCGATACGGAGGTCGATCGCACCAACAATCGCGTTGCGCTGACCATCACCGGGGACCCTGGCCGTCGCGTCTATGTGCGCCGCATCGCGGTGGGTGGCAACAACCGCACGCGCGACGAAGTGATCCGGCGCGAGTTCCGCCAGTACGAAGCTTCGTGGTACGACAGTGACAAGATCAAGCTGTCTCGCGATCGCGTCGACCGCCTCGGCTTCTTCACAGAAGTGAATGTCGATACGCAGGAAGTGCCCGGCACACCGGACCAGGTCGACCTCACGGTCAATGTGACTGAAAAGCCGACCGGATCGCTGCAACTCGGCGCGGGCTTCTCCAGTGCCGACAAGGTGAGCCTGACCTTCGGCATCTCGCAGGAAAACGTGTTCGGCTCGGGCAACTACCTCGGCGTGCAGGTCAATACCAGCAAGTACAACCGCACGCTTTCGCTGACCACGACGGATCCCTATTTCACGAAAGAGGGCATCTCGCGCAGCTTCAGCCTGTACAGCACGACGACCCGGCCGTACTACTCGCAGGATGGCGACTACAAGCTCGTCAACGAAGGCGGGACCATTCGTTTCGGCGTCCCGTTCAGCGAGGTCGATACGGTCTTCTTCGGTGCCGGCCTCGAGCGCTACAGCTTCAGCCCTGGCAGCAACCTGTCTGGCCTGACGCCGCAGTCCTATCGCACGTATTTCAATTGCAACCCCAACGAATTGGGCTATGTCGCTTGCCAGGACGATTCGGTGTGGGGCGTTCCGCTGACCATCGGATGGGCGCGCGACGATCGCGACAGCGCGCTGATCCCGACGCGTGGCCGTTTGCAGCGCGCCAACCTCGAAATCGGGGTGGGCGGCGACATGAAGTACTACAAGGGCGGCTACCAATACCAGCAGTTCTTCCCCATCAACAAGCAGTACACCTTTGCGGTCAATGGCGAACTGGGTTATGCCAAGGCCTACGGCGGCAAACCGTACCCGATCTTCAAGAACTTCTACGCCGGCGGCTTGGGCTCCGTGCGCGGCTTCGAGCAGAACTCGCTCGGTCCGCGCGACGTTCCGCTGCTGGGCCAGATCGAGGGTGCCGCCATCGGTGGCACGAAGAAGGCCGTTTTCAACGCCGAATTGAGCACCCCGTTCCCAGGCGCCGGCAATGACCGGACGCTTCGCCTCTACGGCTTCTTCGACGTGGGTAACGTGTTCGGCGATCGCGACGCCTTCTCGACTGACAAACAGTGGGATGCGATCAAGAAGCTGCGGGCTTCCGTCGGTATCGGCATCAGCTGGATTTCACCGCTGGGACCGCTGCGGCTGGCCTATGCGTTCCCGGTGGTGTACCAGAAGGAAGACTTCAGCGATCCGGCGAGTCCCATCACGAAGGATAGAATTCAACGCCTGCAATTCCAGATCGGAACCTCTTTCTAATGACCCCATTGCTCCGCGTCGCCGGTGCGTTGCTGATTCCCGCGTTCCTGGCTGCGGGTGTGCCCGCCCACGCGCAGGAAACCTTCCGCATCGGCTTCGTCAATCCGGATCGCGTATTGCGTGAAGCCCAGCCCGCGAAGGCTGCGCAAGCCAAGCTGGAGGCTGAGTTCCTCAAGCGTGAGAAGGACCTGACCGCGCAGGGCGAGGCGCTGAAGGCTGCTTCGGAGCGGTTCGAGCGCGAGGCGCCGACGCTTTCGGAAACGCAGCGCGTTGCGCGCCAGCGTGCCCTGGTTGACCAGGATCGCGACTTCCAGCGCCGTCGCCGGGAGTTCCAGGAAGACCTGAACGCACGCAAGAACGAAGAGCTCCAGCAGGTCTACGAGCGTGCCAACCGGGTGGTCAAGCAGGTGGCTGAGGCTGAAAAGTACGACGCGATCCTGCAGGAAGCGATCTACATCAACCCGAAGCACGACATCACCGAGAAGGTGATCAAGGCGCTGAACGCGTCGACTTCTGCCGGCGGCAAGTAGCGCCGCGAAACGGCGTGGCACTGCGGCTAGGCGCAATCATCGAGGCCCTGGGGGGCGAGCTTCAGGGCGATGCTGCCCTGTCGATAGAGCGGCTGGCGCCGCTTTCGACGGCGCAGCCCGATGCGATCAGCTTCCTGAGCAACCCGAAATACCGCAAGGAACTCGCGGATTCGCGGGCCGGGTGCGTCATCGTGTCGCCCGCCATGAAGGAGGCCGCGGCCGAGCGTGGCGCGTTCATCGTGGCCCCCGATCCCTATCTGTACTTCGCACGGCTGACGCAGCTCTGGAAGAAGGCCCACGCCAGGCCTGAAACGGCCCGGATCCACCCCAGCGCCGTGATCGATCCTGACGCTTCGATCGACCCGACCGCCCGCATTGGCGCCCTGTGCGTCATCGAGCGCGGCGCGCGAATCGGCGCCGACACAGTCCTCAAGTCCGGCGTGACGGTCAGCGAGGACTGCGTCATCGGCGCGCGCTGCCTGCTGCATCCCGGGGTCGTGATCGGCGCCGATGGCTTCGGACTCGCGCCGCACGAAGGCGCTTGGGTCAAGATCGAGCAACTCGGCGCCGTGCGCATCGGTGACGACGTGGAAATCGGCGCCAACACCTGCATCGATCGGGGCGCCCTGGAAGACACCGTGATCGAAGACGGCGTGAAGCTCGACAACCTGATCCAGATCGGTCACAACGTACGCATCGGCAAGCACACCGCGATGGCGGGTTGTGCCGCCGTGGCGGGCAGTGCGACCATCGGCGCGTATTGCACAATCGGTGGCCGTGCCGGTGTCCTGGGACACCTGACGATCGCCGACCACGTGCACATTTCGTCTACCTCCCTGGTCACCCGGTCCATTCACAAGCCTGGCCACTACACTGGCGTGTTCCCCATCGACGACAATGCCGCCTGGGAAAAGAATGCAGCCACGCTCAAGCAACTGCACGGTCTTCGCGAGCGCCTGAAGGCGCTGGAAAAAATGACGATGCAGGACAAGAAATCATGACGACGACGCTCGATATCCATCAAATCCTGAAGCTGCTGCCCCACCGTTACCCGTTCCTTCTGGTGGACCGTGTGCTCGAGATGGAAAAGGGCAAGCGCATCACCGCGCTCAAGAACGTGACCATGAATGAGCCGTTCTTCAACGGCCATTTCCCGCACCGCCCGGTCATGCCGGGCGTGCTGATGCTGGAAGCGATGGCGCAGGCTGCAGCGCTGCTGTCCTTCCATTCGCTCGACATCGTTCCGGACGACAACACCGTCTACTACTTCGCAGCCATCGACGGCGCGCGTTTCAAGCGCCCCGTGGAACCCGGCGACCAGCTGACGCTCGAAGTCGAAATCGAGCGCATGAAGGCTGGCATTTCCAAGTTCAAGGGGCGCGCGCTGGTCGGTGCCGAACTGGCCTGCGAAGCGACGTTGATGTGCGCCATGCGCCAGATCAACTGAACCTGCTGGCATGACCCAGATTCATTCGACGGCCATCGTCGACCCCCAGGCCGAACTCGACCCGACGGTGAGTGTCGGTCCCTACGCCGTGATCGGTCCGCACGTCCGGGTCGGCGCGGGCACCACGATTGGCGCGCACTGCGTGATCGAGGGCAGGACCACCGTCGGCCGCGACAACCGGATCTTCCAGTTTGCATCGCTGGGTGCGGTGCCGCAGGACAAGAAATACGCCGGCGAGCCGACCGAACTGCTGATCGGCGATCGCAACACGATCCGCGAGTTCTGCACCTTCAACATCGGCGTGCCCGGCGCGGGAGGCGTCACGCGGGTGGGTAATGACAACTGGATCATGGCCTACACGCACATCGCGCATGACTGCCGTGTGGACGATCACACCACGCTCGCCAACAACACGACGCTGGCCGGCCACGTGCACCTGGCCGATTGGGTGACAGTGGGCGGGCTGACCGGTATCCACCAGTTCGTGTCGGTCGGCGCCCACGCCATGCTCGGGTTTGCCAGCGCCGTCACGCAGGACGTGCCGCCCTTCATGCTGGTGGACGGCAATCCTCTCGCCGTGCGCGGATTCAACGCGGTCGGCTTGCGCCGCCGCGAGTTCTCGCCGAGCCGCATTGCGGCCGTGAAGCAGATGCACCGGTTTCTGTACCGCCAGGGCAAGACCCTGGACGAGGCGCGCACCGCGATCGAGGCACTCGCTACCGAAGTGCCAGAGTCGGCGGCTGACGTCGCGATGATGAGTGAATTTCTCGCCGGTGCCACGCGCGGCATCGCGCGCTGAGCTGTCCCATGTCTGAAACGCAGCGGCAGTTCTCGCTGGTCGCCGGCGAGGCCTCGGGCGACCTGCTGGCGGGCCTGATGCTCGACGGGCTGCAGGCGCGTTGGCCCACCATGAAGGCGGCCGGCATCGGGGGGCCTCAAATGCTTTCTCGCGGCTTTGAAAGCTGGTGGCCGCAAGAGAAGCTCGCTGTGCGTGGCTACGTCGAAGTGCTGCGCCACTATGCGGAAATCGCCGGCATCCGGAGGCAGCTCAAGGCGCGGCTTCTTCGCGAGTCGCCGGACATCTTCATCGGCGTCGACGCACCGGATTTCAACCTGGATCTCGAAGCCGGGCTGCGGAGCCGCGGCATCAAGACGGCCCATTTCGTCTGCCCATCCATCTGGGCGTGGCGTCCGGAGCGCGTCGAAAAGCTGCGGGCAGCAGCCGACCACGTACTTTGCATCTTTCCCTTCGAGCCCGATTTGCTGGCAAAGCATGGCATCGCAGCCAGCTATGTCGGCCACCCGCTGGCCAATTTGATCCCGATGGCGCCGGACCAGGCAGCCGCCCGTGCCGAGCTTGGCATCGACGGCGACGCGAAGGTCGTGGCACTGCTTCCCGGCAGCCGGCGTTCCGAGGTGCGGCACATCGCTCCGAGGTTCTTTGCGGCGGCTGCGCTGATGTTGAAGGCGCAGCCCTCGCTCCGGTTCATCTCGCCAGTGCTGCCGAACCTCCGGGCTGACGTGGAGCAAGCGCTGCAAGCCGCAGGAATGACTGGTCGCGTGACGCTGCTCGATGGCCGCTCGCACGCAGCGCTGGCCGCTTGCGACGTCACCTTGATTGCGAGCGGCACCGCCACGCTGGAGGCGGCGCTCTTCAAGCGGCCCATGGTCATCTCGTATCACATGAATTCGCTGACCTGGAATCTGGTGATGCGCCACAAGCAATTGCAGCCCTGGGTCGGCCTGCCGAACATCCTCTCCGGAGAATTCGTCGTTCCCGAAGTGCTACAGGACGCCGCGACTCCGCAAGCGCTCGCTGCCGCCACCCTGGAGTGGCTTGACGCTCCCGACAAGGTTCACGCCTTGCAACAACGTTTTTGCGCGCTGCACACCGAATTGCTGCGCGATACGCCGACACTGTGCGCCGATGCGATCCAGAAAGTTCTTGAAGGCTGAACAGGCCACGCTCGTCTGGGACGCGCCAGGCCTCGTGGCGGGAGTCGATGAGGCCGGTCGCGGGCCGCTGGCGGGGCCGGTCGTTGCCGCGGCTGTCATCCTGGACGACCAACGCCCCATCCGCGGCCTAGCCGATTCGAAGACGCTCACGGCGTTGCAGCGCGAGCGACTCAACGACCAGATTCTGGCCAAGGCCCTGTGCTGCTCGGTCGCACAGGCGAGCGTGGAGGAGATCGACACCCACAACATCCTTCAGGCCACGATGCTGGCCATGCGACGGGCGGTCGAAGGCCTGCGCCTGAAGCCGGCCAAGGTGCTGGTCGACGGCAACCGGCTGCCGACGCTGGACGTGCTGGCGGAGGCCATCGTCAAGGGCGATGCCCGCGTCAAGGCGATTTCCGCGGCTTCGATCCTGGCGAAAGTGCATCGAGACCGACTCTGCGAGCAGTTGCACGCGGAGTTTCCGCATTACGGTTTTGCCGGGCACAAAGGCTACGGTACGCCCGAGCACCTCGAAGCACTGCTGCGCCATGGCGCCTGCGTCCACCATCGCAGATCCTTCAGTCCTGTGGCCGCGGCCCTTTCGAGGACGGCGAGCCAGGTGGAGCCTGCTGCCATGGTGGTGGAATCCATGGTGATCCAGACGAATTCCATCGAAATGCGGGTTTCACCGTGACTTCCGACGACGTCAGCCACGTCACATCCCGCAACAACCCGCTCCTCAAGGAGCTGCGCAAGCTGGCCCATGATCCGGGCGCATACCGCAAGGCGGGCCGCGTCTGGCTCGAAGGCGACCACCTTTGCCGCGCCGCGCGCGAGCGTGGGGTTCGGCCGGCCGTCGCGATCTTTGCCGAATCGTTGTGGCCTTCTGCGCGTCATGAATGGGCCAATGCGGCAGCCAAGACGGTCGTGCTGGCGGATGCGTTGCTGGCCGGTGTGAGCGGCCTGGAGTCGCCGGCGCCCATGGGTTTCGTGCTGGATCTGCCCGCGCGCCCGACGGTCGAGCCGGCAGCGCCGACCGTCGTTCTCGATCGCCTTCAGGATGCCGGCAATGTCGGCTCGATCCTGCGCAGCGCGGCGGCGTTCGGCTTCACTCAGGTCATCGCGCTCAAGGGCACGGCGGCGCTGTGGGCGCCCAAGGTGCTGCGCGCGGGGATGGGGGCCCACTTCGGCCTGCGGCTGATAGAAGGCGTCGAAATGGACGCGCTGGACGCCCTCACCATTCCCTGGATCGCCACCAGCTCGCACCGCGGCGATTTGCTGCACCGCACCAGCTTGCCCCACCCCTGTGCCTGGCTGCTGGGGCACGAAGGGCAGGGCGTTTCCGCCGCGCTGGAGGCGCGCGCGTCCCGGCACGTGCGCATTGCCCAGCCGGGCGGCGAAGAATCGCTCAACGTCGCGGCGGCGGCGGCAATCTGCTTGCATGCAAGCGTGGCAGGAGCCGGAACGTGAGCCTTCGGCGGCTATAATCAAGGGCTTTCCCGCTCACACCCCGCCCTCAGCGCACGCAAGCCAACTCCTCGACGAGAGTCGCAGCCCAAAGTCATATCTTGGGTTCGCTTTGGGCGTCATCCATCCGGAGATCCCAGTGCTTTTGTCTCTCAAGGGAAAATTCCCGCCCGCCATCCTGGCGCTTGCAGACGGCACGGTCTTTCTCGGCAACTCGATCGGCGCCACCGGCGTCACAACTGGCGAAGTGGTGTTCAACACCGCGATGTCCGGTTACCAGGAAATCCTGACCGACCCGAGCTATTGCCAGCAGATCGTGACGCTCACGTACCCGCACATCGGCAACTACGGCGTCAACGAGGAAGACATCGAGGCCGACAAGATCCATGCCGCAGGCCTGATCATCAAGGACCTGCCCCTCGTCGCGTCCAACTTCCGCAAGACCGCCACGCTGAACGAATACCTCGTGCGCGGCAAGACGGTCGCCATTGCCAATATCGACACTCGCAAGCTCACCCGCCACCTGCGCACCCACGGAGCCCAGAACGGCTGCATCCTCGGCCTGGCCGAGGGCGAAAAGGTGACCCAGGCCGTCATCGACAAGGCCGTGGCCGCGGCCAAGGCAGCGCCCAGCATGGCGGGCCTGGACCTCGCCAAGGTCGTGTCGGTCAAGGAAACCTACGAATGGACGCAGACCGAGTGGAAGCTCGGTTCCGGCTACGGCGTGCAGATCACGCCGAAGTTCCACGTCGTGGCCTTCGACTACGGCGTCAAAAAGAACATCCTGCGCATGATTGCGCAGCGTGGCGCGTGCATCACCGTCGTGCCGGCGCAGACGCCGGCGGCCGACGTGCTGAAGCTGCGGCCCGATGGCATCTTCCTCGCCAACGGCCCCGGTGACCCGGAGCCATGCGACTACGCGATCGAGGCCACGCGCCAGCTGATCGAAACGGGTATCCCGGTCTTCGGCATCTGCCTCGGCCACCAGATCATGGCGCTCGCCTCGGGCGCAAAGACCTTCAAGATGAAGTTCGGCCACCACGGCGCGAACCATCCCGTGAAGGACCTCGACAACGGCCGCGTGAGCATCACCAGCCAGAACCACGGCTTTGCCGTCGACGAAAAGACCTTGCCCGCCAACCTGCGGCCCACGCACATCAGCCTGTTCGACAACACGCTGCAAGGCCTCGCACGCACCGACAAGCCGGCCTTCTGCTTCCAGGGCCACCCGGAAGCATCGCCCGGCCCGCACGACATCGGCTACCTGTTCGACCGCTTCACGGCACTCATGCAAAGTCACAAAGAAGGACAGAAGAATGCCTAAGCGCACAGACCTCAAGAGCATCCTCATCATCGGCGCGGGCCCGATCATCATCGGCCAGGCCTGCGAGTTCGACTATTCCGGCGTGCAAGCCTGCAAGGCGCTGCGCGAGGAGGGCTACAAGGTCATCCTGATCAACAGCAATCCCGCGACGATCATGACCGACCCGGCCACGGCCGACGTCATCTACATCGAGCCGATCACCTGGCCGACGGTCGAGAAGATCATCGCCAAGGAGCGTCCCGACGCGATCCTGCCGACGATGGGTGGACAGACCGCGCTCAACTGCGCACTCGATCTGTGGCGCAATGGCGTGCTCGACAAGTACAAGGTCGAGCTGATCGGCGCCACGCCCGAAGCCATCGACAAGGCCGAGGACCGCCTGAAGTTCAAGGACGCGATGACCAAGATCGGACTGGGCTCGGCGCGTTCGGGCATCGCCCATTCGCTCGACGAGGCCTGGGCGGTCCAGAAGACCGTGGGCTTCCCGGTGGTGATCCGCCCGAGCTTCACGCTCGGCGGCACGGGCGGCGGCATTGCCTACAACCCCGAAGAGTTCGAGACCATCTGCAAGCGCGGCCTGGAAGCCTCGCCCACCAACGAGCTGCTCATCGAAGAGTCGTTGCTCGGCTGGAAAGAGTACGAGATGGAAGTCGTGCGCGACAAGGCCGACAACTGCATCATCGTCTGCTCGATCGAAAACCTCGACCCGATGGGCGTGCACACCGGTGATTCGATCACCGTCGCGCCCGCGCAGACGCTGTCGGACAAGGAATACCAGATCCTGCGGAACGCATCGCTGGCGGTGCTGCGCGAGATCGGTGTGGACACGGGTGGTTCGAACGTCCAGTTCTCCATCAATCCGAAGGACGGCCGCATGGTCGTCATCGAGATGAATCCGCGCGTCTCGCGTTCGTCCGCGCTGGCCTCCAAGGCCACCGGTTTCCCGATCGCCAAGGTCGCAGCCAAGCTGGCTGTCGGCTACACGCTCGACGAATTGCGCAACGAGATCACCGGCGGCGCAACGCCGGCGAGCTTCGAGCCCAGCATCGACTACGTGGTCACGAAGATCCCGCGTTTCGCTTTCGAGAAATTCCCGCAGGCCGATTCGCGGCTGACGACGCAGATGAAGTCGGTTGGCGAGGTGATGGCCATGGGCCGCACCTTCCAGGAATCTTTCCAGAAAGCACTGCGGGGCCTGGAAGTCGGCGTGGACGGCCTCAACGAGAAGACACAGGACCGCGAAGTCCTCGAAAAGGAACTCGGCGAGCCCGGCCCGGACCGCATCTGGTATGTCGGCGACGCCTTCGCCATGGGCCTGAGCGTCGACGAAGTCTTCGCGCTGACCAAGATCGACCCGTGGTTCCTGGTGCAGATCGAGGAGATCGTGAAGATCGAACTCGAACTCGAAACCAAGTCCCTCGACGACATCGACCGCGACACGCTGCTGGCGCTCAAGAAGAAGGGCTTCTCCGACCGCCGCCTCGCGCGCCAGCTGAAGACCACCGACACCGCGATCCGCGAGAAGCGCCGTGCCCTGGGCGTGCGCCCGGTCTACAAGCGCGTCGACACTTGTGCGGCCGAGTTCGCCACGAACACCGCCTACATGTACTCGACCTACGAGGACGAGTGCGAGGCCGAGCCGACCAACAAGAAGAAGATCATGGTGCTCGGCGGCGGTCCCAACCGCATCGGCCAGGGTATCGAGTTCGACTATTGCTGCGTGCATGCCGCACTCGCGATGCGCGAGGACGGCTACGAGACCATCATGGTCAACTGCAATCCCGAAACGGTCTCGACCGACTACGACACCAGCGACCGCCTGTACTTCGAGCCGCTCACGCTCGAAGACGTGCTCGAAATCGTCGACAAGGAAAAGCCGACCGGCGTGATCGTGCAGTACGGCGGCCAGACGCCGCTCAAGCTCGCGCTCGACCTGGAGGCCAATGGCGTGCCGATCATCGGTACCAGCCCCGACATGATCGATGCCGCCGAAGACCGCGAACGCTTCCAGAAGCTGCTGCACGAACTGAAGCTGCGCCAGCCGCCGAACGCGACCGCGCGCACCGAGGCCGAGGCGCTCGAAAAGGCGGCCGAACTGGGCTATCCCCTGGTGGTGCGCCCGAGCTACGTGCTGGGTGGCCGCGCGATGGAAATCGTGCACGAGCAGCGCGACCTGGAGCGCTACATGCGCGAAGCCGTCAAGGTCAGCAACGATTCGCCGGTGCTGCTGGACCGCTTCCTGAACGACGCCGTCGAGTGCGATGTCGACTGCCTGCGCGACGCCGAGGGCAACACGCTCATCGGCGGCGTGATGGAGCACATCGAACAGGCCGGCGTGCACTCGGGCGATTCCGCCTGCTCGCTGCCGCCGTACAGCCTCAAGGCCGAGACGATCGCCGAACTCAAGCGCCAGAGTGCCGCCATGGCCAAGGCGCTGAACGTGGTCGGTCTCATGAACGTGCAGTTCGCGATCCAGGAGAAGGACGGCCAGGACGTCATCTACGTGCTTGAAGTGAACCCGCGCGCATCGCGCACGGTGCCTTACGTGAGCAAGGCGACGGGCATCCAGCTCGCCAAGGTGGCTGCGCGCTGCATGGCCGGCCAGTCGCTGACCTCGCAGGGCGTCACGAAGGAAGTCACGCCGCCGTACTTCAGCGTCAAGGAAGCGGTGTTCCCGTTCGTCAAATTCCCGGGCGTCGACACCATCCTCGGCCCTGAGATGAAGTCGACCGGCGAAGTGATGGGCGTGGGAAAGACCTTCGGCGAAGCCTTCGTGAAGTCGCAACTGGGCGCGGGCACGCACCTGCCGAAGTCCGGCCGGGTGTTCATCTCGGTGAAGAACAACGACAAGCCGCGTGCGGTGGAAGTGGCGCGTGGCCTGGCGGCCCTGGGCTTCGAGCTCATCGCGACCAAGGGCACCGCGGCGGCCATCCAGGCCGCGGGCATCGCCTGCGCCGTGGTCAACAAGGTCACCGAAGGCCGTCCGCACATCGTCGACATGATCAAGAACAACGAGATTGCGCTGGTCATCAACACGGTGGAAGAGCGTCGCAACGCCATCGCCGATTCGCGCCAGATCCGCACCTCGGCGCTGTTGGCCCGTGTGACCACCTTCACGACGATCTTCGGCGCCGAAGCGGCCGTCGAGGGCATGCGGCACATGGATGAGCTCGACGTGATCTCGATCCAGGAAATGCACGCGCAACTCGCGCTGGCCTGACGACACGAGAGGCCCCCATGGAAACGCAGCTCGTCGAACTCGACCTGGCCGACTGGGGCGGCGCCGTGCCAAACGAGGCATGGATCGCCGCGCTGGAGGCCGGCAAGGTGCTGTACTTCCCGCGTCTCGGGTTCGACCTGCTGCCGGAAGAGCGGGCCTTGCTGTCGCCAGCGGTGCTGTCTCCCGATGTCCGCAACATCAGCCTCGACGCGAACGGGCGCATCAAGGGCGTGGCGGGAGACGAAGAGCGCCAGCGTGCCGTCGCAGCGATGGTCGGGCGGTTTCGCACGCAGGCGCAGCAGCTGATCCATGGCCTGCTGCCGCACTACACGCCCGCGCTGCGGCTGGCGCCGACCAGCTACCGGCCGGCGCAGGTCGAAACCCGCGTCCAGTCATGGCGGGCCGACGACCGGCGCTTGCATGTCGACGCCTTTCCCTCGCGGCCCAACTACGGCGAGCGGATCCTGCGCGTGTTCACCAACGCCAACCCCGAAGGCGCGCCGCGCGTGTGGCGCGTCGGCGAGCCTTTCGAGACCGTCGCACGGCGCTTCCTGCCACGCGCCAAGCCGTATTCGCGCTGGCAGGCGCACATGCTGCGGACGCTCCGCGTCACCAAGTCGCTGCGCAGCGAGTACGACCACCTCATGCTGCAGCTGCACGACGGCATGAAATCCGACCTGGACTACCAGAAGAATGCCGATCAGCAGACCGTGCCGTTCCCGGCCGGATCCGTGTGGGTCTGCTTTTCCGACCAGACCTCGCACGCCGTGATGTCGGGCCAGTACATGCTCGAGCAGACCCTGCATCTGCCTGCTGCAAGGCAATACAATCCCGATTCGAGCCCGCTCGCCATTCTGAGCCGGCTGACCGGACGCGATCTCGTCTGATCTTTTCTCTCCCATCGACCGCCGAACGGCAGCGTTCGGCGGTTTCGCTTTCTGGAGCAACAACGTGGCTACCATTCCCATCACCAAGCGTGGCGCAGAAAAGCTGCGCGAAGAACTGCAACGACTCAAGACAGTCGACCGCCCGTGGGTCATCAATTCGATCGCCGAGGCCCGCGCACAAGGCGACCTGAGCGAAAACGCCGAGTACGAAGCGGCCAAGGATCGCCAGGGCTTCATCGAAGGGCGTATCCAGGACATCGAGGGCAAGCTCTCGGCGGCGCAGATCATCGATCCGACCGCGCTCGATGCGGGCGGCAAGGTCGTGTTCGGCTCCACGGTCGAACTCGAGGACGAGAAGACGGGCGAAGCTGTCAAATACCAGATCGTCGGCGAGGATGAAGCCGACTTGAAGCTGGGCCTGATCAACGTCTCCAGCCCCATCGCGCGTGCGTTGATCGGCAAGGAAGAGGGCGATACCGCCGAAGTGCAGGCGCCCGGTGGCATCAAGCGCTACGAGATCGTCGCCGTCAGCTATCTCTGATCCGGAAGGCCCGATGAAGGACCGCATCGCCCTGTTGCTGGCCGCCTTCTGGTGGGGCAGCCTGACGACGATCGGATTCCTCGTGGTGCCGATGCTTTTCGCCCGGCTCGGCAATCCGGCGGTCGCCGGCAATTTTGCCGGGCAGTTGTTCGCGGCGCAGACCTGGGTGGCCCTGGGTTGCGGTCTGGTGCTTCTGGTTCACTTCCGCGCGCAAGGTGGCGATCGGGTCGAAGGGCCGGCGCGGACCGCGATTTTTCTGATCATCATGGCCCTGTTGCTGGCACTGCTCCAGCAATATGCCGTCTCGCCGCGCATCCTGGCGCGCGAGAACCTCAAGCTCTGGCACTCGCTGGGGAGCGCCATGTACCTCGGTCAGTGGGTGTGCGCCGGCGTCCTGCTCTGGCGCATGGGACGCCGGCAGGCCTGATCAGGCCTTCCAGAACTGCGTGATCCAGCGCGCCGGCCGAATGAACCGGAAGCGCCGGTTGCGCCGCCCCGCCAACGCGTCCGGCGGGTTGCATTCCCCGTGGAACACCATGATCTTCGCGCCTTCCGGAACGAAGGGCTCGCGCCAGTAGTTGGTCGGCCAGGTTGGAATCCCGTGGTACTTGAAGCTCGGGCACCATGCCTCGGGCCAGTAGGCGAGCGTGCCCTTGCGGTACATGAAGTCCGAGAGGTAGGTCTGCTCGTTCCGGAACTCGGCCTGCACGGCATCCATGTTCTGCCGGAAATAGGCGAGCACGTCGGGGTGCGCACCCAGTTCAAAGCGGTACACCGACGAGTTGCCGGTGATGCGCCGGCGCCGCCAGGGGCGCTCGTAGTCGTGAATGATCAGGAATTCGCCCGGGTACTCGAAGAATTCGTCCAGGCTGCCCACCACCACCACGTCGAGATCGACAAAGAGGGCCGTGCCGCGCAGGCCATGAAGATCCTGCTCGAAGGTGGTCAGCTTCTTCCAGGCACGGTCGACTTGCCCCGGCGCCAGTTCCAGGGCCAGGGGCGGGATCGGAAAGCACTCCACCTCGCTGCGGATGCCCTTGCTGTCATCGGTCAGGCACACGAACTTGAAGTCGCCGCTCAGGTGGCGGCGGACCATGGCGTAGAGGCGATTGACGTAGTCGGGCCCGTACTTGGTGCCCCACTTCATGCACAGGATGTGCCGCTGTTGCGGTCCGGCCGCTGTCTCGCTCGGCATCCTCAATCCGCCTGGCGCCGCTTCTTGACCGACAGCGGCTTCCGGGCCTTGGCTCGCTTGATCGTGCCGCCGGGCGTCAGGCGCTGGTTGCCGAGGACGCGCAAGGTCTTGATCTCGGGGCGCTGCCCGGCACGCTTGCTGTATTTGATGACCTTGACATCTCGCGGACCGGGCATGCGGTCTTCGTCGATTTCCCGCTCCTTCTCAGGAATGGGCCGCCAGAGGACGAGCAGCTTGCCGATGTGCTGGATCGGCGCGGCGTCCAGTTCGTCGGCCAGTGTCTGGAGCATGGCTTCGCGGGCGGTGCGGTCGTCGGAAAACACGCGCACCTTGATCAGGCCATGGGCCTTGAGCGCGGCGTCGGCTTCCTTCTTGACGGCCGGCGTCAGCCCGTCTCCGCCGATCATGACGATCGGGTCCAGATGGTGCGCTTCGGAGCGGTGCACCTTGCGCTGCGCAGGGGTAAGTTGAATGGCGGGCATCCCCGTATTATCGAGCGTCAATGAATTCCAAACCGAAAAGCAAGAAGGTCAACAAGGCGTGGCTGCACGACCACATCAACGACCCGTACGTCAAGCTGGCCACACGGGAGGGTTATCGAGCCCGGGCCGCCTACAAATTGAAGGAAATCGACGAAACGCTGGGGCTGATCAAGCCCGGCCATCTGGTCGTCGACCTCGGCTCGACGCCCGGCGCCTGGAGCCAGTACGTCCGGCGCCGCATGTCGCCCGGTGGTGCCGCCTCGGGCGAACTGGCGGGCACCATCATCGCGCTCGACATCCTGCCCATGGAGCCGATCGAGGGCGTGACCTTCCTCCAGGGCGATTTCCGCGAAGCCGACGTGCTGGAGCGGCTGACCCAGGCGATGGGTGGGCGGCTGGCCGACGTGGTCGTGTCCGACATGGCGCCCAACCTGTCCGGCATCGCATCCGCGGACGCCGCGCGCATCTCGCACCTGATCGAGCTTGCGATCGACTTCGCGCACCACCACATGAAGCCCGAAGGCGCGCTGGTCGCCAAGCTGTTCCACGGTAGCGGCTACAGCGAACTGACGAAGCTTTTCAAGGACAATTTCCGCATCGTGAAGCCGATCAAGCCGAAGGCTTCGCGCGACAAATCGTCCGAAACCTTCATGGTGGGGATCGGGCTCAAAGCATCGGATACGAATTGATACTCGCTGCGCCGCGGTCCTCGCGACCTAAAACCGCTTGTGCCCTATGGCTGCTATAGGGAAATCAGGGTGTTTCGCGGGTTGAAAAGCCTAAAATGGGCGCCAATTGCGTGCCCTCTGCGCGTTTTTGTTTTCATACCACGCGCTATCGACTGGAGCTTCGTTTGAACAATCAGTGGTTTTCCAAAGTTGCCGTCTGGCTCGTCATTGCGATGGTGTTGTTCACTGTGTTCAAGCAGTTCGACACCCGCGGCGTCGCTGGGGCAGGCAACATCGGCTATTCCGATTTCCTCGAGGAAGTTCGCAACAACCGCATCAAGAGTGCCACGATCCAGGAAGGCCAGGGCGGCAGCGAGATCGTCGCCATCACCAATGACGACCGCAAGATCCGGACGACGGCGACCTACCTCGACCGCGGCCTGGTCGGCGACCTGATCGCCAACAACGTCAAGTTCGATGTCAAGCCGCGCGAAGAGGGCTCGCTCCTCATGACGCTGCTCGTGAGCTGGGGACCGATGCTGCTGCTGATCGGTGTCTGGGTCTACTTCATGCGGCAGATGCAGGGCGGCGGCAAGGGCGGCGCCTTCAGCTTCGGCAAGAGCAAGGCCCGCATGCTCGACGAGAACAACAACCAGGTGACCTTCGCCGACGTCGCGGGCTGCGACGAGGCCAAGGAAGAAGTGAAGGAAGTCGTCGACTTCCTGAAGGATCCGGCCAAGTTCCAGAAGCTCGGCGGGCGTATTCCGCGTGGCCTGCTGCTGGTCGGCCCCCCCGGCACCGGCAAGACCTTGCTCGCAAAGAGCATCGCCGGCGAAGCCAAGGTTCCGTTCTTCTCGATCTCCGGTTCGGACTTCGTCGAAATGTTCGTCGGCGTGGGCGCTGCCCGTGTGCGCGACATGTTCGAGAACGCCAAGAAGAACGCTCCCTGCATCATCTTCATCGACGAAATCGATGCGGTCGGTCGTCAGCGTGGCGCCGGCCTCGGCGGCGGCAACGACGAGCGCGAGCAGACCCTCAACCAGATGCTGGTCGAGATGGACGGTTTCGAAACCAATCTCGGCGTGATCGTGGTGGCCGCGACCAACCGCCCGGACATCCTCGACGCTGCGCTGCTGCGCCCGGGCCGCTTCGACCGCCAGGTCTACGTGACGCTGCCGGACATCCGCGGGCGCGAACAGATCCTCAACGTCCACATGCGCAAGGTGCCGCTGGGCCAGGACGTGAACCCGAGCATCATTGCTCGCGGCACGCCGGGCATGTCGGGTGCCGACCTGGCCAACCTGTGCAACGAGGCTGCGCTGATGGCGGCTCGCCGCAACGCGCGCGTCGTCGAGATGCAGGACTTCGAGAAGGCCAAGGACAAGATCTTCATGGGCCCCGAGCGCAAGAGCATGGTGATGCCCGAGGAAGAGCGCCGCAACACGGCCTACCACGAGTCCGGACACGCGCTCATCGGCAAGCTGCTGCCCAAGTGCGATCCGGTCCACAAGGTGACGATCATCCCGCGTGGCCGCGCGCTTGGCGTGACCATGAGCCTCCCCGCGCAGGACCGCTACAGCTACGACCGCGAATACATGCTGAACCAGATCAGCATGCTGTTCGGCGGCCGCATCGCCGAAGAGGTGTTCATGCACCAGATGACCACTGGCGCCAGCAATGACTTCGAGCGTGCCACGCAGATCGCCCGCGACATGGTGATGCGCTACGGCATGACGGAATCGCTGGGCCCGATGGTCTATGCCGAGAACGAAGGCGAAGTGTTCCTGGGCCGCTCGGTCACCAAGACCACCAACATGAGCGAATCGACCATGCAGAAGGTCGATGCGGAAGTGCGTCGCATCATCGACGAGCAGTACGCCCTGGCGCGCCGGCTGATCGAGGAAAACAGCGACAAGATGCACGCGATGGCCAAGGCCTTGCTCGAATGGGAAACCATCGATACCGAGCAGCTCGACGACATCATGGCTGGCCGCGCACCGCGTCCGCCCAAGGATTGGACTCCGCGCATTCCGCCTTCGGGCAGTGGTGGCGGCAGCGGTGGTACGCCGGCGGTGAATCCCGATCCGGCGCCGACCGCAGCCTGAGCATGACGCTTTGGCAATCAACGGGGCCGCTGGCCCCGTTTTTTCATGGGGAAGCGGTATGACGGCGGTTTGGCAGACGGCGCGCTTTGCCATCGACCTGGCCGAGCCGCGGGTGATGGGCATCGTCAACGTCACCCCCGATTCCTTTTCCGACGGAGGCTCGCATGCCTCCACCGAGGCCGCAGTGCGCCATTGCGCACAACTGGTCGAGGAGGGCGCGGACATCCTGGACATCGGCGGCGAATCGACACGTCCGGGGAGCCCGGCGGTCCCGCTCGACGCCGAACTGGCGCGGGTCCTGCCGGTGGTGCGCGAGGCCGTGAAGCTCCAGGTGCCCATCTCCATCGACACCTACAAGCCCGAAGTGATGCGTGCAGTGTTGGGGCTCGGTGCGGACATCGTCAACGACATCTGGGCGCTGCGCCAGCCGGGCGCCCTGAACGCGGTCGCCGCCCATCCTGCATGTGGCGTCTGCCTGATGCACATGCACCGCGATCCGCAGACCATGCAGACGGCCCCGATGGAGGGTGATGTGGTGCCGGCGGTGCGCGCCTTCCTGGAAGCGCAGGCAAAGGCATTGCTGGCCCTGGGCGTCGATGCGTCCCGTATCGTGCTCGACCCCGGCATCGGCTTCGGGAAGACAGTGGCACAGAATTTCGACTTGCTTGCGCGCCAGCGCGAACTGCTGGTCTCGGGCTGGCCCGTGCTGGCCGGGTGGTCGCGCAAGTCCTCGCTGGGCGCCGTCACTGGCATCGAGACAGCGGGAGAGCGCATGGCGCCCAGTGTGGCCGCGGCCGTGCTGGCCGTCGAGCACGGCGCGGCGATCGTGCGTGTGCATGATGTGCGCGAAACCGTGGCGGCGCTGGCGGTATGGCGCGCCATGAAACGACAACAACAGGGAAAGGTACTAGATCAATGACAAGAGAATATTTCGGCACCGACGGCATTCGCGGAACGGTCGGGCAACCCCCCATCACACCCGATTTCGTGCTGCGCCTCGCGCACGCCGTAGGCCGTGTGCTCAAGAAGACGGAGTCGCGTCCGACGGTGCTGATCGGCAAGGACACGCGCATTTCCGGCTACATGCTGGAATCGGCGCTCGAGTCGGGCTTCAACTCCGCGGGCGTGGATGTGGTGCTGCTCGGCCCGCTGCCGACGCCGGGCGTGGCGTACCTGACGCGAGCGCAACGCGCGAGCCTGGGCGTCGTGATCAGTGCGAGCCACAACGCCTATCCGGACAACGGCATCAAGTTCTTCAGCGCCCACGGCACCAAGCTCAGCGACGAGTGGGAACTGGCCGTCGAGGCTGCCCTCAAGGAGCCCCCGGTCTGGGTCGACTCCAAGACGCTCGGCAAGGCGCGACGCCTCAACGATGCGCCGGGGCGCTACATCGAGTTCTGCAAGAGCACCTTCGCCAATGACCTGACCTTGCGCGGCCACAAGCTCGTTGTCGATGCGGCGCACGGTGCGGCCTACCAGGTGGCACCGTCCGTCTTCCACGAACTCGGCGCGGAGGTGTCGAGCATCGGCTGTGCGCCCGACGGGCTCAACATCAACAAGGGCTTCGGTGCCACCCATCCGCAGGCGCTGATCGATGCGGTCAAGGCCCAAGGCGCCGAGTACGGCATCGCACTCGATGGAGATGCCGACCGGCTGCAGCTGGTCGACGCGAGCGGTCGCCTGTTCAACGGCGACGAACTTCTGTACCTGATGGCAATGGAACGCATCGCCCGCGGCGAGAAGCCTGCCGGCGTGGTTGGCACCCTGATGACGAACAAGGCTGTCGAGGTGGCGCTGAAGGGGCAGGGCATCGAGTTCGTGCGTGCCCGGGTTGGCGATCGCTATGTCCTGGAAGAACTCGAGAAGCGCCGGTGGCTGCTGGGCGGCGAAGGCTCCGGCCACCTGCTCGCGCTCGATCGCCACACGACGGGCGACGGCATCGTGAGCGCTCTGCAGGTGCTGCAGGCCTGCGTGCGAAGCGGCCGCAGCGTGGCCGAGTTGCTCGCCGAAGTGACGCTGTTTCCGCAGACGCTCATCAACGTGCGTCTGGCGGAGGGACAGGATTGGAAGTCCAACGCCTCACTGGCTGCTGAAACGCGGCGCGCCGAGGCCGAACTCGGCGACGCCGGGCGTGTGTTGATTCGCGCAAGCGGCACCGAGCCGCTGCTGCGCGTCATGGTCGAGGCGCGTGACGCGGCGCAAGCCGAGGCTTGTGCGCGGCGCCTCGTCGCGGCCGTCCAGGAAGGTTGAGCGCGATGATCGATGTCGTGATGGCGGACTACCGCAATCCCGCGCATGCGCGGGCGCTGGTCGACCTGCTGGACGCCTATGCCCGCGATCCCGCAGGCGGCGGCGCGCCTCTGCCGGCCGACGTGACGGCGGGGTTGCCCGAGGCGCTCGCCGCGCGGCCGCAAGCCTTCAGCGTGCTCGCATACGACGGCGAGCAGCCCGTCGGGCTGATCAATTGCATCGAAGGTTTCTCGACCTTCGCCTGCAAGCCGCTGGTCAACGTCCACGATGTTGTCGTGCTGGCCAGTCATCGGGGGAAGCGGGTGACGCAGCGCATGCTGGACCGCGTGGAGTCCGAGGCCCGCGCCAGAGGGGCCTGCAAGCTCACGCTCGAAGTGCTGTCAGGCAACCGGAGCGCGCTGCGGGCGTACGAGCGCGAAGGCTTCGGCAATTACCAGCTCGATCCGGCCTTCGGATCGGCCATGTTCATGCAGAAGAAGCTGTAGGAAAAAAGCCGCCGGCACCTTCCGGTGCGGCGGCCTTCATCGGGAAGCCGGAATCAGAAACGAGTGACGGGCATCGCGTCGTCGCTCTTGGCCGGCGCGTACTTGCCCAGTTCCCACTTCGCGATCGCATTGCGGTGCACTTCGTCCGGGCCATCCGCGAAGCGCAACGTGCGGGCGCCTGCATAGGCATAGGCGAGCGGGAAGTCGTCGCACATTCCGCCGCCGCCGTGCACCTGCATGGCCCAGTCGATGACCTGGCAAGCCATGCTCGGTGCGACCACCTTGATCATCGCGATCTCGGTCTTGGCGACCTTGTTGCCGGCCACGTCCATCAGCCACGCGGCCTTCAGCGTCAGCAGGCGCGCCATGTCGATCTTGCAGCGCGCTTCGGCGATGCGTTCCTGCGTCACGGTCTGCGATGCGACGGTCTTGCCGAAGGCCACGCGCGAGGAGGCGCGCTTGCACATCAGTTCGAGCGCGCGTTCCGCCAGGCCGATCAGGCGCATGCAGTGGTGGATGCGTCCCGGGCCGAGGCGGCCCTGGGCGATCTCGAAGCCGCGGCCTTCGCCCAGCAGGATGTTGCCTACGGGCACACGGACGTTCTCGAAGAACATCTCGACGTGGCCGTGCGGCGCGTCGTCATAGCCCAGCACGTTGAGCGGTCGCACGATGCGGATGCCCTTGGTGTCGGCCGGCACGATGACCATGCTCTGCTGGGAATGGCGGGGCGCGTCGGGTTCCGACTTGCCCATCGTGATGAAGACCTTGCAGCGCGGATCGGCCGCGCCGGAAATCCACCACTTGCGGCCATTGATCACGTACTCGTCACCCTGGCGTTCGATGCGGGTCGAGATGTTGGTCGCATCGCTGGAAGCCACGTCGGGCTCGGTCATCGCGAAGGCGGAGCGGATCTCGCCTTCGAGCAGCGGCTTGAGCCAGCGCGACTTGATCTCGTCGGAGCCGTAGCGGGCAATGGTTTCCATGTTGCCGGTGTCGGGCGCCGAGCAGTTGAAGGCTTCGCTCGCCCATGGCACCCGCCCCATGATCTCGGCCAGCGGTGCGTATTCCTGGTTGGTGAGGCCGGCGCCTTCGTAGCCCGACGCGGCAGCGCTGTCGACCGGAAGGAACAGGTTCCACAGACCCTGGGCCTTCGCCTTGACCTTGAGCTTCTCGACCGTATCGAGCGCGGTCCAGCGCTTGCCAGCGGCGGTATTGGCGGCCAGTTCCGCCGAGTACGCAGCCTCTGCGGGGTAGATGTGGTCTTCCATGAAGGCGCTGACGCGCTTTTGAAGCTCTTTGGTTTTGGCCGAGTATTCGAAGTCCATGTCGTCTCCAGGTGGGTGAGGTGTCAGGCGGCCGCTGCCGCGCCGATCATGCTTTCTTGGCGAATTGCCAGGCCATTTCGGCCATCGGACGCGCACCGCGGCCCGAGGCCACGGCTTGTTCGCTCGATGCGGTGCCGGCCTCGACCCGCTTGGCGATACCTTGCAGGATCGCCGCGATGCGGAACATGTTGTAGGCCAGGTAGAAGTTCCAGTCCGGCGCCAGCGCCTCGGGCGTCGTGAGGCCGGTGCGGTCGCAGTAGCGCTGGATGTATTCGCTCTCTGTCGGAATGCCGAGGCTCTTCAGGTCGAGGCCGCCGATGCCGCGCGACATCGCGTGCGGGATGTGCCAGGCCATGCAGTGGTAGCTGAAGTCCGCAAGAGGGTGGCCCAGCGTCGACAGCTCCCAGTCGAGCACGGCGATCGCGCGCGGCTCCGTGGCGTGGAACATCAGGTTGTCCAGGCGGAAGTCGCCGTGCACGATCGAGATCATTTTCTCGTCGCGTGCGCTGGCCGGAATGTGCGCCGGCAGCCATTCCATGAGGCGATCCATTTCGGGAATCGGCTGCGTGACCGATGCGACGTACTGCTTGCTCCAGCGGCCGATCTGGCGCTCGAAGTAGTTGCCGGGCTTGCCGTAGTCGGCGAGGCCGCGCTCGGCGAACTTCACCGTGTGCAGTGCCGCGATGACGCGGTTCATCTCGTCGTAGATGGCTGCGCGCCCGGCGTTGTCCGTGCCGGGGAGGGATTGGTCCCACAGCACGCGGCCTGCCATGAACTCCATCACGTAGAAGGCACGGCCGATCACGGCCTCGTCTTCGCACAGGCAGTACATCCGCGGCACCGGCACGTCGGTGCCGGCGAGGCCGCTCATGACCTTGAACTCGCGCTCGACCGCGTGCGCGGAAGGCAGCAGCTTGGCGACCGGACCCGGCTTGGCGCGCATCACGTAGCTCTGCGATGGCGTGATGAGCTTGTAGGTCGGGTTGGACTGCCCGCCCTTGAACATCTCGACCGTGAGCGGTCCCTTGAAGCCCTCGAGGTTGGTTTCGAGCCATGCGGTCAGCGCATCGATGTCGACGAGGTGCTGCGGGGAAACGGCACGCGTGCCGACGAATTTGTCGAAGTCCTGGGTCATGTCTCTCGATATCTCTGGATTTATTGGTCGTCGGCTTCCGAGATGCGCATCAGTGCGGCGCGGTCCAGCACCACCAGGCCGCCCGGCTCGATGCGGATCGCTTCCTCGCGTTCCATGGCCTTCAGTTCCTGGTTGACGCGCTGGCGCGAGGCGCCGAGCAATTGCGCGAGTTCTTCCTGCGCGAGATGCAGGCCGATGCGCATCTGGCTGCCATCCGCGAGGTTTGGCACGCCGTAGCTGCGAACCAGATGGATCAGCTGCTTCGCGAGCCGTGCGCGCAAGGGCAGGGTGTTGAGATCCTCCACCAGCCCGAACAACTGGCGGATGCGCCGCGCCTGCAGACGCATCAGCGCCTCGTAGAGCTCGACGTGGTTCGCGAGGATCTTCTGGAAGTCCGCACGCGCCACGCAGAGGATCGTGGAGTCGCCATGCGCGTATGCATCGTGCGTGCGCCGGTCCCCATCGAACATCGCCACGTCGCCGAACCAGATGCCCGGCTCGACGTAGGTCAGCGTCACCTGCTTGCCCGACACGGCCGTCGAACTCACGCGTACCGCGCCCTTCGCGCAGGCGATCCACTGCTCCGGCGGATCGCCGCGAGCGGCGATCAGCTCGCCGTCCTTGTAGCGTTTGACGAATGCACATCGGAGGATGTCGTGGCGCAGAGATGGGGAAAGAGAAGAAAACCAGCGACCACCGTTGATCGCTTCACGTTCTTCGATGGTAAGAATGGGGTCGTCCATGGACTGTCCTGTCGGTGACTGAAAAGCTGAGGGTTGTCGCCGGAGCGACGCGCCCTCATTCGTAGCGCGGGGTCTGTTTGGAGAGGAACGCCGCGATGCCGATGCCGGCGTTGGCGTGGTGAAGATTGCGCACGAAGTGATCGCGCTCCTGCGACAGCTGCGAAACCAGGGTCGCGCCCCGCGCTTCGCTGAGCAATTCCTTGATGCTGGCCAGCGCGTTCGGCGCGCGGGCGTTGAGCTTGCCGGCGATCGCGAGTGCGGCGGCGAGGGCCTGGCCGCTCTCGGTGATCTCGTTGACCAGTCCGAGCGCATGCAGGCGCGTTGCATCGAGTCGTTCGCCGAGCATGAGCCATTCGCTGGCCAACTGGCGCGGCAGGGCCTGTCCGAGATGCCAGCTCAGGCCACCGTCCGGTGAAAGCGCCACATTGCTGTACGAGGCGGCGAACACCGCGTCGCGCGCCGAGACGACGAAATCACAGGCCAATGCCAGCGAGAAGCCCGCGCCGGCCGCTGCGCCTTCGACCGCCGCGATGACGGGCTTCGGAAAGGTGCGGATCGAATCGACCCAGGTGTGCAACGCCTCGATGCTCTCGGCCTGCACCGAGGGCTCGCGGTCCCGGTTGGCGGACAGGCGCTGCAGCGAGCCGCCGGCGCAGAACCATTTGCCTTCGCCGACAAGGATGACGCTGCGGATCTCGTCGCTGTTCTCTGCGCCGTTGAGCGCCTCGATGCCGGCCGCGTACATCTCGGGGCCCAGCGCGTTGCGCTGTGAAGGATTGGAGAGGGTGAGCACCATCGTGCTGCCCTCGGTCGTGCTTTTCAGTTCTGCGGTCATGGGTGTCACTTACTCTTCTTCATGGGTGAGGCTCAGGCCGAGGGCGCCGCGGCGGCGCAGCCACGGACTCGGGCGATAGCGAGGATCGCCGTAGACGGTCTGGAGGTTGAACAACACTTCGAGCATGTTGGTCGGGCCGTAAAGGTCGCCCATGGCCAACGGCCCTTGCGGATAGCCGAGCCCGAGGCGCACGGCCGTGTCGAGGTCGGCCGGCGAGCAGACGCCTTGCTGGCACATGTCGCAGGCGATGTTCACGATGGTCGCGACGACGCGCTGGGTCACGAAGCCGCCGCTGTCTCGGATCACGCTGACGGCTTTGCCGTCGCGCGCGAACAGCGCATGCGCCGCGTCGCGCATGTCGCGCCGGGTGGCGGGGTTGGTGGCCAGCACGCGGCGCTTGGTCGCCGCGTCGTCGGCCATCATGTCGATGCCAACCGTGCGCGTTGCGTCGAGTCGCTCGACTGCGGCCACGGTCGTGACGTCGAAGCCAAGCGGGGCGACCACGATCAGCGCCGCGCTCGAAGGCGTCGCGCCGCTTTCGAGCTGGGCGCCGAGGGCGTGCACGAGCCGAAGCAGTTCGGGCCGGCGTGCCGCACGCGGCGAGACCCAGACCGAGGGGATCGATTCGACCGTCGGCACTGGCGGCTCCGGGATCTGCTGCATCGCCCCGTCCGGGTAGCGGTAGAAGCCTTCGCCTGTCTTGCGGCCCAGTGCGCCGGCGGCCAGGCGCTGCGCGGTGATCACGCTGGGGCGGTAGCGCGGCTCCTCGTAATACTGGCGGTAGATGGATTCCATCACCGGGTGCGATACGTCGAGCGCCGTCAGGTCGAGCAATTCGAAGGGTCCGAGCCGGAAGCCGGCCTGGTCCTTCAGGATGCGGTCGATGGTCGCGAAGTCCGCCACGCCTTCGCCGGCGATGCGCAGTGCCTCGGTGCCGTAGCCGCGCCCCGCGTGATTCACGATGAAGCCGGGCGTGTCCTTCGCCTGCACCGCGCTGTGGCCCATCTGCGTGGCATAGCCGGCGAGCCGCTTGCAGACCTCGGCGTCCGTCTTGAAGCCAGCCACGACCTCCACGACCTTCATCAGCGGCACGGGATTGAAGAAATGGAAGCCCGCCATGCGCCCGGGATGCTTCATCGCCGCCGCAATGGCGGTGACGGACAGCGACGACGTATTGGTGGCCAGCGTGGCCGAAGGCGAAACGACCGCCTCCAGTTCCTTGAAGAGCTTGCGCTTGACCTCCAGATCCTCGACCACCGCCTCGATCACCAGGTCGCAGCCGGCCAGCGCCTCCATCGAATCCACCGCGCGGATGCGCGCCGACAGCGCATCGCGCTGCGCGGCGTCCAGCTTGCCTTTCTCTTGCTGTTTTTGCCATTGGGCGAGGACGGCATCGCGTCCACGTGCTGCCGCGCCGTCGAAGCTGTCGAGCAGCAAAACCTCGCTTCCGGCCTGCGCTGCGATTTGCGCAATTCCCCGGCCCATGGCGCCAGCGCCGATCACACCTATGTTGGAAAAGTTCACAGTCATTTGATAATTGTCTCTCTCTGAAAGATCGGCTCTGACCCTCATGTCAGAATGTGTCAACTTTAGATTGCCATTGCAGCCCATTTTGCAGTCCCCACGCTTAGCGGCGAGCCTCTTTCTACTTGGGCTGGCCCTCGAATCATCCGCGTTGACGATCGGTCGGCCGCAGGGCGCCGTCTGGATCGGCAAGCCGATGGACGTGGTGATCCCACTCACGGTCGATCCCGCGGAGGCGGGCGGGTCCTTGTGCCTGGAGGCCACTGTTCTCCAAGGCGATACCCCTGTCCCCGATCGCCGTGTGACTGTATCGCTCGATCCCGGCGCGGGTCCCGGCAATCCCAACATGCGCGTTCGCTCCACCGTTCCGATGGAGGAACCGGTGGTCACCGTCACGGTGCGGGCAGGCTGTGACATGAAATCGACGCGCAGCTATGTACTGCTGGCCGATGTGCCCACCGACGTCGCGCTGCCGGGCGTCGTTGCGCCCTCGGCTCGCTCTTCGTCGGATACGGCACCGGTCGCGCGGCCTGCTGCGCGTGCAGTCCCGCGCAGTGCGAGCGGCGGGGCGTCCTCATCGGACGGCCCCAGTACCAGGACGGCACAGCGCAGCATCCCTCCGCGAGACGAAGCATCGGCCCCTGGTGCCGAAACGCAGGCACCGCGCCGGGCACCTGCCATCGTCGCACCTGCCGCGCCACGGCGAACGCCCGTTGCCCGGCCACCCGCTGCGCCGAAGGTCGCGGCGGCGACGCCGGTATCCCCTGCGCAAGCGCCCAAGCCAGAACCGGCGACAGGCGCATCGCGGCTTCGCGTGGAGGCGCTGGAGCCCCAATCCACCAAGGAAGCCGGCCTCAAGACCACGACGGAACTGTCGCTGCCTCCTGCCGAGGATCTCGGGCGGCGCGCCGCCGCAGCGGCCCTCTGGAACGCGATGAATCCGCAGCCGCAGGAGGCGCAACGGGAGGCCCAGCGCGCGAAGGACATGGATGCCACGCTCGCCGCTTTGCGCGAGCAGACGGCGCAGAACCAGCGCGCCCTGAACGAGCTGCGCAGTGAACTGGCCCAGGCGCGCGAAGACCAGTACCGCAATCCGTTCGTCTATGCCTTGATCGCGTTGCTGCTGCTGGCGCTCATCGGCATGTTGCTGCTGTGGCGTCTGGCGCGACGTCCAAGCGCGCCGGCGTGGTGGGGCGAGGCGCCTCCTGCGAGGGGCGAGGGCGCGCGCAAGCGCCTCCAGCCGCAGCGAGGCCTCCTGGACGACGAGATGGACCTGGACTCCGAGCCGGAAGTGCGCCCTCCGCGACGCAGTGCCAGCACCGGCCGGACCTTCGTGCCGACACCGTTTGCGCCGCTCGAGCCCAATGCGCTCGACAGCGGCTTCGACGAGCCCGCGGCGCATCCGGTGCGCACTTTCGACAACGCCCCGGTGCGGCCGGTCAACACCGAAGAGCTGTTCGATGTGCAGCAGCAATCGGATTTCTTTCTTTCGCTGGGCCAGCATGACCAGGCGATCGCGGTGCTGCGCGAGCACATCGCCGCCAACCCCGGTACCAGCGCGTTGGCCTACCTCGACCTGTTGCGCATCTTCCATTCGCTCGATCGCAAGGAAGACTATGCGCGGCTCGCGGAAGAGTTCGAACGTGCCTTCAACGCCGACGTCCCGGCCTTCGAACATTTCACCGAAGCGGGCAGGGGGCTGGAGCACTATCGCGGCGCCCTCGCGCGCATCGAATCGCAATGGCCCGCGCCGGGCACCCTGGCGCTGATCGAGGAACTGATATTCCGCAAGCCTGGCGTCCACGAGGATGGCGCGTTCGATCTCGCCGCCTACCAGGAACTGCTGCTCCTGTACGCCGTGGCGAAAGAGGTGATCGATCCGGACAGCGCGCCGCCCGCGCCAGTCACACCGCATTCGTTCGTCGACACGCACGACGAGATGCCGACGGCGACCGCGCCCCTCGAGATCGACACCCAGCCACCGGCCATGCACGACGGTCTCGTGATGCCGCCCTCGATCTACGGCTCGATCGACGACGGCTTGCATCACGACACGGTGATGGTTCCGGACGCACCGGCCCCAATGCCCTCCGCGGACGAGGCACCACCGCGCGCCAAACCCGATCTGGAACTGGATTTCGCCGATTTCGACAAGACGGCCTACGAGACCATGCCGACGCCGATCGAGTCACCCAAGCCGCCGCCCGCGCCTTCGACCGATCCACACGTGATCGACTTCGAGCTGTTCGATCCGAGCACCGAGGCCGAGATCGCACCGCGACCGATCATCAAGCGCTGAATGCGGGCGCGCGGCGCTGTCCCCTGTCCACTGCCACGCTGAGGCCCAGGGCAATGAGGACGGTAGCCAGTCCGACCCAGTTCATCCAGGCGGTCGCGTCATGGGCCAGCAGCCAGCCGCCCGCCGCAGCGCCCACGGCTTGGCCGATATAGATGCCGGAACTGTTCAGCGCCACCGATCCCGGCGCGAGTGCAGGCGAAAGCGCCACCAGCCGCGCCTGCTGGGCCGAATTGGTCGCAAAGCAGCCCAGGCCCCAGGGGGTGAGCAGAAGCGCCAGCCAGACCAGCGTGACACCCAGCGGCCACAGGAGCAGGCTCAGTGCGATCAGCGAGGTGGTGAGCAGCACCATGCGCGGTGCGCCCACCCGGTCGATGTGCCGGCTCACCAGCATGTTGCCCACGAGGCCGCAGGCGCCGAACCACGCCCACATGAGGCCCAGTTCGGTCGCGCTTGCGCCCAGCGTCTGTTTCAGGATGGGCGCGAAATAGCTGAACAACACGAACTGGCCGGCGCCCTGCAGCGCCGTGACCGAGACGACGCCCATCAGCAGAGGACTCTTGAGCACGCGCCCCCAGGCCTCGCGCGACAAGGCCGCAGGCCGGATGCCGGTGGGAAGCTTGAACCAGATCCAGGCCGCGCTGATGGCTGACAGGACCGTGATCGCCGCGAACGCCGCCCGCCATCCGAAATGGCCGCCGATCACGGCGCCGATCGGAAGGCCCAGCACGGAGGCCATCGACCATCCGAGAAAGACGAAGGTGACCGCGCGTCCGCGCTGCTCCGGCGGCACCAGCAAGCCGACGCATGCGGCCGCCTGCGGAGTGAAGATCGCCGGCGCCACCACCGTCAACATGCGGACCAGCAGCAAGCCGCCGAAATTTGGCATCAGCGTTGCGACAAGGTGTCCGGCGCCGTACCACAGCATCGTGCAGGCCAGCAGGACCCGGCGATCCCAGCCGGCGACCACGGCGGCGAGCAAGGGGGCGCCCAGGCACATGACGATCGCGCCAGCCGTGATCAACTGGCCGGCCGTCGCCGCGCTGACCTCCAACGATGTGCTGAGTTCGTTGAGCGTGCCGGGCACGACCATCACGCCCGTGCCGATCACGAAGTTGCCTGCCAGCAGGGCCCAGAGCGCCGCCGGCAGCGCTGGCCGTTTCAACGGCGTACCTGCAGTGCGCCGGGATTGACGATGTTGGTCGGGTTGCCCTTGATGAAGCTGACGACATTGTCGAAAGCCTGACCGAAGTACATCTCGTAGCTGTCCTGCTCGACGTAGCCGATGTGCGGGGTGCAGATGCAGTTCTCGAGCCGGAGCAGGGCGTGGCCCTGCAGCGGTGGTTCGCTCTCGAAGACGTCGACCGCCGCCAGACCGGGCCGGCCGCGATTGAGCGCCGCGAGAAGAGCGTCCTGCTCGACCAGCTCGGCACGCGACGTGTTCACGAACAGCGAGGTCGGCTTCATCCGGGAAAGATCCTCTAGCGTGACCAGTCCGCGCGTTTCCTCGGTGAGCCGCAGATGCACGGACATCACATCGGCTGCAGCGAAAAAGGCCTCCCGGTTCGGAGCAATCTGGAATCCGTCGGACCTCGCCCTGGCGCAGCTTTGTTCGCGGCCCCAGATCACCACCTGCATTCCGAACGCCTGACCGTAGCGTGCGACCAACTGGCCGATGCGCCCGTAGCCCCAGATGCACAACGTCTTGCCCTTGAGCACCGAGCCGAGTCCGAAGTTCGGTGGCATCGATGCCGACTTGAGGCCCGATTGCTGCCACGCGCCGTGCTTGAGGTTGCTGATGTATTGCGGCAGGCGACGCATGGCCGCCATGATCAATGCCCAGGTCAGCTCGGCAGGCGCCAACGGCGACCCCGTGCCTTCCGCCACCGCAATGCCCTGTTCCGTGCAGGCATTCACGTCGATGTGGCCGCCGACCCGGCCGGTCTGCGAGATGAGCTTGAGCTTGGGCAGCTTCTCGATGAGTTGCCGGGAGATGTGGGTGCGCTCACGGATCAGCACGATCACGTCGGCGTCCTTGAGCCGCACCGACAGCTGTCCGATGCCCTTGACCGTGTTGGTGTAGACCTTGGCGGCATACGCATCGAGCTTGGCAGCGCACTGCAATTTGCGCACCGCATCCTGATAGTCGTCGAGGATCACAATGTTCATGGCGTGCCATTGTGCCTCGCACCATCGACATGCTGTGCTGGAGCGTTGATTTGCTGTCGCACGCGACAAACGTTGCGGTCGTCAACGAGCCGCAGCAGCAGGCAACGCGCCCGTTCAGCGCGGGAGGGCCGGGGTATTCAATGCGTGCGGGATGACCGCGGTGCGGTGCCGGCCGCTTCGAGTGCCACCAGCCTGTCGAGCTCGGCGCAGACATCGGCCATCCGGCCCGAAATCACGACGCGGCTCTGGTGGCAGCCAGGCTGCTGCGCATCGACCATGCGCACCACGCGCAGCGGGCGCGCGGTGGGCGCAGTGGCCTGCGTGGTAGTCGCCTGCCGTGCGGCGCAGCTCGGACGAACGCCGACATAGCGCAAACCCGAAGAACTGACGCGACGCGAGCTGCGCGCCGGTATCCAGCGGCTGGCCAGCGATTGCAACGGCGTGAACAAATCAACGATGCTGAGCAGGGCGATTCCCATGTGAACTCCAAAGGTCAGAGATTGAACATAGGCAGGATTGCTTTCATTGGCCTCGACAGGGTGATGGCTCTTCGCCATACGCCCGCCACCTGTCGCGGCCGGGTGATTCAAAGACTCACATCAGCATGGTGTTGCGGATCAGACCGACCGCCAGGCCTTCGATTTCGAAGGGCTCGCCCGGTTGGACGACGATGGTGGGGTAGTCGGGGTTTTCCGCGTGCAGCTCGATGACTTGCTTGTTGCGTTTCAGGCGCTTGACGGTGACTTCGTCGCCCAGACGGGCCACGACGATCTGGCCGTTGCGGGCTTCCTTGGTGGCCTGAACCGCGAGCAGGTCGCCGTCCATGATGCCGGCGTCGCGCATCGACATGCCGCGCACCTTGAGGAGATAGTCAGGCTGGCGCTGGAACAGGGTGTTCTCGACGTAGTAGGTCTGGTCGACATGCTCCTGCGCGAGGATGGGCGAACCGGCGGCCACGCGGCCGATCAAGGGCAGTGCGAGTTGCGCCATGCCGGGCAGCGACAGGGAGAACTGGTTATTGCGGGACTCGTTGAGGGAGCGCAATGCGTCGCCCTTGAGCCGGATGCCTCGGGAGGTGCCGCTGACGAGCTCGATGACACCTTTGCGTGCCAGTGCCTGCAAGTGTTCCTCTGCAGCATTGGCCGACTTGAAGCCGAGCTCGGCGGCGATCTCGGCGCGCGTAGGAGGGGCTCCGGTACGCGCGATGGCGCTCTGGATCAAGTCCAGAATCTGCTGCTGACGGGCGGTAAGCTTCACGGCGAACTGCATGTTGGCTCCTGATGGGCACTGGCTGAATATCCAGTACCTGTATTTTTAACCAGTTTCTGGAAGTTGGCAAGCGATGGCCGAAAGCATTGGAAAAGGCGGGCGCCGCGTGATCGTCCTGGGCACGGGGGGCACGATCGCGGGCCGCGCTTCGGCCGCAGGCGACAACATCGGTTACACCGCCGGCGAAGTGGGCGTGGCAGAACTGCTGGGCGGCATCGAGCCGCCACCGGGAATTTCATTGCTGGCGGAGCAGGTGGCGCAGATCGACAGCAAGGACATGTCCTTTGCCATCTGGCAGGCGCTTGCTCTGCGCTGTGCGCACTGGCTCGCAGAGCCCGGCGTGGCAGGCATTGTCATCACCCATGGCACCGACACCCTCGAAGAGACGGCTTTCTTCCTCCAGTCGGTGCTGGCCCCGTCGAAGCCTGTGGTGCTGACCTGCGCCATGCGGCCCGCCACCGCGCTGGCGCCTGACGGCCCCCAGAATGTGCGGGATGCCATCGTCGTGGCATCGACGCCAGGCGCGCAAGGGGTTGTCGCCGTTTGTGCAGGCACGGTGCACAGCGCATTCGATGTTCAGAAGGTCCACACATACAGGCTCGATGCATTCGACTCGGGTGATGCGGGGCCGGTGGCGTACGTGGAGGAAGGGGCACTTCGGGAAATCAGAAACTGGCCGACGCCGGCAGGCGTCGCAAGTCACGCCTTCGAGCGAATGGCGGGGGCCACGTCATGGCCTCGCGTGGAAATACTGATGAGCCATGCCGAGGCGCGGGGCGAGATCGTGGATGCGCTGCTGCTGGAGCGCAAGCACAGCGGCGGCGCGAACTCAGTCCAGGGGCTCGTGCTTGCTGCAACGGGGAACGGCACGTTGCACCACGCGCTCGAAGGTGCCGCGCTGCGTGCGCAAGCCGAGGGTGTGGCGGTGGTCCGTGCGACGCGGTGCTCGCAGGGGCACATCCTCCCAAGGCCAAAGGAAGTCTTGCGCGACGCGGGAGCCCTCACGCCGGTCAAGGCGCGCATTGCACTGATGCTGGAACTGCTGTCCGAGCGCCGTGCCTGAATCATGTTCGGCGCGCTGCAATCGACTCCCTGGGCCTATCCGGCGCTGGAGGTCGTGCACATCGTCGGGATCGCGCTACTGGTGGGAAATCTGGTCGCGCTCGAAATGCGCGTTTTCGGACGCGTCGCCATCCTGCCCGTGCGTGGCCTCGCCAAGCTGTCGTTGACCATTGCCTTGTCCGGCTTCGCGCTGGCGGCGGTCAGTGGATCCTTGATGTTCGCCATGCAGCCGGCGGAGTTGCTCGCCAACCAGGCATTCCTGATCAAGATGGGGTTGCTGCTGGTGGCCGGCTGCAACGCCGTGTGGTTTCATGCGCGTGGCTCGTTGCTCAAACTCGATCTGATGGCGCGGGTACAGATGTTGTCGTCCACTGCGATCTGGCTGGCCGTGATCTTCTGCGGCCGGTGGATCGCCTACTGAAAGGAGCTTTCAGCATGAAACGTCGCAGCTTCCTATGGGCCGCCGCCTCGACTGCCGTCGCGGTGCCGCCAGCCTGGGCGCACCACGGCTGGAGCAGCTTTGATCAGGAACGCCCGATCTACCTGGAGGGCCGTGTCGTGAGCGCGCGTTGGCAGAACCCGCATGCCGAATTGATGATCGAGTTGCCCCCCGATCTCAAAGTGCCGGCGGACCTCGCCAAGCGCCCGTTGCCCGCACAGAGTGCGCCAGTCGACGGCCCGGGCCTGCTTGCCAAGGCGACCGTGCCTCGCCGGAACGATCGCCAATGGGAACTCGAACTGGCGCCGCTCACGCGCATGGAGGCCTGGAAAGTCCAGGAGATCAAGCCCGGCACCCGCGTCTCCGCCGTGGGCTTCACTTCCAAGGACGAGAAGGGGGATGCCGTGATGCGCGTCGAGTACCTGTTCGTCGACGGCAAGGTCTACGGGCTGCGATCCAGCCCGGCCTGATCAGCTACTCAGCGCCGCGAACGCCCGCTGGGTAATTTCGTCGACGGTGCCGACACCGCTGATGGCACGGTATTTCGGCGCGGCGGAGGCATCGGCCTTTGCCCAGTCGGAGTAGTAGTCGACCAGCGGCCGGGTCTGTTGGCTGTAGACCTCGAGGCGCTTGCGCACGGTCTCTTCCTTGTCGTCTTCCCGCTGGATCAGGTCTTCGCCGGTGAGGTCGTCCTTGCCGTCGGCCTTCGGCGGATTGAACTTCACGTGATAGATGCGCCCCGACGCCGGATGCGAGCGGCGGCCGCTCATGCGTTCGATGATGTCGGAGAAGGGCACGTCGATCTCGAGCACGTAGTCGAGCTTGACGCCGGCCGCGCGCATGGCTTCTGCTTGCGGAATGGTGCGGGGAAAGCCGTCGAAGAGAAAGCCCTGGGCACAATCCGGCAGCCCGATGCGTTCCTTGACGAGGTTGATGATCAGGTCGTCGCTCACAAGGGCGCCCGATGCCATGACGGCTTGGGCCTGAAGCCCGAGCGGCGTACCGGCCTTGACGGCGGCGCGCAGCATGTCACCGGTGGAAATCTGGGGAATGCCGTACTTCTGGCAAATGAAGGCCGCCTGCGTGCCTTTGCCTGCCCCGGGGGCGCCCAACAAAATCAGTCTCATGGTGTCCTCGGAAGGTTCTTTGATTTTCTGTCACGCCATGGACGCCCCGAGGGTCGCCACAGGGCGGAGTTGCTTCGAGGATAGCATGCGCTCCGAAGGCATTCGGGCCTGGGCGCGGGCTGAAACTAGGCTGCTGCGAGCAATGCGCGAACGCGGGCGAGGTCTTCCGGCGTGTCGATGCCGGGCCCGGGCGCGTGCGAACTGACGTGCACGGCGATCCGGTGGCCATGCCATAGTGCGCGGAGTTGTTCCAGGGCTTCGGTCGCCTCGATGGGCGCCGGCGGCAGATCGGGAAACGCGCGGACAAAGCCGGCGCGATAGCCGTAGATGCCGATGTGCCGTAGGGCTGGCGGCGAGGTCGGCACGGCTTTCAAGCCCTTTTCCGCGAAGCCGTCGCGCCACCAGGGGATCGGCGCGCGGCTGAAATAGAGCGCGTTGCCGTTCGCGTCGAGCACCGTCTTCACGACATTCGGGTTGGCAAACTCTTCGGGCGAATCGATCGCGTGTGCGGCCGTGCTCATGGCGGCGTCCGGATGTTCCGCCAGCGTTTGCGCCACGGCGTCGATCAGGCCGGGCTCTATCAGCGGTTCGTCGCCTTGCACGTTCACGATGATCGCCTCGTCTGCGAGCCCAAGCTGCGTGCAGGCTTCGGCGAGCCGATCACTGCCGCTGGCGTGATCGGTGCGGGTGAGCAGCACCTGGACGCCGTGCGCCTCGCACGCGGCCACGATGCGGGGATCGTCGCCCGCCACCACGACGCGCTCGGCGCCGGATTCCATGGCGCGCTGGGCAACCCGCACCACCATCGGCAGGCCTGCGATGTCGGCCAGGGGCTTGTCGGGCAGACGCGTCGAAGCGAGCCGCGCGGGGATCAGGACGGTGAAGGATGTGTTCAAAGGCCCAACTCTTCGTCAGTGAGCGTGCGCGCTTCGGTTTCGAGCAGCACCGGAATGCCGTCGCGCACGGGGTAGGCCAGGCGGGCGCTGCGCGACGAAAGCTCCTGCTTTTCGGCGTTCCAGGTGAGCGGCCCCTTGGTCACGGGGCAGACGAGCAGTTCAAGCAGCTTGGTGTCCATCAAGCGATGATAGCTTTGCATCGAGCGCAGCGAAGAAGGCGGCGGAGGGTTCGAAGACCAGCGGCACAGCCAGGGCATCGGGTGCCTTGCGCCACAGTTTCAGTGCGTCTTTTTCGGTGCAGAGCAAGGTCCGGCTGCTCTCCGCAGGCAGCGACCAGTCCTCGAAATCGTGATGGTCGGGCAGTGCAATGCATCGCGTCGGAACCAGGGATCGTTCTTGCAGCATCCGGAAGAAGGCTTCGGGCTTCGCGATAGCGGCGACGGCAACGAGTTCTTGGTCGATCAGCGTTTCGAGCGGCACCCGTGCGCCGTCGCGGCGCAATGCGTAGTCGGCAAGCGTTTTTCGCACGGTGAAGCCGTCGAACGCGGGCTGCGTGCCCGTATGGATCACCAGATCGCAGTGGCGCGGCCAGTGTTCACGCAACATGCCCGCCGGCAGCAGCCAGCCATTGCCCACACCGCGATCGTCGAAGACGCAGATCTCGATATCGCGTGCGAGCGCAAGGTGCTGGAGTCCATCGTCGCTCACGATGACCTGAATGTCTGGATACCGAGCGAGCAGTGCGCGAGCCGCTTCGATTCGCTTTCGTGCGACGAAGACGGGTGCCTGGGTCGAGTGGCGGATCAGCGCGGGCTCATCGCCCACTTCGCGCGGATCGGAATCATCGAGCACCTCGCGGCAATCGTCGGTCGCTCTCCCATAGCCGCGAGACACGACGCCGACCTTGATTCCTCGAGCCTGGAGATGCCGGACGATTGCCATCACGACAGGCGTCTTGCCGGATCCACCTGCGATGACGTTGCCGACGACAACGACGGGCACGGGAACCCGCTCGGTTCGCAGCAGCCCTATTCGATAGAGCGTGCGCCGGATGCCGGCCAGCGCGCCGAACAGCAATGACAGCGGCCACAGCAGCCGCGCCAGCATGCCGCGTTGCAGCCAGGCCTGGCGCAACGACGCCAAGGCTAGCGTCCCGCCTGCGCGGCCGACTGCGTGGCGAAAGTGATCTGCACGAGGCCGGCCCGGCGGGCCGCTTCCATCACCGTGATCACGGACTGATGGGCGGCATTGGCGTCGGCGCTGATGATCACGACGTTGTCCCTGGCGCCGCCGGAAGCTGCCGCCAGCGCCGCGGCGACCGCTTCGACGCTGCGGTCCGGCAGCACGTTCTTGTTGATCGAGTAGCGGCCGTCGGCGGACACGGCGACGATCACTTCCTTCGGGTAGTCCCGCTGCGCTTCCACATCGGCCACCGGAAGCCGCAACTGCATTTCGGTGAACTTGCTGTAGGTGGTCGACAGCATCAGGAAGATCAGCACGACCAGCAGCACATCGATGAAGGGGATCAGGTTGATCTCCGGTTCATCGCGCGAACCGTGGCGGAAATGCATTCTCATCGGCGTAGCGTGTTCAGGTGGCGCGCAAAGCGTTCGCCGGCCAGTTCGAGGTTCAGCAGGTACTCGTCAACGCGGCTGCGGAAGTAGCGCCAGAAGATCAGCGCCGGAATCGCGATGATGAGCCCGAAGGCGGTGTTGTAGAGCGCAATCGAGATGCCGTGGGCAAGCTGGGCAGGATTGCCCGAGCCGACCGCGCCGTTCGATGGCGACTGCGAGCCGAAGATCTCGATCATGCCGATCACGGTGCCAAGCAACCCGAGCAGGGGAGCAGCGGATGCAATGGTCGCCAGCGCGGGCAGGTAGCGTTCGAGCCGATGGGCCACGACCCGTCCGGCCGCCTCCATGGAGACGCGCAGGTCGTCTTCGCTCGACAGCGGGTTGGTGTTGAGGGCGCGGAAGCCGGCGGCCAGCACCTCGCCGAGCCCGGAATTCTTTTCGAGTTTGGTCACCACATCCGGGCCGGGAATCGAAGTGCGCGACACCGTGATGGCTTCGTCGAGCAACTTGGGGGGCAAGACCCTGGAGGTCTTCAAGCTGGTGAATCTCTCGATGACGAGCGCCAGCCCGATCACCGAACAAGCGAGCAGCGGCCAGATTGGCCAACCCGCAGCAACTATGATGGAAAACAAGAATTCCTCCGGCCCATGGACTGCAAATGCGCGGCGATTATCCACCGAGCCGGCATGCCTTCCCGACCTGTCTTTCACGTAGGCGAAGACGCACACAATCTGTGGATAACTTTGTGATTAACACGCGGAGCAACGCGCCCGGAGCCGCACCGGCTGGGCGTTTCATTGGTTAGACCGAAAATTGAGCAGCACTTTTCTCAATCAAATCAATAACTTGCACGAGGACTTGCGCTCCTGCTGCACACCTTGGGGCCGTTGTGGCGTCCATGGTGCCCCTTGTGGACGAATCGTTGCCCGCAAAGCGATCCCGGCATGAACGAACGTGAGCAAACACCTGCGTCGGGAGGCCGAGTCTGGGCCGTTGGCGCGCTGTGCCGCGCGGTCGCGGATGCGCTGGATGCGCGCTTCAACCCCGTCACCGTTCGAGGGGAAATCTCCGGCTTTTCCCGCGCCGCGAGCGGCCACTGCTACTTCGCGCTGAAGGATGAGTTCGGCCAGTTGCGATGCGCCATGTTCCGGCGCGCGGCGAGTCTTCTCGATTTTTCGCCCCGCGACGGCGATCAGGTCGAGGTGCGGGGCCGGCTGGCTGTCTACGAGCCGCGCGGCGACCTGCAACTGGTCGTCGAGAGCCTGCGCCGGGCCGGTCAGGGCGCATTGTTCGAGCAATTCATGCAGCGCAAGGCGCGGCTGGAGGCGGAAGGGCTCTTCGACAGCGCGCGCAAGCGACCGCTGCCGGCGATGCCGCGCTCCATCGGGCTGGTGACTTCGCTCGGTGCGGCGGCGCTGCATGACGTTGTGACCGCCCTGCGTCGGCGGGTGCCGCATATTCCGGTGGTGGTCGCGCCGGCCGCGGTGCAGGGCGCCAACGCGGCGGCCGAACTGGCGGGCGCGCTGCAGTCGCTGTACCGGCTGGAGCCGCAGGTCGACGTCATCCTGCTGGTGCGCGGCGGCGGATCCATCGAGGATCTGTGGTCGTTCAATGACGAACAACTGGCGCGCACCATCGTGCAGAGCCCGGTGCCGGTGATCAGCGGCGTCGGCCACGAGACGGATTTCACCATTGCCGACTTTTGCGCCGACGTGCGAGCGCCGACGCCGACCGCTGCTGCCGAACTCGTCGCGGCGCCCCGGGACTTGTGGCTCGGCGCGCTTGAACTTCTGGACGATCGGCTGCGCGAATCGATCGCGGCGCGCGTCGATGCGTCGAATCAGCGCCTTGACGTCGCAGCCGGCCGACTCGGACGTCCGTCGACGCTGGTGGGGCGGCAGAAACTCCGACTCGCCCACAACGCGCAACGCTTGCACTACGCCGTCGTATCCCGAACGGGGCGCTTCGCGCAAACCCAGCATCTGCTGCAAGCCGAGTTGCCGCAGAGGTTTCGTGCGGCGTTCGCCCGACAGCACGAGCGCCTCGATCGGGCTGGGCTGCGGCTGCAATTGCTCGATCCTGCGCTGGTGCTTCAGCGTGGCTATGCGTGGCTCACCAATGCGGATGGCCATGCCGTCACCAGCGTGCAGAGTCTGGCGGCCGGCGACGACGTGCATGCGCGCCTTGCCGACGGCACGGTCGACCTCAAGGTGACGCAATCGGGGACAAAGGGAACACGTCCGACGCCCGGCACGTAATTCCTTTCTAGAATCGGCCATCCCACAACCAACCCGCGAGATAAAACATGGAACACGTTCTTCCGCCTCTGCCATACCCGTTGGACGCGCTGGCACCCGAGTATTCGAAGGAAACGCTCGAATATCACTACGGCAAGCACCACAATGCCTACGTCGTGAACCTGAACAACCTGCAAAAGGGCACCGAGTTCGAGAACATGACGCTCGAGGAGATCGTCAAGAAGTCCAGCGGCGGCATCTACAACAATGCGGCCCAGATCTGGAATCACACCTTCTTCTGGAACTGCATGAAGCCCGCCGGCGGCGGCGAGCCCACCGGAGCGATGGCCAAGGCGATCGATGCCAAGTGGGGCAGCTTTGCTGCGTTCAAGGAAGCATTCGTGAAATCGGCCGTGGGCAACTTCGGCTCCGGCTGGACGTGGCTGGTGAAGAAGGCCGACGGCTCCGTGGACATCGTCAACACCGGCGCGGCTGGCACGCCGCTGACGACCGACGACAAGGCGCTCCTGACGGTCGACGTCTGGGAGCATGCCTATTACATCGACTACCGCAACCTGCGCCCCAAGTACGTCGAGACCTTCCTTGCGAAACTGGTGAACTGGGACTTCGCGGCGAAGAACTTCGGTTGATCTGAGTCTTCCCCCATGAAAAAGCCGACCCTTGGGTCGGCTTTTTGCTTCTCCAGAGGGCTTGGCGGCTTCAGCGCCGACCTGCGAAGAGTTCGCCGCCGAGTTTGCTGCCTTCCTTGATGTTCTTGCGGGCGAACCACCCCTGGTTCATCTCCAGAACGAAGCGAACCGGCTCCTTGGAGCAATGCGAATCCTCGGACATGGGCTTCATGTCCACCAGATTCACGATCCGCCCGTCGTCCGCCACGAACGCCGCGGTCAGCGGGAGCAGGGTGTTCTTCATCCAGAAGCACTGCGTCGCCGGCTGCTCGAAGACGAAGATCATGCCTTCGGCCTGGGGCATTTCCTTGCGGAACATCAGCCCGATCTGGCGCTGCTCGGGGGTCTGTGCAATCTGTGCATCAATTTGATACATCCCGGCAGAGAGCTTGGTACGCTGGAGATTGTTTTGCGGCTCTTGGGCCTGCGCGAAAGTCAGCAATGCGGCGGATAGCGCCAAAAAGGTGAAAAAACGCTGGAACATGGGTCGACTTTCAGGACGGCAACACAAACAAGAATGCCCGCGGATGCGGGCATGGCCAATTGGCCTCGGAGCTTACCTCTTATTCCGGGGAATTACCTGTACGGCGCCTGACCGACCGATGGAGTGCGAGCGGAGAGGCGAAAAAAAAGCGTTCCGGAGAACGCTTTTCCATTAACCGAGCGGTTCACTCAGTTGGGCGTGCCGCCTTGCGGATTCATCTTGCGAACGCTGCCGTCCTTGTTGCGGCGGCGATCGCTGCGGGTGTTCGCGCGAGCTTGGCCTGCGGCGGTTGCCTTGTTCTGGGAGAGGCCACCGCTCGCTTCGGGCGTATTGGCCGTGTCGCCAGTCGGCTGACGCACTTCGCCTTGCGGCTTGGCGGCGCGGCGCTCGACAGCGCGTTGCTGGGGCTTGGTGTTGGTCTGGGGGGCGGCTTCTTGCGAGGTGCCTTGTGCGAATGCGCCAGCTGCGAACAGGCCGGCCATCATGACTGCGAGAACTTTGCTCATTACGGATTCCTCAATGGAAATGGTTGAAAACGCCTCCCGGCCAGCAGAAGGTCAGTCAACAACGGAGCCAATACGGCTGTGGTTGACAGATCCCTTCAGGCTCCTCCGGTTGCGTCTAAAATTCTAAGGCTATTCAGGCGGCTGGAAACGTAGTGTCTTCCAGCCTTCATTTCTTCCGGAGTCCTTGTTCTCATGTCCAGCTATCAGCACATCAAAGTCCCGGCCGAAGGTCAGAAGATCACGGTTAACGCTGACAACTCGCTGAATGTGCCTGATCAGCCGATCATTCCGTTCATCGAGGGTGACGGCACCGGCCTCGACATCACGCCCGTGATGCTCAAGGTCGTGGACGCCGCGGTGGCCAAGGCGTATGGCGGCAAGAAGAAGATTCACTGGATGGAGGTCTATGCCGGCGAGAAATCGACCAAGGTCTACGGCCCCGACGTCTGGCTGCCCGAAGAAACGCTCCACGCCGTCCGCGACTTCGTGGTTTCCATCAAGGGGCCGCTGACGACGCCCGTCGGCGGCGGCATCCGCTCGCTGAACGTCGCGCTGCGCCAGGAACTCGACCTGTACGTCTGCCTGCGGCCCATCCAGTACTTCGAAGGCGTGCCCAGTCCCGTGAAGGAGCCGCAAAAAACCAACATGGTGATCTTCCGCGAGAACTCGGAAGACATCTACGCCGGCATCGAGTTCGAAGCCGAGAGCGACAAGGCGAAGAAACTCATCAAGTTCCTGCAGGACGAATTCGGCGTCAAGAAGATCCGCTTTCCCAACACTTCGGGCATCGGCATCAAGCCCGTGTCGCGCGAAGGCACCGAGCGCCTGGTTCGCAAGGCGATCCAATACGCCATCGACAACGACAAGCCCAGCGTCACGATCGTGCACAAGGGCAACATCATGAAGTTCACCGAAGGCGGCTTCCGCGACTGGGCCTACGGCCTGGCAGCCAAGGAATTCGGCGCCGAACTGATCGATGGCGGCCCTTGGATGAAGCTCAAGAACCCCAAGACGGGCAAAGAAATTACCGTCAAGGATTCGATCGCTGATGCATTCCTGCAACAGATCCTGCTGCGTCCGGCCGAATACAGCGTCATCGCCACCCTGAATCTCAATGGCGACTACGTGTCCGACGCCCTGGCCGCGCAGGTCGGCGGCATCGGCATCGCTCCCGGCGCGAACCTGAGCGACACCGTCGCCATGTTCGAAGCCACCCACGGCACCGCCCCGAAGTACGCCGGCAAGGACTACGTGAATCCGGGTTCCGAAATCCTTTCCGCCGAAATGATGCTGCGCCACATGGGCTGGATCGAGGCAGCCAACCTGATCATCAGTTCGATGGAGAAATCCATTGTCAGCAAGAAGGTCACCTACGACTTCGCGCGCCTGATGGAAGGCGCGACCCAGGTGAGCTGCTCGGGCTTCGGCCAAGTGATGATCGACAACATGTAAACCGTTGCGCGGGGTGTCTTCGGACCCCTTCCCAGCAAAGCCCCGAGCCGCAACGCGCCGGGGCTTTTTTGTTGCATATCTTGCGCGCGAGGACCGGCATGCAGAGGGTGGAAGGCACGCAGATTGCATGTGTCGACCATGCAGTTCCAGCCCCATCCGCCTTGAATGTCACAAAGCTGCCTCCAGTTGTGTCACTACGGCAAGTGCAACACGCGGCTGCTCTATAAAATGATTTTCATGGCTACCAGAATCCCTTCGACCCCCAAGACGCCGCCGGCTACGAAGCCGAGGCGGGACGACGGCGATGCGGTCGTTCTCGAACGGCGGCCGCAGAAGACCGCGCCGCCCCAGATGTTCCAGGTCGTGATGCTGAACGACGACTACACGCCGATGGAGTTCGTGATCGTCGTGATCCAGGAGTTCTTCAACAAGGACCGGGAAACCGCCACGCAGATCATGCTCAAGATCCATCTCGACGGTCGTGGCGTGTGCGGGGTCTATTCCCGCGACATGGCGGCGACCAAGGTCAATCAGGTGATGGAAGCGGCCCATCAGGCCGGGCACCCGTTGCAATGCGTCAGTGAACCGGTTGAATAAATCGCGCTCCAACCCATCTGAGAAATTATTTACAGCAAGGCAAAAGGAAATCACATGATTGCCCAGGAACTGGAAGTCAGCTTGCACATGGCTTTTGTCGAAGCCAGGCAGCAGCGCCACGAGTTCATCACGGTGGAGCACCTGCTGCTCGCTTTGCTGGACAACCCGAGTGCCGCAGAGGTTCTGCGCGCCTGCTCGGCGAACGTCGACGACCTGCGCGCGTCGCTCACCAACTTCATCAAGGACAACACGCCCCAGGTGGCGGGTACCGACGATGTCGACACCCAGCCCACGCTGGGTTTCCAGCGCGTGATCCAGCGCGCCATCATGCATGTGCAATCCACCGGCAACGGCAAGAAGGAAGTCACCGGCGCCAACGTGCTGGTCGCGATCTTCGGTGAAAAGGATTCGCATGCTGTCTACTACCTGCATCAGCAGGGAGTGACCCGGCTCGACGTGGTGAACTTCATCGCGCACGGCATCAAGAAGAGCGATCCGCCGGAAGCCGCAAAGGGCAACAACGACGCGTCGTCGGGCGAAGGCGAAGAGGGTGGCGGCGAGAAGAACGAGAAGTCTTCTCCGCTGGAGCAGTTCACCCAGAACCTCAACCAGCTTGCCAAGGAAGGCAAGATCGATCCGCTCATCGGCCGCGAGTACGAGGTCGAGCGCGTCATCCAGATCCTGTGCCGCCGCCGCAAGAACAACCCGCTGCTGGTGGGCGAGGCGGGCGTGGGCAAGACCGCGATCGCAGAAGGCCTCGCATGGCGCATCACGCAGAACGACGTGCCGGAGATCCTGGCCGAATCCAACGTGTACTCGCTCGACATGGGCGCGCTGCTCGCCGGCACCAAGTACCGCGGTGATTTCGAGCAACGCCTGAAGGGCGTCCTCAAGTCGCTCAAGGACAAGCCGAACGCGATCCTGTTCATCGACGAAATCCACACCCTGATCGGCGCCGGCGCCGCTTCGGGCGGCACGCTCGACGCGTCCAACCTGCTGAAGCCGGCGCTCTCGAGCGGCCAGCTCAAGTGCATCGGTGCCACCACGTTCACCGAATACCGCGGCATCTTCGAAAAGGATGCGGCCCTGTCGCGTCGCTTCCAGAAGGTCGACGTGGTCGAGCCGACGGTGCAGGAAACGGTCGACATCCTGAAGGGCCTGAAGTCGCGCTTCGAGGAGCACCATGGCGTGAAGTACGGCGTGGCCGCACTGCAGGCCGCCGCCGAACTGAGCGCCAAGTACATCAATGACCGTCACCTGCCCGACAAGGCGATCGACGTGATCGATGAAGCCGGTGCCGCCCAGCGCATCCTGCCTGCGAACAAGCGCAAGAAGACCATCAGCAAGACCGAGGTCGAGGAAATCGTCGCGAAGATTGCGCGCATTCCCCCGGCCAACGTGTCCAACGACGACCGCGGCAAGCTGCAGACGATCGAGCGCGACCTCAAGAGCGTCGTGTTCGGCCAGGACAAGGCCCTCGAAGTGCTCGCTTCGGCAGTGAAGATGGCGCGTTCGGGCCTCGGTCGCGAAGACAAGCCGATCGGCTCGTTCCTGTTCAGCGGCCCGACGGGCGTCGGCAAGACCGAAGCGGCCAAGCAGCTCGCCTACATCATGGGCATCGAGCTGATCCGCTTCGACATGTCGGAGTACATGGAGCGCCATGCGGTAAGCCGCCTGATCGGCGCGCCTCCGGGCTACGTTGGTTTCGACCAGGGCGGTCTGCTGACCGAAGCGATCACGAAGAAGCCGCACGCGGTGCTGCTGCTCGACGAAATCGAGAAGGCGCACCCGGACATCTTCAACGTGCTGCTGCAGGTGATGGACCACGGCACCCTGACGGACAACAACGGACGCAAGGCCGACTTCCGCAACGTGATCATCGTGATGACCACCAATGCGGGTGCCGAGACCATGAACAAGGCGACGATCGGCTTCACCAACCCGCGTCAGGCGGGCGACGAAATGGCCGACATCAAGCGCCTGTTCACGCCGGAGTTCCGCAACCGCCTGGACGCGACGGTGAGCTTCAAGGCGCTCGACGAGCAGATCATCCTGCGCGTGGTGGACAAGTTCCTCCTGCAACTGGAGACGCAGCTTGCCGAGAAGAAGGTCGACGTCACGTTCACCGATGCGCTGCGCAAGCACCTCGCGAAGAAGGGCTTCGATCCGCTGATGGGCGCACGCCCGATGCAACGCCTGATCCAGGACACGATCCGTCGTGCCTTGGCCGACGAACTGCTCTTCGGTCGCCTGCAGGAAGGTGGTCGCCTGACCGTCGATTTGGACGACAAGGAAGAAGTGCAGCTTGACATCCAGCCAGTGGCCAAGAAGGAAGGCAAGGCGAAGCCGGAAGCCGAGGAAGCGGCGACAGGGTAACTGGCTAACCCCCAGTCTTGCCCACTTCGTGTGGCCGCCCACCCCCTTGCAGGGGGCAATACCTGCGGACCGGCGGAGCCGGATCCGCGGTATTTCTGGCGTGTGAATAAAGGTCGGTAGCATTGGGCTATCGGCCTTTTTCTTTTTCAGGATCCTTTTCGCCCTTGATCGTCCCCGAGCTCAGCCAGGAATGGAAGACCGGCCTCTCCCTTGCGTGGAGCGGCTACATCGCGGTGCTTTCCGTCTGGATCGTGATGCAGAAGCGCGCGCCGGTGTCGACGATGAGCTGGATCCTCTCGCTGGCGCTGCTGCCGTTCGCCGGATTTGTCATCTATTACTTCCTGGGGCCTCAGCGGCTGAAGAAGCAGCGCCTCAAGCGCTTGCGCAGCCGCGCGAACGCGCAGTCGGCGGCGGATCTCGCGATTCTGCGGGATGCGGCCGAGCAGGCGCCGCCTGCACTGAGCCAGATGGCCGCGTTGGGTACGGCGTCCTGCGGCTTGCCGGTGTCGAGCGCGACTTCGGCCGAGCTGCTTTCGGGTGGCGCGCGCACCTTCGATGCCATCTTCGAGGCCATCCGCGATGCGCGCGACCACGTGCACCTCGAGTACTACATCTTCGAGCCGGACCAGATCGGGACCGCGCTGCGTGATCTGCTGATCGAACGTGCGCGCGAAGGTGTCGCGGTCCGGCTGTTGCTCGACGCGCTGGGTTCCAAGCGCGTTGGCCGCAAGTTCATGGCGCCGATGCACGCGGCGGGCATCCATGTCGCGCTCTTCCATGACACGCGCATCGGCCGGCGCCTGCGGCCGGTCACCAACTACCGCACCCACCGCAAGATCGTCGTGTGCGATGGCCGCGTGGGCTTCACCGGCGGCGTCAACATCACCGACGAGGAAGACTCCCGTACACGCGACGATGCGTACCACGACGTTCATCTCCGGATCGAAGGGAGCGCGGTGCGCTGGCTGCAGACCACGTTCCTCGAGGACTGGACCTACGCGACCGGCGAAGACCCGCGCCAGATCGACCGGACCATGGCGCGCCTGCTGCCGCGTCTTCCCGCTCACGAGGGCGTGGGGGAGATACCGGTGCAGATCGTCACGAGCGGACCCGACAACCTTCTGGAGCCCATCCATCGCATGCACCTGGCGGCGATCCAGTCGTCCGTGCATAGAGCCTGGCTCACCACACCGTATTTCGTGCCGGGCGAGCCCGCACTGATGGCGCTCACGAGTGCCGCCTTGCGAGGCGTCGACGTGCGGCTCCTCGTGCCACGGCGAAGCGATTCGCTGATCGTCAGCGCGGCGGCCCGCTCTTATTACGACGAACTGATCGCGGCCGGCGTCCAGGTGTGGGAGTACAAGGCGCGCATGCTCCATTCGAAGACCTTGGTCGTCGATGACAACTGCGCGATGATCGGCACCGCCAATTTCGACAACCGCAGCTTCCGGCTCAACTTCGAAGTCTGCGCCGCGATCTACGGTCCAGTCCTCGCCAGGCCGCTCGTCGCGCAATTCGAGACCGATCTTCGCAGTGCGTCGCCGATCCGGGGCCAGCGGCACCAGAGTTTCCTGCGCCGCCTCGGCGATTCGTTCGCACGCCTGTTTTCCCCCTTGCTTTGACAATGCCCCCTCACACTTTCCTCTGGCACGACTACGAAACCTTCGGTGCCGTGCCGCGCCGCGACAGGCCTTCACAATTCGCCGCCATCCGCACCGACGCCGAACTCAACGAGATCGGCGAGCCGCTGATGATCTATTGCAAGCCGGCGCCCGACTACCTGCCGAGCCCGGAGGCCTGCCTCATCACCGGCATCACGCCGCAGCAATGCCTGGAGCGCGGCATCTCGGAGCACGAATTCGCAGCACAGATCGAACGGGCGTTCTCGCAGCCGGGCACCATCGGCGTGGGCTACAACACGATCCGCTTCGACGACGAAGTCACGCGCTTCCTGTTCTGGCGCAATCTCATCGATCCGTACGCGCGCGAATGGCAGAACGACTGCGGCCGCTGGGACTTGCTCGACGTGGTGCGGCTCACCTATGCGCTGCGTCCCGACGGCATCGAATGGCCGAAGAAGGCGGACGGCAGCCAGAGCTTCAAGCTCGAGGATCTGGCGCGCGCCAACGGGCTGCTCCACGAGGCCGCCCACGATGCGTTGTCGGACGTGCGCGCCACCATCGCATTGGCGCGGCTCATTCGCGACAAGCAGCCCAAGCTCTTCGACTTCGCGTTCGTGCTGCATCGGAAGGATCGTGTCGCCTCCGAACTCGGGTTGCCCGCCACGCGCGACTCTGCACGGCCGTTCCTGCACGTCTCCGGAATGTTTCCGGTCGAACGCGGCTGCCTGGCCGTCATGTGGCCACTGGCGAGCCATCCCTCCAACAAGAACGAGCTGCTCGCCTGGGACCTGGCCCACGACCCGAGCGAGCTGCGCGATCTCGACGTGGCGACGCTGCGCTTGCGCCTCTTCACGCGCACCGCCGACTTGCCCGAAGGCGTCGCGCGCCTGCCGGTGAAGGGTGTGCACCTGAACAAATCGCCGATGGTGGTGGGCAATCTCAAGACGCTTTCGCCGGTCATGGCCGCGCGCTGGGGCATCGACGTGGAGGCCGCGCTGCGCAACGCTCAACTGGCGGCCGCGCTGCCCGACATGAGCGCGATCTGGCCGCAGGTCTACGAACGACCGCGAGAAGGCACACCGGACGTCGATGAAGATCTCTACGGCGGATTCGTCGGCAACGGTGATCGGCGACGACTGACCCAACTGCGCAGTCTGCCGCCGACCCAGCTTGCGCAGGCACGTACCGGCTTCGACGATCCGCGGCTCGAAGAGCTGTTGTTCCGCTACCGCGCGCGCAACTTCGTCGAGACGCTCAACGACGACGAGGCCGAGCGCTGGGAAGCGCACCGCGTCGCGCGACTGCTCGAAGGCGAGGGCGGGGCGCGCAATGTCGACGAATTGTTTGCAGAGATCGACACGCTGGCCGAGACCGCGGACGAGCGCGCGGAGCAGATTCTCGGCGCGCTGTACGAGTATGCGGAAGCCATTGCACCGTCTATCTGAACCGGAACCCCCGATGTCGTCCACCTTCGCGCGCCGCCTGGCGCCTGCCGATGCCGCTGCCTACCGTGCGCTGATGCTCGAAGGCTACGAGCGGCATCCCGATGCATTCACCTCCAGTGCGGAGGAGCGCGCGGCGTTGCCGCTGTCATGGTGGGAGTCGCGGCTCGACGTGTCGCCGCAGGCCGGCCAGATCGTCCTGGGTGCTTTCGATGGCGATCGGCTCGTCGGTGCCGCCGGTCTCCAGTTCGAGTCGCGCGGAAAAGCGCGGCACAAGGCCAACCTGTTCGGCATGTATGTCGCGCCTTCGGCCCGGCAGGGCGGCTTGGGGCGGATGCTCGTGCAGGCCGCGCTGGCGCAAGCTGCCTCGCGTGAAGGGGTCAAGGTCGTCCAACTGACCGTGACCGAAGGCAATGCCGCCGCGCAGACACTCTACGAACATTGCGGATTCGTGTCCTTCGGCGTGGAACCTTTCGCTGTTGCGCTGGGCTCGGCCTACCTTTCGAAGGTTCACATGTGGTGCCGGGTGGGATCGTTGGGCTGAAGCCCTGCATCCTCAGTCGCGCGGGATCATCCAGCCGGTCTCCGCCGCGCGGCCGGGCAGGTGGAGCGCCGCCGTGGCGGCAGGCGTCTCCGCCAACAGCCGGCCTTTGCGATACACCTTGAGCCGTGTCGCGCGCAGGCGGATGGCCTCCACCGGATCGCGCGCCTGCAGCAGCACGAAGCTCGCATCGCAGCCGGCTTGGAGCCCGTAGCCCTCGAGGTGAAACACCTTGGCCGCGTTGACGGTGACTGCGTCGAAGCACTGGCGGATGCCGTCCTGGCTGGTCATCTGCGCCACGTGCAATCCCATGTGCGCCACTTCGAGCATGTCGCCCGAGCCCATGCCGTACCAGGGGTCCATCACGCAGTCGTGGCCGAAGGCGACGTTCACGCCTGCGGCCATCAGTTCGGGCACACGCGTCATGCCACGGCGCTTGGGGTAGGTGTCGTGGCGGCCTTGCAGCGTGATGTTGATGAGCGGATTCGACACCACGCCGACGCCGCTTTCGGCGATGAGCGGCAGCAGCTTGCTCACGTAGTAGTTGTCCATCGAATGCATCGACGTGCAGTGAGAGCCCGTCACCCGACCCTGCATTCCGAGGCGCTGCGCCTCGAAGGCCAGCGTCTCGATGTGGCGCGACAGCGGATCGTCCGATTCGTCGCAGTGCATGTCGACCAGCTTGCCGCGCTCGGCCGCGATCTCGCACAGCAGCTTCACGCTCGCGGCGCCGTCGGCCATCGTGCGCTCGAAGTGCGGAATGCCGCCGACCACGTCCACGCCCTTGTCGAGGGCGCGCTTGAGGTTCTCCACGCCACCCGGCGAGCGCAGCACGCCATCCTGCGGAAAAGCAACGAGCTGAAGGTCGAGGTAGGGCGCCACGCGACGCTTGACCTCCAGCAGCGCATCGACCGCAAGCAGGCTGGGGTCGCTTGTGTCGACATGGCTGCGGATCGCGAGCAGTCCCTTGGCGACCGCCCAGTCGCAGTACGCCAGTGCACGCTGGATCAATGCCTCGGCCGTCAGCATCGGCTTGAGCTCGCCCCAGAGCGCGATGCCCTCCAGCAGCGTGCCGCTTTCGTTGACTCGTGGCAGGCCGTAGCTGAGCGTGGCATCCATGTGGAAATGCGGGTCGATGAAATGCGGCGTGACGAGGAATCCATGCGCATCGAGCTTTTCCGCGGCCGGTGCGTCGAGCCCGGCCGTCACTTCCTCGATGCGGCCGTCCCGCACGGCGATCGACATGCCAGCGCGACCGTCGGGGAGGGTGGCGTTGTGTACGAGGAGGTCGAGCATCACCTCTCTCCTTTTCGATAGGGTTTCATGAGCGCCTGTGGGTAGCTTGCCTTGCGCGCCACCAATACCAGCGCGAGGATGGACAGGAGGTAGGGCAGCATCAGGTAGATCTGATAGGGCAGCACGGCGTCGCCAGATTGCTGCAATCGCAATTGCAGCGCATCGAAGAAGGCGAACAGCAACGCGCCCAGCAGTGCCTTGCCGGGCCGCCAGGACGCGAACACCACCAGCGCCACGCAGATCCATCCGCGGCCGTTGATCATGTTGAAGAAGAATGCGTTGAAGGCCGACAGCGTGAGGAAGGACCCTGCCACGCCCATCAGTGCCGAGCCCGCGACGATCGCACCGGTGCGCGTCGCAGCGACCGAGACCCCCTGGCCCTCGGCCGCTTGCGGGTTTTCGCCGACCATGCGCACGGCAAGTCCGACGGGTGTGCGGTAGAGGACATACGCCATCACCGGCACCATCAGCAACGCCAGGAGCGTGAGCGGAGTCTGCGCATCGAGTACCGGAATGTGCAGCCACTCCATCGGTGCGAAGGGCGTGACCGTGGGGGGTGTGTTGACTTTCGGAAAACTCACGCGATAGCCGTAGTAGCTCAGCGCCGTCGCCAGCAGCGTGATGCCCAGCCCGGACACATGCTGCGAGAGCGCCAGCCCGACGGTGAGAAAGGCATGCAGCAGTCCGAAGACCGCGCCGGTCAGCGCAGCCACGCCGACGCCGAGCCACAGAGGCGCACCCGCGTACACCGCCAGCCAGCCCGCAAAGGCTCCCGCGACCATGATCCCCTCGATGCCGAGATTCAGCACGCCGGCACGCTCGCACAGCAGCACGCCGAGCGTGCCGAAGATCAAGGGCGTGGCAATGCGCAGCACCGCCACCCAGAACGAGGCATTCGAAAGAATGTCCGCGACGTCGCTCATTTCAGCCGAACCCGGTACTGCGTGAGCAGGGTCGCGACGAGCACAGCGATCAGCGAGGCCGCCACGATCACGTCCGCGATGTACGTGGGCACGCCGATCGCTCGGCTCATGGTGTCGGCCCCGACCAGCACGCCCGCCACGAACACGGCCGCCGCCAGCACGCCCAGGGGATGCAGCCCGGCCAGCATCGCGATCACGATGCCGCTGTAGCCGTAGCCCGGGGACATGTCGAGGGTGACGTAGCTCGTGCGGCCGGCCACCTCGATCGCGCCCGCCAGCCCGGCCAGCGCACCCGAGAGCAAGGCCACCAGCACCACGGTGCGCGTGACGGGAACGCCCGCGAAGGCCGCGGCGCGCGCGTTCGCGCCCACCGCGCGGATGTCGAAGCCGATCACCGTGTACTTGAACAGCGCCCACACGATCACCGACAGTGCGCCGGCCCACAGCAGTCCGGTGTGCACACGCGTCTGCGCGATGAGCTTGCCGAGTTCGAGCTCCGACTGCAGCGACACGCTCTGCGGCCAGCCCATCGCCGTCGGGTCCTTCATCGGCCCGTCGAGCATGGCCGAGACGCCGAGCAGCACGATGAAGTTGATCAGCAGCGTGGTCACCACTTCGTCGACGCCCAGCTTGTTCTTCATCAGCGCCGGGCCCAGCAGCAGCAGGGCGCCTGCAGTCGCTGCGGCCAGCATCATCAGCGGATACAGCAGCCAGAGCGGCAGCTCGAAACCCGTCCCGCCATGCATGCCGCCCACGGCCACGGCGGCGAGCGCGCCTGCGTAGAGCTGCCCTTCGGCGCCGATGTTGAAGAGCCGCGCCTTGAAGGCAACAGTCGCGGCCAGCCCCGTCAGGATGAGCGGGATGGCACGAGTGAGGGTTTCGCTCCAGGCAAACACCGAGCCGAAGCCACCTTGCAAGAGCAGTGCGTAAGTGCGGCCCACCGGCGCGCCGGCCCACAGCACGAGCAGCGCGCTGACCAGCAAGGTGAACGCGACCGCGCCGATCGGCGCGAGCACCAATGCCGCACGCGATGCGCCATGGCGACGCTCCAGCCTCATGTCTTCGCGCCTGCCATGGCCAGGCCGATCGCCTCGCGGGTCCACGCCGACGCAGCGCGCGGCTCGCCCAACTGGCCCCCGTGCATCACGGCGACGCGATCGCCCAGCGTCAACACTTCGTCGAGGTCGTCCGAAATCAGCAGCACCGCCGCGCCGGCGTCACGCGCCGCGACCAGTTGCTGCTGCACGTAAGCCACCGCACCGATGTCCAGCCCCCAGGTCGGCTGGTGCGCGACGATGAGCCGTGGAATGCGGCGCTGCGCGGGCGCGGATGCCGGCGCAAGCAGCGCCCGCCCGAGAATGAGCTTCTGCATGTTGCCGCCTGAGAGCGCGCGTGCGGGCGATTCCAGCCCGGCGCCGCGCACGTCGTAGGCCTTCTCCACGCTGCGCGCATGCGCCTTCGCCGCGCCGCGCCGAACCCAGAGCCAGCGCGAGAACGCCCGGCTGCGCAGCCGCTCCGAAACGGCGTTCTCCCACACCGGCAGATCACCCACCACGCCGACCGCATGCCGGTCTTCGGGGATGCGCGCCACGCCGCGTTGCACCAGCCGGGCCGGCGAGGCGGGCAGCTCGCGCCCCATCAGCGTGACCGTGCCTGCAATCGCGCGCCGCGTGCCGCTCAGCAACTCCGCCAGCGCCACCTGCCCGTTGCCGGAGACACCCGCAATGGCGGTGATCTCGCCGGCCTTGAGGGTGAGTGTCACGTCCTGCAGCCGATCGTGTCCGCCGCCGGCGGTCCTCACGTGGTCCAGCACGCAGACCGCATCCCCGACCCGCGAGGCGGGACGCCGCACCGTGCCTTCGATCGCGTGCCCGACCATCCACAGCGCCAGTTGCGCCTGCGTGGTGTCGCCGGTGCGCGCCTCGGCCACCAGCCTGCCGCCGCGCAGCACGGCGACGCGGTGCGATACGCGCAGCACCTCGGCCAGCTTGTGGCTGATGAAGATGATCGACAGGCCCTGCGCCACCATCTGCGCCAGCGTGTGAAACAGCGCCTCGCTCTCCTGCGGCGTGAGCACGGCCGTGGGTTCGTCGAGGATCAGGATGCGCGCATCGCGGTAAAGCGCCTTGAGGATCTCCACGCGTTGACGCTCGCCGACGGACAAGCTGCCTACCAGCGCATCCGGCTGCACCGGCAGTCCGAAGCGCTGTGCCACGTCAAGCAGCTTGGCGCGTGCCGTGCTGCGGCGCGAGAAGGGCTGCCACAGCGACTCCGTGCCCATCAACACGTTGTCCAGCACGCTGAGGTTGTCGGCCAGCGTGAAATGCTGGTGCACCATGCCGATGCCTGCGGCCAGCGCCGCCTTCGGATTGCCTGGTGCGAGCGGCCGGCCGAACACGTCGATGCTGCCTTCGTCGGCCACGTAGTGCCCGAACAGGATGGACATCAGCGTCGACTTGCCCGCGCCGTTCTCGCCGAGCAGCGCCAGCACCTCGCCCGCCTGCAGGTCGAGCGAGATGCCGTCATTGGCCACCAGTGCGCCGAAGCGCTTGGTGATGCCGCGCAGCGCGAGGACTTGGGCCAAGAAGTGCTACTTGGGCGTGGACTTCACTTCGCGGTGGATTTGGGCTGGCTGTCGTCCACTTTCACGGTGAACTTGCCCGACAGGATGTCCGCCTGCTTCGCCTTGACCTTGGCGGCGATGTCGGCCGGCACCTTGCTCTCGAAAGTGCCCAACGGCGCCAACTCGGAGCCCTTGTGCTTCATCATCGAATACTGGCCGTAGTCCTCGGCGGTGAACTTGCCTTCCTTGACCAATTTGATCGCGCGGTCGGCCGAAGGCTCGAAGTTCCAGAGTGCGGAGGCAACCACCGTGTCCGGGTACTTGTCCTGCGTGTTGATCACGTTGCCGATCGCGAGCTTGCCTTTTTCCTTGGCCGCGTCGCTCACGCCGAAGCGCTCGGCGTAGAGGACGTCTACGCCCTTGTCGATCATCGCGAAAGCCGCTTCCTTGGCCTTCGGCGGGTCGAACCAGCTGTTGATGAAGCTCACGCTGAACTCCACCTTCGGGTTCACTTCCTTGGCGCCGGCCATGAAGGCGTTCATCAGGCGATTCACCTCCGGGATAGGGAAGCCGCCGACCATGCCGATCTTGTTCGTCTTGGTCATGCCTCCGGCGACCATGCCCGAGAGATAGGCCGGCTCCTGGATGTAGTTGTCGAACACCGAGAAGTTCGGCGCCTGCGGCTTGAGCGACGATCCCATCAGGAAGGCCGTCTTCGGAAAGTCCTTCGCGACCTTGCGCGCCGCCGCTTCGACGCCGAACACCTCGCCCAGGATCAGCTGGTTGCCCGCCGTCGCGTACTCGCGCATCACGCGCTCGTAGTCGGCGTTGGCAACGTTCTCGGTCGCCGTGTATTCGATCTCCCCACGCGCCTCTGCCGCCTTCAGCGCCTTGTGGATCCGCCCCACCCATTGCTGCTCGAAAGGCACGGTGTAGACCGCCGCCACCTTGAGCTTGGCCTGCGCCAGTGCGAGACCCGGCGCTCCCGCCGCGAACGCCGCGGCAATGGCAACCGAACGAATGATCAACTGACGGCGAACGATCACAGTGCTTCTCCTCAGGTTATGAATTCGTCAAGGCAAGAAAACAGGCGCGCCCATTCGTGAAATGCCGTGGAACCGGCTCCGCCGGGCCACAGGCGTTGCCCCCGGCAGGGGGAAGGCGAAGCGACACGAAGTGCGCGCAGCCTGGGGGCGAGTTCATTTCGTGCCAAAGATGCGGTCACCAGCGTCGCCGAGGCCCGGCAGGATGTAGCCATGGCTGTTCAACTCGCGGTCGATGGCGGCGGTGTAGATCGGCACATCCGGATGCGCGTCCTGCATCGTCTTCACGCCTTCGGGGCAGGTGAGCAGGCAGACGAACTTGATCGACTTCGGATTCAGTTCCTTCAGCCGCTCGACCGCCGCCACCGCCGAATTGCCGGTGGCCAGCATCGGATCGACCACGATCGCGTCGCGTTCCTCCATGCCGCCGGGCATCTTGAAGTAGTACTCCACCGCGGTCAGCGTCTTGGGATCGCGGTACAGCCCGATGTGGCCGACGCGCGCACCCGGGATCACGCTCAGCATGCCGTCGAGGATGCCGGTGCCCGCGCGCAGGATCGACACCAGCACCACCTTCTTGCCGTCGATGACCTTGGCGTTCATCGTCTCGAGCGGGGTCTCGATCTCGATGTCCTGCATCGCCATGTCGCGCGTGACCTCGTAGGCCATCAGCATGCTGATTTCGTTGAGGAGGCGCCGGAAGCTGTTGGTGCTGGCCTCCTTGCGGCGCATCAGCGTGAGCTTGTGCTGGACGAGGGGGTGGTCGACGAGGTGGACGTTGCTCATGGGTGGTCGAGAAGCGGCTGGGCGTTCTTGTCGTTGTGAAAAAGTGGGTGGAGTCTAGAAGACGGTGCCGTCGCTTTCGATGCGCAGGGGCGGCGCACCATCACGCAAGCGCTGTGCCATGACGCGCCCGGCAGCCCAGGTTCCGCCTTCGAGCACGCGCGCCAGGGGCAGGTCTTCCTCGCTCCGGCCGAGCACTTTGCGCACCCGGGGCGCCAGTTCGTCGAGCAGGGCGATGGTGAGAGCGCGCCATTCGACGATGAACTCGTCGCTCACCTTCCAGTCGCGCTGGAGAAAGGCTGGGTCCTTCGGCACGATCATCCCGCTGTCGATCAGCAGGCCGCCGTTGCGGTATTCGGGCAGCGCGGTCAGTGCTTCCAGATGGCGCACCTTGACACCCGCCCATTCGAAGGGCTCGAGCATCGAGTAGGTGAGCCACTGCGAGAGCTTGTGGAAGGGCATCCAGCCCCGGGTCAACCCCGGCCCCGGCACGCCGCTGTGTCGCCAGCAGTCGCCCAATGCGAGCGCCGGGTCGCCGGTGCTGATACCGCCGGGCGCGTCGCTGCCGTCGGCGGCGATGCTGTCGATCGCGTTGGAGGCCGGCCAGATGCCGGAGAGCGAATCGAGCAACAGTGACAGGATTTCGTGCGCCGTGACTTCGGCAGTCGGTGGCGCGGCCGGACCGTAAGGGCCGACCAACGCGTCGAACAGGCCGCCGGGCCGCCCCTCATCGCCAAAGACTTCGGGCTGTTCGCTCATCGCTTCGCCAAGCCGGCGCAGCAGCGTGGCGCGGCCCGTGAGCCCGACCAGGGGATTGACCGCGTTGACCTGGAAGGCATCGCCGAGCCGGTCAGTGACCAAGGCGCGCAGTCCGGCGGAGTCGGCCTGCAGCGGTTGCGCGGGATTCGACGAGAACAGGCCGCTCGTGAAGGCATGGAAGCTCGCGACGCCCAGCCCTTCTGAGCGCGTGAAGCGCTGGCCTGTAGCTGCCTCGATGTAGTGCCAGTCGGGGCCGGCGCCGGCGTCGAGCAGCACGCTCACCAGCACGAGGTCGATGTGCGCGCGGGCGCGCTGGCTGGCGGTCGCGTTGCCCAGCAGCTCGTCGAGCATCCTGACCCGGTTCACGCCGCCCGCTTCGAAGTGGCGCCAGCGGCTGTGGTACGGGATGGGGCTCCACGGGTAGCGATCGCGTGTCACCTCGGCCACCGTGCGCGCCGTGTCTTCCATGGCATCGTCCGCGCCGATCGTGAACCACTGCGATTCGCCCGCACGCGCGCGCGCCAGCAATGCCGCGGCGCGGCTGCGCACCGCCTGCGTCGTGCGCAAGTAGGCGGCAGCGCCAGCCGGGTGGTCGGTGTCCTGGACGAATTCGGCTGCCGGGTCGACATGCCCCTCGGGGTCGGCGCTGCGCACCGCAGGATTGGATGTGGGCCTGTCCGGGTCCAGCCCGTAGTTGTCCTTGCTCATTGATCAAGCCCCCGGCCCTTGGCCTTCTTGAGTTCCTCGGCGTCCGGCACGACGCCGGGCGTGAAGTAGCCGGCGGCCATCTTGGCGTCCATTTCGACGCGAGCGTCGGCGGGGATCAGCTCGTCGGGGATGTTCACGCGCGTTCCAATCTCGATGCCCGAGCCCGTGATGGCATCGAACTTCATGTTGCTCATCGACACCAGGCGGTGGATCTTGCGGATGCCGAGCCAGTGGAACACGTCGGGCATCAGCTCCTGGAAGCGCATGTCCTGCACGCCGGCCACGCATTCGGTGCGCGCGAAGTACTGGTCGGCGGTGTCCCCGCCCACCTGGCGCTTGCGCGCGTTGTAGACCAGGAACTTCGTCACCTCGCCGAGCGCACGGCCCTCCTTGCGCGAGTAGGCGATGAGCCCGACGCCGCCGCGCTGCGCGCCCTGGATGCACTCCTCGATGGCGTGCGTGAGATAGGGGCGGCAGGTGCAGATGTCGGAGCCGAACACGTCGGAGCCGTTGCACTCGTCATGGATGCGCGCCGTCAGTTCGACATCCGGGTTGGCGAGGTCGCGCGCGTTGCCGAAGATATACAGAGTCTGGCCGCCGATGGGCGGGAGAAACACCTCCAGGTCGGAGCGTGTCACGAGTTCGGGATACATGCCGCCGGTTTCCTCGAAGAGCACCCGGCGCAGGTCAGTCTCGGAGCAGCCGAAGCGCTTGGCGACCGCGGGCAGGTACCACACGGGCTCGATCGCGGCCTTGGTGACCATCGCCGCGCCGCCGGCCGTGAGGAACTTGCCGTCGGCCTTGAGCCGGCCCTTCTGCAAGGCCTCGATGACCTCGGGGAGGATCACATGCGCCTTGGTGATCGCGATGGTCGGCCGGATGTCGTAGCCGGCCGCGAGTTCGGCAGAGAACACGTCCGCCACCACGGCGCCCCACGGGTCGAGCGAGACGATCTTGCCGGGCTCGCTCCATTGCGGATAAGGGCCGATGGCATCGGTCGGCGCAGTATTGGTGAGGTCTGCCTTGTGGTGCGGCGACAGGGCGCCCGAGGCCACGGCCAGCGCGCGATACACACTGTAAGACCCGCTGTGCGTGCCGATCACGTTGCGATGCGCGCGCTTGGTCGTGGTGCCGACCACCGGCCCGCGCTCGGCTGGGGTGGCCGCGCCCCACTGGATCGGCAATGCGCCGAATCCGCCGGCGTGCGAGGTCAGGCGGATGTGGCTGCGTTGGGGGGATGAGCCGGGGTACACCGGCGAGATCGACACCGACTCGGGCGGCGCGACGTCAGGGGAGGGCTCGGGAGACGTGGGAGAAAGCGATGGAGAGGATGGAGTCGGAACGGTGTCAACAGACATTGCAGGCCCTCAAAAACCGCAATGTACCGACGGCTCCCACAACTGGCAAGCAACCGCATACGCCATTCGTCGTAATGCACCGCGGAGTCTGGGCGACGGCACAATCCGCCGGATCTCATTTTCTGGATTTGCCTGTAACCGGCCGACTCGAAAGCACGAATGACCAGTGGGAGCCCGATGGCGAAGAGCGACGCGGAGCGGGTGTTGCACGACCTGTTCTTGCGCGGACTCGACGGCGATGCGGTCGCTTATCGCGCATTCCTCCAGAAGCTCAGCACGCACCTTCGCGCGTTCCTCGCCAGGCGCCTGTTCGGCTGGCCTGATGAAGTGGAAGATCTCGTTCAGGAATGCCTTCTCGCCATGCATAACCAGCGCCACACCTACCAGAGCGACCAGCCGCTGACGGCCTGGGTGCATGCGATCGCGCGCTACAAGATGATCGACCTGCTGCGCGCCAAGTCAGGCCGCGAGGCGCTGCATGAGCCGCTGGACGACGACCTCGCCGTCTTCGCCGAATCGGCGACCGAAGCGAGCGATGCGCGCCGCGACGTCGCGGGCCTGCTCGACACGCTGCCGGACCGCCACCGCCTGCCCATCGTGCACGTGAAACTCGAAGGGCTCTCGGTCGCGGAGACCGCGAAACTGACCGGCATGTCGGAGTCGGCGGTCAAGGTGGGCATCCACCGCGGCCTCAAGGCGCTGGCGCGGAAGATCAAGGAGTCCACGTGAAGACCGACGACTTTGTCGCGATGCTCGCCACCGGCGCCCAGCCGGTGCCACGGCGTGCTGCTTCGCGCAGGATGTCCATCGCACTCCTGGTGGGCCTGCCGCTGTCCTTCGCGTGGATGTTGCTCGTCTATGGCATGCGGCGCGACATCGCCCAGGTGATGTTCTGGCCCATGTTCTGGGTCCGCATGCTGCTGCCGGTCTGCGTGGCGATCACGGGCTTCGTGATCGTGCAGCGACTGGCGCGACCCGGCGTACCGGTCCGCCGGGCCTGGTTGGGGCTCGTCGCGCCATTGGCCGTCATCTGGGTGATGGCGGCCGCGATGCTGTTGTCATCGCCTGCGGACGAGCGTCCGACGCTGATCATGGGGCAGACGTGGCGCACCTGCGCAATGAACATCGCGATGATTTCCCTGCCGGTGTTCGTCGCCGCCCTGGTCGCACTGAAGGGGCTCGCGCCGACACGGCCCGCACTCGCGGGGGCCGCTGCGGGCGCGATGGCGGGTGGAGCGGGCGCTGCCGTCTACGCCCTGCATTGCCAGGAACTGGCCGCGCCCTTCCTGGCGGTCTGGTACGTCGCGGGCATTTCGTTGCCGGTGCTGGTGGGTGCCCTGATCGGTCCCCGGATTCTTCGCTGGTAGCCCCGGGCCTCTCCCCCTGACCTGACTCAGTCCGGCAAGGGCAGGGCGCTGGTGCACTTGAACTCGTCGAGGCAGACGCTCGAGCGCACCCCGTCGACGCCCGGCAGCCGCATCAGCTTGTCGATCAGGAACTGCGACAGGCCCTTCAGGTCCCGCGTGATGACCTTGATGACGAAGTCGTAGTCGCCGGTGATCGAGTAGCACTCCAGCACCTCCGGCAGGTCGGTGACGACGTCGGTGAACTTCGTCAGGTCACGGATGTGGCCCTTTTCCATGGCGATGAGGATGAACGCGACGACGTGCAGATCCAGTCGGGCGGCGTTCAGGCGCGTCTCGTAGCGCGCGATGAACCCTGCCTCCTCCAGCCGCCTGTGGCGGCGATGGCACTGCGCGGGTGACAGGCCGGCCGCGGCGGCCACCTCCAGGTTGGACGCGCGTCCGTGCTCCTGCAGGAAGCCAAGGATCTTGCGGTCGATGCGGTCGAAATCGGGGTCTTGCAAGTTCGTCTCCTGGTATGGCGGATTGGCGAAATTATGTTGCTCTTCCGAGGGTTCGCCCCGACGCGCGATGAAAGCAGATTCTCCGCGCCAAAAATCACACTTATGCCCCTGGAACGCGGTCTACCGCCGCGGACCTGGCAGGCACCCGACCGGGGTGTCCGTCGCAAATTGAACCCTGCCGACTATTTCTCATCAGGACCCCACAGTGAAATATCCTTTCTTGCGTTCTTCCCTGACCCTGCTGGCCGTTGCGCTCGCCGGCGCTGCCGCCCCCAGCCACGCCACCGACAAGACGGTGTCGGTGGCAGTCACCTCGATCGTCGAACACAAGGCGCTGGACGCCGTGCGCGACGGCGTCAAGGACGAGCTGAAGTCGGCCGGCTTCGAAGCCGGCAAGAACCTGAAGTACGAATACCAGAGCGCGCAAGGCAACAACGGCACAGCGGCGCAGATCGCCCGCAAGTACGTTGGCGAGCGGCCGGACGTCATCGTCGCGATCGCCACGCCGTCGGCCCAGGCCGTGGTGGCCGCGAGCAAGGACATCCCTGTTGTCTACAGCGCGGTCACCGACCCGGTCGCCGCCAAGCTGGTGAAGGGCTGGGAGGCCTCGGGCACCAACGTCACCGGCGTGTCCGATCTCTCGCCGCTGGACAAGCACCTGGAACTGATCAAGCGGGTCGTGCCCAACGCCAAGCGCGTCGGCGTGATCTACAGCCCGGGCGAAGCCAATTCGGTGTCGATCATCGAGGCGCTGAAGAAGGCCATGCCGGCTGCCGGCATGACCCTGGTGGAGGGCGCCGCGGCGCGCACCGTCGACGTGGCCAGCGCGGCCCAGAGCCTGGTCGGCAAGGTCGACGTCATCTATGCACCCACGGACAACAACGTGATGTCGGCGTTCGAGGGCATCGTCAAGGTCGCGCAGCAGGCCAAGATTCCCGTGGTCGCGGCGGACACCGACGCGGTCAAGCGCGGCGCGGTCGCGGCATTGGGCCTCAACTACTACGACATCGGCCACCAGACCGGCAAGATCGTGGTGCGCATTCTCCAGGGCCAGGCGCCTGGGACGATCGCCTCCCAGACCAGCAGCACCTTCGAGCTGCACGTCAATCCGGCCGCCGCGCTGAAGCAAGGCGTGACGCTGCCGGACGAGCTGGTCAAGTCCGCTCAAGTCGTCGTCAAGTAAGCGGGCGTCGCCAACATGTCGCTCATTGCCTCCCTCGGTGCGATCGAGATCGGGCTGATCTTCGGGCTGGTGGCCCTGGGGGTCTTCCTCTCGTTCCGCATCATCAACTTCCCCGACCTGACGGTCGATGGCAGCTTCCCGCTCGGCGGTGCCGTTGCCGCGGCGCTGATCGTGGCGGGCTGGAATCCCTTCGCCGCGACGGCGGCGGCGATTGCGGCCGGCGCGCTCTCCGGCTACCTCACCGCATGGCTCAACGTGCGGCTGCGCATCATGCAGCTGCTCGCCAGCATCCTGGTGATGATCGCGCTCTATTCGGTGAACCTGCGCGTCATGGGCAAGCCCAACATCGCGCTCATCGACGAGCCGACGGTCTTCAGCATGGTCGCGTTCGGCGGCATGCCCGACTACGTGCTCAAGCCGCTGGTGCTGCTCGTGATCGTGGTTGCGGCCAAGGTGCTGCTCGATCTCTTCTTTGCATCGGAAGCCGGACTGGCCATGCGTGCCACGGGCGGCAATCCGCGTATGGCGCGCGCGCAGGGCATCTCGACCGACCGGCAGACGGTGTGGGGCCTGGCGCTGTCCAACGGGCTTGTTGCGCTGGCCGGCGCACTCTTCGTGCAAAGCCAGGGCGGCGCCGACATCTCGATGGGCATCGGGACGATCGTCGTCGGCCTCGCGGCGGTGATCATCGGCGAGACCATCCTGCCGGCACGCAGCCTGGTCATCACGACGCTGGCCTGTGTCCTCGGGGCGGTCCTCTACCGCTTTTTCATCGCGCTCGCGCTGAACAGCGATTTCATCGGCCTGAAGGCCCAGGACCTCAACCTGGTGACCGCCGTGCTGGTCGCGTTCGCGCTGCTCGTTCCCACCTACAAGCGCAAGCTGGCCGCACTCAGGCCGGGCGCCGGCCGGATCGCGGCCGCCACGGTCAAGGAGGCCCGCTGATGTTGCACGCCAAAGGCCTGGAGATCACGTTCAACCCCGGCACGCCGATCGAGAACCGGGTGCTGCGAGGGCTGGACCTGAAGATCCCGACGGGGCAGTTCGTCACCGTCATCGGCTCGAACGGGGCCGGCAAGTCGACCTTCCTGAATGCCGTCAGCGGGGACCTGATGGTCGATCGCGGCACCATCCGCATCGACGACGAAGACGTCACACGCCGCCCGGCGTGGGAGCGATCGAACCTCGTTGCCCGAGTCTTCCAGGACCCGATGGCCGGCACGTGCGAGGCGCTCACGATCGAGGAAAACATGGCGCTCGCCTGGAAGCGCGGTGCGCGTCGCACCTTCGGGTTCTCGCTGACGCGCAGCCTTCGCGAACTGTTTCGCGAGAAGCTCAGCATCCTCAACCTCGGACTCGAAAACCGGCTGGCCGACCGCATGGGCTTGCTCTCCGGCGGGCAACGGCAGGCCGTCAGCCTGCTGATGGCGTCGCTGCAGCCGTCGCGCATCCTGCTGCTCGATGAGCACACGGCGGCCCTCGATCCGAAGACTGCCGCCTTCGTGCTCGAACTGACCGCCCGCATCGTCGAGGCAGGAAAGCTCACGGCCATGATGGTCACGCACAGCATGCGCCAGGCGCTCGACTACGGCTCACGCACGGTGATGCTGCACGAAGGCCGCGTGATCCTGGACGTGAGGGGAGAGGAGCGCGCCGGAATGGACGTGCCCGATCTCCTGCACATGTTCGAGAAGACGCGCGGCGAAAAGCTCGACGACGACAAATTGCTCCTGGCCTGAATCTGAAAGACTGAGATGAAAGAACTGCTGAATCGCTTTGAAAACAAGGCACCCGAGATCGTTTTCGAGTGGCACGACGCCGAGACGCCGGCCAAGGGCTGGGTGGTCATCAATTCGCTGCGCGGCGGGGCCGCTGGCGGCGGAACGCGCATGCGCGCGGGGCTCGACCGGCGGGAGGTCGAGTCGCTGGCCAAGACCATGGAGGTCAAGTTCAGCGTCTCTGGTCCGGCCATCGGCGGCGCCAAGTCGGGCATCGACTTCGATCCGGCCGACCCGCGCAAGAACGACGTGCTGCGGCGCTGGTACAAGGCGGTGACGCCGCTGCTCAAGAGCTATTACGGCACTGGCGGCGATCTGAACATCGACGAGGTGCATGAGGTGATTCCGATCACCGAGAGCTACGGCCTGTGGCACCCGCAGGAAGGCGTGGTCAACGGGCACTTCACGCCCAGCGACAGCGAGCGCATCCAGAAGGTCGGACAGCTCCGCATGGGCGTGGCCAAGGTCGTCGAGGACCGGCTCTACTCGCCCGACATCACACGCAAGTACGTGGTGGCCGACCTGATCACGGGCTGGGGCGTGGCGGAATCGGTGCTGCACTACTACCGGCTCTACGGCGGACAGGTCGCCGGCAAGCGCGTCATCGTGCAGGGCTGGGGCAACGTCGGCTCGGCGGCGGCCTACTACCTGGCGCACGCCGGCGCACGGGTGGTCGGCATCATCGACCGCGAGGGCGGGTTGCTGAATCCGGACGGCTTCAGTCTCGAGCAGGTACGCCAGCTGTTTCTCGAGAAGAGGGGCAACCAGCTTTCGGCCAAGTACATGCTCCGCTTCGACGAAATCGACAGCCTCATCTGGAGCGCGGGCGCGGAAGTCTTCCTGCCTTGCGCCGGTTCGAGGCTCGTGACCCAGGCGCAGGTCGATGCGCTCGTGAAGGGGGGGCTCGAAGTCGTGTCGAGCGGTGCCAATGTGCCCTTTGCCGATCGCGAAATCTTCTATGGCCCGATCTACGAGAAGGCGGATTCGCAGGTCGCCGTCATCCCGGATTTCATCGCCAATTGCGGGATGGCGCGGGCCTTTGCATTCCTGATGCAGGACGACGCCGAGATCTCCGACGCCGCCATCTTCAGCGATGTCTCGGCCACGGTGGCCGCTGCGCTGGAGCGTTGCCATGCGCGCTCCACCGCGCGAACCGGCATCGCGCGCACGGCGTTCGAGAACGCGCTGACAGAGCTTGTCTGAAGGCGCCGGGGCGGGCTAGCGCTTCTTCGAACCGAAGATGCCGCCCAGTACGCCTCGGAGGATTTCCCTGCCCACCGTGGTGCCCATGGTGCGGACCGCCGACTTGGCCATCGTCTGGGCCAGCCCGTCGCGCTTGCCGCCGCGTGGTCCGGTCGAGCCGAACAGGATTTCGTTGAGGCTGCCCATCACGCCGCCCGATTCCTGCGGCGTGGCCGTGCCCGTACCCGGCTTTCCGGCCGCGACGGGCGCGTCCGGCGCCGTCTCGGCCCGGCCCTTGAGCTTTTCGTAGGCCGACTCGCGGTCCACCGATTTCTCGTACACGCCGGCGACCAGCGAATTCGCAATCAGCGCCTGGCGCTGTGCCGGCGTGATCGGGCCGATCTGGCTGCCGGGCGGCAGCACGAACACGCGCTCGGTGATGGTCGGGCGGCCCTTGTCGTCGAGAAAACTCACCAGCGCCTCGCCAACGGCGAGTTCGGTGATGGCCTTCTCGATGTCCAGTCCCGGCTTCTGCCGCATCGTGGTCGCCGTGGCCTTGACCGCCTTCTGGTCCCGCGGGGTGAACGCCCGCAACGCATGTTGCACCCTGTTGCCAAGTTGGGCCAGCACCGAGTCCGGGATGTCCAGCGGGTTCTGCGTCACGAAGAACACGCCCACGCCCTTGGAACGCACCAGTCGCACCACCAACTCGATGCGCTCGACCAGCGCCTTGGGCGCCTCGTTGAACAGCAGGTGCGCCTCGTCGAAGAAGAACACCAGCTTCGGCTGCTCCGGGTCGCCGATTTCGGGCAGGTGCTCGAAGAGTTCCGACAGCAGCCACAGCAGGAAGGTCGCGTAGAGCCGCGGCGAGTTCATCAGCTTGTCGGCCGTCAGGACGTTGATGACGCCCTTGCCGCCCTCGGTCTGCATGAAATCGGCGATGTTCAGCATCGGCTCGCCGAAGAACTTGTCGCCGCCCTGGGCCTCGATCTGGAGCAGGCCCCGCTGGATGGCGCCCACGCTGGCGGCGCTGGCGTTGCCGTACTCGGTCGTGAACTGGCTGGCGTTCTCGCCGACGTGCTGCAGCATCGCGCGCAGGTCCTTGAGGTCCAGCAGGAGGAGGCCGTTGTCGTCCGCAATCTTGAACACCAGGTTCAGCACGCCGGCCTGGGTTTCGTTCAGGTTGAGCATGCGGCCCAGCAGCAGCGGCCCCATGTCGGAGACCGTGGCGCGCACAGGGTGGCCCTGTTCGCCGAACACGTCCCACAGCGTGACGGGGCAGGCGAGGGATTCGGGCTGCTCGAGGCCGCGCTCCTTGAGCGTGGCGGCCATCTTGGCGCCGATGCTGCCTTTCTGGCTGACGCCGGTGAGGTCGCCCTTGACGTCGGCCATGAACACCGGCACGCCGATGTTCGAGAGCTTTTCGGCGATGGTCTGGAGCGTGACGGTCTTGCCGGTACCGGTCGCGCCGGTGATCAGGCCGTGGCGGTTGGCAAGGCCCGGCAGCAGGCTGCACTCGATGGTGTCGTGTCGGGCGATCAGAAGAGGGTCGGCCATGGGGGTTTCCGTTCGTTGGCAGGGGAGCCAGTCTAGCGAAGGCCGCCTTCTATAATTCCGACCCCGTGCGATAGTTCCCCTCACGTTCCCGGAGTTTTCTCTTGTCATCGACCGCTCAATCTCCCGTTCCCGCCGCTGGCGACGCGTCAGAACAGTCAACCCTCGAGAATGAATTGGCGGTCCTCCTCGTCGAATCGCTCAATCTGGAGGTCGCGCCATCCGACATCGTGCCGACCGCGCCTCTCTATGGCGAAGGGCTCGGACTCGACTCCATCGACATCCTGGAGGTGGCGCTCGAAGTCTCCCGCAAGTACGGGTTCCAGCTGCGCTCCGACGACGAGCGCAACCAGCAGATCTTCTCGTCGCTGCGCAGTCTTGCGGCGCACGTCGCGCAGAATCGCGGCGCTTCCTGATCCATGTCCCGATGGCGCATGGCGCTCCTGCTGCTCGCGGGGGTGGCCTATGCCTGTGTTTCCCACTGGATGATGCTCTACCACGCGGCGGAGCCGTGGGCCTTGGCCGTGCTGCTGGGGCCCTTGTGGCTGACCGCCCTGGGCATCGCCGGTAGCCGCTTCGGCCGCTGGGGTCTGGCCCTTGCCGGGGTGGCGGGCGTGCTCCTGTTTGCGCTCGTGCTGCGTGGCGACGCGGGCGATCCGAACCGGCTCTACATGTTGCAGCACGTGGGCATCAACGTCTTGCTTTGCGGCTGGTTCGGCGGTTCGCTGCGTGGTGGGCGGCTGTCGCTCATCGGCCAGTTTGCCGAGCGCGTGCATCCGCTGTCGCCCGCCATGCTGACCTATACCTCGCAAGTCACGCTCGTCTGGACGCTCTACTTCGCCACGATGGCGGTGGCCTCGGTCGTGGTGTACGCGAACCTCTCCTTCGCCGCCTGGTCGGTGCTGGCGAACCTGCTGACGCCGGCAATGATCGGCGTGCTTTTCGTCGGCGAGTACCTGGTGCGCTATCGGCTGCATCCGGAATTCGAGCGCACCCGCCTCGTCGACGCGGTGCGAGCCTTCTACAGCGCGCCGGTCGATCGCACCGCCCGGCGTTGAACCGGACACCACGGTGAGTTTCAAACCCTCCCTGCCGCTGCTCGCCGATCGCGATCTGGACCAGCCCCTGGCGTGGCGCGCCGGCGTGCCGGTGAGCGCGCGCGAATTCCTTGCCGATGTCGCGCGCTTCGCGCCTGAACTGCACACGGGCGGCCCGGTCGTCAACCTCTGCGTCGACCGCTATGCCTTTGCCGTGGGCCTTGCAGCCGCGCTGGTGCGCGGCGAAACGAGCCTCCTGCCGCCGGATGCGCGACCCGACACGCTCGCCCGGCTGCATGAAATCGGCGATCCGGCCTTCGCGATCACCGACGACGAGCATGTCGAAACACCCGGCCTGCCGCGCGTGTTGGTCGAAAGCCGGCCCGCCGCGGCCGCCGCGCCCGACCCGGCCGTGCCCCTGATCGATCGCGACATGCACGCCGTCAGCCTGCTGACCTCGGGCTCGACCGGCGCACCGCAGCCGCATGCCAAGACCTGGGGCACGCTGGTCGGCGACGTCGCGGCGGCGGTCGGGCGGCTGTCCAGGCTGCTCGGGCGTCCTTCGCTCGCGGGGCTGACGCTGGTGGCGACAGTGCCGGTGCAGCACAGCTATGGATTGGAGTCTTCCGCCTTGCTGGCGCTGCTGGGCGGCGCCGCTTTCGACAGCGGCCGGCCGTTTTTCCCTGCCGACGTCGCGCAGTCGCTGGCGTCCGTACCGCAGCCGCGAGCGCTGGTGACGACGCCGTTCCACCTGAAGACGCTGCTGCTGTCCGGCATCGATCTGCCGCCCGTGGACCTGATCCTGTCGGCCACCGCGCCGCTTTCGCCTCAGTTGGCGGCCCAGGCCGAGCAGGCCATGGGTGGCGCGCTGATCGAGATCTACGGCAGCACCGAATCCGGACAGGTCGCGACCCGCCGTCCGACGCAAAGCGAAGTCTGGGAGACCTTCGGCGAGATCCGCGTGCATGCGGAACACGACGCCGCCGGCACCGAGCGCTTCATCTTCGAAGGCGACTTCATTCCCGAACCGACGCCGATGGCCGACGTGCTGGAACTGGTCGACGCGCGCCGGTTCCGTCTGCTGGGCCGCGCCAACGATCTGATCCACGTTGCGGGTCGGCGCAGTTCGCTGGGCTATCTCAACCATCACCTCAACAGCATTCCCGGCATCGAAGACGGCGCCTTCTGGCTGCCGGACGACGTCGCCGACGGCGTGGTGCGCCCGGTCGCCTTCGTCGTGGCGCCGACGCTCGATGCGCACGCCATCATTGCGGCGCTGCGCGAACGGGTGGAAGCGGTCTTCGTGCCGCGGCGCGTCGTGCATGTTGCTGCGTTTCCGCGCGAAGGCACTGGCAAGCTCACCGCTCGCTCGTTGCGCGAATTCGCGCTCGCGCACCTGGCCTCGGACAGCACGCCGGTGCAGCTCACGCGCGAGGTGCCTGCGGACCACCCTGCATTTGCGGGCCATTTTCCGGGCCAGCCGTTGATGCCTGGTGCCTTGCTGGTGTCAGAAGTGCTCGAGGCCGTGCGCGGCGTGCCCGCGCTCGCCGCCCGCATTGGCACGCAGCCGACGTTGGCGGCCGCCAAGTTCCTGGCGCCGGTGCGGCCGGGCAGCACGCTGCGGATCGACCTCATCCCGGAAACGGGCGCATCGAGGGGATTGCGCTTCGAAGTGCGCTGCGGCGAGGTGATCGCCGTGAGCGGGCGCTGGACGCCCGGTGCCGGCGCGCAGCCATGAACGCTGAACGGCAGCCCGACGCTGACGAGGTGAAATCGCGGCAGGCCGAGTGGCTGCGCGCGCCGGAGCGCAGCAACATGCTGGCATTGCGCGTGATCTGCTGGATCGCCATCCAGTGCGGCCGGCCGTTGACGCGCCTGATCCTGCACCCGATCGCGCTGTATTTCCTGCTGTTCTCGCCCACGCCGCGGCGGCACATCAAGCGCTACCTGTTCCGGGTCATCGGGCCGCAAGCCGGATGGCGCGACGGCTACCGCCTGCTGCATGCCTTTGCCTCGACGGTGCTGGACCGCATCTACTTCCTGCGCGGGCGCATGGACCTGTTCGACATCCACGTCTACGGCAACGAGCCGGTGGAGGTCGAGACCGATGCAGGGAGGGGCGCCTTCATGCTCGGCGCGCACGTGGGCAGCTTCGAGGCCGTGGGCGCGGCCACCAATCGGAGCCCCACGCCCGAACGCCTGCGCGCCGCCATGCTGATGTACCAGGACAACGCGCAGCAGATCAACGCGGTGCTCGATGCCATCAGCCTGCCCGGGTTGCGGCCGCACATCATCGCGTTGGGGCGTCCGCATTCGATGCTCGACTTGCGCGACTGGCTCGATTCGGGTGGCCTGGCTGGCTTGCTGGCCGACCGCACCCTGGCGGGGCCGGAGGAAGCGGGGCAGCAACGGGGCAGCAGTATCGAGATCTCGTTTCTCGGGAAGCCGGCGCTCTTCAACGACGGGCCGTTCCGGCTGGCGGCCTTGCTGCGCCGCAAGGTGTTCTTCATGGCGGGGCTCTATGCGGGCGGCGCCCGCTACGATGTGCTGTTCGAGCCGCTGGCCGATTTCAGCGAACGGGTGAGCGACCCGGTCGAGCGGGAACGGCGCATTCGTGCCGCGCTCGAAAGCTACGTGGCCCGGCTCGAGGCGCTGTGTCGCGCCTATCCGTACAACTGGTTCAATTTCCATGATTTCTGGCTCGAAGATTCGGCTTGACCGCTGGTGCAGGGCGCTCCTGGCGGCCTGGGCCCTCTCGGCATCGTCCGCCTGGGCTTTCGACCTGCCCGAGCTGATGGGCCTGCTCGCACAGCAGAAGAGCGGCGAGGCGCGGTTCACCGAACAGCGCTTCGTCCGTGGCCTGGAGGGACCGCTCGAGGCCAGCGGCGTGCTCAGCTTCACGGCACCCGACAAGCTCGTGCGGCGCACGCTTTCGCCGCGCCCTGAATCCATGAGCGTGGAAGGCAACACGTTGACCTTGTCTCGCGGCGGCCGTACCCGCACGCTGCAGCTGGACAGCATGCCGGAGCTGCTCGGGATGGTCGAAGCCATGCGCGGCACGCTGAGCGGCAACTCGCAGGGCTTGCAGCGCTACTTCCGTAGCACGCTGTCGGGCTCCAGCAGCAGCTGGACGCTCGACCTGCAGCCGGTCGACGAGCGGCTTGCGGCCCAGGTGCGGAGCATGCGCCTGAGCGGCCGCGGCGGCGAGGTGCTCGGCATCGAGATGGAGTTCATTGGCGGCGACCGCTCGGTGATGGACATCACGCCCGAACGCGGCGCCGCCGGCCCCGCACGGACGCCCGCGCGTTCCCCGCCGTGACGTCCGCGGCTCCCGCACTCGACCGCCGCCGCGCCGCGCTGGCGCTGGGAATCTGGCTGGCACTGCTGCTCGCAGGCGTCGTGCTGATCGCACGCACGCATTTCAGCGCGGACCTCTCGGCCTTCCTGCCAGCCAGCCCGGATGCGCGGCAGCGCGTGCTGATCGAGCAATTGCAGAGCGGCATCGCATCGCGCACGATATTCATCGGCATCGAAGGCGGCAAGGATGCGGCGCAACGCGCTTCCGTTTCGCGCACCGTGGCGACCGCGATGCGCGAGAGCAAGCTGTTCGACCAGGTCCAGAACGGCGACACCAGCGAGTGGAAAGACACGGGCACCTGGGTGTTCGACCACCGCTACCAGCTGTCGCCCGCCGTGACACCGGAGCACTTCACCACCGAGGGGCTGCGTGACGCGATCGTCGACAGCCTGTCGATGCTCGGCACGCCCGCCGGCCATGCACTCAAGCCCCTGCTGGAGCGTGATCCGACGGGCGAGACCCAGCGCATCGCCGAAGGCCTGATCCCGGCGAGTTCGCCGCGCAGCGAGGAGGGCGTGTGGGTGTCGCGCACCGCACCGCGCGCGCTGATCCTCGCGACGACGCACGCGCCCGGCAGCGACCTCGATGCCATCGCCAAGGCCATCGCGCGGGTGCAGGGCGCGTTCGACGCCGCCACGCACGGGATGGCCGGCGCCGGGCCGCAACTGCAGATGACTGGCGCGCCCGTCTTCTCGGTGCAGAGCCGCGACCAGATCAAGAGCGAGGCGATCCACCTCGCCGTTGTCGGCGGGATCGTCATGGGCGCGCTGCTGTTGCTGGCCTTCGCATCGCCGCGTGCGCTGGTGCTCGCGCTGTTGCCGGTCGCCACCGGGGTGGTGGCAGGCACCGCGGCGGTGAGCCTCGTGTTCGGCGAGGTGCATGGCCTCACCATGGGCTTCGGCAGCACGCTGATCGGCGAAACCGTCGACTACGCGATCTACTACCTGATCCAGGCGCGCGGCGCCGCGGTGCCGGGCACTGGCTGGCAGCGTTGGCGCGACATCCACTGGCCCACGGTGAGGCTGGGTTTGCTGACCTCGGTCTGCGGCTTCGCGGCGCTGGTGTTCTCGGGTTTCCCGGGGCTGGCCCAACTTGGCGTGTTCTCGCTCGCCGGCCTGATCGCCGCTGCGCTCGTCGCGCGGCACGTGCTTCCCGTGCTTGCGCCGGACGGAGCGACCGGCATGGGCATGCGGCGGCAAATGGCGCAGGTCGCCGGCATCCTGGTGCGCGGGCTGCCCCGTCTGCGCTACGTTTTGATGGGGCTCGGCGTCGCCGCGCTGGCCCTGGTCCTGTGGCAGGGCGGTCACCTGTGGCGCGCCGATCTTGGCGCCATGAGCCCCGTGCCCAAGGCCGCGCAGCAACTCGATGCCGAACTGCGCGAAGACATCGGTGCCAGCGATGGCGGCACCCTGATCGTGGTTCACGGCGCGGATCTGCAATCGGCGCTGCGCAGCACCGAAGCCGCAGGCGCGCGACTCGACGCGCTGGTGGACAAGGGCGACCTGGCTGGATTCGAATCCGTCACCCGCGTGCTGCCCAGCGAGACGGCACAGGCGGCACGCCTTGCGAGCCTGCCCGATGCGGAGACGCTGCGCACACGTCTTGCCCAGGCGACCCGGGGGCTGCCGCTGCCTGCGGCACGCCTCGAACCCTTCATCGCCGGCGTGGAAGCCGCCAAGGGGCGGCCGATGATCCAGCGCGCCGATCTGCAGGGCGGCCCACTCGACGCCGTGGTCAGCGCGTTGATGTTCGAACGGCAGACCGGAGGATGGTCGACGCTGATTTCCCTGCATCCCGGGGCCAGCTTCGACGCGGCACGTCTTGCAGGGGCGCTCGATGGCCTGCCTGACGTGCAGGTCGTCAATGTCGGGCAGGAGCTTTCCAGCCTCTACAGGCGCTACCTGCACGAAGCCTTCGTCCAGGTCATGGTGGGTGCGCTCGCAGTGGTTGTGCTGCTTGCGATCTATTTGCGTTCCGGCCGCCGGCTGCTTGCCGTGTGCCAGCCGCTGGTGGTGGCGGTCGTGCTCACGCTCGGCGGCATGGCGGCGCTGCACGTGCCGCTGGGCATCCTGCACCTGGTGGGGCTGCTGCTGATCGTCGCCGTGGGATCGAACTACGCGCTGTTCTTCGATCAGTTGCGCGAAACCGGACGCGCCGACGAAGACACGCTGGCCTCGCTGATGCTGGCGAATCTGACCACGGTCGTCTCGTTCGGATTGATCGCCATCTCCAATATCCCGGCGCTGTCGTCGATCGGCCGCGTGGTCGCGCCCGGCGCCTTGCTGGCGCTGCTGCTGTCGGCCGCTTTCGCGCGCGCCGCGGCGCCCGTGGCCCCGACCCGCCGCTGATGGGAAAATCCACCTCGCCGCGCGTTACGCTCACTTCCTCCATGCAGCCCATTGCTCCCGTCCCCGTCGCTCCTTCGTGGCCCTGGCCACCGATGATTCGCGCCAGCGTCGGCTGGCATCTGCTCGCCGGCGGCGCTGCCGTGCTCGTGCCCGGCGCGGCACCCTGGGCCATCGGCGGAATCGTGCTGAACCACGCGCTGATCACCGCCGCGAGCCTGACGCCGCGCAGCAGTCTGCTGGGCCCCAACGTGACGCGGCTGCCGCAGGCGGCGGTGGCACGACGCGAAATCGCGATCACCATCGACGATGGCCCGGACCCGGAAGTCACGCCGCAGGTGCTGGACCTGCTCGACGCGCACGGCCAGCGCGCCACCTTCTTTTGCATCGCCGAGCGCGTGCTCGAATACCCGGCGCTGGCACGCGAGATCGTAGCGCGTGGCCACAGCATCCAGAACCACACGGCGCGGCATCGCCATAACTTTTCCTTTCTTGGCCCACGCGGCTTCGCTGCAGAGATCTCTCACGCGCAGCAGGTTCTGCAGGAGATCACCGGCCACCGCGCGACATGCTTCCGTGCACCTGCGGGCCTGCGCAATCCTTTCCTGGCGCCGGTGCTGCATCGGCTGGGTCTGTCGCTGGTGAGTTGGACCCGGCGCGGCTTCGACACGCGCGAAGGCAATGCAGACACCGTCCTTGCGCGCCTGACCGACGAACTGCAGGCTGGCGACATCCTCCTGCTGCACGACGGCAATGCCGCGCGCACGGCTGCCGGACGCGCGGTGGTGCTGGACGTGCTGCCGCCGCTGCTGGCGCGCATCCGTGCCGAGGGCCTTCGGGCCGTGACCCTGCCGGAAGCCCTGGCGGCATGAGCGCGCAGATCTCGACGGACGCCGCGTGGCGTCGGCTGCATGAGCGCGCGACCGCGCCGTACAGGAAGGCCGGCAAGTTCGCCTGGCATTTCGCGCGCGGCAAGTTGGGGCGCGATCCGGTTTTTCGCGGACTCATCGAACGCGGCCTGATCGGCGAGCGCCACGGTCGGGTCGTGGACATCGGCTGCGGGCAGGGCCTGTTCGTGAGTCTTCTGTCGGCCATGAGCGCCATGCAGGCAAAGGCCGGTGAATGGCCCCTGAATTGGCCGGCCACCCCGGCGACGGCCCGCTACACGGGCATCGAGCTCATGCCGAAGGACGTTGCGCGGGCCGAGGCGTCGGTGGGGCATCTGCAGCCCGAGCCGCGTTTCGTCTGCGCGGACATGTGCACGGCCGAGCTTCCGCCGAGCGACCTCGTCGTGATCCTGGACGTGCTGCACTACGTCGATCTGAACGCACAGGAGGGCGTGCTGCGCCGCGTGCGCGATGCGCTTCAGCCCGGTGGTCGGTTGCTCTTGCGCATCGGCGATGCCGACAGCCGGCGCGGTTTCGCGATCAGCCAGTGGGTCGATCGCACCGTGACGCGCATTCGCGGGCACCGTGTGTCGCCGACCTGGGGTCGCCCGCTCAAGGATTGGATGGCGCTGTTGAAGCGCCTGGGTTTCGCGGTGCAGAGCATCCCGATGAGCGAAGGCACACCCTTCGCCAATGTGTTGCTGGTCGCCGATCTGGAAGGACACTGAATGACCGCGCCACAGACGCTCGATCAGGCCGGCATCGCCCGGCGCATTCCCCATAGCGGCACGATGTGCCTGCTGGAGCGGCTGGAGTCGTGGGATGCGAATGCCATTCACTGCACGACGGAAACGCATGCGCATGCGGACAATCCGCTGCGCACCGCGAGCGGATTGCTCTCGCCGAACCTGATTGAGTACGCCGCGCAGGCGATGGCGTTGCATGGTGGGTTGCTGGCAGCGGAGGGCAGCGAGCCCTCGGCGGGCTTCCTGGCGAGCGCGCGCAACGTGCGTCTGGCGGTCGAACGCATCGACGATATCGCGGGCGTCCTGCACGTGCACGCGCAGCGGATCTCCGGCGATGTCAGCCAGATCCTTTATGAATTCGCGGTCAAGGACGCGCACGGTCGGCCGCTGGCCGAAGGCCGCGCGGTGGTCGTCCTGAACACGCCGCTTGCCATGGAAGCATCCTCATGAGTCTCACAGGAAAACGTGCACTGATCACCGGGGCCAGCGGCGCACTGGGCGCAGCGATTGCGCAGCGTCTCGCACGCGATGGCGCCACGGTGCTGCTGCACGCCAATTCGCGGCCCGAATCGGTCGCGCAGCTGGCCGCGACGATCACTGCGGCGGGCGGCAAGGCCGAGTGCGTGGTGTTCGACCTGCGCAGCGACGAAGCTTCGCGCATCGCCTGCGAGCGCATGCTCGAAGGCGGCCCGGTGCAGGTCATCGTGAACAACGCCGGCGTGCACGACGACGCGGTGCTTCCGGGCATGCAGCCGGAGCAGTGGCACAAGGTGATCGACGTTTCGCTGAACGGTTTCTTCCGCGTGACCCAACCGCTGCTGCTGCCGATGCTGCGCACTCGCTGGGGGCGCATTCTCAACATCTCGTCGGTGGCCTCGCTGACGGGCAATCGCGGGCAGGTCAACTACGCGGCAGCCAAGGGGGCTCTCAATAGTGCAACCAAGGCGTTGTCGCTCGAGGTGGCGGCACGTGGCGTGACGGTCAATGCGATCGCGCCGGGCATCATCGCTTCGCCGATGGCCGATGGTGTGTTCGACGCAGCGATGATCAACCAGATGGTGCCGGTCAAGCGTGCCGGGAAGCCGGAAGAGGTGGCTGCGCTTGCTGGCTTTCTGGCGAGCGATGAGGCGGCTTACATCACTGGGCAGGTGATTTCGATCAATGGGGGGATGATCTAGCCCAGCGGTTGGTCGGCGTACGTTGGGGAGGTCGTCGGGCGGTGTGCCCTGTGCCGGCCGACGTCACCGGCCGCTTCGCGGCTGCCCTGCGCTGCTCGCGGTACGCGGGGTCCGCGCAAACTCGCTTCGCTCAAACACGCGCGGCCCTGATCCGCGTACCGCTGCGCTGCTCGGCGGTGCCTCAACGGCCGGCACAGGGCACACCGCCCGACGACGCGGACGCTGCGGTTGAACTGTCCGCATCAACGGTTGTGAATGCGCGCAGGCAGGGACGTTGGAGGCGCGCAGAACCGTTGCACACCCCAAAGCCCGGTAGGCGGTGCGGGTTGGGCGACCCCTCTACGCCGCCGAAGCGCGCAGCTTCAGGCGGATCAGGGCCGCGCGTGTTTGAGCGAAGCGAGTTTGCGCGGACCCCGCCTGAAGCGAGCACTGTAGGGCAGCCCGAAGGGCCGGTGTAGCGGGGTCGACCGGCCCGCACCGCCTACCGGGCGCTCTGCCCAAGCGGCACGCCTTCCCGCCCCAACAAAAACCAGCGTTCAGCGCTGAAACGGCGGCGCCCTTCGAAGCTTCCGCACCACCAGCCCAGGCAAGCGAATCACGAATTCCAGCATCAACCGTGCATGCATCCAGGTCAGCAGTGCGTTGTCCCGCACATAGCGAAAGTGCGAAACCCCACCTTCTTCTGCAGTGAGGTACTTCACAGGCGCATCGATGTTGACCGGCTTCACGCCGCGCCAGGCGAGACGCACGACCGCCTCGGTGTCGAAGTCGAAACGGCGCATCCACGGCTGGCGCGCCATGATGGCGATCAGGTCGGCCACTGGATACACGCGGAAGCCGTAGAGCGAATCGCCGATGCCCGCGAACAGCGTTTCGAGTTGGGTCCAGCCATTCGAAACGCGCCGGCCGCGCACCCGCAACATCGGTGCGCTGGCATCGAACACGGGGCGCCCCAGCACCATGGTCTCGGGCCGGGCCTGCGAAGCTTGCATGAAAGCCGGGATCAGGTCCGCCGGATGCTGGCCGTCGGAATCCATCGTCAGCGCGTGCGTGAAGCCCGCCTCCCGCGCCGCACGCAGACCGTGCAGCACGGCCGCTCCCTTGCCCTGGTTTTCCGGCAGCACCCAGACGCGAAGACCCGGGTCCGATGCCGCCATCTGCTGGAGCCGTTCGCCCGTTCCGTCCGTGCTGCCATCGACCACCACCCACACAGGACTCCATTGGGCACGCGCCGCGCTGACCGTCGAGAACAGGCGTTCGCCCGTGTTGTAGCTGGGGATCAGGACAAGGTGGGTGCGCGAGACGTCTGGCATGCGGGCTGCGCGTCGGGGGCGCGCTGTTCCATGGATTGGCGGAAGTATTGTTCTATCTGCCGCAGCAGCGCGTCACTGTCCTGCGTCGGCGCGAAGCGCTGACCCAGCCTCAGCGTGAAGACGATCGGGAAGGGCGGCACGCGCCACAGCGGCCAGCCCTTGGCGAGATAGGGCGAATCGGTGTCGATGAAAACCGTCTGGATCGGCGCCTGCGACAGCTTGGCGATCAGCGTCACGCCCGGCCGGAAGGCGTTCAGCGGCGGCGTCACGGTGCGGGTGCCCTCGGGGAAGATGACCAGTTGGCCACCGTTCTTCAGGTCATCGACCGCGAGCCGCACCATGGTGCGGGCCGAGTCGTTGCGGATGTAGCGCGCCAGCCGGGCGCCGGCGCCGAGGAAGATGTTCCTCATCAGGTCCGCCTTCATGATGCATGCGCTGCGCGGCAGGCGTGCCACCAGCATCAACGCATCGAGCATCGTCGGATGGTTGGCGACGAAGATCAGCCCGCGCTCGTCCCGCAGCGCGTCCAGGCAACTGGCGTCGATGCGCATCATGCCGCTGGCCGAAGCGGCCGCCCAGAAGAAGCGGTAAGCCCGCGCGATGACGCTGCGGCCCAGCTTGCGCCCCGTCTCGACCGGCAACACCGGGTAGAGCAGCATCGCGATCAGGTTCCAGACGAGCGAAATCGTCCCCAGCAGAACCAGCAGGGCGTAGAGGGGCAGTGCGAAGAGCACGGAGAGCACCGGATGAGGCGGCCGGTTCATCATCGAACACTCGCGCTCTCAGGCATGCAATGCGCCGCTGGCGACGGCGTGGGCCTCGATCTCGACCAGCAGATCCTGCCGGCAGATGTCCGCTTCGAGGTAGACGGCGTGGCTCACCGTGTGGGCCGCGGCACCCAGCGCCTCTTCGAGCACCTGGCGCACGAGCGGTGCATCCGCGACATGGCGCACGTAGACCACGCAATCCAGCCTCGCCACGTCGAAGCGTGCCGTCGTGCGTTCATTCGCCGCCGCGATGACTGCCTCGAGGTTGCGAAGCGTTTCCTGCGTCTGCGCAATCACCTCGCCGACATGCACCGTCTCGTGCCCGACGATGCTCGCGGTGCCCGAGATGAAGAGCGCCACGTCCCCGCCGCCAAGCGCTGCGAGCGCGGCACGCGAGAAGGTCGGCGCGCGAGGACCGTAGGCAGGCGGATAGCGGTAGGCCGAAACCTGCCGCGGGTTTTCAATCGGCAACGGCGCGACACGCCCCGCCAGGAAGCGGATGCACAGCGCTCCTTGGTGAATGCCGAGCGCACAGGCTGCAGGCGCGCCTTCGAAAGCCGCCTGGCCCGCTTCGACGAAAGCTTCCTGCCGCCCGAGGTTGAACTGGCGGTAGCGTTCGAGGCCGCCCCCGTCGCCGTTGATCTGCGGCAGGTAGTTCCACACCCGCAGCAGGTGCGCGCAGCCGGTCTGTTCGAGCGAGGCGAAGAGATCGTGGTAAGCCCGTTGGGCGAGCGCGGCCAGACCTTGTTTCTCGACCGACTCGTCGAGGTCGATGGCGCCGAGCATCCAGTGCCCGTCGCAGCGCCAGCGCACGACGCCGGTGGTGCCGGACTCGATGTGCTCGCTGGCGTGCCACACGTCCGCCATGGCACCGGCCTCGGACAGCACCCGCGCGTTCACGGTCGGCATCCATGAGAGGTCGTCGGGGGTGCCATAACCCAGCGCGCCGAAGGGCGACTGGCCGGTGGCGGCGATCGCCAGGCTTTCGGGCAAGGACAGGCGCTCGACGCGCAGGGGCGGCGCCCCGAGAGGAACGCGGGCGGTCACTTGGCCTCGACGATGTTTTCGCCCGAGAGCGGGCCGAGGTCGCCACCGATCACGAGCACGCGGCACGCCTCGGCTGGCGTGAAGGGTTCAGGTGCTGTTGTAGGAATATTCATGCGCATTGGCGGGATTGATCTTGGAGACGCCCGAGGCGCACGGTCGTGGCGCATCAAGGCGGGATTATCCCAAAAAGGCCCTTGTGCTCCTGTCAGACGACCCCGCTCGTTGTGCGCGCCGGACAGTAAACTCGCTCCTTGCTTTTGAAAACACAAGACAGCGAGAAATAGAGCCATGGCCGGACACAGCAAATGGGCGAATATTCAGCACCGGAAGGGCCGCCAGGACGAAAAGCGCGGAAAACTCTGGACCCGCGCCATCCGTGAAATCATGGTGGCCGCGCGCACGGGCGGCGGCGACCTCGGCGCCAATCCGCGACTGCGGTTGGCCGTCGAAAAGGCCAAGGCGGTCAATCTGCCGGCCGACACCGTCAAGCGCAACATCGACAAGGCCACGGGCAACCTCGAAGGCGTCAACTACGAGGAAATCCGCTACGAGGGCTACGGCATCGGCGGCGCGGCCATCATCGTCGACACCATGACCGACAACCGGGTGCGCACCGTGGCCGAGGTGCGCCATGCGTTCTCCAAGCACGGCGGCAACATGGGCACCGAGGGTTCGGTGGCCTTCCAGTTCAAGCATTGCGGGCAATTCGTGTTCGCGCCGGGCACCAGCGAAGACAAGGTGATGGAAGTGGCGCTGGACGCCGGTGCCGAGGACGTCCTCACCGACGACGACGGCGCCATCGAGGTGCTCACGGCGGTCGCCGACTTCGAGGCCGTCAAGAACGCGCTGGAAGCGGCGGGCCTCAAGCCTGACGTGGCCGAAGTGACGATGCGGGCCGAAAACACCATCGACCTGGCCGGCGAGGATGCCGCCCGGATGCAAAAGCTGCTCGACGTCCTGGAAGACCTGGACGACGTGCAGGATGTCTATCACAACGCTGCGCTGTCCGAATGACGGTAGCGCGCATGAAAGCCTGCGAATGAAGGTACTGGTCATTGGGGGAGGCGGCCGCGAGCACGCACTGGCGTGGCGGCTGGCGCAGTCCGATCGGATCGGCAGGGTGTACGTGGCGCCGGGCAACGGCGGCACGCGCTCCGATCCGCGCTACGAGTGCATCGACATCTCGGAGCCCGCAGCGCTGCGCGCGTGGGCCCAGAAGGAAAAGATCGCGCTGGCCGTGGTCGGCCCCGAGGCGCCGCTGGCGGCCGGCGTGGTCGACGAATTCCGCGCGCATGGCCTGCGCATCTTCGGGCCGACGAAGGCCGCAGCCCAGCTGGAAAGCTCCAAGGCCTTCTCGAAGGCCTTCATGAAGCGCCACAACATCCCGACGGCCGAGTACGAGGCCTTCACCGATGCGGCGGCTGCGCACGCGTACGTCGATGCCAAGGGTGCGCCGATCGTGATCAAGGCCGATGGCCTGGCCGCCGGCAAGGGCGTCGTCGTCGCGACCACGCTCGCAGAGGCGCATGAGGCGATCGACTTCATGCTGCTGGACAACAAATTCGGCGTGTCGCACAACGAAGGCGGCGCCCGCGTCGTCATCGAGGAATTCCTCCAGGGCGAGGAAGCCAGCTTCATCGTGCTGTGCGACGGCAAGAACGTGACCGCGCTGGCCACCAGCCAGGACCACAAGCGCCTGCTCGACGGCGACGAAGGTCCGAACACCGGCGGCATGGGCGCTTATTCGCCGGCGCCGGTCGTCACGGCCGAGGTGCACGCGCGTGCCATGCGCGAAATCATCCTGCCCACGATCCGCGGCATGGAAAAGGATGGCATTCCGTACACGGGCTTCCTCTATGCCGGTCTCATGATCGACGCGGCGGGTCATCCGAAGACACTCGAATTCAACTGCCGCATGGGCGACCCCGAGACGCAGCCGATCATGCTGCGCCTCAAGTCCGACCTGTTCGAGGTGTTCTGGCATGCGACCGACGGCACGCTCGACCAGGTCGAACTCGACTGGGACCGCCGTGTCGCGCTCGGCGTGGTGATGGCGGCGCATGGCTATCCGCTCGACCCGCGCAAGGGCGATCGCATCACGGGCATCCCGCCGGAAGCGCCCGATGCGGTGGTCTTCCACGCAGGCACGACGCTCGACGCCGGCGAACTCAAGACCAGCGGCGGACGCGTGCTCTGCGTGACGGTGCTGGCCGACAGCGTCAAGCAGGCGCAGCAGCGGGCATACGCGGTCGCGGCGCGCATCCAGTTCGACGGTGTGCAATACCGCAAGGACATCGGGCACCGCGCCGTCCACGCGCGCGGTTCGCACGGTTGATGCAGACCCTGCCCGGAGCCAGGCCGGAGGAGGTTGGCGACTACCTCCGAGGCCTGCAGCAGCGCATCGTCGAAGCCATCGAGGCGGCCGACGGCGGCCAGTGCGTTCGCGACGCGTGGCGCAAGGAGCCGGGCGAGCCTCTGCAGGGCAGTGGTCTGACGTGCATTCTTGAAGGCGGCACCCTGTTCGAGCGTGCCGGCTGCGGTTTCTCGCAGGTGCGTGGACCCAGGCTGCCTCCCTCGGCGACCCAACACCGGCCTGAACTCGCGGGTGCACCTTTCGAGGCCATGGGCGTTTCGCTGGTGTTTCATCCACGCAATCCTTACGTGCCGACCGTTCACATGAACGTGCGGATGCTGGCGGCGCTGCCGCAGGACGCCGAGCCTGTGTGCTGGTTCGGCGGTGGGATGGACCTCACGCCGTACTACGGCTTCGAGGAAGACGCGGTGCATTTCCACCAGAGTTGCCGCGACGCGCTCGCGCCCTTCGGCGACGACAAATATCCGCGCTTCAAGCAGTGGTGCGACGAGTATTTCTTTCTCAAGCACCGCAATGAGCAGCGCGGCGTGGGCGGCATTTTCTTCGACGACTTCTCCGAACCCGGCTTCGAGCAAAGCTTTGCCATGCTGCGCTCGGTCGGCGATGCTTTCCTGCCGGCGTACCTGCCGATCGTGGAGCGCCGTCGCGACACGCCGTACGGTGAACGCGAGCGCGAGTTCCAGCTCTACCGGCGCGGGCGCTACGTCGAGTTCAACCTGGTGTGGGACCGCGGCACTCATTTCGGCCTTCAGTCGGGCGGGCGCACCGAGTCGATCCTGCTGTCCATGCCACCGCTCGCGAGCTGGGCCTACCGCCAGGAGCCCGAGCCGGGCAGCGCGGAGGCAGCGCTGTACAGCGATTTCATCGTGCGGCGCGAATGGCTCTGAACAAGCCGCGCGTGGGTGTCTTCGGCGGCGCTTTCGATCCGCCGCACAACGCCCACGTGTCGCTGGCCCAGGCGGCGCTGGCACAACTCGATCTGGCCGAGCTGCGCATCTTCCCGACCGGGCAGGCATGGCACAAGGACCGTTCCCTGAGTGCCGCCGACGATCGCCTCGCCATGACGCGGCTGGCCTTCGAAGGACATGCGAATACGGTGGTCGATGCGCGCGAGATTTCGCGTCCTGGCCCCACCTACACGCTCGACACCCTGCGGGAACTGCAACTCGAGCAGCCTGCGGTGCAACTGGTGCTGATCATGGGCGCGGACCAGGCGATGTCGCTGCCGCGCTGGCACCGTTGGGAGGAGATTCTCTCGACCGCTATAATTTCCGTAGCATTTCGTGCAACATCCACGGGCTCTGCAGGTCCATTCGATCCCAGGACCCTGCCATCCGTGCCTTCCGGCGCGCGATTCGAAAAGCTCGAACTTCAGCCAATGGACACCAGCGCGACCGACATCCGGGCGCGCGCCGCGCGTGGCGAAGACCTTCGCGGTCTGGTTCCGGCGGCGGTTGCACGCTATATTGAACAACACCACCTCTACCGACCCGCCTGATGACCACTGAAGCCGCCGCCAAGAAAGACACCCAGAAACTCCAGAGAGCCATCATCGATGGCCTCGAGGACGTCAAGGCGCAGGACATACAGGTTTTCGACACCGAGCATCTCTCTCCCTTGTTCGAGCGCGTGATCGTCGCCTCGGGCACGTCCAACCGCCAGACGAAGGCACTGGCTGCCAGCGTGCGGGACGCGGTGCGGGAGGCGGGCTTCAACAAGCCGAGGGTGGAGGGCGAGGCCAACGGCGAGTGGATCATCGTGGACTGCGGCGCCGCGGTGGCGCACATCATGCAACCCGCCATCCGCCAGTACTACCACCTCGAAGAGATCTGGGGCGACAAGCCCGTGCGCACCAAGCTGGGTGCGACGAAGCCCACCATCGCCAAGGCCTCGGAAGAAAAGGCGCCTGTCGCTGCGAAGAGCAGCACCTCCCTGCGCCGTTCGAGCGCCGCAAAGACGGCGATCCGTGCGGCCGAGCAGGCCGCCAAGCAGCAGAAGCCAGCCGCCAGGAAGACCGCGGCCAAGAAGACCGCAGCCAAGCCGGTGAAGACCATGGTCGTGAACAAGGCGCCTGCCAAGAAGGCCGCAGCGAAGAAGGCCCCCGCGGCCAAGAAGGTCGCGCGCAAGACCGCTTCCGCAAGGTCATGAAACTGCTGGTGGTCGCAGTCGGGCAGCGCATGCCTGACTGGGCGCAGACCGCCTGGGACGACTACGCCAAGCGCTTCCCGCCCGAACTCAAGCTCGAACTCCGCGCCGTCAAGACCGAGCCGCGCGGCTCCAAGACGCTCGAAACACTCTACGCCGCCGAACGCGAGCGGATCGAAGCCGCCATCGCGAAGGGCATGCGCATCGTCGCGCTTGACGAGCGGGGCACCGCGCTCACCACCAAGGCCCTGGCCGCTCGGCTGCAAGCCTGGCAAGGCGAGGGCGATGACGTTGCCCTGGTGATCGGCGGCCCGGACGGCCTGGATCCCGCATTCAAGGCGGCGGCTCACGAGCGCATCCGGCTCTCCGACCTGACCCTGCCGCATGCGATGGCGCGGGTGCTGCTGGTGGAGCAGTTGTATCGCGCCTGGTCGGTCAACGCCGGACATCCTTATCACCGCGAATGAGCAGCTCAGACTTCATCTACCTGGCGTCGCAAAGTCCGCGCCGTGCCCAGTTGCTTGCGCAACTCGGCGTTCGTCACGAATTGCTGCTGGCGGCACCCGATGAGGATGCGGAGGCGCTGGAAGCCGTGTTGCCGGGCGAGTCGCCGACGGCGTATGTGCAGCGGGTCACGGCGCTCAAGCTCGATGCCGCCGTGACACGGCACGAGCGGCTGGGCTTGCCCGCAGCACCCATCCTTTGCGCAGACACCACCGTCGCCATCGGGCGCACGATCCTCGGCAAGCCCGAGGACGAGCGCGATGCCGAGCGGATGCTCGGTCTGCTCTCGGGCCGCACCCACCGCGTCATGACCGCCATTGCGCTGCAGAACGGCCCGCAGCGGTACGCCGCACTCAATGTCTCGCACGTGCGCTTTGCCGCGGTCGAGGCGCAGCACATCGCCCACTACGTCGCCAGCGGCGAGCCGCTCGGCAAGGCCGGCGCTTACGCCATCCAGGGGCGGGCGGCAGCGTTCATCGAACACATCAGCGGCTCGCATTCGGGCATCATGGGCCTCCCGATGTTCGAGACTGCCCAGTTGCTGCGCCAAGCCGGCTTCAGGCTCTAGAAAACAGATGCAAGACATCCTGATCAACTGGTCCCCGCAGGAGACCCGAGTGGCGCTGGTCGAGCACGGCGCCGTGCAGGAGTTGCACGTGGAGCGCACGCTGGAGCGTGGGCTGGTCGGCAACATCTATCTCGGCAAGGTGTCTCGCGTGCTGCCGGGGATGCAGTCGGCCTTCATCGACATCGGGCTCGACCGCACCGCTTTCCTGCACGTGGCCGACATCGTGGCGCCATTCACGCCCGGCTCGCGCCCGAGCGCCCCGGCGCCGGAGCGCGACCATCGCAATGGCGGCGCGATGGTGCCGATCGAAAAGCAGGTGTTCGAGGGGCAATCGCTGCTGGTGCAGGTGATCAAGGATCCGATCGGCACCAAGGGCGCGCGGCTGTCGACGCAGATCAGCATCGCGGGCCGGCTGCTCGTCTTCCTGCCGCAGGACAACCACGTCGGCGTGTCCCAGAAGATCCCGCCCGACCTGCGCGATGCGCTGCGCACGCGCATGCAGGTGTTGATCGAGGCCGCCGCCGCAGCCGACAGCGGCGGCGTGGTGCCCGTGAACACGGGCGGCTTCATCCTGCGCACCAACGGCGAGGATTCGAGCGACGCCGAGCTGGCAGAGGACATCGCCTACCTGCGCAAGATGTGGTCGCGCATTCGCGAGCTTTCGTCGCGCATGCCGCCCATGTCGCTTCTGCATCAGGACTTGAGCCTGCTGCAGCGCGTGCTGCGCGACATGACCAGCGAGGACACGCAGACCATCCGCATCGACTCGCGCGAGCAGTTCGATTCGCTGCTCAAGTTCGGGCTCGAATTCATGCCGCAGGCGGCCGGCAAGCTGCAGCTCTACAAGGGCGAGCGGCCGATCTTCGACCTCTATTCGATCGATGAGGAAATCGCCAAGGCGCTGGGCCGCCGTGTCGACCTGAAGTCGGGCGGCTATCTGGTGGTCGACCAGACCGAAGCGCTGACCACGGTCGACGTGAACACCGGCGGGTTCGTCGGCGCACGCAACTTCGACGACACCATCTTCAAGACCAACCTGGAAGCCGCGCAGGCCATTGCGCGCCAATTGCGGCTGCGCAACCTGGGCGGAATCATCATCGTCGACTTCATCGACATGGCGCGCGACGACCACCGCGAACAGGTGCTGGCGGAGTTTCGCAAGCAACTCGCGCGTGATCGCGTCAAGACGACGGCCGGCGGCTTCTCGCAGCTGGGACTGGTCGAGATGACGCGCAAGCGCACGCGCGAATCGCTGGCGCACATGCTGTGCGAGCCTTGCGTGGCTTGTGGCGGGCAGGGCATCGTGAAAACGGCGCGCAGCGTGGCCTACGACGTGCTGCGCGAGATCCTCCGCGAGGCGCGGCAGTTCACGCCGCGCGAGTTCCGGATCGTGTCGTCGCCTCAGGTGATCGAATTGTTCCTCGACGAGGAAAGCCAGCATCTCGCTGGGCTGAGCGACTTCATCGGCAAGCCGATCTCGCTGCAGGCCGAGCCCGCCATGGGGCAGGGCCAGTACGACATCGTCCTCCTCTAGCTCGCCCCCAGGCTTCGCGCACTTCGTGTCGCTGCGCCTTCCCCCTGCCGGGCGCGGGCCGGCCGCTTCGGGCGGCCGGGCGCGGCGGCCCTCACGCAGTTGGACCGTTGAGTGGCTACAGCGTGGGGTCCTGGCCGGGCTGCGCGCCTCGTACTGCGAGGTTTTGCAGGCGCGCGTAGAGGCCATCGAACGCCATCAATTGGGCATGGCTGCCTTGTTCGGCGATACGTCCATGGTCCATGACGACGATGCGGTCCGCGTGCTGAATCGTCGAGAGACGGTGCGCGACGATCAGCGTCGTCCGGCCTTGCATCAGTCGCTGAAGGGCCTCCTGCACCGACCGTTCGGATTCGGTGTCGAGCGCCGAGGTGGCCTCGTCCAGCAGGAGGATCGGTGCATTCTTGTACAAGGCCCGGGCGATCGCGAGGCGCTGGCGCTGGCCGCCCGAGAGCTGGGTCGCGTTGTGGCCGAGCACAGTGTCGATGCCCTGCGGCAGGCTCTCGACATGGACCGTGAGGTTGGCGGCCGCGACGCATTCGTTGACTCGGTTGCGGTCGATCTCCGCGCCGAGCGCCACGTTGGCGGCCAGGGTGTCGTTGAGCATCACGACGTCCTGGCTCACCATCGCGAACTGTGCGCGCAGGCTCTTGAGTTGCCATTGGCCGATGTCTTGCCCGTCCAGCAGCACTTCGCCCCCACTGGGCAGCACGAAGCGCGGCAGCAGGTTGACCAGCGTGGTCTTGCCCGACCCGGACGGGCCGACGAAGGCCACCGTCTCGCCGGGCTCGATCGTCAGATCGACGTCATCGAGCGCGCGTGCTTCATCCTCGCCACGGTAGTTGACTCGGGCCTTGCGCAGTTCGATGCGTCCCTCGGCGCGTTGTGTCTCATAGCGGCCCTGGGGCTCGGAACCGACGCTGTCGACGAGTTCGAGGCCGCGCTCGAGCGCTGCAAGTCCGCGGGTGATCGGATTCGCCATGTCCGCGAGCCGGCGGATCGGCGCGATCAGCATCAGCATCGCCGCGATGTACGCGACGAAGCCGCCGACGGTCAGGCCCTGTTCGTTGCTTTGCCAGAGCGCAATCACCACCACCACCGACAACGCGACAGCGGCCAGCAGTTGCGTGAGCGGCGTCATCGCGGCCGATGCGATGGTCGACTTCACCGCAAGCCGGTTGAGGCTGTGGCTCAGCCGCTCGAAGCGGTCGGTCTGGCTCGCCTCGGCGTTGTGCAGCCGCACCACGCGGTGCGCCAGCACGTTCTCCTCGACCACGTAGGCGAGTTCGTCGGTGGCGATCTGGCCGAGCCGGGTCAGGTGATAGAGCCGCTTGGACAGCACCTTCATGATCCAGCCGACGCCCGGCACCAGCACGCCGACGATGAGCGTGAGCTTCCAGTTCAGGTAGAGCAGATAGAACAGCAGCGCAATCAGCGTCAGGCCATCGCGCGAGAGGCCCAGCAGCGCTTGAACCAGCAGCATGCCGCCGGTCTGAACTTCATACACGACCGTGTTCGACAGCGTGCTGGCCGACTGCCGCGAGAAGAGGGCGAGCTCGGCCGCAAGAAGCTTCTGGAACAACATCCGCCGAAGCCGCTGCATGCCCTCGTTGGCAATGCGCGCAAGTGCATATTGCGAAATGAACTGGGCAAGCCCGCGCACGGCAAAGAGAAGGATCATCGCCACCGGCACGATCCACAACGCGAGCTGCCCGCGCGTGAACCCGCGATCGAGCAGCGGCTTGACGAGCGCAGGCATCAGCGGCTCGGTCAGAGCGGCAATGAGAGCGGTGAAGAATCCGAGAGCCCACCAGCGGCGTGAGCCACCAAACCAGGTCATCAGGCGCGCGAGTCGTCGCGTCAAGGGGGGGCGCGCTACTTCGGCGGCGGGGGAGGGCTGCATGGCGGCGCATTCTACGGGCGCGGCTTGTCTGTAGGACCGGGCCGAATTCATACACGTTTTGTGACGCCGTGACCATTGCAATGTGTACCATGTGAGATCTTTTCAGTCCGAGACAAGAAACTAAATCCTCGGAACCCTCTCCGAACTGCATGAAAAAGCCGTTGCAAGACTTTCCCCCAGCCCCTTCTTCATCGTTCTTCGCTCGCCGCGCCTTGATTGCGGCCCTCGCCGCCTCCCCAGTGCTCCCCTCATTCGCCCAGTTTCGGGTCGAGGTGTCGGGCGTTGGCGTGACGCAGCTGCCGATCGCGCTTGCCCCGTTCAAGGGGGAGGATGGCTCGCCCCAGAAGATTTCCGCGATCGTCCAGGCCGACCTCGAGCGCAGCGGGCAGTTCCGCGGCGTCGATGCCTCCGGCCAATCGCTCGATGAAACTTCCCGTCCCGACCTGAGCCTGTGGCGCCAGCGCACTGCCGACTCGCTGGTCGTGGGCAGCGTCAACCGGCTGGCCGATGGCCGCTTCGATGTGCGCTTCCGTTTGTGGGACGTGGTGCGTGGCCAGGACCTCGGAGGCCAGAGCTACACCGTGCCCCAGGCCGACCTCCGGCTCGCAGCGCATCGGATTGCGGACTATGTCTACGAGAAATTGACCGGCGAGAAGGGCATCTTCTCGACCCGCATCGCCTATGTCACCAAGGGCGGCACGCGCTTCAGCCTGTGGGTCGCCGATGCCGATGGCGAAAACGCCCAGGCCGCGCTCGCGAGCCCGGAGCCGATCATTTCCCCTCGGTGGTCACCCACCGGCACACAACTCGCGTACGTGTCGTTCGAATCGCGCAAGCCTGTGGTGTACGTGCACAACGTGGCGAGCGGACAGCGGCGCCTGGTGGCCAACTTCAAGGGCAACAACAGCGCGCCGGCCTGGGCGCCGGATGGCGGCACGCTGGCCGTCACGCTCAGTCGCGACGGAGGGTCGCAGCTATTCACGATCCCGTCGACGGGCGGTGAACCGCGACGCCTCACGCAGAGCGCCAGCATCGACACCGAGCCGACGTACTCTGCAGACGGCAGTTCGATCTACTTCGTGAGCGATCGCGGTGGTGCTCCGCAGATCTACAAGATGGGCGCCAATGGCGGCAACCCGACACGGGTGACTTTCAGCGGCACCTACAACATCTCTCCGGCAATCAGCGGCGATGGCCGGTGGTTGGCCTACATCTCGCGCGTAGGGGGCGGGTTCAAACTCCACGTGATGGAACTGGCGACGGGCAACGTGCAGGCAATTACCGACACGACCGCCGATGAGCGACCCAGTTTCGCCCCGAACAGCAAGCTGATCGTCTACGCCACCCGGCTGCAAGGCCGCGAAGCGCTGATGACCACGACGCTGGACGGAAAAATAAAAGCACGCCTGGCGGGACAGGCCGGAGACATCCGCGAACCGGACTGGGGTCCGTTTCAAAAGCAATGATTAACTTGAGGAGTTCGAAAATGTTGAAACGTACGATTTATTCGTTGGCCATCGTGGCGCTGATCGCCGGTTGCTCGTCGGGCACGAAGCTCAACGACACGCCGGTGGTTGACCGCAACGCCGGCCAAGGCTCGGGTGGGGCGGCCAGCGGCGTTGCGCCGGTCAGCATCGACCCGAATGCGCAAACCGCTCAGGGCCCGGTTGGCGTGGCGCGAATCATCTACTTCGATTTCGACAGCTACACCGTCAAGCCCGAGTTCCAGCAACTCATCGACGGCCATGCACGCTTCCTCAAGGCGAACCCGAATCGCCGCATCTCTATCGAAGGTCACACCGACGAACGCGGCGGCCGCGAGTACAACCTCGCGCTGGGCCAGAAGCGTTCCGAAGCCGTGCGTCGTTCGCTGGTGCTCCTGGGTGTTTCCGACAGCCAGATCGAAGCTGTGAGCTTCGGCAAGGAGAAGCCCGCGGCCCAAGGCTCGGGCGAAGACGCCTGGGCGCAAAACCGCCGCGCTGAAATCACCTACCGTTGATGATGCGCGGTGTTTCCTTGCGAGGGGCGGCCCTCGCAGTCACCTTGCTGTGCGCCTCACTGGGCGCGCAGGCTGCGCTGTTCGAGGATGACGAGGCCCGCCGCGCCATCCTCGACCTGCGCCAGCGCGTCGAGGCCATGCGCTTGCAGAGCGAGCAGCGCCAGAACGACGAAAACGCGCAACTGCGCCGGAGCCTTCTCGATCTGCAAAACCAGATCGAACAGATGCGCGGCGACCTGGCGCGCATGACCGGGCAGAACGAACAGCTCACGCGAACCGTGACTGAAATGCAGCAGCGTCAGACGGAAGTCGACGACAAGCTCAAGAAGAACGAGCCTTCGAAGGTGGCCGTCGATGGCCGCGAGTTCACGGCCGATCCTCGCGAGAAGGCCGACTTCGATGCGGCGCTGGGAATCTTCAGGGCTGGCCAGTTCGCACAGGCGCAGACGGCCTTCGCCGAGTTCGTCAAACGCTATCCGCAAAGCGGCTACAACGCGTCCGCGCTGTTCTGGCTCGGCAATGCGCAATACGCGACACGCAATTACAACGAGGCCATCGCCAACTTCAGGTCCATGCTGTCGCTGGCTCCCGATCACGCGAAGGCCCCTGAAGCAGTCTTGTCCATCGCCAACTGCCAGATCGAATTGAAGGACACGCGCGCGGCGCGCCGTACGCTCGAAGACCTGACCAAGGCCTACCCGCAGTCCGAAGCTGCGCAGGCGGGACGCGAGCGCCTCTCGCGACTTCGCTAACCTCGGCTGCATCTTGTCGAGCATTGTTTCCCCCGTCGCTACGGACGACGCCGATCTGGCCCGCCGCTTCGGCGGGCTCGAGCGTCTCTACGGCGTAGCGGGCGCTGCTGCCATCCGCGATGCGCATGTGCTGGTCGCCGGCATCGGCGGCGTCGGCTCGTGGGCCGTCGAGGCGCTGGCACGCAGCGGAGTGGGGCGGCTGACACTGGTCGACCTCGATCACATCGCCGAATCCAACATCAACCGCCAGATCCATGCGCTGGACGCCACAGTGGGCCAAGCCAAGGTCGAGGCCATGCGCGACCGGATCGCACAGATCAACCCGGCTTGCAAGGTGCTTGCACTGGACGAGTTCGTGGAGCCGGGCAATTGGGTCCAACTGCTTGCCACGGCACAAGCAGCGAACGGCCCCGCTGCTGCGGTCATCGATGCATGCGACCAGGTGAGAGCCAAGGTGGCCATGGCTGCATGGGCACGCGACGCGGGCGCAGGCTTCATCACGGTGGGCGCAGCGGGCGGCAAGCGCTTGGCGCACAAGGTCGACATTGACGACCTTGCGCTGGTCACCCACGATCCCTTGCTTGCGCAGCTTCGGCAGCGACTGCGCAAGGAGCACGGCGCACCGCGCGAGGGCCGCAAAATCGGCGTGACCTGCGTCTTCAGTCGCGAGAGCGTGGCGCCGCCCGACGCCTCGTGCGCGGTGGAAGGCGATGGTTCGCTCAACTGCCACGGCTATGGGTCCGTGGTGAGCGTGACGGCCACCTTCGGACAATGTGCTGCAGGCTGGGTTCTCGATGGGATTGCACGAAAAGCCACGCTATAATCTTGGGCTTTGCCGGATTCTGTGCCGGCGAAGATCTGGTCAAAGAAATCTGGTAATGGGACGTTAGCTCAGTTGGTAGAGCAGCGGACTTTTAATCCGTTGGTCACTGGTTCGAATCCAGTACGTCCTACCATTCACCGTTGAATCGCAAGAAGCCCGCTGTCGCAAGACAGCGGGCTTTTTTCTTGCCGGACGATCAGCGTTATCGCAGCGCTTGCAGGCGGCGCAAACCGGCGCGACTGTCCTTTGTTCGTCAATGGTTGGGCGAATAAAAAGTTCTATTTGTTGTGAATTAAGATGCCTTTTATGGAATCGCATCAATAGGGCTTTAGGCTCGTAAAAAGAATATTCCAAATTATCAATGGAAAATTCTTTTTGAGTCGCGATCATTTCTCTTTGTCGGTCTTGTGCGATTCCTTGTAATTCGCCGCTGATATAGTTCGCCCGAATTAATTGGTGGGTTCTGAATTCCGAGAAGCGGCGACAGCGCCCGTTCATTTCAATTGCGGGACTTCGTGTCGGGTTTCATCCCTCGGGCTTTTTTTGCTGCGGTGGCGAGTTCCTGTCGCGAGCGGCTTCGCTCAACATGTTTTCTAGATTTTTTGCTCGACCCGAGACTTTCGAGTCGGTGGTGATTGTGTGTTCGCGCGTCGAACGCCCATTGCCGATTCCCTCTGCCTATGCAGTGTTTGTCCAAAGTCTTCGCGGATATGTATTTCCCTCGACTTCTTCCTCAGTTCCCTGCACCGTTGGTCCATCAGGCTCAACGGCTTTTTGGCGCGACGATGCTCATCCTGGCGACGGGGTGCGCGATGTCGCCCGGCATGAGCTTCGATGAGCGGGCCGTGATGGTGGCCGGCGACACCATCGACGATCCGGCGCCTCAGGGTGCATTGCAGTCCATTACGCCGGAGTTGATTCGCCGCCAACGGGCCGAAAAAGCCACCGACGTGAGCGATGACGTCAAGCGTTTGTACGGCGCGCCCGATGCTTACCGCATCGGGGCCGGCGACATCCTCAACATCGTGGTCTGGGACCATCCCGATCTGGCGCTGGCGCCGGCGGGATCCATCACCACCGACGCGACAAGCGGCTCGCCTGTCAGCAACGGCTACAACGTCAGCCCTGACGGCCTGATCCAGTTCCCCTATGTGGGCAGCTTCAAGGCGGGGGGGCTCACCGAGTACGAGGCGCGCGAGCAACTCAGTGCTCGTCTTTCCAAGTACTTCAACGATCCGAAGATGACGGTGCGCATCCAGTCGTACCGTAGTGGCAGGGTCTATGTCGACGGCTCGGTTCGGACGCCGGGCCTGCAGGCAGTGAACGACATCCCGATGACGCTGCCGGAAGCGATCAATCGTGCGGGTGGATTTGCCGCCGATGCGGACCGGTCGATGGTCTCCGTCTCGCGCGACGGCAACACAGCCATCGTCAACATGCAGCAGTTGACTGCTCTCGGCATCAACCCGACGAAGATCCTGCTGGGCAATGGAGACCTGGTGCGCGTCTACAGCCGGGAGGATGCCAAGGTCTATGTGATGGGCGAGGTCACGCGTCCTTTGGCATTGCCGCTGCGCAACGGCCGCTTGTCGCTCAACGAAGCCTTGGGTGAAGCGGGCGGCGTGAGCACCGCCACTGGTGAGCCTCGGCAGATCTACGTGGTGCGCTCGCGCATCGAAGCCGAGCCGGAAATCTTTCACCTCGACGCGCGCTCACCCGCAGCTTATGCGCTGGCCGAAGGCTTCGAGCTCAAGTCGCGCGACGTCGTCTACGTGGACCCGGCAGCACTGGTTCGCTGGAACCGCGTCATCACCCTGATCCTGCCGAGCGCGCAGGTCATGAACGTCGGCAACAGCATCGGCAACAACTGATGTTGAACATTCTCGTGGTCTGTGTGGGCAACATTTGCCGAAGCCCTCTTGGCGAGGCTTTCATGGCCCGCGACCTGCCGCAGGCCAAGGTCTGGTCCGCAGGCCTCGGCGCGCTGGTCGGTGCGCCGGCCGATCCGCTGTCGGTCGAGGTGGGTGCCGCGCATGGGCTGGATCTTTCGGCGCACCGTGCGCAGCAGATCACCGGTTGGATGTGCCAAGCCGCTGAGCTGATCCTGGTCATGGAGCAGCGCCACAAGACCGACCTCGAGCAGCGTTATCCGCTCGTGCGCGGCAAGCTGTTCCGACTGGGCGATCGTGGTGGGTTCGACATTGTCGACCCCTATCGCCAACCCAAGGCCGCCTTCGAAACGGCTTGTGCCGACATCGCCCGCGGCGCTGCCGACTGGGTCGCGCGCATTCGCCAGATTGCTTGAGTGCCGCCCCGATCGGAACAACAACCGCCAACCCCAATGTCCCGCGAATGAATTCCTCTTCTTCCATTTCGTCCGGAGCCTCGCGCTCATCCGTCGCCGGAGACGAAATCAATCTGCTCGAACTGCTCGACGTCGTGCTCGATCACCGTTGGCTGATTGCGTCAGTCACCGCTGTGGCGATGGTCGCTGGCGCGGCCTACGCGCTTCTGAGTGCCCCTGTGTACCGGGCCAATACCGTGATCCAGGTAGAGGACGGCAAGAGCGATGGCGTCAGCAATCTGCTCGGGCAGGCTTCCGGCCTGTTCGATATCCGCTCGCCCGCTTCGGCGGAAATGCAGATATTGCGATCCCGTCTGGTGGTGGGCCAGGCCGTGAAGAACCTCGCCCTCGATGTCGAGGTGACGCCCAGATACCTGCCGATCGTTGGCCGTTGGCTCGCCAAGCGTGGCAAGGAGCCTTCAAACCCGGGCTTCCTGGGGCTGGGCGGCTTGGTGAGTGGCAACGAAGCCTTGGAGGTTGCCAAATTTACCGTGCCGGAGGGCCTGGAAGGGCAACCTTTCCGTGTGCGCCTGCTGGACGAAGGGTATGAGCTGTCGTCACCCGACGGAGATGTGCTGGCGCAAGGAAAGGTCGGCGAAGCCTTGACCTACGACATCAACGGCGTGGCGGGAAGCCTGCTGGTTGCTTCGGCGGTGGGCCGTCCCGGCGCGCAGTTTGAAGTCACCCGCAACCTTACGTTGCAGGTGACGGAGGAACTGCAGCGGCAACTCGGCATCGCCGAAGAAGGCAAGCAATCCGGAGTGATTCGCGCCAGCCTGGAGGGTGCTTCCCCGCGGGAAATCTCACGCACGCTCAACGAAATTGGCTCCCTCTACGTGCGGCAGAACGTGCAGCGCAAAGCTGCAGAGGCCGAGAAGTCCCTGACATTCCTGGGCACTTTCTTACCGCAATTGAAGCTGCAGATGGAAGAGGCTGAGAACAAATTCAGCGGTTTTCGCCATCGCAACAGCACCTTCGACCTCGGCACAGAGGGCAAGCTGGTGCTGGAGCAATCCGTCAAGCTGCAGACCAGCCTGCTCGAGCTTCAGCAGAAGCGCAAGGAACTGCTCGCGCTCTACACAGCCGAGCACCACAGCATTCGCACGCTTGACGCCCAGATTGCCGCTATCAACGCCGAACTCGGTGAGTTGAACGGACGGGTGAAGGCGCTTCCCGACACCGAGCAGGAGTTGCTGCGCTTGACTCGCGACGTCAAGGTCAATAGCGAACTCTACGTCAATCTGCTCAACGCAGCGCAGCAGTTGCGACTGGTAAAGGAGGGCAAGGTGGGCAATGTGCGCATCGTCGATGCGGCGGTTGCGCCATACAAGCCGGTGAAGCCCCAAAGCTCGTTGGTCGTAGCGCTGGCGGCAGTCGTCGGCCTTCTGATTGGACTGGCTCTGGCTTTCCTGCGCAACAGCATGAGGCCGGGGCTCAATGGCCCGGCCGATATCGAAGAGCACACAGGACTGCACGTGTTCGCGACCGTACCTCATTCCGAAGCGCAGGTACGGAAAACAAGGGAAGCGGGCAAAAGCGATGGTGGCAATTACGTGCTGGCCATCACCGCGCCGCAGGATCCAGCAATTGAAAGCCTTCGCAGTCTCCGCACCGCGTTGCAGTTTGCGATGTCGGACGCAGCCAACAATATCATCCTGATCACAGGCCCAACCCCTGGCATTGGAAAATCATTCACGAGCGTGAATCTGGCGGCAATACTGGGGGCGGTCAACAAGAAGGTGCTGTTGATCGACGCCGATATGCGCAAGGGGCATCTAAATCAATACTTCGATTTGCCGCGCGAAAAGGGCATGAGCGAAGTGCTGAGCGGCAGCATAAATTTCGCCGACGCCGTGCATCGGCAGGTGGTGCCTAACGTGGACTTTCTTTCAACTGGGGTATTGCCACCGAATCCGGCCGAATTGCTAATGGCGCCTGCGAGTCCGAATCTGGTACAGGAGACGGCACAGCATTACGACATGATCATTATCGATACGCCTCCGGTGCTGGCGGCATCAGACACTGCGATCCTCGCGCCGCTCGCCGGTGCCTTATTTCTCGTGGCGCGATCGGAGTTTACGAGCCTAGGTGAATTGCAAGAATCTGCCAAGCGTCTCCTTAATTCGGGAGTAAAGGCTACCGGGGTGATATTCAACGGACTCAATATGAAACGGCGCTATGAGTATGGATTTGGGCACAAGTACAGCCGGTATCGTTACATGGATTACAAGTATTAGGACGTGGTTGAAGGCGATTTTGGGAAGGACCACGCTGCACTCAAAACAAGCGATCCGAACTGCTCCCAACAAGAGCGCATACGTGTCGAATTTACCGATTTCTGGGAGCAACATGAATTTAACAGAAGACCTGCTTTCTAGCTTGGCAACCAAGTGCGCTAACAACATCTACTATTACCCCAACGGCGGAAATGCGGGGGATGCCCTGATAAACATGGGGTTCTATAGCTTGGCAAAAAAGACAGGCCTGCGCTATAGATCGATCGGACCAAGCCAGGTTGACGAGCTTCGTGATGGAGACGTTGTAATCGTTGCCGGTGGCGGGACGCTCGTCCCGGAGTGGACGGCTACACCGAATTTCCTTCGAAGAATTTCAGGAAAGAAAATTCAAATCATTATCCTGCCTCAGTCAATTCGTCAGGTTGATGACGTGATGATGGGACTGCCGGCTCAGTCGATAGTAGTCTGCCGAGAAAAATACTCGGCAGATTACTGTTCGTCGCTTAGGTTGGACGTCGATATATCCGTAGACGACGATATGGCATTTCACGTTGACGTTCAGCAAATATTGCGATCACAAGTATCAAAGTCCAACTTTAACTGGAAAAACATGATCCGTGACGGAGCGTTTATCTATCATAAAGTAAGGTCAAATTTCACAAAAAAAATAGACGCTTTCCGCTGTGATGATGAAAAAAATAAGAAACTTTCCGCTCCTCGAAGGCTCGTAAATGATTTATCGATCATGGCAAGTCTTGGTGCTGGGACATACGATGATTCGTTGAGATCTGCCAAAAGATTCTTGCAAATCATCGACTTGTACGATGTTGTAACCACGGATAGATTGCACGTGGGAATTGCAAGCTGCCTGATGGGGAAAAAAGTCATACTGCATAACAACAATTACTACAAGCTGCAGGGGGTTTTCGAAAAAAGCATGGCCGGTAGATACACCGTGAGGATGGCCGAGTGATCGGCCGTTCGCGAATAATTGGAGTCCTTGGGTTAAAAGTACTCGGGGCTGTATTCGCCCTCACACTTTCATTAATAATTTCCCGTCTATACGGGGTGACTGCATTTGGGCTGTTCGCGGTTGCGCTCACTTTGAGTAATATTGGTGCGCTAATCGCCTCATGGGGGTTAAGCACTTCTTACATGATGGATCATTCTGATAATGATAGTCATGGGAAGATGGCTGCCGTGCTATTGGTCAATACGTCATTGTGCCTACTATGTGCTCCGTTGCTGTGGATGTTCGCCACGCATCTGGAGCTTGGTCACCTCAGTTCAATAGTATTTGCCTTTATCCCATTTTCGATCCTCGGAGCAAAGGCAGCGGCTCTCGCTGTGAGAGGAAAGCAGATTTTGAATGCAGCGTTGGATGATTTGGCTAGAAATCTTCTTCCGTTGCTACTGATCTTGGTTTTTTCTCACCTTTTTGATGCCTCTGGCGACGTTCGAAATCTAACGTCGGCGTATCTGATTTCATCGACGTTATTGATCTCGCTGGCATTATTTGCACTCAAGAAAAATGTTCCCGCTAGCGAATTTGGCTTCGTTGATGCTATCGGATATTTACGGCGATGCGGCCTATTTCTGCTTAAAAACGGCAGCACAGTAACGCTGGCACTCGTTCTCATTTTGCTCGCCACCCAGGCGGACAGATTTTTCTTGGCAAAGATGGTAGACGGCAAGCAACTGGGCCTATACGCGGTCGCGCAAGCTGCGGTGAATCTCATCTCTTACGTAAGTCAATCGGTTGTTTTAACGATTACGCCTGATTTGGTCAAAGCTCTTAAATGTGGCCATTCAGGAACTATCGCCTCGATTTCTCGGAGATATTCAATTCTGCTAGTCGCAATTTCCGCGGCGTTGCTGCTTTGCACGAAGATGCTCGGACATGTCTATTTTTCCCTATATGGCATTGAGGAAGAAATGCTGGCCGATGGGATAAATGTGCTTCTCGTGCTATTGCTTGGACAGGGGGTGGGGCACCTCTTTGGGTTTGGTATGACCATTGCAACACACGAATTTGATCGAAAGATCCTGCTGATAACCCAAATTGTTGCGTTGAGTCTATCGGCTGCCCTTTGCCTCGCGCTGATCCCGCAGTTAGGTGTTATGGGCGCAGCGATTTCGACCTCCACCGGAAGCGTCTTGGTGAAAATCGTTTTGTGGATTTGCTATCGCAAAAGAAATATAAACGTTGGAGTTTTCTAAAATGATTAGGGTTGGGATCGTCCATGGCGCACAGGCGTTTTACCCTGAGTTGGCTGCGTATCGGGATTTTTTAACGGCCGATTCGGATTTTGTTGTTAGGGACTATGAATCTCTAAAAGAGGCGGATCCAAATTCTGACGTGATCTTGCTATTCTGTGGCTTGTTTCCATTTTGGAAGGCTTCCCGATCGAAGGTCATTGCCGAATATCATTCGCTCTCAACCGGCCGGCTTCCCGTGCTAAAAAATCTGCTAAAGAGACTGTTAAATATCCGGGGTGATCATTACTTATTTCTCAATGAGAAGGTTCGTGAACACCTTTTCTTTTCTCCGACGGTATCGCACGACGTTCGAGGGATGGGATTTCACAAAGCCCTGGTGGAGAAGAACTTGAACGCGCGCAAAATATTCGATTTTGTGTATTCCGGATCGACAAATCGCGCCGGGGTGCATGATGCAATACTCAAAATTGCATCAATGGGGTGTACGGTCGCTGTGGTCGGAAATTCTGAAAAAGACACCTTGCAATTCAAAGGGCCGTGGTCTCGAAATGTTGAACTATTTGGTCGCGTGGATATTGATCGATCTTACGAAATCATGGCGAGTGCACGATACGGTATTAATTATACGATCGACAAGTATCCTTATTATCTGCAAGACAGCACTAAAGTAATAGAGTACTGCGCGTTGGGGCTGGGAGTCGTCACCAACAGATATGAGTGGGTCGACCATTTTGAAAGAAGAGTCGGCGGAAAATTTCTTTCCTTCGAGGGCTTATCCTCGAAGGCCGCTGTAGATGGTTTTGATTTTCGTGCGGGCGACGTAGACCAATATTCATGGGACAGCGTACTGCGCGCATCCAACATTAAGGAAACCGTGCGGCGCTTGTCGCACCGTCCGTAAACAGAATGTTGAATCCAGTCGCGCTTCGGTGTCTTAGGTTGCACGAAAGATCCAAATGGGATTTTTTAAAATTGCGATGCGCTGTGAGCGCATCGCACAGGTAGCGGCTTAGATGGAGCTCGCATCATCGGCATGGCACGTTTTCGGTGCTGCAATCGTTTTTATCGTTGGTTTGGGACTCGCGGCACGTTTTGCCCGGATTTTCAAGGTTCGCGCGGGTTGGGCGGTCACTATTTATCTATGGCATTCCATATTTTCGATTATATATTCCATGTATGTAATCGAGTTCGGCGGCGATGCGTTGATGTACTTCGATTCGAATCTTGTGGCAAATGCTGAATTTGCGTTTGGAACGTCAGGAATTCAGTATTTTACGTATTTTTTAAGTCAATATTTGGGGCTCTCATTTTTAGGTGCTTGTCTGGTTTTTGGCGTGCTTGGTGCGGTTGGGTTGATTGCGTTTCATGGAAGCATGCAATGCATAGTCGTAGGTAAATCTGTTGCAATGCGTAGGGCAGCGACGGTTGCAATTTTTTTGCCGTCGGTAAGTTTTTGGTCTTCTGGGATAGGAAAAGATTCTGTTGCATTTTTGGCGGCAAATCTTGCCTTGTGGGCGGCCCTGGATTTGAACCGTCGTACGAGAGCGATGGTGATTGCTGGCCTGTTTATGCTATTTGTTCGCCCGCATGTGGCGGGGATTATGATAATTTCTTTGGCTGCTTCCATAATATCTAGCCGAACGGCCTCATTAAAGCGTCGGATTTTTGTCGGAACTTCTATATTCACTGTGGCGGCATTTTTGATCCCATTTGCATTGAAGTATTCTGGTGTGGCAGAAGCGGCAAGTTTTCTCGAATTTGTTGAGGAGAGGCAGTCTTATAACTTGGAAGGAGGCAGCAGCATAGACATATCCGAAATGATGCTGCCCGTGCAGTTGTTTACTTATCTGTTTAGGCCATTACCGTTTGAGGCCAATGGATTGGCCTCAATGCTAGTGTCGTTCGAAAATGTAGCGTTGCTGCTGCTTTCCATTTTGGGCGCATGGAAATTGATGACGTCTCGCGGGAGGACTTTAGAAGAAGGCCGAGTATTTCTTTGGACGTATTGTATTTTTTCGTGGTTTATGCTGGCGACCACCACCGCGAATTTGGGGATCGCCGTTCGACAAAAATGGATGTTTACTCCGGTTCTTGTGCTTCTATTGTTTTCTGTTATTGGAAAGAGGGCCCTGAAGGGCAGGGAGGTGGTTGATGTCGCGAATTTTAATATGCACCACAGTGCCCGAAACGATAGAAACTATTCTAAAAAATCAGCCCCGCTATCTCGCTCGCTACTTCGAGATTGATCTGGCCACAAGTCCCGGCGATGCCGTTGCACGTATTTCGACTGGAGAGGGAGTCGATGTGCACGAGGTGCCGATGAAGCGCGGAATTGATCCGTTTAGAGATTTAAGATCCCTGTATAGCATGATTAGAGTGCTTTTGCGGACGAGGCCGCAAGTCGTTCATTCCTATACGCCGAAAGCGGGATTAATTGCTATGGTTGCCTCGTGGATATGCCGTGTGCCCGTGCGGGTACATACATTCACGGGCCTTATTTTTCCCACGGCACGTGGTTTGATGCGATGGCTGTTGATTTTTATCGATCGTTTGATCTGCGCGTGCGCGACCCACGTCGTGCCTGAAGGGCAGGGAGTTCGTAGCGATTTGAGCCGCTTTCGTATCACTCGTAAGCCACTTGCCGTCATCGGTTACGGAAATATTGCTGGAGTCAATACCGCGCACTTTGATCCAATGGAATTGGGCGTGGAGCAGTCTGCGAAGGTCCTAAGAGGGAATTTGGGTATTGGAGGAGCAGATTTCGTATTTTGTTTCGTCGGGCGCCTGAACAAGGATAAGGGGCTGTTTGAATTGATCCATTCATTTAAGGCACTGCCATCTAAGGCGCGCTTACTGCTGGTAGGTAGTGTCGATCAGTCGGCGCCTATCGCTGATGATCTAGTGGACATCATAAATTCTCACGGCCGCATTCACTCATTAGGATTCTTAGAGGACATCCGCGCGGCATTACGGGCATCGGACACGTTGGTATTGCCTAGTTATCGTGAGGGGTTTCCCAACGTTATTTTGCAGGCGGGAGCAATGGAGCTTCCGGTTATTGCAACCAACATCAACGGATGCAATGAGGTAGTTGAACCGGGGCTAAATGGATGGTTGGTGCCGTCACGCGACGTGGCCGGATTGCGTACCGCCATGGGTGAGGCGATGCAAATGAGCGGTGTAATGCTTCGGGGTATGGGGCGGCAAGCTAGAGAGCGTATCCGGCAACGATTTGAGCAACGGGAGCACTGGGAGCGTATGGTCCAGTTTTACAAGGAAATTTCAATTACTCACGGGGGAATTATTCGATGAATTCATGCGTTCTCGTTACTGGCGGGGCTGGCTACATTGGTTCGCATGCCACGCTTGCCTTGCTGCAGGCCGGACATGACGTTGTCGTGATCGATAATCTGTGTAATAGCTCTCAGGAGTCCCTCGCGCGAGTATCTAAAATTGCAGGCCGCACGCCAAAATTTTTAGAAGGCGATATTCGAGAATCTGATTTTTTGCGCCATGTGTTTTCGACGCATCGCATCGAGGCTGTTGTTCATTTTGCAGGGCTCAAGGCAGTCAACGACAGTTTGCGGCAGCCGTTGCTGTATTACCATAACAATGTAAATGGTACGTTGCAACTGTGCGAAGCGATGAGCGAAGCGGCAGTTTTTCGTTTGGTGTTTAGCTCATCTGCCACGGTGTATGGCGAGGGTGCTCAGGTGCCTATTAGAGAAGCCAGTCCTACAGGCGTGCCGACCAATCCCTACGGCCGTTCTAAACTCATGGTTGAGGAGTTGTTGCGTGATCTAGCCCAGTCGGACGCGCGTTGGAGGATTGCGATCTTGCGGTATTTCAATCCGGTGGGTGCCCATCCGAGTGGATTGATTGGTGAGGACCCTAACGGGATTCCGAATAATTTGCTGCCCTACATTAGTCAAGTGGCGATAGGCAAACTCAAGCAATTGCAAATATTCGGCGACGACTATCCCACGCCCGATGGTACCGGTGTACGCGATTACATTCATGTGCAGGATTTGGTTAACGGGCACCTCAAGGCACTCGCGGTCATCGATAGAAAGCCTGGTCTGAATGTATGGAACTTGGGCACCGGAAGGGGCTACAGCGTGCTTCAGATGATTCGTGCTTTCGAAGAGGCCAGCGGAAGATCGGTGTCGTGGCAAATTGCCCCGCGCCGAGGCGGCGACATTGCCGAATGCTGGGCTGATCCGGCAAAGGCCTCGGCCGAGTTGGGCTGGGAGGCCCAACTCGGCTTGTCCGAGATGATGGCCGACGCGTGGCGTTGGCAATCCAAAAATCCGCGTGGCTATAGCAGCGTTTCGCACGGTCAACATCTCGCAAACGATGCCGATTCATGAAGCGCGTATTTGACATACTTCTATCCCTCATCGCCTTGATTCTTTTCGGCTTTCCACTTTTGTTCCTTATGTGGCAGGTGCGTCGAAAGCTCGGTAGCCCGATCTTCTTTCGCCAGGTACGTCCAGGACTGAGCGGTCGGCCGTTTCGGATGAACAAGTTTCGCACCATGACCGACGCACGTGGACTCGATGGTCAGATGTTGCCGGATGCCGCCCGCCTTACGCCCTTTGGTCGCTTTATGCGCGCGACTAGCTTGGACGAGCTGCCTGAGTTGTGGAACGTGCTCAAGGGTGACATGAGCCTAGTCGGACCGCGTCCGTTGCTGATGGAATACTTGCCGCTGTATTCCGCCGAACAGACGCGTCGCCACGATGTGCGCCCGGGTATCACAGGCTGGGCACAAGTCAATGGTCGCAATGCGCTGAGCTGGGAAGACAAATTCAGGCTCGATGTGTGGTACGTGGACCATCGCTCGCTCTGGCTCGACATTCGCATCTTGTTGCTCACGATTCGCAAAGTGCTCGCGCGCGACGGCATCAGCGCCGCGGGCGAGGCAACCATGCCGCGTTTCACCGGTTCACAGGCGGAGCCAGAGCGATGACCGTTCCGCTCTTCGCCGTCTACGGCGTCAGCGGCTGTGGCCGTAGCGTAATGCCCGTGGCGCGCAAGCAGTTGCAGCGCCAAGGCATCGCGCCGAACCAACTGGTGTTTGTGGACGACCAGCCCGAGGCGCAGGTCGTGAACGGTCAGCGCGTGGTGCCCTATGCGGAGTTCCTGCAAGCTGAAGCCAGTTCGCGTCACGTGGTGCTTGCTATCGCCAACAGCACCGTGCGGGCAATGCTGGCCGCGCGTTGCGCCGCCGATGGCGTGCAGCCCTGGACCATCGCTGCCACGAATGTGGTGGTCATGGACGAGGTCACGCTGGGCGAGGGCGCGATCCTGAGTCCTTTCGTCACCCTCACGTCCAACATTCGCATCGGTCGGCACTTCCACGCCAACCTCTACAGCCATGTCGAGCATGACTGCGTGATCGGCGACTTCGTCACATTCGCGCCGGGTGTCAGGTGCAACGGCAATGTGGTCGTGGAGGACCACGCATACATCGGCAGCGGCGCTGTCATCAAGCAAGGCAAGCCCGGTCAACCTCTGGTCATCGGCCGGGGTGCCGTGGTCGGCATGGGCGCAGTGGTCACGCGCGATGTGCCACCCGGCGTCACTGTGGTCGGCAACCCCGCAAAGCCATTTTTCAAAGGTTGATTTGTCATGTTGAATACGTCTTTCTCCCCCTGGCCTAGCTTTTCCGCCGAAGAAGCTGCCGCAGTCCAGCAAACCCTCCTTTCCAACCGAGTTAACTACTGGACCGGACAGGAAACCAGAGCCTTCGAAAAGGAGTTCGCCCCCTGGGCCGACGCCGAATTCGCCGTGGCGCTCGCGAATGGAACGCTGGCGCTCGATGTCGCACTCAAGGCCTTGGAGATCGGCCCGGGTGATGAAGTCGTGGTAACGCCGCGCACTTTCATCGCCAGCATTTCGTGTGTGATCAACGCTGGCGCGACCCCGGTGTTTGCCGATGTGGAAGAGGACAGCGGCAACCTGTCGGCCGCCACGATCGCCCGCGTCCTCACGCCTCGGACCAAGGCCGTCATCTGTGTTCACCTCGCCGGCTGGCCTTGCGAATTGGACGGCATCATGTCGCTCGCCGGCACCCATGGCTTCAAGGTGATCGAGGACTGCGCCCAAGCCCACGGCGCACGCTACAAGGGCCGCAGCGTCGGGTCGATCGGCCATGTGGGCGCATGGAGCTTCTGTCAGGACAAGATCATGACCACAGGGGGCGAGGGCGGCATGGTCACGACCAACGACCGCACGCTCTGGTCGGCCATGTGGTCGTTCAAGGACCATGGCAAGAGTTGGGAAGCGGTGCACGAGCGCGAGCACGCGCCGGGCTTCCGTTGGGTGCACGACAGCTTCGGCACCAACTGGCGCATGCTGGAGATGCAGGCGGTCATCGGCCGCATCCAGCTGCAGCGCATGGCGGCCTGGCGTGCTGCACGCGCGAAGAACGCTGAAGCGATCCTGGCGGTCTGCCGTGGGCATGGCGCGCTACGCGTGCCAGCCTTTCCCGACGACGACGGGCAGACGCTTCATGCTCACTACAAGTGCTACGCGTACGTCCGGCCGGAGCGATTGGCTCCAGGTTGGAGTCGTGACCGTATCGTCCATGAGATCAGCGCGCGCGGCGTCCCGTGCTACCAAGGGTCGTGCTCGGAGGTCTACCAGGAAAAGGCCTTCGACTCGACGCCCTGGCGCCCCAAAGCGCGGCTCACCGTCGCTCGGCAACTCGGAGACACGAGCATCATGTTCCTCGTTCATCCCACGCTCACGCGCGCGGAGGTCGAGAAGACCTGCAACACCATCGCGCAAGTGCTGGACATGGCAAGCGCTTGATGGGCCTGTTGTCGCAGCAATAAGAATTTTCAACAGCGAGTCGGGGCGTATCGCTCATCGTTGCGGGACGGTGCCTCTAGTGCGCATGAGCACCTTCATCCTATTCTCGAATCCATGCGTTCCACAACAAAAAGGACGGCCGCAGGGAGGCCGTGCGACTCGACGCTATCGGTCGAAATCATCCCTGCAATAGCCGCTGGCAGCAGATGATCGCCCGACGCGCCCGGCAGCGATTCGTTCGTGCCGGCTTCTGGATCTGCGGCGTGGCTGTGCTGATACTTGCGATGACTCCGGTCTCGCCGTTGCAGTTGCCTTCCCCCCAAGGGGACAAGATCAACCACATGCTGGCCTTCGCAACGCTCGCGTTGGTGGGCCTGGCTGCATACCCTGGCCGCGCCCCTGCGGTGCTTGCCGGTCTCCTGGCCTATGGGGTATTGATCGAGGTGCTGCAGGCGTTCACATCCTTTCGCATGGCCGAGTGGGGTGATCTCGGTGCCGACGCCGCCGGAGTGGGAATCGGTGGCCTTGTCGGCTGGATCTTCGGCTGGCGCTCACTCGAACGGCTTTCTGCACCGATGCTGGCGCTACCGCGCTTCGCCAAGCGCCTGCTCGCCTTGGTGGTCGACGTTTGCCTTTGCGTGCTCACCGTCTGGCTCGCGCTGTCGCTGAGCATGGGGGCCTGGACGATGCCGTCCGACACCGCCTGGTGGGCGGTCGTCGGCTCGGTGGTCATCGCCTTGCCGCTTTTCGTGGTGTTCGGCCTCTACCGCACCGTCTATCGCTACGGCGGTGGCAGCGCGCTTGTCGCCGTGTGGCACGCCTCGGTCCTCTACGCTCTGTTGTTTGGCGTGGTGTTCACTCTGATCGGGACCAACGGAGTGCCGCGCACGCTGGGTGTGATCCAGCCCTTGTTGCTGATGGTGGCGGTTGGGGCTTTGCGCGCTTTCGTCGGCTATTGGCTCGGCGGCAGCTACCGCAAGCTGATGTCCATGAACGGGTTGCCGAACGTGCTGATCTACGGAGCGGGTTCGGCCGGACAGCAGCTGTCGCAGGCGGTCTCGCGCAATGCCGACATGCGGGTCGTCGGCTTCCTGGACGACGATTCCCGCTTGCATGGCGGTGTGGTTGGCGGCCTGCCGGTCTTCAGTCCGAGCGAACTGGCGGATCGGATCCGTGCGTTTGAAGTCGGCACCGTTCTTCTCGCGCTGCCGACTGCGTCCCGCAAGCGGCGCAATGAGATCCTGGATCGCCTGCTGCGGCTACGCGTCGCGGTGCGCACGCTGCCCAGCCTGACCGATCTGGCTCAAGGCCGGGTTCAAACCGGTGACCTGCGCGAACTCGACATCGAAGACCTACTGGGCCGCGACGCGGTGCCTCCCAACGACCTCCTGCTGAGCAAGAACGTGCTCGGCAAGGTGGTGCTGGTCACCGGAGCAGGCGGCTCGATCGGCAGCGAGCTGTGCAGGCAGATTGTGCGCACACGGCCCGGGACGCTGTTGCTGGTGGAGAGCAACGAGTTCGCGCTGTATTCCATTCATGCTGAACTGCTGACTCAGCTTGCGAACCATGCCGGACCGGCCGTGCGGGTGGTGCCGCTGCTCGCCTCCGTGCGCGACGAAAAGCGGATGCGCGAAATCATGCGGGCGTGGCGCCCGGCGACGCTCTACCATGCCGCCGCCTACAAGCACGTGCCGCTGGTCGAGCACAACGCGGCCGAAGGCGTGAAGAACAACGTGATTGGTACCTGGGTCACCGCGCGTGTGGCAGCAGAGCAGGGTGTGGGCGACTTCGTGCTAGTCAGCACGGACAAGGCAGTGCGTCCGACGAACATCATGGGCGCGAGCAAGCGGATGGCCGAGATGGTTCTGCAGGCGCTGGCCCGCGAGGTCGAGAACAAACCCGACACGACCCGATTCAGCATGGTCCGGTTCGGCAACGTGTTGGGCTCGTCGGGTTCGGTGGTGCCACTGTTCCGCCAGCAGATCAAGCGCGGAGGGCCGATCACGTTGACCCACCTGGAAATCACACGCTACTTCATGACGATTCCCGAGGCGGCTCAATTGGTGCTTCAGGCAGGTGCCATGGGCAGCGGCGGCGATGTGTTCGTGCTGGACATGGGCGCGCCAGTGAAGATCAGCGACCTCGCTCGTCGAATGGTCGAGCTATCCGGCATGACCGTGCGCGATGCCGCGAATCCCGAAGGCGACATTGCAATCGAAGTCACGGGCCTGCGGCCGGCGGAGAAGCTCTATGAAGAACTGTTGATTGGCGACAACCCCTTGCCGACGAAGCATCCTCGCATCATGAAGGCGCACGAGGACTTTCTGGACTGGCCTGACCTGAGCGTGATCCTGAAGGCGTTGACCACGGCCGTGGACGCGAACGACCTGCAATCCATCCGCGAGTTGTTGCAGCAGGCGGTGCGCGGCTATCACCCGACGAGCGACCTGGTTGACTGGGTTCACATGGAGCGTACGGCCGAGCGTTCGCCGGAGGTCATGGCCGCCGCCTGACATCTGCTTCCCTTTGCGTGGGATGATCCAGCGAATTTCCTTACGGGGAGTGAAGGATGGTCATATTCGCTGATCACTGCCAGAGGCTCGAGGTCATCGTCGACTCCAACAGGGATGGTCGAGTCTCCGTGAGCGATCTCTTGGAGTGGCTGCAGTTTCTCTACTACCTGCCCGCACGATTCGCAACCTTGGCGATCGACAGAAGCTCCACCCTCTCGAAGTTCCTGGACTTGAACTGCGACACCGGCATGCACTGGGGTGGCGCGATCTTTTCGGGCGTGGTCTGGCTGGTGATCTTCGGATTGATCTCGCTGGCTTGGGGCGACAGCTCCGCCAGGAAGCGCGGCGGCGACGCGGGGAGGCCGTGACGCACGGCCCCCGCTTCAGCGTCGCGACGGGTCGCCTTACTTGCAGCTGAAGCTTGCCGCGTCTTCGGGATTGCTGCCGGTATAGGTCGCCACCTTGGGGTAGGGGCACAGGGGGCGCGTGCGGCTGGCAGACCAGGTGGCGGGAATTTCGGCGTTGACCACATTGGCGCCTGCGCCTCGGGCCGTTGCCTTCACGGAATCCGGAGACTTGCCTTGCTCGACCCATGCGACGAGCGGCGAGAGCATGTCGAACTGATCCGTTGCCGGGCCACCAGCGCAATGGTTCATGCCGGGTACGGGGAAGTAGCGCGCAAAGCTGGAGGCATCGCCACCGTTGTTCGCGCGCAGGCCTTCATACCAGTTGGTCGTGTCATCCGAGGAGAACACCGGGTCGCTGGTGCCGTGGTAGACCAGCAGCTTGCTGCCGCGGTCGCGCAGTGTCTTCATCTGCGTCGGGTTCGGGGGCGTCATGAACGACATGGAAGACTCCGCGTAGATGCCGCTGGCCGCATAGATGCTCGGTGCGTCGCTGTCCATGCTGAAAGCCAGCGCGAAGTCGATGCCGGAAGGCCGGCTCGGGCCTAGGGGCAGCGTGCTGAACACGAAACCGACCGCACCCGTGTCCAGTACCTGCGAGTTGGCAAATTTCCATTGGCGCCAGTTGGCCCCGTTGATGCCTGCATCAAAGGGGAAAGAGCTGTAGATGGCGGTGCTCGCGCTGTTCCGGGCGCCGGTGAAGACATTAGACAGTGCAGTCTTCTGTGCGCTGGTCAGGCAGGTTCCGTCGCGCGCTCCGGAGCAGGAGGGGACATCCGTGGCCAGGTTGAATACCGTCTTGCATTTCGGGACGTCAGAGACGATGCCGTCGGTCAAGCCATCGAGCGCATCGCAGCGCGCCGCGACAGCCTGGGCCACCGTGTTCAGCTCGGCCTGGGTGAATGCGGTTTGCAGATCAGGCTTGTTCTGGCCGGTCAGGCCCGTCGTGACAGTGGCGTATTGCTGCACACCGTAGAGTTGCGCCACTGCCGCCTTCGGGAGGTTGAAACCCGGGTCGCCGGCAAGGAAGCCGTCATACAGGTCCGCGTAGCGCGAGGCCGCCACCATGGCGTGCCGGCCGCCGTTGGAGCACCCGCCGAGGTAGGAACGATCGGGGCCGCGGCCATACGCCTTGGTGATCAGGTTCTTGGCCATCGGCGTGAGTTGCGCCACGGCGTTGTAACCGTAGTCGACCCGGGCTTGCGGGTCGAGTCCGAAGCTGGGCGTCGGCGACGAGTGACCGGCATCCGAGCTGATCACCGCGAAACCCATGTGCAGCGCAGTCGAGAGAGGCCCGCCACCGCCGACACCGCCCGTCGCCGTCACCACGCTGCCGTCGAGTCCGCCGTTGGCCTGGTAGAAGAAGCGGCCGTTCCATTCGACCGGCAAGCGCATCTCGAAGCCGATCGCGTAGGTCTGTCCGTCGACGGTGCTGGTGCGTTCGTTCATCTTGCCTTTGACAAGGCAATGTGCAGGCACCGGGGTGCTGATGCCGGCGACGGTCAGGCCGCCGGCTGCCACGGACGTCACGGAGGTATAGACGGTGCCGGCGAGGGCGGCCTTGGATGCGAGATCGTCGCAGGACAGGAGCTTGCCGGGCTGTGCCTGCGTCGGGGTCCCTGGGCCTGCGACGGGCGGAGTTGCTCCGGTGGTGGGCGGCAGGACGTAGTTGCTGCTGCCCCCGCCGCACGCTGCGAGGACCGCCGCCGTACTGATCAGCAGCATGGTCGGCCGAAGGGCCGCCAACTTGATTTGCACCATGGTTGTCTCCTGGTGAATTGGCCTGTCACGGGGCCAATACTGTTATTGAAGATAACCAATATAGTTTTTTATAGTAATCAGAATGGTTAGTGCAAACCCGGGCCATGGGGCCGGAGTTCAGGGGCGAGCGGGCAAGAAAAAAGGCCGCTGATGCGGCCTTTTTTTTGTCTATGCGCTTCGGGCCTGGCCCGAATGTTCGTCTTCGTCGAGTAGCGGATGGGGGGAGGCCGCAATGGCGGAAACGACGCCAACGGCACTTGCGCGAACCAATTCCTGACGCAACGCCGCCTCCAGCAACCGGCGCGCGGTGTCCGGTCGGTCGTGGTCGTACTCTTCGTCCAACTCGCAGTGCAGGTAATAGTCCACCCGCGCCATCAGGCGCTCTACCGACGCTGCAAGGTCTGTCTCATTCATCTTCCGCTCCTCCGGATTCTGTCGTGCGGAATGGACCTTAGCTTGATCCGTACCTTCATCTCTAGGGGCTCACCCAGCCTCGCTGGATTACGTGAGTTTGTGCATTATCCATCGGCTGGTCGATGGACATTCTTCTCGTGTCGTGGTAGTCCAACAGCGCATCATGGGTATGTTGGATGGGCGAGTCCTTCAACGCAGCCTGAGACGATTCCACACGCCGCCGATGCGCGACGGCCGCCGGGCAGCCAACTCCACGCGAGGTTCACTGCCCGATGCCGGCGGGAGCAGGTGCCGCAGGGTCCGCGCCACCTGCACGCAATCCTTGATATGCAGTTCACCCAGCGCACGCATGGCCGCGTAGCTCAGCGTGGCGGAGACGGCTTGGCCGACGATCGGCACGTACTTGGTGGCCTGCTTGGCCGTCATCTTCACCCCGGCGTGGCGCGCCAGAGTGACCAGCAATTCGCGTGTGACCAGCCGGCCCACCAGAAGCGCACCCACGGTGGCGGCTGCCTTCCGTATACGCTCCCGCTCCGACGGCGCAAGCCTGTCAACTTGTGTAACAGATAGTCCGAACTCGGCGCTGATCTGCGGAATCACCCGCGCCAGCAATGCCGCGTCGGCAGCCCAGTCGATGCCCGGGATGGGCACGGCACCCACCGCCGCAGCCATCAGCGCCTTCCGGCCGAGCAGCCGCCGGCTGCGTCGAATGGCCGCGATGAGTTCCGGATCTCCTTGAGCGAGTTCGAGGGCGGAGGGCATGCCGCTGAATTATCAAGCGGCGAGCGATTCGAGCTTGTCGGACAAGGCCAACCAGCGCTCTTCGAGTTGGGCGATTTCGTCGTTCAGCGTCTTCAGGCGCTTGCCTGCGTCGGCGATGTCCGCAGCGGCCAGCGGTTGCGCCAGCCGTTCTTCGAGCGACGCCTTCTCGCTCGCCGCTGTAGCCAGGCGCTGATCGATCTGCGCGAGTTCCCGCTTGATCGGCTTGGCCTGTTCGCTGCGCTGCTGGCGGTCCTGGGCATCCTGCTTGCGCTGGTTCCTGCCTGATGGGGCGGGCTCCGGTGTGCGGGGCGCGGGGGCGCTGGCAACCGGTGGTGGTGGCGCCGCTACCTCCGCTGCCGCAGTGGCCGCATCGCGCGTGGCGATCTTGGCTTCCTCGCGCAAGCGCTTTGCCTCGTCGAGCAGGTAGCGCTGGTAGTCGTCCAGGTCGCCGTCGAAATCGCCGACCACGCCGCGGCCGACCAGCCAGAACTCGTCGCACACGGAGCGCAGCAGCGCGCGGTCGTGGCTCACCAGCATCAGCGTGCCTTCAAACTCGTTGAGCGCCACCGCGAGTGCCTCGCGCGTGGCCAGGTCGAGGTGGTTGGTGGGTTCGTCGAGCAGCAGCAGGTTGGGGCGCTGCCAGACCATCAAGGCCAGCACCAGGCGCGCTTTCTCGCCGCCACTCATGGTGCCGACAGGCTGCTTCACCATGTCGCCGCTGAAGTTGAAGCTGCCCAGGTAGCCGCGCAGATCCTGCTCGCCCGTGCGCTCCTTGACGGCGGAGCCCAGCTCGCGCGCCATGCGGACCATGTGTTCGAGCGGGGTGTCCTGCGGACGCAGCACGTCGAGTTCCTGCTGTGCGAAGTAGCCGATGTTCAGGCCCTTGCCTTCGGTGACGGTCCCGGCCAGTGCACCCATTTCGCGCGCAATCGTCTTGACGAGCGTCGACTTGCCTTGGCCGTTGGCGCCCAGAATGCCAATGCGCTGGCCGGCCAGCACCGACCGGTTGACACCGCGCAGGATGGTCTTGGGCGGCTCGTCTTCCATGCGATAGCCGAAGCTTGCATCGCTGATCGACAGCATCGGGTTCGGGATGTTGCCGGGCTCCTTGAACTCGAAGCTGAAGTCGGCCTCGGCCAGGAGGGGCGCAACCTTCTCCATGCGTTCCAGCGCCTTGACCCGGCTCTGCGCCTGCTTGGCCTTGCTGGCCTTGGCCTTGAACCGGTCGATGAATTTCTGCAGGTGGGCGATCTTGTCCTGCTGCTTGGCGAAAGCCGCCTGCTGCAATTCCATCTGCTGGGCGCGCAGCGTCTCGAAGGCGCTGTAGTTGCCGCCGTAGCGCGTGAGCTTGGCGTGATCGATGTGCAAGGTCACGTCGGTCACGGCGTCAAGGAACTCGCGGTCATGGCTGATCACGATCATCGTGCCCGCGTACTTCTGCAGCCAGGATTCGAGCCAGACGAGCGCGTCCAGATCCAGATGGTTGGTCGGTTCGTCGAGCAGCAGCAGGTCGCTCGGGCACATCAGCGCACGGGCGAGTTGCAGCCGCATGCGCCAGCCGCCGGAGAAGCTGTTGACGGGCTGGTCGAGCTCGTGGGCCTTGAAGCCCAGGCCCAGGATCAGCGACTGGGCGCGCGGCACGGCATCGTGCTCGCCGGCATCGGCCAGGTCGGTATAGGCATGCGCGAGCGCCATGCCCATGTCGTGGTCGTCAGGGTCGGCCTCGTGGCCGGCTTCGGCGAGGGCAAGCGCCTCGCGCAGTTCGACGAGGCGCGTGTCGCCGCCGACCACGAATTCGGTCGCGGGCTCGTCGGTCTCGGGCATGTTCTGCGCGACTTGCGCCATGCGCCATTGCTTCGGCAGCGAGAAGTCGCCGCCGTCTTCGTGCAGTGTTCCGTTGAAAAGCGCGAACAGCGTGGACTTGCCCGCGCCGTTGCGTCCCACCAGCCCGACCTTCTCGCCGGGATTGATGGTGACGCTGGCGCCGTCGAGCAGCACTTTGGCGCTGCGGCGCAGGATGACGTTCTTGAGAGTGATCATTTCATTGCCCGCGCGTTGGCAGGCATTTCGTCAGAGGGATTCGCGGGTGACCAGCAGGACCTGGTCTTCGCCTGCGCTGGTGGCGAGCCACACCACTTCGAGCTGCGGGAACGCGGCCTCGAAGTTGGCGCGTTCGTTGCCGATTTCGAGCACCAGCACGGCGGATTCGCTCATGCAGGCGGGTGCTTCGGCGAGAAGACGGCGGATGAAATCCATCCCGTCGGCGCCGCCGGCCAGCGCCAGTTCCGGCTCGGCGCGGTACTCGGCCGGAAGCGCCGTCATGCTCTGCGCGTTGACGTACGGCGGGTTGCAAAGGATGAGGTCGTACGGGCCGCGCACGTTGGCTAGGCCATCGGATTCGAGCAGCGTGATGCGTTCGTCGAGCTGATGCCGCGTCACGTTGATGGCCGCGACTTCGAGCGCCGTGGTCGACAGGTCCGCCGCATCGACCGCGATGTCCGGGTAGGTCATCGCCGCCAGCACCGCGAGGCTGCCGTTGCCGGTGCACAGGTCGAGGACGCGGCGCGTGTGTTCGCCCAGCCAGGGATCGATGCTGCCGTCGGCCAGCAGCTCCGCAATGAAGCTGCGCGGAACGATGGTGCGTTCGTCGACGTAGAAGGGCACGCCTTGCAGCCAGGCTTCCTTGGTCAGGTAGGCGGCGGGTTGGCGCGTCTCGATGCGCTGGCTGAAGAGGTCATTGATGCGCGTCGCATCCGCGGGCGACACCGGGCGATCGGCAACCTCGTCGAGTTCGTCCAGCGGCAGGCCGAGACGCCACAGCACGAGCCAGACGGCCTCGTCGAAGGCGTTGTCGGTCCCGTGGCCAAAGGCAACGCCCGCGTCGGCCAGCTGCTTGGCGCCGGCCTCGATCAGTTCAATGACAGTGCTCATACCAGGAGCAGCGCTTCGAGCCTGTCCAGTGTGCGACGATAGATGTTCTTGAGCGGCTCGATCTCGGCGACCGCGATGTGCTCGTCGATCTTGTGGATGCTCGCGTTCACGGGGCCCAGTTCGACCACTTGAGTGCAGATCTTCGCGATGAATCGCGCGTCGCTGGTGCCGCCGCTGGTCGACAGTTCGGTCTCGATGCCGGTCTCGTCGCGGATGGACTGCTGCACCGCTTCGACCAGCTCGCCCGGCTTCGTGAGGAAGGGCAGCCCGCCGACGGTCCATGTCATCGTGTAGTCGACACCATGGCCGTCGAGCACGGCATGCACGCGCTGCTGCAACGATTCGGGCGTCGATTCGGTCGAGAAGCGGAAGTTGAAATCGACCACCGCCGCGCCCGGAATCACGTTGCTCGCACCGGTTCCGGCGTGGATGTTGCTGACCTGCCAGCTCGTCGGCTGGAAGTGCTCGTTGCCGACATCCCAGCCGCCGGCCGCATTGATGGCGACCAGTTCGGCCAGCGCGGGCGCGAGCGAATGCACCGGGTTCTTCGCCAGGTGTGGATAGGCGATGTGGCCCTGTACGCCCTTGACGGTGAGCTTGCCGCTCATGGTGCCGCGTCGGCCGTTCTTGATCATGTCGCCGCAGCGCTCGACGGCCGTCGGTTCGCCGACGATGCAGTAGTCGATCCGTTCGCCGCGCGCGGCCAGCGTGTTGCAGACCACGACCGTGCCGTCGACGCCTGGGCCTTCCTCGTCGCTGGTGAGCAGGAGGGCCAGGGTGAGGCGCGGATCCGGCTTGGCGGCCAGGAATTCCTCGATCGCGACGACGAAGGCCGCGAGCGAGGTCTTCATGTCGCACGCACCGCGGCCGTAGAGCTTGCCGTCGCGGTGGGTCGGGGTGAAGGGGTGGCTGGTCCACTGTTCGAGTGGTCCCGTGGGCACCACGTCGGTGTGGCCCGCAAAAGCCATCGTCCGGCCTGCGCCGCTCGGGGCGGCGCCGGGCCGGACGGCCCAGAGATTGGTCACGCGGAAGTCGGGCGGGCCGCTTTCGATGGTCTCGAGCCGGAATCCGAGCCGCGCGAGTCGTTCGCCGAGGATCTCCTGGCACCCCGCGTCGTCCGGAGTGACCGAGGGGCGGGAGATCAGTTGTTCGGCAAGCTGGAGCGTTCGGGACATCGAGAGGGCAAATGGATCACAGACGCACGTCGAGCGTGATGTCCGTGAAGGTGGGTTCCTCGACCTGGTCGAGGAGGGAGCGTTCTTCGCTGCGGGTCTGCGGCGCCTTGCGGTTCTGCAGGCGCCACATCAGGTTGGTCGGCGAGTCGGCCTGCGCCAAGCCTTCCTCGCGGGTGACGAGATTTTCGGTGATCAGGCGGGCAATGTCTTCCTCGAAGGTCTGTGACCCTTCGGCCATGGACTGTTCCATGGCTTCCTTGACAGCCGAGAAGTCACCCTTGCCGATGTGCTCGGCGACCAGTGCGGTGTTCAGCAGCACTTCGAGCGCCGGGACGCGGGCACCGTTGGGGGTGCGCAGCAGGCGTTGCGCCACGATCGCGCGCAGGGCGCCGCCGAGGTCACCGAGCAAAGTGGCGCGCACTTCGACCGGGTAGAAGCTCAGGATGCGGTTCAGCGCCCGGTAGCTGTTGTTGGCGTGCAGCGTGGCCACGCAAAGGTGGCCCGACTGCGCATAGGCAATCGCGGCAGTCATCGTCTCTCGATCGCGGATTTCGCCGATCTGGATCACGTCGGGCGCCTGGCGCAGCGCGTTCTTGAGCGCGATCTGGAGCGATTGGGTATCGCTCCCCACGTCGCGCTGGTTCACCATCGACTTCTTGTTGGTGAAGGTGAATTCGATCGGCTCCTCGACGGTGAGGATGTGGCCGGTCGCGTTCTCGTTGCGGTAGTCGAGCATCGAGGCCAGCGTCGTGCTCTTGCCGGCACCGGTGGAGCCCACCATCAGGATGAGCCCGCGCTTCTCCATCACGAGCGTCTTGAGGATCTCGGGCAGGTTCAGGTCCTCGAAGGACGGAATGACCGATGCGATGTGCCGTACCACCACCGCGTAGCTGCCGCGCTGGCGCATGGCGCTGATGCGGAAGTTGCCGGCGCCGTCGAGGCCGATCGCCATGTTGAGCTCGCCGCTGCGCTCCAGCTCGGCGATGCGGTCCGCATGCACGACTTCGGACAGCAGGCTGAGGGGGGCTTCGGGCGGGAGCACCTGGGCGTTGATCGGCATGCAATTGCCGTTGATGCGAATCAGCGCCGGGCAGTTCGCCGATAAATAGATGTCGGAAGCCTTGCGTTCGGCCATCAGGCGAAGAATTCGCTCCATCGTGTTCATCGGCATTTCTCCTCAGTGTGGTTATGAAACGGGCATCCACCGTGCCGCCCCCTCAGGCGGCCGGCTTCCTTTTAATCGCGCAGAAGATCGTTCAGCGAGGTCTTGGCGCGGGTTTGCGCGTCGACACGCTTTACGATGATCGCGGCGTACAGGCTGTACTTTCCGTTGTCCTTGGGCAGCGTGCCGCTGATGACGACCGAGCCCGACGGCACGCGGCCGTAGCTGACTTCGCCCGTCGTGCGGTCGTAGATCGGCGTGCTCTGGCCGATGTACACGCCCATCGACAGCACCGAGTTTTCCTCGATCACCACGCCTTCGACCACTTCGGAGCGGGCGCCGATGAAGCAGTTGTCCTCGATGATGGTCGGGCCGGCCTGCAGCGGCTCCAGCACGCCGCCGATGCCGACGCCGCCCGAGAGGTGCACGTTGGCGCCGATCTGCGCGCAGGAGCCCACCGTGGCCCAGGTGTCGACCATGGTGCCTTCGCCGACGTAGGCGCCGATGTTCACGTAGGAGGGCATCAGGATCGCGCCCTTGGCGATGTAGCTGCCGCGGCGCGCCACGGCCGGCGGCACGATGCGCACGCCGGCTTCCTTCAGTTCGCCCGCCGACAGGTGCGAGAACTTGGTGGGCACCTTGTCGTAGAAGCCCAGCGAGCCGGCCTGCATCTGTTCGTTATCCTTGAGGCGGAACGACAGCAGCACGGCCTTCTTGATCCACTGGTGCACGGTCCACTGGCCGACGCCCTCACGGGTGGCGACGCGCAGATGGCCATTGTTGAGCTCGGCGATCACGTGATCGACGGCATCGCGAACTTCCTTCGGTGCGCTGGTGGCGGAGATGTTGGCGCGGTCTTCCCACGCGGCGTCGATGGTCTGCTGGAGTTGTTGGGTCATGGAAAAGCTCAGTTCTGGATGAAGTTCACGATGCGTTGCGCGGCCTCGGTGCATTCGGCCGTGTCGGCGACCAGCGCCATTCGGATGCGCCCGCGGCCCGGATTGGCGCCGCCCACGTCGCGGGCGAGGTAGCTGCCGGGCAGCACCGTCACATTGTATTGAGCGTAGAGCGCACGGGCGAAGGCCTGGTCGTCGCCTTTCCACGATGCCGGCACACCCGCCCAGAGGTAGAAGCTGGCATCGGGCAGACGAACGTCGAGCACGGGTTCGAGCAGAGGCGTGACGGCGGCGAACTTGGCACGGTATTGGGCGCGGTTCTCGACCACGTGGGCCTCGTCGTTCCATGCCGCGATGCTGGCGGCGGCGACCGTGCCGCTCATGGCGCTGCCGTGGTAGGTGCGATAGAGCAGGAAGGACTTGATGATGGCCGCGTCGCCCGCCACGAAGCCGCTTCGCAGGCCGGGCACGTTGCTGCGCTTGGACAGCGAGGTCAGGGCGATCAGGTTGCGGAAGTCGCTGCGGCCGAGCCGGGCTGCGGCCTCGAGCCCGCCCAGCGGCGGTTCGTCGCGGAAATAGATCTCGCTGTAGCACTCGTCGGCCGCGATCACGAAGCCGTGGCGATCCGACAGCGCAAAGAGCTTCTGCCACTCGTCCAGCGGCATCACGGCGCCGGTCGGATTGCCCGGCGAGCAGACGAAGACGAGCTGGGTGCGCGCCCAGACCTCGGTGGGGACGCTATCCCAGTCGACGCCAAAGTTGCGTGCCGCCACGCTGGGCACGTAATAAGGCTCGGCACCGGACAGGAAGGCCGCGCCTTCATAGATTTGATAGAAGGGATTGGGCGACAGCACCACCGGCGCCGGCGACTTGCCGGGATCGATCACCGTCTGCGCCAGCGCGAAGAGGGCCTCGCGCGATCCATTGACCGGCAGAACCTGAGTGGCCGGGTCCAGCGCCAGCCCATAGCGAGTTTGCAGCCAGCCCGTGAACGACTCGCGCAGCTTGAGTTCGCCGGCCGTTGCCGGGTAGACGGCGAGCGCGCCCAGGCTGTTGGACAGCGCTTCCTTGATGAAAGCGGGCGTGGGGTGCTTGGGTTCGCCGATGCCCAGGCTGATGGGGGTGAACTCGGGGTTCGGCTCGACGCCCGCGAAGAGTTGGCGGAGCCGCGCGAAGGGGTAGGGCTGCAGTTTGGCGAGCAGGGGATTCATGGGCCTGGATTATCGGGGCCTGGGCGCGAGGGCCAGCAGGCGGTCATAGGCGTCGGGGTCGGCATCCCGCAGCCTGGCGAGGGCCGAGGCCGCCGCATCCGCGATCTCGGCACGGCTTTGCTTCTTGGCGGCCTCGATCTTGTCGTAGGCCTTCTCCAGCTTGCCCAGGGATTCGGCACCCTGGGCCGGCGTAACCGACTTGTATTGCTTGTCGGCCAGCAGCACTTCCGTGATCCAGCCGATCTGGCGCCCGTAGCTGGCAACGTCGAAGGCCTTCTTCTCCAGATCGCCGTTGCCCGCCCAGGCGGGAATCCCCGCGAAGAACCAGCTCGTATCCGGCTCGATCTGCTGCGCCACGCTGCCGCTGAACGGAAAGTGCAACGTCGGGGACCAGAACCAGAGCCATGGAAACATCGCGTTCTCCTCGGGTGATGTGTGCTCGCCGTTAAAGCTTCTTGACCAGCACCTGGCTCTTGCGGTCCCAGTTGTACTTGCGCTTGCGCGCCTCGGGCAGCCAGTCCGGGTTGACCTGCTGGAAGCCTCGCTTCAGGAACCAGTGCATGGTGCGCGTCGTCAGCACGAAGATGCTTTCCAGGCCCTGGGCCTTGGCGCGCTGTTCGATGCGTTTCAGGATGCGTTCGCCGTCGCCCTGCGCCTGCGATTGGGGCGACACGGTCAGCGCCGCCATCTCTGCCGTCTTCGCTTCGGGGTATGGGTAGAGCGCCGCGCAGCCGAAGATCACGCCATCATGCTCGATCACCGTGTACTGGCCGACGTCGCGCTCGATCTCGGTGCGGCTGCGCTTCACCAGCGTACCGTCGCGCTCGAAGGGCTCGATGAGCTGCAGGATGCCGCCGATGTCGTCCGCCGTCGCTTCGCGGAGCGATTCGAGCTTTTCGTCGATCACCATGGTGCCGATGCCGTCGTGCACGTACACCTCCAGCAGCAGCGAGCCGTCCACGCTGAACGGCAGGATGTGGTTGCGCTCGACGCCCGCCTCGCAGGCCTTCACGCAATGCTGGAGGTAGAAAGCGGTGTCCGTCGGCCGCTGCGCCGGCGAGAGCGAGGCCAGGAGCTTCTTCGCCGTGTCGAGCGGCAACTCGGTGTCGATCGGGTTGTCCTCGCTGACCGGCAGGCTGGTGTCCAGCGGAATCCCGGGAATCTCGGACAGGAAGATCAGCTTGTCGGCCTGGATCGAGATCGCCACGCTGGTCGCGACTTCTTCCATCGTCAGGTTGAAGGCCTCGCCAGTGGGCGAGAAGCCGAAGGGCGACATCAGCACCATGGCGCCGAAATCCAGCGCGCGGCGGATGCCCGCCGCATCGACCTTGCGCACCAGCCCGGAATGCTGGAAGTCGACGCCGTCGACCACGCCGACGGGCCGTGCGGTGATGAAGTTGCCCGAGATGACGCGAATCGTGGAGCCGGCCATCGGCGTGTTCGGCAACCCCTGGCTGAAGGCGGCCTCGATCTCGTAGCGCAACTGGCCGGCGGCTTCCTGCGCGCAGTCCAGCGCCACCTCGTCGGTGATGCGCATTCCGTGCGAGTACTTCGCCTCGTGGCCCTTGGCGCGCAACTGCTCGTTGACCTGGGGGCGGAAACCGTGCACCAGCACCACCTTGACGCCCATGCTCTGGATCAGGGCCAGGTCCTGGGCGATGTTCTGCAGCTTGCCAGCGGCGATGGCCTCGCCGGCCATCGCGACCACGAAGGTCTTGCCGCGATGCATGTGAATGTAGGGCGCCACCGAGCGAAACCACGGGACGAAGGTGAAGTTGAAGACGGTGGACATTGGCAGGGTAGGGGAGGCGGAAAGGCCGGGCGCAAGATAATTGGCGATTTTCCCCGAACTGCCAGCCTTGTCTTCGTCCCCACTTCGAATCGAGTTCCCCGAATCCCTGCCGGTGTCGGCCCGGCGCGACGAAATCATGGCCGCCATCGAGGCAAACCAGGTCGTGATCGTCTGTGGCGAGACGGGTTCGGGCAAAACCACGCAGCTGCCCAAGATCGCGCTGGCGCTGGGACGCGGCAAGCTCAACGCTCCGCCGGGCAAGGGCAGGCTGATCGGCCATACCCAGCCGCGCCGCATTGCGGCGTCATCGGTCGCCAAGCGCATCGCCGAGGAACTGAAGACGCCGCTGGGCGACGTGGTCGGCTACAAGGTGCGGTTCCAGGACCGGCTGTCGCGCGATGCGTCAGTCAAGCTGATGACCGACGGCATCCTGCTGGCGGAGACGCAGACCGATCCGCTGCTCAAGGCCTACGACACGCTCATCATCGACGAGGCACATGAGCGCTCGCTGAACATCGACTTCCTGCTGGGCTACCTGCGCGAGATCCTGCCGCGCCGGCCGGACCTGAAGGTGATCGTGACGTCGGCGACCATCGATGCCGACCGTTTCGCACAGCATTTCGCTTCGGCGAAGGGGCCGGCGCCGACGATCATGGTGTCGGGCCGGACCTTTCCGGTCGAGCAGCGCTACCGCCCCTTCGAGGAATCGCGCGACTACGATCTCAACGACGCCATTGCCGACGGCGTGGATGAACTCTGGCGCGATCCGCACAACGCGGGCGACATCCTGGTCTTCCTGCCCGGCGAGCGCGAGATCCGCGAGGCGGCCGATCATCTGCGCAAGCACCTGAGCCATCAGCCGCTGATGCGCAGCGCCGAGGTGCTGCCGCTGTTTGCGCGCCTCTCCCAGGCTGAGCAGGACCGCATCTTCGACGGCCACACCGGCCGCCGCATCGTGCTGGCCACCAACGTCGCCGAAACCTCGCTGACCGTGCCCGGCATCCGCTACGTGGTTGATACCGGAACTGCGCGGGTCAAGCGCTACAGCTTCCGCAGCAAGGTAGAGCAGTTGCTGGTCGAGCCGATCAGCCAGGCGGCCGCCAACCAGCGCGCGGGCCGTTGCGGCCGGGTGGCCAACGGGATCTGCATCCGGCTCTACGACGAGAAGGACTTCGAAGGCCGGCCGCGGTTCACCGACCCGGAAATCCTGCGTTCCTCGCTCGCGGGCGTGATCCTTCGGATGAAGTCGCTGCATCTGGGCGACGTCGAGCGCTTTCCGTTTCTCGAGGCGCCGCAGCGGCGAGCGATCGCCGACGGCTACCAACTGCTCAACGAACTCGGCGCTGTCGACGACGCGAACGAGCTCACGCCGACAGGGGCTGAACTGTCCAAGCTGCCGCTCGATCCGCGCGTCGGCCGAATGATCCTGGAGGCTCGCACGCGCGGTGCGCTCGAAGAGGTGCTGGTGATCGCCAGCGCCTTGTCAGTCCAGGATGTCCGGGATCGGCCCATGGACGCGCAACAGCAGGCGGACCAGGCGCACTCGAAGTTCGATGACGAAAAGAGCGAGTTCAGCGGGTATCTGCGGCTCTGGAAATGGATTCAGGACGCGCGTGGCGGGCATGGCGACACCCACAAGCTCAGCAACCGCCAGTACGAACAGCTGCTGCGCCAGAACTTCATCAACGTACGTCGCGTGCGTGAATGGCGCGACATCCACTCGCAGTTGCTCACCGTTGTCACCGAACACAAGTGGCGCATCAACGGCGAGCCCGCGGGCTACGAGCCATTGCACCTCTCCATGCTCTCGGGCCTGCTCGGCAACGTCGGCTGGAAACTCGAGGACGACGAGGCCTATCTCGGCGCGCGCGGCATCAAGTTCTACCGTCACCCGGGCGCGCACCTGAAGAAGAAGCCGGGCCGATGGATCGTCTGCGCCGAACTCGTCGAGACTACGCGGCTCTTCGGCCGCGGCATCGCGAACATCGAGCCGCAGTGGCTCGAACAGGTCGCCGGACACCTGCTCAAGAAGCAGTTGCTCGATCCGCACTGGGAGAAGAAGGGCGCCCAGGTGGCGGCGCTGGAACGCGCGACGCTCTACGGCCTCGTGGTCTATAGCGGGCGACGCGTCGACTTCAGCAAGGTGGACCCAGTCGCTGCCCGCGAGATCTTCATTCGCGAGGCGCTCGTCGGTGGCCAGTGGGAAAGCAAGCTGCCTTTCCTCGCGGCCAACCGCAAGCTCGTGCGCGAGGTCGAGGGCCTGGAGCACAAGTCGCGGCGGCAGGACGTGCTGGTCGACGACGAACTGATCTACGCCTTCTACGACGCCCAACTGCCGCCGGATGTTGCGAGCGGGATCACCTTCGAGAATTGGTATCGCCAGCAGTCGAAGGAACAGCCGCGGCTGCTGTACCTGACGCGCGACGAGTTGATGCGGCACCAGGCGGCCGGCATCACGACGCAATCGTTCCCGCCGACCCTGCGCCTGGGCGGCGTCGATTGCGCGGCGACCTACCTGCACGAACCCGGTGACGCGAAGGATGGCCTGACCGTCTCCGTCCCGCTCTTCGTGCTGAACCAGGTCAGCGAAGAGCGCTGCGAATGGCTGGTGACCGGCATGCTGAAGGACAAGGTGCAAGCCCTGCTCAAGAGCCTGCCGCAGAAGCCGCGCGCCCGACTGGTGCCATTGCCGGAATCGGCTGCGCGTCTCAGCGAGACGCTCGCGGCGCCGGAAGTCTTCGGTCATGGTTCGCTCACTGATGCATTGCTCAAGCGCGTGCGCGACCAGACCAGCCTCGACGTGAAGCGGGCTGACTTCAAGCTCGACATGCTGCCGCCGCATCTGTTCATGAACCTGCGCGTGGTGGACGAACACGGTCGCCAACTCGGCATGGGGCGCAACCTCGGTGCCCTGAAAGCGGAACTGGGCGCGCAGGCGCGGGGAGCATTCCAGGCGTTGGCAGGGCTCAACGTCAAGGCGTCCGCGACGCCCGCCGCAACCGCGCCTGCAGGCTCTGGAGCGCAGCCATCGGCGGGGCCCGCGCGGAACGAGCCCGCAGCGCCGTCACTACCTGCGGGCCAACGCTACACGGCCTGGACCTTCGGCGAACTTCCCGAACTGATGGAAGTCCGGCGCGGCGCGCAATCGCTGATCGGCTTCCCCGCGCTGCTGGATGGCGGCGACGCGGTCACTATCGAGGTGTTCGACGAGCCTGCCGTTGCAGCCGCGAAGCACAGAAACGGGTTGCGGCGCCTCTTCGCGCTGCAACTGAAGGATGCCCTCAAGTACCTCGAGAAGAACATCCCCGACCTGCAGAAGATGGCCGTGGCGTACATGCCGCTCGGCACCGCCGAAGAGCTTCGCGCGCAGATCATCGACGTGGCGTTGGAGCGTGCCTTCCTGCAGGACCCGCTGCCGGCCGACGAAGCGAGCTTCAAGCGCCGTGTGGAGGAGGGACGCGGCCGGCTCACGCTCATCGCGAACGAGGTCGCGCGGCTGGCCGGCGTGATTCTCACCGAGTACACGCAGGCAGCGCGCAAGATCAAGGACACCAAGGTCCAGCCCACTGCCACCGCCGACGCCGTGCAGCAGTTGCAGCGATTGATGTGCAAGCGCTTCATTGCCGACACGCCGTGGCCACGGCTGCAGCATTTCGCGCGCTATCTCAAGGCGATCACCCTGAGGCTCGACAAGCTTCGCGGCGACCCGGCGCGCGACGCGCAGCGGCTGGCAGAGCTTCGTCCGCAGGAGCAGCGCTATTGGCGCCTGCTGGCCGAGCGCAAGGGCGCGGCGGACGAGCGGATGAGCGAATTCCGCTGGTTGCTGGAGGAGTTGCGTGTGAGCTTCTTTGCGCAGGAACTGCGCACACCGCAGCCGGTCAGCGTGAAACGGCTCGACAAGCTGTGGGTGCAACTCGAAAGCTGAGAGGGCTGTTTGCAGACGAAGAAAAGCCCGCGGAAGCGGGCTTTTCTCATTGGGTGGGGAGCGCGCGCGGGACTATATGCGTCCCATGAGAAGCAGCACGATCACGACCAGCAGCACCAGGCCCAGGCCACCGCTAGGACCATAGCCCCAGCCACGGCTGTAGCCCCAGCTCGGCAGCGCGCCCACCAGCAGCAGGATGAGGACGATCAGCAGAATCAACGAGAGAGACATGGACTTCTCCTAGGGCGGAATGTTTTGAGGAGTCCATGGTCGGTGCTGCGCGTCGAATCCATCGCCGGAAGGGGCGCCCTCCGGCGGTCAGGACTCTCCTACCGTTTGTGTCAGAGCCGCGCCAGCCGCTCGATGGCCGTTTGCAGCGTTTCGTCCTTCTTGGCGAAGCAGAAACGCACCACGCGCTGGTCGAATCCGTCACCGTAGAAGGCCGACAGCGGGATGGCCGCGACGCCGATCTCGCTCGTCAGCCATTGGCAGAAGTCGGACTCGCCCAGGTCGCTCACTTCGCTGATGTCGACGCACTGGAAGTACGTGCCGCCGCTCGGCAGGAGCTTGAGCCGTGTTCTGGCAAGGCCCGCCGCAAACAGGTCGCGCTTGCGCTGGTAGAAAGCGGGCAGTTCGAGGTAAGGCGCCGGATCGGCCATGTAGCTCGCGAGCGCATGCTGCATCGGCGTGTTGACGGTGAACACGTTGAACTGATGCACCTTGCGAAACTCGGCGGTGAGGGCGGCGGGCGCGGCCACGTAGCCGACTTTCCAGCCTGTCACGTGGTAGGTCTTGCCGAAACTGCTCACGATGAAGCTGCGTGCAGCCAGGCCGGGGAAGCGCGAGGCGCTTTCGTGGCGCGCGCCCGTGTAGACCATGTGCTCGTAGACCTCGTCGCTGATCACCAGCACGTCGGTGGGAGCGAGCAACTCTTCGAGCTGGCGCATCTCGGCCTCGGTCCACACCGTGGCGCTCGGGTTGTGCGGCGTATTGATGATGATCGCGCGCGTGCGCGGCGTGATGGCCGCAGCGATCTTGCCGAAGTCGGGGCGGAAAGTACCGGGCGTCAGCGGCACACGCACCACGGTGCCGCCGGCCAGGTCGATGTTGGGCACGTAGCTGTCGTAGCAGGGCTCCAGCACGATGACTTCGTCGCCTGGACGCACCACGGCAAGGATCGCGGTGATGATCGCTTGCGTGGCGCCGGCCGTGACGGTGATCTCGCTCTGCGCGTCGTAGCCGTGCCCGTACAGCGTCGCAATCTTCGTGGCGATTGCCTCGCGCAACGGAAGGATGCCGGGCATCGGCGGGTACTGGTTGTGGCCGGCCGCCATCGCATCGGTCACGGCCTGCAGCAGCTTTGGGTCGCAGCCGAAATCCGGAAAGCCCTGGCCGAGGTTCACCGCGTTCTTCTCGGTGGCCAGCGCCGACATCACGGTGAAGATGGTCGTGCCGACGGCGGGCAGCTTGGTCTGTACGTCGGGTGTACGGGCGATCACGGTGCTCACAGTTCGTAGTCCTGGTTGTGACCGCTCAAGGCCTTGGCGATCAGGTTGCGGTCGAGCCGGTCCGAAAGCAGCTCGGCGAATTTGAAGACGAAGTTGCGCAAGTAGGCGCTGCGCTTGAACGCCACGCGCGCGATGTTGACGCCAAAGATGTGCCCCATCGGACGCACGACCAAGTCTGCGTTGGAGTCGTCGCGCACCGCCATTTCGGCCACGATGCCGACGCCGAGCCCGAGCCGGACATAAGTCTTGATGACATCGGAGTCAATGGCCTCCAGGGCGATCCGCGGCGTGAGCTTCTTCTGCGCGAAGGCATGGTCGATGCGCGTGCGGCCGGTGAAGGAAGGGTGGTACGTGATGATCGGCTCGTTCGCCAGGTCTTCGAGCGATATGCGCTCCTTCTCCGCGAGCGGGTGGCCCTTGGGCAGCACCAGCACGTGCTGCCACTCGTAGCAGGGCATCGTCACGAGTTCGGCGTAGTCGGCGAGCGATTCGGTGGCGATGCCGATCTCCGCGATTTCGTCGATGACCATGCGTGCAACCTGATCGGGCGAGCCTTGATGGAGGCTGACGTTCACCTTCGGATAGGCCTCGCGCAGCTTGGCCACAGGCACCGGCAAGACGTAGCGCGCTTGCGTGTGGGTGGTGGCGATCGAAAGTGTGCCGCTGTCCTGGGCGCTGAACTGTTCGCCGATCCGCCTCAGGTTGCCGACCTCGCGCATGATCAACTCGATGCTGGCGAGCACGTGCTGGCCGGGCTCGGTCACGCGCTTGAGGCGCTTGCCATGCCGGGCGAAGATTTCCACGCCCAGTTCTTCCTCGAGTTCGATGATGGCCTTGGAGACGCCGGGCTGCGAGGTATGCAACGCCTTGGCCGCCTCGGTCAGGTTCAGGTTGCGCCGTACCGCCTCCTGTACAAACTTGAACTGGTGAAGATTCATAACAATTTCCGTCTTATTTCGGCATTCATTATGCCTTCGGAGTCTATGAAAATCACCAGGAAATCAGGATTCCAACGCCTTTCGTGCCAGCAGCTCGATCACTTCCGGCTCCTCGCCAACCGCGCGGGTCAGCGAAAACGCAACTGCCGGATGCGATGCACGCAATCCGTCGAGCAAACGGGGCAGGTCCTCGCGCACATGCTTGCCCATGCCGAGGAAGAGCGGCACGACCCGGATCGAGTCAACGCCGCTTTCGATGAGCCGGGCGGCGGCTGTGCGCAAGTCGGGCTCGATCAGTTCGAGATAGGCGCACACGACCTTGGCCGAATGATCCAGGTCTGCGACCCGCCGGGCCACGGCCTCCACTGGCGCGCGCCAGCGCTCGTCGCGCGATCCGTGCGCAAAGAGGACGATGCCCAGCGACGCCGTCATGGAACTAGCGCCGCAGCACCAGCCAACTGAAGGCGGCCAGCGACATCACTGAATAGATCAGGCCGGGCGCGGCCGCCGTCATCCATGGCCACCAGTTGCCAAGGTTGCCCAGGTAGCCGAAGACGTTGTTCAGCAGGAAGAAGCTGATGCCGATCATCACGCCCCCAAACACATAGGTCGTGATGCCGGCCTGCCGGAAATGCAGGTAGGCAAAGGGCAGGGCCAGCACGACCATCACCAGGCACGACAACGGATAGAACACCTTGCGCCAGAACTCGATCTCATAGCGCTGCGCCGTCTGGCCGTTGGCCTCGAGGTGGCGGATGTAGTCGAACAGGTCGAGCGTGCGCATGCGGTCCGGCCGGAGGAGGGCGACCGACACCATTTCGGTGGTCAGCGAGGTCGGCCATTCCAGCATCGGAATCTTGGTCGTGACGATGCGGGGTTCGCCGGGGCCGCGCGTGTCGTACTCCTGGCGCTCCACGTCCACCAGCGTCCAGTGGCCGCCATCGGTTTGGGCGGAGGCTGCCGACACTTGCGACAGGATGAAGCCGTTCGGTCCGAACTCGAGGATGCGAGGATCCTTCAGCAAGCCATTGCGCGACATGGTGGCCACGTTGACTGCGTAGGAGTTCTCGCCTTGCCTTTCCTTCAGCCATGCCCCCGTGTTCCCGACGAAGGAGTAGACGTTCTGGAAGCGCGCCTTGAGCAACTGGGCCGTCCGGTCCGAAGCCGGCGCGATGTAGTCGCCGACGGCAAAGGTCAGCACCACGAAGCCGAGCCCCAGCAGCAGCAGCGTGCGCAGTGCGCGCCACGGGCCGAGACCGCTGGTGCGCAAAATCGTGTATTCGGAGCTCTGCGCGAGCCTTGCCATCACGAAGATGGTGCCGATCAGCACCGCGATCGGCAGCAGTTCGTAGAGGTGGCTCGGGATCAGCAGCGTCACGTAGATCAGCGCCTGGACGGCGCCATAGCCGAGGCTTTCGGGGCGGCCGATCGACTGCAGTTCATCGACGAAGTCAAAGAAGAAGAAAAGGCTCAGGAAGCCCAGGGCGACGAAGGCAACGGCCTTCACCACCTCGACGTAGATCAGGCGACGGATTGTTTTCACGCGTGGGGTGTCGTTGCAGTTCGGGAGCGACGCGACGGACGACTCCAGTTGAAATGTCGCTTCGCCAGCCAGAGCACGCCGATGAGGAGCGCGCCGCCGTGCAGGGCGAGCATGAAGCCGCCCATGCTGAAGCGGCCCGAGCCCACCCAGTTCTGGCCCAGGTTGAGCATGTTGTAGTAGACGACGAAGGCGAACAGCGCAAAGAGCAGGTTGCCGCTACGGCCCACGCGCGGGTTCACGCTCGACAGCGTCAACGCCAGCAGGACGAAGTTGACGGCAGCGAACAGCATGCCGACGCGCCACGCCAACTCGCCGCGATTGACGAGGTTCGGGTCGCGCAGCAGCGTCAGCGTGGTGCGGGTGCGCACGGGTGCGGCGTCCGGCGAGCTGTCCAGGCGGCCGCCGACCTTGGCGCCGTAGGTCTCGAACTCGCTGATCTTGATTCCGTCCGGCGTGAGCGGCCTCTCCAGGCGCTGACCGTTGCTCAGCAGCAGGTAGCGCACGCCATCGATGTCCTCCATCCGGCCGCTGCGAGCGGACGTGATGATCTGCAGGTTGCGTTCGATCGAGGAGATGAAGACGTTGTTGGCGGTGGCGCTGTCCGGCGCGTCCTTGTCGATGAAGAACACGCGCAGGCGTCCGGACGACTCGCGGAACTCGCCCGGTGCGACTCTTTCGATGTCGCTGCGGCGCTCGTAGCGCTGGCGCATGCCCTGGGTCTGCGAGTTGGCCCAGGGCCAACCGACCAGCGCCAGCACGGCAATCAGCAGCAGGATCGGCCACGCGAACTGATAGAGAGGCCGCAGGAACTCGGCCAGTCCCCGCCCGGCGGAGAACCAGATCACCATCTCGCTGTCGCGGTACATGCGCGAGAGCGTGCCGACGATCGAGATGAAGAGGCAGAGCCCCAGGATGGTCGGCATGTAGCCGAGCACGGTGTAGGTCATCACGAGGAAGACCTCGGAGGGATTCACGCTGCCTTTGGCCGCCAGTCCGAGCGTGCGGATCAGCATCATCGTCATCACGATGGTGACCAGAACGACCAGCGTGGCCCCGAAGCTGCGCGACAGCTCCTTGCGTATAGAGGAATGGAATAACATCGTCGAGGGAAAAAAAGGATTATGGACTTTCAACTCAAGACCCTCTCCATCGCCCAGGCCGCCACCGAAAAATGCGATGTGCTCATCGTGCTCGTGGCGTCCGGCTCCAGCACCTCCAAGGATGCTCTCTCCACGCTGATTGCCGACGCACGGAAGTCCGCGGACTTGCCGGACAAGGCCGGCAAGCTGCTCGCGCTCTATCGTCCGGCCGGCGTGACCGCGCCGCGCGTGGTGCTGGCGTCGGTGGGGGACGGCAAGCCGTCGTCGGTGCGCTCGACCGTGATCGCGGCTGTCAACGCGGCGAAGGGGTCGAACCCCAAGCGCGTGGCCGTCGTCTTCGCGCAGGCCGCGGACGCGGCCGGTGTCGGCGGTGCGGTGATCGCAGCGGCCGATGCCAGCTATGTCTACACCACCACCAAGTCCAAGGCCGAGTCCCGGACGATTCGCCACCTGAGCATCGGCGTGGCGGATGCCGGGCCGCTGCGCCAGGCTTTCGATGAAGCCACGGCAACCGTCGCGGGCATCGAACTGGCGAAGGAATGGGGCAATCGTCCCGGCAACTATTGCACGCCCACGCTGCTGGCCGATGCAGCGAAGAACCTGGCCGAATTGCCGAACATCAAGTGCGAAGTGCTCGGGCCCAAGGAAGTCGCCAAGCTCGGCATGGGGGCGTTCTCCGCCGTTGCGCAAGGGTCGGCGGAGCCGCTGCGCTTCATCGTGCTGCGCTATCACGGCGCACCCAAGGAGCAGGCGCCGGTCGTGCTGGTCGGCAAGGGCATCACCTTCGACACCGGCGGCGTTTCGCTCAAGCCCGCTGCCGAGATGGACGAAATGAAGTTCGACATGTGCGGCGCTGCGAGCGTGCTGGGCGTGTTCCGCGCGCTCGGCGACATCCAGCCTGCGATCAACGTGATCGGCCTGGTGCCCTCGTGCGAGAACATGAATGACGGCCATGCGGTCAAGCCGGGAGACGTCGTGACCAGCATGAGCGGCCAGACCATCGAGGTTCTCAACACCGATGCGGAAGGGCGCCTGATCCTGTGCGATGCGCTCACCTATGCCAAGCGTTTCGCGCCCGCTGCCGTGATCGACATCGCGACCCTGACGGGTGCTTGCGTGGTGGCGCTGGGCGGCGTGCGCAGCGGGCTGTTTTCGAGCGACGACGTGCTCGCGGGCGCCTTGGCTGCCGCCGGAGAGGAATCGCAGGACCGCTGCTGGCGCCTGCCGCTGGACGACGACTATGCCGAGGGCCTGAAGAGCAACTTCGCCGACGTCGCCAACATCGCCGGACGTGCGGGCGGTGCGATCACAGCCGCCAAGTTCCTGCAGCGCTTCACGAGCGACTTTCCATGGGCGCACCTGGACATCGCAGGCACCGCCTGGAAGAGCGGAGCGGCCAAGGGCTCCACCGGCCGTCCCGTGGGGCTGCTGCTGAACTACCTGCTGGGCCAGAGCCGGAAGGGCGACATCAAGTCGCCTGCGCGCAAGGCCAGGAAGGCCCGGTCCGCGGCGTGACTGAAATCGACGGCCACTACAACATGCCGGACAAGGTGAGCTACGCCTGCCGGCTGCTTCGCAAGGCGGTCGCCGCGCATGGCGCGCGCTTGGTGGTCGTTGCCGACGGCGCGACGCTGGATGCCATCGACCAGTCGCTGTGGACGTTGACGCCGACTGAATTCATCCCGCACTGCCGCATCGAAGATGACGCTCACATCCTGGCGCGATCACCGGTGGTGCTGGCCGAAAGCGGCGAAGCCTCGCTGCCTGACCGCCCCATCCTCGTGAACCTCGGGGCCGAATTGCCCGCGAGGTTCGAGCGTTTCGAGCGGCTGATCGACATCGTCAGCAGCGACGACGCCGACAAGCTCGCGGGCCGCACGCGCTGGCGGCACTACAAGGATCGTGGGTATGCGATTCGCACCCACCCCTACGGCGGGAGTGCAAGCTGATGACCCAGCGCACCCCGCCACGCTTCGTGCCCACGCTGACGACGGTGCTCGAATTGCCGCCCGAAGCTGCGCCGGCCGTAGACGAAATCGCACCGTCGGAGCCGCCGGCGCCAGCTGTGATCGAGCCTTCGCAAGCGGTCGCGCTGACGCCTTTGGCCCAGCTCTCGGAGGCCGAGGCTTTCCGGCTCGAAGAGCAATTGCTGCACCGCGTCCTGCAGCGCGTCGACCTGTCGCTCGAGGAGCGCGTGAGCGATGCGGTGTCAGCTGCCGTTCAGCAACACCTCGACAGGATGATCCCTGGTCTTCGCACTGAAATCGAGGCGGTTTTGCGTGCGCTGGTGAGCGAGGCTTTGGCCCACGAGCTTTCCGAAAACACAGGGTCTACGCCAGCTTTCGGCCCGCAATCCTTGGGCTAAACTGCGCGCCGGGTCGAATGCGCGAGGGCGCTGCGCATCCTCGGCGCGAAATTTGCTCAGTCTTCGCGCCCGGATCGAAAGACCGGTTTTCAACTCTATTTATCAATGTTCTGGAGGTTTCCCATGCAATTGAAATGGACTGCGGTCGCACTGGCTGCTCTCGCGCTTGTGGCCTGTGGCAAGAAGGAAGAAGCTGCGGCTCCCGCTGCTCCCGCACCGACTGCAGCGGCGCCCGCACCGGCAGCACCTCCGGCTGACGCGCTCGTCGTGAAGATCGGTCACGTTGCACCGACCAGCGGCGCCATCGCCCACCTCGGCAAGGACAACGAGTTCGGCGCACGCATGGCTATCGAGGACCTCAATGCCAAGGGCATCAAGATCGGCGACAAGGTTGCCAAGTTCGAACTGCTCGCCGAAGACGATGCAGCCGATCCGAAGCAAGGCACAGCAGTGGCACAGAAGCTGGTCGACAGCAAGGTCAACGGCATTGTGGGTCACCTGAATTCCGGCACCACGATCCCTGCCTCCAAGCTCTACAGCGACGCTGGCATTCCGCAGATCTCGCCGTCGGCAACCAACCCCAAGTACACCCGCCAGGGCTTCAAGACCACTTTCCGCGTGGTGGCTGACGACACGCAACTCGGCGGCACGCTGGGCAAGTACGCAGTTGAAACGCTCAAGGGCAAGAACATTGCCGTGATCGATGACCGTACGGCTTATGGCCAAGGCGTCGCCGAGGAATTCGAGAAGGCCGCCAAGGCTGCCGGCGGCACCATCGTCGGTCACGAATTCACCACCGACAAGTCGACCGACTTCAATGCCATCCTGACCAAGCTCAAGGGCGCAAAGCCTGACGTGCTGTTCTTCGGCGGCATGGATGCTGTCGGCGGCCCGATGCTCAAGCAAGTCAAGCAACTCGGCATGAACGTCAAGTTCATGGGTGGCGACGGCCTGTGCACCGGCGAACTGGCCAAGCTGGCTGGCGACGCGATCGGCGAAGACATGGTCGTGTGCGCTGAAGCAGGTGGCGTGGACGGCGACTTCAAGGCTCCGCTGGATGCCTGGAAGGCCAAGTTCAAGGAAAAGAACGGCGTTGAAGTCCAGATCTACGCTCCGTACGTCTACGACGCCGTGCAAGTGCTGGCCGCCGCGATGGAAAAGGCCGGCTCGTCGGATCCTGAAAAGTACCTGCCTGAAGTCAGCAAGGTCGAATACAAGGGCCTGACCGGTCCGATCGCGTTCGACGAAAAGGGCGACATCAAGAACGGTGCGCTGACGCTGTACACCTACAAGGGTGGTGCACGTACGCAGATCGCCGTGGTGCGCTGAGCAGCTGCTTCGCAGCGAAAACAAGAAAGGGCCTTCGGGCCCTTTTCTCATGGTCGCGCGTAGTTGGTCACCGCGATTGAGAATGGGTGCGTTTGCTGTCGTTGCAAAAGTCGAAGAAGGCGTCGAGCTCCCTCGATTTGTCGAAGACGGCGTCCGCGCCCAACGCCGTGCATCGCGCCCGGATATCGGGATTGATGTAGTTGCTGAGCACCACCGCACGCTTCGACGCAGGGCGGTTCATGCAACTGCGAAGCACACCCAGTCCCGAGCCTTCCTTGAGAAACAGATCCACGATCAAGAGTTGCCAATCGTCGGGATGCGCACTCAACCAGGTGACCGCGTCCGATTCAGTCTCGGCTATGCCAACGACGGCAGCATCTGCAAGATCCTCCAGCGCCGGGATCAAATTGTCTCGAATGGTCCTGTTGTCTTCGACAAGGAATGTGAAGAGGGCCATGCGAATTCCTGCCAATACAAGGGCCCAAGACTAGCGGCCTGCGGCTGGAATTCCATGCGCCCGAGCGCCGCCGTCGCGTAGGAGAAAGCAGACGAAGACGGCGCGGTCAGGATGGTCACGCCCACAAAAAAGCCCCGGCAAGCGGGGCTTTCAAGACGTTCCTGGTGCAGGTGGAAACTGCTGGATCGGTTTTTCCTGGCGGAGCAGGCGGGATTCGAACCCGCGGAGGGCTATTAACCCTCACACGCTTTCCAGGCGTGCGACTTAAACCGCTCATCCACCGCTCCGAGCCCACGATTGTAGCAGTGGCGAGGGTCGATTTTTCCGGCGTTCGCGCGAAAGCGTTCAGGCGGAGGCGGACGTCTTGCCGGCCTGCACCATCCGCATTGCCGAAGCGATGAGGGCTGCCGTTTCGTTCATGTTGCTTGGCACGATCAGCGTGGTCGTGGCGTCGGCCGCGACCTTGCCGTAGGCGTCGACCGCGCGCTCGGCCACCTTGAGCTGCACGGCCTGCTCGCCACCCGGCTGCCGGATCGCGGCGGCGATGCGCTCGATGGCGCCGGCAGTCGCTTCGGCCACTGCGGTGATCGCGGCCGCCTCGCCCTGCGCATTGTTGATCTGCGCCTGCTTTTCGCCCTCCGAGCGTGCGATGAAAGCCTCGCGCTCACCGGTGGCGATGTTGATCTGTTCCTGGCGACGGCCTTCCGAAGCGGCGATCAGTGCGCGCTTTTCGCGTTCGGCCGTGATCTGGCGCTGCATCGCGTGGAGGATCTCGTTCGGCGGCGTCAGGTCCTTGATCTCGTAGCGCAGGACCTTCACGCCCCAGTTGAGCGCCGCCTCGTCGATGGCGGAGACGATCTGGGAATTGATGATGTCGCGTTCCTCGAATGTCTTGTCCAGTTCGAGCTTGCCGATCACGCTGCGAAGAGAGGTCTGGGCCAGCTGCGTCACGGCCACGATGTAGTTCGACGAGCCGTAGCTCGCCCGCATCGGGTCGGTTACCTGGAAGTAGAGGATGCCGTCCACCTGCAGTTGCGTGTTGTCGCGGGTGATGCAGACCTGGCTCGGCACGTCCAGCGGGATTTCCTTCAGGCTGTGCTTGTACGCCACCCGGTCGATGAAGGGGATCAGGAAGTTGGGCCCGGGCGTCATGGTGCCGTGGTACTTGCCGAGGCGCTCGCGCACCCATGCGTTCTGCTGCGGCACGAACTTGATCGACTGGGTGATGACGATCACGGCGATCACCAGGATGACGAGGGGGACGACTGCGAATTCCATGGGTTTCTTTCCTGCCTTCTTGTGGTTTCTGATTCAGATCTTCTCGACGACGAGGCGGCTGCCGATCACCTCGGCGACCTTGTGCTCGCCCGTTGCCAACGCGCTCCCGTCGCGAGCCACGACGGTCCATTGCGCGCCACGGTAGCGGACCGTGGCGGTGCCATCGGCGTTCCAGGCGTCGACGTGGACTCTTTCGCCGATATCGAGGTTGACGTTGCGATTGGCGCCCGTCGGCGGCTCGGGCGGGCGCTTGCGGCGGATCGCATGCCAGCCGACCACCGCCCCGAGGCCCACGACCGCCGCCACGATCAGCTGAGTGCCGACCGCGGCGCCCGCGTGCGCCGACAATGCCGCTGCGACGAAGCCGGCGCTCATCAGCAGCAGGTAGACCGTGCCCGTTCCGGACAGCAGCTCGACCACGATAGCGGCCCCCGCTATCAACCACCAGATGGTGGAACTCGCCATGTCGATTCCTCTCTTTGTTGTAGGTTGAAGGGATTGTGTCAAAGCTGACTGAGGCCTTCATCTGAATTCCGTACACTTCGCGCCTATTTGCCAGTCGGGAGCCCCGCTCATGAAATTTCGCTTTCCCATCGTCATCATCGACGAGGACTTTCGTTCCGAGAACACGTCGGGGCTCGGTATCCGCGCGCTCGCGCAGGCTTTCGAGAGTGAGGGCTTCGAAGTGCTGGGCGTCACGAGCTACGGCGATCTGAGCCAGTTCGCGCAGCAGCAGAGCCGTGCCAGCGCCTTCATCCTGTCGATCGACGACGAGGAGTTCTCCGTCGGCCCCGACCTCGATCCGGCCGTGCTGAGCCTGCGCAACTTCATCGGCGAAGTGCGTCGCAAGAACGCCGACGTGCCGATCTACATCTACGGCGAAACCAAGACCTCCCGCCACATCCCGAACGACATCCTGCGCGAGCTGCACGGCTTCATCCACATGTTCGAGGACACGCCGGAGTTCGTGGCGCGCCACATCATCCGCGAGGCCAAGAGCTACCTCGAAGGCGTGCAGCCGCCGTTCTTCAAGGCGCTGATCGACTACGCGGAAGACGGTTCGTACTCATGGCATTGCCCCGGCCACTCGGGCGGGGTCGCCTTCCTGAAGAGTCCGGTCGGCCAGATGTTCCACCAGTTCTTCGGTGAGAACATGCTGCGCGCCGACGTGTGCAATGCGGTCGAGGAACTGGGCCAGCTGCTGGACCACACCGGCCCGGTCGCCGCAAGCGAGCGCAACGCGGCGCGCATCTTCAATGCCGACCATTGCTTCTTCGTCACCAACGGCACCAGCACCAGCAACAAGATGGTGTGGCACCACACCGTAGCGCCGGACGACGTGGTGGTGGTCGACCGCAACTGCCACAAGTCGATCCTGCACGCGATCATCATGACGGGCGCGATCCCGGTGTTCATGAAGCCGACGCGCAATCATTTCGGCATCATCGGCCCGATCCCGAAGAGCGAATTCGAGCCGGCGGCCATCAAGGCCAAGATCGCGGCCAATCCGCTGCTCTCGCATGTGGATGCGAACAAGGTCAAGCCGCGCGTGATGACGCTCACGCAGTCGACCTACGACGGTGTGATCTACAACACCGAGACGATCAAGAACATGCTCGACGGCTACGTCGACACCCTGCACTTCGACGAGGCATGGTTGCCGCACGCGGCCTTCCACCCGTTCTACGGCGCCTACCACGCGATGGGCAAGCGTCGCGTGCGTCCGACGGAATCGCTCGTGTTCGCCACGCAGTCGACCCACAAGCTGCTCGCCGGCATCAGCCAGGCGAGCCACGTGCTGGTGCAGGACTCGCAGAACCGGGCACTGGACCGCGACCTGTTCAACGAGGCCTACCTGATGCACTCGTCGACGAGCCCGCAGTACGCAATCATCGCGAGCTGCGACGTCGCGGCCGCGATGATGGAGCCACCGGGCGGCACTGCGCTGGTGGAGGAAAGCATCCTTGAAGCACTCGACTTCCGCCGCGCGATGCGCAAGGTCGAGGCCGAGTTCGGCAAGGAAGAATGGTGGTTCAAGGTCTGGGGCCCCGAGAAGCTGGTCGACGAGGGCATCGGCCGCGCGGACGACTGGATCATCAAGGGCGAATCGCGCACGGCGAAGTGGCACGGCTTCGGCAAGCTGGCTGACGGCTTCAACATGCTCGACCCGATCAAGTCGACCATCGTCACGCCGGGCCTGGACCTGAACGGCAAGTTCGCCAAGACCGGCATCCCCGCCAGTATCGTCACGAAGTTCCTGGCCGAGCATGGCGTGATCGTCGAGAAGACGGGGCTCTACAGCTTCTTCATCATGTTCACGATCGGCATCACGAAGGGCCGCTGGAACACGCTGTTGACGGCGTTGCAGCAGTTCAAGGACGACTACGCGCGCAACCAGCCGATGTGGCGGATCATGCCGGAGTTCTGCCAGGCGCATCCCAAGTACGAGCGGCTCGGACTGCGTGACCTGTGTCACCACATCCACGAACTGTACGCGCGCTTCGACGTCGCGCGGCTGACCACGGAGATGTACCTGAGCGACCTCACGCCGGCGATGAAGCCGAGCGATGCCTTTGCGCATATCGCGCACCGCAAGACGGAGCGCGTCGAGATCGATCACCTCGAAGGTCGCATCACGACCAGTCTCATCACGCCGTACCCGCCCGGCATTCCGCTGCTGATTCCAGGCGAGGTCTTCAACAAGAAGATCGTCGACTACCTGAAGTTCGCGCGCGAGTTCAACACCGAGTGCCCGGGATTCGAGACCGACATCCACGGCCTCGTGGGACGTATCGACGAGACGGGACGCAAGCGCTACTACGCTGATTGCGTGCGCGCGGCCTGATCAGGCCAGGCGCAAGGTCATCACGCCGGCCACGATGATCACCGTGCCTGCGGCGCGCTGCCAGCCAAAGGCCTCGCGCAGGAAGAGTGTGCCGATCAGCGCGGCGAATAGCACCGATGTTTCGCGCAGCGCCGCGACGACGGCCACCGGCGCATGCGTCATCGCCCACAACGCGATGCCGTAGCTGCCCAGCGAGGCGAGGGTGCCGATCGAGGCGATCTTCCACCGGCCGGCCATGTACGTGAAAGCGGCGCGGCGCTGGCCCGGTCGCCGCCACAGCACCAGCAGCAGGTAGGGAATCCCGTCGAAGAGGAACAGCGCCGCCACGTAGGCAAACGCATCGCCCGACGCGCGGACGCCGAGGCCGTCGATCACGGTGTAGAGCGCAATGATGGCAGCATTGACCAGTGCGAAGCCAAGCGCCTTGCGTCGCTGTGCTTCATCTCCGCTTCGCAATGCCGACCGGGAGAGGCCCAGCGTGACCACGCCCACGCAAATGATCGCGACACCGGCCCAGGCGGCCGCCGAGATGCCTTCGCCGATGAATGCCAGGCTGCCCATGGCCACCAGCAGCGGGGCGCAGCCCCGCATGACCGGGTAGGTGAGTCCGAGGTCGCCATGCTTGTAGGCGCCGGCCAGGGCGATGTAGTAGCCGAGATGGATCACCATCGAGGCGATCATGTAGGGCCACGCGACAGGCGCCGGCAGCCCGGTGACGAAAATCAGGGGCACGGCCACGAAGATGCCCATGCTGTGAATCAACGCGGTGTCGAGCGCCTTGTCGCGCCCGGACTTGATCAAGGCGTTCCAGCCTGCATGCAGGAATGCGCCGCACAGCACGGCGAAAACGATCGGCCCGGTCAGTGCCACGGGGCGGGCCGCTCAGGACGCGAGCGCAGCGTTGTCGGCTGGCTTGGCGGTCTTCGGGGTTCCGGGCGCAGGCTGCCGCTTCTCGTAGTTGCGCTGTGTCCGCTCGCGGCTATTCATCACATGCTGGAACATGGCCTGGCCGGCCGCGTCGGCATCGCGCGCCGCAATGGCCTTGACGATCTGGCGGTGTTCACGGGCGAAGACGGTCATTGATTCGGTCGTGAGGTTCTGGCGCCGGAACAGGGACAGTTCATTGATCAGCTTGCGGTAGGTCGCGGTGAGCTTGGCATTGCCCGCGAGTTCGAGCAGGCGGTCGTGGAACAGCAGGTTGAAGCGATGGAAATCGGCGGCGTCGCCGGATTTGGCGGCCTGGTCCATCGCGTCGGCAAGCTGACGCAACTCTCGAATCTGCGCGGTGCCGAGAGTTTCCGCGAGCTTGCGGCCTACATAGAGGTCCATGACTGCACGGACTTCGAAGATCTCCAGTGCTTCCTCGATCGGTACGTCGCGCACGAAAACGCCGCGGTTCTTCTCGGTCCTCACGAGACCGGCTTCCTCGAGCATGCGGAAAGCTTCGCGCACTGGACCGCGGGAGACGCCGAGCTGGTCGGCCAATGCGGCCTCGGTGAGCTTGGCGCCCGAGGCGAGTTCGCCGTCGAGGATCATGCGCTCGATCTCGGCCTGCACCAGGCTGGCGAGCGAGTTGCCCTGAAGTTGTGCAATGCCTGGGTGGGGGGATATCGGCTTGGGCATGCGGCGATGGTAAGGGCTGGGCTTGTAGATTGTCTACAACTTACAAAATGCGCTCATGTCACCGGGGACTGGCGACCTCGCCGCATTGAATCCAAATCGCTCGCGGCTCCGTATAGGTTGCAGCCGTCGCGCGTTTTGCGGCGGTTCCAACCACAGGAGCCTTTCATGAAGAGCAGCACCCATCGCATCGCATCCGTCACGCTCGCCATCGTCATGGCAGCCGGCGCGGCCTCGGCCATGGCGCAAGTCACGGTCGGTGGCGCACCGATGTTTCCGACCAAGGACATCATCGACAACGCAGTCAATTCGAAGGACCACACGACGCTGGTTGCGGCAGTGAAAGCCGCCGGGCTGGTCGAGACCCTCAAGGGTCCGGGCCCGTTCACCGTGTTCGCTCCGACGAACGACGCCTTTGCGGCGCTGCCCGACGGCACGGTCGACATGCTGCTCAAGCCGGAGAACAAGGCGAAGCTGACGAGCGTCCTGACCTATCACGTGGTACCGGGCAAGCTCGACGCAGCCACGCTGACGAAGGAGATCATGGCCGGAAAGGGCATGGCCTCGTTGAAGACTGTGTCCGGCGGCACGCTCACGGCCAAGGCCAGCGGTGGCAAGGTGATGGTCACGGATGAGCACGGCAACACCGCGAACGTGACGACCGCGGACGTGATCCAGTCGAACGGCGTGATTCACGTGGTCGACAAGGTGCTGCTGCCGAAGTAAGGCAGCCTTCGATGTTCCTCAGGGCGCGATGGCGTCGCGCACCCGCAGGAAGCGGGCGAACCTTGGCAAGCCCGACGGGTTCGTTCCGTTGTACCGGTAGCTGACCCAGGTGCCGATCGCGGGCGGATTTTCGCGCTCGGCGTCGCTGAAGCCGGTACCGAGCTTGAAGCGCTTGCCGTCGGGCATCTCGACCATCAGCGCGCCCAGGCGGCCGGCGTGCTTGCCGCGGCCGCCGACGTGCGCGACCACGCGGGCATCGGCATCCTCGAAGGGCTTGACCTTGAGCAGGGCGGCACTGCGGTCGGGCTGATAGGCCGAGGCGCCGCGATGGAGCATCAGGCCTTCGCCGCCCATGCGGACCGTCTTGTCGAGCAGGGCCTGCAGCGCCTCGTGCGTGGTGGCGCGTTCCTGCGGCACGGCGAAGAGCCATGTTGCATCAGGGATGGGCAGCAACTTGCGCAGCGTGGAGAGGCGCGCCGTGAAGTCGCCGCGGGCTGCGGGCAGGTCGAAGACCATGAAGCGGATCTCGCGCCAGGCCGCGTCGACCGGTGTCTGGCTGCGCACGGTCGATACCGTGTGCGCGAAGCGCCCGCGACCCGCCCACAATTCCCCGTCCATCGGGATCGGGGGGAGCGGGGCCGTGAACCAGGCGGGCGCCGCGACGGGCTCGCCGCCGCGCGTCCAGAGCTTCTTGCCATCCCAGTAGCCCCGAACGCCGTCATATTTCTCGCTGACCCAGTAGTCATCCAGTGGCATGCCACGGCGATAGACCTCCGCCAGCATGAGTGGTGGCGCCTTTGCACCGCCCCGTGCCGCCGCATCGACGGGACGTGACAAGGCGAACGCAGCGCCGAATGCGGCCAGCACGAGCGCGCGGCGAGACAGGACAACGGGCGCGGCGCGGCGCGCGCGAATAGAAAAACTCACGATCAACTCCCCGGCATTTGTAGGTATGCCGGAATTATGGAGTTCCGAAGTGCTACGGGCCTTCTCAGGCGGCAGGCTCCGCGATGCCGCCGACGACGTGGCTGAAGCCGCCGTCGACATAGGTGATCTCGGCGGTCACGCCGCTGGCGAGGTCGCTCAGGAGGAAAGCGGCCACATTGCCGACTTCCTCGATCGTGATGTTGCGGCGGATCGGCGCGACCTCGGCAACGGCGGACAGGATTTTGCCGAAGCCCTTGATGCCGCTGGCCGCCAGCGTCTTGATCGGGCCGGCGCTGATGCCGTTGACGCGCATGCCCTTCGGCCCGAGCGATTCTGCGAGATAGCGCACCGAGGCTTCGAGCGAAGCCTTGGCAAGGCCCATCGTGTTGTAGTTGGGCAGGGCCCGCATGGCGCCGAGGTAGGTCAGCGTCAGCAGCGCCGACTTGTCGTTGAGGTAGGGCAGGGCGGCCTTGGCCATCGCGGGGAAGCTGTAGGCGCTGATGTCGTGCGCCACCTTGAACGCGTCGCGCGACAGGCCGTCGAGGAAGTCGCCGGCGATCGCTTCGCGCGGGGCGAAGCCGATGCTGTGGACGAATCCGTCGAACTTGGGCCAGGTCTGCGACAGGTCGGCGAAGAGCTTGTCGATCTGCGCATCGTCGCCCACGTCGCAATCGAAGACCAGCTTCGAACCGAAGTCGGCCGCGAATTCGGTGATGCGGTCCTTGAAGCGCTCGCCCACGTAGCTGAACGCCAGCTCGGCGCCCTGTTCATGGCACGCCTTGGCGATGCCGTAGGCGATGGAGCGGTTGCTCAGCACGCCGGTGATCAGAAGTTTTTTGCCGGAAAGAAAGCCCATGGGTCGACCTCGTGAAAATCTTGGGCAGAATTCTCGCATGCGGGTTCTCTCGTTCTGCTGGCTGATGGTGTGCGCGGTTCCCGCTTGGGCGGCGCATGGCTATGCCATGTGGGATGACCTCAAGTACCCGCCCGACTTCAAGGCCTTCGCCTACGTGAACGTCGATGCGCCCAGGGGCGGGGAGCTTCGGCTGGTCAGCAACCAGCGTTACTCCACCTTCGACAAGTACAACCCCTTCACCATCAAGGGCGCCCCGCCGGCCTACTTGGGCAGCCTGATGTTCGATTCGCTGCTGGCCGGGTCCATGGACGAAACGGCGTCCGGCTACGGTCTTCTGGCCGAAGACGTGGTTGTGTCGCCCGATCGGCTCAGCGCAACCTTCAGGCTTCGGCCGGAAGCGCGCTTCCACGACGGCAGCCAGGTCGAGGCGGCCGACGTCAAGCACAGCTACGACACGCTGATCGGTCCCTATGTGTCCCCGGCGTACAAGACGATGCTCGAAGACGTCGAAAGCGCCGAAGTGGTCGACGCGCGCACCATTCGCTACAAGTTCAGGAAGCCGAACCGCGAATTGCCGCTGGTCGTCGGCGGGCTGCCGGTCTTCAGCCGCCGATGGGGCATGGAGAATGGCAAGGCCAAGCCCTTCGACCAGGTCATCATGGACATCCCGATCGGCAGCGGGCCGTACAAGATCGGCCCCGTGCGCTTCGGCAAGGACATCACCTACGTGCGCGATCCCGGCTACTGGGCGCGTGATCTGCCGGTGCGGCGAGGCACGAACAACTTCGACCGCATCACCATCAAGATCTACAAGGACAACACGGCGCGGCTCGAGGCCTTCAAGGCGGGCGAGTTCGACATGATGAGCTTCTATTCGGCCGGCGACTGGGCGCGCCGCGTGACGGGCAAGCGCTTCGACTCCGGCGAACTGGTCAAGCGCGAATTTGCGCACCGGCTGCCTTCGGGGTTCCAGAGCTACGTGCTCAACAGCCGGCGCCCGTTGCTGCAGGACAGAAGGGTCCGGGAGGCCCTGGGCCTGGCATTCGACTACGACTGGATGAGTCGCCAGATGTTCTACGGTGGCTATCCCCGCGTGAGGGATCTGTTCGGCAACACCGATTGCGCGGCCGAAGGCAAGCCTTCCCCGGAAGAACTCAAGCTGCTCGAGCCTTGGCGCGGAAAGGTCCCCGACGAGGTGTTCGGGCCGATGTACGAGCCGCCCACCACGGAGGGGGCGGGGCATTCCCTGCGCAACAACCTGCGCCGGGCGCAGGAATTGCTCAAGCAAGCCGGTTGGGAATACCGGGAAGGCGCGCTGCGCAACGCGCAAGGCCGTCCGATGGAGCTTGAATACCTGGACAGCAAGGAAGGCGGTGTGCGGACCGTGTCGCCCTGGATGCGCAATCTCGAAAAGCTCGGCATCGGGCTGAAGTTCGCCTCGGTCGATTTCGCGCTGTACCAGCAGCGTCTGGACAAGTTCGAGTTCGACATCACGACCATCAACTTCCCGGGCACGCACAATCCCGGCCAGCAACTGGCCGACATCTTCGGCAGCAAGGCGGCGGCGACGGAGAGTTCCGGCAACTACATGGGCGTGAGCAGCCCGGCGATCGATGCGCTGGTCGTGGACATCGTGCGCGCGGACACCAAGGCCGAGCTTCTGCCGGCCTGCCGGGCGCTCGACCGCGTGATCATGCACAGCCACTACCTGATTCCGCAATGGACCTTGATGGTGCATCGCATCGCCTACAACGCCTGGCGGCTGGCCTACAAGGCGCCGATGCCGCCCTATGCGTCCGGTGAAGACTGGGTCATGACCACTTGGTGGGCGCGGTAGCCGACAAGAAACATCGCCATGCTGTCCTACGTCCTCAAGCGCTTGCTGCTCTTCATCCCGACCCTGATCGGCGTGCTGCTCGTGACGTTCCTGGTGATCCAGTTCGTGCCCGGCGGACCGGTGGAGCAGTACCTGGCCGAGGCGAAGGCGGGCGTGCGTGGTGGGGTCGAGTCGGGTGGCTCCAACTACCGCGGCGATCAGGGGGTCGACCCCAAGCGGCTCGCGGAAATCAAGGCTCTCTATGGCTTCGACAAGCCGGCGCACGAGCGGCTGTTTCAGATGCTGGGCCAGTTCGCCCGCTTCGACCTGGGCCGCAGCTTCTTCCAGAACAAGGACGTATGGACGCTCATTCTCGAGAAGCTGCCCGTGTCGATCAGCCTCGGGCTCTGGACTTTCTTCATCAGCTATGGCGTCGCGGTGCCCCTGGGCGTCGCGAAGGCCGTGCGGGCGGGCACGCGCTTCGACCTCGTCACCACCTTGCTGATCCTCGTGGGCTACGCGATTCCGGGGTTCGTGCTTGGCGTGGCCCTGCTGGTGGTCTTCGGTGGTCAACTGCAGTGGTTTCCGTTGCGCGGCCTCACTTCGGCCAACTGGGAAGACCTGAGCTGGGGTGCCCGGATCGTCGACTATCTGTGGCACATCACGCTGCCGGTGACGGCCATGGTGCTGGGCAGCTTCGCAGTCACTTCGATGCTGACCAAGAACGCCTTCCTGGAGGAGATCCGCAAGCAATACGTCCTGACAGCGCGCGCCAAGGGGCTGGGCGAGCGTCAGGTACTGTGGAAGCACGTGTTCCGCAATGCGCTGATTCCGATCGTCACCGGTCTCCCGGCGGCTTTCATCGGCGCCTTCTTCACCGGGTCGCTGCTCATCGAGACGCTGTTCTCGCTGGACGGACTCGGCTTGCTGGGCTACGAGAGCGTGATCCGTCGCGACTACCCGGTGGTGCTCGGCACGCTGTACCTCTTCACGCTGATCGGCTTGCTGACCAAGCTCATCTCCGATCTCTGCTACGTATGGGTCGATCCGAGGGTGAAGTTTGACTAGCGCGCCGACCGCCCGACCCGCGTCGGTCAGCCCTGGGCGCCGTGCCTGGCTGCGCTTCAAGCGCAACCGCCTGGGCTTCTGGAGCCTGGTGCTGTTCGTCGCGATGGTCGTCCTGAGTCTCTTCGCAGAAGTGATCTCGACCGATCGACCGCTCGTGATGCGCTACGAAGGCAGGATCTATTTCCCGGTTCTTCGTGACTATTCGGAGAAGACCTTCGGTGGCGATTTCGAGACGCCGACCGACTACCTCGACCCCTTCATCCGCGAGCGCATCACGCAAGGCGACAACTGGGCGATCTACGCCATCAACCCGTACGGCCCGAAGACGCTCAACTATTTCGCCAAGTCGCCAAGTCCGGCGGCGCCGACCCGCGACAACTGGCTCGGCACCGACGATCGCGGCCGTGACCTTCTGGCGCAGTTGATCTATGGCTTCCGGGTGAGCGTGTTGTTCGGCCTCGCGCTCACGGCCATCGGCACCGTGCTCGGGGTGGCGGCGGGCGCCGTGCAGGGCTATTTCGCGGGGAAAGTCGATCTCGCGTTCCAGCGCTTCATCGAGATCTGGGGTTCGATGCCCGAGCTCTACCTGCTCATCATCTTCAGCGCCGTCTTCGCGCCCAGTGTCGCGTTGCTGCTGATACTGCTGAGCCTGTTCGGCTGGATGGGCCTCTCCGACTACGTGCGCGCCGAGTTCCTTCGCAACCGCCAGATGGACTACGTGCGTGCCGCACGGGCGCTCGGCGTGGGCAACCTGCAGATCATGTGGAAGCACATCCTGCCCAACAGCATGACGCCGGTGGTGACCTTTCTTCCGTTTCGCATGAGTGCGTCGATCCTCGCGCTGACGTCGCTCGACTTCCTGGGCCTCGGGGTGCCGCCCGGAACGCCGTCGCTCGGCGAACTGCTGAGCCAGGGCAAGGCCAACATCGATGCCTGGTGGATCTCCCTGTCCACCTTCGGCGTCCTGGTCTTGACGCTGATGCTGCTGACCTTCATGGGTGATGCCCTGCGCGACGCGCTCGATCCGCGAAAGGCCGACCGATGACGCACCGGAGGCTGCCATGAGCGCGCCCTTGCTGAAGGTCGAAGGCCTGCGCGTCGCTTTTGGCGACAAGGAGGTGGTGCACGACATCGACTTCCAGATCGCGCAGGGCGAAAAGCTGGCGCTGGTCGGCGAATCGGGTTCGGGCAAGACCGTCACGGCGCTGAGCCTGCTGCGCCTCGTGCAGAACGCGGAAATCTCGGGCGTCGCGAACTTTGTCGACGGGGAGGGCGGCGGCGTGCGCGACCTGCTGTCTCTGTCAGAGGTCCGGCTGCGTGGCATCCGCGGCAAGGAGATCGCGATGATCTTCCAGGAGCCGATGACGGCGCTCAATGCGCTCTACCCCGTGGGCGACCAGATCGCCGAAGTGCTCGAACTGCACCAGGCACTGTCGGCGCGCGCCGCGCACGAAGCTGCGGTGCAACTGCTGGCGGACACGGGTATTCCGGAGCCCGCTCGCAGGGCGCGGGCGTTTCCGCACCAGTTGTCCGGCGGCCAGCGGCAGCGCGCCATGATCGCGATGGCACTGGCCTGCAAGCCGCGCCTTCTGCTGGCCGACGAGCCAACCACCGCACTCGATGTCACCGTGCGAGCGCAGATCCTGGAGCTGTTGGCCGACCTGCAACGCAAGTACGGCATGGCGGTGCTGCTCATCACGCATGACCTGAACCTCGTGCGCCGCTTCGCGGATCGGGTGGCGGTGATGGAGAACGGCTACATCGTGGAGCACGGCGCCGTGTCGACCGTGTTCGACGCGCCGCGACACCCCTACACGCGCAAGTTGATCGACAGCCGTCCGACGCGAGACGTGGCACCCGTCGCGGTCGATGCCGACGCACCGCCGGTTCTCGCAGCCACGGCGCTGCGGGTGATCTATCCGGTGTCGCGCCCGGGCATTGGAGGATGGTTTCGCAAGGGCGAGTTCGTGGCGGTGCAGGGCGCCGATTTCAGCATCGCGCCGGGCGAGACGCTCGGCGTGGTGGGCGAGTCCGGTTCGGGCAAGTCCACGCTGGCCCTCGCGGCGCTGGGCCTGCTGAAACACGAGGGCGATCTGGCCGTCGGCGGCCGAAAGTGGGCTGCGGGCGGTGCCAGCGACCGGGCGTTGCGGCGGGTGATGCAGGTGGTCTTTCAGGACCCGTTCTCGTCGCTCTCGCCGCGCATGACGGTCGAGCAGATCGTCGGCGAAGGCCTGACGGTGCATGCGCCCGAACTCGATCCTTCTGCCCGCCGCACGCGAGCGCTCCAAGCCTTGGCCGATGTCGGCTTGACGGAGGCGCAGTTCCCTTCGTTGCTCGACCGCTACCCGCACGAGTTTTCAGGCGGGCAGCGGCAGCGTCTGGCGATTGCCCGTGCGCTCATCGTCGACCCCGGTCTCCTGGTGCTCGACGAGCCGACCAGTGCGCTCGATGTGACAATCCAGAAGCAGGTGCTCGGCTTGCTGCAGCGCCTTCAGCGCGAACGTGGTCTGAGCTACCTGCTGATCACGCACGACGTCGAGGTCATCCGCGCGATGGCGCACAAGGTCATCGTCATGAAAGACGGCGCGATCCTCGAATCGGGCCCCGTCGACCGGGTGCTCGACGCGCCTGAACACCCCTACACGCAGAAACTGGTAGCCGCAGCGCTGGCAGATTAGAAGAATTCGGAGAGAGCGGAATGTCGCTGATCGGTTACGACAGGCGCGGTGCCTGGCGCGCGGCGCTGGCCTGCATGGCAGCGCTGGCGGTGGCGATGGGTCTCGGGCGCTTCGCCTTCACGCCGATGCTTCCCATCATGCTGCACGAGGGCAAGCTCGACCTGCAGGCGGGTGGCGTCCTGGCTTCGCTCAACTACCTCGGTTACTTTCTAGGTGCGCTGAGCTGCGCGTCGATCCGGGTGAAGGCGGCTGCCATGGTGCGCGGCGGGTTGATTGCCACCGCGGCGCTGCTGCTGGGAATGGGGCTGTTGCACGGCTTCACCGTCTGGGGCGTACTTCGTACGGCGGCGGGCGTCATGAGCGCCTGGACTTTCGTGTTCGCGTCCGGGTGGGGCCTGCGTCGACTGGCCGAGACCGGGGCGCCGGCCCTGGCGGGCGTGATCTACACGGGGCCAGGCATCGGCATTGCGGCCACCGGGCTTCTGGGCGGCGCGGTCGGCCGGTGGGGGTCGAATGCGGGATGGATCGGATTCGGGCTGCTGTCGCTGGTTCTGATCGCGCTGGTCTGGCGCATCTTTAATGACGGGGAAGCGGCCCACGCGGCACCCCAGGCCGGGCCTGCAGCCGCGCCGACTGCGGCCGAATCCGCCGCTGCGCGCAGTGACGCGCGTTGGCTGGTGGCCCTCTATGGTCTGGCCGGCTTCGGCTACATCATCACGGCGACCTTTCTTCCCGTGATCGCACGCCAGGCGCTGCCGGGCTCGCCCTGGCCGGATTTTTTCTGGCCCTTGTTCGGCCTGGCGATCGTTCCGGGCGCCTTGATCGGTGCCCGGGCACCCATCCATTGGGACAATCGGCTGTTACTGGGCCTGGCCTACGCCTTGCAGGCGCTGGGCGTCGTGCTGTCGGTGGCATGGCCGACGATCACCGGGTTTGCGCTGGGCAGCCTGCTGTTGGGAATGCCCTTTACGGCGATCACACTTTTTGCCATGCGGGATGCGCGGCGGCTCCGGGGCAATGCCGCCGCAGGCCTGATCGGCTACGCGACGGCTTCCTATGGCGTCGGCCAGATCCTCGGGCCGCTATTTGCCGCGCCGTTGGCCCAGCGGACAGGGTCCTTCGCGGTTCCCCTGCTGGTGGCCGCCGGCGCGCTCGGAATAGGGGCGGTGCTTTTTATCGGGGTCTGGCACCGTTCACGCGTCACCAAAGGTATCCGAAGCACGTAGAAACCCCACTTTCGTAACGCAATTGGCATATAATTCAAGGCTCACGACCAAACGGGCGGGTACCAACCGCCCGTTTTTTATTGGTCGAAGCATTCTTGATGTCGCAGGCGGGCGGCGGCATCGGGCACACCAAGGGCATAAACATACACGTGGCATTGCAGCAGACAGTGGAACAAACCGTGGCCGGGCTCGGCTACGACCTGGTCGAGATCGAACGCTCGGCCGGGGGATTGCTGCGCGTCACGATTGATTTGCCCTGGAAAGGCCCCAATTCAGAAGTTGCGCCGGGCACGCCGGAGCCGTTCATCACTGTCGAGGATTGCGAGAAGGTGACCCGCCAGTTGCAATTCGCGCTGGAAGTGGACGGCGCCGACTACAAGCGGCTCGAAGTGTCGTCGCCGGGTATTGACCGGCCGCTGCGCAATGAGCAGGATTTCGAACGTTTTGCCGGCGAGGTGATCGACATCACGCTCAAGGCCCCGATGGGTGCGGCGGCTGGCGGCCAGGTGGCGGCCAATCGCAAGAAATTTCGCGGCACGCTGGAGCGTGTTGCAGCGGCCGACGGCTCGCATGGCTGGCAGATCGTCTGGAGCGACGAGCCGGCGCCGAAGCCCGGTCAGAAGATCAGCAAGAAGCGCGCGCCTGCACCCCTGCAGGCGCTGGGTTTTGCTTTGGACGAGCTCCGCGAAGCGCGGCTCGCCCCGATAGTGGATTTCAAGGGGCGCAGGCCCAAACCTGGCACGGTGGTGTCGGACTGAACGAGGAGAGTGGTGGCATGAATCGCGAAATGTTGATGTTGGTGGATGCGATCTCGCGCGAGAAGAACGTCGAACGTGACGTCGTCTTCGGCGCAGTCGAGTCTGCCCTGGCGCAAGCCACCAAGAAGCTCTATCAGGGCGACGTGGACATTCGCGTCGCCGTCGACCGCGACAGCGGCGATTACGAGACTTTCCGCCGCTGGCACGTGGTGCCCGATGAGGCTGGCCTGCAACTGCCCGACCAGGAAATCCTCCTGTTCGAAGCCAAGGAAGAAATGCCCGACATCGAGGTCGACGAGTACATCGAGGAATCGGTGGATTCGGTGCCGATCGGCCGCATCGGCGCGATGGCGGCCAAGCAGGTCATCCTTCAGAAGATCCGCGACGCGGAGCGCGAGATGCTGCTCAACGACTTCATGTCGCGCGGCGAGAAGATCTTCACCGGCACGGTCAAGCGCCTGGACAAGGGCGACATCATCGTCGAGGCCGGCCGTGTCGAAGGACGCCTGCGCCGCAGCGAGATGATCGCCAAGGAAAACCTGCGCAACGGCGACCGCGTGCGGGCCATGATCATGGAGGTCGACCTGACGCTGCGCGGCGCGCCGATCATCCTGTCGCGCGCGGCGCCGGAGTTCATGATCGAGCTGTTCCGCCAGGAAGTGCCCGAGATCGAGCAAGGCCTGCTCGAGATCAAGAGCTGCGCCCGCGACCCCGGCTCGCGCGCCAAGATTGCCGTGCTCTCGCACGACAAGCGCGTCGACCCCATCGGCACCTGTGTCGGCGTGCGCGGTACGCGCGTCAATGCCGTCACCAACGAACTCGCCGGCGAGCGCGTGGATATCGTGCTGTGGAGCGAAGACCCGGCACAGTTCGTGATCGGTGCGCTGGCACCGGCCAATGTCTCGTCGATCGTGGTCGATGAGGAAAAGCACGCCATGGACGTGGTGGTCGACGAGGAAAACCTCGCGATCGCGATCGGTCGCGGCGGCCAGAACGTGAGGCTCGCCTCCGATCTGACCGGCTGGAAGATCAACATCATGGACGCCAACGAATCGGCCCAGAAGCAGGCGACCGAAACGGACGCCAGCCGCAAGCTCTTCATGGAAAAGCTCGATGTCGACGAGGAAATCGCCGACATCCTGATTTCCGAGGGCTTCACGAGCCTGGAAGAAGTGGCCTATGTGCCGATTTCCGAATTGCTCGAGATCGAGAGCTTCGACGAAGACACGATCAACGAGCTGCGCTCGCGCGCCAAGGATGCGCTGCTGACCATGGAAATCGCCCGTGAAGAAAACGTCGAGAGCGTCTCGCAGGATCTGCGCGACCTCGGCGGGCTCGACCCGGCCCTCATCCCCAAATTGGCCGAGGCGGGTGTCCACACCCGTGACGACCTGGCCGACCTTGCGGTCGATGAACTCACCGAGATCACCGGCCAGAGCGCCGATGACGCCAAGAACCTCATCTTGAAAGCCCGCGAACATTGGTTCGCCGGCCAAGAGTGATGGTCATGGAGGCACGAAACCAATATGTCCAGTACCACTGTCGCCGAGTTCGCGAACGAGCTCAAGAAGACTCCCGAAATCCTGCTTGACCAGCTCAAGAGCGCCGGGGTGCCCAAGCAGGCACCGACCGACGCGCTCACGGAGGCCGACAAGCAGCGCTTGCTCGGCTTCCTGAAGGCCAGCCATGGCACGGTCGAGCCCGAGCGCAAGAAGATCACGCTGACGAAGAAGTCGACGAGCGAGATCAAGCAGGCCGATGCCACCGGCCGTGCGCGCACGATCCAGGTCGAGGTGCGCAAGAAGCGCACCTTCATCCAGCGTGATGAAGGCCACCCGGCCGCTGCCGAACCGGCTCCGCAGGAAGCACCTGTCGCAGCTGCTCCGGCCGCACCGCAAATCGACGAAGCCGAACTCACCCGCCGCGAGGAAGAAGCGCGCCGTCAGGCCGAGCTGATCCGTCGCCAGGAAGAAGAGCTGGCCGAAAAGCGCCGCATGCGCGAAGAAGCCGAGGCGCGTGAGCGCGAGAAGGCCGAGCGCGCCGAACAGGCCGAGCAAGAAGCCAAGGCTGCCAAGAAGAAGGCTGCCGAAGCCGCCGCTGCCGCGACTGTGACGGAAGGCGCGCCTGAACCCGTCGAGGAAGCCCCCGCCGTGACCGACCGCAAGGCCGCCGCGGAAGCCGCTGCCGTGCAGGCCAAGGACGACGCCAAGGCCAAGGCCGCCGCCGAATCGAAGGCTCGCGCCGACGAGGAAGCCGCTCGCGCCAAGGACCTGGACGAACGCCGCCGCAAGGCACTGGCCGAGGCCGAAGCCATCCGCGCCATGATGAATGCGCCGGCTCGCGTGCTGGTGCCGCACAAGGCGCCCGAGAAGCCCGCGCCGGAAGCCAAGGCCGGGGTCAAGGGCACGCTGCACAAGCCGACGGCTCCGGCCGCCCGACCGGGTGCGCCCGCCGCCCCTGGCGCGGCTGCTGCGCCTGGCGCAGGCAAGGAAGTCAAGTCCGCGAAGCTCTCGTCGAGCTGGGCGGGCGACACGGCCAAGAAGAAGGAAATCAAGACCCGCGGCGATGCCAGCGGCGGCGTCGGTCGGGGCAATTGGCGCGGAGGCCCTCGCGGGCGTCGCGGCAACGATCGCAACGGCCAGGAAGAACGCGTGCAGGCCGCACCGGTGGAGGCGCGCGTGCTCGAAGTGCACGTGCCTGAAACCATCACGGTGTCGGAACTTGCGCACAAGATGGCCGTCAAGGCGTCGGAAGTCATCAAGCAACTGATGAAGCTCGGCCAGATGGCGACCATCAACCAGTCGCTGGACCAGGACACCGCGATGATCATCGTGGAAGAAATGGGCCACAACGCTGTGGTTGCCGCGCTGGACGATCCGGAAGCGTTCACCGACGAGGACGTGTCGGCGCAACAGGCCGAAGCCCTGCCGCGCGCTCCGGTCGTGACCGTCATGGGTCACGTCGACCACGGCAAGACCTCGCTGCTGGACTACATCCGTCGCGCCAAGGTTGCGGCGGGCGAAGCCGGCGGCATCACGCAGCACATCGGGGCGTACCACGTCCAGACCGAACGCGGCATGGTGTCCTTCCTCGACACCCCGGGTCACGAGGCGTTCACCGCCATGCGTGCCCGCGGTGCGCAGGCCACCGACATCGTGATCCTGGTGGTTGCGGCCGACGACGGCGTCATGCCGCAGACCAAGGAAGCCATCAAGCACGCGAAGGCTGCGGGTGTGCCGATCGTGGTCGCGATCAACAAGGTCGACAAGCCGGATGCCAACCTCGATCGCGTCAAGCAGGAGCTGGTCGCCGAGGAAGTCGTGCCCGAAGAGTACGGCGGCGATGTGCCGTTCGTGCCGGTCTCGGCCAAGACGGGCCAGGGCGTCGACGATCTGCTCGAGCAGGTGCTGCTGCAGGCCGAAGTGCTCGAGCTCAAGGCGCCGGTGGATGCCGCTGCCAAGGGTCTGGTCATCGAAGCCCAGCTCGACAAGGGCCGTGGTCCGGTCGCGACCGTGCTGGTCCAGTCCGGCACGCTCAAGACGGGCGACGTGGTGCTGGCAGGCTCGACCTATGGCCGCGTGCGCGCCATGATCGACGAGGACGGCAAGACCATCAAGTCCGCGGGTCCGTCGATTCCGGTCGAGATCCAGGGCCTGACCGAGGTGCCGCAGGCCGGCGACGAATTCATGGTGATGAGCGACGAGCGCCGTGCGCGCGAGATTGCCACCTACCGCGCCGGCAAGTTCCGCAACACCAAGCTGGCGAAGGCCCAGGCCGCGAACCTGCAGAACATGTTCACCGACCTGTCGGCAGGCGAAGTGCAGACGCTGCGGATCATCATCAAGGCCGACGTCCAGGGCTCGCAAGAGGCGCTGGCTCAGTCCCTGCTCAAGCTGGCGACTGACGAGGTCAAGGTGCAGATGGTGTACGCCGGCGTCGGCGGCATCAGCGAGAGCGACATCAACCTCGCGATCGCATCGAAGGCCATCGTGATCGGCTTCAATGTGCGTGCCGATGCCGGTGCGCGCAAACTGGCCGAGAGCAACGGTGTGCAACTGCACTACTACAGCATCATCTACGACGCGGTGGACGACATCAAGGTCGCCATGTCCGGCATGCTGGCTCCCGAGCGGCGCGAAGAGATCATCGGCTCGGCCGAGATCCGCACCGTGTTCGTGGCCTCCAAGATCGGTACGGTCGCGGGTTGTATGGTCACCTCCGGTTCGGTCAACCGCAGCGCGCATTTCCGCCTGCTGCGCGACAACGTGGTGATCTACACGGGCGAAATCGACTCGGTCAAGCGCATGAAGGACGATGTCCGCGAAGTGCGCGAAGGCTTCGAGTGCGGTATCAAGCTCAAGAACTACAACGACATCAAGGAAGGTGATCAGCTGGAGTTCTTCGAGATCAAGGAGATCGCCCGGACGCTGTAAGCGTACCGAGCGACCCTGGCCATGCCCAAGAGAAAAGCCGCTACCCCCAACCGCGCCTTCAAGGTGGCCGATCAGATCCAGCGCGATCTGACGGAGTTGATCGCGCGCGAGTTGAAGGACCCGCGGGTGGGCATGGTCACGATCCAGGCGGTCGAGGTCACGCCCGACTACGCGCATGCGAAGGTCTTCTTCAGCCTGCTCGTGGGCGATCCGGTCGAGACCACCGAAGCGCTGAACCAGGCCGCGGGCTTCCTGCGCAACGGCCTGTTCAAGCGCCTGCACATCCACACGGTTCCGACGCTGCATTTCCAGTTCGATCGCACGACCGAGCGTGCCGCCGACATGAATGCGCTGATCGCGCAGGCCGTCGCTTCCCGTTCCAAAGACGACTGAAGATGAACGCGCCACGCACACGGGTGCAGCGGCGCCCTGTGCATGGGGTGTTGCTGCTCGACAAGCCGCTGGGTCTCTCCAGCAACCAGGCCTTGCAGAAGGCCAAGTGGTTGCTGCGCGCCGAAAAAGCCGGACATACCGGCACGCTCGACCCCCTCGCGAGCGGCGTGCTGCCGCTGTGCTTCGGGGCTGCTACCAAATTCAGCCAGTTGCACCTGGATGCCGACAAGACCTATGAGGCCACTGCGCGCCTCGGGGTGAAGACGTCGACCGGCGATGCCGAAGGCGAAGTCATCGCCGAGCGGCCCGTTGCCGTGACCGCCGATGATCTGAAGCGCGTCGAAGCGCAGTTCACAGGCCCGATCCGCCAGGTCCCGCCGATGCACAGCGCATTGAAGAAGGACGGCAAGGCGCTGTACGAGTACGCACGCGAAGGCGTCGAAGTCGAACGTGCGCCACGCGATGTCGTGATCTACAAGCTGGCCGTCGATGCCTCTTCCGCCAACGAGATTCGCATCCGTGCGACCGTGAGCAAGGGCACCTACATCCGCACGCTGGGCGAGGACATCGGCGAAGCCCTGGGCTGCGGCGCACATCTCACCGCGCTGCGCCGGATCGAGACCGGCGGCTTCGATGTTTCGCAGTGCGTGACGCTGGAGTCACTCGAAGCCATGAGCGAGGAAGAGCGGCTGGGACGACTGCTGCCGGCCGAAGCGCTGGTGGCCGATCACACGCCCGTCACGCTCGACGCCGAAGATGCCGGGCGTTTCCTCTCCGGCCTGCGCCGGCGCGGCAAGTGGCCGGATGCGCCTGCCGTGTCCGTCTTCGGCCACGACCCCCCTGCATTCCTCGGCACGGCCCACGTGAAGGCCGGCGAACTGATTCCCGGGCGCCTGTTGAGCCCCATCGAAATCCAGCAAACACTATTGACCGAAGCGACACCATGAGCACCAACCAGATCCGCAATATCGCCATCATCGCCCACGTGGACCATGGCAAGACCACCATGGTCGACCAGCTGCTGCGCCAGTCCGGCACCTTTGCCGAGCACGAGAAAGTGGTCGACACCGTGATGGACAACAACGCCATCGAAAAGGAACGCGGCATCACGATCCTGGCCAAGAACTGCGCCGTGACGTGGAAGGGCATGCACATCAACATCGTGGACACCCCCGGCCACGCGGACTTCGGTGGTGAGGTCGAGCGCGCACTTAGCATGGTGGACGGCGTGGTGCTGCTGATCGACGCCCAGGAAGGCCCGATGCCCCAGACCCGCTTCGTGACGAAGAAGGCGCTGGCCCTCGGCCTGAAGCCGATCCTGGTGGTGAACAAGGTCGACAAGCCGGGCGCGCGCCCCGACTACGTGGTCAATGCCGCTTTCGACCTGTTCGACAAGCTCGGCGCTACCGACGAACAGCTGGATTTCCCCGTGGTCTACGCCTCGGGCATCAACGGCTGGTCGTCGCTGGAAGAGGGCGAGCACGGCGAACAATGGGGCCCCGACATGTCGGCGCTGTTCGACACCATCCTGAAGCACGTGCCGGCGCACGCAGGCGATCCTGAAGCGCCGCTGCAACTGCAGATTTCCGCCATCGACTTCTCGACCTTCGTCGGCCGGATCGGCGTTGGCCGTGTCCACGCCGGCACCATCAAGCCCATGATGGACGTCGTCGTGATGGAAGGTCCGGACGGCAAGGCGGTCAGGGGCCGGGTCAACCAGGTCCTGACCTTCCAGGGCCTCGAACGCGTGCAGGCGACCGAAGCCGGCCCGGGCGAGATCGTGCTGATCAACGGCATTGCGGACGTCGGCATCGGCGTGACGATCACCGACCCCGTGAACCCGGTTGCGCTGCCCATGCTCAAGGTCGACGAGCCGACCCTGACGATGAACTTCTGCGTCAACACCAGCCCGCTGGCCGGCCGAGAAGGCAAGTTCGTCACCAGCCGCCAGATCTGGGATCGTCTGCAAAAGGAACTGCAGCACAACGTGGCGCTGCGCGTGAAGGAAACGGACGAAGAAGGCATCTTCGAAGTCATGGGCCGTGGCGAACTGCACTTGACCATCCTGCTGGAGAACATGCGCCGCGAAGGCTACGAGATGGCCGTGTCGAAGCCCCGTGTGGTGTTCCGCGACATCGACGGTGTGAAGCACGAACCCATCGAGCTGGTGACTGCCGACATCGAAGACGCGCATCAGGGCGGCGTGATGCAGGCCCTGGGCGAGCGCAAGGGCGAACTGGTCAACATGGAACCGGACGGCCGTGGCCGTGTGCGCCTCGAGTACCGCATCCCGGCGCGAGGCCTGATCGGTTTCACCAACGAATTCCTGAACCTGACGCGCGGCTCGGGTCTGATCTCGAACATCTTCGACAGCTACGAGCCGCACAAGGGCGAGATCGGCAGCCGCAAGAACGGCGTGCTGATCTCCATGGACGACGGTGAAATCTTCACCTACGCACTGGGCAAGCTGGACGACCGCGGCCGCATGTTCGTGCGTGCGAATGATCCGGTGTATGAAGGCATGATCGTCGGCATCCACAGCCGCGACAACGACCTGGTGGTCAATGCCACGCGCACCAAGCAGCTGACCAACTTCCGTGTGTCCGGCAAGGAAGACGCGATCAAGATCACCCCGCCGATCGAGCTCACGCTGGAGTACGGCGTGGAGTTCATCGAGGACGACGAACTGGTCGAGATCACGCCGAAGAGCGTGCGTCTGCGCAAGCGCTTCCTGAAGGAACACGAGCGCAAGCGCGCCTCGCGCGAGACGGCAGTCTGATGCAGCACGTGGGGGGCCGTGGGCTCACCCACGGCCGCGCGGTCTGGCTGATGGTCGTCGTGACCCTCATGTGGGCGACGGCTGGGGTCGTCACGCGCCACCTGGAGCATGCGCGCAGCTTCGAGGTGACTTTCTGGCGCAGCTTCTTCACGCTGGTGTCGCTGCTGGTGATCCTGCCCCTGTGGCAGGGGCGGGCCGTGTTCGCGAAGATCCGCCGGGGAGGCCACGAGTTGTGGGTCTCCGGCGTTTGCTGGGGCGTGATGTTCACCGCCTTCATGGTCGCCCTCACGCTGACCAGCGTCGCCAATGTGCTGGTGACGATGTCGGCAGGTCCGTTGCTGACGGCATTGGCCGCGCGGATCTTCATCGGCCACAAGCTGCCGCCGCGCACCTGGGCAGCCATCGTCGCAGCCGGGCTGGGCATCGGCTGGATGTACGGCACCGAACTCGGCGAGGGGCAATTGCTCGGCACGTTCGTCGCCCTGTGCGTGCCGCTGGCCGCTGCGTGCAACTGGACCGTGGTCCAGCATGCCCATGCCAAAGGCCATGACATCGACCTCGTTCCCGCGGTGCTGATCGGCGCCGCGATCTCCACACTTGTCACACTGCCGCTGGCGTGGCCGTTCCAGGCGAACGCCCATGACCTGGGCCTGCTGGCGTTCCTCGGGTTGTTCCAGCTTGCGATTCCCTGTGCGCTGTCGGTGATGTGCGCGCGGGTCCTGAAGGCGCCTGAAGTGTCGCTGCTCGCGCTGCTCGAGGTGATCTTCGGAATCGCGCTGGCCTGGATCGGAGCGGGCGAGGAGCCGGAGTCGAGCGTCTTGATCGGCGGCGTGGTGGTCATCGGAGCGCTTGTGTTCAATGAGCTCCTGGGCCTTCGCGAAAGGCGTGCTCCCGACGGCGCCTTGACCAGTCCCCACTGAGCCTGTGGAGGCCGTCAGGGCAATCACTGATGCCTTGGCCGACCCGCAGGACGTTGTTTATTTTTTGAGGATGTATTGATGCGACTTTCCATTGCGTTGGCTGCCTGTGCTTTTCTCGCGGCGCCGCTTTGCTCGACGGCCCAGGTGTCGATCAACATCAACGTGCCCGGCGTGGTCATGGCTGCGCCTCCGCCGCCGCGCTACGAGGCCATGCCGCCGCAGCGCCCGGGCTATGTCTGGGTGCCGGGGAACTGGCAATGGCAGCACAACGCCTATGACTGGCGGCGAGGTTACTGGGAGCCTGCGCGCCCCGACTACGTCTATGCACCGGGGCGCTGGGTGCGCGCGGATGGCGGCTGGCGCTGGGTCGAGCCGAACTGGAAGGCCTCCAAGCACAAGAAGGACAAGCACCACGGACATGGCGACCATCACGACCGGTATGACGACCATGACCACGGCGGCTATCACTGCCCTCCGGGTCAGGCGAAGAAGGGACGTTGCTGAGCGGCTGCGGCTCCGCAACGAAAAGGCCGGCATGCAAGCCGGCCTTTTTCATTCAGCCCGCCGAGCGGCGGGCTCCATGACTCAAGGGCGCGCGACCTTCCACACCCCGTTGAACCCGTCGCCCGTCTTGTCTCCGGCCTTGGTGTCCTTCGACCAGTAATAGAGCGGCGAGCCCTTGTAGGCCCACTGCTTCTTGCCATCGTCGCGGACGATGATGGTGTAGGCGCCCATCGGCTTGGCGTTGTCGGCCACGCTCAGCGGCGGCCAGTTGGTGGCGCACGGCCCGTTGCAGGCCGACTTGCCGCTGCCCGCGGCGTCGCGGTCGAAGGTGTAGAGCGTCATGCCGGATGGGCCGATCAATACGCCGTCGGACGTGCGAGTCGGCGTGTCCGCCGCAGGCGACATGCTTCCGCATCCTGCGAGGAGGGCGGCGGCAAGGATCGAGGCGCTGAGAATTTTCATGAAGATTTCTCCTTCGGTTAAAAAACGAACTCAGCGGGACAGTCTATCCCGCTGTCTTTTCAAGCTGGCGGTACACCGCCGTCGCGAGGCCGAGCAACGCGTCGCGTGACAGCGCACCCGACAGCGCGTAGCCAAAGCCGCGATCGACCCAGTAGAAGCTAGGGACCGGCCCGTCCGCCGAGAAGCGGAAGGCCGTCTCATCTGACCGTGACGCGTTTGCGTCCGGCCCGAGACTGCCGATGTACAGCGTGATGCGCTCGCCGCCGGCCCGCTCGAACATGAACTGTGCCCGCGCGCCTTCGCCGCCGGGTAGCAGACGACCGCCGACCAGCGCGTAGCCTTCTGCCGACAGGTCCGGTACCTTGAGCGGCTTGTCGAGCCGTTTCGAGAGCCATTGCGCGAGATGCTGCTGTTCGGCCGCGGCCACCTCGACCGGATGCCGCTTCTCGGGCGCGTAGACCGCATGGGCCACCGACGCGGCATGAACGAATTCACGTGTGGCCGGCGCGCGGGCCAGCACCGCGCCGCCCGCTGGTGCGGCCCAATGAGTGTTGGCCAGCCAGCCCGCGCCGAAGGCGAGTGTGATGCTCGCCGCCATGCCGCCCCAACGCATCCATCGGGCTTGCCGGGCGTGCTGCTTGTCAGCAAGGCCCGCTGCGGCCAACAGGGCCGGCGGAACGGGCTCGTCGAGCACCTCGCGATGCAGTTGCCGCAATGCATCGCGCTGGACCTCCCATGCGGCCAGGTCATCGTCAGGTGGAAGCGTGGGGGTGTTCATGGCGATAGCCGATTCACTTGAGGCGACGCAGGCCGGGGCGGGCCGCAACGGGCGAAGGCGCCCCTTCCATCAGGTCCTGCAGGCGGGCGCGCGCCCGCGAGAGGCGCGACATCACGGTGCCCGCCGGAATGCGGAGCACCTTGGCAACTTGCGCATAGGAGAGGTCTTCGAGCGCCACCAGCAACAGCACGGCACGCTGGTCCTCGGGCAGAAGCAGCAGGCAGCGTTGCAGGTCGATGGCCTGGTCGCGATGCGAATCGACGCTGCGCAGCTCATGCACGACGTCGTCGATGTCGACAGCTGCCCCGAACGGCGCCGGCGCCCGTCGAACCTGGCTCACGAACACGTTGTGCATGACGGTGAAGAGCCAGGCCCGGAGATCACTCCCGACGATCCACAGCCGCCACTTGCTGCAGGCGCGCTCCAGTGTGTCCTGCACCAGGTCGTCGGCAGCCCAGCGGTCGCCCGTCAGCGCACGGGCATAGCGCCGCAGGCTGGGGATGTGGTCGACGAGGAGGCGCGAGTCCATGGGGAGTCTGAGCAGATCAGCAATATCCGTTATCTGCTGCATAAACGCCGGCGCACCGGCGTTTATTCCATGCGCGCCAAAAAAAAGATCAACCGTCGCCGGCCGGGCTCTCGCGAAGCACGCGCCGCTTGAGCGGCTTGGCGGGGTTGCCGCCATACACGGTCCATGGATCGAGCGACCGGAACGCGACGGCCCGTGCACCCAGCACCGCACCTTCGCCGACCTCGACGCCCGGCCCGACAAAAGCCTCGGCCGCAATCCACGCCTGTGCGCCGATCACGATCGGTTGGGCGGTCAGCTGGAAAGTGGCCGACGAGATGTCATGGCTGCCGGCGCAGAGATGCGCGCCTTGCGACACCAGCGCCGCGCGGCCGAGCGAAATCGGCGCCATGTTGTAGCAAGTGACCCGTTCGGCCAACAATGCACGGTCGGCGAGATGCAGGTGAGGCGGATACCAGACCCGCGCGCTGCCGCGCACATCGCTGTTTTCGCCCAGTTGCGCGCCGAACAGCTTGAGGAGAAAGCGGCGCCAGAAGCGCATCTGCGGCGGCGTCCACGATGCGAGCAATGCCCAACTCAGGTTCCACACGGCGCGCAACACCCGATTGCCCAGCGAAAAGCTCGGTCCGCCCTGGAGCGGGTTGACGCGCGCAGCGTCGAGGGGTTGAAGCGCCATCGATGTTTTCCTTCAGCGGCTGCGACTCTTCATGGCCCGCTCGACTTCACGCTTGCCTTCGCGGTCCTTGATGGTGTCGCGCTTGTCGTGCTCGGCCTTGCCCTTGGCCAGTGCGATCTCGCATTTGACCTTGCCCGCCTTCCAGTGGAGATTGAGCGGCACCAGCGTATAGCCTTTCTGCTCGACCTTGCCGATCAGGCGGCGGATCTGCTCCTTGTGCAGCAGCAGCTTCTTGGTGCGTACGGAGTCGGGGGTGACGTGCGTCGACGCCGAGCGCAAGGGGTTGATCTGGCAGCCGATCACGAACAGTTCGCCGTCGCGGATCACGACGTAGCCGTCGGTCAGTTGCACTTTGCCTTCGCGCAGCGATTTGACCTCCCAGCCTTCGAGCACCATGCCCGCTTCGAAGCGCTCCTCGAAGAAGTAGTTGTAGGCGGCTTTCTTGTTGTCCGCGATCCGGGAGGAGGTGTCTTGTTTTTTTGTGGCCATGGTGTGTCAGGTGAGGGCTGCATGGCTTCAATACAATCCGTCGCGCACGCGGTGCCGATTCTATGAAAACAGTCCACAAGTCCGTTCTGATCTGGTACAGCGCCGAAGAGATGTACGCCCTCGTCACCGACGTCGCGAAGTATCCCGAATTTCTGCCGTGGTGTGATCGGTCGAAAGTCATCGAGCAGGATGAACTGGGCATGACCGCCGAGGTCGGCCTTGCTTTCAGCGGTTTTCACCAGAGCTTCACCACCCGCAATACCCATGTGCCTGGCCGCGAGGTGCATCTGAAGCTGGTCGATGGGCCCTTTTCCAATCTCGACGGTGCCTGGAAGTTCACGCCCGTCGGGGAGCAGGGCGAGCGTGCGTGTCGCGTCGAACTCAACCTCAGCTACGGCTTCAGCAACTTCGCGCTGCAGGCATTGGTAGGGCCCGTATTCGACAAGATCGCCTCGAATCTGGTCGAGGCTTTCGTGAAGCGGGCCGAGCACATCTACGGCACGCCCTGATGCTGCAAGTCACGGTGGCGTACTCGCCGGCGCCGCGTGAGGTGTTCGAGCAGGTCGTGTCGCTGTCGGAGGGCGCCACGGCGCGTGACGCGGTGATCGCCAGCGGCCTGGCTGCGAGCTTTCCGAAACTCGACTGGCAGGCTCTTGTCCCAGGTGTCTGGGGCAGGGCGGTCGAATGGGATCAGGTGCTTGCAGACCTCGACAGGGTCGAGCTGTGCCGACCGCTCACCGTCGATCCCAAGGTCGCGCGGCGCGAACGATTCCGGCAGCAGGGCGCTCGCGGAACGGGGTTGTTTGCGCGCCGGCGCAAGGGCGGCAAGGCCGGGTACTAGGCGCTTCGCCTTACTTGCAGTCGGCGTCGATCACCGATTGCAGGCGTTGTTGCTCGGAAGCCCGGGCGTTGTCGTCCATGATTTCGCGCTCGCCCTGCGCATTGACGCGGGCCACGCGGATGCCGCTGTCCATCGTCGCCTTGCCCTGGCGAGCCCGATTGCAGTTCTCCGCCTTCGCCTGCGCGACCTTTTGCGCCTCGGCGGCCTGCTTGGCCTTTTCGGCTTCCTCGGCCTTCTTCGCTTTTTCCGAGAGCTCCTTGTCGACGCCCGTCGGCTTGGCGCTGCCAGCGGCGGGCGCGGCTTCCGGTGCGGCTTCCGCCGGCGCGGGCGGCGTGCTGAAGCTCAATCGCTTGGTGGGGCCGCCGGGCTTGCGAAGGATATTCTTCTCGGGAATGTCAGGCGGCGGCGCCTGGTCGCTGAACACCTTCTTGTTGTCCTTGTCGACCCACTGCCACTGGGCTTGCGCGCCCAGCGGAAGCAGGAAGACCGACCCGATGACAAGCAGATGCGCGAATTTCATGGCCGGCAGTTTAGCGCCGCCTTACGTTTTGCAACTTTGTTTCTGGCATTTTTCCAACGTTCTGCCGGAAATCCGGAGCGTCCGAACACGAATGCGTGTGTGAAAGCCCAAGTCCCTTCGCCTGATCGGGTGCCGAGCCATCGTTACAATCCGTCTTTTGGAGCTTCACCCATGCGCCTTCTCGGCAAAGCGCTCACCTTCGACGACGTGTTGCTGGTGCCAGCGTTCTCCCAGGTCCTGCCCAAGGACACCTCTCTCGCCACCCGGCTCTCCCGAAACATCACGCTGAACCTGCCGCTCGTCTCGGCGGCGATGGACACCGTGACCGAAGCGCGCCTCGCGATCGCTATCGCGCAGGAAGGCGGCATCGGCATCGTGCACAAGAACTTCACCGCTGCCGAACAGGCCGCGCAAGTCGCCAAGGTGAAGCGCTACGAGTCCGGTGTGCTGCGTGACCCCGTCGTCATCACGCCGACGCACACCGTGCGCGAGGTCATGGCGCTGTCCGACCAGCTCGGCATTTCGGGCTTCCCCGTGTGCGACGCGGGCAAGGTGGTCGGCATCGTCACGGGGCGCGACCTGCGCTTCGAAAGCCGCTACGACGTGCCGGTGAGCGAAATCATGACGCGCCGCGACAAGCTCATCACCGTGCCGGACGGCACCACGCTCGCGGACGCGAAGGCACTGCTCAACAAGCACAAGCTCGAACGCCTGCTCGTGATCAACGAGGCCTGGGAGCTCAAGGGCCTGATTACCGTCAAGGACATCACCAAGCAGACCAGCTTCCCGAACGCCGCGCGTGATGCCAGCGGCCGCCTGCGTTGCGGCGCGGCGGTCGGTGTGGGCGAGGGCACCGAAGAGCGCGTCGAAGCGCTCGTGAAGGCGGGCGTCGACGCCATCGTCGTCGACACCGCCCACGGCCACAGCGCCGGGGTGATCGAACGCGTGCGCTGGGTCAAGAAGAACTATCCGCAGGTCGACGTGATCGGCGGCAATATCGCCACCGGCGATGCGGCCCGCGCACTCGCGGACGCAGGGGCCGACGCGGTCAAGGTCGGCATCGGCCCGGGCTCCATCTGCACGACCCGCATCGTGGCCGGCGTGGGTGTGCCGCAGATCATGGCGGTCGACAACGTCGCGACGGCGCTTCAGGGCACGGGCATTCCGCTCATCGCCGATGGCGGCATCCGCTACTCGGGCGACATCGCCAAGGCCATCGCCGCCGGCGCAAGCACCGTGATGATGGGCGGCATGTTCGCCGGCACCGAAGAAGCGCCGGGCGAGATCGTGCTGTTCCAGGGCCGCAGCTACAAGAGCTACCGCGGCATGGGCTCCATCGGTGCCATGCAGCAGGGCAGTGCGGACCGCTACTTCCAGGAATCCACCACCGGCAACCCCAACGCCGACAAGCTCGTGCCCGAGGGCATCGAAGGCCGGGTGCCCTACAAGGGTTCGATGGTGTCGATCGTCTACCAGATGTCCGGCGGCTTGCGCGCCAGCATGGGCTACTGCGGCTGCGCCACGATCGAGGACATGAAGAACAAGGCCGAGTTCGTCGAGATCACCACCGCCGGCATCCGTGAGAGCCACGTGCACGACGTGCAGATCACCAAGGAAGCGCCCAACTACCGCGCTGAATAAGCACACCCCCAGGCTGCGCGGCGGGCCGGCGAAGCCGGTCCGCGGTGTTTCCCGAAGGAGCGCGCAGGGGACTTGGCACTCATTTCGCATTTTTCATATGCACCAGAAGATCCTGATTCTCGATTTCGGCTCGCAAGTCACCCAGCTCATCGCACGACGCGTGCGCGAAGCGCATGTGCTCAGCGAGGTGCATCCCTGCGACGTCACCGACGAGTGGATTCGCGACTATGCCAAGGACGGCAGCCTGAAGGGCGTGATCCTTTCCGGCAGCCACGCCAGCGTCTACGAAGACACGACCGACAAGGCGCCGCAGGCGGTGTTCGAGCTCGGCGTGCCCGTGCTGGGCATCTGCTACGGCATGCAGACCATGGCGCACCAGCTGGGTGGCAAGGTCGAAGGCGGCCACAAGCGCGAGTTCGGCTTTGCGGCCGTCCGCGCGCGCGGCCACACCGAGCTGCTCAAGGACATCGCCGACTTCACCACCGACGACGGGCACGGCATGCTCAACGTCTGGATGAGCCACGGCGACAAGGTCACTGAGCTGCCGCCTGGCTTCAAGCTGATGGCGTCGACCGAGAGTTGCCCGATCGCCGGCATGGCCGACGAAGAACGGCACTTCTACGCCGTGCAATTCCACCCCGAAGTGACGCACACGCAGCAGGGCAAGGCGATCCTCGATCGCTTCGTGCTCGGCATCTGCGGCGCCCGGCCCGATTGGGTCATGCGCGACCACATCGCCGAAGCCGTCGAGGCGATCCGCAAGCAGGTGGGCGACGAGGAAGTGATCCTTGGCCTCTCGGGCGGCGTCGATTCGTCCGTGGCGGCTGCGCTGATCCATCGCGCCATCGGCGACCAGCTCACCTGCGTCTTCGTCGACCACGGTCTGCTGCGGCTGAACGAAGGCGACATGGTCATGGACATGTTCGTCGGCAAGCTGCACGCCAAGGTGATCCGTGTCGATGCCAGCGAGCTCTTCCTCGGCAAGCTGGCCGGCGTGAGCGAACCCGAGGCCAAGCGCAAGATCATCGGCGGCGAGTTCGTCACCGTGTTCAAGCAGGAAGCGGCCAAGCTCACGAGCGCGGGTGCCAAGGGCGCCAAGTGGCTGGCGCAGGGCACCATCTACCCGGACGTGATCGAGTCCGGCGGCGCCAAGAGCAAGAAGGCTGTCACCATCAAGAGCCACCACAACGTGGGCGGCCTGCCGGAACAGTTGGGCCTAAAGCTGCTGGAGCCGCTGCGCGACCTGTTCAAGGACGAAGTGCGCGAACTTGGCGTCGCGCTCGGCCTGCCGCCCGAGATGGTCTATCGCCATCCCTTCCCCGGCCCCGGCCTGGGCGTGCGGATCCTCGGCGAGGTGAAAAAGGACTACGCCGACCTGCTGCGCCGCGCCGATGCGATCTTCATCGAGGAGCTGCGCAACTTCATCGACCCCGCCACGGGCAAGAGCTGGTACGACCTCACGAGCCAGGCCTTCACCGTGTTCCTGCCGGTCAAGAGCGTGGGCGTGATGGGCGACGGCCGCACCTACGACTACGTCGTCGCACTGCGCGCGGTGCAGACCAGCGACTTCATGACGGCTGACTGGGCCGAACTGCCCTATGCGCTGCTGAAGAAGGTATCGGGTCGCATCATCAACGAGGTGCGCGGCATCAACCGCGTCACCTACGACGTGAGCAGCAAGCCGCCGGCGACGATCGAGTGGGAGTGAGAGGTGTCGCGTGTCGCCGTTTTCGACCGGTGACACGCTGACCCTTCGGCCTATCTCATTGGATGCGCACCATTTGGACAGCCAGTGCAGTTGCCGGGTTTGCGGCTGCGGGCCCGTCTCTTGCATGCAGCATGGGCATATCCCATTCGGGTTGACCCTCATGAACTGTTTTCACATGTAAGAACATAGTGTTAGAGTTTGGCATTCGTAGTGTCTGGTAACAGTACTGCGCGTTCTCCAACGACACCCTCTGGGGCGGATGCCATGGAAAAAGTCAGCTGCGACGCCGTGAGAATGACTCCCGGGGCGACCACGGTCGCCGCCCGGGAAACCGCTGATCGGACAAGGAGAGGCCGCCAGTTCAACCACCGGTCTTCCGCTTCATTTCGCGTTGAGGACTTCCCGATGGATCCAGTGACCGATTCGCCGAGGGACACGCAATTGCTGTCCGTCGTCATCCCCTGCTACAACGAGGAAGAGGTCATCGGGGAGACGATGAAGCGCATGAGGGCCTTCTGCGCCGACTTGCAGGACCTGGACGTCGAGCTCATCTTCGTCGACGACGGCAGCCGCGATCGCACACGGGAGCGCCTGAAGGAGTTCGCGGCGGAAGACCCCCGGATCAAGCTCGTCGGGTTCGCACGCAATTTCGGTCACCAGATCGCGGTGACCGCCGGCATCGACGCCGCCAACGGCGACGCGGTCGTGCTCATCGATGCCGACCTCCAGGACCCGCCCGAAGTCGTCCACCAGATGATCGCCAAATGGCGCGAAGGCTATGACGTCGTCTACGGCACGCGCACGGAGCGCCCCGGCGAGTCCGCCTTCAAGCTGGCGACGGCACGAGGCTTCTACCGCCTGCTCAACCAGCTCTCGGACGTCGCGATCCCCTTGGACACGGGCGACTTTCGCCTCATGAGCCGGGATGTCGTGGATACGCTGCGCGCCATGCCCGAGCGCGACCGGTTCGTGCGGGGCATGGTGAGCTGGGTCGGTTTCAAGCAGATCGCGCTGCCATACCGGCGCGCCGAACGATTTGCAGGGGAGAGCAAATACCCGCTGACCAAGATGCTGCGTTTCGCAACGGATGGCATCCTGTCCTTTTCGACCAAGCCGCTGCAGATGTCGGTGGCGCTGGGCATGGTCTGCGCCACCATTTCGCTGCTGGGTATCGTGTACGCACTCGTGCTGCGCCTGTTCACCAACGTATGGGTGGAAGGCTGGACTGCCTTGATGATCGCGGTCCTCTTCATGGGTGGCGTCCAGCTGATCTGTGTGGGCGTCCTCGGCGAATACGTCGGCCGCATCTACAACGAAATCAAGAACAGGCCGCTGTACGTGGTCCAGGAATACTTCGGGTTCGAGAAGGCCGGCCCGGCCATGTCTCGAAGCCCTGTGGTTGTCAGCCGATGACAGTCAAGAAGTCATTGCGATTGCTGCTGGGCATCGGCCTCGCGGCGCTGTTTCTCTGGTTGATTCTTCGCCAGATCAGCCTTGAGGAAATCAGAAGGGCGTTCGATGGCGCCAACTACATCTGGGTGACCTCCGCTCTCGCGGCTTTTGCGGTGGGCTATTCCTGCCGGATCGAACGCTGGCGCGCGATGCTGGAGCGGGACAGCCCCGGCTTGACGTGGGGGCGCTGCGCCGGGCCCTTGCTGGCGAGCTTTGCGGCCAACAATGTGCTGCCCTTCAGGGCGGGGGATGCGCTTCGCGCGTTCGCATTCAACAGGAAGCTGGGCACGACGTCGGGTGTCGTCGTCGCGACGCTCTTCGTCGAGCGCCTGCTGGACCTGCTGATGGTGCTGGTGCTCCTGGGAGTGGCCGTCGCGATGTTCGGCCTGGACACCAGGCACTTCGCAGGGATCGGCAGTGTGGCCTTGATCGCTGCAGCGCTTGCCATCCTGTTCGTCCTCCTGTTCCCGCGCTTCTTCACCCCATTGGTGCTCGCCATGGGGCGCCTGGTGGTCCGCGTCGCGCCCGGCTTCGGGCAGAAGCTGTTCGACGAAATCAACAAGAGCCTGAGCACGCTGCATCACCTGGCGCAAGGGGGCACCATGGTCAAGCTGGTCCTCTGGTCCGTGCTGGCCTGGCTGGCCGAGGGCTGCGTCTTCTGGTTTGCGGCGCTGGCATTGCCTGCACTTTCAGCGCCGCTCGCGGGCTGGCTGGCATTGCCCGTGGGGACTCTGGCGACGCTCATCCCCAGCACCCCGGGCTACATCGGCACCTTCGATTTCTTCACCGTGCATGCGATGACGACGCTCGGCAACGATGCGGTGGTTGCGACCGCCTATGCGCTGCTCGTCCACGCGCTGCTCTGGCTTCCGCCGACTCTCGTGGGTGGCCTCTATTTGTTGGTCTTTCCGGTCCATCAGCAGCAAGAGAAATTGAAAGCAGTTTCCTCATGAGTTTGTCTCACACGACGCAGGTGACGATTGTTGGCGCGGGCTTTACCGGGCTGACTGCAGCCTATGAGTTGGTCAAGAAGGGATTCGACGTCACGATTCTCGAGGCCGAACCAGAGGTCGGCGGGCTGGCCGCGGCCTTCGAGGTCGGCGGCGAAAACCTGGACCGTTTCTATCACCACTGGTTCACCAACGACCTGGAAGTGATGGGTTTGATCAATGAACTCGGCTTGAACGAGCGCGTCGAGGTCAATCCGACCAACACCGGCGTCTACTACGCGAACAACTTCTTCAAGTTGTCGACGCCCTGGGACCTGCTGAACTTCAAGCCTCTGAGCTTTGTCGACCGGATCCGTCTGGGCCTCCTGGCACTGCGCGCCCGCCAGGTGAAGGACTGGAAGGCCCTGGAGAACAAGACCGCGCAGGACTGGTTGCGCGAACTCGGCGGTGAAAACGTCTATCGCGTGGTCTGGCAGCCACTGCTCAAGGGAAAGTTCGGTCCCTACGCCGAGCAGGTGTCGGCCGTCTGGTTCTGGAACAAGCTCAAGTTGCGCGGCGGTAGCCGGGGCAAGGGCGGTGAAGAACGCCTGGCGTATTTCAAGGGAGGCTTCGTCGCGCTGGCCGAGGCGCTGGCCAACCGGGTGAGGGAATTGGGCGGCCGCATCGAGCTCAATACGCCGGTCTCGAAGATCGAACCACTCGGCGAGCGCTGGGTCGCGACCACGCCCCGCGGCGAAATCACCTCGGACCGCGTCATTGCAACCCCCGCGTTGCCGCTGGTCGCGGACATGGTGCGCGGCTGGGCGTCCGGCGACTACATCAAGAGCCTGGAACGCATCCAGTACATCGGCAACGTGTGCCTGGTGCTCGAACTGGACCGGCCGCTGTCGAAGACCTATTGGCTGAACGTCAACGACCCGAGCTTCCCCTTCGTGGGCGTGATCGAGCACACCAATTTCGAGCGGGCCGAAACCTACGGCGGCAAGCACATCGTCTATCTCTCGAAGTACCTTCCGCACACCGAGCCCCTGTATGCGATGGGTGCCGACGACTTCCTGGAATTCGCGCTGCCTTTCCTCAAGACCATGTTTCCCGCCATGGATCGCAAGTGGATCCAGGCGCATCACTTGTGGCGGGCGCGCTGGTCGCAGCCGGTCGTCGAGAAGAACTACAGCAGCCTGATCCCGGGTGAAGACGGGCCGAAGAGCGGTTTTCACGTTTGCTCGATGGCCCAGATCTACCCAGAAGACAGAGGCACCAACTACGCCATCAGGGCGGGCAAGAGCATTGGCGAGCGGTTGACGCTCGCCGTGAAGAACGGCTGAGCCGACATGAGCAGCCGTCTCCAGAGTTCGGAGAGCGTTGCAGCGACCTGGAGCATCGCTGCCATCCTGGGCGCTGCGGTGCTTGTCCTGGTGCCCTACGCGCTGCTGCTGCACACCTTGCCCATCGGCCGGGACTCCGGTGTCTTCGTCTACACCGGGATGATCATGAACAGCGGGGGCATGCCCTACGTTGATTCATGGGATCACAAGGGTCCGCTGCTCTACATATTCAACGCGCTGGGGTACCTGCTCACGGGCAGCGCCAAGGGCATCATCCTTCTCGAAGGGCTGCTTCTCTTCGCCGGGCTGGCGATATCGATGTCCCTCTGGAAGAGGCTGTTGCCGACCTTTGCCGTCCTGCTGGCCGCGACCCTGCTCGTCTTGACCTACTGCGCGACCTTCGAGTTGGGAAACCTGACGGAATCCTGGTTGATTCCCTTCATCCTGGTGACCTATTCGCTGGCCTTCGTCCACTTCTGCGACGAGACGGTGTCGAACAAGAAGGGCTTGCTGGACTGGCTGTGCATCTCGCTCGGCATCTCGATGGCGGTCGCGATGCTGACTCGGCTCAACAACGGGATGGGCCTTGGTCTGCTCGCCCTTTACCTGATCGTCCTCGGCACGCGGCATCGGTTCAGGGCGGTCGTCCTGATGGGCATTTCATTCGCCGTGATCGTGCTGCCCGTTCTCTTCTGGATCTACCAGAAAGGCGCGATGGGCGCGTTCGTGGAGCAGTACTGGTCGTTCAATTTTGCGTACTCGCGCGGAGCGAGCCTCGTGGCACGGGTCGTGTCCGTGTACACGCTTTCGCAGGCCATCTTCCTTTCGCCTCTGGGCCTCGGCTGCCTGCTGGTGGGGGGGGCCGTCTTCCTGTCGAACACGCAGGTTCCCAAGGGAAAGAAGAACTCGTTCCACTGGCTGATGTTCACGGTCTTCTGCGTCGAACTGCTGTCGCAGATGGCCTCCGGAAGAGGGTACTTGCACTACGCTTCGCTCGCTTCGCCGGCACTCGCGCTGGTGTTCGTCGCCTTGCTGAACCTGGGTGGCGGCCCTGGCGGGTTCCTGTCCGGCGCGAGGAAGAACGCGAAGTGGGCGGTGCTCGTGGTTCCGGCCTTCGTGGTCGCGCTGGCGCCCGCGGCGTTCGCCTTGCTGGGTTCGTTGAAGCACGGCACCAACGTCCCGGGCTCGCCGGAAAACGAACTGGCCGACTATCTACAGCGCAATACCAGGCCCTCCGACCTCGTGCTGGTCCACGGTGCGGAAACCTGGCTGCTGGCTGCTGCCGGGAGGCGGTCCGCGACGAGCATCACCTACTACTACCCGGCGCTCTCCGGATTCAAGGACACGTACGGGAGGTACCAGGCGGACGTCCTGGGCAACAAGCCGCTGTACATCGTCGAGGCGCCCGATTCATGCGGCCTCTCCAAGGCGAACTGCGAAGGAAAGCCGGAGCAGTTTGCAGAGCTCAGGGCATTCCTGCAGAAGGCGTACGTGCACGAGCGTGACCTGGGCGGCTACAGATTCTGGCGCTACCGAGGCGCAGGAGGCTGAGGCTCGTAGCCCACGAACGGGCCGAAGAAGACCATGTCGCCCTGCAAGCCCTCGGCGATCTCGTTCTGCTTGGGCAGTTCGTCGATGAATTCGGGCCACGATTGCGCGACGTGTGCGGACCACTGGCGATGATCGAGCCGGGTGATGGGGCCTTGCGTATCCAGGAACTCGAAGCCCTGTGCCGTCAATCGGGTCACTGCGAGCGTGGTTGCCGACTCGTGGTTGTTCGCCGTCACATAGGCCGACACATACGCCCCTGCCAGCGATTTCGGCATTCGGCCGTTCGAGCCGCGTGCCACCTTCACATTGACCAGATACAAGCCGCGTCCCGGCGTCGGCTGCTTTGACTTGAACAAGCCAAACATTGATTTCGTCCCAAGAAATTGACCCGATATCGTAGCGCGGCGGGCATCCGCGCCCGGCCGGCACGCATTTTTAAGATTCTGTGAAGGATTGCTTAAGCAATTCTTAGCGGCGCGAAAAGGGGCCGATTCCTAGACTTCCTTCCCAGCAGGAGGTGCACGGTGCGCTTTCCGCTGCACCCCAAGGAAGGACACCCCAATGAACATCGATCAGCGCGAAATGCGCCAGGTTGCGGAGGCCGCGGCACCCCGCATCGACATGTATGCCGGCATCCACAAGGCGCTGCGCGCGCTCATGGCCGATAGGCTGCTCGCCCTCGGCCGCATGGACGTCGACGATGCGCTGGAACTCGCCCAGGTCACGCAACGCGTGCTGGAACTGCTGGAGTTCTGCCGCTCGCACCTGCAGCACGAGAACGAATTCGTCCACACCGCCATGGAGGCCCGCGCACCCGGCGCCAGCGGCCAGATCGCGCACGAGCACGCGGAACACGTTGAAGCGATCACGGCACTGGCAAACCAGACCACGGCGTTGCTTCAATGCGATGCCGAGGCGCGTGCCGCTGGGGCGCTTGCGCTGTACCGGGCGCTCTCGCTGTTCATCGCGCACAACTTCGAGCACATGCATGTCGAGGAGACGGCGCACAACGCGGTGCTCTGGGCGCGCTACACCGACGCCGAACTCATCGAGATCCACAATGCGCTGGTCGCCTCGATCCCGCCGCACGAGATGATGTTCGTGGTGCGCTGGATGGTGCCCTTCATGAATCCTGCGGAGCGCGCTGCGATGCTGGGTGACATGCAAGCCCATGCACCCGCTCCGGCCTTCGCGGCGGCGCTCGACGTGGTGCGCCCGCATCTGAGCGAGCGTGAATGGGCCAAGCTCGGCGCGAGTCTCCAACTGCCCGCAGGGCCGGGGAAGGTACAGGGCTGAGGCTACCCGGCGATTTCGATGAGTGCGACCGGCCGCTCCATGCGCAGGTGGAACCGGCCGCGGCCGGTCTTCTCGAGACGGATGTGCGGGCAGTTCTCCACCAGCCGGCGCTGCAGCAGTACCAGCCGCGCCTCCAGGTTGTCCGAGAGATCCGGCAGCCGGATGGCGGGATCGAGCCGAAGCTCGCGGTTGGTGAAATCGCTGCGGCCCTGTTCCGAGTACTCGCGCAGCAGCTTGCCGAGGATGGCGCCCGCCACGCCCTTGATCAGGTAGCTGTCGCCGATGAAGACGCTGTTGTTCGCGAGGTAGTGGCGCACCGGCACGGGCGCGCCGGTGGCCGATGGCGCACCGGCCGCACGCGGCTCCTCTGCAGGCGCCGTCGGCTCGTCCGTGGTGCGCAGCAACTCGAGCGCTGCGCCCAGGTGGCCCGCGATGGCGACGAGCGCATCCTCATCCTCGAAGCCGAAGCGCATGTCCTGCGGGCTTTCGACGAAGAGCGCACCCAGCAGCCTGCCGCTGGAAACGATGGGCACGGCCAATTGGCTGTGCGGCTCGGACAGCCCGGGAAAGCAGATCTCGGTGTCCAGCACGAGCCCGGGCTCGGTCTCGCGCATGCTGCTGCGCACGGCGTGGCTGTAGCTCGCTGCGTTGGTCATGTGGCTGATGCGCACCGGCGTGCGCTCGCGGGCGGCCACCCCGATCACGCCGTGTCCGATTTCGATCTCCGAACCGACCCCGGATGTCGCATACCCGCAACTCGCGACGGTGTAGAGGCGCTGCGTGGCGGTGTCCAGCATCAGCACCATGGCGTGGTGCACGTCCAGGTGATCGTTGAGCACGGCGAGGGTGGTCTGCAACAGCTCGTCCGTCGCGCCACAGGCGGCAAGGCGCTCGGCCGAGCGCCTTACGCCGGCCAGCAGGCCGAAGCGGGGAGGCTGCGGCGGCAGTCGATCGCCCTCGACGCTCTCGATGGCCTCCACTTCGTACACATCGGAGCCCAGCAGCCGGAAGACGCCGGCCATGCCCGAGTACGAGGCGATGCCGGCCAATTGCGCCTTCATGCTCTCGAACAGCGGGCCGCTGGTCTCCGTGCGCAGGTAGCGCAGATGCAGCCGGTAGTAGGCGGCGCTCGCCGGGTCGATCAGCAGGACGCTGCTGTAAGGGTTGGCAAGGATGTTCTGCCGTGTCTTGTTGAAGAACTGGAACGACAGCGCGACGTGGCGTTCGTCCACGTAGTTGACCTGCGAGATGTAGGCGACGTTGGGCGTCCCGTCTTCCGCGCAGGTGGACATGATGGCCGGGATCGCGCCTTCGAAGCAGCCACGGATCGCGTGCAGCGACAGGGGCGGGGAGGCCTGGGTCATGCCGGTGCGGACTCGGGCAGCGCGCTGCCGGCCTTGGGTCCGGGCGTCTGGTCGAAGGCCTCGCTGGGGTTGAAGCGCACGGCTACCAGCTCGGAAAGCCGGAACGACAAGATCGTCCGCACGAAGGGCACGTCGCACCCGACGAGCCCCAGTTCGTATTCCATCGACGCCAGGTAGCGGCGCAGGACCGGCAGATCCCCTTCGCCGGCTGCGCGGAGTTCCGCCCGTTGCGCCTTCACCTGCACGGTGCGGTGGCTCAGCGGCTCGCTGAACACCACGGCCAGGTGGCCGGTCGCGGCGATGTCCTGGAGCAGCTGGCGCGCCTGGCCGCGTGCGAGGAAGACGGTGACCTCCGTGCCGTCCGGCGTGATGCTCGCGGCCATCGCTCGCATCAGGCTGGGCCTCAGCGCGGCATTGCGCGACGAGACGATGGTCGACACGCCTTTGTCGATCATGGCGACGTGCTCGGGTTTCAACAGCGGGCGGAGTGGGACCTCGGGCATGGGGCAAAAGCCGGGCGTGAGAGACCGGCATTGTGATTCAAAGCCCTCGGCGACGCACGGTTCAGCTGTCGCGGCGCAGCCCGCTGGGCGTCAGGCGAACTGCCGGAACTCCTGCGCCGCCGGTGCCGTCATCCGCAGATGCCGCGTGGCCCCCGCCGTGCGCATCACGGCCGACAGCAGCGAGCGGAACCAGATGTGCCCCGGCGCCTGCTGGTTTCGCCCATGCCAGAGCTGGTAGAAGCGCATCGGCGGAAAGTCGATCGGCGACTGCACCACGGCCAGCGGGAGCATCGTCGCGAAGTGCTGCGCGAAATGCCGGCTGGTCGTGAAGATCAGGTCGGTGCCCGGCAGCAGGTGCGGCGCCATCGAGAAGTAGGGAACGGTCACCGTCGGGGTGCGCGCGAGGCGCTGGGCGGCCAGATGGGTTTCGACCACGCCGCGCTGCAGCGTGCTGTAGAGCTGAGGGACGACGTGGTTGCCTTGCAGGTAGTCGTTGACCATCAGGCCGTTGGCGCCCGGATGGTCGCGGTCGACCAGGCAGACGACCTCGTCCTCCAGCAGCAGGGTGGTGCGCAGGTGCTCGGGGGGCTGCGGCCAGTTGCCGATCACCACGTCGAGTTCGCCCTCGGCGAGGGCGGCATCGAAGTCGTAGTCCGGGCCCAGCGCCTGCATCAGCATCCGGGCCCCGGGGGCTGTCGTGCGCATGTACTGGACGACGGCGGCCATGAGCGGCGGAGCGAGGTAGTCGGGCGTGCCGATGCGGAACGTCTGCCGTGTGGTCGCCGGGTCGAAGACGTCGCCCGGCGACAGCAGGCCGTCGATCTCGCCGAGCACGGTGCGCACCGACGCTTCCAGCTGCAGCGCGCGCTCTGTCGGCACCATGCGCTGCTTGTCCTTGATGAGCAGCGGGTCGTCGAAGATGTCCCGAAGCCGCTTGAGCGCGGTGCTGACTGCGGGCTGCGACTGGTTCAGCCGCGTGGCCGCCCGCGAGACGCTGCGCTCGCTCATCAGCGTGCTGAACACGCGCAGCAAATAGGTGTCGAATGGGTCGTTGGAGCGTGACATGGGCGGTCGCTGCACAGCTTTGGTGCCTCGGCGCACCGGCGACAGTCGCCGGCGGGCTCCGGGGCAGAGCTTTGCTATGCCGCTGATTGCGGACTAGCGATTGGCGTGCCATGTTGTCGTTCCTAGAGTTCGGGCATCCCTTTTGCTGCAGGACACCATGACCACCACCACACACCCCACGCGCCGCGGCGCGCTCCAGTTGCTGGCTGCCGGCGCCGCCTCGCTCGCGTTGCCGGCGTTTGCCCAGTGGCCGGACAAGCCGATCAAGATCATCGTGACCTTTCCGGCAGGCGGGTCCAGCGACATCCTCGCCCGCGTGATGGGAGAGCAGCTGACCAGGAAGCTCGGCCAGGCGGTCGTGGTCGACAACAAGCCGGGCGCCGGCGGCACCATCGGCGGCGCACTGGTCGCCGCGGCCCCGCCGGATGGCTACACCTTCATGCTGTCCAACACCACGCCGATCGCGCTCGGGCCGTTCACGCTGGAGAAGCAGCCTTATGACCCGGTGAGCGCCTTCACGCACATTGCGTCTCTCGGGTCGGCGCCGCTGGTGATCATGGCGAGCAAGCCCTCGGGCATCACCACCTATGCCGAACTGGATGCGCGGGCCCGCAAGGAAGGGCGGCTGGACTTCGGTTCGGGCGGCCCCGGGTCGATCGGCCACATCCACGGTGAGCTGATCCGCAAGGTCACCGGGGCGAACCTGGTGCACGTGCCGTACCGTGGCGGCGCGCCGATGACGACTGATCTGATCGCCAACGTGATCCCCGTCGGCATCGACGTCATCACGGCCTACGTGCCCTTCTTCAAGAGCGGCCAGCTCGTGCCGCTCGCCGTGACGGGCGCCGCGCGCTCGCCGCTGATGCCGGAGGTGCCGACCATCGTCGAAGTGGGCCAGCCCAAGCTGGTGCTGGAGAACTTCTTCGGCCTCAGCGGCCCGGCCAAGCTGCCGGCGGACATGGTGGCGAAGCTCAATACCGCGTGCAACGAGGTGCTCGTCATGCCCGAGGTGCAGAAGAAGCTGATCGAGCTGGGCATCGTCGCCAAGCCGGAAAGCACGGCGCGATTCGAGAGCATCGTCAAGGAGCAGGTGGGCGTACTGGCCCCCACGGTGAAGGGCGCCGGCATCAAGCTCTGAGCGCTGCCGGCGGGTGCTTGCGCGGCGAAGGGCGCGGGCAGATGATTGCCCGTTTCGCCGAACGCAGGAGGTTTCGATGCCGCAACATCCATCCCTCGATCGCACCCGCCGCAGCCTGCTCATGGCGGGTGGTGCATGGGCCGTCTTCGCGTCGCTGAAGCCGGATCGGGCGCTGGCACAGGGTGCTGGCGCTACGCGCATCGGCGTCATCGGCGCGGGCCGCATCGGCGGGACGATCGGCGGGCTGTGGGTCAAGGCGGGCCATCCGGTGATGTTCTCGTCGCGCCACCCTGAAGAACTCAAGGACCTGGTCTCGGGACTCGGTCCGCTCGCCAGCGCCGGCACGGTGGCGCAGGCCATCGCTTTCGGCGACGCGCTTTTCATCGCCGTGCCCTATGGTGCGCTGCCGCAGATCGGCAAGGACTACGGTGGTGCGCTCAAGGGCAAGGTTCTGCTGGATGCGTGCAACGCCGTGGCCTCGCGCGACGGCAGCGTGGCCGATGAGGTGGAGCAGGAAGGCATCGGCGTCGTTTCGCAGAAATACCTGGCCGGCGCGCGGCTGGTGCGGGCGTTCAACACCATGTCGTACACGATCTTCGCGCGCGAGGCCAACCGGCCCGAGCCGAGGCTGGCGATCCCCATCGCCGGCGACGATCCGGAAGCCGTCAAGGTGGCGGCAGGCCTCGTGCGCGATGCAGGTTTCGATCCCGTGGTGGTCGGCAAGCTGGCCGACGCACGGCGGTTCCAGCGCGGCGGGCCGGGCTACGGCCAGTCGGTGAGCGCAGCGGAGCTCAGGCAGAAGCTGTCGCTCGCGCCATGACGGCGGCGCAGCGCTGGCTGCGGCGGGCAGTTCCCGCTACGCCGCAGGAACTGGCGGCGGCGCTCTGGTCCTTCGGTTATTTCTTCGCGCTCCTGGCGGGCTACTACGTGCTTCGACCGCTCCGCGATCAGATGGGCATCGCGGGCGGCACGCGGGCGCTGCCGTGGCTCTTCACGGCGACCTTCGTGACATTGCTGGTGGCGCAGCCCCTTTACGGCGTGCTCGTGGCGCGGCTGCCGCGCGCCAGGTTCATCCCTATCGTCTATCACTTCTTCGTCGTCAACCTCGCGGTGTTCTGGGTACTGCTGGCGCTCGGCATCGAGCCGGTGATCGTGGCGCGCGTCTTCTTCGTCTGGGTCAGCGTTTTCAACCTGTTCGCGGTGGCAGTGTTCTGGTCCTTCATGGCCGACCTCTTCACGAGCGAGCAGGGCAAGCGGCTGTTCGGCTTCATCGGTGCGGGCGGGACGGCAGGTGCGCTGCTGGGGCCCGCCATCACCATCGCGCTTTCTGTACCGCTGGGGCCGCACAACCTGCTGATCGCGGCCATCGTGTTCCTGGAGATTGCGGTGTTCTGCGTCCATCGGCTCGAACGCAGCGCCGGCGTGAGTCCGGGGCACCGGCGGGACGAATCGCGCGTGGGCGGCAGTGCCTTTGCCGGCTTGTGGGGGGTGCTGCGCTCGCCGTACCTGCTCGGCGTGGCCGCGTGGGTGAGCCTGCTGTCCTTCGGCGCGACGATGCTCTACTTCGCGCAGGCGAACGTGGTCTCGGCCACCGTGCAAGGCGCCGGCGCGCAAACGCGGATCTTCGCAAGCATCGATCTGGCAGTGGGGCTGCTCACGCTCGCGACGCAGGTGTTTGCCACGGGCCGTTTCCTGCAGCGTTTCGGCACCGGCGTGGCGGCGGGTGCGCTGCCTGCGGTCTATGTCGTCGGCTTTCTCGCGCTGGCCGTGGCGCCGACCCTGGCGGTGATCGTCGTGTTCCAGGTCGTCCAGCGGTGGATGAACTTCGCGATCGCCAATCCGGCGCGGCAGGTGTTTTTCACGGTGGTCGGGCGCGAGGAGAAATACAAGGCCAAGAACCTGATCGATGTCGTGGTCTACCGGGGCTCCGACGCGCTCTATGGCTGGGTGTACGACGTGCTGCACGCCGTAGGACTCAAGCTCGGCGCGATCGCGCTGTGTGCGGTGCCGGTGGTGTTTGCGTGGCTCATCCTGTCGGCGGCGTTGGGGCGCATGCAGGAGCGACGTGCCGGCGGCCCCGATTCGAGCCGCGAGGCCCGAAGGTGAGCTACTTCTTCGGCGTGTCCAGCCTCGCCTCGGCAGGAGCAAGCTTGCCGACGGCTGACCATGCGCTGGCGTCGAAGCGGAACTCGGCAATGGCGCAGGTGGGCATGTCGACGATCTCGCTCGACAGCCGGTTGGCGAGGTCGGTGAATTCAGGGTTGTGGCCGAAGAGCATCACGCAGTCCAGCGTGTCTTCCAGTGCGCCAATGACCGCCAGGAGGGAGACGGGATTGCTGGCGTAGAGCCGGTCATCGACAACGATGTCCTTGCGCCGGCAGCCGATCTCGTCTGCGATGAGTTGGGCCGTCGTCAGTGCGCGCAGCGCCGGGCTCGAGATGAGCAGATCGGGCTTCACCCCACGCTTGCCGAGGCGCCTGCCCATCGTGGGGGCATCGTGGCGGCCGCGGTCGTCCAGTGGCCGCTCGCGGTCGGGCAAGGACGGATCGTCTCGGCTCGATTTGGCATGCCGTACCAGGAAGAGTGTTTTCACGATCGGCTTTCGTTTCCGGTGAACTCTACGCCTCCTCGCGCGGAGGCTGACTGTCGTATCCACGTCTTCAGTAGGCAGGCTGACACTGCCAGGCGCCGCAGCCATACTAGGTGCTCCAAGAATGGAGGTAGCGTATGGCCCAGCACGCGATTACTGCTGTTCACTACAACGGCGACAAGATTGATCTCGTGGCCATTCACACGGTCGTCGAAAAGGAGTTCGGATCGTCGGAGTTGGCTCTTGGCACGGTACAACGGATCGGTATCGCGGAATGCGCCAGCCTCCTGGCCGCAGGCGAGGAGGTCTGCCTGGCGCGGCGCACCGAAAGCCACACCTGGGAAATCATCTGCGACGTCGAACTCTTGCCGGGCGGAAACGGCATCACCGGCGTCGACATCCTCGATCGACCCAACGATGCCTTGAAGAACCTTCCATCCTGGGACTAGCGACTGCGACTAGCCGTGCGGGTCGACGGCAAAGGACGCAACGATCGGCGCTACCGCTTCCAGGAGTTCGAAATCGCGGTCCGGAAGCGAAGCCGGCGCGAAATCGAAGTGGCACAGGACCCCCCACAAATGACCGCTCGGCGCGACGAGCGCGGTGCCGTGGTAGGAGAACAGGATCCCGTCGTAGGCGTGTCCTGCGAGTCTCGGGTCCTTGGACGAGTCGTCCGTCCGGAAGGGCGTGCCCGGCTGGATCCATTGCGCGAGGCTCTTGTTCAGCGGCATCGCCGAGAGGAACGGTGGGCGCCGCTTTCCCAGCGCGTCATGGAGGTACACGTTCTTCAGGATGAGTCCCGCGTATCGGTAGACCGCGGTGTAGCGGTGGGGCACCGGCTCGTTCAGGAATGCGAGGCCTCCCGCAAGACCCTCTGTCTTCAGGATCTCGGAGAACGTGTTCAGGACCTGGGCCGAGGCCATGCGAGATTATGTGTTCAGGTTTCGAGGGTGAGGAGCGGGACGTCCCGCTCGCGCGCCATCGCGTCGAGCTGGGCGCGCGTGCGGGTGCCGATCCAGCGTGCGATCGCCTCATGGGTTTCGGGAGCGGCCATGTCCGTCGATGCGGCTCCTGCCGCTTCGCACAGTCGGGCCGCGAAGTGAGGCTCTAGCGCGGCGACCGCCACGCGTCCGTCGGCGCAGGGATAGACGCGGTAGCCCGCATGAGCGCCCCCGACCGCCCCCGTTGGCGTCGTCAAGCCCCAGGTGCGCGGCAGCGCCAGCCAGTCGGCGGCGGCATTGAGTGCGACTTCGAGGTAGATGCCCGTTGCGTTTCCAGCGGTATGGCGCAGCGCCGCCGTCAATACCGCTTCGCTCGCGAGCAGCGCGCCGCCCATGTCCGCATACAGCGTGGGCGGCAACGCCGTGCCGGTGACGAGGCCGCTTTCGGCGAGATAGGTGAGGTCGTGGCCCGGCTCTTCGGCGCGTTCGCCGGGTGCACCGACGATCGCGACCTGCGACAGCTTCGGATGCCGCGCATGCAGCGCCTCCCAGCCCAGGCCCAGTTTGGCGAGCGCCGACGGCCTGAAGGAGGTCAGCAGCACATCGGTCTTCTCGAGCGCCTGATGCAGATGCTGCTGCCCGGCCTCGGCCTTGAGGTCGGCGACCTCGACCTCCACGCCCTCGTGCAGCGCGGCGTAGGCGCCCCGGTTGTAGTGGCCCATCGGGTCGCCCGAAGGCGGCTCGAGCTTGGTGCATTTGGCCCCCAGCGTACGGCAGCGCATCAGCGCGGCGGGGCCGGGCAGATTGAGCGCCAGGCTCAGCACGCGGACGCCGGCCAGCGGCGCGAATGTGGCGTTGGGAGAAGTAGCGGAAGAGGGGGTCGGCATGGGCGGCTCCTTGTCGGTGTCACCTCGGGAGCTTACCGGCTTGAGCCTTGCGCTCTACGATGCGGCTTGCAGAGCCTGTTCCACACCGAAGACAAAGGAGACCCTCATGTTCCAAACCGATCTCATGGCCGGCCAGCGCATCCTCGTGACGGGCGGCGGCACCGGCCTCGGCCGCGCGATGTCCGAGCGCTTCCTGGGCCTGGGCGCCGACGTCGCGATCTGCGGCCGCCGGCAAAGCGTGTGCGAGGACACCGCCGCCGAGTGGCGCAAGCAGTTCCCTGGGCGGCGCATCGACACCTTCGGCGTCGACATCCGCAATGCGCAGGCGGTGGACGAAATGGTCGAAAGCCTCTGGCAGTCGGGTGGGCTGACGGGGCTCATCAACAACGCAGCGGGCAACTTCGTCTCGCCGACGGAGGCGCTGTCGCCGCGCGCCTTCGACGCCGTGGCCAACATCGTCTTCCACGGCAGCTTCTACGTCACGCAGGCGGTGGGCAAGCGCTGGGTGTCCGAGGCCAAGGAAGGCAAGTGGAAAGCGGGTGACCCGTACCGCAGTGTGATGAGCATCATCGTGACCTGGGTCGACAACGGCAGTCCCTACGTGGTGCCGTCAGCCATGAGCAAGGCGGGCATCGAGGTGATGACGAAGTCGCTCGCGGTCGAGTGGGCGCGCTATGGCATCCGTCTCAACGCGGTCGGCCCCGGCGAGATTCCGACCGAAGGCATGAGCAAGCGCCTGAACCCCGGCGAGGAACCTGGCGCGCGCAGCAAGGCGACCAACCCGATGGCGCGCACCGGCATGATGAGCGAGCTGCAGAACCTGGCCGCCTTCCTGATGGCGCGCGGCCAGTGCGACTGGCTCACGGGCCAGAGCATCATGATGGACGGCGGCAGCGCGCTCGCGACCGGCGGCAACTTCTACGAGCTGCGGCAGTGGAGCGACGCGGACTGGCTGGCGGCGCGAGAACGCATCGAGGCGCAGAACCAGAAGGACAAGGCGCAGCGCTAGCGCCTCGCGAGGGCCTCAGGCGCGCTGCGGCGCCCGCAGCCACCCCAGCGTGCGTGCGGCGAGGCCCTGGTTGATCACCAGCCCGAGCAGCACCGCCGCGGTGCCGACCCACTGCGCCGGGCTCGGCCGCTCGCCGAAGCACACGGCCGCCGCGGCCAGCCCGACCACCGGCACGAGCAGCGAGAAGGGCACCACGCGGCCCGCGGGATGGCGCTGCAGCAGGCGGGTCCACAGCGTGTAGGCAAGCAGCGTCGCGAACCACGCGAGGAAGAGCACGGCGAGCACGGCGCCCAGATCCAGCCCCGCCAGCTGATGCAGCACCTTCTCGGGGCCATCGAGCGCCAGCGCGAACAGGCTGAAGGGCACGATGGGAAAGAGGCTGCTCCACACGATGAAGCCGAAGGGGTCGTAGCCCGGCGCGGCGCGCACCGCGAATCGCACCACGATGTTGGACGAGGCCCACATGAAGGCCGCCGACAGCGTGAGCACGAAGCCGATCAGCGTCATCTGCCCCGGCCCGTCGCCGTGCGCCATGGCAATCACCACCAACCCGGCGAGCGCCACGCAGAGGCCGAGCCACTGGCTCGGACGTGCGCGTTCGCCCAGAAGCGGCGCCGCCAGCAGCAGGGTGAAGAAGGCCTGGGTCTGCATCACGACCGAGGCCATGCCCGCCGTCATGCCCCATTGCAATCCGAGGAAAAGCAGCCCGAACTGCCCCAGGCCCTGCGCGAGCCCGTAGGCCGCGAGAAGGCGCCAGGGCAGTGCGGGCCGGCGCACGAAGAGGATCAGCGGCAAGGCGGCCGCGGCGAAGCGCAGGGCACCGAGCAGCATGGGGCTCAGGTCGCGCAGGCCCAGCTTCATCACGACGAAGTTCAGGCCCCAGATCAGCACCACGCCCATGGCGCGGCCGAAGTCGGCCCGGCTGAGGCTGGTCGCCTCCGTCATGCGGGGATCTCGCCGGGCCGGGTCGCCCGGCCGCAGCGCGCGGCCTTGAAGGCGAGGAAGGCCTCGAGGCTGGTCTTGCGTGGCACGTAGCCGAACTCGGACTTCAGCCGTGCGTTGGACAGCACCGGGCGATAGCGCAGGAAGTCCAGTTGCTCAGGTCCATACCTGCTGATGCCGAGGCGCGATCCCATCGCCAGCGCCAACCTCAGGAGCGATGCCGGCAACACGAGCATTGGCTTGCGAAGGATCGCCGCGATCTGCGACAGCGTGAGCGCGCCGTCGCCCGCGACGTTGAAGCAGCCGCCGCGGCCGGTCGTGATCGCGTGCACGACGCAGCCGGTCACGTCCTCGTCCCAGATGAACACGAAGGGGCTGTCGCTGCCGCGGATCGCCAGGATGCGGGGCTTGTCGAAGAGCGCCGTGATCTGGTTGTGGACGTGGTTGCCGAGGATGGTGCCGATGCGCAGCACGGTCTGGCGCAACGCAGGGTGCGAGGCGCGGTAGTCGGCGAGCATCTCCTCGACCAGCCGCTTGTGATGCGCATAGGCAAAGGCCTGGTTGCCGCGCAGCGCGTCGCCCTCGTCGATCCACGCCGGATTGTCGGCGTGGTAGCCGTAGGCCGCGCCGCTCGACGACACCACGATGTGTTGCACGCCTTCCGCCACGCAGGCCTCGAGCACGTTGCGCGTGCCGAGCACATCCACCGAATACTCGAACTCGCGCGTGCTGCCGGGCCCCGGCGTCACGATGGAAGCGAGGTGGACGACCGAGTCGATGGCGTGTGCGGCCAGGGTGGCGCGCAGTTCGGGCGCGCGCACGTCCTGCATGGCATAGGTCACGCCGGGAACGCGTCGCGTGGAGGGGACGTCACGGACGTCCAATGCGACCACGCAATCGAGATCGGGCAACCGCGCCAGAGCCGCCACCACCGTGCGGCCGAGGAAACCGTCGGCGCCGGTGACGAGCACCCGGCGCGCCGCGAAGGGCAGGGAAACATCCATGATTCAGGCCGATCGCGCGGCCGGTGAGGAAAGGGGGCGACGCGCCCACCAGGCGGCGAGCCCGAGGCCCGCAACGATGTCCCAGAAGCCCCAGACGCCGGCGACGACCGCCATGCCGCCGAGACCGCCGAAGAAGCTGAAGATCAGCACGAGACCGAGGCCCGCATTGCGGATGCCGACCTCGAAGCTGACCGCGCGCCGGTCGTACTCCGCGAGGCCGGTGGCCGTCGCGCAGGCGTAGCCGGTGGCAAAGGCCAGCGCGTCATGCAGAACCACGGCGAGCAGCACGAGGCTCACGTAGTCGAGGAAGTAGCGCCAGTTGCCGGCGATCGCCGCCAGGATGAAGCCGATCAGGCAGACGAAGCTCAGGATCCGCGCCGGCTTCTTGATGCGCATCGTGAGCGCCGGCAGGTAATGCGAGAAGGCCAGCCCGATGACGAAGGGCGCGCCGATGATCGCCACGATGTGCATCACCATCTCGCCCGGATTGAGCGCAATCGTCTTGAGCAGCGGTGCGGCCGTCGGATGGATGCCACCCCAGAACGCGAAGTTGAGCGGCATCACGACGATGGAGATGAGGTTCGAGATCGCCGTCATCGACACCGACAGCGCCACGTTGCCCCCCGCGCGGTGCGTGAGGATGTTCGACACGTTGCCGGGCGGGCAGCACGCGACGAGGATCATCCCCAGCGCAATGCTCGGCGCCGGTTGCAGCAGCAGCGTGAGCCCGAAGGTGACGGCGGGCAGCACGATGAACTGCGCCGCGATGCCGACCGCCATCGCCACGGGCATGCGCATCACGCGCTTGAAATCCTCGATGCGCGTGTCCAGTGCAATGCCGAACATCAGGAAGCCGAGCACCGCATTGAGCAGGACCAGCGAGGCCGGGTTGAAGTTGAGGCGCACCTCGTCGACGGGAAGCGGGAGCATGAGGCGTTCTCTCGGTGGCTGCGTTGTTCAGGCGAGCGCTGCGGATGCGTCACGAATGGCGCGGCGGTAGCTGTCCTTGTTGACGTAGTAGGCCATGCGCTCCAGCTTCAGGTACTTGTAGCCGCCGGAGAGATCGGGCGTGGGCCCGGCCTTGGCTTCCTTGAGCGCTGCAGCCTGCGGCCGCCCTTGGGACTGGGCCTTGAAGTAGCGCGCCACCAACTCCGCCTGCTCGTAGCGGCCCTGCCAGCCGATGCCGCTCGCCTCGATCATGCCGAGCACGGCGAGGTTGTCGAAGCCTGGCGCGAAGATGTTCAGGTACAGCTTCGGTGCCATGCCCTGCCAGTTGAGCCAGGTGCGGTCGATGAAGGGGTAGTGCAGCTTGTAGCCCGTCGCGCACAGGATGAGGTCGTAGTCGCGCGAGGTGCCGTCCTTGAAGTGCACCGTGTCGCCGTCGAGCCGCGCGATGTCGGCGCGCACGCCGATGTCGCCGTGGCCGATGTGGTGCAGCACCAGCGAATTGACGACCGGGTGCGACTCGTACATGCGGTAGTCCGGCTTGGGGAAGCCGAAGCGCACCGGGTCGCCGGTGAACCACTGCAGCACCTTGGCGTCGAGCCGCTGCTTGATCCAGGCCGGCAGCGGCCGCTTGCCGCCCAGCGTGTCGGCCGGCTTGCCGAAGATGTACTTGGGCACGAAGTAGTAGCCGCGGCGCACCGCGATATCGACGCTCTTCGCGTAGTGCACGGCATCGACCGCGATGTCGCAGCCGCTGTTGCCGGCGCCGACGACGAGCACGCGCTTGTCCTGGAACAGGTTCGCATGCTTGTAGGCGGAGGTGTGCAGCAGCTCGCCGTTGAAGCGGCCTTCGAAGCGCGGCATGCTCGGCTCGGACAGGGTGCCGTTGGCGATGATCACGCCCTTGTAGTCGGCCGTCTCGATGCGGCCGCCACCGGCGTCGACGCTCACGCGCCAGAGGGTCGATGCCGTCTCCGTCACGGGCTCCACGCGCAGCACTTTCGTGCCGAAGCGGAAGTGCCGGCGCAGATCGAAATGATCCGCGAAGTCGCTGAAATAGCGGCGCAGCTCGGCGTGGCTCGGATAGTCGGCCACGTCATCGGCCATCGGGAACTCGGCGAACTCCGTCGTTCGCTTGGACGAGATCAGGTGGGCTGACTGGTACACCGTGCTGCGCGGATTGCCGATGTTCCACAGGCCTCCGACGTCTTCGTAGGCCTCGAAGCCCTGGAACGGGATGCCCAGCTTCTGGAGGTTGCGCGCACCGGCAAGCCCCGACGGGCCGGCGCCGATCAGGGCGATTTGCTGGTGGGTAGGCACGGGGACGGGCACAGGTTGGCTCACGAAAGAAGACTCCGACTCACAGGGGGAACAGCCGCTCAGCGCGCGGCGGCTTCGGGTATGGGCGCCGGGGCGTCGGCGGCAGGGCCCGTGGCCTCCGTCGCCGGCAGCCCGGGGATGGGCGTGGCGCCGGGTTCGCCGGCGCGTGGCTTGCGAGGTTGCCGGAGCAGCAAGGCGTCATGCCAGGCGGCAGGCAGCAGACCGAGCGCGTTCGACAGCCAGCCGAGGCGGCGCGGCAACACGAGTTGTTCGCGGCCCTGGGACAGCGCCTGCAGGATGGCAGCCGCTGCGGCTTCCGGTGCCATCAGGCCCGGCATGGCGAAACGGTTGCCCGCCGTCAGCGGCGTGCGCAGGTAGCCCGGGCTGACGGTGCACACATGCACACCGCTCGGGCGCAGTTCTGCGCGCAGGCTTTCGAGATAGCGGATCAGGCCGCCCTTGCTCGCGCAGTAGGCGCCATTGCCGGGCAGTCCGCGGCGGCCGGCCAGGCTGGCGATGCCAGCGAGCGCCCCATGGCCGCGATCGCGCATCGGCGCGACGAAAGGCTGGAAAGTGGTGGCGACGCCGAGCAGGTTGATTTCGAGGATGCGGCGGAACACCGCCAGGTCGGCGGCTTCGGCCGTGTCGAATCCGCCTGCGACGCCTGCGTTCGCAATCACGGCGTCGGGCACGCCGTGGCGCGACATCCAGTCCTGCGCCATCGATTGCATCGCGGCCGCGTTGCTCACGTCCGGCGTGTAGACCATGGTGCGATCCTGCGCCGACGCTGCGAGGCTGCCGAGCGCAGTGGCGTCCAGCCCGACCAGTGCAACCTTCGCCCCGCGCGCCAGGGCGTCGGCAGCCAAGGCGCGGCCGAGGCCGCCGCAGGCGCCGGTGATGACGAGGTTGTCGAGACGAAAAGTCATGGGTTCGTTTGTTTGGGGTGTGCAGCTTAGCGAAAAGGCGGCAAAATCTCGAAAATATTCTCTTATTAGTCTCGATTTCAGAGATTTCCGATGGACTATACCGCTACAGACATGCAGGAAGACGCCGATTCGGCCCTGACACCCGGCTTGCGCCTCTTCCAGTTGCTGGAGCACGTGGTCGCTGCGCCCGAGCCCCAGACTCTCGTCGACATCGTGCGAAGCAGTGGCCAGCCCAAGCCATCGGTGCATCGCATGCTTCAGCAGCTGGAGGCCGGTGGCCTTCTGGCGCGGGGCGGCGACGGGCGCCGCTATGCGACCACCCCGCGGCTCATGCAGTTTGCCGAGACGGTGCTGCGCGGAAGCACCGCGACCGGGGTGCGCCACGCCGTGCTGCGCCAGCTGGTGGCGGATGTCGGGGAAACCTGCAATCTCACGGCGCTGTCGGGCGCCGAGGTGATCTATCTCGACCGCGTCGAGACCGCGTTCCCGCTGCGCCTGGAATTGGGCCCCGGCTCGCGCGTGCCGCTGCATTGCTCGGCGAGCGGCAAGCTGTTCCTGGCCCATCTGCCGCGGGCCCAGCGCGAACGGCTGCTCGACGGGATCCGGTACGAGCGCCATACCGCCCACACGCTGGGCTCGCGCGAAGCGCTGGAAGCCGAGATCGAGCGCATCCGACACGATGGCTATTCGGTCGATGCCGAGGAGTTCATCGAAGGCCTCGTGTGCGTCGCCGTGCCAGTCCGCGACGAGTCACACAGCCCCGTGCGCTGCGCAGTCGCCTTGCAGGCGCCCGCGGTGCGCATGCCCTTGCCCGATGCATTGCAACAGCTCGACAAGTTGCGCATCGCCGCGCAGGGGATCGCGCGGGCGATGCGCTGAGCCGGCCGCGCTCAGTCGACGATGTCCGCGCCGCGTTCCGCCAGCAGCGCGCGCAGGAATGACCGGTGGCAGCGGGACTCTTCCTCGCAATAGCAGCCGACCGACAACGCGCTCTGATGCGACAGCGCCGCCAGCAGATCCAGGCTGCGGCTGGCGTCGGCCTCGGCCATCTCGCTGCGGTATTTGCGGCCGAATGCGGCCCATTGGGCGGGCACGCCGGACGCCTGGGCGGCCTGGGCCACCTTCATCGTCTCGACCGATGGTGCGAGGTTCGGGTACCAGACGTCGTACCAGTTCTGCGTGGCGAACTCGGCCTTGGGCACGCCGCGCGGCGGACGGCGCACGGTGCCGATGCGCAGACCCTCGCCGGGTGCGCGGTCGCTGCCGAGCCGGACGATACGGATGGCCATTGTTGTTTCCTCCTTGATGGGCTGGTCAGCTTCCGACGATACCGCCATCGCGTCGCCGCACGACCACGGTCGCCGACCTCGGGCGCGCGCTGCCTACCGCGCTTCCGTCAGGCCACGCGCTGTTGGGCGTGCCATTGCCGTCCTCGCGCGTCTCGCCCGGGTGCTGGATGTTGACGAACAGGCTGCGGCGATCCGGCGTGACGGTGCAGCCCGTGATCTCGCAACCATTGGGGCCGACCAGGAAGCGCTTGATTCGTCCGCTCGCCGGATCGGCGCAGAGCATCTGGTTGTTGCCGAGCGCGGCCATCGGACCCTTGCCGATGGCCGGGCCCGCGATGTCGGTCTGGATCCACAGCAGGCCGCCGCCGTCGAAGTGCAGCCCGTCGGGGTTGCCGAAGGCGTCTGCGTCGGCGCTGGGGTAGCGTGTGTCTGCGCCGGGCCATTGGGCATCTCCAGCCAGCGCGAAGTGGTCCCAGGCGAAGGTGGTGCTGGCAGCGTCGCGGCCGTCCTCGCGCCACCGGAGGATTCCGCCGAAGAGGTTGTTCGCCCGCGGATTGGCCGGATCGGCAGCGGGCTTGCCGGGTGCGCCGCGCTGCGTGTTGTGCGTGAGCGTGACGTACACCTCGCCGCTTTCGGGATGCACCGCGATCCATTCGGGCCGGTCCACCTTCGTGCCGCCCACGATGTCGCCCGCCAGACGCGCGTGGATCAATACCTCGGCCTGGTCCGCGAAGCCGTTGGTCGCGTCGACGCCATCCCTGCCGTGCCTGAGTTCGAGCCATTGGCCGCGGCCATCGCCGTCGTAGCGCGCGACGTACAGCGTGCCCTCGTCGAGCAGGTTGCGATTGGCGGCTCGCGCTGCCGCGTCGTTGCCAGGACGGACCTTGTCGCGGCTCACGAACTTGTAGATGTACTCGAAGGCAGAGTCATCGCCCATGTACACGGCAAGCCGGCCGTCCCGGGTCTGCGTGCAGGTGGCGCTCTCCTGGCGCTTGCGGCCGAGCGCGGTGCGCTTGACGGGCGTGGAGCCGGGGTCGAAGGGATCGATCTCGACCACCCAGCCGAAGCGATGGGCTTCGTTGGGATGCTTCGAGAGATCGAAGCGTTCGTCGAAGCGCCAGTAGTCCAGCCATTGCGATCCGCTCACCGTGCCGTAGCGGCGCTGCGCCGGCGTGGCGCGGGACGCGGCCTCCTTGGGTCCGCCGAAGTAGCCGTGGAAGTTCTCCTCGCAGGTCAGGTAGGTGCCCCAGGGCGTGACGCCCATCGCGCAATTGGCGAAGGTGCCAAACACGCGGTCGCCTGTGGGATTGGCGGCCGTGCGCATCAGCGGGGTGCCGGCTGCCGGGCCGGCGATGCGCATCGCCGTGGCGCCATGCACGCGGCGCGCGTAGCGTGAAGGCAGAACCTGGCGCCAGCCGGCGTCTGTCAACTCGACTTCGATCACCGACACGCCCATCGCATGCAGCGACTTGCGGGTCTTCTCGTCGGTCCACGGCGTCATGCCGGCGCTGTGGAGCAAGCGCTCGTCGGTGTATTCGTGGTTCATCACGAGGAGGCCGCGATCGGTGCGCCCCTCCAGCGCGAAGAAGTGCATCCCGTCGTGGTGCATGCCCGCCTGCAACGCCTGATCGGCGGCGCTGTTCGATGCGTCCGGCGCGAAGGCCGGCATGGACGACGCGATGCCGGTGGGCGTACCCCAGGGGTAGAGCACCTGCGCCTCGTATTCGGCCGGCACCGTGACGGCATCGCGCAGCGTGGCCGGCACCGCGGTGAAGCCGAGCCGGCCGTCGGCGGCACGGGGCAGGGCGCACCCTTCGCCGAGGAAGGCAACGACCGCGGCAGCGGCACCGGACTGGAGGAATTGGCGGCGGGCGAGTGGCATCGTGGTTGTTGGCTGTGCGACAGCGCGATCATCGCCGAGCATCGATACTTGCCCGAAAGCCCTGGAGACACCCAATGAACGAACGCATCGAATCGATCCGCCACGCCGACGGCGTGGTCGAACTTCACCTCGCACGCGCCGACAAGATGAACGCGCTGGACCCCGCCATGTTCGATGCCCTCATCGATGCCGGCACCCGGCTTTGCAACGACGCCAGCGTGCGTGCCGTGGTGCTTGCGGGGCGCGGCAAGGCCTTCTGCGCGGGGCTCGACATGCAATCCTTCGAGCGCATGGGGCAGGGCAGCGGCGGCGGGGTGGTCGGTTCCGGTTCCGTCGGCAAGGATCTTCTCGAACGGACGCACGGCATCTCCAATGCCGCGCAGCAGGTGGCGATGGTGTGGCGCGAAGTGCCCGTGCCGGTGATTGCCGCGGTCCATGGTGTCGCCTTCGGCGGCGGACTGCAGGTGGCGCTGGGCGCCGACGTGCGGCTGGTCGCCCCCGGTACGAAGCTGTCCGTGATGGAAATCAAGTGGGGCCTGGTGCCCGACATGGCCGGCATGGTGCTGATGCGCGAGCTGGCGCGCAACGACGTGGTGCGCGAGCTCACCTTCACCGGCCGCATCTTCTCGGGCGAGGAGGCCGTCGCGATCGGCTTCGCCACGCGCCTGGCAACCGATCCGCTGGCCGAGGCGCTGGAGATGGCGCGCGAGATCGCGCAGAAGAGCCCCGATGCGATCCGTGCCGGCAAGCGGCTGCTGAACGCGGCGATGGGGCACAGCGCTGCGGACCTGCTGCTGGCCGAGTCGGTCGAGCAGAAGGCGCTGATGGGCAGCGCCAACCAGACCGAGGCCGTGCGCGCCAACATGGAGAAGCGCGCGCCGCGGTTCAGCGATCCGCAGCCAGCGCGCTGAGCGTCTTGATCAGGCGCCGCGAAAGTTCAGCCACTCTTCCGTCGGCGCGCGATCACTCACGAGCGCATTCACCGGATGCTCCGGATCGCGGTACCCGATCGACATCCCGCAGAACAGCATGCGCTCGGGCGGCATCTCGATCGCCTGGGCCACGGTGGCGGGGTACACCGCCCAGCACTCCTGCGCGCAACTGTCCAGCCCTTCGGCGCGCAGCAGCAGCATCACGGTCTGCAGATACATGCCCAGGTCCGACCACTGCGGCGGCCCCATCGTGCGGTCGACCGAGCAGAACAGTGCCATCGGCGCACCGAAGAAGTTGTAGTTGTTCGCGAACCAGCGGCGGCGCGCGGCCTTGTCTTCGCGCGGGATGCCCAGGCGCGCGTACATCGCCTCGCCGACCTGGAAGCGGCGGTCGCGCCAGGGGGCGCGCAGGTTGGGTGGGTAGATGTCGTACTCGGCGGGTTCCGGCTCACCGTTGGCAAGGCACTGGCGCATGGTCGCCCTCAGCCTGGCAAGGGCGTCGCCCGCCAGCACGTCGATGTGCCAGGGCTGCAGGTTGCCTCCCGAGGGGGCCCGCGCAGCCATCGTCAGTATCTTGCGGATGGTCTCGCCGTCGACCGGTGCCGGCAGGAAGGCTCGAATGGAATGGCGGCTGGCAACGGCTTCCTGGATGTTCATGGGCGGGCTCGAAGTGGGTCGGGCGAGTTTAAGCAGGCCGTAAGGCAGCGAGAGCCATACTCCTGAGGTGCCTATGACCCTACTCCATCGCTTGGCAGCACAAGTGCTGCCCGTCGCCGTCACGGGCGGCGCGCAGGTTGACGCTGTGCGCGTGTTGAACATGGCTGGCCATGTCAAGGCCGTGATCCCCAGGCCCGTGCGGACTCTCGATGGCTACGAGCAGCCGCCGGCCACGGTCACCGAGATCACCTCGCTCGGGCGCAGCATGCTCCGGCGCTTTCCCTTGAGGTAGCGCGCCCCCGAACGGGGCGCTGCCGCGCCATTCCGGGGCGCACCGCCCGCCCGTAAATGTCCTATTGACGGGACAAACGAACGCCGTGACCATCGGGGCCCATGTCCCAGATGCCGCTGCCGAAGTACCACCAGATCTATCTGCTGCTGTGCGAGCAATTGGCTGAAGGTCGTTTCGCCGACGGCTTGCCCGGCGAGTTCGCGCTGATGGAAGAGTTCGGCGTGGCCCGTGTCACCGTACGGCGCGCGCTCGAGAAGATGGCCGCCGACGGCCTGATCTCGCGGGAGCCCGGTCGCGGCACACGCCCCATCGGTGCGCCGGTGGCCGCCTCGATCGCCCCGGGCGCTCATGGCTTGCAGCGCGCCAATCTCGGCGGCCTGCTCGAAAACCTTGTGAGCATGGGCCTGCGCACCTCGGTCAAGGTGATCGACGTGCAGACCGTCACCGCATCGGCCAGCGTCGCCAGTGCACTGCAACTGCAGCCGGGCGATCCGGTGCAGAAAGCCGTGCGCGTGCGCTCGACGCGCGAAGGCCCGCTCTCCCACATCACCACCTACGTGCCAGCCGACGTCGCGCGCAAGTTCGGCCGCCGCGAACTGGCGCGCAAGCCCATCCTCGTCTTGCTCGAGGAAGCCGGCGTGCAGGTCGGCCGCGCACACCAGACCATCACCGCGCGCCTGGCCGATGCCACGCTGGCACAGCATCTCGACGTCGCCGTCGGCTCGGCGCTGCTGGCCGTACGGCGCCTGGTCTACGACGCCAACGAGCGCCCGGTGCAATGGCTGCACGGCCTGTACCGGCCTGACCGCTATGCCTACGAGATGCAGTTGTCCCGCGTGGGCGGCATCGACGCCAAGGTGTGGGTCAACAAAGAGCTTTCCGCCCAGTTCATCTGATCAATCAACCCCCGAGGAGTCCCCATGGAGAATCGCCGCCGCTTCCTGTCGCAGACCGCCGCCATCGGCACGTCGATCGCCTTTCCGCTGGTCGGCGGCGCGCAGCCCAAGCCGGTGCGGGTCGGCGTGCTGCATCCGGTCACCGGTGCGCTCGCGTATTCGGGGCAGCAGTGCCGGCTCGGCGCGCAGATGGCGATTGACGACATCAACCAGGCCGGCGGCATCAAGTCCATGGGCGGCGCCAAGCTCGAAGCCCTGCTGGGCGATGCACAGTCGCAGCCGCAGGCCGGTGCGGCCGAAGTCGAGAAGATGAACGAGGCCGGCGTCTCGGCCATCGTCGGCGCCTTCGCTTCGGCGATCTGCCTCGCGACCACGCAGGCAGCGGCCAAGTACAACCTGCCGCATGTGGTCGACGTCGGCGTGGCCGACCAGATCGTCGAGCGCGGCCTGAAGAACACCTTCCGCTTCGGTCCCGGCTACAAGAAGTCGACAGAAGTCGCGATGGCCAACCTGCTCGTGCTCAACAAGGCCGCGGGCAGCCCGGCCAAGACGGTGATGATCATTCACGAGGAGTCGCTGTTCGGCTCCGGCACGGCGCAACTGCTGTCGCGCGAGTTGCCGGGCTACGGCTTCGATGTCAAGGAAGTGGTGAAGCACGCGAACCCCACGCGCGATTTCAACAACATCGTGCTGCGCATGAAGTCCATCAACCCGGACATCGTGATCCCGGCCAACTACTACAACGAATACGCGCTGCTGGTGCGCACGATGCAGCAGCAGAAGGTGCAGCCCAAGGCCATCTTCTCCGTGTTGGGCGGTGCCGCATCGAGCTACAAGTTCGTCAAGGAGTTTCCGGACGCGGCCAACGGCATCATCGACTGCAACCACTGGTTCAACCCGAAGGACAAGCGCTCGCAGGAGCTGCGCAAGCGGGTCGAGGCCAAGGGCCAGTTCTTCAGCTACGAGGTCTTCATGACCTACACGGCGATGGCGCTGCTGGCGGATGCGCTCGAGCGCGCCAAGTCGAGCGAGCGCGCCGCCATCATCGATGCGCTGGAGAAGAGCACCTTCTCGAATCACATCATGCCGTACGGCCCGACGAAGTTCGTCAACGGCCAGAACGAGGGCGCGCAGCCGCTCATGACGCAGGTCGTGAAGAACGACATCAAGGTGATCATCCCGCGCGACTTCCGCGAAGTGGAACCCGTCTTCCCGCTGCGCGCCGCCTGAGCCGGACAGGCACGCAGGATGTTCGACTTCAGCATTCTTTTCCCGTCGGTGCTCAACGGCCTGACGACCGGCGCGGTCTACGCATTGATCGCGCTGGGGCTCACGCTGATCTACGGCGTCCTGCACATCATCAACTTCGCGCACGGCGCCAGCCTGATGCTGGCGCTGTACGCGGTGTACTTCCTCAAGGAACGCTGGGGCATCGATCCCTACCTGGCGCTGCCGATCGTGATCCCGGGCATGTTCGCCCTCGGCTACGGACTGCAGCGCATCGTCATCAACCGTGCGGGCCACGGCAAGGACGAGAACATCCTGCTCGCCACGCTCGGCATCGCGATCGTGATGGAGAACCTCGCACTGATCTTCTTCAAGTCGGACACGCGCAACATCGACACCGCCTACTCGCTGAGCACGGTCGCCATCGGCCCGGCGATGATCGCGGTGCCCAAGCTGGTCGCCTTCGCAGGCGCATTGGTGGTGTCGGCGGCGCTGTTCTGGATCATGGGCCGCACCGACCTCGGCCGCGCCATCCGCGCGGTGGCGAAGGAGAAGGAGGGCGCCAAGCTCATGGGCATCGACGTCGACCATGTCTACGCGATGAGCTTCGGCATCGGCCTGGCCTGCCTCGGTGCGGCGGCGTGCTTCCTGCTGCCGGCGTACTACGTGAACCCGCAGGTGGGTGGCGGGTTCGTGCTGGTGGCCTTCACGATCGTGGTGCTGGGCGGCATGGGCAGCTTCGTGGGCGCGCTGGTGGGGGGCTTCCTGGTGGGCGTGGTGGAGTCGCTCGGCGGGCTCTACCTGGGCGAGTCGCTGGGGCAGATCGGCATCTTCGCGATCTTCATCGGCGTCGTGCTGTTCCGGCCCGAGGGCATGTTCGGAGCCAGGGCATGAGCGCGGGCAGGATTTCCGGCAGCGGGCTTCGGCAGCTGGGCGGCATCGCGCTCTTCGCGGTGCTGGTGGCATGCCTGCCGCTCGCGACCGCGTCGGGTGTGGCGCTCAACTTCGTGATGATGGCCCTCTACGCGACGCTGATCGCGCAGGCCTGGAACATCCTCGGCGGCTTCGGCGGGCAGTTCTCCTTCGGCCATGCGCTCTTCTTCGGCACGGGTGCGTACATCCAGGCGATCGCGCAATTGCAAGGCGGCATCAACGCGTGGGTGGCGTTGCCGATGGCGGTGGCGGGCAGCGCGCTCGTCGGGTTGTTCGTGGGCGCGCTCACCTTCCGCTACGGGCTCAAGGGCTCGTACTTCGCACTGGTCACGCTGGCGTTTGCGGAGGTGTTCCGAATCGTCGCGCTGTCGGTGCCTTTCACCGGCGGCGGGGTCGGGCTCATGGTGCCGCTGCGTGAATCCGCCGGCAATCTTCAGTTCGCTTCGCGCGCCGGGTACCTGTGGGTCGTGCTGGCCTTCGTCACTGCCGCCTTGCTCGTGACCTGGTGGCTGCGCAACGGCCGCTTCGGTGCGTACCTGCAGGCGGTGCGCGACAACGAGGACGCGGCGCGCGCAGTTGGCGTGAATCCCTTTCGCGTCAAGCTCGCGGCGATCGGCATCTCCGGCGCCTTTATGGGCGCGGCCGGCGCGTTCTATGTGCAGGTGTTCCAGTACATCGATCCGGGCATTGCCTACGGTTCGGGTACGTCGATCGAGGCGCTGGTGGCGGCCATCGTCGGCGGCATGGGCACGCTGTGGGGGCCGCTGCTGGGCGCGGCGGCGCTGCACGTGCTGTCGGATCTCACGCGCAACCTGTTCGGCGAACTGCCCGGCATCAACATGGTGATCTACGGCGTGGTGCTGGTGCTGATCGTGATCTTCCTGCCGCGCGGCATCGCGGGGATGGGCCTGTCTGTCCGCCAGCTGTGGGCGGGGAAGGGAGGGCGGCATGGCTGAGCCACTCCTCGCGCTGAGCGGCATCTCGCGCTCCTTCGGTGGACTGAAGGCGGTGCAGGACGTGAGCCTCGCCGTCCACGAAGGCAGCCTGAGCGCGCTGATCGGCCCCAATGGCGCGGGCAAGACGACGCTGTTCGCGCTGATGTCCGGCTTCCTGAAACCCGATGCCGGCACGGTGCGCTTCGCCGGCCAGGACATCACCGGCCGGGAGCCGCATCGCAATGCGCTGCTGGGCATGACGCGCACCTTCCAGATCGTCAAGCCCTTCGCGGCGCAGACGGTGCGCGAGAACATCGCGGTCGGCGCGCACCTGCACGTGCGGGGCCGTAGCACCGCATTGCGACGCGCGGAAGAGGTGGCCGCGCGGGTCGGCCTCGCGCCCCAGCTCGACAAGCCTGCGTCCGACCTCACGGTGGCGGGCCGCAAGCGCCTGGAGCTGGCCCGTGCACTCGCGACCGAGCCGCGTCTGCTGTTGCTCGACGAAGTGCTGGCCGGCCTCAACCCGCAGGAGATCGCCGAGATGATGCCGGTGGTGCGCGGCATCGCCGACGGCGGCGTGACCGTGCTGATGATCGAGCACGTGATGCAGGCCGTGATGCACCTGGCCGAGCACGTCTGGGTGCTGGCACAGGGACAGCTGATCGCCGAGGGCAATCCGGCGCAGGTCACTTCCAACGACAAGGTGGTCGAGGCCTATCTCGGCCACGGCACGGCCGCAAGGTTGCGCAAGGCCGCTGCGGGCGCCGCGCAGGGAGTCGCGCCATGACCGCATTGCTCGATATTCGTGCGCTGCGCGGCGGCTATGGGCGGGTCGAAGTGCTGCGCGGCGTCGACCTGCAGGTGAACGCAGGCGAAATGGTCGCGCTGCTGGGCAGCAACGGCGCCGGCAAGTCCACCTTGAACAAGATGGTCTGCGGCCTGTGCCCGGCGTGGAGCGGCACGGTGCGCTTCGACGGCCGGGACCTGAGCGGCGCGCATTACCGGGACGTGGTCAAGGCCGGCCTGATCCAGGTGCCCGAGGGCCGCAAGGTTTTTCCGAACCTCAGCGTGCTGGAGAACCTCGAACTCGGCTCCTTCACGCGCGCCCGGGAGCGCCGCGCCACCAATCTCGACAAGGTGTTCGGCATCTTCCCGCGGCTGAAGGAGCGCATCCGCCAGAACGCGGGCACCATGAGCGGCGGCGAGCAGCAGATGCTCGCCATCGGACGCGGCTTGATGGCCGAGCCCGTGCTGCTGATCCTCGACGAGCCTTCGCTGGGCCTGTCGCCCCTGCTGGTCGAGGAGATGTTCAGCCTGATCCGCCAACTGCGCGACGGTGGGCTCGCGGTGCTGCTGGTGGAGCAGAACGTCGGCCAGTCGCTGGAGATCGCCGATCGGGCCTATGTGCTGGAGAACGGCAGCGTGCGCTTCTCCGGCCTGCCGCAGGACCTGCTCGGCAGCGACGAACTGCGCCGCGCCTATCTGGGCCTTTGAGCCCTTGAGCCTTGAGAAGAAGGAGACATCGTGAAACGCCGTGACATCCTCGTTTCGTCCGTGGCCGCGGCGCTGTCGGGCTGGACCAGCGCGCAGATAAGCGCACCCGTGCGCATCCTGGTCGGCGCGCCGGCCGGTGGGTCCACCGACACGCTCGCGCGCACGCTCGCAGCCAGCATGGGGCCCGCCCTCGGCAGGACCGTGATCGTCGAGAACCGCCCTGGCGCGGGCGGCAATATCGCCGCCGATGCGGTCGCCAAGGCCGCGCCCGATGGCAACACGCTGCTGATGAGCTTCACCAGCCATGCCATCAACGCGACGCTCTACCCGTCGCTGCCCTTCGACCCGGTCAAGGACTTCACCGCGCTCACCGCGGTGGCGACCTCGCCGTCGATCCTCGTCGCGCATCCCTCGGTGCCCGCGAACAACATTCGCGAACTGATCGCGCTGGCCAAGGCCAGGCCGGGCGAGCTCAACTTCGCGATCGGCTCGGTGGGCTCGTCGCTGCACATGGCGGGCGAAGCGTTCAAGATGCAGTCGGGGGTCAACATCGTGAACATTCCCTATCGCGGCACCGCGCCGGCGGTGCAGGACGTGCTCGCAGGCCAGGTGCAACTCATGTTCGCTGCAGTGGGCAACGTGCAGGCCCACATCCAGGCCGGCAAGCTGAAGGCGCTGGGCGTGACGACGGCCACGCGGCTGCCCGCGTTCCCCGACGTGCAGGCCATCGCGGAGGTGTTGCCGGGCTACGAATCGAGCGCGTGGTTCGGCCTGTTCGGTCCCGCCCGCATGCCGCCGGAACTGGTGCGCCAGATCAGCGACGCGGCTCGCTCGGCGATCAGGCAGCCCGAGATGCAGCGGCGGCTGGAGGCCGAAGGCGCGATCCCGGTCGGCAACTCGCCGAAGGAGTTCTCGGCCTTCGTGCAGGGCGAGATCAAGCGCTGGGCGCAGGTCGTCAAGTTCTCGGGCGCCAAGCCGGAATGAACGTGATGGCCCCCGCCCGCACCCCGGCTCAGACGCTGGCGCAAAAGCTGATTGCGCGTGCAAGCGGGCGCGACAGCGTGTCGGTCGGCGAGATCGTGACCTGCAAGGTCGACATGGCGATGTTCCATGACTCCTCCGGTCCCCGGCGCCTGAAGCCGATGCTGGAGGAACTGGGCGCGCAGATCTGGGACCGCTCGCGCGTGGTGCTCGTGATGGACCACTACGTGCCCGAACGCGACGACGACTCGCGCCGCATCGTGCGCATCGCCCGCGACTGGGCGCGCGACCAGCAGCTGCCGCACGTCTATGACAGCCAGGGCATCTGCCACGTGGTGGTGCCGCAACACGGCCACATCCGGCCCGGCATGCTGTGCGTGGGCGGCGACTCGCATTCGCCGACCGGCGGTGCGTTCGGGGCCTACATGTTCGGCATCGGCAGCACCGAGATGCTCGGCGTGATGGTCACGGGCGAGATCTGGCTGCGCGTGCCCGAGACGATCCGGATGTGGTGGGATGGCGCGCTGCCTGCCGGTGTGACCGCCAAGGACATGATGCTGCACATGATCGGCCGCTTCGGCATGAACGGCGGCCGCTACCAGGCCGTCGAGTTCTGCGGCCCGGGCGTGATGGCGCTGTCCATGCAGGAGCGCATGACGCTGTCGAACATGAGTGCCGAACTCGGTGCGCAGGCCGGGCTGATCGCGCCCGACGCCACCACGGCCGCATTCCTTGCACAGGCCGGGGCGCCCGAGGTCGACATGGCGCCGTGGTTCACCGATGCCGACGCCGACTTCACGCGCCACGTTTTCGATGCGGCCACGCTGGAGCCCCACGTCGCCGCGCCCCACAGCCCTGCCAACACGCATGGCGTGAGCCGCTACCTGGGCACGCCCGTTGACGTCGCCTATATCGGCGCGTGCACCGGCGCCAAGCTCGAAGACCTGCGTGCGGCCGCCGCAGTGCTGCGCGGCCACAAGGTCGCCACTGGCGTGCGCCTGATCGTCGCACCCGCCAGCCTGCGCGACCAGGATCAGGCGCGCGAGGAGGGCGTGTTGCAGGTGCTGATGGACGCCGGGGCCGAACTCTTCCCCACGGCGTGCGGCGCCTGCTCGGGCTACGGCGATCCGATGGGCGACGACATCACCGTCATCTCCACCACGGCACGCAACTTCAAGGGCCGCATGGGTTCGGCCACCGCACAGGTGTACCTGGGCTCGCCCTACACGGTGGCCGCGGCGGCATTGCGCGGCATCGTGACCGACCCGCGCGAGGTGCTTGCATGACACCCGCGACCACGCACCGCGTCTGGCGCCTCGGGCCGGACATCGATACCGACGTGCTCGCGCCCGGCCATGCGATGAAGCACGGCATCGACCGCATCGCGGAGCACTGCCTCGAAGCCGTGCGGCCCGAATTCGCCCGCGAAGTGCGTCCCGGCGATGTGATCGTGGCCGGGCCGAATTTCGGCATCGGTTCCTCGCGCGAGCAGGCGGCGGCCGTGCTGGTGAAGCTGGGCGTCGCCGCCGTCATCGCGCCGGCCTTTGGCGGGCTGTATTTCCGCAATGCGTTCAACCTCGGCCTGCTGCTCCTGACCTGCGCCGAATCCGAAACGCTGCGCGAAGGCGATTGCATCGCCATGGACAGCATCACCCCCGCGGTGATCGCGCCCGATGGCACGCGCCTGGCTTGCGAGCCGGTGCCCGCCTTTCTCATGGACATGGTCCGCGCCGGCGGCCTGATGAATCAGTTACGCCAGCGTGCTGGCAAGGAAGCAACCGATGTCTGACCTTTCTCCCGCGACCGGGATCGCGATCGACCCCGTCACGTTGGCCGTGCTGCGCGGCCGACTCGAACAGGTGGCCGACGAGATGGACGCGACGCTCTACCGCAGCGCGTTCAATCCCATCATTGCCGAGGCGCACGACGCCTGCCACGGCCTTTACGACGCCGCGAGCGGCGATACGCTGGTGCAGGGCAAGTCCGGCCTGCCGGTGTTCGTGGGCGCCATGGCCTTTGCGGTGCGCGCGACCGTCCAGGCCGCCGGGCCGCGCGGCGGCATGCACGACGGCGACATCTGGATCAGCAACGACGCCTACGACGGCGGCACGCACGCCAACGACTTCAAGCTGGTGCGTCCCTTCTTCCGCAACGGCAAGCTCTATTGCTACATGGCGTCCGCCGCGCACTGGCACGACGTGGGAGGAGCGGTGCCCGGCAACTACAACCCCGCCGCGACCGAATGCTGGCAGGAGGCCGTGCAGATCCCGCCGGTGCGCATCGTGCGCGACGGCGTGCTCGACCCCGACGTGCTCGCCATCCTTCAGGCCAACACGCGCCTTCCGGACAGCCTGTGGGGCGATCTCAACGGACAACTCGCGGCGCTGGAACTGGGTGCGAAGCGGTTGAACGGCCTGCTCGACGAATACGGAGACGACCTGGTGCTCCAGGCCCTGGGCGAACTCCGCAGCCGGGCGCTTCGGCTGATGCGTTCGCACATCGCCTCGCTGCCCGATGGCCGCTACAGCTTCGAGGATGTGCTCGACAACGACGGCATCACGAACGAGCCGCTGACCATCGCGCTCGACATGACCGTCGCAGGCGATCGCCTGCTGCTGGACTTCTCCCGCACCTCGCCGCAGTGCGCCGGCCCGGTGAACATTTCGCGCGCCACGGCCGTCGCGGCCTGCTACGTTGCACTCAAGCACCTGTTCCCCGACGTGCCTGCCAACGCCGGCGTGCTCGACGCAGTCGACTTCGAGATTCCCGACCGGCTTGTGATCAGTTGCGAGCGTCCGCGGCCCGTCGGCGGCTACACCGAGACCATCCTTCGAATGATCGACGTGATCTTCAGCGCGGCCGCCAAGGCCGATCCGACGCGCGCCGTCGCGCAGGCCTACGGCACCATCAATGCGCTGTCGATCGCAGGCCACCGCAGCGACAAGGGCCGCGAAGGCCAGCGCTGGGTGATGTTCAGCTTCTTCGGCGGCGGTCACGGCGGGCATTCGGGGGGTGACGGTCTCTCGCATGGCAATGCGCCGATCTCGACCGCCACGATCCCGCCGCTCGAGATCCTCGAGGCTGCATACCCGGTGCGCTTCACCGAATGGTCGCTGCGCGCCGACTCGGGCGGCGATGGTCAGTTTCGCGGAGGGCTGGGCGCCGTCTACGAGATCGAACTGCTGGAGAAGGACGCCGAGGTGTTCGTCTTCGGCGAGCGCGGCACCTCGCCGCCCAAGGGCATCGCAGGCGGCGGCTCGGGCGCAGTCAACGTCTTCCGCTACGAGAGCGAAGGCGCATGGCATGAACCGCCGATGGTCTCGAAGATGCGCGGCATCCAGCTTGCGCGCGGGGAAAGAGTGCGGCTCGAAACCCCCGGCGGCGGCGGCTGGGGCAACGCCGCGGAGCGCCATCCCGAACAGCGCGAACAAGACCGTGCCATGGGCTACGTGACGGCCGGCATCGACCCCAGGAAGAAAGCGTCCGCATGACACCGATCGGCAAATCACTCGTCGTCGGCGTCGACGTCGGCGGCACCTTCACCGACCTTTTCGTGCTCGATGAAGCGAGCGGCACGGCGCGCATCGTCAAGGTTCCCTCGACGCGCGGCGAGGAAGCGCGCGGCTTCATGAACGGCGTGGCGCGCGTGGCGGACTCGGCCGCGGCGATCGCGACCATCGTGCACGGCACCACGGTCGGCACCAATGCGCTGCTCGAACGCAAGGTGGCGCGCACCGGCATCATCACGACGCGCGGCTTTCGCGACGTGCTGGAGATGCGCCGGCGCGACCGCCCGCAGACCTGGGGCCTGCGCGGCAGCTTCGTCCCGGTCGTGCCGCGCGATCTGCGCCGCGAGGTGGACGAGCGCGTGCTGGCCGATGGGACCCTGCACACGCCCGTGAACCTCGACCAGGTGCGCGCCGAAGCGCGCTCGCTGCTGGCGGAGGGCTGTGAGGCGGTGTGCGTTTTCTTCATCAACACCTACGCCAATGCCCAGAACGAGCGGCTTGCCGCCGCGGCGGTGCGAGAGATCTGGCCCAACGCGCACGTGACCTCCGCGAGCGAGGTGTTGCCCGAGATCCGCGAATTCGAGCGCTGCTCGACGGCCACGCTCAATGCGGCGCTGCAGCCGGTAGTGGGCGGCTATCTCCATCGCCTCGAATCCGATCTGCGCGGACAGGGCTTTGACGGCGAACTGCTGGTGGTGCAAAGCAACGGCGGCGTCATGTCGCGCCAGACGGCCAGCGACCTGCCGGTGCGCACGGCGCTCTCGGGCCCGGCGGCGGGCGTGATCGCGTGCGCGGCCATCGCGCGTGCTGCGGGCTTCCCCAACGCGATCACCGGCGACATGGGCGGCACCTCCTTCGATGTGTCGCTGGTCGCGAATGGCGAGGCCGCGTTGGCCGCGCAGACCGCGATCGAATTCGGCATGGTGATCCGCTCGCCGATGATCCAGATCGAGACCATCGGCGCCGGCGGCGGCTCGATTGCCTCGGTGGATGCGAGCGGCATGCTGCAGGTGGGGCCTGAATCGGCCGGCAGCGTGCCGGGGCCGGCATGCTACGGACGCGGCAACATGCGGCCGACGGTGACGGATGCGAACGTGCTGCTCGGCCGCATCGCCGCGGACCGCCCCCTGGGCGGCGGACTGCTGGCAGCGCTGGACGCCGGGAAATCGCGCCAGGCCATCGAGGAACACGTGGCACGGCCGCTCGGCCTGGACGTGCACGCCGCGGCCGAGGCCATCCTGACGGTCGCCAATGCGCGCATGGCGGGCGCCATCCGGCTCGTGTCGATCGAACGCGGCCACGATCCGCGCCGCTTCGCCTATATGCCCTTCGGCGGCGGCGGGGCGCTGCACGTGTGCGCAATGATGCGCGAGGTCGGCGTGGCCACGGGCATCGTCCCGCGTTATCCGGGCGTCACTTCGGCGCTGGGCTGCGTGATCGCCGACATGCGCCACGACGCGGTGCAGACGATCAACCGGCCGCTGGCCGATCTCGACGTGCGCGACCTGCAAGGACGCATCGACGAGCTGGCCGCCAGTTGCCAGCAACGCCTGGACTCTTCGGGCGTGCGCTTCGACGAGGTGCGCGAGGTGGTCGCGCTTGACATGCTCTATGCGGGCCAGACCCACACCTTGCCGGTGCTGCTGCCCGATGCACGCAGCGCACCGCTGACGAGCGACTCCATCCGCGGTGCATTCGAGGCGAGCTACACGGCCGCCTTCGGGCGCGTGCTCGAAGGCATCCCGATCCGCGTGATGAACCTGCGCTATGCACGCATCGGCGTGCGGCCGAAGTTCGACCTGGCCGTGCTCGCGCCGGAAGGCACAGGCAGCATCGAGCCGCTGGGCACGCAGCGCGTGTTCCATCAAGGGCAGTGGCACGAGGCCGTGCGCCATGCGCGACTCGATCTTCCGGTCGCGGCGCGGATCGACGGTCCGGCCATCCTCGAACAGGCCGACACCACGGTGTGGCTGGAACCGGGATTTCACGCCGTGGTCGACGCCCACGGCAATCTGCTGGTGAGGCTTTCATGAGCGACGGCGCGAAGACTGTGGGCCCCCGGACGGCGCTGGTTGTCATCGACCTGCAGAACGACTTTCTCCATCCCGACGGCGCCTATGCCCGCGGCGGCGACAGCAACCCGCCCGCGCTCCTGCTGCCGGCCCGCGTGGCCGCGGTGGCGCGCGCATTGAAGAGGGCGGGCGGCATGGTCGTCGCCAGCCAGTTCACGCTGTGGCCGGACGCAGCGGGCGAGCCGATGGTGTCGCCGCATCTCCACGCGCTGCGGCCTTACCTGGCCAAGGGCGACTTTGCGCCGGGCAGCTGGGGCCAGGCGAACGTCGATGAACTTGCAGGCCTGATCGACCTGACGGTCAGCAAGGTCGCGTATTCGGCCTTCTTCAACACGCAGCTCGACTGGGTGCTGCGACGCGCGGGCATCGACACCGTGGCCGTGTGCGGCATCGTCACCAACGGCGGCGTCGCCAGCACCGTGCGCGATGCGCACATGCGCGACTACCGCACGCTGGTGCTGGCGGACGGCTGTGCAGCCTTTGGCGAGGAGCGGCACCGGACCTCGCTGGCTGACATGTGCAACGTGGCCGAGGTCACGGAATGCGCCGCTTTCATCGGGACGCTGGCATGACGACGAAAGCAGTTCCCCTCAAGGCGAACGGATTGCAGCGCGGCATCCGGCGTACATCGCACGTCGACGCCGAAGTGCACGTGGGTGTGGCGATCGTCGGCGGCGGTGCGTGCGGACTCACCGCCGCCTTGATGCTGGCCGATGCCGGCGTCGAGTGCGTGGTGCTCGAACGGGATGCCGTGCCGGGCGGCTCGACCGCGCTGTCGTCGGGCTTCATTCCCGCGCCGGGCACGCGCGTGCAGCACGCCCATGGCGTGACCGACGACAGCCCTTCGCGCTTCGCCGCCGACATCCAGACCAAGGCGCACGGGCGTGCGGCGCCGGCGCTGGCTGCGGCGTATGCCGCATCGATCGGCCCCGCACTCGATGCCCTGCAGGCCCGGCACGGGCTGGAGTGGATTCTTCTCGACGGCTTTCTGTACCCGGGGCACAGCGTTCATCGCATGCATGCGCTGGCGTCGAAGACGGGCGCCGCCCTGATGGCGAGCCTCCAGGCGGCCGTGGAGGCCGCAGGCATCCCGGTGCTGACGCAGGCCGTGGTCGACACGCTGGTACTCGACGCCGAGGACCGGGTGATCGGCATCGACTACCAGCGGCCGGATGGCCGCCGCGAGTCGCTGGCGTGCGAGGCGCTGCTGCTGGCCTGCAATGGCTTCGGCGGCAACCCCGCGATGGTGCGCGCGCTGTTGCCCGACATGGCAGAGGCTGCTTTCGGCGGACACGTCGGCAACGACGGCAGCGCGATCCTCTGGGGCGAGGCGCTGGGCGCCCGCCTGCGCGATCTCGGTGGCTACCAGGGGCATGGCTCCTGGGTCACGCCGCAGGGGGCGTTGATGTCGTGGGCCGTGATGATGGAAGGCGGCGCGCAGATCAACCGCGCAGGGCGACGTTTTCACGACGAGACACAGGGCTATTCGGAGGCGGCGGTGCAAGTGCTGGCGCAGCCGGGCGGCATCGCATGGAACGTGTTCGACACACCGCTGCTTGCGCTGGCGCGAGGCTTCCCCGATTTCTGCGAGGCCGAGGCGGCCGGTGCGCTGCGCCGGTGCGAGACGGTGGCGGAACTGGCGGCATGCATCGCCTGCGACGAGGCAGAGCTGCGTCGCACGCTGGACGGATTGCGCGACGGGACTGTGCAGCCCGATGGTCGCGTGTTCACTCGCGGACTCGATGCCCCTTACTTTGCGGTGAAGGTCACGGGCGCACTGTTCCACACCCAGGGCGGGCTCGACACGACGTCCGACATGCGCGTTCTGCGCGAGGACGGCAGACCTTTTGCCAACCTGCTCGCAGCCGGCGGTGCCGCGGGCGGCGTGTCGGGCAACGCCGTGTGGGGCTATCTCTCGGGCAACGGCCTGCTGAGCGCGGTGGCCGGTGGCTACATCGCCGCGCGCACAGCCGCCGCGCTGATCCATCCCATGAAAGCAACCCATGCCGAATGAGACATTCAAGACACGCCTGTCGTCGACCGACATCGTGCTGGCGCCGGGGGTGTACGACGCGCTGAGCGCGCTGGTCGCGGAGCAGGCCGGCTTCGAGGCGTTGTACCTCTCGGGCGCGTCGATCGCGTACACGCGGCTGGGCCGGTCGGACATCGGCCTCACCACCTTCACCGAAGTGGCCGACACCCTGGCGCGGATCACCGAGCGCGTGAGCCTGCCGGTGATCGTCGATGCCGACACCGGCTTCGGCAACGCACTGAACACCCAGCGCACCGTGCGCGGCTTCGAACGTGCGGGCGCGGCCATGGTGCAGATCGAGGACCAGACCTTTCCCAAGCGCTGCGGCCATCTCGACGGCAAGGCAGTAGTGCAGGAGCACGAAATGGTCGGCAAGCTCAAGGCTGCGCTGGATGCGCGCGCGTCGGGCGAGACGTTGATCCTCGCCCGGACAGATGCCGTCGCGGTCGAAGGGCTCGACGCAGCGCTCGACCGCGCCGAAGCCTACGTGGACTGCGGCGTGGACGCGCTCTTTATCGAGGCCCTGCGCTCGCCCGAGCAGATGGACGTGGCGTGCCGGCGCTTCGCGCACCGCGTGCCGCTCCTGGCAAATATGGTGGAAGGCGGGAAGACGCCGATCCAGGATGCGGATGCGCTGCAGGCCCACGGCTTCCGCATCGCCATCTTCCCGGGCGGTACCGCGCGCGCAGTGGTGCACACGCTGCAGGGCTACTACGCCAGCCTGCACCGGCACCGCACGACGCAACCGTGGCGCTCGCAGATGCTGGACTTCGACGCCCTCAACGAAGTCATCGGCACGCCGGAGCTGATGCGGACGGGGCGGAAGTACGAATAAGGCGGGGCCCGGTCAACCCCGTCGCAGCAATCGTCTCAACGTGGTCTTGATGGGGTTGCTGCCGAAGATCAGCCGCGAATAGGACACGAACCAGGCGCGCGGAAGGACCACGCTGCCGTAGTAGTAGACGCGGTGCTGTCGAGGCGCATTGCGGGTGTCCGGGTGCTTCAGAACCTTCAGCAGCAACTGGAGATCCTTTCCCGCGCCGGACAACCAGCGCTCGAGAAAGGTCAGCCAGAGGTAGCCGCCCTGATCGTCGAGCGGCCGCCAGAGGGAGGCCGCACCGGGGCTGATCTTCTCGAGCTGCGTGCGCAACCAGCGATCGAAGCGGCTGGCGCGGTTGCGCGTAGCCTTGACCTGATCCAGCGACACCATCGATCCCGCCGTCGCAGAACTGCCGTGCACCCGGTAGCGCGTCAGCGGCTCCGGAATCCATGCGGCCGCACTGAGGAAGGTCGCGGCAGTGCAAAGCTGCAAGTCCTGGTACATCAGCCGGTCGCTGTCCAGCGGGCCGATCGCTGCCAGCACCTCCTTGCGAAACGCCAGCGCGGAGGTCAGCGAAAGCACCGGGCTCGATGCCGCATGGAGCGCCTCGGCAGCAAGCCAGCCCTCGGGGCCCTTGCCGGCGGGATAGTAGGGCGCCATTCCCAGGTCGGGGCGCGTGTCCGAAAACCGCGTCATCAGGTGGTGGACCCATCCTGGGTGGTGCCCGTCCACGAGCCTTCGAAATGCGGCCAGCACCATCTCGATGCGCTGGGGCACCATGGTGTCGTCCGCATCGAGCAGAACCACCACATCGCCGGAGCACGCAGCGAGCGCGGCATTCGTCGCAGAACAGATGCCGCCATTGGCCTGGTGGATCGCCCGGATGACCGGAAAGCGCGCCGCATAGCCGTCGAGCACCTCGGCCGAGTTGTCCGTCGAGCCGTCGTTCACGACGACGATTTCGTCCGCGGGGACGGTCTGCGCGAGGCAGCTGTCCAGGCATTCGGGAAGGAAGCGGCCGTAGTTGAAGCAGATGATGGCCACGCTCACGCTCGGCTTTGGCGGAAGCGCGGTCATCGTCAACGGCTCGATCGCAATCTCGGCTGGCGTGTCATCTACCATCTTTGCAGCCTTCAAGTGACGGATTCGTAGGCTAAGCAGCAAGCGTGCCGTCGTGACCATCAGATCCGGCGTGATTCTGGCAAGGCGCTCCCCGGCAGCTTCGTCATCGAGTCACGACGAATCGCGTCAGAACTGGCCGACGGCACCGTGACGAAGCTTACGAATGGCCGGCTGACTTGAAGCCGACCGGATGCGCGACCGCATACAGTCGGGGGCATGCTTTTTTCCCGATCCCCTTTCTGTCGCGCGGCGCTCGGCCTCGCCTGTTGTGCCTTGACTGTTGCGCTGGTCGGTTGCGCGTCCAAGCCGACCCCGGCGTCGTCGGCTCCATCCAAGGCGTCGTCGCCGACTTCATCGAAGGCGGACTCGCCAGCTGAACCGAAGACGAGCAGCAAGCCTTCGACAACAAAGAAGGCTGCGAAGGGTGGCTCCCGCGCCAAGCCCGCAGACCCCCAGCCGGCAGCGGTGGCAAAGGCAGACCGGAACTTTCTCCGGCCTGCGGGCGGCACGGTCATCGCACGCTTCGACGGGCGCGGCAACAAGGGCGTGGACTTCGCCGGATCGAAGGGCGACCCCGTGCACGCCGCCCGCGACGGCAAGGTCGTCTACTCGGCCGTCGGGCCCCGCGGCTACGGACAACTCATCATGATCAAGCACGATGCAGCCTATGTGACCGCCTACGCGCACAACAGCCAGCTGCTGGTGAAGGAAGGGCAGTCCGTCAAGCGGGGCCAGGTGATCGCTCGCATGGGCGACACGGAGGCCAACCGCGTCAAGCTGCATTTCGAATTGCGAAAGAACGGCAATGCGGTGGACCCGGCGCTCTACTTCGAATCGGCCGACACTGCGGCGAACCCGGCACGGGACCCGCGCAACGAGCAGTGATCTGGCCTTCGCTTCAGCGGTGGATCTCGCGCAGCACCATGTAGATGCCCAGCAGCGCCAGGCCCGTGAAGAAGCAGCGCTTGAAGACCGGCACCGGAAGACGCATTCGCACCCACTGACCCAGCGCCATGCCTGCGATCGCGGGGACCAGCATGGCGAGCGAAACGCCGAGCAGAGGGGCCGAGTAGCCGCCCTGTCCGGCCAGTGCAAGGCCCAGGGCGACGGTGGAGGTGGTGAATGAAAGACCCATCGCCTGAATGAGTTCGTCGCGCGACAGTTCCAGCGACTGCAGGTACACCACGGCGGGCAGCACGAAGACGCCGGTCACGGCGGTGATGCCGCCGGTGAGGACGCCAGCCAGGGGGCCAAGCCAGCATTCATGCGAGGCAGGAACCTTCAGGGGACGCGCCAGCAACCCCCAGGCCGCATAGCAGACCAACGACACGCCCAGCGCCATCGTCGCCCCAGCGCCAGCCGGCGCGCCGAAGCACCACGCACCCATGAGCGTGCCGGCAACGATGCCGGTCTGCATGCCAGCGAGGCGGCGCGTGATTCGCGACAGCGTTCCCCAGGGCTGCAATTGCCAGACGTTCGTCACGAGGGAAGGCACGATCAGCAGGGCCGCTGCGGCGGCAGGCGGCATCCACACGGCCAGCAGCGCCATCGACAGGGTGGGAAGCCCCAGGCCGATGACGCCCTTGACGGTGCCCGCAAGCGTGAATACCGCGGCGACCAAGGCCCACACCGCGGCGCCCTGGCCGGTGAAAGCGACAAGATCCGAATTCGACATGGCTCCAGTGTCGCGAAAGGCCCGGCGCCCGGAAATGCGGAACTCACGGACCTTGCCTCAGTCCCAGCCTGAGGATGCGTGCTACCGTCGTCGGCATGCGATTCGACCTCACCGACCTGCGTCTGTTCGTGAACATCGTCGATGCCGGCACCATCACCGGCGGCGCCGCGCAGACGCACATGACCCTGGCATCGGCCAGCCAGCGCGTGCTCGGCATGGAAGACGACCTCGGCACGTCGCTGCTGCTGCGCTCCAGGCAGGGCGTGCAACCGACCGAGGCCGGGCACACGCTGGTCCATCATGCGCGGCTCGTGCTGCAGCAGATGGAGCGGCTGCGCGGTGAACTGGGCGAATACGGCGCCGGCCTGCAGGGCCATGTCCGGCTGCTGTGCAACACCTCGGCAATGACGGAGCACCTGCCCGAGGCGCTGGGCGCCTTTCTCGCGCAGCATCCGCGCGTGTCCGTGGAACTCGAGGAGCAGGGCAGCACGGACATCGTCGACGCGGTCCGCGCAGGGCTGTGCGACATCGGCATCGTCTCGGATGCGGTCGACGTCGAAGGGCTGCAGAGCTTTGTCTTTCGACGCGACGACCTGGTGTTCATCGTTGCCCGCGGCCATGCCCTCGCGCGCCGCCGAAGGGTCGCGTTGGCTGAGGTGGTCGATTGCCGTTTCGTCGGGCTGGCAGAGGGCAGCCCACTGCAGGAGCACGTCGCACTGCACGCCAGGAGGCTCGGAAGGCGGCTCAACTATCGCGTGCGCGTGCGCAGCTTCGAAGCCGTGTGCCGCATGGTCGCGCAGGGCATCGGCGTCGGCATCGTGCCGCAGGCGGCGGCGGACCGGTCACCTTCGCTGATGCAGCTCCGCCGCATTCCCCTCGCAGAGGCGTGGGCTGCGCGCTACCTGCTGGCTTGCGTGCGCGAAGTCGACACGCTGCCGCTGAATGCACGGCGCATGCTGGAGCACCTTCTCGCGGAGGCGCCCGCTGTCAGTTGACGACGGTGACGATGTGCGCCTGGATCTTTCCATCGACCGGCCCTTCGCCGAACCGGTCTGCGATGGCCGCCGCGGCTGCCGATGTGGCTGCCGTCAGGTCCGCGCCGGCACGAGCCGCGATCTCATTGCGCAGCGGCGTTCCCTGGCAATAGGCGATGGCGGGGTCGCGGGCCGACGCCGCGCGGCTTCGCGCCTCTCTCGTCTCGAAGCCCGGTATGGCGTTGAACCCTGCACCTGCAAGATCGCGCGAGATCGCGATCCGGTCGAAATAGCCGTGGGGCGTGCGCGCCATGAAAAGGGGCGGATCGTCGGGAAACAGAGCCCCCAGCGCCTGCGTGACGACATCTGCAAACTGGTTTTCCTCGATGCAATCCCAGACGTTGAACAGCAGGGTGCCACCGGGGCGGAGCACACGCCGGGCTTCGGAAAACGCATGCACCTTGTCCGGAAAGAACATCACGCCGAACTGGCAGACCACGAGATCGAAGCTTGCGTCGGCAAAAGGCAGCTGCATGGCATCGGCCTGCTGCCAGGTCACCGGGCGTTGAGTGCCGACAGCCGCGGCGCGATCGAGCATGGGCTGGTTCAGATCGGTCGCCAGCAGTTCCACAGGGGCGGGCAGGGCACGGGCCAGCGCGCGGGTGACCACGCCCGTGCCTGCCGCTGTCTCCAGCACGCGTGACGGCCGGAGCGTCGCGGCGCGTTTCGCGAGATCTTCGGCATAGGGCTCGAAGATCAGGGGGACGAGGCAGGTGTCGTAGAGCTCGGGAATCGAGCCGGCGAAGAGAGTGTCGGAAGCAGATCCGCCCATGAGGTGCATCCTTTCAAGACGCCGCCGCTGGATGCACGCATCTTAGGGTTCGTTTCCCCGAATGCCAATCCAGCGTGCGCAAAACGCCTACAGCGCTTGACGGACAGCGCCCACCGGGCAACGGAGCGCCGCCGCTACGCTCGATGGCCATGAGCAAATCCATCATTGCTTTCATTGGCGCGGCCGCATGCTGCATGGGCGTTGCGGCCGAGGATTTGAAGCTGCCCCTCGACAGCGACGAGAAGGGAACCCTGTACATCAATCCCAACCTGTCGCCGACCGAGAGCGCCGTCAACACGAAGGGCGCCACGGTCGGCGTGGAACGGCCTGACGGAAGTGGACTGTCCGGCGGCGTCGACACTTCGAAGGAGCGCCCCACTTACTCGCTGGGCGCCAGCACGGGCGGCAAGCGCTCGTACTCCGCGGGCGCCTTCTCGGACGGCAAGAACAACGCCGGTGTGAAGGCCGGCGTGACGATCAAGTACTAGAAGTCGCTCGACGTCAGCGACGGACGATGGCGTACGTCGCAACGCCTGCAACCACGCCGGCCCTGCGCGCGCTCTCGCGGGCCCGCATCTCGTCATTGAAGCGGCGGCGATCGCATTCCCAGCTGTAGCCTGTCGCCCAGAGGCAATCCGAGTAGCGCTGGTCGGCGCGGCTCCTGGCGGCCGAGCCCGCCACGCCGCCGGCAACCACGCCGGCGACCACACCCGCGCGCCGTGCGTCGCGGCGGTTGTCCCAGTCGTTGTGCCAGTGGTTGTTCCAGTTGTTGTGATGGCGATGGCGCTGCCCGTGGCGCTGGGCTTCGCTGTGGCCCGCCCCCAGCACCGCGAGCAGGACGATCGCGCAGCGCAGGAGGGTTCGCAGCCGGAAGACGTTCATGGCTTGGTCACCAGATCGACGAGGCGTGCGTTGGCCGGATCGGCCGCGGCGGCGCATTCCCTGCCCAGCTTCGCAACGTTCTCGGTGATCCATTCCCGCGTCAGCTTGCCGACCTGCGGTCCGTTGCGGCCGGTGAGATAGCCATGAAGCCACACCATGCCGGTGCCGATGTAGTCCTGGGCGTCCAGCGCCGTGCGCTTCTGCGCCGCCGTGGCGTTCTTGCCCGCGGTGACTTGTGCGGCTGCGGCATTGAAGTCTGCACACGAAAGGGAGGAAGAGTCGTCGGCGGCCGTCTGGGCTGGCGCCGGGGCCGATGCAACGACAAGGACGCCGATGGCGGCGAGTGCGCGGAGACGATGCATGTGTGCTCCTTGGCTTGACCCGCCCATGCGTGGACGTGCCGGCCGTGAAGATACTACTTGTCGAAGGCCGATGCCGGCATCCGGAGCTCGGTGAGCTTCCAGTCCACGAATCCGCTGCGCTCGAACACCAGTCCGAGTCGCTCTGAATTGGGTTCGTCGGGCCTTGCGGGGTCCACGGCGTACGCGATCATCTTGTTGGCGCCCTGGCGATCGATGATCCAGCGGGCCTTCTTTTCGGGTGCCGGGCCGCTCGATGGCGGGGTGGCTTCGCCGGCTGGAGGCGCGCCGCCTTCGGGCTGGCGGGCCGGGGTCGGCGTGGGGGCGGGCTTGGCCAAGTGGCCGTTCTTCATGGCCGCCATCACGGTCTCGGGACGCACCATCGCGTCCACCAGCTGATTCACCAGCCCCAATCCGATCAGGCTGCCCAGCGCGGCAAAGGGATTGCTCGAATCCTGGGTGCCCAGCTTCTTGGTGACGAGGACGGAGAACTGGCCCTTCAGGCTTTCGCGTACCTTGGGATAGTCGACGTGCGCGTTGAATGCCTCGGCATCGCCTTCCTGGGCGGCCGTCTGCAACTGGCGAACCGCCAGAAAGGGCGACCAGTACCAGTAGGCCGCAAGGGCCGCGATGAGGATCAGCGCGGCCGCGAGAAGGCTTCTGCTTTTCATGCCGCGATTCTGCACGCGACAAAAAAACGGCCCGCTCGAGGCGGGCCGTTTCGGTTGGCGCTAGGTGGCGACTGGATCAGGGCACGTTGGTCGTGGTGATCTGGAAGGGCTTGCCGGAAGCCGACAGGTCCATCGCTCCGCCGTACTCGATGTTGTACGTGGTGCCGCCGGATGTCGTCGGCGTGAGTGCGCAGCCGTTGGGCTTGGGGCACGAACCACCGTCGGTGCCGAAGATCACCGGTCCGTAGCGGTAGTTGCGCACGGCCTTGCCCGTGTAGTCGATCACGCTGGTCAGGTAACCCGGGTTGGAGTAGTTGTCCGCGTCTTCCACGGCGATCGGGTCGATCATGCGCGTGTCCTGCAGGGTGCGCACGATGCTGCCGCTGTTTCCGTTGGACGCAAAGCGTACCCACGAGACCTTGCGATCGCCGCGCGAGTTCACCAGGACTTGCTGGTTGAGCGGTTCGATGCTGCTGTTGGGCTCACCCTTGGAGGTGCCCAGCGACGTCGGGTTGCGGCCGATGCCTGTCACCGTGCCCACTTCGGCAATGACGTTCGCCGACGGAGCGGCCGAGGCCGTGCCACCCGGCGCGAAGCCGTCGATGCTGTAGATGTGCATCGTGCCGTCCTGCGTCGCGATCCAGGCGCGTTGCGGGTTGCCGAACACCGTCGTCTTCACCGCGGTCGGCTTGGCCGGCAGCGACACCGTCTTCACCACCGTCGGCATCTGCGACGGCGTGTTGGCGAAGGTGTACGGCCACTGGCTGTCCGCTTGGCCCAGGTTGCTCGTCTGCGTCACGTTGGCGCTGAAGTAGACGCCGTTGACGAAGTTGAACAGCGGCCGCAGGTCGATGAACGAGGCCTTCTGCTCCGACTTGGAGATCACGACCGCCATACCGCCCTTGGCGTAGCGTGTGGCGTGCGGGCCCGAGCCGACGAAGTTCCGCCAGTTGCTCGTCAGCGGCGTGTTGCTCAGGCCGATGAAGTCGCCGCTCACCATGGTCTGGAACTGGTCCAGGCCGGTCGTGACGGCAATCTCGGTCGGTGCATTCACACCCGGCAGATCGATGTAGCCGAGGATCTTCATGAAGGCGATGTTGCCCATGTTCGGCAGGCCCGGATAGGTCGCCATCCACTCGTGCCACCACGTGTAGTAGGGGCGCGGGTTCCCGTTGCTGTACGGGTTGCAGCCGTCGCACAGGCCAGCCAGCGCGATCACCGCGACCTGGCCCTTGAGCGCGGTCGTGTCCCACACCGTGACCAGTGCGAACTCGCTCTGGTTCGTCATCGCGATCGCGGTCGGCACCTTGTTGGACGGCAGCTTGACCGAGGCGGGATTGCCGGCGGTGTTGCTGCCCATGGTGGCGATCACGCCGTTCTGGTAGGCCACCAGGCTCTCCGAGCAGAATCCAGCGCGGCCCGAGCAGCGGCCCACGGCGATGGGATCGCTGCTGGCCAGGCCCTGGGCCTTGTAGTTCATGGCGTTCGCACCGTCGATGCCGCCGCCGGCAAGGGCGTTGCGCGTCCAGCTCAGCTGGGGCATCTGGGCGAAGGTGTTGAACATGTAGCCCGACACCTGGAAGTCAGCCACGCCGATGCGCTGCGCCGGGTTGTCGGCCACGAACAGCATGTTCGCCTGGTTGGTCGAGTAGTTGCCCGACGTGGACGACGGCGGACCGCCGACCTGCCAGTAGAAGGAATAGCCGGGAGCGGGCGAACCGAGCTTCGTCGCGGCATCCCGCGCGAACAGGGTCGGACGACCGCTGTTGCCGACGCCGTAGGCGGCGGCGTTGGGGCCGTAGCGGTACTCGATGCCGGTGTCCTTGCTCAACTGGGCGGCCATGTTGCGGTAGGAGGTGGCGACCACGTTGAAGGAGGAGTCGACCACATCCCCGACGACAGGCGCCGGAGCAGGTGCCGGGGCGGGAGCGGGGGCCGGAGCCGGTGCCGGCGAAGGAGCCGGAGCCGGAGAGGGCGCCGGGGCCGGAGCGGGTGCGGGTGCCGGAGCCGGCGCGGCAGCGCCGAGCGCCTCGCAGTTCCGGGGAGCCGACACGCCAGGATTGCCGAAGACGTCCACGTGGCACATCGTCGCCATGTTCGCCGGCACGGACCGGGTGGTCCAGTTGGTGCCCTTGCCGAAGCGCACCATGGTTTGCGCCTTGACGGTGAAGACTTCACCTTCGGCTGCGATATGGACGTAGCCCGTCGGAGCGGGCGCGGGAGCGGGTGCCGGGGCCGGCGCCGGAGCGGGGGCCGGTGCAGGCGCGGGAGCCGGTGCGGGCGCTGGCGCCGGAGCATCGGCGGTTCCCGATTCGCAGACGCGGGGAGCCGGCACGCCGGGATTGCCGAAGACGTCCACGTGGCACATCGTCGCCATGTTCGGCGGCACGGAGCGGCTGGTCCAGTTGCTGCCGCTGCCGAAGCGAACCATGGTTTGGGTCGAGACGGTGAAGATTTCACCCTCGTTGGCGAGGTGCGTCACCTTGGCGAGCTTGCCAGCCGATTTGGTGGCCGAAGCGGCGCCGGCACCCGAATCCGCGACCAGGGTGCCGTTGACGTCCGAGTTGGAAGCCTGTGCCTCGGAGTTGGACGCGTCAGCCACGGTCGCGGCATTCGCATTCAGACCAGACGCGGCGCCCAAGCCGCTGTCGTTGCTGCCTCCACCCCCACAACCCGCCAGTGTCCCCGCTGCAATAAGAAGCAGTAGAGAGCTTTTATCTATTGATTTCAAACAAAAAACCTCAAGTTTTTAAAAGATGAGGGTTTGTACGTGGGATGGTTCCTACGCAGCAAGCGTTCTTTCAAATCCTTTCTTAATGTGTATTTGTTCTCAAGGCGGCTGTTACATCGGTTGTAGACGGTGACGACTATTTGGCGAACTTCTTGCCTATTTACAATTTGTGCGTGTAACCGTCGGCAACATAATTGCAATTGCTTTCATCATGCGAACGGCGGCCCGGCGGTGCCGTTTGCGCCCCGTTTGCCGCATCTCGACCCCGGGCTGCGCCCTTTGCCTACAAGCGTTTGCGGCGCCGCAGGGCTACCCAAATTGGTGCAAGGGGCCAAGGTGCTCGGGGAAAGGAGATGACGAATGAGGAAGTCGAACCGAACTCTCGAAGCGCTGCGCATCCGATCCGCGTTGACGGGCGCCGTCTGTGTCCTCGCACTGGCTGCGTGCACCGATCGCGCTGGTAGCGAATCTGCAGGCAGGCAGTTGGACTCCGCGGCCGACAAGACCGAGCAGGCTGCCGTCGCGGCGGCGCGAAAAGCCGCCGAACTGGCGGACGTGGCGCGAGACAAGACCAGGGCCTACGTTACTTCGCCGGAGGTGAAGGAAGACGCGGCGGCCGTCAAGAACGCCCTGAAGAACATGGGAACGGCGGCGGTGTCGACCACTGACGATGCCGCCGTCACGCTGGCGGTGTCGTCCGCCCTCGCCAAAGACACTGAACTGAACGCCACCCGCATCGATGTCCGGACAAAGGACGGCGCCGTGCGGCTCGCCGGGCCGGCACCGAACGCAGCAGCCAAGGCGCGCGCCGGGGACATCGCCAAGGCCGTCGACGGCGTTGCCACCGTCGACAACCAGCTGGTCGTCAGCCCCGGCTGAACGCGTCCTCAGTCCCAGGCGGGAGCCAGGCCCTCGGGGCTGGTGAGCCGGCCGTTGCGCTCCAGCGCCGCTATCCGCGTCATTTCCTCGTCGGAAAGGCGCAGTTGCTGCGCTTTCATGTTGCTTTCCAGATTCGCCCGTCGCGTCGATGACGGGATCACTGCGTAGCCGAGTTGCATCGCCCACGCCAGGGTGACCTGGGCGGGCGTGGCCTGATGCGCCTGCGCGATGTCCTGGATCACCGGGTCTTTCAACACCGATCCATAGCCAAGCGTCATGTAGGAAGTGATCGGGATGCCATGGCCGCGCGCAAAGTCGGCGACCTTGCGGTTCTGCAGGTAGGGGTGCAGTTCGATCTGGTTGGTCGCGATTTCGGCGGCGCCTACCGCGTCGATCGCCTGGCGCATCAGGTCGACCGTGAAGTTCGAGACCCCGATCTGCTTCGTGAGCCCCTGCGCCTTGGCTTCCGCCAGCGCGCCCATGAATTCGGCGACCGGCACGGCATTGCCCGGTGAAGGCCAGTGGATCAGGGTCAGATCCACATGGTCGGTGCGCAACTTGGCGAGGCTGTCCTTGAGACTGGGGATGAGCAGATTCTTGCCGTAGTTGGCCGTCCAGATCTTGGTCGTGAGGAACAGCGCATCGCGCGCCACGCCGCTTTCGGCGATGGCCTGGCCCACGTCGGCTTCGTTGCCGTAGATCTGGGCGGTATCGACCAGGCGGTAGCCGAGATCGAGCGCGTTCTTGACGGAGTCGATGACGGCCTGGCCCTGGAGACGGAAGGTGCCGAGGCCGAATGGAGGAATGCTGCTCATGAGGATGTCCTTGGGTGATTGAAATCGATGGAAGGCGAGGCGACGCGGGCGCGGTCCAGGCGGCCGCTCCACGCCGTGAGTGCGAGGGCTGCCAGCACCACCAGCGCGCCGATCCAGCCGGTATGGATCAGGCCCAGGTGCGTGACCACCAGTCCGCCTGCCCAGGCCGCGCCGGCGATGCCAAGGTTGAAGGCCGCGATGTTGAGGCCGGACGCAACGTCGACCGCACGAGGCGTGTAGCGCTCGGCCTGCTGCACCACGTACACCTGCAGGCCGGGCACGTTGCCGAAGGCGACCGCGCCCCAGAGCAGCACGGTGACCAGTGCGAGCCACTTGTGCGGAGCGGTGAAGCTGAACATGAGCAGCACCGCGGCCAGCAGCGCGAAGATGATCTTGAGCGCGGGGATCGGTCCGAGCCTGTCGGCCAGCTTGCCGCCCCAGATATTGCCGGCAGCGACGGACAACCCGTATACGAGCATCACGCCACCCACGGCGCCTGCGCTGAAGCCCGACACCTCCTGGAGGATCGGCGCGAGAAAGGTGAACGGGATGAACGAGCCGCCGTAGCCGATGGCCGTCTTGGCGTAGACCATCAGGAGGCGCGGCTGGGCCAGCACCTTGAACTGCTGCCCCAGCGATGCCGGCGGCGCGTGGCGGATGTTTTTCGGCACGAAGAGAGCGCTTCCGATGAAGGCGACAAGTCCCAGGGCCGATACGGCGAGGAAGGTCTCGCGCCAGCCGAAGTGCTGGCCGATGAAGGTGCCCAGCGGCACACCGGTGACCAGCGCCACCGTCAGGCCGGTGAACATGATCGCGATGGCGCTCGCGGCCTTCTCCTTGGGCACCAGTCCGGTGGCGATCGTCGAGCCGATCGAGAAGAACACGCCGTGCGCCAGCCCGGTCAGGACGCGTGCGGCGATCAGCGATTCGTAGCCTGGAGATTTCCACGCCAGCAGGTTGCCGAGCGTGAACAGCGCCATCAGGCCCAGCAGCAGCGCCTTGCGCGGCAGCCGGCCGGTGAGGGCGGTGAGCACGGGCGCGCCGACCGCGACGCCCAGCGCATAGAGGCTGACCAGCAGGCCGGCCGACGGAAGGCCGATCTGCAGGTCGGCCGCGATGGTGGGAATCAGGCCGACGATGACGAACTCGGTCGTTCCGATGGCGAATGCGCTGATGGTCAGCGCAAGCAGGGCAATGGGCATGAAGGCACTCCTTGTGAGGAAAGGAGTGTGGGGCCATGGCCTTTGCAGAAAAACGGTGTTCTGATCAGAATATATTTGACTTCCTGTCAATAATCCAATCGGCTCCGGGAGCTTCATGAAAACCACCGTCGAGGAATTGCAGGCCTTCACCGCCGTGGTTGACGGCGGTTCGATCACCGCCGCCGCCGAGCACCTGGGCCAGACCGTCTCGGGTATCAGCCGTGCGCTCGGCCGCCTCGAACGCAAGCTCGACACCACCCTCCTGCGCCGCACCACGCGCCGGCTCGAACTCACCGAGGAGGGGCGAGCCTTCCTGGCGCACGCCCGCGCCATCCTGGCCTCGATCGACGAGGCCGAAGAGCAGATGGCCGCGCGCCGGCAGAAGCCGTCGGGGCGACTGCGCGTGAACGCCGCGTCGCCTTTCATGCTCCATGCCATCGTGCCGCTGGTGGCGGAGTTCCGGCAGGCGTATCCGCAGATCAGCCTGGAGCTGGACACGGACGATCTCAACATCGACCTGCTCGAACGCCGGACCGACATCGCGATCCGCATCGGCGAACTGCGCGACTCGACCCTGCATGCACGTCCGATCGCGACCAGCCGCCTGCGGGTGCTGGCGAGCCCGGCCTATCTCGCGGCGCATGGCCGCCCGAAGAGCGTGGCCAGCCTGGCGCGCCACACCTTGCTCGGGTTCACACAGCCGGAGGCGCTCAATCGATGGCCGCTGCGTGGCGAGCACGGGGACGAGTGGCCCATCACGCCGGCACTCACCGCGTCGAGCGGCGAGACGTTGCGGCAACTGGCCTTGCAGGGCGTCGGCATCGTCTGCCTCGCCGGCTTCATGACGAGTGTCGACACCGAGCGCGGCGACCTCGTGCAGGTGCTGGCGCGCGACACGGTCGAGGTGCTCCAGCCGATCAGCGCGGTGTACTACCGCAACACGCAGCTATCCGCGCGGATCACTTGCTTCCTGGACTTCATCGGGGAAAGGCTCGGGCAGCATCAGTGGCGCGGGTGAGGGCGCGTCCTCTTCGAGCTGCAGCCACTTGCGCGCGAATTCGCGAAGGGACTCGATCTGCAATCCGATCAGCGCGAGTTCGGTGCGAACGAGGTGTACGGCCGGGTCGACTTCGCCTTCCGCGTCGGGCGTGGACGTCAGCGCGTCGAGCGCGGCAAGCCTGGCGTCCGCCTCGGCGGGATGGAAGGCGGCCCTGTCCAGACCATCGGCCAGCGCGTCGAGCATCGCTGCGGCTTCCTCCGCCGCTGCGCGCATCGCGTGCGCATCCGCTGGATCCCGCAGCGCCGTGCGGTGCGCACCCAGGGCCGAGAGATAGCTCAACATGGTGTGGGACTGGATCAGAAAGCGAAGAGCCACCCCCGCGCGCGGCCGCACGAAGCCCGGCTCGCGGAACATCTCCGACACCGCCGTGGCCAATGCGGCATCGGCGTTGTGGGCGTTGCGGCGGGCCAGCCGGTAGGCCAGGTCATCGCGCGCGCCCGAGCGGTACTGGCCGGCTATCTCGCGCAGGTAGGCGCCATCGTTGCGCATTGCCGTGGCGGCCAGGTCGCTGAAGCGCCGCGCCTGCCAGTGCGGCAGCACCAGCAGCATGGCGAGCCCAGCGATCACGCTGCCGATGGCGGTGTCGATCAAGCGCGGCACGATCAGCACGCCGCCGTCGCCCACCTGGTTGAAGCACATCAGCACGAGCACGGTCATGCAGGCGGTGGCGAGCAGATAGCGCGTTGTGCGTGTCGCGAAGAAAAGCACGCCGGCGGCGACAGCCAGCAACGACTGGATCAGAGGCTGGGGAAACAGGTTCAGCAATGCCCAGCCGGCCACGACGCCGGCCGCCGTGCCCGCCATGCGCTGGCCCATCCGCGAAACGGTGTCGCCCCAGGTCTGCTGGCAGACGAAGAGGGTGGTGAGAAGAATCCAGTAGCCCTGCACCGGATGGATCAGCCGCATCACCCCCCACCCGGCCAGAAGTGCGATGGACAGTCGCAGCGCATGGCGGAACAGGGCCGATTTGGGGCTCAGCTGGCGCCGGACGCGATCTGCCGCGTCGCGCCACGAACGCGGTGAGCGATCGAACAGGCCCATGTCGTCGCGCCCGGCCTTGGCCGACGGCTGGCTCGCGCCGGCAAGTTGCCCGTCGAGCTGCGCCAGGTTGCGCGCCAATGCCTCGATGGATGCGAGCAATGCCTGCCGTCGCGGATCGCGTGCATGCGCGCGCTCGTAGCCGATCGCGCTGTGCAGGTCCGCCAGAGCCTGCACCGTCGCGTTGTCGACGGCGAAGGGCTCGCGCCGCGCGATCGATTGCGCCAGACGAAGGCAGGCCTGGCCTTGCAGATCCAGCACGCGCTGGCAGCGGTAGAGCAGGTCGCTGTGGAAGAAGGCGTCGGCCAGGGCGTTGTAGTCGTCGTGCGACGAGCTGGCGCGTTCATGCACGTCCTGCGCGATCAGGTAGAGGCCGCGATAGCGTGCGATACGGCCGGTGGGCGCGCGCTTGCCGATGCGCCGGAAGATGCTTTCCTTGGCGGCATTGAGCTCGCTCACCACCTCGGCGTTGAGTTGCGCGAGCGACAGCCGCTTGCGCTCGATGTCGATGCCGCGCAGCGGCTCGAAGAGCGAAGCCTTGAAGCGCACGTAGTGCCCGAGCACCGAGAACAGCCTGACCAGCTGCGCCTGCACCGGCTGCGCCGGAAAAGCCGCGCTCCACGCCACGGAGAACACGCCATACCAGGCGGCGCCGAGCAGCAGGAGCACGACCTCGCGCTCCCTGACGGCCTGGGTTGCCGGCTGGTTTTCGATGCCGAGCGTGGTGTACATCGCCAGGATCAGCGTGGCATAGCCGATGGCCTTGTAGCGCGCTTCGACCGCGCCCAGCATGGTCAGCCAGAACGCCGCCAGCGCCAGCCCCGCGATGAACAGGAAGGGTGTCCGGATCAAGGCGACCACGGCAAACGCCGCCGCCGCAAAGCACGCTAGCGTGACGGCCTGGGCGCGGAAGCGCCCGCGTCCGCTGTCGTCGGTTTCGGCCAGCGCGCTGGCGATGGCGCCGAGGAACAGCGGCGTCACCGCCTCCGGGTGTCCCGTCAGCCCGCAGATTGCCATCAGGCTTCCGAGGGTGAGCAGCACCCGCAAGGTCTGGGCCCGGCTGGTCAACTCCCGGAGTTGCTGCCGGAGGGTGTCGACTGCGGAACGAAGCATCGGCATGGTGGTGCACGATACGTGCCATCGCGGCGCGAACTCACGACTTTTCCAGCTGGCGCCGAAGGTCTGGAAAACCCTGCATGAAAAACATGCAGTTGTCTGAATGGCATGCAATCGCACTGTTTCGATTTCAGGCGATTCCGGCCACTTCTCCAATGAAATCCCTGTGTTTCATGACTCTGGCCCGATGGCACGAACTGTGCAAGTTCCAGCCATCGTTTTCAGGAGTCACGCCATGGATCATCGCCCGAACCCCGTCACCGCCGGAACTGCCGCCGACCCGGTCCTGGATGCCGATATTGCCGTCCTGAAGTTGTCGCTTCGCACCACCAATGTCCTGCGCGTGAACCAGCTTCACACGGTGCGGGATGTGACCCGGGTTCCCGCCAGGAAGCTCTTCGCACTTTCGAGGCTGGGCCGCAATTCTCTGAGGGAGATCGTCGAAAGCGTCAACCAGAAAGGGTTGCGGCTCGCGGACTGAAAGGGGACTGCCGTAGCGTCAGAGCCTGCGCTCAGCGGCCCTGGCTCAGGCGCTGAAGGCCCTGTTCGGTCAGGAACTTGTAGCCGTGCCGGTCCGCCGCGACCAGCCCGTTCGACCTGAGCCGCTCCGAGACCTTGATCGAATCGGTCGGGCAGCCCCGGGCATGGGCCTCGCGCAAGGCCTCGAGCGTCTTCCACTGTTCCTCGTTGAGCTGAATCTTCTTGACCACGAAACCTCCGTCGACAACACGGAGTGTGAAACAGCCGACATCCGCACGCCTCCCCAAAATTGACGAGGCGCCCCCGTCGTGGCCGCGACGGGTTCCGCAGGCGCTTGCTGGTAAAACATGCGCCGCCTCATGACAACGTCCATCCCCTCCCCATCGCCCGCACCCATGCGCCCTGTGCGCGTGGCCGCCACGCTGATCGTCCTGCGCGACGGCCCCTCCGGCCTGGAGGTGCTGATGCTGCGCCGGGCCGAAAAAGAGGCCGATCAGAACAGCGGCGCCAGCGTCTTTCCCGGTGGCACGCTCGATGCGCAGGACCGCGCGCTTCATGCGCTTTGCGACGGCGTCGACGATGCGGCGGCTTCCTTGCGCCTGGGCATTCCCGTGAACGGCCTGGACTACTACGTCGCAGCGGTTCGCGAATGCTTCGAAGAGGCCGGGCTGCTCTTCGCCGGCGATGCGGATGGCCGCCTGGTGGAACTCGACGACATGCCGTCCCAGGAACTCGTCGCCCTGCGCCTGGCGGTGGAAGAGGGGGGCGACGCCCTGCGCAATCTGTGCACCGGCCGAGGTTGGCGGCTCGCCGTCGAGCGGCTCGCCTACTTCAGCCACTGGCTCACGCCGCTGGGCATGCCGCGGCGCTTCGACACGCGTTTTTTCGTGGCGCTGGCCCCGCCGCGGCAGAGCGCCCGACCGGACGGGCGCGAAACGGTCGAGCACATGTGGTTGCGGCCGGCGGACGCGGTCGACCCTGCACGCGGGCTCAAGCTGATGAATGTGCAGCGGCGCATTCTTCTGCAACTCGCGACTTTCGAGAACGCGCAGGCGTGCATCGAGTTCGCACGTGAATTGCGGGAGATTCCCCTCGTCATGCCGCGCATCGCCGACGGGCCGGCCGGCCGCCGGCCGGTGAATCCGGGCGAACCTGCCTATGACGAGTTGTCTCGCATCGACCCGGACGGCCTGGCGAACGCCAGATACGAACTGGCTTCGGGCCTGGCGATGCAGTTGTCGCCCCGCGTGCTGCGCGTGACGGCGCTGCGCGGAGAGGCGCTGGTCAACAGCTACTTTGTCGGCGGGGATCGCAACGAGTGGGTGTTGATCGATGCAGGGCAGGGCGATGAGTGTCATGCGGCCACGGTGCGGGCATCGGCGCCGGGGCCGGTGCGCTGGACCCTGGCGATCCATGGCGAGCCGCTGCCGCACGGGCACCGCATCGACCTCGGAGGCTGCACCTTGCGCGTGCTGCACCAGTTGGGTCGGGAAGACGCTCTCGCGTGCTTCCTGCTTGAAGAAGAAAAGACGCTCTTCGCCGCCGATGCCGGCTCGTCCACCGCATTGGATGCCGGCGAGGTCGAATGGATCGCGCCTTTCAGCGGCTTCCTGATTCGGCGTTGAGGAACGTCGCCTGGCGCCATGGCATCGGCCAAGGCGTGGAATAACATGTGCTTCATCGACCCACGGGGAACGAAGACATGAAGTCATTGGCAAGAAGAGCGGTTGCATCGGCGGTCATGGCGTCTGCATTCGGCGTCGTTGCGCCTGCCGGTGCGGCGCTCGACATCGGGCAGCCCGCGCCCTCTTTCAGTGCACCCGCTGCGCTCGGCGGCAAGCCTTTCACCTATTCGCTGTCGGCGGCGTTGGCCAAGGGGCCGGTCGTCCTGTATTTCTTTCCTGCGGCTTTCACTGTGGGCTGTTCGCTCGAAGCGCACGCTTTCGCCGAGGCAGTCGACAAGTTCGCTGCAATGGGCACCACGATCATTGGCGTGTCGACCGATGACATCGACACGCTGACCAAGTTCTCCAACCAGGCCTGCCAAGGCAAGTTCCCGGTCGCTTCCGACGCCACGAAGTCCATCAGCCAGTCTTTCGACGCACTGATGCAGACGCGCCCGGACTTTGCGAACCGCATCTCCTACGTGATCGCGCCCAACGGAACGGTCGCCGCCCATTACCAGAATCTCGATCCGGACAAGCACGTCGAGAAGATGCTCGCGGCGGTCAAGGAGTTGCCGCAGAACCGGGACAAGAAATAGACGCCTGAAAGGCTCCACGCCATGAACGCAGCGCAGACATCTCCGACTTGGCCCGCGCTCTCGCTCTCCGAGTGGCGCGATACCTATGCCACGCTGCACATGTGGACGCAGATCGTCGGCAAGACGCGTCTGGCGCTCGCGCCGATGGAGAACCACTGGTGGCAGGTCGCCTTCTATGTCACGCCGCGCGGGCTGACCACCTCGGCCATGCCGTGCGGCGACCGGACACTCTCCGTCGAGTTCGATTTCATCTCGCATGCGGTGGCGCTGAGATGCAGCGACGGCGCGGAGCGCGGCTTTGCGCTGGCTCCCATGTCCGTCGCCGACTGGTTTGCCCAATACCAGGCGTCACTGAGGGCGCTCGGGGTCGAGCCGAAGCTCATGGCTTCGCCGGTGGAGGTCGAGACGGCCATTCCCTTCGCCGAAGACCGGACCAACGCGTCCTACGATCCGGACGCTGCGCACCGGTGGTGGCGCATCGTCGCGCAGACCGATCGGGTGCTGAAGCGCTTTCGGGGTCGCTTCGGCGGCAAGCAGAGTCCCGCACATTTCTTCTGGGGCGCGTTCGACCTGGCGGCCACACGCTTTTCCGGCCGGGCCGCGCCGCAGCATCCGGGCGGCGTTCCGAACTGCCCGGACCACGTCATGGTCGAGGCCTACTCGCACGAGTGCGCCAGTTGCGGGTTCTGGCCGGGCGGCGGTCCCGTTGCAGAGGCTTCGTTCTATGCCTATGCGTACCCGGAGCCTCCCGGCTATGCGAACCATGCGGTCCTGCCGGCGGCCGCACGGTACGACGCGCAGATGCGCGAGTTCATCCTGCCCTACGAGGCCGTTCGTCTCGATCCGGATCCGGACGCCGCGCTCCTGGCATTCCTTCAATCGACCTATGACGCCGCCGCGGATCTCGGACGATGGGACAGGGCCATGCTCGACCGCCCGCTCCATCTCTGGCCCTGAACAACATGGACGAACTGCTGCAACGCACCGCTGGCCTGCCCGAAATCTCCCTGGCGGCGGGAGACACGCTCCTGCGCGAAGGCGAGACCGGCGACGGTCTGTGGATCCTCGTGTCGGGGGCGCTGCAGATCAGCAAGTCCGGCATCGCGATCACGTCGATCAGCCGGCCGGGCGCAGCGATCGGCGAAATCTCGCTGCTGCTCAATTCGGCGTACACGGCGACGGTGGTCGCCAGTGCACCGAGCATCGTTCGCTACGCGGACGACGGTCGCGCCTTCCTGGCGAGCGAGCCAGCCATCACACGATTGATCGCCGCAGGCCTGGCGGAGCGCCTGGATTTCGCCACGACCTATCTCGTCGACCTGAAGCACCAGTACGGCGATTCGCCCGGCCTCGCGATGGTCTCGGAAGTACTGGATCAGCTGACGCACCGCCAGGGCCCGCCGGCACGCCCTGGCTCGGCGCGAGAGCCGAACCCCGACTACTGACCCCTCAGAAGACCGATCGCGCGGGCGCGCACTCGGCGCCGAGTTCCAGCGCTTCCTCGCCCATCATCGAGCGCCATGAAGCGGTGTCCGATGCCAGGTCGATCACGATGTGAGCGGGCACCGGTCCGATCTGCCTGCCGGCGTTGAACACCCAGGTGGGCCCGATGCGGTCGGCCCAGGCACCCGCCGGCTTGAACGGCGGCTCGTGGACATGGCCGGTCAGCACCAGTTCGGGTCGGTAGCTGGCGATCCAGCCGGCGACATCGGCATCGCCGTAGTGCCGCTTGCCGGTCCAGCAGGTGGGCGAGCCCAGCGGTGGCCAGTGATAGATCCAGACCCAGCGGGCAGGGCGGCGCTGCGCATCCGCGGCGAGTTGCCTTTCAAGCGCCGTGCGGCCTGCCGGTCCGTCCCACCAGGGGCAGACCGTGATCAGGGTGTCGCCGATCGTCAGCGAATCGCCGTCGGTGAAGACGCCGTTGCGGCGGCTCTCCGGCAGCCAGAGTGCCGCCCGCTCACCGTGCCGGTCCGACCCGGTCAGGTCGTGGTTGCCCGATGCCAGCACGAGCGACATCCCGGGGTTCATCAGCGAGAAGTAGCGAAGCAGGACGACCGACTGCGCGTCGAGCGACACCGGCGAGCTCACGTCCAGGTGATCGCCGGCGATCACCACCAGGTCGAAGGACGGCGCCACCCGGACCACCCAGTCGAGCTGGGGCAGGGTGTAGTGCAGGTCGGAAACGAGGAGGATGCGCACGGCAAGGGCGGCAGCGGCGGAGCTCGCATTGTGGCGGCTGGAATGCCTTGGCGATGCTCTTTTCGCGGCCTTCCGGGTAGCATCGACGGATGCCTGAATTCACGCTCCTGAATGCCGCGATCACGACGTGTATTGCCGCAGGCGTCATGACGGTCGGCTTTGCCGCGCGAGAGACGCGCTGGGGCACGCCCCTCATGATGTTCGGCATTGTCGGATTGCTGGCGATCATCGGGTACGGCATCGTGGACCTGGTCAGTTTCTGATCGTCCAGGTCCGGGGCCCAAGGCAAGCGGTCAGATCACGCCTTGCGCCAGCATCGCGTCGGCCACTTTCACGAACCCTGCGACGTTGGCTCCGTTCACGTAGCTGACCGTGCCGTCCTCGCGACGGCCATGCTGGAGGCAGGCCTCGTGGATGCTGCGCATGATGCCGTGCAGCCGCGTGTCCACTTCCTCGCGCGGCCACGAGATCCGCATGGCGTTCTGGCTCATTTCGAGGCCGGAGGTCGCCACGCCGCCGGCGTTGCTGGCCTTGCCCGGCGCGAACAGGACACCGCTGCCTTCGAAGGTGCGGATCGCGTCCATGGTGGAGGGCATGTTCGCGCCCTCGGCCACGCAGCGCACGCCGTTGCGGACCAGTGTGGCGGCATCCTGGCCGTCGAGTTCGTTCTGCGTCGCGCAAGGCAGCGCGACGTCGACGGGGATGTGCCAGGGGCGCTTGCCGGCATGGAACTCGGCGCCGACCCGGCGGGCGTACTCGTCGACCCTGCCGTACAGATGGTTCTTCACTTCCATCAGTTGGGCCAGCTTGTCCTGCGTGAAGCCGGCTTCGTCGTAGACGGTGCCGCTCGAGTCGGACACCGTCACCACACGGGCGCCCAGCGCCATGGCTTTCTCGACCGCGAACTGGGCCACATTGCCTGAACCCGAGACGCCGACCCGCAGCCCTTCGAGCGTCTGGCCCTTCTGTCTGAGCATCTCTTCGGTGAAGTAGACGGTGCCGTAACCCGTGGCTTCGGGCCGCATCAGCGAACCGCCGTAGCTCAGGCCCTTGCCGGTGAAGACGCAGTCGGCGTTGTTGCCGAGCTTTTTCATCATGCCGGCCATGAATCCGATCTCGCGGCCGCCGACACCGATGTCGCCGGCCGGGACGTCCCGGTCCGCGCCCACGTGGCGGAACAGTTCGCTCACGAAGGCCTGGCAGAAGCGCATGACCTCGCCGGGACTGCGCCCTTTGGGGTCGAAGTCGGAGCCACCTTTGCCGCCGCCCATGGGCAGCGTCGTCAGCGCATTCTTGAAGGTCTGCTCGAAGGCGAGGAACTTCAGGATCGACAGGTTGACCGAGGGGTGGAAGCGCAGTCCGCCCTTGTAGGGGCCGATGGCCGAGCTGTGCTGGATGCGGTAGCCGCGGTTGACCTGCACCTCGCCGTGGTCATCCACCCAGGAGACGCGGAACATGATGACCCGCTCCGGTTCGATCAGGCGATCCAGCAGTCCGTGCTCTGCATACCTGGGATGCCGCTGGATGTACGGCCACAGGCTTTCCGTGACCTCGGCAATGGCTTGCAGGAACTCGGGCTGGCCGGGATTGCGCGCAGCGGCGCCGTGCATGAACTCTTCGGACGATTTGTATTTCATTGGCTAGGGAACGATGCGGATCGCGTGGACGGTGGACAGGGGGCTCAAGATCTTATCGAGGTCCCCAAGCGCCGCTGCCAAAGACCGGGTTTGGATCGCGCCCTTGCAGGATCGTTGAGGATGTTTGCACGATCCTCCGGCTGACCCTCGGGAGTCGAGACAAGCGCTGTCGAGATGCCTAAGCTTCGCTCCATGTTGACATCCACCGCCAATGCACTGCGCAGCGATCGCCCCGTCGATCAACTGCAGACCACCGTCATGAGGGCCGAACTGGCCGCGATGATCGACCGCATCACCGTCATCGACGGTGCCCACGCGACGGCGATTCCGCGCCTGACCCTCGCCCGGGCTTCGCTCATGCAGCATCCCGTTCACGCGATGCACGAACCCGCCTTCTGCGTGCTGGCGCAAGGCAGCAAGCGGGTGCTTCTCGGCGACGAGGTCTATATCTACGACAGCAGCCAGTACCTGGTGGTGTCGCAGAACCTGCCCGTGTCGGGGCAGATCATCGACGCTTCGCCGGAGGCGCCGTACCTGGGCCTGCGCCTGAGCTTCGACGTCAAGGACATCACGGCGCTCGCACTGGAGCTGCAGCTCGGCGAGACGCTGCCGAAGCGGGCGTCGCAGCGCGGCATCTTCACCGGCGAGCTGTCCACCACGCTGCTGGATCCGGTGCTGCGGCTGGTCAGGCTGCTGGACTCGCCCGAAGATGTGCCGGCCCTGGCGCCGCTGGTCACGCGCGAGATCCTGTACCGCCTGCTGAGGTCGGCCGATGGCTGGCGCCTGGCGCAGATGGCCGTGGTGGACAGCCACAGCCAGCGCATCGCGCAGGCCATCAGCGTGCTGTCGCAGCGCTTCCAGGAGCCGCTCCGGGTCGAAGACCTGGCGGACGAAGTCCACATGAGCGTGTCGTCGCTGCACCAGCATTTCAAGGCCGTCACCGCAATGAGCCCGCTGCAGTTCCAGAAGCAACTGCGCCTGCAGGAGTCGCGCCGCATCATGATCAGCGAACACGTGGACGCAGCCACCGCCGGCCACCGCGTCGGCTACGAGAGCCAGTCACAGTTCAACCGCGAATACAGCCGCTTCTTCGGCCTGCCTCCCGCGCGCGACGTCAAGCGCTTGCGCGAAAACCAGCTCGGCCGTTCAAGCACCTGAGGACCTCATGAAGATTCATCTCAAACTGAATGGCCGGGTGATTCCGGCCACCCTGGAAGACAACGCCACGGCACATGAATTCATCTCCATGCTGCCGCTGACGATCACGATGCACGATCTCTTCAAGAGAGAGAAATTCGGCCCGCTCCCCGGCGCCATCTCGGGCCAGGGCACGCATACCCGGTCCTACGAGGTTGGCGACCTGATCTGCTGGGCGCCCGGCCCCGACGTGGCGATCTTCTACCGTCATGACGGCCAGACGATCAGCGGCGCGTGCCACGTCCTCGGCAAGCTCGACTTCGGGGCGGAGGCGTTCGGCGTGCCCGGCCCCATCGAGGTGACGATCGAAGTGCCGGCGCCGCAAATCCGGGTCAAAGAAGATCTTCGTCGACCAGCGTCGCGAGCATCGAGAGCCGCAGCCGCCGTCCCCAGGTCGAGTCCGGCTCGCCGGCGTGCACGACCGGGTTCCGGCCGTTCTGGTCGACCCACTGAAGGCGCCGCCGGTCACCCGTGTAGCGGACCTGGTAGCTCTGCGGCATGCGTTCGTTGCGCAGGAGTGTCGTGACCTGGCCGGCCAGCACCGGGCTGTCGACGATGAGGCTCATCTCCGTGTTGTAGCGCGCCGAGCGGCGGTCCATGTTCATCGATCCGATCGAAAGCCAGCGCTGGTCCACCACCGCGAGCTTGGCGTGCAGGCGGCCGAGGGAGCCGTGGGGGCCTTCGGCGATGGACGTCCGTTCATCTTCGTCGTCGTCCGGCATCAGCTCGTAGAGCGCAACGCGCATCTTGAGCAGCGCCACGCGGTGGCGCGCATAACCGTAGTGGGCGAGCGGCTCGTCCGTCGTCGCCAGCGAGTTGGTCATGACGGACACGCTCACCTCGCTGTCGGCCGCTTGCTGGAGGATCTCCATCGTGCGGCGGCCGGGGATGAAGTAGGGCGACGCCAGGAGCACTTCCGAGCGCGCCGACTGCAGCAGGTCCAGGTTGCCGTTCATGACCACGCCGTCGGAGAGCAGTTCGTTGTCCGCATCGGCCTTGCGCGGCGCATCGGCCACCACACGCACTGCCGCCATGTGCAGGTCCACGCGGCCGGCGGCGAGTTGCGTGGCGACGCTGCCCTGGCCCAGCGAGTCGCGTGCCGCGACAGGCATCGTCACTGCACCGGCTTCGCGCACGGACTGCTCGAAACGGCGCCGTGCAACCGCTGGGTCGACACCCGGCGCGGCGAGTTTCTCGATGGGGTAGGCGTGCCGGCTGTTCCAGTAGGCGTCAAACACTGCGGCCATCTCCGGCACCACCGGGCCCGTGGAGAGCATGTCCATGTCGATGAAGTTGGCAGGTTCGCTGCGGCCGAAGTACTCGTCGCCGATGTTGCGGCCACCGCTGACGGCGAAGGCGTTGTCCACGATGAACAGCTTGTTGTGCATGCGCCGGTTGATGCGTGAGAACTCGTGCATCGAGAGCAGAACGCGCGAGCGGACGCTTCCGTCGCGTACGGGCAGCGGGTTGAACATGCGAAGCTCGACCTGGGGCTGGGCGGCGAGGCCGGCCAGCAGCGCGTCCTCGCCGTTGGCGTGCAGGTCGTCCAGCAGGATGCGGACCCGCACGCCACGGGCGGCGGCGTCGCTCAGCTCCCGCAGGAACTGCCGCCCTGAAGCGTCGTCGGCGATCTGGTAGTACTGCGCGTCGATCGACTTCTCGGCGGCGCGGGCCAGGGCGATGCGCGCCTCGAAGGCCTGGTCGCCGGCCGGCAGCAGGCGCATGCCGGAGAGCTGCGGGTCGGCGCCGGCGGGCATCGATGCCGCCGCCACGGTGGCGAGGCGGGTATCGGCCACGTCGGTGATCGTCTGGGAGGCGGGCCGGTGGAGGTTGTCCGGGAGGCTGGCGCAACCCGAGAGCATGCCCAGCAGCACCACCGCGAAGACAAGGAGCGCCACGCCGCCTCGGGCCTGGGCGAGTCCGATCTCCATCAGGCGCATGCCGATGCTGTGGGCGATCAGCATGGGGCAGCGTTTGAGGAGGGTCTTCATGGCGGACTCGGACGGTGCGGAGATGTGAGATCAGTTCTTCCCTGGTTGTAGGACGGAATCTATGCAAGGTGCATCGTTTTCGCGAGGAAACAGTGCGCAGCGCGCAAGTGACATAGGTCACATCCGGCCCCGCGCCGTCTCATAATCGTTCGATGAGCTCCGCCGACGAAGGCCCAGACGACCGCCTGCCGCAGTCCCTGCTCGACGCGATTGCGCCGCGCGGGCACACACGCTCATTCCCGGCCCACGCCATCCTCATCAATGAGGGGGATACGACCGATTCGCTCTACATCGTGCTCAGCGGCCGGGTGAAGGTCTACGCCAGCTCGGACGACGGCCGCGAACTGGTGCTCACCGAGTACGGCCCCGGCGGCTATTTCGGCGAGTTGTCCATCGACGGCGAAAGGCGCTCGGCATCGATCAAGGCCATCGAAGCGTGCACCTGCCGGGTGGTGCAGGGATCGGAGCTGCGCCAGTTTCTCGCGGAAAGCCCCGATTTCGCCTTCCACCTGACTCGCAAGCTGATCCGCATGGTGCGTCGGCTGACCGAGCAGGTTCGCAGCATCGCCCTGCAGGACGTCTACGGGCGGATGGTGCGTGTGCTGACCGAGCTGTCCGAGCCCGTCGGCGATGAGCGAGTGCTGCGCCACAAGCTCACGCAGAAGGACATCGCCGACCGCGTCGGTTCCTCACGCGAGATGGTGAACCGGGTGATGAAGGAACTCACCGCCGGCGGCTACGTCGGGCAGCGCGACGGGCGGATGGTGATCCTGAAGAAGCTGCCAGCGTCCTGGTAGGCAGCGCCTTTTGTGATTGAAGCTAGCCGTTGGCGGCCGCCGCGACGGCGTACACCTCGACCGCCGCCGCCTTGCCCCGGAACGAGGCCGGCCCCAGGGAGTCCGTCGCGATGCGGCCATCGAGCGCGGCGAGGGTCGCGGGATCGATCAGGATCGTTCGTTTGGCGAGCTTGGTGTGCTCCTCGAGCCGCGCGGCGAGGTTCACCGTGTCGCCGATGCAGGTGTAGGTCGCGCGCTGGTGCGTGCCGGTGTAGCCCGCCACCATCTCGCCGGAGGCGACGCCGACACCGATGCGGATCGCAGGCTTGTTCGCCGCTGTGCGCTCGATGTTCAGCAGCTCGATCATCTCCACCATGTCGAGCGCCGCGCGCACCGCTGCCGCGCCATGGTCGGGCAGCGGCAGCGGCGCGCCGAAGATCGCCATCAGTCCGTCACCGATCATCTGGTTCACCACGCCACCATGGCCGTTGATCGCATCGAACATCAGCGTGTAGTAGGTGTTCAGCAGCTCGATGGTCTCTTCCGGCGGCTGCGACTCGACCAGCGAGGTGAAGCCGCGGATGTCGCAGAACATCACCGTGGCCTGCACCCGCCGTCCGCCCAGCGCGAAGCCGGATTGCTGCAGGTCCTGTGCGACCTCGGAAGTGGCGAAGCGGCGCACCATCTCTTTCTGCTGGTCGCGTAGGCGCTTCTTCTCGAGGCTCGCGCCGATGCGCGCCTTCAGCAGCACGGCGTTGACGGGCTTGTGCAGGTAGTCCTCGGCGCCGAGTTCGATGCAGCGCGCGATGTCGGCCACGCCTTCGAGCGAAGACGTCACGATCACCGGCAGGTCGCGCAGCTTGACGTCGGCGGTCAGGTGCTCCAGCACCTCGAAGCCGGTCATCTCGGGCATTTCCATGTCCAGCAGCATCAGGTCGAAGGCGTCGCGCCGCAGCATCTCCAGCGCGATGCGGCCGTTTTCGGCGCACTGGACGCTGTGGCCCTGGAGTTCGAGGCTGCGCGTCATCAGCAGGCGATTGACCTTGTTGTCGTCCGCCACCAGCAGGCGGGCCGGCGCGTGGCGCAGATCAACCATGGCTCAGCTCCTGGAGGGCGGCGGCGACGCGGTCGTATTCCTGCGTGAGTGCATCGAGCGCGTTCGATTGTTGGGCCGCCGCGAGGCCGCCGAGTTCCTGCTCGCGCGCCATGGCGCCGAGAGTGAGGGCGCCGAACGTGAGGCTGTTCGATTTCAGCGAATGTGCCGCGCGGCGAAAGGTGTCGGCGTCGCCCGCGGCGAGCGCATCGCGAAGCTCCTGCAGCATCGCAGGGGCTTCCTCGAGAAAGGTCTGCACCAGCTCCTTCACGAAGTCGGCGCCTGCGGCTTCCTGCAACTCCGAAAACGTTGCAAGGTCTACCGTCACATTGCTCATCTCATCGGTCCTTTCGTGCGGGCACGGCGTTCAGTGCCTCGACCAGTCGATCGACGCGAATCGGCTTGGTCAGGTAGTCGTCCATTCCGGCGTCCATGCACATCTCGCGATCGCCTTGCATGGCATTCGCCGTCATCGCCACGATGCGCGGCCTGGAGGGGGCGTCCAGCAGCGTGCAGATCTGCCGCGTCGCATCCAGGCCATCGAGCTCGGGCATCTGCACGTCCATCAGCACCACATCGTAGGCCTGGCGCTGGACCGACTCCACCGCCTCGATGCCGTTGGAAGCCAGGTCGGCGCGGTAACCCATCTGCTGCAGCAGGCGCAACGCGAGCTTCTGGTTCACGGCGTTGTCCTCGGCCAGCAGGATGCGCAGCGGATGGCGCGCGGCCATGGAGGGGTCGATCTGCGGCTTGGCGCCGGCACCGGTGGCCGGCTTTGCGGGCGCGTCGTGGGCAAGCAGGCTGACCAGCGTGTCGAACAGCTGCGATTGGTGAATGGGCTTCGACAGGTAGGCATTGAACAGCGATCCGGTGTCGCCGGCTTCGCGCCGGCCCATCGAGCTGAACAATACGAGCGGCAGCGTCTTGTGATTTGCGCGGATGCGTCGCGCCAGGGCGACCCCGTCCATCTCCGGCATGTGCATGTCGAGGATCGCCAGGTCGAAGCGTTCGCCTTGTCCAAGCCGGCGCACGGCCTCGGCCGGCGATTCGGTGTCTCGCGGGTCCATGCCCCACTTGGCCGCCTGCAGCGCGAGCACGCGGCGGTTGGTGGCGTTGTCGTCGACGATCAGCAGGCGCTTGGCCTTCAGCTCCGACTGCACCCCGATGAACTCGCGCCGTGCGCTCGGCGGCAGTTGGGCGATCGGCACCTCGATGGTGAAGAAGAAGGTCGAGCCTTTGCCCGGCCCGTCGCTCTCGACCCACATGGTCCCACCCATCAGTTCGGCCAGCCGCTTGCTGATGGCGAGCCCGAGGCCGGTGCCGCCGTACTTGCGCGTGGTGCTGGAGTCGGCCTGCGAGAAGGACTGGAACAGCCGGCCCATGCCTTCCGCCGACAGGCCGATGCCGGTGTCCCGAACGGCGAAAGTCAGGGCGGCCTTGCCGGCAGCGGCGGGCTCCGCGCTCACGGTCAGCACGACTTCGCCGGTCTCGGTGAACTTGACCGCATTGCTCAGCAGGTTCAGGAGGACCTGTCGCAGCCGCGTGAGGTCGCCGCTGATGGCGGGCGGCACGTCGCCCTCGAAGACATAGGCGGTGTCGAGGTCCTTCTCGGTCGCGCGCGTGCTGACGAGGTCGAGCGCCGTCTCTACGCAGTCGCGAAGATCGAAGGGGTGTTCCTCGATGTCCATGCGGCCGGCCTCGATCTTCGAGTAGTCGAGGATGTCGTTGATGATGGTCAGCAGCGCATCGCCGGAATCTCGGATGGTCGCGGCATAGTCCTGTTGCTCGGTGTCCAGCGCCGTGTCCAGCAGCAGGCCGCTCATGCCGATGACTGCGTTCATGGGCGTGCGGATCTCGTGGCTCATCATTGCCAGGAACGCACTCTTCGCGTCGTTGGCGGCTTCGGCTGCGGCACGCGCCTCGCGGGTCTCGTTGAACAGGCGCGCGTTCTGGATCGCGATCACGGCCTGGTCCGCAAACGTCTTCAGCAGCTTGATGTCCTTGTCGGCGAACGGGCCGGGCGGCTGCCGCGTGACGTGGATCGAGCCGATGTAGCGGCCCTCCCAGAGAAGCGGAGCGATCATGATCGCGTAGGTGCCGATGACCTTGGCGATCTCTCGCATGAACGGCGGCAGGTCCGGTTCGGCGAGCGCGTCCGGAACATGGAGGACCTCGGGCCCGCCCATGGACAGTCCCGTGGACGAGCGGTCGATGGGGCGGGGGTAGAACCGCTCGAGTATTTCGCGCGCCGAGCCCCGGTGGGCGCCCAGGTGCACCAGCCCGTCCGCACCGAGCAGGGAGATGCCCATCTGGCGACCGGAGAACAGGCGCTGGCAGCTTTCCAGGATCTTCTCGAACACGGGCTGCGCGTCTTCCATGGAGCCGCTGATGACCTGCAGCACTTCCGATGTCGCGGTCTGCTGCTCCAGTGCTTCGCGTGTCTCGTTGAACTGGCGCGTGTTCTCGATGGCGATCACGGCCTGGTCGGCGAAGGTCCGTGCGAGCTTGGTTTCCTGGTCGCTGAACGCTCCCGTGGTGTCCCGGAGGACGACGATCGATCCGATGGCCTTTCGCTCCTTCATCAGCGGGACGAAGAGGCCCGAGCGATAACCCAGCGCCACCGCGAGGTCCTTCATGCGTGGGAACTCCTCGACGCTTGTCCGGGTGTCCGCCACGTTGATGACGCGCGCGTCGATCATGCAGGCGCCGGCGCCGCTGCCGCGATCGAATGGCCACGGATTCAGGAAGCCGCCCTGTCGCTCGCCGCGCGTGCCGTCGTCGGCAAAGGCCACGGTCTCGATCATGCCGTCGCGCGGCATGCAGAACGCGACTGCGCGGCCTTCGAACAGGCGCTGGCAAGCCTGCACGATGGCATCGAAGACCGGCTGCGTCTCGGTTGGCGAACTGCTGATGACCCGCAGGATCTCGGCAATGGCCGTCTGCTGCTCCAGCGCTTCGCGGGTTTCGTTGATGAGCCGCACGTTCTCGATCGCGATCACCGCCTGGTCGGCAAAGGTCTGCACCAGGCCGATCTCCACCGGCGCGAAAGGCCGCACCCGGTTGCGCAGCAGGGCGATCACGCCGATCGACTGGCCATCGCGAAGCATCGGCACCGCCAGGACCGTGCGAAAGCCGTTCCGTGCCTGGAGTTCGCGCACGTCCGGGTACTCGGTGTCCATGAGGGGCACCACGTCCTCCACATGCACGCAACGGCGCTCCAGGAACGCGCGGCCCGCGATCGACCCGGCACGCAACGGCAGCTCCACGCCCATGGCGCCATCCTGGTACGCCGGTCCGTAGCTCGTCATCGCGCGCAGGCTGCCGTCGACCGCGAGCCACACCCGGCTGCCCTCGGCGCGGCACAGGATGCCGGCGCGCTCGGCCACGGTGTCGAGAACCGGCTGCACGTCCGTCGGCGAGCCGCTGATGACCTTCAGTACTTCGGCCGTGGCGGTCTGGCGCTCCAGCGCCTCGCGGGTCTCGTTGATGAGCCGCATGTTCTCGATCGCGATCACGGCCTGGTCGGCAAAGAGCTTGAGCAGGTCGATCTGGCGTTGCGGCGTCACGCCGGGTTCGGGCCACGCGGTGGAGATCACGCCGATCGGCTCTCCGTCCTTGAGCATCGGCGCAGAAATGATCCGCCGCCAGTTCCCGGTGTTCGCCAGTTGGCGGTCGTAGTTCGGCTCCGACCACGTGTCCTGGATGCTGAGCGCCTTTCGCTCCCGGATGACGCGCCCGGTCAGCTGCTGCAGGTTGGGAGGAGCCGGCCATATGGCGCGCGCCGATGCCAGCGCCGATTCGGACCAGTTGCGAGTCGCGGCCAGGTGAACAAGGTGGCCGTCGTAGCTGAAGATGGCCGAGGTCGGGCTGCCGAACAGCCGTGTCGCGCAGTCCAGGATGGCCTCGAACACCGGCGTGACATCGGTCGGCGATTCGCTGATGACGCGCAGCACGTCGCTGACGGCGGTCTGGTAGTCGAGCGACTCGGTCAGCTCGGCCGTGCGTTCCTCGACCTTGTGCAGCGCCTCCTGCGTCTCGTTGAAGAGGCGCGCGTTCTGGATCGCGATCACCGCCTGGTCGGCAAAGGTCTTGAGCAGCGCCCGTTCGCTGCGCCGGAACGGGCCGACCTCGCTGCGCTGCATGCTCAAAAGGCCGATGCCGCGGCCTTTCCACATCAGCGGCGCGGCCACGTTCGCGAAACTCTGTCCAAGCTGCAGCGCATTGCGGCGCAGCACCGGCGGCGCCAAGGGGTCATTCAGGACGTCGGCGAACTCCACCAGGTCGCCGCTGCGGAACGCGAGCTCGGCCGAGGTGTCGCCCGGCGCCGCCGGGTAGCTGGCTTGCATCACGGGCTGGAGCTGGGCGGCGCGGGCCTCGCCGATCGTTGCCCGGCCGGCGGCCGTCATCATCCAGCGCGTGAGCGCGAGCCGACCGTCGTCGTCGACCATCATCAGCGCGAAGGAACTGACGTCGAACAGCCGTTCGCAGCACTCGAGGATCTTGTCGAACACCGGGCCGGGATCGGCGACGGAACTGCCGATCACCCGCAGCACTTCGGCGGTGGCGGTCTGGTGCGCCAGGGTTTCCTGCGTTTCGTCGAACAGGCGCGCATTCTCCAGGGCGACGCCCATGCTCGCGGCCACCGTTTCGAGGAGTTGGATGTCATCCGCCCCGAATGCGTATTCGCGTTCGTGGTTCTGCAGCCCGATGGCGCCCAGGACCCGGTCGCTGCCGATGATGGGAACGGCGGCGATCGAATGCGCCCAATCGGTCCCCGGCGAGGGCTTGAGACCGGCTTTCGTCTGCTCCGCGCGCGTGTTCGCCACGCGGACCTGCCGGTCGAGCAGGATCTGTTCGAGCACCTCGCCGGACCTCACCGGGCGTGCCGGCGGCAAGGGTAGCGGCAGGTTGTGCTCGTAGCGGTAGAGCGCCTGTACGAGGTTGGCCTTGTCGTCCCACCACAGGATGTTGACGTCGCCGGAGTCGAACAGCTCGCGCAGCTTGTCGCCCACCATGTGGATGATGGCATCGAACGGCAGCCGGGCCGCGATGCCCTCCTGGATGCTGTCGATGAGGGTGAGCGCACCGGCGCGCTGTGCGAGCTCGGCGCTGCGCTCTGCCAGCCGATGCTCCACGTCTTCGCGGGAGCGGATGTTGGACAAGGCTACAGCGGCCTGGCTCGCCAATGCGGCCAGCAGGTCGTGGTCGGTGTCATGGAACCGGCCGACGGCGCCTTCGATGTCGACATAGAGGAAGCCGAGCAGCTCGTCGCGCGTCATCAGCGGTGCGATCAGGCAGGAGCGTTGCGCAGCGGGCTTGGCGCCGCCGGGCCCGTGCCGCAGGCTGGAGCTGCGCGTGCGGCGGGCTTCGGCAAGCCAGGGTTCGATGGCGCGGAGCAGGGTGGCGGCATCCTCGCCACGCGGCAGCATCGCGCCGGCGATCCGCAGTCCGTCGCCAGCATCGAGCACGAGCAGCACCCGTTGCGCACCGCCGAGATCGCTCGCCTCGTGGAGCAGGCATTCGTGCAGTTCGCTCTCGCTGCGCGCCCCGTTCAGGCGCAGGCCGCTGTCGACCAGCCGCGCGAAGGGCTCGCGCGGGTCGGCATCGGCGCGCAGCGCGTGCATCGACAGTGGCCGGGACCGGGACTCTGCCATGGGGCATTCGCTCCTGCGATCAAGGGGGTGATGCGCGGAGGGCGCGCACCGCGTGGAGTCTAGCGAAGCGGCGGGAAGATGCGCAGCCCCCGATCAGGTGACGAACAGCCGCTGCACCAGCCCGCGCAGCCAGATGTTGGATGCGTCCTGGTGAAAACGCCGGTGCCAGAACTGGTGCACCTCGACCACGGGCGCCTTGAACGGCGGGTCGACGATGCGGATGCTGGCGTAGCGCATGCAGATGTTCGCCAGATCGCGCGGCACCGTTGCGACCAGATCCGATGCCTCGATGATGGGCAGCAGGCTCATGAAATGCGATAGCCCCACCAGCACTCGCCGCTTCAGCCCCCGGCGCTGCAGGAACTGGTCGAGCAGGTGCTCGCGGCCGTCGGGGCTCACCACCGCGTGGGAAGCGGCCAGGTAGGTCTTGAGGGTCAGGCGCTCGCCGATGGCCGGATGGTCGCCGCGCACGATGCACACGTAGTCGTTGCGAAACAGCTTCTGCAGGAAGAAGCCGGCCTTCTGCAGGTCCGGCAGGTAGCCGATGGCGAGTTCGGCCGCACCGGTTTCCAGCGCTTCGGCCGCCGTCTGGCGCGGCATCGAGAGCGTACGCAGGTCGCAATGCGGCGCCTCCCGGGCGAAGGCAGCCAGGATGCGCGGCAGGAAATGGACTTCGGCGATATCCGGCGTGACGAGGGTGAACACCTTGCTGGCCTGCAGCGGCTCGAATCCGGGCGCCGGCAGGATGTCGGCCTTGATGGTTTCGATGACGCGCCGCACCGCACCGTCCAGCTCGGCGGCGCGCGGGGTCGGCTGCATGCCGGCGCCGGTCTTCACGAACAGGGCATCGTTGAACAGCAGCCGAAGTCGCGAGACGGCCGCGCTCATGGCCGGCTGGCTCAGGCCGACGGCCTCTGCGGCGCGCGTGACGCTGCGGTGCTCCGACATGGCGTGGAACGCCACCAGCAGGTTGAGGTCGACTTGCCTGATATCCATGCCATGGATTCTATGTATACGCCAAATCCACTTCATCAATGGAGCGGCGCTGCCTAGACTTCGCCTCCAACAGCCCGCCGACGTGGTCGCGACGGGTGACAGGAGACAACATGATTCAGATCCGTCGGGGCGCAGGGCATGGCTGAAGGCACACCGCGCCTACGCTGCGCATGCGGCGGTATCGACGTGCATGCGCACGTGGTGCCGGCCGAGCTTCCGGCCTACCTCGGCAGCAAGGTGCCGGCGCAGTGGCCTTCCACCGCGCTCGCGCCCGATGCAGGGGGTCTGTGCCATCGCCACGTGATGATCGCCGGCAAGAACTACCGCACGGTCTCGGAAAAGTGCTGGAGCGTGACGCGCCGGTTGGCCGATCTGCCGGACATGGGGTTGGCGCACCAGGCCATCTCGCCGATGCCGGAACTGCTGTCGTACTGGATGGAGCCGGCCGATGCACAACAGCTTCTGCGCTACCTCAACGAGCAGATCGCGGTGATGGTGGCCGAGTCGGGCGGCGTGCTGATCGGCATGGGCGCGGTGCCGCTGCAGGACATCGACCTTGCCATTGCCGAGCTTCGGCACGCCGTCGGGACACTGGGATTCGCGGGCGTCGAGATCGGCAGCAACGTCAACGGCACGCCCATCGGCGACCCGCGCTTCGATCCCTTCTTCGAGGCTTGCGAGGCGCTGGATGCGGCGGTGTTCGTGCATGCACTCAAACCGACCGGCATGGACCGCCTGGTGGGCCCGGCGCCTCTGCAACAGGTGCTCGCCTATCCGACCGATGTCGGGCTGGCGGCTGCATCGGTCATCACCGGCAATCTGTTGATGCGCCGGCCGAAGCTGCGCATCGCCTTCAGCCACGGCGGCGGCACGCTCGCGATGCTGCTGCCGCGCCTTCAGCAGGGGTGGGGCGTGTTTCCGGCGCTGAAGGAGCAGCTGCAGGCATCGCCTGTCGAGCAGGCCCGCCGCCTGTTCTACGACACGCTGGTATTCGACACGGCCACGTTGGCGCATCTGGTGGCGCTTTTTGGCGGCACGCAGTTGATCGTCGGCACCGACTACCCGTTCAATTTCCACGAGCATGCGCCGCTGGCGCGGATCGAAGCGGCCGGCCTGGGAGCCGACGCGGCAGACCTGTTGATCGACGGCAATGCGCGCCGCTTCCTCGCGCGTGCCTTCGCATCGACAAAAGCATTAAAGGAGCGCCCATGAGTTCACCCTGGATCAGCGGCCTGCGCAGCGTCGCGCTCGACGTGCCCGACCTCGAGCGCGCCGAGGATTTCTATACGCGCGTCTGGCATCTGCAGGTCGCGGCGCGCACTGACGATGCGCTCTACCTGCGCGGGACGGGTGCCGACCATCACCTGCTGGCGCTGCACCGCGGCGGCGCGGCGTGCGCGATCCGGCATGTGAGCTTGCGGGCGCGCAATGCGGAGGCCTTGCAGGCCGTGGCCGAGGCGGCTGTGCGTGCTGGAGGCCGGATCGTCGAAGCGTCTGCGCCTATTTCGGAGCCCGGCGGCGGCATCGGACTCACGCTGCGCGATCCGCACGGCCGCTTGCTGCAAGTGGTGCACGGCGATGCCCTGCACGCCGATGCGCACGGGGCCGAAGACCAGCCGATCCGCCTCGCGCATGTGGTGCTCAACAGCCATGACGTGGCCGCCACGCAAGCCTTCTTCGAGCAGGCGCTGGGATTCCGGCTGGCCGATCGCACGCGGATCATGGCCTTCCTCAACTGCAACGCCGACCACCACAGCGTGGCGCTGGGCGACACCGACAACGATGCGCTCAACCACATCGCCTTCGTGATGCCCGATCTCGAATCGGTGATGCGTGGCGGCGGCCGAATGAAGGATGCAGGCCACGAGATCGAATGGGGCCCTGGCCGGCACGGACCCGGCGACAACGCTTTCAACTACTTCATCGGTCCCTTCGGCGAAGTGATCGAGTACACGGCCGAGGTCGAGCAGATCGACGACAGCTACGTGGCGGGCGGTCCGGCCGACTGGACCTGGCCGCCGGGCCGCGTCGACCAGTGGGGCATCTCGCAACCGCCCTCGGCGCGCCTCAAGGAAGCGCAGCGACAGGTTTTCTTCATCCCGACTCCGGAGCATTCATGAAATTCACCACTTTCCTGCACAACGGGGCCGCGCGCCTCGGCGTGGTCGATGGCGACCACCTCATCGACCTGCAAGCGGCGCAGCCGCAAGTGCCGTCGGACTTGCGCGCTGCGCTGGCGGCAGGCGTCGATCTCTCGGCGGCGGCACAGGCCGCCATCGCATCGAGCGCGCCGCGCATCCCGGTGGCCGGCCAGCAGTTCGCGCCGCTGGTGCCCGAGCCGGGAAAGATCATCTGCCTCGGCCTCAACTACTTCGACCACGCGAAGGAGGGCGGTCGCGAGAAGCCCGAGTACCCGTGGTTCTTCTTCCGCGGTGCGACCTCGCTGGTGGCGCATGGCGCGCCGGGCATCCTGCCGAAGGTGTCCGGCAAGTTCGACTACGAGGCCGAGCTGGCGCTGGTGATCGGCCGCCGCGTGCCGCGCCATGTGTCGCAGGAGGACGCACCGGGCTACGTGTTCGGCTACACCTGCTTCAACGACATGTCGGTGCGCGACTACCAGAAGCGCACGCCGCAATGGACCATCGGCAAGAACTTCGACGGCACGGGCGGCTTCGGCCCGGTGCTGGTCACGTCCGATGAACTGCCGGCCGCAGCCGCGGGCCTGAAGATCCAGGGTCGCCTCAATGGCGAGGTGATGCAGAGCGCCAACACGACCGACATGATCTGGGGCGTGGCCGAGACCATCTCCCTGCTGAGCGACGTGCTCACGCTGGAGCCCGGCGACGTGATCGTGATGGGCACGCCGGCCGGCGTGGGCCAGGCGCGGACGCCGCCGGTGTGGATGAAGGCGGGCGACACCTTCGAGGTCGAGATCGAACGCATCGGCACGCTCGTGAACCCGATCCGCGCCGAGGACTGAAGGCATGGCTTCATCTCTGCAGCGTGGCGTCGACTCCGACGTCGCGGTGGTCGGCTTCGGCCCGTCGGGCGCGGTGGCGGCGGGACTGCTCGCGGGCATGGGACTGCGTGTGTGGGTGTGCGACCGTTCTCGCGAGGTGTATGACAAGCCGCGCGCCATCGCCGTGGACCACGAGATCCTTCGCGTGTTCCAGCAACTCGGCGTGATGGACGCGGTCATGCCGCACCTGGAGCCCTTCACGCCCTCGGAGTACTTCGGCGTGGACGGCCAGCTGATCAAGCGGCTGACCATGGTCGCACCGCCGTACCCGCTGGGCTACACGCCGTCGAACGTGTTCACGCAGCCGCCGGTCGAAGCCGCGTTGCGCGCGCAGGTGCAGGCGCATGCCAACGCCACGGTCGCGCTCGGGGTCCAGGTGATGTCGCTGGATCAGGACGGGGAGGGCGTCACGCTGCAGTGGCGCCGCGACGACGGGGAAGAGGGCAGCACGCGTGCGCGCTGGGTCGTGGCATGCGACGGTGCGTCGAGCAGCGTGCGCGAGCAGGTGGGCATTGCGCTGGAGGACCTGTCCTTCGACGAGCCGTGGCTTGTAGTGGATGTGCTCGCCAATGAACGCGGCCTGGCGAAGCTGCCCACGACCAGCGTGCAGTACTGCGAGCCCGATCGGCCCTGCACGATGGTGATCGGCCCTGGAAATCACCGGCGCTGGGAGATCTCGCTCAAGCCCGGAGAGGATCCGCAGAAGGTCGTCGAGCCGGCCGAGACGTGGAAGCTGCTGTCCCGCTGGCTGACGCCGGAGGATGGAATGCTGTGGCGGCAGGCGAGCTACCGCTTTCATGCGCTGGTGGCCGACCGCTGGCGCAGCGGCCGGGTGTTCGTCGCAGGCGATGCGGCACACCAGCAGCCGCCCTTCCTGGGCCAGGGCATGTGCCAGGGCGTGCGCGATGTCGCCAACCTGGCCTGGAAGCTCGCCGCGGTGTGCCATGGCGAAGTGCGCGGTGCGGCGGCCGAGGCATTGCTCGACAGCTACGGGATCGAGCGCGCGCAGCACGTGCGCCAGCTCACGAGCCGCATCAAGGGCATCGGCGCCGTGATCTGCGAGCGGGACGAAGCCAGGGCGCGCGAGCGCGACGCCCGCATGCTGGCCGAATGCGGCGGCGTGGTGCGCGATATGCCGCGGCAGGACGTGCTGCCGGGGCTCGAGGGCGGACTGTTGTCACCCCTGGCGCATGGCGCCAACGGCACGATCTTTCCGCAGCCATGGATCGAGCAGGGCGCGGAGCGCGTGCGATTCGACACCCTGGCCGGCAGCGGCTGGTGGCTGGTGCTCGACCCGGCCTTCGACGCCCTCGATGCGGCGGCGCTGGCGCGCGGCGTGCCTTCCATGACTTGCCTGCGCCTCGGCGACGCACTTCGGGAGACCGAGGGCGTGGCCGCAGGCTGGTTCCGCCGCCACGGCTGCCGCGCCGCCATCGTGCGACCCGACCGCTATGTGTACGGCGTGGCTTCCAGCGCCGCGGAACTCGACGTGCAACTGGGCGCGCTCGCCGCCCGGTTTGGCTGAACGCTCATCCCATTCAAAACAACGGAGACAAAAGTGATGAACAGAAGAAGCTTTCAACTGACGCTCGCGGCGGCTGCACTGGCACCCCATGCATGGGTGCGTGCGCAGGAGCCCTGGCCCGGCAAGCCCATCAAGGTGGTGCTGTCGCAGCCGGCAGGCTCCGGCCCCGACAACATCGCGCGACTGCTGGGCGACGGGCTTGCGCAGTCGATCGGCCAGCCCTTCGTGATCGACAACAAGCCGGGCGGCCAGAACGTGATCGGCGCGCAGGCGGCCAAGCAGTCGGCGCCCGATGGCTACACCTTCTACTTCGCGACGACGGCCGCGCTGGTGACCAACAGCTATCTGTTCAAGACACTGCCGTACGACCCGCTGAAGGATTTCGTGCCCGTGGCCTTCGTCGCCAACAGCCCGTTCGCGCTGCTGGTGAGTGCCGATTCACCCATCAAGTCGGTGGAGGAACTGATCGCACGCAGCAAGGCGGAGCCGGGCAAGCTGTCGCTGGCCAACGAAGGCCCGCGCACCTTCGGCGGGATGATCGCGCGCCTGTTCAACGCACGCGCCAAGGCCGGCGCCAACCTGGTGGCCTACAGCTCGATCGGCACCGGCGTGCAGGACCTCATGGGCGGCCACTCGGAAGCGCTGGTGGCCGATGTGGCATCGACCGCGCAACTGGTGCGGCAGGGGCGCCTGCGCATGCTCGCCGTCACCTCGCCGAAGCGCATCGCTGGCTGGGACCAGGTGCCCGCGCTGGCCGAGACCTTGCCTGGCGTGGACATGGTGGGATGGCTGGCGGTCGTTGCGCCGGCAGGCACGCCGGCACCCATCGTCACCCGCATGAACACGGGCATCAACGCCATGCTCGCGAACCCGGCCTTTGCCGAGAAGCTGCTGGCGATCGGGCCGATTGCGGCGCCGCCGCAGTCCCCCCAGCAGTTCGATGCCTTCCTGCGCGAGGAGCACCGCCGCCTCGGGCTGATCGCCGCGGAGATCGGCTTGCTGCCGGAGTGAATTTCGCGGTGGCGTTCAGCCGGGCTCGAAGCCGGCCGCCTTGACGCCGGCCATGCAGATCGCCTCGTCTTCGTCCCCGGTGCCGCCGCTGGCTCCGACAGCGCCGAGCACCTTGCCTTGCGCATCCTTGATCAGCACGGCGCCGGTCTGTGGCAGGAAGCGTCCTCCCGAGGTGGCGGCCAGCGACACGAAGAAGTTCGGGTTGCCCTTCGCGCGCTCGCCGAGCGTGCGGCTCGACACGCCCATGCCGACCGCGCCCCAGGCCTTGCCCTGCGCCACTTCGAAACGGAACATGCTGGCGCCGTCTTCGCGCGCAAAGGCCTTGAGGTGGCCGGCATCGTCGAGCACCACCACGCCCATGGGCTGGTAGCCGGCCTGCTTCGATGCGGCGAGGGCGGCGCTGATGATCTGGTTGGCCTGGTCGAGTGTGAGTGAGGTCATGGTGCGCGATAGGTGTGGGGGTAGGGAGGAATTGTCAGGTTGCGGGCGTCGGCCGCGTCAACGCGTCGAAGCCGAAGCGGTTCATGCTGCCGAAAGCCGGGCCGGCAGGGTGCGGCACGAATCGGGTGTGGCAGTCCAGCACGGCCGGCAGGCCCGACGCGAGCGCACGCGCCATCGCGGGCGCCACGTCTTCTGATCGAGTGACCGCCTCGCCGAAGCAGCCGAAGCCGCGCGCGATGGCGGCGTAGTCCGTGCCTTCCAGGGCGGTGCCGAACTCGAAGTCCAGTTGCGCCTTCTGGCCGGAGCGGATGATGCCCCACGAGGCGTTGTTGTGGACGATGGTGAGCACGGGCAGCCTGGCGCGGCGTGCCGTGTCGAGTTCGTTCAGCGTGAAGCCGAAGGAGCCGTCGCCGGTGATGTGGACCACCGGCCGCGTGGGGTGCTGCAACTGCAAGGCCATGGCATAGGGCAGGCCGAACCCCAGATGGCTCATGCCGGGCTCGTGCAGGCGCGTGCGCACCTCGCTGACCGGTGTGAAATCGTTGCTCCAGAAGGTCGTGTGGCCGCCGTCGAACACCGCGAGGGCATCGGCGGGCAGGGCATCGGCAATGGCCTTGGCAAGCGCTGCGGGATGCATCGGCTCCGTCGTCTCGCCCGCCATCGCCGCCAACCTTGATTCGTGGCCGGCGCGTACCGCTCGGATGCGCTCCAGCCATCCGGCCTCGGCGCCGGGTGCGGGTTGACCATCCAACGCCGCGAGCAGGTCTTGCAGTGCCAGCTTGGCATCGGCCTGCATGGCCACTTCATGCAAGGCCGGCTGGCCGAGCGCGGAAGGGTCGATGTTGATGTTGATGGTGCGGTGATGCCGCCGCGCAAAGGGGCCGCGGTCGTCCCACATCCAGGAGGAGAAGCGGCACCCGATGCTGAGCACGACGTCGGCGCCGTCGAAAGCCGCGCGTATCGCATCGCCGGCGATCAGCCCGCCATGGCCAATGAAGTGCGGGCTGTCGCTCGCGATCACGCCGAGCGCCATCTGCGTCGGCACCACCGGCGCGCCGAGGCGACGCGCCATCTCGCGCACGAGTTCCGCCGCGCCGCTGGTGACGACGCCGCCACCGGCGACCACGACCGGGCGCCGGGCCTGGCGAAGCAATTGCGCCGCATCCTCGACCGCCGATGACGAAGGCCGCGGCATGGTCGTGGCGCGGTAGCGGGACGGCGCGAGATCGAATTCGTCATCCGCGAATTCGGCTGCGGCCGACAGCACGTCCTGCGGCACATCGAGATGCACCGGACCCGGCCGGCCCGAGAGCGCTTCGCGAAATGCACGCCGCGTCAGTTCCGGCATGCGCCGCGGGTCATGCACCACCGCGTTCCATTTGGTGAGCGGTGCCAGCACGGCACGCGTGTCGAGATCCATGAACATGCCGCTGTGCGGGTAGGCCGCGGCGCGGTGCTGGTTGGTCGTGATGGCCAGCAGCGGCAGGTTGTTGTTGAGCGCGACGCCCATGCCTGATGCCAGGTTGAGCCCGCCCGGACCCATCTCGCCGATGGCAACGGCCATGCGGCCAGAGCCGGCATGCACCGCCGCGGCCATCATCGGGCCGGTCGCTTCATGCCGCACGCCGACGAAGCGCACCGCCTGCTGTTGCGACAGGGCGTGCATCAGCGGTGCGAGCTTTCCGCCGACGATGCCGAAGGCGAACGGAACCTGTTCCGCCGCCAGGACGCGCACCAGGGCCTGGGCGCCAGTCAATCGAAGCACGGGATCAGTCCTCCGCCGTGAAGCCGGTGGCACGCACGATCGGGCCCCAGCGCTCGTAGTCCGCCTTGACGCGGCGTGCGAATTCCTCTGGCGACTGATGCACCGGCTCCAGCCCGTAGGTGGCGAGGGCGGCGATGAAATCAGGCGCCTGCAATGCCTCGCGCACCAGTGTGTTGAGGCGCTGCACGGTGGCCGCGGGTGTCCTGGCTGGCAAGAACCAGCCCAGCCATTCCTGCACCGCGATGTCCTTGTAGCCCTGCTCGACGAGCGTCGGCACCTCGGGCAGGAAGGGCGAGCGCTGCGCACTGGTCACGCCGAGCGAGCGCAGCTTGCCCGAGCGGATGTGCGGCATCACCTCGCCGACCACGTTGAAGCTCACGGGCACCTGTCCGCCCATCACGTCGTTGAGAAGCGGCGCGCCGCCGCGATAGGCCACGCTGGTCATCTCGATGTCGGCCGCCTTCTGCAACATCATCCCGGCGAAGTGAAGCGCCGAGCCCGCTGCCGGCACGCCATAGGTCGCCAGCTTGGGATTGGCCTTGGCCCACTTCACGTAGTCGGCAACCGTCTTGATCTCGGCCGGCAGGCCGGGACCCGCCGTGAACGAGAACGCATAGGTGACGGTGGATGTGACGGGGGCGAAATCGACCAATGGGTCGTAGTTGAGCTTCTTGTAGGTGTGGGGGTACAGCACCATGGGCGAACTGGGAATCTGCAGGATCGTCAGGCCGTCCGGTGCGGCGCGCTTGACGTATTCCACCGCGATGCGGCCGCCTGCGCCGGTGCGGCTTTCCACCGTCAGGCTGCTCGCATAGTGGCCGCGCAGCTTCTCCGCGATCGGTCGTGCCACGTTGTCGCCCATGCCGCCGGCCGGAAAGCCCGACACGATGGATGCGTTGCCGTTGAGTTGGGCCAGCGCCTGCCGCGGCAGGCCCAGGGATGCAAGGGCCGAGAGCCCGGCGCCGCGCAGCAGCACCTCACGCCGATTCCACATGGTCTGTCTCCTGTCTTGTAGTGCGTGAAGCTTAGGCAGTCCTCCGTGGCAGCGCCATGGACGAAGGAGCCTGGGCCATGTAGATTTCCGGCATCCTGATGGATCCGCCATGCCCGCCACACCGCTTCTCGTCGTTCCGTTTCGCGAGGTCCGCCACTTCGGCCCCGAAGACAGCCTGCACGTCGAGGCGATCCGCGTGCGCGCCAGCCAGCATCAATGGACGATTCCGGCACATCGCCACGAAGGCCTGCACCAGTTCCAGTTGCTGACCGAAGGCGCGATGGTCGGCATCCTCGATGGCGAGCGGCATGCCTTGAAGGCGCCGGCCGCGGTGATGGTGGCGCCGGGCGTGGTGCACAGCTTCGTGTACGAGCCCGACAGCGCAGGCTCGCAAGTTACCGTGCCGAGCGAAGCGCTGGCGTCGCTGTCGGCGCATTCGCCCGCGATCGGGCAGCGGCTGTCGCAGAAGCTGATCCTCGATGAAGCGGCTTTGGGTGCGGGCCTGGCCGATTGCGCGCAGCGCTTCGCGATGCTGGGCGACGAGTTCATGGCGCAGCGCGCCGGCCGGGCCGAGGCACTGCAATCGCATGTCATCCTGCTGGCGCTGTGGTTCCTGCGACATCAGGAAGCGATCAGCGGCAGCGGCCGCCTGCGCGCATCGCGCGACACCCTGGTGCAGCGCTACCGTGGGCTCGTCGAACTGCATTTCGCGGAGCACAGGCCGCTGGGTTTCTACGCCGGGTCGCTCGGTGTGACCGCGGACCACCTGAGCCGCGTATGCCGCGCGACGACCAGCACTGGTGCGCTGGAGCTTCTGCATGCACGCGTCGCGCTGGAGGCCAAGCGGATGCTGGCGCACTTCGACCTGACCGTGGCGGACGTGGCGGAACGACTCGGATTCGACGACGTCGGGTATTTCAGCCGCTTCTTCAAGGCGACCACGGGGAGCGCGCCGTCTGCTTATCGGGAGGCGCTGGCCGAGGGGCTTGCGGCTGCGCCGCGTCGAGCCCGCTCACTGGGGTGAGTCGCCCGTGAGCGACGGGCCCGACGAGCCGGTTCGCCGGCCACGGTCCCGACCAGCTGGCCGACCACCAGCCGAACCTGCGATCGCAGCACGGCAACGGCGCGGCGATCACCTGCCAGGTGCTTCAGCAGGCACTGCTGGAACAAGCCGTCGAACATGGCGTACGCGACGCTGCTCGGAACGCGCACCGGCGCACCGGCGAGATCGGCGAAGCGAGACAGCACACGCCAGATCATCCGCTCGAGGCTCTTGTCGATCTCCGCGACATCGGCCCGGAACGCCGGCTCGAACAAGGATTGCGCCCGCAGGTCGTACCACAGCCGATGCATGCTCGCATCCTTGCGGACGGTTTCGGCCAGGCCGGCCGTGAACCCTTCCATCAGTTCGTCGAATGAAGCCGCTTCGGCGGTGACCTCGTCGTAGCGCGTCACACAGCGCGCCTTGTACTGGCGCACGGTCGTCCAGTTGCGCGCGGGTCGTGGCAACGACATCGAGAAGACCGCGCAGGAGATCCAGGCTTTTGTGAAAGCGCGCATCGGCAGCGTGAAGACTCCCAAGCAGGTCGAGGTCTGGCCGGACCTGCCCCGCTCCAAGGTCGGCAAGGTGCTGAAGAGGGATATTCGTTCGACGCTCTTCGAACGGCTGCGCGACGCTGCGGGGAAATCATGAGCAGGCGTTGATCTCGACCGGTGCTCGACGCCGATCGAGTTGACGCAGGCGGCACCTCCGGGTGCCGTTTGTCTTTGCTCCTGCCTCTTGCGCCTTGCCAGGTTGCATCTCGTCACCCAAGGCGGCGAACTGGCTTTTCACAATGCATGACAGGGCGGTGAATAGCAACCTTGAAGAGGGCCATCATGCAGTTGAGCAAATCTTCGTTTGTGCTCGGCAATATCGCCGGATCCGTGGTTGTCGGCCTGATTGCAGTTGCCTGCGGCGGCGGCAGCGACGGCTTCGTGTTCATCCCGCCCCCGTCATCCAGCGGGGCAGGGGGCACGCTCAAGGCGTCGAATGTCATCGTGCGGGCAGGAGCCCAGACAGCTTCGTCGAAAGCCGGCATTGTCCGTGTGCAGGCCAATCAGCTTCCAGAGAACGTCCAGGTTCAAGCGTCCAATGTTTCGCTGGTCACCGTGGCAAACGATCTCCAATCCACCGATCTTCAGTCAGCACTCGACAAGGAAATCGCGGTGGATCTACAAAAGGCAATCGTTGGAGTGTGGAACGTGGAAAACTTCAGTTCCGATTCGACATACGCCGGTGAATTTGCCTCCGGCCGGGTCGAATTCCGAACCAATGGGAGCTACGTCATCTTGAGCGGTGGATTCGCGGCGGCCGGCAAAGTCGCGCCTGGCACCACGTCATTCTGTATCGTTCCGAACGCGATGAGCTTTAGCCTGGTTGATGGCGCCATCTACTTTCAAGCGGACTCTGGGGGGAACAGCGTGGCTACGGTGGCGAAGTCCACTACCAGTGCCATCACTTTGATTGGTGACGGCGGCTGCGGCCAGCAGGGGACCTCACGAATATCTCGCCTGACTCGATTGGGAACGCAGCCGACCTCGGCTGTGCGGCAACCGCTCAAGTCGGTCAAGCAAATGGTGGCGATGACTACTACGAACTGATGGGCCGTAGCGCGGCCGGACGGTGTCCGAGGCCATTTGGCCTGCCCGGAGGAGATCATTGGTCCTACGGCGAGCGCTCCTTCAGCCCACAGAAGAAAGCCGAGCACCTGCACATTCTGCGTGATGTGATCGCGGGCAAGTACGGTGATCAGTGACCTGTTGAGTGGCCGCTTGGCAGCGAATGTGCTCCGCTCACGCAGGGCGCTACTTGACCCGCTTCCAGTACGAGACAGCCTCGCTCCACTCGTGCGAGGAGGTGGCCGACTGGCCTGCATTCCTCCAATGCGTCGAACGATGAGTGGGTGTATCAAGTTCTTGCTGAGAGCAAGACACTCCGGGCATTCGTGCGGTTCGTATGGCTAAGCCTGCTGGGCCGCCCAGTGCGCTTGACGCGGTGCTGGGCGGGCACCGGAAGGTCCCCGCCCTTGTTCTTTGGGCAAGAACCCCGGAACCCCTACATCCCTACGGGAATTCGCGTCGCGCGTCTCCCCCACGGGCGCTGCATTCGGGGTGTTATGAGGCGATCTAGCCTCATCAGGACCCGAAGGGTGCAGCCATGGCCAGCTTTGCCACTGGCTTTCCGTCTCGGCGGCACCCCTGCCGTGGCTGAGTCTGCCTTCGTGAGCTGGTTCGTCTGCCTGCTCGCAAAGGAGCCGTTTTCAGGGGGCCTTTGTATGTCCGGGCCGGAAAAACGGCTCAAAAAATCGCTGAGCGGGGCGACCACATCTTATTCGTCCTGGACGTGACTTATTCCACGGACGCGAGTGCGTCCCCCCCCATCGAGCAGGGGGGCTGGGCACGCCTGCAAAACGAGACTCTGGCTGTACACATCTCTCCCGAACGCACGGCACATGTGCGAACAACCCGCAGCAACAAGACTCATCATGAAGAAACTCCTCACCATCGCAGCGCTCATCGCAGCGCTCATCGCAGCCTCCATTGCTTCCACTGGCAGCTGAGCGAGCTGGCCGAGGCCGACGGCGAGCTGGCGAAGCTGCTCGCGCGTGAGGACGTGAACCATGACGCGCTTGCCAACGAGGACGAAGCCGAAGCTCTCAACGTCGCGGCCCGAGCCGCGCTACCGCCAGCGCAACGAAGCCTCCCGAGGCTTGAGCCCCGGCCCGTGCGCTGCCCGGCGCGATCCCTTCGCCCATTCTCAACCCGCCTTGCTACTTTTTGATTTCCCTGGAGTTTTCTTTTGCCCGCCCCGACTCATTGGCAACCGATGCCGCATCCGACGATCCCTGGCGCCTTCTGCCTGGAGCGTTATCCCCATGCTGACCGCATCGAGCGGCTCTCCAACCGGCTGAGCACCAGCCCGGCCGTCGAGGCCTTCGCCTCGCGCAAGCAGGCCGTGGACACCGCCGAGTTCCTGAACGCGCGCCGCCGCAGCTTTCACCCCTCCGAAGAAATCCACGAGCTGGACTTCGCCGACTGCTAACGGCGAAGGCTCACGGCTCTAGCCGATCCTGGCGCGCGCGAGCGTGCCCGTGTCGGTTTGCTCCGGCGGGCTTTTCCCCGGGCATTCCCAAAACGATGAACATGCAAACTACAAAACCTCTCCTGGCGACGGCGCTCCTGCTGTCGCTCGCGGCCTGCGGCGGTGGTGGTGGAGGCGGTGGCGCCTTCCCGATCGCGGCAGCCCCTGCTCCTGCTGCTGCCCCTGTTGCCCAGACGCCCGCGCCGACTCCCGTGCTGCCCGACGAGCTGCCGCCGCCACCCGCGCCCGACGATGGCGTCTCGCCGCCTGCACCGGCACCCGCACCTGCACCGGTCGAGCCGCCTGCGCCGGTCGAGCCGCCCGCGCCGCCGGTACCCAAGACGTGGAAGGATGCCGACTGCTCACGCACCGGCCTGACCCTGACGGCCTGCTCGGTGGACTTCTCCGACAACAACTCCACCGTGACGGTCGTCAGCGAGGGCGGTGTCGTCGACGCGGTGCAGCTCGAATCGATCGCCAAGGCAAAGGCCACCAGCCGCAGCTTGAACAACGGTGTGTTCGGCAACAAGGCCGTCTACGGCATCTCGTTCCTGCACAAGCTCGCGCTGGCCGACTACCCGGGCATCGCCTTCGAGGCGAAGCTCAACACCTCGGCGCGCGGCGACACCACCATCGAGGATGACCTGTACGTCACCACGACCGTGAGCCCGAACTGCGATGGCTTGAGCTACATCAACCTCGTCACGCTGATCCGCGACATGGAGCCGCAACCCACCGCCGACGGCTACTTCCGTTACTCGGTGAAGCCGCGCGAGGCCAAGTGGTATCGCACCGGCGCCAACACCTACCCGGTGTCGGGCGGCCCGGTGCTGCTGAACGGCGTGCTCAACAAGTTGCAGCCGCACGGCCCGGCGATGGCCCTGGACGCGTTCCTGGGCGCATTCCCGAAGGCCTGCATCTGGAACTTCCAGAACCCGACCACGCTGGTTCCTGGCGGCATCACGCCCGCGCTGGACTTCAACCTGGGCGACTCGGAAACGGAAACCAACAAGAAGGCCTGGGTGAAGTCGATCGTGATCGGCGACAAGGTCGTGTTCTAAAGTCCTGATGCTTTCCGAAGGCCGCCGGCGCGTCACAGCCTGGCGGCTTTTTTTGTCCATTCCTTTTCGCGGCGTCTCGCGGGGTTGCTCCGCTATCAGGCCCGCTTTCTTCATCTTGGCCATGACGCGTGGGGCTCAGGGCTGCGAGTGGCTCGGCCAGGCGGACGGCTTCTAGTTCGGGTCCAACTCGCAGCGGCCTGTCTGGCGGGCGCTTTGGGCCGTTTTTCGGACCATTGCGACGCTGAATCGCCATTGAGGCAGTGATCGCTACCATCGAAAGCGGCATGCGTGTTGGCCTGCCCGGAGGGGATCGAACCCCCGACAACCTGCTTAGAAGGCAGGTGCTCTATCCAACTGAGCTACGGGCAGTGAGTGTGGGAGCAAGATTCTACGGTGCCCGCCGACCGTCAGCGCCGGCCGACAGGCGATGACGAGTTTGCCCGGGTTGCGGAGGCGGTCCCAGGTGCAAGTCTCGGCTTTTGCATGGAGCCCAGCATGACCGATACAGCGCGCGCAGATTCACCGAGCAGACAACCCGCCACCAACGAGGAACCCGAGATCGGCTTCGAGGAATCGATTCCCTCCGACGGCAAGGACGAGGTTGGGGAAAAGATGATCGAGGACCTTGGCCGCGACAGGGCGAAGGACGATCCGGCGACGCGCTCCGCCGAGCCGATGCCGCAGCAGTTTCCGGCCAGTTGACCCGGCCGTCCGGCCCTACACCACCATCGGCACGGCTGCGCCGTCCATCGAGATGATGGCGCCCGAGATATAGCTGGCGCTCGGCGAAGCGAGGAAGACGACCGCATTGGCGATGTCTTCCGGCTTGGCCAGGCGGCCCAGCGGCATGCGCGCCTCGGCGTCGCGCAACACTTCCTCTTCGGTCACCTTCCGCAGGCGCGCATCCGCCGCGATGCCTTCGGCCATGCGGTCGGTCAGCGTCAGCGCGGGGTTCACCGCGTTCACCCGAACTCCGCGTGGGCCGTACGCGGCGGCCAGGCCCGCGGTGGCGAGCGTCAGCGCGGCGTTGGCGGCACCGCCTGCAAGATGCGTCGGCGATGCGACCTTGCCGCCCATGCCGATGACGTTGACGATGGCGCCCGACCCCCGTTCACCCATGCGCTTGATGAGCGGGTCCATCACGTTGATGTAGCTGAAGAACTTGGCCTGCATGGCGTCGTGCCAGTTCTGGGGCTGCAGTTCGTCGAAGGGCGTGCGGCGCGCCGCCCCGGCGGAATTGACGAGGATGTCGATCGGGCCGGACTCGGCCTGCACGGCGTCCAGCACGTGCAGCGCAGCACGGGCATCGCTCAGGTCCGCGCTGTAGCCGCCGACCGAATGTCCTTCGGCAAGCAGTTGTGCCGCGGCGGTGTCGAGATGAGCCGGTGTGCGCCCGGCGAGGCTTACCCGCGCGCCTTCGCGCAGGAAGGCCCGCGCACAGGCCAGGCCGATGCCTCGGCTGCCACCGGTCACGAGCACATGCTTGCCGGTCAGTTGAAGATCCATGGGGCCTCCAGGAATTGATCGTTGAACTTCGATTGTGGATGCTGCCGCTCGCAGCCAGAATGCACCAAAGTCCAAAAGGATGGAGGACGCCGATGGTGACGAAATCGCTCGCGTGGCGGGGCATCGCGTCGATGTGCCTGGCGCTGTCGTACGTTTCGCCGGTGGGCGCGGCCGATGGCACTCCAGCGCAAACGCGTCCCTTGCGTGTGGTCACCGGACCACTGGCGCCCTTCGTCTTCAAGCAGGGCGATCAGTACACGGGGTTCAGCATCGACCTGTGGAACGAGCTCGCGCGCCGGATGCGGGTCGACTTCGTGTGGGTGGATGCAGGCTCGCGTGCCGACCAACTCGACAGCGTGCCGCGCGGCGACGCGGACGTTGCCATTTCGGCCATCGTGATGACGCCCGAACGCGAACGGATCGCGGATTTTTCGCAGTCCTACTTCGATTCGGGCCTGCAGATCATGGTCCGCGCCGAGGAGGAGAGTCCCATCCTCGCCATGCTGGCCGCCATTCCGTGGAAGTCCATGGGCAAGCTGTTCGGCGTGGCGATGGTGCTGGTGTTTATCTGGGCGAACGTCCTGTGGTTCATCGAGCGCAGGCGCGGCGGGAATTCCCGCAAGGGATATGCCGTGGAGATCGGCAACCAGATGTGGAACACGCTGCTGATCATCGCCACCGGCGAGCATGGCGAGCGCAGCGACCCTGGGGCGCTGAGGCGCATCGTGATCGCCTGTGTCTGGCTGATGGGCATCGTGCTGATCACGCAGTTGACGGCGACGGTCACCTCATCGCAGACGGTGCAGCGGTTGCGATCGACCATTGCCGGCCCGGGGGACCTGCCCGGCAAGACCGTCGCGACCGTGCCTGGCACCGTCGCGGCAGAGTACCTTGCGAGCATGCACCTGCCCGTGGTCGAAGTCGCGGATGCCGCGGCGGGCATCGAGTTGCTGATGCATGGCAAGGTGCAGGCCCTCGTCTTCGACGCACCCACGCTGCAGTACTGGGCCGCCAGATCGGGCAAGCACTCGCTGCAGGTGGTGGGCCCCCTGTTCCGGCCGGAGAAGTACGGCATCGTGGTTGCGCTGGGCAGCCCGCTGCGCAAGCGGATCAACGAGGCATTGCTCGAGGTCTATCAGGATGGGACGTACGAGCAGATCCACGAGCGGTGGTTCAAGGCGCGGACGTCGTCCTGAGATCAACGCACGATCTTGTCGAGGTTCGTGGCGCGATCGAGCCCCTTGGCCTCGGCGAAACCCTTCACATCGCGAAAGACCGTCCCATCGAGATCGGCCTCGGTGAAGTCGGCAGCTGTCACGTCAGCGCCCGTGAGGTCGGCCCCCGCCAGCTTGACCCGAAAGAAGTTGGCACCCCGGAGATTGCTGCCCTTCAGGTTGCTGAAGGCCATCAAGGACCGGTTGAAGTCGGCGCCCGCCAAGGTGGCGCCCGCCAGGTTGGCCCCGGCAAGATCGGTGCGCATCTGCCCCATGCCCTGGTTCTTGATGTTGACGCCCACGACGGCGTTGCTGAAGTTGGCCCCGGAGAGGTCGGCCCCCGGCAGATCCGCGATCATCCGGACGCCCGTCATGTTCGCGCCCTTGAAGATTGGCATCTTCTTGACTTCGCCACCCAGGACGACGACCGAAAGCAGGCTTGCGCGGTTCAGATCGGCTCCCGTGAAGTCCGTGCCCATCAGCCAGGCGCCATTGAGGTTCGCGCCTTCCAGTACCGCACCGCGGAAGTCGGACAGCACGAGCTTGCTGCCGAAGAAGCTGGTGCCCCGCAGGTTGGCACGCCGAAAGTCGAGCCTGCTCAGGTCGAGGTCCGAGAGGTCCTTGCCTGCAAGGTCGACGGGCTGGGCCGGCGAGGCATTCTTCAGCGCGTCCCTCACCTGATCCACCGACAGCTCCGCCCCGCCGGCATGCATGGCGCAGACCATGGCCAGCAGCGCGGCCACGCCGGACAAGCTGGAGATCGTGAATCGTGGGTTGCGGTTCATGGGGACTCCTCTCTTGGCTTCGCGGCTATCCGCGGGGTCGGCGAGCGCAGCGGCCGGCGGCGCCATAGCATTGGATGATCGCCACTTCGCAAGGGGCCGACATGACCAAATGGCGCAAGCAGTCTGCATCCGAGGTGTTCACGCCTGAAGAGACCACCGCGCGGCTCGCCGAAGAGCTGCCGAAGTGGTATTTCGAGGACGGCTGGATTCGACGCAAGTTCAAGACCAGCGGCTGGAAAGGCACGCTGATGGTGGTCAATGCCGTGGGGCACCTCGCGGAGGCTGCCTGGCACCACCCGGATCTCACGGTGTCCTACGCCTTCGTCACGGTGAAACTGATGAACCACGCCGCCAAGGGCATCACCGAGAAGGACTTCGAGCTCGCCAGGAAGATCGAGGAAGTCGTGATGTGGCAACCCGGCGCCGTGGAAGGGTCGTCGCTCGAAGGGACTCCGGACGACCCGCGCTTCAAGTACCTGAAGTACGACTGAGCTTTCTGGCGCGGACGCGCGTGGTGACACAGTGTCCTCAACTCGATACAGGTCCGCGCAGGCCCGCCGAGCCGGGGCGTGACGCTCCGGGAGAAAAGGTCAGCGGAACAGACCTTGCTTTGCAAGCCTTGAGCCACCCCTGCCTTTCAACACGCCGGAAGCACGATGGATCGCCCTCGAAATTTTCCCGAAGCGAGCTTCGTCGACCGCCCGGCGACGGTCGCGCTGCGCGCTCCTGCGCGATTGCACCTGGGGTTTCTTGACCCTGCCGGTTCGCTGGGCCGCAGCTTCGGCAGCGTGGGGCTCGTGATCGGCGGCTTCGAAACGGAGGTCGAGATCAGCGCGTCGCCTGTCGACCGGGTCACTGCGAACGGACCTGCAGCCCATGCCGAAATCGAGCGCGCGGCCGCTTGCTTGCGCATGCTGCGAGGCCACACCGGCCGGCGCGATCCGCTGCACCTCAGGCTGGAGCAGGTATTGCCCGCGCATGCCGGATTCGGATCAGGAACGCAACTGGCGCTGGCGATCGGGCGGGCGTTCGCGCTGTGGCACGGCCTGAGCGTCCCGACCGCCACATTGGCGCAATGGCTGGGGCGCGGGCTGCGCTCGGGCATCGGCATCGCGGGGTTCGACCACGGGGGCCTGATCGTCGATGGCGGCCCGGGCGCGAACGGCGCACCTGCGGCAGTGTTGTCGCGCATTCCGCTGCCCGAAGCCTGGCGCGTCCTGATCGTGCAGGACAGCGCGCAGAAAGGCTTGTCGGGCGACGAGGAAAGACAGCGCATCGCCAGCCTGCCGCCATTGCCGCGGGCACTGGCCGCCGACATCTGCCATCAGGTGCTGATGTGCGTGCTGCCGGGCGCCGCCGCTGCGGACTTCGCTCCCTTTGCTGCCGGTGTCACGCGAATCCAGCAGGTGCTGGGCGAGCACTTCGCGTCCGCCCAAGGGGGCCGTGCTTTCGCAAGTGAAGCGGTGGGTTGCCTGCTCGGATGGGTTCTGCAGCACCGTGGCGAGCATCTCGCTGCCATCGGCCAGAGCTCCTGGGGGCCGACCGGCTTCGCGATCTTCCCCTCGCAGGCGCGGGCGGAAGCCGCCATGCAGGCCATGCAGGCCGCAGGTGTCGTCGCGCCATCGCTGGCGCTGCGCGTCGTATCCGGCCGCAACGCAGGCGCCACGCTGCTCGATCGTCGCCCCTCGTCGCCGCTCATCTCGACGCCTTGATCAACACAGGTTTCTCATGGAACGCCCCTACATCCTCCACATGTTCACACCGGGCCGGCAGATGAGCCCGTTCGACATCAACATGGCCGCCGACGCGGGCTACCAGGTCATCGTGCCGTACTGCGAGGTGGGCGCGGACGGCATTGCCGGCCTCACGCAGGACACGATCTTTTCGCGCAGTCCGAAGGGCCTGCTGCGCACCGGCATCTTCATCGGCGGGCGCGACGTGGTGGAAGCCGCCGACATGCTCGACCGGGCGAAGGCATCCATGTTCAAGCCCTTCGTCGTGTCGCTGATGGCGGACCCCAGCGGCGCCTACACGACCGCGGCCGCGATGGTGGCTTGCGTCGAGGCTGCGCTCGCCCGCCACCACGCGAAAGGCCTGGACGGCCAACGTGTCGTCGTCGTCGGCGGCACGGGGCCGGTGGGCCGCATCGCCGGCGTGATCGCGGCACAGGCGGGCGCCCAGGTTTTTCTCTCCAGCCGCGGCGGTGCCGACGCGGCCGAAGCGGTTGCGCGCGAGACCGGCAAGCGCTTTGGCGTCAGCCTGGGAGGCGTGGCCGGTGGCGATGCGGCGGCCGTGCGCGCATCGGTCGCCGACGCTGACGTGCTGCTCGCCTGTGCGCCGGCAGGCGTGCAGGCCGTCTCGGCCGATGTGCTGACCTCGGCCGCGCGGCTCAAGGTCGCGGCCGACGTGAATGCGGTGCCGCCGGAGGGCATTGCCGGCGTCGCCGTGATGGACAACGCCAAGCCGCTGCCCGACACCGCGGCGGTAGGCATCGGCGCATTGGCGATCGGCAACGTCAAGTACCAGACCCAGCAAAGGCTGCTGGTGCAGATGCATGAGGCCGAATCGCCGGTGGTCCTGAGCTTTCCAGAGGCGTTTGCCACCGCTCGGGCCTTCATTGCCGAAAAGGCAGCCTGATCGATCCGGCCATCGACCATGACAGCGTTGGCCGTCGCTTCCATCTCGGCGCGAGTGCTCGCCGAATCGGCCGTCGACGACGGATTCGAGGTCGTGGCGCTCGATCTGTTCGGCGACGCGGACACACGGCGAGCCTGTTCCGAGTGGTATTCGATCGGCGATCCAGCGGACTTGAGCATCGATGGCGCGCGGCTGCTGTCGGCGCTGGAGTCGCTCTCGCAGCGGCGGCGCGTAGCCGGCTGGATCGCCGGCTCCGGCTTCGAGGGGCGGCCGGATCTGCTGGAGAGCGGCGCGGCGTTGCTGCCGCTGATCGGAACGCAGGCCGACGCCATGCGGCGCGTGCGGGAGCCGGGGAGCTTCTTCGGATTCCTCGACGCGCGAGGGATCGCCCATCCGGCCGTCCGGATGACAACGCCGGAGGATGCCGCCGGATGGCTGATCAAGGATGCACACGGCTGCGGCGGGTGGCATATCCGCCGCGTGGAATCGCAGCAGGGCAGGGCGCCATCCGACGCCGTGAGCGCCCATCACTACTTCCAGCGCGAGGCTTCGGGCACGCCCATGTCGGCGACATTCGTCGCCAATGGACGCGATGCCTCGGTGCTCGGGTTCAACGAACTGATCGTGCGTCCCCTGGCGGGGCGGCCCTTCGTGTTTTGCGGTGCCGTGGGGCCGGTGCCGCTGCCCGACATCGTGGCCGCCCGAGTGAAGGCCGCACTGCGCGCACTGGTGGAAGCCTTTTCCCTGCGCGGCCTCGGCAGCCTGGACTTCATGCTGGACGGCGATGCCGTCAGCGTGCTCGAGGTCAACCCGCGGCCGCCGGCCAGCATGGCGCTTTACGGTCGCGGCATCGTGGCAGCGCATGTGCGCGCCTGTGTACGGGGCAAGCTTGCGCCATGGCCCACGCAGGCAGCGAACGACCCCGTTCGTGGCAACGAAGTCGTCTTCGCCCCGCGCCGGCTCTGGCTCGATGAGCCCGCCGCGCAACGTCTGGCCGCACGCGCCGGATGCCACGATCTGCCCACCGCTGCTTCGGGCTTCGAGGCCGGAGATCCCTTGTGCAGCGTGAGTGCCAGCGGCGCTAACGCCCTGCAGGTGCGCGAGTTGCTGCAGCGTGGCCGCCTGGCCGTGCATCAATCCCTGGAGTCCACCGTATGACCGATGCCGCGGCGGCACCCCTTGCCGCATCCACGCTCAGCGTGAACACCCTCTCGCGGCCGCTCGTCGAGCGACTGCTGGCCACCGCCGATGCGCTCGGCGTGCATGCACACCGTGACGGGACCGGTCCCTGCATCGTCGACGCGGGCATCTCCGTCGGCGGCAGCGTGGCGGCGGGCCTGCTCGTGGGTGAGATCTGCATGGGTGGCCTCGGCCAGGTGAACCTGCGTCCCGACGGAAAAGACGGCTGGCCCACCTGGATCGAGGTGCACAGCGCACAGCCGGTGCTGGCCTGCCTGGGCAGCCAGTACGCCGGCTGGAGCCTCGCGGCCAGCAAGGAGGAAACGGGCGGCAAGAAATTCTTCTCGCTCGGCTCGGGACCGGCGCGCGCGCTGGCGACCAAGGAAACGCTTTTCGATGAACTCGGCTACCGCGACCGCGCGGACGCGGGGGTGCTCGTGCTGGAGGTCGATCGCGAGCCGCCGCAGGTCATCATCGACAAGCTGCTGCGCGATTGCCACTTGAGCGGCGAAGGGCTGACGCTGATCCTCACGCCGACGACCAGCCTCGCCGGCACCACGCAGGTGGTGGCGCGCGTGGTGGAGGTCGCGCTGCACAAGGCGCACCAGCTGGGCTTCGCCCTTGGCAACATCGTGGGCGGTGCGGGCTCGGCCCCATTGCCGGCGCCGAGCCACGACGCCGTGGAAGCCATGGGGCGAACCAACGATGCGATCCTGTACGGCGGCCGCGTGCACCTCACCGTGCGTGGCGAGGACGCGGCCGCCCGCGACCTCGCGAAGCGGCTGCCGTCGAGCAACTCGACCGACTACGGCCGTTCGTTCGCCGACATCTTCACGGCGGCCGGATACGACTTCTACAAGATCGACGGCGCCTTGTTCGCGCCCGCCGAGGTATGGGTCAGCAACCTCGACAGCGGCAACACCTGGCACGCCGGCGGCCTGGACATGCCCCTGCTGCTGGGCTTGTGGCAAAAGGAGGCGTGATGACCCGGCTCGGGGGCCTCACCGTGGCCATCATGACGGACGAGACCGGCTGGCACACGCGCCGGCTCCAGGCGGCGCTGCGTGCGCGCGGCTGCATCGGCCGCTGCGTCGACCTGGCGGATTGCCGCATCGACACGACGGCGGCCTGGCATGGCCTGGTCATCCCCGGCTTCGGCCGCGACCTGCCCGATGCGGTACTGGTGCGCGGCATCGCAAGCGGGACCTTCGAACAGGTCACGAAGCGGCTCGGCGTGCTGCATGCGCTGCGCGAGCTCGGCGTCTCCGTGTACAACGACGCCCGGGCGATCGAACGCAGCGTCGACAAGTCGATGACCAGCCTGCTGCTGCATGCGGCGCGCGTTCCCACGCCGCCGACCTGGGCCACCGAATCACTCGCGCACGCGCAGCGCATCGCGATCCGCGAAGGCGCGGCCGGCCACGCGCTGGTGCTCAAGCCGCTGTTCGGTTCGCAGGGCAAGGGTTTGCAGCTGGTGGGCCAGGTGGATGGCGTTCATCACCGGCTGCCGGACATCGGGGCCGCCTACGGGTCGCTCGCCTATCTGCAGCGCTTCATTCCGCCGCTGACGGCGCCCGGCTTCGACTGGCGGGTGCTGGTGGTCGGAGGACGGGCCGTCACCGCGATGCGGCGGGTGAGCAGCCACTGGATTCACAACGTCGCGCAAGGCGCACGCTGCGAACCCGCGGAACTGACGCCCGAGCTTGCCAGTCTGGCCGAGGGCGCGGCGCTGGCACTGGGCATGGACTACGCCGGGGTGGACCTGATGCCTTCGCCACCGCGCACGAAGTGGGGATCGAGGCACGGCATCCAGGTGATCGAAGTCAACGGCGTGGCCGCCTGGCAGGGCTTGCAGCGCGTGACCGGCTTCGATATCGCCCGCTGCATCGTCGACGACCTGCTCGATCGCAAGCTCGCGGCCTCGCAGGCCGGCACGCAGTCGAAGCTGGCGCGCCGCGCATGAACATGCCTGTCACAGAAATGCGCCAGTGCGCGACGGACCGCGCCAGGGCCTGCTTCCTGCGCGCCTGCGAGCTCGACGTGGCGGTGCGCAAGCCCGGCAACGTGAGCCGGGCGTCGGCCGGGCATGGAATGACGGCCGATGCCTTCGTCGCCAGCGCCGAGGCCGCGGCCGGACCGCTGTTCGAGCGCGGGACATCGGTGGGCGAGCGCATCGAGGCGGCTGTGGAGGCGACATGGGCGGTGGCGGGCTGCAACACGAACCTGGGCATCGTGCTGCTGTGCGCGCCCATCGCGCGCGCAATCGAATTGCGGCCCGACGCCTCGTCGCCGGCGGAGCTGCAGGACGCCATCGAATCCGTGCTGGGCGCGCTCGACCTGTCCGACGCGCAGGCTGCCTTCCGTGCCATCGCCCGGGCTCGCCCGGGCGGACTGGGCACGGCAGCGGACCAGGACGTCCGGCACGCGCCCAGCATGGACCTGCGCGCGGCGATGGCGCTCGCGGCGCACCGGGACAGCATCGCGGGCCTGTACCGCGACGGCTACGGTGCGCTGTTCGACCTGGGTGTGCCAACGCTCGGAACCGGGTTTTCATTGAAGACGACCCGGGTCGGAGGCCCGCCGGATGCCGCCACCGTCGCGGCGGTCCAGCGGCTCTATCTGGCACTGCTGAGCAGCGTTGCCGATTCACACATTGTTCGAATTCATGGCGACGCCGTGGCACACATTGTCATGACTGCGGCGCAGGGATGGCGGGTGCGCGAGCGCTGCCGTGGCGGGCTCGACGCCGATCCTGATTTCGCAGCCTGGGACGCCTCGCTCAAGGCCGACGGCATCAACCCGGGGACCACTGCAGATTTGACGGTCGCGACCTTGCTGATCGCGGGCCTGGCGAGTCCCTCGCGGCCCGCCGCCGGATGGTCCGGGCCGGGTGGCACGGATCGTGATACCTGACACGTTGCGCTGGCCGGCAGGCCAGTGTCCCCTATGGCCCCAGAACGCACTCAGGAGACTAATAACCATGGCAAAAATTGATCGCATGATGGTCGGCGAGTCACTCGTCGGTGAGGGCAATGAAGTCGCTCACATCGATCTGATCATCGGGCCGCGCGGCAGTCCTGCCGAAACAGCCTTCGCGAATGCTCTCACCAACCAGAAGGACGGCTTCACCTGTCTGCTGGCCGTGGTGGCGCCCAACCTGCTGACAAAGCCCGCGACCGTGCTTTTCAACAAGGTCACCATCAAGGGAGCCAAGCAGGCCGTGCAGATGTTCGGGCCGGCCCAGCGGGCCGTTGCCATGGCGGTGGCGGACTGCGTCGAAGACGGCACGATCCCCAAGGATGAGGCCGACAACCTGTTCATCTGCTGCGGCGTCTTCATCCACTGGCTGGCCGACGACGACACGAAGATCCAGGACTACAACTACCAGGCCGTCAAGGAATCGATCCAGCGCGCGGTATCGGGTTCGCCCACCGCCGCCGAAGTCGTCGCCAAGAAGGGCAGCGCCAGCCATCCCTTCGCCGCGCATAGCTGAGGTCGCCCCCAGTCTGCGCGCACTTCGTGTCGCTTCGCCAACCCCCTTCCGGGGGCAACACCCGGCGGCCCGGCGAAGCCGGTTCCGCGGTGTTCCTGGAAGGGGCTGGGGGTGCGCGGCTGGAGCGTGCCTACCCCGGGACCATGCCGGAGCCGATCAGGTGCAGGACTGCGCCTGAGTGGGTGAGGTGTTCCTTGGCGGGTGGCGCGCGGCGCTCTATCTGCACGCCAACGGCTGTCACGTCGTCGAACTTCCGCGGCTTGGCGACCTTGACGCGAACCCAGGCCGCGCCGAACTCGCGGATCACGATGTCGGCGATGGTTTCGGCGAAAGCCTCCAGCAACTGCAGCTTGTGTTCCGCCATCAGGCGGCGCAGGCGCTCGCACACCGCGCCGTAGTCGATGGTGTCGGCGATGCGATCGGTGTCGCAGGCGCGTGCGCGCGCCAGGCCCGCATGCACGCCGATCACCAGGGGCTGCGTGCGGTGCAGCTCCGTCTCGTGGATGCCGATGACCGTGTGGCCCACGAAGCCTTCGATGAAGATCACGTCCAGCGCAGGCGCGTCCGCCAGCGAGGGAGGGGCGATCCAGGGCGTGGAACTCTCTGAGGGCTGGCCGGAAGTCAACGTGTGCATACGGGGTAGTGCTCTTGTGTGTAGCGGCGTGCTGTCGCAAAAAGTATCTTTTGCGCGCAATGCGGCTCAAGCTGCAAAATGCGGGCCATACATACAGCGGATCCGCGCACCGCGCATCGGGCGGGCCGGTCGCACACGGAGACATCGATGGCGTTGACCCTTCGGAAAGGCACAAGGCCCGCCGATCCTCACGCGGATCGCGTGCTGGACATCGTGCGCGGCGGGCTTCAGGACCGGACCACCGACGTGGTCACGAATTCGTGGATCCGCTGCCTCAACGAGTACCACCTGGAGCCGGACAAGCCGCACGACCCGAACGTGATCTCGCGCGTACCGCTCGAAGAGCGGCGCGCACGCCACGCCGCCGTGATCGAGTGCGCGCGGTATGAGATGACCACGCTCTACCAGCAGTTGGCCGACAGCGAGATCGCGGTGTTGTTGACCGACACCGACGGCGTGATCCTCCACATGGTGTCGTCCCCCGAGTTCGCAGCCGAGGTCGGCCCGCTGGGCTTGCGCGCCGGCGGCATCTGGAGCGAAACCGAAGCCGGCACCAACGGCATGGGCACCTGCCTGGCCGCCGCGGGGCCGGTGACCGTGTGCCGCGACGATCACTTCTACACGCAGTTCACGCAACTCACCTGTTCGGCCGTCCCGGTGTTCGATCCGACGGGCAGCATCGTCGCCGCGCTCGACGTGACGAGCCGTTCCAGCCTGATGCAGCAGCACCTGCTGGTGCTGCTGTCCATGACGGCGCGAATGATCGAGAACCGCCTGATCGATCGCCAGTTCCGCAACGCGCATCCGCTCCATTTCCACAGCCGGCCGGAGTTCGTCTACACGTTGCACGAGGGCAAGCTGGCGGTCGACGACGACGGCCGCATCCTTGCCGCCAATCGCAGCGCGATGTTCCAGCTCGGACTGCAGTCGATGGACCAGATCCGCTCGCGGCGCATCGAGGACCTGTTCCAGACCTCGCTCGCCGACATGCTGCACCGCAGCGCGTCGTCGTCGTTCCATCCGGTCGTGACCTACGGCACCGATGCCGCGCTGCGATTCTTCGCGGTCGCGCGACGCCCGGCTTCGGCCGCCGATGCAATGCTCGTCTCGTCGTCGGCCGCCGTGTCGCCATCGGGCGGAGCGTCGATGGTGCCGGTCTCGCGCGCCAAGGCGAGGCCGCTGGTCGTGCGGGCCGGGACGGCCGACTGCACCTTCGAGGATGCGCGGCTCGAAGCCCAGCTGGAAGTCGGCCGGAGGGTGATCGCCCGTGGCACGCCGGTGCTGGTCTGCGGCGAAACCGGCGCGGGCAAGGAAGTCTTCGCGCGCGCGCTGCACGACGGCAGTCCGCGCTCGACCGGCCCCTTCGTGGCAATCAATTGCGCGAGCCTGCCCGAAGCCCTGATCGAATCCGAGCTCTTCGGCTATTGCGCCGGTGCATTCACCGGCGCGCAGCGTTCCGGGCGCCGCGGCAAGGTCCTGCAGGCGGACGGCGGCACGCTGTTCCTCGACGAGATCGCCGACATGCCGCTGGAGCTGCAGTCGCGCCTCCTGCGCGTGCTCGACGAGCGGCGCGTGACGCCGCTGGGCACCGAGGAAAGCCATTCGGTCGACTTCCAGCTGATCAGCGCCAGCCATCGCTACTTGCCGGCATTGGTGCGCGAAGGGAAGTTCCGCGAAGACCTGTACTACCGGCTCGCCGGCATCGAGGTGCAGTTGCCGCCGCTGCGCGAGCGCAGCGACAAGCTCGAACTGATCCGTGCGTTGCTGGCGACCGAGGGCGGTCCCGATGCATCGCTGAGTGCCGAGGCCGAGCGCCTGCTCATGGCGCACGGCTGGCCCGGCAACATCCGCCAGTTGAGGCACGTGCTGCGCACCGCGGCGGCGCTGGCCGACGGCAAGCCGATCACCCGCGTCCATCTGCCCGCGATGGCCGTCAACCTCCAGCCGGCGTCGGGCATGAACGGCGAACGGATCGACGCGACGGCGCCCGCCGCGACAGCGGCCGCGGCGCCGGGATCGGTACGCGACGGACACGGCGACAACGCGCCGGGCTCTGCCAAGCTCAACCTGATCCAGGCCAACGAACGGCAACTGCTGCTGCAGATGCTGGAACAGCACCGCTGGAACGTGAGCAACGTCGCCAAGGCGCTGGAGGTCAGCCGGAACACCCTCTACCGCAAGATCCACAAGCTCCAGATCGAGGTCTCCCATCCCGAGCAAGATTCCTGAGGCTGCCGCGCGCAGCGCCGCCGCGGATGCGCCCGGCGACGAGGCGATGGCCCACGACGGTGAGCCGCGTTCGCGCTTTGCCTGGTGCGTGACCGGGTCCGGCCACTTTCTCGACGAGGCGCTGGCACTGGCCGCGCGTCTGCCGAAAGTCGACCTGTTCGTCTCGGCCGCCGGCGAAGAAGTGCTGGAGATCTACCGGCTGCATCTCGACGATCTGAAGTTGCGGTTCCGGATCTTTCGCGACAAGACGGCCAGCGGCGTTCCCGTGGGCATGCTGTACGAGGACATCTATCACACGGTCGTCGTCGCCCCTGCCACCAGCAACACGGTGGCCAAGTGCGCCTACGGCATCAGCGATTCGCTGCCGACCAACATGTTCGCGCAGGCCGGCAAGCGGGGCATACCGGGCATCGTGTTTGCATGCGACACCGAGCCGGTGGTCGTGACCCGGTCGCCGCACGGCTGGGTGACGTTGCAACCCCGGGGCATCGAACTGGACAACGTGGAGCGCTTGCGCAAGATCGATTTCTGCCGGGTCGTCGCTTCGCCCGCCGAGCTCGAAGCCGCGCTCGACGCCCGATTGAAGGAAGTCTCTCTCGCATGGAACACATCCTCTTCCTGACCGGCCACCTCGCGCAGCCGAGTCTGGAGCGGGTGCTGGCCAGCATCGATTCCGCGCCCTTCACCTGGGAAGTGCGGGACCTGGGCCTGCAGGTGGCGGGGCTGATGACGGCCGACATGATCCGCCGCCGGGTGCCTCCGCAGGCCGGCTTCGACCGCATCGTCGTGCCGGGGCGCTGCCGCGGCGACATGGATGCGCTGTCGCTGCATTTCGGCATCCCGGTGCAGCGCGGGCCCGATGAGGTGAAGGACTTGCCGCGCTTTTTCGACCGTGCCGCCAAGGCCATCACGCTGGACGAATACGAAGTCGCGATCTTTGCCGAGATCGTCGACGCGCCTCGCCTGAGCGTGCCGGAGGTCGTCGCGCGCGCCGGGCGCCTGCGCGCCGACGGCGCCAACGTGATTGACCTGGGCTGTCTGCCGGCGACCCCGTTCGCCCATCTGGAAGAGTGCGTCCAGGCGCTGAAGGCCGGTGGCTTCCGGGTCAGCGTCGATTCGATCGACACCGGTGAACTGTTGCGCGGCGGCCGCGCAGGCGCCGACTATCTGCTCAGCCTGACGCTGGACACCCTGTGGGTGGCCGACGAGGTGGCATCCACCCCGGTCCTGATTCCCCGCATCCCCAGCGATGAAGCGTCGTTGCACGAAGCGGTCGAAGTCATGCAGCGGCGAGGCAGGGAGTTCCTGGCCGATTCGATCCTCGATCCGATCCCGTTCGGCCTGACCGCCTCCATCGTGCGCTACCACCGGCTGCGCGAGCGATTTCCCGAGGTGTCGATCATGATGGGCGTGGGCAACCTGACCGAGCTGACGGAAGCCGACACGAGCGGCATCAACGCATTGCTGTTCGGCATCTGCGCCGAACTCGACGTGGCGGCGGTCTTGACCACGCAGGTCAGCAACCATGCCCGCCGTGCAGTGAAGGAGGCCGACTGGGCGCGCCGCATCATGTACGCCGCGCGCCATCACGGCACGCTGCCCAAGGGCTTGAGCGATGCGCTGATGACGGTGCATGCCAAGCGGCCGTTCCTCGACACGCCTGAAGAGATCGCGGCCACCGCCGCGCAGGTGCGCGATCCGAACTTCCGCGTGCAGGTGTCCGCGACCGGACTGCACGTCTACAACCGTGACGGGCTGCGCAAAGGGCAGGGCGCGTTCGACCTGTGGCCGCAACTCGGCCTCGAAGGCGACGCGGCGCATGCCTTCTACATGGGCGTGGAACTGGCGCACGCCGAGATCGCCCACAAGCTTGGCAAGCGCTATGTGCAGGACCAGCCCCTGGATTGGGGGTGCGCCGTCGAACGCCAGCACGAGAACCCCGACGCGTGGTGCGCGCCGGGCACGACACGAGCCGTACGCAAGACGACCGAAGAGCCCTTCAAATGAACGACGTCATCTTCGAAACCGTCGTCACCACGGTCGCGCCCGACGGCAAGCCGCATGTCGCGCCGATGGGCGTGCGCTACCGCGGTGCGCAGGTGGTGCTGATGCCGTTCAAGCCCTCGACCACCTACGACAACATCGACGCGACGGCCTGCGCTGTGCTCAACATCGTGACCGATACCCGCGTTTTCGCAGGGTGCGTGACCGGCCGCCGCGACTGGCCGACGCGGCCGGCCGAGAAGATCGCGGGCGTACGCCTGGACTGCGCCTTGAGCCACGTCGAATTGAGGTTGGCCGAGCGGATCGACGACGTGCAGCGCCCGGTGTTGCACATGATGCGGGTGCACGAGGTCGTGCACTCGGGCTTCGCCGGCTTCAACCGCGCGCAGGCGGCCGTGATCGAGGGCGCGGTGCTGGTGAGTCGCCTGCACATGCTGCCGCCGCAGAAAGTCGACAGCGAGATGGCCTATCTGCAGATCGCCATCGACAAGACGGCCGGCCCCGAGGAGCGTGAAGCCTGGGGTTGGCTGGTCGATGCCGTGCGACGCCACCGCGCCGACGCCCCCCATGTCATTCAGGAACCACCGTCATGAAACTGCTTGTCAGCGTCCGGAGCGTCGAGGAAGCCTTGCTGGCTGCAGACGGGGGAGCCGACTTCATCGACCTCAAGGAGCCGGGCCACGGTGCGCTGGGCGGCCTGCCGATCGCCACCATTCGCGAGATCGTGGGCGCACTGCGCCACCACGGCAGCGGCCTGGACATCAGCGCGACCATCGGCGATGTCGCTATGGACGAGGCGGATCGCATCGCGGCGTGTGTCGATGCGGTTGGCGCTTGCGGCGTCGACTATGTCAAGGTCGGCATCGAGCGTGCGCCGCAGGCACGGGCGGTGCTCGACGCGCTGGCCGCCAGCGGGTGGCCCATCGTGCCGGTGTTCATCGCCGACAAGGGACTGGACCTGGCCGATGTCGCACACGCATGCGCCCTGGGCTTTGCCGGCGTGATGGCCGACACCTCCGACAAGCGTGCGGGCAGCCTGTTCGATGCCGTGCCGATGGCCGAACTGCGCCGCTTCATCGCCACGGCGCGCGAAGCCGGGGTGATGGTCGGCCTGGCAGGCGCGTTGCGTGCCGCGCACGAGCCGCTGTTGCGCGCGCTCGCGCCCGGGTTCGCGGGCTTCCGGACCGCGGTGTGCGAGGGCGACCGGAGTGCGGCGCTCGACCCCCAGCGCCTGCGGACGCTGGTCGCAGTGATGCTCGGCCATGCGACCGCCGAACCCGGCGCGACGCATCATTGATTGTCGAAGCGGACGTGGCCGAGCAGCAACGACCGGACGCGGCCCACCTCGTTGAAATGGACGATGTCGATCGGAAAGTCCGCGCCATCCGACAGCGCGCCGAATCGCTGGTCGACGACGCCCGCATCGCGCAGTTGAGCCAGGCTCAATCGCGGGTCGATCTCGCAGGACTTGACCAGCACCAGGCGCTCCGCATTCAGGCGATGGGCGAGGTCGAGCGCGATGCTGTCCGACGTGAACTCCCAGTTCGTCTGGTCGGTCGACCGGCTGCGTTGCAGTTCGAAGGGCAGCCATAGCGCCGTGCGTCCCTTGTGCAGCACGCGCTGGATGTCGGACTTGGTTCGCGTGAGCTGCAGCGCGGGATTCAGGCCGTGCATCAGGTAGGCGGTCTGCGCCATGGCGAGGATCGCCATGTTGTGCGCGCTGAGGTCGCTGAAGCGCCACTGCGCCTGGGCGCGTCGCACCTCGTCGCCGAACGTGCCGCCACCGCAGACGACGATCACGCGTCCGCCCCCGCATTCAGCCAGCAGGTCGAGCCATGCTGGCAGCATCGGATTCGCGTTCAGGCTGCCGCCGATCTTGACGATCCACATACCGAGGGGTCCATATCGAAGAGCGTTGCCACGGCGACGCATGGCGCGCACACCTGCGCCCAGTCCTGCACCGCGGCGTGGCCGGTGCTCGCGTGCGCGCGCGCCACGTCGCGGCCGTACGCGACGTGACGGCGCGCGGGCCAGGATTCCGGCGCGCCTGCGCTGGCACTCGCCACCACATCGGGAACCAGGAAGTCGCCGCAGCCGGCGCTGACGATCACGGCGTCGCGTGCAAGCCCGTGAGCTTCCATCACGCGGCGCATCTCGCCACCCAGCACGGCCACCTGCACCGCCCGCCAGGATCGCGCGAAGTCCAGCCAGTCATCGGGTGAGCCGTCGCGCCCGTCGAGCCCGATCATGCGGGCCAGGCGCTGCCGGGTCGCGTCTGGGTCCTTGGCAGCGTTGTCGGCGCTCGGGTGCAGGTCGTGGGCGGGGTTCAGTTCGCCGGTCAGGCGATACACGTCGGCGCTGGTCGCAAACAGTTCGTTCATCACGTTGTGCGGCTCGCCACGCCAATCGATGCGGTGCGCCACAGCGCACAGCGGCGTGCGCACGACACCGTGGTAGACCAGCTCGCCGCTGGCCAGGCGCTGGGCATCGGTGCGGCTGCCGGTCAGGATGCGTCCGTTCCTGAATGCGATCAGGTCGGTCGTCGTGCTGCCGATGTCCACCAGCAAGCCCGTGCCGATGCGTTGTGCCGCATGTCGCGCCGTCGCCAGCCAGTTGGCAGACGCGATGGCGTTCCAGAGAGCCGGCACCTCGGCGTCGCGGCACCAGCCGGCATCGCCAGCGAAGAAATGGACGGCACCATGGCCGTCGCCCGGGCGCGCCGGGTCCGATGCAGGCAGTGCACGCGCCAGTTCCGCCGCGATCTTCCGCACGCCGTCTTCGCGGTCCGTGAACAGGTCGACCATCTCGCCGGTCATGGTGACGGCGTGCTGCGCCGCGGCCAGCCCAGTCCATCGCTGGCGCGCTGCGTGCAGCACGGCGTCGAGCCGGTCCATGCCCATCCACAGCGCGCAGGGCCATTGCGCCACGTCGAGAACTTCGCCGCCTTGCAGAAGGCAGGCCTTGGCGTGTGCGCCGCCGATGTCCCAGCCGATCACGGTGCGCTCAGACATGAATGTGCGCCACCTTCGGGCTCGAAGCCCGCTCGCCGACGTGCATGGCGATCACCTCGGACGCCAGGTTGCGGCCCAGCGCGCGCGACAGGCCGACATAGGCGCAGGTCACACGCGGGTTGATCTCGATCACCACCGGCCCGCGCCGTTCGTGCCACACCAGGTCGATGCCGACGAAGCCGCGCAGACCCGGGATGACCTGATGCACGCGGGCGGCGAGGGCACCCAACGTTGTCGCGCGCGGATCCGCGAGCGGCATCGTATTCACCTCGACACCGCGAAACGACAGCAGGCCTTGCGCGTCGATGTCCAGGTGCTGTCGGTTGATGCTCAGCAGCTCGCATCGCTTCCTGCCGCACAGCAGCGACAGGCTGAGCGCCATGCCGTCGACCCAGGGCTCGATCGCCATCGGGCTGCCGGCGCGCGAGCGTGCCGACCAGTCATCCACCGCCGCTGCGGGGTCGTGGTGCAGGCGGGTCGCGACGGCCCCGGCGCCGTCGTCCGGCTTGACCACCCAGCGCGTGGTTTCCGGTGCGTGATCGAAGGCCAGTGGCGTGGCGATGCCGGCTTCTGCCAGCGTCATGAGAGTCATGCGCTTGCGGGTCGCCAGCTCGATCGCCGGGCCATCGCAGCCCAGCCAGCGGCCCGGATCGACGCATTGGTGCAGGCGTGCCAGCAGGCCATCGGTCTCCGGCGCGACCACCCAGGCAAGGTCGTGCGCGTCGGCCTGCCGCGCGACGAAGTCGAACGCCGACTCGCCGTCGCGTGGCGTGACCGGCCGCGCAGGCTCCGGCACCGGCGACGCCCGCTGACAGGTGGCGACCGACACCTCGTGGTTTCCAAGGCGAAGCAAGTCGGCCATGATGGCATCGCGCATGGACTGCCCCATCGCCAGCAGTTCGCCGGGGGCCGTCTCCCCGCCGCCACTCAGGTATTCGTAGACAAAGATCCGCTTCATCGCTCCACCCGTCACCTCCCTCGTTCGCTCGACATGAACCTCATTCCCGTCATCGACCTCATGCAGGGCCAGGTGGTGCGCGCCGTGCGCGGCAACCGCCAGGCCTACCGGCCCATCGAGTCGCGGCTGTGCCATGGCAGCGACCCGGTGACGGTGGCGAAGATCCTCTGCGAGCACTGCGCCACGCGGCAGTTGTACGTGGCCGATCTCGATGCCTTGCTCGGGCGCCCCAGCCAGACGGCGGTCTTGCGCACGCTGCTGCAGGCCATGCCCGGGCTGGAACTGTGGCTCGACGCCGGCTTTGCAAACGCAGGCGCGGCCGATGCGCTCAGGCTGGAACTCGGCGACGCCGGCTCGCAGGTCGTTCCGGTCTTCGGCAGCGAGTCGCTGGCGTCGCGCGAAGAACTCGAGCGCTGTTTCGGCGGGAACGACGAAGGCGTGCTGTCGCTGGACCGCCGCGACGGCCAGCACCTGGACGCCGCGGGCTGCTGGAATGCGCCCGCCCTCTGGCCGGGGCGCGTGATCGTCATGACGCTCGAACGCGTCGGCGCAGGTGCCGGCCCCGACCTGGAGACCTTGGCCGAGGTGCGCCGCCAATCGCCTTCGACCTTCTTCGTCGGCGCCGGAGGCATCCGTAACCAGAGTGACCTGGAAGCCGCGGGCGAAGCGGGTGCCAGGGCCTGGCTGGTGGCCAGCGCGTTGCACGACGGCGGGCTGCCCCGGGTGCGCGGCTGACCAGGGCCGAAGGTGGTTCGCATCATGGGTTAACCCGCATCACGTTTCGTGCCAAGGGGTTGCTCGCCCCCAGGCTTGCTCACTTCGTGTAGCCGCCTACCCCCTGCCGGGGGCAATACCGGCGGACCGGCAGAGCCGGTTCCGCGGTATTTCTGGAATTGGACGGGGTGGTGGCTCATGGGGGGTGGCGTGGTGGGAAACGGGGGGTGCGTTCGGGCCAGAACTGCAACAGGAAGCGCCACACAGTGTTTCACTTCTGGCCGGCTTCTGGCCGGCTTCTGGCCGGCTTCTGGGCGCTGTCCGGTTGCGCATCGCGAGCGCTTGCATCGCGGGCAGTGGCACATCGCTTGCGTGAAGCAGGGCGATGACCGAATCCTTGCTGGCGGCGGAAAGCGGTCCCGCTCGCTGGACCTGTCCCTTTTGCGTGTTGCTTTGCGACGACCTGAGCGTCCGGGCCAGCGCGTCCGGCACATCGTTGGAACTGGCCGATGGCGAGTGCGCCAGCGCGCGCAGCGGGCTCGCACGGTTCCCGGCCACGCCTTCGGCTGCGACGCCGTTGGTCGACGGGCATCCGGCCGATCTGGCCGGGGCGATCGCTGCGGCTGCCCGCATCCTTGCCGTGAGCCGTCAGCCGCTGTTCGGTGGCCTGGGCACCGACGTGGCGGGCGCCCGCGCGGTGTACCGCCTGGCCTGCGAAACGGGCGCGATCTGCGATCCCGCCGGCGGAGCGGTGCTGATGCAGTCGGTGCGATCACTGCAGGATCGGGGCGGCTTCACGACCACGCTGGCCGAGGTGCGCACCCGCGCCGACCTCATCGTCTGCCTGAACGAATTGCCCACCGGCGAAGCCGCCGAGTTCTTTGCGCGCTGCGGGTTGGCGGAGGAGGGCTTGGTGCCGCAGAGGCATGTGGTGCTGCTCGGGGGCAAGGCGGACGACCCGGCCGGCTTGGCAGCGCTGGCCCGAAACAGTGGCGTCACGACCGAGGTGGTCCCTCTCCACGGCGATCTGTTCTCGACGGTGGCGTTGCTGTCGGCGCTGCTGGCCCGGCGCTCCGTACGCGCCGTGCCTTTGCCGCTCTCTGCGTTGGCCGATCGCCTGCGCGCGGCACGCTACGCGGTGATCGTCGGCCAGACGGACCGGTTGCCGGCGCAAGGAGGGTTGATCGTCGAGGCCATCCATCGGATCGTCGGCACGCTCAACGCCACCACGCGCGCGGGCGCGATGTGGCTCGGCGGCGGCAACGGCGCGGGCACGGTCAACGAGGTCTTCACCTGGCTGTCGGGCTTGCCCTTGCGCACGCGCGCCGGCCCCGCCGGGCTGGAACACGAACCGCTGTGCTTCGACACCTCGCGCCTCCTGGCCGATGCGGCCGTGGATTGCCTGCTGTGGATTTCGAGCTTCGACCCCATGTGCGCGCCGCCGGTCTCACCTGTGCCGCTCGTCCTGCTGGGGCACCCCGGCCTGGCGTCTTCGGCGGCGCACGTAGGGAGCGTGTTCATTCCGGTGTCGACACCGGGCATCGGATCGGCCGGTCATCTCTTTCGCGCTGACGGCGGCACGGTGCTGCCGCTGGTTCCGGTCTATCGCGACACCTTGCCGGCACTGGCCGACGTGCTCGGCCGCATCACGCAGGGCGTGTCCGCGTTGCGTGCAAGGGCCAGCCCATGAGCACCGTGCGCCTTCGCGGCGGTCGCGTCATCGATCCGACCCAGCCCGCCGACACCGTGCGGGATGTCTGCGTGCAGGACGGCCGTATCGCGTCGCTCGATGCCCGCGACCCGGTCGACGAGGAGATCGACGCCAGCGGCTGCGTGGTGATGGCGGGCGGCATCGACATGCACACGCACATCGGCGGCGGCAAGGTCAACCTGGCGCGCCTGCTGATGCCTGAGTTGCATCGCGCCAACGGCAATCCGATGGCGCTCCCGGCCAATCCGCTCGAACTGGCGTCCTGCGGCGGTTGTGCGCCCGGTACGCTGGCCACGGGCTACCGCTATGTGGAGATGGGCTACACCGCGGCCTTCGAGCCGGCGATGGTGGCGAGCAACGCCCGCCACGCGCACATGGAAATGGGCGACACGCCGATCCTCGACCACGGCGCCTACGTGATGCTCGGCAACGACGAACTGTTTCTCGAACTGCTTTCCAAGGGCGGCGAGGGCGGCCACAACTTCGAGACCCTGCGCGACTACATGGGCTGGACGATTCATGCCACCAAGGCGATGGGCGTCAAGGTGGTCAATCCGGCGGGCATCTCGGCCTTCAAGTTCAACCAGCGCAAGCTCGATGTCGACGAGCGCCATGTCCACTGGCAGGTGACGCCGCGCCAGGTGGTGCACACGCTGGCGCGGGCCCTGCGCGAGCTCGGCGTGCCGCACCCGTTGCACATCCACGGCAGCAACCTGGGCGTGGCCGGCAACATCGAATCGACGCTCCAGACCATCCAGGCGCTGGAAGGACTGCCGGCGCACCTCACGCACGTGCAGTTCCACGCCTATGGCACCGAAGGGCCGAAGAAGTTCTCGTCGGCGGCGCTGCAGCTCGCCGAAGCCGTCAATGCCAACCCGAACATCAGCATCGATGTCGGGCAGATCATGTTCGGCCAGACCGTCACGGCCTCGGGCGACACGATGCGCCAGCACGCCCAATCCGGCCTAGCCAGCCCGCGCAAATGGGCCGGCAGCGACATCGAGTGCGAGGCCGGCTGCGGTGTCGTCCCGTTCAAGTACCGCGAGCAGAGCTACGTGAACGCCCTGCAGTGGGTGATCGGCCTGGAGATCTTCCTGCTCGTCACCGACCCCTGGCGCGTGGTGCTGACCACCGACCATCCCAACGGCGGACCGTTCACCAGCTACCCGCACCTGATCCGGCTGCTGATGGACCGCAGCTTCCGCGAGGAGCAGCTGGCGAAGCTGCACCCGGACGTGTCTGCCCATTGCGCGCTGCGCTCGATCACGCGCGAACTGAGCCTGCGGGAGATCGCCATCATGACGCGCGCCGCGCCCGCACGGCTGCTGGGCCTTCGCGACCGGGGCCACCTGGGCGTGGGGGCCGCGGCGGACATCGCGGTGTACCGCGAGCAGGCCGATCGCGAAGCCATGTTCTCGACGCCCGAGTTCGTCTTCAAGGATGGCGCGGTGGTCGCGCGCGGAGGCCGCATCACCGCCGTGCCGACCGGCGGCACGCACTTCGTCGAACCCGAGTACGACCGCGGCATCGAGAAGACCTTGCGCAAGCATCTCGCGGCACACGGCTCGGTGAACTTCGACCGCATCGCGATCGGCCACGACGAACTGTGCAGCTGCTGCAACGGCGGGCGGCTCTTGCCGGCGGCGTGCTTCAGGACCGTGCCATGAACGCCGCCCGGCCGCCCGAAGGCGATCGCACCGCAGTGCGCGGCACGGAGGTTCGCCAATGAGCGACCCGTTGATCCGGAACGGCGTGCAGATCGACGATGGCTTCGCCGAAGCCTTCCCGATGAAGGCCACGCGCATCCTCATCACAGCGCACAACGCCACCTGGGCGCGCCACGCCGCGGTGTCGGCGACCGGCCTGGCGACCTCGGTGATCGCCTGCGGGTGCGAGGCCGGCATCGAACGCGAACTCCGCGCCGACGAGACGCCTGATGGACGCCCCGGCCTGAGCGTGCTGATCTTTTCCATGTCGGGCAAGGAGCTGGCCAGGCAGGTCGAGCGGCGTGTCGGCCAATGCGTGCTGACCTGCCCGACGACCGCGGTCTACGCCGGCATCGCAGAGGGGGAGGCGATCGCGCTGGGGCAAAACCTGCGCTTCTTCGGCGATGGCTGGCAGATCTCCAAGGTCATCGATGGCGTCCGCTACTGGCGCGTGCCGGTGATGGATGGCGAGTTCGTCGCGCAGGAGAGCACGGCGGTGGTCAAGGGCGTGGGCGGCGGCAACCTGCTGCTGCTGTGCAGCGACACCGACAGCGCGCTGGCCGTCTCCGAAGCCGCCGTCAACGCCATGAAGGCGCTGCCCAACGTGATCCTGCCTTTTCCCGGCGGGGTGGTGCGCTCCGGCTCGAAGGTGGGCAGCAAGTACGCGGCGCTGAACGCATCCACCAACGAGGCTTTCTGTCCCAGCCTCTACGGCCTGGTGGCCCACAGCGAGCTGACGCCGCAAACGCGCTGCGTGATGGAGATCGTGATCGACGGCCTGACCGAAGCCGATGTCGGCGCGGCGATGCGCGTGGGCATGCAGGCCGGCATCGCCTGTGGTGCGGCGTGCGGGCTGCTGCGCATTTCGGCAGGCAACTATGGCGGCAAGCTCGGTCCGTTCCACTTCCATTTGCGCAAGCTGCTGGGGGAGGGCGGACCATGAGCGGCTGGCGGTTGACGCTCAAGGCATCGCCTGCGCTTCGGGTGGACTTGCGTGGCGTGACACCGGCGTCGTTGGCGGATCTCTCACTTGCCGAGGTCGAGCGCCGGCCAGTGGGCTACGGCAATGCATGGGTGCCGCTCGCCGAATTCTTCGAACTGGAAGCGCGTGACGACGATGCACTCGTCTTCGATGGCGACCTGGCTCGCTTCGATCGCGTGGGCTGGCAGTTGGCGGGAGGCCGCATCCGCGTCGATGGCGACGTCGGGCACTACGCCGGCGGCTGCATGAGCGCGGGCGAGCTGATCGTCAACGGCCGCGCCGGCCTGCTGGCCGCCTGCGAGATGGCAGGCGGCAGCTTCACCGTGCAGGGCGACGTGGACGATTTCGCGGCCAGCACCTTGCCGGGCAGCATGGACGGCATGCGCGGCGGTACCTTTGTCGTGAAGGGCAATGCCGGCGCGCGATTCGGAGACCGCATGCGGCGCGGCAGCGCGATCGTGCACGGCGATGCCGGCGATTTCCTGGCTTCGCGCCTGGTAGCCGGCACCATCGCGGTCGGCGGGCGCGCCGGAGCGCACGCGGGGTGGGGCATGCGGCGCGGCAGCGTGGTGTTTGCCACCGGGCCTGCGGCGTTGGAGGTTGCCGCGACCTTTGTTCCGGCGCTGGCTGCGGCGGACGTGTTCTGGCAACTGCTGGCGCGCGATCTGGCACGACATGGCGGACCTTTCGCGACGCTGCGCACCCGGCGTATCGAACGGCACCTGGGAGATCTGGCAGTGGACGGCAGGGGCGAAATTATCATTGCACGTTAGCAACCGAACTGCACCCTGATGACCTTGGCCGCCCATAGTTTCGCGTTGCTCGACGACTGCGCAGCAACCCGCGATCGGCCGACGAGCCGGCTGTACCGGGGATTCGTGCGCGAGCACCACTGCACCGACCCGGCCGGACTCGACGCGATGTGGGGACCGGTGGAAGCCGACCTGCGCGACGGGCTGCATGCGGTCCTGCTCATCGACTACGAATGGGGCGCCAAGCTCCTGAAGGCCGGCCACGAGCGGCTCGGCCACGACGATGCATCGGCCCTGCGCGTGCTGATGTTCCGTGAGCTTTCGCGACTCTCGGCCGCCGAGGCGGGCGATTGGCTCGCGGGCCTCGAACCGGGGCCGGTGTCTGCGGCGGGCGTCATGGACCTGGCGCCCAGCGTGGACGAGCCGGCGTTCACCGAGGCCATCGCGCGCATCCACGAGGCCATCGCGGGCGGCGAGACCTACCAGGTCAACTACACCTTCCGGCTGCAGGGGCAGGCCTACGGGTCGCCCGTGGCGCTGTACCGGCGGCTGCGCGGGCGCCAGCCGGTGTCCTACGGCGCGCTGATCGCCTTGCCCGCACGGTGCGGATCGGCGGACGCGGTGACGCATGTCCTGTCCTGCTCGCCGGAATTGTTCGTGCGCCATGACGATGGCCTGCTTACCTCACGGCCCATGAAAGGCACGGCCTCCCGCGCGGAAGGGGCGGAAGGCGACAGCGAGACCGCACGCCTCCTGTCGATCGACGTCAAGAACCGGGCCGAGAACGTGATGATCGTCGACCTGCTGCGCAATGACCTGGGGCGCCTCGCGCAGATCGGCAGCGTGAAGGTGGCGCAGCTGTTCGCGATCGAACCCTACAACACGCTGTTCCAGATGACCTCCACCGTGGAGGCCCGTCTGAAGCCCGAGATCGGATTTCCGGACGTGTTGCGTGCCGTGTTCCCGTGCGGGTCGATCACCGGCGCGCCCAAGCACCACACGATGCAGCTGATCTCCGGCTTGGAAACCACGCCCCGCGGGCTCTACTGCGGGGCCATCGGCTGGATGGATGCGCCGCAGGGCGCGGCGCGGGTGGGCGACTTCTGCCTGTCGGTCGCGATCCGCACGCTCACGCTGGGGCACGAAATGCGGGGCTTGCGGCCGGCGCGCCTGGGCATCGGCGCCGGCATCGTGGCCGACAGCCAGGCGGGTGACGAGTTCAGGGAAAGCCATCTGAAGGCGCGCTTCCTGACCGGCCTGGACCCGGGGTTCGAATTGTTCGAGACGATGCTCGCGACCGCGGAGCAGGCGGAGCGGGGCGCCCCGCCGGTACTTCGCCATCTCGATCGCCATCTGGCACGGTTGGCGCACAGCGGCCGCGTGCTGGGCTTCCGTTTCGATCGCGCCGCAGCCCTGGACGCCGTGTCGGCACTCGCCCGGACCTTGACGCCCGACAAACGCTGGCGCGTGCGGCTGGCGCTGTCCCATGACGGAAGCCTGCAACTCCAGCACGCGCCGCTCGCGCCCTTGGCGGACGAATCGGTTTTGCTGCGGGTGGCTGACGAGCGTTTGCCCGATTTCAACCCGCTGTCCGCCCACAAGACCACGGTGCGGCAGGTGTACGACGAAGCCGTGCGCGCGGCCGAGCGCGATGGCGCATTCGACAGCCTGTTCTTCACCGCCGGCGGCCGCCTGGTCGAAGGCGGCCGCACCTCGGTGTTCCTGAAGATCGACGGCCGATGGGCCACGCCGCCGCTGGCCGATGGCGCACTGCCCGGCGTGATGCGCGGCTGCCTGCTCGAAGACCCGGAGTGGCGCGCCGTCGAGCGCAGCCTCGGCTGGAACGATCTGCAACGTGCCGAGGCCATCGTCGTGTGCAATGCGCTGCGCGGCACGCTGCCGGCGCGGCTGCTGCAAGCGGTGCCCGCACAGGTCGGCGGGTGACATGGTCTCCGGCAAGCTCGCGCTCTTCGATCTGGACCTGACGCTGATCCCTTTCGACAGCGGCATGGCCTGGACGCAATTCCTGATCGGCCGTGGCATCCTGCCGGCCGAAGCCGAGCCGCGCTACCTGGCCTACTGCCATGAGTACATCGCGGGCACGCTCGACATCCATGCCATGCACCGCTCCAACATGCGGCCGCTGCTGCAGTATTCGCGAGCGACGCTGGCGCAATGGCAGCAAGACTTCGAAGCCGAGATGGCGCCCCGCATGCCGGCATGGAGCCTGGCGCTGGTCAAGCGCCATCAGGAGAGTGGAGACCTGTGCGCCATCGTCACTGCAACGACGGAACTGATCTCCGAGCCGATCGCGCGCCTGTTCGGCATCGACCACCTGGTGGCCACGCGCCCCGCGACCGTGGATGGCTTGGCCGGCGCCCCGTTCACCGGAGAGATCGATGGCGAGCCCTGCTATCGGCAGCACAAGGTGACGCGCGTCAATGCCTGGCTGGCTTCGCGGCCCCAAGGATCGGGCCGCAGCCTGTCCGAGTTCGAGCAGTCGTGGTTCTACTCCGACGCCATGGGCGACCTGCCCTTGCTCAGCGCCGTCTCGCACCCTGTCGTGGTCTGCCCCGATGAGCGACTGCACGCCCACGCGCTGCAAGCAGGATGGCCCATCCTGTACCCTGCCTGACGTCGCCGCTACGCTCCTTGCGGCCGCCAGGAATCCCGTGGAACCGGCTTCGCCGGGCCACAGGGATTGCCCCCGGAAGGGGGTGGAGAGCGACACGAAGTGCGCGAGCCTGGGGGCGAGCCCATCCTTAGGCTTGAATGAGTCCCCAGCGTAGCGCGACGAGCGTCAACTCCGACTGGTTGCTCGCACCCAGCTTCTGCTTGACGTGGTACAGGTGCGTGCCCACCGTGCTCGGCGACAGGTTCAGGGTTTCGGCGATCTGCGCCACGGTCTGGCCGCGCGCGAGCTGGATGAAGACCGAGAACTCGCGCTCGCTCAGCGCATCGGCAGGGCTGGTGTCGCCTTCGAGTTGCGTCAGCGCCAGGGCCTGTGCCGTGCGGGCATCGACATAGCGCTCGCCACGCGCCACCGCGGTGACCGCGGCGATCAGCGCGTCAGGTGCGCTGCGCTTGGTCAGGTAGCCGAGCGCTCCGGCGCGCAGCACGCGCCTCGGGTGGGCGGTGTCCTCGTGAGCCGACAGGGCCAGCACGCGCGCCTTCGGGTCTTGCGCCAGCAGGCGCCGGACCGCCTCCAGCCCGCCGATGCCGGGCATCGAGATGTCCATCACCACGACGTCCGGCCTGACGCGCGGATAGTCGATGCAGGCTTGTTCGCCGCTCTCGGCCTCCGCCACCACTTCGACCTGCGCGTCGGCCAGCAGCATGCGAAAACCCACGCGCACCAAGGCGTGATCGTCGACCAGCAGCACGCGGATCATGCGGCCTCCTTGTCGGTCGACAGGGGCAGGCGCACCTGCAAGCGCACGCCGTGGGGCGATGCGCGCCCGATCTCCAGGGTGCCCCCCAGCGCCTCGACCCGCTCGGCGAGCCAGCGCAGCCCGTAGTGGCCGCTGCGCGGTGGGTCGTCGGCCGGCATGCCGCTGCCGTCGTCGACGAGTTCGAGCGTCAATTCGCCGGCGCGGCATTGCAGGCTGAGCTGCAGATGACGGGCCTTGCCGTGGCGCAGCGCATTGGTGAGTCCTTCCTGTGCCGCCCGGTACAGGGCGAGCGAGGCGTCGGCGCCGGGTACCGCGTCGGCCAGTTCGACCTTGAGCGCAAGCTGCACCTCGGGATGGGTGCGCCGCGTGCGCTCGGCTAGGTCGTTCAGTGCCTCGGCCAGTCCGAAGTTGTCCAGCACCAGAGGGGTCAAGCGAGGGATGATGCCGTGCATCGCGTCGTACAAACGCGAGGACTCGTCGGCGATCAGGCGCGCCGCCTGTTCGGCCTGCGGGTCGAAGGAGTGCACACGGCTGGCGATCGACAGCGCCATGCTGCGCATCGCCGTCACCGACTGGCCGAGTTCGTCATGCAGTTCGCGCGCGATCATGCGGCGTTCGGCCTCGACGTGCTTGTCGATCCACTGCGCGAGTTCGCGGCTGTCGGAGAGCTGCATCTCGGCGCGCACCGCCCGGCGTTCCGTTTCGATGTGCCCCTGCAACTCGCCGACCATGCGGTTGAAGGCCCCGCCGATGGCCGCGGCCTCGGTGCCCGCCAGCGGTGGCAGCGCCACGTCGAACTGCCCGGCCTGCAGCCGGTTCAGCGCCTGGACGATCTGGCCGAAGGGTCGCACGGCGCGCCCGACCAGCCAGAACACCATGGCATTGACCACGAGCAGGAAGCCCAGCGCGCCGCCGGCCAGTGTCACCACGTAGTCCCAGGCATCGACTTCGGCGCGCGAGGCGTTGGCCTGCACGACCAGCTTGCCATCGGGGAACTGGATGAACTGCACCGAGGGGGCCGGCGTGATCAAGGCGCTGAACCAATCCGGCGCGTCGCGGCCGGCCTTGTAGGTGGGCGGCGGGGAGCGGTAGAGCTCGTTTCCCTGCGCATCGAACAGCGTGAGGTCGTTGGAGCGGATGCGTCCGATGCTCTGCAGGAAGGCCAGCATCGCCGGCGTGCCTTGCGCCGCGTAGCGCAAGGCGGTGCCCTGCAGCAGCAGCGCGGCGACGCGGTTGGCCGCCATCACTTCCTCGTGCACGGACTCGCGCATGCTGCGCAGCTCCAGCGCCAGCACGGTGGCCGCGAAGAAGAAGGTCAGCGAGACGACGATGAGGTTGATCTTCAGCCGGAGGCTCATGGGCATGGATGGCCGGGTTGGAACGGACGCGGGCCATGGTAGCGGCTCGTCGAGCCCGGTGCGGGCCTCGATTCATGAAAATCATGAGCCTTCAATCATGATCCGCGGGCTGTGCGGATCGGGCGCGAGGCGCGACCATGCGTCACGGGATCAAACGATTCCCGCGGCACCACACGGTGTCCGTGTCATTTCAAAGGAGACCTTTATGAAATGGGAAACCCCGACCGCGACTGACGTGCGCCTCGGCTTCGAAATCACGATGTACGTGGCAGCCCGCTGACGCCGGTTGCGGCATGTCCGGCACTCCGGAGGCATTGCCTTCGGCGTGTCGGCTTGTCCGCTCCGGGTTGGGCACCGTCCATCCCCGCCGATGCGCATCACCGTCCTGGGTTCGGCTGCCGGCGGAGGCTTTCCGCAGTGGAACTGCAATTGCCGCAACTGCGCGGGCCTGCGCGCGGGCACGCTCCATGCCAAGGCACGCACGCAATCGTCGATCTTCGTGCGGCCTGACGGCGGCGTGGACGGCGTGCTGTTCAACGCATCCCCCGACATCCTGGAACAGATCCGCGGCAAGCCGGCGCTGCAACCGGCGCGCGCGCTGCGCGATACGGCCATCGCCGGCGTGGTGCTGATGGATGGCCAGGTCGATCACGCGACAGGGCTTTTCATGCTGCGCGAGCGCAAGGGCGCGTTGCCCTTGTGGTGTACCGACCCGGTCGAGGAAGACCTGAGTCAGGGAAATCCCGTGCTTCGCGTCCTGGGGCATTACTGCGGCGTGGACCGGCATCGCATCGCGCTCGACGGCACTTCCTTTGCCGTGCCGGGCGTCGCCGACCTCAGCTTTCGTGCCTTGCCGCTGTCGAGCAAGGCCGCGCCTTACTCGCCGCACCGCGATCGGCCGGTGGAGGGCGACAACATCGGCATGCTGATCTCCGACGGCCGCAGCGGCAGGCGAGTGTTCTACGCGCCCGGGCTCGGGCAGATCACGCCCGAGGTGTTCGACGCCATGGCGCTCGCCGACTGCGTGCTGGTCGACGGCACCTTCTGGACCGATGACGAGATGCCGCGCCTCGGCCTCGGTGCCAAGACGGCCCGCGACATCGGCCACCTGCCGCAGTCGGGTCCGGACGGAATGATCGAGTGGATGGCCAGGCTGCCGCAGCGCACGCGGCGCATGCTCATTCATGTCAACAACACCAACCCGATCCTCGACGAGGACTCCGATGAGCGCGCGCTCCTGAAACGCGCCGGCATCGAGGTCTGCGAGGACGACATGCAGATCGACGTATGACTTCAACCACACAGGCATGGACGCGGGATGAGTTCGAGGCGAAGTTGCGCGAGCGCGGGCGCAGCTATCACATCCACCATCCGTTCAACCTCATGCTCAACAGCGGCCGCGCCACGCCGGAGCAGGTGCGCGGGTGGGTGGCCAACCGCTTCTACTACCAGATCGCGATCCCGATCAAGGATGCGGCCGTGATGTCCAACTGCCCCGACCAGGAGGTCCGGCGCGGCTGGGTGCAACGCATCCTCGACCATGACGGCTTCGAGCTGAATGGGGTGCGCGACGAAGGCGGCATCGAAGCGTGGCTGCGCCTGGCCACGGCCGTGGGCCTCACGCGCGAGGAAGTGCTCGATCTGCGCCACGTGGCCCCGGCCATGCGCTTCGCGGTCGATGCCTACGTGAACTTCGCACGGCGCGCGCCATGGCAGGAGGCGGTCTGCTCGTCGCTGACCGAACTCTTTGCGCCCGAGATCCACAAGCAGCGGCTGGCGAACTGGCCCGAGCACTACCCCTGGATCGAGCCGGAGGGGATGGCGTACTTCCGCAGCCGCGTGAGCCAGGCGCGGCGCGACGTGGAGCAGGGGCTGTCGATCACGCTCGCGCATTTCACGACCCGGCCCTTGCAGGAACGGGCGCTGGAGGTGCTGCAACTCAAGCTCGACATCCTGTGGGCCATGAGCGATGCGATGGCGCTGAAGTACGGGGTGAGTCCATGACGCCGCTGGATGCCGCCACCCGCCCGCGCGTCGGCACGGGCTTCCGCCTGCAGTGGGAGCCTGCACAGAACAGCCACGTGCTGCTCTACCCGGAGGGCATGGTGAAGCTGAACCAGAGCGGCGGCGAAATCATGAAGCGTTGCGACGGCCAGCGCAGCGTGGCGCTCATCGTCAGCGAACTGGAGCAGGCGTTTTCGACCCAGGGGCTGGACAAGGATGTGCTGGCCTTCGTCGAGATGGCGGGCAAGCAGCGGTGGCTGGCATGGGACTGATGCAGAACGCTCCCCCCGGGCCTCCGCTGTGGCTGCTGGCGGAGCTGACCTACCGCTGCCCGCTGCATTGCGTGTTCTGCTACAACCCGGTCGATTTTGCGCGGCAGGAAGAGGAACTCACGACCGAGGAGTGGATGAGGGTGCTGAGGCAAGGGCGCGAACTGGGCGCCGTGCAGCTCGGCCTGTCGGGCGGCGAACCCCTGGTGCGCGACGACCTGGAGACGATCACGGCCGAAGCCCATCGCCTGGGCTACTACACCAACCTGCTGACTTCCGGCGTCGGCCTGACGGCGGCCCGCGCCGCGGCACTGAAAGCCGCCGGGCTCGACCACGTGCAACTCTCCTTCCAGGATTCGACGAAGGAGATGAACGACTTCCTCTCGCACACCCGGACCTTCGAGCTCAAGAGCCGGGTCGCGAAGATCATCAAGGACCAGGGCTGGCCGATGGTGATGAACGTGGTGATCCACCGCATGAACATCGACCACATCGACCGCATCATCGGCATGGCAGCCGAACTGGGCGCGGAGTACCTGGAACTCGCGAACACGCAGTACTACTCGTGGGCCTTCCTGAATCGCGACCACCTGCTGCCCACGCATGCCCAGCTGCAGCAGGCCGAACGCACGACCGACGCCTGGCGCGCCCGGATGGGCGAGCGCATGCGGATCTTCTTCGTCGCGCCCGACTACCACGAAGGCACCCCCAAGCGCTGCGTCAACGGCTGGGGCAGCACCTTCCTCAACGTCACGCCGGACGGCACGGCCTTGCCTTGCCACACCGCGAAGATGCTGCCGGGCCTGAGCTTTCCGAACGTTCGCGAACAGGGCCTGCGCGAGATCTGGTTCGACTCCGAAGGCTTCAACCGCTACCGCGGCACCGGCTGGATGAAGGAGCCGTGCGTGAGCTGCGAATTCCGCGAGCAGGACCTGGGCGGGTGCCGCTGCCAGGCCTACATGCTGGCCAACGACCCGGCCGTCGCCGACCCGGCCTGCGTGAAGAGTCCGCACCACCACCTGGTGCAAGAGGCCGTCGAGCGAGCGGGCAGCCTGTCGCCGGAGCGTGCGGTGGAACACCCCCTGGTGTTTCGCGCGCCGGAGAATTCGCGGCGGCTGAGCGGGGTGGTCGCCAGCCCCTGAACGAGGGCTTGCCATGGCATGGCGCGAGGAATAGATTGCGCTGACCACGATGGAGACAATGCCATGGCTTCACTCACTGTGAACGGTGCGTCCCGCAACTTCGACGGCGACGCCACGATGCCCCTGCTCTGGTACCTGCGCGACGAGCTGCAGATGACGGGGACCAAGTTCGGTTGCGGCATGGCGCTGTGCGGCGCCTGCACCGTGCACCTGGACGGCAACCCGGTACGCTCCTGCAGCACGCCGATGAGCGCGGCGGTCGGCAAGCGCGTCACCACCATCGAGGGGCTGGACGCCAACGGCCAGCATCCGCTTCAGGTGGCCTGGCGCGAACAGGGCGTGCCGCAGTGCGGCTACTGCCAGTCCGGCCAGATCATGCAGGCCGCTGCGTTGCTGAAGGACGGCCGACGACCGACCGACGCCGAGATCGAGTCCGCGATGGCCGGCAACATCTGCCGATGTGGCACCTACACGCGCATCAAGGCCGCGATCAAGCAGGCCGCCACCATGAAGGGAGCGTGACATGGACACCATCCTTCAAGCCACGCCGCGGCTGCAAGTCGGCAAGCTCTCCCGTCGCAGCCTGCTCGGCGGTGCCGCAGGCGGCTTCGCACTCGCCCTCGGCTGGCCCGAGCCTGCCGAAGCACAGGATGCGCCGAAGAAATACGGCGCCTACGGGATGCCCAATGGCGTGGTCGAGAACCCGCTGGTGTTCGTCTCGATCGCCGACGACGGCATCGTCACGATCACCTGCCATCGCGCCGAGATGGGCCAGGGCGTGCGCACCGGCGTGCCGATGATCATCGCCGACGAGCTGGAGGCGGACTGGTCGAAGGTGCGTGTCGTGCAGGCGCCCGGTGACGAAGAGCGCTACGGCAACCAGGACACCGACGGCTCGCGCACCACGCGGCACTTCTTCATGCCGATGCGCCGCTGCGGCGCATCCGCGCGCCAGATGCTCGAAGCCGCGGCGGCGGCGCGCTGGGGCGTGCCGGCGGCCGAAGTGAGCGCGAAGAACCATCAGCTCCTGCACCGCCCGACGGGCCGCGCGCTCGATTTCGGCGCGGTTGCGCGCGATGCGGCCGCCTTGCCCGTGCCCACCGGCGCCGATCTGCGGCTGAAGAAGCCGGCCGAGTTCCGCTACATCGGCAAGGGCACTGTCCCGATCATCGACGGCTTCGACATGACGACCGGCAGGGCCATCTACGGCATCGACGTGGTGCTGCCCGACATGCTCTACGCCGTCGTCGCGCGCAGCCCGACCTACGGCGGTACCTTGCGCGGCTTCGACTCCGCCGACGCGATGAAGGTGCCGGGCGTGGTGAAGGTCGTGGAGATCAAGGGCTCGCCGGTGCCGAGCGCCTTCCAGCCGCTGCCGGGGGTGGCGGTGATCGCCAATAGCACCTGGGCAGCGATGAACGGCCGCAAGGCGCTCAAGCTCGACTGGGACGGCGGCCCGAACGGCAGCTATTCGTCGGACAGCTACCGCGCCGAGATGATGGCCGCCGCCGGCAAGCCGGGCAAGGTGATCCGCAATGCCGGCGATGTCGATGCAGCGCTGAAGTCGGCAGCCAAGGTGGTGAAGGCGCAGTACTACATGCCCCACCTGACGCAGGCGCCGATGGAGCCGCCGACCGCGACCGCGCGCGTGAGGGACGGGCGCTGCGAAGTGTGGGGCCCGTTCCAGAGCCCGCAGGCGGTACGCACCGACATCAGCAAGCGGCTCGAATTGACGCCGGACAAGGTAACGGTCAACGTGACGCTGCTCGGTGGCGGCTTCGGCCGCAAGAGCAAGGGCGACTACGGGATCGAAGCCGCGCTGCTCGCGCGGGAGACCGGCGGCAAGCCGGTGAAGGTGATCTGGACGCGCGACGACGACCTGCACCATTCGTTCTATCATACGGTCTCGGTCGAGCATCTCGAAGCCGGACTCGATGCCAAGGGCAAGCCGGTGGCATGGCTGCACCGCAGCGTCGGGCCGACCTTGCTGGCGCTCTTCATGGCCGACCCGAAGACCGAGTCGCCGATCGAACTCGGCATGGGCCTGACCAACGTGCCCTTCGCGATTCCGAACCTGCGGGTGGAGAACCCCGAGGCCGCTGCGCACACGCGCGTGGGCTGGTATCGCGCGGTGTCGAACCTTCCGCATGCCTTCGCGATCCAGTCCTTCGTCGACGAGATGGCCCATGCGGCCGGTCGCGACCCGAAGGACTTCCTGCTCGAACTGCTCGGCCCGCCGCGCAAGATCGACCCGCGCGACATCAACGACACCTGGAACCACGGCGAAGACCCGTCCGCTTATCCGGTGGACATCGGGCGGCTGCGCCGTGTCACCACGATGGCGGCCAAGGAGGCCAATTGGGGCCGTCCGATGGGCAAGGGGCGCGGCCTGGGCATCGCGGCGCACTACAGCTTCACGACCTACGTCGCCGCCGTGATCGAGGTGGCGGTGGATGCCAAGGGCGAGCTGACGATCCCGCGCGTGGACATCGCGATCGACTGCGGCGCCATCGTCAATCCGGAGCGGGTGCGCTCGCAGATGGAAGGCGCGTGCGTCATGGGCCTCGGCAATGCGCTGTCCGGCGAGATCTCGTTCAAGGACGGCCGGGTGCAGCAGGACAACTTCCATCAGTTCGAAGTCCTGCGCATGAACGCGGCGCCGAAGGCGATCGTGGTCCACCTGATACCGGGCGACTACAGCGCACCGCTGGGCGGCGTGGGCGAACCCGGCGTGCCGCCGATCGCGCCGGCGCTGGCCAACGCGATCTACGCTGCCACGGGCAAGCGCATCCGCAACCTGCCGATCAGGGATCAGCTGCGCGCCTGACTATCTGGCGTCGGCGTTGATGAAGCATCCCTTCTCGGCCTTGGCCTGGAGCTCGCGGTAGCGCTTGGCCTGCGGCTCCAGCGACGGCACGTCGCGGATCGCGCCGCCGCGCTCGCCGCCGATGGACATGGCCTTGGTGATCGTGGTCATCGTCACGTAGTCCTTGTACTTGACGCTCCCGGCAAGCGCGTCGAGCGCGCACGAGCACTTGTTGGTCATCTCGAACGTCGGACCAGGGTGCGCGCGCATGCATTCCTGCACGTAGAGCACGCGGTCCACGGTCGGGAAGTCGTTCGCGTGGGCCGGGTTCGCGGCCATCAGCAAGGCGCACAGGCTCAGCAGGGAGGGCGACAGGAGCGATCGTTGCATGGGAAGTCCGTCAAGGTTGGCGGCCGGCGCCGTCCAGAAGCATCTCCTCGGCCATCAGCGGTGCCGAGGCGGGGGATTCTCCGTCGATGCGGGTGCGGATGCCATAGAGCCCGCCCGGTACGGCGTCCGACAGCAGGAAGACATAGGTCTTGTTCGCCAGTTTCTCGAAGCGCGCACGATTCGGGTCGTCGCGATAGGGCGAGATGCTGATCTCCCGCACTGCCACCGGACGGCCGCGATAGGGCAGGTTGACGCTACGCACCGTGGCGCCCTGGTACACAGCCATGCGGATGCGCTTTCGGAAGTAGTTGGGCTGGCCTTGGGTGAGACGCTGCATCTCGCGGATGTCGCGTTCGAGGAAGTAGAGGATGGCCGGATTGCCTTCTGCGCTGTCGACCTCGGGCTGGCGCACGGCGCGCGCGCCGGTGAGGAACTCGGTGCCCACGGCACAGCATTTGCCGTCGGGGCGGGCCGTCAGCACGAGGTTCACCCTGTCGTCGAACGCCTCTTCCAGTGTCCCCGTCTTGTGAAAGGTGTACTGCAGGGTGAGCGGAGGCTGCAGCTTGCCGAGATGGTTGTCCATGAAGAGCGCGCGTTCGGCGACCGAGAAATCGGTCGCCGCGCCGGCCATCAAGGGCGCCCACAGGATCAACGCGAGCGCCAGTCTCAGGACGGGGTTTGCGTTCATCGAGGAAGCGGGGATCACTATTGCTTCGGGGCCGTGTACGAGGCGTCGACGATCGGTACGCCGTACTCTTTCAGGATGGCCTGGATCTGCGAGCGGTTGGATTCGATCAGGCCTTCGACCTGCTGCTTCCATTCGCGCTCCCCGTAGCGCACGCCCATCGCGATCTGATAGTCGAACTGCACGCCGGGCTCCGATTTCAGCGGCACCACCGCCAGCGCAGGCGTCTTGACGCGCTGCGCGTAGTAGCCGGCGATCGGGCCCCAGACGATGGCGACGTCGAGCTTGCCGGATGCGAGGTCCTTCTCGATGATCTCGCCGGGATACTGGGCCGGGTCGGCATTCATGACCTGGTAGGGCACGCCTTGCTCGACGAGGTTGTGCTTGTTGAGCCAGGCCGATGCGGGCGAACGGTCGTAGACGCCGATGCGCAGCTTGGCCAGCCGGGCCGGATCGAGCTTCAGGAAGTCCTCGCCCGATGCCACCTGGTCCAGGCCCTTGCCCTTGGGAAAGACCAGTGCGTAGGTCGAGCGGTAATACGGCTTGGTGACCGACACCTGGTCGTAGCCCGCGGGGACGCCGATCACGATGTCGCAAGGGTAGTCCTGGCCCGGCAGCTTGAACTTCAGTGTGTTGCGGATGAAGGCGAGGCGCTGCGGAAAGGAGTAGTAGGTCACCGGCAGGCCCAGCGACTTGCCGAACACCTCGGCGATCCTGTTCTCGATCCCCTCGCCCTTGACGTTCGAGAAGGGCAGGTTGTTCGGGTCCTGGCACACGCGCAGCGCGGTGCGCTTGGCCGGCGCGTCCTGGGCTGCCGCCCCGGCAGCCAGTGCGGCGAGCGCGATGCCCGCGGCCGCGAGCACGCATCGATGAGAGCCGTGGGTCATTTGGGTATTTCTTCAACCTTCGCGCGTGTGATGGCGCCGTCGGACCGGCCCTTGAGATAAGCGTACAGCTGGTTGATGTTCTCCATCACCATCGGGCTGTTGCCGAAACTCTGCATGCCCTTGTCCAGCCGCCCGTTGGTCACGGTCTTGACGAAGTCGTCCTTCGACAGCGTCTTCAGACTCACGATCAGCGACGGCCCGACCAGTCCTTCCTGATTGGCGCCGTGGCAGCGATCGCAAGCGGCCGCCCGCCAGGCCCTGAAGCCCTTGATCGTCTCGCCGTCCACCTTGTAGCCATCGACCACCTTGTACAGGGGCTTGTCGTCCGAATGAACCGCACTTGCGATGCACAGCAGTGCAGTGGCGGTAACCAACGCATTCCTCAAACGCATTTCAAGATCCTTGTTGTCTTCAGCATGAAGAGATGGCAGTCCATGGCAGGGCTGCCATCTCCGGATCTGGCCAGAGGCCTCGTGCTCAGTTGCCTGGCAGCGCGAACACGGTCAGCGAACCGCCGAGTTCCGTGTACTGGTTGAGCTCCTTGTAGCCGCCCACGGCGCCCAGGCCATCCTGGTCCTTCTCGAGCCCTGCGGCCATGCCGATGCCGGCCCAGCCACCGATGCCCGAGAACACGCCGATGTACTGCTTGCCCTTGTGCTCGTAGGTGAACACGTTGCCGATGATGCCGGAGGGCGTCTTGAACTTGAAGAGTTCCTTGTTGATGTTCTTCTTGTCCACGCACTTCATGTAGCCCTCGAGCGTGCCGTAGCACGACAGGCCGCCAGCCGTGTTGAGCGCGCCGCTCCAGACCGAGAACTTCTCGGGATGGCTCTGCACGATCTTGCCGGTGCCGGCGTTCCAGGTGATGTAGTTGCCCATGCCGCCATGGCTGCCCGGCGCCGGGTACATCGAGAGGGTGGCGCCGACGTATGGCTGGCCGGCGGTGTATTCGACCTTGAACGGCTCATAGTCCATGCAGACGTGATTGGTCGGCACGTAGAAGAGCTTGGTCTCCGGGTCGAAGGACGCCGGCTGCTGGTCCTTGGAGCCCAGTGCTGCCGGGCAGATGCCCTTGCTGTTGACGTCGGGTCCGTTCTGCGCGGTCGAGTACTTGGACACCACTTGCGGGCGGCCGGTCTTCATGTCGACGTTCGTGGCCCAGTTCACCTTGGGGTCGTACTTTTCGGCGACCAGCAACGCACCGGTGACCCGGTCCATCGTGTAGGCGAAGCCGTTGCGGTCGAAGTGCACCAGCGCCTTGGTGGGCTTGCCCTTGACGTCGATGTCGGCCAGGATCATTTCGTTGATGCCGTCGAAGTCCCACTCGTCGAAGGGGGTCATCTGGTAGGCCCACTTGGCCATGCCGGTGTCGACGTCACGCGCGAAGATGGTCATGGACCACTTGTTGTCGCCGGGCCGCTGCGACGGGTTCCAGGTCGACGGGTTCCCGGTGCCGTAGTAGACGGTATTGAGCGCCTTGTCGTAGCTGTACCAGCCCCAGGTGGTGCCGCCGCCGAGCTTCCACTGGTCTCCCTTCCAGGTCTTCAGGGAAGAGTCCTTGCCGACCGGTGCCATCTTGCCGTCGGTCCAGGTCATGGTCTTGTCCGGGTCCATCAGCATTTCGTTGTCCGGCCCGGTGCTGTAGGCCTTCCAGACCTGCTTGCCCGAGTTGATGTCGTAGGCCGCAAGGAAGCCCCGCACACCCCACTCGCCGCCGCTGATGCCGGTGATGACCTTGTCCTTGAAGACGTGCGGCGCGTTGGTGTTGACGGCGCCGAGCTTCGGGTCGCCGTTCTTCACGGTCCAGACCACCTTGCCGGTCTTGGCGTCGAGCGCGACGAGATTGCTGTCGGCCTGCTGCAGGAAGACCTTGCCCTCGGCATATGCGAGGCCGCGGTACACCGTGTCGCAACACATCTGCGGGATCACCGCCGGGTCCTGCTTCGGCTCGTACTTCCACAGGATCTTCTGCGTATCGAGATCGATGGCGAAGACCTTGTTGGGGAACGGCGAGTGCAGGAACATCGTGCCGTCGATGACCAACGGCGAACCTTCGTGCCCACGCAGCACGCCGGTAGAGAAGGTCCATGCGACCTGCATCTTGCCGACGTTGCCGGTGTTGATCTGCTTGAGCTTGCTGTAGCGCTGGTTGTACATGTCCCCAGCCTGTACCGCCCAGTTCTTCGAGTTGGCGATATTTTTCTCGACGTCGGCATTGGCTAATGCCAACGCTGGCATCGCGAGGAGCGCCGCCGCCGAATAACGCCAGAGGCGCCCGTGAAAATGCCCGGAAATTCGCATCGAAGTCTCCTTGTTCTGATTCATCAGAGGCCGCCCGCACGGTACCGCCGACAGGCGACTGCCGTGCAACGCAATGAAGCCGGCAACAGCACTAAATGCAAGATGCGCGCCCGCTCGAACACCCGCAAATCGCGAGGCCCGCGAAGGCTTCCAAGAGCACTTGGAGTCTCTTGATTCGGGTATTGCGTTAAGGGGAAACCCTATCGAGGGATTGCGTCGAAGGAATGAAATTCGACGTTCCCGGGCCGATTGCAGCCGTGTCTCCGTGCCGATGCCGGCGCGGCGAAAAGCGAAGCATTCCACCGGACCCTGCTGCGCCGGAATTGTGGCAACCACTTTCGACACAGAGTGTTTCACCGACAGATGGATCAACGCAAACCAATGACGCACGCAGGGCCACGAGATGCATGAGCCGATGGGCGCGCGTATTGCTTGCTCGAATCCATTCATGCCACCACAGACGCTCCCGACGACGATGCTGCGGACCACCGGCCTGACGAAGCGCTACGGTACGCGGGCCGCATTGAAGAGCCTTTCGCTGACCTTGGCGTCAGGTCAGTTCGTGGCGCTGCTGGGGCCCAATGGCGCGGGCAAGTCGACCCTGTTCCAGGTGCTCACCGGCCTGTTCGCGGCCGATGAAGGCGAGGTCGAAGTGGCCGGGCATTCGCTCTACCGTTCCGCGACCGCCGCCTTGCGGCATATCGGCGTGGTGTTCCAGCAGGTGTCGCTCGACCTGGATCTCAGCATCCGGCGGAACCTGCTGTTCCAGGCCGACCTGCACGGCCTGCCGCGGCCACTGGCTGCACAGCGCATCGAGGCGGGATGCGCCCAGCTGGGCATCGACGCGGACCTCGATCGAAAGGTCCGCGAGCTGTCCGGCGGCAATCGACGCAAGGTGGAACTTGTGCGCGCCTTGCTGCATCGACCCTCCGTGTTGCTGATGGACGAAGCCACCGTCGGGCTGGACCCCAAGTCACGTCAGGACCTGATGCGCGCGCTCCATGCGAACGTGCAGGAGCGCGGGGTCTGCGTCCTGTGGGCCACGCATCGCGTGGAGGAGGCCGAAGGCGCGGACCGCGTGCTGGTGCTGCACAAGGGCGAACTGCTGGCCGACGGCACGCCGGCAGACGTGACACAGGCGCTTGGAGCGCCCACGCTGGAGGCGGGCTTCATTGCCCGCACCAGTTGATCCGCAGAGTGAACTCAAATAGATGGAGACGCCGAGATGGATGAAATCGCGAAGGTTCTGAAGTGTGCGGCGCGCTGGGCCGCGGCCCTGTCGAGCGTGTGTCTCGGCACGGCCGCGCTGGCGCAGGGCACCGCCTACGTGTCGAGCGAGAAGGACCAGGCGGTCACGCTGATCGACCTCGCCACGCTCAGCGTCAAGGGCACCATCCCGACGTGCAAGCGAGGGCGGCACATCCAGCTCATGCCGGACCGCCACATCATGCTGGCTTGCAGCGAGTCGAACGTCGCCGATGTGATCGACCCGGCAACGGGCAAGTCGCTGCGCCGCGTTCCGCTGGGCGACGAGCCCGAGGCCTTCGACCTGTCGCCGGACGGCAAGACCATCTACGTGTCCAACGAGGACGAAGGCGCGGTCAGCTTCATCGACGCGTCGAACGGCAAGGTGCTCAAGTCGATCAAGGTCGGCAAGGAACCGGAAGGCGTGAAGGTCAGCGCGGATGGCAAGACGCTGTACGTGACCTCCGAGGTCGCCAGCCTCGTGCACGTGATCGACGTCGCGAGCGGCGCCATCGTCAAGAACGTGAAAGTTGGCAAGCGGCCACGTCGCATGGCCATCACGGCCGACGGCAAGGAGCTGTGGGTCACCAACGAACTCGACGCCAGCGTCAGCATCATCGACACGGCCACCCGTGCCGTGGTCGGCAACCTGAAGTTCGAAGTGAAGGGCGCGCGCAGCGAAGACATCACGCCGGTGGGCATCCAGATGTCGCGCGACGGCAAGCGTGCCTTCGTCGCGCTGGGCAGGGCCAACCACGTCGCGTTCGTCGATGTGCCGCAGCGCAAGGTCACGAATCTCGTGTTGGTCGGCAAGCGGGCGTGGAATGTCACGCTCGACAAGGCCGAAGCCCGGCTGTACGTGGTCAACGGCTTGAGCGACGACGTCACCGTGGTCGATGTTGCGGCGGCCAAGCCGATCAAGAGCATTCCGGTCGGTCGCGTGCCCTACGGGCTGGTGGTGGTCGAATGAAGGCAGCCGCCTGCTTCGTCGGCGTGTCGCTGCTGCTTGCGGCGTCGACGTCGACCGGACAGGCGGCGGGTGCAGTCACGCCATTGAAGGCGACGCTGATGGTGCCCAACCCCGACGCGCGGCTCGAACGCTCGCGCCTGGAGCGCCAGTATCTGGGCCACCCTGGCGGTCCGGCGGGCGACGGCCTGGATGTCGCGCTGGAAGAAGGGCAGTTCGAGCTGCAGGCCGTCGATGCGGGCGTCGCGCTGACGAAGCAGACCGCCGATTCGCCGGAGTCGGCGCGCGCCGCCGCGCAGGCAGCCGAGAAGTCCGGTGCCGCCGTGCTCGTCACGGATCTTCCCGCCGACTGGACCCTGGCCGTGGTCGATGCCGTGAAGCTGCCGGTGATCAACATCGGCGACGCCGCCGACCGACTGCGCGAGCAGGACTGCCGGGCGCGCCTGTTCCACATCGTTCCGAGCGAGCGCATGCGCGCCGATGCGGTGGCGCAAACGCTGGTGTCGCGCAAGTGGAGCAAGCTGTTGCTGCTCGTGGGTCCGAGCCCGGAAGACCAGTTGCGGTCTGCGACGGCGCAGGCTTCGATCAAGCGCTACGGCCTGCAGGTGGTCGCGACCAAGCCTTTCAAGCTCTCTGGCGACCCGCGGGAGCGCGACCTCGCCAATCCGCTGCTGCTGACGGCAGGCACCACCTACGACGCCGTCTGGGTGGTCGACAGCGACGGCGAATTCGCGCGCGGCCTGCCGTACCGGACGGTGTTGCCGCGCCCGGTGGTGGGCGATGCGGGGCTGGTGGCGGTCGCGTGGCATGCGCAGTTCGAGCGCTACGGCGCGCCGCAGGTGTCGCGTCGCTTCGCCAAGGCGACCGGCCGGCCCATGACCGCCAGCGACTGGTCGGCGTGGATGGCCGGCAAGGCGCTGGTCGCGGCCGCCATCGCGGCGCCGAAGGGGCCTGCCGCGAACTGGGCGCAGGCGCTCGCCAAGACGCCGCTCGATGGCTCCAAGGGGACGAGCCTCAGCTTTCGTCCGTGGGATGGGCAGTTGCGCCAGACCATCCTGCTCACGGACGGACAGGGCGTGATCTCGCAGGCGCCGGTCGATGGCCTGCTGCACCCGACCAACGTGCTGGACACACTGGGCGCGGACGCCCCGGAGAAGCGATGCAAGATGACGCGTTGATTCCCGTCGAAGCCGGCGAGGCGGAACTCGCGCCGCGCCGCGGGGTCGCGCACGCGCTGCAGGCCATGCAGGCGATCGTCATGCGCGAACTGCTCAAGTTCTCGCAGCAGACCGGTCGGCTGGTGTCGGCGCTGGTGCGACCGCTGCTGTGGCTGGCAGTGTTCGCGGCGGGCTTTCGCAACGTGTTCGGCGTTGCGATCGTCGAGCCCTACGACACCTACATCCCCTACGACGTCTACATCGTGCCGGGTCTTGTGGGGATGGTGCTGTTGTTCAACGGCATGCAGTCGTCCCTGGCCATGGTCTACGACCGTGAGATGGGCCTGATGCGGCTCCTGCTCACCGCACCCCTGCCGCGCGCATGGCTGCTGTTCTGCAAGCTCTGCGCAACCGCTCTGCTGTCGGTGCTGCAGGCCCTGGCCTTCGTCATCGTCGCGATCTTGATCGGCACCGACCTGCCGCTGCTCTCGCTGGGCGGGCTGCATGCCTTGCTGGCTCTCGTTTGCGGGGCGCTGATGCTGGGCGCGCTCGGGCTGCTGCTGTCGGTGCACATCAAGCAGCTGGAGAACTTTGCCGGCACCATGAACTTCGTGATCTTCCCGATGTACTTCATGTCCACCGCGCTGTACCCGCTGTGGAAGCTGAGGGAGTCGGGTGCCGAGTGGGTCTATCAACTGGCCCGCTTCAACCCGTTCACGCATGTCGTCGAATGGATCCGCTTCGCGCTGTATGGCAAAGACCCGGGCGAGGCGCCCTGGATCGTGCTGGGGTGCCTGGTGGTGTTCTTCGTGCTGGCCTGCTGGGGCTACGACCCGCAGCGCGGTTTCGGCGGGTTGACCAAGCGCGGCGGAGGACCGGCATGAACCTGGGCCGCCGCCGCTGGCTGGAACGTGCCGCTGCGCTGGCGCTGACGGCGGGGCCTTTGGCGCACGTTCCACGCGCGGTGGCGAGCGACGCTTTTCCCACCCGGCCGATCATGATGTGGGTGCCCTGGGCGGCGGGTGGCGCAACCGACCTGTCGCTGCGGCTCCTGGCCGAGCTCGCGGCACCCGCGCTCGGCCAGCCCGTGATCGTCGCGAACCGCCCTGGCGCGGGCGGAACGCTGGCGATGCCTGTGCTGCAGCAAGCCGAGCCCAACGGCTACACGATCGCGCAGATGCCGCAGCCGGTGTTTCGCGCGCCGTTCATGCAGAAGGTGCTGTGGGACCCGGTGCGGGACGTCACGCCCATCATCCAGATCTCGGGCGTCACCTTCGGGGTGCTGGTGCGCGCGGGCAGCCCGATGCGCGCGCTCGGCCAGCTGTTCGACTTCGCGCGTGCGCGCCCTGGCGAGCTGAGCATCGCAACCAACGGCGTCGGCACCACGCCGCACCTCGTGCTCGAAGCGCTGTTCACCGAGCGCGGGCTGCGCTACATCCATGTGCCCTACAAGGGCACCTCCGAACTGACCCTGGCCGTGGCGTCGGGCCAGGTGATGGCGGGCGTCAATTCCAGCGGCTTCGCGCCGGAGGTGGATGCGGGCCGCCTGCGGCTGCTCGCGACCTTCGGGGCACAGCGCTCGCCGCGATGGCCGAAGGTGCCGACGTTGCGGGACCTGGGCTTCGACATCGTGGCGATGTCGCCCTATGGACTGGCCGGCCCGCGCGGATTGCCGCCCGATGTGCTGGCCGTGCTGCACGACGGCTTCAAGAAGGCGCTGTTCGATCCGCGCTTCGGTGATGACTTGGCCAGGTACGACCAGGAGGTCACCTACCTCGGCCCGGAGGATTACGCGCAGGCCTGCCGCGAGGAGTACGCCAAGGAGCGTGCGGCCGTCGAGCGAATGAAGGTCCCGCGCAGCGCGGGCGGCTGAGGCCACGAACGGAGGTTTCCGGATGGACCGAGACGATGGGGTGATGAGCGACTGGCGCCAGCGGGCGCTGATGCTCGAGACCGAGGTCGCCAAGGCGGTGATCGGCCAGGCGCGGACGATCCGCCTCATCAACACGGCCGTCTTCGCGCGCGGCCATGTGTTGTTGCAGGGCGATGTCGGGGTGGGCAAGACGACGCTGCTGCGGGCCTTCGCGCAGGTGCTGGGCGGTGACTTCGCGCGCATCGAAGGCACCATCGACCTGATGCCCAACGACCTGATCTACTACACGTACATCAGCGCCGAGGGCAAGCCGGCGGTCGAGCGCGGGCCCTTGATCCAGCATGGCGAGAGCCTCGCGGTCTTCTTCTTCAACGAGATCAACCGGGCGCGCCCGCAGGTGCATTCGCTGCTGCTGCGGGTGATGGCCGAGCGCAGCGTGGCGGCGTTCAATCGCGAGTTCCGCTTTCCGCACCTCGTGGTGTTTGCCGACCGCAACCGGGTGGAGCGCGAGGAGACCTTCGAGATCTCGGCCGCGGCACGCGATCGCTTCATGCTGGAAGTGACCATCGACGCGCCCGCGAGCGATGCCGAACGGCGCCAGCTGATGACCGAGCCGCGCTTCCACGACACGGATCGCCTGGTCGGCGCGCTGGCCGGCGGGCTGGTCGCCTACCAGGAGCTGAACCAGGTGTCGGAACTGATCCAGCGTGGCGTGCAGGCATCCGAGGCCCTGCAGGCCTATGCGATGGACCTGTGGCGCGCGACGGCGGCGCCCGCCGACTACGGGGTGCGGCTGTCGGACCTGGACACTGCGCACCTGATGCTCGCGGGCGCCAGCCCACGCGGGATGAGCCTTTTGATGCGCGCCGCCCGCGTCGCGGCCTGGCTCGACGGACGCGAGTACGTCACGCCCAAGGACGTGCAGGCGGTCTTCGTCGAAACCATCGCGCACCGGCTGTGCTACCAGCCGGTGTATGAGATGCGTCGCCACGAGATATCGGGCCGTCTGATGAGCGGCATCCTGAGCAGCGTGGCAGCCCCGTGAACGGCACGGGCGCCGAGGCGTGAAAGGCGATGGAATGACGCAGGCACCCACCGTGCAGGAACTGCATTACCGGATCGGGGTGCCGGCGCTCGGGCACTTCCCCGGCCATCACCGCAGCGCGCGCGGGGACAGCGGCTTCGAGTTCCGCCGCCATGCGGCGCTGCTGGACGCGCCCGACCCGCGCCGGCTCGACCTGCATGCGAGCCTGCGCGATCCCTTCGGCAACTGGATCGTGCGGGTCTACAGCCAGCGCAAGGCGATTCCGGTCGTGATGGTGGCGGACCTGTCGGCGTCGATGGGCTTTGCCGGCACGCGCCGCAAGCTCGATGTGCTGGCCGATTTCGTCGACAGCCTGGCCTGGTCGGCCTGGCGCACCGGCGACAGCTTCGGCTTCGTCGGTTGCGACAGCACGGTGCGCGAGGACGTGTTGTTGCCGCTGACGCGCTCGCGCGGCATGGGCAGCGCGCTGGCGCGGACGCTTCGCGCGCTGCATCTGGGCGGCCGCTCGGCACACGCGCTGTCGATGGCCCATCGCTACCTGAACCGGCAGCGCTCGCTGGTGTTCCTCGTGTCGGACTTCCATCTGCCGCTGCCGGACGTCGAAGCCACCCTGGCCTCGATGGCGCACCACGATCTGGTGCCGGTGGTGCTGTGGGACCCGCTGGAGTTCGGCCTGAGCGCGCGGCGCGGCCTGGTGCAGGTGACGGACCCGGAAAGCGGCGCCACGCGCTTGCTGTGGTGGCGTCCGGCCCTGCGCGACAAGTGGCTCGCGGCCCAGCAGCAGCGCCGCGATGCCTTGTTGAGGATCTTCCAGGTGAACCAGCTCAAGCCGCTGTTCATCGAGGGCCGCTTCGACGCCGATGCGGTCACGCGGCACTTTCACTCGTGAGCCGTGCGAGATGACGAACCGGATGATGGCCTCGACCCCGCGCAAGCTCTGCGGCGCGCTGCTGGGGTTCGCCGCGTCGGCGGCTTGCGCGGCGGTGCTTCCAGGGCAGGTGGATGTCTCCGTGAGCGAGCCCAGGGCCTTCGGCTACCAGCTCGGCGACAGGGTGTCGCGCACCGTCACGGTCGACGCCGCGGACGGACTGGTGCTCGATGAGTCCAGCGTGCCGCAGCCCGGTGCGCGCGGCAACGCCCTCGAGTTGCGCAGCGTCGCGCGACGCAGCAGCGCCGAGTCCGGCGGGCGGCGCCATGAGCTGACTCTTACCTACCAGGTGTTCCTTTCGTCACCGCAGCCACGCACCCTGGAGATGCCAGGCTTCACCCTGCGCTTCAAGGGTGAGCCGCGGACGCAGGAGGCGCGGGTCGAAGCCTGGCCGGTGACCGTGTCGCCGCTGGTGCCGGTCGAGGTCTCGCCTCGGCGCGGACTCGGCGAACTGCAGCCCGATGCGGCTCCGCCCCTGATCGACATGCGCTTCGCACGCTGGCGGCTCATCGGCTATGGCCTCGTCGCCATGGTGCTTCTGGGCTACCTCGCCCATGTGTACATCGGCCTGCCGTGGTGGGCGCGCGCGCACCGGCCGTTCACGCAGGCGTGGCGGTCGATGCGCGGCCTGACGCCGGCGAGTCCCGAACCGCAATGGCGCGAGGCCATCCAACGTCTTCACGGGGCCTTGAACCGGACGATGGGGGAGGTCGTGTTCGAGGAGGGCATCGACCGCTTCGTCAGGGCGCAGCCGCGCTTCGCGCATCTGCGCGAGGATCTCGCGAGCTTCTTCCGGCAATCGCGCCTCGAATTCTTCGGCAGCGAAAGGCAGCCCGCGACGGACCGAAGCTGGCTGGTCGAGTTTTGCCGCCGCTGCCGCGATGCCGAGCGAGGTGCCGCATGAGCTTCGAACACCCCTGGCTGCTGTGGCTGCTGCCGCTCGCGCTGCTGCCCTTGCTGGCGCGGCCGGGCCGGGCGCTCGACAACGCCTGGGCGGCCCTGATGCCGCGGGACCGCACGTCCGTGCTGCTGGGCTGGGCGCTGCGCATCGTCGGCGTCCTGGCGCTCGCCGCGCTCAATGTCGGTATGGCCGGGCCCTACTGGCCGGAGTACGACATCGAGCGCGTCGGTAAGGGCGCCGAGATCGTGCTGGTGCTCGATCGCAGCCGCAGCATGGACCAGGGCTTCGGCGGCGCGCGCCCTGCGGGCGTCGCGATGAAGGGCACCGGCCCCGAGGCGATCGACTACTACATGCGGCAGGCCAGGATGGGGGAGCCCAAGGGCAAGGTCGCGCGGCAGCTGCTCTCGGAGTTCATCGCCAAGCGGCAGGACGATCGCTTTGGCATGATCGTTTTCAGCACCTTGCCGATCCGCGTGCTGGAGTTCACCCAGAAGAACGAAGCGATCCAGGCCGCGATTGCGGCTGGCGACGTGGGCCGCGGCCTGTCGGAAACCAACATCGGCCTCGCGCTGCAATCGGCGCTGTCGTCTTTCGTCGACCGGCCCTACACCGGCTCGCGCATCGCCATGCTGGTGTCCGACGGCGGCGACCGGCTGGACACCGACGCCCGCGAGCGCATCGCGTACCTGGCGCGCAAGCACCGGGTCGCGATCTACTGGATCTACCTTCGCTCCGCCAACAGCCCGGGCCTGACCCTGGAAAAAGGCGAAGCGCCGGAAAACGTCGAGGCCGTGCCGGAGTACGCGCTGCACCGCTTCTTCGAATCGCTCGGAACGTCCTACCGCGCCTACGAGGCCAGCGACCCCGAGGCGCTGAAGAAGGCCATCGAGGCGGTGAACCGCCTGGAGAACCTGCCCATCACCTACCTGGACACCATGCCGAGGCGCGACGTGTCGGCACCGGTGCTGGGTGTCGCGTTCGGATGCATCCTGCTGCTGCTCGCAGCCAACCTGGCGGAGATCCGGCGATGGGCGTGAGCACGCGGCGGCGCACGCGCGTGGTGCTGGTCCTTCTCGCAGTGGTCGCTGTGGCGGCGGCGATCGACGGTGCGCATGCATGGCGCCAGCATCGGTGGAACGAAGCCATTGTGTCGGGCCCCTTGCCCGCCCAGGGCCAGGATGCGCCGGTGCAGGTGCAGTTCGCGCAGGCCCATGCGCTGGCCGCCAGCGGCGCCGACGAAGCGGCCCTGCACCTGTATCGCAGCCTGGAAGATGATTCGCCGCTGGGTCAGGCGGCCCGCTACAACAGCGCCAACCTGCTCATGCGCCAGGCGGTGGTGGTGCAAGCCGGCGCCGAACCGGGCAAGGCGATCGCACTGATCGAGCTGGCCAAGGAAATCTACCGCGACGTGTTGCGCGTCGATGCGCAGCACTGGGATGCGCGCTACAACCTGGAGCGTGCCCAGCGCCTGCTGCCCGACCCCGACGAGCTGGATGTCGTGCCGCCCGAGACGCGGCGCGACGCCGAACGTGCGGCCACCACCATGCGCGGCCACTCGCCGGGCCTGCCATGACGCTGTGGCACCGATGGCGCGCCTCGTGGCGGCATGGCACCGACCGTTGGCTGCTTTTCCTGGCAGCCCTGGCGCTGGCGGCCAGCCTGTTCGACCCGGGCGTGATGATGGAGCGCTCGCTGTTCGATCATGTGATCGTGCTCGACGTGACCCAGAGCATGAACGTCACCGACGAGCAGGTCGACGGCCAGCCGGTGTCGCGCCTCGCCTTCGCCAAGCATGCGTTGCGTCAATCGCTGCTGCAACTGCCGTGCGGCTCGAAGGTGGGTTGGGCGATCTTCACCGAATACCGCGCGTTGCTGCTGCTCGCGCCGATCGAGGTGTGCGCCAACCTGAGCGAGCTGCGGTCGACCTTGGCGCAGATCGATTCGCGCATGGCCTGGTCGGGCAACAGCGAGATCGCCAAGGGCCTGCACAGCGCGATCGGCATCGCGAAGCAGTTGCCGGACAAGCCGTCGCTGGTTTTCGTCACCGACGGGCAGGAGGCGCCGCCGTTGCACCCGAACTACCGGCCGGCCTTCGACGACAAGCCGGGCGAGGTCGCGGGGCTGATCGTGGGCGTCGGCGACCTGCTTCCATCGCCGATTCCCAAGACCGATCCGGAAGGCCAGCCGCTCGGCTTCTGGCGCGCCGACGAGGTGATGCAGAGCGATCTGCGCAGCCAGGGGCGCGGCGCCAGCGTTCGCGGCGAAACGCTGGTGGACGAGCAGGCCGGCTCGGCCGCGCCGATGCTCGGCGCCACGCCGGGATTCGAGCACCTGTCGGCACTGCGGGAAGGCTATCTGCGCCTGCTGGCGGGTGAGCAGGGGATGGTGTTCGTTCGCCTGCGGTCGCGGCAAGGGCTGGAAGCCGCGTTGACGTCGCCCGCGCTGGCCAGGCCGGCGCCGGTTCGCACCGGCGGGCGCTTCGTCCTGGCTGGGCTGGCGTTCTGCCTGCTCCTGGCGCGCTATGTCGCGCCGTGGGTCCGGAAGACCAGGGTGCTGAAGAAATAGAACTCCGCATCCAGCGCCCACCGGATGTTCGAGGATTGGCGAAAGCCGTGCTGTTCTCCCGCGAAGAGCAGGTACTGCGCGGTGATGCCCTTCTGGCGCAGTGCCGTGACCATCGACTCCGTCTGGCTGGGCGGGACGATCTTGTCCTCCGCGCCCTGGAAGAAGGCGACAGGCGCCGTGAGCCGGTCGGCGTTGCGAACCGGGGAGCGCTCGAGGTAGGGTCCGCGGTCACCGTCGGGGCCCGTGTACGGCGCGATCAGCCAGTCCAGGTAGCGGGACTCGAACTTGTGCGTGTCGCGGGCCAGGGCCTCCGGATCGCTGACCCCGTAGTGGCTCCCGCCGGCCCGGAACAGCCCGCGCACGGACGGATCGCCGGAGCTCAGGCAACTGAGCACCGTGAAGCCTCCGGCACTGCTGCCGGAGATGACGATGCGGCTTGCATCGACCCATTCCCTGTCCGCCAGGTACTGCGCGGCGGCGGCGCAGTCCTCGACATCGACGACGCCCCACATCCGATGCAGGCGCTCGCGGTACGCGCGGCCGTAGCCGGTGCTTCCGCCGTAGTCGACGTCGACCACCGCGATGCCGCGGCTGGTCCAGAACTGCGTGCGCAGGTCCAGCGCGATCGACGCCGAGGAGGTGGGCCCCCCATGGCATCGGACCAGGAGCGGCGGCAACTCCGCGTCCGGGGCGCGATGGTCGGCATTCGTCGGTGGATAGAAAAGGCCGAACGCCGTCTGGCCGCGCGGCGTTGGGAACTCGATCGGTTGCGGTGCAGCAAAGTGGCGGTTGATCGCGGGATCGTCGGCGAGAGTGCCGGACTTCCGGATGGCCTTGGCTTCGCCGGAGCGTGGGTCCAGGAGAACGATCGCGCTGGCCAGCGCCGGCCCGCCGGCCTTGAACGCCACCTTCCCACCTTGCGCGCGCACCGAGGAAAAGTCGCTGTAGGGCAGGTCGATCCCCGTCAGCCTGCCGCTGTCGAGGTCCAGCAGTGCCAGCTTGCCAAGGCCTCCCTCAACGTACGCGCACACCGCTTCCTTCGCCGACAGGAAGGCGTAGGTGGACATGCCCAGGTTCCATTGCGGCCGGCCGAACTCGGCTGCCTTCGGGCAGACATTGACGGCACTTCCGTTCGCTTCCGCCCGATAGATGTTCCACCACCCGGAGCGGTCTGACACGAAATGAAGGACGCCGTCGGGCGACCATTCCGGCTGGAACACGGACTCGCCGGGACCGCCGGCGATCCGCGTCGGGTTCTGCAAGGTCGCGCCGTCGAACTCCGCGACCCACAGCTCGGTCCCCACCCATGGCATCTGCGGGTGGTCCCATGCCAGCCACGCGAGGCGGCGACCGTCCGGACTGAGACGCGGCGAGGCGAAGAAGTCATGGCCCTGGATCAGGACGGTCCCGGCGCCTTCCGACGTCGCGTTCAGCGCCACGATCGTGTTGGCGGCCTCCTTGCCTGGCCGACGGTGGTCCTCGCGCACGCCGATCCACAGGCGGCGGGAGCTGTCGATCTGTCCGTCGGCGTACCGAAGCGCGGCATGGGGATCGCCCGGGGCGGGTGGCGGGGTCAGCGGCACGGGGGAGCCGCTGCCGTCGACACGGTAGAGCCGCTGGTCCTTGAAGTCGCTGAAGTAGCTCACGCCGTCCGCGACCAGCGCTGCGGCACCGCCGTATTCGTGCACCCGCGTGCGTGCGGAAAACGGCAGCGCCGTGATATCGGACTGCGTCCCGTCGTCGTTTTGACGAACGAGCACGTTGCGCCCGGCCTCTTGCGGCCGCCCTTCGACCCAGTACACGTCGCCGCCATCGAGCAGCACGTCGACAAGATTGATCGCGGCGCTCGCCACGAGCTCGGATGTGATGGGGGACAACCAGGTGCCGAAGGGCGCCTCAGTCGGGTTGGGCATGGGACTCCTCGGGTGGATGGGCCGCGGCCGTCGCAGCAGGCCTGAGGGCAAAAACGATTGTAAGGATGCCCCTGGCCTGACATGCTCCATGCGGAACGAGCTGGCTCCAATTGGAGGGATGGCAGATGAGAGCTGTATGGCGGCTGTCGCGATCGCGTGCCCGCAACCCGGGACGATGGGATTTCGCCTGGGTGCTCGTGGTGACCGTGCTGACCTTCGTGCTGTCGAGCACCTTCGAATTGCGGGAACGGCTGGCTGTCGTCTTCTCGCATGGCGAGGCATGGCAGGTCGACGAGGTTCCGCTCACGCTGGTCGCACTGTCGCTCGGCCTGGCCTGGTATGCGCGGCGCCGTGGCCAGGAGGCGGCGCGCCTGCTGGCGCAGAACCGCGAGCTCGCCCAGAAACTGATTGCGCGCCAGGACGACGAGCGCCTCGCACTGGCGCGCGAGCTGCATGACGAGTTCGGCCAGCATTGCACGGCGATCCGCATCGAGGCCACCTACATCCAGCGCTCGCGCTCGCTGGACCAGATCGGGGAAGCCGCGCGGCGCGCCGCCGCATCGGCAGAACTGCTGCAGGACGGCGTGCGGCGCCTGGTGCGGCGGCTGCGACCGGCGGAGCTCGACCAGCTCGGGCTGGTCGCCGCGATGCAGTCGCTGTGCGAAGCCTGGGCGTCGCGCAGCGGCGTGCCCTGCGTGTTCCATTCGGGCGGTGATCTGCGCCAGCGCGGCGAGGCCATCGACACCACCATCTACCGGGTGACGCAGGAGGCGCTGGCCAATGTCGTGCGTCACGCGAATGCCACGCGCGTGAAGATCGAGCTCACGGCGACGTCGCAGGTCCTGAGCCTGAGCGTGGAAGACGATGGCCGCGGCTTCACCGCAGCGACGCCGGAACGCGGCTTCGGCCTGCTCGGCGCGACCGAGCGCGCCGCTGCCCTCGGAGGCAGCTTCGAGGCCGATAGCGCACCGGGCGCCGGCACGCGCATCCGCATGCGGCTGCCGCTGGCGCCCGAACTTCGCGCGGAGGCCGCGTGATCCGGCTGATGCTGGTCGACGACCATCCCGTGGTGCGCGCGGGATACCGCCACCTCCTGGAACAGGACGGCGACATGGCGGTCGTTGCGCAGGCGGCCAGCGTGGACGAGGCTTGCGCGCTGGCCGCGCTCCATGAGCCCGACATCACCGTCACCGACCTGGCGATGCCCGGCAGCAGCGGGCTCGAATTGATTCGCCGTCTGCGCGAACGCGATGCGCAGGCGCGCACGCTGGTCTTCAGCATGCACGACACCGACATGCTGGTGCATCGCGCGCTCGAAGTCGGAGCGCTGGGCTTCGTCTCCAAGACCAGCCCGCCCGAGTGCCTGATCGATGCGGTCCACAGCGTGCGCGACGGGCGCCGCTACCTGAGCCCGGCGCTGGCGCAGCGTCTGCTCGACGGCGCCGAGGAGGCCGCGGCCTTCGATTCGCTGACGCAGCGCGAGTTCGAGATCTTCCGGCTGCTGTCGCGCGGCGAATCGCTGGCCGCCTGTGCGCGCACCTTGCATCTGAGCCAGAAGACCGTGTCGAACCTCCAGAGCCTCATCAAGGACAAACTGGGCATCCACACCACGGCGGCGATGGCGCACCTGGCGCTTCGCCACGGCCTCATCCCTCCCGAAGACGCCTGAGCCCACCGGCCTCACGTCGGGAAATCTTCCCTGTCGCGTTCGGACGCACTGCGATAACTTGGCGGAAGGGCGCGCAGTCATGCGCGAAAACAAGTTCAAACACCCGAGGAGACACCATGTCCGGCAACGCGCGCGCGGTTGCATTCCCGTCAGCGCCTGTGGCCGCGGCGGCTCTGCTGCTGTGCCATGGCCTGGTGGCCCACGCGCAGGTCGAGCCGCCGGGGGAGTCGGCCCAGGCCGTGCAGCCCACGGCGGAGCTGCCCACCGTCACCGTCATCGGCATCACCCCGCTGCCGGGGCTGGACGTGCCGCGCGACCAGGTGCCCTCGAACGTGCAGACCGCGACCGGCGCCGACATGGAGCGCTTTCACTCGCTCGACCTGTCGAACTTCCTGTCCCGCGCCATCGGCGGCGTGAGCATCACCGAGACGCAGGGCAATCCCTTCCAGCCGGACATCAACTACCGCGGGTTCACGGCGTCGCCGCTGCTCGGCACGCCGCAAGGGCTCTCGGTGTTCCTGGACGGCGTGCGGCTGAACCAGCCCTTCGGCGATGTCGTCAGCTGGGACCTGTTCTCGCGCACGGCCATCGCGTCGATCGCCCTGATGCCGGGCAGCAATCCGCTGTTCGGCCTCAACACCCTGGGCGGCGCGCTGTCGATCCAGACCAAGGACGGCATCCATTACCCGGGCACATCGGTCCAGGTGCTGGGCGGCTCGTACGGCCGGGCAGCCGCGGAGTTCGAGACCGGCGGCCAAAACCTCGACAACGGCGTGCACTGGTACGTCACCGGCAATCGCTTTCACGAAGACGGCTGGCGCACCGCATCGCCTTCCGACCTGCGCCAGCTGTTCGGCAAGGTCGGCCGGAAGACGCGCGATGGCGATGTGTCGCTGACGGTTGCCCTGGCCGACAACGACCTGACCGGCAACGGCGTGCAGGAGCAGGGCGCGTTGCAGCGGGACTGGGCCAGTGTTCGCACCATCCCCGACAACACGCAGAACCGGTCGGCCTTCGTCAACCTCGCCACCGTGCAGGCCCTGAGCGAGACGATGACCTTCTCGGGCAACGTCTACTACCGCAACATCAGGGCCAGGACCTTCAACGGCGACATCAACGACGATTCCCTCGACCAGGCGGTCTACCAGCCCAACGCCGCGGAGCGGGCGGCACTGACGGCCGCGGGCTACACGGGATTCCCGACCAGTGGCGAGAACGCATCGAACACGCCCTTTCCGAAGTGGCGCTGCATCGCGAACGCGTTGCTGAACGACGAGCCGAACGAGAAGTGCAACGGCCTGCTCAACCAGACGGAGGCCCGTCAGACCAACTACGGCCTCGCCGGCCAGCTGTCGGCGCAGGCGACGACGGGCAGCATCGGGCACCAATTCGTCGTGGGTGCCGCGTACGACGCCAGCCGCGTGACCTTCACGCAAGGCGCGCAGTTCGGCTACGTCAATCCGGATCGCACGATCACTCCGGTGTTCGGCCCGGGCGCATTTGCCGACGGCACCCAATCGTCCGAGGACGCCTTCGACGCTCGGGTCGATCTGTCGAGCCGCTCGCGCACGAGCAGTGTCTATGCCACCGACACGATGGCGCTCAACACGCAGACGCACCTGACGCTGTCCGGGCGCTACAACTACACCTCGATCAAGAACGAAGACGGCCTCACGCCCGGCGGCGGACCCGGTTCACTGGACGGCGACCACAACTTCAGCCGTTTCAATCCGGCCATCGGCCTGACCTTCGCGGCGAACGAGTCGGTCACCTTCTATGCCGGCGCGAACCAGGGCAGCCGCGCGCCCACGGCGATCGAACTGGGCTGCGCCGATCCGGAGAACCCGTGCAGGCTGCCGAACGCCTTCGCCGGAGATCCGCCGCTCAAGCAGGTCGTCACCACCACCTTCGAAGCCGGCATTCGCGGAACAGTGGTCGGCAAGGTCGCCTGGAACTTCGGCGTGTTCCGCTCCGACAACCGGGATGACATCCTCTTCGTTGCGGACAATTCAAGCGGCTTCGGCTACTTCAAGAACTTCGGCAAGACGCGGCGCCAAGGGATCGAGATGGGCCTGCAGGCCAAGCCCGCCAGCAGCTGGACGGTGGGCGGCAACCTGAGCCTGCTGGACGCGACCTACCGCAGCACGGAGACGATCGACGGCTCCGGCAACAGCAGCAACGCGTCCGCGGTGGACGGCTTTCCCGGCACGGAAGGGACCATCGTGATCAACTCCGGCGACCGCATACCGCAACTGCCGCGCCAGATCCTGAAGCTCTTCGCGGACTGGGAGCCGAACGCATACTGGCGCGTCGGTGCGGACATGAATGCGGTGAGCGGCACGAACCTGCGCGGCAACGAGAACGGCTTGCACACGCCCGACGGCCTCTACTACACCGGCCCGGGTCGCAGCGGGGGCTATGCGGTGTTCAACCTTGGCGTGGACTACAAGCCAAAGCCGGGGCTGAAGCTCTTCCTGCAGATCACCAACCTGTTCGACCGCAAGTACACGACCGGCGGCCTGCTCGGGGCCAATGGCTTCACCGCGAACGGCAACTTCATCGCCCGGCCGCTGCCGGCGAACGCGAACGGCGACTTTCCGGTCCCCCGCGCGACCTTCTACGCGCCCGGTGCGCCGCGCACCGCCTGGATCGGATTGCGCTACACCTTCGGCGCCTGAATCAACACGCTCGAGGCTTCACAATCAGCCTGTCGCCGTCCGCGCTCCGTGGCGGCAATCCCGCCATCGTCCGGACAGGGGAGATCCCATGAGCGTTCGCAATCTGGAACATCTCTTCAGCCCGCGTTCGGTAGCGGTGATCGGCGCGTCGGACCGGCCTGGCAGCGTCGGCTCGCTGCTCGTGCGCAACCTGCGCGATGCGGGATTCGAGGGCCCCGTCTGGCCGGTCAATCGCCGGCACGCGTCGGTGGCCGGAGGCCAGGCCTGGTCGCGGGTCTCCGAGCTGCCCGGCGTGCCGGACCTCGCGGTGATCTGCACACCGCCCGCAACCGTTCCCGCTCTCATCGGCGAACTCGGGCGGCTGGGCACGCGCGCGGCGGTCGTGCTCACGTCGGGGCTCAAGGCGCGGCCTCGCCCGAACCAGCCCACCTACGAGCAGGCCATGCTCGACGCCGCGCGTCCTCATCTGCTGCGCATCCTCGGACCGAACAGCGTGGGGCTGCTGGTTCCGGGCGTTCGGCTCAACGCGAGCTTTGCGCATGCGACCGCACTGCCGGGCCCGCTCGGCTTCGTGTCGCAGTCGGGCGCGCTGGCCAGGGCCATGCTCGACTGGGCCAACGCGCACGGCATCGGCTTCTCCCACTTCATCTCCCTGGGCGACGGCGCAGACGTCGATTTCGGCGATGCGCTGGACTACCTCGCGAGCGACAGCGGCACGCGGGCCATCCTGATGTATGTCGAAACCATTCGCGAGGCGCGAAAGTTCATGTCCGCAGCCCGCGCCGCGGCGAGGAACAAGCCGGTCATCGTCGTGAAGGCCGGCCGCGCACCCGAAGGTGCGAAGGCCGCGGCCTCGCACACGGGCGCGCTCGCCGGATCGGACGCCGTGTTCGACGCGGCGGTCCGGCGTGCGGGCATGCTGCGCGTGAACAGCTTGTCCGACCTGTTCGATGCGGCCGCAACGCTGGCGCGCGCGAAGCCGCTGAGGGGAAGGCGGCTGGCGATCCTGACCAACGGCGGAGGCGCGGGCGTGCTGGCGGCCGATGCGCTGTCGCTGCGCGGCGGTGAACTGTCGAGCCTCAGCGCCGAGACGCTGGCCTTGCTGGACCAATCGCTGCCTGCAGCCTGGTCGCATGCCAATCCCATCGACATCATGGGCGACGCGCCGGTGGAGCGCTACATCGCGTCGCTGGAGGCGCTCGGGAAGGCGCAGGACGTCGATGCCGTGCTCTTCATGCATGCCCCAACAGCCGTGGTGTCGAGTGCCGACATCGCCAAGGCATGTATCCCGGCCTTCCGCGCCTCGCGGCGACCCGTGCTGACCTGCTGGATGGGCGGACATGCGGTTGCGGAGGCCCGTCAGCGCTGCGAAGAGGCGGCGATTCCCACCTACGACACGCCCGAGCGCGCGGTGAACGCCTTCCTGCACCTGGTGGAGTACCGGCGCAACCAGGACGCGCTGCTCGAAGCACCGGCGGGGGCGCCCGAGGCTTTCGCGCCCGACCGGGCCAAGGCACAGGCGATCGTGGCGGGTGCGTTGCAAGCGGGCAGGGCGCTGCTGGATGAATCGGAAGCCAAGGCGCTGTTCGGGCTCTACGGCATCCCGGTCGTCGAGACACGCACGGTGACCGACGTGGCTTCGGCCATCCGGCAGGCCGAGGCGATCGGCTTTCCGGTCGTGCTGAAGATCCTCTCGCCGGACATCTCGCACAAATCGGACGTCGGCGGCGTCGCGCTCGGGCTCGATGACCGCGACGCCGTGGCCCAGGCGGCAGACGCCATGCTGCGGCGCGTGCGCGAACTCCGCCCCGACGCGCACCTCGCTGGCTTCACCGTCCAGTCCATGGTCAAGCGCCCGCGCGCGCATGAACTCATCGTCGGCATGGCGACCGACGCGGTGATGGGTCCTGTGATGCTGTTCGGGCACGGTGGCACGGCAGTGGAGGTGATCAGGGACCGCGAGGTCGCCCTGCCGCCGCTCAACCGGGTGCTGGCCAGCGACCTCGTGGCCCGGACGCGCGTGGCGCGGCTGCTTGCCGGCTACAGCGATCGCCCGCGCGCCGACCACGAGGCGATCTACGCCGTGCTCGAACGCGTGTCGCAATTGATCTGCGACCTGCCGGAAGTGGTGGAGCTCGACATCAACCCGCTGCTCGCGGACGAGAACGGCGTCATTGCGCTCGACGGCCGCCTCAAGGTCGAGCGCGCAACCACCGTCGGCACGCGCCGGCTTGCCATCCGGCCCTACCCCTCGGCGCTGGAGCAGCGCGTCACGCTGGGCGGGCAGTCGATCCTGATCCGGCCGATCCGGCCCGAAGACGGTGTGCGGTTCGCCGAGTTCTATTCGAACTGCGCGCCGCGCGACATCCGGTTGCGCTTCTTCGTGAGCCGCCGGGACATCCCGCATTCGGAGCTCGCGCGCTACACGCAGATCGACTACGACCGCGAGATGGCCTTCGTCGCCATGGCGCCCGACGCGTCGGGCGAAGAGGTGCTGCTCGGCGAAGTGCATGCCGTCTGCGATCCCGACAACGTGCGCGCGGAGTTCGCGATCCAGGTGCGATCGGGGCAGCAGCAGAAGGGGCTCGGTCGCCTGCTTCTCGATCGCATGATCGAGTACTTGCGAAGCCGCGGCACGCAGCAGCTTGCCGGCGAATGCCTCGAGGAGAACGAAGGCATGAAGCGGCTTGCCCGCGAGGCGGGCTTCACCATCGGTGCGTTGACGCGGGATCGCAGCGTTCCGTTTGCCCTGGACCTGCAAGGCGCTTCGAAGGGGGGTGCGGTGTGAGGCGATTTCGATCGCGGCGAGGGCTGCTCATTTTCGAGGCATCGCGTCCGGAGGCTACTCTGGAGTAGATTCCCGACGTTGCGCATGCTGTTGTCCACAGGTCTATCCACGAGACCCGTGGAGAAGTTCGCGGGCATGAAAAAGCCCGCTCTGGGCGGGCTTTGGGAATGTGGCCGTGGACACTTACGCGGTCCACGTTACGGCAAAAATTCATCTGCGGAAGCCATCTTTGGTTTTTCTCGTCGTGATGACTTCGACGCGCCTAGTGAGAATCGGCTTGCCTGCGCAGGCATTTTACCCGGATATCCGGGTAACCCACGATTATAGCATGCGAAATAAGGGCGCGTGTCATTTCTTTCCGAGAAAGTCGCGCACGTCATCTGCGTTGTCGCCTACCTCGGCCACCGCTCGCCGTAGATCGGCTTCGCTCACGCCGAATGTCCTGCTCCAGTCCTGGACCTCGTAGTCCTCGCTCACGTTGATTCGCTTGCGGTCCTGGCCGCCAACCTTCGTCTTGTCGTCTGCCATGGCGTGCTCCTTCAGCCAGTCGTGAGGGTCGGGCTGCTGGCGGCGCTCAGCGGCCGACAGCGCCTGGATCACTTTCACTCTGATGCGTTGTGCTTCCATGGAAGCATTTGGCGCATGCCGCTGACAGCGGGCGTGAAGGACATCCTGGAATCCTTGTGTCATGCCAAACCTACGCGACGGGCGGCGGCGGGCTTTCGACAATGGCCCCAGAAACGAAAAGAGGACAAGAACCGAAGTCCTTGTCCTCAATGCGATTTTGATGGTCGGGGCGAAAGGATTCGAACCTTCGACCCTCTGGTCCCAAACCAGATGCGCTACCAGGCTGCGCTACACCCCGACGAGCCTTCGATTCTAACCTTTTTGTCGGGCCTCAATCCGGACTTGATGCTCAGCGTCGTTGATATTGCGTTTTTCCGAACAGGATTTCGCGCTCCTTCTCGCCGGTGATCGGCGTGCGCAGGTCGGCCAGCACCTTGACGCCGCGTTGCACCGCGGGTCGGGCGGCGATGCCGTCGAACCATTGCTTCACGTAGGGAAAGTCGGCGAGCACGATGCCCTGGTTCTCATGGCTTCGCAGCCACGGAAAGATGGCGATGTCGGCGATCGAATAGGTCTTGCCCGCAATGAACTTGTTCGTCGAGAGTTGCTTGTCGATCACGCCGTAGAGGCGCTTGGCTTCATTCGAATAGCGGTCGATCGCGTAGCCGATCTTCTCGGGCGCGTAGTTGCGGAAGTGATGCGTCTGGCCAAGCATGGGGCCGACGCCGCCCATCTGGAACATGAGCCACTGGAGGACCTCGTAGCGGGCCCGGTCGCCGGAGGGCAGAAGCTTGCCGGTCTTGCCGGCCAGGTACACGAGGATGGCGCCCGACTCGAAGAGCGAGATCGGCTTGCCGTCCGGTCCGTCGGGGTCGGTGATGGCGGGGATCTTGTTGTTGGGGCTGATCTTCAGGAAGGCCGGCTCGAACTGGTCGCCCTTGCCGATGTTGACCGGATGCGCCCGATAGGGGAGGCCGCATTCCTCCAGCATGATGTGAATCTTGTGGCCGTTGGGCGTGGGCCACGAATAGACGTCGATGGGTGCTTGGGGCATGTCTCTGGATCCATGGGTGATGACAAGGCCGGCCAGCATAGCCCTCGCGGGCTTTTCGTGCAGGAGCGGGCCTAGCCGACCTGGCTGTTGTGCGCGAAGCACCACATCCAGTCTTCGTCCCGTTCCAGTGACGCGATGACGGCGTGTCCGGTCGATGCGTAGTGGCGGCTGGCGTGCCTGTTCTTCGACGAGTCGCAGCAGCCCACGTGGCCGCAGTGGACGCACAGGCGCAGGTGCACCCATTCGTCGCCCATGGCCAGGCATTCCTCGCAGCCGGCCGAGGTCGGCGGGACGATCACGTTCGGGACGTGGGAGCAGGGGTACACGGACATCGAAACTCCTTGGTGACTTCGTGACGCGGATCAGGCAGCGGTCGCGGCCGATGCCAGGTGCTGATGGATGAGCGCGACCACCGCAGCGCCTTCGCCGATGGCGCCGCCGACGCGCTTGACCGACCCGCAGCGCACGTCGCCCACCGCGAAGACGCCCGGTACGCTGGATTCCAGCGGGGCAGCGGTCTTCGCCGGGAAGCCGCCGCGGGCGGCCTGGCCCGTGAGCACGAACCCGTGCTTGTCCAGCGCGACGCCACAGCCTTGCAGCCAGTCGGTTTCAGGGACCGCGCCGATGAAGAGAAAGATGTTGCGGGCCGGGCAGTCCTCCTCGCCGCCGCTGAGCCGGTCGCGCCAGGTCGCACCGTTCAGGCCGCCGGCCGGCTCGCCGTGCAGATGCACGAGTTCGGTGTGCGGGCGCAGCGAAATGTTGGGCGTCGCCTCGATGCGGTCGATCAGGTAGCGCGACATCGTCGCCGCCAGCGACGGACCGCGCACCAGCACATTGACCTTGGCGGCGTGCTGCGACAGGAACACCGCCGCCTGTCCTGCCGAGTTGCCGCCGCCCACCAGGGCAACTTCTTGCTGCGCGCACAGCTTGGCCTCCAGCGCGGAGGCCCAGTACCAGATGCCGCGGCCTTCGAACTCCGCCAGACGCGGCACCTCTGGCCGGCGGTAGCGCGCGCCGCTGGCGATCACGAGCGTCTTCGATCGCAGCTTGCGCCCATCGACGAGCTGGACCGAGACCTGCCCCTGCGACTCGGCCTGGCTGCAATCCAGAGACAGGACTTGCGCCGGAATCAGCATCTCGACGCCGAATTTCTGCGCCTGCACATAGGCCCGGCCGGCCAGGGCGCCGCCGGATATGCCGGTGGGAAAGCCGAGGTAGTTCTCGATCCGCGCGCTGGCGCCCGCCTGTCCGCCGAAGGAGCGGCAGTCGACCACGATCACGCGCAAGCCTTCCGAGGCCGCATACACGGCAGTTGCCAGCCCGGCAGGGCCGGCACCGACCACCAGCACGTCGAACAGGTCTTCGTGCTCGACGGTGTCGACCATGCCGAGGCAGCGTGCCAGCGCATGCTCCGTCGGGTTGGGCATGACCGATCCGTCGGGGCAGACCACCAGCAACTCGGATTCACCATATTGCTCGAGCAGCGCGGCGGCATCGGCGTCCTGCGTGGCGTCGACCACGTGATAGGGATAGCCGTTGCGCCCGAGGAAATTCTCGAGCCGAAGGACGGCGGCCGATTGCGGCGGGCCGATCAGCACCGGCCCGCTGGCGCCGGACTCGATCAGCGCCACGCGCCGCAGGATCATGGCGCGGACCAGGCGCTCGCCGAGGTCGGCTTCCGCAATGATCAGGGCACGCAACTGGTCGGGTGGCACCAGCAGGGTTTCGACATCGTCTTCCGCGTGGCCGTCGACCAGCGCCGGCCGCCCTGAAAGCTGCGCGATCTCGGCCAGGAAATGGCCCGGACCCTGGTGTTCGATCGGCACCACATGGCCGAGCCCGTCGCGCTGGGAGATCGACACCGTGCCTTGCAGCACGACGAACATGCCGGGGCCGGGCTCTCCGGCCTGGAACAGGCAGGCGCCGCGGTGGTAGTGGCGCACGGTGCCGAAGCGCCGGATTCGGCCGATGTCTGCGGCGCTGAGCACCGGGAACATCTGGTGGCGACGGGTCTCGACCTCGATTCGTTCGGTAGCCATGAGAAAAACTCCAGTGGGCGAATCCCCGGGATTAAAACTGATGCGGCCCTCGTTCGTGCGCGTCATCCAATTGCCATCCGAATGACACGCTTGTTTCACTGCAGGTCCCGAGACTCCGTCGGCAGAAAGGGTCTCGCATGAAAGAACTACCCACGCCCACGTTTCCGTTCTCGCAACTGGGCCTGCGCGCCGCCTTGTGGCCTGTGCCCCATCCGGTCCAAGCTCCTTCAGCAATACCCGTGCCGCCGGCTTCGACGCCGGCCGGCGACGCCGGAAGCGGCATCAGCGTGAGCTGGGCGCGCCATCAGGACGACGTTCGCGCGGCGCAACGTTTGCGTTACGAAGTGTTCGCCGGCGAGATGGGCGCACGTCTCACCACGCCGCTGGACGGCCATGACATCGACCTGTTCGACGACTTCTGCGAGCACCTGCTGGTCCGCGAGGAGTCCACCCAACGGGTCATCGGCACCTACCGCGTCCTGACGCCGGCGCAGGCCCGACGCGTCGGCAGCACCTACAGCGACACCGAATTCGACCTGACGCGCCTGCGCGACCTGCGCGAACGCATGGTCGAACTCGGCCGCAGCTGCGTGCACGTCGACCACCGCCAGGGCGGGGTGATCCTGGCGCTGTGGGGCGCACTGGCCGGTTTCATGAACCGGAACAAGCTCGACACGATGATCGGCTGCGCCAGCATTCCGATGTGGCACAACGGCGTGACCAGCGGCGACGCGGCGGCCAGCATCTGGCGCCAGCTTTCGGCGACGCACATGGCGCCCATCCAGTACCACGTGCAGCCGCGCCTGCCCTTGCCGGTGCACCGCCTCGACGGTGAACTCGCCGTCGAGCCGCCTGCGCTCATCAAGGGTTACCTGCGTCTCGGCGCCAAGGTGCTGGGGCCGCCGGCCTGGGATCCGGACTTCAACACCGCCGACCTGCCGATGCTCATGCGCATCGACGACCTGCCGGCGCGCTACCGGAAGCACTTCCTGGGCAATTAAGACAGTGGATGAAAGGCGTCACACGCTTGTCATGCAAATGTCACAACGGCCGTAGACACTGTCATGCTTTGGCTTTTGAGTGCCTCCGTGCCGGTTGTTCCAGAATCTTTCTCCATGCCGTCTGCTATCAGCGACAGGCTGACTGTTGCCGCCGAACCCGTTCTGACACTGCTCGACCGGGATCACAGCATCCTCGCCTTCAATGAGCGGGTGCTCGACTGGGCGTACCGACCCGAGGTGCCGCTGATCGAGCGGCTGCGCTATCTGTGCATCGTCTCGTCGAACCTGGACGAATTCTTCGAGGTCCGTGCCGCACCGCACCTCGGCGCGAGCGTGGCGGGTGACCGCAAAGGCAACTACACGGTCGAATCCTTCGAGCGCCTGGCCGAGGCGGCGCATGCGCTGGTGGCGCGGCAATACGCGCTCTACAACGACGAATTGATCCCGACCTTCGCGAGCAAAGGTATCCAGGTCGTCTCCCACGGGGAACGCAACCCGGCGCAACGCAAGTGGGTACATGAGTATTTCGAGCGCGAAGTGCGACCGCTGCTGATTCCGGTCGGGCTGGACCCGGCGCATCCCTTTCCACAGGTCGCCAACAAATCGCTCAATTTCATCGTGCGCCTCAGCGGCAAGGACGCCTTCGGCCGCGAGAACCCCATCGCCATCGTGAAGGTGCCGCGCGTGCTGCCGCGCGTGATCCGCATGCCGGCCAAGGTGTCGGGCGGCAAGACGCTGTTCATCGCGCTGTCGAGCATCGTGCGGGCGCATCTGTCGAGCATGTTCCCGGGGCGCGAGGTGGGCGAGTTCTCGCAGTTCCGGGTGACGCGGCATTCCGACCTCGCGGTGGATGAGGAAGACGTCAAGAACCTGCGCACCGCGCTTCGGCAAGGCCTGCAGCACCGGCACTACGGGCAGGCCGTGCGGCTGGAGGTCTCGGCGAGTTGCGCCGAGTCGCTGTCGAACTTCCTGCTGGCGCAGTTCAACCTGCCGCCGCAGGCGCTGTACCGGGTGCACGGGCCGGTGAACCTGGCCCGCCTGACGCAGTTGATCGACCTGCTCGACGAGCCGCAGCTTCGCTTTCCGCCGTACCAGGCGTCCTATCCGGTCACCCTGTCGCCGGGTCAATCGTTCTTCGACAGGCTGCAGCGCGGCGACGCCCTGATCCACCAGCCCTTCGAGAGCTTCGAAGGCGTGCTCGCGTTCCTCCGCGAGGCCGTGCAGGACCCGCAGGTCCTGGCGATCAAGCAGACCATCTACCGCGCAGGCACGGGCTCCGAGATGATGGACCTGTTGCGCGAAGCCGTGCGCCGCGGCAAGGAAGTGACGGTGGTCGTGGAGCTCAAGGCGCGCTTCGACGAAGAGGCCAACATCAACTGGGCGGAGATGCTCGAATCGATCGGTGCGCAGGTCGTCTACGGTGTGGTCGGCCTGAAGACGCACGCCAAGATGCTGCTGGTCACCCGTCGCGAGGGCAAGCAGATGCGCCGCTACGGGCATCTGTCGACCGGCAACTACAACCCGCGCACGGCAACGCTTTACACCGACATCAGCCACCTGACGGCCGACCCGCTGCTGACGGCCGACATGGAGGCTGTGTTCGTGCACATGGCGAGCCAGAGCCGGTTGCCCAAGCTGAACCACATGTGGCTCGCGCCTTTCGACCTGCACCGCAACCTCGTAGCCCGCATCGACGCCCTCGGCGCTGCGGCGGCGGCCGGCGAGCCCGCGCGCATCGTGGCGAAAATGAACGCGCTCACCGACGAAGACCTGATCGCCGCATTGGTCAGGGCCGGGCAGAAGGGCGTGAAGATCGACCTGATCGTGCGCGGCGCCTGCACCTTGCCCGCGCGCGTGCCGGGCCTGACGGACAACATCCGCGTGCGCTCGGTGATCGGCCGCTTCCTCGAACATTCGCGCGTCTTCTATTTCCGCCAGGCGCTCGACGAATCGCTCTATCTTTCCAGCGCGGACTGGATGAACCGCAACATGATGCGGCGCATCGAACTGGCCTGGCCGGTGACCGATCCGGTGCTGCGCCAGCGGCTCATCGACGAATGCCTGGTGGCCTATCTGCATGACGGGCGCGACGCATGGGATCTCGGGCCGGACGGTGTCTACCGCCGCGTCTACGAGGACACGCATCCGGGCGAGGACGGCGCTTCCCGCGCCATCGAAGCCCACGGCGCGCAGACCGCCCTCATGAACCGCTACGCGTCGCGCGGACTTCGCCGCGCCGCATCACGGGACTGACACATGGATCTGATTTTCTGGCGCCATGCCGAGGCAGAGGACTGGACCGAAGGCTGCGACGACATGCAGCGTTCGCTGACGTCGCGCGGCGAAAAACAGGCCAAGCGCATGGCGGCATGGCTCGACCGGCAATTGCCCGAGGGCACGCGGATCATCTGCAGCCCGGCCCGCCGCTGCGAGCAGACCGCCCTGGCGCTCGGCCGCAAGTACAAGCTGCGTGGCGAACTCGCGCCCGACACCACGCCCGACGCACTGCTCGGCTCGGCTGGATGGCCGAACGGCAAGTCGGTGGTGCTCATGATCGGCCATCAGCCCTCGCTCGGCCAGGCCATCTCGCTGCTGCTGGGGCTGCAGCAGGACAGCTGCCCGGTGCGCAAGGGCGCTGTCTGGTGGATTCGAACGCGCGAGCGCGATGGCGACGTGCAGACCGTGGTCGTCACGGTGCAGGCGCCGGAACTGCTCTAGAAAGCGCCTGCGCTCAGCAACCCGAGAGTTCGACGCGCCAGCTGGTCTTCTGCCAGGCCAGCACTTCTTCGCGCAGCAGGTGGGCCGATTGGGGGTACAGGTCGGACCATCCCGCCCGGCAGGCGACGGTGAAGACCCTGCCGCCGCCGGGGCGTGCCAGCCGCAGCCCTTCCAGGTCGGGATCGCGCCGCGCGTGGCACAGGATGACGGCCAGCCGCAACGCCAGCAGTTGCGAGACAAAGGCTTCGTCGTCCAGCGAGGTCTCCAGCTTGCGCAGCTTGCCCCTGTGACCCAGCACGAGCTGGCTCAGCAGGTGCATCTCGTTCACCGCGAAGCCCGGTGCGTCCGCGTTGTCCAGGATGTAGGCGCCATGCTTGTGGTATTCGCTGTGGGAGATCTGGGCGCCGATCTCATGCAGTTGCGCAGCCCAGCCCAGCTTGCGCAAGGCGCGGCCGGCGCGGCTGGTCGTGCTGCCGCCGCGCGCGCTGGGATCGAGCTGCACGAACAGCGTGGCCGCCGTCCCGTCGACCCGCTTGACCTGTGCGGCATCGACGGCAAAGCGATTGGCGAGCCGCGCCACGGTGGTGGTGCGGAGATCGGCGACGGTGTCGTCGCGCTCCAGGAGTTCATACAGCACGCCGTGGCGCAGGGCGCCTTGGGCGACCTTCATCTCCTCGATCTCCAGCAGGTCGAACACGGCGCGCAGCACGCTCACACCGCCGCCGATCACCGCCTTGCGGTCTTCGCGCATACCCTCGATGCGCAGGCGATCGGCGCTGCCGGCCTTGAGCAGGCGGTCGACCAGCCAGTCCAGCCCGTCGCGCGTGACCAGGCCCGGCTCGCCGCCGGCCAGGGTCAGCACGTCGCCCACGGCGCCGATGGTTCCGGACGCTCCGTAGACCACGTCCCAGCGATCGGGCACATAGGTGCCAAGTGCGTCGTCCAGCACCGCCTTGGCGGCGACCTCGGCCGCGCGGAACGCCGAGGTGGTGAACAGGCCCTGCGGAAAGTGCTTCATCGACCAGGCGACGCTGCCGACCCGGTAGGACTCCATCACCTCGGCTTCGAGGGCCCGGCCGATGATCATTTCGGTGGAACGGCCGCCGATGTCGATCACCAGCCGGCGCTCGCGGTTCGATGCATCGGTGTGGGGCAGGGTGTGCGCCACGCCCTGGTAGATCAGGCGAGCTTCTTCGCGGCCGGTGATGACGTCGATGCCGAATCCCAGAATGGTGCGTGCGCGCAACAGGAATTCGTCACGGTTGCGGGCTTCGCGCAGTGTCTGGGTCGCCACGGCGCGGACCTGGGAGCGCTTGAAGCCCGCGAGCCGCTCGCCGAAGCGGGCGAGCGCGTCCCAGCCGCGCTGCATGGCCTCGGGCGTGAGGTTTCGGGCGCTGTCGAGGCCGTTGCCTTGGCGAACGGTCTCCTTGAGGTATTCGGCGCGGTGGATCTGGCCGTGGTCGACCTGGCCGATCTCCAGGCGATAGCTGTTCGAGCCGAGATCGACCGCGGCGAGACGGGTTCCGTTTTGCATGTTGAAGTGGGGAGGTCGGGGCGTGATCGTAGCGCCCTCGCTGTGGACGACTGCGTCAACCGGTATCCCGGCGAGGGGACAAGGCTATGCGCAGAGCATGACGGTTGTGTGACAGCGTCACGCAATCCCGCCTGGAAAAACGCGGATCTCCCTCTGTGGGCGAGTGTCATCGGGCTGTCACACAAGCTTTCTAGAGTCCGTGCCAAGCCCCGGAAGGGGACTTTATGCAGTTCAAAGGAAGCATCATGAAAACGACGTTCAAATTCGCAACCGCAGGCCTCCTGGCCTTGGCTTTTGCCCACGCTCCCGTCTTTGCCCAGGAAGCCGCCACGGGCGCCGGCGCCAGCTTCCCGGCGCCGCTGTACTCCAAGTGGGCTTCGGACTTCAACAAGGCCACCGGCGCCAAGATCAACTACCAGTCCGTCGGCTCCGGCGCAGGCATCAAGCAGATCGACGCGAAGACCGTCGATTTCGGCGCTTCGGACATGCCCCTGACCGACGACGAACTGAAGGCCAAGGGCCTGATGCAGTTTCCCACCGTCATCGGCGGCGTGGTCCCGGTCGTGAACATCCAGGGCATCAAGCCCGGTGAACTGAAGCTGAGCGGTGCGGTCCTCGGCGACATCTATCTCGGCAAGATCACCAAGTGGAACGACCCGGCAATCAAGGCGCTCAACGCCTCGCTCGCACTGCCCGACGCTGCCATCGCCACGGTGCGCCGCGCCGACGGTTCGGGCACGACCTTCCTGTTCACGAACTACCTGAGCAAGGCCAATCCCGAGTGGAAGAGCAAGGTCGGCGACGGCACGGCCGTCAACTGGCCCAACGGCGCCGGCGGCAAGGGCAATGAAGGCGTCGCAGCCTTCGTGAACCGCCTGCCGAACTCGATCGGCTACGTCGAATACGCCTACGTCAAGCAGAACAAGATGACCTACGCGCAGATGCAGAACAAGGACGGTGCCTTCGTGTCCCCGGACGACTCGGCCTTCAAGGCCGCTGCCGCAGGTGCCGACTGGTCGAAGACCTTCTACCAGGTGCTGACCGACCAGCCCGGCAAGGAATCGTGGCCCATTACCGGCGCGACCTTCATCCTGATGCACAAGGCACAGGACAAGCCGGTCCAGGCCGCCACGACCCTCCGGTTCTTCGACTGGGCGTACAAGAACGGCGACAAGACGGCCGCCGACCTCGACTACGTGCCGATGCCCGACAAGGTCAAGAGCGTGATCGTCGTCGCCTGGGGTGACATCAAGGACGCGTCGGGCAAGCCCGTCGCAGCGCTCAAGTAAGCCAATCAGAACGGCGCGCGGCCATGAGCACTCCGCTTGATCGCGCGCCGCTTTCGGAGCGACCTGTGTCATCCACTTTCCCTGCAAGCGCCAATCCGCTCGACCTCTCGGCCGAGCGCGCCCGCACGACGGCAAGCCCTCCGCCGGCCAAGCGCCCGCGCACCGGCGCCACCACCGACCGCCTGTTCGGCTGGGCCGCCAAGGGCGCCGCGCTGCTGACGCTGGCGATGCTCATCGGCATCCTGTTGTCGTTGCTGGTCGGCGCCTGGCCCGCCATCTCGAAGTTCGGCCTCGGCTTCCTCACCAGCAGCGTGTGGGACCCGGTGCAGAACGAGTACGGCGGCCTGGTGATGATCTACGGCACGCTGGCCACCTCGTTCATCGCATTGGTGATCGCCGTGCCGGTGAGCTTCGGCATTGCGCTCTTCCTCACCGAGATGTCGCCGGCATGGCTCAAGCGCCCGCTCGGCACGGCAATCGAACTGCTCGCTGCGGTGCCGTCCATCGTTTACGGGATGTGGGGTTTGCTGGTGTTCGGGCCGATCCTGTCCACCTACGTGCAGCAGCCGCTGCAAAAGCTGTTTGCCGGCGTTCCCTACCTGGGTGCGCTGGTGTCGGGCCCGCCCGTGGGCATCGGCATCCTGTCGGCGGGCATCATCCTCGCGATCATGATCATTCCGTTCATCGCCTCGGTGATGCGGGACGTGTTCGAGGTGACGCCGCCGCTCCTCAAGGAATCGGCGTATGGCCTCGGTTCCACCACCTGGGAAGTGGTCTCGAAGGTCGTGCTGCCTTACACCAAGGCCGGCGTGATCGGCGGCATCATGCTCGGCCTCGGCCGCGCGCTGGGCGAGACGATGGCCGTCACCTTCGTGATCGGCAACACCAACCAGCTCAATTCGCTGTCCGTCTTCGAGGCGGCCAACAGCATCACCTCGGTGCTGGCCAACGAGTTCGCCGAGGCCGGCGCGGGCCTGCACCAGGCTTCGCTGATGTACCTGGGCCTCGTCCTGTTCTTCATCACCTTCGTGGTGCTGTCCCTTTCGAAGGTCCTGCTGATGCAGATGCGCAAGAGCGAAGGGACGAAATCGTGAGAACGGCTGAACGACTCCTCAATGCCAAGGCGCTCGACGAGATGCGTGCATCCAGGTTCGCCAGTCGCAAGCGCGTCAACATCATCGCCTTGACGCTGTCGATGGCCGCGATGGTCTTCGGCGTCTTCTGGCTGATCTGGATCCTCTGGGAAACGCTGCGCCTCGGCATCGGCGGCCTGACGATCGCCACGCTCACTGAAATGACGCCACCGCCCAACGAGGCCGGCGGCATTGCGAATGCGATCTTCGGCTCGCTCGCCATGGTGCTGCTCGCGACCTTTGTCGGCACGCCGATCGGCATCATGGCCGGCATCTACCTGGCCGAATACAACCCCAAGGGCTGGCTCTCGAACATCGTCCGCTTCGTCAACGACATCCTGCTGTCGGCACCGTCGATCGTGATCGGCCTGTTCGTCTACGCGGTGGTGGTGGCGTACTTCAAGTCGTTCTCGGGCCTTGCCGGCGCGATGGCGCTGGCGCTGATCGTGATCCCGGTCGTGATCCGCACCACCGAGAACATGCTGCAACTGGTGCCCGCCGGCCTGCGCGAAGCAGCCTATGCGCTGGGCACGCCGAAGTGGAAAGTCATCCTTAGCATCACGCTGCGCGCTGCCCGTGCCGGGGTGGTGACTGGCGTGCTGCTGGCGGTGGCCCGCATCGCCGGCGAAACCGCGCCGCTGCTCTTTACCGCGCTCAGCAACCAGTTCTGGACCTCGGACATGTCGCAGCCGATGGCCAGCCTGCCGGTGACGATCTTCAAGTTCGCGATGAGCCCGTACGAGAACTGGCAGCAGCTGGCCTGGGCCGGCGTGTTCCTGATCACCGTCGCGGTGCTGGCACTCAACATCCTTGCACGCGTCCTGACGCGGAACAAACTCTGAACAACATGGCAACCACAATCGCTCAGCCGACGCGCTCGAAGATCTCGGTCAAGGACCTGAACTTCTACTACGGCAAGTTCCACGCGCTCAAGGGCATCAATCTCGAAATTCCCGAGAACAAGGTGACGGCCTTCATCGGTCCGTCGGGCTGCGGCAAGTCGACCTTGCTGCGCACCTTCAACCGCATGTTCGAGCTGTACCCCGAGCAGCGCGCCGAAGGCACCATCGCCCTGGACGGCGAGAACCTGCTGACCTCGAAGCAGGACGTGGCGCTGATCCGCGCCAAGGTCGGCATGGTGTTCCAGAAGCCGACGCCGTTCCCGATGTCGATCTACGACAACATCGCCTTCGGCGTGAAGCTGTTCGAAAACCTCAGCGCCTCGGAAATGGACGATCGCGTCGAATGGGCGCTCAAGAAGGCGGCCCTCTGGACCGAAGTGCGCGACAAGCTGCAGCAGAGCGGCTCGGGCCTGTCCGGCGGCCAGCAGCAACGCCTGTGCATCGCGCGCGGCATTGCGATCAAGCCGGAGGTCCTTCTGCTCGACGAGCCCTGCTCCGCGCTGGACCCGATCTCCACGGCCAAGATCGAAGAACTGATCGCGGAGCTGAAAAGCGAGTACACCGTGGTCATCGTGACCCACAACATGCAGCAGGCGGCACGCTGCAGCGACTACACGGCCTACATGTACCTGGGCGACCTGATCGAATTCGGTGCCACCGAAGAACTCTTCTTCAAGCCGAAGCGCAAAGAGACCGAGGACTACATCACGGGCCGTTTCGGCTAAGGAGACCGCATGACCGAGAAGCACCTTTCCAGCCAGTTCGACAGCGAACTCAACACGGTCTCATCCCGCGTGATGGAGCTCGGCGGCATGGTCGAGGCCCAGATCCACCAGGCCGTGTACGCCCTCCAGCAGTTCGACTCCGAAGCCGCCGAGCGCGTGATGGAGACCGAGAACCGCGTCAACGCGATGGAGATCGAGATCGACCGCGAGCTGTCGTCGATCATCGCGCGCCGCCAGCCGACAGCCCGCGACCTGCGCCTGCTGATCGCCATCTCCAAGACCACCGCCAACCTGGAGCGTGTGGGCGACGAGGCCAACAAGATCGCGCGGATGGTCAAGTCGATCATCGAGAGCGGCTCGGCACGCGCGCTGCCTTCGATGGAACTGCGCATCGCCGCCGATCTCGCCTCCGGCCTTCTGCGCAAGGCGCTCGATGCGTTCGCCCGGCTGGACACGGCCGCGGCGTTGTCGATCCTGAAGGACGACGACCTGATCGACAAGGAGTTCGATGGTTTCGTGCGCAAGCTGGTCACCTACATGATGGAAGACCCGCGCACGATCTCCGCGAGTCTCGACCTGCTGTTCCTGGCCAAGGCCATCGAGCGCATCGGCGACCATGCGAAGAACATTGCCGAGTTCATCATCTACATCGTCAAGGGCGCCGACGTGCGCCACGCGTCGATGAATGACATCGAAGCGCAGCTGCAATGAGGTCGCCCGCAGAAGGCGGATTGAATGGAGAATTTGAGGATTCATGAAGAAACCCCGCATCCTGATCGTTGAAGACGAGTCCTCGATCGCCGAGCTGATCGCGGTCAACCTCCGCCACAACGGCTTCGAGCCCATCTGGGCTGAAGACGGCGCCGCTGCGCAACGCGAGATCGACGCCTTCCTGCCGGACCTCGTGTTGCTGGACTGGATGCTTCCGGGGCAGAGCGGCCTGCAGCTGGCACGCCAGTGGCGCAAGGATTCGCGTACCAAGGCGATGCCCATCCTGATGCTGACCGCCCGAGGCGATGAGCCCGACAAGGTGGCAGGCCTCGATGCCGGTGCCGACGACTACATCACCAAGCCGTTCTCCACCCAGGAGATGCTGGCGCGCATTCGCGCGGTGCTGCGCCGGCGTGCGCCGGAGGCCGTGACCGAGCGCGTCGAGATAGGCGAACTCGCGCTCGACACGGCGACGCACCGCGTCACCTGGCAGGGTGCTCCGCTCAAGGTGGGGCCGACCGAATTCAAGCTGCTGGGCTTCCTGATGCAGCACGCCGAGCGGGTGCACAGCCGCGCGCAACTGCTCGACAAGGTCTGGGGCGACCACGTCTACATCGAAGAACGCACGGTCGACGTTCACGTCAAGCGCCTGCGCGAATCGCTCGGCCCGGCTGCGGCGATGGTGGAGACGGTGCGTGGTGCCGGCTACCGGCTGACGGCGCAGGCCACAGTTTGAGAGACCGCACCGGCTGAGAAGACCGGGCGGGATAATGGTCCGGCATGCCGTTTCGTATCGCAACTTTCCTGATGGCCTCCTTCCTCGGAGGCGCCTGTGCCGCGGCGATTCTCGGCTGGCACTTCTTATGGCTGGGTGCCTGGCTGGGCGCCGTGCTGTGGCTCCTGCTCGACGCATGGCGCGCACGGCGGCTGCTGGAGGTGCTCCGCGTCGATGCTGCGGGGCTGCCGTCCCGCGGCCCCGGCGTCTGGGGCGAACTGGCTGAACGCATCCGCAAGCTGCTGCGCGCCAGGGAGCAGCAGACCCGGCAAGCCGAGGAAAGGCTGCAGGAATTCCTGGCCGCCATCCAGGCCTCGCCCAACGGCGTGGTGCTGCTCGACGAGCAGGGGCGCATCGAGTGGTGCAACCAGACGGCGGCAGGGCAGTTCGGCATCGATGCGGAGAGGGACCTGCTGCAGCATCTGGCCAACCTGGTTCGCGATCCGGCCTTCGTGGCCTACCTCGCTTCATGGAACTACAGCCGCGACGTGGTGATCGATGCGCCGTCGCAAGCGCAGGGCCATCGCGGCCACGCAGCACGGCTGTCGGTCCAGGTGCATCCGTATGCGGGCAACCGGCGCATGCTGCTGACGCGTGACATCACGTCGCTGGAGCAGGCCGAAGCGATGCGGCGCGATTTCGTCGCGAACGTCTCGCACGAGATCCGCACGCCGCTGACGGTGCTCGCGGGCTTCGTCGAGACCTTGCAGAACCTTCCGCTCGATGCTGAGGAGCGTTCGCGCTATCTCGCGCTCATGGGGCAGCAGTCGCATCGCATGGAAACGCTCGTCAACGACCTGCTGACCTTGTCGCGGCTGGAGGGAAGTGCCGCGCCTCCGCCGCAACGATGGACGCGCATCCGTGCATTGATGGCGCAGTGCGAGGACGAAGGACGCGGCTTGTCGAGCCGGTTGTCGGCCAAAGGCCACCGGCTTTCGTTCTCGATGGAAGGCGATTCCGAGATCGCCGGCGCCCCCACCGAATTGCAGAGCGCGATGTCCAACCTGGTCAGCAATGCCATCCGCTACACGCCCGGTGGCGGCGAGATCACGGTGACCTGGCGCCTGCTGCCCGATGGCCGGGGCGAGTTCGCGGTGCAGGACAGCGGCCCCGGCATTGCTGCCGAGCACATTCCGCGGCTGACCGAGCGCTTCTATCGCATCGATCGAAGCCGCTCGCGAGAAACCGGCGGCACTGGGCTGGGGCTGGCGATCGTGAAGCACATCGCACAGCGGCACGGGGGCGAGTTGCGCATCGAGAGCACGGTGGGCAAGGGCTCCCGGTTCGCGCTGGTGTTCCCGCTCACGCGGCTGCGTCAGGCTTCGGTGCTCAGCGCGGTCGCCTGACCGTCGACACCAGCAGCGCGAGGAACAGTGCCGCAGTGATCGCCAGCGCCAGCGCGCTCATGAGCCAGAACGCGAGCGGCGACTGCATCGCCGGCCAGGGGCCGAGGCCGCGATAGGCCAGCAGGTAGCTTCCTCCCAGACCAACGCCCCAGAGCAGGGTGCAATAGAGGATCAGCGGCATCACCGTGACGCGGTAGCAGCGCAGAACAAAGACGCACAGCGTCTGCACGGCGTCCGCGAGGTGATAGAGCGCGGTGGCCAGCAGCAGCGTTGCGCCCAGTGCGACCACCGCGGGATTGCCGGAGTAGGTGCCTGCGAGCTGCCAGCGCAGTGCGGCCATCGACGCCGCGAAGAGCAGCGCGAAGAACATCGTCAGCTCGAAGCCTCTTCGGCAGGCCTGGCGCGCCAATGCGTCTTCGCCGGCGCCGAGCCAGTAGCTGACGCGCGCACTGGTGGCGATGGCGAGCGACAACGGCATCATGTATGCCACGGCCGTGAGGTTCGACGCGATCTGGTGTGCGGCCGAAGCAGCCGTGCCGAGGCGCGCGATGAACAGGGCCATCAGCGTGAACGAGGTCACCTCGACCAGCACGGCGAGGCCGGCAGGAACGCCCAGGCGGGCGAACTGCCGGATCTGCACCCAATCGGGCGCCTCGATGCGTTGCCAGAAGCGGTACTCCCGATAGAAGGACTGGCTGCGCAGGAGCCAGATCGCGGCGGCGAGCATCGAGTAGTTGACGATCAGCGTGGCCCAGGCGCAGCCCGCCAGACCCATCGCGGGCACACCCGCGCCGCCGAAGGTGAACCAGATCGACAGCGGCAGCTTCACGCCGAGCGAGGCCAGTTGCAGCCAGGTCACCAGCTGTGGCTTCCCCAGGCTCTGGTTGAGCGTGCTGAACAGGCGGAACAGCAGGGCGGCCGGGAGCGCGAAGGCCAGGACGTGCAGGTACGCCTCGACATCGGCGCGCATGCTCTGCGGGACCTCGGTCCATCCCAGCATGGGAGCGGGAAAGAGCAGCACCGTCATGCCGAGCACGATCGTGATGCCGCACAGGTAGAGCGACTGCCGCACGGAACGGCCGACCTCGGAGGTGCGCTCGGCGCCGTGGAGTTCGGCCCAGACGGGCAGCAGCGCCTGCAGGACGCCCATCAGCGACACGAAGACGCTGATGAAGATCGCCGAGCCGACTGAAAGGGCGGCCAGCGCACCTTCGGCATAGCGCCCGGCCACGATCGTGTCAGTGACGCCGAAGGCCATCACGGCCAGCTGGCCGACCAGTACCGTCGCGGCGTGGCGCGCGATCACACGCCTTTCGCTAGCCACCGGCCGGTGCAGTCCGTTGGAAGAGGAGCAGGTCGTCGCTCGCGCTGGTCGGGCGGCGGAAAGTGCCGATGAGGCGCCAGCCTTCGAGGTTCACGATCCTGTGCAGGTAGCCGACGCCTTCGGGGCCGACGATCAGCCAGGGGCAGTTCGCTCCCTCGGAGGACAAGGGCCGCAGGTTGAAATGTCCGTGGTGCCGCAGCGCCGCGATGTGCGGCCGGCTGAGCGCCAGCGTCGAGATGCAGGAGGGTTGCCCCACGCGCTCGGAAATGACGCGGACTTGCGGCGCGTAGCTCAGCGCGTGGTCCAGCGCAGGCAGCCAGAGTGTGGTGCCGAGCAGCCAGCACAGGGCGGCGCCGCCTGCCGGCAGGACCAGCGTTTTCCAGAGTGCGGCGCGGTGTCGGCCGGTCCGCCACCGCACCAGCCAGCCCCAGGCGATCGTCGCGGCGACCGCAAAGGTCAGGGTGAGCCACGAAAAGGACGGTACGAAACCCGGCACGAGCCGTGTGACGCTGGCGGCCATCTTGGGCGGAAGGCCGGTTTGCATCGCGATCCAATAGCCCCAGATCATGACGGCGGTGCTGGTGAAGAACAGCAGCGTGAACCAGTCGATGAGCGCTGACACGCTGCGCCTCAAGGTCGGCAGCGCGAAGGCGGCCATCGTCGCGAAGGCCGGAAGGGCGAGCAGTAGCGAGCGCTCTGAAAAGCTGGTGGTCCAGGTCGCGAACAGCGGCACCAGCGCGAACCACAGCGGCAGCGCGACGTGGCGCGCCGTGAGCTGGCGTCGCCAGCGCCAGATCGTCCACACCGTGAGCGGCCAGGCCGGCCAGGTGAACCACAGCAACAACTTGGCTTGGCTGCGCAGATCGGCGATCAGGCGGATGCCCGTACGGCTGCCCGGCAGCTCGATCTTCCAATGCAGCAGGCCGAACCCGATGGCCAGCGCGCCGGCCAGCACCGTGACGCCCAGGACCGTCGCGATCGCCCCCTTGCTGTAGGTGGGCTCGGTCTCCGATGCATCGTCGGCGCTGGCGCGGCGAAGCTCCGCGTACAGGATCGCCACGCAGCCGAAGCCCAACATCAGCGCGACGGTCGGCCCGCCGCTCAACGCCAGGCCGATCGCTCCGACCGCCAGCGCAATGAATGCACCGGTGCGCCGATAGGGCAGTGCAGCGACGCCGAAGAACAGTTGGGACGTGAAGAAAAGTTGCGCGAGCGCCGGGGTCGTCTCGTGCCCGAGCTGTGCCAGACCCAGGCAGGCGATGAGCGCCAGCAGTGCGCCATCGGCGATGGCGCGCGCGTAATCGGTGGGCCGCGCCTCGCCCCCGAAGGCAAAGGCCACGGGTTGCGCTCGCGGCGTGCGGGCCAGGTAATACACGGCGTACCACGTGGCGGCGAAAGCGCCCGACAGCAGTAGCGCAAAGGCGATGCGAACGGCGAGGTCGGGGTTGATCCATGCGGGCGCGATCTTGATCGCCCAGGCGCCGATCCAGTACGGGATCAGTGCCGGTGTCTCGGGCCGGAGTCCGAGCAGCATCGGATCGAGCCATCGCGCGATCCCGCCGGTGCCCTTCGCAAGTTCGGCCATGTAGCCGAAAGCCGCGATATCGGCGCTCTTCCAGGGCCCCCGGCCCAGCAAGCCAGGCATGAGGTATGCCGCGCACAGCAGCAGCAATGCGATGCGCGGCAGGCGGCGCACGGCGCTCTGGGCAACGATTGCGGGCGTCGGCTGGTTCAACGGAAGAGGGCGGTGTGATCGATGGGAAAGAAAAAGGGCAGCGCGGTAAACCGGGCTGCCCTCGACTCGGAAGCGCCTTCCTTACTTGGAGGCGGCGCCAGTGGTCTTGCCGAAGCGGTTGCGGAACTTCTCGACGCGACCGCCCATGTTGTCGACCGACTTTTGCGTGCCGGTGTAGAACGGGTGGGATTCGCTCGAGGTATCGAGCTTGAACAGAGGCAGTTCACGACCGTCGTCGGTCTTGCCCATTTCCTTGGTGTTCGCGCACGAACGGGTCACGAACTTGAAGCCGTTCGACAGGTCGACGAACAGAACTTCGCGGTAGTTCGGGTGAATGCCTTCTTTCATGGTCTTTCCTTTGGTCGATGCGAGAGCCACAAACGGCACGGCGCCGTGTTGCACTTTTCGCTAAGCCCACAATTATCGCATACTGGGCCTTTTCAGCGCCAGAGGCCCCGTGATCATGCCTTTTCGTACCTTGCGCGCCGGTCTCGTGGGCTACGGATTCGCGGGCCAGACCTTCCATGCCCCGGTACTTTCGGCCGTTGGGGGCCTTGAATTGGGAGCCGTGGCGAGTTCGCAGCCGCACAAGGTCCATGCGGACTGGCCCGGCGTGGACGTGGTCCCGGATGTCGAGGCGTTGTTGCGCCGAACCGACATCGACCTGGTCGTGATTGCCGCCCCGAACGCCCAGCATCACCCGCTGGCCAACGCGGCGCTCGCGGCAGGCAAGCATGTGATTGTCGACAAGCCCTTCACGCTGGACGCCACTCAGGCGCGCGAACTGGCCGCCTTGGCCCAGCAGAAGGGCCGGCTGCTGTCCGTGTACCAGAACCGCCGTTTCGACTCGGATTTCCTGACGCTTCGGGACTTGCTGGCCACCGGCGAATTGGGGCGCCCGGTGTACTTCGAGTCGCACTTCGACCGCTACCGGCCGCAAGTGCGCGAACGCTGGCGGGAGCAGCCGGTGCCCGGCGCTGGGCTCTGGGTGGATCTGGGTTCGCACCTGGTCGATCAGGCGGTTCAACTGTTTGGCCGGCCCGACACGCTGCAACTGGATACCGCAGCGCTGCGAGACGGCGCATTGGTCGAAGACTACTTCCACGCCGTGCTGCGCTACGAGAACGGCGCCCATACACCCCTGCGCGTCGTTTTGCACGCCACGACACTGGCTGCCTACGCGGCGCCGCGCTATATCGTGCACGGCACGCGCGGCAGCTACATCAAGCGGGGTGTGGATCCACAGGAGGACGCGCTGCGTACCGGCGGGCGTCCAGGCGATGCGGGGTGGGGCGTCGATCCGATCGACGGCGAACTCACGATCGTGCGCGACGATGGCCGGGTTCAGGCACGAGCTCTGCCCACGCAGGCAGGCAACTACGTCAGCTACTACGCCGCGATTCGCGATGCAATCCATGGAGAAGGTCCGAATCCGGTGACGCCGGACCAGGCGGTCGAGCTCATGGAACTGCTCGACCTGGGACGCCAGAGCGCGACCGAAGGCCGGGCCCTGGCAGTGCGCTGACTCCGTGCCAGCGCAAGGAGGCGATCAGCCTCCGCGACGCATCATGTCGAAGAACTCGACATTGGTCTTCGTCGCCTTCATGTTCTTGAGCATGAGTTCCATCGCCTCGATCTCGTCCATGTTGTACATGAGCTGGCGAAGGATGCGGGTCTTCTGCAGGATCTCGGGCGGCAACAGCAGTTCTTCGCGGCGCGTGCCGCTGCGGTTGAGCTGGATCGAGGGGAACACGCGCTTCTCGTAGAGGCGGCGGTCGAGGTGGATTTCGGAGTTGCCGGTGCCCTTGAACTCTTCGAAGATCACTTCGTCCATACGGCTGCCGGTGTCGATCAGCGCGGTGCCGATGATGGTGAGCGAGCCGCCTTCTTCCACGTTGCGCGCGGCGCCAAGGAAGCGCTTGGGGCGTTGCAGGGCGTTGGAGTCCACGCCGCCGGTCAGCACCTTGCCCGATGAAGGCACGACGTTGTTGTAGGCGCGGGCGAGACGGGTGATCGAGTCGAGCAGGATCACCACGTCCTTCTTGAGTTCGACCAGGCGCTTGGCGCGCTCGATCACCATTTCGGCGACGTGCACGTGGCGCGCAGCGGGTTCGTCGAAGGTCGAAGCGATGACCTCGCCCTTCACCGTACGCTGCATTTCGGTCACTTCTTCAGGCCGCTCGTCCACCAGCAGCACCATCATGTGCACTTCGGGGTAGTTGGCGCTGATCGCGTGGGCGATGTGCTGCATCATCACCGTCTTGCCGCTCTTGGGCGGGGCCACCAGCAGGGCGCGCTGGCCTTTGCCGATCGGCGCGATGATGTCGATGATGCGGCCGGTGATGTTCTCGTCGCCCTTGAAGTTGTCGCGCTCCAGACGCATCAGTTCCTTCGGGAACAGCGGCGTCAGGTTCTCGAACATCACCTTGTGCTTGTTCGCCTCGGGCAGGCCGTCGTTGACCTTGTCGAGCTTGGTCAGCGCGAAATAGCGCTCGCCGTCCTTGGGCGTGCGCACCTCGCCTTCGATCATGTCGCCGGTGTGCAGGTTGAAGCGGCGCACCTGGCTCGGCGAGATGTAGATGTCGTCCGTGCTCGCCGTGAAGCTGGTGTCGGGACTGCGCAGGAAGCCGAAGCCGTCCGGCAGGATCTCGAGCACGCCGTCGGCGAAAACCTGCTCGCCGGCCTTTGCGCGCTTCTTGATGATCGCGAACATCAGCTCCTGCTTGCGCATGCGGCCGACGTTTTCGATCTCAAGCGCTTCGGCCTGCTTGAGGACTTCGGACACGTGGAGTGCCTTGAGTTCGTTTAAGTGCATGGAATGACCCCTTGCGGGGAAATCTGTCGAAAAACCAGGAGGGGGAGGTTTGGGGAGAGGCGAGAGATGCCTCACAAACCGGGGAACTCGAACCGGGAACCTGAATGGGCCGGTGATCTGTGGGGAATTATGACAGGAAAAACGGAAAAGCTGCCGGCGCGTTGCGCGCAGGCAGCAGGGGGTGCACTCAGGCGAGTTGCTGGTCGATGAAGGCGGTGAGTTGAGCCTTGCTCATTGCACCCACCTTGGTGGCGGCAAGTTGGCCGTCCTTGAACAGCATCAGCGTGGGGATGCCACGAATACCGAACTTGGCGGGGATGTCACGGTTCTCGTCGACATTCATCTTGGCGATCTGCAGCTTGCCTTCGTAGGTGTTGGAGACCTCGTCGAGGATCGGCGCGATCATCTTGCAGGGGCCGCACCATTCGGCCCAGTAGTCCACCAGGACAGGCTTGCCGGACTGGAGCACGTCGGCTTCGAAAGAAGAGTCAGAGATGTGTTTGATGAGGTCGCTGGCCATGGATGTGTCCTTCTGCGCGGAGAGTTTCGGTGCAGCTAAAGTGCGGGTCATTGTGACAGAAACCAAGTGTCGGCGTGGCCGGCGCGCAAGCTATGGCCCCGATAGCCAAAGCCCCCCAACTACACCCCATGCATTCAATTGAGCGCCATCCGGCGCACGCGCTTTGGTGCGATCCGGCCCAGGGCATCGTCAGCCGCATTGCCCATGTCCTGTCCGAGCGAGGCCTGCACGCCGCGCGCACCGTCGTCCTCGTCCCCTATGCGCAACTGATGCAGGTGGCGCGCGGCATGTGGGTGGCCCACGGCACGCCGGGGTTCGCGCCGCGTTTCGAGACCACGCGCAACTGGGCGCGCAGCGTGGGTGGCTTCGCGCCCGGCATCGACGACATCGCCTTCGACATGGCGCGTGACCTGCTCACCGCGCAGTCGCTGCTGGCCCGAACCGGCTTTTCGGCGTCGCGCAACGCGCTGGCGGGGCGGCTGGTCGAGGTCGTGCAGCAACTCGCGCCGCTGGCCGCCGCCGAGCATCCCGATGAACGCGCGGCATGGGCCCAGCGCATGGGTGACATCGTGGGTGCGGGCAAGGGCTCCGAATGGTTCGATATCGAGAGCGCCCTGAATGGCATTGCGCTGGCATGGGCATCCACCTCCAGTTACGCGACCGACGTACTGCTCACGGGGAATGCGCTCTCGCAGGTCGATCAGCTCATCGTGCTCGACGGCCTTCAGAGCGACCCGCTCACCCGAAAACTCGACGCCATGCTGGGTGAACGCGCCCTGCACCTGCCGCTTGCGACCTTGAATGCGCCGGCCTGCGTCGCCGATCTGCACGCGGCGTCCGATCCTGAAGACGAGGCGGAGCGCGCCGCGGCCTGCGTATTGCGCCATCTGGCAGAAGACCGCGCTCCCGTCGCGCTTGTCGCCACCGACCGCGCGCTGACGCGCCGCATCAGCGCGCAGCTTGCCGCGCACGGCGTGGTGCCTCACGACGAGACCGGCTGGAAGCTTTCGACCACGCGTGCCGCCGCGAACCTGATGAGCGCACTGCGTGCCTGTGCCCACGACGCGAGCAGTGACCAGGTGCTCGACTGGCTCAAATGCACCAGTGGCTTCGACGGTCGCGTCGTCCTGTCGCTCGAGGCGCGCTTGCGCGATCGCGGCATGCGGGACTGGCGCAGCTGGTGCTCGTTGGCCGCAACCAGCGACAAGCCGCAGGATGCCAGGCTCTTGCCATTCACTGAAGCGATCGAAGTCCTGCGGGCCGCGCTCATCCGTGCCCGGCCGCTGGGTGACTGGCTGAAGGCAGCAAGGACATTGCTCGAGGCCACCGGCCAATGGGCTGACCTGGCCGCTGATGTGGCCGGCATTGAAGTGATCTCCGCGCTCTACCTGGACGCTGACGACGGCGAGATGCGTGGCACGCGCTGTACGCTGGCCGAGTTCACCGCCTGGGTGCGCGATGTGCTCGAAGCGGCCAGTTTTGTGCTGGCTCCTGCGAGCAGCGAGGTCCCACAGGTCATCGTTCTGCCGCTACACCAACTGCTCGGTCGCGCCTTCGCCGCCGTCGTCGTACCGGGCTGCGACGACCAGCGCTTGCCTGCGTCGCCCGAGCCGCCGGGGGATTGGAATCCGGCGCAGCGCACCGGCCTGTCGCTCCCGTCGCGCGAGGATCTGGAAGCCGCACAGCGAGCGGCCTGGGCGATCGCGATGCGCGCACCGTACTGCGACGTGCTGTGGCGGCAATTCGACGCCAGCGGCGAGCCGGTCCGACCCAGTCCCCTCGTGCAGATGCTGTATCTCGATCATTCGGCGACCGATGCCGCGGATCCGCGCGAGCCGGTGCAGGTGGAGGCACGGCCGACAGCGCATCCGCAGCCCCGCGGCGAAGCGCTCGTGCCTGCCACCTTGTCGTCGACCGCCTACGAGGATTTGCGCCGCTGCCCGTACCGCTTCTTCGCCTTGAGACAACTCGGTCTGCGCAACAGCGACGAACTCGACGCCGAGATCGACAAACGCGATTTCGGCAACTGGCTGCATGCCGTGCTCGGCCATTTCCATGAAGCCTTGAAGGACGGTCCAACCACCGACCTCCAGGCTCGGCGCGCCATGATGGCCATTGCGGAAGACCTGGCGACCCGCGAGTTCGGCCTGTCGAAGGCTGAATTCCTTCCCTTCGCCGCGGCCTGGCCAGCCGTGCGCGAGGGCTATCTGGCCTGGCTGGCCGGACACGAGGCCGGTGAAGGGGCGGTGTTCGTCGAAGCCGAGCCGTGGAAGGAAGTGCCGCTGGGCACGGTGAAGCTGATCGGTCGCCTGGACCGCGTCGACTCGACGCCCGACGGCAGGGCCTTCGTGATCGACTACAAGACCGAATCCGCGGACAAGACCCGCGAGCGCGTCAAGGATCCGACGGAGGACACGCAGCTCGCGTTCTACGCCGCCCTGTTTCCCGACGACAGCTTGCGTGCCGCCTATGTCAACGTCGGAGAAAAGGCATCCGGCACGCGAACCTTCGAGCAGGAAGATGTCGTGGCCGCGCGCGACGCACTGGTGGCCGGCGTGATGGACGATCTCGCCCGCATCGGCGGGGGGGCCGCGCTGCCGGCCCTCGGCGAAGGGCAGGTGTGCGAACACTGCACGGCCCGTGGCCTGTGCCGCAAGGATTTCTGGGAAGTTGCCGAATGAGCGCATACATGACTGCCGCCGCAGCCTACGAACACAACGGCGTCCACGTTTCGCGCGAGCGCTTCTATGCCATCGCCTGCGACCCACGCCGCTCGGTGGCGGTCGAAGCCTGCGCGGGCGCGGGCAAGACCTGGATGCTGGTGTCGCGCGTCGTGCGCGCCTTGCTGGAGGAAGGCGAGGGCGCCTGTGCGCCGCACGAGATTCTGGCAATCACCTTCACCAAGAAGGCCGCTGGCGAAATGCGCGAGCGCCTGGATCAATGGCTCGAGAAGTTCGCCGGGCAACCGGTGGCCGAACTGGTGCCCGAACTGGTCATGCGGGGCATGGACCCGGCGGCTGCAGAAGCTGCCGCGCCGCGATTGCAGGGCCTCTATCGCGAACTGCTCGCCGGTGGTCGTCCCGTTCAGTTCCGCACCTTCCATGCGTGGTTCGCCGGCTTGCTGAGAAGCGCGCCGGTGGCGGTGCTCGAACGACTCCGGCTGCCGGCCAACTACCAGTTGCTGGAAGACGACGCCGAAGCCCGCGTTCGCGTGTGGCGGCCGTTCTATTCGGCCGTTGCCGCGGACGAAGCCGCATCGGCCGACTACCACGCGCTGGTCGCGACCCACGGCCGCTCGCAGATCGCCAAGGCGCTGGACGATGCCCTGACGCGCCGCGTCGAGTTCTCGCTCGCGGATGCACACGATGCGGTCGACGATGCGGTGACACCGATGGGCCACATGTACCCCGCGTTCGCGCACGCCGAATCGCCGGAAGACATCCTCCTTCACGACTCTGCATGGCGCAGCGCGATGCTGGCCGCAGCCCGTGCGCTGGGACGTGCGAGCGCGCCGACCTTTTCGCGCAGGGGCGTCGAACTCGAACAGGCCGTGACTGAAGGCCAGGCCGCCGGCGTGCTCGATGCGCTGCTGACCCAGAAAGGCGAGCCGCGCAAGTTCAGCGAGAAGCTGGCGGGTCTCGACGATGTACGGGCCGCGCAGGACCGCGCATTGCAGTATTGCGCCGCGCAGGCGCAGCATGAAGCCTGGCTTTACCAGCAGCGCATGGCGCGTCTCACGCGCTTGCTGAACATCTGCTTTGCGGAGGTCAAGGCCGCGAACGGCTGGGTCGACATGAACGACGTCGAGCAGGCCGCGCACCTGCTGCTGGGCAACGCGGAGCTTTGGGGTTGGGTGCAGGAGCGGCTCGACGCGCGGGTGAGGCATCTGCTGGTCGACGAGTTCCAGGACACCAATCCGCTGCAGTGGCAGGCGCTCAACGGTTGGCTCGGCAGCTACGCGGGTGCCGGCGGGCGGCGTCCGGGTGTGTTCATCGTGGGCGACCCGAAGCAGAGCATCTACCGTTTTCGGCGCGCGGAGCCGCAGGTCTTCATTGCGGCGAAGCAGTTCGTCCAGCAGGGCCTCCAGGGCGATCTGCTGAATTGCGACCACACGCACCGCAACGCGCAGGCGGTGGTCGGACTGGTCAACGCTGCGATGCAGGACGCCCAGCAGGCCGGTGAGTTCAGCGGCTTCCGAAATCACACGACCGAGTCGCGCGTGCCCGGCCGGATTCGCAAGCTGCCGCTGATTGCCCGCGATTCGATCGGGTCTGTCGAAGTTGCCGGCGAGGTGGTCGTCGATGCCGACGGTGCATTGCCTTGGCGCGACAGCCTCACCACACCGCGCGTCCTGCCGGAAGAGCGCCTTCTGCAGAAGGAATGCGAACAGGCGGCGCGTTGGATTGCCGGGCGCATCGCAGAAGGCCTGGCGCCCAGCCAGATCATGGTGCTGGCGCGCCGGCGCAGTCGACTGGCCGTGTTGCAGGACGAACTCCGCAAGCTCCACATCGCCGTGCAGCAGCCCGAGAAGAACGAACTGAACGACGCCCCCGAGGTGCAGGACGTGGTCGCGCTGGTTGATGCGCTGGTCTCTCCGGACCACGACTTGTCGCTCGCGCGAGCGCTGAAATCTCCCCTATGGGGCGTCGATGACGGTGCGCTGGTGCAACTCGCCCTGCGCCAGCGTGCGAGCCGTGCGAGCTGGTTCGACCTGCTCCAGGCGCCGGACTGGCCCGAGCCGCTCGCAGGCATCGGCGCGCGGCTGCGGAAGTGGCAGCAATGGCTCGGTACGTTGCCGCCGCACGATGCATTGAGCGCGATCTTTCACGAAGGGGATGTGCTCTCGAAGTTCGCTGCCGCCGCGCCCGCTGCGCTGCGCACGAGCGTGCTGGCCAATCTTCGCGGTCTGCTGGCCGCGTCGCTCGAACTCGACGGCGCCCGCTTTGCGACGGCCTACGGCTTCGTGCGCGCGCTCCGCGCGGGTGGCGTCCGCGCACCTTCGGTCGCGGTGTCCGATGCCGTGCAGTTGCTGACGGTCCACGGCGCCAAGGGCCTCGAAGCCCAACTGGTGCTGCTGCTGGACACCGATGCCTCGGCACAGCGCGCGCAGACCATGGGTGTGCTCGTGAAGTGGCCTGGCCATGCCGCTGCGCCCGAGCGCTTTGTTTTCATGGCCAGCGAAAAGAATCCGCCAGCGTGCACGGTCGACGACCTGGCGGATGAGCAGGCGGCAAGACATCGCGAGGAGATCAATGCCCTCTATGTGGCGACGACGCGCGCCCGGGGCGAGTTGGTCGTCTCCGCTGTAGCCGCTGCGCGGCCCAACGCCCAGAGCTGGTGGGCGCGGTTGGAAGGGCGCTGCGAGCTGGTTGATGACGTGGCGGGCACTGCCACCGTCGCTTCTCCCCATGTTCCCGTCGCATTCCAGATGCTGCGCTTGCCTGAGCCGATGGTGGCTTCGGCGGCGCGGCCTGTGGCGCTCACGGCCCGCGATGTCGATACGCGGGCGTCCGCCCTGGGGCAGGCCATGCATCGGCTGCTCGAATGGGCGCAGCCCGGCGCTGCCTTGCCGGTCGGGCATCTGCGCGCCGCGGCGCGTGAGTTTTCGCTCGACCTGCAGGCCACGCGAGCCGCGGCGGTCCTGGCGCAACGTATCCGTTCCGGCAAGGGCGCCTGGGTATGGGACAGCGCGTCGCTCGACTGGCACGGCAACGAGGTCACGCTGATCCACGAAGGGCAGACGCTGCGGATCGATCGCCTGGTCCGGCATCGCGAGAGCGGTGCGTGGTGGGTCTTCGACTACAAGTCCGCGGCCCGACCCGAACGCGACGCGAGCCTGATCGCACAACTCACCCGCTACCGCGATGCGGTGCAACAAGCCTACCCGGGCGAGACGGTGCGCGCCGCGTTCCTGACCGGGCAGGGCGAACTGGTCACACTCGAATGAAAAAAGAAAAAAGAGTCGCCGTCGTCGGCGGCGGCCCCGCCGGATTGATGGCGGCCGAAGTCCTCAGCACACAGGGTGTGCAGGTGCACCTCTACGACGCCATGCCTTCCGTCGGGCGCAAATTCCTGCTCGCTGGGCGCGGCGGCCTGAACCTCACGCATTCGGAGCCCTTCGACGTCTTTGCCGGCCGCTTCGGCGAGCGCCGCGCACAGATCGAACCGCTGCTTCGCCGCCTCGGGCCCGAGGCGCTCTGCGAGTGGGCGCACGGCCTGGGTGTCGAGACTTTCGTCGGCACCTCCGGCCGCGTGTTTCCCAAGGACATGAAGGCCGCGCCGCTGTTGCGCGCATGGCTGCACCGCTTGCGGCAGGCCGGCGTGCAATTCCACATGCGGCACCGGTGGCTCGGCTGGTCCGATGCCGCGGAGCCTGCGACCGCGCTGCGCTTTGCGACCGCTGCTGGCGAGGTGGCGGCGTCTTTCGATGCCGTCGTCTTCGCGCTGGGCGGGGCGAGTTGGTCCCGGCTTGGGTCCGACGGCGCCTGGGTGCCCTGGGTGTCCGAACGCGGGGTGCAAGTCGCGCCCCTCGAGCCGGCCAACTGCGGCTTCGACTTGCAGTGGACGCCGTTTTTCGCCGAGCGCTTTGCAGGCATGCCCTTCAAGTCGGTCGCCATCTCGTTTGCAGATTCGGGAGGCCATCGCTTCGCGCGGAAGGGCGAGTTCGTCGCCACAGCGACCGGCGTCGAAGGCAGCCTGATCTACGCGGCCTCGGCGTTGCTGCGCGATGAAATCGCCTCCCATGGAAGCGCCACTTTGTTGCTCGATTTGCTACCCGATCGCAGCGTGGAGCAGGTACGCGCCGCGGTGTTGCATCCACGCGGCTCGCGTTCCATCGCCAGTCACCTGAAAAGCCGGCTCGGGCTGGAGGGCATCAAGACCGGCGTGCTGCACGAAGTGCTCTCGCGCGACGAAATGCACCTCGCCGAAAAACTGGCCGAAACGATCAAGGCCGTGCCGCTTCGTCTGGTCGCCCCAAGGCCTATCGACGAGGCGATCAGCACCGCGGGCGGCGTTCGCTTCGATGCGCTGGACGACAAGCTGATGAGCACCGCGCTGCCCGGGGTCTTTTTCGCCGGCGAGATGCTGGATTGGGAAGCGCCGACCGGCGGCTATCTCCTGACCGCGTCCATGGCCTCGGGCGCCGCCGCTGCACGAGGTGTGCTCAACCGTTTCGCGTAGCGGCTGAAGGGATTTTCGGACGGCCTCAGCGCCGCACTTCCCAGTGCCGCGCCGTGGTGGCGATGATGCGCGCCGCATGGCCCCTGAGATCGTCACTCCCGCCTCTCTCCTGTGAAACAGGAAACGGCCAGGATGAACGCCTGACGATGTGCGGCCGGGGTGTGAACGGAAGCACCCGCGCGGCGGCCGGAGTAGGAAAGGAAGGGGTCATGCTGTCGCCTCGATCTTGTTCTTGGGGACGACGAATTCTACTTCAAATACTGTATTTACATACAGTATTTGAGCCCGCTCCAAAGCGCGGATGAAATGCGCGAGCGATGGAGAAGAGACTCGGGCGCTTGCCCTTGGGACGCGCGTGAGCTATCGAAAACTCACGGCTTATGGATTGTTAGGTTGACGAGCCTTACCCCCGGCACTGACTACGCAGTTAGGGCTGCTTGGTTCCCCACCTGACCCGGTTGGCCACTTCACCATGCGGGGAGGCCCGTCAACCGAGGATTGTAGGCCACTCGCGTCACCAAGCCATCAGCGAGGTCTCGAGTGCCGCATCCGCGTAGTAAAGACGCACGCCGATTTGATAGTGCCGGCCCCTCTGCAGTCGCATGCTGACCTTCGCGTTGAGGTCGGTGCCGCTGTCGTCGGCGCCTGCGATCTGCACGTTCCCGGCGGGGGTGACCTCGAACAGCACAAGTACCGTATCGGAGGTTCCGAAAGTTCCGATGCTGTAAGTACGGGTGCGTGTCGGCACGAAGTCGAAGGTGCGTGTCTCCCCCGCTTTGAGCTTGAGCAGTTGCGATAGCCCGATCTTCAGCGTCGAGGTGCTTGGTGCCCGCACGCCGGGATAGGACTCGACCACCCAGGCCTTGTCGGCATAGGAGAGTCCCCCCTTGGGCGTGAGCCCGGCCGCGTACTTTGCGGGGGCTTCGATGAGCCCGGCGTCGAACTGGTATTCCATGACCGAATCCGGATCCCATGTCGTGCCCTTGATCTGCGAAGTGGGGATTTTGCGCAGGATGTTCCAGTCGATTTGCGACTGCTCCCAGTTGTTGGGCGGGCCGGAGAAATAAGCCAGCACGGCCGCCCGGTTCCAGGTGATTCCGGCGTTCGGGTTCTGATGCTCGTGTTCGAGGCCGATGGTGTGGCCGATCTCATGCAGTGCCGTGTCGTGCCCGTAGTCGGTCGTGAGCGGCCAGCCGAAATTCATCGTGCGTTCCTGCGGCGACTTGGTGCCCAGCACGTCGCGGCCGACATAGGACCATGAACCGTCCTGCTGGTCGAATCCGATCCGCACCATGGCGTCCTCCGCCGTATCCACCTTGCGAAAGCTGATGCCGATGCCCAGCTTGGCCCAGGCCTCGAACGCGTCGCTGACGACGCCGATGTCGGCAGTGTTGCCTTGCCATGCCGCGGGCACTGCATCGCCGCGCTTGAAGCAGTAGTAGGTGAGTTGGGTGCCGTTCACCCACTTCTTGCTCGCGGACATGATGGCACTCGCGCGGCCTGGTGCCACGCTGGGGTCGAACTGGCGCAACGGTTGCGGCGGCTGCACGCAATAGCGGCGCGCACCAGAATTGCCGGCCTGCATGGATTTCCTGGCCGAGCCGGTGCCGGCGTTTTTTTTGCGTGGCGCGGTGGGCATGTCAGTCTCCTCGGTGGTGTTTTCATGCTAGGCGCGGGGTCCGCGAAATCCATCTGCAAGATGGCCTAGGCTGGCGCGGGGCCGGGCCCGGCACCACCCTAAAATGCGCCGATGGCCTATCTCGTGCTCGCTCGCAAACACCGCCCCAAAACCTTCAGCGAGATGGTGGGCCAAGAGCATGTCGTCCAGGCGCTCGAAAACGCGCTCACCTCGCAACGGCTGCACCATGCCTATCTTTTCACCGGAACGCGCGGCGTCGGCAAGACGACGGTGTCGCGCATCCTCGCGAAGTCGCTCAACTGCCAAGGGCCGGACGGGCAAGGGGGCATCACCGCCACGCCGTGCGGCATATGCCAGGCGTGCAGGGATATCGATGCCGGCCGCTTTGTCGACTACACCGAGCTGGACGCCGCATCGAACCGCGGTGTAGACGAGGTGCAGGCCCTGCTGGAGCAGGCGGTCTACAAGCCGGTGCAGGGCCGCTTCAAGGTCTTCATGATCGACGAAGTGCACATGCTGACGGGTCATGCGTTCAACGCCATGCTGAAGACGCTCGAAGAGCCGCCCGAATACCTCAAGTTCGTGCTGGCCACGACCGATCCGCAGAAGGTGCCGGTCACCGTGCTGTCGCGCTGCCTGCAGTTCAACCTGCGGCCCATGGCGCCCGAAACCGTTCTCGAACATCTCACGCGCGTGCTGCAGACGGAAACCGTGCCCGCGGAGCCGCTCGCGCTGCGCCTGATCGCACGAGCCGCGCGCGGGTCGATGCGCGATGCGCTGTCGCTGACCGACCAGGCGATCGCCTTCGGCAATGGCGAACTGCTGGAAAGCGGCGTGCGGCAGATGCTGGGCAGCGTCGATCGTGGACACGTGTATCGCCTCATCGAGGCCCTGTCGCAGGGCGACGGCAAGACGGTGGTCGACACCTCCGAGGGACTGCGCCGGGATGGCCTGTCGGCCGCGTCCACGCTCGAGGAAATGACCACCGTGCTGCAAGCCATGGCGGTCATGCAAGCTGTGCCATCGCGCGCGGAGGCCGGCGGCAGTGCCGATCCCGACGCAGTTGAGACGGCGCGTCTTGCCGCATTGATGCCGGCGGACGAGACACAGTTGCTCTACAGCCTCTGCCTGCACGGCCGTGGCGAACTGGGCCTTGCGCCCGACGAGTATGCGGCGCTCACGATGGTGTTGCTGCGCCTGCTGGCGTTCAAGCCCACCGGTGCGGCCGGCGAGGAAAAAAAAACTCTGAATGAAGCTCGGCGGCCCGTGGCGGAAGCGCCACGCGCCATTCCCGCCGACACGGTGCGGCCGCCCGCTGTGTCTGCCGACCCGATAGACCCGGTTGTCGCTTCGACGACGCCACCGGGGCATCGCTTGCCGGTCGTGGATGCGCCTTCGCTCACTGCTTCGGCACCGCCGAAGCCTGCGGCGGCGGCCGAAGCCGCGCCTGTTGCCACGCAGGTGGTTGCCATGCAGGTCCGCGTACAACCGCCGCCCGGGGCGCGCGAGGCCGAAGCCGTAGCGGCTTCGGCGCCGATCCAGCCGAGCGAGGAGGGCGATTTCTGGTATTCGACCGTGACGCAATTGGTCGCGGCCGAGGCCATTGCGGCACTGTCGCGTGAACTCGCGCTGCAATCCCAACTGGTGGCGCGCGACGACGATCAATGGTTGCTGCGTATCGAGCGGGAATCGCTCAACCAGACGAGCAGTCGGGAGAAGCTGCAGGCTGCGCTCGCAACCCTGGGCCATGGCGTGAAAATCGCCATCGAGATCGGCGCCGTCGTCGACAGCCCGGCACGCCGCAACAAGCAGGCGGCGGACGAGCGCCAGCGCGTGGCCGAGGAGGCGATCCGCAACGATCCCGAAGTGCAATCGATGATGCGCGATTGGGACGCGCGGATTGTTCCGGGTACGCTGCGGCCCGCGTGAGTTTTATTCATTCATTCTCAATTAACGATCGATAGGACCAACGATGTTCAACAAAGGACAACTGGCCGGCCTCATGAAGCAGGCGCAGGCAATGCAGGACAACCTCAAGAAGGCGCAGGAAGAACTGGCCACCATCGAGGTCGAAGGCGAATCGGGCGCCGGCCTCGTGAAGGTCGTGATGACCTGCAAGCACGACGTCAAGCGCATCACGATCGACCCCAGTCTCCTGGCCGACGACAAGGACATGCTTGAGGACCTGGTGGCTGCCGCTTTCAACGCCGCGGTGCGCAAGGCAGAGGAAACCAGCGAGCAGAAGATGGGCAAGCTGACCGCAGGCATGCCTGGCCTTCCCCCCGGCATGAAGCTGCCGTTCTGAAGCGCCGTCAGGCCTGAATGGCAGATTCCAGCTCGCTCGATGCGCTGGTCGAAGCATTGCGGCGCCTGCCCGGCGTCGGTGCGAAATCGGCCTCGCGCATGGCCTTCCATTTGCTGCAACACGACCGCGCTGGCACGCAGATGCTGGCGCGCGCTCTGGAGCAGGCGGCAACCAATGTGCGGCATTGCGAGCGCTGCAACACCTTCACCGAAGCCGCGATCTGCAGCGTGTGCCAGGACGCGCGCCGTGACGGCACCAAGCTCTGCGTGGTCGAGACCCCGGCCGACCAGGCTGCGCTCGAGCGCACCGGCGCGTTTCGTGGCTACTACTTCGTGCTCATGGGAAAGCTCAGTCCGCTCGACGGCATCGGGCCGAAGGACATCGGCCTCGCGAAGCTGTTCGAGCGTGCGCTCGACGGCACGGTCAGCGAAGTGATCCTCGCCACCAACTTCACCGCCGAGGGCGAAGCCACGGCCCATGTGATCGGCGAGGCACTCAAGCAGCGCGGCCTCACCGTGACCCGGCTGGCGCGCGGCGTTCCAGCCGGCAGCGAACTCGAATATGTCGATCTGGGCACCATTGCGCACGCGCTGGTCGATCGGCGTTGATCGGTATCCCAGCGAGGAGACATCATGCATCTGCCACCCCTGACATGGGCCTACTGGTGCGTACTCATCGCGACATTGCTGCCCTATGCGTCGTCGTACATCGCGAAGGCCGGCGCCTTCAGCCTGAGCGACAACGAGAGGCCGCGCGAGTGGGGTGGGCGCCAGTCCGGCTGGCGTGCACGCGCCTATGCCTCGCAGGCGAACGGCTTCGAAGGGCTGCCGTTCTTCATCGGTGCGGTCATCATCGCGCACCAACTCGGCGCCGCGCAGGACGACATCGATCTGCTCGCCGCGGCCTACGTGGTGCTTCGCATCCTCTACATCGCGCTCTATATCGCTGGCATCGGGGCCGCACGAAGCGCGGTCTGGACACTCGCATTCCTCGTCAATATCGCGCTGCTGTTCGCAGGGCGATAGAGGTCTTCATGTTTACGTAAAAACCCGCACGGGATGTTCCCGATGCAGGCGTAGAAGTGCGCCCCTAAGCTCGATTCGAATTACTCGAACAAAGGGCCTGCGGGCGTTACTCATGCTCAATCGCCGTACCTTCACCGTTGCAGCAGCGCTGGGAGCCGCCGCCATCGGGGCGCCTCTGGTCTATGGGCAGCCGAAGCTGGAAAAGTCCAAGGTATCGATTGCAGTTGGCGGCAAGGCGGCTTTCTATTACCTGCCGCTCACCATCTCCGAACAGCTGGGTTACTTCAAGGATGAGGGACTCGATGTCGAGATCTCCGATTTCGCCGGTGGCGCGCGCGCGCTGCAGGCGGTCGTGGGCGGTTCGGCCGACGTCTGCTCGGGTGCCTTCGAACACACCATCAATCTCCAGGCGAAGAACCAGTACTTCCAGGCCTTCGTGCTCCAGGGCCGCGCACCGCAGATCGCGATCGGCGTGTCCACGAAGAACATGCCGGGCTACATGAGCATTGCCGATCTCAAGGGCAAGAAGATCGGCGTCTCGGCACCCGGCTCGTCGACCAACATGGTCGCCAACCTCGTGCTCTCGCGCGGCGGCCTGAAGGCGAGCGACGTGAGCTACATCGGCGTCGGCGTTGCCGCCGGCGCGTTGACGGCGCTGCGCTCGGGGCAGATCGATGCGATCAGCAACACCGATCCCGTGATGACCATGCTCGAGCAGAAGGGCGACGTGAAGATCATCAGCGACACCCGCACGCTCAAGGGCACGCAGGAAGTGTTCGGCGGCCTCATGCCGGCTGCGTGTCTCTATGCGTCCTCGGAATTCATCCAGAAGCATCCCAACACCTGCCAGGCCATGGCCAATGCCATCGTGCACGGTCTCAAGTGGCTTCAGACGGCGGGGCCCGGCGACATCATCAAGACGGTGCCGGAGACCTACCTGCTGGGCGATCGTGCCCTGTACCTTGCTTCCTTCGACAAGGTGCGCGAAGCGATCGCGACCGACGGGCTCGTTCCTTCCGAGGGCCCGAAGACCGCGCTCACCGCGATCGCGAGCTTCGATCCGACGGTCAAGCCCGACAAGATCGATCTGTCGAAGCTCTACACCAACGATTTTGCGCGCCGCGCCAAGGACAGGTTCAAAGCCTGACCTCGACGTCCCGCAACCCGGCTCCGGCCGGGTTTTTTCTTGCAGACCCATGGCCGACTACGCGCTCGAACTTCTCGATATCAGTTGCACCTTCCGCTCGAAGGACGATCAGAGCCAGCGCTACACCGCGGTTGCCGGCACCACGCTGCGCATCCGCGGCGGCGAATTCGTGTCAGTGGTCGGACCCACAGGCTGCGGCAAGTCGACGCTTCTCAATGTGGGCGCGGGATTGCTGGAGCCATCGTCGGGCGCGGTCAAGGTATTCGGGCAACCGCTGGCAGGCATCAATACGCGCGCGGGCTACATGTTCCAGTCAGAGGCCCTGATGCCATGGCGCAGCGCGCTCGACAACGTCATGGTGGGTCTGCAGTACCGCGGCGTGGCCGAAGCGCAGGCGCGCACACAGGCGGAAGAATGGCTGGCCCGCGTCGGGCTCAGCGGCTTCGGCGACCGCTATCCGCATCAGCTCTCGGGCGGCATGCGCAAGCGCACGGCGCTCGCGCAGGTGCTGGCGCTCGATCCCGACATCATCCTCATGGACGAACCCTTCAGCGCGCTCGACATCCAGACGCGGCAGCTGATGGAAAACGAGGTGCTGGATCTTTGGGCCGCGAAGAAGAAGGCGGTGCTGTTCATCACGCACGATCTCGACGAGGCGATCGCCATGAGCGACCGCGTGGTGGTCCTCTCGGCTGGCCCGGCGACCCATCCGATCGGGGAGTTCACCATCGACCTTGCACGGCCGCGCGACGTGGCCGAGGTTCGCACGCACCCGCGCTTCGTCGAACTGCATACACAGATATGGAACGTCCTGCGCGACGAGGTCTTGAAGGGATATGCGCAGCAACTCAGGAAGGCGGCTTGAGATGAGCATTCGGCCAAGCGAAGGCAATGCGCGCTTCTGGCAGATCACCGTGCTGGTCGTGCTGCTGGTGGCCTGGCACCTGGCATCCCGCAACCAGCAGTTCGCGTTCTTCCTCGGCGAGCCGATCCAGGTGGCGGGGCGGATCTGGAGTTGGTTCATGCCGGTGGCGATCCCTCCGAATCCGCTGTTTCCCGACGGCCTGCCGGGCAACGCCGACATCTATCGCCACCTCGGCACCACGCTGCTCGAAACCGTGCTGGCCTTCGTGATCGGCACGCTGTTGGGGCTCGCCTGCGGCCTCTGGCTCGCATTGGCGCCGACCGCGAGCCTGGTCTTCGATCCCTACATCAAGGCTGCGAATTCGATGCCACGCGTGATCCTTGCGCCGATCTTCGCGCTGTGGTTCGGCCTGGGCATCTGGAGCAAGGTGGCGCTCGCGGTCACGCTGGTGTTCTTCATCGTGTTCTTCAACGTGTACCAGGGTGTGCGCGAAGTGAGCCCGGTGGTATTGGCGAATGCACGCATGCTCGGCGCGAACCAGCGACAGTTGCTGCGCACGGTGTACCTGCCGAGTGCAACCAGCTGGGTCTTCTCGAGCCTGCACACCTCGGTCGGCCTGGCCTTCGTAGGTGCGGTGGTAGGCGAGTACCTCGGGTCGGCACGCGGCGTCGGCTATCTGATCCTGCAGGCGGAAGGCACCTTCGACGTCAACACCGTGTTCGCGGGCATCGTGGTGCTGACGGCGTTTGCGCTGCTGCTCGACGGCATCGTCGGCGTGCTCGAAAAGCGCCTCATGAAGTGGCAGCCGCGCAGCGGCGAAACCGAAAAGCTCTGACGCCGACGCCAGGCGCCGGCCGGAGCTTTCTGTCAGCGCTTCTTCTTCGACGGCGTGCCGCCACGCTGTTCGCGCACGACGTTGGTGGACGAACTCTTGGATACCTTTGCGGGCGTGCTCTTCGACACGAGGCTCGTGCTCTTGAGGACCGGTGCGCCATGCGCGCGCGTCGCACCCGTGCCGACGCTCACCGAGCGCGCGGCCTTGACCGGCAGGTACACCACGACGTTGAAGCCCTTCTGGAAGGAATGGGTCGGCTTGACGTCATTCCATTCGGCGACGCTCGCCGGGCTCAGCTTGTAGCGGCGGGCGATGCTCGCGACGCTGTCCGTGCGCCCGGCCTTCACCACGGTGCGGCGTGTGACGATTTCAGGCTGGAAGCTCAACTGTCCGGTGTCGGCAACCAGCGCCGCCACGTCTTCCTGCACGCGCGCACTGCGCGGCACGATGAGCGTCGAGCCCGCCTTGATGAGCATCCGGGGCGGCACGCTGTTGATCGCGCGCAGGTCGGCTTCGCTCATGCCGGAGCGTTGGGCCGCGTCGGCCACGGTCATGGTCGAGGGCACAGTCCAGGCGGTCCAGCTGGCGTACTGTCCTTGCGCGTAGGCCTCGAAGTTGCGTTGGAAGACGGCTGCGTTGTCCCACGGCAGCAGGATCTCGGGTGTGCCTGCGGCGAGCAGCACCGGCTTGTGCGCCGAGGGGTTGAGCGCGCGGAAATCCTCGATCTTCACGTCCGCCAGCTTGGCTGCCAGCGCCACGTCGAGATCGCGCTTGAGCGCGACGGTCTGGAAATAGGGGTGGTTGGCGATCAGCGGCAGATCGGCGTTATAGCGCTCGGGATTCGCGACGATGTTCTTGACCGCCTGCAGTTTGGGCACGTACATCCGCGTTTCGGCGGGCATCGTGAGGTCGCTGTAGCCGGTGGGCAGGCCAGCGCGCTGGTTCTTGGCGATGGCGCGCCCCACGTTGCCTTCGCCCCAGTTGTAGGCGGCGAGGGCGAGTTGCCAGTCGCCGAACATGCCATAGAGCTTCTGCAGGTAGTCGAGCGCGGCGCGCGTCGAGGCCACCACGTCGCGCCGGTCGTCGCGGAAGATGTTCTGCTTGAGATCGAAGTCGGTACCGGTGGCCGGCATGAACTGCCACATGCCCGCCGCGCGCGCGCTCGAGACGGCCTGCGGATTGAAGGCGCTCTCGATGTAGGGCAGCAGGGCGATCTCGGTCGGCATGTTGCGGCGCTCGAGTTCTTCGACGATGTGGAAGATGTAGCGGCTCGAACGCTCGGTCATGCGCTGCATGTAGTCGGGCCTACTCGCGTACCACTGCTCGCGGTCACGGACGAGGTCGTTGTCCAGGTCGGGCATCTTGAAGCCGCGACGAATCCGGTCCCACATGTCGGCGGGCGGTGCGAGGGTCACGACGGTGCGTGACTTCGCCTCGCCGTTTGCATCGCCGGAGGTGATCGGCTTGAGCGCTCCGCGCGGATAGACCGGCGTGGCGCTGCTCGACGCGGCGCTCGACGTGTCCTTGATGGGCGAAGAGCCCGTACCGGTGGCGCAGCCTGCGAGGAAGAGGGAGCCCGCAAGGCAGGCGGCAACGATAAATTTCATCGAAAGTCGTTTTTCCATTGACGCAGCGCGGCGAATACCTCGGTCTCCGCGGCCTGGGATGAAAGGCCGGCGTGAGCGTGGACCGCTCGACTGACAGTGGCTTCGCGGCTGCGAAGAAAGGGATTGATGAGGCGCTCGGTCGATAGCTGCGAAGGCAGCGTCGGTTCGCCGCGCGCGCGCAGTGCCTGGCACTGCGACATGTACTGAGCGAGATCGGCGTTGCCCGGTTCCACCGCGCGCGCGAATCTCAGGTTAGCAAGTGTGTATTCGTGGGTGCAGCATACGCGGGTGCTGCCCGGCAGCGCGGCGAGCGCGTCGAGCGAGGCCAGCATTTGCGCGGGCGTGCCTTCGAAAAGGCGGCCGCAGCCGCCCGAGAACAGCGTGTCACCGCAAAAGACCAGCGGGGCAAGATCGCCCGCCGCGGCATTGCCGGGCTCGGCCGGAAGAAAGTACGCGATATGGCCGGCCGTATGGCCCGGCACGTCGATCACTTCGAAGCGCAGTCCCAGCACCTCGGCATGATCCCCGTGCGACAGGCGTGTGCAGGGTTCCGGAATGCGCTCGCGCGCGGGGCCGAAGACCGGCGCACCGGTGGCTTCGTGCAACGCCGCCACGCCACCCGTGTGATCGGCATGATGGTGCGTGACTAGAATCGCGGCCAGTTGCAGATTGCCACGCTCCAGTGCATCAAACACCGGCTGGGCGTCTCCTGGGTCGACCACGATCGCGTTGCGTCCATCCTGCAGCATCCAGATGTAGTTGTCGGCAAAAGCGGGCAGCGGAACGAGGGTCATGAGCGGTCAAATTATAGGTTTGCATGATTGGTTCGAGACCCCCCCAGGCCGCTATCTGCTGGCCTGGGAGCAGGCGCAGTTCGACCAGGCGGTGGCCGACGTGTTCGGCTACCACGCGCTGCAGCTGGGCCTGGCAGAAGTCGAGGGGCTTCGGACCAACCGCATGCCGCATCGCTGGCTGGCCTTGTCCGACCCCGCGATGCTGGCGCGGAGCGCGCTGGTGACCGACTTCTCGGCCCTGCCTTTTCCCGCCAACAGCCTCGACCTGGTCGTGCTGCCGCACACGCTCGAACTCAGCCCCGATCCACATGCGACGCTGCGCGAGGTGGAGCGGGTGCTGGTGCCCGAAGGCCGCGTCGTCGTATGCGGACTGAACCCCGCGAGCCTGTGGGGCATGCGGCAGCGCCGCGCGCATCTGTACCGGCGCCTGGGTTTCGGCGATCTCTTCCTGCCCGAGGCCGGCGACTTCATCGGTTACCGGCGCATGCGCGACTGGCTCCGGCTGCTGAGCTTCGAGGTCGAGTCGGGGCGCTTCGGCGTCTATCGGCCGGCAGTCCGCAGCGAAGCGTGGCTGGACCGCTGCCGCTGGTTCGACAATGCCGGCGAGCGCTGGTGGCCCATTTTCGGCGCCGTCTATTTTCTGGTGGCGGTCAAGCGCGTGCGGGGCCTGCGGCTACTGAGCGCCGACTGGCGCCGTGCCGCTTCGCGCGCCAGCGCCCCCGTCCCGATCGCGGGCAAGATGCACCGCGACACCACTCATCGACAGCAAGAAGGAAACGGTTTTTGAACGAAGTACAGATCTACACCGACGGCGCCTGCAAGGGAAACCCCGGGCCTGGCGGCTGGGGCGCATGGCTCAAGTCGGGCGCCACCGAGAAGGAGCTTTTTGGCGGCGAGCTCAACACCACCAACAACCGCATGGAACTGCAGGCGGTCATCGAAGGGCTGGGGGCGCTCAAGCGTCCGTGCAAGGTCACGCTTTACCTGGACAGCCAGTACGTCCGCATGGGTATCACCGAATGGATTCGCGGCTGGAAGGCCAAGGGCTGGCGCACTTCAACCAAGCAGCCGGTCAAGAACGTCGAGCTGTGGCAGCAACTCGACAAGTTGGTGGCAGAAGGCGGACATCAGATCGAATGGCGCTGGGTCAAGGGCCACTCAGGCGATCCGGGGAACGAGCGGGCGGATGCCCTGGCCAACAAGGGGGTGGACCGGGCACTGGGACGGATCTGAGGCCCGTCCGCCGGGCGCGGCGCTAGAGCCGCTCGGGCGCCTCGAGCGGCTCGCCCATGCTGGCCCGGAAGAGCAGATCGTCCGTGATTCGCAGGCGCCGGCTCATTTCGCGGCCGATGTTCATCTGGATCAGCGCGAACTGCTCCACATCGCGCTCGAACAGCCGATAGAGATTGGCCGACGAGAGTTCGATGGCGCTGCAGTCTTCCTCGGCACGGACCGAGGCGCTGCGCGGAAAAAGGTCGAGCAGGGCCATTTCGCCGAAGCAGTCGCCCCGGCCGAGCCGTCGCAGCAGCAGGTCGTGGCCTTGCCAGCTCTTGCGCACCGTGACGCGCCCACTCTCGAGCACGTACATGCTGCTGGCCGGTTCGTTCTCGTGGAAAAAGAAGCCACCGGCCGGCACCTTGACCACCGGTGCCGGCGCCAGCAGGAACTCGATGGTCTCCGCGCCGATGGCGCCGAAGATGGGCATCTGCTGCATCAACTCGATTCTGGCTGCGAACATCGCAACTCCTGGGGTCGGGGGTCGACGGACCTTACACCACGCCGTCGAACATCATCACGTCGACCGACTCGCCCGCCGCCACGCTGCCTTGCTCGTGATGCAGCACAACCAGGCCGTTGGCCTCGACCATGGAACTAAGCACGCCGGAACCCTGGTTGCCGGCGATGCGCACCGTGGGCAGCGACCCCGGCACGGCCTGCACGCGGCCGCGCTGGTACTCGGTGCGACCGGGCTTCTTGCGAATCGGATCGATGCTCGTGGCGCGCAACAGGGGTGGCGGAGCGGAGCACGTGGCGTTGCAACCCATCATCCGCAGCAGGGCGGGGCGCACGAAGGCGAGGAAGGTGACCATCACCGCGACCGGATTGCCGGGGAGGCCGAACAAGACCGCAGGCCCGCGCGCATCGCGTTCCGTCGGAATCAGGCCAACGGCCATGGGCCGGCCGGGGCGCATGGCCACCCGCCAGAACGCCATGTCGCCGAGGCGCTGCATGACGGCTCGGGTGTGGTCTGCTTCGCCGACGCTGACGCCGCCGCTGGTGACGATCGCGTCGGCCTCGCTGGCGGCACGGCGCAGTGCGGATTCGAGCGATGCGGGGTCGTCGCGTATCAGGCCCAGGTCGATCACTTCACAACCCAATCGGGTGAGCAGGCCGAAGACGGTGTAGCGGTTGCTGTCGTAGACCGCGCCCTCGCGTGGCACCTCGCCCACGCTCAGGATTTCGTCGCCGGTGGAAAAGTAGGCGACGCGCAGGCGGCGCACCACCGACACCATCGGCAGCCCGAGGCTGGCCACCATGCCCAGCGCGGCAGGCGAGATGATCTCGCCGCGCACCAGGGCGGGCGTGCCCTGCATCAGGTCTTCGCCGGCGAACCGGCGGTTGTCGCCACGGCGCAATGCGCTGGATGGGAAGCGCACGGTGTCGCCTTCGACTTGGCAGAACTCCTGTGGAATGACCGTGTCGAGACCGGCCGGCATCATCGCGCCAGTCATGATCTTCACGGCATCACCAGCCGCCAGCGTGCCGCGCCAGGCGGCGCCGGCGAGGGCCGTGCCGACGATCCGCAGGCTCACCGTGACGTCTTCCTGGGCGAGGGTATCGAGCAGCGCGCCGTCGAACGCAAATCCATCCATCGCCGAGTTGTCGTGCGGCGGCACGCTCACCGGCGAGATGATGTCCTCCGCCAGCACACGGCCCAGCGCGTCGCGCAGCGCGATGCGCTCGCTTTCGGCGACGATGGCGGGTTCGGCCAGGCGGGCCAGGAATGCCTGCACGGCATCGACGCCGAGGGCCTTGGGGTCGTAGCCGGCCAATGCGGCGGCAATGTCTGCAATGCGGCTCATGAGGGAGAGGGAATCAGGGGCGCTGGCCTTCGAGTGCGTGCAATTCGGCCAGGGTGTTCGCATTGAAGAACGCATCGGGCGCGTCGTCGGGTCGGTCGAAGGGCACCAGCACCGTTCGGTGTTGTGCGGTCCACTTGTCGATCTTGCGGCCGCCACCCTGGGTGAATTGCACCAGGCTTTCGAGCAGCGACGTACTGAGCAGGCAGAACACGGGCTGGGGGCGCAGCACGGTCGCGCCGCCGGGCTCGTCAGCAGCCTCCGGCGCGTTGACCATGGCGATCTCGGCGTCCTCCGCCGACAGCGCATCGGCCAGACGGCTGGCAAGGTCGAGCGGGAACAGCGGCGTGTCGCAGGGCACGGTCAGCAAGTAGGGCGTTTCGCAGCGTTCCATGCCGGTCAGGAATCCGGCGAGCGGGCCCGCATAGTCCGCGAGGCCGTCCGGCCAGACCGGCACGCCGAAAGATTCGTAGGCCGACAGGTTGCGGTTGGCGTTGACCATCATCTCGCCGACCTGCATGCCGAGCCGCAAGACCGCGTTCAGGGCAAGCGGCGTTCCATTGAAATTCTGGAGACCCTTGTCGACACCGCCCATGCGCGAGCCGCGCCCGCCAGCGAGCACGAGGCCGGTGATGTCGCTGGCAGCGATGGCGTGCGGCGCGTTCATCCGCCGATGTAGCTCATTTCGACGCGGCGCGGTGCGCCTGCATCGGCATCGGGCTCGCGCAACGCACGTAGCTCGGAGTAGCGATCGGTGCGCCCCTGCCAGATGTGGCCGATCTCGGAGGTGATCTGCGCATCGTCGGCACCGCCACGCAGCAGCGGTCGCAGGTCATGGCCCATGCTGGCGAACAGACAGAGGTAGAGCTTGCCCTCGGTGGAGAGGCGTGCCCGGCTGCAGTCATGGCAAAAGGCCTGGGTCACGCTGCTGATCACGCCGATCTCGCCGCCGCCGTCCGCGTAGGCCCAGCGCTGCGCGGTTTCACCGGGTGCGCTGGCCTCGAGCGGCTCAAGCGGGAATTCCTCGGCGATGCGGCGAATCACCTCGGCCGAGGGCAGTACTTCGTCCATGCGCCAGCCGTTGGTCGCGCCCACGTCCATGTACTCGATGAAGCGCAGCACCACGCCCGTGCCGCGGAAGTGCCGTGCCATCGGGAGGATTTCCTGCTCGTTCGTGCCGCGCTTGACGACCATGTTGACCTTGATCGGGCCGAGCCCTGCAGCGTGCGCGGCCTCGATGCCCGCCAGCACTTCGGCGACGGGAAAGTCGACGTCGTTCATGCTGCGGAACACGGTGTCGTCCAGGCCGTCGAGGCTGACGGTCACGCGCTGGAGACCGGCGGCCTTGAGTGCGGCGGCCTTGCGCTTGAGCAATGATCCATTGGTCGTCAGCGTGAGATCCAGCGGCTGGCCGTCAGGCGTACGCAGTGCGGCGAGTTGTTCGATCAGCACTTCGAGGTTCTTGCGCAACAACGGTTCGCCACCGGTCAGGCGGATCTTGCGCACGCCGTGCGACGCAAAGATGCGCCCGAGGCGCGTGATCTCCTCGAAACTCAGCAACGCGCTGTGCGGCAGGTACTCATAGTCCTTGTCGAACACTTCCTTGGGCATGCAATAGCTGCAGCGGAAGTTGCACCGGTCGGTCACGCTGATGCGCAAGTCGGTCAACGGGCGGGCGAGCTGGTCGAGCAGCACGCCCGTGGCCGCAACCACGCGCCCACCCGCGAGCGGCACGCGACGGACGCGGCCGATCTCGGAGACAGGGACGACATGCTTGCTCATGGGGTGGAGCAATTTAACCCATCGCCCGGCCGAACGGCCATTCGGGGTTACATGACCACAGCGGCGTCAGCTACACGCAACGTGCGCCGTCGACCTCGATGCAGACGCCGCTGATGAACGAAGCCTCGTCGCTCGCGAGGTAAAGCGCCGCGTTGGCAACGTCGAGCGCGGTCGAGAAACGGCCCAGCGGAATGGTGGCGCGGAACTTGGCCTTGCGTTCCTCGGTGACAGGGCCGCCTGCGAACTCGGCCGCCAGCCCCGTGTCGGGGTTGAAGACAGGGTTGATGCAGTTCACTCGGATGTTGTCCGGGCCGAGTTCGGCGGCGAGCGACTTGCTGGTGGTGATCACCGCGCCCTTTGAGCCGTTGTACCAGGTGAGACCGGGGCGCGGACGCACGCCGGCGGTCGATGCGATGTTGATGAACGATCCGCCGCCATTGGCACGGAAAGCCGGCACCGCATGGACGGTCGACAGGTAGATGCTCTTCACGTTGACCGAATAGCAGCGGTCGAACTCGTCCTCGCTCACTTCGAGCGCCGGGCGGTTGCGGTGCGTCCAGCCGGCGTTGTTGACCATCACGTCGAGCTTGCCGTGACGCTCGACGGCGGCGTCGACCAGCGCCTTGACCTCGGCCGACTTCGTGACGTCGGCCGCAAAGAAGGATGCGCGGCCGCCGGCGCGCAGGATCGCCTCGACCACCTGTTCGCCGAGCGCGATGTTGATGTCGTTCACGATGACTTGCGCACCTTCGGCGGCCAGCCGTTTCGCAATGCCTTCGCCGATGCCGCCGCCGGCGCCGGTCACGATGATGGATTTGTCCTTGACTCGCATGTCTTGTCTCCGTTTGAAATGTGATGTGTCTGCTCAGCCGTGCTTGATGGCGACAGTCTTCAGCGTGGTGAAGCCGTAGAGCGCCTCGAAACCCTTTTCGCGGCCATAGCCCGAGGACTTGACGCCGCCGAAGGGCAGTTCCACGCCGCCGCCCGCGCCATAGTTGTTGATGAACACCTGGCCGCTTTTCACGCGCTTGGCCATGCGGAACTGACGCGCGCCGTTGTTCGTCCAGATGCCGGCGACCAGGCCGAACTGAGTGGCGTTGGCGAGCGCCACGGCCTCGTCTTCGTCGCGGAACGACATCGCGGCCAGCACCGGGCCGAACACTTCTTCCTGCGCGAGTCGATGGTTCACCGGCACGTCGCGCAGCAGCGTGGGAGCCTGGTAGAAGCCGGTTTCGGGCGCTTCCTCGACCACCACGCCCGTCGCCACCATCGGAATGCCGGCGACCTGGGCGTCGGACAGGAAGTCCCACACGCGCTGCTGCTGCGTCTGTCGAATGAGCGGTCCGACGTCCAGATCCATCGCCGCGGGGCCGACGCGCAGTGCCTCGAAGGCGTGGCCGAGGCGTTCGAGCAGCGGCTCGTAGATGCTTTGCTCGATCAGCACGCGCGAACCGGCCGAGCAGGTCTGCCCGGCGTTCTGCACGATCGCGTTGATCAGCACGGGAATGGCGGCGCTGAGGTCGGCGTCGGCAAAGATGATCTGCGGGCTCTTGCCGCCCAGTTCGAGCGTGACGGGGCAATGCCGTTCCGCCGCGACCTGCTGGATCAGCGTGCCCACCTTGGGACTGCCGGTGAAGCTGATGTGGTCGATGCCCGCGTGACGGGCGAGCGAATCGCCGACTTCATGGCCGTAGCCGGTCACGATGTTGAGCGCGCCGGGCGGGAAGCCGACCTCGGCTGCCAGTTGCGCGACGCGGATCAGCGAGAGACAGGCGTCTTCGGAGGGCTTGATGACGCAGACGTTGCCTGCGGCCAGTGCGCCGCCCACGCTACGCCCGAAAATCTGCATCGGGTAGTTCCACGGAATGATGTGGCCTGTGACGCCGTGCGGCTCGCGCCAGGTGAACACGCTGTAGCCATCCTGGTACGGGATGGTCTCGCCATGCAGCTTGTCGCATGCGCCGGCATAGAACTCGAAATAGCGCACCAGCGCCAGCGCGTCGGCACGGGCCTGCTTCACGGGCTTGCCGCAGTCGCGCTGCTCGATCAGGGCGAGTTCGTCGACGTGCTCGGCGATCTTCTGCGAGAGCCGGTAGAGCAGCCGGCCGCGGTCAGCCGCGCTGACCTTGTGCCAGGTCGTCTCGAAACAGTGGCGCGCGGCGCGCACGGCAGCATCGATGTCGGCGGCATTGCTGCGCTGCAGCTCGTCGAAGGTCTGACCGTCGGAGGGGTCGATCACCGGCAGCGTGCGGCCGGACGAGGAGGCAACGCTTTCGTTGCCGATGTAGTTGAGTTGCATGGGGGAAATCTTAGCGACCTCCCGCCACGTCGCCGGCCCGATGGCGGGTTAACGCGCAGCCGTCGCCTTTGGCAGCGCGCGAATCGCATTCAGCATGCGTTCGACATGCTTGTCCGGATTCAGGTTCTGGTAGAAGTACGCGACGTTGCCGTTGGGCGCGATCACGTACGACAGGCGGTTGGCAAAATCCGGCCGCGTCTGCATCACTGCATCGAAGCCCTGTATGACTGTCTTGGATTGGTCGGACGCTACCGGGAAGCGGCTCTGGCACGACTTGACCGAGAACTTGGTGAGCGTGTCGATGTCATCGGCTGAAACACCGATCACCGTGGCACCCAGTGCCGTGAACTTGTCGATTGCATCGGCAAAGGCATGCGCCTCGATGGAGCAGTCGCTGGAGTCAGCTGCCGGAAAGAAATACACCACCACCGGCCCCTTGGCGAGCGCCTCGGCAAGCGAGTATCGAAAGGTCTTGCCGCCCAACGCCGCCGTGGCGATGAACTTGGGCACCGGGTCGCCGATGTCGAGCGCGGCGAAGGCAGGCGTCGCCGCGGCTGCCAATGCGAGCAAAGTCGCGCGCGCGAAGATCGATAGCATCATGATGTAACCCCGGGTGACGGCGCTTCGAATTCTAGGACCGGAGCTCGCCTGATTGAGGGCCGTGCGGGGCGAACTCCAACCAACCAATGAGTGCACAGATGAAACCAGGCGCAATTCGCCTGCTGCGGATGGCGCTGATGCTCGCTGCGATGGCGTTGCTGGGCGCATGCGGCTCGCTTCCCGTGGCGCCCGAGCGGCCAGTGGAATTCGCGACACGGCCTGATGCAGCGACCCCGCTGGCGAAGATCGTGGCGGACTCCACGCCGCCCGACGAGCATTCGGGTTTTCGCCTGATGCCGCTCGGCGTTTATTCGCTCGATGCGCGCATCCAGTTGGCCAAGCGGGCGCAGGTATCGCTGGTCGTCCAGTATTACCAACTCGAGAACGACGCCACCGGACGGCTGCTGATGCGTGCCCTGCGCGAGGCCGCGGCGCGCGGCGTGAGGGTGCGCCTGCTGGTGGACGACCTCTACACCGCCAAGAGCCAGCAGCCGCTGCTTGCGCTGGCGCAGACGCCGAACGTGGAGGTGCGGCTTTTCAACCCATTCTGTTGCGGACGTGATGGCTTCGTGTCGCGCTTCGCCGCCTCGCCGCAGGAGATCCCGCGGCTCAACCACCGCATGCACAACAAGCTCTTCATCGCCGACGGCGTGATGGCTGTCGTGGGCGGCCGCAACATCGCCGACGAGTACTTCGTGCTCAGCCAGGCGCAGAACTTCATCGACATGGATGCGCTGGTGGTCGGCAAGGTCGTGACGGAACTGGAGCTGATCTTCGATGCGTACTGGAACGCCGAGCAGGTCTGGCCGATCCAGGAAATCGTGCGTGGCGAGGGCGGCCGGAAGCCCGCTCCGGAGGATTTCGACAACTGGATCGGCATGAGCTCGATGCCGCCGAAGATCGAGCTGCCGCCCTCCGACATCCTCGGCTATGGGCCGATCAGCGAAGAGCTGGACGCCGGGCGCATGGGCCTGCTGTGGGGCGTAGCGCATGCCGTCGCCGATCCGCCAAGCAAGCCCAAATACATGACCGCCGACGAAGCGCTGTCCACCAGCGTGACCATGAAAGTCTGGGAACTGCTCATGGATGCGCGGACCGAGGTGGACCTGACCTCGCCGTACCTGGTGCCGGGTGAGAAGGGGATGGCCGCGTTCGACGATCTGTCCCGGCGCAAGGTGAAGCTGACGCTCCTGACCAATTCGCTGGCCGCCAACGACGAGCCGCTGGTGCATACAGGCTACGTCCGCTACAGGCAGCGCCTGCTTGTCAGCGGCGCGGATCTCTACGAATTGAGCCCGGCGCGAACCACGGCCAACGAGCGTTTCGGCTCCTTCGGAACTTCATTGGGTCGCCTGCATGCCAAGACGGCGGCCATTGACGGGCGGCGCGTCTTCATCGGCTCGATGAACCTGGACCCCCGCTCCGCGACGCAGAACACCGAAATGGGCGTGGTGGTCGACAGCCCGCAACTCGCGCGCGAGATGCTCCGGGTGATCAAGATCAGCAAGTTGCAGAACTCCTATCGCCTGCGCCTGTCAAAGGAAACCGGCACCGTCGAATGGCTCACCACGGACGGCGAGAAGGAGATCATCCTGACGGTCGAGCCGGAATCGGGCTTCTTTTTGCGCTTTTACAACAAGCTCATCGCGCCGATCGTTCCCGAAATGCTGTTGTAATCCCGGGTTGGTGCAGCTGCGCTTCCCCTTGCAATTTTCCTTCATCGCCCCACATGCTGCCCATGAACGCTACCCAAACCCCTGCGCACAAGACCGACCTGGCTGTGACGCATGTGCTCGCGCAGCTCCTCGAGCGGCTCGAACACAGCGCCGTGCCGGTGGGCGCCGAGCAATATCGCTCTGTCGTGATGCACCTGGTCGATGAATTTCGCGATGTGGAGCCGGGCGCCCAACTCGGCCAATTGCTGGACGCCTATCCCGCCGCTGCCGAGGTGTACGAGAACATGAATTACCAATATGCCGGGCTCTGCCGCTCGGCGCTGGATGCGTCCCTGTCGGCCGAGCTGGCCGCGAAGGCCGCCATAGGGCGCGCCATGCACGGCGCAGGACCGGAAAGCACCCATGAGTAAAGCCGAGGTCAAGACGGCCGTCGTTGCGGACGGCCTCCGTTACAAAGCCAAGGCACCGGGCTCGCCCTTCCGTGCCTCGGCCTCGTTCAGTGGCGCGACGATGTCCTGTTTCATGTGCGGCAAGCATCGCGTTCGTTCGCAGATGCGCACCCGGCAACTTCTGGGGAAGTCGCAAACGGTCTGTGCGCCGTCCTGCAAGGCACTCGACGAATTGGTGGAATCCGGGGGCGCCTGACCCCTGCTGGTGGTGCCGAATTAGGGATGCAAAGCGCAACCGGCGCCCCGTATTTAGTACTTCGTACCGCCTACCCATTTGACGGAATTCGATCTACAGTTAGAAACAATTGATGCGAATAATTGCGTCAATACCAAAGTTCTAATTCACGGTCGATTCAATGATCCGAATTCATTCGTCAACCCTTCAAGGCCTGGGTCTCCGTCAATTGCTCGCCAAAGGACGGACCCTGTGAGCCAGCAACGCCACATCATCATGCAGGTCGTCAAGCGCTCGGGCGGCGCGACGCACCATGTGGAGTTCTGCATGGATGACAACTTTGCCGAGCGTTTGCGGCAACTGCGTTCGCTGGTGCCCCCGCTCAACGCCCTCAACAAGCAACGGGATCTCGTCATCGACAAGGTGCGCGTGCGCTTGCCCACCGCCGTGTGGCGCTGCGGCGGCGACATCGACAGCTCGGTCGAGGGCTCGTGCATCGTCATTGCCGCCGAAGGCTTCTTCAATTGCGGAGCCAAGGACCGCAAGACGAAGGAAAAGCTGGTCACCTACACCTTCCCGATCTCGCGCCTGATCGAGTTGCACATGGAGCGGCCTGCCGGCGAGACCTTCTACATCCGCGACGGTATCTTCACCAACGATGAGCCTGCCGAATCGGCTGCGGGACGCTGGGTTGCATCGCTGCACGAACTGGAAGAGATGCGCGTGCCCGAGGCACCGTCCGACTTCGACACGCTCCAGGGCGTGCCGCTGCGCACCGAACAAGGTGCGCTGCCGACGCACGGCATCAGCCTGAACTGAGCGCGGCGCTCGCAGGCTGCGCGTCGACGCGCACGAAACTCGATGCGTTATCGGCCAGCCAGCGCCGGGACACGGCGCTGTCCTGTTGCGAGGGGTGAAAGTCCGGCCGCAGATACCGCCACCAGGTGCCCCAGCTTTCCCGCAGGAGGCCGCGGCGGCCCAACAGCAGGCGGGCTCCGCTGCGCCACGTCGAGGTCTTCCACAACACGCCTTCCTTGCGCAGGTTGTCGGCCGTCTGCCTGAGCAGATCGCCCAGGAAGATCAGCGTGACGCGGCGGAACCAGCGGACGCGCCACTCGTGCGAGCCGCCGATGGCCTGGTAGACGTCGAAGGCAGTGTTCTTGTGCTCGAGTTCTTCGGCGCTGTGCCAGAGCCACATCGTCTTCAGACGCGGCTCAGCGCCATCCAGGCATTGCGGATGCGACAGCAGCCATTCGGCGAACATGGCGGTGAAGTGTTCGGTCGCGGCGGTGATGGCGACGGCGTGGCGCGGGTCCGCCTCGTCCAGCGCTTGCATCCGCTGCATGGCGCGAGGCGTCCAGCCGTCTTCCAGGCCCTGGCTGTCCAGATGCGCATTGAACACGGCGTGAATCCGGCGATGCGTCGCTTCCTGTCCGATGAAACCGCGCACTTCCGATTGATGCTTCTCACGCACTTCGGCGCTGGCGTGCTGGAGCCCGCGACGCACGGCGTCGATGAAGAATTGCTCGCCGAAGGGGAAGCTCATCGACAGCGCATTGAAAAAGGCGGTGGCGAAGGCATCGCCGCCACACCAGTCGCGCGCAACGGGCGGCTGCAGATCGATCAACAGGCGGCGAACGACAAGGTCGGTCATGGAAATGGCAAAATAGTCACGAGCGTGGATTTTTGGATTGTGCTCCTGGTTCCGCCGCGTCGGGACGAATGCCCAGCAGGGCGGCAGTGGCACCCAGGCCGAGGATGCCCAGCACGATCAAATGGGGCACGACCGCGGCCACCGGCGCACCCATCTGGTTGAGCCGCAGCGAGGCTTGGATCCCCGCCGTGCTCGGCACCAGCCAGCGCAGTGCCTGCAGCGGCTCCGGCAGCGCCTCCACGGGCCACGAAAATCCCGAGACGAAGGCCATCGGCAGCGCGGTGAAGAGCAGCACCTGGAGCGCGCGTTCGCGATCCCGGACCCAACTGCCGAGCAGCAGGCCGGCCGAACAGATCGCGGGCACATAGAAGGCGAGCAGCAGCAGGGCGCCCAGCGGATTGCCGCCGCGCGGATAGTCCTGCAGGAAGAACACCCAGCCGAGGAAGAAGAGCCCGCTCAGGAAGCCGAAGCATGACAGTGCGGCGAGGCGGCCGAGCCACGCCCTCCAGCCCGCCCGAAGGCGCCCGGCTTCTGCCCAGGTGCCGGCGAGCATGGCAGTTCCCATCAGCAAGGTCTGCTGGAGGATCAACAAGGCGACTGCCGGCACCACGTAGCTGCCATAGCCTTCGGTCGGGTTGAACAGCGGCACCAACTGGATATTGAGCGGACTCCGGCTCTGCATCGCCTGCGGCTCGCTCTGCCCGCGCGCCTGCAGCTTGCGGATCTCGATACCCGCCGAGACGGTGCCCACGGCTTCCGAGAAGCCATAGAGCACCGCCTTGTTGATGAGCGCATAGGCGCCGTTGGCTTCGATGGTGACCACTGTGGACGCGCCGCGCAGCACATCGCGCCTGAGATCTGCCGGAATCAGGGCAAAGCCCTCGATGTCGCCGCGCCACAACGCATGCTGCGCCTCGCGCACATCGGCAGTGACCAGCCGTAGGTCGAGTCGCGGGTTGGCGAGTGCGAAGCGGGTGATCTGCCGCGAGAGCGAACTGTGGTCCTGATCCACCAGCGCGACCGGCACGCGCGTGACCGCTTGGGTCCCGTAGGGCCAAGGGTAGAAGAAGCCGTAGATGATCGGTGCCAGCAGCATGATCAGCATCACGCCGCCATCGCGCAGTACGGCCAGCGCGGTGTCGCGCCATGCGGCAACGAAGTCGAGGCGTGGGCGTTCCATCAGCGCTTTCCCCAGCTCCGAGGCTCGCGTGCCGCGCTGGCCAGCGCCGATGCGCTCAAGCCCAGCAGCACGGCTGTCGCGATGATCATCCACAGGGGCGTCGCGAGCGAATAGACCAGCGGCGCACCCATCTGCAATTGCTCCATCTGCACGCGGATGTAGTGTGTGTACGGCAGCAGATACGCCCAGGCGCGCGCCAGCATCGGCATCGCGACCAGCGGGAAGCCGACGCCGCCGAAGGCAAAGGCCGGTGCGGTGATGAAGCCGGTTGCGGACAGTGCCGTGCGAAGCGAACGCGTGATGGCGGACGCAAATCCACCGAGCGTGATCGAGAGCGCAAGAAACACCAGCAGGGCAAAAAGCGCCCAGCCCAATGACCCTGCCGGATGCCAGCCGCGGCCGGCCGTGATCCACAGCATGGCCAGCAGAGCGACGAGAGACAGGCTGGCGAAGGGCAGGGCGAGTTTGCCCGCGAGAGCGGCCAGCGCCTCATGCCAGCGGGGGCCGCTGCCGAGCCACTCGGCGATCGTGCCGTCGCGCAGTTCGCGGCCCACGGCCCAGGCGCCGGCGGTCATCGCCAGGATGTGCAGCACTGCCGGTATCAGTGCCGCACCCAGGAAGCGCTCGTAGTCGGATGAGGTGTTGAACAGCGTCACCATGTTCGCGCGGATCGGCTCCATGCTCGCTCGCGCGGCGGTCATCGATTCACCGCGCTTGTTGCGAACCGAGAGCTCGATGCCGGCGGACACGGTGCCGATGGCCGTGCGTACGTCGCGCTGGATCAGGCTCGAATGCGTCCCGAGTTGCGCGTTGTGCAGCAGGACCGCTTGGCCGGCGCGCCCTTGCTTGACGTCGCGGCTCAGGTTGCGTGGCAGCAGGACTACGGCATCGACCGCGCCGCTCGTGAGCGCGCGGGCCATCGCGCCTTCGTCGTCGTAGCGCTGCACGACGCGCAGGCCCGGCGTTGCATCGAGAAAGCGCACGACCTGCCGCGAAAGCGCGGAATGGTCCTGGTCCAGCACGCCGATCGGCAGGTGCGTCGGCAGGCCGGCGGAAAAGATCCACCAGATCAGCGCAACCGCCAGCAGCGGCACCCACGACATCATGGCGAGATCCCAGGGCCTCGTGCGCAGGAGCGCGACCTCGCGCCGAGCACTCGCCGCCAGGACGCCGTGCAGGCTCATGGGCTACTCGACCAGCACGCTCATGCCGGGCCGTGCGCCTTCGATCGGCTGCAACGGGCGCGCGCGAACCTCGAAGGTGCGCACGTCGAAGCCGGCGCCACCGCGGGTCGCGCGCCAGGTTGCGAAGTCGGGCAGCGGCGCGCTGTAGTAGACCTTGAAGCGCGCCTTGCGCCGGCCGCCGCCCTTGTCGTCGGCGCTCGAGATCGCGGGCAGGATGGCGTCGAACTCTTTCCCGATCGCGAAGCGGTCCAGTCGATCTTCGCGCACGTTGAGCACCACCCACTGGTCCCTCAGGTCGACCACGGTCGCGACCGCCACGCCTTGCGGCAGGAGTTCGCCCGCCTTGGCCAGCACCTTGGCCACCTCGCCCGCGACCGGGCTGCGCAGTTCGGTCTCGGCCCTCGCGGCTTCGACCTCGGCGACGACACCGGCCACCTGGCGCACCTGTGCGTCCGCGGCCGCCTTGTCTTCGTTGCGGGCGCCGATACGCGCCATGTCGTATTGCGCCTTGGCAGCGACGGCGGCGTCGCGCGAGGCTTTCCAGTTGGCCTCGGCCTCATCGCGCTTCTGCGCTGCAACGAGACCTTCTCGCGCGAGGCCGTCGACCCGGCTGAAAGAAATGCGGGCCAGTTCGGCGGCGGTTTCGGCGCGCTGCCATTGCATGCGCGCCATTTCGATCTCCTGCGGGCGGGCACCGTGTTGCGCCTTTTCCGCCACGGCCTTGGCGGCCTGCTCGGCGGCCGTGGCCTGCGCCAGCTTGGCCTCGACCTCGGGGCTGTTCATTCGCACGAGCAGGGTGCCGGCCTGGACGACGTCGCCTTCCTTCACGAGCACTTCGACGACACGCGCTGTCACCTTGCCGGCGATGTCGGTTTCCTGCGCTTCCATCTGGCCCTGGAACACCTCAGGAGCCGGCCGGGTCGCGATGCGGAAGCCCCAGACGATGAGCGCCAGCACCAGCAGGCCGGCGACGATGGCAATCAACTTTCTTGTCTTGGCGCTCATCAGTTCACCTTCACGTCCGCGCGTGCGATGTAGTCGGGGAATTGGTCGGAGAGTCCTGCGCTCTCGAGCAGTTGCGCGAGCGCCTGCACATAGTCGTTGGCAGCCTGGGCGCGCTCGGTCAGGGTCTTGGCGTGGTTGGTCTCGGCGTCGATCAGGTCCAGCGTGGTGCTCGTGCCCTCGCGCAGGCCGTCCGTGCGCAGGCGGAGAACTTCCTGCGACAGCTCGACCGAAGGCGCCATTGCCATGTACTGGCGGCGCGCGTTCTCCACTGCGCGCCAGTTGCGTTCCACGAGCAGCGAAATGTCGTTGCGCGCCTGCGCGTCGGTGCGCTCGGCCTGTTCGATCTGCTTTTGGGAGGATGCCGTGAGCGCACTGCGGTCGATCGAGTCGTAGAGCGCCCAGCGCATGCCGATGCCGGCCACCCAGTCGGCATTGTTCCCCTTGAGTTCGCGTGTGCCGAAAGCCACCACCTGCGGCCGGCGCAGCGCCTCCTCACCTTCGTGCAGTTGCTCGGCCTGGGACTTCTTGGCCGCCACCTTGGCCAGGCCGGGGTGGCGCGTCATCGCGGCGTCGAGGAAATGGCCCAGGGGCTCGATCGGCTGACTCAGCACGAAGAGAGGCGTCAGCGGCGCCACGCTGCCTTCGACCCGCACCGTGCGGGCCAGTGCGGCGGCGGCCAGTGCGGCGTCGTCCTCGGCCTTGCGGGCGTTGCGCTTGGCGTCCTCGTAGGCGACGCTGGCCTGCAGGCGCTCGACGCGCGAGATCACACCGGCGGCGAGCATCTTCTGCGCTGCCTCGTCATGGCGGCCGATGGTCTGCTCCGCCTGCTGGCGCAACACCGCGGCGCGTTTGGCAAGCTGGGCGCCGAAATAGCGTTGCACCAGCACGGTGTCGACCTCATGGCCGGCCTGTTCGGCATCGGCCTGGGCCTCACGCGATTGCGCTGCGACGAAGCCGCGAACGGCATCTGTGGCCCCGCCGAGGTAAATGGGCCAGATGCCCGCCAGGGCTGCATAGCTGCCGCTGTCGTGCCGGTTGAGCGTGTAGTTCGAGGGCAGCGGAAGAATTGGCACCCCTGCCAGCAGATTCTGGATCGAAGGCGGCAGCGTTTGCGCCAGTTGCCCGACGCCCTGGTTCAGCGGGTCGAGATTCAGGCTCAGGTTGGCGTTGTAGGAATAGGCGAGGCCGTTCACGCTCACGATCGGCCCGCCGAGGTTGCGCAGGCTCTGGCCCAGCAAATCCTTCGACTCGACGCCGGCGCGCGCAGCCGCCAGCTTGTCGGAGCGGTCGAGCATCTGGAGGCGAGCGGCCTCGAAGCTCATCGGAACGGCACCCGTCTGCGCCTGCGCCAGACCGGTCACGCACAGCAGCAGCGAAAGAACATGGAGTCGATGGCGCGTCATGACGTCGCTCAGGATACCCGCAGAGGCCTGCGCAAAACCTCGGCCACAGGGTGCATTGACTCCGAACAAGAAAAAGGCCGCAAGCGGGGCTGTGCCCGGGCTTGCGGCCACCAAGCGGCGATGCAGCGGGCGGCTAGCCCGGCTTCATCTGTGCAGGGTCGTAGAAGAACTCCTCCTGTGCAATGCGCTCGCCCTCCCACCGCTGCCAGGCGAGTTCTTCGATGTGCATGCGGCGGCCATCCTTGCCGGTGAAATCGAAGATCCACCGGATGACGACGTGGTCGCCATTCACGAGCACGGGCCGCACGCATTGCGAGTCGACCGAGGCGGTGTTCGCGAGGACGGCACGTTCGTGCGCGACCAGCACATCGCGGCCACGCCGCGGCTCTGCCTGGTTTTCGCGCATGGTGGCGCCTTCGGTGTAGTAGTCCTCGATCGCCTTGGCGTGCTCGCCGCTTTCGACCGCGGCGATGAACGCTTCGAGCGTGGCCGTCGAAGGCATGGCTACTGGACTTTCACTTCCACGCGGCGGGCTTCCGCCGGCGGCCCGTCGGCCGTCGTCTGCGCGGGCTTGGCGAGTTCGACCTTGTCGTCCGGCACGCCGGCCAGCTTGAGCGCCGCGCCGACCGCCATCGCTCGCTGCTTGGCGAGCTCCGCGTTCTTTGCCGGGTCGCCGGACGCGTCGTGAAAGCCGCTCACCAGCACGCGATTGCCGCTTTGCACGGCCTTCACGATGTCGACCAGCGCCTCGCTGGAGCCCGCGGGCACTTCAGCGCTGCTGGTTGCGAAGTAGAACTTGACCACGCCGCCCTCGGTCTTGATCGAGGGGCCTGCCTCGGCGGCGGCCACCGGGGCGGCAGCAGGTGCCGCCGCTGCAGGTGCCGGCGGCGCCACAGCCGGCGCAGCGGGCGCAGCAGGTGCCGTCGCAGGCGGTGGTGCGGCATGCGGTGCCATCGCGCCTGCATCGCCGGCGTGGAACTTGACCACCAGCGGCACGATCAGCAGCGCCACGATGTTGATGATCTTGATCAGCGGATTCACCGCGGGGCCTGCCGTGTCTTTGTAGGGGTCGCCCACGGTGTCGCCGGTGACGGCCGCCTTGTGCGCCTCGGAGCCCTTGCCGCCGTGATGGCCGTCCTCGATGTACTTCTTGGCGTTGTCCCACGCGCCACCGCCCGTGCACATGGAGATGGCAACGAACAGGCCGGTGACGATGGTGCCCATCAGCAGACCACCGAGCGCCTTGGGTCCGAGCACGAGACCGACCAGGATCGGCACCACCACGGGCAGCAGCGAGGGGATCATCATTTCCTTGATCGCCGCGCCGGTCAGCATGCTCACCGCACGTCCGTACTCGGGCTTGCCGGTGCCCTCCATGATTCCGGGGATCTCGCGGAACTGCCTGCGCACTTCCTCCACCACCGAACCGGCGGCCCGGCCCACGGCCTCCATCGCCATCGCTCCGAAAAGGTAGGGGATCAGGCCGCCGATGAAGAGGCCCACGATCACCATCGGATCGCTCAGGTTGAAGCTGATGTTGAGTCCGAAGCTCTCGAGCTTGTGCGTGTAGTCGGCAAAAAGCACTAGCGCAGCGAGCCCGGCCGAGCCGATGGCGTAGCCCTTGGTGACGGCCTTGGTGGTATTGCCCACCGCGTCGAGCGGGTCGGTGATGTCCCGGACACTGGCCGGCAGTTCCGACATTTCGGCGATGCCGCCGGCGTTGTCGGTGATGGGACCGTAGGCGTCGAGCGCGACCACGATGCCGGCCATGCTCAGCATCGCCGTTGCGGCCACGGCGATGCCGTAGAGGCCGCCCAGCATGTACGAGGCCAGGATCGCGATACACACGAAGATCACCGGCCATGCGGTCGAGCGCATCGACACGCCGAGGCCGGCAATGATGTTCGTGCCATGGCCCGTGGTCGAAGCCTGGGCAATGTGACGCACCGGTGAATATTGCGTGCCGGTATAGAACTCCGTGATCCAGACCAGAGCCGCCGTCAGCGCCAGGCCCACGAAGCATGCGCCGAACAGCTTCAGTTGGCTGCCGGTGGGCGCAATGGCGTTGTCGGGAATCAGCCAGCTGGTCACGAACCAGAACGCGATCAGCGACAGGATGCCCGCGACTGCGAGGCCCTTGTAGAGCGCCGGCATGACGTTGACCATGCCCGGCGAAGCCTTCACGAAGAAGCAGCCGATGATCGACGCGATGATCGACACGCCGCCGAGCGCCAGCGGATACAGCACCGCATTCACCGGCGCCGCGGCCACCATCAGTGCGCCAAGGACCATGGTGGCGATCAGTGTCACCGCATAGGTCTCGAACAGGTCGGCCGCCATGCCGGCGCAATCGCCGACGTTGTCGCCCACGTTGTCGGCGATCACGGCCGGGTTGCGCGGATCGTCCTCGGGGATGCCTGCTTCGACCTTGCCCACCAGGTCGGCACCGACATCGGCGCCCTTGGTGAAGATACCGCCGCCCAGCCGCGCGAAGATCGAAATCAGCGACGAACCGAAAGCAAAGCCGATCAACGGATTGAGCAGCGTCGCAAGGCTTTTATCCGGCGTCAGGTTGCCGTTGCCCACGAGAAACCAGTAGAAGGCCGATACGCCCAGCAGGCCCAGGCCCACGACCAGCATGCCGGTGATGGCGCCGCCGCGAAAGGCCACATCCAGCGCCGGGCCGATGCCCTGGGTCGCGGCTTGCGCCGTGCGAACGTTGGCCCGCACCGACACGTTCATGCCAATGAACCCGCAGGCGCCCGACAGCACCGCGCCGATGATGAAGCCCACCGCAGTGGTCACGTCCAGGAAGATGCCGATCAGGATCGCCAGCACCACGCCGACGATCGCGATGGTGCGGTACTGCTTCGCAAGGTAGGCCGCGGCGCCGGTCTGGATGGCCGCCGCGATCTCCTGCATTCGGGCATTGCCCGGGTCTTTCGAAAGAATCCAGCTGCGCGCCCAGAAACCATAGGCTACGGCCACGAGGCCGCAGACGATGGCGAGGACGAGAGGGGTGTTGCCAGTCATGCCTTTGCTTCTCCAGTAGTTCGTTTCATAACTTGTGGAGACGTAAGCCCGACCTGTGCGCAACGCGTACGGGTCAGTGCTTCCGCCGCGTTGCTTCCTCGAAGCCCCGATGCCGCGCAGGCATGGGGCCGATTGGCCAACGCGGCCAATTTACAGGCAAAAGTGGCGTTCTGTGCGACTGTCCCGTGACATGGAAAGTAAACTTCGGGTTTGTCCGCATCCGGCGTACAACACTTTCAACTACTCCAAAGACACGCACCATGTCCCTCGGCAAAGTTTCCCCCGGCAAAGACGCCCCCGAAGCCTTCAACGTCGTCATCGAGATCCCGATGAACGCTGATCCGATCAAGTACGAAGTCGACAAGGAATCGGGCGCGATCTTCGTCGACCGCTTCATGACCACCGCCATGCACTATCCGACCAACTACGGCTACGTGCCGCAGACCCTGTCGGGCGACGGTGACCCGGTCGACGTGCTGGTGATCACGCCCTGGGCGCTGGTGCCCGGCGTGGTGGTGCCGTGCCGTCCCATCGGCATCCTGATGATGGAAGACGAGGCCGGCGTCGACGGCAAGGTGCTCGCCGTGCCGACCGACAAGGTACTGCCCATCTACAGCCACTGGAAGAAGGTCGAGGATGTGAACCCGATGCGCCTGAAGGCCATCACGCACTTCTTCGAGCACTACAAGGATCTCGAAGCCGGCAAGTGGGTCAAGGTGCTGGGCTGGGAAGGCATCGACGCCGCCAAGAAGGAAATCATGGACGGCATCGCGAACTTCAAGAAGTAAGTTTCAGGCCCGGATACCTGCAAGCGCCTCGCGGCATACGTCGCGAGGCGCTTTTTGCTTTGGAGATCATTCGGACGTGCGGAACGGGCTGCGCTCACCGAGGTGGTCCATGTAGTTCTCGATGCCGGCGCCTTCGCGTTCGAGAAAGCGTTCCACCGCGTCTGCGAACGCGGGATGCGCCAGCCAGTGCGCGCTGGTGGTCATGACCGGCATCAGCGCGCGCGCCATCTTGTGCTCGCCCTGAGCACCGCCTTCGAAACGTTCGACGCCGTGTTCGATGCACCACTGCAGCGGCTGGTAGTAGCAGGCCTCGAAGTGCAGGCAATCGACGCGTTCGAGGGCTCCCCAGTAGCGACCGTACGCCACGAGCGGGTGCTCGGAGGCATCGTCGCCGCCCAGGCCCGCGGAGAGCGCAATCAGGCTGGCCGCGATCGGCTTGCCTCCGCGCTCGGCGACGAAGAGCAGCCACGCCTCCGGCATGGTGGCCGCCATGCGATGGAAGAAGTCCCGGTTCAGGTAGGGCGGGTTGCCGTGCTCGCGATAGGTGCGGGCATAGCAGCGGTAGAAGAAGTCCCAGTCGGCGTCGCTGATGTCGGTGCCGCGCGACCAACGAAAGCGCACGCCGGCATCGTGGACCTTGCGGCGCTCCTGGCGGATCTTCTTGCGCTTGTCGTGCGAGAGGCTGGCGAGGAAGGCGTCGAAGTCCGTCCATCCGCCATTCGTCCAGTGGAATTGCACGGTATGGCGCAGCATCAGGCCGGCCTCCGAGCAGGCCGCGATGTCCTCGTCTGCACCGAAGAGCAGGTGCAGCGACGAAACTTCGGATTCGCTGCACCAGGCGATCAGTGCCTGCGCCAGAAGGAGGCGGCTTGCTTCATCGCGGGCAAGCAGGCGTGCCCCGGGCACGGGGGTGAATGGCACGGCGACGACGGCCTTGGGGTAGTAGGCCAGTCCATGCTGCTCGTACGCATTCGCCCAGGCCCAATCGAACACGTACTCTCCGTACGAATGGTCCTTGACGTATAGGGGGCAGGCGGCGTCCAGCCGATCACCTTGCCAGAGCGTGATGAACTGCGGCGTCCAGCCGCTGGCCGGAGACGCACTGCGGCTGGCGTCCAGCGCGTTCAGGTACGCGTGACGCATGAAGGGTGAGCGGGCTGGCTGCAGGGCGAGCAGCCCGTCCCATGCGGCGGCGTCGATCTCCGACGCAGAGCTGTGGATGCGGATGACAGGATCGGCCAATGGCGCCTCTTCAACGCTTGCGGGAACCGAGGCTCTCGGCGATGTAGATGCCACCCAGCACCAACGCCAAAGCTACCGCGTGGTAGGCCGACAGCGGCTCGCCGAGGATGAGGACTGCCAGCAGGGGCCCGAAGACCGGAACCAGGTTGAGGAACACCCCGGCCCGCGCCGGGCCGATCAGTCCAACCGCCTGGATGAAGGTGACCTGGGAGATGAACGACGGCAACAAGCCGATGAAGAGGATCAATGCGATGCCCTTCATCGTCGGCATGAAGAACTGCCCCATTGCGATCTCGGCAGCGACCAGCGGCAGGGAAACGATGCACGCGACGGCCGCGGTGGCCGCAAAGAAGACGATGGCCGGCACCTCAGGCCGCCTGCGCAGACCGAGCGCGTAGCCGGCGTACAGCAGGCAGGCGATGATCATCCACACGTCGCCGATGTTGAACGCCAGTTGCGCCAGCATGGCGAATTGACCACGCGACGCGACGACCGCGATGCCCGCGACCGTCAGGGCCACACCCACGATATGCAGGCCGGTGATGCGACTGCGGAAGAAGAGAAAGCTGCCTACCAGCACGAACACCGGAATGGTGCCCTGGATGATTGCGATGTTGATCGCCGTCGTGTGATGCGCGGCTGCGTAGAAGAGGGCATTGAAACCGGTGAAGCCGAGCGCGCCCATGAGCGTGATGGAGCGCCACGACGGCAGCAGCGCGCGCCAGTGAGTGGCAATCTCTTCACGCGACGTGATGCCGAGCGCCACGCAGCAGACGATCCAGCGCGAGAAGGTCAGCATCATCGGCGAGACTTCGCCTACTGCAAGTCGCGCGGCGACCGCGTTGGCGCCCCAGATCAGCGTGGTGAACACCAGCAGCACGTAGGCCTGAGCCGGGGGCCGCGGAACGAAGGATTCGAAGAAGTTGGCGAAAGAGGAACCTGTGCGCATCGCCCGACGAGGGTAACAGCCCACGCGCCGGCACGTGCATGGCGGGTCATGAGGCCTGTCCCGCAAGGGCCGATGACATAATCGATCAGCCCTTTTCTTGCTTCGATATGACACTGAAACTCGCGATCGCGCAGCTCAATTTCGTGGTGGGTGACCTCACCGGCAATGCGCGGAAGATCGTCGATGCGGCGCGATCCGCCTATGCGCAAGGTGCCCGCCTTCTGCTCACGCCCGAACTCTCGATCTGCGGCTATGCGGCAGAGGACATGTTCCTTCGTCCGGCTTTCGTATCGGCCTGCGACGATGCGGTGAGGGGTGTCGCGACGGAACTGGCGGATCTCGACGGCATGGTCGTCGTCGTCGGCCATCCCACCGGCGGAAGCCTTCGCAGCAAGTCGGTCGCGGTGCAGTTTCGGCACAACGCTGCCAGCGTGCTCTCCGAGGGACGCATTCTCGCCACCTACGCCAAGCGCGAACTGCCCAACTACCAGGTGTTCGACGAGCGCCGCTACTTCACACCCGGCGACGGCGTCTGCGTGTTCGAGGCAGGCGGGGTGTCGGTCGGACTGTTGATCTGCGAGGACGCCTGGTTCGACGAACCGGCGCAACTGGCCAAGGATGCCGGTGCCGAGGTGCTGGCGGTCATCAATGCGTCTCCGTTCCACGTCGGCAAGGAAGGCGAGCGCGTGGCGCGGATGGCGGACCGCGCCAGGGCTGTCGGGCTGCCGTTGGTCTATGCGCATCTGGTTGGGGGACAGGACGAAGTCGTCTTCGACGGCGCCTCGTTCGCGCTCCAGTCCGATGGCAGCACAGCGCTGCAGGCCGAAAGCTTCAAGGAGAAGCTGGTCTGTGCGCAGATGGAACGCATAGACGGCAGCATCCGGTTCGGGCACGACCGGGCCGCCGTGGCGCCTCCGCCTGAGGCCGAAGCGCAACTCTGGGATGCACTGGTTCTGGGCGTGCGCGACTACATCGGCAAGAACGGCTTTCCCGGTGCCATCCTGGGCCTGTCGGGCGGCATCGACTCCGCGCTGGTGCTCGCGATTGCCGTCGACGCGCTGGGCAAGGACAAGGTGCGCGCCGTGATGATGCCGTCGCCGTACACGGCCGACATCAGCTGGATCGATGCGCGCGAGATGGCGCGGCGGCTCGGCGTGCGCTACGACGAGATCTCGATCAGGCACACCTTCGAATCCTTCCTGGGTGCCCTGGCTGACGACTTCAAGGGGCTGCCCGAGGACACAGCGGAGGAAAACCTCCAGGCGCGTATTCGGGGCACGCTGCTGATGGCCTTGTCCAACAAGTTCGGCTCGATCGTGCTGACCACCGGCAACAAGAGCGAGATGGCGACCGGCTACTGCACGCTGTACGGCGACATGGCGGGCGGATTCGCGGTCATCAAGGACTTGCTGAAGACGACCGTGTTCGCGCTGGCACGCTGGCGCAACGCCCACGACCCGTACGGCACCGGCTCGGAGCCGATCCCCGAGCGGATCATCACGCGCCCGCCGAGCGCCGAGTTGCGCCCGGACCAGACGGATCAGGACAGCCTCCCGCCCTACGAGATCCTCGACGGGATCCTGGCACGCTACATGGAAGACGACGAGGGCATCGACGAGATCATCGCCGCGGGCTATGAACGCACCATCGTCGAGCGCGTGGCCCGCCTGATCAAGATCAACGAGTACAAAAGGCGCCAGGCGCCAGTGGGAATCCGGGTCACCCATCGGAGCTTCGGCAAGGATTGGCGCTACCCTATCACCAGCAAGTTCAACGAAACCGCCGGAAGAAAGACCGTATGAAGCAAATCACCGCCATCCTCAAACCGTTCAAGCTCGATGACGTGCGCGAGGCCCTGGCCGAGGTCGGCGTCACCGGACTCACCGTGACCGAGGTCAAGGGATTCGGCCGACAGAAGGGACATACCGAGCTTTACCGGGGCGCGGAGTACGTGGTCGATTTCCTGCCGAAGATGAAGGTGGAAGTTGTCGTCAACGAGGCGGACGTCGATCGCTGCGTCGACGCCATCGTCAGCGCGGCGCGCACGGGCAAGATCGGCGACGGCAAGATCTTCGTGACCAATGTGGAGCGCGTCGTGCGCATCCGCACGGGTGAAGAGGACGAAGCCGCCGTCTAGCAGAAGCTCGCCCCCAGGCTGCGCGCACTGCGTGTCGCTTCGCCTCCCCCCTGCCGGGGGCGGGCCGGCCGCTTCGGGCGGCCGGGCGCGGCGGCCCTTGAAGGGGGCGCTGCTTTAGAGCACTTCTGCCAGCTTGTTGCCGCGGGGGTGCCGGCGGGACTCTTCTACGAGGGCTTCGAGCAGGGCGGTCGAGTCGTCGCCTGTGCGGACCAGATCCATTTGCCATTCGCCCATGAAGCCTTCGCGGACGCTGTGCGCCAGGAAGGCCAGCAGGGCGTCGTAGTAGCCGTCGACGTTGAGGATGCCTACCGGCTTGTCGTGGTAGCCGAGCTGGCGCCAGGTCCAGATTTCGAACAGTTCTTCGAGCGTGCCGATTCCTCCGGGGAGGGCGATGAAGGCGTCGGCGCGCTCGCCCATCATGGCCTTGCGCTCGTGCATGGTGTCGACGACGTGCAGCTCGTCGCTCTGGCGGTTGGCCAGTTCCTTGTCGACCAGAGCCTTGGGGATGATGCCGACGACGCGGCCACCTGCGGCGCGGGTGGCTTGGGCGACGGTGCCCATCAGGCCGGTGCGGCCGCCGCCGTACACCAACTGGCCGCCGCGTTCGCCAATCCACTGGCCGACGGCTTGGGCCACCTCGGTAAATTCAGGCCGCTCGCCGGGCCGGGAGCCGCAGTACACACAAATTGAAAATGAGGGAGTCATGCCCTCAATCATGCCGTGCTCGGGCGTCGCCTATGTGGCGAAGCGTTGCCAGAGCGCCGCGATCCAGACGCCGCTGCAAAGCAGGATGGACAGCAGCACGGCGGCGCTCCCGAGGTCCTTGGCCGTCTTCGAGAACGAATGCCACTCCGGGCCGATGCGGTCGATGGCGGCCTCGATGCCGCTGTTGAGCAGTTCCACGATCAAGACCAGGACTACGGTCGACACGAGGAGCGCGACTTCGACCCAGCCCCGGCCAACCCAGAAGGCCGCAGGAAGCATGACGATGGCGCAGACCACCTCCTGCCGGAAAGCGGCTTCGCGCCAGCCCGCACGAAAGCCATCGACCGAAATGAGCGCCGCATGCCAGACCCTGGACAGGCCTTGCCGCGACTTCTGTGGGTTGGCGGAATTGGTGTCGCTCATCGTCTGCTGAGCGGCTTGGAGGCGACCAGGCGGGTGCCCGCCCACGCGTCATGCCAGAACTGGCGTTCCGGGTGAAATCGCGCGAGGAGGGCCCACACGACCACCCACCCGATGATCAGCACCGAGGCTTCCCCTCCTGACAGCTTGAACGGCGAAATGGCGGCCAGCGGCGGCAGGAACCAGACCCAGCTCAGCAGATAGCGCACCAGAGCCCGACCCTGCGTGAGCGGGCGGCCGGAGCGGTCGATCACCCGGATACCCCAGGTCTTCATGGCCAGCGTCTGGCCCTTGGACCAGAACCAGACGAAGTACACGCCGAAGACGATAAACAGGAAGGCTTGCAGCAGGTGCCGCCGCGAATCCATAGCGTCGCGCATCTGGCCCAGAGTGCTGAACAGCCAACCGGCGACGAAGACTACGGCGAAAAGCAGCATGCCCTCGTAGAGCCAGCAGGCCATTCGGCGCCAGAGGCCGGGTGCGGTCAGCAGTGCGGGAGTTTGCGGAGGGACTTCGTCGGGAGCCGGGTGGCCAGAGCCGGGCCTGCCGGAGGAACTGGAGGTCATCAACACCTTGAAACTTGGATCACGGCGCTGAAGAGGGTTGCTCGGTCAGGCGCACGGGTGGCGCGGCCGGGGCCGGCGCTTCGGCGGCCGGCGTCGAGACGGGTGGCGAGGGCACCTGCGCTTCCGCGCTCACCGGTGGAAAAGCAGGTGCGGGCGCCGGCGGCGGAGCGGGCGGCCGTGCGGACGCCACGGGGGCGGGCGCGGCCGGAGGTGCCAGTTGAATCCGTGGCGCGTGCTGGCCGTCGGGGCCGAGGGCGGGAAGCGGCGCGAGCTTTTGAGCCGGTACGGGACGGATGGTGGGCGCTGCGCCTGGGGTCTTCGATGTGGTGGCGCGCGCTGCGAGCTTGCCTTTTTCTTCGTCGCTGAGGGCCTGGTAGGCCTCCCACTTCGCCTTGCGCTCGTCCACCGGAACCTGCTTGACGTCGGCGAAGTTGAGCCGGGCCTGTGCGCGCTGCTGGTTGCTCAGGCTCGCCCACTCGGTCATGCGGCTGTGAAGGACCTCCTGGTCCGCATCGGGCAATTTGGCGTAGTCGCGCGAGATCACCAGCCATTTGCGTTTGTGCGGTTCGGTCAGATCGTCCCAAACCGGGGCGAGAGGCTGGAGCGCGCGCTGCTGCCGGGTCGTCAGGTCCCGCCACAGGGGCTTGGCGACGGTCTGCTTGGCCGGCGGCGTCGTCTGCGCGGCGGAGGTGGCGGGCTTGGCCGGCTGCGCCTTCGCGGAAGCCGCCAGGAAACCCGCATCCACAAACAGCAGCCCCGCGATCAGCCACGCGCTGGTGGTCCAGGGGCGCGGCCGCGCAAGGCCGAGCGCTTCGGCGCGAGGAAGGGGACGTGGCGACATTCGGTGGCTGGCGATCAACGTTCGGACGTGGCTTCCGTCTTCAGGAACTGAGCGAAGCCCGGATCGGTGTAAGCCGCCGGTGGCAGGTCATCGGTCAGCAGCGCCGAGTCGACCTCGGCGAGTTCGTTGGCGCGGTTGTCTTCCTGCAGCACGCTGATGGCCATCAACCCGGCCACGAGGGCGATCAGTGGAACGACCGAACCGATGCGCGTCCACCACCAGCCGGCGCCCAGCGTCGCCGTGTGGCCATTCGACACCACCGTAGGAGCGATGCGCAGCTGCGGAACCACCTTGCGGCGGGCTACCGCCTGCACCCGGGCGGCCCGCAGGCGCTCGCTGACCTCGTGCGACAACTCGAGATTGCCGGCGGAGAGGCGGCTGGCGACACGGCGGCCGAATTGCTCTTCGAGCGCATCGGAGGAGGCAGAAAGCGTTGTATTCATAGCGAAATTCCCTTGGCCTTGAGCGCTTTGCTCAAGGCATGAACGGCGCGCGAGCAATGGGTCTTCACGCTCCCTTCGGAGCAACCCATTGCGGCGGCCGTTTCGGCGACGTCCATTTCTTCCCAGTAACGCATCAGAAAGGCCTCGCGTTGACGACCCGGCAAGGCGGCGATTTGTTCCTCGATCTCGTGGAAAACCTGGGCGCGCCGCGTCGTGTCCTCGGCGCTCTCGGTTTCGCGCATGTCCATCGGGAGCTGGACGTGCTCGAGCAGGTCGAAATCACCGTCATCGTCCACTGTCTCGAAGTCGCTCAAGTTCGAGAAAAGGGCCCTGCGGGTTTTCTGGCGTCGGAACCAGTCGAGGGTCGAATTGGAAAGAATTCGCTGGAACAGGAGCGGCAGTTCGCTGGCCGGTTTGTCGCCGTAGTGCTCGGCCAGTTTCATCATGCTGTCCTGCACGATGTCGAGCGCCGCCTCTTCGTCCCGCACGTGGTAGACGGAGCGCTTGAAAGCGCGCCGTTCAACGCTCTTCAGGAAGTCGGAAAGTTCTTGTTCAGTGGCCAAGCGAGTCTGGCGCCGGAGAGGCGCCGCGTGGGGGATATGTCTCTGAGGGACGTTGGAGTTTTCGCCGCCGCGGATTATGCCTTTGCGCATGCATTGGCCCCTGGCCGGTTGGCCGGCGTCGATCCGGTGTCATAATCCGCCTTGCAAGTCAAAAGGCAAACGGGTCACGGTCCGGCGGTATATCCAATCCGCCCATGGTTGTGGCCTCAAGTCCTGACGCGGTTTCAAAAGAGCTGGCGAAGGGGCACCCAAGGTTTTTCGTTCCCGAAAAAACACAAAGGTTGATCATGGAAATCTCAAAGGCGGAACTCGCTTCCGCAGCAGCCGTCACCGGCAGTCAAACGCAAGAACTCATGGGCGCCGAAGTGCTGGTCAAGGCACTGCAGGCCGAAGGCGTCCAGTACGTCTGGGGCTACCCGGGCGGCGCGGTTCTCTACATCTACGACGCGTTCTACAAGCAGGACACCATCCAGCACGTGCTGGTGCGTCATGAGCAGGCGGCGGTGCATGCTGCGGACGGCTATGCACGCGCGACCGGCGAGGTCGGCGTTGCGCTCGTCACCTCCGGCCCCGGCCTGACCAATGCCGTCACCGGCATCGCGACCGCGTACATGGACAGCATCCCGATGGTGATCATCTCGGGCCAGGTGCCGACGGCGGCGATCGGCCTCGATGCGTTCCAGGAATGCGACACGGTCGGCATCACGCGCCCCATCGTCAAGCACAACTTCCTCGTCAAGGATCCGAAGGATCTGGCCATGACGATGAAGAAGGCCTTTCACATCGCACGCAGCGGCCGTCCGGGTCCGGTGGTCGTGGACGTGCCGAAGGACGTCTCCTTCAAGAAGGTCGCGTACAACGGCTATCCCGACAAGGTCGAGATGCGCTCGTACAACCCCGTGCGCAAGGGTCACGGCGGCCAGATCCGCAAGGCGCTGCAGCTCCTGCTGGCGGCCAAGCGACCCTATATCTATACCGGCGGCGGCGTGCTGCTCGGCAACGCGACGAACGAACTGCGCACGCTGGTCGACATGCTCGGCTACCCGGTCACCAACACCCTGATGGGGTTGGGCGCCTACCCGGCAAGCGACCGCAAGTTCCTCGGGATGCTCGGCATGCACGGCACCATCGAGGCCAACAACGCCATGCAGAACTGCGACGTGCTGCTGGCGGTGGGCGCGCGTTTCGATGACCGCGTGATCGGCAATCCCAAGCATTTCGCGCAGAACGAACGCAAGATCATTCATGTCGACATCGACCCGTCCAGCATCTCCAAGCGGGTGAAGGTCGATATCCCGATCGTGGGCGACGTGAAGGAAGTCCTGGCCGAACTGATCTCGATGATCAGGGAAAGCTCCACGCGTCCCGACGCGGGCGCGCTCGCCAGCTGGTGGGACACCATCGAAGGCTGGCGCGGCAAGGACTGCCTCAAGTACGACCGCGGCAACAAGGACGTGATCAAGCCGCAGTACGTGGTCGAAACCCTCTGGAACATGACCAAGGACGCCGACACCTATATCACGTCGGACGTCGGCCAGCACCAGATGTGGGCTGCGCAGTACTACCGCTTCGACGAGCCGCGTCGCTGGATCAATTCGGGCGGCCTGGGCACCATGGGCGTCGGCATTCCCTATGCGATGGGCATCAAGCTTGCCAAGCCCGAGTCGGAGGTGTTCTGCATCACGGGTGAAGGTTCGGTGCAGATGTGCATCCAGGAGCTGTCGACCTGCCTGCAATACAACACGCCGATCAAGATCTGCTCGCTGAACAACCGCTATCTCGGCATGGTGCGGCAATGGCAGGAGATCGAGTATTCGGGCCGCTACAGCCACAGCTACATGGACGCGCTGCCGAATTTCGTGAAGCTCGCCGAGGCCTATGGCCACGTCGGCATGCTGATCGAGCGCCCGCAGGATGTGGAGCCGGCGCTGCGCGAGGCGCGCAAGCTCAAGGACCGCACGGTTTTCATGGACTTCCGTACCGACCCCACCGAGAACGTGTTCCCGATGGTCAAGGCCGGCATGGGCATCACCGAAATGCTGTTGGGCTCCGAGGACCTTTAATCAGACGAAAAGCCGGCCCGTTCAGCGGACCGGCGCCTTGTTCAACCTACTTCTGACGAATCTATTGCCCGCCAAGCCCGCGCATTACCGTGCACGGGGGAGGGCGGCGAAAAGAGGAGTCTGCTTGCCATGAAACACATCATTGCCGTGCTGCTCGAGAACGAGCCCGGTGCACTCTCCCGCGTCGTGGGCCTGTTCTCGGCCCGCGGCTACAACATCGAATCGCTGACCGTCGCTCCCACCGAGGATGCGAGCCTGTCGCGCATGACCATCGTCACGGCGGGTTCCGACGACGTGATCGAGCAGATCACCAAGCATCTCAACCGCCTGATCGAAGTCGTCAAGGTCGTCGACCTGACCGAAGGCGCCTACACCGAGCGCGAGCTCATGATGGTGAAGGTGCGCGCAGTCGGCAAGGAGCGCGAGGAGATGATGCGCATGGCCGAGATCTTCCGCGGCCGCATCATCGACGTGACCGACAAGAGCTACACCATCGAGCTCACTGGCGACCACGGAAAGAACGACGCGTTTCTCGAAGCCATCGATCGCGGCGCGATCCTCGAGACCGTCCGTACCGGCGCCAGCGGCATCGGCCGCGGCGAGCGCATCCTGCGCGTTTGAATCACCTGTCCCACATCCACAGAATCTACGAAGGAGAAATCATGAAGGTCTACTACGACAAGGACGCCGATCTGAGCCTCATCAAGGGCAAGACGGTTGCAATCATCGGCTACGGCAGCCAAGGCCATGCACACGCCCAGAACCTGAACGACAGCGGCGTGAAGGTCGTCGTCGGCCTGCGCAAGGGCGGCGCTTCCTGGCCCAAGGTCGAGAAGGCCGGCCTCAAGGTCGCCGAAGTGGCTGACGCCGTGAAGGCAGCCGATGTGGTCATGATCCTGCTGCCCGACGAGCAGATCGCCAACGTCTACAAGAACGACGTGGCTCCGAACATCAAGGAAGGCGCTTCGCTCGTCTTCGCGCACGGCTTCAACGTGCACTACGGTTTCGTGCAGCCGCGCGCCGACCTCGACGTGTGGATGGTGGCTCCCAAGGCGCCCGGCCACACCGTGCGCAACACCTACACGCAAGGTGGCGGCGTGCCGCACCTGATCGCCGTGCACGCCGACAAGAGCGGCAAGGCGCGTGACCTGGCGCTGTCGTACGCCACGGCCAATGGTGGCGGCAAGGCCGGCATCATCGAGACCAACTTCCGCGAAGAAACCGAGACCGACCTGTTCGGCGAACAGGCCGTGCTGTGCGGCGGTACCGTCGAGCTGATCAAGGCCGGCTTCGAGACGCTGGTGGAAGCTGGCTACGCGCCCGAAATGGCGTACTTCGAATGCCTGCACGAACTGAAGCTGATCGTCGACCTGATCTATGAAGGCGGCATCGCCAACATGAACTACTCGATCTCGAACAACGCCGAGTACGGCGAGTACGTCACGGGTCCGCGCATCGTGACCGACGAGACCAAGAAGGTCATGAAGCAGGTCCTGAAGGACATCCAGACCGGCGAATACGCCAAGAGCTTCGTGCTGGAAAACGCGGGCGGCGCGCCCACGCTGATCAGCCGCCGTCGCCTGAATGCCGAGCACCAGATCGAAGTGGTCGGCGAGAAGCTGCGCGCGATGATGCCCTGGATCAAGAAGAACAAGCTGGTCGACCAGACCCGCAACTGATCGGACCTTTCCGACGTGAACAGGGCCACCCGTTGCGGTGGCCCTTTTCTTTCTGGGCGCGAGAGCGCCTGAACTACACTGCGACCGATGCGTTCGATACCCTCATTTGCCTTGAATCAGACAGCCCATTGCGCCGCGAAGACGGGCGCCGGAGGTCGATCGCATGCATGACGACACCATCCCCGACGACGTCGCACCTCGCAAGCGCCGCAAGGGCATCTACATCCTGCCGAACCTGTTCACGCTGGCGGCATTGTTCGGCGGCTTCTACGCGATCGTGATGGCGATGAACGCGCGCTTCGATCTCGCGGCGCTCGGCGTGTTTGCCGCCATGATCCTCGACAGCCTCGACGGCCGCGTTGCGCGAATGACGAACACGCAGAGCGCCTTCGGCGAGCAGATGGATTCGCTGTCGGACATGGTGTCGTTCGGCGCCGCACCTGCACTCATCGCGTACGAATGGTCCCTGAAGGGATTGGGCCGCTGGGGGTGGATCGCGGCGTTTGTCTATTGCGCCTGCGCGGCCTTGCGACTTGCACGCTTCAACGTCAACACGGGCGTGGTCGACAAGCGCTGGTTCCAGGGCTTGCCATCACCGGCCGCTGCGGCGCTGGTCGCGGGTTTCATCTGGCTCATGACCGAATGGGGTCGTCGCGGTGGTGAGGTGCTGTATCTCTCGTGGCAGCAGATCACGTGGATCACCTTCGGCTTCACGCTGTACGCAGGCCTGTCGATGGTGACCAACGCACCGTTCTACAGCTTCAAGGACATCCAGATGAAGCGCAGCGTGCCTTTCGCTGCGATCGTGCTGATCGCGCTCGGCATCGCGGTCGTCAACATCCATCCGCCGACGGTGCTGTTCGGCGTGTTCGTGGCCTACGGTCTCAGCGGCTATGTGGTCTACGCCTGGCGCAAGGCCAAGGGCCAGCAGGTGAGCGTGATCAGCATCTCGACCGATGAGCCTGACGAGCGCGGACTGCACAACTGATCGAGGCTGTGCTACATTCACGGCTCCCATGAACAAGATTTCGCTGGCCCTACTACTGATCCCCTACGGGCGGAGTCGGTAGCGCGCGCGCAAATCCTGCACCACGGCCCGTTCGCACCAGCAACGGGCCGTTTTGTTTTGGGGTTGCTGGTTGATCCAACCACAGCGAGAAATATCAGATGTTGAAGCAACCCAACCTCAAGTACCGTCCCTTCGCACCGGTCGGCCTCAAGGACCGCACCTGGCCCGATGCCGTGCTGACCCAGGCCCCGATCTGGCTGTCGACCGACCTGCGCGACGGAAACCAGGCACTGGTGGAGCCGATGGACATCGCCCGCAAGATGCGGATGTTCGAAACGCTCGTGGCGATCGGCTTCAAGGAGATCGAGGTGGGCTTTCCTTCCGCCTCGCAGGTGGAATTCGACTTCGTGCGCAAGCTGATCGAAGAAGACCGTATTCCGGACGACGTGACGATCCAGGTGCTCACCCAGGCGCGCGACCACCTGATCGAACGCACCTTCGAGGCGCTGCAGGGTGCGCCGCGCGCCATCGTGCATCTCTACAACGCCGTGGCGCCCATCATGCGTCGCGTGGTTCTCGGCATGGACGAGGACCAGATCGTCGAACTGGCGACCACGCACGCGCGCATGTTCAACGAGCTCGCCGCCAAGCAGCCGAACACGCGCTGGACCTTCCAGTACTCGCCGGAGATGTTCTCGGGCACTGATCTCGCGTTCTCGAAGCGCGTCGTGGATGCGGTGACCGAAGCCTGGGCGCCGACGCCGGCACGCAAATGCATCGTCAACCTGCCTTCGACGGTTGAGCATTCGACGCCCAACATCTTTGCCGACATGATCGAGTGGATGCATCGCAACCTGGCGCGACGCGATGCGATCGTCCTGTCCGTGCATCCCCACAACGATCGCGGCACCGGCACGGCCGCCGGAGAGTTCGCGTTGATGGCCGGCGCCGATCGCATCGAAGGCTGCCTGTTCGGAAACGGTGAGCGCACCGGCAACCTCGATCTCGTCAACGTCGCGCTCAATCTGTATACCCAGGGCGTGTCGCCGGGCCTCGACTTCTCGAACATCGACGAGATCCGTGCCACGGTCGAGCATTGCAACCAGTTGCCGGTGCACCCGCGCCATCCGTATGTCGGCGACCTCGTCTACACGTCGTTCTCCGGATCGCACCAGGACGCGATCAAGAAGGCCTTCGGCGCGCGCAAGGACGGCGACATCTGGGACATGCCGTACCTGCCCATCGACCCGAAGGATGTCGGCCGCAGCTACGAGGCTGTGATCCGCGTCAATAGCCAATCGGGCAAGGGCGGCATCGCCTACCTGCTCGAAAGCGAATACGGACTCGAGTTGCCCCGCCGCCTTCAGATGGAGTTCAGCCAGACCGTGCAGCGCGTCATGGACGTTGCTGGCAAGGAACTCACCGCGGCCGACCTGTGGGCGCTCTTCGAACGCGAGTACCGCGTTCACGATCAAACCGGCCCGCAACATCGGGTGCTGGAAGAGCAGGGGGAGGGGCCTGATGCCTCGGTGGTGCTGCGTGCCGACCTGCCGTGGGAGGGTGAAATTCGCGCGATCGAGGGGCGCGGCAACGGCCCGATCGACGCCTTCATTCACGCGTTGGCCGGGGCGACGGGGCATTCGATCCGCGTGATCGACTACCACCAGCACGCCATCGGTGCCGGCGCGGATGCGCAAGCTGTTGCCTACCTCGAGCTGCGCGTCGACGACGCGACGACCTTGTTCGGCGTCGGCATGGATGCGAACATCATTTCGGCGTCGCTCAAGGCCATCGTTTCAGGGCTGACTCGGGCACGGGCGCAAGGCGCGCGCAGCGCACAATCGCTGGCTGAACCGGCCTGACGCGCTGACGTCCACATTGCCCTGCCCGGCGCAGGGCAAACTGAATCCAAGGAGATCCACGATGACTGACAAACTGATCATTTTCGACACGACCTTGCGCGACGGCGAACAGTCGCCCGGGGCTTCCATGACCAAGGACGAAAAGCTGCGCATTGCCCGCCAGCTGGAGCGCCTGCGGGTGGATGTGATCGAAGCCGGCTTCCCGGCCAGCTCCAACGGCGACTTCGAAGCCGTGTCGGCCATCGCCAATGCGATCAAGGATTCGACCATTTGCGGCCTGTCACGCGCCAATGACCGGGACATCTCCCGCGCGGGCGAGGCGCTCAAGGGCGCGGCCAACGGGCGCATCCATACCTTTATCGCGACGTCGCCGCTGCACATGGAAAAGAAGCTGCGGATGACGCCGGACGAAGTGTTCGAACAAGCCAGGCTGGCCGTTCGCTTCGCGCGCAACCTGGTCGCCGACGTCGAGTTCAGTCCCGAAGACGGCTACCGCAGCGATCCCGACTATCTGTGCCGCGTGCTCGAGGCCGTCATCAACGAAGGCGCGACCACGATCAATGTCCCGGACACCGTCGGCTATGCCATTCCCGAGCTCTACGGCAACTTCATCAGGACGCTGCGCGAGCGCATCCCCAACAGCGACAAGGCCGTGTGGTCCGTGCATTGCCACAATGACCTCGGCATGGCGGTGGCCAATTCGCTGGCCGGCGTGAAGATCGGCGGTGCGCGGCAGGTCGAGTGCACCATCAACGGCCTCGGCGAGCGTGCCGGCAATTGCTCGCTCGAGGAGATCGTCATGGCCGTGAAGACCCGGAAGGACTACTTCGGCCTGGAACTCGGCATCGACACCCGGCACATCGTGGCTGCCAGCCGCATGGTCAGCCAGACGACGGGTTTCGTGGTGCAGCCGAACAAGGCCGTGGTCGGGGCGAACGCATTCGCGCACGCATCGGGAATCCACCAGGACGGCGTGCTCAAGGCGCGCGACACGTACGAGATCATGCGTGCCGAGGACGTCGGCTGGACTGCCAACAAGATCGTGCTCGGCAAGCTGAGCGGCCGGAACGCCTTTAAGCAGCGGCTGCAGGACTTGGGCGTGGTGATGGAGAGCGAGGCCGACATCAACGCCGCGTTCGCACGGTTCAAGGAGCTCGCGGACCGAAAAAGTGAAATATTTGACGAAGATATCCTCGCATTGGTCAGCGACGAGGAGCTCTCGCACGTTGGAGAGCAGTTTGGATTTGTATCCTTGTCGCAACATAGTGAAACAGGTGAGCGGCCTCAGGCGCGCGTCGTGTTTACAGTGCAAGGCAAGGAGGTCACCGGGGAGTCTGATGGGAATGGGCCGGTCGACGCGTCGCTGAAGGCGATCGAGGCCCATGTGAAGAGCGGTGCCGAGATGGTGCTCTATTCGGTCAATGCGATCAGCGGATCGACCGAGAGCCAGGGTGAAGTGACTGTGCGGTTGCAGAACGCCGGGCGGGTCGTCAACGGCGTGGGTGCGGACCCCGACATCGTGGTCGCATCGGCCAAGGCTTATTTGAGTGCCCTCAACAAGTTACAGAGCCAAGCTGAGAGAGTGGCGGCACAAGGTTAGGTTTTGCGGGATCCTTGCTTTCGATTGAAGAAAAGGACGCAAGTAACTGATATTGCGTGTCTTTTTTGATTTCGATAAACTTGCGGCTTCCTTACGTCGCCGCTGGAGAGTTTTTAATGCCCGAAGCCCGTTTCCACCGAGTTTCCAGCCAGCGGTTTCTTCCCGCATTTCGTCTCGTCGCCGTCGCGCTTTGCGCCACGGCGTTTTTGTTGCCCTCGGCATTTGCCGCAAAGAAAGAGCCTGTCAAGAAGGCCGCCGTCAGCGCCGACAGCAAGCGCAAGACGGTCGCTGTTCCGGCGCGCGCCACGGCGTCCAAGCGTGGCGCGGACAAGAGTGAACGGGTCGTGAGCGGCGGGCGCAACGTGGTGGCTTCCATCCGCCAGAAGAACGGCAGGACCGTCGTGGCCGTGCAACGCCGATCGGTGGTCCGTGTTGCAGAAATGCCCGCTCGCCAGTCCTTTGGCCAATTGGCTGGGCTGCACAGCACTGAAGATGCCCTGGACCTGAAGTCCAGCGTGGCCCTCGTGATCGACCAGGACACCCACGAAGTCCTCTTCAGCAAGAACGACCATGCCGTTCTGCCGATCGCTTCGCTGACCAAGCTCATGACCGGTCTGCTCATCAGCGAGGCGAAGCTGCCTTCTGACGAGTTGATCACCATCACCCAGGACGACGTCGATACCGAGAAGGGAAGCCGCTCCCGCCTGACCGTGGGTTCGACCCTGCCGCGCGGTGAGCTCCTGCATCTGGCGCTCATGTCGAGCGAGAACCGCGCTGCGCATGCACTGGGTCGCACTTATCCGGGTGGCCTGGCCACCTTTGTGAGCGTGATGAACGCCAAGGCCAAGATGCTCGGCATGAAGGACACGCGTTACGTGGAGCCGACGGGCCTTTCCAGCCGCAATCAGTCGAGCGCCCAGGATCTCGCGCTGCTGGTGAATGCCGCTTACGCCGACGCCACTGTGCGCCAGCTGTCCACGTCGCCGGAATACCAGGTCGAAGTCGGCAACAGGGTGCTGCAGTTCAACACCACGAACCGACTCGTCAAGAGCCCCGACTGGGACATCGGCGTTCAGAAGACCGGCTATATCTCCGAAGCCGGTCAGTGCCTGGTGATGCAGGCCAAGATCGCCGGGCGCAAGCTGATCATGGTGTTCCTCGATTCGGCCGGCAAGCTCAGCCGCATTGGCGACGCGGAGCGCGTGCGTCGCTGGGTCGAAGCCAATCACATGCTCAGCCCGGCCGCGCAGCAGAACGTCGCAGCGCACATCGCTGGCTGAAGAAGCCGGCCACTCCGTCCTCCATTCCCGCCGACGACGGGCCTGATACCGAGTCAGGCCGGCGTTGGCGTGCTTGCCTTGTAACCCAAGGCGCTGGAAATCTCGTTGGCGGTGGCTTGCAGCTTGGGCAGCCATCCGTCGTCCAGCCGATCCGCTGGGGCAGAGATCGACAAACCGGCGACGAGCTTGCCTTGGTCATCGTAGATCCCGGCGGCCATGCATCGCACGCCGAGTTCGAGTTCCTCGTTGTCGCGAGCGATGCCGTACTGACGCGCCTTGGAGAGTTCGCGTTCCAGCGCCGGCAGTTGCGTGATGCTGTTGCGTGTGTGGCCGGCCAGACCGGTTCGCGTGGCGTAGCTGCGCACGCGCTGGGGTTCGTCCACTGCGAGGAACAGCTTTCCGGTGGACGTGAGATGCAAGGGAGCCCGCCCGCCGATCGCGCGGACCACCTGCATGCCTGAGCGCTCGCTGTAGGCGCGCTCGATGTAGACGATCTCGTCGCCCTGGCGCATGCTGAGGTTCACCGGCTGCTGGGTGAGCTTGTGCAACTCGCGCATCGGCGTCATGGCGGCGTCGCGCACGTTGAGCCGGCCCTTGACCAGATTGCCCAGTTCCAGCAAGCGCATGCCGAGCCGGTAGCTGCCCGCCTCGGGGCGATCGACGAAACGGCCTACGGCGAGGTCGTTCAGGATGCGATGGGTGGTGGACGGATGCAGCCCCGTCTTTTCGCTGATCTCCTTGAGGGAAATCGCTTCTTCACGCGACGCGAGGACGTCGATCAGCGAAAACATCCGCTCGATGACCTGGATCACAGGCGTGGCTGGAACGTCGGATTGGGGTTTTCTCATGTGCAACGCGGTTTTGACCGGTCGCGATTTTACTTGGTGAAATGGCTTTGCGGTTGCCATTGGCCGTCGATCAGCACCTCGTGGGGCGTGTATCGGGCCTTGTAGTTCATCTTGGCGCTGCCCTCGATCCAGTAGCCGAGGTAGACATGGGGCAACTGCAGCTTCCGGGCCTGCTCGATCTGCCACAGCACGCTGTAGTTGCCATAACCCGCACCGACTTCGGGTTCATAGAAGGTGTAGACCGCCGAGAGACCGTCGTTCAGCACATCCAGGATCGACACCATCTTCAAGGCGCCGGCGCTGCCGTCCGGCTGCGTTTCGCGAAACTCCACAAGGCGCGAATTGACCCGGCTCTGCAACAGGAATTGGGTGTACTGGTCGATGCTGTCGTGGTCCATGCCGCCGCCGGCATGCCTGCCGTTCTGGTAGCGCAGGTACAACTGATAGTGCTCGGGCACGAAGCAGAGCTTCAGTACGCGCGCTTGCAGGTTGGAGTGGCGCGTCAGCGCGCGGCGCTGGCTGCGATTGGGGCGAAACTCGTTCGCGAGCACTCTGAGCGGGACGCAGGCGCTGCAACCGTCGCAATACGGCCGGTAGGTGAACATGCCGCTGCGCCGGAACCCGCTCAGCACGAGGTCCGAGTAGGCATCGTTGTGGATCAGGTGACTCGGGGTGGCGACCTGCGAGCGCGCCTGCCGGTCCGGCAGATAACTGCACGGATAGGGTGCTGTCGCATAGAACTGCAGCGTATGGAGCGGGAGATCCTTGAGGTGCGTCACGTCGTTGAAGAGGCTCGCGCAGGCAGGAGTTCGCTCCAGTATACGGGGTCGAAGCGCCACGCAGGGCTCGTCTTCAGGCGTGCGTGGGCGACGTGCGACACAAGGCGCTTCCGTGGCATTTCGCGGGCGCCGAGGCTTGCCAGATGGGCGGTGTTCTGCTGGCAGTCGATCATCGTGATGCCGTGCCGACGGCAGAAGCAGACCAGCGCCGCCAGCGCGATCTTGGACGCATCCGGCCGGCGTGCAAACATCGATTCGCCGAACACGGCATGCCCGATCGATACGCCATAGAGGCCGCCCACGAGTTCGCCGTCGATCCAGGTCTCGACGCTGTGTGCGTAGCCGGCGCGGTGCAGGGCCGTATAGGCCTGCACCATCTCCGGAAGGATCCAGGTGCCTGTCTGGCCGACGCGCGGGGCCTGGGAGCAAGCGGAGATCACCGCCTCGAATCCATGGTCGATCCGGATCTCGCAGCCCTGGGTGGAACTGAAGCGGGCCAGCGTCTTGCGCAAGGACCGATGCAGCCTGAACTGGCTCACGTCCAGGACCATCCGCGGATCCGGACTCCACCAGAGAATCGGCTGGCCTTCGCTGAACCACGGGAAGATGCAGTTGCTGTAGGCCTGCAGGAGACTGGCGACGTCGAGTCCGCCGCCGGCGGCCAGGAGGCCGGGCACCGGGTCCGAATCACCCCAGGCCAGGGCGGCGTCGGGCAAGGGGTCACCAGGGTCGAGCCAGGGTAGTTGCATGATTGGATGTATACACGGCTTCAGCATCTGCGACGGCGCCGCGCGCCGAATGTTCCCGAAGCCCATATAGTTGTTCTTGCGCCCGCAACAACTGCTCCAGACAAAGAGGACCACGGTGACCACAGAAACTAATCCCATGCGCTTCGGCAGCGGCCAGGCCGTCAAGCGTCTGGAGGACGAAAACCTCCTGAACGGGACCGGCCGCTACACCGACGACGTTTCGCTGCCGGGGCAATCCTGGCTGAGCTTCGTGCGTTCCCCCTATCCCCATGCGCGACTGGTGTCCGTCGACACCAGCGCGGCCACGGCCATGCCTGGCGTGCTGGGCGTTTTCACGGGCGCCGATCTGGCAACGGCCGGCGTCAAACCGATGCCGGGCGCAGCGGGGTTCACGCGGGCGGACGGGGCGGACTGCGCCACGCCGGCACGGCGGGCGTTGGCGCTCGAGCGGGTCCGCTTCGTTGGCGAACCCGTCGCGGTGGTGGTCGCGGAGACCGCGCGACAGGCGCGAGACGCGGCCGAGGCCGTCATGGTGGACTATGAAGAACTGCCGATGGTGGTCGACCTCGCCAGCGCGACCGCCGAGGGTGCGCCCCTGATCTGCGATGAAGCCACGGGCAACATCGCCGCCGAAATGCGGCACGGCAGCAGCGATGCGACGGCCGCGGCCTTCGCCAAGGCCAGCCATGTGGTGTCGCTCGACGTCGTCAACCAGCGTGTCGTCGCGCTCACCATCGAACCGCGGACAGTGCTGGCCGATTTCGATGCCGCGACGGATCGCATCACGATCCGCATGAGCACTCAGATGCCTTCGGGCGTCCGGGACTCGATCTGCGACGCGATCGGCCTGCCCAAGGAGAAGGTGCGCGTCGTCGTGGGCGACGTTGGCGGCGGCTTCGGCATGAAGACCGGCGCCTACCCGGAAGACATTGCGGTCGCCTTTGCGGCGCGCGCGCTCCGGCGCCCGGTGAAATGGGTAGCCGACCGCAGCGAGGAGTTCCTCGCGACGTCCCATGGCCGGGACATCGAGGCGCGCGCCGAACTGGCGCTCGACGCGACGGGAAAGATCCTGGGGCTGCGCATCAAGACCCATGCGAACGTCGGCGCCTACGCCACCGGCACCGGCGTCGCGATCCAGCTTCTCATCGGCCCGTGGGTGCAGACCAGCGTCTACGACATCCAGACCATCGATTTCCATTTCCTGGCCGTGCTCACCAACACGGCCCCCACCGGCGCCTATCGCGGCGCCGGCCGGCCCGAGGCCATCTACACGATCGAACGCCTGATGGACGAGGCCGCGCGCCAGACCGGCATCGACCGCATCGAACTGCGCCGGCGCAACTTCATCCAGCCGGATCAGATGCCCTATACCAATCCGATGAAGCAGACCTATGACACGGGTCAGTTCGAATCGGTGATGAACAAGGCCCTGAGCCTGGCCGATTGGCAGGGTTTCGACAAACGTGCGGCTGAATCGAAACGCCAGGGCAGGCTGCGTGGCCTGGGCATCGCCACTTTCCTTGAATGGACGGGCGGCAACGTGTTCGAGGAGCGGGTGACCGTTTCGGTGCAGGCCGACGGCATCATCGAAGTGTTTTCCGCCGTCAACGCGATGGGGCAGGGCATCGCGACCACCCTCGCTCAATTGGTGGTCGACGCCTTTGGCGTGCCGATCGAGAAAGTGCGCATCGTGATGGGCGACACCGACCGTGGCGACGGCTTCGGCAGCGCCGGATCTCGATCGCTCTTTACCGGCGGCTCGGCCGTGCGGGTGGGCGCCGAGCGGACCATCGACAAGGCGAAGGAACTCGCTGCCAAGGAACTCGAGGTGTCGGCCGCGGACATCGAATACACGGCGGGCGTCTTCAAGGTGGCGGGCACCGATCTCCAACGCGACCTGTTCACTTTGGCAGGGCACCAACCCGAACGCCAGATCTTCGTGGATTCGACCAGCACGGTGTCGGGCCCGACCTGGCCGAATGGCTGCCATATTTCCGAGGTCGAGGTCGACCCGCCAACGGGCGACATCAGCGTGGTCAGCTATGCCTCGGTCAACGATGTGGGGCGGGTGGTCAACCCGATGATCGTTCGCGGCCAACTCGAAGGAGGCGCCGTGCAGGGCATTGGGCAGGCACTCTACGAGCGAGTGGTGTATGACCCCGAAACCGGCCAGCCGCTCACCGGCAGCCTGATGGACTACGCCGCACCGCGCTCGGACATCGTCACCTCGATGTTCCGCATGGAGATGGACGAGTCGACCCCATGCAAGAACAACCCTCTGGGCGTCAAGGGCGTGGGCGAACTCGGCACCATCGGCGCCACGCCGGCCATCGTCAACGCGGTGGCCGACGCGCTCGCGCGCAACGGACTGGCCGATCGCACACCGCATCTGGACATGCCGCTGACCCCGGCACGCATCTGGCAGTTGATGGCATCAACGGCTTGAGCCGCTGGCGCTCGGCTCAGAAGTCCTCGAGCGGCAGGCCGACGTAGTTCTCGGCGAGCGAGGTCGAGGCGGCGCGTGAGTGAACCAGGTAGTCGAGTTCGGCTTCCTGGATCTTCTGGCCGAACTCGCCGGTTTCCGGAAAGCGGTGCATCAGCGAGGTGAACCACCACGAGAAGCGCTCTGCCTTCCAGACCCGGCGCAGGCACAGGTCGGAGTAGCGGTCCAGCGCCGAGGCCGACTTCTCGCCGTAGAAGATCTCGAACGCGCGCGACAGGTAGCCGACGTCGGCAGTTGCCAGGTTCAGTCCCTTGGCGCCGGTCGGCGGCACGATGTGGGCCGCGTCGCCGGCAAGGAACAGGCTGCCGAAGCGCATCGGCTCGGCCACGAAGCTGCGCAGCGGCGCGATGCTCTTTTCGAGCGAAGGGCCCGTCACGAGCCGGTCGCGGGCTTCCGGGTCGAGACGCAGCCGGAGTTCGTTCCAGAAAGCCTCGTCGCTCCAGTTCTCGACGCGCTCTTCGGTCGGCACCTGCACGTAGTAGCGGCTGCGCGTCGCGCTACGCATGCTGCAGAGGGCGAATCCGCGCGAGGTATTGGCGTAGATCAGTTCATGCGACACCGGCGGCACATCGGCCAGCACACCGAGCCAGCCGAAGGGATAGATCTTCTCGTAAGTGTGAATCGACTGCGCCGGGACGCTCGCGCGGCTGACGCCGTGGTAGCCGTCGCAGCCGGCGATGAAGTCGCACTCGATTTCGTGCGTGGTGCCGTCTTTCTCGTAGCGAACGCGAGGCGACTTCGTGTCGAAGTCATGCAGGCTGACCTGCGAAGCGCTGTAGATGGTCCTGAGGCCTTCGGCTTCTCGCGCCGCCATGAGGTCGCGGGTTACCTCGGTCTGACCGTAGACGGTGACCTGCTTGCCATCCGTCAGGCCGTGCATGTCGATGCGATGCCGGGCACCCTTGAACAGCAGCTCGATGCCTTCGTGCGGCAGACCCTCCGCCTTGGCGCGTGCATCCACGCCGGCGCGCGCCAGCAGGTCCATCGTGACCTGTTCCAGGACGCCGGCCCGGATGCGGCCCAACACATATTCGCCGGTCTGCCGCTCGACGATGATGTTGTCGATGCCGGCCTTGTGCAGCAACTGGCCCAGCAAAAGTCCGGCCGGGCCTGCGCCGATGATGGCAACCTGAGTTCGCATGTATGTCTCCTGATGGCGTTTCCGGCAAGCGTAGGGCGACGAGGCCATCTCGGGGTGACCGCGTGACACGCTCTGTGCGATCATGAGGCAACCTGCGCGATGATCGCGCAACACTTCGTGCCATGACCATCGCCAAACCAGACTTCATCGAAGGCATCGCCAAGGGAATGGCCGTGCTCGAAAGTTTCGACACCGAGCGCCAGCGGCTCAACGCGACCCTGGCCGCCGAGCGGGCGGGCCTCACGCGCGCGGCGGCCCGGCGCCACCTGCTGACCCTGGCGCACCTCGGCTATCTCGAAACCGACGGCAGCTACTTCTGGATGGCGCCCAAGGTGCTGCGTTTCTCGGGCAGCTACCTCGCATCATCGCGCTTGCCGCGTGCGCTGCAGCCGACGCTGAACCGCCTCGCCGCACAGACGCAGGAGTCGTTTTCCGCGGTGGTGCTCGACGGGGAGGAAGTGGTCATCGTCGCGCGCAGCGGCAGCTACGGCGCGCCGACGCGCGTGCTGGCCTACGGCCTCCACCTCGGCGCGCGACTGCCTGCCCATGCGACATCGACCGGCCGCGTGTTGCTTGCGGCATTGAGCGCGGCCAAGCTCACGGAATGGCTCAAGGGGCGCAGCCTCCCGCGTCTCACTCCCCACACGATCACGCAGGTGCGCGTACTGCGCCAGCACATCGCGCAGGCGCGCAAGGACGATTTCTGCTTTGCCAGCGAAGAGCACGAACTCGGCGTGCAGGCGCTCGCGGTACCGCTGCGCGACATGCAGGGCCATACGGTGGCGGCGCTCAACGTGGTGCTGTCCGGCGGACGCCATCAGGAGGACGCGCTGCGGCGCGACATGCTGCCGCTGCTTTTCGAGGCCGCGCGCGAGGTGAGGGCGCTGCTGTAGGCGCCGCGTTGAACTTCGTCGTCGCTACCATCTCGAAGATCGCTTCACGGACGAATGAACGATGAGACTGCTTCTGCTGGAAGACGATGTGATGATCGGCGAGACCGTGCTCGATCTGCTGCGTGCCGAACAGTACGCGGTCGACTGGGTCAAGGACGGCGACGCGGCCGACTCGGCGCTGCGCGCGCAGCAATACGACCTGGTCGTGTTGGACCTCGGGGTGCCGCGCCGCGACGGACTCGAAGTCCTGCGCTCCCTGCGAGCCCGCAAGCAGCGCATGCCGGTGCTGATCGCCACCGCGCGCGACTCGGTGCAGCAACGCATCGAGGGGCTGGACGCCGGCGCCGACGACTACGTCCTGAAGCCCTATGACCTCGACGAACTCCTGGCGCGCATCCGGGCGCTGCTGCGACGCGCGTCCGGCCGGGCAGAGCCGGTCTACGAGCACATGGGCGTCAGCGTGAACCCCGCGACGCGTGAAGTGACGGTGGCGGGCCAGCCGGTGATGCTGTCAGCTCGTGAATGGGCGGTGCTGGAGCCTCTCCTGGCACGTCCCGGTATGGTGTTGTCCCGGGCGCAACTCGAGGAAAAGCTCTACAGCTGGAAAGACGAGATCAGCAGCAATGCGGTCGAGGTCTATGTCCACGGACTGCGCAAGAAGCTGGGCGCAGACCTGATCCGCAATGTGCGCGGCGTCGGCTACATGGTGCCCAAGGAATGAAGTCGCTCCGCGCCCGCCTGCTGTGGTTCCTGCTGGCGGCCATCGTTCTCGCGGCCGGCACACAGGCATTCCTCGCCTACCGCACGGTGCTCAGCGAAGCCGACGACATCTTCGACCAGCACATGCGGCAGATGGCGCTCTCGTTACGCGCGGGACTGCCGCCCAGCGCCGCGGTCGGCGGAATCGGCGCCGGTGACGAGAACTTCGAATTCATCGTTCAGGTGTGGACCCTGGATGGCATCCGCATCTTCGAATCCGCCGCGCAGGCCGCATTGCCGCAGCGTGCCGTGCTCGGTTTCTCGAATGTCGAGGCCCGAGGCACCACCTACCGTGTGTTCTCCCTGCAGACCGGTGCACTCGTGATCCAGGTGGCGCAGGACATGGCGGCGCGGCGCCGCATGGCGGGGACCTTGGCGCTGCGTACCGTCGGGCCTATCGCGCTGGCGGCGCCGCTGCTCATGCTGGTCGTCTGGTGGGTCGTGAGCTTTTCGCTTGCGCCCGTCGCGCGCGTGCGCAGCCAGGTCGCAGCGCGCCAGGCGGACGACCTGTCGCCGCTGAGCGAGAGCGATCTGCCCGAAGAGGTGCGGCCGCTGGTGCACGAACTCAACCTTCTTTTCGCCCGCGTGCAACGGGCGTTCGATGCACAGAAGCACTTTGTGGCTGATGCAGCGCATGAGTTGCGCTCGCCGCTGGCGGCCCTGAAGCTCCAGGTGCAGGGGTTGCAGCGTGCGCCCGACGAGCCGACCCGTGAACTCGCCGTGGCGCGCCTGACTGCAGGTATCGACCGCGCGACCCGGCTGGTCGAACAGATGCTGGCTCTCGCCCGGCACGAGGGCAGCGCCATGGCCGGCGCCCGGCCGGAGTCGGTGAGCCTGCCGGAGGTGGCGCGGCTCGCGATTTCCGACGTCGTCTCCACCGCGCAGGCTCGCCGGATCGATATCGGCGTCGTCCGGGCGGATCCCGTGGAGGTCCCGGGCCAGGGCGAGGCGCTGCGCACCCTGCTGCGCAATCTGCTCGACAACGCGGTGAAGTATTCGCCCGACGGCGGACGTGTCGACGTCGGCATCATTTCGGGCACGGGCGGGATCGAACTCAGCGTTGACGACAGCGGTCCGGGCCTGCCGGCCAGCGAGCGTGAACGCGTGCTCGACCGCTTCTACCGCTCCGGCGAGCCGCAGGCGCCGGGCAGCGGTCTCGGTCTCGCGATCGTCAAGTCGATCGCCGACCTGCATGGCGCGACGGTTTCGCTGGATCGGTCCGCGAGCCTCGGCGGCTTGCGCGTTGCCGTTCGTTTTCCGGCGACGGCCTGAGCATTCACCGGCGCTGGAGCCGGCGCGCACCGCCCGTTTAAGGCGCGCTTAAGTGTGTGGCACGACATTCCTTTCGTTGACTCTTCTCCAACCTCGAAAGGATTCCAGATGAAAACCAGTTTGACCTCGCCGCGCGCACTCGTCCTTTCGCTGGCGGCTGCCGGCGTGATCGGCGCCGTGGCGACCGGCGCCTACACCAGCGCCAATGCGGTGGCCTCGCCGGCTCCGGCCGCATCGGCTCCCGCCGCCGCGCCGCAGGTCTCCATGCCCGACTTTTCCACCATCACGGCGCGCCATGCCCCGGCCGTGGTCAACATCAGCGTGACCGGCACGACGAAGACGGCGGCCGCCGAGGGCCCCCAGGGCATGCAGGGCATGGACCCGAGCGACCCCATGTACGAATTCTTCCGCCGCTTCCAGGGCCAGGGCCAAGGCCAGGGCGGCCAGCGCGGGCAACAGCAGCGCGAGGCGCCGGTCCGCGGCCAGGGTTCCGGCTTCATCGTGAGCGCCGACGGCATCATCCTGACCAACGCGCACGTCGTGAAGGACGCCAAGGAAGTGACCGTCAAGCTGACCGATCGCCGCGAATTCCGCGCGAAGGTGCTGGGTTCGGACGCCAAGACCGACGTCGCCGTCCTCAAGATCGACGCCAAGAACCTGCCGACCCTATCGGTCGGCAACACCAAGGACCTCAAGGTGGGTGAATGGGTGCTGGCGATCGGTTCGCCGTTCGGCTTCGAGAACACCGTGACTGCCGGCGTCGTCAGCGCCAAGGGTCGTTCGCTCCCGGACGACGGCTATGTGCCGTTCATCCAGACGGACGTGGCAGTGAACCCCGGCAACTCGGGTGGTCCGCTCATCAATACGCGCGGCGAAGTGGTCGGCATCAACTCGCAGATCTACAGCCGCAGCGGCGGCTACCAGGGCGTGTCCTTCGCGATTCCGATCGACGTTGCGATCCAGGTGAAGGACCAGATCGTCGCCACGGGCAAGGCGAGCCACGCGCGCCTGGGCGTCGCGGTGCAGGAAGTGAATCAGGCCTTTGCCGATTCGTTCAAGCTCGACAGGCCCGAAGGCGCGCTGGTGTCGAACGTGGAAAAGGGCGGCCCGGCAGATGAAGCCGGCCTGCGCTCGGGCGACGTCATCCGCAAGGTCGACGGCGAACCGATCGTTGCTTCGGGCGACCTGCCGGCCTTGATCGGCCAGAAGAAGCCGGGCAGCAAGATCACGCTCGAAATCTGGCGTCAGGGCCAGCGCGAGGAACTCTCCGCGAAGCTGGGTGATTCGGCCGAGAAGTCCGCCACCGTCGCCAAGAACGACAGCGGTGCCGGCCAAGGCAAGCTCGGCCTGGCGCTGCGTCCGCTGCAGCCCCAGGAGCAGCGCGAAGCCGCCGTCGACGGCGGCCTGCTGATCCAGGAAGTGGGCGGTCCTGCCGCGATGGCTGGCGTTCAGCCGGGCGACGTGCTGTTGGCCATCAACGGCACGCCGGCGAAGAGCATCGAGCAGGTGCGCGAGGTGGTGGCCAAGGCTGACAAGTCCGTGGCCCTGCTCATCCAGCGCGACGGCGACAAGATCTTCGTGCCGGTTCGCCTCGGCTGATCCACGGCTCCCGCGAAACCGGCAAATCGAGACAAAGTGCCGGATCGCGGGGCCATGGGTAGCCCGATGTGCAAAAGTCCCTTGTTGGAGATTTCTCAGGACAGTAACAATTCGTCAAACAACTGAATTAGAGGAATCCCCATGGTTCGGCGCGATCTGGCCCTGACTGTTCTTGAACTGGAGCCCAATGAATTTCATTGGGTCCTGTTGGAGGCAGTGCAGGCGGAATCCGAGGAATGCCTGGGATACCGGCCCATCGATTCCTCGACCCGAGGTCTACCCGACTATTCCGAAGCGCTCATCCAGGGCGCTTCGGCTTTGCGCGTGCTGCAAGGGCTTGCGCCCTTCGGCAAGCCCATGAACCCCGTGGGCATCGGGGAAAGCACGGCGGTGCCCTTGCCGGACGAGGGCGCCAGTGCCAGCGCCCCGAACCCCTCCACCGATCCCGACTCCTGCATGTTCACCACCGGCCATCCGGTGCTGTAGCCAGCCCCATTGCCAGCCTCCGGGCCTAGCGGCTGCGCACGTCGTAGTGCAGCGCCGTCACGGCGATGACCTTGGCGGCGCGCGATCGAATCGTCTCCTTCACGGAGACGCCGCGCAGCACCAGAAGCGGTTGCGCAGGCGTGCTGCACGGCACCTCGGCAGGCTGGAACATGCGGCTCGGCGCGAACGACTTGCGGAATCTGGCCGCGAGCGTGAGGGTTTGTTGCATGCCCTACAAGGTACGTGGCTGTCTCGCAATCGAAAATCTCTCCAATGGGGGCATGGCACCCCCAAGCGGCATACTCCGGAAGTTCGGCGCACTGCCTCTTGCGTGCGCCTGCCCAGGAAAGAAAAGACAGAAGATGCCAAGACTGATCGTGCTGCAGAAGAATGGCTCGGCCAAGCAAGTCAATGTGAGGGGGACCCCTTTCGTCATCGGTCGCGCCGACTCCTCCGACCTTGTTCTCGACAACCCCCTTGTGAGCCGCTCCCACGCCGTGTTCGAAACGGTGGGGGAGACGATGACCATTCGCGACCTGCAGAGTCACAACGGAACCTACGTCAATGGCGAACGGCAGCAAACCGTCGCCCTGAACAACGGCGACGAGATCAAGCTCGGGAGCTACCACATCCGCTACCTGGCCGACGGTGGTCCGATTGCGGCCGCCGAGGCATTGCGGCTGGTGACCATTCCGGGCAAGCTCGCGGACATCGACCTTCTGAAACTCGGCGTGAAGTCCTGAACCTCCGTCCATTGCGATGACCGCACCGCGCAGCACCCTGGGTCTTCCCCGACGCTCCATCGCGGCGGCGCTGGTCGCACTGCCGACCTTCTGGCTGGGCGCTCGCGCGCAATCCCAAGTCCCGCGGCGCGCGACGCCTTCGCAAACCGAAGGCCCGTTCTATCCCGTGACCCTGCCGGGGGACACGGACAACGACTTGCTGCGAAACGGCACACTGAACTACGCCGCAGGCGAACCGACCTGGGTCGACGGCACCGTCGCCGATCTCGATGGGCGACCGCTGTCCGGTGCGATCGTGGAGATCTGGCAATGCGATCAGGGCGGCCACTATCACCATCCCGGCGACGGCGATCGTGCCGACAAGGCCTTCCAGGGGTTCGGCCGGGTCGCAGCCGATGCGCAGGGCCGGTATCGGTTCCGCACCATCCGCCCCGTGCCTTACACCGGTCGCACGCCGCACATTCATGTGAAGGTCAAGCTCGGCCCCCGGGAGTTGCTCACCACCCAGCTCTATGTGGCGGGGGCGCCGGGCAATGCGCGTGATTTCCTTTGGCGGAACCTGTCCGACCAGGACCGCGCGGCCGTCACGGTTCCTTTCGAGCGGGCGCCGGATGGCTGGAAGGCCAGCTTCCCGATCGTCGTTGCGGCCTGAGGGTTCGCGCCCGTGACTTAATGCCGGTGCGGTGAGCCAAGCCGCCGGGTGACGTGTCCGTCACCCTCGTGGTTTGAAGGTATCCTCGCGCGTTACAAGTTCCGATCCGAGTCGTCGGAGCTCAACGCCTCGTATGAATTCCCTGCCGTCACACACTGCCCGAGATCACGTCTTCCTCCTGGAGGTTCGTTGATGCTCTCGGGGGATGGCCTGCTGGCGATCAAGGTGATGGCCGCCGCCGCGCCGGTGGCAGGGTTTGCCGCCGTGGCACACGTGCGGGCCCGGCGACGCGCCAAGCGTGCCCATGAGGTCGCCACGGCAACCGGTGCCACGCGAAACATCGTCGTCGAAGTCCCCCGCTCGGTGGACGACGCGTTCGCAGCGGTCCGGTTCGACCTCACGCCCAATTTGATGGGATGCCTCGCCGCGGCAAACAGCGCGTCCCTGCGCGGCTTCGAGACCCCTGACGCGGTGATGATGGCGTTGGACGTCGATGCGGTGTGGACGGGCGTCGGAATGGAGAAGTCCGCGACCGATGAGATCCAGCCGCAGCGCACCCGTGTCATCGCGACCCGCGAGGTGCTGGTGCTCCGTTCCAGTGGCCCGGCCCGTGAAAGCGTCAAAGTGAGGTTGAAGGCGCTCTTGCGCGCCCATCGGTCCACGTCGGAAGGCGAGCCGCTGTATTGCGCCGCCGACGGCGAGATCCGGACCGCGCCCGCGCGGCGCCTGCGCGTTGCGGAGGTGTCGGCGCGCAAGCAGTTCTACTGGGTCCGGTCAGGCGGCTCGACGGCCGACTCGTCGCACAAGCCCAGCTAGTTCGAGCGCCGTTGCGCGCTGCACGCGCGTTCCGGCCGCCTTCCCATACCGCATATGGCCGGGCACCGCGGGGCACGGGCCGCCGGAGCGTCCGTTCGGCTAGTGCTTCTGGTGAATGCCTCCTCACTTCGCGCGCAGTAGAGTCGCTGTCACGACAGAGAGGATCTGACGTGATCTCATTGCTGGTTCGCATCGTGCACTGCATGGCTTGGAAATCGGGCAAGCGTTCGCAAGACGCCCGCTGAAATTCAATGAGCCCTGTCATCTCGTTCGACACGCGCACCGTGCCCGGCTCGGTGACAGGGCGAGGCGCACAAGAAAAAGTGGCGCTCGAATGGGCGGACATCACGCAAGGCAGCGTGCACACCTTGCCCGAAGGCATGCGTCTCCAGGATTACGAGATCGTCGGGCCCATCGGCGAAGGCGGCTTCGGTATCGTCTATCTGGCCTGGGACCACTCGCTGGAGCAGCACGTCGCGATCAAGGAGTACCTGCCGGCCATCCTGGCGTCGCGTGCCAGCGTGTCGCCCGCCGTGGTGGTGAAGTCGCAGCGCCACAAGGATGATTTCTGCCTGGGCATGCGCAGCTTCCTCAACGAGGCACGGATCCTGGCGCGCTTCGACCATCCTTCGCTCGTCAGGGTCTTGCATTTCTGGGAGGGCAACGGCACGGCGTACATGGCCATGCCGTACTACGAGGGGCCGACGCTCGCGCGCGCGCTGGCGGAACTCGGCAGGGCGCCGGACGAGGCGGAGCTCTGCGGCTGGCTGCATCCGCTGCTGGATGCCCTCGGCACGATGCATGCGGCGAGCTGTTTCCACAGGGACATCGCACCCGACAACATCCTGCTCACCGACCATGGACCGGTGCTGCTCGATTTCGGCGCGGCGCGAAGAGTGATCGAAGGTGTCGGGCCATCGCCGACGGTGGTGTTCAAGCCCGGTTTCGCGCCGATCGAGCAGTACGGCGAAGTCGCGTCGATGAAGCAGGGCGCGTGGACCGATCTGTATGCGCTCGCCAGCGTCGTCTACGCGGCCATCACCGGGCAGCCGCCGACCCCGTCGATCGAGCGGCTGATGGAAGACCGGATGAAGCCGCTATCCGAATTGGCGCGCGGCCGCTACAGCGAACCCTTCCTCGCCGCCATCGATGCTGCGCTGGCGCTGCACCCTCGCAACCGGCCCCAGAGCGCGGCCGAGTTCTGGACCTTGCTGAGCTGCGGCCAGCAGTTGCAGGATCTGGATCTGCTGCGGGCAGTGCGGCGATCGGATGTGCCGTCGGGCGCGCCTCCTGCGCCCTTGGTTGTCGAGATCCCGTCCGAGCCGACCATGCCGGGCGACGAGGACATGGATGACCTGTTCGCGGAACCGCCGATGGAGCTCGCGCCTGAGCCCACGGTTTCGCAGCCCGCAAGCGAGAGTGATCCCGACGCACTGGAGCCCGAGGAGGTCGCTGGCGGGGAGCCGCCGCTGCTCGAAATTTCGGCGCCGCATTTCCGGCCGCCCGTTTCCAACTGGCCGCCTCTGCGCGCGGCTCCTGGCCCGGCGCAACGGCGAAGCAGCAGGATGAAGGTTGCCGCGCTGGCGGCGGCGGTCCTGTGCGTCGGATTGGTGGCGGTCGGCTATCTTGGCCGTGACAGGACGGGTGAGCCCGGCCCTTCGCCGACAGTTGCGCGCACGGCCTTGCCCAAGCCCTCCGCCCCGGGCCCGATCCAGGTTCCCGCGCCGACCGCGGCCGCGATGCCAACGCCGGCCCCAGCCCCGGCTTTGGCTCCCGCGCTGGCTCCGGCTCCGGAACCTGAGCCCATGTCGGCGACCGAGGCGCTTGCATTGCCTGCGCCCACTCGGGAGCCTGTCGTCGCGGCGCCCGACGCTCCGGCGCCGACGTCCACGCCGGCGACGGAGCCGGTCATCGCAGCACCCACGGCTCCGCCGGCGGATTCCGACCTCGCGGCAGCCGTTGAAACCTCACCACCACGCAACGAAGCAAAGACACCCGAGGCGCGGGCGGCCGCACCCGCTACGGTGGCGGCGCCGGTCCGGAGGTCCGTCGCGCGTGCGCCCGCCGAATCAGTCCGGCAGGCTCGCCGCGAAGCGCGCATTCCGGTCGCGGAGTTGCCGGTACAGCCGGTGCAACCGGTAATGCCCGCCGTCGTGCAAGTGGCGCCACCCCCGATCCCACAGGTCCACACCAGGTGCACCGAAATTCTTCAACGAGCTTCGCTCGGTCCCGTCACGGCCGAGGAAGCGGCTATCTTGAGAAAGGGGTGTGAATGATGACCACGACCTTCGTTCGCTGGCTGCAAGCCGCATCCTTGACGGGTGTCCTGTCGCTCATGGTGGCATTGGCGGGCTGCGCGGCGCCGCCCGTCGCCAGTTCATCCAAGACCGAGCTTCCCTTCGACCAGGCTATCGCGGTGGCTACCGATGGCCTGGTCAAACAGACGCAGAAAGGGCCGGCGTTTCTCGCGAAGATGGGATCGAAGCGAAGCGTGGTGCTCGATCCGATGGTCGACGCCGGCAGTGCGCAGCAGACCGTGGCAACCCAGATGCTGCAGGACCGGGTGACCGAAAGGCTGAACGCGAAGTTCGAGACGATGGAAATCATGCCCTTCGACAGCGCGAACCTGGCCAAGGCGCGCTACCTGCTGACGGGCACGATGACCCGGATGTCCGTCGATGAACCGCGCAGTCCGCTGCAGATCAACCTCGCCCTGACGGAACTGGCCTCCGGCACGGTCGTCGCCCAATCGTCGGCGGTGGCGCGCGACGAGGGCCTGGACCATACGCCGCTGCCGTACTACCGCGACACGCCTGTGCCGACCAAGGACCGCGTGATCGAAGGCTACGTGCGAACCAGCGCGACGCCGCCGGGCCAGCGTGCCGATGCGTACTACCTGGAGCGCCTCGCGGCAGCGCCGGCGATCAAAGAAGGGACCGCGCACTACAACGCCGAGCGCTACCAGGACGCACTGGCGCAATACAGCGTTGCCGGCGGCGGACCGACCGGCGAACAACTGCGTGTGCTCAACGGCATCTATCTGAGTTCGGTGAAGCTCGGGCGCACCGCCGAGGCGGAGGAGGCCTTCGGCAAGATCGTCGCCTACGGCATCGCCAACCAGCAACTGGGAGTGAAGTTCCTGTTCAACCCGAACGCCACGACCTTCTGGTCGGAAACGAGGATCAGCGGGCCCTACACGATGTGGCTGCGCGAGATCGCCAAGGCCAGCGCGGACGCCAAGGTCTGCATGGATATCGTCGGCCATACCAGCCACACGGGGCCGGTCGCGTACAACGACACGCTGTCGCTGCAGCGCGCCCGCTACATCCGCCAGCGCCTGATCGATGAGTCGACCGTGCTGAGCGACCGCACCACGCCCAGCGGGAGGGGCTTTCGAGAGAACATCATCGGCACCGGCACGGACGACGCGATCGACGCGCTGGACCGCCGGGTCGAATTCAAGATCGTCGCTTGCAGCTGATCCGGTCGCAAACCGTCAGACGGAAGCGCTGTCGTTCTGCGACGGCCAGAACATGCGCCACCACGGGCGCTTGACTTCGGTCCGGGTGTTTGAGGCATTGGCGATCAATTCCGCGGCGACCGAGGCGCGGACACGCTCCCGCAGCGCGGTTTCGTAGGCATGTGCCGGCGCGCGGGCACTGCGGTCGCCTCGCAGCGCCTGACGGCGCCAAGCCTGCGCGTGCTCGGCGAGTTCGTCGTCGGTCAGGTCGTCGGGGTGGGGCATCTGCTGTGTCATGTTGAACAGATTGTGACGCGTCCTGTGGGCGCTCCATGCGCTGAGGGCCGATTCTCCACGATGCGAGCCCTGTGGGTCCATGGCGTGCAGTAACCCCACGCACCTCATTGGAGCCGTTCGGTTTACAATATTAGTTAGCTTGCTATCTAAAAACCTCCGGAGTTCGCCATGACTGCTGCCCGAAGCCCCACCCGTCGCCACGAGGCACTCGTGACCCTGGGCACGTCGCTGGGCGCACTGGAGCGAGCCTACCGTGCGGCCGCCAACCGGGCGGTCGCGCATGTCGGCCTTTCGCAGGCACTGGCCTGGCCCTTGGTGACGATCGGACGGCTGGGCGACGGCCTCAGGCAGGGCGTCCTGGCGGAGCAACTGGGCATCGAAGGGCCATCGCTGGCGCGTTCGATCGACCAACTGGTGCAGGGCGGCTTCGTCGACCGCCGCGAGGATCAGGGCGATCGCCGCGCCAAGACGCTCCATCTCACTGAATCCGGTGCGCAGGCCTGCGAGCACATCGAGTCGGCATTGGTCGTGATGCGCACTGCCTTGTTCGAAGGCATTCCCGACGAAGACCTGTTCGCCTGCCTGCGCGTATTCGGCACCCTGCGTGAACGGCTGGGCTGCCCGCCGCCGCAGTCGCCGCCGGCGAGGCCGAAGCCGGGCAGCGAGGCGAGGGAATCGTGAATCTCCTTGGCCCGTTCCGCTTCAACCGCGCTGAACTGATCTTCTCCCTCAAGTGCTTCGCTGCCGCAATGCTGGCGATGTATGTGGCCAGCCGCATGGGCCAGCCGCGGCCTTTCTGGGCGCTGATGACCACCTATGTCGTTGCCAATCCGCTGGCCGGCGCGGTGCGCTCGAAGGGCCTGTTCCGCCTGCTCGGAACGCTGCTTGGGTCCGCCGCTGCGCTGCTGCTGGTGCCGGCGCTCTCGAACACGCCCGAGTTGCTGACGCTCGCGCTCGCCCTGTGGCTGGGCGTCTGTCTCTACTTCTCGCTGCAGGACCGGACGCCGCGCTCCTACGTCTTCATGCTGGCCGGCTACACGGCGGCGCTGATCGGCTTTCCGGCGGTCGACGCGCCGCAGACCATGTTCGATACGGCCGTCGCGCGCGTCGAGGAAATCGGCCTGGGCATCCTGGCTGCCACGGTGGTCCACAGCATCGTGCTGCCGACCGGCTTGGCCCCCACCTTGCTCGGCATGCTGGATCGCAGTCTGCGCGATGCCCGCCAGTGGCTGCTCGATCTCATGCAGCCTCCTGCACGCGAGGCGAGTGCTGCTGCGCTGACGGCCGACCGCAAGCGCGTCGCCGCGGACATCACCCAGCTCAGGCTGCTGTCCACGCACATCCCCTTCGACACCACGCACCTGCGCTGGACGGCCGGCGCCGTGCGCGCGGTTCAGGACCGCGTGGCGTCGCTCACGCCCGCGCTCTCTGCCGTCGAGGACCGCCTCCAGGCACTGCGGCAGGCCGAGGGCGAACTGGCGTCCGACGTGACCGCCGTGCTGGCAAAGGTCGCGCACTGGCTGCAGGCGGCCGAGGGCGACAGTGGCAACGATGCGCAGGCGCTGCGGCAGTCGATCCGGGACTTCGGCAAGGCAGCCGACACGCAGCCCTCGAGCTGGTCGCGCGCGCTGCGCCTCTCCCTGGCCGAGCGGCTGGACGAACTGGTCGACGGCTGGCGCGCCTGCATTGCGTCGCGGCAGGAGGTCGATGACGGACTGACCGGCACCGCGCCGCCTTCGCGCCGCCTGCAGACGGTGGGCGATCGCGCGCTGCACCGCGACGTCGGCATGGCGCTGTTGTCGAGCCTGGCGGCCGTCGTGGCGGTCTGCATCTGCGCCGCGTTCTGGATCCTGACAGGCTGGCCCAGTGGTTCGGCGGCCGCGATGATGGCGGCGGTCTTCTGCAGCTTCTTCGCGACCATGGACGACCCGGTGCCGGCGATCCACGGCTTCCTCAAGTACACGCTATGGTCGGTGCCGCTGTCGGCGGTCTATGTGCTCCTGCTGCTGCCTGTGGTGCATGACTTCGGCATGCTGGTCGTCGTGTGCGCGCCGGTGTTCCTGCTCCTCGGGTGCTTCGTGGCGCGGCCGGCGACGATGCTCATGGCGATGCCGATCCTGTTCGGCGTCTCGAGCGCCCTGGCGCTGCATGACACGGCCAATGCCGATCTGGTGAGCTTCAGCAATTCGATGATCGCGCAGGTGCTCGGCATCCTCGTCGCCGCGCGCACCACGCGCCTCATCCGCTCGGTGGGGGTGGACTGGAGCGCGCGCCGCATCCAGCGGGCGACGTGGCGCGAGCTGGCCGAGATGGCCGCGGCGCCTCGCAGGCAGGTCAAGGCCGATGCCTACGCGGTGCGCATGCTCGATCGCATCAGTCTTCTGGCGCCCCGGGTGGCGGCTGCAGGCGGTGCGGTCGACGGTGTCTCGGCCGACGCTCTGCGCGACCTGCGCCTGGGCGCGGACGTCGTGGCCATGCAGCGCGTGCGCGGGCACCTGCCGGTGCACTTGGCCCATGGGCTGATGCGCGACCTCGAACGCCTGTTTCGCGAACGCACGGCCTCGAAAGCCGTGGCGAATCCGTCATCGCTGCTGAAGCGCATCGACGATGCGCTGCAGGCCGCGCTCGGCGCGCACGACCACGCGATGCCCGACGGCCGTTCTGCCGTCAGCGCGCTCGTCGGACTTCGCCGCAATCTCTATCCCGAAGCGTCGCCGGCACGGCCCGCTCTCATCGTTGCTGAAGGAGGCGCCGCATGATCGGCGAAGCCAGTTTTTTCGGTCTCTACCTGCCATGGGTGATGGTGCTGGCGGCGTGCGCGCTGCCAGCGACATGGGCGGTGCGCCGCCTTCTCGCCGTCACCGGCTTCTACCGCTGGGTCTGGCACCCGGCCCTTTTCGATATGGCGCTGTACCTGCTGGTGCTGTTTGCGCTCAGCCACGCCACGTCTTCACTGCACTGATCTCCTTATGAATGCCCGTTCTCCCGCCGATCGGCGCTGGCTCCAGCGCCTGGTCCCCATCGTCATTACCTCCGCCGTCGTGCTGGCCGCTGCCTGGGCGGCGCTGCGCCTGTGGGATCACTATGAGCTGGCGCCGTGGACGCGCGACGGCCGCGTGCGCGCCAACGTCGTTCAGATCGCGCCCGACGTGTCGGGTCTCGTGACCGTGGTGCCCATCCACGACAACGAGTCCGTGAAAGCCGGCACGCTGCTGTTCGAGGTCGATCCTGCGCGCTATCAGCTCGCCGTGCGCCAGGCCGAGGTGGCGCTGGCCGCGCAACGCACGACGCTCGCGCAAGCGCAGCGCGAAGACGGGCGCAATGCCGGACTCGGCACGCTGATATCGCAAGAGGTGCGCGAGCAGGCGCGCATGCGTGTCGAGCAGGCACGCGCCGCGGTGGCGCAAGCCGAGGTGTCGCTGGATTCGGCGCGGCTCAATCTGGCGCGCGCCTCGGTGCGCGCGCCGACCGATGGCCTGGTGACCAATCTCGACATGCGGCAAGGCAGCTACGCCACATCGGGGCGGCCGGTGCTGGCGCTGGTGGATGCGGCGTCCTTCTATGTCGAAGGCTACTTCGAAGAGACCAAGCTGCCGCGCATCCACACCGGCGACCGCGTGAGCGTGACCACCATGGGGGAGGGCGCACCGCTCGCCGGTACGGTGGAAAGCTTTGCCGCCGGCATCGCCGATCGCGACCGCTCGACCAGCGCCAATCTGCTGCCCAGCGTGAATCCCACCTTCAACTGGGTTCGGCTGGCGCAACGAGTTCCGGTGCGCGTCAAGCTCGACCCGCTGCCCGGCGGAATGCATCTCGTCGCGGGACAGACCGTGACGGTGCAGGTCATCGAGGAAGGACGGGGAGGGGACGCGTCGTCTGCGGCTCTTGCATCGCCCGCAAAGAAGGGGTGAGCGCCGTGACAGTTCAGCTTTGCCGCACAGTGCGGCCTCTGGGTCTTTGCGCGCTTTCCGCTGCGGCAGTGCTGCTGGCGGCGTGTACGACGGTCGGTCCCGACTACCGGCAACCTGCCGACGCCATCGCCGGCCAACCCGCAGCTGCGGCGCCGTTCGAGGGCGCGCAGCCGTCGCGACGGTCGCCGGACGCTGCTTCGGCGCAACCCTATTCACAGGCACCGCTGCCGGCGCACTGGTGGCGGCTGTACAGCGATCCCTTGCTCGACCGGTTGGTGGAGCAAGCCCTCGCGCACAACACCGACCTGCGTCAGGCCGTGGCCAACCTGGAGCGCGTCGAGGCACTCGAGGCCGAGGTCGATGGCGCCAGCAAGCCCACCATCGGCGTGAACGGCGGGCCGTCGTACGGGCACGTGTCGGGCCTGTCGCTGCTGCAACCCGGCTATCAGCCGCCCAGCGACTTTCACTACAGCGCAGGTGTCGCGGTGTCGTACCAGCTCGACCTGTTCGGCCAGATCCGCCGCGCGAGCGAGGCATCGCACGCGAGCACCGAAGCAGCTTCGGCTGCGCTGGACCTGGTGCGCGTCAGCGTCGCGGCCGGCACGGCGCGCGCCTACGCCGATGTGTGTTCGACCGGCCTGCGACTGCGCAGCGCGCGGAAGTCGGCCGAACTGCAGCAGGAGGCGGTGGACGCCTCGCAGCGGCTTCAACAGGCCGGGCGCGTCGGCGTCATCGACGTGTCGCGCGCACGCAGCCAGGCGCAGCAACTGCTCGCGGCCTTGCCGCCGCTGCAGGCGCAGCGCGAAGGTGCCGTGTACCGGCTGGCCACGCTCACGGGCACGCCGCCGCAAGCCTTCTCCAAGGAGGTGACCGGGTGCGAGGCTCCGCCGCGCGTGGCGGGTGCCGTGCCGGTGGGCGATGGCGCCGAGTTGCTGCGTCGCCGGCCGGACATTCGCCAGGCCGAGCGCGAGCTTGCCGCCGCCACGGCGCGGATCGGCGTGGCCGTGGCCGACCGCTACCCGAAGATCACGCTGGGTCTTTCGGCGTCCTCCGCCGGCCTGGCCGATGGCTTTGCTCGCCGCGACACCTTTGCGTGGAGTCTCGGGCCGCTGATCTCCTGGACCCTCCCCAACACCGGCGTCGTCGATGCCCGCATTGCGCAGGCCGAAGCCGGCACGCGGATGGCCGCCGCGAAGTTCGACGGCACGGTGTTGACGGCCCTGCGCGAAACCGAAACGGCGCTCAGCGCCTACGCGCACGAACTCGACCGGAATGCAGCGCTCCAGGCTTCGCGCGACGAGGCGTCCACCGTCGCCGGCCAGGCGCGCCGGATGTACCAGAGCGGCAAGGTCGGCTATCTCGATGCGCTCGACGCCGAGCGCTCGCTGGCCTCTGGCGAGGCGGCACTCGCGGCGTCGGACGCTCAACTCGCGGACGACCAGGTCACGTTGTTCCTCGCCCTCGGCGGCGGCTGGTGAGCAGCACCGTGAGCCCACCCCCCACTCCAATCAACTCAAAGGAGAAAGCTGAATGATCGACCCATCCACCTACCGGACGGGAGGCCTTCGATGGCTGCTCGTTCTGTTCGGGATCGTGCTCCTGCTGTGCGGCGCCGCGCTGGCGCTTGGCGGCGTGCGGCTCGCGAGCGTGGGCGGCTCCTGGTACTACCTGCTGGGAGGCGCGGCCTTGCTCGTTGCCGGTGTGCAGTACGCGCGCCGCCGGCCCTCCGCACTCGCCTGGCTCGGCCTGGCCTTCATCGGCACGGTGGTCTGGGCGCTGGCGGAGGTCGGCTTCGACTACTGGCAGTTGATCCCGAGGCTGGTGATGCTGGCGGTGCTCACGATGTTCGGCCTGCTGCTGGCGCCACGCCTGGGCGCCATCGGTCCGAAGGCCGCGTATGGGATGGCTGGGGTGCTCTTCGTCGCTCTGCTCGCCACGCTCGCCCTGGGTTTCGTCCCGCATGGCGTGACGCGCCCGTCCGCTCCTGCAATGGCCGCCGTCGCAGCGCCTGCCCCCAAGGGCTCCGTGGGTGCTGCGACCGATTGGCAGTACTACGGTCGGACCCCGAACGGCACCCGCTTCGCGCCGATCGACCAGATCAACACCTCCAACGTGAAGCAGCTCGAAGTGGCATGGACCTTCCGCACCGGCCGCGATACCAAGGGCATGACCGAGGACCAGAACACGCCGCTCCAGATTGGCAACACGATCTATTCGTGCACGCCGCACAACGTGCTGTTCGCACTGAACGCGGACACCGGCGAGCAGCGGTGGAAGTTCGACCCCGAAGCCAAGTCGCCGCTCTGGCAACGCTGCCGGGGCGTGAGCTTCTTCGACGTCGCGGCGGCTGCGCCGGCGACGACCGCGACGGCGAACACGAGCGCGCCTGCGCCCGCGGGCAACAGCTGTGCCCAGCGCGTCGTCATGACCACCATCGACAGCCGGCTCATGGAGGTCGACGCCCACAGCGGCACGCCTTGCGCCGCCTTCGGCAACAACGGCACCGTGGATCTCAAGGCCGGCATGGGCAAGGTGGACCCCGGTTTCTACTTCCAGACCTCCGCGCCGACGGTGGTGCGCAACCTGGTCATCGTGGGTGGGTGGGTGTGGGACAACGTCGCGCTGGGTGAACCCTCCGGCGTGGTGCGTGCCTTCAATGCGAACACCGGCGCGCTGGTGTGGGCCTGGGACCTGGGCAATCCGGCGATCACCGCCGAACCGCCTGCGGGCGAGACCTATACCCGAGGCACGCCGAACGTGTGGTCCACCCCGGCCTTCGACGACAAGCTGGGCCTGATCTACCTGCCGACCGGCAATGCGACGCCCGACTTCTGGGGCGGCTCGCGGAGCAAGGCCGCAGAGGCGTATTCGGCCGCGGTCGTGGCGCTGGACATCCAGACCGGACGCGAACGCTGGAAGTTCCAGACCACCCACCACGACGTGTGGGACTACGACGTGCCATCGCAGCCTGCGCTGTACGACGTGCTGGACAAGAAGGGCGGCACCGTGCCCGCGCTGGTACAGACCACCAAGCGCGGCCAGATCTTCATGCTGGACCGGCGCGATGGCACGCCCATTGCCGAAGTGCAGGAAAAGCCCGTGCCGCAAGGTGCGGCGGAAGGCGACCATCTCTCGCCGACGCAGCCTTACTCCGTTGGCATGCCCGGCGTCGGCACGAACACGCTCACCGAATCGGACATGTGGGGCGTCTCGCCCTTCGATCAGCTGCTTTGCCGGATCCAGTTCAAGCAGTTGCGCTACGAAGGCGATTTCACGCCGCCCAACACCACCAAGAGCCTGCAATACCCCGGCTTCTATGGCGGCATGAACTGGGGCAGTTCGTCGATCGACGAGCGCAACGGCACGCTGATCGTCAACGACATGCGCGTGGCGCAGGTGGTGCAACTCATCCCGCGCGACGAGACGGAACGGCGCCTCGCCGCCAAGAAGGCAGGTGCCGACGGCCATGCGGGCCTCGCTTCGCAGACCGGAACGCCTTTCGGTGCAGACAAGAACATGTTCATGTCCGTGCTCGGCGTTCCCTGCCAGAAGCCGCCGTTCGGCGCGATGACCGCCATCGACCTGAACACGCGGCAGGTCGTGTGGCAGGTGCCGCTGGGCACCGTGCATGACGCAGGCCCCCTCGGTATTCCGACGCGCATGTCGATGCCCGTGGGCATGCCGACGCTCGGCGGTCCGGTCACGACCCAGGGCGGCCTGGTCTTCTATGCCGGCACGCAGGACTACTTCCTGCGCGCGCTCGACGCGTCGAACGGTGACGAGCTGTGGAAAGCCCGGCTGCCAGTCGGCGCGCAGGCCACGCCGATGACCTACGTCTCGCCCGACACCGGTCGCCAATACGTGGTGGTGTCGGTGGGCGGCGCGCGCGGCTCGCCCGACCGCGGCGACTACATCATTGCGTACGCACTGCCCAAAGCGAACTGATCGACCACACCTGCGAAAAGGCCCGCCCCGGGTAACCGGGCGGGCCTTTTCGTCATGTCACATGAGGTCGAGCTGTGGCGTACGCCGAACAAGCGAGAAGTTCGCCACAGGTGACACCGGCTCCCAGGGAGTTCGTGCATTTGTGCGCAGATTCGGCGACCCGGCGAAAAGTAATCCATTCGATTACACGTAACAGTGTTTGACAATCGCGCGAAACTTATTGGGTCTCGTGCGCCATGGAAGCTTCTCGCTGGGTTGGAACGTTTCTTCGATTCCTCGGCCTTCGTGGCGCATCGAGGAAGCGCACGCCGTCGCGATCGACCGCACGCGTCGTTGCGTCGGGCCATCGCCCGGCGGCACATCCTGTTGCCAGGGAGCCCGTCCGAACGCCGGCGCCGGCTGCTCCTGTCTTCAGGCAGCCTGTCGTGGTCGCTCCTGTCGCTCCTGTCGCTCCTGTCGAAGCGGTCAAGGCTCCGAGTCCGCTCCCGCCTCTGCCCGTCAAGCCCGAAGCGCCGACGCTTGCCGTCGCGCCGCCTCAACCAGCCAGGACGGTCGCGCCACCCGTCGCGCCTCCCGAGTTCATCCGGCAAATCATGCAACCCGCGGTCCAGCCCGAGCCGGAAGAGGCGCCTGCGGCCGTCAAGCCCATGCGCACGCTGGAAGAGGTCAGGGCGGATCTGGCCCGGCTGCGCGCGAGTGCAAAAGAGCGGCACGCGCAGGCCATGGTCCCGGTCCGGCGCGATGTCGCCTTCGAGCCCACGGACTTCATGGACTTCGCCAAGCCGGAGCCCCGCCCCAGCGAGGATTCCGGGTCGAGCTTCGAGGCCACGGCGTATCTGGACTTCACCACGCTGAAGCCGCGCGAAAGCACCTAGGGAGCTAGGCGGCGACCCGTCCCGCCAATGCGTCGGAGGGCGACAGCGCCAGATGAGGCGAGTTGAGCAGCAACTGCGCCGTGTTGTCGAGGTGCTCGGCGATCAGCGCCTGCGCAGACTCGATATCCCTGTTGAGCACCGCGTCGACCAGCGCCTGGTGCTCTCCCTTCACATCGCGCTCCGTCACGCCAAGCGGCGCAGAGAGCTGCCGATAACGCTCGCTCTGCTGATAGAGGATCTGATGCATTCGCAGCAGCCACTGGTTCGGGCAACCGTTCACCAGCGCGCGATGGAAGTCACCGTGGCTCTGCGCCCATTCGGCGCTGAGTTGCGTAGGGCGCTCCGGGTCGCGCTCGGCCACGCGCGAGAGACGATGGAAGGCCGAGACGATGCCGCCTTCCCAATCGAGATCGCCATGACGGATCGCCTCGGCCAGGCAGAGCTTCTCGATCTCGATGCGCGCCTCGACGAGGTGCAGCAACTCGGCCGCCGACACCGGACTCACCCGATAGCCCCGCGCCGGCTCCGACACGACCAGCGCCTCGGCTTCGAGCATGGCGAGGCCCTCGCGCACGGCGCCGGCGCTGACTTCGATTTCCTCGGCCAGCGCAGCGATGTTCAGCTTGGACCCGGGCAGCAGCCGCCCGCCGACGATGGCCGTGCGCAGCCTTTCGTAGACGAGGCGTGTCTGGCTGATGCCTCTGCTGGGGCGCTCGCTCATCGCAGCCACTTCTTGTAAACCCTAACCATAGATAAAAAACTAGCCGATATAGTTTGACGCAAAGAATATATTATTTCCAAGAAGCGTACAAACTTCGAACTGGAGCGAGACAACATGGCTGACATCCAGCTGCGCACCCGCAAGGACCCGAACCGCGCCGACGATCACAGCGTGCACTCGCTGGACCGCTTCGTCTTCACCGTGCCGGATCTCGATGAGGCGGCGCGCTTCTACGATGCCTTTGGCCTGCAGGTCGAAAAGGGCGAAGGGCGGCTCGATCTCCACACGGCCGGTCATCCGCACGCATGGGGCTCTCTGTTCCAGGCGGCGGGTCCGAAGAAGCTTCAGTACCTGCGCTTCGGCTGCTTCGCCGAGGACCTGGCGGCCATCGCCGAGCGCATCGACCGGCTGGGTGTGCCGCGATGCGAGCCGCATGCGCTGGGCGACGCGGAAGGCATCTGGGTCAGGCATCCGGACGGCTTTCCGGTGCAGATCGTGGCGGCGGCCAAGAGCTCGCCGGACGCGCGCGCTGAACGCATCCCTGAATCCGCCGTCCCGATGGGCACCGGCGCGTCGCTTGCCCGCTCGCGCATCCCCAAGGTCCGGCCGAGGCGGCTGTCGCACGTGCTGCTGTTCTCGCCCAACGTGGGCGATGCCATCGTGTTCTATCAGGACGCGCTGGGCCTGCGCCTCACGGATCGCTCGGGCGAACTCGTTGTCTTCATGCATGGTGCGCACGGCAGCGACCACCACATGATCGCGATGGCCAAATCCGATGGCCCGGGTCTTCACCACACCAGCTGGGACGTTGCCAGCATCGACGAGGTCGGCCGCGGCATGGAGCAGATGTACGCGGCGGGCTATCCGCGCGGCTGGGGTGTCGGGCGCCACGTGCTGGGCTCCAACTACTTCTATTACGTGCGCGACCCCTGGGGCAGCCACGCCGAATACTCCTACGACATCGACTACGTGCCCGGCGGCTTCGAGTGGCCCGCCGGCGACCATCCGCCCGAGGACTCCTTCTATGCCTGGGGCCCGGCAGTGCCGGAAGACTTCATCACCAACTTCGAGATCCGCAACGGTTGAGCTGCGGGCGCCGGTCCCTTCGCCTTTCCCACCCTTTTACGGAAGACATCCAACATGCGCCTCGCAGCTTTCCAAAGCAACGGCCGGCCGGCCATCGGCCTGCGTCTCGACCAGGAGATCGTCAACCTCACCGCCGAAGGCCTGCCCGCCACGCTCGACGAACTGCTGCGCGCCGGGCCCGAAGGGCTGGCGGCGGCGAAGCGGGCCGGTGCGTCGGCCCGTTCGCGGCTGCCGCTGGCCGACATCGACTGGCTCCCGCCAGTTCAGATGCCATCGAAAGCCATCGCCGTGGGGCTCAACTACGTGGACCACGCTGCCGAAGGGAACTTCGATCCGCCCAAGTACCCGGTGCTGTTCCATCGCTTTCCTTCGTCGTGGGTCGGGCACGGCCAGCCGCTGGTGCGGCCGCATGTGTCGACGCAGTTCGACTATGAAGGCGAGCTGGTCGTCGTCATCGGCAAGGCAGGCCGCTACATCGACAAGGGCAAGGCGCTGGACCACGTGGCGGGCTACTCGCTCTTCAACGACGGTTCGATCCGCGACTACCAGTTCAAGTCGGCGCAATGGATGATGGGCAAGAACTTCGATCGCTCCGGCGCCTTCGGCCCCGAGTTCGTCACGGCGGATGAGCTGCCGTCGGGCGCCACCGGCCTGAGGCTGCAGACGCGGCTCAACGGCCAGGTGCTGCAGGAGGCGAACACGCGAGACATGATCTTCGACGTCGCGACGCTGGTGTCGGTGTGCTCCGAGCCCTTTGCGCTGCAGCCGGGCGACATCATCATCGCCGGCACGCCCGCGGGCGTGGGCTTTGCGCGCAAGCCGCCGATCTTCATGAAGGCGGGCGATGTGTGCGAGGTGGAGATCGAGGGCGTCGGACTGCTCTCGAATCCCGTCGTCGATGGCGACTGAGCCTTCCCGCTTCCCAGAACAATCACAGGAGACAAGCATGAACATGGACCGTCGAACTTTCGTCGCCGCCGCCGGCGCTCTCGGCGCCAGTGCGCTCTTGACCCCGCATGCGTCGGCGCAGCCCGTCGGCACGCCCATCCGGGTCGGCGGCACGTTGGCGCTCACGGGGCCGCTGTCGGCCACGGGCCTCGTGCACAAGCTCACCGGCGAGATCTACGTCGACGGGCTCAACAAGCGCGGCGGCCTGCTGGGCCGGCCGGTCGAGTGGGTGCTGAAGGACGACCAGTCCAAGCCGGACCTGGCGCGCACGCTCTACGAGCAGCTCGTGACCTCGGACAAGGTCGACCTGCTCATCGGCCCGTACGCGACGGGCAACATCCTGTCGGCCATGGGCGTGGCGCAGCGCTACAACAAGACGCTGGTGCACCATACCTTCGGGATCCCGAACCTCGCGAAGTACGACCAGCAGTTCCCGGCGTGGTCGATCGGGCCCGATCCCGAGAAGACGCTTCCGGCGCTGGTGCTCGACGCCCTGGCCGTTTCGGCCACGCCACCGAAGACCATCGCGGTCGTGACGAGCAAGTTCCCGTCAGTGCATTTCGTCGCGCTCGGTGCGCGCGAAGTCGCCAAGCAGCGCGGCCTGAAGGAAGTGATCTTTCTCGAGTGGGACTTCGGCAATCGCGACTTCGGCCCGATCGCCGGGCGCATCAAGGAAGCGAACCCGGATTTCATCTGGACCGGTGCGATCGGCCTGGAGGGCAACCAGCTGCTCGATGCGATGAAGAAGATCGACTACGCGCCGCTGCATCACTTCTATCACGTGCCTGCGCCGGCGCCGATGCTCAAGGCGCCCGAGGCCAACGGCGCGCTGTCGATGACGATCTTCGAGGACCATCCGCCGTTCACCAACAACCCCGTGGCTGCCGAGTTCGTCAAGGTCTACCGCGATCGCGCTGCCCGCGCCGGCATGCCCGACACGGCCGTCGAGACGCAAGCCGCGGCATCGTTCACGGCCTGGCAGCTCATCGAGGCCTCGGTGGTCGCCACCAAGGGTCTGGACGACAAGGCCATGGCGGCGTGGTTGCGTGCGAACCAGGTGGACACGATCCAGGGCAAGCTGCGCTTCAACGAGCGCGGCAACTTCGGCGCCGACCTGAGCCGCGTCAAGCAGGTGCAGAACGGCAAGTGGGTCACGGTCTGGCCCGCTGAATGGGCCGCGCCCGGCGCGAAGCTCCAGACACGAGGCGCATAGGAAGGATGACCTTGCCCAGCGCCACGCTACTGGCCCAGGCCGTCCTCGCGGGCCTCTTCACTGGCGCTCTCTACGGGCTGCTCGGCCTGGGGTTGAGCCTGTCGTGGGGGATGCTGCGGCAGATCAATCTCGCGCACTTCGCGCTGGCCTTTCTCGGCGCCTACCTCACCTATGAGTTGTCGAGCCATCGTGGCGTCGATCCACTGCTGACGCTCGTCTTCATCGTGCCCTTGTTCTTCGTGCTCGGCGTGGCGCTGCATTGGGTGTTGACTCGCTTCCGGGTGAGTCCCTTCAACTCGCTGCTCGTGACCTTCGGCATCACGGTGATCATCGAGGCGCTGCTGCAATGGACGTGGACGGCCGACTATCGCAAGCTGGAGTCCACCTACGCGGAACACAAGCTGCGCATCGGACCGCTCTTCCTGCCGGTGCCCGAGTTGATCACGCTGGGTCTTGGCGTCGGCATCTCGCTGGCTGTGTGGCTCGCGCTGCGCCGCACCGAACTCGGCAAGGCGATGCGCGCCGCTGCGGAGGATGCGCCGATTGCCGCGGCCTTTGGCGTCAACCAGAACGCATTGGCGTTGATGCTCTCGGGTCTCAACGCCGCGCTGGCAGGGGTGGCGGGTGTCTGCATCGCCTTGGCCTACACGCTGTCGCCGTCGCAGATCTACGCCTGGATCGGCGTCGTCTTCGCTGCCGTGATGCTGGGCGGCCTGGGCCGGCCGCTCGGTCCCCTGATTGCCGGCTGCATCATCGGCGTGACCGAGGCCGTCACCATGGCGGTGACCGCGCCGTCGTGGGCGCCCCTGGTGTCCTTCTCGCTGCTCATGCTCGTGCTGCTGGTGCGGCCGGGGAGGGTGGCATGAAGCGATCCTTCCTGTGGATTCTCGCGGCAGGGGCAGGCCTTGCGGTCGTCCCCTGGCTCGGCTTGCCGGCCTTCTACGAATCGATCCTCTACCTCGTGCTGCACTGGATCGCGCTGGCGACTTCGTGGAACCTGCTGTCGGGCTATTCGGGCTACTTCTCCTTCGGGCATGGCGCCTTCTTCGGCATCGGCATGTACACGACGGCCACGCTGGCCACCCGTCTCGACGTGCCCTTCCTCTGGACGCTGCCGGCCGCCGCGGCCGTCGCGGCAGCATTCGGCGCGCTGCTGGGTGCCGTGGCGTTCCGCGTGCAGGCCGTGCGCGCGGAACTGTTCTCGCTGCTGACCCTGGCCGCGACCTTCGTCGTCGCGACGATCATTCTCAACACGCCCATCGATGGCGGCCCCGGCGTCTACATGAGCGCGGTGCCGGTGCCGAAGATCGGGCCTTCGCCTTCAGGCACTTTCTATCTGCTGGCGCTCATCGCCGCGGTGCTCACGGTGCTGGCCGCCATCGCGGTGTACTACTCGCGTTTCGGTACCGGCCTGTTTGCGATCCATGACGACGAGGACGTGGCCGAGGTCATGGGCGTGCCGACCTACCGCTACAAGCTGGGTGCCTTCGCGCTGTCCTGCGGGCTGGCCGGCGTGGTGGGCGGCATACACGCGCTTTTCATCTCGTACGTGACGACCGGCGATACCTTCACCATCGCGATGCCGCTCACCGTCGTGCTGATGTCGGTGCTCGGCGGCACGCGTCACTGGGCGGGGCCCATCGTCGGCGCGACGGCCATCACGCTGCTGCTCTATGCCTTCACCGGAGGCGACAGCGCCATCATCGGCAAGGGACTGACGGGTCTGGTGCTGATCGTCGTGATCCTCTTCATGCCCGAGGGGTTGCTGGGGCAGGCACTGAAGTGGTGGAGTGCGCGCAAGGGCGACACGGCGCGCGCAAAACCCGCACCGATTTCCGCGCCCGATGCAGTCCAGCCGAGGCGCGCCGTGCCGGTGAGCGGCGCCGTGCTGCTCCGCGCGCAGGGCGTGCGCAAATCCTTCAAGGGTGTGCAGGCACTGCGCGGCGTGGACCTCGAAGTGCGGCAGGGCGAGATCCTCGGGCTCCTCGGGCCCAACGGCTCGGGCAAGTCCACCTTCATCAACGTGGCGAGCGGGCACTACGCCGTGACCGCCGGCTCGATCGAGTTCGCGGGGAGGCAGATCTCCGGCATCCCGGCGCACCGCATCGCGCATGGCGGCATCGCTCGTACCTACCAGATCCCGCGGCCGTTCGCGCACCTCACGGTGCTGGAAAACGTGGCCCTGCCGGCGATGTTCGGCGCTGCCTCGCTGGACCGCCGCACGGCAGAAGCGGAGGCCTGGCAATGGCTCGCGTTCACCGGTCTCACCGAGCGTGCACATGCGCTGCCGGGCGAACTCAACCTGCATCAGCGCAAGTTCCTCGAATTCGCGCGTGCGCTGGCGTCGCGACCGCAAGTGCTGATGCTCGACGAGGTGCTCTCGGGTCTCACGCCTTCGGAGATCGACGAGGCGGTGGCGCTCATCCGCCGCATTCGCGATCAGGGCGCGACCATCGTGTTCGTCGAGCATGTCATGCGCGCAGTGATGGCGCTCTGCGACCGCGTCGTGATCTTCAACCGCGGCGAGGTGCTGGCGGAAGGCGCGCCGCACGACGTGATGCAGCGTCCCGAAGTGGTCGCCGCCTACCTCGGCCATTCGATGGAGGAGGGCGCTCCCGTTTGTGCGACCGCCGTATCCGCGCCGCTCAGGGATCCGGAGCCGGCCCATGCTTGAGCTGCAATCGATCCGCGTCGCGTACGGGCAGGCGACCGCGCTGTGGGACGTCTCGCTCTCCATCGGCCAGGGCGAGCTTCTCTGCGTCGTCGGTCCCAACAGCGCTGGAAAGAGCACGCTCATCAACGCCATTGCCGGCCTGCATCGCATCAGCGCCGGGCACATGGTGTTCGACGGGCAGGACATCTCGCGCCTTGCGCCCCATCGCTTCTGCGCGCGCGGCATCGCGCTGGTGCCCGAAGGTCGCCGCCTCTTCACCGAGATGACCGTTCGCGAAAACCTCGAACTCGGCAGCTACCTGCCGGCCGCGAGGGCCGAACGTGCCCGTTCGCTGGAACGCGTGTGCGCGCTGTTCCCTGCGTTGAGCGAGAAGCTGGCGGAGCCCGCCGGCTCGCTGTCGGGCGGGCAGCAGCAGATGGTGGCCATCGGCCGCGCGCTGATGGCGCAGCCCCGGCTGTTGCTGCTCGACGAACCGTCGCTGGGTCTCGCGCCGAGCATCGTGCTCGACATGTTCGATGCCATCCGCCGCATCCATGCCGACGGCATCGCCGTGCTGCTGGTGGAGCAGAACGTGAGCATGGCGCTCGACATCGCCGAGCGCGCAGCGGTGCTGGAGGAAGGCCGCATCGTCGCACTCGGCAGGCCCGACGAATTGATGGCGCGGCCCGAGCTGCGCCGCGCCTATCTTGGACTCGATGCCGATCAGGCCACAATCCGGACATGACACTACCTAGAAAAGTCGGCGTGATCGTCGGCAGCAACCGCCGCGAATCCATCAATCGCAAGCTCGCGCGGGCCATCGTCAAGCTGGGCTCGCCCACCTTGCGCTTCGAGGACATCCGCATCGACGACCTGCCGATGTACAACGGGGATCTCGAAGGCTCCAGGCCCGATACGGTGAACCGCTTCACCGCCGCTGTCGTCGCCTGCGACGCCGTGCTGATCGTCATGCCGGAGCACAACCGCTCCTTGCCGGCGCTGCTCAAGAACGCGATCGACTGGGGGTCGAAGCCCTCGGACAGGAACGTCTGGCGCGACAAGCCCGCGGCCATCACAGGCACCTCGCCGGGCGCCATCGGCACCGCCGTCGGACAACAGCACTTGCGCCAGATTCTCGGCATCCTTGGCGCGACCGTGATGGGCGGCGAGGCCTATGTCTCCTTCAAGCCCGACTTGCTGGATGCCGAAGGCCACATCGCCAACGAATCGACGCGGGCCTTTCTCCAGGCCTTCGTCGACAGATTCGCCGCACTGGTCGGCAAGCTGGCGTCCGACCCGCACGCGACCTGAAGCGCGCCTACCATCGCCGAGCAACGACCACGCTCGATACGGCATGCCCCAACTGATCCTCAGGACGGCTGCAGGCGCGACCCGCCAGGTCACCCTCAGGCCGCATGACAACACGCTGGGGCGGGGCGCCCACAACGACATCGTCATCGAATCCCCGCAGGCCAGCCGCCAGCATGCGGTCATCACCGTGGAGGCGGCGTTCACCACCATCCGGGATGTGGGCAGCCGCAACGGCACCTTCGTGAACGGCGACCGTATCGAGAGCCAGACGCTGGCCGATGGCGACATCATCCAGCTTGGGAGTCACGAGATGAGCTTCGTCGCAGGCGACCAGGAGTTCAGCCGCGTCGAGGCGCAGCGTATTCCGACCGTGCCCGGCTTCCCCGCCGATCTCGACCGGGATGATGACCAGGCGCCGACGATGCGCGATGTCCCGCACGGCCCGCGCGGGAAGCCTTGACTAGTTGGACACCGTCTCGCGAGTGCCCGTCAGCGTGCGTTCGCCATCCGGGCGGTGCATGTCGAGCAGCGCGCCGCTGAAGGCCCATTTCGTGGTCGACTTCAAGGCCGCCAGGAACTCCCGCTCCTGCTGCATCACGCCTTCTCCGTTGCACATGCGGCGCGTGGTTGCCACGGGGCCGACGGCAATCCGGTCGCCATCGACCTTGTAGGTGGCGCGGAAGGTGTTGCAGCCGGCGAAGCCTTTCACGATCCCGCCCTTGAACGACATGTTGAGGCTGGTGCCGAGCAGAGGGCTCACGACGGCCTGCCGGCCGTTGTTGAATCCGGTGATGTTCGAGCTCAGGCCCTCCAGGGTGGGCGTGGGCTCTGCCTTGAACGAAAGGACCGTCTCCCCGCTCGCCGCCTTCAGGCTGAGCCGGCCGTCGGCCACGACGGGACGGAAGCTGCCGGCCAGCGCGCGCTTGACGGCGTTCTCCACCGCCATCGATGATGGGTCGCACGCCATCATGGAACCTGCCAATGGACCGATGACGAGCTGATCCTGCTTGAGCACATAAGAACCGAAGTACCGATTGCAGCCCGAGAAGCCACTGATCCGACCGCGCTCGAAGTGTGCAGTGACCGATTTCGGCCCGGAGGGGAGGGCACCTGCACCGAGCCCCCGAAGATCGGTGAGTTGCCAGGTCGGTCCTTCGAACTCAGCGGCAGCCGCCGGAACGGCGAGCGCTGCGAGCATGATCAGCGTCAGTGGTGACTTGGCCTTCACGTCAGTTCCTTCGTTCGTCCTGAGGGGCTGTCATCTTAGCCACGAGCGCTGCGGCGATGATGAGCACTTCATTTCAACGCTATCGTCGTGCGTCCGTCCACCTGTCCAAGCATGCAAATGAAATCCGCATTCGAATCCGGCCTGGGCAAGGCTGCCCTGGCACTCGCCGGCTTGCTGGCGCTGGGCCTGCTGGCAGGTTGCGACGCACCCGTGCGGCTCATGCCGACGCCGGTCAGCTTCACCAACGGCGACGTCGATCCCTTCGAGAAGGTCGGCTCCAAGCTGATGACCACCGAAGTTCCCGTGCTGTACGCCACCAACCGGCTGGCGCTGATCGAGGAGCCGGATCCCCTGCACACCATCGTGCCCACGGACGACCTGCGGATGGGCGTCGCGCATGTCCGGGTCGGCGACGAAACGCTCGACTGGGAGACGCTTCACCGGCTCTCCACCAGCAACGATCCTGCGGAGAGGCCCATCGTCCATCTGGAGCGGCTCGAGCAGATGGCCGTGCTCAAGGCCAAGCAGGAGGTGAAAGATTCGCCGGAAGCGCAGGCCTTCTTCGCCCTGGTGAACAAGGCCCTCGAAGCGAGCCCGAACAGCGAATTGCTCATCTATGTGCACGGGTCCAACAACACCGTCCCGCGTGCAGCCGCGCAGGCGGCGCAGTTCCGGCATTTCACGGGGCGGCGCATGGTGGTGCTGGCCTTCATGTGGCCTTCCGCGGGATCGATCCTGCGCTACCTCACGGACGTCAGCAACGCCTCCCGGACGGTCGAGCCCTTTGCGCGGCTGGTCGAGCTCCTAGCGGAGAACACCAAGGCCTCGAGGATCGACGTGCTGGCCTACAGCGCGGGCGCGCAGGTGCTGAGCCCGGCGTTGGCACATCTGGCGACGCCACGGCCCGGCGAGACGCGCGAAGCACTGCAGGCACGCCTGCGCCTGGGCCAGATCTACTTCGCCGCGCCGGACATCGACACGCGGCGCTTCGTGAACGAGCTGGGTGCGTACATCGACATCATCGATCGCGTCAGCATTGCAGCCAATCTCAACGATTCGGTGCTGCGCTTCGCAGCCATCGTCGGCCGCGCATCGCGTGCGGGGCGGCCGAACCTGACCGAGCTGAGTGCCGAGCAGACGAGCTTCCTGGTGGAGGCCTCGCGCAAGCTGCGCTTCGACCTGATCCGCGTGGACCCCAACGACATTCCCAACCTGCCGGTGAGCTCGCACGCGTTCTGGTATGACGATCCATGGGTCAGCGGCGACATGCTTGCGCAGTTCCTCCTCAGCGCGCCGCCGCCGCGCCGCGGGCTCGACGAACAGCGATCGCCCGGCGGTGCGCGCTACTGGACCTTTCCTTCCGATTTCTACGACCGGATCTACCGCCTGTTCAGACGCTGAGTGCGCCCGTCAGGCCAGCATCTTGTCGGCGATCAGGTGCCAGTGCACTTCGTCGACCGGGGTGATCGACAGCCGGTTGCCCCTGCGCAGCACGATCATGTCGGCCAGTTCGGGCGTCGCGCGCATTTCGGGCAGCCCGAGCAGCCGGGTCTTGCGCAGTGCCTGCACGTCCAGCAGCAGCCATTTTGGCGCTTCGCGTCGCGACGTCGGATCGTGGTAGGGCGAGCTTGGATCGAATTGCGTCGGGTCCGGTCGCGTGCCGGATGCGACGCGGGCAATGCCCACGACTCCGGGCTCGGGGCAACTCGAGTGATAGAACAGCACGCCGTCGCCGATGTGCATGCCGTCACGCATGAAGTTGCGCGCCTGAAAGCTGCGCACGCCGGTCCATGGCACCGTCGCGTCCGGCGCAGCCAGTGCATCGTCGATCGAACAGTCGTCCGGCTCGGACTTCATCAACCAGTAGTGGGGCACGTCGGGGTCTCTGGGCTTCTCTTGGGGCAGGGAGTGTAGACCTCACTCGGCGCGAATGTCATTGGCCCGGACGACTTCGCCCAGCAGCTTGTAGTAGTGGCGGGTCAGTTCGTTCAACTGCTCGGGCGTCCCGCCGCCGGCATCGTCGCCGCGCTCGGCGATGGTCTTCTGCACGTTCGGATCCTTGAGCGCGCTGTTCATTGCCGTGTTGACCTTCTTCACGATGTCGGCGCTCAGGCCAGGTGGACCGTACAGGCCGATGAAGGAGATGATCTGGAAGTCCTTGATGCCTTTCTCGGTGGCCGTGGGAACATCCGGGAATGCAGGCACCCGCTTGGCGCCGGTGGACATCAGGGCCTTGAGCTGGCCGGACTTGAGGAACGGGGCCACCACCGACGACGCGTCGAACATGGCGTTGACCCGCCCGGCGATCAGGTCGGTCATCGCCGGGCTGCTGCCCTTGTAGGGGACGTGGTTCATCTTGGGCTTGCCGATGCGCTCGCGGAAAAGCTCCATCGCGGTCTGCACCAGACTGCCAGGTCCGCCGGACGCGTAGTCGATGCCGGTGCCCGCCTTGTCCTGCGCCTTGACCCAGGCGATGAACTCGGAAAGATCCTTGACCGGCAGGCTCGACGGCACGACCAGCATCAGCGACGAGGTCAGCAACAGGCCGATGGGCACGAGCTTCAGAGGGTCCGCCATGGCCGTGTTGCGATAGGTGTGCGGATTGAGCACCATGTTGCTGCCATTGCCGACGAGCAGCTTGTAGCCGTCGGGCGGCGCCTTCATGATGAAGTCGGTGGCGATGTTGCCGTTGGCGCCCGGCTTGTTGTCGATCACCACGCCCTGGCCCAGGCTGGTCTGCATGCCCGCGGTGAGGATGCGGCCGGCGAAGTCCGTCTGTCCGCCCGGCGGATAGCCGACGACCAGCGTGACCGCCCGGGTGGGCCATGCGCCCTGGGCTGCCCCGATGCCGGGCAACATGCCCGCGCCGAGACCCAGGCCCAGCTGCAATGCGATGCGGCGCGAAAGAGAGACGTCCGACTCGATGGGCAACATGATGTTCTCCCGACCTTGGCGAGGTCAACGGCGCATCATAGGAGTGTGCGCGGTGGCTCACAAGGGACCGGGCCCTTCGCGCAACGCGGGCTACTTTTCGCTGCGGCGGCTGATCAGGCGCCCAAGGGCCTTGCGCAAGCCGGGCTTGTCCCTTGCGCCGGCCTTGATCGGTGCCGCGCGATAGAGCGCGCGCTGCTCCTCGAGCACGATCTTGAGGGCCGCGAGGTTGCGCTGGCTGTAGACCCACACGCCCGAGACGACGAAGTGGCCCGGCAGGGCGTCCGCCTTCGGCGTGATCTGGACGTTCACCGCACCGATGCGATCGGCCGTTTCGGCGCGCGACGTGGCTTGCTCGGCGCCGCCGCCCAGCAGGTCGACCTGCCGTGTGAAGACGAAGCTGATCGCCTGGATCTGGTGAAAGTGCTCGGCTATGAAGGCGCAGATCTCCAGGAAGATCAGACGGCCTACATGGCGGCGTTCGTCACGGACGACACGGGTGGGCGTGAAGGCCTCGACGTGGATCTCCGTGCCCATGTTGAGCAATGGCACGGGGTCGAGCGTGGCAAGGAGCACGCTCCCGTCGTACACATGCATGGGCTGGCCCAGCTCGTAGACGCCGGCTGCAGGCCCGGTGATCCGGAGTTTCTTGAAGGTCATGAATGACGTGTGGGGCTGGCCTCATGGCTTTGTCGCGCGCACACGAGTAGAGCGCTTTTTCTTTGGGCGAGACTCTAGTGGCTACGATTCGCCGATCCTAATTGGCTTGCGGATAGATTCGCTCCGGACAAGACGAATATCACGCATCGGCCATCGGCCACACAAGGAGCTCTTCATGAAGTCGTTGATTCTGGTTGTACTGGTGTTGTTGTGCGGCTGCGGGCAGCCGGTCTCGACCGCCATGCAGCCCGCCCAGTCCGGCAACTATTGCGCCGCACCGGTCTCCGGTGGCTGTCTGGGATGCGACATCCAATGCCCGGCAAGAGCCCGGCCGTCCTGCAAGGCAGGGAGCAGCACGGCATCGAACGCCGCGGGCTTCTGCACGCGTGCGGCATCGTGCACGTGCGAATGAGTCCGCACATCGACAAGGACCGGCTCCGATCGTGACATCTGACCGGTCCGGACCGTGAGCAACTGCTCAAGGTGCGCCAAACGGCGGATGCACAAGCGCATGGCGAACGTGCAGACTGATGGCCAACGCAACACGGAGAGGGTCGAGGAATGGAATTGATGCATTGGATCTGCATTGGCGCTGCGGTGGCCGTGGCGGCAACGGGTTGGTTCCTTGTGGTTCCCCTGTACCGCGGCTGGCGGCCGCTGAATGACCGGATAACCGATCAGGTCTCGCGTTCCGCCGCCCTGGTCAAGGAATGCAGCACCACGATGGGCGCTGGAACAGCCTTCGGACGGCTTTCGACCATTCGCTGATCGACGGTGCCTTCCGGTTCTCAGGTCCCCATATCGGAGACGAGGAGTCCCTTCGTCCTTGCGTAGTGCAGGGCCTGCGTCCGGCTGCTGACGCCGATACGCTTGTAAAGCCGCCACATGTGCACCTTGACCGTGTCTTCGCTGATTTCCAGACGCTGCGCCATCTCGCGATTGCCGAGGCCTTCATTGAGCAGCTGCACCAACTGCCGCTGTCGCTTGGTCAATTGACCCCCTGAGGCGGGCGCTTCGTCGCTGTCCGTGTCGCTCTCGACCTCCTCGACGAGCAGCGCCCGCAGCGATGACGCCAGTTGCGTGGCGCCGCTGGCCTTGTCGATATAGATGTCTGCGCCATGCGCGAGACATTGCGCCTCCATGTCAGCCGCCGGAGAGGCCGAGTAGACGGCAAGCGGCACACTCGAAAAGCTCTGTTTCACGGCAATCACGCCGGAGCAGCCGCTGGTGTCCGGCAAGTTCAGATCCAGGCAGACCAGATCGGGGACGCCGTGCTTGACGACGGCGTCGCCCAGTCGGGACAGTCGGTCCAGTTCGACGATGTTGGCCGCGGGGCGGACCCTGCGCAGCACCATGGAGACTGCGTCTCGCATGAGTGGGTGGTCGTCGATCACATAAATGCTCATGTCTTCTTTGCCAAGCTTGTCGAGTTGGTTTGGGTTTTTGATCGTCGCATGGCAAAGCCCGAATCGAGTGATTGCGCAGGTCGACCAGATTGACACTGCGCGGCGTTTGTCACGCTTGGGGGAGTTTGGATGCGAGAAATTCAGATCATTCCTATGGGAGAGCAGCTGCTTCCAATTGGGAAATGGGCTTTTCCGAAGGCGCCATGACCGTTGGGATTAAGCTACACCTCTTGATTGATTGACAAAGGCGCCTCATGACCCAGACCTATTCCCAGCTTCAGAAGAAGATCGCGATGCTGCAACGACAGGCCGACGCCCTTCGCGACAAGGAGATTTCAGGCGTTATTTCGCGCATCAAGGTGGCGATCGATCATTACGGGTTGACTGCACACCAACTCGGTTTTGGCGCGGCACCCGCCGCCGCCCGGAAGCCCTCGACGGCCGATGCAGCCTCGGCGAAGGGCGCCAAGTACATCGATGGCAACGGCAATTCCTGGTCAGGTCGTGGGCCGCGTCCGCATTGGCTTCGCGATGCGCTGGCTTCGGGCCGGTCGCTCGATGAATTCGTGAGCGGCGCTTCCGCCGCGCCGGCCGCGAAGGCCAAGACCCGCAAGTTCAAGCGCCGGCCGTCGTCCGTGCTCTACCGCGATGGAAGCGGAAACTCGTGGACCGGCCGCGGCCCGCAGCCGCGCTGGATGAAAGAGGCTCTCGCCAGCGGAAAGACGCTCGAGGACCTGAAGGGCTGACGCCTCAGACCAACGCGCCGGGCATCGTCATGATGTCCCAGGCACCACCGAAGCCGCTCGGAATGGGGTGGTCAACCGGCGCCTGCATCGCGGCCAGCGCCTGGCGGCCGGCTTCCTGGGCCGCCTGGTACGAAGGCAGCGGCCCGGACGCGGAGTTGATGAGAGTGGGGGAGAGGCGGAGCCACCCACCGGGTCGAACGATCATCCAGTAGTAGTGCCCGGCGATGGGTTCTTCTATGACGAGACTCAGGGCTGGGTTCATTCGCTGTGAAATCGGGTTCATGCGGCCCGTATTGGATCGCGGAGCGGACCCGTCTCCCAAGGTAGGAAGTCACGCCCGCCAGCGAAAACTGCAGCGCACGGGAACCCGTCCCGGGCGCGCTGCGTGAAACCTTACTGCTTCTGCTTCTCCGGTGCGTCCGCGTTGCCGCCGCGTGCGTATTCGCCCGACTTGTTGGCCTCACGATTGGCGGCCCGGCGCTTCGCCGCCGCCGCCTTGCGGTCTGCGCTGCTGACCGCGGCCGTGGGAGCGGGCTCGCTTTGTCCTTCACCGATCTGCGGGCCGCGAGCGGCCTGTCCGCCCTGCGCCTTTCGGTCCGAGCGTGCAGCGGCACGCTCCGCAGGCGTGGTCTTTGCGACGGGCGGGGCCTTGGCTTGTGATGGATCGGCCTCGCCACTGCTTTGGGCAAAAGCGGTCATGGCGGTCAGTTGAATCACGGCAGCGCCGATCAGGACAATTTTTCTCATGCGAACCTTTGGCTAGTTGATGGAGCCCGCGATTGCGGGGCGGTCCATATTGCCAAGTCCCGAAGTCGGTGTCCACAAACCTCCGACATTTGCCGGCGCGCTTCTGCCCGGCAAATGGGGCAACTGTCATTATCAATTTGAATGATGTGCGCAAAACTCCGCGCAGATAGCGTTGCCTCATCAAAAAGGAGAAGAAGAGATGAAAGCACTCTCAGCGCCGTTGTCGCGTGCATCGGGTTGATCGCTTGCGCAGCCCCTCCCTCCAAGGCACCCCTACCGCCCGACGTCAAGGTCGAGGCGCCGGGTGACGCCCTTCCGCCCAACGTCAAGGGCTTCTCCGGAAAATGGGTCGGCAAGTGGATCAACGGCTCGACGCAGCTCGACCACATCCTGATCGTCGAGCGCATCGATGCATCGGGTGCGACCATGGTCTACTCGACGGGCGAACCGAGCAACACCTATGTGAACATCGCTCCGCAATGGAGACGCATCAATGCGAAGGTGGGGCCTGGCACGCTGGACTACCAGTTCCCCAATGGCGCCACGGTCAACTACAAGCTCCAGCCGGACGGCACGCTCGCGGGGACGTACAAGAGCCGAGGTTTCGACACGACGGCCAAGCTCACGCGCGCGCCGGCCTAGGCTCTAGAAGCCGCGCAGATCGTCGATGGGCATCGCGAGCTTCGCATCCCCCGTGATGCGAAGCATGGTCCGGCTGACCACGTCGATGTCGTTGTCGAAGCTTCCGTGGGCGGCGGGGGTCATCACCGGCTTGCCGTTGGCGTCGATCGCCGTCTTGACTTGCGAGGCCGTCACCTTCGTGGTCCGATTGCCCAGGTCGCTGTCCTCGGCGGCCTGGCGCCACGTCTTGAGCGCGTCGCCGGTGTCAGACGTCCCGTCCCATCCCGTGTCGTTCGGATCCGCGACGCGGTCGAGCCCGAGGATGGGCGCGTGCACGTCGGCTTCCAGCGCGTTCGAGACCAGGTAGAGCAGGGACTTTCGATAGATCGCCGCCACGTTGTCGTCGCGTTCGATCTTGTCCGCGAGGATGTCCAGGTGCAGGCGCTGCATCACGTCCTGGTTCTTCGCGTAGGTCCGGTTGGCGAAGGCCACGCTGCACGCTGGCGCAAACAGGCTGATCGAGGTGAGGCATTTCCAGAGACCCTGGTCCCTCCCGCCGTCTCTGCGCAGCGCGAGCGCCTTGAGCAGGTGGCCGATGGCGATCGATCCGGCGGAATGGCCGACCAGGTGCAACTCGAAGTCATCGCCCCACGTGCCGGCAAGGCTCGAAAGTGCGTCGAGGAGGAGGTCCCCGCCGCGTCTTTCCACGAAGGCAAGTTCGGCGTTCTCCTTCATTTCGCTCCAGATGGGCTTGGCGCCCGGCCGCGCGATCGTCTTCTCGATGACGAGGTCGCTCGCATCCGTGACCCAGCCCGGCGCGCCTGCCACGGCAGGCTGCTTGCGGAACATGTCCGTGATGATGTCGGTCAACGACTCCAACAGGCCGGTCTTCCACACGAGAAAGATCGGATAGCAGCCGTTTCCGATGAAGTAGCGTCCCATGGCGCTCGCACGCTTGATGGCGGTCGCCTCGTCGTTGAGGCCGCCATGCACGTACAGGACCAGGCGCTTGCGCTGGACGCCTCGCTCGCGGAACCACGCATCGGGCAACACATAGGCTTGCTGCTGGAGCTTTCTCGGCTGCTCGTCTTCGGTCAGGTACCGGCTCACGCGGCCGTCGTTGCCGAGGACCACGCTGTGCTGGTAGGCAAGGCTGTTGTCCCACCACTTGCTCCGGTCGGCACCGGAGCGCCCGACTTCCACGCCGGTGGACCCCCCCGCGGCCAGCTGGCCGGCGATGACGCGGGGCACACCAAGCGAAACGACCCACGCATCCATCGCATTGGCCAGCCAGTCGAGATAGCTCAGGACGGCGAAGCCGCCCGCGCCGAAGCCCGTGCCCCAGGAGTTCTGGAGGATGAAGCCCTGATCGTTGTAGCCGACGAACGCGAAGGCGTGGCCACCCGTCTCGGACTTGCGTCCGTCGAACTGGATGACCGGCACCCGGGAGTGGTCCGATGGAACGCCGACCGCGGCCACCGTGTCCCAGCCATCGTGGGTGTAGGCGGAGACAAATATGGCGCCGTGCTGCGAGATGGCCGCCTGCAGGTCCGTGATCGAGCTGGTGTCGATCCGGTAGTAGACCCCCAGCGTGATGTTGGCCGCTCGCTTCGCGAAACCGTACTTCGGCGCCGTGGCCTTGCCCGCGGCGTAGGGCCAATCGGGCTCCAGGCAGACGCCGTGGTTGAACCAGCCCTTGATCGCCCCGCGGCAGGTCGAGCCTTCGTAGTTTTCGCCTTCGTACTCGTCATGACGGCGGGCGAGCGTGTAGAGCATGCGGGGGCTGACCGACGTCATGGCCGGCGGCGTTTTCGCCTTGATCCAGCGCATGTAATTGATCACGCAAGTGAGGCCGAAGCCGGTGCACGATCCCTCGCGACCCTGGGCGAGGATGAGGTTGGCCTTCGTGTAGCTCGGCAGGAAGTGGAACTGGTCGAGCGGCGGATAGACGTCGGGCAGGCTCACCGCCGGTGGCATGTACAGCCGGTCGCGGATGTCGGCGGCGTCCTTCCGCGTCAACGAGTCCTTGCTCTTGCGCGGGTGGTCCACGCGGGCTGCCAGCGCCTTGGTGGCGCTCGCCACGGCACGCCGGGCTGCGGCACCGGGCTTGCCAGCAGGAATGCCGCTGGCGGCGGCGATGGTCAGTTCTTCCTTCCACACTGGCTGGGCGCGCTGGAACACGTCCGTGAAGTTCTCGAGACCGTGCGCGCCGCCGTTGACGAGCTTGCGGGCGGCCTTGTAGTCCTTCTTCGCGACCGCGGCGCGAAACGCCGTGGCCTTGTCCTGGAGGAACAGCGCGAGCAGCACCGCCGCGATTTCGGGCGCATTGGCCATGTCCGGCATGGCCTCGAGCTGAAGGCCGACGTCCTTCCCGTACTTGATGTAGTTGGCCTTGCCCGTCAGCTGGACGAAGCCGCGGCCCTTGTACTTCGCGCCGTCGCCCGCAGCGCCGTTGCCGATGTCCTTGCGCAGGTCGTAGAGGGCATAGGGCGCGCCACCAGGTGCGGTGTTGTACTTGGATTGGAACTCGGAGATCGGCACGAAACCTTCGGTCTCCGCGCGGATGGTGCCCAGTGCGCCGAGGATCATGGCGGGATCGGTGAGGTGGGCCACACCCAGCGCCGAGCCGATGTAGGGCAGGTAGCGTGCGATGTTCGCGGGCTTGGTGGCCGGAAACACCTGGCTCACCTTGCCGACCGTCAGCGGCAGTGAAAGGCTGCCGCCGACTTCGGGGATCAGCTCCAGCAGGATCTGGCACCGCGGCCCCACGACGCCATCCGCGATGATGCCGACGCCGGCCTGCCATCGCTTGATCGCCGCGTCGAAGTCGTCATCGATCGGAGTGCCCGGCTTCCCGAGGGAAGAAAAACCGGTGGCCTCGTCGCCAAGCGCCGTCGCAAGTGCCGCGCGGAGCTTGTCCACGTCCGTGCCGGTGCTGCCCTTGAGCATCAGGATATCCATGTGTCTCTCCTCCAGCCTCGGCGCGTCGAAAGGCGACGTTGGGTCGGGCTGGCCGATCGTGCAGAAAACTTGCGCGCATCGTCATCCCACAAAGGGGGTATGACGGACGGGCGGTGCGGACCGGGCGCGCAGCTCAGTCGTTTGCGCCGCGCGCGCGCAGCCGATCGAAGAGCACCGCGATGATGATGAAGCTGCCCACGAAGGTGCCTTGCCAGAAAGTGCTGATGCCCAGCAGGATCAGGCTGTTGCGGATCACCTCGATCAACGCCGCTCCGACCACCGCACCGAACGCGGTACCGATGCCGCCCGTGAGATTGGTGCCGCCGATGACGGATGCCGCAATCACCGACAGCTCCATCCCTTGGCCGAGGCTGGTGGTCACGGTACCGAGCCAGCCGACTTCAAGAATTCCGGTGATGCCGGCACACAGGCTGCAGAACATGTAGACGCTGACCTTGACCAGCTTGACGGGCACGCCGGTCATGACGGCCGCGCGTTCGTTGCCGCCGATGGCATACAGGTACCGGCCCCAGCGCGTCCAGCGGAACGCAAAGCTCGCGATCACCAGCAGCACGAGCAGGAACAGCACGGGACTGGGCACCCGGATCACGTCGACGAAGGGCAGGTCGAGATTGACGAAGCCGCCGCCCAGCGCGAGCAACTGCGGCTGGTCCGGACCGAACTGGTAGACCATCCGGTTGTTGGACAACACCATGGCCAGGCTGCGCGTGATCGACAACATGCCCAGCGTGACCACGAAGGGCGGCACGCCGACGTAAGCGATCATCACGCCGTTGAGCGCACCGACCAGCAGCGAGGCGCCGAGCGCCAGCGGAATCGCCACCCAGATCGAGGTGCCCGCATTCATCGTCATGCCGATCACCATGCCCGACAGCACGAGCACCGCGCCGACCGACAGGTCGATGCCGCCGGTGATGATGACTGCGGTCATGCCGATCGCGATGATGGCCACGAACGCGAAGTTGCGCGTCACGTTGAACAGGTTCTGCTGCGTCGCGAAGACATCGCTCGCCAGCGACAGCACGACGAACGCCATCACCGCGGCCACCGACACCCAGAACGTCTGCTGGCTGACGAGCCAGCCCAGCCACGTGCGGTGCGACCGCCGGCCGATCGATTCCTGGAGACTCGCCGCCGCGTCGAATTCGCCGGGAAGGCTCATCATGCGGCCCCGATGGCGCCGGTGATGAGGCCTGTGACCTCCTCAGGCGAACTCTGTGCAATGGGCTTGTCGGCCACCTTCACGCCACGGCGCAGCACGACGATCCGGTCCGCCACCGCAAAGACGTCCGGCATGCGATGACTGATCAGCACGACCGCGATGCCGTGGTCTCGCAGCCGCCTGATCAGGCTCAGCACCTCGGCAATCTGGCGCACGCTGATGGCGGCGGTCGGCTCGTCCATCAGCACGATGCGAGGGTCCGCCAGCCGCGTGCGAGCGATGGCGACGGCCTGGCGCTGTCCACCGGACATCCGCCGCACGAGGTCGCGCGGTCGCGTTTCCGACTTGAGTTCGGCGAACAGTTCCCCGGCGCGCTGGAACATCGCGCGGTAGTTCAGGACCCTGAAAGGTCCGATGCCGCGCGTCAGCTCGCGGCCAAGGTACACGTTCTCCGCGGCCGTGAGGTTGTCGCACAGCGCCAGGTCCTGGTAGACGATCTCGATGCCTTGCTCGCGCGCGTCGGCGGGCTTGTGGAAGACGACCTTGCGGCCTTCCATCGTCACCTCGCCGTGGCTCGGCGGGTAGTTGCCGGCCACGATCTTGACCAGCGTCGACTTGCCCGCGCCGTTGTCGCCCATCAGGCCGACGACCTCGCCGGCCGCCAGCGACAGGGACACGTCGGTCAGCGCCTGGATGGCGCCGAAATGCTTGGAGACCCCTGAGAGCTCCAGGACGGTCATGGGCGTTACTTGGCCGGGCACTTGTCCAGGTTCGTCGGGACGCACTCGTCGAGGCCCGTGTAGAGCGGATCGTTCACCTTCTTGCCGTTGATCAGGTCGATCAGCACGGCCGGCGCGCGGTGGCCCATCTCGAAGGGCCGCTGGCCGACTTGCACATGGCTGCGGCCGGCCTTCAGCGCATCTAGCTGCGGCGGCAGCGTGTCGCCCGCAACGATGATCAGCTCCTTGGACTTGAGCTTGGGCATCACTTGGTCGGTCACCTGTGCATAGGCCTGCGGGCCGAACTGCGCCCAGCCGCCGACGAGGATGAACGCATTGAGCTTCGGATTCTTCGTGAACACATCGGCCATCTGCTGGTTGGCGAGGTCGATCTGGTCGTTCGTGAAGAGCGGGCAGCCGGCAATCTCGGTCCATCCGCCTTCGCCCTTGAGCCGGTCGATGCCCTTCTTGCCGCTGATGGTGTCGCGGAAGCCCGCCGCGCGCGCGTTGATGTTGTCGGCCGCCACGTTGCCGAGCTGCATGCAGACCGTGCCGCCCTTGGCGTTGAGTTCCTTCAGGTGCTTGGCCATCAGCACCCCCATGTCGTAATTGTTGGTGCCGAGATAGGTCTTGCGCTGGGCCCGGTCGGCCGCCGCGAGATCGGCGTCGATCGTCATGATCGGCATCTTCGGGCTCTTGGCCTTGAGCATCGTGGCCATGGCCGGCGCGTTCGACGGCGAGATGGCGATGCCCGCAACGCCCTTGTTGATCAGGTCCTCGACGATCTGCACTTCGCCCGCCTCGTCGGCGCTGGATGCCGGGCCGGTGTAGAGGCAGGTGTATTCGGAGCTGGCGTTCTCCTTGTTCCAGAGGGCGCACCCGTCACCGAGCACGGTGAAGAAAGGGTTGTCCAACCCTTTCACGACGACGGCGAGTGTCTTCTTCTGGGCCAGCGCCGGAGCGGCGGCGAACAGAGCGACCAGGGTGGCGCCGACAACCATGAGAACCGACTTCTTCATTGCGCGTCTCCTTCGTTGTGGATTTGCACTGTCGATCACTCTTGCACCGCGGGCCTGCTGCGGCATCTCCTGCGGGCTGGCTGCGGCCCAAGAGGAGCCCGACTATAGGACTGGCCCCTGGGCCTGTCGAGCGTGATGACCCGCAGGTTCCGCCGCCGCGCATTGCACTGCAACAGACGCCGGCACGGCGATCGTCATGTCGAGCAGCATCTGCGCCATGCCCTTGCCGAGCGGGTCCATTCGCATCGACGATGGGCCGCCGCCGTCCAGCGCGTCGTGCAGCACAAGATTCATCGACGCGGTGCCCGGCAGATAGAAGCGCTCGACCGGCCCATGGACGAGGTGCGAGAAGTAGTCGCGCACGGAATGTTCGCTCACCCGGTCCCACAGCAGCGGCAGCCATTCGGGCCGACGCGCGACCAGGCCGATGTTGGAGAGATCTCCCTTGTCGCCGCTGCGCGCCCAGGCGAGCTGGATGAGGCGCACTTCCTCCTGCGGCTCGCCGGGATCTTCATAGGGAGGGGGAAGCTCGATGGCAGGGGCCTCTGCGTCGCCGCCCACTTGCGGCATCGACAGGGGGTGGCGCTCGCCATCAAGCAGGAAGGCCAGCGGAACCGCTGGCTTGTCGAGCAGGAAGGAGAAGGGCTTGATCAAGGGCGATACCGCAGGACGACCTCCGCCGGGGCCCGTCGTACCCGGCGCCCACGAGGTGCCGGCCGGCGCGATCTCGCGCGCGAACATGGCGAGCGCCGCCTTTTGCGGATGATTCGCCACCACGCGCATCGTGGCCTCGCGCACGCTGCGCGTCCGCGCATGGGGGCCGTACAGCGACTCTGATCCGATCACCTCGACATGGGTCGAAGTGAAGGGCGGCTGGCCGCTCTCGCGCAGGATGCGGCTGGTGCGCTCGATGATCGCCTCGGCCGTGCGCCGCGCCTTCCGCTCGGCGTCGATGCCGATGATCACCAGGCTGCCCGCGCAGCGAAAGCCATCGAGCTGGGTCGCTGAAACCTTGTAGGTCGGGGAGGGCGCGCGCCCCTTCGCGCCGCTGACGCGCACGCGGTTGTCCGCCTGCTGCTCGATCACGACATGACGGAAGTCGCATGTCACCTCGGGCAGCATGTAGGCGGCGGGGTCGCCGATCTCGTACAGCATCTGCTCCGCGACGGCGGCGCGGATCACCTTGCCTCCCGTGCCCACCGGCTTGGTGACGACGAAGCTGCCATCGGCATGGCACTCCACGATCGGGTAGCCCATGTTCGCCCAGTCGGGGATGTCTTCCCAATCCGTGTGCAGGCCGCCGGTCGCCTGGCATCCGCATTCGATGATGTGGCCCGCGAGGCTGCCGCAGGCCAGCAGGTCGAAGTCGTCGCTGGTCCAGCCGAACTCGTGCATCAGCGGGCCGAGGGTGACGGCGCTGTCGACGCAGCGTCCGGTGATCACCACATCGGCCCCTGCGGCCAGCGCTTCCGCGATCGGCAGGGCACCGAGATAGGCGTTGGCGCTCAGCACCTTCTCGGGCAGTTGTTCGCCGGTGTACATGTCAGCCACGCCGCGCTCGCGCAGCGCCGGCATCTGCCCGCTGACGTCGTCGCCTTCGACGACGGCAATACGCAGCGAAATGCCCTCGGCCTCTGCCAGCGCCCGCAGCGCATCGGCACATCCCTGCGGGTTGATGCCGCCCGCGTTGCTGACCACCTTGATTCCCTGGCGCTTGACCTCGCCGAGCACTGACTTCATTGCGATATCGACGAAGTCCGTCGCGTAGCCCAGCTCGGGCTTCCTGGCCCGCGCCGCCGCAAGAATGGACATGGTCGTCTCGGCCAGGTAGTCGAACACCAGGTAGTCGAGCCGGCCCAGCTTCACCAGTTGCGGCGCAGCCACCATGCTGTCGCCCCAGAAGCCCGAGGCGCCGCCGATGCGGACGATCTTCTGTGCGGCTGCGTCGCTCGTGCTCATGGGTCTTTTCCTGGCTGAAGGGATACGTTCAGCTTATCGGGCTGCACCTCGAAAAGCTTGTGCCAAGTCGCTACGCCGTAGCCACTCCGCGCAAGACCGTGATGAGGGCAGTCGCTAGCCTCCTGGGCCATGAGGAGTCATCGATGGAATTCCTGGATGCGCCGCCGCTGCCTTTCTATTTCAGTCCCGATCACGAGCAGTTCCGGGCCAGCCTGCGCGAGTTCGTTGCACGCGAGATCACGCCCTTCGTGAACGCGTGGGACGAGGCCGAGACCTTTCCGCGCTCTCTCTACGCACGCGCCGCCGAGATGGGCGTCCTCGGCCTGAACTACCCCGAGGAATACGGCGGCACGCCGGCGGACCTTTTCTACCAGATCGTGGTGGCGGAGGAGTTCGCCCGCTGCGGCTGCGGTGGCGTGCAGGCGTCGATCAACTCGCACAGCATCGCACTGCCGCCCATCCTGGCCGCCGGCAGCGATGCGCTCAAGCGCCGCGTCCTCCCGCCGGTGCTCGCGGGGCAGAAGATCGCCGCCCTGGCCGTGACGGAGCCTTCAGGCGGCTCCGACGTCGCCAGCCTTCGCACCACCGCGATCCGGGACGGCAGCCACTACGTCGTGAACGGCGAGAAGACCTTCATCACCTCGGGCATCCGCGCCGATTTCATCACGACCGCCGTGCGGACCGACCCCGCCAGCAAAGGCGCAGGCGGCATCTCCGTGCTGGTGATCGACGGCGACACGCCGGGCCTGACGCGCACGCCGCTGAAGAAGATGGGCTGGTGGAGTTCCGACACCGCACACCTGCGCTTCGACAACTGCCGCGTCCCCGTCGCCCATCTCGTGGGCGAGGAGAACCGAGGGTTCAAGACCTTCATGAACAACTTCAACGCCGAGCGGCTCTTCATGTCGGCGCTCGCGTGCGGGATGGCCGAGGTCTGCCTGAAGGAGGCAGTCGACTGGACGCGCCAACGCATTTCCTTCGGGACGCCGCTGTCGGAGCGACAGGTCGTGCGACACAAGCTCATGGACATGACCCTGCGCATCGATGCGGCCCGCACCCTCGTCTACGACCTGACCTACCGCATCCAGCACCAGTTGGACGACCCGGCCCGGCTGGTGGCGCGCGTGTGCCTGGCGAAGGTCCAGGCGACGCAGGCGATGCAGTTCTGTGCCGATCAGGCCGTGCAGCTGCTGGGCGGCATGGGCTACATGCGCGGCACGCAGAGCGAACGCATCTACCGCGAAGTGAAGGTGATGATGATCGGCGGCGGCTCTGAAGAAGTGATGAAGGATCTGGCTGCCCGGCAACTGGGCGTATAGGAAGACAAGGCAACGGCACATGGCAACCATCGAATCCAACATCTCCACCGCCAGCGAGGTCTTCCAGGCGAACCGCGAGGGCATGCTGGCCTTGATCGAGCGCGTGCGCGGCTATGAGGAACGCAGCGCCGCGACCTCGGCCAGATCGCGCGAGCGCTTCGAGAAGCGGGGGCAACTGCTGCCGCGCGAGCGCCTTTCGCTGTTGCTCGACCCGGGCACGCCTTTCCTGCCGATCTGCTCGCTCGCAGGGCTGGGCCTGGACAACCCCGACCTGGAGAAGAGCGTTCCCGGAGGCGGGGTCATCAGCGGCATCGGCTGGGTGTCGGGTGTGCGCGTCATGGTGAACGCTTCGGATTCGGGCATCGATGCCGGTGCCTTGCAGCCGATGGGTATTCCAAAGCAATTGCGCGTGCAGGAACTGGCGCTCGAGAACAAGTTGCCCTACGTGCAACTGGTCGAAAGCGCGGGCGCCAACCTCATGACCTACAAGGTCGAGGAATTCGTGACGGGCGGCAGCCTGTTCCGCAATCTGGCACGCATGTCGGCGGCCGGCTTGCCGGTGATCACCGTCACCCACGGTTCCTCCACGGCTGGGGGCGCCTATCAGACAGGCCTGTCGGACTACATCGTGATGGTGCGGGACCGCTCGCGGGCCTTTCTCGCGGGGCCGCCGCTGCTCAAGGCCGCCACCGGCGAAATCGCGACCGAGGAAGAACTGGGCGGCGCGGTGATGCACACCTCGATCTCCGGCCTCGGCGACTACCTGGCGGAGGACGATCGCGACGCCATCCGCATCGCGCGCGAGATCCTCGCCCACATCGACTGGCACCGCGACATGCCGCCCGAGCGCATGTGCGACTTCAAGCCGCCTCGCTACGACGCCGAGGAACTCCTGGGCATCATGCCCATGGACCCCAAGCGCCCGGTGGACATGAAAGAGGTGATCGCCCGTATCGCCGACGACTCCGAATTCCTGGAGTTCGGCGAGAACTACGGCAGCGCCACGGTGGTCGGCCACTTCAAGATCGAAGGGCTGCCGGTCGGCGTCGTCACGAACAACGGTCCCATCGACCCGGCGGGCGCCACCAAGGCCACCCACTTCATCCAGGCCTGCTGCCAGTCGAAGACGCCAATCCTCTACCTCAACAACACAACGGGCTACATCGTCGGCAAGGACTACGAGGAGGCCGGCATCATCAAGCACGGCTCCAAGATGATCCAGGCCGTGACCAATGCGACGGTGCCGCAGATCACGATCTACTGTGGCGCATCTTTCGGCGCAGGCAACTACGGCATGTGCGGCCGCGGCTTTCATCCGCGCTTCTGCTTCTCCTGGCCGAACGCCAAGACGGCCGTGATGGGCGGCGAGCAGGCCGCCAGGACGATGGCCATCGTGACCGAGGCGGCTATGAAGCGAAAAGGCGAGGTCGACCAGGCCAAGCTCGACGAACTGGAGCGCCGCATCATCGACCGCTTCGACAGCCAGATGAGCGTGTTCACCACCAGCGCGCGCGTGCTGGACGACGGCGTCATCGATCCGCGCGACACCCGGGCCGTGCTCGCCAAGGTGCTGGCGATCTGCCGGGAAGCGGAGCTGCGCCAGCCTCAGCCGATGCAGTTTTCCGTCGCTCGGCCGTGACATGACTCGCCCCGAGTCTTCGCGCACTTCGTTCGAGATGCAGATGAACCCAAGCCCTTTCCACAAGATCCTCATCGCCAACCGCGGCGAGATTGCGCTGCGGATCATCCGCAGCGCCCGCGCCCTCGGCTATCGCACGGTGGCCGTGTATTCGACGGCCGATGCACGTGCGCGGCATGTGCAGGAAGCCGACCAGGCGGTCTGCATCGGCGAGCCGTTGCCGGCGCAGTCATACCTGCGCATCCCGGCGCTCATCGAGGCGGCCCGGCTCACCGGCGCCGATGCGGTGCATCCGGGCTATGGCTTCCTCGCCGAGAACGGCGACTTCGCCCAGGCCTGCAAGGACGCCGGGCTGGTCTTCATCGGTCCGTCCCCCGAGGCCATCGTCAAGATGGGCCACAAGGCGGGCGCCAAGTCGTTGATGCAAGCGGCGGGCGTGCCCTGCATTCCCGGCTATCAGGGTGACCACCAGGGTGAGGAACGCCTGGCAGCCGAGGCCGGGCGCATCGGCTTCCCCGTGATGATCAAGGCGGCAGCCGGCGGAGGAGGGCGCGGCATGCGGCTCGTTCCTTCGGCGGCCGAGTTTGCGGAACTGCTGCGCAGTGCACGCTCTGAAGCGCAGGGCGCATTCGGCAATCCCGAGATGATCCTGGAGCGTGCGATCGTGGCGCCGCGCCACATCGAGATCCAGATCTTCGCCGACCGCTACGGCCATGCCATCCATCTCGGCGAGCGCGATTGCTCGGTGCAGCGCCGCCACCAGAAGCTCATCGAGGAAGCGCCTTCGCCGGCGGTGGGGACGGAACTGCGTGCGCGCATGGGCGCGACCGCAATCGCCGCGGTCCAGGCCATCCGCTACGAAGGCGCGGGCACGCTGGAATTCCTGCTCGACGCGGAGGGCAAGTTCTATTTCATGGAGATGAACACGCGGCTGCAGGTCGAGCATCCGGTGACCGAGGCGATCACCGGGCTGGATCTCGTCGAACTGCAATTGCGCATTGCGGCGGGCGAACCGCTGCCGCTGACGCAGGACCAGGTGCAGTTCAACGGACATGCCATCGAGGTGCGGCTGTGCGCAGAGGACGCCGGCGACGGTTTCGTGCCGCAGAGCGGGACCATGGCGTTGTGGAGGATGCCGACCGGGCTGCGGGTGGAGGACGCGCTCCAGTCGGGCGCCGACATCCCACCGTTCTACGACTCGATGATCGCCAAGGTCATCAGCCACGGCCGCACGCGCGACGAGGCGCGCCGCAAGCTGGCTGCGGGCCTGCAAGACACCGTGGCACTGGGCGTGACGACCAACCAGGCTTTTCTGGGACGCTGCCTGGAGCACCCGGTCTTTGCCGAAGGCGGCGCGACCACGGCCTTCATCGCGCAGCACGAGCACGCGCTGCTCGCGGCTGACCCTGTCGTGCAGGGCCGCGCGGCAGCCCTTGCGGCGGTGCTTCTATACGAAACCGGCGGTGATCGTCGGCACAAGCCAGCGGCCCGGCGCCTGGCGCACAGCCTGCCGATCTCGCTGCGCTTCGACATCGGCGGCCAAACGTCGGATGCCAGCATCACGGTGACGCGCGACCGTTGCTTCAACGTGAGCATCGCCGGGCAAAGCTTCGCGATCGGTCTCGTCGAGCTGGCTGACGTCTCTGCCCGCTTCATCTGCGACGGCGTGCAGGAGAAAGCCGGCTTTCACCGCGACGGGGCGACCTTGTGGCTGCACTACCGCGGCGTGCCCGTGCGGGTGGCAGACCGGACGCGCTCGGCTTCCCGGCGCCAGGGCGAGGCGGTCGGTGACGGCAAGCTGCGCGCATCGATGAACGGGCGGGTGGTCGCGGTCATGGTCGGCATCGGCGACACGGTGCAGGCGGGCCAGCCCATCATCACGCTGGAGGCCATGAAGATGGAGCACGTCCACTCGGCCCCGATCGCTGGGAAAGTCACTGCACTGCACGTCGCAACCGGCGATCAGATCGCGGCGAGCCGCATCGTGGCCGAAATAGAGGCTGTGGCGCCGGAGGCCGCAGCGACGGAGATCAGCCGGGCGGATTGACCACCACGTAGGTCACCTGCGATCCCGCGTACTGCGGCTGATACCACGCACCGCCGCAATTCTGGTAGGTGATGCCATTGACCACGGCTGCCGTGCATGACGGCGGCAGGGTGCGCACCATCGAACCCACGGCGGCGGCGGTGATGGCGACACCGGCCGTCACCGCCGCCGCCGTGGCCACCGGGTGGTAGTTATCGTCATACCGGCCGCCATTGACATTGACGTTGACGTTCCGGTTGACGTTCACGTTCGCATTGCGATTGACGTTCGTGTTGCGATTGACGTTCGTGTTCGTGGCCACGTTGCGGTTTGTGTTGACGTTGTGGTTGACGGACGTCCGTGCGCCGCCTCGAACCTGACGGTCCGCCTGGGCGTCCTTGACGAAGCCCATGCCGCCGCACACGACCGCCGTGCTCAGCACGCAGCCCGTGATGATCGATGAAGCGCTGCCTGTGAATGCGTGCCGGGTCATGGTGGCTCCTCGCGATGGTCTTACTTGCCGGGGGTGTCGAGCGTGCCGTCGACCTTCTGGATCACGATGCGCTGGCTGCCCGCCGGCGGCTTGAAGTCGAAGGTATTCGCGGCGAACTTGGGCGCGAGGTTCCAGCGCATTAGCACCGAATGCTGAGGCCTCGCAGGGTCGGCGGTCGTGGTGATCAATAGCTTGCGCGGCACCGGCGTGCGCCCTTGCTCGATCCAGATCTGCCAGTCGAAACCGTCCTGCCGGAGCGCGAAATGATCGGTCAGGACGCCGTCGACCTGCGCGACGCCGAGAAAGTCCGCAGACCTGATGCCCGACGTGTCGACCTTGTCCGTGCCCCACGCGAAGAGGTCCGCGGCCGGCAGCTCGATGCCGTAGCGATCATTGAGGAGCGTGGCGACTTCCCTCAGAGTGGGCGGGGCCTGCACCGTCGCGTAGTACTTGGTCTGTGGATCGAAAAGGGTCGCGGTCCTGCCGTTGTAGACCAGTAGCTTGTGGTCGCCGCCGTCGTCGGCCATGTCCGCATGGATGCCGTTGGGCCGGCGTACTTTCAACCGGGATGACCGGCCGACCTGTGCAAGCTGGTCGTTGTCGAGCACGGCGTCGGTGGTCGAGCTCAACGTAACCTCGAAGCTCTTCAGAGTGCGCAGGAATGCGCCCATGCGATCGAGCGACTGGAGAACGCCCGGGTCCACCGTCGGCGCACTCGTTGCAGGCGACGCAGCGGCCCGTTGACCCGGCGCAGGGCTCGCAGCTTGCGCCGGTTTGCCCGCGGCAGCCGAAGCCGCTGGCGCTGCCGGCTGCTGCGCGCAGGAGATAAGGGCAAGAGACGTTGCAGCCGCGGCCATCCGCCAAGCCAAGGGTCCGGACATGAAGTTCATCGAAGCCCCTTCCAGGAGACAGCCGCCACACGCGACTTCCCCAAAACATACGGGCTACCGATGAGGAGCGCAATTGCCCTCTGGTGCAAATTGCTTCGACACGTTATTTGCTGGCGATCGTCATCTCGCGGTCGTTGGCGGTGATGTCGAAGAGCGAAAGCAATTCCTGGCCGAGCACAGCGTCCGTCGCCTTGCCCCCGATCGGCGCGACGAGCACCGTGGACATCGGCACCTTGAAGGGGCCGAAGCTCATCGCCACGCCTTCGATGCGGCGCGCCTCCACGACACCGGTGGCCGTCTGCAGTCGGGCCGGTGCGCCGCCAATCAGGTTGGCGCGCGCAGCAAAATCTTCGGAGACGACGACGCCGGCAGCAACGGTCGCCGCTTTGTCGATCGCGAACTGCACCGGAAAGCCGTTGACGGAACCTCGAATCCAGAACCGCCCGTCCTGCCCGACCGGCACGGAAATCTGCCTGGAGCCGTCGATCGCAATGGTCTCGGCCTTTCCCTTGGGCTGGGCCACGGTATCGACCAGCACGCAGCCCTTGGGGAGCGACTTCGAGGCTCCCTGACCCGCCGGAACGTTCGTGTAGGTCTTGCCGCATTTGAAGATGGGCTCTGCCAGGACCGGCGGCAGCATGAGGACGAGGCCAATGGCCATCGCCAGGGGCACGGCCGCTCCGAGCCGCATCGGGTTGCAACAGGGGTTCTTCGACATTGCGCCACCTCGTGTAGTTGACGGCACGAACAATGCTCCCACTGGCGTGGGCCTCTTGTCATCCAATTTCCACGCCGGCCGAGCGGTCCGCAGGAGGTGATCGACGGTCGGGAAGAGGGCGAACATCTCGCCCAGAGATTCACACGGTTACGACTTCGGGTTGACGTACGGCATCCGACCACGCGGCTCCCTGGACCGCCAGCCGTCCCGAGCGGCCTGCGACCTCACCCTGCGCCAGCAGGTGCCTCGGTAGCTCGGCCGGCTCCGTCGCTGAAGCCAGATCCCCAATGGAGACCAGGCTGTGGCCCTGCGCGCGCCAGCCACGCAGCAGGCGTTCGAAGGCCGGCATGAGCTTCATGCCTTCCAGTTCGGCATGCAGGGTGTAGACGTGGTCCCGGTCGGGGTCGACCGTGAGCGAGAGCAGGTGGGCATGAACATTGTCCGCATCGATGCCGTCGACGCCGATCAGTTCGTCGAGCGTTGGCAGTGTGGTCGGATACTGCGGCGGCCCGATGGGGCGACCGTCGTCCGCCACGGGAATGAAGGGCCCCGCGCCGCGCGTGTCGGAGGCCAGCTTGATCCCCAGCGCGGTCTCCGCCTGCGCGGCGGCGGCGTTGAATTGCCACCCGGCTGCTCCATGCACCCGCGGTGGAGAACCGAAGATCTCGGTGTGGCGCTCCACCGCAAGTTGCATCTGGCGCCTGGCCCATTCGGGGTCGCGCAGCAGGAGCCGATCCTGCCACTCGACGTGGTCCCAGCAGTGCACGCCGACCTCGAACCCGGCGTCGCGGACTGCCCGCAGGGTGCCGGCCTCGCATCGCCCGATGTCGGGGCCCGGCAGAAGAACTCCGTACATCAGCGTGCGCAAGCCGTAGTGCTCGAGCACCGAGGTCCGCGCGACCTTGCTCAGAAAGCCGGGACGAAACACCCGCAGGATGGCCCTGCCGGTGTGGTCGGGGCCAAGGCTGAACAGGAAGGAGGCATGGGCTCCGACCAGCCGCAGGACCGTCAGCAGCCGGGGCACGCCTTCGCGGGTGCCTCGCAAGGTATCGACATCGACCTTGAGTGCGATGCAGGCCATCGGCTCAGATCGCCAGGTCGGCGGCCGCCTCGGCCTCGTCCCGGTAGTAGGCGAAGAGACTGGCCAGTGCTTCCGACATCCCCACCCTCGGCTTCCAGTCCAGGTCTTTCATGGTCGAGCTGATGTCCGGCACCCGATGCGTCACGTCCTGGTAGCCGCGGCCGTAGTAGTCGGTCGACGAGACGTCGACCAGGCGCACCGCTTCGGCCGCGTCGCGGTACTCGGGCAGCGTGCGCGCGAGTCGGACCATCATTTCGGCCAGTGCGCGGATGGAATGGTTGTTGGCGGGATTGCCGATGTTGTAGATCTTCGAGTCGGCCACGCCGTCCTTGTTGGCGATGATCTTGACCAGCGCGTCGATGCCGTCGTCCACGTAGGTGAAGGCGCGCTGCTGGCCGCCGCCGTCGACCAGCCGGATCGACTCGCCCCGCACGATGTGGCCCAGGAACTGGGTGATGACGCGGCTCGAACCTTCCTTGGGCGTGTGCAGGCTGTCGAGCCCCGGGCCGATCCAGTTGAAGGGTCGGAAGAGCGTGTAGCGCAAGCCATCCTGCTGGCCGTAGGCATGAATCACGCGGTCCATCAGCTGCTTGGCGGCAGCGTAGATCCAGCGCGGCTTGTTGATCGGACCGTAGACCAGGTTCGATACTTCGGGATCGAAGGCGGCGTCCGTGCACATGCCGTAGACCTCGCTGGTCGACGGGAACACCACCCGCTTGTTGTACTTGAGGCACTGCCGGACGATCGGCAGGTTGGCTTCGAAATCGAGCTCGAAGACCCGCAGCGGCTCCTGCACATAGGTCGCCGGCGTCGCGATCGCGACCAGGGGCAGCACGACATCGCACTTCTTGACGTGGTATTCCATCCACTCCTTGTTGATCGTCATGTCGCCTTCGAAGAAGTGAAAGCGCGGATCGTCGAGCCAGGGCCGCACGCGGTCGGACAGCATGTCCATTCCGTACACGTGCCAGTCGGTGGTCTCGAGGATGTGACGAGTGAGGTGGTGGCCGATGAAGCCGTTGACACCGAGGACGAGGACTTTGAGCATGGCAGGCAACCCGTGGTGATTGGAGGTGATTCAGGTGTCAAGGGGCACGCAGCGCCCGCCGAGGAATTCTTCAAAGCCCGCAAGGTCGGGCACGCCGGCATCGCCGTGCACGGCCAGCACTTCGAGCGCGCTGCCGTCGGCGGCCAGCAGCCAGAGCCTGCCGGCCTCGCTCAGGCACCGGAGGCCGGTGCCAGGCGCATGCAACGGCCGCCCGACGAGCCGGGTGCGGTCGATCCGGATGCGCTTTCCGTTGATCCGGCAGAAGGCTCCGGGGTAGGGCGGTGCAAGGGCGCGCACGAGGTTGTGGATTTGCCGCGCGCTCGCCGCGGCGGGAATCAGGCCGTCCTCCGGCTTGCGGCCGCCGAAGTAGCGGCCTTGCGAAAGATCCTGAGGGGTTTCTTCGGCCGTGCCGGCCAGCAGTCGCGGCAGGCTGCGCGCCAGCACGATCTCCGCCGCGACAACCACCTTGCCGAAGACTTCGTGCGCGGTGTCGTCGATGAGGATCGGGACCGCGCACTGATCGACGATGGCGCCGTTGTCGGGCCTTTCGTTCATGCGGTGCAGGGTGGCGCCGGTCCGCGTGGCGCCTTCGATGATTGCCCAGTTGACTGGCGCGCGCCCACGGTACTGCGGCAGCAGAGAGCCGTGCATGTTGAAGGCACCGCGGCGCGGCAACTGCAGCCACGGCGCCTTGAGCATGTGCCGGTAGTAGAAGGAGAACAGAAAATCCGGCTCGGCAACCCTGGCTTCGGCCAGCAGTTCCGGCACGTGGGGATCGGCCGGCGACACGCAACGCAGGCCGTGCAGCTTCGCGAGCTCGGCCACGCTACCGAACCAGATGTTCTCGCCGGCGGCGTCGGCATGGGTGACCACCAGCGGCACCTCGACACCGGCGTCGAGCAGCACACGGAGGCAGCGAACGCCGACGTCGTGGTAGGCGAAGACGATCGCTCGCGTGGGCATGCCGGGCTTCATGGACGCTTGCGCTCGAGCACGGCGTTGATGACATAGCGCGGTCGCGCGCGCACTTCCTGGTAGATGCGCCCGACGTACTCGCCCAGCAATCCGATACCGAACAGCGCCAGCCCGACCAGCAGGAAGAGCAGCGCGAAAAGAGTGAAGACGCCGCCCACCTCGGGCCCCATCACCAGCCGGCGCGTTGCCAGCACGACGAAGAGCAGCGCCGAGAGCAGGGACACCACGATCCCGAGCAGCGAGAAAGCCTGCAGCGGCACCAGCGAGAAGCCTGTCACGAGGTCGAAGTTGAGGCGCACCAGGCTGTAGAACGAATACTTCGATTCGCCGGCGTGCCGCACCTCGTGGCCGACCTCCACTTCGGCGGGGTTGCGCGAGAACTGCAGCGCCAGCGCCGGGATGAAGGTGTTCATCTCGTTGCACTGGTTGATGAGCTGCACCACGTTGCGGCTGTAGGCGCGCAGCATCGAGCCGTGGTCGGTCATGACGATGCCGGTGAGCCGATAGCGCAGGCGATTCATGACCCGCGACGCCCAGCGCCGCCAGGTTGAATCCTGCCGATCGCGGCGGACCGAACCGACGCAATCGTGCCCCTGGTCCATCGCGTCCAGCAGCAGCTGGATGTCTTCGGGCGGGTTCTGCAGGTCCGCATCGAGGGTGACGATGCGGTCGCCGAGGCAGTGTTCGAAGCCCGCGAGGATTGCCCGGTGCTGGCCGAAGTTGCCGTTGAAGAGAATCACCCGGGTCACGTCGGGACGGCGCTCGAACTGCGCCGCGAGCAGCGCGGCCGAACGGTCCCTGCTTCCGTCGTTGACGAAGATCACCTCATAGGACAACCCGAGCGCATCGAGCGCCGGATAGAGGCGCGAGAACAGGGCCGCCAGTCCCTGCTCCTCGTTGTAGACCGGAATCACGACACTCAACGCCGGCGCATCGGGCGGGGATTCGGTCTCGGGTTCGTGATGGGGAACTGCCTTCAGCACTGTCATGGTCAAGCCCTCCGCAATGAAGCCGCCACCGCGCCCACGGCGTCGCAGACTCGGTCGACGTCGGCGTCCGTCATGGCCGGAAAGAGCGGCAGCGTGACCGTGCGTGCGCCGATGTCCTCGGCCACCGGGAAGTCGCCGCGGGCGTAGCCCATGGCCCGGAACATCGAGAACAGGTGCATCGCGGGGTAGTGCACGCCGACGCCGATGCCGTGGTTCTTCATGGCGGCAATGAAGTCCCCGCGCGCCGGGGCGAGATCGCGTGGCAGCAACGGCTGGAACATGTGCCAGTTGCCGTGCCCCTGTGCATCCTCCGGCGGGAGCTCGAAACCCAGCGTTCGGTCCCAACGCTCGAAATAGCGCTGCGCGAGCCGTCGGCGGCGGGCGTTGAAGTCATCGATGCTGCGCAACTGGCCCAGCCCGATCGCCGCAGCGATGTCGGTCATGTTCGCCTTCGCGCCCCACGCCGCCACATCCATGCCGCCGCCGGGCAGGCGCTGGACGCCCTGCAGCCGCAGCAGCTCGAAGCGCCGCGCCTCGTCGTCGTCGTTCATCACCAGGCAGCCGCCTTCGCCCGAGGTCAGGTTCTTGTTGGCATGGAAGCTGAACGACACCAGGTCGCCGAAGCTGCCGATGACGCGTCCGCCCCATTGGGAGCCGAAGGATTGCGCTGCGTCTTCGATGACTCGCAGGCCATGCGCCGCGGCGATCTCGTTGAGCCGCGTGCGGTCCACGGGCAACCCGGCCAGATCGACGGGTATCAGTGCCCGCGTACGCGGTGTGATGGCCGTCTCGATGCGGTCGAGGTCGATGTTGCGGGTCTTCGCATCGGCGTCGACGAACACCGGCGTGGCGCCGACCGCCAGCACGACGTTGGCGGTCGCGACCCAGCTCAGCGGCGTGGTGATCACCTGGTCGCCCGGACCGATGCCGCACAGTCTCAATGCCAGTTCGAGCGAAGCCGTGCCGGAGTTGACCAGCCGAACCGGACGTCCGCCGCAGCGCCTGGACAGTGCGGCCTCGAGCGCCTGGCACTTCGGGCCGGTGGTGATCCATCCGGACCGGAGCACCTCGGCGACTTCCGCAATGGTGCGCTCGTCGATCGATGGACGGGTGAAGGGAAGAAGGGCCGCCGGGCTCAGATCGATGCTCTTCATTGCTTTGACACGACGACTCGCCGTGAGTCCTGATAGATGACACGCATCGGGATACCGCGCTCGTGCAGTTCGCCGTAGCTCGGAAAGTCCATGTAGGCCGCCGCCTGCGGGAGCGCCTTCCAGCGCGCCACGAACTCGTCGAATGACGCGATCGAGCGCGTCGGCTCCAGGGCCTGTCCCATGGCGAACTCGTCCTGGTAGTCGACCAATGTGACGTCGCGGCGCAGGTAGAAGGGCAGCGTCTGGTCATAGGCGCGGACTGCGAAGAGGGGCGCACCGGCTTGCAGCACCGGCTCCAGTGCCGACACGAAGGGCGCTGCGCTCTTGAGCTGGCCGAAGGGGTTGTGCGCTGCCATCACGACCGCCATGCTCAAGACATGGCCAAGCGCCAGCGTCGCGATGGCCAGCGTGGCACCGCGCCGCCGCAGCAACCACCCGGCGAAGGCCGCGAACGAAAGGAAGGTCACCGCGCCCCAGCGGGCGCCGCCGCCAAGCTGGGCGAACACCTCGGCCGGCGTGGAATGCGATGCGATCCGTGAAGTCTGCGTCGAGGCGACCAGCACGATCGCCCAGACTGCGACCGGGAACAACAGATGGCGTCGCAGCACACGCGGACTGGCGTCCCGGAGCCGGAGCCCGACAAGCAGTGCGAGTGCCGGAAACACCGGCAGGATGTACGACGGCAGCTTCGATCCGCTGGCGCTGAAGAACAGCAGCACGAAGGCCGCATAGACGATCAGGATGTCCTGCGGCGCGATGGCCTGTGATGGGCCCGAAGCCGTGCGCCGCGTCCACAGCCATGGCAGCGCGCTGGTCCACGGGAACATCCCGCCAAGCAGCAAAGGCAGGTAGTACCACCACGCGCCTTCGCGCTGGTGAACGTTGCTCAGGTAGCGCGCGAAGTGCTCGTGAATGAAGAAGAACTGTGCAAAGGCCGGGTTGCGCATCGACACCAGCACGAACCACGGCGCCGCGAGAACCAGGAAGATCAACACGCCCGACACCCAGTGCATCCGGCGCCACAGGCCGAAGTCGCGACGCGACGCGCACGTCAGCACCAGCGTGGCGCCCGGAATCAGGATGCCCACGAGACCCTTGCTGAGCACCGCGCCGGCCATCGCGGCCCAGGCGAGCCAGATCCAGTTCCTGCGTTCGACCACCGTCGCATCAGCATGCTCGGCAATGAGCACCGCGCACAAGGCCACCGTGAGAAACAAGGTCAGGCTCGCGTCGAGCGTCAGGAAGTGCGCGTTGCCGAAGACCCAGGTCATGGACGCGGCAACGGCCAGGCTGCGGATGCCGGCTTCCTTGCCCCACAGCCGCCAGGCTGCGCCTCCAACGCTCAGCACGGTGAGAAAGCCGGCCAGCGCGGGCCACAGGCGTGCTGCAAAGACGTTCAGGCCGAACAGGTGAAGGAAGAGGGCGCTGATCCAGTACTGAAGGGGAGGCTTCTCGAAATAGAGCAACCCGTTCAACCGCGGCGTGACCCAGTCGCCGCTGCGCAGCATCTCCCAGGCGAGGCTCGCGTAGCGGCCTTCGTCCGGACTGATCAGCGAGCGCGTGGACAGGGACCCGAACCAGACTGCCGCCAGCATCACCAGCAGAAACGCCAGCAAGCCGGCGGGCAGCGGCCGCTCGGCGCTGGCACCTCGACTTTCGCGATGGGCCGCGGCGGGGGCAGCATTGCGCACCGCCAGGGGCCGAGCCTGGCGAGGCGTTGAAGAAGGCGCCTGCGTCAGCATTTTTTGATGCTATGACGCTGACCTGTCCAAAACCTGAACGAGGCGGTCTGCATGCTGCTCATCCTGGTCGCCGCGGCTCGCGGCAATTCGACAGCGGGTCGAGACCCGCGTTGTATGACGCGGTCTGCACGTCCATCAGCCCAAGCACCGTGTGGAAGAAGTTGTCGTGAGTGAGCGGTGCATCGAGACCGCTTTCCATGCACGACGGAGAGAGGCGCGCGCGGAGAAGCATGCCGTCGTTGAACCACGTGACCATGGGCACCTGCTTCTGCACTTCAGGCGCGAAGCCGTACGGCACGCCGTGCAGGAAGAGCCCGTACTCGCCCAGCGATTCGCCGTGATCGCCGATGTAGAGGAGAGCGGTGTCGAACTGCTTCGACTTCAACTGGAGCCAGTCGATCAACTGGCCAAGAAAGCGATCGGTGTAGGCGATGGAGTTGTCGTAGCCGTTCATCAGCTCCGAGTGGCTGCATTGGCCGAGTACGTTCGTCCTGCATTCGGGCATGAAGCGCTTCGCGTCGGGCGAGGACCGCTTGTAGTAGTCGGGCCCGTGGCTTCCGATCTGATGCATGACGAGGACGACACCCTTGGCGCGCCGCTCTGCCGGCAAGCCGGCGATGCGCGCGTCGAGTCCGTCGAGCATGACGTCGTCCAAGCATTCATCGCCGTCGCAGCGCGCTCGTCGCGTGGCGGAGTCCAGGCGATCGAAGGCCGAGACGTGCGGGATCCGGTCGCACACGCCCTTGCAGGTGCCGGTCTGGTTGCCGATCCAGAAGACGGCCAGTCCAGCAGCCTGAAGCACGTCCAGCAGATTGTCGTGGTCATCACTGCTCGCCTCGAAGGCCTGCTTGCCCAGGCCGGAGAACATGCAGGGGACGGAGCCCAGCGTGCTGGTCCCGCACGAACGCACGTCGCGGTAGCTCAGTGCTTTTCGCGCTGCAAGCGCGGGCGTGGTGTCGCGTGCGTATCCGTTGAGCCCGAAGTGATCCGCGCGCGCGCCCTTGCCAACGACAAGCACGAGCAGGGGCGGCCTTTCCTGGGTGGCGTAGCTGGGACCGAGCGCCACGGCGCCGTTCAAGGCAATGAATCGGCGCCGGTGTCCGAAGATCGGCCTGATGACCACGGCGCTCGCGGAGTACAGCGTGGCCAGCGGATTCATCATGTAGCGCAGGTGGGCGTTGTTGCGCATCAGCGGTGCCAGTTGCCGGTTCATCACCATCGCACCTCCGGCGGCCGCTGCGGCAGCGGCAAGCAGGAGCGTCACGTTGCGCCAGGCCTGCGAAAGAAGGCGGATGCGCGCGGTTCGAACGTGCCAGAGGAACCAGCCTGGCAGGGCGGACACCAGCAGGACGCTGAGGATCAATCGCCAACTGAGGAGGTCTCGCACGTCGCTGGCATCGGACTGCAGCGCATTCGCGAGCATCGTCGGATCGATCACGACGCGGTAGCTGAGCATGTAGTACTGGACCACCGCCGCCAGCAATACGACGCCAAGCCACAAAGGCTTCATCCAGCGCGACCACGCGGTCAGCGACAACAAGGCCACTGTCCCGCAAGTCATCAGCAGCCCGACCGATGCAATCGTCGGGAGATACACGCTGGGCGCCCCGCCAATGCGCGCCAGCTCGCTCCACAGGGGCCAGTTGGCGGCCAGGACGAGGTAGACGCTCAGCCAGATGACGATGCGAAGCGGCGAACGTGGACGGGAAGCCCAGCGGTTCGCAGCCTGGACGAGGGCGAGAAGGCCTTGCGGAGGTGGTTCCGGCTCCATGGTTCCACCCTGCGCGAGGAGGGCGGACGTACCGGGTTCAGAAGGCATGGGCGCAAGATAGGCGCCGCTACTGAAGGGCTCCTTAACGACCGGATCAGCATCCGTTCAGCTTGCCTTCATCGTGCGCAGCACGCGCGGAGGCTCAGAAGCGCCGGTTGTAGGTGAAGATGAGGCCAGCCGTTCCGAGCGCGCCGACCTGCACCGCATCCACGGGCGTGAGCCGGTAGCCGATCGCCGGAATGATGCCCAGGCCGAAGCCGTTGTGATTGAAGGGCACCTTGTCTTCGTACGGCTCCTTGTAGCCATAGATGATGCCGCCCGAGAGCTTGAAATACAGCGCGGGGTTGCCGAACAGGTTGTCCCATCGATAGCCGTAGTAGGCATAGGCGGACGCCTGTCCGAATGAGTTCCGGAAGGCCGAGAGACCCCAGATCCAGCCGTCGGCTTCGGCGCGCTCGATGCCGAGCAGCACGACGTAGGTGTGTTCGTCCGAGTTGCTCCAGTGAAGCGCAAAGGGGCCGATGACCGCTTCCCATGCTGGCTGCTTGTAGAGATCGAGGTTGATCGTCGACTGGGCCATGGCGGGCCGGGATCCCATCGCCAGCAGGGCGCACGCCGCCACGGCGCAGGCCCGTGGGCGCAGCCATCGGACGGGCCAGGGTGTGGCATCCGGAGACATTCCGGAAATGTCGTTCGATTGCATTTCGTGGGATCTCTTTCGCAAAGTCGTCTTCTTTTGTTCTCATTGTGTATGGACGCCCCGTGCCGGGTGAACGAAGGATGAATACGAACTGCCGGCTACGCGCGCGCCTGTAGGCCAAGGATTGCGTGCGTGGGTGCAACTTTCCGACGCTGAATGTAGTGCCGGAGTATTACAAACCATCCGGCCTTGGCGCGTGTGCTCCATGGTCGACACACTTTTCACCCGACGACGCCACGAAAGGGCTGATCACCCGATGAAAGTCTTACTCGTAGGCAACTATGTGCCGGACGCCCAGGCCAGCATGCAGGCTTTCAGTCGCGTCCTCGAGCGCGAACTCCCGAGCCATGGCTGCGAGTTGCGCGTAGTCACGCCGCCAAGGCGCCTGCAACGGGTGGCGCCGAGTTCCCGGCTGTGGAAGTGGCTCGGGTACATCGACAAATACGTCCTTTTCGTCCCCAGCCTCGTCATGCAGGCCCGTTGGGCAGATGTGGTGCACATCTGCGACCACTCCAACGGGATGTACGTGAGATGGGTGAAAAGCAAGCCGACCGTCATCACCTGCCATGACGTCATTGCCGTCCAGGCCGCGAAGGGGATGGTCGAAGGATGGGATGTCGGGTGGACCGGACGTGTGTTCCAGCGCCTCATAGCTTCCGGCCTCGCAAAGGCCGACCTGATTGCGTGCGTCTCGAACGCAACCCAGCGCGCATTGCTGGGTCTGCAACTTGCGAGCATCCAACAGGTCACGACGGTGCTCAATGGCTTGAACGACAACTTTTCCCTGTTGGGACCGGGAGAGGCGCAACAGTTGATCGATCGCCTCGGCCTCCTCGCGAACGACCGCTACCTCATCCATGTCGGCATGGACCTGCCGCGCAAGAACCGCAAGGCGGTCGTGGAGACCTTCATTGCGCTTCAGCGGCGTGCGGCCGAATCCGCCACGAGTGCGGTGGTCAGCCACCTGATCCTGGTCGGACCGCCACTGTCTCCTGAACTGGCCCGGCTGGCTTCGCAGCATGGCGTTGCGGATCGGATCATCGCCTTGCAGGACGTGACTCATCAGGAACTGCGCGCGCTCTACGGCCGGGCCACGGCCTTGCTGTTTCCATCCCTGCAGGAAGGCTTCGGGTGGCCGCTGATCGAGGCGCAGGCCTGCGGTTGCCCGGTGTTCACATCGGACCTGACGCCCATGAACGAGATCGGCGGGCCAGGCGCCTGCTATGTGGACCCTCACGATCCCGAGGCCATGGCGCATGCCATCGAGCAGGCGGCAGGGCGCTTTGAAGAGATGCGTGCCCTCGGGCTGCAGAATGTCTCGAACTATTCGGCGGAAAAAATGGTCACGAGCTATCTCGCCGCCTATCGCCAGGTGTTTGAAGCCGGGCGATCTGTTCCTGAACGCCGGCAGGGCGCCGTTCAAGATCTGCAATGAGCTGACACGACGTCAAAGTGCGTCGGGGGTGCGGCAGGGCCGCGTTGTCGGCGCATCGCGAGTTCCCGGGCTCATGCTCACACGCCCAGGGCCTCCAGCCGCTCGATGAAGACAAGCTGCCCGGGGTGAATGCGCTGACGCGCAACTTCCGTCGTGAACCATGCCGCGCGATCGGCTTCGGGAAAGGTCACGAGCTTTCCGGAGCGGGGTGGCCATTCGACATCCATGGTGTTCGAAACCATATCCGCAGGGTCGCAGTCTCCTGGAAATGCCCAGGCTGAAATGATCTTGCCGCTGCGCAGACGCGTTTCGCCCAGGGACGCGAGAGGCGATCCGGGCGCGAAGCCGGTCTCCTCGGCGAACTCGCGTTTTGCCGCGTCGAGCGCGCATTCGGATTCGATCGCGTACTCGCCCTTGGGAAGGGACCAGGCGCCTTCATCCCGACGGGCCCAGAACGGCCCGCCAGGATGTACGAGCAGCACCTCCAGCAAGCCTCCGGTGCGGCGGTACATGAGCAGACCAGCGCTGCGCTTTGCCATGGGCGCATTGGATCATGAGGCGCACGGCGACGCGCTTCCTTGATCCAAAGCAAGGTTGTCCGATGCGCAAGATGCGAGGCTAGGGCTGCCAACCACCGGAGACTTGCATGACGCACACCACCACCAGAATCATTCGCGACGAGCATTCGGCTTTGTCGGCCATGCTGCGCTCGATCCTCCTGCTGCTGGCCGAGCACCGGCGACAGGGCACCTTGCCCGACTTTGCCGCCCTGCGCGCCATGCTGTTCTATGTGGACGAATTTCCCGAGAAGCGGCATCACCGCAAGGAGTCCGAGTTGCTCTTCCCGAAGCTGCGGGCAAGGACACCCGTCTCGCGCGAACTGCTCGACCGACTGGACGACGATCACGCTCGCGGAGAGCGAAGGATCCGAGAGGTCGAACATGCCTTGCTGGCCTTCGAGATGCTGGGCGAGGCGCGCAGGCAAGCGTTCGAGCAGGCCGTCGAACGCTATGTCGATTTCTATCTTGCCCACATGGCACTGGAAGAGCGAGAGATCCTGCCTTTGGCCGAAAAGGTCCTGACGCAGGATGATTGGCGCGATCTCGACGAGGCTTTCAGCGCCAACCGCGATCCATTCACGGGCTGCGACCCGGAGCCGGACTACGGCGCGCTCTTCACGCGCATCGTCAATGCGGTGCCAGCACCGATCGGCCTGGGGGCGGTGAGCTGACGTCGTCCACCGGTGGGCATTCCTCTCACTGAATCTGCGTCGTCAGCCGGTGCAACGATCGGGCCGTGCCCGGCGTCCACGTATACAGGTCCGTCAGAGCGGAAGCCGCACCGCTTTGGGCGCGCGGAAACATGACCTGGTAGCCCACGAAAGTCGGAATCGACGGCGCCGCGGGAAAGAGCGCACCCATCGTCCCTGTTCCGAACAGGATCGAAACCGCGGCATGGCTGCCGCTGTGGTCGAGCGAGCCGATCTCAATCGGCGTCAGCGACTCGAGGTCGGTCTGGATGATCTTTCCGTTACTGCATCGCTTGTCGGCGTCTGCAGTCGGGACGCAGGCGACATAGCTGCCCACCGGCGCGCGATCGGCCACTCGCTCCCTTCGGAAGACGACGGCTTCGCGCTCAGGATGCGCGCCCAGGACGATGTCGTCCTTGCCGTCGAACTTGACAGCGTGGGTGATGGCGCCAGCGCGGTAGATCATCCGGTTCAACGAAGTGCCCAGAGCCGACGCCGCGCGAATCGTGAAGGCGCCGTTGCCGTCCTTGCCGATCACGCTGGCGGCATTCGGCGCCCGCGGCTGCGCGGGATCGGCGTGCCACAAAGCCAGGTGGGTGTCGGAGACAAAGATCGCGTAGATCGGCGGCGCCGCTACCGTCGCAATCGTAGATGGCGTCCCGGCTCCCGAAACCTTCATCAGCTTGTCGCCATCCCCGAAGTAGAAACCCTCCTTGTCGGCATGGCCCGTGGGGTTGCGCTGCCCGAAATCGGGCCGGGTGAAGGCGTAGGTCGGCTCCGCCAGCGTCGCGGTCGTGGCCGTCCATGCCAGGCGTCGGAGCTTTCCATCGACCCGGTAGTAGCCCGCCTGCAGCGTCGAATAGTCGTAGCCCATCGGCTGAATGCTGCGCACGGCGGATCCACCTTCCACTTTCCCGATACGACTGAAGTCCGGCCGAAAGAGCTCCAGGCCCTCCGGCGTCGACAGGACAAACGCAAGCGTCGTGAGCGCCCCGTCGTCGAGTGCATCCACGTATTTCCCCGGCAGGTCTGCCAGTGGCGGCGTCGTGGTCGACATGGTGGATCGCACGAACACCGTTCGTCTGGCGGCCAGGTCGGCGGCATTCGGCGACAGGTCGCAGGAACCTTTGGCGTCTTGCGTATCGATCTTGATCCACGCGTCCCGTCCGTCTGCGCTCACCCGCAAGGACTCGAGATCGAACGAAAGTCTGCAGGCGGTGGACAACGAGGAAATCTGCACTGGCTCGTGTGAGAGATCCGACCGCAGATCGATCTTGAACACCTTGCCATCCTTCACGAAGACCGCCATGGCTTCCCCGTCGTAGGTGTAGGAGCGTGTCGCCCGATCCACGGTGAAGGCTTGCGTGGTGATGGCGTTAGGCGGCCCGAACATGCTCACTGGCAGGGTTCCGAGTTCGATCGCCTTGGACGCAGCGGCCGGGCCGCCGGTATCCACGACGAACAGCGTGGCTTTCGTTGTGCCTTCCATCGGCGTATTGCCGGCAGTCTGGGCATTGACCACTCGGGCGATCGCGTAGGTCCTGGGTACGACGACGGCAGCCTTTGCGGGCGTGGAATCGCCTTTATGAGGGGAGGAGGAGGGGGTGGATGCGGAGGGTGCCGTCCGGGCCGAATCGCCGTCGCTCTTCTCGTGGCAACCAGCGAAGCCGGCAGAAATGGCCGCAACAATCCAGCACAGCGCAATGGCCTTGGTGTTCATGCTTTGGGATCCCTTCCTCGGGCCCGCCATCATGCGCGAAGTACAGGCCCGATGACATCGTCCGATGGATGGATCCCAGTGCTCGGCTGGATTGCAGGCGGTCGCAGATCGCCTAGTACCATGCCAGCATTCACAACGAAGAGTGGACCGCCGTGAAATACCTCAAGCAACTTCTCGTTCTCAGTGCCGCGGCCTTCGTTGGCCTTGCATATTCGGCGGAACCTCCGACCCCAGCGCCGAAGTCCAACCGGTCCTGCCACTGGGACCGGCAAACTGGCCGCATGATCTGCCAGCGGGTCCGGTCACCCGGCACGAGTGCGCCAGCACCGGTGCCAAAGCCGAAGCCTGAGCAATCCGCGACACCTTGAGCGATTGAGAGGGGCGGCGGGTCGTTGCCTCTGGGCGATCGGATCGTCGGGAACCATTCGAACCGACTAAGTGCACGCTATGCACGCTATGCGTGTGCCATGTCTGTTCCTGCTGCGCATGTCATTTTACATAATATACATTGTCTTCTGTTTCGAGGATGGCAAAAGCGGACTGCCAAGAGTTCGCATCTAGGAACCTCGAAAGCGATGACGGATGGTCTCATCACGTGCCAGCCGGCCTTGATCACTTCGCGCTGGATCTGCAGGCCACGGACCGTCGCTCCCGGCTCGTCTGTGTTCTCTCGGGCATACAACTCAAGTTGCTGCGGGGCTGCCGCACTCGAAGCGGCATCTTGCTTCCGGAATGTCTGAGATTCGGTACTTTTCCCATTGATTGTTGAATCTGCATCCCTGGCCGCAGGTTGATCTGCTCACCGGCGGTGCATTTCGCCAGAACCAGATCAGCGACCTTTTTCGCGACTGTTTCAGTTTTATGAACACCGTAGTTCCACCCGGCTAGGGTTTGTACCTAATATCCAGCGGACAATTGATCTCGTGGAACCAGGAATATTTCAAATGAAGCAGATTCTTCAACGCCGCACCTTCGGGCGTTTTGCGTTGGTTGGCCTGCTGTTGGTCGGTGCGGCGGTCGCGCTCGTGCGGCCGGCGCACGCGGCCGACATGCCCCCGGATGCGCTGGTCAAGAGCCTTTCCAGCGACGTGCTCGAGACCATCAAGGCCAACAAGTCGATCAAGGCCGGCGATATCAACAAGATCGCGGCGCTGGTCGACTCCAAGGTCATGCCGAACGTGAATTTCCAGCGAATGACGGCTTCGGCGGTCGGCCCGGCGTGGCGCCAGGCGACGCCGGAACAACAGAAGCGGCTGGAAGAAGAGTTCAAGGCGCTGCTGATACGCACCTATGCAGGTGCGCTCGACCAGGTCAGCGATCAGACCGTCAGCGTCCGTCCATTCCGCGGCTCTGCAGACGACAGCGAAGTGCTCATCCGCACCCAGGTCCGAGGTAGCGGCGACCCGATCCAACTCGACTACCGCCTTGAAAAGACGCCCGGCGAGGCAGGCGGTTGGAAGATCTACAACATCAACGTGCTCGGTGTGTGGCTGGTCGATACCTACCGCACCCAATTCGCGCAGCAGATCAGCAGCAAAGGCATCGACGGCCTGATCGCTGCGCTCGCCGCGCGCAACAAGTCCAACGGCAAGGGCTGACCGATTCATCTGGTCCTTCTGCCGAAGTTGAGGCCTCCGCCTGCGTGAACATGCGCCGGCTGGGGTTTGCCGGCCAGACCGGCTGTTGCCGAGGCCCTGACCTGACCAAGCCACCGAACGCGATCGCACAACGCATCGCCAAGCAGCCATGTACAAACTTCTGAAGATCCTCGCGCGCCCGTTGGCCGCATTCCAGCAGTCCGCCCCTCAACTCGCCGGCGAACTCACCACGGCTCGAGTTTCGCGCCCCCGCCATCTCTGCGACATGCGCGAGATGGTGGGCCAGATGTCGGAGTCCTTGGGCGACCGGCTGAAAGCGGCGGGCATCGCGGTGGACCTTCGCATCCCGTCGGATCCGCTGACCGTGTTTCTCGACCGCTCGGGGATGCAGGAGGTCTTGACGAAAGTCGCCGACCTGGCCTGCCGCATCATGCCGGCGGGCGGCACGCTGCAGTTGCTGGCTCGTGCGGATGGCCCATATGCCGTCATCAATTTCATGGACCAGACGCCCTCCGAAGAGCCGCGTCTGGGCCTTTGTTTCAGCGCTGCTCCTGCGCGCCGGGACGATACGGCCCATGCCGAATCGATCGCCAATGTCGATCTGTGCGAGCGGATCGTGGGCGACAACGGCGGGCGCATCTATGCGTCGCCTTCTCCGTTGGGGAGCCTGGGGGTGACTCTGCGGCTGCCGCTCTGCTCTTGAGATCTGGCCGTTGCAACGAGGGCGGCTGAGGTCTTCAGGCCGCGTCGATGCCAGCGCGCAAGGCCGCGGCCAGGATGGTCTGCCGCAGGGTATCGTTGCGGGCGAGCGGTCCACCCATGCGAGTCCCGGATAGAACGCCTTTGACGCGGTCGCCGAACAGCATGACCGAACGATCCCGGTCGCGCTGGCGCGACATCCACACCAGTCCGTCCGCGTCTGGGAATTGATGGTGCAGTGCCTCAGCCCACTTGGCGGTCGCGAGATAGTCGCGCGCCGGGCTGGTGATCAATTCGTCCTTCGGCACCTTCAATCTGTGCAAGCCCTCGCTCGTCAGGTCCACGAGCCTCAGATCGCGACTTGGCACAAGTTCGCCATGGCCTCGCTGCGCAAAGTAGTCCAGATCCACGAACTTGTCTGCCGCATCGACCGGTACGTCGTGGAAAACGGTTTCGAAAATCGCGCAGTCGAGCGTTGCGCCGCCGTACAGATAGGGCACTACCCTGCCCTTCGCGTCCCGGATCGGCGCGAAGCGTGTCGGCTTGCGTAGCAGCCCCGCCGCGTCCGCGCCGGGATTGAAGCTTTCTGGCGAGAACGCGGTGTCGTGGATGACGTGTATCCGCTGGTCTGCAGGCCACCGATCAAACAGGGCATCCAGCGGAGGGACCGGTGCGCGGCAACTCAAGCCGCGCTTCCTTCGGCGTCGCGCTTCGCGGCTGCAATGACAGCCTGCGAGTCCGTGGTCAGCAGATCGACGGGCCGCGCGTTGCCAGGCAGCCAGCCATTGTTCGACGTGAACCACAGTGCCTGCTTCCACGGCGCCTTGTGCGCGCCGAAGGCTTCCAGCACGTCATGCACCGCCTTGATCGGCTTGTGCTCTTCAAACTGGAAGGCGGGATAGACGTCGCGCTCGCGCGCCGTCTTCTCTGGATGCGGCACGGCAAAAATCTGCCGGCGCTTGCGCCAGTTGTCGGCCAGCGCGGCGCGGTTGCCCGCCTGTGATCGGTTGGCATCAGCCAGTTGCTCGGCCGTGAAGTAGCCAAACTCGTTGAGGACGCGCGCGTGCCGCGTAGCGAGCCGCTGGGCCATGTCCAACTCGACCGTGCTGGGCACAAGCATGCGCTTCGTCATGAAGTCGACGACCTCCTCCATGTGGCGTTCGCGCACGGCTGACGTCTTCTCCACCAGCAGCCGGTCGAGCATCGACAACGAGGACATCAGGACGCTGGAGAGGGCGGCGTCCTTCACCTCCAGCAGGAAGGTGCGACCGGGAGTACCTTGGCCTCGATCGTCGCGGTACGGCTGCACGGAGAGCAGATCTCCCTGCAGCGTGGCAGAAGCGGCTTTTCCCATGGTTCAGCTCCGATTGATCTATTTGATGAAATTGTACTTCTATAGATCAAAAAGGTCAAAAAAGCCATAGTGCTCCTGCGGAGGCTCTCGACGCGGAAGTCAGGGGCCCTGCCCTCCGCAGCGTCCGTCCAAGGGCAGCCATGCGGCGATAGCCGAAGTCGGTTCCAGTCGAGCGCCAACATACAAAAAGCGCATGAAGGTCTGAGTTTTTCGTACTTCGCTGCAAGAGGGGGCGACGATAGCCTCGCGGGTTGCTTCAACAAACCGCGCCACGCCTCTACAAGATGTCCCTTCACAGACACCGCCTCCGAAAGACCTCCCTCGCCATCGTCACCCTCAGCTTCGCGCTTCACGGCTGCGGCGGCAGCAGCGACAACGCATTCCAGACCACGGGCACTGCCGGCACCACGAACACATCCGGTACGACAAACACCGGCACAACAAACACCCCCAATACGCTGTCCAAGCGTCCGAACATCGTCTTCATCATGGCCGACGACCTCGGCTATTCCGACATCGGTGCGTTCGGCGGCGAGATCGAGACGCCGAACCTCGATGCGCTCGCCGCGGGCGGCCGCCTGCTGACGAACCACCACACCGGCACCGTCTGCGCCATCACGCGCTCGATGCTGATCTCGGGCACCGACCACCACCTGGTCGGCGAAGGCACGATGGGCGCCCCGAACGACGAACGACGGGGGCTGCCCGGCTACGAGGGCTACCTGAACGACCGCTCGCTGTCGGTCGCGCAATTGCTCAAGGACGCCGGCTACCACACCTACATGGCCGGCAAGTGGCACCTGGGGTCGAACCTCGCCGATCCCGCGGTGTCGCTGGGCACGACGGGCCACACGCCCGATCAGTGGGGCTTCGAGAAGAGCTACGCGCTGATGGGCGGCGCCGCCAGCAACCACTTCGCCCACGAAACCGCAAATTCGAAGAACTACACCGAGAACGGCGCCTACGTGCAGCCAGGCCAACCCGGCCAGCCGGGCGGCACCGGCGGCGGCGAGTTCTACTCGACCAACTTCTACACCCAGCGCCTGATCAGCTACATCGACGCCAACAAGGGCGACGGCAAGCCGTTCTTCGCCTACGCGGCCTACACGTCGCCGCACTGGCCGCTGCAGGTCCCCGAGCCCTGGCTGAGCCAGTACAAGGGCAAGTACGACGGCGGCTACGAGGCCATCCGCGCGGCGCGCATCGCCAAGCAGAAGCAACTGGGCATCATCCCGCAGGACTTCCAGGCGTACGCCGGCGACGTCGAGACGCTGACGTCGTCGCCCGCCACCGCCAACAACGGCACCGGTGCGGCCAAGTACATCAGCGCGGTGCATTCGCCGGCTGACGGCTACGTCGACTACGGCGCCGGCCGCATCTCGAAGAAGTGGAGCAGCCTGACCTCGCTCGAGAAGAAGGCGCAGGCCCGCTACATGGAGATATACGCCGGCATGGTGTCCAACCTGGACTACAACATCGGCGTGCTGGTGCAGCACCTGAAGGACATCGGCGAGTACGACAACACGCTGATCGTCTTCCAGTCCGACAACGGTGCCGAAGGCTGGCCCATCGCCGCGGCCACGGTCGATCCGAAGGCCACCGACGAGGCCAACGCGGCCGATGCGGTGTATGCAACGCTCGGAACCGACAACGGCCTGCAGTCGGCCAAGCGCCTGCAGTACGGCCTGCGCTGGGCCGAGGTCAGCGCCACGCCGTTGCGCCAGACCAAGGGCCATTTCGGCGAAGGCGGCGTCGGCACCCCGCTGATCGTCCGCATGCCCGGCCAGACGACGGCGCAGTCGCAGTACGTGACGTTCACGCACATCACCGACCTCACCGCCACGTTCCTGGACGCGGGCCAGGCAAAGCTGCCGACCCAGGCCGCGCCGGCGAACATCAGCACGATCACCGGCGAGGACCAGAACAAGGGCAAGGTCATCTACGACAACCGCTATGTCTATCCCGTGACCGGCCAGTCGCTATTGCAGGTGCTGCTGGGCAACACGAACGCATCCGTTCGCAAGGCCCCGTTCGGCGACGAGTCGTATGGCCGCGGCTATGTGACCAGCACGGACGGCAAGTGGAAGGCACTGTGGACCGAGCCGCCGCACGGACCGCTGGACGGACACTGGCAGCTGTTCGACCTGACGACCGACCGCGGGGAGAACAACGACGTTGCGGGCTCCAACCCGAGCATCGTCAACGGCCTGGTCGGCGACTGGAACAGCTACATGAAGTCGGTGGGCGGTGTCGAGCCGCTGCGTCCAGCGGGCTACTACTGATCCGCCCTGCCCTTCGCGCTGCGCGGCGGGCCGCCTCAGGCGGCCCCGCCCCGCAGCGCCATTTTCGCTTTCGCTCCCATGATCCGATCCCTGTTTTCCGCCCCGCGTCGCGCCGCCTTCCTGGCTGGCGCCGCTGCGCTCGCCGGCGTGGGCCTCGTCGCCTACGCGATGGCCGCGCGCTCACCCGCCGACCTGCCGCTCGCCGCGCTCGGCACACCCGCCCAATGCGCCGCCTACGGTGGCCTGCCCGTCGGCTGGGGCACCGACCCGCGTGCAGGCATGGTGCAGGTGCGCGGCGGCAGTTTCACGTTCGGCAGCACCAAGGGTTATCCGGATGAACGCCCCGCCGCCGCCTCGCCGGTGCGCGTCGCATCGTTCTGGATGGATCAGACCGAGGTCACGACCGCCCAGTTCGACGCTTTTGTGAAGGCCACGGGCTATGTCACGGAGGCAGAACGCCAAGGCGGTGCCGTCGTGTTCCACACGCCGACCGAGGCCGAGATGGATGCGCGCCCGTTCGCCTGGTGGACCTTCGTCAAGGGCGCCGACTGGCGCCACCCCGGCGGCCCGGGCTCATCCACCGACGGGCAGGCCAACGTGCCTGTCACGTTCGTCACCGAGGCCGACGCACTCGCATACGCCCGCTGGCTCGGCCGCGACCTGCCCACCGAAGTCGAGTGGGAATACGCCGGCAAGGCCGGCCGCGAAGGCGCAGAGCTCGACACCGCGCCACGCGACGTCAACGGCCGGCCCGCCGCGAACTACTGGCAAGGCATCTTTCCCGCCTTCGACGCAAAGCAGGACGGCTATGCCGGCCTCGCACCGGTGGGCTGCTACGCCGCCAGCCCTTTCGGTCTGCACGACATGATCGGCAACGTATGGGAATGGACCAGCGATCCCTACACCGGACCTCACCAGCCGCACATGAACGGCGACACCGCCGCGGTTGCCGCGCCGTTCCACAAGCCGAACCAGCCGATGGTCATCAAGGGCGGCTCTTTCCTGTGCGCACCCGACTATTGCGTGCGCTACCGCGCCGCCGCCCGCGAGTCGCAGGAGGCGGACCTCGCGACGGCCCACATCGGCTTTCGCACTGTCTGGCGGGAGACCCGCTGATGCAGCGCCGCACCCTGCTGATGCTGGCGGCCGCGCCAGTGCTGCCGTGCAAGCTGGCCTTCGCGAACGTACCGGCGCGGCCGGTCACGATCGGCGTGCTGCCCGGTCCGCACGCGGAGATCCTCGCGTGCGCGCGCGGCGTCGCTGCCGCCCACGGACTTGACCTGCGCATCGTCGAACGAAGCGACGGCCAGGCGATCAACGCCGATGTCGCGCGAGGCCGGCTGGACGCTGCCAGCTTCCAGGATGGCGTCTCGTTCGCCCGCGACCACGCACGGTACGGCAACGAGTTGATCGAGGCGACGCGCACCGTCACGCAACCGGTGGCGCTGTACTCGCGCCGCATCACATCGCCGCGGCAGCTCAGCCGTGGCGCCACGCTCGCGATCCCGCGCGATCCGCCCCTTCAGGCCCGCGCACTCGTGCTGCTGCACAACCACGGGCTTGTCGTGCTGCGCGACGGCGCCGGGCTCACCGCGACCACGCGCGACGTGGTCGGCAACCGCCATCAGTTCCGCCTCGATCCGTTGCCTGCCGGCCGGCTTGCAGATGCGCTGTATCGCGTCGACCTCGCCGTGATCGACCGGCCCACCGCGGACCGCGCCGGGCTGCTGCCGGCCCGCGACTCGATCGGCGTGGAGGACGCCCGCACGCCGTGGTCCGACGTGCTTGCGGTGCGAGCCGCCGATCGCTCGGCCGACTGGGTGGGCACGCTCGTCGCGTCGTACCGCTCCGAGCCGGTCAAGCGGTTCATCCTCGAGCGCTACCAGGAGTCGGTGCGACGGCCATGGTAGAGACCACCGTATCGTTCCACTGCACTGCGTGCGGCCGCTGCTGCAACTCACCGCCGGTGATGACGGTGCCCGAGTTGTTCCACCACGAGGACCTGTTCGTCGGTGCGCTCGGCGTGCGCCCCGGGGCCGGCGGCGCACCCGAGCTGTTGACCCAGGGCTTCGACTACCCGTCGAGGGGCGCGTGCCCGGCCCGCCGCGACGACGGACTGTGCGCCATTCACGACAACCGCAAGCCGGCGATGTGCGCGACCGTACCGCTCGATCCGCGCCAATCCGACGACCGCCAGCATGTGATCCTCGTGGACCGGGCTCGCGGCAGCGGCTATATCGGCGCCGACTGCATCGTGCCCGGCACACGCGACGGCGTGCCGGTGCTGGTGGCCGGCGGCGAAGTGCGCGACCCGGCCTATCGCACCCACCTCGTCACACACCGCGCGGCGCTCGCCGACGAACGCCGGCAATGGGGTGACGACGTGACGGCCCTGCTGCGCGCCCAGGGCGCGCTGTTCCCCCGTGGCGCCACAACGGGGCTGCTGACGTTGCCGCTCGTGCCCGTGCTCGCAGTGCTGGCCGCGCGCTCGGAGCGCTGTCGGCTGCGCTGCCTGCGCTATCTCGAGCGGCAGTCGACGCTGATTCAGCGGCACATCGACGACGCGCTGGCGCGGCGGCAGGACGTCGATCGCCCGGTCACGAGATCGTTGCGGGGTTACCTGGCGGCGTACGAACGCCTTGCCGCGGCGCTTGCGCGAGGCGGTGTGCAAGCGGCTGCGCCGTCGGTGGCCGAGGCGACGGAAGCCTATCTGGACGTGTCGCCGGTTCCGGCCTTGAGCGCTAATCCGGAACGAACTTCGCCTTGAAGGTCGCAACGTCATCCGCCTGTTCCAGGGTCACGAGTTGGCCCATCTTGCCGTCAGAGAGCCGGCAGGCGGCGAACAGGCTGTAGCGGCCCCTCAGGTCATAGCTCGGGAGGTCGATGAGCGCGTATGGCTGAGGCACGAAAACCTGGTGTTCGAACACGACTCGGTGCACGTTGCGTGGCGAGGGGAAGAGCTTGTAGTCGGTGGTCTCAAAGGACCTTGCAGTAGCCATTTCGCCATTCTCGCTCCAATGACGGCTGCATGCCTTCGCCAACGAACCTGCCATGCCTGCCGATCCGACCGGCAAGGATTCAATGTCGAAGGACAACAAGCCACGGCACCCTGCAGCGGACGCGAAGAAGGCGCAACCCGATTCAAAGTGAGCGGCAGCGCGGAAGGAGCGGTCGCTGCGAATCGGTATTGCTAGCCGCAGCGTGCGTAGACCAGAGCCAGATAGTCGGAGTGCTTCCGAATTGCTTCCAGTTGCTGAAGGGTGTTGCCTGTCACGCGATCGGAAGGGTCGAACTTCAAGCTGCCGTCCGGTAGCAGGATGAAATGCGTGGTGCCACTGGGAGCTTGTCGGCTGTCCGCAGCATTTACATAGCCGCATCCCGCTCCGGTCGCTCGGTTGTATTTGACGCTGGAGAAAGTCGCGACCCCTGTACGGAGGTGCTCCCGCACATGCGACTCAACCCTCCAAATTGGCCAATAGAACCACCACGCGGCAATGCAGCCGGCAAAAATCGCGGTCGCCGTCAGGATGGAAACCAGAGTTCTCATGCTGTCGCCCCAATGATCGAACGTCAATTGTATTGGCAATGAATACTTTTGTTTCTCGCTTTGGTTGATCTACGGCCGACGCACTTCTTCTTCGGGCAACACCCTTGGTATCAACAGGGTCCGGCCCCGCGTGTGCGAACTTTTGCACGGAACTGCAGAGATCTATGTAGAGCTAAGGATATATACGGGTCCGTTCAAAAGACCCCGCGATGACGATGCGCGCGCATTCAACTCGTCCCACAAATAAAGACATGCCCCACGTCATGAAGAAATTCAAGCTCCACTCTGCTGCCGTATGGGCATTGGTGGCCGGCAGCGCCTTCGCGCAAGCCACGCCCTCCGGGTCGGCCGCACAAGGCGCACCAACGCCCTCGTCCGGCGCAGCCAACACGATCAAGATCGGTCTCATAGGACCATTGACCGGACCGTCATCCGACTTCGGACTTCCGATGCTCAACGGCGTGAAGCTGGCTATTGACGAGATCAACTCGTTCGGCGGTTACCTGGGACGTCCGCTGGAACTGGTCATCAAGGACGATCAAGCCAATCCCGACCTGGGGCTGAGCCTGTCGCAGGAACTCATCAAGGAAAGGGTCATCGCGACGATCGGGTTCTGCAACACGGGCGTCGCGATGAAATCAATCGACGTCTTCCAGGCGAGCCGCGTGCCGCTTCTCGTGCCGTGCACAACGGGAACCCCTGTCACCACAAAGTTTCCCGCTGCGGACAGCTACATCTTTCGCAATGCCCCGCCTGATGCGATCCAGGCTCCGTTCATGGTGGACGAGATCGTTGCACGCAAGCTGACCAAGGTGGCGATCTTTGCGGACAACACGGGCTACGGCGAAGCCGGCCTGAAAGATGTGCAGAAGGCGCTCGAGCGGAAGAATCTCAAGGCTGTGTATGTGGGCCGATTCGACCTTGGCGTCAAGGACGTAACGGAGCAGTTGAAAGAGGCGCGCAATGCCGGCGCAGATGTGTTGTTCATCTATACGATCGCGCCTCAGAATGCCGTCGTCGCCAACGGTCGTCACGCACTCGGGTGGAAGGTGCCGCAGGTGGGAGCCTGGGCTCTTTCGTTCCCTCTGTTTATCGACGGGGCAAAGGACGCCGCCGAAGGGTCGTTGATGGCCTTGAGCTTCGTTGCCGAGCCGACCAACGAGCGCCGAGCCACCTTCCTGGCCAGCTATGCCCGCAAGTTCAAGGCGACCAACATCACGGTTCCAATGGCGGCAGCGCAGGCCTACGATGCGACGTACCTTCTTGCGCACGCCGTGCTGAGCCTGCCAGGCGACAAGCTCGATGGACCTCACATCAAGCAAGCGCTGGAGCAGCCCAAGCGGGCCTACTACGGCGTCGTCACCACCTACGACAAGCCTTTCCGCGATGACAGGGAAGCGCTTTCCTCGAACATGCTCGTCGTGGGCACGGTGAAGAACGGCAGGGTCACATTCGCTCATCCGGAAGACGCCGTGCGCAACAACGTCGTTCAGCGAAAGCGAATCGCCGATGCCGACCGCAGCATCAAGCCGAACGGCTTGTGATGAAGGTGAGCGCTATGTCGCTGGAAGTGGCGGGCGATTCTTGCGGTACGAGTTCTTGACCGCAATCTTTCCCTCCCGGAAGGTGAACACATCGCACCCGTTGACCTCGACGCGCGAGCCGTCGGCCCGCGTGCCGGTGAATGTCCATTCGGACACCCCGCGGTCGCCGCAAACGAAGTGATGGGGGTTGAGCCACTGCGCGTCGGGAAAAGTCTTCCAAACGTCGGAGAAGCCGCGCTGTACGGCCTCTCTGCCAATGTGTGAGCTTCCGCAGACGTCGGGGCCTGCGGACGCTTCGAACACACAGTCGTCCGTCATGAAGCTCATCAGCGATTCAATATCGTGGCTGTTCCAAGCAGCGGCGAAGGCCTGCAGGTTTGCAACGGTGACATTCATGCTTCACCTCCAATCCGGCGTGAATTGGGGATTGTTGCGCAGATGGATCGACGCAGTCCTTGGGACTTCTGAGCAACGGAGGTTTACCCGGCCGGCATGTCACGTTCCCTGGCAGTGCGGCTTGCCGGGACACTCTTCGCAATCCTCGGTCGACCAGATGGCGAAGATTCGCTCAAGCGCTTCCGTGCCACGCGGCTGGACGCCGCTGCGAGGCAAGGATCTGAACCTCTGCGAGCAGACACCGGCACCCTTTTCTGACAAGGGCGCACGCACCACCCTTAGGCCTTCCTCGTCGGCCTCGGTCCAGAACACATCCTTCCATGGAGTCCCGGCCGGGAAGTACGAGGCCCAGTCGGTATGACCTTTGAGCCAGACTCCACACACAGTGCTCAGCCGACCTCTCCAGGCCGAAGGACAAACAAAGACGCCGACTTCCCCGGGGCGTAGCTCCAGGAGGTGTTGGGGGTAGGCGTAAAGCGCGACCCAATCGACGCACTTACTCATTGCGCGCCGCCCTCACGTCGCCTGGGTTCATGGACTTTCGGAGTCCTTCGCACGCAGTCATCTCAGCGGTGGGATTCGACAGAAAGTCCAGCCCTACGCGCGCCAGCACTTCGCGAAGGCGATTCACAGTCTTCGCACCGATGGCTTCCTTCATCATGAGTTCTTGCTCACTGATGGCCGACAGGTCCTCGACGCAGAAAATGTTGAGCTTGCAGAGCGCCTCGCGGGCACTTGCGCGAACGGGGATTTCTTCGACGGGAGTTTGTGGACTCAGTTTGATCGGGGCATCAAGACGCTGGGGGCCTTTGGGGCGCCATTCGAATACGTGAAATTCAAACGCCGTGTCTGCAGAAATCCGCGCCTCGCGTCGTGCCGCCGCATGCTTGCGCTTCGCCTCGTGAATGGCAGCGCGCAACTGTCCGAGACACGCGAGCAGTTCGTCGTCAGGCAGCTGCGCCAAGTCATCGACGGAGCGGATAGTGCGAGACATAGGTCCCCTTCGGCACATGCATAGTGCAGTGCTGGGCAACATCGCCAATTCTTCAGAATGCGCCCTGTCCTGCTCTATCACCACCGAGCGGAAGAACCCGCTGAGAGGGCTCGTTCTCAGCTGTCACCCTGACGATCAGGCGGGAACCGTTCCCTGGAGAGCCGTGGCAGCCCGCACATACGCGAGGTCAGCCTAAACCTAATCCAGCAGGAAGCAACGATAGAACAGATTGCGCTGATAGAGCTTCTATCGGTCGCGAAGGGGCGAGAACGAGGTCGCTAAAACCGCACTGGGCTATGACGCGGCTGTGCGAATGACGTGAAAGCGCTTGACCATCCGGCGTGCGCCGCGCACGAGTGGCCGGTCGACGAGACGGTAGATCAGCGAGCCCACCGCGAGGCACGACGCAAGCGAGAACAGCGAGGTCGCGTAGTTCTCCTCGATCCCCAGGCGCACGTACACGACACGCTCGAGAAAGCCAATCACGAACATGTGCGACAGGTAGGTGGCGTAGCTCGAGTCGCCGATATGGACGATGAAGCGCAGGATGAGCGAACCGGCCCTGCGGATCGGGCCTTCGAGCTGCAAGGCGAACAGAAGCATCAAGAAGCTCGGCACGCCGGCGACCCAGATGCGATCGGCCTGATTCTCGTACCCCACCATCCCGAAATAGCAAGCGAGGACCAGCACGAGCGCCAATGGCTTCGGAGTCCGCTGCAGCAGTGGGTGCTGGTAGACATGAAAGCAGGCCATCCCGAGAACAAAATTGAACCACAGCGTGTTGTGCAGGAACTCGTGGCCGACGGTCTCCTCGTCGAACAGGGCCCCAATGGCGTAGAGCGAAACAAGAGCCGCTGTCATCAAGCTCGCAACGTGCAATTTGCCGAAGGCAAGGACGAGGGTGATCAGCCCATAGAAGAGCATCTCGAAGTTCAGCGACCAGCCAACCATCAGCACGGGGAAAAGCTGGCCGTCGTCCCGAAAGTGCGGAATGAAGAGCAGCGACTGCACGTAGTTGCCGAGATTCGCGACTGTCGTTCCCATCACGCTCGGCAGCCGCCACGCGACCAGCAACACCATCGTCGTCACCGCCCAGTACAGCGGCACGATGCGCGTGAGCCTATCAAGCAGGAACGCCGTCGGGCCGGCGTGCCTCCGGTCGACGACCATGCACATCACGAAGCCGCTGATGACGAAAAAGAGATCGACGCCGAACAGGCCGAACAAGGGCAAGGTCCAGGTGTGCAGCCAGGCGACGGTGCTAGCCGCTACCGCGCGCAGGATCTGAATCGAATAGTTCTGCTCGGGAGCGTGCGCCATGGTCACCACCTCGCGTGCGGACGTTATGAAGGCATCGCGAAGCAGGCGCCTCGAGAGGCCAGAAATCGTCGCGAACTCCGGTCGATCGCGGGGCTGATCGCCAGGCGATAACGGTTGGTGGCGTTAGTTTGCAGAGCCCATCAGACGGCTCAGTATGCGCGTTCTCGCGGCAAAAATCCCGTCGCTGGTTCCCGGGGCGAAGGTCGGATCGGAGTCTTCTTCGTCTATGAGATGGCATCAGGCGATGCCGTGTTCCACTCGAATCTGCCTTTCGAGCTGCTTCAGAAACTTGGCCCCTCCCTGCACGAGCTGCACGGCTTCGGGCCGACGCGTCTTGGGAAAATGCTTCTGGGTCCAGGCGCTCATTGCCACCAGCACCGGCAGTAGTTCCAGCCCCTTCTCGGTCAGGCTGTAGACGGCCTTCTGAGCGTGCGTGGGATCCCCGTTTTTCGTCACGATCCCACTCTCGAGCAGCGAGTTGAGCCGGTCCGCCAGCACGTTGCTGGAGATCGCCTCCTCGGACTGCAGGAACTCCCGGAAATGGCGCTTGCCCGCGAACATCAGGTCGCGGATGACAAGCAGTGTCCAGCGATCACCCAAGAGTTCCAGGCCGGTACTGATGGGGCATGTCGATCGGTCGTCGTGTCTCATTGAATCAATTTTATACCGCTTGCAATTTGCAAGCAGTTTCACCAGAATACCAATCTTGAATCGCAACCAGTCGAGGAGACCCGATGACCTACCAGCTATACCACGGCAGCTGCCACTGTCAGGCGGTGAAGTACGAAGCGGAGTTCGACATGGCCGCGGGGAGCAACCGCTGCAATTGCTCCCTTTGCAGCAAGGCGCGTGCGTGGTTTCTTTTCGTGCGAGGCGACAAGTTCAAGCTGCTCGCGGGCGACGACATGCTCAGCACCTATCAGTGGGTGCCGCCCGGCCGGACCGAGCCTGGTCTCACATACCGCTTCTGTTCGCGATGCGGCATCCGGCTCTACGCCACGGGCGAACTGGCGCAACTGGGCGGGCGCTTCTATGCAATTCATCTACCCACCGTGGACGATGTGGACAGGGAAGAGCTGGTGCGCGCGCCATTGAACTTCTTCGACAGCGCACATGACCGGCCCGATCGGTCACCGGCCGATACCCGGCTGATGTAGGAGACAGGACAAGGAATGGGGCTCGAAGGGGCCCCTCCTCTGCCATTCACCAGCGCCCGGTGCATGGCAGGTGTGCAGCAGAGCAGCTTTTCGCACCACCGAGTTGCCGCGTTCCGCATGCACCTACGAACGATGCCTTCTCTCCCAAGAAACCCGAATGTCATCCACGAGCTCGAGCAGCATGGGTGCGTAGCGTTGAACAAGCTCCTGCTGCTGCCCGGATGCCAGGTGAAAGCCGATGCTGACCGAGTACAGCGAGCGATCAGGCGCCACCAGCGGTGCGGCGATGGCCGTCAGGCCAGGCTGCCAGCTTGCGACGCAATAGCCGTCGCGAGCAATTCCTCGACCTGCCTCATCGATCTCGCGGCGGATTCGTGCCCAATGACTTGCATGCCTTGCGGCCAGCATCTTCATGACGATGTCGCGCTGGGCGGCACTCAAGCCGGCCAGATAGGCGCGCCCGCCGGCGGTCAGCTCCATCGGAAACCGTGAGCCTTGCTCCGCCCGACGAAATACGCCGCGACGACTTTCCCGCACGGACTCCAGGTAGACCATTTCTGATTGATCCGCGACGGCCAGGCCGACGTTGATCTTTTCGCCCTCCGCCACTTTCTTCATCAACGGCAAGGCGATGTCGATGACCGGGACGTCGTATCGAAACGCCTGGGCCAGGCTCATGACGGCAACGGTCAGCCGATAGCCACGGCTCTCGTGATCGTAGGCAAGGAAGCCGGCGTCGACCAACGACCGCGTAAGCCTGCTCACCGTGGGCCGCGGCAGGCCCGTGCGCTCGGCGAGTTCGGCATTGCCCAGCACTGGAACGCCGACTCGAAACGATCGAAGAAGCTGCAGCCCCCGCTCCAGGGATTGGCTTCCCGACGTCGAGCGCGTGAAGGTGCCGCTTTCCCTGGTCTGGGCTCTGGTCGATACGGCAGGAAGTTGTTTGGTGGAGCCGGCCAATGCGTTTCACAATTTCGCTTATCGAAATCGTACCCTATCGCAGCCGCGGGTGTTTGCCAATAATCCGCCCAAGAGCTGCACCTTCGGGAGGCAGGCCATGCGAACCAAACGGAGACAAGAACCAATGAGTGACATCCAAGACCTTCGCATCGTTCACGATGGCGCCGTTGCCCTCGTCGAGATGGATCGTCCGCCTCACAACTTCGTTGACGCCGATTTCATGCAGCGGCTTGCGGACGCCCTTGAGCGCCTGGATCAGGTCGACACCTGCCGAGCGGTCGTGCTGATGTCGGCCGGAAAGAACTTCTGCGCCGGCGCGGATTTCAGCGGCGCGGTCCGGTCCGAAGACTCCGTCAACCCGTCGGCGTTCTATGTTCATGCAATGCGGCTCTTCGGCACGTCGAAGCCGATCGTGGCCGCGGTGAATGGCGCAGCCGTGGGCGCGGGACTTGGGCTGACTCTGGCTGCGGACTTTCGCGTTGCCGGTCCCGGCACGCGATTCAGCGCGAACTTCAACAGGCTGGGCTTCCATCCCGGGTTCGGACTCACGCTGACACTTCCGCGTCTCATCGGCGAGCAGAAGGCATCACTGCTCTTCTACACCGGCCGTCGGATCGGTGGCGAAGAGGCGGCCAGGATTGGATTGGCCGATGAGGTGGCCGCCGATGATGCCGAGATTCGTACCCGAGCCATCGCGCTGGCGCAAGAGATCGCGGCTTCTGCGCCATTGGCTGTGGAGAGTACGCGTGCAGCGCTTCGAGCAGATCTTCAGAAGCGCGTTGCACAAGCCAACCAGCACGAGCTGTCGGTCCAACTCGGACAGTTTCGAACCGAAGACTTCAAGGAAGGCGTGGCAGCCATGGCGGAGCGCCGTCTCCCTGTCTTCCACCGCCGCTGAATCACGTAGCTGGATCCCGACCTTAACTTGATGAATTCGATGAACAACGCCAACACTGGCAAGACGCCCGCTGCAGGGCCGCTTGACGGCATTCGTGTACTTGACCTTACTTCGGTGGTGCTGGGGCCGCTCGCCACGCAGGTGCTCGCAGACTTCGGCGCCGATGTGATCAAGATCGAAGGTCCGGAGGGCGACCTGATGCGGGCCAACGGCGTGTCGCTCCATCCGGGAATGAGTTCGATCTTCCTCGCCCTCAATCGCAACAAGCGGTCCGTCGTGCTGGACCTGAAGGCAGAGGAAGGCGCGGCCGCGCTGCGCCACTTGCTCAAGACAGCCGATGTTCTGGTGCACAACATGCGCGTTGCGGCGATCGAACGCCTGGGCTTTGGCTATGAAGCGGTCAAGGCGATCAATCCTCGCATCGTCTACGTCGCTGCGACGGGCTTTCAGCAGAGTGGGCCGGATCGCGACAAGCCCGCCTTCGACGACATCATCCAGGCCGCGTGCGGACTTGCGAGCGTCGCGTCTGTCGGCCGCGATTCCCCGGGCTATGTGCCAAGCCTGATCGCTGACAAGACGACAGGTCTTGTGGTTTCGAATGCCGTCATGGCGGCACTTGTGCACCGGGAGCGCAAGGGTGACGGACAGTATGTCGAGGTGCCGATGCTCGAAACCATGGCTGCATTCACGCTGGCCGAGCACATGGGCGGGCTGACATTTCCAGGATCGACCGTGCAAGCCGGCTACGCCCGCCTGATGGGTGGCGGTAGGCAACCCGCCCGAACCAGCGACGGCTGGATCGGTCTCCTGCCCTACACACCAAAGCATTGGAGGGCGTTCTTCAGCGCAGCAGGTCACGAGGAGATCTGCAACCGGTACGACCTGTCGGATCGGCATCAGCTCAACAAGAACATCAAGTCGCTCTACCGACATCTTGGCGAGATCATGCCCTCGCGAAGCACCGATGAATGGCTGGCGCTGTGCGAGCAGCTCGACATTCCGGCAACAAGGATCTATTCGCTGGACGAACTTCCTCGGCATCCGCAATTGATGGCATCCGGGCTGTTCGAAGAGAGCACGCATCCCACCGAGGGGCCGATCAACGAGCTTCGTCCAACCACCCTTTTTCAAAGCACGCCGGCATTGATCCGGCGCCCGGCGCCGACCCTTGGCCAGCACACGAATGAGGTGCTGACGGAGGCCGGCTACGAGGCGCCAGACACGGGAATCCGCGCCGAGGCCATTTCATCCAACTAACCCAGGCAAAGAGACAGAGGCAAATGGATTTCGAGTTGAACGAAGAGCACAGGATGCTCAAGGACCTGGTCGCCCGCTTCGTGCGCGACGAGTTGATTCCACTGGAGCCCGCCGTGCTGGCGCGCGAGGCCGTGACCGGCGAGTGCAGCTTGCTGCCGCCGGAGCATGAACGACTGAGTGCGTTGTCTCGCGAGCTCGGCCTTTGGGGGCTCGATGCACCGGCGGAGATGGAGGGTTTCGATCTGCCGGTGACAGCGATGGTCGGCGTCAACGAGGAGCTCGGGAAGACCATCACGCCCTTCGAACTCCCTCCTGATTCTCCCAACTTGCGCATGCTCCTCAAGACGGCATCCGACGCCCAGCGCGCCACCTACCTGGCGCCCTATGCGCGCGGCGAGACGGTTTCGGCGATCGCCATTTCGGAGCCTGGCGCAGGGGCCGATCCATCGGCCATCAGCACTCGGGCCGTGCGCGACGGTGACGAATGGGTGCTCAACGGCCGCAAGATCTGGATCAGCCGCGCGGCTCGCGCGGACTGGACCATCGTGATGGCGGTCACCGACAAGTCCAAGGGCGCCCGCGGCGGCATCTCCGCATTCATCGTCGATCGCGACACGGCAGGCTTCAAGGTCGAGCGACGCATCCCGATGATTGGCGGTGTTTCGACGTACGAGGTGCTGCTGGAAGACTGTCGCATTCCATCGACGCAGCTGCTGGGTGAGGAGGGTTCCGGCTTCGGCCCCATGCAAGCCCGTCTTTCGAGTCGCCGCGTGCAGATGGCCGCATGGTGCATCGGCAGGGCGCAGCGCGCGCTGGACATGCTTTGCGAGTACGCCCCGCAACGGAAGACGTTCGGGTCGTCCCTTGCAGAGCGCCAGACCATTCAATGGTGGATCGCGGATGCGGCCACTCGAATCCATGCCTGCCGCCTGATGACATACGAGGCTGCGGCTCGCATCGATCGTGGCGAAGAGGCGCGCACGCAAGTCTCGATGATCAAGGTCTACGCAACCGAGATGGCGTGGGAGGTGATCGACCGAGTCATGCAGTCTTTCGGTGCGATGGGCATGACCAAGGAGATGCCGCTGCAACAAATGGCCAACGAAACCCGGCTGATGCGCATCTACGAAGGCCCGAGCGAGGTCCATCGCTGGGTCATCGCGCGCGACTTGCTTGGACTGAAACGCTGACCCCATACATCTACTTCAGGAGACAACAACATGATCGATCGCAGACTGAATCGCCGACAGATCTCGGCGCTTGCCCTTTCGGGCATTGCATCGCTGGGCCTTGGACTTCCGGCCGTGGGCAATGCGCAGGGCGATGCCTATCCCTCGCGCCCCATCAAGTTCGTCGTTCCATTCCCGCCCGGCAGCGGCACGGACACGACGGCGCGCATGTTCGCAAAGAAAATCGGCGAGCTGGCCGGCCAGCCGGTCACTGTAGAGAACAAGCCGGGCGGCAATGGCTTCATTGGCGTCCAGGCCGTACTGAACGCTCCTGCGGATGGCTACACGGTATTCATCGGAAGCAACTCGACCTTGTCGACCAACGCCGCGACTTTCAAGAAGCTGCCGTACGACCCGATCGCCGACTTCGCGCCGATTACATTGCTGTCGCGCGGGCCGTGCCTGATCGTCGTACCGCCGAATTCGCCGTACAAGACGTTGAACGATCTCATCGCCGCAGCGAAGAAGCAGCCTGGCGCGCTCAACTACGCGAGCGGCTCCGTCTCGTACACGCTGTACACGGAATGGCTGAACGAGCTGGCGAAAATCAAGACGACTGCGATCAACTACAAGGGTGCGGGCGACGCGATCAATGTGACGATGGCGGGCACGGTGGATTTCTCTGTCGTCGACGCAAGCGGTGCGATCGAGTTGGTCAAGGGCGGGCGCCTGCATGCGCTGGCGTACACGGCGCCGGAGCGTACGCCGCTTCTTCCCGATGTCCCGACGTCAGCCGAAGCTGGAATGCCGGGTTACCTGGCCTACAACTGGGTGGCGGCTGCCGTACCGACGAAGACGCCACCAGAAGCGGTGAAGCGTTTGAGCACGCTGTTTGAACAGGCCGGCGCCAGCGCCGAGGTCAAGGACTACTACTCGCGCCAATCCACGACCTTGTTGATGACGGGCGCCGCGGAGATGCGCAAGTACCAGATCGACGAGATCGCGCGATGGAAGCGCCTGGCGACTACCACGGGTCTCGAACTGCTCTGAGCTCAAGCCTTGCGCCTCGGCGCGAGCGCTGCGAGCAAGGCCGCGACAAATAGAAGTGCAGGCACATCTCCAAACAGGTGTCCGATCTGGCCCGGCTGCGTGATCGCCTGAATGGCCATGATCGCCCCGTGCACCACGCTCGACCAGACGGCGAACCAGATCAGGCTGACGTGCTCCTGTGGGTCGCGCGCGGCCCGAATGAGGAACACGCCGAGCGTGACGTAGATGCCGACGATCATCAACGAGTAGTCCGAGTGCCCCACGTGCCACGCCCAACCCGACGGCCAGACGATCATCAGCGGATACAACGAGAGGCACGCGAGCCCTGAGAGAACCAATACGACTCGCAGGGCGCCAATACGGTCTTGAAATTTCACGCTTGCTCCTCGGTGAGGCGATCGTCGATCAGGATTCAACGTCGGATTCCGAGCGCTGACAAGGCGACTTCCGAGGCCAAGACCGCCCTCGGGAAATCCCTCCCGTCCGCCCTCTCGCATTTCATTCGACTTTGCTGATAATGCGCATTACCAACCAGGTAATGCGTATCAGCAAATTTTCATGCCCACAGCCCGTCGCCTCACACAGCAAGATATCGCAAAGCTCGCAGGCGTGAGCCAGGCGACGGTGTCTCTGGTCCTGAACGGCGCCGAGCACGCACTCGCGCGCATCCCGCAGGAAACGCGGGAGCGGGTGCAGAAGATCATTCGCGACACGGGTTACGTGCCGGATCCCATCGCGCGACGCATGGCCAAAGGGGCGAACCGCATCCTGGGCGTTTTCACCTACGAGCCGGCTTTTCCGAACGCGCACGCCGACTTCTTCCTGCCCTTCCTGTTCGGGATCGAAGAGGAGGCGCAGGCGCGCGGCTACGACCTCTTGCTGTTGACTGGCGCTGGTGAAGGCGCGCGACGCAAGATATTCGCCGCAGAAAGCCGGCTGCGCATCGCCGATGGCTGCATCGTGCTCGGCAAGACCTTCGACCGGACGGAACTCGCGCGTCTGGTGGCGGGCGACTACCCCTTCGTCGCCATCGGCCGACGCGAGGATGCCGGTGGGCCCGTGCCCTTCGTCGGCGGCGACTACGCGACGGCCACGAGCGCACTGGTGCAACAGGCGCGTGCATTGGGCCATCGGCGCCTGGCCTATCTCGGGTCGATCGGCCCTGCGGAATCGCCGCAGGATCGCTGGATGGGCTTCAAGGCCGCGATCGGCACCGACCTGGAACTGGTCCTGCAGTTGCCGGAAACGCCAGCCGACGATGGCGAGTTGCTCGATGCGCTCCTTGCCAGTGGCGCGACCGTGGCTTTCTGTGTGGAACTGGCGGACGCGGTGCGCCTCGAGCGCACGGCCAAGGCGCGCGGACTGGGACTGCCGGCCGATTTCTCTGTGGTGGCTCTCGGCTCGCATATCCGCACGGAAGGCAGCGGCACGCGCTTTGCCTCGTTCGCCATTCCGCGCGAGGAGATGGGCCGCCAGGCCACGGCCATGCTCGTGCACCGTGTCGAAGGCGGCTTGGCGCAAGCGGTGCAGCAGGTGCTGCTGCCCTGCGAACCGATCCGCGGCGAAACCCTCGGCCCCGCCAAGCCGCACTGAATCCATTCACTGGAACGACAAGCATGCGAGAAATGAAGACGGACATTCTGGTGGTCGGCGGCGGCCTGGGTGGCGTGGCCGCGGCGCTCGGTGCGCTGGAGGCCGGGCGGAGCGTCGTGATGAGCGAGGAGTACGACTGGATCGGCGGCCAGCTCACGAGCCAGGCGGTGCCGCCCGACGAGCACAGCTGGGTCGAGCAGTTCGGCGTCACGCGCCGCTATCGCGCGTTGCGCAATGGCATTCGTCGCTACTACCGGGACCACTACCCGCTCACGGCGGCCAGCCGCGCATGGGACGAGCTGAATCCCGGCGCGGGCTGGGTCAGCCGCATCTGCGCAGAGCCACGCGTCGGCTTGGCGGTGCTCGAAGCCATGCTCGCGCCCTATCGCGGCGCCGGCCGCCTGACGATGCTGCAACCCTATCGCCCCGTCGCGGCGGATGCGCAGGGCGACACGGTGCGCGCGGTGACGCTCCGCCACCGCGACACCGGGGAAGAGATCACGGTCGCGGCGGCCTTCGTGATCGACGCGACCGAACTGGGCGACCTGCTCCCGCTGACCGGCTGCGACTACGTGACCGGTTTCGAAAGCCAGGCGGATACGGGCGAGCCGAGCGCTCCGGCTGCTGCCCAGCCACACAACGTCCAGGCGGTATCGATCTGCTTCGCGATCGATCACGTCGAGGGCGACCACACCATCGACAAGCCGCGCAACTACGACTTCTGGCGCGCCTACCAGCCACACTTCTGGGGCGGGCCGCTGCTGGGTTTCAAGGCGCCGCATCCGCGCACGCTCGAGATCACCGAGCGTTCCTTCACGCCCAATCCCGACGACGATCCCTTGCTGGTCGACGCCGACCAACGCAAGAGCGGCGGCGACCAGAACCTGTGGACCTTCAGGCGCATCGCAGCGCGGCGCAACTTCGCGCCCGGGGCCTACGCCTCGGACATCTGCCTCGTGAACTGGCCCATGATCGACTACCTGGAAGGCTCGATCCTCGACGTGTCCGAGGCCGAGAAGGCGCGCCATCTGCAGTCTGCGGCGGAGCTGTCGCGCTCGGTTTTCTACTGGCTGCAAACCGAGGCGCCGCGCGCCGATGGCGGAGCAGGCTTTCCGGGACTGCGGCTGCGCGGCGACGTCACGGGCACGGCACATGGCCTGGCCATGGCACCCTACATCCGCGAAGGGCGCCGAATCCTGGGCGTGACGCGCATCCTCGAGCAGCACCTGTCGCATGCGGTGCGAGGCGAACAGGGCGCCGTGCGCTACCGCGACAGCGTGGGGGTGGGCATGTACCGCATCGACCTGCACCCGTCCACGGGCGGCGACAACTACATCGACGTGCCGTCCTGTCCGTTCGAGATTCCGCTCGGCGCCCTGCTCCCGCGCCGCCTGACGAACCTGCTGGCCGGTGGCAAGAACATCGCCACCACGCACATCACCAACGGCTGCTACCGGCTGCACCCCGTGGAATGGAACGTGGGCGAAGTCGCCGGGATGCTGGCCGCGCATTGTCTCGACCGCCACACCACGCCGCACCAGGTGCAGACGGACGACGCGCAACTCGCCACCTTCCAGGCGTTGCTGGCGCGCGCGGGCGTCGAGACGCGCTGGCCCGATGTGCGCGCCTATTGAGACACGAGACACGAGACACCGAGCCGCCCGACAGCTTCGCAGACAAGACCGAGGAGACCCCACCATGTTCCAACGCAAGAAGTCCGTCACGATCCGCACGATTGCAGGCGGCCTGGCCCTGTCGCTCGCCCTCGCGGCCGGCGCATCGGCAGAGACCAAGCTGCGCATGACCATCTGGAGCGCCAACGAAGCGCACCTGAAGCTCTTCAACGGCATCGCCGACGGCTTCAAGAAGGAACATCCCGACGTCACGGTGACTTTCGAGTCGCTGCCTTTCGAGAATTACACGACCGCGCTGACCACTCAGATCGCCGGCGGCAACGCGCCCGACATGGCCTGGATCTTCGAGACCAGCGCCTACGATTTCGTCAACTCGGGCGCACTCGTGCCGCTCACCAAGGCGCTCGCCGCCACGCCGGGCTACAACATGGGCGAGATCACCCCGTCTGCCACCGAGCGCTGGTCCAAGGACGGCGTGCTCTACGCCTATCCCTTCTCGACCTCGCCCTTCGCGATGTTCGTCAACAACGACCTCATCCGGAAGGCCGGCGCCAAGACCCCGGCGGAACTCATTGGCGCCGGCCAATGGACCTGGCCCAATGCCATCGCGACCGCGCAGGCCGTGGCGCAGGGCGGCAAGGGCGGCCTCGTGGTGCGCGACTTCAACTACCAGGCCTGGCAGTACCTGTCATCGGTCTGGAACGCCTGGGGTGCTGCCCCGTGGAGCGCCGACGGCAAGCGCTGCACATTCGCCGACAAGCCAATGGTCGATGCGCTCGGTTTCATCCACGACGCGATCTTCGTGAAGAAGGCGATCCCCGGACCGGGCCAGAACGTCGACTTCTTTGCGGGCGATGCCGCCATGACGATCACGCAGATCAGCCGAGCCTCCCTGCTGCCCAAGGACAAGCGCTTCGATTGGGACCTGGTGCCGCTGCCCCAAGGCCCGGCCGGTGACTACGCGATCGTCGGCCAGGCCGGCATCGGCGTGCTGAAGGCGGGCAAGGACGCTGCCATGGCGACGGCATTCGTCGGCTACATGACCAATCCGGAGAACTCCGCCAAGCTCGCGCAGTTCTTCCCCTCGGCACGCAAGTCGATGCTCAATGCCGAAGTGCTCAGCAAGACCAACGCCCTGCTCTCGCCTGCACAACTCGACAAGGTCGTGGTCTCGGGCATCGCGACCGGCAAGGTGATGCCGGCGCACACGGACTTCGCGCGCCTGCAGCAGATGGTGCGCTCGGGCCTCGACGCGGTGTGGCAACCGAAGGCCGACATCCCCGCGGCAACGCGCGCGATCTGCGCCCAGATCGGCCCGCTGCTTGCGCAATAGCGCCCACGGCCAAGCGCTCAGCGCCAGCAGCCGCGTCATGGCCCGCCCACCTGAGGTCGCGCCCGAGTTGCCGCCGGCCACGCCGCGTCCGTTCTGGACCATCGCGCGGCGCGACACAGTGGCCGGCCTGCTGTTTGCTGCTCCGCAGTTGGCGGGCACGCTCGCGTTCGTGCTGGTGCCGTTGATGCTGGTGTTCTGGTACTCCATGCACGAATGGAACGTGCTGGCCAACACCTTCAACTACACGGGCGCCCAAAACTACGAGCAGTTGCTGAGCGACGCCAGCCTCCCCGGCGTGCTGCTCGCCTCGGCGCTGTTCTCCGGCGGGCTGGTGGTCCTGAACATGAGCCTGGCCCTGCTCCTGGCCGTGCTGCTGAACCAGAAGCTTGCGGGCATCACGATGTTCCGGACGCTGTTCTTCTCGCCGGTGGTGGTTTCGCTGGTTGCCTGGACCATCGTCTGGGGTTTCCTGCTGCAGCACAACGGCGGCATCAACGGAATGCTCGCGCTGCTCGGCATCGAAGGGCCGAACTGGCTGCGCACACCCACCACCGCGATGCTTTCGGTGATCGTGGTGCAGGTGTTCAAGAACGTGGGACTCAACATGGTGCTCTTCCTGGCCGCGCTGCAGGGCGTGCCGCGCGAGCTCTACGAGGCCGCTCGCATCGATGGCGCACCACGCTTCAAGCAGTTCCGCCGCATCACGCTGCCGCTCATCAGCCCCACGATCCTGCTGGCCTCCATCATCACGATCGTCGGATCGCTGCAGGTTTTTGCGCAGATTGCGGTGCTGACTCAGGGCGGCCCTGGGGTGTCGACCACGGTGCTGGTGTACTACCTGTACCAGCAGACTTTCCAGTTCCACCGCTTCGGCTACGGCTCGACGCTGGCGATCATGCTGTTCGCGATCGTGGCGCTCCTGACTCTTGCCCAGTGGCAGATGCGCCGGAAGTTCGTCTTCTATGAACAGTGAGATTTCCGCCCCCGTGAAGGTCGCCCTGTACGGGCTGCTGTGCGTGCTGCTCATCCCCTTCGTGTTCCCGACCTGGTGGATGGTGACCTCGTCGCTCAAGCCGATCAGCGACATCTTCGTGTTTCCGCCGCAGCTCTTTCCGGCGCATCCGGATTGGAGCACCTACAAGCAGGTGTTCACGATCCAGCCATTCGCGCAGCAGTACTGGAACTCGGCCTGGATCGCGGCAGTGGTGACGACCGGCACGCTCGCCGTCTCGTCGATGGCCGGCTATGCCTTTGCCCGCATCCGCTTTCCCGGCGCCAATGCCTTGTTCATCGTCGTGCTGACCGGGCTGCTGATCCCCTCCGAGGTGACCATCGTGCCGCTGTTCCGGATCTTCCTGAAGCTCGGCTGGGTCAATACGCACTGGCCGCTTGTTCTGATTCCGGTCTTCGGCGCGCCCAGCGTTTTCGCCACCTTCCTCATGCGTCAGTTCTTCATCGCGCTGCCTCAGGAGCTGGAAGAAGCGGCGCGGGTCGATGGTCTTGGACGCTTCAGGATCTTCCGAACCATCGCGCTGCCGCTGGCGCGGCCCGCCCTCGCGTCGGTGGCGATCTTCACCTTCCTTCACAGCTGGAACTTGTACCTGGAGCCGATCGTGTTCCTGTCGACGCCGTCCAAGTTCACGCTGCCGCAGGCCCTCACGCAATACACCGATGCCTACGGCGGACCGATGTGGAACATCCAGCTCGCCGCGGCCACGCTCACGGCGCTGCCGGTGCTGATCGTCTTCGTGCTGGCGCAAAAGCAGTTTGTCGAAGGCCTGGCCCACACGGGGCTCAAAGGCTGAGCCCCCACTCCTCCCACCCCGTCCATGGCAGAAGTCCTTCTTTCCCGAGTCCAGAAACGCTTTGGCGCCGTGCAGGTCATCCACGGGCTGGACCTGCACATCCACGACGGCGAGTTCGTTGCGCTCGTGGGACCCTCGGGCTGCGGCAAGTCGACGTTGCTACGCATGATCGCCGGGCTGGAGGCCGTCACGCTCGGGCGCATCCACATCGGCGGGCGCGACGTGACCGACCTGGATCCGAAGGACCGCGACATCGCGATGGTGTTCCAGAACTACGCGCTCTATCCGCACATGACGGTAGCGGCCAACATGGGCTTCTCGCTGGAGCACCGGGGCAGGCCGCGCTCGGAGATCGCCGAGCGCGTCCGCTGGGCGGCCGACATCCTCGGGCTGGCGCAATTGCTCGACCGCTATCCGCGCCAGCTTTCCGGCGGCCAGCGCCAGCGCGTCGCCATGGGGCGCGCCATCGTGCGCGATCCGCAGGTGTTCCTGTTCGACGAGCCACTGTCCAATCTCGATGCGAAGCTGCGCATCGTCATGCGCGGCGAGATCAAGGGCCTGCACCAGCGGCTGAAAACCACAACCGTCTACGTCACGCACGACCAGGTCGAAGCCATGACCATGGCCGACCGAATCGTGGTCCTCAACGCAGGTCGGGTCGAGCAGGTTGGCTCACCGCTCGAACTCTTCGACCGGCCTGCGAACCAATTCGTGGCCGGCTTCATCGGATCGCCAGCGATGAATTTCATCCCCGGTCGCTGTATGTCCGAGGGCTTCGCGGCCGCCGGCGCCCTGTTGCCGCTATCGCCAACTGCGCCCTTCGTTCACGAAGGACGCGAGGCCATCTGCGGCATCCGGCCCGAGCACTTCGAGATCTGCATGTCTGGGGAAGGTGCGGCAGCACAGGTGCTGTTGGTCGAACCGCTCGGGTCCGAGACCCAACTCAGCCTGCGCCTGGGCGAGACGCAGGTGATTGCCCTGTTCCACGACCGCCTGGCCGTGGCGCCGGGAGATATGCTGCACCTGAGGCCGAAGGCGGGCGCGGTGCACCTCTTCGACGCTGCAAGCGGCATACGCATGTGCGCGGACGCCCAATCACCGTGAGTCGCGGAAATTCAGGCGCAGCGCTTCCGGTTGCGCAGACTCAATAGCGGTAAGGATTGTCGGGACGCCGGTCGTAGCGGTTGGGCACGCCGTCGCGGTCGCGGTCCATGTAGGCGCCGCCACGCGGCGGCGGCGGACGGTAGTTGTCGTAGGGCGCGACGATGCAGCCCGACAGGGTCAACGCGGCGAGAACAAGTGCGAGGCTTTTCATCAGGGGTCTCCTTGGGTTGGAGATCCCATCGTCAAGTGCGCCGGTGTCGGTCCCGTGTCGTCGACACGCAGAAGCGTGAAGCTGCGTTACCGGATGTGCGCCTTGGCCTTCGCAAAAATCTCAAAGCAGACCCGCGCCTTGTGCCGCGTCCAGCACGTTGCGTGTCAGTTCCCGAAACTGCGCACCGAGGTCGGGCGATGGCGAGGCAACGAACGTCGTGGTCCACACCATTCGACCGTTGCTGACATCCATGACCCGCCCGTTGGCGGAGAACCCGGTGTTCCCCCACCCGCCCCCGACCGGAGCGCTCAGACCAATGCCGGCGCCACTGTTGCGTCCAAAGCTGAAGCCGCCGACACCAACGGAGAGGCCCGAACCCATGGAAGTCGTTGCGGGCGTCAGCGTCAGGACGAATACGGTCTTTGCACCGGCGGCGGTGGCACTACCTGCCAGTTGACCCTCCAATTCCCGACCACTCGGCGATGTCGCTCCCATCGGCGCCGCCACGGCATTGACGCCTCTTCCCTCCAGCGCTCGCGCCAGATCGTCTTGGCATTGCGCGCGGGTCGAGAGGTCGAAGGTGTCGCACGCGACGAGAACTTTTCCTCCTCGCAGAATGCCGGAGTTCTGACCGATCGTCGGATCGATCCACTCGCCCCAACGTTGCGGCGGAGATGCGGCACAGCCGGCAAGAACGAGTGTCGCGAGTGCAATTCGAAAGACGCGAGTTTTCATGACGCCACCCCGAAGTTCGGATTCCATGGTGACAAGGTTCGACCACTGTTGCCAGAGCCGGGGAAGGAAGAACTGTCGATTTGGGTAGGAAAACGCCGCGATGTTTCCGATGATGCGTTTGGAAGCGGCTCACGAGCGAGGTTCTGAGCCCGCGCCCGCAGGGTGGTCCGGGCCGTCTGCCGAATCCAGCGCATTTCCGCGATGCGTTCCCGTGCCCTCGCCTCCCGCTTGTGCGCCGACCGCGCGCCCGCCGCCTGCAACTCCGCTGCGGTCATTACGAGCGCCGCGTGCCGAGGTCCCGCTCGCCCTCACCGGGCCTTGCTTGGGGACTTCAAGGTGCGCAGGAATGGGGTCGAGATCCAGCACGTCGCGAATGAAAGTCCGCAATGACACGACCAGTTCGGCCGTTTCGACGGCGCGGCCCGCCACCATGTCGTTGGCTGCCCGAACGGCCAGGCGCACCTGTTCTTCCGTCCCGAGAAGAATGATGTCCGAGAGCGCCGCTTCCACGGCATCCCTGATGCGTCGGCGCCGGTCCGAACCGGCGGCACCGGGTCGCAAATCGATCTCCGCTGCCATCTCGGCCTCATCGGCCGCAGCCCTGTCGTCGGCCCTCGGCCCTTGTGCGGACTCCCTCATCCGAAGGTCGCGCAGATGGCTCGGGTCGACCGCCAGGTCGCCGGTGAATGAGCTACCCAGCGTCTTGTATGCCGCGATGAGCGTCTTCAATCGTTCGTTGATTTGCCGGTTCTGGCGTTCCCGTCGCTGCTGCACGCCATGCATGATCAGCAGCCGGACGCCGACGGCCACAAGCGAAACCAGGACGAGCCCGACCAGCGTCGAGACGACACCTTGCCATGAGCTGAAGTCGATGAAATTTCGCACGAGAGAAGCAAGTGGGACTTGAGAGCGTTTCCGAGATGATGCTCTCGCCATCCCGATCGCCGCTCTGATCTAATCTGCCAGACACGGAGTTCCACCGATGTTCACACACGATTGGCGCCCATCCTCCTGGAGAGGCCGCACTGCGCTGCAGATGCCGTCGTATCCCGACTCGCATGCACTGCAGGAGGTAGAGCAACGCCTCTCCGGCCTGCCGTCGCTCATCTTTCCCGGCGAGATTTCACAACTGCGCGAACGCCTCGCAGCCGTGTCGCGGGGAGAGGCCTTCCTGTTGCAGGGCGGTGATTGCGCCGAGAGCTTCGACGAATTCGGACAGGAGCCGGTGGAATCGACCTTCCGGGTGATCCTGCAGATGGCCGTTGTGCTGACCTACGCGGCCGCCTGCCCCGTGGTGAAGGTGGGGCGCATTGCCGGCCAGTTCGCCAAACCGCGGTCCTCCGAACTGGAAACGCAAGAGGGCGCCACCCTGCCCTCCTACCGCGGAGACATCATCAACAGCAGCGCCTTCACGGCGCAAGCGCGACAGCCCGATCCTTTTCGCCTTCTCACGGCCTACTCTCATTCCGCGACCACGCTGAACCTGCTGCGCGCCCTGGCCCAGGGCGGCTTTGCCGATTTGCACGAAGTGCACCGGTGGACGGCAGACTTCGTCCGCTCGAGTCCTCAAGGCGCGCGCTTCGAAGAGCTCGCGGACCGCATCACCGAGTCACTCGCGTTCATGGAAGCCTGCGGGTTCGACGCCTCCCGGGCGCCACAACTGCATGCAGTGGAGTTCTACACCTCGCACGAGGCCTTGCACCTGCAATACGAGGAAGCGCTGACCCGCTCCAACGAACGCACCGGCAGCTGGTACGGGGGTTCGGCCCACCTGCTTTGGCTGGGCGAGCGCACGCGCCAGATCGATGGCGCCCATGTCGAATACCTGCGTGGCGTCGACAACGCGATCGGCGTCAAGCTGGGACCATCGGCAAGCCCGGATGACGTGCTGCGTCTCATCGATGTGCTCGACCCGGATCAGGAGCCCGGCCGGCTGGTGTTGATTGCGCGCATGGGAAGCGACAAGGTGCAGGCCCAACTGCCGCCGCTGCTGCGCGCCGTGCGCCGTGCCGGACGAACGCCCGTCTGGTGCTGCGACCCGATGCACGGCAATACCGTGACATCGTCCAACGGCTACAAGACGCGCGATTTCGAACGGATCCTCCAGGAGCTGCTGGGCTACTTCGCCGCGCACAGCCAGGAAGGCACTTACCCCGGCGGCCTGCATTTCGAGATGACGGGCCAGGATGTCACGGAATGCCGCGGAGGCGCACAGGAACTCACGGACGAAGGACTGTCTGAGCGCTATCGCAGCGCCTGCGATCCGCGACTCAATGGGTCGCAAAGCCTCGAACTGGCCTTCCTGATTGCCGACGTGCTCAAGGCTGCGCGCAGGTAGCACGGACTGCCGCAGGACTCTACGGCAGATTCCTGCGCTCGTCGGAGCGAGTCCACGCCGTGCGCGCCGCGGCCTCGGCCTCACACGCTTCAATCCCGGCGAGCGCCTCCGCCGCCAATCCACTCCAGATCCAGCTTGTATGGGCGAGCGGGCCTTTGGGGATGGAAGGCGCGGGATGGCACTGGCTCTGCGCCTGTTGGCCACCGGTGGCGCTTCCTGGAAGACTGCCGCATGCCGAGAGCAATGCAACAGATGCCAGGCCAACCATCCGACCCGGCAGAGTGAAGAAGAGTTTGCAGTTCATCGGGAAACCCTTGAAGTTGGCGACCGCGTCTGATTACGGCGATCTGGCCAACTGTTCAGGTTCCCGGCTGTTGGCTCAACCCCCTGTGCGTGGGGTTGGCGCCCGATGAGGCAGCCCCTTCGGGTCACAAGGCAGGAGTCGCCCTGCCCTCGCGTCTTCGCTCAGGCGCCCTTGTCCAGGCGCTTTTGCATGTGTGCTGCACGCGCGGCCGACGGCGGATGCGAACTCATCAGAGAGCTGCCCGATGCACTCCCCTCGTTGAGCTTGGCGAGCTTCTGGAAGCTGGTCACCAGGCCCTTGCGCTCCAGCTTGCGTTCGGTGAGCAGGTCGAACGAGTAGTCGTCGGCGGCGCTTTCCTGCGACTGCGAGAACTGGGCGTTGACGAACTTCTCCGCCAGCTCTCCGGCCTGCGATTCGGACAACGCCTTCAGCGCGCTGTTGCCGGTCGCGGCGGCGAGGCCGCGGGCCGCCGACGCCGCATAGGCGGTCTGCATGCGCGTCTTGGAATGGCCCAGCGCCACGTGGCCGATCTCGTGGCCGATGACGCCGCGCAATTCGTCGTCGTCCATGAGATCCATCAAGCCGCTGTAGACGCGAATGCACCCGTTGGCCATGGCCCACGCGTTGACGTCTTCGGTCAGATAGACCTTGTAGTCCGCGCCCTTGCCATTGATCGTCGCCGGCATGCCCTTGACGACACGGTCGAGCCGCTTGACGTAGGCGCTGGAAGACGCGGCCACCTTGTTCTTCCCGTCCATGGCGGTGCAGGACTCGTTGGACATGGTGACGATGTCGCCGTCGCTGAGCGACATCGCCTTGACGGCGGTCCCTCCGACGTTGGCCAGGCTCTGGGTGTCGATCCCCTGGAGGGTTTCGCACCCGGCGAGCAGGAAGGCAGCCGAAGCAGCCGCCGCGAGAAAATGAAGACGGAAATGATGCACGAGAAACTCCCTTTGATATGAGTGCAGCGCAGCAGCGATGTGACTGCGTTGCGCGGAATCCGGCACGCGAAGGTCTGCGCCCTCGGCGTGTCGGCGGCGCGATCTTAGATGACGCGAACAGGTGCTACCGGGGCCCTTCGCCCCGACGCAACGCCTGCTCGACCGCTGCGCGCAGAACCTCGCTGGCGATGGGCTTGTGCAGCAGCGGCCAGCCGGCGCGCTTGGCTCCCCGCAACGCCTTCGACGCGGTCTCGCCGGTCGCGACGAGCACCGGAAATCGGCCGTAGGTCGCCTGCAGCCGCTCGACCAATTCGACGCCACTCTCCGGGCCACCCAGGCGCAGGTCGGCGATCATCAGATCGGGCCGACCGAAGGAGACAAACAGCCTCTCGGTTTCTTCGGCCCCCGCCGCCACGAAGGTGTCGCAGCCCCACGAACCCAGCAGCATCGACATGCCTTGCAGGATGTCGGTCTCGTCATCGAGGACGTAGATGCGTGCGGCCAATGGCTGTGCGTCCCTACCAGCCGTTGACCCGGCGGGCGCGCTGGTCGGTCCATGCACATCCTCGATGCCTGGGACTCTCACCGTGAAGGTGCTGCCACCTCCGGGCCGCGACTGCGCCGTGATCTCGCCTCCGGCGAGCTCGACCAGTCGGCGCACGATGGCGAGGCCCAGGCCCACCCCCTGGCTGCGATCGCGGCCCTGGTTACCTACCTGGAAGAACTCCTCGAAGATGCGCGGCAGTGCATCGGGGTGGATGCCCTCGCCGCTGTCCTTCACCGCCAGCACCGCGCAATCCCGTTCGCGTGCCAGCCGCAGGGTCACACCGCCGCTGGCGGTGTACTTGATGGCGTTGTCCAACAGGTTGCGCATCACGCGCGCCAGGGCCAGGGTGTCGCCGCTCCAGACCACTGGCGCCAGGTCCCATGCCAGTTGCAGGCCCTTGGCATCCGCGGCCGCCTGGAATTCGCTGCACAGGCTGCGGCACATCTCATCGAGCGCTACCGTGTGGTGCGCCGGCACGTAGTGGCCGCTCGACAGCTGCGACAGCTGCGACAGGTCGAGCAGGCCGTGCAGCAGAGCGCCCAGCGAACGGGCGATCTGGTCGATGTGGCCGCCGACCTCGCGCAGCGTCTCGGGCCCCGGGTCGGCACTCAGCACCGCGCTGTAGATGGACAGCGCATGCAGCGGCTGGCGCAGGTCATGGCTGGCCGAGGCCAGCACGCGGGCGCGGGCCGCGGATTCGCGCTCAGCGCGCTCCACCGCCGCGCGCAGCGCTCCGTTGAGGCGCTCGATGTCCTGGCTGCGGCCGGCGAGGCGGTCGTTCGATCTGGCGAGCTCCCGCGTCTGGGCGAAGCTGGTGCGCGCATGACGCTCGAGCAGGTTCGCGACCACCCAGCCGATCGTCGAGATCGTCAGCAGGAAGCTCAGCGCCGCCAGTTGGTAGATGCGCGCAACGTGCTCGTCGAGGTCGTCGCTCTTGTTTTGCCAGTTCCAGGCAAAGGTGATGAATGCGGCAAGGAGGCACAGCGCGATCTGCAGCAGCACGGCACGCGCCCGCAGTCGAAGCATCGCGAAGCAGAAGACAACGTTGATGCACATCCCCATGAAGAAGTACATGTAGTCGTACGGATACGGCACGATCAGGAAACCGTTGCAATAGAACAGGAAGTTGATGACCGCCGCCGAAGTCAGCACGAGGCCGGCATAGCGCTCGTCCTGCTCGAAACGCGAGCGCATGGCAAGCAGCATGAAGGGCACCAGCTGAAGCACCGTGGCGATGCGGTTGGTCAGCACCTCCTGCAGCACACGGTCGAACTCCAGGTCGCCGACGCTGTAGAGATAGTCGAGCCCAAGGAACGCCGTCGAGGTGATGATCCCCAACACGATGGCCAGGCGGCGATGGGCCGCGAATTGCCGGCAATAGGCCTGCAGGAATGCCTGTTCCTGAGACGGCGCCGCAAAGCTTTCCGGCAGCGTCCACATTTGCCTCCAGGCCTGGCGTGCACCGACCCGTGCGTGTGCGCTCAGCTCAGGCATCGGGGCCGTCGGGGGCCAGGCCGAGCCTTGCGGCCGCAACCACGGCCTCGGTGCGGTTGCGAACCCGCAGCACCTGGAAGAGCGCAGTCAGGTGCTCCTTGACCGTGTTCTCCGAGATGCCGAGTTCTCGCGCGATGGATTTGGTCGGCAGGCCGCGCGACAGCAGGCGCAGCACGTCGGACTGGCGCGGGCTCAGCCCCGAGCGCTGAGGGGGCGAAGGCGTCGTCGCGAGAAACGGATCGGGCAGGAACACATGCCCCGCGAGCACCCGGCGCAAGGCCTGGGTCAATGCCTCGGGCGGCATGCTCTTGGGCACGAAGCTCATGGCTCCTGCATCGAGGCAGGCGCGGATCGTGTCGTCGTCCTGGGTTGCCGAGACCACCACAACGGGGATGTCGGGCGCTGCCTCGCGGAAGAAGCTCAGCCCGTCGAGACCGCTGCCGTCTTTCAGCACCAGATCGAGCAGACAGAGTGAAATCCCCGAAGGGTCCTTCGCGAGTTCGGCGGCCTCGGCCAGCGTACTGGCCTCGACGACCTGGACATTGCGCAAGACGGTCGACACCAGCAGACGCAGCCCGGCCCTGAACAACGCATGGTCGTCCACCAGCAGCACCTTCATCACCACTCCCCTTTTTTGTTCACGCTGTGCGGCGTCCGCGGATGACGCGCGGACGCCGCCAGCATAACCCGGCGGGTGGAGGGAGGGCTCCCTTGCTCATCCCTACGTCCCGGTGGTTGTTGCTGTGCGCCGCTCGCCGAATAGTGGCAGCCCTGATCAACCCGAAGACCGCTATGACATCCACTTTCCGCTCCATTGACGACCTGGCCCGACTGGACGATCGCGCGCTCGCAAGTTGCCTGCGCCGCTTGCGCACCGCGATCGCCGAGGCCAGACACCGGCACGCCGTGGCACTGCAGCAAGGACTGCTCTCGGCCGGCTGCACCTTCACCTTCTCGTCGTTCACGTGGCGTCCCGACCAGGCCGGGCCGACCGGACGAACGGAGCCGCTTCATGCCTCGACGCCGATCGACGAACTGGGATTGCGACCGCGCGCCGTCGAGACGCTGAAGGATCTCCACGTCTTTTTGGTCGAGGATCTCTCGGCCATCAGCGAGGAGGAACTGAGGGCCCGGGAAGCGATCGGCGCGCGGACCCTGATGGTGCTGCGCGATGCGCTGGCGCACACGGGGCTCGCGTTCCTGCGGGTTGAAGTGCGGACGCGCGGTGCGTCGGCGGGAGCGCAGTCATGAACCGCATGAACCGTGGCATGGCAGCCGTCGCCGCGATATGCCTCACGGCTTTGGTCGCGGCTTGCGGCGGAGGTGGTGGCGCCGCTGGACAGCCGCTGCCCCCAGTGAATTCGGCACCGAACTCGCAGGGAGCCGCTGTACCGCTGCGCGGCGTGGTGACCTACGACTCCGTGCCCAACATCGGTGGCGCGCTGGCGTATGCGGAGACCGTGCGCAAGCCGGTGCGAGGCGCAGTCGTCGAGGCGCTCGACGCTGCATCGCGAATCGTTGCCACCACGCGCACGGACGTCGCCGGCGCTTACGTCGTGGATGTTCCCGCGAACAACTCGGTGAGCCTCCGCGTGAGAGCCCAGCTGTCGCATGAAGGTCCCAGTGCGAGCTGGGAGGTGAGCGTGCGCGACAACACCCGCTCGGACGCGATCTACGCGCTCGAGGTGACGGACATCCCGATCGGCAGCGCGCCGGTCACCCGCGACGTCCACGCGCCTTCGGGATGGGACGGCACCCGCTACGCATCGGCCCGCGTCGCCGCGCCCTTCGCGATGCTCGACACGATCCATGACGCGCAAGCCAAGATGCTCTCGGTCGTGCCCGACGCCAAGTTCGTGCCGCTGCGGGTCTTCTGGAGCCAGCACAACCTGCCGGCCGATGGCAACCCGGCGCTGGGGCAGATCGGCTCGACCCATTTCCAGCGCAGCGGACCCAACGGCCCCGCCATCTACATGCTGGGCAAGGAAGACCTGGACACAGACGAGTACGACACCTCGGTGATTGCGCACGAGTGGGCGCACTACTATCAGGCGAACTTCAGCCGCAACGATTCGCCAGGCGGCAGCCATTCGATGGCAGAAAGCCTGGATGCGCGCCTCGCCTTCTCGGAAGGGTGGGCCAACGCCTGGGCCGGCATTGCCCTGGATCGCAGCGACTACACGGATTCGCTGGGCACGCAGCAGGCGCGGGGGCTCAGGATCGACCTCGCTGCGGGCGCATCCTCCAACCCCGGCTGGCACCGCGAGGCATCGATCCAGTCGGTGCTCTGGACCTTGAACAGCCGGGTCGGCTTCCGGCCCATCCACGATGCCTTCACGGGCGACCTCAAGACCGGGCCCGCGCTGACCTCGATTCATTCCTTCGCCGCGGCCTTCGGCCGGGTGGCGCCAGCCCATGGATCGCAGCTGGCCGAACTTCTGGCCCGCGAGCGGATCAGCGCCGCACTCAACGACCCCTTCGGAGAACAGGAAACCAACGACGGCGGCCTGCCAGGCAATCCGGGCGCACTGCCGCTGTACCGGCCGGCTTCGGTTGGCGGAACGACCTCGGTCTGCGTCAGCAACCGAAGGGGCACCGGCAACAAGCTCGGCACCCATGCATTCCTGCGCTTCACCGTGACCAGCGCGCGCAACCACACCCTGCACGTCAGCGGGCCCGCTGCTGCGGACCCCGACCTGGTCGTCTACGGCGGCCGGCAGTTGTCGGTGGCCCGGAGCGTGGGATCGACGGAAACCCTCGCACTTCGACTGGCCGCGGGCGAGCATGTCCTGGCCCTCAACGATTTCAACAACTCTTCGGCAGCCACCTGTTTTGCCGTCAGCATCGTATGAAGCAACACATCGCTTTGAGTCCCCGCCTCCGGGACATTTGCCACGCCACTTGCGTGTTGGCTCTGTTCGCGCCTTGCCTGGCGCTCGCCCAGGCCGACGCCGACTTGCCACCGCAGCGCAAGACCACGCCGGCCACGCCCATGAAAATCGCGACGACCAAGGCCAACCATGCGGGTGTCGAGCTTCGCTACCACGTCGATGCGCCGTCGCGCCCTGGTGCCTCGATCACCGTGCAACTGGAATTCGACGGTGTGACCGACCCTGCAGGTGCGCTGGTGCGACTGCAGGCCGACCATGGCCTGCGAATCGGCGATCCGGCGACGACGCGAACGCTGCCCGCCGGGGAAGCTACGGGCTGGTCAATCCCGCTGCAGCACTTCGGGGCCGGCCTGCGCTATCTGCATGTGTTCACGACGCAACACGGCATCACCAGCATCACGTCGATACCGATGCCCGCCAGCAGCGATGCTTCCATGCCGCGTTCGGACGGCGAGCTCAAGATCTCCGGCGATGACAAGATCATCGCGCTGCCGGTGCGTCCCTGAGTCAGCGCCGGGAAGAGCGCCTCACCACTTCCCGTCGCTGGGCTTCTTGCTCCGCACTGCTGCAGCCAGCAGTTGTGCGGCATCCGGGCGATTCGCCCGTTGGGCGAAGTCGGTGGCGGTCATGCCCAACTGGTTTTTCATGAGCGGGTCGGCGCCTTCGTCGAGCAGCAACTTCACTGCCGCGGTGGACCCGTACATGGCGGCCATCATCAAGGGCGTGGAGCCATTGGGCGACTGCGCATCGATGAAGGCATCCTTGTCCAGCAGCTGCTGCATGATGGCCGTGTGACCGTTGGTCGCCGCATAGTGCAGCGGCGTCCAGCCGGGCTTGTTGACGTCGGCGTCGCGTTCGATCAGCCGGGTCACGAGGTCTTGCTGGCCCTTGATGGCCGCGAGCATCAATGGACTTTCGTCCTTTTCATTGCGCGCCTCGACGTCGGTCTTCGGCGAAGCCAGAAGCACCTGGATCACCTTCGGCGACGGCTCGCGCACGGCGATCAGCAGCCCCGTCTGGCCCTTCTCGTCGCGGGTGTTGGGGTCGAACCCGCGGTCGAGCAGGTTTTTGACGGCGCTGGCGTTGTCCGAGCGGACGGCCCTGAAGAAGTCTTCGAACGAACCGGCGCTTGCAGAAAAACATGCTGCAAAAACAGCAAGATACAAGAACTTCTTGAAGTGATTTATCATGTCTTTACCCCGCTGAACAGGGTCTCGAAATTGTCGCTGGTCGCCTTCGCGATCGTCTCGAGCGGCAAGTTGCGGAGCTGAGCGATCTGCTGCGCGACATACGGCACATAGGACGGGTTGTTGGTCTTGCCGCGGTACGGCACCGGCGCGAGATAGGGGCTGTCGGTCTCGATCAGCATCCGATCCATCGGCACGAAAGCCGCCACGTCACGCAGGTCCTGCGCCTTCTTGAAGGTCAGGATGCCGGAGAAGGAAATGTAGAAGCCGAGGTCCAGGGCAGCGCGCGCCACTTCGGCTGTTTCGGTGAAGCAATGGAAAACGCCGCCGGCTGCCCTGCCGGTGCCATCTTCGCCCTCCTCCTTCAGAATCGCGAGCGTGTCGGCCGAGGCTTCGCGGGTATGAATCACGAGCGGCTTTTGGGTCTGCTGGGCGGCACGGATATGGACGCGGAAACGGTCGCGCTGCCATTCGAGGTCGCCGATGCTGCGGCCGCCCTTGCGTTCTTCCATCTGGTAGTAGTCAAGGCCGGTCTCGCCGATGGCCACCACCTTGGGCAATGCCGAGCGGCGGACGAGGTCCTCCACCGTGGGCTCGGCGATGTCTTCGTTGTCCGGATGGACGCCTACGGAGGCCCAGAAGTTGTCATAACCGGACGCCAGGGCCTGAACATCGGCAAATTCTTCCAGCGTCGTGCAGATGCAGAGCGCCCGGTCGACCTGTGCGGCTGCCATCGCGGCACGGATCTGCGGCATCTGGTCCGCGAACTCGGGGAAAGTCAGGTGGCAATGGGAATCTGTGAACATCGCGGAATTCTCGAGAATGGCGGTGCATCCGCACCGCGTGCGGTCCGCGTCGCAGATGGACGGGACTCAGATGGTCTGGGTCGGGCGGTCGGACGCCATCGTGCCACCCAGCGCCTCTTCGATGCGGGCCTTCAGTTGGCGCGACTTGTCATCGGACGGGAAGCGGATGCCGACACCGGGCGCCCGGTTGCCAGCGGCGCGAGCCGGCGTGATCCAGGCGACCTTGCCGGCGACCGGATAGCGCTGGGGATCCTCAGGCAGCGTGAGCAGCACGTAGACGTCGTCGCCGAGCCGGTACTCGCGCGAGGTCGGAATGAAGATCCCACCCTCGGCGAACAGCGGAATGTAGGCCGCATAAAGCGCGCCTTTTTCCTTGATGGCCAACTGGATGACGCTGGGCCGCGCGGGCGCGGACGGTGTGGGGGCTGCTGGAGTGTTCATGGGCGACGGCGTCCCGAGTTTAGGGTGGTTCGCGCTTCGCTCACAAGCGCCTCGAGCATCAGACCCGCATTGAAGGGGTGTTCTGCGGTTTTTGCCGCATTTGCCAGCGACCTGGACCAGCGGGCCAGCGCAACGCGGGACGGCGCTGGCGGCAGGTCGGAAGCTTCGAAGAAACGGGGCGCGGCGCCACTGTCGGTCGCCATGAGGTCATGGCAGAGCTTCTGGAGCGCACCGATGGCCTGTGCTGGCGCATGGTCTGCCAGCGCGCTCACATCCCCGCGCGACAGGGCCTTGGGCAACAGGCTCCACGCCTTGGGCGATTGGCCCTGCCCGGCCAGCCGTAGCGCGTCGCTGGGCCGGCCGCCGGCGGCGCGCAACAGTCCAGGGGCATCCGCGGCGGGAACACCCTGCCCGATCAGCCAGTCGCGCGCCTCGTCGCCCTCAGGCCACGGCAAGGTGAAACCGAGGCAGCGGCTGCGGATCGTCGGCAGCAGTTGCCAAGCCGCCTCACTGGCGAGCACGAACCGGACATCGCCGACTGGCTCTTCCAGTGTCTTCAGGAGCGCGTTCGCGGTGACCGTGTTCATCCGCTCCGCCGGATAGACCAGCACCGCCTTGCCGCGGCCCCGCGCGCTGGTGCGCTGGGCAAAGCCGACGGCGTCGCGCATTGCCTCGACGCGGATCTCGCGGCTGGGCTTCCGCTTCTTGTCGTCGATGTCGGCCTGCGATTTTTCGTCCAGCGGCCAGCCCAGCTCCTGCATCGCCACTTCGGGCATGAGCACGCACAGGTCGGCGTGCGTACGCACCTGGATCGCGTGGCAACTCGGGCAGTTTCCGCAGGCGCCATCTTTCCTGGCCTCATCCGGCTGCTCGCACAGCCAGGCGGCCGCGAGCGCCAGGCCCAGCTCGTACTGGCCGAGTCCCGATGGCCCCTGCAACAGCCATGCGTGGCCGCGTTGGCGCAGCAGCTCCGTGAGCGGCTTGCGCAACCACGGCGAGAGCGACTCGGCGTTCACGGCGCGCCTCCGCTGTCGGAGGCGACGAACCCACGCTCGGCCAGCGCCGCTTCGATTTGCTGCCAGACCTGCTCGCGCGACTGGTTCGCGTCGATGCGAACGAAGCGCGGCGCAGAGGCTGCACGCTGTGCGTAGCCTGCGGCAACGCGCCGGAAAAATTCGACCGGCTGCGACTCGAACTTGTCCGGCAGACGCGCGCCCGCGAGCCGCTCGGCTGCCGTCTCCGGAGGCAGGTCGAACCACACGGTGATGTCGGGTTGCAGCAGCGCATGCACGCCGGAATCCGGCTGCGCTTGCACCCATTGCTCGAGCGTCGAAAGCACGGACGGATCGAAGCCGCGGCCTGCGCCCTGATAGGCAAAGGTCGCGTCGGTGAAGCGATCGCAGAGCACGATGTCGCCGCGTGCCAGGGCCGGCTCGATCACGCGCACCACGTGGTCGCGCCGCGCCGCGAAGACCAGCAGCGATTCGGTCAGCGCGTCCATGGGCTGTTCGAGGATCTGCGCGCGCAAGGCCTCGGCCAGTGGCGTGCCGCCCGGCTCGCGGGTGCGCGTCACCTGGCGGCCCTGCGCCTTGAACAGCGCTTCGAGCGCGTCGATGTGGCTCGACTTGCCGGCACCATCGATGCCTTCAAGCGTCAGGAAGAGTCCCTTCATTGACCACTCCGCTGGTTTGGGTCGGCGCCCCGCTGGTATCGGTTGACCGCACGGTTGTGCTCGTCGAGCGAACTGCTGAACTGGCTGGTGCCATCGCCGCGTGAGACGAAATACAGCGACTTGCTTTGCGCCGGCTGCACAGCGGCGAGCAAGGCGGCTTTGCCCGGCATCGCGATCGGCGTCGGGGGCAGCCCGTTGCGCAAATAGGTGTTCCAGGGGGAGTCGGTCTGCAGATCCTTCTTGCGCAGGTTCCCGTCGAAGCGCGCGCCCATCCCGTAGATGACGGTCGGGTCGGTCTGTAGCGGCATCCCGATGCGCAGCCGGTTGATGAAGACCGCGGCGATCTCGGAGCGGTCCTGTGCCTTGCCCGTCTCCTTTTCGACAATGCTGGCCAGGATCAGCGCCTCGTCCGGAGTCTTGAGCGGCAGGTCGGCAGCGCGGGCGGCCCAGGCGGCTTCGAGCTTCCTGTCCATGGCGCGCATGGCCCGCTGCAGCAGAGCGAAGTCGGTCGAACCCTTGGAATAGGTGTAGGTGTCGGGGAAGAAGCGGCCTTCGGGGTGCATGCCCGGCCGTCCGAGCCGGGTCATCACTTCCTCGTCGGTCTGCCCGAGCGTGTCGGGCTTCAATTGATCGGCCTTGGCCAGCGCGGCGCGCACCTGACGAAAATTCCATCCCTCGACCAGCACCAGGCTTCGGGTCGCTTCCTCGCCGCGCACGAGCACGTTGAGCAGCAGCCTCGGGGTGATGCCGCGTTCCAGCTCGTAGCTGCCGGCGCGCATCTGGCGGTCCTGCCCTGAGAAGCGGAACCATAGGTACAGCAATTGGGGCGGAACGTCCACGCCGGTGTCGGCGACCGCCTGGGCGATGCCGCGAGGCGTGGTGCCGGGCTCGACCGACAGGTCGACGTTGGGTGCCGGCAGCTTGAGCGGCTGGTTGACCCACCAGAGGCCGGCTGCGCCAGCGCCCAGCACGACGAAGGCAGCGAGCAGAAAGAGCGTGAGAAAGAAGCGGCGCACGGGATCCGACGAAGGAAGCGAACTGAAAGATGTGGAATGAAGCCCTGCGGACCGAGCGGAACGGGGTCGGCCATGATAATTCAGCGATGACCTCTGTCGTTCTGAATGGCGTGACCGCCCTCTCCCACCTCGGTGTGATTCGCGCCGAGGGCCCCGATGCCGCCAGCTTCCTGCATGGCCAGCTGACCCAGGATTTCGCATTGCTCGACGCGTCCGAAGCGCGGCTGGCCGCCCTGTGCACGGCCAAGGGGCGCGCGATCGCCAGTTTCATCGGCATCCGGCCGCAGCCCGAGCGCATCCTGCTGGTGTGCAGCCGGGACATCCTCCCGGCGACGCTCAAGCGTCTGTCGATGTACGTGCTGCGCGCCAAGGCGAAGCTGAGCGATGCGAGCGATGACTATGCGCTCTACGGATTGGCCGGCACCGCACTGACGGCCAATGGCATCGACGCCGGATCGCCCCCCGGCCGCCACAGCATGGTGGGTGACGCCGACGCCGTCACGCTCTACCCGTCCGACGGCATCCCTCGCGCCTTGTGGATCAGCCCCGCTGGCGCCGCCGCCCCCCACGGCGCCACGCTCGACCCCGCGCTCTGGCAATGGAGCGAAGTCCGCAGCGGCATCGTCACGCTGACTTCGCCCGTGGTCGAAGCCTTCGTGCCGCAGATGATCAACTACGAATCGGTGGGCGGCGTGAACTTCAAGAAGGGTTGCTATCCGGGCCAGGAGGTGGTCGCGCGCAGCCAGTTCCGCGGCACGCTCAAGCGCCGCACTTATCTCGTGCAGGCCAGCGACAAGGTTGCAGCCGGCGAGGAAGTCTTTGCCGTCAACGATCCGGAGCAACCCGTGGGTACCGTGGCACAGGCTGCCCCTTCACCGAATGGTGGCTGGGCTGCGCTGATCTCGATCCAGATCGCCGCGATCGACGCCGGTGGACTGCACGCGCGCTCCGCCGAAGGCCCGTCGCTCACGGTGGAGCCGCTGCCCTACGCGCTGCTGGAAGACATCTGAATGCCGCGCTACGTCGCCTTCCTTCGCGGCGTGAGCCCGATGAACGCGAAGATGCCGGAGTTGAAGCGCTGCTTTGAAAGCGCCGGCTTCACCAACGTCAAGACCGTGCTTTCAAGCGGCAACGTCGTATTCGATGCGCGCGCGGCATCAGCGGCCTCGTTGGAACGCAAGGTCGAAGCTGCGATGACGCAGCACCTCGACCGGTCGTTTCAAACCATCGTGCGCTCGGCCAAGGCGCTGCGCGATCTGCTCGATGCCGATCCTTACGCCGCGTTCGACCTGCCCGCAGGCGCCAAACGGGTCGTCACCTTCCTGCGCACCGTGCATCCCGCAAAGCTCTCGCTCCCCTTGGAGAAAGACGATGCGCGCATCCTGGCGATGAAGAACCAGGAGATCTTCAGCGCCTACGTTCCGGGACCGCGCGGGCCGGTGTTCATGGTGCTCATCGAGAAGACTTTCGGCACGGACCTGACCACCCGGACCTGGGACACGGTCAGGAAATGCGCCGCGGCCTGAACCTGCCGCGACGCGTTGCGATTCAGCAGCACCGTCCCTTGCCGCTCCCGTAGCGCGCCTCCAGCCGCTCCCGGAAAAACGCCTCGTAGCTCATGGGCGCTTGTCCGGGATGCGTGCGCTCCATGTGGCTCAGGTAGACGTCGTAGTCGGGCAGGCCCACCATGAGGCGCAGCGATTGCGCCAGCGAGCGGGCCAGGTAGCGCCCGGCTTGCGGCAGGCCGGCAACGGTCTTCATGAAGCGGCGGATGCAGGCATCGGCTCGAACGGCGTCTCGCGGACGGTCGGGTGGCCGGCCGCCCGCGCAGCCAGCACGCTGCGGATGCTGTAGACCAGCACGCTCAACACCACGAACATGAACACCGCGCACAGGGCCGCGTCGAGACGGTCATTGAAGACGATGCGCGACATTGCCTCCGGCGTCTTGGCCGGCGCGATCAGGACGTTCTGCGCGATGCCATCCGCGTACTTGGCAGCATGCGAGAGAAAGCCGACCTTCGGGTCCGACGAGAAGATCTTCTGCCAGCCCGCGGTCAGCGTGCAGATCAGCAGCCAGGCGGCCGGCGCCATCGTCACCCAGGCGTAGCGATCCCGCTTCATGCGGAACAGCACCACCGTGCCGAGCAACAGCGCCACGGCGGCCAGCATCTGGTTCGAGATGCCGAACAGCGGCCACAGCGTGTTGATGCCGCCCAGCGGATCGACCACGCCCTGGTACAGGAAATATCCCCATGCCGCGACGCAGAGGAAGGTCGCGATCAGGTTGGCCACCATCGAGTCGGTGCGCTTCATGGCGGGCACGAAGCTGCCCAGCAGGTCTTGCAGCATGAAGCGGCCCGCGCGCGTGCCGGCATCGACCGCGGTCAGGATGAAGAGCGCCTCGAAGAGAATCGCGAAGTGGTACCAGAAGGCCATCATGGCCTGGCCACCGACGACCTGGTGGAGGATGTGCGCCATGCCGACAGCCAGCGTCGGCGCACCGCCGACGCGGCCGAGGATGGTGGTCTCGCCGACGTCCTTGGCGGTCTGCACCAGCACGTCGGGCGTGATCGAGAAGCCCCAGCCCGAGATGGTCTGCGCGACCGCCTCCGGGGTGGTTCCGACCAGAGCTGCCGGGCTGTTCATGGCGAAGTAGACGCCCGGGTCGATGCAAGCAGCGGCCACCAGTGCCATCACCGCGACGAAAGACTCGGCCAGCATGCCGCCGTAGCCGATGTAGCGTGCGTGTCGCTCGTTGTCGAGCATCTTCGGCGTGGTGCCCGAAGAGATCAGCGCATGGAAGCCGGACACCGCGCCGCAGGCGATCGTGATGAACAGGAAGGGAAACAGGTTGCCCGACCACACCGGGCCATTGCCCTGGGCGAACTGCGTGATGGCAGGCATCTGCAGCGTCGGGGCGACGAACAGGATGCCGATCGCGAGCGCGATGATGGTGCCGATCTTCAGGAAGGTCGACAGGTAGTCGCGCGGCGCCAGCAGCAGCCACACCGGCAGGCTCGCGGCGATGAAGCCGTAGCCGACCAGCATCCAGGTCAGCGCCTTGCCGTCGAAGGTGAACATGGGCGCCCAAGTGGCACTCTGGCTCACGGCCTGGCCGCCGAAGATCGCCAGCATCAGGAGCACGAATCCGATGACCGAGACCTCGCCGATGCGACCCGGGCGGATGTAGCGCAGGTACACGCCCATGAACACCGCCACCGGAATCGTCGCTGCCACCGTGAAGGTGCCCCACGGCGACTCGGCCAGCGCCTTCACCACGATCAGCGCCAGCACCGCGAGGATGATGATCATGATCATGAAGGTGCCGAAGAGCGCGATCATCCCGGGCACGACGCCCATTTCCTGCTTGATCAGGTCGCCGAGCGAGCGGCCGTCGCGCCGCGTCGAGATGAAGAGCACGATGAAGTCCTGCACCGCGCCGGCGAAGACCACGCCGGCCAGGATCCAGAGCAGCCCGGGCAGATAGCCCATCTGCGCCGCGAGCACCGGGCCCACCAGCGGACCGGCACCGGCGATGGCCGCGAAGTGGTGGCCGAACAGAACGTTCTTGTCGGTCGGCACGTAGTCCAGTCCATCGTTGTGGCGATGGGCCGGCGTGCTGCGCTTGCCGTCGAGGCCGAGCACGGTGTCGGCGATGAACAGGCTGTAGTAGCGGTAGGCGATCAGGTAGGTGCAGAGGGCCGCGACCACGACCCACAAGGCGTTGATGGACTCGCCACGCGCCAGGGCCACCGTTCCTAACGCAAATGCGCCGATGACGGCGACGACAAGCCACACCAGGTGGCGGCGGATGCTCTGCATGCGGGGGTCTCCTTTGGGTAAACCCCGGGAGTGTCGCCAGCCTTCGCCGCATTGGCATCGGTTGCACCACGCGGTTGGATCGCGTGGAATTGATTAAGGGAAAACCCCTAAATCGCTCAAATCTTCCTTGAATGCTCGACCGCGTACTTGATGAGTTCGGCTTGACCTTCAATGTCCAGCCTGCGCTTGATGCTCTGCCGGTGTGCCTCCACCGTCCGCACGCTCAGGCCCAGTTCCTGCGCGATCTCCTTGCTCGACGCGCCGCGCCCCAGCGCCGAAAGAATCTCGCTCTCGCGAGGCGTCAGCAACGGCTTGGGCGCCTGGTTGCGAAACAAGCGCTTCGACACGGCCGGACTCAGGAAGGTGCCGCCCGCCGACACCGCGTCGATGGCGGCGACGATCTCGCTGGCCGGTGCATCCTTGAGCACGTAGCCGCGCGCGCCAGCCTGCAAGGCCTGCTGCACATACTCAGGGTTGTCGTACATGCTGAGCATCACGACGCGCACCTCGGGCTGCCGCTCCTGAAGCATCGCGGCCATGTCGATGCCGCTCACCTCCTTCATGCCGACGTCCGCCAGCACCAGGTCGGGCCGCAGCTTGTCGATGAGCGCCAGCGCTTCAGCGGCACTCGCAGCCTCGCCGACGATCTCGATCTGCGGCAATGGCGACAGGCGTGCGCGCAGTCCGTCGCGCACCAGCGGGTGGTCGTCCACGAGAAACAGGCGGACCACAGGGCGCTCGACCGTCATGCGGTCCTCCCCGCGCGCACGGGCACATCCGCAACGACGGAGGTTCCGGCGTTGTCGGAGCGCACATGCAGGGTTCCGCCGATGGCCGCCACGCGCTCGCGCATGTTGCGCAATCCGATGCCGCCGCTCGGATCGGCCTGCGCGGCCTCCTCGTCGAAGCCGCGGCCGTCATCGCCGATGTCCAGCCGCACATCGGCGGCGGAGAAAGTCAGCGCAATGCGCACCTGCATGGCTCCCGAATGCTTGCGAACGTTGGTCAATGCCTCCTGTGCGACACGGAACAGCGCCGTCTTGACTTCCTGGGCCAATTCGTACGGCTCGCCATGGATCGCGACCGATGCGTCGACCGCGCCCTCCTCCCCGAACTCGGCGCCCAGCCGTTCGAGAGCAGCCGGCAGGCCCAGCGTGTCGAGCAATGCGGGCCGCAGCCGGTGCGAGATGCGCCGCACTTCCGAGAGCGAGTCGTTCAGCCGTTGCAGCGCCTTGCCCAGTGCGGGCGGCACGGCCTCGCGCGAGCGCTCCAGCGCATCCACGGCAGATTCGACCAGCAGCTTGGCGGAAACCAGCAACTGGCTCGTGCCGTCGTGCAACTCGCGCGCCAGGTGGCTGCGCTCGTCTTCCTGCGATTGGACGACCTGGCGCGCCAGGTGCCGCAACTTGCTTTCGGCCACGCGATGCTCGCTCAGGTTGAGCAGCAATCCCGTGGCGCTCACGACCGCCAGGCACAGCGCGGCGATGCCTGCGATCCAGAGCATCGTGGTTGTCAGATTGGCGTTCATCTGCTGGTCGAGCGTCTCCATCGCCGAGTCGATGTCGTCCAGGTACAGGCCGGTGCCGACCATCCAGTTCCAGCGCGGCAGCACCGTCACGTAACCGAGCTTGGGCGCCGGCTGGGCGCTCGAAGGCTTGCGCCACTGGTATTCGACGAAGCCACTGCCCCGCCTCGCCTGCGCGATCAGGTCCTGGATGGTCGCGCGGCCTTGCGAGTCGCGCAGTTCCCAGAGCTGTTGGCCAACCAGTTCCGGCTGCCTCGAATGCATGAGGGAGCGGCCCTGCAGGTCATAGACGAAGAAGTAGCCGTCATCCCCGTAGTCCAGCGCGGCGAGCCGGCGCAGGGCCTCGGCGCGGGCCGCCTCGTCATCGGGTGCTGCGTCGTACAACGGCTGCACGACGCTGACCGCGAGGTCCACGTAGCTGCGCAACTCGCTGCGCCGCTGGGTCATGTAGGTCTGTTCGGTCAATACGCGCTCGCGTTGCGCCAGGTCGCGCTCCTGGTGGCGCACGGCAAAGGCCACCAGCATCAGCGCGATCAGCAGCGGCGCAACAGCGAGCGCAACGATCTTGGTGCGGAGATTCATGGGGCGGCAAGACTACCACCCGCTTCCAGGACCGGACTCAGGCCAGCTTCAGCAACTCCGAGGTCAGATCCTCGGGCGCATCGACCATCACGTCGTGGCTGGTCGGCATCTTCACGACCCGCCAGCCGGCAGCGCCTTCGACCTTGGCCGCGAAATACCGGAACGGGCTCGGGTCCCAGTTGTCCGCCAGGATGTAGAGGCGGTCCTTGATCTTGTCCCCCGCACCGGTCAGCAACAACGGCATCTCGAAGGTCGCGAGCGCCTGGGGACGGCAAAGACGATCGACGCGCGCCCGGTTGGCCGGCGCGATATTGAACATCTCCGCCGGAATCGGCTGCATCAACCCGCCATGGTCCTGCAGCGCGGTGCCTCGAAAGGCACCCAGGAACTGCGCCGCGATTTCGGGCGCCAACGCCTTCGACAACAGCCCGTTCAACGAATCGCCATGCTCCGGCACGAAGGCGTCGAGATAGACCAGCGAGCGGATCCGGTCGCTGAAGCGGTCCGCCACGCCGGTGATGACCATACCGCCGTACGAATGGCCGACCAGGATCACGTTGTCGAGCTCCTCCCATTCGATGCAGCCGCACACGTCGCGGATATGCGTCTCGAGCGTGACGTTCTCCCTCGATTGGTGAAAGCGCTCGCCCACGCCGGTGTGCGTTGGCGTGAACACCGCATGCCCGGCGGCACGCAGCGCGTCAGCGGTTTCGCGGTAGCACCACCCGCCGTGCCACGCGCCATGAACCAGAACAAAGTTGGCCATCGCTATGTCTCCTTGTAGGGGGACGGCCATCTTGAGCGACCGATGTGCAGCCTGCCATCGGGGAATCCCGGCCGGGCGGGCCCCGCGTCGTCAGAGCTTTCGGCGCATCTCGATGTGGGCGATGCCGGCTTCCTCGAAGGGATCGCCGTACGGCAGGTAGCCCAGGCGCGCGTAGAAGGCTTCTGCGCTGCGTTGTGCATGCAGGGTGACTTCGCGATCCCCGCGTGCGGCCGCCGCGGCTTCGAGCGCACGCAGCACCGCCGCGCCGTGGCCACCGCTGCGCAAGGTCCGGTTCACCGCCATGCGACCGATGCGCCCGACGCCGGGTGCCTCGGTGACGAGCCGCCCCGTCGCGACGGCCTGCCCCAGCCGGTTGCGCGCCACGGCGTGCACGGCAGTCGCGTCGTGCTCGTCCCATTCGAGTTCCTTGGGAATGCGCTGTTCTTCGATGAACACGTCGCGCCTTACCTTGCCCGCGCCGTCGCCGAGTAAGTCCCAGTGGCCCGTCACCACTTCGCGCATCGATTCGCCGATCTCGAAGGCTGCGAGGACCTCGCGCAACAAGGGTGGCACCGGCTTGGAAGTCTGCGTGGCCGGATCGGCAAACACGTACACGAGCTCGCAGGTCACGAGCAGGTCGTCGCCGCGGTACAGGCCGCCCACGAAGAGGATCGACGAGTTGCCCACGCGCATGCATTTCATGCCAACGTCCAGCAGGTCGTCGACCCGAGCCGAGGCGTTGAACTCGACGGTGGCCTTGCGCACGTAGAGATCGCCGCCCAGCGCCTGCATCGCCTCTTCGTACGGCAGCGCCATCGCGCGCCAGTAGTCGGCGATGGCGGTGTCGAAGTACATCAGGTAGTGCGCGTTGAAGACGATCTTCTGCATGTCCACTTCGGCCCAGCGCACGCGCAGGCGGTGGAAGAAACGAAAGTCGGATTTCCTGAGTGTCTCGGTCATGGTTGCAAGGCTTCTTTCAATGCGCGGGCCGCGTCGGCGTGGGCCTGGAGGGCTTCGGGAATGGCACGTCCCATCTTGACGAATTCGTGGATCACGCCGCGGTAGATCTCCAGGTCGACCGTCACGCCGGCCGCCCGCAGCTTGTCGGCGTAGGCAATGCCTTCGTCCACCACCGGATCGTATTCGGCCAGGCCGATCCATGCCGGCGCGACGCCTTCCACGTCATCGGCGTTGAGCGGCGCGAAGCGCCAGTCGTCGCGATCTGCGGCCGAATTCACGTACAGGCCGAAGAACCAGCTGATGAGTGCCTCGCCAAGCAGGGGGCCTTCTGCGAATTTCCTGTGCGACGGCGTGTCCTGGTGTGCCGCGGTGCCGGGATAGATCAGCATCTGCAGCGCAAGCGGAATCCCCGCATCGCGCGCGAGGATGGCGCAGACAGCGGCCAGGGTGCCACCGGCGCTGTCGCCTCCGACCGCGATGCGCGAGCCATCGAGGCCCCACTGCCCGGCGTTCGCCGCGAGGTGTGCGAGCGCGTCCCACGCATCGTTCGACGCCGTCGGAAACTTGTGCTCCGGCGCGAGCCGGTAGTCCACGGAGACCACGGCGCACCCGCTCTTTTCGCTCAGGACACGGCACAGGATGTCGTGCGTGGCGATGCTGCCCACCGTGAATCCCCCACCATGAAAGAACAGCAGCACCGGCAGGGCTTCGCTCGAATGCGCGTACAGGCGTACCGGGATCGCGTAGCCGTCGCGTGCGGGCAGGCTGAGGTCCTCGACGCGTGCGAGCTGCGGCTTGGGGACCTCGAGCACGCCGGCGCCTTTCTCGTAGGCGGCCTTGGCCCCGGCGGGCGTCAGCGTATGGAGCGGCGGACGTCCGGCGCGCGCCATGCGTTCGACCACGCTGGCCATCTTGGGAGTGAGCCCGATCATCGCGTCAGAGCCCTTCTTTCGAGCCGCCGCGCCCACCGGATGTCCCGATGGCGTCAAGCGCAAGGGTTTTTTTCGTGTCCAAGATGCTCCGTGCTTGTTAGATTCGAAGGCTCGCATCGTACCGTCCGCACTACGTCCGCCCCACGTTCCGTACCACCCCATGGCCCTCATCCAGTACCTCACCCAGATCCAGTTCGACTTCGGCGCCATCCAGCTGCTTCGCAGCGAATGCGAGCGCATCGGCATCACGCGCCCGCTGGTCGTGACCGACGCCGGCGTGCGCGCCGCAGGCATCCTGCAGAAGGCGCTCGATGCCCTCGGCGATCTGCCGGCGGCCGTCTTCGACCAGACGCCGTCCAACCCGACCGAAGCCGCAGTCCGCGCCGCCGCCGCCCTGTACCGCGAAGGCCGCTGCGATGGGCTGATCGCCGTCGGCGGCGGCTCCGCCATCGACTGTGCCAAGGGCGTCGCGATCGCGGCCACGCACGAAGGCCCGCTCAAGACCTACGCCACCATCGAAGGCGGCTCGCCGAAGATCACCGACCGTGTGGCGCCGCTGATCGCCGTGCCCACCACCAGCGGCACCGGCAGCGAGGTGGCGCGCGGCGCGATCGTGATCGTCGACGACCACCGCAAGCTCGGATTCCACAGCTGGTTCCTCATGCCCAAGGCTGCCATCTGCGACCCCGAACTCACGCTCGGCCTGCCGCCGCGGCTGACCGCCGCGACCGGCATGGACGCCATCGCGCACTGCATGGAAACCTTCATGTCGGCAGCCTTCAATCCGCCGGCCGACGGCATCGGCCTTGACGGGCTCGAACGCGCCTGGGGCTACATCGAGCGCGCGACGAAGGACGGCAGCGACCGCGAGGCGCGCCTCAACCTCATGAGCGCCTCGATGCAGGGCGCGATGGCCTTCCAGAAAGGCCTGGGCTGCGTGCATTCGCTGAGCCACAGCCTGGGCGGCATCGATCCGCGGCTGCACCATGGCACGCTCAACGCCCTCTTCCTGCCGGCCGTGATCCATTTCAATGCCGGTGCCGAGTCGGTGCGCAAGGACCAACGCCTGCAACGCATGGCGCAGGCCATGCACCTCGATTCCGCCGGCGACCTGGGCGATGCGATCCGCGACATGTGCGCGCGGCTCGATCTGCCCAAGGGCCTGGCCGAAGTCGGCGTCACGCCGGACATCTTCGAGAAGTTGATCGACGGCGCCATGGCCGACCATTGCCACAAGACCAATCCGCGGCTCGCGACCCGCGACGACTACCGGCAGATGCTCGAAGCGTCGATGTAAGGCACGTTCAGGAGGCTGCGCCGGTCTGGCCCCGCAGCCAATCGCGAAACACCTTCATCGACGGACTCAAGGGGCGCGACCGGAGACGGGTCAGCCAGTAGCCGCCGGTCATGACTTCGATGGCCAGCGGTTGCGCGAGCCGGCCATCCTGAAGCTCGCGCTCGAACATGGAGGCCGGTGCAAGCGCCACGCCGGCCCCCTGCATTGCCGCCTCGACCATCAGGCGCGAAGAATCGAACACCGGCCCGCGAATCGCCGGGGCATCGATGCCCGCAGCGGCGAACCACCCCGGCCAGTCTTCCGCGCGGTACGAGCGCAGCAAGGTCTCGTGCACCAGGTCCTGCGCCCGGCGCACGCGCACGGCCACCGCGGGCGCGCACAGCACCGACAGCGGCGCCGACAGCAGGTGCTCCGCGTGCAGGCCGGGCCAGTTGCCATCGCCGAAGCGGACCGCAAAGTCCAGGCCTTCCGCGGCCAGGTCAACCACGTTGTTGTGCGTCATCAGGCGCAGATCGATGAAGGGACAGCTTTCGCGGAACAGCCGCAGTCGCGGCATCAGCCAACCGACCGCGAAGGTGCCGACCACGCCGATGCTGAGTACTTCGAAGAAGTGCCCGTTGTCGAACTGCTGGATGACCGCCTCCATGCGGCCGAAGGCATCGGCCAGCACCGGCAGCAGTGCATGGCCTTCATCCGTGAGGGCGAGCCCGCGCGGCAGGCGGCGGAACAGTGCGACGCCGAGGCGCGACTCCAGTCCGCGTACCTGCTGGCTCACGGCTGCCTGCGTCACGTTGAGTTCGCCCGCCGCCAGCGTGAAGCTCAGGTGGCGCGCGGAGCATTCGAAGGCGCGCAAGGCGTTCAGGGGGAGATGAGGACGCGCCATTCGAGCCAAAAGAATTTCTATTGCAATCCAGAAAATACCATCGTTTGTGCCCTCGTTCGAAAGCGCGGAAAGTACGCCGCTTTCAGGAGAACGAATGATCGATCGACGACTGTTTTCAACCGGCCTGCTGGCCTGCCTGTCGGGTGTGGCCCCCCTCGCCCACGCGGACGACAAGGCCGAGCTGTCCCGACGCTTCGCAGACATCGAGAAGGCCAGCGGCGCTCGCCTTGGCGTCTCGGTGTTCGACACCGGCAGCGGCTTGCGCGCCGGCCATCGCGAAGAAGAGCGCTTCCCGATGTGCAGCACCTTCAAATTCCTGGCCGCGGCGGCGATCCTGGCTCGCGTCGACCAGCGCATGGAGCGACTGGACCGCCGCATCGTCTTCAGCAAGCATGACCTGGTCGCGGGCTCGCCGGTGACCGGGCAGCACGTCGGCAGCGCGGGAATGACGATGGCGGAAATCTGCGAGGCGGCCATCACGCGCAGCGACAACACGGCCGGAAACCTGATGCTCGCAAGCATCGGAGGCCCGGCGGGCCTGACGCGCTACGTCCGTTCGCTCGGCGATAGGCACTCGCGCCTCGACCGCATCGAGACTGCGCTGAACGAAGCTCGGCCCGACGATCCGCGCGACACCACGACGCCAGCCGCCATGCTCGGCGACATGCAAAAGATTCTTTTGGGCGATGCGCTCTCGCAGCCGTCGCGCGGGCATCTCCTGCGCTGGCTCGACGCCAATCAGACCGGAGGCCAGCGCCTGCGCGCAGGCGTACCCACGGACTGGGTGGTCGGCGACAAGACCGGCTCGGGCGACAGGGGCACCGCCAATGTCATCGCGATCCTGCGGCCGCCTGGTCGCACACCCATCCTGGCCGCGGTCTTTCTCACGGAAAGCACCGCCTCGATGGAGGCGCGCAACGCGACGATCGCCGCGGTCGGTGCCGCGTTCGCCAAGGCGACCTGAGGGCCGGGCTCAGTCCGGCTTGACCCCGGCGGTCTTGATGACCTGGGCCCACTTGGCGGTCTCCGCCGCGATGAAGGCATCGAACTCTTCCGGCGTGCTGCCCGCGGGGAAGGTGCCCATGGCCTCCAGCTTGGCCTTGGTCTCGTCGCTCCTGATGATGCGCGCCACCTCTTCCGACATGCGCTTGACGATCTCGCGCGGCGTGCCCGCCGGGGCCAGCATGCCGGCCCAGGTGCTGCCGGTGAATCCGGGAAAGCCTTGTTCGATGAAAGTCGGCACCTCGGGCAGCACCGGCAGCCGCCGATCGCTCGCCACGCCGATCAGGCGCACCTTGCCGGCCTTGCCCTGGTTGATCAGTCCTGTGGGCGCGTCGAAGAAAAGCTGGATCTGACCGCCCATCAGATCCGTCAGCGCCGGCACCGCGCCCCGGTACGGGATGTGGATCATGTAGGTCTTGGTGAGCGACTTCCACAGCTCGCTCGTCAGGTGCGCGGCCGAGCCATTGCCTGACGAGCCGAAGCTCACCTTGCCCGGATTGGCGCGTGCGTAGTCGATGAGTTCCTTCGCAGTCTTGAAGGGAGCGTCGTTGTTCACCGCCGCGAGGAGCGGCGACACACCCATCAGCGACACGCCGACCAGATCCTTGCGAGGGTCGTAGGGCAGCTTCGGGTAGAGCGTGGTGTTGGCCGAATACGCCGCGATCACGACGCCGAATGTGCTGCCGTCCGGCGCAGCCTTGGCGACGGCATCGACCCCGATCAGGCTGTTGGCGCCCGGCTTGTTGTCGATCACGATGGTCTGCCCGAGCCGGCTCTGCAGTCCGGGCTGGATCAGCCTCGCCATCTGGTCGGTGAAGCCGCCCGGCGTGTAGGGCACGACGATGCGGATCGGCTTGTTCGGCCACGCGGACTGGGCGAATGAAGGCGCCGCGATCGACACCGCGGCAGCGGCGGTCGACAGGTTGAAGGCGCGGCGGGTCAGACGGATAGGTGGCATTGAAGTTCTCCCTCGTTTCGAGTGTGCATTCTGTAAGTTGCCCCAGGCGCCACTCCTCAGGGTTTGCCCGCCGCGCTAGCATGCGGCCATGGCACACGACCACGACCATCACCACGACCATCACCACGACCATCACCACGATCACGACGACGACCACAGCGAGCTCGGCGAGATGGACCTTCGGGTCCGTGCGCTGGAAACCGTGCTCACGCAAAAGGGCTACATCGACCCGGCCGCGCTCGACGTGCTCATCGACACCTACCAAACGAAGATCGGCCCGCGCAATGGCGCGCGCGTCGTTGCCAAGGCCTGGAGCGATCCGCAGTTTCACGACTGGCTGATGAAAGACGCGACCGCCGCGATCGCCTCGCTCGGTTTCACCGGCCGCCAGGGCGAGCACATGGTCGCGGTGGCCAACACCGACGACCGCCATCACATGGTCGTCTGCACGCTGTGCAGTTGCTATCCGTGGCCGGTGCTGGGCTTGCCTCCCACCTGGTACAAGAGCGCGCCGTACCGCTCGCGCGCAGTCAAGGACCCGCGCGGCGTGCTGGCTGAATTCGGTGTGCAACTGCCCGATTCGACCGCGATCCGCGTGTGGGACTCCACGGCCGAAGTCCGCTACCTCGTGATTCCCCAACGGCCTGCGGGCACCGAGGGATGGAGCGAGGAGCAACTGGCCGACCTGGTCACGCGCGATTCGATGATCGGCACCGGCCTGGCTCGCACCCCGGAGGCCGCTCGATGACCTACACCACCCATGCAGACCTCGGCGGGCGAGACATGCCCGGAGCGATCGTGCCCGAACCGGAGGGCGAGCCCTTCCACGCCGAGTGGGAGGCGCATGCATTGGCGCTGACGCTTGCCATGGGCGGCACCGGCTCCTGGAACATCGATGCCAGCCGAAGCGCACGCGAGACGCTCCCCAACTACGCCAGGCTGAGCTACTACCAGATCTGGCTTGGCGCACTCGAGAAACTGATGGCCGAGCGCTCGCAAGTACTGCCCGAGGAAGTCTCCACGGGCCGCATGCTGCATCCGCCGCAACCCGTGAAGCGCGTGCTCCATGCCGCCGACGTGCCTGCCGCGCTCGCCAGGGGCAGCGCCACCGAAAGACCCGCCACCGTGCCGGCGCGCTTCGCGGTCGGCCAACGCGTGCGGACGCGCACGGGGCACGTCGACCATCACACCCGCCTGCCCGGCTATGTGCAAGGCAAGGTCGGCACCATCGAGCATCTGCATGGGACGCACGTCTTCGCCGATGCGCATGCGCAAGGCCTTGGCGAGCAGCCGCAATGGCTCTACACGGTCGTCTTCGACGGCCCCACTCTGTGGGGCGCTGGCGCCGAAGCGGGACTCAGCGTGTCGGTGGATGCGTGGGAAAGCTATCTGGAGTTCGCTGCATGACGACCTCGCCCCACTTGCTGCCCGGCATGCCGACGAACGACGGCATCGAACCCGTCTTCCGCGAACCGTGGGAGGCGCATGCGTTCGCGATGGCGGTGTCCCTGCACCAGCGCGGACTGTTCACCTGGCCCGAGTGGGCCGACACGCTGGCTCGCCAGATCACCGCCGCGCAGGCTGCCGGTGATGCGGACCACGGCGACACCTACTACCGCCATTGGCTGGCGGCGCTGGAGTCGCTCGTCGCAAGCAAGGGTGCCAGTTCCACCGAAGAGCTGGCACGCCACCGCGACGCCTGGGAAAGCGCCGCCGACCGCACGCCGCACGGCCAGCCGATCGAGCTTCGCGCGCAGGACTTCCGCTGAGCCATGCACGTCGTCTGGCTCTACGCCGGTTTGCTGACGCTGCTGTTCGTCGGGTTGAGCATGCGCACCTTGCGATTGCGACGGCGCCTGGGCATCGTCATCGGCGATGCTGGAGATGAACGGATGCTGCGCGCGATGCGCGTGCACTCGAATTTCGCCGAGTACGTGCCGTTGAGTCTTCTGCTGCTGTACTTCGTCGAGGCCTCGGGGGCTGCGCCCTGGTTCGTGCATGCGCTGGGTCTCTGCACCCTGGTCGGTCGCGTGTTGCACGCGGTAGGTGTCAGCCGCGTCAGGGAGCGCTTCGCGTTTCGCGTGGTCGGAATGGCGCTCACCTTCACGCCGATGATTGCATCGGCCCTTCGGCTGCTGCACGTGTACTGGAGCACGGCTGCCGGCTGAAGCGGTGATCAGCCCTTTTTGCCGCCGAACACCAGCAACGCCCCTCCCACCACGATCGCGGCCACGCCGGCCCAGATCGGAAAGTTCACGTCCTGCTTTTCCTTCACGGACAGCTCGACCGGTCCGATCTTGACCTGATGCGTTTCCTTGGTGAAGCTGAAGCCTCCCGTGCCAAGGGCGGCGATGCCCGCAACGATCAGGATCAATCCGATGATTCGGGTCGCGTTCATGAGATGCCTCCGGTATTGGCCTCGACTTTAGCCGTGCCGGGGCCTCATAGCGGCAGGACGTCGCGCTCGCTGCCGCCGTGCAGCCATTCCGAGAATTCGTCCGCCAGACGGCGCGCCTCCTGCGCTGCGATGCTCCAGGCCTTGATGCGCGCCTGCACGTCGTTGCCGTAGCGCACGAAGTCATTGCGGTCGGGCAGCTTGCCGTTCGGCAGGCCCTTCACCCACTCCGGGTTCGGCGCCAGCACGACCATCCGGTCGAGGAAGCCCGTGGGCTTGTGGCGCCACTTCAGCCCCTTGTCGAGCCAGCCCGGCACCACGGCCTTCTGAAAGTGCGGGTACAGGACGATGCCGTCAACGTTGCCGTAGTCCAGGTGCAGGTGATAGTCGGTGATGCCGCCGTCCCAGTACGCGCCGGGCGGTGCGCCCGGAATGTCATGCACGGCTTCGAGCATGAAGGGGATCGAGCAGGAGGCCTGCAGTGCGAGTTCGAAGTTGCCTTCGCGGAGATCGACTTGCCGTGTACGGAAATCCTGTGTGCCGAAAGGCAGTGGCGCGCCCGGCGTCGAGAACACCACGCGCTCCAGCCAGGCGCCCAGGCTCTTGCGGTGCACGCTGTTGGTGATGAAGGCGCCGAGGTAGCCCATTGGCGTGCGCGCCCGCCCCTCCCGTCCGAGGATGTGGCGGCCACGCGCGGTAATCACGTGCAGCTTGTAGCGCGAATGCCTCAGCACTTCTGCCGAGCGGCCGCCGTAGAAGCTGCGCAGCCCTTCGCCGAACTGCGCGCTGACCTGCTTCGCGCTCAGGCGCTTCTGGCCCGCCGGCACTTCGAAATGCTGGTGAATGTAGCCGTGCTCGAACGCTTCGAAAGCCGTCCGGGCATCGCCAAGACAGGCGTTGGCCAGCCGCCAGGCGCCGATGGACGCACCCACGAGATCGATCTGCTGAGTCGCCTGCGGCAGCCATTCGCCGAACAGGAAGCGGTCGATCGGCCCGAGGATCAACCCCTTGGGCCCGCCGGCTGCGCCGGGAATGGTGCGCACGTCCCCCGGGCGCAGGCCTTGCGCGGCGATGTGCTCGCGGGCGGCCGCGCCGGCATGGATGCGAAGCGCCTTCATGCCGGGTCCACTGGCAAGAATCGGGCGCCGCCCGCCACGGCTTCCACTTACTTGCGCAAGCCTTGCAGCTTCGCGAACGCCGAAGCCATCTGGCCGGCCGGCTGTGGCGAGTTGTCGCGGCGCGGGCCTTGCTGGCCGCGCCCTGCGCCCTCGAAGCGGTTCTCGCGCGGACCGTCGCGGCGTGAAGGCGCTGCGTCGAGCTTCATCGACAGGCCGATGCGCTTGCGCGCCACGTCGACTTCCATGACCTTGACCTTGACGATGTCACCGGTCTTCACGACCTCGCGCGCGTCGTTCACGAACTTGTGCGAAAGCTGGCTCACGTGCACCAGGCCGTCCTGGTGCACGCCGAGATCGACGAAAGCACCGAACTGCGCCACGTTGCTTACCGTACCTTCGAGCACCATGCCTTCGACCAGGTCCTTGATGTCCTCGACGCCATCGTTGAAGCGCGCAACCTTGAAGTCGGGACGCGGATCGCGGCCCGGCTTCTCCAGTTCGCCAAGGATGTCCTTGACCGTGATGACGCCGAACTTCTCGTTCGCGAACAGCTCGGGCTTGAGCGTCTTCAGCATCTCCGCGCGTCCCATCAGCTCGGCAACGGGCTTGCCCGTCGTCTCGATCATCTTCTCGACGACCGGGTAGGTTTCCGGGTGAACGCCCGTCAGGTCGAGCGGATTCGAGCCGCCGCGGATGCGCAGGAAGCCCGCGCTCTGCTCGAAGGTCTTGGCGCCGAAGCCGCTCACGTCCAGCAACTGCTGGCGGCTCGCGAAGGCGCCATTGGCTTCGCGCCAGCGCACCACGGCCTTGGCCACGCTGGCCGAGAGCCCGGACACGCGCGACAGCAGCGGCACGCTCGCGGTGTTGAGGTCCACGCCGACCGAGTTCACGCAATCCTCGACGACCGCGTGCAGGGTGCGCGCGAGTTCGCTCTGGTTCACGTCGTGCTGGTACTGGCCCACGCCGATCGACTTGGGGTCGATCTTCACGAGTTCGGCCAGCGGGTCCTGCAGGCGGCGCGCGATGCTCGCGGCACCGCGCAGGCTCACGTCGACGTCGGGCATTTCCTGCGACGCGAATTCGCTGGCCGAGTAGACCGAGGCACCCGCTTCGCTCACCACCACCTTGTCGACATTCACGTCGGGAGCGCCGGCTTGCGCCGTCATCTTGGCCAGCAGCTTGATCAGGTCGGCGGCCAGCTTGTCGGTCTCGCGGCTCGCGGTGCCGTTGCCGATGGCGATCAGGTTCACGCCGTGCTTCGCGCAGAGCTTGCCGAGTGTGTGCAGCGAGCCTTCCCAGTCCTTGCGCGGTTCGTGCGGAAAGACGGTCGCGGTCTCGACCAGCTTGCCGGTCGCATCGACCACCGCCACCTTCACGCCGGTGCGGATGCCCGGGTCCAGGCCCATCACCACGCGCTGGCCGGCCGGTGCGGCGAGCAGCAGGTCGCGCAGGTTGTCCGCAAAGACCTTGATCGCGACCTTCTCGGCCTCTTCGCGCAGGCGCGTGAAGAGGTCGCGTTCGGTCGACAGCGAAAGCTTGACCCGCCACGTCCAGGCGACGCACTTGCGGATCAGGTCGTCGGCCGGCCGGCCTGCATGGCTCCAGCCCAGGTGCAGCGCGATCTTGCCTTCGGCAATCGAAGGCTTGCCCGGCTCGGGCTCGACTGGCAGCACCAGCTTGGCGTCGAGGATTTCCTGCGCGCGCCCACGGAACACGGCCAGCGCGCGATGCGATGGGACGCGGCCGATGGGCTCGTCGTAGTCGAAGTAGTCGCGGAATTTGGCGATGTCGGCGTTGTTCTCGTCCTTGCCCGCCATCAGGCTCGACTTGAAGAGTCCTTCGGCCCAGAGCCATTCGCGCAGGCGCTGCACCAGCGCGGCGTCTTCGGCCCAGCGCTCGGAAAGGATGTCGCGCACGCCATCGAGCACGAGGGGCACGGTCGAGAAGTCCAGTCCGTCGGCGGCGGGCTTCACGAAGGCGGCTGCCTCATCGGACGGATTCAGCGTCGGGTCGGCGAAGAGCTTGTCGGCCAGCGGTTCGATGCCAGCCTCGCGCGCCATCTGACCCTTGGTGCGGCGCTTGGGCTTGAAGGGCAGGTAGAGGTCTTCCAGTTCCTGCTTGGTCGGCGCGGCGTCGATCGCGGCGCGGAGTTCGGGCGTGAGCTTGCCCTGCTCCTCGATGCTCTTGAGCACCGCTGAGCGGCGGTCTTCGAGTTCGCGCAGGTACGACAGTCGAACCTCGAGTTCGCGCAGCTGGATGTCATCGAGGCCATCGGTGGCTTCCTTGCGGTAGCGCGCGATGAAGGGCACGGTGGCACCACCGTCGAGCAGATCGACGGCGGCCTTCACCTGATGCTCGCCGACCTTGATCTCTGCGGCGAGCTGGCGAATGATTTTCTGCATGTCTGAAGGGCGTCCCTGGAGCCTGCGGCGCCGCCATCGGGGCGCCTTGCGGATAAAGCGCGGAAGTTTGCCATAGGGGCCAGGGCCACAATCGTCCCCAATGCGTATCTTGAAGAAACTCCTTCGTGCTATCGCGGCGGTGCTGCTCGTGCCGGTGCTGCTGTTCGAGGAGTGGGGATGGGAGCCGCTGGCGCGCGCGTTGGGCAAGCTGGCGCGGCTGACCGTCTGGGCTCACCTGGAAAACAGGCTGCGCGCCCTGCCCCCCTGGGGCGCTGTGCTGGCTTTTCTGGCGCCGATGGTGCTGTTGTTCCCGGTCAAGCTGCTTGGCTTGTTCCTGTTGGGACAAGGCCACCCGACGACCGCCGTCGTCCTGCTCCTGTCCGCCAAACTGGTCGGCACGGCGATCCTGGCTTGGCTGTTCCAGTTGGTCGAGCCGGCCCTGATGCGGATTCCGGTGTTCGCTCGCTGGTATCCGCGCTGGAAGACGTGGAAGGACCGCCTTCTCACCGCGGTGCGACTCAGCATCCCCTGGCGGGCTGCGCGCTACCTGAAGAACAGCACGCGCCGTTGGTGGCGCAGCATGCGCCGGGCTTCCTGAGGCAAATTTTCATCCGGGTAGATTGCAAATCCTTTTTTGTCCGGGTATTATTCGCGCCCCATGCCTTCTTCCACACCTGAATCCACTCTTACCGCCTTTGCGGGCTTTCGGCGCGTCGCCTCCGGACCGCGCTCTCAGGTCATCGCGCAACTGCGCAAGCAAGGCGGCGGCAGCGACGAGGTACAGACCTTCGTGTTCGACGACAGCACCGGCGAGCGCCTCGACCTCGATCTGCGGGACGATGCTTCCGCGCCGGCGACGGAAGTCGTCCCACCCGACGAACAGGCAACGCGCAGCGTCGGGCGCCCCAAGCTCGGTGTGGTCGCGCGTGAAGTCACGCTGCTGCCGCGTCATTGGGAATGGCTCGGCCGCCAACCCGGCGGCGCGTCGGTGGCCTTGCGCCGCCTGGTGGACGAGGCGCGACACGTGCACGCCGATCGCGATGCGCAGCGCGCCGCCCGCGAAGCCACCTACCGCTTCATGACCGTCATCGCGGGCGACCTGCCCGGCTTCGAGGAAGCGACCCGCGCCCTCTTCGCCGGCGAGCACGCACGCTTCGACGCGCTGATCGAATCCTGGCCCGAAGATCTTCGCGCGCATCTGAACAGGCTCGCAGCCGCCGCATGGAGCGCCGCATGAAGCCGCCCGTCCAGGCCACTGCAGCCGGCGCGATCGACGCCGAAGACATCCAGCATGCCGGCGAGATCGCCGCACCGCCCGCGTCGGTTGCCGACCCGGTGCCGCCGCCAATTGCCTCGCATGCCAACCCGCGCGCGGCCGCCATGGCATCGCGCCCGCTGTGGAAGACCTTCCTGCTCTTCCTGGCACCGATGCTGCTCAGCAACATCCTGCAGTCGCTGTCGGGCACGCTCAACAACGTCTACCTCGGGCAGATGATCGGCGTCGGCGCGCTCGCGGCGGTGTCCAGTTTCTTCCCGGTGATGTTCTTCTTCATCGCCTTCACCATCGGCCTGGGCGCCGGCGCATCGGTGCTGATCGGCCAGGCCTGGGGCGCGCGCGAGGCCGACAAGGCCCGCGCCGTGGCGGGCACCACGCTCACGGTCGGCGTGCTGTTCGGGTTGTGCGTGGCCCTGTTCGGCGGCGCCTTCACCGAGCCGATGCTGCGCGTGCTGGGCACGCCGCCCGACATCCTGGCCGACGCCACGAGCTATGCGCGAATCATCCTGATCGCGATGCCGGGCCTGTTCGTGTTCCTGCTGTCGACGGCGATGCTGCGCGGTGTCGGCGATACGGTGACACCGCTCTACACGCTGATGATCTCGACCGTGCTCGGCCTGGCGATCACGCCGGCGCTGATCAAGGGCTGGTTCGGCCTGCCGCAACTCGGGGTCGCCAGCGGCGCCTGCGCCACGGTGGTCTCGTTCGTCGTCGCGACGGCCTGGCTGGGCCTGCATCTGCGGCGCAAGAAGAGCGTGCTGGCCCCCGACGCCGACTTCATGCGGCACCTGCGCGTGCGGCCGGCGCTGCTCAAGGCGGTGCTCAAGGTCGGCGTGCCGACCGGGGTGCAGATGATCGTGGTCTCGTTGGCCGAGATCGCGTTGCTGTCCTTCGTCAATGCCTATGGATCGAACGCGACCGCGGCGTACGGCGCGGTGAACCAGGTCGTGGCGTACGTCCAGTTCCCGGCGATCTCGATCGCGATCACGGCCTCCATCCTCGGCGCGCAAGCCATCGGCGCGGGGCAGGTGCAGCGCCTCGGCGCCATCACGCGCACCGCGCTGCAGATGAACCTGGTGCTCACCGGTTCGCTGGTCGTGCTGGGCTATCTGTTCTCCCGACCGCTGATGGGCTTCTTCATCACCAGCGAGCCGGTCATCGAAGTCGCGCAGACGCTGCTGCACATCATGCTCTGGAGCACGGTCATCTTCGGCATGGGCGCTGCGCTCTCGGGGATCATGCGCGCCAGCGGCTCGGTGCTGGTGCCCACCGCCATATCGATCTTCTGCATTGCGCTGATCGAAGTGCCGGTCGCGTGGTGGCTGAGCCATCGCATGGGCCTCAACGGCATCTGGATCTCCTACCCCGTCGCCTTCACCGCGATGCTGACGATGCAGGCGTGCTACTACCGCTTCGTATGGCGCAAGAAGACGATTCGCCGCCTGATCTGAAGACGGCGGCGGCACTGCCGGTCCTGTATTCATTCCGGCGTTGCCCCTACGCGATGCGGGCGCGGATGGCCATGGCGGCAAGCGGCCAGTGCTGCGAATTGCGCGAGGTGGTGCTGCGCGACAAACCGGCCGAACTGCTCGCGGCCTCGCCGAAGGGCACCGTGCCCGTTCTGGTCGATGTGGACGGCGGCGTGATCGACCAGAGCCTGGAGATCATGCTGTGGGCGCTTCGGCGCAATGATCCGGATCGCTGGCTGCAGCCCGGGCACGGGACGCTGGATGACATGCTGTCGCTCGTCGCCGAATGCGACAGCGATTTCAAGCGGCATCTGGACGGCTACAAGTACCCCGAGCGACAGCCCGTTGCGGATGCCGGGACGCATCGTGAGCAAGGCGCCCTCTTCCTGGCACGGCTGAATGAGCGGCTCGAGTCGTCTCGGTGTCTTCATGGCAACCAGGTTGCGCTCTCGGATATCGCGATTGCGCCATTCGTGCGGCAATTCGCGCAGGTCGACGCGATTTGGTTCAATTCACAGCCCTGGACGCGACTCCACGATTGGTTGCGTGCCCGACTGGCTGCTCCGCTTTTCGCGCAAGTGATGGTGAAGTACCCGCCCTGGCGCGCAGGACAGCGCGGCGTCGACTTCCCCCGACCATCCCAATAGATCATCACGCCAGGAGTGCCGCCTCGGCCGCCGCCCAACGCCAGACTGCCTGAATCGCAGGCTCGCGCTCGCGGCCGTTGACCGCCGCCAGGAAGTACTTGCCGGTCTCGAGCACCGGGCCGAAGGGCTGCAGCAACGCGCCGCTTTGCAATTCGTCAGCGGCGAGCGTCCTGCTGAGCAAAGCGACGCCGTGCCCTGCCAGTGCGGCAAGCATCGCATGTGTCTCGTCCGTGAATGAGAGATCCTTCCCTTGACGCCCGGGTGGCGTCAAGCCCGCCTCCTTGAACCAGCGTGCCCACGACGCAGGCGCATGCGCCTGGACCTGCCAGTCGAAATGAATCAACGGGTGCGCAGACAGATCCTTCACGCGACGCAGCGCCAGGAGCGGGCTGCAGAGAGGTGCATAGTGTTCGGCCATCAGCGCCTCGGTGGCCAGCCCGGGCCAGCGGCCGGTGCCGGAACGGATGGCGAGATCGGCCTCGTCGCGCGCCAAATCGACCACGGCATCGCTCGCATGGAGGCGCAACTCGATCCCGGGGCACGCAGCGCGGAAACTGGCCATCCGCGGGAGCACCCACTTGGCCGCGAATGCGGCGTGTGTGGTCAGCGTCACCGTCCGGCGTTCGTTCCGCGCGCGCGCGGACCGAACGCCCGCCTCGATCCTGTCCAACCCTTCGCCCACCGCCTCGAAGAGCCGCTCGCCGGCGGGCGTCAGTTCAAGCTGACGCGTGAGCCGGCGAAACAACGGCTGGTCGAGCGCTTCCTCGAGTCCGCGTACCTGGTGGCTGATGGCCGTCGGCGTGACGGACAGTTCGCGCGCGGCCCGCTGGAAACTGAGATGTGCCGCTGCGCTTTCAAACGCACGTAGGGACGACAGTGGCGGCATTCGCCTCGCAGGTCTTATAGGTGAGCTTGATTCATCCGTAGCTGAGAAAACGCCATTTGTCTGCACAGACTGCCCTCTAGAGAATCCAGAAATTCTGTCGCCTCAGTCTGAGATCACAGAAATGAATTCATCCATTATCCGAACGAAAGCAATCGATGACAAAGATTCTTCACATCGACGCCAGTGCCCGTCCCGGGCTGTCCGGCATCGATCCTCATGGCTCGCACACACGCAGACTCTCCGCCCGGTTTGTCGCGCGCTGGCGCGCTTCGCGCCCCGAAGACCCTATCGAGTACCTCGACGTCGGCCAATCACCCCCTGCTCCTGTCACGGGACCATGGATCAATGCTGCGTTCACGAAGCTGGAAGCGCGCGAGCCGTGGATGCACGAGGTGCTCGCGGAAAGCGATCGGCTGGTGGATCAGTTGCTTGCGGCAGACGTGGTCGTGGTGGGCTTGCCCATGTACAACTTCAGCGTGCCGGCGCAGTTCAAGGCCTACATCGATAACATCGTGCGCGTGGGCCGAACCTTCGGATTCGATCGCGCGCAAAGTCCGGTGCCGTACTGGCCTTTGCTCTCCGAAGCAGGCAAGCGCGTCGTGCTCCTGGGTTCACGAGGCGACTTCGGCTATGGCGATTCGCAGCGCATCGCGCACCTCAATCACGCTGAAGCCAGCGTTCGTACCGCCTTGGGCTACATCGGCATCACCGAAGTCTTCGACGCCGCGGTGGAATACGACGAGTTCGGAGGTCCGCTCCTGTCCCGGTCCATTGAGCAGGCAGAGAATGCCGTGGACCAGTTGGTCGACCGGCTGATGAAGTAGCGGAGCGCTTCCGACTATTCAAACACCTCGTCTCCCGTCGGCTCGTAATGCGGCACCGCATTCATGTTGTGCCGCAACTTCGACAACTCCCAGTACATGCGCTTGCGCGCCCTGCTCTGGTTGCCGAGCGGCCGATGGTCCGGAATGGTGTGCCACGGGTTGTAGGACAGCCGTTTCGCAAACTCCATCTGAGCCGGCGAATCGAACTTCTGGCGCGGCAGCCGCAGCGTGGCGACGCTCACTCTGGGCGACAGCTTCTCGGGCCACAGCACGCCGGCATTCTCGATCGGCATCAGGTGCGGGTCGGTCTGCATCTGCACGCGGATGTCCAGTTCGACGTCACCCTCGGCCAGCGACGCGACCATCGCGTTGCGCAGGTAGTCGTCGGGTGGCCGCAGCGGAAGGCGCGGAATGGGCGTGCGCTTCGTGGTCTTGGGCCACACCGAATATTGCATCGCCTGCCCCTCTCCCATCAGGTATGGAACGCAGCTGAAATAGGGTGCCTCGAACGGGCTGCTCTGCGTCTTGATGAACAGCGATTGCATGATGAGGTCGAGCACGTGCGATTCGCGCAGGTTGACGAAGTAGAAGATCTGCGCGTTCTTCACGCTCTCGATCTGCAGCGCCGCGTTGCACTTGGCGTCAGGCGTGACGAAGGTCGGCGTGGAGACGGCGAACATGTCCAGCGTGTGCTGTTCCTCGTCCATCAGTTTCGGACCGGGCACGCCCATCAGCTTGATGCTGATGCTCATGAAGCCCACGTCGTCGATGTCGGGCGTGATGTACGGCCCGGGACCCGAGAAGCGCACCCAGGCCTGAAAGGTCTGCGGCTTGGCATAGATGCCGCGCTTCATGTGCTCGGGAATGTCCTCGTGCACGATGAACTCGCCGCGCACGATGCCCTGGGTCTTGGTATTTCCGCCGCGCTCGAAGCCTCCGGGCTTCCACAGATCGCTCATCTGCCGGGTGAAGCTCTTGACGATCGAATCGGTGAAGCTCTCCTCGTCGGGCATGAGCCTTTCTTCCGCAATGCGCAGGCCTTCGTTCGGCCGCCGGCTGTTGATCAACGAGGTCGTCAGGCGCGCCATCGGATCCCGCAGGAAGGCATCGAAAGCAGGCCGGAAGAAGGGGTCGAAGCGCCGCTCCAGCCGGATGAACGCCATTCCGGAATCGCTGATGAAGTTGCGCAGCACGGAGCCCGTGTTGGCCCTGGGCGTGGGACGGCTGGCGTTCGAATTCATGGCTGCCCCCTGGACAAATACCGCAGCGCACGAAGGCCGGGCAGGAAGAAATAGGCGCCGCCCACCACGGCCACGAATTGCGGCAGCCCGCATACGCGCCGGTCGGGCCCGGAGGGGACCGGCATGGAGAAGGTGTCGGAAGCGGTGCCGTCCTCGCGCGGCTGATGGTTGCCGATCAGCGGATCGCTTTCGTCCCGCGAGCCGGCGAAGCGCAGGCCCGACAGCCATGCCGACTGCACGAACTCGAACTGGCGGGCGATGTTGGCGCCGAGGCAGATGAAGTGAAGCCCGGTTTCTTCGAGCGGCGGCACGCCATACTCGCGCCCGCGCCGCAGGAGCCGATGGAAGCGGGTCGACGAGACCAGATCATTGGCGAGCGCGTCGGCATCGAAGCCCAGCGTACGCGCCGCCCACGAGATGAATCCGGGCGGGCCCGGCGGCAGGTCGGCATTGCGCGGATTGCTGCGCCGGATATGCGCGCCGACCGGACAGCGCAGGCCCTCGGTGTCGCTGCGGTAGGTGAAGGTGTTGCGCGGGTCGTCTTCGCCGTCGATGGCTTCGTTGGTACGCCCCATGAGTGGCTCGCCCTCCATCGTCCGCCCGACCATGGCCTCGGCCAGCTGCTTGCGCCGAACGGGATCGCCCTGCACCTGCTCGTCGATGAAGCCCCAGAAGCCTTCGACGTCCTGCTGCAGCTGGCGCAGCACCAGGTAGCTTCCGTTGCGCCCGAGGTCGGCGCGTTCGGGCGCGTCCTCCGCGCGCGGGAGGATCGCATCCGGGTCCCGCAGCGCGTCGAGCAAGGGCCTGTCGGTGTACTCGCCATACTCGTTGGGATAGCCCAGCAGGTATTCGCCGAGGCACGAGAGGTTGGTGTAGTCCGAGAGTTCCTCATCGCGCGCCGGCCTGTCGCGCTTCCAATCGATGGTGGGTTCCGAGATGCCGTCGGCAAAGCCGAAGGGCTCGACGCCATCCAGGTCGGAGGTCGTGAGGCAGGCGATTTGTTCGAAGCCTTCCTCGGCCCCGGACATCGCATGGCGGCCCCATTCATCGAACTCGGCGGGCACGGCGTAGAGCATGACCATCACGTGCGGCATGGTGTCCAGCGAGCCGCCCCATTGCCAGTGCGCAGGATCGCTCGGGCCGAGGTCGCCGAGCCGGCGCGCGCGGCTCGAATCGCTGCTCATGCCGACGATGAACTCCGACGAGAAGCCTTCGACGATGTCCTCCGCGACGCCTAGCGCACGCAATCCCGCACTGGTGATGGCGATGTGCAATGCGGTTTCGGGCGGCGCCTCGCGCTTCGTCGCGCTGGTCACAGGCGCCTGCGCGAGCCAGGCGCGCGCGGCGTCGGGATTCGTCACACGCAGCAGCAGGAAGCAGGCCTGCGTCAGGCGCCGGTAGCCGAAGCGCACCAGACCCTGGATGTCCTCGTAGTCGACCGGTTGGTCCGTCATAGCAGCCTCAACCATGCGAGCGCCTGCTCGTCGCTCATGGCGTACATGTCGAATCCTTCGCGGATGCGCTGGTTGCGATCGAGGTCGGTCAGCGTGAGTCCGGGGTAGGCCTTGTACCAGACCTGCGTGGGCAATTGATGCCGGCGCTGGTAGTACTTGAAGCGAAGCTCGTGGTGCGCACCGCCCTTCACGAGCCAGTCGGTGCGCGGCCAGCCGAAGCCGTTGCTGAAGATCAGATTGAGTCCCCATGCGGCCTTGTTGATGAAGTCGTCCATATAGCTTTCGTGGCTGCCGTCGTAGTTGCTCGCGAACAGCACGCGCGCCTTGTTGTCGAGGAAGACCCAGCGAGCGAAGTGAATCGTCTGCACCCTCGCCAGATGGCCGCGCCCGAAGACGTGGCGGCACGCGTAGTCGATGAGGAGGAGGATGAGCTGCGTCAGATAGCGGCGAAACAGCCCAGGCTTGACGGGACCGAGCGCAGTGAAGCTGTTGGTCAGGTCGTGGTCTTCGAGCTGCTGCATCTCGCGCACGGCGGCGCGGTCGGGTCGCGGACAGAACTCGGGGTCGCGCTTCTCATGGCGACGCAGCAGCACGATGACGATGGGCGTCAGCACGATCCACAGCGGTAGCAGCAGCAAGCCGGCCAATGGCACACCGATGGCATGCGCCAGGTTGCAAAGCTGCCAGGCCCCTGGCGTCCGCTCGGTCGACGTGAGGACGAGCCGCCCGCCGATCATCTCGCCCTGCACGAAGGCCAGCAGGTCGCGTCGCATCGCTTGCGGATCGGCGGCCGCTGCCGCATCGCGCGGCGCGCGGGACGACAAGAGGCGCTGCAGTTCGCTGTTCTGTCGGATCTGCTTCACAGTGCGGCCGATCCAGTTGACGTAGCCCGCGGCCACGGGCGCGCTGTGCGCCTTGAGCTTTGCCAGCAGATCGGCGCCGGTTCCAAAGCCTTCGCAATGCGAGAACACGCGGCGCAGCCCGTCGCCGGCGCGCTCCACGAACTCGGCCAGTTGTTCATCCGCCGGTCCATCGCATTCGCCCAGGAAGCAGAGGTACGTCGGCACATGGGGCCGCGGCAGATCGAAGGCTTCCAGGTCGCCCATCGTCGTGTCGGTCAGCAAGGCGAAGCGCGCGAAGTGCAGGCGCTCGAACTCGCCGAAGGGCAACAGCGCATTCGCCGGATCGGCTACGCCGGGCGTCACATTCATGGTGTCCAGCAATTCCCGCAGACCGGCCTCGCGGCCTGTGGCCAGCGGCGCGACCACCATGAAGTGCGATTGGGGAGTCACCGCATCAGAACTTGAGGCAGAAGTCGATCAGCCGTTCCTTGCCCCAGTACACCTTGCCCAGGTAGAAGTTCGGCGAGATCAGGCGGATCTCGTCGCGAATCCAGTGGGCCACCAGCGAGGTGTCGGAGTAGTCGAGCACGATGCATTCCTTGCCGTCGAGCCAGCTGTCTGCCTTGCCGACCTTGGCGACGATGGCCTCCACGCCGAAGGGCGTGATCTTGTTCTTCAGCACGCCCTTCTCGGCGTCGAACACCTTTCCCTGCCATCCGAAGTAATTGATGATCTTCGCGATGGATTCCGAGTAGCGCGTGCCCGGCGCAATGATGGCCGTGCCGTCGGCTTCACCGGACGGGATGTCGCCCGCCGGGCTGGCACGGAACAGATCGTCGAGCTGCTGCTGCGACATGTCGAGCAGCTGTTGCACGTCATATGCCATACGCCTTCTCCTCTGGGGAAACCCCATCGCTCACAAAGTGTCAGCCAATCGATCGGACCCGTCAATTTGCCGAAAGGGGTGTGCGATGGGCGTGCTGCAACACCACTTCGGCCGCCTTCTCCGCAATCATGTAGATCGCTGCCGCGACGAAGAAGCCCGGTATGCGCGGGAACACCGAGGCATCGACGACACGCAGCCGCTTCACGCCATGCACGGTGAAAGTGCTGTCCAGCACGCCCCCCTGGTTGGCCGCGCCGATCGGGCACGAGCACGACGCATGGTGCCCCCACGCGGTGCTTCGCACGTAGTCGGCCAACGCCTCGTCGCTCTGTGCCGCAGCGCCGGGCGCCAGTTCCTCGACGATCCAGCCGCTCGCGATCAGCGGCGCCGTCATGCGGCGCACGAAGCGGATCGCCTCGACGACAGCCTGCAGGTCTTCGCCTGACGAGTCGCTGCCTTCCTCGAAGTAGTGGAAGTTGACAAGCGGCATGTCGAGCGGATCGGCAGACCGCAGCCGCACCGTACCTGCGCGGTTCTGCGTGTGGGCCTTCAGCACGGCCCAGGTCAGCCGGTCCGGATGGTCGCGTATCCATTTCGAAAACCCGCTGAAGTAGCCCTCGAAGCGCGCCAGCAGCGCCATGCAGAAGAGGTCCGGCTCTTCCTTCTTGCGGGTCGCGGCGCTCGATTTCTGCACCACGCCGAGCGCGGCACCGTTGGATGCGTACATGCCGGCCTTGCCTTCCTGCCAATGCCGCCACAGTGTGTCGTCCCGATCGAAGCGCGCGCCTTCCAGCACTTCCCAGGGTTCGCGCATCCGATGGGTGACCGCAACTTCGTAGCGGTCCTGCAGGTTGCGCCCGACGCCGGGCAGGTCGACCCGTACCGGAATGCCGTGCTGGATCAGGTCCGCCGCCGGCCCGATGCCTGACAGCATCAGCAATTGCGGCGTGTTGAAGGCGCCGCCGCACAGGATCACTTCGCGTCGCGACCGCACCTGGCGTCGTTCTCCGGGTACGTCGCTCGGCTGCGCATGCGCGCGGTACAGGCGAGCGCCCTTCAGGTATTCGACGCCATTGGCCCCGCCGTCGGCATCGAACAGCACGCGCGTGGCGAGCGCATGCTGCTCGATATGCAGGCGGGTCGGATACCGCTCGGCCACCTCGAGCAGACGCTCGCGCACACCGACGCGCCGACGGCCCGCGGTCGCCAGCGGCGTGTAGCAGATGCCTTCAAAGCTCCCGGAGCGCATGTGCCACGCGTTGGGGTCCCCCATGCCCCGACGAAGCCAGCGCAGCGTGCTGAGCAAGGGCGTCGGCAAGCTGCTGGTGAAGGTCCTGGCGGTATCGCGCAACACACGCACCAGCCCGTCGTCGCCGAGCACCGTGAGCGGGATCGACTTCTCCGTCTTGAGCCAGCCGCTCCATCCGTGGCCCGTGGGGTCCAGCCCGATGTGCTGCAACGCGCGCCACACCGGCCTGTGCCGGCAGTCCTCCACGCGCAGCGCGTAGCGGCGCATGTTCGTTGCGCGCCATGACAGGTCGCCGGTCAGACGCGCAACGTAGTTCCAGTCCGAGGCGTGCGGCAGCATGAAGATCATCGCGTTGTGCGAGGTGCAGCCGCCCAGCGCCGCAGCGCGCGGATAGAGCACACCTTCCCCCGCCTCGTGCTTCCAGTCCCTTGCCTGCTGGTCTTCGTCTGCGTAGTGGCGCACGCGGAAGTTCCAGCTCATCGCCGTGTTTTCGCAGGCGAAGGCATGGAATGCCGGTACGTCGTAGTCATCGGGCAGGCGTGCAGCGTTCTCGCGCGGATCGCTGCCGGCTTCCAGCAGAAAGACGCGCATGCCCGCTTCGGCCAGGCGAGCTGCAAGGGTGCCGCCGCCCGCGCCCGAACCCACGATGACGTAGTCCCATTCGGTCGAATCGGCTCCGGGCATGGGACGCGGCCGGGTCTTCGTCAGAAAGTCTTCAGGAAGGCGATCAGCGCCCGCTTGTCGTCGTCGCTCAGTTCCGGCTCGCGGCCGAAAGCTCTCTCGTCGGCACTCAGCCCGTCCTGGCGATTGAACTGGGCAGTTCCGAAGTAGTGGCCGCGGTTCACCACGAAATCCGGGCACTTGCTCAACTCCAGCATCGGTTCACGAAGGTTCGCGAAGTGCTTGCGCAATTCCTCGTCGCTGGCGCCTGCCGGTGCGCTGGCCAGCGCATGCTTGAGTTTCAGCAGGAGTTCGCCGGCGTCCTTCACGTGCTCGGCCTTGTCGCCAAGGCCGTCGGACTCCGCGCGCAGCTTGAGGTTCGCGAGCAGGTTCACCGGCACGCCTTCCGGGATGGGCCCGAGCACGATGTCGCCGCCCTCCTTCACCAGCCACGGCAGCCAGCGATGCAGCGCACCCTGCATCGGCAGCAGGGCGTCTGGCGCGAAGCCGGTCGGGATGGTCACCACGCTGCGTTCGGTCGTGCGGTCGATCGTGCCCTCGACCTTGTTGCCCAGTACCGCGTCGGCCTTTCGCCTTTCGGGCCACAGCATCTGCTGGATGGCGTCATCGAAGACCTTCATGCGGGCCTCGACCGACGGGTTGCCGTCGGGGTCCGCCTCGCCGACCGTATTGTTCAGCAGGAAAGGCGCCGTCGACCACACGCTGATCAGCGAAGGCACGCGCGTGTAGCCGCGCCCGCCCGCGGGCATCGCATAGGGCTTGGCCTCGCCGGTGAACGGATCACGCAAGGTGACCGTGCCGACCGAAGGCAGGCTCTTGTAGGTCTGCGATGAGAAGTTGTCCCAGATGTTGCCGCGCAAGGCATTGGTAGCGAGCGGGCTGCATGCGTTGGTGCGCAGCAGCGTCACCGGAATGCGCGCCTCGGTCGAAAGGTAGTTGCCCTGCAGGAAGTCCGGCGCCTGGACGATCTTGCGCATCTGCGTCTTGTATTCGGGCGTCTGCGTCCAGTTCCAGTAGCGCTTGAAGCATTCGACATAGCCCGGACCCGCGCAGCGCGCCGGACTGATGTCGAGCGTGGCCGGCAGCGGCGGCGCCTTGCTCGAATGGCAGCGCGCGCAGGTGTCGGCGAAGGCGGCCTTGCCGCGCGCGAGCGTGGCGGCATCGGCGCCGAGGTACTTGTCGCCGCCCGCCGCATCCTTGAGGTGATCGGGCTGGGCAGCTTTCAGGAAGAACAGCGCGGTGTTCACCGTGCCCAGCTCGGTTGCCTGCCAGTAGCTGGAGTTCTTCTGTGCCGATGCGATCTTGATCGGCGAGATGGTCTTGCCGCCGACCACCGGGTTGAAGTGCAGCAACCATTCCTCGCTGAAGAGGCCGATGTTGAGGTACACGCGGTTGAGCGCGCCGAGCAGCCCGACGGAATCCGCGCCGTCCTTGAGCACCCGGGGCGTGCGGACCGTGCCGTCGGCCTTGGTGAAGAATTCCGTCAGCGGGCCGCTGCTCACGAAGTCGTTGAACTGCCGGTTGTCGAGTTCGCCTCCGGCGAGCCTTTCCTGTCCGATGCGCTTGGCCATCTGGAGGCGGCCCACGAAGTCGTAGACCGCGTTCATGGTCCGCGGGTTGTTGATGCCGTCGGTCGACACCAGCGAAGTGTCCATCGTGCCCGGCCGGTACGTGTGGGCGAGCTGGTACATGTAGTTCTTGCGCCCCTCCGGCTTGTTCGCGTTGTGAATGAAGAGACGGTCCACCCACATGTACTGCGCGCCCACCGACGAACTGAGGTTCTCGAACTTCGGATTGTTCGGGTCCGCGGGCGGCTTCACCGGGCTCGGCCCCACATGACAGAAGCCGCACGACATGCCGACGCGGTAGGGCCGCACCAGATCCTTGCGGTTGTAGTAGCTCGGGTCGGTGTAGTACTTCTCGGCGTCCCACTCCTTGGCCGCCTTCTCGTCGAAGGCCGGATTGGGAAACAGGCGGAGGCCGGAAATGCCGGTGTTCCAGCCGTAGAACGAGCCGACGGGCTGCGTCGTGCCGTCGCCGAGCGGCTTGCCGCGCGAGCCGATCGCCACGCCGGGGTACTTGCTTTCGTTCTCGAAGGGATCGGGTGCGCAGTCCTTGCTGCGCACGTCGAGCCAGAGGCCGCGTCGCGCCTTGTCGGGACCGGCGGCATTCTCGAAGCAGGGTTCGTTCACCAGCCCGAAGGTCTTCCAGCGATTGACGCGCGAATAGCCGAGGCTGGGATGCGAGCTGATGATCTTCAGCAGGTCGAACGCGCCGAAGGTGTAGTCGGTCATCTGGTTCCAGAAGCGGTCGTTGCCGCCGCTCCAGACCAGCCACATGTTGCGGCCCTTGATCTCCTCCGGGGACAGCGCGATGCCGCCGTCCATGTCGTGGAAGTAGTCCTCCGATGCGTGGGGAAACGATGCCGCGTCCCGTCCCGCCAATCGGGCCTCGTCGAGCACTTCGCCGGGCTGCGGCCCCTTGGAACAGGCCGCAAGAACCGCGCACGCGAACAGCGGCAGCAGCCTTGCGGCGTGCCTCCAACCTTGGGTCATTGCCATTCCTCCTACGTCGACACCTTGGGTGAACGGGCAATCGAGTGTGCAGTTTGGAGGGGGGTCGATGCCTTGCCTATCGGCCATGCGCGCTAACGCGAAGGGCGTAGGCGCGCGGGCTGGCTGGTCATGAACGACCGGCAGTGACATCATTCGCCGGCCCGAACGGGCACCACCCGAGGAGACATCAATGAACGAACCCATAACGATTCCCCGTCGCGGCTTTCTGAAAACCGCGGCCGGGACCGGCCTGGCCGCGCTGGGCGGACTGGCCGGTGCCCAGTCCTTCGACTTCAAACCGCAGCAGCGCTACCCCGACCCGGCAGTGATGATCCTGGACCCGAGCTTCACCAAGTACCGGATCTACAGCAGCACGGTGGAGCAGCTCGGCACCGGCATGCGCTGGGCCGAAGGGCCGGTCTACTTTCCGGAGGGCGGCTATCTGCTGTGCAGCGACATCCCCAACAACCGGCTGATGAAGTACGACGAGAAGACCGGGAAGTTCGGCGTCTACAAGACCAACGTCAACTATGCCAACGGCAATACCCGCGACCGCCAGGGGCGGCTGGTCTCCTGCGAGCACTCGGTCACCCGCCGCATCGTGAGGACCGAGAACGACGGCCGGATGACCGTGCTGGCCGACAACTACGAAGGCAAGCGGCTCAACGCGCCGAACGACATCGTTGTCAAGTCGGACGACACGGTCTGGTTCACGGACCCGATCTTCGGCATCAACGGCGAGTGGGAAGGTTTCAGGGCCACACCCGAGCAGGCAACGACCAACGTGTATCGCATCGCCAAGGACGGAAAGCTCACCGCGGTGATCACCGACCTGGTGAATCCCAACGGCCTGGCGTTTTCACCCGACGAGAAGAAGCTCTATGTGGTCGAGTGGAAAGGCACGCCTCATCGAAGCATGTGGAGCTATGACGTCGCCGCCGATGGGAGCAGCCTTTCGAACAAGACCAAGCTGATCGATGCCGACGGCCCCGGCGCGTTCGACGGGTTTCGCGTCGACCGGGACGGCAACCTGTGGTGCGGCTGGGGCTACACGGGCGCAGTTGCGAACGAGCCGACGGACATCGGCGGAGGCATGAAGGCCTACCTGCCGACAGGCAAGTCAGAGGAAATGGATGGCGTGAAGGTCTTCAATCCGCAAGGCAAGCCGATCGGGTTCATCCGGCTGCCGGAGCGCTGCGCAAACCTCGAGTTTGGCGGGCCGAAGAGGAATCGGCTGTACATGGCGAGCGGACATTCGCTGTATGCGCTGTTCGTGGAGGCGCATGGGGCGGTCTGATCGCGTCATCCCCCGGCCGAAACAGGCGCGGTCCGTGGCCCGCGCCCGATCAGCACCCAGGCACTGAACGCACTCATCAGGGCCAGCCCGGCGCAAACCAGCATCACCCATCGGAACCCGGAGACGAACGAAGCATTCACCGCCTGCCTGAGCGCTGCAGCGGCCGCGGCATCCACACCTGCCGGAAGCCTCGCGCCCGCAAGCTGGCTGCGTTGCGCTTCCAGGAAGGCGGTGGTCTCGGCGGAAGTACCCATGCCGCGCAAGCTCTCGCCAAGCTGGGCATCGAAAGCCCAGGCCATGATCACCCCGAACACCGCGATCGCCAGCACCGATGCTGCCCGCGAGACCGCGTTGTTCACGCCCGATGCAATGCCGGCCGACTCGGGGCCGACCGCATTCATCACCGTGGTCGTGAGCGGCGCCACAGTGATGGTCATGCCCAGGCCCAGCACGACGACGGCCGGGAAGAATGAGGTCCAGTAGTTGACGCCCACGCCCGGCACCGCAAACAGCGCAAAGCCTGCCGCCGCGATGCTCGGTCCGACCACCAGCGGGAGTCGCGATCCGAAGCGATCGACCAGTTGCCCGGCCCAGCCCGAGAACGCGAACATGATCAGGATGAATGGCAGCAACGCGGCACCCGCGACCGTGGCCGAGTAGCCCTGCACCTGGATCATGTTGAGCGGAAAGAAATACAGGCCGCCGCCGAGCGCCGCATACAGCAGCAGCGTCAGCAGGTTGGCGCCTCCGAAATTGCCGATACGCAACATGGAGAGCGGAAGCATCGGCGACCGCACGCGAAGCTCCACCACGACGAACGCAGCGCTCGCCACGATGCCGGCGAAGAGCGCGCCCCAGACTGCGGGCGATGCCCACCCCTGGGTTGGCGCCTCGATGAACGCATAGACGATGCCGCCCAGCGCGACGGTCGCGAGCGCCGCTCCCCACAGATCGAGGCCGGCCCTCGCGGCCTCGCCTCCCCGGCTTTCAGGCACGTGCCGCCACGCGATCAGCAGCACGATCACGGCCATCGGTACATTGACGAGGAAGGCCCAGATCCACGAGTAGTGATCGACGAGGAACCCGCCGGCCACCGGCCCGATGGCGGCGGTGATGCCGCTCCACCCCGACCATGTGCCGATGGCGCGCCCGCGCTCCTTCTTGGGAAACGAAGCGCTGATGAGAGCCAGGCTGCCTGGCACCAGCAAAGCGCCGCCGATACCCTGCGCGGCCCGCGCCAGGATGAGTTGCCGCACATCGCCGGCCAGCGCGCAGGCCACCGAAGCCAGCGCGAAGAGCGCGACACCGATCGCGAAGATCCTGCGGCGCCCGAAGTGATCGCCGAGCGAGCCGCCGACGAGCAGCAGCGCAGCCAGGAAGAGCGCATACGACTCCACGACCCACTGCGCCTGGAATGCCGTCGCGTGCAGATCAGCCTGGATGGCGGGCAGCGCCACGTTGACCACCGTGCCGTCGATGAAGGCCATGCTCGAACCGATGATCGCCGCGGCGAGCACCCAGGGCTTGGAGGCCGGCGGGCAGTCCACCTGTTCGCAGCCGTGCCGGATCTGGCTTTCGTCCCCGGGTGGCTTGCCAATCTGGGTCATGCGGCCCCCCGCGCTCGGCACTTTGTGTGCTCGCTGCCCCCCGAGGGGACGCGAGCTTGCTTGGGGCGACCCGGCGCTGCGCTCATGCTGCCGAGTATGAAGCCCGTCCCCGTACCGGACAATCCCGCGGCATGACACGCTACGAAGCACTGGCCACCGAGATCGCGGAATCCATCCGGGCGGGTGTGCTCCATCCGGGCGATCGCCTCCCGTCCGTCCGACAGACCCGCGCCAGCCGCGGCGTGAGCCCGTCCACCGTCTTCCAGGCCTACTACCTGCTCGAGGCACAGGGCCTCATCCGTGCACGCGAACGCTCGGGCTACTACGTGGCGGACGGCGCACGACATCTTCCGCCCGAACCCGAAGCGGCCTCGCAGCCGGAGGACGACGCGGTGCCCCTCGACGTCAGCGAACGCGTGTTCGAGATCCTCGAATCATCCATGGTGCGGGACGTGGTGCCGCTGGGTTCGGCCTTTCCGAGCCCTCTTCTGTTTCCGCTGCGAAGACTGGGCCAGATCCTGGCGTCCAGCGTCCAGAACCTCGATCCGTGGAGCACGGTGGATGACCTCACGCCCGGCAACGCGCGCCTACGCCGACAGATTGCGCTGCGCTACCTGGCTGACGGATTGCAGGTCCACACCGACGAGATCGTCGTGACCAACGGCGCGCTCGAAGCCTTGAACCTCTGCCTGTCCGCGGTGACCCGCCCCGGCGATGCGGTGCTGATCGAATCGCCGACCTTCTACGCCGCACTGCAAGCGCTGGAGCGCCTGGGCCTGGAAGCGATCGAAGTGCCGACACATCCGCGCGAAGGCATGGATCTCGACGCCCTCGAACGCGCCATCCAGCGACACCGCCCGAAGGCTTGCTGGCTGATGACGAACTTCCAGAATCCGCTGGGCAGCCTGATGCCCGACGAGAAGAAGAGGACGCTCGTGCAGCTGCTGACACGCCACGACGTCCCGCTCATCGAGGACGACGTCTACGGCGAGCTCTACTTCGGCGACAAGCGCCCATCGCCGGCAAAGGCCTTCGACAGCGAGGGGATCGTCATGCACTGCTCGTCGTTCTCGAAGTGCCTGGCACCCGGCTATCGCATCGGCTGGGCGGCGCCCGGACGCTTCGCACGCGCCGTGGCACGCGGGAAGCTCACGACCACGCTCGGCGCGTCGGCACCTGCGCAGGCCGCCCTGGCGGCCTACCTCGAAAAGGGAGGCTACGACAAGCACCTGCGCAAGCTGCGCCGCACGCTGGCGGAACAGCAGACCTGCCTGGCGCAGGCCATCGGAGAACACTTTCCCGCGGGGACCCGAGCTACGCGTCCGGCTGGCGGCTATTTCCTCTGGGTCGAGATGCCGAAACATGTCGATGCGCTGCATGTTCATCGCCAGGCACTCTCGCAAGGCATCAGCGTCGCGCCGGGGCCGATCTTCTCGGCGCAACGCGGCTTCACGAACTGCCTGCGGCTGAACTATGGCCATGCGTGGGACGCACGCGCCGAAGAGGCGGTGGCAACGCTCGGGCGCATCGCCCGCGACGCCAGCATGCGCGAGCTTGCTCTGCAAACCTCGTGATAGATTGCACGCCGGCGAGCGACGCACGGTCGATTGCCCGATCGAGCCACGAGTGAGAGGACCGAAATGCTACCCCGGCTGGCGAGGATTCTGAAGCGCACGGCGCTGGTGATCGGCGTTGTCTTCGTCACCGCGATTGCGCTGCGCACCTACGACGTCCAGCGCGGCCCTCCCCTCGAACTCTGGCACACGCATGTGCCGCACGAACTGTCCCGCGCCGAACTCGCCAAGACCGACTGGGCCGGCTATCTCGCGGCCGAGGACAAGGCCTTCGCGGAGGTGCGGACCGAGGTCACCGACAAGCTGCCGCCCGAGGTGCGCGTGCCGGGCAATCGCTACTTCGACGGGAGCCTGATCTATCCGGGGCGTTTCGTGCAGGACTGGAACCGGTCGTATGTGCAGGAGCCGCAAGGTGCGCCGCGAGGCGCGGTCGTCCTGCTGCATGGCTTGACCGACTCGCCGTTCAGCTTGCGGCACGTCGCCAATCTCTACCGCGACCGCGGTTTCGTGGTCGTCGCGATCCGCATGCCGGGCCACGGGACCGTGCCGGCCGGCCTCACGAGCGTGCAGTGGGAGGACTGGTCGGAAGCGACTCGTCTCGCGGTGCGGGAAGCGCGACGCCGCGTGGCCGCGCCGTTGCCGCTGCACATCGTCGGCTTCTCCAATGGCGGCGCATTGGCGATGAAGTTCGCGCTCGACGGGCTGGACGATTCGAACCTGGCTCGACCGGACCGGATCATCCTGATCGGGCCGATGATCGGCATCACCGAACTGTCCCGCTTTGCCGGCGTGTTCGGCTGGCCGGCGATATTCCCCGCGTTTGCCAAGGCGGCGTGGCTGGGCGTCGTGCCGGAATTCAACCCGTTCAAGTACAACTCGTTCCCGGTCAACGGGGCGCGGCAATCCTCGCTCCTCACACGCGACCTCCGCTCGCACATCGCGCGCGAAGAGAGCGCGGGCCGCCTGGCGAAGCTGCCGCCCATCCTCACCTTCCAGTCGCTGATCGATTTCACGGTCAGCACGCGCGCGATCGTCACGGGCTTGTATGCGCGGCTGCCCAGCAATGGCAGCGAATTGGTGCTGTTCGATCTGAATCGCAGCGTCAAATTCGGGCCCTTGCTGCGCTCGGGCAGCGACCTGCAGCCGGACCGCGTGCTGCCTCCGGCGCCGCGGCAGTTCCGGTCCACGCTGATCACCAACACGGGACCGACCAGCCGCCAGGTCGTGGAGCGCGTCACCGAAGCCGGCGCCGTGACGGTCAAGAGCCGCGTCTTGGACCTGGAGTTTCCGGCGGAAGTGTTCTCGCTGTCTCATCTGGCGCTGCCCTTTCCCGTCACCGATTCGCTCTACGGCATACAGCCCGACATGACCGAAGACTTCGGCGTGAACCTCGGTTCCCTTGCCGTTCGCGGCGAGCGCGGCGCCCTCATCGTCAGCCTGGATTCATTGACGCGCCTGTCGTCGAATCCATTCTTTCCGTACATGGCTGACCGGATCGTCGAAGTGATCCCGGCCAAGTAGCCAGATCAGGCAGGCTCGGACGTTTCAGGCGTGACCGGTCAGCGGTTGCCGGGTCCGCAGCGAGCTGAACACGGCCGCCACGGCGGCGCAGCATGCGGCCAGCCCCAGCGCGATGACCTGCCCCTTGCCATCGTGCGGGCTCCAGATACTGAAGATTGCGGCCAACAGCACCGCGCCCAGTGTCTGGCCCGTCAGACGCGCCGTACCCAGCATGCCGCTCGCCGCACCGCTTCGGTGCGGTGGTGGCGACGTCACGATGGTGTGGTTGTTGGGCGACTGGAACAGTCCGAAGCCCATGCCGCACAAGGCCATGCGCCACACGATGTCGGCATTGGTCGGATGCGCCGGCAATGCCGCGAGCAGCACCAGGCCGGTGGCCAGCAGGGCCAGGCCGATGCCACCCAGCAAGCCGTCCGGATACCGGCCGATGAGCCGGCCGGCAATCGGCGCCATGACGACGATCGCCAGCGGCCACGCCGTGATCAGCAGACCCGCCTCGAAGTGCGAGCGGCCGTAGGTGTCGAGCAGCAGGAACGGCAGCGCGATGAACGACAGCATCTGCGCACAGAATGCGCCGATGGACGTTCCCATCGAGAGCGCGAACACCGGGATTCGCAGCAGGTCGACCGGAAACAGCGGCAGTGCCAGCACGCGTTGCCGCCGCAAATAGACGAAGCCCACCGCGACACCGGCCAGCAGCAACGCCCAAGCCCAAGGGCTGGCGCCCTGCCCCGCATCGCCTCGCACCCCCAGCCGGTCGGCGCCGATGAAGATCAGCGCAAACATCAGCACGTTGAGCAGCACGTCGAATGCCGAGAAACGCGAGGCCGCGGAAGCCTTGACCCGATTGGCCGGCAATGCGCGCAAGCCCAGCGCCAGCACCAGCGCGCCCAGCGGCACGTTGAGCGCGAACAGCCATGGCCACGATGCCACCGACAGGATCGCCGCCGCCACGGTAGGGCCGGCGACCGATGCGGTCGCCACCACCATCGAGTTGATGGCCATGCCGCGGCCCAGTTGGTCCTGCGGGTAGATCATCCGCACCAGTGCGGCGTTGACGCTCATGATCCCGGCGGCGCCCAGCCCCTGCAGCGCCCGCGCGGCAATCAGCATGCCGAGAGAACCGGCAAAGGTCGCGAAGACCGACGCCACCGCGAACAGCGCCATGCCCACCAGATACACGCGCCGATAGCCGATGAGATCCCCCAGCGATGCCAGCGGCAGCAGCATGACCAGCGTGGCGATCTGGTACGCGTTGACCACCCAGATCGCATGCGCAGCATCTGCATGAAGCTCGCGTGCAATTCCCGGCAGCGCGAGGTTGACGATGGTGCCGTCGAGCACCGCCACGGCAATGCCGAGGATGATCACCAGCATCGCGTGCCAGCGTTGCGGCTGGGGCAGCCCATCGGAAATGACGGGCGCGGGCGTCGCGGCGCTCAGCGCTTCAACCCGCTGCATAGACTTCTCTCTGACCCCTGCCCAGCGTGAACCATGTGAGCACCACGGCGATCAGCGCGCCCGCCGCCATGCCGGCGACCATCGGCAGCGGCTTGCCGTTCGTGAATGCGCCGACGACGGCCATCACCACCGAGCCCGTGAGCATCTGCAAGGTGCCGAGCAAGGCCGAGGCCGTGCCTGCGATGGCACCGTGCTTTTCGAGCGCGAGCACCGAAGTGGTGGGAATCACGAAGCCCATCAAGGCGCTGGCGATGAAATACAGCACGATGAGAACGGCCAACCGGTCACCGCCGCTCAGGTAGTACGCGAACATGAGAGTCATGACGACGCCGCAGGCACTCACGCTGGACTTGACCACGCGCACGATGCCGAAGCGCTCGCACAACGGACCGTTGAGTTGCGCGGCGCCGAAGAAGGCCGCGGCATTGACGCCGAAGGCCACGCTGTAAAGGGTGGGCGACAGGCCGTAGTGGTCGATCATCACGAACGATGAGTTCGCCAGATAGGTGAAGAAGCCGGCCATCGCGAAGGCGCCAATGAAGACCAGCCCGAGGTAGTGCGTATCGCGCAGCAGCACGCCGTAAGCCTTGAGTGCGCTGCCCAGGCTGCTTTCCACGCGCTGTTCCGCGGGCCGCGTTTCCTTCAGCACGGATGCCACCGTCGCCAGGCCGACCACAGCGGCGATCGTTACCGCCCAGAACACGCCACGCCAGCCGGTGAAGGCGATCACCGCGCTGCCGACCAGCGGCGCCAGGATCGGCGACACGCTGAACACCAGCATCAGCAAGGACATCAAGCGCGCCGCATCGTTGCCGGTGTGGAGGTCGCGCACCACCGCGCGCGGGATCGCCATGCCCGCGGCCGCACCGAGACCCTGCACGAAGCGCAGCGCGATCAGCATCTGGATGTCGGTCGCGAGTGCGCAACCGATGCTCGCCAATGCGAAGAGGCCGAGGCCGAAGTACAGCGGCGGCTTGCGTCCCACCATGTCCGACACGGGGCCATAGAGCAACTGGCCGACGCCCAGCGAGATGAAGAAGGCTGTGAGGCTCATCTGCACGGGGCCGATGCCGGCGCCCAGGCTGCTGCCGATCTCCGGCAACGCGGGAAGGTACATGTCGATCGCGAACGGGCCGATGGCCGACAAAAGGCCCAGCACGAGCGCGATCCTGAAGAAGCGCGATGAAGTCATTCACCGATTGTCGCCAAGGCTGCAATGGGCCGCAGTCAGCGCAACGTGACGCGCTGTGCTAGGTCCTGCGTCTTGAGGTCGTTGCTAGAACAGCGATGCGGTGTCGCTGTCAGGCCTGGCGCCTTCGATCGCGAGCATCCGGAGTTTGGAGGCCGCGCCGCCGTGCGCGGAAAAGCCGCCCCACTTGCCACCGGCCGCCAGAACGCGGTGGCAAGGCACGACCGGTGCGAACGGGTTGAGGCCCAGCGCTTGCCCGACGGCACGTGCCAGCCCCTTGTCGCCGAGTTCGGCCGCGATATCGCCGTAGGTGCGGGTGCGTCCAGGCGGGATTCGGCGTGCGATGGCGTAGACGCGGCGATGGAAGTCGCTGACACCTTCCAGGTCGAGTTCGATCTCCGCCAGGTCGAGCGGCGCCCCATCCAGCAATGCGCGGATGGCCGACGCGGCCTGCTGCACTTTGGGCGGCGGTTCGCACTCCTGCAACTGCGGGAAGCGCCGCGCCATCCGATCGCGCGTGGCACCCTCTTCCGCTTCGGGCAACTGGACGCCGACGATGCCTCGCGGGCCCCATGCGATGCCGCACGCGCCGATGGCGGTGGCAAACAACGCGAAACCGGTCGTATCCATGGCTGCCGCCGATGTGCAATCAGGCCGCGCAGCGCGGCGCCTGGTTGGCCTTGAGCGCTGCGACACTCCCGGCAATGGCATCGGCCAGCTTCGCGGTCACGCGCTGCGCGCCCTGCGCCAAGGCGTCGAACCCGCTTCCAACAGGTTCGGAAAGCGACAGCTGGCACCCGGTCACGGGTCCTTCGTCGGTGCGGCGAACGGTCCAGGTAAAGCTGGCGTCGACTCGGCTGCCTTCCACCGCGTCGAACTGCCCCAGCTGCACGGCGATACGGGTCGCCGGCTGCCCGCGCTGGCGGCCGGTCTTGGTCACGTCGACCGCGCCGAGGCGGCTTGCGATGCCGCTGCCCAGTGCGTCACGCAGCTCACTCTCGAACGAGGAAGACCAGCGGTGGTCTTCAAGGATGTCGACCGCCGGGCTTTCCGGGGTGCCCTTCTTGCGGACCACCATTTGCGGCCGTGCGAAACGCTCGGGCATCGCGATTGGCGCGAGTTCGATATAGCCGGGCGAACCGATCGCAGCGACCTGCGTCCGCGCGGGCACCGCCGTGTCAGCCAGGCTGTAGTACTGCGGCCCGGTGCTGGAGGCGCAGCCCGCCATCAGCAACGCAGCGCCAAGCGCGGCAGCCACGCCTCGGAAATTCGTCGATCTCATTTCTGCTTGTCCTCCGGCTTGCCGCGGATCAGTGATTCGGGGTGGCGCTCCAGGTAGTCGGTCAGGATGCGCAGCGACGCCGCGGCGCGCGTGACCTCCTGAAGGGTCTGGCGCATGTCCTGCTGCAGCGGCGAATCGTCGGCGATCGTCTTCTCGGCGGAACTGAGCGTCCTGCGCACGTCCTTCATGGCCGCGGCCATCTCGGGCGTCACGTCGTTGTTCAGGCTCTTCGCGAGTTGCTCGGTTGTGACGAGCGTCTTGTTGAGCGTGCCCAGCGCCTTCCGGAGGTCGGCACTGATCTCTTCGAAAGGCACCTTGTTGAGCTTGCGCGCAATGTCGGACACCTGCGACTGGAGTTCGTCCAGGCTGTTGGGCGCGGTCGGCAGTTCGAGCGGTGTCCGGCTGGGGTCGATCCTGGCCGGCTTCGCGTCCGGGAAGAAGTCGATGGCGACGTACACCTGCCCCGTCAGCAGGTTTCCCGTGCGCAACTGGGCGCGCAGGCCCTTGCTGACGAGGAACTGCCAGCGCTCCAGCGGGGAGTATCGCGACTCGCTCGTTGCACCGATCGCCTTGCGCCGCATGCGTTCGGGATAGATCTGCACCACCACGGGCATCTTGAATTCGCGCTCGTCGCGGTCGAATTCGACGCCGATCGACTTGACCTCGCCGATCACGACGCCTCGGAAGTCGACGGCGGCCCCAGGGGACAGGCCGCGCAGCGACTGGTTGAAATACAGCAGCATCGTCTGGGAAGGTCCGTCCGGCTCCTTCATGGCGGTGGCTTCGTCGGCCGCGAGTGCGAAGGCGGTGTTCTCCTGCGCGACCGGACCCGCCGCGTCGTCGGGCGCCTGGAAGGCGATGCCCCCGAGCAGCACGGTCGCCAGCGACTGCGTGCGCACCTTCAAGCCGCTGGCATTCAGTTCCACATCGAAGCCGCTGGCATGCCAGAAGCGCGTATTGACGCCGACGAACTTGTCGTACGGCGCATTGACGAAGACACGCAGCGTGACGCCACGGCCATCGCCGTCGAGTTCGTACGCCGCGAGCTGGCCGACCTTGATGCGGCGGAAGTACACCGGCGAGCCGATGTCCAGCGATCCGACATCGCGCGCACGCAACAGGAACTGCCGCCCCGAAGCATCGCGCGTGACGATGGGCGGTACCTCCAGGCCGGTGAATTCGCCAGAGGTTTCTTCAGAGGTGCCGGCGTCGGCGCCGATGTATGCGCCCGACAGCAAAGTGCCCAGGCCCGAAATGCCGGTGGTGTCGAGACGCGGGCGCACCACCCAGAAGCGCGTGTCCTGCGCGGTGAAGCCGCTGGCTTCCTTCTTGAGCTGCACCAGCACGCGCACATGGGAGCGATCATTGGCGAGCCGGATTCTCTGCACCGTGCCGATCTGCACGTCCTTGTACCGGACCGCCGTCTTGCCGGCCTCGAGGCCTTCCGCGGTCTTGAAAGTCAGCACCACTTCGGGACCACGCTCCATCAGGATGCGCGCGACCAGCGTCACGCCGACCAGCGCCGCCACGATGGGGATCAGCCAGATCAGCGACGGCAGCCAGTTGCGCCGCTTCACGACCACGGGCGGAGCCAATGGGGGGTTCTCGGACCCGTTGTCTTCTTCGCTCATACGACTGTTTCACCTCTTTTCATACCGTCTTGCTGCTTTCTCTTTCTGCGCTTCGCAGCGGCCCGCGTGTCCCAGGTCAGCCGTGGGTCGAAGCTGAGCGACGCCAGCATGGTCAGCACCACCACCGCGCCGAAGGCTGCGATGCCGACCCCGGCAGTGATCTCGGCAAAGCCATGGATGCGAACGAGGCCGGCCAGGAGCGCCACCACGAAAACGTCGAGCATCGACCAGCGTCCGATCACTTCGAGGATGCGGTAGAGCTTGGCACGCTCCAGCTGGCGCCAATCGCTGCCGCGCTGGGCCATGAAGTTCAGCAGGGTGAGCGCGGTGAGCTTGAACAGAGGCACCAGGAAACTCGCGATGAAGATGAGCGCCGCCAGCCCGTAGGCGCCCGACACCCAGAAATAGATGACGCCGCTCAGGATGGTGTCCTGCTGCGTGCCGAACAAACTCTTGGTGATCATCACCGGCAGCAAGTTGGCCGGCAGATAGAGGATGGCGGCCGCGATCAGGTAGGCCCAGGTGCGGTTGAAGCTGTCGGGCTTGCGGGCATGCAGGCGGGTCGAGCACCGCGCGCAGCATTCGCCGTCCCCTGCCCCTTCCCACACGGTGCCGCAATGGTGGCAGCTCATCAGCCCGAGTTGAGCGCCCGTCCGGACGGGCGGTGTCGGCTCTGTCATGCGTCCTGCCCGGCTCGCGGCTCGAAAGCCATTTCCCAGAAGGTCCGGGGATTGAAGGACAGCACTGCCGTCAGCAGCACCGTCAGCCCGGCAAAGGCCCAGAGGGCCGGGCCCGGTATGACCTGCGCCATGCTGCTCAGCTTGATGATCGCCACCAGCACACCCAGCAGGAACACTTCGACCATGCCCCAGGGCCGCAGCGCCTGCAGCGCGTTCACGAGGATGGTGAAGCCGACTGGACGGCGTTCATAGGCCATCGGCACGAGCAGGTAGAACAGGATGCACAGTTGTATCAGCGGAAAGAGGATGGTGGTCGCCAGCACCAGCAGCGCGACCGGCGACATGCCTTCGGAGCTGAGCGCCACCACGGCGCCCGCGAGCGTGGTCTGGCTGCTCAGGCCCTGCACCTCGATCTCGACGATCGGAAACAGGTTGGCGATGGCGAACAGGATCAGGCAGGCGACCGTCAGCGGCAGCACGCGCGCGCTCTGGTCGCCCGCGTGCCGGTCGAGCTCGGTCCCGCAGCGCGGGCAATGCGAGACTTCTCGATGGCGCAGCGGCACGCGGCGGTAGACCGCGTCGCAGCCTTCGCAAACGATGGCGTCGGGTACTTCTGTCATGGTCTGGGCCGCCCATTGTCGGCGACATGGGCGACGAGGAAGTCAAGCAAGGCGCGCACCCGCGCTGGCAGCCGGCCCGCCTTGCCCAGATAGACAGCATGGATCGGCGCCTCGTCGCCCGGATTGAACTCCTCCATCACCCGCACCAGCCGGCCCGCATCGATGTCGGACTGAATGTGATACAGCGACATCCTGGCCAGGCCGATGCCGGACGTGATGAGCGCACGCAGCGTCTCGCCGTCGCCGCAACGGACGTTGCCCGCGATGGGCATGTCGATCACGCGGCCGTCGACGCGCAGCGGCCAGTCGGGCACGCTGCGCCGGTAGTTGAAGCCGAGCCGGTTGTGCGCCTCCAGCTCCTGCGGCGTGCGCGGCGTGCCGTGGCGCTTCAGGTAGTCGGGCGAGCCGACGATGGCCTGCCCGGTCGCGCCGAGCCGGCGCGCGACGAGGTCGGAAGGCGGCAACTCGCCCCAGCGGATCGCGACGTCGGTACGCTCTTCCATCAGGTCGACCACGCGGTCGGTCAGCACGATGTCCAGCGTCACCTGCGGATGCAGTTCGAGAAAGCGAGGCACGAGGGGAATCAGCACATGCTGGCCAAAAGGAACGCTGGCATTGATGCTCACGCGCCCGCGGGGCATGGCCCCGGCCGCGGCGCAACGCTCGGCCTCGTCCATGTCGGCCAGCACACGCACGCTGCGCTCGTAGAACTGCCCGCCTTCGGGCGTGAGTTGCAGCTTGCGGGTCGAGCGGTGCACCAACTGGGTCGCCAGCCGCGTCTCCAGCCTCCCGATGAGCTTGCTGATGGCCGACGGTGTCATGCCCAGCACGCGTGCCCCGGCCGAGAAGCTGCCCCGGTCCACGACCTGGACGAAGGCTTCCATCTCGCCGGACCGATTCACCTCGATGCGGGGCATATGTGAATTCAACTCACAGTAGTGTGTCCAAACGCGATTCTAGTCAATCGACCGGCGTGCCCGCACAGTACGGGACGTCATGCCTATTGCTCTCCTCGCCCTCACCGCCGGTGCCTTCGGGATCGGCACCACCGAGTTCGTCATCATGGGTCTGCTGCTGCAGGTCTCGACGGATCTGCACGTCTCCATCGCGGCGGCCGGCCTGCTGATTTCGGGCTACGCGCTCGGCGTCGCGGTCGGTGCGCCACTGCTTACCATCGCGACCCGCAGGATTCCGCGCAAGACGGTGCTGCTCGCGCTGATGGCCATCTTCACGCTCGGCAACATCGCCTGCGCGCTCGCCGCCAACTACGAGATGCTGATGGCGGCGCGCGTCATCACCTCGCTCGCTCACGGCACCTTCTTCGGGGTCGGCTCGGTCGTCGCCACGGGACTCGTGCCGCCGGAGCGCCGGGCCTCGGCCATCTCGATCATGTTCACCGGCCTGACCGCCGCCACGCTGCTCGGCGTGCCGGCCGGCGCCTGGCTGGGCCTGCACTACGGCTGGCGCGCGACCTTCTGGGCCGTGGCGCTGGTCGGCGTCGTGGCATTCGCCGTTCTCGCCGTCTTCGTGCCGCGCGGCAAGGCCGACGACCGGCCCTCGCCGCTGCGCGATGAACTCGCCGTTCTGGGCCGGCCGCAGGTGTTGCTGGGGCTTGCCATGACGGTGCTCGGCTTTGCCGGACTGTTCGTCGTGTTCACCTACATCCAGCCGCTGCTCACCGAAGTGACTGGCGTGTCCCAAGCGGCCGTGTCGCCGATCCTCCTGATCTTCGGTGGTGGCCTGGCGGTCGGCAACCTGCTGGGCGGCAGGCTTGCCGATCGTTCGCTCATGCCGGCATTGCTGGGCACCCTCACGGCACTGGCGGTCGTACTCGGTGCGATGCAGTGGGTGATCCACACGCCGGTGACAGCGGTCGTCTTCGTCGTTCTGCTGGGCATCGCGTCCTTCGCGACGGTCGCGCCGTTGCAGTTGCGGGTGCTGGAGAAGGCCTCCGGCGCTGGCCAGAACCTGGCGTCCAGCCTCAACATTGCCGCATTCAATCTAGGCAACGCACTCGGTGCGTGGGTTGGCGGCGTGGTGATCGAACGCGGACCCGGCCTCGCCGCCCTGGGTTGGGTGGCTGCGCTGCTCACGCTGGTCGGCCTCGCCCTCGCACTGTGGAGCCGCGCCCTCGACCGGCGCGACACCCTGCCCGACTGCGCCACGGCCAGCGCCTGAAAGCCCGGCGATGACGAGACCTTTCGCTTGCCGGGTCCTATGACAGCAGCTGCACCTTCCAGCGTCCCGCGGCGATGGGCTCGACCAGGAAGAACGGCAGGTCGGCACTCCAGATCTTCTCCCGCACGGGCGAGCTGTACGCGCACACCGTCACGCCGTGCTCGTCGAGCACCGCCCAGGACTGCTGTTCGCCGTCGGCCTTCGAGCTCGAACCCCGGATGCCCTGGAAGCTGGCATTGCTGCCCACGTGAAAACTCCCGGTGTTCCATCGAATCGGCGGATGTGCGGGAAACGGGTGCGCGCCATGGAAGTCAAAGAACGCGTCATGGTTCAGCACGCTCTGGCGCAGGGTCGGCCACACCGCTTCGCGCAGGAAGATCTGGTCGGCGAAGCGGGTGACGTCGCCCTGCCGTGACAGCCAGCCTTGCATCAAGGGCTTCAACGGAGGAAGCACGCCTCGGCAACCGCCCCATAGTCCGGCGAGGATCAGTTCAGTGTGGGTGAAATAGTCGCGCATGTGGTGGAACCAGAACGGGCTTGCGATCCACTCCTGCACGGCCATTTGCTCCCGCTCCGAAAGCAATGCATCGGCGTCGCGGATCAGGAAGCGGGTCACTCCGGGGTCGTCGACCGCCAGGAAGCGCCACATCAAGGGATGGACGCCATCCTGCGCCTGCCCCGTCATGTCCACGACCTGCGCGCCCGCTTCACGCAAACGCCATTGAACAGCCGCTGGCACCGAGTCATCGAGATAGACCCGGCAGCGCCATTGCGGGAACAGGTCGGCGGCGACCTCCACGTTCTTCACCGCTGGCTCGCAGTAGCGCGGGCTGCCGCCGAACAGCGTGTAGGCAATGATGTTTCGCTCCGGATGATTCGCCTCGAAAGCGGGCGGAGCAGACGCAGGAATGGAAACGGCCTGCCCTTGCCCCAGGCGCGCATCGGCCTGTTCGAGTGACTCCTTGCCGTAGCGCCGCACGTCGTCCGGCCGCTCCAGCCAGCCGCAGACCTCCGCCAGGCCGTCCAGCCACGTGCTGCCCGCCTGCACCCGCCCTCCGTTCGCCTTGTAGACACGGAGGTACACCTCATGGGCTTTCTCATGACGCTTCTGCCGCATCAGGCTGAGTGCGTAGTCGGCCAGGACGCCCATGTTGCCCGGCTGGATCTTCAGGGCGGCTTCGGCTGCCTGGCTCGCGCTTGCGTAGTCCGAACGCTTCATCGCTTCGGTGAAACGCTGGGCATGCGCCTGGAACTGGCGCGCCAGTTGCGCCGCCGGGCCCCGTGCTGCGGGGGGACGAACGCTCTTCTTGGTGCTCATGACGCGGACTTTCGCCGATCGGAAGGATCGGGTCAAAAACGATCCATGTTAGCGATCGCCCGCGTGCTTGCGATCGCCAAACGGCTATGCCATGCGCGCGCAGACCGTTCGCATCGACTTACGGAAAAGTCTTCGCGTCGGCCACCCGTCAGAGTTCGACCAGGCTTTCGAAACCGCCCCAGAACATGCGCTTGCCGTCGAAGGGCATGCTCTTCATGTCCATCATCTCGGCGAGTCGGGGATCGCTCATGACCTTGGCGTTGACCTCGTCGCGGTGGGCCCGCGAGTTGAAGACGATGTAGGCGAACACGACGGTCTCGTCGTCCTTCAGGTTCACGCTTTGCGGAAAGGAGGTGACTTCGCCGGGCTTCACGTCATCAGCAACGCATTCACGGTACTCGAGGGCGCCGTGCTCGCGCCAGACCTTTCCCGCCTTGGTGGCGATCTCGCGGTACTTCTCGATATTGTTCTTTGGAACGGGAACAACGAATCCATCGACGTAGGCCATGCAAGGGTCTCCTTGAAGCGTGGGTTGACGATACAGAACCGAGAAGTTCAGTATAAGCAGGCCCTCCTTCCGGGCCTACTCAAACCCCTGATGGCCGATGCGGGATTACGAGCGCAGTTGCGCGCGCAGGTTTGCGCCGATCTCCGGCCGCTCCAGGAAAGGATCGGCGGGGTTCGTGATCGACACGATGTTCTCCATGCGGCTCTTCACGTTGCCCAGAGCCTTGGGATGGCTGAACACGTAGAACTGGTTTGCGCTGATCGCGTCGAAGACCTTCTGCGCCACTTCGGCGGCCGTCACCTTGCCGCTGCTCACGGCCTTGTTGCTCATGGCCTGGCCGATCATCTGGCTCTTGGTCAATTCACCGCTGGGCAGCGAGCCCGGGCGGTTGCGCTCGCTTTGCGTGATGCCCGTGGGCACGAAGTACGGGCACAGCAGGCTGGCGCCGACCTGGTCGGTGACCAGCTTCAGGTCTTGATAGAGGGTCTCGGTCAGGCTGACGACGGCCGCCTTGGCCGTGTTGTAGATGCCCATGTTCGGAGGCGTCAGCAGTCCGGCCATGCTGGCGGTGTTGACGATGTGGCCCCGGTAGGACGGATCCTTGGCGGCTGCCTCCAGCATCATCGGGGTGAACAGGCGCACGCCGTGGACCACCCCCCACAGATCGACGCCGAGCACCCATTCCCAGTCGGCAACGGTGTTCTCCCACACAAGCCCGCCCGCGCCCACGCCGGCATTGTTGAACACGAAATGCGGCGCACCGAAACGCTGCTGCACGTCCTTGGCCAGCGCTTCCATCTGCGCGGCGTTGGCCACGTCCACCTTGCGCGCGAGCACCTGCGCGCCTGCGGCTTCCATCTCTGCCTGTGCCTTGTCGAGCGCGTCCTGCTGCACGTCGACGAGTACGAGGTTCATGCCCCGTGCCGCGCCGATGCGCGCGCATTCGAGGCCGAAGCCGGAGCCTGCACCGGTGAGAACGGCCGTCGTGCCCTTGAAATCCTGAATCATTTGCGCGTGTCCTTTCGTCTCTGTTCTGCGGAGACGCTATTGAATGACGGAATCGCGAAAGACGCAGTCGCGAAGGTGCCCGCGCCGGGTCGTCGATGCGTCAGCTTTCGACGGACCGCAGCACGTATCCGATGCGCGGGAAGTGCACGTGCACGGTGCCGATGCGCTCGCCGGTCCGGCGCAACGTGTAGTGCGTCCGCGTGGCGGCGACCAGTTCACCCTCCGTCGGCTCGGGGCCGAAGCTGTCGGCCGCGATCGTGACGCGGGAGCCGAGCGGGATGCCGTGCTCATCCTGGAAGGTGCTGTCGGACAGCAGCGTGTGCGGCGTCGAGGCGGCCGCCACCTCGATCGCCTTTGCCGCGTCGAAAGTCTCCATGGTGCCGTGCCCGATGCCGGCCATGCGGTCCAGCCAGTCCACCACGGCCGGCGTGAGCTGCAGGATGCCGGCCATCGACGGCGTGCGCTTGCGGGTGAACCAAAGCGGGTGATAGCACGCGAAATCGGCCATCGTGGGGAATGCGCCGAGCAGGCAGTCGGTGTCGTCCAGCATGTCCGACAAGCGCCGCAGGTAGGACTTGTAGGCCGCCGCGGCATCCCCGGGCCGCAGCCGGACCATGTTGCTGCTCATGGCCTTGCGGTCGTCGCCGAAGGCCTTGGCCAGTTCGGGCGGTGCATTGCCGAAGAGATCGGCCGCTCCCTTGCCGCTGAAGCTGTAGGCCATCGAGGCCCAGAACAGCGAGCTGTCAGCCCATTGGGCGACCAGGCGCGAGAGGCCCTTGCCCGGCTCCGGATAGATCGAAGGCGTGGGCGCCAGATGCTCGAGCACATCGCAGATCAGCGCGGTGTCGCAATAGATGTCCGCACCGATCTGCAGCACGGGCGTCTTGCGATAGCCGCCCGTGAGCGTGACGAGGTCGGGCTTGGGCATGATCTGCGGAATGATCACCGACTTCCAGGCCAGCTTTTTGTAGCCGAGGATCAGCCGGATCTTTTCGGAGAACGGCGAGGTCGCGTAGTGGTGGAGGATCAGGTCTGCCATGGAGGTCCTTCGCGGTGCGTGATCAATGAGGCTGCGCGCGAGCGATGATCGCATCGAAATCGACACCCGCGCCCAGTGTGCCGAACGCGTGGCCCCAGTCACCACCTAGGCGCGATGCGCAGAAGGCCCCGACGACCGCGCCGGGCGCGGTCTGCGCGAGCAATGCGCCTTGTACCGCCAGCGCCACGTCCTGCGCGAGGCGGCGGGCTTCGGCTTCCGTGGCCATCGCCTCGATGCGAGCCGGCAGTGCGTCGGCCAGCCGGTCGAGCGCGGGGTCGACACCGCGCGCCGGCGTGAGTTCATGTGCCAGCGCAGCGATGGCGTCGCCCTTGCGCAGGCCGCGCAGCAGGTCGAGCGCCATGATGTTGCCGGCACCTTCCCAGATCGAGTTGAGCGGCATTTCGCGATAGACGCGAGCCATCACGCCTTCGCCGCCCTCTTCCACGTAGCCGTTGCCACCGAGGCATTCCATCGCCTCCTGCGCAAAATGGCTGCCGCGCTTGTAGATCCAGAACTTGGCGACCGGCGTGAGCAGGCGTGCCATGAGGCGCTCGTGTTCGTCGGCCTGGTGGTCGAAAGCCCGCGCGAGGCGAAGTGCGAGCGCGGTCGCGGCTTCGCATTCGAGCGCGAGGTCGCCCAGCACGTTCTTCATCAGTGGCTGCTCGATCAGTGGCTTGCCGAAAGCCTGCCGTTGGGCGGTGTGGTTCAACGCAAGGCTCAATGCCTGACGCATCAGGCCGCTGGTGCCGAGTGCGCAATCGAGCCGCGTCATCGTGCCCATCTCGAGGATCTGCGGAATGCCGCGGCCCTCTTCGCCGACCAGCCATGCGCTCGCGCCGCGGAACTCGACCTCGGAACTGGCGTTGGCCTTGTTGCCGAGCTTGTCCTTCAGGCGTTGGATATGGATCGCGTTGCGGCTGCCGTCCGACAGCACGCGCGGCAGGAAGAAGCACGACAACCCTGCCGGTGCCTGCGCCAGCACCAGGAAGGCGTCGCACATCGGCGCGGAGAAGAACCACTTGTGGCCGGTGATTTCGTAGCGCTCACCCCAGGCGTCACTACCGGTGCGAACCGCCCGCGTGGTATTGGCCCGCACGTCCGAGCCGCCCTGCTTCTCGGTCATGCCCATGCCCATGGTCACGCCGGGTTTCTCGTGCCACGGTCTGAGGACCGGGTCGTACCAGAGGCTCGCCAGCTTCGGCGCCCAGTCGGCATGAATGGCCGTATTGCCGCGCAACGCAGGCGTCACGGCATAGCTCATCGAGATCGGGCAGAGGACCGATGGCTCCAACTCCGTGAAAAGCATGAAGCCCGCGGCCCTTTGGACATGGGGAGATGAGCAAGCTCCCTCCCCGCCGGGTTGGGCCCAAGGCGCACCATGCAAGCCCGCCCCGACAGCCGCCGTCATCAGCGCGTGGTAACTGGGATGGAACTCCACCTCATCGATGCGCCGGCCGAACCGGTCGTGCGTATGCAGCACGGGCGAATGGATGTTCGCCAGCCGCGCATGGGTCTGCATCTCCACCGTGCCGATCACGGCGCCCAGATGGTCGAGCGGCGCCAGTTGCAATTGCGGTGCATTGAACTTCAACGCATCCCGCAACGGCCGGTTGGTCCCGAAGAGGTTGTAGCCGCTCAGCGGAGCCGGCTGGTTGAAGACCTCGTGAGTCGCATCCATGGCCGTCTCCGAATGGCTGGCTCAGATCAGCTTGACCAGTTGCTTGCCGAAGTTCCTGCCCTTCAACAGACCGAGGAAGGCCTCGGGCGCCGAGTCGATGCCCTGCGCCACCGACTCCCGCGGCCGCAGCTTGCCGCTCGCCACCAGCCCGCCCAGTTCGGCCAGGGCCTCGGGCCATACTTCCATGTGCTCGCTGACGATGAAGCCTTCGAGCTTGAGGCGGTTGATCAGGAACAGCGCGGGATTCGCCAGCGGCAGCGGCTGCCCGTCGTAACCCGCGATCATCCCGCACATCGCGATGCGCGCAAAGGCGTTGGTACGCAGCAGCACCGCGTCGAAGATGTAGCCACCGACATTCTCGAAGTAGCCGTCGATGCCGTTCGGGCAGGCTTCCTTGAGCGCCGCGCTCATGCTCTTGACGTCCGGATGCTGGCGGTAGTCGATGCAGGCGTCGAAGCCCAGTTCATCGGTGACGTACTTGCATTTGTCCGGGCCGCCGGCAATGCCCACGACCCTGCAGCCGCGCGCCTTGGCCAGCGCGCCGAATGCGCTGCCGACCGCGCCGCTCGCAGCCGTGATGACGACCGTCTCACCGGCCTTCGGGTTGATGATCTTCACGAGGCCGTACCAGGCGGTCACGCCGGGCATGCCGACCGCGCCGAGGTAGTGCGACAGCGGCACATGCGTGGTGTCGACCTTCTTCAACGCGCCGGGCTGCGATGCATCGACCACGCTGTACTCCTGCCAGCCGCCGAAGCCGACGACCTTGTCGCCGACGGCGTACTTGGGGTGCTTGCTCTCGACCACTTCGCCCGCCGTGCCACCCTGCATCACCTGGCCGAGGGGCTGAGGCTGCGCGTAGCTCTTGGCGTCGTTCATGCGGCCGCGCATGTAGGGGTCCAGGCTCATGAAGTGATGGCGAACGAGAACCTGGTTGTCCTTGAGGGCCGGCGTCTCCGTGGTCACGAGCTTGAAGTTGCTGGCGACGGCTTCGCCTTCGGGACGGTTGTCGAGGATCTGTTGTCTGTTGGTCGGCATGGTGCTCTCGGTATGAATGCAGTTAATCGGTTGACGGAGGGCGCATTTCGTTGGCGCTGGCCGGGCCGGTGGGCAGGCGGCGCTTCACGTACTTGAAAGTGCCTGTCGCATGCGCGCAGACGCGCTCCTGCGCGTCGTAGATCTTCGCCTCGGTGAACGCGAGCGTCGCAGTGCGGTGAAGCAGCTTGCCGCGCGCGACCAACGGGCCGATGGAAGGCGCCATGAAGGTCGTCTTCATCTCGATGGTGACAACGCCGGTCTCGGGCGTATCGCTGCGCGCAGCCGCGGCCATGGCGATGTCGAGCATCGTCATGCAGGCGCCGCCGTGCGTCACGTCGAAGGTATTGAGGTGCTCGGGCTTCGCGGTATATCGCAGCTCGGATTCACCACCTTCGAACTTCGCGATCTCGAAACCCAGGTGGCGCGCGAAGGGAATGCGGTCCACGTAGGACCTCAGGTTGATGTTGTCGGGCGTGGTCATGCGCCGAGCACCACGCTCACGCCGCCGTCGATGGCGAGCCACTGGCCGGTGATGTGCTTGCCCGCGTCGCTCGCGTACAGCAGCGTGACGCCCTTCAGGTCCTCGTCGTCGCCGAGACGGCCCAGCGGGGCGTGCGAGGCCATCTTCTCCTCGCCGATCGACTTGATCAGGCCGGCGGCCATCTTGGTCATGAAGAAGCCAGGGCAGATGGCGTTGACATTGATGTTGTACTTGCCCCATTCGGCGGCGAGCGTGTGCGTAAAGCCGATGACCGCGCTCTTGGACGTGTTGTAGGCCAGCGTCTGCATCTCGGGCGGGTTGCCGTTGAGCCCGGCGATGGACGCGATGTTGATGATGCGCCCCGCCTTCTTCGGAATCATGTATGCGCGGGCGATCTGCTGCGCGAGGATGAAATAGCCGCGCACATTGAGGTTCATGACCTTGTCCCATGCCTCGACCGGATGGTCTTCGGCCGGCGCGCCCCAGCTTGCGCCGGCGTTGTTCACGAGGATGTCGACGGCGCCCAGACGCTCGAGCGTCTCGGTGGCCAGCCGGCGCGTGTCCTCTTCCTTCGAGCAGTCGGCCGCGATCCAGCGTGCGTCGATGCCGGCGTCCTGCAATTCGGCGACGGCCTGTTCCAGGTCGTCGGCCTTGCGCGAACTCAACATGACCTTCGCGCCGGCTTCGCCGAGCGCATGCGCCATCTGCAACCCGAGGCCGCGCGAGCCGCCGGTGACGAGCGCGACCTTGCCGGTCAGGTCGAAAAGTTTCTGGATACTGCGTGCAGTCATGGTGTCTCCGGGATCAGTGGGTTTCATAGTCGAGGACGCTGCGCGACTCGCGCAGGCCCCCGAGGACTGCAGACACCTCGACATGGGTCGGATGCTCCAGGTAGGCCTGCAATGCCGCCTTGTCGTCGAAGGACGAGACGAGCACGACGTCGCAATTGGCTTCGAGGCCGTCCGTACGCACAGCCGCCTCGAACTCGCGCATGCCAGGCACGAGGCCCTTGCAGCTGTCGAGCTTGGCCTTGAACTGCGCGGCGTCGCCGGCTCTCTTCAGTTTCCACATCACGATGTGTTTGATCATGGCGATTCCTTCAGTCCTTGTAGCGCGATCGAACATAGATCAGCACGACGCCGACCGTGGTGAACACCGCCCCGGGCACGGCCAGGAACCAACCGAGGGCCTCCTCCGTACGACCCGTCGCGATGCCGATGATGATCATGAACAGCCCGCCGTAGATCAGGATCCAGGTCCATTTCTCCAGCGTGGCGTGCGGCTTGGCCTCGGCCATCAGAAAGCCTCCTCGGGCAGTGCCGTGCAAGTCGGATCGCGCTGCTCGACCACGTTGAGCCAGGCGCCGATCTTCGGCAGTTCATAGTTGAAAAAGTAATCGGTCGCGCCGATGCGCCCTGCCGTGGCCGGCAGCGCCCTCGCCGCATCGCGCTCCAGCGCATGCTGGGCGACATCGAGCCAGATCCAGGCCAGCACCACATGACCGAAGGCCTGCATGTAGGGCACGGCATTGGCCAGCGCCTCGTGCGGATTGCCGGTGGACCACGCGGCCTTCGTTGCGGAGCCGATGCGTTCCAGGGCTGCACCCAGCGCTTTCGCGTGTCCTGCCAGCGCAGGCACCGCCGCGGCGCGCTTCATCGTGTCGTTGATGCGGCCAGCCAGCAAGTGCAGGCCCCTGCCGTCTTCCATGAGAACCTTGCGGCCCAGAAGGTCGGCGGCCTGGATGCCGTGCGTGCCCTCGTGGATCATGTTCAGGCGGTTGTCTCGCCAGTACTGTTCTACCGGAAAGTCGCGCGTGTAGCCGTAGCCGCCGTGGACCTGGATCGCGAGCGAGTTCGCTTCGAGGCACCATTCGCTCGGCCAGCTCTTCGCGATCGGCGTGAGCACTTCGAGCAGCAGGCGCGCATCGTCGGCCGCTTGCGCGTCACCCGTCTTCTGTTCGTCGACCAGCCGCGCGCAGTAGAGCTCGAGCGCCAGCGCGCCTTCGCAGTACGCCTTCTGCGCGAGCAGCATGCGGCGCACGTCCGCGTGCTCGATGATGCGCACCTGCGGCTTGGCCGAGTCCTTGCCCGCGGGACCGGCCGGCCGGCCTTGCGGGCGATTCTTCGCGTAGTCGAGCGAAGCGTGGTAGCCCGCCATGCCGAGCATCGTGGCTGCAGTGCCGACGCCGATGCGTGCCTCGTTCATCATGTGGAACATGCAGTGCAGGCCCTTGCCGGGCTGGCCGACCAGGTAGCCCACGGCACCGGCCTTGCCGTTCACCGGGAACTTGCCTTCGCCGAAATTGAGCAGTGTGTTGGTCGTGCCACGCCAGCCAAGCTTGTGGTTGAGGCCGGCGAGCGCCACGTCGTTGCGCTCGCCGGTCAGGTGTCCTTCGGTGTCGACCATCCTCTTCGGCACGATGAAGAGCGAGATGCCACGCGTGCCGGGAATCAGCTTGCCGTTCTCGTCGGGAATCTTCGCGAGCACGATGTGCACGATGTTCTCGGTCAGCTCATGGTCGCCGGACGAGATCCACATCTTGTTGCCGGTGAGGCGGTAGCGCGGGCCGAGCGGGTCGTCCTGGAAACCCTCGCCGTCGGGCACGGCGCGTGTCGCGACGTCGCTGAGGCTGGAGCCGGCCTGCGGCTCCGACAGGCACATGGTGCCGGCCCAGCGGCCCGCGAATTCGTTCTTCGCAAACACCTCTTTCTGCATCTCGGTGCCGTGCACCATGAGCAGGTTGGCGTTGCCGCTGGTGAGCATGTTCGATCCGATGCTGACCGAGGCCATGGCGAAGAAGCTGTTGGCGGCCGCGGACAAGGTGTAGGGCAACTGCATGCCGCCGATGTCGTAGTCCTGTGCGGCGCTCAGCATGCCGGACTCGACGAAGGCCTTGTGCGCATCGTGCGTGGCGCGCGGCAGGATGACCTTTTCGCCATCGAAGTGCGGCTCCTGCGTGTCGACGGTGCGATTGAACGGCGCGTACTTCTCGCGCGCAATGCGCTCGCAGGTGTCGAGCACCGCGTCAAAGGTCTCGCGCGAATGGTCGGCGAAGCGCTCGCGCTCGTTGAGCGACTCGGCATGGAGCCAGTCGTAGAGAAGGAAATCGAGGGTGGGACGAAGGCTCATGGATCTGTTCGCTGCGCGATCTGTGGGATCTATGGATTGGATGGCAACCGTGCAATGGTGCCCTGCGCGATGGCGCAGAGCTTTTCCTCAGCGCCGGTGACCGCGAAGATCTCGCAGGCACAAACGGCCTGCGACTTGCCGACGTGCACGGCCTTGGCACGCGCAATCAGGCGCTCGCCGATGGCCGGCCGGACGTAGTTGATCTTGAACTCGGCTGTCACCACCGGCACCTGCATCGCGGTGCCGCCGGCGAAGGTCAGTGCATTGTCGGCCAGGTAGCTGACCACGCCGCCGTGGACAAAGCCGTCCTGCTGCTTGACCTTGTCGGTGACGGGCAACTGCAGGTCGATGATGCCCGGCGACAGCGCGTGCATTTCAGCGCCGATCAGGACGCTAAAAGGCTGCGACGCCAGAACCTGCCGGCCCATGGCGAGAAACTTTTCGGGCGAGGCCTGCGCTGGAGACGCCATGGCCTTTTCCTGGTTCGTGCGCTGCAGCGTCAGAGGACTTCGAAGACGCCTGCTGCGCCCATGCCGCCGCCGATGCACATCGTGACGACGACCTTCTTCGCGCCGCGGCGCTTGCCTTCGATCAGCGCGTGGCCCGTGAGGCGCTGGCCGCTCACGCCGTAGGGGTGGCCCACCGCGATCGCGCCGCCGTCGACATTCAGCAGTTCGGCCGGGATGCCCAGCTTGTCGCGGCAGTAGATGACCTGCACAGCGAAAGCCTCGTTCAGTTCCCAGAGGTCGATATCGCTCACCTTGAGGCCGAGGCGCTTCAGCACCTTCGGGATCGCGAAGACCGGGCCGATGCCCATTTCGTCAGGCTCGCAGCCCGCGACTGCGAAGCCGAGGAAACGGCCCAGGGGCTTCAGGCCCTTCTGCTCGGCGTACTTTTCATCGACGAGCACGCAGGCGCCGCCGCCATCGGAGAACTGGCTGGCATTGCCGGCCGAGATGAGCCCGCCGGGCAGCGCCGGGCGGATGCCGCTGATGCCTTCCTTGGTGGTGCCGGCACGAATGCCTTCGTCGTTCTCGAGCGTGACTTCCTTGGTGCGCAGACCCATCACCGGATCGGCCACGCCCGCCAGCACCGTGATCGGAGCGATCTCGTCCTTGAAGCGGCCGGCTTCCAGTGCGGCAGTGGCCTTCTGCTGGCTGGCTGCGCCGTATTCGTCCATCGCGTCGCGGCCGATGTTGTAGCGCTTGGCAACCTGCTCGGCGGTCTGCAGCATGTTCCAGTAGATCTCGGGCTTGTGCTTCACGAGCCAGGGGTCGGCCAGCATGTGCTTATTGGCTTCGTTTTGCACGCAGGAGATGCTCTCGACACCGCCGGCCACATAGACCTCGCCTTCGCCCGCGATGATGCGCTGCGCCGCGGTTGCGATGGTCTGCAGGCCCGACGAGCAGAAGCGGTTGATGGTCATGCCCGACGTCGTGATCGGCAATCCGGCGCGCAGTGCGATCTGGCGTGCGATGTTGGAACCGGTCGCGCCCTCAGGCGTGGCGCAGCCCATGATGACGTCGTCCACCGACGCGGGATCGATGCCGGCGCGCTGGACTGCGTGCTGCACCGCATGGCCGCCGAGCGTGGCGCCGTGCGTCATGTTGAAGGCACCCTTCCAGCTCTTGGCGAGCGGCGTGCGGGCGGTGGAAACGATGACGGCGCTGGTCATGGTGTGGTCCTTTGAAGAAGAGGAATGACGGTTACTGGGGCTGTGCGGTGTTGCGCAGCAACTGGTGATAGAACGAGATCATCTCGGCGTAATTCGAGATCGCGACGCGCTCGTTGGTACCGTGGAAGCGCGGAAGATCCTCGCTCTTCACGCGAAACGGAGAGAAGCGGTAGATCGAATCGCTCACGATGCTGAAGTGGCGCGAGTCGGTCGCGGCTGTCATCAGGCCGGGCGCAACGACCGCGTCCGGGAACACCTGCCGCACCGCCTGTTCGATCGAGCGATAGCCGCGGACGTCAGTCGGCGACACCGGTGACGGCTCGGAATTGCCGGGGTAGCGCTTGACCTGGATTGCATCGTTGCCGAGAGCGCGTTTGAGATGGGCTTCCACGCTGTCGATGGTGTCGCCCGGCAGGATGCGGAAATTCACGGCGGCTTCGATGCGCCCCGGCAGCACGTTGTCCTTGTTGCCGGCGCGCACGATCGTGAGCGCGGTGGTCGTGCGCAGCATTGCGTTGCTGCTCGGGCTCTTGGACAACTGGCTCTCGACCAGCGGCCCGGTGAGCCACAGGTTGGAGAGCATCACGCGGTTCACGCCGCTCATCTCCGGAGCGAGCGCGCCGAACATCTGGCCCGCCACACCCTTGATGCCGCCGGGCATCGGGGTCGCCTCGAGCCGTGCCAACGCCGTGCTCATGCTGCCGATGGCGCTGTGCGCGGGCGGCATCGAAGAATGGCCCGGCGATGTGTCGAGCGAGAGGAAGAAGGTGCCATAGCCCTTCTCCGCCAGGCCGATCAGCGCCGCCGGCTTCGAAAGGCCGGGCAGCACGCCATCGAGCACCAGCAGACCTTCGTCGAGCACCCAGTCCAGGCGCACGCCGCGTGACTTGAGCAGTTCGGCAATGGGCAATGCGCCGCGCAGGCCGCTCACCTCCTCGTCGTCGCCCATCACGAGGTAGACCGTCTGGGTGGGCTGGAAGCCGCTGCCGATCAGCATCTCGATGGCTTCCAGTTGCGCCATCAGGTTGCTCTTGTTGTCGAGCGTTCCTCGGCCCCAGACGAAGCCGTCCTTGATCTCTCCAGCGAAAGGATCGACCGACCAGGCTTTTTCGGTGCCGGACGCGATGGGCACCATGTCCTGGTGCGCCATCAGGGCGATGGGCTTGGCCTTGGGGTCGGAGCCGGTCCACGTGTAGAGCAGCGCCTTCTGTCCGACCACTTCCTTCTTCAGGGTGGCGTGGACCTTGGGAAACTGCTGCGCCAGATAGGCATGCAGCTTGTCGAACTCCGCGTTGTTCGCGGCCGGGTCCTCGAGGCTCGACACCGTACGGAACCGGATCGCCTCGGACAGCCGCTTCGCAGCGGCCTCCGCGTCGATCGGCAATGCAGGCGCAGGTGCCACGGCAAGTTGCCGCGACGGCGTGCGCCAGGTGTTGACCGCCACCGCCGCCGCCAGTGCCGCGAGCACCAGCAGCAACGCAAGGGAAACGCGTTTCAGCATAGAGCGGTCTCGCCTCCGGTCAGCTGAACGACTTGCCTTCGGCCACCAGCTTCTGGATCAGCGGCGCCGGCTGCCAGAAGCTCGCGTCGTCTCGCGGGTTCTTGGCAAAGCGCTTCATCGATTCGGCCACGTTGTACAGGCCCACCTGGCTCGCGTAGTGCATCGGACCGCCGCGCCAGATCGGGAAGCCGTAGCCCGTGAGGTACACCATGTCGATGTCGCCGGACTTGGAGGCGATGCCGTCGTCGAGAATGCGCGCGCCTTCGTTGACCAGGGCATACACCAGACGCTGCACGATCTCTTCGTCGGAGATCTTGCGCGGCGTGATGCCCAGTTCCTTGCGGTGATCCTCGATCATCTTGTTGACGAGATCGGACGGGATCGCATCGCGCTTGCCGGCCTGGTAGTCGTACCACCCTGCCCCGGTCTTCTGGCCGAAGCGGCCCAGCTCGCAGAGCTTGTCGGCGGTGCGGCTGTACTTCATGTCGGCGATCTCGGTGGCGCGGCGCTTGCGGATGGCCCAGCCGATGTCGTTGCCAGCGAGGTCGCCCATGCGGAACGGCCCCATCGCGAAGCCGAACTTCTCGATGGCCTTGTCGACCTGTTGCGGCGTCGCGCCTTCGTCCAGCAGGAAGCCGGCCTGGCGCGAGTACTGCTCGATCATGCGGTTGCCGATGAACCCGTCGCACACGCCGGAGACGACTGCGGTCTTCTTGATCTTCTTGGCGGTGGACATGACGGTGGCGAGCACATCCTTGGCCGTTTCCTTGCCACGCACCACTTCGAGCAGCTTCATCACGTTGGCCGGGCTGAAGAAGTGCATGCCGACCACGTCCTGCGGACGCTGGGTGAAAGCTGCGATCTTGTCGACGTCGAGCGTGGAGGTGTTGGAGGCCAGGATGGCGCCGGGCTTGGCCACGCGGTCGAGTTCCTTGAAGACCTTCTCCTTGACGCCGAGTTCTTCGAACACGGCTTCGATGATGAGGTCGGCATCCTTCAGGTCGTTGTAGTCGAGCGTGGTGCTCAGCAGCGCCATGCGTTGCTCGTACTTGTCCTGCTTGAGCTTGCCCTTCTTGACCTGGGCTTCGTAGTTCTTCTTGATCGTGGCGATGCCGCGGTCGAGCGCATCCTGCTTCATCTCGAGGATCTTCACGGGGATACCCGCGTTCAGGAAGTTCATCGAGATGCCGCCGCCCATGGTGCCGGCGCCGATCACGCCGATGGACTTGATCGCGCGCTGGGGCGTGTCGTCCGCCACATCGGGAATGCGCGAAGCCGCACGTTCGGCCATGAACAGGTGGCGCAACGCCAGCGATTCGGGCGTGAACATCAGCGCGGTGAAGAGACGGCGCTCTTCGGCCATGCCGTCGTCGAACTTCATCTTGGTCGCGGCTTGCACGGCATCGACGCACTTGAGGGGCGCCGGATAGTTCTTCGACATGCCGCCGACCATGTTCTTGGCGAACTGGAAGTAGGCGTCACCCTGCGGGTGCTTGCACGGCAGGTTGCGCACCAGCGGCAATTCGGCGCCCGTCTTGCCGGCCACCGACTTCGCGAATTCGATGGCTTCGTCGAACACGGATTCCGGCGATGCCGCCAGCTTGTCGAACAGCTTCTGGCCAGGCAGCGAAGCGAGCATCTCGCTCTTGACGGCTTCGCCGCTGACGATCATGTTGAGCGCGGTCTCGACGCCCAGCACGCGCGGAAGGCGCTGCGTGCCACCGGCGCCGGGCAGCAGGCCCAGCTTGACTTCGGGCAGCGCGACGCTGGTTCCGGGTGCGGCCACGCGGTAGTGGCAGCCCAGGGCCAGTTCGAGGCCACCGCCCATGCAGACGGAGTGGATCGCGGCGACGATGGGCTTGGGCGATGCTTCGAGCGCCAGGATCACGCTCAGCAGATTGGGTTCCTGCAGCGCCTTGGGCGTGCCGAACTCCTTGATGTCGGCGCCGCCGGAGAAAGCCTTGCCTGCGCCGGTGATGACGATCGACTTGACGGCCGGGTCGTCGATGGCCTTCGAGAGCCCGTCGGTGATGCCGATACGCGTCGAGAAACCGAGGCCATTGACCGGGGGATTGGTCATCGTGATCACGGCGACATCGCCGAGCACTTTGTATTCAGCCGTCATGCTGCGTTCCTTTGGGATGGGAGAGGATCGAAAAAAGGGTTCGAGAGCGCGGCGCACTCACTCGGCGCCGGCGCCCTCGCACTTAAAAAGCACGAGTGTTCTTTTTTTGTGAAATTCTAGGCGTTTCCTGTGACCAGGCAACGGCCCCAAGTCGCTGTCGAGACAAAGACAGGAAACGGTTCGAGGTCGTCAGACCTCCAGCCATTCCTTGCGGGTCGAGGCGTCTGCCCTGAGGCTGTCCGGCGTGCCGTCGAACACGATGCTGCCATGGCCCATCACCAGCGCGCGATCGGAGATCTGCATGGCAATGGTCAGCTTCTGTTCGATCAGCAGCACCGAGATGCCCTTGTCCTTGAGCGTGCGAAGGTATTGCCCCACCAGCTCCACGATCTTGGGGGCCAAGCCTTCGGTCGGCTCGTCGATGATGATCAGGTCGGGATCACCCATCAGCGTGCGGCACAAGGTCAGCATCTGCTGCTCGCCGCCGGAGAGCACGCCGGCCTCGGTGTGCTGGCGCTCCTTCAGGCGCGGAAACATCCCGTACATGTCGTCGAAGGACCAACGGCTGCCCTTGCCGCTGCCCTTCTGGCCCAAGAGCAGGTTCTGGTGCACCGTGAGTTTCGGGAAGATGTCGCGGTTCTCGGGCACGTAGCCGATGCCGAGGTGCGCGATCTCATAGGCCTTGCGGCGCAGGATGTCCTGTTCCTTCCAGCGCAGCGTGCCTTCGGCGTGCACCAGGCCCATGATGGCCTTGGCCGTCGTCGACCGGCCCGAGCCGTTGCGACCCAGCAATGCGACGATTTCGCCGGGGCCGACGTCAAACGAAACACCATGCAACACATGGCTCTTGCCGTAATAGGCGTGGATGTCTTGGAGCTTCAGCATGTCAATGTCCAGCACCTTGCGCGTCGGCCACCGCCGAACCGAGATAGGCTTCCTGCACGCGCGGGTTGGCGCGCACGGCGGCGGGGGTGTCGAAGGCGATGACTTCGCCATAGACAACTACCGCAATCTTGTCGGCAAGGCCGAACACCACGCCCATGTCATGCTCCACCGTCAGCAGCGTCTTGCCGACGGTGACCTGCTTGATCAGCGCGATGAAGTGCGCCGTCTCGGACTTGCTCATGCCGGCCGTTGGCTCGTCGAGCAGGATCACATTGGCGCCGCCGGCGATGGTGACGCCGATTTCCAGCGCGCGCTGCTCGGCATAGGTAAGGTTCACCGCGTGGACGTCGCGCTTCTTGTCGAGGCCGACCTGATGGATCAGCTCCTCGGTACGCTCGTTGGCGTCGTCGAGGTTCGACAGGAAGCGCAAGAAGGTGTAGCGGTAGCCAAGACTCCACAGCACGCCGCAGCGCAGGTTCTCGAAGACGCTGAGCTTCGGAAAGATGTTCGTGATCTGGAAGCTGCGCGACAGGCCCATCCGGTTGATCTCGAACGGCTTCTTGCCGTCGATACGCTGCCCGTTGAGGAGCACCTCGCCGCTGGTGGGTGCCAGCCGCCCGCTGATCAGGTTGAACAAGGTCGACTTGCCAGCCCCGTTGGGCCCGATGATGCCGACGCGCTCGCCGGCTTCGACCGCCAGGTCGACCCCGCGGATGATCTCGGTCTTGCCGAAATTCTTGCGAAGTCCCTTGAGTTCAAGTGCATGGGTCATGCCAGCTCCCTCCGCTTGATCTCGGCTTCGATCTCTTCCTGCGCCTGACCCCAGACGCGCACGAAGCGCCGTCTCACGACCTCCAGCACGGCAAGGCCGATGGCCAGGATGAGCACCGCGCCGGCCCAGCTGGCGAAGCCGGACGTATCGAGCGGCACGCCGAAGAAGTTGAGTTGGGGGCCCAGGGCCGAATTGAGCTGGATGTGATAGATCATTTCGATGAGGGCGGCCGCGCCGACCACCACCGGGATGGCCGCCAGCAGCAGGCCGATATAGAGCTTCCAGAGCCGGTTGAACTTGCCGAACTTCGCGACGCGCAGGTTCATCATGATCAGGCTCGCAATACCGCCGGGCGCGAACATCACCATGAAGACGAACACCAGCCCGAAATAGAGCTGCCAGGCCTTGGAGAGCTCCGACAGCAGCACCGATGCGAACACCAGCAGCACCGCGCCGATGATCGGGCCGAAGAAGAACACCGCGCCACCCAGGAAGGTGAAGAGCAGGTAGCCCCCCGAGCGGATGGCGTTCAGGCTGTCGGCCGCGTTGACGATCTCGAAGTTGATCGCCGCCAGCCCGCCGCCCACGCCGGCGAAGAAGCCGGCGATGATGAAGGCGAAGTAGCGCACGCGCTGCGTGTTGTAGCCGATGAACTCCACACGCTCCGGGTTGTCGCGCACCGCATTCAGGATGCGGCCGAGCGGCGTGCCCGTGAAGGCATACATCAAGGCAGTGCACACGAAGCAGTAGACGGCGATCAGGTAGTAGACCTGGATCTGCGGCCCGAAGGTGATGCCGAAGAAGGGCCTGCCGTACACCCGGTCGGTCGTCACGCCGCCCTCCCCGCCGAAGAAGCCGGGGAACATCAGCGCCATCGAGGCCACGAGTTCGCCGATGCCCAGGGTGATCATGGCAAAGGTGGTGCCCGACTTCTTGGTCGTGACGAAGCCGAAGAGGATGGCGAAGAACATGCCCGCCAGCCCGCCGATCACCGGGATCAGCACCAGCGGGATCGGCAAGCCGCCCTTGCCCGCAAGGTTCATCGCATGAATCGCGATGAACGACCCGAGCCCGGTATAGACCGCATGCCCGAAGCTCAGCATGCCGCCCTGGCCGAGCAGGATGTTGTAGCTCAGGCAGATGATGATGAGATAGCCCATCTGCGAGAGCATCGTCAGCGCCAGGCTGGTCTTGAAGACCATCGGGGCCACGATCAGCGCGATCGCGAACAGCGACCAGATGAAATAGCGCCCGATGTTCCAGGGCTTGAAGCGGTAGTACTGCGTGGTCATGGGTCAGTCTTCCCGCGTGCCGAGCAAGCCCTTCGGCCTGAAGATCAGGATGAGAACGAGGAACAGGTAGGGAAGGATCGGCGCCACCTGCGAGATCGTGAGATTGAGCAAGGGATAGCCGAAGGTGCTCTCGGTCACCGCGACACCGATGGCTCGCAGGCCGGTGGCCATGGATTGATCCATCGCGACGGCGAAGGTCTGGATGATCCCGATCAACAGCGACGCCAGGAAGGCACCCGCGAGCGAGCCCATGCCGCCCACGACGACGACCACGAAGATGATCGACCCCACGGAAGCGGCCATGGCCGGCTCCGTGACGTAGGTGTTGCCGCCAACCACGCCCGCAAGACCTGCCAGCGCGGCGCCGCCGCCGAACACCAGCATGAAGACGCGCGGCACGTTGTGGCCCAGCGCCTCGACCATCTCGGGATGCTTGAGCGCAGCCTGGATCACGAGCCCGATGCGCGTGCGGGTCAGCAACAGCCAGACGGACAGCAGCATCAGCAGCGCGACGAGCATGATGAACGAGCGCGACTTGGGAAACTGCGTGCCGTACAGCGTAAAGAGCGGCCCCTGCAGTTGGGTCGGCAGACCGTAGGGCACCGTTGAGCGGCCCCACACCAGTTGCACGACCTCGAGGATCAGGTAGGAAAGACCGAAGGTCACCAGCAGTTCAGGCACGTGCCCGAACTTGTGCACCCGTCGCAGGCTGTAGCGCTCGAAGGCCGCACCCAGTGCGCCCACCAGCAACGGCGCGATGAACAGGGCCGGCCAGAAGCCGATGATGCCGGAGAGCGTGTAGGCCACGTAGGCCCCGAGCATGTAGAAGCTGGTGTGCGCGAAGTTGAGCACACCCATCATGCTGAAGATCAGCGTCAGGCCAGAGCTCAGCATGAACAACAGCAAGCCGTAGCTGACGCCGTTGAGCAGCGAGATGACGAAGAATTCGACGTTCATCGGTCCTTGGGATCACGTAAGAAAAGAAAAAGGCCCGAGTGTTGAAGTCGGGCCTCGACCGGTCAACTTCCCCGCAGGGGAATCAGGGGCTCGGCCGCTTCATTTCGCACGAGGTGGGCGTGCTGGCCACGTAGGGCTCGTAGTACTTCACCGGGACGAAGGTGTAGCCCGTGCCTTCGGAGTCGATCGGGTACTTGCCGCCCGCCTTCTCCCACTTCGCTATGTAGAGGCCCTGCTGCAGCTGGTGGTCAGCCTTGCGCACCTCGACTTCGCCATTGAAGCTCTTGAACTTCATGCCTTCCAGCGCCGCGGCCACCTTGACCGGGTCGGTCGACTTGGCCTTGACGAAACCATCGGTGAGCATCTGCAGCGTCGTGTAGGCCGCCGACGTGTAGAGGTCTTCCTTGAACTTCTTGTTGAAGGCCACGGCCAGGCGCTCGATGTCGCCGCCCATGTTGTAGTGGCCGTAACCGACCTGATACACCTTGCCCGCAGACGCCGAGCCCATGGCCGTCGGCGTACCGCTCACGGTGCCGTAGTAGGTATAGAACTTGACGTTGTTCAGGCCGGCGTCGTTGGCGGCCTTGATCAGCAGCGCCAGGTCCGAACCCCAGTTGCCGGTGATCACCGTGTCGGCGCCGGAGGCCTTGATCTTGGCGATGTACGGCGCGAAGTCGCGCACCTGCGCCAGCGGATGGAGATCCTCACCGACGATCTGCACGTCAGGACGCTTACGGGCCAGGTTTTCCTTGGCGAACTTCGCAACCTGCACGCCGTGCGAATAGTTCTGGTTGAGCAGGTAGACCTTCTTGACGTCCGGCTGGTCCTTCATGAAGGTGGTCAGCGCTTCCATCTTCATGGAAGTGTCGGCGTCCATGCGGAAATGCCAGTAGCTGCACTTGCTGTTGGTCAGGTCGGGGTCGACCGCCGCATAGTTGACGTACAGCACTTCCTTGCCGGGATTGCGCGCGTTGTTCTTCTCGATCGCATCGATGATCGCGAGCGCCGGGCCGGAGCCGTTGCCCTGCACGACGTAGCGGGCGCCCTGATCCTGTGCCGAGCGCAGCGCGCTGGTGGTTTCCTGCGGGCTGAGCTTGTTGTCGATGCCGATGATCTCGAACTTCACGCCCGCGGCGTTCTTCTTGTTGAACTCCTCGGCCAGGAACTGGAAGGTCTTGAGCTGGTTGGTTCCGACTGCGGCCATCAGACCCGACAGCGGGTCGAGCCAGGCAATCTTCACGGTTTCACCCTTTTGGGCCAGAGCGCCGGTGGCGGTGGCTGCGAGGACGGCGGCAGTTGCGATTTTCAGAGCGAATTTCATTCCGTATCTCCTGGTCATGCTGTCAGTGCGAGGCGAGGTTACAAGCCTTTGGAACCTCGCCCGTCAGGGAATGCCCGTAAGGAATCGGCCGCGGAGGCCGTTTCTATCACCCATGCGACAGAGCACATCCGGCATGTGCTACCCGCCGGTAGGATGCACCCGGAAATCCGGGCCTGCCCACTCAGATGCCGGGCAGTTTGTAGTCGCGCAGCAACTCGCGCAGCCGGGTCTTCAGGATCTTGCCGGTGGCGCCGATCGGGATCGCCTCGACGAACACCACGTCGTCGGGGATCTGCCACTTGGCTGTCTTGCCCTGATAGAAGGCGAGCAGTTCATCGCGCGAGACTTCAGTGCCCGGTTTCCTCACAATCGCGACGATCGGACGCTCGTCCCACTTGGGGTGCGCCACGCCGATGCAGGCCGCCATCGCGACACCCGGATGGGCCACTGCGATGTTCTCGATGTCGATCGAGCTGATCCACTCGCCGCCGGACTTGATCACGTCCTTGCTGCGGTCCGTGATCTGCAGGAAGCCGTCCGCGTCGATGGTGGCAACGTCGCCCGTCGGGAACCAGCCGCGCCCTTGCTCGTCGGGGACCAACGGGTCGCCGCCCTCCCCCTTGAAATATTCCTTGACCACCCACGGCCCCTTGACGAGCAGGTCGCCATAGGCCTTGCCATCCCAGGGAAGGTCCTTGCCGTTGCCGTCGACGATCTTCATGTCCACGCCGAAGATCGCACGCCCCTGCTTCATGCGGATGGCGGTCTGCTGATCCTGCGACATGTCGAGGTGTTTGTTCTTCAGGGTGCAGAGCGTGCCGAGCGGCGACATCTCGGTCATGCCCCAGGCATGCAGAACCTCGACGCCGTATTGCTGCTGGAACGCGTTGATCATGGCCGGCGGGCAGGCGGAGCCGCCGATCACCGTGCGCTTGAGCGTCGAGAACTTGAGGCCGTTGGCCTGCAGGTGGCCCAGCAGCATCTGCCAGACAGTCGGCACGCCGGCGGCGAAAGTCACCTTTTCGGATTCGAGCAGGTCATACACCGACTTGCCGTCGAGCGCCGGACCGGGGAACACCAGCTTGGCGCCAACGAGCGCGGCCGAGTACGGAATGCCCCAGGCGTTGACGTGGAACATCGGCACCACCGGCAGCACCGAATCGCGAGCCGACAGGGACATGACATCCGGCAAGGCGGCGGCATAGGCATGCAGCAGCGTCGAGCGGTGGCTGTAGAGCGCCGCTTTCGGATTGCCCGTGGTGCCGCTCGTGTAGCACATGCTCGATGCCGAGTTCTCGTCGAAGCTCGGCCACGGGTATTCCGTGGAACGCTGGCCCATCCAGGCTTCGTAGCTCACCAGGTTGGGCACTCCGCTGTCGGCCGGGAGCTTGTCGGCGTCGCACAGGGCGATCCACTTCTTGATGGTGGGGCACTTGGCATGCACCGCTTGAACCAGCGGCAGGAAGGTCAGGTCGAAGCACAGGATCTGGTCTTCTGCATGGTTCGCGATCCAGGCTATCTGATCGGGATGCAGCCGCGGATTGATCGTGTGCAGCACGCGACCCGATCCGCTCACGCCGTAATAGAGTTCCAGATGGCGGTAGCCGTTCCAGGCCAAGGTGGCGATGCGGTCGCTGAACAGCAGTTGCTCGTCGTCGAGCGCATTGGCCACCTGGCGCGAACGCGCGGCGATCTGCCGCCACGTCGTGCGGTGCATGTCGCCCTCGACGCGCCGCGACACGATCTCGGCGTCGCCGTGGTGACGTTCGGCGAACTCGATCAGCGACGAGATCAGCAACGGTTGGTCCTGCATCAAACCCAGCATCTATTGGCTCCTGTGGAAATGGGCTTCAGAAATGAAGGGCAATACGATGTGATCATCGGCTGCCCTGTAACGACCCTGAGGTTCGCTCAGTTTCGGATCGTCACACAATGTCAGAAACCCGCAGTGCCCGGTCCGAAAACGGCAGTTGGCCCGTGCGGGACGGGGTTGGCGCCCGTGCGGGACAATCCACGCCATGAGCTTGCTAGTAGACGAAGCGGATGTCGTAGACCTCGGCCTGCGCTGGACCCCAGGGTTTTCAGCGCTCGGGCCTGAATTCTTCACCGAACTCCATCCCAGCCCCTTGCCCGATCCCTATTGGGTCGGCCGCAGCGCAGCGGTTGCACGCGAGCTTGGCCTGGCCGATTCCTGGCTGCATTCGGCCGAAGGGCTGGCGGCTTTCACCGGCAACGCAGCAATCGCCGGAACGCGGCCGCTGGCCAGCGTCTACAGCGGCCACCAGTTCGGCGTCTGGGCCGGCCAGCTCGGCGACGGCCGCGCCATCCTGCTCGGCGAAACGGCCGGCGGGCTGGAAGTTCAACTCAAAGGCAGCGGCCTGACGCCCTATTCCCGCATGGGCGACGGGCGCGCCGTGCTGCGGTCGAGCATTCGCGAGTTCCTGTGCAGCGAGGCGATGCATGCGCTGGGCATCCCGACCACCCGCGCACTGTGCGTGACCGGCTCGGACGCCCGCGTGCGCCGCGAGGAGCTCGAAACCGCGGCAGTCGTCACGCGCGTAGCGCCGACATTCATTCGTTTCGGCCATTTCGAGCACTTCGCCGCCAACCAGCGCGACGACGAACTCCGCGCGCTGGCCGACTACGTCATCGACCGCTACTACCCCGCTTGCCGCACGACGGAACGCTTCAACGGCAACGCCTACGCTGCGCTACTGGAAACGGTGAGCGAGCGCACAGCGGCGCTGCTCGCCCAATGGCAGTCGGTCGGCTTTTGCCATGGCGTGATGAACACCGACAACATGAGCATCCTCGGGCTCACCATCGACTTCGGGCCTTTTCAGTTCCTGGACGGCTTCGATCCGCGCCACATCTGCAACCACAGCGATACGGCCGGCCGCTATGCCTACAACCAGCAGCCCAATGTTGCGTACTGGAATCTCTTCTGCCTCGCGCAGGCGCTGCTGCCGCTGATCGGCGATCAGGAGATCGCAGTCGCGGCGCTGGAGTCGTACAAGACCGTCTTCCCCGCCGAATTCGAGGCGCGCATGCGCGCCAAGCTCGGCCTTGTCGACACAGCGGAATCCGACCGTGCACTGATCGAGGGCGTACTCAAGCTGCTGGCGCAGGAAAAGGTCGACTACACGATCTTCTGGCGCCGCCTGTCCGGGCACGTTGCAGGCGACAATCCGGACTCGGTGCGCGATCTCTTCGTTGACCGCGCTGCCTTCGATAACTGGTTGCAATCGTTTTCGGAGCGCCGCGCCCGGACCCCGGAGGCGCAGTCGGCAGACCTGATGCTCAAGACCAACCCCAAGTTCGTGCTGCGGAACCACCTGGGCCAGCGGGCGATCGAAGCGGCGCAGCAAAAGGACTTTACCGGCGTATCCACCTTGCTTGCACTGCTCGAAACCCCATTTGCAGAGCATCCTGGCCACGACGACTTCGCAGGCTTCCCGCCCGACTGGGCCTCCACGATCGAAATCAGCTGTTCATCATGACTTCACCCATCCAGAAGACCGACGCCGAATGGAAGGCCCTCCTCGCTGAAAAAGGCGCGGAACGCGGCGCCTTCGAGGTCACGCGCCATGCCGCCACCGAACGCCCCTTTACCGGCAAGTACGAAGCCCACTGGGAAGACGGCAGCTACCACTGCATCTGCTGCGGCGCCAAGCTGTTCGAGTCGGCCACGAAGTTCGACGCCGGCTGCGGATGGCCCAGCTTTTCGCAGGAAGCCGTGCCGGGCGCGATCCGCAACATCATCGACCGCTCGCACGGCATGGTGCGCACCGAGAACGTGTGCGCCAATTGCGGTGCCCACCTCGGCCACGTGTTTCCGGACGGGCCGACCGAGACCGGCCTGCGCTACTGCATGAACTCGGCCTCGCTCGATTTCCAGAAAAAATGAAACTGATCCTCGACTTCTTCCCGATCCTGCTGTTCTTCGGCGCGTTCAAGCTCTATGACATCTACACCGCCACCGGGGTGCTGATGGCAGGTACGGTCATCCAGATGGCCATCATCTGGTTCACGGAGCGCAAGCTGCTGCCGATGCAGAAAGCCACGCTGGTGCTGATCCTGCTGTTCGGCACGCTCACGCTGGCGCTGCACGACGATCGCTTCATCAAGTGGAAACCGACGGTGCTGTACGGCGCGATGGCGCTGGCGCTGGCCGTGGCGCTGTGGGGATTCAAGAAGAACTTCCTCAAGATGCTGCTGGGTGCGCAACTGGAGTTGCCCACGAACATCTGGGGGCGCCTCAATGTGGCGTGGATCGCGTATTGCCTTTTCATGGCCGTGATCAACGGTTACGTGGCGGCGTATTTCAGCACTGAGGCATGGGTCAACTTCAAGTTGTGGGGCTATGTGTTCCCGATCGTCTTCCTAGTGGCTCAGGGCCTCTATATCTCCCCGTACCTCAAGTCTGACAAGCCCGCGGCATGAGTCTTCCGACTTCCAAGGATCTCGAGGCGCGCCTGCGCGAAGCGCTGCAACCCACCGTGCTCGAAGTGATCGACGAAAGCGCCTCGCATGCCGGCCATGCCGGTGCCGGCCCCGAGGGCTATGGCACGCATTTCAGGGTGCGCATCGCTTCCCCGCTGTTCGCCGGCAAGCCCCGCGTGGCGCGCCATCGGCTTGTGTATGATGCGCTGCAACTTTTCATCGCACAGGGCCTTCACGCGATTGCCATCGAGACGCTTTGAAGCGCCTTGATCACTCCCCGCCGCCGCGTGCGGCGAAAATCCCCCCGTTTTCAATACAAGCGCTTTTCAAAAACAACTGCGCGTTTTCTCCTCCAGGACCGAGGCTCCCTCTATGAAGAAACACATCTTGCAGGCCTTCGCGGCCGCCGTACTCGTTGGCGCCCTGCCCGTCGCTGCCTTTGCGCAGAACGCGGCCATCGTCAACGGCAAGCCGGTGCCGAAGGCACGCATGGACGTGCTGGCCCAGCAACTCGCTGCGGCGGGTCGCCCGGTCACGCCCGAGATGCAAAGCCAGTTGCGCGAGGAAGTGATTGCCCGTGAAGTCTTCATGCAAGAGGCCCAGAAGCAAGGCCTGGACGCCTCCGACGACTACAAGAACCAGCTCGAACTCGCCCGCCAGGCCATCCTGATCCGCCAGCTGTTCGAGAATTTCCGCAAGACCAACGCCGTCTCCGACGCCGACGTTCAGGCCGAGTACGACAAGTTCGTCGCCGCCAACAGTGGCAAGGAATTCAAGGCTCGCCACATCCTGGTCGCCACGGAAGACGAAGCCAAGAAGATCCTCGCCGACCTCAAGAAGGGCGCGAAGTTCGAAGACATCGCCAAGAAGCAAAGCAAGGACCCGGGATCGGGCGCGAACGGTGGCGATCTGGACTGGGCCGCCCCCGCGAGCTTCGTGCCCGAGTTCTCCGAAGCGATGATCAAGCTCAAGAAGGGCGAGACGACGGCTGCGCCGGTCAAGTCGCAATTCGGCTATCACATCATCCGCGTGGACGACATTCGTCAGGCTCAACTGCCCAAGCTTGAAGAGGTCAAGCCGCAGATCACGCAGCAGCTGCAACAGCAACGCCTGCAAAAGTACCAGGAAGACCTGCGCGCCAAGGCAAAGGTCGAATAACTCCAGCAGTGCTTCTGGAAATGCAAAAAAGCGGCCCCTGGGCCGCTTTTTTATTGCCTCGGCTCAGCCCCAAACGACGGATCGCATCGAGATCGAAGCCGATTGGAAATCAGCGTTGAAAAAGCGCGGAGCTTCCTTGTCGTCGACGGCACCAGCCGCGTACAGCAATGGAAGGTAGTGATCATGCGTCGGATGCGCCTGGGTCGGGACGGTGCCCAGGCTCTTGAAGTCCGGCAACGCCGCCAATTGCCCGTTCTTCAGTTGCCCGCCGACGATCCGGTCGAACTCGATCGCCCAGTCGTACGCCTGGTTCGGCGATGCGTCACGCCGCGTGGCACGCAGGTTGTGCACGATGTTGCCGCTGCCGACGATCAGCACGCCGCGCTCTCGCAGCGCCTTGAGCTGTTGCCCGATCCTGTAGTGCTCGACCGGCGAGCGGCTGTAGTCCATGCTCAATTGCATGACCGGGATATCGGCCTGGGGAAACATCGGCTTCAACACGGACCATGTCCCGTGGTCGAAACCCCATTCGGACGCGTCAAGGCCGAGCGCTGAGCCGCTCAGCGGCTGGCGAACGGCTTGCGCGATTTCCGCGGCCGCGGCTGGCGCACCGGGCGCAGGGTATTGCTGGTCGAAGAGTTCCTGGGGAAAGCCTCCGAAGTCATGGATGGTTCTCGGCTTTGCCATGCCCGTGAGATACCACCCGCCGCGCGTCAGCCAGTGCGCGGAAACGCAGAGGACGAGCTGGGGCTTGGGATACCGCCTGCCGAAGTCGGTGCCAAGCGCCTGCCAACTGCGGCGGTAGGCGTTGTCGCCGATGGCATTCATCGGACTGCCGTGGCCGACGAACAGGACCGGCATGCGCGGCGACTTCTTCAGCGACCCGAACGCTTCACCTGCACTGGACAAGGATGTCATGCCTGCCAGTGCGCTTCCCAACAGAGCACCCGCGCGGAGCATGCCGCGCCGACGGATCCCCGCGTCGATCACGCCACCCACTTGCGCGCGTTGCGCCAGATTCGCATCCACGGACTGAGTTTGCTGCGGTCCCCCGAGGTCCAGCTCATCTGGATGTTGCGGAACACGCGTTCGGGGTGCGGCATCAGCGCCGTGAAGCGGCCGTCAGCGGTGGTCACGGAAGTGAGACCGCCCGCACTGCCGTTGGGGTTGAACGGGTAGCGCTCGGTCGTCTGGCCGTGGTTGTCGACGAAACGCATCGCCGCGATGGCTTTGGCCGGGTCGCCACGGTGCTTGAAGTTGGCGTAGCCCTCGCCATGCGCCACTGCGATCGGCAGGCGACTGCCGGCCATGCCTGCGAAGAACAGGCTGGGCGAATCGAGCACTTCGACCATCGACAGCCGCGCCTCGAAGCGCTCGCTCTGGTTGGTCGTGAAGCGCGGCCAGGCTTCGGCACCGGGGATGATGTCGGCCAGCTCAGCGAACATCTGGCAGCCGTTGCAGACGCCGAGCCCGAAGGTGTCGGCCCGTCCGAAGAAACCCTTGAATTGCTCCGCCAGCTTCGGATTGAAGGTGATGCTGCGCGCCCAGCCGATGCCGGCGCCCAGGGTGTCGCCGTAGCTGAAGCCGCCGCAGGCGACCACGCCCTTGAAATCGGCCAGGTCCGCCCTGCCCGTCTGCAGATCGGTCATGTGGACGTCGAAGGCCTCGAAGCCCGCCTCTGTGAAGGCGTAAGCCATCTCGACGTGCGAATTGACACCCTGCTCCCGCAGGATCGCGACCTTGGGCCTGGCGAGATTCAGGAAAGGCGCTGCGACGTTTTCCGTCACGCCGTCCGCCAGCACCACATGCGCGCCAGGATCCTGCGGATCGCCAGCCGCGCCGTGTTCGGCATCCGCGCATTCGGGGTTGTCCCGCTCCCGGCAGATCTTCCAGCTGACGGAATCCCAGACCTGATGCAGGTCGCTGAGGTTGGCGCTGAAGACGGACTTGGCGTCGCGCCACACCTCGACCTTGCCTTTGCCTGCGTCCATGGCCGAGCTGGCGGGACGCGTCTTGCCGACGAAGTGGCTGTGCGTGCTCAGGCCGTGCGCGCGCAGGGTCTGCATGACCTCGTTGCGTTCAGCGGTCCGAACCTGGAGCAGCATGCCGAGCTCTTCGTTGAAAAGCGCCTTGAGCGTGAGCTCCTCGCGGCGGCCGCTGACCTGTCCGGCCCAGTTCTTTGCGTCACCGTACTCGGCCCGGCTGTCGCTGATGCCGTCGCCCTCGGTGACGAGAAGATCGACATTGAGCGCCACGCCGACATGTCCGGCAAAGGCCATCTCGCACGCGGCCGCGAACAGGCCGCCGTCGCTGCGGTCGTGCATGGCGAGGATCTTGCCTTCGGCGCGCAACGCGTTGACCGCCGCGACCAGCTTGACGAGGTCTTGCGGATCGTCCAGGTCGGGGACCGTATCGCCGCTCTGCGCCAGCGTCTGCGCCAGGATGCTTCCCGCCATGCGGTGTTGGCCACGGCCGAGGTCGACCAGCACCAGCGTGGTGTCCGGCTCGTTGGTATCGAGCTGCGGCGTGAGCGTGCCGCGCACGTCCGCCAGCGTAGCAAAGGCACTCACGATCAGGCTGACGGGAGACGTGACCTTCTTCTGCTCGCCGCCGTCTTGCCATTGCGTGCGCATCGACAGCGAATCCTTGCCGACCGGGATCGAAATGCCGAGCGCCGGGCACAGCTCCAGGCCCACCGCCTTGACGGTCTCGTAGAGTGCGGCGTCCTCGCCCGGCTCGCCGCAGGCAGCCATCCAGTTGGCCGACAGCTTGACTCTCGACAACTCGATCGGCGCCGCCAGCAGGTTGGTGATGGCCTCGCCCACCGCCATGCGGCCCGAGGCCGGCGCGTCGAGGGCTGCGAGCGGCGTGCGCTCGCCCATGCTCATGGCCTCGCCGGCGAAACCCTTGTAGTCGGCCAGCGTCACGGCGCAATCGGCCACGGGCACCTGCCAGGGGCCGACCATCTGGTCGCGGTGGCTGAGGCCACCCACGGTGCGGTCGCCGATCGTGATGAGGAAGCGCTTGGATGCAACGGTGGGATGCGACAGCACGTCGATCGCGGCCTTCTGCAGGTCCACGCCCGTGAGGTCCAGCGGCTCGAAGCGGCGCTCGACGGTTTTCACGTCGCGCAGCATCTTGGGCGGCTTGCCCAACAGCACGTCCATTGGCATGTCGACCGGCTGCGCCTCGGCGCCTTCGTCGGCCACGAGCAGCTGGCGGGCCTCGGTCGCGACACCCACGACCGAAAAGGGGCAGCGCTCACGCTCGCAGAAGGCCCGGAACTGCTCGAGCGATTCGGGTGCGATGGCCAGCACATAGCGCTCCTGGCTTTCGTTGCACCAGATTTCCTTCGGCGCCATCCCTGACTCCTCGAGCGGGACGGCGCGCAAGTCGAAGCGTGCGCCCCGGCCGGCATCGTTGGTGAGTTCTGGGAAGGCATTGCTCAGGCCGCCGGCGCCCACGTCGTGAATCGCGAGGATGGGGTTCCCATCGCCTTGCTGCCAGCAATGGTTAATCACCTCCTGCGCACGGCGTTCGATTTCGGGGTTGCCGCGTTGCACGGAGTCGAAGTCCAGTTCGGCCGCGTTGGCGCCCGTGGCCATCGAGCTGGCAGCGCTGCCGCCCATGCCGATGCGCATGCCGGGTCCGCCGAGCTGGATCAGCAAGGCACCGGCCGGAAACTGGATTTTCTTGGTCTGCTTGGCGTCGATGCTGCCGAGCCCGCCCGCGATCATGATCGGCTTGTGATAGCCGCGCTGTACCGTGTCCCCGTCGCTGCGGATGGCCTGTTCGTATTCGCGAAAGTAGCCCAGGAGGTTGGGGCGGCCGAATTCGTTGTTGAAGGCCGCGCCGCCCAGAGGGCCCTCCGTCATGATCTGCAGCGGGCTGGCGATGTGGCCCGGCTTGCCGTAGCTGCCTTCTTCCGGCCAGAGCTTCGAGACCGTGAAGCCGGTCAGGCCGGCCTTGGGCTTCGAGCCTCGCCCGGTGGCGCCTTCGTCACGGATCTCGCCGCCCGCGCCGGTCGACGCGCCCGGGAAGGGAGAGATCGCCGTCGGATGGTTGTGCGTCTCGACCTTCATGAGCACGTGGCTCAGGGCGTCCTGCTTCTCGTAGCTACCGGAATCCGACGCAGCCACGAAGCGCTCGATCTGCGTGCCTTCCATCACCGAAGCGTTGTCGGCGTAGGCGATGACCGTGTGCTGCGGGTTCTGGCGCTCGGTGTGCCGGATCATCGAGAACAGGCTATGCGGCTGCGCCTGGCCGTCGATGATGAAGTCGGCGTTGAAGATCTTGTGCCGGCAGTGCTCGCTGTTCGCCTGCGCAAACATCATGAGCTCGACATCGCTCGGGTTGCGGCCGAGGCGGGTGAAGGCGTCGACCAGGTAGTCGATCTCGTCCTCCGCCAGTGCAAGGCCGAAATTCCTGTTGGCCTCGACCAACGCCGCACGCCCGCCGCCCTGCACGTCGACCTGCGCCATCGGCTGCGCCGGCAGCTCGGCGAAGAGGTTGGCGGCCTGATCGAGCTGGGCCAGGACCGATTCGGTCATGCGGTCGTGCAGCAGATCGCCGATGGCGGCGAGTTTCTCGCCTTCCAGCGTGGCGGTCTTGCCCAGGGCCTTGTCGAGCAGCGGCGCCTTCAGGCTCAGGTGGTATTCGGTCACCCGCTCAACGCGGCGCAGCGCGAGGCCGCAATTGTGGGCAATGTCGGTCGCCTTGGACGCCCAGGGCGAGACGGTGCCCAGCCGCGGGGTGACGACGATGGTCGGGCCCGGCCTGGCCGGCGCGGCGAAGGGTTCGCCATAGCCCAGCAGCGCGGCGAAGCGCTCTTGACCGGCCGCGTCCAGCGCCGTCTCAGTGACAACCAGATGCACGAAGCGGGCGCTCAGGCCCTCGATGCGCGGATCGACGGCCTGCAGCCGGGGCAGGAGCTGGCGGGCCCGGAACTCGCTGAGCGCGCTGCCGCCCTCGAAGAAAGTCACCACAGGGGTCGCGGAATGAGAGAGCGGATTCACGGGCAACGTCACAGTCGGATCGGCCGGGTGGCCGCGTTGAGAATGAAGAGATCGAGGCGGCGGCCGCTGACTGGGGCCATCCGCGCTAACCCTGAATTTTAGCGGCCCGGATGGGATAATTCCGGGCATGAGCATTACCTACAAAGACGCCGAAGGCGTGGCCGGCATGCGCGTGGCGTGCCGCCTCGCCTCCGAAGTGCTGGACTACATCACCCCGCACATCAAGCCCGGCGTGACCACCAACGAAATCGACAAGCTCGCCCACGACTACATCACGCAGGTCCAGGGCGCGATCCCGGCGCCGCTGAACTACATGGGCGCCAGCAGCGTGCCCTACCCCAAGTCGATCTGCACCTCGGTCAACCACGTGGTGTGCCACGGCATCCCGAACGACAAGCCGCTCAAGAAGGGCGACATCGTCAACTGCGACATCACCGTCATCAAGGACGGCTGGCACGGCGACACCAGCCGCATGTTCGTCGTCGGCGACGCGTCCATCGCGGCCAAGCGCCTGTGCGCGTTCACCTACGACGCGATGTGGCACGGCATCGTCAAGGTCAAGCCGGGCGCACGCCTGGGGGACATCGGCTTCGCGATCCAGCGTTTTGCCGAGAGCAACGGGTTCTCGGTGGTGCGCGAGTTCTGCGGCCACGGCATCGGCCGTGGCTTTCATGAAGAGCCGCAGGTGCTGCACTACGGCAGGCCCGGCACCCTCGAGGAACTCAAGCCCGGCATGACCTTCACCATCGAGCCGATGATCAACGCCGGCAAGCGCGACATCAAGGAAGACGCCAAGGGCGGACAGTACGACGGCTGGACCATCGTCACGCGCGACCATTCGCTGTCGGCGCAGTGGGAGCACACGGTGCTGGTCACCGACACCGGCTACGAAGTGCTCACGCTGTCGGCGGGCAGCCCGCCGCCCCCCGCGTTCGTCAGCGCCGCGGCTTGACGCGGCGCCGGCCTCTCAGGGCGCTCATGGTGGACATCCCATCGTTGCGTGACGCCTACCGGACGCACAAGCTGGCCCTGTTCGACCAGCTGCGCAGCGCACGCGCGCCCACACGCAGCGTCCACACGGTGCTGCGCCAGCTCGCGGCCCTGGCCGACGAGACGCTGAACGCGCTCTGGTCGGACGCCGGATTCGGCAGCCAGCTCGCGCTGGTCGCGGTCGGCGGTTTCGGGCGGGGCGAACTCTTCCCCTATTCGGACGTCGACGTGCTGCTGCTGTTGCCCGAGGGGCACGGCGCGGACATCGACCCGGCCCGGCTCGAAGCCTTTATCGGCCACTGCTGGGATGCCGGCCTCGAGATCGGCTCCAGCGTCCGCACGGTCGACGAATGCCTGGCCGAGGCGGCCAAGGACGTGACGGTTCAGACCTCGCTGCTCGAATCGCGCCTGGTCGTCGGCGACAAGAAGCTCTACGCCAGCTTCCGCAAGAGCTTCCTGGCGGCCATCGACCCTCAGGCCTTCTTCACCGCCAAGGCGCAGGAGATGCGCCACCGGCACCAGAAGTTCGAGAACACGCCCTACGCGCTCGAACCCAACTGCAAGGAATCGCCCGGCGGCCTGCGCGACCTGCAGACCATCCTGTGGATGACCAAGGCCGCCGGTTTCGGCAACCGTTGGGACGACCTCGCGAAGAACGGACTCGCCACCACCTTCGAGATCCAGCAGATCAAGCGCAACGAGGCGTTGCTGAGCCTGATCCGCGCCCGGCTGCACGTCACCGCCAACCGGCGCGAAGACCGGCTGGTGTTCGACCTGCAGACCGCCGTGGCCGCCACCTTCGGCTATGTCGGCGAATCGCAGCGCAAGGCCAGCGAGGCGCTGATGCGCCGCTACTACTGGGCGGCCAAGGCCGTCACGCAGCTCAACCAGATCCTGCTGCTCAACATCGCCGATCGCCTGCAGCCGCAAGCCGAGGAACCGACGCCCATCAACGAGCGCTTCTTCGAGAAGGCCGGGCTGATCGAGGTGGCGAGCGACGACCTCTACGTGAAGGATCCGCACGCGATCCTCGAGACTTTCCTGCTCTACCAGAAGACCATCGGCGTCAACGGGCTCTCGGCCCGAACGCTGCGAGCGCTCTACAACGCGCGCCACGTCATGGACAGCAAGTTTCGCAACGACCGCGTGAACCACATGACCTTCATGCGCATGCTGCTGCAACCGCGCGGCATCACGCATGCGCTGCGGCTCATGAACCAGACGTCGGTGCTGGGGCGCTATCTCCGCGTCTTCCGCAGCATCGTGGGGCAGATGCAGCATGACCTGTTCCACGTCTACACGGTCGACCAGCACATCCTGATGGTGGTGCGCAACGTCCGCCGCTTCTTCATCGCCGAGCACGCGCACGAGTACCCGTTCTGCTCGCAGCTCGCAGCCGGCTGGGACAAGCCGTGGATCCTGTACATCGCAGCCCTCTTTCACGACATCGCCAAGGGCCGCGGCGGCGACCATTCGACGCTGGGCGCACGCGACGTCCGGCGCTTTTGCCGGCAGCACGAGATTGCGCGCGAAGACGCCAAGCTGATCGAGTTCCTGGTTTCGGAGCACCTGGTGATGAGCCAGGTAGCGCAGAAGCAGGATCTGGGCGACCCGGAGGTCATCAGCGCCTTCGCCAAGCGGGTCGGCAACGAGCGCTACCTCACCGCCCTTTACCTGCTCACGATCGCCGACATCCGGGGCACCTCGCCGCGCGTGTGGAACGCGTGGAAAGGCAAGCTCCTCGAAGACCTCTACCGCTACACCTTGCGCGCCTTCGGCGGGCGCATGCCCGACCCTGGCGCGGAGATCGAATCGCGCAAGCGCGAGGCCCTGGTGCAACTCGCGCTGCATGCCGAGCCGCTGGACGCACACAAGGCGCTGTGGGGCACGCTCGACGTGGGCTACTTCATGCGCCACGACGCGTCGGAGATCGCGTGGCACGCCAAGCAGCTGTCGCGCCACGTGCCGCATCCGGGGGTGCCGATCGATCCGCATACGCCGCCCGTCGTGCGCGCCCGGCTGTCGCCCGTTGGCGAAGGCCTGCAGGTCGTGGTCTATACGCCTGACCAGCCCGATCTGTTCGTGCGCATCTGCGGCTACTTCGACCAGTCGTCGTTCAGCATCCTGGATGCCAAGGTGCACACCGCGAGCAATGGTTTCGCGCTCGACACCTTCCAGGTGGTCACCACCTTCATTCCCGAGCACTACCGCGACCTGATCAACATGGTCGAGGCCGGCCTGACCAAGACGCTGACGGAAGCGGGGCCCCTGCCCGCGCCGAGCAAGGGCCGCGTTTCGCGCCGGGTGCGCAGTTTCCCCATCAAGCCGCGCATCAGCCTGCTGCCCGACGAAAAGGCGCAGCGCTGGCTGCTCAGCATCTCGGCGAGCGACCGGGCGGGCTTGCTGTATTCGGTCGCACGCGTCCTGGCGCGGCACCATCTGAACCTTCAACTCGCCAAGATCACGACGCTCGGGGAGCGAGTCGAAGACACCTTCCTGATCAGCGGGCCGGAGTTGCAGGGGCAGCGGGCCCAACTGGCGATCGAGACGGAGCTGCTCGACGCACTGGCCGCCTGAGGAGCAGGTCTTGGATGCGACACCGCTGCGCCTGAATCCCGGCGACGACCTCCGTCATGCGCTGGACGCGGCGCTGGCATCACGGGGCTGCACCGCCGCATTCGTCGTTGCAGGTGTCGGCAGCCTGAGCGCCGCACGCCTGCGCTTTGCCGGCGTCGAGGCGCCGGAGTCGCTCACCGGCGACCTGGAAATCCTCACACTCACCGGCACGCTGTCGCCCGATGGCTCGCACCTGCACATGAGCGTCGCCGATGCGCGGGGCAGCGTGTTCGGCGGCCATGTCGCGCCCGGCTGCTTGGTGCGCACGACCGCCGAAGTGCTGGTCGCGTGGCTGCCGGAATGGCGATTGGCCCGCGAATTCAATCGCGCGACCGGCTACGCGGAACTGGCCATCCGCAAAGTCGAAGGCCGCTAGTCGCGCCCTGCCGCCAGCCGCCGCTCCAGCCACACGCTGTAACGCGACAGGCCGAAGCAAAGCACCCAGTAGACCAGCGCAATGAACAGATAGCCCTCGAGGTAGAACGGCCGCCAGGTCGGGTCCCCGCCGAGCGCGAGGCCGAGAGCGCCCGTCAGCTCGAACAGTCCCACCACGGTGACGAGCGAGGTGTCCTTCAGGGTGCCGACCACGTTGTTGGTCAGCGCCGGAACGACGAGGCGCAGCGCCTGCGGCAGGACGATGTCGCGCTGCACCGGCCAGCGCCCGAATCCGAGCGCCATGGCGACCTCCGTCTGTCCGCGCGGCACCGCCTGCAAGCCACCGCGGATGATCTCGGCGAGGTACGCCGCGACAAACAGCGACAGGCCGGCGAGCACGCGCAGCAGCACGTCGGGCTGCCATCCCGCCGGCCACAGCAGCGGCAAGAGGAACGAGGCCATGAACAGGACCGAGATGAGCGGCACGCCGCGCACCAGTTCGATGTAGGTCGCGCAGAGCGTTCGAACCACCGGCCATTGCGAACGCCGGCCCAGCGCCAGCAACAGCGCCAGCGGAAAAGCTAGGGCCAACCCGACCACGGCCAGCCCGATGGTCAGCGGCAAGCCACCCCAGCGATTGGTCGGCACCAGATCCAGGCCAAGGACTCCGCCTCGCATCATCACGACAAACAGCGCAAGCACCACGGCCCACAGCGGCAGCAGCCACCAGCGCCAGGTGCGCGGCCAGGCGCTGAGCATGGTGGTCAGCGACAGCACGGTGACGGCGATGGCCGGGCGCCATTGGTCGTCATAGGGGTAGCGGCCGAACAGGATCGGCCGCCATTTCTCTGCGATCACGCCCCAGCAAGCGCCATGCTGCACAGCACGGCACGCCTCCGCATCGGGACGGAATACCGCATGCAACACCGCCCACTCCACCGCGTGATACCCGGCCCAGACGAACAGGAGCATCAGCAGGACCGTCGACACCGCGCGAACCGGCGAGCCCCACAGCTCCTTGCGCCATGCGATGGCCGGGCGTGCCGCGCCGATCAACGCCAGCCTCTCAGCGCGACGCGCGCGTTGTAGCGATTCATTCCGCCCGAGATGAGAAGCGACAGCGCGAGATACACCACCATGATCACGGCGATGCATTCAAAGGCGCGTCCCGTCGAATTGAGCGAGGTGTTGGCGATCGACACCAGCTCCGGATAGCCTACCGCCACGGCCAGCGACGAGTTCTTCGTCAAACTCAGCAATTGGTTGGTCAGCGCCGGCACGATCACGCGCAAGGCCTGGGGCATGACCACCAGGCGCAGTTGCTGCCACGGCGACAGGCCGAGCGCCTGCGCCGCAAGCTTCTGGCCCTGCGACACAGAGGTGATCCCGGCACGCACGATTTCCGCGACGAAGGCGGCGGTGTAGAGCCCCAGCGCGATCACGACCGCGAGGTATTCCGGACTCAACGCCGCGCCGCCGCTCACGTTGAAGCTGCCGCGCTCGGGCCATTCGAAGTGGCTGGGCCACACGGCCCCCTCCTCCGCGACCGGCCACGGCATCGAGAGACCTCCCTTGCTGAGCCAGAAACCAGGCAGCAGTTCGAGCGGTTCGGTGGAATCAGGCAGCAATTGCGTCAGCGCGAAGTACAGCATCAGCAACTGCACGAGCAGCGGAACATTGCGCACCGTCTCCACGTAGGCACCGCAGAGGCCTCGCACCAGCACATGGGGCGCGAGGCGGCCGATGCCGATCAGCGTGCCCAGCAGCACCGCCATCACGGCCGCCGGGACGGCGGCGCGAACCGTATTGATCAGCCCGGCGAGGAACGCGCGCCAGTACGGCTGGCCCGAGTGGAAGTCGAGCCAGCCTTCGGAGATCTCGAATCCCGCGGGCTGCAGAAGAAAGTCGAACCCGGAGCGCACACCGCGCGCGCGCAGCACTTCCAGTGCATGGTGAACTAGCCAGAAAGCGCCGCCCGCGACGGCCGCAATCAGCAAAGCCTGAGCCGCCCAGGCCAGCCAGACGGCGCGGCGCCCGCTGGGCGCCGGACTGCCTACTCCCGCGTTCGGCACTTCGTGTCCTCGCTGCCCCCCGAGGGGGTGCGAGCTCGCTTGGGGCGGCCCGGCGCCGCGCTCATCGAACCGGCAATCCGTACATCAGGCCGCCCTTGTTCCACAGATTGTTCGATCCGCGCGGCAGCTTGAGCACCGACTTCGGTCCGACATTGCGCTCGAAGACCTCGCCGTAGTTGCCCACCGCCTTGATCGCGCGGTAGGACCAGTCCTTGTCCAGGCCCAGCAGCTTGCCCAGGTCATCGCCAGTGCCGACCAGGCGCTGTTGGGCAGGGTCCTTGCTGGCGGCCTTGAGCTCGTCGATGTTTCCCTGCGTGATGCCGTACTCCTCGGCCTCGATCAGCACATTGGGCACCCACTTGGCAATGGCGAACCACTCGTCGTCGCCGCGGCGCACCAGCGGTGCGAGGGGCTCCTTCGAGATCAGCTCGGGCAGGATGACGTAGTCGTCCGGATTGGGCGCTTCCTTGTTGCGCAGGCCTGCCAGCGCCGAGGTGTCCGTCGTGAAGGCCTGGCAACGGCCTGCGAAGAAGGCCTTGAACGAGGCTTCGAAGCTCTCGAACACGACCGTCTTCACCGGGATGTTCTGCGCCTTGAAATAGTCGGCGACATTCTTCTCGTTGGTGGTGCCCGACTGCGTGCAGATGGTGGCGTTCTTGAGTTGCTTGGCGCTGGTCACCTTGATCTTCTTCGGCACGAGGAAGCCCTGCCCGTCGTAGTAGGTGATGGTCGTGAAATGGAAGCCGAGCGATGCATCGCGCGTCAGCGTCCACGTGGTGTTGCGCGCCAGGATATCGATTTCGCCGGCTTGCAGGGCCGAGAAGCGCTGCTGCGAATTGAGCGGCACGAACTCCACCTTCTTGCCGTCGCCCAGCACCGCCGCCGCGATGGCGCGGCAGGTGTCGACATCGAGCCCCGACCAGTTGCCCTGCGTGTCGGGCGCCGAGAAGCCGGCCACGCCATTGGTCACGCCGCATTTGACGGTACCGCGCTGCTTGACGGCGTCGAGGGTCTTGCCCGCAAAGGCCGGTGCGGCCGCAAAGGCCAGGACGGTGGCGACAGCGGCAAGCGCCGGACGGATGCGTTGATTCATTCTGGGATCCTCTTCTCTCTCTTCGAAATGGAAGCAGCGGGCAGTTTACGGGCGGGTGCCGGAGTCTGCCAAAGAACCTCCGGTAGGAAGCAAATTCAGCGAAACGCCCTCCTTATCGACCACAATCGCGCCTGTTTTTTCAACTGAAAGGCTTTCTCATGATCCGCTCCGACGACACCGGCAAACTCGTTCTGCGCCTCGCCCTCGGCATCCTGATCCTGTTGCACGGCATCTCCAAGATCACCGGCGGGGTCGGCGGTATCGCCGGCATGCTCACGTCACATGGCCTGCCCGGTGCGCTGGCCTATCTGGTCTTTGTCGGCGAGATCGTTGCACCGGTCCTGCTGATCGTCGGCATCTACACGCGACCGGCCGCCTGGATCACGGTCATCAACATGCTGGTCGCCATCTGGCTCGTGCATCTCAAGGACATCGGATCGCTCGGCAAGACCGGCGGCTGGGCCCTGGAACTGCAAGGCATGTTCCTGTTCGCCGCATTGGCATGCGCCTTCCTCGGCGCCGGCCGCTTCAGCGTCGGGGGCACCGGCGGCAAGTACAACTGAAACAGGAACCGAAGGCGGGACGACCTCAGTCGTCCTCGCTCGCATCGAGGCCCGGAAACAGGACCTCGGTGTAGCCAAAGCGCGAGAAATCGCGCATCCGCATCGGATACAGCTTGCCCAGCAGGTGGTCCACCTCGTGTTGCACGACGCGGGCGTGAAACCCGCTCACGGTGCGGTCGATCGGGTCGCCATAGGGGTCGAAGCCCGTGTACCGGATGTTGGCGAAGCGCGGCACCACGCCTCGCAGGCCCGGCACCGACAGACAGCCTTCCCAGCCTTCCTCTTCCTCCGCGCCGATCGGCGTGATGACCGGATTGACCAGCACGGTCCGTGGCACCACCGGCGCGTCCGGATAGCGCGGGTTGACGGTATCGGTGCCGAAGATCACAACTTGCTGGTCCACCCCGATCTGCGGCGCGGCCAGACCGGCGCCGTTCACGACATGCATGGTCTCGAACATGTCCCGCACGAGCAGGTGGAGGTCGTCGGTGTCGAAAGCGGCGACCGGCTGCGCAACGCGCAGCAATCGGGGGTCGCCCATCTTGAGGATTTCGCGAATGGCCATCGCGGCATTATCGGATGGCCTGCGACCGAAGACTGCCGAGGTCTAACGTCTCCAGCCCCGTCCGCCGTACACGCCCGGGCCACGCGCATAGGCGCCACCGTAGTAACCGTACCGGCCGTAGTAGCCCGGATACCCGTAGTAACCCCCGCGACCGTAGTATCCGGGGCGCCCGTAGTACCCACCCCAGTAGGCCGGACGTCCCCAATAGCCGCCCCAGTAGCCGCCACCCCAGTAATTGCCCCAGCAGCACCCTCCGGCGACATAGACCGAGGGCGAAACGACCACCGGTCCCGGCTCGACGTAGTAGGGATAGGTGCCGGTGTAGTACGGGCCCGGGGCAACACAGCCGCCCAGAAAAGCGGCAGCGCCGATGGCGATGCCGGCCGACAGAGAACGAATCCGGTTCATTCGAGCCTCCTGGGGTCATCCTCCCATTCAACGGGCCGTGGGCAGCGTTGTTGACAGGGAAGATACCGAAGGCTCTACGGTAGACCTTTTTCGAGGATCTCGAGCATCCGGGCTTCGTCGATCACCGCTACGCCCAGATCGCGCGCCTTGTCGAGCTTGCTGCCTGCCTCAGCCCCGGCCACCACGAAGTCTGTCTTCTTGCTCACGGAGCCAGCCACCTTGGCACCAGCCGACTCCAGTTTGTCCTTGGCCTCGTCGCGACCCAGCGTAGGAAGCGTCCCGGTGATCACGAAGGTCTTGCCCGCGAGCGGTCGGGGGGCACGCGCGGCAGGTTCGCCCTCTTCCCAATGCACGCCACACGCACGCAGCTGCTCGACGACTTCACGGTTGTGCGCCTGATCGAAGAATGTCCGGAGGCTGGTCGCGACCACTGGTCCCACGTCATTGACTTCGAGAAGCTGCTCCTCGGTCGCGTCCATGATCGCGTCGAGCTTGCCGAAATGCTTGGCGAGATCCTTGGCGGTGCTTTCGCCGATGTGCCGAATGCCCAGGCCGAACAGGAAGCGCGGCAGCGTGGTCTTCTTGGAAGCCTCCAGTGCATCGACGATGTTTTTCGCCGACTTGTCGGCCATGCGGTCCAGCCCCGCCAGCGTGCTGAAGCCGAGCTTGTACAGATCGGGCAGCGTGCGGATCAGGTTGGTGTCGACCAGTTGCTCGACCAGCTTGTCGCCCAGGCCCTCGATGTCGAGTGCGCGCCGCGCCGCGAAATGAAGGATCGCTTCCTTGCGTTGTGCACCGCAGAACAGGCCGCCGGTGCAGCGGTAGTCGACCTCGCCCTCTTCGCGCAAGGCATCGGACCCGCAGACCGGGCACTGGCGGGGCATGGTGAACACCGGGCCGCGCTGCTCGTCGGGCCTTGCCGCGCTTTCGGGCAGCACGCCGACCACCTCGGGAATGACGTCGCCTGCGCGCCGCACGATGACCGTGTCGCCCACACGCACGTCCTTGCGCCGCGCTTCGTCCTCGTTGTGCAGCGTGGCGTTGGTCACCGTGACCCCTCCCACGAATACGGGCGCCAGCTTGGCGACCGGCGTGAGCTTGCCGGTGCGGCCCACCTGCACCTCGATGGCCAGCACCTCCGTGAGCTGCTCCTGCGCCGGGTACTTGTGCGCCACGGCCCAACGCGGCTCGCGTGAGACGAAGCCGAGTTGCCGCTGCAGTTCGAGGCTGTCGACCTTGTAGACAACCCCGTCGATGTCATAGGGCAGCGCATCGCGCTGGCGCCCCATCGTCTCGTGGAACGCGATCAGCTCGATCGCGCCGCGCGCGCGCGTGGTCTGCGTCGCGACCGGAAATCCCCAGGCGTGGAACTGTTGGAGCCAGTCGAACTGCGTCGGGCAAGTCGGGCCGCCCTGTTCGGGCGGCGTGACTTCGCCGAGCCCATACGCAAAGAAGCTCAACGGCCGGTTTGCCGCGATCGCCGGATCCAGCTGGCGCACCGCGCCGGCCGCGGCGTTGCGCGGGTTCACGAACACCTTCTCGTTCTTCTGGCCCGCCGCGATCTTCTCGCGCTGGCGCTCGTTGAGCGCGTCGAAGTCGTCGCGCCGCATGTAGACCTCGCCGCGGACTTCCACAACCGGCGGAATCTCCGAAGCCTCGCCCCGCAGCCGCAGCGGAATCTGCTGCACTGTGCGGATGTTCTGGGTGACCTCCTCGCCGATCTCGCCGTCGCCGCGCGTCGCAGCCTGCACCAGCACGCCATCTTCGTAGCGCAGGTTGAGGGCCAGCCCGTCGAACTTGAGTTCACAGACGTACTCGACCTGCGGCGCGTCCTCGGCGAGCCCGAGTTCCTTGCGCACGCGCGCGTCGAAGGCGCTGGCACCGGCCGGCGTGATGTCCGTCTCGGTCCGTATCGACAGCATCGGCACCTTGTGGCGCACCTTGACGAAGCCATCGAGCGGCTTGCCGCCCACGCGCTGCGTCGGTGAATCGGGCGTGCGCAGGTCGGGGTATTCGGCCTCGATCGCCTGCAGGCGCTGAAAGAGCTTGTCGTACTCGGCGTCCGGCAACTCCGGCGCATCGAGCACGTAATAAAGATGAGCGTGGCGGTGCAGCTGCTCGCCCAATGCGGCGGCTTCGCGAGCCGCGTCTTCGTGCTTCGTCGTCATGGGGATCTCTAGCTGAAGAGTCGACGTGCCAAAGGTGACCCGGCGGAAAGATCGCGCGAATCCAGCGTGTCGTAAAGCTGCTCCAGGTCGCCGCCGATCACATCCATGGTCTCGTCGCGCAAAGGCTGCCCATCGCTGTCGGTGACGACGCCGTCCATCTCGCGCGCGAGCGTGGAAGCAGCTTCGCGCATGCGCTCGAAGGGCCGCTCGCTGCGGTCGACCTGGGGTACGTCGAGGCTCAATGTCAGTTCGCGGATCGCGGATTGCGCCGGGTCATCGGCCAATGCGGCCTGCGTGTCGAAGGACAGGCCCAGGATCGGCGGCAACCCCACCTCGCCCGCGGGCAGCACCATGCGCCCCGGAATGATGCCGGCCACGAAGCCCAGCCGCGCGGCGTTCTGCTGCACGTAACCCGGACTCCACGCGGCATGCCGTGCACGCAGCACGAAGCTCAACTGGGCATCGTGCGAACTCGCGAACTGGTCGAGTTCGCGGGCCCGCCCCACTTCGTCGAGCATCTCCGGGAACTCCGGTGCGCCGTTGACGGCATCGGCAAAGGCTTGCGCCTTGACGACGAATTCGGAGTACTCGATCTCGTTGAGCGCGCCCGTGCGATTGGCCATCTGCACGCCGACCTGGAAGGCGCCGTAGCGCTGGCCCGGCACCGCCGGCTCCCATTCGCCCGTGTGTTCGTTGAGGCCTTCGACTGCCACCGGCTTGCTGCCCGCGCGTCGCGTCGCGGGCATGGCGGCGATCGCGGCATCGCCCGAGGCAAGACCGTCGAGCGACACTGGCGCGATCACGTCGATCAGCGGATCGAGGCCGCCGCGTCGGTCTGCCGTGGGCACTGGCAATGCGGTGGGCGCGGGCAGGTCGGGGTCGAACAGCGGCTCGTGCCGCTCGTTGCCGGATACCTGGTGCGGATCGACGTGGAGCACAGGCTCCTGGTCGCCCTTCTGCTGCGGGATGTCGGAGTCGGGCGGCTCGCTGTCCTTGGCGTCCGGCTGACGCGGAGCGTTGCGGTGCGAGGTCCAGGCGTTGTAGCCGACGACGGTGGCAAGGACGAGTCCGCCAAGAATGGCGAGGGCGACGGTGAGGCTGCTCATGGACCGCGTCGACTCAGGCTGCTTCGACCATCGAGACGGCCGATTCCATGTCCACGGCCACGATGCGCGAAACGCCCTGCTCCTGCATGGTCACGCCAATGAGTTGTTCGGCCATTTCCATCGCGATCTTGTTGTGGCTGATGAAGAGAAACTGGGTTTCGCGGCTCATGGCGGTCACGAGCTTTGCGTAGCGCTCGGTGTTGGCGTCGTCCAGCGGCGCATCCACTTCGTCCAGCAGGCAGAACGGCGCGGGGTTGAGCTGGAAGATCGCGAACACGAGCGCGATGGCCGTCAGCGCCTTCTCGCCGCCCGACAACAGATGGATGGTCTGGTTCTTCTTGCCGGGAGGCTGTGCCATCACCTGCACACCGGAGTCGAGGATCTCGTCGCCGGTCATCATGAGCTTGGCATTGCCGCCGCCGAACAGCTCGGGGAACATGCGACTGAAGTGCTCGTTGACGATCTTGAAGGTGCCGCCGAGAAGGTCGCGCGTCTCGGCATCGATCTTGCGAATCGCGTCCTCCAGTGTGCCGATGGCCTCGTTCAGGTCGGCCGACTGGGAGTCGAGGAAGGTCTTGCGCTCGCGCGCCACGTTCAGCTCGTCGAGCGCCGCGAGGTTGACGGCGCCGAGCGACGCCACTTCACGGTTCAGGCGATCGATCTCGCTTTGCAGGCCAGTGAGCCGCACCTTGTCGGTTTCGATCGACAGGGCAACTGCTTCGAGATCGGCCTCGGCATCGGTCAGCAGTTGTTGATACTGCTCGAAGCCCAGGCGCGCCGCCTGTTCCTTGAGCTGGAAATCGGTGATGCGCTGGCGCAGCGGGTCAAGTTCTCGTTCGAGTTGCAGGCGGCGTTCGTCGCTGGCGCGCAGTTTGAGCGTGAGGTCGTCGTATTGGCTGCGCGAGGCGCCGAGCGCGGATTCGCGTTCGAGCTTGAGCGACAGCGCATCCTGCAGGCCGGCCTGCGCCGCCGCGTCGGACAGGCGACCGAGTTCGGCCCGGGCGCGTTCGTCCTCCTCGTTCAGCGACACGGTCTGCTGCGTGGCGGTTTCGATGGCGCGGCTGAGTTCGCCGCGGCGCGCTTCGAGCGTACGCTGCGCGAAAGTCGCTTCCTGCGCCTGGCGCTCCAGGCTGCGATGCTGTTCGCGGCTCGCGGCCAGCGCGCGCCCCGCTTCGATCACGCGTTCGTCGAGTTGGGCGTGGCGTTCCTGGCTGTCGGCCAGTTGCATGTCCAGCTCTTCGAAGCGCGACTCGGCAGCGATGCGCCGCTCCTGCAATTCCTCAAGCTGCGCGACCACTTCGCCGAGATCGTTGGACAGCTGCTCGCTACGGGCACGCGTCTGCTCTGCCAGTTGCGAGAGGCGCAGTGTCTCGACCTGAAGCTCGTGGGCGCGCGACTGCGTGTCGGCGGCTTCGCGGCGCGCCGTGACAAGGCGCTGGGCGGCGTCGCCGTAGGCGGCCTCGGCGCGTGCAAGCGCAGTGCGCGACTCGTCGGCGATGAGCGTCTGGGCGCGCAACTGCCGCTCCAGGTTCTCCATTTCCTGCTGGCGGGCCAGCAAACCGGCCTGCTCCGAGTCCTGGGCATAGAAGCTCACGCTGTGCGCGGTGACGGCGTGCCCGCTCTTGACGTAGATCACCTCGCCGGCCTGGAGCTTCTCGCGCTGCGCGAGCGCGTCCTCCAGCGTTTCCGCTGTGAAGCAGCCGTGCAGCCATTCGTTCAGCAAGGCCTGCTGGCCGGCGTCGCTGAGGCGCAGCAAGTCCGACAGGCGCGGCATCGTGGCCGGGCCCTGCGGAACACCAGCCACCGGCGGCGTGTAGAAAGCCAGCTTGGCCGGCGGCGCATCACCGCCGAAGGCTCGGACCATGTCGAGCCGGCTGACTTCGAGCGCGCCCAGGCGCTCGCGCAAGGCGGATTCGAGGGCGTTTTCCCAACCCTGCTCGATGTGGATGCGGCTCCACAGGCCTTGCAGGCTTTCGAGGCCGTGCTTGGCGAGCCAGGGAGCGAGCTTGCCGTCGGTCTTGACCTTTTCCTGCAGCGCCTTGAGCGCCTCGAGCCGTGCCGAGAGTTCGGCATGGCGTGCGCCTTCGGTGTTGACGGCCTGCTGGCGTGTGCGGCGATCGTCGTCGAGTTGCGGCACGGCCTCCTGCAGGTCCTGCAACCGTGCATCGGCTTCGGCGGATGCTTCCTGCGCAGCGGCGAGTTGTTCCTGGAGATCGCGCAAGCGCGCTTCGTCCGGCGCCGCCAGCGCGTTCTGGTCGCTGCGCAGACGCTCGGCACGCTGGTTGAGCTGGCGGCTCTGCTCTTCGATGTTGCGCTGGTCGGCCGCGAGCACCTGGATCTGCTGCTGCACCTGCCCGACGGTTGCGCGCTGGGCGTTGGCCTCGTCCTGCGCGCGCTGTTGCGCGTCCTCCAGTTCGGGCATGCGGGCGTCGTGCTCTTCGAGCTGCGCGGCCAACAGTTCGGCTTGCTCTTCGGCATTCACGCCCTGGCCGGCCAGTGTCTCGATCTCGGCTTCGGCGTCCTCGCGGCGGGCGCTCCATTGCGCGATCTGTTCGCGCAACTGCACAAGCCGCTGCTCCACCCTCTGGCGGCCTTCGACCACGAAGCGGATCTCGCCTTCGAGCCGGCCGACTTCGGCGCTGGCCTCGTACAGCTTGCCCTGCGCCTGGTTGACCTGGTCGCCTGCGGCGTAGTGCGCCTGCCGCACGGTTTCGAGTTCGGCCTCGATGTGGCGCAGATCGGCCGTGCGCGATTCGAGGTCGTTGATGGCCTTCTCGGCGTCGGCCTTGATGCGGCTCTGGTCGGCTTCGCTTTCCGTGCGCTTCAGGAACCACAGCTGGTGCTGCTTGCGCGTGGCGTCGCCTGTCAGCGAGTTGTAGCGCGCGGCGACCTCGGCCTGCTTCTCGAGCCTTTCGAGATTGCTGTTGAGTTCGCGCAGGATGTCTTCGACACGGGTGAGGTTCTCGCGCGTGTCGCCGAGCCGGTTCTCGGTCTCGCGGCGGCGTTCCTTGTACTTGGAGACGCCGGCAGCTTCTTCGAGGAAGAGTCGAAGTTCCTCGGGCTTGGATTCGATGATCCGGCTGATCGTCCCCTGGCCGATGATCGCGTAGGCGCGGGGCCCGAGCCCGGTGCCCAGGAACACGTCCTGCACGTCGCGCCGGCGCACCGGCTGGTTGTTGATGTAGTAGCTGGAGTTGCCGTCACGCGTGAGCACGCGCTTGACGGCGATTTCCGCGAATTGCGCCCACTGGCCGCCGGCCCGGTGGTCGGCATTGTCGAACACCAGTTCCACACTCGAACGGCTGGCCTGCTTGCGCGTGGTCGTGCCATTGAAGATGACGTCCTGCATCGACTCGCCGCGCAATTCGGAAGCGCGCGATTCGCCGAGCACCCAGCGCACGGCATCCATGATGTTTGACTTGCCGCAACCGTTGGGCCCGACCACCCCCACAAGTTGGCCCGGCAGCAGGAAATTGGTGGGTTCGGCGAACGACTTGAAGCCGGAAAGCTTGATGGAATTGAGACGCACGGCGGGTCAGCCCAAAGGCAAGGTGTTGATTTGTAAGGAGATTTCACTGGCCTGGACCCGGAAGATCGGCCGCCACCTGAGGCGAGGATGATAACGTGCGAGCCATGAGCGAGACCCCCGTTTTCCCTGCCTTCCGACGCCGTGTCTTGCTGTCTGTCGCAGCCGTCGCGGCCATGGGCGGAGCCGCATGCACCTCGACCGAGCGCGCCGAGCCCTACGCCAACAACGAATGGCTGCAAACGGGCACCAATCGCATCGCCAACCTCGCGCTGCGCGACAACCTCCAGTCCGTCCGCCGGGTGCAGGTGTCGCTGTACCGGCGCAATCCGCGCGAATGGCGAAAGTGGGCCACCAGTGCGGACGACGCGATCAAACGCACCTGGGATTCGGTCTCGCAGGAACCGGCCCTGCCCCAGCTGCGAGGCGCGACCGGCATCGATGCCATCCGGCTGGCCTTCGAGACGACCGGGCCCAAGCCCTACGAGGGCGACCGCGTCGCGGCGCTGGTGGTCGGCTGGGCCTCGCTGCTCAAGCAGGCCAACGGAAACACCTGGGAACAGAGCATGCTCGACGGGGTAGACGCCGAGAACAGCTTTCGCGCGGCGCGCAATGTGGAGATTTCGCTTTGGCTCATCGGCTCCAAGACGGGGCCCGACGGCCAACCCTTGCTGCTGGCGACCGAGATCAGCGAGCGCGGGAGAAACCTGGTGGTCGATCGCGAACTGTCCAAGGTGGTAGCGCGACTCGATCTGCTGGCCGCCCAGGCCGATGAAAAGTACCGCCGTGCGGCGCTCGACTTCAGCCAGAACTGGTTTTTGGGTAGTCTCGGGCCGTTCTTCTCGATGGTTCCCAGGAACTGACGCCGACAAATGGCCACCGAAGCTCTTTCGCATGCACTGCGTATTGCGCTGATGATGCTCTGCGCAATGGCCAGCGGCTGCGGGCTCCTCCAGGCCGATCAGCAAATGAGGCGGCTGGGCGACGCGATGTACTTCACCGGCGTCGCGGAGACCGAGAAGGAAGCTCGCGGCCCGATCGTGGTCGTGCTCTACCGCCTCGGCACCGCGCCCGAACCCGTGTTTCTCGACGTGATTCCGAGGAGCCGGGGCGTCTATCACCTGGCAGGGCCGCCTGGCTCCTACGGGATCCTCGCCTTCGAGGACGTGAATCGCGACATGGTCTACGAGGCCGGCGAGCCCGCGGTGCTCTACGAAGGAACCGCGCTCAGCATCGATGCAGTCAACGATCCCCCGACGGCGGCGCAAGGCCTTGGCCGCATCAGGATTCCAGCCACCGCGACCGCCAAGATCCTGCCGCCCGTCTTCGACGAGGCCTATGCCGCGCTCGTGCGCCGGCGCAACGAGGGTTTTGGCGCGCAGGCCGCCATCGATGAAGGCCGATTCGCACCGGGCCGGGTGCGCGAAGGTCTTTTCCAACCCCTGCGCTTCATCGAGGAAGGCCGCGCCGGGCTCTTCATGCTCGAACCCTACGATCCGAAGCGCATCCCGGTGATCTTCGTGCACGGGGCGGGCGGATCGCCGCGCGACTGGGAGTTCGTCATCGACAAGCTCGATCGAACGCGCTTCCAGCCGTGGGTCTTCTTCTATCCCTCGGGCTTCTCCATCGGCCTCTCAGCCCTGTTTTTGAACAATGCTGTCGACGAACTTCACTACCGGTATGCCTTTCCCACCAGTGTCGTCGTCGCGCACAGCATGGGGGGACTGGTGGCCCGGGGCGCATTGAACATCATCGTGCGCGAAGGCCGCGCGCCGCCGGTGCACCACGTGGTGACGATCTCCACGCCTTGGCTGGGCCACTCGGCTGCGCGCTGGGCGGACATCGGGCCGACGCGCGTCCCCGGTTCATGGCTCGACATGGCACCCGACTCGCCCTACCTGAGCGAACTGATGGTCGTCCCGCGGCCCTCCGCCATCCGGTACACGCTGTTCTTCGGCTTCGGCGGGCGCTCGCGCTTCGTTTCCGGCAACAACGACGGCGCCGTGTCGCTCGACAGCGTGCTGGCGCCAGATATTCAATCGCGCGCGGATGTCGTCTTCGGCTTCGACGAGGACCACGTCTCGATTCTTCGGTCGAGCGAGATGGTCGACAAGCTCATGCAGCGCATGCGTGACGAGGCGAACCGACTGCCCGCCCTCCCCTGAGCGCCTGGAGCGCATCCAAATGAGCAAATCATTCGACATACGCTGGCTCCGACAACTCGGCCCCTAGAATGAAATCGCACATTCCAACCCATTCACCCAGGAACCTCATGAGCTCCATCAATTTCATCGGCGGCGAAAAGGGCGGTGTCGGCAAGTCGGTCACGGCACGGGTTCTGGCGCAGTACTTCATCGATCACAGCCGGCCCTTCGTCGGCTTCGACACGGACCGCTCGCACAGCTCGTTCACCCGCTTCTATGAAGGCTTCGCCTCGCCGGTGGTGGTGGACAGCTTCGAGGGCCTCGACACAGTCGTGAACGGTTTCGAAACCAATCCGCAGCAAAGCGTGATCGTCGACCTGGCGGCGCAGACGCTGGCGCCGCTTTCACGCTGGATCAAGGAGTCCGACCTGTTCGACGTGTTCGACGAACTCGGCGTTGCCGTCAACTTCTGGCATGTGCTTGACGACGGGAAGGATTCGAGCGACCTGCTGGGCGTGCTGATCGACACCTTCGGCAATCGGCCGAACTACATCGTGGTGCAGAACTACGGCCGCGGAAACGACTTCGGCCTGCTGCTCGGGTCGCAGTCGCTCAGCAAGGCGACGGCGAACGGCGCTCGCGTCATCGCCCTGCCCCGGCTGCACGACGCCAGCATGCGCAAGATCGATGCGCGCAACACCAGTTTCTGGAAGGCGGTCAACGACCGCGAAGGCCCGCACGCCCTGGGGCTGCTCGAACGCCAACGCGTGAAGACCTGGCTGGCGACCGCCTACGCGGCCTTTGACACCCTGCCGCTCTGACGCGCGGGGCGGAAGAGCAAGACCAGCAACAGCACCGCGAGCACGGTGAAAGCGATGAAGGACCAGTTCGCGATCGACAGGCCGAGGAAGGTCCAGTCGATCTGCGAGCAATCGCCAGCGCCGCGGAAGATCATCGGCAAGGCGCGCTGCAGCGGAAAGGTCTCGATCATCCCGTAGATGTCGCGGCCGCAGGACACGACTTCCGGCGGATGCCATTGCAGCCAGCTCTGGCGCGCGGCGGTGTAGGCGCCGCCGACGGCCATGACGAGCCCCAGCAACGAGCCTGTCGCCTGCAGTCCCCTGCGGCTGCTCGCCGCCGCGAGACCCGCGAAGACGGCGACCAGCACGAGCGCATAGCGCTGAACGATGCACATGGGGCACGGCTCGAGGCCGACCACATGCTGCAGGTACATGCCGAAGGCGAGCATCGCCACGCAGGCGGCGCAGATCAGCGCGAGAGCGCGTCGAGGCGCACCAAAATACCAATCGATCACGGCGAAACCCATTCTTCGACGAACACCCGGGCCTTGCGCGGCGTGGCGACAACGGTGTCGCCTTCCTTCAGGCCCAGGTCCCGGAACTGTTGCGCAGGGAGTTGCGCTTCGATGATGGTTCCGGAGCCAGGATTATCTGGATTCGATTCGACCGGTTCGAGTTCCAGGCGCGCGATGGGACCGACGACGATCGCGCGGCTCAGGGTCGCGACGATGCCGGTCGCGCCCGCCGTGTAGCGCTCGACCTTCAGGTCGTGCGGGCGCACATAGGCCAGCGCCTTGCCGTCGCGGAAGGCGCTTTCCTGCGTGTCGATGCGGATACCCTCGACATGCACTTCGCCCTCGTGTGCCCGGCCGTGGAACAGGTTCACATCGCCGAGGAAGCCGTAGACAAAGGGGCTCGCCGGATGGTCCCACACATCCTGCGGAGAGCCGACCTGCTCGACGCGGCCGCTGTTCATCAGCACCACGCGGTCGGCCACTTCGAGCGCTTCTTCCTGGTCGTGCGTGACGAAGATGCTGGTGACGTGCAGTTCGTCGTGCAGGCGACGCAGCCAGCGGCGCAATTCCTTGCGCACCTTGGCGTCGAGCGCGCCGAAGGGCTCGTCTAGCAGCAGCACCTTGGGCTCCACCGCCAGCGCGCGGGCCAGTGCGATGCGCTGCCGCTGGCCACCCGACAACTGCGACGGATAACGGTCGGCCAACCAATCGAGTTGCACCAGCTTCAGGAGGTCATGTACCTTGGACTTGATCTGCGTCTCGCTCGGGCGCACGCTGCGTGGCTTGACGCGCAGGCCGAAGGCCACGTTCTCGAACACCGTCATGTGGCGGAAGAGCGCGTAGTGCTGGAACACGAAGCCCACCTGGCGTTCACGCACGTGCACGTCGGTGGTGTCCTCGCCCGAGAACAGGATGCTGCCGGCATCCGCGGTTTCCAGGCCCGCGATGATGCGCAGCAGCGTGGTCTTGCCGCAGCCCGAGGGGCCGAGCAATGCGACCAGTTCGCCCGACGAGACGTCCAGGCTCACATCGCGCAGCGCGTGGAAGTCGCCGAACTGCTTGCTGACGTTGCGGATTTCGATACTCATGGTTTCTCTCTTTCAGGTCGCGACGGCCGTCGGTCGTTCCGGCGGCAGGTCGGCGATGGCCTTCATCTCGCGCTCATGGCGCCATTCGACGAAGGACTTGATGACGAGCGTGACCAGCGCCAGGATCGCCAGCAGCGAAGCCACCGCAAAGGCGGCGACGGACTGGTATTCGTTGTAGAGCACTTCCACATGCAGCGGCATGGTGTTGGTCTGGCCTCGGATGTGGCCCGACACGACCGATACCGCGCCGAACTCGCCCATGGCGCGCGCATTGCAGAGAATCACCCCGTAGATCAGCCCCCACTTGATGTTGGGCAGCGTCACGCGCCAGAAGGTCTGCCAGCCGGTCGCACCCAGCACGATCGCGGCCTGCTCCTCCTCGGTGCCCTGCGCCTGCATCAGCGGGATCAGTTCGCGTGCGATGAAGGGGAAGGTCACGAACACGGTCGCAAGCACGATGCCAGGCACGGCGAAGATGATCTTGATGTCATGCGCCGCGAGCCACGGCCCGAACCAGCCCTGCGCGCCGAACACCAGCACGTAGATCAGGCCGGCCACTACCGGCGATACCGCAAAAGGCAGGTCCACCAGCGTCGTGAGGAAGGCCTTGCCGCGGAACTCGAACTTCGCGATGGCCCAGGCGGCCGCGATGCCGAAGACGAGGTTCAGGGGCACCGCGATCGCTGCCGTCAGCAGGGTCAGGCGGATGGCGCTCCACGCATCGGGTTCCTTGAGCGCATCCACGTAAGCGCCGAACCCCTTGCGCAATGCCTCGGCCGCGACGGCGGCAAGCGGCAGCACGAGGAAAAGGAACATGAAGGCCAGCGCAATGCCGATCAGTGTCCAACGCACCCATGCCGCTTCGGTCGTACCCGCTTTTTCGCGGCGGATGGTCCGGGCGTTCGCGCTCATGACGAGGCCCCCGAGCGACGACGTTGCCATCCCTGCAGTCCGTTGATGACCAGCAGCAGGACGAAGGAAATCACCAGCATCACCAGCGCCACGGCTGTCGCACCCGCGTAGTCGTACTGTTCGAGCTTGCCGATGATGATCAGCGGCGTGATCTCCGAGATCATGGGCATGTTTCCGGCGATGAAAATCACCGAGCCGTACTCGCCGATCGCGCGTGCAAATGCCATCGCGAAGCCGGTCAGCAGCGCCGGCATGATCGATGGCAGGATCACCTTCGTGAAGGTCTGCAGGCGCGTCGCGCCGAGACTGGTCGCGGCTTCTTCGAGCTCTTTCTCGGTGTCTTCAAGCACAGGCTGTACCGTGCGCACCACGAAGGGCAAGCCGATGAAGATCAACGCGATCACCACGCCCGCCGGCGTGAAGGCCAGCTTGATGCCCATCGGCTCGAGGAATTGGCCGACCCAGCCGTTGCCGGCGAGCAGCGCAGTCAGCGAAATGCCGGCCACCGCCGTCGGCAAGGCGAACGGCAGGTCCACCAGCGCATCCACGATGCGCTTGCCCGGAAACTTGTAGCGCACCAGTACCCACGCGACGAGCAGGCCGAACACGAGGTTGACCAGTGCAGCGATCAGCGAGGCACCGAAGGTCAGCCGATACGAAGCCATGACGCGCGGCGCCGTCACCGCCACCCAGAAGTGCTCCCAGTTCATCGTGAAGGTCTTGAAGACCAGCGCCGACAGCGGGATCAGGACGATCAGGCTCAGGTAGAGCACCGAATAGCCGAGCGTCAGGTGGAAGCCCGGCAGCACGCGTCGGGACACTCCTGTGTTGCCCGCACGCGCAAGCGGCGCCGCCGAGGACGGCAGCGCCGAGGAAACTGCACCGCTCATTTACTTGCCGCCGGGCGTGTAGAGCTTGTCGAACTGGCCGCCGTCATTGAAGTGCACCTTCTGCGCTTCGCTCAGGCTGCCGAACAGTTCCTGCACCGTGAAGAGCTGGACCGGCTTGAAGGTCGAGGCGAACTTCTTGAGCACGGCTTCGGAACGCGGGCGCAGCGCATGCTTGGCCGCAATCTCCTGCGCTTCGTCGGAGTAGAGATAGTCCAGGTAGGCCTTGGCGAGTTCGCCGGTGCCCTTCTTCGCGACCGTGCGCTCGACCACGGCGACCGGGTTCTCGGCCAGGATGCTGATGGACGGATACACGGCATCGACCTTGCCCGCACCGAATTCGCGATCGATGGAGACCACTTCGGATTCGAAGGTGATCAGTACGTCGCCGATGTTGCGTTGCAGGAAGGCGGTGGTCGCGTCGCGGCCGCCGCGGGCGAGGATGGGCACGTTCCTGAACAGCTTGCCGACGAACTCGGCCGCCTGCGCGTCGGTGCCGCCCTTCTTCTTCACATAGCCCCAGGCCGCGAGGTAGGCGTAGCGGCCGTTGCCGCCGGTCTTCGGGTTGACGATCACGACCTGCACGCCGGGCTTGATCAGGTCGTCCCAATCCTTGATGCCCTTGGGGTTGCCGTTGCGCGTCAGGAACAGCATCGTCGACGTGGTGGGCGCGGCGTTGTACGGGAAGCGCTTGGCCCAGTCCTTGGCCACGACGCCGGCATTGGCGAGGAACTCGATGTCGGTGGTGGTGTTCATTGTCACCACGTCGGCCTCCAGGCCGTCGGCCACGGCGCGCGCCTGGGCGCTGGAGCCTGCGTGCGACTGGTCGATCTTGACTTCCTTGCCCGTGGTCTTCTTGTAGTTGGCCACGAAGGCGGCGTTGTAGTCCTTGTAGAACTCGCGCGCCACGTCGTAGGAAACGTTGAGGAGCGTGGTCTGGGCCGAAGCGGCGCCACTGGCGGCGAGCACCAAAGCGCCGAGGATCGTCTTGATTCTGGAAGTCATAGAGTTGCCAAAGGTTCGAAATTTCGACGGCCGTCCATGAGAGTGGTCGGCTCGTCCGTCAGGGATTGGAGCAGCGCCAGGCCCAAAGGCCAGTCGCCATGCCCGGATTCGATATTGATGTGGCCGGCATTCTGCATCCGAACGAATTCGCTTCCCCAGGCGCGGGCATACGCGCCCGCCAACCGCACCGGGCAATAAGGGTCGTTGCTGCTTGCCACGACGATGCTGCGGTACGGCAGTTTCGCATGCGGCACGGGCGCGAAATCAGTCAGCACGGCGCGGCGCTCAGGGTCCGCTGGCGCAACAAGCAGTGCGCCGCCGATGCGCGCGGCAGCCGCTTCCGACAAATGTGTGGTCGCGATGCAGCCCAGGCTATGGGCGGCGATGACCACCGGGCCCGGACTTTCGAGCACGAGCTTTTCGAGCGAAGCCACCCAGGCGGCGCGATTCGGCGTGACCCAGTCGTCCTGCTGCACGCGCACGGCGCCCTGCATCCGCTCGGCCCAAAGGCTCTGCCAATGGCCGGGACCGGAGTCTCGCCAGCCCGGCACGATGACGATGGTCGGGCGAGTCACGCGGGGCCGATGAGGTTGAGGGCGATGTCGCCGGATCGCAGGGTCGCCATGGTTGCTCTTGGATGGGAGGGGGACCGGCGATTCTCTAAAGCATTGCTTCAATGACAAACGAATATCTACTTGTTTGAATATGGCGTTTTGCGCATAAGGACTCACCCGGCAAGATCGTGCGGCTCGTCGCTGTCCAGGTTTTCGACCAGAAAGTCGATCAGCCGCCGCACCGCCGGCACCAGCGCACGACGGGCTGGGAACATGACGTGGGTGATGCCCGGCGCGGGCCCCCAGCCCGGCAGCACTTCCACCAGCGTCCCGGATTTGAGTTCGTTGCGGCACATGTAGTCGGGCAGCACCGAAGCGCCGGTCCCCTGCACGACCGCGAACTTGAGCGTCAGCAGGTCGTCGGCGACGTAACGCGGCGTGTGCGTGTGCACGATCACCTTGCCCGCCGGGCCTTCGAGGCGCCAGTTGGCGCGTCCATCGCCAGTGGACATCGCCACGGTGTCGATCTTGTGCAAGTCCGCCGGCAGCAGCACCGGCCCCTGGCGCCGAAGCTGTTCGGGATTGCCGACCAGGATGCCCCGGCTGATGCCGAAGGTCTTCGCGACCAGCGTGGCGCTGTCCTCGATCTCGGGCCGAACGCGCAGCGCGAGATCCACGCCCTCCTCGACCGGATCGACCGGCCGGTTCAGTACGCGCATCTCGACACGCACCGCGGGATAGCGCGCCATGAACTGCGGCATGAGTGGGCCGACGCTGCTTTGCGCCAGCGTCACGGGGCAGCTCAGCCGCACCGTGCCGCTCGGCTCGGTCTGCACCTGAGCCACCGCTTCGGCCGCCGCCTGCGCCGCATCGCGCATCGCGGCGCAATGCCGCAGATAGATCTCGCCGGCGGGCGTCAGCGACAAGCGCCGGGTGCTGCGCTGCATCAGCTGAACCCCGAGTTCGGCCTCGAGGTCGGCCACCCGCCGTGACAACCGGGATTTCGGCACACCTAGCGCGCGGCTCGCTGCGGCAAAGCCGCCCCGCTCCGCGACCTCGGCAAAAAACACCATGTCGTTCAGGTCTTGCATCGCCTCATTGTCCTATCTATGGAACGATTTAAGCCATTTTTGCCGACTTATCAAAGAATCGCCACAAAAATAGAATTCTCCCCACGCCGACCGATTTCAGTGCCGGCACTTTCCAAGAAAGAGCATTGATCATGAAACTGCTGCACGTCGATTCCAGCGTCCTGGGAACCAACTCCGTTTCCCGCCAACTCACGGCTGAAGTGGTGGCGGAATGGCGCAAGGGCCATCCGAACACGACGGTCGAGTACCTCGACCTGGCGGTCGATGCTCCCAATCACTTCAGCGCTGACGCACTTGGCATCAAGGTTGGCGTGCAAGCCGAGCCGACGGAGGCCCAGCGTCACGAGAACGAAGTCTCCGAGCGCCTGGTGGCCCAGTTCCTCGCCGCGGACGTGATCGTGGTTGGCGCCCCGCTCTACAACTTCACGGTGCCGACCCAGCTCAAGGCCTGGATCGACCGCCTCGCGCAAGCTGGCCGTACCTTCAAGTACACCGACAAGGGCCCCGTCGGCCTCGCCACCGGCAAGACCCTGATCGTCGCTTCGACCCGCGGCGGCATCTACTCGACCAGCGAAGGCGGCCAGGCGATGGAACACCAGGAAAGCTATCTGAAGGTGGTCTTCGGCTTCTTCGGCGTGACCGATGTGCGCTTCGTTCGCGCCGAAGGCGTGGCGATGGGTGATGCTCCCAAGGCCGCTGCGATCGGCTCGGCCCGTGCCGACATCGCTGCAGCCATCGGCAAGGCTGCCAATCAGGATCAGGCCACCCTGGCAGCTTGATTCTCAGGCTGAGCCTTCGCCCGATGCGGGCGGGGGCTCAGCCCTTGTGGCTCTTGACCCAGGCCACGTATTTTTCCACCCAGGTCTGCAGGAACTGCTTGCTTCCTTCGGCGATGTGGCCCTTGTCGTCGAACATGCCTTCCTTGTTCTGCAGGAAGACCTCCGGCTGGCCAAGGGTCGGCACGTCGAGGTAGGCCAGGATGGTACGCAGATGCTGCTGCGCAACCGCGGTGCCCACGGCGCCGACAGACACTCCCACCACACCTGCCGGCTTGCCGGCCCATGCGCTCTGGCCGTAGGGCCGCGACGCGTTGTCGAGCGCATTCTTGAGCACGCCCGGAATCGAGCGGTTGTACTCGGGCGTGACGAACAACAGGCCATCGGCGGCCGCGATCTCAGTCTTGAGACGCTTGACCGCCGGCGCCTGATTGCCGTCCTGGTCCTGGTCATAGAGCGGCAGGTCGTCGATGCGCACATGCTCGAAGGTGAAATCCTCGGGAGCGAGATGCGCTATCGCCAGTGCGAGCTTGCGATTGAACGAATCCTTGCGCAGGCTGCCGATGACGACAGCAATCTTGGTCTGGCTCATGAAAACTCCTTGGAAGCGGGGTTGAAGAGAGTCGCGACAAATTGTGCAAAGCGCACAAGACCTTATCTAGAAAAGGCTGATCACGTCGCCCGGCGCTGCGGTGCGTTCTGCAGGCTGGCCTGCGAGACGCTGGCACCCGGCGGCACGTCGTCGGTGATCCACACGTTGCCACCGATGGTTGCGCCCTTGCCGAGCGTGACACGGCCGAGGATGGTTGCGCCGGCATAGATCACGACGTCGTCCTCCACCACCGGATGGCGCGGCTGACCCTTCTGCAGATTGCCTTCGACGTCGATCGGGAAGCGCTTGGCGCCCAGCGTCACGGCCTGGTAGATGCGCACACGCTTGCCGATCACCGCGGTTTCGCCGATGACGACCCCCGTACCGTGGTCGATGAAGAAGCCCGCGTCGATCTGCGCGCCCGGATGGATGTCGATGCCGGTCTGGCTGTGCGCCAGTTCAGCCACGATGCGCGCAAGCAGTGGCAGCCCGAGCCCGTAGAGCCGGTGTGCCAGACGATGATGAACCATCGCGAGGATGCCCGGATAGCACAGGAGCACTTCGTCGACGCTGCGTGCCGCCGGGTCGCCCTGGAAGGCCGCGAGCACGTCGCCGTCGAGCAGGCGCCGGATGCCGGGAAGCGCAGCCGCGAATTCACGCACCGCGGCCGTGGCTTGCGCATCGATTTCCTCGGCTGCACGCGGCTGATGGCGCGCCGTGTAGCGCAGCTCGAGCGAGGCTTGCACCCACAGCGACTGCAGTGCCGAATCCAGTGTGTAGCCGACATAGAAATCCTCGCTCTCGTGCCGCAGGTCGGGCGGACCGAGGCGCATCGGAAAGAGCGCGCCTTTCAGGGACTCCACGATCCCTGCCAGCGCGTCGCGCGAAGGAAACTCGCGGCTGCCGGGCTCGCGCGAGCGCTTCTGTGAATCGCGCCATTCGTCGCGTGCAGCGCGCAGCGCGGAGACGATGTCGCTGACGTCGAAGTGAGACATGCCTTGTCCTCCGGTGGTGGGGTTCGACCATGCAGCATCGCACAAAACCCCACCGCGACCGGGTTACTCGGCAGGTTTCCCTGCCAAGTGCTGTCCCGACGGCTTACCAGCTCGCGAGGACCGAACCCTTGAACTCGTTCTGGATGTAGTTGCGCACCTCGTCCGAGTGGTAGGCCTTCACCAGCTTGGCGACCCAGGGCTTGCCCTTGTCCGCCTCACGCACGACCAGGATGTTCACGTAGGGGCTCTTCGCGCCCTCCTTTGCGATCGCATCCTTGCCCGGATTGAGGCCGGCGGAGAGCGCGAAGTTGGTGTTGATACCGGCGGCATCGAGGTCGTCGAGCGTACGCGGCAGCTGCGCCGCATCGACCTCGACGAACTTGATCTTCTTCGGGTTCTCGATCACGTCGAGCGGCGTGGCCTTGAGGCCGGCTTCGGGCCTGAGCTTGATCAACCCCTGGTCCTGCAAGAGCAGCAGCACGCGACCTCCGTTGGTCGGGTCGTTGGGCATGCCGAAGCGCGCGCCTTCCTTCAGATCCTTCAGGTTCTTGACCTTCTTCGAATAGATGCCGATCGGGAAGTTGACGGTGTAGGCCACGTCCACCAGCTTGTAGTTGCGGTCCTTGACCTGCTGGTCGAGGTACGGCTTGTGCTGGTAGCTGTTGGCGTCGAGATCGCCCGCGGCCAGCGCGGCGTTCGGCTGCACGTAGTCGCTGAACTCGACGACCTGGATCTTGAGGCCGTCCTTCTCGGCGACCTTCTTGACCTGCTCGAAGATCTGGGCGTGCGGGCCGCCGGTGACGCCGATCTTGAGCGGCTTGTCCTGCGCAAATGCCGGCGCGGTCGCAAAGCCCGTCACGATCGCCAGGGCGACGACCGACTGGAGAAGCTTGCGTTTGGGTTGATTCATGAAACGTGTTCCTTGTGGGAGAGAGAAAAAAACTACTTGTGGCTGAGCCTGCGCACCAGCCAGTCGCCACCACTTTGCAGCGCCTGCACGAACAGGATGAGGACGATCACCACGGCGAGCATCACCTCGGGCAGGAAGCGCTGGTAGCCGTAGCGAATGCCCAGGTCGCCCAGGCCGCCCCCGCCGATCGCACCCGCCATCGCCGAGTAGCCGGTGAGGCTCACGAAAGAGATCGTCACGCCGGCCACGATGCCGGGCAAGGCTTCGGGCAGCAGCACCTTCCAGACGATCTGGCGCGTGGTCGCGCCCATGGCCTGGGCCGCCTCGACGAGACCGCGATCGACCTCGCGCAGCGAGGTTTCGACCAGCCGTGCCACGAAAGGCGCAGCCGCGATGCTCAGCGGCACCACGGCCGCCGCGGTGCCGATCGACGAGCCCGTCAACAGGCGGGTGAGCGGGATGATCGCCACCAGCAGGATGATGAAAGGTGTCGAGCGCACCGCATTGACGATGGCGCCGACGATTCGATTGGCGGGCCGATTCTGCAGAACGCCGCCCGTATCCGTGAGGTGCAGGTACACGCCGAGCGGAACGCCGACCGCGGCACCGATCAATCCCGAGATGCCGACCATCACGATGGTTTCCCAGAGCGAGGTCGCGAAGAGTTCCAGCATGGGGCCGGTGAAGACGTCAAACATGCGCCACCTCCTGCACCACGACGCCGGCGCCGCGCAGATACGCGACCGCCGATGCCACCGATTCGCCCGCGCCTCGCGCCAGCACGGCCAGCGAGCCGAAAGGCCGTCCCTGGATCTCGTCGACCTGGCCATGCACGATCGACAGGTCGATCCCAAAGCGGCGAATCACCTGCGACAGCAGCGGCTGGTCCGCCGCGTCGTCGCCTGCGAAAGCCAGGCGCAGGAGCTGGGGCGCCTGGCTGCCACCGTCGCGCATCAGGGCGCGGATCCGCGCCAGCACGCTCTCGGGCAAGGCCTGTGGCGCGATGTCGTCGAGCAGGCTGCGCGTGGTCTCGTGCTGCGGCCGTGTGAAGACGTCGAGCACGGCGCCCTGCTCCACGATGCGGCCATGGTCGATCACCGCGACCTGCTGCGCGAGTTGCTTGATGACCTGCATCTCATGCGTGATGAGCACGATGGTCAGGCCGAACTCACGGTTGATCTGCTGCAGCAGCGCGAGGATCGAGCGCGTGGTCTCGGGGTCCAGTGCCGAGGTGGCTTCGTCTGAAAGCAGCACCTTCGGCCGGTTGGCCAGCGCACGCGCGATGCCCACGCGCTGCTTCTGGCCGCCGCTGATCTGCGCCGGATAGCGGTCGCGCAGGCCGGTGAGGCCCACGAGTTCAAGCAACGGCTCGACGCGGGCCTGGATGTCCGACGGGCGCAGGCCCGCAAGTTCGAGCGGCAGCGCCACGTTGTCATAGACGGTGCGCGAAGCCAGCAGGTTGAAGTGCTGGAAGATCATGCCGATACCCTGGCGAGCGGCGCGCAAATCGGCATCGTCCAGTGCCGTGAGCTCGCGGCCGTCGACGCGCACGCTGCCGCGCACGGGGCGATTGAGGAGATTGATGGTGCGCACCAGCGAGCTCTTGCCCGCCCCGCTGCGCCCGATCACGCCGAACACTTCGCCCGGCGCCACCGTCAGGTCGATGCCCTTGAGAGCCTCGACCGGCCCGCTCGGGCCGTCATAGATCTGGTGAATGTCAGAGAGTTGGATCATCCCCATTTTAAAGCTTGGCGATCGACACCTCGGTCGACTTCACCAGAGCGACCACATCGGAACCAGGCTTGAGCTGCAGCTCGTCGACCGAGCGCGTGGTGATCACCGAGGTCACGATGCCCCATGCGGTCTCGACGTCGACTTCGGAAACGACGTCGCCGCGGATGATCTCGCGGACCTTGCCCTTGAACTGGTTGCGGACGTTGATGGCTTGGATGGACATGGAAAGCTCCTTGGTTGAAAAAGAAAGGTCAGGAATCGCCTGCGCTCACACCGCCCAGCGCAGCACGTGTGCAGGACCATCGGCCCAGCGGGTGTCATTCGCCGGCTCGGAGTTGTCGGGTTTTTGCAGCACGCGATCGAGAATGCGTTTCTCGATCGCCGCGAAGGCCGGATCGCCTTGCGAGCGCGGCCGCGCCAGCGAGATGGTTTCGTCCAGCGCGATGCGGCCGTCCTCGATCAGGATCACGCGGTCGGCCAGCGCAACGGCCTCCTGCACGTCGTGCGTGACCAGCAGTGCGGTGAAGCGATGGCGCTGCCACAGGCTCTCGATCAGGCGGTGCATCTCGATGCGAGTGAGGGCATCGAGCGCGCCCAGCGGCTCGTCGAGCAGCAGCAGACGCGGGTGGTGCACCAGCGCCCGCGCCAGCGACACACGCTGCCGCTGCCCGCCCGACAGGCGTGCCGGCCATTCGCCGCGGCGCTCCGCCAGGCCCACCTGCGCCAGCACCTCCTCGCCACGCGCACGGCTCTCCGCGGGCAGGCCCAGCGTCACGTTGTCGAGAACGCGGCGCCACGGCAGCAGCCGCGCTTCCTGGAACATGATCCGTGTGTCGTCATGCAAGCCATCGATGGCCTTGCCGTCCGTGTAGAGCGCGCCCTCGGAGGCCTCTTCGAGACCTGCGATCAGCCGCAACAAGGTGCTCTTTCCGCAACCGCTGCGACCGACGATGGCGATGAATTGCCCCGGCTCGATGGAGAGCTGCGTGTTGCGCAGCACCTCGCGTTCGCCGTAGCGCTTGGACAAGCCGCGGATGTCCAGGCGCACGCCGCCCGGACCCTCGTCGTTCGTTGGATGGAGGATGGCGCTCATGGTCTTCAGGCTCCCGGGGTGAACAGCGCCACATCGAGCGCATTGATTTTTCTGGGCAGCAGCTTCTCGGCGAAGAAGGCATCGGCAATGCGTTGCTGTTCGCCGAGTCCGCCGGACACCACCGGCCGTACTTCGTAGCTGCGGCGCGCGTTGGCCTGCTCGACCGTGGCGGCATCCAGGCCCCACACGGGCGCAAGCAACGCTGCCGCTTCCTTGGGCTTCTGCTTGACCCAGGCGCCCGCCTTCTGCAGTTCGCTGTACAGCACGCGCAGGACATCCGGCCGGGATTGCGCGAAAGGCGTGCCTGCCAGGTAGTAGCGCTGGTAGGACGCGATGCCGGTGCCGTCGGCCAGCACGCGCACGCTGGATTGCCTCTGCGCTGCGGAAAGGAACGGATCCCACACCACCCACGCGTCGATCGCACCGCGTTCGAAGGCCGCGCGTCCATCGGCCGGCGTGAGGTACGCGGGCTCGATGTCCTTGAACGTGAGACCCGCCTTGTCGAGCGCGGCGATCAGCAGGTAGTGCACGCCCGCCGCCTTGGCAAACCCGACCTTGCGACCCTTGAGATCGGCAACCGAGCGAATCGGCGAATCAGCACGAACCACGATGGCCTGGGCCGATGGCGAAGGTGCCTCCTGCGCCACGAAGGTCAGCTTGGCGCCAGCCGCCTGGGCGAACACCGGCACGGTGTCGGCCACGTCGGCACTGAAGTCGAGGTTGTCGAGATTGAGCGCTTCCAGCAGCGGCAAGCCGCTGGTGAACTCGTGCCAGCCGATCTTCACGCCCAGCGGCGCGAGTTGGCGTTCGAGCGTGCCCAGGGTCTTCAGCACCACGATCAATGTCGACGACTTCTGGTAGCCGATGCGCACGGTCGACGGCGTGTTGTTCTGCGCGAAGGCCAGGCCGCCGGCGACCGAAGCCAGCGTCGCCAGTGCACCGCGACGGGTGAAGGACAGTGTGCGAGTCATCTTCGTTGCTCCTTCACTTCGCGACGCTGTAGCCGGGATGCCAGCGCAGCCACCAACGCTCCAGCCCGCGCGCAAACAGGTCGGCCAGCTTGCCGAGCAGTGCATAGAGCAGGATGCCCACCAGCACGATGTCGGTCTGCAGGAACTCGCGGGCATTCATCGTGAGATAGCCGATGCCGGATTGCGCGGAGATGGTCTCCGCCACGATCAGGATCACCCACATCAGCCCGAGCGAGAAGCGCAGGCCGACGAGGATCGACGACATCGCGCCCGGAAGAATCACTTCCTTGTAGAGCTGCCAGCGCGTGAGCCCGTAGGTCCGACCCATCTCGATGAGTTGCGGATCGACGTTGCGGATGCCGTGGAAGGTGTTGAGGTAGATCGGAAAGAACACCGACACCGAGATCAGGAACAACTTGGCCGATTCGTCGATGCCGAACCAGAGGATCACGAGCGGGATCAGCGCCAGCGCAGGAATGTTGCGCACCATCTGGATGCTGGAGTCGAGCAACGTCTCGAAGAACTTGACCGAACCCGTCAGCAAGCCCAGTGCGAGGCCCAGACCGCCGCCGATCGCGAGCCCGGCCAGAGCGCGCCCGGCACTCACCTTCACGTGCGTCCACAGCTCGCCCGACACGGCCAGCGTCCACGCGGCCTTGACCACGTCGATGGGCGCGGGCAGCACCCGGGTCGAGAGCCAGCCGAGCGACGAGGCGATCTGCCACACCACGATGAGGCCGACCGGCACGAGCCAGGGGACGAGGCGCCTGGCGACGCCGATCGCGAAGGCCTTGGGGGCGTTCAGCGATGGCGCGGAGGCTGGCAAGGTCTGCACTTGTTCAGTCATGGAAGTCCTTTTGAATCGCTGCGCGATCAGCTCTGCGAGCGGAGGCGCGATGGCGCATCCAGATTGGCGACAACTTCACCGAAGGGCCCGGTCAAGGTCTCGCCCGGCAGTCCCGGACGCTGCTTGCGCGGCAACAGCGGGAACACCAGCTCCGCAAAGCGATACGCCTCTTCCAGATGCGGATAGCCCGAGAAGATGAAGTTGTCGATGCCCAGCGCCGCGTACTCCTCGATGCGCGCGGCAACCGTCTTCGGGTCGCCCACCAGCGCCGTGCCCGCGCCGCCACGCACCAGGCCCACGCCGGCCCACAGGTTCGGGCTGATCTCCAGGTCCGCACGCGTCCGCTTGGCGCCACCGGCGTGCAGCGCAGCCATGCGGCGCTGGCCTTCGGAGTCCATGCGTGCGAACGCCGCCTGCGCGCGAATCACTGTTTCGTCGTCCACGCGGCTGATCAGGGATTCAGCGGCGCGCCATGCTTCGTCTTCGGTCTCGCGCACGATGACGTGCAGCCGGATGCCGAACTTCACGGTGCGTCCCCGGCGAGCGGCGCGTTCGCGCACGTCGGCGATCTTCTTCGCCACTTCGGCGGGCGGCTCGCCCCAGGTCAGATAGGCATCGACCTGCTCGGCCGCGAGATCGTGTGCCGCGGCCGACGATCCGCCAAACCACACGGGCGGATACGGCTTCTGCGTCGGCGGAAACAAGAGCTTTGCGCCCTTCACGCTCAGGTGTTTGCCCTCGTAGTCATAGCTCTGGCCGTCATGGCTGCGCGCGATGATCTCGCGCCAGATACGGATGAACTCGGCCGACTGCTCGTAGCGCGCAGCATGGTCGAGGTACACGCCATCGCCTTCGAGTTCGGCCTGGTCGCCACCGGTCACGAGGTTCACCAGCACCCGCCCGCCGGAAAGCCGGTCGAAGGTCGCGGCCATCCGCGCTGCAAGGCTCGGCTGGTGCAGTCCCGGCCGCACCGCAACCAGGAACTTGAGCCGCGAGGTGGCGCCGATCAGGCTCGACGCAATCACCCACGGGTCCTCGCAGGAGCGGCCGGTCGGAATCAGGACGCCTTCGTAGCCGAGCTTGTCGGCCGCGCCGGCGATCTGCTGCAGGTAGGCCAGGTCGACCGTTCGCGCACCTTCGGTGGAACCGAGGTAGCGGCTGTCGCCATGGGTGGGGAGGAACCAGAGGATTTGCATGGCGCGTTCTCAGGCGATGCCCGCCGCCGCGGCGTCGAGCAGGTTGATCTTCTTCGGGATCAGCCCGAGCGTGAAGAAGGTGTCGGCGATCTTCTGTTGCTCGCCGAGGATGGCCTTGGTGATGGGCCCCGTGCCGAACTTCGTGCGCCCCACAACAACATCGACCACGGGCTTGGGAATGCCCCAGATGGCCGACAGCTCGGTGGCGAAGGCGCCGGGGTTGGCCTGCGCCCACTGGTCGACCTTGTCGAGTTCGTCGATGAGGATCTTGATGACGTCCGGATTCTTCTGCGCGTAGTCCAGCGACGAGAAGAAGTAGGCCCTGTTGCCCACCACGCCTGTGGCGTCGGCCAGCACCTTGGCATCGAGCGTCTTCTCCGCCGAGGCGAGGAAGGGATCCCAGATCACCCATGCGTCGATCGATCCCTTCTCGAAGGCGGCGCGTGCATCCGCCGGCGGCAGAAAGACGACATTCACGTCGCCGTAGGCGAGACCGTGCTTCTCCAGCAGCTTGACCAGGAAGTAGTGAACGTTGCTGCCCTTGTTGAGCGCGACCTTCTTGCCCTTGAGATCGGCCACCGACTGGATCGCCGAGCCCTTGGGAATCAGCACCGCCTCGGATTGCGGCCGAGGCACCGTCGCAGCCACATAGGCCAGCGGCGCACCGGCTGCCTGCGCGAAGATCGGCGGTGCTTCGCCGACGTCGCCGAAGTCGATCGAGCCCACATTGAGCGCTTCGAGCTGCACCGGCCCGGCGGTGAACTCCGTCCACTTGATCGAAACGCCCAACGGCGCGAGGCGCTTTTCCAGCGTGCCCCGACCCTTGAGCAGGCTCAGGCTGCCCTTCTGGTTGCCGATGCGCAGCTGACGTGCCGGCGCCTGAGCGAAGGCGGAGAGCGCAGGCAGCGCGATGGCCGCAGCGGCGCCCTGGATCAGTTGCCGCCGTGTCGATGAATGCTGTGTCATGTGCGTGCTTCTGGTGAAGGTAAGGATGGCGTCACAGAGGGGCCGAAGTGGCCGCGAGAAAACTGGCGATGAGTGCGACCGCGACCACAACCAGCACGCCGATCGCCAGGTCGGTCACTACCCGCCATGGACGGCGCGCCGGTTGGAAGTTGTCGGTCAGAACGGGGGGCATGTTTTTCTTTCTGGGCAAAGGAAATCCCGCGCCGCGCGCCGCGGCGGAGGAATTGATCGGTGGGTCGGGAAGAAAGCGGCGCCGCGCAGGCGGCTGCGCCGTCAGACGCTACATCGCACGCGCGAGAACGCCACCGGCTCGAAGCCCCAGGTCGGGGGCAGCTTGAGCCCTTCGCTCGCCAGCGTCTCGACCGCATCGTCGAGACGCTGCGAGAGTTCCGCCTGCAGCTGATAGGCGCCCTCAGGCTGCAGCGTCACCTGCCCGTCGGTCGCATACACGCCCGGCAGGATGTGCCGCGCCGCAAGCGACTGCAGCACCGGCCGCAACGCGTAGTCGAGCGCCAGCATGTGATGCGGACTGCCGCCGGTCGCCAGCGGCAGCACGGTCTTGCCCTTGAGCGCCGACTGCGGCAGCAGATCGAGAAACACCTTGAGCACGCCGCTGTAAGCCGCCTTGTAGACCGGCGTCGCGATCACGATCACATCGGCGCGTTGCACCTGCTCCACGGCCTGCTGCACCGAGGGATTCGAGGCCTCCCCCAGCAGCAACGCATGCGCGGCGAGTTCGCGGATCGCGAGACGGTCGACCGGCACCTTGCGCTCGGCAAGCCGCGCGGCCACTGCGTCGAGCAAGACCGCAGAGCGCGAAGGCGCGGAAGGGCTACCGGCAATCAGGAGAACAGTCATGGCCAGGCGCGCGTTACTTGTTCGTATAGATCTGATCGAACGAGCCGCCGTCCGCGAAGTGCGCCTTGTCCGCCTTCGTCCAGCCGCCGAACGCTTCGTCGATGGTGAACAAGGTCAGCTTCGGGAACTGCTTGTCGTACTTGGCCTTGGCCTTCTCGGAGGTTGGGCGGTAGTAGTTGCGGCCCGCAATGTCCTGGCCTTCGTCGGAGTACAGGTACTTCAGGTATTCCTCGGCGACGGCACGCGTGCCCTTCTTGTCGACGACCTTGTCGACCACGGTCACCGTGGGTTCGGCCAGGATGCTGATGGAGGGCACGACGATGTCGAACTTGTCCGGACCGAATTCCTTCAGCGCGAGGAAAGCCTCGTTCTCCCAGGCCAACAGCACATCACCGACGCCGCGCTGGACGAAGGTGATGGTCGAGCCGCGCGCGCCGGTGTCGAGCACGGGCACGTTCTTGTAGAGCTTTCCGACGAACTCCTTGGCCTTGTCATCGCCACCGAACTTGCGATTGGCGAATTCCCACGCGGCCAGGTAGTTCCAGCGTGCGCCGCCGGAGGTCTTGGGATTGGGCGTGATCACCTGCACGCCGGGCTTCACCAGATCGTCCCAGTCCTTCAGTCCCTTGGGATTGCCCTTCTTCACAAGGAACACGATGGTCGAGGTGTAGGGTGCCGAGTTGTGCGGCAGGCGCTTCTGCCAATCGGGCTTGACCAGGCCGCCGTGCGTGACGAGTGCGTCCGTGTCGCCAGCCAGGGCCAGCGTCGCGACGTCGGCATCGATGCCGTCGATGATCGAGCGCGCCTGCTTGCCGGAGCCGCCGTGCGACTGCTTGATCGTCACGTCCTGGCCACTCTTGCCCTTCCAGTATTTGGCAAAGGCCTGGTTGTAGTCGACGTACAGTTCGCGCGTCGGGTCGTACGACACGTTGAGCAGGGTCAGGCCCTGCGCAAACGACGGCAATGCCGTCAGGGCGAAGCTGGCTGCTGCGGCGGCGCCGAGGGAAAGCTTGATAAAGTCGCGGCGAAGGCTCATGGTCTTGTGCTCACAAATGGCATAAAGCTGAAGCCACGTATTCTGGATACGGCATATGGAAACGGGAACGACTGAGTTCTCAGTTCTAAATAGCGAAATCAACTAAGACACCCACAAAGGCATCCCAATGGCACGCATGGTTCAGTGCATCAAACTCGGTAAAGAGGCCGAAGGTCTCGACTTCCCGCCCTATCCGGGCGAACTGGGCAAACGCCTGTGGGAGAACGTCAGCAAGGAGGCCTGGGCGGCCTGGCTCAAGCAACAGACGATGCTGGTCAACGAAAACCGCCTCAATCTGGCCGATGCGCGCGCCCGCCAATACCTCGCGCGGCAGATGGAAAAGCATTTCTTCGGCGACGGCGCCGACGTCGCGCAGGGCTACGTTCCCCCCACGGCATGAAGCTCGCCCCCAGGCTGCGGTCCGGCAGATCCGGTTCTGCGGTATTCCTGGCATCCGGCCTCGGGCACTGACTCGGCTTGCGCATGGCCGAGCCGGTCGACTGGCGTGCGGACGGGATTCCACGCAGCGCGCGGTTCGATGACATCTATCACACCGAAACAGGTGCGCCTGCGCAGGCCAGGCACGTCTTCCTGGCCGGCTGCGGGCTTCCGGGCGCTTGGGCCGGACAACCGCAATGGCGGATTCTCGAAACCGGCTTCGGTTTTGGCCTCAATTTCCTGACAACCTGGCAGGCGTGGCAAGCTGATCCGCAGCGTCCACGACTGCTTCATTTTGTTTCGATCGAGGCTTTTCCAGTCTCGCGCGAGGATCTGTTGCGCGCCGCATCGAGCTATCCGGCCCTGTTGGGGCTGGCGGAAAAACTCGCGGCGCAATGGCACGGTTTGCTGCCCGGGTTTCATCGGCTCTGCCTCGACGAGGGACGGGTGCTTCTCACCCTCTGCATCGGCGATGTGCAGGCCATGCTGCGCGCGCAGCGCTTCGAGGCCGACACCATCTTTCTTGACGGGTTCAGCCCGCAGCGCAACCCCGACATGTGGTCGGCCGATACGCTCAAGGCCGTTTCGCGCTTCGCCCGTCGCGGAACGCACGTTGCCACATGGACGATTGCTCGCGCAGTCTGCGATGCACTCGCGCAGAACGGCTTCCAGGTGACCAAGGCGCCGGGATTGCCGCCGAAGCGAGATTGCCTGCAAGGCGTCTTCGAGCCCGCTTGGCAGGTTCGCCGCCGCGGACCGGCGCCGTCGCCTGCTGCGTTGGCCGGTCGATGCGTGGTGATCGGAGCCGGCTTGGCCGGCGGTGCGGTAGCGGCGAGTCTTGCGCGGCGCGGCTGGGAAGTGGAAGTGCTCGAAGCGGCCGCCCGCCCTGCGGCCGGCGCCTCGGGATTGCCGGTGGGCATGCTGGCGCCGCACGTATCACCCGACGATGCTCTGCTCTCCCGGCTGACGCGCGCAGGCATCCGCGCGACGTGGCAGCAGTTGGAGCAATTGCTGGAGGAAGGCCTGGATTGGCGCGCCAGCGGCGTGCTCGAGCGGCGGAGCGCCGGCGACGATCGGCTGCCGGACGGCTGGACTGCAGAGGGGCCCAACGAGTCGTGGCTCGCGCCTTCGATGCACGTTGCGGAAGCGGGCTTGCCACCCGGCACGGTTGCGCTATGGCACGCACGCGGCGGCTGGGTACGTCCGTCGCGGCTGATCGAGGCCTGGCTTGCGCTGCCCGGCATTCGCGTCAGGGCGGGATGTCGTGCAGCTCGCATCAAGCGCATCGATGGCGAAGTCACCCGGTGGGCAGTGCGCGACGCGGCTGGCGCGCTGCTGGCAGAAGCCGATCGCGTCGTCATCGCGGGCGGCATCGAGAGCCATGCACTCGCCCCGGATTTGCCGCTGCAAGCCGTGCGCGGCCAGGTCGAATGGGGCCGCATCCCTCCAGGGTCTCGACTGCCGATCACCCCCATCAACGGCGACGGCCACTTGATTGCTCACGTGCCGACCGCCGAAGGCAACCTGTGGCTCGCAGGCGCCACCTTCGACCGCGACAGCATCGACATCACACCCCGCAGCGCTGACACCGACTTCAACCGCGAGCGCCTGGCGCGGCTTCATCCCGACGCAGCCGCGCAACTGGCCGGTGCCTTCGTTCGCAACGAAACACAGGCATGGGCCGGCGTGCGCTGCGCCTCGGGCGACCGCCGCCCGCTGGTCGGGCCTCTGTCTGCCGAAAGCGCAGACGGCGTCTGGCTCTGCACCGCCCTGGGTTCGCGCGGACTCAGCTTCGCGGTGCTGTGCGCCGAATTGCTGGCGGCCCACTGGCACCACGAACCGCTGCCACTGCCCGCGAAGCTCGCGCAGGCGCTGGATGCGCGGCGCGCCTGGCCCGATACGGAGAAGCCTCAGATATTGGCCAGCGCCAGGTAGTCGAGCACCGTGGTGCCACCGAGTGTGGCGAACGGCAGCAGCACGGCCTTGAGCAGCGGCTGTTGCCAGAACGGTGCAAAGGCTCCTTCGTGCAGATTCTCGATGCGTCCCTGCAGCAGCTTGAGCTGCTCGACGGAAGGTGACGCGGGCGGTGGCCCACCGTCCGGCATCACCTTGGCGCTCGCAGTCGACACGGCATTCTTCACCTGCTCCAGCGCATGCGCCCGCGAATCCTCTGCCGCGAGCCGAAGCGCCACCGCACAACCCAGCGCCACGGCCGCGCCCACCGCCGCAGGCGCCACAGTGCCTACGGACATCGTCCAGTGATCGAAGACCGCGCTGCGCGACAGCAGCCACAGCGAGATCACCACGAACGGGTAGTAGATGAGGAGGGTCACGCAATGGGTCCGCCGCGCGACGAACTGCAGGTCGATCCAGTTTTCGAGATAGGCGCGCGGGATGCCCATCTCGTCTTCGAACTTCTTCAACGTCGCCTCGGGCCAGTTGGCCGCGACTTCGTGCAGGCGGCGCAGACGCAAAAGGCCCCGCACGAAGCGAACGCACAGCACCGTCGCATCCACCACGAAGAACACAAGGAAGAACATCATCGCCTGCGCCGGAAGCCGCAGTCCTTCATGCACGACGCGCGACAGGTCGCCCCGTTGCGGCACGAAGCGCGGCTCTCCGATCGCCATCATCAGCAGACTGCTGAAGATCGCCGCAATCACCACGCAGGTAGCCGTCCGGATCAGCCGCGCCATGAGCCTGTTCTGGACGATGTGCCGGCCCCAGAAGTCGATGGCTTCGGGCTCCATTTCTTCCTCGCCACCCGTGCGCGGCTGACGATGAAGAGGCGGGATGAAGCGCATGGAGAAGACTTGCAGGAGTTTTCGCCAGAAGCCCTGCTTCCGGTCGGCCCTGTCCTGCCGATCTTCCATGTTCTTGGGCGCATCGCCGGCCTTGAAGTCCCGGCCGATGTCTTCCAGGCTGTAGGTCAACATCAGCCAACCCCTGTAGAGCAAGTAGAAGCACAGGAGGAGCGTGAAGACGCGCAAGGCTTCGGTGGGCCACAAGCTGATGCCTTCGATCGCCACAATCGGCTTTCCGTCCTTCGTCAGCCATGCAGCAAAGGGCTCCCAGCCGAAAGCCATGGCCAATGGCAATGCAACCTGCACGGCGATCAGGACAAGTGCCAGTCCGATCCATCGCGACCAGCGTGCGATGACGGTTCCTTTGCTCGTCACGAAGTTGGCGAGACGGACCTTGGCGCGTCGATTGACCACGAGTGGCGGCACCCAGAGCGCCAGCACCACGAGGCTGGATATCAGGAACATGACTGCGACTCCTGGCATGGGGTAGCGAGGCGAGCCGCCTGGATGGATGTCGTTGCACCGCGCCACCCAATCGGGCCCTCGGCACTTGTCCTTGTCCACGTCCTTCTTCGGCCATTTGCCGTTGAAGTCGAAGGCCTCGGTTCGCCCGATCTCGAAGATGCGCGGCTTCTCGAACCACTCGCCCAGACGGGATTGAGACGCAGGGTTCTGGGCGTCACCCGATCCCTTCTCGAGTTGGAGCGCCCGTCGCGCGTCGTCGACCGCCAGGCGGGTCGAAAGAAAAGCCGAGACCTGATAGCTGTCGCGAAATGGTGGCGCGCCGGCCTGCAACGAGTCCCTCAGGCGCAGCCCGAAATTGGACGCCACGATGAGATTGCGCGCCCAAGCCTGCTCGCGCGGATGCAGCAGGCGCGCATCCATGTCGGTGGTGAAAAAGATCGTGTTCGGAAATTCCGGCCGCAAGGCCTGCATCACCAGCAGCTTGTCGTGTACATCGTTGCCCAACACGCCAATGGCGCGGAATCCCTGGCCGTCGGCGCTGCTCCGGCGTATCCGCTCGTCCTTGAGACGCATCTCGATCGCCAGCCGGCGAAGATAGTCGAACTGTCCCTGCCCTTCCGCCACTTCGATGAAAGTGCCATCCTTGCGACGCCCATCGTCCTTGTCGGCCGGCCCCTGTTTCGCGGAGGCGCTCGCGCCCGATGCACTATCACCGGCCGCTGGCAGCTGACCGTCCAGGCCTCTCACATAGTTGAAGCGCTCGACGCAGAAGCCGGATTCCTTCTCCTTCGCCCTGAACTCGCGCCGCAGACTGCGGCCATACAGGGTGTCCCATTCGGCGACGACGGCAATCTGGCTCGGCGAATCGTCATTGCGAATCCTGCACATGTCTTCGTAGCTTCGGGATTCGTCATCGTCATCCTTGACCAATTCGCGTGGATTCAATCCGCGAAGCCCCAATTCCTTGATCAATTCGTCGGCGAGGCTCCCGTCATCTCCGATGGTTCGCACCAGCGCCACGTCGTGCTTCCCGAAGAACTTCGAAACATCGTACAGACGCTCCTCCTTCTGCTTGAGGCCTTCCAGCAGGACCTTGTCAGGGACGGTCGCGTTCAACGAATAGAAGCGCATGGCCTCAAAGACGGGACCGGCTTTGAAGTTGCTGCCCGCCGCCTCGTCGATCATTGCCTTCAGGCCATCCGATCCGTTCGGTCCGAGAACGCGCCAACTCGCCCCGGCCTGGACGAACGGTGCGGCCAGTTCAGCCATTCGCTGCAGCGGAGCGTCGCCGAAGGCTTCGGATTGCAGCCACATGACCAGCACGGGGGATTGCAGACCGCTCTTCGACAACTCCTTGGGGCGGACGTCGAATGCCGGTTCGAACCATTCGTAAGCGATCGGATCCAGCGTCGCCTCGGGTTCCGGTTGCGGCGTGGGCGTGAGCGTCGCCGCACCGCATGCTGCGGCCGGAATGAAATAACCCAGGTGCGCCGTATCCACCGGCGAAAGTCGGCTCGCGTTCAGTGCTGCCAGCACTGCATAGCGGCCGCGCCGCCGACTTTCGACATTCTCCGAGTAGGGTCCGCCCGGCAGCATGACCGCAAGGATCTGGGGCTGCTTGTGATCCTCCTTCGAGACCTTGCGCGCCACATCGCTGACCAGACCACAGGCAGCATGCCGGGAATCCTCGGCCTTGAGCTTGTCCGGATTGCTCTTGCGAAGCTCCGAGCGGTACTTGGCCACTGCGCTGAAAGGGTCCTGCCAGAGCCGGGCATCCACATCCTGCTTCGTGTAGCGCTGCTCCAGGCGCGGCTCGTTGACCGGAAGGCGGGTGGTCTGAAGAGGCGATTCACGCACGAAGAGCACACCCGCGGCGAGCAACACGACGGCGACGATGCCGTTGTTGGGAAACCCTCCGGACCCAGATTTCGATTCCTTGTCCATCAGCCTCTCCTGGTCTCGCGCGTGGCGCGGAAACCATTTCACAATGTATCGACCGATACATGCATCCCCAATAGGAACGAGCTTTCGCGAACTGCACAATCGCCCCCATGCCCACCCACTACGACATCACCCACACCACCATCTACCGCTACAAGACGCCGGTAACGTTCGGGCTGCATCGGGTGATGTTCCGACCGCGCGACAGCCATGACCTGCGCGTGCTCGCCACCGACCTGCAGGTGAGTCCGCAGTCGCATGTGCGGATGATCCAGGACCCCTACTCCAACTCGATCGCGCTGGTACAGCCGATGGGCGAGGCAACGGAGTTGCGCATCGTCTGCTCCTTCAGCATCGAGCACGTGGCCGCGCCGCTGGACACGTTGTCGCTCGATCCGGCCGCGGAGATGATGCCCTTTGCCTACGCCGTCCACGAGCGGCTCGATCTGGAGCACTACCTGCGCCCGCACTACGACGATCCGGACGGCACCCTGATCCGCTGGGCCCACCAGTTCCTCTACGCCGACGGAATCAACAGCACGCGCGATGTGCTGTCGCGCATGAACGCACACATCGGCCAGAGCCTCAGCTATGTCCCGCGCGACGAGGAAGGCACGCAGACGCCGCTGCAGACGCTGGCGCTCGGCAGCGGAAGCTGCCGCGACTACGCGTTGCTGATGATGGAGGCCGCGCGCCGCCTGGGCGTCGCGGCTCGCTTCGTGTCCGGCTACCTGTACGACGCCGCGCTCGACACCGGCGAAACCGAACCCGGCGACTCCGTGACCGGCGCCGGCAGCACCCATGCCTGGCTGCACGCCTACCTGCCCGGCGCGGGCTGGATCGCCTTCGACCCGACCAACAACCTCATGGGCAGCGGAGGCCAGCTCATCCGCGTCGGCGTCGCACGCGATCCTTCTCTGGCCGCGCCCATCTCCGGCAGCTGGTATGGCGACCCCGAAGCCTACGAGGGCCTGGACGCCTCCGTGGTGGTGCGCCGCGTTTCGAACTGATCAGGGAAAGATCGACGGCCGCTCGCTCAAGCGCACATTGGGCTGCGGCACCTCCCGGTCCGCCACGTCGATCCACCCGCCACCGAGCGACTTGTAGAGCGCCGCCGCCTGCAGCAGCACGTCGCCCTGCGCCTGGGCCAGCTGGAGCCGCGCATTGAACAGGCTGCGTTCGGCGTCGAGCACTTCGAGGTAGCTCGTGTAGCCGCCCTCGAAGCGTTTGCGCGCCAGGCGCGCATAGTTGGCGAGCGCGCTGACCTGTTGCTGCTGCGCGTCCAGGCCCTCGCGTGAATTGGTGATGCCGACCAGCGCATTCTCGGTTTCGCTGAACGCGGCCTGCACGGCCTTCTGATACTGCGCCACCGATGCGCGCTGCTGCGCCTCGGCGCTCTGCACCTGACCGGCGATGGCGCCTGCCGTGAAGATCGGCACGCTGAGATCGACGCCGTAGGTCCACACCCTTGCGGCACGGCCCCCAGGTCGGACAGAGAGCGGCTGGCCTGGCCGTATGCCCCGGTCAGGCTGATGCTCGGGAAGTAGGCGGCCTTGGCGGCACCGATGCGTGCATTGGCCGCCATCAGCAACTGTTCCGCCTGCTGGATGTCCGGGCGCCGCTCCAGCAGGTCGGAAGGAAGCCCCGCGGGCACCACAGGCACCGCGAGTTCGTTGACCGGACGTCCGCGGGCGATCGGCCCCGGATTGCGGCCCACCAGGTTCGACAGCGCGTTTTCCTGCTGCGCGATCGCCTGGTGCAGCGCCGGTATGGTCCGCAGCGCGGCGGCATATTCGGATCGAGCCTGGCTAACTTCGACGTCCGAGACGACGCCGCCGCGAAAACGCCGTTCAAACAGGGTCAGCGAATCCTTGCGCAGCCCGAGCGTCTCGCGCGCCACTTCGAGCTCGCGATCCTGTTCGCGCAGGTTCACGTAGCCCGCCGTGACCGCGGCCACCACCGACAGCACCGTCGCGCGCCGGAAGGACTCGCTCGCCTGCAGCTCCGCGGTCGCGGCCTCGGTGAGCCGGCGCGTGCGTCCGAAGAGGTCGATCTCCCAGCTCGCCAACAGATTGACCTGGGTCGCGTTGTACGGGTTGATCGTCGGCGCCGGACTGATGGTCTGCTCGCTCGCACGTGTGCGGCTCCCCGCTGCCTGCGCCCCGACCTGCGGGAACAGGGGCGCGCGGGTCGTGCCGAGCACCCCGTAGAACTGCTCGACACGCGCAGCGGCGGCGACGAGATCCTGGTTGTTCCGAAGGCCGTCGTTGATGAGTGCATCGAGTTCGGGATCGCCGAACTGCTTCCACCAGGCCGTGTCGGCCGCGGTCGCCACTGCGCCGGGCGGTTCCGCCCTGAACTGCGCCGGCACGTTCAGGTCCGGGCGCTTGTAGTCTGGACCGAGCATGCAGCCGGCCAGCAGCACCGCCAGCAAGGGCACCGCGCTGCGAACCCGATCAGTGCGGACCATGCGCGCCCCCCTCCCCGTCCGGAGCGGCTTCGCCAGCCGGATGTGCCTCCCCCTTCTTTCCCGCCGTGCGATCACTGAGCACCTCGAAGCCCCAGAAGAACATCGGAATGAAGAAGATCGCAATCACCGTCGCGCCCAGCATGCCGCCGATCACGCCCGTGCCCAGCGACTGCCGGCTCGCCGACGACGCGCCGCTCGCGATCGCCAGCGGAATGCAGCCCAGGATGAAGGCCAGCGAGGTCATGATGATCGGCCGCAGTCGCAGCTTGGCCGCGCCGACGGCCGCATCGTAGGGCGACATGCCTTCCTTGTGCCGCAACTCGACCGCGAACTCGAAGATCAGGATCGCGTTCTTTGCCGCCAGCGCGATCAGCACCGTGAGCCCGATCTGGAAATACACGTCGTTCTGGATGCCACGCATCCAGATCGCGGCAATCGCGCCGAAGAGCGCGAAAGGCACGGCGAGCAGCACGCCAATGGGCAAGGTCCACTTCTCATACTGCGCCGCAAGGATCAGGAACACCATCACCAGCGCAAAGGCGAACACCAGGCCGGCGGTAGATCCGGCCTTCCGCTCTTCGTAGGATTGCCCCGACCAGGCATAGGAAAAGCCCTGAGGCAGCACCTCCTTCGCGAGCGCTTCCATGGCATCGAGCGCCTGCCCGGAGCTGTAGCCAGGCGCGGCATCGCCGGAGATCTTGGCGGCGGTGAAGTTGTTGAAGCGCGTCACGATGTCGGCACCGGTCACGTAGCGCGTGGTGGCAACCGCCTTCAACGGGACCATCCCGCCAGTCCGGTTGCGCACATACATGTTCTGCAGGTCCTCGGGCTTGATGCGGTAGTCCGGCTCGGCCTGCAGGATGACCTGGAACAGCCGGCTGTTCTTCGGGAACTGGCTGACGTAGAGCGAGCCGAAGAGCGTCTGCAGGGTCGAGTAGACGTCCTGCACCGGCACACCCAGGCTTTCGGACTTGTCGCGGTCCACGTCCACGAGCAACTGCCGGGAGCGCGTGTTGATAGTGGAGTTCACGCCCCGCAACTCGGGCCGCTGTCGCGACTTGGCGATGATCTCGCGTGTGACCTCCTCCACGCGCTGCAGACTTGCATCGCCCTCGCTCTGGACCCAGAACTCGAAACCGCCGGTCGTGCCCAGGCCTGGGATCGAAGGCGGGTTCACCGGGATCATCACCGAATCCTCGAAGGTCGCGAATTCCGCGCTCGCGTTGCGGATCAGCGCATCGGCCCTGTCGCCCGGCGCCTGGCGCTCCGCAAAGCCCTTGAGCGAAACGAACAGCACGCCCGCGTTGGACTTGAGCTGGGAGTCGATCAGGCTGAAACCCGGCACCGACGCCACCGACTTCACCGCCGCCTGCTTGCTGAACCATTGCTGTGCCCGATCCGTGGCCGCCTCGGTGCGGTCGAGGCTCGCGGCGTCGGGCATGATCGCCGCGGTGAAGATGTAGCCCTGGTCTTCCACCGGCAGGAAGGTCGACGGCACGCGCTTGAAGAGCCCGAGCATGATGACGATCATGCCGACGATCAGCAGCACCGACATGCCTACGCGCCGGATGGCCAGCCGCGTGGTGGAACTGTAGCGATCGGTGAGCCGCCCGAAGCGCCGGTTGAACCAGCCGAAGAAGCCCTTCTTCTCGTGTTCGCCGGGCTTCGGCGGCTTCAGCAGGATCGCCGCCAGCGCGGGCGAGAGCGTCAGCGCCACCAGCCCGGACAGCACCACCGACACGGCGATCGTGATGGCGAACTGCTTGTAGAGCTGCCCCGTGATGCCCGAGAGAAAAGCCACGGGGATGAACACCGCGCACAGCACCAGCACGATGGCCACCACGGGACCGCTCACCTCGTCCATCGCCTTCTTCGCGGCCTCCTTGGGGGACAGGCCGAATTCGGCCATGTTGCGCTCGACGTTCTCGACCACGACGATGGCGTCGTCGACCACGATGCCGATGGCAAGCACCATGCCGAACAGGGTCAGCATGTTGATCGAGAAGCCCATGGCCGTCATGCCGATGAACGCACCGAGGATCGACACCGGCACCGCCAGGATCGGCACCAGCGTGGCACGCAGGCTCTGCAGGAAGATGAAGACCACCAGCACGACCAGCACCACCGCCTCGACGAAGGTGTGGACCACTTCGTTGATGGACTCCTGCACGAACTCGGTCGTGTCCAGCGCGATGTCGTACTCCAGCCCGTCGGGGAAGGTCGGCTTCATCTGGTGGAGCAGCGCCTTTACGTCCTTGGCGACCTGCAGCGCGTTGGCGCCGGGCTGCTGGTAGATCGCGATCAGGGTGGCCGTCTTGCCGTTGTACTTGGAGCGGATGGAGTAGTCCTTCGCACCCAGTTCCGCGCGACCGATGTCCTTGACGCGAACGATCGCGCCCGTGCCCTGCTGGGCGCGCAGGATGATGTTCTCGAACTGCGCAGGCTCGGTCATCCGGCCGGAAGTCGCAACGGGAATGGTCTGCTGCACCGGCGTGGCCGTGGGCGACGCCCCGAGGCGGCCGGCGGCGTATTGCTGGTTCTGCGCGGCCACGGCCTGCTGCACGTCGGTCGCGGTCATGCTGAGGCCGGCCATCCGGTCGGGCTTGAGCCACAGGCGCATCGCGTAGTCCGGCGAGCCGAAGATCGAACTCTGGTTCGCGCCCGGCACGCGCTTGATCGCGTCGAGCACGTTGATGTTGGCGTAGTTCGCGATGAACGTCGGATCGTGGCTGTTGTCGGGCGAATAGATCGCCACGATCATCATGAAGGCCTGCGATTTCTTCGCCACCGAGACACCCTGGCTGCTCACCGCCGAAGGCAGGGTGGGCAGCGCGAGGTTCACGCGGTTCTGCACGTCGACCTGCGCGAGCGAGGGATCGGTGCCGATCTCGAAGTAGACCGACAGCGTCATGTTCCCCGTCGAGCTCGACGTGGAGTTCATGTACATCATCCGGTCGGCGCCGTTGACCTGCTGCTCGATGGGCGCCGCCACGTTCTGCGACACCACCTCCGCACTCGCACCCGGATAGGTGGCGCTGACGGAAATCTGCGGCGGCGTGATGTCCGGGAACTGCGCAATCGGCAGGTTCAGCATCGCGACCAGTCCCGCGAGGACCAGGATGATCGAGATGACCGACGCGAAGATCGGCCTGTCGATGAAGAAGTGCGCGAACTTCATCGCGCCCCCGCGAGCACGACATCCACACGGCGTGCCAGCGCGGGCGATTCACCCCCCACTATGTTGGCCGGGGCCTTGAGCAGGATGCGTTCGGGCGCCACGCCGGCCGCCAGCAGGGCATCGCGCACCGACTCGGCGCGCTGCTTGGCCAAGGCTGCGTTGCGCGTCATGTCGCCGCTCGCATCGACGTAGCCGCGCAACTCGACCCGGAGTTCGGGCCGGGCCTTCAATGCAGCCACGACAGTCACGAGATGGACTTGCCCGGTCGCATCCAGCGCGGTCCGGCCGCGATCGAAGTAGACGGCATCCTTGTCGGCACCAGCAGTAGCAGCAGAAGAAGGCGTGGCGGCCGCGCCCGGCCCGGCCCGCGCAGCGCCTGCGCCGCCCGCTGCGGAGGGCGTTGCAGCGGTGACCTGCGCCATGCCGCCCACCGGCAATGGCATAGCGGGCACGTCCTTGGCGCGCACCACCGCACCGGGTGCCAGGCGCATGAAGCCGTCGACCACCACCCGCTCCCCGTCCTTGAGTCCGCCGGTCACGAGCCATTGATCGCCCATCCAGTCGCCGACCTGGATGGGACGCTGGTTCACCTTGCCTTCTCCATCGACCGTCCAGACGAATTCGCCGCGGGCGCTTTGCTGCACGGCCCGCTGCGGCACGACGATCGAGTTCGGCCGCGTGAAGCCGTGCACCTTGACGCGCACGAACTGCCCCGGCTTCAGGTCTCCCTTGGGATTGGGCACTTCCGCACGCAGCAGGAAGGTGCCCGTGTCCTGGCTGTACGACGCGTCCGCGAAAGTGATGCGCCCTTGCGCCGGGAAGCTCGTGCCGTCGGCCAGCACGATCTCGACCGCGTAGTCGTCGCGCGGTGCCTTGATCAGTTTTCCCTTCGCAATCTCGTCCTGCACGCGCAGCGATTCGTTTTCCGAAAGACTGAAGTTGACGCGCATCGGATCGAGCTTGGCCACATAGGTCAGCAGGCTGTTCGCTGCACTCACGTACGCGCCGTCCTGAACCTTGGCGAAGGACGATTGCCCCGCCACGGGGGCGGTGATCGTGACGTAGCCGAGGTTCAACATCGCGTCGGTGACCTTCGCTCCAGCGGCCTCTACCGCGGCGGCGGCGGCCTGCTCCTGACCCGTGGCGTCGTCGAGATCCTTGGCGGCCAATGCGTTGTCCGCAACGAGCGGCTTCACGCGGGCGAGATTGGCGCGGGCAGTGTTGAGCCGCGCCTGCTGTTGCGCCAGTTCGGCGCGCGCGGCCTTCAGGCTGGCTTCGAAGGGCTTGGCGTCCATGAGGAACAGCACCTGTCCAGGCTGGACGAAGGCGCCTTCGGTGTACACGCGCTTCTCGAGAAAGCCCGAGACGCGTGCGCGGATCTCGACTTGTTGCGAACTCTCGGTCTGGCCCACGAACTCGAAGGTGGCCGGCACGGTCTGCAGCTTGACGGTCTGCACAGAGACTTCGCTCGCCTGCGGCGCTGGCTTTTCGGCCTCCTTCGAGCAAGCGACGAGCAATGCAAGCACCAGCGCCGCACTGCAGGCACGAGGCCACGTCCCGACGAGATGCAATCCCATAAGCCGCTCTCCTCCTGCCTACGGAGGGTCGAAGGACCGGCGCTGAGGCAGGCAAACGACCCGAGCCGAGGCTGCTGTTGAATCGCTAATGTCGCTTCAAAGATGGTGACGGGCAAGAAGGCATGTGCGCCGCTGCATCACCATGCACTTTGTGCCGATTGACGTTGGATTCGGTTTCGTGTTCTCGTGCGGGCTTGAGGAAACTGTTGGCACGGAGCTTGAATGCCACGCTACGCACTTGGAGGAACCCATTGAAAACCCTTCCTATCGACCTTGCGTTGCAAGGCGGCGGCGCCCATGGCGCCTTCACCTGGGGTGTGCTCGACCGGTTGCTGGAGGAACCCTGGGTGCGCCTCGACGGCATCTCCGGCACTTCGGCGGGCGCGATGAATGCGGCCGTGCTGGCCTGCGGCCACGCGGCGGGCGGCCCCGAAGGTGCGCGCGAAGCACTGGAGAACTTCTGGCGCGGCGTCTCCGATGCGGCCCGCTTCAGCCCCTTCCGGCGCGGCTGGACCGAGATGATCACCGGGACGTGGTCGCTCGACAACTCGCCAGCATTCGTCGCGATCGAGATGGCCACGCGCCTGTGGTCACCCTACGACCTCAATCCACAGGGCATGAACCCGCTGCGCGGCATCCTGGCGGACCTGATCGATTTCGAGCGTCTCGCCTCGTCCCCGATCAAGCTCTTCGTGACGGCCACCAACGTGCGCACCGGCCGTGGCCGGGTGTTCCGCAATGCCGAGATCGGCCCTGACGTGCTGCTCGCGTCGGCCTGCCTGCCCACGATGTTCCATGCGGTGGAGATCGATGGAGACCCCTACTGGGACGGTGGGTATGCAGGCAACCCGACGATGACGCCGCTGATCCGCGAGTGCAAGGCGAGCGACACCATCCTCGTGCAGATCAATCCCGTCGAACGCCCCGGACTGCCGCGCAGCGCGCAGGACATCACCAACCGGCTGAACGAAATCTCGTTCAATTCGCCCCTGTTGAAGGAGTTGCGCATGATCGCCATGCTCCACAAGGTGGCGGACCCCGGCCACGGCGAAGGCGCGGCATGGGCGCGCATGCGCATCCATCGCATTGCCACCGAAGCCATGCTTGAACTGGGCTATTCGTCGAAGATGATCACGGAGTGGGCCTTCCTGTGCAAGCTCCGCGACGACGGGCGGCGCTCTGCGAACACCTTCATCGAAGCGCACGGAGGCGACATCGGCAAGCGTTCGACGCTCGACCTCGACGCCTTGCTGGAAGGGGTCTGAGCCATGGGACTCGCAGGCATCTTCGTAGGCCTCGGCCTGCTCATCTGGCTTTCCTACCGCGGGTGGAGCGTGCTCGTGCTGGCGCCCGCGGCGGCGCTGATCGCGGCACTGTTCGCGAACGAGCCGCTGCTCGCGCACTGGACGCAGACCTTCATGAGCTCGGCTGCCGGATTCCTGGCGCAGTTCTTTCCCCTTTTCCTGCTCGGCGCGGTCTTCGGCAAGCTGATGGACGACAGCGGCTCGGTGCAGACGATCGCGCGCTTCATGACCGAAAAGCTCGGCCCCAAGCGCGCGATGCTCGCGGTCGTCCTGGCCGGCGCCCTCGTGACTTACGGCGGTGTGAGCCTCTTCGTCGCCTTCTTCGTGCTCGCGCCGATGGCGCATGCACTGTTCCGCGCGGCGGACATTCCGGCGCGCCTGATGCCGGCGGCCATTGCGCTGGGCACCTCGACCTTCACGATGTCGGCGCTGCCGGGCACGCCGGCCATCCAGAACGCCATCCCCATGCCCTTCTTCGGCACCACGGCCTTCGCGGCGCCAGGCCTCGGCGTCATCGCCGCGGCCATCATGCTCGGCTTCGGCATGTGGTGGTTGCGCCGCGCAGAAGGGGCTGCGCGGCGGTCCGGTGAAAGTTACGCACCCGTCGCAGTCGACAAGCACGTGAGTGCCGCGGAAGACCCGGTGGTGCGCGAGCGCGCCACGACTTCCGGCAGCTTCGACCCCGCGGAGGTCACCCATGGGCAGCACGGTGCCGGCCAGCCGGGCATCGTGGTTGCGCTGCTGCCGCTCGTGATGGTGGTGCTCGTGAATCTGCTCATGGCCCTGGTGATCCTGCCGCGCCTGGACACAAGCTACCTCGAAGAGCCGCGCTTCGGCGGCATCACGATCGCGAACGTGGGCGGCGTCTGGGCGGTGCTGGTGGCACTGACTGCGGCGATCGCCCTGCTGGTGGCGCTGAACTGGCGTCGACTGCCTTCCCTGCGCGCAACGGTCGACGCCGGTGCGAACGCCTCGGTGCTGCCGGTGGTGTGCGTGGCCAGCCTGGTGGGCTTTGGCGCCGTGGTCGCCGCGATGCCGGCCTTCGACCTGGTGCGCGAATGGGTGCTGGGCATCGGCGGCGGGCCGCTGGTGTCGCTCGCGCTGTCGACCAACATCCTCGCCGCACTCACCGGATCAGCCTCGGGCGGCTTGACGATCGCGCTGGACGCCCTGGGTGCGACCTACATGGAGCTGGCGGCCACGACCGGGATCGATCCGGCCCTGATGCACCGCGTGGCCGTGATCGGCGCGGGCACCCTGGACAGCCTGCCGCACAACGGCGCGGTCGTCACCCTGCTCGCCGTATGCGGCACGGGGCACCGCGAAAGCTATTTCGACATCGTGATGGTGGGCATCGTGGGCGCCCTGATCGCGCTGATCGCCGTGATCGTGCTCGGAACCGCCCTGGGTTCTTTCTGAACGCGCCGGGCGGTGACGCTCAGCTCGCCCGGCGGCGAGCGTGCGTGACCCACTCCTCGGACAGCGCGGTAACGCACCGCGCGTAGCTCGCCTCGGCTTGTTCCTGCGCCTCGACCAGGCGAGCCAGTTCCGCAATCTCCTCCGGACTCGGCGGTGCCTTGTCGCCACCGCACATCCAGTCGCCCAGCGCCTCGATGAGATCCCCGCGTGCCGTATCGACCGCGAGACGGCTCATGACGACTGCACGTTGCAGACGGCTCATTTCGCCTTTCCTCAATCGTTGCACGGCGACCCTCCCTGAAGTTCGAATGCAGACTACTTATGTATTACTTTGTGGCGGTGTAGGTCTATATCGCTTAGGCCGTAGTCTTTTCGCCCGGTTGCAAGCGGGAGGCTTCTGCGCCTTGCGTGCCGGGCGCGGCGGCAGGATGATGTGCCGCCCTTTCCTGAGAGGAGCGGCGCCATGAACAACAAGCTCACATCCCTCCTGCTTTGGCCGGCGGTGGCCATCGTCGGAGCCATATCCTTCGGCGCGCTGGCGCTGGGACGCGGCGAAAGCGTCAACGCGGTGTGGCTGGTCACCGCGGCGCTCTGCGTCTACTTCATCGCCTACCGCTTCTACAGCAAGTTCATCGCAGAGAAGGTGCTGCGGCTGGACGACTCGCGACCCACGCCGGCCATCCGCCACAACGACGGCATGGACTACGTGCCGACGAACAAATGGGTGCTCTATGGCCACCATTTCGCGGCCATTGCAGGCGCAGGCCCGCTGGTCGGGCCCGTGCTGGCCGCGCAAATGGGCTACCTGCCCGGTACGCTGTGGATCCTTTCCGGGGTGGTGCTGGCCGGCGCGGTGCAGGATTTCATCGTCCTCTTCGCATCGGTGCGCCGCGACGGCAAGTCGCTGGGCGAAATGATCAAGATGGAGCTGGGCCCCGTCCCCGGCACGCTGGCGCTGGTCGGCGTCCTGGCCATCATGATCATCATCCTCGCGGTGCTCGCGCTGATCGTGGTCAAGGCGCTCACCGGCAGTCCGTGGGGCCTGTTCACCATCTTCGCGACCATCCCGATCGCGCTGCTGATGGGCGTCTACATGCGGATCATCCGGCCGGGGCGTGTCGGCGAAGCCTCTGGTTTCGGCGTCGTGCTGCTCCTGCTGTCGATCTTTCTCGGGCGCGTGGTGGCGGAAAGCCCGACCTGGGCACCGCTGTTCACCCTCACCGGCCCGCAACTCGCCTGGGCGCTGATCATCTATGGCGCCATCGCCGCCAGCCTGCCGGTCTGGCTGATGCTGGCGCCGCGCGACTACCTGAGCACCTTCCTCAAGATCGGCACCATCGTGGCCCTCGCGCTCGGCATCTACTACGTCGCGCCGATGCTGGCCATGCCGGCGACCACGCGTTTCATCGACGGCACGGGGCCGGTGTTCTCGGGCAAGCTCTTCCCGTTTCTCTTCATCACCATCGCCTGCGGGTCCGTGTCGGGATTCCATGCGCTGATCTCGTCGGGCACGACGCCCAAGATGGTCGAGAAGGAATCGCACATGCGCTTCATCGGCTTCGGCGGCATGCTGGCCGAGTCCTTCGTCGCGGTGATGGCGCTCACGGCCGCGAGCGTGCTCGATCCGGGCATCTACTTCGCGATGAATGCGCCCGCGGCGGTGATCGGCACCACGGCCGCCAATGCTGCGCAGGTGATCTCGGGCTGGGGCTTCGTCATCACGCCGGAACTGATCACGCAGACGGCCAAGGACATCGGCGAGACGAGCATCCTCTCGCGCGCGGGTGGTGCCCCCACGCTGGCGGTCGGCATGGCGCAGATCCTCGGGCAGGCCTTCGGCGGCAAGTCGATGGAGGCGTTCTGGTACCACTTCGCGATCCTGTTCGAGGCGCTGTTCATCCTCACCGCCGTCGACGCCGGCACGCGAGTGGGCCGCTTCATGATCCAGGACATGCTGGGCCATGTGTACAAGCCGCTCGGCAACACCGAATTCCTGCCCGCCAACATCGTCGCGACGGCACTGTGCGTGGCGCTGTGGGGCTATTTCCTGTACCAGGGCGTGGTAGATCCGCTGGGCGGCATCAACACCCTGTGGCAGCTCTTCGGCGTCGGCAACCAGATGCTGGCCGGCATCGCCCTGCTGCTGTGCACCAGCGTGTTGGTGAAGATGAAGCGCGAACGCTACGTGTGGGTCACGCTCGTGCCCACGGCCTGGCTGCTGGTCACCACCCTGACGGCGGGCGTCCAGAAGATCTTCCATCCCGACCCGGCCATCGGCTTCCTCGCGCTGGCGCACAAGTTCGGCGACGCCGCGGCGCAAGGCAAGTTGATTGCGCCAGCCAAGTCCGTCGAGGAGATGCAGCGTGTGGCCTTCAACAACTACCTCGACGCCTTCGTCTGCGGCTTCTTCGTCCTGCTCGTGGTTGCGATGTGCATCTTCGCGGCCAAGATATGCATGCAGGCCTGGAAGCAGGCCAAGCCGACGGCGCAGGAGATTCCCCCGCTGACCGGCGCACAGGGAGCCCTGCCATGAACGACGAACGCGAAGCCGGCGCACAGCGCTGGCTGGGCCAGAACATCCGCAGCCTGTGCTCGGCGTGTCGGCAGGTCTTTGGCATGCCGGACTACGAGCGCTATCTGGCCCATGCGGCCGGGCTGCATCCGGGCGCGCCGGTGCTGTCGCGCAGCGAGTACTGCGCCCGGGTGATCGAACGCCGGTACGGCAAGGGCGGGGCGCGCTGTTGCTGATGCCGCCGTCGTCCTGGCGCGAAGCGGTGTACGACAGCGCGGACAAGAAGGCGATTTCGTAGGACCGACGGAGGCCGTAAATCAGCCGCCGCGTCGTTGCGCGGCGCCTGGCTCCTACAACTGGGCACAGAACGTGGGCCTACCGTACTCCCAAAGGCAAAAAGGAGTACCCACCATGCCGCTCGCCATGCCCCAGCCTGACTTCGAACCCAGCCTTGTGCGTCATCTCAGCGCGTTTCGCGTCCCTGTGATGGTCGAAGCGGTGCCGCATCCCGCCATCCGGTCCGCAGGGCCCGGCGATGAAGACGAAGATGCCGACCCGGTCGGAATCGAGGAAAAGTTCTCGGCACGTCAACTTCTGATGGTCTACAGCGACCGTCGGTGACCTCGCCAATGACCGGACTGCATATTCATCCGGTCTGCCGATGGACAGATGCAGGCCCGTCGCCCCGGGCACTTGCTGGCTGATTCGCCAGCGCCAACGGTTGATGCGCAGCGCCGCGGACTCGTGTCTCATGTCATCAGGCTGCAGCAATGCTTCGGCCCACTGGACACCTCTTCATCAACCTGACTCGGCGGGGCCACCATGTACCACGGCGAACGCTTCAACGGATACAGCCATCTGATCGGACTCCTGCTGGCAACGGCCGGTTCGACTGCGTTGCTCGCGAAGACGATGCCGGACGGCGACCCGGCCAAGACCGTCAGCGCGCTGGTGTTCGCGATCTCGATGATGACGTTGTACGCCGCATCGACGCTCTTCCACAGCACACGCGGCCGCATGAAGCTGTTCTGGCAGCGGATGGACCATTGCGCGATCTACCTGCTCATCGCAGGGAGCTACACGCCCTTCGCGCTGGTCACATTGCAGGGCGCATGGGGATGGGCGCTGCTGGCGGCGATCTGGAGCGCCGCGATCTTCGGCATTGGCCGGGAACTGAGGCCCGGCGAGCCACCGAAGACATCGTTGCTGCTGTACATGGGGATGGGCTGGCTGGGCGTGCTGGTCGGTGCACCACTCATCGCGCGCCTCGAATCCGAGGGTCTCGCCTGGCTGATGGTCGGCGCAGCGCTGTATTCCGCAGGCACCGTGTTCTATCGCAATCCCCGCGGCTGGCGGCATGCTCACGGCACCTGGCACCTGTTCGTACTGGGCGGCACGCTGTGCCACTACATCACCGTGACGGAGTTCGTCCTCTAGATGCACCGAAGCTATCGCTCCCGGGCCGGCGCGAGCGACCCCAGGTAGGAACGCACTTGCTCATTGCCGAGCAGCGCCGCGAAGCTCGGGACCTGCGTCACCACGCCCTTCTGCACGAAGATGAACCGCTCGCAACTCTCGCGCAGGATGTCGATGTGATACGGCTCGTTCGGGTGCAGGCACAGGAACACCACGCGACCCGCGCCACGCAGTTTCCTGAAGAACTCCAGCATGAAGCCTATGTAGCCGTCCTGCGTGTTGAACTGCGGCTCGTCGAACAGATGCACCAGCGGTGAATCGCTGGCCGCGTGGTCGAGCATGAAGTTCGGCCGCGTGCGCTGGAAAGAGCGCACCTGATAGGACTGGTGGTAGTGGATCGCCAGCCGGTCGCGCTCCCGCGTGCGCACCCGATGGATGTCCTGGCCGTTGACCAGCACACGGCCGGCGTCGGGCAGGTTGCTGCCGGTCATGAGTTCGAACAGCGTCGTCTTTCCGGAGCCATTGGGCCCGAGCACGCCCACAACAGTGGGCTCGGCTACTTCGAAATCGGCTGCAAGCGAGAAGGTGACCTGCGGACGAAGCAGCCCGCGGGTGTATTGCTTGCCGATCTGCACGACCTGGAGAAGCGGAGCATTCATCGACGTCACACTCCCAGCAACTGGCGCCGCAGCGTCGCGTCGCGCAGCAGCACATCAGCCCGGCCTTCATGCACGATGCTGCCCAGGTTCATCACGTACACGCGGTCGGCGACTTCGAGCGCGCTCTGCACGTTCTGCTCGACCACCAGGACCGAGACGCCCTCGGCCTTCAGCCGGGTGATGGTTTTCATCACGTCCTGCACGACCTTGGGCGCCAGCCCCTGGCTCGGCTCGTCGAACAGCACCAGCCCTGGTGAGCCGAGCAAGGCCCGTGAGATGGCGACCATCTGCATTTCACCGCCGGAGAGGTTCTCGCATTCGCGGTGCATGAGGTGTTCGAGCGCGCTGAAGATCTCGAAGCACTCCTTCTCGGTCCATGCGCGAAAGCGCGACATCTTGCGTGCGATCGCAAGATTGCGCGCAACGGTGAGCGTCGGGAAGATGCGCCGGTCGTCCGGTACCCAGCCGACGCCACAGCGCGCGATCTCATGGGTCGAGGCATGCGTGATGTCGCGGCCGTCGAAGCGGACCGCGCCCCTACGGGCGGGCGTGAGTCCCAGGATCGAGCGAAGCGTCGTGGTCTTGCCGGCACCGTTCGGCCCCAGCAGCGCAACCACCTCGCCTGCGCCCACCCGAAGCGAGACATCGAACAGCGCCTGCGTCTCGCCGTAGTAGGTGTCGATGTGGTCGATGGTGAGCAGCGCGGCCTGCCCGGGCTCCGCAGAGGCGGCGGCGGGCAAAGTCACCACGGCGCTCATGCCAGTGTCCCCAGGTTGGAGCGAGCCACCCACTCGTTCTGCCGCAACGCAGCCGGTGTTCCCTGTGCGATGACCTGGCCCCAGTGGATCACCGAGATCCGATCGGCCAGCCCGAAGAGAAACTTCATGTCGTGCTCGATGATCATGATCGTCAACTGCTTCCTCAAGCGCGCCACCAGTTCGGCGAGCCGTGCCGTGCCTTCCGCGCCGAGGCCGGCCGTCGGCTCGTCAAGGAAGAGCATGCGCGGCGCGGCCGCCAGCGCCACGCCGATCTCCAGCGCCCGGCGTTCACCGTAGGACAGGCTCCTGGCCTGCACGCGCTCCTTGCCCGCCAGCCCCACGCTGTCGAGCACCGTCGCGGCCAGGTCCTGCGCGGTGCTGTCCGCGCCGAGGTCGCGCCAGGGATTGAAGCCCTGCTTGCGCACGTGCGGCGTCGCGATCAGCACGTTGTCCAGCGCGGAGTAGTCGTCGAACAGATTCATGATCTGGAACGAACGCGAGATGCCCCTGCGCGCGATCTCGCGCGGCGCGAGGCCCGTGATGTCCTCGCCCGCGAAGCGCACCGTGCCGCGATCGGGCTTGTAGCGGCCCGTGAGCACGTTGAAGCAGGTCGTCTTGCCTGCGCCGTTCGGGCCCATGATGCCGACGAGTTCGCCCTCCTCGCAGTCGAGCGTGATGTCCTCGAGCACGACCTGATCGCCGAAGCGCTTGGAAAGTCCCGTCGCTTCAAACAGCTTCATCCGCACCTCGCTGAATCAATGCCGTCGACACCGACGCGCCAGCGGCCAACGCCCGCCGGCCGGCCGACGGCCGCTGCCGCCACGCCTGCCAGATGCCGGCGATGCCGTCGGGCTTGAAGATCACCATGGCCATGAAGATCAGGCCATACCAGAGCAGCCAGGTCTCGGTGTAGACACCCAGCAGGTCGCGCGCAAGGATGAAGAAGGCGGCGCCGATCAACGGCCCCCAGAAGCTCACGAGCCCGCCGCCGACGAGCACCATCATCACGACGAAGCCCGAGTTGTGCAGGCTCATCACGTTGGGGTACGCCGACTGCTGAGCCATGGCGAACAATGCGCCCGCCAGCCCCGCCACGCCGGCCGACAAAGTGAACGCCAGCCACTTGTAGAGCCAGACGTTGTAGCCCACGAAGGCAGCGCGGGTCTCGTTCTGCTTGATGGCGCTGAGCACGCGCCCGAGCGGCGAATGCACCAGCCGCCACAGCGCGACGAGCACCACCGCGAAGGCGGCGAGGCAGAAATAGAACAGCGCGTTGTTGCTGGTGAGACTGAAGGACACGAAGCCCAGATCCGCCGGCAGCCGCCGGATGTTGAGCAGTCCGTCTTCCCCGCCGGTCACCGTGTGCCACTTGTTGGCGATGAACCAGAACACCTGGCCGAAGGCGATGGTGAGCAAGGCGTAGTAGATGCCGCGCCGGTGCGAGATGAACAAGGCCACCAGCGCACCCATGCTTGCGGCGACCAGCACCGCCCCGAACAGGTCGAACCACAGGTTCGGCCACACCTTGAGCTGCAGCAGGCCGAAGGCATAGGCCCCGATGCCGAAGTACGCGCCGTGCCCGAAGGACGGCAAGCCAGTGAAACCGAGCAGGAGGTTGTAGCCCAGCGCGAACATCATCCAGATCATGATTTCGAGCGCCAGGTACTGATAGAGACCCACCTGCGCGATCCACAGCGGCGTGGACAGCAGGAAGCCGAGCACGAACACCATGGGCGCAGGAAGGACTGCGGCGCGACCAGCGGCGAGTTGCATGAAAGCCTTGTCTCCGGGTACTTGAAATGGGTGTTGGACAAAACAGAATGTACGTTCTAATATCGAAACGTTCAAGAACATTCATTCTATTTTTTCGACATGGACCCGATCGCCACCTACGAGCAGCTGAAGAACCGGATCGCGCAGGCCTACCCCGGCATGTCGAAACAGCTCCAGCGCATCGCCCGTCACGCACTGGAGCGGCCGGACGATCTCGCTCTCGGAACAGTGGCGGCGATTGCCGAGGCCGCCGAGGTGCAGCCCTCGGCCATGATCCGCTTCGCCAACGCCGTGGGCTATGGCGGCTTCTCCGAGATGCAGCAGGTCTTCCGCGGTCATCTGGTGGAGCGGTCGTCGAGCTACCGGGAACGCATCGTCGAGATGCGCCGCAAGCAGACCAACGGCGCGCGCGCGCCGGGCAGCGTGCTGCACCAATTGGCGATGGACTCGGTCGGCGAGTTGGGCCAACTGGAGGAAATGATCCACGAGGCCGATCTCACGAAGGCCGTCAAGCTCATCGCCAACGCACCTCACATCCATGTGCTGGCCCAGCGGCGGGCCTTCCCGGTCGCCGGCTATCTTGCCTACGCATTGAGCCAGCTGGAGTTGCGCACGCATCTGCTCGACGGCGCCGGCGGCATGCTGCGCGAGAGCCTGCGCGCGGTGGCGCCCGGCGACGTGCTGCTGGTCGCCAGCTTTCGCAACTACTCCCCAGAGGTTCTCGACGCGGCGCAGGCGGCGAGCGCCCGAGGCACCGCGGTGGTCGCGATCACCGATGGGCCCCTGTCACCACTCAAGGCGTCGGCCAAGGTCTGCTTCGAGCTGGCCGACGATTCGTCGAAGCCCTTCCGCTCCCTCGTAGCGCCACTGTGCCTGGCGCAGGCGCTGGTCGTGAGCACCGGGCATCTCCTGGCCGAGCAGGCCAGCCACCAGCGGGCCCGCAAGGTGCCCACAGCCAAGAAGCCGTCATGACAAGACCATTCGACGTCATCTGCATGGGGCGGGCCGCGGTCGATCTGTACGGCGAGCAGATCGGCGGCCGGCTGGAGGACATGCTGAGCTTCACCAAGTACCTGGGCGGCTCGCCGGCCAACACGGCGGTGGGCGTCGCAAGGCTCGGCCTCAAGCCCGCAATGCTCACGAGAGTCGGCGACGAGCACAACGGACGCTTCGTGCGCGAGACGCTGGCCGCGGAAGGCGTGGACGTGAGCCACGTGAAGACGGACCCGCGGCGCCTGACGGCGCTGGTGTTCCTCGGCATCCAGGACCGCGAGACCTTCCCGCTGGTCTTCTACCGCGATCACTGCGCCGACATGGCGATCGACGAAGCCGACGTCACGCCCGGCCACATCGCATCCGCCACCGCCCTGCTGCTCTCGGGCACGCATTTGTCGCAGCCGCAGACCTACCAGGCATGCCGCACCGCGATTCGGCATGCCAAGGCCGGCGGCACGCGCGTGGTGCTCGACATCGACTACCGTCCGGTGCTCTGGGGCCTGACCAGCCCCGGCATGGGCGAGCAGCGCTTCGTGCCGTCCGATCAGGTCAGCGCGCATTTCCAGACGGTGATCCCGTCGTGCGACCTGGTGGTCGGGACCGAGGAGGAAATCCACATCGCCGGCGGCAGTTCGGACACGCTCACCGCCATCCGGCGCCTGCGCTCGCTCACTGCCGGCACGATCGTGATGAAGCGCGGGCCGATGGGCTGCGTGGTGTTCGACGGCGCGATTCCCGATCGCCTGGACGACGGCCTGCGCGGCCCCGGCTTTGCGGTCGACGTCTACAACGTACTCGGCGCAGGCGATGCCTTCATGGCTGGGTTCCTGCGCGGCTGGCTCAAGGACGAGCCGCTGGAACGCTGCTGTACCTACGCCAATGCCTGCGGCGCACTGGTCGTGTCGCGTCATGGCTGCGCCCCGGCCATGGCGAGCTGGGAGGAACTGCAGCATTTTCTTGCGCATGGCTCGCACACGCGTCGGCTTCGCGAGGACGCGCATCTCGAGCATCTTCACCGCGCGACGACGCGCACGCGGCGATGGAGCGAACTCGGAATTCTCGCCTTCGATCATCGTGTGCAGCTCGACGAACTCGCTGCGCAACATGGCGCCGAGCCCCGCAGCGTCGAGACCTTCAAGCGGCTGGTGGCCGAGGGCGCTCGCCGCGTCGCGCAAGCCGAGACGTCCGGCCCGGACGCCGGCATGATCCTCGACAGCCGCTTTGGCGCAGACATCCTGCCGACCCTCACCGGCAAGGGCTGGTGGATTGCCCGCCCGGTGGAGTTGCCCGGTTCGCGTCCGCTGGTCTTCGAAACCAGCAAGGCGCTTTCGCTCGAGATGCGCGGCTGGCCGGGCGAGCACGTCGCGAAATGCCTGGTGAGTTATCACCCGGACGATCCAAAGGCGCTGCGCGATGCACAGCTGGCGCGGCTGTCGGAACTGCAGTGCGCGAGCATCGCGACCTTTCATGAGTTCCTGGTCGAAGTCATCCCCCCACGCGAGCTGCCGGGCGACGAGAGCACGCTGGCCCGCGCGCTGGAACAGATCTACGAGGCCGGCATCCGCCCCGACTGGTGGAAGCTGCCGCCTTCCGATTCGACTCAGGCGTGGGAGCAGATCGGCGCGGTGATCCGCCGACACGACCCGCACTGCCGCGGCGTGCTGCTGCTGGGCCTGGAAGCCAGCGAAGACGAACTGCGCAACGGCTTCGAGGCCGCAGCGCCGCACGCCATCTGCCGTGGCTTCGCCGTGGGCCGGTCGATCTTCGCGGACGCCGCCGCCGGATGGTTTGCCGGCCAGCTCGGCGATGCGCAGGTCATCGATGAGGTTGCCGACCGCTATGCCCGACTCATGCGGCTCTGGCGCGAAGCCCGGGCCGGCGTCACCTCCCCTCTTGCTTGAACTTTCACGGAAACCACACTCATGACCACATCCAGGATCGGCTTCATCGGCATCGGAATGATGGGCCACGGCATGGCGAAGAACCTGCTTGCGAAGGGCTTCGCCCTCACCTTCAAGGCCCACCGCAACCGCGCCAATCTCGCGGACCTGCTGGCAGCAGGCGCCACCGAGGCGGGCACCCCCGCCGCGACCGCCCAGGCGGCGGACATCGTCTTCATCTGCGTGACCGGCTCGCCGCAGGTGGAAGACATCGTCTATGGCGCGGATGGTCTGCTGGGCGCCGCACGGCAAGGGCTGATCGTGGTCGACACGTCGACGGCCGAGCCCTCGTCCACCACCCGCATCCGCGCCGACTTCGCGGCCAAAGGCGTGAAGTTCATCGATGCGCCGCTGGCCCGTACGCCCAAGGAGGCGGAGGAAGGCCGGCTCAACACCATGGTGGGCGCGGACGCCGAGGACTTCCAGGTGATCGAGCCGGTGCTCAAGGCCTTCTGCGAGAACATCTTCCACGTCGGTCCGCCCGGCCACGGCCATGTGCTGAAGCTGGTCAACAACATGATGGCGATGAGCTTCGCCGCCTGCATCGCGGAGGCCTTCGCGGTCGCCGCCAAGTCGGGACTCGACCTCAAGCGCCTCTATGACGTGGTGTCGGTCGGCGGCGTGAACTGCGGCATCTTCCAGATGATGACGAGCAAGACGCTCACCGACGGCTCGGTGGACGGCTTCAAGTTCGGCATCGCCAACGCACAGAAGGACCTGCGCTACTACACCCACCTCGCCGAGACGCTTCCCGTGTCGAGTTTCATGGGCGAGGCCGCGCACCAGAGCCTGATCCAGGCCGTCAACCTCGGGTTCGGCGACAAGCTGATCGCCTCGCTCTTCGAGGCCCAGGAAAAGGCCAGCAACGTGAAGATCATTCCGCGCTAGTCCCTCCCCACAACAGCAGGAGACAACGACCATGAAGAAGACCAATACTCCCTCCGATTCACGCCGTGCCCTGCTCAAGGGCACCGGTCTCGCGCTCGCGGGCGCGGGTCTGTACGGCGTGGCGCCCTTCATGGGCCCGTGGAAACACAACCGCGTGTGGGCGCAGGCCGCGCAGAAGAAGCCGCTGGTCATCGGGCTCACCATGGATGCCTCGGGCCAGTACGCCGCATCGGGCGGCGAGGAACGGCTGGGCGCGATGATGGCGATCAAGGAATTCAACGACAAGGGCGGCGTGCTGGGGCGGCGCATCGAGGCCATCCACATCGACACCGAGACCACGCCGGCGACCGGATCGCGCGTGGCCGAGCGGATGATCACGCGCAACGAGGCCGCCTTCCTGATCGGCGCCGTCCATTCGGGCGTGGCCAACGCGATCTCGCAGGTCGCGCAGAAGTACGGGACCATCTTCCTCAACACCAATTCGAGCTCGCCGACAGAGGCTGGCAAGGACTGCCATCGCGTGAAGTTCGTGTGGGACGGCAACGGCACCAACTTCTCGAATGCAACGGTCAAGAACGCCATCGCGGCCAGCGGCCGCAACTGGGTCCTGCTGACCAACGACTACGTGTGGGGCCACACGACCTCGAAGGCGACGCGCGCCATCGTCGAAGCCAACGGCGGCAAGATCGTCGACGAACTGCTGGTGCCGCAGAACACGCGCGACTTCTCGTCCTATCTGCTGAAGCTGCAGCAGCTCAAGCCGAACGTGGTCGCGACGGCCGTGGGTGGCGATGACATCAAGGCCTTGCGCCAGCAGGTGGTGCAGCTCAAGCTGAACCAGAGCATGGCGTGGATCAACAACCAGCAGGACTGGCCGGATGTGTATGGCCTTGGTCCGGATGCGATCTTCGGCGTGTTCGGCACCACCTGGTACTACCGCCTCGACCTGCCGGGTGTGAAGGAGTTCGTGGCCGCCTACCAGAAGCAGTTCCCGGGCATGGCCATCCGCGTGCCGGGCAACGTCTACCACAACGCCTATATGGCAACGCGCGAGCTGCTGCGCTGCGTCGAGGAAACGGGAACGACGCAGAACATCGCGGTCATCAAGAAGCTCGAAGGCCGAAAGATGACCGCGGCGGACCGCCTGCAGCACTACGACGCATGGATCGACCCGGCGACGCATCAGTGCCAGCAGACCATCTACATGGCGCGCTACAACGACGCGCCGGCCGAAAAGGACGACATCTTCAAGATCCTGACGCAGGCCGACCCGAAGGACGTGCAGGACAAGGACGCTGCGGCCAACTGCAAGCTGGAGAGCTACGAGTCGACACCGAGCTACGACGTCTGAATCGCCGGACCCAGACGCGATGGACTTTCTCTTCCAGTTGCTGCCCCACCTGGTCAACGGCGTTTCGCTGGGGTTGCTGTTCGCGCTGATTGCGCTGGGCTTCATGCTCATCGTGGGCGTGATGGAGACCATCAACCTGGCGCACGGCTCGCTGTTCGCTCTCGGCATGTACGTTGCGCTCTTCATCGTGGCGCCGCAGCTGGGCATGTTTCCGGCGCTGCAGGCGGCGTACATGGCTTTGCCGATCGAGGTGCGCTACCTCTTCGCGCTGGTGTTGGCTCCGGTCTTCGTCGGCCTCTTCGGCATGCTGCTGGAACTGTGCATGCGGCGCACCTACGGTCGCGATCCGCTCTACGGCCTTCTGCTGACCTTCGGCGCGGCGCTGGTGATCGAGGAAGGCATCCGGCTCGTCTGGGGCTCGTCCGAGAAGCAGATCCCGCTGCCGCAGGCGATCTCGGGCGCATTGATGCTGGGCGACCTCATCTATTCGCGCTATCGCTTCTTTGCCAGCGCCTTCGCGGTGCTGATGATCTTCCTGCTGTGGCTCTTTCTCCAGAAGACGCCCTACGGCGCGATCATCAAGGCCGGCGCGCACGACAGCGAGATGGTGCGAGCCCTGGGAATCAACCTGTCGCGGCTCCGGTTGTTCGTGTTCGGCCTGGGCGTGGCGCTCGCCGCAATCGCGGGTGTGGTGATGGCGCCGATCTGGGGCGTGCGTCCGCACGTGGGGGTGGATGCGGTGGTGCCGGCCTTCCTCATCATCGTGCTGGGGGGCGTGGGTTCGCTCTGGGGTGCGGTGATCGCGGGACTGATGGTGGGCATGGTCGTGGGCCTGACCGGCTCGTACGCGTCGGAGTGGTCCCTGATGTCGATGTACCTGCTGTTCATCGCGGTCGTCACCTTCCGCTCGCGCGGACTGTTCGGAAAGAAGAGTGCGCTCGATGCCTGAACTTCACTCGAGGCCCTTGCAGGGCAAGGTCGCGCTGGTCACCGGGGCCGCCGGCACGATGGGGCGGGCGGCGGCGCGCTTCCTGCTCGAGGACGGCTGCAAGGTCGCGCTCGTGGATGCTCATCGCGAACGGACCTTCGCGCTTGCCGCGGAACTCGGCGCCGATGCCCTGCCCTTCTGCTTCGACATCAGCGACCCTTCTGCAGTGCAAAGCGGCCACGCGCAGGTTGTCGAAGCCCTCGGCCCGGTCGACGTGCTGGTCAACAACGCCGGGATCCTGTCGAACAACAAGGCGGAAGCCACCGACGCCTCGGAATGGCGGCACGTGCTCGCGGTGAACCTGGATGGCGCCTTCTACCTGTCTCAGCAGGTGGTGCCGTCAATGAAGGCGCGACGGGCCGGCCGCATCATCAACACCTGCTCGCTGGCGGCAAAGACCGGCGGGCTCACGGCGGGAACGGCCTATTCCGTCTCCAAGGGTGCGCTGACCTCGCTGACTTTCTCGCTGGCGCGCGAACTGGCATCCTTCGGCGTGACCGCCAACGGCATTTCGCCGGCTTATGTGAAGACGCCCATGATCACCGAACAGCTGACCGAACAGCAGCGGCAGGCCCTGCTGAAGGACATCCCGGTCGGCCGCTTCTGCGAGCCTGAGGAGTTTGCGCACGTGGTGCGCTTCCTCGCATCGCCGCTCGCCGGCTTCATCACCGGGGAGATCGTCGATCTCAACGGCGGCTTGCTGATGGACTGACCGCATGGAAGAAGAAATCACGCCACGCATCGACTTTTCTCGCGAGATGTCGGGCCTGTTCAGCCTCGAAGGCCGAGTCGCGTATATCCCCGGCGGCTATGGCGGTATCGGCGAAGCCATCGCCTGGGCGATGGCGTTGGCCGGCGCCAGGGTGGCAGTGTCGGGACGGGACGAAGCCAGGGCGCAGGCGCTGGCCGCGTCGCTCCGGGCGGCGGGACATGACGCGCTGGGGGTCTCCATGGACGCGCATTCGGTCGCCGACATCCAGGCGTCGGTCGATGCCGTCGCTGCGCACTTCGGCAGGCTCGACGTGCTGATGAACTGCATCGGCATCCAGCGCGAACAAGCCTTGCTCGAAGCGACCGAGGAGGCCTTCGACGAGGTGGTACAGGTCAATCTCAAGGCGGCGATGTTCCTGGCGCAGGCGGCGGCACGGCACCAGATCGCCGGCGGGCGCGGCGGATCGCAGGTGCACTTGCTGTCGGTGCGATCCCGATTGGGCCTGCGCGGCCGGGGCTACTCGGCCTATGCCAGCAGCAAAGGCGGCTTGGTCATGCTGATCCGCCAGCACGCCGCCGAGCTGGCGCCGCACGGCATCACGGTCAACGGGGTCGCGCCGACGGTGGTCCGCACCGAAATGGCGCGCCACTGGCTGGCGAACCCCCAAACGCACCGGCAGTTGCTGGAGCGCATTCCGCTCGGCCGGGTGGCCGACCCGAAGGACGTGGCGGGCGCGGCGGTGTTCTTCTGCGCGCCGGCGGCGTCATTCGTGACCGGCCAGGTGCTGTATCTCGACGGCGGCATCAACGCAACGCAGTGACGCGCACGTGGAGGCGCGTCCTTTCCTAGAATCACCCTGGGATTCGGCCCCGGACCCGTCGCTTCAACGACGATCCGGACGTCGCTCGCCTTATCCGGAATAAGCATTCGATCGCCCGCAAACCCGCATGGGGATTGACGAATAAGCTTATCCGCATAAGGCGCGAACCAAAAAATAGTTTGTTTCCATAAGGCTCGCTTCTACATTCCTGGGCTCGCGTTGACGGGCCGTGGACGCACCGCCTTCCAGCAACTGACACACGATGTACCAATACACAGATTTCGACCGCCAATTCGTGCACCTGCGCGCGGCGCAATTCCGCGACCAGCTCGAACGTTGGCAAACAGGCAAGCTCTCCGAGGACGAATTCCGTCCCCTGCGGCTGCAGAACGGCTGGTATGTGCAGCGCTACGCGCCGATGCTGCGCGTCGCGGTGCCTTATGGCGAGTTGTCGAGCCGACAGCTGCGCGTGCTGGCCAAGATTGCGCGCGTCTACGACGAGCCCGAGGCCGAGGTCTACAAGACCGCGCTGGCCACGCAGGGCAAGCTCGGCACGCACAAGCTGCCGACGCACTACGCGCACTTCACGACACGCCAAAACGTCCAGTACAACTGGATCCCGCTGTCGAAGTCGGCCGACGTGATGGACCTGCTGGCCTCGGTCGACATGCACGGCATCCAGACCAGCGGCAACTGCATCCGCAACATCACCAGCGACGAGCGCGCCGGCGTGGCGATCGACGAGATCGCCGATCCGCGCCCCTTCGCCGAAATCATGCGGCAGTGGAGCACGCTGCATCCGGAATTCGCCTTCCTGCCACGCAAGTTCAAGATCGCGATCACGGGCGCCAAGGAAGACCGCGCTGCCACGGGCTGGCACGACGTCGGTCTGCACCTGGTGAAGAACGACGCGGGCGAACTGGGCTTCCGCGTGCAGGTCGGCGGCGGCATGGGCCGCACGCCGATCATCGGCACCGTACTGCGCGAGTTCCTGCCGTGGAACCAGATCATGAATTACCTCGAAGCGGTGATCCGTGTCTACAACCGCTACGGCCGGCGCGACAACATCTACAAGGCGCGCATCAAGATCCTGGTGAAGGCCGAGGGCCAACGCTACATCGATGATGTCGAAGCCGAGTACAAGCAGATCATCGAGCACGACGGCGCACCGCACACGGTCACGCAGGCCGAGCTCGACCGCGTGAGCGCTTCCTTCGTGCCGCCGACGCTGGCAACGCGCGTGTTCCGCAGCGCCGAGGAAACCGATGCCGAACTGCGCGCCCAGGCCGCCGACGACGTGATGTTCGCGCGCTGGCTGGCACGCAACGTGGCGCCGCACCAGAATCCGGCGCTGCGCGCCGTCACGCTGTCGTTCAAGCGCCGCTTGCAGGCACCCGGCGATGCGTCGGCCGACCAGCTCGACACCGCTGCCCTGCTGGCCGACCGTTTCAGCGCCGGGGAAGCCCGCGTCACGCACGACCAGAACCTCTTGCTGCCCTGGGTGCATGCCGAAGACCTGCACGCCCTGTGGCTCGCCGCGCGCGAAGCCGGCTTCGCCAGTGCCAACGTACACCTGCTGACCGACATGATCGCCTGCCCTGGCGGCGACTTCTGCGCGCTGGCGAATGCGCGCTCGATCCCGATCGCGGAGGCCATCACCGAGCGCTACCAGGATCTGGACGAACTCGACGACCTCGGCGAGATCGACCTGCACATCAGCGGCTGCATCAATTCGTGCGGCCACCACCACAGCGGCCACATCGGCATCCTCGGCGTCGACAAGGACGGCAAGGAGTGGTACCAGGTCACGCTTGGCGGCTCCGACGGCTCCGCGCTCAGCGGTGCGGCGCAACCGGGCAAGGTGGTCGGCCCCTCGTTCTCCGCGGCCGAAGTGCCGGACGTGATCGAAGCCGTGCTCAACACGTATCGCGACACCCGCGAAGCGGGCGAAACCTTCATCGATGCGCTGCGGCGCGTCGGCATCGAGCCTTTCAAGGCCGCCGCCAACGGCGCGCGCTTCAAGGTCGAGGAGGCCGCATGAACAAGACGCTTCAACTGATTGCTGCCGAAGACCACGTGGACAACGGCGACCCGAACGTGCTGCAACTGCCCAACGACGCCGATCCCCTCGCGATCGAGGTGTGCCTCGACGACGTGGAACGCATCGACCTGGACTTCCCCAAGTTCACCGATGGCCGGGCCTACAGCCAGGCTTTCCTTCTGCGTCGGCGACTCGGCTTCAAGGGCGACATTCGCGCCACGGGCGATGTGCTGATCGACCAACTGGTGCAGATGCAGCGCACCGGCTTCTCGAGCGCCGTGCTGAAGGAAGGCGTGGACGCCTCCGCCGCCCAGCGCCAGTTCGACCGCTTCGCCGCTTTCTACCAGGGCGATGCAGTCCAGGCGACCCCCATCTTCAAGCGCGAAACCGCCTGAACTCCATCCACCAGCCAGCGCCCCGACGCCCAGCCAATTCGACATGAACGCCATCTCGCTCTACGCCAAGCCCTCCGCCGATTTCGACGACAAGCTCGCCGAAACCGTGGCCCTGCTGCGCGGGGCGGCCGCCGAGTTCACGCCGATCACTCAGGCTTCCAGCCTGGGCGCGGAGGACATGGTCGTGACGGACATCCTGCATCGCTTCCAGGTGCAGAGTGGCGTTTTCGTGCTCGAAACCGGCAAGCTTCACGCTGAAACGCTGGACTTGCTCGACCGGCTGCAAACCCACTACGGCCGGGAAGTCGAGGTGTACCGCCCCGTCGAACAAGATGCGGCCACCTTCGTCAAGGAGAACGGCGAGGATGCGATGTACCGCAGCCTCGACTTGCGCAAGGCCTGCTGCCACATCCGCAAGATGGAGCCGCTCGAGCGGGCACTCGCCGGCAAGCGCGCCTGGATCACGGGCCTGCGACGCGAGCAATCCGGCGCGCGTGCCGAGGTCGAGTTCATCGAGCAGCAGCCCGAGCGCGTCAAGCTCAACCCGCTGGCGCGGTGGACCTGGGGCGACGTCTGGCACTACATCGCCCTCCACAAGGTGCCCTACAACCCGCTGCACGACCAGTTCTATCCGAGCATCGGCTGCGCGCCCTGCACCCGAGCCGTGACGCTCGGCGAAGACTTCCGGTCGGGACGCTGGTGGTGGGAGCAGGAAAGCGCCAAGGAGTGCGGCCTGCACGTCGCCGCCGACGGTAGCCACGAGGGCGAGGAGCCCGCTGCTTTCGAGCCCCTGTCCGCGGTCTCACCGCTTCCGAACCGTGCCATCCCCATTCGTGCCATCCCGAACTGAGCCCCGCTTCATGAACGCCCGTACCGACACCGACCTGCTGCTGCAATCCACATCGCAGTCGCTCGCGCGCCTTTCCAACACACAGCTCGATGCACTGGAAGAAGAGACCATCTTCATCCTGCGCGAAGTCGCCGCATCCTTCGAGCGGCCGACGCTGCTGTTCTCGGGCGGCAAGGATTCGCTGGTGCTGCTCAAGTGCGCGGAAAAGGCCTTCGGCATCGGCCGTATTCCCTACCCGCTGCTGATGATCGACACCGGCCACAACTTCCCCGAGGTGACCGACTTCCGCGATGCCCGCGCCAAGGAACTCGGCGCCGAGCTGATCGTGCGCAACGTCGAGGACTCGATGAAGCGCGGCACGGTGCGGCTCGCGCACCCGGACGAATCGCGCAACGTGCACCAATCGGTCACCTTGCTCGAAGCCATCGAGGAATTCCGCTTCGACGCGCTGATCGGTGGCGCCCGCCGCGACGAGGAAAAGGCCCGCGCCAAGGAGCGCATCTTTTCGCACCGCGACAGCTTCGGCCAATGGCAGCCCAAGGATCAGCGCCCGGAGCTGTGGACGCTCTTCAATACGCGCCTAGCGCCCGGCGAGCACTTCCGCGTGTTCCCGATCTCGAACTGGACCGAGCTCGACGTGTGGCAATACATCGAGCGCGAGAACATCGCCCTGCCCTCGATCTACTACACGCACAAGCGCGAAGTGGTGGAGCGGCGCGGCCTTCTGGTGCCGGTGACCGAACTCACGCCGCCGCGTGACGGCGAGCAGATCGAGGTCCGCGATGTTCGCTTCCGCACCGTCGGCGACATCACGTGCACTTGCCCTGTCGACAGCCTTGCCGCCGATGCCGGCGATGTGGTCATCGAGACGCTCGCCGCCGACGTGAGCGAGCGCGGGGCCACGCGCATGGACGACAAGACGTCCGAAGCGTCGATGGAAAAGCGCAAGAAAGACGGATATTTTTGACTCGCCCCCAGGCTTGCCCACTTCGTGTGGCCGCCTACCCCCGCCGGGGGCAACACCTGCGGACCGGCGGAGCCGGATCCGCGGTGTTTCTGGACTTGAGGGCGATGGGCCCGCTTTGAATGAGACGAATATGACTATTGCGACTGCTGCTCCCTCTGGAACCCACGCCGCCGAGACCGGCGCGGCGCTGCGCTTCATCACCTGCGGCAGCGTGGACGACGGCAAGAGCACGTTGATCGGCCGCCTCCTGGTCGACAGCAAGACCGTCCTGCAGGATCAGCTGGCTGGCGTGCAGCGCGGCGGCGAGACCGATCTGGCGTTGCTGACCGACGGCCTCTCGGCCGAGCGCGAACAGGGCATCACGATCGATGTGGCCTACCGCTACTTCTCGACCGCGCACCGCAAGTTCGTGATTGGCGATGCACCCGGTCACGAGCAGTACACGCGCAACATGGTCACGGCCGCTTCGAGCGCCGATGCGGCCGTGGTGCTGGTCGATGCGACCAAGCTGGCCTGGGCGGCCGAAGTCGGCGATGGCGAGGTCGTCAAGCGCGAACTGCTGCCGCAGACCCGCCGCCACACACTGCTGTGCCATCTGCTGCGCGTGCAGTCGATCGTTTTCGCAGTCAACAAGCTCGACGCCATTGACGATGCCGAACTGGCGTTCGAGCGCATTTCTGCCGCGCTTGCGAATTTCGCCGAAGCCGCAGGCGTGCGGGTCGCTGCCACGGTGCCGATCTCGGCGCTCAAGGGCTGGAACGTCGCTTCGCGCCACCCCGACTGGGCTGGCTATGAAGGCCCCAGCCTGCTGGAACTGCTGGAACAACTGCCGGTCACCGAGCAGGATGAAGCCGTGCCTTTCGCCTTTCCGGTGCAATGGGTCGAGAAGTTTTCCGCCTCGGCCGACACCTCACGCGGCCGCCGTGTGTTCTGGGGCCGAGTCGCCAGCGGGCACATCGAGCCCGGCCAGCGCGTGACCGTGCTGCCGAGCAACCAGACCGCCACCGTCGCGCAGGTGCTGAGCCACACGCGCCAACCGAAGACCGTGCATGCGGGGCACAGCGCCGGCATCGTGCTGGATCGCGAGCTCGACGTGTCGCGCGGTGACTGGCTGCTGGAACCCGGCGCTTTCGAGCCGTCGCGCGAGATCATCGCCACCATCGCATGGCTCGACGACGAGCCGCTCGTGGCGGGACGCGTCTATTGGGCGCTGCAGGGTCACCGATGGGTCAAGGCCAAGGTCGCGCGCATCGTGGATCGGGTGAATATCACGACGCTTGATTCCGAGCCGGCCGATCAGCTCGAAGCCAATGCCATCGGCGATGTGGTGCTGAGTCTGCAGCAGCCGCTGGCTGTGTTGCCCTTCACGCAATCGCGCGCGCTGGGGTCGCTGATCCTCGTCGACACCGCCTCTCACCGGACCTCCGCCGCCGTGCTGGTGCGTCCCGCGGCCGCAAAGGCCTAAAATTCGGGGTTTTCCCGATCATTCCTCTCGTCAAGAACCATGACCCACGTCGTCTCCGAATCCTGCATCCGCTGCAAATACACCGATTGCGTCGACGTGTGTCCCGTCGACTGCTTCCGTGAAGGGCCGAACATGCTGGTGATCGATCCCGACGAGTGCATCGATTGCGCAGTCTGCATTCCCGAGTGCCCGGTCAACGCGATCTACGCGGAGGAAGACCTGCCCGCCAACCAGTTGGCCTTCATCAAGCTCAATGCCGAGCTGGCCGTGGCCGATGGCTGGAAGAGCATCACCAAGCGCAAGCCGGCGCTGCCCGATGCCGAAGAGTGGAAAGACAAGACCGACAAGATCTCGGAGCTGGTGCGCTGAGCACGTCATCACGCCCCATCGAAACTGACGCGCTGATCATCGGCGCGGGCCCGGTCGGGCTGTTCCAGGCCTTCCAGCTCGGCCTGCTCGAAATTTCCTGCCACATCGTCGACGCCTTGCCCCGTGCCGGCGGCCAATGCGTCGAGTTGTATGGCGACAAGCCGATCTACGACATTCCAGGCACGCCGGTGACCACCGGGCGCGGCCTCGTGGAATCGCTGCTGCAGCAGATCGCCCCCTTCAAGCCGCAATTCCACCTCGGAGAACAGGTCGCGACCCTCGCCCGCCAGGACGATGGGCGCCTGCTGCTGGGCACGAACAAGGGCAGCGCCTTTCTGGCGAGAACCGTGTTCATCGCGGCTGGGGTCGGCGCCTTCGTGCCCAAACGCATTGCCGTCGAAGGCATCGAGCGGCTGGCAGACACGCGGCTCGTCTACCACCCTGACGCGCTCGACAGCTTTGCCGGGCAGACCGTTGTCGTGAATGGCGGCGACGATGCCGCGCTCGAAACTGCACTGGCGCTCATCCCCATTGCGAAGCAGGTCACCTTGCTCCATCGGCGAGACGTCTTCCAGGCCGGGGACGCCACCGTCGCCGCGCTGCGCGAGCGCATCGCCGCCGGAACGATGCGCCTGGCCGTGGGCCAGCCAGTCGGCTTCGACGATGCCCAATTGCACATCGCCACGCCTGACGCGCAGACCGTGGCGCTGCCATTCGATGCACTCATAGGCTGCCTCGGGATTTCGCCGCGGCTTGGCGCCATTGCCGACTGGGGCCTGGATCTCGTACGCAAGCAAGTGCCGGTCGACACCGAAAAGTACGAAACGCGCGAGCGCGGCGTCTTCGCAGTGGGCGACATCAACACCTATCCGGGCAAGAAGAAGCTGATCGTCTGCGGTTTCCACGAAGCCACGCTGGCAGCCTGGGGCGCAACGACGATCGTGTTCCCCGACAAGTCGATCCCCCTTCAATACACCACGACCAGCACCCGGCTGCACACCCTTCTGGGCGTCGATCACTGAGTGCATCCGCGGCGGAACTCCCCGCACGCAGATCGTTGCGACCCTGAACGGCGTGTGAACGCAGAATTCACGCTATCGACACCGCGCGAGCCTACGATGCTCGCATGCAGGCGCTGAACATCTCCCTCTTTCAGTGGCTGGCCGCGGGCCACACGCCCCATCCACAGTTGCTGTGGATCGCGTCAGTCCTCGCCGACGGCGCGTCCTGGGCCTGCGTCGCGATCATGGGATGGGTCGCCTGGCGATGCCCGTCGCAAAGGGCGTACGCGATGGGGACGCTCGCCGCCGCCGGCGTGGCGGCAGTCATCGCCCATGCACTGGCGGACGCCATCAACTTGCCGCGCCCCTTCGCGCTCGGCCTGAGCCCGTCGCACATCACGCATGGCGCACGCGGCTCACTGCCCAGTGCACATGCATCGGTGATGTTCACCGTTGCGCTGATCTTCTCCATGCGCCCTGCCCTGCGGGTTGCAGGGCTGGCGATGTTCGCGATCGCGGTTGTCACGGGATGGGCACGCGTCTACGTCGGGGTTCATTTCCCCTTCGACATCGTCGCTGGCCTGTTGCTGGCCGGCGCGATCACGGCGGTGTTCTGGGTTCTGGTGCGCTGGAGCCAGCGCTTCATCCTTCCGAGGCTCGTTCGCGACGATGCGCAGAACGCTCTTCGGCCGAAAGGCACACCGGAACGAGGTGTTGCGCCTCTCGAATCGCGGGCCACGGTCCGCCACGCCTGAATTCGATTCCCCTCGCCGTCCGGCCTGCGGCGCCACGCCGCCAGCGCTACCGGGGAACGCATCGCTCTACAATTCACCCTGCTTCGCCAGACTGAAGCAACGCTAGGGGTGCCGACCTGCCACAACCCGTGGGCCGGCTGAGAGAGTCCCTTTGAACCTGACTGAGGTAATCCTCGCGCAGGGAAGCTGGTCCGGCGGCCGCCACGTTTTCTCGCGTGCCGGTCCCACCGCCGGGCCTTGCCCACCTGCCAAACAATTTGCACGGGAGCAAATGGATGGCAAACACACACAACGATGCCGCGCCGGACGGCGCCAACGAGGCCCTGACGCCCCTGCGGGACGAAGGACGCGTGTTCCGGTGGCACGACCACATGGCGCTGTGGTTCAGCCTCGGCGTCGGCCTGCTCGTCATGCAGATCGGTGCGTACCTGGTCCCCGCTGTCGGCACGCGTGACGCGGTCTTCGCGATCGTGCTCGGCTCGTGCATCGGCGCGGGCCTCCTCGCTTGGACTGCACGCCTGGGCTGCGAAAGCGGGCTCGCCAGCGCGGGCCTGATGCACGCCACCTATGGGAGCGCTTTCGCTCGCCTTCCGGTGGTGCTGAACATCGTGCAGCTGATCGGCTGGACCACCTTCGAGATCGTGATCATGCGCGAAGGCACCCAGGCCATCGGCCGGCAGGCGTTCGGCTGGTCGCTCGACGGCAACCTGGGCTCACTCGTGACGACGCTGCTCTGGGGCGGCGTGCTCCTCGCCCTGCTGGCGGGCTCGATGGTCAAGCTGGTGCGCCGGTTCGTGAGCCGATTCGGGCTGCCGCTGGTCGTGCTCTCGCTCGTGTGGCTGACATGGCAATTCGCGACACGGCTCCATGCCAGGGGCCTGGATGCCTTCTGGACGCGCCCCGGTGACGGCAGCATGGGCATGTTCGGTGCACTCGACCTCGTGATCGCGATGCCTGTCTCCTGGCTTCCGCTGGTCGCCGACTATGCGCGCCACGGCAAGCGCAGCTCGGGCGGACTGGGCGGCGCCTTCAGCGGAACCTGGATCGGCTACGCGGTGGCCAACATCTGGTGCTACGCGCTCGGTGTCATGGTGGTGAGCGTGGCAGAGCCCGGTGCCAGCCTGGTCACGGCGTTGTTGCTGGCACAGGGTGGACTGGTCGCGCTGGGCCTGATCCTGATCGACGAACTCGACAACGCGTATGGCGACGTCTACTCGGGTTCGGTCTCGGCCCACAGCCTGCAGCCGCGCTGGAGCGTGCGGCGCTGGGGCCTGCTGCTCGCCGTGGTCTGCATTGCCTTTGCGCTGGTTTTGCCGATGCACTCGCTCGAACCCTTCCTGCTGCTGCTGAGTTCCGTCTTCGTGCCACTCTACGGCGTGATCCTCGGGCGACTGGGCTCAGGCGGCTCCGTCGTGGCGGTGGGCACGCGCCGCGTGGACATCGCGGCTTCGGCCATCTGGATCGGCGGCATCGCCATCTATCACGGCTGCGCGGCGTGGGCGCCCCAGTGGGGCTCCGCGCTGCCGACCCTGGCGATCACCTTCGTGCTCGCCTGGCTCACACGTCCGTCGCCGGCAGGCGGACCGTCGGCACTGGCGCAAAGCCGTGGTTGAGGGGGCCGTGGCCCGCACCGACCTTGACATCCGCGCCCGCCTCCATGGCGGCGACCACATAGCCACGCGCGCGTTCGACAGCCTGGGGCAATGCGTAGCCGAGCGCCAGGTGCGCGGCGATCGCCGACGACAGCGTGCAACCCGTGCCATGGAGGTTGCGACTGGCGATGCGCGTAGACGCCAGCCGCAGCCGATCGCCACCGGCTTCCGCCAGCAGGTCGACCACGTCGTCACCCGGCAGATGTCCGCCCTTGAGCAGCACGGCGTTTGCCCCCAACGCGAGGAGCTCGCTGGCCGCGTCGTCCAGCGCATCGACTCCGTCGATCGCATGGCCGATCAGCAATGCCGCCTCGTCCAGATTGGGCGTAACCACCACCGCTCGCGGAAAGAGATCGCGCACCAGCACCTGAACGGTTTCCGCCGCGATCAGCCTGTCGCCGCTGGTGGCAACCATCACCGGGTCGAGGACCACGTTCGGAAGCTTGTAGTGATCGATGGCCCAGGCCACGACCTCGACGATCTCCGGCGCATGCAGCATGCCGAGCTTGACGGCATCGACGCCGATGTCCTCGACCACCGCCTGGATCTGCGCCTTCAGAAAGGCCGGCGGCACGCCATGAATGCCCGACACGCCGAGCGTGTTCTGGGCCGTGAGCGCGGTGATCGCCGTCATGCCGTAGCAGCCCAGCGCCGCGAAAGTCTTGAGATCGGCCTGGATGCCGGCGCCGCCGCCGCTGTCGGAACCCGCGATCGAGAGCACGCGGGCGTAGCGGGAAAATGCAATGGTCATGGCACGAGCTTACCCCCACCTTCGCCCACTTCTTGCGGCTCGGACACTCCCTCTCCGGGGCGCAACGCCAGCGACCCGGCGGAGCCGGTCGCGCGGTATTTTTGGCTTTATCTTGGAGGCGCCGGTTTCGATCGGCGCGGCGAGCTGACATGAGCAAGGTCGATCTTCCATTTCGCACCGCCGCGATCCTCGGCGGTGGCCTCATGGGGCGCCTGCTTGCGGTGACGCTGGCACAGGGCGGGTGCAAGGTGGATCTGTTCGAAGCAGGCGGCCCCGAGGGTGAAGGCGCTGCCGCCCGTGTCGCGGCCGCGATGCTGGCGCCACTGGCGGAATCCGCCGTTGCGCCGGCTTCGGTGGTGCGCATGGGCCACTACGCGCTCGACCGGTGGCCGACCCTGGTGGCCTCGCTGGCCGCGCCCGTGTTCTTTCAGCGCGAAGGCACGCTGGTGCTGTGGCATCGCCAAGACGCATCGGAAGCCGCGCGCCTCGCGCGTGTTCTCGCGCGTACTGGCGAGGTCGTGCCCGAACTACCCAAGATGAAGTCGCTCGACGCGACCGGCATCGAGGCGCTGGAGCCTTCGCTGGGCCAGCGTTTTGCCCAAGGGCTGCTGCTGCCGGACGAAGGCCAACTCGACAACCGCGCGCTGCTCGCTGCCCTCCTCGCAACGCTCGAAGCTTCACCACAAGTTCGACTGCATTGGCACGCGGCGCGAACCACCGATGACTTCGCCCCTGGCGAACCCGGGCAACCCCAACGCGTCATCGACTGCCGCGGCCTGGGGGCACGCCCCCAGTGGAACGCACTGCGCGGCGTGCGCGGCGAAGTCATTCGCGTGCATGCACCCGAGGTGACGTTGCGACGGCCCACACGCCTCGTGCACCCACGCTATCCGCTCTACATCGCTCCCAAGCCCGACAGCGTCTTCGTGATCGGCGCAACCGAAATCGAGTCGGAAGACATGTCGCCGGCCAGCGTGCGATCGACGCTCGAGTTGCTGAGCGCGGCCTACTCGGTGCACAGCGGGTTCGCCGAAGCACGCATCATCGAGATCGCGACGCAATGCCGGCCCACCCTGCCGGACAATCTGCCGGCCGTGCGCCAGCCGCGGCCGGGCGTGATGCAGATCAATGGCCTCTACCGCCACGGCTTCATGATCGCGCCCGCCATCCTCGACGTCGCCATGGAACTGCTCGCGACCGGCCATTCAGCGCTCGCCCGCCGCTTCGACATGGCGCCCAGCCTGGAACCCGCAACACCATGAACATCCTGATCAACGACGTGCCCCACACGCTGCCGCCCGAGGCGAAGCTGTCGGACGCACTTGTCCTCATCAACGCGACGCCGCCCTTTGCCGCAGCGGTCAACCGCCAATTCGTCCCACGCTCGAATTACGCATCGCACCTGCTGCGCCCCGATGACCGCATCGAAGTGATCCGCCCCGTGACGGGCGGCTAGAACCCAGGCCACGCCATGACCACCACTGCATCCATCCACGACCCGCTCGTCCTCTACGGCCAGACCTTCCAGAGCCGGCTGCTGCTGGGCACCGCGCGCTATCCATCGCCCGACGTGCTCGAAGCCGCGGTGCGACGCGCCAGGCCCGCGATGCTCACGGCCTCGCTGCGCCGCCAGACCGCAACGCCCAACGCGTCCGGCAACGACAACGGCTTCTGGGAGCTGCTGCGACGTCTCGACGTGCCGGTGCTCCCGAACACGGCCGGCTGCCACAGCGTGCAGGAGGTGATCGCGACGGCGCAGATGGCCCGCGAGCTTTTCGACACGCCCTGGATCAAGCTCGAACTGATCGGCGACGACTACACCTTGCAACCCGATACGCTGAACCTCGTCGATGCAGCGTCGCAGTTGATCCGCGACGGCTTCCAGGTGCTTCCGTATTGCACGGAAGATCTGGTGCTGTGCCAGCGCCTGGTCGACGTCGGCTGCCAGGCGGTGATGCCTTGGGCCGCGCCGATCGGTACCGGGCGCGGACCCGTCAATCCCTACGCGTTGCAGGTGCTGCGCGAACGGCTTTCGGTGCCACTGCTCGTCGATGCCGGCCTGGGCTTGCCCTCGCACGCCTGCCAGGTCATGGAGTGGGGCTACGACGGTGTTCTCTTGAACACGGCCGTCGCGCTGGCGCAGGACCCGATCGCAATGGCCGGTGCATTCGCGGATGCGGTGCAGGCCGGACGGGACGCGCATCGCGCGGGCGCGATGGCCGCGCAGGAATCGGCCCAACCGAGCACTCCGGTCCTCGGCACGCCGTTCTGGCATCACGCCTCTTCGCAATAACGGCAATGAACGCCATCACTGCAATGACCGATTCCAATGCCATCGCGCAAGCCATCGTCGCAGCACACGCGTCGCGCTTTGGAGAGACCTCCTCCAACGCTGCGTCGTCCTTCTCGTCCGACGACGCCGTGTACCGCGGCGCGAAGCAGGCCTGTGCCGTGCTCGGCTTCATCGAAGTCGACGCCGAATGCCTGGCCAACGCGTGGCGCGCACAAACTCTACGCAGCGGTTCGTTCGAAGCGAGCGCGTGGCCGGACAACCCGGCCGATTTCGGCATGCGCCCCTTCCCGCCGTCGTCGCGAGACGACGCATTCCCGCAGTGCCCCACGAACCTGGGCCTCTATGCCGTGCTCCCCGATGCGCAGTGGGTCGGACGCATGGCGCGTGCAGGCATCCCCACGGTTCAACTGCGATTCAAGTCCGGCGACGCGGAAGCGATCGAACGCGAGGTGCATGCAGCCGTCGAAGCTGTTCGCGGCACCGACGCCCTTCTCTTCATCAACGACCATTGGCGGGCGGCCATCGCTGCGCGCGCCTATGGGCTTCACCTCGGCCAGGAAGATCTGGACGCGCTTTCGCCGGCGGAACTGCAGACCCTTCGCGCCTCGGGTCTTCGGTTGGGCGTGAGCACGCACGGCTACGCGGAGATGGTGCGCGCGGACGCGGTGAGTCCGAGCTACATCGCCATGGGCGCCGTGTACCCGACCACGCTGAAGCAGATGGCGACTGCGCCGCAAGGTGTCGCACGATTGGGCGCCTACGCGCGACTCTTGCGCGGCTATCCGCAAGTCGGCATCGGCGGCGTCGATGCAGCGCGCATGCCCGAAGTGCTGGCTACGGGCGTGGGCTCCGTGGCAGTCGTTCGCGCGCTGGTGGCGGATGCCGATCCCGAGGCCGCAGCGGCCCGGCTGATGGCCATCTGCCACGGAAAATGAACGATTAGGTTTACGCGCATCCACTCCAGGGACGCGATGCCTCAAAAATTTTTGTGCAGAAGTTGCGATTCGATGTGTGTCTGCCGAAAGGGCCAAAAAACCACGCTATAATCTGAGGCTTGTTCCTCGATAGCTCAGTCGGTAGAGCGCCGGACTGTTAATCCGTAGGTCCCTGGTTCGAGCCCAGGTCGAGGAGCCACTACAAGCCGCAAGGCCTCTGGAAAGCCCGCTATCTTTTTGGTAGCGGGCTTTTTCCTTTGTGGGGCACTTATTCACGGCCTCGTTTAGACGCGGTCGATGTCGGCGTCGCCGCCTAGAAGTCGGCGCTGCGCAGCAACACGGGAAACCCAGGAGCCTGAGCGAATCGCTCGAGGGCCTTGTCGACGATCGTCGCCTCGTTCGCACTAAAGACCTGCATCAAGTGCGCTGCACCACCGGTTGCGCGGAAGTGGTCCTGCAGTGCTTCCTCAGTGATCCGCGCGACGACGCGAGCTGTGCCTGTACCGTCAGGGTAGATCGCGAAGCTAATGCAGCCGTTGCTGTAAGCAGCCTCAATCGTCATGGGAGCCTCCAAGTATTGGGAGGCTCAGTATGACAACGTCCGTCTTCAGCGCCAATGCCAGCCCGACCGCACGCGCTATGGCCACGGTGTGCAACTAGCACTGCCCTGCCCGCGGCGTTGCCGTCGTTCGACAGGAGCCACTGGTGCGCGTTGACCGCGCTCGGCAGTGAGCGTGGGTAATTTGTGCGCGCAACGAAGGCCATGAAATAGTACGCTGCGCACTCGAAATCTCTTCGAATGTTCAGCATCGCAGCGAGATGGCGGGATCGATGTTCATCCAACCCGAGGTTGTCGCGACTCTCAGGCGCCGCATTGCCCGGGAAGGCTGGGCCATGGCAGGCGTCGGCACGCGAAACGCAGCCGTCACTTACGTGTACACGGTTGGCTTGCAGAAGACCTTCAGGCACCCGGATTTGATCATGTTCGGCATCGCGCCGGCGCGGGCCAAGGGTGTCCTAGAGATCATTGCGGAACGGGCGAAGGCAGGCGAGCCGGTTCACGAAAGCGTGATGATCCTCGGCGCTGCGCAGGTTCCCCTGATGCCTCGCTCGGCGGACACGACACGCGTCGAGCTGCTGGTTCCAGCGCAACTCGCGCGCGGCCGCTACGACTATGTGCAGATCGTCTGGCCCGACGGAAAGGAGCGGTTTCCGTGGGAGGCCGGATTCGACAAGAGACGGCTTCGGTCCCAGTCGTTTCTGTTCGATGTCGGGGCGACTGACTCGCTCAGTCCTTGAGTCCGGCCAGCGCGCGCGCTTCGCTCTCGTAGGCCGGATAGGACGCCTTCATCACCGCGCCGTTCAGGATCATCTCGGCCACCAGCACGCGCGACGCCGCATCGAAGACGCGGGTGCGAATCCAGGTCGATTCGGTGCGCGCGCTTTCGCTGAGCGCGATGATTTCGCGTTCGAGTTCGTACTCCTGGTCGACGAAGAGCGGCCCGTTGATGAGACGGATCTCCTGCCCCGCAAAGAGTCCGACCGCCGGCTTGCGCCCGCTCAGGCCCGACTGTGCGGACGTGGACCCCAGCAGCACGCTGATCATCTCCGTCGGGATGATCGGGCGCCCCCACGGCGATTGGGCACCCGATTCCCGCGCGTACCACGGACTCGGCTCGGTGATGACCTTCAGCTTGTCGGCCAGCGTGAACGGATAGTGATCGCCCATGTGGGTGTCGAAGCCCATGCGGACCTTCTCGACCACCGCGCCACGCTGCCCGACCCGAAGGTCGCGATTGATTACCAGGCCCGTGGGCGGCCGCAGCTTGGCGATGCGCAGTGCCAATTCGTGTGGCAGCCCGTCGGCGCTGCCGACCGAGGCCGTGCCGGTCAGGACTGGCGTACCGTCGCGCTTTTCCGCATGGATGCGAACGAAATGGGGCTGGGCCGGATCAGGCTGGACAAAGGCCCGAACCTCCTCGCCTTCGACCACCATGTTCTGGTAGTGCGCGCTGATGCAGCCGGTTTCGAACCAGGCCTTGCCGAACACCTGATGCAGCAAGGGGTCGAACTGGCTGAAATGCGTGGGCCCTTCGATGGGCCCGGCGCGCAGTCCCAGCCCTTCGGCCATGGCGTCGTCGTGGATGGATTTATGGCCGTCGTAGCGCTGGTCCGCCAGCATCTGCCGGGGCTGGCGCAACGGCCCGCACAAGGCAGGAACTGTGGTGAAGGGTTCGGTCATCGTAGGGGGCCCCTTGCTGAAAGGTCGGCGATTCTAGGGGCGCAGGGCCCTCGCCGGAAGTCACTCGCGAGACCTGCGCTTCCCGACGCCTCCGACTCATTGCGCGAGGTCGATGACGCAGCCTGCCCCCCCATCATGGCCGCCCTGCGGCGGAGCCCAGGGGATTCATTCGTCTCCGTCCTTCACCTCCCGCAAGAGGCGCATGCCCACCAGCGTGTAGCGGGTCTCGGCGGTATTCCAGTTCCGATAGGACGAACGCAAGTACAGGGCCGAACTGGCCCAGGACCCACCGCGGCGCACATGGAGCGTGCCGCTGCCCGGCCCTCGTGGATCGTCCCGAGGGGATGCTACGTAGTAGTTCTCGCCGTACCAGTCGGCTACCCACTCCCATACGTTCCCGTGCATGTCGAAAAGCCCGAAGGCATTCGGCGCGAAGCTTCCGACCGGCGCGGTGAACACATGGCCGTCATGTCCGGGCAAGGCATAGGGAAGCCGTCGGGGCCAGCGTTGCGCGGTGTCCAGGTCCAGCAGGGCTGCCGACCCGAGCAGGCTCGCGGGTTCGTCCCCCGTGTTGTAGCGGGTCGAGCTGCCGGCGCGGCATGCGTATTCCCATTCGGCTTCGCTCGGCAAGCGGTAGGTCACCCCTTCGGTTTCGCTGAGCCAGCGGGCCATGGCCATCGCATCGTTCCAGGTGACGTTCACCACCGGGTGGTCGCCGGCCTGAGGGAATCCTGGGTTGCCCCACGAGTACCGGGGATCGCGCCCTTCGAAGGCATCGCCGCGGGCCGAACGGGCGGGGTCGTAGCTGGGGTTGTAGCCGTAGCCCCCGGTTCCGTCGGCAATGGACTCAGGCACGTAGCCCGAGCGTTCGATGAACAACCGGAACTGATTCACCGTCACTTCATGCTGGCCCAGATAGAACGGGCGGGTGATCCGCACCGCGTGCCGCGGCCCTTCGTCGCCGAGCACTTGCAGGTCGGCCAGCGCATAGGCGGGGAAGCTGCGCGCCAGGCTCTCGGGCGACTCGTCGCTGCCCATCATGAACTGGCCCGCGGGCACCCGGACGAACTTCATGCCGAGGGTGTTTTCGATGACGGCTGGACGAATGCCCTCCGTCCTGGAAGAGGTCTTGGCAGGAAACCCGGCACCGCAGGCGGACAGCAAAGCCACCGCCAGGCAAGCGCACATCTGCGATGCGGCCCTCCTCGTCGTCGAAGCGGTCAGGAATGTCCGAAGAAGGTTCATGGCGCTTCCAGCAGAGTGTCATCTTGCGCCCTGTGGTCAGGGTGCGGCAATCTCGCCATGCGACCCGATGGAAGTCGCCGGATGCTGAGACTACACTCCGGTCAAAGTCAGGACGCGCGCGCCGCGCCATCGGCGACAAGAGGTGCCTCATGTCCGTTCTGCTGCGGCTGAGCAGGGCGATCGATTGGTTGAACGCCCAATTCGGCGTGGTTGCCAACTGGCTGGTGCTGCTCGCCTGCCTGATCAGCGCCGGAAACGCAGGCAGTCGCTACCTCTTCAGCGTGAGCTCGAACGGCTGGCTCGAGATCCAGTGGTACATGTTCGCAGGCATGGTCTTGCTGGGTGCCCCCTACACGCTCAAGATGAACGAGCATGTGCGCGTCGACCTCGTCTACGGCATGGTGTCCGGGCGTACGCGACTCTGGATCGACGTCTTCGGCGGACTCCTGTTCCTGCTGCCCATCTGCGCGATCCTCACCTATTTCACCTGGGCGTGGTTCGTCGAGTCGTGGGCGATCGACGAGGCCTCGTCGAACGCAGGCGGGCTCGTCCGGTGGCCCGTCAAGCTCCTGTTGCCGGTCGGCTTTGCCCTGATGGGCCTGCAGGGCGTCTCGGAGCTCATCAAGCGCATCGCTGCCCTCGCGCGGGGGGGCGACGTCGCGTTCAACTACGAGAAGCCGCTCCAATGAGCATGCTGCGGGACAACATGGGGCCCCTGATGTTCGGGGGCATGATCCTGTTCATGCTCATCGGCTATCCGGCGGCCTTCTCGCTGGCAGCCACCGGCCTGTTCTTCGGCTTCATCGGGATGGGGCTCGGGCTCATCACGCCGGACTTCCTGGGCAACATCACGTATCAGCTGTTCGGCATCGTCGCCAACGACCTGTTGCTGGCGATCCCGTTCTTCACCTTCATGGGAGCGATCCTCGAGCGCTGCGGCCTGGCCGAGGACCTGCTCGATTCGATCGGCCAGCTCTTCGGCCCGGTGCGCGGAGGCATGGCCTATGCCGTGATCTTCGTGGGTGCCATCCTCGGCGCCATCACCGGCACGGTGGCTGCGTCGGTGATCGCGATGGGCGTCATCTCGATGACGCCGATGCTCAAGTACGGCTACTCGACGCGCCACACCATGGGCGTCATCGCCGCGTCGGGAACCATCACACAGCTGATCCCTCCTTCACTCGTTCTGGTGGTGCTGGCGGACGTGCTCGGGCGTTCGGTGGGCGACATGTACGCGGGTGCCATCGGGCCGAGCCTGATCCAGATCGGCCTGTTCTGCGCATGGGTCGCCATCGTCAGCGTCATCTGGCCGAAGTCGGTGCCGGCGCTGCCCTTGGAAGCGCGCACCCTGCGCGGCTGGGCGCTCTGGAGAAAATGCCTGCGCGGCATGATCCCCTCGCTGGGGCTGATCTTTCTCGTGCTCGGCACGATCTTCATGGGCCTGGCCACGCCATCCGAGGCGGGCGCCATGGGCGTCGTGGGCGCCATCGCACTCGCGGCCTCCTACGGCACGCTCACCTGGACGCTCCTGTATCAAGGAATGGGGACCACCATGCGCCTCACGGCCATGGTCGTGTTCATCCTCTTCGGAGCGCGCGTGTTCAGCCTGGTGTTCCAGGGAGTGGGCGGCAAGGAATGGATCGAGCACCTGCTCACCGGCCTGCCCGGCGGACAGATCGGCTTCCTGATCTTCGCCAACATCTTCATCTTCGTCGTCGCCTTCTTCCTCGACTTCTTCGAGATCGCGTTCATCATCATCCCGCTGCTCGCGCCGGTCGCCGCGAAGCTGGGCATCGACCTCGTCTGGTTCGGCGTGCTCATCTGCGCCAACATCCAGACGAGCTTCATGCATCCGCCCTTCGGATTTGCACTCTTCTATCTGCGAGGGATCGCGCCGTCATCGATCAGGACATCGGACATCTACTGGGGGGCCATCCCCTGGTTGTGCCTGCAGCTCATCCTGGTCGCCATCCTGATCTTCTGGCCGGGCAGCGTCACCTACTGGCTCGACAAGGGGACCGGCGTCGACCCGTCCACGATCGACATCGAGATCCCCCTGCCCGAGATGCCCGTATCAATCGACTCTTCCGCGCCAAGGAACTGAGCGGCTAGGTGCGGGTGCGCGCGCGCATCATGAACGAGTCGAACCCCAGCTCCGCCACCTGCATCCACTGGAAGGAGTCGCCGCGGAAGGCCACGAGGCTGTCATAGAGCTTCTTGAAGTGCGGGTTGGTCTGCGACAACCCGGCATAGATCTCGTTGGCGGCCTTGTAGCTCGCTTCCATGATGTCCGGCGGAAATGCGCGCAGCAGCGCACCGCCGGCAATCAGCCGCTTGAGGGCGCCAGGATTGACGTGGTCGTACTTGCCGAGCACCCATCCCCACGTCTCGCCCGAAGCCGCCGTGATCGCGGCCTGGTAGTGCTTCGGCAGCTCATTCCACTTGGCGAGGTTGATGATGTTGTGCCCTTGCGCGCTGCCCTCCCACCAGCCCGGGTAGTAGTAGTACTTCGCGACCTTCTGGAAGCCGAGCTTCTCGTCGTCGTAAGGGCCGACCCATTCGCACGCATCCAGCGTGCCCTTCTCCAGCGCCGGATAGATGTCGCCGGCGGCAAGCTGCTGTGGCACGACGCCGAGCTTGGCGACGATCGAGCCCGCAAAGCCGCCGATCCGGAACTTGAGGCCCTTCAAGTCCTCGACCGACTTGAGTTCCTTGCGGAACCAGCCGCCCATCTGGGCGCCCGTATTGCCCGCCGAAATGCCGATGCAGTTGTAGTTCTTCAGAAGATCGTTGAGCAGTTCCTGGCCGCCGCCGAACCGGAGCCACGAGTTCATCTGTCGGCCGTTGAGACCGAACGGCAGCGAAGTGCCGAAGGTCATCGCCGGGTCCTTGCCCCAGTAGTAGTACAGCGCCGTGTTGCCCATCTCGACCGTGCCGTTCTGCACCGCGTCGAGCACCTGCAGGCCCGGGACGATCTCGCCGGCGGCAAAGGGCTGGATCTGGAACCGGTTGTCCGTCATCTCGGCCATGCGCTTGCTGAACTGCTCGCATCCACCAAAAAGCGTGTCGAGCGACTTCGGCCAGCTTGCTGCAAGCCGCCATTTGATCTCGGGCATGGACTGCGCGAGGGCTGGCGACACGACCGCCGCCGCTGCCGCGCCCACTGCGCCGACGCTGGCGGAGTGGATGAACTTGCGCCTCGAAACTTGAGCCATTCGGATTCTCCTTGACTGAGGTGACTCCCTACTGCTCGACGGCGAACAATCGCCACTCATCGCGGATGCCCTTCAAGCGCTGCATCCCCCGATCCTGAAACGACAAGCCAGAGCCCGCCACCAGATCCTTGACGGTGCTGGAAACAAGCACTTCTCCTGTCTGCGCGTGAGTTGCCACGCGCGCGCCGGTATGCACGGCAATGCCTGCCACCTTGTCGCCGATCACTTCGCATTCCCCGGTGTGAAGCCCGGCGCGGATCTCCAGCCCGAGCGACCGCACCTCCCGCGAGATCGCACAGGCACAGCGAACTGCGCGAGCCGGCCCATCGAATGTGGCAAGGAACCCATCACCCGCGGTGTCGATCTCACGGCCCCGGAAGCGTTCCAACTCCCGGCGAACCAATGCGTGGTGACTCTCCAGCAGGTCATGCCAGCTGCGATCACCGAGGACTGCAGCGCGCTCGGTGGCCCGCACGATGTCGGTGAACATGACGGTCACCAGAAGCCGGTCGGGCTCGATGCCATGCCGCGTTCCGGTCAGGAACTCTTCTATCTCATCCAGGATGATGTCGCTGTCGCAGCCCCATGGAATGTGGTCGACGCCCTGTAGCTCCACCAGTTTTGCGCCGGTGATGCGCTGGCACATGTACCGGGTGGCGCCGAAGTCGATGGCACGATCGTTTCGGCTGTGCAGCAGCAGAGTCGGCACGCGCACTGCCGGCAGCACATGGCGGATGTCAATATCCACGTTCATGCGCAATACCGCAGCAGCAGCGGCCGGGCTCGCACTGGCTCGCAGGTAGCGCGCCCACCATTGACGGCATCGCTCGTCCCCGATCTGGCTCGGCCACCGCGTCTCCATGCCGACTGCACCGCCCCACTCGCGTTCAACCTCCTCCGCGAAGGCCAGCGCCTGATCCCTTGTCGGGCCATAGGGATAGTCGGGCGCATTGATCTTCCTCGCGAAGGCGCCGCCCATGATGAGCGCCGAGGCGCGCGCCGGGTATGTGGCGGCGAACAGGGCGCACATCGCGCCGCCCTCCGAATAGCCGAACAGTGCCGCGCGCTGCGAGCCGACGGCGTCCATGACCGCGCGCACGTCGTCCATGCGGACTTCAAGGCTGGGCATGTCGGTGACGCGATCCGACAGGCCCGTCCCCCGCTTGTCGAACAGGATCAGCCGGGAGAACGAGGCCAGCCGTGTAAACAGCCGGACCACCGCCGGCTCTTCCCAGAAGACATCGAGGTTCGAAACCCAACCGGGAACCAGCACGAGGTCGCGCGGCCCGGTGCCGACCGTCTGGTAGGCGATGTTGACGCCACCGCTTTTCGCGTAATGGGTCGTGGGAAGCATGGAGTTTGCAACCTGAAGCGCAAGGCGCTCGACCCGCATGATATTGCTCGCGTTGGCTGCACGCTACCGAAGGAAAGCGGGCGCAGCAGCGCTACGCTGCGCGCCGCAACATGCGGTGCGCTCCGTGGGCGACAGAAAGACCGCGATTCTTCGGTGGCCGGCGTGGGTTGGGAACGAAGAAATCGGCGCGACCTTCATCGGGATACGCATAAGGTCAGACGCGTCCACCATCCGCATGGACAAATTTCCGACGTCGTGCCGCCCCGTTCGCGACTGAAATCGAGCCGGTTTCATCATGAATGCGTAGCGGCTATGCGAACCGACATCTTTCGGGCAGTTGGCACTGATGGCCAGATGCACATCGTCTTTCGCCGCATCCAGACATTTTTTGTCAGGACGGCATACGGACTGGACGAGAAACAGCGGGAACCGAAGTTCTACCTCGGCAACGGGGATCCGCTGGAGTGCGCCGACCGGTACGACACTTTCAAAACGCTCGCAGGCGACCTGGTCGTCCGGATCGTTGCCGAGAAGCGACGCCGGGACCGCTCGTGACTGCGGCAGACGCTGGAACGCGCTGCCACCGAGCGACTAGCGTTGCCGCAGCCAGGCCCAGGAAAGCGCCGTCACAAGCGCTGTCACGCCAATCCAGATGGCGACGACCAGCGCGGCGCCCCACGCGCTGCGAGGCTTTGCGTTGCCGCTGCGCAACCACTGGTCGGCCTGGATGCGACAGGCGGCAAGAACGTCTGCCGGCAGCATGCGGATCGTCAGCCAGATCAGCGCCGGCAGCAAAAGCGCATCGTCGATATAGCCCAGCACCGGGATGAAGTCAGGGATGAGATCGATGGGACTTAATGCGTAGGCCACGACGAACGCAGCCATCAACTTCGGAATCCAGCTGGTGCCCGGATGTTTGCAGGCAAACCAGAGCGTCACCGCGTCACGCTTGACGCGGCGCGCCCACTCCCGGATGCCCTGGAGGATCGACAAGCGAAGCCCTTTGTCGGAGAAAAGCGGAAGCTTGCCATAAGCCTGGACTTGCGCCCTCGCCCCGCAGCTTCCCCGACATCAGGGCATCAGGCCGTCGCGCCCGTGAGTTCGTCCATCAGCTCTTCTTTGCGAGCCGCGAGCTGCTCGCGCATCGCCATGAGGTCGAGACTCCTGGCCGCGCGCGCCTTCACGAAGATCTCGTTGCGCTCTTCCTTCACGTGATGATCGATGTATTCGCCCAGCACCTTGACCTTGGCGTCGAACATGTCGTCCGCCTCCGTCGCGCCTTCCAGCTGCGCGATCAGATCCTTGACGGTGCTGTGCTCGACCTCGGCCTCATCGAGCAGGTCGGTCTCCTTGATCGCATCGCGCAGGGCGGGATAGAAAATTTCCTCTTCGATCTGTGCATGGACCGTGAGCTCCATGCAGATCTCGCTGGCCAGGTCTCGCTTTTTCCCGGCCGCGCTGGCCGATCGCGACTTCGTCAGCGTCTCGTAGTCGCCGAACATCTTCTTGACCTTGCGATGATCGGCATCGAGAAGGCTGCAGGCATCAGGCGCGGCGCGCTTGGTGGTGGGCATCGTGGGACTCCTTATGTGTGGGGAGCACGGATGCTGGGATGCGGTAGCCAGCCGCCGCGTAGGATGCAGGCGCGACAGGCGTCGGGATCCCGCCGACGCGAGCCGTGCTGCTCACGTTTCCCCCCTTGAGCGGAAGGGATTCGAATGGCAGCTTCAGACATGATGAAAGCGACGCCCGCCCATGAATGACAGCGCCAGCGATCACGGCCACACGACAGGGAACATCGGGCCGTGCGCCGATGCCCGCGCACGTGCCTTCGCTGAGGACGTCCTCCGCGAGAGCGAAGCCCGTTTCCGCTCCGCGCTGAAAGCCGGCCGGATGGGTTCGTGGGAAACCGACTACCAGACGATGACCCGGAGCTGGACGGCCGAGGGCATGGAACTGTTCGGCATCACCCTCCCCGATGGCCGCGGCCGGGTGGGCGGGCCCGACGACGAGTACGCCGCGGCGCTCCACCCGGACGATCGCCACCTGGCCCATCACTATCACGAACTCGCGGATCAACAGGATTCCTTCGCCGCCGAATACCGCATCGTGAGGCCCGACGGCACCCAGCTCTGGCTGTCGGGCCGCGGCTTGGTCGTGGAGCGCGAAGCGGACGGGCGTGCCCTGCGGCTGGTTAGCATCATGGCCGACGCCACCGAACGCAAGCAGGCCGAGGAGCGCTTGCGCATCGAGCACGAAAGGCTGGACCTCGCTCTCAGCGCCGGCCGCATGGGCGCCTACGACATGAACATCAGGGACGGTGTCTTGTGGTGGTCGGCGCAGACCTACGATCTTTTCGGGGTGAGCCGGGAGGACTTCGTCCCGACCCCCGGCAGCGTGATCGCCCTGCTTCACCCCGACGATCGCGAAACCTTCTCGCGGCTGCGAGCAGATGCAATCGCCCAACGCCGGCCCTTTCGCCACGAGTTCCGGATCGTGCGCCCCGACGGCACGGAAGCCTGGCTGGCGCACAGCGGCCAGGCCGAATACGACGCCGAAGGCCTTCCGATCCGAAGCTTCGGCGTCACCATGGACATCACGGAGCGCAGGCGCGCCGACGAACTGCTCCGGGATGCCGACCGCAAGAAGGACCGCTTCATCGCCATGCTGGCGCATGAACTGCGCAATCCGCTGGCGCCGATCCGCAACGCGGTCGCCGTGCTGCGCCACCCCCGTTCCACCGGCCAGACCGCAGCCTGGTGCCACGACGTCATCGATCGGCAAGTGACACAGATGGCCCGTTTGCTCGACGATCTCCTCGATGCGTCGCGACTCAGCCGCGGGCAGCTCCATCTTCGCCTCCAGCCCCTGAGCCTCGCCACTGCGATCGAGCAGGCCATCGAGATTGCGCAACCGCTCATCGACGCCGGCGGGCATGCATTCAGGCTCGTGTTGCCAGCGCAGGCACTCCCCATGGAAGGCGACGCGGTCCGGCTGGCGCAGGTGTTCTCGAACCTGCTCATCAACGCCGCCAAGTACACCCCGCCCAAGGGGTCGATCACGCTGGCCGCCGAACGGGCCGGCCAGGAGGCCGTGGTGCGCGTGACGGACAACGGCATCGGTATCGAGGCCCGGCACCTCGAACACATCTGCGAGATGTTCGGCCAGGTCGAATCGACCCTCAACCGCTCCCAGGGAGGACAAGGCATCGGACTCGCGCTCGCGAAGGGCCTTGTCGAACTGCATGGCGGCACGATCGGCGCCAGCAGCCAGGGCCCGGCCATGGGCAGCGAGTTCTTCGTCCGCCTGCCGCTTGCGTCGACTGAAGGCACGCGTCCCCTGTCGAACTTCCCGCCAGCTGCCGACCTGCCACAGGCCACCTCCTGCCGGATCCTCGTCGCCGACGACCTCAAGGATTCGGCCGACAGCCTCGCGCACGCCCTGCAGGGACTGGGGCACAAGGTTCACGTCGCGTACGACGGCGCCCAGGCCATCGCGCTGGCAGCGGCCATCCGACCCGAGGTCGCGTTGCTGGACCTGGGAATGCCGAAGCTCAACGGCTACGACGTGTGCCGCCAGATCCGGGCGTTCGAATGGGGCCGCGGCGTGCTGGTGATCGCCCAGACCGGGTGGGGACAGGAGCAGGATCGCCTGCGCACGCGCGAAGCGGGCTTCGACCACCACGTCGTCAAGCCCGTCGACCTCGACGCGCTGATTGCCCTTGTCGACCGGCACCAAGCCCTGCACCGACGCGACGGTTGATGAAAAAGCAACTGCAATACAGTCGGCGCTGGTCTGCAAGCCCGGCCCTGTGCAGAATTGCGGCATGACTGAGCCCGGTGAACTATCCGACGAAGAGCTGCTCGATCGCGCACACCAGCTTCGCCTGCTGGCGCTGCGCGGCCATCGCGACGCGAGAGGAGCCGCCCATCGCCACGAAACCGAAGTGCGGCGCCGCTTCGGCCCCCCTTCGACGATGAACGCCGCGCTGGAGTCTTCGCCAGCGCGTCGGCGCCCGTTCTGGCGCTTCTGGTAGGCGAATCAATCCGAGGAGGTCCCATTGGATTCAGGCAACCACACGATCGCGGATCTGTTCGCCCAACTGGGGCTCGGCAACACGTCCGCCGAGATCGACCAGTTCGTCGCCCAGCACCGGCCTTTGAGCAATTCGCTGCAGTTGGCGGATGCACCGTTCTGGAATGACGGCCAGGCGCAGTTCCTGCGCGAGGAGATCAGCGAGGACGCCGATTGGGCGGAAGTCGTGGATCAGCTGAACGCGCTGTTGCGCGCCTGATCCGCCCCGCCTGCGGCCGCCTCCGGGGCGAAATCCTTCCTGCCGCGTTGACGAATGCTGACATGGCATCTCCCGTGCGCGTGTGAACGTCGACCCCGACGTGCCCGCCAGCGGCACGCAAGGAGCAACCCGTGGCCCGACTGTCCGACGAACAGCTGAAGCAGATCCAGGACCTGCTGTCGCGGCGAGGTGCCGAATTGCAGGCCGAAGTTCGGGCGCTCAAGGCGGCCGGCGTCGCCTCGCCCGAAGCGCGCCCCCGCGATGTCAAGGACCATGTCGACGACGCCGATGAGCGCCTGCTTGCCGGCCTCGACCATGTGCAGCTGCAGCGCGACCAGGAGGAATTGCGCGGCATCGAGGACGCACGCGAACGAATCCGCGAAGGCCGCTACGGCTTCTGCGACGAGTGCGACAAGCCCATCCCCTTCGCCCGCCTGATGGTGCAGCCGACGGCGAAATTCTGCATCGAGCACCAGGCCGCATGGGAGAGCAGGCACCCTGCGGCCCCACCCTTTGCTACGTGAGGCGGCTGACGCGCGTCGCAACGTCAATCGTGCGTCGCGGCCGCATGCCAGAACGCATTGGCCGCCTTGCCCAGAAGTTCTGCATCGCGGTAGAGCCGTATTTCCAAGGGCACGTTCCACTCGTCGCTCGCTGCGGCAACCAGCCGTCCCTCGCCGATGTCTTCGTCCACGAGGGTCCGCGGCAGCCACGCGACGCCTCTCCCGTCGAGCACCATGGTCCTGAGGACCGAGGCCAGGTGCGCGGTGAAGACGATCTGGACAGGCATGGATTCCAGCCGCCGGCCGATCACGGCACGCATGATGCGTCCCAACCCTGATTCCTCGGTGTACTGCAGCACCGGCAAGGGCGATCCATCATCACGCGCGAGCTGATGGCGCGCCTTGCCAGCGCCGTCCGGCGCGGACACCGCGATCAGCACATCCTCACCGATCCGGGCCGACCTGTAGGGTTCCGCATCCAGGGCCCCTTGCGCCTTGGGATGCGCGTGGCTCAGCACGAACTGGACCTTGCTCTGCAGCATCAGCGCTTCGCAACGCTGGAGCACGTCGGACATCAACTGCACCGGGCCGAGCGACGTATTCGATTCGAGGCTTCGCAGCCATCGCGGCAGGAAGGTGAAGGAGAGCGCGTGCGTGGATGCGATGCGCAAGGTGACCGAGCTGGCTTCGGCCACCCTCTTGGCCTCTCCCGGCACCCGTGCGACCCTGGCGATCAGTTCCTGCGCCACGCCGGCGAACCACTCGCCGACATCGGTCAGCCTGGCCGGTTGCGAGCTGCGGTCGAACAGGTCCGCGCCCACCCATTCCTCCAGGGCTCGAATGCGCCGGCTGAATGCCGGCTGTGAGCTGTGGCGATCCTCCGCTGCGCGCGAAAAGTTTCCCGTTGCAGCCAATGCCACAAAGTCTTCAAGCCAGATCAGGTTCATGGGCGGTTCTTCCAGCGCATAGAAGCAGCGAAAAAGAGCATTGGCCGAAAGAGCCGGCGAGGCGGACCATTCGGGCCCTGAATCCAACAATGCCCTGGAGCCAACGTGAAGATCGTCGAAATTCGTGAGAAAACCATCCCCATCAGCTCACCCATCCGCAACGCCTACATCGACTTTAGCAAGATGACGCTGAGTCTCGTCGCGGTGATCACCGACGCGATCCGCGACGGCAAGCCGGTGGTCGGCTACGGCTTCAACTCGAACGGTCGCTACGGCCAGGGCAAGCTGATGCGCGAGCGCTTCATTCCGCGGGTCCTGGAAGCCGACCCGGCTTCGCTCGTGGATGCCACCGGCGACAACCTCGATCCGCACAAGATCTGGAACACGATGTTCACCAACGAAAAGCCGGGTGGCCATGGTGAACGCTCCGTGGCAATCGGAACCATCGACATGGCGGTCTGGGATGCCGTGGCCAAGATCGAAGGCAAGCCGCTCTTCCAACTGCTCGCGGACCGCTACGGAGACGGCAAGCCGAACCGCAGGATCTTCGTCTACGCGGCCGGCGGCTACTACTACCCTGGGCAGGACCACAACAAGCTCAAGGACGAGATGCGCAGCCACATCGACCGTGGCTACACCGTGGTCAAGAAGAAGATCGGAGGCGCCTCGCTCGACGAAGACCTGCGCCGGATCGATTCGATCATGGAAGTGCTGCAGGATGGCCAGAAGCTCTGCGTCGATGCCAACGGGCGCTTCGACCTCGAAACCGCGATCGCCTATGCGAAGGCGCTGTCGCAGTACGACCTGTTCTGGTACGAAGAACCTGGCGACCCGCTCGACTTCGAGCTCCAGGCCGCGCTGCGCAACTTCTACAAGAACCCGATGGCCACGGGCGAGGATCTCTTCTCGATGCAGGACGCGCGCAACCTCATCCGCTACGGCGGCATGCGCCCGGACCGCGACTGGCTGCAGTTCGACTGCGCGCTCAGCTATGGCCTGGTGGAGTACCTGCGCACCCTCGACATGCTCAAGGAGCATGGCTGGTCCGCCAGCCGCTGCATCCCGCACGGCGGGCACCAGATGTCGCTGAACATCGCCGCAGGGCTCGGCCTGGGCGGCAACGAGTCCTATCCGGACCTGTTCCAGCCCTTCGGCGGTTTCCCGGACGGCGTGAAGGTCGAGAACAGCTTCGTGACGCTGCCCGATCTGCCCGGCATCGGATTCGAGGGCAAGGCGGATCTGTATCGCGAGATGCAGGCGCTTTCCGCCTGACACGGGCTATCGGCCTCGGGACGGGGATAGGCGCGGTCACCGCTGACACGGCGGCAGAGAAAGCGCTGCAAGGATGAGCGCTGTCCTTTCAACACCTGGAAAACCGATGAAGAAGATTCTGTTCGCGCTCGCCGCCTCCCTCACCGTCCTGACGGCCACCGCCCAAGTCGGCAAGGCCGCCTCTGAAGCGACCGACGCGGCCAAGCACAAGATCGACGAGAAGCGCGCGGACAGCGAAGCCAAGAAGAGCGGCCCGGTCGGCAAGGCGGTCAACAACGTCAAGTCGGGCTATCACAAGAACCGATCGCAGAACTCGGCCGACAAGGCCAAGAAGGCCTTGAAGGACGCCGGCTAGCCTTGCATCGACTCAGGCGCCGGCCTGCACGTCGGCGCTGTCGTCCGGCCGCGGATGACGCCACGCCCGGATGCAATTCAGCAATGCAGCGGCATCCGCGGGCTTGACGAAGTGATGGTTGAAGCCGGCCTCGAATGCCGTCTGCCGGTCTTCCTTCTGCCCATAGCCGGTCAGCGCAATGAGCAGCACGTTCTCGGTCTCGCGCATCCGGCGCAACCGCCTGGCCACCTCGTAGCCATCCAGCAAGGGCAGTCCGATGTCGAGGAGCACCACTGTCGGGCGGTGCACTGAGACCGCCTCCAGCGCCTCCTCGCCATCCGATGCGGTCAGCACCGTGTGGCCATCGATCTCCAGCACCGACGCAATCGCGTGCGCGGCGTCCTGGTTGTCGTCCACGACCAGCACCCGATGCACATGCCCTTGGCCTTCGCCGGCGGCCTGCGCCGGCTGCGCGGCCTTGGCCTCCTGGCGGACCAGGGTGATGCAGGGCAGGCTCACCCTGAACTCCGACCCCTTGTCCTTGCCGAAACTGATGGCCTCGATGCGACCGCCATGCATCTCGGTCAGCCTTCGCGCCAGCGTCAGGCCGACACCCAATCCCCCCTGTGCGCGATCGAGGCCGCGCTTTCCCTGTGCGAACAGATCGAAGATGCGGGGGAGCAGTTCGTCGTCGATGCCGATGCCCTGGTCGCTCACCGTCACCACCACTTCGCGGTCCTCGATGGTTGATCGCAGGAAGATGTGCGTGCCTTCAGGGCTGTACTTCGATGCGTTGTGAAGCAGATTGGCGATGACCTGGGTGAGCCTTGCCGCGTCGCCATGCAGCCAGGCCGGTCTTTCGGGGATGGTCACGCTCAGGGTCTGGTGGCGGCTCTTGATCGCCGGCTGGATGGTCTCCACGCTCTGCGCGATGACCTTGTTGAGGTCCATGGACTCGCGCTTCAGGGTGATCTTGCCCTGGCTGATGCGCGTGACGTCCAGCAGTTCCTCGATGAGACGGGTCATCTGCTGGAGCTGCCGGTTCGCGATGTCCAGCGCCCAGGTCACCTTGGGGTTCGGCGCCGCGACCCTCCGAATCACTTCGACCGCCGTGTGAATGGGCGCCAGCGGGTTGCGCAGCTCGTGGGACATCATGGCCAGGAACTCGTCCTTGCGCTGGTCTGCCTGTTGCAACTCCTCCTGCGCGGCCTTGCGCTCGGCAATCTCGCGCTGCAGCACGCCGTAGAGCCTCGCGTTCTCGAAGGCCGCAGCGGCACGCACGGCAAGCTCTTCCAGCAATGTCTTTTCGGCCCCGCCCTGCCCGTCCGGATCATCCCCGGAAAGCACCAGCACGGCGCCGAGCACGCGGCCGCCGAAGATCAAGGGCATCGCGCCCGCCCATCGAACGGGAGACAGCGACACCGCGCTGCCGCCGATTCCGAGGGAGCCGGCATCCAATGCGTCGAGCGTCTCCGGCGCGAGCGCGATGAAAGCGCCCTGCTCGATGGCGTTGCCCAGCGTTGCCACCAGCAGCGCGTCGAGCGGCGCGTCGGTCCTGGAAACGATCGGTCGACCGCCCGAACGCGCTCGTGCCGCAACCACCGGCTTGCACGGCGAGAAGTCCGGGTCCGAGGGCAGCACCACCGCAGCCGCGGCAACCGCGGGGACCAGCAACTCGGCCAGCTGGGCTGCCGCCACGTCGATCTCCAGCGACACGCTCAGCGCCCGGCTCGCATGGGCCAGGTAGGCGGAGCGCCTGTCACTCTCCTCGGCGACGCGACGCGCGGCGTCGGCGGCCATCATGGCCGCGCGCGCATCGGCCTGGAGCTGCACCTCGCGCTGCATCAGGTAGAGCGACACGAACACGCCGACCTTGCTGCGCAGGATCTCCGGCACCAGCGGCGACAGCATGTAGTCGACAGCGCCCAGCGAATAGCCGCGCGCGGTCTGCATCTCGTCGGCATAGGAGGTGATGAAGATGATGGGCGTGTGGGCGCTGCGGCGATGCTGGCGGATCAGCGCCGCGGTCTCGAAGCCGTCCATGCCGGGCATGTTCACGTCGAGGAGGATGACCGCGAACTCCCGCTGCAGCAGCTCCCTGAGCGCTTCCTCGCCGGAACGGACCAGCACGAGGTTCTGGCCGAGATCCTCCAGCACGGTCTGGAACACGAGCAGCTTCTCGGGCAGGTCGTCCACGACCAGGATGTTGGCGCGGTCGGTCGAGCCGGCCAAGGCCGGTATCGCCGTGGCGGAAGGGTTCATTTGCACAGCCAGCCTCGCAACACCACGAGAAGATAGGCGGTGTCCACCGGCTTGGACAGGTAGTCCCAGGCACCGGCTTCGATGCACTTCTCGCGATCGCCCTTCATGGCCTTGGCCGTCACGGCCACCAGCGGCAGCTGCTTGCCGCGCGGCAGGCGCCGCAGTTCGCGCATGGTCTGCATGCCGTCCATCTCCGGCATCATGATGTCCATCAGGACGATGTCGATCCCGGCATCTTCCTGGACGCGGCGGATCGCATCGCGTCCGTTTTCGGCCGAGACGATCACCATGCCCTGCTGGTCCAGCACCGTCGCCATCGCGAAGATGTTCCGGATGTCGTCGTCGACGATCAGCACCTTCTTGCCGGCCAGGCTGCCGGTGACATCGTTCACGGCCTCCACCGCACGTCGCTCGGTCTCCGACATGCTGGCGGTCGGGCGGTGCAGGAAGAAGGTGCCCGCCTCGACCAACCGGTCCAGCGTCTGCACGTTGCGCCAGGCGCCCTCGCCCTGCCCGTGCCGCCAGTCCAGTCCGGCCATTCCGTCGGCCCGCGGCTGCCCGGCCGTCTGCGGCTTGTAGACGATCACGGGCAATTGCTGGACAGGCGGCCTCTGCTCCAGAGGCTCGACAAGGTCCAGACGGGTCAAGCCGGCCACGCAGCCGTCGGTGATCAGGCAATCCACATCGCCCACGGCGAGTTCGCGCCGCACGTCATCGGCGCTGTCGGCCCAGACCATGTCCACGGCGCCGCCGTCGAACGCCATGCGGCAGGCTTCGCGCACGGGCGAATCCCCGGACACAGCCACCAGCAGCTTGCGCGATGCCGCGTGCACGTAGCGCCGCAAGTGGCCCATCGCGGCTTCCACCTCGTCGATCGACTGCAAGGGCTTGGATAGGAAGCCCAACGCACCGGAGCTCAGTGCACGGGCGCGCGAATCATCCGTGGAAACCACGCAGACAGGCACATGGCGCGTCGCGAGATCGCTCTTCAGCCGATCCAGGATGCGCCAGCCGTCCATGTCCGGCAGGTGGATGTCGAGCGTGATCAGGCTCGGCCGGTAGTCGCGCGCCAGGGCGAGCGCAGCCGCACCGCTGGGGCTGACCAGCGCCTTGAAGCCGCTGGCGCGCGCGGCCTGCATGAGCACCTTCGCGAAGGCCAGGTCGTTCTCGATGATCAGGGCGACGTCGTCGCCCGACAGCGTGATGTCGCGGTCGTCGCCTGCGACGTTCAGCGCGGACAGGTCGTCCTCCGCGGAACGGGCGTCGGCCGCCGCATCCGCCGCGATGTCCGGCGAAGCGATCGGTCGCGCGTCGACGAGCCGGTTGCGCACCGGCCTGCTCACGACCTCTGCGTCGATGACGCCCGATCGCACCGGACGCGCGCCGCGCGAAGGGCTGTAGCTCTGCGGCAGGTAGAGCGTGAAGGTGCTGCCCTGCGACGGCGTGCTGGCCAGGCGGATCTCGCCACCCAGCAGGCGCGCCAGCTCGCGGCTGATCGCCAGGCCCAGCCCGGTGCCGCCGTACTTGCGGGAGGTGGAGCCGTCGGCCTGCTGGAACGCCTCGAACACGATCTGCTGCTTGTCCGCGGAGATGCCGATGCCCGTGTCCGACACCGCGAACGCGAGCACGTGGCCGGCCCGGCTCAGTTCCTCGCTGTCGCGCGACCAGCCGGATTCGACCCGCGTGATGGACAGCGAGACGGAGCCGTGGTGCGTGAACTTGAAGGCGTTCGACAACAGGTTCTTGATGATCTGCTGCAGCCGCTTGACGTCGGTCACGATCGTCTCCGGCAGCGGCTCCGCGACATTGATCTCGAAGTCCACGTGCTTCGACTCGGCCACGTGCCGGAAGCTGCGCTCGACGGCTCGGCGCAGTTCTTCGAGCCGCACTTCGCTCACCTCGACCGCGACTGTGCCCGACTCGATCTTCGAGAGATCGAGGATGTCGTTGATCAGCATCAGCAGGTCGTTGCCCGAGAGATGAATCGTCTTCGCGAACTCGACCTGCCGGGGCGTGAGGTTGCCATCGCCGTTCTTGCACAACTGGTCCGACAGGATCAGCAGGCTGTTGAGCGGCGTGCGCAACTCGTGCGACATGTTGGCCAGGAACTCGGACTTGTACTTGGAGGTCAGCGCCAGTTGTTCCGCTTTCTCTTCCAGCGCCTGGCGGGCCTGCTCGACCTCCTGGTTCTTGCGCTCCACCTCCTGGTTCTGGTGCACCAGCAGGCGCGCTTTCTCCTGCAGCTCCTCGTTGGTCTGCTGCAGCTCCTGCTGCCGGTTCTGCAGTTCCTGCGCCAGGGACTGCGACTGCGTCAGCAGATCCTCGGTGCGCATGTTGGCGGAGATGGTGTTGATCACGATGCCGATCGACTCGGTCAACTGGTCCAGGAAGGCCTGGTGTGCGGGGTTGAAGCGTTCGAGCGATGCCAGCTCCAGCACGCCGCGCACCTCGTCCTCGAACACCACCGGCAGCACGATCACGTCCATGGCCGCACCTTCGCTCAGCCCTGTCGCCACCCGGAAGGCGGTGCTCGGCACGTTCGTGAGCAGGATCTTCGACTTCTCGATCGCGCACTGGCCGACCAGCCCCTGCCCGATGTCGATCTCCTTGCCGTGCGAACTCTGGCCGCCGGACGCGTAGCTCGCGAAGAGCTTCAACTTGGCGGACCCGCCACTGTTGGTGAGCACATAGAACTCCGCCTGTTGCGCGCCGACCACCGGCGCCAGTTCGGAAAGGATCAGCTGGCCGACCGTCAGCAGATCCTTCTGGCCCTGCAGCATGCGGCTGAACTTGGCGAGGTTGGTCTTGAGCCAGTCCTGCTCGGTGTTCTTCTGGGTCGTGTCCTTCAGGTTGCGGATCATCTCGTTGATCGTGTCCTTCAGCGCGGCGACCTCGCCTTGCGCCTCGACCGTGATGGAACGCGTCAGGTCGCCCTGCGTCACCGCGGTCGCGACCTCGGCGATCGCGCGCACCTGCGTCGTGAGGTTGGCGGCCAGCTGGTTGACGTTCTCCGTCAGGCCCTTCCAGGTGCCGGATGCGCCGGGCACCTTCGCCTGGCCGCCGAGCTTGCCTTCGACCCCCACTTCGCGCGCCACCGTGGTCACCTGGTCGGCAAAGGTCGCGAGCGTGTCCGTCATGCTGTTGATCGTCTCGGCCAGTGCAGCGATCTCGCCCTTGGCTTCCACGGTCAGCTTCTGCTTCAGGTCGCCGTCTGCCACGGCCGTCACCACCTTGGCGATGCCCCGCACCTGGCTCGTCAGGTTGCCGGCCATGAAGTTGACGTTCTCTGTGAGGTCCTTCCAGGTGCCGGACACATCACGCACCTGCGCCTGTCCGCCCAGCCGTCCTTCGGTGCCCACCTCGCGCGCGACGCGGGTCACCTCCGCGGCGAAGGAGGACAGCTGGTCCACCATGGTGTTGATGGTGGCCTTCAGCTCAAGGATCTCGCCCTTCACGTCCACCGTGATCTTCTTCGAGAGATCCCCGGCCGCCACGGCCTTGGTCACGTCCGCGATGTTGCGCACCTGCGAAGTGAGGTTGGAGGCCATCAGGTTGACCGAGTCGGTGAGGTCCTTCCACGTGCCGGCGACGCCCTGCACGTCGGCCTGCCCGCCCAGGATGCCTTCGGTGCCCACCTCCAGTGCGACCCGGGTCACTTCGGCAGCGAAGGATCGCAACTGGTCCACCATCGTATTGACGGTGTTCTTGAGTTCCGAGATCTCGCCCTTCACGTCCACCGTGATCTTCTTCGACAGGTCGCCCGCGGCCACGGCGGTGGTCACCTCCGCGATGTTGCGCACCTGCGAGGTCAGGTTGCCGGCCATGAAGTTGACCGACTCCGTGAGGTCCTTCCACGTGCCGGCGACGCCTTGCACGTCGGCCTGCCCGCCCAGGATGCCTTCGGTCCCCACCTCGCGCGCGACTCGCGTGACTTCGGCCGCGAACGAACGCAACTGGTCGACCATCGTGTTCACGGTGTTCTTGAGTTCCAGGATCTCGCCCTTCACGTCCACCGTGATCTTCTTGGAGAGGTCGCCCGCCGCGACGGCCTTGGTCACGTCGGCGATGTTGCGCACCTGAGAGGTCAGGTTGGACGCCATCGAGTTCACCGATTCGGTGAGGTCCTTCCAGGTGCCGGCCACGCCCTGCACGTCGGCCTGCCCGCCGAGCTTGCCCTCGGAGCCCACCTCGCGCGCAACCCGCGTCACCTCCGCGGCGAAGGACGAGAGCTGGTCCACCATGGTGTTGATGGTGTTGGTGAGCTCCAGGATCTCGCCCTTGGTATCGACCGAGATCTTCTTGGAGAGGTCACCGGCCGCGACGGCCTTGGTCACGTCTGCGATGTTCCGCACCTGGCTCGTGAGGTTGCCCGCCATGAAGTTGACGGATTCCGTGAGGTCCTTCCACGTGCCGGCCACGCCTTGCACGTCGGCCTGCCCGCCGAGCTTGCCCTCGGTGCCCACCTCGCGCGCCACCCGAGTGACTTCGGCCGCGAAGGAGCGCAGCTGGTCCACCATCGTGTTGATGGTGGCCTTCAGTTCGAGGATTTCGCCTTTCACGTCCACCGTGATCTTCTTGGAGAGGTCGCCCGCCGCCACCGCCTTCGTCACGTCGGCGATGTTGCGCACCTGGCTCGTGAGGTTGCCGGCCATCGAGTTGACGGATTCCGTCAAGTCCCGCCACGTCCCCGCGACGCCCTTGACCTCGGCCTGCCCGCCGAGCCGTCCCTCGGTGCCGACCTCGCGCGCGACCCGCGTCACTTCGTCGGCGAAGGAGGACAGCTGGTCCACCATGGTGTTGATGGTGGCCTTCAGCTCCAGGATCTCGCCCTTCACGTCGACCGTGATCTTCTTCGAGAGGTCCCCGGCCGCCACCGCCTTGGTCACGTCCGCGATGTTGCGCACCTGGCTCGTGAGGTTGGACGCCATCGAGTTCACCGAGTCCGTCAAATCCTTCCACGTGCCGGCCACGCCCTGCACGTCGGCCTGTCCGCCCAGCTTGCCTTCGGTGCCCACCTCGCGGGCCACCCGCGTCACTTCGGCGGCGAAGGAGCGCAACTGGTCGACCATCGTGTTGATGGTGTTCTTGAGTTCCGAGATCTCGCCCTTCACGTCGACGGTGATCTTCTTGGAGAGGTCTCCCGCGGCCACGGCCGTCGTGACCTCCGCGATGTTGCGCACCTGCGAGGTCAGATTGCCGGCCATGAAGTTCACCGACTCGGTCAGGTCCTTCCAGGTGCCGGCCACGCCCTGCACATCGGCCTGCCCGCCCAGCTTGCCTTCGGTGCCCACCTCCCGCGCCACCCGCGTGACTTCGGCCGCGAACGACCGGAGTTGATCCACCAGCGTGTTGACGGTGTTCTTCAGCTCCAGGATTTCGCCCTTGCCGTCCACCGTGATCTTCTTGGACAGGTCGCCCGCCGCCACTGCCTTGGTCACGTCGGCGATGTTGCGCACCTGGCTGGTGAGGTTGCCTGCCATGGAGTTCACGGAGTCCGTCAAGTCCTTCCAGGTGCCCGACACGCCTTCGACCCGTGCCTGGCCGCCCAGTGAACCTTCGGTGCCCACCTCGCGTGCGACCCGCGTCACCTCGGAAGCGAACGAGCGCAACTGGTCGACCATCGTGTTGATGGTGTTCTTCAGCGTCAGGAACTCGCCCTTCACATCGACGTCGATCTTCTTCGAGAGGTCGCCCTTGGCGACGGCCGTCGTGACGTCGGCGATGTTGCGCACCTGGTCGGTCAGGTTGCCGGCCATGGAATTCACCGAGTCCGTCAGGTCCTTCCAGGTACCGGCCACGCCCTTGACCTTGGCCTGGCCGCCCAGCTTGCCCTCCGTGCCCACTTCGCGCGCCACGCGCGTGACCTCGGCGGAGAAGTTGCCGAGCTGCTCGACCATCTTGTTGATCGTCCTGGCGGTGCGCAGGAACTCGCCTTCGAGTTCGCGTCCTTCGACCTCGAGCGCCATGCTCTTGGACAGATCGCCCTGCGCCACAGCGCCGATGACCCGGGCGACCTCGCTGGTCGGATGCACCAGGTCGTCGATGAGCGAATTGACGCAGGCGATCGACTCACCCCAGAAACCCCGCGCCTCATGCATCACCGCCCGCTGCTTGAGCTTGCCCTCCTTGCCGACGACCTGCCGCAGCCGGGTCAGCTCCGACGCCAGCATGGCGTTCTGTTCGACGAGGCCGTTGAAGGCGTCGGCGACCTTGCCGGAGAGGCCGTCCCAATGCGCAGGAAGCCGGACCTTGGGGTCTCCCTTGCGCAGCCGGGTCATCGCATCGAGCAAAACCACCATGTGCTGCACGGTGTCCGAAGGGGAGACCTGGTCGACGACGTTCATGGATGCCTCGGTGGAATACGTGCGGGAAAAGAACGCAACGAGGCCTTGTGGGGTTCCGCACCCCCTCCATCGCAGTCCGGGCCCCCTGCGGCGAAAGATCGTATTCCGCCATAAGGAGTTCACTGATGAGCGGCCTGTCGGAGCCTGGCACTTTGATGCGTAGGCGGGGGACTACACATTGAAAACAGGGGGTGGAAATCGCGTCCAGCCCCCTACCATCTGCGACCATGAAACTGCTCCTCGGGCTTTATTCGGCAGTCCACGCCTTCATGGCCGCCCTCTTCGCCATGGCGGCGCTGATGCTGATCGTGATCGCCGCGCGCGTGGCATGGACGGCATTCACCGGCGGGCTCGACGCCTCGGCGGCCGAGGCCATCATCGAGGCCATGGGCCTGCTGGCGGCCGCGGTGGTCGCCCTGCAGATCTCCCAGACCATCGCGGAGGAGGAGGTCATCCGCGACGCGCACATCAGCGCGCCCACCCGGGTGCGACGGTTCCTGTCGCGCTTCATGGTCGTGATCGTGGTCGCGGTCGCGGTCGAGGCGCTGGTGGCGACTTTCAAGGCCCGCGAAGCCCCATCGCTCCTTCTTTATGCGGCCGCGACGCTGTGCTCCGTCGGGGTGATCCTGGCCGGATGGGGCATCTTCGTGCGCCTCAACCGCTACGCGGAAGAACTGGAGCCCGAGGCCATGGCCGAAGCCAAGCAGGAAGACGCCAAGCTCAAGTAGCCGCAGGCTTGGGGCTTATCCGAAAAACGCCTAAGCATCCGCGTTAAGCACCTGAGAACATTCGCTCATTTGGAAGCAACGATTCGGTAGTTCGGGGATTGGAGTCGCGACCAGAGAATCGCGCGCTCTGATTCATCCTCCCCAACCCGAGAGCTTCCCGATGAGCACCAGCACCAACGCACCCTCTTCCATCGACACCAGCTTTGGCGATCTGCGCATTCGCCGCGTGGCCGGCCACATCGGCGGCGAAGTCCAGGACCTGAAGCTGGGCGCCGACCTTTCCCCGGACCTGATCGACCAACTCAACGCCGCGCTGGTGAAGCACAAGGTGCTGTTCTTCCGCGGCCAGGACCATCTGGACGACGAATCGCATCAGGCCTTCGGCGCGCGATTCGGCCGCACGGTCGCACACCCGACAGTGCCATCGCCCAAGGGCACGCAATTGTTCGAGCTCGACGCGTCCAAGGGCGGCGGGCGGGCCGACTCGTGGCACACCGACGTGACTTTCGTCGACGCGTTCCCGAAGATCTCGATCCTGCGCGCCGTCAAGATCCCGGCCTACGGCGGCGACACCGTGTGGGCCAACACCGCCGCTGCCTACGAACGCCTGCCGGCGCAGCTCAAGCAACTCGTCGACGGGCTCTGGGCCGTGCACAGCAATGACTACGACTACGGCGCCGACCGCGTGCAGGTGGACGATGCCCGCCTGAACCATCACCGCACCGTGTTCGTCTCGGCCGTGTACGAAGCGGAGCATCCGGTCGTGCACGTTCACCCGGTGTCCGGCGAGCGTTCGCTACTGCTGGGCCACTTCGTGAAGAAGCTGGTGGGCCTGTCGAGCAGTGAATCGGCGCGCCTCTTCGAACTGCTGCAGAACCGCGTCACCCGGCTGGAGAACACGGTGCGCTGGGGCTGGCGGCAGCATGACGTCGCGATCTGGGACAACCGCGCGACCCAGCACTTCGCGATCAACGACTACGGCGACCAGCCCCGCCTCGTGCGCCGGGTGACGGTGCACGGCGAGCCCGCGGTGTCCATCGACGGCCAGCGCAGCCGCACGCGCAGCCGGCCCGAGGCCACCAACGATGCACGCATCGACGAAGTCATCGCCACCACCGCCTGAAATCGGGAGATCCGCCGCCATGACCCATCCATCCCATCCCGATTTCCAACGCCGCCGTCTGCTCCAGGCATCGGCCGCGCTTGGCGCCGGCTCGTTGCTGCCGCGCCTCGCCGCCGCCCAGGGCGGCCCGAAGAAGTTCAGCGGCGTCACGCTGAACGTCTCCACCTTCAGCGCCGCCTACCCCAAGCTGCTGCAGCAGTGGTTGCCCGAGTTCGAGGCACTGACCGGTGCCAAGGTCAACTTCGACGCGCCCTCCTTTCCGGTCTACAACCAGCGCGCCGACCTGGAGCTGTCGACCAAGGGCTCGGCCTACGACGTGGTCAACGTCACCTTCATCTACTCCAGCCGCTGGATCAACTCGGGCTGGCTCACGCCGCTCGACGATTTCATCAAGAACCCCAACCTGACCTCGGCCGACTTTGACATCAACGACTTCCTGCCCGGCGCACGTGCGCCGGAAACGGGCAAGGATGGCAAGCTCTACGGCGTGCCCTGGACGGCCGAAGCGTTGCTGACCGCATCGTCGCGCTTCGACCTCGTGGAGAAGGCTGGGCTGGCCTTTCCCGACACCACGGACGATCTCGTCAAGGTGCTGCGCGCGGTCAACAAGAAGGAGCGCGTTGCCGGCTTCGTCGCCGACAACCACTATGGCTGGACCTTCGTGCCTTACCTGCATGCCTTCGGCGGCGACGTGTTCCGCAAGGCGCCGGACGACCTGTTCCCCACGCTCGACACCCCCGAGGCCATCGCGGCCGGCGAGTACTACGCCAACCTGCTGAAGGAGTTCGGGCCGGACGGCGCCATCACCTACCAGCCGGACCAGGTGACGCAGGCGCTCAAGCTGGGCCGGGTGAACTTCACCGATGCCGGGCAGTTGCACCTGGCGCAGCTGGGCGACCCGGCCACCAGCAAGACGATCAAGACCGCCAAGTTCGGCCTGGTGCCCAAGGGGCCGGCCGGACGCTTCCCTGGCACTGCCGTGCACGGGCTGGGCATCCCCGCAGGCTCGAAGCAGAAGGAAGCGGCCTGGGCCTTCATCCAGTGGGCGCTGAGCAAGCAGACCACCTCGCGGGCGGTGGCGGCGGGCTACGGTTCGCCGGCCCGGCGCTCCGACATCGACTCCGAGGAATTCCGGAAGAAGCAGATCATCAACGGCAGCAACCTCGCGCAGCTGTCGCTCGACTCGATCGAACTGGCGGCCAAGACCGGCCACATGAAGTACCGGACGGTGTCGGTCTACCCACAGGTCGACCAGCAGCTCAACAAGGCGATCGAACTCATCGCGAGCGGGCAGCTCTCGGCGAAGCAGGCGTTCCAGCAGGCGCAGGCCAACACCATCGCGGAGCTGAAGCGCGCCGGCGCCAAGCTGTAGTTGAGGGGTCATGGCACACGCACTTCCCGCAGCGGGCTGGCAGGCCGAAAGGCAGCGGGCGTTCCTTCTCGGACTGTCGCCGTCGCTGGCCGTCCTGCTGCTCATCACCCTGGTGCCGGCGGCGGCCCTGGTCATTGCCAGCTTCACGCCGCTGAGCCTGACCGATCCGGCGACGAGCTTTCGCTTCGACGACCCGCTGGTCAACTACCGGCAACTGCTGCACGACGACCGCTTCCTGGCGTCCATCGTGGTGCAGTTGAAGCTGTCGGCTTCGAGCGTCGTCCTCCAGCTGCTCGCAGGCCTGGGGTTGGCGTTGCTGCTCAACGGCAAGTCGCGCCTGCTGGAAGGCGCGCGCACGGTGTTCCTGATCCCGATGGTGCTGCCGCCCATCGTGGTCGCGCTGATCTGGAAGATCATGTACACGCCGGACGTGAGCCCGATCCACCGCACGCTCGAAACGCTCGGCTGGCCCGTGCGTTCGCTGATTGCCAATCCGGACACCGCCCTCTGGGCGATCTCGCTGGCGGACACCTGGCAGTGGTTCCCCTTCACCATGCTGATGGTGCTGGCGACGCTCCAGATGATTCCGGACGATCCCATCGAAGCCGCCACGCTCGAAGGCGCGAACCGCTGGCAGCTGTTCCGCTACATCGTGCTGCCGTATATCCGGCCGGTACTGGTGGTGTGCGGGCTGTTCCGCCTCATCGACAGCTTCAAGGCCTTTCCATTGATCTATGTGCTGACCAACGGCGGGCCGGGGTCGGTCACCGAAGTCACCAACTTCTACGGCTTCATCCAGGCCTTCAATTTTTCCTACTGGGGCTACGCGAGCGCCATCGCGACGGTGATGCTGGTCGGCGTGTTTATCCTGAGCTGGCTGGTGGGCCGGCTGGGCTGGAGTGATCATGACAAGCGCTAATCCCGCGATCGGTGCCGGCGCCGTGCGTCCGGCTGAAACGGACGACCGCCCCTCCCTTCGTCCGGCTGCCGCAAGGCCGCAGGCCAGGCGGTCGCGGCTCTTGGCGTGGCTCTCTGCCCACGGCCGGGTGGCCGCGGTCTCGCTGTTGCTGCTGCTCGTGCTGTCGCCCTTCCTGTGGCTGGTGCAACTCGCCTTCCGGCCTGCAGCCGACATCTTCGACGAACGGCTCCTGTTCGTGCCCACGCTGGAGGGTTTCGCGAGCCTGCTGCAGGGCAACTTCCTGAAGTCCTTCTGGAACAGCCTGCTGGTGAGCACGCTGTCGACCGGCTTCTCGCTGCTGATCGGCGTGCCTGCGGCCTACGCGCTCACGCGCTGGAACTTCAGGGGCCGTGACCGCATCGCGCTGTGGATCCTGGTGACGCGCATGGCACCGCCGATCGCCTTCACGATCCCGTTCTTTCTGGCCTACCAGTACCTGGGCCTGCAGGACACGGTGATCGGCCTCGCGATCGTCTACCTGACCTTCAATCTCGCCATCGTCATCTGGCTCATGCAGACCTTCTTCGAGGCCGTGCCGGCCTCGCTGGAAGAAGCGGCATGGATCGACGGCTGCGGCGTGTGGCAGGCGTTCTGGCGCGTCGCGCTGCCGCTCACGGCACCGGGGCTCGCGGCCACGGCCGTGCTGTGCTTCATCTTCTCGTGGAACGACTTCTTCTACGCCCTCATCCTCACGCGCACCAACGCCATCACGGCGCCGGTGGCGATCGTCAACTTCCTGCAGTACGAAGGCTGGGAGTGGACCAAGATCGCCGCCAGCGGCACGCTGGTGATGTTCCCGGTGGTGATCTTCACCGTGCTGGTTCGCAAATACCTCGTGCGCGGTCTGACCGCCGGCAGCCTCAAGGACTGATTTCCATGGCATCCATCCACGTTCGCAAGCTCTTCAAGCAATTCGGCAGCACCTCGGTAATCCGCGGCATCGACATCGACATCCGCGACGGCGAGTTCGTCGCCCTGGTGGGGCCTTCCGGCTGCGGCAAGTCGACCCTTCTGCGCATGATCGCGGGGCTGGAAAGCATCGACGACGGCGAGATCGAACTCGGCGGCCGGCGCATCAACGACATGGCGCCGCGCGATCGCGACGTCGCCATGGTGTTCCAGAACTACGCGCTCTACCCGCACATGACGGTCGCGCAGAACCTGGGCTTCGGCCTGAAGATCCAGGGGCTCCAGGCGGACGATATCGAGCGCCGCGTGCAGCAGACGGCCGACACGCTCGGCCTGGGCGCGCTGCTGCAGCGCCGGCCGCGCCAGCTCTCCGGCGGCCAGCGCCAGCGCGTGGCGATGGGCCGCGCGATCGTGCGCCAGCCGCAGGCCTTTCTCTTCGACGAGCCGCTGTCCAACCTCGACGCCAAGCTGCGCGTGCAGATGCGCACCGAGATCAAGGCGCTGCACCAGCGTCTGGGCACCACGACGGTCTACGTCACGCATGACCAGGCCGAGGCCATGACCATGGCCGATCGCATCGTCGTGCTGAAGGACGGGCTGGTCGAACAGATCGGCGCACCGCTGGAGCTTTACGACCGCCCGCGCAATGCCTTCGTCGCAGGGTTCATCGGCTCGCCCGCGATGAATTTCATCCCGGGACGGCTGCAGCTCGACGGTGCCCCGCACGTGCTCACCGACGACGGACTGCGGCTGCCCTTGGCGAACATTTCCCGCGGACTCCACGGCGACCGCGTGCTGTACGGGACGCGACCCGAGCATTTCACGATCGACCCGAGCCGGGGCACCTCCGCCGACGTGATCGTGGTCGAGCCGACGGGTTCGGAGACCCAGGTCGCGCTGCGTCTGGGCACCCAGCCCGTGATGGCTGCGTTTCGTGACCGCATTGCCGCGCGACCGGGCGACCGGCTGGCGCTGTGGCCGCTGGCCGGCGAGGCGCACCTCTTCGATGCGGCTGGCGGGCAACGGCTCAACTGACCGGAACTGGCCGGGTCGCGGCGGCCGAATCCGAGGCTCACGCGTCGCCGAGCGCGGCCATGAACTCCGGCAGGTTCAGCGGCTTCAGCAGGTGGTGGTCGAAACCCGCCGCCGCGATGCGGTCCTTGTAGCCCTGCTGGCCCCAGCCCGTGAGCGCGATGAGCAAGGTCTGCGCGCCGCCGGGTTCGGCCCGAAGATGCCGCGCGAGGTCGCAGCCGTCCATGCCGGGCATGCCGATGTCGAGCACCGCGATGTCGATGTCATTCGACCTGGCGATCTGCAGTGCTTCCTCGCCGCTGTAGGCCACCAGGGTGGCGGCGCCCATCGTTCCCAGCAGTTCGGCCAGGCTGTCGGCTGCATCGCGGTTGTCGTCGACGACGAGGACCACGCCTTCGATCGAACGCGCCCATCCGTCCTGCGACACGATTCCACGCGGCCTGTGCGCCGATGCGCTCTTCGCCAGCGGGAGCCGCACGGTGAAGGTCGCGCCATGGCCCAGGCCCTCGCTCGCGGCCTCCACGCTGCCGCCGTGAAGCTCGACCAGGCTCTTGACCAACGTAAGGCCGATGCCGAGCCCGCCCTGCGCCGCCTTGGAGGTTCCGCTCACCTGCACGAACATCTCGAAGACGGACCTGAGCATGTCCGGCGACAGGCCCGTGCCGGTGTCGCTCACCTGGATCACCGCATGCCGGTCGAGCTGACGCGCAAGCACCTTGATGTGCCCGCCCGGCGGCGTGTACTTGGCCGCGTTGTTCAGCAGGTTCGAGAACACCTGGGTCAGGCGCACGGCGTCGCCTCGCATGACCAGCGGTTCGTCGCCCAGCTCGACGGACAGCGTGTGGCCCGCCCGCTCGACCAGCGGCCGGCTCAGTTCGATCGCGTCGTCGATGACCGCATCGAGCAGCACCGTGCGCATCTGCAGTTCGATTTTTCCGCGCGTGATGCGCGACACCTCCATCAGGTCGTTCACCAGGCGCACCATGTGGTCGACCTGGCGGCCCATCAGCTCGTAGTACTTCGCGGCTTCGTCCGCGGAAGGCTTCTTGCGGGCGAGCAGCGAGAGGGCGGTGCTCAGGGGCGCCAGCGGATTCCGCAACTCGTGCGCCAGGGTGGCAAGGAATTCGGTCTTGCGCTGGTCGGCATCACGCAAGCCATCCAGCAGGCTGCGCAGTTCGTACTGGCGGCGGCGCGCGCGCAAGGCCGTGCGCACCGCGCTCACGAGGGCGGCCACGCGCATCGGCCGCTCGATGACGGTCACGTTGGCGAACTCGTCCATCACGTCCGCGATGGCCCGCGAGTCCGCGCCCTGTCTCGCCAGGACGATCACCGGCAGGTCGGACCATGGGCCCTGCGAAGCCAGGGCGACCTTCAGCTCCGTCATGGCCAGGCCGACAATCACTTCCTCGGCCAGCATCACGGCGCCGGCGCCGGCCGACAATTCCCGCACCAGCTCGCCCATGTCAGCGCAGGTCTGCGTCTCGAACTGCGCGCGCCGCAGCACGGCGCTCGCCATCACGGCGTCCTTCGAGGTGGCCGCCCGCAGCAGGACGCGGAACTCGAACCCGGAAGGCGCTTCGCTCACGATGTGGAACGGACCCCGTCGATCGGCACCGGGATCCCCGTCAGAATGCCGCGGAAATTGCGCAGCGGCTGGCCAACGCGCACGCCGCTGGAGGTCAACTCGAACGAACGGATCGTGCGCTCATGCGCGCCGCCGCGCTTCTTGAGCACCGAGATCGCCTGCCGCACTTCGCCTTCGAATTCGTAGTAGCGCAGCAGCACCACCGCATCCGCGAGGTAGCTCGCATCGACAGGCGTCTGCATCTGCATCCCGATCAGGCCGTGCTGCGCACCGATCAGCATGGTGGCGACGCCGTTCTGGCCGAGATAGGTCAGCAGCTCGTGCAGTTGCGCGATGAGAAAGCGCTCGTCCGGCATGGCGTTGAGGTAGCCGTTGAGGCTGTCGATCACGATCACCGTCGCGCCGTGTTCTTCGACGGCAATGCGGATCTCGTGCACGAATTCGCCGGGCGACAACTCCGCCGGGTCGATCTGGCGCACGCGGATGTGCCCGGAATCGATGTACGAACCGAGATCCATCCCCATGCCTTCGCAGCGCGTGCGCAGCGTGTTGATGCTCTCGTCGAATATGAACAGGGCCGCGCACTCGCCACGCCGGGCGGCCGCGATCGCGAACTGCACCGCGACGCTGGACTTGCCCGTGCCGGGCGCGCCCACGAAGAGCGTGCTGGTGCCCTTCTCCAGGCCGCCGCCGAGCAGTTCGTCGAGCGCGGGCAGGTCGCTGGGAATTCGCGTCTGCTTCAACGCCGCCGCGTGCTCCGCCGCGACCAGCCGCGGAAACACCTGCAGGCCGCCGCGAACGATCTTGTAGTCGTGGAAGCCGCCGCGGAATTCCCTGCCGCGGTATTTGGTGACCACGAGCCTCCGCCGCGCCGCGCCATAGTCGGGGTTCAGCTGCTCCAGCCGGATGACGGCATGGGCGATGCTCTGCACCTGCAGGTCTTGCTGCGTGGCGGTGAGGTCGTCCAGCAGCAGCACCGTGCACTGGCGGCCGGTGAAGAACTGCTTGAGCGCGAGGATCTGTCGCCGGTAACGCAACGAGCCGCCCGCCAGCAGGCGCAGTTCCGACAGCGAGTCGAAGACCACCCTCGTGGGCTTGATGACATCGACGTCGGCGAGGATGCGCAGCGTGGTCTCGCTCAGCTCGACTTCCGAGGGGTGGAACATCGTGTGCTGCTCGTCCGGCTCGAGCGCGTCCTGCGCCGGCAGCATCTCGCGCACCTCGATGCCGCCCATGTCCCAGCCATGCGAGCGCGCGACGCCGTCGAGTTCGGCCTGGCTCTCCGACAGCGTCACGTACAGCACCGGCTCGCCGCGGGCGGCGCCTTCGCGCAGGAACTGGATCGCCACGGTGGTCTTGCCCGCGCCGGGTGCGCCCTCCAGGAGATAGAGCCGATGCGGCGTCAGGCCGCCGCCCAGGATGTCGTCCAGGCCGGGCACGCCCATCTTCAACAGGGTGTGCGCCTCCACATCGCCGCCCTCCAGGAAAACGTCGGTTTTCATTTCTTCCTCCATCGCAAAGTGCGGCTTATCCCCTGCCTTCCACGATGGCGCCTTCAGCGACATAGCGCTGGTACTCGGCGATGGGCAGCGCCGTGGTCTGGACCGCGCCTTCGTCGCCCCAGCTCAACACGGCACTGTCGAAGGACAGTTGTGCCTCGATGGGCCCTGGAGGGATGACGATCGACGGTCCGTCGCCGGCGCGATATTCGACTCTTCCGACAACCTCGGCATTGGCTGGCATGGGCACCTCGTGAAACGCAAACAACGCTTCCGAGCATAGGAGGCGCAGCGATCCACGCGGTCGGTCCGGTGCCCATCCGGCTGTAGGCTCCAGCCGTATCAGCCCGCGATCAGACGGCCCCGACTCATCGGGGACACCTGGCAAGACACCGCGTCGCGGTGCTGCCGGAGGTTACTGGAGGAGCGGTTCGAGCCCCGGCGCCGAGTCGATCTCGGCGGGCTTGTAGAGCTTGTGCTGCGCCGCAGGGCCGATGGCGTCGGTGACCACCGCAAGCCGCCACGGATCGCCCCGCTTGGCACACGCGCGTTCATCGCCCGTGAGCTGAAAGGCGGTCAATCCCGGCGCGGTGCCCTTCACGGCGAGCTTGAGCAAGGTGTTGCCCTTCTTGTCCGACACCTCGATGTCGTAGCCGAGCTTCTGGCTGGCGACGTCCTCGGCCTTGTAACCGTAGCCTGCGAAGTGACGCGTGAGGTAGGCCATCGCGGCCGCCTGCACCTCATCCCGGGTCGCCTGGCCGGACGAGGCCGCTGGCGCCACAACGGGAATGTTGCCGCGCGCCCGCGCGGCTTCGATGTCTTCCTCGGTCGGCAGCCAGCCGCGGGCACCGCGAACCAGCACCGCCATCTTCTGATCGGCATCCCACGAGCCGACGTGCCATTCCTCGTCGTCCGGCACCCGCGTCGAGACCCGGGCGGCCCTGTCGGTTTCAATATCGGCAATGGCGACGCGATTCGTCTGGAGCACTGCCCTCACCCCCTGGCCCGCGTCGAGCGCGCGCTTGAGGAGCTGGAGCCGATCCTTGGCGCGCTGGACCTGCAGGGCGCTGCGGTCGCCGCCGCCGATGCGGTGATGCGTATCCAGGGATTCGAGACAGAACCAGCGACCGCCGGCTCCGATGCTGACGAACTCGGCCCAGATGGTGGCGATGATGTTGTCGCCCGTGGCCAGCCAGGCCTGCTCGGACGCTTTTTCGCGGGCGTCGAACACGCCCATCTTGGCAATGATCTCGACGGGGGTGCGCTTCTCACCTAGGAGGCGCTTTTCGTTGATGACCGCAAGGACTGCGGGGACGACTTCTTTGTCCATTCGGAAGGATTCGGGGGGAGTGAGTTATGACCGGTTCGAGTATGCCGTGAAGCACCCGGCGCCCTTGGGCCGAATCGCAACAATGTTCACCACGGCACAATCTGTCGACAATTTTATGGACCTTGGCCGAGCGCATGCCGTTCGGGCGCCAGACGCATTCCGACCATGCAACCCGACCCCATGCACCGACAGCAGATTGCCGCAGCGGAGAACTACTTCCGAGCCGGCCAGACCGGGCGTGCCGAAGAAGTTCTGCGGCAGATCGCTGCGAGCGGCACGACCGTCCCGAAGGTCTTCGAACTCCTGGCCTACATCTGCGGAAACCGCGGCCAGCTTGAAGAATGCGAAGCGAACCTGGTCCGCGCTGCCGCCTTGCCGGGTTGCTCGCCGGAGGCGTTCTTCTACCTCGGAAAGGCCCAGTTGCAACGCGGCAAGCCAGGCAGCGCCGTCGAATCGCTGGAGCGTTCGATCGCGCTGGCGGGCGAGTTCTTCGAAGCGCTTCATGAACTCGGGGTCGCGCATGCGCAGCTCGATGAGCACGAGCGCGCGTTGCAGGCCTTCCAGCGGGCGGAAATCAAGAACCGGCGGTCTCCCGTGCTGCTGTCCAACATGGGGCACAGCCTCAGCGCGCTCCAACGCCATGACGAGGCCCTGCGCCATTACGAGCGCGTGCTGGCGCTCGATCCGCAGCAGGTCGAAACGTGGACGGACCGCGGCGACGCCCTCGCCGAACTCGGGCGCGAACCGGAAGCACTCGACAGCTACGACCGCGCGTTGAAGCTCGATCCGGACCATGCGCCAGCGTGGTTGCACCGGGCCAACACCCTTCTGTCGCTCCGGCGCCATGCGGAGGCGCTTGAATCCTATGAAAAGGCAAGCCGCCTCGCGCCCGACACCGACTACTTGCGCGGCTACCTCCTGCACCTGCGGATGCACGTCTGCCGATGGGATGGCTGGGCCGGGCAGGTGAACGACCTGCTGGCGCGCGTGACCGCCGGGGAACGGGCATCCACCCCCTTCACCCTGATGGCTGCGCCTGCGCCGCCGGCGGCGCTCCTCCAATGCGCACGCACGTTCGCAGAGGACCACTACCCGGCACGCGGCGATGCGGTCTTCAGCCGACCCGACGGGCACCGGAAGATCCGTGTCGCCTACTTCTCGGCGGATTTCCGGAACCACGCGACCTCGCAGTTGATGGTGCGGCTGTTCGAGTGCCAGGACCGGAACCGCTTCGAATGGTTTGCCTTTTCCCTCACGCGCAGCCGCGACGACATGAGCGAACGCGTGGCCGGCGCCTTCGATCATTTCGTCGACGTCAGCTCACGAAGCGACGCGGACGTCGCAGCGATGGCCCGGGCGGAAGGCATCGACATCGCGGTCGACCTCCATGGGTTCACCCAGGGCTATCGGCCGAACATCTTCGCCCACCGGGCTGCGCCGATCCAGGTCAACTTCCTTGGCTTTCCCGGTTCGATGGGTTGCGACTACATCGACTACATCCTTGCGGACGCGACGCTCATCCACCCGGATGAATACGGCCACTACGCCGAGAAGGTCGTGACCCTGCCGGGGTCCTATCAGCCCAACGACAACACGAAGGCGATCAGCCCATCGGCGCCCACCCGCGAAAGCCTGAACCTGCCGGCGGGCGCCTTCGTCTTCGCGTGCTTCAACAACAACTACAAGATCACGCCGGACGTTTTCGACGTGTGGATGCGTCTGCTGCTGGCCGTGCCCGGCAGCGTGCTCTGGCTGCTGAAGTGCAACGACCACGCCAGGACGGCGCTCGAGGCCGAGGCGCGCCAGCGCGGCGTCGATCCGGCGCGAATCGTGTGGGCCGAACACAGCGCCCTGCCGGACCATCTGGCGCGTCATGCCCATGCCGACCTCTTCCTGGACACCTTTCACTATGGTGCCCACACCACCTGCAGCGACGCCCTGTGGAGCGGCCTCCCCGTATTGACGCTCGAGGGCCCGACTTTCGCGTCGCGCGTCAGCGCAAGCCTGCTCCGCGCAGCCGGCTTGCCCGAACTCGTCACGGGGAGCGTCGAGCAATACGAGGCTGCGGCAAAGTCCCTGGCGGAATCCCCGCAGCGCCTGGCCGGGCTTCGCGCTCGCCTGCAGGCGCAACGCGCCGAGATGCCGCTGTTCGACTCGCCGCGCTTCGCCCGTGGAATCGAAGCAGCCTTCGAAGCGATGTGGGAGCGTTGGCGCAACGGACTGCCCCCAGACCACATCAGCATCCCTGAGGTCGCTGCCTCGGCGGTGGACTGATCCCGAGGCGCTGCGGGCGCTTCGACCTCCGGTCACCCCTCACCTGGGGGATGCGTGCCGGAAACGAGTCCTCCACCATGGGCGGATGAAGGTTCCAGATCGACGTGCGGGACGATTTCGCGTCACCCTAGCCTGCGTGCTCGCGATTGCCGCCATCGCGGCCTTCGAACTGCGCGGCCTGCTGCCAATGGCCGCTCACGCGTTGCACCCCGCCACCACTGGTACGGGCCTGGCAGCGCATGCCGCGGCAACCGGACCGATGGACCCTCGCGACGCGGACCGCGTCGCCTTGCAACGCATCACCGGAATGCTCGCCAGGTTCGACGCCACGGGCGACAGTACCGACCTGCTCGGCGCCTTCGACCGCATCGAGGAAGCCTGGACCAGCAACACCACCATCGATCAGGCCGCCGCGCAGGCCTACGTGGCGCGCTATTGCGGCCTTCCGGCGCTTTCGCTTCATCCGTTCTGCAACCCCGCCGAGTGAGGCCGTGCCCACCGGCGTCCGGATGCCTTCATCACTGCCCGGCGACGCGCAACCCTAGCAACAGCACCACGGCAGCGGCCAACAGCACGGTCGTCCACTGCCAGAAGAGCACGGGATGCCGTTCGATCAGCGGCGGCAGCCTCGGGCGCAGGAACTCCTGCCCCGGCGCCCGCAGGTCCTGAACGAACTCCGATAGCGCTTGCTGCCGCTTGGCCGGGTCCGGATGCAGGGCCTTCTGCAGCACGGCATCGACCCACTCGGGCAGGTCGGGCCGGAAATGGCGCGCCGGCACGTAACGCAGGCGGTTGGCATCGACGCTGGTCCGGACCCGTGAGACATGCAGGCCGTAAGGCAATTGCCGGTGAGCATCCGGTAGGTCATCACCGCCAGCGAAAACAGGTCGGAACGCGGGCTGCCGCCGTGTCCGGCGAAGTACTCCGGCGCCGTGTACTGCAATGTGCCTTCGATGGCGAGCGCACGGTTGTCGCGCGCACCGTCGGCCAGCCCCGCGACGTGGGTCGACGCCAGATCGATGATCTTGACGGTGCCGCTGCGGTCGATCATCACGTTCTCGGGGCGAATGTCCTGGTGCAGCATTTCCTTGCCGTGCAGCGCCTGCAGGCCCTTCGCCAACTGCTCGACGATGCCGCGCACGCTGTCGAGCGCAGGCGCGGGATGGTCCACCATCCACTGCGCCAGCGTCTGGCCGTCGACGTATTCCATCGCGACATACAGATGGCCGCGCGTCCGGTCGACCGGGCTGGCCTTGAGGACGTGGATGCTGTCGACGCGCCGCGCGACCCATTCTTCGAGAACGAAGCGGTCGAGGTAATCCGGGTCGTCGCGCAGGTCGACCGAAGGCAGCTTCAGCACCACCTGCTGCCCGGTCGCCTCGTCGACGGCCAGGTGCACATGGCTGCGCGAGCTGACGTGCAGTTCGCGCACCAGCCTGAAGCCCTCGAAGCTGGCCCGCGGCGCCAGCGGGGGCGGGATCGCCAGGCCCTCGCGCTGCAGCGGCAGCTGCGCGGCGTCCGCCGGCGGGAGCTGGTCGATGCGCAGGATCTGGACCGTGCTGTCGTCGTCGCTGCCCTTCGCATGCGCCGCGGCGGCGAGCATTCGGGCCGCCTCGTCGAAGTCGTCGCCGCACCGGGCAATGGCTTCGTGCACCGCTTCGGCGTCGAGGTGCGCGTAGGCGCCGTCAGTGGCGAGCACGTAGACCTCGCCGACTTCCGCCTCCCAGCAGCGGTAGTCGATCTCCACGTGGGCGCCCGTGCCCAGCGCCCGCCCGAGGTACGACTCCATCGAGGAGAGGTGGATGCGGTGGTCTTCCGTCAGTTGCTCCAGCGCGTTGGGATGCAGCCGCAGGATGCGCGCATCTCCGACGTGCAGCAGATGCACGTCCCGTCCCTTGAGGATCAGCGCACTGAACGTGCACACATAGCCGCTGTCCTTGTCGAAGCGCGCGTCGCTGCGCATCGTCTGGGCGTGCAGCCACGAGTTCGTGGCGCTCAGCACGCGCTGGGCGGAGCGCCGCACCGACCAGGCATCGGAAGTCGCGTAGTAATCGTCGAGAAAGCCTCGCACCGCCGCTGCGCTCGCCACCTGGCTCACGCGGCTGGAGCCGATGCCGTCGGCGAGCGCGACCGCGATGCCCTTGGAGCTGCGCAGCGACCCCTCCGGCAGCATCGCGCCGTGGAAGTCCTGGTTCACCGAATGAGGCGCGGCCAGCGAATGCTGGCCGAGCGTCACGCGCAGTGCCTTTTGCAAGCTGCGGCTCAGGTCAGGGCGCGCTTGGGCGCCGTCTTGTAGTGGGTCGAGTACAGCGTCAGCCCGACGAAGGTCAGGCCACCGACCAGGTTGCCCAGCACGGTCGGGATCTCGTTCCAGATCAGGTAGTCCATCAGGGTGAACTTGCCGCCCAGCAGCAGGCCGGTGGGGAACAGGAACATGTTGACGATCGAATGTTCGAAGCCCATGTAGAAGAAGATCATCACGGGCATCCACATGCCGATGGCCTTGCCGGACACCGTGGTGGACATCATCGCGGCGACCACGCCGGTCGACACCATCCAGTTGCACATCACGCCACGGATGAACAGCGTCAGCATGCCGGCGGCGCCATGGGCCGCATAACCCAGCGTGCGGCCTTCACCGATATGGCCGAGCTTCTCGCCGATGGCATTGGGCGCCTCGCTGAAGCCGAAAGTGAAGATGATCGCCATGAACACCGCCACCGTCAGCGCGCCGGCGAAATTGCCGACGAACACCAGCCCCCAGTTGCGGAAGCAACCGCGCCAGGTGGCACCGGGCCGCTTGTCGAGCACGGCCAGCGGCACCAGCGTGAAGACGCCGGTCAGCAGGTCGAAGCCCATCAGGTACAGCATGATGAAACCGACCGGGAAGAGCATGGCGCCGACCAGCGCGTTGCCCGTGTTCACGCTGACGCTGACAGCGAAGGCCGCCGCCAGCGCCAGGATGGCACCGGCCATGTAGGAGCGGATGAGCGTGTCGCGCGTGGACATCAGGAGCTTGGATTCGCCGGCGTCGACCATCTTGGTGACGAACTCGGCAGGTGCCAGATAGGCCATGGGGATTCCTTGGAAATTTGAAGAAGAAGTGAAACGGTCGAAGGGGTCTGGCGGGGATCAGGCGAGCGCGACGAGCACGCGGCCCTCCTGCACCCGCACGGCATGCGCCCGCACCGAGTGCTCGGGCGCTTCCAGGCATTCGCCGTTGCGCAGGTCGAAGTGGTTCTTGTAGAGCGGCGAGGCGACGACGATGCGGTCGCCCAGGCTGCCGACCAGCCCGCGCGAGAGCACGCTGGCGCCCGCCTTGGGGTCGACGTTGTCGATGGCGTAGAGCGCCTGTTCGCGGCCGACCCGGAAGATCGCGACATGCACGCCCTCCACGAGGGCGCAGACGCCGGTGTCCGGCAGGATGTCGCTGGCGGCGCACACGGCGGTCCAGCTGAGGGATTTGGTGGTCATCTTGAATGTCCTCGGGGGTTCAGACGCTGGCCACGTCGGTGGCAGCTTCGGCGCGTTCTTCCACGCGGGCGGGCCGGCTCTGGCCGCGCTCCTTCACGAACACGATGTGCTCGTCCGGCTTCTCGCTGTTGACGAAGGAACGGAAGCGCTGGCGCGTGGCCGGGTCGTTCACCGCGGTCTTCCACTCGCACTGGTAGGTGTCGACCACATGCTGCATCTGGGCTTCGAGTTCGGCGCCAAGGCCGAGGGTGTCCTGGATGAGCACGCCCTTCAGGTAGTCCAGCCCGCCTTCGAGGCTCTCGCGCCAGGTGCTGGTGCGCTGCAGGCGGTCCGCCGTGCGCACATAGAACATCAGGAAGCGGTCGATCAGCCGGATCAGCCCGGCCTTGTCGAGGTCGGTAGCGATCAGCTCGGCATGGCGCGGCTTCATGCCGCCGTTGCCGCACACGTAGAGATTCCAGCCCTTGTCGGTGGCGATGATGCCCACGTCCTTGCCCTGCGCTTCGGCGCATTCGCGGGTGCAGCCCGAGACGCCGAACTTGATCTTGTGCGGTGCGCGCAAGCCCTTGTAGCGGTTCTCCAGCTCGACCGCGAGGCCCACGCTGTCGTCCACGCCGTAGCGGCACCAGGTCGAGCCGACGCAGCTCTTCACGGTGCGCAGCGACTTGCCGTAGGCATGGCCGGATTCGAAGCCGGCGGCGATCAGTTCTTCCCAGATCGAGGGCAGCTGCTCGACGCGTGCACCGAAGAGGTCCACGCGCTGGCCGCCCGTGATCTTGGTGTAGAGGCCGTACTTCTTCGCCACCTGTCCCACGGCGATCAGGCCCTCGGGCGTAACCTCGCCGCCGGGCATGCGCGGCACGACCGAGTAGCTGCCGTCCTTCTGGATGTTGCCGAGAAAGTAGTCGTTGCTGTCCTGCAGCCCGGCCAGATTCTTCTGGAGGACGAATTCGTTCCAGCAGGAAGCGAAGATGCTCGCGGCGGTCGGCTTGCAGATGTCGCAGCCCAGGCCCTTGCCGTGCCTGGCCAGCAGGTCGTCGAAGCTGCGGATCTCGCCGACCCGCACGAGGTGGTACAGCTCCTGGCGCGAGTAGGCGAAGTGCTCGCACAGGTGGTTGTTGACCGCCAGCCCGCGCTTGGCCATCTCCGCCTTCATCACCTGGCCGACCAGCGGGACGCAGCCGCCACAGGTAGCGCCAGCCTTGGTGCAGGCCTTCAGTTCAGCGACCGTGCATGCGCCCTCACCGACCGCCGCGCAGATCTGCCCCTTGGTGACGCTGTTGCACGAGCAGATCTGGGCACTGTCGGGCAGCGAGTCCACGCCGAGCCCCGGCTTGGCCTTGCCGTCGCTCGACGGCAGGATCAGGAATTCCGGGTCGGCCGGCAGCGTGATGCCGTTGAGCGCCATCTGCAGCAAGGTGCCGTACTCGACGGCATCCCCGACCAGCACCGCGCCCAGCAGTTGCTTGCCGTCCTCGCTGACGACGATCTTCTTGTAGATCTGCTTGTGCTCGTTGATGTACTGGTAGGAGCGCGACTTCGGCGTCTTGCCATGCGCGTCGCCGATGCTCGCCACGTCCACGCCCATGAGCTTGAGCTTGGTGCTCATGTCGGCGCCGGTGAAGGCCGCGTCGTCCTGCCCGGCGATGTGCTTCGCGGCCACGCGGGCCATGTCGTAGCCCGGCGCGACGAGACCGAAGGTCTGCTCGTTCCACGAGGCGCATTCGCCGATCGCGTAGACATCGCGGTCGCTCGTGCGGCAATGGCTGTCCACCGCCACGCCGCCGCGCGGGCCGACGGCCAGCACGCATTGGCGCGCCAGTTCGTCGCGGGGGCGGATGCCGGCGGAGAACACGATCATGTCGGTCTCCAGGTGCGTGCCGTCGGCGAAGACCATGCGGTGCCGGCCCGTTGCGCCATCGGTGATCTCCAGCGTGTTGCGGCCGGTGTGCACGTGCACGCCCAGGGCCTCGATGCTGTTGCGCAAGGCCCGGCCACCGCCCTCATCCACCTGCACGGCCATCAGCCGCGGCGCGAACTCCACGACGTGGGTTTCCAGGCCCATGTCGCGCAGCGCCTTGGCGCATTCCAGCCCCAGCAGGCCGCCGCCGACCACCACGCCCGTCCTGGAGCGGGCGCCGCAGGCCTTCATGGCTTCCAGGTCTTCGATGGTGCGGTAGACGAAGCAGTTCGGCCGGTCGCGCCCCGGGACTGCCGGCACGAAGGGGAAGGAGCCCGTGGCCAGCACGAGCTTGTCGTAGTGCACCACTTCGCCATCCGCCGTGGTGATCGTGTTGTCGCGCCGCTCGATGGCGACCGCCCTGGCGGCCAGCTTGAGCTTGAACCCGGTGCGCTCGAAGAAGCCCGGCTCGACGAGCGACAGGTCTTCGGCGGTCTTGCCGGAAAAGAACTCGGACAGATGAACCCGGTCGTAGGCGGGGCGAGGTTCCTCGCACAGCACTGTGACCTCCGCATTCGCGACGCCGAGGTCGTGGAGTTGTTCGAGGAACTTGTGGCCCACCATGCCGTGGCCAATGACTGCAATCTTCATTTCGGGTCCTGCACACACCGGTCTCATGACGGGGGTACAGGCCACCGGACAGGCTGCCAATCAGCCTATTGCAGTGAAGCCCCCGCGTGGAACGGATGCGAATCGGGTTGGAACAGGCGAACCGCCAGCGTCATTGCTTTCGGTTCGCTCGAATCCCGCCGTCATTAGCGGAGGCACCACCCCGCGGCATCAGCGCCACGGGGCAGTGACGGAGATAACGCAATCTCCGTGCCATGCAGATCCAGGGTCTTCGCGACCCGGTTGGCACCGAAATCAGTCCCGATCCGGCTGCCAGGAAGTTGGGCGTGCGCCGTTCTGGCGCACGGGTCTCCGGTTTGGTGCAGCGCACCAACGCCCGGCCGGGCTCACTCCGGCTGGATGTCCGCGGCCTTCGCCACGGCCTTCCAGCGCTCGATCTCGGCCGTGATGAACTTCGCGAACTCGTCAGGCTTCATCGGTGCCGGCTCCGCGCCTTCCTTGATGAAGAAGGCCTTCATCTCGTTCGACTGGATGTTCTTGTTGATCTCGGCGTTGAGCTTGTCGACCACCGCCTGCGGCGTCCCCGCCGGTGCCAGCACGCCCCACCAGAGGTCGAGTGCGCTGCCCTTGTAGCCGGCTTCCTCCAGCGACACGAGTTCCGGCGCGACCGGCGAACGATGGGCGGTCGTCACGGCCAGCGCACGCGCCTTGCCGCCGCGCACCTGCGTGAGGATCGATGGCGCGCTCGCCACCAGCACGTCGATCTGTCCGCCAAGCAGGTCGGTGGTCGCCGGCCCCATGCCTTTGTAGGGGACGTGGGTCATCTTGATGCCCGCCGCCCCTGCGAACAGCTCGGTCGCGAAGTGGTTGATGCTGCCCGCACCCGAGGTGCCGTAGTTCAGCTTGCCGGGGTTGGCCTTGGCCGCGGCCACCAGGTCCTGGATGGTCTTGTAGGGCGAATCCTTGTTCACCGTGACCAGCAGCGGCCCCTTGGCCAACATGGCGACCGGCTTGAAGTCCTTGATAGCGTCGTAGTTGAGATTGGTCCGGATGGCAGCGCCGGTGGTGAAGGTGGACGAGAGCACCACCAGCGTGTAGCCATCGGCCGGCGCGCGCGCCACCGTGCCGTTCGCGATCACGCCGCCGCCCGCCGGCTTGTTGTCGATCACGACCGGCTGGCCGAACGCATCCGACAGGCGCTTGCCGATGGCGCGCGCGAACACGTCGTTCGAGCCGCCTGCGGCGCTGCCCACCACGATCGTGATGGGCTTGGCGGGGAAGGCATTGCCCTGCGCGAAGGCGGCGGGCTGCAGCGCGAGGGCAGCGATCGCCGCGATGGCCGAGATCGCGCCGCGGCGGGGAGTGAGCAAGGAACAGGACATGGTTGTCTCCATAGAGGAATAGGGTCTCGCCAGCCATCCTAAGAACTACGGACGGCTTCTTCGACGACGTTTTGTTATTCGATTCCCAAGTTTTTCTTGTGCTCGACACCCACGGGCGGAGGCACACTGCGCTTCCACAGGAGAGCATCATGCGACTGCCCAGCGACGCCCGAGGCGTCTACCCCATCGCCCCCACGCCGTTCTTCGACGACGGCCGCATCGACACCGCATCCATCGACCGCCTGACGGACTTCTACCTGCAGTGCGGCGCCACGGGCATCACCGTGCTCGGCCAGCTTGGCGAGGCGCCCAAGCTCGAACACCAGGAGAGCGTCGATGTCGCGCGGCAGATGATCCGCCGCGCGCCCAACCTGCCGGTGGTCGTCGGCGTCTCGGCGCCGGGCTTCGCGGCCATGCGGGCGCTGACCCACGAGGTGATGGAACACGGCGCGGCCGGCGTGATGATCGCGCCGCCCAACACCCTCCGCACCGACGACCAGATCGTCGGCTACTACAGGCAGGCCGCCGAAGCCATCGGCGCCGACGTGCCTTTCGTGCTGCAGGACTACCCGCTCACCTTCTCGGTCCAGATGACGCCCGGCGTGATCCGCCGCATCGTGTCCGAGATTCCCTCGTGCGCGATGCTGAAGCACGAGGACTGGCCGGGCCTCGAGAAGATCTCGGCGCTGCGGGCCTTCGAGAAGGAAGGCTCGATGCGGCGCCTGCCGATCCTGTGCGGCAACAACGGCCTCTTCCTCGACTACGAGATGGAGCGCGGCGCGGATGGCGCCAATACCGGATACGCCTTCCCCGACATGCTGTGCGACGTCGTGCGGCTGTCGGCCGCTGGCCAGCGCGAGGAGGCGCACGACCTCTTCGACGCCCACCTGCCGCTGCTGCGCTACGAGCAGCAGCCGGGTGTCGGGCTGGCCGTGCGCAAGTACGTGCTGCAGCGCCGGGGGCTGCTCAGCTCCGCGGCGCAGCGCAAGCCTGCGGCCGCCCTCACGCCGGCCGCACGCGCCGAGGTCGATCACCTGCTCGGCCGCTTGGCGCGCCACGACCCACGGGCGAAACTGGCATGAGAAGCAAGCTCTTCGTGCCGGGGTCGCGCCCCGAGCTTTTCGCCAAGGCCGCCGCGAGCGACGCGGACGGCATCTGCCTGGATCTGGAAGACGCCGTGGTCGAGGCCCGCAAGGCCGAGGCGCGCGATGCCGTGCGCGGCTTTCTTCAAGCCGGCGGCGCCACGTGCGGCAAGACCTGGATCGTGCGCGTGAACGGCCTCGACACGCCGCACTTCGCCGCCGATGTCGCTGCCGTCGCGCAGCGCGGCGTGCATGTGGTCAACCTGCCGAAGCCCGAAAGCCCGGCCGACGTTCAGGCCGCCGCCGACGCGCTGGCCCGCGCCGAGCGCGACAACGGCGTCCGCGCACCGATCGGGCTGTTGCTCAACATCGAGACGCCCAAGGCCCTGCGCGCCGCCGCCGCGCTCGCCGCCGCGCATCCGCGCGTGGTGGGCCTGCAGATGGGACTGGGCGATCTCTTCGAGCCACTCGGCATCGACCGGCGCGAAGCCTCCGCGGTGCGGCAGGCCATGTTCGCCGTGCGCATGGCGGCCGGCGAAGCGGGCGTCTACGCCTACGACAGCGCCTTTGCGAACGTGCGCGACGTCGAGGGCTTCCGCGAGGAGGCTGCGCTCTCGCGCCGCATGGGTTTCCTCGGCAAGAGCTGCATCCACCCGAGCCAGGTGGCTCTCGCGAACGAGGCCTTCCGGCCGACCGATGCCGAGATCGCGCATTCGCTCAAGGTGGTGGAGGCGGCCGACGCGGCGACGGCCGGCGGCGTCGGCGCCTATGTCGTCGATGGCCGCATGATCGACGCCCCCTTCGAGGCACGCGCCCGGGCCATCGTGGCGAGCGCGCGGCGACTGGGATTGGTGCCATGAACGACTCGACAACCGATCGCGCCGCGGCCGCCGGCCCGCTCTCCGGCCCGCTCTCCGGCCTGCGCGTGCTCGACCTGAGCGCCTACATCGCCGGCCCCTACGGCTGCTCTCTGCTTGCCGACCAGGGCGCCGAGGTCATCAAGATCGAGCCGCCCGCGGGCGACAACCTGCGCAAGTACCCGTCCACGCTGGAAGCCGAGAGCCGCGCCTTCCTGGGGGTGAACCGCAGCAAGCTCGGCGTGGTGCTCGACCTCAAGCAGCCCGCGGACCTCGAGGCCTTGCGCGCGCTCGTGCGCGAGGCCGACGTGCTGGTCCACAACTTCAGGCCCAGCGTGCCCGGGCGGCTGGGCATCGACTACGCGTCTCTGAAGGCGATCAATCCGCGGCTCATCTACTGCACCGTCACCGGCTACGGCGAAACCGGGCCGCTGAAGGACAAGGCGGGCTACGACCAGGTGCTGCAGACCATGACCGGCATGTGCGCGATGCAGGCGCAACCGGGCCAGCCCCCGCAGATCCTTTACGGCTCGGTGGTCGACTACTACGCCGCAGCGCTGGTGGCCGCCGGCGTCGCGTCGGCACTCTACGAGCGCGAGAAGAGCGGCGTGGGCCAGCAGGTCGGCGTCTCGCTGCTGCGCTCCGCGCTCGCGATGCAGTCCGCCCGCCTGGTCTGGGCCGAGGGCGAGCCGCGCGAGGTCGGTCGCGACATGCGCTCGGGCGGGATCACCGGCATCCACCCCACGCGCGAAGGCCACCTCTACATCTCGGCGAACACGCCGCACTTCTGGCGCGCGCTGTGCGAGAAGACGGGCCTGCAGTCGCTGCTCTCGGAGCGCTACGACAGCGTGCGCAAGCGCGCCCAGCACCACGAGGAGATCGTGCCCTTGCTGCACGCCGCGCTGGCCACGCACGGCGCGCTCGAATGGGAGCGCATCTTTGGCGAGGAAGTGCCGTGCGCCGCCGCGCGCACGGTGGAGGACATGTTCGACTTCCCGCAGGCGCAGGCCGAGGACATGGTCGCGACCTTCGCGCATCCGACGCTGGGCAGCTACCGCGGCTTCACGCGCGCCGTTACCTTCGGCCGCACACCCGGCCCCGAGCCCTTCGCGGCGCCGACGCTGGGCCAGCACAACGAACAGCTGGGTGTCGGTGATCCGGAGGCCAACGCCAAGGGGGCCGCCTGATGGACACGATCGACTGCGCCGTCATCGGCGCAGGCGTGGTCGGGCTTTCCATCGCGCGCTCGCTCGCGATGGCCGGCCGCGAGGTGGTCATCCTCGAAACCGAAGGCGCCATCGGCACGCACACCAGCGCGCGCAACTCCGAAGTGATCCATGCCGGCATCTCCTATGCGCCGGGCTCGCTCAAAGGCCGCCTGTGCGTTGCCGGCAAGGCCGCGCTGTACGCCTACTGCGCCGAGCGGGGCATCGGCCACCGTCGCATCGGCAAGCTCATCGTGGCGACACAGGAATCCGAGCTGCCCGAACTGAACCGCTACATCGCGCTGGGCGCAGCGCATGGCGTGACGGACCTGCGGCTCGTCGACGCCGCCGAGGCCCACGCCATGGAACCCGAAGTGCGTTGCGTCGGCGCGCTGCACTCGCCCTCCACCGGCATCGTCGACAGCCACGGCCTGATGCTCGGCTACCTCGGCGATGCCGAGCGGCACGGTGCGACGCTGGCGCTGCGCAGCCCTGTCGTGGCAGGGGAAGCCACGACCGACGGCATCGTGCTGCAGGTCGGCACATCGGCCGACACGCGCGTGCGCTGCAGGAGCGTGGTCAACGCCGCCGGCCTCGGCGCGCAGCGCATTGCCGGCGCCATCGCGGGCATGCCGGGCGCGCTGATCCCGCCGCTGCATTTCGCCGTCGGCCATTACTTCACGCTGGGCCGCAAGTCGCCGTTCAACCATCTCGTGTACCCCACGGGCCGCGAAGGCGCCCTGCGCGCGCACGTCACGATCGACCTGGGCGGCCAGTGCAAGTTCGGCCCCGACCTCGACTGGCGCGACGGCGTGGACTACCGGTTCGACCCGTCGCGCGCGCCGGCTTTCCGCGACGCGATCCGCCGCTACTACCCCGGCCTGCGCGACGACGACCTGCAACCCGGCTACACCGGCATCCGCCCCCGCCTCGCGGGCCCGGGATCGTCCATGCACAACTCGGCGACCGACTTCGTCATTCAGGACGCCAGGCAGCACGGCATCGACGGACTCGTCAACCTGTTCGGCATCGAATCCCCGGGGCTCACTGCCTCGCTCGCCATCGGCGAGCACGTGCGTCAGATCGTCGAACAACAAGCCGAAGCAACCGGATGACCCTGCACGAACAGATCCCCCACTCCGCCGGCACGGCAGCGCCGACACTGCCGGTGCCCGCGCTGGCCTGCGACTCGCACATCCACATCTACGACGCGCGCTTTCCGTCCATCGGCGACCCGGGCCGCGTGCTGGCGCAGGCCACCGCGAACGACTACCGGCGCCTGCAGGCGCGACTCGGCACGACGCGCACGGTGGTGGTGACGCCAACGGTCTACGGCACCGACAACCGCGTCACGCTCGACGCGATCCGGCAACTCGGCGCGGCGGACGCACGCGGCGTTGCCGTGCTGCATCCCGAAGTGGACGACGCCACCTTGCGCACGCTGGACGAAGGCGGCATTCGCGGCATCCGGTTCACGCTCTTCGACCCGGCGACCGCGGTCACGCGCTTCGACATGGTGGAGCCGCTGGCCCGGCGCATCGAGCCCCTCGGCTGGCACGTGCAATTGCACTGGCGCGCCGACCAGATCGCGGCGCATGCAGACCTGCTCGACCGGCTGCCCTGCCCGATCGTGTTCGACCATCTGGCGCGCATGCCGCATCCCGAGGGTCCGACGCACCCCGCCTTCGCCGTCGTGCGCCGCCTGCTCGATCGCGGGCGCACCTGGGTCAAGCTGTCGGCGCCCTATCTCGACGACGTGCCGGGCGCCGACGACAGCCGCGCCCTCGTGGCCGAGACGCTGCTCGCGCACGCGCCGCAGCGCCTGGTGTGGGGCAGCGACTGGCCCCATCCCACCGAGAAGACCGAGAAACCGGACGACGCCGTACTGCTCGACCGCATCGGCGGCTGGATGCGCGACGCAACGCTGCGGCAGCGCGTGCTGGTCGACAACCCGCAGGTGCTCTACGGCTTCTGATGACGCCGGCGCACCGCGATCTCGAAGGCTTCCAGCACGGCCTGCACGCGCCTGCTCTCGGCATCGGCGGGACGGCACACCATGGCGATGTGGCGCACCGGCGCATCCTTGCCCAACGGGATCTGCAGCATCGGATAGGCCTGGACCACCTCTTGCCGAAGGGCCGGCACGACCGAGACGCCGAGCCCGGCGGAGACCATCGCCGCCACCGCGTCGGTGCCCGGCAGATCGAAGGTGCAGCGCGTGCGGGGCGCGATGCGGTTGACGTACTGCGCCGCGATGTGGCCGCCGGTGGTGACGCGATCGAGGCGGATCCAGTTGTGGCGCCGGAGCATCTCCACCGGCGAGCCGCGACGCGCATGCGGCGGCGCGATCATCACGAAAGTCTCGATCGCCAGTGGAAACCATGTGAGCCGGCTCGATCCGCCGGACTTCGGCCGCACCAGCACGGCCGTGTCGAGACGGCCCGCCTTCACGTCGTCCAGCAGCGCGGCGGAGACGCCGCGCGTGATCTCGAACTCCAGCGCTGGCGCCCGGTCATGCAGCACCTGCATCGCCGTCGGCAGCAGGCTCACCTGGGCCGACTCGATGGTGCCCAGGCGGATGCGGCCCGAGACCACCGAGTCCTCGCGCAGGCGCAGCGCCTTCAGGGCATCGAGGGTCTGCTGCATCGTGCCCGCGACCTCGGCCGCGAAGGCCGTGGGCCGCACCTGCCGCGCCGAGCGATCGAAGAGCGGCTGGCCAAAATAGGCCTCGAGCTGCTGCATCTGCAGGCTCACCGCGCTGGCCGTCAGGTTCACTTCCTTGGCCGCTGCGGCGAAGGAGCCGTGGCGCAGCACCGCAACGAGGGTCTGGAGAAACTGGAGCTTCATGAGTTTTTCTTGGCCTCGGGGGCGATCCACGCATTCTGCAGAAGTTTTTATTGGCAACGAAACCTGAGGAGACAAACATGCCCGTGAGAGTTTTTTCGCCCGCGCGCCGGCAACTGGTGTTGGGCGGCATGGCGCTCGCCGCGCTGCCCGCCGTGGCGCAGGCCCCGGCCTTTCCGTCGAAGCCGATCCGGCTGGTCGTGCCCTACGCAGCAGGTGGCGGAGCCGACGGCAACGCCCGTCTGCTGGCGCAGCCGATGTCCACGCTGCTGGGCCAGCCGATCGTGGTGGAGAACCGGCCCGGCGCCAGCGGCATCATCGCCGCCACGGCCGTGCTGCAGGCGCCCGCCGACGGCTACACGGTGCTCTTCGACACCTTCCCCTACGCGGTGAACGCGGTGCTGCGCAAGCTGCCCTTCGATCCGGTCAAGGACCTCGTGCCGGTGTCGCAGGCGATCAACATGCCCAACATCCTCGTGGTGCCGAGTTCGGCGCCCTACAAGACCTTCAAGGAGTTCATCGACTACGCGCGCGCCAACCCTGGAAAGCTGAGCTATGCGTCCTACGGCGCCGGCGGCTCGGCGCACCTCGCGGCCGAGATGCTCAAGCGCGACGCCGGCATCGACTGGCTGCACGTGCCCTACAAGGGCGGCGCGCCGGCCATCACCGATCTGCTGGCGGGACAGGTCTCGGCCTACTTCGCCAACCCGGTGTCAGGGCTGAGCTACGTGCAATCAGGCCGCCTGCGGGCGCTGGCAACCACGGGCACGAAACGCATGGAAGCGCTGCCCGACGTGCCTACCGTGATGGAGAGCGGCTTCAAGAATTTCGAAGTGGTCGAATGGAATGGCTTCTTCGTGCCCGCGGCCACGCCACCGGCCGTGATCGATCGCCTGTCGGGCGCCGTGCGGGACGCCACCCATCAGCCTGAAACGCGACGCCGGCTGCTGTCGATGGGCATCGAGCCCGTCGGCAACACGCCGAAGGAATTCGGCGCCTTCCTGCAATCGCAGATCGCCCGATGGGCCGCGCTGGTCAAGACCAACGGCATCACGGTCGACTGAAATCGCCCGTGGCTCACGGGGCGACCGGGTTGCGCTTTTCCTCTTCGAGCCGCTGTTGCCGGCGCACGGCTTCGCACTGCGGATGGGCCTTGAATTCAGGCTTCACGCACTGCCTTGCCATGCACTGGGCGGCTGCGATGAAGTTCATCGCCGAGCACGCGGCCCTGGGCTCGGCTGGCACGGGCTTCGGCTTCGGCGCCTCGACCACGGGCGGAGGCGCGGCCATGGTTTCGTTCGCGCCGGGCGGCTGGAACTGAACGTGAGGTGGAGCGACAGGCGCCGCAGCACGAGCGACAGCGGCCGCAGCCGGCACCCTGGCCGGACCGCCTGCCTCCCTGTCGGTGCCGGGCGGAACCGGCGCTGGCGCCTCCACGATCGCCGGTGCGACAGGCGGCGCTTCGGCAGCCACCTCGGGCGCGGCATGCACGTCCTCCGCCTGTGCGGCCTCCTTCGAAGCGCCGTCCGAAGGCGGAGGGTTCAACTGCGCGCTGCCGACGGTGTAGAGATACCAGCCGCCCGCACCCGCCACGACCCACCCTGCGGACCCGATCACCAGCGCGGCGATCAGGCCGGCAACGCTGATCCAGAGGCCCTTCGAAGGCCCAGCGCCTGCGCCGGCGCCCTCTGCCTTGGTCGCCGACGCGCCGGCCGGCTTCGACCAGTGGCCTTTCAATGCAGAGGTCAGCCCCTGATAGGAGGTTCTTGCCGGCACGCGCATCGTGGGCGCGAAATCGGTATCCGGGCAGCCCGTCGGCAACGACGTGATGCACTCGATGCAGAACTTGGCAATCGAACGGTTCCGCGCCTGGCAGTTGGGACAGATCAACGCCATGGGCAACACGGCGCAAAGCTGGGAGCGCCCGAAAGAGGATCGATGGTGACCATCCCCCTAGGGTGACAGAGGCCCTCCCAAATGCCATGTGCGAAAGTTCACATCGAGATACATAAGTTTACATTTCGATGAACCGCATCGGTTCATTCGATGGCGACCTTGGCTTCCTTCACCAGCCTCGCGTACTTGGCGGTGTCGTCCCTGATCTGCGCCGCCATCTGGGCCGGCGTGTCGCCGACCGGCTCGGCGCCGATCTCTTCCATCCGCTTCTTGAACTCGGGCGACTGGATGATCTTCACGATCTCCGCGTTGAGTTTCGCGACCACCTCCTTGGGCGTCGCGGCGGGTGCCAGGATGCCGAACCAGGTGCCCTGGTTGAAATCCTTGATGCCGGCTTCGGCCAGCGTCGGCACATCGGGCAAGGTGCTCGACCGCTTGGCGGTCGTCACCGCCAGGGCGCGCAGCTTGCCGCCCTTGATGTGCTGCACCAGCGGCGTCAGCGTGTCGAACGACATGTCGACCTGGCCGCCCAGCAGGTCGGTGGTCAGCGGTGCACTGCCCTTGTAGGGCACATGCAGCAGCTCGACGCCGGCAATGCTGGAGAACTGCGTGCCGATCAGGTGCTGCACCGTGCCGTTGCCGTTCGAGCCATAAGACAACTTGCCGGGCGAAGCCTTCGCGAGCGCGACCAGGCTCTTGACGTCCGTCGCCGGCGACTTGGCGTTGACCACCAGCACGTTGGGCACGAGGGCCACGGTGGTGACGGGCGCGAAGCTTTTCTCGAAGTCGTAGGGCAGCTTCTTGTAGACGCTTGTGGCGATGGTGTGGTGCACCGCACCCATCAGGAGCGTGTAGCCATCCGGCTTGGCCTTGGCCACGTAGTCCGCACCGACCGTTGCGCCGGCACCCGGCTTGCTCTCCACGATCACGGGCTGGCCAAGGCTTTGCGACAGCGGCGTGGTGACGGCGCGCGCCAGCGCGTCCGAACTGCCGCCCGGCGGGAACGGAACCACCAGCGTGATCGGCTTGGAAGGCCAGGCCTGCGCCGCAGCGAGCGACGAGGCCAGGCCGAAGGCGATCGCCGTCAAGGCAGCGCGGGGGCGGAATGTCGAAGTGTTCATGCTTGTCTCCTTATGGTGTGTGATGCGAATGTAGGCAGGCGGAGGGTGTTCAATGCGGGGTGAAAGTGAATCCGTCGTTAACCTGGATTCAATAATCCGAAGCGGCTTCAGCGGCTCGCGCGGATGGCAGCCCGGCCCGCGAAGACGGCCTCCGGACCCAGCTCCGCCTCGATGAGGAGCAGGCGGTTGTACTTGGCCATGCGGTCCGACCGGCACAGGGAGCCCGTCTTGATCTGCGTCGCCGCCGTGCAGACGCTCAGGTCGGCGATGGTGGTGTCCTCGGTCTCGCCCGATCGATGCGAAACCACGGCGGAATAGCCGGCCTTGTCGGCCATCGCGATGGCCGCAAGCGTCTCGGTCAGGGTGCCGATCTGGTTCGGCTTGATGAGGATCGAGTTGGCCGCGCCACGCGCGATGCCATGCTGGAGGATCTCGGTGTTGGTCACGAAGAGGTCGTCGCCGACCAGCTGGACGCGACGGCCCAGCCTGCCCGTCAACAGCTCCCACCCGTCCCAGTCGTCCTCGGCCATGCCGTCTTCGATGGTGACGATGGGATAGGCGTCGACCCAGCGCGTCAGGTAGTCGACGAACTGCGCCGAATCGAAGCGCTTGCCCTCGGACGCCAGTTCGTACAGGCCTCCCTTGTGAAACTCCGAGCTTGCGACGTCCAGTCCCAGGGCGATGTCCGTCCCGGGCTTGAACCCGCCCTGTTCGATCGCGGCAAGGATGACCTCGATGGCCGCCTCGTTCGACGGCAGGTCGGGTGCGAAGCCGCCTTCGTCGCCCACAGCAGTCGACATGCCACGTCCCTTGAGCAGGCTCTTCAGCGAATGAAAGACCTCGACGCCCCAGCGCATGGCCTCGGCGAAGCTCGGCGCGCCCACCGGCACGATCATGAATTCCTGCATGTCGACGTTGTTGTCGGCATGGGCGCCACCGTTGATGATGTTCATCATGGGCAACGGCAGGACCGGCTGGCGATCGCCACCGATGTAGCGATGCAGCGGCTCGCCCCTGGAGGCCGCGGCCGCCTTGGCCGCCGCCAGCGACACCGCGAGGATCGCGTTCGCACCCAGCCGGGACTTGGTCGAGGTCCCGTCGAGGTCGATCATCGTGCGGTCCAGCGCAGCCTGGTCTTCCGCAGTGCGACCGAGCAGCGCGCGGCGGATCTCGCCGTTGACGTGGCCCGCCGCCTGAGTGACGCCCTTGCCGAAGTAACGCCTTGCGTCGCCATCGCGCAGTTCGATGGCTTCCCGCGCACCGGTCGACGCGCCGGAGGGTGACGCCGCGAAGCCCTTGGCGCCGTCCGACAGGACGACCTCGGCCGCCACGGTGGGATTGCCGCGGGAGTCCAGGATCTCGAAGCCGCGGATGTGTTGAATGGATGTCATGTCCGTGCCCGTTCAGATTTGCGCGATGCGCAGCAGGTTGGTGGTGCCGGAAGTTCCGAAAGGCATGCCCGCGGAAATGACGATGGTTTGCCCCGAGGCGCCGAAGCCCTCCTTGAGCGCGGTCCGGCAGGCGAGTTCGCTCATCTCCGGGACATCCACCACTTCGTGGCAGAGCACCGCGTGCACGCCCCATGCGAGCGCCAGGCGGCGTGCCGTGGCAAGCCGCGGCGTCATGCCGATGATGGGAGCGCGCGGGCGCTCGCGCGCCATTCGCAGTGCCGAGTAGCCCGAGCTGGTGTAGGCGACGGTGGCCGCCGCATTGAGCAGCCCCGTGATGTCGCGCATAGCGGAGCCGATGGCATCCGCAGCCAGCGACAGCGGCTCGGAGCGCGAGGAGTCGATCGCGGTGCGGTAGTTCGGGTCGCTCTCGGTGTGCGTGATGATGTTGCTCATCATCTTCACCGCCTCGACCGGATAGCGGCCGCTGGCCGACTCCGCCGACAGCATGACCGCATCCGCGCCTTCGTAGATCGCGGTCGCCACGTCGGACGCCTCGGCCCGTGTCGGCACCGGCGCGCCGACCATGGACTCCAGCATCTGCGTGGCGACGATCACCGGCTTTCCAGCCCGGCGGCAGGCCCGGATGATCCGCTTCTGGATCGACGGCACCTGCTCGGCCGGCATCTCCACGCCCAGGTCGCCGCGCGCGACCATCACGGCGTCGGTCTCGGCGACGATGGCGTCCAGCGAGGCAATGGCCGCCGGCTTCTCCAGCTTGGCGACGATGCCCGCACGGCCGTCCACGATGCGGCGGACCTCGATGACGTCCTCGGGCCGCTGAACGAACGACAGCGCCACCCAGTCGACGCCGAGCGTCAGGCCATAGGCCAGGTCGGCGCGATCCTTCTCGGTCATGGCGGAGAGCGGCAGCACCACGCCGGGGACGTTGACGCCCTTGCGATCCGACAAGGTGCCTCCGTTCACCACCCGGGTGTCGGCGTAGTCCTTGCCGAAGCCTTCGACACGCAGGCGCAGCCGCCCGTCGTCCAGCAGCAGTTCCGTGCCGGTCTCCAGCGCCGCGAAGATCTCGGGATGCGGCAGGGCGACCCGCTCGATGTTGCCCGGCGACTTCGTGTCGAGGTCGAGCCGGAACGGCGTGCCTTCGACCAGGTGGATCGGGCCGCCCGGAAAGGTGCCGATGCGCAGCTTGGGCCCCTGCAGATCGAGCAGCACGCCGATGGGCCTGCCGCTGTCGCGCTCGATCTCGCGGATCAGGTCGAGCCGGCGCTTGTGGTCCTCGTGCGTGCCGTGGCTGAAGTTCAGCCGGAACACATCGGCGCCGGCGTCGAACAGCGCCTGGATGGTCTTGCGGTCGTCGCTGGCGGGCCCGAGGGTCGCCACGATCTTTGCTTGCTTGCTGCGTCGCATGTCAGTTTCTCCTGGTTGCACCATCGGTCCCGACAGCAGAGGTGCCGGCGGTGATCACGATCGCGCGAAAGTCGTTCACGTTGGTGAGGGTCGGGCCGGTCACCACCGAGTCGCCGAGCGCCTCGAAGAAGCCGTGCCCGTCGTTGCGGTCGAGGTGTGCGCGAGGGCTCAGGCCCTGCTTCCATGCGCGGGGCAACGTGTCCGGCGCCAGCACGGCGCCGGCGATCTCCTCCTGCCCGTCGACACCGTCCGTGTCGCCGGCCAGCGCGTGGATGCCGGGCTCGCCATCCAGTGCGATGCCGAGCGACAGCAGGAACTCGACGTTCCGTCCGCCGCGTCCGCCGCCGCGCACGGTGACGGTGGTTTCGCCGCCAGAGAGCAGCACGCACGGCGCCGGCACCGGCTGCCCCCGCCGCGCCACCTGCAGCGCGATGCCGGCCATCGTCGTGGCGACGTCGCGTGCCTCGCCCTCGATGGCGTCGCCGAGGATGTACGGATGCAGTCCGGCATCCCGCGCGACTGCGGCCGCGGCCTCCAGCGCCATCTGCGGTGTCGCGATGAAGCGCGTCTCGATGGCAGGCAGGCGTGGATCGCCCGGCTTCGGCGTTTCGCCCTCCCCGGTTTCGAGCAGCGTCAGGGCCCGCACCGGCACGTCGATCTCGTAGCGGCGAAGGATGTCCAGTGCGTCTGCGCAGGTCGTCGGGTCCGCCACGGTCGGCCCGGAGGCAATGTCGATCGGATCGTCGCCCGGCACGTCGGACAGCAGCAGATTGATCACGCGCGCCGGGTGGCATGCCGCGGCGAGTCGTCCGCCCTTGATGGCAGACAGGTGCCGGCGCACGCAGTTCATTTCGCTGATGGTCGCGCCGCTGGCGAGCAGCGCGCGGCTGAGGGCCTGCTTGTCGGCCAGCGTGAGGCCCGGCAACGCCAGGGGCAGCAATGAGGACCCTCCCCCGGAGATCAGGCACAGCACCAGGTCGTCGGCCGTCAGCCCTTCGACGGTCTCGATCATCCGGCGCGCGGCAGCCTCTCCAGCGGCGTCGGGCACCGGGTGGGCCGCCTCGACGATCTCGATGCGTCCGCATGGCACCGCGTGGCCGTAGCGGGTCACCACCAATCCCGAGAGCGGACCCGGCCAGTGATCCTCGACGGCGCGGGCCATCGCTGCCGACGCCTTGCCGGCGCCGATCACGACCAGCCGTCCCTTCGGCGAAGGCGGCAGGTGACGAGGAACGCACAGCGCGGGCTGAGCGGCGGCGATCGCGGCGTCGAACATGGCGCGCAACACGCTGCGGGAGTCTGCGGGGTTCATGGCGGCAGTCATCCGGCTCAGGCCGCGATCCGCTCGCCGACGAGCTCGACGCGAATCGGCTTCACGTTGGTCGTCTCGTCGTCGCCCTCATAGAGCTCGTCCAGGTCCTCCGGATCGCTCTTGCCGTCGAGCACCTGCGTCAGGCGCTGGCGGTCCACCGCACCGACCCAGCGGGCGATGGCGATCGTGCCCACTGCGTTGCCGATCGTGTTGGTGATGGAGCGCGCTTCCGACATGAAGCGGTCCACGCCGAGCAGCAGCACCATCCCCGCCACCGGAATCTTGCCCATCGAGGCCAGCGTGGCCGCCAGCGTGATGAAGCCGGAGCCGGTGACGCCGGCCGAGCCCTTGGACGTGAGCAGCAGCACGCCCAGCACGACGAGCTGATCGGTCATGCTCAATGGCGTGTTGGTGGCCTGGGCGATGAAGATCGCGGCCATCGTGTAGTAGATGCACTGGCCGTCCGGGTTGAAGGTCAGGCCGGCCGGCACGACCAGGCCCACCACCGGCTTGGAGACACCGGCGTGCTCCAGCTTGCGCATCAATTGCGGGACCACGGACTCGGAGGAACTGGTCCCCAGCACGGTGAAGAGTTCGTCCTTGATGTACTTCAGGAACTTCCACAGGCTGAATCCCGATAGCCGCGCGATGAAGCCGAGCACGACCGCGACGAACAGGAAGCAGGTGATGTACATCGTGCCCATCAGCTTGCCCAGCGCCACGATCGAGCCCAAGCCGTAGGCGCCCACCGTGAACGCCATTGCACCGAAGGCCGCGAGCGGGGCCAGCCGCATGATCATCCCGACGATCGAGAACACCCCGTGGGTGAACGAGTCGAGAAAGTCCACCACCGGCTTGGCGCGCGGGCCGATGTGTGACAGCGCGATGCCGAACAGGGTGGAGAACACCAGGATCTGCAGGATGTCGTTCCGGGCCAGCGCGTCGACGACGCTGGTCGGCACGAGGTGCATCACGAAGTCGATGAAGCCGTCGGACTTGGCGCCGGCAGCCGTGTAGCTGGCGATCGCCTTGGTGTCGAGCCGCGAAGCGTCGATGTTCATGCCGTTGCCCGGCCCGACGACGTTGACCACCACCAGCCCGAGCGCCAGGGCGAAGGTCGATAGGATCTCGAAATAGATCAGCGCCCGGACGCCGACGCGCCCAAGCTCCTTCATGTTCTCCATCCGTGCGATGCCGAGCACCACGGTGGCGAAGATGATCGGCGCGAACACCATCTTGATCAGCTTGATGAAGATGTCGCCCAGCGGCTTGAAATCGCCGGCGATATGGGGTGCGAAGAAGCCGAGGGCGGCACCGGCGAACACGCCGATGAGCACCTGGACGTACAGCTTTCCGAGGAAGCGGCGCATGGGTTGTCTCCTGGTGGATGTGTGGGCACGAGTTCGCCCCCGCGGCGCTTGGCGGCCGCTTCGGGATGAGAGGTGGCGCGTGCCGCGCGGCCCCTCGGTTCAGGAAGGAAGACCCGGCCGTCGATGCGTGGCCGGGGTCAGCGGACGGTCAGGCCGCCTTGCGCTGCGTGCTGCCTGCGACTTGCTCGCACACGGCCTTGGTGACGTCGGCGGTGGTCGCCTTGCCGCCCAGGTCGCGGGTGTGCAGCGACTTGTCGGCAGTGACCTTCTCGATGGCCTGCATCACGCGCCGGGCGGCTTCGGCCTCGCCGAGGTGCTCCAGCAGCATCACGACCGACCAGAAAGTGCCCACGGGGTTGGCGAGGCCCTTGCCCATGATGTCGAAGGCCGAGCCATGGATCGGCTCGAACATCGACGGATAACGGCGCTCCGGATCGATGTTGCCGGTCGGCGCGATGCCCAGGCTCCCGGCCAGCGCGGCGGCGAGGTCGCTCAGGATGTCGGCGTGCAGGTTGGTCGCGACGATCGTGTCGAGCGATGCCGGGTTGTTGATCATGCGGGCCGTCGATGCGTCGACGAGTTCCTTGTCCCACTTGACGTCCGGGAACTCCTTGGAGATCTGCACGGCGATCTCGTCCCACATCACCATCGCGTGGCGCTGCGCGTTGCTCTTGGTGATGACGGTCAGCAGCTTGCGGGGCCGCGACTGGGCCAGCTTGAAGGCGAAGCGCATGATGCGCTCGACGCCGGCGCGGGTCATCATCGACACGTCGGTCGCGGCTTCGATCGGGTGGCCCTGGTGCACGCGGCCGCCGACGCCGGAGTATTCGCCTTCGGAGTTCTCGCGCACGATGACCCAGTTCAGGTCGTCCGGTCCGCAGCGCTTGAGCGGACCGTCGATGCCGGGCAGGATGCGCGTCGGACGCACATTGGCGTACTGGTCGAAGCCCTGGCAGATCTTCAGGCGCAGGCCCCAGAGCGTGATGTGGTCGGGGATGTGCGGGTCGCCGGCGGAGCCGAACAGGATCGCATCCTTGTCGCGAATGGCGTTCAGGCCATCGTCCGGCATCATCACGCCGTGCTCGCGGAAGTAGTCGCCGCCCCAATCGAAGTTCTCGAACTCGAACTTGAAGCTGCTGCTGGCCGAGGCCAGGGCTTCCAGCACTTGCTGGCCGGCGGGAACGACTTCCTTGCCGATGCCGTCGCCGGGAATGGTTGCGATCTTGTACGTCTTCATGGGTTTGTCTCCGAGGGGTGGTAGTGAAGGGGGGTATGGGTACTGTAAGAATTCGACGCCCCTTCGGCACGGCGCTAAAGTGAATCCATTGTTAACCTGAATTCAACGGTGGAGCGACCATGACCAGTGCCATCCTGCCAGCCGACCTTGGCTTCTTTTCCACCCTCGCCAGTGCCGGAAGCCTCAGTGCCGCAGCGCGGGAACTCGGTGTCACCACGCCCGCGGTGAGCAAGCATCTCGCGCTGATGGAGTCGCGCGTCGGCGTGCTGTTGGTCAACCGGTCGACGCGGCGCATGAGCCTCACGCCCGAAGGCGAGACGTACCTGGAGCATGCGCGCCGCATCCTCGGCGAGATCGACGGCATGGAAGAGCTGCTCGGCGTTTCCAAGGCGACGCCGCAGGGCCTTTTGCGGGTGAACGCCACCCTCGGCTTCGGGCGCAGCCATGTGGCGCCGCTGATCTCCCGGTTCGTGCGCAAGTACCCGCAGGTCGAGGTGCAGCTGCAGCTGTCGGTCAACCCGCCCGCGCCGACCGAAGACCTCTTCGACGTCTGCGTGCGCTTCGGCGCCCCGCCTGACAGCCGCGTCATTGCGCGGCACATCGCGGCCAACCGCCGGCTGCTGTGCGCGGCGCCGGCGTATCTCGCAAAGCGCGGGATTCCCAAGGTTCCGAACGACCTGACGAAGCACAACTGCATCGGCATCCGCCAGGGCGAGGAAGCCTACGGCGTCTGGCGGCTGGCCAGCGGGCGGGGCCGCAGCGCCAGCGCCGAAGCCGTCAAGACGCGCGGCAACCTGGCGACCAACGACGGCGAGATCGCGGTCAACTGGGCCCTCGACGGCCACGGCATCCTGATGCGGGCCGAGTGGGACATCGAACGCTACCTGCGCAACGGCCGCCTGGTGCAGGTGCTGCCGCAGTACTACACGCCGGACGCCGACATCTACGCCGTGTATCCGCAGCGGCACCAGCTCGCGGCCCGGGTCCGGGCCTTCGTGGACTTCCTGGCGCTTTCATTCACGCAGCAGGCCGCGGGCGCGAAAGCGTAGCCCGGCCCCGCGCCCTCTTCTCTTCGCCGAGGCCTCAGTGGCCGCCCCCGCCCGATGCCTCGGTCATCTTCTCGATCACCTGGTCCAGGCTGAAGCTTGCCGCCTTCTGGCGCGGCGGGAACTCCTTGAAGGTCGCCAGGAACTCCGCGACGATGGCCTGCGCGGGCACCAGCAGGAAGATGTGGCGGAACATCCAGTCGTAGAACGTGTTCGACGTGATCTGCGCACGCTCGTAAGGGTCCATCCGCATGTTGAAGATGTAGGGCGTGCGCAGCACCACGAAGGGTTCCTGCCAGATCTTGAGCGTGCCGGTGACGCGCTGCTCCATGAACAGCATCTTCCAGTTGTCGTAGCGCAGCGCCGCAACGTCGCCTTCGTCCGTGAAGTAGATGAAGCCGGGCCGCGGACTCTTGGGCTCCTTGCCTGACAGGTACGGAAGCAGGTTGTAGCCGTCGAGATGGACCTTGAAGGTGGTCTTGCCGACCTTGTGGCCCTTCTTGAGCTTCTCCTTGATGTCGGGCTCACCGGCCACCGCGAGGATCGTGGGGAACCAGTCCAGGTGGCTCACGATCTCGTTCGACTCCGAGCCTGCAGCGATCCTGCCGGGGAACCGCACCATGCAGGGCACCCGGTAGGCGCCTTCCCAAGACGAGTTCTTCTCGTTCCGGAAAGGCGTCGTGCCCGCGTCGGGCCAGGTGTTCATGTGCGGGCCGTTGTCGGTGCTGTACTGCACGAAGGTGTTGTCCGCGATGCCGAGCTTGTCGAGAAAGTCGAGCATCTCGCCGATGCACTTGTCGTGATCGATCATCACGTCGTGGTATTCAGACTGCCAGCGGCCGGACTGACCGCGGCTCTCGGGCTTCACGTGCGTCCATGCATGCATGTGCGAGGTGTTGAACCACACGAAGAACGGCTCGTCCGCGTCGTGCGCGGCCTGGATGAACTTCTTGGCCGCGGCCATGAACTCGTCGTCGCATGTTTCCATGCGCTTCTTCGTCAGCGGGCCGGTGTTCTCGATCTTCTGGCCGCCCTTGCCGTCGGCCCAGCAATGCAGCACGCCCCGAGGGCCGTACTTCTTATTGAACTGGGGAAAATCCTTCACGTTCGGATAGTCCACTTCCTCGGGTTCTTCCTCGGCATTCAGGTGGTACAGGTTGCCGAAGAATTCGTCGAAGCCATGCATGGTGGGCAGGTGCTCGTCGCGGTCGCCCAGATGGTTCTTGCCGAACTGCCCGGTGCGGTAGCCCAGCGGCTTGAGGGCTTCCGCGACGGTGATGTCCTCCGACTTGAGGCCCAGCTCGGCGCCCGGGAGGCCGACCTTGGTCAGGCCCGTGCGTAGCCCGCACTGCCCGGTCAGAAAAGAGGCCCGCCCTGCCGTGCAGCTCTGCTCGGCGTAGGAGTCGGTGAAGATCATGCCTTCCTTGGCGATCCGGTCGATGTTGGGCGTGCGGTAGCCCATCATCCCTTTCGTGTAGCAACTCAGGTTCGACTGGCCGATGTCGTCGCCCCACATCACCAGAATATTCGGCTTCTTGCTCTTCGCCATGCTGTTGCTCCTTTCGTGAGCGGTCCTGGGAGCAGGATCATCCGCAGGCGGTCGCGTGGCGCAACTAGCCTTTGGTTTAGACGGTGCGAACCATCAGGTTCGAGACCGCTCGACCCGCGACGAGGGCGATGACTTCGCCCTCCTGGAATGGATTTCAGAGCATCTGCACGGAAACCTCACAGAGGCCGCGCAGGTGACGTGGCCCGAGCCGGGCGTCGTTGGCCGAGATCAGGCAGATACGGCCAAGATGCGGGTCGAGCGGGCGGCCATTCCTCTCGTGGAGGACCAGCACCTTCTCTCCGATGACACTGTTGTAGAGCTCGTTCCAACTGAAGATGGCCCGGTAGCCGTCCTGCCCTTCGGCGATGACCACGCATCGCTTGAGCCTGGCGCGGTGTTGCGCTGAAAGGCCGCACGCGTCCAGAACGTCGATGAGTCTCGCGCCGACATAGCTTTCGACCCGTGCGACGGGACGGCCGGTGTAACAGAGGATCTCGGTGGGGCCGAGATATACAAAGAACAATCTTTCGAGGTTTAGCTAAGGCATCTATACGACGGCAGCAGCGACGAGCAGCTGCACTTGACGTGAGCGATATATCGGGTTAAATACAACGCAAACAAACGTCGGAGACACTCCAATGCATGCTCGACAACGCATTCTGGGCTCGGGTGCCCTGCTTGTTTCGGCCTTGAGCAGCACTGTCTCGGCACAGCCCGCCTGCGCGCCAGGCGCGCCGCAGGTCATCATCTACCACGCAGGCAGCCTGACGGCTGCCTTTTCGCAAGTGGAGAAGCTGTTCACGGCACAGACCGGCATCTGCGTCGTGGATGTCGCCGCCGGCAGCGTCGACGCCGCGCGTCGCGTGACCGCCGGCAAGGAACCGTGCGACATCTACGCCAGCGCCGATGCCGAAGACATCGATGTCCTGCTGAAGCCGGGCCGCCATGCCGACTACAACATCTCCTTTGCGCAAGGCGCGATGGTCCTGGCGTACAACACTGCGAGCAGGAACGCATCGACGATCGCTGCGCCGAACATCGCCTTCAACCCGCCTGCGCAGATTCCGCCGGTCGTGGATGACTGGCATGCGCAGCTGACGCAGGCAGGCGTGCTGATCGGAGGCTCCAACCCGTTTCTCGATCCGAGCGGCTACCGCTCCGACCTCATGTTCCAGCTGGCCGAGCGACGCTACCAGGTGCCGAATCTCTACAACACGCTGGTCGGGCACTACACGCTCACGCGCACCGGAGACGTGCTCGGCAAGAACTTCGACTACCAGTTCACCTACGAGCACAGCGCTTATGCGGCCTACCTCGCCAATCCCCAGACCTATCGATACGCCAGCCTCCCGCCTGAGATCGGACTCTCCGATCCTGAGCTGAACCGCCGCTACCGCCAGGCGAGCATCGAGATTCCGGGGCTCCACGCCGAGCATTCGCAGCCGTTCGTCCGGCTGCCCGCCACGCGTGTCGTCTGGGGGCTGACGATCCTCAAGACAGCGCCCAATGAAGCCAACGCGGTGAAGTTCCTCCAGACCCTGTTCAGTGAAGACGGGAGGAAGATCCAGCAGAGCACCGGCCCGATGCCGATCGTGCCGCCCGTGGTGAGCCACTCGGATTTCAGGGATCTTCAGCCCGGCTTGCGAGGACTGGTTCGTCCGGTCCGGGACGAACACTGAGGGGAATGGCGTTGGAGCTTCCGAGTCCAGAGCCAACGCACGAGCATCGCCGCGTCGAGCTGGGCTCCATCGACATCCTGCCGCATGGAGAGGGATTCGTGCTCGGTCTGGTCGACGCGAGCAAGAAGGTCCACCGCATGTCCTTCCCGTCCTGGACGCTCCACCAGTTGATGCGCCTGCTGCCGCGGCTGGATGCCGCATTGGCCGAGGCGCGCAAAGAACTCTCGACATCCCTGATCGCCTATCCCATCGTGCGGTGGGACCTCGAACGCGTCGGGAGCGACCATGCCGTGGCGCTGAGCGTCGAGACCGATCGAGGCGTCGAGTCGGCGTTCCTTCTCAGCCCCGAGGACGCATCGGCCTTGCGTGCGCGTCTGGGCGAGGCGCTTGGAGATCTCCAACTCCCTGACCACGCAGAACTGCCTCCGCGGCCGAGCCGTTCCAGCTAACCCGTGCCACGACACCTGAGCTTGTGCATTCGCTATATTCACACGTATATTGCGACTCATCGAAACGCGCGGACAGCTTGCTGCCCGGCGCCCATTTCATTCCGGTCATCGCCCTGCTCTTCCAGGATTCCCCGACATGCTCAACCCCCCATTCAAGCTCGCCATGCCGATGATGTCGGGCGAGTCGGCCCCTCCGCACGAGGAAGCGGAGCCGCAGGGCGCGCGCATCCGCCTGGCCCAGCTCGATTCGCATCTGCACTGCTCCGTCGTCGGAACCTGCCTGAGCACCGTCGAGCTGCGCAAGCAGATGTCCCGCTTCGTCGACGTGGCCGGCGCCAGCGACCTTGACATCCACCACGATGCGGTCCGGCTGATATCGCACGACAGCGCCGTGGCCAAGGCGCTGCACAAGACACTCGACCAGCGACACGACGCCGTGGTCCGCTCGTTTGGCCGCGCACGCGATGCCGCCGCGATCGCAGCCCTCTGGGATGAGGCACTTCACCGGGGAGAAGTCCCTGGCGCGTACTGGGCTGTCCTCACCCACCGGGATACCACGGCCGCATTGCGTCAGAAGGTGTTCGGGGACGTGCACATGCTGTCGCATCTCGTTGGCGCGGCGAACCGGGCCGACATCCGGCGCCTCGTCGCGCTGGAGCGCGAGAACGCCGACTTGCGCGAACGGCTGGATCGTCAGCAGCTGCGGTCGCGCGAACTGGTCGAAGAGCGCGAGGAAGCCGTGGCGCAGCTTCGCACCCAACTGCAGGCGGCTGAGGCGAAGGCTGCCTTCACAGAGGCCCTGCGCATCGACCCCGACGCGCAGCGTGCGCGCCTCGAGGACGCGGCGTCGGCAACGGCGCAGGTGGCGCTTCAGACCGCGCGGCGAGAGCGGGCCGAACACGCTGCAGCCGCGGCCGAGTCGGAAATCGCTCGGCTGCGCGAGGACCTGGAACACGTGAAGGAGAAAGTCCGGCTGCTGAGCCAGGAACTCTCGGCGGCGGAGATCCAGCTTCGCCAGACGGACGGCGCGGAGACCGCGCAAGGCAGGACACTCGATCGCCAGCTGCGCGCAAAGCGCATCCTCTATGTGGGCGGTCGCCCGAGTTCGACGCCCGCCATTCGGGAACTGGTGCTGCGGCACGGCGGCGAGTTCCAGCGCCACGATGGCGGCCTGGAGGATCGCAAGGGCCTGCTGGCCTCGGCGATCTCGTGGGCCGATCTGGTGGTCTTCCCGGTCGACTGCGTGGATCACGATTCCGTCGGCAACCTGAAGCGCCAGTGTGCCCGGCAGAGCGTCGCGTTCATGCCTCTTCGAAGCGCGAGCGTCGCGACCTTTGTAGCGGCCTTCACAGGTCCGGCCGAAGGGCCTCAACCGACACAGCATTCGATGTGCAGGCACCGCTGAGCAGCGACAGCACACGGTACCTCGATCGTCCGGCCTTCGCGCGGCGGAACTTGCCACAATGCGGCAAGGAATGACGCCTGTGTCGTTCTCCGATCGATCAGGAGTGAACATGACGCGCTCGCCCAGTGATCAGGAAAACGCTTCGGCGGCTTCGATTCTGTCCCGCGCCCTGCAATGGAAGGAGGCCGGCGACGAGGTCGCGCTCGCCACCATCGTGAAGGCCTGGGCCACTGCGCCAAGGCGTGCGGGCGCCCAGATGGCAGTCCGGCGTGACGGCACGACCATCGGCACGGTCTTCGGTCCCGGCGTCGACGCGCAGGTCGCCTCGGCTGCCGTGGAGGCTCTCGCCGTCGGCGACGACAGGACGGTCAGCATCGACATCACGGATGCCACCGCGTCGAACGCGGGCATGGCGTGCGGAGGTGAGATGCAGATCCGCTTCGAATGCCTGAGGAGCGGCCCCGCGGGCCAGGTCGACATCCTGCGCGAGGCGATGGATGCCTTGAAGGACCGGCGAAGCGTCGTGTTGTGCACGCGGCTGTCGGACGGCCGGCGGTCACTCATCTCATCCGACGACCCGGGCGTGGACGCGTGGGCGCCCGAGGCGCGAAGGCGCGCCATGGCCGACGACACGGCCATCACCGAAGTCGCTGGCGACGACGTGCTGTTTCAGGTGTTCAACGCTCCGCTGCGGCTCTATGTGGTGGGCGCGGTGCGCACGGCCCGCGCATTGCTCGCCGCGGCGCAGTTGGTCGGCTTCGAGGTGTCGATCCTCGACCCCCGCCCGGAATTCGCAAGCGCGCTCGACTTCACTGGCGCCAGGCTGCTCGTCGGTGATGCCGCGGGCGCCCTGCGCGAAGCACGCCTCGATTCCCGCTGTGCGGTCGTCATGCTCTCGCACTCATCCGGGATCGATGACCCGGCCCTCATCGAGGCCGTGGCAAGCAAGGCGTTCTACGTGGGCGCGCTCGGCAGCCGAAGGTCACACGCCGCGCGGCTGGAGCGCCTCGCCGACGCGGGTGTGCCGCCACGACTTTCGAAGAGGATCCACGGCCCGGCGGGGCTGGACATCGGCGCGATGGGTCCGGCGGAAATTGCCGCGTCGATCGTGGCGGAAATGATCACGGCACTCCGAAAGTCGAGCCCCGGCGAATGAGGCTCGGCGTCGACGGCGGCCGGATCGGCCCCGGTCAGGTTCGGCGGGCAGTCTTGGGCAGGAAGGCCGCCACCACGCCCAGGAGCGGCAGGTAGGCGATGGCCTCGTACACGAAGGCGATGCTCGTCCGGTCCGCGAGGATGCCGAGGACCGCGGCGCCCAGCCCGCCCATGCCGAAGGCGAAGCCGAAGAACAGCCCCGACACCATGCCCACCTTGCCCGGCATCAGCTCCTGCGCATAAACCAGGATCGCCGAGAACGCCGAGGACAACACCAGCCCGATCACCACGGTCAGCGTGGTCGTCCAGAACAGATTGGCATGCGGCAGCAGAAGCGCGAACGGCGCGACGCCCAGGATGGACACCCAGATCACCGGCTTGCGGCCCATGCGATCGCCAATGGGGCCGCCCAGCACGGTGCCCACGGCCGAGGCGAACAGGAAGAAGAACAGATGCAGCTGCGCGCTCTGCACCGACAGGCCGAAACGCTCCATCACATAGAAGGTGTAGAAGCTGCTGAGGCCCGCCACATAGAAGTACTTGGAGAAGATCAGCACCAGCAGCACCACGATGGCACCGATCACCACCTTGCGCGGGTACGGCGAGACGGCAGCCACTTTCCTGCTGCCACCCGGCGCAACGTGATGCGTGGCATACCAACGGCTCACCTGCAGCAGCAGGCCGATGCCCAACAGCGTGGCCAGGCCGAACCAGGCCACGCTGCGCTGACCAAAGGGCACGATCACGGCAGCGGCCAGCAGCGGCCCGATGGCCGTGCCAAGGTTGCCACCCACCTGGAACACCGACTGCGCGAAGCCATGCTGCCCACCGGAAGCCAGCCGCGCGATGCGCGACGACTCCGGGTGGAAGATGGACGACCCGATGCCGATGAATGCGGCCGCCAGCAACAGGATGCCGAAGCTCGGCGCAATGGCAAGCAACATCAGGCCAATGAGCGTGGAGAACATGCCGAGGGGCAGCGAGTAAGGCTGCGGCCGCCGGTCGGTGAACAGACCCACGAGCGGCTGCAGCAGCGAGGCCGTGATCTGGTAGGTCAGCGTGATCAGCCCGATCTGGGTGAAGCTCAGCGAGAACTCGCCCTTCAGGATCGGATACATCGCCAGGATCAGCGACTGCATCATGTCGTTGACCATGTGGGAGGTGCTGAGGGCTCCGAGGATGCCGAAGGCAGGTTTGGCCTTCTGAGGGGTTGCGGCTGGACTGCTGGCGGCCCCGATGGGCGCGCTCGCGTCCACCGTGGTTGCGGCGGAAGTCGACATGGATGGCTTTCAAATCCCGAATGGAAGGCCGGTGGGACGTGCCCGGCATGACAGAATTATCGAAAGCAACGCGACGCCTGTCTTGCGCCAATCCACCAGCAACCCTCGCGAAAACGACATGGACCGATCTCACCGGCCCGCGGCCCTCCCGCAAGCCCTCAGGGAGATCGACGAGGCGCGCTCGCCCGTCACCGGACGGGCCACCGACTACCCCGCTGGCTGGCACATCGAGCCCCATGCGCATGCCAAGCACCAGCTGATCTATGCCGTGCGCGGCGTCATGGCGGTGAAGGCCGAAGCCGGCCGCTGGGTGGTGCCGCCCACCCGCGCCATCTGGATGCGCGCGGGCATGACCCATGAGATCCGCTGCATCGGGGAAGTGCACATGCGCAGTCTGCAGGTCGCGCCCGATGCAGCCCCCAGGCTCCTCGACGAGACACAGGCCGTCGGCATATCGCCCCTGCTGCGCGAACTCATCCGCAGCGCCATGGAGGTGCGGCAGCCCTATGTGCCCGGCACCCGCGACGGCCGCGTCATGCGCTTGATCCTGGACGAACTTCGCGCCCTTCCCGTGCTGCCGCTCCACCTGCAGATGCCCTCCGACCCGCGGCTGCTGCGCATCTGCGAACGGCTGCAGCAGCATCTGGACGACTCCACCACCATGGCCGGCTGGGCACGACAACTGGTGGTGGATGTGAAAACCATCCAGCGCCTGTTCCTGAAGGAAACAGGCTTGACCTTCGGCCAATGGCGGCAACAGGCCCGGCTGCTGCGGGCGCTGGAACTTCTGGCGACGGGCGAGAAGGTCATCGACGTCGCCCTATCGCTGGGGTACGAAAGCCCCAGCGCCTTCGCGACCATGTTTCGAAGGCAGTTCGACCAGACGCCGAGCCAGTTTTTTGCCGAGAGTTGAGCATTGCTTGCGCCAGATCAAAGCGCCGATGCGCCGCCGTTCCGACACTGGATGCCTCGTCGCAGCCAATCGGAAGGAGCCTGTCATGTACCAGCGAATTCTTGTCCCCGTCGACGGAAGTCCGACATCGACGCGAGGCCTGGACGAAGCAATCAGTATTGCCAAGCTCACTCACGGACGTCTGCGGCTGTTCCACGTCATCGACGAACTGTCCTTCGCCCTCGCGATGGATGCCTATTCCGGCCATGCCGGCGATTGGCTCGGCGTCTTGCGCAATGCGGGCCGCAAGCTGCTCGAAGAAGGCAAGGCGATCGCGGAGGCCGCAGGCGTCGAGGCTGACGTCGTGCTGTGCGACAGCTTTTCCGGCTCGGTCCATGAACAGGTCACGGAAGAAGCCAGACGATGGTCTGCCGACCTGATCGTGGTCGGAACCCATGGTCGACGCGGCGTCGGCCGGTTCGTGATGGGAAGCAGCGCGGAATACATCCTGCGCTACTCCACCGTGCCGGTCCTTCTGGTTCGCGCCGCGGAAACGAAGACGAAAGCAGAAACGGAAGCCGTGTCGTCCAAGCTGGACCAGCCGTCGGCCGCCCTGTCGTTCGAATAAGGCAACAGGCACGCAGCGCCTGCTGCTTGAAGGACCGTGCCGTGACGCACCCCAGCCTGACTATCATCCGTCACGAGCACCGGGCGCTGTCGGCCATGCTGCGCGCCATCACCCTGCTGCTCAGCGAGCATCGGCGCCGAGGCACCCTGCCCGACTTCGATGCCTTGCAGGCCATGTTGTTCTACGTGGATGAGTTCCCGGAAAGGCTGCACCATCCGAAAGAGAGCCGCCTGCTCTTCCCCAAGCTGCGGGGCCGAAACGCACAAACCGATGCATTGCTCGACCGACTTGACCGGGACCACCTGCGCGGCGAGCAGACGATTCGCGAACTCGAACATGCGCTGATCGGATTCCGGATGATGAGCGAGACCGGACAGCGCCAGGCCCGGCAGGCCAGGTTCGAAAACCTGATGAAGCAGTACGTCGACTTCTACCTCGACCACATGCGGGTCGAGGAAGCCGAGATCCTCCCACTGGCCGAGAGCGTGCTCAAGGACGACGAATGGGCCGAACTCGACGCCGCATTCCTGATGAACCGGGACCCGCTCGCAGGCTACGAAGCCGATGAGGCCTACCGGCCGCTCTTCAAGAAGATCCTCGGCGCGCTGCAGCATTCGAGCAACGTCGGCCCGGCGCTCGAAGCTTTCGCAGGTGCCGTGCTGCCGGCACGACGCTGATCAGGTTCAGGCACAGGGACTGAAGACTCAGCGCTCCCCCGGCTGCAGCAAGGCGGGCGCATGGGAGTGCAGCAAGGTGCAGATCACCCCCACCTGCTTCTGGATGATCCTTGCCACTTCACGGCGCCGCGAGGGCCCCATGCGGCTCGATATGGCGGCCACGCTGATGGCGGCAATCGGGTTTTCCGGCGGGAACGCCACGCCCACTGCCGCGGTGCCCGGCGTCGCGGCGCTGTCCAGAAACGAATAGCCCCGGGTGCGGCTTTCGATCACGGCTGCGCGCAGGAAGCCCGGATCGAAGGCGCCGAACTTCGCATACTGCGCACCACTGGCTTCGACGATCTGGTCCGCTTCGGCTGGGGGCAACGCGCTGAGGATGGCCAGGCCGCCCGCGCCCACACCCATCGGCCGGCGGATGCCGACATCGAGCGTCAGCGCCTTGATGGGGTAGTCGCCCAGCGCCCGGCTCGTGCAGATCGATTCGGAACCGCGGCGCTCGCTCAGGTACACCGTGTCCTGCGTCTGGTCCGCGATCACCCGCAGCGCTTCGTCGCACAGTTCGCTCAATCGATAGCGCGGCTGCGCCAGCAATCCGAGTTCATAGAGCAGCGGACCCAGGTGGTACTTGCGCGTCAAAGGGTCGCGATAGACCAGCCCCTCCAGTTCGAGGCGCTGCAGCATCCGGAAGCAGGTGGACATCGGCAGGCCGCTCACGCTGACCACATCCGCGATGCGCATGCCGCGGCGTCCGCGCGACGCGATCACTCGCAGCATGCCCACCACCCGCTCGATGCTCTGGGTGCCGCTTCTCGCGTGCTGTTCCTGCGCTTCGGGCGACGCGGCATCGCCGGTGTCGGCCGTCTTGCGCTTGCCGGAGGGTTTGCTTTTAGTTTCCACTATGTGGCAGTAATTCGGGTTGCACCCGAACAGGGTTGAAGTTGTGCTGAATATAGTCCCAGACATCGAGGTTGAACAACTTGCCACATGGTGGAAGTCAAACGGAACTGCCCATGCCCCACACGATGACCGAAAAGATCCTGGCTCGCGCCTCCGGCAAGGAGAGCGTGAAGCCGGGGGAAGAGATCACGGCACGCCCGGACTTCGTGATCACCTACGACTTCCCTGGTTACACCGACGTCTTCTTCAAGGAGACGCGCGAGGACTTCGGCATCGAGAAGGTGTCCAGCCCCGAGCGCTTTGTCCTCTTCATCGACCACATGGTCCCGGCCGCGGCGCCGAAGGAAGAGGAACTGCACAAGGTCACCCGTGCCTGGGGCAAGGAACAGGGCGTGCCCGTCTACGAGCGCGAGGGCATCGGTCACCAGGTGTCGGCCGAACTGGGCTACGCCACGCCGGGCGCCTTCGTCGTGCACTTCGACGGCCACGTCAGCCAGCTGGGCGCCTTCGGCACCTTCGCCTTCGGCGCGCGCAAGGGCGTGATCGAATCCTTCGTGACGGAGAACGTGACGATGACCGTCCCCGCCACCGTGAAGGTGGAACTGGTCGGCACGCTCCAGCCCGGCGTGATGGCGCGCGATGTGTTCCACCACATGGTTCGCGTGATGGGGCCGGCCTCCTGCTGCTTCAAGGCCGTTGAACTCTGCGGCCCCGTCATCGACCAGATGAGCATCGAAGGCCGGCAGACCATCTGCGGCCAGGCCATGTTCCTGGGCGCGACCACCATGCTCATTGCGCCCGATGCGAAGACCATGGCCTATATGGCAGGCCGCGCGAAGGTGGATCTGGAGCCGGTGCATCCCGATCCCGATGCCGAGTACGAGCGCGTCGTGACCATCGACGTGTCCTCGCTGGAGCCCATCGTGGTGGTGCCACCCAGCCCGGCGAACACGCGCGACCTCAAGGATTTCATCGGCGTGGAGGTTCACACCGGCTACCTCGGCTCGTGCGCCAGCGGCCGGCTGGAAGACCTGCGCGTGGCGGCCGAGGTGCTGCGCGGCCGGCGCATCCAGCCCGGCTTTCAGCTGCATGTCGTGCCGACCTCCAAGGCCATCATGGCGGCAGCGGCACGCGAAGGCCTGATCGAATGCCTCGTGGAAGCCGGCGCCTTCATCAGCTCGCCCAGTTGCGACTACTGCTTCGGCAAGATCGCCACGATGAGCGACGGCCAGCGCGCCGTGTCCACAGGCACCCTGAACACCCCGGGTCGCATGGGCAGTGTCGATTCGGAGATCTACATCTGCAATGCGGCCGTTGTGGCGGCGTCGGCACTCGAAGGCCGCATCGCCGACCCTCGCCCCTACCTCGCCGAAGCGGCCCTGGCTGCGGGAGCCGCCGCATGAGCCTCGTCAACCTGCGCGGCCGCGCGGCCTGGATCTTCGAAGCGGACGACTACGACATCGATCTCATCATCGGTGTTCGCAACATCAAGATCACCGACGTGACGGAACTCGCCGCCCTGGCGATGTCCGACTATGTGGCCGACTTCGCCAGCACCGTGCAGAAGGGCGACATGCTGATCGGCGGCCGCAATTTCGGCTACGGCCATCCGCACTACCCCGCCATGCGCGCCATGCGGCACCTGGGCATCGCCTGCGTGATCGCGGAGTCGTTCTCGCCGGGATTCTTTCGGGGCGAGATGAGCATGGGCTTTCCGCTGGTCACCTGCCCCGGCATTCGCGCTGCGGTCGCACGAGGAGACGAGCTGGAAGTGAACTGGGAAACAAGCGAAGTGGGCAACGTGCGCACCGGCCAGAGCCTGCCGCTGCAGCCCTTCTCCGCATCCGAGCGCGGCATGCTCGACGCGGGCGGCCTGATCCCCTACCTCAAAGCCCGCACCGCGGGAACGAAAGCAACCACATGACTTCCAACCGCCAGGCGCTCCGCGAGCGCATCACCCACGGCCCGACCTTCTGGTTTGGCGGCGCGCAGGACGCCTTGACGGCCCTGCTGGTCGACCAATCGGACTTCGATGGCATCTTCAGCACCGGCTTCGGCATTTCCGCCGCCTTGCTCGGCCAGCCCGACATGGAGCTGTACACGCTGAGCGAGAACGTGGCGACCGTGAACCGCATGGTCAACGTGGTGCGAAAGCCCGTCTTTGCCGATGCGGACACCGGCTACGGCAACGTATTGAACGTCGGGCGCACCGTGCGCGAATTCGAGAAGGCCGGTGTCGCCGCGCTTTCGCTGGAAGACCAGGTCAGCCCCAAGCGCTGCCCGGCCGCCGCGACGCAATCGATCGTCGTGTCGATGGAGGCGGCAGTGACGCGCATCAAGGCCGCGGTGGACGCGCGGCAGGACGCGGACCTGCTGATCGTTGCGCGCACCGACGCCATGGACGCGGGCGAGGCCCTCGAACGCGCGGCCCGCTATGCCGAGGCCGGCGCCGACCTGATTCAGCCCATCTCGCGCACCTTCAACAGCTACGAGCAACTTGTCCAACTGCGCGAGACCTGCGGTCGCCGCCTGTCGCTGCAGCTCATGGCGGGAACGTGGATGACGAAGCTCAGCCGGTCGCAGATCGAGAACGTCGCGGCCTTCGCCACCTACCCGATCGCCAGCCTCCTGAGCATCGTGCATGCAGTGCAAGGCAACCTGCAGGAACTGGCACGCCGCCGCTCCGGTGACTTCGACGGCCTGCCCGCCGAGCAAACCACGATGGCGGCCTTCAAGGACATCATCGGCTGGCATGCCCTCGAAGAGCGGCAGGCCCACTACGAAGTCGGCGCGGGCAACCACTGAAGCCGCTTCCCTTCCTTCCGGCCCGCAATTCCCCTCCCCCCACCCTCCCTGGACCATCAGGAGCAAACGTGCGTACTTTCAAACTGTTGAGCCACCTCGTCGTGGCTGGATCCCTGGCGCTGGGCTTCGGCGCGGCGATGGCACAAGGCAGCGCCTATCCCACGAAGCCGATCCGGATCGTCGTGCCGTATCCGCCCGGCGGCGCCACCGACGTGGCAGCGCGCATCCTGGGCCCCCGCCTTCAGGAGGAACTCGGCCAGACCATCGTGGTCGAGAACCGCCCCGGCGCCGGCGGCAACATCGCGATGAATGCCGTGGCGCAAAGCCCCGCGGACGGCCACACCCTGGCGATGACGCTCACGGGCATGCTGTCGATCAATCCGGTGATCTACAAGAAGGCTGGTTTTGCGGCCTCCGACTTCGTGCCGGTCGCACAGGTCTCGCTGGCGCCGCTGCTGCTGGTCGTGCCCGAAAGCTCGCCGTACAAGAACGTGCAGGATTTGCTCGCCGCCGGCAAGAAAGCCGGCAAGAACGGCCTCGCCTATGGTTCGGCCGGTGCGGGTGGCCTGTCGCATCTGGCCTCCGAATCGATCAACGCGCACGCGGACGGCAACTTCGTGCACGTGCCTTACAAGGGCGGCGCACCCCTGGTGCAGGCGCTGATGGCCAATGAAGTGGCATGGGGCCTGCTGGGCACGGGCGATGCGCGAGGCTTCGTGCAATCGGGCAAGTTGCGCGCCATCGGCGTGTTGCGCAATGGCCGCTCGGAACTGTGGCCGGGTATCCCCACGCTCACCGAACAGGGTGTGCCGGGCGGCGTGGACTTCGACGTGTGGTTCGGCATCGTTGCACCGGCGAAGACGCCGGCGCCCGTGGTGAAACTCCTGAACGAGAAGATCGCCCAGATCGTCGCCGAGCCGGCCTTCCGCAAGCGGCTGAACGAGCTGGGCGGCGTGGCGCCGGTCACCGGCAATACCACCGCAGACTTCGCGGAGGTGCTCAAGCGTGAACTGGCGGTGTTGCCGAAGGCTGCACAGGCAGCGGGCCTGCAGCTTGACTGACGGAGACGTGAGGTGTGTGCGCGGGTAAGCCACGTAAATCCCGATCCCGCCCTCCTTCTGCCTTGCTAGCATGCAGCCATGGCCTGCGTTCGAACCCTGGACGCGATCTCCGCCGTGCTGGCGGGAGATGGCCCGGCTGCGGCCTTGGCGTACCTCAATGAGGGCGTTCCGCATCGCTTCACCGCCGTCTACCGGTTTGCGGGACCGCTCCTGCATAACGTGTTCCTTCACGACAAGGCCGGACGCATGCGGCCCGACTTCCTGGCGGTGGTTCCGTTCACTCGCAGCTTCTGCCAGTTCGTTGTGAAAGACAGGGCGTTCCGTACCGACAATTCCGTTGCCGACCCTCGCCTGTTCGGGCATGCCCTTCGAGGAATCGTCATCTCGTATCACAGCGTGCCGGTACTCGACCACGCATCCGGCGAGCTCTGGGGCACGCTTTCCCATTTCGACATGCGACGCCTGGCGTTGAGCGACGAGGAGTTCGAACTCCTGCAAGGTGCGGCTTCGCTCCTTCCGCGCTATGTGACCGACATCTGAACCGGCTCAGAGGCTCGCCGTGCAGTTGCGGCAAATAGTGCGCAGAAGTTCACATCCGATCGCCGGAACCACCGAGCATTTCTGAATACCTAGGTACTACGATTCCTAGAATCGAGAAATGAATCGCAAGGATGAAAAAGGCAGCGACACCAACTTCGGCTGGTGGGCGGACAAGCCCGAACGCGAAGAGCGTCCCACGACCTTTCATGCACCTCTGAGCAATGAAGATCGGCCTCAGAGCGGTTTCAGCTGGACCGCTGCATTGCTTATCGTCGCTCTCATGACGGCCTTTGTCTGGTCGGTGAAGTCCCTCGCGGGGTGGTGAACGGATCGGATGGCCTCAGACCCTCACTGAGGCTCTGAATCCTCGCGCGGCGTAGTAGGACTCGGCCCCGTTGTGATACACGAAGACCCTGCCGAAGCGCCTGTCGCAAAACAGGGCGCCACCGAGTCTTCTGACGTCGGGTGGTGTCGCCACCCAACTGGACGTCTTCAAGTCGAACTCCCCGAACTGCTGAAGTTCGCGGTACTGCGCCTCCGTCAGCAGCGAGACGCCCATGACCGCAGCCAGGTCGATGGCACTGTTTTGCGGCTTGTTCTGCTTCCGGGAGTTCAGGGCTTCTGCGTCGTAGCACAGGCTCCTGCGCCCCTGCGGACTTTCAGCAGCGCAATCGCAGAAGAGGTAGGCGCCACCATCGTCCGCTGCGCCGATCACGTCAGGTTCGCCTCCCGTCTTCTCCATCTCGAGAAGCGACCTCAGCTTGTCGGGGCTGCCCTGCAAGCGACCATGGACGTCGGCCCAGTCGACTCCGGTGTGCCTGTGCGCGTTCTGCTCGAACCGCAACCTCAATGCCTCGATGAGCACTTCGCGTTGTTCTGCCTTCAACCCGCTTGCTCCTCTCATTCGAACAAGGTGCGCATGGCCTGCCGGCCGGCCATCACTTCGCCAAAGCGGCGGCCGCCAATGGCGCCCCCATCCACCACGATGTCCGTGCCGTTGACGAATGTCGATTCGTCACTGGCCAGGTAGATGGCAGCATTGACAATGTCGTCGGGCACGCCTGCACGCGGCACAGCCTGCATCTTGCCCAGCACCGCTTTCATTTTTTCGGCACTGGCTTCAGCCGCCGCATCCTTCAAGCCATACGCCTTGCCGAAGATGGCGGTGGCAATGCCGCCCGGAGAAATGGAATTGACCCGGACGTTGTCTTCGCCAAGCTCCAGCGCCGCACAGCGGCTCAAGTGAATCAGCGCGGCTTTGGCGGCTGAATAGCCCAGCGTGCCCGCATAGCCGGCGCGGTGCCCGGCGATGGAACCGATGTTGATGATGCTGCCCTGCTGTTGCGCGCGCATGAGCGCCGCGACATGCTTCATGTGCGCCATGGCGCCACGGACGTGCACCGCAAACGTGTAGTCGAAGTCTTCCAGCGACACGGTTTCCAGGCGCGCGCTCCCCGTGGCCCCGCCAGCGTTGTTCACCAGCACGTCGATGCGGCCGCTTCCGGCCGCGGCGGCAGCGATGGTGCGCGCGGCGTCGGCTTCGATGAAAGTCGCGCCAGTGGCTTGCGCCACTTCGGCGCCCAACGCTGCGCGCCGACCGCTGAAGAAGACCGAGGCCCCTTCTTCGACGAAGCGCTCGACCATGCGCCGACCGATGCCGCTGGTACCGCCGGTGACCACGGCGACTTTGCCTTCGAGTCTCATATCGGGCCTTTGAGGTTGCGTTGGGGTGGACGAGTGTGGAGGCGCACCTTCAGATGGTCAAGGCGTGGTGTTTGGTGCGTATCAGGCACCACGGTGAGCCCGTCTACAGGCCTACCGCCTCGCCACCCTCCTACCTACGATCAATCACACACGGCCTTCTGCCGTGATCCGTGCCCGACAACCCTGAATGTTGAACGGCGATTCTTGCTGCCAGTCGCCTGGCCGCTTTGGTCCGGGCAATCGGGCCCGCCCTTTTGGAGATTTCGTTATGTTTTCTGTAGATGACACCTTGCATCCCGGCAGCCAGAGGGTCAGCGAACTGGTTCCGTCCCGCTACGCGCTGTGCGTCGGCGAGATCGACGCGCTGGTCGTCAGCGACGGGGTGCTACCGCTGCCCACCTCGACGATGGCCACCAACGCCGACCCGGCCGACCTGGCGAACTGGCTGGACCACATGTTCATGCCGCCGGACAAGTTCGACTGGCCGCTGAACGTGATGGTCGCCCGTAGTGGTGACCAGACCATCCTCATCGACGCCGGGCTGGGCGGGCAGTTCTCGGGCTTCCCGCGCGCCGGGCAGTTCCCCCAGCGCCTGGCCGCCGCCGGCATCGAACTCGAGTCCGTGACCGACGTGATCATTACCCATATGCACATGGACCACGTCGGCGGGCTACTCGTCCCCGGGATCAAGGAGCGGCTGCGTCCGGATGTGCGCATCCACGTTGCCGCGGCCGAAGTCGAGTTCTGGACCTCGCCCGATTTCACCCAAACGGTCATGCCGAAGCCGGTGCCGGGCGTGCTCCGCTCGACCGCCACGAGCTTCTACAACGAATACCGCGACCGGCTTCAGATTTTCGAGGACAGGCATGAGGTCGCGCCAGGTGTGGTCGTCCGCCTTACCGGCGGCCACACACCAGGGCACAGCGTGGTCGATCTGGTATCGGGCGGTGAACGATTGATGTTCGCCGGCGACGCCATGTTCCCGGTCGCATTCGACCACCCCGACTGGCACAACGGCTTCGAGCATGACCCCGAGGAATCCGCCCGTGTTCGTATCGGTCTCTTCCAGGAACTCGCGGAGACCCGCGGCCTGCTGGTGGCCGCTCACCTGCCGTTCCCATCCGTCGGCCGGGTGGCGGTCGATGGCGAAATCTTTCGCTGGGTACCCGTCATCTGGGATTACTGACCGCGAGAAGAGCGCTCTAGGCCCGGAACCAGATCTTGAGCGTCACATACATCGCGTAGCCCAAGGCGAGTACGCACCACACGAGGTAAAACAAGTTGGCCCAGTACTCGCCCGAATTCGCCGCCAGGGTGTAGACCTGCACTTCGCAACCCCTGCCGACGCATGAGACCTCACCCCGGACCAGCGCGCGCAATACTGCGAAGAAGAGGCAGCACGCCACGACACCGGTCAGCAGGAATCCGACGGGACCGACGAGCCCCTTGGTGAGTTCGCCATTCTCGTCACGGTGCCCTTTGCGGAGCAGGTTCTGCCCGAACCTGTACCAGGCAAATCCGAGCAGGAGCATCAGAGCGTAGTAAATGACGTTGCGCATGCGTTCGTGGCGTTGTGTTGCGAAAGAAGAAGCGAGCAGACTTGAGGATCAAGACCCTCGGTTGTCTCGCAACACGGCTTCTCCCGTACGGGGATTCGTCAGGGTGACATTTTCGAGTGCCTTGATGCGCCACTCGCCGGCCTGCCGCGTCAGCACGGCAAGGATCAGCGTGTCGACCGTATGCGGCCCCGCTGGATGAGCCGCACCGGCCATGAGGCGACTCCAGAAGTGCACGACTGCCGCGTCGTCGCCGATCGCGACTACATCGATCAGTTCGTTCTCCAGCGTGGAATCGCTATAGATGGTCGCGTGGATGGGCGCATGCAGGTCGACGATTTCCTTGACGCCGCGCACGTAGTGCCCGAACCGATTCACAAATGTCGCATCTTCATGGAACAGGGTCCCGAGAAGCGCCATGTCGTGGTTGTTCCAGACGATTTGAAACGCGCGGGGCGCATCTTCGGGTCGATTCATTTGCTGTTCAATCGGGCTCGGTCGCACGCTTCAGTCCATTCGTTCAACCCACTGGGCGCGGGAAGAACCGGGCTCGAATGGCTCGCCGAAGTATTGAGTTTCCCGGACCACCTGGCCGTTTTCGAACTCCATGATGCTCACGACATGGACGGGTTTCTCATCGTAGGTGATGACGAATTCGATGATCCAGAGATCCCCGCCACCCAGCGTCCGCCGCACGATGAAGTGTTTGGGGTCCGGCTGCGCCATGCGCGACGCCTGAATCCTCTGCCGACCGCGAATGCGCTCGCCCGACTGCGGATATTCGAGCACCGCATGGTCCGCGTAGATCGCATGCTCCGCCGCGAAGTCATTGGCATCGGAAGCCGCCCAGTGCCGCTGCAGGGCGGCTCGCACCTCGTCGTCGTTCATCGAGAAGTCCTTCCGCGTCGTCCGTCAACCGAAGAACGCGAAAAGGGCATACACGCCCGCCATGAACCACCCGACGGCTCGTGCGGCTTCCGCACTCTCCTTTGGGATCGGATGCATCTCCGCGCGCCTCCACGCCCACAGGTTGAATGCAACCGACAGGCACACCGCCGCAACCACGGAGGGGAATAGTTCCCCCGTCAAGGCAACCGCAGCAATCATGCAAATGATGAAAGCCAGGATGCTGCCCACGAAGATGCCGTTCGAGGTGCTTGCCAACACATGCGAAAGGCCGCCGCACAGTTCGCATGTGGCAGGGCATGAGCGAGCAGACCACCGCTTCGCCAGACCGGAGACACCGGCGCGATGGCAACTTGGACATGCATGCTTCATGAAATGGGCGCGGCTCTTTTGCGGCGCCATTGTGAACAGCTTTGGGTCAGTGTGCACACGCCTTGGGGCCGATCTTCCGGTCGCCGCGTTCGGTTGCGAGATGCGATGATCGCGCCGGCGTGCCGCGAGGGACGAAGGCGCATCGCCACCGCTCGCAGAGCGTCATACCCACAAGGAGACTCATGGATCAAGGTGTTCGGAAGAGGACTTTCACGCGATCGCGCGCACTGCGGTCGATTCCTTCGGTTCCCTTGATTGCAGCAATATTGCTGATTGCCGCTTGCGGTGGTGGTGGTGGCGGCGGCGGGGGTGTGGCTGCACCGCCCATCGTCGGCATCGCACCCGCCAACGGCTGCGCGAGCAACCCGGTCACCGGAAGCGCCAGTGGCTACCCGCATGCGTCGGAACCCATCGGCACGGTGCGCCAGATATACGACGGCGCCCTCTCCCCCGACCTGGCTGTCACCACCTACCGCAACATCGATCGGCTGTTCCCCACGCGCACCATCGAGCCCGGCGGCACGCCCTCTGCACTGCCCACGGCGGCCACGCAGCTCACGCAACTCAACTACACGGTGGGCGCCGCGACCTATAGCCTCGCCAACTTCGTGTCGACAAATTGCGTCGCTGGCTTGCTGGTTCTGAAGGACGGCAAGATCGTCCATGAGACCTACCAGTACGGCAACACGCAGAAGACGCGCTGGATGTCGATGTCGGTGGCCAAGTCGATCACTTCGACGTTGATCGGAGCCGCCGTGAAGGATGGCTACATCGCCAGCATCGATGACCCGGTCGTCAAGTACGTGCCGCGGCTGGCAGGCAGCGCCTACGACGGCGCGACGGTGCGCAACGTGCTCATGATGGCCTCGGGTGCGCGGTGGAACGAGACCTACACCGACCCAGGCTCCGACCGCCGCCAGCTGCTGGAGGCGCAGATCAGCCAGAAGCCGGGCTCGGCCATGGACTTGATGAGCAGGCTGCCCCGCGCGGCGGCGCCCGGGTCTGTCTACAACTACAGCACCGGCGAGACGCAGGTGGCCGGCGAGATTGTCTACAACGCCGTCAAGCGGCCTCTGGCGCAGTACCTGTCCGAGAAGGTCTGGTCGAAGGTCGGGATGGAAGCGCAGGCCAACTGGTGGCTCGACTCGCCCGACGGCGTGGAGATCGGCGGCAGCGGCATCAGCGCGACCTTGCGCGACTACGGCCGCTTCGGCCTGTTCGTGATGAACGACGGCGTGGCGGCCGGCCAGCAGGTGGTGCCGGCCGGATGGATCGCGGAAGCGGGCACGGCCAAGGTGCTGGCCGGCGGCAACCCGATCAGCTACGGGTACCTGTGGTGGATACCGCCCAGCGGCCCGTCGGCCGCCGACGGCGCGTTCTACGCGAACGGCATCATGGGCCAGCAGATCTACATCAACCGCAAGGAAAGGGTCGTCATCGTTGTCTGGGGCGCGCAGACCGACCCGGCGGGCAAAGGCACGCTGCCGGTGGTGCCGTTCTTCGACGCCGTAGTGGCCGCGCTCAAGTAGGCGGCTCCGCTCTCGACCCGCGCGCATCGCGGTCGCGCCATCATCTGCCTCCGCGAACTCCACGGACACGCGCTGAGTCCGAACAGCGGCAAGGACCATCTCAACCGCAAGGAGGTGGGCGCCCTGGCGGAACTGGTCTATGCGGAGTTCGAGCGCCGCACGCAGGTCGCGTTGGCGACCATTGCCTTGATGCCAGTCGCGGATACGGCCGAACGCTAGGCTGACGCTCCGAATTCACTCCATCGCCCTGGGTGGCATCAGGTAGAGCGTCATGGCGAAGATCAGATAGACCATCAGGATCAGCACGCCGACGAACCAGGCCGAGCGCCCGCTGTTCGTGACCAGCACCGCCGTGAGGGTGGCGATGATCACCATCACCACGGCGCCCGGCCAGAACTGAAGATCCATCGGAGCCGGCGCTATGAAATAGCTCAGCAGTATCAGCGCCGGTGCCACGAACAGTGCGATCTGCGACGCGCTGCCCAAGGCGATGCCCACGCTCAGGTCCAGGCGGTTCTTGCGCGCGCCGGCAAAAGCCGAACTCATCTCCGCCGCGCCGCCCACCAGCGACACGACGATGAAGCCCACGAATGCGGGAGTCATGCCGAACGCTTCGGCCGCCTTCTGCACCGACTCGACGAAGACCTCGCTGACCAGCGCCACAAGCACCGTCACGCCGGCCAGGGTGACGAGAGCCAGCCCGATGGGCCAGGGCGATTCGCCGTCGTCGCCATGCCGGGCGCTGGCAAACAGCTCGCGGTGCGTCTTCAATGAGAACAGCATGCCCAGCGCGTAGGCCACGATGAGCAGCACCGCCAGGCCCGCGCTGAGCGTCTGGGTGAACGCAGCCGTCGCCGCGTCGGCCGTGATCATCGCGGAAGGAATCAACAGTGCGACCGTCGCCAGGAAGAGCAGGCCCGCCTGCATGCGGGCACTGACCCGGTTGAATTCCTGAACGTGGTGCTTGAGTCCGCCGAGCAGGAACGACGCACCGAGCATGAACAGGGTGTTGGTGACGATCGCGCCGGCAATGGATGCCTTCACCAGCATGATCTGCCCAGCCCTCAGGGCAGTGAGCGCAATCACCAGCTCGGTCAGGTTTCCCAGAGTGGCGTTGAGCAGGCCGCCCGCGGCGTCGCCCGTCTTGGCCGCAACGGATTCGGTGGCGTGGCTCAGCAATGCGGCCAGCGGCACGATGGCGAACACCGAGAGCACGAAGAGCAATGTGTGCGCTTCGGGCTTGAGCCTGGCGGTGACGAATACCACCGGCACAAAGACCAGGAGCCAGAGCAGCGGGTTGTGTCGGATTTCCTGGAGCAGTGGTTTCATGGGCTCGATTCGAGCGCTCGGCTCGCCCTCCTCGCGTCGTTTCTGGACACGGCCCGATCCGGCGAGTTCTCACCGGATCGGGCATGCCGCGGGATTGGCGGGCGCATCTGGATGCCTCAGGGCCGAGGCGCCCGGTCAGGTCAGAACTCGAGCTTGTTGACCTTGGTGCCGTCGAGGCTGAGGTTGGCCATCAGGCCTGCATTGCTCAGTGCATAGCCCACGACGGGCTGCTGCATGGTCTGCGTATCGACGGCGGCCGACGCGCCCACCTTGAGCATGGTGACCGAGGCATCGGCGCCGGCCGTCCAGCCCTTGCTCGCGCGGAACTTGTCCAGCGATTCCTGCGTCATGAAGAGCACGAAGACGGCCTTGGAGTCGGCACCGGCCAGCAGGCCGACCGATGCCGCGGTGGTGCTGTAGTAGCCCTCTGTCTTGCCGCCGACGCGCAGCGCACCCTGGCCATAGGAACCGCCGATGCCAAGTCCGGCGGAGACCACTGCGGGGAATACGAGCACCCCCTTGGCCTTGCCCGTCATCTCACGCGAGCCCGGCGCTTGCGCGTAGAGCTTGGACAGTGCGCTGTCGACCGACGCATCGATGCTGGCACGCTTGGTTGCGGGGTCGCCGCCTGTGGTGGAGGTGGTGGTGCACGCTGCTGCGAGCACGGCCACGAGTCCCGCTGCCAAGAAAGTCCGCTTGTCCATGACGCTTCTCCTTTGGTTGTTGGGCAGACCATTCTGCGCCCCTGATGGAGAAGTTCAAGCCACTTCAATGTCGACGATGTGGCGCGCAAATTGGAAGACGCAGCCGCGAAGGGGCCCCCGCAGGTAGCAAGGACGATTGATCTGCCAGCTACAACAGGAACGGCACGAAACGACGCGTGCGGCGCATGTAGTCGTGGTACGCATCGCCGAAGTACGCAAGGCACTCTTCCTCTTCGCGAATCGCCGTGACGAAGAGCAGCGCCGTCGCCATCAGCACCAAAGCCAGCCCCATCCACGTGAACTGCTGGAGGAAGGTGCCCCAGGCCAGGCAGATGAGCGACGTGTACATCGGGTGGCGGATGTAGCGAAACGCCCCGGCGGTTACCAGCGTGCTCGTCCTCTCGAATCCGAGCAGGGCCTCGTCCTGGCGTGCCTCGCCGCGATGGCCCAGGCGAATCAGGAGGTAGACCGCATGGAGCGGGAGCCAGATCGCGATGATGAGCAGAACCTGTGCCACCGACCGACGCAGCGCGAGCGGGTCGGTCCCCCAGACGGGCAGGTTGATCCAGATGAGCCCCAGGATGCACTCCCATGCAAAGAACCGGGAGAAGCCATGCGACCGCGGACGCCTGATGGCTCCACGGGAGGCGTAGAGGAGCACCGAACTCACGACAACGAAGGTTGGTGCGTAAGCTGCCAGGGGAAGAAGCATTGCATCCAATCTACACGGAGATGGCACCCGACCTCCCCATTTTTGGGGATGTCCGGACGCGCGAAGAGCCAACAAACTCCTCCCCAACCAAACTTGAGCGGGATTTTCGAATGGAATGGGTCCACTGGTTGCTGGTAGTTGCCGTCGCCGCGTGCGCCGGTACCGGGTGGGTGTTTGTGAGTCTGTCGACGAAGCATCGTGGATGGAAGTCGCTGAACGAGCGGATGGCCGCGCAGGTCACCCAGTCCGCGGAGCTGCTCAGCGAGTGCTCCGGCAACGGCAAAAGGAGCGGACGCCTCTCCACGATCCGCTGACCGAAGGGCTCCGGCGCGCCTGCGCGCTCCGGCAGACGCCCTGGCTGGTACATTGCCTTGCGCCCCCGGCGTTGCGACTGCGCGCCGGGCCCAGCCTCGACAGGAGACCCCCAGCCATGCGACAAGCGATCGAACGACTGATCGGCATCATGGAGGCGATGGTCGCGGACGATCATCTCCACGACCTGGAAATCGAATTCCTCAAGACCTGGCTCGCCCAGTACCCCGAGGTTGCGCAGGTGTGGCCCGGCAGTGCGGTCAGCGGCGCGATCGAAACTGTCCTGTCGGACGGCCACGTGAGCGAGGACGAGCGCGCCTACCTGATGACCACGCTCAAGCAGCTGGCGTCCGACGAGTTCGCATTCAGTGACCGGGACGGCGCGGCCGAATTCGCACTTTCGCTGGACAACGCCGTCGAGATCACCCTTCGCGACTCGCTGGTCTGCCTGGCGGGCGATTTTCTCCATGGGACGAAGCCCGCATGCGAGCGGCTTCTGGAGCGGGCTGGCGGTTGGCCGGCCGCAGTCGTCAGCCGGAACGTCCGCTACCTGGTCGTCGGGTCCAAGGTCCCGGCCAACTGGGCCGAGACGCCCCTCGGACAGACGATCAAGGATGCGCTGGCCTTGCGGCAGGCCGGCCACGCCATCGCGATCGTCTCGGAGCGACGCTGGCTCGAATCCATGGCCGGAAGAGCGACGACGCCCTGAGCGACGCCGGTGCCTATCCACATTGAGGTTGACGGCTGCGATGCCCGGGCGCTCAATGGAGCTTCCCCCGATAACGACTGGAGCGCCACACATGAAGACCTCTTCAGTCGCGGCGTTGGCCGTCAGTTGCGCATTCGTTCTCGGCTGCGACATGCAGCCGAGCGTCCTGTTCGTGGCGACCGGAAGCGCGTTCCACATGCTGCAACTGACGGACGCGCAGGAAGAATGCGCCAGCCCATTCCGGATCTGCTTCCTGAACTCATGGGACGGCGGGACTGCCCGGGGCTGCTGGGTCCGCGAGCAGTCCAACGTGCGCGCCCGCTTTCCGGGCACGAATGACAAGCTGATCCCCGTGACGGAGTTCCGGCGCACGACGCTGGCCGACTACCGGAACGCCGAGCTGGAGTAGGCCGAGACAGGCCCCCTCGAACTCAGGCCATCGGCCCGGCAGATGCGCCCGTGATGCGGCCCTCGCCGTCGTAAAGCACATGCAGGCGGCGCGCCTCGCGCCACAGGGACAAGTCCGACGCCGACAACCCCGCAGCAGCGAATTGCGCGTCGGGTTGCAATGCAGCGACATCCTGATCGGCGCTAGGCTGCCGCCGCAGGTGGTGCCGCTGCCAGACCCCCGCAAAAGCCAGAGCCACGACAAAGCCCCCTGCGACCCAGAGATAGGGCCGCAAGTCCACCGCGAAGTCGACGTCGATCCAGCGTTCGAGATAGACCCTGGCCGAGGGACTCAGCCACACCACGGCCGCCACAACAGGTCCCCGCAACAGCCACAGAAACGCCATCCAGGCCAACAGGGTCAGGACGAGGTCGCGCAAGCGCATCCACCATGGCGCCGCAGCCGGCAGGATGCGCGGGGGCCACTGCGACGGAGGCACCAGTCGCAACGGCAAAGGCTTGTCTATCTGGTCGGCCATGGCGAACTCAGCGCACGCCCCTGTCGGGACTCACCCATGTCCCGCGCATGCGGCCCATGTGCCAGAGGGCTCGCGGCAGGCCCACGAGCGATGTCAGGACCTGGCCAACCCAGAACACCAGCGGATACCAGACGATCCAGAGCAGCGAGCGAAACATGCCTCGTTCGAAGCGCTCGTCGATCCACGCACCCGTGAAGGCCTGTGCCAGATACACCAGGGCAAAGACCTGGCCCCATTCCCGGGGAAAGGGCTCCAGGGCCGGCCAGTAGCCGGGCAGGACAAGCCCCCATTCGGCGAGCAACGGACGCACGCCCCAGGCCAGCGTTCCGATCGTGATCGAGTACGCCCAGAAGATCGCGACCATGTAGTTGAGCCACACCAGCACCATGCGCGGTTGGGTCATCAAGGTGGGGAGCACCTTGAGCATCACCGCTGCGCCGCCTTCGCTCCACCGGACCCGCTGGCGCCAGAGCCCGCCCAGGGTCTCGGGCATCAGGATCCAGCACAGCGCCTTGGGCTCGAAGGCCAGCCGCCAGCCGGCCAACTGGATGCGCCAACTCACATCCACGTCGTCCGTCAGGGCCTCGCGCGACCACCAGCCCGCGTCCTGCAACGCGCGCTTGCGAAAGGCGCAGATCACGCCGCTGACGGTAAAGAGCGACCCATACACAGTCTGCGCACGCTTGATGAGTCCCACGAGGCTGGAGAACTCGCCGACCTGGAGGCGCCCGAGGAGCGTCGCCCGGTTGCGCACGCGCGGATTGCCGGTGAGCCCTCCGATCCGCGCATCGGTCTGAAAGCGCCGCACCAGCCAGGTCAACGCGTGGGGATCGAGCAAGGCGTCACCGTCGATGCACACCAGAAGTTCATGGCGCGCGGCCAATGCGCCCGCATTCATGGCCGTGGCCTTGCCTTGATTGCTGGCGAGGTGCACCACGCGCAGCGTGGGCATCTGGAGAGTCAGCGCATCGAGCCATGCGCCGGTCTGGTCGGTCGAGCCGTCGTTGATGGCGATGACTTCGAAGTCCGGGTATTCGATCCGCGTCAGCGCCCAGAAAGTCTCTGCCAACTGCAGCGCCTCGTTGTGGCACGGTATCAATACGGACACCCCTGGGTAGGCCGCCAGTGCCGGCGGCACGTCGGGCGCCGGCTCGTGGCGCCCGCGCAGCCACGCATAGAGCGCGCCGCCGGCAATCCAGTAGATCGCAGCCACGAACGGATAGCCGAAGCAGAAGGCAGTGATGAAGTCCTGGAAACTCATGCGAATCACCGTCGCAATGGAAACTTGGACGCAGACACGGCCGGCCCCACGACGGCTGCGGCGGGTACATCGGCAACCGGGTCGTCGGGGCACCACCCGAAGGACACGCCGCCGTGGCGCTGGAAGTCGATGGAAGTCCGGGCGAGCCGCGTGGCATCCGGCGGCGCGGCGCCAGTGAACCAGCGCGCCAGAGCGGGATCGACGGGCGCGACGCGCGTGTCGGCGACCGGATCATCGAAGCCAGCCGGAACCAGGCTCAGGTTCGCCAGCGGATGCGCGGCGGCCGTATACGCAGGCGCCAGCCACAGCAGTTCGAGCCCCGGTCGCGCATCGTCCAGCACAGCGAACGCCCTCCAGCCCCACGCGTCCGCATCGGAAGCCTCGCCCAGCGCCTTCAACATCGACTGGCGCCGGGCACGCACCACCCATGCGGCCTGGTTCGGCCGCGTGCCGGGGCGGTGCACATACAGCGGCGGCGGGTCGTCGAAGCGCATCGGCCGCAAAGGCGCCGCCGCGCCTTCGAGCAGCCACCCGTCCAGCGGCACCATGGCGCCGAGGTCCTCGTAGAGGCGCAACACCCGCGATTCGTCGCCCAACGTGGCCAGCGCGGCGCGGTGCGGCAGGCGGGCATACACCTTCACGCCGGCGCGCGTGCGCATCTGCCAGGCGACGCGGGAGAGCCAGTCGCCCGCCAAGGGGAGTTCCCGCGTCGGAAACCAGGCGCTGGTGATGCGTCCCTGGGCATCGACGCGCACCGCATCGACCACCAGACCCGTGATGCCCAGCGCGCGCACGCGCTCGATCGCGCGGCCCAGTCGCTCGTTGCTCGCCTCCTCGTCGCCGGCCCACAGCGCAGCGGGGTCGAGGCAGACGAGACGATCCACGCGGATCTCGTCCGGATCGGGCGTGAGGCTCCGTACGAGTTCGGCGAGCGGCGGGTTGTACGTGGGCAGGTATCGCGCCACTCTCAAGGGCTCACGCACGCTGGCCGGACCTTCGTCGAGCACCAGCGCGAATTCGAAGCCTTGATGCTGCGCCGCTCGCGTCCCGACCGCGTTGTAGCGGCCGTAGGGCCACACCATCGCACGCGGAGCGCGTCCCAGTTCGCGTCGCTGCGCAGCACTGCCGGTAGAGAGATCGGCTCCGACCGCTGCCGCGAAATCCGCCTCGCTCTGATAGCCGGCACCCGGCGCATAGCTGCGGGTCACTGCGGCGGGCATGGTGTTGCCCTGCGGGTTGCCGACGACCTCGACATGCAATGCCCGTGAATGCAACGCGAACTCGACCAGCCCGGAATCCTGCATTTCGCGGGCCTGCCCCCAGGTGATGAAGTGCTCGCGCGGCACCCAGCGGTTGCCGTAGCGCACCGGGGAGCCTGCGGGCGCATCCATCCATTCACCGACCAGTGCCGCGACGATCGGGAACCCGTAGGCCAGCGCCAACGGATAGGCCCGCGTGTACAGGCTGCGATAGCCGTCGTCGAAGGTGAGGAGCACTGACTTGGCCGGCAGCGCCTTCTCGCCGCTTCGCGCGCGCGCGATGTCATCGAGCGACACGGCGGTCCAGCCGTTGCCGCGCAACCAGTCGAAGAAGCTCACCAGGCGATCGGCGGTGATGGCGTCGTCATCCAGCTCGCCCGGGGTATCGACCACGTCGTGGAAGGCGATGGCTGCAAAGTTGGGCGGCTCCGCGAGCGCGGACCCGCCAGCCAGGCACAGGCCGGCCATCGCCAGCACGCGCACGAAGCGGTACAGGGCGCCGATGGAGGGATGGACGGTGCTCATCTTCCGAACCTGTGCTGGAGCTTCATGTAGGCACGCGCCGAGCGTTCGCGCTCGCCGTCGTACACGTTGCTCGCCCATTCGACGCCCCAGGTCAGTTCGGTCCAGGGGTCGTTGCGCCAGGTCTGCTCGTAGGCGATGCCACCCACGCCGTATGCTCCAAAGCCGCGCTGATCGAAGACGCCCACGGTCAGCCGCAGGCGTTGCACCAGTGCACGCTCGTAGGCGCGCCGAATGACGTGCTCCACCCTCATTTCCAGTGTGGGAAGCCATGCTTCCAGCGGATTGAAGTAAGGCGTGCCGGGCAGGCTGTTGCGCTGCCATTCGACGCGGGGCATGAGCGCGATGTCCACGTGGGGGCGCACCAGCAGGTGCATCACGCCATCGATCGTGACCTGCTCGCGCCGGTTGCTGTCGCTGAAGTCCATGTGCTGCGCCTGCAGGCCCACCTGCGTGGATGCATTCCATGCATAGCGCAGCCCGCCCCGCACCGAATCGGCGCTGATCCCATGAAAGTTCGCACGCAGGGGCGTGTCCGGTGAATCCTTCGCGGCGTCCGCCAGCAAGGTCCAGCGATCGTTGGGCTCCCACTGTGCCGCGAGCGATCCGCCGGAGCTGTTCAGCGAGCCTGTCTGGGACCAGCCCAACGCCTGCAGCATCCAGTCCGGCCAGCGCGCCTGCACGCCGCCGCCGAAACGGTGCCGCGTGGCGCGCCCCTCCTGCAGCGAATCCGAGCTGGTGTCGGCCAGTCCGACCAGACGCCAGGTGCCGGCCATCACCGAGGACTGGACCTGGAGGCTCGCGTCCGTGCCGGCACCGGGCCCCCGAAGGGCCTGACTCGACACCTGCCTGCCTCCGAGCTCGAAGCTCACGCTGGGGCCCAGTTCCGCTTCGAGTTCCCGCCGCACCTGCTGCACCTCCGGCTTGTCCCTGCCGGCGTCCAGCAGCGGCGAGAGCCGCTCTTCGGCCCGCAACAAGCGATGGCGGCGCGTGTCCGAGGCGACCTGCTGGACGCGGATGCCGAAGTCGTCGGGCGCCAGGGCGGCGGCAATGTCGATCTCATCTTCGGCCTGCCGGGGCCAGCCCTGCTGCGCCGCGATATCCGCGGCCTGAGCGCGCAGCCAAGGCAGCGCCGGCGCGCCCTCCTTCAGCGGAACGATGCGTTCCCAGGCCGCCGCGGACATGCCGGCATAGCTGTGCATGGCGGCATCGAGTGCGCGCGCGTCGAGCCAGGCCTCGTTTTCCTCCGGCGTCTGCAACTCGCCCGCACGGCGCCACGGGGGCCCCGCGGCAGCCACCAGCGCATCGACCGTGGCAAAGGCCGCGTCGAAGTCCTCGCTTTCCTCCTCCGCATAGGCGCGCCCGGCCATGAGCGACCGCCATGGACCGTCCTTGTCCTCGCGCTCGGCCGGAGTCATGCGCTCCAGAGCCTGCTGATAGACACGCCGTGCGTCCGCCGGGCGTCGCAAGGCAAGCAGCGCGTCGGCCTCCGCCTGCAGTACATACACGGGGATGTCATCCCCTCCCGCGCGCAGCAGGCCCACCTGGTCGACGGCTTCCTGCCAGCGCTGGCGCTGGCGCAGTGCGACTGCCCGGTCGCGCTGCAGGCGGGTGACGAGACCGGCATCCGGCGGTTGGGCGGAGCGCGCCTCCGCCAGCAGTGCGTCGATGCGGGCCAGCGCGGAATCCACGTCCCGGAGACGCTCCCGCGGGTCCGGCGATTGCGAAGGGACATCGATGGCCCATCGCAATCGCTGCCCGGCCGCGCGGCTTTCGACGCCCGCATCCGTCCGCTCGCCCAGCACATGCGCCGCACCGCTGGGGCCGCCCAGTTCCATGAGAACGTCGGCAAGGGCCTGGGCGGTCTCGGCACTTCCGGGTTGCATGCGCCACGCCTGCGCGATGGCAAGGAGCGCCGCGTAGCGATCCCCGGCCCGCAAGGCGGTACGGCCGCGCTCGAGCAGCGCCGAAGCACCCATCGCAGGATCGACCTGCGGCGGCACGGTCTGACCGGCGGCACACCCCAGCGCCAGCATCGGGGCCATCGCCATGAACTTGAGTCTGGCTTGCCAGCCGATGCCGGAGGCGTCACGATGGATGCAGTTGGCGAAGGTCAATGCGTCAACGCATCGATGGTTGAGGAGTCCCGACCATGTACCAGCGAATCCTTGTCCCTCTCGACGGCAGCGACACCTCGCTGGCCGGTCTCGACGAGGCGGTGCGCCTGGCCCTGTTGCACGGCGCCACGCTGCGGCTGGTGCATGCGTTCAACACCTTCAAGTTCAGGCCGGGCCACGCATCTCACGCGTCCTACGCCTCGCTGCTGCCGGAGATGAAGGCGGAAGGCGAACGGCTTCTGCAGCAAGGCCGCGAGCGCGCCGAGCGCAGCGGCGCAAAGGTCGAGACGAAGCTGCTCGTGTCGCTGACCCTGAGCCTGTCGGAACTGGTCGCCGAAGACGCCGAGGACTGGAAGGCCGATCTCATCGTGGCGGGAACGCGCGGCCGCAAGGGCATCGAGCGCATCCTGTGGGGAAGCGAGGCGCAGCACGTCACGCGCATGGCAACCATGCCTGTCCTGCTGGTCCAGGCGCCCGAGACCGGCGCGACTGGATAGGCCCGGACAGGCTGCGGGGCGCATCGGGGTCAGTACGTCAGTACTTCTCTTCGATGTACCTCACCGGATGGGTGGACTCGCGACGGTTGTCGATCTTGTTGCGCTTGGGCAGCTTGACCTTCTCCCGGGGCACCTCGCGATAGGGAACCTTGCTCAGGAAATGCGAAATGATGTTGAGGCGCGCACGGCGCTTGTCGTCCGACCTCGCGACATGCCACGGAGCGAACTCGGTGTCGGTGGCCGCGAACATGTCGTCCCTCGCACGCGAGTAGTCGTTCCAGCGGCCATAGGACTTGATGTCCATCGGCGACAGCTTCCAGATCTTGCGCAGGTCGTGGATGCGGCCCTCCAGGCGGCGAGTCTGCTCCTCGGGGCTGACTTCGAGCCAGTACTTGAGCAGGATGACGCCTGAATCCAGGATGGCGCGCTCGACCAGCGGTACCCCACGCAGGAACTCCTGGGCCATCTCCTCCGTGCAGAAGCCCATCACGCGCTCCACGCCGGCGCGGTTGTACCAGCTGCGGTCGAAGATCACGACCTCGCCCGCGGCCGGCAGATGCGGCAGATAGCGCTGGATGTACATCTGGCTTTTCTCGCGCTCGGTCGGCGCCGGCAGCGCAACCACGCGAAACACGCGTGGACTCACGCGCTCGGTGATCGCCTTGATGGTGCCGCCCTTGCCCGCGCCGTCGCGCCCCTCGAACACGATGCAGATCTTGAGCCCCTTGTGCACCACCCACTGTTGCAGCTTGACGAGCTCGACGTGCAGGCGCTCCAGTTCCTTGTCGTACTGGCTCTGCTTGAGCCTGCCCTTGGAGGGATCGGCGTCCTTGGCCTTCGGTTCGTCGCGCACGGCGACCGGCTCGTTCTCCTGCTTGTCCGTCGGTCGGTGTTTCAGCTGCATGGCATCCACCTCGCTCTTCTACGTCGTGTCCGTCAAGGTAGCGCAGCGCGCCGGGGGCGCAAATCCTACTTAGGTCGGATTTCCACGCCTGCGTGCCACGGCGCAAGCTCATGCCACAGGCTCCACGCTGGCCGCATGTCGCACCTCACCGAGAAGATCGCCACCGCCACGACAGACGCGTCCATGCCCCCCGCGCCTGTGGGTGGATGGCGCGCAGCGTTTCCGCCTGCCCAATGGCTGCCCGGCTACCGCGCCGCGTGGCTGCGGCGCGATGCCGTCGCGGGCATCACGCTGGCGGCCTATGCAATCCCCGTGTCGCTGGCCTACGCCATGCTGGCCGGGCTGCCGCCCCAATGCGGCGTGTACGGCTACCTCGCTGGCGGACTGTTCTATGCGCTCTTCGGGTCGTCGCGGCAGCTGGCGATCGGCCCCACCTCGGCGATCTCCATCCTCATCGCGCCGACGATGGCGGCCGCCATGGCCGGAGGCGATGCGGCGCGCGCCATGGATCTCGCGGCCCTCACGGCGCTGGTGATGGCGGGGCTGAGCATCCTCGCGTGGGTCCTGCGCCTGAGCTCTCTGATGAACTTCGTGAGCGAGACGATCCTCCTCGGCTTCAAGGCCGGCGCTGCGCTCACGATCGCCATGACCCAGTTGCCAAAGCTGTTCGGCGTCAAGGGCGGCGGGGAACACTTCTTCGAGCGGGTCGTGGTGCTGCTGGGCCAGCTTCCCGGCACGAACCTCGCGGTCCTGGGCTTCGGACTGGCTTCGCTCGCCCTGCTGCTGGCAGGCGAGAAGCTGCTGCCGGGCCGGCCGGTCGCGCTGGCCGTGGTGGCGCTCTCGATCGTCGTGCTGACCGTGACACCGCTGGCCGGCCTCGGCCTGCCGGTGCTCGGCGAGGTGCCCACGGGGCTGCCCCACATCCGCGCGCCGAACCTGCACCTGCGCGATGTGGACGACGTGCTTCCGCTGGCCTTTGCCTGCCTGCTGCTGGCGTATGTCGAAGGCGTGTCCGCGGCGCGTACGCTGGCCGAGCGCCACGGCTACGCCATCGATGCGCGGCAGGAGCTGCTCGGGCTCGGCGCCGCGAACGTGGCCGTGGCCTTCGCGCAGGGCTACCCGGTCGCAGGCGGGCTGTCGCAGTCTTCCGTCAACGACAAGGCGGGCGCCAGGACGCCGCTGGCGCTCGTCTTCGCCTCCATCACCATTGCCATCTGCCTCGTCTACCTGGCGCCCCTGCTGCAAAACCTGCCCAACGTGGTGCTGGCGACCATCGTGCTGGTGGCGGTCAAGGGACTCTTCGACATTCCCCAGTTGCGTGCGCTGTGGAAGGCGAGCCGTTACGAGTTCGGCGTCGCGATGATCGCCTTTGCCGGCGTGCTGGTGCTGGGCATCCTCAAGGGCGTGATGCTGGCCGCCATCGCATCGCTGCTGCTGCTGATCCGGCGGGTGGCGCAGCCTCACGTCGCTTTCCTCGGGCGCATTCCCGGCACGCGCAGCCTCTCGGACATGGGGCGCAATCCGGACAACGAGCCGATCCCCGGCGTGCTGGTGTTCCGCGTGGAGGCCGCCCTCCTCTACTTCAACGTGGAGCACGTGCATGACGTGGTGCTCGCCAAGGTCCGCGCCTCGGCGGAGCCGGTGCGGCTGGTGGTGTGCGACCTGTCGACCTCGGCCAACATCGACCTGGCGGGCGCGCGCATGCTGGCCCGGATGCACGCGCAACTGCAAGCGGCCGGCATTGCCATGCGGATGGCCTCGGCGCACGCCCTCGCCCGCGACATCCTGCGCGGCGAGGGGCTGGAGGAACGCGTCGGCTACTTCGGCCGGCGGATCACGCCGATGGACGTGCTCGACGAGTTCGAAGGCGTCCCTCGAACAATCAATTGACCTGAAGGATGAAGCATGGATTCACGCTCTCTGGCGCTGGCGGCGTCACTCTCGATGTCGACCCTGCTGGGCGCCTGCGCCAACGCGCCAGGGAACGCACCGCGAGACTCGCTCGCCCGCATCGCACAGACCCAGACACTCAAGCTCGGCTATCGCGAGGATGCCAATCCGTTCTCGTTCAAGGCCGCTGATGGAACACCCGCGGGTTACTCGGTCGAACTGTGCAAGCGCGTGGCCAGCTCTCTGCAATCGCAGCTCAAGCTTGCCAAGCTCGACGTGCAATGGATTCCCGTCACCGCGGTGACGCGGATGCAGGCCGTCAGCGACGGCAGCGTCGACCTCGAATGCGGCAGCACCACGCGCACGCTGGGTCGGGAGAAGCAGGTCGATTTCAGCAACGCCATCTGGGTCGAGGGCGCTTCGTTCGTCTCGTTGGCGTCCTCACCGATCGCCCGCGCTCCCGACCTGAACGGAAAGCGCGTCGGTGTCATTCCCGGCACCACGACCGAGCAGGTGCTCAAGGGGCTGCCTTCGCGTGGCGTCGTGCCAGTCTTCGTGACGGTCCAGACTCACACCGACGGCATCGCCGCGGTGCGTGACGGCCGCGCCGATGCCTATGCCACCGACCGCCTGATCCTCGTGGGCGAGGTGACGGGCGGCCCGGCCGGTGCGACGCTTCGGCTCAGCGACGATTACCTCTCCATGGAGACCTATTCGCTGATGATGCGCCGGGACCAGGACATGCGGCTCGCCGTCAATCGCGCCCTGGCCGAGACCTACCGCAGTGGCGAGATCACCAGAGTGTTTCGCCAGAGCTTTCCGCCCGGCACGGTGCCGTCGCCGCTGATCGAGGCGGTGTATGTGTTGAACGCACTGCCTGAATGAGCGGAATGCGGTTCCCCGGACGCGTCAGAACGCCGCGCCGATCGACGCGACGAAGACCTGGTCCTTCGAGCCCGGGTTGAACCAGAAACCCCCGACGGTGAACTGGCGCCACGTCACTTGCGCGAACGGCCCGCGCTGGATGTCGCGATCTCCGCCATAGGCCCGGGTCCGCTGGGCCGCGAGCCCCACGCGAAGCCACTCGACCGGCCGGTAGCCCAACTCGCTCCAGGCATAGAGGTATCGGCTGCTCTCCTCGCGAAAGCGCACGTATTCGGCCTCGACGTAGAAGTCGAAGCGGCGCCAGCCTACGCTCGCTTGCAGGCCGGGCACGAAAGCCTTGGTGGTGCCCCAGGCGGTTCCGAGCAGGGGTGTCAGTTCCCAGGTGAGCTCTTCCCCGCCGGCGAAGGTCCAGCCGATGAAGGCCGAGCGCGCCCCGACCGATTCGTAGTTGACCCTGGCTTCGAGATGCAGCGCGCCGCGCTGGGCTGCGAACACGGCCGACGTGTAGTCCGATCCTCCGCGAACGATCGTGGGGTACGCCGTGGCGGCGAACTCCCACAACAGCGCGGCCGCCCCGCCAACGCAGCATTCGTCGACCCCGCCGTCGCCGGCCCGCGCGGCCGTGGCGATGAAAGCCGCAGACGCGGCGAAGGCCCGCAGCCCGGCACTCATCCCCCGAGCACCTTGATGGCGCCCACGAGCAGCGTGCCCAGCCCTGCCATCAGGATGCCCAACTTCCAGCTGCCATAGCCGGCGTAGCGGCCGAGACCCAGCCCGCCAAAGAACAGCATGACCAGTGCGATGGCGCGCGACGTGTTCTTTGCCGCCCCCACGTCCTGCATCAGCGCGAAAGGCAGCACCACGGGAAAGGTCGCCACCACCACGAAGACGAACACCGCCAACGCCGCGCGCAGGTCATCCCCGCCCACCGTGGGCTTCGCCGGCACGGATGGCAGCGCGACGATCCGGCGGCGGATGGCCTCGATCTCCGCCGGCGAGACCAGGCCGGCCATGTCGCGCGACAGCGAGCGTCCGAGCGCCGCCCGGCCCGCCTGCGCGTCCGGCGCGCCCCGTACCGAGTGGACGAGCGTGAGCCATCTGCCGCGATCCGCGACCGTGCGAACCAGGTACATGACCGCATCGACGAGGCCCCATGCCAGGTTGCACCCCAGTGCGGCGACGAACATCACGCGGATTTCCGCGCGCCCGGCTTCCGTCACCGACACGGCGCCGGTGAAGCTGAGCGCCATGAGCAGGCCGAAGAGCAGCTCCGATATGCGGTCCACCGGGCTCAGCAACGGCTCGCGCGTTGGTTCGGTGGCGACCGTCGCTTCGGTCATCGCGGCTCCGGACCCAATGCGGCGACCAGTTCCGGCACCGCGACGAACAGGTCGGCCACCAGCCCGTAGTCTGCGATCGAAAAAATCGGGGCCTCCTCGTCCGCATTGATCGCCACGATCACCTTCGAATCCTGGATGCCGGTGAGATGCTGGACCGCGCCTGAAATCCCGCAGGCGATGTAGAGCTGCGGCGCCACGATCTTTCCGGTCTGTCCCACCTGCCAGTCGTTGGGCGCGTAGCCTTCGTCGACGGCTGCCAGGCTCGCACCAAGGCCGGCGTTCAACCGGTCCGCCAGCGGTGCCAGCACGTCCATGAACTTCTCGGCGCTGCCGAGACCGCGCCCCCCGGCGACGATGACCTCCGCCGTCGTCAGCTCCGGACGCTCGCTACGGTGGATCTCCCGGCCGATGAATCTGCTCTTGCCGAAGTCGGCCACCGCATCGGCGTTCTCCACCGTGGCGACGCCGCCCGTTGCGGCAGCCGCATTGAAGCTGGTGGTGCGCACCGTCAGCACCTTGATGGCGTCGCCGCTGCGCACCGTGGCAATCACGTTGCCCGCATAGATGGGCCGCTCGAAGGTGTCAGGCGCGATGACCCGTGTGATCTCGCTGATCGCGGCCACGTCCAGCAATGCGGCCACGCGAGGGGCCACGCTCTTGCCGTTGGCGCTGGCCGCGAAAAGAATGTGGCTGTAGCCCTCCGACATCGACACGATCTGGGCGGCCAGGTTCTCGGCCAGGTTGTCGGCGAGGAACGGGCTGTCGACGGCGACGACCCTGCTCACGCCCACGATCCCGGCTGCCGCCTTGACGGCATCCCCCAGGTTCGACCCGGCGACAAGCACATGAACGTCGCCGGCCATGCATGCCAATGCGGCAGTGACGGCATTCAGCGTCGCCGGCCGGACAGCGGCATGGTCGTGCTCGGCAATCACCAGTGCGGTCATTCAGACCTCGCCAGATCGAATGCGAATCGAATTTCCATGCTTGTCTCCTTTCCGCATTCAGAGCGTCAACGCGCGCAATTCGCCCTGGGCCATGCCCATGCTTGTACGAAGACCCAGCGACAGAATCACCAAGGTCGTGAAAGCCAGCATTGCAAGTGCGAACGCCTGTGCCGGCCACGCTGGCTGTTCAACGCTGAACTTCAGCGCAGCAAGCGTCATTGCCGCCAGCGGAAAGCTCACGGCCCACCACGACGTGTGGAAGGGCGAGCAACTGCGCAGGCGCACCAGCTTGGGCAGCAGAACCGCGAGCATGAAGACTGCAAGGTAGAAGAGCAACTCCGCGAACAGATCGAGCCGTCCCGCAACATTGAGATAGGCCGAGAAGCCGACGGCGAAAGGTGCGACCAGGATCATCAACGAAGGCTGCAGCGGCTGGGGCATCGGCTCCTCGAAGATCAGCCTGGAGAGAATCAGCGTGAAGAGCGGCACCGCGAAGAACAGGCCCACTGCCAGTGCGAATACGCACACGGCACGCGAGCCGGGAAGGTTCAGCGGAATGCCGGCCATCGAAATGTTGAGCGTTCCGACGACCGGGACGATCCAGGCGGGCGTGGCATGCGCGATGTGTTGCCGCACGCTCATCCATCGGCTCACGATCAACCAGGCGAAGCCCAGCATGGCAATGGTGCCGACGAGCCAAAGGACACTGGCCAGCGCGCGCGCATAGGGTGCAACGACTGCCGGCAGAAGCAACAGCGAAATGATCGGTGTCGCAAAGAAGTTCGCCGCGACGGGATGCGCGAATTCGGCACGCACTGCAGCGGGCGACTTGACACACTTGATCGCATAGGCAAGGACCAGCACGACGAAGACGGCGGCCGCCGCATAGCCAAGCACCTCGCCCACCCACCCGGGCAGGCCGAACTCGGTCGCCGCGAGCCGCCACGCCAGCGCCAGACCGCACAAACCCATGACCGAGCCGAACAGGCTCACCGGCAGGTAGGCCAGTCCTGCCACGTTGCCGGCGTTGATCGTGTCAAGGGGTTCATTCATGGGCACGGCGTCATGACGCTGCGGCGCTCACCCTCCAACCAGCGCCGGCACGATGTCCACGAACAGGATCTTGATGATCGTCATCCCCGGAAAGATCATCGCGTAGCCGATGTCCGGCTTGTCCGTCGGCGCCAGCTTGTTCGAATACGCCAGGATGGCCGGATTGCCGCATGCGCCCGCCACGATGCCGGCCACTTCGTCGAAAGGCATCTTGAACACGCCCAGCCCCAGCACCAGGATCGGCAGCACGAGCGCCACCACGACGACGGCCGCCAGCCCGAGCATCAGGAAGCCCGTCTGCGAGACCGTGGCCGCGAACTTGGGACCCGATGCCATGCCCACCTGCGCCAGGAACAGCGTCAGCCCCAGATTGCGCAGCACCAGGTTCGCCGACAGCGGCATGGTCCAGTTCATGCCGCCGGTGCGGCGCAAGCGGCCGAGCACCAGCGCCACGATCAGCACGCCCGACAGGCCCAGCGCGAGCTTGCCCACGCCGGGCAGCGGGAAGTTGATTGCGCCGAGCAGGAAGCCCAACGCCATGCCGAACCCGATGGAGATGTAGCTGAATTCCGCCGTGCCCTTGATCGAATCGCCGAAGAACTTGCGCAGTGCCGCGAAGTCATCGCGATGCGCGAGCAGGCCGACACGGTCGCCGAACTCCAGTACCAGGTCCGGCCGCGGCAGGATGTCGGCGTCGCCGCGGCGCACTTGCACGACCACGTTGGGCCTTCCTTCCGGCAGCTTCAGGTCGCCCAGCGGGCGGCCGACCACGGCCGCGCGCGAGGCGAAGACGCGGACGTAGTCGAGGTCGCGACGATCGCCGGTCATGCGGCCGGCATGGACCTCGCCGAGCTGCCGCGCCGCCTGTTCGAGCACCTCGCGGTTCGGCCCGGTGACCAGCAGCACGTCGTTCGCAGCCAGCGCCATCGTGTGCGAGGCCGGCAGGTTGTGATGCGCTCGCCGCAATGCGGCGATCTCGATGCCCACGGGCAGGCCGGCCAGCAGGTCGCCGATGGTCTTGCCCTTCATCGCGGCCTCCTCCGGTGCGATCTCCAGCAACTCGATCGCGCCCCCCGTGGGCGCCTGGATCTTCGGCTTGAGCAGCATGAAGGTCACGTAGAGGAACAGGATCGGCCCGGCCACGCCCAGCGGATAGGCCACCGAGTAGCCGACCGCCGGATCGTCGTTGCCCAGCGTCACGATCGCCGCCTGCAAGGTCGGCGTGCTGGTGCCGGCGCCGGCGAACAGGCCCAGCGAGTGCCCGAGCGGGAGGTTCGACAGCCTCATGAACAGCATGCTCACCACGCCGGCCAGCAGCACGCCGGTCAGTGCGATGAGGTTCGCCTTCTGCCCGTACGAACTCGTGAGGCCCAGAAAGAACTGCTTGCCGTACTGCACCCCCACGGCATACAGGAAGAGCGCCAGCCCCAGCGTCCCCACCATCGGCGCGGGCGCCGACTTGGGCGACAGCCAGCCCATGAAGAGCGCCACGAAAAGCACGGCACCCACGCCGAGCGAAAAACCCTTGATGTTGACTTCGCCCAGCAGGTAGCCGATGGCGATGGTCAGGAACAGCGCCATCATCGGCTGCTGCGCCAGCACGTTGCGCAAGGTCTCCATGATTCTTCTCCTCGTTGTTGTTGTCAGCGTTCAGTACACCGTCAGCCCTCGGCTGCGAAACTGACCGCGCACGCGCTCGGACAGCTCCGGCGAAGGCGGCTCGACGTCGCGCAGCGGGTATTCGAGGCCGAGCTGCTGCCACTTGTCGCGCCCCATCTGGTGAAAGCGCAGGATCTCCACCCGCTCCAGCGATCGGAGTTCTGCGCAGAGGTCCGCCACCTTCTCGACGTTGTCGTAGCCATCGGTGAGGCCCGGCACCAGCACGAAGCGCACCCACATCGGCCGCCCGAGCGCCGAGAGGCGGCGCGCGTAGTCGATCGTCGGCTGCAGCGGCTGGCGCGTGACTTCCTCGTAGATGACGGGGTCGCCCGACTTGATGTCGAGCAGGTGCAGGTCGATCTGCATCAGCTCCTCGTCCGTCATGCGCTCGCCGAGGCGGCCGGCGGTGTCGATGCAGGTGTGCAGGCCGAGCTGCTTGCAGCGGCGGAATATCTCCATGGCAAAGGCCTTCTGCACCATCGGCTCGCCGCCCGAGAGCGTGATGCCGCCACGGCTGATCTTCAGCACCTGCGCGTACTTGGCGATCTCCTGCATCGCCCGGCCGACCGACACCTGTCGCCCGTTGTTCCGGTGCCAGGTGTCCGGGTTGTGGCAGTACTGGCATCGCAGGAAGCAGCCGGTGAGAAAGGCCACGAAGCGGATGCCCGGCCCGTCCACCGTGCTCCCGACCTCCCACGAATGCACGTAGCCCACGATGTCCTCCCCGGGATCGCCGGACTCCTCCAGGTCGGCCGGGTGGATCGTGTAGTAGTCCTGCGACTTCGTCTCTGCCGCCCCCTTCTTCGCAACGTGCAGCTCGTACCGGCTGCCGGTCAATGACTGGGCCATGGCGCGCTTCCGTGCTGGCCTACATCGCGCCGTGGAAGGTGCGGTTGATCACGTCGAGCTGTTGCTCCTTCGTCAGCTTGATGAAGTTCACCGCATAGCCCGACACGCGGATCGTGAGCTGCGGGTACTTCTCCGGATGCGCCATCGCGTCCTGCAGCGTCTCGCGGTTCAGCACGTTGATGTTGACGTGGAAGCCGCCGCTCACGAAGTAGGCGTCGAGCGCATCGCTGCCGCGCGTGATGCGCTCGCTCTCGGTGCCGAGCGCCGAGGGCACGACCGACAGCGTCAGCGAGATGCCGTCTTCCGCATCGTCGTACGGGATCTTCGCCACCGACATCAGCGCCGCCAGCGCGCCGTGCGTGTCGCGCCCGTTGGACGGATTGGCGCCCGGCGCAAAGGGCTCGCCCTTCTTGCGGCCGTCCGGTGTATTGCCCGTGCCCTTGCCGTAGACCACGTTGGACGTGATCGTCAGCACAGATTGCGTGTGCTGCGCGTTGCGGTAGCTCGGGTACATGCGAATCTTGTTCATCATCATCGACACCAGCGTGCGGGCGATGTCGTCGACGCGGTCGTCGTTGTTCCCGAAGCACGGGAATTCGCCCGTGGTCTCGTAGTCGACGATGAGCCCGCGCTCGTCGCGGATCGGCTTCACCTTCGCGTAGCGGATGGCCGAGAGGCTGTCCGCCGCATGCGAGAGGCCGGCGATGCCGCAGGCCAGCGTGCGCAGCACGTCGCGGTCGTGCAGCGCCATCTCTATGGCCTCGTAGCAGTACTTGTCATGCATGAAGTGGATGACGTTGAGCGCATTGACGTAGGTCTTCGCCAGCCAGTCCAGCATCGGGTTCAGGCGCTCCATCACCTGGTCGTAGTCGAGCAGGTCGCCGGTGACCGGCGCCAGCATGGGCCCGACCTGCTCGCCCGTCAGCTCGTCGCGCCCGCCGTTGAAGGCGTAGAGCAGCGTCTTCGGGAGGTTCACCCGCGCGCCGAAGAACTGCATCTGCTTGCCCAGCCGCATTGCGGAGACGCAGCAGGCGATCGCGCAGTCGTCGCCCCACTTGGGGCGCATGAGGTCGTCGGATTCGTACTGGATCGAGCTGGTGTCGATCGAGATCTTGATCGCGAAGCGCTTGAAACCCTCGGGCAGCCGTGGCGACCAGAACACCGTGATGTTGGGCTCCGGCGCGGGGCCCAGGTTGTTCAGGGTGTGCAGCATGCGGAAGGCCGACTTCGTGACGAGCGTGCGGCCGTCCTCGCCCATGCCGCCCTCGACTTCCGTGACCCACACCGGATCGCCGGAGAAGAGCTGGTTGTATTCCGGCGCGCGCAGGAAGCGCACCAGACGCCACTTGATGACCAGGTCGTCGATGATTTCCTGGGCCTGCGATTCGTTCAGCGTGCCTTCGCGCAGATCGCGCTCGAAATAGATGTCCCAGAAGGTGGTCAGGCGCCCGGCGGACATCGCCGCGCCGTTCTGCTGCTTGATCGCGGCGAGATAGGCGAAGTAGGTCCACTGCACGGCTTCGCGCGCATTGGCCGCCGGCACGGAAATGTCGTAGCCGTAGGCCGAGCCCATTTCCTTCAGTTCCTGGAGCGATCGGATCTGCTCGGACAGTTCCTCGCGCAGGCGGATGGTGTCCTCCGTCGAGTGCCGCTCGTCCAGCTCGTGCTTCTCGCGTTCCTTGTCGGCAACCAGGAAGTCGATGCCGTACAAGGCCACCCGGCGGTAGTCGCCGACGATGCGCCCGCGTCCGTAGGCATCCGGCAGGCCCGTGATCACGTGCGACGAACGCGCCTTGCGGATCTCGGGCGTATACGCGTCGAACACGCCGGCGTTGTGCGTCTTGCGGTACTTCGTGAAGACCTCGACCAGCTTCGGGTCGGGTTCGTAGCCGTAAGCGCGCAGGCTGTCCTCCACCACGCGCCAGCCGCCGAAGGGCATGATCGCGCGCACCAGTGGTGCATCGGTCTGCAGGCCGACGATGATCTCGTTGGCCTTGTCGATGTAGCCCGGCGCATGCGCCGTGATGCTCGACGGCACCTGCGACACGCCGAGCACGCCCTTCTCCCGCTCCTGCGCGAGCAAGGGCTTCAATGTGTCCCAGAGCTTCACGGTGCGTGGGGTGGGCCCCTGGAGGAACGCGTGGTCCCCCTCGTAGGGCGTGTAGTTGCGCTGGATGAATTCCCGGACGTTGACACGGTCCTGCCACAGGCCGGGCGTGAAGCCGCGCCATGCGCCCTCGGCTTTCGTGCTCGCCAGATCGAATGCGACTTGAGTCTCCACGGTTGTCTCCTTGTATGACGCTCCAGGCGCCGTTGTTTGCTTCAGAGCGGCGCTGCCGCCCGCTTCACCGAATCCCTGCCTGCCTCCGACGCCCCCGCGGTCGATGGCTGGTTCGACAAGAGCCCGGCAGCCTCGCAGGCCTGCACGAGCTCGACGACCGAGCGCACGCCCATCTTTTCCATGACCCGGCCGCGATGCTGCTTGACGGTCTGCTCCGCGATCAGCAGATCGGCCGCGATCTGCTTGTTCATGCGGCCCCTGATCACGTGCTCCATGATTTCGCGCTCGCGGGGCGAGAGTCTGTCGACCCGTCCCATCGCCGCGACCTGCGCCAGCTCGTGCCTGCGCCGGTCCGAGCTGTGTTCGATCGCGCGGCTCACGGCGGCCACCAGCACTTCGGCGTCCACCGGCTTTTCGAGGAAATCGGAAGCGCCGAGCTTCATTGCACCGATCCCGGAAGCCACCTCGCCGTGCCCGGTGACGAAGATGATGGGCGGCGCGCAACCCTTCTCCAGCAAGCGCTGCTGCAGCGCCTCGCCGGACAGGCCCGGCATGCGCATGTCGAGCAGGATGCAGGCCACCTGGGGTGCGGGGGGCCGGGCAACGAACTCGTCAGCCGAGCCGTAGGAGGCGACGGTCCACCCTGCCCCTTCAAGCAGCCGTCCGAGTCCCTCCCTGACCGCGGGATCGTCGTCGATGACGCACACGACCTCTTCTGCGCCCCCGGATGCCGTCGACGGCTCCAGCTCGATGGACGCAGGGGGTGTGTGCGCGTCTGCGGTCTCTTCGGGCGCCGCCGGCAGCTCGAAGCGGAAGCTCGCCCCGCCGTCGGCGTTCGACTCGGCCCAGATGCGCCCGTTGTGCGATTCGACGATGGAGCGGCAGATCGCCAGGCCCAGACCCAGCCCTTCGTGCCGCGAGGTCCAGAACGGCTCGAAGATGGTTTCCAGCTCCCCGGGCGCGATGCCCTTGCCCATGTCGCGCACCGCGACCTCGACACTCCCGGCCTCGTTCCGCGAAACGTCGAGCCGCACGCAGCGCCGCGCCGGCTCGCCCGCTTGCATGGCCGAGGCGGCATTGAGCATCAGGTTGAGCACCACCTGCTCGATCTGGGCCTTGTCGCCCATGACCCGGCATCCCTCGGCGAGCTGCGTCTCGACGCGAATGCCCTGCCTGAGCAGTTCGCTCTCCATCAGGCGGAGAACCTCGCGCAAGGCCACGGCAAGGTCGATGGGCTCGTGCTGGGTTTCGTCGTGCCGCAGCAGCGCACGCATGGCGCGGATGGTTTCCGCCGCCCGCTTGTCTTCCCGCACCACGGCTTCGAGGACGCTCTGAACGAGATCGAGCCTCGCATCGCCGCGTTCGAGGTACTTGAGACCCGCCTGCGCATTGCTCAGGATGGCGGCAAGCGGCTGGTTCAGTTCGTGGGCGATGGCAGCCGTGAGCGCGCTGACGCGTGCCACGCGGTCGGCATGCCAGACACGGCGCCTCAACTGCCGGGCCTCCTCCTCCGTTCGCGCCAGGGCCATGGCACCGCCCAGCAGCTCACCGACGATCTTGAGCCTGGCCACCATGTCGGGCGGCCAACTGCGAGCCGCGCGCACGGCCGCGAACGAGAGCACGCTGGTCACGCGCCCGCCGATGCGCAGCGGTATGGAAAGGTGCGAGCGCAGGCCAGTTTTCCGGCAATGCTCGGCTTCGTCGATCGCGTGGGCCGGCAGATCGTCCGGCAGCCTCGACATCGAAACCACGCGTCCTGCCCTCAACTCGCCGAGAAACCAGGGCAGCCGGTACGAGAAGCGGCCGCGCGGCAGCGCTTCCTGACCACTGGCGGCTGCCGAGCACAGCACGTTGAGGTAGTCCCCGGCCACCAGCTCGGCAAAGGTGCACCGGTCATAGCCGAGAAACGAAACCAGTTGGGACAGCGACCGTTCGGCCTTGGTCAGGAAGTCGGCGCTGGACACATCTGCGAAGCGCTCCGAGAGGTCGGCCAGCAGGCGTTCGAAAGCGAGCCGCTCCAACAGGATGGCTTCAGCGTCCGAGCGCTTTTCAGCGGCGTCGGCTTGGGTCGGGACTCTGGCCGGTTCCCGGCTCATTGATTCTTCCTCGCTCCTTGCGCGCCGGAACGCATGTGGTTGTAGGCCAACGCGCAAATCATCAAGCCGCCATTCGACCGATGTCAAGCGGCGATGAGAGGTGGTGGTAACTTTCCTGTCCTCAAAGAGGTGGAGCATTTCGTCCATCGCTCTGCGCGACCCATTCGATCGAATCCAGCAACGCCGCAGCATCCACCGGCTTGCGAAAGAAGTGCCGTGCACCCAGTTCGCGCGCCCTGCGCCGGGCAGTGGAGCTGTCGTTCGATGACAGGGCGATGACAGGCAGTTTTCCTGCAACGATATGCAACGAAGTGCGCACCGATGCTTCGCTCTTCCAGGCACTTGGCACGTCGAGCAGGACGCAGGCCGGATGGTCCTCTTGCACTTTGATCAAGAACTCTTCCACCGACGCGCAGGGCTTCGGCTCCAGGCCCGCGGCGTCCATCAGGCGCGAGAGGCCTTCGCGCACCGAGGCATCGCCGTCGACGACGTAGACGATTCGCAAGGGGCCCGATTTCGACATTTCACGTGACTCCTGCCGACAGTGATCCGTCTCTAAATGAAGCGTTCGGCCTTCGAGAGCAGGTCTTCTTCCGGTGGCATCTCGGCCAGCGGACACCGCACGATGGCAATCACGACGTCGACGCCCTCTCCGATGGCCAGTTCCGTCATGACGAATTCGTTGAGCGGCCCGGGGTGGTCGCCATCCACCCGCACGCCCATGCGGCTCAGGCGCACCGGCGTCCGCTGCAGGCTCACCTGCTGCTCGGGGTGCGAGAACACGGCGTCGATGTGCTTGATGAAGGCGTCGAGCGTCGCGACGCCGGCCTTCGTCTCGATGTAGTCATGCACCGTCTCCTTGAGCTCGCGTTCGATCGCCGCGATCTGCGATCGCGTCTCGGTCGTGTCCTCCAGCAGCCCTGCGGCGCCATCCACCGCGAGCTTCACCAGCCGCAGGCGCGCGGCGAGCCAGGCCTTGCGCTCGCCGAGCTCGGCCGCCTTCATGTCCAGGTCGACGATGCGCTTCAGTGCGAGTTGCGCAAGGCGCCGGATGATGCGCCGCCCGACTTCCAGCCGCGTCGCGTCGGCCGTGGCCGACGGCGCAAAGAGCCGGTGGCCCGAAAAGCTCACCGTCGCGAGAGGCACGTCGTGCTGCACGCGGTCGCCGTGCTGCTGTACGCCCAGCACGGTGCGCTCCTCGCGCTTCATCGCCAGCAGCGCGAAGGCCTCGCCGGCTTCACGGTTCGACGGCACGCGGAAGAACTCGCGCAGTTCCTTGCTGCGGCCGAGGAAGGCGGGCACTTCGTCGGCCGAGGCGAAGTAGGCATTCAGCCGGGGATCGCCGCTCCAGGCCGCGCGCGACAGCAACAGCGGGTCCAGCGGCTGCCCGCCTATCGAGCGCAGGTGCGCGATCGTCTTGCGCACGCAGCCTTCGAGCTTGTCCGCATAGCGCGACTGCAGGCGGATGCGCGGGTCGACCGTCTCGACCACGAGTTCGGTCATGTCGGCGACCAGTTGCCGTTCCACCGCATCGTCGGCCTGCGAGCCATCCCGCCCGAACAAGGCCGAGACGACGCGATCGAACAATGTAGAGGGGCCCATGCTTCGCTCGCGGGAAGTCGGCCGGTGTTTGCGCTACCAGTCCATCTTCGGCACCCAGGCCCGCAGCACGCGGCCCTGGTAGGAGCGGCCGTTGATGCGCTGGGCCAGCGATTCGGCCTGGGCGCGCGACATTTCCACGTCGATCAGCGCAGTGGGGGTGCCGCTCTCGTTGGCCAGACGGATCTTGTCCGCCTGTGCAAAGCTGCTGAGCGCCTCGCGGATGCCGTCCTCGGTGACGTCGTCCGGGAGATTTCCTATGACGATGTGCGTGGGTTGTTGCATGGTCGCCCTCTGCGCGAATGAGAACGCATCCACGTTAGTACCTGCTTGCCGAGGCGAAAATCCTACTTTGGTCGGATTCCCAGGCGGCGAGGCGCAAGCGCAAGCTCTCGCATCCCCCGAACACGCGCACCAGAGGTCCGACTCATGAACGCAGCCGAGTACCTTGCGCTCGAAATCCTGCGCGACGGCCGCCCCGTGCGCATCCGCGCGCTGAAGCCCTCGGACCGCGAATCCATGCTCGCGGCAGTCGGCCGCACCGGCGACGCCTCCCTCTACCGCCGCTTCTTCTCGCCCAAGCACAGCTTCAGCGAGCGCGAGATCGCCTATTACATGGAGGTGGATTTCGTCAGCCACGTCGCGTTGGCCGCCGAACTGGAGGAAAACGGCCAGCCGGTGATCGCCGGCGGCGGCCGCTACATCGTGTCGGAGCCGGGATGCGCCGAGATGGCCTTCGCGGTCGACGATCCGCACCAGGGGCTGGGCATCGGCAAGCTGCTGATGCGCCATCTGACCCTGATCGCCCGGGCGTCGCATCTCGACACATTGAAGGCCGAAGTGCTCGCCGACAACACGCCGATGCTGGCAGTATTCAAGGCGAGCGGCCTGCCACTGAAACTCAAGCGCGATGGCAGCGTGACCCACGTGCACATGGATTGCCGCCACAGTTCTGAAACAAAGGGCGAGGACGATGGCCCTTCGATCCAAGGAGCGCATTGATGGCCGACAAAGCCCCTCCCCCCGACCTCTCCCGTTCCGCACTGTCCACACTGTGGCCGATGAAGGCCGCGCAGGCCGCCGCCGAGTACGGCATCGACGCCTGGCAGCGTTCCATCCTCACCATGGACGTGCTGCGCGAGCGCGGCAACCAGTACCTCGAACACGCCAAGTCCGGCAAGCCGCCGGTCCTCGTCTTCGACTACGACATGGTGCTCGACGCGCGGGAGTTTCCGAAGCCCGCGAACTACGCGCTGGTGCGCATCAAGCCCGACGCGAGCCACGCCAAGACGGACGTGAAGAAGCGGCCTTTCGTCGTGATCGATCCGCGCGCAGGCCACGGACCGGGCATCGGCGGCTTCAAGATGGACAGCGAGATCGGCATCGCGCTGCAGCACGGCCATCCGTGCTACTTCGTGATGTTCTTTCCGTACCCGATGCCGGGCCAGACCATCGAATCGGTCTGCGCCGCCGAGATCGCCTTCATGAAGAAGGTCAACGAACTGCATCCCGACGCCGAAGGCAAGCCCTTCGTCATCGGCAATTGCCAGGGCGGCTGGGCGCTCATCATGCTCGCGGCGCTGGCGCCCCAGCACGTCGGCCCGATCCTGCTGGCGGGATCGCCCGTGTCGTACTGGGCCGGCGTCGAGGGCAAGAACCCGATGCGCTATTCGGGCGGGCTGCTGGGCGGCACCTGGCTGGCTTCGCTCGCCGGCGACCTGGGGCACGGCAAGTTCGACGGCGCCTATCTGGTCAACAACTTCGAGAGCCTGAATCCCTCGAACACCTACTGGTCCAAGCTCTACAACCTGTACTCGCAGGTGGACACCGAGCGCGAGCGCTTCCTCGAATTCGAGAAATGGTGGGGCGGCCTCTTCCTCATGAACAAGGAGGAGATGGAATGGATCACGAAGAACCTCTTCGTCGGCAACAAGCTGTCGGCCGGCGAAGTCGAGTCCTTCGATGGCAAGCACCGCGTGGACATCCGCAACATCCGCACGCCGATCGTCGTGTTCGCGTCATGGGGCGACAACATCACGCCGCCGCAACAGGCGCTCAACTGGATTCCCGATTCCTATGCGAACGTGGACGAGATCCGCCTGAACGAACAGACCATCGTCTACTGCCTGCACGAGAAGATCGGCCACCTGGGCATCTTCGTCTCCGCCGGCGTCGCCAAGCGCGAGACCTCCGAACTGGCCAGTGCGCTCGACCTCATCGAGACCTTGCCGCCCGGACTCTACGAGGCCGTGATCCAGGACACGCAGCCCGACATGCCCGGCCTCGCCTACCTCGAAGGCCGCTACCTGATCCAGTTCGTGCCGCGCACCATCGAGGACATCCTCGCGCTCGATGATGGACGCAAGGACGAGCAGGCCTTCGAGGTCGTCAATCGCGTGGCCCAGATCAACCAGGGGCTCTACGACACCTTCGCCTCGCCGCTGGTCAAGGCCATGACGAACGAAGCCAGCGCGGAGGCGGCGCGGGCCGCGAACCCGTCGCGCATGGAGCGCTGGGGCCTGTCCAACCTCAATCCATGGATGTTCTGGGTGCAGGCCATGGCCGAGAACGTGCGCGCCAACCGCCTCCCCGCCGCGCCGGACAACCCCTTCACGAAGGCCGAGCGCGAAGTCTCCGGCCGCATCGAGGAATCCCTCGACCGCGTGCGCGACGTGCGCGACGAGATGTCCGAGCGCATGTTCAAGGCGATCTACGAGGCACCGTGGCTCGCCGCGGCCGTCGGCCTCGGGGCCGACGCGCTGGGCCGACGCGGGCCGAAGTCGGCGACGTGGGAGCAGGACGAACTCAAGCGCCTCAAGCGGGCGGAGATCGAATCGCAGTTCGAGACCGGCACGCTGGCGGATGCGTGGGCACGACTGTTGCTGTACGTGCGTCGTGAGGAAAACGTGGTCGACGAACGCCCCTACAACCTGATGCGCCGCATGATCGACGAGATGGAGCCCGAGCACCGCCCGTCGCTCGCGACGATCAAGGCCGCGATGAAGCGGCAGGCCTTCGTGGTCGCGCTCGACGAGGAGCGCGCCATCGCCGCCCTGCCGGGGCTCATGCCCGAGATGCATCAGCGCCGCAAGGTTGTCGAGGCCGCGCGGAAAGTGGCGAGCGCCCGCGGCAAGCCCACGGCGCACCAGGAAGAGCGTTTTCGCCGCGTGGCAAGCATCCTGTCGCTCGATGCGCCGGTGCGGCCGCGCAGGGCGGCCTGAACGCCGCGACCCATTGACAAGCACGGAGGTTCCCCATGAGTCACGACAAGTACGACCGTCTCATCGAGTTCGCGAGATCGCTTGAACCCGTGGCCACGGCGGTGGCGCATCCATGCGACGCGAGTTCGCTCTCCGGCGCGCTCGATGCCGCGCGCCTGGGCCTGATCCGGCCCATCCTCATCGGGCCGTTGGCGAAGATCGAAGCCGTGGCCAAGGAGAACAACCTGGATCTTTCAGGCTGCGAGCTGGTGGACGCGCCTCACAGCCACGCCGCCGCCACGAAGGCGGTCGAGCTGGTGCAGGCCGGCAAGGCCGAGGCCCTCATGAAAGGCAGCCTGCACACCGACGAACTCATGGCCGCCGTGGTGCGCAAGGACACCGGCCTGCGCACCGCGCGCCGCATCAGCCACTGCTTCGTCATGGATGTGCCCGCGCACGAAGATGCCCTGATCATTTCAGACGCGGCCGTGAACATCGCGCCCACGCTCGAAGAGAAAGTCGACATCGTGCAGAACGCCATCGACCTGGCCCATGCCCTGCGCCAGTCCGATGTGCGCGTCGCCATCCTGTCGGCCATGGAGACCGTCAATCCCAAGGTGCCTTCGACGATCGAGGCCGCGGCCCTGTGCAAGATGGCGGATCGCGGCCAGATCACCGGCGCCATCCTCGACGGGCCGCTGGCGCTCGACAACGCGATCAACCTGGAGGCCGCCGGCATCAAGAAGATCGTCTCGCCGGTCGCCGGCCGGGCGAACGTGCTCATCGTGCCCAACCTCGAATCCGGCAACATGCTGGCCAAGAGCCTGAGCTTCCTCGCGCACGCCGACTCGGCAGGCATCGTTCTGGGTGCAAAGGTGCCGATCATCCTCACCAGCCGCGCCGATTCGGTGACCGCGCGGCTCGCGTCGTGCGCCGTTGCGGTGCTGGTGGCGCAAGCGCGGCGTGACAGCGCGGCGAAGGTGATTGCATGAGCGCCGCCCGGCCGCCCGAAGGCGCTCGCACCGCAGTGCGATGCGCGGAGGTCACGCAATGAGCGACGCGATCGTCGTCCTCAACGCGGGCTCGTCGAGCCTCAAGTTCTCACTGTTCGCGGGCATGGACGACCTGCCCTTCGTCGCGGGCGGACAGGTTTCGGGCCTGTACACCGCGTCGCCGCGCTTCGTCGGCAAGGACGCTGGCGGCAAGCAGGTCGCCGAGAAACAGTGGGATGCCAACGCCAAGCTGGACCACCACGGCGCCATCGTGCACATCGTCGAATGGCTGAGGTCCACGCACGGCCACGAGCACCGGCTCGCCGCAGTCGGCCACCGGGTGGTGCACGGCGGCATGGACTACGCGGCGCCGGTGCGGGTCGACAGCGAAGTGGTAGCTCGGCTGGAGAAGCTGGTGCCGCTCGCGCCACTGCACCAGCCGCACAACCTGGAGCCCATTCGCGCCCTGCTGGATCGCGCGCCCGACCTGCCGCAGGTCGCCTGCTTCGACACCGCCGCGCATCGCTCCAACCCGCCGCTGGCCCAGATGTTCGCGTTGCCGAAGGAGCTTTCCGACGCGGGCGTGAGGCGCTACGGCTTCCACGGCCTCTCGTACGAGTACATCGCATCGGTGCTGCCGAAGTTTGATGCGCGCGCCGCCAGCGGCAAGACGGTGGTGCTGCACCTCGGCAACGGCGCCAGCATGTGCGCCCTGCAGGCCGGCCGCAGCATCGCCAGCACCATGGGCTTCACCGCCGTCGACGGCCTGCCGATGGGCACGCGCTGCGGCGCGCTGGACCCGGGCGTGATCCTCTATCTCATGAACGAGCGCGGCATGGATACGCGAGCCGTCGAGAAGCTGATCTACAGCCAGTCCGGCCTGCTCGGCGTGTCCGGCGTGTCGAGCGACATGCGCGAACTGCTCGCATCCGAGCAGCCGCAGGCGAAGGTCGCGGTCGACCTCTTCATCTACCGCATCGGCCGCGAACTCGGATCGCTCGTCGCTGCGCTGGGCGGGCTCGACGCCATCGTCTTCACCGCGGGCATCGGCGAGCACGCCGCCGAGGTGCGCGAGCGCATCTGCCGGCAAGCTGCGTGGCTGGGTGTCGAACTCGACCCCGATGCCAACGCGAGCCGGGGTCCCTGCATCAGCACGCCGGGCAGCCGCGTCGCCGTGTGGGTGATCCCGACCAACGAGGAACTAATGATCGCCCGGCACACGCGGGATTTGCTCACACGAGGATGAACGCCATGTCGCCACAGCACAACCCCATCCTCGCCGGCAAGAAGGCGCTGGTGGTGGGCATCGCGAACGAGCACTCGATCGCCTACGGCTGTGCGAATGCCTTCCGCAGCCTCGGCGCCGAACTGGCGATCACCTATCTCAACGAGAAGGCGCGCCCGCATGTCGAGCCGCTGGCGAAGGCACTGGACGCGCCCATCGTGCTGCCGCTCGACGTCGAGCAGCCGGGGCAACTCGAAGCCGTGTTCAAGGCCATCGAGGACCAGTGGGGACGGCTCGACATCCTCGTGCACTCCATCGCGTTCGCGCCGAAGGCCGATCTGCAGGGCGGCCTGCTCGATTGCTCGGCGGAGGGCTTCGGGCGTGCGATGGACGTGTCATGCCACTCCTTCGTTCGCATGGCCCGGCTCGCGGCACCGCTGATGACCGAGGGCGGCACCATGATGGCGATGAGCTACCTCGGTGCGCAGAAGGTGGTGCCCAACTACAACGTGATGGGGCCGGTGAAGGCAGCGCTGGAGGCCGTCTGCCGCTATCTCGCCTTCGAACTCGGCCCCAAGGGCATCCGCGTGCATCCGGTGTCGCCCGGCCCGCTCAAGACGCGCGCCGCCTCGGGGCTGAAGGATTTCGACCTGCTGCTCACCGAGGCCGCGAACCGCGCGCCGGTAGGGGAACTGGTCGACATCGACGATGTCGGCTTTGCCTGCGCCTACCTCGCGACGCCGTATGCACGGAGGCTGACGGGGCAGACGCTGTTCGTGGATGGTGGCGTGAACATCATGGGGTGAGTGGGGGCTTGAGTCTCTTGCGTATGCTCCCCGTTGTTTTGTTCGCAACCCATCATCTGTCTGAAAGTACCTGCCGATGACCGCTCGCATTCCCGCAACCCTGATCCCCGGCGATGGCATCGGCCCCGAAATCGTCGACTCGGCGCTGGCCGCACTCGATGCGCTGGACGCCCCGTTCGAATGGGACCGGCAGATCGCGGGCCTCGGCGGCGTGCAACTGGCGGGCGACCCGCTGCCTGCCGCGACGCTCGACAGCATCCGCCGCACCCGGCTGGCCCTGAAGGGCCCGCTGGAAACGCCTTCGGGCGGCGGCTACCGGTCGTCCAACGTGCGCCTGCGCGAGGAATTCCAGCTCTACGCGAACCTGCGCCCCGCGCTCACCATCATTCCGGGCGGGCGCTTCGACAAGATCGACCTGATGGTCGTGCGCGAGAACCTCGAAGGGCTCTACATCGGGCACGAGCACTACGTGCGCATCGACGACGACCCGCACGCGGTCGGCATGGCGACCGGCATCAATACCCGCCAGGGCTGCCACCGCCTGCTCGAATACGCCTTCGAGACCGCCATCGCGACAGGCCGGAAGAAGGTGACGCTGGTGCACAAGGCCAACATCATGAAAGTGCTGACCGGCCTGTTCCTGGAGACCGGCCTGCAACTCTACGAGCAGAAGTACAAGGGCCGGTTCGAACTCGACACCATCATCGTCGACGCCTGCGCGATGAAGCTGGTGCTCAACCCATGGCAGTTCGACATGCTGGTCACCACCAACCTGTTCGGCGACATCCTGTCCGACCTCGTGGCCGGGCTGGTCGGCGGCCTTGGCATGGCGCCGGGCGCCAACATCGGAACCGATGCGGCGATCTTCGAAGCGGTCCATGGCTCGGCGCCCGACATCGCTGGCAAGGGCATTGCGAATCCGACAGCGTTGCTGCTTGCGGCGGCGCTGATGCTCGACCACTGCAAGCTGCCCGAGAAGGCGAAGCGGCTGCGCCGGGCGATCGACGACACGCTCAACGTCGACAAGGTCAGGACGGGCGATCTGGGCGGCAGCGCGTCGACGGCGGAGTTCACGCAGGCGCTGGTGCGACGGATCGCGAACTAGGCGTCCAGCGGCACGCCTCCGCCGAAATGGGCCACCCACTGGTCCCACAGTTCCTGGTGGACTGCGACGAACGGATGGTGCCAGTTGCTCAGCATCTGGAGCTGGACGCCCTGCGCCTGCAGCCAGCTTTCGGCCAGCGCCGACTGCCAATCCAGCATCGGCTGAAAGAATCCATAAGCGATGGGCAAGGGATTCGCGGTGCTCATGTCTGTCTCCACACGACGGGTCTGGCGCAAGCCTAGTGAACTCCCGCCGAAGCTTCAAGCATCGAAACAACCCGCTGCACTTTGCCGCTGCGACCACGGCTGACCTCGCCGCTGCGGCAGTGGATGTGAACGCCGCCCGCGCCCTGCCCCGCCAGAAAGTCCGACAACACCGCACGCGCCCGCTGCAGGCTTGAATCGGCTGTCTCGCCATGCAGGCCCGTGCGCAGCAGCAGCTGGCAGGGCCCTTGTTGCTCCAACTGGAAATCGAACAGGCCGGCGTCGTCTTCGAGCACCGTGCTCACCGCGAGCGGTGTGATTCGGACCATCGGATCGCCCGGCCGACCCAGTTGCAGCGAGTCGTCGTTGCGGCCCTGGACTTCGATCACCGGATGATGAGAGCCGCATTCACAGGATTCGGCATGCAGCGTCACGCGGTCGCCCAGGTCGTAGCGGATCAGCGGCTGCACATGGTTCGCAAGGTTGGTCAGCAAGGCGGTCGCGCCGGCCTCGCCGGCCGGTACTTCGCGGCCCTGTTCGTCGACCGATTCGAGGATCGCCCAGTCGCTGTTCAGGTGCAGGTTGCCGAAACGGCACTCGGAGGCGAGCGCGAGGAATTCCGAAGCGCCGTAGCTGTTCGCGACGCGGCAATCCAAGGCCTGTTGCAGGTATTCGCGCGTCGCTGCCGAAAGATCTTCACCACCCGTCCACAGTGCGCCCGGCGCTGCTTCGAACCGTCCGGCCTGCCGCTCCTCCGCCAGCAGCACGGCGACGCTGGGATAGGTGGCGACCACTGTCGGCGCCAGCGCATTGAGTTCCGCCACCAGTTCACGGGCGGGCTGCAGGAACGAGATGCCATGCAGGCTGCTCGCCATCGCGGGATTCAAGCGGCGCAAGCGCTCCATCGACACCCAACTCGCGAAGTGACCGCCCGTCGCGCCGACGAAGGCGATGCGCTCGGGGATGGACCATGGATTCGTCGTCCGCTGCAGCGCGGGCCCGCGCCAGAATTCGAGCGCGTCATACACCGCCATTGCCTTGGCATCCTGCGCGAACATCGCCGGCTCGCCGGTGCTGCCCGAGCTTTCCCACACGACGTAGCGGCCGCAGAAGGCGTCGGCGATGCAGGAACAGTCGGATGCGAAGTGGTGCAGCTCGTCGAGCCGAAGCGCCGGATCGGTGACCCAGTCGTCGAACTGCTGCATCAATTCAGCCTTGCGTGCGATCGGAAGATCGGCGAGACGCCAATGCGCCGGATCGCGGCCTGCCAAGAGCTTGCGATAAAGCGCCGATCCGCTCGCCGCCGAGCCGAGCAGGCTCGCCAGGCGCTGCGCCCGCCGGCCGGCAAGTGCATCCGCGCGCGCATGCGAGGCCACTGCGACGTCGGCGGAGACGCAGCTCGTCAGCCAGGGATCGAAGGGCGGCAGCATGGTGCGATGGCAAACAGCCGGTCATGGTGGACGCACTCGCCGGCAATGCAAAGAGGATTTGCGTACGGGCGTGAGGCTCAGAGGGGCTTCTTCAAACGATAAGTGCCGTCGCTATACTCCGGCCCGTCACGTCACCAAAAGGCGTGATCGGGCGTGGAAGCCCGGCTATCACCCCTGCGACGAAAGCCGCAGGCTCCGCAGGACCAGCGGCTTTTTCGTTCGCGCCCCTTTTTAGGCGGCTCGGACGGGAGGGCTCACGCCCTGCCGGTTCTCGCAAGGGGTGTCCGGTCTTCCACCCCGTTCGAGCTGCCGCCATCACGTGGAAGTGAGTGCGGCGGTTGTAGCAAACCACACTCCTTGGAGGCCATTCATGGCTCACCCTATCTGCGCGCCCGCGCGCCTCCCCAACGATCCCCCCGCCGGCCAGAGTCCGCTTCGACAAGTCAAGGCCGAACTCGCCGAACTGGAAAAGACGCATCACGGCATCGTCCGGATCATCGAACTGCTTCAGAACGCGCCCCTTTGGCTGAGGGAGAAACACCGCATGGACCCCGTCCACGCAAACGCCTTCGTCGACTTGGTCAAGGCGGAACTCGATCGCCGGTTTGACGCCGCACGGGCGACCCTCGAAGCGATGGTCGTTCGCGACGCCTGAGTCAACGCCCCATGCGCGCGTCGTAGCTGCGCATCGCGGCCATTTCGCAAATCATTTTTATGCAAATGGCCGCGATTCACATCGTTTTTATGCAGGATTTACCGTTTTTCTAGCTAGGATCGCGAAATGGCACAGAGAAATTCGCGGCCGCCAACGCCAGAGCTTGCCGGCGATCCAATCGGCGGGGCATGGCTTGCGCGCGAATTCGACCTTGAATTGGTTCAACCTCTCCACGTGCGTAGTGAGATCGGCCCTCGCCGACACACAGTACATCGCGCCGACCATCGGCGGGAAGTCCATCAAGAACCAACGCGGCCGGACTCCACATTGCCGGCCCATCTCACCTTCTTTCTCAAGCACGAGGGTGCGCACCTCGAACTCTTGGCGCGCCTTTTCGATCGGGTGGATCCGCAATTGCTCGTCGATTGGGTGCGCTCCGAGCCTACCGGGCAATACGCGCGCCGTGCGGGCTTCCTCTACGAGTGGATCACAAGGCGCGAACTCGATGTGGAAAGCAAGCTAATCGGTGGCCGGTATGTCGATGCCCTGGATCCGGACGGCCAGTTGGTTGCTTCAACGAGCGTGAACGTCGGCCGATGGCGTGTGCGCGACAACATGCCTGGCACCAGTGATTTCTGCCCAACGGTGCGCCTCACACCGCAGGTTCGTGCGGGCATTGAGTTCGACCTGGCCGGCGCATTGAGCAAGGAGGAAGCCGAGTTCGGCGCAGAGGTCTTGCGCCGCAGCGCCGTTTGGATGACTCTGCGAGAGAGCCGATCGAGCTTCCTGATCGAAGGCGAGCAAGATCAAGTGAATCGCGTCCGACGCTTCGCTGCGGTGATGGAAACGCGCACCGGCGGGGGCGAGATTCCGCTGACAGGCGAGGATCTGGCCAAGCTTCAGCGCGACATTCTGGGAGAGGCGACGACGCTCGCATCGTTCGGGCTCCGGCAATCGCCAGTATTCGTCGGCGAGACCGTGCGCTACGAAAACGTCGTGCACTACGTTGCGCCCGACTGGCCTGATGTGGCTCCGATGCTCAACGGGTTGCGAGCCTTTGTGGATCGAACGAAGAGCGCGTCGGCCACCGCCCGCGCCGCCGTTGCCTCATTCGGGTTCGTGTACATCCATCCCTTGGCCGACGGTAATGGCCGTGTTCACCGATTCTTGATCAATGACGTCCTGCGGCGCGATGGCGCAATTCACGCGCCCTTCATCCTTCCAATTTCCGCCTTGATCACGGAGCACTCCGTGGAACGCGCACGCTATGACGAGGCGCTCGAAGCATTCTCGCGACCGTTGATGGAGCGCTACGCCGACCGGTACCGCTTCGCAAGGGAATCCGAGGTGCAGCCTGACGGCATCCTGTCGAATTTCCATTTCGATGCGTACGCAGACGCTCGACTCGCCTGGCGGTTTCTCGATCTGACGAGTCACGTCGAATACACCGCCGGCCTCCTCGCACGCACGATTCAACAGGAGATGCATGCCCAAGCCTCGTTCATTCGAAGCCTTGGCCAAGCGCGAGCGGCCGTAAAGGAAATCATCGAAGGCCCGGACCCCGACGTGGACGCAATCATCCGTTCGACACGAGAGAACAATGGTACGCGTTCGGGAAGCCTGGCCAAAAGATACCCGGCCTTGCAGAACGACGCGATATGGGAAAAGGTCGCGGCCGCTGTCGCAGAAGCGTTTGCCTCCCAACCGTCGAAGGCCGACGACGAAAACGCCGACTAGCTCTCCCTTCGGCACATGAAGTGCATGCGGCAGACGTCAGCGCCCCATGCGCGCGTCGTAGCTGCGCGAAACGCGATCGATCAGCCCCGGGTCCCTCGGACCCGTGGCGTCGAACTGCACGCGCACGCTGCCATCGGCCTGCTGACGGACCGAGGCCGTCACGGTGCCCTGCCCGGCGCGGCCGACGACGGTGCCGCTGCCGCGGTCCTCGACGCTGACCGCCAGCCCCTGGTCGCGCATGGCGCCTGCGGCGGCAGCAAAGGACCGGTCGAAGCTCGCGGGCATCGCGCCCGGCACGGGGTAGCCGTAGTAGGCGCACCCCGCCAGCCCCAGCACCACGGCCCCCGCGAGGGCGCGCGCCGTGCTCGCTACCGTGCGCGCCGCAAGCGGACTGTCGCGCCTGATCGTGAAAGCCTTCATGTGGACCTCCGTCTGGGTGTCGGGCGCCGCCCGGTCAGTGCCCGAGTCTCGCCCGTCCCAGGGCGAGGCGCAAGCGCTCGCGCCTGCGCTTGGGCTTCGGCGAGCTTTCCGCTTCCTCGCCTGCCTTGCGTCCCGGCAGCAGGAAGTGCGACAGCGCGGGAATCAGCACCACCGCCCCCACCATGTTCCAGACGAACATGAAGGCGAGCAGGATGCCCATGTCGGCCTGGAACTTGATCGGCGAGAAAGCCCAGGTGATCACGCCCGCGGCCAGCGTGATGCCGACCAGCACCACCACCTTGCCCGTGAACTGCAGCGCGCGACGGTAGGCTACCGCCAGCGTGTCGCCCTTGCGCTGGAAGGCAAGCTGCACGCTCAGGAGGTACAGCGCGTAATCGACGCCGATGCCCACGCCGAGTGCGATCACCGGCAAGGTCGCAACCTTGACGCCGATGCCCAGCACCACCATGAGCGCCTCGCACAGCACGGAGGTGATGACCAGCGGAACCACCGCGACCACCACCGCACGCCAGCTTCGGAACGTGATGAAGCACAGCACGATGACCGCCGCATAGACCAGCATCAGCATCTGGCCCCAGGCTTTGCGCACGACGATGTTGGTGGCGGCCTCGATGCCGGCGCTGCCGGCGGCCAGCAGGAACTTGCGGTCCTCGCTGTCATGGGCCTGCGCGAACTCGGCGCTTGCGCGCACCACGCCGTCGAGCGTCTCGGCCCGATGGTCCGACAGGTAGGCGATCACGGGCATCACCGAACACTCGGTGTTGAAGAGGTCCGGATTGTTGACGCTGGCCTGCTGCGCGCCGTAGTTCAGCACGTCCTGGTTGCGCGCGATGGTGAGCCACTTGGGGCTGCCCTCATTGCTGCCCGCGGTGATCTGGCGCACCGCACCGGTCAGCGCCACCGTGGTCTGCACGCCCGGAAGCTGCTGCAGCGTCCAGGCCAGGCGGTCGGCCTCGACCAGCGTGGGGTACTTCAGGCAGCCTTCCTTCGCGGTCTTGACGATGACGGCGAAGGTGTCGCTCGACAGCGCGTAGTGGTCCGTGATGTAGGCGTTGTCGCGGTTGTAGCGCGAGTCCGCCCGAAGCTCGGGCGCGCCGGGGTCGAGGTCGCCGATCTTCAAGCCCTGGCTGACGCCGAAGCCGAGCACGGCGAGCGCCGCGCTCGCGACGACGGCGCGCAAGGCCCAGCGCCGCTCGACGAAATGGCCGAGCAAGTTCCACAGGCGCTCGAAGCCGCGCGCCTTGCCGGCGCCCTCCTCCGCGTGCAGGCTGCGCGCCGCCGCTTCGGGGCTCACGCCGACATAGGACAGCAGCACCGGCAGCAGGATCAGGTTGGTGAAGATGAGCACTGCCACGCCGACGCTGGCCGTCAGCGCCAGCTCCTGGATGACGGGGATGTCGATCACCATGAGCACCGCGAAGCCCACCACGTCCGCGAGCAGTGCGGTCAGGCCGGCCAGGAAGAGCCGGCGGAAGGTGAAGCGCGCGGCCACCAGCCGGTGGGCGCCGCGGCCGATGTCCTGCATGATGCCGTTCATCTTCTGCGCGCCGTGCGAGACGCCGATGGCGAACACCAGGAAGGGCACGAGGATCGAATAGGGATCGAGTTCGAGGCCGAAGGCCGCGACCAGTCCGAGCTGCCACACGACCGCGATCAGCGAGCACGCAATCACCAGCCCGGTGCTGCGCACGCAGCGCGTGTAGAGGTAGATGATGACCGCGGCGATGAGCGCGGCCACGGCGAAGTAGAGCGCCATCTGGTGCAGGCCGTCGATCAGGTCGCCGACGAGCTTGGCGAAGCCGACGACATGCATGCGGACCGCCGGGGACTCGCCGGCCGGCGCGGCCTCGTAGCGGGTCCGCAACTCCTCGATGGCGTGCGACAGCGCGCGGTAGTCGATGCGCTGGCCGGTGGTCGGGTCCTTGTCGAGCAGGGGCACGACGATCATGCTGGACTTGAAGTCGCTCGCGACCAGGCTGCCGACCAGACCGGAGCGCGCGATGTTGCCGCGCAGTTCGTCGGTGGCGCGTGGCGAGCCGTCGTAGCCGTCGGGCATCACGGGGCCGCCGCGAAAGCCCTCCTCCGTGACCTCGGTCCATCGCACGGAAGGCGTCCACAGCGACTTGAGCCAGGCGCGGTCCACGCCCGGCATGAGGAACAGTTCGTCGTTGATCTTGCGCAGCGTGGCGAGGTAGCCCGCGTCGTAGACGTCGCCGCGCTTGTTCTCGACCACGATGCGCAGGGAGTTGCCCAGGCCGCGCAGATCATCCTTGTGTTCGAGGTAGTTCTGGATGTAGGGATGACCGTGCGGGATCATCTTCTCGAAGCTGGCGTTGAGCGACAGCCGGCCTACTGCGAGCGCGGCCAGCACCACCGTGATGAGCGCACAGGCGAGCATCACGACGAGGCGGTGATTGAAGACCAACCGCTCCAGCAGCGAGCCGGAGCGGGGGTCGAAGGTGGCGAGCGTCGCGTGCTCGCCATCCTTGTCGGAATGGACGGGGGTATGCATGAAGGAACTCCGGCCGCGTTCAGGACAACGGCAATGGGCGCGCGGCGCCGCGCGGCCCGGCAATGACGAGGGCGCCGCCGGCCGCCTCGGCCACGGCGGCCGCGGGCATGGGCTGTTCGACGCGCAATGGCTGGAAGCTCGCGCCGTCGTCGCGGCTGACGAGGACGTGGCCGGCCTGGCTGACCAGCACGATGCTGCCGTCGCTGCGGCGCAGGCCCGCGGTCAAGCCTGCCTGCACGCCGGTGGCGACCTGCGACCAGCTGCGGCCGCCGTCGGTGCTGCGCACCACGCTGCCGCGCAGGCCGAAGGCAATCAGCGCGCGCGTGCCGGCGACGATGCCGAACAGGGTGCCCTTGTAAGGCGTCTCGCGGGCGGCGAAGCGGCCCGTGGCGCTGTCGAGCTGCAGCAGCAGCCCCTGCTCGCCCACGATGAAGACGTCGTTGCCGACGGACCGGAGCGCATAGAGGTGCAGGCTCTTGGGATTGTCGAGCGCCTGCGTCAGCGGCTCCCAGTGTGCGCCGCCGTCGTCGGTGCGCAGCGCCAGGCCGAAGGCGCCGACCGCATAGCCGGTCTGCGCGTCCTTGAACCAGACATCGAGCAAGGGGTTCTCCGCGTCCTGCGCGCCCATGCGCCTGCCGTCGAGCTGGAGCGTCCAGCTCTGGCCCGCATCCGTGCTGCGCAGGATCACGCCGTCGTGGCCCACGGCCCAGCCTTGTCTTTCCGTCGGGAAGCAGACGGCCACGAGATCCGAGCTGACCGGCACCTCGGCCTGCCGCCAGCTCGCGCCGCCGTCGTCGGACAGCAGGACGTGCCCGCGCTGGCCGACCGCGACGATGCGTTGCCCCGCGCGGGCCAGCCCGTTGATGAGCGAGCGGGCGCCCAGCGTGCTGCGCACGGCCGGGGTGTCGAGCACGTCGCGCCATGCCGTTGCGGGGTCGGCCGAAGCGGCCCAGGCCGCCACGGCCGCGCCGCTGCAAGCGAGCGCCAGTGCGCCGACGAGCGAGCGCCGCGATGGATCGAATGTCATGGTTCCTGCTCCCCGTTCCGTATGGGCTTGCGCTGCGCTCAGCGGATGCCGGAGCCGGCCAGCGAGTCGGGCGTCCAGTCGCGGTCCGTCATCGGCTTGGTGTGGCGCATGCCGCCGGTCTCGGCGATGAAGCCCGTCAGCGAATAGACGCGGGCAACGAAGTCGTAGTGGCCGAACATGTCGGTGTACGGTGCCGGCAGGTCATAGCTCGGCGCCATGTAGGCAAAGCCCGCGCGGTACATCTGGCCGCGTGCGTCGTAGTTGTCCGAAGCCAGCGCCGACCACGAGTCCTCGTCGAGGTAGAAGGTCCGCTTGCCGTAGACGTGGCGCTTGCCGTCGCGCAGCTTCGCCTCGACGACCCACACGCGGTGCAGCTCCCAGCGCACCAGATCCGGGTTCAGGTGGTTGGGCTTGAGCAGGTCGTCCTGCTTGGCCTGGTACACGGCCTCGTAGGCGTTGTAAGGCACGTACATCTCCTTCTTGCCGACCAGCTTGAAGTCGAAGCGGTCCATCGAGCCGTTGAAGATGAAGGTGTCGTCGAAGGTGGTGGCGCCGGCGGTGCCGGGGTTGGGCGTGTCGTACGAAAGATCGGGCGCGACCTTCACGCGGCGCTGGCCGGGCAGGTAGCTCCAGGCGCGGCGGTCCTTCTGGCCGATGTCGAGCGGGTCGACGATCATCAGCGCCTCGCCGGCGCGGCGGGCCGGGCCGGTGTAGGTGAGCTTGATGCGCCAGAAGGTGTCGGCGTCCTGCTTGGCGGTGTCCCAGAAGGGGTAGTCCTGCACGCTCACGCCTTCGGTGGCGAGCACCGGCCGGCCGTTGGCATCGACGTTGAGGTTGCGGTACTTGGCTTCGTAGCTCTGGCCGTTGAAGCGCACGAGGTGGTTCCACATCGCCTCGTAGCCGTCCTTGGGGATCGGGAACGGAAAGCCCGCATGCACGCCCTCGATCGAGCGGCCGTCGTTGGCCGTCCTGGCATTGGCAGCGTTCTTCGTGGTGTTGTCGGTCACGAACTTCGGGAAGGCCACGCTGCGGTGCGTGGGGTAGACATCGACGCGGAAGCTCGGGTACTTCTGCAGCAGCGCCTTGGTGCCTTCGGTGAGGCGGTCCGCATGCTCGGCCATGTTCTTCGCGTCGATGACCAGGCGAGGCTTCTCGCCCGCGAAGGGATTGGGCCGCACGCCGTCACCGGCCTTGAAGCCGGCGGGCGCGGAGGTCAGCCCGCCGCTGTAGGCCGGGATGGTGCCGTCCTTGTTGGCGGCCTTCTCGGCGCCGACGGGCGTGAGTGTCGCGCCGAGCGCCTTGGCTTCGTCGGCGCTGGGCGCGGCATGCGCCGCCAGGCCCGTGGATGCGGCGACGAGGCCGGCGAGGAGTTGTCGTGAGATGTTCATCATCGTTTCCTTTCAAGGAAAAAGGAGGTCCGCCCCCGGGGTTCCTTGATGCCCCCGGAGTGGTTGGATGGCCGCGCAAGCGGCCCGCAATTGCTTAGAAGGTGGTCTTGAAGGTCAGGCTGATGAAGCCGCGATCCTTCAGCAGCGTCGTGAAGCCGTTCTGGGCGATGACCTGCGTGGCGTTGGAGCGGTAGCGGCCGACGTAGTCGATGTACTTCAGGTCGAAGCGGTACTTCTGGTACACGTCGGCGCCGAGGCCGATGCTGTAGTTGCCGTTGGCCTGGTTGCCGCCGAAGATGGTGGCGGCATTGCCGCTCAGGCCGACGGCGTAGCTGACCGGCATCGACAGATCCACGCCCGGCCACACCTGGAACCACGTGGGCGTGAAGGCGACGCCCGTGCCGATGTAGTTCTTGGTGGTGCAGCCGTCCCACTTGTCCTTGCCGGCGCAGGCTGCAAAGCCTTCGGCGTAGAAGAGATTGGCGCCGCTGCGCACCTTGGCCCATTGCGACCAGACCAGTTCGACTGCCCAGGAGGCGGTGTCGAACAGGGCCGTCTTCGGGATCACGCCCACGGCGTTGACCAGGCCGTGGTAGGTGTCGCCGCGCGGTCCCTTGGTGTCGCCTTGCGCGGGCAGGCCCGGCGCGATGCCCAGCACGGTGCTGTTCAGCGGCGTGTCGCGGCGATAGGAGAGTTCCGCGCCGACGCTGACGCCGCCGATGTTCTTAGCCAGGCTCACGCCGTACATGTCGATGTTGTCGGCGTAGATCAGGTTGTAGCGGCTGATGCCGGGGCCGACTCGCGTCAGGAAGGTCTGCGGCAGCTTGTCGGCGAAGTTGCGCCAGTAGAAGCCCATCGTGCCATCGAGCCATGTCGGGCTCCAGCGCGCCGACAGGCCGCCTTCGCCGCTCTGCCGGGGTTCCGACGGGTTGCCGCGCGCCGCGAAGCCGAGCGCCGGGGAGAGGAACTGGCGGTCGGGGCCATTGAAGGCGAAGTCCACCGGACCCAGGTAGGTGCCGCCTTCGGGATAGCGGAAGGACTCCCACTGGAACATGTACTGCGCGCCCACCGAGAGCGTGTCGGTGAGCTGCGCCGAACCGGACACCTGGTTCAGCGGACGGAACAGTTCCTTGGCTTCCACGCCGGGCGTGGCAAAGCCCTTCTGCAGATCGAGCGGGTTCTGCGCGTAGGCCACGCTGTGCAGGTTGCCGCCGAGGAACAGCGACTCGCCCCAGTAGAGCGTCTGGCGGCCGAGCTTGCCGCGAACCGGCACGCTGCCGATGTCGGTGCCGCCGAACACGAAGGCGTCGAGCACTTCGCCCGAAGGCCCCTGGTAGAAGCGCAAGGTGTAGTCGCTGTAGCGCTTGTTGATGTAGCTCGGGATGTTCGACAGCGGCGGGAACGGGTTCGTCCGGCTGTTGTCCCCGTAGGCGGCGTCATACCAGCCGGCGGCGCTGACGCGCGCGCCGAAGTTCTTCTTGTAGACGACGTCGAGTTCCGTCAGCAGGTCCACGCGCTCGGTCACGGCATCGCCGCGGTCGAAGCTGTAGGTGCCTTCGTCGGACACGGCGGAATTGCCGATCTTCGGATCGCGGCTTTCAACGCGGTTGCCGTAGTTCAGGCGCACCGTGTTGTCCCAGCGCACCTCCAGGTCGGGATTGCCGGTGTTGATCTCGAAGCCGTGGGCGGCGTCGGTGGCGAACACGGCGGCGAGTACAGCGATGCCGACCGCGCTGAGTCGGGCAGAGGGACGACCAAGGGTGGCCCCTGACAGGGGTCTCGGATGGTTCAAGAGGTCTCCAGATGTTGTTGCGACGGTGCGAGCCGGCGTCAGCGCACGGCCACTCGGCTCACGGTGCAAATTCTGGGTTTTGGAGGGGTTGGAGCTCCCCCTCTTGATTGGGGGGACGGGGGTGCTCGAAATCGCCACTCCCCCCGCGTGCAGGCCGCGCCATCCAACTTTGGTGCGATGGTCGAAGCGCCCGCGGCTTTCTATGCTGGCACGGCAGCGATGCCGCTGGTTACGTGAAAGGCTGCAGCATGAGCATTCGAACCCGACACCTGGCCGCCGCGATGTGCCTGCGCGCCGCGCGGATGGCACGCGCCGCGATCGGCATCCTCGCGCTCGCCTGTTCCGCCCTTGCGGCTGCCCAGGAAGCACCTGCCTTCACGCGCGAGCAGCTCGACCAGATGATGGCGCCGATCGCGCTGTATCCCGATTCGCTGCTGTCGCAGGTGCTGATGGCCGCCACCTATCCGGCCGACGTGGCCGACGCCGCGAAATGGTCGAAGGCCAACCCCAACCAGAAGGGTGACGCGGCCGTGAAGGCGGTGCAGAGCCAGTCCTGGGATCCGAGCGTGCAATCGCTGGTGGCCTTCCCGCAGGTGATCCAGATGATGGGCGACCAGCCCGACTGGGTGCAGAAGCTGGGCGACGCCTTCCTGGCCTCGTCGAAGGACGTCCTCGACGCGGCCCAGCGCCTTCGCACGCAGGCCCAGCGATCGGGGAATCTCAAGACCACGCCGCAGCAGAAGGTGCTGGTGGAGCAGGAGCCGCAGACCCAGCAGACGGTGATCAAGATCGAGCCGGCAGACCCGCAGACCGTCTACGTGCCGGCCTACAACCCCGCGGTCGTGTACGGCACGTGGCCCTATCCGGCCTACCCACCCTACTACTACCCGCCGGCACCCTACTACTACCCCGGCGCTGCCCTGGCGACAGGCATCGCCTTCGGCGTGGGCGTGGCGGCGGTGGGCGCGCTCTGGGGCAACGCCAACTGGGGCGGCGGCAACGTCAATATCAACACCAACCGCTACAACAGCATCAACACCAACCGCCAGATCTCGGCCAACCAGAGCAACTGGCAGCACAACGCGGCCAACCGCAAGGGCGTGCCGTACCGCGACAGCCGCAGCCAGCAGCAGTTCGAACGCGGCGTGGGGGGTGCGGATCAACGCGCGGACTTCCGGGGCCGCGATGGCGCACGCGATACGCAACGCCAGCAGGCCCAGTCGGCCTTGCAGCAACGCGGCATGGACCCCGGCGCGGGACGCGAGAACCTGCGCAACGACCCAGCCACGCGGGACCGCGCAGAGCGGGCCGCGGAAGGCGCAGGCCGCGACCGTGCGGGCGCCGGTGATCGCGGTGGCGCAGGCGGCAATTTGGGCGGTGGCGATCGCGGCGGCGCAGGCGGCAATTTGGGCGGCGGCGATCGCGGCGGCGCAGGCGGCAATTTGGGCGGCGGCGATCGCGGCGGCGCTGGGGGCAACCTGGGCGGTGGCGACCGGGGGGGCGCGGGGAGCAACTTCGCCGGTGGTGACCGCGGCGGGGGCAATCGCGGGGGCGCTGGGGGCGCCGGCGGCAATTTCGGCCAGGCCGATCGCGCGTCGTCGCAGCCAGTGCAGCATCGCGGCGGCGGGGACAACGCGCTGCGTGGCGCAGGCGGCATGGATACCCGCCAGCAGATGGATCGGGGCGCGGCGAGCCGGCAATCGGCGGGCGCCGGAGGCGGCCACGCCCGGCCGAGTGGCGGAGGCGGCGGCGCCCGAGCCGGCGGCGGCGGCGGTCGCGGCGGCGGCGGTGGTCGTGGCGGCGGAGGTCGTCGCTAGCACCAAGGAGCGCGCCATGCCCCTCTCATCGTTCATCGGGAACCACACCATGCCCCATGCACTTCGCCTTCTCGCCGCCACGGCCATCGCTGCCGTGGCGCTCGCCAGCGCACCCGCATCGGCCCAGCGCGTGTACCCGACACCGGAGGCCGCGGCACAGGCATTCACCGACGCCATCGCAACCAACGACCTCGCCGCGCTGCACATCGTGCTCGGCTCGGAGTGGCGGCGCTTCGTGCCGCCCGGGGAACTCGATCGCGAGGACATCTACGCCTTCCTGGAAGCCTGGTCACGCAAGCACGGCATCGTTTCAGAAGGCCCTGAGAAGGCCCTCCTGGCGGCAGGCGACGGTGACTGGACGCTACCGATTCCCATCGTGAAGGCCGGTAAGGGTTGGCACTTCGATCCGCGTGCTGGCGCCGACATGATGCAGACCCGCCGCATCGGCCGCAACGAGTTGGCGGCCATGCAGGCAGCGCTGGCGTACTTCGATGCGCAACGGGAATACGCGCGCACCGACCACGACGGCAACGGCGTGCTGGAATATGCGCAGAAGATCGTCAGCACGCCCGGCCGGCGCGACGGCCTCTATTGGCCCGACGAGCCGGGGCAGCCGCTGAGCCCGCTAGGGCCGGTCTACGGCGGCTCGAAGCCCGGCCAGGGCTACCACGGCTACCTGTTCAGGATCCTGAAGGCGCAAGGCCCGAATGCACCCGGAGGGGCCTACGACTACGTGATCGGCGGCCGCATGCGCGGCGGCTTCGGGCTCGTCGCCTGGCCTGTTCGCTATGGTGAATCGGGCGTGATGACCTTCATGGTGAACCACGATGGCGTGGTGTACGAGAAAGACCTCGGCCCCGGCACCGACGCGGCCGCACGCGCCATGAAGCGCCTCGACCCGGACGCGGGCTGGCACAAGGCGCCCGTGCCCGGCGTTTGAAGCTCAGAAAGCCGTGCCGCAGGCCCAGGTCGTAGCCCGTCACATGGGCCGCCGTGCGCCTGGAGAAGTTACTCCGGCTTGAAGTTGATCGACCTGAGTACCTCGCCCATGCGGGCGTAGTCGGACTGCAGCGATTTCGACATCTGCTCGGGGCTGCGCGGCTGGCCGGATTCGAGGCCCGTGCCTTCGATGCGCTCGCGCACAGCGGGCTGTGCCAGCACCTTGAGCACTGCTTCGCGCAGGCGCGCCTGCACTGGCGCAGGCACGTCGGGCTTGACCCACAGGCCCATCCACCCAATGGCTTCGAGTTGCGGGTAGCCCAGTTCGGTGAAGGTCGGCACGTCCGGCAGCATCGGTGAGCGCTTGGGCGCGCTCACCGCGAAGGCCTTGAGCTTGCCGGCCTTGATGAGCGGCAGCGAGGTGGCCATGCCGTCGAACATGAGCTGGACGTGGCCGCCCATCACGTCGGTCAGGGCCGGCGTCGATCCCTTGTAGCCCACATGCGCCATGTCGATGCCGGCCGCCTTGTTGAGTTGCAGGCCCAGAACATGCGACACCGTGCCGGCCGTGTACGACGCGTAGTTGACCTTTCCGGGCTGGGCCTTGACCCAGGTCATGAGCTCGCCGAAGTTCCGTGCGGGCAGCGAGGGCGTGCCCACCATGACGAGGCCGCCGCGCGCCAGTTCGGCCACCGGCTTGATCTCGGTCGCCATGTCGACCTTGAGGTGGACGATGTGCGGGATCTCGCTCACCAGCGAGTTGACGCCGACCAGCAGCGTGTGGCCGTCATGCGGCGCCTGCGACAGTTCGTTGACCGCGAGCACGCCGGCGGCGCCGGGCTTGGGATCGACGATCACGGGCTGGCCGATCTCGCGCGACAGGCCGTCGGCCACCACGCGCGCAATGACGTCTGCGGAGCCGCCGGCCGGACCGGCCACGACGATGCGCAAGGGCTTCTCCGGCCACTTTGCCGGAGCCTGCGCCTGCGCGCCGGGCGCGAACAGGCTCGCGCCGATCAACATGGCGGCGCACAGGGTGCGGCGGGTTTTGGAATCGAAGGTCATGCTTGAACTCTGGATTGTGTGATTTCAGGACGCCCAGCGCAGCAATGCAAGCACGAGCAACGCGAGGAAGATGGTTTCGCCCAGCATCAGCATCACCGGCTTGAGGCCGACCGAGGCGAGATCGCGCAGATGGGTCTTCATGCCGATGGCGGCGATGGCGGACACCAGGCACCAGCGGGACAGGTCGCCGCCGAGCGAGACGATGGGCGCGGCGATCCATCCGGCGCTGTTGACCGCGACCAGCGCGGCGAAGGCGACGGCGAACCACGGCAGCAGCGGCGGCCGCTTGCCAATGGCCTGGCCCGAGCGCGCGGCCACGCGGCCGAACGCGACGGCGAACACGATCACCGGCAGCAGCATCGCCACACGCATCAGCTTGACCAACGTGGCGACGTCGCCGGTATCGCGCGACATGCCGTAGCCCGCGCCGACCACCTGCGCCACGTCATGGATGGTGGCGCCGAGGAACACGCCGGCCTGGCGGTCGTCGAGTCCCAGCAGGTGGGCCAGCATCGGGTAGACGATCATGGCCAGCGTCGACAGGGCCGACACGCCCACCACGGTGAAGAGCGTGGCGCGCTCCTTCAGGGGATGCGCCGGCAGCGCCGCCGCGAGCGCGAGCGCCGCCGATGCGCCGCAGATCGCCGTCGCCCCGCCGGTGAGCAGGCCGAACACGCGCTGGAACCCCATCAAGCGGGCGGCGAGCATCGACAGGCCGATGGTCAGCGCCACCGAGAGCAGCACCAGCAGCACCGGCTGCCAGCCCAGCGCCGCCACCTGGGCGGCCGTGATGCGCAGGCCCAGCAAGGCCACGCCCACGCGCAGCACCTGCCGCGCCACGAGTTCGATGCCGGGCGCGCAGGGGCCGTCGCTCGACAGGAAGTTCATGGCCATTCCGAGCAGCAGCGCGAACAACATGACCGGCGCGCCGTAGTGCTGCGACAGGAACGTGGCGGCCGCGGCTACCACGGTGCTTGCCAGCACGCCGGGAAAGAGCAGTCGGCCGCGTTGCGGCCAGGCGGCGATGGACAGGGTGGACATCGTGCGTCAGGCCGTGGGCAGCCGGTGGTCCCGGAACAGGTCCCGCAGCTTGTTCTTCTGCATCTTGCCGGTGGCGCCGAGCGGGATCTCGTCGACGAAGACCACGTCGTCCGGCGTCCACCAACGCGCGATGCGGCCTTCGTAGTAGCCCAGCAGCTCGGTGCGCGTGATTTGCGCGCCGGGCTTCTTCACGACCACCAGCAGCGGCCGCTCGTCCCACTTGGGATGGCGCGCCGCGATGCAGGCCGCCATGTGCACGCCGGGGTGGTCCATGGCGATGTTCTCGAGATCGATCGACCCGATCCACTCGCCGCCGGACTTGATGACGTCCTTGCTGCGATCGGTGATCTGCATGAAGCCGTCGGCGTCGATGGTCGCGATGTCGCCGGTGGGGAACCAGCCGGTGCCCTCGGCATCGTGCACCAGCGGGTCGCCTCCGTCGTGGTTGAAGTAGTTCGCGATGACCCATGGCCCGCGCACCATCAGCTCGCCGGCGCTTGTACCGTCGCGCGGCAGTTCGCTGCCGTCCTCGCCCACCACCTTGATGTCGACGCCGAACACCGCCCTGCCCTGCTTGGCCTGCAGCGCGAGCCGGGCCTCGCCTTCGAGCGCCAGTTGCGCGGGCTTGAGCGCACACACCGTACCGACGGGGCTGGTCTCGGTCATGCCCCAGGCGTGCAGCACGTGTACGTCGTAGCGCTCCTGGAAGGTCTGGAGCATCTCGCGCGGGCAGGCCGAGCCGCCGATGACGGTGCGGCGCATGGTGCTGAAGCGCAGGCGGTTGGATTCGACATGCGCGAGCAGCCCCTGCCACACGGTCGGCACGCCGGCGGACATGGTCACGCGCTCGCTCTCGAACAGGTCGTAGAGCGACTTGCCGTCGAGCCAGGGACCCGGCAGCACCAGCTTGGCGCCGACCATGCAGGCCACGTACGGCAGGCCCCAGGCATTGACGTGGAACATGGGCACGACCGGCAGGATGACGTCGCGCGCCGAGCAGTTCAGGGCATCCGGCATGGCCGCTGCGAAGGTGTGCAGCATCGTCGAGCGATGGCTGTAGAGCGCGCCCTTCGGGTTGCCGGTGGTGCCCGAGGTGTAGCAGAGCGACGAGGCGGCGTTCTCGTCGAAACGGGGCCAGACGAAGTCCGGCTCGTGCGCATCGATGAGGTCTTCGTAGCAGAGCAGGCCCGGCAGGCTTGGCGACACCGGCATGTGGGCGCGATCGGTCATCGCGACGAAGGCCTTGATGGTCTTCACGCGCGAAGCGACGGCCTCGATGAGCGGCAGGAAGGTCATGTCGAAGAACAGGACCTGGTCTTCCGCATGGTCGGCCAGCCAGGTCACCTGGTCGGCGTGCAGGCGCGGATTGAGCGTGTGCAGCACGGCGCCCGAGCCGGAGGCCGCGTAGTACAGCTCCAGGTGGCGGTAGCCGTTCCATGCCAGCGTGGCGACGCGCTGGCCGGGCTCGATGCCCATCGCCGCGAGGGCGTGGGCCATGCGGCGCGCGCGCTGCGCGAGGTCGCGGAAGGTGTAGCGGTGCACGTCGCCTTCGACGCGGCGGGAGACGATCTCCTGCGAGCCGTGGTGGCGTTCGGCATGGGTGAGGAGCGTGGAAATCAGCAGCGGCTGGTGCTGCATGAGGCCGTTCATGGTGTCTTGTCCTGAAGATGGAGGTTGGATGGGACGCTCAGGCCATGGCCTTGCGCGTGGGGATGGGCGGGTTGTCCGTTGCGTCGGCCGGTGCCTCGCCGGCACGCAGCATGTCGCCGCCGTAGCTGCGCGCCGCGGCCATGAAGGCCAGCGCCGCCAGGATGCCGAAGGCCGGCATCGCGGCCAGCGTGGCTTCGAGGCCCCAGGCATCGGACAGCACGCCCGCGATGAAGGGGCCGGCGGCCAGCCCGAAGAGGTTCTGGAACAGCGCGAGCACCGACGAGCCGGTGGCGCGCACGCCGGGATGGATGACGTCGATCACGACGGCGGAGACAGGCCCCACCGTGCAGGTCATGAGGAAGCCGCCGAAGGCGATCAGCGCGAACTGGGCCTGCGCCGACAACGCGATGCCCAAGCGCTGCGCGCCGAAGGCCGTGCCCAGCACCAGCAGCGATGCCACGCACAGCACTGCCATCGCATGCAGCTTGGCATGCGGACGGCGTGCGCCGGCGCGATCGACCACCGCGCCCCACAGCACGCTGCCCACAGCGCCGCACAGCACCACCAGGGCGGCGCGCACGGCGGCCTGCTCGGGCGCAAGCCCGTGCACGCGGTTCAGGAAGCTCGGCAACCACGACCAGACCGCCGAGACGACGACGAGTTGCGCGGCGCCGCCCACGCACACCCAGGGCAGCGTGCGCGAGCGGAACAGGCCCTGCGCCACCGCGATGGCTGCGCTGCGCGTCGAGCGCGCGGCCCGTTCGAGCCGCGGCGTGAGTTCGACGGTGCGGTAGTCGCGCACCTTGAGGTAGAGCAACGCCATGATCAGGCCCGGCACACCCACCACGCCGAAGGCCGCCTGCCAGCCCCAGCGCGCGGCGATGAGCCCACCGAGCATCACGCCCAACACCGAGCCGATCGATGCGGATGCGAAGAAGCCGGCCAGGAGCGCGCCACGCAGCCGCGCCGGGAAGTGGCTCGCGATCAGCGCCGCACCCACCGAGCCGTAGCCGGCCTCGCCGAGCCCGACCAGCGAACGGGCCGCCAGCAGTTGCCCGTAGTTGCGCGTGAACATGCAGGAGATCGTGGCCATGCTCCAGATCGTGGCCATGGCAACGATGCTGCGCACGCGGCTGGAGCGGTCGGCGATGAGTGCGACCGGCAGCGCGCCCAACCCGACCGTGACCGACACGACCGAGACGAGACCGCCGAGCTGCTTGTCGGACAGGCCCCAGTCGGCCTTGAGGTAGGGAAACAGCGAAACGATGACCTGGCGGTCGATGTAGTCGACCATCATCAGGCCGAGGGTCATCGCGAACGCGAACCAGGCCTGGCGCCGGCCGATCAGGTAGCCCTCGGCATCGCCGGGGCGAGCGTGGAGTGTGGGCGTCATGGCAGTGTGTACCGGGCGGCCGGCCTCAGGGCACCAGCACCGTGGCGCCGGTGGTGCGGCGCGACTCCAGCGCGCGATGCGCCTCGGCGGCATCGGCCAGCGCGAACATCTGCTTCGGCTCGCCGCGGATCTTGCCGGCCAGCACTAGGTCGAAGAGTTCCGCGGCCATGTCGAGCATGTGCGGGCGCGGCGTGGCGTAGTGGACCATCGCCGGGCGCGTGACCCAGACCGACCCCTTGACCGCGAGCTGCATCGTGTCGATCACGACCGGCCCCGACGAGGTGCCGTTGCTCACCAGCGTGCCGCGCGGCTGCAGGCTGTCGAGCGAGGCCTGCAGGGTGTCCTTGCCGACCGAGTCGTAGACGACGGGCACGCCCTTGCCGTCGGTGAGTTCGCGCACGCGTGCGGCGATGTTCTCGCGCGTGGTCACGATGGTGTGCGTGCAGCCGTTTTCCCTGGCAATGGCGGCTTTCTCGTCCGAGGAGACGGTGCCGATCATGGTGACCCCCAATGCGCGCGCCCACTGGCAGGCGATCAGGCCCACGCCACCGGCGGCCGCGTGGTACAGGATGGTCTCGCCACCCTTGAGCGGGTAGACCTGGCGGAACAGGTACTGCGCGGTCATGCCCTTCATCATCAGCGTCGAGGCCGTGCGGTCGGAGATGCCGTCGGGCAGCGGGATCAGCCACTCGGCCGGCATCACGCGCACGTCCGAATAGGCGCCTTGCGGGCCCATCAGGTAGCCCACGCGCTGGCCGGGCTGCAGATCGGTCACGCCGGGGCCGACGGCCTCGACGACGCCGACGGCATCGGAGCCGAGCCCGTTGGGCAGCGGCATCGGATAGCGGCCGGTGCGGAAATAGATGTCGATGAAATTGACGGCGACGAAGGTGTGCCGGATGCGGACCTGGCCGGGGCCGGGGTCGCCGACCTCGACGTTCTCGAGCTGGAGCACTTCGGTCCCGCCCGTCTGGTGCAGGCGAATGGCTTTGGACATGATGGGTTTCCTTGAGGGGATGTGTTGAATCGCGGGGACGTCAGTCGGCCACGGCGAGCGGCGTGGACAGGTCGCGAATGAGGTAATGGGCGAGCGGCCAGGGGCCGTGTCCCGAGGCCGGGTTGAGATGCCCGACCTCGCCCATGTCGATCAGTTCGCTGCCCCAGTCGCGGGCGAGCAAGGCGACACGGTCGAAGGCGGCGAGCGGATCGTTGCGGCTGGCCACCACGATGCTGCGGAAGGGCAGCGTCCTGCGAGGCACGGGCAGCCAGCCGGCGTCGAGCAAGGCCTCGACCGTCGGATAGCCCTCCGGCATGGGCCGCTCGAAATCCGGCGGCGTCGCCAGCAGCGCCCCCTGCACCGGGCGGCGCGTGCGCCGTGCCCAGTGGGCGACCATCAGGCTGCCGCCGCTGTGGGCAACGATGACCAGCGGCCCGGCGACGGAGTTGGCGACGCGCTCGATGGCATTGACCCTGGCCGCGCAGTCCAGGTCTTCGCGCCCCATGGGCGGCACCGTATGGACCTTGCGGCCGCGGGCCTGCAAGTCGGCCGCCAGCAGCGTCTGCCAGTGCGCGTCCACGTGGTCGCGCAGTCCGGGGACGATCAGGACCGTCGGCGAGGCAAACGCTGCGTTCATGTTCAAGCCACCTTGCGCAGGTAGCCCTGCTGGCGTCCGGGGGGATTGGGCGCGAAGCCGTTGGCCACCAGGGTCTCCTCGACCGTGTCGTAGAACACGCCGATCTTCAGGATCTCGCGGGCTTCCTTGCCGTTGGCGACCTCGCGGCCGAACTCCCGCGACATGCGCACCAGCTGCTCGATCTGCTGCACCGTCGTCATCTTCGCGGTGCGCGACTGGTTCCAGAGGTTGTCCTCGATGCCGCAGCGCACGTGCAGGCCCATGGCCATGCCGATCATGTTGATGGGCAGCACGTTGCGCATGCTGCTCTCCACCGTCAGCATCGCGCCGTCGGGGATGGCCCGCAGGAAGTTGGCCAGGTTGTAGATGTTGGGCGCGTCCATGCCGCCGCTGATGGCAACCCAGTTCATCACCAGCGGGCCCTTGTAGACGCCGCGGCGGATCAGGCGCTCCACGGTTTCGTAGCTGTTGATGTTGTAGAACTGGAACGCGCTCTGGATGCCGGCGGCGCTCAGGCGGCGCACGTGCTCGTCGATGAAGCCGGGCCCCGAGGGCACGATCATCTCGCGGTAGGCCGCATTGATCTCCGGGTCGGCCAGGGACGTGCCGGCGATGTCTTCCGCTTCCATGTGCTCCAGCACGTTCATCTGCGTCGTGTTGACGGTGACCGTGACCTGGTCCGGCTTCGGATCGAGTTCGGCGAGCATGTGGCGCGTGTCGTCCTTCAGCCACTTCGCGGAGGCGCCGTCGGTCTCGGGCGCGAAGGAGATCGAGCCGCCCACCTGGATGACCATGTCCGGCACGGCCTTGCGAACGCCGGCGATCAGCTCGTTGAACATCGACAGGCGCTTGGAACCCCTGCCGTCCAGCTCGCGCACGTGCAGGTGCAGCACGGAGGCGCCGGCGTTGTAGCAATCGACTGCCTTCTGCACCTGCTCTTCCATCGTGACCGGGATGTCCTGCGGGAAATCAGCCGGAATCCATTCGGGGCCATAGGGTGCGGCGGTGATGACCAGCTTGTCCTGGTTCTCGGGGAACAGTGATCCGTCGAGGAAATTCATGGTTCGTCTTTCTGTGTCGTTGGAGTGAATCGGGAGCGGGCGGGCGGCTCAGTACGTCGCTTCGCCCATGATTCCGGCGCGTTCCATCTTTCGATGGCAGGGCGGGTAGTCCATCACCGCGTAGTGCTGGGTGGAGCGGTTGTCCCAGAAGGCGACGGTGTTCTTCTTCCAGCGGAAGCGCACCTGGAACTCCGGCACGTTGGCCTGGCTCACGAGGTAATTGAGAAGCAGGTTCGCGCCGGGGTTGGCGTCCTGGCCGAAGCGCACGTTGGCCGGCGTGTGGTAGTTGGTGAAGTGCGTGGTGAAGGCGTTGACGAACAGCACCTTCTCGCCGGTTTCCGGATGGGTGCGCACCACCGGGTGCTCGGCATCGGGAAACTGCGCGCGCAGCGCCAGGCGCTTTTCGATCGGCATCGCCGCGCCGAAGCTGGCCTCGATGCTGTGCCGCGCGCGGAGGCCGGCGATCCTGGTCTTGATCTCCTCGGGGAGTTGCGCGTAGGCCTCGACCATGTTGGCCCACACCGTGTCGCCGCCCACTGGCGGGCATTCGACGCAATGCAGCACGCAGCCGAAGGGCGGCTTCTCGCGCCAGGTCGCGTCGGTGTGCCAGGCGTTCTCGTAGCGGTCGTTCGGCGTGTCGGGCGACTTGTAGATGCGCACGAGCCCCGGGTAATCCGGGTCGCTGCCGGCCACCGGGTGGTCCTCGAGTTCGCCGAAGTGGCGCGCGAAGGCCACGTGCTCGGCGCGCGTGATCTCCTGATCGCGGAAAAAGAGCACCCGATGCTTGAGCAGCAGGCGGCGGATCTCCCCCACCAGCGCCGGGTCGCGCGACGCGGCACCCAGGTCGACATTGCCGATCTCGGCGCCGATCGTGCAGGTCAGCGGCTCCACATGGAGGGATGTCTTCAGCGCCGAGGCGTGGACGACGGCGGGTGCACCTTGAAGCGAATTCGCGGAGCTGGACGGGGTCATGCTGCTTGTCTCCTTCGGGCCGGACCGGCCTCGTGTGTCGCGGATGGCGCCAGCCCTGTGCGGCGGCGCTCGAGTCAGCGAAGATTAAGGAGAGACAGCCCCGCGCTCCCCCCCATCGCAGAGGGGGGTGGGGTCATTTGTGTGGCCGGGCGTTACAGGCCGGCGCCTACTGCAGCAGGCCGAGGATGCGGGCGCGCAGCACCACCTGCTTGCGCGATCCCGCATCGAGCTTGGCAAAGAGGTTCTTCATGTGCCACTTGATCGTTTCCTCGCCGACCTGCATCGCCAGGGCGATTTCCTTGTTCGACAGGTTGCGCGTCAACAGTTCCAGCACCTCGCGCTCCTTGGGCGTGAGGGCGGTGCTCGGCGTCGCCTGCAACCGCACCGGGACGGCAGGGCGTTGTTCCTCGGGTGGCGCGGACTCGCCCTCGCCTTCGATCTCCCGCGCCCATGTGCCCAGGTCGGGGTGCGCGTCCTCGAACACCCGAAGCAGCCCATAGGCGCGCGCCAGGCCGGCCACCTCGCGCAGCATCGGCTGCGCCGACTTCTCGCCACGCCGGTCGAGGGCGAACGCCCGCAACCCGACGATTTCGATGTGGAGCCGGCCCTGCTTGAGCTCCTGCGCCACCTCGTCGGCGCGCGCCAGCGGCTCGATGGCGCCGCGCCAGTCCAGCGCCGCGATGGCGGCCAGGCCCTGCGCCAGTTCGCGCAGCGGACTGACGGTGCGCCGCCAGAGCGGGCCGCCGGGCAGGCCGGGCTCGGCCAGCACCGCATCGATCCGGTCGCACAGCTCCCGGCAGGTCTGGGCCCGGTAGTGGCGCGCATGCAGGCGCACCTGCTCGGCGAGGCTGGCAATGCGCAGGCGCGGCAGCCGGCGCGAGACGCCGACCGCGTGCAGCGCATCGAGCAGTTCGATCGCGCGGTGCTCCGCGCCCTCGGCCACGGCGATGCGGGCCAGAGTCCGGTAGCTCAGCAACAGCACTTCGGGCAAGCCGCTGCGCTCGAGCACGTCCAGACGGTTGGCCAGCAGGGCGACGGCCTCGCCCGGACGATCGCGCTCCCAGGCGGCGGAAGCCAGCAACGCGGCCAGCATCACGACGAAGGAACTGCGTCGGCCCAAGGTCGCCTCGGCGCCCGCCAGGGACGGCCGCAGCAGGTTTTCGGCCAGCAGCACCTGGCCTTCCCAAACGTAGCTCAGGGCGATGATGAACTCGCCCCACCGGCTCAGGTAGTCGGGCGAACGGCGCCCAGGCACCCGCGGCGCCTGCTGCTGCCTCAGGCGGGCCAGCGCCGGATCGCCGGCCAGCAGCGTGCGAAAGGCGGTGCGGTTGGCGTGGATTTGCTTGAGCAGCGGATCGTCCAGCGGGGGGGCCTCTGCCCATGGGTCGTGCAGGCCGGCGAAGCGATCGGGCTCGTCCGCGAACACCGCCGCGCCGCTGAGGATGAGCGCGCACTCGCAACGCAGTTCATCGTCCGCCCCCGGCAGCGCGAGGATGCGAGCGACCAGCCGCCCCGCGTCGTCGTGCCGCTCGCTGGTCGCCAAGGCCCACGCGATGGCAAGCAGGAGACGCGGACGCCGGTCGAGCTCCGCGGCAGGCAGGCGCTCCAGCCACACGACCACCGCATCGACGCGGCCATGCATGGTCGACTCGTAGAGGCTGCGCTCCGCCAGTTCATAGGCCAGGTCGTGCTGGCCGGCCAGCAGTGCATGACCGGCGGCCGCTTCGAGCCGGCCGCGCTCGGCCAGCCAAGGCACCGCACGCGCATGCAACTGGGCCTGCTCGCCAGCGGGGAGCATCGCGAAACGCTCGCGCAATGCATCGCGCGCCAGGTTGTGGACCCTCAGCCATTCACCCTGCTCGCCCGTGATGAAGACCGGGGTGTCGTTGCACATGCGCTCCAGGCGCTCGGCAGCGTCGTCCACCTGCGCGACGGAGCGGCACAGTTCGGCGTGCAGGCTGTCGAGGATGGAGATGCGCGTGAGAAACGCGAGGTCGTCCGGGGCCAGGTTCGCCAGCAGCGTGCCGACGAGCTGATCGCGCGGCTTGCCGCCATGCGTGGCCATCGCCAGCACTTCGGCGCGAGGGTCGGCGGCCAGTTCGACCACCGTCAGTGCGAGCTGCAAGCCGAGCGGCCATCCCTCCGTCAACTCGTGCAGACGCGCCGCCGCGTCGCTGTCGACCCGCGCGGCGAAGCGCGTCCGGACCAGCCCAAGCGTTTCCTCGAGACGGAAGCGCAGCATTTCCTGCGCGACGACGGCGCACTGTCCGTAGGCGATCAGGTCATCGATGTCGAGATTGCAATCGACGCGCGTTGCCACGACGGTGCGCAGGTTGGGCGGCGCGTTGCGCATCAGGTAAGCCAGGGCGACACGCGACTCGGCCGGCAGGCGGTCGGCTTCGTCGACCATGAGCACGACGTTCAATGCCGTCTGTGCCACTTCTGCGAGCCAGACCGTGATGCCTTCGAGCTGGCCGAGGCCGGGCGGTGCTTCGAGCAGCGTGTGGCCGAATGTGGGTCGCCCCGCTGCCTGGCGGACCGCCAGCGCGAGGCCTTGCGAGAGCCTCCGCGGCTCGTCCGCTTCTTGCGCGGACAGCCAGGCGACAACGGCCCCTTGCGCGAGGTGTTCGCGCCGCCACTGCGCGAGCAGCGAGGTCTTTCCGAAGCCCGCGGGCGCCTGCACCAGGATCACCGGGCAATCCAGCGGGCCGCCCGCCCCCGAGAGCAGGCGATCCCGGGCGACGAGATGACGCGGGACACGCGGCGGCGACACCTTGAGCAACAGCTCGTCGGCGATGCCTGCAAAGCCAGGGAATGTTGCCAAGTGGGTGTCTCCAGATCGGCGTCGATGGCCAGCGCCTGCATCGACGATGTTCGCCAGATGGTAGCCGTTCGCGTCGCAGCGAGTCAGCCTGTCGCGCGGCCCCGGCGGACAGCGATGTCATCGTCGCTACATCGAAATGTCACGCGCGTTGCTTAGCCTTGCGTCGCCTCGCGTGGCCTCGACCGATTCGCGTGGTTCCATCATTACTCTTACATCCAACCCGCCATGACCTCACGTCGCAGTTTTCTCCAGAGCGCCACCGGCACCGGCATCGCCGCCGCCACGCTGGCCGCGTTCCCGCCCAGCATCCGCCGCGCGCTCGCCATCCCCGCGCACCACGACACCGGCACCATCAAGGACGTCAAGCACGTCGTGCTGCTGATGCAGGAGAACCGCTCCTTCGACAGCTATTTCGGCACCTTCAAGGGCGTGCGCGGCTTCGGTGACCGCTTCGCGGTGCCGGCGCCCAACGGCAAGAACGTCTTCCACCAGACCTACACCAAGACCACGCCGCCCACCACCTACCTTCCCTACCACCTCGACGAAACGAAGGGCAACGCACAGCGCGCCGGCAGCACGCCGCACAGCTGGTCCGATTCGCAGGCGGCATGGGATCACGGCCGCATGTACAAGTGGCCGGACGCGAAGAACCCGCTGTCGATGGGCTACTACGACACGGCGGAGATTCCGTTCCAGCGCGCACTGGCCGAAGCCTTCACCCTGTGCGACCACTACCACTGCGGCATGCACACGGGCACCATCGCGAACCGGCTGTTCTACTGGAGCGGCACCAACGGCCCCAATGGCACGAGCCCTGTCGACGGCAGCAAGGTGCAGGTCGCGGCGCTGAACAACCAGTTCAACGGCGGCAACGACATCGGTGCGTCCACCGATGGCTGGACATGGACCACCTATGCCGACCGCCTGGAAAAGGCGGGCGTGAAGTGGAAGGTCTACCAGAGCCTGATCGACAACTACGGCTGCAACGAGATGATGGGCTTCCGCCACTGGCGCGCCGCGATCGAGCAGATGCCGCCGGCTCGCCGTCCGGTCTACGTCGCGGCGACGGACATCACGCAGCCGGTGACGGCCGCCGGCCCCTTCTATGACGCCGTCGTCGACGACGCGCTCAGCCCGCTCGCGAAGGGCTTCGGCAACACGATGCCCTATGGCTTCCTCGAAACCTTCCGCGAGGACATCAAGAACGGCACCCTGCCCGCCGTGTCGTGGATCATCTCGCCGTCCGCCTACAGCGAGCACCCCGGACCGTCGAGCCCGGCGAAGGGCGGCTGGTACGTGCAGCAGGTGCTGGACGCACTGACGGCCAATCCCGAGGTCTGGAGCAAGACCGTGCTGCTGATCAACTTCGACGAGAACGACGGCTTCTTCGACCACCTGCCCTCGCCGGCCGTGCCCTCGCGCAACCCCGATGGCACGCTGGCCGGCGGCACCACGATGGCGGATGCCGACGTGGCGGTCGAGTACCACAACTTCGCGCCGGCGACGCCGAGCCAGCCCGCGGTCGACGGCCGCCCCTACGGCCCCGGCCCGCGCGTGCCGATGTGGGTGGTCTCGCCGTGGAGCCGCGGCGGCTGGGTCAACTCGCAGGTCTGCGATCACACGTCCACGCTGCTGTTCCTGGAGAAGTGCTTCGGCGTGGCCGAGCCGCAGATCAGCAAGTACCGCCGCGCGATCTGCAGCGACCTCACGAGCGCCTTCAACTTCGAGCGGCCCAACGACGAGCCGCTGCCGACGCTGGCCGGACGCAAGACCAAGGACCAGGCCGATGCGCTGACCGCCGCCCAGCAGGCGCTGCCGAAGATCACGCCGCCCACCGATGCCGCCCTGCCCGCGCAGACCACCGGCGTGCGCCCCTCGCGCGCCCTGCCCTACGAGCTGCACACCAGCGCGCGCAGCGACGCGCGCAACGGCCGCGTTCAGCTGCTGTTCGCCAACAGCGGCCGCAGCGCCGCCGTGTTCCACGTCTACGACAAGCTGCACCTGTCGGACCGCCTCCCGCGGCGCTTCGTGGTCGAGCCTGGCAAGCAACTCGACGACCACTGGGCGGCCATGACCGACAACGCCGGCCTGTACGACCTGTGGGTGCTCGGCCCGAACGGCTTCCACCGCCAGTTCAAGGGCGACCTCAACCGCCTGCGTGCCGACGGTGCACCGGTGCCGGAGATCCGCGTGGGCTACGACGCGCGCCGCGGCGACATCTACCTGCAACTGCGCAACGACGGCCGGCGCGATTGCCGCTTCACCGTGCAGTCCAACAAGGTGTACGCGCGCCCCGAGGCGCACGACGGCGGCGGCAAGGACCACCATGACGATCGCCATGATGACCACCGCGACAACAATGGCCGGGGCAAGGACGATCACGACGACCGCGGCAACGATCGCGACGGCGCATGGAACGTCCGCGTCAAGGGCGGCGCCGACGCCAGCATCCGGTGGAGCCTGGACGGCAGCGGCCAGTGGTACGACTTCGTCGTGACCTGCGACGCCGACGCGAGCTTCTTCCGCCGCTTCGCCGGTCGCGTGGAGACCGGCCGGCACTCGGTCAGCGATCCGGCGATGGGGTTGGCGGACCGGTTCTGAGCGCGCGAATCGCGGGCGGCACCAGGCGGCTCAGAGCCACCTCTGCATCCACTGGATGCCGAACGCACCGGGAGCCAGGATGCCGGTAGCCCAGACGATCGCCGAGGCGAAGTTGGCGATCTGGAACGTGGCGGTGGGCATTTCGCAGATGCCCGCCGCCAGCGGCACGGATGCGCGCAAGGGGCCGAAGAAGCGCCCGAAGAATACGCCGGCCACGCCCCAGCGCTCGAAGAAGCGATGCCCTCGCGGGATCAGGTCCGGGTGGCGGGACAGGGGCCAGTACTTTCCGACATCGCCCTTCAGCCGCAATCCGATCCAGAAGGACAACCAGTCTCCCAGGAAGGCCCCGGCGGCTGCGGCGCACCAGATCGGCCAGAACGCGATGCCGCTGCCCGAGATGAGAAATCCCACACCGAACAGGATCACGGTGGCCGGAAGCAGCAGGGAAATGAAGGCCAGCGATTCCCCGAACGCGAGGGCCAGCACGATCGGAACGCCCCAGCCCTCGTGCGCCCGAATGAAAGCGATGACCGCCTGAGTCATTTCGTCAAGGCTCATGGGATGGAGCGCTCGCGCATGTGGGCCATGTGTTCTCCGGAAATTGGTGGCGGCGGACCTTACTACATCGGCCCCAGTGCAACAACTTCACTTGCGCCAGAACGACGGCGTCAGCAGTGCGATGAAGCTCAGCATCTCGAGCCGGCCCAGCACCATCGCGAAGGTGCATACCCACACCTGGAAATTCGTCAGGCCGCTGAAGTTGCCGGCCGGCCCGACGGTGCCGAGACCCGGGCCGGTGCAGTTCACGCTCGCCAGCACGGCGCTGAAGGCAGTGACCGGATCGAGGTCGGTCAGCACGAGCAGCATGCTCAGTGAAATGGTGGTCACGCCGTAGACCAGCATGAAGGCCAGCACCGAGAAGATCACGCGGTGGTCGACCACCACGTTGCCGAGCGTCACCGGCTGCACGGCGCGCGGATGCACGAGGCGCGTCATCTCGCGCCGCGCCTGCTTCACGAGGATGAGCACCCGGACCATCTTGATGCCGCAGCCGGCCGAGCCTGCGCTGGTCGCCACGCTCGACAGCAGCAGCATGAAGAGCGGCGCGAACACCGGCCAGGCCAGGTAGTCGACGGTGGCGAACCCTGTCGTGCTGCCGACCGAGATGGCGTGGAAGACGCCGTAGCGCAGCGCCTCCACCGGCCCGTAGACACCTTTCACCCACAGCACGATGGCGACCAGCAGCCCGCCGCCGATCAGCGCGGTGAGCGTGGCGCGCAACTCGGGGTCGCGCCAGAAGCCGCGCCAATGGCCCTTTCGCATCGCGACGAAATACAGCGCGAAGTTGCAGCTGGCCGCGAGCATGAAAAGCACCGCGACGCCTTCGAGCAGGGGCGACGCGAAGTGCGCAAAGCTCGCGTCGTGCGACGAGAGTCCGCCCAGGCTCACGGTGGCGAACATGTGCATCATCGCGTCGATGGCCGTCATGCCGCCGGCCCAGTAGGCGAGGAAGCACACGGCCGAGAACGTCGCGTAGATGCCCCAGAGCCCCTTGGCGGTTTCCTTCACGCGCGGCGTGAGCTTGCTGTCCTTGATCGGGCCGGCCACCTCGGCCTTGAAAAGCTGGCTGCCGCCCACGCCCAGCAGCGGCAGGATGGCCACGGCCAGCACCAGGATCCCCATGCCGCCGATCCATTGCAGGAAGGTGCGCCACACGTTGATCGACACGGGCAGATCGTCCAGCTTGACGAGTACCGTCGCGCCGGTGGTCGTGAGGCCCGACACCGACTCGAAATATGCATGCGTGAAGTTGATCGGCCGTCCGATGAAATCGAGCGCCCACATCAACGGCAGCGTGGCGAACAGCGGCAGCAGCACCCAGGTGAGCGACACCAGGAAGATGCCATGGCGCGGCTGCAGCTCGCGCTTGTAGCGGCGCAGGCCGCCCCACAGCACGCCGCCGCAGACGAAGGAAATTCCCGCGGAGATGGCCCACACGTGCCGCAGGCCGTCGGCGTGCGTCCAGGAAATGATCCACGGCACGAACATGCCGAACGAAAAGAAGGTCAGCAGCGCGCCCAGCACGCGCAACACCGGAAAGAAATCGCTCATGAAAACGGGGCGAGTGATATCAGAAGAAGGTGGCGCTCACGCGGAACAGCTTTTCCACATCGCGCACCAGTCGCTTGCGCGGCACGAAGATCACGACGTGGTCGTTGCTCTCGATCACGGTGTCGCCGCGCGCGATGATGACTTTCGCCGGCGTCGGCGGCGCCTCGCCGTCGGGGATCACGCCCTCGCCGAGGTCCGGCAGCCCGCGCATCACCAGGCCGAACTGGGCGCCCTTGGGCAGCTGGATCTCGGAGATCCGGCGTCCGATCACGCGCGAGGTCTTGCGGTCGCCGCGGGCCACGATCTCCAGCGCCTCGGCCACGCCGCGGCGCAGGCTGTGCACCGCCTGCACATCGCCCTGCCGCACGTAGGCCAGCAACTCGCCCAGCATGGTCTGCGCGGGCGACAGCGCGATGTCGATCTGCGTGCCGTGCATGAGGTCGGCATAGCTGCGCCGGTTGATCAGCGCCAGCACGCGCGTCGCGCCCATGCGCTTGGCCAGCAGGCTGGCCATGATGTTGTCCTCGTCGTCGCTGGTGAGCGAGAGGAACAGGTCGATGTTCTCGATGCCCTCGTCTTCCAGCAAGTCTTCGTCGGTGCCGTCCCCATGCAGCACCAGCACGCCGCCCGGCAGCTCGGAGGCGAGTTGCACGCAGCGCGCGTGGTCGCGCTCCAGCACCTTGATCTGGTACTTGCGCCCGGTCTCGACGAGCTGCCGTGCAAGCCGCAGCCCCACGCGGCCGCCGCCCGCGATCATGATGCGCTCGACGTCGCGATGGTCGGCGTGGTCGTAGCGGTGCAGCGCCGACAGCACCGATTGCAGGTGCTCGCGCGCCGACAGCACGAACACCTCGTCGCCGGGCTCGATGAGCGTTTGGCCTTCGCAGACGATGAAGCGGTCAGGCTCGTTCTCGAACCGGCGGTAGATCGCGACGATGCGCATGTCGGCATCGGGCACGCATTCGCGCAGTTCGGCGATGCTGTGGCGCACCAGGGGCGCGCCCGCCACCGCGCGCACCGACACCAGGCAGGCCAGGCCGTTGGCGAACTCGCGCACCTGCAGCGCCTCCGGGTACTCGACCAGCTTGCCGATGTAGCGGGTCAGCGATTCCTCCGGACAGATCACGCAGTCGACGGCAAAGCCTTCCTTGCCGAGGAGCGGGCTGTCTTCCTTGTAGGCATTGGAACGCACGCGCGCGATGCGCGTCCGGATGCCGAACACCTGGTAGGCCACCTTGCAGCAGACGAGGTTGGTCTCGTCCTGCGCCGCGCAGGCGATCAGCATGTCGGCGTCGCGCGCGCCGGCTTCGGCGAGCACGTCGGGCTCGATGCCGCTGCCGACCACGCCGCGCAGTTCAAACCGTTCTTCGAGTTCGTGCAGGCGCGCCGCGTCGGTGTCGATGACGGTGATGTCGTTGCGCTCCGACACGAGTGTGCCGGCCACGCTCTCGCCGATTCGGCCTGCGCCGAGGATGATGATTTTCAAGTGATGGTCTCCCCGGGACGCTTTATACGCGTCCCTCCGCTGCGCGGCTCCGTGCCAGCGTCTGCATCGGACTTTCTCCGAAACAGGTCTTGTACAGGGCGCTGAACCGGCCCAGATGAAGAAAGCCGTTCCTGATGGCGACATCGGTGACCGTGGTGCAGACGTCCGCTTCCAGCAATCCCTGCCGTGCGCGGTGCATCCGGATGCTTCTCAGGAAAGCAGTCGGGGTGTAGTTGCGACAGCTCTGGAACCCGGCCTGCAATCCCCGGATGCTCACACCCAACTCGCGCGCGACGTCGGCCACCGTGAGCGGCTCGTGCGCATGGTCCCTCATGAACAACTCCGCGCGCTTGACCAGGCGCGACGACATCCGGTCCGGGCGCCGCGCCAGTTCATCGCTGTAGTTGTGCGGATGCCCTTCCAGCAGCAGCGTCAGGACGAACTCCTGCAACGCGGCTTCCGCCATGGGAGGCAAGGGAGCGGCGGCCGTGCTTTCCAGCAGGTCGAGCGTCGAACTCCAGGTCCGCTCGAGCGATGCCGAGAACGGCCGGAGCTCGAAGCGCAGCGTGTCCTCCAGCTGGCGTCCGAGCATGGCGCCGCAAAGCGAGTCGAGCTTCTGCTTGTCGGCCTTGATGGTCGCCTGCGAGAACTCGGCCCCGAAGCCGAAATCGGTGCCCACGTTGGCAGAGACCGGAACCGTCACGCCCGGATGCCAATCCGCTTCCCGGCGGCCCTGGCGCACACGCCCGCTTCCATCGGTGCAGCGCATGATCAGGTACAGGTCCGGGAAGTTGCCCGCATCCACATTCACCGCCGCGCCGTACCGCAGCCGGACGATCGGCTGGCGCGCGGCGCCGCTCACGTCCAGCGTCGTGTCGATGCCGCTCGCCCTGCGATCCAGCGAGAGCCGGTGCTCGCAATAGATCTGCCCGACGGTCTCGATGGCCTCTGCGAGGTCGCGCGTGTGGACATGTTCAAGAGCCATGGACAGACCTTTGTTCGGCTGACGCGAAATCCTGTGTTCTCGGCGCGAGGCCAACGATCCGTGAAAACCCTGAAGGCATCGCCTGCGCAAAACGGACAGTGCTGCGCGAAACGGATAGTGCGCCTGGCGCCGAGTTTCAACAATGCCGGATGCCGGCACCCGTCCGGCAGGCCACGAGGAGCTCGAATTGAAAAAGGCGAACACCATCCCCGATCCGCTCAGCGGACGCAAGCTGGATCGGATCGAGGCGCAACTGATGGCCGGCCGGCTCGACCGGCGCGGCTTCATGCAGGCCGCATCAGCACTGGGGGTCACCGGGCTGGCCGCGGCGACCATGGCCGACAAGGCGCTCGCCATCGGCGCCAACCAGTCGGAGTTGCGCGGCGAGCTGAAGCCGCGCTACGACTACATCGTCTGCGGCGCCGGCTCTTCAGGCTCCGTGGTGGCGCGCCGTCTCGCCGAAGACCCGAACGTGCAGGTGCTTCTGCTGGAAGCCGGAGGTGCCGCGGATGCGCCCAGCATCCTCAACCCGGCCGTCTGGTACACGAACATCGGCGGGCCCTTCGACTGGGGCTACAAGACCATGCCGAGGCCGGGACTCAACAACCGGTCGATCGCGATGCCCATGGGGAAGGCCATTGGCGGCGGCAGCAGCATCAACGCCACCGTCTGGGCACGCGGCCACAAGAACGACTTCGACTCGTGGGCCCGCGCCTCGGGCGACGAGGCGTGGGGCTACCGGCATGTGCTTGAGATCTACAAGCGCATCGAGGACTGGCAGGGCCCGCCCGATCCCGCCTACCGCGGAAAAGGCGGGCTGGTGTTCATGCAGCCCGCGCCGGACCCGAGTCCGCTGGCACCCGCGATGGTGCAAGGCTGCGCCGCCGTGGGCATACCGGCGTTCGAGGATCACAACGGCCGGATGATGGAAGGCCCGGGTGGCGCCTCGATCGCCAACCTGTGCATCAAGGACGGGCGGCGACGCAACGTGCCGTCGCACTATCTGTATCCGATCATGGACCAGGCCAACCTGACCATCCTCACGCAGGCGCTGGTCCACAAGGTCACGCTCGATGGCAAGAAGGCGACCGGCGTGGAGTTCGAGTGGGACGGCAAGGCGCGCAAGATCGGCGTGGCGCGCGAGGTGGTGCTGTCGATGGGTGCCATCAATACGCCGCGCATCCTCATGAACTCAGGCATCGGCGATGCAAGGGAACTCAAGCGCCTGGGCATCCCGGTCGCATCGAACCTGCCGGGCGTCGGACAGAACTTCCAGGACCACACGATGGTGGCCGCATGCATGTGGGAGCCGCCCGAAGCCGTGCCGGCCCGCAACAACTCGGCAGAGGCCACCTTCTTCTGGAAGAGCGATCCGAAGCTGGAGACGCCGGACATGCAACCGTTCCAGATCGAGATTCCGTTCTCGTCCGAGATCACGGGCAAGCTGGCCGTGCCCACCGCCTGGACCATCGGCCCCGGCATCGTGAGGCCCAAGAGCCGCGGCTACCTGCGCTTCACGTCGACCAACCCGCGCGACGGCGTGGAGATCCATGCCAAGGTGCTGGAGCATCCGGATGACATGGCCGCGATGCGCAGGGCCGTGGAACTGTGCCGCGAGATCGGCAATTCGGCGCCGATGAAGCCCTTCGTGAAGCGCGAGATCATGCCCGGCCCGATGAAGGGCAAGGAGCTCGACAACTTCATCCGGGATGCGGCGGTCTCCTACTTCCATGAGACGTGCACCGCGAAGATGGGGAAGGACAAGATGTCCGTCGTCGATGCGAAGCTGCGCGTCTACGGCATTCGCAATCTGCGGATTGCGGATGGGTCGATCATGCCGAACGTCACGACGGGCAACACCATGGCGCCCTGCGTGATCATCGGCGAGAGGCTGGGCGAGATCCTGCGTGCAGGCTGAGGGCCGCATCCTGCGCCGGCGTGACCCGCCTTGCGTCCCGGGTCAGTCGCTCCGCCACGAGTTCCAGGAAGAAGAAGCCGAACTTCGGGTTCTGGAAGTACATCTGCCGCACCTCGTCGTAGGTGACGACCAGCAGCGGGCCAGCCTCTTCGCAAACGACGGTCTGTGTCCGGGTGTGTTCCCTGTTGATGAGCCCAAGCTCGCCGATGAGTTCGCCCTGTTCCAGGACGACGTCCGCCTCGACCGCGCGGAACTTGCCTCCCAGCACGAACAGCACCTCGGCCGCCGCATCGCCCCTGCGAAACAGCGTCTCCCCGGCCTGGGCGGCCCTGCGGCGCGAAAAGGGCTTGAGCCATTCCATCGAGAGCCGGCTCGAAGCGATCAGCTTCATCTCGCGCGTCAATTGCAGAAGTTGGCGCAGGCGCCACACGTTCAGGGGCAGCAGCGACAGATGAAGCAGCAGCACCGGGTAGACGTGGCCGAGTCCGCCATAGGTGATGAAGACGAGGTTGGACACGATGCCCGCGATGCGCAGGTGCAGCATCGTCTTCATGGAGAAGGTCGTCAGCGTCATCAACGCGCCGAGATATCCGAAGATTTCTGTCCATTGCATGCCGGGAACTCCGTAGGTCATTCAAGCACTGCCGAGGTTTCGTGCGGCGTGCATTCTCGCGCCGGGCTACGGATGCCAGGCGGACACGACCTTGGGTGTCTGTGACGTCGAAGTGCCTGCCAGCGCGTAGGACAGCTGATTGGCAGCCTTGATGATCGTCTTCGCGTGACGGATCAACTTGTTCTTCGGCAAGCGATCCGCAGGCCCCGAGATGCACACGGAACCGAGCAGCCGCCAGTTCAGGCCGAAGACCGGGGCAGACACGGTCGCCACGCCCTCCTCTCTCTCTCCGATGGAATAGTGGTAGCCGCGCTGCCTGATCTCCTCGTACAGCGCGCCAGGCTCGCCTGAGAACGCGAGGATGACCCGACCCGGCGAGCCCTTGTCGAGCGGCAGGGCCGAGCCCATTCGCGCGTGATGGCGGATGGGCTGCGGACCTTCGACGCGCACGATGCACGTGCGGATGTTTCCCTCGCGCACGTAGAAGGCCGCGCTCTCGCCGGTCGCCTGTGTCAGCTCGCGCAGCATCGGCTCGACGACGTTGTTGACATCGAACGCAGCCTGGTAGCGCGCGCCCAGCCAGCCGGCGGCAGGTCCCAGTCGCCATTCGCCGTCCTCGCGCTGGACGACGTAACCGCTGTGCGCCAGCGTCCGAAGAAGGCGCAGTGCCGTGGTCTTGTGCATGCCGCTGCGGCGCGTCAGCTCCGCAAGGGAAAGACGCTGGTCCTGCATGCCGAACGCCTCGAGCAACTGCAGGGCGCGTGTGACGGCGGTGACACCACCGGAATCCTGGCCACCGGTCGCTGGCTCGGCCGCGGCGGATTCTTTGGATTTCTTGTCTTGGTTATTGGTCCGCTGCATGGGTCATGGTCCGTCTGGTGCAACCCCATTGTACGTATTGGAACGCAAATCTACAGTCCGTCCAAGCCTGAAGAGGCGAATACAGATCACGAACCGGAGACAACCTTGACCATCCCGAAGCTCGAACTTTCCCGCCGCGCCGCGCTGCTCGTCGTCGCATCCTTCGCCAGTTGCGCCGCCTTCGCGCAGGCCTATCCCTCGCGGCCGATCAAGCTCATCGTGCCCTTCCCGGCCGGCGGCGGCACCGATGCCATCGCCCGCGAAGTCGCGACCAAGGTGGCGACCCAGCAGGGCTGGACGCTGATCGTCGACAACAAGCCCGGCTCGGGCGGCAACCTCGGCGTCGACGCGGCGGCCAAGTCGGCGCCGGACGGCTACACCATCGTGCTCGGGCAAACCAGCAACCTGGCCATCAATCCCACGCTGTACTCGAAGCTGCCCTACAGCCCGCAGAAGGACCTGGCGCCGGTCGGGCTGGTCGCCAGCTCGCCGCTGGTTCTCGTCGTCGCGGCCGACTCGCCCTACAAGACGCTGGCCGACGTCATCGCTGCCGGCAAGGCCAAGCCCGACTTGATCAACTACGCCAGCTCCGGCAGCGGCACGGTCGCCCATCTGGCCGTCGAGCAGTTCCAGAAGATCGCCGGCGTGAAGTTCACGCATGTGCCCTACAAGGGAGCGGCACAGGGCGCGACCGACCTCATCGGCGGACAGATCCAGCTCTACATGTCGTCGGTTCCGACGCTCATCGGGCACATCCGCAGCGGCAAGATGCGGGCGATCGCGGTCACCTCGGACAAGCGCGTGAACGACCTGCCCAACGTTCCCACCATCGCGGAGTCCGGCTTCAAGGGCTTCGAAGCCGTGACATGGTTCGGCATTGCAGGGCCCGCCTCCATGCCGAAGGATGCCGTGGCCAAGCTCAACGTCGCCTTCAACAAGGCTTTGCAGGACGCCGACGTCAGGAAGAAGCTCGAAGGCCAGGGCGCCGACGTGCTGGGCGGCACGCCCGAACAGTTCGCCAAGCTGATCCAGGACGACATCGTTCGCTGGGGGAAGGTCGTCAAGGACTCCGGCGCCAAGGTCGACTGACCACATCCCTTCCTCTCCTCCACCTCCCTCCACCGAAAGCGACCCATCATGAGCCACCCCCTTCCCGAGATCATTCGCGACTTCGAGCGCGTGCCCGCCGACGTCGTCAAGCAGGCTTCCGAATTCCAGCCGGCGATCCTTGCCGACGTCGCCGGACGCCGCGGCGCGTTGCATGGCCGGATCAAGCCCTTGCGCAGCCGCATGAAGGTTGCCGGCCCGGCCCTGACCGTCGAAGTGCGGCCGGGCGACAACCTCATGATCCATGCGGCGATCGCGCTGGCGAAGCCCGGCGACGTGCTCGTCATCGACGGCAAGGCGGACCAGACCTCGGCGCTCATGGGCACCATCATGATGACCGCGTGCCGCCAGCGCGGCATCGCCGGCGTCGTCGTGGACGGCGCCGTGCGTGACAGCCTGGAGATCGACGAGATGGACTATCCGGTCTTCTCGGTCGGCACGAATCCGAACGGGCCGACCAAGAACATCGGCGGGCGCATCGGGCATCCGGTGACCGTCGGCGGCGTGACCGTGCGCGCCGGTGACTTCGTCATCGGCGACGGCGACGGCGTGATGGTCGTCGAGCGCGAGAAGATCGCGTCGCTGGTCGGCGCGGCGCGCAAGAAGGTGCAGGACGAAGCGAAGCGCATCGCAGCGATCAAGGAAGGCAACACCGCGGCCTCCTGGCTCGACGGCGCGCTGCGCGCCGCGGGCGTCCTCAAGGAAGGAGAGACGCTGTGAGTGCGATTCTCGTCACCGGCGCGGACCTGGCGCCGCAGGCACTCGAACTCCTGCGCGGATACGAGGTGATCTTCGCCGGCAAGACGCCCAGCGAAGCCGATGTGGTGGCGCTTTGCGCACAGCACGATCCCGTCGCGATCATCGTCCGCTACAGCAAGGTCGGCGCGGCAGCGATGGATGCGGCGCCCTCCCTGCGCGTGATCTCCAAGCATGGCAGCGGCACGGACACGATCGACAAGGTCGCGGCCGGGGAACGCGGCATCCAGGTCGTCGCCGCCGCCGGCGCCAATGCCGCGGCCGTGGCCGAGCAGGCACTGGCACTGATGCTCGCCTGCGCGAAGTCCGTCGTTGCGCTCGATGCGCGCATGCACGGCGGGCACTGGGACAAGGCCACGCACAAGAGCCTCGAACTGGGCGGCCGCACCGTGGGACTGGTCGGGCTGGGTGCGATCGGGCTGCGCTTCGCACGGATGGCCAGCGCCCTCGGCATGCGCGTCATCGGCTTCGATCCGTTCGCCACGAACGCTCCCGAAGGATTGGAACTGGTGGACATGCCGACGATCTGGCGCGAGGCCGACGTGATCTCGCTGCATTGCCCGCTGACGGAGGACAACCGCCGGATGGTGAATGCGCAGACACTGGCGAAGGCGCGTCGCGGCGTGATCCTGATCAACACGGCACGGGGTGGCCTGATCGACGAAGACGCACTTCTTGCCGCGGTGCGCTCGGGCCAGGTGATGGCTGCGGGCCTGGACAGCTTCGCGGTCGAGCCGATGGTTGCCGGGCATCCCTTCCAGGGCGGAAAGGGATTCATCCTGAGCCCGCACATCGGTGGCGTGACCAGCGACGCCTACGTGAACATGGGCGTTGCGGCGGCGAGGAATGCGCTCGAAGTCCTGGCGAAACAGCAGGCGACTGCCTGACAGCCTTCCCGAAATCCATCAGGAGACATTCAATGAGCATTTCCAGCAAGGCCGTGCAGGTCGCACTGGCTGCGGCAGCCCTGTGCACCGCCGCCGGCGCCGCGTTGGCGCAGGGTGACTACCCTTCCAAGCCGGTCCGCATCGTCGTGCCGTATCCGCCGGGAGGCGCAGTCGACCAGGTGACGCGCCGCGTCGCACAGAAGCTCACCGAGCAGACCGGCCAGAGCTTCTTCGTCGAGAACAAGGCAGGCGCGACCGGAACGATCGGCGCGCAGCAGGTCGCGAAGGCCGCGCCGGACGGCTACACCCTGATGGCGAACGACACGACCTATTCGATCCTGCCGCACGTCTTCCACAAGCTGCCGTTCGATCCAGAGCGCGACCTGGTCCCCGTGGCCGCTTTCAACTTCGCCCCGATGGCTCTGGTGGTTGGCGCGGAGTCCCGGTTCAAGACCCTGTCGGACCTGATCGGCTATGCCAGGTCGAATCCCGGCAAGCTCAACTACGGCACCGGCGGTGCGGGAACGACGCCGCACTTCTCGACCGAGGCCCTCGCCAGTGCGGCGAAGATCGATGTCACGCACGTTCCTTTCAAGGGCGCGGGCGAGGCCACGCTGGCCTTGTTGTCCGGCACCATCGATTTCCAGATCGCGTCGACGCCCGGCGTGATGGGCCAGGTCAAGGGCGGCAAGGTGAGGCTGCTGGGCATCAGCGGCGACAAGCGCCTGGCGGCGTTGCCGAATGTGCCGACCTTCGCCGAGGCCGGCATCAAGGACTACAGCGTCATCAACTTCACGGGCCTCTGGACGCCCAAGGGAACGCCCGCGCCGGTGATGCAGCGACTGCAGAAGGAAATAGCGGCAGCCATGGCGAGCCCGGACGTCCAGAAGTTCTCCGCCGACCTCGGCTCGGTGCCGTCGGTGGTGTCGGGCGATGCCTTCACGAAGATGCTGCGCGACAACACGCAGTTGTGGAGCACAGTGGCTGCAGCCGCCAAGGTCGAGAAACAATAGCCGGCCTCCGGACCACCACGAGACTCATCATGCTGCTGCACGCGCCCGAAGTTCGCGATCTCGACGTCTTCACCCGCATGCCGGAGCGCTTTCGGCGAACGGGGCAGCGCTCGGCCTGGGCGGACGCGAACCGCGGCGGAGCGCCCGTCGACAGCTTCCTCGAAGGGCCGGTCTTCGATGCGGCCGGCCATCTGTACGTGACGGATATTCCATGGGGACGGATCTTTCGCATCGATCCCGCGGGTGACTGGGAACTGGTCGCGGAGTTCGACGGCGAACCCAACGGCATGAAGTTCGCCGACGAGCGCACGCTCGTCATCACCGACTACAAGAACGGTCTCATGGCGCTCGACGTGGTCAGCGGCGTGGCCACGCCGTTTCTGGAGCGACGCAACAGCGAGCGCTTCCGGGGGGTGAACGATCTGGTGTTCGATTCCCGCGGCTGCCTCTACTTCACGGACCAGGGCCAGAGCGGGATGCACGAGCCCACGGGTCGCGTCTACAGGCTGGCTGCGGATGGGCGGCTCGACCTGCTGCTGCACAACGTCCCGAGTCCGAACGGCGTCGTGCTCTCCCCGGACGAACGCGTGCTCTACGTCGCCGCGACGCGGGGCAACTGCGTCTGGCGGGTGCCGTTGATGCAGGATGGCAGCGTGGCAAAGGTCGGCCAGTTCTTCACCTCGTACGGGCCGAGCGGGCCCGATGGGCTGGCCATGGATGAAGAGGGTCGCCTGCTCGTGGCGAACCCCGGCCTCGGCTATGCGTGGGTACTGAATCATCGCGCGGAGCCGGTGATCGTCCTGCGCAGCGTCGAGGGCATGTCGCTGACGAACCTTGCCTACGGCGGACCGGAACGCAAGGTGCTCTACTGCACCGAATCTACGACGGGAACGATCCTGCGCACGACACTGGATGTGCCGGGCATGAAGCTGCATGGAGCCTTGGCGGGCCCGAACGCAGCCTGAAGCGCCCGCGCCTCTAGAGATCCGCCAGGATCCCGGTCGACGTCGCCTCTGCCGCCAGCTTGCCTTCAGGGTTGTAGAGCGCGGCTTCGAGAAAGGTGACCCGCTTGCCGCGCCGGATCACCCGCCCCTCGACCCGGCCTTCGCCCGGGCCCACCTTCTCGTAGAAGCTGACCTTGATCTCCAGGCTGAAGACCGTCTGCGCATGCCCGGTGTCGTGAATCACCGCGTGCGCCATTGCCGCATCGAGCCAGGCCGTGATGAAGCCGCCCTGGGCGATCGTGCCGTTCGTGTGGCAGTACTCGCGCCGGACCGTGAACGCGGCCTTCAGCACCTTGCGGTCAGGATCCCATCCGGTCACGTGGAAATTGCCCATCGATTCGCTCAGTGCCTTGCCTGAGCGGATTCGTGCGTCGAGATCGTCGTCCATTGATGACATTCGCTTGTGCTTGTGCAAGGGCCAGGCCTCAGGCCTTCGTCGCCCGGAAGATCGCCTCGGCGAGCTGGCCCTGATCGAACGGCTTGGAAAGCCGCAACGTCAGCGGACCCACGTCGGCGGGCAAGTCGGCATAGCCCGATGCAAGGATGAGCGACAAGTCAGGCCGCTCGGCGCGCAAGACGTCGAACAACTGGGCGCCGGTCATGCCCGGCATCACCTGGTCGGAAATGACCAGGCCGACGCCCGGCGTGCGCCGGACCAGATCCAGCGCCTCCTTCGCGCTGCCGGCGCACAGCACCGAATGACCAAGATCCTCCAGCATGGATGCGGTGCCCGCCAGCACCAGCGCATCATCGTCGACGGCCACGATCACGCGAGCAGCGACTGCCTCCTGAAATTCCGGCGCGGGCGTCGGCTCGGGTATCGACGGACTGTCCTCCGTCGAGACCGGCAGCCAGAGCAAGGCGCGCGTCCCCACGCCCTCCGAACTCTCCAGCACGAACTTGCCACCCGACTGGATCGCCAGCCCGAGAACCATGGGCAGGCCCAGGCCCGTCCCCCTTCCGACGCCCTTGGTCGTGAAGAACGGTTCGATGGCTTGCGAGAGCGTGGCGGCATTCATGCCGCTGCCACTGTCGGCGAGCGAGAGGCGAAGGTACCTGCCCGCCGCGAGCCTGTCCGCCGGAGTGCCCTCCACTTCGCTGGCCTCGATGGTGAGCGAACCGCCGTTGGGCATCGCGTCGCGCGCGTTGACGGCGAGATTCAGGATGGCGAGTTCGAGTTGGTTGTGGTCCACCCTGACGGGCTTCAGGCCGTCCGGGAAGTTTGCGTCGATGCGAATCGTCGGGCCCAGCGTGCGTTCGAGCATCTCCCGCATCCCGCCGATCAGCGACGGAACGTCGACATTGACAGGACGCAGCTCCTGCCGGCGCGCGAATGCAAGCATGCGCTGCGTGAGCGACACCCCGCGCTTGGCACCCTGCACCGCGTTGTCCAGGAGGCGGTGCAGCCGCTGGTCTTCCGGCAGGCCCCGGCGCAGAAGCTCGAGGCTTGTCAGGACGACCATCAGCAGGTTGTTGAAATCGTGTGCGACGCCGCCGGTGAGCTGGCCGATCGCGTCCAGCTTCTGGGACTGGAACAGCGCTTCCCTGGCCTGCTCGAGGGCGAGTTGCGCCTGACGCTTTTCGGTGATGTCGCGGGTGACCTTGGCAAAGCCGATGAGGACACCGTTCGCGTCGCGGATGGGGTCGATCACGACGTTGGCCCAGAATTCGGTGCCGTCCTTCCGCACCCGCCAGCCCTCTCCCTCGAAGCGTCCTTCGGCCGCAGCCGTCGCGAGCGCTCTGGCGGGAAGACCGCGGTCCCGGTCCTCTTGCCGGTAGAAGCGGGAGAAAGAGGTCCCGACGACCTCGTGCGGCGCATAGCCCTTGGCGCGCTGCGCGCCCGCGTTCCAGCTGGTGATGATTCCGTCGACGTCGAGCATGTAGATCGCGTAGTCGGTCACGGCCTGTACCAGGAGCCTGAATTGCTCTTCGCTGCGCCGAAGCTTCTCCTCGGCGGCCCGCCGCTCGGTCAGGTCGCGGGTCACCTTCGCGAAGCCCAGCAGTTCGCCGTCGGGGGCGACGATGGGGTTCACCATGACCTGCGCCCAGAATCGTCCGCCGTCCTTCTTGCGACGCCAGCCTTCCGCTTCATAGCGCCCCTCCCGGGCTGCGGTGGCCAAGGCCCGAGTCGGCAGGCCGTCGCGAACATCGTCAGGCTCGTAGAAGAGAGAGAAATGCCGCCCTATGATTTCCCGTTCGGCGTAACCCTTGAGCCGCGCCGCGCCCGGGTTCCAGCTGACCACGAAGCCCTCGCTGTCGAGCATGTAGATGGCGTAGTCGGCGACCGCCTCCACGAGCAGACGGTAGCGCTCTTCGGTGCTGAACCTGGTCGTGAGTGGCGAGGGATGTTCCACTGGTTGAGATGTTCCTGATCTGGGACATTATGAATCGCATCAGGTGAAAATCCGCGATGCGTGGAACCTGCCGTGTCACGGGTCCACCGGCGCACAACAACCTTCGGAACGGTTCGTTGAGTCGAGCTTGACCTGACGCTTTCACGGTGCCCATCTCATGTCGACTCCGATCGAGATCACGACCCAGCGGCTGCTTCTTCGTCAGTGGCGAGACTCGGATCGCGAGCCGTACGCGGCCTTGTGCGCGGATCCGGTCGTCATGCGTTTCTTCGCCAGCACTCTTTCGCGCGCGGGCAGCGATCGCGACATCGACGCCTGGCGAGGCGACATCGACAACCGGGGCTGGGGCAACTGGGCGGCGCAGACGCGCGATTCCGGGACCTTCATCGGCTACATCGGGCTTTCCGTTCCCAGGAGAGCGCTTCCGTTCATGCCCTGCGTGGAACTCGGCTATCGCCTGGCCGAGGCGCATTGGGGCAAGGGCTACGCCACCGAGGGTTCGAAGGCGGTGCTGCGACTGGGCTTCGAACGCCTGGGCCTGGAGGAGATCGTTTCATTCACCACGCGCCTGAACCTGCCCTCGCGCGCAGTCATGGAACGGGTGGGAATGGTCAACGCCAACGAAGACTTCGATCACCCCGCCTATCCGGAAGGCAGCGCGATGAGGCGGTGCTGCCTGTACCGCCTCAGCCGGGAGCGGTGGCTTCGCAGCGAGGATGCCGCTCGCGGCTTCGACTGACGCCCCGCGCTGCGGCGACCCAGCCGCTCAGGCGAAGATTCCGCCGGGACGCTGAGGCAGGATTCACTCGACCCACGGGCCTCCCAGCATGGCTTGTATGTAGGCCGCGACCTTCACCAGGTCTGCATCGGACATCGGGATCGGCGGCGCGTCGACAAGGTGCTCGGAGACCAGGTGCAGCTTGGCCGCGGCATTGGGCTGCTCCTGGAGCAGGACCGCGATCGCCGCAGTGTGGGCGACAGCCCGCAGTTCCAGCGAGCGGAGGCGCGCGTTGACTTCTTCCAGTTCCATCTTTTGCCTTCCTGGACCGCAGTCCACGTTGAAGCATCTGGATTCTGCTTCGGAAACGAGGCTGGCCTAATTCTTCAGCACTGTCCGTCGCCTCGCTTGCGGTTCGGCAGCCAAGGTGCCGTCGACGTCCTTCAGCAGACGCTTGAACTCGGGCGAATCCAGGATGATCGTGCCTGCCGCGGCCCGCAGGCGATCAACCGCCTCCTCAGGCAGGACGAAGGACGTCGGCTGCTGGTTGAGATAGGCCAGTTCCCCCTTGTCCTTCAGCGCAGCGAACGACACGTCGATGGCATAGATCTCGGCGTCCGGCCCGCGGATCGCGGACGCGAGCGCCGGGTCCTTGTTGTCCGCCATGGCCGCCGACTTGCGGATCCTGCGCATGGTGTTCCAACGTGCCGCCATGTCCCTCAGAAGCTCGACGGCCTCGAACGAATAGCGGTCGATCGGCACACCGCTCGACTTGAGCAGGATCTCCACGCTGCCGGGCGGCGATTCGGATTCGTCCCAGTTCGTCGGCGGCACGGACAGCGAGTTGACGATAAAGACGACGATCCGCTTCGCATTGTCGAGTTGCGTCGGCATGCCGGTTTCCTGCATGGCCTCCAGGATCTCCAGCGAATCGAGCACGCCGCGCATGCCGACGTTGTCCGATACGCCACCGTCCACCAGATGGAGGTAGGGCCGCTTCTTGCTGTCCTCGAAGTCGCCCAGCGAGCGGAGGGAGCGTATCGCGCGGGCCGCCGGTCGCGGCGGGTTGTCGGTATCGGTGAAGCGCTTCACCCACGCGGGAGGCGTCATGTTGCAGGTGCCGCCGTAGTTGTTGATCGTGACCGGCGAGAGCACCACCGGCACCGCCGACGAGGCGGCGGCGGCGCGCGACAAGGGCACGGCGTTCAGGTCCGAGCACAAGACATCGAACGTGGCCTGCTGGAAGACGACACGGGCGCCGCTCGAAATGTCGGTTGCCGATGCGAGGATCAGCGGCCCCTTGCCGCGGTTCAGGTCGCCGAAGGTGGCATTGTTGAACAAGACCTCGTCGTAGAGCTGGGACGCCAGTTCGGACCGCCCCCATCCCAGCGACGACAGCCTGCCCCAGTTGCCGGGATTGAGCGAACGGGAAATGATCTCGCCCTGTACGTCGCGCTTGAGGAAGCGCTGCTCGTAGTCGTCGAACAGCTTTTCGCCATAGAGGCCGTAGGCCAGCGCGGTGAAGCTGCCGCCCGAGACGCCCGTGATGATGTCGACCTGGTCGATCAGCCGGCCCCTGCCCTTCGGCGTGACGATCTCGGTGCGGCGCAGGTATTCGAGGACGCCGTATGAAAACGCGGCGGCGCGCGTGCCCCCACCCGAAAACGCAAGGATGACCAGCGCGTCCTTGTCCTTGACCTCGGCCTGCCGCGTTTCGAAGCGGTAGCCGCTGCCCGGATTCGCCTGGGCGATCGGCGGATTGACCGGACGCGTGGCACAGCCACCGAGCAGCAGAAGGCAAACGCAAAGACACCCGAGCGCAAAGTGCGATCGGGTCGTTGTCATGGCTGCTTCTCCTGGCCCTGCATGGTCGATTCGATCTCGGCGCCGGGACCGAATCCGCCGCCAAGCGCAAGCAGGAGATTGACGCGCTGCACGCGCCGTTCTGCCTGGACGCGAAGCAGTGTCGAGCGCGCGGCATACACGCTCATCTCCTGCTGCGTCACGGTCCGCAGGTCGCGCGAGCCCACCCGGTAGCGGGAGTTCTCGATGTCGAGCACTTTCTGCGCATCCCTCGCCTGCGCATCGAGGATCGGCTCGCGGTCGCGCAGGGTGGCTTCTTCCGCCAGCGCCGTCTCGACCTCATTGAAGGCCCTGAGCGCGGTCTGCGCCCAGGCGGCCACGGCCAGCTGCTGCTCGGCCGTGCGCGCCTCGACCTGCGCCAGCAGCGCGCCGCCGTGGAACAGCGGGGCGACCAGGCCCGCGCCGATGCTCGCACTGGGGTTGTCGCGGTCCTTCAGCACGAACATCTCGCTCGTGATCGAAGAGATTCCCGCCGAGAGCGAGATGCGCGGCAGCCGCGCGGCCTGAGCTTCCTGGGTGCGATCGAAGGCCGCGGCGACGCGACGCTCCGCGGCGACGATGTCCGGGCGGCGTTCGAGCAGTTCGGACGGCACGCCCGTCCCGACCGGCATGTCGACACGCGGCCACGCGGCGGCCGGCTTGAGGTCCGCGCCGGGGTAGCGGCCGAGAAGCAATTCAAGCGAGCGCAGCGACTTCGAGTAGGCCAGGTCCAGCTGCCGCTCGGCATCGACGAACGTCTTCAAATTCGCCTGGGCCTGCACGACATCGCTTTCGCTCGACGCACCGATACGCCAGCGCTGATCCGCAAGCTTGACCGACTGGGTGCTGGTATCGATCATCTGGCGGGCGAGCTGGCGTTGCAACGACGCCTCGGTCGCGAGGAACCACGACTTCGCGACGAGCGCGGCGATCGACTGGCGCGCCGCCGCGAAATCGGCCTGCGTCGATGCGTATTGGTCCTCTGCGGAACGCCGGGCATAGCGCACGCGGCCCCACAGGTCGATTTCCCATGATGCCGAGATCACCCAGCCATTGAGGCCCGACCCATCGCCACCCATCTTGCCGCCGCGCCGGCCGATGAGGTCGATGGCGGGCCATATCTGGGCCCCTGCGGCCTTCACGCCCGCAGCGGCCTGCTCGACCCGGGCAGCCGATGCCCGCAGGTCGTTGTTGTAGGCGAGCGCTTCGGCGACCAGTTGGCTCAGCACCGGGTCGCCGAAGCTCGCGATCCAGTCGTCGCCGACGCTGCCGGATGTCGCACCGGCCTTCCATGCAGCCGGCGCCGGTGCATTGGGCAGCGACTCGCTGGCCAGCGACGCGCGGTCCGGCGGTGACTTCAACGCGCACCCCGCCGCTCCGAGTGCCGCCAGCGCGATCGTCGACCAGAAGCGGATGGAGTGCGTATTCATGCGCGACTCTCAATGCAGCTTGAGGATCAGCACGTCGAGCTTGGAGCCGACACGCAGGATGATCTTGCGGATGATGTGGATCAGCGCAAGATGCTGCGTGTAGATGGCGCCGTCGCCCACCGCGCCAGCGGCGAAGAACTCGTCCTGGTGCCGGGGGTCCACGTCGAGCCTGACGCCGAAACGTCCCGGGGGGATGGGCCCCATGCCGGTCGAGGGCAACTGCGTCGAATTCGCCACCTGTCCCTGGCCCTGCGCCCAGACGATGGATTCGACCTTGGCCTTGAACACCGTGCCCGGCCGGGTCTTCAGCGTGAACTCGGCTTCGTCGCCCGGCGCGACCTGGTGCAGTTCGTTCTGCTGATAGAGCGCGATGACCTGGTACTCGTTCTCCACGAAGGTCATCGCAGGAGTGACCGGGAACGCCGCGGTCATCGAGCCGACCCGCAATTGCAGGTTGATCGCGTAGCCGTCGGATGGCGCGACGATGGTGGTCTGCGACAACTCCCATCGCGAGTTTTCGAGCTGCGCCTTGATCTGCGCGATTTCCGCCTGATCGTCGTCAACGGTCGCAGACAGCGTGGCACGCACCTGTGCCTCACCGGCAATCGATGACGCCAACTGAGCCTGCAGCTCCGCCAGGTTGGCTTGCGCCTGTTCGAGCGCGAAGCGGTCGCCCGCCCCTGAGGCGACCAACTGCCGGTTCTGTTCGACGCGCTTGCGCGCCAGATCCAGCTGCGCCCGCACCACGCCGGACTTCGAGGTCGCGGCCTTCAGTTCTTCGCGCATCTTGCGCGTGCCGCCCTCGGCATTCGCGAGCTGAGCCTCCAGCGCCTTGACCTGCAGCTGGTACGGTGTCGGATCGATCTTGAACAGGACGTCGCCACGCTTGATCAGCCGATTCGGCTCGATCGGCACTTCGATCACCCGTCCCCTCACCTGCGGCACGATGTTCACCACGTACTTGAACACCCGCACCTCGGTCGTGGACGGCGCGAAGATGTTGAGCAGGAGGACCAGCGCCGTCAGCGCGACGACCGGGATGGTGATGACGATCACCATCGTCACGGTGTTCCAGGGAAGCCACTTGAACTTGAAGAAGATCAGCCAGACGAAGAAGGCATAGATGCCGAGGAGGATCGCTTCCATTACGCGGCCCCCCCTTCGACCGTTGCCACGGCTGCGCTCCTTCGCGCCCGCGCGGCCAGCACGCGCTCGCGCACCAGCTGGAGCTCCGGCGTCAGGCTGCCGCGCCGCCCGAGCGCCTCGAGTTCATCCAGCAGATGGTCGAGGTGCTCGCTCTCCAGCTCGTCGCGATGGGCCTTCTCGCCGTGTTCGACGAAGAAGTCCTCATGCTTCTCGGTGCCGAAGGCCATCTTGTAGCCGATGGGCCGGGTATAGGCCCAGAGCCAGGCGAGCGGCCAGAGCAACCCACCGAAGACGAGAGACAGCAGGCACAGGGTGTGGATCGCATCCTTTTGCGGATGGTGGCGCTTCTCGGCGATCTTCTCGGGCATCACGTGCACGATCCAGAACACTGCGATCGCCAGGCAGGGGACCAGCGCCAGCACGACCCACGACATGACATCGGCGGCCGTATCGAGCGCATCGCCTTCCAGGAAGGATGCGTGCGCCTGCGAGGCCCATCCCAATGACAGCGCAATCGCTGTCGAGAGGCCGGCTCGAAGACGACGGCCGCGCCACTTCATTGAACGCCCACGAGGCTGGTGCATCTGGATCTCCTCCTGATCGAAAACGAATGTAACGGCCAGCGTGGCTTAACGCAAAGGAAATGATCAGCGCCTCGTCCGGCGCGGATGAGCCGCGCCGCTTGCTCCAACCGTAACGCGAAGAAAAGTGCCCGCACTGACCGAAGAGGAAACACTTTGTCATTGGACGCCCGGCCTGCCGGCGCGGATCATTGAGCGGCATGCGAGGGCATGGCAATGCATCCGCTTGGCGTGCCTGCGCTGATCGTGGAGGCAATGAAATGAGCGAAGCCATCTACTGTTTCGACACGGCAACGGTGCGGTTCGCAATCTACCCCGATGGCCCCGAGGGCGAGCGAGTCGTCGTCGAGATCGCCGAAGATCCGCTGCGCGACCTGTTTGGTGCGGACGGCGGCGGGGACACCCTGGTGGAGGCCTACAAGGCGAACGCCTCGATCATCGACGCCTGCGCCTTGGAGCGCCATCACGAGGCGCCTCATCACCCCGTTCTGCTGGAAACCCGGGATTTCGAGGCGATGGAGCATATGGCCGGCGCCTGAGCTGACTGACGGAGTCAGGTGAGCCGTTGCACATCGAAAACATGCCGGCCCCATGGCGGCATGTCCAGGAACAGCCCACGGGCAAGCAGGTCATCGCCTGCCCGGTCGTAGACCGCCGGGCCGAGCAGATCGCGTAGCTGCAAGGTGCATCCCGCCATCTGCGGCATGGGAACGCGCACGAAGCACTGGGACTGCTGCGGCGAACAGTTCACGGCCGCGAGCAGCCATGGCTGCCCGGCCCCTTCCCAACGGAAGGCGATGAAGTTGTCCGCCGTGGGGTTCTCGGCCCATGCCGGAACGCACTCCAGCAAGGACCAGCGGCCTTCGCGCACGATCGGCAGGCGCAGCACGGCGAGCAGCCGCTCGTAGATTCGCTGGAGTGCGGCGTCCACGGCTTCATCCGGCGCGCGGACCAGATGCGGCGAGATCCGTGCTCGCCGACCCTCGAGCTGCCCCTCGTGGAAGAAACGCAGGCCCGGCGAGAGATAGGTGAGCACCGCGGCGGCTGCGTGCATTTCCGGCGCGAAGGTGGATGCCGCTCGCGGCTCGTCGTGGTTCTCCAGGAAACGCGCCAGCCTGTCCTGATAGCCCATGTCCGCGCACAGGTGCTCGCGCACTGGGCGAGCGTGCTGCTCTTTCAAGCGGTCGTACAAGCGCTTGTCGTAGGTGTAGTCGAAGCCCTGTTGCTGCAGGGTCCACTCCATGTCCCAGTACACCTCGGCCATGAACAGGAACGCCGGATGCGTGCGCCGCACCGTCGCGATGGCCTTCGGCCAGAAGGGCTCGGCGCGGATGCCCCAGGTGCGCTCGAACACCTCGGGCAGCACCAGCATGGCCATGTCGCAGCGCACGCCGTCGCACTGGCCGGCGATGCGTTCCAGTTCGCCGACCATCGCAGCCTGGAGCGCCGGATTGCCGTAGTCGAGTTGCAGCGTGTCGGGCCAGCCATCGAAGTACGGGTCGCGGCCATAGGCGAGCAGGAGCGGCCCGCTTGCCGTCGCCACGCGGCCGAAATTCTGCGGCGAACGCGCCAGATCGGCTTCGCTGCCGGGGACGAAATAGTCCGGGTGATCGTCCGTCCACGGATGATCCGGCGCCATGTGGTTCGGCACGAAGTCGAGCATCAGGTTCAGCCCTCGCGCGCGCATGCGCGCCCGCAGCCGCGCCAGGGCGTCATTGCCGCCCAGGGCCGCATGCACGCGGTAGTCGGCAATGGCAAAGCCCGAGCCTCCAATGTCCTCCTCGCGCAGATCAGGCAGCGTGTGCTCGAATTCGCGCCGCCACGACAGATTGCTGCGCGAGACCCGCTGCGCCGCCTCCCCCGTCTGCCAGACGCTGAGCAGCCAGAGCCAGTCGAAACCCATCTCCGCCAGTCGATCCAGTTCGGCGTCGGCGATGTCGTCCAGCGTGGCCGGACGCCCGAGCGAATGCGACAGCGCGGTGAGCCAGACGCGTGTGTTGATCTGGTACAGCGCCGGATAGCGAGGCTTTTGCACGGCGCTCACCGCCGGGTGTCGGATCCGGGCCCCTGCCTGCCATGCATCGCTCGCGCTGCCGCAGCCTCCGCGCCTGGCATCAGCAACAGGTCCTGGGTCAGCACGGCGTTGACCTGGATGATGCGCGCCACGCAACCGGTCCAGCCGGTCTGGTGGCTGGCGCCGATCCCGGCCCCGGTGTCGCCATGGAAGTACTCGTAGAACTGCAGCAGGTCGCGCCAGTGCGGGTCGTCGCGGAACTTCGGCGCCGTGCCGTATGCCGGCCGGCCACCATCGCTGTCGCGAAGGAAGATCCGGGTCAGGCGCTCGCCCAGTTCCTTCGCCACTTCGAGCAGGGTCTTCATCTGCCCCGAGCCCGTGGGGCATTCGACCTTGAAATCCTCGCCGAAGTAGGCATAGAGGCGGAGCAGCGAGGTGTAGAGCAGGAAGTTGATCGGCATCCACACGGGTCCGCGCCAGTTGGAATTGCCGCCGAACATGCCTGAATCCGAGTCGCCGGGCACGTACGCCACGCGGTAGTCCTGCCCCGCATGCTGGAAGACATAAGGATGTTCCAGATGAACGCGCGACAGCGCGCGAATGCCATGGGGGCCGAAGAACTCGCTCTCGTCGAGCATGCGCGCGAGGATGCGGCGCAGCTTCTTCTCGTCGACGATGGCCATCATGCGGCGATTGGCCACGCCGGGCTCCTGCGGCAGATGCATGTTGGCCGCGAGCTCGGGGTGGCGCACCAGGAACAGTTGCGCACGCTCGCGGAACTTCGGCAGCCTGGTGAGGATGTCCTCCTCGAACACGGCCACCGCTGCCAGGGGCAAGAGGCCGACGATGGAGCGCACCTTCAGGCGCGTGGCGCTGCCGTCCGGCAGACGCAGCACGTCGTAGAAGAAGCCATCTTCCTCGTCCCACATCTCGTCATGCCGCTCGCCGACACGGTCCATGGCGCCGGCGATGAACAGGGTGTGCTGGAAGAACTTCTCGACGAACTCCTCGTAGAGCGGCTCCTCCAGCGCCAGTTCGACGGCGATGCGCAGCATCTGCTGGCTGAAGAACACCATCCATGCCGTCCCGTCGGCCTGGTCCAGGTAGCCGCCCGTGGGCAGCGGCGACGAGCGGTCGAACACGCCGATGTTGTCGAGCCCCAGGAAGCCGCCCTCGAAGACATTGGCGCCGGTGCGGTCCTTGCGGTTGACCCACCAGGTGAAGTTGACCAGCAGCTTGGAGAAGGCGTACTTGAGGAACTCGACGTCCCCCTGCCCCCCGCGGCGCTCCTTGTCGATCAGATAGAGCTGCATCGTCGCCCACGCGTGCACGGGCGGATTGACGTCGCCGAAGTTCCATTCGTAGGCCGGGAGCTGGCCATTCGGATGCAGGTAGTCGTTGCGCAGCATCAGGTCGAGCTGCTGCTTCGCGAAGTCGGGGTCGACCATGCCCAGCGGGATCATGTGGAAGGCCAGATCCCACGCGGCGTACCAGGGGTACTCCCATTTGTCGGGCATCGAGATGATGTCGTCGTTGAACATGTGGCCCCACTCGCTATTGCGCACCCGGCGGCGCTCCGACAGCGGCAACTGTGTGCCCGCGCCATGCTCGTCGAGCCAGAGATCGAGGTCGTAGTAGAAGTACTGCTTGGTCCACAGCATGCCGGCCAGTGCCTGGCGCATGACGTTCACCCGGTCGGGATCATCTCGAATGGCAGGCGGTGTCACGGAGGCATAGAACGCATCGGCCTCCTGGAGCCGGGACGCGAAGACGGCATCGAAATCCCCGAAGGCACTGTCCGCGGCGCCAATTTCGCTGGCCTTCAGTCGCAGCCGGACAACCTGCGATTCCCCGGAAGCAATGTCGAGCTGATAGTGCGCGGCCACCTTGGTGCCCGTCTGCGCCGGATTGATCGCGGCCGTGTCGCCATGGACGACGAAGCTGTGGATGGCGTCCTTCACGTAGGCGGAGGCGTTGGTCCCACCGAACAGGCGGGCGTTGTTGGTCTCGTTCTCGGTAAAGAGCAACGGTACGTCCGCGTCGCAATGCAGGTCGTAGTCCCCCAGCGATTCCAGGAACAGAGGATCGGTATGCCGGGCGCGGACGGTCGAAGCTCGCGCGGACGTCACGCGCTCGAGAATCGGCTTGGACCCGCCTCCCGACTGCGACCAGGTGTTCCTGAACCACAGCGTCGGCAGCAGATGCAGGGACGCCGCTTCCGGACCCCGATTGAAGACGGTGATCCGCACCAGCACGTCGTCGGGTGCGGCTTTCGCGTATTCGACGAAGACATCGAAATAGCGGTCGTCGTCGAACACGCCGGTGTCCAGCAACTCGTACTCGGGCTCTTGCTTGCCGCGGTTGCGATTGGTGCCGACGATATCGTCGTAGGGATAGGCCGCCTGTGGGTACTTGTACAGGTACTTCATGTACGAGTGCGTGGGCGTCGAGTCGAGGTAGAAGTAGTACTCCTTCACGTCCTCGCCGTGATTGCCCTCGCTGTTGGCCAGACCGAAGGCGCGCTCCTTCAGGATCGGATCGCGCCCGTTCCATAGCGCCAGCGCGAAGCACAACACCTGGTGGTCGTCGCTGATGCCGCCCAAGCCGTCTTCGCCCCAGCGGTAGGCGCGCGAGCGGGCCTGGTCGTGGGAAAAGTAGTTCCAGGCGTCGCCGTTTTCGCTGTAGTCCTCGCGGACCGTGCCCCATTGCCGCTCGCTGAGATAGGGCCCCCACTTCTTCCAGGCCGCCCGGTTCGCACGCGCTTCGTCCAGGCGGTGCTTTTCTGCTGCTTCGGTGCTCATGGGATGGTCTCCTTGAGGCCCATGCTGGCGGGAACTTGAGACGCATCTTCGCCTCTTGTCCCAGGCTGTTCAAGGGGCGCCGGCTGGAGCGGTGCCAAGCGCCTGTCAATGTCGCACGACATAGCGGAATAGAAGTGAGGAGACTTCCTGACAGCGTTCGTCCGTGCGTGCCGACCGACTGTGTCGAGCGCGAATCCTAGTTTCGAAGTCCCAGGGAGCGCTGAACAGGAGGCCCCCGCATGAAGCCCAGGGAATTTCTCGCACTCTGCCGCAAGGCGGTCATGGCCTGGATCGACGACTTCGCTCCGAGCATGGGCGCCGCGATTTCGTACTACACGATCTTCTCCATGGCGCCGCTGCTGGTCATCGTGATCGCCATTGCCGGCGCGGTGTTCGGTCGCGAGGCGGCACAGGGAGAGATCGTCGCGCAGATCGGCGGGCTGGTAGGCCAGGACGGGGCCACGGCCGTGGAGGCGCTGTTGCGCAGCGCGAGCGAGCCGGAGAGAGGCCTCGTCGCCGGCGCCATCAGCGTTGCCGTGCTGCTGATCGGGGCCACGACGGTCTTTGCCGAATTGCAAAGCTCGCTCGACCGCATATGGCATGTACCGGAGCGGGAGAAGCCGTCCGGCCTGTGGGCGGTGCTGCGGTCGCGTCTTCTGTCGTTCGGGCTCATCCTCGGGCTGGCCTTCCTGCTGATCGTGTCGCTGATGGTCAGCGCGGGCCTCGCGGCGTTCGATGCCTGGTTCGGTGGTCTGCTTCCAGGCTGGGAGATTCTTCTTCAGGGCACCAACGAGTTGATTTCGATCGGCATCTTCACGCTGCTTTTCGCCATGATCTTCAAGCTGATGCCGACGGCGGCCATCGGTTGGCGTGATGTCTGGATCGGCGCGTTCGTCACCGCCCTGTTGTTCGAACTCGGGAAACTGCTGATCGGGCTCTACCTGGGCAAGAGCGGGGTCAGCGAATCCTTCGCCGCCGCGGGCTCGCTGGTAGTGCTCGTCGCGTGGGTCTACTACGCTGCGCAGATCTTCCTGCTCGGCGCCGAGTTCACCAAGGCCTATGCAGATTCACACGGCTCGCTGGCGGGTTCCAGGGCAATGGACGGAAGCGCCCGTGACGCGCAAGTCCATTCGGGCGCAGGTCTCGCTCCGGAGGTTGCGGCTCAAGCGATCGCACCGCTAGGCGTGCGGGCGCCGGTACCGGACTATTCAGGCATCGCTAGAACCGGGGCCGCACAGCGTGAGGTCGATCGCCGTGTTGCCAAGGCAACCAGCATGCTCAGCCGGCAACTGGTGCTGCTCGCGGCAGTCACGCTCGGCAACTTCCTGACCACTCGCTGGGCCCGGCGTCAACGAAAGATCGCGCGCCGACGCCGCCAGCCATAGCCGCACGGCGAATTGCATCTCGTCGATACACCACCGGCTTTGCCCTACATGCGCTGGACGATGTCGACGACTCCACCGGGTCATGCGCCTCGCTACGGTGACCTCGGCTCTCTTCTTCGAAGAGTTTTCAATCGCCCACGGCGGGCAACCAGGAGACAACATGGCAACAGATGACGGCCAACTCGGCAATGGCACACCCAACCGCGATCCGATCACTGGCGCGCCCGGCGCCCATCCGGTAGGCACCGGGCTGGGAGCGACAGGGGGCGCACTCGCCGGAGCAGCCGCGGGGTCGCTCGCCGGTCCTGTGGGAACGGTGGTCGGCCTGGTGGCCGGCGCGGTCGCTGGCGGCCTCGGCGGCAAGGCAGTGGCCGAAGGGGTGAACCCGACGGCCGAAGAAACGTACTGGCGCGAGAACTACACAAAGGAGCTGTACCACGACCCGAGCCGGCCCTGGGAAGACTATGGTCCGGCCTACGAAGCGGGCTGGACCGGGCGCAGCGTCCGGGGCGAAGACTTCAGCGTGGCGGAGCCCGCGTTGGCATCCGAATGGGAAAGCCGCCGCGGCGCCTCGAGGCTCGATTGGACCGAGGCTCGCCCGGCTGCGGAAGCCGCCTGGAACCGCGCGGACGAGACCTACTATGCGACGCAGGCCAACGGCAGTGACATCGTCAGCCACGAAGATCTCTCCGACGACGACGTGGTGGACGTGCTGAACGATCTGCTGGAGAACGCGCGTGATGGTGAATACGGATTCCGCACCTGCGCCGAGCAAGTGGAAACGCCCAACGCCAGGCAGCTTTTCGAGAGTCGCGCGGATGGCTGCCGCCAGGCCGGGGTGGAACTGATCCAGCTCGTCAGGGCGTACGGCGGCGAGCCGGCATCTGGCGGCACAACGGCTGGCGCCATGCATCGCGGCTGGGTCCAGGTGAAGGGAACCGTCGGCGCCGACAGCGAACTCTCGATCCTCGAATCCTGCGAACGCGGCGAGGATTCGGCGGTCGCGCGCTACCGCAAGGCGCTGAAGCAAAGCCTGCCCGCGGAAGTCCGCGCCGTCGTTCAGCGGCAGGCGGATGGTGCACAACGAAACCACGATCTGATTCGCGACCTGCGGAACGCTGCACGCGAGCGGAACGGGTAGCTCCGTGCCAGAAAGGCGGGCGGTGTCAGTGCTTCCTTCAAGCACCCAGCGCCCGCCTCGCTGGGGCGGCCCAGTGGATCAAGCGTACAGTCACCCACACCATGCCCTCCCTTCGCGATATCTCGGTCTTCACCGCAACCTTGCAAACGGAGGGCCCCGAAGCCGCCCTCGCCTTCCTGAACGCTGCCGTCCCGCACCGGTACTCGGCGGTCTATCGCCTTCACGGCGAAACCCTGCAGAACATCTACCTGCATGACAAGCAAGGCGAGCTGCGCCCGGAGTTCCTGGCAATCGTCCCCTTCGAGGTGAGTTTTTGCCAGTTCGTGCTTCGCGACGGCTTCTTCCGCACGGACGATTCAGGCAAGGACTCCCGACTGGATGGGCATCCGTACCAGGGCATGATGGTCTCCTATCACGGCGTGCCCCTCACGAGTGCGACGGGTGAACTCATCGGGACGCTCTGTCATTTCGATGTGCAGAGCCACCCGCTGCCGGACGGCGAATTCGAGCTTCTCCAGAGTGCAGCGCGGGTTCTCCCGCCCTTCCTGCCGTCGATCTCCGCTCAGCCAGCCTAGAGCGTGCGTCAGAGTTGCGCAGACAGCAACGAGGCGAGGTGCTCCAGCGCTTTCTCGGACAGCGGGCGCTTGCGCCAGTCTTCGAGAGTGATGCGCCTGGAGTGCTTCAAGTCGGTCTCGAACTGGACCGTTTCCATCGCAGCGAAGGCCTCATCGTAGATGTTGAGATTCGCCTCGTCGTTGAGGCGAAACGAACGGTTGTCGAAGTTCGTCGACCCGACCGAGACCAGCAAGCCGTCGACGGTGAAGACCTTGCAATGGAACATGGTTGGCTGGTATTCGCTGATCTCCGCGCCGGCTTCCAGCAGGGGGCCCCAGGCCGCCCGGGACGCACCGCGCACGGTTTGCGAATCCATGATCGGGCCGGGCGTGATGATGCGCACCCGCACACCACGCCGCATGGCCGCGACCAGCGCGCCGACGGTCAGGTCGTCCGGCACGAAGTAGGCACTGGCGAGATCGATGCTCTTCGTTGCCGCGGCGATGGACAGCAGGTACATCAGGTGCATGCTCTCGCTTCCTCCTGAGGGCGAGCTGCTGAACATCTGGGCGCGCCCGTTCCCCATCCTGGCGATCGCCGGAAAGTAGCGCTCTCCGTGCAGCACGTCGCCCGACACCTTGATCCAGTTGTCCATGAAGACGGCCTGCATCTGGGCGACGACGGGCCCTTCGACCTTGAAGTGGGAATCGCGCCAGTGCTCCGCGTCTTGGGCATCGCCCGTCCAGGCGGGCGCGATACCGACCCCGCCGGTAAAGCCGATACGCCCATCGACCACCAGGAGCTTGCGGTGGGTGCGGTTGTTCATCCGGGTGATGTCGTACCAGTTCGGCTTGTGGAACTTGCGGATCTGCACGCCGGCGTCTTCCATCTCCTTCACGAAATCCTCGTCGACCTTCGCGCTGCCCACCCAGTCGAGCAGCACGTGCACCTTGACGCCGGCTCGCGATCGCTCGGCCAGCGCATCGGCAAACGCGCGCCCGATGTCGCCCGACCAGTAGATGTAGGTCTCGAAGGTGATGCTCTGCCGCGCGCTTCGGATGGCGGCCAGCATGGGCGGGAAGATGCGGTCGCCGTTGTACAGCGCCTCGAAACGATTGCCCTCAGTGATGGGCGGCCCGAGCATGACGCCCAGTGCACGCTGGTACTGCGCGTCGTGCAACGCATATTCGCGGGTTATCTGTTCGTCGAGTTTCTTTTCGCCGCCGGTGAAGGCGAGCACGAGGACCGTCGCGGCGACCGACAGGACGAGCGTCCAGAGAATGGCTTTCGTGCGGCTTCGAAGTGGGTTCATGGAGGCATGGATCAACGCAAGGCCGCCGGAGTGTGCGCCTCGGGTGTCCCCCTCGCGCGACCCGGGCGTCATCAAGGTCGGTAGGACGGCGCCGCAACAATGCGACGGCACCTCGTCCCACGTGCGGGCGGGCAGACGTCCGTGGCGACGGCCTGCGCCGGCCGACCGACAATGTTGCGTTGCAACAAGAAGAGCGCGGACCCCATGAAGCAGTTGACCTGTTCGAATTGCAGCAATCGCGTCTTCTTCGAGAACCTGAGCTGCGAAACCTGCGGCTCGGTACTGGGATACGCGCCCGATGAGCAACTCATGCTCGCCTTCGAGGCCACGGAAGAGGCGTCATGGCGCCGCCTGGGCCACCCCGGTGCCGACTACAGGCCCTGCGTGAACCGCAAGGAAAGCGTGTGCAACTGGATGGTGCCCGCCGGCGGTGCCCACGAGCATTGCCTCTCATGCCGCACGACACACACCATTCCCGCGCTGACCAAGCCCGAGAACCGTGGATACTGGGCTGCGCTCGAACAGGCCAAGCGGCGCCTGTTCTACACGCTGGTCGAACTGGTCCTGCCCACGCCCAACAAGCTGGAGGATCCGGCCAACGGCCTGTCGTTCGAGTTTCTGGAGCAGGCGGACCCGAAGGAGCGGGTGCTGACCGGGCATGACGAAGGCGTGATCACGCTCAACATCGCCGAAGCCGACGATGCGCGCCGCGAGCACATCCGCATGTCGATGCACGAGCCCTACCGGACGCTGCTGGGTCACTTCCGGCACGAGATCGGCCACTACTACTGGGACCGGCTGGTGCGAGGTACCCCGTGGATCAACGAGTACCGGGCGCTGTTCGGTGACGAACGGGCGGACTACGAGGAAGCGTTGAAGAAGCACTACGGCTCGCCCGTGGCGGATTGGCCCTTGCGCTTCATCAGCGCCTACGCCAGCTCGCACCCGTGGGAGGACTGGGCCGAGACCTGGGCCCACTACCTGCACATGGTGGATGGCCTCGAAACCGCCGCCTCGTGGGGCGCGCGACTGGACTTTGCCCTGCCCTCGGGACCTGCCCTGAAGGTATGCAGCCTCGATCTGCAGGCCGAGTCCATCCGGGACGCCGTGGTCGAACAGTGGCTGCCGGTTTCCCAGTTCATCAATGCCATGGATCGGAGCCTGGGCGCGCACGACAGCTACCCGTTCATCGTCGTCCCGCCGGTGATCGAGAAGCTCGACTTCATCCACCGTGTCGTCCGGGCGGGCAGCTCGGGCAGCGTCGCGATGAATTTCCTGCCGCGCTATGGCGTCGACGCGCCCACCACGCTGTCGTAAGTCGCCTCGTCCACGAACCCGAGCGACAACGCAGCCGCTCGCGGCGTGATGCCCTGCGCGAGTGCAAGGGAAGCGATCTTCGCCACCTTGTCGTACCCGAGCAGCGGGTTCAGGGCCGTCACCTGCAGCAACGCGTTCTCGACGTTGCTGGCGAGCCGGTCCCTGTCCACCTCGATGCCTTCGACCAACCGTAGGGCGAACACGCGGGCCGCATCGGCCAGCACGCGAATCGACTGCAGCAGGTTGGCGATGAGAACAGGCTTGGCGACGTTGAGTTCGAAGTTGCCTGATGCGTTGGCCATCGTGATGGTCGCGTGGTTTCCCACGACCTGCATGCAGGCCTGCACCAGCACCTCCGCAATCGTAGGGTTGCGCTTGCCCGGCATGATCGAACTCGTCAGGCCGTCGTCCGGAATCTTCAACTCGCCCAGGCCGCAACGTGGCCCGGAACCGAGCCAGCGCACATCGTTCGCGATCTTGATCAGCGACGTCGCGATGACGTTGAGCGCGCCGGACGCTTCGACCAGGGCATCGTGCGCCGCCATGCCTTCGAACTTCGACGGGTTGGGCAGGAATTGCCGGCCGGCGAGCGTACTGATCGCCTCGCAGAAGAACGCGTCGAAACCGGGCGGCGCATTCAGGCCGGTGCCGGCGGCCGTCCCACCTTGCGGCAGTTGCTGGAGCCGCGGCATGGCGGCATCGATCCGGTCGATCCCGTGCGCGACCTGGCGGGCAAAGGTGTCGAAGGCCTGTCCCATCGTCATGGGCACTGCGTCCATCAGGTGGGTCCGTGCGATCTTCCGCGCATTGGCGAAGGCTTCGGCACGGCGCTGCAGACCGTCGCGCAGAAGAACGAGCGATGGCTTCAGCCGACGTTCGAGTTCCAGCACCGTGACCACGTGCATGACGGTCGGGAAACTGTCGTTCGAGGATTGCGATGCGTTGACGTGGTCGTTGGGATGCACCGGCGACTTGGTGCCCAACGGCTGGCCCAGCAGCTCGTTCGCCCGGTTCGCGATCACCTCGTTGGCGTTCATGTTGGTCTGGGTGCCGGAGCCGGTCTGCCAGACCGTGAGCGGGAAGTGCGCATCGAAGCGCCCGTCGCGCAACTCGGCGGCAGCGGCCACGATGGGCTCCGCCAGTTCGGGCGCAAGCGTCGCGCAACGCAGGTTGGCCTGCGCAGCCGCCATCTTCTGGAGCCCGAAAGCATGGATCAGGCAGGCCGGAAAACGCTCCTCGCCGACCTCGAAGATGCCGAGTGCGCGCTGCGTCTGCGCACCCCAGTAGCAGTCGGCGGGGATCTCGACCGGGCCGAATGCATCGCTCTCGATGCGTACGCCGCTCATGCTCAGTCCAGGGAGATGTTGGTCTTGGCCGCGACGGATTTCCATCGAGCCACCTCGCTCTCCGTGTGCTTGCCCAGCGCCGCGCCGGTGTACTGGTCGGCGGGCAGCAACTGGATGGCCTGCTCCGACATCTTGTCGGTGAAAGCCTTGTCCGTCATGACCTTCTGGTAGGCCGCCTGCACCTTGTCCAGCACGGCCTGCGGCGTGCCCTTCGGCGAGTAGACGCCATACCACGTCGATGCCTCGAAGCCGGGCAGCACCGTCTCGGCCAATGTCGGCACGTCCTTCAGTTGCGGGAGCCGCACCTTCGACGTCACCGCCAGCGGTCGCACTTTCGCCTCCTTGATCTGTGGCAGGGCGGTGTTGGTCTGGTCGAAGATGCCGTCCACCTGGCCGCCGATCACGTCGATCAGCGCGGGGCCGGCGCCCTTGTAAGGAACCTGCGAGATCTTGATGCCCGCGGTCGACGCGAACAGCGCCGCGATCAGGTGAGAGCTGGAGCCGACACCCGCATTGCTGATGAACAGCTTGTCCGGGTTGGCCTTGCCGAAGTCGACCAGTGACTTGATGTCCTTGGCCGGATGCTCCCTGCGGACCATGAGCACCAGCGGCGTATCCGGAAAGCGGAACACCGGTGCGAAGTCCTTGACCGGATCGTAGTTGAGCTTCTTGTAGAGCGCGGGCGCGGCGCCCATGTAGCCCATGTGCCCGACCAGCATCGTGTAGCCGTCGGGCGCGGCGCGCGCAGCCTTGGCGGCGCCGACCGTGCCGCCCGCGCCGGGCGTGTTGTCGATGACGATGGGTTGTCCCAGTTCCCGCGCCACATGTTCCGCGATGCTGCGTGCGAGTGCATCCGTCGGCCCGCCCGCGGCGAAGGGCACGATCCAGGTGACCGGCTTCACCGGGTAGGCCTGCGCGAACGCACTGCCCGCCACAAACGCCAGCGCAAGCGCGCCAAGTTTCCAGTTCGACTTCATGATGATTTCCTTGAGGTGGATCGGGGTCAGTGGGCAGCGGCCGGCGCACGCATGTCGATGCCGGTCGGGTGGGGATTGGTGTCCTTCATGTCCTCGGGCAGCAGGTTGCCGTCGTCCAGTTGCGCATCTGCGGCGGCGATGGCCGGAAAGCGCTCGGGATAGAGATGCCGCTCGGCGACCTTCGGGTCGAAGGTGCCGGACCATTTCGCGACGACTACGACCGCCACGCTGTTGCCGATGGTGTTGCACGTCGAGATCGCCATCGACAGGAAGCGGTAGACGCCGAAGATCACAGCGAGCCCTTCGACGGGAAGAATGCCGGTCGAAGTCACGGTCGCCGCGAACACCACGAACGAACCGCCCGACACCGTGGCCGCGCCCTTGGAGGTCAGCAGCATCAGCAGCAGGATGCCGATCTGGTGGTCCAGCGACAGCGGTACGCCGTAGGCGTGGGAGATGAACATCACCCCCATCGCCATGAAGATCGACGTGCCGTCGAGATTGAAGGCGTAGCCGGTGGGCAGCACCAGCCCGACGGTCTGCTTGGCGCAGCCCAGGCGTTCGAGCTTGATCAGCAGGCGCGGCAAGGCACTCTCCGACGATGCCGTGCCCAGCACGATCAGGATCTCGTCCTTGATGTAGCGCAGGAAGCGCCAGAGGCTGAAGCCTGCGATCTTCGCGATCAGGCCGAGCACCACGGCGATGAACAGCGCGATGACCGCATAGAAGCTCAACACCAGTTGCGCCAGCGCAATCAGCACCGCGCTTCCGTTGCTGCCGACCGAGTACGCCACGGCGCCGAAGGTGCCGATGGGCGCCAGCTTCATCACCAGGTTGATGAACGAGAACAGCACCTCCGAGATGTAGTCCAGTCCTCCATTGACCTTCTCGCGGCGACCTTCGGGAATCGCGAGGATCCCGATGCCGACCATCACCGCGAGGACGACGACCTGCAGCAGTTCGCCCTTGGCGAAAGCACCGACGAAGTTGTCGGGAACGATGTGCGCCATGAACTCCAGGAAGCCTTGCGGCGCCGCGGCCTTCGCGATCGGGGCGGCGGCGCCCGCGGCCACCGTGGTCATGCCCTTGCCGATGCCCAGCAGATTGCCCGCCAGCAGGCCGACGACCAGTGCGATCGTCGAGATCACCTCGAAGTAGACGATCGATCGCCAACCGACGCGCCCTGCACTCTTCACGTCGCCGGCCGATGCAATGCCGTGCACGATGGTGAGGAACACCAGCGGCGCGACGCCTGCCTTGATCAGCGACAGGAACATGTCGCCCAGCAACTTGAGCTGCGAGGCGAACTTCGGGAAGGCGAAGCCCACGACGATGCCGAGCACCAGGGAGACCAGCACCTGCATGCCCAGCTTGCGATACCAGGGCAGCTTGCGGGCGGGAGCCAGGGGCGCTTCGAGGGTGGCGGTGGTTGTCATCATGTCTCTCTCCCGCGTCTCAGGCGCTGACTTCGGCCGACAGCGCCAGCGCACGGTCCACCATCTGCGGCGCGAGGCCGAGGTAGTTGGCCGGATCGGTGAGGCGATCGATGGTGGCGCGGTCGAAGTGCTTCGTGACTTCGGGCAGGGCTGCGAGGGCTTCGGCCAGAGTGCCGCCCTTGTCGTTCACGGTGCGGCACGCGTCGTAGACCACGTCGTGGGCCTGCTGGCGGCCAATGTGCGGCGCCATGCCCATCATCACGGCCTCGGCCACGATCAGGCCCTTGGTGATGCCGAGGTTGTGAGCCATGCGGGCTTCATCGACGATGAGGCCGCCGAGCGCGAACTTGGCCTGGTGCAAGGCGCCCGACGAGAGGATGAAGCTCTCGGGGATCGCGATCCATTCGGCGTGCCAGGGACCGGTGGCGCGCTCGAAGTCCTGCACCATCGCGTCGATCATCAACCCGGCGTGCTGGCGCACCGCCTTGGAGGCGGCCAGCATCAGCTCGCTGGAGATCGGGTTGCGCTTCTGCGGCATCGTGCTCGACGCGCCGCGCCCCTTGACGAAAGGCTCGTAGACCTCGGCGAACTCGGTCGACGCCATGATCATGATGTCGAGCGCGATCTTGCCGAGCGAGCCCGTGATGATCGCCAGCAGGTTCACCGCTTCGGCAAAGCCGTCGCGGGCCACGTGCCAGGTGGTGGCGGGCACGCCGAGCTTCAGCTCTCCGGCCATCGCCTTCTGCACTTCGAAGCCCTTGTCGCCGAGCGAGGCTAGCGTGCCGGCGGCGCCCGCGAACTCGACCACCGCGACGCGAGGCCGCAGCTCGGCAAGGCGCTCCTGGTGCCGGTCGAACATCGCAAGCCAGATCGCCACCTTGTAGCCGAAGGTCACCGGCAGCGCCTGCTGCAGATGGGTGCGGCCCGCCATCGGCGTGTCGCGGTGCTTCTTCGCCAGCGCGGCCAGGATGCCACGCAGCTCGCGGATGTCCTCGCCCACGCTGTCGAGCGCGTCGCGCACCTGCAGCGCGACAGCGGTGTCCATGATGTCCTGCGTGGTCGCGCCCCAGTGCACGTAGCGGCCCGATTCGCCGCACATCGCCACCAGCTGGTGAACCAGCGGCAGGATCGGATAGCCCACGATGTCCGTCTCGTGGCGCATGTGGTCGAAGTCGATCCGGTCGATCCTGGATTCGCGCGCGATGACTTCAGCCGCCTCCGCGGGGATGACACCGCAGCGGGCCTCGGCCCTTGCCAGCGCGATCTCTGCATCGATGTAGCGCTGGATCAGCGCGCCGTCCGAGAAGAGCTGCCGCATCTTCTGGGTGCCGAAGGCATCGCGGAAGAGGATGGAATCAACGACCGTGCTGGCCATGGGGAGCGAAGGAGTGGACATAGGGGCCTCGTGAAGTGATGTGGGGCGGACGTCAATATGTCCGGACATATGTTCACTGTAATATGTTCGGACATAACCGCCCAATGGGGTATACCCTTAAGCCCATGAACGACGCTCTCGAACCGACCCCGCAGAAGGCCAACTTCTCGAACATCGCCCGCCACCTGACCGACGGCATCACGTCGGGGCACTTCGCCGTGGGGACGCTGCTGCCGACCGAACTGGAGCTTTGCAAGCACTACGGCACCAGCCGCCACACCGTGCGCGCCGCACTGGCGGAATTGCAAGAGCTGGGACTGGTGTCGCGCCGCAAGAACGTGGGCACGCGCGTCGTCTCCGCGAAGCCGAGGCCCAGGTTCAGGCCTTCGCTGGCATCGGTCGACGATCTGGTGCAGTTCGGTGCCGAGCACCAGCGCGTGGTGCAGGCGATCGGGCAGACGACGGTGACGGGCGAACTCGCCCGTGAGCTGGGCTGCGCCGATGGCGCGCCTTGGCTGCGCATTTCGAGCCTTCGGATGGTGGGCGACGAGGACGCGCTGCCGATCGGCTGGACCGACGTCTACATCGACCCCGGTTACGCCGACATTGCCGAGGTGGTCCGGGCCTCGCCCGATTCGCTGATCAGCTCACTGATCGAGGACCGCTATGACCGGCATATCGCAGAGATCCACCAGGACGTGCGCGCATTCACGATCACCGATGGCGCCATGGCCGACAAGCTCCAGGTGAAGGCTGGCACGACGGCGCTGAAGATCGTTCGACGCTATTTCGACGACGAGGGCGATGTCTTCGAGATCTCTGTCTCGGTGCATCCCGCGGACCGGTTCTCGGTGTCGATGCAGCTGCGCAGATAGGGCGTTGCGCCTACGCCGTGCCGAAAAGGTTCTGGCGGCCCACGCCCGCGGGACTCCGGACCCCGATCAGCGCCATGTTGCGCATGATCTCCGACGCCAGGATGCCGATGGCGTGCTCCACGCCGGCCTGCCCCGCCATCGCGCCGGCGTAGTTGAACGGCCGCCCGACGAAGACGAACTTCGCGCCCAGCGCCAGCGCGAGCAGCACGTCGTTGCCGCGACGAAAGCCGCTGTCGATCATCACGGGATAGTCCTTGCCGAGCGCATCGACGACCGCAGGCAGCACCTGCATCGGCGACACGGCGCCATCCAGCTGCCGGCCGCCGTGGTTCGACAGGATGACGCCGTCGGCACCGTGCTCTCGCGCCTGCAGCGCATCGCGAGGGTCGAGGATGCCCTTGACGACCAGTTGGCCTTGCCAGCGCCGGCGTATCAGCGCGAAGTGCTCCCAGTTCAGGTGGTCGCGCGCGCCGAAGTCGCGCATCACGCTGGACGACAGGATCGGCGCACCGCGCGTGGACTGCGAGTTCTCGAAATGCGGCATGCCGTGCACGAGCAGCGTGCGCAGCGCCGTCTTGCAAAGCCACCCCGGGCGCGTGATGCCGTCCAGCGCGAGGCGAAGGCTCGGCCGCAGCGGCGTGGAGAAGCCGGCCCGGATGTTGTTCTCGCGGTTGCCCGAGACCGGCGTGTCCACCGTGACCACGAGCGTGCCGAAGCCGGCGCGCTCCACCCGGTCCAGCAGCTTGAGGATGCGCTCCGGCTCGCCGGGCACATAGGCCTGGAACCAGGCGGCCGGATTGGCGCGAGCGACTTCCTCCATCGCGATCAGGGAAGTCCCGCTCAGGATCATCGGCACGTTGGTGGCCGCGGCCGCCTGCGCCTGGACGAGGTCGCCGCGGTAGGCCGACAGCGCGCCGATGCCCATGGGCGCGATGCCGAACGGCGCCGCGTACTGCCTGCCGAGCAAGGGCGTGGCCAGTGTGCGTGTGGACGTGTCGGTGAGGATGCGGGGCACCCACGCGAAGCCTTCGAACGCGCTGCGATTGGCCCGCAGAGAGCGGTTCGTCTCGCAGCCGCCCGACACGTAGGCAAAGATGGGCGCGGGCAGGAAGCGCCGTGCCGCGTGCTCGAAATCGTCCAGCGACAGCATGCGGCGCAGCTTGCGCGGCAGCTTCGATCCGCCTGCGCCCGCCGGCGCGGACGAACTCGGCGCGGCCACGTGCTCCAGGCCGGTCGATGAGGTCGTCGTCACGGCGGCGCTCACACCGGCAGGCCCTTGGCGCGCAAGGTCGCGTCGAAGCGCTCGGGGTCGGACTTGCCTGCCGCGTTGTCGGCGCGGATCTTCGCTTCCTTCACCAGGTGCGCGCGGCTTCGCGCCAGGACGTCGACGCACTCGGCTGCTGGAATGGCAATGACGCCATCGGCATCGCCGACGACCAGGTCGCCCGGCAGCACCGCGAGGCCGGCGCAGGAGACCGGCACGTTGATCTCGCCGGGGCCGTCCTTGCTCGGGCCACGGTGCGTGTGGCCGCGAGCGAAGATTGGCATGCCCTCCTCCGCCCATTCGCACAGGTCGCGCACCGCGCCGTCGATGACGAGGCCGCCGAGGCGCTTGAAGAGACAGGTCGTGCGGATCAGCCCGCCGACCAGGGCCTGCGACACATCGCCGCCGCCATCGATGACCAGCACGTCGCCGGGCTGCACCATCATCAGCGCCTTGTGGATCATCAGGTTGTCGCCGGGGCGCACGCGCACCGTGACGGCCGGGCCGCACAGCACGGTGTCGAGCCGCGCGTGGTACTGGCGCAGGCCGATGGTGCCGATGTTTCGGCTCATCGCATCGCCGATCGCCGCGACCGGGATGTCGCGGAACGCTGCCACGACATCGGCTGCGGGGCCTGCGGCGCGGGGATGGATGCGGTAGCCGGCGGGCCACTGGACGGCGGTTTCGTTGCTCATGGAATCTCCGGGGACATCAGACGGGTGGGGATCAGGAAAAGACCTGGGGATTGACACAGGCCGACGGATCGACCGGTCGGCCCTGCAGCCAGCCGAGCACGTTGCGCGCGGCGCCGCTGGCCATGCCCGCGAGGGCGGCAGGCGTGGAACCGCCGACATGCGGCGTCAGCACGACGTTGGGCAATGCAGCCAGCGGGCTGTCGGCAGGCAGCGGCTCGACCGCCATGGTGTCGAGGCCAGCCGCGTGCAGTTGGCCGCGCCGCAGCGCAGCGATCAACGCCGGCTCGTCGACCACTTCGCCGCGCGCCGTATTGACGAGGATGGCGCCGCGCCGCATCGCCGCGAACTGCCCGGCACCGAGCATGTTGCGGGTGTGCTTGTTGAGCGGCACATGCAGGCTGAGCACATCGACCTGCGGCAGCATCGCGGCCAGCGACGGCACCAGCCGCACGCCATCGACTGCGCTCTTGCCATCGGTCAGTGCCGGGTCGAAGGCCAGCACTTCCATGCCGAGCGCCCGGCATACCGTCGCGACGCGCTGGCCGATCTGGCCGAAGCCGACCAGTCCCAGCGTCTTGCCATGCAGTTCTACGCCATCCTGCGCGCGCGACCAGCGGCCGGCGTGCAACTCGGCGTCCATCCAGCCGATGCGGCGTGCCGCGGCGAACATCAGCCCCAGCGTCATCTCGGCCACCGACTGCGCATTGGCGCCCGGCGTCACGTAGACCGGGATGCCGCGCGCGGTGGCCGCATCGACATCGATGTTGCTGACGCCGACGCCATGCTTGGAGATGACCTTGAGCGTGGGGCATGCCGCGATGGCCCGGCCCGAGAGCTGTACCGTGCGCGAGATGACCGCATCGACGGGCTCCGTGGCCATGATGCGTTCGACCTCTTCCACGCTGTCGGGGTCGGCAAGGTAGATCACGCGCGCGCCGGCTTGCGTCAGGAGGTCGGTGCCGGCCTTCGCGAGCTTGGGCGCCGTGACCAGGATGGTGGGGTTCACTGGGTAAGTCCTGTCGCGGCTCAGTCGAGCTTGATGTTGGCTCCGCGGATCAGCGCGCCCCATTTCTGGTGTTCGCTGCGGATGTAGTCGCCGAACTGCCGGGGCGTGCCTTCGGCAGCGGCCGTGCTGCCTTCGAGCGCCAGCTTCTCGAGCACGTCCGGACGCTTGAGGATCTTCTGCACCTCGCTGTTGATGCGCTCGACCACTGCCGGGGGCGTGCCCGCGGGTGCGACCAGCCCGGTCCAGGTGATCGCGTCGAAGCCCGGATAACCCTGCTCCGCGACCGTCGGCACGGCTGCAAGTTGTGGCACGGTCTTCAGCCGTTGCGGCGAGCTGATGGCCAGTGCGCGGACCTTGCCGCCGGTCAGTTGGGGGATCGCGACGGGCGTGTTCGCGAAGTTCAGCTCCACCTGGTTGCCGAGCAGGTCGGTCATGGCCGGTCCCGCGCCCTTGTATGGCACGTTCAGCATCTTGATGTCCGCGCGGCGCTCCAGCATCTCGCCGGCCAGATGGCCCACGGTGCCGTTGCCGGCCAGGCCGATGCGCAGTGATTCGGGCTTGGCCTTCGACGCGGCGACCACGTCGGCCAACGTCTTGTAGGGCGACGACGCGTTCACCAGCAGCACCACCGGCTGCGATGCGACCGAGGCGATCGGCGCGAAATCCTTCAGCGGATCGAAGGGCATCTTCGCGTAGAGCGCTGGGTTGATTGCCAGATTGGCGGTCTGCCCGAGGCCGATGGTGTAGCCATCGGGGGCCGACTTGGCCACGGCGTCGAGCCCGATGTTGCCGCCCGCACCGGGCTTGTTGTCGATCACGATCACCCATCCGGCCTGGGTCGTCAGCTTCTCGGCAATGAGGCGCGCCACGAAGTCGGTGCCGCCACCGGGCGGGAAAGGCACGACCAGCTTGATCGGCTTGGCGGGCCACGGGGTCTGGGCAAGGCTGCTGCAGGCGAGCAGTGCGAGAGCGGCGCCTGCCAGCAAACGGTATCGACGGGTCATGGAATGTCTCCTGTTGGTAGGGTGAATTCTGAAAACTCCGATCCATTCCGTCCATTCGATAATGTTCATCCATCGATTCCTCGGAGCTATGAATGGACATCCACCTTCGAGACCTGAAGTATTTCGAGGTCGTGGCCGACCTGGGCCACGTCGGGCAGGCCGCCGACAAGCTGGGCCGCACGCAACCCGCGCTGACCAAGGCGGTGCAAAGGCTGGAGGAAGCCTTCGGCGCCGCGCTGTTCGAGCGCAAGGGCCGCGGCATCCGGCTCACGCCCGTAGGCCAGGTATTGCTGGCGCGTGCACGCGTGCTGCGCGGCGCGACCGAAGAGGCGCTGCGCGAGGTGGGCGATTTCGCCAAGGGCAACGCAGGCCACGTGCGCATCGGCAGCGGGCCGATCGCCGCCGATCACGTGCTGCCCGAAATCTGCAGCCTGCTGCTGGCCGAAGCCAGCGAGACCACCATCGACATCACTGTGGCGCCGAGCATCGCGTTGCGCGAGCGCTTGCGCGAGGGCGCGATCGACCTCCTCATCGGACTGATGCCCGAGGACGACGACGACTTCGTGACGCACTCGATCGTGGAGGACGTGGTGGTGGTCGCGACCAGTCCGGATCACCCTGTGTTCGCACTGCCGCGGATCACGATGGAATCGCTGCTCGCCTGGCGCTGGGTGCTGCCGGTGAACACCATCGTGAGCCGGCAGTGGCTCGACGCGGCTTTCCGTTCGCGCGGCTTGCCGACCCCGACCGCACAGATCGACGCCAATTCGATTCCGCTGCTGCCGCGGCTGATCGCACGCACGCATCTGCTCAGCTTCCTGTCGCGCCACACGCTGAACGCGAGCGGCGCGGCGAGCGTGCTGCGCGAGGTGCGCTTGAAGGAAACGACGCTGCGACGCCACCTGGGCGTCACCTATCGCAAGGAGGGCTATCTGTCGCCGGCGGCGCAGCGGCTGGTGACGCTGCTGAGGTCGCGGGGCAAGCGGCTCTTCACGTCCGCACTCAGTGGAGCGCCGCCATCATGACGTCGCGCGCCGCTTCGCTACCGCTCGCGATGCGCAAGACGCCAAACAGATTCTTCGGGTCGGCCGTCTCGGGCATGAGGTCGAGGATCTCGCCGAGCCCCAGCGCCTCGGCGGTTTCCCGCATGAAGGCGAGCGCCGCGAAGTCTTCCAGCGCGAAGCCGACCGAGTCGAACACCGTGACCTCCGAGGCATCGACCCGGCCCGGTCGACGGCCGGCGAGCACCTCCCAGAACTCGGTCACCGCGAAGTCGGCAGGCATCTGCTGGATCTCGCCTTCGATGCGCGATTGCGGCTCGAACTCGACGAACACCGCCGCGCGCTCCAGCACGCCCCGATGCAGCTCCGTCTTGCCCGGGCAGTCGCCACCGAGCGCGTTGATGTGCATGCCGGGGACGACCATGTCGGGCGTGAGGATGGTCGCGTTGGTCTTGTCGGCCGTCGCGGTGGTCACGATGTCGGCGCCTCGCACCGCCTCGGCCGTGCTGGCGCAAATGCGGAGCTGGAAGCCCTGGCCGCCGAGATTGGCTGCCAGCTTGGCGCTTGCGGCCAGATCCGTATCGAACAGGCGAAGCTCGCGAATGCCCAGCAGGTCGCGAAACGCGAGTGCCTGGAATTCGCCTTGCGCGCCATTGCCGATCAGCGCCATGCTGCGACTCCCCGGCCGCGCCAGCTCGCGGGCCGCGAGCGCGGACATCGCTGCGGTGCGGATGGCCGTCGTCAGCGTCAGCTCCGACAGGAAGCGCGGCGCGCCGGTGCGCACGTCGGCGAGCACGCCGAAGGCCATCACCGTGGGCAGGCCATGCAGGTGATTGGCCGGGTGGCCGTTGACGTACTTGAACGCGAACTGCTCGGCATCGGCGATCGGCATCAGTTCGATCACGCCGACGTCCGAATGGCTGGCCACGCGCGCCGTCTTGTCGAAGTCGTTCCATCGCAGGAACTCGCGCTCGATGCGATCGGCCACCCCCGCGATGCAAGCGGAGAGGCCCTTGCGCTGGACGAGCCGGATCATCCCGGGGGCGCTCAGGTAGACGGTGCTGGGGTAGAGACGGGCTTGCATCTGGAACATCCGCTGTCGATGCAAGCAAGTGTGGGCAAGGCGCGTGTCAACTGGTAGCTGCAAGATTGCAGCGTTCTGCACGTTTGTCTGGCGAAACGGCAGGGCTGGCTGACACAGTGCCTGCATGTGATCGAAGTGCGGGCCGCTCGCTTTCACTTCGGGCACAAGGCCAGTGCAGCCAGCGCTTCGCTGCACTCTTTTTCCTTCGGCTCCGTGACGGCGCGCTCAGGCTCGGGAATGGCCCCCGCCGGCGCGTCCGGCGGCGCCAGAACGGGCGCAGGCGCCTGGAATGCCGAGCCGATCACGAGCGGCGGCTGAACCTGTTCGACCGGCTTGGCCCGCTGAACCTTGCGCTCCGCGTCGAATGCGTTCGCGGAGTCGCTCGCTCTCTCGGCGCTTCTCGGCTTCGGCGCACTGTCGTCGTTGCGTCGACGGGATACGGGTGCCGGAGCAGGCGCCGCCACAGGCGGCCGGACCGTCGCGGGAATCACGGGCTGAACCGGCGTCTCGACGATGGCCACTTCGTCCGAGGCCGACGACTGCCACAGCGACGCGAGCCTGGAAGTGAAGGAAGTGGAAGAGAAGCCAGAGATTGCCTTGTCGAACATCGACAAGCCGACTGCCAGATGGCTCGAATACCAGTACGCGAACGCGCCGAGGGAAACCAGCAGAAGCAGCAGCACACGCAAGCCGATGCGCTTGCCCGCCCTGGGCGCCCGGCCCGCACGGTCCAGTTTCCGCGTCGGCACGGGCGGCGCGGACATGGCCTCCAGTGAATCCGGGAAGGTGCTTGCGGAGGTATTGGCTGCGAAGCGCACGCCCGAGAACTTGCCTTTACAACCGAGGCAGTATCTGGCACGGTCCTTGTTTGGCGTATGGCACGCTTCGCAAAACTTCATCCCGGCGCTCCAAGGAGGTATTCAGATTGTGTACTCTTGTCTTAGCCCGGGTTTCGCCCACTTGTAAGACAAAGACTCGTGTCCTTGTCCCTTCCGGGTGCGTTGCGGACACCCCCCGATCGCGTGGTGCGCCATGACCGCCAAGGCTGCCCGGCGCGAATATTTCGAGGCGCTTGCGGCCTTCGATCGCGCGTGCACTGAGTTCTCGAAAGGCATGGGCGCCCTTCTGGAGCCCGCCCAGCCCCTTCAGGCCCCCGACGCGCCCCAGCCGTTGCTGGCGAACCTGGGTCCGCGCAAGCCCGCCAAGCGCGCATCGCGCGCCGGCACTCGCGAGCAAGCGAAACGCGCTGGTTAGCGCGGCTCGCCGCAGCGCACCGTCTAGAGCCTGTACCGCGTCAATGCCTCGTCGATCTTGGCCGTCAGGCGCGTCAGACCGCCGGTGCCGCTGGCCGCTCGGCCGATGAACGCGCCGGCCGCAGCGCCGATCAGCGCCTTGCCGATGACCGTGCGGCTTCGCCCCGATGCCATCATCAGCAGCAGGCCGACACCAAGCACGACGAGATGTTCGCCAGGCAGATCCGGCCGATTGGCGTCCGCTTCCTTGAGCGTCGCGATCCAGGACTTGGGTTCCATGTTGCCTCCGTTTCCTCAAAAACATAAAAGAAACATTCTTGGACGGGAAGTCACGTCCGCGTTGTAGGCTGCCGACCCGCAAGCTTGACTCCTACGCCGCCCAATGCGTCGACCACGCCGGCCGCTCGCATCCGTCTCGCCACAAGGAAAGCCTCATGACCACCCTGCCCGAGTTTCTTGACCCCTACGCCCACGGCTTCGCAAGAGTGGCGGTAGCGGTGCCACGCAACCGGGTGGCCGACCCGGTGTTCAACGCCGGGGAAACCGTCGCGCTGTATCGAGAGGCCAGCGCGCAGGGCGCGGTGGTCGTCGCTTTTCCGGAACTGGGCCTGTCGGCGTACACGTGCGACGACCTCTTCCATCAGGCCGCTCTGCTCGAAGCCTGCGAAGCCGGGCTCGCGAGCGTCGTGGCGGCGTCGAAGCAAATCGCCGCGCTTGCGGTCGTGGGACTTCCGCTGCGCTTGGACCATCGGCTCTACAACTGCGCCGTCGCCGTGAGCGGTGGCCGGATCCTCGCAGTCTGGCCCAAGACTTATCTGCCCAACTACGGCGAGTTCTACGAGGCCCGCCAGTTCAGCGCCGCCGACAGCGCCCTGTCCACCGAGATCGAGCTGTGCGGCCAGCGCGTTGCCTTCGGCACCGACGTGATCGTGCAGGCACGCCAATTGCCACTGCTCAAGCTGCATGTGGAAATCTGCGAGGACGTCTGGGTGCCGATCCCGCCATCGAGCTACGCAGCGCTCGCCGGGGCCACCGTGCTGGTCAATCTCTCCGCCTCGAACATCACCATCGGCAAGTCGGAATACCGCCATCGCCTGGTCAGCCTGCATTCGGCGCGTTGCCTCGCCGCGTATCTTTATTCGTCGGCCGGCATCGGGGAGTCGACCACCGATCTCGCCTGGGACGGGCAGGCCCTGATCTACGAGAGCGGCGAGATGCTGGCCGAGAGCGAGCGCTTCAGCAACCAGTCGCACATGATCATGTCCGACGTCGATCTCGAACGGCTATCGCGCGAGCGCATGCGCCAGAACTCCTTCGGCGTTTCGGTCCAGCGGCACAAGCAGTCGCTGGCCGGCTGGCGCACGGTGGACTTCGACTGCACCGCGCCGAAGTCGTTGCCTGCCCCGGCGCTGATGCGCAATGTGGAGCGCTTTCCGTACGTGCCCGCGGATGCGCGCCATCGCGACGAGCGCTGCATGGAGGTCTTCAACATCCAGGTCCAGTCGCTGGTGCAACGGCTGGAGGCCGCGGGCATCCGGAAACTGGTGATCGGCGTGTCGGGCGGCCTCGACTCGACCCACGCCCTGCTCGTGTGCGCGCAGGCGATGGACCGGCTGTCCCTGCCGCGGGCCAACATCCTCGGGTTCACGATGCCCGGCTTCGCCACCAGCGATCGAACCCGGGACCAGGCGCACCAGCTCATGGACGCAATCGGCTGCACGTCGCGCGAGATCGACATCCGGCCGAGTTGCCACCAGATGCTGGTCGACCTCGGGCACCCTTTTGCCGACGGCGTGCCGCAGTACGACATCACCTTCGAGAACGTGCAGGCCGGCGAGCGGACCAGCCACCTGTTCAGGCTCGCCAACTTCCACGGCGCGATCGTGGTGGGCACGGGCGACCTGAGCGAACTTGCGCTCGGCTGGTGCACCTACGGCGTCGGCGACCACATGTCGCACTACAACGTGAACGCGAGCGTGCCGAAGACGCTCATCAAGCATCTGGTGCGCTGGGTCGCGCAGAACGGCCAGATCGGGCCGGCCGGCAGCACGGTGCTGCAAGCCATCCTCGAAACCGAAGTCAGCCCGGAACTGGTGCCGCACGAAGCCGGCTCGGCGGAGGATGCCGCACGGCAACCCGGGCAAAAGACCGAGGACTTCGTCGGGCCGTACGAGCTTCAGGATTTCCACCTCTACTACACGCTGCGCTACGGCTTCAAGCCGAGCAAGGTGGCGTTCCTGGCGTACACGGCGTGGCATGACCGCGAAAAAGGTCGCTGGCCGGACGAGTTGCAGGCCGAGCGCAACGCTTACTCGCTCGCGGAGATCCGCAAGCACCTCGGCACCTTTCTCTACCGCTTCTTCAAGACCAGCCAGTTCAAGCGCTCGTGCGTGCCGAATGCGCCCAAGGTCGGATCGGGCGGCTCGCTCTCCCCGCGCGGCGACTGGCGCGCGCCGAGCGATTCGGAGGCGGCGGTGTGGATGGCGGACCTTCAGGGCATCCCCGATGAAGCGGCGGGCCGGGATCGATAGGTTCTCCACCGGCCCCGTGGACAGACCTGTGGACAACACCCTGAAGAACGTCCGGAATCGACTCCAGACTTGGCTTCCAACGCGATGCCTTCCGATTAGGCACCGCGGGGACACAGACGCAAAGACAGCCGCCGGCATCGAGGAACCGCCCTTGACGGGTGGGTGCCGAAGCGCCCTCTACCAGCGCCGGCAGACTGTCTGGCCGAAGCGTACGCCACCTGAATGAAGCCAGTGTTACGCAGGGTTGCCCTTGTCGATGTCTCGCGCTTGTATGCGGGCGGCCTCCGCCCTATAAGACTTGGTTGCGGACCCCTGAAGGAGCGGACATGACAGTCGATCTGAGCCATTTCAAGCCCCTGGACCCCGGCCGCGTCAACGCCCAGGACCCGGTCGAGCTGCAGTACTGGTGCGCACAGTTTCATTGCAGCGAAGCGGCGTTGAACGATGCGCTGGCAAAGGTCGGGTCCCACGTGACCGCAGTACGCGATCAATTGGCCTCCACCGACAAGGCCGGCGCGCGACCCGGCCGATAGACTGCGCCGCGCGCCGCGCGCCAGCCACGCTGCGCCGCCTGCGCGCAATGTCTAAAGACATCGCTTCCGATCTTCCCGGCGGCGCCCTACGCGCCGTTGCCATCTCGACCGACGCGCCTCGCGCGTCGGCCGCCCTACGCTTGCCGCATCCCCCAGACAGCCCACCACCTACAACCTCAACACATGCTTGGCATCGTCATACCGGCCCACAACGAGCAGGACACGATCGCCGAATGCGTTGGGGCGGCGCGGCGTGCAGCGCTTCATCCCCATCTGGCCGGGGAAGCGGCCGAAATCGTCGTCGTCACCGACGGATGCACGGACGCCACGGGCGTCCTGGCCGCTCGCGCCGGCGCCATCACCCTCAGCGTGCGTGCCCGCAACGTGGGCGTGGCGCGCGCAGTGGGGGCGGAGGTCCTGCTCGCGCGGGGAGCGCGGTGGCTTGCTTTCACCGACGCCGACACGTTGGTGTCGCCGACCTGGCTGGCCGATCAGCTCTCGCTCGATGTGGATGCCGTCTGCGGCACGGTCGGCGTGGAGGACTGGTCGCCCCATGGCATCCATGCGGATCTCCTGCGGCTGCATTTTGTCCAGACCTACCAGGACAGGGACGGGCACCAGCACGTCCATGGCGCCAACCTGGGCGTCTCGGCGCTGGCCTATCGACGTGCGGGTGGCTTTCGGCACCTGGGCTGCAGCGAGGACGTGGACTTGGTGCGCGCGCTCGAAGCGTCGGGCGCGACCATCGCATGGAGCGCCAAGCCGCGGGTCATGACGAGCGCGCGAAGCCACGCGAGGGCGCGTGGCGGCTTTGCCGACGCGCTGTTGAACGCGGTGGCGGAGACGCTGAATTCGGCAGCCTTGCCGGCCTTGACAAGCCCATAATGGCGCATGGGATTGCCTCGCACGTTGCAGACGCTCTCTTCCATCCTGGACGCCGACGGGCCGTCCAACGCCCTTGCCTTCTTGAACGACGGTGTCGCGCACCGCTACAGCGCGATCTACCGGCTTGCGGGTCTCACGTTGAAGAACGTGCTGCTGCATGACAAGACCGGCAAGCTGCGGCCCGAATACCTGGCGGCGATTCCGTTCGACAGCAGCTACTGCCAGTTCGTCGTGCGCGACGGTCAGTTCCGGACCGACAACTCTTCGGTCGACGCGAGACTTCGCGGCTACTCCTATCCCAGCATCGCCCTCTCGTATCACAGCGTCCCCATCCTGAATCCCGGCGGTGACATCTGGGGCACGCTCAGTCATTTCGACACCGCGCCCCTGCCCCTCCCTGACGAGGAGTTCGAGCTGCTCAAGGGCGCGGCACCGTTGCTGGCCACCCACCTTGTCGAGCCCTGAGCGGCCTCCTACACGCGCCAGCGCTGTCCGCTGACGGGACGCACTGGCTCTTTCGCGTACCGTCGACCGGCCGTTTCTTCCCACGCCCGCTCAACCCATCCGCATTCACGCATGCTCGCCTCCGTCACAGACGACGCCTTGGCGCGACTTCAGCAGCAGCACGGAACGGGACTTACGCTCGCACATCTGGTCGACGCCGGCGTCGACCAACTTCCGTTGCCGGGAACCGGGCGAACACTCGCGCGCTGGCGAGTCCTGGCCGAGGTGGCCGCCCATGATCTTTCGCTGGCGAAGCTGTTCGAGGGCCATACCGACGCACTCGCGATCCTGCAGGAACTGGACGCGCCCGCCCCGCCGCGGGGCTCGCGCTGGGGCACCTGGTGCGCCGAGCCGCCGGATGCGCGTCTGACGATGAACACCGTCGGCTCCGCGGCAGACGTGGGGGGTTCCCATGTGCGTCTCTCCGGCACCAAAGCCTGGTGCTCGGGTGCCGCGGCCGCGACGCATGCGGTCGTGAGTTGCTGGAATGCCGGGGGTGAACCCTGTCTGGCCGCCGTCGCCATCGCGCCCCCTCACGTCGCAATCACAGGGGACGGCTGGCACGCCGTCGGCATGGCCGCGAGCGGCAGCGTGGATGTCCGCTTCGATCACGCCGACGCCCGGCAACTCGGCCGCCCCGGCGACTACGTGAACCGGCCCGGCTTCTGGCAAGGCGGTGCCGGCATCGCGGCCTGCTGGTTCGGCGGTGCGCTCGGGATCGCGCGCATGACATGGCAGGCGAGTGGCAAGACGCCCGATGCCCATCGGCTCGCCCACCTGGGCGCCATCGACGTGGCGCTCGGCGGCGGTGCGGCCGTGCTGCGTGAAACCGCCGCCTGGATCGACGCGCATCCGAAAGAAGACGCCCGACGCGCTGCCTTGCGCGTGCGGCTGGTTGTCGAGCACGCTGCCAACGAAGTCATGCACCACGCCGGCCGTGCGGTGGGCGCGGGCCCGATGTGCCGCAACCCGCGCTTCGCACGCGCCATGGCCGACCTGCCGGTGTTCCTGCGGCAGAGCCACGCGGAGCGCGACCTCGCGGCGCTGGGCCAACAGATGCTGGATGGAGAAACGCCGCCATGGATGCTGTGACCGATCGCCCCATTCGCGGGCAAGGCACCTCGGAACTCGACTGGAACGCGTGGGCCGGCCTTCGGCAGTTGCGACCGGCGACGCCTGGGCAACTGGTGCCGCACGGCGCCCGCGCAGTGGTGGTGGCACCGCACCCGGACGACGAGGTGCTCTCCGTCGGCGGACTGCTGGCGCAGCTGGCACGCACCGAAACTTCCATCTGCGTGATCGCGGTGACGGACGGCACTGCCAGCCATCGCGGATCATCCGCCTGGCCCGCCGATCGACTGGTCAGGGAGCGCCCACAGGAAAGCCGGAACGCCCTGCGTTGCCTGGGCGTCAACGTGGGACCGGTGCGGCTGGGCATGCCCGACGGCGGCCTGCAGGAACTGCGCTGCCTGCTGGCGGACCGGCTGCTGCCGATGCTGGATCGCTCCGACGTGATCTTCACCACCTGGCGACAGGACGGCCACCCCGACCACGAGGCCACGGGCCATGCCTGCGCCTTTGCGGCGGCCCGCACGGGTGCGCGGCTGGTGGAAGTGCCCGTGTGGGCATGGCACTGGGCCGCACCGGGCGACGAGCGCCTGCCTTGGCATCGCGCAAGCCGAGTCAGCCTCGACGCCGACGCCGTGACCCGCAAGCGCCAGGCGGTCCAGTGCTTCAAGAGCCAGCTGGAGCCCGACGCCTCCACCGGTGCCGGCCCGATCCTCCGCGCCACCACGGTCGAGAGAGCGGCCCGTTCCTTCGAGGTGATGTTCACGTGAGCGACACGCAAGACGCCTATTTCGCCGGGCTCTATGGCGCCAGCGACGATCCCTACCAGCTGCGCACCCGCTGGTACGAAGAGCGCAAGCGCAATCTCCTGCTCGCCGCCCTGCCCGAGCAGCGCTACCAGCACGCCTACGAACCCGGCTGCGGCATCGGCGAGCTCACCCTCGCGTTGTCGAAGCGCTGCGACCAGTTGCTGGCCGCCGACTTTTCCCAGCGCGCGGTAGAGATCGCTGCCCAACGCACACGCGGGCTGCGCAACGTGCAGGTCGAGCAGCACAGCCTTCCCGACGACTGGCCGCACGACGCCGGGCCGTTTGATCTCATCGTGCTGAGCGAGCTGGGCTATTTTCTCGACGAGTCCGACATGCGCAGCGTCGCGGGCTGCTGTCGACACTCGCTGACGGCTGCGGGAACGCTGGTCGCTTGCGATTGGCGGCCGGATTTCAAGGAGCGCAGGTTGTCGACCGACGCCGTGCATGCGGCACTGGCGGCGTTGGGACTGGCGCGCCTCGTGCGCCACGAAGAGGACGACTTCCTGCTGCAGGTGTGGTCACGCAACGGCCGCTCCGTGGCCGAGCGCGAGGGCATCCGATGAGCGGGTCCCTGCCCTTTCTCGCCGGAGGCGGCCAGCTCGGCGAACTGATCGCGCGGCATGACTGGAGCGCGACCGGCGTCGGCCCCATCGAGCAGTGGCCGCCGCACATGAAGACGGCGACCGCGCTCATGCTGCGATCGGTGGTGCCCATCGTCATGCTGTGGGGCGAGACGGGCGTGATGATCTACAACGATGCCTATTCCGTCTTCGCAGGCAACCGGCATCCACGGCTGCTCGGGTCGCGCGTCCGGGAAGGATGGCCCGAGGTCGCGGACTTCAACGACAACGTCATGAAGGTCGGACTGGCGGGCGGCACCTTGAGCTACCAGGACCAGGAACTCACCCTCGCGAGACACGGCCGCGCCGAACCCGCGTGGATGAACCTCGACTATTCGCCCCTGCTCGACGAAGCGGGCATGCCCGCCGGCGTCATGGCCGTCGTGGTCGAGACCACGGCCAAGGTGCAGGCGGAGCGGCACCTGAATGGCGAGCGCGAGCGCCTGCGCGCGACCGAGGCGCAATTGCGGGCGCTGAACAGCGATCTGGAGCGACAGGTGGAAGAGCGCTCGCACGGGCGCAGCCTGTTCTGGCGGTTCACGTCGGATCTGCTGGGCGTGCTCAACGGCGACGGCGTGTTCGAGAAGACCAACCCCGCATGGCAAGTCGTGCTCGGATGGTCCGAGGACGAACTGCGGATCACGCCCATCTTCGACCTGCTCCATCCCGACGACCTCCAGGCGACGCGACAAGGCTTCGCCGAGCTTGAAGGCGGGACGCCGGCGGTCAACTTCGTCAACCGCTATCGCCGCAAGGACGGCACGTACCGATGGCTGTCATGGACGGGCGTGCCCGAGGAAGGCCGCTACTACTGCAGCGGGCGGGACATCACCGCCGAGAAGGAAGCCCAGATCGAACTCAACGTGGCGCAGGAAGCGCTGCGCCAATCCCAGAAGATGGAGGCCGTCGGCCAGCTCACCGGCGGCATCGCGCACGATTTCAACAACCTGCTCGGTGGCATCAGCGCCAGCCTGCAGGTGCTCGAAGCGAAGCTCGCCAAGGGCAAGCTCGAGGGTGTCGAGCGCTACATCGCCATGGGCCAGGCATCGGTGCGCCGCGCCGCCGCACTCACCCAGCGGCTGCTGGCCTTCTCGCGCCGGCAGACGCTCGACCCGAAGCCGACCGACGTCAATCGCCTGGTCGGCAGCATGGAAGAGATGATCCGCCGCAGCATGGGGCCGGGCGTGGAGGTGGAGGTGATCGGCGCCGGCGGTCTCTGGCCGACGAAGGTCGATTCGCCGCAGCTCGAGAATTCGCTGCTGAACCTTTGCATCAATGCGCGAGACGCCATGCCCGACGGCGGCCGCCTCACCATCGAGACGGCGAACAAGTGGCTCGACGAGCGCGCCGCGGCCGAGCGCGAGTTGCCGCCGGGGCAATATGTCTCCCTGTGCGTGACGGACACCGGCGCGGGCATGTCGGCTGAAGTCAAGGCGCGCTGCTTCGACCCCTTCTTCACCACCAAGCCGATCGGCCAGGGCACCGGCCTGGGGCTCTCGATGGTCTACGGCTTCGTGCGGCAGTCCGGCGGACAGGTGCGCATCTACTCTGAAGTGGGCAAGGGCACCACGATGTGCCTGTACCTGCCCCGCCACCTCGGCGACCCCGATCAGGAGGAGCCCCGCTACGCGCAGGAATCCGTCGAGCGCGGCGACGGCGAAACCGTGCTGGTGATCGAGGACGAGGCGAACATCCGGATCCTGATCGCCGAAGTTCTCGAACAGGCTGGCTACCGGGTGATCCAGGCGGAAGAGGGGTCGCGGGGGCTGCGGCTGCTGCAATCCCGGGCACGCATCGATCTCCTCATCACCGACGTGGGTCTGCCCGGTGGAATGAACGGACGGCAGGTGGCCGACGCAGCCCGTGTCACGCGCCCGGACCTGAAGGTGCTATTCATCACCGGCTACGCCGAAAACGCGGCCGTGGGCAACGGGCATCTGGAGCGCGGCATGGAGGTGATGACGAAGCCATTCGAGATCACCGCGCTGGCGAACAAGGTCCGCGGCATGGTGGGGCCGTAGTGCCGCCCCGTGACGCCCCTGCGCGGCCTAGCCGGACGGCATCCGCTCGAATGCCTGCAACGACGGATCGATGGCGTCCCACGCCAACCCGCCGACGCTGTAGGTGAGAACTTGCGGCGCGAAGCGGTCCGGATCGTCCAGGCTGCCCGCGTGGACCGCGATCAGGTCCGGCATCGCGACGAAGCTCAGGTAGACCGGCGTTCCGCAGACCGGGCAGAAAGCGTGGACCTTCCCGTTTCCGCTGTCGCCGGCGACCTGCCAATGCGTCGCCTCGCCGGTGATCGTCATCTCGGCGCGTGCGGGAAAGGTCAGGTATGAGCCGTGTCCGGTGCCGCTGCGCCGCTGGCAGTCGCGGCACTGGCAGTGATTCTGGAAGACTGGTGCGTGCTTCGTTGCGTAGCGGATCGCGCCGCACGCGCATCCGCCGGTGTAGGGCTGGGTCATGGACAACTCCGGTTCAGGCCGCCTTCGCCTTGGCGAAGACATCGATGCCCTGCCCCGTTTCCAGCAGGGACTTCAGGCTGGAAAGCACGATCGGCCAGCCCTGCTGGATGCCCTTGGCCATCCCGCTGCCGGCCTCGAGTTCGTCGTGGGTGACGGTCAGCCGCACCATCTCGTCGTAGGCCTCGACGTTGAAGCTCACGCGGCTGTAGCTGGCCGGATCGGCGGCCTGCGAGGCATTCGCCCACGTGATGACCAGGCGCGTCGGCGGCGCGACCTCGGCCACCTTGCCGACCACCTGGACCGTGCGCTGCTCATCGGCGCGCACGTGTTCCCACGTCGATCCGGGCTTCCAATCGGAGACGTTCTCGTGGCCCCAGTAGCGCCGCGCGATCTCCGGTTTCGTGATGGCCTCGAACACTTTCTCCGGCGTCGAGCGGATGTAGGTCACGTAAACGAAGCTGGTCTTCTCTTTGCTCATCGTCACTCTCCTTCGAGTTGCTTCTTCAGGTCGTGCAGCAGCCCGAGCCGCTGGCGTTCGAATTTCCGCACCCACCGCTCGTAGACCTCATGCAGCGGCACCGGGTTGATGAAGTGCAGCTTCTCCCGGCCGCGCCAGACCGTGCTCACCAGATTGGCCTCCTCGAGGAGCCCGATGTGCTGGGTGGCCGATTGCCGCGTCATGTCCAGGTGCTCGCAGAGTTCGCCCAGCGTCTGCCCGTTCCGCTCGTACAGCAGGTCGAGCAGCTTCCTGCGTGTGGGGTCGCCCAGTGCCTTGAAAACCTTGTCAGCGTCCATTCGTAGTGTTTGTGCGTGGGCGCATCTTATGCAGGTAAATACCTGCATGTCAAGCGCCTAGGCAAGCAGCGCGTGCGCCGCGGCGAGCGCAAGCGCCATCGCCACGCCGAAGATCCCGAATACGGCGGGCGTTCGCGATGCCGGCTGGAAGACCAGCACGCCCACGCACCCCATGAAAAGAAACGGCAACGGGATGACGACGGGCAGCGCCAGCAGGATGGCATCCTCGAATGCGCAGGCCGTGGACGCGACCTCGGGCGTGGTCCAGCGAATGCCGATCAGGGGCAACGCAGCGATCGCGGTGCACATGAAGAAGCTCCAGAAGAGCCAGTCCTGAGGCACCGGGGTTTCGTGCGCTGTTGCAGCAGCGGCTTCCTGCCATTCCACTTCGTCCAGCTCTTCGAGCGCATCCGCGCCGTCTGCCGTCCCCCGCGCCCGCCAGTCCCGCAAGGCGGCCGCGGGAATGGAGAGCGTGAGAACCACGAGTTCAACCCAGCCGCGCGTCGGTCGATGGACGCCTGGGCGCGAGAAGGACCGGGGATTGCCTGAATGAGTGGTGCTGAGCGGCGTCATGCCCGGCAATGTAGGCACGACGGACAGCCTTGGCGTCGTCGAACCGCAGCAGTATCGCGTGACGCTACCCGGCGTGGCGACGCAAGCGCCGGCGACGGCCCCTTCAACGGGAAGCCGACTGGCGGAAGAAGCGGAACTGCACCGTCGGGTCCTCGGCCACGCGGGCGCCGAGGCCGCGCTCCCACCGGAGGTAGGCATCCCACACCGCGTCGCGGCGCGGGCCGAAAACGCGCATGACGGAACCCCAGTCGTCGTCGAATGGGGTCAGCAGCCGGGAGGCCCGAAGCTCGGACTCCAGCGCGTGGCCCCGCGCCTGCCAGGCCTGCGTGCCGCCCTCCAGCCAGGCCACCGTGGCATCCGGCCAGCGGCGCTGCGCGTCGCGCGCCGCCAGTCGGGCGGCTGCGCCGTCCGGCGAGGTGAACACGATGGCGCCATCCGAAGGCAGGAGCACCTCGAGCGGCGTCACCGACGCAGGGAGGAGGAAGTACGCGCCGGGCAGGTGCCCGCGCTCGTAGTCGATGCTCGGGCCGACATCGACGACTTGCGCGCGTCCGGCCTCGAGCAGTTCGGCGAGCCGATGGGCGTCGAGCGCCTCCGGCGCGTCCGGCGCCTGGTCGGCAACCGCCCCCTGCGGCGCCTCGGGGAGCATTGCCGGCGGCAACTCGCCTTGCAGTACATGCACCTCGGCCTGATTCAACTGCGTGAGCCAGAAAGCCGTGATGGAGGCCCGCAGCAGATGAACATCGTCAATGAGAACGATGCGGGCATTGCGCGTGCCCACGAGATTCTCGAAATGCATCAGCAACTGCCCACCGGGCACGTGGCGCGCCGCGCACGCCTCGGCTGCAGCGGGATCGGCGAGCGGACGCACGTCGAAGACGTAGAGGGTCTTGTCCGACTCGGCGCGCAGCCGAACCAGGCCCTTCGCGTCGATGCACTTCAGGCCGTAGCGCGATCGCAGATCCTCCGCGAGCACCTGCAGCACGGCCGGTTCCTCCGCCGGCACGTCGTCGACAGGGACTGCGTTCTGCACCACCGGGGCGCCGCGCAGTCCCCAGGCCATCACGCCGTCCTCCACGAAGGCTGCCGCAGGCGCGCATCCGAGGAGCCGCAGCGTCGTGGTGCCGATGATTCCGCGCGTTCGGCTGAAGCAGTTGATGGCCCAGACGTGGTCCGGGTCGCCGGATGCGAAGCGTCGCAGCGCCAATTCGGTGCCGGGATAGTTGCGCGCGCCGTCGATCGACAGGAACTCGTACTCCGCCCGGGGGCGTGCGTCGATCACCGTCGTGGGCACGCCGCCGCGCCGCCGCGCCTCCAGCTCGGCAAGCGGCAGTACCGGCGTGTCGTAGTGCTGCCGCACGCCGTCGCCGAAAGCCTTGACCAGCGTGTTGTAGCCATCGATGACGGGATGGCCCGACGCGACCCAGGCCTGGAGCCCGCCCGTCAGCCGCCGCACCCCGGAATAGCCGAGGCCGCGTAGCAGGGCCTGCGCCGCGGCTGCAGGACCGTCATCGGCATCGTTCGCGTCGTAGATGACGACGTCGGTATCGAGCCGCGGAACGAATGCTCGTATGTGCAGTTCCAGCGTGCTCAAGGGCGCGTTTCGCGCCAGATTGGGATGGCCCGCGTCGAACCAGCGCGCCTCCCGCACGTCCAGGAGTGCCAACTCCGTCGGACCGAGCAGCAGGTCGCGCAGCGCCTGGGGCGAAATGCCGGCGTCGCTCAATTGGGCTGGATCTCCGCCTGCTTCACCACCGCGGTCCACTTGCGCGTTTCAGACTGGATGAAGCGTCCGAACTCTTCCGGCGAGCTTCCCACGGTGAAGGCGCCGATGTCGTCGTAGCGCTTCCTGAAGTCGGGCGACTGCACGATGGCCCTCAACTCGCGCGCAAGCCGGTCCACCACCGGCGCGGGCGTTCCGCTGCGCGCCACGATGCCGTACCACGACGTGACCTCGAAGTCGGGGAAACCCGCCTCTGCCGTCGTCGGCACCTTGGGCAGCCACGGCGCACGCGTGCTGTAGGCCACTGCGAGCGGCTTGAGCTTGCCCGCCTGGATGTGCGGGATCGCGGTGATCACCTCGTTGAAGATGAACTGCGTCTGGCCCGCCAGCAGGTCGTTGATCGCAGGTGCACTGCCCTGGTAGGGAATGGCCGTGAAGTCGGCGCCGGTGCGGCTGCGCAGCAACTCGCCAGCCAGATGGGAGTACGCACCGACGCTGACGCCGTAGTTGACCTTGCCGGGATTCTTCTTCGAGTAGTCGACCAGCGACTGCACGCTGTCCACCGGCAGCGACGGATGGACGAGCAGCACCTGCGGCGTCTGCACCAGCAGGGACACGGGCGTGAAATCGCGTTCCAGGTCGTAGCTCAGATGCTTGAACAACACGGGCTGCACGGTGAGGTTGGACGCGGGCGCCAGCAGCAGCGTATAGCCGTCGGCCGGTTGCCGGGCAACGTGCTCGAAGCCGATGTTGCCCGCCGCACCACTGCGGTTCTCGACGACCACCGGCTGCCTGAGCCGCTGCTGGAGCTGTTCCGCCACCTCGCGGGCAACCTTGTCGGCAATGCCGCCGGCCGGATAGGGCACCACGACGCGGACGGTCCTGTTCGGATAGTCGCCCGCGGCAAAGGCGTAGCTGGACAGGGCAAGCGCAAGCACCGGGAGCAGGCCGCGGCGTTTCGAAAGGTTCATGGGTCAGGCGTGGCGCCGGAGCGTGAAAACGGACGAATCTAGGTCGTCCACGCGCTGCCGCGAACAAAGCTTTGCGCATATGAACATGAGGAATGGGCGCATGCGGATGAGAGCGGGCTTCCTATCATCGCGCCGCATCGGACGAGCCATGACAAACGTGCCCATTCCCGCTTCCTCCCCTCGTGCGGCGCGTGCGCCCTGGTGGCGCCACTACGAACTCCCGACCCTGGTCCTGGCCGTGGCGATCTATGCGGCCTGGGCCGCCCTGGTCGCCTTGCACCGCACGGTGCCGGGCTGGCTGCTGTTCGTGCTCGGCGGCTATCTGGCTCAACTGCACTTCTCGCTGCAGCACGAGAGCATTCATGCCATGCGCCACCTGCCCCAATGGCTGCGATGGGGGATCGTGTGGCTGCCGATCAACCTGTGGCTGCCCTACCCCCTCTACAACCGCGGGCACAGCGCACACCACGTCAACTTCCACCTGACGCATCCCCAGCGCGACACCGAGAGCGCCTACCACTCCGCGCCCGCATGGGCGGCCTACGGCACGGCATGGCGGTGGATCTACCAGGCCAACCAGACCCTGGCCTTTCGCGTGGTGCTGGGCCCGGTGCTGCGGCTCTACAAGCTGGTGCGCGGCGAGGTCGGGCGCCTCGTCGCCGGTGACTTCTCACACCTCGGGATCTGGCTCGCACATGCGCTGAGCGTGGCGCCGGTTCTGTACTTCGTGATCGAGGTCTGCGGGATGAGCCTCGGCACCTACCTGCTCTGCTTCGTGTACCCCGGCATGATGCTCGGCGCGTTGCGCTCCTTCACCGAACACCGCTGGAGCGACACGCCGCACGAGCGCGTGGCGATCGTCGAATCCAACCTGCTCTTCGGCCTGCTCTACCTCTACAACAACCTGCATCACGTGCACCACCGTGCGCCCACGATGCCCTGGTACGAGATCCCCGTGCATTTCCGGCGCCACCGTGCCGCCGTGTTGGCCGGCAACGGTCATTTCTACTACCGGGGCTACAGCGAAATCGCTCGCCGCTATCTGTTCCGCCCGGTGTTCGCGCCGGTGCATCCCAAGTGGTAAGTGCTACCGGTGCCTGAACTCCGGCTTGCGCTTCGCAAGAAATGCATGCATGCCTTCGTGCGCATCCTCGCTGGCAAAGCGGGCATGGAGTTGCCGCCGCTCGAAGCCGATGCCTTCGGTGAGCGATGCCTCCCAGGCGCGATTCACGGACTCCTTGATCGCCATCAGCGCTGGTAGGGAGAAGCCGGCCATGCGGGTCGCGAGGTCGAGGGTGTCGGACAGCAGACTTTCGTCGGGCACCACGCGCGAGACCAACCCGTAGCGATCGGCTTCGGCGGCATCCAGCATGCGGCCCGTCAGGCACATGTCCATGGCCTTCGCCTTGCCGATGGCGCGCGGCAGGCGCTGGGTGCCGCCCGCGCCGGGCAGCATCGCCAGCTTGATCTCGGGCAGCGCGAAGCGGGCGGATTCGGCCGCGACGATGAGATCGCAGGCCATCGCCAGTTCGCACCCGCCACCCATCGCGAAGCCTGCCACCGCCGCGATCACCGGCTTGCGAACGCGGCGGATGGTTTCCCAGTTGCGGGTGATGAAGTCGCCCTGGAAGACGTCCATGTAGCTCCAGTCCGCCATCGCCGCGATGTCGGCCCCGGCCGCGAAGGCCTTGGCGTTGCCGGTGATGACGATGGCGCCGATCTCCGCGTTCGCATCGAAGGCCAGCAGCGCCGCGCCGAGCGCGTCCATCAGCGCGTCGTCGAGCGCGTTCATCTGCTGCGGTCGGTTCAGCCTGATGAGGCCGACCCGGCCCTGGGTCTCCACGAGGATGGGTTGCTCTTGCATGGCGGCTCGCTTCCGGTCAGTCCACGACGATCTTCTGTTCCTTGATCAACCCGGACAGCAGCGTGCCCTCGTTGACCAGCAGCTTGCGAAATTCGGCGGTGTCCATCGCGATCGGCTCTGCGCCGAGATCGCCGTAGCGCGACTTGACGGCAGCCTGCGACAGGGCCTTGCCGATCTCCCGGTTCATGCGGGCCACGATGTCGGGAGAAGTCCCGTTGGGCGCCCACATGCCGAACCAGATGTCGAGGTTGGCACCCGGAAAGCCCTGCTCGCCCACGGTCGGAACGTCGGGAAAGAAAGGCGAGCGCTTGGCGCTCACGATGCCCAGCAGCTTGACCTTGCCGGTGCGGATATGGGGAAACGCAATGCCCGGATCGCAGACGAAGTCGGCCTGGCCCGACAGCACGTCCTGCAGCGCGGGCGCCGCACCACGGTAGGGGATGTGGGTGATGTAGGTGCCGGTCGCCTGCTTGAACAGTTCGCAGGCCAGGTGCGGCGGCGTGCCTGCGCCGGCCGAGGCATAGGACAAGGTGCCCGGCCTGGCCTTCGCCAGTGCGACGAGGTCCCGTGCGTCCTTGGCAACCATCTGCGGCTTGGCCACGAGGTACATCTGCGTGCGTCCGACGCTCGCGACCGGCGTGAGGTCGCGCGAAGGCAGGATGCTCGACTTGAAGAGCGAGGGATTGGCCGTTTCGACCGAGGTGGGCGCGATCAGGAAGGTATGCCCGTCCGGTGCGGCGCGCACCACTTCCGATGCCGCGATGTTGCCGCTGGCGCCGGGCTTGTTGTCGATGACGACTGGCTGGCCGAGGGATTCGGACAGCGCTTGCGAGAGGATGCGCGCCATCACGTCGGTGCTGCCGCCGGGCGCGAAGCCGACGACCACGCGGATGGGCTTTGCGGGCCAGTTTGCAGCCGTCTGCGCCTGGAGCGCACAGGCTGCGCCAAGCATGCCCATGCCAATGGCGGCGCGAACCAGACTCCGGCGCACGGCCGCAGGGAAATGAAAGTCCATGTCTTGTCTCCGTTGTAGTGATGGAAATCGATGCACCTGCGGCTCAGGGAGCGTCGTCGCGCAGCAGTTCGCGCAGCTTGAATTTCTGGATCTTTCCCGACGGTGTGGACGGCATGGCCTCGCGCACGACGAGCCGCTCGGGGATGTACTGGATCGCCACCTTCTGCGTCTTCAGGAACGCCACGAGCGACGGCAGGTCGATGCTCTTCCCGGGCCGGGGAACGACCACCGCACAGGCTCGCTCGCCGAGCCGCTCGTCGGGGTAGGCGACGATGGCGGCCATGGCGATGTCCGGATGGCGGTAGAGCAGCGACTCGATCTCGACGACCGGGATGTTCTCGCCGCCACGGATGATCACGTCCTTGCTCCGACCGGTGATGCGGATGTAGCCCCGCGCATCGATGCGCGCCAGATCGCCCGTGTCGAACCAGTCGTCCGCGTCGGTGCCGTTGAGCTTCGGGCGATGCAGGTAGCCGCCGAAGTTCGAGCACGCGCGCAGCATCAGCCGGCCGACCTCGCCCGTCGGCAGGGCCTCCCCATCCACGTCGACGACCTTGATCTCCACGCCCGGCAGCGGGCGGCCGTCGGTGTGGATCGAACGCTCGTCATCGTCGTCCAGCTGGGTCAGCGTGACGGCGCCGTTCTCGGTCATGCCCCAGGCCGAGACGATCTTGGCGCCGAGCGCCTGTCGCGCCTGTTCGACCAGCGGTCCTGGAATCGGGGCGCCCGCGCACAGGAAGGTGCGCAAGCTGGGCACCTCCTTGCCTGTTTCGGCAACGGTCTTGGCCAGGTCCGTGAGGAACGGCGTGGAGGCCATGGTGAAGCTCGCCTTCTCCTCCCGGATCAGCGCGATGGCCTGCTTCGGCTCCCAGATGTCCTGCAGCACGGCGCCGGCCTTGAGCATGATGGGCATCATCAGCCCGTACATGAAGCCGGTCTGGTGCGCCATCGGCGAGGCCATGAGCACCACGTCGTCGGCGCCGAGGTGCAGGCGCTGCGCATAGGGAATGATGTTGGCCATGGTGGTGTTGGCCGAGTGCATGACGCCCTTGGGCTCGCCGGTCGTGCCGGAGGTATAGATCAGCTGCGTCACGTCGTCCGGGCTGGGGCGGCTGCGCGTGAGGATGTCCTGCGCGTCGGCTTCGTTCTCCCAGGCCGGGCCGCTGAGCAGTGCTTCGAAACTTCGGGGCCCGGTACCGCCGACCACCACGATCTGCTTCAGGTCCGGAAGCGACGGTTGCAGTTCGGTCACCATGCGCTCGAAGTCGAACCCGCGAAAGGTCTTCGGAACGATCATGACCTTGGCCGCGCCGTGCTTGAGCATGAACGACAGCTCGCGTTCCCGGAAGATGTGCATGAGCGGGTTGATGACGGCGCCCAGCCGCGAGCAGGCCAGGTAGGTCAGCGTGAACTGCCACCAGTTCGGCAACTGGCAGGCCACCACGTCATTGCGGCCCACGCCCAGGCGGGCCAGGCCGACCGCGATGCGATCGGCCATCTGTGCCATCTCGCGGTAGGTGAAGCGGGTCATGGCGCCGTCCTCCACCCGCAGCGCGGTCAGCGCGAGCTTGTCGGGGCAGGTCGCGACGCAGGCGTCGAGGTCGTCGTTGATGGTGCGGTCATGCCACAGGCCCTGCATCACCATCCGGTCGCGGCGTGGGGGCAGCAATACGGCGTCGAATTCCATGGTTGTCTCCTCTTCTCGTTGGCGGGGTGGGTGGAAGTTCAGGCAGGTACGGCGCTGCGGCCGGCGCGGGTGCGCGCCACGATGGTCTTCATGATCTGGGCCGTGCCGTCGCCGATCTGGAAGCCCAGCACGTCGCGCAGGCGCTGCTCCATCACGCCGCGGTCGTAGCCGCCGTGGCCGAACATGAGCAGGCACTGGTGCACCACGTCGTAGGCCAGCTTGGGCGCCCACCACTTGCACATCGCGGCTTCGGCGGTGTGCGGTGCGCCCTTGTCCTTCAGCCAGAGCGTCTGCAGGCACAGCAGGCGCGCGGCCTCGACTTGCGTGTCGAAATCCGCCAGCGGATGCGACACGCCCTGGAACGCCGACAGCGGCTTGCCGAAGGCCTCGCGCTGCGCGACGTAGTCCCAGGTTTCCTCCAACGCCACGCGGGCCACGGCCATCACCTGCAGGCCGATCAGCGCGCGCGAGAAGTCGAAGCCCTGCATCACCTGCACGAAGCCCTTGTTCTCCTCGCCGAGCCGATGGCTCACCGGCACGCGCACGTTCTCGAAGAACAACGAGCCGCGGCCGATGGCGCGCTGGCCGTGGCAGTCGAAGCGGTTGCGCGTGACGCCCGGCAGGTCCATCGGCACGAGCAGCGCGGTGACGCCATGCGCCGCCGATTCGATCGAGCCGGTGCGGCCGAACACCACGGCCGCGTCGGCCTGGTCGGCTGCGGAGATGGAAGTCTTCTCGCCGTTGATCACGTACTCGTCGCCCACGCGCTCGACTCGCAGGCGAAGGTTGGCTGCGTCCGAGCCACCGCGAGGCTCGGTCAGCGCGATGGCAAACAGCGCCTCGCCGCGCGTGAGCTTCTGCAGCCAGGGCGCGACCACTTCCGGCCGGCCATGTTCCGCAAGGATCTGCCCGTTCAGCGAGGCCAGCAGGTTGACATAGGACATGCTGAGGTCGGCACGCGCGATCTCTTCGTGGATCACACCAGCCGCGAGGCAGCCCATGCCCTGCCCGCCGTGCGCTTCGGGCAGTTCGGGCGCGATGAACCCCATCTCGCCCATCTCGCGCATCAGCGCACGATCGAGCACGCGGGTCTTGTCGCGTTCCAGGAAGCCCGGCGCCACGCGCCCGGCAGCAAAGCGTCGCGCATGCTCGGCCAGCGCGGCGAGGTCTTCGTCGATGTAGGGATTCATGTCGTCTCCTTGGGGGCCAGCGGGTAAGCGCCCTACTTCGCGTACTTGCGGAAATCGGGCTTGCGCTTTTCCTTCAGGGCATTGACGCCCTCGCGCGACTCTTCGGTGTCGTAATAGAGCTTCAGCGCGTACATGCCCATGCCGGCGATGCCGCTCTGGTGCGCCGTGTCCATGTTGAAGCTGCGCTTGGCGATCGCGATGGCGGTCGGGCTGCGCTCGCAGATTTCCTCGGCCCACTTCTGAACCTCGGCATCGAGCTGCTCATGCGGAACCACCGCGTTGGCCAGGCCCATGGCCACGGCCTCTGCGCCCGAGTAGCGGCGGTTCAGATACCAGATCTCGCGGGCCTTCTTCTCGCCGACCACGCGGGCCAGGAAGGCGGTGCCATAGCCCGGATCGACGGAACCCATCTTCGGGCCGACCTGGCCGAAGACGGCCTTCTCGGAACAGATCGTCAGGTCGCAGATGGTGCACAGCACATTGCCGCCGCCGATCGCGAAGCCTTGCACGCGGGCGATCACCGGCTTGGGCACGTTGCGGATCGCGTCGTGCAGTTCTTCCATCGGCAGGCCGATGGTGCCGCGGCCGTCGTAGTTGCCGTTGTGCGCGGACTGGTCGCCGCCCGTGCAGAAGGCGCGGTCGCCCGCCCCGGCCAGCACGATGGCGCCGATGCTCCTGTCGTAGCCGGCGCGATTGAGCGCCTTGATGAGCTCGTCGCAGGTCTGGCCGCGAAAGGCGTTCATCTTGTCGGGCCGGTTGATGGTGATCCAGGCCACGCCGTTGCGGGTTTCATAGAGGATGTCTTCGAATTCCATGGGGTTCTCCTGTGGATGGGGTGACGTGTCGAATGGGGGCGTGCGGGCATCAACCGTTCATGGTCAGGCCGCCGGAGACGCTCAGCACCTGGCCGGTGACGAAGCCCGCGTCGTCGCTCGCAAAGAAGAGGATCGCGCCCGGCAGGTCGTCGGGCTGGCCGATGCGGCCGAGAGGAATCGAGCGCGTGAACGCTTCCATCAGCTTCTCGGGATTGCCGGCGCCTTCCTTGTAGTCGGCGAACAGTGCGGTGTCCGTCGGCCCGGGGCACACCACGTTCACCGTGATGCCGTGGCGCGCATGTTCGCGGGCGATGGTCTTGGAGAAGGCCACCAGTCCGCCCTTGCAGGCGGCGTACACCGCCTCGCCCGAGGAGCCCACACGCGCCGCGTCGGATGCGATGTTGACGATGCGCCCGGCCTTGCGCGCCGCCATTCCGGGCAGCACCGCGTGATGCATGTGCAGTGCGCCGGTCAGGTTGATCGCGATCAGCTTGTCCCACTGCGCGGGCTCGGTCCTGGTGAAGGGCTTGAACACGTCCCAGCCGGCATTGTTGACCAGCACGTCGATGGGGCCGAGGCCTTGCTGCGTGGCCTCGACGGCGACGTCGACGCTGGCGCGGTCGGTGATGTCGCAGCGGAAGGCCTGCGCCTGCCCGCCCGTGTCGCGAATCTGCGCGGCGACTTTCTCGGCGGCGTCCACGTTCATGTCGAACACGGCCACCTTCGCGCCTTCCTGGGCGAAGCGGCGGCAGGTCGCGCCGCCGATCCCGCCACCGCCGCCGGTGACCACCACTGTCTTGCCTTCGAATCTTTGCATGAGGTTCTCCAATCAGGTTTCGAGCTTGCTATCGTCTGGACATTGCGGCCTCGAGAAGCACCGCGAATACGTCAATGTGTTGACATATTCTAGGACGCACGCCAATCTTTGTGTACACCGATTCCGATGAGAAAAACCATGGTTATCCCTAATGAAAACGCCGAAACAGCTCGAATGGAGTTGGCCAATCGCGTCTTTTTTCGCCTGTACCAATGTGCCAATATGTTGCACAAAACAGGGACGCGCGCCGTCGAGGCCGAGGGACTGACCACGCAGCAATGGGCCGTGCTCGGCGCACTGTCGAGACCGACGGCGGAAGGCGGCATGAGCGTGGGCGACCTGGCCCGCTATCTGAAGGTGAGCCGGCAGAATCTCTCAGGGCTTCTCAGCCGGATGGAACGCGACGGGCACCTGAGCACAGCCCCGGACGGACGCGATCGGCGCTCGCGCCTGGTGACGATGACCGCGTCGGGCCGGAAGGTCTGGCTGGTCGAGGCGCAGCCCAAGATCTACGCCTACTACGACCAGGTCCTCGATGGCTTCTCCGTCAACGACGTGACGCACACCCTGCACTACCTGCTCAAGATCCTGGAGAACATGCAGCGGGTGGACGATGCGCAAGGAGACGGGGCCGAACCCGACGAGTGAACGATCTTGCGATTTACCAAGGCTTGTCTTAGCATTCGATCCTGAACTGCTACGACAAATCTTGGTAATCGAGTTCGCGTGACTTCAACCCCCTCCGACGCCTCCGACTGCGCCGCCCGACTTCGCATCGCGGTCACCACCCTCTCCCGCCGCTTGCGGCCCGCGCCCGAGGGCGGCATCAGCGTGGCGAAGCTGAGCGTCATCGGGCGGCTCTACCGCGCCGGCGCCATGACGCCGACGGAGCTGGCAGCGCGCGAAGGCGTCAAGCTGCAGTCGCTGACCCGGCTGCTTGCGGAACTCGAGGCCGATGGGTGGCTCGGCAGGAAGGCGCATGCGTCGGACGGCCGGCAATCGTTGCTGAGCCTCACCGCGACGGGCAGGAAGCGCCTGGTCTCGACGGTGCGGGCGGGCGATGTCTCGCTCGCAAAGGTCATCGAGACCACGCTCAACGAATCTGATCGTGCCGTCCTGATGCGCGCCTGTGCGCTGCTCGAAGGCATTGTCGAATCGCTCGACGGCGAAGCGTCGGGCACTTCGCCGGCCGCAGCGCCCGGCAAGTCCGGCGGACGGCACGCGTGAACCCGGCATCGTCGGCACACGGCGCGATGCGCCGCTTCCTCATGGACGAAGAAAAGCGCCACCATGGCATGCAGATGGCCTGCGCGATCGTCCTTGCCTATGTCGCTTCGAGGCTGGTCGGCCTGCCGGAACAATTCTGGGCCGTGATGAGCACGCTGATCGTGATGCGCCCCAGTTCGGGCGGCACGTTCGACGCGGGCTGGGACCGTGCGCGCGCAACAGTTGTCGGTGTGCTCGGCGGTCTTCTGGGCGTCTGGCTGCAGCAGATCGGCGTCAACGTCATCGCCAGCACGCTGGCAATCGTCGCGCTGCTCTCCTTCGCGAGCGCCGCCAGCCCCGCGTTGCGCAGCGCGCCGATTGCGGCGCTGATCATCCTTGCCGCGGGCAAACTGGCCGGTCATTCGGCCCTGCAAGTGGCGGTTCTGCGGGTGGTCCAGATGGCCATCGGCATCGGTGTTGCCATGGGCGTGGCGCTCGCCTCGTCGAGATATCGCGCGCCCGACCGGTTCTGCAAGGGATGCGCGACGCTGTTGCAGCGGATGGCACGTCAGTTGCAGTTGTCAGGCGCCCGCGGCCAGACCAGCGAGGCCGATGCGGAAAGGGCTGCCGCAGCACTGCGAAATGCACTCGATCGGCTGTCGATGCTCGCGGGCAGTGCGGATCGGGAGTTGCGCCTCTTCCGGCGCAAGGGGCCAGCGGCCAACGAGCGAGTTCACCAGCGCCTCGCAGGGCTGGTGCGTCGAGTTGTCCAGGACACCTCGGTGTTGAACCGGGTACTGCGCGAGCAGCCCGCGCCAGACATTGCCAAGGCCGCAAGCTCTGCACTCCTGGCTGTGGCCAATGCCTTGACCGGGCAGGCCCAGCCGGATCTCGATGAACTCCAGGCAATTTCGGCATCCGCCCAGGTCGACCCGCTGCTTGCCGGTCCGCTGCATCTGCTGCTGGACGATCTCCAGCGTCTCGCAGGCCTGTCGGCGAAGCTGACCGCTGCCTGAGTTGTGCCGCGATTCTGTGGATAACACTGTGAGTAGTCGCGGGAGACCCTCCCACTCAGCCTGATCCGGCGCGGGTTCCCACCGCATTGCCTCTGGAATAAGCACCTGTCGGCCGGAGGCCGGCAGCACCCCGCTAAGCTACCCATCCACATGACCACCATCCAGTTCAGACGCCGACTCATCGTCATCATCCTGCTGTGCGTCGCCATCGGGGGCGCCGTCATGCGGCACTTCGCGATGCCCGGCTCCACCCTGCGCGACATCGGCACGCTGCTGATGCTGCTGTGGGTGCCGATCATCGGCAACGTCATTTCGTGGCTCATTGCGCGGATTCGGCGTCCGGCCGAGCAGGCGCCTTCGCCTTTCGACGCAAGAGACGCCTTCGAAGCCCATGCGCTCGTCGAACTCACGCTGCGCCAGCCAAAGCTGCCCTCCCACGACACGCCGGTCGCCGAGGGCGAGCACCGCTGCGCACTCGTCGTCGACAACGAAGCCTTCTCTGCCAGATGGTGGGTACGGCCCGGGGAAGCCTTTCGCCGCGGAACGGCTCAGACGATCGAAGTGGAATTTCTGGCGCCGGCCCTGGCACTGCCCCGATTTCCCGCCGACACGGCGTTTCGCATGCTGGTCGGCGAGTCATTCATCGGCGATGGCCGCGTACTCCAGGTGCTCGAATCGGCCTGAGATCGACGGTCGCTACGCCGCAGGGGCGAGCAGGGCCTTGTCGATCGCCTCGTGCAGACGCTGCAGTCCGAAGGTCACGTCGGTGCCAACGCCGTTGACATAGAAGGCCGGTGTCGAACGCACGCCGACGCGGCGACCGCTGTCGACCTGTTCCTGCACACGTTGCAGGTAGACGTGATCCTGGAACTCGTTGCGAAACCGGGGCATCTCCAGGTCGAGTTGTTCCGCGTATTCGAACAGGTGCTGCTCGTCGAGATGCTGCTGATGGGCGAACAGCAGATCATGGTATGGCCAGAACTTATGCTGCGCCGCTGCCGCCTCGGACGCCTCCGCAGCCAGTTCCGCGTGCGGATGGACTTCGCGCAATGGAAAGTGGCGGAACACGTAGCAAACCTTGTCGCCGAAGTGCGCCAGGACGATCTTCATCGCCGGATGCGCCTGCCGGCACGAGGGGCATTCGAAGTCTCCGTACTCGACCACGGTGACGGGCGATGTTTCCGATCCCAGGATGTGGTCGGTGCGCGTATCGGACACGAGGAGTGGACTCGGCGCTGCGCGGGTGTTCATGATCTGCGGCCTGCGAGAAGAACAGACCGTCAGTATCGGCCAATGGCGCCAATAGCCAAGCGCCGGAGCCACTCACCAGGAATGGGCAATGCTGGACGACGCTGTCGATCCGGAAGCCGCCAGGCCCAGGCGCCGCAATGCGCGGACCGGCACATAGCCGTGATGCGCACGGCGTGCGATGGCATGCGCCGACGCAGGGGCAACGCCCCAGGCCTTGGCGGTCACGCCGATCACGCGCTGTGCCTGATGGAGCGATTGGGAGAGCAAGCTCATGGTTCGTGTCTTGACGGGCATAGAAGCCTCGTATTGTGGGGAAGACACATGACAAGAGAACGAAGCAAACTTCAGTTCGATATAGCGGAATCGAACAAGCCGCTCGACGACCGGGGCGCCCGGCCGGCCTTCCATCGAAGCCCTCAGGCGCAAAGCGCGCTCAGCGAACGTCGCGACGAGCCAGCAGCACGTTGCCACCAGTCGTGTTGAACGAAATGGTCGGCGCGCTGAAATCGCTGAGCGGTGCACCCAGGCCGATCTCGCCGCTGCCGTGCAGCACGCACTCGTCGCGCCGCAGCGCGATCTCGCCGCTGGCGCCCGCGGTACCGTGGAAGCGGACCCAGGTGCCGTAGGTGCTCACGTCGACCAGGACGCAGCTGCCGTGACGCGCCTCGATGCGCGCATGCAGGCGCGATACCCGCGGATCGTTGACGACGAACTGCGCCTCGTCGACCCGCCCCAGGTGAATGGGCAATTCGGCGGCGCGAAACATCGAACGCACGTCGAGCCATGCGAGCTCGATCTGGCCGAAGGACGAATCCGCACCGCGCGCCGGCTGGATCAGCGCGGCAGGCATCGTCAGGAATTCGGAAACCTCGTCCTGCCAGTCGACGCGATGGACGACCGGCATCTCGACCTTGCCGCGGATATTGATCGGACCGAGGTTGCGATGGCGCACTTCGCCTTCGTGCAACTGCTCGATGACGGATTCGGTCGCCCAGATCTGGCCGGGGCCGGCCAGATCGCTGAGACGCGATGCCAGGTTGACCGCATCGCCATAGCAGTCGCCATCGACCTCGACGACCTCGCCGCTGGCGACGCCGATCTGGAGTTCCATGCGCAATGGGGCGGGCCAGGTCTGCAGCCGCTTCTGATGGTTGCGCTGCATTTCCAGCACGGCGCGGGTGGCGGTCACGCCGTTGGCGAAGATGGCAAAGACGCCGTCACCCAGCGATTTCACGACACGGCCGCCATGCGATTCGCACACGCCGCCGATCCACTGGGTCAGGCGCGTCACCGTTTCGGTCGCACGGGCATTCCCCATGGCCTCGAAAACCCTGGTGCTCCCCGTCAAGTCAGCAAATACGACAGTGGAATTGGCGCCCATGTTGTGCAGTTTTTGGTAGCTCTCGCTATTCGATTATGGCAAAGCAGCGCAAAAAGCCTGTCTCAAACGCTCAAATCGCGATGGATGTGGCGAAAGCTGTTGCTTTTTCATTTCGTGACAGTAAGCGCACAACGTTTCATTTTGAAAAGTAACACTTAGGTATCAGTTCTTCGACCAGTACTCGAACTGATTCGTGAAGTATGTTGTTTTTAAACATGAATAATTGTTTCCACGCTTGTGCCGCAGTGGGTGCAGCCTTAACGTAGCGGCCATCAAGGTTTCCGGCAACACGCCTTTACCCCATGGTGTCCCTCAGCAGGTTCTTCCGCTTTCTGTCCCTTCCCGGGCTCGGCTTTCGCCGTTCCGCGGATCGCCAGATGGGCCAGATCCGTACCGCCATGTTGTCGCTGTTGCAGGTTCACGGCGGTCATTCGATCCAGCGCGTGGCTCAGCGTGTCCGCTTTGCGGGTGACCTCGAAGCGCTCTGGTATCTGCGCCAGGATGTGCTGACTGCGCTCAGCGCGGTCGATGGCGAAGTGGCCGCCCGGCGCCAGATGCGCCAGATCAATCGACTGTTCAAGGGCGGCCTGCCCGGCACGATGGGTCCGAGAACCCATCAGCGCATCATCACCTGAGACGGCGCCCCGCCCTCGCGGCCAGTGCGCCCTCCGGCACGCTCAATGAGCGTGCCGATGCCCCCACACCATGAAGACATCGCGCCCATCGGCCGCCACCTCGACCTTGGCGCCGACCGGCAGGAGCACCTTCGTCGGCACGTGACCGAAAGGCAGCCCGCTCAGGACCGGCGGCTTGATCAACTCGCGCAGGCGCGCCGCGACGGTCTGCATGCCGAAGCCACGGTCGTGCGGCACCTTCTTCGTGCCGGTGAACGAGCCCAGAATCACTGCCTTCTGGCGCCCGAGCACACCCGCATGGCGCAGCTGGTCGAGCATGCGCTCGACTCGGTAGGGATGCTCGTTGACGTCCTCCAGGAACAGCACGCCCTTGTCGATCGCCGGGAAGTAAGGCGTGCCGAGCAGGCTGGTCAGCACGCACAGATTGCCCCCCCACAGCACGGCGTCGTGGATGCTGCGCAGCTTCGGAAGATCGGCGCTGTCGCGCGCCGGCATGCGCCAACCCGTGCCCTCGCCCTGCCCGCTCAGCAGATCGTCGAAGCAGGCTTCCATGATGTCGTCGGCCCCGGCTTCGGCGCCGAAGTCTTCGCCCACCGCGGGGCCGGCCCAAGTCACGGCGCCGGTCTTGGCCAGCAGTGCGCTCTGGAAAGCGGTGAAGTCGCTCAGTCCGACGAACTCGGTCCCGTGGTGAATGGCCTTGGCGACCGCCTTGTACGGAATCGCGTCCAGGATGCGCGTGAGCCCATAGCCGCCGCGCGAGATCAGCGCCACGTTGGCACCGCTGGCTGAGGCGCGTGAGATCGCAGCCAGGCGCGTGGCGTCGTCGCCAGCAAAGCGCTGATGGGTTGCCAGGGCGGCTTCGTCGATCTCGACCTCATGACCGAGTGCCTGGAGCCGTTTGACGCCACGCTTGAATGCAGCCTTGTCGCGCACGGCGCTGGAGGGCGAATAGATGTAGATGTGTTTTTTCACGGGGCGAAGTATCCCATTGCCTCCCGTGCCAACTGGACCGCCTGTGCGGCGGTAGGGCCCGAGACCCGCTTTGGCACCGGCCCCAGCGCGCGCAAGGCGGCCTCGTAACCGCGATCTGGAAACGGTGCGCGCCACGCATCGGACGCAGGTTCACCGCCATCCGGCGCGACCGTCACCCACGGGAAGCGATCCGGTGCCGCCGTTGCGAGCAGCGATGCCAGCGCAGATGCATTCACGCTGTGCACGAGCGCCATCGGACCCGGCTGCAGGCGATCGAGCCACTCGATCAGCACGTCGCGATGCCACGCGAGTTGATGCACGGTCTCGCGCTTGGGCTTGTCGCTCTGCCCGAAACCGATGAGGTCGGGCGCCAGCACGCGCAGGCCCTGCACGCCTGCGAGGTGCCGGAACAGGTAGCTCCATTCCCCAGGTCCGTGCAGGCAAAGCAAGGCGGATGCGGCGTCCTGCGGCCCCTCGTCCAGATAGTGCATGCGCCAGCCTTGCAGGCTTGGGAGATCACTCACGTAGTGCGGGGCAAACGCATAGTCGAGCAGCGCGCTGAAGCGATCGGACGGTGTGCGCAGTGCATCGTCCCGCAAGGGCTCGGCCGCCTCGCGTGCCGCGCTGCGACGGTCGCGGAAGAAGTTCTGCAGAAGCGACTGGCAGTCGGCCGCCAGCACACCACCCAGCACCCGCGTGTGGTGGTTCAGTTGCGGCTGCGCGAGCAGGTCGATCACCGACCCCGCCGCGCCGGTCTTCGGATCCGCGGCGCCGAAGACCACGCGGGCGAGCCGCGCGTGCAGCATGGCGCCGGCACACATGGCGCAAGGCTCCAGCGTCACGAACAGTTCGCATCCATCGAGACGGTAGTTTCCCAGTGCCGCTCCGGCCGCCCGCAGCGCGTTGATCTCGGCATGCGCGCTCGGGTCGTGCAGCGCGACGGGTGCGTTGCGGCCACTCGCGACCAGCGCACCATCCTTCACCACCACGGCACCCACGGGCACCTCGCCGGCATCGGCCGCCTGTCGCGCCTCGGCCAGCGCCAAACCCATCCAGTGCTCGTCAGTTGTCATCGGTGGCGGGACGCCGTTGCTGCATCGCGGCGTCGAGCGACTGCTTGAATTGCTGCTGGACTTGCTGGCTTTGCGCGCGGGCATCGCCGGCTGGCGCGCTGCCGGCGGGTGCCGGGCCAGTCGAGAGTGCGGGTGCCGCCATGCCGCCCAGTTGCTTCTTGACGAGCAGCCCGACGATGGCCAGCGCGAGAACGAGACCGATCAATCCGATGACGCGCATCTCAGATCTCCGCCGCCTGCACCGCGGCGGCAACGTCCATGCCCAGGCGCTTCATCCAGCCGGCCAGCGCCTGTTCGTCCGGCGATCCCACGCTGTAGCGCGCATGCATGGCGGCGTGCGCTTCCTTGCGGTGCTGGTTGAGCTTGAGCTTGCATTGCAGCGCCGTCACGCGCAGCTCGAAGCCGACGATGCCGTTGAGCATCTTGAGCTGGAAGTCTTCGCCGAGATCGCGCCATTGCTGCGCGTATGCCGGCTCGTGCTCGCCGATCAGCCGCTTGAGCAACGCGTCCTTCTCGGCGGGCGTTTCGATGAGCCGGGCTTCGACCGTGCAATTCACCGCCAGGTAGTTCCAGGTCGGAACGCGCGCCAGATCCGGGTAGACCGACGGCGACATGTAGGCATGCGGCCCCAGGAAGCTTACGACTGCCGTGGGCCGCGCCCGGAGGTAGCGCCAATGCGCGTTGGGCTTGGCGCAGTGACCGAGCAGCGCGAAGCCGCCTTCCCCGCGATCGTCCAGCACCAGCGGCAGGTGCGTGATGTAGGGCAGTCCGTCGTCGTCGTTCGAGATCAGCGTCGCAAAGGGATGCGCGCGCATCAACTCCGCGGCGGTCTCACGGTCCGTGGAGTTGAACTGGGGCGGTGTGTACATGGGGCGAGTCCTGCGAAAAGGATCGCCCGATTGTCCCCGAGCCGCCCCTACTTTGCGCCCGAGGCCTTGAGCTTTTCGACCATGGCGCCGTAGCCGCGCGCCCTGGCAAGCTGCAGCGGGGTATTGCCCTGCCGGTCCGCGAGTTGCAGATTGGCGCCCGCGTCGACCAGCGCGATCAGCGTGCGCTGGTGGCGCGGCCCGCCATCGCCGAGCACGATCGACTCGATCAGTGCGGTCCAGTGCAAGTTGTTGACGTGGTCCAGCGGAGCGCCCCCGGCGATCAAGCGGCGCACGATCTCGTCGTTGCCAAGGTGAGCCGCCGCGATGAGCGCCGTGCCGTCGTAGCGGCTCGTGGTCTGGCCGGCGCTGGCGCCGAGCGACAGCAGCAGCGCAAGCGTCGGCACGTCGTCCGCGACTGCGGCGATCGTGACCGCGTCATAGCGGTCGCCTTCCAGGCGGTCGAGGTTCGCACCGGCCTTGGCCAGCACGGCGATGGCGTCGCGCTGGCGCGCATAGGCCGCCACATGCACAGGCGTACGGCCGAGGCCGTCGCGTGCGTCGAGGTCCGCACCGGCCGCGATCAGCGACCTGAGCCGGCTCATGTCGCCGCGCCACGCGGCCTGGTGCAGCCCCTGGTAGGCCTGCACTTCGGCCGCCGTCGGCGGCACCTGCGCCAGCGCCACGCCGCCGGCCATCATGAGCAGCGCCGCGACGGCGGCGGCAAGGCCCGATCGGTACAGCGCGGCTTTCATGTCGATCAGCCCAGCTGGCCCTTGACCTTGTCGAGCGCCGCGTTCGCGCACTGCTCGTCCAGGTGGCCTCCCGGCGCGCCGCCGACGCCCACGGCGCCGATCACTTCATTGCCGACCTTGACCGGCACGCCGCCGCCGAGCAGGAGGAAGCCGGGGATGTTCACGAGGTTCGCCGCAGCGGGGTTCTTCTGCGCGTTCTCCATCATGGCGAGCGTCGGTGCCTTGGCCGACGCCGAGGTCCATGCCTTGCGCTCGCTGGCGCCCAGGGTGTGCGAGCCGGCGTTGTCGGCGCGCTGCACGGCTCGCACGGTGCCCGAGCGGTCGACCACCGTCGCGGCAACGGCATAGCCATTGGCCGCGCAAGCCGCAACGCTGGCGGCGGCAATCTGGTTGGCGAGTTCGAGCGACATGTTCTTTTCGGCGCGCACGGCCGGGCTGGGTGCCTGGGCTTGCGCCTGCGCGGTCATCGCGGAAGCGGCGAGCAGGACGGCGAGGCCGCCGAGGCGAAGGGTCGAGTGCATGGAGTTCTCCAGAGGTGATGGGTTGCTTGCGCCGGCATTTCGCCGACCGCATGGCAACTGTAGAAACTGCCCGGCGCGCAGACCATTCGTACGGCTACGCCCGCCACTCCGTAGAACTACGGAGTGTCGACCAGCGCGGCGTAGCGCCGGATCAGCTGCGCGAGCGAATCGCACTCCAGCTTGCCGAAGAGATTGGCGCGGTGCGTCTCGACCGTGCGCGGCGACAGCGCCAGCACGCGGGCGATTTCCTTGTTGGTCAGTCCCGCCACGATGAAGCCGAGCACTTCACGCTCGCGCTCGGAAAGCTGCAGATAGCGATCACGGGCGGCCTGGTCGGCCTGCGTCCGCTCGCGCGAGTTGACGTGCTGCCGCACCGCCTGCTGCAAGGCTTCGAGCAACTGCTCGTCATCCACCGGCTTCTCGAGGAACTCGGCCGCCCCGGCCTTGAACGCGCGGCGGCACATCTCCACCGTGCCATGCCCGGTGAGCATGATCACCGGCTGGTCCACGCCCTGGGCAACCAAGGTGTCAAGCACCGTCAGCCCGCTGATGCCGGGCATGCGCACGTCGAGCACGATCGCGCCGATGCTGCTGCGGTCGAAGCCGTCGATGAAGGCCTGCGGGTCCGCCCAGGCCTGCGTGCGAAGGCCCACCGTGCCGATCAGCAATGCGAGGCTCTCGCGCACCGCGAGGTCGTCGTCGATCAAGTGGATCAGCGGGGACAGCGGCTCGTTCATGCGTGGCGGTCCATCGAGGAAGAAGCCAGCGGCAGCCGCAGCGTGAAGCGGGCACCGCGCGGCGGCGCAGGCTCGGCGGCGAGCGAACCGCCCATGCCGGCGGCCAGCGTCTCGCACAGGCTGAGGCCGAGGCCCAGGCCGCCTTCGCGCGTGCTGAAGAAGGGCTCGAAGATCCGCGGCAAGGCTTCAGGTGCGATCCCGCGTCCGTTGTCGCTCACCGTCAGGATGCCGTGGTCGCCTTCGCGGCCGACCGCAATTCGAAGACCACGCTCGCCTGCAGGCACGTCTTCCAGCGCCTGGAGCGCATTCATCAGCAGGTTGTGGACGATCTGTTCGAGCGCGACCGGGTCGGCCCGGACCTTGACCGGCACATGAGCGGCGTCATCGAAGGCCGGCGTCACCGCGCGCCGATCGAATTCGGGCGCAAGCAGGTGCAAGGCGCCCCGCAGTGCCTCCTGCAACACCACGGATCGCGTCTCGGCGTCGCGGTCCGGGCGCGCGATCACGCGGCGCAGGCGGCCGATCACGTCCGCGGCGCGGCGCGCCTGCTCCGCAGCCTGTCGCATCGCCGTGCGCGCGGTCGCCAGCTCGGGCGGGTCGTCGTTCAGCAAGCGCTGAGCTGCCTGCGTGTTCGCCAGCACGGCTGTCAGCGGCTGATTGAGTTCATGCGCCATTCCGGCGGCCAGTTCACCCAGTGCGTTGAGCCGTGCCACCTGGCCGAGCCGCAACAGCTCTTCCGCGCGCCGCCGCGCAACGCGCTGCCGCAGCAAGGTGTAGGCACCTGCGAGCACCACGCCGGCCGCGATCGCCCACGCGGCCATCAGGCCCCAGGGCAGTTCCCGCGGGGACACGACGCGTTCCGCCGCGAGATCGAAGGACTGGCTCTCGGAAGCCAGAGCCTTGCGGAAATCGAAGCGCCAGCCATCGAGCGCGCTCGAATCGCCCGCCTGCACCACGAAGGACTGCCCTGCCCGTTCCAGCGTCACCCGCACCGGGCTGGTCTTCGGATCCATCGGCCAATCGCGCCATGGCACGGCTGTGGCGAGGTCGATGTCGAGTGCGTAGCTCGTCGGCACCGAGCCGATGACGAGACGATAGCGGCCGCTTGCGAAGTCATTCGTCGCGAGTTCGGGGCGTCGCAGTTCGCGCGATCGGGCTTCGGCCTGAGCCAGCAGCGGATCGGGCCATTCTGCCCCCGCCTCACGCCGCTGCACGCCAAGGATCGAGGGATAGACCGACGGCAACCGGCGTTCGGGCTGGTTCGCGCCCGGCATGGGTTCCAGCAGCGCGAGCGTCGCGAGCACCGCGTCGTACTGCACGACCTGCTGGCTCATCAGCCGATGCGCAATGCGCCCATTGACCTCGAAATCCTCGTGCAGCTGCTGGATCTCGGCGCGCGCGATCCAGACCGCACCGGCGCCGGTGACCAGCAGCCATGCGAGCCACCAGCCACCTTGCGTTCGCAACCATTGCCTCATGGCGCGGATTGTGCCCGCGCCGCAGTCCGCCAGAATGGCGTGTCATGAGCGTTCGTCGAATCCCTCCTCTCGCCCTGGGACTTCTCCTCGCCTGCATCGCGGGCTGCACCACGACCGTGCAGCAATCGGTGGCCGACGCGCGCATCGAATCCCTCATCGGGCGCATGACGGTTGAAGAGAAGGTCGGCCAGTTGAGCCTGTACGCCCCGGCGGGCGTGGACATCGTGGCCAACCCGCAGGCCGCGAAACAAAGCCTCGAGCAGCAGATGGCCGACATCCGCGCCGGCCGGGTGACCGGCCTTTTCAACAACGAAGGCCTGGAGGGCAAGCGCCGCGCGCAGGAGGCGGCGGTCAAGGAGTCGCGGCTCGGCATTCCGCTGATCTTCGGCGCGGACATCATCCACGGCTTTCGCACAGTATTCCCGGTGCCGCTGGCCGAGGCCGCCAGTTGGGAGCCCGCGCTGGCCGAGCGCACCGCGCGCGCCTCGGCGCAGGAGGCCAGCGCCGACGGCTTCCGATGGACCTTCGCGCCGATGGTGGACATCGCGCGCGATGCCCGATGGGGCCGTGGCGTAGAAGGCGCGGGCGAGGATGTGTACATCGGCCGGCAATTCGCTGCCGCCCGGGTGCGCGGCTTCCAGGGCAACGACCTCTCGCGCGCCGACGCCATGCTGGCAACGCCCAAGCACTTCGCGGGCTACGGCGCCGCGGAAGGCGGCCTCGACTACAACACGGTCGACCTGTCGGAGCGCACCTTGCGCGAGGTCTACCTGCCGCCCTTTCGCTCCGCGATCGATGCGGGCGCGCTGTCCATCATGAGCGCGTTCAACGAGATCGGCGGCATTCCGTCGAACGCCAATGCGGCCCTGCTCACCGGCGTGCTGCGCAAGGAGTGGCGCTTTCAGGGCTTCGTCGTCTCCGACTACACGGCCGACGAGGAACTCATCGCGCATGGCTTCGCCGCCGATGGCCGCGAGGCCGCGCGGCGTGCCTTCCTGGCGGGCACCGACGTCAGCATGCAGAGCGGCCTGTACATGAAGTACCTGCCGGGCCTGGTCTCGGCCGGCGAAGTGCCGAAGTCGCGGCTCGACGACGCGGTGCGCCGCGTGCTGCGGGTCAAGGCCAAGCTGGGCCTGTTCGACCAGCCATTCCGCGGGCTGGACAAGCAGGACGGTCCCCGCTTCGATGCGCCAGCCCATCAGGCGCTCGCGCGTGAAGCGGCAAGCCGCTCCATCGTGCTGCTCAAGAACGACGGCGACCTGCTGCCGCTGCCCAGGTCGGGCAAGAAGATCGCGCTGATCGGCCCCTTCGCCGGCACCACGGACCTCTTCGGCCCCTGGCTCGTCTTCCCCGACCAGGCGCCGCCCGTCGGCATCGAGGAAGCGATGCGCAGCCGGCTGGCCTCGCCTGAACTGCTGACGGTGGTGCGCGGCTCCGATGTCAACGCGCCGATCGCGGGCGGCATTGCCGCGGCGGTCGCGGCGGCGCGCGATGCCGATATCGTGGTGCTGTCGATCGGCGAGAACGAACAGATGTCCGGCGAGGCGCGTTCTCGGTCCGACATCGAGATCCCGAAGGCACAGCAGGACCTCGCCGATGCCGTGGTCGCGGCTGGCAAGCCGGTGGTTGTCCTGCTGCGCAACGGCCGCGCCCTCGCGCTCGAGGGCGGCGTACGGCAGGCCAGCGCGATCCTCGTCACCTGGTTCCTCGGCTCGCAGACCGGCCCCGCGATTGCCGATGTGCTCTACGGCGACGTCAATCCCTCGGGGCGGCTGCCGGTGAGCTTTCCGCAGACGCCCGGCCAGGTGCCGTACTACTACAGCCACAAGCGCACCGGCAGGCCGCAACTGCCGGATGCACCGGCGCAGATGTACAAGGCCCGCTATCTCGATGCGACCAACGACGCGCTCTATCCCTTCGGCTACGGCATGGGCTACGCGCGGATCCGATACGACGCGCTCGAGGTCCAGTCGTCGGGCCGCATGGCGTGGGACGGGTCGCTGAAGATCCGCGCGCGCATCAGCAACACCGGCCGGCGCGAGGCCGAGGAAGTAGTGCAGCTCTACATCGGTGCCCGCTCGGCCAGCGTGACGCGACCGGTGCGCGAGCTCAAGGGCTTTCGCAAAGTGCGCATTGGCGCAGGCGAGTCGGCAGACGTGGATTTCACGCTCTCGCGGGCGGACCTGATGTTCATCGGCCAGGACCTGAAACCGACCGTCGAGTCCGGGCCTTTCGACCTCTGGGTCGGCCCGTCGGCCACGCAGGGACTGAAGAGCAGCTTCGTTCTGGTGCCGGAATGACGGGCGGACCCTCAACTTTGGCGTCAGGCTGCCGATATACGGGACAGCATGAATCCCTACGCCCGAACCCTGCCTTCATTGCTTGTCGCCCTGTCGATCTCGGGCTGCATGTCGCCGCCATCCAAGGCTGAGAGCCACAACGCCGGAGTTCCGTATCGGCCGTCGTCCACGGCGCAGCCTATTCGGGTCGTCGCCGACGATGCCGGTTCCGAGCACGAAAGGCACTACCTCGCCGCCCGCGAGGCCGAGCGCATCGCGCGCCTGCGCTCGTCGGCGATCGGCACGCGCGACTTCTGCTCCATCACGCGTTCGAGCGGCGAGCCGGCGTCGCGCGACGACGAGAAGAAGGTGACCTGCCATTTCAATTTCGGCTCGACCTCCCTCTCGGAGCTCGATGCCACCGGCTGGAAGGTCGCCGCGCGGGAGCAGAGCGCGTACACCACCCGATGGGGCTTCGAGGTGGAGACGGTCGCACTGACGATCGTCAAGGTGCGCCAGCCGAACTGACGCGAACTGCTCGTCCCTCGGCGGGACGGCGCCCGGGCGGGGCAGAATGTCCGGCTCTTCCGCCTGCCGCACGATGCAAGACTCGCTTTTCGACGACCCCGATCTTCCCGCCCCGGCGCAGCCCTCCGCACCCGAGCCGCAGAAGCCGCAGAAGCCGCAGAAGACGACCACGCAACGCCGCGCGAAGGTGCTGGCAGCGCCGCCCGATGCATCGCAGCAGGCATTGGCCGGCGAACTTCCGTCGACGCTGCGCATGGGCACGTCCTCGTGGTCGTTCCCCGGCTGGGCCGGAATGGTCTGGGAAGGCGACTACGAGCCACGGGTGCTGTCGAAGCACGGGCTCGCCGCGTATGCGCGGCATCCGCTCTTGCGCACCGTGAGCATCGACCGCAGCTTCTACAAGCCCCTGTCGGCAAGCCAGTTCGCCGCCTATGCATCGCAGGTGCCCGAGGACTTCCGCTTCGTCGTGAAGGCACCGAGCCTCGTCGCCGACGCCATGGTGCGCGGTGAGGATGGACGCGGCATGGAGCCCAATCCGGCCTTTCTGGACACGGCGCTCGCTGCCGGCGAGTTCGTGCAACCGGCGCTCGAAGGCCTCGGCAACAAGCTCGGCGCGCTGGTGTTCCAGTTGAGCCCGTTGCCCGGCGCCCTGCTCGCCCGGATGCCCGAAATACTGGACCGTCTCCGCGCGATGCTGCAAGCCCTGCCCGCCTTGCGGCCGCACGCACCGGACGGCGTGATCGCGGTCGAGGTGCGCAACCCCGAGTTCCTCACGCCGGCGTTCGTCGACGTGCTGCGCGAAGCGGGCGCGACCTATTGCCTCGGCCTGCATTCGAAGATGCCGCCGATTGCAGATCAGTTGCCGCTCCTGCGCGCACTCTGGCCCGGGCCACTGGTCTGCCGTTGGAACCTCAACCGGCGGCACGGTGCCTACGGCTACGAAGAGGCCAAGACGCTGTACGAGCCTTTCGACAAGCTGGTCGATCCCGACCTCGACACACGGGCGTCACTGGCGCGCGTGATTGCCGGCACGACGGGCGCGGGCCACGACGCCTACATCACGATCAGCAACGAGGCCGAAGGGTCCGCTCCCCTGACGGTGCTGGCGCTGGCCGAAGAAGTGCGGCGCCTGCAGCACCCAAGACCGAACACCCCTTGACGGAGTCCCCATGAAACACTTCCTGCCTGTCGCGCTCGAGCACGCGAGCCGCCTCGTCAACCACGGTCCGACCGTCCTGGTGACCAGTGCGGACGGATCGCGCCGCAATGTGATGGCCGCGGCTTGGTCGATGCCCGTGGAGTTCACGCCGCCACGCATCGCCGTCGTCATCGACAAACGAACCTACACGCGGGAACTCGTTGCGGCCAGCGGCGCATTCGGCATCTGCATTCCGGGTACTGCGCTGATGGACCTCACCTATGCCTTGGGCAGCACGAGCGGACGCGAGACCGACAAGTTCGAGCGCTATGGAATCGAGGCAAGGCCCGGCCCTGTACTGGGAATGCCCCTGCTGGAGACGGGCTGCGCCGCCTGGCTCGAATGCCGGCTGATCAGCGAGCCGCATACCGAGGACGCCTACGACACCTGCTTCGCGGAAGTCGTTGCCGCGGGCGCGGACGAGCGCGTCTTTGCCGGCGGCCATTGGTCCTACCGCGAGGACAACGCCGACTTGCAGACCATCCACCATCTCGGCGGCGGCAACTTCATGCGTTCCGGCGGCATGCTGCGCGCTCGCCAGCTCTAGCGGCCCGAGGGTGACGGAGCCGCGCATTCAGGCGTGCCGCTGCTGCAGCGTCTCGAAGGACACGAGTTCGCCAGCGATCGCGCTGGCCGCCACGGTCGGCGGGCTCGCGAGCCAGACCTGACCCGGACCGCCGCGCCCCGGGAAATTGCGATTGATGGCGCTGACCGTGATCTGGTCCTTGCTCGTCGAACCGCCCGGCCCGCAGTTGCCGCAGGCGCCGCACGACGGCTGCAGCATGCGCGCGCCGACTTTCTCGAAGGCGTCCATGTAGCCCTGCGCAATGCAGTGATCGCGCACGGCCGTGGTGCCAAACTGAAGGAAGAGCGCGACGTTCGGCGCGACGCGGAGGCCACGGTCCGCGGCCCAGCGCAACACCGCGTGGTAGTGGTCGAAATTTTCTCGCTTGCCGGCGGTGCATGACCCGCCGTAGGCGATGTCGATGCGGACCGGCCCCTGCACTTCCGCCAACGGCAGCCCGTTGCCGGGGTCGCCGGGGCGGGCCACCATCGGGGGCACGCTGGCGCAATCGATGACAAGGGTTTCGGCGTAGTCGGCGCCCTCGTCGCTGTGCATCCACGGTTCCAGCGCGAAGTCGATGCCACGGCGCGCACGCAGAAATCGCACCGTTTCCGCATCAGGCGCGACGATGCCGGTGAAGCCACCGAGCTCGGCCGTCATGTTGGTGAGCGTGGCCCGCTCGTCGGTGGAAAGCCCCGCGATGGCTTCGCCGCAGAACTCGAACACCTTGCCGACGCCGCCACCGCTGCGAATGAACGGCTGCGCCAGGAGGTGCAGCACGATGTCCTTCGCAGTCAGGCCCGCCGGCACCCTTCCCTTCAGCACGATGCGCAGCGACTGCGGCACGGTCAGGCGCACGGCGCCGGTGACGAAGGCGTTGGCCATGTCGGTCGTACCGACACCGAAGGCAACGCAGCCCAGCGCGCCGCTGTGCGGCGTGTGCGAATCGGTGCCGACGACGAGCTGCCCCGGCAGCGCATAGTGTTCGGCCACCATCGCGTGCGAGATGCCGGCGACATTGCTGCCGTCGTCCAAGGCCGCCTCGGCTTCGCTCAGCGTGCGATGCGAGCGCAGCGCATAGGCCGCCGCAAATTCGCGCTGCGCCTCGACCATGCGATGCACATTGGGCACCAGGCCGCCGCGCACGTGCGCAGGGCTTTCCTCGACATAGGAGGTGTGGTCCTCGAACACGATGATCGAGCCGGGCTCGTGCAGCACCAGCGGTCGGCCGAAAGTGGCGTGCAGCATGTGCGCCGCCATGCCGGTGTAGTACTCGTGGATGAAGCGCCAGTCCGCCCGCACGAAGGCGCCATCGCCCGGCGCGGGATGCGCCTCGGTCAGATCGGTGGCCAGGGCATGGCGTGCCACGATCTTCTCGAAGAGCGTGCGCGGGCGTGTGTCGTCTGCCTCCGCTGCCGCGGTGATGTCGCGCATGTGCCGCTGGCCGAAGCGAAGCAATCCACCGCTGCAGAGAATCGCGGTCGCTAACGCATCCCGACCCGCGACCAGATCCGCGAGCGGGATCGCCTCACCCGCCTGGATGCGGTCGACCAGCCCGAAATCGGTCGAGGTGAAAAGCCCGATGTTGTCCGCGTTCTGGCGGTAGATGCGCTCGAAGCTCTCGGCGATCACCAGCCGGACGCCGGCCAGCTTTTCCGCGGCGGGACTGTGCTCGCGCGAGGAGCCCTTGCCATAGCGCTTGCCGGCCACCACGACTTCGACGCCATGGGTGCGGATCGCGTCGGTGCCGATGGGCATTGCATCGTGGCCCGCCCTGAAGCCGGTGTAGGGGTAGCGCCCGAGCTTGTCGTCGTAGTGCGTGAGGATCGGCAGCGGCGTGATCTCGTCGGTCGACACGTCGTCGCGCAGGGGACGCGCCTCGTCGAGCGCAACCTGTTCGCCCTGCAGGCTGCGGGCGACCACATCCGCCGACTGGCTCAGGAAGAGGATGGCCGGAGCGAACCGGAGCGCCTGGGGGCTGCTTGTCGAGGTGGCTGTCATGCCGAATTCTCGCGGGCGCGCGGCGTGCCGCAAAGCGCGAATACGGCAGATGGGCTCTCGCGAAATGCGAGATCGACGCCTACCCTCGCAGGCTCTCGATCAAGGCGCCCACCGCGCGAGGCCGCGGCGATTTGCGCAGCGCGTACAGGCGCAGTTCACGCAGCGCCCAGGGCTCGTCGAGCGCTCGCCGCACAAATTGCGGGTTACCGGCATAGGCAGCGGCTGCGCTCGTGGGAATCACCGCAATGCCGAGCCCGGCTTCGACCATGCGGCAAACCGCATCGAAACTGCTGACCGACACGGCCGGGGCAAAGGTCCGGTGCAGCTCGGCAGCACGCTCGTGCAGGGAGCGATCGAGCGCCCCGCCCTGATGAATGCCGATGAGCGGATGTTCAAGCACCTGCGCAAAGCGCAACGCCTTGTGCTTCGCCAGCGCATGCCCGGCCGGCAGCACCACCTGCAAGGGGTCCGTGGCGAAGGGCCAGGCGTCGAGGCCGCCCGGCACGGCCATGTCGACGCCGATGCCGACATCGGCACGGTCGTCGAGACAGGCCCGGATGACGTCTCGCGTGTCGTTCTCCTGCAGCGAGACTTCCACCTGGGGGTAAGCCGCCATGAATGCGCGCAAGCGCTCCGGCAGAAAACCGATCACTGCCGACATGTTGGCGTAGAGACGCACGGTCCCGCGCACTTCGTCGCCCTCGGTCTGCACTTCGCGCACGAGCGCCTGCAGGTCCTCGTCGATCTTTTCTCCGCGCGCCAGCACCATGCGTCCGGCATTCGTCAGGGCTACGCCCCTCGGCGACCGGATCAGGAGCGCTGTGCCAAAGGCATGCTCCAGGTCGGCCAGTCGCCTGCTCAGCGCGGACGGGGCGATGTGCTCCTGCCCGGCCGCACGGACGATCGACCCTGCCCGTGCTGCAGAGACAAACAATCGAAGGCTGTAGGGATCGACGCGACGGGCCAAGATGAGAGTGATTGTTCCCTATTCGGAGAGAACGCCACCCGCCCTAGGCAATCCCGCCTAGACGCTCGCAGAAGCCTTGCCCGGCGCCCATTCGCGCATTAATCTGAAGCGGGGCGGCCTCACCCCGCCCGGGAGCGTCGCCATGTATGAACGCATCCTCGTCGCCACCGACGGATCGGAACTGTCGGAGCTTGCCGTCACCAGCGCCATCGACCTGGCCCTCCTGACGCAGGCGGAGCTGATCGCCGTCAAGGTGGTCCATCACTACCCCGCGAGCTACTTCGAAGGCTCGATGCTGATGAGCCAGATGGAGGTTTCGCGCCTGCGCGAGCAGGCCGACGTCGAAGCGCAGCGCGTGGTCGATGCCGTCAAGACCACCGCGGACGCAAAGGGCGTGAAAAGCACGCGCGGAATCATCATGCAGTCGGAGCTGATCTCCGAAGCCATCATCGAAGCCGCCCGCGTGCACAAGTGCGACCTGATCGTGATGGCCTCGCACGGACGCCGCGGCATCAAGCGCCTGCTGATGGGCAGCGAAACGCTGCACGTGCTGACGCATTCGCACACGCCGGTGCTGGTGCTGCGCTGACGAGCGCTCAGCGCCCCGTTCCGGCGTCGCGTTGCCGGTCTTCGCGCTTGACTGCGAGATAGGTCGCGAGATCGATCTCGTGGAGTTGCGTCGGGTACATCTCGACAGCCTGGAACCAGCTGTTCAGGCGCTTGTCGGCCCGCTCCGGCGGCGGTACGGCAAAGCCGTCGAGATAGGCTTCGAGCGTGAGGAAATAGCGCATTGCATTGCGCTCCACCAAGCCCCTCAATCCGCGGATGTACTCGGGCCCGCCGTCCGGCGTCTTGCCGACGACGGTGAAGCCCACCTTGTCGCTGCCGAAGGTCGCCAGGTAGGCCATGGTCGCAAGCCGGGCCACCATGTTGTGGTCGTAGGCGTAGGCGAAGTGCAGGAAGGTCTGGCGCTCGCCGAGCGGCACGGCTTCGAGCAGCACGCGATAGTGGCTGGTGCCCATCGGCCCCGATTCGGCAGAAAGGTCCACCAGCAGGTATTCGCGCGTGGCGTGGGCGACCCGATGGACGAAGGTCAGCTCGAAGGCCTGGTCGATCGGCTTGTCGTAGCGCGGCACGACGCTGAGCGTGAGCTTTTCGCCGTTGGAGCCATGCTCAGCGCGGCATCGGCGGTTGTTGATGTGCAGGATCAGCATCTCGCACCACTGCGACGATCGCTCGAGCGCGCGCCGCACGTCGTCGATCGAGTGATTGACGACTGCATAGACGTCGCCCTGCAGCCCGCCGTCGGTCTCCATGGAGTCGAGGACGACGGGTCGCTTCAACGGGCTGTCGGCAAGCCTGTCACTGAGCTTGCGATGCAGCTCCCGCATGGCCGGCGCCGATCCGGCTTCCAGTGTCCCGGCCTGCGAGCCCAAGGCCATCGCAGCGAGCGACAGCCAAAGACCGATGCGGCACCACCGCAGAAACGCGACCAGCAGCTTGTTCATGCCCGACACCATACACCGCAAGGCACCAGGCCCGTCGCGGCGTTGCTGCCGGCTCAGCGGCCCTTGCGGATCGGCTTGCCGGCAGAAGGCCGGGTGCGCGCTGCGCCGGTCTCGCGCGGCGGCAGGCCCGTGTGTTGCGTGAGGATGCGGCCCTTGGCGGGCTTCACGGGCGTGAGCGCGACGGTCGTCGAATTCTTCCGGCGTGCGCTCTGGTAGCTGCCGTCGGTCAGCGGTTGCCAGGTCGGGATCAGGTGGTGCTTGCCATTGCCGATCAGGTCGGCGCGGCCCATCGATTTGAGCGCCTCGCGCAGCAGCGGCCAGTTGTTGGCATCGTGGTAGCGCAGGAAGGCCTTGTGCAGCCGGCGGCGCTTGTCGCCGCGCACGATATCCACCGTTTCGCTCTCGCGCGTGATCTTGCGCAGCGGGTTCTTGTTGGTGTGGTACATCGTCGTGGCCGTGGCCATCGGCGAGGGATAGAAAGTCTGCACCTGGTCGGCGCGGAAGCCGTTCTTCTTGAGCCAGATCGCGAGGTTCATCATGTCCTCGTCGCTGGTGCCCGGGTGCGCGGCGATGAAGTACGGGATCAGGTACTGCTTCTTGCCAGCCTCGGCGCTGAACTTCTCGAACATCTGCTTGAACTTGTCATAGCTGCCGATGCCGGGCTTCATCATCTTGGTGAGCGGCCCCTGCTCGGTGTGCTCGGGCGCGATCTTGAGATAGCCGCCGACGTGATGCTGCACCAGTTCCTTCACGTACTCGGGCGACTGCACGGCCAGGTCGTAGCGAAGGCCGGAGCCGATCAGGATCTTCTTGATGCCCCTGAGCGCACGCGCCCGGCGGTAGATCTTGATCAGCGGGTCGTGGTTGGTGTTGAGGTTCGGGCAGATGCCCGGGTACACGCAACTCGGCTTGCGGCAGGCCGATTCGATTTCGGGCGACTTGCAGCCGATGCGGTACATGTTGGCCGTCGGGCCGCCGAGGTCGGAGATCGTGCCGGTGAAGCCCTTCACGCTGTCGCGGATCGCCTCGACTTCCTTGATGATCGATTCTTCGGAGCGGCTCTGGATGATGCGCCCCTCGTGCTCGGTGATCGAGCAGAAGGTGCAGCCGCCGAAGCAGCCGCGCATGATGTTCACGCTGAAGCGGATCATTTCCCAGGCCGGGATCTTGGTCGCGCCGTCGTGGCTGCCGTGCTCGTCGACGTAGCGCGGATGCGGGCTGCGCGCATACGGCAGGTCGAAAACGTGGTCCATCTCGGCAGTGGTCAGCGGGATCGGCGGCGGGTTGATCCAGACGTCGCGGGCGGTCGTGCCCTCGCCGTGCGCCTGCACCAGGGCGCGCGCGTTGCCGGGGTTGGTTTCGAGGTGCAGCACGCGATTGGCGTGGGCGTAGAGCACCGGGTCGGCACGCACCTGCTCGTACGAAGGCAGGCGGATCACCGAACGGTCGCGCGGCGGCACCTTGATCCGGGCGCGGCTTTGCAGCGCCGGATTGGGAACGAAATTCAGCGGCTTGATGGCGAGGTTGACCGACCCGGCAGCCTCTGCCGCCTGTGCGACGGCCTCCGCCTCGTCTTCCTTGGCGCAGGTCGCGCCGTTGGCCTTGGCCTGGTCCGACACCATCAGGTAGGGATTGACGTGCGCCTCGACCCGGCCGGGCTCGTCGACGCTGGTCGAGTTGATCTCGAACCAGCCCTCGGGCGTCTCGCGCCGCACGAAGGCGGTGCCGCGCACGTCGGTGATCTGCTGAACCGGTTCGCGCGCCGCCAGCCGGTGCGCGATCTCGACGATGGCCCGCTCGGCGTTGCCGTAGAGCAGCAGGTCACACTTGGCGTCCACCACGATCGAGCGGCGGACCTTGTCCTGCCAGTAGTCGTAATGCGCAATGCGGCGCAGCGAGCCTTCGATGCCGCCCAGCACGATCGGCACGTCGCTCCAGGCTTCCTTGCAGCGCTGCGAGTAGACGATGGCCGCGCGGTCCGGCCGCCGGCCGCCGACATCGCCGGGCGTATAGGCGTCGTCGCTGCGGATCTTCCGGTCCGCCGTGTAGCGGTTGATCATCGAATCCATGTTGCCGGCGGTCACGCCGAAGAACAGGTTCGGCTTGCCGAGCACCTTGAAGGGGTCGGCGCTGTGCCAGTCGGGCTGCGCGATGATGCCCACGCGAAATCCCTGCGCCTCCAGCATGCGGCCGATCACGGCCATGCCGAAGCTCGGGTGGTCGACATAGGCGTCGCCGGTGACGACGATGATGTCGCAGCTGTCCCAGCCCAGCACATCCATCTCGGCCCTTGACGTCGGCAGGAACTTGGCCGTGCCGAACCGGGCCGCCCAGTACTTTCGGTAGCTGGTCAGCGGCTTGGCGGCACGCGCGAAAAAGGAGACGTCGACGGGGGCGTTCATCGGGGATAGGACGGCAAAGGTGCCGCGCAGGCCTGCGGGCCGGGTGGGCCCGTGGTGGGCAACCCACGATTTTAGGGTTTTCCAGTGGTTCTGTCGCCCTAAATGGCAAAGCACTCAATCCGTGCACTCGCCTTATTGATTGCTTCCGTCAATCATTTGATTGACAATGGCAAGTATGTCGACGATTTCACTCCCCTCGCCCGAGGTCGCCGCCGTCAAGGCGATCCGCCAGTTCAACCGTTTCTACACCCGCCGGATCGGCGTGCTCGACCCCTATCTGGACAGCGATATGTCGCTGACCGACGTCCGCGTGCTGTACGAACTGGCGCACCGCGAGGCACCCGTGGCCAGCGAGATCGGCAAGGACCTGCACCTGGACGGCGGCTATCTCAGCCGCATCCTTCGACGCTTCGAGGCCAGTGGCTGGCTCAGCCGCGAGCCCCATCCTCGCGATGCACGTCAGAGCCTGCTGCGCCTGACCGAGGCCGGGCATCAGGCCTTTGCACCGCTGCAGCAAAGATCGCGCGACGAGGCCACCGCCCTCCTCGCCCCGCTCGCCGCGCCGCAAAGGCTGCAGTTGATCGATGCCATGCAGACCGTGCAAGCCTTGCTGGACCCGGCCGCGGCCGCACCGGCAAAAACGCGGGCCGCCGTGCTGCGCGAGCCGGCGCCGGGCGACATGGGATGGGTCGTGCAACAGCACGGCGAAATCTATGCACGCGAATACGGCTGGAACAGCGACTTCGAAGCCCTGGTGGCCGACATCGCCGGCCAGTTCCTGCGCAAGTTCCAGCCGGAATGGGAGCGCTGCTGGATCGCCGAACTCGACGGCGAGCGGGTCGGCGCCGTGTTCGTGGTGCGCAAGTCGCCCACGACGGCCCAATTGCGCATGCTGATCCTGAGCCCCAAGGCCCGCGGGCTGGGCCTCGGGGCGCGGCTCACGGACGAATGCATCGCCTTCGCCCGCGGCAAGGGCTACCGGAAGATGGTCCTCTGGACCAACAGTTGCCTCACTGCCGCGCGTGGCATCTATGCGGCGCGCGGCTTCAGGCTGGTCAAGTCGGAGCCGTACGAAGGCTTCGGGCAGCAACTGGTCGGCGAAACCTGGGAGTTGAAGTGCGCCCCGCCGGCAGCTTGATGTGGCCCGGCGATGTCAGGCAACCTCGTTCTGCAGCTTCCCGCCGGCGAGCCAGCGCCGGAGGTTGTCGATGAACAGCTCGGTCACCCGCGCCGCATTGCCGTCCGAAAAGCCCGCGCTATGGGGCGTCGCGATCACATTGTCCAAGCCCCACAGCGGGGACTCCGGCGGCAGCGGCTCGTGCGCGAAGACATCGAGGAACGCGCCGCCCAGCTTTCCGCTGGAGAGCGCCTCGATCAGCGCCGGCTCGTCGACCAGCTCGCCGCGCGCCACATTGACCAGATGCGCCCCCTCCGGCAACAACGCGATCGCGCGCGCGTCGATCAAACCTCGCGTCCGCGACGTCAGCGGGCAGGCCAGCAACAGCCAGTCGGCGCGCGGGAGCACGCGACCGATTTCCTCGAAAGGCAGCGTTTCGATATCCGCAGCCGCCGGCTCGGCGCTGCTGCGAACCACGACGACACGCAGCCCCAGCAGCCTGAGCGACGCAGCGATGTGCTGGCCGATGGGCCCCCAGCCAACGATCACCGCCGTCTGCCCGGCCAGGTCGCGCGGCAAACCGGTGCCGATCAGCGGTGCCCACGCACGCTCGCGCTGTGCACGCATGAGCTGGGGAAAACGACGCGCCAGCGCCAGCAGGCCAGCCAGCGCCGTCTGTGCCACCACGGCCGCATTGGCACCCGATGAAGTGCTGATCGCCACGCCGCGGGCTCGCAGCTCCACGTAGACAGGCCGGTCGGCGCCCGCCGAATGCACATGCACCCAGCGCAGGCTCGGTGCACCCAGCATCGCGTCGTAGAACGCCTGTGTCGCGGGCAGCACGGAATGCTTGGTGGACAAGCCGGTGACATCGCGCGTCACGAAGGCGAGATCGGCGTCGACACCCGCTTGCGGTGCGACGAAGGAATGCGCGCGCGGCCCCATCGCAGATGCAATCGCCGCCCCGACCCGCTCCCGGGCGGCATCCGACAGCAGGATGCGCAGCGGAGCCATGGCGGAATTGCCGCTCATTCCGGCGTCGCGCCGGACTCGCGCACGATCACTTTCCATTTCTCGTATTCGCGCTGGGTGAACTGCCCGAACTGCGCCGCCGTGCCGCCTACCGGATCAGCGCCCTCGCGGATCATCTGCTCCTCCAGCGACGGCAGGACGTCGTTGACCGACTTGTTGAGCAGCACGATGACCGACTCCGGCGTGCCCTTGGGTGCGAAGAATCCGAACCACGACCCTGCGGCGAAACCTGGGAAGCCTTTTTCCGCCACCGTGGGAACGCCGGGCAGCGACCGCGAGGGCTTGTTGCTGGAGACGGCCAGCGCCCGCAGCTTGCCGGCACGGATGTGCTGGATCACCGAGGGAATGGTCGCGAACATGAACTGCAGGCGCCCGGAGAGAAGGTCGTTCAGCGCGTTCGCCCCCTTGTAGGGCACGTGGGTGGTCTCGGTGCCGATGCGTTGGCTCAGCATGAAGCTCGACAGGTGCGACGAGGTGCCGGTGCCCGTGGAGCCATAGTTGAGCTTGCCGGGATTGGCCTTGGCGTAGGCGACGAATTCCTCGAAGGTGCTGGCCGGAACCGAGGGATGGACCACCAGCACGTTCGGCACGTCGGCGATCTGCACGATCGGCACCAAGTCCTTCAGCGGGTCGTAGGGCAGGTTCTTGTAGAGCGTCTGGTTGACCGCGATCGGGCCCACGGAGTTGACGATCAGCGTGTAGCCATCGGGCGCCGAGCGCACCACCGCCTCGGTGCCGATGTTGCCGCCACCACCGGGCTTGTTGTCGATGACGAAAGGCTGCTTGAGCTGGTCGCCCAGCTTCTGCGCCACCGAGCGGGCCAGGATGTCGGTGGTGCCGCCCGCCGAGAACGCGATGACGATACGCACCGGCTTGGCCGGGTAGGCTTGGGCAAACGTCGGGGGGGCGAAGATCGACGCGGTCAACGCGACCATTGCCAGGGCCGCGGCGCGCCGCCGCGGCTGCCACGGCGCTTGGGTCGTTGGATCGGAGACGGCGTCGGAAGGGATCGGGCTCATGGGGTTGTCTCCTTTTTTGTGTTCGATGACTCAGTCGCGGAAGCTCGGGTCCATACGGTCCAGCTTGCGCAGCAAGGCAGGCCACTCCATGACCCCGTAAGGGCGGCGCGTGCCGGGCTGGTAGTTCTTCCAGGTGGCTTCCAGCACCGCCGGCGGAACCGGGCGGAAGGGGCTGTTGCAGGCCATGGCCGCGAGTTGCGAGCGGCAAGCCAGCTCCAGCCGATGCATCCAGTTGAAGGCTTCGCCCACGGTGTTCCCGACGACGAGCGCACCATGGTTGCGCAGGATCAGCGCCTCCGACTGGCCGAGATCGGCGACCAGCGAGGCCTGCTCGGCGGTGTCGAGCACGACGCCCTCGTACTCGTGGTACCCGATCTTCAGGAAGCGCATGGCCGTCTGCGTGAGCGGCAGCAGCCCGCAATCCAGCGAGGACACGGCCATCGATGCCCAGCTATGGGTGTGGATCACGCACGCCACTTCGGGCCGCGCGGCATGCACCGCGCTGTGGATCACATAGCCGGCCTTGTTGACGCCGTAGCCCAGATCGCCGAAATCCGGCTTGGACAGGATGTTGCCTTCGTGGTCGACCTTGACCAGGCTCGACGCCGTGATCTCCTCGTACATCATCCCGTAGGCATTGATGAGGAAGGCGCCGTCCTCCCCCGGCACCCGCGCCGAAATGTGGTTGGCGATCATGTCGGCCATGCCGTAGAACTCGATCAGCCGATAGCAGGCAGCCAGATCGACACGGGCTTGCCATTCGGCGGGCGAGCACTGGCTCTTCATGGAAGGAATGGCCAAAGTGCCGGGCGTCGTCATGCGTTGTCTCCTCGTGAGAGGAGCAACTTTAGGCAGCCGGCACCCGGAGCGCCAGTGCGCCCGGGGCAAGGGGTCTTCAGCGTTCGTGAAGGCGCGGCCAGCGCGTCTGCTGGCTGGGTGACGGCTTCAGCGAGCGGCCAGCGGTTCAAGCCCCGTCTTGGCGATGGTCGGCGCGGCTTCCGGTGAATTCAGGTAGCGGATCAGCGCGCGGGCGGCGTCGGGCTGCTTCGAAGCACTCGCGACACCGGCCGAGAACACGGTGACGCGCTGCACTTCGGCCGGCAAGGGGCCGACATAGTCGATGCCCTCGATCGGCAGCAACTCGCTCACCTGCTGCAGGCCGAGCGCGGCCTCGCCGCGCGCGACCACGGTGCCCACGCGCTCGCTCAGGATGCGCTTGCTCTTCGGCTTGACCTGCGCCTCGATGCCCAGCTTCTTCAGCAGTTCGGTCTCGTAGTAGGTCCCGCTGGCGCTCGCCGAATAGGCGATGGACGGCGCGGCGATCAGGGTGCGCTTGAGCGCATCGACCGTGCTGATGTCGGGCTTGGGCGCGCCCTTCCTGACCGCGAAGCCGATGCTGGAGCGCACCAGGTCGACCTGGCTGCCGGGAACGACTTTCCCCTGCTCCACCAGCGCGTCGAGCGCCGGCCGCGCCAGGATCACGACGTCGGCCGGCTCGCCGCGCGCCAGCCGGCTCGGGATCGAGTCGTCAGCGTTGCCCATCGAGGCGCCGTAGGCAGTCTTCACTGCACGGCCGCTCGACTTTTCGAATCCTGGCCGCAAGTCGTTGTAGGCAGCCGTGAAGCCGCCCGAGGTCATCACATGGACGTCGGTCGTCGCGGACCCGGTGCCGAGACCGCTGCAAGCGGCCAGCAGCAACGCCGTCGAGGCAATGGCTGCACGCCGGCCGATGAAATGAAGGGATGTCGCCATGGCCATGAGGGTCTCCGAGTTCTGGCAGGCGCGCCATCGCGCCCGTTGTCGGAATCCTAGGCCGTCAAGCTGTCATTCAGCCGGCATGAAATGCAGGGTTACTACCCTGCCCCAGTCACTGCATGAACCAGCCGTGGCTCACGACCAGCGATTGACCCGTCAGCGCGTTCGTCGGGAATGCAGCGAACATCAATGCGACGCGCGCCACGTCATCGGTGGTCGTGAACTCGCCATCCACCGTCTCCTTGAGCATCACGTTCTTGATGACCTGTTCCTCGGTGATGCCGAGCGTCTTCGCCTGCTCCGGAATCTGCTTCTCGACCAGTGGCGTGCGCACGAATCCGGGGCAGATCACGTTGGCGCGCACGCCGTACTTGGCGCCCTCCTTCGCCACGGTCTTGGCCAACCCGATCAGGCCGTGCTTGGCGGTGACGTACGGCGCCTTGAGCAGCGATGCCTCCTTGGAGTGCACCGAACCCATGTAGATCACGCTGCCGCCTCGTCCCTGCGCATACATGTGCTTCAGGCAGGCCTTGGTGGTCAGGAAGGCGCCGTCGAGGTGGATCGCCAGCATCTTCTTCCAGTCGGCGAAGCTGAACTCCTCGACCGGATGCACGATCTGGATGCCGGCGTTGCTGATCAGGATGTCGATGCCGCCGAATGCCTTGGCCGCTTCCTCGACGGATGCGTTGACCTGCTCTTCGCTGGTCACGTCGACGCCGACGCCGATGGCCTGCGCGCCCGCTGCCTTGAGTTCGGCGGCGGTGGCGTCGGCGGCTTCCTTGTTGAGATCGGCGATCACGATCTTGGCGCCTTCCTTGGCGAAGACGATCGCAATTTCCTTGCCGATGCCGCTGGCCGAGCCGGTGATGAAGGCGACCTTGTCCTTGAGTTGCATGGAATTTCCTTTGCGTGACGGAGGTTGGAGGATGCGTGCAATCTGCGTGCCCATGGCAGCAGATTGACGCCAGAGACTTAAACGAACCTGATCTGCCCGGCTAACTGCCGGCCGGAATGTGCGGCAGCTTCATCGGACGGCGTACGCGGTGGGCGTTCGGCTCGGTCAGGTCGAAGGTGGTGACGCCGTTGATCTGCGACGCGCTCTCCAGCCATTCGGGATGGTCCAGCGTGTTGCAGATGTCGCGCCAGCCCGCCTCCCAATGCTCGTCGACCGACGCGCGCGAGAACTCGTAGTCCTTCGATTCGAGCTCGTAGGGCTTGTCGCGGTAGATGAGATGCACGATCTCGATCGGCTTGTGCGAGAGCTGGTCGCACACGGCCTGCACGCTGGCATCCTTGCGCAACGGTGCGGGCAGCTTCTTGATCAGGTCCGCGATCGCCTGCTGGAGGTTCATGTTCGAGGCGAGCGCATCGGTGTTCATGCGGGTGCGGCTCGAATAGGTGATGTCCTTCTGCCGCTCCATCGTCTCGGAGATCGTGCGCGGCATCGCGCCGCGCGCGCTGAACAGGTCGACCTGCAGCACCAGCAGCGGTTCGCTGCGCGGATGCATGTCGAGCACGTACTGCAGCGGGGTGTTGGAGACGATGCCGCCATCCCAATAGTCCTCGCCGTCGATGTGCACCGGCGCAAAGCCCGGCGGCAGCGCACCGCTCGCCATGATGTGCTCGGGACCGATGCGCTGCACGGTGTTGTCGAAGTAGATGGAATTGCCGGTTCGCACGTTCACCGCACCCACGCTGAATCGGATCTCGGGGTGATTGAGGCGGTCGAAATCCACCAGCCGTTCCAGTGTCGACTTCAAGGGCGCGGTGTCGTAGTAGCTCAGCACCGGCGCCGCGCCGCCGAGCAGCAGCGCGGGACTGCGACGCGGCTCGAAGAAGCCGGGCACGCCGAACACCGCGGCGGACGTGGCGCTCCACTGATTGAACATGGCACGGTCGTTCCACCATGACGGCACGCGCTGGGCCGGGCCTGACGAAACGAGATCCCAGAATTCGCGAAGCCGTTGCACCCGCATTTCAGGGGCATTGCCCGCGATCAGCGCGGCGTTGATGGCCCCAATCGAGACGCCGGCCACCCAATCGAGCGCCTTGTGCTTCTCGAAAACGCCGGCGTAGACCCCGGCCTGATAGGCCCCGAGCGCGCCGCCGCCCTGCAGCACCAGCGCCTTGCGGGCATGGGTGATGTCGACACCGGGCCCAGGCCGGCGAGGGGCGGAGAGCTTTGCATTTGCTGTGGTTCCCATGGCGTTCATTGGACACCATGCGCCGCCGCTCCCGCCTCTCTCCGGAGGACTACATCTTCGGCAACATCTGCCCGCGAATTTCGCCGCCCGGGTTGGCCGCCGTGTGGATGTTGGCGTACCACTTGCCAGACATCAGGTCGGCCGCCTGCGCGGGCGTGAGTGTCGCCTGGCCCTCGATCGGGCTTGCCGGATTGGCGAAGGGCAGCACCACCGCCGCATTCGCGCCGGCCGCGGCCGGTCCGTGGAAATGCGCCGCCGTCGCCGGCCCGCTCAGCCCGTCGTAGGTGATCTTGTACTTGAGGACGTTCGTTTCCTTGTTCAGCGTCGCTTCGGCGAGACCGCTGCCGCGCGTCATGTTGGGCGGTACCTCGCTCGCGGCGTTCATGCTGCCGCTGAAGCTCGCGGTGTTGGACTTGGACATCATTCCGCAACCCACCAGGGCCGCGGTCGCAACGCCGGCCACGAGGGCCATGCGCAAGGTCGTGCCGTATCGTGTCATGAGGCATCTCCGTGTAGTTGGCAATCCCACAGGATAAAAAGCATTGGGGGGCGGCGCTGTCGGTCATCAACCCGACTTTGGGGGATGCGATGGCATGATCCTGCCGCCATGAATGCTCTTCCTTCCGCTCAAGACGTCGTCCGGTTCTGGTGCGACGCGGGTCCCGACCGCTGGTTCGCCAAGGACGATGCTTTCGACATCGAATTCAAAGCGCGCTTCGAGACCGCCCACCATGCCGCCGCGACCGGCGCGCTCGACCACTGGGCCGCCGAGGCCGAGGGCGCGCTGGCCTTGCTCGTGCTGCTGGATCAGTTGCCGCGCAATGCCTGGCGCGGCAGCGGCCACATGTTCGCCACCGACGGCAAGGCGCGGGCCATCGCGGCCGTCGCCATCGATGCCGGCCTGGACCGGCAGGTCGACACGGCACTGCGGCCCTTCTTCTATCTGCCCTTCATGCATTCGGAATCGCTCGCGGACCAGGAGCGTTCGGTCGCGCTCAATGCCGCTCTCGATGCCAATACGCAGCGTTTCGCGGTGCTGCACCGCGACATCATTGCGCGCTTCGGCCGCTTTCCGCATCGCAACGACACACTCGGCCGCCGCACCACGGCCGACGAGCAGAAGTTCCTCGACGACGGCGGCTTTGCCGGCTGATCAGGAGGACTGTTCGGCGCGCGTCGGCGACGCTCTCGCCGCCGGCCGTGGTCGTCCCTTGAACGAGCCGTAGGCGTGCGCGTAGACCCACGTGAACTCAACGCCCAGCAGGAAGATCTGCGCCGAGTAGTACACCCACACCAGTAGCACCACCAGCGAGCCGGCGGCACCGTAGCCGGAGGCGATGCCGGTCTTGCCGATGTACAGGCCGATCAGGTACTTGCCGATGGTGAACAGCACAGCGGTGACCAAGGCGCCGACCCACACGTCGCGCCATTGCACACTCACGCGCGGCATGACCTTGAAGATCATCGCGAAGCCCACCGTCACGATCACGAAGCCGAACCCGGAGTTGACGTTCTGCGCCAGAGTGGCCCATCCGCCGAAGACCGGCGCCCACCATTCGCCCAGCGCCGCGAGCGCCGCGTTGACCACCAGCGAGACGATCAACAGGAAGCCGATGCCCATGATCATGCTGAAGGAAAGCAGTCGCACGCGCATGAGGTCGAGCAGGCCGTTGACTTCCTCGCGCGCCGGTGCGCGCCAGATGCGGTCGAAGGCATCCTGCAGTTCGCCGAAGACCGTGGTCGCACCGACCAGCAGCAGGGCGACGCCGATCACCGTTGCCACGATGCCCTGCCGCGGCTTGTTGAGCGCTTCGAGCATGATCTGGATTGCCCGCGCGCCCTCCGGGCCCATCAGCCCCGAAAGCTGCTCGAAGATCTCGCCGCGCGCCTCCTCCCGCCCGAAGACGAGACCGACGACCGAGATCACGATCAGCAGCAGCGGCGCCACCGAGAACACCGTGTAGTAGGCCAGCGCCGCGCCCATGCTCGGGGCGTAGTCCGCGCGCCAGGATGCGAAGGACTGCTTGCAGAGATCGAAGAGCGCGCGTGCATTCATGGGCGCCAGTGTCGCAGCATGGCCCCGCCGCGCAAGTCGAACGGCGCGCCGCGATGGCATGCGCCTTGCCAACGATAATCGCCCGCAATGCACCCGCCCCTACCCAGCGCGGCATCGGCGACCGACCGACCGCAACCCCAGTCCCCGCGCGACCTGTTCGTCTCATTCACCTGGCTTGCGTTGCAAGGCTTCGGCGGCGTGCTCGCCGTCGTGCAGCGCGAAATGGTCGAGAAGAAACGCTGGTTGACGCCCGATCAATTCCTCGAAGACTGGGCCGTGGCCCAGGTGCTGCCGGGGCCGAACGTGGTCAACCTTGCCCTGATGATCGGCGACCGCTATTTCGGCCTGCGCGGCGCCGTTTGCGCGGTGGCCGGCATGCTGGTCGTGCCGCTCGGCGTGATCCTCACGCTGGCGGTGCTCTACGCGCACTACGCCGGCAATCCGCAGGTAGCCGGTGCGCTTCGCGGCATGGGCGCGGTGGCGGGGGGCCTGATCGCCGCCACCGGCATCAAGCTGACCCCGGCGCTGCGCAGGCATCCGCTGGGCTTCGGCGTGTGTCTCGGCCTGGTGGCACTGGTGTTCGCCGCGATCGCTTTCGCACGCATTCCGCTGGGGTGGGTGTTGCTGGCGGTCGGCGGCGCGACCTGCGTCTGGACCTGGCGAAAGATCCGCCCATGACGATCGTGATGCACTGGCATGACTGGCTGGCGCTCTTCGGCCAGTACCTCATGCTCTCCCTGCTGTCGATCAGCGGCGCCATCACCACCGTGCCCGACATGCACCGCTACCTGGTGGCGCAGCATGGCTGGCTGACGGACGCGCAATTCAGCTCTTCAGTCGCCATCGCGCAGGCCGCCCCGGGGCCCAATGTGCTGTTCGTCGCGCTGATGGGTTGGAACGTTGGCCTCAACGCCGGCGGCGGCATCGGCGCCGGCCCGCAGGCCTGGCTGCTGGGCCTGTTTGGGCTGGCCATCACCATGGTCGGCATCATGCTGCCCAGCACCACGCTGACCTACTTCGCGACCCGGTGGGGCCACCGCAACCGCGAACGGCGCGAGGTACGGGCCTTCAAGCAGGGCATGGCGCCGATCGTGGTCGGCCTGCTGATTGCGACCGGCTGGGTGCTGGCCTCGGGTAACCATTCCGGCGACGCGCCTGCCTGGCACCTCTGGCTGCTGACTGGCGTCTCGGCGTTTATCGTCTGGCGCACCCGCATCCATCTGCTGTGGCTCCTCGGCGCCGGTGCGCTGCTTGGCGCCGCAGGCTTTGTCTGATCCGAACCTTCCAGGAATCCGCTCATGCAGTTTCGCCCGCTCGGCCGCTCCGGCCTGCAAGTCTCTCCCCTCGCCTTCGGCGGCAACGTCTTTGGCTGGACCGTCGACGAGTCGCTCTCGTTCCGGCTGCTCGATGCCTGGCTCGACGCCGGCTTCAACTTCGTCGACACAGCCGACGTCTACTCGAGCTGGGTTCCGGGCCATAGCGGCGGCGAATCCGAAACCATCATCGGCAAGTGGCTCCGGCAGACCGGCAAGCGCAATCGCGTCGTGCTCGCGACCAAGGTCGGCAAGCCGATGGGCGAAGGCAAGAAGGGGCTCTCACCGGCCTATATCCGCGACGCTGTCGACGCATCGCTCAAGCGCCTGAAGACCGATCACATCGACCTCTACCAGTCGCACGACGACGATCCGGAGACGCCGTTCTCGGACACGGCCGAGGCCTTTGCCGCATTGATCAAGGCCGGCAAGGTGCGGGCGATCGGCGCATCGAACTTCAGTGCCCCCCGCCTGGCCGAAGCGCTCGATGTGGCCGAGAAGCAAGGCCTGCCGCGCTATGAGAGCCTGCAGCCGCTCTACAACCTCTACGACCGCGCCGTGTTCGAGAAGGAGCTGGAACCTCTGTGCGTCGAACGCGGCATCGGCGTGATCAACTTCTACGCGCTCGCCGCCGGCTTTCTCACGGGCAAGTACCGCACCGAGGCGGATGCGGCAAAGAGCGCACGCGGCGTGAACACGACCAGGAAGTACCTGAATCCGCGCGGCCTTCGCGTCCTCGAGGCGCTCGACGCCGCCGCCCACGCCTACGGCGCCACCCCGGGGCAAGTGGCGATCGCATGGCAGATCGCGCGGCCCTCCGTGACGGCACCCATCGCGAGCGCCACCTCGGTGAAGCAGCTCGACGAACTGATCGCGGCAGCGAGTCTCCAACTGGCGCCCGAGACCATCGCGGCGCTCGACGCGGCGAGCGACGAAAGCCCGGCCCAGCGGTAGGCACCCTCCGACACGCATTGGCGGCACAGACCGCCGCAGCAGCAAATCGGGCCATGCAGACTGGCCCGACTTGCAGTTTCGGAGAGAGAACATGTCTTTTGCCCTCTACATGATCGGCTTCCTGATCTTCCTGGCCGGCCTGATCTGGGGTGCGTCGGTCGCCGGCGTACCGACGCTCTATATCGGTATCGGAACGCTGATCGTGCTTGGCATCGGGATCTTCAGCGCGGTGGGACGCACCCGCGGCAAGGATCCTTCCTGATCCCAAATGGCGCCAAGGGCGTTACGCTCGGCGGATGAATCCGACCGACCCGCTCGCCCCGCCATCGCTCGACTATTTCGCCGACCTCCAAGTCGAAGTCGGCGCGCCGCAGGTGCTGAGCCAAGGGCCACGCGGCATGCGCAGACTCGTGCCGATCACCGGTGGTTCGGCGCGCGGCAACGGCTGGACAGCGCGGGTCATTCCGGGCGGTACCGACTTCCAGTTGATCGTCAGCGACACCCTGTCCGAACTCGATGCCCGCTATGGGCTCGAGACCGATGCGGGTGATCTGATCTATGTCCAGAACCATGCGGTTCGCGCCGCGCCGCCGGAGGCGATGGCGAAACTCTTGCGCGGTGAGCCTGTGGATCCTGCGCAGATCTACTTCCGCTGCAACCCGCGTTTCGAAACCTCCTCGCCGACCCTTCGCTGGATCGGCGAACGCATGTTCGTCGGCGTCGGCGTGCGGCATCCGGCGCAAGTGGTGATGCGCTTCTTCGCTCTGCTCTAGGTCCCCTGAGGCCTCCCTGCGCGGGCATATCGCTCGGCCCGCGCAATAGCGATTCCATGGTCCCGCGCCGCGCCAACCGTGAAGCAATTCACGAAGGCGCTTTCCAAGCGGGCCCCGTGACTGTTCTTGCAGTCTTCTCAGACTATTCGTATTCCGCCCGTGCAGCGGAACTTCTACAGTCCATTCATCCGAATTAGTAGTTCTTTTGATTTATCAAATTCCATTCAATTGGATGCGGTGAATTCAAAGTGGGCTCCCAGTCGAGCGCGGCCGCGCGACCCAACGTTCATCGTCTTCACAACCGCGGGTGCCAGTACCAAGTGCGAATTTCGGCTTCCCAATTGACTTGTCGGTCAATTGTTTATTTGCAATTTTCTTATCCAGGAAGAAATCATGAACAAGACTTTCAAAAGCGTTTGGTGCGAAGAAACCGGCACTTTTGTTGCCGCAGCCGAAATCAGCAAAGCCCGGGGCAAGAAATCCTCCGGCCGTGTTCTTGCGACTGCACTGATCGCCGGCATCGTTTCCTTCGGCGGCGCAGCGCAAGCAGCGGACTACAGTCTGGAGAACCTCAAGATCGTCGACGGCGTCGGCGGTGATGCGGTTGCATCGGGAGCCGGTTCGATCGCGCTAGGTACTGCCGCCAACGCGCAAGGTGCCACTGGGGGCGACTATTCGGCCATCGCCATCGGCTCCGGCGCCAAAGCGCTCGGGCAAGCCACGCTGTCGATCGGCGAGGCGTCCCAGGCCAACGGCAATCGCAGTTCGGCGATCGGCAACTCGTCCCAGGCCATCGGCATCAGCGCGTCTGCCTTCGGCACGGATGCCAAGGCGCTGTCCGACGGCGCGACGGCGCTCGGCTCCGGCGCCCAGGCCACCGGCGTGAATGCGGTGGCGGTGGGCCGCAATGCCGTTGCCTCGGACAATTCCGTTGCGCTGGGCAACGGCTCGACCACGACGGCCGATCTGGCCGCGCCGGCCTACCGGCCGGGCGCGACGGCGGTGTCAGGCATCGCATCGGCGGCGAACGGAGAAGTGTCGGTGGGCGCCGCGGGCGCGGAGCGTCGTGTCACGAATGTGGCGGCCGGCGCTGCAGCCACGGACGCCGTGAACGTCAGCCAGTTGCAGTCGGAAGCCATCAAGTCCGACAACATCGGCATCAGCACGGCAACGGCGCTGGGCGGCGGCGCGACCTACAACCCGGACGGCACCATCACCGCACCGAGCTACTCCGTGGGCGGTACGACAGTAGGCGACGTGGGCGCGGCGATCAGCAGACTGGATGACGGCACTGCGCAGAACGCGACCGACATCGCCAGCCTCCAAGGCGATGTGACGAACCTGGACGGCCGCGTGACCCAGAACACGACCGACTTCACCAACCTGCAGAACGGCTTGAACAACGGCGAAGTCGGCCTGGTCAAGCAGGATGCGACGACCAAGGCCATCACGGTGGCAGCCGACAAGGCTGGCACGTCGGTGAACATCGCCGGCATGGACGGCGACCGCACGCTCAGCGGCGTGAAGGACGGTGCATTGGCTGCCGACAGCACCGAGGCCGTGAACGGCTCGCAGCTGTTCGCAACCAACGAGCGCATCGGCGTGGCCGAAGGCAACATCACCACCATCCAGGGCGATGTGTCGAACCTCGACGGCCGCGTGACCCAGAACACGAGCGACATCAACAGCCTGCAGAACAGCTTGAACAACGGCGAAGTGGGCCTGGTCAAGCAGGATGCGACGACGCGCAGCATCACGGTGGCCAGGGACACCGACGGCACGATCGTCGATTTCAGCGACAAGGACGCGAAGGCTCGCACGCTCACCGGCGTCGCGAACGGCGCAGTTCTCCAGGACAGCAAGGAAGCCGTCAACGGCGGCCAGTTGTTCGGCATGAGCACCTCGGTGGCCAATGCCCTGGGCGGTGATTCGAAGGTGCAGCCGGATGGCAGCCTCAGCGCACCGAACTTCTCGGTGGGCGGCACGACGGTCCACAGCGTAGGTGATGCGATCACCAATCTCGACGACCGCACGACGGCGAACTCCCAGAGCATCGACGAACTCACCCACAGCGTGAACAGCGGTTCGTTGGGCCTGGTGCAGCAGGACGAGACGACGCGCGACATCACGGTCGCCAGGGGCACCGACGGCGCGACGGTGGATTTCGCCGGTACGGCCGGCTCGCGTGTCCTCACCGGCGTGGCCGCGGGCGCGGTCAACGCGACCAGCGTCGACGCCGTCAACGGCAGCCAGCTGTATGGCGTCAGCAACTCGGTAGCCAACGCGCTGGGAGGCGGCTCGACCGTTGCAGCAGATGGAAGCATCACTGCGCCGACGTACACCGTCAACGACACCACCTACGGCAGCGTCAACGAGGCGCTGCAGGGCCTGGCGGGCAACATCAACAACAAGGGCTCGGGCACGACCCAGACGGTGGTCGAGAAGGTGATCGTCTCCGGCGAACCGAACGCGCAACTGGCCACGACGGGTGACGCCCCGGCAGTGGCTACCGGCGACAACGCCGCCGCCCTCGGTGCGGGTGCCGCGGCTTCGGCCAACAACAGCGTGGCGCTCGGCGCGGGCTCGACGACCGGCAATCGCGAGAACACGGTATCTGTCGGTTCGGCCGGCAACGAGCGTGCGATCGCCAACGTGGCGGATGCGGTGATGGCGACCGACGCGGTCAACAAGCGGCAGCTCGATACGGCCGTCGAGAGTTCCCGCGCCTACACGGATCAGGCCATCGGCCAGGTGCAGGCCGAAATCGGGAGGGCACGGCGCGACTCCAACGCAGCCGCCGCCTCGTCGATGGCTGTTGCCAACCTGCCGCAGTCAATCATCCCGGGCAGGGGCATGGCTTCCGCCGCGGTGAGCAACATGGATGGCGAATCGGCCGTTGCCGTCGGCATCTCCAAGGTGGCCGACAGCGGCCGCTGGGTCACCAAGCTGTCCGGGACGGTCAACACGCGCGGCAATGTCGGCGTCGGCGCAGGCATCGGGTTCCACTGGTAAGCCGAATCCGAGCGGACGTCCGGTCCCCGTCAACCTCCGCCGAAACGATAGAAGTCTTGCGGGTTGTGTACCAGCAGGCGTTCGCGCAGTTCGGGATCGGGCGCGATGCGCGACAGGGCATCGACGAGAACGCCGTCGTCGGGAACATGGTCATGAAGCGGATGCGGCCAGTCGGTGCCCCAGAAACAGCGCTCCGGGAAGTCGCGAACGAGCCTCTGCGCGATCGCCACGCCGTCGGCATAGTCCGTCGCACGTGAAATGCGGTCCACGCCGCTCACCTTGACCCGGAACAACGGATCTTGCATCAGCGCGTGCAGCGCGAGGAAGTCAGGATGCGCGGTGCCTGCCGAGGCGTCCACGCGTGCCATGTGGTCGATCACCACCGGCACGGCACTGCGCGCCAGCGGCGGCGCGAGTTCGTGGATCAGGCCTCGTTCGAAGTGCACCTGCAAGTGCATGTCCAGCGGTTCCAGGCGGCGGCTGAACGCGACGACGCTTTCCACGTCGAATCCGGCGTGCGAATTCCTCGCGAAATTGAAGCGCACGCCCCGGAAGCCGACGGACGCCAGCCGCGCCAGTTCGTCGTCAGCCACGTCGAGCGGGAGCAGTGCCACGCCAAGATAGTTGCCACCGCCGGCCGCGATGGCGTCCTCCACCACGCGGTTGTCGTGTCCATGGCAGAGCGACTGCACGATCACGCAGCGCTCGATGCCAAGGTGCCGGTGCAGCGCGAACAGGGTTTCCTTGGGGGCATCGGCCGGCGTGAACCCGCGGCCTTCCGCGAAGGGGAAACGCCTCGACGGCCCGAACACGTGGACGTGCGCGTCGCAAGCGCCGGCCGGCAGCCGAACCCGCGGCGTGGAGGGATGCGGGTTGTAGGTGAGCGTCGGCTCCATCGAAACCGCCCGAATCGATCTCAGCCCAGCCGCTGGCGCATCGCCTCGTAGAGGCACACGCCGCTCGCCACCGACACGTTGAGGCTTTCGACTGCACCGGCCATCGGGATGCTCACCAACTCGTCGCAGGTCTTGCGCGTGAGTTGCCGCATGCCCTCGCCCTCGGCGCCGAGCACCATCGCCAGCGGACGCTTCAGGTCGCACTGGTAGAGCGTGCCGGGTGCGTCGTCGCTGGTGCCCACGCACCAGATGTTGCGTTCCTTGAGTTCGCCGAGGGTGCGCGCGAGATTCGTCACCATGAAGTACGGCACCGTCTCGGCCGCGCCGCTCGCCACCTTGGCCACGGTCGCGTTGATGCCGGCCGCATGGTCCTTGGGAGCGATCACCGCATGCGCGCCCGCGCCGTCGGCGACGCGCAGGCAGGCGCCGAGATTGTGCGGATCGGTCACGCCGTCGAGCACCAGCAGCAGAGGCACGGTGCCGGCGGCTTCGAGGCCTTCGAGCAGTTCGTCAAGCGAATGGGTCTGGGGAATGGGCTCTACGCGTGCGACCACGCCCTGATGGCCATGGCTGCCGGCGAGCTTGGCGAGGCGCAAGCCATCGGCCTCGATCAGGCGGACACCGGCCTCCTGGGCACGGGCGACGAACTGCCGCATGCGTGCGTCGCGCCGGCTGGCGTCGAAGAGCACCTCGATCACCGATTTCGGCGCGGTCTTGATACGCACGCCCACGGCGTGAAAGCCGAAGATCACTTTGGGGGAAGACATCGGGGGATTATCGAGCCCCCGGCCGGCCGTACAGCCTTCAGAGCCGATTGGTGATGTAGAGCAGGATCAGCAAGACCACGACCGCTGCCACGACCGCAGCGATCCATCTGCTGGCCTTACTTCGCCGCGGATGATGATGAACGCCGGTCGGAGGCCCGCTGCGGGGCGCCAGCCCGCCGAAGGCCGTGTCGTCTTCCTCGTCGATACCGGGTCGCGGCTTCTGCATGGCAATGTCCCCTTGCGATGCGTGGAGGCCGCCCGTGCGGCCCGCCGTCCGAAAAAGCGCTCAGGCGCCGTGACCGTCGAGCGCCACGCGGCCGGCCTCGATCGTGATCCGCCGCTCGCACCGCTCGGCAATACCCCGGTCGTGCGTGACGAGCACGAGGGTCGTGCCCAGTTCGCGGTTGAGATCAAACATCAGTTTCATCACCTGCTCGCCCGTTGCAAAGTCGAGACTGCCTGTTGGCTCGTCAGCCAGCAGCAATGCGGGTTGTACGACAAAAGCGCGTGCCAGCGCCACCCGCTGTTGCTCGCCGCCGGAGAGCACCTTGGGGTAGTGGCCCAGCCGCTGGCCCAGGCCGACGCGGCCGAGCATCTCGGTCGCGGCCTTGCGCGCATCCTTGCGGTCGGCCAGTTCGAGTGGCAGCATCACGTTTTCGAGCGCGCTCAGGTTGCCGAGCAGCTGGAAACTCTGGAACACGAAGCCGACCTTCTGGGCGCGCAGGGCCGCACGCTCGTCTTCGTCGATCGCGAACAGATCCTCCCCGGCGAGCTTCACGGTGCCGCGCGTGGGCGTGTCCAGGCCCGCGACGATCGACAGCAGCGTGCTCTTGCCCGAGCCTGAAGCGCCGACGATGGCAGCCGTCTCTTTCGCGCCCAGCGTGAAATGGATGTCCTGCAGAATGTCCAGCGTTCCGGTGGAGTCGGTGACGGACTTGAAGACATGCTCGACGGCCACAATGGGTTCGGAGCGGCCATCGGTTTGGATTGAGGACATTGAAAGGTTTGTCGTGGTGAATCGACGTCACTTTATCTTGAGCGGCGCGCTGGTCGGCAGCGGGGGGTCATGGATCGCGGCGCAGGCCCAGGCCGCGACCGCCAGAAAGCCCGTGATCCTGATCCTCGGCGATTCGCTTTCGGCCGAATACGGCCTCAAGCGCGGAGACGGCTGGGTGCCACTGCTGGAAAAACGCCTCGCCGACCAGAAGGTCACGGCCACCGTGATCAACGCCAGCATCAGCGGCGACACCACGTCCGGCGGCCGGGCGCGGCTGCCCAACCTGCTCACGCAGCATCAGCCGACGCATGTGGTGCTCGAACTGGGCGCGAACGACGCATTGCGCGGCCTGCCGCTGGCAAGCACCGAAGACAACCTGCTGCAGATGACCAAGGCCGCGCAGGCCGCGGGCGCCCAGGTGCTGATCGTGGGAATCCAGGTGCCGCCCAATTACGGCAGCGACTACACCCGGCGCTTCGAGGCGCTCTTCGCCAAGGTGGCAGGCGCGACCAAGGCACCGCTCGTGCCCTTCCTGCTCAAGGGGGTGGCCGATAGTCCGGATGCGGCCATGCTGTTCCAGGCGGATCGGATCCATCCGACGGCGGCCGCGCAACCGCGCATGCTCGACAACGTGTGGCCGACGCTGCGCAAGCTGCTGCCCAAGTAGCGGACTGGCGACCCAAACAAAAAGCCGCCGCAGGCCCGGGCCGCGGCGGCTTCTTCTTGATCGTTGATGAAAACGGCTCAGCCGTTCTTGGTGGGCAGTTCCGGAACGGTCGGCGGGTCGCGTTCCAGCGAGGCCACGTCGGTTTCCGGATCGCCCGGGGCGAGCCCATCGCTGCTGGGCATGAGCTTGCGGTTGGCTTTCTCCCTCAGCTTGTCTTCCTTTTTCTTCTTCTTTGCCAGTTCCTTCTGGCGCTTTTCATAGCCGTAATTTGGTGTTGCCACTGCTTCTCCTTCGGGCGAGGCAGTCAGGGTGACTGCGCGTGGTCAGACTGTACGCGATAACCGCCGGCTCTCAGAGCGCCGCGAAGGCCTGTTCGAGGTCGGCGCGCAGGTCTTCCGCGTCCTCCAGACCGATCGAAAACCGAACCAGCGTGCCCTTGTGCGGCCACTTGGCAACGCTCGCGTCGCGCATGAGGCCGATGTCATAAGGCACGACCAGGCTGATCGGCCCGCCCCACGAATAGCCGAGCCGGAAAAGTTCCAGGCTGTCGCAAAAGCGGTCGACCTGTTCGGTGCCATAGCGGTCGTCGAACACCACCGAGAACAGGCCGGCCGCCAGGTCGGTGGCGCCGCAGAGCCTCAGCCAGTGCGCATGACCCGGCGAGCCTTCGAGCGCGGGGTGCAGCACTTGCGCGATCTCGGCTCGGCCTTCGAGCCAGCGGGCCAGTTCGCGCGCGCTGCGGTCGTGCGCCTGGTAGCGCAACGCGATGCTGGGCAGAGAACGCAAGAGGGTCTCCACATCGCCGACGCCGATGCCGAACCCCATGCGCATGTGCGTGAGCTTGATCGCGCGATGCAGGCGCTCGTCGCGCGTCACCACGCTGCCCATCAGCACGTCGCCGCCGCCGCTGGGGTACTTGGTGAGCGCCTGGATGGAGATGTCGACGCCCTGCCCGCTGCCGTTGAAATCGAAAGGTGCGAAGGCCAGCCCTGCCCCCCAGGTGTTGTCGAGTGCGGTGATGACGCCGCGCGCGCGGCAGACGCCCACGAGTGCGGGCAGGTCCGGGAATTCCATCGTGACCGAGCCGGCGGCCTCCACCCAGACCAGCTTGGTCCGGCTCGACAGCTTGGCGGCGAGGTCCGCCGGATTCATCGCGTCGTAGAGCCGATGGGTGATGCCGAAATTTGCCAGTTCGCCGTTTGCCAGCGCCTTGTTGGGGCCGTAGGCGTTGTCGGGGATCAGCACCTCGTCACCGGCCTTGAGCAACGCGAAGCAGACGAGCGCGATCGCCGCGAGGCCACTGGGCACCAGCAGGCACTCGCTGCCGCCTTCCAGCGTGGCGAGGCGCTCTTCGAGCGTGAAGGTGGTGGGTGTCCCGTGCAGGCCGTAGGTGTAGCCGGCCTTGGTCTTCCAGTCTCGCGCGCGCATCGCGGCGACGTCGGCGAAGAACACGGTGGAGGCCTTGTACACGCCGCGCTGGGGTGCCGCGAAGTTCGCAGGGGGGGTGTACGGATGGTGGATCAGGTCGGTGATGGGCTTTCGCATGCCTCCATGCTAGTCGACCCGATCGCCGGGTCGGCACACAATGCACGGATGCTGCTGATGCGCGCACCCGGCCCTTCGCTGCGGCCTTTCGTCCGGACGATGTGGGCCGCCGATCCTGGTGCGGTCGGCCAGGATGCCGGCCGGGTGTCCGTGCGCGAACACGTGTTGCCGACGGGTGACATGCATCTCGTGTTCCGGCTGTCGGGGCCGCCGCTCCGCCTCTTTGCCGATGGGGCGGATTCGGTCGGATACACGGTGGGCTTCGCCATCGTGGGCGGCGCCCGATCTGCCTTCTATGCGCGCGATGTGTCCGTCGCCGCCCGATCAGTCGGCGTGCAACTTCGGCCGGGTGCGGCGCGGGCCTTGTTCGGCGTGCCGGCGGACGAGTTGGCCGAGCGCCACACGCCACTGGACGCGCTCTGGGGCGCACAGGCGTCCGAGGCGCTGGAGCGGCTGCACGCAGCGAGCTCGCCTGGAGCCCGCCTGACCCTCCTCGAAGTCTTGCTGAACGAGCGATTGAGGCCGCTGCCGCGCGCCATGCACCCGGCCGTCGCACAGGCGCTGCTTGGACTGGGGCGCGGCGCCGCGGTGAGCGATCTGGTGGATGCGAGCGGATACAGCCATCGGCGTTTCATCGCCTTGTTCCGGGACGCCGCCGGGCTCCCGCCCAAGCGGCTCGAACGCGTCCTGCGGTTCCAGCGGGTGATGGCCGAAGAACCCGGTTCGGGCGCCCTGCCCTGGGCCGAACTCGCCCTCCAGGCAGGCTACAGCGACCAGCCGCATTTCAATCGCGACTTCCTTCAGATCACTGGCATGACGCCGCAGGCCTATCGCCGGGCTTCACCCAGTTCGCCGAATCACGTGCGTGCCTGAGGTCAATTTCGTTCAAGACGCCCCGCCTCCGCAAGCCCAGAATCGCTGCAGACCTTTGATGAGGACGCTTCGATGACCATCCACGAGCTATTCCCCTATCTCTGCGTGCACGACACGGCCGCGGCCATCGCCTTCTATGGCGAAGTGTTCGGCGCGAAGGAGAAGTTCAGGCTGACCGAACCCAGCGGCCGCATCGGGCACGCGGAGCTGGAATTCGGCAGCACCACGCTGATGCTGTGCGACGAGTTTCCGGAATATGGAATCCGCGGCGCCAGGGCGATCGGCGCCACGCCTGTCACCCTGCATCTGCACGTCGACGATGCGGACGCGGTGGTCGAGCGTGCGCTCAAGGCTGGAGCCACGCTGCACATGGCGCCGCAGGACCAGTTCTACGGCGAGCGCTCAGGCTCGTTCTTCGACCCCTTCGGTCACCGCTGGAATGTCGGCCACAGCATCGAGGACGTGGCGACGGACGAGATGCAGCGGCGCTATACCGAATTGCTCAAATGAGCACGAAGGCCGGGCGCCTTCAGACCGACCACTTCTCCATCAGTTTCTCGGCGCCGAGCGAGTCGTAGCCCTCGAAAGGCTGGTGGATCCACGGATTGGTCTGCAGGAACTCGACCGAATAGTCCGGCGTGAAGGTCGAAAGCGCCTTGGTCCAGATCACGGCACTGCGCAGTTCGGTGATGGGCTTGTAGCTGCTCTTGAGGTTCTCGACCACGGCATGGAGCGTGTGACCGGAATCCGCGAGGTCGTCCACCAGCAGAACCTTGCCTGCGATTTCGCCCTTGGGCGTGGTGATGTAGCGCGCGATGTCGAGATGCCCCTGGATCGTGCCGGCGTCGGCGCGGTACGAGCTGGTCGACATGATCGCCAAGGGCTTGTCGAAGATGCGCGAGAGCACGTCGCCGGGGCGCATGCCGCCGCGCGCCAGGCACAGGATGGTGTCGAACTGCCAGCCCGACTGGTACACCTTGATCGCGAGCTTCTCGATCAGGTTGTGGTACTCGTCGTAGCTGACGTAAAGGTGCTTGCCGTCTTCGGTCAACATGAAAATTCGTCTCCTGCGGGTGAAAGGTCAGTCGGCCAAATAGGGGTGGCGCATCATGATGGTGTGATCGCGATCAGGGCTCGTCGACACCATGTGGATCGGCACGCCCGTGACCTGCTCGATGCGCTGCAAATATAGGCGCGCATTGATGGGGAGCTTGTCGTATTGCGTGACGCCCACCGTGCTCTCGGTCCAGCCCTCGAGCTTCTCGTAGACGGGCGTGCAGCGCTCGATCTCATCGGCGCCCAAGGGCAGGATGTCGGTGTATTCGCCGTCGAGCTGGTAGCCGGTGCACAGCTGCAGTTCCTCGAGCCCGTCGAGCACGTCGAGCTTGGTGATGCACAGGCCGCTCAGGCCATTGACCTGGGCCGAGCGCTTCAGCAGCGCGGCGTCGAACCAGCCGCAGCGGCGGCTGCGGCCCGTGGTCACGCCCTTTTCCGCACCGACGGTGCTCAGGTGATAGCCCACGCTTCCCGGCTTTTCCCAGTCGAGTTCGGTGGGGAAGGGGCCGCCGCCGACGCGCGTGCAGTAGGCCTTGGTGATGCCGAGGATGTAGTGCAGCATGCCCGGCCCGACGCCGGACCCTGCCGCCGCATTGCCGGCCACGCAGTTGCTGGAGGTGACGTACGGATAGGTGCCGTGGTCGACGTCCAACAAGGTGCCCTGCGCACCTTCGAACAGCAGGTTGGCGCCAGCACGGTTCGCGTCGTTGAGTTCGCGCGACACGTCGGCCATCATGGGCTTGAGCAGTTCGGCGTGACGCATCGCCTCGTCGTAGACGGTGTCGAAGTCGATGGCCGGCGCGCTCAGCACCTGCGTCAGCACGTGGTTGTGAAGGTCGAGCAGAACGCGCAACTTGGTGGCGAAGCGCTCGGGGTGCTTCAGGTCCTGCACGCGCAGGGCGCGGCGGGCAATCTTGTCCTCGTAGGCCGGCCCGATGCCGCGGCCGGTGGTGCCGATCTTCTCGATGCCGCCCTTTTCGCGGTAGGCCTCGCGCGCAATGTCGAGTGCCGCGTGGAACGGCAGGATCAACGGGCAGGCCTCGCTGATGCGCAACCGCGAACGGACCTCGACACCGGCCTTCTCCAGCCCTTCGATTTCCTCGAACAGCTTGCCGGCCGACAGCACCACGCCATTGCCGATGTAGCACTTGACGCCCGGCCGCATGATGCCGCTGGGGATCAGGTGCAACGCCGTCTTGACGCCGTTGATGACCAGTGTGTGGCCGGCGTTGTGGCCGCCCTGGAAGCGCACGACGCCCTGCGCGCTTTCGGTCAGCCAGTCGACCAATTTGCCCTTGCCTTCGTCGCCCCACTGGGTTCCGACGACGACCACGTTTCTTCCGGTGGTTACGCTCATGATTTTTCGCTTTTCAGGATTCAGATGGCTTGCACGCGCCATTGGCCGTCGCGCTCGACGAGCTCGCGGTCGCAATGGAATTCGTCGATTTCGCTGTCGTGGCCAGGCAGGACGCACACGACGGTTTCGCCTTCGCCGCGCAGGGCGGCGATGGTCTTGTTGAGGGCGTCCGCGTCGCTCCATGGCGCGCGGATCGCGGCGCGCAGGGGCCTTGCGGGCAGGACGCCGACCAGTTCGCGGACGTCGAGGCTGAAGCCCACGGCCGGACGGTTGCGGCCGAACACAGCCCCGACCTCGTCGTAGCGGCCGCCACGGACCAGGGCGTCGCTGGCGCCCTCGGTGTAGATGCCGAAGCGCATGCCGCTGTAGTAAGCGTAGCCACGCAAGTCGGCCAGATCGAAGCTGACGCGAGCGCCGTCGAGATGTGCGGCCAGTTGCTTCAGGTCGGACAGCGCGGCGCGCACGCCCGCCGAATCCGGCAAGGCCTTGGCGGCCTCATCGAGCACCGAAACGTCGCCGTACAGCTCGACGAGCGCCAGCAGGCCTTCACGGGAAGGCGCAGGGAAATCGACCGTGAGCTGGCGCAACGTGCTCGCATCCTTGGCCACCAGGGCTGCATGCACCCGCGCAAGGACCGCGGCGTCCGCCGGCACGCCGGCAAACAGCGAGCGCACGATACGCGCATCGGCCAGATCGACGATGACCGGGCTCTGTGCGGGCCCGGTGACGCCGGCGGCGCGCAGGCAATCGAGTGCCAGGCGCAGGGTTTCGGTATCGGCTTCGAGCCCGGCGTGCCCGTAGATTTCGGCGCCGAACTGGAGCGGCTCACGCGTCGCGTGAGGACGGTCGGGGCGGGTGTGCAGGACCGGACCGCAATAGCAGAGGCGGGTCACGCCCTTGCGATTGAGCAGGTGGGCATCGATGCGCGCGACCTGCGGCGTGGTGTCGGCGCGCAAGCCCATGCTGCGCCCCGATAACTGGTCGACCAGCTTGAAGGTTTGCAGGCCGAGCGCCTCGCCCGTGCCGGACAGCAGGGATTCCAGGTGCTCGAGCAGCGGCGGCATGACCAGCTCGTAGCCATAGCCACGGGCGGTATCGAGCAGTTCGCGTCGAAGTTCTTCGATGTGGCGCGCCTCGGAAGGCAGCACATCGGCAATGTGATCCGGGAGGACCCAGGCGGACATGGGGATCGGGGGCGTGGTTAAACCGGGATTCTACCGGGACCGCGTCACCCCAATAGCCAGAGGAGCGCCAAGCCCAAAAGAATGCTGCAGAGACCGAAGAAGCGCAGCTGCCCATCGCGCAGCTGCATGAGTTGGCCAAAACCCCGCCGCCAGCCGCCCGGTGAGAGGAAAGGCAGCAGCCCCTCGATCACCAGAACGAGCGCCAGCGCGCTCCAGAACGTATCGACGTCCACGATCTCAGCTGGCGTCAGGCGGGGGCGCTGTCATCCTCAGCGGCGCGGCGTGTTGCTCGTCGAGCCGGAACTCTGCATCGACTTGAAGAAGTCCGATGACGGATCCAGGACCATCACGTCGCTCTTCTTGTTGAAGCTTTGCTTGTAGGCATCGAGGCTGCGGTAGAACAGCGCAAACTGCGGATCGCGCCCGAAGGCGTCGGCGTAGATGCTGGCGGCACGGCCGTCGCCCTCGCCCTTGATCTTCTGGGCATCGCGGTAGGCATTGGCCACGATCACCTCGCGCTGGCGGTCGGCGTCGGCGCGGATCTTTTCGCCCTCGGCGAAACCGGTCGAACGCAGTTCATTGGCGACGCGCTTGCGCTCGGCCTCCATGCGGCGGTAGACCGATTCGGTAATCGCCTCGACATAGTCGACCCGCGTGATGCGCACGTCGACGACGTCGACGCCCCATGGCTTGGCGCCCTTGACCACCGCGAGCACCTCGCGCTGCACGTCGGACATGACGGCTTCGCGTCGCACCGAGATCAGGTCGCGCACGGTTCGCTTGTTGATGTTCTCCTGGAACGCATTGCGAACCACGCGGTTGAGCTGCACGGCGCCGGCGTTCTCATCCAGCCCGACGTTGCGGATGTACTCGGACGGGTTGCTGATGCGCCAGCGCACATACCAGTCGATCACGACACGCTGCTTCTCCGCAGTGAGCATGGGCTCGGGATCGAGGCTCGACAGCGTCAACAGGCGCTTGTCGATGTACGACACGTTCTGGAACGGCGGCGGGAGCTTGAAGTTCAACCCCGGCTCGGTGATGACTTCCTTGATCTGCCCGAGCGCGTACACCACGCCGAACTGGCGCTGGTCGACCACGAAGAGGGTCGAGCTCAGCAGCGCAAGCGCGACCAGGACCGACGAGACGATGAATCCGATTCTGTTCATATTCTTGTGTCCTCAGCGCACGTCGCGATCGCGCGAGCGGCCATCGCGGGCACGGGCATCACCTGCGGATGGCACCACCGGGATCACCGACGACTGTGGCGCGGCGGTACCGGCGACATTGGGATTGGCAGCGTCCACCGGCGTGCCGGCGGCGTTCTGGCCAGACATCTGCATCAGCTTGTCGAGCGGCAGGTAGAGCAGGTTCGAGTTCTGCTTCGAGTCGATCAGCACCTTGGTCGTGCTGCTGTAGATCTGCTGCATCGCATCGGTGTACATGCGGTCTCGCGTGACCTGTGGCGCCTTCTGGTATTCGGAAAGCACTGAACTGAAGCGCTGCGCGTCACCTTGCGCCTGCGCAACGATCCGAGCCTTGTAGGCCTCGGATTCTTCCTTGAGGCGCGAGCCGGTGCCGGTCGCACGCGGAACCACGTCATTGGCATACGCCTGTGCTTCGTTCTTGGTCCGCTCGCGCTCCTGGCCAGCCTTGAGCACATCGTCGAATGCTGCCTGCACCTGCTCGGGCGGACGCACCCCACCCTGCTGCAGGTTGATGCCGACGACTTCGACGCCGACCTTGTAGCGATCGAGGATGGTCTGCATCAGCGTGCGGACTCGAGGCGCGATCTGGTCGCGCTCGTCGGCGAGCGCGGCATCCATGCGCATCTTGCCGACCACTTCGCGCACGGCCGTCTCGGCCACCTGCACCACGGTATCGGCCGGAGACTTGCTCTCGTACAGGAAGGCGCGGGCGTCGCTCAGGCGGTACTGCACGGCGAACTTGATTTCGACGATGTTCTCGTCCTCGGTCAGCATGGCGGATTCGCGCAGGCCGGTCGAGCGCACGATGGTGTCGCGGCCAACGTCCACCGAGCGGATCTGCGTGGTGACGACAATTTCGTGGCGCTGGATCGGATACGGCAGCCGCCAGTTGAAACCGGCGCCGACGGTCGCCTTGTAGCGGCCGAATTGCGTGATCACGGCCTGCTGGCCTTCGTTCACGATGAAGAAGCCGGTGCCCAGCCAGATCAGGACCGCGACCGCGGCGACCAGCCCCAGGCCGAAGCCTGCATTCTTCATGTCGGGCTTGAGGCCGCCGCCATTACCGCCGTTCGGTCGGTTGTTGTCGCCGCCGCCACGCCCGCCGCCAAAGAGGCCGCCGAGCTTGCGATTGAAGTCGCGCCACAGTTCGTCGAGGTCCGGCGGCCCCTGGTTCGGGCCCTGGCCCCGGGGGCGATTGTTGTTGCCCGAAGGCGGCGGAGCGGGAGGCTCGCCGTCCGGACGGTTGGCGGCGGGACGGTCGCCGTTCGACGAGGAGTCGTCACCCCGGCCCCACCGGCCATCGTTCAGGTTGAACATGCCGGAAAACCGTCTCCACACTGGCTTTGCATTCATTCGATTCTGTTCTTGAGTCAGTGACGGGGATTGTGCCCAATCAGTGGGCGGCATCGTGCAATTCGGCGCCGGCTTCTGGGGTCATGTCCTCAGTCAGCAGACGCGATCGTTGTGCGAGTTCGGCGCGCAACAGCGGAACGCCTTCGCCGGTATGGGCGCTCAGGAAGATGCGAGGCACCTGCACACCGTCGACGTCGATCTCGTCCTGGAGATGCAGGGGGTGCTGCGTGCTTTCAAGTGCGTCGAGCTTGTTGAACACCAGGAGTTGCTGCACCGTGTCGGCGCCGATGTCCTTGAGCACGGCCTGCACTTCGGCCATTTGTTCGGGATGATGGGGGTTGGATGCGTCCACCACGTGCAGCAGCAGGTCCGCATCGACGGCCTCCTGCAGGGTGGCCTTGAAGGCGTCGATCAAGCCGTGAGGCAGGTCGCGGATGAAGCCGACGGTGTCGGAGATCGACACCTTCCGGCGTGCGTCGCCGAGATACAGATGGCGTGTCGTGGTGTCGAGCGTCGCGAAGAGCTGGTCGGCCGCATAGGCGCGAGCCTTGACCAACGCATTGAACAACGAGGACTTGCCGGCATTGGTGTAGCCGACCAGCGAGATGTTGAAGGTGTCGCGACGTTCGCGCTGACGCCGCTGGGTGCCGCGCTGCCGCTGCACCTTGGCGAGCCGTTCGCGCGTGCGCTTGATGGCTTCGCCGATCATGCGGCGGTCGAGTTCGATCTGCGTTTCGCCGGGGCCGCCGCGCGTCCCGATGCCACCGCGCTGACGCTCCAGGTGGGACCACCGGCGCACGAGACGCGTGCTCAGGTATTGCAGCCTGGCCAGTTCGACCTGCAGCTTGCCCTCGTGCGAGCGCGCACGCTGGGCGAAGATTTCGAGGATGAGGAAGGTGCGGTCATAGACCGCGACACCGAGCTGGCGCTCGAGGTTGCGCTGCTGCGCCGGGCTCAGAGCTTGGTCGAAGACGACTTCGCTCGCGCGGTGCAGTTCGGCGAGTTCGCGGATTTCATCGGCCTTGCCGCTTCCGACGAACAATGCCGCGTCGGGCGCCTTGCGTTTGCACACTAGGCGAGCGACCGGCTCCAGGCCCGCAGTCTGCGCGAGCAGTCCGAGTTCCTCGAGTTCGCCGTCGAAATGGGGCAGCCCGAAGTCCACGCCGACAAGAACGACGGCGCCTTCCTTGCGGGGGATCAGTTCAGACAAGCGGAATCAAATTGGAAAAAGCGCGACGGACGAACCGCCGCGCTTCATGCCGTTCAGGCGGCAGTGTCGTCGTTCTCGGCAGCCGAGAAGTTGACGGCCCGACCCGGCACGATGGTGGAGATGGCATGCTTGTAGACCATCTGGGTCACCGTATTGCGAAGCAACACGACGTACTGGTCAAACGACTCGATCTGGCCTTGCAGCTTGATGCCGTTGACCAGGTAGATCGAAACCGGCACGTGCTCACGACGCAAGGTGTTCAGGAAGGGGTCTTGTAGAAGTTGCCCTTTATTGCTCACGATATTCTCCGTGTTCAAGAGTAGTTGTTGGACCGGTCACCTTAACACAGCGATTCCGCGCTGCAGCAAGAAAGTCCAATGGCCTTGAAAAAAACGGCAGTTAAAAGCCGGAACTTCGGCTGTCCACGCGGGTCTTCGGAGGCTATTGGCGGTCAAGCCGCAAGACGAGCGGTCACTCGTCCTTGTCGGCGTACGGATTGTGCGAGGTCTTGAGTTCGATGCGCAAGGGCGTGCCGACCAAATCGAATTCCTTGCGGAAACGACCTTCCAGAAAGCGCTTGTAGGCGTCGGTGACGTGTTCCAGCGAGTTGCCATGAATAACGATCACCGGCGGATTCATGCCGCCCTGGTGGGCGTAACGCATCTTTGGCCGATACATTCCGGAACGCTTGGGGGCCTGGAACTGCACCGCTTCCAGCAACAGGCGCGTCAGCACTGGCGTCGACATCTTGCGCGTCGCGGACTTGTGGGCCTGCACGATGGCCTGCCAGACCGGGCCCAGCCCCTGGCGCTTGACGGCCGAAATGAAGTGCAGCGCCGCAAACTTCAGGAACGGCAGGCGTGTCTCGATCTGGCGCTGGATCTGTTCGCGCTGGTAGCTGTCCACCGCATCCCATTTGTTGATGGCGATCACGACCGCGCGGCCGCTTTCGAGGATATAGCCGGCGATGTGCGCATCCTGATCGGTCACCCCCTGCGTCGCGTCGAGCAGCAGGAGGACCACGTTCGCGGACTCGATGGCCTGGAGCGTCTTGACCACCGAGAACTTCTCGATCGCCTCGAACACCTTGCCCTTGCGGCGCAGCCCAGCCGTGTCGATCAGCTCGAAACGCTGGCCGTTGCGCTCGAACGGCACCATGATGGCATCGCGCGTGGTGCCCGGCAGGTCGAAGGCGACCAGCCGCTCTTCGCCGAGCCAGGTGTTGATCAGCGTCGACTTGCCGACGTTGGGACGGCCGGCCACAGCCAGCTTGATCGCCTTGTTGGCCTCCTCTTCCTCGTCCTCGTCTTCCTCGGGAAGGTTGAGAGGCGCGAGCGCCAGTTCGACCAGGCCACGAATCCCCTGCCCGTGCGCCGCGGAAACGCCATGCACCTCACCGAAGCCCAGTTCGTAGAAGTCGACCAGCTTGGTGCCGTCGTGCATGCCTTCGGCCTTGTTGGCCACGAGCACGCAAGGCTTGCCGAGCCGGCGGAGTTCGTTCGCGATGTCGTGATCCTGGGCCGACAGGCCTTCGCGCGCGTCCACCACGAAGATGACCACGTCGGCTTCTGCCACGGCCTGGCGCGTCTGCTTGGCCATCTCCTTGAAGATGCCGCTGCCCGCGTCCGGCTCGAAGCCGCCGGTGTCGATCACGATGAATTCGCGCTTGCCCTGGCGGCCGTTGCCATAGTGGCGGTCCCGCGTCAGGCCCGCAAAGTCGGCGACGATGGCGTCGCGCGTCTGCGTCAGGCGGTTGAAAAGGGTTGACTTGCCGACGTTGGGACGCCCGACCAGTGCAATGACCGGCTTCATTGAAGGCGTCCTTTCACGTGATTACTCTGGCCGAAAGCCGAACACGCCGCCATTGCGGGTGACGACCACGACCGTATTGCCCGCCAGAACCGGCGTTGCGACGATGGCCGATCCATCGGGGGTGAGGCGATTCAGCGGGGAACCGTCCTCGCGAGACAGAACGTGCACCAAGCCGGTGCTGTCGCCGATGATCAACGAGCGGCCGACCGCGAGCGGTGCGGTCAGCACGCGGTACTTGAGCAGATCGGCTTGCTGCCATGCGCGTTCGCCGTCGGCACGGCGCCATGCGATGACGGTGCCGTTGTCTTCGGTGCCAAAGACGTAGCGGTCATCACCACCCAGGCCATCGGCGCCAACGGCCGGCTTGGTCCAAAGGAGCGCACCACGCGCGGCATCGACACAACCCACGGTGGCGTAGTAGGCGCGTGCGCAGACAACGTCGCCGACGCGGCTCACGGAGCCGGTCAGGTCGACCAGGCGCTCGACGTCGTTGGTTCCGCGCGGCGCGGCAATAGGCGACTCCCAGCGCGAGGTGCCGTTGGCGGGATTGATGCCGACCAGCCGGCCGCCCACTCCGGTCACCAGCGTGTCGCCCACGGCGAGGAGCACACCGGGCTTCTTCAGAACCAGGTTCTCTGCCGGGCGCTGCTGCGCCCAGAGGCGGCGACCGCTCTGCGCGTCCCATGCGCTGGTCGTGCGGTCGGCGGCCTGAACGAAGATGCGGCGCCCAGCCACCAGCGGCGGCGTATAGGCTTGAGCCGTCAGGCGCTGCTTCCACAGCACCTTGCCGCCTTGCAGGGCGACGAGTTCGCTGTTGGCCGTCACGACGGCAACCATCGACCCGTCGCTGCCCACGCCGGCTGCCAGTGGCTCGCCGACCTTGGCGCGCCACACTTCCTGGCCGGCGCGCGCATCGATCACGGCCACCGTGCCGTCGCTGCTGGCGACCGCGACGAGATCCCCGTTGACGCTGGTCGACAACGGAAATTCCACTGCCGGAATGCGCACGTTCCAGGCTTGGCGCACGCCCATCAGCGCCGGATTGGCAGGAAGCTCGGCAGGCTTGGGCCTCGAAGTGCCGGAGCAGGCCGCCAACGCGGCAATCAGTACCGCTGCAACGCCTGCTCGCAGAACGGGCGATGAAGGCAGGTAACGCTTGAAATTCATGGTTTGGTCTTGGCTGGGGAAGCGGCACCGGCAGCAGCCAGGCTCTTCGGGTCGACGCCGACGGCGTTGAGCTTGATCTCGACGAGACGACGATAGTCGGTCCGCGGCTCGAACGCGGCCCAGGCCTTCTGGTACTCGGCCTTCGCCTCGTCGCGTTTGCCTTGGGCAAGATAGATGTCGCCCTTGCGGTCCGCGACCAGCGCTTCGAATTCCTTGGGCACATCGGCCGCGAGTTGCTTGAGCGCCTCGTCATACGACTTGGCTTCGAGCAGCTCAGCCGCCAGGCGCAACCTGGCCACGGCCTGGTAGCCGGGATCGACTGCGTGCTCCGCCACCCACGTCAGCGCGGCGCGCGAGCCATCCGTGTTGCCCTTCTCGTACAAGGTCTTCGCGGCCAGCAGACCGGCTTGCTGCGCATAGGCGGTGCCGGCGAACTTGTCCTTCATGTCCGCGAGTGCGCGCTCGATGCGGGCGGTGTCACCGGCCTGCGCGCTGCGTTCGACCTCGTCATAGAGCGCGGACGCTTGCACGGCCTTGGTGCGCTGGAAATACTGCCAGCCGTTCCACGCCACGAAGGCGCCCGCTGCAAGCAGCACGACCCAGGTGATCAGGGTGCCGTAGGTGTTCCAGAAATGCTTGAGCTGGTCGAGCTGTTCCTGTTCTTCGAGGTCGAGATGGGTGGCCATGCGCTGTCAGTTGTTGGGAGGCGAGGATTGTAGGGTGGCGGCCCAGGCGGGCACATCGGCGAGCGGCCAGGTGCTTTGCGCACCACTGCCGTCGCGCAGCGCCTTGACGGTGACTTCGCCCCGGGAGAGTTCGTCGGCACCGAATATCAGTGCATACGCCGCGCCGCTCGCGTCGGCCTTCTTGAACTGCGACTTGAAGCTGCCGAGTCCGTCGGCGGTGGCGGCATGCATTTGCGCGCGCACGCCGGCATCACGCAATTGCTGCAAGGCGCGCAACGCGACAGGCATCGCGGCGGTGTCGGGCACCACGGCGTAGACGTCGGGCACCGGCATCGGAACCTGCGTGCCCTGCTCTTTCACGAGTTCGAGCACGCGCTCCACACCGAGCGCCCATCCGACCGCCGGAGCGGCCTTGCCGCCGATCTGCACGATCAGATCGTCGTAGCGGCCGCCCGCGCACACCGTGCCCTGGGCGCCGAGCCGATCGGTCACGAACTCGAAGACCGAAAGGTTGTAGTAGTCCAGGCCGCGCACCAGGCGCGGGTTGATCGTGTAGCCGACGCCGTTGGCGTCCAGGATCGCGCGCAGGCCGTCGAAGTGCGCCAGGGACTCGGCACCGAGAAAGTCGATCAGCTTCGGCGCCGACTGGACGATGTCCTTCATCGCCGGATTCTTGGTGTCCAGGATGCGCAGCGGGTTGGTGTGCAGGCGGCGCTTGGCATCTTCGTCGAGCTGGTCGGCGTGCTTCTCGAAGTGGGCGATCAGCTGCGCCCGGTGCAAGGCCCGCTCGGCGGGCTGGCCCAGGCTGTTGAGTTCGAGGCGCACATCGGTCAGGCCGAGTGCCTTCCAGAGTGCGCTCGCCAGCAGGATCAGCTCGGCATCGACGTCCGGGCCGGCGAAGCCCAGGGCCTCCGCACCGATCTGATGGAACTGGCGATAGCGGCCGCGCTGCGGACGTTCGTGACGGAACATCGGCCCCATGTACCAGAGCCGCTTGCCGCCGTCGTACAGCAGCGAATGCTCGGTGACGGCGCGCACCACGCTCGCGGTGTTCTCGGGCCGCAGGGTGAGCGCTTCGCCGTTGAGCTTGTCCTCGAAGGAGTACATCTCCTTCTCGACGATGTCGGTCACCTCGCCGATGCCGCGCACGAACAGTGCCGTGTGCTCGAGGATGGGGGTGCGGATGTTGCGGTAGGCATATCGCGCCATCAATTCGCGCACGATGGCCTCGAGCCACTCCCAGCGCGCCGATTCGGGCGGCAATATGTCGTTCATGCCTTTGACGGCACTGAGTTTTTCAGCCATGGATGAGATCAGGCGGCCTGTGCAGCGGACTCGCTGCCAAAGCGCTTTTCAATGTAGTTTTCGACCAGTTGATGGAACTCGCTGGCGATGTTTTCGCCGCGCAGCGTGAGCGCCTTCTCGCCGTCGATGAAGACCGGCGCCGCAGGGGCTTCACCGGTGCCGGGCAGGCTGATGCCGATGTCGGCATGCTTGCTCTCGCCCGGGCCGTTGACGATGCAGCCCATCACGGCGACTTTCATGGTCTCGACGCCCGGGTACTTGGTGCGCCAGACCGGCATCTGCATGCGCAGGTAGTCGTCGATCTGCTTGGCAAGTTCCTGGAAAGTGGTACTGGTCGTGCGCCCGCAACCCGGGCAGGCGGTGACGCTCGGCACGAACACCCGCAGGCCCAGCGCCTGCAGGATCTCGTTGGCAATCAGCACTTCCTGGGTGCGCGATTCACCTGGCTGCGGCGTGAGCGAGACACGGATCGTGTCGCCGATGCCTTCCTGCAGCAGGATCGACAGCGCCGTGGCCGAGGCCACCGTGCCCTTGGTGCCCATGCCGGCCTCGGTCAGGCCGAGGTGCAGGGTGTAGTCACAGCGCTTCGCGAGTTCACGGTAGACCGAGATCAGGTCCTGCACGCCGCTGACCTTGCAGCTCAGGATGATCTGGTTGCCCTGCATGCCCATCGATTCGGCAAGCTTCGCGGAATCGATGGCCGAGGTGACGAGCGCCTCGTACATCACCTGCTTTGCGTCCCAGGGCTCGGCGCGCCGGCTGTTGGTGTCCATCAGGCTGGCCAGCAATTCCTGGTCGAGGCTCCCCCAGTTCACACCGATGCGCACCGGCTTGTTCCAGCGCATGGCCGCGTCGATCATCTGGCCGAACTGGCGATCGCGCTTGTCGCCCTTGCCGACGTTGCCCGGATTGATGCGGTACTTGCTGAGCGCCTCGGCGCAGGCCGGGTAGTCGGTGAGCAGCCGGTGGCCGTTGTAGTGGAAGTCGCCGATCAACGGCACGTCGACGCCCATGCGGTCGAGTTGCTCGCGGATGTACGGCACCTGCGCCGCCGCCTCGGGCGTGTTCACCGTGATGCGCACCATCTCGGATCCGGCAAGCGCCAGTTCCTTGACCTGGATGGCGGTGCCGATGGCGTCCACCGTGTCGGTGTTCGTCATGGACTGGACACGCACGGGCGCGTCGCCACCCACGGTGACGATGCGGGGCCCCCAGACCACGCTCGCCTGACGCGAGCGGCGCGCCTTGGGGGCGGCGGGTTCGATCGGGAGGCAGCCGATGGTGTCGATGATGTCGCTCATGGTGTATGGCCTCAGGGTTTGACCTCGAAGCGTGCCACACCTCCAGAACGCGTGAGGGGCGCAAGGTCGAAGGCTTTGCCACGCACCCGCACGTCGACGCCCGAGGCGCGACCCACGACCACCTGGAAGGGCAAGGTGCCATTCAAGGCGACGGTTTCGCCCGCCTTGACGGTACGCCGCAGCAATTGCTTGCCGCCCGATTCGGTCACGGTGATCCACGAGTCCTCGCGCGCGACGAACACGATCAGGTCGTTGCTGACGGCTGCATCCGACGCCGCAACCGCCGGTTCGGTCGGGGCGGCTTCCGCGGGCGGTGGCATGGGGGCTGCAGCGGGTGCGACGGCCTCGGTCGCCGTGCCTGAAGGACCGGGCGAAGCCGTCGACGGCTTGGTCGCCGGGTCGCTCTCCTCCGTAGAGGTCAATTGCGCAATCGATGCGCCGACCCGGTCGAAGATCGACTGCGGCAACCAGAAGAGGATGGCAGCGCCGGCCAGCAGGAGAAGGACCACGATCAACAGCGGTCGCGAAGGCAACAGCCAGTTCGAACCCGCGCCTGAACGTGGCGCGGCCGACCGGAGGTTCCGGCTGATCGTCTGATCGGCCTCCGCGAGACCCGGACGCTGGGCACCCGGCAGCTTGGCCAGCACGGGCGCCGGATCGATCCGCAAAGCCCTGCACACGCTCGCCGCAAGCGCCCGCGCAAACACCGGGTCCGGCAAGGCTCCGATGTCGTCGGCCTCGAGTGCCGCGAGTTTCTGCGGCGACACCTTCAGCGCGGCCGCCACCATCTCGATGTGCAGCCCGTGCGCCTCCCGTGCTTCGCGCAGCATGTCGCCGGCCGTCATGTGAGTGCTGTCGCCGCCGACCAGGGGCACGGCTGCGGAGGCCCCGAATTCACTCGCCCGCTCAATCATTGAAATTCCCGCGCTCGTACGCAATCGCCTCCCGCGACTGGGGGAAGCGCCGCTGCAACTGGCTCGCCAGCTGCGCAATCGCCTCACGGTTGTTGAGCTGACGTTCGATCTTGATGCCGAGCCACAAGGTTTCGGCGCTGGCCGAGGGACTGTTGTTGACGCGGCGAATATAAAACTGTGCACGCGACCAGTCCTCGCGCTGCGCAAGGATGGACGCCAGGTTGTAGCCGATCACCGGATTGCCGGCATCGATCTCATAGGCCTGCGTAAGACTGCGCTCGGCTTCGGCGCGCTGACCTGCCCTCAACTGGCAGACCCCCTGCGTCATGAGCGTCTTGGCACGGTCCGAGTAGTTGGGCACCGCGAGCGCGGCACTGAACTGCTGCTGCGCGTCGGCATAGCGGTTCTGCTGGCACAGGAGCCAGCCGTAGTTATGAAGCACATTGGCCTCGCGCGGGTTCAGGGCGATCGCGCGTCGAAAGCTGTCTTCGGCGGCGGGTGCATCGTCGAGGCGCATGTAGACAAGGCCGCGCAGGTTGTACGCATCGGCAAAGGTCGGATCGGCAGCAAGGGCCAGCTTGATCTCGTCCAGCGCGACGGTCGTCTGGCCCTGCTGGAAGTAGCCGATCGCCAATTCGATCCGCAACTTGGCGCGCTTGCGGGCGTTGGTTTCGTCCGAGTCCGTCACGATGGCTGCGGCATTGGGAGCGTTGCTCGGTGAGGCGCCATCCTTGGTGGCGCAGGAGGCCAGCAAAAACACGGCCGCAACGCCAAAGAGCGCCTGCATCACCAGCTTTTGCGCAGTCGGAAAGGCCTTGCTCATCGGATCATTGCTCCTCGGGAGTGGATGTGACGGCCTTCGTACGGGCCGGATGCAAAACGACGGTTCGCCGTTGAGCCATGCGCTCGGCCGCGTGGGTGCGGTCCTTGACGTCGCCCGCCAATTGGCCGCACGCCGCGTCGATGTCGTCGCCACGCGTCTTTCGAACGGTGGTGACGATGCCTGCTTCGCTCAAGACCTTGGCGAAGGACAGCACCCGGGGTTGCGGCGAACGCAACAGGCCGGATGCGGGAAATGGATTGAAGGGGATCAGGTTGAACTTGCAGGAAACACCCTGCGAGCGAACCAGGTCCACCAGTTGACGTGCATGCTCCGGCTGGTCGTTGACACCGTCCAGCATGCAGTACTCGAAAGTGATGAAGTCCCGCGGCGCGTGCTCCAGGTAGCGCTTGCAGGCTTCCAGCAATTCGGCGATCGGGTACTTGCGATTGAGCGGAACCAGATCGTCGCGCAGCGCGTCGTTCGGCGCGTGGAGCGAGACCGCCAGCGCGACCGGGCAGTCGCCACCGAGGCGGTCGATCATCGGAACCACGCCGGAGGTCGACACCGTCACGCGCCTGCGCGACAAGCCGTAGGCGTTGTCGTCGAGCATCGTGCGCAACGCCGGCACCAGTGCCGAGTAGTTCTGCAACGGCTCGCCCATGCCCATCATCACGACGTTCGAGATGACCCGCTCGTCACGTTTCAGGTGCTTGCGCAGGAAGCGCTCGGCAAACCACAACTGGGCGATGATCTCGCCGGTCGTGAGATTGCGGCTGAACCCCTGGTGCCCCGTGGAGCAGAAACGGCAGCCGACCGCGCAGCCGGCTTGCGACGACACGCACAGCGTGCCGCGATCGTCCTCGGGAATGAACACGGCCTCGACCGCGTTGCCGTCACCGACGTCGAACAGCCACTTGATGGTGCCATCGGCGGATTCGTGCTGCGTGATGACCGGCAGCGCCTCGACGCGCGCCCTGGTCGCGAGCTTCTCGCGCAGCGACTTGGCCAGATCGGTCATGTGCACGAACTCGCTCGCCCCCCGCTGGTGAATCCAGCGGAAGAGCTGAGTCGCGCGGAAACGCTTTTCACCCAGCCGTTCGCAGAACGCGGCCAGTCCTTCCAGATCGAAGTCGAGCAGGTTGGCCGTGGTCATTGCGTCAGGCGGGCTGAACCTCAGCGTGCGTAGACGTTGAGGCCGGCGAAGAAGAAGGCAACTTCGTTCTTCGCGGTTTCGGGGGCGTCGGAGCCATGCACTGCATTAGCATCGATGCTGTCGGCGAAGTCGGCGCGGATGGTGCCGGCGGCTGCCTTCTTGGGGTCGGTGGCGCCCATCAGGTCGCGGTTCTTGGCGATGGCGTCTTCACCTTCGAGCACTTGCACGAACACCGGGCCGGAGATCATGAACTCGACCAGGTCCTTGAAGAAGGGGCGTTCCTTGTGAACGGCGTAGAACTGTTCGGCTTCGTTGCGCGACAGATGCACCAGCTTGGCCGCCACGATCTTGAGGCCGGCAGCCTCGAAGCGGGAGACGATCTTGCCGATGACATTCTTTGCCACTGCGTCGGGCTTGATGATGGAGAGGGTGCGTTCGATGGCCATTGAAGTGCTTTCCTGAGAGCTTGAATCTGGATGGGTTTTGTCGCCACCGCAACGCTCGCGTTGCAGCCTTTGACAAAGCCTTTGATTTTAACCGGCGCGATAGGGTCAACCCGCAAGAAGCGAGCGAAAGACCGCCGTTCGCGCCGATTTTCAGCGACCGCGGCGGCGACCGCCGCCTTGTCCGCCAAAGTTGCCGCCGGAGGAGCCGCCGCGACGCGGACCCTGGCGTTGTTCCTTGCGCTGGCGCGAGAAGCTGTCAGCGCCGATATAGCCGAGCGACGTCTTCATCGGGTCAGGCTGGTTGGCGCCGCTCGGCGGACGATCGTCGCCCTGCCGGTTGCGCCCTTGCTGCCCGCCCTGGCCTTGACCCTGCCCCTGGCGGTCGCCGCGATTGTTCCGACGCCCCTGCGGCGGACCCTTGCCGCCCCCCGTGCCGCGGTCCGAGCGGGCACCTGGACCGTGGGCCAACGGATTCGGGATCGGCGCCTCACGATCGTCCCCTTGCGGGCCGCCGCCACCGCCATTGCGGTTGCCGCGCCGCTTGCGATTCCGGTTGTTGCGTCCGCCACCGCCGTCCTGGCCCTGGCCTCTCGGACCCGCGCCGGGCCGTGCCTGCCGCTCGCCGGAGCCGCCTGCAGCCTGGAACAGCGAGCGGATGTCGCGCTCGTCGAGTTCCATCCACGCGCCACGCTTGAGGCCGCGGGGCAGCACCATCGCGCCGTAGCGGATGCGGATCAGCCGGCTGACCGCATGCCCCACCGATTCGAAGAGCCGGCGCACCTCGCGGTTGCGGCCTTCGGAGATGGTGACGCGATACCAGCAGTTGGACCCCTCGCCGCCGCCCTCCTCGATGGTGCCGAAGTGGGCCATTCCATCGTCGAGCCGGACGCCTTCGAGCAGGCGCTGCTTTTCCTCTGCGCTGAGCGCGCCGAGCACCCGCACGGCGTATTCGCGTTCCAGCCCGAAACGGGGGTGCATCAATTGGTTGGCCAGCTCACCGGAACTCGTGAAGAGCAACAGGCCTTCCGTGTTCAGGTCGAGGCGACCGACGGACTGCCACTTGCCCTGCTGCAGGCGCGGGAGCTTGCGGAACACGGTCGGGCGGTTCTGGGGGTCGTCGTGCGTCACGACCTCGCCGACCGGCTTGTGATACGCGATGACGCGCGCCGGCGGAGGCGCAATGCGATAGCGAATGGGCTTGCCATTGATCTTGACCTGGTCGCCGTACTGGATGCGCTGACCGATGTGGGCGGGCTCGTTGTTGACCGAGATACGGCCTTGCAGGATGAGCTGCTCCATCTCGAGGCGCGAGCCCAGGCCGGCTTGCGCCAGCACCTTGTGCAGCTTGGGCGAGTCGGCCTCCGGCAACAGCACGCGCTTGAGCGGCGGCACTTCCGGGCTTTCCTCGTCGGCATCGAACTGGCCCGAAATGACGTCGGCGAATCGAATCGGCTCGGGCGGCGGCGCATTACGCTGTTCGCGCTCGGCGGCGCGGCGCGCACGGTCGAGGTCATCTTCCTCCTCGTCCGGCTCTTCTTCCTCGTCGTCTTCATCCGCCTCGGAGGCACTCACCTCGCGGGCCGTGTCCGGCGCGGGCGCGGACCGCTCTTCGGCGGCGGGAGCTCGAGACTCACCGGGCTCGGCGGGGTCAGCGGGGTCAGCGGGCTCGGCCGCATCGTCGACCGGCGCCTCGGCCGACACGTCGGTGGCGGCAGGCTTGCGCCGACGCGGACGACGCTTGCGCGGCGCCTCGGAAGCATCGCCGGCTGCGGGCGCTTCGGCGCCATCTTCCGGCTGCACCGGCGCATCCGCCAATCGCTCCTCGGAGGCAGGTTCGGCCGGCAGCGTGGCTGCGTCAACAGGATCTTTGGGGCTCATGGTCGGGTTCCGGAAGGGACAGCGGTGGTGTCGGCCTCATCGGGCGGTGCATCTGCATCTGCGTCGACGGGAGAGGAGGATGGGGGTTCGGCAGGGGCCGGCGTTTCGGCTTCAGGCTCGATCGCCGGCTCGACTTCACTGGCTTCAGCGATGACGACCACGGTTTCGACAGCCTGGATGGTTTCGTGGCTCACGACGCCAGCTTCAACTGGTACCAGGTCGGGCTCCGCCGCGATCTCTTCGATCGGCAACGTGGGCTGGTCCCCGCCCGCTGCACGGTCGAGCGCCTCGATCAAGGCGCCCTGCTGCGATGGCGATTCGATCACCGGAAGCTGGTCGAGCGATGCCAGGCCCAGGTCGTCGAGAAACTGGCGCGTGGTCGCATACAGCGCCGGGCGGCCGACCGTTTCGCGGTGGCCGATGACCTCCACCCAGTTGCGGTCTTCGAGCTGTTTGAGGATCAGCGAATTGATGGTGACGCCACGGATGTCTTCCATGTCGCCGCGGGTGACCGGCTGCCGGTAGGCAATGATCGCCAGCGTTTCGAGGGCTGCACGCGTGTAGCGCGGCGGTTTCTCCGGATGCAGGCGATCGAGATGGTCACGAAGCTCGGGGCGGCTCTGGAAACGCCAGCCGGTGCCCACGCTCACGAGTTCCAGGCCGCGTTGCGACCAGTCTTCCTGCAATTCGAGCAACAGCGACTTGATCGTGTCGGCGCCCAGTTCGTCGTCGAACAGCACGCGCAGTTCGCGCACCGGCAACGGCTGGGTCGAACAGATCAAGGCGGTTTCGAGAATGCGCTTGGCATCCGCCGTATTCATGGTTCGCGTTATCCCGGAAAAGGCGTCTCGGGGACGCTTGTTCAGATGGATGAAAGGAGGCGCTGCAGGCACGCGGCGTATGCAACGCAAGGCCGGCATCGGATGGCCGGCGCGGCCCTCGGGACCGTCAGGCGCGATTGTAATCCAGCCCCCACCCGGAAAAACCCTGAGCGAGATCCGCCGGTGGCTGCGACTGGAACTCCAACGGCTGCCCGGTCATGGGATGCACGAATCCGAGCCTGAAGGCGTGTAGCGCCTGACGTGTCAGCCCGACAGCATTGGCGCCTCCATACAGGGCATCGCCGACGAGCGGATGGCCGATCGAAGCCATGTGGACGCGAATCTGATGGGTTCGCCCCGTTTCCAACGTGCAGCGCACGGCACAGCCCAGTTCGTTGGTGTCGAGCGCTTCGACCAGCGTGCGTGCCGGCTTCCCGGAATGACGCTCCAGGTCGACCACCGCCATGCGAAGGCGATTGCGCGGATCGCGCCCGATCGCGGTGTCCACGTGTCGCGCGCTGGCGCCCTGCCAGGTGCGGTGGGCGAGCGCGAGGTACTGGCGTTTGACTTCGCGCGCCGCGATCAGCGCCACCAGCGCATCCATCGCGGCACGGCTGCGCGCAACGACCATCAGTCCGCTGGTGTCGCGGTCCAGCCGATGCACGATGCCGGCGCGCGGCAGCAGCGCAGCCCGCGGATCGAGCGCGAGAAGTCCGTTCAGCAGGGTTCCGCTCCAGTTTCCCGGCGCCGGGTGCACCACGAGCCCCACCGGCTTGTCAATGACGCGCAAGTGGTCGTCTTCATGGAGCACGTTGATCTCCATCGTCTCGGGACGGAATGCCTGGCTTTGCGGCGTCGGCCGTAGCTCGATGCGCCCGGCTTCGCCGGCATGCACGGTGGCGGAAGTCTTGGTCACCACCCTCCCCTGCAGCTCGACGGTACCGGCATCGATGAGTTGCTGGAGGTAACTGCGCGAGAACTCGGGGACCAATGTGGCGAGCGCCCGATCCAGCCGCTGCCCGTGCTGGGCCTGGCCGATCAGGAAGGTGCGAATTTCGCTCGCATCGGACAGCTCCGCACCCTCGTCGTGCTCAGCCGCCTCCGAGGTATGGCCCAAGGGGTCGGCCGATATAATTGAGGGCAACTGTTTCACGAAAGCCTTATTTGATGTTTCGCGCCAAATTATCGGTTGTCCCCGGCTGGCTGGCCCTTTGCGCCGCGGCATGGCTGGTGGCCGGCTGCTCGTCGACCCCGGCCGACAAGACCGCGAACTGGAGCCCCAACCGGATCTACTCCGAAGCCAAGGACGAAGTGGACTCGGGCGCCTACGACAAGGCCGTGCCGCTGTACGAAAAGCTCGAAGGCCGCGCCGCCGGAACTCCGCTCGCGCAACAGGCACAGATCGACAAGGCCTACGCACAGTTCAAGGCAGGCGACAAGGTTCAGGCCGTTGCAACGCTCGATCGCTTCATGAAGCTGCACCCGGCCAGTCCGGCGATCGACTATGCGCTCTACCTCAAGGGCGTGATCAATTTCAACGACGACCTCGGCATGTTCGCGTTCATGACGCGCCAGGACTTGTCGGAGCGTGACCAGAAGGCCGCGAAGGAATCGTTCGAGGCGTTCAAGGAACTGGTCTCCCGCTTCCCCGAATCGCGCTACACGCCGGACGCGCGCCAGCGTATGAACTACATCGTCAACTCGTTGGCGCAGTACGAGGTTCACGTGGCGCGCTACTACTACAACCGTGGTGCCTACCTCGCGGCCGTCAATCGGTCGCAGCAGGCCCTGGCGGACTACCGCGAAGTCCCGGCGCTCGAAGAAGCGCTGTACATCATGTACATGTCCTACGACAAGCTGGGCCTCACCGATCTCCGCGACGACACCCAACGTGTGCTGACCACCAACTATCCGAAGAGCGAGTACCTGACGCGCGGCTTCCGGGCCAAGGACGATCCCTGGTGGAAGCTCTGGTGACCCCAAGGCGTCCGGCTTTTCGTTTCGTGTAATTTCGCCCCCGAGGGGGCGGCCCGGACGGCCCGGCGGCGGCCTCCTAGTACCCGTCTGACGACCGCGTGGCTGTTCCCAATTCGGCTACAGCGGCATCGAAGTCTGCTTCGGTCTCTATCCTGCGCATCGGCGGCAGCGCGGCGAGAAGGCGACGGCCGTAGCCCATGGCGACGAGGCGCGTATCGCAGATCACCAGCACGCCCATGTCGCTCTCGCGCCGGATCAGCCGTCCGGCGCCCTGCTTGAGCGCCACCGCGGCTTCGGGCAGCGAATAGTCGCTGAAGGAACTGCGCCCCTGTGATTCCAGGCGTTGGGAGCGCGCCTCGACGAGCGGATCGTTGGGCGGCGGAAATGGCAGCTTGTCGATCACGACCAGTTGCAAGGCATCCCCGGGCGCATCGAAGCCCTCCCAGAAAGAAGCCGATGCGACCAGGACACAGCCGGCACGTCCATTGATCGCCCCTTCGCGGAAGCGGTCCATCAGGACACGCTTGGGCAGTTCGCCTTGCACAAGCACTTCCGGCCGCTGGACGGGCTCCAGGTGTTCGAACTCTTGCCGCATGGCATCGCCGATCGTCCGCAAGGCACGCAGCGTCGTCGTGAGGACGAGCGTGCGGCCGCCGAGGACGCCAGCACCGCGGGCAGCGAGCTCTGCCACCCGCTGGCTGTGCACAGGGTCGTTCGGCTTGGGGAACACGCGCGGCACGTAGAGCGCCGCCTGGCGTGCATAGTCGAACGGACTCTGAACACGCAGCACCTCGGCATCGTCGAGGCCACAGGGCTCAGTGAACCAGCGCAGCTTGGGATCGTCCCCCAGCGTGGCCGAGGTAAAGACCCATGCACGCCCCTCCTCCCCATCGTTGTCCGCATCGGACTTGAGGATGCGGGTACGCACCGCCTCGGCGATGTCGAGCGGCGACTCGATCAATCTCAGCTGGGTCCCCACGTCGACCCAGCGCACCGAGCCGGTGGGACAGGTCTCCGCAAAGCGCTTTGCACGATCCGACAGCTGCTGCGCGCGATCGTGAAGGCGAACGAAATCGGGCGAGAGCTCGCTCACCGTGTCGAGCCCTCTTGCGGCGTCCGCGAAAGCCTGCTGCAGCGTATCGAGCGCGTCCTGCCATGGGTCTGGTGCGACGCCTTCCGGTGACGCGCCGGCCCAGCGCAGCTTCGCGCCAGGGTATTGCCTGCCCACGGACAGCCGCAACTCGCGCGCCCCCCGCTCGACCCCCGCCGTCAACTCCTGCCAGTCGACCAGGCCCCGCGCATGCTGGAGCCCCGCTGCCAGCAGGTCGCGCGCAAAGTCCAGAGCCTGGCCGCTTCCGAGCTGGACACCGAGGAACTGCACCCCGGTTTCGTTGAGCTGGTGCGCCTCGTCGAAGACGACGACCCGCACGGTCGGAAGAAGCTCCGCCATGCCCGATTCGCGTACGGCGAGATCGGCGAAGAACAAGTGGTGGTTGATGACCACCACGTCCGCGGCCATTGCCTCCCGCCGCGCGAGATTGACGTGGCACGGCTTGAACTGGGGGCACTGAGCGCCGAGGCAGTTCTCGCGCGTCGACGTCACCAGGGGAATCAGGGGCGAGCGTTCGTCCAGACCCGGCAGCTCGGCCAGATCGCCCGTGCGAGTCGCCTTGGACCATTGCTCGATCTTCGCGAGCGTGCGCAGCGTGCCCCGTTCGGGCAACGAGGCGTCATGGCGCGCCTGATCGAGGCGGTGCAGGCATACGTAGCTGGCGCGCCCCTTGAGCAACGCCGTTCGCACGGGCAAGCCCAGCGCGGTGACCAGCCGGGGCAGATCGCGGCCGAAGAGCTGGTCCTGCAGCGTCTTGGTGGCGGTCGACAGCAGCACGCGCTCGCCGCTCAGCAGGGCCGGCACCAGGTACGAAAAGGTCTTGCCGACGCCTGTGCCGGCCTCGACCACGAGCACCCCGCCCTGGTCGATGGTGCGCGCGACAGCCAGCGCCATCTGGGTCTGGCCCTCGCGTTCGCGGAACTGCTCGGCGGCATGGGAGAGCACGCCGTCCTGCGCGAAAGCCTCGCGCACCTCTTGTTCGATGGACATCAGGCAGGTTCTTGCGGGTCGAGCAGGCGTTCGAGGCGCGCGATCTCGTCGCGCAGACCGAGACGCCGCTTCTTCAGCCGCCGCAGAAGCAGTTCGTCGACCGGGACGACCTCGCCCAACCGGTCGATCGTGGCGTCAAGGTCCGCGTGCTGGATACGGAGTTCGATCAGCTGGCGAGAAATGGAGTGAAGATTGGAGTCCAACGGGGGCAGTGTGAAATCGGCACAACGGCGCTTCGGCCGCAGCTTGTGTTCACTCGATAATACGTCTTCGTCCACCTTGCACGACAACATGAAAGACCGCGCCATCGGCGCACCAGCGCCCACATGACCCGAGGCTTTCGACTCGCCGCCGCGACCGGTCTCCACAAAGGAGATCGCCCCTACCAGCAGGACCAGGTCCTGATCATGTCCCACCCCCGTGCGCCAGGGTGCGTGCTGGGCGTGATCGCCGACGGCATGGGCGGGCGCAGCGGCGGGCGCAAGGCTTCCGACCAGGTCCTCATGACGGCGCGCCAGCTTTTCTCGCGCTACAAGCCGGGTCGCGACGAAGCCGTCGCCATGTTGCGGCACCTGCTGGAAGATGCCCACACCGTGATCAAGCTCACGGCGGTCTCCAGCGAGCAGGAGCCGCACAGCACGCTGGCCGCCTTCCTCATGAATCCCGAGGGCGATTGCGCCTGGATCCACGCCGGCGACTCGCGCATCTACCACTTTCACAACGGAACGCTGGTCAAGCGCACCAAGGATCATTCCTATGTGCAGGTGCTGGTCGACCGCGGCGAGATCAACGACGAGGAAGCCAACCTGCACCCGCAGAGCAACATCCTGCTGGGCTGCCTCGGCATGAAGTCGACGCCGCCACCGGTTGACATCCACCTGGTCCCTCGCCTGCAGACGGGCGATGTGCTGATGGCCTGCAGCGACGGGCTATGGCACTACTTCAAGCCCGAGGAGATGGGCGGCTTGCTGGCGGATCAGTCGCCGCGTGCCGCCGTCGAACTGCTGGTCGCCGAAGCGCGTCGCCGCGCGCACGGGACCGGCGACAACATTTCGATCGTCGTCCTGAAGCTCGAACCACTGCCCGCAGACTGAGGGCCGGGCGCGATCCCGTCAGCGGGTTGCCGGAGCCGCCGGCGGAATTGCGGGTGCCGGCGCTGACGGCGCGGGCGACTCCCCAGGCGTCGGCAAGGGCGCCGAGCGCGGCTTGGTCCTTGAAGCGTTCCGCTTCTCGAGTTCAGCCCTATGTTCCTCCGCCTTCTGCAGCCTTTGTTCGTACTCCGCACGCGCCGCCGGCGCATCGGCCCGGCGCTGGGCTGCCTTGGCCTGCTCCTCGGCGTGCGCGCGTTGCTTCTCGTCGAACTGGCGTCGCTTCTGGGCTGCTTCGGACTCCGCTTGCAAACGACCAGCCGCGTGATCGGCGGCGCGCTGCTCGCGGTCCTGCTGCGACTTCAGCGCTTCGTCCCGCTTCGCTTGCGAATCCTGTGCGCGCTGGTCCGCCTTCTGCTGTTCGAGCTTGTCGAGTTCCGCGGCGGCCCGCCGCTTGCGCTCGAAGTCGTTCATCGCCGCTTCCTGACGCTTGATGTCGTCAGTGGCCGCGCGGCGACGGCGACGGCTGTCCTGCAGGCAGTCCTCGACCGCGAATTTCTTGTAGCAGGCGGCCTGTTCAGTGGCGTAGCGGGCGTCGACCGCACTTCGCTCCTGCGCCAGGCGGGCCCGTTCCACATCGAAATTGGCGCTGCCGGTCGTGGCGCTGGACTGCGCCCAAAGGGGCAGCGCGGCCAGCCCGGTCAGCAATGCAAGGACGATGTTCTTCATGTAAGGCGGGTATCGACGACACGGCGTTCGAGCGCGAGGAATTCGGCCGACTGCATTTCGTTGAGGCGGGACACGGTTCGCGGAAACTCGTGGGCCAACGGCCCCTCGGTGTACAACGCCTCGGGCGGCACTTCGGCAGACATGATCAGCTTCACGCGTCGATCGTAGAACACGTCCACGAGCCATGTGAAACGGCGTGCTTCCGAGGCCATCCGCACGGGCATGTACGGCACGTCCGACAGCAGCACCGTATGGAATTGCGTCGCGATCTCGAGGTAGTCGTTCTGTGAACGCGGACCGCCGCACAACGTCTTGAAGTCGAACCACACCACGCCCCCGGCCTTGCGCCGCGCATGGATCTCGCGCGACTCGATGTGGAGGACCGGATTCTCGTCGGCGCTTTCGGCCAGCCGCTCGAAGGCCTTGCGCATTTCCTTGTCGGCAGCAGCACCATTGGGCGTGAGATAGAGCCTCACCTGCTCCAGCGTTCGGCGGCGGTAGTCGGTGCCGTTGTCGACGCTGATGACCTCGAGCCGCTCGTTCAAGAGCGCGATGGCGGGAAGGATGCGGTCACGGTGCAGGCCGCCCGGATACAGATCGTCCGGCTTGAAGTTCGACGTGGTGACGAAGCCTACGCCGTTCTCGAACAGCGCCACCAGGAGCCGGTGGAGGATCATTGCATCGGTGATGTCGGCGACGTGAAACTCGTCGAAGCAGATCAGCCGATAGCGCTTGGCGATGCGCCGCCCGAGTTCGTCCAGCGGATTGACCGTGCCCTGAAGGTCGGCCAGCTCGCGGTGCACCTCCCGCATGAACTCGTGGAAGTGCAGACGCGTCTTGCGCCGCAGCGGGACTGCGTTGTAGAAGCAGTCCATGAGGAAGCTCTTGCCCCGACCGACGCCGCCGTACATGTAGACCCCGCGAGGGATCTCAGGCCGGTTGATCAGCTTCTTGAAGGCGTTGGAACGCTGGGCCTTGTAGTCGGCCCATTCGCTCGCGCAGCGGTCGAGCGCCTCCACGGCGCGCAGCTGCGCGGGGTCGCTCTGGAACCCCCGGGCAGCCAGCTCCGCGTCATAGGCCTGGCGGACGCTCACGGATCAGAAGTTCAGCGTGCGCTTGTCGACTGCCAGGGCAGCTTCCTTTGTCGCCTCCGACAGCGACGGGTGCGCGTGGCAGATGCGTGCGATGTCTTCGGCGCTGGCCTTGAACTCCATGGCCACGACGGCCTCGGAGATCAGTTCGCTGACCATCGGCCCGACCATGTGCACGCCGAGAATCTCGTCCGTGACCGCGTCGGCCACGAACTTGACCATGCCGGTCGTGTCGCCCAATGCGCGAGCGCGGCCGTTCGCGAGGAACGGGAAGCTGCCCGCCTTGTAGGCACGGCCGCTTGCCTTGAGTTGCTGCTCGGTCTGGCCGACCCACGCGATCTCGGGCGAGGTGTAGATCACCCACGGAATGGTGTTGAAGTTGACGTGCCCATGCTGGCCCGCAATCCGCTCCGCCACCGCGACGCCCTCTTCCTCGGCCTTGTGCGCGAGCATCGGGCCGCGCACCACGTCGCCGATGGCCCATACGTTCGGCAGGCTGGTCTTGCAGTCGTCGTCGACCACGATCGCGCCACGCTCGTCGAGCTGGAGTCCCACGGCTTCGGCGTTCAGGCCGATGGTGTTGGGCACGCGGCCGATCGAGACGATCAGCTTGTCGACCTCGAGCGACTGCGCGCCGCCCTTGGCATCGGTGTAGGCGATGCTGACGCCCTTCTTGCCCGACTTGACCTCGCCGACCGTGACGCCGAGTTCGATCTTCAGGCCCTGCTTGTCGAATGCCTTCTTCGCTTCCTTGGCGATCTGCTCGTCCACCGCGCCGAGGAAAGTCGGGAGGGCTTCGAGCACCGTCACCTCGGAGCCGAGACGGCGCCACACCGAGCCCATCTCGAGGCCGATCACGCCGGAGCCGATCAGCGCCAGCTTCTTGGGCACGCCGCCGATGCGCAAGGCGCCGTCGTTCGAGAGGATGTTCTGCTCGTCGAACGGAGCGCCCGGCAAGGCGCGCGCGTTCGAGCCCGTCGCGATGATGATGTGCTTGCCGCTGATGCTTTCTTCAGCGGCGCCTGCCACCTTGATCTCGTAACCGCCGTCCGCGGCCTTCGCGAAGGAGCCGCGGCCATGGAAGAACGCCACCTTGTTCTTCTTGAACAGGTAGACGATGCCGTCGTTGTTCTGCTTCACGACGGTGTCCTTGCGCGCCAGCATCTTCTCGACATCGAGGCCCAGGCCTTCGATCTTGATGCCATGGTCGGCGAAGCTGTGCGCGGCGTGCTCGTAGTGCTCCGACGATTGCAGCAGCGCCTTCGAAGGAATGCAGCCGATGTTGGTGCAGGTGCCGCCCAGCGCCGGGCCGCCCTTGGCGTTTTTCCACTCGTCGATGCAGGCCACGTTGAAGCCGAGCTGCGCCGCGCGGATGGCCGCGATGTAGCCACCGGGGCCACCGCCGATGACGATGACGTCGAATTGTTTGCTCATTGAGTATTCCGTTTCAGTTTTTCAGGCCGCACGGACCTGGCGTCTTTCGCAAGACACCGTGGAACCGGCTTTTGCCGGGCCACCGGTGTCGCCCCCGGCTGGGGGTAGGCGAAGCGACACGAAGTGCGCGCAGCCTGGGAGCGAGCTCAGATATCAAACAGGAGGCGCGCAGGATCTTCCAGCGCCTCCTTCATGGCGACCAGGCCCAGGACGGCTTCGCGGCCGTCGATGATGCGGTGGTCATAGCTCATCGCGAGGTAGTTCATCGGGCGAACGACGACCTGGCCGTTCTCCACCACCGCGCGGTCCTTGGTCGCGTGCACGCCCAGGATGGCCGACTGCGGCGGGTTGATGATCGGCGTCGATAGCATCGAGCCGAACACGCCACCGTTGGAGATCGAGAAGGTGCCGCCGGTCATCTCTTCGATGCCCAGCTTGCCGTCGCGCGCCTTGGCGCCGTACTCGGCAATCTTCTTCTCGATGTCGGCAAAGCTCATCTGGTCGGCGTTGCGCAGGATCGGCACCACCAGGCCGCGCGGCGAACCGACTGCGATGCCGATGTCGAAGTAGCCGTGATAGACGATGTCATTGCCGTCCACCGAAGCGTTGAGCACCGGATACTTCTTGAGCGCGTGCACCGCTGCCTTCACGAAGAAGCTCATGAAGCCGATCTTGACGCCGTGCTCCTTCTCGAACTTCTCCTGGAAGCGCTTGCGCATTTCCATCACCGGCGCCATGTTCACCTCGTTGAAGGTGGTCAGGATGGCGTTGGTGGACTGCGATTGCAGCAGGCGCTCGGCGATGCGCGCGCGCAGGCGGCTCATCGGAACGCGTTCTTCCGGACGGTCGCCCAGGTCGGGCGAACCGGCCGGCGAAGCGACGTGCGGCAATGCCGTCTTGGGGGCACCGGTCGGAACCGGCACGGGTGCTGCGACCTTCGCGGTCGCGCCCGAAGCGACGGCGCCGAGCACGTCGCCCTTGGTGACGCGGCCATCCTTGCCGGTGCCGGCAACGTCGCCGGTACTCAGCTTGTTGTCCGCGAGCAGCTTGGCCGCGGCGGGCATCGCCACGTCGGACTTCGAACCGCCGGTGGCGGCAGCAGCAGAAGCCGGCGCTGCCGCGGCAGCAGCAGGCGCCGCGGCGGGTGCAGCGGCCGGCGCGGCTGCGCCCGCCTTGCCTTCGGTGTCGATCTTCGCGATGAGCTGGTCGGCCACGACGGTGGCGCCGTCGCCGGCGACGATCTCGGCCAGCACGCCGGCGGCCGGGGCCGGCACTTCCAGCACGACCTTGTCGGTCTCGATCTCGATCAGGATTTCATCGATCGCAACGGCTTCGCCGGGCTTCTTCTTCCACTGGAGCATGGTGGCTTCGGCCACGGACTCGGACAACTGGGGGACTTTGACTTCAACGATGGACATGTTTGATGTGCTCCGCTTCGTGTTTCTTATGCAGGTAAATGTGAGTTCTTCTTACTTGGTCAGCACGAAGCCTTTGAGCTTGCCGAATGCGCCGTCGACCAGCGCCTTCTGCTGTTCCTGGTGCAGGTGCGAGTAGCCGACTGCGGGCGATGCCGAGGCGGCACGGCCGGAGTAGCCGAGCTTCTGGCCTTCCTGCATGTTCTCGTGGATGTAGTGCTGCACGAAGAACCAGGCACCCTGGTTCTGCGGCTCGTCCTGGCACCACACCACGTCGGCGAGATTGGGGTACTTCTTCAGCTCGGCACCGAATGCCTTGTGCGGGAAGGGATAGAGCTGCTCGACGCGGATGATCGCGACGTCGTCGGCACCCTTTTCCTCGCGCTTCTTCGCCAGGTCGTAGTAGACCTTGCCGGAGCAGGCGATGACGCGCTTGACCTTCTCGGCCTTGAGGTCCTTGTTGTCCGGAATGACGGTCTGGAAGCTGCCCTTGGTGAACTCGGACAGCGGCGAGGTCGCATCCTTGTTACGCAGCAGCGACTTCGGCGTCATGATCACCAGCGGCTTGCGCAGGTTGCGCACCATCTGGCGGCGCAGGACGTGGAAGATCTGGCTGGCCGTAGTCGGCTGCACCACCTGGATGTTGGTGTCGGCCGACAGCTGCATGAAGCGCTCGAGGCGTGCCGAGCTGTGCTCGGGGCCCTGGCCTTCGTAGCCGTGCGGCAGCATCAGCGTGATGCCGTTGACGCGGCCCCACTTGACCTCGCCCGATGCGATGAACTGGTCGATCACGACCTGCGCGCCGTTGACGAAGTCGCCGAACTGCGCTTCCCAGATGACGAGCGTGTTCGGATCGTTGGAGGCGTAGCCGTATTCGAAGGCGAGCACGGCTTCTTCGGACAGGATCGAGTCGATCACGACGAACGGCGCCTGGTTGTCGGCAACGTTCTGCAGAGGCACATAGGTGCCTTCGTCGAACTTCTCGCGGTTCTGGTCGTGCAGCACGGCATGGCGGTGCGTGAAGGTCCCGCGGCCGCTGTCCTCGCCGGACAGGCGCACCGGATAGCCGCTGGCCACGAGCGACGCGAAAGCCATGTGCTCACCCATGCCCCAGTCGACGTTGACGTCGCCGCGGCCCATCGCCGCACGGTCGTCCAGCACCTTCTTGACCAGCGGATGCACCGTGAAGTTGCTCGGCGCCGTGGTGATGCGTTCCGCCAGGCGCTTCCATTCGGCGGTGGGGATCGCGGTGTCGCCTGCATCGGTCCACTTCTTGTTCAGGAAGGGGTTCCAGTCGACCGCGTACTTGCTCTTGAAGTTGGTCAGCACCGGGTCCGAGGTGTTCTTGCCGGCGTCGAAGGCCGCGCGTTGCGCCTTGACCATGTCGTCGCCGAGCGTCGTGCCCAGGCCTTGCGCTGCGAGCTTGTCGGCGTACAGCTTGCGCGTACCGGGATGCTGGGCGATCTTCTTGTACATCAGCGGCTGCGTGAGCGCCGGGGTGTCCTGCTCGTTGTGGCCGAGCTTGCGGAAACAGATGATGTCGACCACCACGTCCTTCTGGAACTCCATGCGGAATTCGAGGGCGAGCTGGGTTGCGAGCACCACGGCTTCGGGATCGTCACCGTTCACGTGCAGCACCGGCGCCTCGATCATCTTGACGATGTCGGTGCAATACAGCGTGGAGCGGCTGTCGCGCGGGTCGCTGGTGGTGAAGCCGATCTGGTTGTTGATCACGATGTGCACCGTGCCGCCGGTGGAGTAGCCACGCGTTTCGGCCAGCGCCAGCGTTTCCATCACGACGCCCTGCCCTGCGAAGGCCGCGTCGCCGTGCACGATGACCGGCAGCACCTGCTTGCCGAGCGGGTCGGCGCGGCGGTCCATGCGGGCGCGCACGGAGCCTTCGACCACCGGATTCACGATTTCAAGGTGCGAGGGGTTGAATGCCAGGCTCAGGTGGACCGGACCGCCAGGGGTCGACACATCCGAGCTGAAGCCCTGGTGGTACTTCACGTCGCCGCTGGGCAGGTCTTCGGGCGCCGTGTGATCGAACTCGGCGAAGAGGTCAGCCGGCATCTTGCCGAGCGAGTTGACCAGCACGTTCAGGCGGCCGCGGTGGGCCATGCCGATGACGATTTCCTGCACGCCCTTGATGCCGGCCTGCTTGATCACTTCGTCCATCGCGACGATGAAGCTTTCGCCGCCTTCGAGCGAGAAGCGCTTCTGGCCAACGTACTTGGTGTGCAGGAAGCGCTCGAGGCCTTCGGCAGCAGTCAGGCGTTCGAGGACGCGCTTCTTCTGCTCGGCGGTGAGTTGCGGATTGGTACGGGCGCTTTCGAGCCGTTGTTGCCACCAGCGCTTCTGCGCCTGGTCGGTCATGTACATGTACTCGACACCGATCGTGCCGCAGTAGGTTTCGCGCAGCGCATTGAGCAGGTCGCGCAGCGACATCGTTTCCTTGCCGAAGAAGGTGTTGCTCGTGTTGAACACCGTTTCGAGGTCGGCATCGGCGAAGCCGTAGAACGAGGGCTCGAGTTCGGGAATCGCAGGACGCTCGGTGCGCTTGAGCGGATCGAGGTCGGCCCAGCGGGCGCCGACGTTGCGATAGGCTGCGATCAGCTGCTGGACGGCGGTGCGCTTGCGGCCCAGTTCGGAATCGGCGCCGCTGGCCACGACCACCTTCGTGGTGCCCTGCTTGGCGCGCTCGGCAAAGGCGTTGACGACCGGCAGGTGCGGCACGTCCTTGGTGTTGGTTCCATCCGTCGCGGGGACGTTCTGGAGCGCATCGAAGTACGAGCGCCAGTTGTCGGGCACGCTGCCAGGATTGGAGAGGTAGTTTTCGTACATCTCTTCGACATAAGGCGCGTTGCCGCCGAAGAGGTAAGTGTTGCCTTGATAGGCGCTGTAGACGGACGAAGACGTCGACGAGGAATCGCTCATATTCCGCTGACCTTCGCTTCCCTGAAGGAAGCACTAGCTGGTTAAGAAACCTTCCGCGACACGGCTGAACCGATTGGCGGATGCGACTGTGGCTGGGGAAGGGCCTGAGTACGGGCGGATTGTACCCCCCAGGCCTGTCCACTACCTGTGGCCGCCCACTACCCTTTGCAAGGGGGCCATGCCTGCGGCCCGGCCGAGCCGGTTCCGCGGCACTTCCCTGCTCACAACAGATTCTTGATTTGCTGGAGGGTGGAGGGGTCGTCGATGGTCGTGAGGTCGCCGGGGTCGCGTTGCTCGCACACGGCCTGGATGGCGCGGCGCAGCAGCTTTCCGCTGCGCGTCTTGGGCAGGGCGGTCACGAAACGCACCCGCGCAGGTCGGGCCAGGGCGCCGAGATCGTCCGATACACGCTTCATGATTTCACCCTCGAGCTGGAGGGCTGCCTCACCGTCGGCGACGGCCACGCCGCCTTTGGGCACCACGAAGGCCATCGCCACCTGGCCCTTGAGCGTATCGGCCACGCCGACCACGGCGACTTCTGCCACGTTCGCATGGCCGGAGATGCTCTCCTCGATCTCGCGCGTGCCCAACCGGTGGCCGGCGACGTTGATCACGTCGTCCGTGCGGCCGAGGATGTAGAAATAGCCGTCGGCGTCGCGAATGCCCCAGTCGAAGGTCGAATACACCAGCTTGCCCGGAACGCTCTTCCAATAGGTATTGACGAAGCGTTCGTCGCCTCTCCAGACCGTCTGCATGAAGCCCGGTGGCGTGGGGCCTTCGATCACGACGACGCCCTTCTCGTTCTCGCCGACGAGTTCCTCGCCCGTCGATTCGTGGAGGATCTTGACCTTGAAGCCGTACATCGGGACGCCCGGGCTGCCGAATTTGCTCGGCGTGCGCTCCACGCCGTTGGCGACCGTGAGGATCGGCCAGCCCGACTCGGTCTGCCAGTAGTTGTCGATGATCGGCACGCCCAGCCCCTCGCCGATCCAGCGCCCGGTCGGCTCGTCGAGCGGCTCACCCGCCAGGAAGAGCGCACGAAGGCTGGACAGGTCGTATTTCTTCAACAGCGCCGGATCCTGCTTCTTGAGCACGCGCACTGCCGTCGGTGCGCTGAACATCACTGTCACCTTGTACTTCTCGACCAGACGCCACCAGATGCCGCCATCGGGTTGCTGGTCGAGGCCCTGCGTGGGCAGGCCCTCATACATGAGGGTCGCCATGCCGGCGATCAGCGGGCCATAGACGATGTAGCTGTGACCGACCACCCAGCCGATGTCGCTGGTCGAGAAATAGGTTTCGCCGGCGCGGCCGTCGAAGATGTGCTGCATGCTCGCGGCGAGCGCGACGGCGTAGCCGCCGGTGTCGCGCTGCACGCCCTTCGGCTTGCCGGTCGTGCCGCTCGTGTAGATGATGTAGCTGATGTCCGTCGCATCCAGCCAGGCGCACGGCACCTCGGCATCGCGATGCTTCTCGAGCAGCGCACTCGCCAGATGGTCGCGACCCTCGGTCAGCGCCATCGGCGCCAGGCCTCGATCGAACAGCAGCAACGCGTCGGGCTTGTGCGAAGACAGGCGGATCGCCTCGTCAAGCAAAGGCTTGTACGCCAGGACCTTCCCGCCGCGCGATCCGGCATCGGCGCTCACGATGACCTTCGGCGTTGCGTCCTCGATGCGTGACGCCAGCGATCCGCTCGCGAAGCCCCCGAACACCACACAGTGAATGGCGCCGATGCGCGCGCAAGCCAACATCGCGAAGGCGGCCTCCGGAACCATCGGCATATAGATCAGGACGCGATCGCCCTTGCCCACGCCCAGTTCCATCAGGCTGGCCGCGACGCGCTGCACTTCGGCATGGAGTTCCTTGAAGCTGTAGATCTTCTCGACGCCGGTCTCGGTCGACACGAAGATCAGGGCGCGCTGGTCGCCGCGGGCGGCCAGATGCCGATCGACCGCGTTGTGGCACAGATTGGTCGTGCCACCCACGAACCAGCGCGCGAAAGGCGGCCGGCTTGCATCCAGCACCTGTTGCGGTGGCGAATTCCAGTCGATGAGCCGGGCCTGTTCGGCCCAGAAACTTTCGGGCTCGTCGACGGACCGGCTGTAGAACTCTGCGTAGCGGCTCATGCGTTTGTCTCCTTGTCTTTCAGGTCCGGCCATGACCTGAAGCTGAACCCGCAATTGTTGAGACCGCGCTTGCTGCAGGCTGACAGCAGGCCGACCTGACATCCGACAGCCGTGCGGAGCGACCGGGCGCGTAGGGGGACAATGCGTCCGTGGCGCACGAAGGACCTCCCGCTTTCCGGCCCTTGACCGGCCTCTATGAGCCGTCGGCAATCCAGCAGTTGCCGGACGGCCGTTTTCTCGTGGTCGAGGACGAAAGGCGCCACCCCTTCAGCCTGGTCACGATCGGCGCCGATGCGAGCGCCGACAGCACCGAACTCAGGCCTGGCCTGTTTCAAGTCTTCAGTGATTTCTGGAAGCTGAACGACCTGGAAGGCCTTGCACTCGACCAGGCTGGCCTCGTCTACGCGATCACATCGCATTCCCGAGACGACGAAGGCGACGAAAAGAAATCCCGTGAGCGACTGGTTCGCTTCCGGATCAAGGGGAACCGGGTCGTGGGCCCCAAGCTGGTCGACGGATTGAAACGCACGATGACGGCGAAATATCCTCTCCTGGCATCGGCCGCCAAAGTCCGGGACGTCAAGGCCGGTGGCGGGCTCAATATCGAAGCACTGGAAATCAGCCAGGATCAGCAGCGACTGCTGATCGGATTTCGCAGCCCCTTGCACGACGGCCGGGCGATCATCGCCAGCATCGAGAATCCATCCGGCATCTTCGAGGCAGACGAAACTCCCCGGCTGGCGGCCGATCTCGATGAACTGGATCTGGGCGGCGATGGAATTCGAGGGATGTCTTACGTTTCATCCATGGGCGGCTATCTGATCATCAGCGGGCCGGTCTCGCGCAAGCCAGGAGAGTTCGCGCTCTGGCTCTGGAATGGCCAGCGAGGTGGCGCAGCGCGCCGCGTGACGGTTCCGGGCCTGCAGGGCCTGGAACATGCCGAAGGGGTGAGCCCGGCCATCATCGATGGGGTGGAACGCATCATCATCGTCAGCGACGACGGGAACCGGGAGGCAGGACGCCCTGCCAGTTACCTTGTGTTGGACCCCGGTCAATTGCGTACTGCGCCTTGAATCCGCCTAGGAAGCGAGCAATGCAGATCAATTCCCACGGGATGCACTTCGAGCACGATGGCTGGAACGTCCACATCCTGCTCGCCTGGGACAGCTTCGAACGTCGCTACATGGGCCGCGCCGAGCTATTCCTCGAAGGTGCCTTCCGGTGCAGGATTGCACTGCGCGACGGCTTCGCGACGGAAGAAGAGATGATCGCCTCGCTCCGCGACCGGGCTATCGGTTTCATCACCGACTGGCGGCGGCGCGAACACAACGCCGACAGCGAATTTGCAGAGCTTTGAAATCGCCCCCGGGGTCCACCACCCGGCGATTGATCTGCGACCGAACCGCGCTGCTCAGCCGGGGCCATTCGCAAGACGCAGCCAACTCGGAAACTGACGATCGAAGTCTTGTGGAGTGATCTCGGCAAGGTGCCCGCACGCAGCTTCGGGAAGCGCCACGCTCATTTCCCGGTGCCAGAGCACGATGCCGAGCAGTCGACTGACCAAGATGCGTTCCTCGCGCGGAACGGGAAACTCCGACACGTGCTGCGGCAGGCGCTGCATCGAAACCCGCCGCCTGACCTCGATGACGACCCAACCTGTGCGCCTCGCCCTGATGCACGCTGCCTTGCCCAACGAGCGCTGCAGGTGGAGTTCCCATCCCACCAGAAGCAGAAGGATCAGCGCCGCGATCAACATGCAATATCCAGCGTAAACAGTTCTTGCGTAAGGAAAAATCGTCCGGAGACCACGATTGCAAGACTAGGCCGCGCGGTATCGCAGCGCAATACACCAAACGGAATCGCACGCCAAGTTGTTCACGAAAGCCGTCGATCTGTCGTGAGCGAGCCACGCAAACTAAAGCGTTCCTGCCGTGACTTATTGCACTAGGGCAAAACTGTATCGAAATGTTTAATGCGAGGCGCTTCCCCTCTTTCAACGAATTCCAAAGGAGCCCACCTTGCGCATTGCCGTTGCCGGTCTCGCCCTCACCCTGACTCTTCTTGCCGGCTGCACGACCCAGCCGCCGTCCGCGCCCACCGCGGCCAAGAATGTCTCGACCGTGAAAGTCGCCAATGGCATTCTGGTCAACGACAAGGGCCTCACGCTCTACACCTTCGACAAGGACGCACCCAACAGCGGCCGCTCGGTCTGCAATGGCGATTGCGCCGTGAAGTGGCCGCCGGTGATGGCGGGCGAAGGCGTCAAGCCGAGCGGCAGCCTTTCCGTGATTGCCCGCGATGACGGTCGCAAGCAGTGGGCCTTCAAGGGCCAGCCGCTCTACACCTGGCCCGAGGATCAGGAGCCCGGTGATGTCTACGGCGACAACTACAACAAGGTCTGGCACGTCATCAAGACGAACCAGCTCTGAGCGCATGCACACCCGCTCGCCTTCGCGCATGCCGGCCATGCGCAATTCAATCGTCGCGCTCGCCGGCGCGCTTCTTGGTGCGTTCTGTGCGGCGACGCCGGTGCAGGTCAGCGTCCTCGACAAGGACGGCCAGCCGGTCGTCGACGCGGTCGTCGTCGTGATCACCGCATCGAAGGCCGCGCCGGCCAGGCCGCTGGCCCGGGAAGTGACGATCAGCCAGGAAAAGATGCGCTTCGTGCCGGCCGTGACCCTGGTCCCGGTCGGTGCCAAGGCGCGCTTCGTCAACAACGACCCATGGGAGCATCACGTGCGCGCCTCCGCCGCCGGTGTCGCGCAATTCGATGCCGGTCCGGCCGGCGGCTTCGAGCTCATGATCGGAGCCAAGCCCGAAGGCAAGCCAGGCAAGACCGCTGACGCGACGTTCGACAAGCCAGGCGCCGTGCTGCTTGGCTGCCATCTGCACAACTCGATGCGCGGACACGTCTACGTGAGCGACTCGCCCTGGGCGGCGCTCACGGGCGCCGACGGACTCGCCACGCTCGACGTCCCGGAAGGCGCCGCGTCGATCAAGGTGTGGCACGCGGACCAGCTCATCGACATCGCGCCGCAGCAGGTCATGCTCGGCGATGCGCCTGCGAAGGCAACGCTGCAACTCAACGTCGTGCCTCGGCGCAAGCGGATCTGAGGTTCGGGTTCAGCTCCACCCGTTCGCCGCCTGCCCGGGCGGCAGATGGCGCAAGGTGAGTGCAGTCCAGCGTATTTCTTCCAGCGCTTCGTTCATTTGGAGAAGCTGGAGCGCCTGCAGCCATCGCAGGAGTTTGCGGACCTTGTCGCCCTCGCCGTCTTCCCAGGACGTGCTCTGATGATCGGCCTCCTGCCTGGCGAGAAGCGCGGACTCCTGCGCCGACCCGCGCCGGCCCGCGTCCGTCTCGAAGTAGAGCCGGACCAGCAACCGCGCGTGTTCGCCCGTGAGCCGGCCCTTTTTCGGTCCGAGCACGGTGGCCAGGGCCGCGGTGAACGGCAGCAAGGTCGCGTCCGACGGATCCGGAGCGGCGCCAAGGGCTTCGAGCAGCGTGCCGACGAGTGCCCAGCTGGGCAAGCGCATTTGCCGGGCCTGGCGGTCGCTCGTGACATCCAGCGTCGCCGCGCGGACTGCGGCGGCCAGGTTTCCCGTCAGGTATTCGGCCACGCCGAGCACTGAAGGCCAGGCGTAGATCTCGTTGCAGAACTCCACGATCTCGCTCGGGCGCTCGCGACCGGTCGCGAGCGCCTCGAGGACTGCGCGGAAGACCAATTGCTCGTCCTCCGTCGGCTCGGCCTGCCAGGCGTCGGACAGGACGCTCTCGACTCTGGGCGCGAGATCGTCGAGCACGCCTCGACGAAGCACCCACAACATCCGCTTTCCGCTGGAAGGCAGGAAAGTCTCCGGATGAAAAGCGTTCCAGAGGTCGACCTGGATCGTCGGCGGCAATTCGCTCATCGCCGAGTCAAAGGCCGCTTGGCACGAAGCCGCCAGCCCGACGTATTCAGGGACAGTCAGGCGACGTTCGCCTCGCAAGAAGGCGTGCTCAGAAGCAGGCGCTCCGCTGACCATTCTTCAGTTTCCGAGTGATGCGACACCCCACAGTTTCGCACCGGAAACCAGAAACTGGGAACTTTTGTTTTCACAATCACCCGCCGACCACTCGCAACGGGACGCCCTGTCACTTGCTTCTTGCCTGTCTCGCACTCAAGCGGTCGTAGCCGCTCAACTCCAGGAAGCCCTGCCCCTCGATGCTGCCCGTGACTTTCACGGCCCCTTCCCAATAGACGTTCGCGCTCGTCCCGCTGGAATCGAATTCGCTGTCGGCCACGAAGGGCTTGATGTGAAGCTCGCGCGATGGAAGCCTGATCGTCCAGTCGACGACATAGGGAATGCCAGTCTTCGGACTTGTCCAGGTGCCGCCGGGCACCAGTTCGACTTCGCCTTGTTTGAGTGATACGGCCCCCTTGGCATTCGAGAGCGTGCCCGCGGTCATGACGTTGCGACGGTCCATGTCGAAGAGCTGGTAGACCATCAGGTCCGATCCATCCGCGAGGTGAAGCGCGAACCAGTTCCAGCCCAGCGTCAGGACATCGAATTCGCCCCATTGGTGGTCGAACCACACGTCACCGCTCACCTCCAGCGACTTGCCGCCGACGGTGATGCTGCCTTGCGCCGGAAGGCGGGGGCGCGAATAGTAGTAGCTGATGCCGCTCTTGCCGAAGTCCAGGATGCCCGGCGTGTCCGAGCCCGACGCGGCGTGCGCAACGGCCGGGCCCGACGCGCCCAGGTCGAACGCGATGGAAGCGCCGTCGAAGGCCGCGCGCAACACATGCGAAGACTCCGACTCGGTGGCCTGCCATTTCTCCTTCCGGAAGTCGTATCCGTTGACGACGTTCTTCGCGGGAATGCCGGCGGTGCGGGTCTGGTTGATGAAGCGCTTGCCGGTCTGGAGGTCGGTCAGTGCCGCATGCATGACGGTGTGCTTGATCAACCCGTTGGCCACGAAGACGACCATGTGGAAGGCGTAACGATCACCCGACTTCGCGCCGAGGATGCCGTTGTAGTACCACCATTCCATCGCGGATCCGTGGGGCGCATCGTCGGCGGGCAAGTTCAGCGGTGGGAGCGCGGTCGTCCGCTCCGAAGGCTTGCCAGGCGATGCGGCGGCCGTTGCCGGTAGCGGCTCGGGCGGCGACTCATAGAGCAAGCCCACGCCGATGGCCAGCGCGACGACCACCAGGGTGATGAAGAAAACCATCAGGCTCTTGCGCGCCCGGGTCCGCGCCCGCTGAGAAGGCGAACTTCCGTAGGCGAAACGCCTTTGGCCCTTTCGAGCGGGGTCTTCGGCATTCATCTTCGGAGAGTCCTTTCGCCTTGAGGCCTGCACACGATGGGCGGCCATCTTAGCGGCGAGGTTGGCGAACGGCGGGAATCGCAACCACCTTGACCGCCATTGCGAACCGTCCCACTGCTGCCGAGGTCGGGCACGACCAGGCGGCCAGACGCCCTCCTCTACTGGTCTCCGAGGATGCTTTCGAGATCTGCCTCGTCGCTTCCCGCGTCGAGCTTGAGGCTTTCCTGGATGTGGTCCAGGTGATGGAGCATGAGCGTCTCAGCCCGCTTGGCATCGCCCCGCTTGATCGCGTCGACGATCTCCTCGTGCTCGTCCGCGCGGCAGCTGGTCGCAGTGGGCGCGTCATACAAAGAGATGATCAGGCAGGTCAGCGTCGACAGCTCGCGCATGGTTCGCGCCAGCGCCGAGTTGCCGGCCAGTTCGGCCAACAGCAGGTGAAACTCGCCTGAGAGGCGCACCACCGCGCGCGCGTCGTTGCGCTGACGCGCGTCGGCCTCGAGTTCGAGATGCCGGCGCAGGCGCTGCATCTTGAAATCATCGATCGTGCCGACCAGCCGGCGCAGCACGCCGGGCTCGATCAGGCGGCGCGCCTCGAAGACGTCGCGCGCCTGCTCGATGGTCGGCTTGGCGACGTGCGCACCGCGCTGCGGCACCAGTTCGACGATCTGTTCATGGGCCAGACGGGCCAGCACCTCGCGCACCTTGGCACGGCTGGTGCCGAAGATGGTGGCCAGCCGGTCTTCACCCAGCTTGGTGCCCGGCGCCAGCCGGTGTTCGAGGATCGCCGTGGAGATCTTCTCGGCGATGGCGTCGACGCTCTGCTCGCGGCCCGGGCCGCTCGCTTCCGTGGGGGAACTCAGTTTCTTTGGCATGCGCTTCGATCTTAGCGACGGCGCTTCACCTTTGCGTGCGGTCCCGCGCCAGCAGCCGTGCAATGCCATCGGGCAAGCCGTGGTTCGGCTTGATCGGCGGCGGCGCAAAGCTGCCTTGCCGCGCCGGCAGGGTCCCGAGCGACACCAGCGTCTGGGCATGGCACACGGCACTCGACACACCGTCCACCACGGGCACGGGAATGCGGTCCCGGATGGATCGCGCCAGGCCCGCCAACGGCGCGCCGGCGATGATGATCACGTCCGCACCGTCGTCCTGCACGGCCGACTGGCACAACGCTTCCAGGCGCGCGGTGTGATCCTCCTGAACGCGGCCGATGTCCTTCAGCGGGTTGTCCAGGTTGCGGATGCTGGCCAGCCGGTCACTCAGCCCGTTGGCCGCCACACACTCGCGATACCAGGCGGTGATGCGGTGCGAGATCGCCACGATCGAGAAGCGCTTGCCGAGCAGGCAGGCGCTCATCAGCGCCGCCTCGGTCAGCCCGACCACGGGGATGTCCAGCAACTCGCGCAAGCCGTCGATACCCGGATCGCCAAAGGCCGCCACCACGATGGCGTCGTGCTGGTCGCAGTGCTCGGCCGCGAGCGTGGCCGTGGCGTAGGCGCCGATGAGCGACTCGAATCGCGTCTCGATGTACGCCACGCCGAACGGTGCCGTGAGCACGCTCACCTCCGTGCCCGGTGCGGCGGCGCGGCGGGCCTCGGCCTCGATCAGGTCGGAAACGCTCTGGGACGTGTTGGGATTGATCAGCAGGATCTTCATGGCGTGCCTCGCTGTCTTGCTGCCGGCAGCAGCGTGGGCCTGCCGCGACGCAGGAATTCGCCTCGGCCGGCGCGCGGATGGAATGTCTGGCCGTCCCACACGACCTCGCCGCGCGCGATCGTCAGTGCCGGCCATGCCTTCACGTCGATGCCCTCGTAGGGCGTGTAGTCCACGGCGTGGTGCAGGTCGGCATTGCGCACCTGCCGCGGCGTCGCGCCCCAGACCACCAGGTCCGCGTCCGCGCCAATGGCGATCGTGCCCTTGCGCGGATGCAATCCATAGGCCTTGGCAGGGTTCGTCGACGTGAGTTCGACAAAGCGGTTGATCGTGATGCGCCCGTCGAGCACGCCGTGCGAGAACAGCAGCGGCAGGCGCGTCTCGATGCCGGGAATCCCGTTCGGGATGTGGCGGAACTCGACCTCCTTGCCACCCGGCTTCTTGCCTTCGGGCGCGTCGTAGCGAAACGGCGCATGGTCGGACGAGAAGATCGTGAACAGACCGTCTGCCAGGCCGTTCCAGATGACCTGCTGGTTGTCCTTGTTGCGCGGTGGCGGGCTGCACACGCAGCGGGCGCCACCGTAGCTGTCGTCGATGCCGAGGTCCTCAGCTGTCAGGAACAGGTACTGCGGGCAGGTCTCTGCAAACACATGCAGGCCGTGCGAGCGCGCCCAGCGGATCTGCTCGACCGCCTCCTTGCCGGACACGTGCACGATCATGATCGGCACGTCGACGAGTTCCGACAGCGCGATGGCGCGATGCGTCGCCTCGCGTTCGACCAGCATCGGCCGCGAGTGCGCGTGAAAGCGCGGGGCCGTGCGGCCGCTGGCCTCCAGACGCCGGGTCAGCCACTCGATGCAGTCGGCGTTCTCGGCGTGGATCATCGCCATCGCGTCATGGCTCCGCGCGACGTCCAGCACGTCCAGGATCTGCCCGTCGTCGAGCTTGAGGTCGTCGTAGGTCATGTAGATCTTGAACGACGTGTAGCCCTCGGCGATCAACTGGGGCAACTCGTTCTTCAGCACTTCCTCGGTGGGGTCGCTGACGATCAGGTGAAACGCATGGTCGACGTGCGCGCGACCTTCGGCGCGCTCGTGGTAGTCGCGCACCGCAGCGCGCAGCGACTGGCCCTTCTGCTGCGCGGCGAAGGGGATCACCGTGGTCGTTCCGCCGCAGGCGGCCGCGCGGGTGCCGGTGTCGAAGTCGTCCGCCATGCGCACAGGCGCTTCCATGGGCTGGTCGAGATGGCAGTGGGCATCGACACCGCCCGGCGTGACGAAGGCACCCCCTGCGTCGATCTCGCGACGGCCTGCAGGCAGACCCAGCCCCAGTTGAACGATGCGGCCACCGGTGATGCCGATGTCGGCGTCGAAGGTATCACTCGCCGTGGCCACGCGCGCATTGCGCACGACGAGATCGAAAGTGCCGGCGCTCATGCGAAAAGCCCTCCCCAGCCCTTGACCTGGCGCGGGTCGACGCCTGTGATCTTCAGTGCCTTCCAGACAACCGTCGCCACCGAGTCGTAGATCGGAATGCCGAACTCGCGCTCCAGTTCTTCGACCAGCGGCGCGCCGTGGAGGTTGGTGCACATCACGGTGATGGCGTCCGGCTTCTTCTGCGCAACCTCGCTGATCATCGTGCGCAAGGTATCGGGCGCGACTTCGGCGAACGAGAAATTCACCGTCAGGTCGAGATGGCGTTCCGCGACGCACTCCACACCGAGCTCCGCGTAGTTGGCGACGATGCGGCGCTGCACGTCCTCCACATAGGGCGACACCAGCCCCAGCGTGCGCGCCCCCTGCGCGGCAAGAAGCTCATTGAGCGCCAGCACCGACGTGGTCGCCGGAATGCCGGTCGCTTCGGTGATGCGGGCGCACAGCGCGCGGTCGCGCTCGAAGCCGAGCCAGCTGGCGGAGGTGCCGCTCCAGCAGATCACATCGACGTTCGCGTCGGCCAGCAGCTTCGCGGCGTCGAGGATCGTGCGCTCGTCGAACTGGTTCTGCGACTTGTCGCCCATCGAGATCTCGGTCACCCGGAATCGCGAAAAGTGCGCAGAGACGCCCGGCACGCCGGCGACCATCGCGCTGGTCAGCGGCTCGAGGGCCGTGTTGGAGGAAGGCGTCAAGACGCCGATGCGGTGGGGCTGGGACATTTCGCGAGACCTGGAAAAAGAACTAGACGGGTAGCTTCTTGCTGTAGTCGATCAACAGCGTGGAGCAGATGAACAAGCCTGCGCCTGCCGCGGCGAAGAGCATCAGCGCCAGGAAGTAGGAACCGGTGGCTTGCACGATCAGGCCGACCACGATCGGCACGCCGATGCCGGCAACGTTGCCGCCCAGGTTCATCGTGCCACCGAGAAAGCCGACGTGCACCCTGCGGCCGAGGATCGACGGCACGCACCAGAAGAGGCCGCACCAGCGCAGGAAGAACAGCGTGATCGACAGGAGCACGACCACCACGATGGGGCTGGTGATCTGCGACACCATGTAGATCGCGATCGTCGCGATGACCGAGGAAACGCCGAACAGCGTGCGCAGCACCTTGGTGGTCGAGGCGCCTGCCGCCTTCCACTTGTCGGCCAGCCAGCCGCCGAACATCTCGCCGACAAAACCGGCGAAGAACATGCAGAACACCGCGCCGCCCATCTGCTTGATGTCGAAGCCGTGCACCTTGGAGAGGTAGTTGGGCATCCAGGTGAGCAGGCCGTAGAACAGCGCGTTGAAGCACATCCAGCCGAAGAACATGCCCCAGACCGAACGGAAGCGCAGGAAGTCGAGCAGGCGGCCGCTGGAACCTTGGGGCTCGCTGGCGGCGTCCTCCGCGTGGCTGGCCTCGATGTATTTCGCCTCGGCCTCATTCACGCCGGGATGCTCGCGCGGATGGTTGCGGATGTAGCTCCAGGCAAACAGGCCGGCAATCACGGTGCCCACGCCGGCGATGACGAAGGCCAGGCGCCAGGAACCGAGCAAGGCGATGAGCCCGGAGATGAGGATCGCGCCCAGCGCGGCGCCGAGCGGTGCTCCGCCGTCGAGCAGGGTCGCGCCGCGGCCACGCTCGTTCTGCGTCATCCAGATGCCGTTGAGCTTTCCGCCGGCCGGATAGATCGGCGCTTCCGCCGCACCCAGGCCCAGGCGGGTCAGCAGCAGCGGAATCCAGCCGGTGCAGAACGCAGCGATGGCCTGGAAGAAGCCCCAGCCGAGCGTCGCGCCGGCAATGACCACGCGCGGACCGAAACGGTCGGCGAGCATGCCGCCCGGAATCTGCATGAGCGCATAGGTCCAGAAGAAGGAACTGAGCAGCAGGCCCTGCACGGCCGGCCCGATGTCGAACTCCTTGGCGATCAGCGGCATGGCCACGGACAAGGACGCCCGGTCGATGTAGTTGATCGAGATGAGGAACAACATCATCAGGAAGATCTTCCAGCGGACCTTGGTCGGCTGGAACGTGGTGTCGGGCGCTGCGGCGGTCGCTGTCGCGCCGGCCGTCATGGTGGTTTGCATCGATTGGTCTCCTTGCGGTGGCACCGGGCGCCAACCTGCAGGGACCGGCCCGGCACGCTGGCGAACTTGTCAGCCTCGGGGCCGGCTGAACTGCCAGCGCCCATCGAGACTGTCCGGCGGAATTTATGTTTTGTCGAATTTCATGTCAACACTTATGTTGACAATAACGTCGACGTTAGTAAAAACACCTAAGAACCCTACGTAGAGAAGGCAAAGATCGCAGGTCGCCACGGAGCCGGCCGCGATGCGGCATGCGTTGCGTGTGCTTCAAAAAGCTCAGAAGAAGACGGCCAGCGGCGCGAGACCTGCCACTTCCGCGTGCACCGCTGTCCCTTGCGAGGCGAACAGCATTCCCGTGCACGATCCGGTCGTGACGATCTGGCCCGCCTGGAGGCCCGCGCCGCGCGCCATGCAATGGTTGGCGAGCCACACCAGCAGCCCGCCGACATCCGGGTGCGTGTGCCCGCCCACCGTGTGCGCGACGACCTGATCGTCAAAGCGCATCACGACCTCCGTCAGCTTCAGATCCAGCCAGGCCGGATCGAAAGCCTCGGGCTCGCCCTGCACCAGTCCGCCGTGGGACAACAGATCGGCGAGGAACGCCACAGGGTCCGCATCGAGCCAGTCGGCCAGGCGGGTTTCCGCGACTTCGATCACCGGCAGCACGGACGCGATCGCCAGCGCCACTTCCTCTCGCGTGTAAGGCCACGCGCGCGGCGGCAGGTCGGACCCGAGGCGGAAGGCGATCTCGGCCTCGATGCCGCGCAAATGCCATGCGGAACCGTCGAGCGTCGCCCCGCCGCGAACCAGACCTGCCGCCGGCAGCGGCGCGCAGATCGGATCCTGGCCTGGGCCGGGCACGCCGACCTTCCATCCGCCGATCGGGCCGATCGCAACCAGCGTCGCATCCTGGATCGCATAGGCCTCGTCGCGGCTGCGCGCCTGCAGCAGTGCCGACAGCACGCGCCGCCCGTCGCGCCGCGCCCGGCTCAACGCGCGCGCGGCAGCCTCCGGCGTCACCTCGGCCACTGCAGGCGGTGAAACCGTCAAAGCTCGGGAAAGCGCTGCCATGGATGGGCTTGCTCGATCGAGTGGGCCAGCGCGAGCAACCCGTCGTCCGCGCCTTCGCGCGCGACCAGTTGCATGCCGACCGGCATGCCGCCCGCAAAGCCGCACGGCACTGCGATGGCGGGCAAGCCCACGGCGTTCGCGAACCCGGCAAACACCGCATGGCCTCTCGGTCCCACCTCGCGTCCGTCGATGCGCGGTGGGTGCGTTTCGTTCGCCGGCCATGGCAGCGCAGCCGCCGCCGGCGTCAAGAGGAAGTCGTACCGATCGAACAGGCGCGACAGCCCCGTGCGCAGGCGCTCGGCTTCGAACAGCAGCTCGAACAAGTCCGCTGCTGACGCCTTGCGCCCGGTTTCGGTATTGGCCTGCATCACCGGGCCGAACAGCGACGGATCGAAGGGCCGGTCCGACAGCTCCTGTGGATGCGCCACGAGCCATGCCAGGCCCACCTGCGCCAGCAGCGACCAGCGCTCGTTGACCGCCTCCGCCATGTCGAAGTCTCGTGCCGTCGTGACTTCGTGCCCCATCTCGGCCAGCCTGCGCGCGGCCGCTTCGGTCAATGCCGCGATCTGCGGATCGACCGGATGATTGCCGAAGCGCGGGATGAAGAGAACGCGCGCGCGTGGCGCGCTCCCCTCCTCCACCGGACCTCGGCCGACCACCCGCATGACTGCCGCCACGTCGGCCACGCTGCGCGCAATCGGCCCTGCCACCTCGAAGTCGAGGAAGATCGGCGGCAACCCGTCGCCGCGCGGCACGCGTCCGCGCGAAGGCTTGAAGCCAACCAGGTTGGTGTGCGATGCAGGCCGGCGGATCGAACCGCCGCCATCGGTGCCCAGCGCGATCGGGCATCCGCCGGCGGCCACCAGCGCCACCGCGCCGCCCGATGAGCCACCTGGCGTCAGCGTCGGATTCCACGGATTGCCCGTGGGGCCGAACACCGGGTTGTCGGTGTAGCCCTGCATCGTGAATTCGGGCACGTTGGTCTTGCCGAAGATCACCGCGCCGGCATCGCGCAGCTTCGCGACCGGCAGTTCGTCGCGCTCGGCCACGAAGCCGGCCAGCGCGCGGCTGCCCCACCGGGTCGGCAGGCCGCGCACCTGCAGGTTGTCCTTGATGGTGACGGGCACGCCATCGAGCGGGCTCAAGGCACGCCCTTCACGCCACCGGACGCTGCTCTGCTCCGCGGCATGCGTGGCGCCTTCCACGTCCAGCGCGACCAGCGCGTTCAGCCGGGGATTGACGGCTTCGCTGCGCGCCAGGCAGGCCCGCAGTGCCTCGCTCGGCGTGAATGCGGCGTCGCGGAAACCTGCGGCGAGCGCCGTCGCGGTGAGTTGCCAGAGCGCTTGCATCTCGGGCTACTTGAAGCCGACCACCGGACCGACGACCTGCTTCCATGTCGCCGAGCACTTGTCATAGGACTTGTCGCACAACTCGCTCCACGTCGGGAAGGACACGGTCGTCAGCGCGTCGCGAATCAGCTGCTCGTCGGCTGCCTTGACCGGCACGTCCTTCATCGCGAACTTCTTGACCGTCTTGCAGGGCTCCTTGCCGACGTTGCAGCGCGACGCATCGTCGAAGAGTTCCTTGGAATAGGCCCACACCTCGGTCTCGAACTTCCGGAACGCGGCCGTCAACTTCGCCTGCTGGTCCGGGGTCAGCGCATTCCACTTGTTCAGGTTGATCGCGTAGGCATTGAGCGCGATCTGGAAGCCGATCGGCATGAAATGCGTCGTCACTTCGGGCCAGCCCGCGGAGTTTGCCGAGCTGGGGCCGGTGATGGCGCAGTCGGTCACGCCGCGCTCCAGCGCCTGCTGCGTCTCGCCGAAGGGAATCGTCACCGGGATGCCGCCGAGCTTCTCGATGAACTTGGCGAGCGACTGGTCGTACACGCGCACCTTGCGTCCCTTCAGGTCCGCCAGGCCGCTGATCTGCACCTTGCAGAACACGACCTGCGGGCCGAACGGATAAATGCCCAGCAGCTTGCCGCCGTGGCGCTCCTGCAGCCGCTTGTCGAACGCGTCGCGGTACGCATCGACGACCTTGCGCGCGACCTCGTAGTCGGTCGACAGGCCCACGATGTCGGGACCGAGGAAGAACGGCTCGTCGCGCGACACCTGCGCCAGGCGAAGCGTGACGACATCGAACAGCCCCGACTTCAGCACGCGCAGGCCATCGGCGTCCTTGACGCCCAGCACATCCATCGGCTTGTAGTCGGCATCGATGGGCAGGCCCGTGTTCTTCGCGAAGTTCTCGAAGAAGGGCTGCTCCTTGGTCTGCTGGATCAGGCCTGTGGCCACCAGGTTGCCGGCAACGCGCAGCTTAGCGTTGTCCGCATGGGCCGGCAGCGCCAGCGCGAGGGTCGCTGCGATCAGCGGGAGAACGAACTTCAGTTTCATGCCTGACTCCTTCAAAAGAAAACCGGTGATGGACGCCTTCACTTGCCGAACATCAGGTTCGGCAGGTAAGTGGCGATCGATGGGTTGTGGATCAGGATCGCGGTCATCACGATCATGGCGGCGAAGAAGGGCAAGGTGCCCTGGAAGACGTCGTTGATGGAGCCCTCGCCGCGCACGCCCTGGATCACGTAGAGCGTCATGCCGATGGGCGGGCTGATCAGCGAGATCTCGCACATCAGCACCATGAACACACCGAAGAAGACCGGGTCGATGCCCGCCGCCTGGATGATGGGAAACACCACCGGCAGCGTGCCGACCAGCATCGGCATCGTCTCGAGCGCAATGCCGAGCACGAGATACAGCACCGCCAGCATCCACAGCAGCATGACCGGCGAGACATCGGCCGACTTGATGAGACTGGCCAGCGCCTGCGGCACGCCGAGCATCGACAGCACGAAGTTCAGGTACAGCGCCGCCACCAGGATCAATGCGGTCATCGCGGTGAGACGCATGGTCGAGCGGAAGCACTCGTGCAGCATGCCGATGTTCAGCTTGCCGTAGCCGGCCGCGATGGGCAGGCAGACGATCACGCCCAGCGCCGCGCTTTCCGTCACGGTGGCCCACCCCGTGTAGATGCCGCCCATCACCACCGCAAACACGGCCAGCGGGCCCAGCAGGTGCACGGAGTGGCGCAGCTTCTCCATCAACGCCGTGCTGCCCTCGCGCGCGCCGGCGACCGAAGGCCGCCAGACGCAGATCGCCAGGATGGTGAGCAGGAACAGCACCGTCATGATCGCGCCCGGCAGGATGCCTGCCATGTACAGCCGCGCCGCCGAGGTGTTGGTCATCGAGCCGTAGATGATGAAAGCCACTCCCGGCGGAATCAGGTTGCCCAGGCTGGCGCCGGCCGCGATGGTGCCGAGCACCATGCGCTGGTCGTACTTGCGGTTCTTGAAGGCCGGCAGCGCCACCGTCGAGATCGTTGCCGCGGTCGCCACCGACGATCCCGACACGGCAGAGAACAACGCCGATGCACCGATGTTGGTGTGCAGCAGCCCGCCGGGCATGCGGTTGAGCCATTGGCCGAGCGACTGGTACATCTTGTCGGTGGCGCCGCCCCGCATCAGGATCTCGCCGAGCAGGATGTACAGCGGAATCGAGACACGGCGTTGATCGCCGGCATGCCGAAATGCATCAGCGCGCCGAGCAGGCCGACCACCAGCATCGTCGTCGCGACGTGGAAGCCGAGGAACATCAGGCCCAGCATGATCGCCAGGCCAACGAGGATCTCGAAGGGTCCGATCATGATGCGGCTCCGGTGGCGGGCATGGCAGTAGCGGGCGATGCCGCCGCCGCCGGGGTCTTCAGCTGGACTTCGGTTTCGGCCTCGATCTCTTCCTCGATCGTCTGCGGACCGAAGCGCTCGTTGAGTTCCCCGGTACGGCGCTTGAAGAACAGCCGCAACGCATCCAGCGCCGCCCAGGCCCCGACCAGTGCGAACATCAGGTAGCCGCCGAGCCAGATCGACTGGGGAATCCACATCGGCGTGGCGAGCGGTGTGGCGGCCGTGCTTCGCAGCTCGATGCTCTCGACCACCACGTTGTAGCCGCGCCAGAAGCACAACACTGCCAGCGCCGCCAGGCTCACCATGGCGAGCATGTTGAGCGTCGCACGCGTGCTGAGCGAGAAGCGCGACAGGAGAAAGTCGACGCGTGTATGGCTGCGCGTGATGAGCGTGTAGGCAAAGCCGAACGCGCCGACGATGCCGTAGGTGTACGAGCCGATCTCGTCGATGCCCTGCAGGCTGAACGAGAACACCTTGCGGCCGAGCATCTCGACGCAGGTCATGACGGACAGCGCGATCAGCCACCAGCCGCAGGCGATCACGGTCCAGTCGCAAACCCGGGTCAGCGCTCGGCTCACGCCGTGCTGTGGGAGCAGTGTTTTCATGGTTTTGTTGCCAGGAGTTGCGGTTGAATTGCAAGCCATTGGAGCGCGCAGGAGGCGCGGCTTGCGGACTATTCCGCTGCGCGGGAAAGCGAGCGAAATCCCTTCTGGATCAAGGACTTGGCGCTGCGCCGCGGTGGAAGACGGGCTAGTGAACGCGGCCGCCGTAGGCGGCGGTGATCTCGTCGGCAGCGGCGCGCACGACCGCGCCGAGCTGTGCGAAATCGGAACTCTTGATGCGCTGCGTCGGACCGACCAGGGAGATCGCGCCGAAAGGCCGGCCATGCTCGTCGCGGATGGCGGCGGCAATGCACCGCAGCCCGACCGCGTTCTGCTCGTCGTCGATCGCATGGCCCGCGCGGCGCACTTCGCCAAGCGTTTCATGCAGTCGCGACGCGCGCGCGATCGTGTTGTTGGTGAGTTTCGGCAGGCCGTAGGTGCGCAGGTACTGCAGCACGTCTTCCTCGGCCATGGCCGCCAGGATCGACTGGCCCATCGCGGTGCAGTGCAGCGGCGCGCGAAAGCCGGGCTTGCCGATGGCGCGCATCGTCTCGCGGCTTTCCACCTGCGTCACGAAGACGATGTCGCCGAGATCGGCAATGCCGAGATTGATGCTCTCGCCCGTGCTGTCGCGCAGCCGGCGCATCACGGGCAGCGCGAGGTGGGCAATGCGGCGACGCCGCCCGAATGCGGCGCCGACCGAGAAGCAGCGTACGCCGACATACCAGAGGTTGGTCTCGCGATCGAACTGGACGAACTGTCGTTGCTCCAGTGTCGTGAGCAGCCGGTGCGCGGTGGACGAGGACAGCCCGCTGTGCGCCGCGATATCGACCAGCCGATAGCCTTCGTCGTCCTCGGCGAGGAGTTCGAGCAACTGCATGGCGCGAGTGAGCGACTGCACCGTGCTGTCGTTGTCACGGTCGATACGGGTGACTTTGGTGGTCTTGCTGGGCGTGCGCGGCGAGCTGGCGGTCATGGCGTGCCTTTTGCAAATTGCGCGCCAAGGGCCGGGCCGTGTGGCGTGCGCTGCGGTCGTAGATGGTCCGCGACAAACGACATGTCAATCAGAGTGTTTACACCGATGTCGACATTACTCCGGGTACCCGGAAGGCCTTCTTTCATTGAGGCAGGTCACCGGTGGGACGACCCAGCCACTTGACGGACAACTTGTCGAGGTCGCCGTTCTTCCGGGCCTCCGCCAGGATCTCGTTGACGCGCGTGCGCAGCTTGTCCTCGCCCTTGGCGACGCCGACGAAGTTCGGCGAGTCCTTGAGCACGAACTTGTACTCGGCGCCCAGTTGCGGGTTCTTGCTCATCATGGCCGAGGCCACCTGCGCACTGGTCGCGACCAGTTGGGTCTGGCCTGCAACGAAGGCGGAGATGGTCGTGTTGTTGTCCTCGAAGCGGCGAAGCTCCGTCGCCGGCGGAGCCACCTTCGTCAACTCGGCATCGTCGACGGAGCCGCGCGTCACTGCGATCGACTTGCCCGCCAGGTCGGCCGGCGCCTTGAGCGTGATCGATTTGGGCCCGAACACGCCGATGAAGAAAGGCGAATAGGCGATCGTGAAATCAATGACCTTCTCGCGCTCCGGGTTCTTGCCCAGCGTCGAGATGACGAGGTCGGCCTTTCGGGTCTGCAGGTAGGCGATGCGGTTCGCGGTCGTCACGGGCAGCAGCTCGGCCTTCACGCCGAGCTTGCCTGCGATGTAGCGCGCCATGTCGATGTCCAGGCCTTGCGGCGCGAGATCGGTCCCGACAGAGCCATACGGCGGGAAGTCCGTCGGGATGGCGACGCGGATCGTCCTGGCCTTGAGCACGTCGTCGAGCGCTGTCTGCGCCGCGGAAGTTCCAGGGGCGACAGCAAGTACGAGCGCGGCAGCAAGGCCGATCGAAAGACTGGACATGAAGTGGATCGGAAGAGTCATCGTGAAGCTCGGAGTGGGGAGTGGCGTTGGACAGAGGCTGGGCGGCTCGAGGCCGCCAGGCTTGTATGCAAGTTGGGTGCCATCCTGTCGACAGGACGGAGCGCCTCACGCAGTTGCTCTACGGGGTCCATCTCTACCGGCATCGGCAACTTGGATTCCCAGGTGTCGAGGTGATGAGCCATCCGTTCTTCGGCCAGGCGCATGTCCCCCGCCTCCAGCGCCTCCACAACTTGCAAGTGCTCCGCGCACGAACGTCGCGCGTCGTGCGCCGATTGAAAGCGCAATGCCACCAGCGTGGTGCGCGCCGTGAGGTGTCGCAGGGTCTTCGCGAGGATCGCGTTGCCCAGGCATTCCGCCAGGCAGACATGGAAGTCGCCCAGCAGGAAGCTCCGGGCGCCGGCATCCGCTGCTTCGAGGGAGGCCTGCTGCCGCCCGACGTGGTCGCGCAGCTTCCGCAACGCAGCGGCGTCGGGCTTGCGCAAGCGCAGGAGTCCGGTCTCGATCACGCGGCGTGCTTCGAAAGCTTCGCGTGCTTCCTCGCGTGTGAGCTCGACGAGGTACCAGCCGCGACGCGCTCTGACCCTCACGATGCCGTGCACGGCCAGCGCTGTCAGCGCCTCGCGCACCAGCGTCCGGCTGCAGCCGAACACCGTCGCCAGCTGCTGCTCTCCCAGGCGGGCGCCCGGAGAAAGTCGCTTGGCAAGAACCGATTCGATGATCCGGTCGCTGATTTCATTGGGCGTCGTCATGCCCTCTGGGCGAGCAGGATCCGTGCCCAAGGTATACAAGATGGGCGATCCGTGATGGGGCAGTTGGAACGTGGCGACCGTTGTCCCCGAGCCCCGTGGACAGACTTGTGGACAACCACCTGCACAACGCAAGGGATCGACTCCAGACTTGGCTTCCAACGCAGTGCCTCGAAAACAGGCAGGTCACCGGCCCGGAGCTCGAAGGCACAGATTCACCGATGGACCGGTACGTGTTTCCACCTACGTCGCCCCGCGCGGTCACGTGGCTGCACACGAAACTCTCGATGGCGCCTGCCTGAACAACCGCGCGGCGGGAAACCTTTTGTGGCAGCTGAAACCTGGGGAATCGCGCAAAGCCGCCGATCGATGAAGACGCGCGCAGGGCAAATGCTTAGAGTGGGCCCGTTGGGTTTCCGGTGCGCCTCTCAAGTAGGCAAACGCAGCCTCTCGCAGGCAAACGCAGCACCAAGGGAAGCCCAGGGCCCAGCGACTAAATCCCGCTGGGCCTCTTTGTTTGCGCGCCGAGTTCTGCGGCCAGCCATTCGAGCGCGTCGCGCGCTGTCGGAGCGAGGTGGATCGACCGCGCCAGCATGAGGTTGAGCGGCTGGCCGAAGGCCTCGACCATCGCGCCGGTCTCGACCTCCCTGACCTCCCCTACCGCATCCGCACTGCAGGCGATTGCGGCGGAAACCCGGTCCGCATAGGTGCCTTCGGGAACGCCGTAGCCGACCACGGGCTTCCCGAGCGCGACGGCGAACCCGACTTCGAACACCGTGCCCGAATCGGGCTCCTGGCCGCGAAAGCTCACGAGGTTGGCGATGACACCGGCCGACTGCCGGATCATCTCGACGTTGCCTTCGTAGATGGCTTGCGCCAGATCATCGGGTTGGGGGTGGGTTGCCGGCGACAGGGCGGTGTCGGTTGGCGCGAGCCCTTCCATGCCGAGTTGCGCGCATTGCGCCTTCAGGGCCAGGAAGATGTTCTCCTGGCCGGGAAAAAAGACATCCGGGCCTGCGAGGTAGATGCGCGGGCGATGGTGATCGGAAATGCTGGATGGACTCGAACTCATCGCGGGCATCGTACCCCTGCCTCACCCTTGCATCAGCACATCCCGTAACCCTCGTCCCCTAAGATTCAAGCTTGGATTTCCCTGCCATCAACGACGCCGCGTCGGCGCGCGCCGCCGTCCAACACCTTTCGACCCGCCTTCGCGCAGCGGGCATCGGGTCCTTTCGCGCCCCGCCGCCGGAGCCCACGACCTGCTGCGGCCGAGGCTGCAACGGTTGCGTCTGGGAAGGCTATCTGGATGCGGTCGCCTGGTGGCGCGACGATGCGTTGGCGCTGCTGCCGAAGTGATCGTGCAGCGCAAGCCAGGGCGAACCTACAACCTCCGCGCTATTGGCCCGTCGCGCGTCGATTCGACAGAATTCGGCGCATGGAACAGTTCCACTTCTCCAGCCGGCCGGCACCGTCTTCCACCGGGCTGTTCGGGCCACGGCGGCTCCGCGTTCCCGTGGACCAACCCCGCAGGGCTCTCACCGCCGAGGCGCCCCCGCCCCCGATGAGCCTGGAGGAGATCCGGATGGTGGCCAGCTGGTGGCGCCGCGGCGGCGACGTGGACGACCGCCGCGCCAAGGTCGCCGACGCGCTGGATGCATTGGCGGACCACCGCATGGGCGCGCTGGGGCCGAAGCCGGCCCGGAAGACAGTCACCCAGAGAATCTCGGAGCTGATGGGCCTCTAGCCCGCCTATTGCGGCTCGATCCCGGCCTTCTTGACGAGCGCCGCGTACTTCGCCAACTCGCTCTTGAATGCAGCTTGTGCGTGTTCGGGCGTGCTGACGGCAATCGTGTTGCCTTGCTTGGCCATCGCTTCCTTGACGGCAGGGTCTTCGAAGGCGGTGACCACCGCGTCGTGAACCTTCTTCACGTTGGCCGCACTCAGCCCCTTCGGCCCGATGACGGCGAACCATGCATCCACCACGAAATTCGGCAGCCCCTGCTCGACGAAGGTCGGGATTTCCGGCGCCGCCGGAACGCGCTGCGCCGTGAGAACGCCGATCGCGCGCAGCGCACCGCTCTTGATGTGCGCCTGGACGCTCGGCAGTGCGGCGGTGCCGAACTCGACCTGCCCGCCGATCAGGTCGGTCACCATCGGGCCGACGCCTTTGTAGGGGATGTGCTTGGCGGTCACGCCCGCCTGCTCGAGGAACAGCTCGGTCGCCAGGTGCAGGATGGTGCCGTTGCCGCCGGATGCGAAATTCAGCGCCCCCGGCTTGCTCTTGAGCAGGGCGATGAGTTCCTTGCTGTTGTTCGCCGGCACCTTCGGATTGACCACCAGCACCATCGGCGTCGCGCCCACGATCGCGATCGGCGTGAAGTCGCCCGGCATGTCGAAAGGCAGCGACTTGAACACGCGCGGAAAGATGACGACGTTGTTCGACACGATCGACAGCGTGTTGCCATCGGGCGCCGAACGCGCCAACGCCTGAAGGCCGACCACGCCACCGGCGCCGGGCTGGTTGTCGACCACCACCGCGGCATTGAGCGCCTTCGAGAGTGCGGGCTGCGCTGCCCGCGTGATCGCGTCCACGCCCGAGCCCGTGGCATTGGGCAGGATGAAACGGATGGAGCCGGATTGAGCGAACGCAGCAAACGGCTGCGCGCCCAGCGCGACGGCTGCCAGCGAGGCAGCCAGCACCGAGCGGCGAGAGAATTCCTGTTGATCTCGAATCATGCTTGTCTCCTTTTTCATGTGGGGGTGCGGCCGTCCGCAAGCCCGTTGGTTCATGCCACGATGTTGCGCAACCTCAGGCCTTCCACGTCGGCATCGGTGCAGCCCAATTCCTTCAGCAGATCTGCAGTGTGCTCGCCCAGTCTCGGAGGACTGAGGCGGACGCCGAGTCGCCGCCCCTCCAGTGTGAACGGAAACAGGGTGGTCTTCACGGTCTGGCCCGCCTTCGGGCCGTCGGACAGGCGCATGTCGGCCAAGCCACCCGTGGCGAGGAGATGCTCGTCGTCGTACAGGTCCTCGGGCTTGCGGATCGGCGCGAAGGGCAGGCCCGCCTTTTCCATCACCTGGGCCAGCTCCGTCGCGCTCCGATGCGCGATGCCCTCCCCGATCGCCTTGAGCAGGCGCGGCCGATGGCCCACGCGTTCGTTGTTGGTGGCAAGCCCCGGCTCGGCCTTCAGGTCGGCAAGACCCAGCGCATCGCAGAAGGCAGTCCACTGGGAATCGCTCACCGCTGCCAGGAAAATCTGCTCGCCGTCCTTGACCGTGAACACGTCGTACACGGCCCAGGGGTTGTCGCGGGCCGGCATGGGTGCCGGGTGCTTGCCCGTCACCGCGTACTGCAGCATGTGCTGCCCCATCAGGAAGACGTTGTTCTCGTACAGCGCCGACTGCACTTCCATGCCCCGGCCGGTGATCCCTCGCTGGATGAGCGCGCCCAGCACGGCGATGGCACCGAAGAGGCCGCCCATGATGTCGTTGACGCTCGTGCCCGCACGCAACGGATCGCCGGGCCGCCCTGTCATGTAGGCCAGGCCACCCATCATCTGGACGACCTCGTCGAGCGCCGTGCGATGGTCGTAGGGTCCGGGCAGGAAGCCCTTGTGGCTCGCGTAGATGATGCGCGGATTCACCTTCGAGAGGGAGGCGTAGTCCAGGCCGTACTTGGCCATCGTGCCTGGCTTGAAGTTCTCTGCCACGACGTCGGCCGTCGCCGTCAGGCGCCGCGCGGTCTCGGCGCCCTCCTCGGTGTGCAGGTCGATGCCGATGCTCTTCTTGTTGCGGTTGAACATCGGGAAGAAGCCTGCGCCCGCACCCACCAGCCGGCGGCTGTGATCGCCGTTCACCGGCTCGATCTTGATGACTTCGGCGCCCAGGTCGGCCAGCACCATGCCGCAGGTGGGGCCCATCACCATGTGGGTGAACTCGACGACGCGCAAGCCTTTCAGCGGCTGCGGAATCTGGGCCTGCTCGCCCGATGGGTCCTGTGTGGGCGTGCTCATGCGGGCTGCTCCTGTTTCATGGTCCTGGGAAGGCCGGCGCGCCAGAGCGTGCCGTGCAAGGTCTCGCCCTCCAGCCAGTGGGCAACCTTCTTGCGAAGCGCCAGCAGTGCATCGAAATCCTGGCCGCTCTCGATCCCCATGCTGGCGAGCATGTAGGCCAGATCCTCCGTCGCCACGTTGCCGCTCGCGCCGGGCGCATGCGGGCAGCCACCAATGCCGCCCAGGCACGCATCGAAACGGCTGATGCCGAGTTCGAGCGCGGCGTAGACGTTGGCCATTCCCATGCCCCGCGTGTCGTGGAAATGGCCGCAGTTCAGCTTGTCGCCCGCCACCGGCAGCACCTGCTCGAACAGCGAGCGCACCATGGCCGGGTCCGCGTAGCCCACCGTGTCGGCGAGCCCCACGGCGTCGGCGCCGGCATCCAGCACGGCCTTGACCAGGCGCACGACCTCGGCCGGCGCCACGTGTCCCTGGATCGTGCAGCCGAAGGCGGTGCTGATGCCCACCTCGATCAGCGTGCGGGAGCCCCGCGCGTCGCGCGCCTCGCGGATGCGGGCAATGTCCTGCACCACTTCGTCGGGCGTCTTGCGCAAATTGGCCAGGCTGTGCGCATGGCTGGCCGACAGCGGCAACAGCATGAGCTCGGCTTCGCAGTCCATCGCGCGCTCGGCGCCCTTGAGGTTGGGCACCAGCACCGAGGCCCGGAGCCCCGGCAGGGTCCTGGCAAAAGCCAGTAGTTCGGCCGTGTCGGCCAGCTGCGGCAGCAGGCGCGCCGGCACGAAGGAACCGACCTCGATTTCGCGCTGCCCGGCCGCATAGGCATCGCGGATCCATTCGAGCTTGGCGGCGGTGGGCACGACGCGAGCGATGCTCTGCAGCCCGTCGCGCAGGCCTACCTCGCGGATCACCGCCCTGCGGGGCAGCGTGGAAGATGGAATCAAGTTCGTCTCCTGATGGCGTTGAGCGCGCCATTGCGTTCATCGGAGCCTGAAGTCTAGAATTTCCGTAACGACAAATCTTCGCTATTTTGGAACGCCAGCGTTCCATATCGGAATATCTTGCGCGACTTCGACCTCACCACCTTGCGACTGTTCGTCGCCGTTTGCGAGACGGGCAACATGGCCCGCGCGGGCGAGCGCGCCAGCATCGTCGGCTCGGCGATCAGCAAGCGGCTGGCTCAACTCGAACACCAGGTCCGCACGCCGCTGCTGGTGCGCAAGCGCCACGGTGTGGTGCCGACGGCCGCGGGCCAGACGCTACTGGAGCATGCGCGCAGCATGCTCGATGGCGCAGCGCGCATCGAGCGCGACATGGAGAGCTACGTGGCCGGCGCGCACGGCCAGGTCCGCGTGCTGGCCAGCGTGTCCGCCATGACCGAATCGCTGGCCGACGATGTCGCCGCCTTCCTCAAGATGCCGGCCCATCGCACCATCCAGGTCGACCTGGAGGAAAGAGTGAGCCCGGAGATCGTCCGCGGCGTGCGTGACGGCATGGCCTCGCTGGGCGTGTGCTGGGATGCCGCCGAACTCGGCGCGCTCCAGGCCCGCCCCTATCGCAGCGACCATCTCTGCATCGTCGTGCCGCCCCACCATCCGCTCGCGCGGCGCAAGACCGTGCGCTTCGAGGACACACTAGGCTACGAGCACGTGAGCCTGCCGATCAATAGCGCGGTACAGGTGATGCTCCGGCGCGCCGCGGCGCAGCTCGGGCGCACGCTGATCCACCGCATCGTCGTCAGCAACTTCGAGGCCGCGCTGCGCGTCGTGCGTGCCGGACTGGCGATCAGCCTGGTGCCGCGCGAAGTGGCCGACCGGCAAGGCGCGGCTTACGGGCTGCACGTCGTCCCCCTTGCAGAACCCTGGGCCCAGCGCCGCTTCATCGTTTGTTTTCGCGACGCGGAGCAGCTGTCGGTGGCGGCACGCGCGCTGGTGGAGCATCTCGCGGCGCAAGGCGGGATCGGCGCCGCGCGGGCCTAGTCCGTCGATTTCATCGACATGGCGTTGCCGGCGGCCGGACTGGGGCGCTCGAACGTCTGAGACACCGTTGCCGGACCGCCCGTGCCTCCCGTGCCATTCGGGTCCGCCGCGGCGCCCATGACGAGCGGCGCGCTGTCCCCGCCGCCGCCACATGCTGTCAGGACGAAAGTCAGGAACACCGCCCCGATCGAAGTCCCATGGTTGTGCATGACAAGCTCCTCTCACGCTTCCGCCGGGGCCGGACAGCAGCCGGCGCCAGTTCGCAAGCGTTGCACAAAACGCGAGCAGTGCGCAATGACTTCGCTCGACGCTGCGTCCAGGCCCATCCGCACACGAGCACGGCCCTGCCCTGTATCAGATCGTCTCAGTGCTCTCGCCGTGTGACGATCCGCATAGGCTGCGCCACTGGCGACATACCATCGGCTTGAAAGGGAGGACTCGACGATGCCGACTCTGATCGTGACGAAAAACGGTGTGGCGTTTCGCAACGTGCGGCTGCTCGAAGGCGCGTTCAGGATCGGTCGCAGCATGAGCAACCACCTGGTGCTCCCAGCGGACACCGTCAGCAAGGCCCACGCGCTCCTCACCCGGCACGGACATTTCGTCACCCTCCACGACCTTCACAGCACCAACGGCACGCTTGTCAATGGCACGGACGTGTCGGTGCAGCCGCTGCTGGACCGCGACATCATCCAGATCTGCAACTTCGAGATGATGTTTCTCGACAGGGACTTTGCTTCGGCAGAAATCATCGAGGAACCTCCACCCGAACCTGTCGTGGACGCCGTGGAAACCGAGCGGGCGCCACTGGAGGCCGCTGTAGCAGCTGTCGGTGTCGATGCCAGCGGCCACCGCATCGGCGGCTCGCGCGGCGCGCGCTGGGTCGGCAATGGCGTGGCCTTCGCCCTCCCCGCGCAAGGCCGCGAGATCGAGGCCCTCATTACCGACGACGCGCTCGCATCCCATTTCGGTGCCTACGTACACGCCTCGGATGGCGCCAGCCGCGCGGTGAGCGCGTATGAAGAGAACCACGTGGCGATCAACGTGGCCGCCTGGTCGCGCTATGACGCCTCTCACCGGGAGCCGATCGTCGTCCGGTCGTCCGACTTCTGAGTCGACACGGCGCAAGGTGAACCAGGCGGCACCCAGCCCCGTAGAAGGTGCGGCCCATCCACCTTCTTCAGGAGCGACTCATGGCTTCCGTGCTGCAACGACATTCGATCATCACGCTCTGCTTCGGCAGCCTCGCGGCCTTCGGCGCGCAGGCCTTTCAAGGCGAGCAGAACCCTCTGCCTCCTCAGCCTTTCCAGTCCACGCTGTCGCGCGCTGACGTTCGCGCGCAGGCACGTACACCCGTGCAGATCAGCAACGGCGGCACGGGCGTGCAGCCGCGCACCCAGATGGCCGATCGCGCCACGGTCCGCGCAGGCGCACGGGCCATCGCGGCGGAAGGCGCTGCCACCTACGGCGACAACTAGCTCAGGGCGAGCGCCAGGCGCGCAGCGCGCGCTTGTCTGCGGGCAGGCCGAGCCGCTTCGCGAGGCGGGCGAGATTGCCGCGGTCCATGCCGAGTGCACGGCCTGCGGCGGCCCAGTTGTAGTCGTTTTGCGCCAGTGCAGTCGTCACGAGTTCGCGTTCGAGCGTGGCGACGGCATCGCGAAGGCCTTCGCCGTCGCGCAGGCGCGGCCGGGTCGACGCTGACGCTGACGCTGGCGATGGGTCCACCCGTTCGGGCGCGACTTGCAAGTGCCCGTCCGGCAGGTCGAGGTCGCCTGCCGTCAGGCTCAGGATGCGCGGACGCTGTGGATGACGGCCGAGCGCCTTCAGCACGCTGCGCCCGAGCAGGTGTTCCAGTTCGCGCACGTTGCCCGGCCAGCGGTAGGCGAGCAGCGCGGCTTGCGCGCTGGCGTCCAGCCGCAAGCCGCCGAGCCCGAGGCGCGAGCGGTTTTCTTCCAGGAAAAAGCCGCTGAGCAGGAGCACGTCGCGGCCACGCTCGCGCAAGGGCGGCACCTGCAGGGGATAGACGCTCAGCCGGTGATAGAAGTCCGCGCGCAAGCGCCCCGCCCTCACTTCGTCGGCCAGATTGCGATTGCTCGCGGCGATGAGCCGCACATCGACCCGATGCTCGCGGTCCGACCCGAGCCTTTGCAATTGGCCGCTTTGCAGCACACGCAACAGCTTGGCCTGCACCGGCAAGGTGAGTTCGCCGACCTCGTCGAGAAAGAGCGTGCCGCCATCGGCGAGCTCGAACTTGCCTGGGCGCTCGCCAACGGCACCGGTGAACGCGCCCTTCACATGGCCGAAGAGTTCGCTTTCCACCAGCGTCTCGGGCAGTGCGGCGCAGTTCAGGCTGATCAGGGGACGCGCCGCGCGGGACGAGCCCGCATGCAGTGCCTCGGCAACGAGTTCCTTGCCGACGCCGGTCTCGCCCTGGATGAGCACCGACAGCTCGCTGCCGCTGACCAGTTCGATCTCCTTCTGGAGTTGGCGCATCGCGGGGCTGCGGCCGATCAGTCCGCGTGCACGCGGCGCAGCCGCCAGCCGGTAGCCCTCGGCGCGAAGACTCTCGTCGCGGACCCTGGACCTGAGTTGCTCGACGTGCCCCGCGACGCTGACTGTCGCGGCGGCCAGGCTGCCGAAGGACTGCAGCACCTTCAGGTCGACACGGGAGAAGCGCTCCGGAGCCAGGTCATCGAGGGTCAGCAGTCCCCACGGCTTTTCGTCGACGCGGATGACGCAGCCGACGCAGTCGTGCACGGGCAGGTGCCCCTTCACGCCCTCGACCAGACCGTCATAGGGGTCGGGCAAGCTGCTGTCGGCGGGAAAGCGCAAGGGTCCGTCCGCTTCGAGCAGGGCCGTGAAGCGCGGATGCTCTTCCACGCGGAACCGGCGGCCGAGCGTGTCGCTGCTCAGGCCGTCCACGGCCAGCGGCAGCAGCCAGCCGTCGTCGAGGCGCAGGAGCGCCGCGGCATCGCATGGGAGCAACACCCGCAATGCCTCCAGCAGGCGTCGGTAGCGTTCTGCGCTTGGCAGTTCGCGCGCGATGTCGGCCACCAGCGGGATGATGGCCTGAAGCAATGGGTGCGTTGTCATTTTGACTCGATCCGTATCGATGAGACCACATCGTAGTCGTGTCAACAAGACATCATCGATGCCCAAGTCTTTGATTCGTATGAAGCGCCAGGCTGGAACAGGGATTGCAATGAAGTAGCCATCACCCTCACTCTCGAAAGGCTCCCTCCATGCTGTCCGCCCCACAAAAGGCCATCGTCACCGCCACCGTGCCCCTGCTCGAAACGGGCGGTGAAGCGCTGACCACGCACTTCTATTCCATCCTCCTGGGCGAGCACCCTGAAGTCCGTCCGATCTTCAACCAGGCCAACCAGGCAAGCGGCGATCAGCCCCGCGCGCTCGCGAACGGCGTGCTCATGTACGCGCGCAACATCGACCGGCTCGAGGCGCTAGGTGACCTGGCGAGCCAGATCGTCAACAAGCACGTCTCGCTGCAGGTGCTGCCGGAGCACTACCCGATCGTCGGCGCCTGCCTGCTGCGCGCGATCCGCGAGGTGCTCGGCCCGCAGATCGCGACGGATGAAGTCATCGACGCCTGGGCCGCCGCCTACGGACAACTCGCCGACCTGCTGATCGGCGCCGAGAAGCAGGCCTATGACAGCAAGGCCGCGGCGCCTGGCGGCTGGCGCGGTGGGCGGGACTTCAAGGTGGTGCGAAAGGAAGTCGAAAGCGACGAGATCACGTCCTTCTATTTCGCGCCGGTCGATGGCCAACCGGTGCTCGACTTCGAGCCCGGCCAGTACATCAGCCTGCGCCTGGTCTTCGATGGCCAGGACATCCGCCGCAACTACTCGCTCTCGGCCGCGCCGAACGGCCGGACCTATCGCATCAGCGTGAAGCGGGAACACGGCGGACTCGCCTCCAACCACCTGCACGATCACGTGCAGGTGGGCAGCACGATCGAGCTGTTCCCGCCCTCGGGCGCCTTCACGCTCGCGGAAAGCGACCGGCCGCTGGTGCTGATCAGCGGTGGCGTGGGCATCACGCCGACGCTGGCGATGCTCGAAGCAGCGCTGAAGACCTCGCGGGCGGTGCACTTCATCCACTGCGCGCGCGCCCGCGGCGTCCACGCGTTCCGTCATGCCATCGACGCGCTGGCACAGAAGCATCCGCAACTCGTGCGTTACTACTGCTACGACGAGGCGCCCGATGCCCCGGCCGCGGCCGACGCACCGCACGCGGTCGGCCGGCTCGACGCCCAGAAGCTCGCCCACTGGCTGCCGGCCACGACGCGCGACATCGACGCGTACTTCCTTGGCCCGAAACCCTTCATGCAGCAGGTGAAGACGGCGCTGCGCGCGCTCGGCGTGCCGGACCAGCAGGTGCGCTACGAGTTCTTCGGACCGGCGTCTGCGCTGGAGTGAGCGCGGTCGCGCTCATCCGTGCGGCGGAAGAACGCGTTCAACTCGTCGCCCCGCGCCGCTTCGGCGAACCCGAAGCGGCCGTTCTCGGCGATCTCGCGCGCGGCCCGCATGAAGCCGCCCCACGCGGAGCGTGCGAGCGCACCGCCCACGCTGATGCGCCGGACACCCATCGCCGCGACATCCTGCAGCGTGAGGTCGCTGGCCGAGCCGATCAGGAGATTGACCGGCTTCGGCGCCACGGCGGCCACCACGGCGGTGATCTGCTCGCGCGTGCGGATTCCCGGCGCATAGAGGCAGTCGGCCCCGGCCTCGGCGTAGGCCTGGAGCCGGGCGATGGTGTCGTCGAGGTCCGTGCGTCCGTACAGGAAGTTCTCGGCTCGCCCGACCAGCAGCGTGTCGCCGCCAGCTTCGTCGATCGCCGCGCGGGCAGCACGCAGTCTGGCAACAGCCTCGTCGATGCTGCGCACCGGATCGTCGGCGTTGCCCGTCGCATCCTCGATCGAGAGGCCCGCCACGCCCGTTTCGATCGCCATCCGAACGCTGACCGCGACACCTTGCGGGTCGACCGCGTAGCCGCTTTCGAAATCGGCATTCACAGGCAGATCGGTGGCATCGACCAGGGTGCGCAAGTGGGCCAGCACCGTCTCTCGCGACGCCCCGCCATCGGGCAGGCCCTGCGACCAGGCATAGCCGGAACTGGTGGACGCAAGGGCCTTGAATCCCATCCCCTGGAGCATCCGGGCACTGCCGACGTCCCACGGATTGGGCAGCACGAAGCAACCCTGGGCGTGAAGCGCCCGGAAGGCGGCGCGTTTCTCTTGAACGGTGCGAGTCATGGGTGTCTCCTGCGCAGTGGTGGTCAGCGGGCCGCGATGATGTCAGATGCGTGCTTTCGCCGCTACATCGCGGGCTCAAGTTTTCGGCAGCGACGCCGATAACCGTTCCAAGACATACAAATCCAGACTGGAGACCACTCAGACATGGCACTTGACCAAGGCCTGGCCGCCGTCCTCGGCGCAGCCGTGGGCGCCCTCGCCGGCATCGTCGGCTTCGCGTTCGCCGGCTGGCGCCAATCGAAGCTCGAGACCGAGAAGTGGTCGCGCGCGCGCGAAGACCAGGCTCGCTCGGACACGCGGAACGCCGTAGCCGCACTCGCGAAATCGCTGGCTTCGACGGCGCACTCGATGATGTGGGTCTCGTTCAAGGTTCTCACTGCGGGCAAGGCCAGCCATGAAACGCTGGCGTCCTTCGAGGTCGAGTTTCACGCCGAGGTGTCCGACCTGGTCGGCGCGCAGATGAATCTCGCGGCGCTGGACTTTGCCCTCTACGAGAAGGTCACGCCTTTCATCGGGCAGGCCATTGCCATGGGCGCCAACACCTACGCGGCACTGAAATCCGCGATGGAGAAGACGCTCGATGCCGAGGACCAGTTGCGTGCGTGCAACCAGGACGCGCTGAACCTCATCAAGGATGTGCCGAAGAAGGTTGCCGGCCTGCTTGACGCATAGCCTGCTTCAGCAGACGAGGCAGGCTCTTCATCGTCAGCCGGACAGGCCGACTCGGCAGGTCTGGTCCTTGCCACCCGGCAGTTGCACGAATGCCTCCGGCCCCTTCTGCCAGAAGGTCGCTTCGCCGTCCGGATACTGTCCTGTGTACTTCGCGCCCGAGCCCGACCGCGCAATGGTCATGACGAGGCCGCGGTCACTTCCGGCCAGGTAGGCCAGCGACGGCTCGACATTCACGAAGGTGGCACTCATTGGCGGGCTTCCGGGACAGGTCACCGTCACCGGACCGATGCTGACGCCGCCCTTGGCACGCGCGCCCTTGTAGCCTGCGCGCAGCTCGGCAATGCGGCTGATATACGCGTCGCGGATGCAGGCCGTCGCATCGCTCGCCTTCCAGCAATCGTCGCGGCCCTTGATCCATCCGCGTTGCACGGCTGTCAGCTCGTTCTTGCGCTGCGCGCTCAAGCCCGGTGTGGCCCGTGCAAGCCCGTACAGGCGCGCCGTTTCGCGGTCGAGCGCCGCGAGCATGTCGTCACTGCAGACGGCCTTGACCGCGGCCCCTTCGGGCCTGGCGCAACTGAAGCTTGGCGTTGCGGCGAAGGTTTGCGAGGCCGCGAGCAAGCCGAGGAGCATGCCGGTGTGCGACACGGTGCGAGCGATGTTCATTCCATCAGTCCTTTCGCGACGAGCGGGTTCGAATGCCTTGTCCGTCGATCATCGCGGCAACCGGCTCCCGGCGCCACTCTGCATGCGCATGGACAGGTCGTCGCGCCAATGAAACGTAGTGTGTGGAGTTCCTGCACCGGATACAGAGGCGTACGTTTCGCGTGTGCATGGGGAGCTCCGCGGCGGAAGATCCCGTTCGTTCGACAACCCAGCTCCTCACTCCCGGAAAGACACCGCCATGAACATCCGAGCCAGTGCACTCCTCGTCGGCGCGGCCCTCGCGGCCTCGCTTGCAGCCTTGACCTTCGCCGCGCCTCCGAGCGGCAGCACGCCCGCGGCCGAGCAGCGGACCGCGCCAGAGTTCCAGGGCATCGACACGTGGCTCAACTCGCAGCCACTGAAACTGGACGAGTTGCGCGGCAAGGTCGTGCTCGTCGACTTCTGGACCTACACCTGCATCAACTGCCTGAATCACCTGCCGTACGTGAAGGACTGGCACGCGAAGTACAAGGACCAGGGTCTCGTCGTAGTGGGCGTGCACACGCCGGAGTTCGCCTACGAGAAGTCGACGAAGAACGTGCAGGAGGCCATCAAGCGGCTGCAGATCCAGCATGCCGTCGCGCAGGACAACAGCTACGCGACCTGGAAGTCGTTCAGGAACCAGTACTGGCCCGCCGTGTATCTGATCGACAAGCAAGGGCGCATCGTGTACTCGCACTTCGGCGAGGGCAGCTACGCCGAGACCGAGAGGAAGATCCAGTCGCTCCTGGCGCAACCTCAATCGCCGGCCTCGACGGCCGATGCAAAGACGTAGCCCTCGCTTCGCACGGTCTTGATGTACCGCGGCTCGCGCGCGTCGTCGCGCAGCCGTTGGCGCAGCCTGCTGACGAGCAGGTCGATCGAGCGCTCGAAGAGTTCGGCCTCGCGACCCTGCGTCAGGCTCAGCAACTGGTCACGGCTCAGCACCTTCTGCGGATGGTCGAGAAAGGTGCGCAGGAGCCGGTACTCCGCGCCGCTGAGCGCGACCATCGTGCCGCTGGCGTCGATCAGGTGCCGCTCGGTGGTATCGACCTGCCAGTCGCCGAAAGCCAGCATCCGGGCGGTCTCCGTCGAGTGCATGTTCGGCGGCAGCATGCGCGTGCGACGCATCACGGCGCGAATCCGCGCGAGCAGTTCGCGGGCGGAGAAAGGCTTGGCGAGGTAGTCGTCGGCGCCCATCTCCAGGCCGAGGATGCGGTCGGCTTCCTCGCTGCGCGCCGTCAGCATCAGGATGGGGATGGACTTGTGCTTGCCCGTGCGCAAGTCGCGGCACAGCGTCAGTCCGTCCTCGCCGGGCAGCATGAGGTCGAGGATGATCAGGTCGAACGGGCCCGACTCTTCCAGTGCCGCACGCATGTGGCGCCCGGTGGGCACCGCGGCCACGCGCAGGCCGTTCTTGACCAGGTAGGTGGTGAGCAACTCGCGGATCTCGCGGTCGTCGTCGACGATGAGGACATGGTCTGCAGGTCTGGGTTGCATGGCGATCGGGTTCCGGCGCAGGGGATTGCCTCGCAATGTAGCCGCCCTCCCCGACGGCAGCCCCGCGTTTGTATGCCCAAGTATCTGGCGCCGGGAGACACGACATTTCGTTTCGCAGCCGGCCGTGGATTTGCGCCATTCCAGCTGCATCAGCAGAATGAGCGGCTGTTCGCAGGAGACCCCCATGCTGGCTGGACTGGACGAGGCCGTACTGTTCATCGTTGTCGTGGTCGCCTTCTTTGCGGTGCTGGAGATCGCCTTCCGGCTCGGCCGTCGCCATGCGCATCGGAGTGACGACACCTCCAGATCGCACATCAGCGCACTGCAGGCCGCCTTGCTCGGACTTCTGGCATTGCTGCTCGGCTTCAACTTCGCGATGGCCGCGTCCCGCTTCGACGTGCGCAAGACGCTGATCCAGGAAGAGGTCAATGCCATCCGCACGAGTTATCTGCGCGCCCAGTTGCTCCCGCCGTCACAGGGGGAACAGGTGTCGGACCTGCTGAGAAGCTATGTCGCGGCGCGTGTCGACTTCATGCGGGCCGGCGTCGACCCGGCGGAACTCGAAAGGACCAGTGCCGTCACGACGGACATCGAGTCCCGGCTCTGGGCATTGGCAGGCGCATCCGCGACGGTCGGCCAGGCCTCGCCGGCTCGGGTGCTGGTCATCCAGTCATTGAACGAGATGTTCAACGCCAATGAAAAGCGCAGGGCCGCGCTGGACAACCATGTGCCGCAGATCGTGATCAGCCTCCTGATCGCCGTCGCACTGGGCGCGCTGGGTTTCATCGCCTATGGCTACGGCCTGACCGGCCGGCGACGCCACGCCTCGACCGCGCTCTTCGCACTGCTGATCGCGACGGTGTTCACGGTCATCATCGACATGGACCAGCCGCGCAGCGGGCTCATCCGCGTTGGCGAGGAAAGCATGGTTCGGCTCCAGGAGAGCATGGACCTGAATCGCTCGCGATAGCGCGGCAACTCCAGGTGTCCGCCATCCCCCCGGATGGGGATGAGTCGTCGCCCTAGGCGTCTTCCCTTAGTGGTAGCCGGACATTCAATGTAATACATTGGAATTACTTTTAAAAAATAATGGGTAGGAGGGTCCGATGCCAGGAGCCAGCGAGACGAGCGGCAAGGCGGTCGCTCTGCGTCGAGCGTTCGAGGCGATCCGCCACCTGTCGGATCCGGAACCGCCCTGGCACGACATCCTCCAGAGCGCGCGCGACGTCGTCGGGAGCGACACGGCGTCCTTTCTGGTCGTCGAAGGCACACGCCTTGTCGACGGCCTGACGCTCGACGTCGACGCCGTGGCCGAGCGCGAGTACTTCGCGCACTTCCACACGAAAGACATTCTGCTGAACCCCTCCTTGCCGTGGACCGCGGGCTCCTGGTTCGACACGGAGTGGTGCCTGACGCCCGAAGTCCGCAGCCACAGCGAGTACTACAACGATTTCATGCTGAAGCACCGGATGCGGCACATGATGTCCTTCCAGATCGAGACGGGCCCCCAGAGCTCGGCCATCAGCTTTCATCGCGCAAGGAAGACCGAGGGCGCCGACGACTTCCTGTCGACGGGTCCGGTCAAGGAACTGACCTCGGCCCTGCTTTCGGCCATGGCCGATCGCAAGGCAGCGGCCGATCGGGTTCTCACCGCCATCGACCTCGTCGACGGATCATTCAACGACGCAACGTTCCTGGTCGATGCCGAAGGCCGGGTGATCCATGCATGCGAAGCCGCACGCGTTCAACTCGATGCAGTGTCGGCGGTGGGCGTGCGGGGCGGCCGGCTGTGGCACGCGTCGGCCAGGCTGCGCAAGCAACTGGAGACGTCGCTCAGGCGCGCGTCCCTCGCATCCGGGCCGCTGCGGATCGTCCTGCCGGGAAGGCGGGCCGGAGCATGCGTCATGGATCTGGCGCGCGCCGACGGCCGGCTGCGCTACGACCGCCGCCCGCTGTTGCTTGCGCGCGTGAGCCCGCCGCGCGCCCGCGCGGAAATCACGCTCGATGTGCTGTGCGCGGCCCTGGACATCACGACGGCCGAAGGAGAGGTGCTGGCGGAATTGATGCACGGCGCCACCGCGGAGGAGATTGCCGCCGCCACGGCGATATCCATCCATACCGTGCGAAAGCACATCGCCCATCTGATGGAGAAGACCGGCTGCGCGCGGCAGGTGGACCTGGTTCGACTCGCCCTGGGTGCTGTCGGCTGCGGGTGACCCGCCGCGAGTCCGGCGCGTCCGCGCTCGGTACTTGTATGGCCGTGTACTTAGTCCTCCCCCGGCAGACACACTGGAATACACACGACCGGGTCGGCGGCTGGTTCGGGGCCTATAAACCCAACCATGCCCACCGTCTCAAGCCTTCACGCTCCCCCCGGCCCCTCCGCAGGCTGGCGTCGTCTGTTCCCCCGATCGCTCTTTGCACGGGTGACACTGATCATGGTGCTGGGGCTGGCGATTGCGCAGCTGCTCACCTTCGCATCGATCCGCTACGAGCGCGGCGTCGCACTTCGCGAACTGATGATGACCGGCATCGAGCTCGACATCGCGAGTTCGATCGCGATCCTGGACCGCCTTCCTGCCGAGGAACGCGCCGGTTGGCTTGAACGCCTGGAGCGGCGCAACTACCGCTTCATGCTGGGTGGCGGCGTGGACGGCCCGGAGCCTGAAGCACCCGCTACGCGTGAATTCGGCGATGCCATCGTCCAGGCGCTGCGTCCATTCGAGGTCGTGAAGGTGGCACAGGCGGCCGACGCGCGCGAAGGCCTGCGGATCGAGGTGCGGCTGTCGGACGGCAGCCCGGTGATCGTCCAAGCGCGTCGGGTCGGCGTGCCCGTGTCCGACTGGGTCATGTGGGTGCTCTGGATCCAGCTGGCGGTACTCGCCGCCTGTGCATGGTTCGCCGTGCGCCTGGTCACACGGCCGCTCGCCCGGCTCGCCGCGGCGGCGGATGAACTCGGTCCCGACCTGAAGGCCCACGCGCTGGCCGAGGAAGGGCCGACTGAAGTCGCGCATGCGGCTCGTGCATTCAATGCCATGCAGCGAAGGATTGCCGGCTACATGGCCGAGCGCGTTGAAATCCTCGCGGCCATCTCGCATGACCTGCAGACACCGATCACGCGGATGCGCCTGCGCACCGACCTGATGGACAACGAGAAAGACCAGGCCAAGTTCCGGCAGGACCTCGATGCCATGAATGCGCTGGTGCGGGAAGGCGTCACGTATGCGCGCACGCTCCATGGCGCGACGGAACCGCCCTGCCGCATCGATGCCGACGCGTTGCTCGAAAGCATGGTCGCCGACTATGAGGACTCGGGGCAGCCTGTGCTGCTGGAGGGACGAGTCGACGCGCCGATCGTGACGCGTCCGAATGCGCTGCGCCGGATTCTCGTGAACCTGATCGACAACGCGTTGAAGTTCGGAAGCGATGTGCGCGTCCGTGTGCGTGTCGAAGCGGACCGGTGGGTCGTCGCCGTCATCGACAACGGGCCGGGCATTCCGCCCGAGCAACTGGAGGCCGTACTCAAGCCCTTCTATCGCGTCGAAGGCTCACGCAACCGCAGCACCGGCGGGACCGGCCTGGGACTCGCCATCGCACAGCAGCTTGCCGTGGCAATGGACGCGGAACTGAAGCTGCACAACCGCGCCGAAGGCGGGCTCGAGGCCCGGCTCACCATGACCACTGTCCAATCCGCCGCGACCTGATCGCCGCGCACCATTCACTCCGACATCATGCTCATCCTGATCATTGCCTATGTGGGCGGCGTGCTCACCATCCTGAGCCCCTGCGTTCTGCCGGTACTGCCATTCGTCTTTGCGCGTGCCGATCGGCCGTTCCGGTCGCACGGCCTGCCGATGCTGCTGGGCATGGCGGTGGCCTTTGCCGCCGTCGCCTCGCTGGCTGCCGTGGGCGGCGGCTGGGTGGTTGCGCTCAACGAATACGGGCGCTATGCGGCGATGGCGATGCTGGCGGTGTTCGGCATCACGCTGCTGTTCCCGAGCGTTGCCGACCGCATGACGAGGCCGCTGGTCGCTCTCGGCATCCGGTTGTCGGAGCGGCAGCCGGATGGGACGGCAGCGCGGACTTCGCTGGGGTCGTCGATCTTGCTGGGCATGGGAACAGGCCTGCTCTGGGCGCCCTGCGCGGGACCGATTCTTGGCTTGATCCTGACAGGCGCGGCGCTCAACGGCGCAAGCGTCGGCACGTCGCTCCTGCTGCTGGCCTATGCCGCTGGCGCTTGCACGTCGCTGGCTGCCGCGCTGTTGCTGGGCGGGCGCGTGTTCGCAGCGATGAAGCGTTCGCTCCATACAGGCGAGTGGGTCCGGCGTGCGGCGGGCGCGTTCGTGCTGGCCGGCGTCGGCGCGATCGCACTGGGCCTGGACACCGGCGTGCTCAGCCGACTTTCGATCGGGACCACGTCGACGCTGGAGCAGGCCTTGGTGGATCGCATCGGTTCCCCGGTGCCGCAGCCTCCGCAAGCCAGCACCGGAGCATTCGAAGACACGGGCTTGTCACTCACCGCTGCAGCCCACGAACCCGCGCCTTCGCGAACACTGCAACCGGAAGGGGTGCTTCCTTCATTCGCTGGCGCGACCGAATGGATCAACTCGGCCCCGCTGACCCCGGCAGACCTGCGCGGCAAGGTGGTGCTGGTCGACTTCTGGACTTACTCGTGCATCAACTGCCTGCGGACCCTGCCCTACCTGCGCGCATGGGCCGAGAAGTACAAGGATGCGGGGCTGGTGGTGGTCGGCGTGCACTCGCCAGAGTTCGCATTCGAAAAGCGCTCGTCGAACGTTCACCGGGCGGTGAAGGATCTTGGCATCGAATTTCCTGTCGCGGTCGACAGCGACTTCGCCGTCTGGCGTGCTTTCGACAACCAATACTGGCCTGCGTTCTACTTCGTCGACGCGCAGGGACGCATCCGCCACCACCAGTTCGGCGAGGGCCAGTACGACAAATCGGAGCGGGTCATTCAGCAACTGCTGGCGGAGGCGGGTCAAGCCAAGGTTCCGCCGGGCCTGGTGCTGCCAACTGCCGCAGGCGTCCAGGCCGCACCGGACGCCTCGCCCTCGCTGTCGCAAGAGACCTACCTGGGCCACGAGCGCACGCACAACTTCGCCTCTCCGGAGGGCATCGCCAGCGACCGCGCCCACACCTACCGACGCCCCGCTTCATTGCGGACGGACCAGTGGGCGCTGGCCGGCGACTGGACCGTGGAGCGAGAGCGCGCGGTGCTGAACCACGCCGATGGCCGCATCGTCTATCGCTTTCATGCGCGGGATGTGCACCTGGTGCTCGGCCCGGCGGCGGACGGGAAGCCCGTGCGCTTCAGGGTGCTGGTGGACGGCAAGCCGCCGCTGTCGGACCATGGCTCGGATGTCGATGCGCAGGGCCATGGAACGATCGACGCCCAACGGCTTTACCAGCTGATTCGACAGAAAACGAGTACAAACGACCACGTTTTCGAGATTGAATTCCTCGACGCAGGGGCGCAGGCGTACGTATTTACCTTCGGCTAGGAAACGGCCCGTATCCTGTGGTCTTCGTGTTCAATGCGATCGGCCCATGCACCAAGAACGAAACGACAACGGGGAGCTGAACTTCTATTTGCTCAAGTGCCTCGTGGCGCTTGTCGACCATTCGCACGTCTCGCGCGCTGCGGAGGCGATCTCGATCAGCCAGCCAGCAATGAGCCGCGCCATTGGCCAATTGCGCACGGTCACGGGCGACCCGATCCTCGTGAAGGGCGGCAACGGCCTCATCCCCACGGCCAAGGCGCTCCAGTTGCGCGAGTTCGCCGAGCGCATCCTTCAAGAGATGGGTGAGTTGCTCGGCAACGCGGTCGCCTTCGACCCGCAGGCCACGCGCTACCTGTTCCGCATGGTCGCCACGGACTATCTGGAATGCCTCTTCGTCGAGCACCTGGTGCAGCATCTCGGCACGGGATTTCCGGGCATCTCGATATCGGTACGACACCCGGTGCACCCTTCGCAATTCAACAAGGTGCTCGAAGCCGGCGATGTCGACTTCTGCGTCGGCATCCTGCCGCCCAGCCTGCGCGAACTCCGCCATCGACTGCTTTTTCGCGATCGCATCGTGTGCGTGGCACGTGCGGGCCACTGGGCCATCGGCAAGACGCTCACGCCGACCGAGTTCGCGGGCCTCGAGCACGTGGTCATCATGCCCAACACCGTGAACTGCTTCGGGGAAGCCGTCGACCAGGCGCTGGCCGCGCAGGGGCTGCAGCGTCGACGCCGCTACGTCACGCCGAACTACCTGACGGCACCTCATCTGCTGGAGAAGTCGGACATGGTGGCGCTCCTGCCCATGTCGCTGGCGTCGCGCTTTCGCGATCGCTTCGGTCTTGCCGAACTGGCCTTGCCGGTGGTGGTGCCGGCCTTCGATGTCTATATCTCCTGGCACGACCGCACGCACCGTCACGCCGCTCATCTCTGGTTTCGCGACCAGGTGATGCAAAGCCTCGAACTCCAGGTGAACGGCGGGCATTCGTTACGCGCATAGCCTTCATTCAGGCACGGCATGGACTTCCTGCGGCGGACTCCCAATACTCTGGACGTCGCCGTCCATCGGCAAGCAAGAGCAAGCAGGCATGCGGTTTCCGGAGTCTTTGGTCCAAGTTTCGCCACACGTCGCACATCGGTTTCACTGGGTAGGCACTTTCCCGATTGGCATCTCCCGGCTCCGACGACCGGAGCTTCACGCCCTTTGCCTTCAGGCGTTTCCCGCCTCGAATCCCTCCCCGTTCTTCTTGCGTTGAAGACGTGGCATCGAGCCATGTCCAACGGCGCACATACCGATGAGTCCCACGTATGTCTTGCATGATCCAATCCGTCGATGACCTCGCTCAGTTGCCCGACGATGAACTGCTCCCCTGTTTGGGAGCCCTGCGGAGCGCCATCCACGAAGCAAAACGCCAGCACGCAGCCGCGCTGCGCGAGCGCCTGATTCCCGAGAACTCGGCCTTCGCCTTCCCTTCATTCAACTGGCGCCCGCGAGGCGCACAGCGGTTCAACGTGCCCATCCAGTTGAGCCCCGAGACGCCTATCGACGAGATATCCGTGCGCGCGAGTGCCCGGGACGCGCTCAAGGAACTCAGCATCTTCTGCATCGAGGATCTCTCCGCCATCAGCGAGCAGGAACTCCTGAAGGAGGTCGCCATTGGCCCGAAGACACTGGGCCGCCTGCGCGAAGTGCTGTCGCGCGTCGGGCTCGACTTCCTTCCCAATCCCGAGGTGTCGCAAACATGACGACCACCAACGCCATCGAGACAAGGAAGTCATGTGAGTGACGAGAGAGAAAGCATGGATTGGAAATCGCTGTATGCCTATCCGTCGCGACTGCTCAAGCTGCGGCCTGGCGACGCCGGCGTCTTTGTCTGCCCGCCGGCATGGCGAGGACGGCTCGGTACGGTATGCGGCGTCTGGATCAAGGCGAACACCGACTGGGCCGCGGCGTTTCCGGGCGGCACACCCTGGAAGCATGTGTTCTGGACGGAAGCGCATGCCGAAGGGCTGAGGGTGGTGCGGGCGCCCCTCCCGGATCGGCCGCTCGGCGACGGGCAGCCCACGGAGTTCACTTTCAAGCCGCTCGTGGCCTCATCGGTACCCGAAAAGGGCCTGCCCAGACTGGATCAACTGGTCTCCCTCTGGAGGGCCTGAGCCGCCGGCGCCCGGTCGGCAAGGCATCGTCGCCTCTGGCCGAGCGTCCAGGAAAGTGGCATTCTCCGGCCGGGAGGTGCCGAATACCTCCTCGGAGGTTTCATGGCAGCACGTTCGATCGCCTCGTTGTCGCTCAGCTTCGGGCTGGTTTCCATCCCGGTCAAGCTGTATTCCGCGACCGAAAGTTCCGGAACCGTCAAATTCAATCTCCTCACCAAGGACGGCTCGCGCGTCAAGCAGCAGTACGTCTCGGAGAAGGATCCCTCGGTCGTCGTGCCCCGCGCGGAGATGGTCAAGGGTTATGAATTCGAGAAGGACCGCTACGTGCTCTTCACGCCCGACGAGTTGAAGGCGGTCGAGGAAAGCTCGACCCACACGATCGACATCGTCGCCTTTATCCCCGAAAAGGCCGTTGACCCGATCTACTACGACAAGGCGTACTTCATCGCCCCCGACAAGCGCGGCGCCAAGCCCTATACCCTGTTGCGCGCGGCCATGCGCAAGAGTGGCCGGTGTGCGCTCGCGAAGTGGGCCTGGAAAGGCAAGCAATATGTCGTGCAGGTCCGCGCCGCCGAGGACGGTCTGGTGCTGCAGCAGCTTCTCTACGCTGACGAGGTCCGTTCGCTGAAGGACCTGGAGATCGAGGAGATCAAGCCGTCGGATGCCGAAGTGCAACTCGCCCTGCAGCTCATCGACCAGATTTCCCAGGACAGCTACGAACCGACGCAGTTCGTCGACGAGGAGAAGAAGCGGATCCTGGAGGCCATCGACGCGAAGATCGCCGGCAAGCAGGTGGTGGCGGTGGAAGAGCGCGAGACGGCGCCGGGCAGCGGCCAGATCATCGACCTCACCGAAATGCTGCGCGCCAGCCTGGTTCGAGCGGGTGCCGGCGGAGCGAAACGCCCGGCGGCGACGCGCGCGCCGGCCGCTGAAGTCGTGACCCCGCTCGCGTCGAAGGAGCGCAAGGGCGTCAAGCGCGCCGCCGCCAAGACGACGACCGCAGCCCCGGCCGCCGCGCGCTTGAGGAAGTGACCGACATCCAGGTGCAGGCCCCCCACACCCTGCGCAGTCTCCAGGAGATGCTCGGTCTCTCCCGGAGTGCGATTTCAGGGCTGATTGCGAACGGCTTTGTCCAGCCCGCGCGAGGGCCGCGCAACGAGTACCGGTTTTCCTTTCGCGATGTGGTCCTGCTTCGGACCGCTCACGACCTGCAGGCTGCGGACATCCCGACGCGCAAGATCCTGCGCGCACTGCAGCGGCTGAAAGCCACCCTGCCATCGGAGCTGCCCTTGACCGGCTTGCGGATCACTGCCGTGGGCAGCACGATCGCCGTGCGCGAGCGCGACAGCCAATGGGAGGCGGAGTCGGGTCAGTTGCTGATGGACTTCGAGGTTGCGGCAACGCGCGGCTCGGTGGCGTTCGTGGAGCATTTGCAGAACGAGGACGCAATTCCGCCACCATCGGCGCAAACCTCCGCGGACGCATGGTTCGCCCAGGGTGAGGAACTCGAACCGCGGGACATACAGGCCGCTGAAGCGGCCTACCGAAAGGCGCTCGCGATGGCACCGGATTTTTCGGATGCGTATCTGAACCTGGGCGCGATCCTGTGCGAATCCGGCCGCCAGGAAGAAGCCGCGGCCCTCTACGACGCTGCGTTGGGCCAACGACCGGATGTGGCGCTGCTGCACTTCAATCGCGCGGTGGCGCTGGAAGACCTGGGGCGCCTCCCCGAGGCACTCGAAGGCTACGAACAATGCCTTCGGATCGACTCGACGATCGGCGATGCGCATTTCAACGCGGCCCGATTGCATGACCACCTGGGCCATCGGCGCGAGGCCATCCGTCACTTCAGCGCCTACCGCCGGCTTCAGAAATAGGTCCGCAGGCCCGCGTTGCGGGGACCGCCGGCGGCGCTACTTGATCAACGCCAGCACTTCGGCGAAGCGCGGATGCTCCGCCGTCCGCAACCACTCGAAGCCCACCATCTCGGTGGTCACCAGTTCCGCCCCGGCGCCGGCCAGGCGGTCGAAGGCGGCATCGCGGTTGCGTTCGGTGCGCGAACTGCAGGCATCGGTGACGACCCAGACCTCGAACTCATCCTCGAGCAGATCGAGCGCCGTCTGCATCAGGCACACGTGCGCCTCGCAACCGGCCATGACGATCGTGTTGCGCTCTTCGGCCGCGGCAGGTTTCTGCAGGTGCTTGGGAAGACTGCGGGCATTGCCCTGAGGCGCCTTGGCCGGCACGCGCAACCATTCACCCAGGCCTTCCTCGGCGGCGCTGAAATGCATCTTGGCCAGCGTGCGCTGGCACAGGGCGCGGATGTCGGGCAGGTTCTCGCCCAGCTTCGACGGGTTTTCCTCGGTGCCCCAGACCGGCACGCCCACCAGCTGGGCCATCTTGCCGAGGCGCACCGCATTCTTCGCCACGGCGTCCGCCTCGAAGATCGATGGCATCAGGCGCGCCTGATAGTCGACCAGGACCAATTGGGATTGCGATGCATCGAGCAGCATGAAAACGTCTTTCGCGAGTAACAAGAAGAGAAGAGAGGCTAGACCGTACCACCGAAAACACGCCCCCCACAAAGCGAAGCCCAATCGTGAAACACCACGGACCGGCTCTGCCGGTCCGTCGGTGTTGCCCCCCAGATTGGGGGTAGGCGGCCACACGAAGTGAGCAAGCCTGGGGGAGAACCTCAATCCCCCAGGAGCCGAAGAAGCTTGCCGTTGGATTCGTCGGTCAATATATAGAGCAAGCCGTCCGGTCCCTGCTTCACGTCGCGGATGCGCGCGCGGCCGTCTTCCAGCAGTTTGTGCTCGGCCACGACCTTGCCGTCCTTGAGCTCGATGCGGTCGAGGTAGCCGAACTTGAGCGACCCGAGGAACAGGTTGCCTTTCCAACCGGCGCCGTAGCGATCGCTGGTCAGGAAGGCCATTCCCGACGGCGCGATCGAAGGCACCCAGTAGTGCAGCGGCTGCTCCATGCCTTCCTTTTGCGTGATGCCGTCGCCGATCTTGCCGCCGCCGTAGTTCTCGCCGTAGGTGATGACTGGCCAGCCATAGTTGCGGCCCGCCTGCGGGATGTTGATTTCGTCGCCGCCTTGCGGGCCGTGTTCATGCATCCAGAGCTTGCCGTCCGGCGCCAGCGTGGCGCCTTGGCCGTTCCGGTGCCCGTAGCTCCAGATTTCGGGCAATGCCCCCGTCTTGCCGACGAAGGGGTTGTCCTTCGGAACCGAGCCGTCCTTGCCGATGCGCACGATCTTGCCGAGGTGGTTGTCCAGCTTCTGCGCGTCCTCCTTGCGGCTGAAGCGGTCGCCCAGCGTGAGGAACAGCGTGCCGTCTCCGGCGTCGACGATTCGGCAGCCGAAATGGTTGCGGCTCGCGACCTTCGGCCGCTGGCTGAAAATCACCCTCAGGCCTTCCATCCGGCTGCCATCGGCCGACAACTGGGCTCGCGCCAGTGCCGTGCTGTTGCCCATTCCGGCCGCATCAGGCTCGGCGTAACAGATATAGAAGGTGCGGTTGGTCTCGAAGGCGGCATCGACCATCACGTCCAGCAGGCCACCCTGTCCGCCCGCCGCAACCGCGGGCAGGCCAACGACCGGCGGGCCGACTTTGCCGTCGACCCCGACGACGCGAACGCGACCGGCCTTTTCAGTCACCAGGAAGCGGCCGCCTGGGAGAAAGCCGACGCCCCAGGGGTTCTCCAGGCCGGAAGCAACGACTTCCGCCCTGGGCGCTGCGGCCGCCATTCCGCTAGCAACGAGAGCCAGACAAATCAGGCGAGACGTCCATCGACGGGTGGTTACAAATGGCTGGATCATGCGGCTCCTTCGAGGTCTCTGGATTTGCAATCGTTTGGTCATTCAGGCGAGATTCAAAAACTTTCGCATTACAAGAACCAAAGAACTTATTGCAAATAACCTGTACCTTTACATTTTTGATTGTGAGAAGGTGAAAAAAACCCATCGCTGACAAGCAGTTACGTGCAAAATCCCGAACTCACTTGAAATTGACACTCCATGGTGTCGTCCATATCCTACGCGCCATGCGATTTTTAATGCTCACCGCCGCCCTCCTGCTTGCGACCGCCGCACACGCCGCGCCGCAACTCGACCGGGCCGACGACAACGAGATGATGGTCGTCGACAAGAGCCTGATGGGCCAGCTTCACCATGTTCGGCAGACCATGGTGGATCGCACGTCCGACCTCGTCGTCACGGCGATCGGGTTCCTGGGCGTACCCTACCGCCGCGGTGGCAACACCGCCGAAACCGGCTTCGACTGCAGCGGCTTCGTCCGGGCGATGTACAACCAGACTGTCGGGCACCTGCTCCCCCGCCGCGCAGAAGAACAGGCCGCTGCCACCCAGAAGATCGACCGCAACGAACTGAAGCCCGGCGACCTCGTGTTCTTCAACACCATGCGCCGCGCGTTCAGCCATGTCGGCATCTACGTCGGCGAGGGCAAGTTCATTCACTCCCCCAAGCCCGGCGCCCAGGTTCGGGTGGAAGACATGAGCGGCAGCTACTGGCAGCGTCGCTTCAGTGGCGCGCGCCGCGTGGTTTCGTCCCAGGACGACCTGATCAAGACCTCGGGCGACTGATCCGACCTCACCATCAAAAAATCCCGCCGTCGGCGGGATTTTTTTCGTCTGTCGCCCTAGCGCTTCTTGACTGGCGGCAAGTCCGTGCAACTGCCGTGGGCCGCTTCCGCCGCCAGACCGATGCTCTCGCCCAGGGTCGGGTGCGGGTGGATCGTCTTGCCGATGTCGATGGCGTCGGCGCCCATTTCAATGGCCAGTGCGATCTCGCCGATCATGTCGCCCGCATGCGTCCCGACGATGCCGCCACCAACGATGCGATGAGTTTCCTCGTCGAACAGCAATTTGGTGAAGCCTTCGTCGCGGCCATTCGCGATGGCACGGCCCGAAGCCGTCCATGGGAACAGACCCTTGTGGATCTTCACCCCCTCGGCCTTGGCCTGGTCCTCGGTGAGGCCGACCCATGCCACTTCCGGATCGGTGTAGGCCACGCTCGGGATCACGCGGGCATTGAAGGCTGCGCTGGCGAGTTCCTTGTCGCCCTTCTGCTCGCCGGCGATCACCTCGGCCGCCACGTGCGCCTCGTGCACCGCCTTGTGCTCCAGCATCGGCTGGCCGACGATGTCGCCCACCGCGAAGATGTGCGGCACGTTGGTGCGCATCTGGATGTCGACCGGGATGAAGCCGCGATCGCTCACGTTCACGCCCGCCTTCTCGGCACCGATCTTCTTGCCGTTGGGGCTGCGGCCGACCGCCTGCAGCACCAGGTCGTAGACCTGGGGTTCCTTGGGCGCCTGCTCGCCTTCGAAAGTCACGCGGATGCCTTCCTTCGTGGCTTCGGCGCCGACGGTCTTGGTCTTCAGCATGATGTTGTCGAAGCGCGGTGCGTTGAGCTTCTGCCAGACCTTCACGAGGTCGCGGTCCGCGCCCTGCATCAGCCCGTCGAGCATCTCGACCACATCGAGCCTGGCGCCCAGCGTGGAATACACCGAACCCATTTCGAGCCCGATGATGCCGCCGCCGAGGATCAGCATGCGCTTGGGATCGACGCCGAGTTCGAGGGCGCCGGTGGAATCGACCACGCGCGGATCCTTCGGCATGAAAGGCAGGTGCACGGCCTGCGAACCGGCCGCGATCACGCAGTGGCGGAACTTGACGGTCTGCGCCTTGCCGGTCACGTCCTTGCCGTCGCCGGTGGTCTCCTGCACCTTGACGTGGTACGGATCGACGAACTCGCCGACGCCGCGGACCGTCGTCACCTTGCGCATCTTCGCCATGGCGGCGAGGCCACCCGTCAGCTTGCCGACCACCTTGTTCTTGCGACCGAGCAGCTTGGCGCGATCCACGGTGGGCTCGCCGTAGCTCACGCCGAGGTCGGCGAAGTGCTTGACCTCGTCGATCACCGCCGCCACGTGCAGCAACGCCTTGGACGGAATGCAGCCGACGTTGAGGCAGACGCCGCCCAGGGTTGCGTAACGCTCGACCAGCACGACGTTGAGGCCCAGGTCGGCCGCGCGGAAGGCGGCGGAGTAGCCGCCAGGGCCGGCGCCGAGCACCAGCAGATCGCATTCGACGTCCACCGAGCCCGAGTAGGTCGACGCGACGGCAGGCGCCGGAGCCGGTGCAGCCGGCGCCGATGCTTGCTTGGGTGCAGCTGCGGCGGAAGGCGCAGCGGCCGGCGCAGGCGCGGGCGCAGCGGCAGCGCCTTCGGCTGCATCCAGCGTCAGCACCACCGAGCCTTCGCTCACCTTGTCGCCGACCTTCACGGCCACCGACTTGACCACGCCCGCATGCGATGAAGGAATCTCCATCGATGCCTTGTCCGATTCCACCGTGATCAGCGACTGCTCCGCCTTCACCGTGTCGCCGGGCTTCACCAGAACCTCGATCACCGCGACTTCATCGAAATCGCCGATGTCCGGCACTTTGACTTGTACTTCGCTCATTTGGACACCTTCAGTTTGAGTGTGAGAACGTCGACCGGTCCGGCCGAGTTTCGATCGAATTCGCAGGCTGCGGCCACGCCCGCTTCGGCCACGTCCCGCGCCGAGCGCGCCTTGTCGTAGGCCGCATGCATGGCCCCGAGCGCGAAGCTGCGGCCGGAGCCGATGCTCCAGAACTGCTTGAACTCGAAGACTTCGCGGTAGCTGTAGATGCCATAGATACCGCTCCCGTTGGCCAGCAGCATCGTGAACTGGCTCGACTCGTAGGGCTCGTGCTCGTCCTCCTTGGTCTGCAGGAAGAACGAGTCCTTGAGCACCGGATGCAGCAGCGTGAAGGTACGAAAGATCTCGTCCTTGCTGCCGAAGCGCAGCGCCTCGGCCGGCTGCGCCGCCAGCGCGTGCTGCAGCACCAGGAAGTGCGCTGCAGCGCCGGCCACGGCAAAGATGCTCTGGCCCGCGGCGTCGTTGACCATGAACAGCTTCTGGTTTCGTTCGGCACGGTGCGACAGGCGCGTGTCACCGAACGTCACCAGGGAATCAGCCGCCATCACGACTTGGCCGCCTTTCCGGACGGCCACTACCGTGGTCATAGAAGAACGCGGCGGAAGTCGGCTAGGACCTGACCCAGGTAGGCATTGAACCGGGCCGCGGACGCGCCGTCGATCACGCGATGGTCGTATGACAGCGAGAGCGGCAGCATCAGGCGCGGCTGGAAGGCCTTGCCGTCCCACACGGGCTTCATCGCGCCCTTGGAGAGACCCAGGATCGCAACCTCGGGCGCATTGATGATCGGCGTGAAGTGCGTGCCGCCGATGCCGCCGAGCGAGCTGATCGAGAAGCAGCCGCCCTGCATGTCCGCCGAGCCCAGCTTGCCGTCGCGCGCCTTCTTGGCGAGTTCTCCCATTTCCTGGCTGATCTGGAGAACACCCTTCTTGTCGGCATCCTTCAGCACCGGAACCACGAGCCCGTTGGGCGTGTCGGCCGCGAAGCCGACGTGGAAGTACTGCTTGTAGACGAGCTGGTCGCCGTCCAGGCTGGTGTTGAACTCGGGGAACTTCTTGAGGGCCGAGACCACCGCCTTGATCACGAAAGCCAGCATCGTGACCTTGATGCCCGACTTCTCGTTCTCCTTGTTGGTCGACACGCGGAAGGCTTCGAGCTCGGTGATGTCGGCCTCGTCGTTGTTCGTGACGTGCGGGATCATCACCCAGTTGCGGTGCAGGTTCGCGCCGCTGATCTTCTTGATGCGCGACAGATCCTTGCGCTCGACCGTGCCGAACTTGGTGAAGTCGACCTTCGGCCATGGCAGCAGGCCCAGCGCTTCGCCGCCCCCGCCGCCTGCAGGAGCCTTGGCGCCCGCAGCCTTGGTGCTGGCAGCGCCGCTCATCACGGCCTTGGTGAAGTTCTGGACGTCTTCCTGCGTGATGCGTCCCTTGGGGCCGCTGCCCTTGACCTCTTCGAGCGGCACGCCGAGGTCGCGCGCGAACTTGCGCACGGAAGGCGATGCATGCGGCAACTTTCCGGAAGGCGCGACCGTCGGGTCGTGCGCGGGCACTGACGCAGCCGGTGCCGAAGCAGGCGCGGGCGCCGAGGCACTCGCCGGCGCAGCGGCCGCAGCGGCCTGAGCCGGTGCCGGCGCAGCGGCGGGCACTGCGGCACCGCCGCCGGATCCTTCGATGATCGCGATCAAGTCGCCGATGTTGACCGTGTCACCGACCTTGACCTTGAGTTCCTTGAGCACGCCAGCCGCCGACGACGGAATCTCCATGGATGCCTTGTCCGACTCGACCGTGATCAGCGACTGCTCCTGCTTGATCGCGTCGCCGGGTTTCACCAGCACCTCGATCACCGCGACGTCCTTGAAGTCGCCGATGTCGGGCACCTTCACTTCGATCGGACCTGCGGCTGCGGCAGGCGCGGCCGCAGCCGGTGCCGGAGCGGGCGCCGCTGCCGCGGGAGCCCCGGCCGGAGCGGGCGCCGCGGCGGGCGCAGCCGCGCCTTCGCCTTCGAGCACCAGCACGACCGAACCTTCCTTGACCTTGCTGCCGACCTCGACCTTGAGTTCCTTCACGACGCCGGCCTGGCTCGACGGGATCTCCATCGAGGCCTTGTCCGACTCCACCGTGATCAGCGACTGCTCGGCCTTCACCGTGTCGCCCACCTTCACCAGAACTTCGATCACGGCGACTTCGTCGAAGTCGCCGATGTCCGGCACCTTGATATCCACTGTTGCCATATCGTGTCTCCCGCCCTTGAGGCGCAGTTGATTGTTTTATGCGTAGAGCGGGTTGATCTTGTCAGCGTTGATGCCGTACTTCTTGATCGCATCTGCCACCTTCTGCGCCGGGACGGCGCCATCCTCGGCCAGCGCCTTCAGCGCAGCGACGACGATGTAGTGACGGTTGACCTCGAAATGCTCCCGCAGCTTGTTGCGGAAGTCGCTGCGGCCGAAGCCGTCGGTGCCGAGCACCTTGTATGTGCGGCCCTTCGGGATGAAGGGACGGATCTGCTCGGCGTAGGCCTTCATGTAGTCGGTCGATGCCACCACCGGGCCCGTCGATGCGCCCAGTTGCTTCGCGACGAAGGAAACGCGAGGCTCGTCCGTCGGATGCAGCAGGTTCCAGCGTTCGGCTTCCTGGCCGTCGCGGGTCAGCTCGTTGAAGCTCGGGCAGCTCCAGACGGAAGCGCTCACGCCCCAGTCCTTCTCCAGCAGTTCCTGCGCGGCGATGCTTTCGCGCAGGATGGTGCCGCTGCCCAGCAGTTGCACGGTGGGTGCCTTGGCCTTCAGGGCCGGTCCCTGCTTGCACAGGTACATGCCCTTGATGATCTGCTCCTCGGTGCCGGGCTGGAGACCGGGCATCGGGTAGTTTTCGTTGAGCAGCGTCAGGTAGTAATAGACGTTGTCCTGCTTCTCCACCATGCGCTTCAGGCCATGGTGCAGGATCACGCCGACTTCGTGCGCGAAGGTGGGGTCGTAGCTCACGCAGTTCGGGATGGTGTTCGCCAGGATATGGCTGTGGCCGTCCTCGTGCTGCAGGCCTTCGCCGTTCAGCGTGGTGCGCCCCGAGGTGCCTCCCAGCAGGAAGCCGCGGGCCTGCATGTCGCCGGCCGCCCAGGCCAGGTCGCCGATGCGCTGGAAACCGAACATCGAGTAGTACACGTAGAACGGCACCATGATGCGGTTGTTGGTGCTGTACGACGTTGCCGCCGCAATCCAGCTCGACATGCCGCCGGCCTCGTTGATGCCTTCCTGCAGGATCTGCCCGGACTTGTCTTCCTTGTAGTACATGACCTGGTCCTTGTCGACCGGCGTGTACTGCTGACCTGCGGGGTTGTAGATGCCGACCTGGCGGAAAAGGCCTTCCATGCCGAAAGTGCGTGCCTCGTCGACCAGGATCGGCACCACGCGCGGACCGAGCGCCTGGTCGCGCAGCAGCTGCGTCAGGAAGCGCACATAGGCCTGCGTGGTCGAGATCTCGCGCCCTTCGGCGGTCGGCTCCAGCACGGCCTTGAAGGTTTCGAGCGATGGCACGGTGAAGCTCTCGTCGGCCTTCACGCGGCGATGCGGCAGGTAGCCGCCGAGGGCCTTGCGGCGCTCGTGCAGGTACTTCATCTCGGGCGTGTCGTCAGCCGGCTTGTAGAACGGCAGGTCGGCAAGCTGGCTGTCGGGGATCGGGATATTGAAGCGGTCGCGGAAGGCCTTGATGTCCTCTTCGCCCAGTTTCTTGGTCTGGTGAACGGTGTTCTTGCCCTCGCCGATCTTGCCCATGCCGAAGCCCTTGACGGTCTTGATCAGCAGCACCGTGGGCTGGCCCTTGTGCTGGACCGCCGAGTGGAAAGCCGCGTAGACCTTCTGCGAATCATGGCCGCCGCGGCGCAGGTTCCAGATCTCGTCGTCGCTCATCTTGGCGACCATCTCCAGCGTGCGCGGATCGCGGCCGAAGAACTGCTTGCGCACGTAGGCGCCGTCGTTGGCCTTGAACGACTGGTAGTCGCCGTCGTTCGTCTCCATCATGATCTTGCGCAGCGCACCTTCCTTGTCGCGCGCGAGCAGCGGATCCCAGTTGCTGCCCCAGATCAGCTTGATGACGTTCCAGCCGGAACCGCGGAATTCGCCTTCCAGTTCCTGGATGATCTTGCCGTTGCCGCGCACCGGGCCGTCCAGACGCTGCAGGTTGCAGTTGATGACGAAGATCAGGTTGTCGAGATTCTCGCGCGCCGCGAGGCTGATGGCGCCCAGCGACTCGACTTCATCCATTTCGCCGTCACCGCAGAAGACCCAGACCTTGCGGTTCTCGGTGTTGGCAATGCCGCGCGCATGCAGGTACTTGAGGAAGCGTGCCTGGTAGATCGCCATCAGCGGGCCAAGACCCATCGAGACGGTGGGGAACTGCCAGAACTCGGGCATCAGCTTCGGGTGCGGATAGCTCGACAGCCCCTTGCCGTCGACTTCCTGGCGGAAGTTGAGCAATTGCTCTTCGGTCAGGCGGCCTTCGAGGTAGGCGCGGGCGTAGATGCCGGGCGAGACGTGGCCCTGGATATACAGGCAGTCGCCGCCGTGGTTTTCGCTTTCGGCGTGCCAGAAGTGGTTGAAGCCCGCGCCGAACATGCTGGCCAGCGACGCGAAGGAGCCGATGTGCCCGCCGAGGTCGCCGCCTTCGGGCGGGTGATGGCGGTTGGCCTTGACGACCATGGCCATCGCATTCCAGCGCATGTAGGAGCGAAGGCGTTCTTCGATCTCGAGGTTGCCGGGGGAGCGTTCTTCCTGGTCGGCCTCGATGGTGTTCACATAGGCCGTGTTGGCCGAGAACGGCTTGTCGATGCTGCTCTGGCGAGCGTGCTCGAGCAACTGTTCGAGCAAGAAATGCGCTCGCTCGCGCCCCTCGCTTTCGATGACCGCCGAAAGAGCGTCCATCCACTCACGCGTCTCCTGCGCGTCCAGGTCGTTCGCGGCCGAGCCGAATGGGCTCTCGGGATTTGCCGACATGCTTGTCTCCTTTTGAGGGGGGTGGCTGTAATTTAGTGCCGTAACCGGCAACGCGCGGGAGTTTCTCACAGAAATATCGAGATTTCAAATAGTGCGTAGCGTTTTCTTATTATGAAATTTCCAATGAAAAGCGACGGCAGATCGCGCAGGTGCCTCCGTGCTCACCCGAGAGCCTTCACCTAAACTTGCCCGATGCCCCTTTCCTCACCGATCGCCGTCGCCCGCAATGCGGTGCATGGGTCGCCCCTTTCATGGTGGCGGCGCTGGTGGCGTCGCCAGACGCCCATGCTGCAGGACGCGGTCGCCATGCTCGCGCCCCTGGCCGCCGTCCTTCTGTTCCTCGCTGCCATCGTCTCGGCCTTCTGGTACCTGCGTGCGGAGGAAATGGAGCGCGTCCAGGAGTCGGTGAAGCGCGACGTCGAATACGCACAGCAGCGTGTCCGGCTTCGCCTGCTGGAGCGGCAGGAGCAACTCATGCGCCTGGCGCGCGATGCATCCAATCGCGAGATCGATGCGGCCGAGTTCACCAGCCGCGCCGAGTCGCTGGTGAGCCAGTTCCCGGAACTGCAGGCAGTGAGCTGGATCGACGATCGCCGCCGCTTCAAGGCCGGCTATGCAGCGCCCAGCGTCCACCCGGCGCAGCAGCACGCGATCGGCGACGTGCTTCGACCTGGCGACACCGAGAGCAACTACGCCCTTGCGCGCGAACTGCGGCAACCGGTGTTCTCGCAACCCCTGGCGGGCGGCGATCCGGCGCCGATGCTGCAACTCCATATTCCCCTCTTCGACCAGGGCCTGTTTGCCGGAATGCTGCTGGGAGAGTTCTCCATCGACGGGCTGCTGCGCTACGGCATGCCTGCCGAAGTCTCGGCCCGCTACGCCGTTTCGCTGCTCGACGCGAAGGGCGGCCTGATTGCCGGCAATACCGTTGCAAGCCCGCGCGGGGCCGGCACGCGGCTCCTGCCCTGGACAGTGCGGACCAACGAATACGAAGTGCCGGTCTCGCCTGTCGGCAACGCCCTGGTCCTGAGGGCGCAGGCCTATCGCACGTCGCAAGGCGTCGTCGGCAATGGGCTCTTCTGGCTGGTTGGCGCGCTCAGCGTGCTGACAAGCTGGATGCTGATCGGCACCTGGCGCCACACGCGGCGCCGGCTGCAGGCACAGCAGGCGCTGGTCGCCGAGACCAATTTCCGCCGTGCCATGGAAAACTCGATGCTCACGGGCATGCGGGTGCTCGACCTGGAAGGCCGCATCACTTATGTGAACGCGGCCTTCTGCGCGATGACGGGGTGGAGCGAAAACGAACTGGTCGGGCAGACGCCACCCTTCCCCTACTGGCTCGAATCCGACCGCGAGGTCATGAACGAGCGGCTCGAGGAAGAACTGCACGGCCGCGCCCTGCCGGGCGGCTTCCAGGTGCGCGTGAAGCGCAAGAACGGCAGCGTGTTCAACGCACGGCTGTACGTGTCGCCGCTGATCGACGCGCGCGGGCACCAGACCGGCTGGATGACCTCGATGACCGACATCACGGAGCCGACGCGCATCCGCGAGCAACTGTCGGCCTCGTACGAGCGCTTCACCACGGTGCTTGAGGCGCTGGATGCCTCGGTGTCGGTTGCGCCGCTCGGCAGCGAAGAGCTGCTGTTCGCCAACAAGCTCTACCGCCTCTGGTTCGGTTCCAACACCGTGGGGCACCTGGGCATGGTGGCGCAGGCCGGCGTGCCAGCCTCGCATGCGCGCGACGAAGCCCTCGACGACGTCGACCCCTTTGCAGGCCTGCCCATCGATCAGTTGACCGCCGCGCAGCCCGCGAACAACGAAATCTTCGTCCCGGAACTCGGCAAATGGCTCGAAGTTCGTTCGCGCTACCTGACCTGGGTGGACGGCCGGCTCGCGCAACTGGTGATCGCGACCGACATCACGCCCCGGCGCGACGCCGAAGACCTGTCGGCCGCGCAAGCCGATCGCGCGCAGGCCGCGAGCCGGCTGATCACCATGGGAGAGATGGCGTCCAGCGTGGCGCATGAGCTCAACCAGCCGCTGACCGCCATCACGAACTACTGCAACGGGATGATGTCGCGCATCCGGGGCCAGCAGATCGATTCCGACGCCCTGCTCGCGGCGCTCGACAAGACATCGAAGCAGGCGCAGCGCGCGGGCCAGATCATCCAGCGCATTCGCTCCTTCGTGAAGCGCAGCGAGCCGAACCGGACGCCGGCCGAGGTCTCGACGATGGTGAGCGAAGCGGTGGAACTGGCCGGCATCGAGTTGCGGCGCCGCAACGTGCGGCTCAACCACTACGTCGCGGCGCGCCTGCCGATCCTGCGCGTCGACCCGATCCTGATCGAGCAGGTGATGGTCAACCTGCTGAAGAACGCCGCCGAATCCATCGACCTGGCGAACCGGCCGCTGGCACGCCGCAGCGTCGAGCTGCGCGTGCTGCCGAAGATCATCGACGGGCACAACGCGGTCGAATTCTCGGTGCAGGACACCGGCATGGGCCTGGCGCCCGAAGTCATGGACCGGCTGTACGAAGCCTTCTTCTCCACCAAGCCCGAAGGCATGGGCATCGGGCTCAATCTCTGCCGCACCATTGTCGAGTCGCACCGCGGCCGGATGCAGGCGGAGAACATCTACAATGGCCCCGATGTGGTCGGATGCCGTTTCTCCTTCTGGTTACCGGTGTTAGACGCTATCGATTCCGTAGCAAGCAACGAGGCGAAAGTACCTGCATGAGTTTGATTCCCAAGAAGGGCACCGTCTATGTCGTCGATGACGACGAAGCGGTTCGCGATTCGCTGCAATGGCTGCTCGAAGGCAAGGACTACCGGGTCCGCTGCTTCGACTCCGCCGAGTCGTTCCTCTCCCGCTACGACCCGCGCGAGGTCGCCTGCCTGATCGTCGACATCCGCATGGGCGGCATGTCGGGCATCGAGTTGCAGGACCGCCTGATCGAGCGCCGGTCTCCCCTGCCGATCGTCGTCATCACCGGCCACGGCGACGTGCCGATGGCGGTCGACAGCATGAAGAAGGGTGCAATGGATTTCATCCAGAAGCCCTTCAACGACGAGGCACTCGTGGCGCTGGTCGAACGCATGCTGGAGCACGCGCGCGGCGCCTTCGCACAGCACCAGCAGTCCGCCAGCCGCGATGCGCTGCTGTCGAAGCTCACCGGCCGCGAGGCACAGGTGCTCGAACGCATCGTTGCCGGCCGGCTGAACAAGCAGATTGCCGACGACCTCGGCATCAGCATCAAGACCGTGGAGGCGCACCGCGCCAACATCATGGAAAAGCTCAACGCCAACACGGTGGCCGACCTGCTCAAGATTGCGCTCGGGCAGGCCGCCCCTGCGAAGGCCTAGCCGCTCGAGCAGCAGACACCCTCAGCCTTCCACGCCTGCGCAAGCGGGCGTTTTTACTTGGAAATCCTCAAACCGATGACCGCCCAACTGATCGACGGCAACGCGCTGTCCCGAAAAATCCGCGCCGAAGTATCGGGGCGCATTGAAGCACTCAAGGCCCGTGGGGTCGAGCCGACCCTCGCGATCGTGCTGGTCGGCGACGATCCCGCCAGCCAGGTCTACGTCAAGCACAAGGTCAACGACAGCAGCGAAACCGGCCTGACCGCGAATCTCGAGCGCTACCCCGCCTCCATGACCGAGGCCGAGCTGCTGGCGCGCGTGCACGCCCTGAACGAGGACCCGAAGGTGCATGGCATCCTCGTGCAGCTTCCGCTGCCGCCGCACATGGACAGCCACCGGGTCATCGAGGCCATTTCACCCGCCAAGGACGTGGACGGATTCCACGTCGCCAGTGCAGGCGCGCTGATGGTCGGCCAGCCGGGCTTCTGGCCTTGCACGCCGCACGGCTGCATGAAGATGCTCGAATGGATCGGCTATGACCTGCGCGGCAAGCATGCGGTGGTGATCGGCCGCAGCAACATCGTCGGCAAGCCGATGGCCATGATGCTGCTGGCGAAGAACGCCACGGTGACCATCTGCCACAGCGCAACGAAGGATCTCGCCGCCCTCACCCGCCAGGCGGACGTGGTCGTCGCCGCGGTCGGCAAGCGCAACATCCTGACCGCGGATATGGTGAAGCCCGGCGCGGTGGTCATCGATGTCGGCATGAACCGCAAGGACGACGGCAAGCTCGCAGGCGACGTGGATTTCGACGGCGTCAAGGAAGTCGCGAGTTGGATCACCCCCGTCCCCGGCGGCGTCGGCCCGATGACTCGCGCCATGCTGCTTGCCAACACCCTTGAAGCGGCCGAACGCGCCGCAACATAGGAGTCACCCCGTTGCTTGCTCACTTCGTGTAGCCGCCTCCCCCTCGAGGGGCACCACCGGCGGCCCGGCGAAGCCGGTTCCGCGGTGGTTCCCGGAGGGGCGTTGCGACACTCGCCCTGGAAATCTCATATGACCAATCCGCTCCTCGACTTCACCGATCTTCCGTTGTTCGACCGCATCACGCCCGAGCATGTCGCGTCGGCGGTCGATACCCTCCTGGCAGATGCCGAGGCCGCGCTGCAAACCGTGACGGCGCCGGAGTTCCCGGCCGACTGGATGGCAATCTCCAAGGTGCTCGACGTGGCGTCGGAACGCTTCAGCCGCGCATGGGGCGCCGTGGGACATCTCAACGCCGTCGCCGACACGCCCGAATTGCGTGCCGCTTACAACGAGGCCATGCCGCGCGTCACGGCCTTCTGGACTCGGCTTGGATCCGACGAGCGGCTCTATGCCAAGTACAAGGCCATCGATCCCGCCACCCTCAACACCGAGCAGCGCCAGGCGCACCGTAATGCGGTCCGCAACTTCGTGCTCGGCGGCGCAGAGCTGCAAGGAGCCGCCAAGACACGCTTCGCGGAAATCCAGGAACGCCAGGCCGAACTGAGCCAGAAGTTCAGCGAAAACGCGCTCGACGCGACCGATGCCTTCGCCTGGTATGCACCAGCCGACGAACTCGAAGGCTTGCCCGAGGACGTCATCAGCGCAGCGCGGGCAGCCGCCGAAGCGGAAGGCAAGGAAGGCTACAAGCTCACGCTGAAGATGCCCTCCTACCTCCCGGTCATGCAGTTCGCCAAGAGCAGCGCGCTGCGCGAAAGGCTCTACCGTGCCTACGTCACGCGCGCCAGCGAGTTCGGCGATCCGGCCTTCGACAACACCGAACTGATCCGCGAGATCCTCGCCTTGCGGCAGGAAGAAGCCAAGCTGCTGGGCTATCCCAACTTCGGCGAACTTTCCATCGTGCCCAAGATGGCCGAATCGGGCGATCAGGTCATCAAGTTCCTGCGCGACCTGGCCACCAAGGCCAAGCCCTACGGCGAACGCGACCTGGCCGACCTGCGGGCCTTTGCGGCCGAGCAACTCGGCATCCTCGATCCGCAGCCCTGGGATTGGAGCTACATCGGCGAAAAGCTCAAGGAAGCGCGCTATGCCTTCAGCGAGCAGGAGGTCAAGCAGTACTTCACCGCGCCCAAGGTCATGGCGGGCCTGTTCAAGATCGTGGAGACGCTGTTCGAAGTGTCGATCCGGCGGGACAGCGCACCCGTGTGGCACCCGAGCGTCGAGTTCTACCGCATCGAACGCGCCGGACAGAAGGTCGGCCAGTTCTACCTCGACCCGTCGGCCCGCGCCGCCAAGCGCGGCGGCGCCTGGATGGACGACGTGCGCGCCCGCTGGCTGCGCCCGGACACCGGCACCCTGCAGACGCCGGTCGCGCAACTGGTCTGCAACTTCGCGGAGGGCGTCGACGGCAAGCCGCCGCTGCTCACGCACGACGACGTGACCACGCTCTTCCACGAGTTCGGCCACGGCCTGCACCACATGCTCACGCAGATCAACGAGCGCGACGTGTCGGGCATCAGCGGTGTCGAGTGGGATGCGGTCGAACTGCCGAGCCAGTTCATGGAAAACTTCTGCTGGGAATGGGACGTTCTCGCCCACATGACCTCGCACGTCGACACCGGGGAACCCCTTCCGCGCGCCCTCTTCGACAAGATGACGGCGGCCAAGAACTTCCAGAGCGGGCTGCAGACGCTGCGCCAGATCGAGTTCTCGCTGTTCGACATGCTGCTGCACACCGAATACGACGCTGCCACGGCCAAGCCGGGCGATGTGCTGGCGCTTCTCGGCAAGGTGCGCAGCGAGGTCGCAGTGATGCCCTCGCCACCGTTCAGCCGCACGCCCAATACTTTCAGCCACATCTTCTCGGGCGGCTACGCGGCGGGCTACTACAGCTACAAGTGGGCCGAGGTCCTGAGCGCCGACGCCTACGCGGCCTTCGAGGAAACCGCCGGCGCCAATGGCGAGCCGAGCATCGAGACCGGGCGCAAGTACCGCCAGGCCATCCTGGAAGCAGGCGGCAGCCGCACCGCGATGGAATCCTTCAAGGCTTTCCGCGGCCGCGAGCCTCAACTCGATGCGCTGCTGCGACACCAGGGAATGGCCGAGACCCACGCGGCCTGAGATTCGAGAGCGTTGGCGGCGGACCCTGAGATACTCCGTTACATCCGATATCGGGAGTCATCGATGAAGCTCAACGCCGCCCTCTCGGGCCTCACCCTGCTGGTCGTGGCCAGCACCACACTTGCGCAGCCCGTCTATCGCAATGTCGACAAGAACGGGAAAGTCACCTTTTCAGACCAGCCGCCCGCTGCCAATGTCCAGCCCGCGGCGCCTCGGTCCGGCAGCTCGATCGGCACGAGTTCGTCCCTGCCTTACGAACTGCGGCAGGTGGCACAACGCTATCCGGTCACGCTTTACACCGGTGACGAATGCGGCCCTTGCGGCGCGGGCCGTTCGCTGCTGATCACGCGCGGCGTGCCGTTCGAGGAACGCACCGTCAAGTCCAACGAGGACATCAGCGCCCTCCAGCGCCTGAGCAGCCAGAGCTCCCTGCCCTTGCTCACGATCGGCTCGCAGCAGCTCAAGGGCTTTTCGGACACCGAGTGGTCGCAATACCTGGACGCGGCGGGTTATCCCAAGAGCGCCCAGTTGCCGCCGGGTTTCCGCAATCCGCCGGCGCAACCGCTGGTCGCCTTGCAACCTGCGTCGCAGCCGGCCCCCGAAGCGCCCGCACCGGCGGCACCGCCCGCGCCGGCACCCGCAGCCGCAAACGGGCCGACCCCGAGCAACCCCGCCGGCATCAAGTTCTGACGCCGGCGCCTGGCTGCAGTCAACTGAAGCGCATGGTTTTCACGCCCGTCGACGTGCCCAGCAGGCACACGCTGGCCCGCTGGTGCGCGAAGACGCCCACCGTCACCACGCCCGGCCACTGATTCACTTCGCTTTCGAAGCCGAGCGGGTCGGGGATTCTCAGTCCGGTCACGTCGATGATGTGCTGGCCGTTGTCGGTGACGAGCGGCGCGCCGTCCTTCTCGCGGACCTGCGCCAAGCCGCCCAGACGCGTGAACTGCCGAATCACGCGCCGCGCCGCCATCGGAATCACCTCAACCGGTAGCGGGAAGGCACCCAGCGTGTTCACGAGCTTGGATGCGTCGGCAATGCACACGAAGCGCCTGGACTGGGCGGCAACGATCTTCTCGCGCGTCAGCGCCGCGCCTCCGCCCTTGATCATGTAGCCGCGGCCGTCGATCTCGTCCGCGCCGTCGATGTAGACGGCCAGTTCCTCGACCTCATTGCTGTCGAACACCGGAATGCCCAAGGCACGCAGGCGCTCGGTCGATGCCACCGAACTCGACACCGCGCCGCGGATGTCCCCTTTGATGGTCGCAAGGGCGTCGATGAACTTGTTCACCGTCGAGCCCGTACCGACGCCGACGATGTCGCCCTTCACCACGTATTCCAGCGCGGCGCGGCCGACCTGTGCCTTGAGTTCGTCCTGAGTCAGGGCGGAAGCGGGGGCGGGTGAGGTCATCGGGGAGAATCCTTGGCTGATTGAAGTCGAGAATTATCCGATGCCCCTGCTGTTGCCATCTTCGCTTTACGGGCTTGCCCGACCCTTCCTCTTTGGTTTCGACCCCGAGCACGCCCACGAGTTGACGCTCGACGCGTTGGCGCGCACGCAGAACACCCCGCTGGCCTGCGCCTATGCGGCGCCGCGCGTGGACGACCGGATCACCGTCGCCGGACTGCAGTTTCCTAACCGCGTCGGCCTCGCGGCGGGCCTCGACAAGAACGCCCGCTGCATCGACGCCTTTGCCGCGATGGGCTTCGGTTTCGTCGAGGTCGGGACCGTCACGCCCAAGCCGCAGCCAGGCAATCCGAAGCCCCGCATATTCCGTCTGCCGCAACGCGACGCGCTGATCAACCGGCTCGGCTTCAACAACGACGGGCTCGAAGCATTCCTCGCGAACGTCCAGCGCGCACGCTTTCGCCGCAGTACCTCCAAGGCGCCGATGCTGCTCGGCCTGAACATCGGGAAGAACGCAGCCACGCCGATCGAGCGTGCCGTGGACGACTACCTGATCTGCCTGGACGGTGTGTACCCCCACGCCGACTACGTGGCCATCAACATCTCGAGTCCCAACACGGCCAACCTCCGATCGCTCCAGAGCGACGAGGCGCTTGACGCGCTGCTCGGCGCTGTGGCGGACAAGCGTGAGGCGCTGGCCGCACGGCAAGGCAGGCGCGTTCCGCTCTTCGTGAAAATCGCGCCGGACCTCGACGGGGCCCAGGTCAAGGTGATCGCAGCCACGCTGCGGCGCCACGGGATGGACGGCGTGATCGCCGCCAACACCACGCTCGCGCGCGACGCGGTCGCGGGACTGCCGCACGCCGAAGAAACCGGCGGCCTGTCGGGCGCTCCGGTCATGGCAGCGAGCAACCGCGTGATCGGTCAGTTGCGGGCCGAGTTGGGTGCCGGGTATCCGATCATCGGCGTGGGAGGCGTCCTGAGCGCCGCGGATGCACAGGCCAAGATCGACGCCGGCGCCGACCTCGTACAGATCTACACCGGACTGATCTATCGGGGGCCGGCGCTCGTGCGCCAGGCGGCTCAGGCACTGCGCAAGCGCCGGACCTGAGCGCGCGCGATCAGCGCATCCGCCAGATCACAGGAACGATCACGGCGGCCCAGCGCACGAGGCGACGCGGCCCCACGACCGCCACGACGGTTGCGGCGGCCACACCGGTTGCGATGGGATGCTCGCGCGCCAGCCGCATGGCCGTGGCGCTCGCGGATTCGTCCGCTCGGGGTGACGGTGGCTCCCCTGCTCCTGCGGCAGCGGCCTGGAGCGTGCCGACACGCTCGCGCTGGCGCTCGATGCGCGCGAGCACTTCCTCGCGCGTGACCGGCCGGTGCTCACGCGTTGCCTCCGCACTGGGATGGCGGCCGAGGCTCTCCTGGACCCAGGCCAAGTCGCGCTCGAACGCCTCACGGGCTGGATCAAAGGCTTCGGACGACTTGCCCAGCGTGGACATCAGCGCCATCACGGCTGCCAGCCAGAGCCCAACCCAGGCCGCGGCCACCACCCAGGCCGCAGTGATGCGGTGCGGTGTATCCCAGAAGTGCACGACGATCGCCACAGAGAGCAGCGCGATGGCAATGGTCGTGAGTCCGATGACCGCAATCACCAGCCCCAGGATTCTTTGGAGGCGCTTTTTCTCGTCCTGCCACGCGAATCGCAGAAGCAGCGCCCGGTCTTCAGCGGCCAGTGCGCCCTCACCCGCCAGAATGCGCAACCGGCGCAGCTGACTCCTGAGCCCGAACAGGGCCGACAGCCTCATCGGCTGCCTCCGCGGGCGCCAAGTGCGCGGCGCTCAGCGGCGGCCAAGCAGCAGGCCCACCAGCACGCCCACCGCCAGCGCGGCGCCGGCGATCTGCCACGGCTCGTCATGAGCGTAGGCGTTGGCCGTATTGGCTGCTTCGCGCGCCTTCTGGGCAGCGACCCGGCTTTTCTCCGCCGCGAGTTCACGCGCGATCGCCAACTTGCTGTCGATGCGCTGACGCAGTGCCTTGATGTGCGGCACGGAATCGAGATCCTTGCTGGCGAGCACGCCACGGACGTCGCTCGCGATATCTTCAGCCACGGCGTTGGCCGCCGCTTCGAGATTGGTGGATGCAGTCATTGAAAAGGGTCCTCCTCGGTCGCGCCGGCACCGCGCCGGCGACTCCACGCCGACAGCGGCGTGCCATATCCATGGTACATGCCCTCGCACAACTACGACAGCAGTTCGGCCACATGGCGGCCAATGGCAAGGCTGCTGGTCAGGCCCGGCGACTCGATCCCGAAGAGGTTGACCAGCCCCGGCACGCCGTGCGTGGAAGGCCCTTCGATCCTGAAATCGGCCGCCGCTTCACCCGGCCCGGAGATCTTGGGGCGGATGCCCGCATAGCCGGGAATCAGCGCGCCGTCGGGCAACGCTGGCCAGTACCGGCGCACCTCGGCATAGAAGCCGTCACCACGGGCCGGATCCACGACCAGATCGTCGGGCGACTCGACCCATTGGACGTCCGGGCCGAACTTGGCCTGGCCTCCGAGATCGAGCGTCAGGTGCACGCCAAGGCCCGCGGCCTCCGGCACGGGATAGATGAGGCGACTGAACGGCGCCCGACCAGCCAAGGTGAAATAGTTGCCTTTGGCGAAGAAGGCTGGCGGCACCGCTTCCGCGGGCAGCCCCTGAAACCGGCGGGCCAGCGAAGGTGCGGCCAGGCCGGCGGAATTCACTACCGTATTGCATCGGAGGGCGGTGCCGTCCTTCGTCCTCAGCACGACCGCGCCGCTTGAGCACTCGGCGCCCTGGACATTCGACATGAGCGCCACGACGCCACCAGCATTTTCCAGATCACCTTGCAAGCTCAGCATGAGCGCGTGGCTGTCGACGATGCCGGTGCTTGGCGAATGCAACGCGGCGTGGCATTCCAACTGAGGCTCCATTGCCCTCGCCTGATCGCGCGTGAGCATCACCATGTCGTCCACTCCATTGGCGCGCGCCTTGGCCATGATGCCGTCGAGTTGCGCGACCTGCGCCTCAGCCGTGGCGACGATGAGCTTGCCGCAGCGCCGGTGAGGCAAGCCTCGCTCTCCCGCGTATTCGTAGAGCAGCTGCTTGCCCTCGACGCACAGGCTCGCCTTCAGCGAGCCCTGGGGGTAGTAGATGCCGGCGTGGATCACCTCGCTGTTTCGCGAACTCGTGCCGGTGCCGATGGCGCCCTCCGCCTCCAGCACGATGACCTCGCGGCCCTGCAACGCGAGCGCTCGCGCGACGGCGAGCCCCACCACTCCGGCACCAATGACAGCGCAATCAAATTCGTCCATCCCGCGAGCTTAGCGGGATGGCGGACGCCCGGAGTAGCTCACTCCGGTTGCACCGTGAACGGGCTCTCCGGGTCCGTCGGGCTTCCGGGCGGCGTTGCGGGCCCCTTGTCGGGCTCTACAGGCAACTCCGGCAGGTCCGGTGGGTCGGACGTGATCGGCGTCGGAAGATCAGGACTGGTGGCCATGGCGTGCTCCTTCCTGCGCCGTTGTATGGCTCCTGCAAGAGCGGGAGGACGGCGCACGGAGGCATTTTGCGTCGGCTTGCGCCGACATGACCCTGGGGTGGGAAATTCCCTGGCGGCGAATCGTCTCGTTCGCTCAGGAGAATCTGCTGACAGCTCGAATGGAGATTCGACCGCGACATCGGAATCTCTTCGTCAGCACCGGGACGTCAGGTTTCGACGGTACTACTTTCGGACACGTAATTGCGAGATTTCGCAGCGATTTGAAGACTGCCGCTTCAGGGGGGAACTGTAGAGTCAGACGCTGAATTGCGCTTCGACAAAGACAGCGATTTCACTCAATCCGGTGAGTCTCGTCGACCGGCTCGCAGCCTTGCGAAGGCCGACCCAGCAATGGGTGAACCCAGTCAACCCGAGTTACTGAGCTATGAACACCAAGGACGAGATCTCCATCCCGTTCGCCCACCCGGTCTACGTTCGACGGATCCTGGACTGCTTGAACAGCCGTGGCGTGCGGCCCTCTACCGTGCTTGCGAACGCAGGCCTGGCTTGGCAGGCGCTCCATGAAGACCGGCAGATGGTGGACTTCGCCGTGTTTCGCCGATTTGTCGCGCATGCCATCCACTGCAGTGGCGAGCCGGCGCTCGGTCTGATGGCAGGGTCGATGCTCCAGCCGTATCACAGCCCGGTCGGGATCGCGGCGGTGACCAGCGACAGCCTGGATCAGGGCCTCCAGGTCATGACGCGTCATGCCAGGTTGATCTTCGGGAGCTTGGAGTTCCAGGTGGAAAACGGCCCCCGATGGAGCACGCTCAAGGTCAAGCCATTGCTGCCGCTGGGCGATACCCACGTATTCGTCATGCAATCCATTCTTGGGGCGCACGTGCGTCTGCTGGAAGCCATCCTCGGGCGCCCCGTCGACGAACTCACCGTCGGACTGCCGTACGCCCGTCCGGCCGACAACGACGTGCCATGCCTGCGCTACGTACGCAGTGTGGCGTTCGATCAGGAATGCCTCACCTTCGAACTCCCGGTGGATCTGCTCCGTGCGCCTTCCGCTTCTGCCGACGCAAAGGCGTTTGCGGACGCTTCCGAGGCCTGTCTAAGGATGGAGTCTGAACTGGGACATGGCGTGTTCGTCCAGCGCGTCCGCCGCGCGCTCTTCGAACGACTGACGAGCAATCCGGACACCAGCGATCTCGCTTCGGACCTCGGGATTTCACCGCGGACGCTGGTGCGACGGCTCGCTGCGGCCGACATCACCTACTCCGACATCAAGGACGAATTGCGCAAGACCCACGCCGCCTGGTACTTGCAGCACACCGATTTGTCGATGGAGTCCATCGCAGCACAGCTGGGGTATTCGGATCCGACCAGCTTCAGTCGCAAGTTCAAGGGCTGGTACCGGGTCGCCCCAAGCAAGATGCGACAGGATATGCAGGGCGGCGCGCACTGACCCTCGACGCAGTAGCGGGAAGCGAGCACGAGGGCGCTCGCTCCGCAAGGAGCCCGCAGCGCGTGCGGGCGTCCAGTCTTTAGTGGTGAAGCCGGGTCTCGTCAGCGAGAGAGGACTTCAGCAGCTCGACGAATTTCTTGACCGCCGGCGAAATGGATCGCTTGCTGGGAAAAGCCACCTTGACGGCCAAAGGCGGCACCGGGAGTTGCGGAAACAACTTGATCAAACGGCCAGTCTTGATGTCGTCGGCACAGAGATGGCCCAGGAGACAGCCGATACCGGCCCCCGCAGCGACGAGTTCATGCACGGAGGACGGATCATTGGCGCTCAGTCGCGGGCGCGCTTCAGACAGGAGCGACGACTCGATGGCGCTTCCGAGAGCGAAGCCAGCCGCATCCTCGCCGTCGCACACGATGATGTCATGGCTCGCCAGATCCATGGGATCGGCGGGCCTGCCGCGTCGTTGAAGATAGTCGGGTGCCGCGCACAGATGGCGCTCGATCATGCCCAACTGGATATTCACCGGCTGTGGGGCCAGCGAACCTGTGTAGACCGCTACATCCACGTTCTCCGCTCGCAGATCGGACCTGCTGCTGACGTAGCGTATCGACACCTGCACGTTGCGACAGTGCGTCAGGAACTGCGGCAACAGATGGCTCTGGAGCCGATTCGCCAATGCGACCTCCGTCCCGATGCAAACCGTGAGATGTCCCTGTGGCTCGACGTCGACACCGCCCACATACCCAATCGTCTCGTTGATGCGCGACAGGATTTCGGAGCAGCGCTCCTTCAGCGCATTGCCGCGCCGAGTGAGACGAACCTTGCGCGTCGTGCGTTGAAGCAAGGGCGCATCGAGCATCGATTCGAGCCGTGCAACGCTTCGGCTCACGCTCGATTTGTGAATCTTCAATGCATCAGCCGCCAATGAAAAGCTGGCAAGCGATGCGACATACGAGAAAACGCGGAGATCGTTGAGATCCAACATCTTCTCTGCAGCTTGTGTAAATAGGACACCGTTGGTCATTTCTTATGCTCTCCCTGGCCAACCTATGAGCTCGCCCAAACGATCCAGTCGCTGGCAAGCGAAAAAGGCCGACCGACTTTCGCCGGCCAGCCTGCTGGAATTACCTAGTTAGGTGAATTCGCCAAATGCTCGATCAGAACGCGTGGCGCATGCCGATGTCGTAACCCGTGGAGGTCTTGGGAACCAGCGACGCACCCGTGACGCCCGTGAAGAAGCCCGGACCGCCAACAGTGAGGCCAGCGCCGTTCTTGTTGTTCAGGCGTGCCACCGTCGTGTACAACGCCGTGCGCTTCGACAGGTTGTGCACATAGCCGAGCGCGAACTTGTCAGCCCTCGGCGCAGAGAAGCCTTCCTCGACCGTGTTGCGATACCGAACTTGAGAATAGGACGCGCGAATCAAGCCGGGACCGACAGGCACGCTTGCACCGATCAAACCACCCCTGAAGCCGGGAGTCGGCACGTTGTCGACAAATTGCGAACGGCTCCAATCAGTCTTTGCCCTGTTGTCCGAGTACTCGCCAAAGAGCTTCACAACGCCAAAGTCGTAAGAGGCCCCAAGGTTCCACGTGTTGAGCGTCGTGGTCCAGCCTTGATTGAAGCTGGCGCCAATGGTGCTCTCACCGTAGGCCAGCGCGACATCCAGCGGGCCGGTCGCATATCCGACACGACCGCCGACATAGCGTCCGGTACGTTGGAACTGAGGGTCGTTCGGGGTGAGCGCAGCCGGGTCGTACTTGATCTTTTCATTGAACACGTACATGACCTGACCGTAGAAACCACCGAGGTTCGGTGGCAAGAAGTAGCCGATCGAGTTACTCGCACGAGTGTAGTTCTCGTTGAAATAGTTTTCGCTACCCCAGCGCGCCTTGCTGGCCGTCGAGATCAGATTGGAGCCCACGCCGTTGGTGCCGAACGGATCGAACACGGTGTCGTTCCAGTAGGTAGGCGTGTAGTCGCGACCGGCACGCACTTCACCGAACGGGCCGGACAGACTGATGGTCGAACGACGATTGAACTTCAAAGCACCATTGTCGACGCCAGTGCCGTTGTCGGTGTTGATGCTGGCTTCGAGCCAGAAGCTGGCAGCCAGACCGCCACCGAGGTCTTCCGTACCACGGAAGCCCAAACGGCTGGCGGTTTCGCCGGAACTGCTCAGGGCAGTTTGACTGGCAGTAGTGCTCTGACCGGTAAAGCGTTCCTGCGCCTTGTTCGAGTAGCCGCTAACGGCGCCGTCGAGCACGCCAAACAGCGTGACAGACGACTGAGCCGAAGCGACGCCGGCGACAGCCAGAGAAGCCAGGGCAACCAGAGATTTTTTCATTGCAAGTTTCTCCAAGGTTAAACATAGGGCTCCGGTTCGAAGGGCTCACCGTGACTGGCACTTCTGTGCTCCCACTGGACCCCGGGCCAACCTCCTTTCGGGAAGCTGTCGCTATTGCATCAGAGGGGTTTCTCTCGAGTTGCGCGAGTCATGCCGAGTCATCCAGTAACCATGCAGAGTCAACCTTCGCAACTCGGTAATCCGTTGTCGGAGTACGACAAGATGAATCAAGAGCGACATTCATTCCAATTGACCGTTGGCGTCTCGCGCGTGGAATTGCAGTCTTGATTGAGCCAGTGCGCATTGATTGCGAACGAGCGTGCGCCCTGCGGAGGCAGTGACCCGGACAAGAGATCTACTGAGATCGCCGCAACGCGGCGGCCTGATAGGTGCCTGCGCGCGGCAGCCTGTAACCGGCAGTTCGCTGAGTGAAGAGAACTGGAACTTGTGGGGCCGCCCATGCGCATGAATGCGGGATGCATCGCCTGGCGCCCCGGAAAGCGCCTCATCTCGCGATGGAGCTGCCCGCGGCTGCGCGCCCCGCAAGCAAATGCGACGAGGCATTGCGTCGCGCAGCTCGACGCAAGAATTCAACGAGAGGGGGAAATTTGGTGGGCGGTGGAGGCTTCGAACCTTAGTTCCTCCGCCCTTCCCCGAGGGAGAAAGACCGTGTGTCAGTCGACTGAGTCGACCCACGAGTGACACACTGTATCAGGCCTCAGGAGGTGAGTTCGCAGCAGTCACCAGCCAGCTGCCTGACGGCGCGACCGGGGTATGCCGTTTGCATCACTCACCCTCGAAGTAGTCGGTATCGAGCTTCTTCAACTCATACATTCCGACGGTAGACACGCCGACGTTGTGATCGACCATAAGGGCGGCGAGCTGTTGCCCGTCGATCAAAATGATCTTTGAGTTGATGATGCCTGCGTACTCAATCGCCTCACGCGTGTACGAGGACGTGGTGATGAAGACACCCTTGCTGGCCCGTTGGCCTTGAAGTGCGCCCGCGAACTTTTGGATCTCCGGTCGCCCGACTGTGCCCTCCCATTTCTTTGCTTGGACGTAGATAACGTCCAGTCCGAGCTTGTCCTCCTTGATCATCCCGTCGATGCCACCATCACCGCTCTTTCCTATGGCGCGGCCGGCGTCTTCGCGGGACCCGCCGTAGCCCATCGAAACAAGTAGATCGATCACAAGGCGCTCAAAAAAGGCGGGCGTTGCCGCCTTCGCCTGCTCGATGATTTCTAGCTCCAAGCCACTTCTTAGGCGACGATACGCGGAAGCAAGGAGGTCCTCTGGCGTCTGATCCGTTGGAAGTTCTTGCTGTGGCTCGAGCGTCCCTATCGTTCTGGGCTCACCAGAAGTCTCGGCACTCCCTTCGCGCCGTCGCATCCGAAACGATCGAAATTCGTCGAACCGGTCCAAGAGTGCTACGTCAATTTTCGACGGGTTCTCCGCGATCAACGACCGGCCGCGCTCAGTTATCTGAAACATGCCGCGCTTCGGCGAGGTCAGAAGACCCGCTTGCTTCAAGTAGGTACGGGCCCACCCAACCCGATTGTCAAACAGCGGGGCCGTCCCACTCGGCAAGAGTTCCGCACGCTCACTGTCGCTCAGTTGGAACTCGGCCGCTAACTTCTCAACGGCCTCTCGAACACGATGCTCAGGCCCGCTTGCGGCAAGGCGAAGCAGCGGAAGCATGACGGATTGGTAGTCTGGAATGGGCATGCGAGATTCTGACAGGCGCACGAGAAATGTTTCACCGACGCGGGTAGATATCGCAGTTGGCGACAACGTCCGAGGAGTCCTTACAGTCGCCGGGAAATCGCAGCCGCAAATTTCCTTGGGTCAATAGGCACCACAGCGTGTCCTTTGCAGACTCCATCCGGCAGCGTGCAGGTCCCGCAGTGCTGGGCGCCGTCCTTCCAGAACACTTGTGCCCCAGGGGTCGACCTGGGCTCCGGGCGCGGGCTCGGGATCCGCTGGACCTCCGCGATCCATGGCGGCGCCAAGTGTCCATAGGTCGCCCAAGCCCTCGGGAACCTACTCTGGACCGGCACCGCGTCGGCCTCGGCGACAGCGTCATAGCCATCTGCCAGATACGCGGCATTGGCCCTACGGGCCGCTCCCTGCCGGATCTCTTCTGCCTCGATCCAGAACGCCCGCCACATGCCGTCCAGTTCTTCACTGGTCAGCCCCTTGGAAGCGGCTTGACGTGCAGCTGTCGCCGACAAGCTCACGACGTGCGCGTCCTCTTGCCCAGGGTCTTCTTAAAGGCTACATGAGGGAACATGAGCGCCAGACGTTTGTCGCGCAGAGGTTCGTTCTGAATCACGTAGTCCGCGCAAAGCTTGGTCGACGGCATGTCGTGCCGAGAGACGATGCGTTGAAATTCGGAGAGAAGAAGTGCTTCGTTTGATCGATCGATCATTGATGTCTTTCAGTTGTTCAAATGAAAAACCCCAAGGGCCTCGATGGGTCCTTGGGGTCTTGAGGGGTCTGCAGGGTCTCAGCGAACTCTGAGCCGCGCAGGTGTCATTGCATTGCGTCGGTGCGTCTCGCCGCGTTACGTATACGGGATAGCAGCGACCGGGACCAGCATGGGTCGTGCCAGGAACTGGGACCCCTGAGAGTCGAAGACAAAGCCGGTGTCGAAGGTATCCGCTGAGCGGGCCTGTACGTGCATCTGCGTACCATCTGCCGATAGACCAATGGCCCACATGGCTGATGGGTACTGCCCACCAAAGCTGGCGTATGAGACGTCCTGCATTCCAAGCCATGGGCGGTAACCGGATACCCCGGTCCCCAGGGATATCTGTCTGGTGATACCGGGCTGGGGTGTATACCAGCCCCCGGGAATAAAGGCGGGCACGATGTTAGCGATCCGTGCGTGCCGCCACTGTGACGAATAAGTCATCACCCCGTTGGCGTCCCATAGCCGCAGGCCCACGTTCCCGTCGCCGAACAGTTGCGGGGTGCCTTGGAGCGACAACAGCATGTAGTCGAAGCCACCACGGTTGGTTACCCATAGCTGGTCGTGGAACTGGATCAGGCCTCCGACAAAGGTTCCCGGGTCTGGCCGGATGAACAACAGGGGCAATGCAGACCCATGGGGCTCGTGATAAATCACGGTCTCGGCCCCTACTGGAGTGTCTGATGTGACACGGCCCGACTGGATTACCGGTGTGGCTACCAACGTACTGTCTAGCTGGAGGACGCCATTCTCATTCCAGCTTTGGAAACCGATGCTCATGGCGTGCCCCTACTTGATCCAGACGGTATAGCCAAAGGTGCCCTCTCCGGCGATCCCTGCATAGACGTCAAAGTACCCCGACCTCAGGTCAACCGTACAACCCCCGCCAACCGCGACGGTCCAGCGACCACTGCTCTCGAATGGGTAGCCGTCCGCTGGGGTCACAAGGACCGAGGCTTTCTCGCCGTAGACCCCTTGGGGGACATGGACGAGTCCGGCCTGAACACAGCGGGAGAAGCGGTCAGCCGTGTCAACAAACACAGTGCCGTCCGGGCCGAAGATTTGCAGACCAACCGGCATTTCAGGCGACCCTAGTTGATGGGCGGACCAGCATGCCCTCCAGGACCTTGTAGACCAGGGCGCGATCCCGCTGGGGACGGTTGCGGACCATGTTCGCCACGGCCCGCAGGGGGCCGCCAGATTCCCCGGGGTCCGCCAAGCTGACCAGGGAGTCCGCCAGGGTCCCGGGGTCCAAGGCGGGGACCTGGGTCAGCAAGGTCTCGATACGGACCAGGAAGTCTGTACTCATGGACTGCTCACTCGTAGTCGCTGACATCGATCCCGCTCTCCCGTGCTAGGTCCAGGGCCATGAGACGGACCTCGTCGTCACGCATGTCTCGCGGCATGAACGGCAGGGTGACCCTGAGGGCGTGCATGCCCGTCTTGGGGTGCAGAGTGACCACGGCGTACCCGTTGGGGTAGGCTGGGTTGATGGTGTTCGATAGCTTGGAGTTGCTCACAGGAACGCGGCCCCCGGCCTGACATGCAGACACGCCTTGCCGTCCACGATCAGCGGCTGACCGATCTGGACTTGGTCCAGCTTGTCTAGCGCGACGACGTAGAGGGTCACGGGAATCCCGAGGATCGATGACGGTTCATCGTTGAGCAGCACGGCACGGACCTTGTCCGACTCGCCGACTGCGACAGTCGCTTTGAGGATCTCGGGGGTCGGCGCGTTGCGTCCGTAAATGTGCTCGTCAGAACGTGCGCTCGGAGAGCGCTTTGATGGTGCAAACATGGTTGGGCTTTCAAAAATTGGGCGAGGGATTCGATTACCGAGTCCATCTGGTGGGGATTGGTAGTACGACCCCACCGTGTGGGGTATCAACTGCGGTCAGGGCGGCATTAATGCGAGTCTCGACCTGCGCATGGGTTAGCCCCCCGACGTATTTGGGCTGCGGTGGCAGCAGACTGACGCTGGCAGCTTCGCCAGACCTTGCCTGCATGGCGGCCCGCTGAGGGTCGTAGACAACGCGTCTAGCTGCTTGCTTGGCGAGGGCCTCGCGGGCTTGCGCTTCGGGCATCGGCTGGCCGCCAGGGCCAAGGATCCATTTCTCTGCCATCAGCGACCGCCGTAACCTTTGAGATCACGGGCCGTACCCGCGTCGGGGTTGTATTCGTAGACCCTGGCGTCTTCCGGACGCTTGCGGTCCTTAGGATCTTTCGGCTCCGGCGCGGCAATCGTGTGGCCGTCTGGGGCACGCACGGCTTCGATGACGAGTGTTCCACTCAGACCGACCAAGCGGGTCTTAAGATCGGCCTGCACTCCGGCCATCAGCGCTAGCGACGACTCGCTGCGCTCCATGACGTCCGCCAGCACACGCATACGTTCCGCTCGCGTGTCGCTCGGGTCGTGGAGAGACGCCACAGCGCGGATCTCCGCTATGAGCGTAGGGCGGTCGATTGCTCCCGAGTCGTACCCGTTGAAGGCGTTGGAAAGTCGATCCAACATCGCCTTGGTCGCGAAGTAGCGCTCCGTCGCTGGGCTCTTGAAGAAGACGCCGAACTCGGTCGAGACGAGCTCGCTGTTGAAGCCCGTGACCTTCACGGCCCCTGCCTTCTTGGTGCCTTTGGTAACAGCCTTGGAGAGGGTGGTTTCGATGCGACCAGCTGCTGCGCTGATGCGATCTTTCAAATTGGTCATTGAATGGTTCCTTGGTAATTTGAGATTCAAGCGTTCGACTTAGCGTCTTGGGCTTCGATGCGATTCCACGCGTTCGTCCTTGGGTCCTTGGCGATGGGATAGCCTCCGAGATCACGGGCGATCACTGGGCTTGCTGCTGCGTCCTTGAGAGCGCGTACAGCTGCAACGCCGAGCCGCTGGCAGTCGCGAAGCTCTTCGCGGTCCTCGGGGCTCCCTTCAGAAGCTTCGACGACCCCGGCCGCACCTTCCAGGAGGCGGAGGTCTGACATCGGGCAGACCCATCCCGACAGGTTGGAGGACTTCATGGTCTTCACATTGGTCCAGGTGGACTCAGGGACAACCAGACCAATGGCCTCAGTTCCCCTAAGAGTGCACCCACGCACGGCCAGCAGCGGCGCGAATAGCCCCGAGATATCCGACTGATCGATCTGGCAGCCCTCCAAGGTGGCGCCTTCCAACGACGTGGAGTCATCAGCCCGCATGCCGTCGAGACGGCAGTCTGTGAAGATGGCGCCTCTGAATGTGGCTTCGCGCATGTCGGCGTTACGCACGGCACAACCGGTCAAACGCAGGCCGTCGAAGTTGCCGCCAGCAAAGTCGATGCTGTCGATGCTGAGGCCGCGAAGCTCGATACCCTCAGCAGCGCAATGCGCCAGAGCGGCGCCCCGTGCGGCGGGTTCGGTTTCGGCGTTCTCGACGTAGTGAGAAACGGACGGCCATTGGCCGAGTGAATTGAAAGTGACTTGTTGCATGTGTTGAATTGGTTGGAGATGGAGCAACCGATCTAGATGGCTTCGTCGCCGCTCTCGTCGGCGGAAATGAGAGGGAACGGGACGGCGCCGCTGAAGATGTCGCGGACAAGTTGCTCTTGTCTCGCACGGACTCCACGGACCCTGGGTTTCTTTTGGACGACCGTGTGCATGCCGTTGCGGGCCACGGCCTCGGCAAGCAATTCGGCCTGCAGCGGGGTCGGCTTGTAGCGTGGCATGCGAGCGCCCCGGCGAGGGACGCTCACGACGAACCTCTTTCGAGGTCCGCCAGCGTCACGATGGGGAAAGCTTGGACGGCCCGCTGCTCAATGGCGATGTTCGACCGGCGCAGGTCGAGGTACGACAGCGGGTCGCCCGGGCGACCGAAGCGCACGTACTCACCTGGGGTGCAGCCGAGGATCGCCCGGGCCACCAGGATCACGGGGAGACGGGGGCTACGCGAGGGCGCGACGACCGCTGCATGACCGCTTGGGCCGATACCGACGAACCAGCCACTTGCGGCCATGCCTGCGGCCATCAAGCGTGTCAGGTCAAACGCGTTCAGCATGGCGTACTCGCCGTTGCGAAGGCGGACGTGCGAGATCCGCATGCCGTGCTCATCGGTGACGGTTTGAATGGTCCGGGCGTGCGGGAGGTCGTAGCCGATCTCCATGGCGGTCGGGTCGAAATGGAGCGTGGGCGCGGTGGGGTGTTGGTGTTGAGTGTTCATGGGGTGTTGGGTTTGGCGGGTGAGGCGCTGTCAGAACGACAGCTGTACGTACTTCGGCGCTTGGGGCTTTGGGATGCGCCACGGTTCCGCAGGACTCGGGACCTCTTCAGCCCATTCGAGCCATTCGGCGGGGGTCTTGGTCATGCGGAGGTTGAGCGACAGCTGCTGTGGCGGCTCGCGTTCTGGGGGAAGGCGATGACCGGCGGCGATGTACTCGCGCCCGGCGTCGTCGCTGATCAGGTCGCACCAGTTCTGGACCGTGTCGGCCGCATGCTTCGCACGTCGACCCAGAGGAGGGACGACCAGAAGACCACGGCTGTCGACCTCCAGGTGATCGATCTCGGTGGTGATGTCGATCACTTCCGCTTCCCAGCAAAGGTGATTGAAGCGGCTGACCGCTTCGGCGACCACGATGCTCTGAAGCCGGGTCAGTGACTTGCCCAGGTTCTCGCGGAGTCCTCGGGCGCTAAGCACCTGATGGCGTCTCTTTGATCGCACGCTCAGGACCACGGTGCTTTCCGGCGTGAATCCTTCGGTGTCGACCAATCGAGCCAGCACAGGCGCTTGCGCTTCCTCGCCGTCGACCAAGCTATCGAGCGTCAAGGGGCAAAGAGGCGGTAACGGCAGCAGGTGGTTTCGATTGATCGCGAAGCCGATGCCATTCGCGTAGGCGTACGCCAGGGCCTCGGAGACCATGCGGTCCGCGTGCTGTTCCGCTGTCAGGTGAAGACCGCGTCCGAGACTGCCCCGCGCCGCGTCACTAGGCCGCTTGGCCCTCGCGTTGCAGCCGCGACAACGACCGGCCAGTCCATCGCGGCGGGACTTGTCGGGACCGAAGGACGCCAGGGACAGCGTGGTCGCGCAGCCAGGACAGCGCTTCATGCGCGGCGCCCTTTGCCGCGTGGCTTCGCCGGGCCTCTATAGCGAGCCTTCGACCTCTCGACCGTCAGGCGCTTCTGTACCTCGGTTTCGATCAGCGCCTTGTGGCGCTCGATACGTGCGACGGCCATGGGGTCCTGGTAGACGGTCGCCATGACCGTATCGACAGTCGAAGCGCGGACCTTCTCGACCAGCGCGGGATCAAGGTGGAGCTTGGCCGCCTCCAGGTTCACGGTGTTCGCGATGATCTCGCGGTCGCGTGGTCGACCGATGCTCTTGAAGCAATGCTGCGTCTTGAACTCGACTACGCGGTCGACGTGCTCCAGTTGGCGTCGCACTGTCTCGAGCGCCAGCCGGGCGCCCTCGGACGCTCCATAGCCCCCGGTCTTGCGGATGGAGGGAACGACTTCCTTTGTGATCCAACGGCGAAAGCGAGCAGCGGCCTCCATGCGCGACCCGAAGATCAAGGCATACATCCCTGGCTCGTTAATGAAGATCGGCGCGATCCCTGGCAAACCGAGCGAAACGCTCTGTTTGTCTTCGCTCTCAACATGCTCGCGGATGGCCTCTGCGGTGTTCACATAGCCAAGGGCGCTGGCGGTGTCCGCAGCGTGGAACCATGGTTCCCCGTCGATCAGGATGGATCGGATGTTGTGGGCATCGAAGCTGAATGGAATGACGTTCATTGGATTTCCTTGGGGCGTGCGAAAGCGAGCCGGGTCCCGAGGGAGACCGGCGGTTGCGGAGGACTTACAAAAAAACTCAGGGCCGAAATGGGCCCGGAGGAAATCACGGAGGCGACGAAGCTGCGACCAGGGCAGAGAACGCGTTGTTGAGGACTGGCAGTCGTCGATAGCGACCCCGGGGCGCCGTGGAGCGCACAGCGGCCCTCTGGCATGGGATGCAGTTGCCGCGAAGCACGTCACTGGCTTTGATACCGGCGCGGTAGAAGAAGGCAGTGGTGGCGGGGAACGTCTTCCCGCACTTGGTGCAGCAGCGCGTTGCCCCGACCACGTAAGGGGTAGTCGAGAGGGTCATGAGATTGGGCTTACAAAAAACGACGGGACCGCATGGGTCCCGGGGTGTTGGCGGCGGTAGAGCCGTCATCTTGTGTGGGTGAGATCGGACGAATAGCGCTTGGCGTCTGGGTCGTCACTCTGTGTGGGCGCACCTTAGGGAACCACGAGCTTGGAGCCGTCACCTTGTGTGGGTGCTATCCAGCGAACGCGGTTCTCCTTAGAGCGGTCACCTTGTAGGGGTGAGATCCCGTGGAGCGCATCCAGCACGTTCGCGGCTTCGCGGCCGGTGGCGTCTGGGCACAGATGGGCGACCTACTCGACGTCCCGCTCCCTCTCGGCTTTGTGTATCGCTCTCAGGGCCCCCAGGTTCGCTGCAGCCTGCTCGGGGGTCATACGGGCCCCGACGGGCCCAGCGACCGCGCCAGCGGTCTCTCTGCGGTCTCCACGGCCCTCCGCCTTCATGACCTTCCAGACCTCGGCCATGGTCATGCCCTTCCAGCGACCATAGCGCAGCTTTGGGGGCGTGTACGTGGGGCTATGCCTGTGGATCCACTTGAGCAGCGCTTTGCGCTCTGCGCGATCCCTGGCGTCCTGCTTGCGCTTCTCCGCTGCCGCTTCGACGGCGACTCGCGACTCGGGCGACCATCCCGCCATGGACTGTAAGCGGGCCTTGTTCTCCGCGTACCTTGCACGACGACGGGCGTTGTGGGCCTCGCGATTCTGGGCGACCCATGCACGCAAGTAAGCGGGCTCGCAGACTAGACAATTCATCGACCATGCTCCGCGACCCGACCAAAGGTAGCGGTCAGTCTTGCGTCGGAACTGATCGGTGGGTAGCTGCTGCAGGCACAGGCTGCACTGCAGGCGGGCTGGCATCCTAAAGGACGCAGGGACCATTTGGGTCATGGGGTTCTCCGGGGCCCGTGGGGCTGGGTGTTGAGTGAAGGGGCTGTGGGGTCCTGGGGGACCTTGGGGCAGCGCATCTGAGGGCTGGGGGCAAAGCGCGAGGAACGCGGGGCCGCAGGGGCAGCTGAGTGCAGCCAAGAGCGCTGGCTCACCCTCGAGGTGCGACCATCAAGAGAGCGGCGGTGATGTGTAGCTGGGGCGAGCTAGGGGCGCGGTGACCCCTGGGAGTCTGTGAGATCCATCGGGGTGACCTAGCAATACCTCCACCAAGATCCTCATCTGTGGTCGGTAGTAGGTCGTTCTCCGGGACCCCGAGGGCCGGCGGCAACCCTGTGGTCCGGCTGCAGGGAGTCCGCCAGAAAGCCCCCTCAGCTACGCAGAAAGCTCGGCTTCGCCATTGCCCCATGAGATGCCTATAGACACGCGTGGGAGCCCGCATGGATGCTAGTGATTTTGCTATCAATACCATAGCAAATGCACTTTTCGCTCGGCGGTCTTGCTCACACAATCGCGATCTGGACTTGGCAGATGAGTCTGCCTACATTGCGAGGATGGCCCTGAACCCCGCCGTCATTTCGCATCTGGACGCAATGCGCATCGGACTGTCTGCATGTAGCCTGCCTGATGACCAGCGAGTCCTTGCTGTCGAATTGCTAGACCGGTTGAAATCTTTGCACGACCAAGGTCGGCTGACTAATTCAATCGCCTTCCTGGCCATCGAGTCACTCGTCGGTATTCCTGAGATTGCGGAGCAGGTCACTTCCCTCAGTAACGAGCTTCTGAAACACCCTATCGACCGCGACGACCCACCGAAGTCGGACTAGAGTCCTAGAAACGCAAAGGCCCGCCGAGGCGAACCAGGGCGGGCCAGCGGACCGGTGGGGTTGATCAGACGGAGGCGCAGTACCGCTTGACCGTGGCGACCGAGATACCGAACTCGGCAGCGGCTTGCGCTTGTGAAGCCCCATGCTGATTGCGCCACGCAACGACCGCAGCAGCGTCCGCAGACGGACGACGACCAAGCGACGTCTTACCGTGCTGGGTCTTGCCCGTGGCAGCTAGCGAGGCCCGGGCAGCAGCGCGACCAGCTGCAGTGCGCTCGTTGATCTTCTGGCGCTCCATGTCGGCGACCTGGGCCAGGACCGCCACGATGATCTCGCCGACGCCCTTGGCGATCACCCCGAGCCCCTTGACGTCCAGCGACACCCCACGGGCCAGCAGGTCCCTTACGGTCGCTTGTACGTCCAGCGCATCGCGCCCCAGACGGTCCAGCGCGTAGACGTGGATCGTGTCGCCTTCACGCACGAACGACAGCAGCGCCGCGAAGCCCGGGCGCTGAGCCGCAGGGACCCCACCAGACACGCCGACGTCAGAGAACTCCTTGGAGAACTTGACGGACCCAAGGGCCGTCCGCTGCGCCTCGATGGATTGATCGTTGGTCGACACGCGGTAGTAGGCAAGATGCGACATGGTGCGATGGGTGGTGTTGAAAGATAGGGGTCCATTATGAGCCATGCACAAGATACCGTCAACACATTTTGAGCCAAGCTAGCTCACAGGGCGGACAGGTGGCTCAGAAGGGACAACTTGCGAGACCTACGCCACGAGTCCATCTTTGCAATCCAAAGGGCTCCCGCCCCACGACCACAAGTCCATCGTTGCCCCCCTAGGTCCCGCCAGAACCGCTACGGAGTTAGGACCAACTGGGCGGGCTCGGCGCCCCCTCGCGCCCACTCGCGTCCTCTGGGCTGTCCTGGGAGACCTTGGCGGGCCCGTGCGACCCTGGGTTGACCTGGACAGCCCTGAGGCCGCTGGGGGCGCCACGGCCCTCCGCACAGGTCCACCCACCCCCTACGGGGGCGGCTGGCCCTGCGCGGCGACGAGGAGGGGTGAGGAATTTTTCTGACTCCGAATGGGCCCGAGGGATCCCGGGGACCCCGGGCACGCGTGGGGCTCTGTTGCGAACTGGAGGAAACCAAGCAGCCACTGCCACCACGGCGCCGACGACCATCACAAGCCGTGAGGAGTTAACCGGGAAGACCACCCCGGCGCCGCGACAAGCGCCCGTACTTATCGACGTTCAGTTGGGAAGAAATTCGAAACGAGGAGTGCCAGTTCTGGTCGCTGCTCGCAGCGTCTGCCCATCGCGATAGACCATCAAACATTCTTTCGTCCCCCTCCCGCGCCGATCCAAGCAGAGTTCGCCACTATCCTTTATTTCCCATTCGCCGTTAAAGGGGGTCGACTTACCGCGATTCACAGAGGAATACTTCCCCTCCGAATGAAAGTCGTTGTCGATAATCGCATTGTCAGCAAGCCAGATCCACGATACCTGCTTTCCGACGATCAAGGCCCTTAGCGCACCTTGGTCAAGGTAGCTACGCGCAACCACCGGAGCGAGAGAGATCGTGGGTTTGCTCGGTGAGGCTCGTTCCTTTTCAATGGCGTCGCGAAGGACCGCGTAGCTCGGATTGAAGTACGATTTCCCCCCAACAATAAAGGTTGGGGTGCCGGCCACGCGAAATGCACGCTGCGCCGTTCGCAGCACCTCCGCAGTCCACTCTCTATAGGCTCCCGCGTCCTCGCACTGGTCTATTGGTTTTAGCCCAAGCTCAGCGGGTGCATTGGACATCGCGTAAGAGCGTCCTCGAGCAAACCCGTTGCGGAGTTGCCAATCGAGCGCCTTTTGCGTGCCGGCTCGGCTGCACATAAGTATGGTCGTGAACTCCAGATCCTCTCGATCTAGGGGAGTAACTAGGACACCAAGACGCAGCATTCCAGTCTGAATGTATTCCTTCTCAAGCGAAGGCATGATCGTATTCTTGAAGGCATTGATGGAGTCTCCGCAGGCGGGCGATACGTAGGCGAGGACCTTGATCGGTGCTTGGGCCGATCCGAAAACTGCTAGTGGCGGAATTAATTCGGCTTTAATTTGCCAGCTCGCGGCGAGCAGAGTCGCCGCCAGTGTGGTTCGAATGAGCGCCGACGAAATCACTTCCCGGCCTCTTGAACTATGCAGCCACAAAATGCACCGACAGCCGCGCCCACAGAGGCCCCCAGTCCGGTACCTATCGCTGGAATGGCGCTGCCGGCCAGTCCGAAGACGACCGAACCAGCGATTGCGCCGTAGGCTTCGGCTTTGAACTTGTCGACATCGACACCGTTTGGTTGCCCATTAACAACGGCTTGAAGGTCGACAAAATTGACGTTGCAACTGCAGGTGGCGGAGGAGCTCAGAATGCCGACCAAAACAAGAGCTACTCCACGGCGCGATAGGTTCGGTACCCAGCGACTTGCGCGCGCCATTCCAACAATGCGTGTCATTTATTACACCTTTGTCAAGTTTGCCGAAAGTCTAAGAACTGTTCCCCGCCTCAACATTGTCAAGATCGAGGATGACAGGAGAGATGATTTGCTGTATTGCATGCTGAGATTTAAGTTGGTCGACCGGCCCTGGGACCCGTCCGCCCCGGGGCCAGCCAGGGGAGCGGGCCGGTCTATCTGCAGTCGTGGTTGTGCGTCATTGCGCGGGGCCGGCGGACGGAAGCGCAGAGCCGTCTTCGGCCGGCCGGATGAACGTCGCGAGACCCGTGGGCCAAGTGACCCAAGGGGCCCATCGCGTTCGCGCACGACCCCGAAGAAGTGCAGCAACCGGTCGGCCCGCATGCCCGGTTCGTAGTTGCTGCACATAGGCCAGATGATGTCTACGTCACGGCCTCCGCATGGCACGCGTTCCAGAAGCAATGCAAAGACTTCCCCCGATGCCGGGCCTCCTGACGCGCCCCAGGTGCGCCACGTCGACGACGGCCTGCAGCTTCTCCGGTTGACCCCTAGCGGCCTCAGGGAGTCCCTGGGACCCCCGGGCGACGTTTTGGGCCGGGATCCGAGCCAAGATGCCGTTGGATTCGATGGGCGACCGTGTCGATGGTGCTGGGGAATCTGGCTGCCACAGAGGCCGGAGCCACTCCGAAGCTGCGCGAGTCGCCGGGAGCATCCTGAGGGATTCGTCGGCCCACAGGTCGCTCGCGACGTCCTCTAGGACCTCAGGATCCACCGTCCGCCACCGCCGTTGCAGTTGGTGGGCGCAGGCTGCGATCCATTCCGAGCGGCCCATGCGATTACTGTACGCCCATCCAGTATCATTGTCACGTCCAGAATTGGGGCCAGCCGGCTCCGCTCGACGAAGGAACGCTCGATGAAACTCGACTGGGATATCGTTCGTGACGTCATGACTGAAATCGAAGACATGACGGCCACAGAGAGAAACGCGGCTCAATTCCGAGCGCGATTCGACGACGACGGCGCCGACGCCACAAGGGCACGGCATGTCCTGCTGCTGCGCGATGCCGGGTTGGTCAGCGGCGTCCCCTATCAGGACTTCGAGAATGCCGGCCTGATGAATCCAGAACTGACTTGGGAAGGCCACCAGCTTCTCGCAACCATCAGGTCCAAGGATGTCTGGGAGCGCGTCAAGAGCATCGCTAAGACCAAGGGGCTGGCGCTATCCTTTGACTTGGTGAAGATCGGCGGGAAGCTGGCGCTCGAGCACGTTCTCAAAGGCATCACGGGCGACGATGCGGGCAATCAGCAGTCCCGGAATCAGGCAATGGCGGGGTAGGTTCTCCTACTTTCCGGCGTCTCGCTTTTCTATCGCAACCTTTGCGTCATTGGGCAGGGCGTTGTACATCTCTTGGATGCGCGAAGGAAGTGATATCTGGTACTCAACGATCACGTTGATGAGCGGAAATAGTTGCTGCGCGATCTGAATGTCATTCGAGTCGAGGTGCCCCGGGTGAACCGCGTTGTTTCCGACGACGCGCACAACATCCAAAGCCTGTTGAATCTGCACGGGCAGGCCTTTCGCTACAAGCGCTGCGATGTCCTCGTTTATGTTCCTGCCGGGCCGCCCCAGGTTTATCATCAGCTTTTGAATCGCCAGTCGCAGAAGCGCGGCCGCACCGCGAGGCGATGTGTTGCAGATACGGGCGGCCTCCTCATAGTCGGCCCGCACGTCTGGCGGCATGTCCGCGTTTGGATGAGGTGCGGTGGGTTGGGCTGGATAGACATACTCCTCCACGACCCAGAGGCAGTTTTTTCCGCAGTGCTCGCACACACTTATCTTGAGCGCGCCACCGGCAAGACTCTGCTCTGTGAAGTGCCCGTTGGTCGGCTTGTTGAGGTCGTAGCCCCATTTGTAGTGGCGTGTGAGCACGCCGCAGTGCGGGCACGTGAATGACTTCTGGTCGAATGCTGGGGCTATGAAGGCCATAGAGTAGCTATGCTCGGGATCTAATTGCGCTGGAGCTTACTGGCTTTTTGGGCTCGGCTACTTTGAGCCGTTGCTCCGGCCCGATTTCTACGGATGAAGAACACCCCCGGGGGCTCTAGGACCGCCGGGGGTTCTCGGGTCGACGCGGTGGCCGACTACTGGATCGGTCGCTTAGAAGCCATGACCCGATAGGCCCTCATCGCGGCGAACCTCGCGGCCTTGATGGCCTCCGGGAACTCGACACCATGAGCAATCGAAGACGAGTCGCTCGCCATGACGGCTGCATCGCCCGGGATGCCCGCGCCAGTCAGGATTGAGACCACCACCCCGGGCTCCCCGGCGGCTCCGTCGGGCAGCGTCTCGATGCCTAGTGCGGCCCAGTGCTGTCCGTCATCGGTGACGCCGTATTGGGTCGTAATGGGTCTGTGGGTCCGCTGGACCAAGTCGCGGCGCAGGGTCTCGATCTGGTTGCGTTGAGTGGCCGTGAACGTGCTGGCGGCGGTCATGGTGGGGTGTCTTTGGAGTTGATGAAGACCCGAACTGTAGGGAGACTTGGGCGACTTGTCGTACTCCGAATCACGCTCTGTTGTTCACGCCTCAGCGGCTCACTTCACTGGGCTTGGGTAGGTCCGAGGCAGCGTAAGCCCTGGGTAGTCGATCTTCGCGATGGCGTGGGCCAGCGATGACGTCGAGTGGTGCGTGTAGGTCGCGCCGACTGAGTCGTCAGCATGGCCTAACAACGCGTCGATCTGGCGTTCGTTCACGCCCGCCTCTACCAGCCGCGACCGACCCAGATGACGGAACGCGTGGAAGGTCGCATAGGCCCGCGTTACCTTGGCGTTGTTCAGGGTCACGCGGAACTCTTCAGTAAAGACTCCGCCAGGGCTGCGGCGCCCTCCCCTGTGCAAGGTCGGGAACAGTTTTGCTTGCCCCGCAATCCGCTGGGCCTCAACGTACTCCAGGAACCCAAGACGCACCAGTTCCGGATGGACGGGGACGACACGGATTGCGTTCTCCGTCTTGACCGTGGACCCCTCGGCTTCGTCGTGAATCCGAATGACCGTCACGCCGTCCACCAGTTGAACGTCTGCGGTCTCCAACTGCGCAAGCTCGCCCACGCGAGCGGACGTGTACAGACCAAGGACGGGCATCCAGTACGCGGCGGCCCCAGCGCTCTTGGCGCCCTCGGGGATCTTGTAGCCCGTGAAGGTGGCCGAGTCGAACAGCGACGTCAGTTCCTCACGCGTGAAAGGTGTGCGCTTCTTCGAGCCTTCGACGGGGAACTTGAGACCGCGCCACGGATTGGCGGCAATGGCGCCGTATTCAGGGCCAGCGTTCAGCAGCGCAGTGATGGATCGGTAGACATTCAGCCCTGTCTTTTGCGAGAACCCACGGGCCGTAGAGTCCCTCAACCAGTCACGAAATGCAGCGCCATGAGCAAACGCGAGACCCTGGAGCTGGTGCGGGACCCCACAGGCCTCCAGCAGATCCAAGGCCCGCTCCGTGTCCTTCACGGCTCGGTCGGTGGGCGTGGTCTTCTGCTTCCAGAGGGGCAGCAGGTCGCGGATGGTTCGGTACTTCGGGGTCGCGGGGGTCGACGACATAGCTAGGGACGCTGGCGCATCGGGCGTCACCACGACCTCACCGTCCGATCTCTTGGCCACATCAACGTACGCAGAGACCAGCACCTGAGTGAGGCGTACCAGAGCAGCCTGCTGGCCTGTCCAGTCGATCTGCAGACCCAGACTGTGAGCATGAGCGTCAGCGGCACGCTGACCAAGGGACGTACTCCCCTGTGCCAAGGTCAAGCCCATCCCCTTGGCGAGCGCTCGCTGCAACGTCAGGGGGTCGACTCCGTCAGCTTGGGCGGCAATGCTCCACCCTGCGTCTGGTTCCGGTAAACCAAAGCGCCTCGCGTCGTCTCGAGCCAGGACGTGATGGCGAATTCGTTCGGCAAGGAGCGAGACAAGTTCAGCCGTAGGCTTGATCTTCGTCGGCGTCTTGGGCTGAAGGTCTCGACTGAGCCTTAGGAACTCAGCTTTTGCGTCGGCCCATACCTGCAACGCCAACGCCTCGGCGGTTGGCTTGTGGGCGGTCCCAAGTGACTTCCGATACCAGACCGTACGACCGACGGTCGGCACAAGTTCTTTGGGGGTAACGATGCGCAGTGTCCAAGATCCGGCCCGCATGTAGAGGCCCGCGACATTTCTAGTTCCCACGTTTTTCTCCGGCAGTTGATGGACTGCAGGTGACACATGAGACTGACGCATGATCCTTGGCGCTCCCCTCTGAGGGTGCCGTTTCACTGGAGAATTTGTGGTGGGCGGTGGAGGCTTCGAACCTCCGACCCCAGCAGTGTGAATGCTGTGCTCTACCCCTGAGCTAACCGCCCGTGGCGCATATGCAGGGTGACATGCGCCTTTTGGATTTCTTCGCGCCGTGTGGTGCGAAGCCTGCGATTATGCCACAGCTTTTTCAGCAGTTTGCCGAAAAAGCGTCCGGCCGCCGCTGGATTTGTCGAGTTGCATCAGCACTTCCTCGTGTGCCGTGAGCTCGTGCTCGGTGGCAACGAGCACCGGCAACTCGAAGGTACGGAGATCCACGGCGATGACGATGCCTTGCGTCGGCTCGTTCGTCGCCACATCGATCAGCAGCGCATCCTGTCCGCGCGTGAGATTGATGTAGACATCGGCCAGCAGCTGCGCGTCGAGCTTCGCGCCGTGAAAGGTGCGGTTCGAGCGATCCACCCCGAAGCGGTCGCACAGCGCATCGAGCGAGTTCCGCTTGCCGGGGTACACCGTCTTCGCCATGGCGAGCGTGTCGGTCACCTCACCAACAAAACTCTTCAACGGCGGCAGGCCGGCAAGCTCCAGCTCCTTGTTGAGGAAGCCGACGTCGAAGGCCGCGTTGTGAATGATCAGCTCGGCGTCGCGCAAGTACTCGACGATGTCGTTGCCGAGCGTCGCGAACTTGGGTTTGTCGCGCAGGAAATCGGTCGTCAGACCGTGCACCTTGAGCGCGTCCTCATGGCTTTCGCGCTCGGGGTTGAAATAGATGTGCAGGTCGTTGCCTGTGAGCTTGCGGTTGAACAGCTCCACGCATCCCAGTTCGATGACGCGGTCGCCGTTCTCCGCCGAGAGGCCAGTGGTTTCGGTGTCGAGAACGATCTGCCGGGTCATCAGTGGTTTTCTTTCGCGTGATTGATCGAGTACTTGGGGATCTCGACGGTCAAGTCCGTCTGCGCCAGGATCGCCTGGCAGCTCAGGCGCGATTGCGGCTCGAGGCCCCATGCACGGTCCAGCAGATCTTCCTCGCCCTCTTCCGCCTCATTGAGCGAGCTGAGGCCCTGGCGCACGATGACATGGCAGGTCGTGCAGGCGCAACTCATCTCGCACGCGTGCTCGATGTTGATGTGGTTCTCGAGCATGGCCTCGCAGATCGAGGTGCCGGCAGGCGCGCTGATCTCTGCGCCTTGCGGACAGTACTCTGGGTGAGGAAGGATCTTGATCGTGGGCATGAGGGTTCTATAGGGATTCGATCTGGCGGCCGGCGAGCGCACGTGCAATGCCAGCGTTCATGCGTTGGGCAGCAAAGGCTTCCGTGCCGTCGGCCAGCGTCTTGGTGGCGGCTTCGACCACCGCGGCGTCGCTGGCGGAGCGCGCACTGCGCAGCGCTTCCATCAACGCATCGATCGTGCCGCGCTCTTCAGGCGTCAAGAGCGAGCCATCGGCATCGAGCGCGCTTTGCGTGGCCAGCAACATGCGATCGGCGTCCACGCGCGCCTCGACCAGCGCGCGCGCCTGCATGTCTTGCTGGGCGGTCGAAAAGCTCTCCTGCAGCATGGTGGCAATCTGGTCGTCGGAAAGGCCGTAGGACGGCTTGACCGTGACATTCGCCTCCACGCCGCTGCCCTGCTCCTTGGCGCTCACGCTCAGGAGGCCATCGGCATCGACGGTGAACGTGACGCGGATCCGCGCGGCGCCGGCGGCCATCGGTGGAATGCCGCGCAGTTCGAATCGCGCGAGACTGCGGCAGTCTGAAACGAGGTCACGCTCGCCCTGCACCACATGCAGGGCGAGGGCCGTCTGGCCGTCCTTGTAGGTCGTGAAATCCTGGGCCATGGCCGTCGGGATGGTCTGGTTGCGCGGCACGATGCGCTCGACCAAGCCCCCCATCGTCTCGATACCGAGCGACAGCGGAATCACGTCGAGCAGCAGCAGGTCGTCGGCGCCACCGTTGCCGGCCAGCTGATTGGCCTGAATCGCGGCACCGAGCGCGACGACTTCATCGGGGTTGAGGTTGACCAGCGGATCGCGTCCGAAGAAATCGCCGACCGCTCGCCGAATCTGCGGCATGCGCGTGGCGCCGCCGACCAGAACGATGCCCTGCAGTTCCGCGGACTGGAGCCGTGCGTCGCGCAGTGCCTTGCGGACCGCTGCGATCGTGCGCGCCGTGAGGCTTGCCGTGGCGGCATCGAACTGCTCGCGCCGGACCTCGAAACGAAGCTCTCCCGCCGCCAGCCCGGCGACAAACGCGGTCGACTCGGCCGAAGACAGCGCCTCCTTGGCGGCCCGCGCCGCCACGAGCAGAGCCGCTCTGTCAGCATCGCCTTGCGCCTTGTGGCCAGTCTGGGAAAGAACAAACTCGGCCAGCGCGTGGTCGTAGTCGTCGCCGCCGAGCGCGGAGTCGCCGCCCGTGGCGATCACCTCGAAGACACCCTGGGTCAGCCGCAGGATCGAGATGTCGAAAGTGCCACCGCCAAGGTCGTAGACGGCATAGACGCCTTCGCTTGCGTTGTCCAACCCGTAGGCGATGGCAGCCGCCGTCGGCTCGCTGATCAGCCGCAGCACGTTGAGGCCGGCGAGCTGCGCGGCATCCTTGGTGGCCTGGCGCTGGCCCTCGTCAAAATAGGCGGGCACTGTGATGACAGCACCGTAAAGCTCGTCGTCGAAGGTGTCTTCGGCGCGGTAGCGCAACGTTGCGAGGATCTCGGCACTGACTTCGATCGGCGACTTTTCGCCCGCCACGGTCTGCACCTTGACCTCGCCGTCATCGCCCGTCAGGTGATAGGCCATCGCGTCGCGATTCGCGATGTCCCGGATGCCCCGCCCCATGAGGCGCTTGACGGAGGTGATCACATTGGCGGGATCGGCGGCACGCGCTGCCAGCGCGTCGAACCCGATCTGGCGCCGCTCCTTGTCGAGATAGCGCACCGCTGAAGGCAGCACCACTCGGCCTTCTGCATCGGGAAGGCATTCCGCGACGCCATTGCGCACCGCCGCCACCAGCGAGTGGGTCGTGCCGAGGTCGATGCCGACGGCGATGCGGCGCTGGTGCGGATCGGGCGCTTGGCCGGGTTCTGAAATCTGAAGCAATGCCATGGCTCTATTGTCCCCACTGATCGGCCTTGGCCTCGATATCTTCGGCAAAGCGCTCTATGAACATGAGGGCTCTCACCTGGCGCGCGGCTGCGGGGAAGTCGCCTTTTTCGTCGATGAGCCAATCCAGCGATGACAGCGCCCGCGCCCGGCCGGCTTCCACCTCGGCTCGCAGCTTCTCGAGTGCATCGATGTCGCCCGCCTCGTCCAGCTCTTCCCGCCATGCCATTTGCTGCATCAGGAAGTCCGACGGCATCGCCGTATTGTTCTCCGCATTGATGGGGGCGCCGTTCAACTCGCACAGGTACGTGGCGCGCTTGATCGGGTTCTTGAGTCGTTGATAGGCCTCGTTGATACGCACCGACCACTGCATGGCGACTCGCTGAGCCGCAGCGCCTTGGGCGGCAATGCGATCGGGGTGCGCCTCGCGCTGCAGTTCCTTCCAGCGGGCGTCCAGGGCGGCGCGGTCCTGCGCGAATGTCGCCGGCACGGCGAAAAGTTCGAAATCGGTGTCGTTCAGATTCATGGCGTTAAAAAGCCGCCAGCACATGACATGGTGGCGGCTCGGGCGCGAGGCCGGCGGTGATCAGATGCGAAAGCTCTCGCCGCAGCCGCAACGGTCGCGTTCGTTCGGGTTGTTGAACTTGAAGCCTTCATTGAGGCCCTCGCGAACGAAATCCAGCTGCGTGCCGTCGATGTAGGCCAGGCTCTTGGGGTCGACCAGGACCTTGACGCCATGGTCTTCAAACACCACGTCTTCAGGCGTGAACTCGTCCACGTACTCGAGCTTGTAGGCCAGGCCCGAGCAGCCCGTGGTCTTGACGCCCAGCCGCACACCCACGCCCTTGCCTCGCTTGCCGAGGTAGCGTGTGACGTGGCGCGCGGCCGATTCGGTCAGGGTCACAGCCATGTCAGTGAACGGCTTCCGTAGTCACGGCAGCGGCGCCGTGCTTGGCCTTGTAGTCGCTGACGGCCGCCTTGATCGCGTCTTCCGCCAGGATCGAGCAATGGATCTTCACAGGCGGCAACGCCAGTTCTTCGGCGATCTGTGCGTTCTTGAGTGCAGCGGCTTCGTCGAGCGTCTTGCCCTTGACCCATTCGGTCACGAGCGAGGACGAGGCGATCGCAGAGCCGCAGCCGTAGGTTTTGAAGCGCGCGTCTTCGATCACGCCGGTTTCCGGGTTGACCTTGATCTGCAGCTTCATGACGTCGCCGCAGGCCGGAGCGCCGACCATGCCGGTGCCCACCGAGTCGTCGCCCTTTTCGAAGGAGCCGACGTTGCGCGGATTTTCGTAGTGGTCAATGACCTTGGATGAGTAAGCCATGGGGTACCTCTTTGAACTTTAGTGAGCCGACCACTGGATCGTGCTGATATCGATGCCGTCCTTGAACATCTCCCACAACGGGCTCAGTTCACGGAGCTTGGCGACGTTGTGCTTGATGGTTGAAATCGCGTAGTCGATCTCTTCTTCAGTCGTGAATCGACCGATCGTCATGCGCAAGCTGCTGTGCGCCAGTTCGTCGCTGCGGCCCAGCGCGCGCAGCACATAGCTGGGCTCGAGGCTGGCCGAGGTGCAGGCGGAGCCGCTGGAAACGGCCAGGCCCTTGATGCCCATGATCAGCGACTCGCCCTCGACGTAGTTGAAGCTCATGTTCAGGTTGTGAGGCACACGGTGCTCGAGGTCCCCGTTGATGAACACTTGCTCCACGTCCTTCAAGCCATTGAGAAGACGCTGCTGCAGGGCGTGGGCCTTGGCGATGTCTTCCTTCATTTCGAGCTTGGCGAGACGGAAGGCCTCGCCCATGCCCACGATCTGGTGCGTGGGCAAGGTGCCCGAGCGCATGCCGCGCTCGTGACCGCCGCCGTGCATCTGGGCTTCGAGCCGCACACGCGGCTTGCGGCGAACGCACAACGCGCCGATGCCCTTGGGGCCGTAGGTCTTGTGCGAAGCCAAGCTCATCAGGTCGATCGGCAGGCTCTTGACGTCGATCTCGACCTTGCCGGTGGCCTGCGCCGCGTCGACGTGGAAGATCACGCCCTGTTCGCGGCAGATAGTGCCCAGCGCAACGACGTCCTGAATCACGCCGATTTCGTTGTTCACGTACATGACGCTCGCCAGGATGGTGTCCGGACGAATCGCAGCCTTGAATGCCTCCAGATCGAGCAAGCCGTTTTCCTGGACATCCAGGTAGGTGACTTCGAATCCTTGGCGCTCGAGTTCACGCATGGTGTCGAGCACGGCCTTGTGCTCTGTCTTCACGGTGATCAGGTGCTTGCCCTTGCCCTTGTAGAAGTGGGCAGCGCCCTTGAGCGCGAGGTTGTTGGACTCGGTGGCACCGGACGTCCAGACGATTTCGCGCGGATCCGCGCCGATCAGGTCGGCCACGTCGGCGCGTGCCTTTTCCACCGCCTCCTCCGCTTCCCACCCCCAGGCATGACTGCGCGACGCCGGATTGCCGAAATGCTCGCGCAACCAGGGAATCATCGCGTCGACGACGCGCGGATCAACCGGCGTTGTCGCGCCGTAATCGAGGTAGATCGGGAAATGAGGAGTGACGTCCATGGCTGGCTCAGGCTGGCGTGGGGTTTATCTGTTCGAAGCAGTTCGATCGGCGCCCGAAGGCGCCGCTGGATCACGATTTGGCGAAGGCGTTGCCCAGCGCAAACACCGAATTCGGTGCATTGACGCGGATTGGCTTGACCACCGGCTGGCTGGAGATCGCGCGCTTGACCGCCGGCTTGTTCTCGATCTGCACGCCCTTGGCAATCTGGTCATCGACCAGCTTCTGCAATGTGACGGAATCGAGGAACTCGACCATGCGCTGGTTCAGCGAGGCCCAGAGCTCGTGGGTCATGCAACGACCCGCTTCGCCGAGGCAATTTTCCTTGCCGCCGCATTGCGTGGCGTCGATGGGCTCATCGACGGAAACAATGATGTCGGCCACGGTGATATCCGCAGCCTTGCGGCCGAGCGAATAACCGCCGCCGGGGCCGCGGGTGGATTCGACCAGTTCGTGACGACGCAGCTTGCCGAACAATTGCTCGAGGTAAGACAACGAAATCTGCTGCCGCTGGCTGATTGCGGCCAGCGTGACCGGACCGGTGTTCTGGCGCAGTGCCAGGTCGATCATGGCTGTAACCGCAAAGCGGCCTTTGGTAGTGAGACGCATCGCAAGCTCCTTGTGTGCTTACCGTTGAAATGACACCTTGGCGCGGGGCCTCGGTGACGTCGTCTCCGCCCTGCCCGACTCCGGCCTTTCTGGTGAACCAGTTATTAGGAGTCGGCCCTTCATCGCGAAGTTTCTTTGTTGTTGAGTATTTCGCTCAAGTATAACAGAAGGCCCTCCGGGCTGCTGGGGTAAACCCGATTGCACTCCGGGACCCAGCCGGGCGGTCGCGTCAGGCGGGCGGGATGACGACGTTGTCGTGGCCCGGACCGCCGAAAGCCTGTTCGCGCAGCACCGCCAACTGGTCACGCACGCGGGCCGCCTTCTCGAACTCGAGGTTGCGCGCATGTTCCAGCATGGTCTTCTCGAGCCGCTTGATCTCGCGGGCGATGTCCTTTTCGGACATGTCCTCCACCTTGGCGCGCTCAAGGTCGCGCTTGGCGGCCTCCTTGCCTGTTTTTTCGCTGTAGACGCCGTCAATCAGGTCGCGAACCTGCTTCACGATGCTGCGCGGCGTGATGCCGTGGGCCTCGTTGTGGGCGATCTGCCTGACCCGCCGGCGTTCGGTCTCGTCGATGGCCTTCTTCATCGAGTCCGTCATGCGATCGGCGTAAAGAATGGCCTTGCCGTTCAGGTTGCGCGCGGCCCGGCCGATGGTCTGGATCAGCGAGCGCTCGGCGCGCAGGAAACCTTCCTTGTCGGCATCCAGGATGGCCACCAGCGACACCTCGGGGATATCCAGCCCTTCTCGCAGCAAGTTGATGCCGACCAGCACATCGAAGGCGCCAAGCCGCAGATCGCGCAGGATCTCGACGCGCTCCACGGTATCGACGTCGCTGTGCAGATAGCGCACCTTGACACCGTTGTCGCCGAGGTAGTCGGTCAGCTGCTCGGCCATCCGCTTGGTGAGCGTGGTGATCAGCACCCGCTCGTTCTTGTCGACCCGAAGCCGGATTTCCTGCAGGACGTCGTCGACCTGATGGGTGGCAGGCCGAACCTCGACCTCCGGGTCGATCAGTCCCGTAGGCCGCACGAGTTGTTCCACCACATTGCCGGCATTGTCTTTCTCGTACTGCGCCGGCGTGGCGGACACGAAGATGCACTGCCGCATGCGCGTCTCGAATTCCTCGAACTTCAGCGGCCGGTTGTCGAGCGCCGAGGGCAGTCGGAAACCGTATTCCACCAGCGTCGTCTTGCGCGCGCGGTCGCCGTTGTACATGCCGCCAAGCTGGCCGATCATCTGGTGGCTTTCGTCGAGGAACATCAGCGCGTCCTTCGGCAGGTAGTCGGTCAGCGTGGCAGGCGGCTCGCCAGGCGCTGCGCCCGACAGGTGGCGCGTGTAGTTCTCGATGCCCTTGCAGTGGCCGATCTCGGCAAGCATTTCGAGGTCGAAGCGGGTGCGCTGCTCGATGCGTTGCGCCTCGACCAGCTTGCCTTCGCCGACAAAGAACTTGAGCCGCTCGTCGAGTTCGAGCTTGATGGTCTCGACTGCGCTCAGCACCTTGTCGCGCGGGGTGACGTAGTGGCTCGACGGGTAGACGGTGAAGCGCGGGATCTTCTGCCGAATGCGCCCCGTGAGCGGATCGAACAGCTGCAGCGTCTCGATCTCGTCGTCGAACAGTTCGATCCGGATCGCCAACTCGCTGTGCTCAGCCGGAAACACGTCGATCGTGTCCCCGCGCACGCGGAAGGTGCCGCGCGAAAAATCCTGCTCGTTGCGCGTGTACTGCATGCGGATCAAGCGCCCGATCACGTCGCGCTGACCGATCTTGTCTCCCACCCGCATGATGAAGCGCATCTGCGTGTAGTCCTCGGGCGTGCCGATGCCGTAGATGGCGCTCACGGTCGCCACGATCACTGTGTCGCGCCGCTCCAACACGCTCTTGGTGGCCGACAGGCGCATCTGCTCGATGTGCTCGTTGATCGAGCTGTCCTTCTCGATGAACAGGTCGCGCTGAGGCACGTAGGCCTCGGGCTGGTAGTAGTCGTAGTAGCTGACGAAGTACTCGATCGCGTTCTTGGGGAAGAACTCGCGGAATTCGCTGTAGAGCTGGGCGGCCAGGGTCTTGTTGGGCGCAAACACGATCGCGGGCCGGCCCAGCCGCGCGATCACGTTGGCCATGGTGAAGGTCTTGCCCGAACCGGTGACGCCCAGCAGCGTCTGGAACACCTCGCCATCCTGCACGCCCTCGACCAGCCCGGCGATCGCGGCCGGCTGGTCGCCTGCGGGTGGATAGGGCTGGAACAGCTCGAACGGCGACCCGGGAAACGTGACGAACTCGCCCTGCTTGGCAGGGCCCACAGGGTCGGCGTGTTGCCGCTCTGGAATGATCTCGGAGGTTTCTGGCATGGCGTGACTCTGGCAGGTGGTGGCGCGGCCGGTAAAATTCAAGCGAACCGGGCAGCGTAACGCAGGTCCGGCGTTCACGCGAACCGATCACCCCCCAAAGGACTTTTCCAATGTCAATGTTCACCGCCGTCGAGATGGCGCCACGCGACCCGATCCTGGGACTCAACGAACAATACGCCGCCGATAGCAATCCGAATAAGGTCAACCTCGGCGTGGGCGTGTACTACGACGACAACGGCAAGCTGCCGCTGCTTTCGTGCGTGCAGGCAGCGGAAGCGGACATGATGAAGGCGCCCAGCGCCCGTGGCTACCTGCCCATCGACGGCATCGCAGCCTACGACAACGCGGTCAAGGGCCTCGTCTTCGGCGCCGACAGCGAGCCGGTGAAATCCGGCCGCGTCGCCACCATCCAGGCCATCGGCGGCACGGGCGGCCTGAAGGTCGGGGCAGACTTCCTAAAGAAGCTCAACCCGTCCGCCAAGGTGCTGATCAGCGACCCGAGCTGGGAAAACCACCGCGCGCTGTTCACCAACGCCGGCTTCGAGGTGGAGAGCTACCCGTACTACGACGCAGCCAAGCGCGGCATCGATTTCGAAGGCATGCTTGGCGCGCTCAAGGCGGCACCGGCCGGCACCATCGTCGTGCTGCATGCCTGCTGCCACAACCCGACGGGCTACGACATCACCGCCGCCCAGTGGGACCAGGTCATCGCCGCCGTCAAGGCCGGCAACCTGACTCCCTTCCTCGACATGGCCTACCAGGGCTTCGGCCACGGCATCGCCGAAGACGGCGCGGTGATCGGCAAGTTCGTCGAAGCTGGCCTGACCTTCTTCGTGTCGACGTCCTTCTCCAAGAGCTTCAGCCTGTACGGCGAGCGCGTCGGCGCCCTTTCGGTGCTCTGCGAAAGCAAGGAAGAAGCTGCCCGCGTGCTGTCGCAGCTCAAGATCGCCATCCGCACCAACTACAGCAACCCGCCGATCCACGGCGGCGCTGTGGTGGCCGCCGTGCTCAACGACCCGGCGCGCCGCGCCGTGTGGGAAAAGGAACTTGCCGAGATGCGGGTGCGCATCAAGGCGATGCGCCAGAAGCTGGTCGACGGCCTGAAGTCAGCCGGCGTGAAGCAGGACATGAGCTTCATCACCACCCAGATCGGCATGTTCAGCTATTCGGGCCTGACCAAGGACCAGATGGTGCGCCTGCGCGAGGAATTCGGCGTCTACGGCACCGACACCGGCCGCATGTGCGTGGCGGCGCTCAACAGCAAGAACATCGACTACGTCTGCCAGAGCATCGCCAAGGTGCTTTAAACCATGACAGCGGCGCGGGCAACCGCGCCGCTTTCGGGCCGTTTCGTGGAGAACTCACGAATGTCGCGACCGCGTCAGGTCCGTGGGGCGCTTCCCCTATTTCGAGCATCGGCCAACTGATATATTGCATTGCAATAACTATCTGGCCCCTCCGATGCTCTACCAACTTTATGAAGCACAACGCTCCCTGATGGAGCCGTTTGCAGACTTCGCGCAGGCCGCCTCCAAGCTCTACGGCCAGGGTGCCGTCTTCGGACAGACGCCAATTGCACAGCGCATGGCAGCCGGCTACGACTTGCTCTACCGCCTGGGCAAGGACTACGAAAAGCCCGAGTTCGGCATCAAGACCGTCAATGTGGACGGCCACGACGTCGTGATCCACGAAAGCGTCGAGATCGACAAGCCCTTCTGTCAGTTGCGCCGCTTCAAGCGCTTCACGGATGAGCCGCATATCCTCCACACGCTGAAGAGCCAGCCGGTGGTGTTGATCGTGGCGCCGCTGTCGGGTCATTACGCGACGCTGCTGCGCGACACCGTGCGCACCATGCTGCAAGGGCACAAGGTCTATATCACCGACTGGGTCAACGCACGTCTCGTGCCGCTGTCCGAAGGCGAATTTCACCTCGACGACTACATCAACTACGTCCAGGACTTCATCCGCTACCTGCAGGCCGAATACGGCAACTGCCATGTGGTCAGCGTCTGCCAGCCCACGGTTCCAGTGCTGGCGGCGGTGTCCCTGATGGCCAGCCGCGGCGAGAAATCGCCCCTGTCGATGACCATGATGGGAGGCCCCATCGACGCACGCAAGTCGCCGACCGCGGTCAACAACCTCGCGATGAACAAGAGCTTCGAGTGGTTCGAGAACAACGTCATTTACCGGGTGCCGGACGGCTTCCCGGGCGCGGGTCGCCGCGTTTATCCCGGCTTCCTGCAACACACGGGTTTCGTCGCGATGAATCCCGACCGCCACGCGAGCAGCCACTACGACTATTTCAAGAACCTGATCAAGGGTGACGATGCAAGCGCCGAGGCGCACCGCACCTTCTACGACGAGTACAACGCCGTGCTCGACATGGATGCGGACTACTACCTCGACACCATCCGCACTGTGTTCCAGGATTTCGACCTCGTGAACGGCACCTGGGAAGTAAAGAATCCGGAGGGCGTGCGTGAGCCCGTTCGTCCTCAGGACATTCGCTCCACAGGCCTGCTGACCGTCGAAGGCGAGCTCGACGACATTTCCGGTTCCGGCCAGACCCGCGCCGCGCACGAACTGTGTACCGGCGTCTCCGCGGACGAACAGCGGCACTACGAAGTCAAGGGCGCGGGCCATTACGGCATCTTCAGCGGACGCCGCTGGCGCGAACAGGTCTACCCGGAAGTGAAGGCCTTCATCGAAGCGCACGACAAGCCGCAAAAACGAGCCGACAAGACGGTCCTGGCGGCGGAAGACACGATCAAGCCCTCCGCAGCGTCGAAAAGGCGCCCTGCGACTGCCGCTGCGGCACGGAAGACGGCTCCTTCGCGCCAGTCGCGTTCGGCTGCACGCAAGTCCCCATGAGATCGTGAACACGCTGGCCGCACGCCTCCTGGAGGCGCTGCCGCAAACGCAGTGCACACGCTGCGGCTATCCGGATTGTGCGGGTTACGCCGAAGCGATCGCAGCCGGCGAGGCGGACATCCATCAATGCCCGCCGGGTGGCGCGGAAGGGGTGGTTCGCCTGTCGCAGCTCACCGGAAAGTCGGTCCAGCCGATCGATCCCAGGTTCGGCATCGAAGGCCCGCGGGCCATGGCGGTCATCGACGAATCCTGGTGCATCGGCTGCACGCTATGCCTCGACGCGTGCCCGACCGACGCGATCCTCGGCATCCACAAGCGCATGCACACCGTGATCGAGGCGCATTGCACGGGTTGCGAACTCTGCATTCCGGTGTGCCCGGTCGACTGCATTTCGCTCGAAGTGGCGACGCCCGGCCGAAGCGGCTGGCAGGCGTGGTCGCAAGCGCAGGCAGACCATGCACGTAGCCGCTACGAAGCGCACAGCCGGCGGCGCAAGAAGCCCGAAGCCTCCATAGCCAAGGCACCGGAAGGCCCGGTGACCGCAGCGCCGGCGGACCGCAAGCGGGCCATTGTCGAGGCCGCCCTCGCGCGTGCGCGCGCCGCCAGCGCCGCCAAGACAGGCGTCAAGTAGCCAGCGCCTCAAGGGCGCTGAACAACGATATTTCGCCGTCTCAGCCCGCCGCAAGGGCCGCGAAAGCCTTGACCACTTCGGGCGGCGCCTGAACCAGCTCGATCAGCACGCCTTCGCCCGCGATCGGGAATTCTTCGTTGGCCTTGGGGTGCAAGAAGCAGATGTCGAAGCCGGCAGCCCCTTGACGGATGCCGCCGGGCGCGAAGCGCACACCCTGCGCCTCGAGCCATTCGACCGCCTTCGGAAGATCGTCAATCCAAAGCCCGACATGGTTCAGCGGCGTCGTATGAACCGCAGGCTTCTTGTCCGGGTCCAGCGGCTGCATCAGATCGACCTCGACCTTGAACGGTCCACTGCCGATCGCGCAGATGTCCTCGTCGACGTTTTCGCGCTCGCTCTTGAAGGTGCCTGTCACCTCCAGCCCCAACATCTCGACCCAGAGTTTCTGCAGCCGGCTCTTGTCCGGCCCGCCGATGGCGATCTGCTGGATCCCCAGCACCTTGAATGGCCGGTTCATGCGCAGGCTCCCTGCTCCGTGGTCTGGCGCGCCTTGAGGCCCAGTTTGCGCAGCAATTGCACATCTGCCTCCACGTCGGGGTTCCCGGTGACCAGCAGCTTGTCGCCGTAGAAGATCGAATTCGCGCCGGCCAGGAAGCACAGCGCCTGGACCGCATCGCCCAGTTGCTGGCGCCCGGCCGACAGCCGCACGCGCGCCTTGGGCATCGTGATGCGTGCCACCGCGATCACGCGCACGAAATCGAGCGGATCGATCGGCTCCGAGTCGGCCAGAGGCGTCCCTGGCACGCGCACCAGGCTGTTGATCGGCACCGATTCCGGATACGGATCGAGATTGGCGAGCTGCGCGATCAGCCCCGCGCGATGCACCGGCGCTTCGCCCATGCCGACGATGCCGCCGCAGCAGACACTGATGCCTGCGGACCGCACGTAGGACAGGGTGTCGAGCCGGTCCTGGTAGGTGCGCGTATCGACGATGTCGCCGTAGTACTCCGGCGCGGTGTCGAGGTTGTGGTTGTAGTAGTCCAGGCCCGCCGCCTTGAGCTGCACGGCATGCTGTGGTTCGAGCATGCCCAGGGTGGCACAGGTCTGCAAACCCAAGCCCTTGACTGCCTCAACCAGCACCGCGACCTTCTCGACGTCGCGATCCTTGGGCGCGCGCCAGGCCGCGCCCATGCAGAAGCGCGTCGCGCCGGCATCCTTGGCGGCTTGCGCGGCGCGCACCACCTCGTCGACCTCCATGAGCTTTTGCGCCTTGACCCCGGTGTCGAACTCGGATGATTGCGGACAGTAGCCGCAGTTCTCCGGACACCCGCCTGTCTTGACCGACAGCAAGGTCGCCAGCTCGATGTCCCCCTCGGGGAAATGCGCGCGATGCACCGTCTGCGCCTCGAACAGCAGGTCGTTGAGCGGCTTGTCGAGCAGCGCCTGCACGGCCTCCACCGACCACGGCCCGGCCGGCGCCGTAGGCGTGACCGGGCGGCGCAAGTTCACGGGCTTCGTCGCCATCATGTCGTTCGCACCCATCACGCAAACTCCATGATCACTTGGTCGACCGAGAGCGATTCGCCCTTGGCCGCATCGATGCTGGCGACCACGCCGTCCTGCGTCGCGAACAGCACGTTCTCCATCTTCATGGCCTCGATCACCGCCAGCTTCTCGCCGGCCTGCACTTGCTGGCCCGGCTTCACCGACACCTCCACCAGCAGGCCTGGCATCGGCGACATCAGGAACTTGCTGAGGTCCGGCGGGGCCTTGTAAGGCATCAGCTTGAGCAGCCGCGCGCCGAGCGGAGAGAGCACCAGCCCTTCGATCTGGGTGCCATTGTGCGAAACGCGCAAAGACAGCGGATTCTTGCCTGCTCCGCGCTCGACCTGCGCGATGAACGCGCGCCCGTTGACGTTGCCTTCCACCCGGATGCTGCCGAGCGCCGCCTTGCTGTCGATCTTGTAGCTTCGGTCGCCCACGGCCACCGCGCTGGAACCTGTCTGTCCATGGAAATCAGTGACCGACACAGCCTTGTGCACGTGCTCGCCCTTGTCATCCATCAAGACCACCACGAACTGCTCGCCCACCTTGACGCCGTGTCCTTCGAGTTGCCCGCTGATGCCCGATGCGCGGGCACGATAGCGGCGATGCATGAAGGCCGCCAGCGCAACGAGGAAATCCGGATCGTCGTGCGGAACGTCTTCCGCGTGAAAGCCCTTGCCGTAGTGCTCGGCGATGAAGCCGGTGTTGAACTCGCCGCTCACGAATTTCGGGTGCGCGAGCAGCGCCGCCTGGAACGGGATGTTGCTGCTGATGCCGCGAATCACGAAACCATTGAGCGCCTCGCGCATCAGCGCAATCGCATGCGCGCGATCACGGCCATGGACGATCAGCTTGGCGATCATCGAGTCGTAGAACATCGGGATCTCGCCGCCGTCGTACACGCCCGTGTCCACGCGAACGCCGTAGAGATGCTTGGTATCCGCCGAGAACATGGTCTCCTTGGGCGGCTGGAAGCGCACCAGTCGGCCGGTCGAAGGCAGGAAGTTGCGGAACGGGTCCTCGGCGTTGATACGGCACTCGATGGCCCAGCCGTCGCGCTTCACGTCCTGCTGCGCCAACGGCAGCTTCTCGCCCGCCGCGACGCGGATCATCAATTCGACCAGATCGAGCCCCGTGATCGCCTCGGTCACCGGGTGTTCCACCTGGAGCCGCGTGTTCATCTCGAGGAAGTAGAAGCTCTGGTCCTTGCCGACCACGAATTCCACCGTGCCGGCGCTCTGGTACTTCACGGCCTTGGCCAGCGCCACGGCCTGCTCGCCCATGGCCTTGCGCGTGGCCTCGCTGATGAAGGGCGACGGCGCTTCCTCGATCACCTTCTGGTGCCGGCGCTGGATCGAGCACTCGCGCTCGTTCAGGTAGATCACGTTGCCGTGCGCGTCGCCGAGCACCTGGATTTCGATATGACGTGGCTCCTCCACGAACTTCTCGATGAACACCCGGTCGTCGCCGAAGCTGTTTCGCGCCTCGTTGCGGCAGGAGGTGAAGCCGTCGAAGGCGTCCTTGTCGTTGTAGGCCACGCGCAGGCCCTTGCCGCCTCCACCGGCCGATGCCTTGATCATCACGGGGTAGCCGACGTCCCTGGCGATCTCGACCGCACGCTCGGCTGTCTCGATGGCATCGTTCCAGCCCGGAATGGTGTTGACCTTGGCTTCGTTCGCGAGCTTCTTCGATGCGATCTTGTCGCCCATTGCAGCGATCGAATAGTGCTTGGGGCCGATGAAGACGATTCCCTCTTCCTCGACCTTTCGCGCAAACGCCTCGTTCTCCGACAGGAAGCCGTAGCCCGGATGCACCGCCTCGGCGCCAGTCTGCTTGCAGGCCGCGATGATGCGATCCGCCTGCAGATAGCTCTCACGGCTCGGCGAAGCGCCGATGTGCACCGCCTCGTCGGCGAGTTCGACATGGCGCGCGTCCTTGTCGGCATCGGAATAGACGGCCACCGTGAGGATGCCCATCTTCTTGGCAGTCTTGATGACACGGCAGGCGATTTCGCCGCGATTGGCGATCAGGATTTTCTTGAACATGTTCTTCTTTCCGTGCTCAGAGCGGGATGTTGCCGTGTTTGCGCCACGGGTTCTCGAGCTTCTTCTCGCGCAGCATCACCAGGCTGCGGCAGATGCGCTTGCGGGTCTCGCTCGGCAGGATCACATCGTCGATATAGCCGCGCGTTCCGGCCACATAGGGATTGGCAAAGCGCGCCTTGTACTCGGCCTCGCGCGCCGCGAGCTTTTCCGGATCATTCTTGTCCTCGCGGAAGATGATCTCCACCGCGCCCTTGGCGCCCATCACCGCGATCTCGGCGCGCGGCCAGGCCAGGTTGACGTCGCCGCGCAGGTGCTTCGATGCCATCACGTCGTATGCGCCACCGTAGGCCTTGCGCGTGATGACCGTGATCTTCGGCACCGTGCATTCCGCATACGCATAGAGAAGCTTGGCGCCGTGCTTGATGATGCCGCCGTACTCCTGGCTGGTGCCGGGCATGAAGCCGGGCACGTCGACGAAGGTCACGACCGGAATGTTGAACGCATCGCAGAAGCGCACAAAACGCGCAGCCTTGATCGAGGACTTGATGTCCAGGCAACCGGCGAGCACCAGCGGCTGGTTCGCCACGATGCCGATGCTCTGCCCTTCCATGCGCGCGAAGCCGATCACGATGTTCTTGGCATAGTCGGGCTGGAGTTCGAAGAAGTCGCCGTCGTCGACCACCTTCACGATCAGCTCCTTCATGTCGTAGGGCTTGTTCGGGTTGTCGGGCACCAGCGTGTCGAGCGAAAGGTCCGCGCGGTCTGCCGGGTCGCCGCTGGGACGCACGGGCGGCTTCTCGCGGTTGTTGAGCGGCAGGTAGTTGTAGAGCCGGCGCAGCATCATCAGCGCCTCGACGTCGTTCTCGAAGGCCATGTCGGCCACACCGCTCTTGGTGGTGTGCGTCAGCGCTCCGCCCAGTTCCTCGGCGGTCACGTCCTCGTGCGTCACCGTCTTCACCACTTCGGGGCCGGTGACGAACATGTACGAGCTGTCGCGCACCATGAAGATGAAGTCGGTCATTGCCGGCGAATACACGGCGCCACCCGCGCAGGGGCCCATGATCATGCTGATCTGCGGCACCACGCCAGAGGCCATCACGTTGCGCTGGAACACGTCGGCATAACCGCCGAGCGACGCCACGCCTTCCTGGATGCGGGCGCCGCCCGAATCGTTGAGGCCGATGACCGGCGCACCGACCTTCATGGCCTGGTCCATCACCTTGCAGATCTTCTCGGCATGGGCCTCGCTGAGCGCGCCGCCGAAGACGGTGAAGTCCTGGCTGAAGATGAAGACAAGGCGTCCGTTGATCATCCCGTAGCCGGTGACCACGCCGTCGCCCGGGATCTTGTTGTCGGCCATGCCGAAGTCGCTCGAGCGGTGCTCGACGAACATGTCCCATTCTTCAAAGGTGTTGTCGTCGAGCAGCAGCTCGATGCGCTCACGCGCCGTCAGCTTGCCCTTGGCATGCTGCGCGTCGATGCGCTTCTGGCCACCGCCGAGCCGCGCCTGTTCGCGGCGTTTTTCAAGTTGTTCGAGGATTTCTTTCATGACGTTCCGTCGGGAGAGTTGATCTTGTGAGGGTGGCAGGCGACAGGCTACGCCCGTCCTGCCTGCGCGGCGAGCAGATTGCGCGCAGCGGTCGATGCAGGCAGCGTACCGGCTGCCACCTGGGCGATGGCCTGGGGCAACAGATCGCGCACCTGCGGGTGATGTCGGAATGCCTGCTTGAGCCCGGCGTCGATGCGCTCCCACATCCATGAGAGCGCCTGCTTTTCGCGGCGTGTGGCCAATTTGCCGTTGGCGGCCTGCAGCGCCTTGAACTGCAGGACTGCGTCCCAGAATGCGTCGATGCCGGTGCCAGCCAATGCGCTGAGCTGGATCACCTTGGGCAGCCAGAAGCGGATTTCCGCTTCGGGCGAACCCGGCACGGCGTGCGCCGCGTGCATCACCTGCGCGTGCGCCGGGTTGCCGTGGTGCCCGAAGAGGCGCAGCGCCGATGTGATCTGTGCCTGCGCCCGGGTCGCGGCATCCTTGTCGATGTCGGCCTTGTTGATGACGACGAGGTCGGCCAGCTCCATCACGCCCTTCTTGATCGCCTGCAGGTCGTCTCCGGCGTTGGGCAACTGAAGCAGCACGAACATGTCCGTCATGCCCGAGACCGCCGTCTCGCTCTGGCCCACGCCGACCGTTTCGACGATCACGATGTCGTAGCCGGCGGCTTCGCACACCAGCATTGCCTCGCGAGTCTTTTCGGCGACGCCGCCCAGCGTGCCAGACGATGGGCTCGGGCGGATGTAGGCGCGCTCATGCACGGAGAGCTGCTCCATGCGCGTCTTGTCACCGAGGATCGACCCGCCCGAGACGGTCGAGGACGGGTCGACGGTGAGCACCGCCACGCGGTGGCCGCGCCTGATGAGAAAAAGCCCAAGCGCCTCGATGAAGGTCGACTTGCCGACGCCAGGCACACCGGAGATCCCGAGCCGGAATGATTTCCCGGTGTGCGGCAGCAAGGCCGTGAGCAACTCGTCCGCCTGCGCGCGATGGTCGTCGCGGGTGGATTCCAGCAGCGTGATCGCCTTGGCGATCGCCCGACGTTGTTGCGGACCCTGGGCCGCCAGCAACGCGTCGGCGGTTACGGTAGTTTTGACAGGCGGCATTTCAGCTGTCGGCTGCATCCGAACCGGGAATGCCACGGAACCGGCTCCGCCGGTCCGCAGGTATTGCGCCCTGCAAGGGGGTGGGCCGCCACGCGAAGTGGGCAAGCCAGGAGGTATGCCTCATCTCAGACCGCTACCGCCGCGCGAATCTGTTCCAGCACGTCCTTGGCGCTGGCCGGGATCGGCGTGCCCGGACCGTAGATGCCCTTCACGCCCGCTTCGTAGAGGAAGTCATAGTCCTGGCGCGGAATCACGCCGCCCACGAACACGATGATGTCGTCGGCGCCTTGCTTCTTGAGTTCCTCGATGATGGCGGGCACGAGCGTCTTATGGCCGGCTGCGAGCGTGCTGACGCCCACGGCATGCACGTCGTTCTCGATGGCCTGGCGCGCGCATTCCTCGGGCGTCTGGAACAGAGGCCCCATGTCTACGTCGAATCCAAGGTCGGCGAATGCGGTGGCCACGACCTTCGCGCCGCGGTCATGACCGTCCTGCCCGAGCTTGGAGATCATCACGCGCGGGCGCCGGCCCTGCTCTTCGGCGAAGGCAGCGATCTCGTGCTGCAGCGCTTCCCAGCCTTCCGCGGAATCGTAGGCAGCGGCGTAGACCCCGGTCACCTTCTGTGTGTCGGCACGGTGGCGGCCATAGATCTTTTCGAGCGCATCGCTGATCTCGCCGACCGTGGCGCGCAGGCGCACGGCCTGGATGCTCAGGTCGAGCAGGTTGCCTTCGCCGCTTTCCGCGGCCGCGGTGAGCGCGTCGAGCGCGGCCTGCACGGCAGCGCTGTCACGCTTCTCGCGAATGGCCTTGAGCTTGGCGATCTGGCCGTCGCGCACCCTGACGTTGTCGATCTGCAGGATGTCGTGCGTTTCCTCTTCTTTGAGCTTGTACTTGTTGACACCCACGATCACATCCCTGCCCGAGTCGATGCGCGCCTGCTTGTCGGCGGCGGCGGCCTCGATCTTGAGCTTGGCCCAGCCGCTGTCGACGGCCTTGGTCATGCCGCCCATCGCCTCGACCTCCTCGATGATCGCCCAGGCCGCATCGGCCATGTCCTGCGTGAGCTTCTCCATCATGTAGCTGCCGGCCCAGGGGTCGATCACATTGGTGATGTGCGTCTCTTCCTGGATGATGAGCTGTGTGTTGCGCGCGATGCGAGCGCTGAATTCGGTCGGCAGCGCGATGGCCTCGTCGAGTGCGTTGGTGTGCAGGCTCTGCGTGCCGCCGAACACCGCAGCCATGGCCTCGATGGTCGTGCGCACCACGTTGTTGTAGGGGTCCTGCTCCGTCAGCGACCAGCCCGAGGTCTGGCAGTGCGTGCGCAGCATGAGGCTCTTGGGGTTCTTCGGGTCGAACTCCTTCATGATCCGGCACCACAACAGGCGCGCGGCACGCATCTTGGCGACCTCAAGGTAGAAGTTCATGCCGATGGCCCAGAAGAAACTCAGCCGCCCCGCGAAGACGTCCACGTCGAGCCCCTTGGCGAGCGCCGTCTTCACGTACTCCTTGCCGTCGGCCAGCGTGAAGGCCAGTTCGAGCGCCTGATTGGCGCCGGCTTCCTGCATGTGATAGCCGCTGATCGAGATCGAGTTGAACTTCGGCATCTTCTGCGCCGTGTACTCGATGATGTCGCCGATGATCCGCATCGAGGGCTGTGGCGGGAAGATGTAGGTGTTGCGGACCATGAACTCCTTGAGGATGTCGTTCTGGATGGTTCCGCTCAGCTGGTCCTGCGCGACGCCCTGCTCCTCGGCCGCGACCACGTAGCCCGCCAGCACCGGCAGCACCGCGCCGTTCATCGTCATCGAGACGCTCACCTTGTCCAACGGAATCTGGTCGAACAGGATCTTCATGTCCTCGACCGAATCGATCGCCACGCCGGCCTTGCCGACATCACCGGTCACGCGCGGATGGTCGCTGTCGTAGCCGCGATGGGTCGCCAAGTCGAAGGCCACGCTGACGCCCTGGCCGCCGGCCGCCAGCGCCTTGCGATAGAAGGCATTCGATTCCTCCGCCGTCGAGAAGCCCGCGTACTGGCGGATGGTCCAGGGACGGACTGCGTACATCGTGGCCTGCGGGCCGCGCAGATAGGGCTCGAAACCCGGCAAGGTGTCCGTGTACTTCAGCCCCTGCAGGTCGGCCGCGGTGTAGAGCGGCTTGACGGTGATGCCGTCGGGGGTGATCCAGTTCAGAGCCTTGAGGTCTCCGCCCGGGGCCGACTTGGCGGCCGCCTTGGTCCAGGCTTCGAGGGTGGCAATGGAGAAGGTGATGTCGGATTTGCTCATGAGCGCCGCTTTTAAGGTCGTGCGAGTTCGTGGAGTGTCCGCGCGGCGGCGGCACAGTTCAATACAAGTCTAACCGATCCGTAATTATTAATTCAAAGACCCAACTTGCGGTACATTCCACCCATGTCCGCCGTCACCCTTACACCGCGTGCCCTCTATGAAGAGGTGGCGGAACTGCTGCGCCAACGCATCTTCAGCCGCGAACTCGAACCCGGCAGCTGGATCGACGAACTCAAGCTGGCTGAGGAATACGGCATCAGCCGCACGCCGCTGCGCGAGGCGCTGAAGGTGCTGGCGGCCGAAGGGCTGGTCACGATGAAGGTGCGACGCGGCGCCTACGTCACCGAGGTGTCGGAGAAGGACCTGGCGGACGTCTATCACCTGCTGAGCCTGCTCGAGAGCGATGCCGCGGGCGTGGTCGCCGAGCATGCGTCGGATGCCCAACTGGCCGAGCTCGATGCTCTGCATGCCGAACTCGAAGCCGCCGCCACGCCGGGCCACGTCGACCGTGAACACTTCTTCGCGATCAACGAGCGATTTCACATGCGGCTGCTCGCCATCGCCAACAACCGCTGGCGCGACCAGATGGTGGCCGACCTGCGAAAGGTGATGAAGCTCAACCGCCACAACTCGCTCTTGAAGTCGGGCCGCATCGGCGAATCGCTGAAGGAGCATCGGGCCGTCATGGCCGCCATCAGGGGCCGCGATCCGGCTGCGGCCATGGCGAGGATGCAGCAACACTTCAGCAATGGGCTTGAAGCGGCGAATTGAGCTCGCCCCCAGGCTGCGCGCACTTCGTGTCGCTTCGCCTTCCCCCTGCCGGGGGCAACACCGGCGGACCGGCTGAGCCGGTTCCGCGGTGTTTCTGAGTCGCGCGCAGGCCGCGGTATTTCTGGCATTGCGCGCCGCTCGCGGCGCTCAGGCGGGCTGGTCTGCCGGCTCGTGGGCGATTGCCATCACCTCGTGGGGCGGGCGGGACTTGAGTCGGTGGTCGCTCCAGACCTGCCGCCAGCGGCGGGCGCCCGGGAGGCCATTGCGCAGGCCCAGCATGTGGCGCGCAACGTTGGACCAGGGCGTGCCGTGCTCTGCCGACTCGCGCGCCATGTAGTCACACATCTTCAGTTCGACCTCTTCCCGCGTCTGCGTGGAGGGGGCGTCACCATAGAAGACTGCATCCCATTCGGCCAGCCACCAGGGGTTGTGATAGGCCTCGCGACCAATCATCACGCCGTCGAGCAGGCGCAGGTGTGCATGCATCTGGGCGTTGTCGTTGAAGCCGCCATTGATCGAGAAGCGCAGAGCCGGAAAGTCATGCTTGAGCCGATGCACCAACTCGTAGCGCAGCGGCGGCACTTCGCGGTTCTGCTTGGGAGACAGACCCTTGAGCCAGGCGTTGCGGGCATGGACGATGAAGGTGTCGCAGCCCGCTTCGCTCACTTTGCCCACGAAGTCGCGCACGAAGTCGTAGCTCTCGATCTTGTCGATGCCGATGCGATGCTTGACCGTGACGGGCACGTCCACCACGTCGACCATGGCCTTCACGCAGTCGGCCACGAGCTGCGGCTCGTTCATGAGGCACGCACCAAAGGCGCCGCGCTGCACCCGCTCGCTCGGGCAGCCGCAGTTGATGTTGATCTCGTCGTAGCCCCACTCCTCGCCCAGCCTGGCGCAATGCGCCAGATCGGCGGGCTCGCTGCCGCCGAGTTGGAGTGCGACAGGATGCTCCTCGCTGTTGAAACGCAGATGGCGCGGCACATCCCCATGGATGAGCGCACCGGTCGTCACCATCTCGGTGTAGAGCAGCGTGCGCCGCGTCAGAAGGCGATGGAAGTACCGGCAGTGGCGATCTGTCCAGTCCATCATGGGCGCAACAGAAAGCACCTGGTTGCCGTGGTTCGTTGTCAGCATTGAATAAGTGCTTGATCTTCGGGGGAGCAAGACATTTTCCATCAAGGGACTTGCCCGGCAACGCTCCGGGTCTCAGGGCGTCAAGGCGCGAGCCGTTCCGGGCGCCTGCCAGTTCGCTTCGGGGTCCGCCCTGTCCGCTTCCAAGCGGTGCTAGATTGCAGATCGATATGAGCACACCGTCGCCACCATTTCGCCATCGATTCGGATGGGTATCGCTGGCCCGCTTCGACAATCTGCGGTCGCTGCTCGGGCCGCTGGCCGCAGGTCTCAGCGTCGTCCTCCTGCTTCTCGGATTCGCCCTCATCGCGAGCGAAGTTTTCGAGGGCGATACACGCGGCATCGACATGCGCCTTCTGCACAAGGCGCAACAGATCAGGGAGGCACACCCTTGGTTCACCCAGGTCATGCGCGATCTGAGCGGGCTCGGCAGCACCTCCGTGTTGACACTGCTCACCGCGGCCACCGCGGGCTACCTGCTGCTGGTGTCGGCACGCATGACGGCGCTGCTCGTCGTGGCGTCCACGCTCGGCTTCGCAGGGTTGGTCACGCTGCTCAAGCATGCCTTCAGCCGGATGCGGCCTGATGCAACGTTCGCCGACTACGCGGCCTGGGGCATGAGCTTTCCGAGTGGGCACGCGAGCATGTCCGCGGCGGTGTTCCTCACACTGGGCGTGCTCACCGCGACGACACGCAACCGCCTGTCCGAGCGCCTCTACATCCTTGCCGTCGCAGCTGCGACGGCCCTGCTCGTCGGCGTGAGCCGGATCGCGCTCGGCGTCCATTGGGGAACGGATGTGCTGGCGGGATGGGCGCTCGGCACCGCCTGGGCCATTGCCTGGCTGCTTATCGCGTACCGCCTGGTCCACCCCGAGATCACGGCTGCTGCAAGGCTCGACGACGACGACGCTACGGGCTGACGACGCTCGGGTCGAGTTGCCGGCCGGTCAGCAGCGGGCCCAGGCCCACCGGCTGATAGCCCGCGAAGCCCGAGAGGTAGATCTGAACGCTCGGATGGAACAAGGCGTCACCGGGATACTGCCGCGGCGCGTGCGGCCGCAGCTTGAAGGGCGGATCCTCGTACGGCGTGTGGATGGGGCCGAAGGTGAATGAGTCCGCCGCCTTGTATTGCGGCGAGATCGCCACTCCACTGTCGCGCAGACGCCCGATCATCCAGTCGAGCGAAAACGTGGAGAGTTCCTGCGTCGGGTAGCCGCCACCCACGTCGGCATGCGCGCCGCAGAACCACCGCTGATGGACGCCATCCCGGTCATCCCACAGCGTCGGTTCGAAATCGCTTCTCTGCTCGTCCATGGCCAGCGCGTGGAATCCCGACCGCACCTTGGCGGAGAGCGCCTTGTCGGCAAATTCGAAGATGTCGACCTTCGACGCATCGGCCAGGTCATAGACCGGCACGCCCAAGGCTCCCACGGTGTCCCAGACGCCGATCGCCTCGATGCCGACACCCTGCACCAGCTTGTCGAGATCGATCGACTCGGCCTTGAACTCTTCGAGATAGCCAAGCAAGGTGCTGTGCTTGCCCGCGGCCCTGCGGTAGGCGGCCCATATGTACACGCCGAGCTTGTAGGCCTTGTCGGCGTCGTAGCTGCCGTCGCTGCCTCGCATGGCATCCTGGGGAAGCAAGCCCATCTTCGTGACCATGCCTCCGAGCGCCCTGACGGTGTACGCGCCGCGGCTGAAGCCGGCCAGGTAGATGCGGTCGCCTGGCTCGTAGTTTCTGGACAGGAAGGTGTAGCCCCGAACGATCCGCTCGATGAAGCCCTCTCCGAACACCCCACCCAGCAGCTTCCGGATACCGTTCTTCGAGTCGCCGACGCCGTGCAGGTATTTCGCGATCTGGGTGACCTCGCCGTCGGCCCCGGTGGCCACCTTTTCCTGCTCGTCCTGCTTTCGCAGGGAGTCCGACGTGACCGTGCCGGCGAGTGCGGCGAAGAGTCTCAGCACGTTGGTCGCGTCGGCCTGAAGATCCTGGGCATCGCCCGCGCCAAGGCCGTTCCAGGTGCCGTCGGCGCAAAACACGATGTTCTTTGGCATGGTGCATCCTTTCCCTGAAAGCTCTCTCCAGTTTGTGCGCTTCCCGACGAACAGACCATGCGTCTTTCGCTGTATGCCGGAACGTGCATTCCAGCCGCCCGGCACGTTCTCGGGAGACATGCTAAGGTGCCGGCCCTCCACCCAGGCGAGCCCTGGAGCCCTTGCGAGACGCCTCCGTGCCCCATCCCCAACATTCCATTCCCAGCGGGACATCCGCACCTGCCGGGCTGTCCACCGGCCTGACCATCCTGTTCGCCATCGCGTGTGGGCTCTGCGTCGCCAACATCTACTTCGCGCAACCGCTGATCGGGCCGATCGCCGCCACGCTCCAGCTGCATGCGGGCCTGGCCGGCCTGATCATGACGCTGACCCAACTCGGATATGGCGCGGGCCTCCTGATGCTGGTTCCGCTGGCCGACGTGGTCGAGAACCGGCGGCTGATCACCTTTCTGATGGTGGGTGCGGTCATCGGCCTGGTCGGCATCGCGTTGTCGAATTCGGCAGCGACCTTCCTTGCGGCTTCGTTTCTCGTCGGGACTTGCGCGGTGGCGGCCCAGGTGCTGGTGCCGCTGGCGTCGCATCTCGTGCCGGAGGCGACGCGCGGCAAGGTCGTGGGCAACATCATGGCAGGGCTGCTGGCCGGGATCATGCTGGCGCGGCCGTTTTCAAGCCTGATCGCAGCGGCCTTCGGATGGCGTGCCGTGTTCGCCATTTCCGCGGTCTTGATGGCAACCCTGGCCGTGGTGCTGTGGCGCGCGTTGCCGCAGCGCCGGCCGCATGCCTCGACCGGCTATGCGCGCACCATGGCCTCGCTGCCCGGCATTGTCTGGCGCACGCCGCTGCTGCGTCGGCGCGCCTTCTACCAGGGGATGATGTTCGCGGGCTTCCAGGCCTTCTGGACTGCCGTGCCGCTCGCGCTGGCCCATGAGTTCGGGCTGGGCCAGGGCGGGATCGCATTGTTTGCGTTGGCTGGCGCAGCGGGAGCACTGGCCGCACCGTGGGCGGGGCGCCTGGCAGACCGCGGACTCACGCGACCGGCGACGGGCATGGCGATCGTCGTCGCGCTGCTGTCTTTCGGACTGGGCGCCGCGGCCGTCCATTTCCGCTCGCTGGCGGGCCTGGTCGCGGCGGGCATCCTGCTCGATGGTGCTGTCCAGGTGTGCAACGTGCTCAGCCTGCGCAGCCTGTACATCCTGGCGCCGGAGTTGCGCGGACGGCTGAACGGGCTGTTCCTGACCTTCATCTTCATGTGCGCGGCCGTGGCCTCCGGCCTGGCCGCTGCGATCTACGCATTCCACGGATGGGGTGGCCTGTGCCTCCTCGGCGGCGCCTTTGGAGTGGTCGCACTGTTGTTTTATGCGACGGAGTTCCGTCGGAATTCGCTTCTGCCAGCAACGTGAGGCGGGTCGTCCGGGATAATAGGGGTTAACCCTAATATTCCTTATGACCACCTCGACCAGTTCGCCGCTCGCAGCTCCGTCGCGCATGCCCATTGCCTTGCTGGCCCTCGCGGCCGCCGCATTCGCGATCGGCACGAGCGAATTCGTCGTGATGGGGCTGCTGCCCGACATGGCGCTCGACCTCGGCGTCACGCTCTCCCAGGCGGGCCTGCTGGTCACCGGCTACGCCATGGGCGTGGTGGTCGGCGCGCCGGTGTTCGCCGTGGCAACGGCGCGGCTGCCGCGCAAGGCCACGCTGATTACCCTGGCCTCGCTTTTCGTGCTCGGCAACCTCCTGTGCGCGCTGGCACCCAACTACGGATTGCTGATGGCGGCCCGTGTGATCACTGCGCTGGCGCACGGCACCTTCTTCGGGATCGGTTCGGTCGTCGCCGCAGGGCTGGTCGCGCCCAACAAGCGCTCGCAGGCGATTGCACTCATGTTCACCGGCCTCACGCTGGCCAATGTGCTCGGCGTGCCGCTCGGCCGCATCGTCGGCGAGCACTATGGCTGGCGCATGACCTTCGCGTCCATCGTGGTGATCGCGCTGGCCGCGGTTGCTTCGCTGGTCGTGCTGCTCCCGCGACACATCGAGATGCAGAAGGGCAACATCCTTCGCGAGTTCACCGTGCTGGCGGATCGCCGCGTGTTGCTGGCGCTGGCAACGAGCGCATTGACTTCGGCGAGCCTGTTCTGCGTATTCACCTACATCGCGCCGCTGCTCACGCAAGTGAGCGGATTCTCGAACGCGGCAGTCGCGCCCATCCTGCTTCTGCTGGGCGTGGGCCTGACCATCGGCAGCACGGTCGGCGGGCGGCTGGGGGACCGGCGCCTGGTGCCGTCGATGCTGCTGGTACTCGGGCTCAACGCGCTGGTGCTGGCGCTCATGCACTTCGTGCTGCCGATGAAGGCCGCGACCGTCGTGCTGATGCTGCTGTGGACCACCCTCTCCTTCGCGCTGGTGCCCTTGTTGCAGACACTCATCGTGCAGCATGCGGACGCCGCGCCTAATCTGGCGTCGACGCTGAACCAGGGCGCGTTCAACCTCGGCAACGCGACCGGCGCCTGGATCGGCAGCGGCATGCTGGCCGCGGGCGCCCCGCTGGCCGACCTGCCGTGGGCGGGCGCGGCCATCACGCTCGGCGCGTTGGCGCTTGCAGCGTGGAGCAGCCGGCTCGGCGAACGCAGGGCATCGCTGCAAGTCGCTTGACGCTTGACATGCGGTTGAGCCGCACCGCATACTGAACTTGTTGGTTCAGTACCAGTCGGCCACCTTTGGTCTTCTCCCCTGCCCGTCCCGGCATGGAAGTGCTGCAACCGCACTCCCCGCTTTTCCCGGCAGCAGACGAAAGGAATCCCGATGCAAAAGATTGCGCCCTTCCTCTGGTTCGACGGCAAGGTCGAAGAGGCGATGACGTTCTACACGTCCATCTTCAAGAACTCGCGCGTCAAGGACGTCATGCGCCAAGGGGAAGGCGGGCCCGGCCCGAAGGGCTCCGTCATGGGCGCCACCTTCGAACTCGAGGGTCAGGAATTCATGGCCCTCAACGGCGGCCCGATGTTCAGCTTCACACCCGCCATCTCCTTCTTCGTGCGCTGCGAGACGCAGGAAGAAGTCGATGACTTCGCGGCGAAGTTGTCATCCGACGGGGGCGAGATCCAGCCCTGCGGTTGGCTGAAGGACAAGTATGGGCTGTCGTGGCAGATCGTCCCCACCGCGCTCGGCGCGATGCTCCAGGACAAGGACCCTCAGAAGGCCAGGCGCGTCATGGAGACGATGATGAAAATGAAGAAGCTGGACATCGGCCTGTTGAAGCAAGCCTACGAAGGGCGCTGATCGCGACCGTCATGCGGCGAGCGCGGCCCGTACCTGCTCCGAATGAGGGATCGGCTCCACTGCACCGTAGCCCTCGGTGGAGAGGGCGGCAGCCGCAGTCGCATAGCGCGCAGCCGCCTGAAGATCATCACCGGCGACAAGCCGCGCCAGCAACGCACCTCCAAACGTGTCGCCAGCGCCCGTCGCATCCACCGGCTTGCACGGATGCGGCGCCAGGCGAAAGCGCCTGCGCCCATCGTCCATCAGCGCTCCTTCCGCCCCGAGCTTGAGCGCCACGGTCTTCGCGCCCAGTTGAAGGCAGAAATCGGCGAGCGCATCCGGATCTTCAAGGCCACTGATGGCGCTGATGTCCTCGAAGCTGGGCAGGCAGATGTCGCACTGGCGGATCAGTTCACGCATCACCGCCCGCGCGCGCGCCAGCGGCCACAGCTTCAGCCGCAGGTTCGTGTCGAAGGAGACCTGCACGCCCGCTTCCTTCGCCATCTCCACGGCAGCGAAGCAGGTGTCGCATGCCGAATCGGAAATCGCAGCCGAGATACCGGACAGGTGCAAGACCTTCGCCTGTGCGATCTTTTCGCGTGACAAGTCCTGTGGCCGCATCTGGCTCGCAGCGGAGCCCCGGCGGAAAAAGCTGAAGTGATGGCCCTTGGCGTCGTGGTTGACGAAGTAGACGGCCGTGAAGCCTTGCGGATTCGTCGCGACGCCGCCGTGCTCGACACCTTCGCGCTCCCACAGGTCGCGCAGCATGCGACCGTACACGTCGTCCCCCACCGCCGACAGGTAGCCGACGCTCGCGCCTTGCCGGGCCGCGGCAATGGCCGCATTGGAGGTGTCGCCGCCGAAGCCTTGCAGGTAGGAGCGACCGCCGCCCTCCCCCGTCTGGTTGAACTCCACCATCGGCTCGCCGAGGGCGAGGATGTCGGTTGTCACGCGCTGGGCCCTCCCCTTCAGATGCGGCCGTACTTGGCCAGACCCTTGCGCAGCGACTTCTCCGCAATGATCAGGCGAGCCTGCTCCAGTTCGCGCGCATCGATCTCGATGGACATGTCCAGCACTTCCTGCGCCTTGCCCTGGGGCACCACCACGACGCCGTCGATGTCGGCCACGATGATGTCCCCCGGATGGACGACCACGCCGCCGACTTCCACCGGCACCTGGGATGCAACCGTCTTGAAGCGGCCCAGGGTCGTGCCTGGGCTGATCTCGCGGGCATAGACCTGGAAGCCATAGTCGCGACGAATCTCGCCCAGGTCGCGCACGCCGCCGTCCAGGATCGCGCCCGCATGCTCGTTGGCCACGGCACCCGCCGTCATGAGGCCGCCCCAGACCGCCACGTCGGGTTCGCCGCCCGCGATGGAAATCACGATGACGCTGCCCCGCGGCGCCTCGTCGATCAGGTCCAGCGCGTGTTGCGGTGGCAGGAATTCATCCGTTGCCGCTTCGAGCACGGTGGCCGCGGGGCCGACCACGCGCTTGTCGTTGATGCGCGGCTTGATGCTGGCGTCCATGTAGCCGCGCCTGCCGCACACCTTGTCGACGGCATCGGCCACCGAGGCGACCGCGACGGTCTGAAATCCTTCGATCAGTTCTTTCATTCTTCAGCTCCTTAGATCCCAAACAAGATTCGATTCAGCGGTTCACCCAATGACGCGGCGGCTCGCCGCGCAGGATGCGCACCGCTTCTTCCGCTGTCTTGCGCTGCAGTTCGCGCATGGCCTCCTCGCTGTACCAGCCGATGTGATTGCTGACGGCGACGTTGTCCAGCGCGAAGATCGGATGCGCCGGGTCCGGCGGCTCCTGCTCGAACACGTCGAGCCCCGCGCCGAGGATTCGGCCTTCTGTCAGCGCGCAATGGAGCGCATCCAAATCGACCAGCCCGCCCCTCGAGGTGTTGACCAGGATGGCCGTCGGCCGCATCAAGGCCAGCCTGCGGGCATCGATCAGATGCCGCGTCTGCGCCGTCAACGGCACATGCAGCGACAGCATGTCGACCTCGCGGCAGATGTCGTCCACGCTCGCTGCTTCCAGTCCCGGCGGCAGTTCGGCGTGCGGGTCGTTCACCAGCACGCGGCCGAAGCCGAAGCCGGCGAACTTCTCATGCGTCATGCGGGCGATCCGACCAAAGCCGATCAGTCCCAGCGTACGGCCGCGCAATCGATACATCGGCTTGAGCACGCCCGTCGACCATCGCCCGGACCGTACCTCGGCATCGTGCAACTGCAAGCGCCTGACGACGGACAACGCAAGAGCCACCGTCTGCGTGCTGACTTCATCGGTCCCGTAGTCGGGCACGTTCGCCACCACGATGCCGCGCTCGCGCGCCGCCACGAGGTCGATGTTGTCGACGCCGATTCCGTAGCGAACGATGGCCTTGCAGCGATCCATCGCATCGATCACCCGCCGCGGAATGGGAGACTCCCTCACCAGCACGACATCCGCGCCGCGCACCGTTCGCAAGGCCGCTTCTTCCTGGGCGCGGCAGGGCTGCACCTCGAAGGATGCGCCCGCCTCGCCGAGCAGGCGGATTTCCTGGTCGTACGACGCGTAGCCGTCGTCGAGGGCGACCACGCGGTACGGCAAGGCGCCGGCCCTTCGCTCGTTCACGGTCGCCGGCTCCGACATCATTGGCGCGAGCTGTCCGCGGCCTTCACCAGCTTTTCCGTCCATTCCTTGCTGACATCGGCCTCCAGGTACTTGCGCACTGCAGGTTGCGAGGCCTTGCGGAAGCGATCGACCTCCGCAGCGCTGAGTTCAGTGACCGTCATGCCCTTTTCGCCCAGCACTTTCTTGGCCGAGAGATCCTGCTCGCGTGTCATGTCGCGGTGGATCTTCTTCGCCTTCTCGACGCCTTCGTCCACGGCCTTCTTCTCGGTGGGCGTGAGGCTGTTGTAGAAGCGGTCGCTCACCAGATAGGCATGAAGGCTGTAGACGTGGCCGTCGAGCGTGACGTACTTCTGGTGCTGGTAGAGACTGGCGGCGAGGATGTTGGTCACGCCGTTCTCCTGGCCATCGGCCGTGCCCTGTGCCAGCGCCGCGGGCAGTTCGCCCCAATCGATGGCCGTGGGGCTGCCGCCGAGCGCCTCGACCAGCTTCACGAACACCGGGCTGGGCTGCACGCGCATCTTCAGGCCCTTCATGTCGTCCGGCGCCTTGATGGGATGCTTTGAATTGGTGAAGTGGCGGATGCCGTTGTCGGCGTAGGCCATCAGCCGAATGCCGGTCTTCTTTCGCATGTCCTCGGCCAGCTCCTTGCCGAACGGACCGTCCAGCACCGCGTAGGCATGCGCATGGTCGTTGAACAGGTACGGCAGCCCGAAGATGTTGAAGGTCTTGTAGACACCGGGGATGCCGCCGTCATGCACGACGGCCAGTTCCACGCTGCCGAGGCGCAGCCCCTCCATCATCTGCTGCGCGGTGCCGAGCTGGCCTGCGGGGTAGATCTCGACCTTGATCGAGCCATTGGTGGCCTTCTCGACGTGCTCCTTGAACGCGAGCGCGGCCACGTGCTTCGGCTGGTCGTTCTTGGCCGGCTGGAAATGCGCGTACTTCAGGACCTTCTCCGCATGCGCCTGCGAGGCTCCGAATGCGACCAGCATGGCCGCAGCCATGGACAAGAGGGAAAGGCGTCTTCTGTTCATCTTGATGTCTCCTGTGTGCAAAGCGGTCGAATGATTGAGAGGCTCAGTTCCTGTAGCCCAGCAGTCCCGGCAGCCAGGTCGAGAAGCCCGGGACAAATGTGAGGAGTGCCAGCACGAGCAGCAGCGCGACCAGCATCGGCTTGGCCTCGCGCACCATGGGCCCCATGGAGACGCCCGAGACGATGGATGTGACGAACAGCAGCCCGCCGACCGGGGGCGTGATCATCCCGAGCGTGAGATTGACGATGACGACGATCGCGAAGTGCAGCGGATTCAGGCCGGCCGCATCGGCCAGCGGCGCCAGGATCGGCACCATGATCATCACGCCGGGCAGCGGCTCGATGAAGATGCCCACCAGCAGCAGCAACACGTTGATGGCAATCAGCAGCGCGATCGGCGCCAGGTGCATGCCCGCGATCCAGGCTGCAACGGTCTGCGGGATCTGGCCCACCGTCAGCACCCAGGCGAACACCGCGGACGTCGCCACGATGAACAGCACCGACGAGGTCATCAGCGCGGTACGGAAAAGGATCGCCGGAAGCATGTCCATGCGCAGCGTGCCGTAGACGAAGCGACCGACCAGGAATGCGTAGAGGACTGCAGCCGCGGAGGCTTCAGTCGGCGTGAAGATGCCGAGGTGAATGCCGCCGAGGATGATGAAAGGCAGTACCAGCGCCGGCAACGCTTTCACGAAGAGCCGAAGAATCGGCGTGTGGTCGATCAGCGCCTCGGAGCTTCGGTAGTTGCGTCGCACGCTGATGGCGTGATTCACTGCCGCCAGCGCGCCCGCGATGAGCAGCCCCGGCACGACACCGGCGAGGAACAGTCCTGTGATCGTCACGCTGTTGTCGGTCAGCGCGTAGACGATCATGATGATCGACGGCGGAATGATCGGCCCGACGATGGCGGTGGAAGCCGTCAACGCTGCGGCATAGGCAGGGCTGTAGCCGGCCTTCTTCATCATCTTGATCAGCATCGCGCCGGGCCCCGCGGCATCGGCCAGCGCGGAGCCGCTGATGCCCGAGAAGAACGTCAGCGTCAGGATGTTCGCGTGGCCCAGGCCGCCCCGCCGACGACCCACGAGCCGCGCCGCGAAGTTGAGGAGCACATCCGTCAACGCGCCACCCGACATCAGTTCGGCAGCGAGGATGAAGAACGGGATCGCCAGCAAGGGAAAGCTGTCGAGGCCGCTGAACAGGTTCTGCACCACGATCAGGCCGCTCAGGCCCGGCTTCATGGCGACGGCGGCGAGCCCGGCAATCAGCATCGCGAAGGCGATCGGCGCCCCCAGGATCATCAGGCCCAGGAAGCTGATGGAAAGAACGGCAGTCATGCTTGTGTCCGCCTCAGAGTGCCTGTGGGTCGAAGCCCTCGACCTTTTCCCACTCGCCGGTGCCGATCCAGCGCCGCGCCACCAGGCCGAGGTGCACGAGCATGAGGGCTGCACCGATGGGCATCGCAAGGTAGACCTTGCCGAAGGACCAACCCAGCACCGGTGTCTCCTGCTCCCAGGCAAATTCCGAGTATTCGACGCCGAGCCAGATCAGCACCAGCAGCGTGACGGCGAGCACCAGCACGATGAGCGCGCGCAGCAGGCGTGCGGCACGCGGCGGCAACGCGCCGGGCAGCGTGTCGATGGCGATATGGCCGCCCACCCGCAGGGCGACGCCGGCGCCGAGGAAGGCGGACCAGATCATCATGTAGCGGGTCGCCTCCTCCACCCATGTGAAGGAATACGAGAACACGTAGCGCGAGATCACGTTCGCGATGACCAGCACGGCCATCGTCGCCAGCAACAGGATCAGTGCCCAGCGATTGGCAACCAGCAGCCGCTCTTCCCAACGGCCAATGCTCGGTGTGCCCAGCGACGCTTGTTCGATTGCCATGTGTCTCCTGCTCGTTTTGCCGGCTTGTGTGTCGCCGTGTTCGATGTATCGTATCTGGTATCTCAGATCCGACATCCTCGATAACCCCTACACTTGAGCAAGCCGGAACACGGAGCACCCCATGAACGCCCCCCTACATTTCGAGCGACCGCAGTTGCTCACCGATCTCGCCTACGACCGCTTGCGCGAGGGCATCGTGGCCGGCGAGCTGAAGCTGGGAGAGCAGGTATCGGAGGCCCAGCTGGCGCAACGGATGGGCATCAGCAAGACGCCGGTGCGCGAAGCGCTGGTGCGGCTCAAGATGGAAGGCCTGGTCGACATCTATCCGCAGCGCGGCACTTTCGTGTTCAAGCTCACGCCCGAACAGGTGGGGCAGCTATGCCGTTACCGCGCCATGATCGAAATCGCCGCCCTGCGCGAGGCGGCCACCACCCAGCCGGAAGTGCTGATGGAGCGCATGCGCAAGCACATCGACGAGATGAAGGCCGCCGAAGCGGCGCACGACGTCGATCGCCTTTCGCGCATCGACATGAACTTCCACTACGAGTTCCTGGCGTGCTGCACCAACGCCTACCTGCGCGGTGCCTATGAACTCATCCGGTATCAGCTGATCGCGCTGCGCCACCGCTCCCCCATCGAGAACATGGTGCCCAGCCACCAGATCCTGCTCGACCTGCTGGAGCAAGGCGACATCGATGGCACCTGCACGCAACTGCACGAGCACGTGCTGGAGAACGAAGCGCGCTACAGCGCGGCCTGCGGAGTCGCCTGAGCCCGGCGACGCTAGAGCACGTCGCCGGATGAAAGCGACGGCGTCTGCACGATGCGCTCCGAGATCACCCGGCAGGCCTCGAGCAATGGCGCCACGTAGGCTTGTTCCGGGTCTTCCTTCTGGCGAAACATGAGCGTGCTGACGCTGATGGCAGCCACGGGCACCCCGCCCGCTCCGCGGATCGCGGCGCCGAAGCAGAAGATGCCCGCCTCGTTTTCCTCGTTGTCCACCGACCAGCCCCGCTCGCGCGTCTGGTCGATCTGGGCGCGCAGCGCCGCCGGCTCGACCATGGTCTTCTCGGTGTACCGCGGCATGGGCAGACCCTTGACCAGGCCCTTGAAGGTCTTGTCATCGAGGGCAGCCAGATAGGCCTTGCCCACCGCCGTCGAGTGCAGCGAGACGCTCGTGCCGATGCGAGACGCCATGCGCACCGCGCTCGGGCTTTCGAGCTTCTCGATGTAGACCATGCTTGTGCCGTTGGGCACGGCAAGGTGCACTGTCTCGCCAGTCAGGTCGCGCAGGCGCTTGAGTTCGTCGACGGCAGCCAGCCGCAGTTCGGACCGGCCCCAGCTGCGGCTCGCAAGCTGGATCAGTCGTGGGCCGAGCGCCAGGTTCGCGCTGTTCTGGTTTTCCACCAACAGGCGCTCGGCGATCAGCGCCGCAACGATGCGATGCACGGTCGGCCGCGGATAGCCGCTCGCACGCATCAACGCACCGACGTTCACCGGCTCCTCGGCATCCGCCACCAACTGCAGCACGCGCATGAACTTGGAGAACGCGGCGGTGCCTGCGACCTTCGCCTGGACGGACTCCTCGGCGGGCGATGACGTGGCAGGAGAAGACCGGGGAGCGGGCATAGGACGAGCAGTGAGACCAGCGACTGAAGAAAGGACCGTAGAGGCCCGGTCATTATCCCCGTGCCATTCACGCCGCCCGCCTTGCGCCATCGTCCTCAGGCCACCATGTAGCCGCCGTCCACCGGCAGGATCACCCCTGTCATGAACGATGCCGCGGGAGTGCACAGGAACATTGCCGCGCGCGCCACGTCGTCCGGTGTGCCCCAGCGCCCCAGCGGCGTGCGCGCCAGGATCGGGCCGGCACGCGACGGGTCGTCCTGCAGCGGCTTCGTCAGCGGCGTGGCGATCCAGCCCGGCGCCACTGCATTGACCCGGATGCCGTCCGCCGCATAGCTGATGGCGAGCGACTTGGTGAGCTGTGCCACACCGCCTTTGCTGGCCGCGTAGCCGGGAACCAGGCCGCCGCCGAAGAAGCTGAGCATGGAAGCGGTGTTGACGATGCAGCCCCTGCTCGCCTTCAGGCGCTCGCGCGTCATGGTGCACACGCGCATCGTGCCCGTGAGGTTCACGTTCAGCACCTTCTGGAAGACCTCGAGGTCATGCTCTGCCCCGCGTTGGATGATGCCCGCGCAGTTGAAGACGATGTCGAGCCGGTCGATGTCGGCCAGCGCGCCTTCGAGGCTTTCGACCGAGGTCACGTCGGCCTGCCTGACCTCGACCGCCGCGTCCAGCGTGCCGTCGCCGGCACCCAGGCCGAGGGCCGTCACCTCCGCGCCGAGCGCGGCAAGGTGGTTGGCGATCACGGCGCCGATGCCCTGCGTGGCCCCCGCCACCAGTGCCCGCTTGCCCTTGAAGAGTTCTGCCTGATAAGTCATGTCGCGCGTGTTCAGTTCTTGATGTCCAGCTTGCCCATCAGCGTCTTGAAGTAGGCGCTGTCCTTGGCCATGACGGCCTTGAACGCGACGTCGTCGGCGTAGGCGAAGCCCAGGTTCTGCTTCTCCAGCACTTCGCGGAAAGCGGCTTCGTCCGAGGCCTTCTTGCTCAGGTCTTTCAGGTACGCGACGACTTCCGGCGGCGTGTTCTTCGGCGCCGCAATGCCGCGCCAGGTGCCGATGGTCAGGTCGATCCCGCGCTCCTTCAGCGTCGGCACCTTGTCGAAGCCCTTCACGCGCTGGTCGGCCATCACGGCCAGCGTCTTCAGCTTGCCGGCCTGCACGTAGGTCGTGACCTCGGCCGGGCTCACAGCCACGGCATCGATGTGTCCACCCAGCAAGGCGAGCACGGCGGGGCCCGCGCCCTGGAACGGCGTGTGATTGAACTTCACGCTGGTCTTGTCTTCGAGCGCGGCCGCCGCCAGGTGCCAGATCGATCCGTTGCCGGCGTTGCCCATGCTGAGCTTGCCGCTGTCCTTCTTGGCCGCCGCAAGGAACTCTTCGATGGTGTTCCATGGCGCATCGGCGCGCACGGTGATCGCGGCCTGGTCTGCGTTGAGACGTGCGATGGGCGTGAGGTCGTCGTACGTGAACTTCGCGAGGCCCATATGCGGCAGCGTGGTCAGCTCCACCGTGACGACCGCGAGGCGATAGCCGTCCGGCTTGGCGTTGATCACGTCCTGCCAGCCGATGGCACCGCTCGCGCCGGGCTTGTTCACGATGATCATGCTCTGCGGCATGTGCTTGCGCGTGGCGTCGGCGAAGGCACGCGCCAACGCATCGGTGCCGCCGCCGGGCTGGAAGGGCACGACCAACTCGATCGGCTTGGTGGGAAAGTCTCGCGCCTGGGCCGAGGCCTGGCCGGCGGCGAGCACTGCTGCGGCGGGCAGCATGGACAGTACCGCGAGGCGGCGCAGGTTTTGTGCGAATCGAATCATGGGATGTCTCTAGTGGTGTTGGAAAGTGGGATGGCATTGCGCACAGTGAGCGCTCCGCCGCGAAGTCAGTAGGTTGCGCGTCCGCCCGAAAGGTCAAAGATGGATGCGGTGTTGAAGGTGCATGAACCCGAACACAGCCACGCCACCATCTCGGCCACCTCAGCGCTTTCGCCGAGACGCTGCATCGGGCTCTTGTCGATCATGGTCTGAACGTGCGCGGGCGACATCTGCGCCAGGATAGGCGTGCGCACCGCGGCCGGCGCGATGGCGTTGACGAGGATGCCGGTCGCAGCGAGTTCCTTGCCGAGCGACTTGGTCAGCGCCAGCACACCCGCCTTGGCCGCGCTGTAGGCCGAGGCATTGGGCGTGCCCTCCTTGCCCGCCAGCGACGCGATGTTGACGATGCGCCCCTGCCCCGCTGCGCGCAGGTGTGGCACCACCGCGCGGCACACGTTGAAGGTGCCGACGAGATTGACGTCGACGATGCGCCGCCAAGTGAGCGGGTCGTAGGCATCGACCGGCATCGTCGGTCCCGCGAACCCCGCGCTGTTGACCACGAAGTCGATGCGTCCGAAGCGCGTCACGGTCTCCCGCGCGGCGCGTTCGACGCTGTCGAGATCGGTCACGTCGACCTGCCACGCATCGTCGTCGGCGATTGCCGCCATGTCCCAGACGGCGACACGCGCGCCGCAGCGCCGCAGGTGCGTGACGACCTCGGCGCCGATGCCGCTCGCGCCGCCCGTGACGATCGCCACGGCGCCGGCGAAGTCGTAGCTCGCGCCGCCGTAGTTCTCCTTCATCGAATGAACTGCTTGGTGAAGTCGGCGCCGAGGCCCACTGCTTCGAAATGCTTGCGGCACATGTCGATCTTGGTGAACACGTCCTCGTAGCCCATCCCCTTGCCCCAAGGATCGGTGTAGTACATGACACCGTTCACCTGGAAGTACGTGATCATTTCCTCCACGTCCTCCGGCACGTACAGCGTATGGGTCTCCCCCGGCGGCTCGAACACGTAGCTGCCTTCGGTGGCTTCCCAGTCGTGCTCCAGGTAGCGCCAACGGCCCTTCAGCACGAACCCGTGCACCGCCTGGGGATGGCGGTGGCGGCTCAGCACGCCCGACTTGCGCACGCGCAGCAGGTTCATCCAGTAGCCCTGGCTGGCGTTCAGGCACAGCGGGCGAAACCACACGTTCTCCGCCTGCGGCACCCACAGCCGCTCGTCCGTCGGGATTGCATGGGGCACCACGATCTCCGGCAACGCATCCGGAGGATTGGGGTATTGGTAGGGGGTCTTCGGGTTGGGGTCGGAGTCATCGAGGGGCATATTGCAATCCGTCCATATTGTGGATGAGTGTCCATATTGTAGATTTCTTGAGCCTATTGCCTACCTGCGTAAACCCTGATCGGGCTTCGAGGCGCCCACATCCCTGCTTTCCGAAACTAGGGAAGTCACCGATCAACTGGTGCATCGAAGTATCGAAATGGGCTAAGCCAGTACCAAACCCGCAAGCCAGAGTCTCCAGAATCCGGCGACGGCGACCGCCTGTCGCTGACCACAAGGAGACAACTCATGAAGCGTTTTCTGAAGGCGGGCCTGGTGCTCGCGATCGCAGGCACCGGCCTCGCGCACGCCGCGACCGAACTGGTCATCGCCACCGTGAACAACGGCCACATGATCGAAATGCAGAAGCTCACAAAGTTCTTCGAGCAGGCGAATCCGGATATCAAGCTCAAGTGGGTGACGCTCGAGGAAGGCACGCTGCGCCAGCGCGTCACGACCGACATCGCAACCAAAGGCGGCCAGTTCGACGTGATGACCATCGGCATGTACGAGACGCCGATCTGGGCCAAGAAGGGCTGGCTGCTGCCGATCGCGACCGATGCCGCCTTCGACGTCGACGACCTCTTGCCCGCGATGCGCAACGGGCTCTCGGCCGACGGCAAGCTCTACGCCTCGCCTTTCTACGGCGAGAGTTCGATGCTCATGTACCGCAAGGACCTCGCCGACAAGGTGGGCTTCAAGATGCCCGAGCAGCCGACATGGACCCAGGTGAAGGAACTCGCAGGCAAGATCCACGACCCGAAGGCCGGTGTCTACGGCATGTGCCTGCGCGGCAAGCCCGGCTGGGGCGACAACATGGCGCTGCTCACGACCATGGTCAACACCAACGGCGGCCAGTGGTTCGACATGAGTTGGAAGCCGCAGATCGACACCAAGCCCTGGCATGACGCGATCAACTTCTACGTCGACATGATGAAGGCCTACGGCCCGCCCGGTGCGTCGGCCAACAGCTTCAACGAGAACCTCGCGCTCTTCAACGAGGGCAAGTGCGGCATGTGGGTCGACGCGACCATCGCCGCTTCGTTCGTGAGCGATCCCAAGCAGTCGAAGGTGGCGGACAAGGTGGCTTTCGCGCAGGCGCCGGTGGCGGTCACGCCCAAGGGCGCGAACTGGCTGTGGGCCTGGGCGCTGGCCATTCCTGCGAGCTCGCAGAAGGTGGATGCGGCGCAGACCTTCGTCAAGTGGGCAACCTCCAAGGACTACGTCAAGCTCGTCGCCAAGGAAGAAGGATGGGGTTCGGTGCCGACCGGCACGCGCAAGTCCACCTACGCATCGCCGGAGTTCATGAAGGCGGCCCGCTTCGCCGAGGCCGAGAAGAAGGCCATCGACACCGCGAACGCGAATGACAGCACCTTGCCCAAGTCACCCTACGTCGGCGTGCAATACGCGGCCATCCCCGAATTCCAGGCCATCGGCGTGGCGGTTGGGCAGCAGATGAGTGCGGCGCTGTCCGGCAAAGTCACGGTCGACCAGGCATTGAAGACTTCGCAGACCGCCGCCGAGCGCGAGATGAAAAAAGGTGGCTACTACAAGTAACCCACTCCCTCCCCGGCTGGGGGAGGGTCGGGGTGGGGGCGTGCAGCACCAACTGCGACGCGATGCCCCCATCCCGGCCCTTCCCCAAAGGGGGAAGGAGACAGAAGAAAAAGCCGCCGTCATGAACCGACTCCTGCCCCGCGCGCTGATGGCGCCCGCGGTGATCACGCTCCTGCTGTGGATGCTCGTGCCGCTGGCGATGACGATCTACTTTTCGTTCGTCAACTACAACCTCATGCAACCTGGCGAACGCACGTTCAACGGGCTGGAGAACTTCCACTACTTCGTCACCGACCCGGACTTCTGGCCCGCTGTGTGGAACACGCTGGTGCTGATCGGCAGCGTCATCATCATCACCGTGGGGCTGGGGGTGCTGCTGGCCCTGCTGGTCAATGAGCCTTTCCCCGGACGCGGCATCGTGCGCGTGCTGCTCATCTCGCCGTTCTTCGTCATGCCGACGGTGAACGCGCTGCTGTGGAAGCACATGATGATGAATCCGATCTACGGGATCCTCGCGGACCTCTGGCGCAGCTTCGGCGCGGAGCCAGTCGACTGGCTGACCGATGTGCCGCTGTTCTCCGTGATCATCATGGTGGCCTGGCAATGGCTTCCCTTCGCCTGCCTGATCTTCATCACCTCGCTGCAATCCCTCGACCGCGAGCAGATGGAGGCGGCGCGAATGGACGGCGCCACTGCCTTCCAGCGCTTCGGCTACCTCACCCTGCCCCACCTGGGCCGGCCGATGGCGGTGGTGATCATGATCGAGATGATCTTCCTGCTGAGCGTGTTCGCGGAGATCGCCGTCACGACCAATGGCGGGCCAGGCAACGAGAGCACCAACCTCACCTACCTGATCTTCAAGCAGTCGCTGATGAACTTCGACGTCGGCGTGGCTTCGGCCGGCGCGCTCTTCGCGGTGGTGCTGGCCAACATCGTGGCCGCCTTCCTGATCCGGATCATCGGCAAGAACCTCGACTGAGGGCACCGGCATGCAAACCGAAAACATCCTCTCCCTGGGCCTGCGCACCGTGGGCGCCTGGGTCGCGTCGCTGCTGCTCTTCTTTCCGCTGGGGTGGCTCGTGCTGACCTCGTTCAAGACCGAGCTGCAGGCAATCCACGTGCCGCCGCTCTTCATCTTCGAGCCGACGCTGGAGAACTTCGCGGAAGTGCAGCGACGCAGCGACTACCTGCTCTTCGCGAAGAACTCGCTCATCACGAGCGTCGGCTCGACCGTCATCGGCCTGCTCATCGCCGCGCCGGCCGCGTACTCGATGGCCTTCTTCCGCACGAAGCGCACGCGCGACATCCTGATGTGGATGCTCTCGACGAAGATGATGCCGGCCGTCGGGGCGCTGGTGCCGATCTATGTCATCGCGCAGACCGCGGGCCTGCTCGATACGCGCACGGCGCTGACCATCGTGTTCACGCTGTCCAACCTGCCGATCATGGTGTGGATGCTCTACACGAGCTACAAGGACATCCCGCCCGAGATCCTCGAAGCCGCTCGCATGGACGGCGCCAGCCTGTGGACCGAGTTCCGTCACGTGGTGCTGCCGCTGTCCATCGGCGGACTCGCCTCCACCGGCCTGCTGTGCCTGGTGCTGAGCTGGAACGAAGCCTTCTGGGCACTCAACCTCAGTTCCGCCAAGGCCGGAACGCTCGCGACGCTGATCGCCTCGTACTCCAGCCCCGAAGGCCTGTTCTGGGCCAAGCTGTCCGCCGCCTCGCTGATGGCCATCGCGCCCATCGTGGTGTTCGGCTGGTTCAGCCAGAAGCAACTGGTGCAAGGCCTCACATTCGGCGCCGTCAAGTAAACGAACACGCAAGACAGGGGACATTCCATGGCCTATCTCCAACTCGACAACATCCAGAAGAGCTTCGGCGACACACATGTCATCAAAGGCGTGAACCTGGAGATCGACAAGGGCGAGTTCATCGTGTTCGTCGGCCCCTCGGGCTGCGGCAAGTCGACGCTGCTTCGGCTGATCGCCGGCCTCGAGCCGATCACCAGCGGCAAGCTTTCGCTCGACGGCAAGGACATCACGCGCACGCCCTCGGGCAAGCGCGACCTCGCGATGGTTTTCCAGAGCTACGCGCTCTACCCGCACATGAGCGTGTACGACAACATGTCCTTTGCGCTCAAGCTGGCGAAAGTGTCGAAGGAAGTGATCAAGACCAAGGTCGACCACGCCGCGAAGACGCTCAACCTCACGCAGTACCTGAGCCGCACACCGAAGGAGCTTTCCGGCGGCCAGCGGCAGCGCGTGGCGATCGGCCGTGCGATCGTGCGGGCGCCCAAGGTGTTTCTCTTCGACGAGCCCCTCTCCAACCTTGACGCGGCGCTGCGCGGCAACACGCGTGTGGAGATCCACAAGCTGCACCGCGCACTCGGCGCGACCAGCATCTACGTGACCCATGACCAGGTCGAGGCCATGACGCTGGCCGACCGGGTCGTCGTGCTGCGCGACGGCCTGATCGAGCAGGTCGGCACGCCGATGGACCTGTACGACCGCCCGGCCAACCAGTTCGTCGCGCAGTTCATCGGCATGCCGTCGATGAACATGGTCGAGGCAAAGGCCATACCGAGCTTCTCGGCGTTGACGGGCGGACGGCTGCCGAGCGACGGCTTCCTCGGCGTGCGGCCGGAAGGCTTGCGCGTGCACCACGGACAGGGGACCGGCGCGCCCGCCCGCGTCGAGCTGATCGAGGCGCTGGGTGCCGACACGCTGATCCACATCGACGTCGGCGGCGTACCGCTGGTCGCACGCCAGAACGACCGGACCGACCTGCAGGCCGGCGACTCGGTGAACGTCGAGCTCGATCCTTCGGTACTCCACTTCTTCAATCGCGAAGGCCGCACGGTTGCCGCCTGAATCCGCCATGGCCGATTCCACTTCTTCCGATTTCGTGGTCCTGCACCTCGGACTCGGCTCCTTCCATCGCGCGCACCAGGCGGTGTACCTGCAGGAGCTGATCGAGGCCGGCGACCGGCGCTGGTCGCTGGTCGGCGCCAACCTGCGGCCCGACATGGCCGACGTCGAGAACGCCCTGCGCGCTCAAGGCGGGCGCTACACGCTGGAGACGGTTTCGCCAGCCGCCGCCTACCGCTACCAACGCATCGAATCCATCCGCGAAGTGCTCGCCTACGACGCGAACCTGACGGAGGTGATCGCCCGGGGCGCCGATCCACGCACGCGGGTGGTTTCGTTCACGGTGACAGAGGCGGGCTACTACCTCGACTCGAAAGACCATCTCGACTTCGGCGTCGCCGATCTCGCAAAGGACCTCGAGCGGGCGCGCAAGGGCCAGGCCGGAACCACGATCTACGGGGCCATCTGCGCGATCCTCAGCGCCCGCCGTGCGGCGAATGCCGGACCGATCACATTGCTGAACTGCGACAACCTCCGCCACAACGGCGACCGCTTCCGAAAAGGCCTGCTGGAGTTCATCGAGCGTGCCGGGCAACCCGAACTGCTCGACTGGGTGCGCAAGCAGACGAGCAGCCCCAATGCCATGGTCGACCGCATCACGCCCAGGCCGCCGCCCGAACTGCGCCAGCGCGTGTTCCAGGCCACAGGCTGGGACGACGCAGCGCCGGTGACCGGGGAAAGCTTCATCCAGTGGGTGATCGAGGACGACTTCGTCAATGGGCGGCCCGATTGGGGGCGTGTCGGCGTACAGCTGGTGGATTCGGTCTCGCCCTACGAGGAAGCCAAGATCCGCATCCTCAACGCGAGCCATAGTTGCATCGCCTGGGCCGGGACGCTGCTCGGCTTGCAATACATCCACGAAGGCACGCACATGACCTCCATCAGGCGAATGGCTTTCGACTACGTGACGGATGACGTCATTCCCTGCCTGCATTCGCCCGAGCGACCGAGCCCGGTCGACCTGCCGGCCTATCGCGACGTCGTGCTCGAGCGCTTCGGCAATCCCGCGATCCGCGACACCAACCAGCGGGTCGCGATGGATGGCTTCTCGAAGATCCCGGGCTTCATTGCGCCCACTGTCCACGAACGGCTGTCGCGCGGCGAGAGCATCGACAGCGTGGCGATGCTCCCGGCCCTGTTCCTCGCCTTCCTGCAGCGCTGGCACAAGGGAGCGCTCCCCTACGTCTACCAGGATCAGGGCATGGACGAAGCCGCGGCGCACGCCATCTGCGACGCGGCCGATTCGGTCGCCGCGATGAGCGCGGACCGGACGCTGTGGGGAGACACGGCCAGTGACGCGCGGCTCGCCGACGCGTTGCGCAGGGCCGACGCGCGCGTCCAGGCATTCATCCAGCGGGGTGGCAAATGACAAATCGTCTTGCGGGGCGCCATGTCCTCATCACGGGCGCCGGCGGCGGCATCGGGCTAGCGATCGCCGAAGCCTGCCTGGCCGAGGGCGCTTGCTGCACCTTGGCGGACCTGGCCGCGAATCCGTCCGATGGCGTACAGGCCCTGCGGCGCAAGCATCCGGACGCCCTGGCCTACGTCGAAACGGACGTCACCGACATGCCATCGGTCGGCGGCATGCTCTATGCGGCGCAAGCATCGCACGGCGCCATCCACACGCTCGTCAACAACGCCGCCCTCTTCGACATGGCACCGCTGCTGGAAAGCAGCGAAGCCTCGTACGACCGCCTGTTCGCCGTCAACGTGAAGGGCATGTTCTTCGTCATGCAGCGCGTGCTGCAGCACATGGTCGATGCCGGCGTGCAGGGCGGCGCGGTGATCAACATGGCTTCGCAAGCCGGTCGACGCGGCGAAGCGCTGGTGTCGCACTATTGCGCCACCAAGGCAGCAGTCATCAGCTACACGCAGAGTGCCGCGCTCGCCATGGCGCCGCGCGGCATCCGCGTGAACGCCATCGCGCCGGGCGTGGTCGACACGCCCATGTGGGGCCAGGTCGATTCGCTCTTCGCGAAGTACGAGCACCTCGCACCGGGCGAGAAGAAGCGCCGGGTCGGGCTCGAAGTCCCCCTCGGCCGCATGGGCAACCCCGACGACATCGCCGGCGCCGTCGTGTTCCTGGCCAGCGACGAGGCGCGATACATCACGGCGCAAACACTGAATGTCGACGGTGGTAATGTCATGAGCTGAAGGTGCATGAGAAGGACCCTTTCATGACATCGGTACGCCAACGACACCTGCCCCGGCACCGCGAGCCCGAACTCGAACGCGACATCACCCGCTCGCCCTCCCTTGGCTACGAGGCCCCTGAGGAAACGGGCCTCGTGCGCTGCCTGGCACACGGCTTTCCGAGCCCGCTGGTGCGCTGGCACTTCCACGAGGAGTACGAGCTGCACCTGATCACCGAGACCTCCGGCAAGGCGTTCGTGGGCGACTGGATCGGCCCCTTCCAGCCCGGCCATCTCGTGCTGTGCGGGCCGCGCCTGCCTCACAACTGGATCTCGCTCGACGCGCCTGAAGGCGGCGCAGCCGGCCGCGACCGCGTGATCCAGTTCAGGCACGAACCCATCGAGCGTGCCGCGGCCGAGATTCCCGAACTGCGCGAGGCGCTCCAGCTGCTCGAACGCTCGCGTCACGGCATCGAGTTCTTCGGCCTGGAGGATCGCGCCCTGGCGCACTGGGATGCGGTGAAGTCCGCACACGGCCTGCAGCGGCTCGCCCGCTTCCTCGAATACCTGGCCGACCTGTCCCAATGCACCGACTACCGCCTCCTCTCCAACGTGCAGATGCAGGGCGTGGAAGGCGACGCCGAGGTCGACCAGATCAACGTCATCGTCAACCGCATCACCGCCAACCTTGCCGAGCCGATCGTGATGGCGGACATCGCCAGCGAACTGGGCATGAGCGAGAGCCGTTTCAGCCGCTTCTTCAAGCGATCGACCGGCAACAGCTTCACCGACTTCGTGAACCGCGTGCGCATCAACAGCGCCTGCCACCTGCTGATGCAGACCGACCACTATGTGACTGACATCTGCTATCAGGTCGGCTTCAACAATGTCGCGAACTTCAACCGGCGCTTTCTCGAGATCAAGGGCATGACGCCGACCGAGTTCCGGCGCCAGAGCGACAGCCGCTTCGGCAGCCTCGCCTGAAAGACCGCCGTGTACCTCGGCCTCGACCTCGGCACTTCAGAGCTGAAGGCGCTGCTCCTGGACAAGGACCATCGCATCGTCGCCCTGGCCCGCGCAGCGCTCTCCGTGAACCGCCCCGCGCCACTGTGGTCGGAGCAGGCGCCCGTGCAATGGTGGGAGGCGCTCGAGACCGTCATGTCGGCGCTGCATCGAAGCAGTGCGCACGCCATGGCGGCCGTGCGCGCCATCGGGCTTTCGGGGCAGATGCATGGAGCCGTGGCCATTGATGCGGCCGGCGAGGTGTTGCGTCCCGCCATCCTCTGGAACGACGGACGGAGCGCCGCGCAATGCGAGGCACTCATGGCAAGTGTGCCGCGCCTCACCGCGATTGCCGGCAATCTCGCCATGCCAGGCTTCACCGCTCCCAAGCTGCTGTGGATGAAGGAAAACGAGCCGGATCTGTTCGCGCGGACGGCCCGCGTGCTGCTGCCGAAGGATTGGCTGCGCTACAGGCTGAGCGGCACGCTGGCGAGCGACATGTCGGATGCCTCGGGCACCCTGTGGCTCGACGTCGGCGCGCGCGACTGGTCCGACGAGCTGCTCATGGCCTGCGGGCTCGGTCGCCACCAGATGCCCAGCCTCGTCGAAGGCAGCGCGGTGGCCGGCAGGCTGAAGCCGGAACTGGCGGCCCGTTGGGGCCTGACCGCCGACATACCGATCGCGGGTGGCGGCGGCGACAACGCGGCCAGCGCCGTCGGCATGGGCCTCGTGGCGGCCGGCCAGGGCTTTGTCTCGCTCGGCACTTCGGGTGTCATCTTTGTCTGTGGCGATCGCTTCGCACCCGATCCCGAGCGTGCGGTGCACGCCTTCTGCCATGCGCTGCCCGGACGTTGGCATCAGATGTCGGTGATGCTGTCGGCATCGAGCGCGGTGAGCTGGGCTGCGCGCAGCTTCGGCCTCGGCAACGAGGCCTCGTTGCTGGCGGCTGCGGCGACCTTGAACGCCGAAGCTCGCAGCCGAGCCCCGCTGTTCCTGCCCTATCTTTCAGGAGAGCGTTCGCCGCACAACGATGCGAATGCGCAAGGCGTCCTCTTCGGACTGACGCACGCGCATGGACCGGCCGAGGTCGCCTATGCCGTGGTGGAAGGCGTGAGCTTCGGTCTCCGCGACGGTCTGGACACCCTCGACAAGCCGAGCGGTGATCTCGTTCTCGTCGGTGGAGGCGCGCGCAGTTCGTGGTGGGCGCAGTTGCTGGCCGACATCCTCGAGACGCCGCTCGCAGTTTGCGAGGGCGGCGAGGCTGGGGGTGCGCTGGGCGCAGCGCGGCTTGCGTGGCTGGCCGATGGAGCTTCGGAAGCAGAGGTCTGCCGCCGGCCGGATGTGCGACAGCGCTTCGAACCGAACCCGTCGCATTCCGCCACGTACGTGGCGCGCCATGCGCATTTCAAGGTGCTGTATGCGGCCCTGCGTCCGACCTTCAGCCCCACCGAACCATCTCGGGCCAAGCCCTATCCGAACGAGGTGCGCAGGCCGGCGTAGTCCGTGGGTCCGCTGCTCTCGGGCGGATTGCCCGTGGCCGACATCCAGGCAGAAATGCTGGGAAGCCGACGATCGAAGTAGTTGTGCAGGCGACCCCAGTTGCCGTCCTCGCCATGTCCTTCGGTCATTTCGAGTGCCTCGACGGCGATGGTGCGAAGGCTGCTCACCATGGCGAGCGAGCGCCCATCGAGCAGTTGCAGCGTCACCTCGCGCCCTTGCGCCAGAACCTCATGGAGGATCCGCCGGTGCACCGTGTAGTCGTCCCAGCTGCGCTTGCCGCAGGCGTCGTTCAGTTCGCGGAAGACCCAGTGCATGTTGTTCGCGAACATGGCCGCGACCTGGCCTGCCTGCCGCAGGCTCTCCTTCGAGGTCGCGGTCTGCAGCCGGACCGCCCACAGGATGGCCGCCAGAACACCCAGGGTCTGGACCCACGCGGCCCACTCGGATGAGGTGGAAGGCCGATAGAACCAGCCTGCGACAACCAACGCCACGGTGCCCGCGGCAATGGCCGCTCCTAGTTTTCGCATGGTTTCCCCAGGTTCAGGATCCGCGCATCTCGATCGTGCGCGGACCATCCTTGCCAAACATCTTCCGGATCGCCGCGACACCTGCGACCAAGGCATTGGCGTAGGTGTGATGAGGATCGCTCGCCGCTTCGATCGGCAGGTAGGGAAGCGCGTCCTCCAGGTCGTAGTCGGTAGCTTCCATCAATACCCAAAAGAACTCGCCCTCTTCGAGTTCCTGGACGGTGAGCGCGATATTTCGCAATTGCGACATGGAGTTAGCGGGGGAAGCCATGGATGGTGATAAGACAAAACGATCCTATTCACCCCTGCCGATAACGCCTAGCGACAATTTCACGAATCGTCACAAATGTGACCAGTCGTAATTAAATACGCAAATCCTGAAAATCCGCAAGTGGCACTTTGGGGCAATTTCTCCCGGGCCATCGCGCAAGCGCTGGCGCTGGGTCGGTGCGGAGCCTAAGCTAGCTGTCTCGTCCAATCCACCGCGAGGAGGAGACATGAAGCACTTCACGCTAGACAAGCACATGACCGCGGTCGTCGGCGGCGCGTTCTACCCCACCGGCCATTCCGTGGTGATGTTTCCGGACGCGCAGGACGCCAGCCGTGTCGGGCACCAGTTGATCGACGACGGCTTCAGCGGCGACGAGGTCTACCTGATCCCGCCGCACATCGTCCTCGAGCAGATCGCGCCCACCATCCACGAATCCGACAGCCCCCTGCCCTCGGCCGGCACCGATGCCGCCACGGTCCGCGCCTACACCCAGCTCGCGCGGGAGGGACATACGGCGTTGATGGTCAGGACCAAGGACGAAGCCACGGCGGAGCGCCTGATGGTGCACGTGCGCAAGGTGCCCTATTCGATCGCGCAGCGATACCGGACGCTGGTGATCGAAGACCTCTGAATCCGCTTCAGGCGCTGGCCGCGCGCAGCAACACCGCACGGGCCATGGCCTGGGCCAGTTCGTGCTCGCCCAGGAACACCGTCGCCGCTGCTTCCTGCGTAAGCAGGCGGGCCTCGTCCTCGTTGTGGCTGCGGATGACGGTTTCGATCGAGGGATTGAGCGTGCGCGCCGTCTCGATCATCTGGCGCACGTTCATGGCGTCGGCCGTGGCGACCACCAGCACTCTCGCGCGGGCGATGTGCGCCTGGATGAGCACCGCCGGGTCCGCCGCGTCGCCCCAGACCGCTGCCATGCCTTCGCTGCGCAGCTTCTCCACGAGTTCACGGTTCTGCTCCGCCACCACGAAAGGGATCTCGTGCGCCTTGAGCGCCGCGGCGATCCTCCGGCCGACGCGGCCGTAGCCCACCAGCACCACCTGGCGTGACAGGTACTTGGCCTCGGTGGTCGTCGGCAGCTCGGCCAGCGGATCGTCCCGGGCCTCCAGCCCGCGCGCGAAGGACGAATGGGCGTGCAGCCATTTCTGCAGCGGTTCGATGAGGCTGAACCACAGGGGATTGCTGGCAATGGAGATCAGCGCCCCGGCCAGAAGCAGGCTCTGGCCCTCGGGCGGCAACAGGCCCAGCCCCGCGCCCAGCGCCGCCAGGATGAAGGAGAACTCGCCGATCTGCGCCAGGCTCGCGCTCACCGTCAACGCCGTGCCGAGCGGGTAGCGAAACAGCAGCACCAGCACGCAAGCCGCCACGGACTTGCCGACGACGATCACCAGCACCACGGCCAGCACCTGCAGCGGACGCTCGATGAGCACCGCCGGATCGAACAGCATGCCGACCGAGACGAAGAACAGCACGGCGAAGGCGTCGCGCAGCGGCAGCGACTCCTGCGCGGCACGGTGACTGAACTCGGACTCGCGCATCACCATTCCGGCAAAGAAGGCCCCCAGCGCAAACGACACGCCGAACAGCGCCGCCGATGCGAACGCGATGCTCACCGCGGCTGCCACCACGCACAGCGTGAACAGCTCGCGCGACCCCGTGCGAGTGACCTGCCAAAGCACCCACGGGAATACGCGCCGCCCCACCACCAGCATCAACGCGACAAAGCCGCCGACCTGAAGCAGCGTGAGGCCGAGCGTCTGCCAGACGGGAGTGCCGTCAGCGGCGCCCTCGGCGCCGCCCAGCGCGGTGGCCAATGGCGGCAGCAAGACCAACACCAGCACCATGGCGAGATCTTCCACCACCAGCCAGCCCACCGCGATGCGGCCGGTGAACGTTTCCAGGATGCCCAGGCTTTCCAGCGCCCGCAGCAGCACGACCGTGCTCGCCACCGACAAGGCCAGCCCGAACACCAGCGCCCCGCCCACGCTCCACCCCCACCACGTGGCCAGCGCGCCGCCGAGCATCGTGGCGACCGCGATCTGCACCAGCGCGCCGGGCAGCGCGATCTTCCGCACCGCGAGCAGATCGTCGAGCGAGAAGTGCAGCCCGACACCGAACATGAGCAGCATCACGCCGATTTCCGCGAGCTGCGCGGCAATGCCCGCATCCGCGACGAAGCCGGGGGTAAAGGGCCCGATGATCACGCCCGCCAGCAGATAGCCCACGAGCGCCGGCAACCGCAATCGCGCCGCGAGAAAGCCGAAGACGAGCGCCAGCCCCAGGCCGGCCGCGATGGTGTTGATCAGTGAAACGCTATGGGGCATCGACTTGCATTCTGCAAGAACAACGCCCAGTGCCGGATCAGGATGCCATCTTTTCCGTACGGGCGTTGATCAGTTCCTCGGGCTCCTGCGCCTCGACCCAGGTCTCGTTGTTCAGCCCGGCCTGCAGCCTTTCCACGTCGAGCTCGTCCGTCCACTTGGCGACGACGATGGTCGCGACGCCGTTGCCTATCAGGTTGGTCAGCGCCCGCGCTTCGGACATGAAGCGGTCGATGCCGAGTATCAGCGCCAGGCCCGCCACCGGCACATGGCCGACCGCCGACAGCGTCGCCGCCAGCACGATGAAGCCGCTGCCGGTGACGCCGGCCGCCCCTTTGGAGGTCAGCAGCAGCACCGCCAGCAGCGTCAGCTCCTGCATAAGGGTCATCGGCGTGTTGGTGGCCTGCGCGATGAACACCGCCGCCATCGTGAGATAGATCGAGGTGCCATCGAGGTTGAAGGAATAGCCCGTGGGGATCACCAGACCGACGACCGTCTTTCGCGCGCCGAGGTTTTCCATCTTCTCCATCATGCGCGGCAGCACCGATTCGGACGAGGAGGTGCCGAGCACGATCAGCAGCTCTTCCTTGATGTACTTGATGAACTTCCAGATGCTGAAGCCGTGAAACCGCGCGATCCCTCCCAGCACCACGAAGATGAAGAGCAGGCAGGTCAGGTAGAAGGTGCCCATCAGCTTGCCGAGCTGGAACAGCGAGCCGACGCCGTACTTGCCGATCGTGAAGGCCATCGCGCCGAAGGCGCCGATGGGCGCCAGCTTCATGATGTAGCCGATGATCACGAAGAGCACGTGCGAACCCTTCTCGATCATGTCGAACACCAGCGTGCCGCGGCCGCCGAAGCGGTGCAGCGCGAAGCCGAAGAGCACGGCGATCAGCAGAACCTGCAGGATCTCGCCCTTGGCGAAGGCGTCGACCACCGTGTTGGGAATGATGTGCATCAGGAAGTCGACCGTGCCTTCCATCTTGCCCGGGCCGGTATAGGCCGCGAGCGCCCGCGTGTCGAGCGATGCCGGGTCGACGTTCATGCCTGCCCCGGGCTGCAGCAGGTTGACCAGCACCAGCCCGACCACCAGCGCGATGCTGCTCACGACCTCGAAGTACAGGAGCGCCAGGCCGCCGGTCTTGCCGACCTTCTTCATGTCCTCCATGCCGGCGATGCCGACCACGACCGTGCAGAAGATGATCGGCGCGATCATCATCTTGATCAGCTTGATGAAGGCATCGCCCAGCGGCTTCATCGTTTCGCCGACCGAGGGAAAGAAGTGCCCGAGGAGCACGCCGATGACCACGGCGGTGATCACCTGCACGTAGAGCGACTTGTAGATCGCGGGCTTCTTCCCGGGTGCTGCGGGAATTGCTGCTGAGGCTGCGGTCATGGAAACACTCCTTGAAAACAAAAAAAGACCCGCAGGGGCGGGTCTTTTCTGTGGCCTTGCGCTGCGGGCGCCTCAGTGCATGTGCAGCCCACCGTTGACCGAGAAGTCGGCCCCCGTGGAGTAGCCGCCCTCATCGGTCGCGAGCCACGCGATGATCGACGCGATCTCGCTGGGTTCGCCCAGACGTTTGACGGGAATGGTGGCGACGATCTTGTCGAGCACTTCCTGGCGGATCGCCTTGACCATGTCGGTGCCGATGTAGCCCGGGCTCACGGTGTTCACCGTCACGCCCTTGTTGGCGAGTTCCTGCGCCAGCGCCATCGTGAAGCCGTGCATGCCGGCTTTGGCGGCCGAGTAGTTGGTCTGTCCGGCCTGGCCCTTGGCGCCGTTGACCGAGCTGATGTTGATGATGCGGCCCCAGCCCTTTTCCACCATGTCGCCCACCACCTGCTTGGTGACGTTGAACATGCTGTTGAGGTTGGTTTCGATCACCGAGCTCCAGTCTTCCGGCGTCATCTTGAGGAACATGCGATCCCGCGTGATGCCGGCGTTGTTGACCAGCACGTCGATGCTGCCGTGCTCCGCCTTGGCTTTAGTGAAAGCCTCGACGGTGGACTGCCAGTCGCCCACATTGCCGACCGACGCATGGAACTCGAAGCCTTCGGCTTTCTGTTCCGCCAGCCATTTGGCGTAGTCCCGTGTGGGGCCGCAACCCGCGATGACGGTGAATCCGTCCTTGTGAAGGCGTTGGCAAATGGCCGTTCCGATGCCCCCCATGCCCCCGGTGACGTATGCGACTTTCTTGCTCATATGTGTTCCTTGGTGTGTGCAAGCCCTAACAGGCGCTGTTCACTGTAGCGAAGTTTCTCACCAACTCCCGATCAGGAAAACACTGAGCCTTCTTTGCAACCGGGTGTCACAAGCGCTCCATATACTGGTTTCATGTCCTCCATCGTGTTGATCGATATTGCCAAATCCTGGGGCGAAAGTACCGCCTTGCACGCGGTCAATCTTCATATCGAGCCCGGCTCTTTCTGTGTGTTGCTCGGCCCCTCCGGTTGCGGCAAGTCGACGACGTTGCGCATCGTTGCAGGTCTGGAAACCGCCAGCGGCGGCCAGGTGCTGATCGACGGCCGCGACGTGACGAACCTGCCGCCCGCACAACGCGGCATCGCGATGGTGTTCCAGAACTATGCGCTCTTTCCGCACCTGAGCGTCGCCGACAACATCACTTTCGGTCTTTCGGTGCGCAAGACGCCGGCCGCCGAATCGGCGAAGCGGCTGAGCGATGCCGCGGCCTTGCTGGGCCTCGGTGCGCTGCTGGACCGCAAGCCCTCGCAACTCTCCGGTGGCCAGCAGCAAAGAGTCGCGCTCGGCCGCGCCTTGGTCGCGCAAGCCAAGGTTTGTCTCATGGATGAACCGTTGTCCAACCTGGACGCGCAATTGCGGCAGGACATGCGCCGCGAACTGCGCGATCTCCAGCGCCAGCTCGGGCTCACGGTGGTCTACGTCACGCACGACCAGACGGAGGCGATGAGCATGGCCGACCAGGTCGTGCTGCTGAACCAGGGCCGGGTCGAACAGGCCGGGCTGCCGCGCGATCTCTATGCACGGCCCGCCACCACTTTCGCGGGGCGGTTCATCGGCACGCCGCCCATGAACCTCGTGGCACTGGAGGACGGTCGCATCGCCGGCAGCGACGCCGCGACCGGCGTGCACGCCGCCATGCTCGGCGTGCGGCCCGAGGCCATCGCGCTCGATCCGCAAGGCATCCCTGCGACCGTGCAAAGCGTGGAATATCTCGGCGCCGACCTGGTGCTGCGCTGCGCGATCGGATCGCAGACGCTGCTGGTGCGCATTGCCGGCCAGCTCCACGCCGAGCCGGGCGACCGCGTCGGCCTGCGCTGGGCGCCCGAGGACGCGCACGCTTTTGACGCCAGCGGCCAGCGCATCGACTGATCTCTCACTTCCAAGCCACTCCCAAGGAAAAAAGCGACCATGCAACGCAAGACTTTCATCCGGACGCTCGCCGTCCAACTGATGGCCGCCGGCGGCCTCTTCGCCGGCACCGCGAGCGTGCTGCACGCACAGACGCCGGTGGAACTCCAGTTCTACTACCCGGTGGCCGTCGGCGGCCCGATCGCGAAGACCATCGACGGATTCGCGGCCGGCTTCATGAAGGAGAACCCCGGCATCAAGGTCACGCCGATCTATGCGGGCACCTACCAGGAAACCATCGTCAAGGCGCTGACCGCGCACAAGTCGGGCACGCCGCCGGTCACGTCCGTGCTGCTGTCGACCGACATGTTCACGCTGATCGACGAGGACGCGATCGTCCCCTTCGACGACTTCGTGAAGACGGCCGAGGACAAGGCCTGGCTGAACGGCTTCTACAAGGCCTTCATGATGAACAGCCAGACCGGCGGCAAGACCTGGGGCATTCCGTTCCAGCGCTCGACCGTCGTCATGTACTGGAACAAGGAGCTGTTCAAGGAAGCCGGCCTCGACCCCAACAAGCCGCCGACGACCTGGGCCGAACTCAAGGACGCCGCCACCAAGCTGACCCGGAAGGATGCGAGCGGCAAGGTCACGCAGTGGGGCGTGCAGATTCCGTCGAGCGGCTTCCCCTACTGGCTGTTCCAGACCCTGACCACGCCCAACGACACCATCCTCGCCAACGAGGCCGGCACCGCCGTGCGGTTCGACGACCCGAAGGTGATCGAAGCGCTGCAATACTGGGTCGACCTCGGCAAGGCCGGCATCCACCCGCCCGGCGTGGTCGAGTGGGGCACCACGCCCAAGGACTTCTTCGAGAAGAAGGCCGCGATCATCTACACCACCACCGGCAACCTGACCAACATCAAGGCCAACGCGAAGTTCGACTTCGGCGTCGGCATGATCCCCGGCAACAAGCGCAAGGGCTCGCCGACCGGCGGCGGCAACTTCTACATCTTCAAGAAGTCGACGCCGGCGCAGCAGGAAGCCGCCTTCAAGTTCGCCAAGTGGGTGACCCAGCCCGAGCGCGCCGCGCAGTGGAGCATGGACACCGGCTACGTGGCCGTCTCGCCCGCAGCCTACGAAACCGACACGCTGCGCAAGTACGGCCGCGACTTCCCGGCCGCGCTGGTCGCACGCGACCAGTTGCCGGTGTCGGTGGCCGAGTTCTCCACGCACGACAACCAGCGCGTGACCAAGGCGCTGAACGACGGCCTGCAGGCCGCGCTGACCGGCAGCAAGACGCCGGCGCAGGCCATGCAGGACGCCCAGCGCGAAGCAGACCGCATCCTGCGTTCGTTCAAGTAGGGAACGCCGAGTCCATGCGCAGCCACGGCATTGCCGCCGGAAGCACCGCGTCACAGAACGCGGTGCACGCATGGCTCATGCTGCTGCCTGCGCTGGCGCTGCTGGTCGCGTTCACGCACTGGCCCGCCGTCTCGACGCTGATCGACAGCTTTTTCTCCACGCCCAAGGGCAAGCGCCCGGGCGTATGGGTCGGGCTCGAGAACTACGCGGTCATGACCAGCGACCCGGTGTTCTGGAAGGCTGTGCGGAACAACCTCTGGTTCGCGGGCGCGACCATTCCGCTGTCGATCGCGCTGGCGTTGGTCATGGCGCTGTGGGTCAATGAGCGCATCGCGGGGCGGGCTTTCCTGCGCATGGCCTACTTCACGCCGACCGTGCTGCCGATGATCGCGGTGGCCAACATCTGGCTCTTCTTCTATACCCCGCAGTACGGACTGCTGGAGCAGATCACCAGTGCGCTCGGCCTGCCTTCGCACAACTGGCTGGGCAGCCCCTCCACCGCGCTGGGCGCCGTGACGCTCGTCGCGATCTGGAAGGAAGCCGGCTTCTTCATGATCTTCTACCTGGCCGCGCTGCAGACGCTCAACCCGAGCCTGCGCGAGGCGGCCGCCATCGAGGGCGCATCGCGCTGGTATTTCTTCCGCCGCGTGCAATGGCCGCTGCTGATGCCGACCACGCTGTTCGTGCTGGTCAACGCCTTCATCAATGCCTTCCGCATGGTCGACCATCTGTTCGTGCTGACACGCGGCGGGCCGGACAACGCGTCGATCCTGCTGCTGTACCACCTGTACGAGGTCGGGTTCAGCTTCTGGGACACGGCCTATGCATCGGCGATCACGGTGGTGCTGGTCTTCGTCCTCGCGGGAATTGCGCTCTTCCAGTTCTTCGTGCTCGACAAGAGGGTCCACTACAAATGAACGCCACCGTTCCGGCACAACGGCTGGCCTTCAACGAACCCACCTGGCTCGATACGGTGGCCGCCTGGCTGCTGGCGCTGCTGTGGATCCTGCCGCTGGCCTACGCGGTCTGGACGGCCTTTCATCCGGCCGAATACTCGACGCGATTCGCGCTGACTGCGCCCCTCACGCTGGACAACTTCCGGCGCGCCTGGGAGGCCGCCCCGTTCGCGCGCTACTTCCTGAACACCACCCTGCTCGTCGGCATGGTCCTCGTTGTGCAGCTCGTGCTTGGAACGCTCGCGGCCTACGCCTTTGCGCGCTATGAATTCAAGGGCCGCGGCATCGCATTCGCCCTGGTACTGGTGCAGTTGATGATCATGCCGGACATCCTGCTGGTGGAGAACTACAAGACCATGGCCAGGCTCGGCCTGGTCGACACCCTGGTCGCGATCGGACTGCCCTACTTTGCCTCGGCCTTCGCGATCTTCCTGCTGCGGCAGACGTTCATGGGCATCCCCAAGGAGCTGGACGAGGCCGCCCGCGTCGAAGGCGCCAGCGCCATGCAGACGCTGTGGCGCGTATACGTGCCGCTGGCGAAGCCCGTCTACACCGCTTTCGCCCTGGTGTCGGTGAGCTTTCACTGGAACAATTTCCTCTGGCCGCTGATCATCACCAACAGCGTCAACGCGCGTCCGCTGACGGTCGGGTTGCAGGTGTTCTCCTCGGTCGACCAGGGCGTCGACTGGTCGGTGATCACCGCCGCGACCCTGATGACCTCGGCGCCGCTGCTGATCGCGTTCCTCCTCTTTCAGCGTCAGTTCGTGCAGAGCTTCATGAGGGCCGGCATCAAATGAAACTCGTGACCTGGAACACCCAATGGTGCTGCGGCCTCGATGGGGACGTGAGCGCCGAACGCATCGTCGAGGGCGCCCGCGCGATGGGCGACTTCGACGTCCTATGCCTGCAGGAGATCGCTTCCGGTTTCGAAGGGATGCCAGGACAACCGGGCGACCAGCCCGCCGAATTGCAGGCACTGCTGCCCGGATTCCAGCTCTTCTTCGGCGCGGCCGTGGACGAGTTCGACGCCGACGGCCGCCGGCAGCGCTTCGGCAACCTGATCGCCACGCGGCTGCCGGTGTCGCGTGTTCAGCATCACCTGCTGCCTTGGCCCGCCGACCCGAGTGTGTCCAGCATGCCGCGCATGTGCACTGTCGTCACGCTGACCAGCCCCGAACTGGGCTCGCTGCGCGTGATGACCACGCACCTCGAGTACTACTCGGCCACGCAGCGCCTGGCGCAGGCCCGGGCTGTGCGCGCCCTGCACGTCGAGGCGTGCGAGCAGGCGGCCAGCCCCCCGGTTGCCGAACTCCGCGGATCGCCCTTCCAACCCAAGCTGCACACGCCCCAGGCCATCCTTTGCGGCGACTTCAACATGGCGGCGTCCGACCCTGCCTACGACGAGATCCAGCAGCCCTTCACCGACCCCGCGCTCCCTGTCGGCGGCACGCCCGACAAGCGCCTGCAGGACGCCTGGCCCCTCGCCCATCCCGATCGCCCGCATGACCCCACGTTCCGACTCTTCGACCGCAAGTACGGCCCCGACCCGATCGCCTGCGACTTCGTGTTCGTGAGCAATGCCCTGGAGCCGAGGGTGCGAAAGCTAGAAGTCGACCTGCAAACCCGCGCATCCGACCACCAACCCGTGCTGATCGAACTAGGCGACTGATCCCACGGCCCTTCCAAAAACACCGCGGAACCGGCTCTGCCGGGCCGCCGGTGTTGCCCCCGGCAGGGGGTAGGCGGCTACACGAAGTGAGCAAGCCTGGGGGCGAGCCATTACTCGCCTTGAATGCCAGCGGCCCGGATCACCTTGCCCCACTTGGCAATCTCGGCAGTCAGATGGCTGCGCAGCGCCTCGGGCGTGACCTTGTCCATCGGCACGATTTCCGAACTCAGATCGGCCAGGCGCTGTTTCACCACGTCGTCCTGCAGAGCCGCACGCAACGCCACATTGATCTTCTCGATCACGGCGGGCGGCGTGCCCTTGGGCGCGTAAACCCCATGCCACACCCGCACGTCGAAGCCCTTGAGCCCCTGCTCGTCGAGCGTCGGAATGTTGGGCATGCTCGACAGCCGCTTCGGCGTGGTCACGCCGAAGACCTTGACGCGGTTGCCTTCCTTGATGACCGGCGCAGTCTGCGTGGTCTGGTCGCACAGCAGATCGACCTGCCCCCCCATGAGGTCGTTGAGCGCCGGGCCGGCGCCCTTGTACGGCACGGTCGTGAGGTCGACGCCGATCTGGCTCATGAACAGCAACCCGCAGAGTTGCGACACCGCGCCCACGCCGGCATTGGCGAGCGACACCTTGTCCTTGTTCGCCTTTACGTAGCTGAGCAGTTCCGGGAAGGTGCTGGCCGGAAAGTCCTTTCGCGACAGCAGGGTCATCGGCACGTCCAGCACCTGTCCGACGTATTCGAAGTCCTTGAGCGGGTCGTAAGACAGCTTCTTGTAGAGCGCCGGCGCGGTCGCCATGCCCATGTGGTGGATCAGGATGGTGTAGCCGTTGGGCGGCGCCTTGGCGACGCGTGCCGGCGCAATCGTGCCGCCAGCGCCCACCGTGTTCTCGACGATCACGGTCTGCCCGAGCGACTTGCCCATGGGGATCGCCAGCATGCGCGCCACCACGTCCGTGGGGCCACCCGCCGAATAAGGCACCACCAGCGTGACGGGCTTTTCCGGCCATGCGGCCTGCGCCATCGCGTTGGCCTGGATGCCCAGAAGGCCGATGCCCAGGGTTGCCCAGGCGATCGCCTTCCATGTCGATTTCATTCTCAAGATGTCTCCTTGTTGGCCGATAGGGAACGCCCATGGTCGTCGCAGGCACGCGGCGGCGCAATCAGCGTTTACAGAAGGCGGCCTTCTGTTTTCCCTAAGCCGCAGGAACTACATCACGCCGAAGGTCTCCAGCGCCTGGCAGGCGCTCATGCCGCCCCGGATCGCGTCGGCCACCTTGTTCTCGGTGCGCACCTTGTCCAGCGCCTTCGCCACCGCCTCGGCCTCGACCGCTCGCGGGATGACGAGCACGCCCTCGCGATCGCCGAAAAGCAGGTCTCCCGGCGCGATGCGGACGCCATCGATCTCGATGCTGCAGCGGTAGTCGATCACCTGCCCACGCACGCCCTGGTCCTGCGCGTAGGTGCCGCGGCAGAACACGTTGAATCCGAGCCGCTCGATCTCGTCGGCGTCACGAACGTAACCGTCCAGGATCGCACCTGCCGCCTTGAGATGCCGGGCCCGCGTGGACATCAGGCCGCCCCACAGTGCGTAGCGCAGCGAGGCGCCGGTGGCGATGTAGATCTCGCCGGGTTTCAGGTCGTCCAGCGCCTCCAGCATCAGCCCGAACGGCTTGCCGGACAACGGCCCGGCCGATCGATTGCCATCGTTGATCACATCGGCTTCGAGCACCGGCATCGCACGGCCGACGATGCGCATCGACTTCTCCAGGGGCGCAATGCCGGCCGGGAGGAATTGGTGCTGGTAGCCCATCGCGTCGAGCACATCGCCCACCGCGGCAACGAAGAGCTCGTCGCGGATTTGCTGGAACAGGGTGAGGTCGTTGTCTGTCATCTCGTCTCCATCAGGGTTTCAACTTCGATCCGGAAACTAAAAAGCCGCGTCCGAAGACGCGGCTTTTTCACATGGAAGCAATTGCGCTCAACGCTCGATCGTCAGCGCCACGCCCATGCCACCGCCGATGCAGAGGGATGCAATGCCCTTCTTGGCGTTCTGCCGCTGCATTTCGTGCAGCAAGGTCACAAGGATGCGGCAACCCGATGCACCGATCGGGTGCCCGATGGCGATGGCGCCGCCGTTCACGTTGACCTTGTTCACATCCCAGCCCATTTCGCGATTCACGGCACAGGCCTGTGCGGCAAAGGCTTCGTTGATCTCGAGCACATCGAGGTCCTGCGGCTTCCAGCCGGCGCGCTGCAGCGCCTTCTGCGAAGCCGGCACCGGGCCCATGCCCATGAACGCCGGATCGAGACCCGTACTCGCGTAGCTGGCGATGCGGCCGAGCGGCTTGAGGCCGAGCGCAGCGGCCTTCTTGGCGGTCATCACCAGCACGGCGGCGGCACCGTCGTTCAGGCCCGACGCATTGCCGGCCGTCACTCCGCCGGCCTTGTCGAAAGCGGGGCGCAGGCCGGCCAGGACTTCGGCGCTAGTCTTGCGGTTGATGAATTCGTCCTTGTCGAAGACGATCGGATCGCCCTTCTTCTGCGGGATGTTGACCGCGACGATCTCATCCTTGAATTTGCCCGCGTCCTGCGCGGCAGCGGCCTTGGTCTGGCTTCCCAGTGCCAGTTCGTCCTGCGACGCGCGGCTGATGTCGTACTTCTTCGCCACGTTCTCGGCGGTGATGCCCATGTGGTACTGGTTGTACACGTCCCACAGGCCGTCGACGATCATGGAATCGATGAGTTTCCAGTCGCCCATGCGCTGGCCGTTGCGGGAGTTCGGCAGCACGTGCGGCGCCAGGCTCATGCTCTCCTGTCCACCTGCGATGACGATCTCGCTGTCGCCGGTCGCGACGGCTTGCGCGGCCAGCATGACGGCCTTCAGGCCCGAACCGCAGACGGCATTGATGGTGAGCGCCGGGACCGAGTTGACGATGCCGCTCTTCAGCAGTGCCTGCCGTGCCGGGTTCTGTCCGCTGCCCGCGGTCAGCACCTGGCCCATGATGACTTCGCCGACCTGGTCATTGCCGACCTTGGCGCGCGCCAGCACTTCCTTGATCACGATGGCGCCCAACTCGGTCGCCGGGATGTTGGCCAGTGATCCGCCGAACTTGCCCACGGCGGTGCGTGCGGCTGAAACGATGACGATGTCTTCCATGGTGTGCTCTCCGATGCGTGGATTGAAATGACAGGGAAAGGGGTCAGGCTCGCGCCTTGACGAAACGTCCCGGCGCAGGCTCGCTCGCCTTGTAGGCGGTGCCCTTGCCGTAGGTCTTGGGTGCAGCGATCTGCTTGCCTGCGTGCATCTTGAGCCAATTGGACCAGTCGGTCCACCAGCTTCCCGGGTGCTCGGTTGCGCCTTCGAGCCATTCTTCTTGCGTCCCCGGCAGCTTGCCGTCGTCGCGAATCCAGTGGCTGCGCTTCTTCTTGGCGGGTGGATTGATCACGCCGGCAATGTGGCCGGAAGCGCCCATCACGAAGCGCTTCTTGCCCGTCAGCAGCTGCGTCGATGCATAGGCGCCGCCGATGGGAACGATGTGGTCCTCGCGCGAGCCGTAGATGTAGACCGGCGCCTCGATCTTGCCGAGATCCACCTGCTCACCGGCGACGGTCAGCGCGCCGGGCTCGGCCAGCTTGTTCTCGTGATACGTGTTGCGCAGATACCAGCAGTACATGGGGCCCGGCAGGTTCGTCGCGTCGCTGTTCCAGTACAGCAGGTCAAAGGGCGGAGGCGTCTCGCCCTTGAGGTAGTTGCCGACCACGTAGTTCCACACGAGGTCATTGGGGCGCAGGAAGCTGAAGGTCGAGGCGAGCTCGCCACCCTTCAGCAAGCCACCCTTTGCCATCTGCATCTCGCGGAACTGCACGAATGCCTCGTCGATGAAGATGTCGAGCACACCGGTGTCGGTGAAGTTGAGCAAGGTGGTCAGCAAGGTTACCGAAGAGGCCGGCTGCTCGCCGCGCGCTGCCAGCACGGCCAGCGCCGTGCTCAGGATGGTGCCGCCCACGCAGAAGCCGAGCGTGTCGATCTTGCCGCCCTTCTTGTCCTGGCCCGTGATCTCCTGCGTGACGTGGATCGCCTTGATCGCCGCGTCCTCGATGTACTGGTCCCAGGTGTAGTGGTCCATCGACGAATCCGGATTGCGCCAGCTCACGACGAAGACGCGGTGCCCCTGCTCCACCGCATAGCGGATCAGCGAATTCTCGGGCTGCAGGTCGAGGATGTAGAACTTGTTGATGCACGGGGGCACCAGCAGCAGCGGACGCTCGTAGACCTTGGCAGTGAGCGGCTTGTATTCGAGCAGCTGGAACAGATCGTTCTCGAAGACCACGGCGCCTTCGGTGGTCCCGACGTTTCGGCCCACTTCGAAGGCGCTCTCGTCGGTCATGCTCAGATGGCCCTGCTGCACGTCGTGCAACAGGTTCTGGATGCCCTTGGCAATGCTCTCGCCCTGCGTCTCCAGCGCCTTCTTCTGCGCTTCGGCATTGAAGGCAAGGTAGTTGCTCGGCGATGACGCTGCCATCCACTGCTCGACGGCAAAGCGAAGGCGGGAGCGCGTCTTGTCGTCGGCTTCGACCGCCTCTGCCATGCCGAGCAGCGTGCGCGCATTGAGGAGATACACGGCTGCGGCGAAGGACGATACCGGATTGCTGCTCCAGGCCTCGCTGGCGAAGCGCTTGTCGCCGATGGTCCTGTGCGCCACGTCCTGGCGCCAGAGTTCGGTCGCCTCGCTGAGGTACTGTTGCTGCAGCTCCTGCAGCTTTTCGGTGGACAGCGAGAACTTGGGCATCTCCCAGGACATGTCATGTCCGTTGCCGCCCTTGCCCAACGACTGGAATGATTCGAGCGCCTTGCTCCATCCCTGCGTGAGCGCCTCCTGGAACGGCGCGAATGTATCGGCCGCCGTGGCGTGTTGTTGTTTCATGATGTCTCCTGCGACCTCGCCTCATCAGAACGGGATTTGAGTATGCTGCATTCACGGGAGCCCCACCAGCGCGACTCCCGATACCTTCCTGAAATCATCGTCTATGCACCTCGTCGTGATTGCCTGGCTCTATGTTGCCCTGATGATGGCGGTCGCAGAGGCCACCAACAGCAACGGTACCGTGCTGGGCGCGGTCTTCACCTTTCTACTCTACGGTTTGGCGCCGGTGGCACTGGTGGTTTACCTGATGGCGACGCCGGCCCGCCGCCGGGCGATCAAGGAGCGTGAGGCGGCTGAACGCGATGCCGCCATTCGGGCGGCCGCAGCGCACTCAATCGCGCCAGATGCAGGCAGCGAAGCGCCCGCTGACCCGGTCGCGCCGGTGCGAGAAAAAGCGTAACGGGTTGTGCACAGTGCACCAGGCGTCGCTGCTGTCGTTGCCGTGAAGCTGCGCTACACCAGCAGCGCGCAGGCGTTGCCGCGCCAGGCCCGGCAGATCCGCCATCCATTGACCCGGCGAGCCGGCGGGCTTGAAGCATTCGCGAGCCGACGGCGCAGCCGCCTCGAACGCCGCACGAACTTCGTCACCGACCTCAAAAGCATCCGGACCGATGCAGGGGCCGAGCCAGGCCGTGATTCGCGGGACGCCGCCATCGTCCCCGAATGATTCGACCGTCCGTTCCAGAACGCCCGCGGCGAGCCCTCGCCATCCGGCATGTGCAGCGGCGACGCGGCGCCCCGTTTCATCAGTGAACAGCACCGGCAGGCAGTCGGCCACCATGATCGTGCACGCGATGCCACTTTCGACTGTTGTGCAAGCATCTGCCGCCGCGCCGTCGACGCTGGAAAGGTCCAGCGGCGCCACATGCGTGCCATGCACCTGCTGGAGGAACACCGGCCGCGCGCCGATTGCCTGGCGCAGGATGGATCGGTTGGCCCGGACGCGTTCGGGCTCGTCGCCGACATGGTCACCGAGGTTCAGGTCCTGGTAGCTCCCGGCAGAGACGCCGCCTGCCCGCGTCGTGCACAGCGCGTGGACGCCGGGCGGCATCGGCCAGTTCGGGACGAGCCAGTCCGGGTTGATCACGTCTCGGCGTCCGGGCAGCGCGAAGGCTGCGCCCGCTGGAATGCATCGAGCTGCATGCAGGCCTCGAAGGCCGCCATGGTGCGCGGCAACCCGCTGAAGTCGCAGTCGAAACGCTGGCCGTTGAAGACCTGAGGCACCAGGCAGCAATCGGCCATGGTCGGCGTGTCACCGTAGCAATAGGTGCCTGCGGGGTATTGGGCAAGCTGGCGCTCGAAGGACAGCATGCCTTCGCGCACCCAGTGCCGATACCAGGCGTTCTTGGCGTCGTCGTCGAGCTTGAGTTCACGCACGAGGTACTTGAGCACGCGCAGATTGTTCAGCGGATGGATCTCGCAGGCGATGGACTCCGACAGCGCCCGCACGTGCGCCCGGCCCACAGGATCGTGCGGCAGCAGTGCCGGCTCGGGGTAGAGCTCGTCGAGGTACTCGATGATCGCCATCGACTGCGTGAGACGCTCGCCGTCGTCTTCCAGCAGGGGCACCAGCATGTCGGGCGAAATGGCGGCGAACGGCCCGGTCTTGTGGTCCCCGCGCGCGATGTGCACAGGGACGTACTCGTAGTCGAGCCCCTTCAGGTTGAGCGCGATGCGCACGCGGAAGGAGGCGGAGGATCGGAAATAGTTGTGCAGCTTCATCATCCGGCAAGCATAGCCTCGCGCAGCGGCCGGGGCCATTCCCCGCGGCATCCGGCCCTGCCCTCTGGCACACTGCCGTTTTCGCTGAAAAGGACGTTTTTTCCATGGCTTCCGAGTACGTTTTCACCCCCCACCCCGTCGTGTCGATTCCCGTGGTCGGCCAAACCACGCGCTTTCCGGTGCACCGCATTTACTGCGTGGGCCGGAACTACGAGGAGCACGCGAAGGAAATGGGCTTTACCGGCCGCGAGCCGCCCTTCTTCTTCATGAAGCCGGCCGATGCCGTGGTGGTGGTGGATGCCGGCACGACCGGCACCATGGCCTACCCGACCCTCACCAAGAATCTGCACCATGAGATCGAACTCGTGGCGGCCATCGGAACGGGCGGAAAGAACATCAAGGCGGCCGATGCGCACAAGCACATCTACGGCTACGCGGTCGGCCTGGACATGACGCGCCGCGACCTGCAGAACGACATGAAGAAGCAAGGCCGCCCATGGGACATCGGCAAGAGCTTCGAACAAAGCGCGCCGATCGGCCCGATCGTCCCGGTCGCACAGGCTGGTGATGTCGAGAACGCCGAGATCTCCGTGCAGGTGGGAGGCACCGACCGCCAGCGCAGCAATGTGAGCAAGCTGATTTGGAACATTGGCGAGACCATCGAGCACCTCTCGGCCGCATGGGAACTGCAGCCCGGCGACCTGATCTTCACGGGCACCCCGGAAGGCGTTGCCGCCGTGGTGGCCGGCGACACGCTGGTCGGCGAGATCACTGGGCTGCCGGCACTGACAGTCAAGGTCGTCTGAACGCCCCATGTTTTTGCGCGTCCCGATCAAGCACTGCAAGAACTGCGGCACCGCGGTCGTCTACCGCATTCCGGACGACGGCGACACCAAGGAGCGCGCGGTCTGCCCTGCCTGCAACACCATCCATTACGAAAATCCTCTGAACGTGGTCGGCACCATTCCCGTTCTGGGCGATCGGGTGCTGCTGTGCAAGCGCAACATCGAGCCCCGATGGGGCAAGTGGACCTTACCGGCCGGCTTCATGGAGCTCAACGAGACGACTGAACAGGGCGCGGCGCGCGAGACCGACGAGGAAGCCGGCGCCGAGTACGAAATGGAAGGCCTCTTCGCGGTCATGAGCGTGGTGCGCGTGGGGCAGGTGCACCTGTTCTACCGCGCGAGGCTCCTGAGCGACAAGTTCGATCCGGGTCACGAAACCATCGAGGCCCGGCTCTTCACCGAGGAAGAGATTCCGTGGGAAGAGATTGCGTTCCGCACGGTCAAGGAGGCGCTGCAGCGCTATTTCGAGGACCGGCGGCGCGGCAGCTTCGACCGCGTGCACACGGTGGACATCGCATGAAGTGCATTCGCGCCCTTCCCGTGCTGCCGGTCCTCCTCTTCTTCTCCGCGACCGCGGCGCTGGCGCGCGCCGAACCGGTCGGCGAAGTGGATACGGTCTTCAAGTTCATAGGCCCCGACCACAAGATCGTGGTCGAGGCCTACGACGATCCCAAAGTGAACGGTGTGACCTGCTATGTGTCGCGTGCGAAGACGGGCGGCGTCTCGGGTGCGCTCGGCCTGGCCGAGGACAAGGCCGAGGCCTCCATCGCCTGCCGGCAGGTCGGACCGGTCAGCGTGACCCAGCCATTGCCGAAGCGCGAAGAGGTCTACAGCGAGCGCCTGTCGATCCTCTTCAAGCGGCTGCGCGTCGTGCGCATGGTCGACGCGAAGCGCAACACGCTGGTCTACCTGACTTACTCCGACCTCCTCATCGACGGCTCTCCCAAGAACAGCATCACCGCGGTCCCCATCGATCGCGCGACGCCGATCCCGCAGAAATAGAGCAGGCGCCACGGCATGAGCAACAGCGCACCCGGCAACGCCGTCCGCGAACTGTATGTGGCGCTCTGGCACTACGCCGAGGGCGCGCGACCGCAACTGCTCGCGGCGACGGTGCTGCTGACGGGGTCACAGCTCCTGCGACTCACCATGCCATGGCTCGCGGCGCAGGCCATCAACGCGCTGCAGACCGGGGACATCGAAAGTTCGGGGAAATGGATCGCGGCGCTGGCGGGCATCTACCTTTTTTCCTGGGTGATTCACGGGCCGGGCCGCATCCTCGAGCGCAACGTGGGCCTGCGCGTTCGCGAAAGGCTCGCCGATGCGCTTTACGCCCGTATCGCAGCCGCGCCGCTCGTCTGGCATGACGGACACCACTCCGGCGAGTTGCAGCACCGGGTGCACCAGGCCAGCCGGGCGTTGTCGGACTTTGCGCAGAACCAGTTCATCTATCTGACGAACATCGTCAACTTCATCGGGCCGCTGGTTGCCTTGACGCTGCTGTCGCGCGTCAGTGGCGCGATGGCCATCTTCGGCTATGTCGTGATTGCGATCATCATCGTGCGCTTCGACCGCGCGCTGATGCGCCTCGCGCGAGCCGAGAACGACGCCGACCGGCGCTATGTCGCGGCGCTGCTCGATTTCCTGGGCAACGCATCGACCGTGATCGGCCTGCGCCTGTCGGCAGCGTCGAGAGGGCTGTTGGGACGACGCATGGAAGCGATCTCGGAGCCGCTCAAGCGGACCGTCGTGCTGAACGAAGGCAAATGGTTCGCCGTGGACCTGATGGGACTGGCGCTGACCTGGGGACTGGTCGTCGTGTACGTCTGGCAATCGCGCGCGCCGGGGCAGGCGGTGATGCTGGGTTCAGTCTTCATGATCTACCAGTACGCGCAGCAGGCCGCGAGCGTCGTGTCGTCGATGGCGGCCAACTTCCAGTTCTTCGCGCGAATGCACACCGACTACAGCAGCGCGGCGCCCATCTGGAAGGCGCCAGCCCGCGCGGCCGATCTGGCCGAAGAGCACATCGACCGGGATGCCGGCTGGAACACCGTGCAGGTCGACGGACTCGTATGGAACTACAACCCGCGCGGCTCGCAGGCGCCCGGCGAAACCGCACGCAGCGGATTGCACGAGGTGTCGCTCATGCTGCGCCGCGGCGAGCGCATCGCGTTGGTCGGCCCCAGTGGCGGGGGCAAGAGCACCCTGCTGCGCGTACTGGCCGGGCTTTATGCGCCACATGGCGGCGCCGTCGCGATCGATGGCCAGCCGCAGCCGTGGTCGCGCCTGCGCACGATCGCCACCCTGATCCCGCAAGAAACCGAAGTGTTCGAAGCGAGCGTGCGCGAGAACCTCAGCTTCGGCCAACCCTTCGACGACGATCAGCTCGAGGCCGCCATGCATGTAAGCACCTTCGACGAAGTGCTGAAGGCCACGCATGGCGAACTCGACACACCGCTTTCCGAACGCGGCTTCAACCTCTCGGGCGGCCAACGCCAGCGGTTGTGCCTGGCGCGCGGCGTCCTCGCCGCCCAGGGCAGTTCGCTGCTGCTGCTCGACGAGCCCACCAGCGCGCTGGATGCAGCCACCGAGGGTCGCGTGCTTGAACGCATCGGCGCGGCATTTCCGGATGCCTGCGTCATTGCGTCGATTCATCGCCTGAGCCTGCTCGATCGATTCGACGTTGTGGTTCTCATGGAGGCGGGGAGAATCGTGGATGCCGGCCCCCGCAGCGCGGTGCTCGCCCGCCAGCCATCGCTGCAGAAAATGATGACGCCCGCGCTTTCGAGTCCGTGCTAAAAAAGCGGCCCGGTTGCAAGACCGCGGGAACCCTTTTTGCTGAATTCGTTTCAAAAAGACCCATGCAAGACCAGAACTACCTTCTTCGCGCCGGTGTCACGGTGTTTGCCGCAGCGGTGCTGGCGGCCTGCAGCACCCCACGGCAGCAGCAGGGTCAAGGCCCGACACAGCCCTTCTATCCCTTGCCGCCTGCAGGGCAACTCACCCCGCCGGCGCCGCCCCCTGCGCCGAAACCGCAAGCGACCTTCATTCGCCCGGCGAGCGGCCGCACGCTCTCGACCTTCGACGGCAGCCGCAACAAGGGCCTGGACATCGCCGGCAACCTGGGCGACCCGATCGTCGCGTCGGCAGACGGCCGCGTCGTCTATGTCGGAGGCGAACTGCGCGGCTACGGCAACATGGTCATCGTCAAGCACAACGACACCTTCCTGACCGCCTACGCGCACGCGCAAACCATCCTCGTGAAAGAGAAAGACGTGGTGCGCCAGGGCCAGAAGATCGCCGAGATGGGCAACAGCGACGCCGAACGCGTCAAGCTGCATTTCGAGATCCGCAAGCAAGGCGTGCCGGTCGATCCCGAGCCTTATCTCAACGGACAGTTGAACTAGCCGATCAGGGACAAGGTCGCCTGATCGGATCGGCCTGCGAAGTATTTCTCCAGGCACGAACGAAAGACCGCCACCGAGGGATCTGCCAGCGCGAACAGCGTCATGGACGACCAGAATTTCAGATCGTCCGGGGCGCCGAAGATCTCGTGCACAGTGCGGCCGTCCACCGCCAACGCCCGTTCGCTGCACTCCCTCAGCGTTGGCCCCAGCAGCGGATGCGCCAAGTAGGCGCGCGCCTCGTCGAGGGAAGCGAGGCCGTAGCGCCGCGCCATCTCGCTGCGTCCCAGGCCCAGCAGCTGCGGAAAGACAAACCACATCCAGTGGCTGCGCTTTCTGCCCGCGCGCAACTCTTCGAGGACGACGTCGATCACGCCTGCCTGGGCGTCCACGAAACGCTGCAGCCCGAAGGGATCGCTCATGGGAGGATGGCTTTCTGTAGGCGGCTTCTGTCCGCGCATTGCGAGTATGGCGCGCATCAATGCCGCCGCGAAAGCGTGAAATCCATGAGCCAAGAAAAAAGGAGATCACCATGAACTGCGAAGCGATCCATTGTCTCGACACAGAGACTGTCCGGTTCGCGATCTATCCCGACGGCTTCGACGGACCTCGCATCATGGCCCGCATTGCCGACGATGCACTGCACAACCTCTTTGGCGCGCGCGACGACGAAACCAGCCTGCTCGATGCCTGCGAAGCCCATTTCGACGTGATCGAGGCGAAGGCCGTGGAGCGCTACCGTGCATCGCCAGCCACCCCCGTCACTCTCACTGCCATCGACCTGGAGGCATCCGCCCCGCTCTCCGAAGCATCCTGCGCCTAGGGTCAAACACGCTGGCCCTTCGGCCAGTTCAGGAGTTGTTGAAGTCGCCTCCAAGCGCGACACTGGGCGCGATGCGACCGAATCCCCCATCCGACCCGCCGACGGACGCGAAGGCCGACGCGGCCTGGAGCGCATCGATCAGGCTATTCCATTGGCTGGTGGCCGTGCTGATATTCAGCCAGTTTGCACTCGGCTGGCTGGCTGTCGGGTGGCGGCTTTCGCCGACAAAGATCAATCTGTTCGTCTGGCACAAGTCCATCGGCATGCTGATCCTCGCCTTGGTGGCCGTTCGGCTGTTGAATCGCCTGGCACGGCCGACGCCCCCGCTTCCACCAGACACACCAGCCTGGGAGCGCGCGGCGGCACGATGGAGCCACGCCCTGCTCTATGTCCTGATGGTCGCGATGCCGCTCACCGGCTGGGTCGTCAATTCCGCGGCGGGCATTCCCTTTCGCATCTTCTGGCAGTTTCCGCTGCCGGCCCTGATCGCACCTGACAAGCAGGTGGCAGAGATCGCGGCGCTTGTGCACTTCGCGCTCGGCCTTGCCTTCGTCGCGTTGCTGGTACTGCATATTGGTGCGGCGCTGCGGCACCACTTCATCAAGCGCAACAACGTGCTGACTCGCATGCTGGGAACAAGGAGAACGGTGAAATGAAGAGGCTTGCCTGTCTGTTCGCCCTGGTCGCTTGCGTCGCGCAGCAGCCGGCGTGCGCCGCTGAATGGAGGATGGACCCTGCGAACAGCCGGCTTGAGTTCGCCGCCTCGTTCGAGAAAACACCGGCGCCGGGTGTCTTCAAGGAGTTCGACACGCAGCTGAATTTCGACCCGGAGAAGCCAGCCGGCGGTCGCCTGGACGTCACCATCAGGGTCGCGAGCGCGGACATGACCAGCGCCGACATCAACAAGGCCATTGCCGGGGCCGAATGGTTCGACTTTGCCCGCCATCAGCAAGCGGAGTTCCACTCAACCGACATCCGGCAGATCAATGCGCAAGCCGGCAACTACCTGGCGCGCGGCGTGCTCACGCTGAAGGGAGTTCAGCAGACGGTGGAAGTGCCATTCAAATGGAGCGAAGCTCCCGACGGCGCGACCATGCAAGGCGAATTCATTGTCAAGCGGACACCGTTTGGCATCGGCACCGGTGAGTGGACCGCCACGGACGTGATCGGACCCGAGGTCGCGGTGAAGTTCCGCGTGCGGCTGCGCAAGGCTGCGTGAATGCTGCGCGTCGGCTACGCCATTGCACTCGTGATGCTGGTCGCAGGCTGCGCGCCCGCCATGCGAACGACAGCGCCGGCGCCGACGCTTGCGACGAGAAGTGCTCCGGACGGATTTCCCGGCAGGCGCTATGAAGAAGCGGCCGCGCGGGGCAAGTCAATCTATCGCGTGGACCCCGAGCGATCGCTCGTCTCCATCCTGGTGCGCCGAGGCGGATCGCTCGCTCACCTCGGACACGATCACGTCGTCGCGAGTCGCGGCGTCCAGGGCTACGTCGCGCGGGACGAAGGCACCGCCGACCTTTTCGTCCCCCTGGCCGACTTGTCGGTCGACGAGCCGGCGCTTCGCGCGGAAAGCAGACTGGACACACAGCCCACCGAATCCGACATCGCTGGCACGCGATCGAACATGCTCGACAAGGTGCTCGAGACGCAGCGCTTTCCTTTCGCGCTCATTCATATCAGCAGCCGGGAAAAGACGCCGACTGGCTCGCGGCTCGGCGTCGCGATCACGCTGCACGGCGTCAGCCGCAGCTTCGACGTGCCGGTGCATATGGAGACTTCGCCGGATGAGATGAGCGTTGCAGGAACGCTCGAACTCAAGCAGTCCGATTTCGGCATCGTGCCCTTCTCCATCCTCGGTGGCGCCATGCAGGTGCAGGATCGACTGAGCCTGCGCTTCACGATTCGTGCGCGGCCGGTGGATGCCCGGCCATGAAATCACGCAGATCGTTGTAGCGCGAGACGAAATTGACGAGCACGCTGGCTGTCCAGGCGAAGGTGAAGATGCCCGACATCCCGATGATCGGCGGCACGATGCGCCATGCCTGCGGCAGCGAGAACGGTTCGCCGAGCGCTGTGTAGCAGTTGGCTGCGAAGTATGCGGCGATCGACCAGTTCCCGACGATGTCGCCGAAGATCAGGGCTGCGGACCAGACCACGACTTCGGCCAGGTGCAGCGCAAGCAGCATCATGATCGTCACGATGAACAGCAGGTCGGCGCGCCACAACGAGCCGCGCGACCTCAACCCGTGCAGCCTGTTGAGATAGGAGCTCGTGATGATGCGGATCCAGAAGGCATGGAACATGATTACCGCGACGAGCACCGCCCCACCAAACATGATGTCGGGCAAAGGTAGCGCCTGAGTCAACGCGTTCTCGACCAGGCTGGGCCGCAGGCTCGACAGATCGGAAGCGGCCGTCGAGACGACACCTGGAAGCGAATCGGAATCAAACTTCGCGTCAGCCATGTTGAGCATCCTTGGTTTGGACAGGATCGGAATCGTCCATCCCATCGTAGCCGCGGGTCGCGCCTATGGCTCGCTCCTGGATCGCATCAACGCCTGGTGGAGCTTGTCCAGTCCGCGAACGAGAACGCGCACTTCTGCCAGCGACAACGCCGCGGTCCACTGCGCGACTTCCGCATGATCGTCCTGATTTCGGCGCTTCCAGAATTGGTGGTGCTGCGTCGTCAGACGCAGACGACGCACACGGCCGTCTCGTTCGTCGGGGACGATTTCAAGAAAGCCCTTGCGTTCCAGGGCGCTCGCGATCTGCTTGAGATTCTGGTGGCTCATCGCCAGCGTCGTGGCCAGTTGCTTGAGCGTCGGTGCCTCGGGCTGCCCTTGCAGCACCTGCAGCAACATCGCCTGCTGCGTCGTGAGGCCGCTGTCCGACAGCTGCCGATCCATGCGCGTACGAAGCTCCATGCCGTTGGCGACGAGGAGCCGAAAGAGCATCACGCGCTCGGCCTTCGCAGCACCCCTTTCGGCCTCGAGGCCAAGGCTCAGAATTTGACGACGCAAGTCCATAAGTAATATATTACCTTTAAGCGATCGATCCGACGACCGCCAAAGCCACGGAGGCACCATGATCGCCCTGTTCCCCCACTGCGGCTTTCTCTCCGAAACATCGCGCATGCTCGCGATTGCCCGCGCCCTGATTGCACGCGGCGAGCCGGTGGTGGTTGCCACGCACGGCGGCCCCTACACGCGCGTTCTCGATGAAGCGGGCATGCCCTACACCTTGCTGTCGCCCGCCATGGATGACCGTCGCTGCGAGGAATACCTCGCCAGCATCATCACCATCGGAAGACCCGGCACCCGCCTTCAGCCTGCGGACGAAGTGCGCGCCGGCGTACGCAGCGAAGTCGAATTCCTGCGCGCACACTCGGCCAGGATGGTCGTTGTCGGGTTCACGCTCACGGCGTACCTGTCTTCGCGCATCGTGGGAATTCCGCTGGCCGCCTCGCATGGCGGCTCCTACGTTCCGCCCGTGTTCGAGCGCGGCCTTGCGCCTGCGCCATCGCAGTCGCCCATTCCACCGCTCGATTGGCTGCCGGGGGCGATGCAGAAGTTCATGGCGAACATCGGCCCTCCCCGCATGCGCGGGCCGGTCGCCTTCCTGAACGAGGTGGCGACCGAACTTGGTGTAGAGCCGGTCCCGAGCCTGGCGGCGCTGATGCTCGGTGATCTGACCCTGGTCACCGACGTACCCGAGGTGCTCGGCATTTCCGATGCCGACATGACGGCCTGGAAACCGAACGGCAGCGGAGCCTACAGGTCGGCCACGCGGCTGCGCTATGTCGGACCCATCTACGCCCGGCTTGACCACACGATTCCCGATCGCGTCGAGGCCTTCCTCCACGACGCACGACCCACGGCCTATGTTGCCCTCTCATCGAGCACGCCGGGCTTCTACCGGCGCGTGGTGGCTGGCGTGCGCGAAGCGGGCCTGCGCGTGCTCGTGGGCGCAACGATTCATGAGTTGCGCGATCTGGAGAGCCCGGACGTTCTGGTCGAAGGCATCCTGCCGAGTCACCTCGTCATGCCGCGTGTGTCCATCGCGCTGATCATGGGCGGACAGGGCAGCGTCCAGACGGCGATGGTCAGCGGCACGCCCTTCGTCGGATTTCCGCTGCATCCGGAACAGGAACTCAATGTGGCCCTGGCGATGCGCCAGGGCATGGCGATTGCCATCGGTCCACGGCATCTGGACGAAGCGAAGGTTGGGCGGGCTGTGCGTGAAATCGTCTCGCAACCGTCATACGCGGCCGCCGCGACGCGCGCACGTCAGCACTACATCGATGTCGATGGACCTGGCCGCGCGGCCGATGCCCTGCTCGAGCACCTGCGCGTGCCGGCCGCTCTCGCCGTCAATTCGCCGGTGCAGGCTGCACGCGAAGCGCGACACTTTCAGTGAAGTTCGCGACGACTTGATCCCCGGCCTTGACGTCGTGCAAGAGCTTCGGATCGCGCACCTTGACATCGACCAGATTGCCGCTCGGCCCCTTGAGCGTGGCAACGCCCCGCTTGGCATCGACACTCTCGACGTTGGCAACGATGGTGGTTCGCTTCATGACCATGCCGCCCGGCTTTGCGCCACGGGCGGCAACCGCGGCCGAGTCGGTTTCCACCTTCTGGCGAATGCCGTCGCCGCCCTTCACCAACGCGAGTGCAACGCCGATCCGGTAGCTGAGGCGAACGCGATCGCCGACCTTGACCTGCTCCAGATTCTTGACGGCCGGATCGACCCTCATCTCGCCGATGTTCCCCTTGGGGCCCTTGATCGAGACGATGCGATTGGCGAGATCGATCGCCGTGACCTCGCCGACCACAGACACGACTGTCGAGCCGCCTCGCGCATCTTCGAGTTCCACCCTCTTGGCGGCAGGAGACTCGGCGCCGGCGATCCCGGCACCCGATCCGAGCAGAAGGGCTGCGCAGGCGGCAATCAGGACTTGTCTTTGAGAGGTCATCGTAAGGCTCCAATGCGTGACAGAAAAAACGTTCGTCGACCCTTGGTCGCTTCAGCGACGACTCGGCAAGCCCATGCGTTCAAGACCCGATACAGGATCGGGCTTTCAACGCCTGAATGGCCGATAGATGAATGGTGCAGTTTCGCGCTGCGCCGCGGGCGTGTCAATCAACGCGAGCTCACAAAGACCCGCGCTGGCTCCGAGGCACGCCCGGCGCCGTGGGCGCGTCCGCTTGCGCCCTCTCCTGATCGAGGTTCACCAGCAGTCCGTGCATGGTCAGCATCCGCAACGCTTCGACCTGGGTGAATTCCTGATCGGTGGCGATGAACCGCATCTCGTAGGCGCCGAGGCGGATGGCGTCGCCATGAACGAGCACCTGGCTCTCGATACGGACTTCATTGACGAAGGTTCCGTTGCGGCTGCCGAGATCGGTGATGGTCACAAAGGCCTGCTCGACATCGATGACCGCGTGGTCCCTGCTTGCCTGGCTCGAATCCACGATGACGTCGTTGCCAGGGCCACGCCCGACCTTGTTGTCGTGGGGCTGGAGAAGGACCTGCCGCGTCTCGCCGGTGGAGGTCATCATGAGGAGCGCCGGCATGTCGGGCTCTTCAACCGTTGCGGCCGCGATGGTCGGCGGGAAATGGGGAGGTGCTGCTCTTCATAGGTATTCCCTGCCGATGATAGGCATCGTCACGCGCAGAGTGAAGTGGAGGGGCTTACGAATACCTACGCGCTACTGAAGATCGGTGACGAGCAGGGTCATACCTCTCTTATCGGCAGGCGAAGGCATTCTTGAAGTCCGATGCCTTCACGCAGGAGCGGATGGCATCGCGCCCGAGGCGACGATCGCCTCCAGGCAGGCCCGCACGTAGATGAGCGGCAGGTCCGGCGGGAACGTCCGCAGCTACCCCGCGAGTCCCACGAACACGTTCTGCACGTCGTCGTTCGCATCGATGGCGGCCAGGAAGGTCTCGACCTCCTCCAACGCCTCGGCGCCCAGGCTGGCCGGATCGATCGGGTTCTTGGCCTTGTAGCCGAGCTTCGCCGACAGAACGGAGAAGCCCTGTGCCGGCAAGGCGCGGCTGACCAAATCGAGATCGACGGGATCGGTGAGGAAGACGGTGACTCCCTCCTCGCCGCGCTCGAAATCCTGCGCCCCTGCCTCGATGGCGGCCAGTTCAGGGTCGACCCCCGCTTGCTGGGCTTCGGCTTCAATCATGCCGAGGTGGTCGAAATCCCAGGCGACCGATCCAGAGGCGCCCAGTTGGCCCTTGCGGAACAGCACCCGCATCTCTGGCGCGGTGCGGTTCACGTTGTCGGTCAAGCATTCGACCATCACCGGCACCCTGTGCGGCGCAAAGCCTTCGTAGATCACGCGGTCGAAATGCACCGACTCGCCTGTCAGGCCGGCACCCTTCTTGATGGCACGCTCCAGCGTGTCCTTGGGCATCGAGACCTTGCGCGCCTGCTCAACCACGAGCCGCAGCCGAGCGTTCGATGCCGGATCGGCCCCGCTGCGCGCAGCGATCATGATTTCCTTCGCGAGTTTGCCGAACAGGCGTCCTTTGGCGTTGGCCGCCAGGTCCTTGTGCTTGGCTTTCCATTGCGCGCCCATGTGTGATGTTCCGTGAGTCGCGGCTTTGCCGCGGGAATAGGATTTTGCCGCAGGCCCGAAGGACCGCGGTGAGAGAAACAACGCCGACCAGCAACTTCTGCTCCACCGCCTGTGCATTCGCAGCGGCCTTGCTGCACGGGGTATCAAGTTGGCTGTCTGAGCATCCCCGTCGCCCCGGCTTCAGGAAGCTCGAAGTAGAAGTCCGATCCGCGATCCGCGTTCGCAACGGCTCCGATGCTCCCATTGAACGATTCGACAACGGCTTTGCAGATGCGCAGCCCCATGCCGAGACCTTCGGGCTTCGTCGTGTAAAACGCCTCGAAGAGCCGGTGACTCGCACCGGCGGACAGGCCAGGTCCGGTGTCGATGACGTCAACGCGGATTGATCCATCCTTGCGCCAAGACTTGATCAGTAGTTCTCGAGGATGTGATTCGTTGGATTCCATGGCCTCGATCGCGTTCACGAGGAAGTTCAGGATGACTTGTTGAATCTGCGTTCGATCAGCGGAAACCACGGCGCCGGCGTCGGCAAGCCGCGTCAGAACCTCGACACCCTTGCGCTCCGCCTGCGGCCTGACCAGGGCCAGGGTCTCGACGATGATCGGATTGATGTCGATGTTTTCTGCCTTGGGCGGGAGCTTCTTGAAGAGCGCCCTCGTGCGGTCCAGCACCTCGCCCGCATACATCCCGTCCCGCACGATGCGCTCGAGCGAGCGCGCAGCGGCGGCAACGTTGGGCGGATCGGTCGCAAGCCAGCGCAGGCCCGCGTTGGCACCCGACACCACTCCGACCAGCGGCTGCCTGACGTCGTGCGAAATCCACGCCGCGAGCTCGCCCATCGTCGTGACCCGGTTCGCATGGGCGAGGTCCGTCTGAAGAAGTCGGTTGCGCCGCTCGACTTCGACCGCCCTCGCCTCGGCCGCCTTTTGCTTCCTCAGGTCGACGACGATGGCCACGCCCTTGGTCTGCGTTTCCTCGAAGGTCGCGGCGCCGAGCAGACAAGGGATGCGGGTTCCGTCCTTGTGGAAGTATTCCTTTTCCACAGGCCGAAGCGCACCGGTCTCATTGAGCTCCTGGACTTCACGATTCACCTGCTCATGCCATTCAGGCGGCGTCATGTCGTACCACCGCAATGAGCCGCTCTCGAGTTCCTGGCGGGTGTATCCCAGCATCTGCAGGAATGCATCGTTGGCATCCAGGAGTTGTCCGCTGACGTCCCAGAAGACAATTCCGATGACGTCCGACTCGACGAGGCGCCGGATTCGTGATTCCCTCGCTGCCAGCTCGCGATAGAGGCGCGCATTCTCGAGCGAAACGGCGGCGTGCGACGCAAGCAGCTTGAGCACTTCCAGGTGCGTCGCCGTAAAAACGCCAGGGGCAAAGTTGTTCTCGAGGTAGAGAACGCCCTGAAGCTTTCCGGAGCCCAGGAGCGGCAGACAAAGGACGGACCTCACACGTCGTTCGCGGACACCGGCATCCACTGCGAGACGCGGGTCGGACAAGGCATCGTCGACGATGACACTCTCGCGCGATCGAATCGCGAAGCGGACGATGGCCTCCGCTATTGCGCGGGTGGAAGAGCGATCGATTCGCAACTCGACCTCCACCGTTTCGCCCGTCGTCAACGCTTCCGCCTCGATCTCGAATTCGTCTCCCTTGGGCATGAGCAAGAGGCCACGTTCCGCCCCGGCATGCTCGACCACGGTGCGCATGAGGGTCGTGACCAGCTCATCGCCGACCACCTCGCTGGCTACCGCCTTGGAATCCTTGAGAACCCGCTCGAGGTTGATCCGCTCCAGTGGCGCAACCGTCGTGGCAACAGCAAGCATGTGCGGACTCGGACGCATGAACTCCGGATACGCCGCCTCCAATTGGGCAAGCTTGCCCTTTGCTCCCCACCGCTCATAGGCTTCGATGGCTTCCCTCAGCAAGGCATGGGCAACACGCGTCATGCCTCGATCCCGATAGAAGCGGCTTGCAAGCTCGCACGCCAACGCCTCGCCGTGCCTGAATCCGTTCTGGCGGGCCGCGTTGGCGCTCTGCTCGTACAAGATCTCGGCGTCATGCGAGCGCCCTTCGAGACGAGCCATCTCAGCCTCGACGAGCAATAGCTTGTCGGTGAACGTAGCCGACTTCGTGTCGTGCGCCCATTGGCCGATGATGCGGTGGTGGCCGCCAAGCCTGGCGCGCAAGTTGTGTCTCTGTTGCTCAGGCACGCGCGACATCACGGCGCAGATCGTCAGCGCGCTGAAATAGTGGTGTTCGAGATATTCGATCTGGACGATACGCGTCAACGGATCGGTGTCCACGCGTCTGGACGCGGCCAGTGCCTCGTCGAACTCGCCGGCCATGTAGTGCAGCAAGGTCTTCCGCTGCCAGTACCACTGGACGAGATTGTTCATTCGCGAGGTCACGAGACTCGCCTCGAAAGCCGCACCGTCGAACGTGTCGTCCGTGAAGTCCGTCAGGCTCCTGGTCTGGCCGAGCAGGCACGCGATGGTTCTCTCGACGGTCGCGGTAACCGCCGCCGCATCGGCGAAGCCGACGTCATTGCCGAACTTCAGATGCCTTCGACATTCCTCCTGCGCTTCGACCAGGCCGTGCCCCCGCACGAGGAGGTGCGAGCTGCCCAGATAGCTGCAATAGCATGCAAAGTAGAGATCGCCAGCTTCGACGGCGAGCCGGATGGCATCCCTGAACTTGCCGAGCGACACGTCCAGGGGTTGCGTCCAGGAAGACGTCAACGCCATCGTCAGGCATGTCCTTCCGTGGTCGAGTACGGAGTCGCGTTTGGCGGCGAGTCCGTAGGCGAGCTGACACAGGCGATAGCCTTCGTCGAACCGGCCGAACACCGGCCCCATCAGCCAACCCAGGAGCGCGAAGCCCTGATTGGAGAGATGGGTCGACCCGTGCAGGAGGCTCAGGTTGACCATCTTGCAGACAACCACCACAACCAGGTTGAAGTCCGTGAAATACGACGGCGGCCAAAGCTCTGCCAGCAGGCGCATGGACGCCTGCTTTGCCGGGTCGACCATCGGAGGAAGGTCCGCGATCACATCGGTAGGCCGGCCGTTCAAGTTGGCCCAGACTTTGGAGTACTCCGCGTTGACGTCGTCCGTCGATGGATGCGGCGGGATGTCGATGCCCAATTGACGCAGCGCGATGAGCCCGCTCTGAACGGCCTCTTTGTACTCCGTGCCCACGGCGTGGAGTTCGACTTTCAGGCGATACGTTGCCGCGACATCGATCGGTCGTCTCGCGTGCAACAGGAGGTACTGCACCATGTCCCCAGTCTCGGCAAGCTTGCCTCCCAGGAAAGAGCATTCCGCATATTCCAACGCCAACTCGAACGCCAGCTCGGCGTTCTCGCGTTCGGCCGACTCACCGATCTGCGTGCGCCCCAGATCCAGGTAGCGGCATGCTTCGATGTACGCCGACGAGGCCCGGGCCCTTCTGCCCGCACGAAGGTTCAACCTTGCCGTCGCTGCCCGCTGGTCTGAATTCAGCGCCGGGCTTCCGGCCTTGTTGAAGTGGCTGACGATCTCGAAGATGTGCGCATCCAGGTCCTTTTCGTGAGTGGCTTGCAAGAGGCAAGTGCCGACGCGAAGGTGAAGCCCTGCGCGATCAGACTCGGGCACCGTGCCGTAAGCAGCCTCGTGAACCCGGTCGTGGGCGAAGGAGTAGGCGTTCTGCCGGTCCACGACGAGCCCCAGCCTCAGCGCCTCCTGAAGTCGCTCATGGATGGCAGCCAACGGCTCCTCCAGCACCAGGCCAAGGGAATCCTTCTCGACATGGCCACCCATGCATGCAAGCATGTGCATCGCTGACAGCGCGTCGTAGGGCAACCGCCGCACGCGCTCGATCATGAGCTCCGCGATGTTGTCGGTGGCCCGCTGCTCACGGATGCGCTGCAAATCCCAGCGCCACCGGGACTGCGACGCGTCGTAGCTCAGCGAGCCGTCGTCGGCCAGGGTCGCCACGAACTGCTGGGCGAAGAGAGGATTGCCACCGGTCTTCTCGTGCACGCACGTTGCAAGCGCTGAGATCTCGGCGTCGTCGCGGCATCTCAACGCCCCAGCCAGCATCTGCGCCACTTCCTGAGGCCGTATTCCCCCGAGCACCACTTCATGCAGGGGTGCCCCGGAATGACGGATGGCGTCGATGCTGCGTTGAAGCGCATAGGCCGCATCGGCCTCATTGGTGCGGTAGGCACCTACCAGCAGAAGGTTGCGGACGTCCGGGTGCGTCGCGAGCGACTCGAAGACTTCCAGCGTGGCCGCATCGAGCCATTGCAGATCATCAAGAAACAGGACCAGAGGTTGTTCTGGACTTGCGAACACGCTCAGGAACTGCCTGACGACGAGCAGGAAGCGAGTTCGCGCCTCGCCGCCTGAGAGTTCTGGAACCTGCGCTTGCACTCCGATCAACAGCTCGAGTTCAGGGGCCAGATTGACGATCAGCTGGCCATGTGCGGCCAGCGCGTGACGCAATCGAACTCGCCATTGTTCGAGCTCTTCTTCGCGCTTGACCAACAATTCTCGAACCAGGCTCTTGAACGCCTGTGCGATTGTTGCGTAGGGAATTCCTTGCTTGTACTGATCGAACTTTCCCGCCGCGAACCGGCCATGGGCGGTTGCCGCTGTCCTTTGCAGCTTGTTCACGAGAGACGACTTGCCGACGCCGGAATAGCCCGACACCAGCACCAGCTCCCGCATCCCCGAGGCGACCACCCGCTGGCAGGCAGCTTGCAGCGCATCGACATCCGCGTCGCGCCCATACAGTTCCTCGCCAAAGCGCAGCTCGGTGGTGCGATCCTGCAGTCCCGGCGGGAAGCTCTCGATGTTTTCGCCGGCCTCCCACTGGCTCAGGCATTGCACGAGGTCGTGGTGAAGACCTGCTGCGGTCTGGTACCGGTCCTCGACTGCCTTGTTCAGGAGCTTCAGGATGATCGCACTCAGCTGCGGAGGCACGCCGGCTCGCCTGTCACTCGGCGGGGCCGGGTGCCGAGCCAGGTGGCAATGAATCCATTCCGCCGGATCAACGGCCCGGAATGGCAAGACTCCCGTCAGCAACTCGTAGAGAGTGATGCCAAGCGAATACAGGTCGCTGCGCCCGTCGAGGCTGCGGCTGCCGCGTCCCGTCTGCTCCGGCGACATGTAGGCGAAGGTGCCTGCGATGACTTCAGGCGAAGCGGGCGCGGTACGTTCCCTGGCGACCCGGGCTGCGATGCCGAAACCCGTCAAGCGCACGCCCGCATTCGAGGGCAGCACAAAGATGTTGCTGGGCTTGATGTCTTTGTGAAGCACGCCGTTGTCATGCATGTGCGCAACGGCGCGGGACAGTTCGACGCCGATTCGCAGAACTTCGGCGATCGACAGTTCGGTGCCTACCCTGTGGGCCAGCAAGTCCCCCCCGGGATCCTGGAGAAGGAGCGCCGAGTCCGAATGCACATACTCGAGCGGCAACACCGCCCAGGCAGCGTCGAGCAGGTCCGCCAGTTGGAACTCGTGAAGGAGTCTTTCAGCGCTCTTCTGGTGCACGGACCCGAGCCCGGCCACCACGACAAGGATGGGCTGCGCAGGCTCGCCCGATGGCTGACGTGTGCTCCGGAACACGGTGCGTTCGGCGTCCCGCCACAACATGCTGGCGTCGGGGCGTAGTTCCGGCGCCGTCACCTCCGGGGCTCCAAGGCATCCGCAATCGCAGAGAGAAGGGCCTGTGCGTCGAAAGGCTTCCGGAACAGGGCGTGCACGTCCCGGGCCAAGGGCATGCTGCGGGTCATGCGCGCTGCCTGATCGTCCGCCGTGAACAGGATGATGGGCAACAGCGGCCTCTGCTGGTGGGCCAGCGCCATCACCTCCCACCCGTCCAGGCCAGGCATGCAGATATCCGAGATAAGGCAGTCGATAGCCTGCAGGGCTTCGCCGCGAAGCAAGGCGTTCGCCGAGGAGAAGGTGAGCGCAGCGTAGCCCGCGGATTCAAGCAGATCCGAAACAGACTCCAGCACTACCAGGTCGTCGTCGACCACGGCAACGGTGGCGCGCGCTTTGGTATTCACGGCATGCGCGGCTCGGCATCCGCAGAGTGCGCAATGCCCAGCTTGATCGACATTCGCACCAGATCGGCGAAGGATTCCGCCTGCATCTTGCGCATGACATTGCCACGATGGATTTGCAGCGTGACTTCACTGATGCCGAGGCTTGCAGCAACCTGTTTGTTGAGCAGGCCTCGCGCAATGAGCGGCAAGACCTCCCGCTCTCGCGGGGTGAGCGCCTCGTGGCGCCGTTCAAGTTCCGCGACTTCAGCCTGTGCCGATTGCTCCAGGCGGTGCCGGCTCATGGCCGATTCAACGGCGGCCAGCAACTGCTGCTCGTCGAATGGCTTGGGCAGGAAATCCACGGCGCCGGCCTTCATCGCGCGCACGGTCGACGGGATGTCGCCATAGCCAGTGATGAAGATGATCGGCGGATGCTGGCGACCGGCGAGTTGCCGCTGCAATTCGAGGCCATTCATGTCGGGAAGGTTCACGTCCAGCACCAGGCAGGCGGGCACGGCGTAGCTTCCGCTCGCCACGTACTCGGCGGCCGAGGCAAAGGTCACGATCCCGAAGCCCAGCGAGCCGATGAGATCCTCCATCGCCGCACGCACGCTTTGGTCGTCGTCAACGACGATCACTGTGCCCTCTCGCCCCGTCATCCTGCCTCCTGCGTGTCGAACTCATAGAAAGTTGCTATTTCGCCGCAACGACCGGTGCACTACCGTTCGGTCCTTGCGTGAACTTTCATTACGTTCCGAATCGTAGCGTATCTATCCTCGATTCGCCGATCGACCCTTACAAGCCCGACTCAGTGCCAAGCTCCCTGCCCTCCCATTTCTGCCCTCGAGCCCCGGACGCCCACGTGCGCCGCTCGGTCGCGTTTCTTCATTCCTGAGCCGGTGACTTCCAGCACCACGTCGCCTGCTCGCCCTGACGGAAGAGCACACCAATCCGCGTCGTCGGATGCTGCTGCGTTTCGCTCCGCGAGCGTTTCGTTCGGACCGTTTCGCCTCTACCCTGCTGCGCGACGCGTCGAGAAGGGTGGCGTCCTGTTTCCGCTCAGCAGCCGTGCGCTCGACATCCTGATCGTCCTTGTCGAGCACGCCAGCGAAATCGTCGGCCATCGGGATCTGACCGCACGCGTATGGCGCAACCTGGAGGTGGGGACCGGCAGTCTGCGAACGCACATCGCCGGCCTGCGCAAGGCACTGGGCGACGGCGAAGGCGGCGCTCGGTACATCGCGAACGTGGCGGGCCAGGGCTATTGCTTCGTGGCACCGATATTTCGCTCAACGCCATCCGAACCTGCGCCCTCGCCTGCTCGTGCCGACGCCCATGACGGCGCCGCCTTCAGGATGCGTGCGCTGCCACCGCTGCTCGCCCGGATGGTCGGGCGCGACGAGGCGAGTCGCGCCATCTCCCGCGACCTCATTGCGCATCGCTTTCTGAGCATCGTCGGCCCCGGAGGCATGGGCAAGACCACTGTCGCCGTGGCCGTCGCGCACGCCCTGCGCGGATCGTTCGCCGACGCGGTGTGCTTCGTGGACCTGAGCGCACTATCGAACCCGGCGCACGTCGCCTCTACGGTCGCTTCGACGCTCGGGCTCACCATCCAGGCCGAGGACGCGCTGCCGGAACTCCGTGAATCACTGCGACGCTCGCGGATGCTCCTGGTTCTTGACAACTGCGAGCACGTCATGGATGCGGCGGCAGTGTTGTCCGAAGAGATCTTCCGGGTGGCGCCTGAGGTGCATATCCTCGCGACCAGCCGAGAGGCCTTGCGGGTTGCCGGAGAGTGCACCTATCTGCTGCCCCCTCTCGAGTACCCGTCGCCCGACGCCCGCCTCGACGCTGCCGCGGCCCAGGCCTTTCCGGCCGTCAGGCTCTTCATCGAGTGCGCAGCAGCCACCGGATCCCGATTCGAGCTGAGTGACGCGGACGCACCGATCGTGGCGAGCATCTGCGGTCGGCTCGACGGCATCGCACTTGCAATCGAATTCGCGGCAGGCCGCGTCGGGGCCTACGGCATCAACGGCATCGATGCCCTGCTCAACAGCCGGTTCGGTTTGGAATGGCCCGGAAGGCGCACCGCGCCGCAGCGTCACCAGACGCTGCATGCCACGCTCGACTGGAGCCACGATCTTCTTTCCGAGAGCGAGCGGGCGGTGCTGCGACGATTGTCCATTTTCGTCGGCAGCTTCACGCTTGAAGCCGCGCAGGCGGTCGCGCGTGCAGGCACCGTCGACAACGATCGAGTTGTCATCAATGTCGGCGAGCTTGTCGCGAAATCAGTGGTGTCCTCTGTGGTGGGCTCCGACCGCTCACTGCGCTATCGGCTCATGGAGACCACTCGAGCCTACGCAATCGAGAAACTCGACGAAAGCGGTGAGTTGGACGCTACAGCCGAGCGCCATGCGGCGTATTTCACGCGGCTCTTCGATGCCGCGGCCGGTGGCGGCATCGACCCACACCGCGACGATCAAGCCCTTGAGCTCGTCGAGCACCTGGGTAACGTACGTGCGGCGCTTGCCTGGTGCTTCGGCGGGCCGGCGGATACCCCGCGCCAAACATCATTGGGCGTCGACCTCGCGGCGGCAGCGGCGCCGGTCCTGATGCAGCTCCTTCTGTTCAATGAAGCCCTCCGGTGGAGCACAGCGGCCCTGTCGATGCTGCGCGATTCGGACCGCTTGACCGCCAAGGAGATGGTCTTGCAGGAGACGCTCGCGATTGCGTCGATGTGGACGCGCTCCAATGGAAGTGACCTGGGCCGGGCCATCACCCGCGGCCTTGAGATCGCGAACCATCTTGGACACCCCGCGCCCAAGCTGCGTTGGATGGTGGGGATGCACATCTATCTGCTGCGCATGGGAGATTTCGCCGCCACCCGGGAAGTCGCCGAGGCGCTGAATGGGCTCGCTCGCACATCGGAAGACGCTTCGTACAAGGTCATGTCGGACTGGTTGCGCGGGTCATCGGCGCATTTCATGGGCGATCAACAGGCGGCGCGACAGTACTTCCAGGACGGTTTCGGGCGAACCGGCCCACGCAAGCTGCAGCTTTTCGGGCTCGACTACCGCGTGCGAGCGCTGGTGACCTTCTCCCGCGTGCTGTGGCTCAGCGGATGCCCAGACCGTGCGATGGAAGTTGCGCGAGAGGCGATCAGCGAAGCCGAGACTTTCGGGCGGCCGCTGGACGTGTGCTTCTCGCTGCTCTACACCACCTCGGTGTTCCTCTGGTGCGGTGATTGGACAACGGCGCAGCGCTCGTTTTCCCAGCTGACCCAACACACCAACTGGCCCTCGTTGTCTTCGTTCCATTCGACTGGCCAGGCCCTGGAAGGCGAACTGCTATTGAACATGGGAGAGGCGGAGCGTGGCATCGCCATGCTCCGCGCTGCCTTGCGGAGCATGCGGGACCAGCGACAGCTTCTCTTCTTCATGCGAGCCGCTGGCGCACTCGCAGGTGGCCTTATCGGGCAGGGACAGCCCGGCGACGCTCTTGCGGTCGTCAACGACGCCATCGCCGAAACCGAAGGCGGACCCGAGGGTACAGAACTCGCGGAATTGCTGCGGTTGCGGGCCGAAGCCTTGATGCGGCTGCCTGACTCCGATCCGGCGCGCGTGAAAGAAGCACTGATGCGCTCGCTCGAATGCGCCCGCCGCCAGCGAGCGCTGAGCTTGGAACTGCGAACAGCCACGACGCTCGCACGCCTTCGCGCAATTCAAGGCGATCGTGAGGACGCCTATCGCGTTCTCGACTCGGCACATCGCTCATTCACCGAGGGCTTCGGGACCCCGGATATCCAGTCGGCCGAACGCTTGCTGAAGGAGTTGGCCCCGACGGCGGCCGGGCACCAAGGTCGCCGGGCTCGACGCATCAAGACACTAGAGGTGATTCCAGCGCCGCCAGAAGTTCACGCGCCGTCACAAGGTCGACCGTGCCGTGACCTTCGGTGAAGCGGCAATCGTTCTGCTCCGCGATGGCGTGATGGACGTGCTCTCGAAGGGCATCAGGTGCGCCGGCCATGCGGTAGGCATAGAAGCGACCTCACGGTGTTGCTGAGGCCGCGTCAACCGGCCACTGTTGCGCACAGGTCAACAACGTGCTGCCTATTTGGCTTCACCGGGAGATGGAGCGCTGAGGCAAGATGCGCCCGGGTGTCCGACCAGTCCTCGGCACCGCAACGCGAGATCGGCTTGGCCCACTCCCGGAGTGAAGGGTCCGAAGGCGGTCCCGAATGCGCAAGACCCTGATGCGGCCTCGCCGGCCGGATCCGCTTGCGGGCAACTGGCACGCAAAGGCTCCCAGGAAGGTCGCCACGTAAGAGGACCGCTTGGCAAGCTCACATCACATCTGAAGCAACGCAACATATCGCACTAAATGACCAAGCAAGTGCCGAATCTCACTAGCTGCACGTATGTCCAGTTCGTCTCGCGCGTCCAGCGGTCGCGATAAGACCGCGGGCCGGCCCCGCAGCGACAACGCTACGCGCGCCGTACGTGCCGCGGCGTTGGAACTGGCCTATGAGGGAGGTGCCCAGTTCGCCACAGTCGAACGCATTGCCGCGCGCAGCGGTGTGGCGAAGACCTCAATCTATCGTCGATGGCCCAATGCGGCCAGCATTGTGATGGATGCGTACCTGGCCGAGCTCGGTCCGAAGATTCGCTACCGTCGCAAGTCCGGCGTGCTGGAGAGCTTCATCGATTCGGTCCGTCAGTTGGTCGTGGCGCTGAAGGGGCCGCACGGCGACCTGCTGCGCCACCTCCTCGGTGCGGCACAGTCCGACCCGCAGCTGCAGAAGGCGTTCCACGAGAACTGGATCGCGCCTCGGCGGGCGCAGGCGATGGCCGTCATCGAGCAGGCACAGGCCGATGGCGAGCTCGCTGCCAGCATCGACACCGATGTGCTGCTGGACGCCATATACGGCGCTGTCTACTTCCGCCTAATGATTCCTTATCGGAAACTCTCGACGACGTACGTAGAGAAGATGGTGCGCCAGGTGTTTGAAGGCGTAGCGGGCCACCGCCGGTTCTGACGCGCTGAATGGGACGTCCCCGTCTGCGGTGACGGTAACCACGCCGTGACGCGAGAAGGCGTCGTCAGTCTTCGAAGGACGTCACTTCCACCGGAAGCGTCGGAGCCTGCCACCGATAACCCTCAGCGAGTGCGTTGCGATCGGTCGCGTCACCGTTCCATCGGATGTTCAGCAAGTCGGTGATCGTCCATCCCGACCAATCGGCTCGAAACGGTCGGGTTTCCGCGTCAGCCGGCTGGCGCTTTGGCGACCTGTTGCGCCAGATGACGGTCGGGATTCGGTAGCCTGAGGCAGTGGCCGGGCTGTGACCTGCGTGGTTGCCCCAATGACCGACCTCTTGCCCATGGTCGGACAGGTACATCCAAGCCCTGTACCCTTCGGCTCGCCCGATCCTGCGTGTCAATTCGAGCGTCTCGGCGACCACGAAGTCATGGTACAGAAGGGCCGCGTCGTACTCCTGCCGAAACTTGCGCACCCACATCGATCGGCCGCTTCGCTCGAGCGCTTCTTCCACGTCATCGATACGGTCGTCGAACGGATTGGCTCCCTCGGGGAAGCGCAGGTTGTAGTGGGGATGCGCGCCCATGAGATGCACCACGATCAGTTTGCGCTCGGCGGGATCTTCCAACGCTTCCTGCACGCAATCGAGCAGTTCGCCGTCCAGCGATGCACCTGCGCGGCCGGGCGTGCGGTTCACGATGTCGACCATGTCGGCCAGCCGGGCGTGCTTCTGTTCGATCGCGACATCGTCGTGATTGCTCATCCACCAGACCTTGTAGCCCGCCGCGCGCGCCAGTGCCAGGACATGCTGCGGCTGTTGATCCTCTGGCAATCCAAAGTTGAACATGTTGCGCAGCGCCGGGATGGTGCTCGCATCGGCCGACCAGGCGTTGCGCATGACCAGCAACTGGTCTTTCAGTTGCGCCTTGTATGCCATGAGCCGTGGCGTGGTCGCGCGGCTGTAGCCATACAGCGCCATGTTGTCGCGGTTGATGCTGTCGGTGATGACGAGCACCAACGTCGCCGGCCCATCCATGGCTACCGAGGGTCTTGTCGCCCTGGCGCGCGACAGGGCCAGGTCACGCTCGCGCTGCTGGTCGGCCCATCCCGCGCGCAGTGCGAGCACCGAATGGCTCCAGTCTGCCCAAAACACCACTGGATGCAGCCTACGCCAGGGCTTGATCAGATAGGCGATGCTTCCAATGGCGAGGATTGCGCACATTCCTGTGATCGCCCAGCGCGGCGGGGGCTCACCGGCCCGCGCACCTCTTCGCGCATTCCTGGCGACGACCAGCGCCGCCAACAGCAGTCCGCCGCACCACACCAGCGTCGCGCGCCAGTGCATCGAGAGGTATTCCCCCGCCTCCCGCCGGTTGGTATTGGCAGCCGCGGACTGAACGAGGGAGCTGTCAGGCGCGGCCTGGTAGGCGTCGAGCAGGTACGCGCGGGTCACCGCATCCAGGGCAAAGCCCATCACCCACAGCCAGACCAGCACGATCCTGAAGCGATGCACTCGAGGGCTTCGAACCGGCCACGCAAGCCATACGAGTGCCGGCGCCGCGAGCACCATGAGCTGTGCCACCCGCCGGCCATCGTGTCCCAGCGCGATCAACATCAGCAACGTTGCCGCAATGGCGCCACAGGCCACCAGCGTTGGCGGTCTCTTCGCGCTTCGGGTGTTCGGTCGATCAGCGGAGAAGTCGAGCATGGGCGCCGGCATTCTGGCAGGCCGCTCTCCAGTTGCCACAAATAGCCCGATGCACCATACGGTCGCTCGCCACTGGACGGAAGCCATCGGCGGCGTGTGCCTCATCGGCATCGGGTCGGCCACGCTCTGTGAGCGCCTTACGGCCATTGCATAGATTGCACATCCCTCGCCTCCCGCCCAGAATCGGGGCCCGGCGAAATAGCGTTTGCCGACACTAGGAGACACCATGATGCGATCCGCCTTGACACGCACCGGCGCATTCCGGTCGGCTTTCGTGATCGGCATGGCCTGTTGGCTGGCCGCCTGCGCCTCCAGGCCGGACAACGCTGGTGACGTCCTCGCCCGTTCTGCGTCGACCATGGGCGGTGCGAACGCCAAGAGCCTGCGCTACGTGGCCGAGGGTACCGGCTATACCTTCGGTCAGGCGTACAAGCCCGGTGGCGCGTGGCCCCGCATCACGCTGCATTCGTTCACCCGTACCGTCGACTACGGCCAGGCCGCGATGCGCGATGAGGTCGTGTTGAGCCGCGCCGAGCCAACGGGCGGTGGCGGCTATCCCCTCGCCGGCCAGCAGCGCAACGACCAGTTGTTGAGCGGCGACCTGGCGTGGAACCAGACGCCGAACGGCGCCGTGCCGGTGCCGCGCCTCGTCTCCGATCGCATGCATCAACTCTGGATCACACCGCACGGCGTCCTCAAGGCAGCGGCGCGAAACAACGCGGAAGCGAGCCGTGGCGCGGACGGCGGCTCGACGCTGAAGTTCGTCGAACCGGGCCGGTTCAGCGCGACCGCCCAGGTCAATGGCGACGGACTCGTCACCCAGGTGGACTCCGTCTTTTCCGATCCGGTGCTGGGTGACACCCGTACGGTCACGTCCTACTCTGAATACCGCGACATCGCCGGCATCAAGTTCCCGATGCGGATCAGGCAGACGATGGGCGGCTTCCAGGTGCTTGACCTTGCTGTCAAGGACGTCCAGACCCAAGTCGACACCGCCGCGCTGCAAGTTCCCGATGCGGCCCGCAACCAGGGTGAGCGCGTCACGGCCGAGAAGGTGGCCGAGGGCGTGTGGTTCCTCGGCGGCGGCTCGCACAACAGCGTGGCGATCGAGACGAGGGATCACCTCGTCCTGGTAGAGACACCGCTCAACGACGCCCGCACCCAGGCGGTATTCGCGCAGGCCAGGACCCTTGCGCCAGGCAAGCCGGTCCGCTTCGCGATCAACAGCCATGCGCACTTCGACCATGCGGGTGGCGTGCGCACGGCCGTGGCCGAAGGCGCGACCATCGTCACGCAGGCAGCCAACGTCCCCTATTTCGAGAACGCCTTCGCGCGACCGAACCGTGTGAGACCCGACCGCATGGCCCAGGAAGGCAAGCGCCTGAATATGGTTGCTGTCGGCGACAAACTAGCCATGGGCGACGTTTCGCGCCCGATCGAGGTACACCGCATCACGGACAGCGTCCACAGCGACAGCTTCCTGATGGTCTACCTGCCCAACGAGAAGCTGCTGATTCAGGCGGACGCGTTCACGCCGTCCGCGCCCAATGCGCCCCCACCGGCAGTGCCGAATGCGAACAACCTCAACCTGATCACCAACATCGAACGGCTCGGCCTCAAGGTCGACCGCATCCTGCCGCTCCACGGCCGCGTGGTCCCCGTCTCGGAACTCTACGCAACGGCGGGCCAGCCGCTGCCGGCGCGTTGAGCCGAAAGTCGACGGATCTCGGCGTTGCTTCGCATCGAAGCCTCCCGCAGCGGAAGGCTCTGGATCTGGCAGCACAAATCTGCATGCCTGGGGCTCAGCGGCCAAGAGGACCGCTTTCGTCCCTTTCTCCATCCCGGACCGGCGAACCGGCCCGGATGGAGAGCCAGGATCAGATCGGCGTGGACTGCGGTGCTGCCGTCAGGGGCACGCCCCCTGGGCCGCCCACATATGTGCGAGGCGAGGCAGGCGCCTGCTGGCCGACGCCCGGCTTGGTGTAGTCGCACACGCCAGTGCTGAACACGGCCTGCAGACGGCCTTGCTGCGTCCCTGTGAAAGTGATGCCAGGGTACTCGCCGAAATTCAGCGGCTTCAGTGTGCACTTGAGGATGTTCTCGGCGCGCGGGCCTCCGGAGACCTGCCGCGGCGAAGAATGGATCGCGAGCTTGGGGTCCGCATCGCAAATCGCCTGGTCAGTCACCTTGGTCGAGAAGGTGGTGTCCGTGCTCAGGTAGCAATAGTCGAATGCCGTCGAAGGCTTGGACGCAAGGACCTGGGCCGACGTGCGTTCGCTGTTCAGCGTGGCCTTCGGTGCCGTGGTGACCAGACTGGAAAGCCAGGTGTCCATCATCAGGAAGGACTGGAGCGTGAGCGGCGCGGGCGCGACCAAGCCGGTTCCGAAGCGCCACATCACCTGGTTGCCATGACCACCGCCGTCCTGGTCGAGGCGGTCGCGTTCGGCAAAGCTTCGCCAGATGTAGTGAATGCCGCCTTCGTCGTAGCCGCGTAGATCGATGATCGGCAGCTTCGAAAGCTGCGCGCCGCTCGAAACGATGCCACTTTGATAGGCGATCTGCAGCCCGGCCGCATCCGCCACCGAGCGGGTCGTCGTCAGATTGGAGTCCGCGTCGCTGCCGCCGACCCCTTCGTTCAGCGTCACGAATTCCTCGGCGTTGATGGCTCCGGAGAGCAGCGCCTTCAGGCCGTACTGCACGCCGACGTTGTCGTTGGTCTGATTCGCACGCGTCGTTCCCGGCGCGAGACCCCACACGGCGACTGCGAGATCAGGATCGCCGCAACGTGGGCCGGTTGGGTTTGTCACCGGGTCATAGACCTGGCTTGGCGGCAGCTTGCAATTGTTGTTTGACGACGGACCGGCGACGAGATGCCCGGCAGCGTCGGCGACAAACGTCGGCGTGTAGTTGCCCGGCTTGTTGTTGTAGCCGAAGGAGTTGACCCACGAATGGCAGCCCGTTTGGTCGAGGTGGCCGTTGATGGCCGTCTTCTTGGCGTTGATCTGGGCCTGCGTCAGCCCTTCGGTCGCCACGAGATTTCCCCAGGCAGCGCCCGCGTAGAAATTCACGAGTTGGACGCAATCCGCCACTTCGATCCCTGTCGTGATCGAGTCGGGATAGTCGCACTGCACCTGGATGCCGTCGAGGAGACCAGGGAACGTCGAGGCCACGGTGTTTTGCCCGATCGATCCGCCGGAGCATCCGTTCCCCATCGTGTACTTGATCTCGCCGTAGTACTTGGTGATGTATTCCTTCATCATCATGACGGTCTCGCCGGCCAGGATGCGATTCGAGTTGTAGAGCGAATCGGTCAGGCTGTTGTCGACGACCATCACGCCGCGGGAGAGTGCGCTGTCGTCCGCCCAGTTCTGCTCGGTGCGGAACTGCAGCCGCGGCTGACCCGTGCTGGCGCCGAACGAGTAGACCACCTTGCCGGTCCACTGCGCCTGGGGCGCATTGGCAGTCCATGGCTTGGCCGGATCGAACAGCACGGCGATGTCGAAGATGCCGCGATTCACCGTGCCGCGCTCGACCCTGACGATGTAGGGCACGGCGGCCGTCGCGCCAAGCGGCGTGGTCGTTGCAACGGACGCCATCGGCGTAGTGCCTGGCACATAGGGCTGCAGGCACGAGCTCGACGGGGTCGAGGGGTTCGGATTGGCGATCGTCGGCGAGGGGTCAGGCAGCAAGAACGAGCAACCACCGTCGCCGGCAGCCGCAGTCTGCGGAGTGAGTGTTCGATAGAACAGCTTGGTCTCGGTCGCGATGTTGCATTGCGCATCAGTTGCGGTCGTCGACAGGCCGCTCGCGTTGGTTGCTGCCGTTGATGCCGTTGCCGCAGTCGGCACAGGAGTGGCGCAGACCCAGGGTGTGACCTGGGTGCTCACCAGCACGGGTCCACCGATCGGGTGGTTTGTCAGAGTGAGCGATGCGCCGCGAAACGAATCGTCCGTGGACGTCACCTTGAGCGTGTTGGCGCCATTTGCCAGCCCGGTCACGAGGCCGACCGTGCGCCCGTCACCTCGGGTTTGCTTGAACGCAGTCGTCACGTCCGCGGAGCCGAGCGTGACTTTCATGGCAGAAGTCGAAGACCCGGTCGGCATCTTGATTTCGACCAATGCCGATCCGCCTGAAACCATATCGGCCCGCGTCGACAACGGAAGTATCTGCGCCTGGCCCTTTGATTGTGCGGGAGGGGGGAAGAATCCCCCGCCTCCACCACCACCACAGGCGGCGAGAAAGACGCACAAGGTCGTACCGGCGGCACAAGCCGCCAGCTTTTCGTAAAGCCTCATTTGTTTGTCTCCGTTTGGTGTTATTGCCAATTGATGCTATGGGTGACTCGATGTCACAAGGACGTGGTTTTCCCTAGCCGGAGGGCACCCGCATTCCACATCGAGTCACATTGGAGACACCGCGCATCATCCCGCCTGCTGAAACCCGCCGAGCGAGGTGCGGGCGACCGAAAGCGGCGCTTGACGCCACTGGTTGTCGAGCTGATACTTTCCAATCATGGAAAGTATTGGCAATCCTATGAACGATCTCACGCTGCACTACCACCCGCTCTCGTCCTACTGTCACAAGGTTCTTATCGCGATCGACGTGTTGGGCATCGAGGTGGACAAGCGGATCCTCAATCTGGGGGATCCCGAAGAGCGGGCGTCGCACCTGGCACGGTGGCCGACGGGCAAGATGCCGCTCTTGATGGACCGTCTTCGGCCCGTGCCCGAATCGAGCATCATGATCGAGTATCTCCAGCGTCACTACGCACGCCCAGGGCGCACGCTCATCCCGGATGCTCCGGACGCCGCCCTCGACGTGCGCTTGTGGGACCGCTTGTTCGACCTGCACGTGATGACCCCGATGCAGGCATTGACCGCCGACCTTTTGCGACCAGAAGGTGAGCGCGACGCACGCGGCGCAGCCCAGGCGCGACAGGGTCTGTCGTCGGCCTACGCGTTCATCGATCGCCACCTCGCAGGGCGCACCTGGGTGATCGGCGATGCGTTCAGCATGGCCGACTGCGCCGCGGCACCGGCATTGTTCTATGCAGTGACTTACGTGCCGCTGCCACCGCAGCACGTCCGCCTGGCGGCCTATTTCGAACGCTTGATGGACCATCCCTCGGTTGCGCTCACCATCGATCAGGCAAGGCCCTACTTCAAGTTCTATCCTGGGCGTGACGGCTTGCCTCGGCACGTCTTCGACCGGGCGAGCGTCTGAAATGCGGGCCATCGTTGAGCCCGCACGCCTCGACCGCATGTTCTTTGCGCTGGCCGACGGGCATCGCCGCGGCATGCTCGACCGCCTGAGCCGAGGACACGCATCGGTGTCCGAACTGGCTGAACTGCTTGGCATCGCGCTGCCCTCGGCAGTCAAGCACCTGGCCGTGCTTGAGTTGGGCGGATTCGTTGCCTCCCAGAAGACCGGCCGCGTGCGCACTTACAAAGCCGAACCCAAGGCGCTCGACGCCATGGAGGCCTGGGTCGCGAAGCGCAAGACGCTACTCAATGCACAGTTCGACCGGCTCGACGCCTATCTGGCCGAGCAGAAAGGCAAGGCCACGCGATGAAGCACATCCCGAGCGCGCACACCGACTTCGTCATAGAACGCGAGTTCGACGCCACGCCTGAATCGGTGTTCCAGGCCTGGGCCGATCCGGAGGCCAAGCGCCGTTGGTCCGACTGCCACGCCGAGCACACGACTGATTACCGTCTGGACTTCCGGCCGTTCGGGCATGAGACGCATCGGGTCGTCTATCCCGACGGACGCATTCAGCAGATCGAAAAAGTGTTCTTCGACATCGTCGCCGGGCGGCGCATCGTCTTTGCCTACGACATTCAGGTCGATGCACGGCGGCTGTCGGTTTCGCTCGTTACGGTCGAATTCTTTGCCCACCAGGGCGGCACTCGCATGGTCTACAGCGAGCAGCTCGTCTACCTGGACGGACATGAAGACCGTGCCCAGCGCATGCGCGGAACAGAAGAAAGCCTGGACCGGCTCGGGCTGGAGTTGATTCATCCCTAGAACTTGAACCTGGCGCGGCACAGGCTTGTCCCGCCGAACGATTCGACAATCGAACGGCTATGGCGAGGCTCTTGGGTTGCGGCGGCGTGGCACCTTCGAGAGAACCAACTAATAGAAAGGTACGATTCCGATCAGCGTTGCCGGTGACTACGATGCGTATCGTAATTGGATCAAGTTGGACTGCCAGCCGCTCGAACTACGCCGACTCATCATGTCCACGTCACCCACCACCACCCGCTCCAAGCTGACCGCCGGCCGTCCGCGCAGCGCGGAGGTCACGCGCGCGGTGCGCGCTGCCGCCCTTGCGCTGGCCTATGAAGGCGGTGCACCGTTCGCCACGATTGAGCGCATCGCCGCGAGCAGCGGCGTGGCCAAGACCTCCATCTATCGTCGCTGGCCCAATGCGGCGAGCATCGTGATGGATGCCTTCCTGGCCGAGGTCGGTCCGAAGATCCGCTACCGCCGCAAGCCTCGCGTCGAGGAAACCTTCGTTGATTCAGTTCGACAGCTGGTGGCGGCGCTCAAGGGGGGCCGCGGGGACCTGCTGCGCCATCTCCTCGCGGCGGCGCAGTCGGACCCGCAGCTGCTGCAGGCGTTCCAGAACAACTGGATCGCGCCCCGCCGCGCGCAGGCCATGGCCGTCATCGTCGAAGCCCAGGCAGAGGGCCAGTTGGCCGCGAACATCGATGCCGATGCGCTGGTGGATGCCATCTACGGTGCGGTGTACTACCGCCTGATGATCCCGTACGAGGAACTCTCCGCGGCCTACGCGCGAAAGATGGTCCGCCAGGTGTTCGAAGGCGTCGTCGGCGGCCGTCGGTCGTGAGCCTCATTGCGAACGGCCATGTCGCTTGCGCGCCATCGCGCGAGCCAAGGTCGCCGTGACGAAGCCAAGGCCCCGGGGTGCATCAGGGAAGAGGCGATCCCAGCGTCACCAGAAGATCCCGCGCCGTGACGAGGTCGACCGTGCCATGCCCTTCAGCAAAGCGACCGTGAATGGGCGCGAGAAGTCGTCTCGCGGGCTCGACCCGACCTTGCCGGAGCCAGAGCTTCGCGAGGCTGTTTGACGCCCGCAGCTCCCAGGACAAGGCCCCTTGCCGGTACGCGCAGTCGATGGCGTCAAGAAGGCATTGTTCTGCCGACTGCAGGTCGGCACGCGGCATGCTGGCCAGGATCTCGCCTTTCACACGCAGCGCCTCCGGCATGTTCGAGTAGCCGCCATGACGCTCGATGAGCGCGATCGCCTCCTCGATCGCCGCCAGAGCCTCGGAGTGCTTCCCCAGTTCGGCGAGGCCTTCGGCCAGCGCGCCCATGAACACGCCGGTGCGCATCTCGTAGCGATCGGCATGCACGGACCGCAGGCTCTCGTTCAACAACTCGACACCGAGCTCGGGCCTCGCACGCCGGACGGCGACCTCGCCTCGCAGCCCCATGGCCACCGCCGCATAGGGGGACAGCGAATGCTTCATAGCGTGCGCATGCAGTTTCTCGATGACGCTTTCCTCGCGCGCCCAGTCGCCCCGCCAAAGGAACACGGACCCGGCCCAGATCAGCGCGATGCACAGGGTCACGGGATGATCGAGCAACTCGGCCTCCTCGATTGCCTGTTGCGCCAGGACAGCCGCCTGGTCACATCGGCCGCGAAGCCAGTGGCATCGTGCCTGGCCGCTCAGCGCATGGATGCGGTGATCGAACCCGAGGCGCGCCGTGCGGATGCGATGTCCCTCGCCGCTGCCCTTCAGCGCGGCTTCCCAGTGCACTTCGGCATCCGCGATCTGGCCCGTCAGATCCAGCGTCACGCCCAGCATCGAATCCACGGTTCCGGACGCCACGGGGTCGCGCATGTCGCTCGCGACCGCGTCGGCGCGCCGGGCCGCGTCGAGCGCGCCCGTGAAATCCCCCATCCGGAGCAGGCACGTGCCGAGGCCGGCGAGCAGCCTCAACTGGTAGGCGCAATCCAGGAGTTCGTTGGCAATCTCAAGGCCGTGCGAGAACGCTCGCCGCACCTCCTCGCTGTTGCCACGCGTGAACATGAGCGACTGTCCCAGCGAGGCCTGCAGCTCCATCTCGCGACGCGAGCCCCGAGCGGCCTCGGGCAGCGAAGCGATGGCCCTCTCCATCCAGCCTCGGCATTCGCTCAGCAGCGACATCTCGAGGAAAAGCGGCGCCGCCGCGGCGGCCAGCGCGGTGCCAGCTTCCATGTCGCCGCCATCGGAAAGGCTCCAATCCAGCGCGACGCGCACATTGCCGAGCAGCTCGTGCGGCAGCAGGGGCGTCCTTTCCACCTCGGTAGCGAGCAACGGCAACGCGCGCCGCTCAAGCGCCGTGCGGAACCAGGACGCATGCCGAGATGCCACCGAGGCCGACTCGCCGCACTCGATCAGCCTTTGCAGCGCATACACCCGCGTGCTGTCCAGCAGGCGATAGCACATCCCCTTGCCTCTGGCTTCGTTGGCCAGCAACGACTTCGCCACAAGATTCGCAACGGCCTCGACAACTTCCGAATCGTCCAACCCGGGCTCGCCAGCGACGAACTGCGCTGCTTCGAGCGAGAAGTTCCCGACGAACGCCGAGAGCCTGCGCAGCACCGTGCGCTCGACCATCGTCAGCAGGTTGTAGCTCCATTCGAGAGCGGCACTCATCGTCTGGTGCCGCGGCACGGCTGTGCGGCGACCGTGCCACAGCACTGCGATGCTCTTGTTGAGCAAGGCCGCGATGCCCTTGACGCCGTAGGCGTCCAGGCGCCCGGCGGCCAACTCGATGGCGAGCGCGATGCCGTCGAGTTCCCGGCAGATCCTCGCCACAGCAGGCGCGTCGGCATCGCCGAGTTCGAAACGCGCGGCGCTCACCCCCGCGCGCTGCACGAAGAGTTGCACCGCTGGGTAGGCCAGAGCTTCTTCGGCCCTGATCGAATCGCCAGCGGGCGGACAGGCGAGCGGCAGCAGCAGATGGACCTGCTCGCCCTCGACGCGCAGTGACTCCCGGCTGGTCGCGAGGATATGGACCCTGGGTGCTTCCTTGAATATCCGATCGGCCAGCGCCGCGACAGCGCCGATCACGTGCTCGCAGCTGTCCAGAACGAGCAGCATGTGCTTGTTGCGCAAGAAGTTCACGATGCCCGGCGGAACGTCTCCAGGGTGACCGCCGAGTCCCAGCGTTGCCGCGAGCGTCCCGGCGACCAGGGCGGCATCGTGCACCGCACACAAGTCGATGAAGCATGCGCCGTCGTCGAAAACCCGGGACATCGCGTGCGCGACCGAGACGGCGACCGTCGTCTTGCCGATGCCTCCGGGACCGACCACGGTCACGAACCGCTTCCGCAGCAACTCGGCCTGGATCGCACGCAGGGCGTCATCGCGGCCCACCACGCGTGCCATCAGTGCCGGCAGGCCGGCCGCGGGACTTGGATGCGCATGAGCTTGCGCGGGCGCCGCGCTCCGCGAAACATAGGTGACGGGCGCGACGAAGCAATAGCCCTGGCCGGCGACATTCGCCACGTACGGGCTGTCCCATCCACCGTCGTCCAGGGCCTTGCGCACAGCGACCATGTGGACTCGAAGGCTGCCCTCGTCGACCACTACATCCGGCCAGGCTCGTGCCATGAGCTTTCGCTTGTCGATAACCTGCCCGGCCTCGGCCACCAGCGCGATCAGCAGACTGAGCGCGCGTCCTCCGAGGCGCACCGGGACGCCATCCCTTTCGAGGAGCCGCTCGGCCACGGACAGCCGGAAAGGACCGAACGTGGCAATTCGGTCGTCCTGGTCGGCACGGTCGGCGTGGTCCGTCGTCGGTGTCGTCATCGCGTCGGCTTCATCTATGCAATCGACCCACATTCTCGCTTCTCCTCCGATGCAGAAAAACATGCCGCGATGCGTCGGCGGAGTCGTCAACGCTGGCGGTCACTCCTGCGGCGCCGCGTCCGGCGGTCGGCCCTCTGCGACCGCGCTTCGAAGCGTTCGAATCTCCGGCAGCGAATCACGCGGGCGGTTGTTGAGGATGATCAAGCGGACGACCCCGTCTGCGCGTGTCGAAAAATGAAAGGTCAAAGTCAGAACTCCCGGCAGTCCCGTCTTGTCGAATTCGCCGTCTACGTTCGCCGTGAGGATGACCTCGCCGAAGTGCTCGACGACCTTCACGACCTGCATGGTCATCTTGACGCCGACGATCTCGCGCTCAGCCCAGGTCCGGATCGCGTCCGCTCCCCAGAAGTCGCGCAACTGGTCGTTGACCAACGCCCCGGGCGCGAAGCAGCCGACCAATGCGTCGGCATCGAAGGCGTTCGTGGCTGCAACGAAGGCTGTGACCGGCAGCGGCAGGCCGCTCATCTGTGGATCCGGAATCTGCACGCGCAAGGAGGTCATGGGATCACTTTGTTCGATGCTTCCGGCACCATCATCGACGTACGCTGCACTGCGTGCACGTCAGAAGATGTCAAGCGTTGTTAAGACGCTCGGCCGCAACCGACCTCTCAGAGACTTCAGCGCGATGGCCCGCCATTGGTTCCGCAAGCTCACCGCCGTGGTCATCTCGGCGCACCTAGTGCTCGCGAAGTGGTCTGCCTAAACTTCTGGCCGTTCCGTGCCCGGCACGCAAACTCCGGAAAGTACTCATGTCGCCCACACAAGACTCCCCATCCAGTGTCCTGCCTACCGCCGGTGGCCAGGACCCGCGGCTTCCTGGGTGATTGGCAACTCGAGCAGCGGTTGGAACAAGAAGCGACCAATGCAAAACCTCGGGCTCGCTGAGCAGTGGGACAGAGGCGGCATCGCGTCGCCGCTCTGGCGCACTCACACTCACCTCCGGAATTTCGTCCGCCTCGCAGTGGCGGCGGCTTTGTGGCTGGTGCTTGGCGTCCCGAGCCACGCTGATGAAGCGGCGATGCCGTCTTTCAGCCGGCCCGACTCGATGGAGGCGCGCGTCCAAGGCTGCGTGACCTGCCACGGACAGAGTGGCCAAGGCACTCTCAACGCCTATTTCCCTCGCATCGCCGGCAAGCCGGCCGCCTACCTCTACAACCAGCTCGTGGCCTTCAGGGACGGCAAGCGCGCCTACCCGCCGATGAACTACCTCGTGGCCTATCTTCCGGATGCGTACCTGCGCGAGATCGCTGACTATTTCTCCAGGCAACACCCGGCGTTCGAGCCGAGCCAGCGCCCCGACGTGGAAGCCGCGGTCCTGATGCGCGGGTCCGCCATTGCCCTGACAGGCGATCTGAACCGCCAGATCCCGGCCTGCATCACCTGTCATGGTCCGGGCCTGACAGGTATGGAGCCGGGCATTCCCGGGCTTGTTGGCCTGCGTCCCGCCTATGTGGTGGCCCAGCTGACCCGCTGGCGCACCGGTGGACGCCATGCCGCGGCTCCTGATTGCATGAAGCGCATCGCGGATCGCCTCTCAGAACACGATGTCTATGCCGTCGCGACCTGGTTGTCGACTCAGCCGCTGCCGCACGATCCATCGCCCATGGCCGCGAACCTTCCGCGCATGCCCCTGGCTTGCGGAAGCCAGAAATAGAAACGAAATGAGATCACGCACGTTGCCCAAGCTGATCGCCTCTGCGGTGATCCTGCTCACGTTGGCTATGGGTGTCTGGCTCTACGTGATGCCAGGCGGTCTGCCGTACACCGCAAGGGGCGCGGCGCTCGATGCGTCAACGCAGGTGATCAATCGTGGCGAATACCTTGCACGCGCTGGCGACTGCATTGCCTGTCACACCGCACCTGGAGGGCAGCAGTTCGCCGGTGGCCGAGCGATGCCCACGCCCTTCGGCAATCTCTACGTGCCCAACATCACACCGGACGACCAGGCGGGGATCGGCCAGTGGAGTGCGGACGACTTCTATCGAATGATGCACACCGGTGTCTCGCGCGACGGCACGCTGCTTTACCCCGCGATGCCCTTCGCTTCCTACACCAAAGTCACTCGGGCTGATTGCGACGCCATCTTCGCCTACCTGCTCTCGGTTCCGCCCTCCAGGCAGCCCAACCGCCCGCACGAACTGCGCTTCCCCTACAACAACAGGGATCTCCTGCGTGGCTGGCGGGCGCTGTATTTCTCGCAAGGCGAATACGTACCGGAGCTCAAGCAGTCGGTGGAGTGGAACCGGGGGGCATACCTCGTCCAGGGCCTCGGGCATTGCGCGATGTGCCACACGGCCATCAACGCGCTCGGTGGCTCCAACACCTCCAAGGAATTCGAGGGCGGGATGATCCCCAACCAGAACTGGTATGCCCCCTCACTCACCTCGAACCGGGAAGCGGGCCTGGGCCATTGGAGCATCAAGGACATCACCGACCTCCTGCAGACCGGTGTCTCGCATCGCGCGACGGTCTACGGACCGATGGCCGAGGTGGTCTACGACAGCTTGCAGTACCTCACGGACGAGGACGTCAAGGCGATGGCCGTGTACCTCAAGACTCTGCCGCAGCGCGATTTCGCGCCCCCGCCCACAAGCAGCGCACGTCTGGTCGACCCGGGCGTGATGGAACTCGGCCGCAAGACTTTCGCGAAACAGTGCGCCATGTGTCATGGGGAGGAAGGCAAGGGCCTCCCACCGGCCTACCCGCCGCTGGCCGGCAACCAGTCCATCACCATGCCCTCCCCGGTGAACTCGATCCGCATGGTGCTCAACGGAGGCTACCCGCCGGGCACCCGGAAGAACCCGCGCCCGCATGGCATGCCACCCTTCTCCCACATCCTGAACGACCAGGAGGTGGCGGCTGTGGTCACGTACATCCGAGTGGCCTGGGACAACAGCGGTACCCCGGTGCAGCCAGCGCAAGTCAGCCCGCTGCGGCCGCTGATTCCCGAATGAAGACAAAGGAGTGCACATGCCCACACCCCACGCCGCCTTGCGGGAACCAACCGATGCCCAGATCGATGAGATCGTCCGCCAGGGCCCCTCGGGTGCGTTCGCGGTCGCGGGCATTGCCACGCTGCTCGTGGTCGCAATGTTCTTCGCCTTCTACCTCTTCGCCTACCTGCCCCGGGGTGCGGTCCAGTGAGCAGCGCCCGATCCGAAGCGCATCACGTCGCGGATGCCGCCGAGCGCCGATGGAGCAGGCTGGTCGCAGCGATCGTCCTGGTTCTGCTGGCGGTGATGGTCTTCACGGGCCTGCACTGGGCTGCCATGCCTCCCTCACGCGTCGAAACCGTGGATCCCCGCACGCTGCACATCCGGGGTGAGTTCGTCGAAGAGAACCTGGGTACCGAACTGGGTGCCGATGGCAAGGTGACCGTGCGCTTGATTGCCCAGCAGTACTCCTTCGAACCGCAGTGCCTCGTGCTGCCTGCCGGCATGCCAGTGACCTTCCGGGCCACGGCCACCGACGCCATCCACGGTTTCATCATCGGAACGACCAATGCCAATGTGATGCTGGTCCCGGGCTTCGTCGCTACCTTCACGACACGCTTCGAGCGCGCCGGAGAGCGACTGATGCCCTGCCACGAGTACTGCGGCACGGGCCACGAGGCCATGTGGGGCCGCGTACAGGTGCTGCCTGCGGACGAGTTCATCGCGAAGGCTCGCGCCAACGAAAGGCTGAACTGTGTACCAAGCTAGGCGCCTGGTCCTGGCCCACTTCGGGGTCGCGTTTGCGGTGTTCGTCGTCGCCATCATCCTGGGCGAGTGGCAGATGTTCGTCCGCAGTCCGCTGAGCGCCTGGATCAAAAATCCGGAGCTGTACTACCGCTCCGTCACCGCGCACGGTACCGCGATGGGCTACATCTTCCCTACCTTGGTGGCCATGGGCTTCGGCTACGCGATCTGCGAACTGGCTCTCAAGCAGCCGCTGGTGGGTCTGCGCTGGGCCTGGATCGGCTTCTGGCTCCTGATCGTCGGCGCCGTCATGGCCTCGATTCCCGTGGCCGCCGGCAAGGCTTCGGTCCTATACACCTTCTATCCGCCGTTGGTCGGCAGCCCCTTCTACTACTTGGGCGTCGTGTTGGTGGTGGTGGGCTCCTGGTTCTGGGTCGCGCTCATGTCCGTCAACCTGGCATCCTGGAAAAAGCTGAACCGCGGTGTCCCGGTGCCCCTGGCCATGTTCGGCAATGTGGCCGGCGCCTACCTGTGGGCCTGGACTTCCCTGGGCGCTGCGATCGAGATCCTGCTGCTGATCTTGCCCGCGGCCTTCGGTTGGAAGAACACTATCGATGCGGGCCTGTCGCGCGTCTTTTTCTCGTGGACGCTGCACGCAATCGTCTACTTCTGGCTGATGCCCAGCTACATCGCCTTCTACACGATCGTGCCGCGCGCCATCGGCAGCCGCCTGTACAGCGACACCATGGGGCGCATCGCCTTCGTGCTCTTCCTGGTTTTTTCCATGCCCATCGGCATGCATCACCTGTTCGCCGATCCACAGGTGGGCGGAGGGTTCAAGTTCCTGCACGCCGCTTTCACGGCACTGGTCGCGGTGCCTACTTTCCTGACCGTCTTCACCATCGTGGCTTCGGTGGAGCTCGCGGCGCGCCTGCGCGGCGGCAAGGGGCCGCTGGGGTGGGTCAAGGCCCTGCCGTGGCGCAATCCGATGATGCTGGCGGTCACGTTCTCCTTCGTGATGCTCGGCTTCGGCGGTGCGGGGGGCATCATCAACATGAGCTACCAACTCAACGAGACGGTGCACAACACGCAGTGGGTGACAGGCCACTTCCACCTGATCTTCGCGGGCGCGATCGTGATCATGTACTTCATGATCGCCTACGACCTGTGGCCGCAGCTGACCCGATGCCGGCCCCTCGCACAGGGCCCCATCAAGATCCAGCTGTGGCTCTGGTTCGTCGGGATGATGGTGTTGACGCTGCCCTGGCACTGGGTCGGCCTGCTGGGCATGCCACGGCGCATGTCGTATTTCGATTTCTCGGACTCCGCGTTGAGTTCGCAGGGCTGGACGCTGATCGCAGGCACACTGGGCGGTGCGATGCTGGTCGCATCAGCGATCCTGTTCGTGGCCATCCTCGCTCGCGCACGCAAGGCCAGGCAGGAGCCTGCTGCGTACGCCTTTGCGACGCCGGTCCACATGCCGGCCACCACCCCGCCCGCATTGAACGGCTTCGCGCTGTGGTTGGCCCTCATGATCGGACTCACGCTGGTGAACTACGGCTTTCCGATCGTGCAACTGGCCCGCCTCGAGCACACCTCGGTGCCCGTCATATCCATCGGAGGCAAATGATGGACGCACCCAAGGAACACCCGCGACGGCGCGATCCCTGGGTCCGGTGGAGCGCCTGCGGCGTTGGCGGGTTTGCGCTCGTCTCGCTGTTCCTCGGCTTCGTGCTGCTGCCCTCGGTGCAGCCCGACTTCACTGCCCGAGGGCTGTGGGACGGCATTTGCCGCGCGGCAGGCGTGCCCAGCAACTGGACCTCGGCGGCAACCTCCAAGCCCGCACGCAACGGAACGACTCTGGTCGTTCTCGGCCCGGAAATGGCATCCGCACGCGGGCGTGACTCCATCGGGCGCGGCGCCACCATCGCGGTGCAACTCTGCAGCATGTGCCATGGCGCGCAGGGCATGAGTGAAGCGAACGCCCCCAACCTTTCGGGGCAGTACCCCGAAGTCGTCATCAAGCAATTGCACGACTTCCAGCGAGGCGCGAGAACGAGCGCGATCATGCAATCTCTGGCGCACGGCTTGTCTGACCGTGACATTGACGATCTGGCGGCCTACTACGGCTCGTTGCCGAAAGCACGTGCACGGCCGGTCCTCGCCGGCGAGCAAGGCGCCCCGGCTCTGGTGAAGGTGGGCGATCCCCTGCGCAACATCGTTCCGTGCGTGTCCTGTCATGGCGGCATCGACCACAAGTTGGGCACGCCGAGGCTCGAGGGCATGCCGAAGGTGTACCTGCTCGAACAGCTTCACGCATTCAAGCGCGGTGAGCGGCGAAACGACAGCTTTGCCCAGATGCGCAATATGGTCCGGGTCATGTCGCCCGAGGAAATCGAAGTGGTCGCGGAGTTTTACGCCGGGCGGCCCGCCGGATCGCCCGCCGAGCAGTAGTCGCCGGGTGCGCGCGCAGCGTCGGACCGCCGCAACCGGTGGCAGGCCTAAAGCAATAGTTAAAATCGTTGTTATGCGCCTGACCCTCTTCACCGACTATTCGCTGCGTGTCCTGCTGGTTCTGGCCACCCGTACCGAATCGCTGGTCACCATTGCCGATCTCACCCAGGCCTATGGCATTTCGCAGGCGCACCTCATGAAAGTCACCCACATCCTGGGCAAGACCGGATGGGTTGAGACTGTGCGCGGGCGCAACGGGGGAATGAGGCTGGCGATGCATCCGGCCAAGATCAAGGTCGGGACGGTGGTCCGTCAACTCGAGAGCGACTTTGCCGTCGTCGAATGCTTCGGCGCCAACAATCAATGCGTTCTGACAGGTGGATGCGAGCTGGCGTCAATCCTTGCCCGTGCGACTCAGGCGTTCCTGGATGAACTGGATCGCTACAGTCTGGCGGACCTGGCCAACGCCAGTCCCGCGCTCCTTGGCCTCCCCTTATGGCAGGAGGTGACGTGGCAATCGAAGGTCAAGCATCCCACGGTTGCGATCGTGCCGGGCAAGACGGACGAGTCGTTGCGGCATTCGCCCCGCAACCTGCCGGCACGCAAGAAGGCGCGGGCGGTCTGAGTTGGGCCGTGCAACTTTTTTCCGCTGCGCGAGGTCGAGCATCTGCGTTCAGCGCGAAGTGCGTGACGCCGCGAACGCGCCGGCCCTGTCAGCGCGCGGACGGATCATCATCGGAACGAAGCGCCACAGGTAAAGCGCAAAGGCCAGCACCCACGCAGCGGCCGATGCATGCAGTGCACCGGACGTGATGGCCGTCGGCAGCAGCGCCGCCAGGCGCAGTACGGCAGCCAGGATCACCAGGGCAAAGCTGACCACCATGGCGTGGTCGGTCTGCAGCGGACGGCCCAGGTGGCCGAGCGCCGTGCGCGTCACCATGCCGATGATGAGCACCGAGAACCCTGCCACGCCGATGACATGCACGGGCCACGCGGCCCGCACGATCCAGCCCATGGCGTGCGCTGCGGCCACGAGCATTCCTGCACCGAGCGCCGCATAGCCCACGTAGAGGATCCAGAGCAGTGGCGTACGCCGCGTCGCCCACAACCGCCAGGCCGACACTTGATACAGCGCGATACAGCCCGCCACCGCCAGAGCAGCCGCCGTGAGCGCGGGAAACTGCAGCAGGCTGCCAAACACTGCAATCACGCCGGCGCCGATCTGCCATTGGCCGCTGCGGGTGTGCATCGGAATCGTCAGTCCCGGAATGGCGCGCATGGCAAAGAAAGGAATCACGCGCCGCGCCACCAACATTGCGATCACGGCCATGCACAGCAAGCCTGCGTTGAATCGCTGCAGCAGAAGAGCGTAGTCGCCTTGCAGCACTGCCAGGAGGTAGAGCGCGTCAGCCATGCCGAGTCCCAGCACGAGCAGTGGCAGGCCGTAGTTGCGGCGGTTGCGCGCACCAACGATGGTCCTTCCCAATGCGGCTGCCGCCCAAGCGAAGAAGGCGAGCTCGCTGCAGGCGGCGACCCAGAATGCCGGCGCGCCGGGCACCAGGTAGCCGATGCGCGCGGCCGACCACAGCGCGAGGAGGATGCCGAGGGGTGCTCCGCGCAACGGATTGACTCCGGTCCAGTTGCTCGCGGCTGTCAGCAAGAAACCTACGGCAATTGTCGCGATGAACGCCCAGAGCATCTCATGCGCGTGCCACAGAACGCCCGGCATGGTCGCCGCGAGAAGCTGCGGCGCGTACACCCAGAGCGCGATGGAGAAAGCGGCCCAGAAGCAGCCGGCCAGGTACAACGGTCGAAATCCGAGTTCAAGAAAAGCCTGCCATTGCGGCGACGTCCGCGTGCTTGCGGGTTCGGTGATGTGGAGCAGTTCAGTCATGCTGCAGGTCCGTTGGTGCAGTCAGCGGGCGGCGGCTCATCTGATAGCCGTACCAGAGACTTTGGGCGATGCGCTGCGCCAGGGCGTACGCGTACTCGCCCATGGCCTGATTGGGTTGTGCGCAGGCCTCCTCGCGAAACAGGCGCAGCCAGCGCTCGAACAACTCGGCGTTCAGTTCGGACAGAGCCACGTGCTTGGGCATTGGCGTGCCGTTGAAACGACGCGTGCCGCGCAAGATCGACGACCAGAAGTCAACCAACTTCGCGAGATGGTGCTCCCAGTCCTTGATATGAGCGTTGAAGATCGGCCCGAGCATCTCGTCTTGGCGCACCTTGATGTAGAAGCCATGCACCAGGTCTGCAATTTCCTGTTCGGTACAAAGGTCGGGCGAGCGCAAGTGCTTCTCCAGTGGTGTGGTCAAGGCCGAGCCATAAGATTACTATAAAATGAATCTTATACGCGGCAGATGGTCTTGCATAGCTTGTTGCGATCGTTCATCTCAACAAGAGGAGCACACCATGGCTTTGAAGCACGCGCGACTGCTGGAAGTGATCGATCTTCACGCTTCCGATGAAGAACGTGGCACGTCCATGAGCAGCAGCCTACTCAAGACCGATCGCCTGCAGTTGATGCAGGTGGTCCTCCCCGCGGGCGCAGGCCTGCCCGAGCATCACGTCGCCGGCGAGATCACGATCCAGTGCCTCGTTGGGGAAGCGAAAGTGGTCACGCCGCGGCAAACGTGCCAGCTTGCTGTCGGCCAGTTGGTGGCCCTTCCAGGAGGGGAACCGCACGCCGTGCAGGCGATTCGCGATTCCACGCTGCTGGTGACAGTGTTGCGCGAGAGTTCGTAAGGTCTGCAGAACAGGTACGAGCCTTGCGAGATCCAACGCTGCGATTGAAACCAGGAGCTAGTACGCGAACTTGCACAACCGATCGGGACTCGGCGCGCCCCGCCCTCGTCGGCGAGCATCCAGAGGGCGATTCACCTCAACGCTCTGATCAGATTGAAGCGGGCTGGCCCGGAGCCACTGTGTTCTCGAGCTCACGTTCGGCTCGCAGGCTGGCCAGGTCGCGCCCGATCGTCGCGACGGCGAGCACACGGCCGCCCTGACGGTAGCCCGCGCTACAGTCGCGCGCCGACGGCGATCCGTCGATCTCGATCGCATCCCAGCGTTCGGCATGACCCACGTACTGGATGGCCACGTCATAGTGCTGGCTCCAAAAGAACGGACTGATGTCGAAGAGTTGACGCCGCCCGAGCATGTTCATCGCGGCGACCTGGCCCTGCCGCTGCGCAAGCGCCCAATGCTCGACACGGATGCGTTCGCCCGAATGCGGATCGGGCCAGCGCGCGATGTCGCCGGCAGCGAAGATGCCCGGCGCGCTGGTCTGCAGATAGGCGTCGACGCTGACACCCCGGTCGACCGCGAGCCCGGCTTGCTCGGCCAGCGCGACCGACGGTCGCACGCCGACACCCGCGACGATCAGGTCGACCTCGATCACAGTGCCGTCGGCCAACGTGGCGCGCTTGCCATCCACGCGTGCCACCGTCGTGCCTAGATGAAAGGTCACGCCGTGCGACATGTGCAGGTCGCGCACGAACGCGCCAACCTCCGGACCGAGCACGCGCTGCATCGGCACGGCGTCGGGGGCCACGACGTGCACTTCAAGGCCGCGACCGCGCAGGGATGCCGCGACCTCGAGGCCAATGAAGCTCGCACCGATCACGAGTGCCGAACGGGCCGATGCTGCTCGCGCAACGATGGAACGACTATCGTCAAAGCTGCGCAGGCTCAGTATCTGGCCCTCCGCTGCGCCGGGTACCACGATCGGAACCGGATCGGCGCCGGTGGCGAGCAGCAGCGCCCCGAAAGAACATGCGGGGCCGCCGGCCACGCGCAGTCGGCGCGCCGCCACGTCGATCGCCTCGACGCGCGTGTTCAGCCGCAGGTCGATGCGCTGCTCCCGGTACCACTCGTCCGGCTTCAGCGGCATCCAGTCGGCCTGTGCGGTGCCGGCAAGGAAATCCTTCGACAGGTTGGGCCGGTCATACGGTGGGTCGACGTCGGCGCTGAGCATCGTGAGGCGGCCTTCGTAGCCTTCCCGCCGCAACTTCTCGGCGGCGGCCAAGCCGGCCCCGCCGCCACCGATGATGACCACATCGTCCAACGGTGCGTTCTTGCGCGAACGCGGTGCGGCAACGATTCGCTCGCGGGCGAACACCCGGCCGTCGACCTGCTCAGTGCGCCAACTGGGCAGGTCGTCGAGTGCCGGTGCGCACAGGGCCGAGCCATCGCGGATGTCGAACTGCGAGTGATGCATCGGGCAATGCAGCGCATGCCCGCAGATCAGGCCGTCGGCGAGCGCCGCGTGGTAGTGCGTGCACTGCGCTCCGATTGCGTAGAACGCGTCACCTTGGCGCAGCAGAAGCGCGTCTTCGCCGTCGATTTGCCCGGACAGGATCGCACCGTCGGCAATGTGTTCGAGCGGGACGCCAGCTTTCAGATCGGGTGAGTTGGTGTCGGTCATGGTCGTGGGTGGGGTTCGAGTGAGCCAGACGTCGAAGACTCGAGGGTTGCCCGCACAGTACTCGTGCAACGCGGGGTCTTCTTGTGTGCTCCATTCGCGTTCATCGATGCGGAGGACTTCGGTGGTGGAAGAAGCGCCTGCGAGCGAGTCGATCATAGGCAATCACGCCGGCTGACGGAAGACGCGTGCGGGGGCCCGCCGTGTTGCCGGGCGAGCACCAATCGCACGCTGGGCCTTGTCAAACCGAGGCTAGATTTGATCGATCCGCCGCGAGGCCGATTGCGCATCGCCGTCCATCGCCTGACCAACCGCCAGATGGCATTCTTGTTGCGGCGCAGCAGACGCCTTGCAGCTTGGGCGCCGCAGAGTACGCCCATGTCAAGCGGGTCCGCGCTAGGCGGGATCGGCGGGCCGTCGTGGTCGCGGCCGCAGCAACTTGGCCTTGCTTCGCCGCGTGTGCTCCCGTTCCACGGTGCCTGCTGTCCCAATCACACCAAAGAGCCACGCCAGTCCCTCGTCTTGCAACGCAACCTTGGGTGTAGCGGCTCGAATGCGGAAGCGATCCAGCCGTATTGGCGCCTCGACGGCAGCGATGCCGAATCGCGCTCCATGCATGGCGACGAATGCCCTCGGCAACGCAGCAATCAGATCCGTCTCGGCAATGACGGCCAGGGCAAACATGAAGTTCGGAACGGTCAGCGCGATGCGTCGCGAAAGGCCCTGCTCCGCCAGGTGCCGGTCGATGAAGCCGAAGGCATCTCCGGTATGCGACACGAGGAGGTGCTGCAAGGCGAAGAATCGGTCGACGGTCGGCTTGTCTGCGAACGAATGGCCGCCGCGCATCGCGATGACGAAGTCCTCTTCGTAAAGAACCCTCTGTGCGAAGCGCGCCGGGGCATCGTCGGTGGGGATGATGGCGATGTCCATCGCGCGTGCGTCCAGGTCGGCGAATGCGGCGCGCCATGCATGCTCTGGCGACGTTTCTGCTTGTGCGGGAAGCAACTGGCGTACGCTGATGTCGATGCCGGGGGCGCATTCGCGCAACACGGTCAGAAGCGGCGGCAGGAACACCGCCGAAGCCCCGTCAGGTGCGCCGATCGTGAAGCGACGCCTGGACGTCGCGGGATCGAACTTCTCCGCAGTGGAGATCACGCCTCTCACGCGTGCCAGAACGTCCCGGATGGGAGCGGCCAATTCCTCCGCTCGGGCCGTGGGCACCACGCCCTTCGGCGTCTTGAGAAAAAGCGGGTCGTTGAGCAGGCGGCGCAGCCTGCCGAGGCCATGGCTGATCGCCGACGGTGACAGGCTCAGTCGTTCCGCCGCTCGGCCGACGTGTTGAGTCTCCATGACCACTTCGAAGAGAACCAGCAGGTTCAGGTCGGCGCGTGCGAGATCAATCTCGTGCAGCATATTGCTGAAATCGTATCACTTGATTCAGCAGCTTGGCAGTGAGACCTTCTGGCGCCGAGAGACCACGGACGTTTTCCTTTCAACGAACGAACCCGCTCAGGAGCGACCCACATGCCAGTCACGCAACATCCAGAACTCGCCGCCGTAGTCGCCGAACTCATCCGCAAATCGGAGCAGGCAAACGCTGCCCTCATGCTCGGAGACATTCGCCAGTACCTCGAACTGATCACGCATTCGGACGACTACACGCTGATGTCCCCGTTCGGAGGAACGCCAACTCACGGCCCGCAGATCACGAGCAAGCGCTGGGAGGAAATCGGGCGCTTCTTCAAGAACGGCTCATTGACGCAGGAACTCGTGCAGTCATACGCCTCGACCGACATGGTGGTTCTCGCGACGATCGAACGGGCACACGTCGAAGTCGGCGGTTTGCCGGCCCAGGCGTGGTCGCTGCGCGTCACGTTGGTCTATCGCCGCGTGGGGAGCGGATGGCGTCTGGCGCATCGCCATGCCGACCCTCTCGGCAACGGCATCAGCCTCGAACAGGCGGCCGCGCTCGCCCGGGACCCGAAAGGTTGCACCGAGCCGGAGCATGCAAGCCGTGGCGCGGCACTGGACGGTTGAAACGGCCGGTTTTCGCATGGCATCGACCCGCGACACAGCGCAATCTGTAGCCCGAAGACAAACGGCACCCTGCGGTGCCGTTTGCTGCCTACAGTCGAACGCATGGCGTAATGCTGTTTCCCTGATCGTTGGCTTACCCGCAGGTGATAGCAAACGCCCGGTCAAGCCGGACGCGCGACACCATCATAAAAGACGGACGGAGTTGCTGGAGCAAGTTCGCGGGGGGCCGCGCAGCCGTCTTTGGTCTGTGAACGCCAAAAGCACAAGGGGTTAGCCCCTTGTGAGAGCTAACCCCTTGATTCTGTTGGTCGGTGTGAAAGGATTCGAACCTTCGACCCCTTGCACCCCATGCAAGTGCGCTACCAGGCTGCGCCACACACCGAAGCCCTCGATTATAGCCGCGTGAATTCAGTGACTTGTGGTGAGCAGCTCACGAATTTCATTCAGTTCGCGCCGAAGGTGGAGCAATTGCGACAGATCGACCGTGCGCACGGCCTGCGGCGGCGTTGCCTCCATGTCGTCCTGCACCGCCGCATCGAACTCTTCCTGGTCGATCTCGATGGCCTCCAGGCCTTCGAGCGGCACGTCGCCGGCCTTGCGACGATCGCGCTCGGACTGCACCAGTTCCTGAAGCTTGTTGCGCGCGCCGCTGATGGTGAACCCCTGGTCGTAGAGCAGGTCCCGGATGCGGCGGATCATGAGCACCTCGTGGTGCTGATAGTAGCGCCGGTTGCCGCGCCGCTTCATGGGGCGAAGTTGCGTGAACTCCTGCTCCCAGTAGCGCAGCACGTGCGGCTTGACGCCGCACAACTCCCCCACCTCACCGATCGTGAAGTAGCGTTTGACGGGAATCGGCGGGAGGGTTTTCTCCATTGAAATCAATACGGTGCAAGCGAAACCTCAGAGGTTACTCCACCCTCGCTTGCAGTACCAAGCACTTATTCGGAGCCGAGGCTCCATTCGACCTCTTGTGGCGCTTCTTCGGAGATGCTTCCGTGGATTTGTTCCTTGAGCTTGGCGCTCGCATGGAAGGTCGCCACCCGGCGCTCGCCGATCGGAATGGCTTCACCGGTGCGTGGATTGCGCCCCGGCCGCGGTGCCTTCACGCGGATCTGGAAGTTGCCGAAGCCCGAGATCTTGACGTCCGTGCCCTCGATCAGGCTGTTGGCGATCAGGTCGAAGAAGGCCTCGACCATGTCCTTCGACTCGCGCTTGTTCAAGCCGATCTGCTCGAACAGCAGATCGGCCAGATGCGCCTTGGTGAGCGCCGGCGTTTCGAGAGCCTCAAGCGTGAATTCCATGGCGTTCATGCCCGCATGCGCGCACCGAGCCGCGCACCGAGTTGTTCGATGATCGCGCGCACAGTCGCTTCGACCTGCTCATCGGTCAGCGTGGCGGCGTCGCTGTTGAAACTGAGGCGCACGGCCATGCTCTTCTCGCCTTGCGCGAGGCCGCCTGCGGCGACCGCACCATCGCGACCGACCGTCGGCCGGTAGATGTCGAAGAGCCCGACTTCGCGCAACAGGCTCGCACCCGATGCGGCGCGGATCGCCTGCATGAGTGCGTCGTGCGTGACCGTTTCAGCGACCACCACGGCGATGTCGCGTTCGACCGCCTGGTGCTTGGGCACCGGCTGCGCCACCGGCACCGGCCGGGCGGTGACGGCGTCCAGCTCAAGCTCGAACAGCACCGGCGCATGGGTGAAGTCCCATTTCTGCCGCCAGCGCGGATGCAGTTCGCCGACGACGCCGATCGCGCGACCATCGAGCAACACGCGTGCAGCGCGCCCCGGATGCAATGCGGGGTGCTCCACGGGCTCGAAAGTTGCCACGCGCGGCGCCAGCAGGGCCTCGACGTCACCCTTGATGTCGAAGAAATCGGTGCGTTGCGCCTTGCCTTCCCAACGAGCCTCGTCCGCATCGCCCCAGGCCAGACCGGCCACACGCATGGGCTGATGGATGCCCTTGACCGTGCTGTCGGTCGTGACCACCGAGTCGTCGCGAAGAAAGACACGGCCCAGCTCGAACACGCGGGCGCGCGGCGCCTTGCGGTCCAGATTGAACTTGAGCACCTGCATCAGCGAGCCGATCAGCGACGAACGCATCACGCTCATCTGGCTCGCGATCGGGTTCAACAGCTTGATCGGATTCGCATTGCCGGCGAGATCCTGTTCCCAATGGGCTTCGACGAAGCTGAAGTTGATCGTTTCCTGGTAGCCCAACGCGGCAAGGCGGTGGCGCACTGCGGCGTTGCCGCGCTGTGCCTCGGGCCGCACGCGCGCGGTGATCGGCGCCAGCGGCGGGGTGGTCGGCAGGTTGTTGTAGCCGATGAGCCGCGCGACCTCTTCGATGAGGTCCTCTTCGATCAGCAGATCGAAGCGATGCGGCGGAGGCGTCACGACCAGCGTCCCGTCGCCCTCCACGACCGGCAGCGCAAGACGGCGCAACGCGTCGGCACACTGGTCCTGCGTGAGCGGCATGCCGATCACACGCGCCGCGCGTGCGACGCGCAAGGTGACAGGCCTGGCTTCCGGCAGTTGCAGCATCTGGTCATCGATGGCTCCGGCCTCTCCGCCGCAGATGTCGATCACCAGCTGAGTGATGCGCTCGATGATCGCCACGGTGCGGCTGGGGTCGACGCCACGCTCGAAACGGTGCCCGGCGTCGGTCGAGAAATTGAAGCGGCGCGAACGCCCCTGGATGCTCTCGGGCCACCAGAAGGCAGCCTCGACGTAGATGTTGCGCGTGTCGTCGGACACCGCCGTCGCGTCGCCACCCATGATGCCGGCGAGCGATTCGACTTCGCGATCGTCGGCGATCACGCCGACCTTTTCGTCGACCGTGACCGTGTTGCCGTTGAGCAGCTTCAGCTGCTCGCCCGGCTTGCCCCAGCGCACCGCAAGTCCGCCATGGATCTTGTCGAGATCGAAGATGTGCGACGGCTGTCCGTACTCGAACATCACGTAGTTCGAGATGTCGACCAGCGGGGACACGCTGCGCTGGCCGCAACGGGCGAGGCGGTCGACCATCCATGCGGGTGTCGCGACCTTGGTGTCGACACCGCGCACGACGCGACCCGAAAAGCGGCCGCACAGCTCGGGCGCTTCAACCTTGACGGGCAGCTTGTCTTTCAGGACTGCTTCCACAGGTCTGTTCGCAGGCGTCTTGAGCGGCGCGCCGGTCAGCGCGGCCAGCTCGCGCGCGATGCCGTAGACGCTCAGTCCATGTGCCAGATTGGGCGTGAGCTTGAGCGTCAGCAAGGAATCGTCGAGCTTGAGGACCTCGCGAATGTCGGTGCCAATCGGCGCATCGGCCGCGAGTTCGAGCAACCCGCCGTGGTCCTCGCTGAGCTTGAGCTCTCGCGCCGAGCACAGCATGCCCTGGCTTTCGACACCGCGAAGCTTGCCTAGCTTGATCAGGAATGGCTTGCCGTCTTCGCCCGGCGGCAGTTCGGCGCCGACCAGCGCGACCGGAACCTTGATGCCGACACGCGCGTTGGGCGCGCCGCACACGATGTTCAGCAGGGCGCCCTGCCCCGCGTCGACCTGGCACACGCGCAGCCGATCGGCATTGGGATGCTGCTCGGCCTCCTTGATCTCGCCGACCACCACCTTGGCGAAAGGCGGCGCGACTGGCCGACGCTCTTCGACCTCGAAACCGCCCATCGTGAGCGTTTCGGCCAGTTCGGCGCTGCTGAGCTGCGGATCGCAGAATTCGCGCAACCAGGACTCGGGAAATTGCATCTCGTCGATCTCGTTCTATTTACTGGAATTGGCTGAGGAAGCGCAGGTCGCCATCGAAGAACAGGCGCAGGTCGTTCACGCCATAGCGCAGCATCGTGAGCCGATCGGGCCCCATGCCGAACGCGAAGCCAATGTAGCGCTCCGGGTCCAGGCCCATGTTGCGCACCACGTTCGGATGCACCTGGCCGGAGCCCGCGACTTCGAGCCAGCGGCCGGCCAACGGGCCGCTCTGGAATTGGATGTCGATTTCGGCGCTGGGTTCGGTGAACGGGAAGAAGCTGGGACGGAAGCGCAGCACCAGGTCGTCGCTCTCGAAGAAGGTCCGGCAGAAATCGGTAAACACGACCTTCAGGTCCTTGAAGCTCACGTTCTCGCCGAGCCACAGGCCTTCGCACTGGTGGAACATCGGCGAATGCGTCGCGTCGCTGTCGACGCGGTATGTGCGGCCGGGCGCGATCACACGGATCTCGGGCGCCTTGACCGCGCCGCTGGGATCCGCCGCAGCAGCCTCGAACTGCGCGGCGTACTTCTTGATGTGCTGGTGCGCATAACGCACCTGCATCGGGCTGGTGTGCGGGCGCAGGTTGTAGGGGATGCCGTCTTCGCCGTTGATGTCGACGTAGAACGTGTCCTGCATGGACCGCGCAGGATGGTTCGGCGGGTTGTTGAGCGAGGTGAAGCTGTGCCAATCGGTCTCGATCTCGGGACCGTCGGCCACGTCGAAGCCCATGCTCGAGAAGATCGCCTCGATGCGCTCCATCGTGCGGCTCACCGGATGCAGTCCGCCCGGCACACGCTGGCGACCGGGAAGCGTGACGTCGAGCGCCTCGGCCCGCAACTGAACCGCGAGTTCCTCGTCGGCGAGTTGCTGGCGGCGCTCGGTGAGCGCGGCCTCGATAGCCTGCTTCGCGACGTTGATGGCAGCGCCGCGAGATTTCTTCTCTTCGACGCTCAAAGCAGCCATGCCCTTCATCAATTCCGTGATGCGGCCGGCCTTGCCGAGAAACTGAGCCTTGGCGTTCTCGAGGTCGGCCGGCGCCGAGGCTGCGGCAAAGGCTGCGCGTGCGGTGTCGACCAGGGAGTCCAACTCGTTCATGGGGAAATTCTTCGAGTGAAAAGGAAAACGGGCTGCCGCCAGGATGAAAAAAGGGCTGGAGCCCTTTCAAGCGCCAGCCCTTGTGCCGTGGGCGCAGGCAGCCATCCGCAAAGACGGCAACCTGCTATGCAGAATCAAGCAGCCAGCTTGGCCTTGACCTGCTCCACGATGCCGGCAAAAGCGGCCTTGTCGTGCACGGCGATATCGGCGAGGACCTTGCGGTCGATCTCGATACCGGCCTTGCGGATGCCGTTGGCGAACTGGCTGTAGGTCAGGCCCAGTTCACGCGAGGCGGCGTTGATACGCGCAATCCACAGTTGGCGGAACACGCGCTTCTTGGTACGGCGGTCACGGTAGGCGTATTGGCCTGCCTTCATCACCGCCTGCTTGGCGATGCGGAAGACATTGCCGCGACGACCGCGGAAACCCTTGGCGAGTGCGAGAACCTTCTTGTGGCGGGCGCGAGCCGTTACACCACGTTTGACGCGAGGCATGTGTGTACTCCTTGTTCGTCTGGGTTAGATGCCGCTACCGGGCAACATGGCGGCCATCGAAACCATGTTGGTCTCGTGCACTGCCGTTGCACCACGCAGGTGACGCTTGTTCTTGGTGGTCTTCTTGGTCAGGATGTGACGCTTGAAGGCTTGACCGCGCTTGACGGTGCCACCGGGACGAACGCGGAAACGCTTTTTCGCGCTGCTCTTGGTCTTCATTTTGGGCATGTGAATGCTCCTTTAGTTTGTGCTCGTGAGGCGCCGCGGATGTTGTTCCACGGACTTGTTGGCCCCGAGACACTTCTTTATCCCGCCCTTGCCTGCACCCTGGAGCGCAGGCAGGAGCGAAATCCCTTCAAAACCTTCGACGACTTACGCTGCCGCCGGCGCTGCCGAGGCTTCTGCCGCCGGCTTTGCAGCCCCGCCCGCCTTCTTGCGGCCAGGAGCGATCATCATGATCATCTGGCGGCCTTCCAGCTTCGGGAATTGCTCGACGATGATCAGGTCGCCGAGTTCGTCGCGAATGCGCTGCAGCAAGGCCAGACCCAGTTCCTGGTGCGTGATTTCGCGACCGCGGAAGCGGAGCGTGATCTTGCACTTGTCGCCCTCTTCCAAGAAACGCCGGATGTTGCGCATCTTGATGTTGTAGTCACCGTCGTCGGTGCCTGGGCGGAACTTGATTTCCTTGACTTCGATGACCTTCTGCTTCGATTTCGCTTCGGCCGCCTTCTTCTGCTCGTGGTACTTGAACTTGCCGTACTCGATCAGGCGGCAGACCGGCGGATTGGCCGCCGCGACAACTTCCACCAGGTCCACGTCTTGTTCACCAGCCAGGCGCAATGCCTCGGCAAGACTCACTACACCCAACGGCTCGTTATCGGGCCCGATCAGGCGGACTTCCGGGGCCATGATTTCCCGGTTCAGGCGGTGTTGGCGTTCCTCGCGGTGGCGGCGGTCGCGAAATGCAGTAGCGATGGTCAGGATCCTTCAAACAATTTGCTACAAAAACTGTAGCTAACACCGTAGAGTCCACGCCCACAAGCAGCCTGATCGACAAATCGGCCTTTGAACTTGTTCAAATTCAAAGCTTGTGTTGGATGTCGTGAGCGATCTTTTGAGAGAACGCCTCCACCGACATGGCACCGAGGTCAAGATTGCCTCGGGCGCGCACTGCGACGGCACCGGCTTCCCTCTCCTTGTCACCTACAACCAGGATGTAGGGAAGCTTTTGCAACGAATGCTTCCGTATTTTATACGTAATCTTTTCGTTGTGCAGATCGAGCGAAACTCTAAGCCCTTGATTCTGCAGCGTTTTGGCAACCTGGGCGGCGTACTCGGCCTGCCCTTCGCTGATATTCAGCACCGCCACCTGCACCGGCGCGAGCCACGCGGGCAGCGCGCCTGCGTGATGCTCGATCAGCATGCCGATGAATCGCTCGAGGCTGCCGACGATCGCGCGGTGGAGCATGACCGGGTAGGAGCGTCCGCTCGTTTCGGTCACGTACTCACCACCCAGGCGCTCGGCCGTGTTGAAGTCGACCTGCATCGTGCCGCACTGCCACTGGCGGCCGATGGCGTCCTTCAGCGTGTACTCGATCTTGGGCCCGTAGAAGGCGCCCTCGCCGGGCGAAATAACGAAGTCCACGCCCGAACGGCGCAGTGCCTCCATCACCGCAAACTCGGCCTTGTCCCACAGCTCGTCGGAGCCGACCCGGTTGTCCGGGCGCGTGGCCACCTTGTAGAGGATGTCCGTGAAGCCGAAATCGGCATAGACCTTCTGCAGCTGCGCCGTGTACGCAACGCACTCTTCGAGGATCTGGTCCTCGGTGCAGAAAACGTGGCCGTCATCCTGCGTGAAGCCACGCACGCGCATGATGCCGTGCAACGCACCGCTCGGTTCATTGCGATGGCACTGGCCGAACTCGCCATAGCGCAGGGGCAGGTCGCGGTAGCTGCGCAGATCCGACTTGAAGATCAGCACGTGGCCAGGGCAGTTCATCGGCTTGAGGGCGTATTCGCGCTTCTCCGACTCCGTCGTGAACATGTTTTCACGGTAGTTCTGCCAGTGGCCCGTCTTCTCCCACAGACTCTTGTCGAGGATCTGCGGCCCCTTGACCTCCTGGTAGCCCGTGTCGCGATAAACGCGGCGCATGTATTGCTCGACCTGCTGCCAGATCGCCCAACCCTTGGGATGCCAGAACACCACTCCCGGCGCCGCCTCGTCGATGTGGAACAGGTCGAGTTCCTTGCCGAGCCGGCGGTGATCGCGCTTCTCGGCCTCCTCGATGCGGCGGATGTAGTCGTCGAGCTGCTTCTTGTCGGCCCACGCCGTGCCATAGATGCGCTGCAGCTGCTCGTTCTTGGCGTCACCGCGCCAGTAGGCGCCAGCCAGCTTCGTGAGCTTGAAGACCTTGAGGAAACGCGTGTTCGGCACGTGCGGCCCACGGCACATGTCCACGTACTCCTGGTGGTAGTACAGGCCCATGGCCTTCTCGTCGGGCATGTCCTCCACGAGGCGCAGCTTGTAGTCCTCGCCGCGGGACTTGAACACGCTGATGACTTCGTCGCGCGGCGTCATCTTCTTGATCACGTCGTAGTCCTGCGCGATCAGTTCGCGCATGCGCGCCTCGATGGCCTCCATGTCCTCCGGCGTAAAGGGGCGCTCGTACGAGATGTCGTAGTAGAAGCCCTCGTCGATCACGGGGCCGATCACCATCTTGGCCGTCGGATAGAGCTGCTTCACCGCATGTCCCACCAGGTGGGCCGTGGAGTGGCGAATGATCTCCAGCCCTTCATCGTCCTTCGGCGTGATGATCTGCAGCTTCGCATCGTGGTCGATCACGTCGCTCGCATCGACCAGTCGGCCATCGACCTTGCCGGCGACGGTCATCTTCGCCAGGCCGGGGCCGATGGACTTGGCAACGTCGGCCACCGAAACCGGGCCGGGAAACTCGCGGCGCGAGTTGTCGGGAAGAGTGATCTGGATCATGAAAAAACCTCGACGAGAAAACAAAAAAGCGCGGTCTGTGGCCGCGCTTTGCTTTGGTTCGTGTGCTGGAGATTTTCCAGCGTGCGCGGCCTACCGGCCTTTTCCTTCAGGGAAAAGACCGCTGAATCCTTGCGGCGTAGTTCGCGGTGTCATAACCAAAGTGCCTTTCTCGCCCTTGTTGCTGCTGAGTGGGAACTGGCGATTCTATCCGCTGCCGCTCAGGACGCGGGGGCTGCGTTCTTGAGGCCCAACACCTCGATCGGCTCAATGGCCGGCGGCTTGGCGAACAGCTCGGGCGCCTTCGCCATGAGGGCTTGGGCGATCGGGCCGGCGAGGTGGGCCTGGCGAGCCGCTTCGTCCTCGAACGCATCGAAGATTCCGAAGGTGCTGGGCGACAAGCGCAGGGCGAACCAGATCGGCGTGGACTTTTCGTCGCGCGCCATCGCGAGGCCGGCTTCGAGGAACTGCTGGACTGCGGCCTCCTTGCCCGGCTTGGCTTCGAGGCGGGCGAACAATGCGAGCTTGATCATGAGAGTCTCCTGTGAACATGGTGCGCGAAATTGCGCTGACCTGAAGTGACTCTAGGCCCTGCCCTCGTCTCGCCCTATTGGCATTTTTGACATCTTTGCTATCGTTATTGCCATGAAGGTCAACATCCTGGCGCTCGATGGCGCGTTCGATACCGGTCTCGCCACGGTGCAGGACGTCTTCAGCACGGCCAACGAACTGGCCGGCATGCTGAATCTCGACGTGGCCCGATTCGACGTTTCCGTCATCGGCATGCGGAGGAAGGTGCACACCTCCCAGGGGCTTCGGGTTCCCGTCGTCTCGGCGGACGAAGGCGGCGCAGCGGACTGGATGGTCGTGCCCGCCATCGGCGACAAGATGCCGGATGCGTTGCAGACGGCGCTCCGAAGACGCGACGTGGCAGATGCCGCCCAAGCCCTGCGCGAGCATGCCGGCCATGGAGGCAGGATCGCTGCCGCCTGCATTGGCACCTTCGTGCTCGCCGAGTCTGGCCTGCTTGATGACCAGAAGGCGACGACCACCTGGTGGCTCGCCTCCCTCTTCCGCCAGCGCTATCCGGCGGTGCGGCTCGACGAATCGCGCATGCTGGTGAGTTCAGGGGCCTTCGTGACGGCCGGAGCCGCCCTGAGCCATATCGACATGGCGCTGCTCCTGGTGCGCCAGGCCAGCCCGGAACTCGCTGCCCTCGTGGCGAAATATCTGATCGTCGATTCCAGGCCGTCGCAGTCCGCCTACGTGATCACGGACCACCTGAGCCATTCTGACCCGACCGTCGAGCGCTTCGAACGTTGGGCACGCGGTCGGCTCGCGGACGGCTTCTCGCTGGACGAGGCAGCGTCCGCAGCAGGCACGAGCAAGCGCACCCTGGCTCGGCGCATGCACCAGGTCCTGGGCAAGAGCCCGTTGTCGTACTTTCAGGATCTGAGGGTGGAGCGTGCCGTCCACATGCTCAAGACCAGCGACAGGAGCCTCGAGCAGATCGCCGAGCTGGTCGGCTATGCCGATGGCGTCACGCTTCGCTCGCTGCTGCGCCAGCGCATCGGCCGCAGCGTGCGCGAATTGCGGGCCAACAACTGATTCGAGCAACAACGAAAAAGCGCCCTTGCGGGCGCTTCCTGATTCCTCATGCCGGCAAGCCGGCAAAGGAAACTCAGTGGAACTGCTCTTCTTCCGTGGAGCCGGTCAGGGCCGTCACGCTCGACTTGCCGCCTTGGATCACGGTGGTCACTTCGTCGAAGTAGCCCGTGCCGACTTCCTGCTGATGCGACACGAAGGTGTAGCCGCGATCGCGGGCTGCGAATTCGGGCTCCTGCACCTTCTCGACATAGGCCGACATGCCGCGGGCCACGTAGTCCTGCGCGAGGTCGAACATGTTGAACCACATGGAGTGGATGCCGGCCAGCGTGATGAACTGGTACTTGTAGCCCATGGCGCCCAGCTCGCGCTGGAACTTGGCGATGGTCGCGTCGTCGAGGTTCTTCTTCCAGTTGAAGGAAGGCGAGCAGTTGTAGGCGAGCATCTTGCCGGGGTGCACCTTGTGCACGGCTTCAGCGAACTTGCGGGCAAATTCCAGGTCGGGCGTGCCGGTTTCGCACCACACCAGGTCGGCGTAGTGGGCGTAAGCGATGGCGCGCGAGATGGCCTGGTCGATGCCCTTCTTGGTCTTGTAGAAGCCTTCGGCCGTGCGTTCGCCGGTCAGGAAGGGCTTGTCGTTCTCGTCGTAGTCGCTGGTCAGCAGGTCGGCAGCTTCGGCATCGGTGCGTGCGATGACGAGCGTCGGCGTGCCGCAGACGTCGGCGGCCATGCGCGCGGCGATCAGCTTCTGCACGGCTTCGGTGGTCGGAACCAGCACCTTGCCGCCCATGTGGCCGCACTTCTTGACCGAGGCGAGCTGGTCTTCGAAGTGCACGCCACCGGCGCCGGCGCGGATCATGGCCTTCATCAGTTCGAAGCCGTTGAGCACGCCGCCGAAGCCTGCCTCAGCGTCGGCCACGATCGGAGCGAAATAGTCGACGTAGTCCTTGTCGCCGGGGTTCGTGCCCTTGGACCACTGGATCTCGTCCGCACGGCGGAAGGTGTTGTTGATGCGCTCGACCACGGTCGGCACGGAGTCCACCGGGTACAGCGACTGGTCGGGGTACATCGAGGCGTAGCTGTTGTTGTCGGCGGCAACTTGCCAGCCCGACAGGTAGATCGCCTTGACGCCGGCCTTGACCTGCTGCATGGCCTGGCCGCCAGTCAGGGCGCCGAGGCAGTTGACGTAGGGCTCGTTGTTCACGAGGTCCCAGAGCTTCTCGGCACCGCGGCGGGCGAGCGTGTGCTCGATCGGGAAGGAGCCGCGCAGGCGCACCACGTCGGCCGCGCTGTAGCCGCGCTTGATGCCTTTCCAGCGAGGATTGGTCGCCCATTCTTTTTCGAGGGCGGCAATCTGTTGTTCGCGGCTCAGTTGTTCTGTGATGGTCTGGGGCATGGTCACTCCGAGGGGTTGGTTGAGAGGTGGCGCTGTCGCGTCGTGGGAGTAACTGTAAGGCAGCAGCGGACTCTTATGTCTTATAGAAGACATATTTTTGACCTAGCAAAATCAACGACTTACGCGCCTTTTTCTCAATGCGAAATAATTTTTCTTGTATTGAGAAAAAATATTGCGGCGCAGCACCGTTGCATTTCGCAATGCGCAATCATCTTTTCGTGAGTGAAAACGCCGTCGAATGTCAGCGCGCGCGCAACCAGTCGCCGCTGGAGATGACGGCGCGGCCAACGATGCGCTGCGGGTGGATCTCGTAGATGAGGCATGGCAGCCGTTCGCCGCCCTCGTCGGGTTCGACCAGCACCTCGCGCTTGATGTATTCGCCCGAATCGTCCGGCTTGACCTCTTCCAGCACATCGAGCTGCGCTTCCAGTTCCGGCGTGATGCGGTAGATCTCGCCGAACAACTCCCCGGGTCCGCCCAGCACCGCTCCTGGGTAGGCGCCGAGGTCGTACAGCGTGCCGGCGATGCGCGCGTCGGCCACGCGTTCCGGCTTCGGATGAAAGCGTGCGATGTCGTTGAGGCCGCCGCTGCGCAGCGTGCCGTAGACAAACACGTAGCGAGACACGGCGGCGGATTGGGGCATCATCGAATCAGTCCTCTCAACGCTCCCAGTCTATTGAACACCGCACTCCCCGCACCGGGCCGCCTGGTGGCCTACGGTTGCCTCGCCTTGAGCATGTCGCTCGTCGGCAGCTATGTCGCCCTATCCAAGCCGCTGGTCGCTGCGTTTCCCGTGCTGCTGCTCGCGTGGCTGCGTTTCGGCATCGCGGCGTTGGCCATGCCGCACTGGCTTCGACGGCCGCCGGACGAGCCCTTGATGACCTCACGCACGCGCGGGCTGGTCTTCCTCGAGTCCTTTCTCGGCAACTTCCTGTTCTCGATCTGCATGCTCTTTGGCGTGAGCCTGACGAGCGCGGTGTCGGCCGGCGTGATCATGGCGTCGATCCCCGCCGTTGTAGCCATCGGCAGTTGGATGTTCCTGCGCGAGCAGATCACGCCGCGCGTCGGGCTGGCAATCGCCTGCGCGGCGTTCGGCATCGGACTTCTCGCGCTCGCTCCAGGGCAAGCCACGGCGCACACGAGCAACGCAACGTCGACGCAGATGCCGTGGCTCGGCAACCTGCTGGTCTTCTGCGCGGTGGTGTGCGAGGCCTCCTATGCGGTCATCGGCAAGTCGCTCACGGGGCGCCTCGGACCCAAGCGCATCTCCTCGCTCATCAACCTGTGGGGCTTCGTGCTGTCGACGCCTTTCGGGATCTGGTTCGCCCTGCACTTCGATTTCGGTGCCGTGTCCTTCGGCGTCTGGAGCCTGCTTGTCGTCTACGCATTGGCTGCAAGCATCTGGACCGTGTGGCTCTGGATGACCGGACTGAAGGGTGTGCCCGCTTCGCAGGCCGGCGTCTTCACGGTGATGCTGCCGGTGAGCGCCGCCGTCGTCGGAGTGCTCGTTCTGGGTGAGAGTCTGTCGACCCCGCAAGTGCTCGCGTTCGCGCTCGCGCTGCTTGGTGTCGTGCTCGCGACGTGGCCCTCGCGCAGAGCTTGATGCCATCGGAGCGCACTCCCTAGGGAAAACGCGCCTCTTCTCCCCTCTGAAAAAACAACAGCTCCCAATGAAAAAACCGCTTTTTCCCTTGGAAACGAGTTTTTTCTCCTTTAGCATCCGCAATGCCGATGGAGACACTGCTTTTCATTGGTGAAAGTGTCCAACCAAAAAAGGAAATCAACCATGGCAACTGCAAAGAAGGCTCCGGCCAAGAAAGCTCCCGCGAAGAAGGCCGCTCCGGCCAAGAAGGCGGCAGCACCGGCAAAGAAGGCTGCTCCTGCAAAGAAGGCAGCACCCGCCAAGAAGGCGGCTCCGGCCAAGAAGGCTGCTGCAAAGAAGGCTGCTCCCGCAAAGAAGCGCACTCCGAACGCTGCGTTCATGAAGGCACTGACCCCCAGCCCGGCGCTCGCCGCTGTGGTCGGCTCGACGCCTCTGCCGCGCACCGCTGTCGTGAGCAAGCTGTGGGACTACATCAAGAAGAACAACCTGCAAGACAAGGCCAACAAGCGCAACATCAACGCCGATGCCAAGCTGAAGGAAATCTTCGGCAAGCCGCAAGTGTCGATGTTCGAACTGGCCTCGCTGATCGGCAAGCACGTCAAGTGAGCCTTTGGGCGCCTCGCGCGCTTGAATCAAAAAAGCCGGCTTCTGCCGGCTTTTTTTTGCCCGCGAGGAACGCGAGCCTCAGCCCCGCGCCTGCGCGGCCTTGGTGATCGTGCTGAGCGTGCCGCGGGTGGTGATCACCTCGGGGTCCAGCGGAATCTCAATCAGCGTGCCCGTATCCGCCGCCAGTGCGCGCAGCAGCGCCGCCTCGAACTGCGAGGTCTCGGTCACGCGCTCGGCGGCGTAGCCGTAGGCCTGGGCCAAGGCACAGAAGTCCGGGTTGCGCAAGGCAGTGCCGCTCACCTTGGTGGGGTACTCCCGCTCCTGATGCATGCGGATCGTGCCGAACATGCCGTTGTTCAGCAGCACGATGATGCTCTTGCCGCCGTGCTGCGACGCCGTGGCGAGTTCCTGCCCGTTCATCAGGAAGTCGCCGTCACCGGCAATGGTGAAGGCGATACGGCCCGTCGCGATGTTGGCCGCGATGCCTGCTGGCACGCCGTAACCCATCGCGCCGCTGGTGGGTGCCAATTGCGTCTTGTGGCCCTTCGCCAGGCCGTGATAGCGAAAGTAGCGATGCACCCAGCTCGCGAAGTTGCCTGCGCCGTTGGTGATGGCCGCGTCGGGCGGCAGGTGCTTCTGCAGCAGCGTCACGACCTCGACCATGTCGACCGCGCCTCGCGGCGTCTCCGGCGGAAGTCCGGCCAGCGCCTGCGGCTCCAGGTTTGCAAGGTAGTCCGCATGTGCCGATGCGGTCCAGGCTTCCCATGGCAACTCGGTCGGTGCGCTCAGGACTTCGAGGCTGCGCGCTGCCGAACTCATGCCCGCATTGATGGCGAGATCCGCCTGATAGACCCGGTTGAGCTCTTCCGCGCTCGCATGGATGTGCACGAGGGTCTGCTTCGGCTTCGGCGCTTCGAGCAGCGTGTAGCCGCTGGTCGTCATCTCCCCGAGACGCGGGCCGATCGCGAGGACCAGGTCGCTTTGCCTGACGCGCTCGGCCAGCTTTGGATTGATCGCGATGCCCACATCGCCCGCATAGAGCGGATGGTGGTTGTCAAAGGTGTCCTGAAATCGGAAGGCATTCGCGACAGGCAGCTTCCAGTTCTCCGCGAAGCGCTGCAGTGCCTGCGCGGCCTGCGGCGTCCATCCACCGCCACCCGCGATCACCAGGGGACGCTGTGACTTCAGCAACAGCTCACGCAGGGTGCGCAGCGCGCCGGGATCGCTCCACGGCTCCACCGCTTCCACGCGGCGCAGCGGCCGGGCCGTCGTCGTGGCGCGAAGCATGTCCTCGGGCAGCACCACGACGACGGGACCGGGGCGTCCGTTCATCGCAGTGGCGAATGCGCGTGCGATGTATTCGGGGATCCGGTTCGCGTCGTCGATGCGCTCGACCCGCTTGGCAAATCCCTTGGTGCTCGGGCCGAAGAAGCTGCCGTAGTCGACTTCCTGGAAGGCCTCCCGATCGCGGAAGTCGCTGCCGACGTCGCCGACGAACAGCACCATCGGCGTCGAATCCTGGAAGGCGTTGTGCACGCCGATCGATGCGTTGGTCGCGCCCGGCCCACGCGTGACGAAGCAGACGCCGGGTCGGCCCGTCAGCTTGCCGTGCGCCTCGGCCATGAACGCCGCGCCGCCCTCCTGGCGATTGACGACGAAGCGGATGCGCTCGCCGTAGGCGTGAAAGCCGTCGAGCACCGCGAGGAAACTCTCCCCCGGGACCCCAAAGGCCAGTTCGACTCCTTGTTCGACCAGGCATTCGACGATCAAGTGGCCTGCGGGTTGTGATGTGCTCATGTGCGTTGCGCCTCTCTGCTGCAATAGGGTTTGCGCGGATTATCCGCGCGCCTCACAGCAGCTTGCCTTAATTCCCCAATTGGTTAAATTCGCCCCATGAAAGCCCAATCCACGGCACCTGCCGAACCGCGTTCGCGCGATGCCGACCGCTCGCAACTCGCGATCCTCGCGTCGGCGCGCGACGAATTCGCACAGCGCGGCTTGGCCGGCGCCCGCATGGACAGCATTGCCGAGCGCGCAGGGCTGAACAAGCGGCTGATCTACTACTACTTCGGCAGCAAGGACGATCTCTTCCTCGCCGTGCTCGAGGGCACCTACGCCGACATCCGCCAGGCCGAGCAACGGCTGCATCTGGACGAGGTCGAACCCGTCGAAGCCATCCGCAGGCTGATCTCCTTCACCTGGCACTACTACCTCGAGCATCCGGAATTCATCACGCTGCTCAACAGCGAGAACCTGCATCGCGCCGCGCACCTCAAGCGCTCCGAACGCATCCAGGAGATGAACTCGCCGCTGGTCCAGCTGCTCGACGACGTGCTGGAGCGCGGCAAGCGCGACAACCTCTTTCGCGCCGGCGTCGACCCCGTGCAGCTCTACATCTCGATCGCCTCCCTCTGCTACTTCTACCTGTCGAACAACGACACGCTGTCGGCGGTCTTCGGCCGCAACCTGCGCGCGCCCAAGGCGATGGCGCAGCGCCTGTCGCACATGACCGACCTGGTGCTCGGCTACGTGCTGCGCTGATACGGGTATCTCCTAGGGGCTCGCCCGTTGACGGGCCTGATGGACTTTCTAGAATCGTTAATTCACTTTCTGGTGAATTGGAAGTGCGGCGCGGCCGCCCATTCCACCGCCCACACGGTTCAACAAAGTCCTGCCGATGCTTCGCAACGTCCTGCTTTCGCCTGCATTGCGGCCCTTCCTGCTCATCCTGATGCTGCTGGTGCTGTGGGACCTCGCAATCCGGCTTTTCAGGATTCCGGCGTATCTCGTTCCTCCGCCCCTGCAAGTGGTGCACCAACTGATCGCCGAGTGGCCGCGCCTCCTCTCTGAAAGCTGGAAGACCACGCTCGCCACTCTGGGCGGCTTCGGCCTCACGATCGTCATCGGCATCCCCATTGCGATGGTGATCGCGTACTCGCGCGTCGTGGAGTCCTTCGTCTATCCGCTGCTCGTGTTCTCGCAGAGCATCCCCAAGGTCGCGATCGCGCCGCTGTTCGTGGTGTGGTTCGGCTTCGGCATCTTCCCGAAGGTGATCTCGGCCTTCCTGCTCGGCTTTTTCCCGGTGGTGGTTTCCACGGTGATGGGCTTCAAGTCGGTCGAGCCCGACATGCTCGACCTCGCGCGCTCCATGGGCGCCAGCCGCCTCCAGACCTTTTTCAAGATCAGCTTGCCGCAGGCCATGCCCGCGATCTTCAGCGGCCTCAAGGTGTCGGTGACCCTGGCTGTCGTCGGCGCGGTGGTCGGCGAGTTCGTGGGTTCCAACTCCGGCATCGGCTATGTGCTGCAGGTGGCCAACGGCAATTTCGACCTGCCGCTGATGTTCGCCGCGCTGGTGGTGCTCTCGAGCATCGGCGTCGTCCTCTTCGTGGCCGTCGACCTGGTCGAGCGGCTGATGATTCCGTGGCACGCCTCGCAGCGCCACGCCCAGTGAGTCCCGCAACAACGTCCAACCAGGAGACAACCATGAAGAAACTGCTTCCTTCGCTGCTGGCAGGCGCCGCCACGGCACTGGCGCTCGCCCTGACTCCCGCGCACGCGCAGAACAAGCCGCAGGACAAGGTCACGCTGATGCTCAACTGGTATCTCTACAGCGAGCACGCGCCTTTCTTCCTCGGCAAGGAACGCGGCTACTACGCGGAAGAAGGCATCGACCTCGACATCCAGGAAGGCCGGGGCTCCGCCGTCACGGCCCAGGCCGTCGCCGCCAAGTCGGCAACCTTCGGCTATATCGACGTCACGACCATGATCAAGGCCGCTGCCAAGGGCGCGCCGCTGAAGTCGACGGGCGTGCTGTTCCAGGTCAGCCCGATGTCCGTGATGGGCTTCACCGAGAAGAACATCAAGACACCGAAGGACATCATCGGCAAGACGGTGGCCACCACACCGGGCGACTCGATGTCGCAGATGTGGCCCCTGTTCCTCAAGGCCAACAACATCCAGCCCGACCAGGTGAAGATCGTCTCGGGCGATGCCCAGACCAAGCTGAATGCCGTGACCAACGGCCAAGCCGACCTGTTGCTCGGCTACGTGATGGACCAGGCGATCAAGCTGCAGGACGCCACGGGCAAGTCCGTCACACCGATCCGCTTTGCCGACTCCGGCGTCAACCAGATCAGCTCCGGGATCATCACGAACAAGAACCTGCTCACCGAGAACCCCGACCTCGTGAAGCGCTTCATGCGCGCCTCCACGCGCGCTGCCGAAGCGGCGGAGAAGGACCCCGCAGCCGCAGTCGACGCCATGCTGAAGGCCAACCCCAAGGCCGGCGTGCGCGACACGCTCATCGTCGGCATGAAGCAGAGCGTGGCGCTCTATCACACCAAGGACACGGCCAACCAGCGGCCGTTCCGCGTGGCGATGAAGAACGTCAACGACTCGCTCGACCTGCTCGTGCAGTACGGCGGCATGGACGCTGCGACGCGCGGCAAGCCTGAAGACTACGTGACCCTCGACTTCCTCCCCGCCAACTGATCCTGCCGCTGCGCGCCTCACTCTCCACGCTTTCCATGGCCCATGACAAACTGATCGAAGCGCGCGGCGTCTCGAAGATCTACCAAAGCAAGGATGGGCCGGTCGAATCGCTCAAGCCGCTGGACTTCTCGATTCGCGAAGGCGAGTTCGTGTCCGTCGTCGGCCCCTCGGGCTGCGGCAAGAGCACGCTACTGAAGATGGTGGCGGGCCTGCTGCCCATCAGCGGCGGAACGCTGAGCCTGGCGGGCCAGCCGATCAAGGGTCCGCAGAAGGACGTGGGCATCGTGTTCCAGAGCGCGGTGCTGCTGGCGTGGCGCAGCGTGGAGGACAACATCCTGCTGCAGGCCGAGATTCGCCACCTGCCCAAGGCCGCGGCGCGCGAACGTGCTCGCGAGCTGATGAAGATGGCCGGCCTCACGGGCTTCGAGAACAAGTACCCGTGGCAGCTCTCCGGCGGCATGCAGCAGCGTGCGTCGATCTGCCGCGCCCTCTTGCACGACCCTTCAGTGCTGTTGATGGACGAGCCATTCGGCGCACTCGACGCGATGACGCGCGAGAAGATGAACCTCGAACTGCAGCGCATCTGGTCCGCATCGAAGAAGACCGTGCTGCTCATCACGCACAGCATCCCCGAGGCGATCTTCCTCTCGGACCGGGTGATCGTCATGAGCGAGCGCCCCGGTTCAATCGCCGCCATCTACGACATCGACCTGCCGCGCCCCCGCCCGCTCGACGTGATGGGCACCGAGCGCTTTGCCTTCTATGCCCGCACCCTGCGCGCGCATTTCTTCGCGCAGGGCAACCTCGACGCACACTGAGGCTTCCGCTGTGCCTGCCGTGACCTCATCCTCCGCGCCCCCCGTGCGAGTGCTGGCCGTCGAATTCGGCGTGCGGCCGATGACGCTGCGCCTGCCGTTCAAGTTTGGCGCCGTCACCCTTACACGCTGTCCGCAGGTGTTCGTGCGCGCCACCGTCGACTGCGGCACGCACGGCGCCGCGGAGGGCTGGGCGGCGGAACTGATGGTGCCCCGCTGGTTCGACAAGCGCGAAGGCTTCACGCAGGCCGACAACGTGCATCACCTTCAGCAGGCACTCGAAGCCGCGGCGGACGCATACAGGACCGGCGCGCCACTCCCGGCTTTTGCGCTGTTCGCGCGTCACTACGAAGCGTTGATGGCGCACGGTGCATCGCGTGGAATGACGGCGCTCTCCACCGCCTTCGGCCAAGCCGTGCTGGACCGCGCAGTGCTGGACGCCCTGTGCCGCACGATGCAGATTCCTGTCTATGCAGCCTTCCAGCGCAATCTGGTTGGCATCGGAGATACATCGCTCGCCGACGACTTGCGCGGGTGGGACTGGAACGGCTGGCTCGCCCAGCTCGCACCCGCCTCCCATCTGAACGCACGCCACACGGTGGGCATGCTCGATGCGCTTGAAGGCGACAGTGCCGATGCCGCAGGACTGCCGACGAGCCTGCCGGCCGTCGTGCGTCGCTACGGCCACCGCTTCTTCAAGATCAAGCTCGGCGGCCATCCCGAGGCCGACCTCGCGCGACTCGACGCAGTGCTCGAGACGCTCGACGCGGTGGCACCGGGCCATCACTTCACGCTCGACGGCAACGAACAGTACACCGATACGCATGCGCTGCGCGCGCTGTGCGACGGCCTGCGTTCGCTGCCCCGGCTGGCCGCACGGCCCGAAGCACTGCTCTACCTCGAACAACCTCTGCCCCGCGATGCGAGCATGGATTCGTCGCTTGTCGGACTGGATGCGCCTGCGCCGCTGCTGCTCGACGAGGCCGACGGCACGCTCGACGCATTCGCCCTCGGTCGCCGGCACGGCTGGCGCGGCGTATCGAGCAAGGCCTGCAAGGGTCTGTACAAGGCCGTCATCAACCGTGCACGCTGCGATCGGTGGAACCTCTCGGGCGGTGCACACGGCAGCCGCTTCTTCATGTCCGCCGAGGACCTGACCTGCCAGGCCGGGCTGGCTGTACAGCAGGACCTCGCGCTCGCGTCGCTGCTCGGTCTGTCGCACTGCGAGCGCAACGGCCATCACTACGTCGACGGCTTCGGCGATGCACCGTCCAACGAACAGTCCGACTTCGCCTCCGCTCACAGCGACCTGTATGAAACCGCCGCAGGCCGGCCGCGTCTCTCCATTCGCGACGGCCGCGTGGCCATCGCCTCGCTCGCGCGACCCGGCTTCGCGCACTGCGCCGATCCCGACTTCGACAGCCTCCAGCCCCTCTCGCAAGCACCTGCACTCGTGTAGGCGCCCGTTTTCCTCCCACCACAAAGAGACATCATGCAATCCACTCGACGCGCCGCCCTGCTGGCCTGCCTCGCGCTCACGACCTCCTTCGGTGCAGCCGCACAGAATGGCTACCCCAACAAGCCGATCCGCGTGATCGTCCCGTTCGCGGCCGGAAGCACCACCGACATCATCGCGCGCGCCATCGCCGAAAAGATGGGTGCGAGCATGGGCCAGACACTGGTGATCGACAACCGCGGCGGCGCCAGCGGCACCATCGGCCAGCAGGCCGTGGCGACGGCAGCGCCCGACGGCTACACGATCATGATCCACTCGTCGTCGCACACGGTGAGCCCTTCGACCTTCGCGAAGCTGCCTTTCGACACGGTGAGCGACTTCGCCGGCGTCACGCCGATTTCAACGCTGCCGAACGCGCTGGTGATTTCTCCGTCCAAGAACATCAAGACCTTGAAGGAACTGGTCGCCGCCGCCAAGGCCAAGCCAGGCACCATCAACTTCGCGTCCGCCGGCCAGGGCAGCGCCACCCATCTCAATGCCGAGAAGTTCAAGCTGGCCGCGAAGATCGACGCGACCAACATCCCATTCAAGGGCTCGGCCGATGCCGTGACCGAAGTCCTGTCGGGCCGCGTCGACTACTACTTCTCGCCCATCGCACCGGTCATCGGACAGATCAAGGAAGGCCACCTGCTCGCCCTGGCCGTCGGCTCACCGCAGCGAGCTGCTGCCCTGCCCGAGGTGCCGACCACCGCAGAGGCGGGCGTGCCCGGCTCCGAGTTCAATTTCTGGATCGGGATGATGGCGCCGGCCAAGACGCCGCGCGACATCGTCAGCCGACTGCACGACGAGGTCGCGAAGGCGCTCGCCAGCCCCGAGGTCAAGGAACGCTTCCTGAAGCTTGGCGCCGATGCATGGACCCTCAAGCCCGAGCAGTTTGACGCCTACATCAAGGAAGAAATCGCCAGCAACGCCATCCTGGTGAAGGCCGCCGGCCTCTCGCCTGCCAACTAACCCTCACCCATACAGCGGAGAACCCCATGGCACAACAACGACTCGGAATCATCATGCACGGCGTCACCGGACGCATGGGCATGAACCAACACCTGATCCGCTCCATCGTCGCGATTCGCGCGCAAGGCGGCGTGACGCTCTCGAACGGGGACAAGGTCATGCCCGACCCGATCCTCATCGGCCGCAATGCCGAGAAGATCGAGGCCCTGGCCAAGGCCCACGGCATTGCCCGTTGGGGCACCGACCTTGACCAGGCGCTGGAGAACAAGGACGACACGATCTTCTTCGACGCCGGCACCACGCAAATGCGCCCCACCCTGCTGGCCAAGGCCATCCGCGCGGGCAAGCACGTCTACTGCGAAAAGCCGATCGCGACCAACCTCAACGAAGCCGTCGAGATCGCCCGCCTCGCGGAAGGCTCGGGCCTCAAGCACGGTGCGGTGCAGGACAAGCTCTTCCTGCCGGGCCTGCGCAAGCTCGACATGCTTCGCCGCGCGGGCTTTTTCGGACGCATGCTGTCGGTGCGCCTGGAGTTCGGCTACTGGGTTTTCGAGGGCGATCTGCAGCCGATCCAGCGCCCGTCGTGGAACTACCGCAAGGAAGACGGCGGCGGGATGATCCTGGACATGATGTGCCACTGGCGCTATGTGCTGGACAACCTGTTCGGCGAAGTGCAGTCGGTGTCCTGCATCGGCGCAACGCACATCCCCAAGCGCTGGGACGAGGAAGGCAAGCCCTACGAAGCCACGGCCGACGACGCAGCCTACGCCACCTGCGAACTCAAGGGGCACAACGGCGAGCCGGTGATCGCGCAGCTCAACATGAGCTGGGCCACGCGGGTGCGCCGCGATGACCTCGTGACCTTCCACGTGGACGGCACCGACGGCTCCGCGGTGGCGGGCCTGTCGTCGTGCCGCGCGCAATCGCGCGTTGCCACGCCACGCCCGGTGTGGAATCCCGACGAGAAGCAGACCATGAACTTCTTCGACCAATGGCAGGAGATTCCGGACTCGCAGGTCTACGACAACGGCTTCAAGATCCAGTGGGAGCATTTCATCCGCCACGTGGTCGAGAACGCACCGTACAAGTGGACCTTGCCCGAGGGCGCGAAGGGCGTGCAACTGGTCGAGACCGCGCTCGAAAGCTGGAAGGACCGCCGCTGGGTCGACGTGCCCCAACTGAAGATCTGAGTCGCGCCATGGCCATCACGCTCACTCTTCCCACCGCGAGCGGCGCGCTCGCGCCTTACACGCTGCGCGGCACCACGCCGGTGAGGCCGCCCGCCGGCGTCAAGTTCGACCGCATCGCCTATTCGGCGGCGCACGTTGTCGCCGATCCACTGGCGGCAGTCGATCCGTGGCTGCAATGCGCGGTCGACTGGGACGCCACCATCGGCTACCGCCGCCACCTCTGGTCGTTGGGCCTGGGCGTCGCGGAAGCCATGGACACCGCCCAGCGCGGCATGGGCCTGGACTGGCCGACTTCGCTCGAACTCATCCGCCGCTCGCTCGACGCCGCGAAGGACGTGCCCGGTGCGCTGGTCGCTTCCGGTTGCGGCACCGACCACCTGAACCTCGACGACGTGAAGAGCGTGGACGACGTGATCCGCGGATACGAAGATCAGATGGCGGCAATCGAAGCACTCGGCGGCAAGCTCATCGTGATGGCGAGCCGCGCGCTCGCCCGGGTCGCGAAAAGCCCCGCCGACTACGAGCGCGTGTACGACCGCATCCTGTCGCAGGCGAGGCAGCCGGTGGTGCTGCACTGGCTCGGCGACATGTTCGACCCGGCGCTGGCCGGCTACTGGGGCACTGCCGACGTCGACCGCGCAATGGATACGGCGCTCGGCATCATCGCGGCGCATCCGGACAAGGTCGACGGCATCAAGATCTCGCTGCTCGACAAGGACAAGGAGATCGCGATGCGCCGCCGCCTCCCGGCCGGCGTTCGCATGTACACCGGCGACGACTTCAACTACGCCGAGCTGATCGCAGGCGACGGCCAGGGAAACGAGCCGACGCACGGCAAGAGCGATGCGCTACTGGGCATCTTCGATGCGATCGCGCCCGCCGCGAGCGCCGCACTGGGCGAACTCGCGAAAGGCAACGTGGAGAAGTTCCACGCCATCCTCGGCCCGACGGTACCGCTGTCGCGCCACATCTTCGCGGCGCCGACGCGCTTCTACAAGACGGGCGTGGTGTTCATGGCCTGGCTCAATGGCCACCAGAGCCACTTCACGATGGTGGGCGGCCAGCAGAGCACGCGATCGCTGCAGCACTTCGCCGAGCTGTTCAGGCTGGCCGACGCGGCCCATCTGCTGGAGCAGCCCGAGCTTGCGGTGAAGCGCATGAAGACGCTGCTCGCACTCCATGGCGTCGAGGGCTGAACAGTCATGCGCGACTTTTCGCAGAACCACGACTGGCTGTCGATCAACACCGCAACGATCCGCAAGCAGCTCGGAACGGAGGTGCCGCTCGATCGCATCATCGACCAGTGCGCCGAACGCGGCATCCGCGCCATCAGCCCCTGGCGCGACCAGGTAGCGGCCGTCGGGCTCGACAGGGTCGCCAGGCAGCTCAAGGCGCACGGGATCGGGCTGTCGGGCTACTGCCGCGGCGGCTTCTTTCCCGCGCCCGACGCGGCCGGCCTGAAGGCTGCACTCGACGACAACCGCCGCGCCATCGACGAGGCGAAGACGCTCGACGCTCCCTGCCTCGTGCTGGTTGTCGGCGCCTTGCCGGGCGCGCTGGAAGGCAAGGCGCTCTACAAGGACATCGGCCGTGCGCGCGGCGAGGTGCGCGACGGCATCGCGGCCTCGCTCGACTACGCGCGCGAGGTCGGCATGCCGCTCGCCATCGAGCCCCTGCACCCGATGCAGGCAGCCGACCGCGCCTGCGTCAACACGCTGGAACACGCACTCGACCTGTGCGACGAACTCGATCCGACACGCTCCGGCATGCTCGGAGTCGCGCTCGACATCTATCACGTGTGGTGGGACCCGAAGCTGCAGCAGCAGATCGCACGCGCCGGCAAGGAACGCCTGCTGGCCTACCACGTGTGCGACTGGCTCACGCCCACGCGCGACCTGCTTTCCGATCGCGGGATGATGGGCGACGGCGTCGTCGAACTGAAGAAGATCCGCGGCTGGGTCGAGGCGGCAGGCTTCGAGGGATTCAGCGAGGTCGAGATCTTCTCGGTGCTCGATTGGTGGAAGCGCTCAGGCGCAGAGACGCTGGACACCTGCATCGAGCGGCACCGCAGCGCGGTCTGAGCGGAGTCGAAACGCCATCAGCGCCCCATGACGAGGGGCGATTCGGCGCGCGCCGGATATTTCCACTCACTTAAAGGTTTTTTCTCCCCGCATAAAGAGGAAGCCAAAAGTTTTCAACTCCTTATCATCCGGCCGCTCGAAGAACCCTTGTCAATTCAGCCGCAACGCCGAATTGCCGAGTTCATCGAGCTTCTTTAAACAGGGAGTTGTATGGCTAATCAGAACATCACGCGGAATTCAGGTAACAACAGAATCGAAACGGGCATCGGGAACGATTGCATCACGACCGGAGCGGGCAACGACACCATTTTCGCAGGCGACGGCAACAACCGCGTCAGCGCGGGTGGTGGCTCCAACTTCATCTACACGGGCAGCGGCAACGACACGATCAGCGCCGGTGGAACCGCAAAGGACGTCAACTACATCGACGCAGGCGGCGGCAACGACTGCATCACTCTCGGTGCCGCGTGCGACACGGTACTGATCGGCTCCGGCAACAACACCCTGAACGCGGGCGGCGGAAACGACCGGGGCATCGTGAAATTCAGCGAGAGTGTCGGATCCAAGAATTTCATGTGCGGCGGTGCCGGCTGCGACACGCTGGTGCTGCAGTTCACGCAAGCCGAGTTGGCACGCGCCGATGTGCAGGCCGACCTGAAGCGTTATCAGGCCGTGCTGGCGGCGGGCAAAGGCGGCAATTCGTTCCAGTTCGCTTCCCTCGACCTGAAGGTCATCGATTGGGAAAAGCTCGAAATCCAGGTCATCAACAAAGACCCGCAAGTGCCCGCGGAGCCGCTGGAATTCACCACCAAGGAAGACGAGGTGCTGAGCCAGAACCTGCTGGCGACCGCCACCGACCCGGATGGCGACGCGCTGACACTCACGTCCGTGGAGGGTGTGGAACACGGAACCCTGAGCTTCGCAGCCGACGGCTCGTTCGTTTACACGCCCAACGAAAACTGGTCCGGCACCGAGACGGTGACCTACACCGTGGACGACGGCAAGGGCGGAATCGCGAAGGGCACCGCCACCTTCACGATTGCCCCGGTAGCTGACGAGCCCAGGCTGAGCGCGACCTTCCCCGACCTGTCGACGCTTTTCCTGGATGCGGCCCTGACCGACACGGATGGCTCCGAGACGCTGTCGGTGTCGATCCAGTTGCCACCGGGCGTCAGCCTCGCTCCAGGACAAGGCAGCTACGATGCAAATGCCGCGCTCTGGACCTTCAGCCAGGACGTGTTGGATCATGGTGAGGTGCGGTTCGTCACGGATGGCGTCGCAGTTGTCCCTCCCACACTGGAGCTGATCGCCACCGTGCGCGACGGTGAAGACGTTCTGACGAAGAAGCTCACGGTCCACGTCATCAATCAAAACCCGGAAGTGCCCGCGGAGCCACTGGTATTCCTCGGCAGGGAAGACGAGCCGTTGCCCCCCCTGAACCTGCTGGCGACCGCCACCGACCCGGATGGCGACGCGCTGACGCTCACCTCCGTGAAAGGTGCGAAGCACGGAACCCTGAGCTTCGCAGCCGACGGCACAGTCACGTACACGCCTGATCACAACTGGTCCGGCACCGAGGAAGTAACCTACACGGTGGACGACGGCAAGGGCGGCACCGCGACCGGTATCGCGACCTTCAAGATCACCGGCGTGGCCGATGCGCCCGAGCTGAACGTGGTGCGCCTGACCCAGTCGTCGATCAGCCTGAACGCGGCTGTCACCGACACGGATGGGTCCGAGACGCTGTCGATGTCGGTCTGGCTGCCATCGGGCGTCGGCCTCTCTGCCGCCGATGGCACCTACGATGCAAAGTCCGATCTCTGGACCTTCAACCCGGAAGTGCTGGAGAAGGGCCATGCCCCGGTGAGGTTTGCGATGGATGGTGGCGCGGAAGTACCGAACGAGCTGCAACTGGTGACGACCGTGCGCGAAGCCGATGGCGATGAGTTGGAGACGACGTACCACCTCTTCAACATCTTCGACGACGTCGCCACGCTGACGGCCCTGCCTGAGGCCAACCACACCTACGACGGCAGCAGCGGCACCGACACCTTGCTGTTCAGCGGCGTGGCGGATCTCGACCTGACCGCGCTGGCGACGACCTCGCTGCGCAGCTTCGAGCATCTCAACATGACCGACACGGCCGAAACCAGGCTGACGTTGTCGGGTGACGTGGTCTCGGGCATGTCGTCGGACAAGACGCTGCGCGTCTCCGGCGACGGCAAGGACACCCTGACGCTCACCGACAAGGCTGACTGGCAGATCGTGGGGCAGACCGGATTCGGTGATGTGCCCTATGACATCTACCAGAACACGCAACTGAGCGACGTGACGCTGTACGTGCAGGCCGGCATGGCAGTGCTCTGATCGGCTTCGCACCGGCAGCATGAAGATGCCCCCGACGGCGCACGGCCATCAGGGGCATCTTTCATGGTCCAGCGCCAATCATTCGATGCGATCGAGGTCTGCGGAACGCGTCGGGGCAGCCGCCCCGCGGCTGTGCTGCAATCCGCTGGATGCACGAAGCCGATATCGACGCCCTGCGCCGCTATGCAGTGGCACGCACCCTTTTCCCGCCGACCACCCTGACGGGCGCGGTCCGGCGGCTCGGATTCGTTCAGGCCGACCCGATACGCGCCCCGGCTCGCGCGCAGGATCTGACGCTGCGCCACCGCGTCAAGGACTACCGCGCCGGTGATCTGGAGAGCCGCTATGCCCGGCTGTCGATCGAGGAGGATTGCCTGGTCAACTACGGCTTCCTGCCTCGCGAGCATCTGGCGCTGATGCATCCTCGCGAGGCCGCTCGAACCTGGGACGCCGCAACCCAGCGAAGGGCGGCCGACGTGCTGGCCTTTGTGCGCGAGCATGGACCCGTGCACCCACGGCAGGTGGAGCAGCATTTCGCGCACGGGCGGGTGAAGAACTACTGGGGCGGTTCGAGCAACGCAACCACGCAATTGCTCGACGGCCTGCATTACCGCGGCATGCTGCGCGTGAAGCGGCGCGAGGGCGGCACGCGGATCTATGAAACGGTGGTGCATCCTGCCGCCGACGACAGCCCTGCCGGCCGCGCGCAACGCGCCGCCGCGCTGGTCGCCTTGGTGGTCCGCAAGTACGCGCCCCTGCCATCCGCGAGCTTGACCTACCTCGTGCGCCTGCTGGGATACGGTGCACCGCATCTCTCCGAACAGACACAAATGGCGCTGCGTCTGGCGCGCGATCAGCTTGCCAGCTGCCGCATCGACGGCACCACGTGGCACTGGCCTGCCGAGGAGAACCCGGCTTCCCGACGCCACGCTCCCGACGACGCGCTCCGCCTGCTTGCGCCTTTCGATCCCGTGGTCTGGGATCGCCGACGCTTCGAATTGCTTTGGAACTGGACATACAAGTTCGAGGCCTACACACCGCCGCCGAAGCGGCAATTCGGCTACTACGCCCTGCCGCTGCTGCTGCACGACCGCGTCATCGGATGGGCCAATCTGTCGATCCACCAAGGGCAGTTGCAGCCGGTTCTCGGCTTTGCCGGCAAGAAGCCGGGCGGCCCCGCATTTCGGGCAGCGCTGGACGACGAGATGCAACGCATGACGCTGTTCCTCGCCGCACGGCTCGATCCCCGCCCGGATGCCAGGGGCTTGCCGCTTGGGTGACAGCGCAAGGGGCAAGCCTTGCCTAGAATCTCCGACGTTCCGGCCGCGGCCGGAGCAAGCGTTCTCAGGGCGGGGTGAAATTCCCCACCGGCGGTGATGGCGGCGAGAGCCGCACGAGCCCGCGAGCGCCTGCGGCGCGCCACGCGCCGCAGGGTCAGCAGACCTGGTGAGACCCCGGGGCCGACGGTCATAGTCCGGATGAAAGAGAGCGCGATCCCGTTGTCGGGCAGGCGCTTCCGTGCGCGTGCCGGGCCTCGGGTTCGTGCGCCCTGATTCAGGAAATCCTTCAAAAGGCACACCATGAGTCAGATCAACGACCTTCCCCTTTCCGCCATTCCCGCATCGGACGCCCCGCGCGGCCAGCGCATCGCCTTCGTGCAGGCGCAGTGGCATTCGGACATCGTCCATCAGGCGCGCGACGCCTTCCTCGCCGAGATGAAGCGGCAGGGCGTGCCGCTCGACACCATCGACGTGTTCGACGTACCCGGCGCATTCGAGATCCCGCTGCATGCCAAGCGGCTCGCCACCTCGGGCCGCTACGCAGCCATCGTCGGCTGCGCGCTGGTGGTCGACGGCGGCATCTACCGCCATGAATTCGTCGCCAGCACGGTGGTCAACTCGCTGATGACGGTACAGCTCGAGACCAACGTGCCGATCCTTTCGGCGGTGCTGACGCCGCACCACTTCCACGAGCACGTGGAGCACCGCAAGTATTTCCACGCCCACTTCGCCGTCAAGGGCACCGAGGCGGCCGAAGCCTGCGTCAAGACCATCGAAGGACTTCGGCGCGTTGAAGCGCTGATCGCCGCTTGAGTTCAGCGTAGAGCGGAGTAGGCTTTTGGGGATGGACACCAGCGCCAAGCCCTACACCCTCTACGGTGCGCCCGGATCGGGCGCGACCCCCGTGCATGCCGCACTCACGCTGATCGGCGCGCCCGTCGACACCGTCGACATAGCGCCATGGAAAGGCGAAGCCGAACGCGACAGGCTCCTGCCCGTGAATCCCATGCGGCAGGCGCCGGTGCTGGTGCTGCCGTCGGGCGAGGTCATGACCGAGAGCGCGGCGATCCTGGTCTGGCTCGGCGACCACCATCCGGAAGCCGGCCTCGCTCCCGGCATCGATCACCCTCTGCGCGCGCAATACCTGCGGTGGATGGCCTACGTATCCGCCGCGATCTATTCGCTGTACTGGCTCCGCGACGTGCCCTCGCGGCTCGCGGCCGATGCAAAGGCCGAAGCCCTCATCCTTCAACGCACCGCCGAGCGCATCGCCGAATGCTGGCGCCTCATGGATGCCCAGGTGCCGCATGGCACACCCTATCTGCTGGGTGATCGCCTCGGCATGCTCGACATCTACGTGACGGTGGTTTCGCGATGGACGCCACGGCGCACCCGCTTCTACCGGGAGGCCCCGCGAATGGCCGACATGGTTCGCCGGGTCGACGCAGACCCGCGCCTGGCGGACTTCTGGGCCGCGCGCTTCCCGTTCACGCCGGGTTGGGAAGGCCCCGCGGCCGGGAACTGAACAACGCGGAGAATGACTCGATGCAATCCAAGTCCTCTTCCATCACCATCTTTCACAACCCCGCGTGCGGCACTTCCCGCAACACGCTGGCCTTGATCCGCGACAACGGCTTCGAGCCCGAGGTGGTCCAGTACCTCAAGACGCCACCCACCAAGGCGCAGTTGCGTGAACTCGTGAAAGCGATGGGCGGTCCGGTGCGCGACATGCTTCGCCAGAAGGGAACGCCCTACGACGAACTCGGTCTCGATGATCCGAAGTGGACAGACGATCAGTTGCTCGACTTCATCGTCGAGCACCCGATCCTGATGAACCGCCCGATCGTCGCCACGCCGATCGGCACGCGCCTGTGCCGGCCTGCGGAACGGGTGCTCGAGATCCTTCCGAAGCCATAGCGCACCAACGCGGCATCAAGCGGCGCGAGCGAACAGGACGGGCAGCGACGAAGCCAGAAGCGCCACGCCCGACAGCGTCAGCAACCCCAACACGATCTGCCGGAAAGCGGTCTCGCTGATGCCGGCATAGAGCCGTGCGCCGAGCAGCACGGGCACCAGCACGGCCAGCGCGACGATGCCGAGCAAAGGCACCATCGAAACGCTGACCATGCCGGCGCCCAGGTAGAGCGCGAAGGCGACGGCCAGCATCGAAAGATTGAAGTTCTGGATCACGGCGCGCTGCACGTCCTTGTCCAGCCGGCGCAGCGTGCACCAGAGCGTGGGAATCACACCCGTGAAGCCGCCCAGTCCGCCGCACACGCCACCGAGCATCCCCGCGACGGCGTCGGCGACCCGTCCGCCCACGTTGATGCGCGGCAGGTTGCGCGCCATCAGCATCAGGGGGCACCAGATCACCAGCAAGCCACCGAGGCAGGTCTTGAACAGCGGCACGTCGAGTCTGGGCAGCAGCCAGACACCGACCGGAAGACCGGCCAGTCCGCCCAAGATGAAAGGCAGCAGCAGCGCCTTGTCGAAGGCGCGCCGCGCCGTCACGGCCGCGATGACCTGCCCGGTGAGCCCGCCGAAGGTCGCCAGCACGGCCGCGAGCTTCGGGTCCACCGTCCAGGCCCAGATCGACATCGAGACCATCGAGAACGCAAAACCCGACAGGCCCTGCACGAAGCCGGCCACCACCGCGCCCAGCGCGACGATCAGATAGAGCGACAAAACCGGAAGCGCTTCAGGCGGATGCGGGAACCAGCGCTTCGCGCCGGACGCGCCGCACATTGAACGCACTGGCGATCAGCACGCCCTGCACCACCGCGAGGCCGACGATCACGCTCGCGTACTGACCGTGGTCCATGAGCCGGCCGAAGATCAGCGGCGCCACGGCCTGCCCGATGTCCAGGCCCGCGTAGACCACGCCGTAGACGCGGCCCGAGGCATTGGCCGGCGTCGAGCGCTTGACCAGCAGGTCGCGCGACGGCCCCGCGATGCCGGTCGCAAATCCCATCGCACCGAACATCACCGGCACCAGGAAGGGTGCGAAGTCCGCCAGCGCGAGCACGAGCGCGATGGTCGCCGCAACGCCGAATCCAGCGCCGACGATGCGCTCGCAACGCGTCGGGTCGGACGCCAGGAAGCCGCCGACCACCATGCCTGCAGCACTGGCCACCATGTAGACAGTCAGGCAGATGGCAATCAGCGTCACCGGCACCGCGTGCAGGCGTCCTGCCGCAGCCGGCGCGAAGGTCTGCACAACGCTCAGTGCCATCGCGTAGAAGAAGAAAAAGCCGAAACACATCCACACGGCGGGGATCTTCAGGAAAGCGAACTCGCTGCCCGCGCCTCCGTCGGCGCCGGTTGCCTTGTGCACCGCCTTCACCTCCAGCGACAACACGCTGCGGTTGGCCCAGAGGATGAGCAGCACGACCACAGCCAGCACGCCCGCGGAGGCCAGCGCCACCCGCCACGAGAAGGCCATCGCCAGCGGCACCACGAAAGCCGGCGCCAGAGCCCAGCCGAGGCTGCCGGTGATGCCGTGCACGCTGTAGGCATGCCCGAGCCGCGTCGGAGCGACCTTGCGATTGAACAGCGTGTAGTCGACGGGGTGGAACACACCGTTGCCCACGCCCGCCACGACGGCACAGCCGAGCAGCATCCAGTAGCTCTGCGCCAGTGCATAGCCGAAGGCCGCGAGGCCCAGCATTCCGAGTCCGACGAACAGCACAGGCCGCGGGCCCAGCTTGTCGACGACGAAACCCGAGGCCGCCTGCACGACGCACGACACCACGAAGAAGACAGTGAGCACCGCGCCGAGTTCGGTGTAGCTCACGTTGAACGCGTCCTTGAGCCACGGGAACAACGGCGGCAGCACGAGTTGGCTGAAGTGGCTGATGGCGTGTGCCAGGCCGACAAGACCGATCAATTTGGCGTCGGAGCCCAAGGTGGTCGAGGCGGTGGTCGCGTTGGAGGAAGACATGGATTGCAACAACAAACTGGATCGGACGTCGATCGTAAGGCAGCGTGCCGCGGCAGAATGGCGATACAGAGACAACATTTGTCGAAATCATGCCGCCCACTGCCGCCCCGCCTTTGGCGCCCGTCGACACGAGTACCACGCGCTCCATCCCGCCCCATCCCGAAATGACCACGAGCGTGGGTCCACTCACGCCTCACCTGTACGAACCGAACGCGCTGCGCCCATTGCGGGCCAAGGAGCACTTTCTGAAGGCCGACACGCTGGTCGACCTGCACAAGCATCCGTGGCCGCAGCTGACTTTCTCCACGCGCGGCGTGATTCGCCTGAGCACGGAGGACGGCAGCTACATCGTGCCGCCCTCGCGCGCGCTCTGGGTGCCGGCCGACATGGCACACAGCGTCACGCTGATCGAGGACGCCGAACTGCGAACCGTGTATCTCCATAGCTGGCTCGGGCCGGCATGGGAGAAGTGCGAGGTGCTGGAGATCAGTCCCTTGCTGCGTGCGCTGATGCTGGCGCTCGACACGACGCCGGACGGGCTGCCGCCGGCCGATCCCCACGCGGCGCAGCGTGAACGCTGGATTGCGCCGCTTCTGGTCGATGAACTCGAGCGCGCAACGCAGATCCGCATCGACGTGCCGCTGCCTTCCGACAAGCGGCTGCGCCAACTCTGCGAGGCGCTACTGCGCAACCCGGCCAACCGCGCCACGCTGGCCGAACGGGCCGAGGCCATCGGCGCCAGCGAGCGAACCGTGGCACGGCTGTTTCGCGACCAGCTCGGCATGAGCTGGCAGCAGTGGCGCCAACAGGCAGTGCTTGCGCATGCGCTGCCTTTGCTCGCGCGCGGCATGGCGGTGAGCCAGGTTGCCTCGGCGAGCGGCTATGCAACCGACAGCGCCTTCTGCGCCATGTTCAAGGCGGCGACGGGGCAATCGCCGACGGCATTCCAGCACAAGAGACGGTCCTAGGCCGCCGCGGCGCAGGGCGCTTTCGTATCATCGCCGGGTGCATTCCTCACCCTTCCGCGCGCCGAGGCCATGGCCTTGAATCGCCACCAGCTCGCGCGCTGGTTCCCCTTCCTTTCCTGGCCGCGCCCCGACCGGGCCCTGCTCATCAACGAGGCCACGGCCGGCGTCACGGTGGCACTGATGGTCATCCCGCAAGGCGTCGCCTATGCGGCGCTGGCGGGAATGCCGCTGGTGACGGGCGTGTACGCCGCGCTGCTGCCGGCGCTCGTCGCGCTGCTCTTCAGTTCCTCGGCGCGCCTGTCGGTCGGGCCTACCGCGTTGACGAGCCTGCTGGTCGGCGCTTCCCTTGCGCCGCTCGCCATTCCGGGCAGCAGCGAATGGGTGGCCTTTGCCGTCTGGCTGACCCTGCTGTCGGGAACGATGCAGGTGGTGCTGGGGGCGGCGCGCTTCGGCTGGCTGCTGCGCATGGTCAATTCACCGGTGCTGATGGGCTTCACGCAAGGCGCGGCCGTGTTGATCACACTGTCGCAACTGCCGGCGCTGCTGGGCTTCACGGGGCGCTCGTTCGCGCAGTTGCTGCACGGCCCGCCGCCCGACTACATCGCGATCGCGTTCGGCCTGGGCGGCATGGCGATGCTGTGGCTCGGCAAGCGGATGATGCCGCGCTTCCCGACCACCATGGCGCTCGTCGCGGCCGCGGCAGGCGCCAGCGCCGCGATCGGCTATGCACTGAAGGGTGGCGCGGTGATCGGCAAGCTGCCCGCCGGACTGCCCTCGTTCTACTGGCCCGGGGGGCTCTCCCTGAGCGAACTGGGCACCCTGCTCCTGCCCGCCTTCCTGATCACGCTCGTGAGCTTTCTCGAAACGGCATCGAGCGCCAAGGTGGACAACGCGCGTGCCGGCAAGCTGTGGAACGAAAACCAGGACCTGATCGGCCAGGGGCTGGGCAAGATCGCTTCGGGCCTCACGGGCTCATTCCCGACCAGCTCATCGTTCTCGCGTTCGGCCATCACGCTGTATGCGGGCGCCAAGACCCAGTGGGCCACCCTCTTCAGCGTCGCGGTGGTCGCCGCTGCGTTGCTCTGGGCCATGCCGCTGCTCTATCACGTGCCGCAGGCCGTGCTGGCATCGATCGTGGCGACCGCGACCATCGGCCTTCTGCGGCCATCGGCTTTCGTCGCGCTGTGGCGCATCTCCCGCATCGAGGCAGCCATCGCGTTCGGCACCTTCGCGCTGACGATCGCCACGGCGCCGTCGATCTACTGGGGCGTGCTGGGAGGGCTTCTCGCGGCGCTGGCGCACTACATGTACCGCCATCTGCATCCGCGGATCATCGAAGTCGGCTTGCACCCCGATGGCAGCCTGCGTGATCGCCACTTGTGGCATCTGCCGCCGCTCGCGCCCAACCTGTACGCGCTGCGCATGGACGCGGAACTCGACTTCGCATCCGCCAGCACGCTGGAGCGCGCCGTCACCGTCGCGCTGGCGCAGCGGCCCGGCCTGACCGACGTGTGCCTCTTTGCGCAGCCGATCAACCGCATCGACATCACGGGCGCCGAAGTCTTCGGCAGCATTCGCCGCCTGCTCGAATCGCAAGGCACGCGGCTCCACATCTCGGGACTCAAGCTGCCTGCGCAGCAGGTGCTGGAGCGCGCCGGGCTGCTGTCGCCGGGCCCGATGCTCTTCAGCTACCGGACCGACGCCGAGGCGCTGGCGGCGCTCGCCAGTGCGTGCGGGACGGCGAGCCCGCGCGAAGACCTCAATCCTTCACCGGCCCACGCAGGCTCTTGATGGCCGAGCGCTGGCTCTTTCCCTCGAGCCGCCGCTGCCGCGCACCATAGGTCGGCTTGGTGGCGCGCCGCACACGCGGTGGCGTCGCGACGCTGTCGACCAGTTCCTGCAGGCGTGCGAGCGCATCGGCGCGATTCATGTCCTGGCTGCGGTGCTTTTGCGCCTTCAGCACGAGCACGCCTTCCTGTGTAAGGCGACTGTCGCGCAAGGCAAGGAGACGCTCCTTGACGTCGTCGGGTAGTGAACTCGCCGGAATGTCGTAGCGCAGATGCACCGCGCTGGAGACCTTGTTGACGTTCTGCCCGCCCGCGCCCTGCGCTCGGATCGCACTGAATTCGACCTCCAGTGGATCGATGAGGACAGGTAGGCGCGGTGAAGTCATCCGCTATTCTGGCTTGCGCCGAGGCCCGCATCGGGGGGCCCGGCACGGCTCACTCCTCGCGCGATACAGGCCGCGCTTGCACGTCAGTCACCTGGCCCGGGTCGCGCAAGCGCACCGGGCTGTCGGCTTCCTGACCGCGCGCGCGCGCGGCCACGACATCGGCTGCCGTGGGCTCGGCGGGACGGCCCGCCGCCCGGAAGCGATCGAAGCCGCCGCGCGGGTCGAAACGCATCACCCAAGGCTTGACGGGCTGGCCCGTGAGGCGAGCCCATCCGTAGCGCAGCCCCCAGACCATTGCCAGCAAAAGCACGGCAACGGTCAAGCTGGCCGCGAAGACGAGGCCGAGGAAGAACAGGACCAGGCGCAGAAAGAAGTTCAGCATCGGCTTTAGGCCACGGCCTCGGCGCTTTGTTCCCCGGCCTTGCGGAAGGTGAACTGCCCGGGCGCCTGGATCGGGTCGGTGGTCACGATGATCGTGTCCTTCGGCCCGAAGCTTCCGTCGAGCAGCAGCTTGGACAACGGGTTCTCGATGCGCTGCTGGATCGCGCGCTTGAGCGGCCGCGCACCGAACACCGGATCGAAGCCGACCTTGGCGATCTCCGCCAGCGCCCCCGGCGACACATCGAGTCCCAGATCCATCTTCGCCAGACGCTCCTGCAGCACCTTGAGCTGGATCTCCGCGATGGCCTCGATGTTCTTCGCGTCGAGCGCGTGGAACACGACGGTCTCGTCGATGCGGTTCAGGAACTCGGGCCTGAAGTAGTTCTTCAGCTCGTCCCAGACCGCTTCCTTGATCTCTTCGCTCGGCCTGCCGACCATCGACTGGATGATCGGCGAGCCGATGTTGCTGGTCATGACGATCACCGTGTTCTTGAAGTTCACGGTGCGGCCCTGGCCATCGGTCAGGCGGCCGTCGTCAAGCACTTGCAGCAGCACGTTGAAGACGTCCGGATGCGCCTTCTCGACCTCGTCGAGCAGCAGCACGCTGTAGGGCTTGCGGCGAACGGCTTCCGTGAGGTAGCCGCCCTCCTCGTAGCCCACATAGCCGGGCGGCGCACCGATCAGGCGCGCGACCGAATGCTTTTCCATGAACTCGCTCATGTCGACGCGGATCAGGTGATCCTCGCTGTCGAACAGGAAGCCCGCGAGTGCCTTGCACAGCTCGGTCTTGCCGACGCCCGTGGGGCCGAGGAACAGGAACGAGCCGGTCGGGCGATTCGGGTCCGACAGGCCCGAGCGCGAGCGGCGGATCGCGTTCGCGACCGCACCAATGGCTTCGTCCTGACCGACCACACGCTCGTGCAGCTTCTCTTCCATCATGAGCAGCTTGTCGCGCTCGCCCTGCATGAGCTTCGAAACCGGAATGCCGGTGGCACGCGCCACGACCTCGGCGATCTCTTCGGCGCCGACTTGCGTGCGCAGCAGCGTGGGTGCGCTCGACTTGCCCTTGTTGGCTTCGGTCTCCTGCGCTTCCTTCAGGCGCTTCTCGAGCCCCGGCAGCTTGCCGTACTGCAGCTCGGCCACCTTGTTGAAGTCGCCCTTGCTGGTGAACTCGGCGATCTGGAACTTGATCTTGTCGATCTCTTCGCGGATCTGCGCGCTGCCCTGGGCCTGCGCCTTTTCGGCTTGCCAGATCTCGTCGAGGTCGGCGATTTCCTTCTGCAGCCTGGCGATCTCTTCCTCGATGAGCGCAAAGCGCTTTTGCGAGGATTCGTCCTTTTCGCGGCGCACGGCTTCGCGCTCGATCTGCAGCTGGATCAGGCGACGGTCCAGGCGGTCCATGACCTCGGGCTTCGAGTCCATCTCGATCTTGATCTTGGCCGCGGCCTCGTCGATCAGGTCGATCGCCTTGTCGGGCAGGAACCGGTCGGTGATGTAGCGGTCGGACAGCTCGGCCGCGGCGACGATCGCCGGGTCGGTGATGTCCACGCCATGGTGGACTTCGTACTTCTCCTGCAGTCCGCGGAGGATGGCGATGGTCGCCTCCACACTCGGCTCGCCGACGAGGATCTTCTGGAAGCGGCGCTCCAGCGCGGCGTCCTTCTCGATGTACTTGCGGTATTCGTCGAGCGTGGTCGCGCCGACGCAATGCAGTTCGCCGCGCGCCAGCGCCGGCTTGAGCATGTTGCCCGCGTCCATCGCGCCCTCGGCCTTGCCGGCACCGACCATGGTGTGCAGCTCGTCGATGAAGACGATGGTCTGGCCTTCGTCCTTCGCGAGTTCGTTGAGCACGGTCTTCAGGCGCTCCTCGAACTCGCCGCGGTACTTGGCACCGGCGAGCAGGGCCGCCATGTCGAGCGACAACACACGCTTGCCCTTGAGCGATTCGGGCACTTCACCCGCAACGATGCGCTGTGCGAGGCCTTCGACGATTGCTGTCTTGCCGACGCCAGGTTCGCCGATGAGCACGGGGTTGTTCTTGGTACGACGCTGCAGCACCTGGATGGCGCGGCGGATTTCCTCGTCGCGGCCGATCACGGGGTCGAGCTTGCCCAGGCGCGCACGTTCGGTGAGGTCGAGGCAGTATTTCTTGAGGGCTTCGCGCTGGCCTTCGGCATCGGCGCTGTTCACGCCCTGGCCGCCGCGAACCGCGTCGATCGCGGCTTCGAGCGACTTGCGCGTGACGCCATTGCTGCGCGCCAGATTGCCGATGTCGGCCTTGCTGTCGGCCAACGCGAGCAGGAACAGTTCGCTGGCAATGAACTGGTCGTTGCGCTTGATGGATTCCTTCTCGGTTGCCTGCAGCAGCTTGCCGAGTTCGGGGCCGACCTGCACCTGGTCATGGCCGTGCACCTGCGGCAGCTTCTTGATGGCCGCTTCGGCAGCTTGCAGCAGGCCGGGCACATTGGCACCGGCACGCTCCAGCAGCGCCCGCGGACCGTCGTCCTGGCGCAGCATGGCGACCAGGAGGTGGACGGGTTCGATGTAAGCGTTGTCATTGCCCAAGGCGAGCGACTGGGCGTCGGCGAGGGCTTCCTGGAATTTGGTGGTGAGTTTGTCTTGACGCATGGCTTGATTCCTGCATTCAAAATAGGGCCGTTCCGAGGCGATATCAAGACCGCCCGGACTTTTTTCCACAAGCAATCATTGGAGTCGATAGATGTTCAAGTCAACAAGGGGTGGCGTTTCGCGCCTGATGCGCGGTGTTTTCGCGGCAGGCCTGCTGGCCGCCGGGGGAATGGCGCTCGCGCAGCCCGCCGGTGCGCCGATCCGGCTATTGGTCGGATTCCCGGCTGGCGGGGGCACCGACGTCATTGCCCGTACGCTGGCCGAGAAGCTCAAGGATCAGTTGGGCACCCCCGTCGTGGTCGAGAACCGCGCAGGCGCGGGCGGCCAGATCGCAGCCCAGGCGCTCAAGGCCTCGCCGGCCGATGGCCATACGCTGTTCCTGACGCATGACCACTCGATCTCGATCCTGCCGCTGGTGGTGAAGAACCCGGGCTTCGATCCCGCTCGCGACTTCGTGCCTGTCGCGGGCTTCGCGACTTTTGCCAATGCACTGGCCGTGTCCGGTGGAACACCGGCCAAGTCGGTCAACGAGTACGTGGCATGGGTCAGGAACCAGCGCGGCGGCAAGGACACCATCGGCGTACCCGCGCCGGCCTCGATCCCCGAGTTCCTGGTGAAGCTGATCGGCACAAAGTACAAGCTCGACCTGCAGGCTGCGCCCTACCGCGGCAGCGCACCGATGATGGCCGACATGCTGGGCAACCAGATCAGCGCGGGCATCGGTTCCGTTCCCGACTTCATCGAGAACCAGAAGGCCGGCAAGATTCGCGTGATCGCCGTCATCGGCGGCAAGCGCCAGGCCGTGCTTCCGCAGGTGCCGACCTTCGCCGAGTTGGGCCTGTCGGGACTGGAGGACCTGCCCTACTACGGCATCTTCGCGCCGGTGGGCACCCCGCAGCCGGTCATCGATCGCTTCGGCGAAGCGCTGTCGAAGGTGCTCGCCATGCCCGACGTGCGCGAGCGCCTGGTGGCGATGGGCTTGTCAGTCGGCTTCATGCCGCAGGGCCAGTTTGCCGGTCGCGTCCGCAGCTACACCCAGACCTGGGAACAGATCATCAAGGCCAGCGGCTTCCAGCCCCAATAAGAGCGCTTCAGGCGTTGCTGGCGGTGATGCCCCAGCGCGCCAGCGCTGCGTCGTCGTCGACCCTGGCGTCGACCCAGCGCGCACCCTCGGGCGTCTGTTCCTTCTTCCAGAACGGCGCCTGGGTCTTGAGATAGTCCATCAGGAATTCGCAGGCCTGGAAACTCTGGCCGCGATGGGCCGAGATGACGGCCACCATCATGATCTGATCCAGTGGCTGCAACAGCCCCACACGGTGGACGACGCGGGCACCGAGAATGTCGAAGCGGCGATGCGCCTCGTCGATCATGGCCTCGATCGCCTTCTCGGTCATGCCGGGGTAATGCTCCAATTCCATCGAAGCGATCGCGCTTCCGTCATTGCGGTCACGCACCGTGCCGATGAAGCTGCAGACCGCACCCACGCGCGCGTCGCCAGCGCGCAACGCGGCGACCTCCTTCTGCAGGTCGAAGTCTTCGGTTTGGATCGAAACGCGTGCACCAGTCATCCCGGGATTGTGGCACTGCGATAGACTGCGCCGATGCCTTCCAGCACCCTGCAACGCCTCCCTTCGTCTTGCGAAGTACCGGCCTACATGCGCCTGCAAGGCAAAGCCAAAAAACCCAAGCTCGTCTGACCGGAGCTTCGGTTCCGTCGTCGGATGAGCGACGGAACTGCAAGGCCCAGGTCGAAAGTGGTTGTGCGCGCGCATCCGACGGTGGTTGTTCCATCGGTCGATTCCTGAAAGGAAATACGCGTGCAAGATACACACTCCCCTTCCCCCGATTTCTCGGGCCTCTGGATTCCGCTCGTGACGCCGTTTCGAGACGGGGCGGTTGACCACCCCGCAGTCGCTCGGCTGGTCGAGCGGCTCTCGCCTGCCGGCATCACAGGCTTCGTCGTCTGCGGTTCAACGGGAGAAGCAGCCGCGCTCGACGGGGACGAGCAACTGGCGGTGCTCGCGACCGTCGCGAGGGCTGCGCCGTCGGTGCCGCGCATCATGGGCATCTCGGGCTATCACCTCGGCAAGACGCTGGAGTGGGTGCGCCGGCTGGGCGAACTCGAACTGACCGGGCTGCTCGTGCCTGCACCAAGCTACATCCGCCCGTCGCAGGCGGGACTCGTCGACTGGTTCAGCGCGCTCGCCGAGGCCAGCGCGGTGCCGCTGCTGATCTACGACATCCCCTACCGCACCGGCAGTTCCATGGCACGCGAGACGCTGCTCGCGCTCGCCGGCCATCCGCGCATCCGCGGCATCAAGGACTGCGGCGGCGACATGACCAAGACCCGCGCACTGATCGCAGACGGGCGCCTCCAGGTGCTGGCTGGCGAAGACGCACAGATGTTCAGCACGCTGGCCGAAGGCGGCGCCGGCGCCATCGCTGCCAGTGCGCACTTGCAGACCGAACGCTTCGTCAGCGTGCTGCGGCTGCTTCGCGAAGGCAGGCTTGCTGATGCCCGCGCGCAGTGGCAACCCTTGCTGCCGCTGATCGAAGCGCTCTTCGAGGACGCCAATCCAGGGCCGCTGAAGGCCGTTCTGGCCAGCGAGGGCTTGATGCGGGAGGAATTGCGCGCGCCGATGACGCGCGCTTCGGACGATCTGCGCGAGCGCTTGCTGCGAATCCAGGTTGGGCTCAACCGCCCGTGACGGGTGGGAAGAAGGCGACCTCGCTGCCATCACGCAGCACGGCGCCCTCGCCGCTCATCACCTGGTCGAGCGCCATGCGCACCGCCCGCCCGCGCGCCAACACGCTGGCGTGCGGTTCGCCACGTGCGATCAATTCGTCGCGCAGCGCACCGAGATCGGCGGCAGCGGTTTCCACCGCTTCGCTGCCGGTTCCAAGCGCTTCGCGCACCGACGCGAAATAGCGGACGTTGATCTTCATGCTCAGGCCAGCAACAACGCAAACGGAATGAACTGAACGGTATCGCCAGCCTTGAACGGCTGGCCAGCGGGCGTGTCGATCACTCCGTCGCCCCAGACCGTCGAAGTCAACACGCCGGAGCTTTGGTTGGCGAACACATCGAGTCCGCCCGCCGCATTGCGCCGCGCACGCAGAAACTCGCGACGGCGATCGGCACGCGGCCAGTCGAAATCGGCGCGCATGGGGATCGCCTGAGGCACCACGCGCAACGCACCTTGCAAGGTCAGCAGGAATGGCCGCACGAGCAGCAGGAAAGTGAGGAAGCTCGACACCGGATTCCCGGGCAAGCCGGTGAGATGCGCATTGCCAATTCGGCCATAGGCGAAAGGCTTGCCGGGCTTCATCGACAGCGACCACAGGTCGAGTTGTCCCAGGTGCTCGACCGCAGCCTTGATGTGGTCTTCCTCGCCGACCGAAACACCACCGGTGGTGATGATCAGGTCATTGCTCAGCGAGGCGGTACGCAGCGCCTCGATCGTGGCGTCGCGCCGGTCCGGCACGATGCCGAGGTCGTTGACCTCGCATCCGAGCCGCTGGAGCAACGCGCGCATGAAGAAGCGGTTGGAGTTGTAGATCGAGCCCGGCTTCATGGCCTCCGGCGACACCTCGCCCGGCATCACGAGTTCGTCGCCGGTCGAAAGCAGTGCAACGCGAGGTCGCTTCGAGACCTGGAGCTGAGCGAGGCCGACGCTCGCGGCCAGGCCCAGGCCGGCTGGCGTAAGACGCTCGCCTTTCGACAGCACGACGTCATCGGCGGCAACGTCTTCGCCGGCCCGGCGAATCCACTGACCCGCGGCGGGCGCGATTTCGATGCGAACGCTGCCCAGGCTGGCTTCCTCGGGCAGTGCGCTTGTATCTTCCTGCATCACGACCGCGTCGGCGCCCTCGGGGATTTGCGCGCCGGTAAAGATGCGGGCCGCCGTGCCGGCCGCGAGCGGCGTGCCCACCGTGCCGGCCGGAATGCGCTGCGCCACCCGGAGCACGGCGCCGGGCGCCGTGCAGTCGGCCACCCGCACGGCATAGCCGTCCATCGAACTGTTGTCGCGGGGCGGTACGGTCAGCGCCGAGACCACATCCTGGGCCAGCACCCGCCCGTCGGCCTCGAAGGTCGACACGCTTTCGATCCCGACATTCGGCGTCGCGGCGGCGAGCAATCGGGACAGGGCCTCGTCGAGGGCCATCAGCGGGGGACGCGGGGAAGTGCTAGCCATGGTGCTTCACCTTGTAGTCGAATCGTTCGGCATTCAACAGCAGCCAGGCGACGATGCCATCAATGTCGTCGAGGTCAAAGATCGGCCGGTCGGTCGGCAACGGCAGGCTCTGCGGATCGTCCGTCGCGATGGCGTCGATGAACTCGTCGTCGACATAGCGCGCGGGCCGGGGCGCCTCGCCTTCCTCCGTCGATCGCCAGATCTCGATCTTGCGCAGATCGCTGTGCTTGAAGCCCTCGACCAGCACCCAGTCGACGCCGGCATCGAGTTCGGCAACGAGCTGGTGCACATCGAGGTGCGTCGGCTGCTCGAACTCGCGAATCAGCGCGAGGCGCTTGTCCGATGCGACCACCACCTCGAAGGCACCTGCCTCGCGATGGCGGTAGGTGTCCTTGCCGGGATGGTCGATGTCGAACTTGTGGTGCGCATGCTTGACCACCGAGACACGCAGTCCATGGAGCTTGAGCGCAGGAATCAGACGCTCGACCAGCGTCGTTTTTCCCGCGCCTGAGTAACCGGCGAAGCCGATGACTTTCATGCGTCGCCTACCGCATCAGTCGCAGTGCTGCGCAATGTAGGCCTTGACCGCCTCGGCATCGGCCGGCAGCTTGACGACGCGCTTGGGGAGTGCTTCGATGCCCTCGAAGCGCGCGGGGCGCTCCGGCTCGTGGCCCAGCGCTTCGACGATCGTTTCGGCGAACTTGATGGGCAGCGCGGTTTCCAGAACGATCATGGGCACGTCGGGCACGAGGTGCTCGCGCGCGGCCTTCAGGCCATCGGCGGTGTGGGTGTCGATCAGCGTCGCGAAGCGCTTGTCGGTATCGCGGATGGTGGCGAGCCGGTCGGCATGCGTGCTACGGCTGCTGGCGAAGCCGAAGCGCGTCGCGGCCTGAGCGAAGACCGGGTCCTTGCTCAGGTCGAAGCGGCCTTCGCGGCCAAGCTCGCCCTCGAACAGCCCGCGCGATTTCGCGGCGTCACGACCAACCAGGTCGAACACGAAGCGCTCGAAATTGCTGGCCTTGGAAATATCCATCGACGGGCTCGACGTCTCGTGCGTGTCGGCGGCCGAGCGAACCCGGTAGACGCCTGTGCGGAAGAACTCGTCCAGAACGTCGTTCTCGTTGGTGGCGACCACGAGCGTGCGGATCGGCAGGCCCATCATGCGCGCCACGTGCCCGGCGCAGACGTTGCCGAAATTGCCGGAAGGCACAGTGAAGCTCACCTGCTTGTCGTTGCTGCCGGTGGCTTGGAAGTAACCCGCGAAGTAATAGACGACCTGCGCCAGCAAGCGTGCCCAGTTGATCGAATTGACCGTGCCGATCTTGTACTTGCGCTTGAAGCCCAGATCATTCGACACGGCCTTCACGATGTCCTGGCAATCGTCGAACACGCCGGCGATCGCGATGTTGTGGATGTTCGCGTCCTGGAGGCTGAACATCTGCGCCTGCTGGAACGGGCTCATGCGGCCGTCCGGCGAGGTCATGAAGACGCGGACGCCCTTCTTGCCGCGCATCGCGTACTCGGCGGCGCTGCCGGTGTCGCCGCTGGTCGCGCCGAGGATGTTCAGCTCCTCGCCGCGGCGGGCCAACTCGTACTCGAACAGGTTGCCGAGCAACTGCATCGCCATGTCCTTGAACGCCAGTGTCGGGCCGTTGGACAAGGCTTCGAGGTAGACACCGTCTTCCAGCTCGCGCAGCGGAACGATCTCGGTCGTCCCGAACACCTCGGCGGTGTAGGTCTTCGCGCAGATCGCCTTCAGATCGGCGGGCGGAATGTCGTCGATGTAGAGCGAGAGGATCTCAAACGCCAGTTCGGCGTAGGAAAGCCCGCGCCACTTCGCCAGCGTGCCAGCGTCGATCTGGGGATATTGCTCGGGCAGATAGAGGCCGCCGTCGGGCGCGAGGCCTTCCAGCAGGATCTCGCAGAAGCGGCGGCGGTCAGGATGCCCGCGCGTGGAAAGGTAGCGCATCAGGACAGCTCTTCCTTGCGAAGACGCACGATCGGCGCCAGCACCGTGGGCAACGCCTGCAATTGGGCGAGTGCGTCGTCCAGGGTGCCTTCGCGCGTGTCGTGCGTGAGGATGATCAGGTCGGTCTGCGTCGAGCCTTCGCCGCCCACTTCGTCGGCTTCGCGCTGCAGCACGGCATCGATGCTGATGCCGGCGCTGGCGAGCAGTCCCGTCACCTTGGCGAGCACGCCGGCCTCATCGGCCACGCGCAGGCGCAGGTAGTAGCTGGTCACCACCTCGGCCATCGGCAGGATCTTCAGGTCGCTCATCGCGTCGGGATGGAAGGCCAGATGCGGAACACGGTGCGCCGCGTCGGCCGTGTGCAGGCGCGCGATGTCGACCAGGTCGGCGATCACCGCGCTGGCAGTCGGCTCGCTGCCGGCACCCTTGCCGTAGTAGAGCGTGGTGCCGACGGCGTCGCCGTTGACGACCACCGCGTTCATGGCACCCTCGACGTTCGCGAGCAGCCGCTTGGAAGGCACCAGCGAAGGGTGCACGCGCAGCTCGATGCCTTGCGCCTTGCGCTTGGTCACGCCCAGGAGCTTGATGCGGTAGCCCAGTTGCTCGGCGTACTTGATGTCCTGCGCCGCGAGCTTGGTGATGCCCTCGACGTGCGCCTTGTCGAACTGCACCGGAATACCGAATGCAATGGCGCTCATCAGCGTGACCTTGTGCGCGGCATCCACACCTTCGATGTCGAAGGTCGGGTCGGCTTCGGCGTAGCCCAGGCGTTGCGCCTCCTTCAGCACCGTGTCGAAATCCAGGCCCTTGTCCCGCATCTCCGACAAGATGAAGTTGGTGGTGCCGTTGATGATGCCCGCGATCCACTGGATGCTGTTGGCCGTGAGACCTTCTCGCAGCGCCTTGATGATCGGGATGCCGCCTGCGACCGCGGCTTCGAAGGCCACCATGACGCCCTTGGCGTGGGCGGCTGCAAAGATCTCGGTGCCATGCACCGCGAGCAGCGCCTTGTTGGCAGTGACTACGTGCTTGCCGGCCGCGATGGCCTCGAGCACCAGTTGCTTGGCGATGCCGTAGCCACCGATCAATTCGACCACGATGTCGATGTCGGGATTGGCGATGACGGCGCGAGCGTCGTTGACGACCTGGACGCTGTCGCCCACGACTTCCCTGGCGCGTGCCGTGTCGAGGTCGGCGACCATCGTGATCTCGATGCCGCGGCCAGCGCGACGCTTGATTTCTTCCTGGTTGCGCTGCAGCACCTTGAAGGTGCCACTACCGACCGTGCCGATGCCGAGCAGGCCAACTTGGATGGGTTTCATTCGATTCGTCTTCTAGAGCAATGGGACCTGAACGCCGCGCGGGCTTCAGGCGACCCGGTTTCGGTAGCGTTCGAGGAAGCTGGCGATGCGCGAAACCGCCTCGCGCAAGTCCTCTTCATGGGGCAGGAACACGATGCGGAAGTGGTCCGGCGTCGACCAGTTGAAGCCCGTGCCCTGCACCAGCATCACCTTGGTCTCCTTGAGCAACTCAAGGAAGAACTGCCGGTCGTCATCGATCGGGTAGACCTTGGGATCGAGCTTCGGGAACATGTAGAGGGCCGCACTGGGCTTGACGCAGGTCACGCCCGGAATCGCGGTGATGAGTTCGTAGGCGAGGTCGCGCTGCCTGCGCAAGCGACCGCCGGGGCCCACCAGGTCGTTGATGCTCTGGTATCCGCCGAGCGCGGTCTGGATCGCCCACTGGCCCGGCACGTTGGCGCACAGGCGCATGTTCGAGAGCATGTTCAGGCCCTCGATGTAGTCGCGGGCCATTTTCTTGTCGCCGGACACGACGAGCCAGCCGGCTCGATAGCCGCACGAGCGATAGCTCTTCGACAGCGAGTTGAAGGTGAGCGTCAAGACGTCCTTCGAGAGGCTGGCGATGGCGGTGTGCTTGACGCCGTCGTACAGCACCTTGTCGTAGACCTCGTCCGCGAAGATCACCAGCCCGTGCTCGCGCGCGATGGCAACGATGCCCTTGAGCAGATCGTCCGAATACAGCGCGCCTGTCGGATTGTTGGGGTTGATGACGACGATGCCCTTGGTACGGGGCGAGATCTTGGCGCGGATGTCGTCGAGGTTCGGCATCCAGCCGTTGTCCTCGTCGCAAAGGTAATGCACCGGCTTGCCGCCCGACAGGCTCGCCACCGCCGTCCACAGCGGGTAGTCGGGCGCTGGCAGCAGCAGTTCGTCGCCGTCATTGAGCAGCGCGTTGGTGGCCATGGCGATCAGTTCGCTGGCGCCATTGCCCAGGTAGATGTCGTCGAGCGTGACGCCTGCGACGCCCTGCTTCTGGGTTTCGTGCATCACCGCCTTGCGCGCCGCAAAAATGCCCTTGCTATCCGAATATCCCGCCGACGCCGGCAGGTTGCGGATCATGTCCTGCTGGACCTCTTCGGGTGCATCGAAGCCGAACAGGGCGAGATTGCCGATGTTGAGCTTGATGATCTTCTGGCCCTCTTCCTCCATCTGCTTCGCGGCGTCCATGATCGGGCCGCGGATGTCGTAGAGCACGTTGGCCAGCTTGGCCGATTTCTTGAGCGGTTTCAAAGTCCCTCCAAGGGGGTCTGCGCAGGGGAAAACCTATAATTTGACCACAGATCCCACCCCCTCCAGATGAAGCTCCAGCCCGACAAATCCGACGTCCAGACGCTCACGGCACATGGCCCAGGCTGGGTCGCCATCAACAACGAACGGGTCGAATCCAGTGTGGTGGTCGGCTCGCGCGGCGAGCGCTTCGAGTGGAATTGCTCCCGCTTCGACGAGATCGGCGCGGAACACTTCGCTCAACTCGCATCGATCGGCGCCGAACTGATCATCTTCGGCAGCGGTGCGCGCATCCGTTTTCCGCACGCTTCCTGGCTCCAGCCCCTGATGGCGCAGCGCACCGGCGTCGAGACGATGGATACGCCCGCGGCCTGCCGCACCTACAACATCCTCGCGAGCGAAGGCCGCCACGTGGTGGCCGCGCTGCTCGTCGAGAGCCCGGACGCTGGGCAGTAGGAGGCATTTCGGGGTAAAATCGCGGGTTGCAAACCGGCGGCCCGCCCTCAGTTAGCAACGACCAATCCTCCATGAACCCGACCGGATCGGGCATGGAATCAAACGGAGAAAACAAGTTTCATGGCGATCGTTGTCAACAAACCCATTCCCGAATTCGACGCCAATGCTACCGGCGGTCTCAAGGTTTCGAACACCTCGCATCTCGGCCACGTGCTGGTCATGTACTTCTACCCCAAGGACAACACGCCAGGTTGCACCACGGAAGCGATGCAGTTTCGAGACCGCTACAAGGACTTCGAAAAGGCCGGCGCGACCGTGTTCGGCGTTTCTCGCGACAACATGAAGTCGCACGACGAATTCAAGGCCAAGCTCGAGCTCCCTTTCGAATTGATCGCCGACACCGAAGAAAAGATGTGCCACATGTTCGGCGTGGTCAAGAACAAGATCATGTACGGCAAGAAGGTCAAGGGCATCGAGCGCAGCACCTTCCTGATCGGCGCTGATGGCGTGCTGAAGGCTGAATGGCGCGGCCTCAAGGTTCCCGGCCATGTGGACGACGTCCTGAAGGCAGTCAAGGCGCTCAAGAAAGCTGCTTGAACTGTGAAGTGTGTGAGGTTTTGCGCAATCGCGTTGGTGATGCGCAACGAACACCGGATGCGACACACCTGATGTGCATAATGGCCCAATGCCGTTGAGCTCCACGACCGCATCCACCGAACAAAGCCGCCCTGGTCTTCAGGCGGCTTTTTCGCTTTCTGGCCCCTTCTTTTTTGCGAGCGAACCGATCCATGCCCCTGCCTCCCGCCCCCACGAAACGCGCCGCATTGCTTTCGCCGGACGCGCACGACGCGCCCGCCCGTTCTTCGCACGGAAGAAGCGGCCGACGCTCGTCTGATCGCAGAACCGAAGACGCCGGGTCGAACGGGACCCGACCACTCGAATTGTTCGACCGCCACGCCGCGGAAGCCGGCGGCGCCGTCGAAGCACCGGTTGCACCCAAGGCAAAAGCACCGGTGCCAGCGGTGCCGGAAGCGCCGCCCAGCCGCCGCGAGACTCGTGTGAGCGCTCCAGTGGCGGCGCCGCAGAGCCAGCCGCGCGCCAAACGCAACAAATCCAACGGTCCGGCCAAGCTCTTCGTCCTCGACACGAACGTCCTGCTGCACGACCCGATGTGCCTGTTCCGCTTCGAGGAACATGACATCTTCCTGCCGATGATCGTGCTGGAGGAGCTCGACGGCCATAAAAAGGGCACGACGGAAGTCGCGCGGAACGGCCGCCAGACCAGCCGGACCCTCGATGCGCTCGCGGCGGCCCAGGGCGCCGACATCGGCAAGGGCCTGAAACTTGACACCACCGGCCACCGCGAGGCCGGAGGCAAGCTGTTCTTCCAGACGGCGCCGCTTGACTACACGCTGCCCACCAGCCTGCCGCAGGGCAAGGCCGACAACCAGATCCTGGGCGTCGTCCAGGCGCTGCGCGACCTCTACGCCAAGGACGCGCCCGGCCGCCCGAAGCAGGAGGTGGTGCTGGTGTCGAAAGACATCAACATGCGCGTCAAGGCCCGCGCACTGGGCCTCGCCGCCGACGACTACCAGAACGACAAGACGCTCGAGGACGGCGACCTCCTCTACGCCGGTTCGCTCGCCCTTCCCGCCGATTTCTGGACGCGCCAGAGCAAGACGGTCGAAAGCTGGCAGAGCGGCAGCAGCACTTTCTACCGGATCAGCGGTCCGATCGTGCCCAACCTCTACATCAACCAGTTCGTCTACTTCGAAGCCCCCGGCGAGCCGAGCATGTACGCGCGCGTGACCGAAATCCGCGACAAGACGGCCGTGCTCAAGACGTTGAAGGACTACGGCTCGGTCAAGAATGCCGTGTGGGGCGTGAACACCCGCAACCGCGAGCAGAACTTCGCGATGAACCTGCTCATGGACCCCGATGTCGACTTCGTCACGCTGACCGGCACCGCCGGCACCGGCAAGACGCTGATGGCGCTCGCCTCCGGACTGACGCAGGTGCTCGACGACCGTCGCTACACCGAGATCATCATGACCCGCGCCACCGTGAGTGTGGGCGAGGACATCGGCTTCCTGCCCGGAACGGAAGAGGAAAAGATGGGCCCGTGGATGGGCGCGCTCGACGACAACCTCGAGTTCCTTGCCAAGGGCGACAGCGGCGGAGCAGGCGAATGGGGGCGTGCGGCGACCAACGAGCTGATCCGCAGCAAGATCAAGATCAAGAGCATGAACTTCATGCGCGGGCGCACTTTCCTGAACAAGTACGTGATCATCGACGAGGCGCAGAACCTGACGCCCAAGCAGATGAAGACGCTGGTCACGCGCGCAGGTCCGGGCACCAAGATCATCTGCATGGGCAACCTGGCGCAGATCGATACGCCCTACCTCACAGAGGGCTCGTCCGGCCTGACCTTCGCGGTCGACAAGTTCAAGGGTTGGCCGCACAGCGGGCACATCACGCTGGCGCGCGGCGAACGCTCGCGCCTGGCGGACTTCGCCAGCGAAGTGCTTTAGCTCCCCAGGTTGGCTCACTTCGTATAGCCGCCCACCCTTTGCAGGGGGCGCCGCCAGCAAGCCGGCAACGCCGCGTTGCCGGCGGCTTGAGGGCGGGCGCGTGCTGCGCACCGGCGCGCGATTCCGGGGTGCCGATGAAGGCTGCTGACAGGACGTTGTCAGTAGGGCTCGCGCAGCATGGCGGGCATGAACCACAGAAATTGGATCGCAGTCGCCAGCGCCGAACATGCCCGTCGTGGACGTGACAACCCGGAGGGCGGCTTCATGCAGGTCGGCCACGGCAAGCTCGCGCCATTGAGACGCATTGCCGCTGGCGACCGTGTGGCTTACTACGCGCCGGCTACCGCGCTGGGCGGCACCGACAAGCTTCAGAGCTTCGTCTCGATCGGCGTCGTGCACGGCGACGAGCCTTACGAAGCGGACATGGGCAACGGCTTCGTTCCGTGGCGCCGCGACGTGCGCTATGCGGTCGCGGCCGAGACACCGATCCTTCCCCTGATCGAACAATTCGACTTCGTCGAAGACCCGAGGCGCTGGGGCTACAAGTTCCGGTTCGGTTTGTTCGAAATCAACGAGCACGACATCCGCCTATCGCCGATGCGATGAATGCGGACTCCCGGGCACTCGCCCTCTGATTTCACATGGAGTGAAACATGCAAACCCAATCACAACCCCATCTTCGACGCCTCGACGCCTTCAATGTTGCCGGCGTCACCGCGCGAACCACCAACCGCCACGAGAGTGATCCGGATGCTGCGCAGATCGGCGCGCTGTGGGATCGCTTCTTCGAGGAGCGTGTCTACGAGAAAACGCCACACCGGATCAATGACATGCGGCTCTTCGGCGTTTACTCCGCCTACGAAGCGGATGCTCAAGGCGCATTCGACATCACGACCGGCGTCGCCGTATCGGACGGACCCTCGGCGGTCCGGATCGAGGGCGGCGACTACCTGGTGTTCACGGGGCAAGGCGAAATGCCCCAGATGGTGCTCGCCGTGTGGAAGGCGATCTGGCAGTATTTCGAGGATCATCCTGAAATCAGGCGCCGCTATCGGAGCGATTTCGAGGCCTACAGCGGCCCGGAGCAGGTCGCCATCCACATCGGAGTCGAATTGGACTGACATGCGTTCGGCCAACGCGAGGAACGGCAAGAGCTGGCGAGAAAAGCTCGCGGGCTATCCGCGGCTACCCGAGGTCAAGCCGATACCGGAGCGCATGCAGCAGCGTCACGGACCAGGGACCATCGTGACGCCCTCCCCCCGCGAGGTCGACGAAGCGATGAAGCGCGTACCGGAGGGCCGCCTGGTCACGGTCTTCGGCATTGGGCAGCAACTGGCCCGCCAGCACGGCACCACGATCGGCTGCACGGTGACAACGGCCATTTTCGCGAGCATGGCGGCCCAGGCCGCTGAAGAGGACAGGCGAGCCGGCTTTTCGAATGTCACACCCTATTGGCGCACCTTGAAGGTCAACGGCGAGCTGAATCTCAAGTACCCGGGCGGCCTCGATGAACTCATGCAACGGCTCGAATCCGAAGGTCACACGGTCGTCCAGCGCGGACGGCGTTATTTCGTCGAGGACTTCGAGAAGAAACTCATTGGGAGCTAATCTCAGCCCATGCGCCGTGCAGACCGCCTGTTCCAGATCGTCCAGCTTATTCGCGGGAGACGACTCACGACCGCCACGTTCCTGGCGCAGCGCCTCGAGGTGTCGGATCGCACGGTGTATCGCGATGTGGCGGACCTTCAGCGCCAGGGCGTGCCGATCGAGGGCGAGGCCGGCGTGGGCTACCGCATCGGCGCGGGCTTCGACGTACCGCCACTGATGTTCACGCAGGATGAAGCGGCGGCACTGGTGGCGTCGGCGCGCCTTGCGCAAAGCTGGGTCGATCCCGCAATGGCGCGTGACATCGAGACTGCGCTGTGCAAGATCCTGTCGGTGCTGTCACCTGCGGCGCGGGTCTCGGCCGAAAGCCTGGCGCTCTACGCCCCGGCCTATGCGCTTGACGACGGGACGCGCGCCCGCCTGCAGACCTTGCGCGAAGCCGTGCAATCCCGCCAGAAGCTGCGCATGGACTATCGCGACGTCTCCGGCGCGCCGAGCCAGCGCGTCGTCCGGCCACTCGGCTGCTTCTATTGGGGGAAGGTCTGGACCTTTTCCGCCTGGTGCGAGCTGCGCCAGGACTTCCGCGGCTTCAGGATCGACCGCATCGACCGGATCGAAGTCCTGCCCGAGCGCTTTCGCGACGAGCCCGGCAAGACGCTGGCCGAGTTGCTTCGGCGCCTGCAGGACGAATCGCGGCAATACGATTCACCGCAGAAGTCGTAGATCAGAAATCGGCGCCGCCGCCCGCGAGGTTCTCAAATTTCGTGAGCGGCTTGAGGAATGCCAGCTTCACCGTTCCCGTCGGGCCATTGCGGTGCTTGCTGATGATCACTTCGGCCACGCCCGGCTCCTTGCTGTTCTTGTCGTAGTAGTCGTCGCGGTAGATGAACATGATGATGTCGGCATCCTGCTCGATGGCGCCGGATTCGCGCAGGTCGCTCATCATGGGGCGCTTGTCGGTGCGGCTTTCCACGCCGCGGCTGAGCTGCGACAGCGCAATCACCGGGCACTTGAGTTCCTTGGCGAGCATCTTCAAGCCGCGAGAGATTTCGCCCACGGCCGTGGCGCGGTTCTCGTCGTTCATGCTGGACGACGTGCTCATCAGCTGGAGATAGTCGACCACGATCAGCCCGAGCTTCCCGTACTGCCGGGCCAAGCGTCGGGAATTCGCACGCAACTCGCTCGTGGTGAGGCCGGGCGTCTCGTCGATGTGCAGCGACACGTTGCGCAACTTCTCGATCGCCTCGGTCAGGCGCGGCCATTCCTCGTCGGTCAGCTTGCCGGTCCGCAGATGCCCCTGGTCGATGCGGCCGATCGAGCCGACGATACGCACCGCAAGTTGCGAAGCACCCATTTCCATCGAGAACACGGCGACCGGCAAACCCTCGTTGAGCGCGACGTGCTCGGCGATATTGATCGCCAGCGAGGTCTTGCCCATGGACGGACGTGCCGCCAGGACGATCATGTCGCCCGGCTGCAGGCCCGAAGTCATCTTGTCGAATTCGTAGAACCCCGTGCGCACCCCGGTGATGTCGTTCGGGTTCTCGGACATCTCCGTCACCCGGTCCAGCAGTTCGACCACCAGGGAATCCATGCCCTGGAAGCCCTGCTTCATGCGGGTGCCTTCCTCGCCGATGTTGAAGATCTTCTGCTCGGCCTCGTCCAGGATCTTGTCGACCGCCTTGCCCTGCGTATTGAAGGCATTGGTCGCGATCTCGTCGCTCGCACTCACCAGCTTGCGCAGGATCGAGCGCTCTCGCACGATTTCCGCGTAGCGCCGGATGTTGCTCGCGCTCGGCACGTACTGCGCGAGCGAGTTGAGGTACGCCAGCCCGCCGATTTCCTCGGCTTTGCCAAGGTTCTGCAACTGCTCGTACACGGTGATCACGTCCGCTGGCTTGCTGGCGTTGACCAGCGTGCCGATGGCCGCGTAGATCAGCTTGTGCTCATGGCGATAGAAGTCGCCGTCCGTCACAACGTCGCCCATGCGATCCCAGGCACCGTTGTCGAGCAGAAGACCGCCGAGCACGCTCGATTCGGCTTCGATCGAATGCGGGGGAATGCGCAGTTGCGCGATCTGGCGGTCGGCCGACGGGTCGTTGTCGGCGTAGGAAAAGACGGCGGACATGAAGCTCCTTGCAACCTTGCATGCTAAGCCGCGCGACGCGCGGCGTCACGTGGACAAGGCTGTGAATAAACGGTGATCTTCCGGTGCACCACGCGGGACAACCCGGTTGGCCGAAAAAACAAAAGCCGCCCGAAGGCGGCTTTTTCGACGCGCACGAAGCGCGCTCGGTGATCAGGCGCTTTCGCCGTACACCGTCACGGTGATCTCGACCACCACGTCGGTGTGCAAAGCAACGCTGACGGTGCTGTCGCCGACGACCTTGATCGGGCCGTTGGGCATGCGCACTTGCGACTTGGCAACCTTGTAGCCTTGCTTGTTCAGCTCTTCGGCGATGTCATGGTTGGTGACCGAGCCGAACAGACGGCCGTCAACGCCGGCCTTCTGCGTCAGCTTGACGGTCGTGCCGCCGAGCTTTTCGCCCTGGGCTTGCGATTCAGCCAGCTTGGCGGCCGCAGCCTTTTCGAGTTCGACGCGCTTGGCTTCGAATTCTGCCTTGTTGGCTTCGGTGGCGCGGCGTGCGCGACCCGACGGAATCAGGAAATTGCGTGCGTAGCCGTCTTTGACCTTGACGATCTCGCCGAGCACGCCGAGGTTGACGACTTTGTCCAGAAGAATGACTTGCATGGTGTCTTGCTCCTTAGACGCGGTGTTGGTCGCTGTACGGCACCATCGCGAGGAAGCGTGCACGCTTGATCGCGGTGTTGAGCTGGCGCTGGTAGATCGCGCGCGTGCCGGTCAGGCGTGCGGGGATGATCTTGCCGTTTTCGCTGATGAAATCGCGCAGAGTGTCGATGTCCTTGTAGTCGATTTCTTCGACGCCAGCGACGGTGAAGCGGCAGAAGCGCTTGCGCTTGAACAGCAGCGACTGGGTATTGCGCTTCGGGCGCTTGTCTTTGTTGAATTTCTTGAACGTGGCCATTGGGGGACCTCTTGTCGAAAATTAATCTTGCTGAAAATCCTGGATGTGCAGAACCGGATGCTTGCCGTTGCCCGGGGTGGCGAGGAATCCCTGAAAACGCCAGAGACTTCCCAACGCCTGCCTTGCGAGTCGCTCGGCCACTGCGCCGAACGCAACGGCCTTGAGGGCCGCCTTGATCTGTCTGGACTGCCCCGCATCGGAGACTGTCGACTCGTGTTCGAGTCTCAGGTCGACGGCGGGCAATCCGGCAGGTGTGTAACGCAGGGCTCCGAGTTCGGCGACGCAGGCAGTCAGCACAAGCTGATTGGCTGCGGCAGCACTCACACCATCAGTTGTTGTTGGCGGCGTATTCGGCCTGCTGGGCCTTGCGGGCCTCTTCGCGCTCGACCGTCTTCATCATCGACGAAGGACCGGTTTCAGCCTTCTTCTTGACCACGGTGAGGTGGCGCAGAACGGCGTCGTTGAACTTGAAGGCATGCTCGAGCTCGGCCATCACGGCTTGTTCAGCCTCGATGTTCACGCACAGGTAGTGCGCCTTGTTGAGCTTGTTGATCTGGTAAGCCAGTTGACGGCGACCCCAGTCTTCGACGCGGTGGACCTTGCCGCCGCCGGCCGTGATCAGGCCCTTGTAGCGCTCCAGCATGGCCGGAACTTGCTCGCTCTGATCCGGGTGGATCAGCAAAATGATTTCGTAGTGACGCATGGCACTCCTTGTGGATCTTCCGTAGAAGGGATAAAGCCACCCGCAGCGTCGGTCGCAGTGTGGCAAGGCAAAGCCGTAAATTATAGCAGGCTATGGCTGCCCGCGGCTCCGCTTGCCACTACCCGAGAAGCGCAAGCTCCAAAACAGCCGCCTTTTCAGCACCGACTGCAGCCCGGATCTTCGGGAGAAGCTCGACCAATTCCTCGTACGTCGACGTCCCCTCGACAGACAGATTGAGCCTGAAACCACGCAGCCCGAGACCTCCCGTGAGTTGCGTCGCGATGGGATAGGCATCCTTGTAGCGCTGCTGGCTCGAGCGATCCGAGTTCGACGGCGGGGAAACGGCCTGGGCTGCCACCGGCGCCGGCGCGCGCACCGGAACCTCCGGTGCAGCCGGCATCGCGACCGCTCCCGCATTGGCCGCATCTGTCGCTCCGCCCACTTGCCCCAGCAGCCCGAGCTCGACCATCTGGTCGATATCCTCGCGCGCAATGCCCATGCCGGCTTCAAGCACGTCGTTCACCGAGCGCTTGCCGTCGAACAGGATGAATGCGGAGCGTTGTCGCGGCGTCAACCGCAGGGATCGGTCCCTGAGCACCTGGTGCCCGGCCTCTGTCTTGACAAGAATCATGTGTACCTCGACGCGGAAGTCCGGAGCGCCTTCGAGGCCAGCGTGCGACCGATGTGCGCGCTCTCGGGGCTGCGTCCCCCTGTGAGCGGCTAGTTTGACACCAAAGATTCAACTGGTTGCAAATACACCAAGCTGACACAAGGATTACGACCTCGGATGTGAACAAAGTCGTTGCGCGGGGGTGACAGGCACCGCCGCGCTCCCGGCATCAGCGCTTCGCGAGCTGCTGCCAGGTGTCGATCACGCTATCGGGATTGAGCGAGATCGATTCGATGCCTTGCTCGGCCAGCCAGAGCGCGAAGTCCGGATGATCGCTGGGCCCCTGGCCGCAAATCCCGACGTACTTGCCCTGCGTCTTGCACGCCTTGATGACGCGCTCGAGAAGCGCCTTGACGGCCGGGTCGCGCTCGTCGAAGTCCGCGGCAAGCAGTTCAAGACCGGAGTCCCGGTCCAGGCCGAGCGTGAGCTGGGTCAAGTCGTTGGAGCCGATGGAGAAGCCGTCGAAGTACTTCAAGAATTCCTCCGGAAGGATCGCGTTGCTCGGCACCTCGCACATCATGATCAGCTTCAGCTCGTTCTCGCCGCGCTTCAGGCCATGTTCGCCGAGCAGGCCCGTCACGCGCTCCGCCTGGCCCAGGGTGCGCACGAAGGGCACCATGATCTGCACATTGGTCAGACCCATCTCGTTGCGCACGCGCTTGAGCGCTTCGCACTCCATGGCAAACGCCTCGCCGAAGTCCTTGCTGAGGTAGCGCGCCGCACCGCGGAAGCCGAGCATCGGGTTTTCTTCCTCGGGCTCGTAGCGGCTGCCGCCGATCAGCTTGCGGTACTCGTTCGACTTGAAGTCGGACAGGCGCACGATCACCGGCTTGGGCCAGAAGGCAGCACCGATCGTCGCAATGCCTTCGGCCACCTTGTCGACGTAGAAGGCCCTGGGGGATGCGTGACCGCGTGCGACCGACTCCACGGCCTTCTTGAGATCCGCGTCGACGTTGGGGTAGTCGAGGATCGCCTTCGGATGGACGCCGATGTTGTTGTTGATGATGAATTCGAGGCGCGCGAGACCCACGCCGTGGTTCGGCAACTGGGCAAAGTCGAAGGCGAGCTGGGGATTGCCCACGTTCATCATGACCTTGAGGTCGATCTCGGGCATCTCGCCGCGCTGGACTTCGGTCACCTCGGTCTCGAGCAGGCCGTCGTAGATGAAGCCGGTGTCGCCTTCCGCACAGCTGACCGTCACCAGCGTGCCGTCCTTGAGAAGATCCGTGGCATCGCCACAGCCCACGACGGCCGGGATGCCCAACTCGCGCGCGATGATGGCCGCGTGACAGGTGCGCCCGCCGCGGTTGGTGACGATGGCCGCAGCGCGCTTCATCACCGGCTCCCAGTTCGGGTCGGTCATGTCGGTCACGAGCACGTCGCCGGCCTGCACCTTGTCCATTTCGCTGATGCTGTGGACGAGTCGCACGGGCCCGGTCCCGATCTTTTGCCCGATCGCGCGGCCCTCGGCCAGCACGGCGCCCTTGCCGAGCAGCTTGTAGCGCTGTTCGGCCTTGCCCTGCTGCTGGCTCTTCACCGTTTCGGGGCGGGCTTGCAGGATGTAGAGCTGACCGTCGGTGCCGTCCTTGCCCCATTCGATGTCCATGGGACGACCGTAGTGCTCCTCGATCACGAGCGCGTACCTGGCGAGTTGCTCGACGTCGGCATCGCTCAGCGAATAGCGGTTGCGGTGTTCGGTCGGAACATCGGTGGTCTTGACGAGCTTGCCGCTGGCAGCCTTTTCCTCGGCCGTCGCGAACTCCATCTGGATCAGCTTGGAGCCGAGGTTGCGGCGGATCACTGCGCGCTTGCCGGCCTTGAGCGTCGGCTTGTGCACATAGAACTCATCGGGATTCACCGCGCCCTGCACCACCGTTTCGCCCAGACCGTAGCTTGACGTGATGAAAACCACGTCCTCGAAACCTGATTCGGTGTCGATGGTGAACATCACGCCAGCAGCGCCCAGGTCGCTGCGCACCATGCGCTGGACGCCCGCGGACAGAGCGACCACGTCATGCGCGAAGCCCTTGTGGACGCGATAGCTGATCGCGCGATCGTTGTAGAGCGAGGCAAACACCTCTTTCATCTTGTGGAGCACGTCGTCGATGCCGACCACGTTCAGGAAGGTTTCCTGCTGTCCCGCGAAGGAGGCGTCCGGCAAATCTTCGGCCGTGGCCGAAGAACGGACCGCAAAGCTGGCCTGGGGGTTGCCAGCCGACAGCGTCGCAAACGCGCCCTGGATCGCTTTCTGGAGATCGGCCGGGAAAGGCTGCGCCTCCACCATCGCGCGGATCTCGGCGCCAGCGGCTGCGAGGGCCCGGACGTCCTCCGCGTCGAGCTTCGCGAGCTTGGCGCTGATCTTGTCGGCCAGTCCATCGTGGGCAAGGAACTGCCGGAACGCGTGGGCCGTGGTCGCGAATCCCGTGGGAACGCGCACCCCCTGCGGCAACTGGGAAATCATCTCGCCGAGGCTGGCGTTCTTGCCGCCGACCGACTCGACGTCGGTCATCCTCAGGTTTTCAAACGGTACGACCAAGGCGGTCGCTTCGAAGAGTGCAGACATGGGAGAGCTCCAGAAGTTAAAACCGATGCTTCATGCAAGCGGCGCAACGCGATCATTCTTCTTGGTCTGGGCGTTGGCGGGAGGTGCATGGAAAGATTGAGGCGGGAAAATCGCGGATGGCATTCCCGATAATGGGCCGAATTGTAGGCGCGCCCCGGTTCGGCGTGCCGCAGGACAAGGCCGCCACATCATGCATACCCGCACTGTTTTCTTCGTCTCCGACGGAACCGGCATCACCGCCGAAACCTTCGGTAACGCTGTTCTCGCCCAATTCGAGATGAAGCCCCGCCACGTCCGGCTGCCTTTCACCGATACGGTCGACAAAGCCCACCAGGCGGTCCGGAGGATCAATCACACGGCGGAAATCGAGGGGCTTCGTCCGATCGTCTTCACGACCCTGGCCAATATGGAGGTCCTCGAGGTGATCGAAACCGGCTGCAAGGGCATGTTGCTGGACATGTTCGGCACCTTCGTCCGCCCTCTGGAAATCGAGCTGGCGATGAAATCCAACCATCGCATCGGCCGCTTCAGCGATGTCAGCAAGAGCAAGGAATACGACGCCCGCATCCAGGCCATCGACTTCAGCCTGGCGCACGACGATGGCCAGAGCAATCGCGATCTCGACGGCGCGGACGTCATCCTCGTCGGCGTGAGCCGGAGCGGGAAGACGCCCACCTCGCTGTATCTCGCCATGCAGCATGGCCTGAAGGCGGCGAACTATCCGCTGATTCCGGAGGACTTCGACCGACGCCAGCTGCCGCCGGCCCTGATGCCGCATCGCAAGAAGATCTTCGGACTCACGATCCAGCCGGAACGCCTGAGCGAGATCCGCAACGAGCGGCGGCCCAATTCGCGCTACGCAAGCCTCGAGAATTGCCGCCACGAGGTCAGCGAGGCCGAGGCGATGATGCGTCGGGCCGGCATCCGCTGGCTGTCGACGACGACCAAGTCGATCGAGGAGATCGCGACGACGATCCTGCAGGAGCTTCGGCCTGAGCGACTGACGTATTGAGCTCGCCCCCAGGCTTGCCCACTTCGTGTGGCCGCCTTCCCCCCACCGGGGGCAACACCGGCGGCCCGGCGAAGCCGGTTCCGCGGTGTTTCTGAACTCGCGCCCAGGCTTGCTCACTTCGTGTAGGCGCCTTCCTCCTGCCGGGGGCAACACCGGTGGCGCGGCGAAGCCGGTTCCGCGGTGTTTTGCGAAAGGGCGACACGAAGTGCGCGAAGGCTGGGGGCGATCACCGTCAGACAGTGGCTTCTGCCGGTGCCGAGGTACGGATCAGGTGATCGAACGCGCTCAGCGCCGCCTTCGCGCCGTCGCCGGCCGCGATGATGATCTGCTTGAACGGCACCGTGGTCGCATCACCAGCCGCAAAGACGCCCGGGACCGAAGTCTGGCCCTTGGCGTCGACCACGATCTCGCCGTGCTTCGATAGCTCGATCGTGCCCTTGAGCCAGTCGGTATTGGGCACCAGGCCGATCTGGATGAAAACGCCTTCGAGCGGCACCGTGTGGCTCTCGCCGCTTGCGCGGTCCTTGTAGACCAGGCCGTTGACCTTCTGCTTGTCGCCGGTGATCTCGGTCGTTTGCGCATTGGTGATGACCTTGACGTTCGCCATGCTGTGCAGCTTGCGCTGCAGCACTGCGTCTGCGCGCAATTGCGTGTCGTACTCGATCAGGGTCACGTGGCCCACGATGCCGGCCAGGTCGATCGCCGCCTCGACGCCCGAGTTGCCGCCGCCGATCACCGCCACTCGCTTGCCCTTGAACAGCGGACCGTCGCAGTGCGGGCAATAGGCCACGCCCTTGTTCTTGTATTCGTGCTCGCCGGGCACGTTGATGTTGCGCCAGCGCGCGCCGGTGGAAATCACCACCGAGCGACTCTTGAGCGACGCGCCGCTTTCCAGCTTGATCTCGATGAAATCCTCGCCGGGGACAAGCGCCGCTGCGCGCTGCAGATTCATGATGTCGACCTCGTAGTCGCGCACATGCTCTTCGAGGGCGAGCGCGAACTTGGGTCCTTCGGTTTCCTTGATCGAGATGAAATTCTCGATGCCCATGGTGTCGAGCACCTGGCCGCCGAAGCGCTCGGATGCGACGCCGGTGCGAATGCCCTTGCGCGCCGCGTACACCGCGGCCGCTGCACCCGCCGGACCGCCGCCCACGATGAGGACGTCGAACGGATCCTTGCCGGCGATCTTCCTGGCCTCGCGCTCGACACCGCTGGTATCGATCTTCGCGAGGATTTCCTCCAGGCTCATGCGGCCCTGGCCGAACTCGGTTCCATTCAGGAAGACGGTGGGCACGGCCATGATCTGGCGTTCCTTGACTTCGTCCTGGAACAGCGAACCGTCGATCATGGTCGTCTTGATGCGCGGGTTCTGCACCGCCATCAGGTTGAGCGCCTGCACGACATCGGGACAGTTGTGGCAGGTCAGCGAAATGTAGATTTCGAACTCGAAATCGCCGTCGAGCGAGCGGATCTGCTGCAGCACGGCGTCGTCAACCTTGGGCGGATAGCCCCCGACCTGCAACAGCGCGAGCACCAGCGATGTGAACTCGTGACCCATCGGCAGGCCCGCGAAACGCGGGCCGTGGTTTTCGCTCGGCCGGTTGATCGAGAACGAAGGCTTTCGATGGTTGTCGTCGCGACTCTCGGTAACTTTCACCAGCGTCGACGATTCGGCCACGTCCTTCAGCAGCGACTGCAGTTCGCCCGACGCCTTGCTGTCGTCGAGCGAAGCGACGATCTCGACTGGCTGCGTGATGCGGTCGAGATAGCTCTTGAGTTGCGATTTGGTGCCGGCGTCGAGCATGGTGGACTCTCTTCTTGAATGCGATGGAAACAAAAAAGCCCGGGAGCTCACGGCGCCCGGGCTGTGGCGCGAACGAGGCGGCTTAGATCTTGCCGACCAGGTCGAACGAAGGCTTCAGCGTTTCAGCGCCTTCGGTCCACTTGGCGGGGCAGACTTCGCCCGGGTGGGCAGCCACGTACTGGGCAGCCTTCACGCGGCGCAGCAGTTCGGCAGCGTCACGGCCGATGCCGTTGTCGTGCACTTCGATGGTCTTGATCTTGCCTTCGGGGTCGATCACGAAGGTGCCGCGGTAAGCGAGACCTGCGTCTTCACCTTCTTCGATCAGGACCTGGAATGCGCGGGCCAGTTGTTGGCTCGGGTCACCGATCAGCGGGTACTTCACCTTGCCGATGGTGTCGGAGGTGTCGTGCCAAGCCTTGTGCGTGAAGTGGGTGTCGGTCGACACGCCATACACCTCGACGCCCAGCTTCTGGAACTCAGCGTAGTGATCGGCCAAGTCGCCGAGTTCGGTCGGGCACACGAACGTGAAGTCAGCCGGGTAGAACACGACGACAGACCATTTGCCCTTGAAACTCTCGTTGCTGACCGGCACAAACTTGCCGTTGTGATATGCGGTGGCCTTGAACGGGATGATTTCGGTATTGATCAGGGACATGTGTTGGGTTCCTTGGTGGCTGATGAAAAAAGCGAGTCATTAGTATAACTACCAATTCACGCTTTTTCATAGCCACGAGCTATCAAAAGCATTGCACACCCCTATGAATGCGAACGCCTATCACCCTCACACGCATGCAGAGCGCGAGAGCATGGGTTTACTTGCAACGCCGCGCGAGTGGCTCTCACAATCGACCATTTAAGAACAAGGAAAAACCATGAAGGGCGACCCACAAGTCATCGATCATCTGCAGGCACAACTCAAGAACGAGCTGACTGCGATCAACCAATATTTCCTCCACTACCGGATGCTCAAGCACTGGGGTTTGGACAAGCTCGCGAAGAAGGAATACGACGAGTCGATCGGCGAGATGAAGCATGCCGACAAGCTCATGGACCGCATCTTCATGCTGGACGGCCTGCCCAACCTGCAGGATCTGGCCAAGCTCAACGTCGGAGAGGACGTGCCGGAGATTCTCGAGTGCGACCTCAAGGCGGAGACCGGCGCGCAAGCCACCATCAAGGCCGGCATCGCTCATTGCGAATCGGTACGCGACTATGTCTCGCGTGATCTGCTCCAGGGCATCCTCGACGACACGGAAGAGCACATCGATTTCCTCGAGACGCAGATCGATCTGATCGGCAGGGTCGGCCTGCAGAACTACCTGCAGTCGCAGATGGGCGAGATCGAATAAGCGCGCGACGCGCACGATGCAAGCGGGGCCCGGCCCCGCTTTTTTTCGCCTTTACGAAACTTCACTGCTATCGATTTCGGAGCATTCGACACAGCCGCGGCGCCGCATTCACGCACCCGAACCTCCCCTTGGCTTGTCATCCCACGATTTCGCAAATAACATTCATTCTCATCTGTGAGGCTAGAATCGTCGCCTTCGATGAACGCCGCCTCCACCGACAACCGCCGACGCGCCTACTGGCTCAAGACCCTGCACGAATGGCATTGGGTGAGTTCGGCGCTCTGCCTGATCGGTCTCCTCTTGTTCGGCATTACGGGCTTTACGCTCAACCACGCGGCCACCATTGAAGCCAAGCCGAAGGTGACGAGCCGGACCGCGACGGTCGACGATGTCCTGCGCGCAGCGCTGATGAAACAGTTGCCGGAGGCCAAGGCACGCAAGGGCAAAGCCGAACTACCGGCCGACCTGCAGCAGTGGATCCAGAAGCAATGGTCGATCGACACAGCGGGCCGCGAGGCCGAGTGGTCGGACGACGAGATCTATCTTTCCCTTCCCCGCCCCGGCGGCGATGCCTGGCTCCGGCTCAGCCTGATCGACGGCGAGGCCGAATACGAACGCACCGACCGCGGCTGGCTGTCGTACTTCAATGACTTGCACAAGGGCCGCAACAGCGGCGCGGCCTGGAGCTGGTTCATCGACATCTTCGCCGCCGCCACGCTGGTGTTCTCGATCACCGGTCTTTTCATTCTCAAGATGCACGCCGGCAACCGGCCTTTCACTTGGCCGATGGTCGGGATGGGTTTCGTGATTCCGGTGCTGCTCGCGCTGCTGTTCATCCACTGATCCAGGAAAGAGGTTTTCGTGCAAGTTCGCTATTCCCTCGCGCTCGCCGCACTGTTCGGCGCGCCGGCCTTCGCTGCGGGGCTCACGGTCAACATCGAAGTGCCGCGGCTCAACGTGTCCGAGTACCACCGCCCCTACGTGGCCGCCTGGATCGAGCGGCCCGACCAGTCGGTGGCCAGCTCGCTGGCGGTCTGGTACGACGTCAAGAACAAGGGCGGCAATGCCGAAGGCGAAGGTACCAAGTGGCTCAAGGACATGCGCCAGTGGTGGCGGCGCACCGGCCGCGAACTGGAAATGCCCGTCGACGGCGTGAGCGGCGCCACCCGCCCCGCCGGCAAGCATCAGATCGCACTTTCCGAGGGTTCGGTGGCGCTGCCGAAGCTGGCCCCCGGCGCCTACAAGCTGTACGTCGAGGCCGCGCGCGAGGTCGGCGGCCGCGAGATCGTGAGCATCCCATTTCAGTGGCCGCCTGCGAAGGCCGAGCAGTCGCAGGCCGCAGGCAATAGCGAGCTCGGCGCAGTGACGCTCGAGCTCAAGCCCTGAGTTCTTCTTCCTTTCCCCTCACCGGAATTCCATCATGAAGCTCTCTCTTCGCACTCTTGCCCTTGGCTTCGCCCTCTGCGCTGGCGCCGCCGCCGTCCAGGCCCACAACGCCTGGCTGATGCCTTCGAGCACCGTGCTGTCGAAGGCCGACTGGGTCACGGTCGACGCCGCGGTGTCGAACGACCTGTTCTTCTTCAACCACAACCCGCTGAACCTGGACAGCCTGGCGGTCACCGCGCCCGACGGCAGCACGGTCAAGCCGGAGAACATGTTCAAGGGCAAGCTGCGCAGCGTGTTCGACCTGAACCTCACGCAGCCCGGCACGTACCGGGTGGCGCTCGTCAACGACGGCGTCTTCGCGCGCTGGAAGGACAAGACAACTGGCCAGGCCAAGCGTGCACGCGGCACCGCAGAGAGCATCGCGGGCCAGATCCCGGCCGACGCGCAAGAGGTCGAGATCACGCAGTCGGCCGGTCGCAACGAGACGTTCATCACCGTAGGCAAGCCCAGCGCCTTGCGTCCGACGGGCAAGGGCCTCGAACTGATCTCGGCCAACCCTACCGACCTGGTCAAGGGCGAGAAGTCGAGCTTCACGCTGCAGCTCGACGGTCAGCCGGCCAAGGATCTCGAGGTCACCGTCACGCTGGGCAACACGCGCTACCGCGACAAGCTGGATGAACTCAAGGTCAAGACCGATGCCAAGGGCCAGTTCAGCGTGACGTGGCCGGAAGCCGGCATGTACTGGCTCGACGTCAACACGACGGACCAGAAGACCTCGGTGCCGAAGGCCAAGGAACGACGCCTGAGCTACGCCGCCACACTGGAAGTGATGCCCTGAGTTCCAGCCTGGATCCTTCCGCGCCGCGCATCTCTTTCGCGACCTGGCGCGCAGGCGGCTACGCCAACACACCGCAGCCACGCAGCGCCGACCCGTCGACGCTGCAGTCTCTGGCGGGCCGCAGCATGGGCACGACCTGGTCGCTTCGCTTCGACAACCCGCGCATGATGGCGCTCGACGAGGTGGCTTCCAGCGTGCAGGGCGCGCTCGACCGCGTGGTCGCGCAGATGAGCACCTGGGAGCCCGATTCGGCCATCAGCCGCTTCAACTGCTCTGCTGCTGGCAGTCGGCACGTGCTCGATGCTGAATTTGCCGACGTGCTCGCCTGCGCTCTCGAATGGGCTACAGCCAGCGGCGGCGCGATCGACCCGAGCATCGGACCGTTGGTCGCGCTGTGGGGATTCGGCGCACACGCCGGTGCATCAGCCATCGTCCCCCCCTCCCCGGCCGCACTCGCGCACGAGCACCAACAGGTCGGGTGGCAGCGCCTGAAGTTCGACATTGCGACCCGCAGCCTCGTGCAGCCCGGCGGCGCCTCGCTCGACCTGTCGGGCATCGCCAAGGGCTTTGCGGTCGACCTGGCCACTGCCGGACTGCAGTCCCTCGGCTTGACCGACTTCCTGCTGGAAGTCGGCGGCGAACTGCGCGCCGCCGGACGGCGACCGGACGGACAACCCTGGCGGGTGATGGTCGAAACGTCCTCGGCGACCGCGTTGCGGATGCCACTCCAAGATATGGCGATTGCGACCTCCGGCGACCGCTGGCATGTGCGGGAGCATCAGGGTCGGCGCTGGTCGCACACGCTCGATCCCCGTACGGGCGAACCAACCAGTCATTCACTGGCCTCGGTGACCGTGCTGCATCAGGCCTGCATGCAGGCCGACGCGCTGGCGACGGTGCTGACGGTGCTCGGTCCGCAGGAGGGCCTGGACTTCGCCCAGCGGCGCGAAATCGCCGCGCTGTTCGTGTGCCGCGGCCACGACGGACCGCAGCTGATCGCCAGCAACCGCTGGCCCGTCCTCGCCTCCTCCGCCTCATGACCGAGCCCGTCCTGCGAGTGCTGGCCGCGAGCCTGACAGTGCTTGCCTATGTCGCGTTGTGCGCCGCCATCTACTGGCGCAGGCGACAACTGCGCAACCTCACGGCCCGCCAAGCCGCGGCGCTGGCCGGCAGCCAGCCCGGCGCTGCCACGCTGGTGCTGTTTGCCAGCCAGACCGGGCAGGCCGAGGCCCTTGCCTGGCAGACCGGTCGCTGGCTGCACGCGGCCGGCACACCCGCCCGGGTGCTGTCACTTAACGACGTGGACACCGCCATGCTTCGCAGCGCGCCACGGGCGCTGTTCATCGCAAGCACGTATGGCGAAGGCGACGCGCCTGACGGCGCCAGCGTGTTCGCCGAGCGCGTGATGGGCGTCAGGGCGGAACTGTCATCCCTGCGTTACGCAGTCCTGGCGCTTGGCGACCGGCAGTACGCCAATTTCTGCCGCTTCGGGCGCCAACTCGACGAATGGCTTCACGCAGCCGGCGCGAAGCGCGCCTTCGAGCGCATCGAGGTCGACAACGCGGACCCGGCCACGCTGGCGGAATGGCAAGCGCAATGCGGTGGCAGTCCCGATGCCTCCGCGACGGGGACATCGGAGGCAAGCGACGCGTCCTGGCGCCTCGTCTCTCGCCGCCTGCTGAACGGCGGCAGCACGGGTGCGCCGGTCCATTTGCTGGGCTTTGCGCCGTCCGCCGCACCGGCACCCGGCTGGGAGTCCGGAGACATCGCCCAACTGGCGCTTGCGAGCGACCCCGGGCGGCCACGCGACTACTCGATCGCATCCATCGCCGCAGACGGCGAGCTGCAACTCCTGGTGCGACAAGAGCAACATCAGGACGGCACCCTCGGCGCCGCCTCCGGGCTGCTGACCTCGACGCTGAACCTGGGCGACACGATCCGGCTGCGCCTGCGGCCGCACCGCAGCTTTCGCCTTGGCGAGAACGCGCGGCGGCCCCTGCTCCTGATCGGCAACGGCACGGGCCTGGCCGGCCTCCGCAGCCACCTGCGCGCCCGTGCAGCCATGGATCGACACGACAACTGGCTGGTCTTTGGCGAGCGCAATGCACAGCACGACTATCTCTGCCGTGACGAAATCGAAGCCTGGCAGCACAGCGGCGTTCTGCAGCGAGTCGACATGGTGTTCTCGCGTGATCAGCCCGAACGACTCTACGTGCAGCACCGGCTCCTGCAACTCCACGAGGAGGTGCGCGCCTGGGTTGCGCGCGATGCGGCGATCTACGTGTGCGGCAGCTTGCAGGGCATGGCCGGCGGCGTTGATGCGGCACTGCGCCAGATCGTCGGGGAAGCCGTCATGGGCGAGCTATTGGCCAGCGGCAGGTATTGCCGCGACGTCTACTGAGCCGTGTCGCATCCCCGCGGTGCGACACTCGAACCCGGCCCCATGGCCGGAACCTTTTCTTTGAGGAATCCGCAAGATGATGCTGCATGTGCCCGAAGTTCTCAGCGCAGAACAGGTGCGTGAGATTCGCGCGAGCCTGGATGCCACCGACTGGGTGGATGGCCGCGAGACCGTTGGCGACCAGGGAGCCCAGGTCAAGCGCAACCGGCAGTTGCCCGAGCAATCCCCTGTTGGCCGCGAACTTGGCAAGACGATTCTCGGCGCCCTGGCGCGCAATCCGCTGTTCTTCTCGGCCGCCCTGCCCCTGCGCTTCGTGCCGCCACTGTTCAATCGTTACGAGGGTGGCGAGCACTATGGTCTGCATGTCGACGGCTCGGTCCGCTCGGTGCCGGGCACCGGCGAGCAGTTGCGCACCGATCTGTCCTGCACGCTGTTCCTGTGCGACCCGGGCGACTACGAGGGTGGCGAACTCGAAGTGGTCGACACCTATGGCACGCACGAGGTCAAGCTGCCGGCGGGCGACCTGATCCTGTATCCGTCCAGCAGCCTGCACCGCGTCCACCCGGTGACGGCCGGTGCGCGCGTCTGTTCCTTCTTCTGGCTCCAAAGCATGGTGCGGGACGACCGACAGCGAGCCTTGTTGTTCGAACTGGACCAGGTGATCCAGCGACTGCGCGGCCGCCTCGGCGAATGCGAGGAATCGATCGCACTCACCGGCCAGTATCACAACCTCCTGCGCATGTGGTCCGAGATCTGAAGGTCCATCGATAGGGAGCCGACCCTGAAGGCACGATAGTTATTGCAAATGCGAAGAATTCGTATTTATAATCAAGTCCTCTTCAAACAGCCAGCCAACAGCCGCTTTCACCGCCATGATCGTTTGCGTATGTCGCCGAGTCTCCGACCGAGAAATCGCACGCCACGTGCGGGCCGGCATGACTTTCGACGAAGTGCAGCTTGAACTCGGGGTGGCCACCCAGTGCGGCCAGTGCGAAGGTTGCGCGCGCGACGTGGTCGCGCAGTGCAGCATCTCGCACCCGGTCGCCGCGCTTCATCGCGAAACGGGGCCGGTAGCGATCCAGCTTGCCAATTCCATCAAGGAAAGCAACGCATGGAACTCTTCGCGGCCCTCGGCGGCAGCCTGATCTTCGTCGCCAGCTCGGTCTGGTGGATTTTTCGCAAGTAGTAATTGGCGTAGCGGTTCTGCTGCATCAGGGCACCTTTGACGGTGCCCGCACTCGAATGGTTGATTGTGTCTAGCCGCTTTTCTCCGCCCCCCCCAACGGCCCTTGGCCTCTCGCGCAATGCCATCATCGCGGGCAGCGTGGTGCTCTTTCACGTCGCCGCCCTCTGGGCGCTGCAAAGCGGCCTGTTGCGCCGCGCGGCCGAAGTGGTCATTCCGGTCGAGATCCTGAGCGAATTCATCGAGCCGCCCAAGCCGGTCGAGCCGCCGCCCCCTCCCCCGCCTCCGCCCGAGCCCAAGCGGCAGATCACCAAGACTCCGCCTCCGCCGCGGCCGCAGGCGATTCGCGAGCCCAAGCCGACGCCCGCGCCGAATGCGCCAACCGGCAGCGTCGAACCGCCACCTCCGCCGGCGCCCATTGCCCCGCCGGCACCGCCCGAGCCGCCGGCGCCTCCGCCTGCCCCGCCGGCACCACCTTCGATCCAGCTGCCGTCCAGCAACGCCGACTACTTGCAGAACCCGAAGCCGGTCTACCCTGCCATGAGCAAGCGCCTCGGCGAGCAAGGCAAGACGATCGTGCGTGTATTGATCGGCGTCGACGGGCTTCCCAAACAAGCAAGCATTCGCACGTCCAGCGGCTACGAACGGCTGGACGAAGCTGCGCGTGCCGCCGTGATGAGCTGGCGCTTCGTGCCAGGCAAACGCAATGGGGTCGTTGAACCGATGGAGTTCAACGTGCCGATCAACTGGGTTCTCAATTAATTTTTCTGGAGTAGCTTCGTATGGATTCCCAATTTGGCCTGATGAACGTTTGGCATCAGGGCGATTTCGTCACCAAGGCGGTTGCGCTGCTGTTGATCGGCATGTCGCTCGCTTCATGGATCGTGATCCTGATCAAGGCGATCGACGTCATCAAGTACAAGCGCCTGGCGAAGCATTCGCAAGATTTCTGGCACAGCGAAGACTTCGCTACGGCCCTCAACAAGCTCGGCAAGGACGACAGCAACCCTTTCCGCGCACTCGCCCTCGAAGGTCGCGAAGCGGCGGCCCACCATCGCAACACCAAGGCCCATCTGCACGATGCGCTCGACGTCAGCGACTGGATCACGCGTGCATTGCGCAACGGCATCGACGAGTTCACGGCGCGCCTGCAGACCGGTCTCGCCATCCTGGCTTCCGTCGGGTCGACCGCTCCGTTCATCGGGCTTTTCGGCACGGTGTGGGGCATCTATCACGCACTGATGAGCATCGGCACCGCCGGCCAGGCCACCATCGACAAGGTTGCCGGCCCGATCGGCGAAGCACTGATCATGACGGCGCTGGGTCTCGCGGTCGCCATCCCCGCCGTGCTGGGCTACAACGCCCTCGTGCGTGGCAACAAGTTCGTGCTGACCAAGCTCAACAGCTTTGCGCATGATCTGCACGCCTACTTCGTGACAGGTGCGCGGGTTCAAAGCGGCGGCGTCGAAGCCACCGTCGTTCCGCTCAAGAAAGGCTGAGCATCATGGCCTTCGGTACCCAGGACGAACCCGATGAGGTCATGAACGAGATCAACATGACGCCGCTGGTCGACGTCATGCTGGTGCTGCTCATCATCTTCATCATCACCGTTCCCGTGATGAAGCACGCGGTGAACATCGATCTTCCCCGCGCCAGCAGCGAGCCGGAACAGACCAAGCCACAGAACATCTTGTTCACGGTGGCGGCCGACGGCAGCTATTACTGGAACGAACAGAAGATCGAAGACGCCGACCTGAAGACGCGTCTTGCCGCGGAAGCCGCCAAGGACCCGCAGCCCGAACTGCATATTCGCGGCGACAAGGCGGTCCGCTACGAGCGTGTCGCACAAGCCATGTCGGCAGCGCGCGAAGCCGGCGTGCGCAAGATCGGGTTCATCACCGAACCCGATCCGAAGTAGCCCGGGTTCGCAAGCCAAAAAATTCGATCGCGACGATTGACTTTTTATTGAGAATCATTATCATTTGCTCATCGCTTCGATAAAGGGATTTCCAATGCAAGCCACGCCCAACGCCTTCACCGTCTTGAGCCATCCCTCGCTTGATCATTCAGGTGGTGGCCGCGTTTCCGGTGAGGCTGCCCGCCCGGCGCCATTGCTTGAAAGCGCTGAACTCCTCAAGGGAAGCAAGACCGTCGGCATCCTGCACAACGGTTCCCTCTATCGACTGCAAGCCACCAAACTCGGCAAGCTGATCCTGACCAAGTAAGGTTCAGCCCGCCCCTCTCGCAAGTTTCATCGTGGGGCGACTCGAGGAGATTCATCTCCAAAGGGTCGTTTTTTGCTAGCCAACGGTTCGCCGACTAGCCAAGCTTTTTTTCCACCTTGGACCGCCAACGAAAAACGCCGACCTCGCGGTCGGCGTTTTGCTTTTTGCAGATTGCGCTCAGAGTCCGATCGCGGCGATGCCCGCCTTGGCGATCTGGGCGTCCTCGTTCGACTTGACGCCACTCACGCCGACGGCGCCGATCACATGGCCATCCTTGACGATCGGCACGCCGCCTTCGAGCAGGCCCATGACGCCGGGCGCCGTCAGGAACGAAGTGCGTCCGCCATTGATCATGTCTTCGTAGGTCTTGCTTTCGCGGCGCCCCATTGCTGCGGTATGGGCCTTGGCAGGTGCAATGTGGGACGACAAGGCTGCCGCGCCATCCAGCCGCTGCAGCCACAGCAGATTGCCTGCGTCGTCGGCGATGGCGATGGTCACGGCCCAGTTGTTCTTCAGGGCCTCGGCTTCGGCGCCGGCGGCGATCGCCTTGACATCAGCGAGCTCGAGGAATGACTTGGTCTTCATGATCTTTAGGGAAAAGTTGCGTAACCTTGAAGCATAGCGTTTGGCCCATCAAGAACCCTTGTCGGCGGTAGGAATATCCGAACACAGGTCTTTCTGATACGTGGCCCTTGCAGCGTCCTAGAATGCGCCCCAACTGCAGTTTTGCAGCAACACCTGGAGTTTCAGCAATGAACGACCGCGTCAACACCCTCGACACCTCCGTCGGCTACGGCCAGACGCTGCCGCAGGCAGACCGCCAGCGCGTCCTGCGCAATACCTACTGGTTGCTCGCCCTGAGCCTGCTGCCCACCGTGCTCGGCGCATGGCTCGGCGTGGCCACCGGCATCACCCGATCGCTCGGCGGCGGGCTCGGCCTCATCGTGTTCATGGGCGGCGCCTTCGGCTTCATGTTCGCGATCGAGAAGACCAAGAACTCGGCGGCCGGCGTGCCGGTGCTGCTGGCCTTCACCTTCTTCATGGGCCTGATGCTGTCGCGGCTGATCGCGATGGTGCTCGGCTTCAAGAATGGCTCGGAACTGATCATGACCGCCTTCGGCGGCACCGCCGGCGTATTCTTCCTGATGGCTTCGCTGGCCACGGTGATCAAGCGCGACCTCTCCGGCATGGGCAAGTGGCTCTTTGTCGGTGCAATGGTCCTGATGGTCGGCGCCATCATCAACGTCTTCGTGGGTTCGAGCGCCGGCATGATGGCAATCTCGGTCGCGGCGATCGGCATCTTCTCGGCCTTCATGCTGTACGACCTGAAGCAGATCATGGACGGCGGCGAAACCAACTACATCAGCGCGACGCTGGCGCTCTACCTCGATCTGTTCAACGTGTTCCAGAGCCTCCTGGCCCTGCTCGGCATCTTTGGCGGCGAGCGCGACTGAGAGCGTTCTCTTCTTGTCGAAAAGGGCCCCGAGGGGCCCTTTTTTCATGCCAGATCGAATACGGCGATCGACTCTACGTGCGAGGTGTGAGGGAACATGTTGACCACCCCCGCGAAGGTGCATCGATACCCCGCCTGGTGAACCAGCAGGCCCGCGTCACGCGCCAGCGTCGAGGGGTTGCAGCTCACATAGACGATCCGTTTGGGCGGAGCCCAGCCGCCCCGATGCAATTCGACCTGCTGGTGCAGATCCGCGAGCGCCTTGGCCAGAGCGAACGCGCCTTCGCGCGGCGGGTCGACAAGCCACTTTTCCGCGGCGCCGTCTGCCACGAGCATCGCCGGCGTCATCTCGAAGAGATTGCGCGCAACGAAGCTCGTCGGCGCAAGTGCGCGCCGCCCGGGCACCGCGGGGCGATTGCGCTCGTAGTTGTCCGTGGCACGCGCCACCAGCGTGTCGCTGCCTTCGATGCCCAGCACCTCCCGCGCCCGGCTCGCCAACGGCAAGGTGAAGTTGCCCAGACCGCAAAACCAGTCGATCACACGTTCGTCGGGCTGCACATCGAGCAGCCGCAAGGCGCGGCCGACCAGCACACGATTGATGTGGGGATTGACCTGCGTGAAGTCGGTCGGCTTGAAAGGCATCGTGACGCCGAATTCGGGGAGCCCGTACGCCAGCGCTTCTCCGCCCTCCTCCAGTAGCTTAACGGTCTCGGGTCCCTTGGATTGCAGCCACCACTGGACGCCTTCGTTCTTGGACGCAAACGCCTTGAGTCGCGCCACGTCGGCATCGGACAGCGGCTCCAGGTGCCTCAGCACCAGGGCGATCACACCCAGGCGGCCCGTGCCATCCGGCGAGTCGCCGCAGGCCAGTTCAATCTGCGGGCAGGTCTCGCGCGCGTCCATCGAGCCGATCAATTCGCGCAAGGGCAGGAGCATGTCGCTGACCTGCGCCGGCAAGACGGGACACACCTTCATGTCCGCCAGATAGCGGCTCTTGCGCTCGTGGAAGCCGATGAGAACCGTGCCCTTCTTCACCACGTGACGCACGGAAAGGCGCGCGCGATAGCGATAGTGCCAGGCGGGCCCTTCAAGCGGCCGCAACACGTTCTCGGGCCGCACCTTGCCGAGGTGCCAGAGGTTGTCCTCGAGCGAACGCTGCTTCACCGCGACTTGCGCAGCCGCATCGAGGTGCTGCATCTTGCAGCCCCCGCAGGCACCTGCATGCAAGCCGAAGTGCGGGCACCCTGGCCGCACGCGCTGCGATGATTCGCGGGCGATCGCCGTCACGGTACCTTGCTCCCAGTTGTTCTTCTTGCGGTGCACGTTGAACTGCACTTCTTCGAAGGGCAAGGCGCCTTCGATGAACACCACCATGCCGTCGGCCTTGTGCGCCACGCCCTGCGCATCCAGGTCGAGCGACTCGACTTGCAGCCACTCATCGCGGGGGCGCTGCGCTTCTTTCTTTTCTATCGATTCCGTCATGCCTGGATTGTCTCAGGCTGCAGGGAGCTCGGTCCTCGCAGCCTAGAGGAGCGCGTCCCGCTGCACGCCTGCGCGCGCCAGTTGCCGGCGCATCTTGGCCAGCGCCTCGTTCTGAATCTGCCGGACACGTTCGCGGGTCAATCCAAGACGAACGCTCAGCACTTCCAGCGTCTCCGGATCGCGATCATGCAGGCCGTAGCGGCCTTCGAGCACTTCGCGTTCACGCTCGGTCAACACCAGGATCCATTGATCGAGCAGCTTCTCGACCTCGTGGGTCTGCGTCACGCCGGTGGGATCGCCGCCTTCGTCATCCGACGCCACGGTGTCCGCCAGCGTGAAGCTGTCGTCGCCGCGCTCGCCGCCGGCGTCGAGCGAGCGTGGCGCTTCGGCGAGCGCCATCAGGTCCGCCACATCCTGCACCTCGCGGCCGAGCAGCGCGGCGACGTCCTCGACGCGCACGCCGTCAGGCCGACGGGCGATGAATTCGGGGTCGCCTTCCAACGCACGACGCGCACGCATCACCTGCTGCAACTCGCGCACCACGTGCACCGGCAAGCGGATGGCACGCGCCTGCATCATCGCCGCGCGCTCAATCGATTGCCGAATCCACCAGGTTGCATAGGTCGAGAAGCGAAAGCCGCGCTCCGGTTCGAATTTGTTGATCGCATGCATCAGACCGAGGTTGCCCTCCTCGATCAGATCCGCCATCGGCACGCCCCGCCCAAGGTAGGACTTGGCGATGTTGACGACGAGCCGCAGGTTGTGCTCGATCATCGATTGCCGCGCTGCGAAATCGCCGCTGCGCGCGGCGCAGGCCGTTCGATATTCTTCATCGGGCGTGAACAGCTGCGTGCGCCGGATCTCGCGCAGATAGATCGTCAATGAGTCGCCGCCGTCACCGCCGAGATCGGCTGGTATCGCTTCGCGGGGATTCTCGTTGAGGCCCTCGCCGGCGGTGCGGTCCACTGTGCCCCGCATGGGGATCGAAGACTCCGAAGCGTTCGATGATTCGAAGCCCGAGGTGCCGCCGTTGCCCGCCACTCGCCGCACGACCGGGGTGCGATGAAGGCGGGAGGCGGTCATGACGCTAGCGCGCTGGCAGGTACCGCGCCGGATCGACCGGCTTGCCCTGACGGCGGATTTCGAAGTGCAGCTTGACGCGGTCTGCGTCGCTGTTGCCCATCTCGGCAATCTTCTGCCCCTTCTGCACCGACTGATCTTCCTTGACCAGCAGCGTACGGTTGTGCGCGTAGGCGGTCAGGTAGGTGTTGTTGTGCTTCAGGATGATGAGATTGCCGTAGCCGCGCAGTCCCGCGCCCGCGTAGACGACGCGACCATCGGCTGCCGCGAGGACCGAATCGCCCGCCTTGCCGCTGATATCGAGCCCCTTGTTCTTGGCCTCGTCGAAACCCGCGATCAATGAACCCTGGGCAGGCCAGATCCAGCCTACGTCCTCATCCCCGGAGGCCGAGGCAGCTGGCGGCGTTGGCGAAGCAGTGACCGGCGGAGTCGGCTTGGTCGCCGCGCTCGTGGTGGCGCCAGGAGTTGCCGCAGCCCCAGCTGCAGCCGCAGCCGCGGTGGCCGCAGTCGCAGGTGCGACGATCGGTTGCGTCACCGGGCGCGTGACGACGCCGGACGCATCGGTCGTTGCGGGCGCCGTCGCTGCCGTAGCCGTGCCGCCAACGGGCGGAATCACGCGGAGCACCTGGCCCACTTCGATCAGGTCAGGATTGTCGAGATTGTTCCAACGCGCGATGTTCTGCCAGGTCTGACCGGTTTCCGTGCCGATGCGACGGATGGTGTCACCCGGACGCACCGCGTAATAGCCGGGCTTTCCGTAGTTCTCGATGCCCGCCAGCGGCTTGCCGTTGGCATCCGTGGTGATCGGCGGCACACCAGGAAGAGTTGCTCCGTTGGTGGCTGCAACCGGCGTACGAGTCATGGTGCCGCGGTCTTCGACTGGCACCGGACCACGCGGTGCACCACAACCCGCAATCACGAGCGAAACCACCAGCGTCATGCCGGCAAGCCAGCCCCGATTGCCAATACCCTGCATGTGTTCTTCCTTCAAGCAATTCCCGATTTTAGGGGGACAAAGTGAACCGCCTCAAGAATGCGACGCTCGGCGCCGCGTGCGGTTTTATCAATGACAACCAGGGCCTGGCCGCCCGTTGCGGATTGCGTCGGAGCGACGATTCTTCCGCCCACCGCCAACTGCGCGATCCATGCCTCCGGCACGGCCTCGCCGCCCGCCGCAGCGATGATTCCGGCATAGGGCGCGCCCTTGGCGTACCCGATCATCCCGTCGCCAAGCAACAGATGAACCGTTGCCAATCTGAAGGGACGAAGGTTCGCGCGCGCTCGCTCGTGCAACCCTCGCAAGCGCTCGATGCTGTAGACCTCCGAGGCGACGTGGCTGAGCACTGCGGCCTGGTAGCCGCAGCCGGTACCGATCTCGAGCACTCGTCCGAGTCGATCGCCGGGCTTGCCCGCCAATGCAGGCGCACCGAGCAGCAATTCGATCATGCGTGCAACTACATTGGGCTTCGAGATGGTCTGGCCCAGCCCGATCGGGAGGCTCGTGTCTTCGTACGCCTGATTGACCAGTGCACTATCCACGAACAGGTGCCGCTCCACCGTGCCCATCGCGCGCAGCACGCGCGCGTCGGCAATTCCTTGTGCGGCCAGACGCTGGACCATCCGCGCACGGACCGCATCCGACGCCATCGAGGGTGTCGTGCTGTGGACCGTCGGTTTGGCAGGCACCGCGGGAAGACGCCCGCGCGTCGCCGCAGAAGCCGTGGGCGTCAGCCGCACGGGAAACCCCGGGCGTTGGCCTGCTGCCATGTCAGGAGCGCTCGCCGAGGCGGGCCACCGTGTCGCGCCACTGTCCCAGATTGGCGTGATCGGTCAGATCGATCTGCAATGGGGTCAGCGCGATGTGGCCGGCCGCCGTCGCATGGAAGTCGGTGCCCTCGCCGCTGTCCTTTGCTCCGCCCGCGCCGGCAATCCAGTACATCGTCTCGCCGCGAGGGCTGTCCTGCGTGATGACTTTCTCCGCGGCATGGCGGCGACCCAATCGGCACACCTGGACTGATTTCAGTTCGTCGAAAGGAAGATTCGGCACATTGACGTTGAGCAGGAATGCGTTGCCACCCAGCATCTGCTCCCGTTCGATCTGCTCGACCAGTCGCCGCGCTGCGCGGGCCGCGGCGTCAATGTGAGCCCAGCCCTTTTCGATCTGGGAGAAGGCGATCGCCGGAATACCGAACAGATAGGCTTCCATCGCGGCTCCGACAGTGCCCGAATAGATCGTGTCGTCGCCCATGTTGGCGCCGTTGTTGATGCCGGACACGACCAGATCGGGCCGATAGTCGAGCAAGCCCTTCAACGCGATGTGCACGCAATCGGCCGGCGTTCCGGTCACGTAGCGGAATCCGTTGTGAGCGGTGTGCACGTAAAGCGGTGCAGCCAGCGTGAGCGCATTCGACTTGGCGCTGTTGTTGTGCTCGGGCGCGACCACTTCGACGTCGGCTATTTCCTTCAGTGCGTCGTGCAATGCGACGATGCCCGGAGCCTGGAAACCGTCGTCGTTCGAAATAAGTATCTTCATGGCGTCTATCAGTGGGCGCGATTGTAGGCGGCGGGTGCGTCACGGCTGGGACAACACCGTTGGGACGCCCCGCCTATCATGGTCCGCATCCATTGCCCCCAGACTCATTGATAGGAGACACGAGCATGCACGCATGGCTCTGCGAAAACCCCACCGGCGTCGACGCCCTCACGTGGAAGGAACTGCCAACCCCGACGCCTGGACCCGGACAGGTGCTGGTCGAAATCAAGGCGGCAAGCCTGAACTTTCCCGATCTGCTGATCGTGCAGAACAAATACCAGATCAAGCCGCCGCTGCCTTTCGTGCCGGGGTCCGAATACGCCGGCGTGATCACCGCCGTGGGCGAAGGCGTCACGCATCTCAAGGTTGGGCAGAACGTTGCATGCCTGTCCGGCACCGGCGGTTTCGGAACGCATACGCTCGCCCCGGCTGCACTTTGCATGCCGCTTCCCGAAGGCTTCGGCTATGTCGATGCCGCCGCTTTCATCATGATTTACGCGACCTCCTGGCACGCATTGATCGACCGCGCGCAATTGAAGGCTGGTGAAACGGTGCTCGTGCTCGGTGCAGCCGGCGGCGTCGGAACTGCAGCCATCCAGATCGCAAAAGCCGCGGGTGCCAAAGTCATCGCGGCCGCGTCGACCGATGAAAAATGCGAACTCTGCAAATCCATCGGTGCGGACATCACGATCAACTACACCACGCACGCGCTTCCGAACGGTTTTCGTGATGCGGTCAAAGCGGCAACCGATGGCAAAGGACCTGACGTCATTTACGACCCGGTCGGCGGCGAATTTGCCGAACCGGCGTTTCGTTCGATCGGCTGGCGCGGACGCTATCTGGTCGTCGGTTTCGCCGCAGGCCCCATTCCTTCGCTGCCTTTAAATTTGATGCTGCTCAAAGGTGCATCGCTGGTCGGCGTGTTCTGGGGCGATTTCGCCAAGCGCGAGCCCAAGGCCAACGCACAGATGATGGCCGAATTGGCCAAGTGGTACGGCCAGGGCAAGATCAAGCCCGTCATCGACAGCGCCGTACCGATGGCGGACCTCAAGGCGGCCTACGCCCACATGGGTTCACGCGGCGTCAAGGGCAAGCTGGTGCTGGTCAACTGAGGCACACCAAGGCCATAAAAAAAGCCCGCATGAGCGGGCTTTTTACTTTGCCGAGTCGAAGGCTTTACTTGATCTCGAAGTCCGACAGCGATTTGCCAGCAGCCAGTGCCTCCGTGATCCAGCGCGGCTTGCGCCCACGGCCACCGGACCAGGTCTCACCGGTGGGGCTGCGGTACTTTGCAGCGGTCTTGGTGGCAACAACCCCTGCGCTGCGCTTGCCGACGCGCGCCGTGAGTTTGAGATCAGCTGCAGTCAAACCGTATTCAGCGATCTTCTTGCGCAGCTCCTCGATCACTCCAGAGCGCTCTTGATTTCTCAGCTCTTCAGCTTGCTTGCGCAATTGCGCAATCTGCTCGTCGTGCTTCTTGATCTGGGAATTGATGTCGGCAAGGGATGAGGCCATCGGTGCTAATCCTCGAATTAGAAAGCGAAAATTCTAATTCAAAAGTCAATTGCCGCAAGTACGACAGGCACAAAAAAAAGCGCCGACCATTCGGTCGGCGCTTTTCGTCAATGAAGTTTGGGGTGGCTGATGGGACTCGAACCCACGACGACCAGAATCACAATCTGGGACTCTACCAGCTGAGCTACAGCCACCGCAGCCTGCAATTGTAGCGTGAAAAAACTAGCGTTCGGCGCCCGTCGTCGAATCCGAGGGCCTCGGAACCAAAATTTCGGCCTTGAAGCGGTTCTTCAGCAGGTCGTAGTAGGCGGCGTTCTCCGCCGAGCCCACGGCCTGCGCGAACTGCTCGTTCTCCTGCTTCGCCAACTCCGGCGCGGGCGGCGTGCGAGGCACGGCCTTGATGACGCGCACGACGGCAAAGCCCTGTGATCCAAGATCCGTTCCAACGAGAACCGGCAGCTTGCTGGTATCGGCACGCAATGCGCCTTCGATGACAGCGGGCGGCTGCGACTGCGTTTCCAGCCGCGAAACCGTTACCGGTGCACCGAAAGTCGCGCCCGCGGGATTTGCCTGCCAGGCAGCCAGCTTGGCCTCGCCCTCTGCCTTTGCAAGGGCCGCCGCGCGCTCGGCAATGAGCTGCGTGCGAACCTTGTCCTTGACCTCTTCGAAGGGGAGCGCTCGCGCCGGGCTGTATTGCGTAACGCGACCCGATGCGAGCTGGTTGGGCCCGATTTCGATGGCTTCGGTGTTGTGCTTGCGCTCGAGCGTATCGGGAGCGAAGAGCGCATTCAGGAAATTGCGGCTGGCCAGCGCGCCAGCAGCACCCGGCGCGGGCGTACGTCCGACATTGCTGGCCGACTGGATCGTGAGCTTGAGCTTCTCGGCAGCCGGCTTCAGGCTGTCCGGCTGCTGATAGACGATGTCGGTGAAGATCTCGGCGGCCTTGGCGAACTCCTGCGTGGCCTGCTGGCTGCGCACCTCGTTCTCGATGGTGGTGCGCATCTTGTCGAAAGGCGGGACCACGGCCGGCTTGATGTCGTTGAGCTGGATGATGTGGAAACCGAATTCGGTCTCGACGACGTTGCTGATCTCGCCCTTCTTGAGCGCGAACATCGCATCCTCGAACGGCTTGACCATCGCGCCGCGCGTGACGAAATCGAGGTCGCCACCCTTCTCCGCCGAGCCCGGATCCTGCGAATTCTTGCGTGCCACCTCGGCAAAGGTGTTGGGTGCCTTCCTGAGATCGGCCAGCAACTGCTCGGCCTTGGCTCGCGCCTTCTCGCGCTCGGCGGCCGGTGCGCTCGCGGGCGCAGCGATCAGGACGTGGCTCGCACGACGTTCTTCCTTGGTACCGAAGCGCGCGCTGTTCTGGTCGTAGTAGCTCCGCAGGTCCGCCTCGCTGACCGAGATGTTCTTCTTGGCGGCCTCGAGGTCCAGGACCAGATATTCGACGCTGGCCTGTTCAGGCACCTGGAACTGCGCCGTGTGGTCCTTGTAGAAGGCCTGGAGATCGGCATCGCTGACGTTGACCTTCGATGCGAAATCGGCGGGCTTGAACAGCGCCACCTGAATCTCGCGCCGATCGTAGAAGGCGTTGAGCGCCGCAGCTGCTTGAGCGGCGGTCGCGAAGGTGGTGCCCGAAACGCCCAGAGACACCTGTTGCGTTGCGAGGTCGGCACGAACCGACGCTTCGTACTGCTCGGGCGTCCGGCCGGTCGCGCGCATGAAGCTTTCCCGGTCGAACTTGCCATCGGCCGTACGGAACGAAGCGAGGCCGGGGTCCGCGGCGAACAGGCGTGCGAGCCGCTCCTCGGACACCGTCATGTTCGATTTGGACGCCGCTGCCGCGAGCACGCGGTCCCGCACCATGCGTTCCAGGGTGGCGTAGCGCGCTGCTTCAGAGTCGAGCAGGGCCGGCTCGATGTTGGGCGCCTGCCGGCGGATCCGGTCGACCTCGTTGCGGTGCTGCGCATCCCATTCGGGACGGGTGATGTCGTGGCCCGCGACGCGCGCGACCTTTTCGCCTTGCCCATCTCCCTGGTAGCGATCGACGCCGAAAAGCACGAACGAAGGAATGATCAGCAAGAACAAGAACACCATGATGATCTTGTTGTACTTGCGGAAGGAATCAAACATGCTGGGGCACTCTCTGTGACGGATTGCGGGACGGCAACAAAAAAGGCGAACACTCTGTTCGCCTTTGCTTCGGGTGGTGGGTGCTGAGGGGCTCGAACCCCCGACCTACGCCTTGTAAGGGCGCCGCTCTACCAGCTGAGCTAAGCACCCCACCGGAAAACAGTGTCTCAGTTCAGCGCGTCTTTCAGCGCCTTGCCGGGACGGAACTTCGGGATCTTGGCGGCCTTGATTTTAATCGCGTCGCCGGTGCGCGGATTGCGGCCGGTCCGGGCGGCACGCTTTCCTACTGCAAATGTTCCGAAACCGACGAGCGAAACGGAGCCGCCCTTCTTGAGCGTTGTACGAATGGCGCCGATGGTGGATTCGAGTGCGCGCGTGGCGGCTGCTTTGGAGATATCGGCGTTCTTTGCGATGTGCTCAATGAGTTCGGTTTTGTTCACAAGGGCCCCTTGCAGGAAAATTGTTGATCAGTCGTCAGAAGCGATGCCAGCCCCGTGACGATGTCACGGGGGCGAAATTCGAAGAAAAGGGTGGCAGTTCTGACGCGCCGGCAGCGCGCTGCCGACAGGGATTACAACCACTGGTCTACAGGGTGTCAATACGACACTCCCCCCTAGAACGCAGCGAGGAGCGCGATTTTAGTGGCGTTTTGACAAGTCTTTTTCAAAGTGCCTCGGCGATCGCCTTGCCCAGGTCGCTCGTGCTCGCGGTTCCGCCGATGTCGGGCGTGCGCGGGGCGCCGCTGCCGGGGGCCAGCACCTTCTCGATCGTCGACAGGATCGCGTCGTGCGCAGCCTTGTGGCCGAGGAACTCCAGCATCATCGCGCCACACCAGATCTGACCGATCGGGTTGGCAATGCCCTTGCCCGCGATATCCGGCGCGGAACCGTGCACCGGCTCGAACAGCGACGGCGTGGTGCGCTCCGGGTTCAGGTTGGCGCTGGGCGCGATGCCGATGGTGCCGGTGCAAGCGGGGCCCAGGTCCGACAGGATGTCACCGAACAGATTGCTCGCCACCACCACATCGAAGAAGTCAGGGCGCTGCACGAAGTGGGCCGTCAGGATATCGATGTGGAACTTGTCGAGCTTCACCCCCGGGTAGCCCTGCGCCATCGCAGCCACGCGCTCGTCCCAGTAGGGCATGGTGATCGAGATGCCGTTGGACTTCGTGGCGCTGGTGAGATGCTTCTTCGGGCGCGACTGCGCCAACTCGAACGCGAACTTCAGCACGCGGTCCACGCCGACGCGCGACATCACGGTTTCCTGCACGACGATCTCGCGCGGGGTGCCTTCGTACATCCGGCCGCCGATGCTCGAGTACTCGCCCTCGGTGTTCTCGCGCACGATGTACATGTCGATCTCACCCGGTTGCCGGGGCGTGCCGTCGCGACGGACCACCGGCGCCACGATGCCCGGCATCAGCCGCGCGGGCCGCAGGTTGATGTACTGGTCGAACTCCCGACGAAAGAGCAGCAGCGAGCCCCAGAGCGACACATGGTCCGCGATCTTCTCCGGCCAGCCGACCGCGCCGAAGAAGATGGCGTCGTGCCCGCCGATCTGGTCCTTCCAGTTGTCGGGCAACATCTTGCCGTGCTTCTCGTAGTAGTCCCAGCTCGAGAAATCGAAGTGGTCGAATTTCAGGTCGATGCCGAACTTGCGCGCTGCAGCATCCAGCACACGCAAGCCTTCGGGCATGGTTTCCTTGCCGATGCCATCGCCGGCGATGACTGCGATTCGTTGGGTGCTCATGTCTCAATCCTTGTGGGTCGCGTTGAAAAAGGGAAGCGCCTGTGCCAACAGGTCGAGCGGCGCTTCTTCGGGAATGTAGTGACCGCAGGGCAGCGTTTCGCCCGATACGTCGTCGGCGCGCTCTCGCCACAGTGCCAGCACGTCGAAGCAGCGTCCGACCGCGCCATGTTCGCCCCACAGCACGCGCAGCGGCTGCGCGAGCTTGCGGCTGGCGGCGATGTCGGCGCGATCGTGGTCGAGGTCGATGGTGGCCGAGGCCCGATAGTCCTCGCAGATGGCTTTCGCGCTGCCGTCGATCCATGCACAGCGTTCGTACTCGGCGAGCGCCTCCGGCGCAAAGGGTGCAAGCCCCGCATGGCGGCTGCCCATGACGCTGCGCACATAGCGCACCGGATCCGATTCGATGAGCGCTTCGGGCAATGGCGGCGGCTGGATCAGGAAGAACCAGTGCCAATAGGCCTTCGCAAAGGCTTCGGACGTGTCCTCGTACATCGCGAGAGTCGGCGCGATATCGAGCAACATGAGGCGCTCCACCGCCTCCGGATGGTCCGCCGCCAGCCGATGGGCGACTCGGGCACCCCGGTCATGTGCCAGCACGCCGAAGCGCTCGAAACCGTGATGCCGCATGGCGGCCAGCGCATCGAGCGCCATCTCGCGCTTGCTGTAACGCGCGTGGGCCGCATCGGCCACCGGTCGGCCAGAGTCTCCGTAGCCGCGCAGATCGAGGAGGACCAGGGTGAAATGCTCGGCCAGCACAGGCGCCACGCGATGCCAGATCACGTGCGTCTGCGGGTGCCCATGAAGCAGCAGCAAGGGTGCACCGCTGCCGCCAACGCGTCCGTGGAGGCGGACACCGTCGCGCAAGACATCGAAGGTGGAGAACGAAGCGAGCATGCGACGAATTGTGCGTTGCACGTCTCTCTTCATCAAGCAACAATCAGCCAATTGATACTTTCCCAAATGGCAGCAATGGAACGCAGTGACCTGGAGCTCGTGATGGCGATCCGCGGGCGCGGGAGCCTCGCCGGCGCCGCGCTCGCGTTGAACGTCGTTCCTTCGGTGGTGACCAAGCGCCTCGGCGCGCTGGAGGCGCGACTGGGCCAGCGATTGTTCGACCGCACCACGCGCAGGCTCAGTGCCACGGCGGAAGGCGAAGCGGTGTGCCTGCATGCCAAGGGCCTCCTCGATGGCTTCGCAGCGCTGGAGAACGAACTTGGCGAACGGCAGAGCGAGCTGAGCGGCACGATCCGGCTCGTCGCCACCTTCGGGTTCGGCAGGCGCTGGCTCGGACCGGCGCTCGGGGTGTTCAACGAACAGCATCCCGGTCTGCAGATCCAGCTCACCCTGGGGGAGAAGCTGCCCGACCTCGGCGCCGAAGGGCACGATGGCGCGGTGTGGTTGTGGCAGCCGCAACATCGCCGCGCGGGCGACTGGGTCACGCGCCGCATCGCGCGCAATCAGCGCGTGCTGGCGGCTGCGCCGGCCTATCTTGAACGCCGTGGCGTTCCAGCCGACGCAGCCGCGCTCGCGTTGCACGACTGCCTCGTGGCGCGCGAGAACAGCGAAGGCAGCGAACGCGAATTCGCGCTGTGGACACTCCGCCACATCAAGGACAGCACCACCGTTCGGGTCCACGTGCGAGGCCCGCTGTCGAGCAACTCGGGCGAGATGGTGCGCGACTGGTGCCTGGCGGGGCGCGGGATCATGCTGCGCAGTCTCTGGGATATCGCACCCCATCTCGCCTCGGGCGAACTCGTGCGCGTGCTCCCGCAGCTCGCGATGCCGGACGCCGACATTCAATGGGTTGCGCCGTGGCGACCCAAGACGCCCCGGCGCGTGCGGGTGCTCATCGACTTCCTGGTCGAGCGCTTTCGCGGCGAGCCGTGGAAGGTCGACCGCCCGCCGTCGCGCTGAGCTCTCAGCGCTCGCCGCGGACCACCAGGCTCACGCCGACGGCCGTCGTCGCGATGCCCGCCAGCGTCACCACGGTGATCGGCTCCGCAAACAGAAGCCACGCCATCACGGCAGTGCACGGCGGCACGAGGTAGAGCAGGCTCGTGACGGCGGTCGCGGTGCCACGCTGGATCAGGATGTAGAGCAGCGAGCTGCCGCCCAGCGACAGGGCCAGGACGGACCATGCCATCGCGCCACCCGAAGCCAGGTTCCATTGGATGCTGTCGGCCTCCAGCAAAGCGAAGGGCAAGGTGACCAGCAACGCCGCGGCAAGCTGGATCGCGTTCGCGCTGCGCACGTCGCAGGGCGCGACGAAGCGCTTCTGATACAGCGTGCCGGCTGTGATCGACAGCAGCGCCATCAACGCCAACCCCATGGTCAGCACGCTGACTTCCCCGCCCTGCCCCAGCTTGCGTGAAACGACCAGCACCAGGCCCAGGAACCCGAGGAACAGCCCCGCCCACTGACGACGCGTGATCGTGCCGCCGTTCATCGACATCCACACCGCGGTCAGCACCGGCTGAATTCCGACCAGCAACGCAATGAGCCCGGAGCCCATGCCCACCCTGACAGCGGCCCAGACGCCGCCCAGGTAGCCCGCTTGCATCAGCACGCCGGTCACGGCGAGATGGCCCCACTGCACCCGGTCCCGTGGCCACGCGACGCGAGCCAGCCGCACCCAGACGAGGAAGCAGACCACCGAGAGCGCATAGCGCACCGAGAGGAACTTGAGCGGCGGCGCGTAGGGCATGCCATAACGCGCCACGATGAAGCCGGTGCTCCAGATCAGTACGAAGACTGCCGGCATGACGCGCAGCCAGCCCGCCGAGCGGGCCGCGCCCGTCATTTCGCCCGGGCCCGGATTTCGGGTATGGCCTTTTGGAGGTAGTAGACCATCGACCAGACGGTGAGCACGGCGGAAATCCAGATCAGCCATTGCCCCCAGGCACCGGTGTCGATCACGCCGAAAAGCATGCCGTCGAAGAGCAGGAACGGAATCGCCACCATCTGCACCACGGTCTTCACCTTGCCGACCATGTGGACCGCGACGCTCTTGCCCGCCCCGATCTGCGCCATCCATTCGCGCAGCGCGGAGATCGCGATCTCGCGGCCGATGATGATGAGCGCCACGAACACGTCCGCACGATTCAGGTGGACCAGCACGAGAAGTGAGGCGCACACCAGGAACTTGTCGGCGACCGGATCGAGGAAGGCGCCGAACGCCGAGGTCTGGTTGAGCCGGCGCGCCAGAAAGCCATCGAGCCAGTCGGTGGCCGCGAATACGATGAACATCACCGTCGCGATCAGGTTGCGCATCGGCTCCGACAGCGGCAGGTAGAACACACCCACGATCAACGGGATCGCGACGATGCGCGTCCAGGTCATGATCGTTGGCAGGGTCCAGAACATTGGAACGAGTATATGGCCCGTCCGAAGGGAGCCGAGGCGCTCAGTGCAATGCCCTGTAGATCTCTTCAGCAAGATCGAATGCGATTCCCTCGACCGAGGCGATGTCTTCGACACTGGCTGCCGCCACACCCCGGATTCCGCCGAAGCGCTGCAACAGGCGCGCACGGCGCTTGGGGCCGATGCCCGGAATGTCTTCGAGCTGACTGCCGCCCACCCGGATCTTCGCCCGCTTGGCGCGCATGCCGGTGATCGCGAACCGGTGCGCCTCGTCGCGAATCTGCGCAACCAGCATCAGCGCGGCCGAATCGCGGCCGAGATAGACCTTCTCGCGGCCATCGGCGAACACGAGTTCCTCGAGCCCGACCTTGCGGCCTTCGCCTTTTTCAACGCCCACGATCAGCGACAGCGGCAGACCCAGCTCACTGAACACTTCGCGCGCCATCGACACCTGGCCCTTGCCGCCGTCGACCAGCACCAGCTCCGGCATGCGCGCACCGCGTGTGCCGGGCCTTGCGTCCGTTCCCGCGCCCGCGGCATCGCCGGCGGGCGGTGCATCGGTCTCCTGCGCCATCGCCTCGGCCAGCTTGCCGTAGCGGCGATGCAGCACCTGCCGCATCGCAGCGTAGTCGTCGCCCGGCGTGATGCCCTCGATGTTGTAGCGCCGGTATTCGCGGTTCTGCATGGCGTGATGCTCGAACACGACGCACGAAGCCTGTGTCGCTTCGCCCGCTGTGTGCGAGATGTCGAAGCACTCGACGCGGAAATTGTCGAGGTCATCCGGTGCGAGTTCGAGGGCATCGACTAGCGCGCGCGTGCGTGCCTGCTGGGAGCCCTCCTCCGCGAGCAGGCGCGCGAGCTGGAGCGCGGCGTTCTTGCACGCCATTTCCAGCCAGTGCCGACGCTGCTCCCGCGGCTGGAACACGGCGGTCACGCGCGTCCCCGCTTGCTGGGAAACGGCCTCGATCAGTTCGCGGCTCACCAGTTCGCTCAGGACCAGCGTGGCCGGCACGGGCACGTCGATGTAGTGCTGTGCGATGAAGGCCTCCAGCACCTGCACCTCGACCGCGTCGGACATCGGCGGCTCGTCGTCGCCGTCGGTATCCCGTTCACCATGCTGGATCTGCGTGGCGTCTTCCACATGCACGGGAAAGTAGGCGCGGTCGCCCAGGTGCCGGCCGCCGCGCACCATAGCCAGGTTGACGCAGGCCTTGCCGCCCTGCACCTTGACGGCGAGGATGTCCACGTCCTTGTCGGATGCGATCTCCACCGACTGCTGGTGCAGCACACGCGACAGCGCCGACATCTGGTTGCGCAACTCGGCCGCCTGCTCGAACTCCAGCTTCTCGGCGTGGGACATCATCCGCGCCTCGAGTTGCGTCAGGACGGCCTGCGTCTCGCCCATGAGGAAGGCCTCCGCGTTGGCCACGTCCTGTGCGTACTCCTCCGGCGTGATGTAGCCCACGCAGGGGCCGCTGCAGCGCTTGATCTGGTAGAGCAGGCAGGGCCGCGTGCGATTGCTGTAGACCGTGTCCTCGCAAGTGCGCAGCTTGAACACTTTCTGCAGCAGCTGGATCGACTCCTTGACCGCCCAGGCACTCGGATACGGCCCGAAATAGCGGTGCTTGCGATCGACCGATCCACGGTAGTACGCCAACCGGGGGAAGGTATGCGAGGCGATCTTGAGATACGGATAGCTCTTGTCGTCGCGAAACAGGATGTTGTAGCGCGGCTTGAGCGTCTTGATCAGGTTGTTCTCGAGCAGCAGCGCCTCGGCCTCGGAGCGCACCACCGTGGTCTCCATGCGGGCGATCTTCGAGATCATGTGGCCGATGCGGGTGCCGCCATGGTTCTTCTGGAAATAGTTCGCCACGCGCCTCTTGAGATTGCGCGCCTTGCCGACGTACAGCACGGCACCCGCTGCGTCGAAATAGCGATAGACGCCAGGCAACTGCGGCAATGCCGCCACTTCGCTGAGCAATTGATCGGAATGCGTTTCAGCCATCGTCTTTACTGTGGGGTCCCGTCTTCCAGCACTGGCTCGCAGCGCACGTCGGTATGGACCGAATTGGCAATGAAGCACTGGTCGTGTGCCGAGTGATGCATGGCTTCGATCTGCTCGCGCGTCGGCAGGCGCTCGCCCGAGAAAAGCGCCTGCGGCCGCAATGTGACGACCGTCATCGCCACCTTGCCGGCGGCACTGCGCCCCATCCGGCCATCGGCGCGGTCGGTATAGCGTTCCACGCAAAAGCCGCGCGACGCCGCGATCGACAGGAACCACAGCATGTGGCAACTCGACAGCGAGGCGACGAAGAGCTCTTCAGGGTCGACGGCCGTGGCGTCCGACATCGGCAGCGGCACGACGTGCGGCGAGGACGAGCCGGCCCATTCGGCCCCGCCGTCGAAGCGGATCGTGTGGCGGCGGCTGTAGCGATTGCCGACGAAGTCCTGGCCGTCGCGTTGCCAGAGGATGTCGGCGGAGTGTTGTGACATGGAAGCTGTCTCCGGTGTCTCCGTGAGGGGGCTGTAGAGTATCCCGCGATGCGCTGGGACATTTTCTGCAAGGTGATAGACAACCATGGCGACGCTGGCGTCTGCTGGCGGCTGGCCGCCGCGCTCGGCGCCCAGGGCGAAACGGTGCGCCTGTGGATCGACGATTCCTCGGCGCTGGCCTGGATGGCACCCGCGGGGTGCGAAGGGGTTTCCGTCGTCGACTGGACGGCAGCGACGGTGGAAATCCAGGTTGCCAGCGCCCCCGCGCCAGACGTGCTGATCGAGGCATTCGGCTGCGATCCCGCACCTGAAGTCATCAGGCTGTTCGCACGGCAGGCGCCCACGGGGGGCTCCAGTCACCGATGGATCAATCTGGAATACCTGTCGGCCGAGCCCTATGTGGAGCGCCTGCATGGACTGCCCTCCCCCGTTTTCAGGGATCCGGGCGCGGGCCTGACCAAGCACTTCTTCTACCCGGGTTTCACCACCGCGACGGGCGGCCTGCTGCGCGAACCTGAGCTCGCGGCGCGGCGCGAGCGCTTCGATCGCGGCGCCTGGCTGGCGCAACAGGGCATTCCTTGGGAGGGCGAGCGCCTCGTGTCGCTGTTCTGCTACGAACCGCCAGCACTCGAAGCCTTGCTCGCCCAGTTCGAGCGCTCCGGCCAACCGACCCGGCTGTTGGTCACCGCGGGACGCGCCGCAGCCGCCCTGCCACCCGGCCCTGCGCAGCGCGGCGCGCTGTCGATTTCGTGGTTGCCCTACATGTCGCAGCAGGATTTCGACCACCTGCTCTGGGCCTGCGACCTGAATTTCGTGCGCGGGGAAGACTCCCTGGTCCGAGCCATCTGGGCCGGCGCGCCTTTCATCTGGCAGATCTACCCGCAGGATGACGATGCGCACCACAGCAAACTGGAAGCGTTGATGCATTGGCTGAACGCCTCTCCGTCCCTGCGCCGCTTTCACCATCTCTGGAACGGCATGGCCGAGGGCCACTTGCCGGAACTGACCCCGCAAACGCTCGAATCCTGGGGTTCGACCGCGCTGGCGGCACGGACATGCCTGCTCGATCAGGACGACCTTTTGACCCGCCTGCGCCGTTTCGTCGCCCAAAAAAGCTAAAATTGCGGGCTTTGCGGATTTCCGGCCGGGGCTTCACCCCGATTGCCGCACCATCCGCTGAACCCGCCGCGGTGAATGCGACAGAGGGCCAAAGGGCCCGATGACGCACCGAGCGGCCAACATCCAGAGACCCTGTTTATGAAAATCGCTCAAGAAATCCGCGCTGGCAACGTGATCATGCACGGCAAGGACCCCATGGTCGTCCTCAAGACCGAATACAGCCGCGGCGGCCGCAATTCCGCCACCGTGCGCATGAAGCTCAAGAGCCTGATCGCCAACTTCAACACCGAAGTCGTGTTCAAGGCCGACGACAAGATGGAGCAGATCGTGCTCGACAAGAAGGAATGCACCTATTCCTACTTCGCCGACCCGATGTACGTCTGCATGGACACCGAATTCAACCAGTACGAAGTCGAAGCCGAGAACATGGGCGACTCGCTCAACTATCTCGAAGACGGCATGCCGGTGGAAGTGGTGTTCTACGACGGCAAGGCCATCTCCGTCGAACTGCCGACCAGCGTCGAGCGCGAAATCACCTGGACCGAGCCGGCCGTCAAGGGCGACACGTCGGGCAAGGTCATGAAGCCGGCCAAGATCTCGACCGGTTTCGAGATCGGCGTGCCGCTCTTCGTGGCGCAAGGCGATCGCATCGAAATCGACACCCGCACGGGCGAATACCGCAAGCGCGTCTAAGCGCCTGCTCACCCTGAAAAAAGGCTCCCTCGGGAGCCTTTTTTTCGTGCGTTCCGGCCCGCCGGGCCCGAAATCTGCAAGGCGCACAATTCAGCTTCGCTTTCCTCGCAAGACCATGCCCAACAGCACACACGACCTCCACGACAAACGCCTCGCCGACGCCTGGGCCACCCTGCAGGCCCATGCGGACAAGGGGCTTCCACTGCATACCGATCCCTCGCGCCTGGCCTTCGCCGACCCGGAGTTCCTGCTGCGCCGCGAAACGCGCGGCCTGCGCATGCAACTGGAACTCATGAAGCCCGACCTCGAGATGCGCGCCCACGGCATCGAGAACACGGTGGTCGTTTTCGGCAGCGCGCGTTTTCGCAGCGAAGAGGAATCGGGTGCCCTGATCGCCCAGGCCGAGGCATCGGGCGATACCGTAGCCGCCGACCGCTGGCGCAAGCTGGCACGCAGCTCCCACTACTACGAGAAGGCGCGTGCCTTCGGCAAGCTCGTCGCGCAGTACAGCAACGACAGGGAGCCCCAGGACAAGCTCTTCGTGTGCACCGGCGGCGGCCCCGGCATCATGCAGGCGGCCAATCGTGGCGCGTACGAAGGCGGTGGTCTCTCGGTGGGCCTGGCGATCGCGCTGCCGATGGAAGAGGAAGCCAACCCCTACGTCACGCCGGCGCTGAGCTTCAAGTTCCACTACTTCGCCATCCGCAAGATGCATTTCATGATGCGGGCGAAGGCGCTGGTCGCCTTCCCGGGCGGCTTCGGCACCCTGGACGAACTGTTCGAGGTCATCACGCTGGTGCAGACCCGCAAGGCCAAGCCCGTGCCGATCGTGCTGTTCGGCTCGGACTACTGGAAGCAGCTCATCAACTTCGAGTTCCTGGCCGAGGAAGGCGTGATCTCGCCCAATGACGTGAAGCTGATCGAGTACGTGGACGCGCCCCAGGACGCCTGGGACTACATCAAGAACTTCTACAAGCTTTAGCTCGCCCCCAGACTTGCCTTAGCCGTGCGCATCGGCGCTCGGGGCCTGGAGGCCCCAGACCGAGCGGGTGCCTAGCGCCACGACGCCGCCCACGATCCAGAACACGCCCGCGACGCCGATCAGGGCGCCGGCTGCGCCGAAAAGCATGGGCATGGCGACGCTGGAGGCGTTGAGCGTCATCACGCGCAGGCCGAGCGCTTCGCCGTGCCGCGCGTGGGGCGTGATCTGGTGGAGCATGCTCATCACCATCGGCTGAACCGCGCCGAGAGCCACGCCCAACACCACCGAGCAGGCGCCCATGCCGAGCGCCGAGGTCATGAACGGATAGGCCACGAAGACCAGCGCCGTGACGACGTTGGACGCGGTGATCACGCCGCGTTCGCTGAAGCGCGACGCCACCAGCGGGAGCACGACGCGAATGCCGGCCGCAGCCACGGCGAAGGCGCCGAGGATGGAGCCGATCATCGAAGCGCTCAGCCCGCGCTCATGGCCCAGGATCGGCAGCACGAAGGTGTGAACATCCCACGATGCGGACTGCAGCCAGTTGACGAACAGCAGGCGGCGGAACATCGGCTGGGCCAGCAGGTCCCAGGCACGCGGCTTGGGCGCACCGGGTGGCAGGCGCACCGGGGGGAGTTCAGCCGTTCCGCGCGCCAGCATCCAGCAAGCGACCGGCAGAAGCGCCAGCAAGGCAAAAGCCACCCGAAAACCCAGCACATCGCCGGGTGTGGGGCCGGCGTGGTCGATCAGAAGCCCCGTGGCAAAGGGTCCGACGAAGTTGGCCGCAGCCGGCGCGATCGCGAGCCAGCTGAACACCTGCTTCAGTTGCGTGGGATTGCTCGCCGCGCGGCCAACGTGGCGCTGCAGCGCGATCACCGCGATGCCGGTGGCGCCGCCGGTCAAGAGCGCCGCGAGGCAAAGCACCGGGAATACCGGCAGCACCGCAGCCATTGCAGCCCCGGCCGAGGCTGAAACCACAGCGATGGTCAACGGCCGTCGCAGCCCATGCCGGTCCGCGAAGCGCCCGGCGGGCAGTGCCAGGAACACCTGCGTCAACGCGAACAGTGCCAGCAGGACCCCAACGGCAGCCGCGCTGTAACCCTCGCGCAGCGCCAGCAGCGGGGCCGCCAGCCGGGTGCCTGTCATCGCCGCATGCAGGCAGACCTGCGCGAGGATCAGGCGAAGCAGGCCGGCATTCACGTCTGAAGATCGTCCTCGCCGTCGGCGGGCGGCAGCAGCGCCTGGGATTGCGCCTCGGGCAGCGCCTCCACCTTACGCAGCGCGAGCCGCATCTGCTTGGCGCGCGTGTCCGCCTTGTCGAGCGTGTCGGAGGCCTTGGCCACCTGCTCCTTGATGCGCGAGACCCATTCGCCGTAGCGTTCGAACTCCGTCTTGACCGCACCGAGCACCTTCCACACTTCGGAGGCCTGCTGCTCAAGCGCCAACGTGCGAAAGCCCATGTGCAGGCTGTTGAGCATCGCCAGCAGCGTGGTCGGACCGGCGAGCGTCACGCGGTGCTGGCGCTGGATCGCATCCATCAGGCCGGGACGGCGCAGCACTTCGGCGTACAGGCTCTCGACCGGCAGGAAGAGGATCGCGAAGTCGGTGGTGTGCGGCGCCGCGAGGTAGTTTTCGGAGATCGACTTTGCCTCGGTACGAATGCGCGTTTCCAGCGCCTTGGCCGCAATCTCGGCAGCGCCGGGATCGGCCCGCTCATGCGCGTCCAGCAGGCGCTCGTAGTCGTCGCGCGGAAACTTGGCATCGATGGGCAACCAGACCGGCGCGCCATCGCCGCCGCGACCTGGAAAGCGGATCGCGAAGTCCACGCGTTGGCCGCTGCGCGGCTTGGTTTCGACCTGCTTGGCGTACTGGTCGGTCGTCAGCACCTGTTCGAGCAGCGCCTCCAGCTGCACCTCGCCAAACACGCCGCGGGTCTTCACGTTGGTCAGAACCCGCTGCAGGCTGCCCACGCCGACCGCGAGCGTCTGCATTTCGCCCAGTCCCTTGTGGACCTGTTCGAGACGGTCCGCCACCTGCTTGAAGCTCTCGCCCAGACGGGCTTCGAGCGTGCTCTGCAGCTTCTCGTCGACGGTCTTGCGCATCTCGTCGAGCTTGGCGCTGTTGTTCTGCTGGAGTTGCGCGAGCTGGGTTTCCATCGTCGCCCGCACTTCGGCAAGCCGGCGCGCATTCGATTCGCTAAGCCCCTGAAGCTGGGTGTTGAGCGTGTCCGCCAACGTCTTCTGCAGCAGCGCGAGCTGCTGCGCAAAGGCGTCGATCTGCGCGTTCTGCGTGCGCGTGGCCTCCGCGCCCTGTTGAACCAGCGCCTGCTGGAAGGTGGCGAAGGCTTGCGCCGTTTCCTGTCGGGCGCCGCGCGAGGATTCGCCGATCTCATGGCGAAGTTCGCGCTCGATGCGCTCGTTGCCGGCGCCAAGGGTCGCGACCAGCGTCGAATGGTCAGGCGCCGGCTGCTTGCGCAGCAGCAGCCACAGGATGAGTATGAAATTCAGGGCCGCGAGGGCCAGCAGGATCCAGGTTTCGATCACGGGTGTCGTTGTCTTCTTACTTGGCCGCAAGGACTGCGGGATTGAGGGGCGTGACCGGCTTGTTGTTCACGAGATAGCCGATGAGGTTGTCGACCGCGAGGTCGGCCATGGCACGGCGTGTGGGCACCGTCGCGCTCGCGATGTGAGGCGTGAGCACGACGTTGGGCACCGTGAGCAGGTCGGGATGGACCTTGGGCTCACCCTCGAACACGTCGAGGCCGGCCGCAGCAATGCGCTTGTCGCGCAGCGCTGCCGCGAGTGCCGCGTCGTCGACGATGCCGCCGCGCGCAATGTTGATGAGCGTGGCGGTGGGCTTCATCAGCGCCAGCTCGGCGGCGCCGATGGTGTGATGCGATGCCGGCGTGTAGGGCACGACGAGCACGACGTGGTCGGCGGTCTTCAGCAACTCATCCTTGCTCACGTAGCCGGCCTTGCATTCGGCCTCGAGCGAGGCGTCGAGCCGCGATCGGTTGTGATAGATCACCTTCATGCCGAAGCCGTGTGCGCCCCGCTTCGCAATGCCCTGCCCGATGCGGCCCATGCCGACGATGCCCAGCGTGGACCCATGGATGTCCGAGCCGGAGAACATGTCGTAGCTCCACTTTTCCCACTTGCCCGCGCGCAGGAAATGCTCGCTCTCGGCGATGCGGCGCGCCGTCGCCATCAGCAGCGCGAACCCGAAGTCGGCCGTGGTCTCGGTCAGCACGTCCGGTGCGTTGGTGGCGAGCACGCCGTGCGCCGTCATCGCGTCGATGTCGAAGTTGTTGTAGCCCACAGCCATGTTGGCGCAGATCTTCAGGTCGGGGCAGGCATCGAGCACCTCGGCATCGATGCGCTCGCTGCCGGTGGTGAAGACACCCTGCTTGCCCTGGAGTTTTTCGATCAGCCGGGCCTTGCTCCAGCTTTCGTCGTTCGGGTTGGACTCGACTTCGAAGTGTTCCTGGAGACGGGCAATGGTCTCGGGAAAGATCGAACGGGCAACGAGGATTTTGGGTTTGCTCATGATCAACGGAAGAAGATGAAGGTGGCAATGATGAACAGCGGCATCAGGATGACGCCCGACCACAGCATGTAGCCGAAAAAGCTCGGCATGCGCACACCGCGGCTTTCAGCGATGGCCTTGACCATCAGATTGGGCGCGTTGCCTATGTAGGTATTGGCGCCCATGAACACGGCGCCGGCCGAAATCGCCGCCAGCGTCGTCGCGTAGGTGGTCATCAGCGCCTGCGGATCGCCGCCGGCAGTATTGAAGAACACCAGGTAGGTCGGTGCATTGTCGAGGAAGGAGCTCAGGATCCCGGTGGCCCAGAAGTACATGGCGGGATCGGGCTGGCCGTCGGGACGCGTCACGGCCGAAACAATGGCGCCGAACGGCCCCTGCGCACCCGCCTTGAGCATCGCGATCACCGGAACGATCGTCAGGAAGATTCCGGCAAACAGCTTGGCGACCTCCACCATCGGCTCCCAGCCGAACTGGTTGGCCTTGTGGACCTTGGGCGCGGTGATCTTGAGGGAGAGGAGCGTGATCGCGACCAGCGCCACATCGCGCACGATGCCCGGCAACCCGACCACGGTGCCGTGGATGTCGAAGCTTGCGGGCGACTTCCAGATGCCGCTCAGCAGCACGAAGAACAAGATGCCCCCCAGTAGCCAGAAATTCACGGCACCGTCGAAGCCGATCGAGGCTGTATCAGGTGTCGGGTCGAAGCGCTGCACACCTTCGTTGCGGTAATAGAAGGCATCGAGCGCATAGAAGATGGCCAGCAGCGCACCGACGACGAACAAGGTGTCCGGCAGGATGTTCCTCGCGGTCCAGAAGAATTCGACGCCTTTCAGGAAACCGAGAAACAGCGGCGGATCGCCCAGCGGCGTCAGCGAGCCGCCGACATTCGAAACGATGAAGATGAAGAACACGACCACATGCACCTGGTGCTTGCGGTTGTCGTTCGCCCGGATCAGAGGCCGGATGAGCAGCATGGACGCGCCTGTGGTGCCCATGAGGCTCGCCAGTACCGCGCCAATGGCGAGGATCGCGGTGTTGAGCCTGGGCGACCCTCTCAGGTTGCCGCGAATGTGGATGCCCCCTGCCACCGCAAACAGCGCCCCCAGCAGGATGATGAACGGGATGTATTCAGCCAGCAGCGCGTGAACCAGCTGGGCCCCCGCCAGCGAAGCGCCGTAGATCGCCGCAAAGGGCAACAGGAAGGCCAGCGCCCAAGCCGCTGCGACCTTGCCGTAATGGTGGTGCCAGAAAGACGGCATCAGCAGCGGCATCAACGCGATCGACAACAGGAGGCCCGCAAAGGGCGCGCCCCACAGCGGCGAAAGGCGACTCCCGTCGAGATCGGCCGCGAAGGCCATGGCCGGGACCATCATCGGCAGCGCGCCCGCTGCCAGCACACGCAAGGCTCTTGTCGACGGCCAGGCTGTCATGCGACAGGCTGGGCGATCTCGAACACCTGGCGCAGGTAGGCCAGATACCTTTCGTCTTCACACATGTTCTTGGACGGCGTGTCCGACAGCTTGGCCACCGGCTGGTCGTTGCAGCGGATCATCTTGATCACGATCTGCAGGGGCTCGTAGCCCAGGTCGTTGGTGAGGTTGGTCCCGATGCCGAAAGCCAGCTGGCAGCGGCCGCGGAATTGCTGGTAGAGCTCGATGGTCTTGGGCACCGTCAGGCCGTCGCTGAAGATCAGTGTCTTCGTCCGCGGATCGACCCGGTTGGCGATGTAGTGGGCCAGCATGCGCTCGCCCCACTGGAAGGGATCGCCGCTGTCGTGGCGGGCGCCGTCGAACAGCTTGCAGAAGTACAAGTCGAAGTCGCGCAGGAAAGCCGTCATGCCGTAGACGTCCGACAGCGCAATACCCAGGTCGCCGCGGTACTCCCGCGCCCACGACTCGAAGCCGAAGATCTGGCTGTCGCGCAGCCGCGGCCCCAGCGCCTGGCAGGCCTGCAGATATTCGTGCGCCATGGTGCCCAAGGGAATCAATCCCAGCTTCATCGCATACAGCACGTTGCTGGTGCCCGCGAATTGCGGCAGTTTGGCCAGCGCATTCGGATGGCCGGGCGCGGTCACCGCACCGAGGCGCGTGGCAAGCGTGCGCAGGACTTCTTCGTGCCAGTCCTTGGAGAAGCGGCGGCGCGTGCCGTAGTCGGCGATCTTGAGGTCGGCGAGACCCTCGCGCTGCAGCTCCACAATCTTGGTGTCGAGCCGGCGGCGGCCTTCGGCCATGTCCGGGTTGGGACGGGTATTGCGAAAGTACACCTCGTTGACGATCGCCAGAACCGGAATCTCGAACAGGATGGTGTGCAGCCACGGTCCCTCGATGCGGATCTCGAGTTCACCCGAGGCCTTGGGGATGATGTTGATGTACTTCTCGTTGAGGCGGAACAGACCGAGGAAATCGACGAAGTCGCTCTTGATGAAACGCATCGTGCGCAGATAGCTCAGCTCCGCATCCTTGAACTGCAGCGAACACAAATGGCGCACCTCTTCCCGGATCTGGCCGGCGAACTGGGCCAGGTCGATGCCGGGATTGCGGCACTTGAAGCGGTACTCGACGCGCGCGCCCGGAAAGTGATGCAGCACCACCTGCATCATCGTGAACTTGTAGAGGTCGGTATCGAGCAGGCTGTGAATGATCATGGTGCGGGACGCAGTCTCCGGGTTCGATGTGCGTTCGATTATCACGGGCTGCGTCGGCATGTGCCTACGACCCGTTCCCCGGGCGTCCTACCGTGTGGCCAATGCCTTGACGCGACAGTGTCTTCACGCCGGCCAGCACAAGTTCAGGCCGGCGACGAAACCTGATCTGAAGGAGATACGTGATGAACAAGGACACCGTCGAAGGCAACTGGAAACAGTTCAAGGGCAAGATCAAGGAGCAATGGGGCAAGCTCACCGACGACGACTTCGACGTCATCGCCGGCAAGCGCGACCAACTCCTGGGCCGCATCCAGGAACGCCATGGCATCAGCCGCGACGAAGCTGAAAAGCAGGTTGCGGACTGGGAAAGCCGTGACGGTCGCACACCTGCTGCCATTTGGATGGAACGCGTCTGATCCGACGTCGTATCAGTCCATCCGCCCACCAACCGATTTCACAACTCCAGAGGGAAACGCCATGAAAAAACATCTGCTCATGATCGCCATCGCATCCACTTGCCTTATCGCAGGCCAAGCCAGCGCGATGACCAGCGACGAATACAAGGTCGCCAAGGAAAAGATCGAAGCCGACTACAAGGTCGACAAGGCGAAGTGCGACACGCTGAAGGACAACGCCAAGGACGTCTGCGACAAGGAAGCCAAGGGCAAGGAAAACGTTGCCAAGGCTGAACTCGAACAGCAATACAAGCCCAGCGAAAGCCATGCTCGCAACGTAAAGGAAGAACAGGTAAAGGCCAACTACGAAGTCGCCAAGGAAAAGTGCGACGACCTGAAGGGCGATGCCAAGAACGCCTGCGAAAAGCAAGCCAAGGCTGACGAAGCCAAGGGCAAGGCCGAAATCAAGGCGATGAAGACGAAGGGTTGATCAGACCCGTCGGCCCCCGGGGCCGGCCAGCGATCGTCAACGGCGCCTGCGGGCGCCGTTTTTCTTGTGCCTCAGACGCGCAGGTCGTCGAGCACCGCCTGAAGCGCTGCCGGCAACCGGACCGGCCGCTGGGTCTCCCTGTCCACATACACGTGGACGAAATGTCCTTGCGCTGCAGCGGTCTCGGCGCCTTCGGCAAACAGGGCGATCTCATAGCGCACGCTGGAACTGCCGGCATACGCCACCCGGATCCCCGCCTCCACCGTCTGCGGGAACGCGAGAGGCGCGAAGTAGTTGCACTGCGTCTCCACGACGAAACCGATCGTCGTGCCGTGATGGATATCCAGCGCTCCGCGCTCGATCAGCAGCGCGTTGACGGCCGTATCGAACCAGCCGTAATAGACGACATTGTTGACATGCCCGTACATGTCGTTGTCCGCCCAGCGCGTGGGGATGCTGCGAAAGGCGCGGTAGCTGCTGCGGAGTTCGGGGGATGGTCGGGCACTCATGGCGCGGCATTTTGCCAGCGCCGCCAGTATTCGCAGGCGACCCTGAAAGTGCCCAGTTGCACCTGCACCGTCTCGGCGATGTCGCTCGCATAGCCGCCAGCCATGGCGAAAGCCAACGGGATGCGCCGCTGCCAGGCGAAATCGAAGACGCGCCGGTCGCGCGCCTCCAGGCCGTCGAAGCTCAGCTTGAGGCGGCCGAGCCGATCGCGCTCGAAGGGATCGGCCCCGGCGAGATAGATGACCAGGCCGGGCGAGAACCGGCGGTCCAGCTCGTCCAGCGCATGTTCGAGCGCGGCAAGGTAGTCGTCGTCGCCACAGCCGTCAGGCAGCTCGACGTCGAGATCGCTGGCTTCCTTGCGGAACGGAAAGTTCTTCTGGCCGTGCATCGACAACGTGAACACGCTGGCATCGTTGCGGAAGATGCTGGCGGTGCCGTTGCCCTGGTGCACATCCAGGTCGATCACGGCGACGTGCAACGGAATACGCCCTCGCCGGCCCTGTTCGGCCTGCATGAGCCTCGCGGCGACCGCGGCATCGTTGAAGACGCAAAAGCCGCCGCCCTTCCCCGCGCTGGCGTGGTGGGTGCCGCCGGCCATGTTGGCCGATACGCCTTCTCCCATTGCCGTACGGCAGGCGGCAATGGTGGCGCCGGTCGACCGGCGGGAACGCTCGACCATCGCTTCGCTCCACGGAAAACCGATCTCACGCATGGCCTCGGGGCTCACGCTGCCGTCGCTGATGGACGCGATCCATTGCGGGGTATGGACCAGGGCCAATTCGCCGTCGCTGGCACGCGGCGCCTCGAACATCTGGACTTCCGGCAAGTGCTGTTCAAGCTGGTCACGAAGCAGGACGTACCGCCCCATGGGGAAACGATGTCCGGTCGGGAGGGGCAGAACGAACTGGCCGGAATAAAACGCACGCATCGGAAACATTGTCAGGGTCCATTTAGAAAGCGCGTTCTAAATTGCTGCAGTGCACCAGAAAAATCTTGTTTTGAAATTGAAGCTGCCTATACTTGAGGCCATGCTGCACCGCAACAAAAGTTCAGAGGCAGCTCACTGTGAATCCCCCTTTTCTTTCTAACTGGAGTTCCCACATGGCCCTGACCGCTGACCAACTGATTTCTGCTCAAAAAGCCAACCTCGAAACCCTGTTCGGCCTGACCACCAAGGCTTTCGAAGGCGTTGAGAAGCTCGTCGAGCTGAACGTGACCGCCTCCAAGGCCGCTCTGACCGAAGCCGCCGGCACGACGCAAGCGCTGCTGAGCGTCAAGGATGCGCAAGAACTGCTCACGCTGCAAGCCAGCCTGTACCAGCCCCTGGCTGAAAAGACCGCTGCCTACAGCCGTCACCTGTATGACATCGCCCAAGGCACCGGCGCCGAGTTCACCAAGGCTTTCGAAGTGAAGGCCGCTGAAGCCCAGCAAGCCTTCGTCGGCCTGGTCGACAGCGCTGCCAAGAACGCACCCGCCGGTTCGGAAACCGCCGTCGCCGTGATGAAGAGCGCCGTGGCTGCTGCCAACAACGCATTCGAATCGGTGCAAAAGGCTGTCAAGCAAGCTTCCGACGTCGCCGAAGCCAACTTCCAGGCTGTGCAGACCACTGCTGTCAACGCTGCCAAGAGCACGGCCCAAACCGCCACGCGCAAGCGCTGAACCATCTTCAAGCCCGCATCCAGCGGGCGCTGATTGTCTCCTTGGGTCCTTCGGGATCCAATTCAGGGGCCCAGTCCTTCGGACTGGGTCTTTTTTTTGCTCGCCCCCAGGCTGCGTGCACTTCGTGTCACTTCGCCTTCCCCCTGCCGGGGGCAACACCGGCGGACCGGCGGAGCCGGTTCCGCGGTGTTCACGAACGGGCCTGGCTTTGCCGGCCGTTGGTGGAAGGCGGGAATAATCTGGTGTTCATACGTTCAGGAGACTATTCATGCAGATCGACGGGAAGGTTTTCATCGTCACCGGCGGCGCTTCGGGGCTCGGCGAGGGCACGGCGCGGATGCTTGCGGCGAATGGCGGCAAGGTGGTCATTGCGGACATGCAGGCCGACAAGGGCGAGGCGGTTGCCAAGGAGATCGGCGGCGTCTTCGTCAAGTGCGACGTGAGCCAGGAGGCGGACGGTCAGGCCGCCGTGGCTGCTGCCCTGAAGCTGGGGAAGCTGATGGGACTGGTCAATTGCGCCGGCATTGCGCCGGCCGAGAAGACCGTCGGGAAGACCGGGCCGCATGCGCTGGCGGTGTTCAGCAAGACGGTCACCGTGAATCTCATTGGCAGCTTCAACATGATTCGCCTCGCGGCCGACGCCATGAGCAAGAATGAGCCCGAGGCGACCGGCGAGCGCGGGGTGCTGATCTCAACGGCCTCGGTGGCAGCCTACGACGGGCAAATCGGCCAGGCCGCGTACAGCGCCTCGAAGGGTGGCGTCGTCGGGATGACGCTGCCGATCGCGCGCGACCTGGCGCGCAATGGCATTCGCAACATGACGATCGCCCCGGGCATCTTCGGCACGCCCATGCTCTTCGGGATGCCTCAGGAGGTGCAGGACGCGCTGGCTGCCAGCGTCCCGTTTCCTTCGCGCCTCGGCACGCCGGAGGACTACGCCAAGCTGGCCAAGCACATCATCGAGAACGACATGCTCAACGGCGAGGTGATCCGACTCGACGGCGCGATTCGGCTGGCGCCGCGCTGACGCTTCCGAGGGCTCCCTCGGTGTCGTCGAGCGGGGTCACGCTGCCGGTGCGTTCCAGGCGCTCGTACTGGGCGATCACCTGGGCGCCGAAAAGCACGAGCGTGGCCGCGATCTCCAGGCTGAGCAGCACGACGATGGCGGTCGTCAACGAGCCGTAGACCACGTTGACCTGGGAGAGCGTCGCAAAGTAGAGCACCAGCACCCGGCGCGTGACTTCCCACAGCAGCGCCGCGGTGACCCCGCCCAGCAATGCATGGCGCAGCCGGAGCCGGCCCACGGGCATCACCAGGTAGAGCGACGTCAGCATGAAGATCTCGCCGGCGAGCCCGAGCAGGTAGAGCAGCACGCCCGACACGCCGGAGAGCGGCCAGCTGCGGCCGAGGAGTTCGATGCTTTCCTCGCCGATCACCTGGAGGGCGCCCGACACCAGCGTGACCAGCAGCAGCCCGATGCACAGGCACAGGATGTAGATATACGGCATCACCACGGAGATCAGGAAATGCCGCGAGTGATCCGCCTTGCGATGGTGGAAGATCACGGCCATCGCGCTTTCGAGCACCGTGAAAGCCAGCGAACTGAAAAAGATCATCGTGACCAGCAGCACCGGACCGAGCACGTCCGCGTGGGTCAGGAAGTTCGAAAGCTCGGCGATGATCGCCAGCGACTGGCCCGGCAGCAGCCACTCCAGGTAGCGCCCGACCGCACGCAGCAGCGCCGCCTGCTCGATGAAGCGCGACAGCGCGATCACGCTCACGATCAAGAGCGGCACGATCGACAGCAGCGCGTAATAGGCGACCGCGCCGGCGAGCAGCAGGCCCTGGTTGGCCTTGAAACCCTTGAGCGCCTCCCACATGAATCTCAGCGGGTGGCGCAGCAGAGGCACTGCATGGGTGATGTTTCGTCGGATCATGCGTCGGCTTCGGGAAGGGGAGTATGCCGGTGGCCGGCGGTGTGTTGATGGCTTGCGTATCATCTGCCGCTCTCCGCCTCCATGACCATCCCCGCTTCATTCATCCAGGAACTGATCGCACGTGCCGACGTGGTGGAAATCGTCGGCCGCTACGTTCAGCTCAAGAAGGCGGGCGCCAATTTCATGGGCCTGTGCCCATTCCATGGGGAGAAGTCACCCTCGTTCTCGGTCAGTCCGACCAAGCAGTTCTATCACTGCTTCGGCTGCGGCGTGCATGGGAACGCGATCGGCTTCCTGATGGAGCACGCCGGCATGGGCTTTGTCGAGGCCGTGCACGACCTGGCCGGCCAGTACGGCATGCAGGTGCCGGAGGACGACGCCTCGCCCGAAGAACGGGCCCGCGCCGCCGGGCAGCGCCAGAAGCAGGCGACGCTCTCCGAGGTGCTGGAAAAGGCCGGCGAGGCCTACCGGAAGCACCTGCGCCAATCGCAGGGCGCGATCGGCTACCTGAAGAGGCGCGGCGTTTCGGGTGAAATCGCCCGGCAGTTCGGCATCGGCTACGCGCCGGCAGGCTGGCGCACGCTGGCGAGCGTGTTTCCCGACTACGACGACCCCCTGCTGGCCGAAAGCGGGCTGGTGATCGTCGGCGAGGCCGACGACAACGGGGACGGCAAGCGCTACGACCGCTTCCGCGACCGCGTGATGTTCCCGATCCGCAACGTCAAGGGCGAATGCATCGGTTTCGGCGGGCGGGTGCTGGGGGACGAAAAGCCCAAGTACCTCAACTCGCCTGAAACCCCTGTCTTCAGCAAGGGACGCGAGCTCTACGGGCTCTACGAGGCCCGGGCTGCGTTCCGCGACCGCGGCTACGCCCTCGTGACCGAGGGCTATATGGACGTGGTGGCGCTGGCGCAGCTGGGCTTCCCGAACGCCGTCGCGACACTGGGTACCGCTTGCACGCCGGAGCACGTGCAGAAGCTTTTCCGCTTCACCGAATCCGTCGTCTTCAGCTTCGACGGCGACGCCGCAGGCCGGCGCGCCGCGCGCAAGGCGCTCGACGGCGCCCTGGCCTACGCCACGGACGTGCGCAGCATCAAGTTCCTGTTCCTGCCTTCGGAGCACGACCCGGACAGCTTCATCCGCGAGTTCGGCGCCGACGCGTTTGCACGTTTCGTCAACGAGGCGACGCCACTCAGCCGCTTCATGATCGAAGCCGCCCGCGACGGCTGCGACCTCGGAACGGCGGAGGGCCGCGCCCACATGGCCAGCAACGCCCGTCCGCTGTGGAGCGCCCTGCCGGAAGGCGCGCTCAAGCGCCAGCTCCTGAGCGAGATCGCCACCCTTGTCCAGCTGAGCAGCCAGGAACTGGGCGAGCTATGGGCCCCGGCCGCGCCACGCGCACCGGCAGCTGCGCCCACGGCCCCGGCGCGCTCCGAGAGCGACTGGAACGACTGGAATGACCGGAGCGAACGCGTCGAATGGGTCGATGATTTCCCCCGTCCTTCGGCTTCGCCTTCGTCCGAGAAGCGGCGTTTCAAGTCCTGGCGCAAGCCCTCTCCTCCACTTCCGCCACCCGGCGGCCGGAAGCTGCCAACCAGCCGCCCCGACGTGGCTGCGAGGCTGATCCTGTCGAACATGGCGGAATGGGAACGCCTCTCCCACGAGTTGCACGCCCTGCTGTGCGACCTGCCGGGCGAGCACGGCCAGCTCTTCGCCTGGCTCGACAGCCAATCGCACGAGCACGGGGTGCAGCCCTGGGCGGCCCTGCGCGAGGGCATGCGGGGTATGTCCTTCGAGGCAATGTCCCTGCGCGTCATGACGGGCCCCGACGGCGGCCCCATCGGCGACGCCGAGGGCGAACAGGCGGCCGATTCGGCCCGGGAACTGCGCAACCTGCTCGACTACATGCTGGACGACCTGCTCAAGATCCAGCAAAGCGAGGCGATCGCGGCCGTAGGGAGCGATCCACGGGCTCTGGAGCGCTACAAGGCGCTGGAAGCGCGGCGGCTGGAGTTGCGAAATCGCCTCAATCCCAGTTCAAACACTGCTTGAAAATTACGCAGCGCGCTATAATGTAAGGCTTCGCTAGACGCGAAAACAGGCAAGAGCGACAGCAGCACCTCCGGGCCGACCCCATGCGCAATGCACTTCCCAAAGGGAAACGGGTCAATACACCGCAAGGACTGCACACCAAATGTTCGCCCGACATCTTGCCTTTTGACGGCTCTTCGAGGACTTGTGTCCTCTTGGCCTCAGTGTTTGTGCTCCTGCCTGCGCCGGGTTTGTGGCGCGTGTGATTCCGCTTGGTCCATCTTGTTGTATTGAGGTCGTATGCCCAGTTCAAAGAAGCCTGCCGTGTCCGCTGCCAAGAAGCCTGCTGCAGTCAAGAAACCGTCCAAGGTCGCCGCCCTGCCGGCAACCAAGACGGGTGCCGCCGCGTCCAAGGCGTCCGCCGCAACGAAAGTGAAAACCGTGCCCACGAAATCGACCACCGCCGACGAAACCCTGAAACCCGCCGCCAAGAAGGTTGGCCGTCCTCCCAAAGCAGCCGGTGCGCCCGCCGCAGCCGGAGGCGCCAAGCGCGGCCGCAAGCCCAAGGCCGGCAACGAGGCCGCCTCGAGCGACGTCGACCTGTCGGACATCGAGGACGAGCTGGTCGGTGACGAGCCGGCAGCAACGACGACCGAGGAAAAGGTCAAGCCGCTGCGCATGAAGATCAGCAAGGCGAAGGAACGCGCCTTGATGAAGGAATTCGGCCTGGACGAGACCGTCCTGTCCGAGGAAGACCTGGCCAAGCGCCGCTCGCGCCTGAAGACCCTGATCACGCTGGGCAAGACCCGCGGCTACCTGACGCACGGCGAAATTTCCGACCACTTGCCCGACAAGCTGGTCGATGCCGAGACCATGGAAGTCGTGGTCACCATGCTCAACGACATGGGCGTGGCCGTCTACGAGCAGACCCCCGACGCGGAAACCCTGCTCCTGAACAACACCGCCCCGACCGCCACCACGGTCGAGGAAGCCGAGGAAGAAGCGGAAGCCGCCCTCTCCACGGTGGACAGCGAATTCGGCCGTACCACCGACCCCGTGCGCATGTACATGCGCGAAATGGGCACGGTCGAGCTGCTGACGCGCGAAGGCGAAATCGAAATCGCCAAGCGCATCGAAGGCGGCCTGATGGCCATGATGGAAGCCATCTCGGCTTCGCCGGCCACCATCGCCGAGATCCTGCGCCTCGGCCAGGAAATCCGTGAAGGCAAGGTCGTCATCTCGACCATCGTCGACGGCTTCTCGAACCCGAACGAGGCCGACGACTACGTGGCCGAAGAAGACTTCGACGAATTCGACGAGGAAGACGACGACGACGGCAAGGGCGGCTCCAAGGCGCTGACCAAGAAGCTCGAGGAACTCAAGCGCGACGCGCTGGAGCGCTTCGACCGCATCGCCGTGATGTTCGAGAAGGTCCACAAGATCTACGACAAGGAAGGCTACGGCACGCCGGCTTACCAGAAGGCCCAGCACTCCCTTTCCGAAGAGCTGATGACCATCCGTTTCACGGCCCGCACGATCGAGAAGCTGTGCGACCTGGTGCGCACGCAGGTCGACGACGTCCGCAAGAAGGAGCGCGAGCTGCGCCGCATCATCGTGGACAAGTGCGGCTTTCCGCAGGAAGAGTTCATCCGCGACTTCAGCGGCTACGACAAGAACGGCAACCGCGTCGCGTCCAACCTGCTCAACCTCAAGTGGGTCGAGAAACAGGCCGCCGCCGGCAAGCCCTGGAGCGCCGTGCTCGCGCGCAACATTCCGCCGGTGCAGGAACTGCAGCAGCGCCTCGCCGACATCCAGTCACGCGTGGTGGTACCGCTCGCCGAGCTCAAGGACATCAACAAGCGCATGAACGAAGGCGAATCGTCTTCGCGTGACGCCAAGAAGGAAATGATCGAGGCCAACCTGCGCCTCGTGATCTCCATCGCCAAGAAGTACACCAACCGCGGCTTGCAGTTCCTGGACCTGATCCAGGAAGGCAACATCGGCCTGATGAAGGCGGTCGACAAGTTCGAATACCGTCGCGGCTACAAGTTCTCGACCTATGCGACGTGGTGGATCCGCCAGGCGATCACCCGCTCGATCGCCGACCAGGCGCGCACCATCCGCATCCCGGTGCACATGATCGAGACCATCAACAAGATGAACCGCATCAGCCGCCAGCATCTGCAGGAGTTCGGTTTCGAGCCCGACGCCGGCATCCTGGCCGCGAAGATGGAGATCCCGGAAGACAAGATCCGCAAGATCATGAAGATCGCGAAGGAGCCGATCTCGATGGAAACCCCCATCGGCGACGACGACGATTCGCATCTGGGCGACTTCATCGAGGACAGCAGCAACACGGCCCCGATCGAGGCCGCGATGCAGGCCGGCCTGCGCGACGTGGTCAAGGACATCCTCGACAGCCTCACGCCGCGCGAAGCCAAGGTGCTGCGCATGCGCTTCGGTATCGAGATGTCGACCGACCACACGCTGGAAGAAGTCGGCAAGCAGTTCGACGTGACGCGCGAACGCATCCGCCAGATCGAAGCGAAGGCGCTGCGCAAGCTCAAGCATCCGAGCCGGTCTGACAAGCTGCGCAGCTTCATCGATACACTGTAACCAAGCACACCCCCAGCCTCGCCCACTTCGTGTGGCTCGGGCACCCCCTTGCAGGGGGCAACACCAGCGGCCCGGCAGAGCCGGTTCCGCGGTGTTTCCCGAGGGGGGAGAAGAAACAAGGGCGCCCGCGAGGCGCTCTTTTTATTGGAGACAGGAGAAGCCGCATGAACCCGGATGCCGACAAACTCTGGCTGGCCCCGCGCTGGGCGCTGGCCGTGCTGCTGGCGGTGCTGGGCATGCTCGGGCCCTTCTCCATCGACACCTACATCCCGGCGTTTTCAGGCATTGCGCAGTCGATCGGCGCCACGCCCGTCGAGATGCAGCAGACGCTTTCGGCCTACCTGTTCGGGTTTGCATTCATGAACCTGTTCCATGGCGCGCTGTCGGACAGCTTCGGCCGAAGGCCGGTGGTGCTGTGGGGCCTGGCGGTGTTCACCATTGCGTCGCTGGGGTGCGCGCTGTCGCAGACCATCGGCCAACTCGTGCTGTTCCGCGCCCTGCAGGGGCTGTCGACCGGCGCCGGCATCGTGGTTTCGCGTGCGGTGATCCGCGACATGTTCCCGCCGGCCGAGGCCCAGAAGGTGATGAGCCAGGTCACCATCTATTTCGGCATCGCGCCTGCGATCGCCCCGATCGTGGGTGGATTTCTCTTCGTGCACCTGGGCTGGCACAGCATCTTCTGGTTCCTCGTGGCGGTGGGCGTGGTGCTGTTCGCGGCCAACTACAAGCTTCTGCCCGAAACGCTGCACCGCGACCAGCGGCAGCCCTTCGAGGTGAAGCACCTGATGCGCGGCTACTGGGATCTGTGCTCCGACCCGCGCTTTCTGCTGCTCGCACTGGCGAGCGGCGTGCCCTTCAACGGAATGTTCCTCTACGTGCTGGCCGCACCCGCCTTTCTGGGTGAGCACCTCGCGCTGGCGCCGACGCAGTTCTTCTGGTTCTTCCTGCTGACCATCGGCGGCATCATGGCCGGCGCCTGGGCGAGCGGACGCATGGCTGGCAAGGTCGCACCGAAGCGGCAGATTCGCGACGGCTTCGTGATCATGCTGGCAACCTCGCTCGTCAACGTGGTGGCCAACGCCCTCTTCACGCCTCACGCGGCGTGGGCGCTGTGGCCGCTGGCCGTGTTCGCCTTCGGCTGGGCGCTGATGGTGCCGGTGGTGACCTTGCTCGTGCTCGACCTGCATCCCGAACGACGCGGCATGGCCTCCTCGCTGCAGGCGGTGATCGGCTCGACCGCCAACGGCATCGTTGCAGGCGTGATCGCGCCGCTGGTAATGCATTCGACGCTGGCGCTGGCGACGACCTCCATCCTGATGCTGAGCATCGGACTGGTCGCCTGGGTCTGGCTCCACGGGCGGTGGCCCGAGATCGGGCGCCTGGTCGCCGGCGAAGCGGCCTGACGACGATGCGGTTCGACACTCTCACGACTTTTGCACGCGCCTGGATTCCGGGCCCCACCGTCGTCGATGGACGGGAACGCCTGCGCGCCGTCGGCGGCGCCGCGCTGGGGCTGCTGTTCACGGCATTGATCTGCGAGCTTCTGGCCGGACCTTCGGCCAGCGGCAACTGGCTGATCGCGCCATTGGGCGCCAGCGCGGTGCTGGTGTTCGCGCTACCCGCCAGCCCACTGGCGCAACCCTGGCCGGTGATTGGCGGCAACACCCTCGCGGCGCTGGTCGGCGTGGCGTGCGTCCGGTGGCTGCCCGATGCCTGGTGGCTCGGCGCGGTCGCGACGGCATTGGCCATCGGACTCATGTTCTCCCTGCGCTGCCTGCACCCTCCGGGCGGCGCGGTCGCGTTGCTGACCGTGCTGACGCACACCTCGGCGTTCCCCTTCGCCATCTCGCCGGTCCTGACTGATTCGCTGCTGCTGGTGCTCGCCGGCGTGCTCTACAACAGCCTCACGGGCCGGCGCTACCCGCACGTCCAGATCGCGCAGCGCCAGGCGACTCCCGGCGATACGCGTTTCAGCTCCGCCGACATCGATGCAGTGCTCGCGCGCTACAACCAGGTGCTCGACATCAGCCGCGACGACCTGGAGTCGCTGATCCGGCAGACCGAGATGGAGTCGTGGCACCGCCGGCTCGGCACCGTGCGCTGCGTCGACATCATGTCGCGCCAGCCGGTGACGGTCGAATTCGGCACACCGCTGCAGGAAGCGTGGTCGCTGATGCACGAGCGGCGCATCAAGGCGCTCCCGGTAACCGACCGCACCCGGCGGGTGGTCGGCATCGTCACGCAAGCCGACTTCTTCCGGCACATCGACTTGCAACACCACGAGGGCCTGGGCGGCCGGCTGCGCGACTTCATCCGCGCGACGCGCACAGTGATCTCGAACAAACCCGAGGTCGTCGGCCAGATCATGACGCGCCAGGTGCGCGTGGCCAGCGAAGACCGGCCGATGGTCGAACTGGTGCCGCTGTTTTCCGAGGGCGGGCACCATCACATCCCCATCATCGATGGCGAGCGGCGGCTCACGGGGATGATCACGCAGTCCGATTTCGTGCGCGCGCTGTATCGCGCGGTCGAGCCGCAGGCTTGAGGCCCGTCGCTTCGGCGGCGCCCGCCGGCCAGTGCCGAGCATCGGCAAATCGCTCCACCAGGAAGTCGAGCAGCACACGCAGGGATGTCGGCATCTGACGGCGGGAGCCATAGAGCCCGTACACGCCCAGCCCCAACGGCACCACGCCCGGCAGCAGCTCGACGAGCCGGCCTTCCGCGATGGGCGCGCCCGCCGAATACACCGGCTGCATCGCGATGCCCGCGCCTTCGATTGCCGCCGCAAGCAGCACCTGCGATTCGTTCGCGCTGAGAGTGCCGCTGACGGGCACCGACAGACGCTCTCCCTCCTGGTCGAACTGCCACAGGCTCTTGCCGAAGTACGAATAGGTCAGGCAGTTGTGCGTCGCGAGATCGTGCACGCTGCGCGGCGTGCCATGGGCCGCCAGGTAAGCCGGCGATGCGCAGACGACGGACGCGCAATGGCCCAGCGGCCGCGCGATCAGGTTCGGATCGAGATCGTTGGTGATCCGGATGGCGAGATCGATCCGCTCCTCGACGAGGTTCACCGGCCGCGAGTCGATGTGCAGGTCGATCGCGGCCAACGGATAGCGCCGCAGGTACTCCGCAACCGCCGGGGCCAGCACATCCTGGGCGAGCGACTGCGCGCAAGCCACGCGCAGCAGGCCGCGGGGCACGTCCGCTTCGGCGCTGGGCGTCACCGCCATCTCGCCGGCCACTTCGAGCATGCGGCGACACCGGGCGAGCGTTTCCTCGCCAGCCTCGGTCAGGCTCAGGCGGCGGGTCGTCCGGTGCAGGAGGCGTGCACCCGCCCATTGCTCCATCTGCGCCAGATAGCGCGTGACCATGGCGCGCGACATGTCGAGCGCTTCGGCGGCGCTGGTCATGCTCGCGCGTTCGGCGATGCATACGAACACTTCGGCGGCGGTGATGCGGTCCATATTCGATCGATCCAAGCAACAAACATTTGCATGCTACGGTGTTTTTTGATCGGATCAAGAAACATACGATCACGGACATGACAGCAACGAATCCGATCCCGCGAAGCGCCACCCTTCACTATGTCTTCGATCCGCTCTGCGGCTGGTGCTATGCCGCAGCGCCGCTGGTCCAGGCGGCGTATGCAGTTCCCGGCCTGGCCATCGACCTCCATGGCGGCGGCATGATGACCGGCGCGAACCGCCGCGCGATCACGCCCGAATGGCGGGACTACGTGATGCCGCACGACCGCCGCATCGCCCAGCTCAGCGGCCAGCCCTTCGGCGCCGCGTATTTCGATGGCCTGCTGAACGACGGCGGCGCGATGCTGGATTCCGCCCCGCCGCTGACCGCCGTGCTGGCGGCCCACGCCGATGCCGGCAAAGGACTGGAGATGCTCCACCGCCTGCAACGCGCCCACTACGTCGAGGGCCGCCGCATCGCCGACACGGCCGTGCTGCGCGCGCTCGCGGCGGAGATCGGCCTCGTCCCGACAGCTTTCACGGAAGCGTTCGACTATCTCGCCGGCGAGCCGACGCAGCGCCACATCGCCGACAGCCGCGCATGGTTGGCGCGCGCAGGCGGGCGAGGCTTTCCGACCTTCGCGCTCCAAACGGCTGATGGCGGACTCACCTCGCTGGACATCGGGCGCTTCCTGGGCCAGCCGGAAGCCTGGGCTGCGCACCTCGAAACGCTGATCCCACGCTGAACACTTTCTTCATCCACTCACCACAAGGAACACGCCATGAGCAAGATCGCCATCCTCGGCATCACCGGCCGCGCAGGCTCCCGCATCGCCAATGAGCTGCTGCAACGCGGCCACACCATCACTGGCATCGCACGCAAGATCGAAGGGACCGGGCCGCGCCTGAGCCTGACGCTGAAGGCGGCCGATTCGACATCCGTGGACGCATTGGTTCCGGTGCTGCGCGGTCACGACGTCGTGATCAGCGCGACGCGGTTCGCCGGTGGGGCGGACGCCGCCACGCTTGTCGCGGCTGCCAAACAAGCCGGCGTGCCGCGTCTGCTGATCGTCGGTGGCGCCGGCAGTCTCGAAGTCGCACCGGGCAAGGCCTTGCTCGACACGCCCGAATTTCCCGACGCCTACAAGCCGGAGGCACAGGCCGGCGGCGCGATGCTCAAGGCGCTGCGTGCCGAAAAGGAACTCGACTGGACCTTCCTCTCGCCTTCCGCCCTCTTTGCGCCCGGTGAACGCACCGGCAAGTTCCGCGTCGGTGGCGACAGCCTGCTGAGCGATGCCAATGGCAAGAGCTGGATTTCGATGGAAGACTATGCCATCGCACTGGCCGACGAGGTCGAGGCCCCCGAACACTCGCGCCAGCGCTTCACGGTGGGGTATTGAAGCACCCCGAGGCTACTTTTCCAGGGTCTTCTTCATTGCTTGCATGCCCTGCTCGATCATGGCGCTGATCGGCTCCTTCAGGCTGTTGGGCAGCAGATCGGCGATCCAGACGAGTTGGCTGTGCCCGGCGTCTTCGGCGAAAACCTGCAGTGATGCGTTGTGATGCGTCAGCCGGTCGCCGGTTGCAGACCACACCACGCGTCGAGCCTCGTCATCGACGTCGATGATGACCTCGCGCGCCACCAATCCGTTGGCGAAGGTGACGATGCGCGCGTCGCCTTCCAGCTTGCAGTCGGTCACGAAGCCCGGGACCAGCCGGTGATGGATCTCGCCGACATCGCGAAGAGCATCCCAGATCTGATCGGCGCTCGCCGCCACCCGGATCTCCTGTCGAATGGACGCCATGGTTCTTCACTCCTTTCAGGCCAGCCGGCCAGTTTAGGCGTGAAGAAGTCTCGCGGGTAGTCCTCAGCGCTTGACGCCCAGCAGACGCTCCAGCACCTCAGGCTGCGCGCCGAGCGTCGACGCATGGTCGGCATGCACCACGGTGCCGTGGTCCAGCACGACGGCCTCGTCCGAGATCGCCAGGATCGCTTGCGGGTGCTGCTCGACGACGATGGCGGCAAGCCCCTCGTCGCGAGTAATCCGGCGGATGGCGCGCAGCAGCTCTTCCACGATGATCGGCGCCAGGCCTTCGAGCGGCTCGTCGAGCAGCAGCAGGGTCGGGTTGACCACCAGCGCCCGCCCGACGGCGAGCATCTGTTGCTCCCCGCCCGACAACTGCGTGCCCAGGTTGCCCTTTCGCTCCGAAAGCCGCGGGAACATCTCGTAGACCCTCTGCGGATTCCACTTGCCGGGGCGTTCCACGGCCGTGAGGTTCTCGTGCACGGTGAGCGACTTGAAGATGTTGCGCTCCTGCGGCACCCAGCCGATGCCTGCGGCGGCGCGCTGGTGCGGCGACAGCTTGTGCAGCGCCACGCCACCCAGCGTGATGGTGCCGCCGTGCTGGCGCGTCGCGCCGGCCAGCGTGTTGATGAGCGTCGTCTTGCCGGTGCCGTTGCGGCCCAGCAGCGCCAGGGTCTGGCCTTGGCCGAGGGCGAGCGAGATGTCGTGCAGCACCACGGCTTCGCCATAGCCCGCGCTCAGGTTTTCGATGCGCAACAGTTCAGACATGCGCGGCTCCATGGCCCAGGTAGACCTCTTTCACTTTCGGGTCGTTGGCGATCGCGTCGGGGTCGCCCTCGGTCAGGAGCGTGCCGTTGACCAGCACGGTCATGCGGTCGGCGAAGCTGAACACCAGATCCATGTCGTGCTCGATCAGCAGCACCGACACATCGGCCGGCAGCGCCGCGACGGTTTCCAGCAACTCCTCGCGCTCGCCCGCCGGCACGCCGGCCACGGGCTCGTCGAGCAACAGCACGCGCGGCTCGCACGCCAGCGCGATGGCGATTTCCAGCAGGCGGCGCTTGCCGTAGGCCAGCTGCCGCGTCTGCTGCTGCGCGACGTCGGCCAGCCGGAACTGCTCGAGCAACTGCCCCGCCCGCTCGGCGACCTGCTTCGACGAACCCAGCGGCTTCCACCACTGCCCGCCCAGCCCCGTGTGCTGCGAAACGACCAGCGCCAGCGTTTCCAGCGGCGTCATCGAGTCGAAAAGCTGGTTGATCTGGAAGGTGCGGACCATGCCGCGCGCCACCCGCCGATGCGGCGCGAGGCGGGTGATGTCCTCGCCTTCGAGCACGATGCGGCCCTCGGTGGGCGTGAGTACGCCGGTCAGCAGGTTGATCAGCGTGGTCTTGCCGGCGCCGTTGGGGCCGATCAGCGCATGGCGCGCGCCACGCCGCAGGTTCAGCGAGACGTTGTTGGTGGCCGTGATGCCGCCGAAGCGCATCACCAGGCCGGTCGCCGACAGGACGATGTCGTTCACGGTATCGCTCACGGCTTGGCTCCCCCGCGCGCCCCGAACCAGGTCCACGGCCGGAGCAACCGGTCACGCCCGACCAGCACCAGCAGCACCAGGATCAGGCCGATCCAGAACATCCAGTACTGCGGCGTGACCGTCGAAAGCGTGTCCTGCAGCAGCTTGAACACGATGGCGCCGGCGATGCCGCCGTAGAGCCAGCCCACGCCGCCGATGACCAGCATCAGCAGCACGTCGGCCGAACGGTCGAAGGCCAGCACGTCGAGCGAGGCAAACCCGGTAGTCTGTGCGAGCAGCGCGCCGGCGGCGCCGGCGATCGCTGCGGCCACCGTGTAGATCACGGCCAGCCGCGACACGACCGGAATGCCGATCGCCATCGCCCGCAAGCGGTTGTCGCGCACCGCCTTGAGCGTTGCGCCAAAGGGCGAATGCACCAGCCGCCGCATCAGCAGGAACAGCAGCAACACCACCGAGAGCGAATACCAGGCCGCCGTGCGACCGTACAGGTCGAAGTCGAAGAGACCGAGCACCGGGCCCATCACGACGCCTTGCAGGCCATCCGCGCCGCCGGTGAGCCAGTCGAGCTTGTTCGCGAGTTCGAGCAGCAGCAGCGCCGTGCCGAGCGTGACCATGAGCCGCGTCAGGTCGGTGCCGCGCAGGATGGTGACGCTGGCGACGGCGCCCAGCGCGGCGCACAGCACGATCGCCACCACGAGCCCCACTGTCGGGTCCGGCATCACCAGCTTGGCGAACAGCGCAGCCGTGTAGGCACCGAAACCGAAGAATGCCGCGTGCCCGAGCGACACGATCCCGGTGTAGCCCAGGATGAGGTCGAGCGACATAGCGAACAGCGCGACGATCGCGATCTCGTTGATCATCAAGGCGTGCGAGGGCATCAGCAGCGGCAGCACGAAGGCCACGGCCCAGATCGCGTACTCCCAGGGGCGCCAGCGCGCCTTGCGCAGCAAAGGTTGCTGAAAGTCCATCACTTCCCTCCCTTGCGCGTGAACAGGCCTTGCGGCCGCCACATCAGGATCAGGATCATCAGCAGGTAGACCGTGAAGGCGCCCATCTTCGGAATGAAATACTTGCCGGCGACATCGGCGATGCCGAGCAGCAGCGCGGCCAGGAGCGGCCCGGTGATCGACGAAGTGCCTCCGACGGACACCACGATGAGGAAATAGATCATGTACTTGAGCGGGAAAGTCGGATCCAGCCCCAGGATCTCGGCGCCCAGCGCCCCGCCCAGACCCGCCAGCCCCGAGCCGACCGCGAAGGTCAGCAGGAACACTACGTTCACGTTGATGCCCAGCCCCGCCGCCACGCGCGGATCGTCTACCGCGGCGCGCAGCCGGCTGCCGAAACGCGTCTTCGAAAGAATCAGTTGCAGCACCACCGTCAGCAGCGCGCACAGCACGATGATGAAGATCCGGTAGTGCCCCATGCCGAGCAGGAACGCGCCGTCGCCGATCTCGGTGCGGCCGCGCAGCCATTCGGGCAAGTGGATGTTCTGCTGCGACGAGCCGACGAAATAGTCGACCCCGGCCACCGCCATGAACGCCAGTCCGATCGAGAACAGCACCTGGTCCAGGTGCGGCTTGCCATACATCGGCCGGTACAGCGTGCGTTCGAGCAGCGCCCCCAGCAAACCGACGAGGATGAACGCGAGCGGCAGGCAGACGAGAAACGGCACGCCCAGCTTCTGCATCGCGAACACGGTCAGGTAGCCGCCCGCCATGGCAAAAGCGCCGTGCGCGAGGTTGATGAAGTTCATCAGCCCCAGCGTCACGGCAAGCCCGACCGCGAGCACGAACAGCAGCATGCCGTAGGCAATGCCGTCAAAAAGAATGGTCAACATACTGCTGTCCGGAACCCTTGGTCTGGTTACTTCGCCTTGCCGGGGTCCTTGACGCCCTTGATCACGTCGAACTCGACGTTGTAGAGCTGGCCGTCCTTCTTCTCGACCTTGCGCAGGTACACGTCCTGCGTGATGTCGCGCGTTTGCGCGTCGATCAGCACTTCGCCGCGCGGGCTTTCGAAGACCTGGCCCTTCATCGCCGCGAGCAGCGCGTCGCCGCCGCCCTGGCCCTTGGTGGCCTTGAGGGCTTCGTAGATCACGCGCATGCCGTCGTAGCCGCCGACGGCCATGAAGTTGGGGCGCATGCCCTTGTTGGCCTTCTGGAAGGCTTCGACGAACTTCTTGTTCGCCGCCGACGGATGCGCCGCCGAGTAGTGGTGCGAAGTGACCACGCCGAGCGCGCCGTCACCCATGTCGTTGAGCTGGTCGTCATCCGTCACGTCGCCGGTGGCGATCATCTTGATGCCGGCCTTGTCCATGCCGCGCTCCAGGAACTGCTTCATCACCGCAGCGCCTGCGCCGGAGGGAACGAAGACGAACAGCGCATCGGGCTTGGCATCGCGCACCTTCTGCAGGAAGGGCGCGAAGTCCGGGTTGCGCAGGGGCACGCGCAGCGAATCGAGCACCTTGCCGCCGTTGAGCTCGAAGCGCTCCTTGAAGAACTTCTCGGCATCGTTGCCGGGGCCATAGTCGCTGACCAGCGTCACGACGGACTTGATGCCGTTCTTCGGCGCCCAGTCGCCCATCGCGACCGACACCTGCGGCAGCGTGAAGCTGGAGCGGACGATGTATGGCGAGGCCTGCGTGATGCTGGAGGTGGCTGCGGCCATCACGACCAGCGGCGTCTTGGATTGCGTGGCAATGGGCGCCGCCGCCAACGCAGCCGGCGTCACGCCGAAGCCGGCAAGCACGTTGACCTTGTCGTTGACCACCAGCTCCTGCGCCAGGCGCTTGGTGACGTCGGGCAGCGCGGTGTCGTCCTTGACGATCAGCTCGATCTTCTTGCCCGCCACGGTGTCGCCGTTCTGCGCCATGTACAGACGCGCCGCCGCTTCGATCTGGCGCCCCGTGGAAGCCTGCTGACCGGTCATCGGCAGGATCAGGCCGATCTTGAACGTATCGGCGGCGTGAGCCAGGGGAATGGCCAGCGCAATGGCGGTCAGGCTGGCAGCCTGGACGAGATGGCGACGAAGCATAAAGCTCTCCTTCTTGGATAGATGCTGGAACGGGGGATATTGTGACCAGATGCAAGCGAACCGGGGCGCCGGCAAACACCTAGCGCGTCGGCCACGCAGCGGATTTCTGCGCGATCAGCAAATAGGCTGCGCGATCATCGCGCAAAGCTTGCGCGACCTCATGGACTTTCCGGCCGCCATGCCGAATCGAGGGTGATCGTGCCGACCGCGCGCGAGACACAAGCGCAGATCTTGTGGCCGGACTGCTTCTCGTGTTCGCTCAGGAAGACGTCGCGGTGATCGATCTCGCCGTCGATGGCGAGCACGTCCATGGCGCACAGGCCGCACTCGCCGCGCCGGCAGTCCCAGAGGGTCTGCACGCCAGCGCCTTCCAGCGCCTCGAGCAGCGTGCTGCCGGCCGGCACCGTGATCGCCATGTCGTGGCGCGGAATTCGAACTTCGAAGGCCTGCGCCGCGAGCCGGCCGCTGCTGCCGAAGGTCTCGAAGCGAAGGTCGGCCTGTGCCCGTCCGGCCGTCGCCCATGCGCGCTTGACGGCTTCGAGCATCGGCACCGGCCCGCAGGTGTAGAGCTGGCCACCGGGCGGCAGTTGCGCGATCTCGGATGCGAAATCGATGGGCGCACTGCCGGTGAAGGCCTGGATGCTGGTGCTGGAAGACTGGCCCATCGCTTCGTGGAGGGCTGGCAGATAGGCCAGCTCCTCCTCGCTGCGAGCGCCATAAAGCATGCGCACCCCGACGTCGCGGCGTTGCGCCAACTCGGCGAGGCGCTGCGTCATGTAGACCAGCGGCGTGATGCCGATACCGCCCGCCACCAGCAGGTAGCCAGGCGCGGTGAGGTCCAGACCGAAGTGGCTCTGGGGCTCGCTGACCAGCAGGCGGTCCCCGGGCGCCAGGCGCCACATCGCGCGCGAGCCACCGCGACCGTCGTCCAGCCGCTTCACGGCGATGCGCCACGCACGTCCGTCAGGAGCGCCCACCACGGAATACGAGCGGGTCTGCATGCGCCCCGAACCCGGCTCGCCGACCAGGACCTGGACCTGCAGATGGGCGCCGGGTTCATGCTCCGCCGCGATGCCCGACTCGGGCGTGATCTCGAACTCGCGCACCGTCGCCGTGAGGTCGCGGCAGGCGGTGATGCGCGCAGGCATCCAGTGGATATCGCTTTTCATCTTGGAATGTCTTCAGGCCCGGCGGCGGATGAGCTGCACGCCCGGCAGGGGGTGGTTCTGCGCGCCGTGCAGCGCTTCGCGGAGATTGCGCTGGGCGATGCGGCTGTGCTCGCGCATCAGCGCCTCGGCGCGCGAGCCTTCGCGGTTCTCGATCGCATCGAGCACCTGTCCGTGCTGGTCCTGCGCGATCAGGAGCATGTCGCGCGCAGCGGGCGAGTTCGCCTGCACGACGACGAAGCCGGAGGGCGACGCGAAAGGCAGGTTGATTACCCGCTCCATCTGCTGCGCGATCAACGGGCTCCCCGCCATTTCGGACAGGAGCCGATGGAACTCTTCGTTGAACGCGACGTAGCGCGAGAACGCCGCGTCGTCGAGGGCCGGGTCGCGCAACAGTTCGTCGATGCGCTTCAGGCAGGCGCGCGCCTCGCGCAACACCACGGGCGGTGCGCCCCGCTCGGCCGCGAGCCGCGCCGAGAGGCCTTCGAGCGTGCCGCGCAGCTCGATCGCATCGGCCACGTCGCGCTCGGAAAAGGTGCGAACGGCGTAGCCGCCATTGGGCAAGGCTTCGAGCAAGCCTTCCTGTTCGAGCCGCATGAGCGCGCTGCGCACCGGCGTACGCGAGACGCCCAGGAGCTCAGAGATCGCAACCTCGGCAATGCGCGCGCCGCCGGGCAGCTCGCCGGCCAGCACCATCTCGCGCAGCCGCAGTTGCGCCTTGACCGACTGGGAGCCCCCCGCCTCGACGGGGTCCGCCACGGCAGGCGTCGTGACGGCGCTCACGCGCGCTCCGTCGCGGCCGGCTGGATCGGAATGGTCGGCGAGCGCGGCTTTTCGCGCGCAACCATCTGGTCGATGAGCCTCCGCGCCCACATCGCGCCGGCGTCGATGTTGAGGTTGTAGAAGCTGTAGTCGGGTCGCTCGTCGATGGCGCGCTGCTGGGCTTCGAGCACCACCTCGTCTTCCCGGAAGATGCCGGCCACGCCCTCGCGCAGTTCGTGCGTGAGGCGTTGCTCGCCGATGCAGTAGTTGCGCGCGAAGGCCCAGAAATAGAGGCAGGTCTTGTCGGTCTCCGGCGTGATGGTGTTGAGCACGAAGCCGTTGACACCCTTGCTGCGGTCGCCGGGCAGGCCGTTGCGCGGCACGGCACCGCTGCCCGCCTCGGCCACGCCGACGTCGATGTTGACCGTGCAGGGCCCCTCGAAGCGAATGATCTGCCAGCGATCGACCTTGCCCCGGTAGCCGTGCGCGTGGTGGATCTGCCCGGCCCAGAACGGCGGCGCGTCGATGTCCTCCATCCAGCGCGTGACGGTGGCCGAGCGGTCGCCATGCGTCGCGACGAACGGCGCCTCGGCCACGGCACGATTGCCGATCGACGAGCCATGCACGAAGGTCTCGTGCGTCAGGTCCATCAGGTTGTCGACGACCAGCCGGTAGTCGCAGGCCACGCGGATCATCTTGCCGTCGCCGGCCCATTCGGGGTCATCGTTCCAATGCATGTCGGGCACCAGCGCCGGATCGGCCTTGGCGGGATCGCCCGGCCAAACCCAGACGAAGCGATGCTTCTCGACCACCGGGTAAGAGCGCACGCAGGCCGAAGGATTCAGCGTCTCCTGGCTCGGCATGAAGGTGCAGCGCCCCTGGCTGTTGTAGACGAGGCCGTGGTAGCCGCAAACGAGTTCGTCGCCTTCCAGCCGGCCGAGCGACAAGGGCATCAGGCGGTGCCAGCAGGCGTCTTCCAGCGCAGCGACCTGGCCGTCGGTCCGCCGGTAGAGCACCAGCTTCTGGTTGCAGATCGTGCGCGCCAGCAGTGCGTGCTTGACTTCGACGTCATACGCCGCGGCGTACCAGGCATTCAACGGAAATGGACTCGTGGAGGCATTCATGGATACGCACTGTATACAGAGACGCCATAAAATCCAGTCTTTCCGCCCATATTCAGGGTAAACACCAGCCTAACTGTATCCACTGCAGGGCCATCCTGAGCGGATACGATCGACCGTTCTTTTCCAGATTCGACGGAGCCAACCCATGTCCCAGCACGCCGCCCTGCCTGCCCGCTACGACCACGTCGGCAGCTTTCTGCGCCCCCAATACCTGCTCGAAGCCCGAGAGCAAAAAGCCAAGGGCGAGATCACGCCCGAGCAGCTTCGCAAGGTCGAAGACAAGGCCATCACCGAGATCGTCAAGTTCCAGGAAGACGTGGGCCTGAAGAGCATCACCGACGGCGAATTCCGCCGGACCTACTTCCACATCGACTTCCTCGAGCAACTCGGCGGTGTGAAGACCGACATTCCAGTCACCATCCGCAAGCCCGACGGCACCGAAGAACTGGCGCCGCCCGTCATGCGCGTGATCGACAAGGTCCGCCACGCCAAGAACATCCAGCTCGCGGACTTCCAGTACCTCAAGAGCCAGGTGTCGGCGGGCAACACGCCCAAGGTCACCATCCCCTCGCCCACGATGCTGCACTTCCGCGGCGGCCGCGCCGGCATCAGCAAGGAGGCCTACCCCGAGCTCGACCCGACCTTCTATGACGACGTCGCCAAGGCCTACGGCGACGAGCTGCGCTCGCTGGCCGAAGCCGGCTGCACCTACGTGCAGATGGACGACACCAACCTCGCCTATCTCTGCGACGAGAAGATGCGCGAAGCCGCCCGCCAGCGCGGTGACGACCCCAACGAGCTGCCGCACCGCTACGCCGCCTTCATCAACAAGGTCGTGGCGCAGAAGCCCGCCGGCATGACGCTCGCGATGCACCTGTGTCGCGGCAATTTCAAGAGCACCCACGCCGCGGCCGGCAACTACGAGCCGGTGGCCGAGGCGCTGCTCAAGGAGATGGACCTCGACGCCTACTTCCTCGAATACGACGATGCCCGCTCCGGCGACTTCCGCCCGCTGCGCTTCCTGCCCAAGGGCAAGACGGTCGTGCTGGGCCTGGTGACCACCAAGTTCGGCGAGATGGAAGACAAGGACGAGCTCAAGAGCCGCATCGAAGCCGCCGCCAAGTACGTGTCGCTCGACCAGCTGGCGCTGTCGCCGCAGTGCGGTTTCTCCAGCACGGTGCACGGCAACAACATCGCCGTCGAGGCACAGCGCGCCAAGCTGCGTCTCGTGGTCGAAGTCGCACAGGAAGTCTGGGGAGGGGTGTAGCTCGCCCCCAGGCTTCGCGCACTTCGTGTCGCTTCGCCAACCCCCTGCCGGGGGCAACACCGGCGGCCCGGCAGAGCCGGTTCCGCGGTGTTTCGCGACGGGACCCGCGCGACGGAGCCTTCTTCGTTGGACGGTTTGTATTCGCGTTCCGTTGAAGTAGGCTCCGGGGATGAAGCTCTTCACCGGTCCCCTCAGCATGTTCGGCGCCAAGGCGCAGATCGCATTGCTCGAAAAAGGGCTCGCGTTCGAATGCGTCATGGTGCCCTTCGATCGCGACGACAACTACGAGCCCAGGCACCCTGAGGTTCTGCGCGTCAACCCGAAGCGGCAGGTGCCGGTGCTGATCGACGGCGACGTCGAGTTGTTCGACTCGACGCAGATCTTCGAATACCTCGAAGACCGCGCGCCCACTCCCCCGCTCTGGCCCGCGGGCGCCGCGGCGCGGGCACGGGCCCGGCAGCTGGAGCTCAAGTCGGACGAGGTCTACTTCCCCCAGGTGGTGAAGCTTTTCGGACTCCAGCACGACATGCAAAGCCCGGCGGCGCTTGCCGCCTGCGGCGCCTGCGCCCGCTTTCATGAAGACCTGGATCGCCTGCTGAGCGACCGGGACTATCTTGCGGGCTCCTATTCCTACGCCGACATCGCCTTCTATATGGCGCACGTGTTCGCCGACCGCAAGGGCGCAGGCATGACCGAGGCCACCCCACGTCTGGTGGCGTGGCGCGATCGCATCGGCGCACGGGATGCCGTGCGCGAAGTGGTCGGCGCGATGATGGGTTTCCTTGCCTCGGAGGGCCGTCCGGTGCCTGCCTTCCTGCAGCAGCACCTCCGCACGTGAACCAGCTCGACGACCTGCTCGACTGGCTGCCATCGCCGTCGCAGCATTTGCTGGTCGTCACTGTCGCCCTGCTGGTCTACGTGTTGAGCACGCGCGCACGGCGCGAGCAACGCGCGCCCACCACGGCGATCGCCTGGGTGATGGGCCTCGTGCTCGTGCCGTACGTCATCCTGCCGATGTACCTGATGTTCGGCCAGCGCAAGCTGCGGCCGACCGGCTCGCCCCGCCCGCCGCGGTCCGCGCCGGCGGGACACTGGGCGGCCGACCTGATCGAAAGCTTCGGTCTCGCTCCGCCGGGCCGGTGCACGCCCCGCTTTCATTCCGATGGCGGCTCGGCGCGCGATGCGCTCTTCGAAGTCATCGAGGGCGCGCGCCACCGCATCGACGTGTGCACCTTCATCATCGGCGATGACGCGCTCGGGCACGAGGTCATCAACCGCTTGTCGCGCCGAGCCCGCGCAGGCATCAAGGTGCGCGTGCTGCTCGACGGCTTTGGCGCGCTCTCGCTGCCGCGCTCGCATTTCGACTCGTTGCGCGAGGCTGGCGCCGAAGTCGCCGTGTTCCGCCCCATCTTCAGCCTGCGCCGCACCGGCCCGCGCAACCTGCGGAACCATCGCAAGCTCACGATCGCTGACGACGGCTGGCTCTGGTCGGGCGGCCGCAATCTGGCCGGCGAATACTTCACGGGCAACGACGACCATCCCCTTCCGTGGCACGACCTGTCCTTCGACCTCCAGGGCAGCGTGGCGGCCGCGGCGGCGCGGCAGTTCGACCACGACTGGTCGTCGGTGCGCAAACGCAAGCCGCGCGCGATCGCGGCCGACGACAGCCCCTCAGGCGAAGGCCTCGCCCAGTTCCTGCCGAGCGGCCCGGACCAGACGGAAGACACTGCGCATGCGCTGCTGATCGACGCCTGTTTCCGCGCCGAGCATCGGCTGCTCGCGATCACGCCTTACTTCGTGCCCGGTGACGGCCTGCGCGATGCGTTGCGGCTCGCCGCACGCCGCGGGGTGCAGGTCACGATCGCGATGCCTGCGCAATCGAACCACCGGCTGGCCGACTTCGTTCGCGCCCGCGCCATGCGCGACCTCGCACGCGCCGGCGTCATCTTTCGCATGCTGCCCTTCATGGCGCACGCCAAAGCGGTGGTGGTGGACGACAACCTGGCCCTGTGCGGCTCGATCAATCTCGACATGCGCAGCCTGCTGCTGAATCACGAAGCGGCCGTGGTGTTCTACGGCCGCGGCGAGGTCGAGTGGCTCGCCCAGTGGATCGAGACCGCCGCCTCCGCCGGCGAAACCTATCGCGCGCGCAGGCCCGGGCTGGTTCGCGACGTGGCCGAAGGGCTGCTGCTCACGATTGCGTTCCAGCTCTGACCCGGTCGGCACCGAGGTATTCCGGCGCGACCGCTCCGAGCGCGGCAGCCCGAATGCCCATATCCGCCAGCGACGGGAGCCTGCCGCTGGCCACGTTCGGCGTCTTCATGGACTGCAGGTTGTCGCGCGACATCAGCGGCTCGCCCGGCAAGCGTTCCATCACTGCCGCCTGCAGGGTTCCGACAGCGGGCGGGAGCGCAATCACGGGACGTTCATGGCCCGACCACCGACCCGCCAGCTTCACAAGCTCCCTGAGCGTGAAGACCTCCGGGCCCGCGCACTCGAAGGTCTGGCCGGCTGTTTCCGGTCGCTCGAGGCAGACGAGGATCGCGCGGGCAACGTCTTCGACCCACACGGGCTGGAAACGGGCGTCTGCGGAGGCCAACGGGAGCATTGGCGCAAACCTCAGCAGGCGCGCGAACAGGTTCATGAAGCGATCGTGCTGGCCGTAGATCACGGATGGCCGAAGCACAGTCACATCGAGATCCGCGCCTTGCAGCACCGCCTCCCCCTCAGCCTTCGACCGCAGGTACCGGCTCGGCTGCGCGCTGTCGACTCCGAGTGCGCTGACATGCACGATCCGGCGGACGCCTTTCGAACGGCAGGCACCGGCGAGCGTCCGGGGCAAGGCGACGTGCGTTCGGACGAACTCGGCCTCGCTCCCGTGCAGGATCGCAACGAGATTGACCACAGCGTCATGGCCTTCGACTAGGCCCGCGAGTTGCACCGGGTCGTGGACGTCCGCACGCACGACCGTCGCGGACGGCGGCAGCCCCCGTTGCCTTGCTTGCGCCGGTCGACGGCTAGGCACTGTGATCCCGGTTGCGCCGTCCGAGGCAGCGATGAGCGCACACAGGCTGCGACCCACGAAGCCCGTTCCTCCGAGGACCAGGACCTTGTTCATCCGCCTTCCGTCCGCTTGTTGGTGTAGCTCGCGTTGCCCAACCCCGTGCCGATGGTCAGGATGGCCCAGCACTTCACATCCTGCATGAAGGGCAGTTCGCTCAAACCTTGAACGACCGCGTCGTTATGCATCAACGCCATGGTCGGCGCGCCGTGGATGGTCGGGATCCGCTTGCACAACTCGCTGGGCAAGTGGAAGTTGTCGCTCTCCCAGTGGCCAGGAAGGTTCTGCGCACCGCGCGAGATCGAGCCGTCCTTGGCAATCAGCCCCGGGCATGCGATGCCGATGTACGGCGCGAGCCGGATGCCCTTCTTCTTGCAGTAGCGGACCTGCGCTTCGAGCATTTCGGCCAGACGATCGATCAGCGCCTTGCGGTTGGGTCGGTCGTCCTTGTGTCGCCACTTTTCGCGGCGGAGCACCTTGGCCTTGGACATGTCCTTGGCGCGCTTCATCCGCATCTTGACGATGCCGCAGCGCACGTTGGTGCCCCCGATGTCGAGCGCGAGAATCGCGTCGTGGTGCGCGAGCAGCGGCGGCGGCACGAGGTGCACCCAGCCCAGCAGACCGGCGTCGTCGGTCTCGTGGCAGATGCGGGCGAGTTGCACCGGCACCTTCGAGTCCTGCAGGATCGCCGCGGCCTGCAGGATGGCGCGCTCGCCCACGTCGCTCTCCGGAAAGCCGCCGCCGATCACGATGCGCTCGACGCCCTTCCACGACGGCTGCCGCATGAAGCGCTCGATCACCCAGGCGAGTTCCTCCGCGAATTCCTCGATGGCTGCGTGCACCACGTCGGCCGCTTCGGAGGCGTCCTTGGCCCCGAGCGCCTCGTCCAGCGTCGCCTTGCTGAGGTCCTTGGAATGACGACCGCCGAGCGGGTCCTTGCCTTTGCGCCGGCGTTTCTGCCGCCAGCGCTCCAGCAGCGCCCGGAAAGCGGTCTGGCTCGCCTGGTCTCCGATGAAGCCGTCCTTGTCCCGCAACTGTAGGCTGTAGCCCTCGACAACGACCGAAGGCAGCTCACGCGCGCCATGCACGTCGGGCAGCGGATGCGATTCACTCTCGGGTGCCATTGCGTCTTTCATGAGGGCCGTTCAGTCGGCGGTTGTCTCAAGGATCAGTCGCGAAGTTTCCTCCGGCGCATCCCAGTGCGGAAAGTGGCCGCAGCGTTCGAACCAGTGCAGGCGCGCATCGGGAAACAGCTGCTGCGCGCGCGCCGCCTGCCGGGGGAAACATAACCGGTCCAGTCGCCCCCAGCCGATGACCATCGGCTTGACCCTGCTGCCCGTGGCCAGCCCTTCCTGCGGCGCTCCGCGCACCAGATCACGCAGTATCAAGCTGAAGGATTCCGCCGAAGCGTAGCTGCGCATCTCCTCCAGCACCAGTGCAGGCGACAGCTGCGCCGCTTTCGCGGAGAACTGTGCCAGCAGCAGCTTGCGTGACCATTCATGGCCGGTGATGGCGGGCATCGCGAATTGCAGGCTGCGCACCACCCGTCGCGAGAAACAGATCGAACTCTGGTACACGTAGCGCTCCCAGCCACCCCAGAATCCACCCGGTCCAAGCGATATGACGGAGCCGAGAACGCCGCCGCGCCGCGCCAGTTCGAGGACCAGACGCGCACCGAGCGAACTGCCGACCGCGTCGCTGCCCAGCAGGTCATGTTCCCGCAGGAACTGTTCGACCGCATTGCCCAGCGTGCGCACCGAAACCTCGCCCGCCAGCGGCGGACTCTTGCCGAAGCCCGGAAGGTCGATCGCCACCACGGCGCGCTCGGCAGCCAGCGAATTCAGGATGGTCTGCCACGACCGCCAATTGCTGCCGAGACCATGTACGAGCAACAAGGGCTTTCCTTCACCGCGTCGGACATAGTTGATGAGCACGTGTTCAGTTTGCGTTCAGATAGTGCGCCGCAGCATCAGCCTGTCGCACGATCGGCTGTAGGAGAACGAGCCTGTTCGCCCCTGACGGCGCCGATACACTGGACCGATGCCTTCCTTGCGCCGACCGTGGCTCACCGCCCTGACTTGCCTGGGTCTGCTCTGCGCTGCGGCGTTTTCGCACAGCTCGCACGCGCAGGAACAAGGCCTGCGCATAGGCTCCAAGCGATTCACCGAGTCCTACATCCTCGCCGAGGTGCTGGCGCAGACCGCATCGCCGCAGACGCCGACGCCGCCCTTGGTTCGCCAGGGGCTGGGCAACACCGCGATCGTCTACGAGGCGCTGCGCTCCGGCGGCATCGACCTCTATGCGGAGTACACAGGCACGATCGCGCTGGAGATCCTCAAGGGCTCCCAGTCGATGACGCGCGAGGCCATGAGCGCGGCCCTTGCTCCACTGGGACTGGGCGTCGCGATTCCGCTCGGCTTCAACGACGGCTATGCGCTCGCCATGCGCGCAGCTGACGCGGACCGGCTCGGTGTGCACGACCTGAGCGATCTGGCGCGCCATCCCGAACTCAAGCTCGGCCTGTCGAACGAGTTCATCGGTCGCGCGGATGGCTGGCAAGGTCTCGCGGCGCGCTACGGATTCAGGCAGGCGCCGACCGGGCTGGACCATGGCCTCGCCTACGACGCGATCGTGGCGAAGCAGATCGACGTGATCGACATCTACACCACCGACGCGAAGATCGACCATCTCGGGCTGCGCGTGCTCCGGGACGACCGCGGCTATTTCCCGCGTTACGACGCCGTGGTGCTGTACCGGCTCGATGTGCCCGCGCGCTGGCCGAAGGCCTGGGCTGCCCTGCAGAAGCTCGAAGGCCGTATCGACGAGCGCGCCATGATCGCGATGAACGCACGCGCCGAGTTGCAGGGCGTGGCCTTCGACGCGATCGCCCGCGACTTCCTGGCGCAAGGGCAGGCCGGCCCCTCCGATGCAGGTTCACGCGGCTTTGTCGCCAAGCTGTTCGGCTCCGACCTGGGCCGGCTGGCGCGCCAGCACCTGATGCTCGTCGCGGTCTCGGTCGGGCTCGCAATCCTCATCGCGGTACCCCTCGGGATCCTGGTGTTTCCGCATGTGCGCGCGCGGGCGGTGGTGCTCGGCCTCACGGGCCTGTTGCAGACCATCCCTTCGCTCGCGCTGCTCGCCGTGCTGATCTCGCTGATCGGCGCGATCGGAACGTTGCCTGCGCTGGTTGCGCTGACGCTTTATTCGCTGCTGCCGATCATGCGCAACACCGTCACTGGCCTGGCGGAGGTTCCGGCGGGATTGCGGCAAGCGGGCACGGCTCTCGGCATGACCGGTACGCAGAGCCTGCAGGTGGTGATGCTTCCGCTGGCGCTCCCCACCCTCCTGGCCGGCGTGCGAACGGCGACGACCATCGCGATCGGCACCGCGACCATCGCGGCCTTCATCGGGGCGGGCGGCTTCGGTGAACGCATCGTGACCGGGCTCGCCCTCAACGACCGCGAATTGCTCCTTGCAGGCGCCATTCCGGCCGCCGTGCTCGCCCTCCTGAGCGAAGCGCTGTTCGAGACCATCGAGTTCCTGATGCGCCGACGCCGGGGCTGAGGGACGGCGCATCACCCGATTGCGATGGCGAACGAGCGGGGCTAGTCTCTTGGATCGCTGCCGCACACGAGCGCGGTCCGGAGGAGCCAACGATGAATCGATGCGAGCTGCCCACACGCCTGCCGCTGGCGGATGGCGCAGAACTGCACTACACCGAGCAGGGGCGCGGATCGCCGCTGATCCTTCTGCACGACGGCCTGGGCGATTGCCACTCATGGGCGCCGCAGATGCAAGTCTTTGCAGCACGGTTCCGCGTCATTGCCTACAGCCGCCGGTACAGCAGCCCGAACCGGAGCCCCTCCGCACAGTCCGATTACGCGCCGCAATCCGACGTGGACGACCTCGCGGCACTTCAAGCGCATTTGCGCTGCGGGCCAGCGCATCTGGTCGGCACCTCCCGCGGTGCCTTGATCGCATTGATGTTCGCGATGCAGCATCCGGACCAGGTGCTGAGCCTGACGCTGAACGAACCGCCTTTGCACCGATGGGCATGCCGCACGGCCGAGGGACGCGCGCTGTTCGAAGCCTTCATGGACGATGTCTGGCGCCCCGCCACCCTGGCCTTCGAACGAAACGACGACCGCACGGCGCTGCGCCTGCTGGTCGATGGCATCTGGGACGAGCCGCTGTTCGACAGACTGCCGCCCGAGCGCATGCACGCCATGACGCGCAACGCAGGCTCAATGAAAGCACTGACCCGATCGACGGAGCCGTTTCCCGATCTGTCGCGTTCCGAAGTGGCGGCTCTGGAGATGCCAGTTCTGCTCTTGAACGGCGACCGGACCAGCGATCTTTTTCGGAGATCGATCGACGAGCTGGTGCTCGAGTTGCCCCGCGCGCAACGGGAAGTCATCGCGGGCGCCGGACACGGGGCGCCTTCCGAGAATCCAGTCGGCTTCAACCGGGTGGTGTTCTGGACCTTGCTGCGCGGCGGACGTACTTAGACTCGCCTCTTTCCGGACACAAGGACACGTCGCACATGAACATCGTCATCACCGGCGGCGCCGGCTTCGTCGGCGCACGCCTCGCGCGCACCCTGCTCGCAGGCCGGCAACTCTCCCTGGCTGGCGCAACGCCTGCATCGATCGACACCATCACCCTCGTCGACCGCGTCCCCCCACCGAGCGATCTTGCGCAGGACCCGCGAGTGAGCGCGGTGGTGGGCGAGCTCAACGAGCTGCTTGCCGACGCACCCGAGCGCGCCGTGCCCCCGGATACGTCACTCGTCTTCCACCTTGCCGCAGCGGTCAGCGGCGAATGCGAGGCCGACTTCGACCTCGGCATGCGCAGCAACTTCGCCGCCACCAACGCGCTGCTCGAAGCCTGCCGAAAGCTCGGTACGGTGCCGACGCTGGTGTTCTCGAGTTCGCTCGCCGTGTTCGGCAACTCGCCGGAACAACCCTTGCCCGAGGTCATCGACGACAACACCCTCCCCACCCCGCAGACCAGCTACGGCATCCAGAAGTTCATTGCCGAGCAGCTCGTGGCGGACTACACGCGCAAGGGCTTCATCAACGGCCGTAGCGTGCGGCTCATGACGGTGAGCGTGCGCCCGGGCCGGCCCAACGGCGCCGCCTCGGGCTTCTTCAGCGGCATGATCCGCGAGCCGCTGGCGGGCGTACGCGCCGCCTGCCCCGTGGCGGACGAAACGCCGGTGGCGATCTCGTCGCCGACGCGCACCATCGAGGGATTGATTCGCGCTGCCGAAGCGAGCGATACGCAATGGGGTCCGCGCACCGCGCTCAACCTTCCTTCGCTCTCCACGACCGTCGGCGAGATGGCAGCGGCGCTCGGCCGAGTCGCCGGCACGGCCGCCACGGACCTGCTCGACCGCACGCCCGACCCGGTGATCCGCCGCATCGTGAAGAGCTGGCCGGGGCGCTTCGAAACGGTGCGCGCCCGCGCGCTGGGCCTGGATTCGGACGCAAGCTTCGACGACGTGGTGCTCGAATACGTCCGTGAAAATCCCGACGAGGTCAGGCTCTCTCTTCGGGCATAGTCGGTTGCGCATTCTTCCCGCAACCTCCCCGGAGACAACATGAAACTCGGCACCCTCGCCGCCTGCCTTTCGCTCGCCCTCGGCGCAAGCGCCTTTGCACAGACCACCACGCTCAAGATCGGCTACGCCACGACGAAGGACTCGCACTACGGGGTCGGCTCCACGGTGTTCTGCGATGAGGTCGAGAAGGGCACGCAAGGCCGCTACAAGTGCCAGCACTTCCCCAACTCCGCGCTGGGCGGCGAACGCGAGCAGATCGAGGCCGTGCAACTCGGCACGCAGGACCTCGTCAACACGTCCACAGGCCCGGTCGGCAACTTCGTGCCTGAAGTCAAGATCGTCGACATCCCCTTCCTGTTCCGCGACTACGATCACGCGCGCAAGGTGATGGACGGCCCGATCGGTCAGGACATCCTCGCCAAGTTCCCGAGCAAGGGCATCATCGCGCTGGCCTGGACCGAGAACGGCTTCCGTCACATGACGAACAGCAAGCGCGACATCGTCAAGCCCTCGGACGCCGCCGGCCTGAAGATGCGCACGATGGAAAACAAGGTGCACATGGACGGCTACCGCACCTTCGGCATCCTGCCGACGCCGATGGCCTTCCCCGAGCTGTTCGGCGCCTTGCAACAAGGCACGGTGGACGGCCAGGAGAACCCGATCCCCGTCATCCTGTCGGCCAAGTTCGCACAGGTGCAGAACCATCTTTCGTTGACCTCCCACGTCTATTCGCCGGCGCTGCTGCTGCTGTCGCCGCGGGTCTGGAACAAGCTGTCGGACGCCGACAAGAAGGTCTTCCTCGAAGCCGCCCGCAAGGCCGGCGCCGCGCAGCGCAAGAAGGTCAACGAAGACGAGAACAACGGCATCGCCCAGCTCGAGAAGGACGGCATGAAGGTGACCCGCAAGGTCGACGGCGCCGCTTTCCGCGAGGCGTTGAAGCCCGCCTACGCCGGCTACGCCAAGGAATTCGGCGCCGACAACATCAAGAAGATCTCGGACGTCCAGTAAGCGCGGCCACGCGCCGCCTCCGGCACCACCGCCCGGTGAGCCAGCCATGGCACCGGGCGGTTCTCTTTGCACAGATCCCACAACAACAACAGTCGTCGTGAAAACCTTCGAACACTACTTCCTGGCCGCGAACCGGTGGGCGCTGATTCTTCTGCTCGCCTCGATGTCGGTCATCATCTTCATCAACGTGGCGATGCGCTACCTGACGAGCAACTCCCTCGAATGGGCCGAAGAGGTCTCGCGCCACATGATGATCTGGCTGACATTCCTCGGCGCCGGTCCGGTGCTGCGCTACGGCGGGCACATCGCGGTCGAGAACCTGCAGGACGCGCTGCCACCGAAGGCCGCCATCGCGCTGCGCGCGGTCGTGGCGGCGCTGCTCTTCGCCTTCTTCGGCTTCATGGTCTGGTACGGCTGGCTCTACATGGAGCGCACGATGTTCCAGCTGACCGCGGTCACGCAGATTCCCTTCGCCTATATCTACAGCGCCATGATGTTCGGCGGCCTGCTGCTGATCGTGCACTGGCTCCTGATCGTGCGCGGCTACGTGCTGCGGCGCGAATTCGCATCCGACGCGCATTTCGATGCAGCTGCGAGCGCCTCGCTATGAACGCCAGCCTCGTCCTCATCCTCTCGGTGTGCGTGTTTCTCGCGATCGGCGTGCCGGTCGCGTTCGCACTGGGCCTCGCCACGGCCGCCACGCTGATCCTCGCCGAGTCCTATCCGCTGATGGTGCTGCTGAAGGAGACCTTCACCGGCATCGACAGCTTTCCGCTGATGGCGGTGCCCTTCTTCATCCTTGCCGCGGAGCTCATGAGCGGCGGCTCGCTGACGGAAGTGCTTCTGCGCTTCGCCGGACAGTTCGTCGGCCACCGGCGCGGCGGCCTGGGCTACACCAACGTGGTGTCGCTGACCTTCTTCTCGGGCATCTCGGGATCGGCACTGGCCGACGCGGCCGGGCCGGGCTCGATGCTCATCAAGATGATGGACAAGGCCGGCTATGACCGTTCCTACGCTGCGGCGCTGACGGCGTCGACTGCCATCGTCGGCCCGATCATCCCGCCCTCGATCATCATGATCATCTACGCGCTGCAGGACGACAACGTGTCTGTCGGCAGCCTGTTCGTGGCCGGGCTCATCCCGGGCATCCTCATCGCGGTGGCGATGTGCGCGGTGAACTTCCATGTCTCGAAGAAGCGCAACTACAAGGGCGACGGCGGCATGCCACCCTGGCGCGAAGTCCTGCTGACGACGTGGAAGGCGATCCCGGCCATCCTGCTGCCGGTGGTCATCCTGGGCGGCATGCGCGCAGGCTGGTTCACGCCGACCGAGGCATCGGTGGTGGCGGTGTTCTATGCGCTGGTGTGCGGCAAGTTCGTCTACCGCACGCTCGAATGGAAAGCGCTGCCCGACATCCTCTCGCGCTCCGCCCTGCTCTCGGCATCGGTGCTCATCATCATCGGGCTGTCGGCCTCGTTCGCGTGGATCCTGACCATCGAGAACGTGCCGCAGATGCTGGCCGAATGGCTGGCGGGCATGAACCTGTCGCCGTGGATGTTCCTCATCATCGTGAACGTCTTCCTGCTGCTCTTCGGCATCTTCATCGAGCCGCTGCCGGGCGTGATGGTGCTGGCGCCGATCCTTGCGCCGGTGGCGGTCAAGCTGGGCATCGACCCGATCCATTTCGCGATGATCGTGATCTACAACCTCACGCTCGGCATGATCACGCCGCCGGTGGGCGGACTGCTCTTCGTCACCTGCAATGTCTCGCGCGTGCCGATGTCGCAACTGGTGCGCGAACTGGCGCCCTTCCTGTGGGCGCATGGCGTGGTGCTGCTGGTGCTGACCTTCATGCCAGCGCTGAGCACATGGTTGCCGCATCTGTGGGGCTTCAAGTAGCGCGGGCGCCTTTCACGAAAGTGTCATGCCGATCCGCGATGCTGCGGCGCTCGCCCAAGAACGCCGCAGCATCCCCCATGTTCCTCATCAAGACCGACAAGGCGCGCCACGAACTCCAGCCCGGCCGCCGCACACTGGGCCAACGCGAACGCGCCCTGCTGCTGATGGCCGACGGCCAGCGCTCGGTGACTGATTTCGGTCAGCTCTTCAGCAGCCGCGACGAAGCCGGAAAGGTCGCACTTCATCTGGTGCAGGAGGGTTACCTGCTGGACAGCCGCGCACAGCAGCGCCAGCCGCCGTCCGAGACGCCCCCGGCTCCGGTCGACATCGCGTCGGCAGCGGCCGACGCCTTCGACGGCAAGCGCTCCCTCGCTACCACGCGCATGTTTCTCTTCGACCTCTGCGAGCGCATGTTCGTGCGGCGCGACCCGATCCTGGCCGAGCAGTTCCGCGAGTTGCTGCGCGAGTCGCGCGACCGGGACGGCATGCTGGCCGTGGCCGGCGCAATGCTCGACGAGATCGCCAAGTCCGCGGGGGCGGAACGCGCGGAATCGATCCGCGATCGCATCGACAAGTTGCTGCCGGCGGCGCTCGTGCACTGATTTCGCAGGCCGGCGATCCGCCAATCCCTTACACTCGCCCGGTCAGGAGAGAGCCCCGCACTGCGGGGCCGCCGAAGGCGCAGGTCCCCTCGAAACAAGGGCCCGAACGCTCAGGCAAAAGGACTGACGAGGCGCCCTTCCAAGGGCGTTTCCTTGCTGGAGAGAGGCGGCCCGTCAAGACGTCGGAGGCCCGTCCACCGAAGGAGCAAACCCCGATCGTGGGGCGAATCTCTCAGGTAAAGCGGACAGCAGGGGTGGCCCATGGCTTCGGTCATGGATCTGGACTGCCCCTTTGGAGAGTGCCTTGGCCTCCGCATCGACCGACGATCTTCTGAAGACCCCGCTTCACGCCCTGCATGGGGAGCTTGGCGCCCGCATGGTGCCCTTCGCCGGGTATTCGATGCCGGTGCAATACCCCGCCGGCCTGATGGCCGAGCACAAGCACACGCGCGAGGCCGCCGGCCTGTTCGACATTTCCCACATGGGCCAGCTTCGCCTCGTCGGACCGGAGGCCGCAGCGGCTTTCGAGACCCTCATGCCGGTCGACGTGATCGGCCTGGCGCCGGGCAAGCAGCGCTACGGACTGCTGCTCAACGACGAGGGCGGCATCCTCGACGACCTGATGTTCTTCAACGAGGGACACGATTCCCTCTTCGTGATCGTGAACGGCGCCTGCAAGCAGGCCGACATCGCGCACATCACGGCGAAGATCGGCCAGCGCTGCCAGGTCCTGCCGATGCCCGACCATGCGCTGCTGGCGCTCCAGGGGCCGCAAGCCGCTGCGACGCTCGCGCGTCTGTCTCCCGGCGTGGAGCGCTTTGTCTTCATGACGGGCGGCGCCGTGCAGATCGGCGGCCTGCCGGCCTTCGTCACGCGTAGCGGCTATACGGGCGAGGACGGCTTCGAGATCTCCGTCGCCGCCAAGGACGCCGAAGCGCTGGCCCGCCTGCTTCTCGCTCAGCCGGAGGTCAAGCCCATCGGCCTGGGCGCGCGCAATTCCCTGCGGCTCGAGGCCGGGCTCTGCCTCTACGGCAACGACATCGACGAAACCACCACGCCGGTCGAAGCTTCGCTCGGCTGGGCGATGCAGAAGGTGCGGCGCACCGGCGGCGAGCGCGAAGGCGGCTTTCCCGGCGCGGCCCGGATCCTGGCCCAACTCACGGCCGCCAGCGGCACAGCGGGCCACCTCGACCACGACACGCTGAAGCGCAAGCGGGTCGGTCTGGTGGCGCTGGAGCGCGTGCCGGTGCGCGATGGCACGCTCCTTGAATCCTTCGAAGGCCATGCCATCGGCCACGTCACCAGCGGATTGCTCGGCCCCACGGTCGACCGGCCGGTGGCCATGGGCTATGTCGCGCTGGCCTACGCGGAGCCGGGTACGCGCATCCAGGCCATCGTGCGGGGCAAGCCCGTGCCGATGGAAGTGAGCACCATGCCTTTCGTGCCCGCCCGCTACTACCGGGGCTGATCCCTTCTCACATTCTTTTTATCCAAGGAGCTTCCTACATGACCATCAAGTACACCAAGGACCACGAGTGGGTTCAGCAGGACGCGGACGCCACGCTCGTGACCGTCGGCATCACGGTGCATGCGCAGGACGCGCTGGGCGACGTGGTGTTCGTCGACCTGCCTGAAGTCGGCAAGACTTTCAACCAGGGCGAGGTCGCGGGTGTGGTCGAGTCGGTCAAGGCCGCGGCCGATGTGTTCATGCCGGTCTCGGGGGAAATCACCGAAGTCAACGAGGCGTTGCGCGCCGATCCTTCGCTTGCCAACAGCGCGCCGATGGATGCGGGCTGGTTCTTCAAGGTCCGCATCAGCGACGCGGCCCAACTCGAAGCGCTGCTCGACGAGACAGCCTACGAGAAGTTCTCCGCAGACAACTGATCCCTGGCTGATTCCTTCACTGCCCGATCCCACTTCCGCCAACGACCACCTCCATGTCGACGCCCGTCCTGCCCACTCTCCCCACGCTCGGCGAACTCGAGAACGCCGAGGAATTCATCGCACGCCACATCGGCATCGAAGCGGAAGACGAGACGCGCATGCTGTCCGCCATCGGCTCGACGACGCGCGCCGAGCTGATTGACGGCATCGTGCCGCCGGCCATCCGCCGCAGCCGTCCGATGCGGCTCCCGGCGCCGACGACGGAGGCCGAAGCATTGGCCGAACTCAAGGCGATCGCGGCGAAGAACAAGGTCGCGCGGAGCTTCATCGGCCAGGGCTACTACGGCACGCACACGCCGGGCGTGATCCTGCGCAACGTGCTCGAGAACCCCGCCTGGTACACGGCCTACACGCCCTACCAGGCCGAGATCTCGCAAGGCCGCATGGAGGCGCTGGTCAACTTCCAGACCATGGTCTGCGACTTGACGGGCATGGCCATTGCCAATGCGTCGATGCTCGACGAAGCCACGGCCGCCGCCGAGGCGATGACGCTGGCCAAGCGCAGTGTCAAGAGCAAGAGCAACGTGTTCCTGGTGTCGGGCGACTGCCACCCGCAGACCATCGAGGTGATCAAGACGCGCGCCGCGCCGCTCGGCATCGAGGTCAAGGTCAGCACCGTCTCCGAGACCCTGCCGCACCTGATGGCGAGCAGCGAGTTCTTCGGGGTGCTGGCGCAGTACCCGGCCACGACCGGGCATGTGCACGACCTGCGCCCGCTCGCAGGCCATGCGCACCAGTTCGGCGCTGCCTTCTGCGTGGCTGCCGACCTGCTGGCGCTCACGCTGCTGGCGCCTCCCGGCGAATGGGATGCGGACATCGTCTGCGGCACCACGCAGCGCTTCGGCATGCCGATGTGCAATGGCGGCCCGCACGCGGCCTATCTGGCGTGCCGTGACGAATACAAGCGCTCGTTGCCCGGGCGCATCGTCGGCGTCAGCGTCGACACGCATGGCGCGCCTGCCTACCGCCTGGCATTGCAGACGCGCGAGCAGCACATCCGCCGCGAGAAGGCCACCTCCAACATCTGCACGGCGCAGGTGCTGCCCGCCGTGGTGGCCAGCATGTACGCCGTCTATCACGGACCGAACGGGCTGCGCCGCATTGCGCAGCGCGTCGCCGGACTTACCGCGGTGCTCGCGCAAGGCCTGGAGCAGATGGGCCGCGAGCTGGTCAACGCCACCGCCTTCGACTCCCTCACCGTCAAGACCGGCGACGACACGGCCAAGATCCTGGAACGCGCCGAGGCGGCCAGCTTCAACTTGCGCCAGCGCGTGCAGAACCACCTGGGCATCTCGCTCGACGAGACGACGACACGTGCCGACATCGAGACCTTGTGGGCCCTGTTCGTGCCGACGGGCAAGCCGATGCCGCGCTTCGAGGACCTGACCCTCCGCATCACGCCGCGCATTCCCGAAGATCTGCGCCGCACCAGCGACTTCCTCACGCACCCGGTGTTCAACACCCACAAGAGCGAAACCGCGATGCTGCGCTACATCCGCAGCCTGAGCGACAAGGACCTCGCGCTCGACCGCAGCATGATCCCGCTCGGCAGCTGCACGATGAAGCTCAATGCGACGAGCGAGATGATCCCGATCACCTGGCCCGAGTTCGCGAACATCCATCCCTTCGCGCCGGCCGACCAATTGCAGGGCTACGCCCAACTCGACAAGCAATTGCGCGCCTGGCTCTGCGAGGCGACGGGCTACGCCGGCATCAGCCTGCAACCCAACGCCGGCTCGCAAGGCGAGTACGCGGGCCTGCTGGCGATCAAGGCCTTCCACGAAGCCAAGGGCGAGGGCCATCGCAACGTGTGCCTGATTCCGTCCTCGGCGCACGGCACCAATCCCGCCAGCGCCCAGATGGTGGGCATGCAGGTGGTGGTGACGGCCTGCGACGCCGAGGGCAACGTCGACATCGACGACCTCAAGCGCGCCTGCGGAACACATGGCGACAAGCTCGCGGCGGTGATGATCACCTACCCCAGCACGCATGGCGTATTCGAGACCCGCGTGAAGGAACTCTGCGAGATCGTGCACGCCCACGGCGGCCGCGTGTACGTGGACGGTGCCAACATGAACGCGCTGGTCGGCGTGGCCGCGCCGGGCGAGTTCGGCGGCGACGTGAGCCACCTGAACCTGCACAAGACCTTCTGCATCCCGCACGGCGGCGGCGGCCCCGGTGTCGGGCCGGTGTGCGTCGTCGAGGATCTCGTGCCCTACCTGCCCGGACACGCGACCGGCGGCATCGCATCCCACGGCGTGGGTGCCGTGTCGGCCGCCCCGCTGGGCAATGCGGCCGTGCTGCCAATCAGCTGGATGTACTGTCGGATGATGGGCGCGACGGGCCTGAAGGCCGCGACCGAGACCGCCATCCTCAGCGCCAACTACATCAGCGCGCGGCTGAAGGACCACTACCCCACGCTGTACGCGAGCCCGAACGGCCACGTCGCGCACGAGTGCATCCTCGACCTGCGCCCCCTCAAGGACGCCAGCGGCGTGACGGCCGAGGACGTCGCCAAGCGGTTGATCGACTACGGCTTCCATGCGCCGACGCTGAGCTTCCCGGTGCCAGGCACGCTCATGGTCGAGCCGACCGAGAGCGAGCCGTTGGCCGAACTCGACCGCTTCATCGACGCGATGATCGCGATCCGTGGGGAGATCCGCCGGATCGAGGAAGGCGTCTGGCCGAAGGACGACAACCCGCTCAAGAACGCGCCCCACACTGCGGCCAGCCTGCTCGGCAGCGAGTGGGCCCGCCCCTACTCGCGCGAACTCGGCGCCTTTCCGCTCGCGACGCTCAAGCAGGCCAAGTACTGGCCGCCGATCGGTCGCGTCGACAACGTCTACGGCGATCGCAACCTGTTCTGCAGTTGCGTACCGGTGGGCGACTATGCCAAGGCTTGAACGTCAATAACATTTATTTACATTTAAGGGCGCCGAAGCTGTCGTTTTCGCTGTCCGAGCTTCGACGTTGAAGTAGAGCCCCGGAAAAGCCCCGGTCACGCCGACCGGATTCCGGGCTCCCAACCGAAGGAGCAACGACATGCGATTCATGGTGATAGTCAAGGCCAGCAAGGATTCGGAAGCCGGCGTCATGCCCTCCGAGGCAATGCTCACGGCGATGGGCAAGTACAACGAAGAGCTGGTCAAGGCCGGCGTCATGCTGGCGGGCGAAGGACTCCAGGCCAGCTCGAAAGGCGCGCGGGTGCGCTTTTCAGGCAAGCAGCGAACGGTGATCGACGGCCCGTTCAGCGAGACCAAGGAGCTGATCGCCGGGTTCTGGCTCTGGCAGGTGCGCTCGAAGGACGAAGCGATCGAATGGCTCAAGCGTGCGCCATTCGACGGCGGCGAAGAGGTCGAGCTGCGCCAGGTCTTCGAGATGGAGGACTTCGGCGCGGAACTCACGCCGGAACTCCGGGAGCAGGAAAAGAGGCTGGCGGCTGAACTTGCCGCCAGGAAGGCCTGACCGAGGAGGCACGGCGATGAAATTCATGATCATTCGCAAGGCCGACAAGGACACCGAGGCCGGCATGATGCCCACCGAGCAGCTCGTGACCGACATGCTCAAGTACAACGAAGAGATGATCAAGGCGGGCGTGATGTTCGACGGCATGGGCCTGCAGCCCAGCGTGAAGGGTGCGCGCATCCAGTTCAAGGACGGCAAGCCCACGGTGATCGACGGCCCTTTCGCCGAGTCCAAGGAGTTGATTGCGGGCTTCACCCTGATCCAGGTCAAGTCACGAGAGGAAGCACTCGAATGGGTCAAGCGCTGGCCGCCCATCGATGGCGACGGCAATGTCGTGCTCGAACTCCGGCAGATCTACGAGGCCGAGGACTTCGGTGCGGAGTTCACGCCCGAGATCCGCAAGCAGGAAGAGCTTTTGCGCGACAGCGCGATTTCGCGCGACACCAACGCCTCCCGCTGAGGCGCCGATCCCGTGACGGCAGCCGATACGCACCGCACCATCAACGCGGTCTGGCGCATCGAATCCGCGAAGATCATCGGTGCGGTGGCGCGGATGGTGCGCGACGTCGGCGTGGCGGAGGAACTGGCCCAGGACGCGCTGGTTGCCGCACTCGAACAATGGCCGCGAGAGGGCATTCCGGACAACCCCGGCGCCTGGCTCACCACGACTGCGAAGCACCGCGCGATCGACCTGCTTCGCAAGAGAACGCTGCACGCCAGCAAGCAGGAAGAGGTCGGCCGCGAGCTGGATGCCCGGCACGCCATGGCCGCGGCGGAGTTCGCCGAAGCGGTGGACGCCGCGCTCGACGACGAGGTCGGTGATGACCTCCTCCGCCTCGTGTTCACGGCCTGCCACCCGGTGCTGTCGCCCGAAGGCCGCGTCGCGCTGACCCTGCGCCTGCTCGGAGGCCTGACCACCGACGAGATCGCGCGCTCTTTCCTCGTGCCCGAGCCCACGATTGCGCAGCGCATCGTGCGGGCCAAGCGAACGCTCGCCGCTGCGCGCGTGCCCTTCGAGGCGCCGCGCGCCAACGAGCTGGCGGCGCGCCTCGCGTCGGTGCTCGAAGTCATCTACCTGGTGTTCAACGAGGGCTATTCGGCCACCGCCGGCGATGACTGGATGCGCCCCGCCCTGTGCGAGGAAGCGCTGCGCCTCGGCCGCATCCTGGCCGAACTCGTGCCTGACGAGCCTGAGGTTCATGGGCTGGTCGCGCTGATGGAGATCCAGGCCTCGCGCGCCGCGGCACGGGTGGATGCCAATGGAGACCCGATCCTGCTGCTCGACCAGAACCGCGGACGCTGGAATCAGCTTCTGATCCGGCGTGGCCTCAAGGCGCTGGAACGCGCCGAAAAGCTCGGCGGCGCGCTCGGCCCCTATGCGCTGCAGGCCGCGATCGCCGCATGCCATGCACGCGCCGGCACCGCTGCGGAAACGGACTGGCAACGCATCGCCGCGCTCTACGAAGCACTGGCACAGCTCGCGCCCTCCCCGATCGTGGAACTGAATCGCGCGGTCGCGCTGTCGATGGCATTCGGGCCCGCCACGGGCCTGGAACTTGTCGATGCGCTGCGTTCGGAACCGCTACTGCGGGGCTATCACCTGCTGCCCAGCGTGCGAGGCGACCTGCTCGCCAAGCTGGGCCGCAAAAGCGAGGCTTGTGCGGAATTCAAGCGCGCTGCGGAACTGACGCGCAACGCGCGGGAGCGCAAGCTGCTTCTGATGCGCGCCCTTGCGTGCTCGGGCGGTGCGGCCGGACCGGGCACCGGTTGAGCGAGGTTCGCGCTACTTCTTCGCGATGGCGCCGGTCGCGATCTGGCGGCGGAACTCGGCCAGCCTGGCCTTCATCCGCCGCTCGTTGACCGGCCCCATGCGCACCAGCATCTTCTGGCCGGCCGAGAGCGATTCAAGCTCCGGGTCGACGAACTCGTAGCGCACCCAGGGGCGCTCCGACTGCATCTCGCCTTTCACTTCCGTGAGCTTGACCTTCACCGGCCCCATGGGTTCGGGCGCCTGCAGCAGGTGGTCGATGACCGCCACCAGACGGTCGTTGAAGTAACGCCCCGGATAGCCGAGCTCCTCATACGCCTGCTGGAACAGCGGATAGAACTTCGCGTAGAGCGCCACCGCACGCGCCGTATCGACCGATTCCGCGAAAAGCACGAAGGGGGTGTAGCGGCTGCCGTTGTCCGCGCCAATCGTCTTCACCTCGCCATTGCCCTGCACCGTGAAGCGCTGCGGCGCGGGATGGGTCGGCCACATGCGCGAGGTGGCCTGGGCACGCGGCAGGTTGTCGACGGTCGCGACCACGCGGCGCACGAAGCCGTCGACCTGAAGGAAGGAACCAACGGACTTCTTGCCCAGCAATTCGTTGAGCGCGGCGGTGACACGCCCATCGGCGTCGTTCAGCGCGGGCAACGATGCATCGGGCTCGGCCAGTGCGTCGACCGGGTTCTGTGGGCCCTGGGCGACGGGCGCCGGCGGTACATCGGGTGGTGCGGGCTGCGGCGCGGTCGCGGCGGGCGCCTCGGGCGGAGGCGCCTCCTTCTGCAGCGACCAGCGCCACCACGCGAATGCGGCCGCGAGGATCACCACGACGACAATCACCAGGGTCCACACCGAAGATTCGCGTGCTGGCCTGAATTCTGCTGAGTCCCGTTCGGGCATGGTGGAATCGTCCTTTCATCTGCGGGCGGAGACGCCCTTTCCATTTGAAACCACGACAGCGCTTCGTGCCGTAACGCCCTGTGACCGCCCTGGAACCCCTATGAACATCGACTTCGCCGCCCTGACCGAGCACCAGCGCTACAAGCTCATGGCAAGCCTGATCGTGCCCCGGCCGATCGCCCTCGTCACCACGCTCGGCCCCGACGGCATCGTCAATGCCGCGCCCTTCAGCATGTTCAACATGCTCGGCGAGGAGCCCCCTATCGTGATGATCAGCGTCAACCGCCTGCAGGACGGCGTGCTCAAGGATACGGCCGCCAACATCGTGCGGACCGGCGAATTCGTCGTGCACCTGGCTGACGAGGACATCGCCGAGCAGATGCACCGCTGCGGCGACCGCCATCCGTCGCACGTGAGCGAGCTCGACATCGTCGGCTTCACCGCGTTGCCCAGCAGTGCGGTGAAGCCGCCTCGCATCGCCGAGGCGCCTGTAGCATTCGAATGCACGTTGTGGGAAACGCTCGAAACCGAGAGCCGCCAGATCTTCATCGGGCAGGTGCGATGGATGCACGCCCGCGATGAACTGATCGACACCGAAACCTGGCGCGTCCGGCTGCAGCACTACTTTCCGGTCGGCCGCTTCGGCGCGAGTTTCTATGTCAAGACTCGCGAACGCTACTCCCTGGCGGCCCAGGGAGAGACGCGCAGCACCTCGATCGACGAGATGTAGATCTCCCGATCCGTTGCGGCCAGGCCACTGGTTGCGGGAACTTGCCAATCTACTGCGTTGCGCCTCGCAGAGTGATCGGCCGTGCGGTCTATCCCTAAGGTAGGCGCTGCCTTACAAGCGCCGCACCCCAATTGAAGTTAAAACACAGACCTATCAACGGCTACCGCGATGGAGGATCTGATGTTCAGCTTTTTCCAGCCCAATCGAAACGGCCACTTGCGACGCGTCATGACGCTGCTCGAAGAGGCCCACCTGGCCCGCATCGAGCACCAGGCGGCGGCAGAGCACCATGGCGCGCTGGCCCGCATGTACGCCGAACGCGCGAAGCGGCTCGAGCGCGAGGTCTACGGATCGTCGCACCTCCCGCTGGGCGAAGGCGCGGCGGCATCCCACAAGAGCTCGGATGAGAAGCCCGTCGTCTACGCACTGGACGCCAATCGCCGGCTGGAAGGGCAAGCCAAAGGCTGAGCAAAGCGCTCAGCGGCATCCTGCCCCATCGTCCGCGCCTCATCATTCCGGGGGAGGATCACCCTGCGACACTCCGGCCAGAATCAAGGATGCGCGTGGCTGCGGAGTCTTCACGCGCGCGTGAGGAGAGTCCGAGCAGATGGTTGATGAATTCGTCGACGTGCTGATCGTGGGAGCAGGCCTCTCCGGCATCGGCGCGGCCTCCCACCTGCAGCGGCTGTGCCCCGGCCGGAGCGTGGCGATCCTGGAAGCGCGCCAGTCGCTCGGCGGCACCTGGGACCTTTTTCGCTATCCCGGCATCCGTTCCGACTCCGACATGTACACGCTGGGCTATTCGTTCCGGCCGTGGACCGGGACGAAATCCATTGCCGACGGGCCTTCCATCCTCCAGTACCTGCGCGACACGGCTCGTGAACAGGGCATCGACAAGTTGATCCGCTTCGGACATCGCGTGCGGCGCGCGATGTGGTCATCTGACAACGCACAATGGACCGTCGATTTCGAGCGCGATTCCGGCGACAAGGCCTCGATCCGCTGCAACTTCCTCCTGGCGTGCAGCGGCTACTACGACTACGCCGGGGGCTACTCCCCGGCCTTTCCGGGCCGCGAGCGCTTCGCCGGTCGGATCGTGCATCCACAGCAATGGACCGACGACATCGACTACGCCGGCAAGCGCGTGGTCGTGATCGGCAGCGGCGCCACGGCCGTCACGCTGGTGCCCGAACTGGCGAAGCACGCGGCGCACGTGACGATGCTGCAACGCTCGCCCAGCTACGTGCTCACCATCCCGTCGGTCGACCGGATGGCGGGCTGGATGCTGCGTCACCTGGGCCCCTCCTCCGCCCATGGCATCACGCGCTGGCGCAATCTGATGCTGGGCATGGGCGTCTTCGCGCTGTGCCGGCGCAAGCCCAAGTTCGCGAGAGACACGATGCTCAAGCTCGTCCGCCGGCAGGTCGGGCCGGACTTCGACGTCGACACCCATTTCACGCCCAGGTACAACCCGTGGGAGCAACGCCTCTGCTTTGTGCCCGATGGCGATCTGTTCAAGGCCATCCGCGAGAAGCGCGTGAGCGTGGCGACCGACCAGATCGAATCCTTCACCGAGACCGGGCTGAGGCTCGCCAGCGGCGCGGAGTTGCCGGCGGATCTCGTGGTCACCGCCACCGGGCTGCAGTTGCAGCTCATCGGCGGCCTCGAACTCTGCGTGGACGGCCGCGCCCTTCAGTCGTCGGAACTCGTCAACTACAAGGGCGTCATGTTCTGCGGCGTGCCGAACTTCGCTTCGGTCTTCGGCTACACGAATGCGTCATGGACGTTGAAGGCCGATCTCGCCAGCCTCTTCGTCTGCCGTCTGCTCAACCACATGCAGGAAGCCAGCGTGCGCCGATGCGTGCCGCAGGTGGAGGACGAATCGATGGCGCTCCAGCCCTGGGTTGATTTTTCCTCCGGCTACTTCCAGCGCGCGATGGACCGGTTGCCCAAGCAGGGCTTCAGGAAGCCCTGGAAGCTCAATCAGAACTACCTCGCCGATCTGATGACCTTGCGATACGGCGCGGTGGACGATGGGGTGATGCGCTTCTCGGCATGAGGCTGCCGACGCGCCGAAAAAAGGAACAATTTCACGGCTGGCGCGGATAGCAACACATGCTATTTGGCCGATTCCCAAACGTGTTCGGGCGCATCAAAGTTCAAGGTGTCAAAGGTCCGGGAGATCGTCATGGATTCCGAGATTTTCACGATGGTTGCGCTGGCGCTGCTGGTCGCGGGTGGCTGGTTGATCGACGTACTCCATCAACGCGGCACATCGCGGTTTCAACGCGACATGGCCAACCAGCTCAAGAAGTCGGCAGACACGATTCGCGGCGCGCCACTGCCCTGATCTCCCTACTGCAACTGCAGCTCGGAAAGCTGCCTGCGCAGTGCCTCGTTCTCCGCCGTCAGTTCGGCCACGCGTCGACGCAGCGTCTGCAATTCATCAGTCCCGGCGACATCATCGGATGAAGCCGACGCAGCCAGGGCATCCCCATCCTCGCGGTCATCCCGAGGCTTGCGCTTCGACTCGCGAACCCGCTTGGCTGCCTGCTTCAGTTCATCCTTGCCGGCATTGGCGGCTGCGATCTGCTCCTCGGCGGGCAAGGTCGCCACGGCCGCCGCCGCATTGAGCGAGATCGTTCCGGACTTGACCGCCGCGACGAGTTCGGGCGCCGCCTGCTTCTGGATTTTTTCGATCATCACCACCTGGCTGCTGCTCAGGCGCGCCGCCTTCGCAATGGCCTCGCGGCTGTTGAGCGGAGCGTCCGTGGGCAAGTCGCCAACGGTCTGGACGGGCGTGGCATCTGCCGGCGCATCGGCAACCATTGCAGCGTCGGGCGCAGTGGCCGCGCGCGTGCGGCGCTCGGCAACGATCTCTCTCTTGCGCAGTGCCAGCACGCCGCGCTGGAAGTCAGAGATGCTGCGGCGACCCAGGTGCTGGTCGATCATCCACAGGTGCACGTCCTCCATCGAACGGAAGCGCGGGTTCTGCACCGTCTGGAACGGCAGCCCGTGCTTCTGGCAGATGCGATAGCGGTTGTGGCCATCGACGAGTACGTCGCCCCACAGGACGAGTGCGTCGCGACAACCTTCGGCCAGGATGCTGCGTTCGAGCGCTTCGTCTTCTTCCGCGGTCAGGGGATCGATATAAGCTTTGAGTTCTTCGTTGACGACGATGTCCATGGGCACTTGACTGGAGATGTGTCGCCCTGAAGATCTGCGCGAGGAACCCGCGCAACGTACCGGCAAAGGAGTTGCCGGTACGGATGCCCTGTGACGGCGATGGATCCGCAAGGGCGAAAACTGGAGCGGGAAAAGAGTCTCGAACTCTCGACCTCAACCTTGGCAAGGTTGCGCTCTACCAACTGAGCTATTCCCGCATTTTTCGAGCTTCGAATTATAGAGGCTTGCGAGGCCCTCTTCGGCCGAGGCCGAAAGATTTCTCGCTTCATCGAACGCGAAGCATCAGAACCGGCGGGTGTACATGAACATGAGGCCCGCCGTTCCGAGCATGCCGACTTCGAGTGCATCCTTGGGCGTGAGGCGATAACCGACCGCCGGAATGATGGCGAGGCCCCAGCCGTTGTGATTGATCGGAATCTTGTCCTCGTACGGTTCCTTGTAGCCATAGAGGATGCCACCGGAGATCTTGACGTAGAGCCCCGCATATCCGAACACGTCATCCCACCGGTACCCGTAGTAGGCGTAAGCCGAGGCCTGGCCGAACGAGTTCTGGAAGGCCGAGAAACCCCACAGCGTCCCGTCCGGCAGACCGCGCTCCACCCCCAGAAGGTAGACGTGCTTGTGCTCGTCGTCACTGCTCCAGTGCACTGCATACGGACCGACGAGAAGTTCCCAGTAGCTTTTGTCGGACACATCCGGCCCCTGCGGCATCCCGGACTGCTCGGCAAACGCAGACAGCAATGGCACGGTCATCGCGACACTGGTCAGCAAGGCACGCGTGTAATGGTTCATCAGCGTTCCTCCATTCGACCTGCGACCTCACGTATCGAACTCGATACCCGGTGGCGCTCTGCCGTCCAGCGCATGAAGGGTTCCAATGCGCGCCGCCTGCTCGAACCCGGCCGCGCCGAAGCTCGCAAGCACGGCATCGACGGCATCGGCGCGGCAACTCACGAGCAGCCCGCCGCTGGTCTGCGGATCGGCGACCAGTGCACGCTGCCATGGCTCGGCATGCGATGGCCAGTCGACGTGCGATCCATAGCCGCTCCAATTGCGCGCGGAGGCGCCCGTCACGACGCCGTTCTTCGCGAACGTGACCGCGGCATCGATGGTCGGCAATGCGTCGAACCGGATGCGTGCCCGCAACTTCGCGCCCCGGCAGATTTCAAGCAGGTGGCCCGCGAGGCCGAAGCCCGTGACATCCGTCATCGCGTGCACACCATCGAGCGCAGCGAGTTCGATGCCCACGCGATTGAGTTGCGTCGTGTGACACAGCATCTGCGCGTACCCGGCTTCGTCGAGCAGCCCTCTCTTGAGCGCTGCCGACAGGATGCCCACGCCCAGCGGCTTGCCGAGCACGAGCACGTCATCCGGCAGCGCATCCGAATTGCGACGCACGCGATCGGGATGGACCAGTCCCAATCCCACCAGGCCGTAGATCGGCTCGAGCACATCGATGCTGTGGCCGCCCGCGATCGGGATGCCGGCCTCGCGGCAGATGCTCGCCCCGCCTTCCAGCACGCGGCCTATCACCTCGGGTGGCAGCTTGTCGATGGGCATGCCGACGAGCGCCAGCGCCATGATCGGCGTTCCGCCCATCGCGTAGATGTCCGACAGCGCATTCGTCGCGGCGATGCGGCCAAAGTCGTACGGGTCGTCCACGATCGGCGTGAAGAAATCCGTGGTCGCGACCAGGGCCTGCGTGGCGTTGAGGCGGTAGACCGCGGCATCGTCGCTGGTTTCGATGCCGACCAGCAACTCGGGCGGCACGATGCCCTGCGGCGCGCGTGCCAGAATCTCCGTCAGCAGGCCGGGGGCAATCTTGCAGCCGCAACCGCCGCCGTGTGAAAACCGTGTGAGCGCAATCGATTCCATGATGATGACATCGAATCTGCCAGACCGACAGGCATTGTGCCAGCCACGAGTGCGTTGAAGCACGCCTGAGTCGACCGTGCAACGCCCCCCCATTCGCGTGTCCGACCTGCACGCCTTCGATACCCTGATCGACGCTCGCTCTCCTTCCGAATTCGCGCTCGACCATATCCCCGGCGCCATCAACTGCCCGGTGCTCGACGACGATGAGCGCCGCATCGTCGGCACGCTCTACAAGCAGCGCGGTGCGTTCGAGGCCAGGCGCGTCGGCGGCGCGATGGTAGCCGCCAATCTCGCGAAGCACTTGAGGGAACGATTCGCCGATCGGCCTTCCAGCTGGAAGCCGCTCGTCTATTGCTGGCGCGGCGGTTTGCGCAGCGGATCGATGGTGACCTGGCTGCGGCTGGTCGGCTGGGACGCCCAGCAACTGGCCGGCGGCTACAAGAGCTTTCGCCACCACGTCATCGAGCGGATCGAAGCGCTGTGTCCCCAGCTGTCATTGCGCATCCTCTGCGGCGCCACGGGCAGTGCGAAGACCCGGGTGCTGCAGTCGCTGGCTCTGCGCGGCGCCCAGGTGCTGGACCTTGAAGACTGCGCCAAGCACAAAGGCTCATTGCTCGGTGCGCTGCCGGGCGTGTCGCAACCATCGCAGAAGCACTTCGAGACGCGCATCGCGCAGGTGCTCGAAGCCATCGACCTGCACCGGCCCTTGTACGTCGAAGGCGAAAGCCCCCGCATCGGACGTATCGCCCTGCCTGTATCGCTGGTGTCAAGAATGCGTGCGAGCCCCTGTATCGAGATCATTGCAACGCGGCAAGCGCGACTGGACTATCTGCTGCGCGACTATGCCTACCTGGGCGACGACGGTGAGGTGCTCGCCACGCAACTGGGCCTGCTCAAGGAACTGCAGGGCAAGGAGACGGTGCAGCGTTGGCAGGCCTGGGCACGTGCGCGAGAACTCGCGCCGCTGTTCGCCGAGTTGATGACGCAGCACTACGACCCGCACTACGCGCGCTCACAGGCACGGCACTTCATGGCCTGGTCCGATCGCTCCCGCGTCGACGCGAGCGACCTGACGGAGCAAGGCATTGAAGCCTTGGCCGATGCAGTGCTTGCGCTGGATGCCGATACCGGCGCGCTTACTCGCGGCCCCGCGGCTCCTGGCTCTCGTCATCGCCCGCCGGTAGATGAATGAGGCCGGTGCGCAGGTCGTACTCGAACACCTCTCCATAGCGGCCCCATTCGATCGCGGTGCGCAGCACCCGCTCGGCCGTCGGTTCGTCCAGGCTTTCCTTCAGCAGGTCCAGGAAGGGCTCCTGAGGCAGTTCGCCCGCCGGCGCCTGTTCCAGGCTGTGGCGTATGTGCGCGGCGAGCGGCACACGCGCCAGCAACTGCTGGCCGAGCAACTGCTGGCGCAAGGTGTGTGCACCCGCGACATAGTGACGACCCAGTTCGGTGAGATGCAGGTCGGCGTCCGCCAGTTGCGCAAGGCCGAGCAGCGCCAGCGCCTGCGCCAGCGGCAACAGGTCGTGGTCGGTCAACTCGGCCTCTTCCGCAAGCCGGGGCAGGTCCGCGCGTCCTTCGCGTCCGTCCTCGACCAGCATCTCCAGCAGGGCTTCCATGCGGCCGATGTCGGCGTCCGGCAGACGGTCGCCCAGGTGCATGCGCACCGGCTCCTCGGGCGCGCGGCCGGTCGCCGCCGTACCGGCAGTCATGAGTGCATAGGCTTCGTCGATCAACGCCCGCACCTCCAGGCTGTCGACGTCCCGCGGACGCGGCAGGCGGATCGGCAACTCGGCACGCACGCGACCCGGGTCGGCAGCGAAGATCAGCACGCGATCGGCCATGAGCACAGCCTCCTCGATGTTGTGCGAGACGATGAGCATCGCCTTGGTCGGCATCGCCCCACCGCCCCACAACCGCAGGATGTCGTCACGCAACCGTTCGCCGGTGAGCACGTCGAGCGCCGAGAAGGCTTCGTCCATCAACAGCACTTCCGGCTCGACCACCAGCGCACGCGCGATGCCCACGCGTTGCCGCATGCCGCCCGACAGCTCCCGCGGCAAGGCGCCCTCGAAGCCCGCAAGTCCGATGAGCTCGATGGCAGCGCCGGCACGCCGCATACGCTCGGCCGGTGCCATGCCGCGCGCCTCCAGGCCGAGCTCGACGTTCTGCTGGACCGTGAGCCACGGAAACAGCGCGAAGGACTGGAACACCATCGCAATGCCGCGCGCCGGCCCATAGAGCGGCTGGCCGCGATAGCCCACGCTTCCGGTGTCGGCGCTGACCAGGCCCGCGAGAATGCGCAGCAGCGTGGACTTGCCTGAGCCAGACTGCCCGAGCAACGCCACGATCTCGCCTTCGGCAAGGCGGAAGTCCACACCTTCCAGAACCGAGCGTGCGGTGCCATCAGCGGAGCGGAAGGACTTGCCCACGCCCCTGAGTTCAACGATGGCTTCGGCCATGGACTCTCCTTCGCGCGTTCATCAGAAATGCATCCGCTGCTCTGCCAGCTCATAGAGCTTGCGCCATACGAAATGGTTCATGGCCATCACGAACACGCACATCACGGCGATGCCCAGCGCGATGCGCGGGAAGTCGCCGATGGTTGTCATGTGGGCGATGTAGCTGCCCAGCCCCGTGGCCTGCAATGTGGTGTCGCCCCAGGTCACGTATTCGGCGACGATGCTCGCGTTCCACGAGCCGCCGCTGGCCGTGATCGCACCCGTGACAAAGCTCGGGAACACGGCCGGCAGCAGGTAGCGCCGCCAACGCAGCCAACCGGTGAGGCCGAGATTCCGCGCCGCGTAACGCAGTTCGGTCGGCACGCTGGATGCGCCGGCAATCACGTTGAAAAGCAGATACCACTGTGTCCCCAGCACCATGAGCGGCGCCAGCCAGATGTCGGGATTGAGATGCCAGCGGACGATGAACAGCACCGCCACGGGAAACATCAGGTTCGCAGGGAACGCCGCCATGAACTGCGCCACGCCCTGCAGTCTCCCGGCCCAGCGCGGATTCATGCCGATCCACACGCCGACCGGCACCCAGACCAGTGCGGCCAGCGCGATCAAGACCAGCACGCGCAGCAAGGTGTAGAAGCCCAGGACGAAGACATGGCCCACCTCCCTCCATCCGACTTCCGTGTGGATGAAGCGCGCCAGCCATGCAACGGCCAGGAGCACGGCCGCCGCGAGGACCGCATCCCACACGCGCGCCACCGCCGGATTGGACTGGCGCGGCCGTGCCTTGATCGACGTACCGTCGTGCTCGCGGCGAAACATCACCAGCGATCGTTCCAGCAGCCTGGCGGCGCCGATCATGAGGCGCTTGAGCCGATCGGTGCGGCGCAGCCAGGTGAGCAGCCATGAGCGCGGGGCATCCTCGCTGCTGCCCTCCTCGAAGCGGAATTTGTCGGCCCACGCGATCAGCGGCCTGAAGAACAACTGGTCGTAGAGCGTGATGCCGATGAGCATCCCGCCGATGGCCCAGCCGATGGCGCCAAGGTCGCGCGCCGCGATCGCCATCGCAATGTAGGAGCCGACGCCGGGCAGCTTGATGTTCTGGTTGGACACCGAGATCGCCTCGGAGGCGACCACGAAGAACCAGCCGCCGGACATCGACATCATCATGTTCCACAGCAGCCCGGGCATGGCGAAGGGCAGCTCCAGCCGCCAGAACCGATGCCACGCCGAGAGCTGGAACACCGACGCCGCCTCGCGCAGTTCCGATGGAACGGTGCGCAGCGACTGGTACAGGCTGAACGCCATGTTCCAGGCCTGCGAGGTGAAGATCGCGAAGATCGCGGCGCACTCGACGCCGAGCAGGTTGCCCGGAAACAAGGCGATGAAGCCGGTGACCGTGATCGACAGGAAACCCAGGATCGGAATCGACTGCAGGATGTCGAGCATCGGCACCAGCACCTTCTCGGCAGCACGGTAGCGTGTTGCCAGCACCGCAAAGATGCAACTGAAGACCAGCGACGCACCCAGCGCGAGAAACATTCGAAGCGTGGTGCGCAGCAGGTAGTACGGCAGCATCCACGGGTCGAGGCTGATCGGCATCTGCTGGCCGAGCTCGTACGGCCGCGCCATCTGCGCGCCGCCGTAGGCCAGCGCAAACAGTGTCGCCAGCACCAGCGGCAGCAAGGCCCAATCCCAGCGATTGCCGCCGGACGCAACGGCCAGGCGCGGGAAGAAGCGTTTGTCGAGCATGGGCGGAAGCAAAGGGTCGATTCACGGACCCCTGTCCGCGGCGGGCGCCATTCTGCCTGCGCCAACCGACGTCTGCCTGACCTGCTGCCGCCTCCGGGCGGCGCGCCCTACAACGGAAACGCTTCGAGCCCCCGCTGTCCCTCTGCCCCTTGTACCGGCGTGTGCGCCACGTTCATGACCCAGCAGACCATCGTGAAGTAGCCGACAAGGGCGCTCAGCTCCACCACCGTGCTGGCCCCGAAGCGCGCCACCGCAGCGGCGTAGGTCGGTTCGCTCACGCCGTGGTGCTGCAGGAGTTCGAGCGCGAAGTCGAGCGCAAGCTGCTCGTCTTCAGCCAGCGGCGCGGCGCGGCGACCGAGCCGCAAGGCTTCAATCGCCTCGGCGCTGACGCCGGCCTTCACCGCCGCCGCCGCATGCAAAACCCATTCGAACTGATTGCCGACATGGCGCGCAACCGCGCACGTCACGAGTTCGCGCACGGGCGCATCGAGCTTGCTGTCGAAGCGCAGGTATTCGCCCAGGCTGCCGATGCGCTCCATCAGCACCGGACTTTGCAGCAGCGGGACGAAGGGGCCGAAGACAGCCTTGCGCGGGCCGTCGATCAGGGCTTGCGCCGCTGCGCGCTGCGCATCCGACATCGACTCGGCAGCCGGCATCGGCAGGCGCTCGGACCACGGGGCGGTATGGCCTTGTTGAAACATGATGGATTCCTTTCGTTGATTCAGGTTCGGGACGGCTCGCGGACCAGCCACACGGCACTGGCCAGCAATGCCACGGCACCGATGACCAGCGCGGCAAAGAGTCCGCCAAAGCCCTGCGCCCTGCCGCTCAATGCGGAGGACAGCACGGGGCCGGCCATCTGTCCGATGGCGAAGGCAGCGGTCATGCGGCCGAGCGCCCGCGTCGGATCTCCGACGGCAGTCGCCTTGGCCTCCTGCATGCCGGCCATGGTCGCGACCATGAAGGTTCCGCCCACCAGCAGCGCCGCCGCGAGCACGGTCAAGGCGGACAGGTGCAGTACCGGCAGCAGGCAGCCGACCGCCATCAGCACATGGCTTCCGGCCAGCACCCGGCGCCGGGAGACATGACCCAGCACTGCGCCTGCAAGCAGCGTGGACGCGGCGGCCGCTGCACCGAACACGGGCCATGCGGCGCCGAAGACGGAGGGATCGTCGACCACCGCGCGGGCCAGCACGGGGAGAAAGGTCGCAGGCAGGATGTAGCCGAAGCCGAGGATGCCGTAGCAGAACACGAGGCTCCAGGGTACGGCGCGGGACGAAGCAGGCCGGGTCGCTGCGGATTCGCGAACGGTGGCATGTGCAGCGCCCGCATCGCGCGGCATCAGCGCTGCGACAGCGATCAGACCCGCGAGCGCGAGCGCGCCGAGTTGCAACCACAGCCTGTCGGGCTCCATGCCCGCCGCGCCCGCGCGCCAGCAGTAGAGCCCGGCCAGCGCGATGCCAACCCCGACGCCCGCATACAGGATGCCGGCGCCGGCCGGCCGCTCCAGGCGCGCGAGCCAGCCAAGGCACCAGACACTGGTGCTCACGAGCGCCCATGCACTTGCCACGCCCGCGACAAAGCGCAGCACCAGCCAGATGGCCACCGACCCGGTCCAGCCCATCGCTGCCGTCGACACCACGATCGCGAGAAGCGACACCAGTCCGATGCGCTGAGGCGTCAGCGGAATGCGTGCCGCCGTGATCGCACCCAGCAGGTAGCCCGCGTAGTTGGCCGCCGCGAGCCAACCACCCGCGGCCACATCGGCACTGCCCGCACGGATCATCAGCGGCAGCATCGGCGTAAAGGCAAAGCGCCCGATGCCCATCGCGATGGCCAGCGCCAGCAAGCCTGCGGCGCAGACGGCGAAGAAGGAGGGGCGCGCTACGGCAATGGAAGGGTTCGACATGGGCAGTCATTAGACGCAAAATGCCAATGCGCCACAAATGAATTATTCAGAACAATCATTCGCTTTATGAGAACTATCGATCTGGATTCCCTCGAGATCTTCCGCACCGTCGTGGCCGAGGGTGGAGTGATCCGTGCGGCGGACAAGCTCAATCGAGTGCAGTCGAATGTGACGACGCGCATCCAGCAGTTGGAGGAGCGGCTGGGCCAGAAGCTCTTTCATCGGCAAGGCCGGAGTCTGGCGCTGGCGCCCGCCGGGCACAAGCTGCTGCCCTACGCCGACCGCCTGCTGCGTTTGGCGGACGAAGCCGAAAGCGAATTGCGCAGCGATCTTCCGCTCGGCACTTTCAGGCTCGGTTCGCTCGAGAGCACGGCCGGCAGTCGTCTGGCGCCTGTGCTGTCGCGATTTCACAAGCTCTATCCGGGCGTGACCGTCGAGTTGGTGACAGGCACTACCGGCGCGCTGTTGAAGCGGGTGGGTGCGTTCGAGGTCGAGGCTGCATTTGTGTCCGAGCCCTTCAACGCATCGGGCCTCGAAACGATGGCGGTCTTCGAAGAAGAGCTGGTGTTGATCACGGCGCGCAGCGTCGCCTCGGTCACCAAGCCGGACGATCTGGCCAACACCACGCTCATCGCCTTTGCCCAAGGGTGCTCGTACCGAAGACTGCTCGAGCAGTGGCTCGGCAAGGGTGGTGTCGCGCCGTCGCGCTCACTGGAGTTTTCCTCCTACCAGGCCATGATTGCATGCGTTGCCGCGGGTACCGGCTTTGCGATCGTGCCCGTGTCGGTCCTCAAGGCGCTGCGTGCCACTGCGGACGTTCACCAGCATGCCTTGCCGGAACGCATGCGTGCCAATCGGACGCACCTCGTGTGGCAAGGAACCCCTTCGGTGGCGCTTGCCCGGCTGATCGAGATGCTGGGGAAGGCGTGAGCCTTCTCTTGCGCATTGGGACGGCGCCCGCCGGGTGCTGCAGCTCCTATATCCAAACCGGCAAATGACTCCCAGGCGGCATGGAAGGCCGTGACCACACGGCAGGCGTACGCGAAAGCTGCGCGCTGTGACGCAAGCCGCAGAGTTCCCCAAACCCCGACGCCGAAGTTTCCAGATACGGCGATTTGTCGGGCCTTTCAATGCGCAGCCCCCCGGCCACCCTGCCCAGTCCTCGAAGCCAATGACCCGTCTGAGCCAGTGACACCTGCACGTGCCAGCTACCGCCCTCGCGCTGCTGGCGCCACAGCGCTGCAGACGCGCCCATCGCGATGAGGTAGCCCGTCGCCTCGTCGAGGATCTGCATCGGCAACGGCCTTGGCTTTCCATCACCTGCCGCCTCGCCTTCCGCATGGTTGAAACCCATCGCGGTCTGCACAAGCGAATCGAAGCCGCGGCGCTCTGCCCAGGGGCCTAGGGTTCCGTAGGCCGAGAGCGAGACATAGACGATGCCCGGCCGCGCCTCTGCCGCCTGATGCGCACCAAAACCCAGCGCCGCGATGCCGCCCGGCCGGTAGCCCTGGATCAGGACATGTGCATCTCGCAGCAAGGCCGTCAACGCGTCGCGACCCGCCTCCGCTCGCAAATCGACATGCGCCGACAGCTTGCCGCGGCTGGTGTCCGCGATCGCTTCGATGTTGGGCAGGTTCGGCGAGTTGATCAGCATCACGTCGGCGCCATACGCCGCGAGCGCGCGACCACCCACAGGACCGGCGAGGATGCGCGTCAGATCCAGCACCCGCACGCCCGACAACGGTCTCGCTTCTGCAGAAAGCGGCGGCAGACCGAGCACCGGTGCGTCGCCGATGCGCTCGATGGTGAACAGCGGCTGCGACACCAACGCCGCACCCTGCGGCGTGACGTCCCATTCGTCAAAGCGCCGCAAGGCAGTCGCCACCAGCCCCTTGGCCGCCGCCACCGACTCGAACTCCAGCGCCTTCCACGACTGCATCGCCGCTTCGGCGTCCGCCCGCTGCGCGGTTTGCGGATTCAGGCCCAGCAGCCTCAGTGCGCCGTCCCGGTGGTGAGCGAAGTTCGCATGAATCCGTACCCAACCGTCGGAAGCCTGATACACGCCGGAGAACGCGTCCCACAACTCCGGCACCTTTCCATCCACGCTGAACCAGCCCGTGCATTCGAGCGCCGCATGCAGCATCTCGACGCTGACCTCCTGGCGCGGCGTGCCGCGTGCATGACCCAGCTCGCAGGCTGCGAGCGCCGCAGCGGCGATGGTGCTCTGTGCCGCGGTCCCCACGGCGAACGACGATGGCAGTACGGGGTCCGTACCGCCAAGTCTCGCGAAATCCAACGCTTCGGGCGGCAGGCCCGCCAGCCGCCAGATCCGGCCCAATTCCTCGGTTGCGTTCATGTGCTGCTCCAAACAAAAAAAGGCAGGGCGCGTTCACACGGCCCTGCCCTTTGCGCTATCCGGCGCGGTCCCTCACTGGATCAACTTGGTGCCGGTCTTGGCCTGCAGCGTCTCGAAGCTCACGCCGGGCGCCATCTCGACGATCTTCAGGCCCTGCGGCACCACGTCCAGCACAGCCAGGTCGGTGATGATGCGATCGACCACGCCCACGCCGGTCAGCGGCAGCGTGCATTTCTCGAGGATCTTGAGATCCTCGGTGCCGTCCTTTTTCTTCGCGACGTGTTCCATCAGCACGATCACGCGCTTGACGCCCGCGACGAGGTCCATTGCGCCGCCCATGCCCTTGACCATCTTGCCGGGAATCATCCAGTTGGCGAGATCACCCTTTTCGCTCACCTGCATGGCGCCGAGGATCGACAGGTTGATCTTGCCGCCGCGGATCATCGCGAAGCTGTCGTGGCTGCCGAAGATGGCACTGCCGGGCAAGGTCGTCACGGTCTGCTTGCCGGCGTTGATCAGGTCGGCGTCGACCTGGTCTTCCGTCGGGAACGGGCCGATGCCGAGCATGCCGTTCTCGCTCTGCAGCCAGACTTCCTTGTCGCCGACGAAGTTGGCGACAAGCGTCGGGATGCCGATGCCCAGGTTGACGTAGAAGCCGTCTTCGAGTTCTTGCGCCGCGCGTGCGGCCATCTGGTCTTGGGTCCAGGGCATCTCAGGCTCCTTTGCTGCTGTTCTTGATGGGGGCCGGGACTTCGCTGCCGGCAGCGGCTTGCGCGATGGCAGCCTGCGCCTCGACCTTCGCGGCCACTGCGTCGACAGGTGCCGCAGCGCTCACCGTCCGCTTCTCGATGCGCTTCTCGGGATTGCTGTTGAGCACGATGCGGTGCACGTAGATGCCTGGCAGGTGGATGTCGTCCGGCGCCAGTTCGCCGACCTCGACGATCTTCTCGACCTCGACGATGCAGATCTTGCCGGCCATCGCCGCAGCCGGATTGAAGTTGCGCGCCGTCAAGCGGAAGCGCAGGTTGCCGGACTTGTCGGCCACGTCGGCCTTGACCAGCGCGACGTCAGGCACGAGCGAGCGCTCCATCACGTAGGTCTCGCCGTCGAATTCGCGCAGTTCCTTGCCTTCGGCGACCTGCGTGCCCACGCCGGTCTTGGTGAAGAAGGCCGGGATGCCGGCGCCACCGGCGCGCAGCTTTTCGGCCAGCGTGCCCTGCGGCGTGAATTCGAGCTGGAGTTCGCCCGCGAGGTATTGGCGCTCGAACTCCTTGTTCTCGCCCACGTAGCTCGCGATCATCTTCTTGATCTGGCGGGTTTCGAGCAGCTTGCCGAGGCCGAAGCCGTCGACACCCGCATTGTTGGAAATGCAGGTCAGGTTCTTGACGCCCGAATCGTGCAGCGCGTCGATCAGCGCCTCGGGGATGCCGCACAGGCCGAAGCCGCCGACGGCGAGCGTCTGGCCATCGGCCACGACACCCTTGAGCGCCGCGTCGGCGGAGGGGTAGATCTTGTTCGCCATGATTCCTCGCTGGGTGATGGTTGATTCAGAGCCTGAGACGATACTACGTACAGGCATACGTAGTATTTCGTAATGGAGACACCCGACACCGATCTGACCGCCATCGACTACCGGCTGGCTTTCGAACAGTCGCCGGTGGGCATGGTGCTGTCTCGCCATCGCATCATCGTGGATTGCAACGCGAGGCTGTGCGAGATGTTCGGTGCCACGCGCAGTGCGCTGGTCGGCCAGTCGTTCCAGGTGCTGTACCCGAGCGTCGCCGAATTCGAGCGCATCGGCAAGCGCATGGAGCCGATCCTGAACGCCAGCGGCCGCTATGCCGACAACCGCATGATGAAAAGGCTGGGCAATCTGCACGGCGCCTTCGCGGGCGAAACCTTCTGGTGCCACGTGAGCGGGCAGGCTCTCAACCGCGCCGCCCCCCACGAGGCGGGCATCTGGACCTTCGAGGATCTCGGCTCGCGCCGCTCCGTCAAGGCCGAACTCACGCCCCGCGAGCGCGAGGTGGCGGCGCAGGTCATGCAGGGGCGCACCTCCAAGGAGATCGGCAAGGCGCTCGCCATCAGCCACCGCACCGTGGAGATCCACCGCGCGCGGCTGATGCGCAAGTACGCGGCAGCGACCACCGCCGAACTGGTGCAAAAACTGATCGCCGGATAAATTGCGGCGAAGCATGAACCCATATCACGACCCCGGGAAGCCGCACCACCGCCCGCGCGGCTTCCAGAACAATTACACGGAGTACCAGCCGAAGAGCCTGTCGGAGCTCCTGCGGTGGCGCAGGGATGCCATCCGCAACCATCTGCCGCCCCCGCCACTGGCACCCACGCCGAGGGTGACGCCCGATCTGGGCTGGCTGCACGCCAACGCACTCGCAGGCGCACGGATGGCGCCGGCCATCACCTACGTCGGCCATGCCACGGTCATGGCCCAGATGGGCGGACTCACGTTGCTGACCGATCCGATGTTCTCCGAGCGCGCCTCGCCCGTGCGGCTCGTGGGCCCGAAGCGGCACACCCCACCCGGCATCGCCCTGGCGGACCTGCCGCACGTGGATCTGGTGCTGGTGTCGCACAACCACTACGACCATCTGGATGCGGCCTCGGTGCTGGGCCTCGATCGGCAGGCGGGCGGACCGCCGCTGTTCGTCGTGCCGCTGGGCCTCAAGCCGTGGCTGGCTTCGCGCGGCATCCGTCATGTGGTCGAACTCGACTGGTGGGACAGCCAACGCGTGCCGTCGGCACGAGGCGATATCGAAGTGACATTGGTCCCGGCACAGCACTGGTCGTCGCGCAGCCCGGGCGACGCCATGGCAACCCTTTGGGGCGGTTTCGCCGTCCTCGCACCGGATTGCCACCTGCTCTTTACCGGCGACACGGGCTACTCGCGCGACTTCACCGATATCCGCCAGCACTTCCAGAGTCGCCAGACGCCCGAGCTTGGCGGCGGATTCGACATCGCGCTGATCCCCATCGGGGCCTACGCACCACGCTGGTTCATGAGCAAGCAGCACGTCGACGTGGAGGAAGCGCTGAAAGTCCACGGTGACGTGGGCGCCAAGCGCTCGCTCGGCATCCACTGGGGCGTCTTCACGCTGAGCGACGAGGCCCTGGACGAACCGCCGAGAAAGCTCGCGGAACTTCGCGACGCCCGGGGCATGCCGGAGGACGAATTCTTCGTGACCGCGGTTGGCGAAACGCGAAAGCTCACGCCCCGCGTCATTGCATCGCCCGGCGCCTGACCCAACCGCCCCCATTGTTTCTGCGAAGCGAACACTGCAGTTCGTTTTGCCCCGATCCTGCACGTGCGATTGGCCTCAGACTCACGTCTCACAGAGGCAGCAAATGAACACGACATGGAACTTCATCTTGGCCGGCGCGGTGACCCTGGCGTCCGCGGCGGGAATCGTCAGCGGTGAGGCCGCGAAGGGCGAGCTGCGCCTCGCCGAGGCGGCCACGTCATTGAGCGCGAGTCCTGAAGCGCTGGCTTGGCTGACCGGTGGCGAGACTTCAGTGGCGTCAGCCCAGTAACGACCACCAACCAAGCGGCCCACGCACGGTTCACGGGCACGCTCAAGCCGCCTTACGGAAAGTGAGATTGACGCGGCAATCGCCGATGAACGGATGCAAGCCCTCCTTCAAGGGCAGCACACCATGGTGATGCAGACGCGCCGGGCCACCCCAGACGACGACATCGCCATGAGCGAGCGGTATGCGCCGGGTCTTGTCCGTCCGCTTAGGCCCGCCGAAGAGGAACACGGCAGGTAGGCCCAACGACACCGAAACGATCGGCTGGCTGTGGTCGCGCTCGTCGCGATCCTGATGCAGCGACAGACGCGTGCCCGCTTCATAGCGATTGATGAGACAGGCGTCCGGCACGAAGCCATCGAAGCCCGCCTGCGCAGCGGCCTCGGTCGCAAGACGGGAGAACTCGGCGGGCATGCGCGGCCAGGGACGGCCCGCCTCGGGATCGATCGCGTCGTAGCGGTAGCCCGTGCGGTCCGAGACCCAGCCCAGATCGCCGCAATTGGTCATCGCGACCGACATGCGAAAGCCGCCGGGCGTGACCATGTGGCGAAGTGGCGATTGGTCGATCACCCGCCGCACTGCATCCAGCAACGCCGCTTCGTACGACCGGGCGAACTGGCGCAGCACCATCGCGCCCGGTTCGAGCGGCTCGACCCAAGGGGTTCCCGGCTCTGTAACGGTGTCGAACAGATCTGGCGTCATGCCGCGTCGTGAAAAATGATGCCGGCCGTGTGCCGGTGACCGGACAGCACCCTGCTCACCCCGTGCCGCAGATTGACCCGGTACACGCCGCGTGTGCCCTGCACCGGTCGGTGATGCACCGCGATCACCGCCGCATCGCCCTGCCGCAGCGGCAGCACCATCGGCCGAGACTGCATGCGCGGCCGCTGCTCGGTCATCACGAACTCGCCGCCCGTGAAGTCGCGGCCCGGCTCGGACAAGAGGATCACGACCTGCAGCGGAAAGATGTGCTCGCCGTACAGGTCCTGATGCAGGCAGTTGTAGTCTTCGGCCCGGTACTGCAGCAGCAAGGGCGTCGGCTTCGTCTGCCCTGCCGCATGGCATCGTGAGATGAAGTCGGCATGCCGGGCAGGAAAGCGCACATCGATGCCCATGACCTCGTTCCAGCGATTCGCGATCGGCGCGAGATGGGGATACACCGCCTCGCGCAAGCCCGCGACGAGATCGGGCAACGGGTACGCGAAATACTTGTACTCCCCGCGGCCGAAGCCATGCCGCTCCATCACGACGCGGCTGCGAAAAGAAGCCTCCGACGCGTACATCGCGGCGAGCATGTCGCACTCGGCCCGCGTCAGCAGGCCGGGGATCACGGCACTTCCCTGCTCATCGAGATCGTTGCTCGCCTGCGCCCAGTCGATCGCACCCACCCGCGCGACCGGTGCATTCATGTCCCGTGCATTCATGCCCGCTTCGCCTCCCGTTGCAGCAGCGCGCTCTTGCGCTCCACCCCCCAGCGATAGCCCGACAGGCTGCCGTCGCTGCGCACCACGCGATGGCACGGGATCGCCACCGCGAGCGTATTGGCGCCGCAGGCCTGGGCCACGGCACGCATCGATTTCGGTGCGCCGATGCGCTTCGCGATGTCGCTGTAGCTGGCGGTCGTGCCGGACGGAATCTCGCGCAGGGCCTGCCACACACGCTGCTGGAAGGCGGTGCCGCGCACGTCGAGCGGAAGGTCCAGGCCCAGCCCCGGCGCCTCGACGAAGCCGACCACCTTCGCGACCAGTTCCTCGAAGCCCGCATCGCCGCCGATCAGCCGCGCCTGCGGAAACTGGTCCTGCAGATCGCGCGCCAGCGCATCGGGGTCGTCCCCGAGCGCGATCGCGCAGACACCGCGTTCGCTCTGGGCAACCAGGATGGCGCCCAGCGCGCACTCGCCGATCGCAAAGCGGATGTCGGTGTTGGCGCCGCCGGCGCGCCATGCCGTGGGCGTCATGCCCAGCATCTCGTTCGAGCGCTCGTAGAAGCGGCCGTTGGAGTTGTAGCCGGCGTCGTAGATGGCATCCGTCACCGTATCGCTGCGCGACAGTTCCTGCCGCACCCGGCTCGCGCGGTGCGCCGCCGCATAGGCCTTGGGCGTGACGCCGGTGATCTCCTTGAAGAGCCGGTGCAGGTGCCAGGTGCTCCACCCGGCGCGCTCGGCGAGCTCTTCCAGCGTCGGTGCCTGTTCCGAACGCTCGATATAGCGGCAGAGGTCTGCAACCGCGGCTGCATGCTGTTCGGCCCGCGCCGGCTGGTCGGGCTTGCAGCGCCTGCACGGGCGAAAGCCCGCGCGTTCGGCGTCCGCGCCCGTCGCGTGGAACTCCACGTTCTCGGGCCGGGCGGAGCGCGCGCCGCAGGAGGGCCGGCAATACACGCCTGTGGTCCTGACCGAGTAGAAGAAGCGTCCGTCCGCCGCCGGGTCGCGGGCGAGCACGGAGGCCCAGCGCGGATCGGTCACCGTGGCGAGGGCCCGCATCTCGTTGGGATTGCTCATGTTCATATGCATCCTTGTGTTCGTTTGACCGATGCGTTCACTGTAGGGAGCGGCGGCCGGATGCGCACTCCGGCTCTTGCTTTCGAATTCGATCGTAGGACAGCGCCGGCAAGCCCGATTTTTCTTCAGCCCTTGGCCTACGGATCCGGGTGCCCGGGCTCGTTACCATTTGGTCCACATGACCGATCGCCGTTCCTTCCTCGCCGCCGGCGGCGCCTCATTGGCGCTTGCCGCTCTCGGACTGCCCGCCGACGCCCTCGCGGCCGGTGGGCTCACCCTCAGCCAACCCCGGCCCTTCTCCTTCGAACGTCTTGTTGCATTGGCGAAGTCGCTGGGCGCCAAGCCCTACGTTGCCGACACTTCGCTACCGGCCAGCGTGCTCGAGCGCATCGACTACGACGCGCACGGCAAGATCAAGTTCAACACCGACAACGCCCTGTTCAAGGACGGACCCGGCCAGTTTCCGGTGACCTTCTTCCACCTCGGGCGCTACTTCCAGACGCCGGTGCACATGTTCGTCCTGGAAAGCGCTGGCGGCGACGGCTTCGCACGCGAGATCGTCTACGACGCCTCGTATTTCGCCATGCCCGAGGACAGCCCCGCGCGGCAACTGAAGGACGGCGCCGGTTTCGCCGGATTCCGGCTGCAGGAGAGCCGGCTGGGCGACCAGAAGAAGCTCCCCTGGCAGAACAACGATTGGGCCGCCTTTCTTGGCGCCTCCTACTTTCGCGCCATCGGCGAGCTCTTCCAGTATGGGTTGTCGGCGCGCGGCATTGCCCTCGACGCGGCCATGCCCGACCGTGCGGAGGAGTTTCCGACCTTCACCCGCTTCTACTTCGAGCCGCCCGCATCGGACACGTCCAATTCGATGACGATCTACGCGCTGCTCGAAGGCCCCAGCATCACGGGCGCCTACAAGTTCGTCCTGCAGCGCGACAAGGCCGTGCTGATGGACATCGACGCGCGCCTCTTCCTGCGCCGCGACGTGGGCCGGTTCGGCCTCACCCCGCTTACCTCGATGTACTGGTATTCCGAATCGGTGAAACCCACCGGCATCGACTGGCGCCCCGAGGTGCATGACTCCGACGGCCTGGCGATCTGGAACGGCGCCGGCGAGCGCATCTGGCGGCCGCTGAACAACCCGACCCAGACCCGCGCCTCGGCCTTCGCCGACACCAACCCGCGCGGCTTCGGCCTGCTGCAGCGTGACCGCGCCTTCGACCACTTCCAGGACGGCGTCTACTACGAGAAGCGCCCCAGCCTATGGGTCGAACCGCAGGGAAACTGGGGCGAAGGCTCGGTGCAGCTCATCGAGATCCCGACCGACGACGAGATCCACGACAACATCCTCGCCTGCTGGGTGCCCAAGGCGCCGGCCACGGCGGGGTCGAGCTACAACCTGAAGTACAGGCTGCACTGGAGCGCGGAAGAGCCCTTCCCCTCGCCGTTGGCGCGCACCGTGGCCACGCGCATCGGGCGCGGCGGCCAGCCGGGACAGCCGCGGCCGCAGGGCGTGCGCAAGTTCATGGTGGAGTTCATCGGCAAGCCGCTCGAATCGCTGCCCTTCGGCGTCAAGCCCGAACTGGTGCTGACGGCTTCACGCGGCAAGTTCTCGTACATCTTTGCCGAGGCCGTGCCGAACGGCGTGCCGGGTCACTGGCGTGCGCAGTTCGATTTCACGGCCGAAGGTACGGAGCCGGTCGATATGCGGCTGTACCTGAAGAACGGCGACCAGACGCTGTCCGAAACCTGGCTCTACCAGTTCCAGCCGTTCTAGGGCTTCAGCGGCTCTTGATCGAGATGAGCTCGATCTCGAAGTTGAGCGTCGCGTTCGGCGGAATCACGCCGCCTGCACCACGCGTCCCGTAGGCGATGGCGGGCGGGCATGTCAGCTTGGCCTTGCCGCCGACCTTCATCAACTGGACGCCTTCCGTCCAGCAGGGGATCACGCCGTTGAGCGGGAATTCGGTGGGCTCGCCGCGCTTGTAGGAGCTGTCGAACTCCTTGCCGTCCTGGAAGGTTCCACGGTAGTGCACCTTGACCACATCGGTCGCCGCGGGCGACGGACCCTTGCCTTCGGTGATGGACTGGAACACCAGGCCGCTCGGCTTGGTGACGGGCGCAGACTGGGCGAAGGCGGTCGGCAGGACGAACATCGAAACGAGGGCGGCGCAAAGAGCTGATCGCACGGTAGAAACCTTGGTTGAATGGATGAACGGTTCATTATTGCCGCGCGCCAAGGCACACTGGCACCGCTCTTGCACGCCGTTGCGAATTCGCCTTGCGTCGCACAAGGGCGCAGTTTCCCGACACACTGGTTCCACCGATGCGCTATCGCACCACGATCGAATCGCAAGTCTTCGAGTTCGACGACCTGAAGCAGGTCATGGCTTTCGCGAGCCCTGCCCGCACGGGGGACTACCTCGCGGAAATCGGCGCCGCCACCGCACAGCAGCGCATGGCGGCGCGTCACGTGCTGGCAGACACGCCGCTGAAGCAGTTCCTCACCGAAGCGCTGGTCCCCTACGAAGACGACAACATCACGCGGCTCATCATCGACGGGCACGACGCACAGGCCTTCGCGCCCGTGTCGCACCTGAATGTCGGCGACTTTCGCAACTGGCTGCTGTCCGAAAAGGCCGATGCCGCGGCGCTTGCCGCCCTGGCGCCGGGGCTCACGCCCGAGATGGTTGCCGCGGCGTCGAAGCTGATGCGCAACCAGGACCTGATCGCGGTCGCGCGCAAGTGCAGCGTCGTCACCCGCTTTCGCGACACCATCGGACTGCCGGGGCATCTGTCGGTGCGCCTGCAACCCAACCATCCCACCGACGACCTGCGCGGCGTGGCGGCGTCGACGCTCGACGGCCTGCTGATGGGCGCGGGCGACGCGGTCATCGGCATCAACCCGGCCTCGGACAGCATGCCGGTGCTGGCCAACCTGCTGCACATGCTCGACGAAGTGATCCAGCGCTTCCAGATCCCGACGCAAAGCTGCCTGCTGACCCATGTCACGAACACCTTGAAGCTGGCAGAGTCGGGCGCACCGATCGACCTCGTGTTCCAGTCGATCGGCGGCACCGAGAAGACCAACCGCTCCTTCGGCGTCACCCCCGAACTGCTCGACGAGGCCTACGCGGCCGCGCTCTCCCTGCAGCGCGGCACGGTCGGCGAGAACCTCATGTACTTCGAGACGGGGCAAGGCAGCGCGCTCTCGGCCAACGCCAACTTCGGCGTCGACCAGCAGACCTGCGAGGCCCGCGCCTACGCGCTCGCGCGGCGCTACAAGCCGCTGCTCGTCAATACCGTGGTCGGCTTCATCGGACCCGAGTACCTGTATGACGGCAAGCAGATCATCCGCGCGGGCCTGGAAGACCACTTCTGCGGCAAGCTCCTCGGCCTGCCGCTGGGCTGCGACGTCTGCTACACCAACCATGCGGAAGCCGATCAGGACGACATGGACACGCTGCTCGTGCTGCTGGGCACGGCCGGCATCAACTTCATCATGGGCGTCCCGGGCGCGGACGACGTGATGCTCAACTACCAGAGCACCTCCTTCCACGACGCGCTCTTCCTGCGCGAAACGATGGGGTTGAAACGCGCGCCCGAGTTCGAGGCCTGGCTGCAGCGCATGCAGATCACGGATGCCGCGGGCCGTCTGCAGCCGCCCTCCTTCAACCGGCTTCTCGCGGGCATGCGCGACTTGAAGGCACTGAGCTCATGAAGGACGACGCGGTCACGCACAGCCCCTGGGCCGATTGGCGGCAAGCGACACCGGCCCGCGTGGCGCTCGGCCGCGCAGGGGCCGGCATGCCGACGGACGAAGTGCTGCGCTTCGGATGGGCGCATGCGATGGCGCGCGATGCGATCCACGCGGCACTCGACGTCAAGGCGCTAGCGGCTTCGCTGGATGCGGATGGCTGGGAGGTTGCTCAGGTGCGCAGCCGCGTGCAGGACCGGGCGGACTACCTGCGTCGTCCCGACCTGGGCCGCCAGCTGGACGCCGAGGACGCATCGCGCCTGGTCGCAATGGCCGGGCAACCGCGCGATGTCTGCATCGTCGTCGGCGACGGGCTTTCCTCGCTGGCCGTGAGCCGCCATGCCGTCCCGCTGCTGGCCGCGCTGCGGCAGCACCTTCCAACGGGGCTTTCGTTGACGCCGGTCGTGATCGCGTCGCAGGCTCGCGTCGCCCTTGCGGACGAGATTGCGGAGGCCTTCGGCTCACGGCTGTCGATCATGCTGATCGGCGAGAGGCCGGGCCTCAGTTCGCCTGACAGCCTCGGGATCTACATCACGCACGCGCCGAAACGCGGCCGGCACGATGCCGAGCGCAACTGCATCTCGAACGTGCGGCCCGAGGGACTCACCTATCCGATGGCCGCGTTCAAGCTCGCCTGGCTGGTCCGCGAAGCCTTGCGCCGGGGCCTGACCGGCATCGACCTGAAGGACGAAAGCGACCTCGCGGTGCTGGCATCGGACAGCGGCCCCGCGCTCCTATGATGGGCCTCGTGCCCGCACGTCAGGAGACATTCATGACCGAACGCTACCCCCTGGCCGAACTCAAGGACCTGCCCGACGACATCCGCGTCGCGGTGCTCGAAGTCCAGGAAAAGGCGGGCTTCGTACCCAACGTGTTCCTCGCGCTCGCGCGCCGGCCTGCCGAATGGCGCGCCTTCTTCGCGTACCACGACGCACTGATGCTCAAGGAAGAAGGCTCGCTCACCAAGGGCGACCGCGAAATGATCGTCACCGCCACCAGCGCGGCCAATCAATGCCTCTACTGCGTCGTCGCGCACGGCGCGCTGCTGCGCATCTACGAGAAGAAACCGCTGGTGGCCGATCAGGTCGCGGTCAACTGGCGAAAGGCCGACATCACGCCACGGCAGCGTGCGATGCTCGAATTCGCCATGAAGGTCTGCGAGCGCTCGCACGAAATCGACGAGACCGATTTTCCGCCGCTGCATGCGCACGGATTCAGCGACGAAGACATCTGGGACATCGCAGCCATCACTGCGTTCTTCGGTCTTTCCAACCGCATGGCGAGCTTCAGCGGCATGCAGCCGAACCCCGAGTTCTTCCTGATGGGTCGGCTGCCGCGCGAGAAGAAGTAGCCGCTTCGGCGCCGCCGTCGCGTTCAGTTGCTCGCGACGTTGTCTCCGCGACAGGACGCCAGCGCGTCGAGCGAGGGCTTGTAGGTGGGCGTGGTCACGTCCATCACGCCCAGGACGGTGTGATAGAGGTTGTCGTGGCTCAGCGCTGCATCGGAGCCTGCTTCCATGCAGGTGCTGGACAGCTTGCGCCGCGCCTTCATGCCGTCGCTGAACCAGGTCACCATCGGCACGTGCTTCTGCACCTCGGGCGCGAAGCCGTAGGGCACGCCGTGCAGGAACAGCCCGTACTCGCCCAGCGATTCGCCATGGTCGCTCAGGTAGATGAGCGCCGGGTCGAAGCGCCGGCTCTGGCCCTGGAGCCAATCAATGGTCTTGCCGAGGAAGCGGTCGGTGTAGGCGATGGAGTTGTCGTAGCCGTTGACCAACTCGGCATGGCTGCATTCGGCAAGCGCGTTCGTCGTGCACTCGGGCAAGAAGCGCTTCACGTCCGGCGACGATCGCTTGAAATAGGACGGGCCGTGGCTTCCCATCTGGTGCATCACCAGCACCACGCCCTTGTTGCGGCGCTCGGCGGGCAATGCGGCCAGGCGTTCGTCCAGACCCCGGAGCATCACGTCGTCGAGGCATTCGTCGCCATCGCAGAGCGCGGCTTGCACGCTCGGCTCGAGGTTCTGGAAAGCGGACGCATGGGGCACGCGGTCGCAGACGCCCTTGCAGCCGCCGGCCTGGTTGTCCAGCCAGAACACGGCGAGGCCGGAAGCCTGCAGCACGTCCATGAGGTTTTCGTAATCGTTCTTGCGCGCCTCGAAATCCTGCTTGCCCAGCGGGGAGAACATGCAAGGCACGGAGGCCAGGGTGTTGGTGCCGCAGGAATGCACGTCACCGTAGCTGAGCACGTGACGTGCAGCGAGTTCAGGGGTCGTGTTGCGTGCGTAGCCGTTGAGTCCGAAGTGATCGGCACGGGCCGTCTCACCTACCACGAGCACGAACAAGGGCGGCTTCACCTGGCCCGCGTAGCTGGTGCCCAGTGCAGCGCCGCCGGCCACGGGGACGAGCTTCCGGCTGTGCTTGAACATCGGGCGGATCGCCACCGTCGCGCCGGAGTAGATGCTCGCCATCGGATTCATCATGTAGCGCAAATGAACGTTGTTGCGCATCAGGGGCGCCAGCTGCCGGTTCATCGCCAGCGCACCGCCTGCTGCCACGGCTGCGGCAGCCAGCAGCAGCACTGCATTGCGCCAGGCCTGCGCGACGAAGGGCTGCGGCTCGACGCGCACGCGCCAGAGCGCCCATGCGGGCAGCGCACTGACCAGCAGCACGTTGACCACCATGCGCCAGCTCAGCAGGTCGCGGACTTCGTTGGGGTCGGTCTGCACGGCATTGGCCAGCATGCTGGGATCCATCACGACGCGATAGCTCAGCATGTAGTGCTGCACCACGGCGGCAAGCACCACGACGCCGAACCAGAGCGGCTTCATCCAGCGTGTCCACGCCGTGAACGACAGGATCGCGACGGTGCCGCACAAGGTCAGCAAGGCCATGAGCGCGATCGACGGCAAGTACACGCTCGGCGCGCCGCCAATGCGCGCCAACTCGCTCCACAGCGGCCAGTTGGCAGCGACGGCGAGATAGAGGGTCAGCCAGATGACGATCGTGCGAGGAGAGCGCGAGCGCGCGAACCAACTGTCGATGGACTGCCAGAGTCCGGCGGCAGATGTCGTCGAGGAGGTTTGGACTGAAGCGCCTGTGGAGACGCGATCTTGGGGAAGGGGCGTGGATTGCACGTGGGAACCAGACATCCCACGAGGTTAGAAAGCGGGACTGAAAAATCGCTGAACGAGTTGGTCAGGTTTTGTTCAGCTTCAACCGCAACTCGCCCGTCAGACCGGGCCGCGGGCCGGCAACTGCATCGACCTGCGACGGGCGCGGAAGTTCGAAGCCCGCAGCACCAGCGCGTCGATGGCGAAGGCTGTCGCCCAGCAAACCCAGGCGGTCCACAGCGTGTGGCTCATGTAGTGGGCGCCGCGAAGCTGCTGCGACAGTCCCAGCACCAGGCCTGCCGCCAGCGCGCATGCCAGCCAGGTGCGTGCGATGCCGGGCGACACGCGACGGAAAACGAAATAGCCGCCGATGTAGGCAAATCCAGCCGATGCGTGGCCTGCCGGAAAGCAGTTGCCACCGCCGCCGTCGCGTGCGCCCCAGGCCCAATGCGAGACGTAGTGCGCTGCGCCGCCGAAGGTCTGCAGGTCCCACGGGCAACTGGTGGTGCTCGTGTACTTGATGAGGGAAACAACCATCACCGACGCCAGCGTCGTCAAGGCAAGCTGCGCCCGTTCGCCCGCGCTCAGGCGCCGAAGAATCCAGACCGGCCATCGAATGCTGATGAAGAGCCCAATGACGAGCACCCAGCTCAGGGAACGGGCGCCCTCATGCATCACCTTGACCAGGAACCAGTGATCGCGCCAGGGAAAGCCCATCGGCGTGCCTGCCCAGGACGCCAGCGCGACGTCGAGGCCGGCCGCATCCCAGACGAGCAGCAGGACCAGAGTCAGAAGCGTGAGAACAAGAGGGCTGGAACGGGAGGCGGCAGAGCGGATCATGAGGGGCGCCAGCTTAGTTTCACCGGCTGAACCTAGCCTGAAGCCGCACTAGACTCCTCATTTTCGAAAGGACGGGCGCCGTGCGCATATTGCTGGTCGAAGACGACACCGCGCTCGCAAGCGCAGTCTGCAGCTACCTGGAGGCCAAGGCCTTCGTGGTCGATGTGGCACCGGGTCTGGCGGAAGCGCGCGCCGCGCTCTCGGCGGTGCAATACGCCGCGGTGCTGCTGGACCTGCACCTGGGCGATGGCGACGGCCTGTCGTTGCTGCCCACCGTTCGCGCCCTGCGAGATCGCCCCATCGTGATCGTGTTGACCGCACGCGACCAGGTCACGGACCGCATCCGCGGCCTGGACGCCGGAGCCGACGACTACCTGATCAAGCCCTACGACCCCGCCGAGCTGCTGGCACGCCTGCGTGCCGTCGAACGCCGGCGCAGCGCCAGCAGCTCGCCGGTGCTGCATCTCGGTACGCTGGAGATCGACCTGGGACGCGACCTGGTTCGCAAGGAGGGAATGCCGGTCACGCTCACGCAGAAGGAATGGGCGCTGCTGCGCGTGATGGCCACGCGCCCCGACCGCATCCACACGCGCGAGAACCTGGCGGACGCGCTCTACGGCTTCGGCGACGAAGCCGACAGCAACACGCTCGAAGTCTTCATCAGCCGCCTGCGACGCAAGCTCGGCCGCAACCACATCCAGACCCTGCGCGGGCTGGGCTACCGACTGTCGTTCGCACCGGAAGAAGAAGACGAATGAATTTCAAGTTCCTCCAACAGGCCAGCCTCGATCCGCTGGGCAGGCGTGATTCGCTTGCGGGTCAGCTCACGCGCACGCTCATCGTCTGGGTGGGCGGGGTCTGGCTCCTGTGCGTGCTCGGCGTGGTCTGGTATGTGGACCGGGAGATCAACCACAACTTCGACAACGAGCTGGTGGAAGTCTCGCACCGCATGTTCGACATGGCCGTGCAGGAGCTCGAAAAGCTCCGGCACGAGAACCCGAGCGCGCGCGCCCCGCTCATCGCACCGCCGCAGCTCTTCTCGACCGACGCCGTGATCTACCAGGTGGTCGACACGCACGAGCGCGTGCTGCTGCGTTCGGCCGAGGCGCCCGTCAACGCCTTCGACGTGCCGCTCGCGCCCGGCTTTGCCAACACCGAACCCTGGCGGATCTACACCGTGCGCCATCCCTCGCGCGATCTGTTCTTCCAGGTGGCCGATCCGCTGGATGAGCGCCGCACTGCGCTCAACCGCACGCTGCTGGGCCTGATCATTCCGCTGGGCGCAGTGCTGCCCTTGCTGGCGCTCGTGCTGCGCAACGTGGCGCGCAACGAACTGCGTGTGCTGCAGCAACTGGCCGGCGAGATCGAGCAGCGCAGCGGCAGCGACCTGCGCCCTATTCGGCTCCCGGGGCTGCCCAAGGAACTGCGTTCGGTCGGCGACCACGTCAATCAGTTGCTCGAGCGCCTCGCGCAATCGCTGGACGTCGAGCGGGCACTGGCAGCGAACGCCGCGCATGAACTCCGCACGCCCCTCGCGGCCGCGCGACTGCGCCTGCAGACCGCGCTCGAGCATGACCTGAAGCGCGATGAAGTCCTGGCGGCGCTCGAAGCCCTGCAGGTACTCGGGCATCGCACCGAAAAGCTGCTGCAGCTGTCGAGGGCCGAATCCGGCGCCTCGCTGACGCGCGCGAGGATCGATCTGGTCCAGCTCGCCGGCACGGTCGCGCAGGAGTTCTGGCAGGACCCGCGCGCAAACGAACGCCTGAAACTGAAAGTGCCCGAGGACGAACTGCCGATGGCCCTGGGCGATGTCGACGCACTGGCGATCGCACTACGCAACCTGATCGAGAACGCGCTGCGCTACGGCGGCCAAGGCCGGGTCGTGGTCGAGGTGATGGCGCCCTGCACGCTGTCGGTGCGCGACTACGGCCCCGGCGTCAGCGCGGACCAGTTGCGCACGTTGCAGCAGCGCCACGTGCGCCACGGTTCCGATCGCGCCGGCTACGGGCTCGGACTGTCGATCGTCGGCACCATCGTCGAGAAGCTGAGCGCGCGGCTCGAATTGACGTCCCCCCCTCACGGCGCGGCCACGGGCTTCGAAGCACGCATCGTGTTGCGTGCTGCGTAGGCTGAACAGCCTGCAACGAAGTCAGCTTTCAGTCAGCCGCATCAAGGTAAGAAAAAAGGTTTGCTATTTCGCATAACCGTCCATACATTTGATACCGCTGGTTGCGTAAAGCAATGCGGCACTCGACCACCGCTGGTCGCCTGCGCCAGCAGGCGGCCGCCGGCGAGCCGACATCGGTCCAGTGAAGATCAATGTCTGGAGGAGATGACAATGCAAACGTCGAAAGTCTTCTTTCGATCAGGGTTTGGCCGGTGCCCCCCCGGTGCAGACCCGGCAGTTCCGCCAGGGTCGCGCGCATGCGCCCGTCCCCTGCGCGCTGCGGCCCTGCGCTATCTGCATGGGCGACGGCACAAGCTCCGTCCATAGCGTCTTCGAGCGGCTACGCCTTTTCGCAAAGGCTGTCCAGTCGCACTCACCACAAGACGGCAAGTATTCGTAACTCAACCCCCGCCCGAGTAAGCACTCGCCCTCGCGGCTGGGGGCGCACGCGGCCATCGCCTGGGGCCGATGGCCGAATGCGCATTCGAAAGTCGAAAGTTTTCGCGCAGTCAGGAGAATCCATGCGCCTGCTCTTGGTCGAGGACAGCGAACTGCTTGGAACCGCCGTGCACAAAGGCCTCGTGCGATCTGGCTACGCCGTGGACTGGAGCCGTCTGGGCAAGGACGTTCTCTCGTCCCTCGCGTCCTGCAACTACGACTGCGTCCTTCTGGACCTCGGCTTGCCCGATGTCAGCGGAGACACGCTGCTCAAGAGCATCCGCACGCGCGGGATTCCTGTGTCGGTGATCGTGATCACCGCACGGTGCGGCATCGAGGATCGAGTGCGCCTGCTCGACATGGGAGCTGACGACTACATGGTCAAGCCCCTGGACCTGGACGAAGTGGCCTCGCGAGTCAGGGCGGTGTTGCGGCGGGTGCACGGCAAGGCACCTGGCTCGGCAGAGCCGGAGCATGGCCCGCTGAAGCTGTACCCCTCCCACCGCATGGCGACCTGGCACGGAGAGGTCGTGCCGTTGACCAACAAGGAGTTCTGGCTCCTGGAAATTCTGGTGCGCCGCAAGAACCAGGTGCTCTCGCGATCCCAGATCGAGGAGGCGCTCTACACCTTCGATGTCGAGGTCGAGAGCAACGCAGTCGAGGTCCACATCCATTACCTGCGGCGCAAGTTCTCGCCGGACCTGATCCAGACGGTGCGAGGCGTCGGCTATCAACTCGGGCCCGAGCCCCGAGTCCGGAATGAACAGGCGTAGGCCCGTTGTTTCGTCGTGGTCCTTGCGCCGTCGCGTGGTGGCGATCGCGCTCTTCGTGTGCACGGCAACCCTGCTGGCGGGCGGCGCCGCCATGCACCGGGCCGACCAGATTTCCGACAGGAATGTGCTGGATGCGCGGCTCGTCACGCTGGCGCACACGGTGCTCGCATTCGCAGAGCACGAGATCGAGGAGGAAGGCTTCACCGAGGGACTCGGCGACGCTGTCAGGGAGACCGAAAGCTCGCTCGGTACGCGCTATCACTACCAGATCTGGTCACTCGACGGACGGCTGCTGCATCAAAGCCACAAGGCGCCCCCGAGCGGTCCGATGCGGCCCATTGCCGAGCGCGGCTTCGGCGAAGCCAAGGTGGACGGCGAGGACGTTCGAACCTACGCGGAGGAAGCCAGGAAGGCCGGCATGGTCATCCAGATCGCCGAACGCATGCGTGATCGGGAGGCTGCAGTCGGCATCACCACCGGCTACTTCCTTGCCTTCCTTGCCATTCCGCTTTTGCTGATCTTCGTGAGCACCTGGTGGTTTCTCAACCGCGCCCTTCACTCCGTCGACGGCTACGCTTCCGAGCTTCGGACGCGCCATGCGCTCGATCTCACGGAGCTGAATGCCACGAACCCGCCTGCTGAACTCAAGCCGATGGTGGATTCGATCAACGCCCTGTTCGGCCGCTTCAGGCAGGCCTTGTCTGTCGAACGGGAATTCACCGCCATCGCCGCGCACGAGATGCGCACGCCGCTGGCCGGCCTGCGCGCGCAGGCCCAGTTGGCCGCCACGCTGGCCGGATCGCCGCAGGAGCTGTCAGCGTCCCTGCGCGGCTTGATGTCGGGCATCGACCAGGCCAGCTATCTCCTGGACCGGTTGCTCGATCTCGCCCGCATCGACAGCCTTGCAGTGGCCGGGGGACACGCGCTGCGCACAGTGAAGCTGGAGAAGGTCTACCGGAACGTGATGTCCGAACTCGGCCCCGCGGCGGCCGAACGCGAGGTCACGCTGAAAGCGCGCTTCGAGGTGGATGAGCTGATGGCCGTCGAGCTCGGCCTGCACATGCTGATGCACAACCTGCTCGTCAATGCCATCCGTTTCACGCCCACCGGCGGCCGCATCGAGGTCTGCAGTGAACTGAATACCCAGGCCATCCTTCTCACCGTCGATGACTCCGGGCCGGGCATCCCCGCCCACCGGCATGCCGAAGCATTCCAGCGCTTCAACCGCCTGGGCCGCGTCGATACACATGGCGTCGGGCTCGGGCTGTCGATCGTGCAGGCCGTGGCGCAGGCACACCACGCGGTGGTACGGCTGCTCGAATCGCCGCTGGGCGGCCTGCGGGCCGAGGTCCGGTTTCCGGCGGGGCTTCACATCTGCCGGGCTGCCCTGCGCAACGTGGAAGTGACCGGGTCCAGCAGATACTGAAGCGCTGTCTGGAAACCACCGTCGATATAGACCTCGGCGGGCATGCCGGCCTGCATCTTCAGGTCGCCCACTGCCTTCACCGACTCGGGGTCGGCGAGGATGGAGACGCTGTAGTAGGGCATCTGCGTCGCCTTGTCGGTGAACCGGTCACCCGATACATAGGTCACCCTGCCCGTCACCATGGTGGCATTCCGGTACTTGAAGGCCGTGAACTTGATGCGCGCGCCCTGCCCTACCAGGACATTGTTGACTTCTTCCGGGCGGATCTGCGCCTCGATCATCAGCGCGGTGTTGCTCGGCACGATCTCCGCGATGGCTTCGCCGGGCCGCACGACGGCACCCGGCGAGGTGAACTTCAGGTCGATGATCTCGCCAGCCGCCGGCGCCAGGACGACCTGACGCGTCGTCGCATCGTCGGACTTGCGCAGCTCCTGTTCGATCTCGCTGACCCGGGCCACGGTCGTCTTGAGCTGATCGCTCGCCGAGCGGAGGTATTCATTGACGATCGAGTTGCTCTTGATGTCGGCGTCGATCAATCGCCCGTGCCCGCGTGCGAGCTCGGAGCGTCGCTCCTCCAGCTTTGCCGTGTAGTCGGCCACCGAAGCTTCCATCTGGTTGATGCGCGCCGTCGAGACGAAGCCCTCGCGAACCAAGTCGCGATTGGCCTCGAGGTCCCGATGCTGGAGCGCAAGGGATTCCTGCGCCTTGACGCCTTGCGCCTCCAGCGCCCCGATCTCCTGCTGGACCTTCTGGCGCAGCAGCTTCATCAGCGCCAGCTCGCTTTGCAATGAATGCTGACGCGCGGAGAACAGGGCGGCCTCCTTGGCCATGGCGTCCTGCAGTCGCGGGTCGCGGCGGGCCTCGGCTTGCAAGCCATCGGAGAACACGAGTCGGGCCGCGCGACGCTGCTCCGCGTCGAGCCGCTCCAGTGTGGTGCGCTCCACCGCCAGGCGATAGGTCAGCCGGTTGCGATCGGCGTCGACACCCACGTCGCCCATGATGACCAATGGCTCGCCTTCCTTGACCAGTTGCCCGTCGCGAACAAGCACCTGGCGCACGATGCCGCCTTCCAGATGCTGCACGGGCCGCCGGTTCAGATCCACCTTGACATGCGCCGGAGCCACCACCGCCATGGCAAGCGGTGCAAGCCCGACCCACGCGGCCAGTGGAATGACGATGCCGAGCACCGTGCACAGACCCCAGCGCACGAGGCGCTGGATCTGCTGCTCGCTGGTGCGACGCCGCGGCGTCGCATCGCGAAGTGGTAGGGCCTGTGCGTGCGTCATCTGCTTTTGCCTCCAGCCTTCATGCAGCGCGCTCGTTGAGCGCTGCCTGCGATTGCTTCTGCATGGACTTCATCACCTCGCCGGCCGGTCCGAACTGCTTCACGTGTCCCGCCTCGAGGATGAGGATCTTGTCCACGTGCGCGACAAGCGACGGCCGGTGAGTCACCACGATCGACGTCACGCCTTCGGCGCGAAGGCTGCTGAGCGCGTGCGCCAGCGCGATCTCGCCCTCGGCGTCGAGACTCGCGTTCGGCTCGTCGAGCACCAGCAGGCGCACATCGCCGTACATCGCGCGGGCCAGCGCGATGCGTTGGCGCTGCCCGGGCGACAGGCGCGCTCCGCCGTCACCGATGGGCGTGTCGTAGCCCATCGGCAACTGCACGATCATGTCGTGGGCATTGGCCCGCTTCGCCGCGGCAATGACCGCTTCGGAATCCGGTTCCGAGAGTCGGCCGATGTTGTCGGCCACCGTGCCGTCGAACAGCTCGACGTCCTGCGGCACGTAACCGATCCAGGGCCCGAGTTCGCGCCGCGACCAGGTCGACAGGTCGGTCCCGTCCAGCCGGATCGTTCCGATGGTCGGCTGCCAGATGCCCGTCAGGAGGCGCGCCAAGGTGGATTTGCCGGCAGCGCTCGGCCCGATGATGGCCAGCGCTTCGCCGGCCGCGAGGCTCAGCGACACGCCTGACAGTGCCAGCTTTTCCGTGCCTGGCGGACGGAACGACACGCCATCGACCCGCAACTTGCCCACCGGCCGAGGCAGCGACATGCGCGGCTCGTCCTTGCCGAAATGCGCACACAGGTCGCGCAGCCGGCGGTAGGCCGAGCGCGCGTCGTTCAGGACGCGCCAGCTGCCGACGATCTGCTCCACCGGCTGCAAGGCGCGGCCGAGCAGCACGGTGGTGGCGATCATCACGCCCGCCGAAGCCGCTTGCGTGAGCACCAGGTAGGCGCCGATCGACATCATCATGACCTGCACGGCCTGGCGCAGGAAGCGGGATGCCGCGCTGAAGCTGACGCTCGCGTGGCTGGTGCTGCCCTGAAGGGCCAGCGCCTCGTCCTGCTGCTTGCGCCAGCGACCCAGCAAGCGCTCGGTCATGCCCATGGCCTGCAGCACCTCGGCATTGCGCAACGATCCTTCCACGTAGCGCGACGCCTGACGCGCTTCCTTCTGCACCGCATCCAGTGCCTTGCGGTTCATGCGGTCGTTGAGCCAGGCCAGTCCGATCATCAGGGCGGCGGCTCCGGCGGCGCCCCAGCCCAGCGCGGGGTGGAAGATGGCGATGACGGCCACATAGACGACGATCCAAGGCGCATCCATCAGCGCCGTCAAGCCGTTGGCAGAAAACAGGCTGCGCAGCGTGGCGATGTCGCGCATTGCATCGGGCCGCGCGTTCAACGGCGACCGGGCGGCAGCGGTGACGACCGCGTGCACCACCGGCGGCGACAGCCGCTCATCGACGACGTTGCCGACGAGGTGCTGCAGACGCAGCCGCACGTAGTCGAGCACGAACAGGATGGCCAGCGCAGCCCCGACGCCTGCCAGCAATACCCACAGCGTCTCCCGGCTGTTGGTGGGAAGCACGCGATCGAACACCTGCAGCATGAACAGCGCAGGCACCAGATACAGCAGGTTGATGACGAACGAGAACAGCGCCAGGTGGAACAACAATGGCTTCAGCTGGGCCCAGATCGGCTTCATTTTTTGTCTCCTCCAGTGCGCGGGGCAAGGCGCTCGCACGCCCTGCCCCGTCCCTTGCCTTGCCGATCAGGCGAAGTCGAAGTTGGCCGCCACCACCGACGCGTTCGCAGTGAAGACGCCGATCAGCGTCAGCTCTCCCGCCGCGGTCTCCCCGCCTCCCGCCTGGACCCACTGCCAGAGCGAGAAGCTGTTGCCGTTGGTGTCGTTGACCACCAGCAATGCGTCTTCGCCGTTGGCGGCGGTGATTCCGAACTCGGCGTTGAATGCCGCCGACACCAGCGCCGCGTTGCCGAGGTTCGCCGTGGTGACGCCTTCGTTGTTGGCACCGGTGAGGAGCAAGGCCTCGGCGTCGCCGTTGCCCTGCCCGACCGTGATCGTCACCGTGCCGGCGGCACCGTTCCCGGTCGCGAACAGGAAGTTGTCGTTGCTGTTGCCGTCGTCCCATGCCGTGTTGAGTGCGCCCGCGAACTCGATCCGGTCGTCGCCCGCCGCGGTCGGCCCGTTGGCATCGAAGTTGGTGACGACGTCGCCGAACTCGTTGGCCGCGCTGAACCTGAAGATGTCCTGGACGTTGTCGTTCGCTGCTCCCGAGTTGAGGTTGTCGGCGCCGACCCCGCCGATGATGAGGTCGCCTCCGGCCCCGCCGTTGATGGTGTCGTTGCCGTCCCCGCCGATGAGCGTGTTGGCGCCGGCGTTGCCCGTCAGCGTGTCGGCGCCCGCGCCGCCGGTCACGTTCAGGATGTTGGCGATCGATGTGAAGCCCGATGCGGTGCCTGCCAGCAGGTTGACATTGACTGCCGTCGCGGAGACGCCGTACGAGAGCGTGTCGGCATTGCCGCCGAGGTTGGCGGTGATGGACTCGACGCCAGTGACAGTGCCGCCTTCGAAGGACGTGATGGCGCCGTTGTAGACGACATCCAGGACATCGTTGTTCGCCGTGCCCGTGATGTTCAGCGTGTCGTTTCCGGCGCCACCGATGATGGTGTCGGCACCGCCCCCGATCGCGTAGTTGAAGGTGTCCGTACCGCCGCCACCGTTCAGGACATTCGCCGCGGCGCTGCCGGTGATCGTGTCACCGCCGGCACCGCCGGTGAAGTTCTCGATGGCGACCAGAACGTCGGAATTGGCCCCGTTGTTGCCCGAGCCGCCGACGATGATCGGCGCCGCGCCCCCCAGGTTCACCGTGAGCGCTGCCGTGTAGGCCGAGTAGTTGGCGGTGTCCGCATCGCCGCCGCCGTCGAGCGTGTCGCGCACGTTGTCGACCGTTGCGTTCAATGTGTCGCTGCCCGCCCCGCCACTCAGGAGGTTGACGATGCCGGCGGCGGCGGTTCCGCTGGCCGTGAGCGTGTCGCCGAAGGCGCTGCCCAGGAGGTTCTCGATGCTCGCGAGCGTATCGCTACCGGCCCCGACGGTCGCCTGCGCTCCGGCAATGGCCAGGGACACCGTGACACCCGCCGTCGCCGTGGCATAGCTCGCCGTGTCGCTTCCACCGCCGCCCGTGAGTACGTTGTTCCCGGCATTGCCGGCGATGACGTTGGCCGCCGCGTTGCCGGTGCCGTTGATGTTGCCGGTGCCCAGCAGGGTCAGGTTCTCGACGTCCGCATCGGTGATCGTGTACGTGATGGTCGATTGCACGGTGTCGATGCCGCCGCCCGCGCCCTCCGCGACGGTGTCGGTCGCGCTGTCCACGAGGAAGGTGTCGTCGCCCGCGCCGCCGTTCATCGCATCGTTGCCGAGGCCGCCGTCCAGCGTGTCGTTTCCGTCGCCCCCGTTCAGCGCATCGTTGCCGATGCCGCCGACGAGCGTGTCGTTGTCGTCGCCGCCGTTGAGCTGGTCGTTGCCGTCACCACCATCCAGCGCATCCGCACCCAGGCCGCCATTGAGCGTGTCGTTGCCGCCCAACCCGCTCAGCGTGTCGGCGAGGTCGCCGCCACTGATGACGTTGTTGAGCGTGTTGCCGGTGCCGACGAACTGGTCGGCGTCGATGCCGGTGTACGTCAGGTTCTCCACGTTGGCGACGAGTTCGAGCGAATAGGCAGCCAGCTCGGTCTGGACCTCGTCCGTGCCGGCAGCTGCCGCCTCGACGACGACGTCGGCCACATCGTCGACGATGTAGGTGTCGTTGCCTCCCAGGCCGACCATCGTGTCGGCATCGAGGCCGCCGTCGAGCACGTCGCTGTCTCCGGCGCCGGACCCGCCCACCAGCAGGTCGTCGCCGGCCCCGCCGTTGAGGTTGTTGTCGCCGGTGCCGCCGAAGATCAGGTCATTGCCGATCCCGCCGGTGATCACGTCGTTCACGCCCTGCTCGCCGGCGATGAAGTTGTTGACCGTCGACGCGGACAGATCCCTGCCGCCTGCCGCGTCCACCCTGCTGACCAGATAGTCGTCCACGCCGAGCAGATAGCCTGCATAGCTGCCGTCGTTGAAGTTGATGCGCTCCACGCCGGTCTGCGCGTTCGCACCGGTGTAGTGGCCGTTGACGGTGACCGACTGCCCGTTGAAGCTCACGATCAGGCTGCCGTTGGCGGTGCCGGTGTTGTTGTCCTGCGCATTGAGGCTCGTGAACGCCGTGCCGGCCGCCTGGATCACGATCCGGTCGGCGGTGCCGCCGCTCGTCGCGTTGACCGGTTCGTTGATCGTGTCGTTGCCATCCGCCAGGCCGAACACATAGGTGTCGTTGCCGAGGCCGCCGTTGAGCGTGTCGTTGCCGGTGCCGCCGACCAGCACATCATCGCCGGCGAGGCCGTTCAGGATGTCGTTGCCGCCCAGCCCCAGCAGCAGGTCGTTGCCGCCCGTGCCGGTGAGCGTGTCGTTGCCGTTGGTGCCGGTGACGATGCCGAGCGTGGCGTCGGCGAATTGCAGCCGCTCGACGTTGCTCAGCGTGTCGGTTCCCTCGATCGGGTCCACGCCGATGTCCGTCACCGTGAGCCGCCCGTTGCTGTCGGTGCCGAACGCATAGTTGGCCAGCGGGCCCAGGTAGGCGACCGTGTCGATGTCGCCCGCCGTGTCATCCGTCCTGATCGTTCGGACGATCGCCAGCTGCCCGGGATTGATCTGCCCCGCGAACATGCTGTTGACCAGCGTCTTCATGCTGTTGTGGAGCGCGATCGGGGTGCCGGTGTGTCCGGGGTCGTTGGCGGCGAAGACGCCGATCTGCACGTCGAGCCACTTGTCGCCGTCGATGATGTCGTCGCCCCCGCGGCCCATGATCAGGTCGCTGCCGTCGCCGCCGAGGATGATGTCGCCGGCGATGTAGCTGGTGACGCCGGCGCCCAGCACGGCCTGCAGGCCGGCGATGCGGGCGATGCCGGCCGCGTCCAGTGCGCTGCCCGCGTAGCCCTCCGTGCCGCCCTGGGCAAACGGAAGGCGCTCTTCGGCGATCGTGTCGGCCCCGGTCAGGACGTCGTTGAATCGCGTGCCGGACAGGCCTTCGACCGATTCATAGCCGTCGAGCGTGCCGTTCTGCGGCGGATTCGGGTTCTCGTCGAACACGATGGCGCGGGTCAGGTCGGCATCGACGCCAAAGGTGTTGTCCTTGTAGGTCACCCAGTCCCAGCCGGACATGCCGGCCAGCTTGCCGCGACCGGGGCTGCCGACCATGATGTCGTCGCCGCCCTCGGCGATGAACTCGTCGAACCCGCCGTCGCCGAGGAACACGTCGTGACCCACGATGCCGTCGCGCGCAAAGATCTCGTCGAAGCTGTCGCCGGGCGCGCCGTCGAAGGTGCCGGTCTCGATCCAGTCGTCGCCCTCGTTGCCGAGAATGCGCTCGGCATTCTTGCTGCCGAGGATGAAGTCATTGCCTTCGCCGGCGAAGACTTCCGAGCCCGCGTCGGTGCCCAGGACGATGAAGTCCTGCCCCTTGCCGCCCATGATCAGGTCCAGCCCCGGGCCACCATGAACGACGTCGTTGCCGTCGCCCGCCTTGATGTTGTCGTCGCCGCCGAGGTCCCGGACGATGTCGTCGCCCGCTCCGGCATTGATGATGTCGTTGCCGGCTCCGCCTTCGAGCGTGTCGTTGCCGCCGTCGCCGTGGATCGCGTCATCGCCTTCGCTCGCGATGATGATGTCGTTGCCCTCGGTGCCGCCGAGCACGACGTGCTGGTCGCCCGTGTAGCGCAGGTAGTTGGTGTCCGCTCCGACCGTCAGCGGATTGTTGCGGACCACCAGCGGCGTCAGGATGCCGCCGCCGGTCGGGTCAGCTTGCTCCAGATCGCCGTCGCCGTCGAGGTCGTTGTATTGCAGCAGCGGATTGACCTCGAGCGCCAGCCCAGGGGTGGAGAACACGTCCGACGGCAGGTGCGTCGCGTTCGTGTTGGTCATGATCATCTCGGCGAACGAGTTGTTCTCCATTTCGCCGAACAGGTGCAGGCCGTCCAGGCGCTGCAGGTAGTAGAAGCGGTCACCGTTCTGCAGGTTCTCCATCTGCTGCTCGAACACGAAATTGAAGGTCGAGCCGAGCATGCCGCCGAACGGAAGGATCTTCTCGGCGAGGCCGCCGATCCACAGGTCCACGTTGTCGAGGCCGGTGGTGGTCACGCCGTTGGGGCTGCTGGTCCAGGTGCCGGTTCCGTTGAGGAAGTCGACGGCATCCTCCGGCACCAGCAGTCCGCCGACCGAGGCGCCGGTGATGATCGTCAGCGCCGCGTCGCGCTTGCCCTCGATCGTGGTCTGTCCGGTGATCAGTTGATGCGTGCCGTAGGCCGCGATGAAGTTGATGATCGACGCCTCGTGCTTGAGGTTGCCGGCAAAGTCGACCCAGCTGTCGTAGGGCCTCAGTTCGGCGGCGTTGTTGGTCGCGTCGTAGAACTCGCGCCGGGCGGCGTTGAGCGATGGCACCCCCGTGTCGCGGCCCCGTGCCAGGTTGATGGTCGCCAGGTCCAGCGGCAGTCCGAGCAGGTTGTTGCGCAGCGCGCTGGTCACGAACTCGTCGATCTCGTTGCCGACCTGCCGCGTCATGCCGCGGATGATCGCGCCAGCGGCGACGTCGTCAGTGATCGCGTGCTCGGCATCGAACGCGACCGGGTTGAGGAAGCCCTGGATCAGCCCGATGTCCTGCGGGTTGAAGTTCGGATCGAAGCGATCGATCGACTCGGTCAGCATCGAGTGGCCGAAGCGGTACACCACATGCGCAAACTCCGCGACGATCGACGGATCGATCGTGACGTCGAAACCGTCCGGAACGACGAAGGGATTGATCTGCGGCTGGATCTTGCGCGCGAACTCCTCGAACACCAGATGCTGGTACTGCATCTCGGTGGTGAACTTGGCGGACTGGAACAGGCGCTCGCCATCCCAGACCAGTGAGCCGAGGTCCGCCGGCAGTGCCCCAACGTCTTCGAGCAGCCATTCGTTGAGGAAAGCCAGATCCCCGCCGGCCGCGGTGGAGAGGATGACTTCCTTGTTGTGATCCACCATGCGGTTGTGCTCGGCATGGAAGACATGGTGGACGGCGGTCAGGCCGATGTTCTCGTTCACGCGGCCGTCGCCGGCGATGAAGTGGGCGTCGAGCAGTTCGTTGTCGTACTCGGTGTCGCCGTTGCCCGGGTTGCCCAGGCCGATGGTGATGTCGCCGTCGGCGATCTTGCCGATCGGGACGGCTTCGTGCGCGATGTCCGCCAGGAAGGCATGGCCGGTGCGCAGCGCGAGCGCCGTCGTCGGATTGACGGGGTTGAGGGGCGTGCCGGAGACGACGGTGTCGTCCGCCGTGTTCGGAATGCCGTCGGCGCCGATGCCCGTGATGACCTGCGCGAACCCGGTCACGGGGTCGGGAATGAAGTTGCCGTACTGGTCCGTCCGGAGCAAGGGCACGCTGCCCACGTCGAAGTCGGTCAGCTGGACGCCCAGGAGCAGCGCTTGCGTCTTGACCTCGCCCCAGGTCGCCATGCCGCCGTTGCCGCCTTCGATCAGCTTGCCGGTGGCGACCGGCTGGCCGTCCGCATTGAGCGTGTACTGGCGCAGGAACACCTGATGCGAGGAATGCGAGGTATAGGTCTGGTTCTGGTCGACGAAGGAGGTGGTGGTGTTCACCGGACCGACGTCGTCGGCCGTGCCCATGACACCGTCCGCTCCGGCGGAAACGGTGGCGCGCGTCAGCACCATGAAGTTGGTCGCGCTGCCGGGAACGTAGAGCGGGTCGTCCGGCTGCAGCGGAATGAAGACCGTGCCGCTGCCGCCCTTGTTGACGAGATCGAGCCCATGGTCGAAGAACTGGCCGAACAGCGTGAACCACGAGTTGAACGATGCCGAGAGGCCGACGTCCGGCGACACGTTGGGCAGGCTGACGTTGTCTCCTTCCATCACGATGCCGAAGGGTTCCACGGCGGTGTCGCGAATCGCGCGGGCCTCTTCCAAGGCAGTGACCGTCAACGCGTGGGCTGCATCCGCCGCGGTCGCGGCATCGAGTGCGGCCTGCTCTTCCACGCTCGGAGGCGTATTGGGATCGCCGTCACCGAGTTCCTCGGCCGCGGCGCGGGCGTTCTGCGCGACGACGCGAGCCTGGTACTCGGTATCGGAAGCCGGCTTGAAAGCCTGGTAGATCGCGGTGACGGCCGCGAGATCGGCCATGGCGTTGGCCGAGCCCGCACGATCCAGCGCGGTCAGGATCGCGGCCGGGTTGCCCAGGGTCTGGTCGACGAGCAGGTTGGAGATGGTGCGAACGCTCGGGTCGACGACGAACGAGCCCGGGTTGTTGGTCGGGTTGTAGTTCGGCGCCGTCGGCATGGCTGGCGCCGGGCCGGGTCCGTCGAAGTCCAGGGGCGTGCCCTCGGCGGGCCGGTACACCGGATCCATCAGCGACGGGAACTGTTGATCGGCCGCGCCCCACGTCTCGTGAAGCAGGTTGTTGTACGTGCCATCCACAGTCCGCAGGCCCCAGCTGACGTTGTACGCGGGCACGAGGCCCCCGGCCCCGAACAACGGCTGCCCCGCAGCATGGGCCTCCGAGATCTTGATCTGCGCGAGGATGAACTCTAGGTCCGCTTGATTGACGGTAACTGGCATGGCGCGTCTCCTCAGTGGTTGTTTCCGATGGTTCGAAAGCGTTACTTCCGCCACAGGGAGTCTTAGCTCGCACTCTTAAGATCTCCTTAAGCCATAGGTGTTACATCCAGACAAACGGCTCGCAGCGTTTTCACAATTCCACGGAGAACGTCGTCATGCGCCAGTCCCTGTCTCGCTGCCACCCCGCATCGACAACTGCGCCGTTGGCGCTGCTGCTGGCGTTCGCCGCGGCGCCGGCCGAGGGACAGAGCCTGGTCGAGCTCTACCAGTCGGCGCAGGCCCATGACGCCGTCTACCAAGGTGCACGCGCCCAGTACGCGGCCAGCGTGGCGAGGGCGGCGCAGGCGCGCGCGGGTGTGCTGCCGGCCGTCGGTCTGACGGCAGGCGCCTCCTTCACGGAGCAGGACCTGTCGACCGACAACAACAGCCTCACGCGCGGCTTCAATGCGCAGAACGCCGGCATCAATGCGACCCAGCCCTTGTATCGGCCCGCCAACTGGGCCGCCTACCAGCAGGGCATGCGACAGGAAGAGATCGCCCGCGCGCAGCTGACGCTGGCCGAGCAGGACCTCGTCGTGCGCGTGAGCCAGGCCTACTTCGATGTGCTCGCGAGCCAGGACAGCCTGGCGCTGGTGCGGGCGCAGAAGATCGGCGTCGCCGAGCAGCTCGCTTCTGCCAAGCGCAACTTCGAAGTCGGCACCTCGACCATCACCGACACGCGCGAGGCGCAGGCGCGCTTCGACCTCGTGGTGGCGCAGGAGATCGCCGCCGAGAACGACCTGCAGGTCAAGAAGATCATCCTCGACCAACTCGTCGGACAGGCCGGCAGCGTGCCGACGCCGCTCGCGGCCCCGGTCGTGCTGCCGGTGCTGGCGCCGCGCGACATGGATACCTGGCTCGCGCAGGCGGAGGCCGCTCATCCTGCCATCGTGCAGGCCGCCCTCGGGGTGGAGGTCGCGGCGCTCGAGGTGCGCAAGGCCGAGGCCGGGCACAAGCCCACGCTCGATGCGCAGCTGGGCTACAACGTCACGAACAACCCGCAGGGCACCACCACCAGCATCTCCACCGGCAAGGTGCGGGTGGCCGCCGCCAGCATCGGCGTGGTCTTCAACCTGCCGTTGTTCGCCGGTTTCGCGACCGAGAACCGCGTGAGGGAAACGCTGGCGCTCGAAGACCAGTCGCGCTCCTCGCTCGAGAACACGCGCCGCAGCGTCTCGGTCTCGACTCGCGCCGCCTACCTCGGGCTCGTGTCGGGCGCCAGCCAGGTGAAGGCGCTCGAAGCCGCGGAAGCGTCGAGCCAGGTGGCGCTGGACGCCAACCGCCTGGGCTACCAGGTCGGCGTGCGCATCAACATCGACGTCCTCAATTCGCAGAGCCAGTTGTTCCAGACCAAGCGCGACCTGGCGCTGGCGCGCTACAACGTGCTGCTGGGCGACTTGCGCCTGCGCCAGGCGAACGGCACGCTGACGGCCGACGCCCTGGCCGCGCTCAATGCCACGCTGGCGCTCGACGGCCGGCCGGCTGTCGACAGCACAGCGCCTGTCGCGCGTCCGCGCTGAGCCGACGCACGAAGAGACAGGTTTTCAAAGTGCGAAGCCGTCGTCGGCGGCGATGACCGCGCCGTTGACGAAATGGCTCTGCCCGCTCGCGAGCAGCACGATCAGCCCATCGAGGTCTTCGGGCTTGCCGACCCGCTTGCGCGGCAGCATGCCCACCAGCTTCTGGCCGCCGTCGGTGACCCAGTGTTCCTCGTTGAGTTCGGTCGCGATGTAGCCCGGGCACAGGGCGTTGACGTTGATGCCGAAGCGTCCCCACTCCAGTGCCATCGCCTTGGTCATCTGCACCACCGCCGCCTTGCTCATGCAATAGACGCCGATCTGCGGCAGCACCTTGAGCGCCGCCACCGATGCGATGTTGATGATGCGACCGCCGATGTAGGTGCCCGGCGCCGCACCCTTGGCACGCGCCAGCATGCGCTTGCCCACCGCCTGCGCGACGAAGAAGGTGCCCTTGACGTTGGTGTCGAAGATGAAGTCGTAGTCCTCGCCGGACACCTCCTGCAGGCGCTGCGTGGTGCTCACGCCCGAGTTGTTGACCAGGATGTCGATCGGACCGACCTCGGTCTCGGCGCGCGCCACTGCGGCGTTGATGCTGTCGATGTCGGTCACATCGAGTTCCACCACGTGGGCATCGCCGCCCTCGCCCTCGATGCGTGCGCGCAGTTCCTTGAGCTTGTCGGTGCTGCGGCTGGCCAGCACCACCGCGGCGCCGGCACGGGCCAGGGTCTTGGCGAACTGGGCGCCGAGGCCGCTCGATGCGCCGGTGACGAACGCCACCCGGCCTGAAAGATCGATGCTGTAAGCCATGGAGAAGTCCTGTTGGAGTCGCCTATGCGACGACCCGGAACGCATGCAACCGACGCATAAAATGACCCGGCCCACCGCGGTGCTTCGCACCCTCAAATCATTATCGACGAGACCCACATGACGCACGACGAAATACTCGCCCAGTTCGGACCCCGCGAAGCCATGGAATACGACGTGGTCGTGGTCGGTGCCGGACCGGCCGGCCTCTCGACCGCGATCCGGCTGAAGCAGCTGGCTGCATCGCATGGCAAGGACATCTCGGTCGTCGTGCTCGAGAAAGGCTCCGAGCCCGGCGCGCACATCCTCTCGGGCGCGATCATGGACCCGCGTGCGCTGTACGAACTGCTGCCCGACTGGGAAGAACTCGGCGCGCCGCTCAACCAGCCCGTCACGCAGGACACCTTCCTGCTGATGACGGAGACCGGCGCCACGCGCGTGCCGAACTTCATGTTGCCCCCGAACTTCCACAACGAAGGCAACTACATCGTGAGCCTTGGCAACGTGGTGCGCTGGCTGGCAACGCAGGCGGAGAACCTCGGCGTCGAGATCTTCCCGGGGTTCCCCGCAGCGGAAGTGCTCTACACCGAAGACGGCAAGGTGCGCGGCGTTGCCACCGGCAACCTCGGCATCGGCAAGGACGGCGAACCCACCGAGAACTTCCAGCTCGGCATGGAACTGCTCGGCAAGTACACCGTCTTCGCCGAAGGCGCGCGCGGCCATCTGGGCCGGCAGCTGATCGCCAAGTACAAGCTCGACGAGGGCAAGGATCCGCAAAGCTACGGCATCGGCATCAAGGAACTGTGGGAGATCGACCCCGCACGCCACGAGCCCGGCCTGGCCGTGCACACCGCGGGATGGCCCCTGCCTTCGGATACCTATGGCGGCTCGTTCCTCTACCACGCAGAGAACAACCAGCTCATCATCGGCTACGTGGTCGGCCTGGACTATCAGAACCCCTATCTGAGCCCCTTCGAGGAATTCCAGCGCTTCAAGACGCACCCGAACATCCGCTGGTACTTCGAAGGCCAGGACAAGGGCCTGAAGGCCCCCAAGCGCCTGAGCTACGGCGCGCGCGCGATCACCGCGGGCGGCCTGCTGTCGCTGCCCAAGACCGTGTTCCCGGGCGGCATGCTCGTGGGCTGCGAGGCCGGCTACCTGAACGCGAGCCGCATCAAGGGCAGCCATGCCGCGATCAAGACCGGCATGCTCGCGGCCGAGGCCGCTTACGACGCCGTGACGATGGGTCGTCAGCACGATGAACTCAACGCCTACCCTGCCGCCTTCGAGCGCAGCTGGCTGCACACCGAACTCAAGAAGGCGCGCAACTTCAAGCAGTGGTTCAAGAAGGGCCTGACGGTCGGCACGATCATGACCGGCATCGAGCAGTTCGTACTGCGCGGGCACATTCCATGGACCCACCATCGGCACCAGGCCGACAACGAGCGGCTCAAGCGCGCGTCGGCATCCAAGAAGATCAACTACCCGAAGCCCGATGGCAAGCTGACCTTCGACCGGCTCTCTTCCGTGTTCATCAGCAACACCAACCATGAAGAGAACCAGCCGGCGCACCTGACGTTGAAGAACGCCGCCGTGCCGACCGAGATCAACCTGCCCGAGTACGCCGGCCCCGAGAGCCGCTACTGCCCCGCCGGCGTCTACGAGTTCGTGGCCGACACCAACACGGGCAAGGAGCGCCTGCAGATCAACGCGCAGAACTGCGTGCACTGCAAGACCTGCGACATCAAGGACCCGACGCAGAACATCGTGTGGGTCACGCCCGAAGGCGGCGGCGGTCCCAACTACGTGGGGATGTGATCCGGCCGGCTTACTTGCCGATCAACTGGGTCAGACGATCGGCCTCGAAGGATTCGTCCTTCGCGGCATCGCACGGCACGCAGTCCTTCTTGCCGGGCTGCGCCGACAAGCTCTCGATCGCCTGCCAGAGCAGCGCGATCTGGTGATCCTGCCCCGAGGCGATGTTGATCAACCCCTTCATCGCCTGGCTGACGGGGTCGTCCTCCAGCGTGACGCCGTAGGCTGAAAACTTGGCCGCCGGCTGGGCCACGTCGGCGCTTTCGCCGGTCTTGGAAGGAATGATCCGGGCCGGTATGCCCACGGCCGTCGCGCCGGCAGGCACCGGCTTGATGACCACCGCATTGCTGCCGATCTTGGCGCCGTCGCCGACCAGGAAGCCGCCCAGCACCTTGGCACCGGCACTGACCACCACGTTGCGGCCCAGCGTCGGATGGCGCTTCGCCCCCTTGTAGAGCGAGGTGCCGCCCAGCGTCACACCCTGGTAGATGGTGCATCCGTCGCCGATTTCCGCCGTTTCCCCCACCACGACGCCCATGGCGTGATCGAAGAACACACGCTCGCCGACGATTGCACCGGGATGGATCTCGATGCCGGTCAACCAGCGCGAAATCTGCGAGATCAGGCGGCCGAACCACTTGAGGCCGTGGGTCCAGCACCAATGCGCCAGCCGATGCAGCACGACGGCATGCAGGCCCGGATAGAGGGTCAGGACTTCCCAGCGCGTGCGGGCCGCCGGATCACGGTCGAGGATGCACTGGATATCGGAACGCAGCCGCGAAAACATGCTTGCTTGTTGTTATATGAATATGGGGCGGGCAGTCTATAGCCCCGGGTCTTCGCGTACAGGAGATGGGGTTTTCGGGCCGCCTCGCGCCGCATCGGCCATCGCCTTGGCGATGCCGCGCAGGATGTGGATCTCCTCCTGCGTCGGCTGGGCCCGATTGAAGAGTTGCTGCAGCCGCGGCATCAGCTTCTTCGGCGCCTCCGGGTCCAGGAAGCCGATGTCCACGAGCGAGCGCTCCCAGTGGTCGAGCATGCCCGCGACCGCCTGCGCGTCGGCCGCGCGCACCGGCGCCGTGGCGTCGCGCACCTCGTAGCCGCCGAGCGCCAGCCGCCATTCGTAGGCGACGACCTGGATCGCGGCGCCGAGATTCAACGAGCCGAACTTGGGGTCGGTCGGAATGCTGAGCGCCACGTTGCAGCGGTACACGTCCTCGTTGCGCATGCCGAAGCGCTCCGAACCGAACAGGAAGGCCACGTGCTGCTCCTCCCCGCTGGCAAGCGGCTCCAGGTGCTCGCGCGGCGTGCGCGTCGGCGGGCCGAAGTCGCGCGGCACCATCGCGGTGGCGCACAGGTGGGTGACGCCGTCCAGCGCCTCGTCCAGCGTCTCGACGATGCGGGCGTTGGCCAGGACGTCCAGCGCACCGCTCGCACGCTGGATGGTTTCCTCGCGCCGAAGCACGTTGGCCCAGCGGGGCGCGACCAGCACCAGGTCGCCGAAGCCCATCGTCTTCATGGCGCGGGCGGCGGCGCCGACGTTGCCGGCGTGACTGGTCTGGATCAGGATGAATCGGGTACGCATGAAAGCTCGAAAAAAGAGGCCGGAGCAGCCGGCGGCGCGGAGCCGGTAAAATCCCCTGATTCTCGCTGCCCGCATCGCCGGGCCGCTTTTCAGGGGGCCGCATTCACATACCGCCCTTCATCGTTCTTCACACAATTCATGTCGTCCCCCAACCTGCACCCCATGCTCAACGTGGCCGTCAAGGCCGCACGCGCCGCCGGCGCCATCATCAATCGCGCCGCCCTTGACGTCGAGGCCGTGCGCATTTCGCAGAAGCAGGTCAATGACTTCGTGACCGAAGTCGATCATGCGAGCGAGCACGCGATCATCGAGACGCTGCTCACCGCCTATCCGGGGCACGGCATCCTGGCCGAGGAATCGGGCACCCAGCACGGGGCCAAGGACTCGGACTACGTGTGGATCATCGATCCGCTGGACGGCACCACCAACTTCATCCACGGCTTCCCGGTCTATTGCGTCTCGATCGCGCTCTCCGTCCGCGGCAAGATCGAACAGGCCGTCATCTACGACCCGACCCGCAACGACCTCTTCACGGCCACCAAGGGTCGCGGCGCCTACATGAACGACCGCCGGCTGCGCGTCAGCAAGCGCACGCGCCTGCACGAATGCCTGATCTCGACGGGATTTCCATTCCGCACGGGCGACAACTTCAAGCAGTACCTCGCCATCATGGCCGACCTGATGCCCCGTGCGGCCGGCCTGCGCCGCCCCGGCGCGGCGGCGCTCGACCTGGCCTACGTGGCGGCCGGCTTCACCGACGCCTTCTTCGAGACCGGCCTCAACATCTGGGACGTGGCGGCGGGCTCGCTGATCGTGACCGAAGCGGGCGGCCTGATCGGCAACTTCACCGGCGAGCCCGACTTCCTCGAGCAGCGCGAGTGCCTGGCCGGCGCCCCGCGCATCTACGGACAGCTGGTGCCGCTTCTGGCTAAGTACTCGAAGTTCGCCAGCCTCGACGACAAGCTGCGCGCCAGCGATCGCGTGCGCTCCGTCGACCCGGCGGCTTCGGCAGCCGACACCTACGCACGCAGCACCGTCGACATGGCCTCCGACACGGAAGAGGCGGCCGAAGCCCCTGCCGACAAGGCACCGGTGCAACGCAAGCTGACGCGCATCCGCCGCGAGGCCCCCGCCACGCCCGCCGAGGGCGACGCTCCCGCCAAGTGATGCACGCGCATCGCGCGGCCGCAGACCGAAGCCGCGCCGCGATGCGCGTGGCGTTGAGCCAGTACATCGCGAACGGCGTGTCGGTCGCGCTGGGGCTGCTGCTGATCTCGGGCGGCGTGCACCTGCTGCTGGGCACGCTCGCCGCGTCCGCCGCCTCGGTGGGCGTGATCGTCACCGCACCGCCCGACCTCGCCGCCCCGCGCCGCGGCAAGTTCCTCCAGATGCTGCCGGCGCCGCTGATCGGGCTGCCGCTGTTCTTCTGCGTCCAGCTGCTGCACGCCGCGCCCTTGCGCCTCGGCCTGCTGCTGGTGCCCGCCACCTTCATGGCGTTCCTGGCCATGGCCTGGGGCAAGCGGGGCATACCGATCGCGATCGCGGTCATGTTCTCGATGGTTTTCTCGATGGCGACGCCCACGCCCACCGGGATGGCGGAAGCCGTGGAGCGCACGCTGTATTTCGGGCTCGGCGCCGGGCTCTACGTGATCTACGCGACGCTCGCGAACCTCGCACTCAATGCCCGCTACCGCGTGCAGACGATGGCAGACCTGCTGCTGTCGCTGGCCGCGCTGATGCGCACCGAGGCCTGCCAGTTCAGGCCCATGGACGAATCCGGCGATGTGCGCGAAGTGCCCGCCTCGCTGCTCGGCCGGCTGCTTCGCGAACAGGCTGCGCTGGCCGACCAGTTGCAGGCGGCGCGCGACATCGTGCTCGAATCCCCGCGCACCCCGCGCCGGCAGCAGCTTGCCGGCATGCTGATGACGGTGCTCGAGTTGCGCGACCTGCTGCTGGCGAGCGAGCTCGATCTCGACGCGCTCAAGGCGCATCCCGGCCACGCCGCGGCGCTGGTCGAGATGCGGCGCATCCTCGAAGAGCTGGCCGACGACACGATGGCGCTGGCCGATGCGCTGCTGCTCGGCCGCCAGCCGCCCGAGATGATCAATCGCCGCCCCCAGCTCGCGGCGATCCGCCTTGTCGAAGACACAGTGCCCAAGGGCGGCTACACCGGCCCTACGCCCGCCGTGCTCGCCCGCGGGCTGGCGAGCCGCATCGGCCACATCAACGACGAAGTGCTGCGCCTGTCGGCCCTGGCCCGCGGCGACATCGAGCCGGACCTGGCCGTCGTGCGCGCCAGCTGGCAGATGTTCGTGAGCCCCACCGAGTGGTCGTGGCGCCCGTTCCTCACCCTCTGGAGCTGGGACGCGCCGCCGCTGCGCCATGCCATCCGCGCTGCGCTCGCGATCGCGGCCGGCTACGGCATCGCGCTGGCGATGCCCTGGGGTTCGCACGACTACTGGATCCTGCTGACCATCGTGGTCGTGCTGCGCGGCAGCCTGTCGCAGACGCTGGAACGGCGCAACAGCCGCGTCGCCGGCACGCTGCTGGGCTGCGTGTTCGCGGTCGCGTTGCTTTCTGCGCACCCTGCGCCGCTGGCCTTGCTGATCAGCATGACCGTGGCGCAGGCGATCGCACATGGCTTCGCCGTGCGGCGCTACCTGATCACCTCCGTCGCGGCAACCGTGCTCGGCCTGGTGCAGGCGCATATGCTGAACACCGGCATGAGCACCACCTTCGCGCTCTTCGAGCGGGTGGCCGACACGCTCATCGGCGTCGCGGTGGCGTGGGCCTTCTGCTATGTGCTGCCCTCGTGGGAGCGCGGCCAGATTCCGGCGCTCGTCACGCGCGTGCTCACCGCGCAGGCCCGTCACGCAAGGCTCGCCCTGGGGCTGGGCCAGTTGCGCTCGGTCGACGCGAGCCCCGAACTCGAATGGCGGCTCGCGCGCCGCGAGGCGTACGACAGCCTCTCGGCACTGGTGCAGGCCACGCAGCGCTCGCTGTCGGAGCCGCGCGCCGTTCGCCCGCCGCTCGAACCACTCGAGCACCTGCAGGCCCACAGCTACCAGTTGCTGGCGCAGTTGAGCGCGGTCAAGTCGATGCTCGTGCTGCGGCGCGACCGCCTGACCCCGGCCGACATCGAAGGGCCACTGGCCCGCACGGCGCAACGCATCGAGGCCATGATCGGAACCCCGCCCACGGGTGGGCCCGCCATGCCCGAAAGCACGCCCGCCACTACGCTTGCCGGCCCGATCACGTTGCCCGACCCCTTCGACAACGACATCACGCCGTGGATGCTGCGGCGGCTCGACCTGGCGACGGTGATTGCGGCGCAGTTGCGCGACGATGCGGCACGCATCCTGCAATCGCTCGCCGAGAATGCCCCCGAGACAGCCTGATGTTCAAAGAACTGCTCGCCAACCCGTGGTTCGGCCCCTTGGTCGCGGCGCTGATCGCCGTGCCGCTGGCACTGCTGATTCACCGCCTCGGCGGGATGGTGCTCGAGCGCGTCACCCGCTCCGTGCCGGCGCTGCACACGATGCTCCTCAGCATCAAGCTGCCCGCCAAGGTCGTGCTGCCGCTGGTCGCTCTCCAGCTCATATGGCAGGCCGCGCCCGAAGACTTGCGTTTCATCGGCAACGTGCGGCACCTGAACGGGCTGTTGCTGATCGCGGCCGCGACGTGGCTCGCGATCGGCGCGGTGAGCGGGTTCGCCGAAGGCATGGTCAAGCAGCATCCTTCCGACGTCAGGGACAACCTGGAAGCCCGCCGCGTGCTGACGCAGGCGCGCGTCCTGGCCCGCACGGCGAACTCCGTGCTGCTGGTCGCGGGCGGTGCGCTGATGCTCATGACCTTCCCGGGCGCGCGCCAGGTCGGCGCCAGCCTGCTGGCGTCGGCGGGGGTGATCGGTATCGTCGCCGGCCTGGCCGCCAAGCCGGTGTTCAGCAATCTCATCGCGGGCCTGCAGATCGCGCTGGCGCAGCCGATCCGCCTGGACGACGTGCTGGTGGTCGAAGGCGAATGGGGGCGCGTGGAGGAAATCACCGGCACTTTCGTCGTGCTGCGGATCTGGGACGACCGCCGGCTCATCCTGCCGCTCACCTACTTCATCGAGCACCCGTTCCAGAACTGGACCCGCCACGACTCGCAACTGCTCGGCTCGGTCTTCGTATTCGCCGACTACGGCATGCCGCTTGCGCCGCTGCGGGCCGAGGTGGAGCGCATCGTGAAGGCGGCGCCCGAGTGGGACGGCCGCTTCTTCAACCTCCGGGTGACCGACGCGACGGAGCGGACCATGCAGATCCGGGTGCTCTGCACGGCAGCCTCCTCGGCGCTGGCATTCGACCTGCGCTGCACGGTGCGCGAAGGGCTGATCGATTTCATGCAGCGGGAATATCCGCAATTCCTCCCCAAGGTGCGCTTCGACAACGAGACGCCGCCGCAGTCCGCCAGGATGCACGCGGACTGACGCGACCCCGCGGTCGATCAGGCGGGGCCCGTGCTTCGCCGCCCGCGATCGGCCTTGGGCAGAACCGCCTCGTCGGCCATGCGCTCGGCACGCAACTGAAGCAGGCGAAGGGAGTCGTCCAGTCGTTCGACGGCAGCGGCGTCCAACGCGCCCAGCAGTTCGGCGTTGATCTGCGTCACCAGGGGGAAGAGTTCGTCGTACAGCCCGTGGCCGCGCTCGGTGAGACGCAGCAGAACCTGCCTTCGGTCGCCCGCCGGATGCTCCCGCGACACCAATCCCTTGGCGACCATCGATCCCACGGCCTTCGAGGTGCGGGCGCGATCGAGTTGCGCATGGTCGGCCAATTGCGATGAACTCAGTTCGCCGCGGCTGGCAAGCGTGGCGAGCAGGCGCCATTCGCGCCGCGTGATGCCGAACCGGCCCTCGCAGAGCTTGATGACCATGCTGCCCGCGACGGCGAGCAGCCGCGAAAGCCGGTACAGCAACAGGTCGTCCAACGGTCGGCGCGGTGCGGTCATCTCGGGGTTAGTCCGGGGAATGGTTGATTAGATCAATTGAATGCCGGGACTCTAAAGTCCATCGAAGCGCGAGCGCATTGCCGCCCGCCCGAGATCGAATATTCCTGGAGACATTCGCCCATGGCCCGCCACACATTCGACCGCCGACGCGTTCTCGCCGCCCTGGGCGGCATCGCCCTGGCCCCGCTCGCGCAGGCCCAGGCCTTCACGCCGGGCCAGCCGATCAAGGTGCTCATCGGCGTTCCGGCCGGCGGCACGCAGGACGTGCTGACGCGCGCCATCGCGCAGGAAGTCCGTGACTCGCTCGGCCCTTTGATCATCGACAACCGTTCCGGCGCCGCGGGCCGCATCGCGGTCGAGGCGGTGAAGACCGCCGCGCCGGACGGCCACACCTTGTTGCTGGGCACGGCCAGCATGATGACCATGTTCCCCAGCGCGTACCGCCATCTCTCGTACGACCCGATCAAGGACTTCGTGCCCATCATCAACGCGGCCCGCTTCGAGCTGGCGCTGGTCGTCGGCAAGGATGTACCGGCCAGCACGCTGCCCGAGTTCCTGGCCTGGGCGAAGTCGCAGGGCGACAAGCTCAGCTTCGCGTCCTACGGCGCCGGCACGCCTTCGCACTTTCTCGGCGAGATGCTCAATCGCTCGGCCGGCCTGAAGATGGTCCACGTGCCGTACCGCGGTTCGACCCCTGCGCGACAGGACGTCATGGGCGGCACGGTGCCCGTCTACTTCGACACCGTCGGCGGCGCCATGCAGATGCTGCCCACGGGCCGCGTGAAGGTGCTCGCGACCAGCGGCGACAAGCGATCGCCGCTGATGCCGAGCCTGCCGACCTTTGTCGAGGCGGGTCTCAAGGATGTCGTCGCGACCGCGTGGTTCGCCTACTACGCGCCACTCAAGACGCCGCAGCCCATCGTCGACAAGCTGCGTGCCGAATTCACCCGCGCAGTCAATTCGCGCGAAGTGCGGCAGCAGTTGCTGCAGAACGGCATGTATCCGGTCGGCGATGGTGCCGACGCCTTGCTGAAGACAATGCGCGAGGACACCGCCCGATGGGGCGGCATCATGAAGGCCGTCAATTTCCAGGCCAGCGACTGAGCGAGCCCCTCAACCGGAGAATCCATGTCCAGTCATCTCATCCCGCGCATCGCCGCGACCTTGACCCTTGCTGCCGTGGCGCTCGGCGCGCACGCGCAGGCGCTCGAAGGCGGCCCGCTGCACATCGTGGTCGGCTACGCGGCCGGCGGTGCGACCGATCGCGTGGCGCGCATCGTGGGCGACAAGCTGCAGCCCAAGCTGGGCGTGCCCGTCATCGTGGACAACAAGCCTGGCGCGGGAGGCCGTCTCGCCGCACAACAGGTCAAGGCCACGCCGGCCGGACAGAACGTGCTGATGCTCGCCAATCCGGCGGTGATGGTCGTCGCGCCGCTCGTGTTCAAGGACAACGGCTACGACGCCGAGCGGGACTTCGTGCCCGTGTCGCACGTCAACGACTACGAATTCGCGCTGGCCGTGTCGACGGCCGTGCCGGTGCGCGAGTTGTCGCATCTGCTCGCGTGGATGCGCGCCAATCCCGAGAAGGCCAACTTCGGCGTTCCCGCGACCGGCAGCCTGCCGCACTTCTTCGGACTCATGATGGGCGAGAAGGCCAAGGTGCCGGCGCAGGTGATCGGCTATCGCGGTTCCGGCCCGCTGCTGACCGATCTCATGGGCGGCCAGGTGCCGATCGCGTTCGACACCTTCGACGTCGACCTGCCGCAGCACCAGGCCGGCAAGATCCGCGTGCTCGCGGTCTCCGGTGCCAAACGTTCGTCTTTTGCACCGGACATTCCGACCTTCAAGGAATCCGGGCTCGACCTGGTGGCGACCGGGTGGAACACATTCTTCGCGCCGGCGACGATGCCGCGCGACAAGGCGGTCCGGCTGTCCAAGGCCATCCACGAGGTCATGCAGGATCCCGACACCCAGCGCCGGTTCAAGGACGCGCTGATGACGCCGGTCGTGAGCACGCAGGACCAGACGGCCGCGATGCTCAAGGCCTACCGCGCCCAGTGGGCGCCCGTGGTGCAGAAATCCGGCTACCAACCCTGAAATCCATGCAGAAACCCAACATCATCTTCATCGTGGCGGACGACCTCGGCTATGCCGACCTCGGCTGCTACGGCGGCCGCGATGCCGCCTTCGGCCCTGTGTCGCCGGTGCTCGACGGACTGGCTGCCAGAGGCATCAAGTTCACGCAGGGCTACGCGAACTCGCCCGTGTGCTCGCCCACCCGCTTCGCGATGATCACCGCGCGCTACCAATACCGCCTGCGGGGCGCGGCCGAGGAGCCCATCAACAGCAAGAGCCGCGGCAGCACGTCGCTGGGACTGCCGCCGGAGCACCCCATCCTGCCTTCGCTGCTGCGCGGCGCCGGCTACCGCACCGCCCTGGTCGGCAAGTGGCATCTGGGCTATCCGCCAGCCTTCGGCCCGCTGCGTTCGGGCTATGAGGAGTTCTTCGGCCCCATGTCGGGCGGCGTCGACTACTTCACGCACTGCGATTCCAGCGGCAGGCATGACCTGTGGCTCGGCGAGGAAGACTGCCAGCAGGAGGGCTACCTCACCGATCTGCTCTCGCGGCGCGCGGTCGACTACGTGGAGCGCATGGCGCAGCAGGACGCCCCCTTCTTCCTGAGCCTGCACTACACCGCCCCGCACTGGCCGTGGGAAACGCGCGAGGACGAAGCCAAGGCGCCGGCGGTGAAGAACAACCTGTTCGATCTCGCGGGCGGCAACATCCACACCTACCGCCGCATGATCCATCACATGGACGAAGGCATCGGCTGGATCATGGCCGCGCTCGAGAAGCATGGCATGGCCGACAACACCCTCGTCGTCTTCACCAGCGACAACGGCGGCGAACGCTTCTCCGACAACTGGCCGCTGGTCGGCGGCAAGATGGACCTGACCGAAGGCGGCATCCGCGTGCCGTGGATCGCGCACTGGCCGAAGGTCATCGGCGCGGGCGGCGAGAGCACCCAGCACTGCATGACGATGGACTGGTCGGCAACGATGCTCGAAGCGGCCGGCGTGGCCGCGGATCCGCAGTACCCGCTCGACGGGGTTTCGCTTCTTCCGGTCCTGCGCGACGCCTCGCAGACCTTTGCCCGCCCCCTGCACTGGCGCATGAACCACCGGGGCCAGCGCGCGATGCGCGACGGCGACTGGAAATACCTCCAGGTCGACGGCAACGAATATCTTTTCAACATCCCGGCCGATGAGCGCGAGCGCGCCAACCAGGCGCACAAGGAGCCGGAGCGCCTGGCCGCGATGCGCGATGCCTGGCTGGCATGGAACACGACGATGCCGCCCATTCCCGAGGACGCGACCGTGAGCCTGGGCTACTCCGTCAAGGACATGCCGCAGAGATGAGCCGCCCAGCAAAAAGCCCCTCGCGAGGGGCTTTTTTCTTGGGGGCGGGCCGGGGTCAGCTGGCCTTGAGCGCCAATGCCGGCTGCTGAGCCGATGCGCGCAGGAAATGCACGGCGCGAACCACGGCGTCGAAGCCGTTGGCGAGGGCCTTCAGCGCGGGCCGGGCAATCGATGGTTCGTCTCGGCCGATGTGGCGAGCGTCATTGCTGGCCAGCTCACGCTCGAACGAGTCCGTGAACTTGGGGTTGCGAGGGAAGTACCAGTTGGATGAGGTCATAGGTACTATTGTAAGGGTTTACCCTGAATAATTCAAGCCGGCCCCGCAACGCGGCCGCGGCGAATCGAGCAATCCATCACGGCGGACGCTGCCGCTACAGCGCCCGCACAGGCATGCACAGCTCACAAGTGAAGGCGCCCGTCTTTTCGTCGACGGCAAAGTCCTTGCCGTAGACCTCGACGGGCGGCGCCTCGTCGGCCTGATAGCCGCTGTCGGGCAGCCAGTCGCAGAGTTGCACCCACGCCGCGTGGATTTCCGAGGCCGTGCCTGCAAAGGCGACACAGGCAAAACGCCCGCCGCGCAGGGTCTGGACACCGATTTCGCCTTCTGGGCGAAAAGCGTCGTCGACCTCGATGCACGCGTCGTAGCGGCATTTTTCGGGCGGCGTGACATCCGCGTTGTCATGGCTGATGCCGTACATCATGCGGCGGGGCTGCATCAGGCCCTTCTGGTCGCACCACGCCGCGAAGCGCTGCCAGGTTCGGGTGATCTCGGGACTGCCATAGGGCCCGACCTGCCGCATGTAGGCCACGCGGGCCGGCGCGACCGTCTTGAGTTCGACCTTCATCTGTCCATTTCCTGAATCTGCGCTGTGAGGAACAGGGCCCTTGGGCCAGGAGCCCTCATCGTGCAGGAAGGCTTCCGCGACGGCTTGATGCCGTTTGCGGTCCGCTTGATGAATCTTGCCAAGCTGGATGCGACGGCTCTCCGCCCACGCACGGAACGCACCGCGCCGCCAAGCCGTGGGCGTGACGCCGAAATGCGCGCTGAACGAGCGCGTGAACACTGCCGCCGATCCGAAGCCGACATCGAGCGCGATGGCCAGGACGGGCTCGGGCGGCAGGAACAGCAAGCGAGCCGCAGCCACTTCCAGCCGGCGCCGCCGGACGCGATCAGCCAGCGTTTCGCCGGTCATGGCCTGGAACACGCGATGGAAATGCCACGCCGAAAAGTTCGCCACCTCCGCCAGCCTCGCGAGATCCAGCGGCTCGGCCAGATGACCATCGATGTGGTCGATCACGCGGTTGATGCGCGCGATGTAGGCATGCCGTGGACTGCTCACGCACTGCTCCGCGCGCACCGATGCCCAAGGCCAGGCTTGACTTCGACACTATTTAGATATATCTTTATCAAATCAGATAGCATCACAGAAAGACATCCATGCGAGATTTCAAACGCTTTTTACACGGCACCCGGCGCGGTGAACACGGCGATGGCCTGGGCGGCGGCGGTCGCGAGCACCACGAAGGCCCACGCGGCGGGCGCGGCGGCGGCCGCGTGTTCGGCCATGGCGGCCTGCGCTTCGTGCTGCTGCAGCTGATCGCCGACAAGCCCAGTCACGGCTACGAACTCATCAAGGCCATCGAGGAGCGCCTCGGCGGCCGCTACAGCCCCAGCCCGGGCATCGTCTACCCCACGCTCACGCTTCTGGAGGAACTGGGCTATGTGAGCGTCGATACCGCCGATGGCGGCGGGCGCAAGCGCTACACCGCCACCGATGGCGGCAAGGACTTCCTCGCCGCCAACCGCGAGACGACCGACGAAATGATGGCCCGCATGGACGGCGGCGTCGACGGCGCCGGCCCCCGGGCCGGGCGGCCGCCGCAGGTCATCCGTGCCATCGAGAACCTCAAGCTCGCGATGCGCATGCGCCTCGCGCGTGAACCGCTCACCGAACAACAGGCCCACGAATTCGCCGCGGTGCTCGACAGCGCCGCCCAGCAACTGGAACGCATCTAGAAAGCTCCCGCATGACCGAAACCTCGACACCCTCCTCCACCCCCGACCGCCTGCCGCGGCGAGTCCGCCATGAGTTGCGTTTTCGCAAACTGCAGGTGCAGAAGTTGCAGCGCGTCACGCCGCACCTGATCCGCGTCACGCTCGGCGGCGACGAGCTCGCAGGCTTCACCAGCCCGGGCTTCGACGATCACGCCAAGATCTTCTTCCCCGACCCGAAGACCGGTGCGCTGGTCGTGCCGAGCGTCGGCCTGGAGGGCCCCGTCTGGCCAGGTGGCCAGAAGCCTGCCATGCGCGACTACACGCCGCGCCGCCATGACGCCGCGGCCGGCACGCTCGAGATCGATTTCGCGCTGCACGACGCCGGCCCCGCCACGCAATGGGCAGAAACCGCCAAGCCGGGCGACACCCTCGGCGTCGGCGGCCCACGCGGCTCCTTCATCATTCCGACCGCTTTCGACTGGCATCTGCTGATCGGTGACGACACGGCGCTGCCCGCGATCTCGCGCCGGCTGGCCGAGTTGCCGGCCGGCGCGCGCGCCGTGGTGCTGGCGGAAGTCGACGACGAAGCGGACGAAATCACCTTCGACACGCAGGCCGCGCTGGACCTGCAATGGGTGCATCGCCGCGGCATCGAGCCGGGCGTGGGCACCCCTCTGCTCGACGCACTGCGCAAGCTGGACCTGCCGGATGGCGACTTCCACGCCTGGGTGGCGTGCGAGTCGACCGCAGCGAAGGCGCTTCGGGCGCATCTGGTCGGCGAGCGCGGCGCCAACCCCAAATGGATCAAGGCGGCCGGCTACTGGCGTCTTGGCGCGGTCGCCACGCACGACACCCACGAGGACTGAATCCCGCGCATCCCCCAAACGCGCTATGCCACGCGGTGGTTTGACTATCCCCAGTGAGGGGTCGAAAATTCCGCGGCTGAGTACTTAGGCATTAGGAATCCAAGGGGGCCGAAAGATGGGCATCGGGCTGATGCAGTGGCAATTCTTCGTGGCATTGCTGACGGGCGTCCTGCTGCTGTGGGGCGTGACATGGGCGTGGCGGCGGGCAGCACTGCGCCGCGAGGCGGAGCGGCGCATCGAGGCCGCCAGGGTGCGATCGGGCCATGTGCCGCTGGAGATTCCCACCGTACGCGGCAATCTGACTTCTTCCGGCGACTCGGTGCCCGACACCCTCCCCGAATGGTTCATCCAGGGCAAGGGCGAGCATGCGGTGGTCGACGAAACGCCCCGCATCCGGGTTCGCTACATGGACGCCCACGACCGGAAGATCGAATGCACGCTGCAGGTCGACCACCTCGATCTGCAGAAGAAGACGATCACGGGCCACGGCGAATTGCCGGGTGACATCCGGCGCGTCCCCCTGCACCGGATCGTGTCCGCGCGCATTGCGGATTCGGGCCAGCGATTCAACGTCGATACCTGGGTGGACGCCGTGCGCGTCGCGCGCAGGCGCCGCGGCCAGGTCTGAGCGGCTTCGTCCAGCGCTTTCTCCCTGCCCTCTGCCGTCGTCGCTGAGGGATCGGCCCCGTTCCTTATGATGCGGGCCTGCCGGCCGTCGGCCGCGCACCGATCCATTTCCGATGACTCTCCCCGCTACCGCATCCCACACGCCCATGATGGCCCAGTACCTGGGCCTCAAAGCGGACCATCCGGACACCCTGCTGTTCTACCGGATGGGTGATTTCTACGAACTTTTCTACGCCGATGCTGAAAAGGCCGCGCGCCTGCTCGACATCACCCTGACCCAGCGCGGCCAGTCGGCCGGACAGCCGGTGACGATGTGCGGCGTGCCTTTCCATGCCGTCGACACCTATCTCGCCCGCCTGATCAAGCTCGGCGAATCCGTCGCGATCTGCGAGCAAGTCGGCGAGGTCGGCGCGAGCAAGGGGCCCGTGGAGCGCAAGGTGGTGCGCGTGGTCACGCCCGGCACGCTGACCGATGCCGAACTGCTCAACGACAAGAGCGAATCGCTGCTGCTCGCCGTGCACGCCGGCACGCGCAACTTCTGCGGGCTCGCGTGGCTCAGCGTCACCGGCGCCGAACTCCGCCTGGCGGAATGCCCCGCCGACGCGCTCGAAGCCTGGATCGCCCGCATCGCGCCCAGCGAACTGCTCTACAGCGCCGAAGTAACACCTGCCTTCGAACAGCGCCTGAAGGCTGCGCGCAGCGCGACGCCCTTCACCTTGTCGCTGCGGCCCGCATGGCAGTTCGACGGTGGTCTCGGCGAGCGCAAGCTCTGCGAGCAGATGGGCAGCAACAGCCTGTCGGCCTGGGGCGCCGAGTCGCTGACCAACGCGCATGCCGCCGCCGCCGCGCTGCTGGGCTATGCGGAGCACACCCAGGGCCGCGCGCTGTCTCACGTGCAGCGGCTGTCGGTCGAGCGCGATGGCGATCTGATCGAACTGCCTCCCACCACGCGGCGCAACCTCGAACTGGTGCAGACGCTGCGCGGCGAGGATTCGCCGACGCTCTTCTCGCTGCTCGACTCCTGCATGACGGGCATGGGCAGCCGGCTGCTCAAGCGCTGGCTGCTGGCGCCGCGGCGCGATCGCAGCGATGCGCAGGCCCGGCTCGAAGCCATCGACGCGCTGCAGGCCACGGCGCCGGGCGGCACCTCCGCGCCCTGGCGTGCCTTGCGGGAGCAACTCAAGAACACCAGCGACGTCGAGCGCATCGCGGCACGCATCGCCCTGCGGCAAGTGCGCCCGCGCGAGCTGGTCGCGCTCCGGCTTGCGCTCGCCAAGGCGGAACAACTGTCGCCCGCCCTGCCCGCATCGGCATCGCTGCTGTCGCAGATCGCCACCCAGCTCGCGCCGCCCGCCGGCTGTGTCGAACTGTTGCTGGCCGCGATCAGCCCCGAGCCCGCCGCGTTGGTGCGCGACGGCGGTGTCATCGCCACCGGGCACGACGCCGAACTTGACGAGTTGCGCGCCATCAGCGAGAACTGCGACGACTTCCTGCTGCAGCTCGAAGCCAGCGAGCGCGAGCGCACCGGCATCACGAACCTGCGCGTGCAGTTCAATCGCGTGCATGGCTTCTACATCGAAGTCACGCAAAGCGCGCTCGCCAAGGTGCCCGACAACTACCGCCGGCGCCAGACGCTGAAGAACGCCGAGCGCTTCATCACCCCCGAGCTCAAGGCCTTCGAGGACAAGGCCCTGTCGGCACAGGACCGCGCGCTGGCGCGCGAAAAATGGCTCTACGAGCAACTGCTCGACAGCCTCCAGCCCTTCGTTGCCTCGCTGACGCGGCTCGCCGGCGCGCTGGCGACGCTCGACGCGTTGTGCGCGCTGGCCGAGCGCTCGCACACCCTGCACTGGCGCGCGCCGGGCTTTGTCGCGCATCCGTGCATCGAGATCGACAAGGGCCGCCATCCGGTGGTCGAGGCCCGCCTCGCCGAAAAATCATCGGGCGCGTTCATTGCGAACGACACCGGCCTCGGTCCGCAGCAACGGATGCAGGTCATCACCGGCCCCAACATGGGCGGCAAGTCGACCTACATGCGGCAGGTCGCGATCATCGTGCTGCTGGCCTCGATCGGCTCGCACGTTCCGGCCGACCGCTGCCGGCTCGGGCCCATCGACGCGATCCACACGCGCATCGGCGCGGCGGACGACCTGGCCAATGCGCAATCGACCTTCATGCTGGAAATGACCGAGGCCGCGCAGATCCTGCACGGCGCCACCGCCCATTCGCTGGTGCTGATGGACGAGATCGGCCGCGGCACCAGCACCTTCGACGGCCTTGCACTGGCCGCGGGCATCGCGGCGCAGTTGCACGACCGCACCCGCGCCTTCACGCTCTTCGCGACGCACTATTTCGAACTCACCGAGTTCCCGGCCACGCACCACGGCGCGGTCAACATGCACGTAAGCGCGACGGAGGCAGGCCGCGACATCGTGTTCCTGCACGAAATGCAGCCCGGCCCGGCGAGCAAGAGCTACGGCATCCAGGTCGCGCGGCTGGCCGGCATGCCGGCTGCCGTGGTCAACCATGCGCGCCAGGCGCTCGAAGCACTGGAAGCCCAGCAGACGCAGACCCGCGCGCAAGTCGACCTCTTCGCACCGCCGCCGGTGGCCGAGGCGCCGATGGCGAGCGCCGTAGAATCCGCGCTGACCGCGCTCGACCCCGACGCGATGAGCCCGCGCGAGGCGCTGGAAGCGCTCTACTCGCTGAAGAAACTCCAACTGCGCGACCAGGGCTGATGGTCCGATTCGTGCGAGAAGAACTCATGACTTACTGCGTCGGCATCAAACTCAACGCCGGACTGGTGTTTCTCTCCGATTCACGCACCAATGCGGGCGTGGATCACATCAGCACCTTCCGCAAGATGATCGTCTACGAGCAGCCGGGCGACCGCGTCATGGTGCTGCTGTCGGCCGGCAACCTGAGCATTTCGCAGTCGGTGCGCGAGATCCTCCAGATCGAGGAACTGCGCGAAACGCGGGAAGACGGCGAAGACGGCCCGCCGATCACGATCTGGAACGCCAAGAGCATGTTCGACGCCGCCCGCGTGCTCGGCTCCGCCGTGCGCCACGTGTATGACCGCGACGCGGAAGCACTCAAGCATGCCGGGCTGGACTTCAACGTCTCCTTCGTCTTCGGCGGCCAGGTCAAGGGCGAAGGCATGCGCCTCTTCCTGGTGTACGCCGCCGGCAATTTCATCGAGGCGACCAGCGAGACGCCCTATTTCCAGGTGGGCGAATCGAAATACGGCAAGCCTGTGCTCGACCGGGTGCTCACGCCCGACACCCCGCTGGACGAAGCCGCCAAGTGCGCGCTGGTCTCGATGGATTCGACGATGAAGTCGAACCTCTCCGTCGGCCTGCCGCTGGACCTGGTGGTCTACGAGGCCAACCGCCTGCAGACCGACAAGGTGGTCTGCATCGACGCCGACAACCCCTACTACCGCATGATGCACAACAGCTGGGGCCAGAAGCTGCGCGAGGTGTTCGACAGCATCGAGGACCCGGTCTGGGACGACGCCTACACCGAGCATCCGCTCAAGATGCCTGCCACGCGGCACAGCCCGCTGCGCAAGATCTCCACTCCCGACGAAAAGCTGATTTAGATAAGGCTCGCCCCCAGGCTCGCCCACTTCGTGTGGCCGCCCACCCCCTGCCGGGGGCAACCCCGGCGGCCCGGCCAAGCCGGTTCCGCGGGGTTTTGCGAACGGGCTTCGCTTCGCTGGCCGGCTTGTTCATATCGCGCATTTCCATGCTCCCTCCCGTCATCTTCTCCCACGGCAACAGCTTTCCCGCGAGTACCTACCGCGTGATGCTCGACAGTCTGCGCAACCGAGGCTTCGACATCGATGCGATCGAGAAATTCGGGCACGACCCGAAGTACCCGGTCACCGACAACTGGCCGCATCTGGTGCAGCAACTCGCGGATTTCGCCAGCGAACGCGCCAGGGGGGCGGGCGCGCCGGTGTTCCTCATCGGCCATTCGCTCGGCGGATTCCTGAGCCTGATGTGCGCCGCGCGCCATCCCACGCTCGCCAAGGGCGTGGTGCTGATCGACTCGCCGATCATCGGCGGCTGGCGCGCCGGCACCATCAACCTCATGAAGCGCACGCCGCTGATGAAGAGCGTGTCGCCCGGCATGATCAGCCGCAAGCGCAAGAACCTCTGGGAGCACCGCGAAGCGGTCTTCGAGCACTTCCGCAGCAAGAAGACTTTCGCGAAGTGGGACGAGCGCGTGCTGCGCGACTACATCGAGCACGGCACTTTCGACGTCGACGACGCACGGGCGCTGAGCTTCGACCGCGACGTGGAGACTGCAATCTACGACACGATCCCGCACAACCTGAGTTCGCTGCTGCGCGCGCACCCCCTCAAGTGCCCCGTGGCCTTCATCGGCGGGCGCCAGTCCGTCGAAATGCGGCGCGTGGGCATGACGATGACGCAGCAGGTCAGCAAGGGCCGCATCATGATGCTCGACGGCACGCACCTGTTCCCCATGGAAAAGCCGATCGCCACGGCCGCTGCCGTCGAGGCGTCGCTGCGCAACCTGATCGGCTGATCCGGCGCCGTGAGCCATCTTCCGATCTCCCGGACTTGGCTTGCCGCACTGATCGGCCTGTGGCTGTGGCTCTCGCCGCTGGCGCCGGGCTTCGCGCAGGAAGCCCGGCCGCCGCTCATGCGGCTGGTCGAGGCCGAAGCGGTGCGCGGCGGATGGAATGACGCCACGCCGCCCAAGTCCGGCTGGACGCCCGTGGCCTTGCCCGACAACTGGGACGCCCGCTGGCCGGACTTCGACGGCACCGTGTGGTACCGCCTGACCTGGGACCAGCCCGCGCCGCTGCAACCCACCGGCCTGATGCTGCGCTACCTCGCGATGGCGGGAGCGGTCTATCTCAACGGCACACCCATCAGCCGCGACCCTCACCTGGTCGAGCCGCTCACCCGCTCATGGAACACGCCGCGCTACTGGCTGCTGGCGCCCCCGCTGCTGCAGGAGGGCCGCAACACGCTGCTCGTGCGTGTCTCCGGCATCGCGGCCTACCAGCCGGGGCTGGGGCCGTTCACGCTGGGCTCGCCGGCGGCCGTGCAGGCGCTGTACGACGGCGAGCGACTCGTTCGCCGCGATTTGCAGATGCTGGGCCTGGCCGTGAGTTCCACGCTCGTCGTCCTGTTCGGCACGCTGTGGGTCATGCGCCGCCGCGAGACGGCCTACGGCTGGTTCGCCGTGGTCGCGTTTCTCTGGCTGCTGTTCGGGTTGAACCAGGTGGTCACCACGCCCTGGCCGTTCAGGAGCACGGACGGCTGGCAGGCCTTCAGCACCTCGCTGCTGCTGGCGTTCACGGTGGCGTTCACCTTGTTCACCCTTCGTTTCTGCCAGCAGCGGCTTCCGCGCTTCGAGGCCCTGGTCGTGCTGGTGGCGGCGGCCGGTTGCCTGCATCTGTGGCTGACGCCGCCCGGCAGCATGGCCGCGCCGCGTCTCGGCTGGACACTGGCATCGGCGCTGACGCTCTTCTTCGTGTGCTTTGCGTTCCTGGGCTTTGCGCTGCGGCACGGCCGGGCCGAGCACCGGGTGCTGGCGCCCTTCATGGCGGTGGTCGTGATCGCCACCGGCCACGACCTGCTGGTGTTCACCAAGATCCTGAAGAGCAACATCTACTACGCGGTGATGTCTTCCTACGTGCCGCTGCTGGGCCTGGCGCTGATCCTGGCGTGGCGCTTCGTGGGCAGCCTGCAGCGCATCGAGACCTTCAACTCCGAACTCGTCATGGAAATCGAGGCTGCCAAGGCCGAGGCGGCGGCCACGCTCGAAGCGCAGCACCGGCTGCAGGTCGCGCACGCGCGCATCGGCGAAAGGGTCAACCTCGTCAGCGACCTGCACGACGGGCTGGGCGGCATGCTGGTGGGCAGCATCGCGACGCTGGAACAGACGCCGGACCGACTGTCCGCGCCGCAACTGCTGCGCATGCTCAAGAGCCTGCAGGAGGACTTGCGCCTCATCATCGATGCCACCGTGCGTCACGACGATGCACGCTCGCTGGCCGAGATGCTGGCACCGCTTCGCCACCGCGTCACGCAACTGCTGGATGCCAACGGCATCGAATGCCGCTGGCAGCTCGCCGGCGTCGATGCGCTCGAACTCACGCCGTCGCAGAACCTCGACGTGATGCGCTTCCTGCAGGAAGCGGTGACCAATGCGCTCAAGCACAGCGGCGCCCGGAACGTCGACGTGAGCCTGCAGCACGACGGCGGCGCGCTGCGGATCACCGTTGGCGACGATGGCCGGGGATTCGTGATCGACGAGGCGGCCCGGTCCGGCGGCGCCGGGATGCGCAGCATGCACATGCGCGCTCGCCGGCTGGGGGCCGAGCTGCACATGCAATCACGACCCGGTGATACCCGGGTGACGCTTCAACTCAAGATGCAGGAAGACGCGGGCCTGCGGCCCGCCTGAGCGCTCCGGGCTATTCAGCCCAGACCACCACGCCGCTCCAGGCCGTCGCCAGCACCACGATGCCGAAGGCGATGCGATACCACGCGAAGGGAATGAAGTCGTGCGTGCTGATGTAGCGCAGCAGCCAGCGCACGCAGAACCAAGCACTGACGAACGAGAACACCAGCCCGACCGCGAACAGCGGAATGTCGGCCACCGACAGCAGCGCGCGCTCCTTGTAGAGGCTGTAGACCCCGGCACCGATCAGCGTCGGGATGGCGAGGAAGAACGAGAAATCGGTCGCCGCCTTGCGCGACAGCCCGAGCAGCATGCCGCCGATGATGGTCGCGCCGCTGCGGCTGGTGCCGGGGATCATCGCGAAGCACTGCACGATGCCGACCTTCAGCGCATCCCAGGGCGTCATGTCGTCGACGTGCTCGATGCGCACCGAGCCGGGTGGCCGCTTCTCGGCCCAGAGGATGATGAAGCCGCCGATGATGAAGGTGCTGGCCACCACCACCGGCGTGAACAGGTGCGCCTTGATCATCTTGCCGAACAGCAGCCCCAGCACCACGGCCGGCAGGAAGCCGATCAGCACGTTGAGCGCGAAACGCCGCGCCTTGGGCTGGCGCGGCAGTGCGACGATGGTGGAATGGATCTTCTGCCAGTAGACCAGGATGACCGCGAAGATCGCGCCGGTCTGGATCGCGATGTCGAACACCTTGGCCTTGTCGTCGTCGAACCCCAGCAGCGAGCCCGCAAGGATCAGATGGCCGGTTGACGAGATCGGAAGGAATTCGGTCAGACCTTCGACGATGCCCATGACGGCAGCCTTGACCAGCAAAACGATATCCACACACGCTCCTTGAAAGAGCGTCGATTATCGCGATGACGCAAGTCAGGAACCGTTCAGGCGCCCTATCGGGCCGGCCACGGTTCAGCGCTGCGAGATCACACGCACGATCGCCTCGCAGTGGTCACGAAAACCCATGCGGCCATAGAGCCGGTGGGCGCTCTCGTTGTCCCGCATGACGTGGAGGAACGGCGTTTCGCCGCGCAGCAACTGGCGGCGGATCAGTTTCGCGACCAGGCGGCGCGCAAGCCCCTGGCCCTGGAAGTCGGGATGCGTGCACACGCCGCTGATCTCGCGCAGCGAACCGGCACACATGCGTTCACCGGCCATGGCGATCAGGCGGTCCCCTTCGAAGCAGCCGAAATACTCGCCCAACTCGGGCGTGCGCGGGCCGAACGGACCGGGCCGGGTCAGCGTGGCGAGTTCGACGGCCTGCGCGGCATGCTCCGGCCGCAGCGAAATGGCGTCGCCCCACTCCTCTACCTCTGCCTCGGGCATGGAGCCATCCCACACCATCCTGAACATGGTCGAATCCAGCTCGATCTGCCAGCCATCCGGTGCGGCACCCGACCAGTCCATGCAATAGAAGCGATCGCCGGCGCCGCAACAGCGCGCAAGCGCATCGAAATCCGGGCTCCGGACATCCGCGAACCCGACGATCGGCGAGAAGCCCGGTGCATACCTGCGGGCATGACCGTCGCCGATGGCGAACTTCGAATGCGGGCCCGCCAGGGTGTGCCAGGCGATGTTGTCGAGGAGATCCTTCATGGGAGCGCGGGAACTGTGAACGGGCGTCCATGCTACAGGCGCCTGGAGACGCGGTGGCGAGCCCGCGCGGATTCGAGAAGCATCCCTCTTGGCGGTGGATTTCTCTGACAGCGCGTGTGCGCTGCCTTGGGGCCGTCGCTTTCAGGTAGTTTCTTCCGTCGATCAGGAGTTCTCTCAATGAATGAACATCAATGCAGGCAAGGGCCTGAGCCCACCACCGCGGCCCGCGAGCAGACGGGCATGGAAGAGCTGGCCAACGCGCTCAGCCATGGCGCGGGATTGCTGCTCGCCATCGCCTCGCTGCCCGTCCTGGTCTACAGCGCTTCTCAGAATGGCGGCGCCGCCGCGGTGGTTGGCGTCAGTCTTTTTGCAGGCACGATGATCCTGCTGTACCTCGTTTCGACGCTGTATCACGCCCTGCCTGCGGGCAAGGCCAAGGCGTGGTTCAACCAGCTCGACCATGCGGCGATCTATCTGTTCATCGCCGGCAGCTACATGCCCTTCCTGCTGGGTGTGCTGCGCGGCCCCTGGGGCTGGACGCTGTTCGGCGGCGTGTGGGCCGCCGCGGCAGTCGGTGTCGTCGCCAAGCTGTTCAACCGGCTGCGGCATCCCCTGTGGTCCACCGGGCTGTACGTGGCCATGGGATGGATGGTCGTGATCGCGGCCGTTCCCCTCTATGAGCGCATGTCGGCAGCCGGGCTGACGTGGCTGGTCCTCGGTGGACTGTTCTATACGGTAGGCGCCGCGGTCTTTCTTCTGGACTCCAGGGTGCGCTTCGCGCATTTCGCCTGGCACCTGTTCGTGCTGGGCGGGAGCGCGTGCCACTTCTTCGCGGCGCTCTGGTACGCCCAGGGCTGAGAGCTCAGACGCGCTCGCGCAGCGCACGCACGGCGCTGTCGACCGTGGTCAGTATCGGCAACCCCGTGGCCTCTTCGCATGCCGATCGCGCACGCGCCATGCTGAATTGCGCCAGGGCGATGCGCGTACAGCCACGATCGCGCAACCGCCGGGCCTGCGCAACGATCAGATCGTCGTGACGCTGCGTGTCGCCGGCGTTCAGTGATTCGAGCGCTCCTTCGGCCAGGGCCAGTTCGAGCTCCACGCCCGGCGGAAACTCCGGCGGCATCGACTCCAGCGTCGGCCCGAAGGTCGCGAGAAGCCCCAGCTTGCCTGCACCGGACGCGGCCTCGGCCACCATCGCCTCGTTCGGCTTCAGCACCGGAATGCCCGCATGCCGACGCGCCACCGCCTCGATGCACGGCCCGAAGGCCGAGCAGGTGAAGAGGAGGCCCTGCGCACCGGTGTCGACGGCGTACTGCGCCAGCCGCTGGAAGCGCTCGTGCATTGCATCGTCGAGCCCACGTTCGCCACGCGCGAGATCGGCGCTCAGGCTGTCGTCGATCAGGTTCATGCGCGTGGCCGCGGGCCAGTCGCGCTCGAGCGCTTCATTGATGGGAGCGACCGAATGGGTCAGCGCATGGATCAGGGCGATGCGGGTCATGGGAAAGGCTCAGATCCCCTTCGACGACGGATTCGCGAACGCGTCCTTCGTCTCGGCGTTGAGCGGGTAGTTGATGTTGATGTTCTTCGGCGGAATCGGCGACATGAACCATCGGTTGTAAAGCCTTTCCATCTCGCCCGATTTCATCATCCCGCCGACCACGCGGTCCACCAGCGCCTTGAACTCCGGATCGTCCTTGCGGAACATCAGCGACTGGTTCTCGGTGCGCAGGCTCTCGCCGGTGATGACGAAGTCCTTCGGACTGCGCGCGTTCGCGACCTGGCCCGCGAGCAGGATGTCATCGAGCACGAAGGCCTGGGCGCGGCCGTTTTCCACCAGCAGGAAGGACTCCGTGTGGTCCTTGCCCGCCAGGTTGGTCACCTCCAGGTTCTTGCCCTTGTCGGCCTCGCGCAGCAGGCGGAACGAGGTCGTGCCCGTGGTCGTGACCACCGTCCTGCCTTGCAGGTCCGCAATGCTCCGGATGCCCGAATCGGCCTTCACCAGCATGCGCACGTTGTAGCGGAAGATGTCCGGCGAAAACGCCACTTGCTTCTGCCGCTCGACCAGGTTGGTGGTGGAGCCGCACTCGATATCGACCGTGCCGTTGGCAACCAGCGGGATGCGGTTGGCCGAAGTGACGGCCTGGTAGCGAGTCTCGATGCCCGGCATCTTCAGTTCGGTCTTCACCGCGTCGACGATGCGGTTGCAGATGTCGATGCTGTAGCCCACCGGCTTGAGGTTGGCGTCCAGGTACGAGAAGCCGAAAGACGACTCCCGGTAGCCGAAGGTGATCGAGCCACTGGACTTGATCTTGGCGAGCGTGCCACTGTCCTGCGCATGGGCGGCCGCGAGCGGCATCAGGGAACAGACGGCCAAGCAGGCCGCACCGGCAAGAATGGACAGACGAGCAGATGCCACGAGAAGACTCCTCGGTACAGGTTGAAAAACGGGAACGCGAAATCCGGGTGGCGCTTCAGCGCGAGAGCGGTGCAGCGACCGCGCGCGTGACGGCATCGATGGACGAGGCCAGCCGGCCCGCGATGTCCTGGAGGTCCTGGCGCGATGCGATGAATGGCGGCGCGAGCAGCACGTGATCGCCCTGCTTTCCGTCGACGGTGCCGCCGAAGGGGTAGCACAGCAGGCCCTGCGCCATCGCTTCCTTCTTGACGAGGGCATGCAGTTTCAGCGCCGGCGCAAAGGGCGCCTTGCTGTCGCGATCGGCCACGAGTTCGATGCCCCAGAAGAAGCCGCGACCGCGAATGTCCCCCACGTTCGCATGACCGCCCAGCGCGTCGCGCAGCATGCCGCCGAAAGCCTCGCCGTCGTCGCGCACCTTGGCCAGCAGGCCGTCACGGTGAATCACCCGCTGCACCGCCAGCGCCGCGGCGCAGGCCACCGGGTGGCCGAGGTAGGTATGTCCGTGCTGGAAGAAGCCGCTGCCTTGCGACATCGCATCGACGATCTTCCTCTGCGCGAGCACCGCGCCGACCGGCTGGTAGCCGCCGCCCAGGCCCTTGGCGACGGTGACCAGGTCGGGCACGACGCCCTCCTGCTCGCTGGCGTACAGGGTGCCGGTGCGGCCCATGCCGCACATCACCTCGTCGAGTATGAGCAGCACGCCGTAGCGGTCGCAGACCTCGCGCACGGCCTTGAAGTAGCCCGGCACAGGCGTGAGCACGCCGGCAGTCGCGCCGCCCACGGTTTCGGCGACGAAGGCGATCACGCGGTCGGCACCCTGCGCGAGGATCGCCGCTTCCAGTTCGGCCGCGAGGCGCAGCCCGTATTGCGCAGCCGTCTCGCCCTCGCGCTGTTCGCGATAGGGATAGCAAGGCGATACATGCGTCGCCGGAACGAGGATGGGCGCGAAAGGCTCCCGGCGCCATGCATTGCCGCCGACGGCGAGCGCGCCGAGCGTGTTGCCGTGGTAGCTCTGGCGCCGCGCGATGAAGTGCGTGCGTTGCGGCTGGCCGATCTCCACGAAGTACTGCCGCGCCATCTTGAGCGCGGATTCGACCGCCTCCGAACCGCCGCTCACGAGATAGACGTGGCTCATGCCTTCGGGCGCGGTGCGGATCAGTTCGTCGGCCAACGCTTCCGCCACATCAGTCGTGAAGAAGCTGGTGTGGGCGTAGGCGATCCCGTCGATCTGCGCGTGCATCGCGGCGATCACGTCGGGATGGCCATGGCCCAGCGACGACACGGCCGCACCGCCCGAGGCGTCGAGGTATTCCCGCCCGTCCGCGTCGCGGATCGTCATGCCGTTCGCCGATGCGGCGACCGGCGGCGTGTGGCGGAGATGGCGGTGAAAGACATGCGTCATGAGGACTTCCCGGCTTGGAACCAATGTATTGAGCGAATTATTGTTTGGAACATTTGTTCCGTCAACGGCTTTCTGGAACAACGTTGTTTCATCCGGTACATTCGTTCCAACCAGGAAAGGAAACCGCCATGGGCGTCAAGGAAGACCTGCGCCAGCGCTACGAGAGCCTGAGCCCTGCCCTCCAGCAGATTGCGAAATATGTGCTCGACCATCCGAACGACGTGGTAACGAGCTCGATGCGCGCCGTCGGTACGCGCGCTGGCGGCACGCCCGCCACGCTGGTTCGCTTCGCGCAGCACCTGGGCTTCGCCGGCTGGCCGCAGCTCAAGGAGGCCATGACGGCGGAGATGGGCCTGGGTCCGGAGGCCTACGGCGAGCGGGCGCGCACGCTGATCGGGCGCGCAAGCGACCAGTCGCTGGCCGGCGAAATGTTCAAGGTGCACCGGCTCAACCTGGAGGCCACCGAGCGCCAGAGCGCGGCTTCCTTGCAGAAGGCGTGCGCGCTGCTGGAAAAGGCGAACACCGTGCACGCGGCGGGCTTCCGGGCCAGCTTTCCGATCGCGTTTTCCTTCGTCTACGTGTACCGGATGTTCCGCACCAGCGTGCAGCTGATCGACGGCCAGGGCGGCTCCCTCGAGATGCAGCAGCGCGCGATGCAGAGGGGCGACGCCCTGGTCATCGCCAGCTTTGCACCCTACTCGCGCGAGGCGCTGCAGGTGGCGCAGGTTGCCAAGGCTGCGGGGTGCAAGGTGCTGGCACTGACCGACAGCGAGGCGTCGCCGCTGTCGCTGCTGGCGGACGAGACGCTGCTGTTCGCCATCCACAGCCCGTCGTTCTTCCCCTCCATCGCGGCAGGCACCGCTCTCACGGAGGCATTGCTGGAACTGCTCGCGAGCCGCTCGGGCAAGGGCGTGGTCAAGCGCATCGACCAGGCCGAAGCACAGTTGTTCGAGTCGGGCGCCTACCTCCAGGCGCCGCGCCTTCGGGGCGGCTGACTCAGGAGCCGGCGCGCGCCACGGGTGGCTGGGCGCCGGGCTCCATCCATTCGGCCTGCCAGCCACCGCCCAGCGACTGGATCAGCGCCACTGCCGACGTCTGGCGGTTGACCTGCAATTGCAGCAGGTTGCGCCGCGCATTGAGCGCCGAGACCTGCGCCACCACCACGCTCGTGTAGTCGATGGTGCCGGCGCGGTAGCGGTTGAGGAACTGCTGCTCGGTACGGTCCGCCGCGGCGGATGCCTGACGGCGCAGCCCTTCCTGTTCTGCAAGGCTGGCACCCGCGGTGAGCTGGTCTTCGACGCTCTGGAAGGCGGTCAGCACCGTCTGGCGGTAGCGCGCCACGGACGCCTCGTGGCCCGCCTTGGCCGCATCCACGCTCGCGCCGATGGCGCCCGCGTCGAACACGACCTGCGCGACCGACAGCCCCAGCGACCAGAGCGTGTTCGACACGTTGAACAGATCGCCGACGCGGCTCGACGTGCTGCTGATGCCGCCGCTCAGGGTGAAGTTGGGGTAGTAGGCCGCACGCGCGATGCCGATCTGCGCGTTGGCCGCGGCCACGTCGCGCTCCGCGGCGGCGATGTCGGGACGGCGCTGCAGCAGCGTCGTGGGCACGCCGGCCGGGATGCCCGGCACGACGGGGTTCCACTCGGCCACGGGCAAGGAGAAGTCCGCAGGCGCGGCCCCGACCAGCACCGCGATCGCATGTTCCAGCGTGTCGCGGGTGCGCTTCAGTTCCACGCTGTCGGCCTGTGTGTTGACGAACAGGGTTTCCGCCTGGAGCACGTCGCTTTGCGCCGCGATGCTCGCCGCGTAGCGGTTGCGCGTGATCTGCAGGCTGCGCTCGTAGCCTTCGAGCGTTTCCTTCAGGATGCGCAATTCGGCGTCCGCCTCGCGCAGTGAAAAGTAGCTGCTGGCGAGGCTGCCGATGGCGGAGAGGCGGGCCAGGGCCAGATCGGCCTCGCTCGCCTGGGCCCCGGCCTGCGCGCTGTCCACGGCCTTGCGCAGCCGGCCCCACACGTCCGGCGCCCAGTCTGCGTTGAGCGAAGCACCGGCGGCGTTGGAAGGCGAGGTGTTGCGGGCGCCCGTCCGGCGCGCGCTGCCGTCGAGCGAGACGGTGGGGAACAAGGCCGCGCGCTGCCCGCGCACCAGGGCCTGCGCCTGCGAGTAGTTGGCGACCGCGACTGCGATGTTCTGGTTGGAGACCTGCACGCGTGCTGCGAGGTCGTCCAGCACCGGATCGCCGAAGAGCTTCCACCACTCGCCGCGGTCCAGCGCGTCGGCGGGCGCGGCAGGGAGCCAGCCTTCGGCAGCGGGCGCGGATTTCCATGCGGCCGGCGCCGTGGTCTCGGGCTGGACATATGCCGGCCCGATGGCGCACCCCGTCAACGTGAAAGCCAGTGCCATCACCAGGGCAGTGCGCTCAAGACAGCCTGCGGGGCGGCGGGAGAAGAATCGGTTCGGTGCAGTCATGGTGTCGGGTGCTCTGTCGCGGCCTTCATGCAGGGGCGTCGGCTGCGCGGCTCAGGAATTTCTCGTTGGCGGGCCGCCGGCGCAGCTTGTCGAGCAGCACGTAGACGACCGGCGTGGTCAGCAGCGTCAGCAACTGGCTGGCGATCAGGCCGCCGATGATTGCGACGCCCAGCGGCTGGCGCAGTTCCGCGCCAAGGCCGAAGCCGATCGCCAGCGGCAACGCGCCGAGCGCCGCGGCCAGCGTGGTCATCAGGATCGGCCGGAAACGCAGCAGGCAGGCCTCGCGCACGGCCTCGACGGCGGTGAGTCCGCGCGCGCGCTCGGCCTCCAGCGCGAAGTCGATGATCAGGATGGCGTTCTTCTTGACGATGCCGATCAGCAGGAACACCCCGATCAACGCAATGATCGAGAACTCCATGCGGAACAGCAGCAGCGCCAGTACCGCGCCCACGCCGGCCGAAGGCAGCGTGGTCAGCACGGTGATCGGATGGATGAGGCTCTCGTAGAGCACGCCCAGCACGATGTAGATCACGACCAGCGCCGCGACGATCAGGAACCACTGCTGACCTTGCGACTGCTGCGCCGCCAGTGCCGTGCCCTGGAAGCTGCCGCGCACGTTGACCGGCATCGCGATGTCGGCCTCGGCCTGCGCGACGATGCGCTTCGCATCCGACAGGCTCACGCCATCGGCCAGGCTGAACGAGACGGTGCTGGCGAGTTCGGTGTCCTGGTGGTCGATGGAGGTCGGGACCGCACGCTCGGTGAACTTCGCGAAGGTCGACAGCGGAACCATGAGCGTGGTGTCGGTGGCGATCTGCTGGCCGGCCGAAGACGTGCGCGACCCCGGGTTGGCGGAGGTCGTGGTCGATGTGCCCGTGGTGGCGTCCTTGTTGACTTCGAGCGAGCTGGTGATCGATTCACCGGTCGCTGTCGTCGTCGTGCTCAGCGTCGAGGGCACGTACAGGTCCTTCAGTGCAAGCGGCGAGCGCTGGAAGCGCGGCGACCACTCCATGATCACCGAGTACTGGTTGAGCTCGTCGTAGATGGTTGCCACCGAACGCTGGCCGTAGGCGTTGTAGAGCGCGTTGTCCACCGCGGCCGATGTCACGCCGAGCCGCGCGGCGGCGTTGCGGTCGACCTCGACGAAGGTCTCGACGCCGTTGTCGGCATCGTCGCTGTCCACGTCGGTCAGCGCGGTTTCCTGGCGCAGGCGATCGGCCAGCTTGGTCGACCAGGCACGCAGGTCGGAGAGGTTGTCGCTCTTGAGCGTGTACTGGTAGCTGGAGTTGCTGGAGCGCCCGCCCATGCGCAGGTCCTGCACCGGACTCAGGAACACGCGCAGCCCGGTGAGCTGGTTGAGCTGGGGCCGCAAACGGTCGATGACGGCCTGCGTCTTGACCGTGCGCTCGGACACCGGCTTGAGGTTGACGAACATGAACCCGCCGCCCGCGCGCCCGCCGCCCGAGAATCCCACCACCGTATCGACGGCGGGGTCCTTGCGGATGATGTCCACGGCCTGGCGCAGCTTCTCGGCCACCGCCGCCGACGAGATGCTCTGGTCGGCGCGCAGGCCGGCATTGAGCTGGCCGTTGTCCTGCTGGGGGAAATAGCCCTTGGGAATGGCATTGAACAAATAGACGTTGAGCCCGATCACCGCCAGCAGCACGACCACCACCACGCCCTTGCTCGCCAGCGCCCAGTCGAGGCTGTAGGCATAGGCGCGCAGCGTGCCGTCCCATGCGCGCTCCGACTGCCGGATGAGCCAGCCACGCACGCGCCCGGGCTTCTTGCCGCCCTCTTCCGCCTCGCTGCGAAGCAACATGGCGCAAAGCATTGGCGTGGTGGTCAGCGAGATCACGAGCGAAATCAGCACCGAAGCCGACAACGTGACCGCGAACTCGCGGAACAGCCGACCCACCTGCCCGCCCATGAACAGCAGCGGGATGAACACCGCCACCAGCGACAGGCTGATCGACAGCACCGTGAAACCGACCTCGCGCGCGCCGCGCAGGGCGGCCTCGACGCGGTTCATGCCTGCTTCGACATGGCGGGTGGTGTTCTCGAGCACGACGATCGCGTCGTCCACGACGAAGCCCGTGGCGACCGTGAGCGCCATGAGGCTCAGGTTGTTGAGGCTGTAGCCCAGCAAGTGCATCACGCCGAAGGTGCCGAGCAGCGAGACGATCGTCGCCACCGCCGGCACGATGGTGGCGCGCGCCTTGCGCAGGAACAGGCCGACCACCAGCACCACGAGCACGACCGAAATCATCAGCGTGAACTCGATCTCGCGCAGCGAGGCGCGGATCGAGTTGGTACGGTCGGAGGCGACCTGGATATTGATGTCCTGCGGCAGCTGCTCGCGCAGTTCGGGCAGCAGCTTGCGCACGCCGTCGACGGTCTCGATGATGTTGGCGCCCGGCGATTGGGTGACGAGCACCACGACCGACGGCTCGCCGTTGAAGAGGCCCAGCGTGCGCGTGTTCTCGACGCTGTCGATCACCCGCGCCACATCGCCCAGACGCACGGCCGCGTCGTTGCGCCATGCGATGACGAGATCGCGGTAGTCGGCCGCACGTCGACCCGGCGCGGGCGTGTAGATCTGCAGCTTGCGATCGCCGCTTTCGATCGCACCCTTGGGCCGGTTGGCGTTGTTGGCCTGGATGGCCGCACGCACGTCCTCGGTGCTGATGCCGAGCTTGTTGAGCGCGAACGGCTCCAGCTCCACGCGCACCGCCGGCAGCGACCCGCCGCCGATCTCGACCTCGCCCACGCCCTCGACCTGCGACAGCCGCTGGCTCACGATGTTGGACACCGCCTCGTAGATCTGCCCCGGCGTGCGCGTCTTGGAGGTGAGCGCCAGGATGATGACCGGCGCCGCCGTGGGATTGCGCTTGCGGTAGGTCGGATTGCTGCGCAGCGTGGCCGGCAGATCGACGCGGGCGGCGTTGATCGCGGCCTGCACCTCCCGTGCCGCACTGTCGATGTTGCGGCTCAGGTCGAACTGGAGCGTGACGCGCGCCGAGCCGTTGGAGCTTGTCGATGTCAGTTCATTGACGCCCGGGATGATCCCCAGCCTGCGCTCCAAGGGCGTCGCAACGCTCGAAGCCATCGTGCTCGGGCTCGCGCCCGCAAGGCTGGCCTGCACCGAGATGGTCGGAAAATCGACTTGCGGGAGCGGAGAAACCGGCAGGACGAAGAACGCGACGATGCCGGCCAAGGCGATGCCGATGGTCAGCAACACCGTGGCGATGGGGCGTTCGACGAAGGGCTTGGAAAGGTTCACTGCAGTGCCCCCTCCTTGCGTCCGAACCGCTGCCCCATCCGGTCAAACGCCAGATAGATCACAGGCGTGGTGAACAGCGTCAGCACCTGGCTCACGACCAGTCCGCCAAAGATCGCCAAGCCAAGAGGACGCCGCAGTTCAGCCCCCTCGCCCCATCCGAACATCAGTGGCAGCGCGGCAAACAGGGCCGCGAGCGTCGTCATCAAGATGGGCCGGAACCGCAGCAACGCGGCCTGATGGATCGCCTCCAGCGGCGCCTTGCCCTGATTGCGTTCGGCATCGATCGCGAAGTCGATCATCATGATCGCGTTCTTCTTCACGATGCCGATCAGCAGGATGATCCCGATGATCCCGATCACGCCGAGGTCATTGCCCGTCACCATCAGGGCCAGCAATGCCCCTACCCCCGCCGATGGCAGCGTGGAAAGAATCGTCAACGGGTGGATGTAGCTCTCGTACAGCACGCCCAGCACGATGTACACGCACACCACCGCTGCCAGAATCAGCCACAGCTGGTTCGTCAGCGACTTCTCGTAGGCCCCCGCAGCGCCGAGGAACGTCATGCTCACGCTCGCCGGCATGGCGATGTCCTTCGCTGCCGCGCGGATCGCCGCAACCGACTTGCCCAACGCCACGTCCGGTGCCGTATCGAAGCCCACCGTCGCCGCCGGGTACTGCGCCACCCGCGTGACCTGCAAGGGCGCGAACTGCTCCCGCACCGTCGCCAGGGACGACAGCGGCGTTGCCGTGCCCGCTCCCGTGCGCAACTGGAGATTGCCCAGACCTTCCGGCGATGCCAGCGACTCGCGCTGCGCCTCCAGGATCACGCGGTACTGATTGGTCTCGGTGAAGATCGTCGACACGATCCGTTGCCCGAACGCGCTGTAGAGCGCGTCGTCCACCGAACTCGCCGTGACCGACAGGCGCGACGCCGTGTTGCGGTCGATGTCCACATAGGCAGCCAGCCCCTGCGCGCCGGCATCCGTCGTCGGATTGCGCACCTGCGGCACGCTGCGCAGACGCTCGACGAGCTTGCGCGCCCACTCGTTCACCGTCGCGGTGTCCACGCCTTCGAGCGACACGCGGAACTCCGTCGGGCCGGTTTCTGCGTCGATCGTCAAGTCCTGTGTCGGCTGCAGGTAGAGCGTGACGCCAGCCACATTGCTGCGCACCCGCTCGCGCAGCCGCTGCATCACCGCGCTCTGCGCATCGTGGTCGCGGCGCAGGTTGATGAGCATGCTGCCGGTATTCAGCGCCGTGTTGTTCGCCGCATCCACACCGACCACCGAGCTCAGGCTCTGCACATCCGGGTCGGCGAGGATCGCGTTGGCGGCCGACTGCTGCAGTTCGGCCATTCGCACATACGACACTTCCTGCGCCGCCTCGATCCGCGCCTTGAGCTGCCCCGTGTCCTGCGTCGGAAACAGCCCCTTGGGTATGAAGACATACAGCAGCACCGTCAGCGCCAGCGTCAGCAGCGCCACCACCATCGTCAGCGACTGGTGGCGGAACACCCATTGCAGCCAGATGTCGTAGCGCGCGATCACCCGGTCGAAGAAGCGTTGCACGCTCGCCCCGAAGCGGCCACCCTCCTCGGCCTCCGGCTTGAGCCAGCGCGCCGACATCATCGGCACCAGCGTGAGCGAGACCACCGCGGAAATCAGGATGGTGATTGCCAGCGTGACCGCGAATTCGCGGAACAGCCGCCCCACGACGTCGCCCATGAACAGCAGCGGTATCAGCACGGCGATGAGCGAGACCGTCAGCGAAATGATGGTGAAGCCGATCTGCGTTGCGCCCTTGAGCGCGGCCTGGAACGGCGGCTCGCCCTTCTCCAGATAGCGGGCGATGTTCTCGATCATCACGATGGCGTCGTCCACCACGAAGCCGGTCGCGATGGTCAGCGCCATCAGGCTCAGGTTGTTGAGGCTGTAGCCCAGTAGGTACATCAGCCCGAAGGTGCCGATCAGCGAGATGGGCACCGCGATGCTGGCGATGACGGTCGCGCGCAGGCTGTGCAGGAAGAAGAAGATCACCAGCACCACCAGCACCACGGCGAGGGCCAGTTCGAGCTGGACGTGGCTCACCGATGCGCGAATGCCGGTCGTGCGGTCGCTCAGCACCTCGACTTTCAGCGAGCCGGGCAGCGAAGCCTGCAGATCGGGCAGCTGCTTCTTGATGGCGTCGACCGTGCCGATCACGTTGGCGCCGGGCTGGCGCTGCACGTTCAGGATGATCGCCGGGTACAGCTTGCCGTCCTGCTCGCCGGTCTTCGCGCTCGAATGCACGGCGGCCCAGGCACCGAGTTGGGTGTTCTCGGCACCGTCGATGACGCGCGCCACATCCGTCATGCGCACGGGAGCGCCGTTCTTCCACGCGACGATCAGATTCTTGTAGTCGGCCGCCGTGACGAGCTGGTCGTTGGCGTTGATGGTGTACGCCCGCTTCGGGCCGTCGAAGCTGCCCTTGGCACTGTTGGCATTGGCCGCGGCGATCGCCGTGCGCAAGGTATCGAGCCCGATGCCGACCGACGCCAGCGCGTTGGTGTTGGCCTGGATGCGCACCGCCGGCCGCTGGCCGCCCGAAAGCGACACGAGGCCCACGCCGCCGACCTGGCTGATCTTCTGCGCGAGCCGCGTGTTCACGAGGTTCTGCACCTCGGTGAGCGGCATGGTTTCGGAGCTCACGGCCAGCGTCAGGATGGGCGCGTCCGCGGGGTTGACCTTGGCGTAGACGGGCGGCGCCGGCAGGTCGGCCGGCAGCAGCGAGCCGCCGGCGTTGATGGCGGCCTGCACCTGCTGCTCGGCGACGTCGAGCGTCTGGTCGAGCGCGAATTGCAGCGTGACGATCGACACGCCGGTGGCGCTGGTCGAACTCATGCGGTCGAGACCGGCCATCTGGCCGAACTGACGCTCCAGCGGCGCGGTCACGGTGCGGCTCATCACCTCCGGGCTCGCGCCCGGGTAGAGCGTCTGCACCTGGATGGTCGGGTAGTCGACCTGCGGCAGGGCGGCCAGCGGCAGGAAGCGGAATCCGACCAGGCCCGCAAGCACGATCGCGAGCATGAGCAGCGCCGTCGCGACGGGCCGCTCGATAAATGGCTTCGACGGGCTCATCCGCTCACCCTCACTGCGGGGGACGCTGGCGTCTGCTGCCTTCGCCGCGCGCCGTGCGCGGGCCGTTCGCCGGGCGCTGCGCGGCGGGGTTGTCGCCTTGCAGCAGCACGCGGGCGCCGTCCTTCAGGCGGTCGCCGCCTTCGGTCACCACGTCCTCGCCGACCTTCAGGCCGTCGACGATCGCGACCACGTCGACCGTCGACTCGCCCCGCTTCACGGTGCGCATCGACACCGTGCGGTCTTCATTGACGACGTACACGAAGTTGCCATTGGGGCCGGTGCGCACGGCCGTCACCGGCACGACGATCGCGTCGACCGTGCGCAAGGTCATCTGCACGTTGACGAACTGGTTCGGGAACAGCGGCGTGCCGGCGTTCGCGAAGCGGGCCTTGGCACGCACGGTGCCGGTGCTGGTGTCGACGATGTTGTCGAGCGTGGAGAACACGCCGGTGTCCAGCGGCGTCGCGCTGCGCACGCGGTCCAGCGCCTTGACGGGCAGCGGCTCGCCCTTGGCGAGCTGGGCCTGGATGTCGGGCACGCGGTCCTGCGGCACGGCGAACTGCACGTCGATGGGGTTCATCTGCGTGATGACGGCGATGCCGGTCGTCGCATTGGCCGTGACGATGTTGCCGGGGTCGACCGTGCGCAGGCCGATGCGGCCGGCCACGGGCGCGGTGATGCGCGTGTAGTCGAGGTTCAGCTTGGCGGCAGCCTCGGCGGCGCGGTCGGTGATCACCGTGCCTTCGAGCTGCTTGACCAGTGCGGCCTGCGTATCGACGTCCTGCCGGGCGATCGAGTCCTGGGTCAGCAGCGTGCGGTAGCGCGCCAGCGTGACTCTCGCCGCCTCGAGCGACGCCTCATCGCGCACGCGGGTGCCCTGGGCCTGCATCAGTGCCTGCTCGTACGGGCGCGGGTCGATGCGAGCCAGCAGCTGGCCCTTGGTCACGGACTGGCCCTCCTGGTAGAGCACCTCGGTCAGCACGCCGCCGACCTGGGGGCGCAGCGTGATGGTCGCCAATGGCGTCACGGTGCCCAGGGCATCGATGACGATCGGCAGTTCGGCCCGGCGCGCGGCGGCATGGCCGACCGTGGAACTCGCACCGCCGAAGCCGCGGGCGCCCGTCGGCTCGCCGGAGCGCTTGATCAGGTACCAGGCGCCCCACGCCAGCCCCAGCACCACCAGGAGCGCCAGCAGGCTGCCCAGCCAGCGACGCCGGCGTGAGGGAGCCCGGGGGGCGGGATGGGCGGTCGGGGTGGGCTCGGGGATGGGAGACGACATCGGAGAGTTGGGCGTGTGAATGGGCCGATCGGCTGCAGGCCCGTAGTGGAGCGCCGAATCGTAGCGCCCAGCCCCTCCCAACCGTAAAGCCTCGGTAAAGCCGGCGTTGCGCACTGCGTCTGGCGACATCGGAATGCAACTGGCGCCGCCAAAAGGCGATTCGTCGCATCGGCGTGGCGGCCTGGGGGAGCGATCGGCACAGTCCGCCCATCGATCCAGGAGCCCGTCATGCAAATGTCCCCGATCATCGCCGTTCACCTCACCGCCGCCGTGAGCGCGCTCGTTCTCGGCCCCGTCGTTCTGTGGGCGCGCCGCGGCCGCACCCAGCGCCCCCGGCTTCACCGTGCGCTCGGCTACGCGTGGGTCACCCTGATGGTGATGACCGCGGTGTCAGCTCTGTTCATCCGCGACTTCAGGCTGCCGAACCTTGGGGGCTACACGCCGATCCACCTGCTGGTCCCGGCGGTCTTCTTCGGCCTGGCGCGCGCCTTCTGGAAGCTTGCCAAGGGCGACATCCGCAGCCATCGCATCTCGATGCAGGTGACCTACATCAGCGCCTGCATCGTGGCCGGCGGCTTCACGCTGCTACCCAGCCGCTATCTCGGCCAGATCCTGTGGGGCCAGTGGCTGGGCCTTGTCTGATCCTCTCGCCGATTCCGCTCGATTGTCCCGATCCCGCACGGAGAACCACCATGCTCATGCTGACCCAGATCCTCTTCCACACCCCCAAGTGGGTGTTCGTGCTCTTCGCCACCCTGCTCTGGCTCGGCGCCAAGCAACTGCTGGCCGGCAGCGTGAGCCTCGTGCGGGTGACGCTCCTGCCCATCGTGATGACGGGCCTGTCGGTCTACGGCGTCGCTTCCGCCTTCGGCGACTCGCCGATGGCCTTGCTGGCGTGGGCCGCCACGGCCTTTTCGCTGCCCGGGCTCGTGATGCAGCGCGCCCTGCCGGCCAGCACGCGCTACGACGCGGCAACGCGCCAGTTCCACGTTGCCGGCAGCGCGGTCCCGATGATGCTGATGATGGGCATCTTCTTCACCAAGTACGTCGTGGGCGTGCTGCTGGCGATGCATCCGGAACTCGCGCACCAGGCGTCGTTCGCCATCGGAATCAGTGCGCTGTATGGCGTGTTCACCGGTATCTTCATGGGCCGTGCGATCCGGCTGTGGCGCCTGGCGATCCAGGCCGACCGCGCCACCCTCGCCGTCTGACATCCAAAGGAGCCACACCATGCCCTCGAACGACATCGACCGACTGGCGCGCCGCCGCGCCAAGGCCAAGATCGGCTGGTTCATCCACGCCACGGCGTACGTCACGGTCAACCTGTTGCTGGTCGCCATCTCGCTGCTCAGCGGCCATGGCTGGGCTATCTATCCGGCGCTGGGCTGGGGACTGGGCCTCGCATTGCATGGGGCGGCCGTATGGCTGTTCGCGCCCGGCGGCCGCATGCTGGAGCGGATGGTGGAGCGCGAACGCGCCCGCCTCGCCGGCGCCAAGGGAGACCCATGGTGAGGGCCTCGACCTGGTGCCGACTGGCGCTGGCAGCGGCCTGCGCGCTGGCTTCGGCCGCGCACGCCGCCACCGGGCTCACCGTGCTGGCAGCACCCGCGGACTCCGGGCCGGTCACGGTCTTCTACCCGACCGCCGCGCCCGCCACGCCGGTGCGGCGCGGCCCCTTCACCCTGAACGTCGCCGTCGACGCGGCACCTGTCGCCGGCAACCGCCGCCTGATCGTCATCTCGCACGGCTCCGGCGGATCGCCCTGGGAGCACACCGACCTGACGCAGGTGCTGGTGGCCGCGGGCTTCACCGTCGCCGTGCCGGAGCACGCCGGGGACAACTGGCACGACCACAGCGCGGTCGGCCCGGCGTCGTGGAGGCACAGGCCGCACGAGGTGACCCAGGCCATCGATGCGATGGCGGCCGACCCGCGCTTTTCGCCGCTGCTCGACCTGAAACGCGTGGGCGTCTACGGCATGTCGGCCGGCGGGCTCACGGCCCTGACGCTGGCTGGTGCCCGCTGGTCCCCGGCCCTGCTCGCCCGACATTGCGAAGCCCATCTCGCGGAGGACTTTCCGACCTGCGTCGGCCTCAGCACCGAACTCACGGGCGGTCCGCTCGACGCGCTTCGCATGGGCATGGCCCGCCGGGTAATCCGATGGAAGTTCGAGAGCGAGACCGCGCTGGAGGGATGGACCGATCCGCGCATCGCCGCCGCCGTGGCCGCGGTGCCGATGGCGGCGCCGATCGACATGCCGACGCTGTCCGCGCCCGGCATCCCCCTCGGCCTGGTACGCGCCGGCCAGGACGCCTGGCTCGCGCCGCGCTGGCACATCGACGCCGTGCGCGCCACCTGCGCCGGCTGCGTGCTGGTCGCGGACATGACCGAAGCCGGCCACGGCTCGATCCTTTCGCCCACGCCGCCCGATCTCCCGCCACGCGCCGCACGGCTGCTGAACGATCCGCCCGGCTTCGACCGGCGCACGCTCGACGGCGTGTACGCCGCCATGCGGGATTTCTTCGTCCAGAATCTCCTGCCATGAGAGCGCTGTTGCCCAACCTGCGCGGTGCGCCCGGCGCCGGAGACATCCCTTGATCGCCACCCTCCGACGCAACATGACGCGCGAGAACGGCGTGGACCTGCTGCGCCACGCGCTGACGACCGCGCTCTTTTCTTCCCTCATTGCCATCGCGCTCGCCATTTCCGGGCGCGGCGCGTGGGGTGCCCAGTTCGTCTATTCGCTCTCGATCGGCATGATCAGCTGGGTCGTCATCGACGTTGGGCGGCTGATGATGAGTCCCGATCCCCGGAAACTCTGGCCGAACGGCTTCAAGGGGGTGCTGCTGGTGCTGGTCGGGATCACGGCCGGATTTCTGGGCGGCAACGCCATCGGCGACGCCTGGACCGGCGCGCCCCTGCTCGAGTTCTGGACCTTCGCGCCGCACAAGTTCGCCTCGACCCTGGTCATCACCGCGGTCGCCGGGATCGCGATCTGCTATTTCTATTACAGCCGCGGCAAGAGCAAGTACCTCGAGGGCGAGATCGCCCTCGCCCAGCGAGACGCCGCCGACGCCCGTCTCAAGTTGCTCGAAACCCAGCTCGAGCCGCACATGCTCTTCAACACCCTGGCCAACCTGCGGGTGCTCATCACGACCGACCCGCAGCGCGCCGTGGCCATGCTCGACCGCCTGAACAGCTATCTGCGCGTGACCCTCGGCGGCTCGCGTGCCTTGGCCCATCCGCTCGCCGCCGAGTTCGACCGGCTGGGCGACTACCTTGAACTGATGTCCGTGCGCATGGGCGACCGGCTGCGCTACACGCTGGATCTGCCAGACAACCTGCGCGATGTGCTCGTGCCGCCGCTGATGCTGCAGCCGCTGGTCGAGAACAGCATCCGCCACGGGCTGGAACCGCAGGTGGAAGGCGGCGAGATCACGGTGCGCGCACGCCGCGAGGGCGGCCAGCTCGTCATCGAGGTGAGCGACACCGGCGTAGGCATCGGCCACGCACCCGCGCCTTCGAGCGCCGAAGCCGGCGGATTCGGCGTCGCCCAGGTGCGCGAACGACTGACCACGGTCTACGGCGCGCAGAGTTCGATGACCATGAGCGCGCTCGCGACCGGTGGCACATGCGCCACCATCACCTTCCCCTTGCCGACATGACACCTACCGCCCTCATCGCCGAAGACGAACCGCTGCTGGCCCAGGCATTGCGTGCCGAACTCGCCGCCGCCTGGCCGGAGCTTCAGATCCTCGCCTCCGTCGGCGATGGGCGCAGCGCCGTGCGCGAGGCGCTGGAACAGCTGCCGCAGGTGCTCTTCCTCGACATCCGCATGCCGGGGCTCGATGGCTTGGGCGTTGCCGCCGAACTCGCCGACGCCTGGCCGACCGACGAGGCGCCGATGCCGCAACTGGTCTTCGTGACTGCCTACGACGAGTACGCCGCCCGCGCCTTCGATGCCCAGGCCATCGACTACGTGCTGAAGCCCGTGCAGCCCGATCGCCTGCGCCGCACCGTGGGCCGGTTGCGGCAGGCGCTGGAATCGCGTCCCTCGGCCTCGTTGCCGGCCGACGATGTGCTCGCCAGCACCCTCGCCCAATGGCGCAAGGTGCTCGCCGCCGCCGGCGAAGGCGCGCCATCGGCGGGCAACGGAGGGCCGCTCAAGCTCATTGCTGCCAGCGAGGCCGGCTCATCCGGCAGCAGCGTGCGGATGGTGCCCATCGATGAAGTGCAGTATTTCGAAGCCGCCGACAAGTACGTCCGCGTGCTGACCGCCACGCACGAATACCTGATCCGCACGCCTCTGAAGCAACTGCTGCCGCAACTCGACCCCAACCTCTTCTGGCAGGTGCACCGCGCCGTGGTCGTACGCAGCGATGCGATCGACTCCGTGCATCGCGACGAAACCGGCAAGCAGCACCTGAACCTGCGCGGCCGCACGGAAAAGATCCCGGTCAGCAGGCTCTATGCGCACCTCTTTCGCGCCATGTAATCACAAAGTCGACACCCAAGAAAAAACCGGCCCCTTTTCGGAGGCCGGCTTCGTCATGTGACAGCAGATGATGGATTCGGCTCAGCGCCAGTCGCGACGATAGCCGTGCGAGCGGTAGTAGCCCGGTGCCGGACGGTAATACCCGCGCGGAGGACCGTAGTAGCCGCGCGGCGGGCCGTAGTACACGGGCGCCGGACGGTAGTACACCGGAGGCGGCGGGGCGTAATACACCGGGGCCGGCGGATAGTAGACCGGTGCCGGCGCGTAGTACGGCGCACCCACGCCGACCGCGACGCCAGGAACATTGACCCCGACCGACCAGGCCACGTTGGCGGCGCTCGCCGAAGCCGTGGCAAACAGTGCGCCCGCTGCGACCGCTCCGGCGGCGGCCCATTTGAAGAGAGTGGAACGAGTGACGCTCATGATGTGAACTCCTGTAGGGGCGGGTGTTGGCCGCCCATGTCTGTATTGAACGCGGCAAGTGTCAACCCGGTGTACGCCGCTCTGTGAAGAAGGTTGCCAAAAGTAACGCCTCCGAGGCGCCACCTAGAATGAGCGGATGACTTCCCCTGCAGACAACGACACCGCCAAGCCAAGCAATTTCCTGCGCCATGTGATCGAAAACGACCTCGAACAGGGCAATTATTCCAGCCGCAAGTGGGGCGGCTCCCCAGGCGATGCCGCCCACCACGCACAGGGCATGCAGGACCCGGCCAAAGTGCGCATGCGTTTTCCGCCCGAGCCCAACGGCTACCTGCACATCGGCCACGCCAAGAGCATCTGGCTCAACTTCGAGCTGGCCAAGGAATACGGCGGCGTGTGCCACCTGCGCTTCGACGACACCAATCCCGAGAAGGAAGAGCAGGAATACGTCGACGCCATCCGCGATGCCGTGAAGTGGCTGGGATACAACACTGTGCTGGCGGACAACCCGTCGAAGCCCGGCGAACCCGACGAGCACGTGTACTTCGCGAGCAACTACTTCGACTTCATGTACCGCGCGGCGGAGTACCTGATCAGCGCCGGCCTGGCCTACGTCGATGAGCAAAGCGCCGAGGAGATCCGCGCCACCCGCGGCGACTTCAACACGCCCGGCACGGACAGCCCCTTCCGCAGCCGGACGCCCGACGAGAACCTGGCGCGCTTCCGTGCCATGCGCGACGGCCAGCTCGAAGACGGCGCCGCCGTGCTGCGCGCAAAGATCGACATGGCGAGCCCCAACATCAACATGCGCGATCCGGCGCTCTACCGCATTCGCCGTGCGACGCATCACAACACGGGCGACAAGTGGTGCATCTACCCGATGTACACCTTCGCGCACCCCATCGAGGACGCGCTGGAGCAGATCACCCACAGCTTCTGCACGCTGGAGTTCGAAGACCAGCGCCCCTTCTACGACTGGTTGCTCGACCGCCTTGCCGAGGGCGGCCTGATCGCCACGCCGCATCCGCGCCAGTACGAATTCGCGCGTCTCAACGTCACCCACGTCATCACCAGCAAGCGCAAGCTGCGCCAACTGGTCGAGGAAGGCCACGTCGACGGCTGGGACGACCCCCGCATGCCCACCCTCGCCGGCCTGCGCCGCCGCGGCTACACGCCCGACGCGCTCAAGCTGTTCTGCGAACGCTCGGGCGTGACCAAGTCCGGCGGCTGGATCGACTACGCGAGCCTCGAAGCCGCCCTGCGCGACACGCTGGACCCCATCGCCCCGCGCGCCATGGCAGTGCTGGACCCGGTGAAGCTCGTCATCACGAACTGGGGCGAACTCATGGGCGGCGACGATGCGCTGGACGACTGCTCGGCGCCCGTCCACCCGCATCACCCCGAAATGGGCCGCCGCAGCTTCAAGCTGGGCCGCGAGGTCTGGATCGAGCGCACCGACTACGAGGAAGTGCAGCCCAAGGGCTTCTTCCGCCTGTTCCCGGGCAACAAGGTGCGGCTCAAGTACGGGCACGTCATCGAGTGCACCGGGGGCACCAAGGATGCGGACGGCAAGCTCGTCGAAGTGCAGGCCAGGCTGGTGCCCGACACCAAGAGCGGCACGCCGGGCGCCGATGCCATCAAGGTCAAAGGCAACATCACCTGGGTCGCAGCGGCCGATGCGCTGCAGGCCGAGGTCCGCCTGTACGAGCGGCTGTTTGCGGCGCCTCAGCCCGGCAGCGGCGAACTGCTCGAAGAATTGAATGGCGAGAGCCTGCTCACCACCGTGGCCTACGTCGAGCCCGCATTGGCCGCAGCCACGGAAGGCGCCTCCTTCCAGTTCGAGCGGCATGGCTACTTCGTGCTGGACGCCCGTGCCGGCAGCGAAGGCCAGCGCGTCTTCAACCGTGCCGCGGGGATGAGGGATAGCTGGGGGAAGTAGTTCCCCCCGGCCAACCCGGTCGGGCGCCTACAGGGGCTTCGTCAGATAGACCGCCTCGCGCCCCACGATCGCCCGCTGCGCCGGCATGAAGATCGTGCACTCGTCACACGGTGCGCGAATCTCGTCCGGCCCGTTGTTGGCGATCAGTTCGCCCTTCGCGAAGGTCTCGAAGCCGACCAGCGGGCGCACGAAGCGGAAGTCCTCTGACTGGATCACATGCGTCTGCAGCAACTCGAAGCGGCGTTGCGCTTCGGGCGCGGGCGTCGCCGGATCCTTGTCGACGAGGCCGAAATGCGCCAGGAAGCGCATCGTCACCTCGGTGGCGAGATCGGCGGCAGCCTGCTTGAAGTGTTGGCCGCACTCGACCACCATCGCGGCACCCGGCGCGTCGGGACCGGCATGCAAGCCATGCTGGATCAGCGGCGTGCCCGAGCCGAGCCCGCTGGGCATCACCAGATGGACCGGCGGCAGGCCGATCGCCATCGCCACCTTGGCATTGCGATCGAAGGCGGGGTAGACCCAGAACGGCACGACGTCCTGGCTCGTCGAGTGGATGTCGAGGATGTGCTGTGCTGCGGCCACCACCGGGCGCAGTTGGCGCGCCCGGCGCAATTCGGGGCTGTCGTCCGGGCCGTCCAGCCATTCGTCTGACCACACGCGATTGAGGTTGTGCACGATCTGGCGGTTCTCGTGCGGGCGCTCGGGATCGAAGGCGTTGTAGGCCTCCACGTGGGCAAAGCTCACCGTCAGCGTCCCGATCTGCGGGCGCACGCCGGTGTCCAGCAGATGGGTTGCCGCGACCATGCCGCAGATCTCGTTGCCATGGGTCAATGCATTGATCAGCAAGTGGGGACCCGGCTTGCCGGATTCGAACCGGTGCACGTAGTCGATGCCGGTGTTGCCTTGGCGGTAGGCGGAGAGGTCGCGGGGGAGCACTTCGAGATCGGGCGGATTCTGCGTCATGGGGGGATTTTTCTCCGTGAAGGACGGCCAAGCCGAACCCGCCGAGTTTGCCGCAGGTCGCGACAGGGCGTCGGCCAGCCATTTGCCTCGTAGACTCGTGGGCTCACCCATGCGCACTTCCCGACCCCGTTTCCCATGCCCCTGACCGCTGAAATGCGACGGTCGATCGACCAGATTCGCGACTACCTGTTCGGCGGCGGCTACCCCGATCCCGTCAGCAATGCGGAGCAACTGTCATTCCTTTTCTTCTTCTGTCTCCACGAGAGCATCGACGACGAAAACCGGATGCGCGCGGAGGCTCTCGACGAGCCGTACACCAGCGTCTTCAACGGCGAATGGACACTGAGGAATTCGACGAACGCTCCCCCTCCCTCCGCCCGTGACGGCAATCTGTTCGTGACACCCGGCGTCCGGACAGGCACGTCGACGATCCCGCGCAGCCGCTTCCGCTGGTCGGTCTGGGCCCGGGAACTGTCCGGTGCGGAGCTGGTGAGCTTCGTGCGCGACGAGGTGTTTCCTTTCTTTGCGGAGATAGGTGCCGCAGGCGTGCATGACTTCATGCGTGGAGCGCGCCTCAACATCGACGAACCCACCGTGCTCTCGCAAGTCGTCCAGCTGGTGGACGGACTCGGGCTGGCCGAGGCCGATTCAGACACCAAGGGCGACCTGTTCGAGCACGTGCTGCGGCAGATCAGGCAGGCGGGCGAGCTGGGCCAGTTCCGCACGCCGCGCCACATCATCCGGGCGATCGTCGAGATGGTGGATCCGACCATCGGCGAGACCATCTACGACCCTGCCGCCGGCACCGCGGGCTTCCTGGTCGCGGCCTACAACCACATCCGCCTCGCTCATTCGTCGCCCGACGCCATCGTGGACGCCGAAGTCGAAGGAAAGCACCAGCGGCGCGGCCTGGGCGACCAGCTCACGCCGGAGGACCTTGCCGTCCTGCGAGACCAGACCTTCTTCGGCAACGACGTCGATCCGAAGATGGTGCGGCTCGCAACCATGAACCTCACGCTGCGCGGGCTCGCCAATGTTCGAATCCTGCAGCGCAACGTACTGACCAGCGTGCTCGACGACGAGCAGAAGGCCAGGCTGGGTCTTCCTCGCGATGGATTCCAGATGGTGCTAGCCAATCCGCCCTTCTCCGGCCGCATCGACAAGGATCGCATTGCCGAGGAGGTTCGGGTCGGCAGCACCAGCAGCACCGAGCTGCTCTTTCTCAAGTACATGCTCGACAGCCTGCGGGCCGAGGGACGTGCCGCCGTCGTGGTGCCAGAGGGCGTGCTGTTCGGCTCCTCGGCGGCGCACCAGGCGCTGCGCCGTCAGCTCGTGGAAAGCAACCGGGTCGATGCGGTGATGAGCCTGCCGGGCGGGGTGTTCCACCCCTACTCGGGCGTGAAGACCTCGGTGCTCTTCTTTCGCAAGAGCGGGCAGACGGAGCATGTGCTGTTCCTGCATGTCGAGCAGGACGGCTACGCCCTCGACGCCAATCACGACAGGCCAGTCGACCAGGATGACCTGCCCCAGCTCGCAAATGCCTACGCACGTCGCGACGAATCGCTGGCGCGTTGGCAGGTGCGAGAGCCCGAGGCCGAGTGGGACGAGAAATGGTGGTTCGCCGACGCTCCCACGCTGCGAGCCAATGACTACAACCTGTCGGCCAGCCGCTATCGCCCCTTGAGCGAAGCGCAGGCCGAACATCAGAAGCCGCTGGAAGTGATCGACGACGTCATCGCCCGGCAAACGGAGGCCGCCAAGGACATGGAAACACTTCGGACAATGGTTGCGGAGCTGCATGGATGACTGCGCCATGGGTGGCGCTGCGGGAGGTGGTCGAGGCGAAAACGGGCACGATGAACCCGTCTGCCTGGCCCAATGACCCATTCACCTACGTCGACGTTGCCGCCGTCGACAACAAGAAGAAGACCATCACAGGCGCGCGCACCATCGCGGGCGCCGAGGCTCCGAGCCGCGCACGGAAGCTGATGCGCACCGGGGACGTGCTGGTCTCCACCGTGCGCCCGAACCTCAACGCCGTCGCGCTGGTGCCCGAGTCGCTCGACAACGAGGTCGCCAGCACCGCCTTCTGTGTCCTGCGCGCGACGCCGCGCGTGCTGCCCGAGTACCTGTATTTCTTCGTGCGCTCCAACCGTTTCGTTCGCAGCGTGAGCAAGCTCGCGAAGGGGGCGTTGTACCCGGCGGTGTCCGATTCGAGCATCCTCGACCAGAGATTGCCGCTGCCGGACCTGAAGCAGCAGCGGCGGCTCGTCGACGTGCTGCTCTGCGCGCAAGGCATCATCCGGCAGCGGCACGAGATCCGCGAGAAGATGACCCAGGTCGTGCCGGCCCTGTTCTTCGACATCTTCGGCGACTCCACCGCCAACACGAAGGGCTGGCCGATCGTGCAGCTCGAAAGCCTGTTGAAGCTCAATCCGCAGAACGGCCTGTACAAGCACAAGTCGGCCTACGGCGCAGGCACGCCCATCGTGCGCATCGACACCTTTCGCGACGGCGAGATGGACGATCCGGCCTCGCTCAAGCGCCTGAAGCTCGACGACGATGAAGTACGGCGCTATGGGCTGGACGAGGGCGACATCCTGGTCAACCGGGTCAACAGCCCCGACCACCTGGGCAAGAGCGTGCTGATCCCGGCGCTGGCGGAGCCGACGGTGTTCGAGTCGAACATGATGCGGCTCGTGATGGACCGCGAACGCGCGCTGCCCCGCTACATCTTTGCCGCGCTGCAGACGAACCGGACGCGACGGCACTTCCAGCTCAACGCCAAGCGCGCCATCAACCAGGCGAGCCTCAACCAGCAGGACCTGAAATCGCTGACGGTGATGCTCCCGCCGATGGAAAAGCAGGAGCGATTCGCGCGCTATGTGGAGGCCACGATGGTGAATTTCGCCAACGAGGCGCGGGCATTGAAAGGGATCGAGACGACGATGGAGTCCCTGCTGACGCGGACCTTCGGCTGAGACGCAATTCGGCGTACGCGGCTCGTTTCCCGAGCCGAGCCGAGTCTCACGTCGTTTTCCGCGCCGCCTCCACCAGCGCCCGGATCGCCCAGCGCCTGACTTTCAGCGCTTCGGCATCGTCGAGCTGCAAGACGTCCTTGAAAACCACCATCGCCTCGGTGCCGATGACCAGGGCGAGCGCGTGGGTCAGGTTCTTGAGCGCCGTGGGCTTGAACTGGCTGCGGGCCGGCTCCAGCGCGGCCTCGATGAGCGGCGTGCGGCGGTTCTGGCGTGCGGGCAGGTCGCCGTCGTGGTCTCCCCGCACGACCCGCTCGATCGAATGCGCCAGCATCATCCGCAGCGGCGCCTCGTTGGCGGCGATCATGTCGTGCAGCGCGCTGTCGACGCGCTCCAGGCGCGATACGGGGTCCAGCGTCTTCACGTCGTGCAGGACGTCCCCGGCCTCGGGGACGGCCATGTCGAGCGACGCCTCGCGGTGCAGCGCATCCACGTTCGGGAAATAGCGGTAGGCCGTCGCGCGCGACACGGCCGCCTCCTCGGCGATTTCCTCCAGCGTGGGCTTGCGCCCCTGCTTCAGCAGGCGCGACGCAGCTTGCAGGAGATCCTTGCGCGTGCGTCGGCGCTGGTTGGGGCGCCCGGTGGTGGTGTCGATGGAAGTCTGGCCGGTCTGCATGCGCATCGTGCCCGGCCTCAATCCTGGGGAAGTTGCCTGATGATGGCCGCGAGATCCAGCCACACGTTCTCGCGCTGGATGTCGCCGCTCTCGGCGAACTCGACCACGTGCAGCAGGCGAAACTCGAGCGGACGTCCCTTGCCTTCGAGGCCGAAAGGCCTGCCCGGCGCCTTGCCCCGCCACAGCGATTCGTCGACCAGGAAGCCATCGCCGTACAGGCGGCGCAGACACTCGACTTTGCTGTCCGACAGGTCGTTGAACAGGCTTTCGTAGAACGGCCGCGCGCCGGCATGGCCGCGCGTCGGCCCTGACGGCGAACCGACGATGTCGTGCTCCACGTCGGGCGAAAGCGTGGCCAGGACGCCCTCGACATCGTCGTTCGCTTCGAAGTTGAAGTGCTCGTCGATCTTGCGGTCCATCTCCGTGCGGGTCAGTGCCATGTCAGGTCCTCCGGCAGGTTCTTGCTTGGTGCGCCTCTGTACTTTAGTGAGACAAAAATCTCATTGCAAGAATTTAATCTCGATTTAGTACAAAGTTCTCATTGCAAGAAGCTATGGCCTGCCGGCTGATGCTCAACGCGCCGAATCGGCGAGTTGCCTGCGGCGGTATTCGCCCTGCCGCACGAACATCCAGCCGGGGTATTCGGCAGGCAGGCGGCTTACCTCGTCGAGCTGCGCCAGTTCGGCTGCACTCAACTCCACCTGCGTGGCGGCCATGTTGTCGGCAAGCTGCTCGGGCCGCTTCGCGCCGACGATGACGCTCGTCACCTGCGGCTGGTGCAGCAGCCAGGCGAGCGCAATCTGCGCCACCGAGACACCGTGCGCCGCCGCGATGGGGCGCATCGCGTCGATGCAGTCATAGGCGCGATCCTTGTGGACGGGCGGGAAATCGAAGGTCGTGCGGCGGCTGCCCTGCTCGCCCTGCTGGTCGCGTCCGTACTTGCCGCTGAGCAGGCCGCCCGCGAGCGGGCTCCACACCATCAGGCCGACGCCTTCGCTGCGCAGCATCGGGACCAGCTCGCGCTCGAGATCGCGCCCGGCGATGGTGTAGTAGGCTTGGAGCGACTCGAAGCGCGACAGCCCCCAGCGCTCGGCGATGCCGAGCGCCTTGACGATCTGCCACGCAGCCCAGTTGGAGACGCCGACATAGCGCACATGGCCTTGCCGCACGAGCTGGTCTAGCGCGCGGACCGTCTCCTCGATCGGCGTGGCCGGGTCGAAGCCGTGGATCTGGTACAGGTCGATGTGATCGAGTTGCAGCCGCTTCAGGCTGGCCTTGACGCCGTCCATGATGTGGCCGCGCGAGGCGCCCCGCGCGTTCGGGCCCGGGCCGGTCTCGCTGAACACCTTGGTCGCGACGATCACGTTGTCGCGCGGAACCTTGAGGTTCTTCAGCGCCTGCCCCGTGATCTGCTCGGACAGCCCGCCCGAGTACATGTCGGCGGTATCGATGAAGTTGATGCCCGCGTCGAGCGCGGCGCCGACAAGGCGTTCGGCATCGGCCTGTTGCACGTCGCCGATCTGCGACCACATGCCTTCGCCGCCGCCGAAAGTCATGGTGCCCAGGCAAAGTTCGGACACGAAAAGGCCGGTACGGCCGAGTGGATGGTGACGCATGAAAGAAGACTCCTTGAGCGAAACGTAGATCCGGGCCAGACGAGGACGCAGCGCCTGGGCTCGGGCGAGCCCGCGAGCATAGGCGTCCCCGGAAATTCGTGCAGGCGGCGGCCGGACCGCATCCTTTCGGGCTACCGGATCGTCTTTGTCACACAATCATTCCGGCGCCTGCCGACCGGAGAAAGGTCCGATCATGAAACGCATGATGCGATGGCCAGGTGAGCAACATCCGCGATTTCAGGCACGTGCCCTACATCGCGCAGGAGGCGACCTTCGAGCTTGCACCGTGAATACTGCGGCAGCGTGCAGGGGTCAGAGACCCGTGAGGAAGTGCGCGAGGTTCTCGATGTCCTGCGCGCTCAGCGTGTTCGCCACGCTGGTCATGGTCCCGGCATCGTTGGTGCGCTTGCGCGCCTTGAAGTCGGAAAGCTGCTTGACGATGTAGTCGTAGTTCTGCCCCGACACGCGCGGCACTTCGTTCTGGCCCGCAAAGCCGCCGAGATGGCACATGGTGCAGAGCGTCTCCTCCGCCTTGAGCTTGCCCAGCTTCGCCTTCTCCGCGCTCGGGGCGAAGCGCTGGCGCGGCGGCTTCTGCGCGGCGAAGTAGTCCGACAACTCGCGCATCTCGTCGCGCGTCATGCCGGCGACCATCGGCGTCATGAGTTCGTTGGTCCGACGGCCTTCCTGGAAGTCCCTCAGCTGCAGGTACATGTAGCGCGAAGTCTGGCCCGCGAGGATCGGGTAGATGGGCAGGATGGGTTGCCCATCGACGCCATGGCATGCAGCGCACGCGGCCGCTTTCGCCGGCACTGCCGCCGCCTGCTGCGCATGCGCACCTGAACACGTCCACACGGCGCCCGCGGCAACCGCCAGCACAGCAAGACGCGTTCGGAAAACAACAGCCCGGGCGAGCGTCACGGCAACGCGAACACCACGACCGAATTGCCCCGCTTGAAGTCGAGCTGCGTATTGCCACCCGCTGCAACGGCGACGTACTGCTTGCCGCCGACGGCGTAGGACACCGGGGGTGCGTTCACGCCGGCACCGCATTGGTATTCCCAGAGCTTCTTGCCGCTCTTGGCGTCGAACGCGCGGAACAGTCCGTTGCCCTCGCCGTTGAAGACGAGGTTGCCGCCCGTGGCCAGGACGCCACCGATCAGGGGCTGCGCGGTGTCGAATTTCCATGCGACCTTGCCGCTGTCGACGTTGACCGCCACGAGCCGTCCCGATTGCTGCTCGGAGGGAATCACCTTGAAGGCACCGCCCAGCCACAGCTTGCCGCCCGGATACTTGGCCTCTTCGACGTGATAGGTCATCGGCTGGTGCAGGTTGGCCGCGTACGCCAGGCGCAGTTTCGGATTGACCGCCATCGGGCTCCATTCGACGCCGCCGTTGGCACCGGGCAGCATGCGCGCACCGTCCTTGGTCGGCAGCACCCACATGTTCTCCTGCGGGACCATCGCCTCGCTGAAGCGGATCAGTTCGCCGGTGGCGCGATCGTGCACGTAGATGTGGCCGGTCTTGCCGCCGTGGATCGCCACCTTGCGCATCTTCCCGTCCTTGCCCTTCGCCTCCGTCAGGATCACCGGCGAGACGGCGTCCAGGTCCCACACGTCGTGAGGCACGTACTGGTAGTGCCACTTGTACTTGCCGGTGTTGAGGTCGATCGCGACGATCGAGTCGGTGTAGAGGTTGTCGCCGGGGCGTTCCGCGCCATAAAGGTCAGGGCTCGGATTGCCGACCACGAAGAACACCGTGCTGGTTTCCTTGTCGATGGCGGGCGCCATCCAGACGCCGCCACCCAGCGTCTTGTAGAAGTCACCGCCCTTGGCAAACTGCGCCTTCTCGGCGTCGATGTCGCGGTGCAGATCGCGCTGGGTCGCGTCCTTGGCGGCCCACACCCCTTCGTGCCCTTTTTCAGGCACGGTGTCGAAGGTCCAGAGCAGTTTGCCGTCGTTCGCGTCGAAGGCCTTCACGAAGCCCCGCACGCCGTACTCGCCGCCATTGGTGCCGATGAGGATCTTGCCGTTCACGGCCACCGGCGCCATGGTTTCGGAATAGCCCAACTCGGGATCGGCGATCTGCGTCGACCACAGCACCTTGCCGCTCTTCGCATCGAGCGCAAGCAGCTTGGCGTCCAGCGTGCCCATGTAGAGCCGGTCGCCCATGACCGCGACGCCGCGATTGTTCGGGCCGCAGCAGAAGGTGGTGACCGGACCCATCTTGTGCTTGTAGTGCCAGAACTCCTTGCCCGTCGCGGCATCGAGCGCATACACATGGTTGTAGGAAGTGGTGATGAACATTACGCCGTCGACGACGATGGGCGCGGTCTCCATCGATTCCAGCACCTCGGTCTGGAAGGTGAACGCCGGCCGAAGCTTTCCGACGTTGCCCGTGTTGATCTGCGTCGCCGGGTAGAAGCGCGTCTGCGCATAGTTCATGTTCGAGTGCAGGAAGTTGGCGGCTTCCTTGTCGGCGGCGTCGAGCTGGCTCTGAGACACCGAGATGGTTTTCGGCACCGGCGTGCCCGTGGCAGCGGCCTGTCCCGTCACTTCGGCCTGGCCGAATGCCGCCGTCGACAGCAGCCCGAGGGCCGGTATCGCAACGAGCGCACGGCTCCAGTCGCGGGTGGTCTTGAACTTCTTGAGCATCGCGGGTCTCCTCAGGCCTTTTTGCCTTTTTATTGCCCACCGCGGCGAAACCGGAGCCGGTCCCGCAAGGCAGGTGCAGCGCGCGGTGGAAGCGCCCGCAACAGCACCCGACCGTCCGGAGACGGCTCAGCTGTCATGCCTCGCTTGCTAGCGTAGCCACAATCAGGTCCACTGAATAGAAGATTCTTTCGGTGCACCGCAGCATTTATCGATGGAGAACCGAGCCATGAAAAGACCGGCCCCGATGCGCTTTTTCGCGCGCATGTCATGGCGTTGCGCGCTCATGATGTCGATGCTTCCGATCCATGCCGGCGCACAGCCGGAGACCGATCCGAGCCCCAATGCCCAGTTGCTCGTCGCCGCGAGACAGGGCCAGATCGAACGGGTGAAGGAACTGCTCGCACGCGGCGCGGTGGTCGATTCGCGCAACCGCCTGGGCAAGACGCCGCTGTTGATTGCCTGCGAAAAGGGAAATGCAGCCCTCGGCATCGCATTGATCGACGCGAAAGCCGATGTGAACCTTCCCTCGGTCGAGCAAGTCACGCCGCTGATGGCAGCGAGCTACAGCGGCAACGCCGAACTCGTGAAGCGCCTGCTCGCCGCGGGCGCGCGCACTGACGCGACCGACCGCATGAACAAGTCGGCACCGGTGTATGCGGCAGGCCAGGGGAACGCGGCGGCGCTGGATGCCCTGCTTGCGGCCGGCATCGACGTCAACGCCACCTACGAACACAAGCTGACGCTGCTGATGTGGGCCGCGGGGCAAGGACACGCCGATGCCGTCCGGCTGCTGCTCACGCGCGGGGCGAAGCCCGACATGCGCGACGACCGCGGCCTCACCGCGATCGAGATCGCGCGCGGGGCCGGCCAGGCCGATGCAGTGCAGTCGGCAGGCCTTCGCTGAGGCGGGCCGCTACGGTGCTTCGGCGGGCGGATCGTCCTCGCGCCGCCCCGTGCCCTTCTTGCGCGCACGCGCTTCCTTCTTCGCCTTGCGCTCCGCATCCACGCGCTGCCCGACCGCGAGCCACTCCGCGAACTCGTCCGGCGTCTCCAGCGTGATGCGGCCCATGTTGCCGCTGCGGAACTCGTGCATCACGATCTCGGCGGCCTTCTGCAGGTTGACCCGGCCCTTGCCCAGCAGCGCGCCGCGCTTGCGGCCGATGGCTTCCAGCACCTGCTCGTCGCTCAGGCCCTCGATGGGGTCGATCTTGAAGCGCGCCTCCACCAGCCCCGCGTAGTGCCGCTTCAGGTAGTCGAGCAGTTCGAGCGCAACCTCCTCGTCGTCGAAGGCATTGCGGCCGATGGCACCGCTCGCGGCCAGGTTGTAGCCGCTCTTGGCGACGATGATGCGCGGCCACAGCATGCCGGGCGTGTCCCACAGGTAGAAGTCGTCGGCCAGCGTGATGCGCTGTTCCAGCTTGGTGATGCCGGCTTCGTCGCCGGTCTTGGCCTTGCGGCTGCCGGTGAGCGTATTGATCAGCGTGGACTTGCCCACGTTCGGGATGCCGCAGATCAGCACCCGCATCGGCTTGGCCATGCCGCCGCGCAGTGGCGAGAGCTCGTGGCAGGCGTCGATGAGCTGCCGCGCCGGCGTGGTCTGGCTCGCATCGAGCCCGATGGCGCGCGTGGCCGGCTGCGCGTTGTAGTGCGCCAGCCAGAGTCCGGTACGTTCCGGATCGGCCAGATCCTGCTTGTTGAGCACCTTGAGCCCGGGCTTGTGGCCGGTGAGGTCGGCCAGCATCGGATTGGCGCTGGAGCCGGGCAGACGCGCATCGAGCAGCTCGATCACGACGTCGATGTCCTTGATGCGCTCGGCGATGGCCTTCTGGGTCAGATGCATGTGACCGGGGAACCACTGGATGGCCATCGGGATGTCTTTCTCTTTCTGCGGGGGACGACCGTGGATTGTCGCCGGGCCGGAGCAGCGCCTCAGGCGCGCAATGCCGGCCGGTAGCGGCGGCTGCAAGGGATGTGCGTGCCGTCGCGCATGTGCAGGCGCGCATCGCCGCCGTCGAGCGGCTCGATCTCGGCGATGCGGTCCAGATTGGCCGCGTAGCTGCGGTGCACGCGGGCGTAGCGCGCCGGGTCGAGCTGCGCCAGGAAGTCCGTCAGCGTGGCGCGCAACAGGTAGTCGTGGCCGTTGACGCGCAGCCCGACGTAGTTGCCCTGGGCCTGCAGCCAATCGATGTCGCTGGCCGCGATGAGGAATTCGCGGCGCAGCTTGCGAACGAGGAAACGATCGGGCCTTGGCGGCGATTCGGACACATCGGCGGTCCCGGGGTTCCCCGGCAACACCGGTTCCGCGCCGCCTTCGGGCGGATCGAGCACGCGCGCCTCACCCTGCAGGCGAAGCATGAAAAGCCGGTAGCTCATGATCGCCAGCAGGAACAGCGCGTAGGTCCGCGCGTCCTTCAGGTACTCGTAGGGCCATTGGGCCAGCCAGTCGCCGAAGTCGTAGCGACTACCGGCCCAGGCATAGACGACCTGCCGCATGCCGACCATCAGCGCCACATGGGCCAGGCTGAAGACCACGCTGCCCAGCACATGCCACGCCGCATTGCGCCGCCAGGTCGACCGGTTCAGCGGAAAACGCCGCTCGAAAGCGACGAGGACCGGCACCAGCGCCAGCAGGGCCAGGTGGCTGGAAATCTCCCAGGTCACCGGCTGCCAGGTCGCCGTGCCGTGCCCTGCGTCTCGCGCGTCGATCACCGCGACCACCGTGGCGAAGGCGGCCTGCACCGAAAGGATCAGGACCCACAGGCCCGCCTCCACCCATCGCCGGAAGGGCCGATAGCGCTCGAACAGGTTCATCCGGGGCTCGCTCATGCGCGGATTCTCACGAAATCCGGCGAAAGGGCTGATTTTTCGTCCCTCACGGGCGCCGTTCGTCACAAACCGGCCACGCATCGTCACTCGGCGGCCCTACTGCCGGGCCGGGCGCCCGACCATGGCACCGGCGTTCACAAGGAGCATGGCATGACGACGAATCGACGACACGACATCGACGCGCTGCGGGCACTGGCGTTCCTGCTGCTGATCCTCTATCACGTGGGGATGTACTACGTGGCCGGCTGGCCCTGGCATATCAAGAGCCCGCATGCGGCCGAATGGCTGCGGTGGCCGATGGTGATCGTCAATATCTGGCGGATGGACCTGGTGTTCCTGGTCTCGGGCGTGGCCTTCGGCTTCCTGAGCCGGGGCATGACGCCGCTGACCCTGATCCGGCAGCGGGCGGTGCGGCTGCTGCTGCCGCTTGTGTTCGGCATGGCAGTGATCGTGCCCTACCAGGCCTACGCGCAGGGCGTGGCCAACGGGCTGGTCGCGCCAGGCTTCGCGGCCTTCATGGCGCGCTATCTGATGGGCGGACCGTGGCCCAAAGGGGCATTCGACGGGTCGGACTTTCCCATGACGTGGAACCATCTCTGGTACCTGCCCTATCTTTTTGCCTACACCGCCGTGCTGGCGTTGCTGGCGCCGGTGATGCGATCCGCGCCCATCCTGCGTCTTCGCGGCGCCTTCACGGGGCTTCGTCGCTGGCGGCTGCTCGTGCTCCCTGCCCTGCCGTTGCTGGTGTTCACGCTTGTGCTGTCGCCGCGTTTTCCCGCCACGCACGACCTGATCCACGACTGGTACTTGCACGCGCTGTACTTCACGGTATTTCTCTACGGCTACTGGATGGGCGTCGACGAGGGAATCTGGCGCGAACTGGCGCGGCTGCGCCGCTGGTCGCTCGCGCTGGCGGTCGCCTGCATTGCCGCCTTCGTCCTGTTGCGCCTGAGCGGCGCCGACGTCCAGGTCGCCGCCTGGGCCACGCGGGTGCTGCGCGCGGCCTATCTGTGGACGGCCATCGCGGCCATCCTGGGCTTTGCGCACCGTCACCTGAATCGCCCCTGGCCATGGTTGGGATGGGCCAACGAGTCGGTCTACCCGTGGTACATGCTGCACCAGACGCTGATCATTGCCGGTGCCGTCGCCCTTGCATCGCTGCGGCTCGGCCCCGTGCTGGAACCCGCCCTGCTGGTCGCGATCACCCTGTTCGGATGCTGGGCACTGACGGATGGCCTCATCCGCCGGCTCCGCTGGCTGCGCCCGCTCTTCGGACTCAAGCCAGTCGGCCGTGTGGGCATTCGAACCTCGGCGCCGTTGCCCAAATGCTTACGTACGCCGGACCGTTATGGGCGCAAAGTAGGGCCTTGGCCATCAGGCAAGTGAAAGGGGACACAGCATGCAGATTCAGGTCAACACGAGCAACGGCATCGAGAACAAGGACACGCTGGAGCGCTGGGCCGACGGCGAATTGAGGCAATGCCTGAGCCGCTTCGTGGCCGAGGTCACCCGGGTGGAGGTCCACCTCAGCGACGAGAACCACGGCGCCAGCGGCGCGGCCGACAAGCGCTGCGTGATGGAAGCGCGACTCGCCCATCACCAGCCGCTGGCCGTCACGCAGCACGCACCCAACATGGACGAGGCTTTCCGCGGCGCATCCGACAAGCTCAAGCGCGCACTCGACAGCACTCTGGGACGGCTCTACGGCCACCGCAACCGCGATTCCATTCGCAAGGACGGCGACGCGGTCGTCGAATAGCGCCTTCCTCCACTGATCGGTGTATTGACGGCCTCGGCGCGTGTCGACTACTCTTTTTGCACGACGCCGATGCAGTCGCACATGAAGGGAGTTTCCTTGAATGGAACTCGGTTTCCGCGGGTCCTGGCCCTGCTGCTCCTGACGTGCGGCCTGCTGGGCCCTAGCCTGGCGGGCAGCATGCGGGGCAAGGTCGTCTTCGGCGGCGCGGCGCCCGCGCAGGCCAAGGTGCCGATCACCATCGACCAGTACCTGTGCGGCAACGAGAAGCTCGCCGACGACCTCCAGGTTTCCGCGACGCGCGAGATCCGCAACGCGGTGGTGTGGATCGAGAACCCGCCAGCCGGTGCGGTATGGCCGGCGCGGACGGAAAAGGTCGAAGTCGATCAGAAGGGCTGCTCATTCGTGCCCCGTATCGTGGTCGTCCCGACGGGCGGCACGGTGGATTTCCTCAACAGCGATCGCCTGCTTCACAACATTCACGCCACGCCCAAGCGCAACGTCTCGTTCAACCGCACGCAGCCGATGGGCCGGACGATTCCGGTCACCTTCGCCGAGCCGGAGATCGTGCGCATCAACTGCGACCTGCATTCGTGGATGACGGCGTGGGTGGTGGTTTCTGCGCACCCGTTCTACGCGGTCACCGGTGCGGATGGACGTTTTGCCTTCGACAACCTGCCGCCGGGCCAGTATCAGTTGCAGATCTGGCAAGAGCGGCTTGGCACGATGCAGGCAACAGTCGCCGTCAGCGACCAGCAGCCCGCGCAAGTCACTGTAGAGATGAAGGGCCGCTGAGACTTCAGGGAACGACAGTGATCTTCCTGGAGGACTCCCATGCGGAGGAATGCGTCGGCTCGGCCACCGCGCGCAAGGCGCCGCCTTCGTCCAGCGCCACGGTGAAGGTCACCGTCGGTGACGAATACACAGGGTGCAGGTAGGCGCGCGCAATCTCCACCGAGTCCTTGTAGAGCGCGATGTAGCGCACGAAATGCTCCTGCAGCGACGGGTGCTGCGACTCGGCGCCCACGCTCACGGTGACGTTGAACCACGCACCCCGCTTCACGCTGTCCGGCGCCACGATCTTGGGCGTGTGCTTCGGATCGAAGCCCTTGTGGACCTCCCGGAACTCGGGCGTGAACTGCTGGGCCTGGTCGTCCTGCGCCTGCGCCGTGACGGCGCAACAGGCCGCCATGAGTCCCAGCAGCATCACGACGGCCGGGCGGGCAGCGTATCGAAAGGACATCGTCATGCGAGCTCCTCGCTGTGAAGTCAGAGGCCGGGGAGAAACTGCTTCACCATCGCCAGCAGTTCGCTCGGGCTGTAGGGCTTGGCGAGGTAGCTGGAGGCGCCCGCCTGAATCGCCTTCTCGCGGTCCCCGCTCAGCGCGTACGAGGTGATCACGATGATCGGGATGTGACGCGTCGGTTCTTCGGTGGTCAGCAGCTTCGTGGCATCCAGGCCGGACATCTTGGGCAGCTGCACGTCCATCAGGATGAGGTCGGGCAGGTGCTGCTGGGCCAGCGCGACGCCGGTCTCGCCATCGGCCGCTTCGAGCAGCTTGCACGCCGAGCGGCTGAGCAGTTGCCGCACGATCTTGCGGTTGTACTCGTTGTCCTCGACGTAAAGAATCGTGTGCTCGCTCATTCGCTCCCCTCGCCCGCGCGCAATGGCACGGAAAACATGAAAGTGGAGCCCTGCCCCAGTTCGCTCTCCACCCAGATGCGGCCGCCGAGCCTCTCCACGAACTTCTTCGAGATGCTGAGCCCCAGACCCGTTCCGCCGAACTCGCGCGTGATGGTCGTATCGACCTGGCGGAACTCCGTGAAGATGTTGTCGAGCTCCTGCTGCGCGATGCCGATGCCGGTGTCCGCCACGCGGTAGATGAGTTCGCTGCCGCACAGCTCGACCGAGATGTCGACCCGACCCTGCCGCGTGAACTTCAAGGCGTTGCCGGCAAGATTGGTCAGGCACTGCGTGAGGCGGCCACTGTCGCCATAGGCCACCGGCAGATCGTCCGGCACATGGGCCGTGAACTCGAGGCCCTTCTCGGCCGCGATGGAACGCAGCGAGGTCCGAACCGTGTTGACGACGTCGCTGACGGAATACTCGCCCAGCGCCAGCTCCATCCGACCGGCTTCGATCTTGGAGAGGTCGAGCACATCGTTGATCAGCCGCAGCAGGTTGCGGCCGTTTACCTGGATGTCGGTGAGCGGCTCCTTCAGTTCCTCGGGCACCGTGCCGTAGATCCCGTCGATCATCATTTCACTGAATCCGAGGATCGCGTTCATCGGCGTGCGCAACTCGTGGCTCATGTTGGCCAGGAATTCCGACTTGGCCTGGCTCGCACGCGAGAGCTGCTCATTCAGGTCCACGAGCTTCGCGGCCGCTTGCCGCTGTGATTCGTCGAGACGATGCAGTTGCAGGCTCATGTGGTTCATCCGGTCGGCGAGCGCTCCGAATTCGTCACGGTTGGGAACCGCAATTTTGCGCCCGAAGTTTCCCGCCGCGACATCGCCGAGGAAAACTTGCGCCTCCCGCACCGGCAGGATGAACGACCAGGAGATCACGAATCCGCACAGCCACGCCAGCAGCACCGCGCTCACGGCGAAGACGGAAGTCAGGATCAGCGACCGCCGGTTGGCGGCGCCGACGCTCTCGCGCAGCCGGGCCATGCGGTCCTGCTCGACATTGACGAGCTGTCCCATGCGCAGTGCGATCTGCTCGTCGAGCTTCTCCTCGCGCTGGAGCAATTCGGTCGTGATGTTCTCGAGCTTGCCGTCGCGAATCGCGTTGGCGATGTCGGCCACCACGCCCATGGCATCGTCCTGCGAGGCACGAACCTGGCCGATCAGGCCCTTCTGCCCGGCAGTCGCGGCGGTGTCCAGCTTGGCCAGCGTTTCATTGAAGCGGTTGTTCTCGCGCAAGATGCGTTCGATGGCGGCTTCGTCCTTCGACAGCAGCGCCAGTGCGGTGAAGTGCATCTGCCGATCCAGCGCATGCTGGCTTTGCTGCGCCCAGCTGACCCGCTCGTGTGCCTCATCGAGCAGGCGGCTCTGCCCGGTGGTGTTCACGAGGATCAGCAGGCTCGCGACCGCCATCGCGATGAACAGCAGCGTGATGATGAGAAAGGCGAACAGCAGCTTGGTGTGCACCGAGGCACGAACACGCGCCACGCCAAGCACCAGCCCAGCGAAGGGTGACCGCTTCAACGCCCGCGTTACAAGCTGTTCGAGTTTGATGGCCAGGCTCCATCAGGGGCCAGGGAGAGTGCTCCCGCACCACTCGCCATTGGCGTTGCAGCCTTGTGGAACCCCCACGAAGCCGCTACATTTTTTGTCCCGGGAGAACGACGATGAGAACCCCACCACGCATCCTCATCGTCGACGACAACGCGACCAACGTCAAGATTCTGCAGGCCAGGCTGGCCAGCGAGGGTTACGAGGTGGTGTCGGCGGCCGACGGCGAAGAAGGCCTTTCCGCTGCGCGGCAGCTCACGCCGGACCTGATCCTGCTCGACCTGATGATGCCCAAGCTCGGCGGCATCGAGGTGTGCCGGCGCCTGCGCGCCGACCCTGCCTTCCCCTTCACGCCCATCATCATGGTCACGGCCATGGCGGACCTGAAGGACGTCATCGCGGGCCTCGAAGCCGGTGCCGACGAGTACCTGACCAAGCCGGTGGACCATGCCGCGCTCGCCGCGCGCGTGCGTTCGATGCTGCGCATCAAGGACCTGCACGACCGCGTCGAGTCGCTGGTCGACGAGATGAAGCAGTGGAACGCGTCGCTCGAACGCCGCGTCGCGACACAGGTCTCCGAACTCGAACGGGTCGGCCGGCTGCGGCGCTTCTTCTCGCCGCAGCTCGCCGAGCTGATCGTCAGCGGCGGTGCCGAGGACCCGCTGCAAAGCCATCGGCGGGAGATCACCGTGGTCTTTCTCGACCTGCGCGGCTTCACCTCCTTTGCCGAGCGCTCCGAACCCGAGGAGGTGATGGGCGTACTTCGCCAGTACCACGCCGCGACCGGTGAGCTGATCCTCGCGCACGAAGGAACACTGGAGCATTTCAGCGGGGACGGGATGATGATTTTCTTCAACGACCCGATCCCCATCCCCGACGCTGCAGAGCGCGCGGTGCGGATGTCGCTCGCGATCCGCGAACGCATCGGCTCGATCGCCGAGGCCTGGGTCCGACGCGGCTATTCGCTGGGGCTGGGCATCGGTATCGCGCAGGGCTTCGCCACCATCGGCGCCATCGGTTTCGATGGGCGCTGGGACTATGGGGCGATCGGCACGGTCACGAACCTGGCGGCGCGGTTGTGCGGCGAAGCGTCGGGCAACCAGATCCTGATCTCACGCCCTGTCTATGCGCAATTGGAGTCAATGCTCGACGTGGAGCCTCCACAAGCACTCAGCCTGAAGGGGTTTCAGCGCCCCGTCGACTGCTTCAGCGTGCGCGGCATGAAAGCGCCGACGCATTGAAGGCTCGCGGCTAGCGCTGCACGAACTGAAGAAGAAGCCGGCTCACTTCGTCCGGCTGCTCCTGCTGCACCCAATGGCCGGCGCCGCCGACGATATGGACGCCCGTCATCTGCGTGCACGCACTGTCCTGCATGGCCTCGAAATCGCCGGGCTTCTGGTAGATGCCCCAGTCGCTCCGGCCGGCGATGAAGCACGAGGGCACGTCGATCGTCCGGCCCGCCCATGTCTGCAGTTCCGCCGTGTACTGCCCGCCGGTCCCGCAGCGATACCACTGCAGGCCGCCCTGGAAGCCGGTGCGGGCGTACTCGGCGGCGTACACCGCAAGCTCGTCCTCCGGCAGCCAGCGGCAGGCGGCAATCTGCTCCGGGGTCGGCATCTCGGCGGCGACGGTTTCGGCCATGGTCTTGTCGGCTTCCATCACGTAGTAGGTGGGCAGCTTTCCCAGCTCTTCGGCCGTGAGCGCCTGCAGGCGAAAGGGCTTGTTGGCAGGCCAATCCGCGCTCTTGCAGTGGTAGTAGGCACGCAGGAAGGCATGCAGGCCCTGCGGCGCCTGGCGCATGTGGCCATCGGCTTCTCGCGTCGAGTAGTACCACTGGTAGTGCTTGCGCGGCGGCGACAGCCCGGGCAATGCCTCCAGCAGCGCGGCGATGGCGCTCGGGCCGGTGGCCGCGGGCGCGGGCGCGGACGCGGCCGTGCCGAAAGGTATGGGAGGCACGCCACCGAAGGGCGCGCTCATCAGCACGACCGATCGGAACACGTCGGGCCGCACCAGTGCGCACCACGCGGCGACCGGCGAGCCGAAGTCATGCCCCACGACCGCGGCCACGGTGCGATGACCCAGGGCAGCGACCAGGCCGAGCGCATCGCGCACGAGATTCAGCATGCGGAACGCGTCGAGATCGGCGTCGAAGCCTTCCTGCCAGCCAGTGGTGCGCCCGTAGCCGCGCTGGTCGGGCGCCACCACGTGATAGCCGGCCGCGGCAAGCGGCAGCATGACCTTGCGCCAGCTGTAGGCCAGTTCCGGAAAGCCGTGCAGCAACAACAGGCAAGGCCTGTCGGCCGTTTCGAAGCCGGCCTCCAGGATGTGCATCTGCAGGCCGTTGCTGTTGTCGACGGATCGCGACCGGATGCCCGGAGGCAGAGGCAAGGGATCGAGTGCGGGACCCATGGTCATGACGTCCTCCTGGAGGGCCGGCCGTTGCGGCAATGACAGTGTGTCAGTGCCGACGGGCGTTCGCCATGGCCTTGCCCACTTCGTTGGTGCCTTGAGCCGCACCGCTCTGCGGAACGATCTCGCCGCTGCGCTCGGTCACTTCGGCCAGCCGCGCCGCGAGTTGCTCGGGCGCATCGGCGCCGAGGCCGATCCAGGCGCCCTGGGTCAGCGTGATGTGCGCCGCCTCGAAGGTGCCGGCGCCCGCGCAGAGGATGGCGCGGGTGGGAGCGTCCTGCGCGGCCAGCACCAGCATCGCCGGCACCACGGCCTCGGGCTTGAGCGCATTGAGCACTTCCTCGGGCATCAGGTCCTCGGTCATGCGGGTGGCCGCCGTGGGCGCCAGGCAATTGACGCGGATGTCGTTCTTCGCGCCCTCGATGCTCAGCGTCTGCATGAGGCCCACCAGTGCGAGCTTGGCGGCACCGTAGTTGCTCTGGCCGAAGTTGCCGTAGAGGCCGGACGACGAGGTCGTCATCACGATGCGGCCGTACTTCTGCTCATTCATGATCGGCCACACGGCCTTGGTGCAATGCACGGCACCCATCAGGTGGACATCCATCACCAGGCGGAAATCGGCGATCTCCATCTTCGCGAAGCTCTTGTCGCGCAGGATGCCGGCGTTGTTGATGAGGATGTCGACGCGGCCCCATGCGTCGACGGCCTGCCGCACCATGGCCTGCACGGCCTCGAAATCGGTGACCGAAGCGCCATTGGCAATGGCCTCGCCACCGGCCGCCTTGATCTCGTCCGCTACCGCCTGCGCCGCGCTCACGGAGCCGCCGGACCCGTCGCGCGCACCGCCGAGGTCGTTGACCAGAACCTTGGCGCCGCGCGCCGCCAACGCCAGTGCGTGCTGGCGACCCAGGCCATTGCCCGCGCCGGTGACGATGGCCACGCGGCCCTTGAAATCGAGATTGCTCATGCCGGAATGCTTTCGTTGGAGTCGTTGACGCGTCGCGTTTTACCCCAAACAACCCGCCCTCCTCGTCTCCGCTGCGACCCGGTACTCCCCAGATGCATAGAGCGCCGCGGAACCGGCCCCGCCGGTCCGCCAGCGCTGCCCCCTGCAAGGGGGTAGGCGAAGCGACACGAAGTGCGCGAAGCCTGGGGGTGTGCTAGTTCGCCCGGCTCAGCTTCTCGCAGTAGTCCAGCAGCAGATCGATCTCGGCCGACTTGTCGAAGAAGGCGTCCGCGCCCATCGCCTTGGATCGTGCCCGCATGTCGGGCGTCGCATAGTTGCTGAGCACCACGACCTTCTGGTGGGCCGCCCGCTTCCGGCAGGCATCGACCACACCCAGGCCATTGCCCTGGTCCAGGAACAGGTCGACGATGGCGACGTCCCAGCTGTCCCGATGCCTTCGCAGCCACGACACGGCTTCGGCTTCGCCGCTCGCATGGGCCACCACGGTGGCATCCGCAATGTCTTCGAGAAAACCGACGAGGTTGTCCCGGATCACGGGGTTGTCTTCGACCAGGTAGGTCTTGAAAGTCATTTTGAGGCAGGGCAAATCAGAGTTGACACACGGCTTTCGTCTCTGATGCCATCATCCCCGCCGTTCATGACACCACGGTGGGCCATAGCGGGCAATGCAGGTAGGCATGCACCTACCGAGTGCATGCGGGTCAGAGCTCGGCGCGCTGACTGACGGGGGCCTGCGGCGTCTCGGCCCAGTGGTTCTTGAAGCCGAGCCGCGCCGGGGACACGTACTGCTCGCGGTAGATCTCGAAGGGCATGGTGTCGCTGGCCTCGATGCGCTCCTGGGCCTCGATAGAGGTCTGCGTCATGTGCTCGAACTGCGCCTGCTGTTCGGCCGGGAACGGCAGCGCCAGCAGCGTTTCGCGCGTGAGCTCGGACTGGGCGCGAACAAAGCCGACGAAGGAATTGTTGTGCGCCCTCATGGCTTCGAGCACCCGTGCCGACGGCAGCACGGCCGGATCGCCGAGGGCGGCGCGGGCGGCCTGCACGGCTTCGGCGTGCTTCGTACCGCCGTGTGCCGCATCCAGCGCATCGGCGATGGGCGCGAATTCTTCGAGCAACTCCGCACCCCATTCCGTGAGCACCACTTGCCGGCCGTCGCGCTGCAGTTGCAGGCCGGGTTCCCGGCCGCGCGCAGCCGTCAGGTGCTGGTTGTGCGCCAGGTCGACGATTTCCTCGCGGGTGTCGGGTGGGCTGTCCGTCAGCAGGCAGTGCAGCAGGAAGACGTCCAGGAAGCGCATGGTCTGCGCGCTGATGCCGACGGGCTCGAAAGGATCCAGATCCATCAGGCGCACTTCGACGTACTCGACGCCACGCTCGCGCAGCGCGTGCAGCGGACGCTCGCCGGGGTAGATCACGCGCTTGGGGCGGATGGTGCCGTAGAACTCGTTCTCGATCTGCAGCAGGCTGGTGGCGAGTTGGTTGTAGTCGCCGCCGAGACTGCGGATGCCGATGGCCTCGTAGGCGGGCCAGGGCCGGGTGAGCGCGTCCTGCAGCGAGGCGCCGTAGCCGTCGAGGCTGTTGTAGCTCACGGCCAGCGAGGCCTGGGCCTCGCTCTGGTAGCCCAGCCGGCCCATGCGCAGCGAGGTGCCGTGGGGCATGTGCATGCTGCCCTCGCCCAGCGGCTGCAACTCGTGCGGCCGGCCGTCGACAAAGGTCGCACACAGCGCAGGCGATGCACCGAAGAGGTAGAGCAACAGGAAAGCGTGCCGGCGGAAGTTGCGGATCAGCCCGAAATACTGCTCGCTCGACACCTCCGGCAGCGACCAGTTGTAGTGAATGCCCGAGATGGTCTGCATGCGCCGCCCGTAGCGGTGGCTGAGGCCCATGCGGTAGACGCTCTTGGCGCGCCCGACATTGGACGAGCCATAGCGCCCGATCGGGATGGTTTCATCGGGCGGCAGGCCGCACGGCATGCTCGAGGCCCAGAGGCGCTCGTCGCCGGCCTCGTTCAGGACGCGGTAGGTGAACTGGTGCACGCGCACCAGTTCCTCGAGCGCGACCTCCACGTCGGCATGGGCGCCGGTGATGAGTTCGAGCTGTGATTCGCTGAAATCGGTGGTGATGTGCGGATGCGTGAGCGCCGAGCCCAGGGCCACGGGGTGCGGCGTCAATGCCAGCTTGCCATCGGGCTGCGCGCGCAGGCTTTCCTTCTCGATCCCGCGCCGGACTCCCCTCAGCCTTGCAGGCGAGAGCGCGTCGAGGCGCTCCTTCAATTTGGTCATGTTGATATGGCCTGTCATTCTTCGTGGGGCTGGAAGGTAGCACGATGAAAATAATGCTGCTCGAAGGACCTTGCTCGCCCCCACGGAGCCGGTCCGCGGCGTTCCACCAGCCGGCCGGGCTGCGCCGGCCTTCGCGGGGAAAACGTCAGGACAGGACGCGCAGGAGGAAGGCGTTGAGATCGGCGATTTCCTCCATGCAGACGGAGTGTTCCATGGGGTATTCATGCCACTCGATGTCGTAGCCGAGGGCCTTGAGGGCATCGCGGCCGTAGACGGCGCGCGCCAGGGGGACCACGCCGTCGCGCTGGCCGTGTGCCTGGAAGATGGGGGTGGACTGGTTGGCGGGGCTTCGCTCCGTGGCGATGGTTTCGGCCAGCGGGAGGTAGCCGGAGAGGCCGACGATGCCCGCCAGGCGTTCGGGGTGGCGCAGGCCGGTCATGAAGGACATGGCGCAGCCCTGCGAGAAGCCGGCGACGACGATGCGGCTGGCCGGGATGCCACGTGCCTTTTCCTTCGCGAGCAGAGCCTCGATCTCGACCTGCGAGCTGCGCAGGCCGGTTTCGTCCTCGGGCTGGCCGGGGCCCAGGATGTCGTACCAGGCGGGCATCCGGTAGCCGCCATTGATGGTGACCGGCATGACCGGCGCATTGGGGAACACGAAGCGGACCGGGCCGACGGCCGAGAGTTCGAGTTCGTTGGCAATGGGCACGAAGTCATTGCCGTCGGCGCCCAGGCCGTGCATGACGAGGACGGTCGCCGTCGGGTTCGGGCCGGTTTCGATTTCGATGGGAGGAAGTGACATGGCTCCGAAGTTACCGCAGAACGGTCGGCAAAGCCCGCAAGGACGGCGGGTTGGCTGACTTGGCCGGAAACCGGCCGGCCCTAGGATGGAGCGCCCAAAGCAATGAAATCCACGTTGAACACCTCCCGCGACGCCGAAACCGCCGGCGCCCTGCTTGTCCGACCCAAGTTCGGTGGCGTGGCGCTGGTGTGCGGCGATTGCCAGAAGCGCAGCAACGGCCCGTCGAAGCTGAAGGCCAAGGACGTCCGCAAGCTGTTGAAGAAAGAACTGCACAACCAGCCGGTGCGGCTGCGCATCGTCCAGTGCAGCTGCCTGGGCATCTGCCCCAGGAAAGCGCTGGCCGTCTCGGCTGTGGCTGCCGGGCAAGTGCTGGCGGCCGAGCTTCGTTCGGAAGACGAGGCACGCGCGGCTGCCGCCGCATTCGCGCGCGCTCTCTCCTAGGCGCGTTACTTCATCGGCATGTCGCCGCTTGCTGGATGCATTCGACGAGGTGCCGCGCCGCCGGCGTGAGCCGGAGGCCCTTGCGCCGGATCACGCACACCTGCAGGGTCGGCAGCGTCTCGTCCACCTCGACGCGCACGATGCCGTGATGCCTGAAGGCCAGTTCGGCCAGCGGCTCGACGAACATGCCGACGAGGTCCATGTGCCCGACCAGGCCCAGCGCGACTGTCACGGACTCGCCGAGGATCATGCGCGCCGGAGGTGTGAGGCCCATGGGCGAGAAGATGGGCGCCACGAATTCGCGGCCCAGCTCGCCATCCCCGGGAAGCAGCCATTCCGCCGTGTGCAGTTCGCGCAACGAACGGCAGTGGCGCAAGGGGTGACCCTCGCGCACGCCCACGGCCAGCTGCACGGGGAACAGATCGACGCTTTCGAACTCGGCGGGCAGCGTGCCCGGCCCGACGTGTGCGACGGCAAAGTCGAGATGGCCATCTCGCAGTCGCGCCAGCATCCACGGCAGCACGGCTTCGCTGAAATGCACGTCGACGGCCGGCAGGCGCGTGTGGAACTCGCGGAAGGCTTCCGGCAGCAGGGTCAGGGCGACCGACGTGCTCACAGCCACCGCCACCTTGCCGGTCGCGCCATCGCGGATCTGGGCGATCTCGTCGCGCGCGCGGCGCATATCGGCCAGCAGCAGGCGCGCGCGGGGCGCAAAGGCCTCGCCGTAGGGCGTGAGCCGCACGCCCTTCACGCTGCGCTCGACCAGCGGCGCACCGACTTCGCGCTCCAGTTCGCGCACGATCTTCGTCACCGCCGGCTGCGAAATACCGACGGCGCGGGCGGCACCGCGAATGCTCTTCTGTTCGACCACGGCCACGAAGGCAAGGAGCTGGTTCGGCTTCATTGAAAACAAAAAGTTATCTTCAAGGATCAATTATTGTCTTTTCACGATCAAGACCTTTCTCTAGCATCCCGGCGCGACAACCCAACGACATCACTCAACCACAACCAATGACCCACCCGCCCAGCCGCACGCCGATCAGCCGGCGCCAGACGATCGTTGCGACCACCATTGGCAATGCGCTCGAATTCTTCGACTTCACCGTGTACGGATTTCTCGCGCTGGTGATCGGCAAGCTTTTCTTCCCGACCTTCAATTCCTACGGGCAGCTGCTGCTGACGGTGGCGAGCTTCGGCGTCGGCTTCGTCATGCGCCCGCTGGGCGGCATCGTGATCGGCGCGTATGCCGACCGCGCCGGCCGCAAGAAGGCGATGACGCTCACGATCTTCCTGATGGCGCTGGGCTGCGCCTTGATCGCCCTCGCGCCCACCTACGCGCAGATCGGCGTCGCGGCGCCGCTGCTGATCGTGCTGGCGCGGCTCATTCAGGGCTTTTCGGCGGGCGGCGAGGTGGGCGCGTCCACCACCCTGCTGGTCGAGCACGCCACGCCGAAGAATCGCGGCTACATGGCGAGCTGGCAGTTCGCGAGCCAGGGACTCGGCATCCTGCTCGGCGCCGTGGTCGTGGGCGGACTGTCGACGGCGCTCACGCCGCAGGCCATGGAAAGCTGGGGCTGGCGCGTGCCCTTCTTCCTCGGCATGCTGATCGCCCCGGTCGGCATGTACATCCGCCGCCATCTCGAGGAATCGCTGGAGATCCGGCCCGAGCCGGCCAATGCGGCACCACGCCGCAGCAGCCTGTCGGAAGTGTGCGGCGAACACGGCAAGACGGTGCTCGCGGCCATCCTGAGCATCGTCGGCGGCACAGCTGCGGCCTATGTCGTGACCTTCTACATGCCGACCTACGCCATCCGCGAGCTGGGCATGCCGCCGCCGGTGGCGCTCTTCGGCGCGGCGCTCACGGGGCTGCTGTCGTTCGGGCTGGCGCCCTTCGTGGGCCGCTGGTCCGACCGGGTGGGTCGCAAGCCGCTGATCGTCTGGAGCCGCATCGCGCTGGTGCTGCTGATCTACCCTGGCTTCCTGTGGCTCAACATGTCCCCCACGCCCGCTGTGCTCTTCACCGTGGTTGGCGTGCTGAGCCTCACCCTGGTGGTGCAGACGGTGCCGGGCATCACGATGCTGCCGGAGATGTTTCCCAAGCATGTGCGCGCAAGCGGCATGTCGCTGGTCTACAGCGTGGGCGTGGCGCTGTTCGGCGGCTTCTCGCCCTTCATCAGCACCTGGCTGCTGAACGCCACCGGCAACAAGCTCGCGCCGGCCTGGTACCTGTTGGCGATGACGACGGTCTCGCTGCTGGGCCTGCTCTGGCTCAAGGATTTCACGGGCAAGGACATCGACGCGGCCGGTGCGCACCAGCCCGCCTGATCACCGACTTTCAAGGACACCGCATATGTACAGCACCGCAGCCACCCGCCACTTCTCGGGCACCTACGCCGAGGCCCGGCGCAAATTCCTCGAGGCCGCCGCCCAGCGCGGCGCAGCCGTCGAATCTTTCGTGCTCGAAGCGCATCGCGGCGCACTGGGCGAAACGCTGGCCACCGACGTGGCCCTGCTGGGCAAGCCGAACGCCGCCAAGCTGATGATCGTGAGTTCCGGCACGCACGGCCCCGAGGGCTTCTGCGGCTCGGGCTGCCAGGTCGCCACGCTGAACGATGCCGACCTGATGTCGCGCCTCGAACAGGCCGGCGTCGCGCTGTTGCTGGTGCACGCCGTCAACCCGCACGGCTTCTCGCATCTGCACCGCACCAACGAAGACAACATCGACCTGAACCGCAACCACATCGACTTCGATGCGCCGCTGCCCGTGAACGCCGCATACGCCGTCGTCGAGCCCTTCGTGCTGCCGGGCACCTGGCCGCCCGCCGCCGCCGACGAGGCGGCAATGGCCGCATACATCGAGAAGCACGGCATGCGGGCCTATCGCGCCGCGGTCACGGCAGGCCAGTACACCTCGCCCGAGGGCGTGTTCTACGGCGGCAAGGCGCCGTCATGGAGCAACCGCACCATGCGCGGCATCCTGCGCAAGTACGGCACGGCCGCCACGCACATCGGCTGGATCGACATCCACACCGGCCTGGGGCCTTACGGACACGGCGAGAAGATCTATCCGGGCCGCAACGCGCCGGCCGACCTGGCACAGGCGCGCGCATGGTGGGGCGCCGACGTGTTCGCGCCCTTCGACGGCCAGTCGGCCTCGGCGGACGTCTCGGGCCCGGTGGTCTCGGCGATCTACGACGAGTGCCCGCAGGCCAGCGCAGCGCTGATGGGGCTGGAGTTCGGCACCCTGCCCGACATGGAAGTCATGACGCGCCTGCGCGCCGATACGTGGCTGCGCCGCCACCCGGAAGCGCCTGCCGAACAACAGCGCGCAATCCGGAAGGACCTGCGCGACGCCTTCTACTGCGACAACGACGAGTGGAAGGGCATGGTGCTCGGCCAGGCCCGCGTGGTGCTCCTGCAGACCCTCCAGGGCCTCAAGGGCGCCTAGAAGGATCGGACCTTCAGAGCCGCGCCGCCAACTCGCGGCACTGCTGGAGGTTCGTGTTGAAGCGCGTCGCCATACCCGGCTCGCAGGCCGAGCTCGTGGTCATGATGCGGCACATGCCGACCACCAGGAAGTCCGACACCGCCTCGGTGCACATCGGGAAGCGTGCCAGCGCAGGGTTGGCGCCCGACTTGAAGCCCCAACTGTCGGAAAAGTCGAGCATGCGGCCCATGGCGTCCTCGAAGTAGTCGCGGTCGCGCGCCGTGATCGCGGCCTCCATTGCCGGAAGCTCGCCACCCAGGAAGCCCATCGCCGCGGCAGGAAAGCGGTTCGCGTCCTGCGGGGTGGCCTTCTGGGCCGTCGCACCCGAGACGGCGACCGCGAGCAGCAGCGGCACGACGATGCGCGCGGAAATGGCGAGGATTCGAGGGCGAGAAAATTCCATGGTGTTCGGTCAGGCGATGGCTTCGAAGGCCGCCCGGATTCGGGGCGGCCGCTGAAACCCGTATTTGAACCGAAAGCCGCGTGCCTCCCGGGCGCCTACCAGCTCACGCGCATGCCGAGCGACCCCTGCACCGAGGATTTCACCTTCACCTCACCGCCCGCGTTGAAGAGCCGCCCCAATTCGCCGTACAGCGTGACGACGCGCGTCAGCGCCAGCGTCATGCCGGCCGCGACTTCGGTCGAGGTGTGGCCGGTCGCGCTGGCGATCCGGGTGCTGGCCGCCGGGCCGACGAAGGTGGCGACATCGGTGCCCGAGCCCGCGTAGTACACGTTGAAGCGGCCATAGGGCTCGAGGCGCCCCGCACGGGTGGCGATGTCGCCCTTGATGCGCACGCCAAGGCGGCCGATCCAGCCGCCGTCGGCGTCCTGCTGCACGCGGGCGCCGCCGATCAACACGTCGTCGAAGCTGCTGCGCTGGTAGGCGAGTTGCGCCTGCGGCTCGATGCTCCAGCCCTCCGCCAACGCGAAGGCCTTGCCGGTTTCGATCGAAGCCGTCGTGCTATTCGACTTGCCCGACGCGCTCGGGTTGCCGTCGGGGCGCACGGTGTAGCGGTGGCTGCCGCCCTGGAGAACGGCATCGGCGTACAGGCCGCTGGCATCCATCCAGGTCGCGTAGCCGGCAAGGTAGCGCGATTGCAGGTCGTTGTAGCCGACCCGTCCGACCGCGCCGCGCGCGTTGCCGCTGACGTCCGCGCTGCCGTCGAGGTAGCCCACGTAGATGCCGGCGCGCCAGTTGCCGCCGGCCAGCAGATCGGTGCCCGCCTGGAGGCCGCTCACGTGCCCCTTGCTCTGTGCCGAGGCAATGCCGTCCTGGTGGATGTCGAGATCGCTGTAGATGGCGCGAGCCCACGCTTGCCGGCCGCCCACGGCAGGGCCTTCGTCGCCGACGCGGCGATGCAGGTTGCCGAGCATCGCGAGATCGGCCTGGCGCAGCTGCGCGGGCAAGGCGGCAAAGAGCGGCACCTCGGCGCGGTAGGTCGGCACCGTCGTCACTGCGGCGGTCGGCGGTGCGGCGCCGCTGGCGTCCGACGTTGCAGGCGGCACCGGCTTGACGGAGAGGTCCTGCGGCGGAATCGTGGTTTCCGAGCGCAGATACCAACTCTCGCCCGCGCCCTGGGCATCGGCCGCATGCAGGCGGTATTCGAAAGCGCCCGCATCCACGTGACCGTTGGCGAGGGTGAAGGCATCCCGCGTCGTCTGGGCGGTGGTGGTGGCGCCATTGCGCGCGCTCACCACCTCGATGCCGTTGCCAGTGGTCTGCGCGCCGAGGCCGCCGAGATTGGTGATGCGCACGGTGGTCCTGCCGCTCGCGCTGGCACCGGGGCCGTTGAGCACCAGGCGGTCGCTCAGGCTGGCGTTGCCGCCCAGCACGGTGCCCAGGCTCAGCACGCCGTTGTGGCCGGCGTAGGCGCCGTTCACGGTGAGCGTGCTGCCGGCCGCCTTGCTCAGGAGGCTGACGGTGCCAGCGTTCTGAAGCGAGGCCACCGTCTGGTTGAAGCCCGCGGTGTCAAGCGTTGCGCCCGTCGCCACGGTGTGCGCCGACAGGGCGCTGAAGCTGCCGGCCGCACCCGCCTCCAGCGTGCCCGCTGCGACGGTGGTCGTTCCGCCGTAGCTGTTGGTGCCCGAGAGCACGGTGGTGCCGCTGCCCGTTTGCCGGAGCGCGCCGCTGCCGCTGATGGCGCCCGCAAGCGTCAGGGTGTTCGAACGGTTCACCACCAGCATGGCGTTGTTCACGATGTTGCCCACCACGCTGCCGGTGGCGCCGCCATCGCCGAGCTGCAAGGTGCCAGCCGTGATCGTCGTGCCGCCGCTGTAGGTGTTGTCAGCGGTGAACAGCGTCGTCCCGGTCCCGAGCTGAGTCACGCTGCCGGTGCCGCTGATGGGGTTCGCGAACGCGACGCCGTCCCGCCGATGGATGGTGAGCGCCGCGTTGTTGACGATGGGGCCATCCACCTTGCCGGCAGTGCCGCCATTGCCCAATCTCAGGACGCCGGCGGTGATCGTCGTGGTCCCGGTGATCGCCTGGTCGGTCGTGAGCGTCAGCATGCGGTCGCCGGTCTTCTCGATGCCGCCCGTTCCCGTGAGCAAGCCCGTGTAGGTCGCGTCCACCAGGAGTTGTTCGAAGCGCACCACGCCGTGGTCGGTGATCGTCTTCGGCATGAACACGGCGCTCGTTTGCAGCGTGCCGGCCGCATCGACCGTCATGCTGCCGGTGTAGCCGCTGGCGTCCGAACCGAGGATCAGCGTGCCACCGGCCACTCGGGTGCTCGTGATGCCCACGCCCGCCAGCGACTTGTTGAACGTCCATGTGCCACTGTCGTTCTTCACCAGCGTCTGGAAGTTCGAGATGGTCTGGCTGACGACGCCCGTTCCCGTGCCGTTCAAGGTCAGCAGGTTCACGCCCCCGCCGCCGTTGATCGAGCCGGAGATCGACGATCCGGTGTAGATCCTCAGAGCGTCGTCGCCATTGGCGAAATTCAGCGATCCGATCAGCTGGCCCTTGTTGGTGAAATCCAGGGCCATGGTGCCGGACACGCCCATGATGTTGCCCGCGCCGTTCTTGTATTCGATGATGCCGGTCGCGCCGTTTTCGATGGTGTTCGAGCCGCTCGACGACTCGAACCAGATGGCCGCGCCGCCCGCCTGAGACCGGATTTCACCGTTGTTGACGATGCGATTGCCCGTGCCGATCGGGTTGATCGCCTCCGCATTGCTCGCCGACCCGGTGGACAGCACTTTGGCGTCCTTCTCGATCGTCAGCGTGCTGCCGGAGCGAAATTCAATGGTGTTGGCGCCGGTGCCGAAGTAGCCGTTGGTGCTGCCCGGAGCGTTGTTTTTGACCGTGGCGCCGGCCTGGATCAGGATGGTCGAATTGGTGCCGACGCTGATGCCCGGAAGTCCCCCGGAACTGATGACCGCTGCCGGCTGCACGATCACCGAGGCGCCGGCCGGCGTGCTGTCGCCCCGGCCCGCAGTGTCGGTTGCCGTGCCGGTCGTGTTGCAGGTGATGACGTTGGCGCTGGTCGAGCAGGCGGCCGAGGCGATACCGGCCAGACCGAGCAGCGCTGCGGCGACAGCCACCTGCGCTGTACCGGAGCGCACCCGGGTGCTGGACTTGCCGGCGTTGGCGGCGAGTTCGGACGCAACGGTCCAGGCGCGTTGCGATGGGTTCCAGACGATGCTGAAAACGCGGTTCATGAAGCTTTTTCCGAAGTTTGAAATCCACGCCACGCGTGAAATGAATACTTACGAATGTAATTCTTCGGTACTCATTGTGTCGGGAAAAGTTCACGAATCTGGTGCAAATCCACGCCTCCGTGTGAATTCGCTACGCTTTCGATAGCAGAAAAGCACGGCGCGGGTTGGCTCTGCGCCTGTGTCACAAGAAAGTGACAGTCTCCGGCGCACCTGAACAGGGCACTCTGGGGCGGCAGGCGTCCCCGGCAGGCCCGTAAACTCCCGGGATGGCATCCAGACCTTCCAGAGCGCCGCGCATGCTCGAGCGCGGCATCCTATGCATCCTCATCGGCGCGGCCGTGCTGATCGCGCCGAGCTTCCTGCAGTCGCCCACCTGGCGCGAAATGGTCGGCGGGGCCTACATCGTCGGATGGTTTGCGCTGGTGCTCGGCATTGCGCTCGTGGTGGTCGACCTGCTCCAGCGGGCGAAGGCCAAGGGGCGCTGAGGCCCCGCGGCGGGACGTGGCCGCCGCCGGGTTCAGCGCTTGGCGCGAAGCTTCTTCACGACTTCGACGACGGCCAGCACGAGGGCGCCGGCAATGATGCCGACGACGGCGCTGGCGCCCATGGAAGCCAGGCCGCCGGCGAAACCGCCGACCCCCGAGGTCCAGGCCTCGATCGCATGGCCGACGGCCGGCACGCCGTGCACCAGGATCCCGCCGCCCACCAGGAACATGGCGGCCGTTCCGGCGATGGACAGCCCCTTCATGAGCCAGGGCGCCGCCGCCAGAATGCCGCGGCCCAGGGCGCGCGAACCGGCGCCTTCGCGCTCGCTCAGGTAGAGCCCGGCGTCGTCGAGCTTCACGATGCCGGCCACGAGGCCGTAGACGCCGACAGTCATCACCAGGGCGATTCCCGCCAGCACGGCCAGTTGCGTGACGAAGGGCTGGCCCTGAACCGTGCCCAGCGTGATCGCGATGATTTCGGCAGAGAGGATGAAGTCGGTGCGCACCGCGCCCTTGATCTTGGCCTTCTCGGTGGCGACGACGTCGACCTGCTCGCTCGCCACCGCCTGCTCATGGGCCGTGGTGCTGGCAGCGTGCTCGTCCTTGTGGAGGAACTTGTGCGCCAGCTTTTCGAAGCCTTCGAAGCAAAGGAACGCGCCGCCGATCATCAGGAGCGGTGTCACCAGCCAGGGCAGCCAGGTCCCGATCACCAGCGCGGCCGGCACCAGGATCGCCTTGTTCACGAAGGAGCCCTTGCACACCGCCCAGACGACCGGCAACTCGCGGTTGGCCTTGACCCCCGACACCTGTTGCGCGTTCAGCGCCAGGTCATCGCCCAGAACACCTGCCGTCTTCTTGGCCGCGACCTTGGTGAGAACGGAAACATCGTCGAGCACCGTCGCGATGTCGTCGAGCAGCAGCAGGAGACTGGTGGCCATCGACCGCGCGCCCGATCAGACGGCTCGCTTGAGGCGGATTTCCTCGATCTTCACGGCGCCGAGGGCCGTGGTCTTGGCGGTCTTCATTTCGCGCTTGAAGCCGGCGAGTTCATGGAAGCGCATCGCGCGGTCGTTGCGAAGCGGCACCCAGACGGTGACCACGGTACAGCCCTCTTCCTCGAGACCGTCGCGCGCGGCGTCCCACAGCGCGACGCCGACGCCCTTGCCCCAATGCTCGGGCTTCACGTAGATGGCCCAGATCTCGCCGGTGGTCGACGGCGTCTTGGGATCGCGCGACCGGTCGAAGCCGACGAAACCCACCACTTCGCCGTCGATCTCCGCGACCTGGACCTGGGGTTCGCTGAACTCGATCGCTTCGCGCCACTTGGCCTCGCGCGTGGTGGGCGCCAGCGCGCGCAGTTGATCCTCGGGCAGGATGTCAGCGTAGGCGGCCTGGGCGGCTGCGGCATGGACTTCGGCGACGGCTTTGGCATCGCGCAGGGTGGCGGGGCGGACTTCGTAATCGGACATGAATGCGGGGGAACGAACGTAAAGGGCCGTATTGTCGCCGCGCCGCCAAAAAGTCCCGAACGCCGAGGCTAAACTGACCGTCGCATTCGCATCTATCCGGAGATTCACATGGCCAAAGGTCAACAGCGCACGAACAAGGAAGCCAAGAAACCGAAGAAGGACACTTCGCCGCCCAAGCCGCCGGGCGCGGGCATCGAACCGGTCCGTACGATCACGACGGCGGTCATTCCGCGCGGCAAGCTCAAGAACAAGTAACCGTGAACGCGCCCGCACAGCCCACGCCAGCACAGAAGCAGCCGCGCAACCCCTTGCACGGCCTCACGCTGGAAGCCATCGTGACCGCCCTCGAGGCGTATTACGGGTGGCAGGGGCTGGGCGAGCGGATTCCGCTGCGCTGCTTCACCAGCGACCCCAGCGTCGCGTCGAGCCTCAAGTTCCTCCGCAAGACGCCCTGGGCGCGCGAGAAGGTCGAGAGCCTCTACCTCTTCATGCTGCGCGAACAACGGCGCCAGCAACCGCCCTCGCAGCAGCCTTGATGAAGGCGCACGTCGAACCGGGCGGATTCACCTTCGACATCGAGTCCGACCGTACCCTTCTCCAATCCGCCGACGCCGGCGGCATCGAGTTGCCGAGTTCGTGCCGCAACGGGACCTGCCGCACCTGCCTCTGCAAGCTCGTGGCCGGCGAGATCCGCTACCGCATCGAATGGCCGGGCGTGAGTGTCGACGAGAAGGCCGAAGGCTGGATCCTCCCCTGCGTGGCCGAGCCGCTCGGCGACGTAACCCTCGACGTGCCTTACGCGTTCTCAGTGTTCTAGCTTGACGAGCCGGTCCCGCTGCGCGAGCGAGGGAAACAACCGGAACCAAGCCGCAGCCACCAGCACGGTGCCGACACCGCCCGCCACCACGGACCCCACGGGTCCCAGCAGCGCCGCCGTGGCACCCGACTCGAATTCCCCGAGCTGATTGCTCGCGCCGATGAAGATCGAGTTGACCGCACTCACCCGCCCGCGCATGGCATCCGGCGTTTCGAGTTGCACCAGCGTCTGCCGGATCACCACGTTGACCATGTCCGCACCGCCCGAGACTGCGAGCGCGATGAGCGACACGATGAAGCTGCGCGAGATGCCGAAGACGATCATGCACACGCCGAACATCGCCACCGCGATCAGCAGCGCGCGGCCCACGTGCCGTTCGATGGGCCGGCGCGTGAGCATGATCGACATGACCAACGCCCCGATCGCCGGCGCGCCACGCAGCAGCCCCAGGCCCCAGGGGCCGGTATGAAGGATGTCCTTCGCGTAGATCGGCAGCAGCGCGACCGCGCCGCCCAGCAGCACCGCGAAAAGGTCGAGCGATACCGCCCCCAGCACGGGCTTTCGCTTCCAGATGAAGTCGACGCCGGCCAGCACGGTCTTGAGCGTCACCGGCTCCCGCGCAGCCGGCGTGAAGACGTAGTGCAGGCGCATCACCAGCACGGCGGCCGCCACGAAGAAGACGAAGGCGGCGCCGTACACCACCCCCATGCCCGCCACGAACAGCAATCCGCCCAATGCCGGGCCACCGATGATGGCGCCCTGCATGCCGGCAGAGCTGAACGCCATCGCGCGCGGCAGCAGCATCGGCGGCACCAGCAGGGGCGTGAGCGCCTGTTGCGCCGGCATCTGGAATGCGCGAACCGCGCCGAGCACGAGAGACAGTCCGAGCAGCAGCCCGCGCGAATCGTGCGCGACGTGCACGGCCAGCAGCAGCGCCATCGCCACGGCGCCCTGCACCGCGAAACAGGCCGCGACGATGCGCCCCCGGTGATGCCGGTCGACCACATGGCCCGCCAGCAGGGCCAGCAGCAATGCCGGCACGAACTGGTAGAGGCCGACGAGGCCCAGGTCCCACGCGCTGTGGGTCAGGTCGTACATGTGCCAGCCGATCGCGACCAGCAGCATCTGGCTCGCAGCGGTGCCGAACAGCCGTGCAACCCACAGTTGCATGAAGGGCCGCTCGCGCGTGAGATCGGAAAACTTGGAGGAACGGGAGGAAGCGGCAGCAGCGGACATCGCGACGAGGATAGCCGAGCCGCCCGCAGCTTCTAGACTCGGCCTGCGATGACCGACCTGCACCTGATCCATGAAGACCCGCACCTGCTGGTGCTCGACAAGCCCGCCGGCCTGCTCTGCGTGCCCGGCCGCGGCGAGGACAAGCAGGACTGCCTCAGCGCCCGTGCCATGCGGCGATGGCCCGAGGCGTTGGTGGTGCACCGGCTCGACATGGCAACCAGCGGCCTGGTCCTGATGGCGCGCAACCCGGTGATGCAGCGCGCGCTCGGCGACGCCTTCGCCAGCCGGCAAGTGAGCAAGCGCTACGAAGCCATCGTCGACGGCCTGCTGCCGACGTCCGACGAATGGTCATTGATCGATGCGCCACTGATGGCGGACTGGCCGCGCAGGCCCCTGCAGAAAATCGACGCGGCCGGCAAGCCCAGCCAGACGCGATGGCGCGTGAAACAGCCATTGCCCGAGCGCCGGGCCAGCCACCTGTGGCTGGAGCCGCTGACGGGTCGCAGCCATCAATTGCGTGTGCATCTGCTGTCGATCGGCCACCCGATCCTCGGCGACGCGCTCTATGGAGATGAAGACATTCAACGTCGCGCGCCGAGATTGCTGCTGCACGCGACCGTGCTCGAATTCGAGCACCCTGCCGATGGGAGACTTTGCCGCTTCGAGAGCCCGCCGCCTTTTGCGTGATGGGACGCCAGCCTGGCGCTTGCTAGCTGAGATCGCCTTTGACCACGAGCACCGGCACCTTGGCGTCCTGCAGCACGCGCTGCGTCACGCTGCCGAGCAGGAGCTTCTCGATGCCCGTTCGACCATGCGAACCCATCACGATCAGGTCGGCCCCGATCGCGATGGCGGTATCGACGATGCCTTCATGCACGACGTGTCCGTCGATCACGCGCTGGTCGCTGTGCAGGCCTTCGGCGGCGAGCGCCGCGACGCCTCGCGCCAGCGCGGCATTCGCGCTGCTGGTGGCGGCGGCAAGGTATTCGTTCTGGCCGAGCGCGTAGTCAGCGCCCACGCCGATGAAGGGATAGTTGTCCACCACGTGGATGAGCGTGATGCGACTGCCGAAGGCCAGGGCCAGCCCGCTGGCCTTGCTGACCGCCAGCATCGACGTTTCGGACCCGTCAATCGGGACCAGGATGTGATTGAACATGGCTGACCTCTTTCATGCACAGGATTCGCGGGCGAATCGGGCCTCGAATTTACATCCAAGCCCACGGCTGCGGATGTAGGACGTCTACGGTCCGCGCCGCGACCTCAATCGCCCTGGAAACCACCGGCGCGGCAGGTCACGACCAGCGTGTCGCGCCAGCCCGGCTCGCCTTCCACCAGCGGCTGGATCGGGGTCGATTCGTGGATCACGCGGGCGTCGTCCAGCAGCAGTAGGGTCCACGGCTCGGTCATCGTGAAGCGCTCGCCGCGCCGTCCGCTGGCTTCGAACACGCGCGTCTCGCCGCCCTTGATGTTGTGGCGGCCGACCAGCGCGACAGCGACCAGATCGACGCCATCACGGTGCGCGCCTTCCGGCGTCGGCCGGCCGATGCCGTCGGTGGTGTCGATGCGGAACTGGTGCGCCTCGGCATACCAGCGCTGGGTGCCGCGCAAGCCGCTCGTCACGTCGCCGAGTCCGCTCATGAGCCGCTGCCAGACCGGTTGGGCGACCGTCGCTGGCTCCATCGGCGCGAACCAGCGCTGCATGCCGCCATGCAGCGCGTTGTATTCGACCGGCTGCCAGTGCGCGCGATGCGGCACCTGCTCGACACCGGATTCCTCGACCGTGAAACAGGCATGACGACGCGTGCGGTAGCGCCCGCCGTCCTTCAGGTATTCGTCGGGCGGCAGATGGGCCCAATCGCCATGCAAGGCATCGAGCTGCGCCAGCGGCGCGCCCAGCCAATCGGCCACGCCCTGTGGGCTCAGGACGGCATAGCCATCCTGGCGCAAGGTGGGAACGAGTCGGTCGGGTGGTGTGAATGGTGGGCTGAACGCAGTGCTCACTCCGTCACCTTCACGCCCTTCCAGAACGCGACGCGGTCCTTGACCATCTCCGCTTCAGGCTTGGGGTCTGCGTAGTACCACGCGGCGTCGGTGTTGAGTTCGCCGTTGACCAGCAGCGAGTAATAGCTCGCCGTACCCTTCCACGCGCACGTGGTCTTGTGATTGCTGAAGGTCACATGGTCGCGGTTGAGCGAATCCATCGGGAAGTAGTGATTGCCTTCGACGAGCACGGTGTCGTCGCTCTCGGCGATGGTGGCGCCGTTCCAGGTTGCTTTCATTTGTTGACTCCGTGGCGCGATGCGCCGCTCAATCCACGAAAGTAGCACATTCCTTTCGCGGGTCGAGCTAGGCCGCCTGAAGCCAGTGCACGCTGAACAGGCGCTCCGGGTCCGTCCATACCGCGGCGGGACGGAAGCCGGCCCTCACGGCGAGCGCACGCAACCCCTCCACGGTGAACTTGTGCGAGTTCTCGGTGTGGATCGTCTCGCCTTCCTCGAAGGCAAAGCGCTGGCCGTCGAGTGTGACGGACTGCGCCCGGCGGCTCACCAGGTGCATTTCGATGCGCCGCATCGGCGAGTTGTAGAAGGCGGCATGCGTGAAGCCGTCGAGATCGAAGTCGGTGTCCAGCTCGGCGTTGGCGCGCCGCAGCAGATTCAGGTTGAACGCCGCCGTCACGCCCTGCGCATCGTTGTAGGCCGCGTGCAGCAGCGCCGGGTCCTTCACGAGGTCGACGCCGAGCAGCAGCCCGCCGCCACGCAACAGCCGGTGCGCCAGTTGCAGGAAAGCCAGCGCCTCGTCAGGACTGAAATTGCCCAGGGTCGATCCGGGGAAGAAGCCGACCCGCTGGCCGGCGCCCTTGTCCCGCGAGGGCAGCACCAGCGGCATCGTGTAGTCGGCCACCACGGGCTGCACGATGAGCCGGGGATAGTCCGCGCGCAAGCGCTCCGCCGCCGCCTCGAGGTGCTCACCGGAAATATCGATCGGCACATAGCGCTTCGGCGCCTCGAGCGCATCGAGCAGCAGCCGGACCTTGGTGAGCGACCCTGCGCCGAATTCGACGATCTCGGCGTTGGGGCCGATCTGCGCGGCGATCTCGTCCGCGCACTCGGTGAGGATGCGCACCTCGGTGCGGGTCGGGTAGTACTCGGGCAACTCGCAGATGCGATCGAACAGCGCCGAACCCGCGACGTCGTAGAAGAACTTCGGCGAGATGCTCCGCGAACCCAGGCTGAGGCCCGCGAACAGTTCGCGGGCGAAATCGGACAGCGGCGCGGCCCGTTGCGCAGCCCGGAACGCATGGAGATTGAATGCAGGAGTGCCCATCAGAGGTCCTTCGCGAGCCGCAGCCCCGAGAACTGCCAGCGCGCCGCCGGCGGGAAGAAGTTGCGATAGCTCGGCCGCGTGTGCCCGTCCGGCGTGGCGATACTGCCGCCGCGCAACACGAGTTGGCCGACCATGAACTTGCCGTTGTATTCCGCCGCGATGCCCGCGAGCGGGCGAAAACCCGGGTACGGGTCATAGGACGAACGCGTCCACTGCCACACGTGGCCGCTCATCTGCGAGATGCCCGGCGCATCGTGCGCAGCCTCCCATTCGAATTCCGTCGGCAGCCGCCCGCCGGCCCACTCGGCATACGCGGCAGCCTCGTAAAAACTGAGCTGCGCGACAGGTGCGCTCGCCTCCAGCGGCCGCACGCCGTGCAGGCCGAAGACCTGCCACCCGGCCGTCACGCCCTGGTGCACGAGGCGCGGATCGTCCGGCGCCAGCCAGTAGGCCGGGCAACGCCACCCTTGCGCCTGGACCGCAGCCCAGCCGTCCGATAGCCATAGCTCGGGCCGCTGGTAGCCCCCGTCGGCGATGAACTGCGCAAAGTCGCCGCAGTTCACGAGCCGGTCCGCAATGGCGTAGGGCTGCAGCAGCGCAGCGTGGCGCGGCGTCTCGTTGTCGAACGCGAACCCCGCGTCGCCATGGCCGACCTGCACCACTCCGCCGGGCTGCGACAACCAGCGCATCGCGGGTGCGACGGAAGCCAGCCGCAAGGTCGGCACCGTCGCTGTGCGGTACGCCGGCAGCAAGGGATTGCACGACAGCGCGTGCAGGATGTCGGTGACGATCAGCTCTTGGTGCTGCTGCTCGTGATGCAGGCCGAGGGTGACGATGCCTTCGATGGTCGTCCAGGCGTCCTCACGCGCGCTGCCCAGCAGCACATCCACCGCCTCGTCCACATGGCGGCGGTACGCGTGCACCTCGTCGAGCGACGGCCGCGTCAGTAGCCCCCGCTGCGGCCGGGGATGACGCGGCCCCAGCGCCTCGTAGTAGGAATTGAAGAGATAGTGAAAACGCGGGTCGAACACGCGATAGCCGTCCGCATGCAGCTGCAGTAGCACGGTCTCGAAGAACCACGTGGTGTGCGCCAGGTGCCACTTCGTGGGGCTGGCATCGGGCATGGATTGGATGCACTGGTCTTCGGCCGACAGCGGAGCCGCCAGCGCCAGGCTGTGTGCGCGTACCGTTCGAAAACGATCGCGCAGGTCGTCCGCTGCTGGCAAAGCCGGCCGGATCAGGTTCATGGGAACTCCAGTTTTGACTTGAACGGTTTTTTAGCCCATGCACACAGGCAAACGCCGTAGGACAAGATCGCGCAGCGGGGGGTGCCGCAACGCCGGCGCAGCGGAACGCGACACTTTGGCACAAGTCGCCGTGACGTGCCATGGCCTGCGTATCATCCGCCGGATGAGCAAAACCGGCCGCCCCCACATCGTCATCGTCGGCTGCGGGTTCGGCGGGCTGGAGGCGGCGCGCAAGCTCCAGCGCGCCGACGTCGACATCACGGTGGTGGACAAAACCAATCACCACCTGTTCCAGCCCCTCCTCTATCAGGTCGCCACGGCGGGGCTGGCCGCGCCTTCGATCGCGGCGCCGGTGCGGCTCCTGTTCCGACGGCAACCCAATGTCACAACCTTGCTGGGCGAGGTCACGCAGATCGACCCGGTGGGCCGCGAAGTCCACCTCGCCGGAGGCACCCGCCTCGCCTGGGACCATCTGGTCCTGGCCGCCGGCGCAACGCACAGCTATTTCGGCCACGACGACTGGGCGCGGATGGCGCCCGGCCTCAAGACGCTGGCCGATGCCTTCGAAATCCGCCGCCGCATCCTCATGAGCTTCGAGGCGGCCGAGGTCGAGTCCGACCCGGCTCGCCGGCGCGCGTTGCTGACCTTCGCCGTGATCGGCGCCGGCCCCACCGGCGTGGAGATGGCCGGCACGCTCGCGGAGATCGCGCGCCACACGCTCGAAGGCGAGTTCCGCCACATCGATCCGGGAAGCGCCGAGGTGCTGCTGATCGAAGGCGGACCGCGCGTGCTGCAAGCCATGCCCGAGTCGCTGAGCCAGCGCGCGCAGGACCAGTTGCAGAAGCTCGGCGTCCAGGTGCGCCTCAACGCCAAGGTGACGTCCGTCGATGCCACCGGCCTGCACGTCGAATCGCCTTTCAGCGACGGCGGGGCGGGCGTGGGCAGCCACCGGATCGAATGCAACTGCGTGATCTGGGCGGCAGGCGTCGCCGCGTCGCCGCTGGGCCGCTTGCTCGCCGCGGCGACCGGCGTGGAGACGGACCGTGCCGGCCGCGTCAAGGTGCTGGCGGACTTGAGCGTGCCGGGCCATCCGGACATCAGCGTCGTCGGCGATCTCGCGGCCGCGCTGAGCCATCGGCCCGGCAAGGAGCCCAAGCCCGTGCCCGGCGTGTCGCCCGGTGCCAAGCAGATGGGACGCGCCGCCGCGGCCAACATCCTGCGCCGCATCGCGGGCCAGCCGACCGAGCCCTTCCGCTACCGAGACTACGGCAACCTGGCCACGATCGGCCGCAACTCGGCCGTGGTCGACCTGGGCACACCCTTCGGCCCCCTGCGCTTCTCGGGCCGCATGGCGTGGCTTTTCTGGCTGTTCGCGCACGCCTACTTCCTGATCGGTTTCCGCAATCGCACCGTGGTGCTGATGGATTGGGCGAGCGCGTACTGGAGTTTTCAGCGGCATGCGCGCGTGGTCGCGGATGTCAGGGGACGAGGTGAATCATGAGCACGAACTCCGCAAGGCGAGCACCCACCGCCGATGAACTGAACCAGCGCGGCGCCGAGAACCTGCCCGGCTATCTCGGCATCGTGATCACCCACGTCGGCCCGTCCGAGGTGCGCTCGGAGCTGCCCGTGCGCAAGGCGCTCATGGCGCCCAACGGCTTCCTGCATGCGGGGAGCGTGGTCACGCTGGCCGACACCTCCGCAGGCTATGGCTGCGTCGCCAGTCTTCCCGAAGGCGCGACGGGCTTCACCACCATCGAACTCAAGTCCAACCATCTCGGAACGGCGCGCGACGGCACGATCGAATGCACGGCCACGGCGGTGCATCTCGGCAAGACGACGCAGGTCTGGGATTCGGTGGTCAGGCATCGGGAGACGGGCAAGACCATCGCCCTCTTCCGCTGCACCCAGATGGTGCTCTACGCGAAGGGGTAAACATGGCCCGCATCGAAAGCAAGCTTCAGTCGCTCGGCCTGGTGCTGCCGCCGCCCGTCGCGGTGCCGCCCGGTGTGTCGCTGCCCTTCCCATGGGTACGGCTCTCAGGCGAGCGTGCATTCATCTCGGGCCATGGCCCGCAGAACAGCGACGGCACCCTGTCCGCACCGCTGGGCAAGGTCGGACGCGAGCTCACGATCGAGCAGGGCTACCAGGCCGCGAGGCTCACCGCACTTGGCATGCTCGCGAGCCTGCAACGTGCCATCGGCGACCTGGACCGCGTGACCGCGTGGGTGCGCGTGTTCGGCATGGTCAACGCGGCGCCGGGCTTCCATCGGATGCCGGCCGTGATCAACGGGTTCTCGGACCTGATCATCCAGCTGTACGGCCCTGAGATCGGCGCCCATGCACGCAGCGCGGTCGGGCTGGCAGAGCTGCCCTTCGACATTCCGGTCGAGATCGAGGCCGAGGTCGAGTTCAGCGGATAGATTCCAATCCCTCGCGAAGGTCGCCGATGAAAAAACTCCAGTTCTGCCTCGGTGCCGTGGTCCTGCTCGCCTCCTGCGCGGCCCTCGCGCAAGCGCCAGACCCGTGCAAGACCCAGAAGAACACCGTCGAGATCAACGAGTGCGCGCAACAGACGCTGGCGCGCAAGGACAAGGAACTCAACGCCGCCTACCAGTCGCTCGTGAAGTCGCTCGCGAGCGACGGCAAGACCGACACCACCGACTACGCAGGCACGAAAAAGCTGCTCCAGCAGGCGCAGCGCGCATGGGTGCAGTTCCGCGACAGCGACTGCAATGCCAAGTACACGCTCAATGCCGCCGGCACCATCCGCGACGTCGCGGCGCTGAGTTGCAAGATCGAGCATACCGAGCAGCGCACGAAGCAGCTGAAGGACTGGATCAAGGGCTGAAGCAGCGCCCAGGTCCGATCACAGTTCGAGCACCAGCCTGCCGCCGCCCATGCAGGCGCGTGAGCAACACGTCATCATCTTCGTGTCGGCCTCGCGTTCGGCGCGCGTGAGCACGACATCGCGGTGGTCGACCTTGCCGGCGAGCACGCGCACTTCGCAGGAGCCGCAGAGGCCCTCCTCGCAATCGCTCTGCACATCGATGTTGGCCGCGCGCAGAGCGCTCAGCACGGTCTGGTCGGCCGGCACGTGCACGACGATGCCGGAGTCCTTCAGCTCGACGTCGAAGGCGTGTTCGCGCGACGGGTCCAGGGTTCGCAGGGTCGACTCGAAATGCTCGACATGCAGCGCGTCCTCGGGCCAGGCGGCGCAATGCGCCTCCAGCGCCGACAGCATGCGCACCGGACCACAGGCGTAGATCTGGGTGCCGGGTTCGGGCGTGGCGAGCAAGGCTGCCAGGTCGTTGCGCCGGCCTTCGTCGCCTGCGTAGACGACCAGTCGCCCGCCGTGCAGCGCGGCCAGTTCGTCGACCAACGCCATGCTGGCCCGGGAGCGACCGCTGTAGTGCAGGGAGTAGTCGAGGCCCAGCGCCTTCGCGCGGCGCGCCATCGCGCTCACGGGCGTGATGCCGATGCCCCCGGCGATGAAGATCACCTTCTTCGCCGATTCGTCGAGATGGAAGTGATTGCGCGGGCCGCGGATCTTCAGCTTGTCGCCGGCCTTCACGTTCGCATGCACCCAGGCCGAGCCGCCGCGGCCGTCGGCCTCGCGCAGCACGGCGATCTCGAGCGCCTTCGCGTCATCGGGGTCGCCGCACAGCGAGTACTGCCGCGAGAGTTCCGGATGGCCGCATTCGATGTCGATGTGCGAACCCGGCGTCCAGCGTGGCATCGGCCGGCCGTCCGGCGCGACGAGGCGCAGCTTCACGATGCCGTCCGCCACCCGGGCGACTCTCTCGACCACCACCGGCCGCGTGATCGCGCCCTTCGACGGCTCGCCAAGGCGCACCGGCACCGAAACCTCCGGCCGGCGCAGCGCAGGCAGCGAGCGCTCCGGGTTGTGTGCGGGATCCCATTCCACCCACAGATGCTCCGGCCCTCGAAACGAGGTGTTGGGCACGTACGAGAACGCTTGCGCCGACAAACGCATGTGGGGCAGCCGCCGCGTGAACTCCTCCAGGAAGATCTGCATCTCCATGCGCGCCAGGTTCTTGCCCATGCACTGGTGCGAGCCGTAGCCGAAGGTCAGATGGTCGCTCGCGTTGTCGCGCCGGATGTCGAACAGGTCGGCATCCGCGAAGTGGGCCTGGTCGTGATTGGCCGACGACGTGACGATCAACAGCTTCGATCCGGCGGGCAGGTCTAGGCCACCCACCTGCGCATCGGCCGTGACGATGCGGCGCCATGCCGCGACCGAGCCGTTGTGACGCAGGCACTCCTCGACGGCGTTGGGGATCAGGCTCGGGTCTTCGCAGATGTCGCGCCACACGTCGGGGTGCTGCAGCAGCAGCTTCATCGCATTGGCGGTCGCGTTGGCGGTGGTCTCATGGGCCGCGACGATGCCGGCCATCATCATCGAGTGCAAGTACGAGTCGGTGACGACGTCGGGCAGCTCGCGCTGCTTGCGCAGCCCGTACTGCATCCAGCCGCCGCCCTCCGGGTCCTGCCGCATCTTGTCGAGCACCTTGCCGGCGAACTGCCAGAAGTTGCCGACCGCATGCGCCACGGCGACCTGTTCCTCCGGCTTCGGCCGGCCCCAGGTGTTGACCGTGTGCGCGATCGAATACTGGCGCAGCGTGTCCATGTCTTCCTCGGGCACGCCGAGGAAATGCAACGCCACGGTCAGGGGGACTTCCCAGAGCATCTGGTCCACGAGGTCGGCGCGGCCGTCGTCGATGAAGCGGTCGACATACTCGCGGGCGAGTTGCCGCACCATCGGCTCGTGGTGCTTGAGTTCCTCCGGCGTGAACGGGTCCATCAGCGCGCGGCGGCGCGGCATGTGCGCCGGCTCGTCCTCATTGACCAGCGTGCGGTTCAGCGCAAAGCCGTAGGACGCGAGCACCGCGTTCGCCTCGTCGCCGGTCGGCGTGATCTTCTCGAGCGCGATGGCGGGGCTGAAGGTGATGTTGTCGCGAAAGATCGCCTTGATGTCGTCGTAGCGCGTGACCACCCAGTAGCCGAGCTTCGGGCTCCAGAAGATCGGCTCCTTCTCGCGCGCCCAGCGCACGTATTCGGGCGGGTCCTGCTGGTAGCCGTCCTCGAATGGATCGAAGTCCGCGGCGCGCTGGCTGACCGGACAGCCGGTCGGCGTTCGCTCGCCGGACAACGCGCCATGCGCGACGGGACAACCGGCCGTTCGAAGCGCGACTTCAACACTCTTCATGGCGCGCGCCTCCTCAGTCGAGCGAGATGTTCAGATCGCGGATCAGCTTCTGCCACTTGATGGTTTCGGCCTTCAGCAACTCCGCAAACTGCGCCGGCGTGTTGCCGACCGGCTCGACGCCGAAGTCGACCAGCCGCTTGGTGACCGCCGGGTCGTGGATCGCCGCGACGACCTGCTTGTTGATCGCGGCGATCGTCGCGGGGGGCGTGCCCGCAGGCACGACCATGCCGACCAGCGCCGCGGCCTCGACGTTCTTGTAGCCCAGTTCAGCGAAGGTCGGCACGTCCGGCAATTGCGGCAGCCGTGTCGCGTTGGCCACGGCCAGCGCCCTGACCTTGCCGCCCTTGATGAAGCCGGCGCCTGCGGCCAGATCGACCATCATGGCCGGGATCTGACCGCCGGCCACGTCGGCCAGGGCCGGGGCGGCGCCGCGATACGGCGCATGGACCATCTCCAGTCCGGCTTCGGACTTCAGCAGTTCCATCGCCAGGTGGTGCGGACTGCCGGCGCCGGCCGAGCCGTAGTTGATGCCGCCGCGCTTCGCCTTGGCCTGGGCGATGAAGTCCCTGGCGTCCTTGACCTCGATGCCGGGGCCGACGACCAGGATCATCGGGAAGCGCCCCATCAGCGTGACGGGAGCGAGGTCCTTGGTGGGGCTGTAGCTGAGCGACTTGTAGAGCACCGGATTGAAGACCAGCGTGCCGTTGTCGGCCGACAGCACCGTGTAGCCATCTGCCGCGGCCCGCGCGACCTCGGCGGCGCCGAGCGCCGTGTTGCCGCCCGGCTTGTTGTCGACGACGACCGGCTGGCCCGCTTGCGTCGACCAGGTCTGGCCGATGGTGCGCGCGAGAAAGTCGGAGCCGCCACCCGCCGCATACGGAACGACCCATCGGACCGGCTTGGCCGGATACGTCGACGGAGCCTGCTGCGCGAGCGCGGGCAGATGCAGGACGGGCAACGCCAGCAGCGTCGCAACAAGAAGCTTCTTCATCGGGTCGATCCTCATGAGTGATTTGCGTAATTGTTATACGCTATGCGTAATCAAAACATGGGGTTTCTACCGCCCCAGCCCCCTGAGTAGGATCAAGCGCCATGAGCAAGACCCAGAGTCCCGACGCAGCTTCGGACGCCGCCGCCCCGCGAGTGCTGGAGCGCCGGCAACGCGTGCAGTCGGCCGAAACCGGCATGGCCGTGCTGAAAACCTTGTCGGCGATGGGCGGCAGCGCCGGCCTGTCCGCACTGGCTGCGCAGGTGGGGGAAAGCCCGGCCAAGGTGCATCGCTACCTGGCGAGCCTGATCCAGGAGGGCCTGGTGGACCAGGACACAAGTTCCCAGCGCTATTTCCTCGGGCCCGAACTGATCCAGATCGGGCTGACGGCCATGCGGCAGGCCGAGCCGATCCGCCTCGCCGAGCCGGCGCTGGTCCGGCTGCGGGAGAGCCTGGAGATCACCTGCTTCGTGGCGCTCATGGGCAACAAGGGGCCCACCATCATGCGGTTCGAGGAGCCCGGCCTGCCCGTGACGGTCAATGTGCGTGCCGGCTCGGTGATGTCGCTGGTCTGGTCGGCCACCGGGCGCGTCTTCCTGGGGCTGCTGGACGAGGCCCGCGTGCGGACCCTGGCGGAAGAAGAACTGGCGGCGGCGACTCCGGACATGCTCGCCCTCCTGCCCATGCCGAATCCGATCGACAGCCTGCAGAGCGAAGTCCGGGCCGCCGGCTGTGCTGTCGTCAGGGACGTCTATCTGCGCGGCATCAGCGCCGTGGCTGCCCCCGTGTTCGACTTCACGGGGCGGGTGTGCGCGGTCCTCACGGCCCTGGGCGCCAGCGGGGGCTTCGATCCGTCTGCGAACGGCCCGATCGCAACGGCGGTTCGGCGCGAGGCGCAAGCCACCAGCGCCAAACTGGGCTACGCGGCCCCGCGGCCAGGAAACTGAGTGACGGCGCGATGCGCTCGCGCCGGTCCCGTCAGGACTTGCTCTCCGCCTCCTGCAGCAGGCGCCACATCACCTTGCCGCTGCCGCTCTTCGGCAACGCATCGACGAACTGCACCGCGCGCGGGATCTTGTAGACCGCCATGTTTTCGCGGCACCAGTCGATGATCTGCTGTTCGGTCGTGTCCTTGTGCGTCGCGCGCAGCACGACCACCGCCTTGACCGACTCGCCACGGTAGGCGTCCTTCATCGCGATGACGCAGGCTTCCTGGATCGCGGGGTGACGGAACATCAGCAGTTCGACCTCGGCCGGCCAGACCTTGAAGCCGCTCGCATTGATCATGCGCTTGAGGCGGTCGGTCATGAAGAAATAGCCGTCCTCGTCCATGCGGCCCATGTCGCCCGAGCGGAAGAAGCGCTTGCCCTCGAACTCGATGAAGGCCGCGGCCGTCGCATCGGGTCGCTTCCAGTAGCCCTGGAAGACTTCGGGGCCGTGGATGATGATCTCGCCCGATTCGCCGATGGGCATTTCAGTCAGCGTGTCGGGGTCGACCACCCGCGCATCGGTGCTCATGTACGGGATGCCCAGGCATTGCTGCTTCGGGTTCTCGAAGGGATTGGCGTGCGAGGGCGCAGCGGTTTCGGTGAGGCCATAGCCCTCCTGGTACTTCAGGCCGAACTGCTCGAGCAGGCGCTGCGCAACGGCCTGCGGCATCGCCGCGCCGCCACCGCCGATGTAGACCAGGCTGCTCAGGTCGTAGTTCGCGAAGTTCGGGCTGGCCATCAGGTCGATGACCATGGTGGGGATGTTGGTCCAGCTCGTGACCTTGCGGCGCGAGATCAGCCGCCCGGCGACGTCGCGGTCCCAGCGCGGCATGATGACCAGCGTGCCCGCCATCAGGATCGTGGTGTGCATCATGCTCACCACGCCGGTGATGTGGAACATCGGCACCACGGCCAGCACCACGGCCTCAGACGAGCCCAGGCCCCACAGCTGGCCGGAGAAGGCGTTGTGCATCAGGCTCGAATGGTGGTGGATGCAGCCCTTGGGCAGCCCGGTGGTACCGCTGGTGTAGGGCAGCAGCGCCATGTCGTTGGCGCCGACCACGTGCTCGGGGGCCGCATGGCCTGCGTTCATCGCATCGGTCCAGGCCATGACGGCGCCGCCTTCGAGCGCAGGCAGGGGGTGGCGTGTCAGCAGCCAGCCGCGCCAGGCCGCAGCGGGCGATTCGTCGCCGGTCACCTCGGCATCGAAGGTGTCGGTGAACTGCGTGACGATCATGTGCGCGAGCCGGTCCTTGGGCTCCAGCGCGTTGCTGGCCTTGGCGAGTTCGGGCGCGAGGTCGCCGGTGGTGATCGCGACCCTCGCGTCCGGGTCGGTGATGTAGTGCTTCAGCTCCTCGGCACGGTTCATGGGATTGACCGGCACCACGACGGCATTCGCGCGCAGGATCGCGAAGTGCGCGATCACGAGTTGCGGGCAGTTTTGCATGTCGAGCAGCACCCGGTCGCCGCGCTTCACGCCCAGCGCGTGCAGCGTGCCGGCGAGGCGCTCGGCCTGCGCCGCGAATTCGCGGTAGGTGATCTCGCTGCCGAAGAAGACGAGTGCCGCCTTGTCGGGGAAACGGGCGGCGGCGGTGGCGAGGTTGTGCCACAGGGAGGTGGCGGGAACGGTGATCGAACGGGGAAGGCGCTGCGGCCAGAATTTGTAGTGCGGGCGATCCATACAGTCTCCAAACAGCGTGAGAGCCTACGACGCCCGACGAGGTGCCTGCATCGGGGAAGCCCCGAAACCGTCACATGGGCGACTCTCTTCTTGCACCAATGACCGACAGACGGAGCCCGCGATATGCCGTACAACGGCAGGCTCCGTTCCAACCACCCACCGAGGAGTTCACATGGCAGCAGACAAGCACGCAAGCGTTCACTGGGAAGGTGCCGGCAAGACCGGCAAGGGCCAGATCAGCACCGAGACCGGCGCCCTCAAGGACTACCCCTACGGCTTCGCAAGCCGCTTCGAGGACGACAAGCGCGGGACCAACCCGGAAGAGATCCTGGGCGCGGCGCATGCCGGCTGCCTGACCATGGCCTTCGCCTTCGCGCTCGAAGGCGCGGGCTTCACCGCCAACTCGATCGACACCAAGGCCGCGGTGCGCCTCGCCAAGGACGGCCCGGGTTTCAAGATCGACCGCATCCAACTCGAACTCGAAGCCAGCATCCCGGGCATCGACGAAGCCAAGTTCCAGGAACTGGCCGCCGGCGCCAAGGCCGGCTGCCCGCTGTCGAAGGCGCTCGCCAGCGTGCCCGAGATCACGCTGAAGGCCACGCTCAAGAGCTGAATCGAGCGCTGGCCGCCTCCTCGAAGGCGCTGTTTATGATCCCTCGCTCAACGAGGAGACAAACATGAACATCGCCCGCAAAGGCATCGCGGCGGTCCTGTGGATGGCCGCTTCGGCCGCCGCCATGGCCGCCTTTCCCGAAAAGCCGATCAAGATCGTGATCGGCTTTCCGGCCGGCGGCCCGCTCGACCAGCACGCGCGCCTGCTCACCGACAAGCTGCAGGCCGTGCTGGGCCAGCCCGTGATCGTCGACTACAAGCCAGGCGCCGGCGGCTCGGTCGGCGCGGAGGCCGTCGCCAAGAGCCCGCCGGACGGCTACACGCTGATGCTGGCCAACACGGGCGTGGCGGTGATCAACGGCGCGCTTTACAACAAGCTGCCCTACAACACGCTCAAGGACTTCACGCCGATTGCGCGCACGGCCATGCAGCCGCTCGCGCTGCTGGTGACGCCGAAGCTGCCCGTGACGAATATCAGGCAGTTCATCGACTACGCCCGCGCCCGGCCAGGCCAGATCAACTACGGCTCGGCCGGCAACGGCGGCATCAGCCATCTCGTGCCGGAGATGTTCAAGAACGCGACCGGCATCTTCATGGTCCACATCCCCTATCGCGGCAGCGCGCCGGCCTTCACCGACCTGATGGGCGGGCAGGTGCAGTTCATGGCCGAATCGATTCCGCAGGCGGCCAACTATCACAAGCAGGGCAAGGTCCGCGCGCTGGCCGTCACCAGCGCCACGCGCAACCCTGCCCTCCCCGACGTGCCGACGGTGATCGAATCCGGCGTCAAGGGCTTCGAGGTGGTCGGGTTCTACGGCTTCCTCGCCCCTGCCGGCACGCCGAAGGACGTGGTCGCCAGGCTCAGTGACGCGTTCAAGCAAGTGCTGACCAGCCCCGAAGTGCGCGACCGCATGGTGAGCCAGGGGGCCGACCCAGCCTTCCTCGGCTCCGAGGATTTCGCGAAGTTCCTGGTCACTGAAACGCCCCGTTGGGAAAAGGCGGTCAAGGCCTCCGGCGCCCGGATGGACTGAACCGGCACAGCTCTTGCGTACGGTCGATGGATTCATCGACTTACCCAGGAGCCCTGCCATGAAGTATTCCAAGCGCCAGTTCGCGTCGATCCTCGCCGCGGCCGCGCTGTTCAGCGTCGGTGCCGCGAACGCCCAGAATGCGCTCGACAACGTCCTGAAGGCCAAGACCATCAAGATCGCCGTGCCGACGGACTACCCGCCCTACGGCTCGGTCGACAAGAACATGGCGCCGCAGGGCCTCGACGTCGAGATGGCCCAGCTCATCGCGAGCAAGCTGGGCGTGAAGGTCGAGCTGGTGCCCGTCACCAGCGCCAATCGCATTCCTTACCTGCAGACGCGCAAGGCAGATCTCGTGATCTCCACGCTCGGCAAGAACGCCGAGCGCGAGAAGGTGATCGATTTCTCCGCGGCCTACGCGCCCTTCTTCCAGGCTGTGTACGCCTCCAAGAACCTCAACATCAAGAGCTTTGCCGACATGGGCGGCAAGAGCGTGGCCGTGACGCGCGGCGCGATGGAAGACCAGGAACTCGCCAAGGTGGCACCGTCCAACGTCGACTACAAGCGCTTCGAGGACAACAACGCCACCATCGCGGCCTTCGTTGCGGGCCAGACGCAGACCATCGCCACGAGCGCGGCCGTCGCCGGCGACATGATGCAGAAGAACCCGCAGCTCGGCGCCGAATACAAGCTGCTGCTCAAGGACAGCCCCTGCTTCATCGGCATCGCCAAGGGCGAGGACGCGCTGAAGACCAAGGTCAACGACATCATCGCCGGCGCCAAGAAGGACGGCACGTTGGACACCATGGCGAAGAAGTGGCTCGGCCGGCCGGCCGGCGACCTGCCGGTCTGATCCGACCGCCATGGGTATCGAATTCGACTTCGGCGCCGTCCTCGGCCAATGGCCCCTGCTCGTCAAGGGCGTGCTGTGGACGCTGGGCCTGACCGCCATCGCGACCGCGATCGGCATGGTGGTCGGCGTGGCCTGCGCCTGGGCGCGCGCGAGCGGTCCCGCGTGGCTGCGCTGGATCGTGGGCAGCTACGTCGAGCTGATCCGCAACACGCCCTTCATCGTGCAGCTGTTCTTCATCTTCTTCGGGCTGCCGGCGGCGGGCTTCAAACTCTCGCCGGAGGTGGCGTCCATCATCGCGATGGTGATGAACCTCGGCGCCTACGCGACCGAGATCATCCGCGCCGGCATCGAGGCCACGCCGCGCGGCCAGATCGAGGCGGCCGTGAGCCTGGCGCTCAACAAGGTGCAGGTCTTCATGCGCGTGGTGCTGCCCCCCGCGATGAAGAAGGTCTGGCCCGCGATGGTGAGCCAGATCATCATCGTGATGCTGGGCTCCGCCGTGTGCAGCCAGATCTCGACCGAGGAACTGAGCTACGCCGCGAACCTGATCCAGAGCCGCAACTTCCGCGCGTTCGAGGCCTTCATCATCGCAACGGTGATCTACCTGGCGCTGTCGATGGGCGCACGCCGGCTGCTCAACTGGGCCGGCCCCAAGTACTTCTTCGGACGCTGAGGCGCGCATGACCGACTTCTCGCTCTGGGACATCCTGCGCAACCTGCTGATGGCGTTGCGCTGGACGGTCGTGCTGTCGCTGATCGCCTTTGTCGGCGGTGGCGTGGTGGGCGGCCTGCTGCTCTTCCTGCGCCTGTCCGGCGGCCGGGTGGCGGACCGGTTGATCGGCCTGTACGTGCAGGTCTTCCAGGGAACGCCGCTGCTGATGCAGCTGTTCCTGGCCTACTTCGGCATTGCGTTGTTCGGCATCGACGTCTCGGCGTGGACTGCCGCCTCGGTGGCGCTCACGCTCTACACCAGCGCCTTTCTCACCGAGATCTGGCGCGGCTGCGTGGCCTCCATTCCCAAGGGCCAGTGGGAGGCTTCCGGCAGCCTCGCGCTGAGCTTCGGCGAGCAGATGCGCCACGTGATCCTGCCGCAGGCCCTGCGCATCGCCGTGGCGCCGACGGTGGGCTTCCTGGTGCAGGTCATCAAGGGCACGGCGCTCGCCTCGGTGATCGGCTTCGTCGAGCTGACCAAGGCCGGCAGCATGATCTCGAACGCGACCTTCAAGCCCTTTGTCGTGTTCAGCTGCGTCGCCCTGCTGTATTTCGTGCTGTGCTTTCCCGTGAGCCTGTACGCCAAGAACCTCGAGAGGAAGATCCATGGCGCTCGTCGCTGAAGCCCCCGTCCCCATCGCCCAGGCACCGTCCGCAGCGCCGATCGTGCGCATCACGGCGCTGCGCAAGTCCTATGGCAGCAACGAGGTGCTCAAGGGCATCGACCTCGAAGTCAGGCGCGGCGAGGTCATCGCGATCATCGGCAAGAGCGGCTCGGGCAAGAGCACGCTGCTGCGTTGCATCAACGGGCTCGAAGTCTTCCAGGAAGGCTCCCTCACGGTGGACGGCAAGCCGCTGCTGCACGAGAGCGCGATGGCAATGCGCGAGTTGCGCCAGCGCGTGGGCATGATCTTCCAGAGCTTCAACCTGTTCCCGCACCTGACGGTCGGGCGCAACGTGATGCTCGCGCCCACGCTGGTGAAGAAGCGCAGCAGCATGGAGGCGGCATCGCAGGCGCGCAAGCTGCTCACGCGCGTCGGCCTGGCCGAGAAGTTCGACGCCATGCCCGACCAGCTCTCCGGCGGCCAGCAGCAGCGCGTGGCGATCGCCCGAGCGCTGGCGATGGAGCCCGCGGTGCTGCTGTGCGACGAGATCACCTCCGCGCTCGACCCCGAGCTCGTAGGCGAGGTGCTGCGGGTGGTGGAATCGCTCGCCGACGAGGGCATGACGCTGCTCATGGTGACGCACGAAATGAGCTTCGCGCGCAAGGTCAGCGACCGCGTGATCTTCATGCACCAGGGCCGCGTGCACGAGATGGGTCCGCCGGCCGAACTGTTCGGCAATCCACAGACCGCGGAACTGAAACAGTTCCTTTCGTCCTTGCACGACTGATCGGGCGGCGGCCGGGGAACCCCCGGCCTGTGGCAAGCTCCGAGCGGTATGCGAAACCGCTCCCCTCTTCGATCCCGCCGTTTCCTGCTGCGCGCGCTGCTGGGCGCCTGCGCGATACCGGCGCCGTTCGCGGCGCTGGCCGGATTCAATTTCTTCACCAGCGAGTACACCGCGAGCCGCGAGGAGTTGCAGGCGCAGATCGCCAAGCGCTTTCCGGTGCAGCGGCGCTACGCGGACATTTTCACGGTCAGCCTGCGCGATCCGCGGCTGGCGCTGGACGCGCGCAGCAACCGTGCCGCGATCACCGCGCTGCTCTCGATCTCGAGCCCGTTGCTGCAGCCCCAGACAGTCGAAGGCGTCGTCTCGGTCAGCAGCGCGCTCCGGTACGACGCGCCCGCGCGCGCGCTGCGGCTCGACCGGCCGCAGGCGGACCGGCTCGAACTGCAGGGCGTGACCGGCCGCGACGCGGAGCGCCTCCAGAACATCGGCGCAGTGGTGGCCCAGGAGCTTCTGCGAGACCAGGCCCTGCGCACCTTCACTGCGGAAGAGCTGACCGTGGGCCGCAAGACCTACGAGATCGGCGCGATCACGGTGCAAGATGACGGCATCACGGTGGAACTCAAATGAGGATGAAACACGGCGGCCTCGCGCCTTCGCTACTTTGCCTGTCCATGATCGCGGGCTGTGCATCGCCCGTGCGCGACGCCAAGCCGACCATCGACCTCCAGGCGCATCGCGGCGGCCGCGCGCTTGCGCCCGAAAACACCTTGGCCGCATTCTCCAAGGCGGTCGGCCTCGGCGTCACCACGCTCGAACTCGACATCGGTCTCACGGCCGACGACGTCGTCGTCATTTCCCACGACACGATGTTGAATCCCGATCACACGCGCGACGCGCGCGGCGCCTTCCTCGCATCGAAGGGGCCGGCGATACGATCGCTGAAGCTTCCGCAATTGCAGGCCTACGACGTCGGCCGCCTCGATCCCGCGAGCAACTACGGCAAGGCTTTCCCGAAGCAATTGACCCATGACGGAGAACGCATCCCGACCTTGGCCGCGCTGTTCGAAAGGGTGCGCGAGATGGGCGCGGACCAGGTTCGCTTCAACATCGAGACCAAGCTGGAGCCGGCGCGCCCGGACGAAACCGCTTCGCCCGAACAGATGGTCCGCGCGCTGCTGGCGGAGATAGACAAGGCCGGCATGGCGCAACGCGTGACCATCCAGAGCTTCGACTGGCGCTCCCTCGCGCTGGTCGGGGAACAGAACCCCCAACTGCCGCGCGCCTACCTCACGAGCCCGCGCACGCTGAAGGACAGCCGCTGGACATCGGGCCTGCGCGTCGAGGACTTCGGCTCGGCGCCACGGCTCGTGAAGGCCGCCGCGGGCAACGGCAAGGGTCCGGTGATCTGGTCCCCGGCCTTCAACGATCTCACGCCCGCCCTGGTGAAGGAGGCACAGGCGCTCGGCCTTCTCGTGCTGCCATGGACCGTGAACGAGCGTGCCGACATGGCGCGGCTGATGGACTGGGGCGTGGACGGCCTCATCACGGACGATCCGGCCATCCTGCGTGACGTCATGTCGGAGCGCGGCGTGCCGCTGCCTCCGCGCGGGCGCTGAGCCGCACCGGCCGGCTCAGACGTGGCGCGCGGCCCGCGTGGGCCTCGGGTTCGCAAGAGGCTGGCGGTCGGCACGGGCGTGCAGCGTCTCGATGATGTGGCATTGCGCATCGGTGCCGTCGCAGCAGTCGCGCAGCGCGATCAGATCCTTTTCCAGCGAACGCAGCTCGCGCAGGCGCTCGCGCACGTGGCCGAGGTGCGCATCGAGCGCGACGCAGGCCGCATCGCAATCGGCCTTGCTGCGAAGGTCGAGCGCCAGCAGCGTGCGCACCTCGTCGAGCGACATATCCATCGCGCGGCACAGGCGGATGAAGCGCAGGCGGTGGACGTCGGCATCGCTGTAGATGCGGTAGCTGTTGTCGCTACGCGCCTGGGGCGCGATGAGGCCTTCCTTCTCGTAGTAGCGGATGTTGGCAGCGCTCACGCCACTGCGGGCGGCGGCGTCGCCGATACGGTAGCCGTGGTCGTTGGCCATGGTCGGATCTTCACGTGACTTCAAGGTTGGTCGATGGTGGCATCTCAGCGATCGAAGCGCAACGGATCGAAGGGCGCGAGATCGATCTCCGGCGGCACCCCCGACAGCAGTTGCGCCACGAGCCGCCCGGTGCGCGCCGAAGCACCGAGTCCCACATGACCGTGGCCGAAGGCCAGCACCACATCACCCGTCGCACGCGAGCGGCCGATACAGGGCAATCCGTCCGGCAGGCTCGGCCGATGTCCCATCCACCGGTGCAGGCGGGCCCTCGGCAACGGCGCCGGCAGCGCAGGGAACATGGAACGCATGTGATCGCGCAGGATGTCGGCGCGACGCCAGTCAGGCTCTGCATCGAGTCCTGCGATCTCGACCTGGCCCGCCACGCGCAGGCCGCCTTCCATCCAGTGCGCGATCAGCTTGCCGTCGGCGGCCATCATCGGCGTGCGCGGCCCACCTTCCGGCGCGTCGAGCATCACGTGGTAGCCACGCTCCGATTCGAGGGGCACCGGGCTGCTGGCCGCAATCGCCAGTGCTTTCGAGCGCGCGCCGGCGCTGATGACAGCGGCGTCGCAGGCGATCTCGCCCGACTCGGTCTGCACGGCGCGCAGATGACCGCCTTCGATGCGGAAGCCCGTTGCGCGGCCTTGCACAGGCACCGCGCCCCGATCCACGGCGTGCCTTGCCAGCGCCGCGACGTACGCGCCCGGATTGCGGCAATGCCCGGCCTCGGGCACGAAGATCCCGAGCGTGTAGCGCGCATCCAGGTCGGGCTCGCGCTCTCGAAGCGCTTCCGCGTCCCACTCGGTCCATTGCACGCCGGTGCGCTGTCGCACCCGCCATGCCAAGGCATCGCCTTCGAACTCGGCGCGCGAGCGATAGACGTGCAGCAGGCCGCGTTGCTCGATCCATTGCGGCACGCCGGCTTCCCGCGCGAGTTGCGAGTGAAGCGCCGGCGCATCGGCCAGCAGCGTGCGCAATGCATTGGCGATGCGCTGCACGCGCCTCTCGGTCCATCCGGAGGCGAGATAGCGCATCAGCCACGTCGCCGCGCGAGGCAGATAGCGCCATCGCACCGCCAGTGGACCGAGGGGATCGAGAAGGTAGCCGGGCACCTTTCGCCAGGCGCCCGGCAGCGCGGGCGGCACAACCGAATGGGACGAGAGCCACCCTGCATTGCCATAGCTGGTCGCATGTTCGGCGCCGGGCTCCGAGGAATCCACCAGCGTCACCTTGTGGCCGGCACGCAGCGCCTCGATGGCGCAGACGCTGCCGACCGCGCCGGCTCCGATCACGACCACGTGTCGCGGGGCGGCCGGCGCCCTGTCATTCACAACTGTCATCCGGTCGATCCTAAAGGCAGGGCCCCGCCATAATCGTTCGATGTCCGATCAGCCCATATCCGGCCGCGCTCGCGCCGGTTCCATCACCGATGTCGCCGGAATCGAAGTCGGCCACTACAACGATCCTCGCCGCCCCACCGGCTGCACCGTGATCCTTGCGCGCGACGGTGCGGTCGGAGGCGTCGATGTGCGCGGCGCGGCGCCGGGAACGCGAGAGACCGATCTGCTCGCGCCGGGCAACCTCGTGCAGGAAGTGCATGCGGTGATGCTCTCCGGCGGCAGCGCCTGGGGTCTGGCGGCAGCCGATGGCGCGACGCGCTGGCTGGAGGAACGCGGCATCGGCCTCGACGTTCGCTACGGCACGCTGCCGATCGTGCCGGCCGCCGTTCTGTTCGATCTGCCTCTGGGCGACGCCCGCATCCGGCCCGACGCCGCCGCCGGCTATGCGGCCTGCGAAGCGGCCTCTTCCGCGGCGCCGGCCGAAGGCAACGTGGGCGCCGGCAGCGGCGCGCTGGTGGGCAAGCTGTTCGGCGTACATCGTGCGATGAAGGGCGGGATCGGCACCGCCTCCGTCACCGTCAACGGCGTCACGGTTGGCGCGCTGATCGCGTGCAATGCGCTGGGTGATGTGATGGACGCCGATACCGCGCAGGTCGTCGCGGGTGCCCGCACCGAGGACGGCAGGGCCCTGCTCGACACGCGCCGCGCCCTGCTGCGTGGCGAGCTGCCCCAGCCGCTGCTGGCAGGGACCAACACCACGCTGGGCGTGGTCGCAACCGATGCCGTGCTCACCAAGGTGCAGGCCAACCGGCTGGCCAGCGTCGCGCACGATGGGCTCGCACGCGCCATCAACCCGGTTCACACGATGAGTGACGGCGACACGCTCTTTGCACTGGCGACCGGCCGCGTACCGCTCGAAGGCAATGCACCGGGCATGACGGTGCTGGGCACGATGGCGGCCGAAGTCGTGGCAATTGCGACGCTGCGCGCCGTGCGTGCAGCGACTTCAGTCCGCATCGGCGAGAGCTATTTCCCCTCCGCCGCGGACGTGGGCTGAAGGCCCCTGCCGCGAGGCATGGCCCGTTGGTCCCACCGGGCGCCCAGCATCGCCGAGACGGCAACGACGGCGATCAGCAGCAAGGTGCCGACGCCCGCATACAGAAGCAGCTTCAGCGGCGAGATGATCGAGAACAGGTGGTGGCCGGCAATGAGCAGCAGCACTGCCAGGGCGAGCAGTGCCATGAAGAGCTTTCCCAGGAAGGCCAGTCGGGTCTTGAGGTTCGTCATGGTCGGGCAAGGGTCTGGCGAGAGTCGGGTGAGGAATGAGCTGAGGCCGTTGTCGTCATTGGGCGCGCCCCGAAGGCCTTCATCAATAACCGGGCGGGTGTATTGACGGCTGCGCAAAGCCTTGCTAGGGCAATTGCTCACACCTCATTCGCGAGCGCTTTGTAACGAGGACCGGCTCAAAAGCAAATGAAAATGCCGCTGCCGCCCCACCCGCCAACAAGACCAAGAGCCTGTTCCACGCCACCGCATGCCTCAAGCCATACGCCTTTTCCTTCTCTCCATCCGTGACTTGATTGCTTCTGCCGGGCCGGTGATCTTCCTCGTCATCGGACTGCTGGTTGCAGCCTACTGGTGGCTCCAGCCCCAACCGCCTCGGCAAGTGACGCTGGCCACCGGCCCCGCGGGCAGCGCGAATGCGGAATTCGGCAAGCGCTATGCGGCGGCGCTGAAAGCCAACGGCATCGAGGTCGTGCTCAAGCCGACCGACGGCTCGTCGGACAACCTGCACCTGCTGCGCGACGGCGGCGCCGATGTGGCCTTCGTGCGCGGCGGCAGCGCTGACCCGGTGAAGGACGAAGAGGCCGGCCTCACGTCGCTCGGCAGCCTGTTCTTCGAGCCGCTCTGGTTCTTCTACCGCACGGATGCGGCGCGCAAGGTCGACCGCAAGACCGCGACGCTCACGTCGCTCACGCAGTTCAAGGGGTTGCGCATCAACGTCGACAAGCCCGGCAGCGGCGTGCCCGACATCATGGAGCGGATGTTCCATGCCAACCACATGGATCCGGCGGCGCTGGACCTGTCGAACCTCGAACAGACGCCCGCCACCGAGGCGCTGCAGGCCGGCCTGCTCGATGTGATCGTGCTGGCCTCGGCGCCGCAGTCGCCGCTCGTGCAGCGCCTGTTGCGCGCGCCGGACATCCAGTTGATGGATTTCGCGCAGAGCGATGCCTATTCGCGGCGCTTCGCCTTCCTGCAGCCCGTGACCCTGCCGCGCGGCGTGGTCGACCTGGCGGCCGATGTGCCATCGCACGACGTGTCGCTGCTTGCCGCGACGACCTCGCTGCTGGCGCGCGAGGAGACGCATCCCGCCCTGCGGCAGCTGTTCGCGCAAAGCGCGCAGACCCTGCACGGCGGCGCGGGCTGGTTCAACCGCGCCCGCGACTTTCCCAACACCCGCACCAGCGAGCTGCCGGTGAGCCCCGAGGGCGATCGCGCGATCAACGGAACCCCACCGTTCTGGCAGCGCTATCTCCCCTTCTGGGCGAGCAACCTGGTCGAGCGGATGTGGCTGGTGCTGGGCGGCTTGGTGGTGTTGATGCTGCCCTTGAGCCGCGTGGTGCCGCCGCTCTATCAGTTCCGTGTGCGCCGCCGCGTGTTCCGCTGGTATGCACGCCTGCGCGATGTCGAGGCCCGCCTCGAATCCGGCAAGGGCACCACCGACACGCTGCTCAAGGAGCTCGACGACCTGGACCGGGTGGTCAACAAGGTGGCGGTGCCGCTGTCCTACGCGGACGAACTCTATGCGCTGCGCAACAACATCTACGCAGTCCGCAAGCGCATCCTCGCGAGATCCCCAAGCGACGACGCATCACCCCCCATCGCCCCCCGCCCCGCCTAGCACCAAGTCCAGAAACACCGCGGAACCGGCTCCGCCGGGCCGCCGGTGTTGCCCCCGGCAGGGGGTAGGCGGCTACACGAAGTGAGCAAGCCTGGGGGCGAGCCTTACTGCTCCAGTCGCAGCAGCTTGCCGTTGCTGCTGTCGGTCAGCAGGTACAACCATCCATCCGGCCCCTGCCGCACATCGCGGATGCGCTCGCCACGATCGGCGAGAAGCCGTTCGCGCGACGTCACCGTGTTGCCGTTGAGGGTAAGCCGCCAGAGCGCCGTGCCGGCGAGTGCGCCGATGAAGAGATTGCCTTTCCAGGCCGGCAGCAGGTCGCCGGTATAGAAGGCCATGCCGCTCGGCGCGATCGACGACTTGGCCGTGCCGGGCGTCCAAGCGGAGCCATCGATCTTTTCCCAGAACGTCAACGGCTGCTCCATGCCCGCCTTGGCCGTGCCCTCGCCGACCTGGGTGAGCGTGCCGTATTCCTGCCCATAGCTGATGACCGGCCAGCCGTAGTTCCTGCCCGGAAGCACCAGATTGACTTCGTCGCCGCCTTGTGGACCGTGCTCGCTGATCCAGAGATCGCCCGTCACCGGATGCAGCGCCGCGCCCTGCGGGTTGCGATGGCCATAGCTCCATATGTGCGGCTGCGCGCCCGCCGTGGCCGTGAACGGATTGCCCGATGCCGGTGAGCCGTCGGTGCTGATGCGCACGACCTTGCCGTTACCGCGCGTGAGGTCCTGCGCAAATCCGCGCTGCGTGTCCAGCAGCCGTTCGCCCAGCGTGACGAAGAGAAAGCCGCTGCGGTCGAACACCAGGCGCGAACCGAAATGCGCCGTGCTGTCCACCTTGGGCGATTGCCGGTAGATGACGACGAGATTGGCGAGGCTCCGGTTGATCGTGTCGAGTTCGGCACGCGCAACGGCGGTGCCGTTGAGGTTGGGATTCGATGCGTCCCGCTCGGAATAGCTGAAATAGATGCGGCGGTTGTTTGCGAAGCCGGGATCGACGGCGACGTCGAGCAGGCCGCCCTGCCCGATCGCGAAGACAGCGGGCACGCCGCTGATCTGGTCCGCGCCGGCGTTGACCGGAGAGCCGTCGGCATTGCGCAGTCTCAATTGGCCGCCACGCTGCGTGATGAGCATCCGGCCGTCGGGAAGAAAAGCGAGGCCCCACGGAGTGTCAAGGCCCGTCGCCACCTCGGTCACCTTGAAGGTCATGGGCGCCGCGGTGCCGGGAGCGCCGCCGGCAGGCTGCACGGCCACGCTGATGTTGGGCTGGGCCGGGGTCACCGCAGGCGTCGGGGTCGCGGTGGCGCCGACTCCAAAGGCGGCAACCGACACGTTGGCGCCGCCGCCACCCCCTCCGCAGCCTGAGAGAAGCGCCAGAGCCACCGCAATGCATCGGGTCGTCACTTTCATGCCCACTCCTTCTGGCGCTCGCCGCGCCGAACTGGAATGAACCGGAGTTTGCCCCGCGCAGGCGCCTTGCGGCGCCCGGATAAGCCCTTGCTACTTCAGCGCCTTGAAGCGCATCCGGTGCGGCTTGGCACCTTCTTCGCCCAGGCGCTTCTTCTTGTCGGCTTCGTACTCCTGGTAGTTGCCGTTGAAGAAGGTCCACTGGCTGTCGCCTTCGGCGGCCAGGATGTGCGTCGCGATACGGTCGAGGAACCAGCGGTCATGGCTGATCACCAGCACGGAGCCCGCGAACTCGAGCAGCGCGTCTTCGAGCGCACGCAGCGTTTCGACGTCCAGGTCGTTCGACGGTTCGTCCAGCATCAGCACGTTGCCGCCCGCGATCAGGGTCTTGGCCAGGTGCAGCCGGCCGCGTTCACCGCCGGACAACGTGCCGACCTTCTTCTGCTGGTCCGCACCGTTGAAGTTGAAGCGACCGGCATAGGCCCGGCTCGCCATCTGGAACTTGCCGACATTGATGATGTCGAGGCCGTTCGAGATGTCTTCCCACACGGTCTTCTCGTTGCCGAGCGCATCGCGGTTCTGGTCGACGAAGGCCATCTTGACCGTCTGGCCGATCACCACTTCGCCGGTATCCGGCGTTTCCTTGCCCGCGATGAGCTTGAACAGCGTCGACTTGCCGGCGCCGTTGGGGCCGATGATGCCGACGATCGCGCCCGCGGGGATCTCGAAGCTCAGGTTGTCGATCAGCACGCGATCGCCGAAGGACTTGGTGACGTTCTTGAACTCGATCACCTGGTTGCCCAGGCGCTCCGCCACAGGAATGAAGATTTCCTGCGTTTCGTTGCGCCTTTGGTATTCGAAATCGCTCAGTTCCTCGAAGCGGGCCAGACGCGACTTGCTCTTGGCCTGACGCGCCTTGGGGTTCTGGCGCGACCATTCGAGTTCCTTCTTCAGGGCCTTGGCGTGGGCTTCCTCGCTCTTCTGCTCTTGCGCCAGGCGTTCGCCCTTCTGCTCGAGCCAGGTGCTGTAGTTGCCCTTCCATGGAATGCCGCGGCCGCGGTCCAGTTCGAGAATCCACTCGGCGGCGTTGTCGAGGAAGTAGCGATCATGGGTGATGGCCACCACGGTGCCCGGAAAGCGCTGCAGGAACACTTCGAGCCACTCGACCGATTCGGCGTCCAGGTGGTTGGTCGGTTCGTCGAGCAGCAGCATGTCCGGCTTGCTCAACAGCAGGCGGCACAGCGCGACACGGCGCTTTTCACCGCCCGACAACACGCCGATGTTGGCGTCCCAAGGCGGCAGGCGCAGCGCGTCGGCGGCGATCTCGAGCTGATGCTCCGAATCGGTGCCCGCGGTGGCGATGATGGCCTCCAGCTCGGCCTGCTCGGCGGCGAGCGCATCGAAGTCGGCGTCTTCGGCGCCGTAGGCCACGTACACCTCTTCAAGACGCGCCTTGGCGGCGTAGACCGCACCCATCGCTTCCTCGACCGATTCGCGCACGGTGTGTGCGGCATTGAGCTTGGGCTCCTGCTCCAGGTAGCCGATCGTGAGGCCGGGCATCGGCAGCGCCTCGCCTTCGATTTCCTTGTCGATGCCGGCCATGATCTTCAGCAGCGACGACTTGCCGGAGCCGTTCAGGCCCAGCACGCCAATCTTGGCGCCCGGGAAAAAGGAAAGCGAGATGTCCTTCAAGATCTGCCGCTTGGGCGGCACGGTCTTGCTGACCTTGTTCATGGTGTAGACGTACTGGGCCATGTTTGTCTTTGCTTCGGTGAGATGAGTTTGAGCTTTGGAAAATTGGTCTTGTAGCGTGCGCTGTCGCGGGACACGAGGGTACAGCCCATCCATTGGGCATGTGCGCCGATATACAGATCCGGCAGCAACGAGGGCCACGTTCCGCCCGCCTTGCGGTACTTATGGAATGCCGCCGCGGCACTGGGTGCTGCCGTGTAGGTTTAGGCAATCACCGATGGCCGCCGCCGACCAGTCCATCCATTTGGGGTCCTGATGGATGACATCGATGAGGACGTCGTCGCTGTCGATCAGGAAGAGTTCCGCCGGCTCAGCGTCCGCCAAGCGGCATCTCCAGCCACTCGCCGGCTCGACAGGTCGAGCGAGGCAAGAGTTTAGCCCATCGACGCCCGGCGAGAGGCCGACTCGGGATTTGTGCCGACTCATGCGACAATACGGTTTGCTGTCGGGTCCAGTTGCCCGCAGCGCCGGCTCTCTGCCGGGGACAAAGAAGGCCTTTTCATCTTCATGAGCAGGTTTTCCGGCTCCCACTCCTGACCTTCATCCGCCCTTACTGGCTCGACGTCCGACTTGGCGCCCGAGCGGGTGGATACCACTGCGCCGTGTAGGGCGCTTGTTGAACTCAATGAACTTTGATGAACTGAAGCTGGCCCCGGCCATCTTGAAGGCCGTGCATGAGCAGGGCTACGAAACTCCCACGCCGATCCAGGCCCAGGCCATTCCGGCGGTGCTCGACGGGCACGATCTCCTGGGCGGCGCCCAGACCGGCACCGGCAAGACCGCTGCCTTCACCCTCCCCCTGCTGCACAAGCTCACGATGAGCCGCAGCGCCACCAACAAGTTCGGCGGTACCGGCGTTCGCGCCCTGGTGCTGACCCCCACGCGTGAACTCGCGGCACAGGTCGAGGAATCGGTCCGCACGTACGGTAAATACCTGCAACTCAGCTCGACCGTGATCTTCGGCGGCGTCGGCATGAACCCGCAGATCAGCAAGCTCAAGAGCGGCGTCGACATCCTGGTGGCCACGCCCGGCCGCCTGCTCGACCTGCAGCAGCAAGGCATGCTCGACCTGTCGACCGTGCAGATGCTGGTGCTCGACGAGGCCGACCGCATGCTCGACATGGGCTTCATCCACGACGTGAAGAAGATCCTCGCGCTGGTGCCCAAGGAAAAGCAGAGCCTGCTGTTCTCGGCCACGTTCAGCGACGAGATCCGCGATCTCGCGGCCACGCTGCTGAAGAACCCGCAAAGCATCCAGGTCACGCCGCGCAACACCACCGTGCAGCGCATCACGCAGGTGATCCACCCGGTCGGCCGCGGCAAGAAGAAGGCCCTGCTCGCGCACATCATCAACGAGCACAACTGGAGCCAGGTGCTGGTGTTCACCCGCACCAAGTTCGGCGCCAACAGCGTGGCCGAGTTCCTGACCAAGAACGGCATCGAAGCGATGGCTCTGCACGGCAACAAGAGCCAGAGCGCCCGCACGCAGGCGCTGGCCGGCTTCAAGAGCGGGGACATCCGTGCGCTGGTCGCGACCGACATCGCCGCACGCGGCATCGACATCGACGAACTGCCGCACGTCGTGAACTACGAGATCCCCAACGTCAGCGAAGACTACGTGCACCGCATCGGCCGCACCGGCCGCGCGGGCGCGAGCGGCGAAGCCGTGAGCCTGGTCTGCCTGGACGAGGAAGGCTTCATGCAGGAGATCGAGCGCTTCACCAAGCAGCAGATCCCGGTCAAGACCATCGACGGCTTCGGCCCCGAGGAAGGCGAACGCGCCGAACCCATCGCCATGGGCCGCCAGACCATCTGGGGCGGCGCAGGCCGGCCGCCGAGCCGTGAAGTCATGCAGGCAGCCGCGAAGGCAGCGCGCCAGGAAATGATGCAGCGCATCCGCGAGAACAAGGCCGGCCAGGGCGAACGCAGCGGCGGCAATGGTGGCGGCGGCAACGGCGGTGGCCAGCGTCGCGGCGGCAATGGACAGGGCCAGGGCGCACCTGCAGGCCGCAACGCCAATGGCGGCGGCCAGGGTCCACGCGGCCAGGGTGGTCGCGGACAAGGCCCGGCGCGTGGATCGCAAGGCCCGGCGCGCGCGCCGCACCATGCACCGGTCCATCACCATCACGGTCATGACCATCTGCCGCACGAAGAGCGCCAGCCGCGCCATCACGGCAACAGCCACAGCCCGACGCAAGCCGATGCAGTGGCGCACCTGCGCGCTGAAGCGGTGGCAGGCGGCGCAGGCCAGCCCGATCCGTTGCGCACCAGCGTGGACAGCCTCGGCGGTGGCCGCGGTCGTCGCGGCGGCGGCGGTGGCGGCTATGGCGGCAACCGTTCCGGTGGCGGCGGTGGCCGCTCGGGTGGCGGTCGCTCCGGCGGCGGCTACGGCGGTGGTGGCGGCGGTGGATACGGCGGCGGTGGCCGTTCGTTCGGTCGCTGAGATCACGACCAACCTGCAAAAAAGGGCGCCTCGGCGCCCTTTTGCGTTTCAGCTCAGCCGCTGCCCGCTTTGCCGGTCGAACAGATGCACGCTCTCGCTGGCGATCACCAGGCCCACCATCTGGTCAGGTTGCGCGTCGACCCGCCCGTGCACGGCGAGCGTGATCTTGGCTTCTCCGACTTCCACCAGCAGCTCGGTCTCCGCGCCGGTGGGCTCGACCACGATGACCTTGGCCGGCACGCCATTGGCGACGTCCGACAACGTGATGTCGCCCGGCCGAACGCCGTAGTGCACGGCCTTCCCCTCTTCCGCACCCGTGCCGGCCGGCACGGGCCACATCGCGCCATGCGCTTCGACGGTGCAGCGCCCGTTGCTTCGCCTCACGGCCCCTTCGATGACGTTCATCGCCGGTGAGCCGATGAACTGCGCGACGAACAAGTTGTCGGGCCGGTCATAGAGTTCGAGCGGCGTGCCGATCTGCTCGACCGCGCCGTCGTGCATGACCACGATGCGGTCAGCCATGGTCATGGCCTCGATCTGGTCGTGCGTGACATACACCGTCGTGGTCTTCAGGCGCTGGTGCAACGCCTTGATCTCGGCACGCATCGCGACGCGCAGCTTTGCATCGAGGTTGGACAAGGGCTCGTCGAAGAGAAACACCTTGGGATCGCGCACGATGGCCCGACCCATCGCAACGCGTTGCCGCTGCCCGCCTGACAGTTCGCGCGGATAGCGTCCGAGCAACTTGTCGAGGTTGAGGATCTTCGCGGCATCGGCCACCCGCTTCTCGGTCACGCCCTTGTCGGCGTTTCGCAAGCGCAGGCTGAAGCCCATGTTCTCGCCGACCGTCATGTGCGGATAAAGCGCGTAGCTCTGGAACACCATCGCGATGTCGCGGTCCTTCGATTCGAGCTCGTTGACGACGCGGCCGTCGATCATGATCTCGCCGCCGGTGATGTCCTCCAGGCCCGCCAGCATGCGCAGCAAGGTGGACTTGCCGCAGCCCGACGGCCCGACCAGCACGACGAACTCGCCATCCTCGATCTCGAAGCCGAGCCGCTCGATGATCTGCGTCTTGCCGTAGGACTTCTGGACGTTCTGAAAAGTGACGGAAGCCATATCGTTGTCTTTCCCTTAGCTCTTGACCGCTCCGGCCGTGATGCCACCGACCATGTAGCGCTTGAAGGTGTAGTAGATCGCTGCGGGTGGCAGCGCATAGATCAGACCGGTCGCCATCAGCAGTTCCCACGGCGAATCGTCCGCCGCGAGGAAGTTGCCGAGCGCGACCGCCAGCGTCACGCTGCGGTCGTTCGACAGCAGCAGGAAGGCATAGAGGTATTCGTTCCATGCCAGCAGCAGCGCATAGGTGCCGACCGCGACCAGCGAGGGCACCATGAGCGGCAGGTACACCAGCCGGAACAGTTGCAGCGGCGACGCGCCGTCCATGCGCGCCGCTTCGTCAAGCTCGTACGGGAGCTTGTCCGAAGCCTGCTTGAGCACCCAGATGCAGTACGGCGACGCGATGGTCACCATCGCGAGGATCAGCGACCACTGGCTGTTGAGCAGCCCATAGTTGCCCATGGTCTTGTACATCGGCACCGCCAGGAAGGCCGCGGGGATGAAGTAGGTGAAAAGCGCCATGTTCATCACCGTGCGCCCTCCCCGCACGCGCAGGCGGCTGATCGCGAAGGCGGCGGTGGTCGCGACGAACAGCGTGATCGCACCGACCGCGACCGCGATCAGCACGGAATTGCCGAGTTGCACCCAGAAATGGTCGAGGTAGAAGTGCCTCTGATGGAAGACAGTACTGAAGTTGTCCAGCGTCGGCGACTTGGGCCACAGGCGGCCGCTCGTCGCCTCGCCCCGTGGCGAGATCGCGAACAGCACCATGTGATAGACGGGAATGATCGTCCACAGCAGCACGGGAATGCCGATCAGCAGCAGCTTGGCCTCTGTGCCGACAGACTTGAGGGTCCAGCGCTTCATATCGCCCTCCGACGAGCGTGGGGGTTCATTTCGAGAGCCTCTTCATCATGAAATAGACGAGGGGCAGGATGAGCGGTAGCGCCACCACGATCGAAGCCATCGACAAATCGACCTGATCGAGCCGCAGGTACCGGATGCCCAGCGTCGCGAGCACGTGCGTCAGGTCTGCCGGGCCGCCGCCGGTCAGCAGGTAGACGCTGTTGAAGTCGCCGAGCGTCCAGATCATCGACAGGATCAGCGACGTCACGTACAGCGTGCGCAGCGCCGGCCAGCTGATGAACTTGAACTTCTGCCACGAGCTCGCGCCATCGACCGATGCGGCCTCGTACTGCTCGGTCGGGATCGAAAGCCGGCCGGCCACCAGGATCAGCGTCCAGAACGGCAGCGACTTCCAGATGTGCATGAGCATCGCGAAGCTCAGCGCCAGCGTCGGGTCATTGAGCCAGTTCGGGCCGTCGAGCCCGGTCAGGTGAAAAATGGTGCTGTTGATCACGCCCCATTCCGGGTTGAGCATGAAGCGCACCGACAGGATCGTTGGAATCGACGGCACCGCCCACGGCAGGATGAAGATCCCCGCGAGGATCTTGATCCACCAGCGCGACTGCACGAAGAAGCCCGACAGCACGAGGGCCACCAGCATCTTGACGTTGATGGCAACGACAAGAAAGATGATGGTGTTGATGACCGACCTGAAGAAGATCGGGTCGGCCACCAGGTGCACATAGCTCTGCGGATGGCGCGCCAGCCAGAGGCCATAGCACACCGGGTAGAGCACGAAGATCACGAAGACCAGCAGGTAGGGAACGACCATCAGTCGACCCCAGAACTGCCAGCGTCCGAGCTTGATGGCAGGTGTCGCGGCGGTGCCGGCCGCGGTCACGGCGCTTGCGGTGGAACTCATGGTCGGCAGCCGCGTCAGGTCAACGTGCGACCGTCTTGATGCGCTCGATCATCTCGTCGACCGCCTTGTCCACCGGCACCTTGTCGCTCACGATGCGATTCATCGCCTTGGCCCAGACGTTCTCGTTGTTGAGGATCGTGAATCGGTAGTTCTTCGTGAACTCGAAGGTCACCGTGCCGGCGGCATACTGGTTGTAGACCGACTTGCGATGCGCATCGGCCTGCCAGAACGGACTCGCCTGCCCTGCCTTGGTCACCGGGAACCAGCGACCGAGCGAACCCTCGACGTAGGGCGTGAGGTTCTCCTCCTGCATCAGGAAGGTCACGAACTCCTTGGCGCGCTGCTTGTTCTTGCCATCCTTGAACACCACGCCCGTCTTCACGGCCGTGCGATAGACCATCTTGCTGCCGTCGGGCTTGGACGGGAAGCCCGCCGTGCGGATGCGCTCGAAGTAGTTCTTCTTGGCTTCCTCGCGCTGTTCCGGCGTGAGGGATGCGTTGTTCGAGTCGTCGAGCCACTTGGCGGGCAGCGAGATGGTCGCGTTGTGCGTCATCACGGTCGTCTTGTTGTGGAAGGCGACGTTGTTGTCCGGGTCCTTCCAGCTCGTGGACGACGGCGGCGTGCAGCCCTTCTGGTAGGGCGTCACGTAGTCGGTCATGGCGCCGATCAGCCCAGCGCGCACGGTCGGGTCATCGACCAGCAGCTTGCCGCTGTCGCTGACCATCTTCACGTTGTAGGCATCCGCGAAGGTCAGGAAGGAATAGAACGAATCGCTCGAATCCACACCCATCGGCATACCCATACCGAAGGTGCGCTTGCCGCTCTTCTGGCGGCTGGCGGGCTGCACCTTCTCGCACCAGAACGACCAGTAGTCCTTCCAGGTGGTCGGGATGTCCGATTCCTTGAAGCCTGCCTCGGCCAGCATGTCGATCCAGTAGTTGATGTGCATCGTCTGCTGCTTGATCGGGAAGGCGTAATAGGCCTTCGACTTCGTCTGGTCGTTGTAGAGAAAGGTGGTCTCGACCGTGTTCGGCGCAAAGCGTGCCTGCATCGGCGCGATGACGCTGCTGATGTCTTCCAGCTTGCCGTCGAAGGCCCACTTGCCCGTGACCTGGAAGTCGTAGACGTCGGCATAGGCGACATCGGGCGGGCTGCCCGAATCGAGCGCGGAGACAGTCTTCGGGATCATGTCCTGCACGGGGTACTGCGACAGTTCGACCTTGACGCCCTTGTGCTTCTCCTCGAACTTCTTGATGGCAGCAAACAAGGCATCGTCCTCCGCCTTGTAGAAGCCCTTGACCCACCAGACGGTGAGCTTCTCCTGTGCCGATGCCTGGCCGGCGACGGCGAGGCCGAGGGCCATCAACGTCGGTATCACGAGTGCTTTGAGTTTCATGCTTCTGTCTCCTTTTTTCTGCGACGGGGTGGCTCGATGGACGAGCAAGGGTTGGGAACTTGAATGCGGGGGGCTTCGGCGCGGATCTCAGGCCGCCTTCAGCCGCGGCGGCGGCCGGCTGAGGCGCGGCAGGCGACGGCGCGAACCGATCACCTCCTCGATGTCCTCGCGGGCGCCATCGATGAGCTTGATGATTGCCCGCTCGGCCCGCGCCGGGTTGTGGGCGATCACAGCGTCGAGCACCGCGCGGTGCATGGGCAGCGACTGCGCGGGACCGTCTTTCTTTGTGGTGGAAATCTCGAAGCTCGTTCGCAGCAAGGCGTGCAGCGCCTTGCTCATCTGCGCCAGCATGCGGTTGCGCGCGGCGCGCAGCAAGCCATTGTGAAAACGCAGGTCGAAGGTCACGTAGTCGCCGCCGAATTCCACCGCGTGCTTCATGCCGGCATAGGCGGCCTCGATCTCGTCGATGTCATCCGCTGTCGCGCGTTCAGCGGCCAGCCTGACGGCGGCGGGCTCTACCACTCGGCGCAAGTCCTGCAGATCGCGCAGGAACTCGGGTGTCAGGCCGGCACGGGCCTGCCAGGTGATGACATCGGGGTCGAACCAGTTCCACCGGTCCTCGGGCAATACACGGGTGCCGACCTTGGGTCCGGTGATGATCAGGCCCTTGGCCACCAGCGACTTCACGGCCTCACGCACGACCGTCCGGCTGACGCCGAACTCCTCGCAGAGCAATGGTTCCGCCGGCATCGGCGCTCCGATGGCATAGCGGCGCGACACGATCGCTTCGCCCAGCAGGTCGAGTGTTCGGCCGTGGGTGTTCTTGGTCACTGGGGAGCAACGCCTTCAGGCGTCCACTGGCGTGAGCAGCGGTGCGCCTGCGAAGTGCGCGCGCAGGTTGTCGAAGGTCAATTGCCCCATGGCTTCGCGCGTCTGCTTCGTGCCGCTGCCGATGTGCGGCGTCAGCACCACGTTCGGCATCGCGCGCAATTCCTCGGGCACGTTGGGCTCGTTCACGAACACGTCGAGTGCAGCACCGGCGATGACGCCGTCGCGCAGCGCATCGATCAGCGCCGGTTGATCGACGACGCTGCCGCGCGCCACGTTGATGAGGTAGCCATCGGGCCCAAGGGCCTGGAGCACGCGCGCATCGATCATCCCGCGCGTGCCGGCGCCGCCGGGCGTAATCACGATCAGGAAGTCAACCACCGCCGCCAGCGATGCCGCGTCGGGGTAGTACGTGTAGTTGAGGTTTGGGCGCGGGGAGCGTGCCGTGTAGGCGATCTCCATCTTGAAAGCGGCAGCGCGATGCGCGATCGCCTGGCCGATGCGGCCCATGCCCACCACACCGAGCCTGCCGCCCGTGACCTTGCGGCTCAGCGCGATCGGACCGTTGGGCCATTCGTTCGCTCGCACGAACCGGTCCGCCTGCGGAATGCGGCGTGCCATTGCGATCATCAGCCCGATGGCGAGATCCGCCACGTCGTCATTGAGCACTTCAGGCGTGTTCGTCACCGGCACACCGCGCTCGTGCGCAGCGGCAACGTCGACGCCGTCGTAGCCGACGCCGAACACCGATATCACTTCGAGCGCCGGCAACTGGGCGATCAACTCGCGCGGCACCTTGGCTTCACCGTTGGCAACCACGCCACGGATGCGCGGCGCGACGCCGGCGAATGCGGCAGGGTCGCTCACATGGATGCGGTCATGAACGGTGTATTCACGACGCAGCGCTTCCATGAGGAATGGCATCAGAGGCGCGACGACCAGCAGTTCCGGCCGTGCGCCGGCGTTGATCTCGCTCATGCCTTGATTCCCAGCTTCTGCACGAGCTGCTTGAAGTATTCGTGGTCGCGCTGCATTGCCTGTCCGAAGGCTTCGGCATCGAGGTACGCGAAGCCGAGGTTGAGCTTCTCGAGCTGTTCGCGAAGCATGGGCTCCTCGGCCGCCTTGCGTGCGGCCGTGCGCAGCGTCGTCACGATGTCGGGCGGCGTGGCCTTGTGCACGGCGAGGCCGCGCCACGTTCCGATCGACAGGTCGATGTTGCGTTCCTTCAAGGTCGGCACCTTGTCGAAGGCCTTCAATCGCTGGTCGGCCATGACGGCGAGCATCTTCAGCTTGCCGCCCTGCACGTGCGCCGCCACCTCACCGGGACTCACTGCGACCGCGTCGATGTGGCCACCCAGCAGTGCCACCACACCCGGCGCCGCCCCCTGGTAGGGCACATGGTTGAACTTGACCCCGGTCTTGTCTTCGAGGCCCGCGGCAGCAAGATGCCAGATCGAACCGTTGCCGGAGTTGCCGACCTTCATCTCGCCGGGCTTCGCCTTCGCGGCGGCGAGGAATTCCTCGATCGTGTTCCACGGTGCCTCAGTGCGCACGGTGATGGCCGACGGGTCGGCGTTGAGGCGCGCAACAGGCTGGAAGTCCGCGTAGGTGAACTTCGAGAGACCGAGGTGCGGAAGGATCACGAGCTCCGCGATCACCACGCTCACCTTGTAGCCGTCAGGCTTGCCATTGAGCACATCGCTCATGCCGACCACGCCGCTCGCGCCCGGTTTGTCGTTCACGACCATGGGCTGCGGGAAGTGCTTCTTGACGGCTTCCGAGAAGGCGCGGGCCAGCGCATCCGTGCCGCCACCGGCGGACGCAGGCACCACGAGCTCCACGGGCTTGGTCGGGAAGTCGTTGGCTCTCACCGAGAAAGCCACTGGCAGCATTGCCGCGGCACCCAGGCCCTGCAGCATGCGCCGGCGCCTTGCGTTCATCGAATGGGGCATGGAATGTCTCCTGCTAAACCGGCTTCGAGGTCGAATCACCACTCGACAACGCCGGTCTGCAGCGCTGTCGATTCAAATCATATGATGATTGAATTCGATGCCCGGCAGGACAAACCCTGATGGTCAGGGCGCAGCAAAAGGAGGCGCTTTCGCGCGCACCACGAACCGACCCGCACGCGCACCGGTGGCGCGCCCGCCGGCGGTGTAGCTCAGCACACCATTGACCCACACGCGCTCGATGCCTTCGCTCAACTGGCGCGGCTGCTCGAAGGTCGCGCCGTCCTTCACGCGCAGCGGATCGAACAGCACGACGTCGGCCATGTAGCCCGCCTTGATCAGCCCACGCTCGCCGATGCGGAAGCGCGCGGCAGACATGCCCGTCATCTTGTGGATCGCCTGTTCGAGCCGCAGCAGGCCCTTCTCGCGCCAGTAGCTTGCAAGCACGCGAGGAAAGGCGCCCCACAGGCGCGGGTGCGGCCGCTCGTCGTGCGGCAGGCCATCGGAGCCGATCATCGACAGCGGATGCGTGATCACGCGCTGCACGTCGTCTTCACGCATCTGGAAGTAACAGGCGTTGCCAGGCTTCAAACGCACGGCAGCTTCCTTTTGCGATACGCCCCATTCCGCGGCGATATCTGCGAGGTAGCGCCCGCCCACCTCGGGATGCGGATGGCTGCCGGTGATGAGGATGTCGATGACGCCGTCGACCAGATCCTCGCGCAGCACGGTGGAGCCCGCGGTGTACGGGTAGACGTCCATGCCGATCTCCTGGCCGCGTGCCAGTTCCTCGATGAGCGGCAAGGTCTCGCGCGTGCGGCCCCAGTTGTCGGGGCCGGCGCACTTGTGGTGCGAGACGACGAGCGGCAGGCCGGACTGGCGAGCGGTCAACGCGGCTTCCTGCAGGGCTGGAAGAATGCCGGCCAGTTCGTCTCGAATGTGGGTTGCATAGACGCCCCCATTGCGTGCGGCCACGCTGGCCACCGCGACGAGTTCATCGACGTCGGCCGCATAGGCTTCCTCGTAGAACACGCCCGAAGACAAGCCCAGCGCGCCTGCATCCATGGCCTCCTGCATGTCGGCTGCCATCGCGGCGCGCTCGGCCTCGTTGGCCGCACGGTCCAGTGCGGGCATGTGACGCATGCGCAGTGCAGTGTGTCCGAGGAGCGCTGCGACATTGACGCCGGGCCGGGCTGCATTCACCGCGTCGGCATAGGCGCGCATCGTCGCGTGGCGAAACTGCCCGCGGCCCAGCAGCGAAAGCGGCGCGAGCGGCGCATCGGTCACCACGGGCGCGAGCGAGATGCCGCAGTTGCCGACGATCACCGTGGTCACGCCCTGCGACAGCTTGGGCAGCATGTCGGCCTTCTCGATGGCCGCAGCATCGTCGTGCGTGTGCACGTCGATGAAGCCGGGCGCGATGACAAGGTCCGTGCAATCGATCTCCTGCACCGTGCCGCGTTCGCGGAGGCCCGCCAGCATTTCAGGAGGCGTACCGCCGGGCGCGGCGACGGAGGCGATGCGTTCGCCGACCAGCAGCACGTCGCCGAGCCAGCCCGGCCTGTCGCTGCCGTCGACGATCTGGCCGCCCTTGAGGAGCGTGGGCTGAGTGTCTTGCATGGTCATGGCCTCTCGTCGTTGGTCTCTGTGGCGCCCGAATACTCGGCGCTGTCGAAGCCGTGCTTGTGCAGCAGTTGCTTGAACTGCTGCAGCCCGCGCGTTGCGACGGGGCCGAGCTTTTGCGCAAGCCGCACCATCAGGATCTCGATCACCACGAGGTGCGCGAGGTAGGCCTCGGTGCCGACGCGCATCACCGCATCCTGCGGCACCGACACGGCGAGCACGAGGTCCGCGATCTCGGCCAGTTGCGTATCGGGCTGCGTCAACGCCACCACCGTGGCACCCTGCGATCGTGCGAAGCGCGCCGCCTCCAGCGTGTAGGGCATGCGCCCCACGTGCGAGATGACGAAAGCCACGCCATCGGGCCCCAAGGTGCTGGCCGACACCAGCTGCTGGTGCGCGTCGAAGATCGCGTTGGACGTGCATCCGAGCCTGAACAAGCGGCTCTGCAGCTCGCTTGCCATGAAGGTGGATGCCGCACCCACCGAATAGCAATCGATGCGCCGCGCGGCGGCCAGCCGTGTCGCGACTTCGTCCAGCACGGCGACGTCGATGCGCCGGCCGAGTTCGGTCAACGAGGACACGGCCGCATGGATGATCTTGCTGGTCACGTCGCCCGCGCTGTCTTCCGCCAGCACGCTGCGGTGAAGGTACGAGCCCGTGACCGCCAGATCCTGCGCCAGCGCCAGCATGAATTCGCGTACCGACTCGAAGCCGAAGCTGCGGCAGGTCCGCACGATGGTCGGCATCGAGACACCGGCTTGTTGCGCGAGTTGCTCCACCGTGGCGGCGACGGCGGCGCGCGGGTCTTCGAGCACGCATTGCACGACGCTGCGCTGCGCGGCTGGCAATCCGGCCATGCGCTCGCGCAGGCGCTGCAGGAGATGGGCTGCGGAGTCGTTCATCCCGGACACCTAGAAACGCGTGCTGATGGCGCCGGTCACGGCCCAGTCGTCCTCGACGAGCGCCAGCCAGCGCCACTTGTCGAAGGTGGTGCAAGGGTGCGAGATGCCCAGCGCGACGCGGTCGCCGACCTGGGGCACCGGGCCCGTCGGGTCGAAGCGCAGATAGGCGTGCTGGTCGTTCAGCGCACTGATCGTCCAGCCCGCAGGCACGTCGACGGCGCTGCGATCGCCACGCGGCGCATGGCACACCGGGATCGGCATTTCGAGATCGTAGGAAATGTCCCGTCGGCCGCAGGTCAGCAGCGCCAGGCCCGGCTCGGGCACCGACTGCACCATCGCCCAGACTTCGAGCGCGGCGCGAAGGGATTCATCCAGTCCTTCGCGCTTCTCCACCTGCGCCAGGAAACGTGCGTAGTTGCCGTTGTCATGCGTGATGTAGCAGCCCGAGCGCAACACGCCCTGCACGGGCCGCGAGAGACCTTGAGCGCGCAGCAGCGGCACGACGAGGTCGAACACCGCCGACCCGCCGGCCGTCAGCATCACGGTGTCGTCACAGAAGTAGTTCCCGGCATCGCAAGAGCGAGCGACCTCGAGCACGCGGCCCACCAGCGCCGTGACCTCGCGTGCGTCGTGCTCGCTGTCGCACCGGGCCAGGCCGCCTTCATAGCACTCGATGCCGCCGAGTTGCACGACCGTCGAACGCGAGATGGCGGCTGCCAGATCCAGCGCCTCATCCAGCGTGCGGCAGCCGGTACGCTGCCCGGGTATGCCGATCTCGATCAGCACGTCGAAGCAGCGCTTGCATTCCCGGCGCCGCGCCCAGTCCTCGATCAGCGCCAGTTGGGCGAGCGAATCGACCAGGAACCAGACGCGCAGGTCGTTGTGCCCGGCCAGCAGCATGTCCAGCCCGTCGAGGTCGGCATCGCACATGACCTGGTTGGCGATGATGGCGCGGCGGGCGCCCGCCTCCACGCCGACGGAAAGTTGGTAGATGGTCGCGAAGGTCAGTCCCCAGGCACCGCCGGCCAACTGCTGCGCGAAGAGTTCGGGCGACATGGTGGTCTTGCCGTGCGGTGCCAGCGTCACGCCCTTGCGGTGCGCGTAGGCCTGCATCCACGCGATGTTGTGAGCGAGCGCCGAGCGGCGGATGACGGCCAATGGGTAGGACAGGTCATCGGCCAGCACATTCCACCCCTTCCGGCCGATCTCGGCTCCGCGGCACGGCGCGGCCTCGAGCGGGTAGCTCTTGCTGCGGTGGTCCAGGATGAACTCTTCTGTCATATGTGTCCCTCTGTTGGATGTTCTTGATGATGGGCCAGGGCCGCGCAAAGATCAAAGATCGTTGCGCCAGCACGCATGCCAGTGTCCGGGCCGGACTTCGCGCAGTTGCATGTCGGCGCCGGCGCATCGCTCCTCCGCGAGCGGGCAGCGCGTGCGAAAGACGCAACCCGAAGGCGGGTTCGCCGGGCTCGGCAGGTCGCCCTGCAGCAGCGGCACCACGCGCCGCTGCGCCGGGTCGGGGATGGGTGCCGCCGCCAGCAGCGCGCGAGTGTACGGATGCTGGGGATGGGCGTAGAGCGACTCGGTCGGGGCGATCTCCATCACGCGGCCAAGGTAGAGCACCACCACGCGATCGCACAGGTACTCCACCACATCGAGATCGTGCGAGATGAAGAGCAGCGTGAGTCCCAACTGCTCCTTCAGTTCGCCCAGCAGGTTGACCACCTGCGCCTGAATCGACACGTCCAGTGCCGACAAGGGCTCGTCGGCCACGATGAACTGCGGCTCCACGGCCAGCGCGCGAGCGATGCCGATGCGCTGGCGCTGCCCGCCGGAGAACTCGTGCGGAAAGCGATCGGCATGTTCAGGGCGCAGGCCGACCTGCTGCAGCAACTGCTCGATGCGCGGCTTGCGCGCCGCGCCCTTGGCAAGCCCGTGCGTGTCCAGCGCTTCCGCCAGCACGTCGCGAATCCGCATGCGTGGATTGAGGCTGGCGTAGGGGTCCTGGAAAATGATCTGCACCTTGGAGCGCAGCGGCCGGAACTGCGATTGCGACAGCCCCGCCAGGTCCTGAGGCGCGGCATCGGACCCCTGCGGCTGGTACAGCATCTGCCCGTCGGTCGGGTCGACGAGCCGCGTGAGCAGGCGGCCGATGGTGCTCTTGCCCGAGCCGGATTCGCCGACCAGGCCCAGCGTCTCGCCCTTGCGAATGGTGAAGCTCACGTCGTCCACCGCGCGCACCGGGTGGCTGCCCTTGCCGAAATACTTGCGCAGGTTGCGGATCTCGAGCAGGTTGTCGCTCGCCAATGATGCAGTCGTCATGCCGCCTGCTCCTCGATGAAACCGATGCAGCGCACCTTGCGCTGGCCGCCTGCGGATTCGAGCAGAGGCATTTGCGAATCGCAGGCCTCGCGGCGATAAGAACAACGCGGCGCGAAAGCGCAGCCCGGAGGCGGGGCGAATGGGCTCGACACCTGGCCTGGAATCGCCACCAGCCGCGGCCGCTTGCCCGCCATGGCGGCGGGTGCACCACGGCGCCGCGCCACGCCTGGCAGGCAGGCCAGCAGGCCGCGCGTGTAGGGATGGTCCGGACGCGCAAAGAGATCGTGCACGGGCGCCGATTCAACGATGCGGCCCGCATACATCACGGCGACCGCATCCGCGTACTGCGCCACCACCCCGAGGTTGTGCGTGACGAACAGCATGCTCATGCCGGTTTCCTTCTGCAAGCGGCCCATCAGCGCAAGGATCTGCGCCTGGATGGTGACGTCGAGCGCGGTGGTCGGCTCGTCGGCGATCAGCAATGTCGGATTGCAGGCCATCGCGAGGGCGATCATCACGCGCTGCCGCATGCCGCCGGACAGTTGATGCGGATATTCGTGGACCCGCTGCGCGGCGGCCGGGATCTCCACCAGTTCCAGCATGCGCTGCGCGTGCGCGAGGGCCGCCTTGCGATCCATCCTGAGATGCAGCCGCACCGACTCCGCAATCTGCTCGCCGATGGTCAGCACCGGGTTGAGGCTGGTCATGGGCTCCTGGAAGATCATGCCCAATTCGTTGCCGCGCAGTGCGCGCTTCTCGGCCTCGGGCATCTCGAGCAGGTTCACCCGGCGGCCGTCGCGCCGCACGAACCACGCTTCTCCCTGCACCTGTGCGTGCGAGGTCTTCGCATGCAGCCCCATCAGCGTCAGGCTGGTGACGGATTTGCCCGACCCCGATTCGCCCACCAGCGCCAGCGTTTCGCCGGGCCGGATCGCGAAGGACACATCGGCCACGCTCTGGATGCGGCCCGCCTCGGTGGCGAAAGACGTCGACAGCCCTTGCACTTCCAGGCGCGGGATCGTGAGGGTGTGAGTGTTCATGCGGCCTTCCTGAGCTTGGGATCGAGCAGGTCGCGCACGCCGTCACCCAGCATCTGCAGCGAGAGCGCGGTCAGCACGATGGCGAGGCCCGGACAGAAGATCGTCCAGAAAGCCTTGTCGGCGTATTCGAGGCTGCCGGCGATCATGGTGCCCCAGGTCGGAATATCCGGCGGCACCCCCACGCCGAGGAACGACAACCCCGCTTCGGCCAGGATCGCGTACGCGAAGATGAAGGTCACCTGCACGAGGATCGGCGACATCAGGTTCGGCAGGATGTGCTTGCGCAGGATGCGCGGCGTGCGCACGCCGAGCGCGCGCGCCGCATCGACGAAGAGCAGCTCTCGCAACACCAGCGTGGTGGCGCGCACCACGCGTGCCACGCGCGGCGTGTACACGATGACCAGCGCGAGCATCACGTTCCACAGCGACACGCCGAGGATCGACACCAGCGCGATGCCGAGCAGGATGTCTGGGAAGGACATCATCGCGTCGACCACGCGCATCATCGGCGCATCGAGTCGGCGGAAGAAGCCGGCCAGCATGCCCATCAGCGTGCCGAAGAGCACGGCGCCGGCGGCGGTGACAAAGCCGATCAGCAGCGAGTAGCGCGCACCGTGCACGATGCGCAGCATGACGTCGCGGCCGAGTTCGTCGGTGCCGGCCCAATGGGTCCAGGATGGCGCGTGCAGGCGGTTGCTGATCTCGATGGCACCCGGGTCGGCATCCGAGATCCACGGATAGATCACCGCCACGCCCACCACCAGCAGCAACACCAGCGCCGCGGCCAGCACGACCTTGCGCGAGAAAAGGCGACGCGCGACCGGCATTGCGCCACCGAATAAGGAAAAGACGGCCGCTTTCATTTCGACTCCAGCCGGATGCGCGGATCGACCAGCGTGTAGATGAAGTCGACGCCGAGGTTGATGAACACGTAGATCGCGGCGATCACCAGCAGCGTGCCCTGGATCACCGGGTAGTCGCGCCGCAGCACCGCGCGCACGACAAGGTTGCCGACGCCGGGCAGGTTGAAGACGGTTTCCGTCACCACCGTGCCGCCGATCATCAGTGCGAGCGTGAGGCCCAGCACGGTGACGATGGGCACCAGTGCGTTGCGCAGCACGTGCTTGACCATGATCACGTACTCCGGCAGGCCCTTGGCGCGCGCGGTGCGCACGTAGTCCTCGCCGAGGATGTCGAGCATCGAGGCACGCGTGAAGCGGATGATCAGCGCTGAGTTCAGCAGGCCCAGCACCAGGGCGGGCAACAGCAGGTGGTGCAGGCGCTCATGCAGCGAAGCGCTGGGGTCCCCGTAGCCCGATGTCGGAAACCACCCGAGCTTGACCGCGAAGAACTGGATCAGGATCAGCCCGAGCCAGAAGCTCGGGATGCTGGCGCCCAGCATCGCCACGCCGCTCACGGCCTGGTCGGCCGCGCTGCCGCGCCAGATGGCGGCCGCCATGCCGGCCGGGATGCCGATCAGCGCAGCGATGCCGACGGCGAACAGCGCGAGGAACATCGTCGGCTCGGCGCGCTCCATCAGCGCCTGCGCCACCGGGCGCTGGAGGAACAGCGACTGCCCGAGGTTTCCCTGAAGCAGTTCGCCCACCCACAGCACGAACTGCGTCGGCAAGGGCTTGTCGAGCCCGTACTGGATGCGGGCCTGGGCAATGTCCTCGGTGGTCGCCTGGTCGCCGAGGAGCAGCGCGACCGGGTCACCCGACGCCAGGCGCGTCAGCGCGAAGACCAGTACGGCGACGATGGCGAGCACCACCACCGCCCCCGCCAGGCGGGTGAGCAAGAAACGCAACATGAGGGTTCGCCGGGTCTACTTGGCAAGGCCGGTGTTCCAGAAGAACGGCCAGATCGCGGGCGTGTAGCCCTCCAGCTTGGCCGAGCGCGCGGACAGGCTGTTGAACTTGCCGACCTCGATGAAGGGCACTTCGTCATACACGGTCTGCTGCACCTGGCCCCACAGTGCGCCGCGCTTGGCGCTGTCGGTTTCCTGGTTGAACGCGGTCAGCGTCGCCTTCTTGGCGGGCGTTTCCCACCAGCCCGGCGCGCCGTCGCCCAACTGCGGCGGCGAAAGCATCGGCTCGGGGAAGAGGCCCGAATGCGTGAAGTAGACGTCCCACAGCTTGGCGTCGTTGCGGCGCTGCACCAGCGTGGCCCAGTCGACCACCTGCAGGTCGGTCTTGAAGCCGGCCTTCTTGAGTTGCTCGGACATCACGAGCGCCATGTTGTAGTGGAACTCGTACTGGCGGCTCGCCATGATGCGCACCGGCTGGCCGTTGTAGCCGGCCTTGGCCGCGAGATCCTTCGCCGTCTGCGGATTGCGGGTGTTGTAGGCGTTGGTGCCGGCGGCCGAGTAATAAGGCGTGCCCTTCGGGAAGAAGTTGGGCTCGACCACGAAGAAGCGGTTGTCGCCGAAGCCGGCGGCCATCAGCTCGCCCTGCCCCACCGCGGTCTGTACCGCGCGGCGCAGCGGCTGCGATGCCAGCACGCCTTCCTTGGTGTTGAACACGATGTAGGGGAAGCCGAAGTTCTTGGTCACGATCGGCACCACGGCCGGCGCGCCCTTCTCGATGCGGCCCACGGCCTCGACCGGGAGCAGGTCCGCGTACTGGAACTGGCCCGAGAGCGAACCTTCGACGCGTGTGTTCGCATTGGGCACGGGCACGAAACGCAATTCGTCGAGCAAGGCTTCGCGGCGCCCGGCATAGCCGCTCGGTGCCTCCTTGCGCGCGGTGTAGCCGTCATGGCGCACGAGCACGGTGAACTGGTCGGGACGGCGTTCCTTGAACTTGTAGGGGCCGGTGCCGATGAATTCCTTCAGTTGCGGTGCGATGCTCTCCTTGGCCATGATCGCGGCCATGCCGCTGGGCAGCGCCAGTTGGGCGAGAAGCGGCGCATAGGGGTTCTTGAGCTTGAGCTCGATGCTCTGCGGGCCCTTGGCCGCGAGCGACGCGACTTCCTTGCCCACGGACTTGCCGCGCGGCGAGAGTTCCATCCAGCGCTGAAGCGAAGCCACGACGTCATCGGCATTCAGGTCGCGGCCGTTGTGGAGCTTGACGCCCTTGCGGATCGCGATGGTGTAGGTCAGGCCGTCCTTGGAGACCACCGGCATGCCCTCCGCCAGCATCGGTGCCACGTTCCAGTTGGCATCGAAGGTGTAGAGCGGTTCGTAGACGTGCTGCATGATCGTGCCGACCAGGTCCGCGGTGCTGATCATCGGGTCCAGGCCCTGCGGCTCGCCGACCATCGCCAGGTTGGCGGCGCCGCCCTTGGCAGGTTCGGCGAAGGCGGCGGCAGGCAGCAAGCCGAATGCGACGGTGGCGGCAAACGCACCAGCGACGGTTCGCCATCGCGATGCGCGCACCGGGTTCAGTTGAAGAAAACCAGATGTCGGTACAGTGATGGCGGTTGTTTGCATCGCGGCTCCATGAGTAATAACATTACATCGCCGATCGTATTTCTCGCGATTTGCCACGTCAAACAGGGGTTTACCCTGCCTTTTCAATGTAATTTCATTACACACACATCACCATGTCCAAAGTTGAAATGCTCGGCCAGTCGCCGATTGCCTCCGATCGGCAGGCACGTCCCCTGTCGCCCGCCACCCGCGCGGGCGATTTTGTTTTCGTCTCCGGACAAGTCCCGACCGACGACCAGGGCCAGGTCATCGTCGGCGGCATCGAGGCGCAGACGCGCCAGGTGTTCAAGCGCATCGAGCAGGCGCTTGCATTGGCCGACTGCACGCTGGCCGACATCGCCAAGGTGAGCGTGTGGCTGAACGACGCACGCGACTTCGGCAGCTTCAACCGCGTCTACATGGAATGCCTGGGCGACCACCGTCCTGCACGCTCGACCGTCGAGTCGCGCCTCATGATCGACGCGAAGGTCGAGATCGACGTGACCGCATACAAGCCGAGAGCCAGCTGACATGAGCCACGCCCGCCTGGTTGCCGTCGATTGGGGCACGAGCTCGCTGCGCGGCGCGCTGCTCGACGCCGATGGGCGGGTGCTGGAAGAACAGAGCCATTCGCGCGGCATCCTCACCGTGAAGCACGGCGGCTTCACCGAGGTGTTCGAAACGCTCTTCGGCGAATGGATGCGTCCTCAGGGCACACGCTGCCTGATCTCGGGCATGGCCGGCAGCAAGCAGGGCTGGGTCGAGGCGCCGTATTGCGCGTGCCCTGCCGGTCTGGTCGAAGTCCGCAACAAGATCCTGGAGATCGAGCCCGGCCGCATCTCGATCGTGCCGGGCCTGAGCGACACGCACGACGGCGTGCCCGACGTGATGCGGGGCGAGGAAGTCCAGATCTTTGGCGCGATGGCGCTGACCGGCATCCACGACGGCCTGTTCGTACTGCCCGGCACGCACAACAAGTGGGCCCGCGTGAAGAAGGGGATGGTGACGAGCTTTCGCACCTTCATGACCGGCGAGTTCTACGCAGTGCTGAGCCAGCACTCGATCCTCTCGCGCACGATCGACACCTCGGCGCCGCTGGACGAGGCCGCCTTCCTGCAAGGCGTGACACAGGCCGACAACGGCCAGGGCCTTCTGCACAACGCCTTCGGCGCACGAACGCTTTCGCTCTTCGACCGCATGCCGGCGCGCGAATTGTCGAGCTATCTCTCCGGCATCCTGATCGGCGAGGAACTGCGCACGCAATCGGTCCACGCCGCCGCGGAGGTGGTCCTGATCGGCACACCCGCCCTCACCCAACGCTACATGCTGGCCCTGCAGGCCTCCGGCACCCAGGCCCGGTCGCTTGGCGCCGAGGCCACCTGGGCCGGCCTGCACGCGCTTCATTCACAGAGCCACAGAAAACAATGACCACGCCCGTCGACAAATTCTCCGGCGCGATGCGCCAACTGCCGCTCGTCGCGATCCTGCGCGGACTGACGCCGGCCGAGGCACCCGCGGTGGGCGACGCGATCGTCGAAGCCGGCTTCCGGCTGCTCGAAGTGCCGCTCAATTCGCCGCAACCGCTCGACAGCATCGCCCTGTTGCGCCAGCGCTTTCCGGACGCGCTCGTCGGCGCGGGCACGGTGCTCAGCGCGCAGCAGGTGCGCGAGGTGCATGCGGCCGGCGGCGAGCTGATCGTCGCGCCGAACTTCAATGCCGAGGTGATCGCGGAAGCGGCGCGCCTCGGCCTCGTGAGCCTGCCGGGCGTGATGACGCCGACCGAGGCCTTCGGCGCACTGGCTGCGGGTGCCACGGGGCTCAAGCTGTTCCCGGCCGAGCTGGCTTCGCCCGCCGTCGTGAAAGCGCTGCTCGCCGTGCTGCCCAAGGGCACGCCCCTGATGCCAGTCGGCGGCATCACGCCAGACAACATGGACGAATGGCGCGCAGCCGGTTCCGCGGGATTCGGCATCGGATCGGCGCTGTACAAGCCCGGCAAGACTGCCGCCGCGGTGCGGGAAGATGCGCTGCGTTTCGTCGCCGCCTTCGCCGGCGCGCTGCGCGCCTGACGACGGTTCGTCCACGCTGACTTTTTGATCGACTCGCCATGCCCGCAGATTCCGACTACGCCAGCCCCGCCGTCCGCACCCTGCGCGAGGACCTTGCGCTCGCGCTGCGCGCAGCCGCACATCACGGCTTGTCCGAAGGCGTGTGCAACCATTTCAGCGTGGCATTGCCGGGCGCGCAGGACCGCTACCTGATCAACCCGCGCGGCCTGCACTGGAGCGAGGTCGGCCCCGACGACATCGTGCTGATCGATGTGCACGGGGAAGTGCTCGCGGGACGGCACCGGGTCGAGCCCACGGCCCTCTTCATCCATGGCGCCGTGCATCGCATCACCGGCCATGCGGTGGTGCTGCATTGCCACATGCCCTATGCCACGGCGCTCACGCTGACGGCCGATCGCGCGCTCGACCCCACCCTGAGCCAGAACGCGATGCGCTTCATGAACCGCATCGCGATCGACGCCCGCTACAACGGCCTGGCGCTCGACGATCGCGAAGGCGAGCGCATCGCGAATGCCATGGCAGGCAAGGACGTGGCTTTCCTCGCGAACCATGGCGTGATCGTGGCGGGATCGCGCATCGCGCACGCGTACGACGATCTCTACTACCTCGAACGCGCGTGCCTTCACCAGGTGATTGCGCAGTCGACCGGCCGGCCGCTGGTGCCGGTCGATGCAGCCCTTGCTGCGCATGTGGCGGCGCAGATCCAGGGAGAGCGGGAGCAGTCCGACCTGTTCTTTGCAGCGTTGCGGCGCTTGCTGCCCGCACCGGCGAAACGGTAGGCCTCAGCGCTTGAACTTGCCGTCGCTGATGATCGACAGATCGGCGAAGTCGATGCCCGAGTGGTCCGTGGGCGAGTAGCTGACCTCGAGCCCGCCGAGGTCATAGTTGCGGAGGGTGTCCAGTGCCGCCACGACCCTGGGCCGAGTCGGCTTCGGTCCCGCTCGGCGCAAGGCCTCGACCAGCACCTTGGCCGAGGCGAATCCTTCCAGTGCAGCGGGCGAGAGGTCGTTCTGGCCCTTGGCACGCGCCAGGCTCAACGCCTCCTTGACCATCGGCTGCCCGATCGAGCGTTCGTTGGGGAACACCTGCGTCACGATCACGCTGCTGCTGGCTTCGCCCAGTTGCTTGATGAAGCCCGACGAGGCGTTGTTCGACAAGGTGACGACCTGCGCCGCGGAACCGGCCGCACGCAGCGACTTCACGCCGTCGACCACCGCGAGGCCTGAACCGATCCACACCACGGCCTGCGAATTGGCAGCGATGAGCTTCGGCACGATTGAGGCGTAGTCGGGCTTTTCGCGATCGGCCGGCGCCAGCACCGCCGGCGTGGCGCCCGCCTTCTTGAAGCCTGTCATGGCTCCTTCCAGGGCATCCTGACCGAAGGAATCGGTCACGTAGACCACGGCGATCCGCGACATGCCGATGGTCAGCAGGTGCTGCACCGCCTTCTCGGCTTCCCGCTGGTACGTGGACCGCACGTTGAACACGTTCTTCTGCACCGGCTTGTGCAACACCATCGCGCCCGTCGAAGGTCCGATGAGCGCCACGTCGTACTTGTCGAGCCAGGGAATGATGGCCTGCGAATGCGGTGTGCCGCGGCTCATGAACAGCGCGACCACCTTCTTTTCCTCGATCAGCACCCTTGCGTTCTCGCCCGCGCGCTTGACGTCGAAGGCGTCATCCATGCGCAGGATCTCGATCTTCTCGCCGTTGACGCCGCCTTGGGCATTGACCGCATCGATGACCAGCTTCGCGCCGCCGATGGTCTCGTTCACGCTGGCAGCGACCGAGCCGGTCATTCCGGCGGTCTGGCCGATCAGGATCTGTGCAGACGCCTCGGCCGCGCCGAGCGCCAACAGACCCGCGGCGCAGAACACGCGCACGTTTTTCATCAGGAACCTTTCGAGGAAGGGCGTTGGGAACACCCGGGAAAAAGTGTTCCGATTTGTAAACAAGCTCAGCCCAAGCCCTATCCGTGGAAACCCCCGAAATGCCCCGGAAGATGCGCTCTATCTCGCCGCGTAAGGCGGCGTGTCAGTCGAAAGTCCCTGCTTTACCTGCCGCGTCAACGCATCGGCCAATACTTCGAACTGTCCTGCTTCCAGCGCGGCGAGAGTCTGGGCCACCACATCGTCCGGCGACGCCTTCGGACCCGGCACCTTGCTCGTCATGTCCGTGTCCATGAACGCGACGTGCAAGCTGAGCACTTGCGTGCCCTGCTCACCCAGCGCATTGCGCAAGCCATTGCTCAAGGACCACGCTGCCGATTTCGACGCGCTGTAGCTGGCAGCGCCTGGCAGGCTGAGCCAGCTCAGGATCGACAGCACATTCACGATCGCACCGCCGCCGTTCGCTTTCAGCACTGGAGCGAAGGCCCGGCTGACAGCCCACGGCCCGAAGAAATTGGTTTCGAATTCGGCCCGCGCCAGATCGAACGCATCCGGCGTGTCGAGCAGATTGACGCCGCGCGAGATGCCGGCGTTGTTGATCAGCAGGGTCACGTCGCCACACTCCCGGGCCGCGGCCTCCGCCTGCTCGGGCCGCGTCACGTCCAGCGCAATCGGGTGGACGCCGGCCAGCGTGATGCTCTTCAGATCACGCGCGGCCGCGTAGACCTTCCTGGCGCCAGCGGCGACCGCGGCCTTCGCAAATGCCAGGCCCAATCCACGGTTGGCGCCCGTGATGAAAACGACAGAGTCTTTGACTTTCATGCTCACCTTTCGGATGTTTCGAAGCTGAATCAGGAGGGTTGAAAACGGCGCAGCAAGCTGGCCGTCGTGCGGGGCCAGCCCACCCGTCCGAACCACGCGCCGCCGGCGATGGCCGATGCAATGACCACGCCATACACCACCAGCGCCACGCCTTGCATGACGAACACATGCGCCAGCGCGCCGCCCCAGCGCAAGGCGAGCCAGCCGCCGACCCCTGCGACGATCAGGCGGGCGATGTTGCCCATCACCGGCCACAGCAATCGGCCGGCGCCCTGCGACGCGAAGTACAGCACCAGCCCGAGCCCGAAGAAGCCATAGAACGGCCCCACGGCGCGCAGATACTGCGACCCCGCTTCGAGCATCGCGGGATCGCTTCCGAACAGCATCAGCCACGGACGCGGAAACAGGGCCGCCACAAGACCGATCGACCCCGAGAGCGCGAACGCGATGGCCGCGCCGGCCCAGGTCGCACGCAACGCGCGCTCCCGCTGACCTGCGCCGATGCAGGTGCCGACCATCGCGACAAGCGGCGCGCCCAAGCCGAACACCAGCGGCACAAGCAGGTATTCGAGTCGCGACGCGGTGCCGTAGCCTGCAATGGCGCCCGGTCCGAAATGGCCCGACAACGCCGTCGCGATGCCGATCGACAGATTGGTCGCCACGGTGGACACGGAGCCGACGAGCCCGATGCGCAGGATGTCGCTGAACAGCGGCCAGCGAAAACGTGCCTTGGCCCACGACGGCTTCAGCAGGCTGCGGTCCGACCGGAGATAGATCCACAGCGCAATCGCACCGCCCAGGTAGTAGACCAACAACGCGACGGCACCGCCCGCGATGCCGAGGCCCGGAATGGGGCCCCAGCCGAAGATCAGCAGCGGGGACAGCGGAATGAGGACGATCACCCCCGCCACGGTCACGTTGGCCGGCACAGCCATGTTGCCCGTGCCGCGAATCACTGCGGCCAGCGAGTTGAAGATCCACACCAGCACCGCGCCCGCGAAGACCACATGCGAGTACGTCAACGCTGCATCGAGCGAAGCGCCGCTGCCACCCATGAGCGCATAGAGCCAGCGCCCGCCGAGGAGCAGCGCAAACATGAAGAGCAGCCCGAATCCGATGGCGATCGCGATGGCATGGAACACCAGCGAGTCCGCGTCGTCGCGACGGCGTGCGCCGAGCGCACGGGCGATCGACGACGCGATGCCGCCGCCCATGGCGCCCGCCGACGTCATCTGCATGAGCATGACGATCGGGAACACCAGCGCCATGCCTGCCAATGCGTCGGTGCCCAGCTTGCCGACGAAGTAGGTTTCGATCAGGCCGACCGAAGCCTGCGCGACCATCACCAGCACATTGGGCGCAGCCAGGCGCAGCAGCGTCGGGACGATCGGTGCCTCGAGCAGGCGCCTTGTACGCGGATCGACGGCGCCGGTCATTTGACGATCTCCGTGCTGCGCACTGCGATGTTCGCCTTGGGGGCGGCCCGGCGGCTCATGCTGCAGCCTTTGCCATCAGCACCGGTCGCGCTTCGCGAATCGGCAGGTTGATCAGGGCGGCACCAGCGGCCAGTGCGATGTCGATGTACCAGACGATGTCGTAGCTGCCCGTTGCCTGGAACACATAGCCCCCGAGGAAGGCGCCGAGGAATCCGCCGATCTGGTGCGCCAGCATCACGATGCCGAACAGCATGGCCATGTTGGCGGGTCCGAACATCTTGGCGACCAGGCCCGCGGTCGGGGGCACCGTCGAAAGAAAGGTCACGCCCATCACCGCGGCAAAGACCAGCATGACGGCCGGCGTCTTCGGTGCGAGCAGGAAGATCAGCACCGCGATGCCGCGCGTCGCATACACCAGCGCCAGCAGCGACTTCATGCGCCAGCGGCCGACGGCCCAGCCCATCAGCAAGCTGCCCACGATGTTGAAGAGGCCGATCATCCCCAGCGCCCAGCCACCAATCTCCGGGGGCAACCCGCAGGCCGCGACCACACCGGGAAGGTGCGTTGCGAGAAAGGCGACGTGGAAGCCGCACACGAGAAACCCGAGACTCAGGTAGCGATAGCTCGGCGTACCGATGGCCTGGCTGATGGCCTGGCGCGCCGTGAGTGGCTTCACGCCGCTGGCCGCCGCGGACTGTGCGGCCAGTTGGTTCGAATTGCCTTTCAACACGAACACCGCCGGCAGCGCGAGCAGGATCAGCACGGCCAGCCACTGCATCGCGCTCGCCCAGCCGACGGCAGCCATCAGCCCGATCGCGATCGGCGCCATGGCGAACTGCCCGAAAGAGCCGCCCGCGTTCACCACGCCGGTGGCCAGGCCACGCTTGTTGGCGGGCACGAGGCGCGTGGTCGCGGCCATCAGAACGGAGGGGCCTGCCATGCCGGCCCCTCCGGCGGCCAGCACGCCAATGGCAAAGATCAGCCCGGCCGTCGAAGTCATCAGCGGCGTGATGAAGGTTCCAAGGGCCACCAGCAGCACACCGATAAAGATCACGCGGCCGGTTCCGATGCGATCGGCCACAGCACCGGCGAAAGGCTGCGTCAGCCCCCACCACAACTGCCCGAAGGCGAATGCCAGGCTGATGCTGCCGATGCCGAGCCCCGTCGACGTGTTGAGCGACGAAAGGAAAAGTCCCATCGTCTGGCGCACGCCCATGGTCAGCGCGAAGGTGCCGGCCGCAGCCAGCAGCACCAGCCACACGGCATAGCGCGCGACGGGCGTCGTGCCCAGGTTGGTCTTGTCATTCATCGATCTCTCCCGGTTCCGCCTCGCCAGTGGCTTGCAGCAGCACGATGCTTTCGTCGATCAGCGTGTGCAGCGCCATGACCCGCTCGACACCGAGCACTTCGTTGAGCTTTTCCTGCGCTGTGCGCCAATGACGCTGCGCCTCCGTGCGCTTCTTCCGGCCCTCGTCCGTGATGGCGATGAGCCGGCTGCGCGCATCGGGGCCGTCGCCTTGCGTCAGCCAGCCCGCGGCGACCATGGGCTTGAGGTTGCGCGTCAGCGTCGAGGCCTCGATCCCCATGGCCTGCGCCAGGTCCACCGGGCGCAGCGGCCCCAGGTGAAGGACGTGCGACAGCAGCGAGTACTGCGTGGTCTTGAGCCCGCTCTTGGCGACTTCCGCGTCGTAGTGGCGGGCGACCTGGCGCATCAGGCGCCGCAGCCGGAAATTGGTACAGCCTTGCGGCCTTGCGATAGCATCCATGCCGATGATTGTAGCTACAATCATTGCATATGCAACTCTTTTGAGGAATTGAATGACATCGACGGATCAACTGGCCGCCTGGATCGCCGAGGAAGACGCCATCAACGAGCGCCTCAACGCAGGGCCCGGTCCTGGCGTCGCCCGCCCCGAGCAGATCGCCGGCAAGACCGGCCTGGAAATGATGCAGGCGATGTTGCGCGCCGAAATCCCCTACGCGGCCATTGCCAAGACGCTGCACTTCCAGCTGATCGACGTCGGCCTCGGCAAGGCGGTATTCCAGGGCACGCCGCGCGCCGAGCATCTGAATCCGATGGGCGGCATCCACGGTGGCTGGTTCGCCACGCTGCTCGATTCCGCGCTGGGGTGCGCGGTCCACACCATGATGCCGGTCGGCCGCGGCTACACCACGGCCGAACTCGGCGTGAACCTAGTCAAGGGCCTCTCCCCCAAGGTGCAGCGCGTGCGCGCCGAAGGAAAGGTAATCCATTGCGGGCGTCAACTGGCGACCGCCGAGGCACGGCTGGTCGGCGCGGACGGGACCTTGTATGCCCATGCCACGACGACGTGCCTGGTGTTCGAGATGCCGAACCGCTGAGGCTGGCACGCGATCAATCGCCCCGACCTTGTAGGTGCATAGGTCGGCCGGGCACCCGCGGCAGTGATAATTATTCGCATCGGCACGCCATCCGTGCCGGTGCTCTGTGCCTCACTGTCCCGGGAGAACCTCATGACCCAGAACCTTCGCGCGCCATTCCATGTGATCAGCGCGCTGAGCGGCATGGCCGCCGCCTTGCTGGCCATCGCCACGCCCGCCTACGCAGCCGAAGAACTCACCCTCTACACGACACGCGAGCCCGGCCTGATCCAGCCCCTGATTTCGGCGTTCAGCGCGCAGAGCGGCGTCAAGGTCAACACCGTGTTCGTGAAGGACGGCCTTCTCGAAAGAGTCAAGGCCGAGGGCGCGCGGTCCCCGGCCGACGTGCTGATGACGGTCGACATCGGCAATCTGATGGATCTCGTCGACGGCGGTGTCACGCAGCCCGTGAAATCAGCGGCGCTGGAGTCGGCCGTTCCGTCCAACCTGCGCGGTGCCGACGGCCAGTGGTACGCGCTGTCGATGCGCGCACGCGTGCTGTATGCAGACAAGAACATGCCGATCACTTCGTTTCGCTACGAAGACCTCGCGAACCCCAAGTACAAGGGCAAGGTCTGCATCCGCGCAGGCCAGCACCCTTACAACACGGCACTGGTCTCCGCGATGATTGCGCACGACGGCGAGGCCAAGACCGAGCAATGGCTGCGCGGCGTCAAGTCCAACCTGGCACGCAAGGCCACGGGCGGCGACCGCGACGTGGCACGCGACATCCTCGGCGGCATCTGCGACGTCGGCCTCGCGAATTCCTATTACGTGGGCCAGATGAAAAGCTCCAAGGAAGGCAGTGACGCGCGCAAATGGGGCGACGCCATCAAGGTGATCAAGCCGACCTTCGCCAATGCGAAAAGTGGCGGCACCCACGTCAACATCAGCGGCGCTGCAGTCGCGAAGAACGCGCCGCAGCGGGCCAATGCGGTCAAGTTGCTCGAATTCCTGGTGTCGGAGCCAGCGCAGGCGCTGTACGCCGAGACCAACTACGAATACCCCGTCCGCAAGGGCGTGGCACTCGATTCGATCATCTCCTCCAGCATCGGTGAACTGAAGGTGGACCCATTGCCAGTGGCCGAGATCGCCAAATACCGCAAGCAGGCCAGCGCTCTGGTGGACAAGGTCGCGTTCGACCAGTGACGCACTTGCGATCTGTCGGCGCCGCCTGGCGGATCGCGTCGGTTGCCATTGCGCTGGGCGTGCTCGCGCCCGTCCTGAGCCTTGCATGGCTGGCCGTCGGTTCGGGACTGGCGCATTGGTCGCATCTCGCCCGGCACGTGCTTCCGCAGGCGACGCTCAACACGGCCTTGCTGCTGGCGGGCGTCGGCGCGCTGGTTCTGGTCATCGGCACGGGCTGTGCGTGGCTGGTCACGACCTGCGACTTTCCGGGTCGCAAGGTGCTGCACTGGGCCTTGCTGCTTCCGCTGGCGATGCCGACTTACATCGTCGCCTTCGCCTACCTCGATCTGCTTCACCCGATCGGCCCGGTGCAAGGCGCGATTCGCTGGTTGCTGGGCTTCGACAGTCCGCGCCAGTTCCGGTTGCCCGACCTGCGCTCGATGCCTGGCGCGATCTTCGTGCTGGGCTTCGTTCTCTACCCCTACGTCTACATGACGGCGCGCGCCATGTTCATGACCCAACCCGCCCACCTGATGGAAGCGGCCCGCACGCTTGGCGCGACCCGTACCGGCGCCTTCTTCCGCGTCGCGCTGCCGCTGGCCCGACCCGCGCTGGCCGTGGGCCTGAGCCTCGCGTTGCTCGAGACGCTCAACGACATCGGCGCCTCGGAATTCCTCGGCATCCAGACACTCACCGTCGCGGTCTACACGACCTGGATCACGCGCTCCGATCTGGCCGGTGCAGCGCAGATCGCCTGCGCGATGCTCTTCGTGGTGGTCGCGCTGGTGCTGCTCGAACGCAATGGCCGGCGGCACCAGCGCTTCGGTTCGGCGCAGCGCATGCGCGCAATCCAGCCTCGCCGCTTGCACGGCGTCGCGGCCTGGCTGGCGACCGTCGCGGCGTCGCTGCCCGTCATGCTGGGCTTTGTCGCGCCAGCGCTCTACCTGGTCTGGGAAACGACCAAGCGGCTGCGCCTGGGCGCCGGTGTCTCTTCGGGGCTGGTCGCCAGCCTCGGCAACACCATCGGGCTGGCGGCAGGCGTGACGGTGGTCACGGTCGCGGCCGGGCTCGTGGTGGCCTGGGCGGTCCGCACCCAGGGCTCGATGGGCAACGGTGCTCGCTGGCAGGCACGCGCTGCTGTGCTGGGCTACGCACTGCCGGGCACCGTGCTCGCCATCGGTCTGCTGACGCCGGCGCTGGCCTTCGACGGCGCGCTGGGCTCGTTGATCGGCCACCCCGGCCTGCCGCTGATGGGCGCGGGCATCGTGCTCGTCGTGGCCTGCGCGATCCGCTTCCTTGCGATGCCGGTCGGCGGCCTCGAGGCGGGGCTGGCGCGCATTCCGCCCGCGCTCGAACAAGCCTCTCGCCTGCTGGGCGAAACCGCGAGCGGCACCCTGCGCCGCGTTCACCTGCCGCTATTGCGGCCGGCCATCGCTGCCGCGGCATTGCTCGTCTTCGTCGACGCGATGAAGGAGCTGCCCGCCACCCTGCTCTTGCGACCGGCAAACTTCGACACGCTGGCGACCCTGCTGTACGCGGAGGCCGCGCGTGGCACGTATGAAGAAGGCGCGATCGCGGCGCTTGCGATCGTCGTTGTCGGACTGCTGCCGGTCACGCTGCTTGCACGCAATGGCCTGACCGTGCAAGCGGAGGCGGCCCGATGAGCGCCGCACTTCAACTCGACGACGTGCGCCTGGCCTACGAAGGTGCGCGAGGCCTGCACACGGTCGTCGACGGCTTTTCGCTGTCGCTCGAAGCCGGTGCGATCGGCTGCCTGCTCGGCCCTTCCGGCTGCGGCAAGACCACCGTGCTGCGCGCCATCGCGGGGTTCGAGCCGGTTCGCTCCGGCACGATCCGGCTGGGCGACAGCGTACTGTCTTCGGTCGCGACGCATGTGCAGCCCGAGCGGCGCCGCGTCGGAATGATGTTCCAGGAATACGCGCTGTTCCCGCATCTCACCGCGGCGCAGAACGTCGCCTTCGGCTTGAGGCGCTGGGGAGGCACGGCGCAAAGGGAGCGCGTGGCCTCCATGCTCGCGCTCGTGGGACTGGCCGATGCGGGCGAACGCCATCCGCACGAACTCTCGGGCGGCCAGCAGCAGCGCATCGCCCTGGCCCGCGCCCTCGCGCCCGAACCTGCGCTGCTGCTGCTCGACGAGCCCTTTTCGAATCTCGACGCAGCCACGCGCGAGCGGTTGACGGCCGAAGTGCGGGACATCCTCAAGACCGCCGGGCAGACCGCCGTGCTGGTCACGCACAACGAGGCGGAGGCGCACGCCATGGCCGACCGGATCGGATTCATGCACAACGGGCGCCTCACGCGCTGGGCAGCGAGCGCGCGCACCTAGGCGCGGGTCCTGGGCCCGAGAGGGCTTTTCTGGATAAGGTCTTCAAGGTTCGCAAGAATTCCGCCTTCCCCGATGTCAATCCAGAGAAAAGGAAGCGCGCATGTCCCAGCTCACTCTCGTCAGCCACTTGTTGTGCCCGTACGTGCAACGCGCCGCGATCGCGTTGCTCGAGAAGAACGTACCCTTCGAGCGCGTCGTGATCGACCTCTCGCAGAAGCCGGATTGGTTCGTCGCGATCTCGCCGCTCGGCAAGGTGCCTCTTTTGCGCGTGCCGCAGTTCAGCGGCAAGGAGGCGATCCTCTTCGAAAGCAACGTGATCTGCGAATACCTCGAGGAAACGCAGGCCGGCGTCCGCCTGCATCCCGAAAACCCGCTCTCGCGCGCCGAGCATCGCGCCTGGATGGAGTTCGGCTCCGCGATTCTTGCGGACCTGTGGGGCTACGAAACCACGCGCGACGCCGAAGTCTTCGAGCAGAAGCGACAGGCACTGATCGCGAAATTCGACCGCGTCGAGACCGCGCTGGGCGAAGGCCCCTACTTCGGCGGAGAGCGCTTCAGCCTGGTCGATGCGGTCTTCGCGCCGATCTTTCGCTACTTCGACGTATTCGACCAGATCACCGACTCGCACATCTTCGATGCCACGCCGAAGGTCCGCGCGTGGCGGCAGGCCCTGGCCGAGCGACCCAGCGTGCGAAAGGCCGTGGTGCCGGAGTACCCGCAACACCTGCGGGATTTCCTTCGGAAGCATGATGCGCACTTGCTGACACTCGCCGCCAGGGCGTGAGCCGACAATCGGCAGCGGCAACAACTTTCAAGACCCCACGACATGCGACTTCTTCACACCATGCTGCGCGTTGGCAATCTCCAGCGCTCGATCGACTTCTACACCCAGGTGCTGGGCATGCAACTGCTGCGCACTTCCGAAAACCCCGAATACAAGTACAGCCTGGCCTTCGTCGGCTACGAAGGCAATCCGGCGCAGGCCGAGATCGAGCTGACCTACAACTGGGGCACCGAGAGCTACGAATTGGGCACGGCCTACGGCCACATCGCGTTGGGTGTGCCCGACGCCTATGCCGCCTGCGAGAAGATCAAGGCGGCAGGCGGCAACGTCACGCGCGAGGCGGGGCCGGTGAAGGGCGGCACCACTGTGATTGCTTTCGTGACGGATCCGGATGGGTACAAGATCGAACTGATTCAGCGCGCTGAAGGCGCAGCGGGCGGAGGGTTGCGCTGACGCCAGGTATCCCGGGGGCGCCTTCGAGCCCCCGATTCGCCAGCGCTCAGATGCTGCGCAACGGCGGCTTGGTCGGCGCAGACTGCAGTCGCTTTCGCGATTTGGCGGGTACGGGCAACTCCGGCGGCAAGGCATCGAGTTCCTCGTCGCTGAGTTCGACCTCGGGCTGCGCAGGCTCAGGCTCGAACGCAGGTCGCGGGCGTGGCAGCGGCGTATGCATCAACTCGGGCGGGCGAGCCGACGCGGCAGACCAACCAGGCGTCTGAGCCGCCAACGGTTGCTCCGGCGGCGGCGATGGCTTGATGGCGGCGGGTTTCGCACCCCTGCCCGACGGCATGCCAATGGCCTGAACGAGCACACGAAACTCCTCCGCGCGGCGTTGATCCTGCTGCACTTGCCATCGCTGTTGCTCCTGCATTCGGGCTTGATCGCGCTCGGCCTGTCGCTGGGCCAGGAACTCGAGCTCGACCTGAATGGCCTGTTGCACCAGTTGCGGTACGCGTGCCGTGTCGGATGGCGGCTGCGGCTGCGGCTGCGGCTGCGGCTGCGGCTGCAAGGATTCCCGAGAAGCCAGTGCCTCTTCCAGCCCTTGGATCTGCACCGCCCATTGCGCGCGAACATATCCCCACACGACCCACGCACCCAGCGCCGCCCCCAACAGGCCAATGGCAAAGCCGCTGCCGAACAGAAGCACGACAGGCGCGCTCATCGAGCGACCTCCTGGACCGCGCCCTCGCCTTCGGACTCCCACTTCTGCAGAAGATCGAGCGGAATCGAGTGAGCGACTTGGGAGAATCGCTTGCCCACCATGCGCTCGGCCTGCTTGAGCAACACTGCCACGGGGCTGCTGGGCTCATGGACCTCGAACCAATCGCGCGCGACACGAATGCTGTTCAGGACGTCACCGCGCGTAGCGTTGGCGCCAGTTAAAGATAGCGACGGCACCCACTGGATGGGCGCTTGAAGAGCGTTCCTGGACATCGTTGGGGGACCTGCTTGCGACGCCTCCGGCATTGAAGAGACTTCCGAATCGAGCCCACGTGGCGACCCAGGCACGACGAACAGGTCGAGCACACGGGTCAGCCCCTGCAAGGACGGCGCTTCGCTGCCCAACTGGCTCTTGCTCCAGTCATCGATTGCACGCGCGTGCAATGCGGCCTGCGCGAGCAGATTCACGGGCGCCATGGCGTCCGCGCTTGCGCGCAATGCATCGAGTTGCCGGCGCACGGATTCGGGGCTTGGCGCGTCAGTGGGCCGCGGCATCGCAAACGCGCGCTCCACGTCGCGCACGGCCAGTCGCAAGGCGGTGCTGGACGCCACGACGATGTCCCGCACGTCGCTCATCAGGCCCTCGGGATCGGCCAACGCAGCCAACGCGTTCGCGCGCACATCCGGATCGCTCTGGCCCTCGATGAGCAGCTGAGGATGAATGTGCTCGGGCCATGCCTGCAGCGCGGCCGCAAGCATGGCAAGCCCATCTGCCAATCCCGCGGCCTGGCCCAGTCGCGCTCGGGCGCGACAAATCCATACGTACAGGCTGATGTCCCTGGTGCGCAGCAGAAGCCGACGGCAGTCGCGCTCGATTTCCGCCCAGTTGGGCGCTTCGGACGTTCCGACGAAATCGCCGTACTGCGCCTCGCCGCGCGGCGTCATGCGCGACAACAGGATTGCGTATTCGGCGTCGTATTCGAGGCTCGCGCCGCATGGTGCATCGGTGCTGATCGGCAAGAGCCAGTCAGGCATCGGGGAGTGAACGGAAGAATCGACCTGGGGCATGAAGGGAAATGGAAAAGAACAACTCAATGAACGGCAGCAGTGGCACGCCTGCCGATGTACTGCTCGGGCTCGAACACCAGGCCCACCGAAAAGTCGGGAGCAACCTGTGGCGACTGGCCGGACGCGAGGCCCAGGCCTGCGCCTTCCGAGCCACCCAACCAGGTCGACCAGCCGAGACGCTCGTTGTCTTCGAGCCGGGCCGGTGGCGTGCTGTCGACACGCACGCGCAGCTCGACCTCCCAGACGAACTCGAAGCCTACGAATCCCCGCACCCACTCCACGAGCAGCGGCAGGTCCTGGCCCTGCGGGGTGAAGCGCAGGTACTGGTCGAGGCTCAAAGGGCCGATCACGAGGCGGAACTTGTTCTGCCGATCGGCGACCACTTCGCCGGCGATGGCACCCACGCCCATGATGCTGGCGGTGCGGGGTCTGCCCAGATGGGTCTGGTCTTCCTCATCGATCCGGATCCAGTGCATCACGAATTCCTGCAACTGCACCGGCACCGCGAAGAAGCGCGCTAGCGTGGCGGCGAGCCCATCGGGGTTGCGTGCCTCGCGGCTCAGGTGCGTCGAGGCGGACAGCCTCGCATGAGACGGCAGCACCGAATCCCGGATCTCCAGCGGATCGTGGCCCGTGAGTCGGGCAACGTAGCGGCTGAAGGTCTCGTCATCCGCGCGATCGAGGCCCGCCGCCGACTGGCTCTGCGCCCACGCGCGATGCATGTGCGTGAGATAGCGGTGATGGAAGATGTCGAGGAAGTCGGCGAGCGTGCCGTCGTTGTAGTTCTCGGCGCGGTCGCGCACCAGTTCCGTGTAGTGCAGCGGCAAGGGACCATTGGGGCCCAGCAGGCCGAGCCCGTAGAGCCGCACGGTCGGCACCGCGGGATTGTTGCCCGCGCGCGCGGGCGAGGTGCCCCCGCCCTTCGCCCCGGTCTGGCCCGGCAGCGCCACCTCGGCGATCTCGCGGGGCGCGAATGTCAGCGCAGCCGTCTGCCCGAGCCTGAAGGGCTCCTGCTGCGGCCGGCTCGCCAGTCCGATGCGCGGCAGGTCCGCACGCTTTGCGCCGAAACGGCGCATCAACCCGGTGAAGCTGAACTTCCATGGCTCGCGCTGCAATTGCACCAGCATTTCCTGCAAGGCGAGAACCGGCGGATCGCGATCGCTCTCCATCAGACGATGCCCCGGCCGCCCATGCGCACGGGCCAGCGAGCGACAGTGCCGCGTTGCATGGATTCGAGGGCCGTCTGCGTGAAGACGTTGATACTCACGTGCCGCGCGAGGTAGTGTTCCAGCACCAGGCCGAAGAGGTACGGACTGGTGCCCGAGAATCCCTCCTCGTCCACGCTCAGGGTACAGCGCACGCCACGTCCGTAGATCAACGGCCCCGCACCCGGCAGGCGGCGCGTGACGGGTTCGATGCGCGAGCCCACCAGGCTGTCGATCTGGCGGCGTTGCGCATCGTTGTCGCTCGTCACGAAAAGACGCAGCATGTCGCGCAACGCCTGGGCGCCTTCGCGGTGCGGCATGTCGGCGAGCGGCAGGTGATTGAAGCCCAGTTGGCGAATCAGCCGCCACGCCACCTCGCGTTGCGCAAAGGGGGACTTGGGCGTGCTCGGCGGCCGGATGAGGCCGACGCCGTTCACGGGAATCGAATCGGCTACGGCCAGGTCGGTCTTGCCGTTGCGCGGCACCAGGCAAGGCAGATCGCGATTGGTCAGCAGCGCGCCGACCGACAGGTAGCGGATGAGGTCGGAATAAGGCGCATCGTTCTGGTCCACGAGCGACACGAAGACCTCCGTGCCGACATAGGGCGTGCGCGTGCCGTACTTGCGTGAGGTATCCGACGCCAGGCGCGGCTCGCGCCGCACCGAGAAGTAGCGGCCGTAGTTGCCCTCGTCTTCGTTGAGCGTCTGGTAGAGCGGCCGGAAATCCATCTGCGCCGTGGTGCGCAACTCCTGCCCGGCGATGCGCTTGACGGCGTAGACCTCGAAGTCGAGCGGCCGCGATCGATCCGGCACGAGGTGAAACTCCGGCTGAGCGGTGTCGAGCTCGATGCGGTCCGTGCGCTTCTCGAACAGGTTGATCACCGGCGTGCAAAACAGCGCGAACTGCTGCGCATCCAACAGGCCGCCGAGCGTGCCCGGTGGCCGGGTCAGCAGGATCAACACCTCGGCCTCCTTGCCCTCCACGCGCGACAGGCCCGGCGAAAGCTGCGTCAAGGTGAAGAAGTAGAAGCGCTCCGGACATGCGAAATACTCGTGCAGCAAGTTGTGGCCATGAAAGGTGTTCCATTCCATCGGCAACAATCCCTGGCCCGGCTCCAGCCCTTCATGAACGAGCGCTCCCTCGGTCACCACATGGGGTCTCTGCATCAGCTTGCCCGGCTCGCCCGTAAAGGTGGCGACTGCCGAGGTGTGCAGCAGTTCGAACAGGTGCGAGGCCACCTGCTCATTGCCGCGCAGGTACACCGGCAGCCGGTCGAGCCCCACCAACGCATTGAAGTTCAGCTCCCCCACCATGCGCAGCCGCAGGCGCAATGCGCCCGTCACCTGCACGTGCGGCGGCACGTAGCGTGCAAGTGCCGGAATGTCGGGCGGAGCACCGGTCAGCTTGGCGTCGACGATCTCAATGGGCCACAGCGTGACGTCCTGGCTGGAGCGAAACTCGCACGGCGTCTGCTCGCCCGCCGGCATGGTGGTCGCGTTGACAAGCGCCTGCTCGGCCAGCGTACGAACAGCCGCTTCAACTGCATCGCGTGCTTCCTCTGTCTTGGGCTTGAATTCCTTGTCGAGCAAGGAGGAGAAGTCGGATGCGTCTGCGAGCTTCGTCGGCGCGATGGTGGGGGCCTGTTTGTTGGGCTTCATGAATGTCCTTCCCTGGAAAATCTGGCGGTGCGGTCAGCGCGTGGATCAGGCGGTGGTCGTTGCTTCGGCGCCGCTCTCGTCGGCTGTCCTGGGCTTGGGCTCCGCAGCAAGCGACTTCATGAGGGCCGGGTCCTGCATGAGTTGGTTGACGAGGCTCTCGGCGCCGGCCTTGCCGTCCATGTAGGTCTGCAGATTGGAAAGCTGCGTGCGCGCCTCCAGCAGTTGCCTGAGCGGCTCGACCTTGCGCGCCACAGCCGCCGGCGAGAAGTCGTCGATGCTCTCGAAGGTGATGTCGACCATGAGTTGGCCTTCGGCCGACAGCGTGTTTTGCACCGCGAATGCGACGCGCGGCTGAATGGCCTTCATGCGCTCGTCGAAGTTGTCGATATCGATGTCGAGGAACTTGCGTTCGCCAACGGGAGGCAGCGCCTCCACGGGCTTTCCCGAAAGGTCGGCAAGCACACCCATCACGAATGGCAGTTCGATCTTTTTCTCCGAACCGTAGATTTCCACGTCGTACTCGATCTGCACGCGCGGCGCCCTATTGCGGGCGATGAATTTCTGACTGCTGTTGTTCATGAGTCTCCTGACTGGGGTAACGAGAAAACAAGAAGTTCGAAAACGACGCTGTGGCCTGACATCGAGTTCGCGAATCACGCGAACTCGACCTGGCACGCGATGGCGCGTTCTCCTTGGGCGTCCTGATGGGAAGACGGATCGGACACGTCCGCGAAGATCCGGGCGATCGTCCGTTTGTCCTGTACTGCGCCAAGCCAATGGCGAGACAGGACAGGCAGCAGGTTCTGCTCGATGAATCCGATGAGACGACGGGCGCCTGTTTCGTGCGTGCCGCACTGATCGATGACGTGGCTGATCAGTGCCTGCGAATAGCTCAAGGCGATGCCGTGCTGCGTCTGCATTCGATCGACGACGCGGTCGAGGTGCAGCGTGACGATGTCGCCGAGCGCGCTCTCGCCCAACGGCAGATAGGGCACGACTGAGAGCCGCCCGATGAAGGCAGCCGGGAACGCTTGCCGCAGTTGCGGCAGCAGCGCCTCGCGCAATGCAGCGGCATCGGGAATCAACGCAGGGTCTTCGCACAGGCTCGCGATGAGATCGGAACCGGTGTTGCTGGTCAGGAGGATGGTGCAGTTGCGGAAGTCGATGCGCCGCCCTTCCCCGTCTTCCATCCAGCCCTTGTCGAAAACCTGAAAGAAGATCTCATGCACGTCGGGATGCGCCTTCTCGACCTCGTCGAGCAGAACCACGCTGTACGGTTTGCGGCGCACGGCTTCGGTCAGCACGCCACCCTCGCCATAGCCCACGTAGCCCGGCGGCGCGCCCTTGAGCGTCGAGACGGTGTGCGACTCCTGGAATTCGCTCATGTTGATGGTGATGAGGTTCTGCTCACCGCCATACATCGCCTCGGCCAAGGCCAATGCCGTTTCGGTCTTGCCAACGCCCGACGGGCCCACGAGGAGGAACACGCCTACCGGCTTGTTGGGGTCGGTGAGTTGTGCACGTGCCGTCTGCACGCGCTCGGTGATCACCTTGAGCGCATCGCTCTGGCCGATGACGCGCTGATCGAGCGTCGCATGTAGCTGAAACACGGCAGCGACGTCGTCCTTCATCATCCGTCCGACGGGAATGCCGGTCCAGTCGGCAACGATGGCTGCCACAACGTCTTCATTGACTTGCGGAAAGACAAGCGGCGCGTCCTGCTGGCAGGCCACCAGCTCGGATTCGAGCGCCGCCAGCTTTGCGGACGGTGTCGGTACCGCATCAGCGGCATGCTCGGCGCGCAATACCTGAATCTTCCGGACCATGGCCAACTCGTCCTGCCAGCGCCGCTCCTGTACCGTCAACTCATCCGCCACCGACTCAAGTGTTGACCGGATCGCTCCGATGCGCGCCGACCGGCCTTCCCAGCCCTGCGCGATCACGCCTTCCTTCTCGAGCAGGTCAAGCTCAGTCCGCAGCGCCGCGATGCGCTGACGTTGATGCTCCACGGCCGCGGGTGGTGTCTCCAACGACATGGCGACGCGGGCGCAGGCCGTGTCGAGCAGGCTGATGGCCTTGTCTGGCAACTGCCGGGCAGGAATATAGCGATGCGACAGCAGCACGGCCGAACGCACGGCTTCATCGAGCACGGCGACGCCGTGATGCGCAGTGAAGGTCGCGACCAGACCCCGCACCATCTCGATGGCGGAGGCCTCTTCAGGCTCCGCAACTTGCAACACCTGAAAGCGCCGCGTGAGCGCGGGGTCTTTTTCGATGTGGCGCTTGTATTCGCTCCATGTGGTCGCACCGATGGTGCGCAAGGTGCCCCGTGCCAAGGCGGGCTTGAGCAGGTTGGCCGCATCGCCGGTGCCGGCCTGCCCTCCCGCGCCGATCAAGGTGTGCACCTCGTCGACAAACAGGATGACGGGCTGTGGCGAGCGAGCGGCGTCTTCGAGCAGGTTCTTGAGGCGCGACTCGAACTCGCCGCGCATGCTGGCACCCGCGAGCAACGCGCCGACGTCGAGACTCAACAGGCGGACCTCGCGCAGAGATGCCGGCACTTCGGCGCGAGCGATGGCAAGCGCCAGCCCCTCGACCACGGCCGTCTTGCCGACGCCCGCCTCACCGGTCAGCAAGGGGTTGTTTTGCCGCCGGCGCAAGAGGATGTCGACCATAGTCCGGATCTCGTGCTCGCGGCCAATCACTGGATCGATCTCGCCAACCCGTGCGCGATGCGTGAGGTCGACGCTGTATCTGGCCAGCGCGGACGTTCCGTCCGCCTCGTCAGCAACGGCGCCGCTGGCTTCGCCCGGCATGGCCGATGCCAGCCCTGAGCCATCGTGAGGCCCTTCATGCTCTTCCGACGAACCAGAGACGATCCACGGCAGCTGCTCGGCCAGTTGGTCGGCCGGTATCGCTCTGAAGGCGGGCGAGATCCCCAGCAGCACGCTCCGCAACTCAGGCGCTTGCAGCAAAGCAGCCAGAAGCCAGGCGCTGCGGATGGAACGACCGCCAAATTCGAGGCTGGACAACACCCATGCACGCTCGATAGCAGTGCCGATGTGATGCGAAAAGTCGCTGAGGGACGAAGCCCCCGTCGGCAGCGAAGCGAGTGCCGATGTCAGGTCGCGCTCGACGGACTGCGGCTCGATTCGGTAGTGTCGACAGATGCGATGCAGGTCACTGTCGTTGAGTTGCCAGAGCTGATGCAGCCAGTGCGTCAGTTCGACATACGGATTACCGCGCAGCTTGGCAAATGCCGTGGCCGATTCAATGGCCCGGAAAAGCGTGAGATTGAGTTTGCCGAAGAGCGCTCGTCTTGAGATCGCCACCGACTGACCTAGCCGGCGGCAGCGTCAGGAGTCGGCGTCAAAAATGATCGTCTGGTGTGCTTCAATTTGCCGTCCCTTGAGATTAATGATCTGCAACGGTAACTTTAGAAACACTGGGCAAGATCGTCTACGAGACGAGGCCTATCCAACGAGAGAAATCAACAGATCAACGGCGGAAAATTCTCTTGCCCGCCTTCGTTGAGAAACGGGAACACAGCCGCTTCTCAGCAACCCAGCAAATCGGCCAGCGCGCCGATGTCGCGTGCATGCAGCGTGTTGTCCGGATGCGGCGACACATCCTTCGGTTGTGCAGTTCCGAATTCGTTCGGGCGCTCGATGTACCCGGTGCGCAATCCGCACGTGCGCGCCGCAGCCAGATCCTCGTGGTGGGCCGCTGCCAGCATCACCTGGTTCGGCGTCACGTCGAACACCGCGGCGACTCCGAGATAGGTGCGCGGATCGGGCTTGTAAGCCTTGAACACTTCCGCAGAAAGCACGCAATCCCACGGCAGACCGGCTCGCTTCGCCATTTCAGTCAGCAAGCCGATGTTGCCGTTCGACAGCGTGCAGATGATGTACTTGCTCTTCAGCCTTGCCAGCCCCGCGACCGCATCCGGCCAAGCGGGCAGACGGTGCCACGCCTTGTTGAGCTCTCGCTTGCGCGCAGCGTCCAGGTCGCTCACCCCGAAGTCGCGCAGCACACCCTCGAGGATGCCCATGTGCAGCTCGTCGAGCAGCGTGAAGCCGCCCTCGCCCGCCGCGAGGCGCTCCATCACGCCCCTCATCGCCGGTTGGTAGCCTGCGCGCCAGGCCAGCGCGAATGCGCCACCGTCGACGCCGGGCAGGATGCGTTCTGCCTCGGCGGCGATACCGGAATACCAGTCGACCACCGTGCCGAATACGTCGAAGGCTATGACTTTGAGGTCAAGGGCATGCTCGTTTGTGCTCATGATCTTTGAACATTCCCTTTTATATCAACATCTTAGCTCATCGAATGTGTTGAGATTAGCGCTAGTGTGAGCTAACTTGTGATAGTGAGTACTTGCTCACTTTCGGGGAAAATATCGGGGATTTTTGATATTCCCCGAAACCTGAAAGGACCGAAGTGCGCTCAATCAACTACACCCTCACAGACGCCAAACTCAAGGCGCTCAAGTTCTCCGACAAGCCGCCACAGCAGCCGAAGGCAGACGGAACGATGCCAAAGGCCGACGCTCCGTTCAAGGTCGCCGATGGCGGCGGGCTATTCGTCCGGATCGCCGCGAGCGGCACGAAGGCATGGGCCTACGCCTATACCTTCCAAGGCAAGGCGCGAGAGGTTGGCTTTGGCACCTTCCCAGAAGTCGGGATCAAGGCCGCACGCGACAAGCACTTCAAAGCCCGCGAGGCTTTGGCCGAAGGGCGCGACCCTGCGGCTGAGAAGCGCGACAAGAAGCGCAAGGATCGCGACGGCGACATGACCTTCAAATCGGTTTCGCAGCGATGGTTGAAGGCCAAACGGGTCACGCTGGCGGCCGGGACTGCAAAGCGCATCGAGGACACGCTGAAGCGCGATATCTGGCCTGAGCTTGGTGGCATGCAACTGACCTCGATCAAGCCTGCCAACGTCCTGGCGATCATCAAGGCCAAAGCCGCCAAGCACCCCACCGCAGCGACAGTAATCCGCTCCATCATTTCGGACATCTTCGACACCGCCATCAGCCAACTGGATGCAGAGACGAACCCTGCCGCGCCGCTGCGCAAGGCGATTGTTGTTCCGCCCATCACGCACCATCGTCACCTAACTGAACGTGAGCTTGGCGTCTGGATCAATGCGCTTGCGGCGTGCGAAGGCCCCACGCAGGCAACCACCGTCAAGGCCGCCCAATTCATCGCGCTGACGATGTGTCGCAAGTCGGAGGTGTTGGGAGCGACTTGGCAAGAGATTGAAGGGCTAGAGGATGAAGGCGATGGGCCAGTTAACTTCGTCATCCCTGCCGCGCGCATGAAGATGAAACGCGACCACGTCATCCCATTGCCCAAGCAGGCCATCGCGATCCTGCGCGAGCAAAAGAAGCTGGGCGGCGGCGAGTACATCTTCACTGGGCGGCTGTCTCCCCAGAAGCCCACCAACATATCGACGCTCAACGCGCTGTTTAACCGTGTGGCCGCCTCCGAGGAATGCGAGTTCATCCGCAATGCTGACGGCAAGAGCGACTTTTCACCCCACGGCCTGCGCTCGACGGCCACCACGATCCTGCGTGAGCGCGGCTACTCGCGCGACCTCGTGGAACTACTGCTGGCGCATGCGGAGCGCGGCGTACACGCTTCCTACAACCGGGCCGAACAGTTACCGGCGCGACGGCTGGCGTTGCAGTTCTATGCTGACCTTATTGATTCGCTGGCCGCTGCGGCGCGTGGCGATAACGTAGTGATGTTGGAGCGCAAGGCGGCATAGCACACCCGAGTGAACAAGGCCAGAGAAAAAATTCGCTCCAGCATCTTGCTTAGTTCATTGGCCCTTGTGAGACTTCAAGCAACACCAAGCAGATTCGCCGACATGCACATTTGATGCAGGCAGCAGGTGGAGCACGGTTGGCCGGTGGAGGCCAATGGGACGCACCCCAGAGCCCAGACCGATTGTCCTTTTTCATTTTTGAAAGAGGTCAGTCCGTCTGGGCTTTTCTTTGCCCGCGCGCGACTGGCTACCACGCGCCACCAATGAACAACAACCTTCCACCCGGCCTGATCCGCCGCGCCCAGTTCCGGCACCTCATCCCTTTCGCTCCCAACACGCTGCAAAGGATGATGGCGGCCGGCAAGTTCCCCCGGCCCGTTGCGGCAGCGTCCTCCGCCAGGCTCTACATCTATCGCTCCGAGGACATCGAAGCGTATTTGAATGGCAAGTGGGCCGCGCAGATCGCGCCTGAGCTATTGGCCTTTCCGCGAGCGCTGCCGCCGCGACGGTGAGGCTGTTCGACGTTTTGCGTGAAGGCGTCGAATGTTGGCCCTCTGCCCAATGTACGTTGTGTCGTCTGGCGAGCCTGGACGTTGATCCCTCCGCGTTTCCCTCGATTCGCGGCGAGTGGCAGTGTCGCGGTCGCATAGGTGCGGGCCGCAGGTCGCGCGCTCGCCGGATGCAGTGTTCCGGTGGTGTCCTACCGGGCGGTAGGAAGTGTCCGGCGCTTGGTGTCGACATGGGTCCGGGGCGAGGATTTAGGAAGCGATTGTTTCGAAAGGACACGAACATGGGCAAGACCCATTTCCACTTTGCGACCTCTCAAGAGGCGAAGCGCGCCGCCAATGCAGCGGCTTATGAAGCGGGCCTGACTTGCGCCGCCGAGTACATGCGCATCGCACTTGAATACCTCGTTGAGCACAAGTCCATCCCTGAGGAGTTCAAGGGCAGGCGTGCGGTCATGAAGGTTGGCCGGCCTCTGGGGTCAGCGCTGGAGGAGGTCACGTGATGGGCGAGCAAAGAAAAGGGCCGCGCAGCCTGTCTAGCAGCGCGGCCCTGAAGAGCTAGGGACCGGACCAACGACCCCAATAGCATCGAAGAACAGAAAGCGTACCTTGAACTACACAGGTACACCTCGCGATTTAGAAAGTGTCGCGGCCTTCGATGCTCCTCAACCAAACAGGAGCATCAGATGTCTTCGAACAAAGACGGCGTCAAGAACGCTGAGCAATTCCTGGCCGAGCTTGGCCGTGGGATTCCCGACCACGAACGCGTCATGGTCGGCTATGCATCAGAGGCCACTACCCAACAGGACACGGAGGGTAAGAAGCTGCACAGCGGATGGTGGCCGAGGCCCCATCGGCCAGGACGCGACTCAATCCAGACCTCCAACAACTGCTATGCCTGCATCTCATCGTCCATCAAGACGCAAGACCCGCGCCCAGGCAAGGAAGATCAGATGCGCTACTGGCGTGGAGAGGCTTCCTTTGGGCACGGCCTGGCCTTGATGGTGGACGATATTGGCGACGGGTCAGGATCGAAGGGTGGGCTGAGCGTCGATTACTTGTCGCGCATCCTGCCGCCGACAGTCGTTGTCGAAACCTCCCCAGGCAATCACCAGCTTTGGTATTTCTTCGACGCCCCAGAACCGAACATGCGACGGTTCAAAAACTTCCTGGTGGCCTTCGTCCATCAAGTCCTGTCTGAGCGTGGAGGTGACTGGACGATCCGGGATGTCTCGCGGTATGGGCGCATGCCAGCAGGCATCAACAACAAGCGCCATAAGCCTGAGGACGGCGGCGGGCTGAAGTACCCAGGCAAGTATGGGCACGAAGTTGCGTTGGTGACTGCGGACTACAGCCGCCGCTATTCGATGGACTCGATAGCTTCGGCGTTCGGGTTCGCCATCCCGGAGCCTGCGCCGCCGCGAACGCCAACAGCAGCGGAGCTTGGCGAACGAAGCATTGAGCAGCGCCAACTTGAAGTCGCCACGATCGTCCTCTCCAATGCCAAGTGCGGTGAAGGCGCAGGCGGCCAAGTCTTGATGAATGGTAGTGGCAAGTACCGAATCCAATGCTCCTGGGGCGATGAGCACGGTAACGGCGACACGTATGGGGCCTACTTCCGTGGGCCGATCCCAGGCGCTGAGCATGAGTTCGTGTTCGGCTGTTCTCACGACACCTGCCGCAAGGTCAACAAGCGCACTTGGGCGACCTTCGTCGACTTCGTTGTCCTGCCTGCGATCTTGGGAAAGCTGGAGGAGGCCAACGCCAACCCGCTGACGCTCGATGAACTCGCCTACGCCGCAGCCATCGAGCGCGAGCAAGAGGAGGCGCGAGCGACCTATTTGGCAGGCCTGAAGGAGCGGGCACGGGCCGCGCGCCCGGAGGTTGCAGCATGAGTACGCGCGACGACACGGAGGTCTACGAATCAATCGCTGATCTCCCAGAAGATGAGCGCGCCCAAGAGATTGAGAACGCCGCGAAGGCGCTGGAGCAACCCGTCAATGAGGTCAGGGCCGGGGTGGACTCCATCCTCGCACTCCGCAAGGCCGACAGGGCGAACACAGCAGACATTCAGGCCATCGAGGAGGCACTGAGCAAGACGGTTGATGGCGATACTGGTGCGCTGTTTACCGAGTACGTCCTTGAGCAGTTCAGATTGTTGATTGGCGATTCCGAAACGCACGCCAGAATTTGGGCTCGCGTGAAGAGCGAGACCAAGAGCCTTACCGCCCTCAAGGCAGCCGCCAAGAATCACGCGAAGCAGTGGGCGAAGGAACACAAAAGGTCAGAGCTGAAGGTCAAGAAGCCTGCTGGCCCCGGCATCGGCAGGCTCAACAAGGAGTTCGCGACCGTGGTCTATGGCGGTAAGTCACGCATCTCGGTCAAGTCCAAGAAGGGATATGAGTTCTGGTTGCCGGATGCCTTCCATGCCTATTTGGCAGGCGATGTCGTGCCGGTAGAGCAAGGTGGGACCGTCAAGATGGCTCCCCTGTCCCATGTGTGGGCTTCGCACCCAGAGCGAAACAGGTTCAGGGGCGTCGAATTCAGCCCAACCAAGAAGGGCAGCACCAGCGGAGGCGTGTTGAATCTTTGGTCCGGGTGGGCAGTAGAGCCGATTGAGAAATGCACCTTCCACCAGGCACGAAGCGGTTGCAGGCGTCTGCTAATCCACATCTGGGAGAACGTCTGCCAGCGAAACAGAGCGCAGTTCAAGTATCTCATTCGATGGTGCGCTCACATGGTGCAGAAGCCAGAAGACAAACCGGGCGTAGCTGTGTCCATAAGTGGAAAACAAGGCGTTGGCAAGAGCACACTGTCGGTGGCCCTGCAATCCCTACTTGGCAATCACGCAGTCAAGCTGGCCCAGGGGTCGCAACTGTTGGGGAAGTTCAACGAACACTTGGGCTATTCGTTGCTGGCAGCATCCGAGGAAGCATTTTGGGCTGGAGATCCACAGGCAGAGGGGGCATTGCAAGACTTGATAACTTCAGACACCCTGACCATCGAACCGAAGGGCCTGGGGCTGTTGTTCATCAGGTCATACCTGCGGTTGATCTCGACCAGCAACAAGACGTGGAATTTCCCTGCCTCCAAAGACGTTCGCCGCCTGTTCGCGCTGATTTGTGGCGATGCCAAGATGCAGAACACCGACTACTTCAAAGCTATCGGTGACCAGCTCTATGGTGAGGGCAAGAAGATGCATGAGCCGGGGCAGGAGTCGCTTGGGCTTAGGCACTTCTTCACATACCTGACGATGATCAACTTGGCGGGCTTCAACGTTCGCAAGCCTCCAGAAACCGAAGGCCTGAAGCAACAGCGCCTTGGTAGCCTGAAGCCAGAGGCACAGTTCATCTATGAATGCTTGATGATTGGTGAGTTGCCCATCAATGATGGTCTAGTCTCCGTAGACCGACAGACCTTGACGTGGACCGAGGACGGCGCGACAGCTAACAAGGGCGATCTACACCGGGGTTTCGTGGCATGGTGCAACACGAACCGAAAGCGACCAGTCGCCATAAACGACTTCACCAAGTTCATCAGGGAAACACTCGGCTGGGGCGAGGACAAGCCGGAGGGTAAGCCGCGCCGGTGGCTGGTAACAGCGTGGAGCGAGTCTCGTTCTTCATTCGAGAGGGTGATGAAAGTTCGCGTGGAGGAGGCTGAAGGCGAGGCGACCGACCGCGCGCCGCCGCACATTGAGCGGGAGGAATTTCCCGACGATGCCGCCGCGAAAAAATCGCAGGGGCTGTAGTAGGGGCGTGATGATGCTGGTTTCGGACACTAAAACACACACGCCCGAACCATCGAGGCGGGAGGCGGGAGGCTGGCGGGAGCAGGCGGGAGCCCCAGCAGTCAGTGGGTTTCGCGCCTCCTCCCGCCGCCTCCCGCCGCCGGATCAAAATCGCGCGGGCGCGCACGAAAAAATAAAACTCCTGCCGCGCGCCGTTTCTTTTTTTCGCCTCCTCCCCGTTTCCTTCTTTTGTGCCGGGAGTGCCGGGAGTGCCGGGAGTGGCCAATAACGGCTGGGGTTTGCTGATACCGCCAATGCTCCCGCCCTCCCGGCTGGGGCGGCAAGCTGCGGGGGCGGCAAAGCGCGGCATTGCAACCCGTAACGCCGCAGGGGAAACAGGCCAACGCCCGCTAGCTCGCGATGACTTTCCCAAATGAGGTGCGGTCCTGATCGACCTCTTAGGCAGAGACGTTGATTGGTGTGGCGAGTGTTGGCCGGATCGATGCGAAGTGCGGCCCTGAATGCAGGCAGCGTACGAGCAGGTGTCGAGGACACGTGAGAACACACCTAGGACATGTCGAATGCGATCGGCCAAGGGGTAGGCTGGCTGACGGAGAAATCACCCCGTAGCTGGTTCGCGTCCGGTCGCGCTGATCAATGGCGGTTCGCGCGCCCAACTTGGCGTGCCTAGCAACCGATGTACGTGATTTCGGGGTCCATAAGGGAAGCAGCCAACGCCAGGGCTTCGGGCATGCTGGCACAGGGAGTCCGGTTGAAATTCATTCCGTCTTCCACATTCGTTTGATAGACCACTAGCCTGCCGTCGCGGTGCGACTCGATATGTATGAGGATGGCGGACCCTGGGAGAACATCCTTTGGAAGGAAGGACATGGTTGTGGGAAGCGCATTGAGCATCGCGTTGACGCTGGCGCGGTCGGCGTCTTCCTTCCCTGCCTTCTTCTGTGCGTCTCGCGCGCCTTGGATCTCCAGCCGTCTGAGCTTGTAGTGCGGCATTTCGTTTGCAACCAAGGCTTGTTTGGGAGTTTTCATGGCTATCGTGTTGAGGCTTCGTCGATTATGGATTTCATCGGCGCGCCCAGGGGGTCGATTCCTCCGGAGGGGGACGGTCAGCGAGCCGGGCCGCGCCAATGATCTGATTGCCAAATCGCAAGTGAACGGACTGTCCTAGTGTTCTGCCGTAGATTTGCCGCATCTCGGCACACACTCGGCATTGGCACGGAAACATGGGCGGCCTAACGCGCACATCCTTCTCATCAGAAAACCAGCCAGCGAAAACTCGCGGCAGGACCACCCAGAGCCTGATGCTCGAAGCCATCAAGGCAGAGACAGGTGACGACCCCAAAGAGTTTCTCAAGCGCCTCGTTCGCCTAGCGATCGACACGAAAGAGCCTGCGCTTTTGCGCATCATCATGGACCGCTGGTTGCCGCCGCTCAAGAGCGAAGACCCGTTAGTCAACGTCGATGTCCCAAAGGACGCGCCGCTAGGTGAGAAGGGGACGGCAGTGTTCGCGGCCATTGCGGGCGGCGAGATCACCCCGGCTCAGGGCGCGACGATGATTGGCGCCCTCTCCAACATTGCGAAGATCATCGAGTTCACCGAGTTCGAAAACCGCCTAGGGGCCTTGGAACGCGCGGCACGCGGGGAGGCCGTGGAAACCGTCGCGGAGGTCCGACAGGCGTTCGAGAAGCGAGCGCCGGTGAGCGTGGATGCTGCGCCTCCACCGGACACCGCCGCGCCAACCCCATACCGCCAGAGCGGCGAGGCTGAAGCATGAGGACAAACCTGCTGGCACGGCTCAATGTCCTGGAGGCGGATCGCAGCGACAGACTCGTCCGCGTGCATTCGCTCAATTCCTTCTACGGCGTACCGGGTTCGCGGCCGACGCAGATGACGCAAGAGGCGTTCAAGGCCAGAGCGTCTCGCGGCGTGGCAGGGTTCTACGCGGACCAAGCCGCCATGCCATGCGGCGAGGCGTCAACGCCGCCGCCGCTGCAGCGCGAGGCGGTGCTTGGCCCCCGCGGCACCTGATGCCTCAGCGGGTTCGACATCGAGTTCAGCCACAGCTACATCCGAGCCAGGTAGTCTGCGAACTTGGAGAGGCCAATGAGCTTCATCGCTGCTCCCGGCAGCGCAGCCAGTGCCGACACATCGCCTTCCTTGTTAATGACCTCAATAGCCGACCTCAGGAAGTGCACCATGTCGTTCGCGACAGTGACCGCATCCTTGTTCTCGTAGTCGAGCGGGAAGATCATGCCATCCGCAAAATTGCCGCCCTCGAACTTGAAGACCACCATGCACGGCGGTTCCGCTTGACCTTTGATCTTGAGCGCTTTGAGGAACCTCTCGTTGAAGTCGTTCCAATACTTCTCAACTGCGCGGTCATGCAAATAGAAAAGCGAGACGTCCTTGCCCGACGTCTCATCAAGGCGGCGAAACCCCTCTGCCCCTTTCAGCGCCTCACGAACGGTGTCGTGAGTCATGTCGTAAAACACGAACGCGAAAATGCGAGCGCGCTTCTCCCGCAAGTGCTCTTCGCAGATTTCTTTGAATCGCCTCTTGAAGTCTTCGTGACCGAGTCCCTGGCCTTTGCCCGAGACCTGCTCAAAGATTGGAATCATGGGTTTGTCCTCGCTCCATGCCGGCTTGGCATCCGCCAACTGTAGCTTTGTTGGGAGAAGGCTGTAGTTCGGAAACCACGCGTTCAGTTCGAGCGCATCCGTTGCGCTAATTCGGTGCACCGCTTCTTTAGTTCGCGGCGCTTGAGGCGAGCTTAGCCGCCTCGAGCGTCTCGTCGCGCGCCAGCACGGGGCGGCGCAACGTTCGGCGGGCGCTGGAAGTTGATCGACGGATTGCGTGAAAAGCCGGATGCGGCGTGATCACAGGACGACTGTAGGGTCGGGTGGACTCGCTAAGAGAACAGCCCCGATCATTGATCTGCTGTGTTGCCGCTATGTATCCGGATCGGGTTGGGCCTTGCCGGCGCAAAAGCCTGGTGCCGAAAGCGTTGGTTTCCGACGACGGCCGGTGTACGTCTCTCGTCCGAAAGTGGAAGGTCCAATTTCGAACACTCGCGTACATTCGCGCGCTCGCAAAATTTCCCGACTACACCGAAAGGGAAATTCTCATGCCCAAGTTCGTAAGAGACCAGGTGACGCCATCTATCGTCGGCAAGACGCAAGCGTTGGGCATCAAGCCCTCAACCGCAGGCATCGCCAGCCGCCGCATTGACGCCCGGCGCATCTCCCGTGCTGTGCGTCGCGGCATGGATGCGGCGACGATGATTGGCGACCTCCTCGACGCCCACACCGGCAACGATCCTGCAGCGCAGGAAATCGCCAATCGGCTTCTAGCGAACAAGGAATTTCTGAGGGCCATGCTCGCATCCCTCGAAATGGTCCGGGATGAGGTGAAAGCCTCCATCGCCAACCGCAAGGCCGCGCCGCATGGCGCTGACTATCCCGAAAGCCTCAGTCCCAACCATCAGCCAATCCAAGGCTCCGGCCTTCCAGGCACCGATGTCCTTGGCACCTTCAGCACCTACACGAAGGACATGATGCTTCGCGACCTCGCAACGCAGAATGCCGCCGCCGCGCGGATCGCGAAGACGGCTGGCATGGACGCCGCCGAAGCGGCAGTCGCGCGGACGCCCTTGATCCCGCCTTGGGACAGCAATGTCTGGACAGAAGACGCCCGCGCGGCATTCCGCAAGCGCGCTGAGGTGGACGGCTTCGCACTGGCACACATCGCGGCGGCAGGAGACGGCATCGGCATGCGCAACGATACGATGGTGAAAGAGGAGACGGAGTCCGCTATGGCTCGGCTCGGCTGGAAAGACAAAGACCTGACGCCGACGAACCCGCGTTCTTTTGATCGTTGAGGGCAGGCGCAGAACATGACCATCACCCTCCTGCGCAAGCCCTTCAGCAAAGAGGAGCGCGAAATCATGGTCGATGCGATCATGACGGGCCGCTACGTTGAAGATTGGCCGGAGCTGGACGCCATCGCCACGGAGATAGCTGAGAAGCTGCCAGACCTGTTGCGGCGGGCTGGATGGCCCGACAACTCTGACAACCGCCGCAAGCTCATCGAATTGGTCCTGGTCCGCTGGGCACTACCGAAGACGCGCAAGCCGCCACGCACCTATCGGCGGCTGGCTGCGCAGCGGTGATGTCCAGTCAAGAGTTCCCGTGCGAATCCCGGTCCAACTCCTGGTCAAGTGAAAAGCTATGTGCCAGGATATGCTTGGAATCCGTGTACGACTCGGTCATCTCCGCCATGCTCAGAAGAAGCCACGCGACCCACTGACTGAGGTTTTGCAAGTCTGTTGAATCCACGTGGTCATGCATCGCCCGGTGGACTGCCCGGGATCGCTTCCCGTACAAGGCCACTAGGCGTGCGCGGGTTTCCAAATACTCATCCTTGGAGATCATGCCCAGTGGGCCGAATGTGAGCACAGCGGCCGTTCCGATCGAAACTGATCGAGTAATGTCCTCGCCGGCAGAGAAGAATCCTTCGATGCAACTCCAGTATTTGACCAACCGCATGACTTCAGATGAGTCCCTATGCGCGTCAGCGAACCAAAATACGGCACGAACGACTGCTGCCTCAAGGGGAGTTCTATGTTTCTTTTGAAGAATGTCGCGAAGCCGGCAGTAGCCGGCAACAGGCTCACTTTCGGTGGCGAAGGACGAAGTGACTTCGTAGTCTTGTCCCTTCCTCATCTGCCTTCCGAAGCCTAGGCCATCCTCTCCGGAGGCCCATGAAAGATAGACACTCACCGGGGTCCTTGCTTCCTCCGGCGATACGACCGCGCCTATCCTGAAGGCTTCGGCACCGCCCTCGTAGGACGATGCTGCCAAGATGGCAAATAGACCGGCAGTGAGACGAGCATGGTCAAAGAACTCTCTGCGGGCGACTCGCTCAGTGCCCTCTACCGTGCCCAAGAACCACAATTGTTGGCGGCCCATTTGGTCCATGAGCGTTGGAAGACTCCCGCGCCGGTCGAGGATGCCTTGGTCTTCCAGTACCTTTTCGCTAGGCCGCACCAAACTAAATCGACCGACCTCGAACGTATCCAGGCCGGTGAGTTGAACACCATACATGGAGACTACGAAACCTCTTTGGCGAATGCTGCCCTGAACTTGCTCTCGAACGAGCTGAACGAACTCATCCGCTGTCTCTGGCTGCTGGTCGTGTTGGATAAGCTCCTGAAGCACGTTCTTGCATGCTGTCCACACGTCCGAATAATCTGCCCTCGCGCCAAACAGATTCGCAGCGTCAATAGTAGAGACAAGGCTCTTGAAATGAGATAGTCCTGAGTCGGTCAGCAGCATCCGGCCGTTATCGGGTCGAACCTGAAACTCCCTCGCAAGGATTTTCTGGAAATCGAGTCGTCGGACGGTCTCCACGTCCATCGACATCCAAGACTTAGTTCCATACAGACGATCGAGCGCGTGCTGAATCGTGCGAGATTGCTTCGGCGTCATTCGCTGATAGGCGGTGCGCGCTAAGGGTTACTGCGCTGCTGGTTCAGCGCCAGCAGGCGGCGCAGGATGTCCTCGTCCGACCATTGCGGGGTGTAGTCGTTCCAGCCGTAGGCAGCGGCGACAGCTTTGTCCAACTCTTCGTGCGCCAACGTCAACCACGCTGGGCGCGCGTTGTAGAGGTTGGTGAGAGTGCGCCTTTTCAGATCGGCTTCATGGCCCGGCTTGGCAACAGGACGCTTGGGGAACCCGGCTGATTGCTCTTCGGGAGTGATTGCCCAATCGGTCCACTCGGGCGGGCTGAGGTAGTGGTCGCGCAGCTTGATGAGCCCTTGCGCTGCTGTTGCGATCGCCCTCGCGTTTTGGTCGGCTGCGTATTCCGCCGCAGGGATGTTGGGCGACAAGCCTTCGGGAAACGGAAAGGTCTCAAAGCAGGTGGTGGGCGTGTAGCGGGGTCGGTCTTCCAGTGACGAACCCGAACGCAATGCCCAAACTTCGTGAATGCGCGACTGAAGAATCCCGATAGAAGTGTCGTCATCTCGCGCCACGACGACCAGCGCATCACCGGGAACGACCGCCATGTTTGTCCAGGCACAGAGGTAGTGCTTGGCGTGGCGCGGAATCGAGATGTACCGCGAAAGTCCCTTGAGCGCCGCGAACATGTCAGGTCGAGGCCGCCACAACTGCCACCAAGGATAGCCCTGCGCATCTTCCATTCGAGCGCGGTTCAGTCGCACATTTTCTAAGGCCGCAAACGGCCGCTCGAAAAGGGAGGCATCAAGTTTTTCCCGAACGCCAAAATTGACGATGAAGCGGTCAAGTGGTCGCGTCGTAATCTCGTCCGCAACACAGTATGGGCGCACCACAGCGGACATCGGCTCGCTGTTGGCGTTGGCTGGTTCGCGCAGGATTATTCTGGCTTCGTCCCCATCGAGATTGAACGAGGCGCAGGGCAGCCCAAGTTCCAGACGGCGCTTCTTCTTGATTTCAGCACGCGGCGTGACGCCTTGAAATGACCTGTTGAGGTTGTCCGCGATGCTTCCCGCCATCGTGATGTCGATGTCCGCCGTCAGGTCTGCATGGATAGCGGGAACTACAACGTTGTCGAGCTTCGCGGCCTGCCCCTCGCCGAAGCCCACCATCGAAACCCTAACTGCCGCGCCATCGTTCACCCATGGCTCGTCGCTCCACGCAAGAAAGATGCGTGAGGTTTCCACAATTCGTTCTAGCACCGTGCGGTTCGCACCGCCTCGTATAGAGTTCGTAGAAACCAGGCCCGCCGCTTGCAACTGGCCCGCTTCTATCTGCGCTCGCGCTTTCTCGAACCAATAGCAGACAAAATCGGCTCCACCGGGCACGCGGTCCGCATAGGCCTTCCGCAGCGTTTCCACATAGTCACCGCCCAACTCGCCGCGCATCCTCTTATCGCCAATGAACGGCGGGTTGCCCACAACTGCATCGGCCCGCGGCCATGCGGCTTCGGTTCCGTCCCCATCCAACAACGCGTCTCGGTGTTCGATGCCGTCCAGCGGCTTCAGAATCGGGTTCAGGCTGTGCGCCCAGCCGTTCTGCCGGCACCACTGGATGTCGCCAATCCACACCGTGACTCGCGCCAGTTCCGCCGCGAACCCGTTGATCTCCAGACCCAAGATGTTGTGCGGCCCGGTTTGCAAGCTGACCTCGGCTTGCAGGCCCAGTTCCTGCGCCTCGATTTGCGCGCGCTTTTCTACGTCGCGCAGCGCCTTGAGCGCCAGATATAGAAAGTTGCCGCTGCCGCATGCGGGGTCGAGCACGCGAAAGTCGGCGAGGCGCAGCAGAAAGCCTTGATAAAGCGCTTGGCCCTGTTGCAGTGGTTCGTTTGCGCGGAACTTGTTGCCGCGCGTTTTCACCATGCCGAACTTCGGCGCGACCTTGGCGATCTTTTCGCGGACGGCTTGCCACTCAAGCAGCAACGGGTCACGCACCAGCGGCTCCACCAGCTTTGCTATCGTGCCCGTGTCGGTGTAATGCGCGCCAAGGGCGGCGCGCTTGGTGCCCAGACCGCGCTCGAACAGCGTGCCAAAGATGGTGGGGTCAATCGCGCGCCAATCCATGTCGGCGGAAGCGGCGCGTAGCCTTTCTAGGTCGGTGGCGGTCAGCGTAGGAACGGCAATCTGCTTGAACAGGCCGCCGTTGAACCATTCGATGTCGTCGTCGCCATACTCACCTTTTGGTTCCCGCATGGCCTTGAACAGCTTCGTGATGCGATCGGTGGCCTTCGCTACGTCGCTTTTGGCGGCGGTGAGCAGGCGGGTAAAAATCTTCTCAGGCAATAGCCCCTCGTCTTCGGCGAACATGCTGAACAAGCACTGAACCAGGAAGTGCGCCACCTGATTGCTGTCTTGCCCACGTTGGCGCATGGCTTCGGCCAGGCCGGCATAACGCTGGGCGGCTTCTTCGGTGACGGCAGCGGTGGATTTTTCGGGTCGAAGCTTCAACGGGTCGGTGAACACCCACTTGAGCATTTGTCGGTTGCCGTCATCCACCAGATCTTCGATGCGGATCTCGCGCGGTTCGTCCGGGTAGCCAGTAAAGGCGGTGTGGATGATGATGTGCTCGCGGTCGCACACCACCAACAGCGGCGGGCTTTCAAGTTGCAGCGAGTAGTCGGTCAGTTGTTTGAGCGCTTTGTCGAGGTCGCGGCCTGGCTTCTTGTTCTCCCACGCGAAGTGGCCGCGCTTCCACACATCGGCCCAACCATCGCCGCCCCCGGACTTCTTGGCACCGCGCTCGAAGCAGTAGTTGTCGGCGTCGCGCGGCTTTTCGACGCCAAGCAGTTCGCATAAATCATCAAAGTGGGCTTGAGCCCCGGCGCGTTCGGTGAGCTTGTTTGATTGCCAGCGGGCGATGAATTGGGCGGGGGTCATTCGAATTTTTGTTGTGCGTATCAGCTTTAAGCAGCCAGAGAGCTAGCCGATGCCGCTCTAGTTGAGGCGCGCTATAGACAACAACTCCTGCACCACGTCGCGTAGGGCAGGACTGATCTTGTCGATGTCCTGCCGGAACGCGTTGTATCGCCGGTTGTGGGCTGCCTTATCGCCAACCTCCTTGAGCTTCGGCAAAACCAGTCTGGCGCTGCGCCCGATGGTCCAAGCTTGCTCAGTCAGAGCCTTGTCGATCAGGTCCTTCAAGAAAAGGTAGTTGCCATCCTTGTCTTTGATGCTGTTCTCGATCTTGTAGGTCTCGTAGCACTCAATGATGAGTGTCTCGATGAGGCGCCGGATCATCACCGAGGACGCGTCGTACCAGCCGCTCTGATAGCAACCGTTTATCTGGTGGGCGACGCGTTCAATGTAGCCGCGCGTACCTTTCACCAAGGCCATATAGATTACGGGCTCTTCGTACGAGGGCGCAGTGGCAGACGGCGGCTTGATCTCCTCGTGCACGAGCCGCTGCAACTCAGCGGCCAGACCGAGCGTCTCCGCTGCTGTGTGGCGTTCCATCACTTCAGCCGATGTATGAACCTAAGTGCTTGGACATGCTCGCAAAAATGCGATCGATCTGCTCAGGGGTTGTGTCTGGGCTAATGTGCACTTGCACGTCTATATGGACAGACGGCAGCTTGCGAAAGCCGTGCTGGGCTGTAGCAGGTCCGTGTTCCTGTGCCGGCGCAGTTGGTGCCGGTTGCACGGCAGCGCTGGCTTTTGCTGAAGCCTTCTTAGCAGACGGCGTTGACGCCTTTGTGCTTCTCGCGGCTGGCGCGGCCTTCGCGTCTCCTTCAGGCGTCGAGAGATCGCCTTGACTCAGCAGCATGTAGGTGTCGGCAAACATCTTTCCTGCCGTTTCGCCAACCTTGCTGTTCTTCATGAACCACTTCTTGATTCCTTCTTTCTGAGAAGCATCGCCTTCCGGATAGGCTTCAATCAAAGCCTGCGGATAGGTGGCCGCGCGAATCTCTTTGCACACGGCTGCATACTCATCGTCGTGTCGCCAGCGCTCAGCAAGGTCCGTCGGCTTGTTGTCTTTGTCGAGGATGCCGAGGTCACGAAGTGGGCTGAGGACGTTTGAACGAGCTGACGCGTCAGTCATATCGCTTGTCGAAGTGACGTAGTCGGGCCCAACGGCGGTCGGCATCGCCTTGGCGAACCGTGCGCGCAAGAGCACCCAGATTCGCTTACTAATTTTTGGGTATGTGGTCGCCTTCTCGATTGCCATTCCTCGTCTCCGTCTTGCTATAGATCGGGCAATCGTAGACAGTTGTTACAAGACGAAGGCCATTGGCTCACTCATTTCGTACGATTTGTTGGCAATCTGCCGAATAAACCACACCGGCGCCGGACTGCCGTCGCGTTAGGCTGATGCCAGGGCCGGATACCGAGGGCGCGGGCAGGCCCGTATGTTGCCGCTGCCGCAGCAGCAGTCTTCATCGGCGGCCTGCAGCTTGAGCTAGCAAGTGCTACCTTCAGCTAGCGCAAAACCGGGGAAACGGTCCGGGAACGACACAAGGGAAAATGGCGAAAGGTAGGCGCGGCGCGGCTTGCCGCCCGATTTCGACTTTTGTACCGAAGATGTCGAAGGCAATGACCTTGAGGTCGCTGCCGTCAAGTACCTCGCTCATCGTGCAAGCTGGCTCGCCTCTCGCGCGAGCGCCTCGATGCGCGCCCAATCGCCCGCGGCGATGGCGTCAGTGGGAACGATCCACGAGCCGCCCACGCAGGCGACGTTGGACAGCGCCAGGAACTCGTGCGCATTGCCAGCATGGATGCCGCCCGTCGGACAGAACTTCACGTCGCCGAACGGCCCTTGCCATGCCTTGAGCATCGCGAGGCCGCCAGCCTGCACGGCCGGAAAGAACTTGAGTTCGGTCAGACCGTCTTCCTGGGCCATCATGATTTCGCTGCCCGTCGCCACACCCGGCAACAGAGGCAAGCCGAGGTCATGGCATGCCTTGCCGACGGCGCGCGTGTAGCCCGGACTGACACCGAACTTCGCACCGGCCAGCGCCGAGGCCTGCGCATCGGCGGCGCTCCGGATCGTGCCCGCGCCTGCCACGGCTTCCGGCACTTCCTTGGCAATGGCTTCGATGCATTCGAGCGCCTCGCGCGTACGCAGCGTGACTTCGAGCATGCGGATGCCGCCCGCGACCAAGGCGCGCGCCAGTGGCACCGCATCCTTGACGTCGTGCAGCACGATGACCGGAATGACCGGGGCGTCGCGCATCACGTCGAGCGCGGAGATTGAATTTGTCACAGCCATGTGCAGGCTCCTTCTTCGGCGGTCAATGCATTTCGGCGCATGCCGGCAAACAGGTCGCGGCCAAGGCCGTGACCGTTGGCGGTACGCAGTTCGTCGGGCAGCGTCGCGGTCTCGCGAGCGGCCCATTCGTCGTCCGGCAGCAGCACGGTGAGTGTGCCGGCGATGGAGTCGAGACGGATCAGGTCGCCGTCGCGCACTTTGGCGAGTGGTCCGCCAGCGGCGGCTTCGGGTGAGACATGGATCGCGGCCGGCACCTTGCCCGAGGCGCCGCTCATGCGGCCATCGGTGACCAGTGCCACGCGGAAGCCCTTGCCTTGCAGCACGGAAAGCGGCGGCGTGAGCTTGTGCAGTTCGGGCATGCCATTGGCCTGCGGGCCTTGCCATCGCACGACGCAGACCACGTCGCGCTCCAGTTCGCCGGCGTTGAAAGCCTGCTGCAACGCCGCCTGCGACTCGAACACGCGGGCCGGTGCCTCGATCACATGCCGGTCGTCCGGCACCGAGGACACCTTGATCACGCTGCGCCCGAGGTTTCCGCTCAGCAGCTTCAGGCCACCAGTGGCGCTGAAAGGCGTCGACACCGGCCGCGCAACGGCATCGTTCTTCGACGGCGCGGCGGCATGCCACTTGAGCACGTGTTCGTCGGAGGGGGCTCCCGTCAAGCTGGGGATGTTTGCGAATTCGCGAATGCCGCCGGCGCGCACAGTGAGCACGTCGCCATGCATCAGCCCGGCGCCGAGCAGTTCGCCGATCACGAAGCCCGGTCCGCCCGCGGCCTGGAATTCGTTGACGTCGGCGCTGCCGTTCGGATAGACGCGTGTCAGCAGCGGCACCACCTCCGACAACTCGGAAAAATCATTCCAGTCGATCAGGATGCCTGCGGCGCGTGCGACGGCGACCCAGTGGATCAGGTGATTCGTCGACCCGCCCGTCGCCAGCAGCGCGGCCATGGCATTGACGATGACGCGCTCGTCGACCATTTCGCCGATCGGCGGCACCGGAAAGTCCTTGTCGGCGGCGCGACCCAGCACGGTACGCACCGCTTCGCGCGTGAGCGCCTCGCGCATCGAATCGCCAGGCTGGATGAATGCCGTGCCCGGCACGTGCAGGCCCATGGCCTCGAGCAGCATCTGATTGCTGTTCGCCGTGCCGTAGAAGGTGCAGGTGCCCTGCCCGTGGTAGGCCTGCATTTCCGCATCGAGCAGGCCCTGGCGGCCCACGAGGCCCTGCGCCGCCTGCTCGCGCACCTTGGATTTGGCGCTGTTCGACAAGCCCGAAGGCATCGGCCCGGCGGGCACGAAGACGGTCGGCAAATGACCAAAGTGCAGCGCGCCGATGAGCAAGCCCGGCACGATCTTGTCGCACACGCCGAGCAGCAAGGCAGCGTCGAACATGTCGTGCGTGAGCGCCACAGCAGTGCTCATCGCGATCACGTCGCGGCTGAAGAGGCTCAGTTCCATGCCCGGCGTGCCCTGCGTGACGCCGTCGCACATGGCAGGCACGCCGCCGGCCACCTGCGCGGTGGCGCCGAGGCGGCGAGCCTCGTGCTTGACGATGTCCGGATAGCCCTGGTACGGCGCGTGGGCCGAGAGCATGTCGTTGTAGGCGGTGACGACGCCGATATTGGGGGCGCGCTCGCTCACCACCCTGAATTTGTCGTTCGCCGGGATGCCCGCCACCGCGTGCGCCACGTTGGCGCAGCCCATGCGGTCGGAGCCGCGGTCGCGGTTGCGGGTTTCGGTCAGGCGCTGGAGATAGGCGCTGCGCAGCGAACGGCTGCGCTCGCGGATGCGCTCGGTGACATCGCGGACTGTGGGGTGTGTAGTCATGGGATGGGTCGCTCGGCCGGAAAGCCACCATGCGGCGGCGGCTCGGAAGTGCATGGTAGCAAGTCGAAATGAAAAAGCCCGGTCAGACCGGGCTTTTTCACTCTCGCGCGCAATGTGGAATCAGTCCACCAGCTTGACTTCGACCCGGCGGGCTTCGGCGTTGGTGCCCGTACCGGTGGCCACGGCCGGCTTCTGCAACTCGACCTTGTCAGCCGGAACGCCGAGTCCGTTCAACACGTCGCGCACCGTTTCGGCGCGCTTCTTGGCGAGTTGTTCGTTGGCGGCGGCATCGCCGGTCGTGTCATGGTAGCCCGACACCACCGCCTTGCGACCGCTCTCGACCCCCTTGATCACTGCAGCCAGCGCCTCGGCAGCGCCAGGCGCCAGGTCGGCGCTCGCGGTGGCGAAGTAGAAATTGACGACACCGCCCACGACGCGGATGCTCGCGCCGTCGGGAATCACGACCGTGACGGTTTCCGTCACGACCGCCACGGTGATCGGCGCGGCTGCCGCAACCACCGGCTGGGCTGGCGTGCCCGCGACGTGATTCTTGTGATACAGCACGATTCCGATCACGAAGAAGATCACCAGAGCGATCAAGCCGAGGAGGAAGGCGAGGATGAAGTTCTGTTGACTCTCGTCATCGACGGTGGCGGACATGGGGGGGTCTCCGTAGTTGAGGGGTCGGTAAATAATGGTGCGGTGAACCATGACCGCCAAATTGTAGGCGTCGCCCCTTCGGCCACGGGCGACCCCGGCCCGCCGGGCCTGGACCCGCTGCCCAAGCCCCTGCGAGATCCCAAGCCGATGCTCGACCGGGTGATCGACGAGTGGGGCGGGCACGAGGATCTCTGGCTTTTCGGCTACGGCTCCCTGATCTGGCGGCCGGACTTCGGTTTCGTCGAACGGCATCCGGCCCGCGTGCATGGCTGGCACCGCGCGCTCAAGATGTGGAGCCGGGTCAACCGCGGCACGGTCGAGAACCCCGGGCTGGTGTTCGGGCTGCTGTCGGGGGGCAGCTGCCGGGGCATGGTCTTTCGCGTGCCCGCGGCGGACGGTCTCGAAACCCTCGGCCGCCTCTGGCTGCGCGAAATGCCCACCGGCGTCTACGACCCCAAGTGGCTCGAATGCATGACCCCGCATTCGACCGTGCGTGCGCTGGCCTTCACGCTGTCACGGAGAAGCCCGAATTTCACCGGCGAACTGAGCGACGAGCGCTATCGCCAGATCTTCGAGAGCGCGGTCGGCCGCTACGGCAGTTCGCTGGACTACGCGCAGCAGACCTTGCTCGAACTCCGGCGCCACGCCATCCACGACGCGGCGCTCTCACGGCTCGTCAAGCTCGTGGAAGCGCGGGTGTCGGCGCAGGCCGACAGCGAAATGCCCCACGCTTCGGTATACCCTTCTTCATTCCCATCCAACCCCGAATCCACATCCAAGGAGTAGCCATGTCCCGTCGCTTCGTTGCCACTGCGGCAGTCCTCTTCGCGGCCAGCGTTCTCGCCGCCTGCGGCACCATGGGAACCGGCGCGGGCGCCACGGCCAATCTGGCGCCGACTGCTGCGATTTCGCCGAACCCGACCATGGGCAAGGTGACCTTCAGGCCACTGGACCACGGCGTGCGCGTCGAGGGCGAGGTACGCGGCTTTGCGCCGGGCACGGAACACGGCTTCCACATCCACGAAAAGGGTGATTGCGGCGACAACGGCAACGCCTCGGGCGGCCACTTCAATCCTGGCGGCGGCACGCACGGCAAGTTCGCCGCGCCGGGCAGCCATGCGGGCGAACTGCCCAGCCTGGTCGCCGACTCGAGCGGCGTCGCGCGCTTCAGCGTCGACGTGCATTCCATCTCGTTGACCGAGGGCGCCAACAACAACGTCGTCGGCCGGGCGCTGGTGGTGCACCGTGACCGCGACGACTTCACCACGCAGCCCGCCGGCAACTCCGGCCCGCGCATCGCTTGCGCGGTGATCACGCGCGGCTGAGGCGCTCCAGCATCAGCGCTTCGGCGCGCGCGAGTTCCTCGGGGGTGTCGATGTCGGTCACGATGCCGACATCGTCGACCTCGACTTCGACCACCTGCTGCGCATCCCTCAGCGCCCGCAGGATCGGCGCCGCCCCCTGATTGCCGGACAGCGCGGCCAGTTGCGGCCCGCAGTTGGCCGCAAAGCCGACGGGATGGCCCCGCCCGCCGCGATAGTGCGGCTGCGCCGCTTGCGCCGGGCCCGCCAGCACCCGCGCAACGGCCTGCAAGGTGGCCGGCTGCACCAGAGGCAGATCCGCCGGAAGAATGAGCCAGCCCCCGGCATTGGCGGTGGCACGCACGGCAGCGGCGATGGAATCGCCCATGCCCGGATGGCCCACATCCTCCAGATGCCACGGCAAGCCGCTTGCGCGAACCGCAGCCAGCGTGTGCGCCAGCACCGTGGAGCCTGCCAACGGCGCTTGCAGCTTGTGGCCGATACCCCCTGCGGCCGTGAAACGCTCGCCCCGACCCGAGGCGAGCACGATGACGATGGGCGACGAAGACTTGGACGCGGTGCTCATGGCGCGCAGTATCCCCGCTTCGCTTGCGCAACAATGGCGCCATGACGAGTTCCCCCAACGAATCGCTGGCCGCCCTCCGCAAGAGCTACGAGCGAGCCGAGCTTGACGAAACCAGCAGCGCAGGCGACCCGATGCAGCAATTCGAGCGCTGGCTCGCCGAGGCCATCGACGCGCAGGTCCCCGAGCCCAACGCGATGACGCTGGCCACCGTCGGTGGCGACCTTCGCCCTTCCACCCGCATCGTGCTGATCAAGGGCTACGACGCCCGCGGCATCGTCTGGTACACCAACTACCAAAGCCGCAAGGGCCAGGACCTGGCGGGCAATCCGTGGGCCGCGCTCCAGTTCCACTGGGTCGAGCTGGAGCGTGTGGTGCGCATCGAGGGCCGCGTCGAGAAGGTCAGCGACGCCGAAAGCGACGCCTACTTCGCCAGCCGGCCGCTCGACTCGCGCATCGGCGCCTGGGCCAGTCCGCAGAGCGAAGTGATCAGCGGCCGCGACGTGCTGGTGAAGAACGCTGCCGTGCAGGCCGCGCGGCATCTGCTCTCGCCGCCGCGTCCGCCGCATTGGGGCGGCTTCCGGCTCGTACCCGATCGCTGGGAATTCTGGCAGGGCCGCAAGAGCCGGTTGCACGACCGCCTTCGCTATCGCCAGGAAGACGGCGCATGGGTCCGCGAACGGCTCGCGCCCTGACTACAGGAATCGATTGGCGAGCGCCATCACCGCAGACAGGGTGACAAGCGCCAGCCCGGTCGACACCACCACGCTCGCAGTCACCAGTTCTTCCGCCGTGCGGTAACGCTGCGAGAACAGGAACACATTGGCGCCGATCGGCAGCGCCGCGGCCACGACCATCACCGTGAGCGGCAGCCCGCGCAAGCCCAGGGCGAGGCCGATGCCTGCCACCAGCAGCGGATGCACGACGTTCTTGACCAGCGCCTGCACCAGCGCACCGCGCCAATGGGCACCGACCGGCGTCAACGCGAGCGTGATGCCGACCATGACCAGCGCCACCGGACTGAAGGCGCCGCCGAGCAAGGCGATCGGCTTGTCGATGGCCTCCGGCATCTGCAGGCCGGTCTGCGCGAACAGAAGGCCCGCGATGATCGGCAGCGGCACCGGATGAATGATGGCGTTGTAGAGCGCCCTGCCCACGGTGCGCAGCATCGACCGGCGCTCCTCCCCGCTCGTCGACGCGTGCTCGTGCGCCACCGCCAGCTCAAGGATGACGGTCGCGCTGGTCAGGAGCACCAGCGAATGCAGCGAGATCAGCGTGAGCAGCACGATCGTGCCTTCGGGCCCGTAGGCCAGACCTATCAGCGCGATACCGATCATCACGGTATTGCTGTAAGTGTTGGCCAGCGCGAGCACTGCCGCCGTCCGGTTGAAGCCGCGCCACAGCAGCGTGGCCGCAAAGATCAGCCCCGCACCGATGAAGTAGGCCGCGACCGGCCGGAGGCTCAGTTGCTCGACATGCACCGTGCTCATCGACCGGAACAGGAGAGCAGGTGCGAGCAGCAGGAAGATCAGGTTCGACAGGTCCCTTACCGCCTTGCCGCCGACCCATCCGCGCCGCCCTGCAACATAACCCGCGGCAATGAGCAGGACGACAGGCAGGAGCGAAGAAAGTACGGATGAATTCACCGCGGCGAGGATACATGGCGCGCCCCTCGACCGCGGCGCCGCCACGCCTACACGGTGGGCAGGCGTTCGAACTGGTCGAGGCGATCGACCGGCGACCGCAGCGAGTTCACCTCGAGGCTGTCGACCACCGCCGACGGCACACCGTTGCGCAGCCAGGCACACATTTCCGCGAGTTGCTCCGGCGACCCCTGCACCATCACTTCGACCGAACCGTCCGACCGGTTGCGAACCCAGCCCGTGATCCCCAGCGCACGCGCCTGGCGAACGCAGGCTTCCCGGAAACCGACCCCTTGCACGATGCCGCGGAGCCGCGCCAGGCGGCTTTCCATCGACCCGTCGTTCTCATCAGGACGCATGGGCGACCTCCAGGAGCTCCACACCCCGCCATTCGCCGGATTCGACCAGCCGTCGTGCCGTGTCGCGCAGTTCGCCTGCCACGGCGGCGGCTGCGGGCGACAGCATGCCGGGCTCGATCGAGTAGAGGTAGTTGCGGCGCGTGATGCGGGCATCGGAAATCGACAGCGCACGCCAGTCCCTCCCCCGCTCGCCTTCGAGCTGCAACGCCGACATCGGCTTGATCGTCGCACCCATTCCGTCATGCACGCAGCTCATCAGCAGGGACAGCGAATCGATCTCCGCGACCACCTGCGCGATGAGATTCCGCTGTTCGAACTCTGCGGCAATGCGCCGCCGCAAACCATGCGTGCCAGTGGGAAGAATCATCGGCAGCCGCGCTGTCTCGGCGATCGTGAGGCTCGTGCGTCGCTTTGGCACGAGCGGACTTTCGCGCGGCAGCATGACGAAGAGTTCCTCCTCCAGCAAGGCGATGGCGCTGAGGTCCGGCACCACGTCGCTGCTGAAGAGCACGGCCAGATCGAGCTGGCCGAGCCGCATCATCTGGCCGAGGTGGCCGCTCATGCCCTCCACCACGTTGAGCAGGATGCTCGGGTAGCGCTCGCGGATGCGGCGCACCAGCGGAAGGCCGATGGCCGAGACGGTCGTCGCCGGCAGACCGACCGAGACCATGCCGCGCACTTCACCGGACTCCTGCCGCGCGATCGACAGCGCCTGGTCGAGCTGCCGCAGCATGAATCGCGCATGGTGGTACAGCGCCAGCCCGTTGTCGGTCGGCGTGACGCCCTTGGATGAACGATTCAGCAGCGGCTTGCCCACCTCGTCCTCGAGCTTGGCGAGCTGCTGGCTGAGCGCGGGCTGCGCGATGAAGAGTTGCCGCGACGCCTTGGCGAAGCTGCCGCTCTCGACGATGCAGGCGAAGTAGCGGAGTTGACGAAGGTCCATGCAGAGGCCGAAAGGCGGTGAAAGGGCTATATGTTCCGCATATAGCTCCTCTCCGAAAACGGTATTTTCCCTCTGGAGGCGTCGTTCCTAGAATCCGCCGCACACCTACGAGAGACAAGCATGACGACCTCCTTCGTTCGCAACATCGCGGACATTCCCTGGCAAGAATTTCCCGGCCATTTCGGTGGTGCGCTGTCCAAGGCGCTGGTCCGCCCCGAGACCTGCGGTTCGCGCCACATCGATCACCGCATCTCCTGCTATCAGCCGATGGCCCATGTGGCCGAGCACGTGCACAAGGTGCAGGAGCAGGTCTATCACGTGCTCGAAGGTGAAGGCCTTCTCACGCTCGATGACGAGCGTCGCGTGATGCGGCGGCACGACTATGTGTTCGTGCCGCCCGGCGTGCGCCACAGCTTCACCAACACGGGTCTCACCCCTCTGGTCTTCCTCGTGGTCACCACGCCGGTCGAAGACAACGAGGCGCCACTGTGAGCGCGACGGCCAGAGCCGCGCTCGGCGCGGCAGATGAAGCAGCCCTGCGCCAGTGCCGCCTGTTCATTGGCGGCCGATGGGTCGAGGGCACGGACACGGCGCCGGTGCTGGACAAGTACCGCATGCAGCCTTGGGGGGCGGCGCACGTGCCGTCGCGCACGCAGGTCGCCGAATGCGTCGCAGCGGCGCAAGCGGCATTCAAGGGCAGTACGCTCGATGGCAACACGCGTGGCGCCATCCTCGAGCGCGCCGCAACGTTGCTGGAGCAACGCGGCGACGAACTCATCGCGATCATGCAGGCCGAGGCCGGCTTCACGCGCCACGACGCTGCCGGCGAGCTGCGGCGTTGCGTCATCACCTTCCGCCTGTCGGCCGAGGAGGCGCGGCGCTTCAGCGGCGAGCTCGTGCCGATGGAAGGCGCACCCGGCCAGGCGGGTCGCATCGGGTTCACCTTGCGCGTGCCGCTCGGCGTCGTGTGCGCCATCACGCCTTTCAACGCGCCGCTCAACACGGTTGCGCACAAGGTGGCGCCGGCCCTCGCCGCGGGCAACGCCGTGGTGCTGAAGCCTTCACTGCACACGCCGATGACGGCGTGCGTCATGGCCGAAGTGCTGCAGGCTGCCGGACTTCCTGCCGGACTGGTGTCGGTGCTGCATGGCGGACCCGAAGTCGCGCAGTGGCTGCTGGACGAGCCGGAGGTCCGCTTCTACGCATTCACGGGCAGCACCGAGGCAGGCCGTGCGATCCAGCAGCGCGCGGGACTGCGCCGCACGCAGATGGAACTGGGCTCGATCGCGCACTGCGTGGTCTGCGACGATGCCGACCTCGACGCAGCGCTGCCGAAGATCGTCAACGCGGGCTACCGCAAGGCAGGCCAGGTGTGCACCTCGGTCCAGGTGCTGCTGGTGCACAGCGCCATCGCGCACGAAGTGGAAACGCGGCTGAGCACGATGGTCGCCTCGCTGCCCTACGGCGACCCGACGGATGCGAGCACGGTCGTCGGTCCCGTCATCACCGAAGCGTCGGCCCAGCGCATCGAGAGCTGGATCGGACAGGCCATGGCATCCGGCGCGCGCAGGCTCGCGGGCGGCGAACGCCGCGGCGCCGTCGTGCCGCCCACCTTGCTCGCGAACATCGACCCGGCCACGCCCCTGGGCTGCCAGGAGGTGTTCGGCCCCGTCATGTGCATCGTGCCCTTCGACAAGCTCGAGGACGCGATCGATCGTGTCAATTCCACGCCCTACGGCCTGGCCACCGGCGTGTTCACCAACCGCCTCGACGACGCGATCCGCGCCGCACGGCGGCTCGAAGTCGGCGGCGTGCACATCAACGAGACCTCCAGCTCGCGCGTGGACCTCATGCCCTATGGCGGCTCCAAGGACAGCGGCTTCGGCCGCGAAGGCCCGCACTACGCAATCCGCGAGATGAGCGAAGAACGCATGGTCACCCTGCTGGCCTGATCACAGAAAGAAAGAGACATTCCCATGGCAACCATGAAGGGCGGCGAACTCATCGCCGAATACCTCGTCAAGCAGAAGGTGCCGTACGTGTTCGGCATCTGCGGGCACGGCAACGTCGGCATCCTCGATGCGCTGCACCAGGTGCGCGACAAGGTGAAGATGGTGTCGCCGCGCCACGAACAGTGCGCGGGCCACATGGCCGACGCCTACTTCCGCGTCAAGCACGAGCCGGTCGCCACGCTGACTTCCACCGGGCCCGGTTCGGCCAACATGGTGATGTCGCTCGCGACGGCCCTGTCGGACTCGTCGGCCTTCCTGGCGATCACCGCCAACGTGCCCACTTCGCAGGCCAACCGCGCGCCCTTCCAGGAGCTGTACGCGCACAACCAGGCCGACTTCGCGCAGGTGCTGCGCCCGGTGGTCAAGCGCACCTTCCAGCCGACGCGCGTCGACATGCTGCCGCTCGCGCTGCGCCAGTCCTTCGACACCATGGTCACGGGCCGGCCGGGGCCAGTGAACATGGATATTCCGTACAACGTCTTCCAGGAGGAAGCCGAGGTCGAAGTGCCGCCGGTGTCGCATCGGCACGGCTCGCACCGGCCAGGCGCGAGCGATGCCGACATCTCATCCGCTCTCGACCTGCTGGCCACTTCGAAGAAGCCCGTGTTCTTCATCGGCCACGGTGCGACGCTCGCGGAGGCGGGACCGGAGATCACGGCGCTGTCGAAGCAGCTCGGCATTCCCGTCATCACGTCGCCGAACGGCATGGGTTGCGTGCCGGCGGACGACCCGCTGACGCTCGGCTTCATCGGCCGCAACGGCGCCTATCCCGCCAACCAGGCGGGGCGCCATGCGGACCTGGTCCTGTGCATCGGCACGCGCTTCGACGACCGCTCGTCATCGAGCTGGCACCCGGGCTATTCGTGGAACTTCCCGAGCACGAAGCTGCTGCACGTCGACATTGACCCCTTGGAACTGGGCCGCAACTATCCGCCCACGCTCGGCGTGATTGCCGACGCCAAGGTCTTCAGCGCGCAACTGCTGGCCGGGCTGGGCCAGCGCCGCGAGATCGAGGCCACGCGCTACGGCGGCTGGCGCGCGCAGGTCGCCGAATGGCAGGCCGAGTGGGAAGCCTTCGTGCGGCCGAACTTCAGCGCCATCACGACGCCCATCCGGCCCGAGTACGTGGTCGATTCGCTGCAGGACGTGCTGCCCGACGACGTGATCCTCTCGCTCGATTCCGGCGTGCACCACAACTGGTTCATGCAGTTCTGGAAGCCGAAGCGCACGCAGAGCATGCTGAACAGCTGGGGCTACTCGTCGATGGGCTTCGGCGTCTGCGGCGTCCTCGGCGCGCAGCTGGCCGCACCCGACCGGCCGTGCGTGGCCGTGGTCGGCGACGGCGGCTTCATGATGGCGCCCTACGTCGTCGCCACTGCGGTCGAGTACGACCTGCCTTGCGTGTGGATCGTGTGGAACAACTTCGCCTGGGGCGCGATCCGCGACCTGCAGTACGGGCTCTTCGAAGGCCGCGAACTCGGCACTGCCTTCTACAAGGGCAAGCAGGGCCCGGGCGGCGAACGCTACAACCCCGACTTCGCAGCCTGGGCGCGCGCCTGCGGCGCGGACGGCGTGACCGTGACACGCAGCGAAGACCTGCGCGGCGCCGTCGAGCAGGCCGTGCGCAATCGCCGGCCCTGCGTCATCGACGTGCACGTCGATTCCGAAGTCCGCCCACCCTCCACGGGCACCTGGCAACTGCCACCGATTCCCTACAAGGAACCGCTGTTCGGCAAGCCGTGGATTGCATGAACGCCCCCCGATTCAACACAAGGAAAACCATGAGCAACAAACCCCTCGCCATCGTCTTCGGCGGCTCGCGCGGCATCGGCGCGGCCTGCGTCGAGGCACTGGCAGCCGACGGGTACGACGTCGCGTTCACCTACATCTCGAAGGCGCCCGAGTCATCGGCGGGCAGGGCCTATGCCGCGGACATCCAGGATCCGGCGTCGGTCGCCCGGGTCTTCGCCGACGCAGAGCGCGACTTCGGCGCGAAGCCGAAGGTGGTCGTCGCCAATGCGGGCATCAACGTGCCGCCGGGACCGCTCGCGCAGTTCAACCCCGAGGACTTCCGCAAGCTCGTCGAAGTCAACATCGTCGGGGCCTTCAACATCCTCGCCGAAGCGGCTCGCCAGGTGCAGGACGGCGGCGCCATCGTGGCGCTCACCACCTCGCTGGTGCGTCACGCGGTGCCCGGTGTCGGCGCCTACAGCGCGAGCAAGGCTGCGGTCGAAAGCCTGGTGCGCTCGCTGGCCAAGGAACTCGCCGGCCGCAAGGTGCGCGTCAATGCGGTAGCGCCCGGCCCGGTCGACACCGACCTCTTCAATGCCGGCAAGACCGAGGAAGCCAAGCAACGCTCGGCGGCAATGAGTCCCTTCAACCGCGTCGGCAAGCCTGCGGAGATTGCCGAGGTCGTGCGGTTCCTGGTGTCCGACAAGGCCTCATGGGTGCACGGGCAGATCGTGCAACCCAACGGCGGCCTGGTCTGAGACCGACCTTCGCAGAACGCTAGTCAGAAAAAAACCGGAGACAAACCATGAGGTTGAAAGCCATTGCCGTCATGGCAGGCGTAGCCCTGTGCGCCACCCTGTCCGCGTCGCTGCATGCGGCGGACTATCCGACCAAGACGATCACGATCGTCGTGCCCTACCCGCCCGGGGGGCCAACCGATATCGTGGCGCGCACGCTTGCCAATTCGATGGAGCGGACGCTCAAACAGCCGGTGGTGGTCGACAACACCAGCGGCGCGGGCGGCACCGTCGGCAGCGCCAAGGTGGCGCGCTCTCCGAACGACGGCTACTGGCTGCTGCTCAACAACATCGGCATGGCGACCACACCGTCGCTGTACCGCTCGCTGCCCTACAAGCCGGACGACTTCACGCCGATCGGCCTGGTGGCGACCATGCCCACGGTGATCATCGCGCGCAAGGACCTGCCGGCCAACAACCTCGATGAACTGCTGGCCTACATCAAGAAGGACCCGACCAAGGTCAACTATGGCCACTCGGGCATCGGCTCCGCGGCGCATCTCTGCGGGCTGCTGTACCAGTCGGCGATCAAGACGCGCGTGACCACCATCGCCTACAAGGGCGCCGCACCGGCGATGACCGACATCATGAGCGGCCAGTTCGACTTCATGTGCGAGCAGACCTCCAGTACCGTGCCTTTCGTCGAGAGCGGCAAGGTCAAGGCCATGGCCGTCACGTCGAAGAAGCGGCTCGCGCAATTGCCCGACGTGCCCACCACGGCGGAGAGCGGCCTGGCGGCGCTGGACATCGGCGTCTGGCACGGCGTCTATGCACCCAAGGGCACGTCGAAGGAAGTGGTCGATCGCCTGTCGGCGGCGCTGGGCGAAGCACTGCGCGATCCCGCCGTGCAGAAGCGCTACGCGGAGATCGGCGCCGTGATCGCAGCGCCCGAGGAAGGCCAGCCCGCGCCGCTGATGAACCTGCAACAAGCCGAGGCCGCGCGCTGGGCGCCGATCATCAAGGCAGCGGCCGAGTACGCGGATTGACGGCACGGGCCCGCAAGAGCCGATCGCCATGAGGATCGCCGTCTTCACCAAGAACCGGAGCAATCCGGCCTACATGGCGGCGCGCCTCGGTGCCGACCGCGCGGCCGCCCTCTTCGGTGACGAGGTCGTCCACTACGTGCCCGACAGGCCGGACGATCCCGACCAGCAGATCGCGCTGATCGACCAGGCGCTGGCCACGGCGCCGGATGCGATCGTGCTCTCGCCGGTGCACGCGAGCCGGGTCGATCCGGCGATCCTGCGCATTCGAGCGATGGGCATCCCGCTGTTTGCCTTCGTCAACCCGGTCGAGGCAGTGCCGACGGTCGGCTACGTGGGCGCGGACGATGCGCGGCTCGCGGCCGATGTCGCGCGCTACCTGTTCGGGCGCATGAACGGCCAGGGCCGCGTGCTGATCGTCGGCGGGCACGTCGAGTCGGTCACCAGCATGGCGCGCGTCTCGGCCTTCGAGCGGGTCGCGCGCGAGCGGCCGGACATTCGGGTCGTGGGCCATTGCGTCGGCGACTACCAGCGCGGCGTCGCTCGCGAGGCGGTGTCGCGCTGGCTCGCCGAGCACTGCGAGGCTCCCGATGCTTTTCTCGTTGCCAACGACATCATGGCCGTCGGCGTGATCGAGGCGCTGCAGGCCGCAGGACTGCGCGCACTGGTGGTCGGCGTCAACGCGATCCCCGAAGCCATCGCGGCCATACGCGAGGGCCGCATGCTCGCCACCGCGGACTTCAATGCGATGCAGATGGCGTTCACGGTCACAGAGTGCGCCGCCCGGCACCTGCGCGGCGAAACCGTCCCGGCGCACGTGGAGTTGCCGGTGGATCTGGTGGACGCGACCAACTTCCAGCACTGGGACCGGCCCTACGAGGCCCGTCCCGTCAAGACACTTTCCGAGATCCTCGCATGACCTCTTCACGCCTTCACGCTGGCCTGCGCCGCCGCGCCTGCCTGCTGGCCGCGTGCTGCGCGGCTCTTGCTCTGCCCACTCAGGCGCAGACGCTCGACTATCCGTCGAAGCCCATCAAGCTGATCGTCCCCAATCCGCCCGGCGGCGTGACCGACCTGCTCGGGCGCATCGTCTCCGAGCGGCTGGCCGCACTCTATGGACAGCCGGTGGTGGTCGACAACCGCGCCGGGGCCAGCGGCCACCTCGGCGCGCAGCAGGTCGCGAAGTCGCCAGCAGACGGCTACACGCTCCTGCTCGGCACGATCGGTATCCACGCGGCTCACGCGAGCTACCGAAAACTGGGCTATGACCCGGCTGCCGAACTCGTGCCGGTGACCATCCTCGCGCAATCGCCGAACGTGGTGCTTGTGCCCGAAGCGTCGCCGCTGCGCAGCTTCGCCGATTTGCTGGCCCGCGCCAGGACCGACCCCGCCAGCCTGAACTACGCGACCGCCGGCCCCGGTTCGTCGGTGCACATGGTGACCGCGCTGTTCGAAACCACCAGCGGCGCGAAGGTCAACTACGTGCCCTACAAGGGCAGCGGCCCGGCCATGGTCGATCTGATCGGCGGCCAGGTGCAGGTGATGTTCGAGAACCTGCCGAGCGCCATCCCGCACATCCAGTCGGGTCGCGTGCGCGCGCTCGCAGTGACCGGCGACCGGCGCGATCCGCGCCTGCCCGCCGTGCCGACTATCGCCGAGTCCGGCTTGCCCGACTACGCCGCCTTCTCCTGGTTCACGGTGGCCGCGCCGCGCGGCACGCCGCAGCCGCTGATCGACAAACTCGCGCGCGACCTGAAGCAGGTGATGGCCGGCCCCGAGGTGGTCGCGCAACTCGACAAGCTCGGGGCGACGCTGGTGCTGGGTTCTCCCGAGCAGGCGCAGCAATTCTTCCGGACCGAGACCGCGAAGTGGAACCGCGTGATCCAGGCCACCCGCCTCCAGCTCGACTGAGCCGGCTTCATCCCCAGGAATCAGGAGATCGCATGCATCGACGTCGTTTCTTGCGCCGCGCTGCGGCAGCGGGCATGGTCCCGTTCCTTGCCAATACAGCGTGGGCGCAGACTGCAGGCTTTCCCACGAAGGCCATCAAGCTGGTCGTGCCCTATCCGGCCGGCGGCTCCGGCGACCTCATTGGCCGCATCGTGGCCGAAGGACTGGCCGCACGCTACGGCCAGCCAATGACCGTGGACAACCGCCCCGGCGCCGGTGGTCACAGCGGCGCGGAGTTCGCGCTTCGCCAGCCGGCCGATGGCTACACGCTGGTGCTCGCCACCATCGCGCACAACGGCGCCTACAAGCTCTACAAGCAGCTGCGCTACAACCCCGCCATCGACCTGGTGCCGGTGGCGCTGGTCGCCGAGAGCCCCAATGTGCTGATGGTGCGCAATTCGCTCCCGGTCAAGACCGTGCCGGAACTGCTGGACTATGCGCGGGCGAATCCGGGCAAGCTCAACTACGGCTCGGCCGGCACCGGATCAGCCACGCACATGGCGGCCGAACTCTTCAAGCACCTTGCCCACGTCGACATCGTCGCGATCCCCTTCAGCGGCGGTGCGCCAGCGATGGCGGCGCTGCTCGGCGGCCAGATCGACCTGACCTTCGAGACCGGCAGCACCGCGCAGCAGGCCATCGACAGTGGCCGCGTACGGGCGCTGGCGGTGACCTCGCCCGCGCGCTCGCCCAAATTCCCGGGCCTGCCGGCAGTCGCCGAATTCGTGCCGGGCTATGCGGCCGTGCCCTGGTACACGATCTCTGCGCCCAAGGGGCTGCCGCCGGCTGTGCTCGCGCAGCTCAATGCCGACATCACGACAGTCGTGCGCTCGCCCGAGGCCGCGCCGCGCTGGGATGCACTGGGCGTCCTGCCGCTGGGTGGCAGCGTCGACGAAGCCGTGCGCCGCAACCAGGTCGAGACGCGCCGCTGGGAGGCTGTGATCGACAGCGCAAGGTTGCAGGTCGAATGAACACGCCCGTATCCACCGAGACCTTCGACGTCGTCATCGTCGGCGCGGGCGGCGCCGGGCTCGCGGCCGCCATCGAAGCGCGCGGGACCGGCGCCAGCGTGGTGCTGCTGGAGAAGAACGCAAAACCCGGCGGAACGACCGCCTGGTCGATCGGCTCCGTCAGTGCGACGCAAACGCCGCATCAGCGGGCCAAGGGCATCGTCGACAGTCCCGCAGACCATTGGGCCGACATGCCGGGTTTCGCCGGCGATCTCGCCAGCCGCGACAACGACGAGTTGCGTCGCATCCTCTGCGAAGGGATGCCGGACACCTTCCAGTGGCTGCTCGATTCGGGCGTGCGCTTCATGGGTCCGATGCCGGAGCCACCGCACCGGCAGCCGCGCATGCACAACGTGTTGCCCAATTCGCGCTCCTTCATCTACCACCTGAGCCGGCGGGCGCGCCGGGCGGGCGTCCAGATCCGCACCGGGATCGACGTCCGCGAACTCCTGAAGCGGGATGACCGCGTGTCGGGCGTCCGTGCCGAGGTCGACGGCCGGTCGCGTGTCTTCGAGGCCAGGCGCGGTGTGGTGCTGGCCGCGGGCGATTTCACCAACAGCCCGGAGTTCAAGGCCCGCTTCATGGGCGAGCAGGAGGCCAAGGTCGACGCCGTGAACCCGACCGCGACCGGCGACGGCCAGCGCATGGCCGAGCGCCTCGGCGCGACGATCGTCAATGGCGATCTCGCGCTTGGCCCCGAATTGCGCTTCATCGCGCCGGCGAAGGAAACCTTCGTGCGCAGGCTGCCGCCGTGGCGGGCGCTGGCCGTCTTCATGCAATGGGCGATGGACCACATGCCGCCGGCCATCCTCCGCCCGTTCGTCATGAAGTTCCTCACCACGGCACTCGCGCCGTCACCCGCCTTGTTCGAGGCGGGCGCCGTGCTGGTGAACCGGGAGGGTGCGCGCTTCTGCAACGAGGGCGAGCGGCCGGCCTACGCCCTGCCGGACCAACCGGGCAAGGAAGGCTGGATCGTCTTCGATGGCGCGCTGGCCGAGCAGTTCTCGAAGTGGCCGCACTTCGTCTCGACCGCACCCGGCGTGGCGTACGCCTATGTGCCGGACTACCGGCAGAACCGGAAGGACATCTACACCGAGCACCCCACCATCGAAGGCCTCGCGGCGGCGCTGGGAATGGATGCGGGCACGCTGCGCCAGAGTCTTTCCCTGCGGCCGCCAGGGGCCGGCACGGCGGCTCGCTACATCGCGCTTGGCCCGGTGCGTCCGGTCTTCGTGCACAGCGAAGGCGGGCTGCGCGTCGACACGCAGCACCGCGTGCTCGGCCAGGGCAACCGCCCCGTGCCCGGGCTCTACGCGGCCGGGTCCACGGGCCAGGGCGGCCTGCTGCTGAAGGGCCACGGACACCACCTGGCCTGGGCCTTCGTCTCGGGCCGGCGCGCGGGACGCATCGTGGCCGGCGGCTAGAAGGTCGCGCGCAATCCCATCTTCAACGTCCGCCCCGGCAACGGCGCGTTGGGGTACACGGTCGTCGTCAGGATCGAAGTTGCGCTGTAGGCCAACTGGTTGGTGATGTTGTCGATGCGCGCATACCAGGTGAGATTGGCGCGCTGCACCCGCATCTTGTAGGTGAGCGCGGCATTCCACAGCGTGTACGCGTCGGTGGCACGATCGCCGGTCGGCGGCACGCGGTTCTGCGCCGCGTAGTAGTCGAAGCCGAAGCGCGCCGTCCAGGGTCCGTTGCCGTAGGCCAGCGTGGCGCCGACGCGTGCCGGCGAGATGCGTGGCAGCGGCTGGTTGGTGTCCGTGTTCGTGGCGCGCACGAGGTCGCCGCGCCATTCGAGATCCAGCGTGGCGGCGTCGTCCAGGCGCGAAAAGCCGTCGGTGCCGAGCAATCGCAGATTGCCGTTCGCTTCGATGCCGGTGAAGCGGGCGCGCACGCCCTGATAGGCGTATTCCGCAAAGGTCTCCGGGAACAGCAATCCCTCCGGCGTGTCGACAGGCGGCGGGTTGACTTCGCCATCCGCGCTGCGCTCGCGGCCGGTTGCCGTGAGCCCGATGTAGTTGCTGAAGCGCGTGACATAGGCATTCACGCGGGCTGTGTTGGGGCCGTCCTTCCATTGGGCGCCGAGGTCGAGGCCGGTGGACTTTTCCTTCTGCAGGTCGGGATTGCCGATCTCCCAGGCTGCCGTCGCGACGTGCGGGCCGTTGGCGAACAACTCGTAGTCCTTGGGCGCGCGCTCGGTGTAGGCGAGGTTCGAAGTCAGCTGCCATTGCGGCGTCAGGTTGACCAATGCGCCGAAAGCCGCGCTGTGCGGACTGAAGTCGCGCTCGCCGACGAAGAACCGGGTGACCGTCGGATCGCTCGGGTAGCCCAGCGACTGCACCTTGACCTGTTCGGTCCGTGCACCGAAGTTCAGCCGGCCCCACGAGGTGCCCAGCTCTTCATGGAGGAACAGCGCGTTCGAGCGCGTGCGGCTGTTCGGCGCAAAGGCTTCCTCGCCCGCCGCCGAGAAGCGCCCGCTTTCGCTGGTGAAGCCAACCAGACCTTCGAAGCCCCCGACAGGGCGATGGCGCGCTTCGAGGCGAAAGTCGTTGCTGTCGTTGGTGAAGACCGTTCCGGGCTCGAACCCTTCGTACTCGGTGTGGCCGTATTCGGTGCGGCTCAGCTTGGCGTGGAGGTTGGTGAAGAAGCCATCCGGCCGCCACTCGCCTTCGAGGGCGTAGCGGTCGGACTTCATGCGGATGGTGACGTCGTCCTCGGCCACGGTGCCGTAGGTGCTCCGGTACGTGCTAACCGATGCGCCCAGCCAGCCCCTGTCGAAGAACATGGTGCCGCCGAGCGCGCCGCCGTCTGCCTGGTTGGCCGAGTTGCACATCCTGTAGGCGATGCCGGGTCGCTGCGGATTGGCGCAGGGGATGGCGATGGGCACCGAGACGTCGTCCGAATCGCGGCTGAACGCATCGACGTGCAGCGCATAGCGGCTGTTGCCGCCTTCGAGCACCACGCCGCCGGCCTTCTCGCGATTGCCGGTCGCGTAGCCGAGATCGGCCCGACCGCCGAAGCCTTCGATGGGCTCGGTCGGAATCCGGTTGTCGATCACATTGACCACGCCGCCCACCGCGCTGCCGCCGTACTGGAGAGCCGATGGCCCGCGCAGCACTTCGAGGCGATCGGTGACGAGGGCATCGACCGGCACGGCGTGGTCGTAGCTCAGCGCCGAGGCGTCGGGCGCCGAGCCACCGTTCTGCAGGATGCGGATGCGGTCCCCGTCCTGGCCGCGGATGGTCGGCCGGCTGGCGTTCGGCCCGAAGTAGGTGCTGCTCACGCCCGGCACGCCATTCAAGGTCTCGCCGAGCGTGGACTGGGATTTCAGGAGCAGCGCGTCGTTCGACAGCGACGTGGTCGGCGCGATCAGGTCGGTGGCGCCAAGCGGATTGCCGGTGACGGTGACTTCACGCAGCGTTGCGGCGGAAGCATCCGCATCGGATTGGGCCCAGGCGGCACAGGAGGCAAGGGAAAGCACGGCAACGCCCACGGCGTTGCGACGGAAAAAGGTTGGCATCTGGGAACACTCGTTGAATCGATGGATAGCCGGCAGCCACCCGCAAAGGCGGGTGCTGCTCGGCAGGCAAGGGGATTCAGCGAGTGGAAGGCGGGCCGCGCGCGTCGAAGAGCGCGACCCATCGGGCGAGTGCCTCGCCCTCGAGCCAGGCGAAGGTGGCGGCCGGCAGCATGACCGGCAGCACGATGGGCGGCACGCAGAGCGCGGCCGAGCCATGGGACAGCTGGTCGTACAGGCGGCAATCGGCGTCGGTGTGGGCGCCGAACAGTTCGAAGAGACCGCCTTGCGAATGGCCGGAGCCCGCCGGCTTCACCGTGTCGCCGGCATTCGCGGACGCGGCAGGCGTCTGCGAAGCCAGCGGACCATGCACCGTGCGGTGCATGAACCCGAGTGTCGTCGCGAGCCATAACGCGAACGCAAGCGCACACACAATGGCGCGGGTTCGGGTACGGCAGGTGGCGAAACGCATGGGGGAGGAAGGATACCCGGTGATCCCAGGGCTTGGACCGCTCAGGACTTGACGCGTGCCGCGAAGGTCTTCTGGAACTTCTCGACCTTCGGCCCGACCACGAAGGCGCAGTAGCCCTGGTTGGGGTTGTTCAGGAAATAGTCCTGGTGGTAGGCCTCGGCCGTCGAGTAGTTGTCCAGCGGCTTGACCTCCGTGACGATCGGCGAGCGGTAGGTCTTGCTGTCGCCGATCTCGCGGATCACGTCTTCGGCGACCTTTTTCTGCTCGTCGTTCGAGTAGTAGATGCCGCTGCGGTACTGGCTGCCGACGTCATTGCCCTGGCGGTTGAGCGTGGTCGGGTCATGCACGACGAAGAAGATTTCCAGGATCTCGCGCAGCGTGATCTGCGACGGGTCGAAAGCCACCTTGACGACTTCGGCATGCCCGGTGCGCCCGGTGCAGACCTGTTCGTAGCTCGGATGCATCACCTGCCCGTTGCTGTAGCCGGATTCCACGTCCACCACGCCCTGCACCCGGTCGAACACCGCCTCGGTGCACCAGAAGCAGCCGCCGCCCAGCACGATGGTTTCGGTTTGCGGTGATGGCGTCGACATGTGAACTCCGTCATTGAAATGGGCGAAGCTCGCATTGTCGCGGCTTGACGCAACCGGGGCGGCTCACTACATTACTAACCCGCCAGTCATTAACCCCCATGCCCGCCCCCCGATTCCTCAGCGACAAGCTTTGCTCCGTGCGAACCAAGCGGGAGCGTCGCAAGGAAGCCCGTCCCGGCGAATTGCTGGAGGCGGCGCTGGATCTCTTCGTCGACAAGGGTTTCGCGGCCACCCGTTCGGAGGAAGTGGCCGCGCGGGCCGGCGTGTCCAAGGGCACCCTCTTCCTCTATTTTCCGAGCAAGGAAGAGCTGTTCAAGGCCGTGGTCATCGAGAACCTGGCGGGCCGCTTCACCGAGTGGAACAAGGAATTCGACGAGTACGAAGGCACCACCGCCGACATGCTGCGCTATTGCATGCGCGTGTGGTGGGAGCGCGTCGGCTCGACCAAGGCCTCGGGCCTGACCAAACTGATGATGAGCGAGGGGCGGAACTTCCCCGAGCTGGCCGAGTTCTATCGGCGCGAGGTGGTGCGGCCGGGGCACGAACTGCTGCGGCGCATCCTGCAACGCGGTGTCGACCGCGGCGAATTCGCGCCGATCGACGTCGACCACGCGATCTACACCGTCATCGCGCCGATGATCTTCCTCATGCTCACGAAGCATGCGGCGGCCATCTGCGTCGATGGCGAAACCGACATCGACCCTGAGAAATACCTGGCGATCCAGACTGAGACCGTGCTTCACGGACTCTGCGTGCCGCCGAGAGCGCCAGAATGAAAAGAACGTTGAAGTGGGTCATCGCGGCCCTGATCCTGATCCTCGTCGTCGGCGGGGTGCTTCGCGCCGTGGGTGCGCGGAAGGCGCAGCAGGCCGCAGTCGCCGCCGGCGGCACGGTCGCCGAGACGGTGGTGGAGCTTTCGCCCGCCGACGTGGTGCGCGTCAAGCGCCGGGAACTGGCGGAGACGCTGTCGGTATCGGGCACGCTCAAGGCGGTCGACTCGGCGCAGGTCAAGGCCCGTGTCGCAGGGGAGCTGATCGGCCTCACGGTACGCGAAGGCGACAACGTCACCGCCGGCCAGGTCATCGCACGCATCGATCCGGTCGAATACCAGTCGCGCGTACGCCAGGCACAGGAACAGGCCGATTCCGCCCGGGCGCAGGCCGAAGTGGCGCAGCGCACCTTCGACAACAACAAGGCGCTGGTCGACCAGGGCTTCATCTCCAGGACCGCGCTGGAAACCTCGCAGTCGAACCTCAACTCGGCCCTCTCCACCCACCGCGCCGCACTGGCCGCAGTGGAGATGGCGCGCAAGTCGCTCGACGACACGGTGCTCAGGAGCCCCATCACCGGGCAGGTGTCGCAGCGTCTCGCGCAATCCGGAGAGCGCGTGGGCATCGACACCAAGGTGATCGAAGTCGTCGACCTGAGCCGCATCGAGGTCGAGGCCACGGTCGCCGCGGCCGATTCGGTGGCCGTTCGCGTGGGCCAGCGCGCGACCCTGCAGATCGAAGGCAGCAGCGCGGTCGACCCGAAAAGCGGCGAGCGAAGCGTCGGCGCCAGCGTGGTTCGCGTGAATCCCAGCGCGCAGGCAGGCAGCCGCAGCGTGCTCGTCTATCTGAAGCTCGATCGCAGCACGGGCTTCCGCCAGGGCCTGTTCGCGCAGGGGACCATCGACGTGGGCCGCACCGAGACCCTCGCGCTGCCCTTGTCCGCGGTGCGCACCGACAAGCCCTTGCCCTACGTCCAGCTGGTGATCGAGGGGCGCATCGCCCACCGCCAGGTCGAGACCGGCCTGCGCGGGCAAGCCGATGGCCAGACGATGATCGCGGTGCGCGGCCTCGACGAGGGTGCCGTCGCCGTGGCCGGCACGGTCGGTCCGCTGCGTGACGGCACGGCCGTGCGCCTGGCGCCGGTCGCGGCCACTGCCGCTCGCACCGCGCCCTGAGCGACGCACCGCCATGTGGTTCACGCGCGTCAGTCTCAAGAATCCCGTCTTCGCGACGATGCTGATGCTCGCGCTGGTCGTGCTCGGCATGTTCTCGTACCAGCGGCTGCAGGTCGACCAGTTCCCGAACATCGACTTCCCGGTCGTGGTGGTCATCACCGAATACCCCGGCGCCTCGCCCGAGATCGTCGAGAGCGAGGTGACCAAGAAGATCGAGGAAGGCGTCAACTCGATCGCCGGCATCAACGCCCTCACCTCGCGCAGCTACGAGGGGCAGTCGGTCGTCATCATCGAGTTCCAGCTCTACGTGGACGGCCGGAAGGCCGCCGACGACGTGCGCGAGAAGGTCGCGGCCGTGCGGCCGCTGTTCCGCGACGAGGTGAAAGAGCCACGCGTGCTGCGCTTCGACCCCGCCTCGCGCGCCGTCTGGTCGGTCGCCGTCCTGCCAGATGGCGAGAAGGACCGGCAGCCCAGCGCCGTCGAGCTCACCAACTGGGCCGACCAGGTGCTGAAGAAGCGCCTCGAAAACGTGCGCGGCGTCGGCTCCGTCACGCTGGTCGGCGGCACCAAGCGCGAGATCAACATCTACCTGAATCCGCAGGCCATGGAGGCCTTCGGCGTGAGCGCGAGCCAGGTGGTCGAGGCGGTGCGCAGCGAGAACCAGGCGTTGCCGGTCGGCTCGGTGCGCTCGCTCGAACAGGACCGGGTGGTGCAGATCGACGCCCGCATGGAGCGGCCCGAGGACTTCGGCCGGATCATCGTCACCCGCAAGGGCGGCGCCCCGATCCGCATCGACCAGGTCGCGACCGTGAGCGACGGCGCGCAGGAACTCGACAGCCTTGCGCTCTACAACGGCCAGCGCACGCTGCTGCTGTCGGTGCAGAAGGCGCAGGACGAAAACACCATCCAGGTGGTCGACGGCCTCACGAAGGCCATTGCCGAGATCAAGCCGCAACTGCCGCCCGGCGTGCGGCTCGAACCCATCGCCGACGCCTCGCGGCCGATCCGCGTCGCGGTCGAGAACGTGCGCCGGACGCTCATCGAAGGTGCCGTGCTCACGGTGCTGATCGTGTTCCTGTTCCTGAACTCCTGGCGCTCCACGGTCATCACCGGCCTCACCTTGCCGATCGCGCTGATCGGCACGTTCTGGTTCATGGCGATGTTCGGCTTCACGATCAACATGATCACGCTGATGGCGCTGTCGCTGTGCGTGGGCCTGCTGATCGACGACGCGATCGTGGTGCGGGAGAACATCGTGCGCCACGTGCAGATGGGCAAGGGCCCCTATCAGGCGTCGCTCGACGGCACGCAGGAGATCGGTCTCGCAGTGCTGGCGACCACCCTGTCGATCGTGGCGGTGTTCCTGCCGATCGGCTTCATGGAAGGCATCATCGGCAAGTTTTTCCACGAGTTCGGCATCACGATCGTGGCCGCCGTGCTGATCTCGATGTTCGTGAGCTTCACGCTCGACCCGATGCTCTCCAGCATCTGGCACGACCCTGCCATCGACAAGCACGGCAAGCGCGAGGCGCCCGTCACCTTCTACGACAAGACCATCGGCCGCGTGACCGGCTGGTTCGATGACGCGACGGAGCGGCTGGCCGAGGGCTACCAGTCCATCCTGCGCTGGGCGCTGGTGCACAAGCTCGCGACGCTGGGCGCGGCTCTGGGCATCTTTGTCGGGAGCATCTTCATGGTGCCGCTGCTCGGCACGGAATTCGTGCCCAAGGCGGACTATTCCGAAACGGCCATCAGCTTCTACACGCCGGTGGGCTCGTCGCTCGAAGTCACCGAAGCCAAGGCCCGCCAGGTCGAAGCGGTGCTGCGCGAAATGCCGGAGGTGCGCTACACGCTCACCACCATCAACACCGGCGATGCACAGGGCAAGATCTACGCAAGCATCTACGTGCGGCTGGTCGACCGCAAGGCGCGCGCCCGCAGCGTCGACCAGATGTCGACGGTGCTGCGCGAGCGGCTGCGCTCGGTGCCGGGCATCACCGTCACGCACGTGGGCCTGCGCGACTCCGTAGGCGGCAACAAGCCCATCGAGTTCTCGCTGCAAGGCCCTGACCTGAAGGAACTCGAACGGCTCACATCGAAGGTGATGGAGGCGATCCGCCCGATCCCCGGCCTCGTCGATCTCGATTCCAGCCAGAAGCCGAACAAGCCCACCGTGAGCATCGTCGTGCGGCGCGATGCGGCATCGGACCTCGGCCTGGGCGTGACGCCCATCGCGACGGCCCTGCGCACGCTGGTGGCCGGCACCACGGTCGGCAACTGGCGCGCGCCCGACGACCAGACCTACGACGTCAACGTGCGACTGGCGCCCGAAGTGCGCAATTCGCCGGCCGACCTCGCCCGCCTCCCCTTCGTCAGCACGGCGGTGGGTGCCAATGCCGACGGATCGAGCCGCATCGTGCGCCTGTCGCAGGTGGCCGAAGTGCGCGAATCGACGGGGCCCAACCAGATCAATCGCCGGGCCCTCGCCCGCGAGGTCAGCATCAACGCCAACGTCGACGGCCGCTCGGCGGGCGAAGTCTCGGCCGACATCCGCAAGGCGCTGGCCGGCATCGCGTTTCCGCCGGGCTATGGCTGGCAGTTCAGCGGCTCGACCAAGAACATGCAGGAGTCCTTCGGCTATGCCGTGTCCGCATTGGCGCTGGCGATCATCTTCATCTACATGATCCTGGCCAGCCAGTTCAAGAGCTTCCTGCAGCCGCTGGCGCTGATGACGGCGCTGCCGCTGACGCTGATCGGCGTGGTGCTGGCGCTGCTGGTGTTCGGCTCGACGCTGTCGATGTTCTCGATCATCGGCGTGGTCATGCTGATGGGGCTGGTCACCAAGAACGCCATCCTGCTGGTGGATTTCGCCATCCGCTCGCGCGAGCCCGGCGTGGCGCCCGACGGCACCCCGGTGCCGGGCCTGCCGCGCGCCGAGGCGCTCCTGCTGGCCGCAAGGGTGCGGCTGCGGCCCATCCTGATGACGACGCTGGCGATGATCTTCGGCATGGTGCCGCTGGCCTTCGCGATCACCGAGGGATCGGAGCAGCGCGCGCCCATGGGCCAGGCCGTGATCGGCGGCGTGATCACCTCGTCGCTGCTGACGCTGGTGGTGGTGCCGGTCGTCTATTGCTACATGGACGACCTCGCGAACTGGGCCCGCCGCCGCTGGAGCCGCGCGCCGGCACAGGTGCCGGGCGGGGAGCATCCGGAGCCCGCGCCTAAAATTGAAGGTTTGTCCTGAGTCCCACTAGGAAGAATCACATGAACCCCACTCCCACCCTGGAGCGCCTGCGCTTCAACATGATCGAACAGCAGATCCGCCCCTGGGATGTGCTCGACCTCGAGATCCTCGACCTCCTCTCCAACATCCGCCGCGAGGAATACGTGCCCCAGGCGCACCGCGCGCTGGCCTTCTTCGACATGGAGATCCCGCTGGAAGGCGCGTCCACCCCGAAGGAACCCGGCCAATGCATGCTCTCGCCCAAGGTCGAGGCACGCATGCTGCAGGACCTGCACATCCAGAAGCATGAATCCGTGCTCGAGATCGGCACGGGCTCGGGCTTCATGGCCGCACTGCTCGCGCACCGCGCCGCCCAGGTGCTGACGCTGGAAATCGACCCCGCGCTGGCCGCAGGCGCCGCCGACACCCTGCGCCGCAACGGCGTGATGAACGTCGAGGTACGCCACGCCGACGGCTCCCAGCCACTGCCCAGCGGCCCGACCTTCGACGTCATCGTGCTGAGCGGCTCGGTCGCGCGCATTCCGCAGGGCCTGCTGGGCTCGCTCAAGCTGGGCGGCCGGCTGGCGGCCATCGTCGGCGACGAACCGATGATGCGCGCCCACTTCGTCACCCGCACCAGCGAGGGCAAGTGGGACACCGTGCAGCCCTGGGACATCGTGGCACCGCGCTTGCTCAACTTCCCGGCGCCTTCGCGCTTCAACTTCTGATCCAGACCCTTTCATGATCGATCAAATCCGTCCAGCCGAGCTTGCCGACTGGTTCGCCCGCAACCCGGGCGCCGCGCCGGTGGTCCTGGACGTGCGCGAGCCCTGGGAACTGCAGACCGCATGCGTGGTGCCTCAGGGCTTCACGCTGGCAACCATCCCGATGAACGAGATTCCTGCCCGCGTCGCCGAGCTCGACGCCCATCAGCGCATCGCCTGCCTGTGCCATCACGGCGCACGCAGCCAGCGCGTGGCCGCCTTCCTGTCGCAGAACGGGTTCGCCGAGGTGGCGAACATCGCCGGCGGCATCGATGCCTGGTCCGCCCAGCACGATCCTTCGATCCCCCGGTATTGATGACACCCCAGGCTTCGCGCACTTCGTGTCGCAGCGCCAACCCCTTTTGCAGGGGGCAGCACCTGCGGCCCCGGCGGAGCCGGTTCCGGGGTGTTCCGCGCCTCGCGTGAATCGCGACCAACGCTCGCAACCAGCTACTGAATTCTTCAAGGACGTTTCATGCCCGTTCCCAGGCCTCTTCCTCTTTCGGCAGCGCTCGCGACCGTGTTCGCAGCGGCATTCGCACTGCCGGCTCACGGCCAGAGCCTGATCGAACTCTATGACTCGGCGCGCGGCTACGACGCCACCTACCAGGGCGCACGGGCACAGTACGACGCGAGCCTGGCGCGGGCGGCGCAGGCCAAGGCGGGCATCCTGCCGTCAGTGGGGCTGACGGCCAATGCGTCGGCCACCCAGCAGGAACTGTCGACCGACAACCTCTCCGCCAGCCGCGGCTTTCCGACGCAGTCCGCCGGCATCAACGCGACGCAACCTCTCTACCGCCCCGCCAACTGGGCCGTCTACGAGCAAAGCAAGCGGCAGGTCGACATCGCCCAGGCGACGCTCACCATCGCCGAGCAGGATCTGGTCGTGCGCGTGAGCCAGGCCTACTTCGACGTGCTCTCCGCGCAGGACAGCCTGGCGCTGGTCCGCGCCCAGAAGATCGCGGTCGCCGAGCAGCTCGCCTCGGCCAAGCGCAATTTCGAGGTCGGCACCTCCACGATCACCGATTCGCGCGAAGCACAGGCCCGCTACGACCTCGTGGTCGCGCAGGAGATCACGGCCGAGAACGACCTGCAGGTCAAGAGGATCGCTCTCGACCAGCTCGTCGGCCGCCCGGGCACCAATCCGACGCCGTTGGCCGCACCGGTGGTGCTGCCGGCCGTCGTTCCCGACGACATGAATGCCTGGGTGACGCAAGCCGAGGCCGTGCACCCCGCCATCCAGCAGGCCCAATTGGGGCTCGATGTGGCGAAGCTCGAAGTGGACAAGGCCAAGGCAGGCCACAAGCCGACGCTCGACGCGCAACTCGGCTACAACGCCACGAACAACCCGCAGGGCACCAGCACGAGCACCAGTACCGGCCGCGTGAACGTTCGGGCCGCGAGCATCGGCGTGGTGTTCAACCTGCCGCTCTTCGCTGGCTTCGCGACCGAAAACCGCATCAAGGAAACGCTGGCGCTCGAAGAGCAGCAGCGCCAGATCCTCGAATCGACACGCCGCAGCGTCACGCAGGCCACACGCACGGCCTACCTGGGACTGATCTCGGGCGCGGGTCAAGTAAAGGCGCTCGAAGCCGCCGAGGCCTCCAGCCAGAGCGCACTCGATGCCAACCGGCTGGGCTACCAGGTGGGGGTGCGCATCAACATCGACGTGCTGAACTCGCAAAGCCAGCTCTTCCAGACCAAGCGCGATCTCGCGGTGGCGCGCTACAACGTGCTGGTGGGCAACCTCAAGCTGCGCCAGGCCAACGGCACGCTGACTTCTGACGACCTCACGAACATCAACAACACGCTGGCCACCAACGGCCGCGCCAGCGTTGCCAGCGAGGCCTCGCCTTACCAGCCTTCGGCCGCAACGCAAAGCCCGGTGCCGGTTCCGCAGAACACGATTCCGGTGGTGCCGCCCGTGGTGACGCCGCCTTTCAATCCCCAGCCACCGACGATGCCGGTGCCGCCCCCTCCGCCGGTGATCGTCGTTCCGCCTTCGCGCTAGCCGGATCCATCATTTCGTGGACAAGGCCTGAAAAGGCCAACGCGGCCGGCGACATGGTCCGGTTCGCGAGCATCACGATGCTGTAGTGCGTCTGCATGCGCATCAGCCGCTTGATCGGCAGGCGCAGCAGCGATTCAGTCCCGTGGTTCAGGCCCACGGTGTCGGGCGCGAGGATCACCGCATTGGCCGTCAGCGCCAGGTGCCTCAGCGTTCCCAGGTCGTCGCAGACGACGTTGAAGACGGGACGGTCCGTGCGCTTCACCTGCTTGTCGAAGTGCGCGGCGACGCCGACGGGCAGGTTCGGGCTGGCGACCGGGTAGTCCATGGCCTGGTCCAGCGTCACCTCCTTCCGTTGCAGCAGCGGGTGATCCGCACTCACGAAGAACGACACCGACACGTTGGGGAGGCGCTTGACCTGCAGCCCCGGCTGCTTCTTGAGGTCCCGGGTGTCCGCCACGAACAGATCGAGCTGCCGCCGATGCAACCGTTCGCTCAGCGTATTGGGGTCGGCCACCTCGATGCGGACCGCAAGCTGCGGATAGCGCTGAGTCAGCAGCGACAGGGCCGGCCGACCCAGCATGCCCGCAGCGAAAGGACCAAGCCCGACCTGGAGGCTGCCGGTGGACAGCCCCTGGAGCAGCAGCACATCGCGCTGCACCTGCGCCGCATCGGCGATGAGTTCGCGCGCCCGCGCCAGCACCAGCTCGCCGGCTGCGGTGAAGCGAACCTGGCCGTAGGCCCGGTCGACCAGGCGCGCCTTCAGATCATCCTCAAGGTTCTCGATGCTGCGCGACAAGGCCGGCTGCGAGAGGTGTGCAGCCTCCGCGGCCCGCCCGAAGCTGCCCTGCTCGGACAGCGCAATCAAATGCTGAAGCTGGCGGAGTTGAATTTTGCGCTCCAGTTAAAAATCAACGCTCTATTTTGCATTGGCTATCAGTTTGGGTGTTCTCCAGAATCGGAGCATTCAACAACGAAGGAGACGGCCGATGAAGACGGCAATCCAGTGGCAGGTGGCCGGCGTTCTGCTGGCGGGCCTTGCCTTGCAGGCGCCAGCGCAGGCGGACGACTATCCGCGCAAGGCCGTGACCGTGGTCGTGCCCTACGCGGCCGGCGGCGGCACCGATGTGGTCGCACGGTCGCTGGCGGAGCAGATGACGCGGCAGCTTGGCCAGCCGGTCATCATCGACAACAAGCCAGGCGCCGGCGGCATCCTCGGCACGAATGCGGTCGCCAAGGCCGCGCCGGACGGCTACACGGTCATGATCGGCCTCACGCAATCGCTGCTGACCAACCAGTTCCTCTACGACAAGCTCCCCTACGACCCGCGCAAGGAACTGGGCCTGGTCACGCAGATCGCCACCGCGCCGCTGATGCTGCTCGTGCCCGCCACGTCGCGCATCCAGAGCGTGGCCGACCTGCAGCGCGAGATGCGCACCTCGGGTGCCGGCGGCAACTGCGGTTCGTGGGGCGCGGGCTCGTATCCGCACCTGGCGTGTGCGCACATGGCGCAGTCGTGGAAAGCCAGCATCACGCACGTTGCCTACAAGGGCGAGGCGCCGATGCTGCAGGACCTCGTCGGTGGACAGTTGAGCTTCACCTTCGGCAGCGTCGTTTCCGCCAAGGCCTACCTCGACGGCGGCAAGCTGCGCGCCATCGCGATCACGGGCGAACAGCGCATGCCGCTCTTGCCCAACGTGTCTACCTTCGCCGAGGCCGGCTTTGCCGACCCCGAATACAGGATGTCGGGCTGGCTGGCGCTGGCTGTGCCGCAGGGCACGCCGAAGGCTGTCGTCGCGCGTCTGCAGCAAGCGGCGCAACAGGCGGTCGCTTCGCCGGAGGTCGTCAAGCGATTCGAGGTGCTGGGCATGGTGCCGATGGGCACGACCGCCGATCAGTTCCGCCAGAACTACAACGCGGACTGGCCCGTCTGGGAAAAACTCGTCAAGGTATCCGGAGCCAAGCTGGACTGAGTCATGACCATGCGCAACACACTGATGGCTTCCGACTTCGAAGCCGGGAACGACGACCCCACGACCCGCGGCTTCATCGCCACCTGGCCGAATGCCGAGATCCGTGACGAGACCGGCCGCATGGTCTGGACCATGGCCGGCTACGAGTTCCTTGAAGACGAGCGACCGGCGCCGACCGTCCACGCCGGCCTGTGGGCACAGGCGCGACGCAACATGACGCACGGCCTGTTCGAGGTGACGCAGCGCATCTATCAGGTGCGCGGCTTCGACCTCGCCAACATGACGCTGGTCGAAGGCGATCGCGGCGTGATCATCATCGACCCGCTGACCTGTGCGGAAACTGCGGCGGCAGCGCTCAAGCTGTACCGCGAGCAGCGCGGCGACAGGCCCGTCACGGCGGTCATCTACAGCCACAGCCACGTCGACCACTTCGGCGGTGTGCGCGGCGTGATCGACGAGCAGGAGGCGATTCGCCGGGGCGTGCCGATCATCGCGCCGGCGGGCTTTCTCTGGCACACGGTGGCGGAGAACATGATCGCGGGCAACGCGATGTCGCGCCGCTCGCAATTCCAGTTCGGCCAGACGCTCAAGCGCGGCGTGTGCGCGCAGGTCGATTGCGGACTGGGCAAGAACCTCCCGCACGGCACCGTGACGCTCATCCCTCCGACGCGCACGATCGAGAAGGAGCGCGAGAGCCACGTGATCGACGGCATCGAGATCGTCTTCGCGCTGGCACCGGAAAGCGAAGCGCCGTCGGAGATGTTTTTCTTCTTTCCGCAGTTGCGGGCTCTGAACCTGGCCGAGCTCGGCCAGCACACGATGCACAACCTGTGTCCACTGCGCGGCGCGCAGGTGCGCGATGCGCGGCTGTGGTCGCGCTACCTTGACGAGGCCCTTCACGAGTTCGCGCCGCATTCGGACGTGGTGTTCGCGCAGCACAACTGGCCCACTTGGGGCCAGGAGACGCTCACGCGCTTCATTGCGCAGCAGCGCGATCTCTACAAGTATGTGCATGACCAGACCGTGCGCCTCATGAACAAGGGCCAGACGGCCGTGGAGATCGCGGAAGAACTGCGCCTGCCGCCCGAGCTGGTCGACGTCACGCATGCCCAGGGCTACTACGGGACGCTGGTGCACAACGTGAAGGCCGTGGTGCAGCACTACCTGGGCTGGTACGACGGCAATCCCTCGCGGCTGCATGCGCTGCCGCCGGTGGAGGCCGGGACGCGCTACGTGGCCTACATGGGCGGCGCCGCGGCCATGCTCGAACGGGCGCAGGCGGATTTCGAGCGCGGCGAACACCGCTGGGTGGCCGAAGTCACGAGCCACCTCGTGTTCGCGGAGCCTGGCAACCTGGCCGCACGTGCGCTGTGCGCCGCGGCGCTGGAACAGCTCGGTTTCGCTGCCGAATCGGCCACCTGGCGCAATGCCTATCTGCTGGCGGCGCGGGAGTTGCGTTCGGGCGTCCCGGCCGCCAAACGCCGCAGCATGAGCTACGACCTTCTCAAGGCGGTGCCGATGGAGATGTTCCTCGACTGCCTGGCAATCCGGCTCGTGGCCGAGCGCGCCAGCGGACACGCGCTGAGTCTCGCCTGGCACATCGTCGACGCTGGCGAGCACTGGACCCTGACGCTCGGCAATGCTGCCCTGACCTATCGCCGGTCGAGCTTGGACTCCAAGGCAGACGCCACCATCGCGGTCAGCCGCAACCGGCTGGCAAGCCTGCTGGCGCACGAGGACGGCATTGCCGCGGCCATCGCGAGCGGCATCGAGGCGGGCGACGTGGCCGTTGGTGGCGACGTTTCACAGGTTCGTGCCTTGCTTTCGATGCTGGACGAGTTCGAACCCATGTTCAACATCGTGGAACCATGAAGCAATTCACGGATCGCCGCAATCCACCTTTCGGTAAGTGACGACTTCCGCAGACCCGAGCACAATGGGCTCGGGTTGTCCGGTGTCTCAGGGCGCCGGGCTTGTCCGAAGGAGAGTTCGGCCATGCGATGTGCGTCTCGTCAAACGCCCGGCGTATCACTCCACCGGCTTGCCAGGAAGCCGGGCGCACCCGTTTGGCGAACACATGCGCGCTCGATGGCCGTCGTTGCCCTCTGCGCAAGCAGTTTCGGCGCCTTCGCGCAATGCACGCCTTCTCCGGTCGGCACGACGAGCCTCTGTTCCTCCGAAGCCAGCATCGCCGCCCTCGCGAGGCCGCAAACCGGTGCCTACATGGGCAACCAGCGCCTGTCGAGCTTCGCCTTCGTGCACAGCCTCCAGGATCGCGGCGATTTGCTGCAGGAAGGCTCGGGCAATGTCTGGCTCCGCGGAGGTGGACAGGGCATGAGTTCGACCAGCGCCGGCGGCCGCATCGATACGGACAGCAGGACGTGGATGCTGCAAGGCGGTGGCGATGTCGCGAAATGGTCGCTCTTCGGCGGCGCCGATCGCCTGCACCTGGGCGCCATGGCGGGCTATGCCAGTGGGAGGACGGACTCCAATGCCTTGGGCAATCCGATCCAGGCTCGGGGCGACACGTCCGGCGGCGGCTTCGGTGTGTACGGCACCTGGTACCAGAACGACCGGACCCGGCTCGGCTGGTACGCGGATGTGTGGGGGCAGTACGCGCGGTTCAACAACACGGTCGATACGCCGCTGATCTTCGATCGGACCAGCTACAACTCGCACGTCGGCATGTTTTCGGTCGAAGGCGGGTATGCCCTGCGGCTCGGCGAGGCGAGCAACTGGGTGCTCGAGCCCCAGGGCCAGGTCATCTATCTGCACAACCATTCATATGTCGCCATCGAGCCTAGCGGCCTCATCGTCGAAGGTTCGCATCGGGGCAGCTACACGTCGAGGCTGGGATTGCGCCTGCGCAGTGCGAGCACGCCCGATTCAGGCTGGCGCATCCGCCCCTATGCGGCGGTCAACTGGTGGTACGACAACACGGGCGAAGAACTTGTAATCAACCAGTTTTCCGTGCGTGACATGTACCCGAGCAACCGGTATGAGCTGAAAGCCGGCGTCAACGTCGATTTCAGGCAGGGCTGGGCGGGCTATGGTGACCTGGGGTGGCAATGGGGCAGCCAGTCCTACCAGGCGTGGACAGTTCGGGGGGGCATGAAATACGCGTGGTGAAGGGGCTCGCCCCCAGGCTGCGCGCACTGCGTGTCGCTTCGCCTTCCCCCTACCGGGGGCAACACCGGCGGACCGGCAGAGCCGGATCCGCGGTGTTTCTGAACTCGCCCCCCCGGGGCTTGTTTCTGTGTCAATCGAGGTGGGGTTCGGGGCGTTCTTCGGGCGCGGGCGAGGCCTGTTCGGCGATGGCTAGCAAGGCTGTGGCTGTGCGCTCGGCGGCTCCGCGGTTCGTGGACGCAAAGGCGAGTGCGGCCTGGGCCATGGCCTCGCGGCGTTCGGGCTTTTCGACGAGCTTGAGGGCGGCGGTGACGGCGTGCTCCATGTCGGCGACGCGCAGCGATGCGCCGGCGGCGAGCGACAGTTCTGCGGCTTCGGCGAAGTTGAAGGTCGACGGGCCCATGATCACGGGGCAGCCGCAGGCTGCTGCTTCGATCAGGTTCTGGCCGCCCAGGGGTTCGAAGCTGCCGCCCAGCAATGCCGCATCGGCCAGGCCGTAGTAGAGGGCCATCTCGCCCAGCGAATCGCCGAGCCAGATCTCGGCCTCGGTCGGCGCGCCGGCGGCGCTGCGGCGCGCGACGGCGAAGCCGTTGGACTCGACCAGCGCGGCGACCTCGTCGAAGCGCTGGGGATGACGGGGGACGATCATCCATTGCACGTCGTGCACGCGCTTGGCGATCGACTGGATCGCGTCCTGCGCGGGGGGCACGGGCGCCAGCGCGCCGAAGCGCTTGAGGACGTCGAGCAATTGCTGCTCTTCGCCGTCGCGCGAACTGGCGAAGACAACGACCGGGCGTGGCAACTGTGCGCGCAGCTTCGCCGCGGTCGCAAGCTGGCGGGCATCGGGCGTGGCATCGAACTTGAGGTTGCCGAAGACACCGGCGACCTTGGCGCCGAGAGAGACCAGCCGGTGCGAATCGGCCTCGGTTTGCGCCCACACTGCAGCGAGCGACGAGTAGGCAGGCCGGGCGAGCCAGGCGAGGCGCTCGGCGCCGGCCAGCGAGTTCTCGTTGAGCCGCGCGTTGGCGAGCACCAGCGGAATGCCGCGCTCGGCGCAGGCGGCCGTCATCTCGGGCCAGACCTCGGTCTCCATCAACACGCCGATGCGCGGGCGGAAGCGATCGAGAAAGCGCGCCACGGGTTCAGGCGCATCCCACGGTTGCCACACCTGCAGGTCGCCGGGCTTGAGCAGCTTGGCGCCCTCTTCGCGGCCCGTGGCGGTTCCGTTCGTGAGCAGGATCGGGATGTCGGGGTATTGGCGGCGCAGCTCTTCGATCAGGATGCCGGCGGCACGCGCCTCGCCCAGCGAAACGGCGTGGATCCAGCACCAGCCGGTGCCGTTGGCCGCTTCGTCATAGTGGCCGAAGCGCTCCTCGACCGCATGGGCATAGCCAGGCTCGGCCTCGGCGCGCCGCCGGAGCTTGCGGCGGACCAGCGGCTGGGCCAGGGTGGTGAAAGCGCCGTACAGGCGCAGCAGCAACGAACGCACGCTCAGGGATTCAGTGGGCGGCTTCGGCGAGGGTCGCGTCCGGCTTGGCGCTCTTGAGCAGCGCGAGCATCTCGCCTTCGATGCGATGGAGCGCGGCCTCGGTCTGGCCCTCGAAACGCAACACCAGCACCGGCGTGGTGTTCGATGCGCGAATCAGCCCGAAGCCATCGGGCCAGTCGACGCGCACGCCGTCGATGGTCGACACCTTGGCCGGCGCCTCGAACTTCGCGGTCTTGATGAGTTGGTCGACGACGGTATGCGGCTCGCCTTCGACGCACTTCACGTTGAGTTCGGGTGTCGAGAAGCTGGTCGGCAAGGCGTTGAGCACGTCGCTCGCATTCGGGCTCTTGCTCAGGATCTCGAGCAGGCGGCAGCCGGCATAGGTGCCGTCGTCGAAACCGAACCAACGCTCCTTGAAGAAGATGTGGCCGCTCATCTCGCCGCCCAAAGGCGAATCGATTTCCTTCATCTTGGCCTTGATCAGCGAATGGCCGGTCTTGAAGATCAACGGCTTGCCGCCGGCCGCCTCGATGGCGGGGCCCAGGCGTTGCGAGCATTTCACGTCGTAGACGATGGTGCCGCCGGGCGCGCGCGACAGCACGTCCTGCGCGAACAGCATCATCTGGCGGTCCGGGTAGATGTTGTTGCCGTTCTTGGTCACGATGCCGAGCCGGTCGCCGTCGCCGTCAAAGGCCAGGCCCAGTTCGGCGTCGCCCGCCTGAAGTGCGGCGATGAGGTCCTTGAGGTTCTCGGGCTTGCTCGGGTCGGGATGGTGGTTGGGAAAGTCGCCATCCACCTCGCTGAAGAGTTCGGTCACTTCGCAGCCGATGGCGCGCAGGATGGCCGGGGCCGATGCGCCCGCGATGCCGTTGCCCGAGTCGACCACGATCTTGAGCGGGCGCGCCAGCTTGATGTCGCCCACGATGCGCTGCGTGTAGGCCTCGGTCACGTCGACCTTGCGCACGCTGCCGCCGGGGGCCAGTTTGGCGCTGTCGGCTTCCATCACCTTGCGCAGGCCCTGGATCTCGTCGCCGTAGATCGCGCGGCCGGCCAGCACCATCTTGAAGCCGTTGTAGTCCTTCGGGTTGTGGCTGCCGGTGACCTGGATGCCGCTCGTGGCCAGGGTGTGCGCCGCGAAGTAGAGCATCGGCGTCGTGACCGCGCCGACGTCGATCACCTCGATGCCGGTCGCAACCAGCCCCTTGATCAGCGCCTCGACCAGTGCCGGGCCCGAAAGCCGTCCGTCACGCCCCACGGCCACCGACTTCTCCCCGGCTGCGCGCGCGGCGCTGCCGAAGGCCTTGCCGAGCGCCTCGGCGACTTCCGCGTCGAGCGTGGTGGGAACCACGCCGCGGATGTCGTAGGCCTTGAAGATCGATGCGCTGAGTTGCATGAAATCTACCCCTGGAAGTTCAAGAAAATGAGGACCATTGTAGGCATGGCCTTCCTGGGCCAGATGTCCGGAAATGGCTACTTTTGCTCGTGGGCCGCCGTATCATTCTTTCCATGTCCCCCGCCCCTGCCTCCTCCGCCGGACTCGAGAGCGACGCCTGCTACCTGGCCATGAAGGCCCATGACGCACGCTTCGACGGCTCGTTCTTCACCGGCGTGACCTCGACCGGCGTCTACTGTCGTCCGGTCTGCCGTGTCAAGCTGCCTCGGCGCGAGAACTGCTGCTTTTTCCGCCACGCGGCCCAGGCCGAGGCCGCCGGATTTCGCCCTTGCCTGCGCTGCCGCCCCGAACTGGCGCCCCGCGCAGCCAGTTGGTCGACCGAAGACGCTTCCCGCATCCTTGCCTTGCAAGCCGCGCGCCTGATCGACGAACCCGACGCCTGGGCGGAAGACGGCCCCGGCGCGGCGCGCATCGCTGCGCGGCTCGGCGTCAGCGACCGGCATCTGCGCCGCATCTTCGAGACGCAGTTCGGCGTGTCGCCCCTGCAATACCTGCAGACGCGCCGCCTGCTGGCCGCCAAGCAACTCATCGCCGACACGCGCCTGCCGATGACGCAGGTGGCGCTGGCCAGCGGATTCGCGAGCGTCCGGCGTTTCAACGCCGCCTTCCTCACGCACTACGGCCTCAACCCCAGCGCACTGCGCCGTGCCGGTGCAACAGCCGGCGATCGCGAAGATGCGTCGGTGGCCGTGCGGCTGGGCTTCCGTCCGCCCTACGACAGCGACGCCATGCTGGACTTCTTCGCCCGGCGCGCCTTGCGCGGCGTCGAGGTGCTGAGCGACAGCGGACCGGGCGGTGCAAGGCAGTTCGCACGCACGCTGCGCGTGACGCAGGCCGGACGCACGCTCGAAGGCTGGCTCCAACTCCGCTTCGATCCACAACGCGAACAGCTCCTCCTGCGTGTCGGCGATTCGCTCGCCGCCGTGCTGCCGACCGTCATCAGCCGTGTGCGCGCCATGCTCGATCTCGACGCCGAGCCCATGGCGATCAACAGCGCGCTGCATGCCAGCTTCCCGCTGGGCGACGGCCTGCGGGTGCCGGGCACGGTCGACGGCTTCGAGCTTGCGGTGCGCGCCGTGCTCGGCCAGCAGATCACCGTGGCGGCCGCGCGCACGCTGGGCACGCGGTTGGTGCAGGCCTTCGGCGAGCCGATCGCCACGCCGATCGAAGGACTCGATCGGCTGTTCCCGACGCCCGCCGCCATCGCCGGCGCGAGCGGTGATGCGCTCGGCCAGCTCGGCATCGTGCGCCAGCGGCAGGCCGCCCTGCTCGCGGTGGCACGCGAGGTGATCGACGGCCGTCTCACGCTGCATGCCGGTGCGGATGTGCCCGCCACCCTCGCCGCGCTGCAGGCGCTGCCAGGCATCGGCGACTGGACCGCGCAATACATCGCGATGCGCGCCCTCCGATGGCCCGATGCCTTTCCCGCCGGCGACGTCGCGCTGCAAAAAGCGCTCGGCGTGACGACGGCCCGCGCTGCCGCGGAGGCCTCGCTCGCGTGGCGGCCATGGCGCGGCTACGCCGTGCTGCGCGCCTGGCACAGCCCTGCACCGCCGAACGCACCCTCGGTCGATCCAACGACTGCTTCCCCCACGACATCTTCCAGCGTCACTGCCTGACGACCATGAAATTCAAGAACACCACCATCTACAGCACCCACATCGACAGCCCGCTCGGCGGCGTCACGCTGGCCGCGACCGACAAGGGCCTGGCCGGCATGTGGTTCGACCAGCAGCGCCACTGGCCCGACATGACCGGGTGGCAGGCCGATGCCAACCATCCCGTACTGCTTGAAGCAGCCGCGCAACTCGTCGACTACTTCGCCGGCCGCAGGAAGCAATTCGATCTGCCGCTGGACCTCTCCCATGGCACGGCCTTCCAGCAGTCGGTGTGGAAGGCGCTGCTCGCCATCCCCGTGGGACAGACCACCAGCTATGGCGCACTCAGCGCGGGCGTCGGCAATCCGGCCGCCGTGCGCGCCGTCGGTGCGGCCGTCGGCCGCAATCCGATCAGCGTGATCGTGCCTTGCCACCGCGTGCTCGGCTCTGACGGTTCCCTCACCGGCTACGCGGGCGGGCTCGATCGCAAGACCGCGCTGCTCGAACTGGAAGGCGCGCTGTGAGCGAAGGCGAATGCACCGTGGGCGTCGGTGCGCCCAAGCCCGCGGCACCGCTCCCGAAGGCAAAGACCGCCCAGCCCACGAGCCGCCGATGGCTGGTCGACCTCGTGCTGCTCGGCGCGCTGTGGGGCGCATCCTTCCTGTTCATGCGCATCGGCGCCGCGGAATTCGGCGCGCTGCCGACGGCGGCGGTCCGCGTGGGGATCGCGATGCTGTTCCTGTTCCCCTTGCTGTTGCTGCGGGGGCAATGGTCCAGCTTCAAGCAGCACTGGAAGCCCGCGCTCGGCATCGGCGTGCTCAATTCCGGCCTGCCCTTTGCCTTCTTCGCGTTCGCGTTGCTGACCATCAACAGCGGTCTCGCAGCGGTGCTCAATGCCACGGTGCCGATGTTCGGCGCGCTGGTCGCATGGGCGTGGTTCGGCGACCGCCCCGACCGCTCGCGCACCCTCGGCCTGGTGATCGGCTTTGCCGGCGTTGCGATGCTCGCCGGGCGCAGCGCGGGTTTTCATTCGGGCGCGGACGAAGGCGCGGCACGCTGGGCCATCGCCTCCTGCCTCGCCGCGTGCATCTGCTATGCGTTTTCGGCGAGCCTGACGCGCAAGCACCTCGTGGGCGTTCCCGCATTGGCGACTGCGACGGGCAGCCAGATCGGCGCCACGCTCGCACTCGCCGTACCGGCCTTCTGGCTCTGGCCAGCGCAGATGCCCAGCCTGCATGCCTGGCTCGCGCTCATCGCCGTCGGCACCGCCTGCACGGGGTTGGCCTACATCCTGTTCTTCCGCCTGATCGAGGCCGCGGGGCCGGCGCGCGCGCTGACGGTGACCTTCCTGGTGCCGGTGTTCGCGCTGTTCTACGGCGTCGTGTTCCTCGGCGAGGAAATCACGCAATGGATGCTGATCTGCGCCGTGGTGATCGTCTGCGGCGTCGCGCTGTCAACCGGCCTTGTCAAGCTGGGCCGTCGCAGCGCCTGAAGGGGCCGCGCCTTCCTTGGCCGAATCCTGGATCAGCGTGGCCACCACGTTGATCGACAGGGCCAGCACCAGCATGTTGAAGGTGAACGACACCACGCCGTGCACGAGCGTGATGCGACGCATGTCGCGCGAGGTGACCTGCACGTCCGATACCTGCGAGGTCATGCCGACCACGAAGGAGTAATAGAGGAAATCGAAATAGTCCGGGTCCAGCTTGCCGGGGAAGTCCAGCCCGGGGCTCTGCTCCGCCGGATCGAGCTCTGCCTGGTAGTAGCGGTGCGCGTAGTGAAAGGCGTAGATCGTGTGGATGAGCAGCCACGAGCTCGCCAGCGCAGCCAGCCCGAGCGTGATGAGGCCGATGCGCTCCATGCCGTGCAAGGTCGGCACCTTTCTGAGCAGCGTCAGGATCACCGCCATGCTCACGAAGACCGCGACCAGCATGACGACGAGAAGCCACGCCCTGGGCGGGTCCATCGACTGGGCCCGCAAGCGCGTGTGGTCGGCATCCGAGGTCTCGGCCAGCCACCATGCGGGCAGGAGATAGGCCGACGCGCCGATGCACCAGCCCAGAAGTCCACACGAAGCGCCGGTGAGATGCCACGGCAGGAAGTAGCTGCCGAATCCTGCGGCAAGCCCGATCGCGGCGGCGCACAGCAGCCGTTGCCAACCGCTCATCATGAAGTACCGACCGTGCATGCGCGGACTCCAGCGGCTACAGCACGAACGGAACAAAGCGCCGCGTGCCGCGCATGTAGCTTCGGTAGGCCTCGCCGAAGTGCTTCAGGCACTCCTGCTCGTCACGCAGTGCGGTCATGAACAGCAGCACCGTGGCTGCCAGCACCAGCGCAAGCCCCAACCACGAGAACTGCTTCAGAAAGGCGCCCCAGGCCAGGAAGATCAGCGCCGCATACATCGGGTGGCGGATGTAGCGGAACGCGCCGCCGGTCACCAACGTGCTTGTCTTCTCGAAATCGAACAGGGCTTCGTCATTGCGGGCGTCGGAGGGCTTGCCCATCCGCTTCAGCAGCCGTACGGCGTGCAGCGGCAGCAACGCGGATGCAACGAGAAGGAGCCACGAGGCCAGCTGATGCGGCGCGAGCGGGTCGTCGCCCCACACAGGCAGATTGAGCAATACCAGTCCGAGGATGCATTCCCACGCAAAGAAGCGATAGAAGCCGTGGGAGTCCGAATCCCTCAAGGCGCGGCGCGAAACCATGAGCAGCGCGGTGGAGATCACGATGAAGGCGACGGTACTGGCGACGGCATAGGACATGGCGTGGAATCTACACGGGGATGGACCCGCCCGGAACGCCCTCTATACTCAAAAACTTTGCCCCCGTTCCTTGCCCGCCGTGACATCAATTTCCTCGGGCGCAAGCTCGCTGCCCAAGCGGGTGCTCATCATCCGGTTCTCCCAGACAGGACAGCTCGACGCAGTGTCGGACCAGATTCTGGAGCCGCTTCTTGCAGACCCGGCCATCCACGTCCATGTCGAAACGCTGCGGCCGGCGCAGCCATTTCCGTTTCCCTGGCCGTTCCTGGACTTCCTCGACGCCTTCCCCGAAACCGCCCACATGCGCCCGCCGCCGCTCGCGCCGCTGTCTCTCACGGGCGACGAGGACTTCGACCTCGTCATCCTGCCGTATCAGGTCTGGTACCTGGCGCCGTCGCAGCCCATCACTGCATTCCTGCAACACCCCGTGGCGGCGCGGCTGCTGAAAGGCAAGCCGGTGGTGACGGTGATCGGCTGCCGGAACATGTGGCTGAAGGCGCACGAAAAGCTCACGTCGATGCTCGATTCCGTCGGCGCCCGGCTGCTCGACAACGTCGTGCTCACTGACCCCGGACCCACGTTCGCCACGTTCATCACGACGCCGACGTGGCTCCTGTTCGGACGCAAGCGAGGCTTCTGGGGTATGCCCGATGCGGGGCTGGACCCGGCGCAGATCGCAGGTGCGCGTCGCTTCGGGCGGGCGTTGCGCGACGGCCTGCACAGCGATGCGGAGCGCGGCACGCAACCCCTGCTCGCCGGCCTGGGTGCGGTGGTGGCGGAACCGCGTCTCTACTTTGGCGAGAAGGTGGGCACCCGCAGCTTCTTCCTCTGGGGCAAGTTGATCATGGCCGTGGGGCGGCCGGGCAGCGCGCAGCGCAAGCCCTTGCTGGTGACATACGTGCTATTCCTGGCCACTTTGATCGTGACGGTCCTGCCGATCAGCTTGGGATTACAGGCTCTGCTCCGGCCATTGTTCAGGGGACGGCTGACTAAAATCAAGGCCCGCTTTGAGTTGCCATCCGGCTCGGCCAACGACCGACGCCATCGCTATGACAGTTGATGTTTTCCTGACCCGCTCGGCCGCGTTCCTGCCCTATTCCCCCGTCACCAACGAAGAAATCGAAGAGGTCCTTGGCACCATCGGCGGCCAGGCATCGCGGGCGCGCCGACTGATCCTGCGAAGCAACGGCATCCAGTCGCGGCACTACGCCATCGACCGCGCCACCGGCAGGCCGGGAATGACCAATGCACAACTCACGGTGCAGGCCATCCGGGCGCTCGGGGACGACATCGGCACCGTGGATTGCCTCGCCACCGGCACCTCGCTGCCCGATCAGCTCCTGCCCAATCACGCCGTCATGGTGCATGGCGAGCTGGGCTGGCCGCGGCTCGAGGCGGTGTCGTGCGCCGGCATCTGCCTTTCGGGAACGGCGGCCTTGAAGCACGCGTGGCTCTCGGTCCGCGCGGGCGACGCGCAACGTGCGGTGGCCACCGGCTCCGAACTGGTTTCGCCCTTGCTCATGGCATCGAACTTCGAGGCCGAGTTCGCGCACAAGGTGCAGGCGCTCGAAGGGCGTCCGGAAATCGCCTTCGAGAAGGACTTCCTGCGCTGGATGCTTTCCGACGGCGCAGGCGCGGTGTTGCTGGAGCGTGCGCCGCGCGGGCCGTTGTCCCTGCGGGTCGACTGGATCGACCTGTCGTCCGCTGCGCACGAACTGCCCGCCTGCATGTACGCCGGCACGGATCGCGACGCCGACGGAGCGCTGCAGGGCTGGATGCAATCGTCGCCAGCGAAGTGGCACACGGATTCCACCTTCGCCATCAAGCAGGACGTGCGTCTGCTCAACGAGAACATCGCGCGCGCCACGCTCGGCGACCCGCTGCGCGAGCTCATTGCGAAGCGCAACCTGAAGGCGAGCGAGATCGACTGGTTCCTGCCGCACCTGTCTTCGTTCTACTTCGAGCAGCCGATGCATGAATGCCTGGAGGCGGTCGGCCTGCCCATCCCCCGCGAACGCTGGTTCACCAATCTCGCGCAGAAGGGCAATACCGGCGCGGCTTCTCCCTACATCATGCTCGACGAGCTGCTTCGCTCCGGCCGCATCCGCGAGGGGCAGAAGCTCCTGATGTTCATCCCCGAGAGCGGCCGCTTCTCCAGTGGCTTCGTGCACCTGGAAGCCGTCTCGCAATGAACGTCGACGCGGTCCCTCAAGAGGGCAACGCAACGCTCGGCGGGCATCGAAAGCTCATGTACGCACGGGACGCCTCCGGCCATACCGTCACGGTCGGCTCGCGCGGCTGGGAGGTCGAGGAGATCGTCACCGCCCATGCGGTGGATGCGCTCGTCGCACAGGCCGAAGGCGCGCGCGCACGTGTGCTGGGGGGCCAGGCATCGCCGCTCGAGTACTGGATGTATGAACGCCGCATGGACGTCGCATTGCTATCGCAAACCAGCGGTTTCTGGCAATGGCGCGTGCGGCGCCACCTGAAGCCGCGCGGCTTTGCGGCGCTTTCTTCCGGGCAACTGGCGCGCTATGCGGATGCGTTGGGCCTCTCGATTCCACAGCTCCAGCGCCTTCCATGAATTTCGAACACCAGCACGCGGCGCACTGCGAGAGCGGCGTCATCTCCAGCATGCTGCGCCAGCACGGCGTGCCCATGACGGAGAGCCTGGCGTTCGGGCTCTCGGCCGCGCTGTCGTTCGCATACCTGCCCTTCATCAAGATCTCGGGAATGCCGCTGGTCTCGTACCGGACGCCACCCAGGAGCATCATCAAGGGCTTGCTGGCCCCGATGGCCGCGCGCTTCCGCTTCGAGACATTCCGCAGCCCGGAAGCGGGTCAGGCGCGGCTCGATGCCCTGCTTGCGAAGGGCCGGCTCGTCGGCTTGCAGACGTCGGTCTACTGGCTGCCGTACTTTCCGCCGAACATGCGCTTTCACTTCAACGCGCACAACCTGTTGGTATACGGCAAGGAAGGTGACGATTACCTGATCAGCGACCCGGTGTTCGAGACACCGATGCGTTGCGCCAGCGCCGATCTTTCGCGTGCGCGCTTCGCGAAAGGCCTGCTGGCGCCCAAAGGCCTCCTGTACCACATCGAAGCGATCGACCGCAAAAGCATCGAGCCGCAGGCGATCCGCAAGGCGATTCGAAAGAGTGCTCGCGCCATGCTGGCACCCGTGCCCATCGTTGGCGTTCGTGGCATGCGCATGCTGGCGAACAGTCTGGCGCGTCTGCCCGCCGGGGAGGCGCGCACGCTCGACTACATCGGCCACGTGGTCCGCATGCAGGAAGAGATCGGCACCGGTGGCGCAGGATTCCGCTTCATCTACGCAGCCTTCCTCGAGGAAGCCGCGCAACTGGCCGCGCTGCCGCAACTGGTCGGATTTTCCGACCGTCTGACGGCGATCGGCGACGGCTGGCGCGGATTCGCACTCAAGGCTGCGCGCATGGTCAAGGGGCGCGAGGCCGTCAATCCGGCGGCATTGGCAGACATGCTGCGCGTTCAGGCCGATCACGAGGAAGCCTTCTTTCGCGACCTGAAGCGCGCCGTGGCGTAGAGCGCACATGCTGGCGCTCGAACAGGTGAGCTATCGCTACCCGGGCACGGTGCAAGCCGCCCTGGACGGTGTCTCGCTGTCCGCGCATCGCGGCAGCGTGGTCGGGCTGCTTGGTCCGAACGGTGCGGGCAAGACCACGCTGATCTCGCATCTGTCGGGCGCGCTGGCCGTGCAAAGTGGCCGCGTGCTGATCGATGGCGAACCCTTGCAGGCGGTGCGGGCACGCATGCCGACACGCATTGCAGTGGCGCCGCAGGAGCACGCGTTCTACCCCATGCTGACCGTTGCCGAGAACCTGGCCTGCTTTGCTTCCGCGGGCCTGCTTTCCGGTTCGCGCAAGCAGGCTCGGGTGTCGGCCTGCATGGAGTTCGCGCAGCTCGGCGCCTTCGCCGGGACACGGGCAGAGCGACTGTCGGGCGGACTCAAACGACGGCTGAACCTGGCCATCGCCTTGCTGGCGGAGCCCGAACTGCTTTTGTTCGATGAGCCGACCGTGGGGGTCGATCCCCAGTCGCGCGCCTTCGTTCTCGAAGCCATCAAGACGCTGGCGAACGAGGGAGCGGCAGTGATCTATGCATCGCACTACATGGAAGAGATCGAGGCCATCGCGGACCGCGTCGTCATCCTCGATCACGGCCGGGTGCTGCGGGAGGACACGCTGGAGGCGCTGCTGTCCGAAGACGCCACGGTGCTTTCGGTGCGCGCCGATGGCGTCGGCCCGAGCATGCTCGAACGCTTCGGCGTGGTCGAGCAGGACGCCGGACTCTGGCGCGTGCAACTGGCCGCCGGCGTGCGGCCGGCCGAGGTTCTGGCTGCGCTCGACGCCGCCGGCGTGACGGTGCGCCATGCCGATTTCGGTCGCCAGAACCTCGAACAGCTCTTCATGGCGCTGACGCATCACTCCCTGCGAGACAGCTGAGAACCCGCGATGCTCTGCGCACTCATCAAGAAGGAACTCATCGCCCTCGGCCGCGACCTGCACGGGCTGGCTGCGCTGTTCCTGATGCCCCTGATCTTCATCGTGCTGATGTCGCTGGCGCTCAAGGACTACTACAGCCCGTCGCTGGCCGCACTGCATTACTCTGTGGACGCGCGCGATGGCGGTGCGCCCGCGCAACTGCTTCTCGCCGACTGGAAACGCACCCACGGGGAACCGCAGTCGTTGCCGGGCGACTGGCAGGCGCAATTGCTCTCCGGCAAGCTCAAGTACGTGATCGTGCTGCAGCCCGGCCTGTCGGATGCGCTGGACATGCCGTCGTTTCCCACTGCCTCGCGCATGCAATTGCTGAGCGAGCCGGGCATCGACGGCAATCTGTTCAATGCGCTGCGGGCCGAGTTGATGAGCACGGCCGGTGAGGTCAAGGGCCGACTGGGGTTGACGATGGCAGGCGCGCCCCCTCCTCCGCCCAATGCCTCGATGGCCGCGCTGGTGCACGCCGAGCGCTTTGCTCCAGGAAGAGCCCGGCCAACCGCCGTGCAGCAGAGCGTGCCGGCGTGGCTGGTGTTCGGCATGTTCTTCGTCGTCGCATCGATGTCCAGCCTCTTCATCCAGGAGCGCGCGTCCGGCACGCTGGGGCGCCTGCAAAGCCTGGGTGTCTCGACCGGCATGCTGTTGGCCTCCAAGGGGCTGCCCTACCTTGGCGTGAACGCCGTGCAGGCTGCTCTGATGCTGGCCGCAGGCGTGTGGCTCATGCCATTGCTCGGCGGCGAAGCCTTGTCGCTCGCAGGCGTTCACTGGGGAGCGCTGGGTGTTGCGCTGGCAGCCATCAGCCTCGCCGCGGTGAGCCTGTCGCTGGCCCTGGCATGTGCGGTACGCACCCACGCGCAGGCCGCGACGGTCGGTCCCGTCGCCAACGTATTGATGGCGGCGGTCGGCGGCATCATGGTGCCGACCTTCGTCATGCCCCTGTTCATGCAGCATGTGGCCGCGTGGTCTCCGATGAACTGGGCGCTCGAAGCGCTGCTCACGGTGCTGCTTCGCGGCGGCGACGTGACGGGCGTTCTGGCCGAAGCCCTGCGCCTCGTTGCTTTTTCAGCGGCCATGCTCGCGCTGGCCGCGCTCCTGTTCAGAAGACGTGCCTGATGGATCAATGCACCTTGCAGCCCGAGCTGATCACCGTGTTGACCACACTGGTGCTCGAAGCCGTCGAACGGCCCGCACCCGAAGGCGGCCTGAGCCCTGACGAGCCCTTGTTCGGCCCTGATGCCCGGCTCGACCTCGATTCGCTCGACGCGCTGCAGTTGTCGATGACGATCCAACAGCACTATGGCGTGCGCATGCCCGACAGCAAGGAAACGCGCCGTGCCTTCACATCGATCGCGCACCTGGCGGAGTACCTCGGCGCCCATCGGGCATGAGCGAGCTTCCGGTCCATGTGGCGGGCAGCGGGCTGGCCTGCGCGCTGGGCCGTGACTTGCGGGAGGCGCTGGCTGCAGTGCAGCGCGGAGGCACTTCCCTCACGCCCACCACCGTCGCGGAGGGCTTCACGTGGCCCGTCCACAAGCTTCCTTCCGAGGAAGGCGAGTGGTGGGATCGCCTGCGCCGCATTGCGCGCGATGTGGTCGCGCAATGCGGCGAGCAGGACGTGGAGATGCCTCTCTTCGTAGCCTCTTCCTCGCTCGACGTAGGCCACGAGGAAGAAGCCGCCAGTCTGGCCGGCGATGTGCAGACCTTTGCCGATGCAGTGGCCGAGGCCATCGGCTGGCGCGGGCCGGTGTTCACCGTGTCGACAGCCTGTACGTCAGCCGTCAATGCAATGCTCGCCGCCGCGGACCTGATTCGAGGCGGCGTCGTGCCGCAGGCATTGGTGTTGAGCATCGAGTTCAGCAATCGCCTCACATTGGCGGGTTTCGGCGGCATGCAGTTGCTGTCGCCGGACCGTGCCCTGCCTTTCGGCGCCAAACGCAACGGGCTGGTCCTTGGCGAAGCGGTGGCGGCGATCCACCTGAGCACCGCGCCGGCGCGCTGGCGCCTGATGGGCGGTGCCAGCGTGGTGGCAGGCGCCACGTCGACAGGAGCCGATGCAAACGCCATCGGCGCGGCCTGCAAGGCTGCGTTGCGGCAGGCCGGCCTGCGGCCGCAGGACATCGACCTCGTCAAGCCGCAAGCGGCCGGCAGCCCCGGCAACGACGCCATCGAAGCCGCCGCGCTGACGGAGATCTTTGCTGCGAGCCTGCCACCCATGGTTTCGCTCAAGTCGCTGATCGGTCATACGCTCGGCGCGTCGGGCGCCGCGGAACTGGTGCTGCTCACGGCATGCGTCGAGTCAGGCGTGTGGCCCGTCGCGAATCACGCCCTGGACTCCGAACTGGGCATGACACTCGCCACGCAGGCTCCGGCGCGCTTGCGGCACATCCTGTTCAACGCCATCGGCTTTGGCGGTGGCCATGCAGCATTGCTGCTGAAAGACTGCCTGGCATGAGCGGAGTCGTTCCATCTCGTCCTGAGAGCCTTCCGGGCTGGCGACTTGCGGCGCACGTGGTGGCGGACCCTCCGCCCCCCGATTGGCGCCACGCACTCGCTGAGCGGCTCGGCGCGCGACCGCGGCGGATCGGCGTGTGGGCCGAACTGGCGCTGCACGGTGCATGGCAATGCCTGGACGCCGCGGGCGAAACTTCGCTGCCGGCAGATGCCCGCCTGCGAGTGGCAAGCCTGAGCGGCCCCGCTGCCGCCACCCGTGCCAGTCTGGAACAACTGCGCGCCGGGCTACCGCTGCCCTTCGACTTCATGCAGAGCCAGCCTGCCCTGATGCTCGCAGCGCTTGCCAAGGGGCTGGCGTGGCGAGGCGATGCCAGCTTCATGGTGTGCCGCGACCTGCCTCTGCTCACGCGCGTGGCATTGCAGGGCGCGGGGCCGGAAGGTCTCTTGCTGGGATGGATCGAAGAGCAACGCGACGCGTATCGCAGCGAGTGGTGGCGCTGGCTGCCCGTGGCACCGGCTGCCCACGTGAACGCGATCTGATCCGTTGATTTCCTCCCGCACTGAGTCTGTTCATTCCCCTCGAATTCGTGGACAGTCGCAGCTTTACGCATGCGCGTCAGGTTTCGTCGAGCCCGCGTGCCAACCACGAGACACGAATGAACATCCAACGCTTCCTGCGGCCGCTGCTGCATAGCGTCATCCGGGCCCGCCGCGCGAACGGGCGCCACGGCGTCGCAGCGCTTCTGATGGCCGCCGCCATGGCACTGCCTGCCTATGCCGCGCCACCCAAACCCACGCGCGTCCCCGACACCATCGAGCAGCGCGCGGCCGCCTGCATCGCATGCCACGGCCGTGAAGGATCGAGCACGGAGGCTGCGTACTTTCCGCGGCTGTCGGGCAAGCCCGCGGCCTACCTATTCAACCAGTTGCAGAGCTATCGCGATGGCCGCCGCTTCAACTCCGACATGACGCACATGGTGCAGCACCTGTCGGATGCCTACCTGCGCGAGATCGCGGACTACTTCGCCAGCATCGACCTGCCCTACCCGCCCGTAGCCACCACCACCGACGCCACGCCCCAGATGCTCGCGCACGGCAAGGCGCTGGTGTTCGAGGGCGATGCGGCGCGCGGCATACCCGCCTGCGCGCAGTGCCATGGCCAGGCGCTGACCGGGGTGTTGCCCGGCATACCGGGACTGGTCGGCCTGCCTCGCCTCTATCTTTCGTCGCAACTCGGCGCGTGGGTCACCAACGACCGCCATGCGCTCGAACCCGACTGCATGGCGCAGGTCGGCCGCAAGCTCACGACGGCCGACATCAACGCCGTGACGAGCTGGCTGGTGATGCAACCCGTGCCCGCGAATCCCAAGCCCGCAGCCAACGCACCCAGTCCCGTGCCGATGGCGTGCAGCGCGCTGAACACCCGTTGATCCCGCCATGCGACGCCTGCTCTATCTGCTGACCTTTCTCGCCACGCTCGCGGTTCTGGCGGGCCTGGCCATCGTTGCGCTCAATCTGCGCGGCGAAGACAAACTGCCCGACCCGCCCGTGGCGTTCAACCCCACGCCGGCGCAGGTCGAACGCGGCCGTTACCTGGCGCTGGCGGGCAATTGCGCAGGCTGCCACACGGCGCGCGGTGGCGCGCCCTACGCGGGCGGCGTGGGCATCGAGACCCCCTTCGGCACGATCTTCGCCAGCAACCTCACGCCGGACCCGAATGCCGGCATCGGAGGCTGGACCTCGGCGCATTTCTGGCGCGCGATGCACAACGGGCGATCGAAGGACGGGCGGCTGCTCTACCCCGCCTTTCCGTATCCAAACTTCACGCGCGTGACGCGCGAGGACTCGGACGCGATCTTTGCCTACCTGCAAAGCATCCCGCCCGCACCGACGCCGAACCTCGCGCACAACCTGCGCTTTCCGTACGACACGCAGCCGGCGCTGGCCGTCTGGCGGGCGCTCTCGTTCAAGCCGGGCACCTTCGTCGCCGATCCAGCCAAGCCCGCCGAGTGGAACCGCGGCGCCTATCTCATCGACGGCCTCGGCCATTGCATCGCCTGCCACGGCACGCGCAACGTGCTCGGCGCCACGCAGGAAAAACTGGGGCTTTCGGGCGGGCTCATCGCGGTCGAGAACTGGTATGCGCCTTCGCTGACCTCGAAGCGCGAGGCCGGTGTCGCCGACTGGGATCCGAAGGACGTGGCCGAGCTGCTCAAGAACGGCCGGTCCGCGCGCGGCTCGGTCATGGGCCCGATGGCGGACGTGGTGTTCGGCAGCACGCAGCACCTCGACGAAGCCGACTTGCGCGCGATGGGCGTGTATCTGAAGAGCTTGCCGAACACCGCATCCACGGCGCCCGCTGCGACGTCCACGACGTCACGCCGCGATGCGCGCGTGATGGAACGCGGCGAGAAGATCTTCGACCAGCGCTGCGCCTATTGCCATGGCGACAAGGGCCAGGGCGCCGAGGGCGCCTACCCGCCGCTCGCCGGCAATCGCGCCGTGCTCATGGACTCGGCGGTCAATCTGATCCAGATCGTGCGGCACGGCGGCTTCCTCCCTTCCACCGGAGGCAATCCCCGCCCCTATGGCATGCCGCCCTTCCGCTATGTGCTGGACGACAGCGACGTCGCCGCCGTCCTGACCTATGTGCGGGGCTCCTGGGGCAACGACGCGCCGCCGGTCACGCCGCGCGACATGCTGCGCCGCTGACCGCATCCAAGAACCACCCAACCCCAGAAATACCCCGGAACCGGCTTCGCCGGGCCGGAGGTATTGCCCCCGGCAGGGGGTAGGCGAAGCGACACGAAGTGCGCGAAGCCTGGGGGCGAGCTTCAGTAAGACCCCGGAGGCGCCTTTCCGGCGCGCCGCATGCGCCGCATCGGCCCGATCATCCGGGCCAGCGACGAGCGCGCCGCGCCAATGAATTCGCCGATCGGCGCCTTGAAGCTGTCCGCCGAAAGGGATTCGCCCGGGGCCGCCGGAGACAGGCCGCAGCGCCGCAGCACCCGGTTGAGCTGGTACACGCGCGCCACCCTGCGCGTGACGGAGGTGTAGAAGTTCACGCCGATCGAGATCGCCACGCGATCCCCGGGCTCCGTCCAGTCGGGGTCGCACCGTGTCATGTGCGGCGAGGTGCTCGGGAAGTACACGCCGTCGCCTGCCTGCGTCTCGAACTCGTGGCTGCGCGCCTTGAACTCCTCCTTCAGGCGCACCTTGCGCAGCGAGTGCGTGACGATGAAGTCCTCCACTGCGTCGGCAGGCACCACCACCCGGTCGGTGTGGTCCCAGACGTTCATCACCTTGCGCCCGCGCAACTGCAGCCAGAAATTGTTCTCGCGGTCGATGTGAAACGGCGTCACCGAGGGTGGCGCGGAAATGAAGATGAAGCCCGTCACCATGAAGATGTCGGGTTGCTCGCGCTCGATGGTCGTGCGCACGTTGTCCAGGATGTTGTCGAGCAGGTCCCTGTAGCGCGGGATGGCTTCGACGTTGTAAAGCGCAAGCCAGGAGCCGGGCTCTTCGATGCGCCGGAACACCTCCTCGATGCTGCGCCCGTCCGGGTGCTGGCTGTCGTGCGCGAAGCCCGAGGCCTGCGTGATGCCGGGCCGGACGAAGCGGCACTGCTTCATGGGCGCGAGTTCCTTGGCCAGGGCCTCGAGCTCCGGCAACTGGAACAGCGGGTGCTCGTGGTAGTTGTGGTGAAGCCGGCCCACCTTGTGCGTGGTGAAGCCCGCCGGATCATCCACCCACAGGCGGCAGTCCGGCGTCAACATGGCCATTCTCTCGATCTCGCTAGCGCCCATAGTTCCTCCTATGGCTTTTAGAGAAGTTGTGCAAAAAGCATACCGGAAGTAACACCAAATTACTATTTGCAATCGCAATAGGTCGAAAGTCAGAGACTGCCAGCGCCCTTGACCCTCCCATGATGTCAAGGTTGATACTTCCTGCATCCGCCGCAGATTCGGCGTGAAGGACAGGAGATTTCGAATGAACAGCAGCCTGGCGCTCTCGCCCGGTGCGAGCGGCCTGAAGGAATGGTCGCTTCCGATCGAAGGCATGACTTGCGCGTCGTGTGTGGCGCGGGTCGAACGGTCGTTGGCCGGCATCCCTGGCGTGATGGAAGCCAGCGTCAATCTCGCCACCGAGGCGGCCAGCGTGCAAACCGACGGCTCGGTCTCGCTCGGCACATTGCGCGCCGCCATCGAGAAGGCTGGCTACAGCGTGGGCGACGAGGCTCCGGCAGAAGAAGCGGCGTCATCGGCCGGATCGGCGGCAGCACGACCGCGCAGCCGAAACGACGCCTGGCCCGTGATCGCGGCTGCGATTCTCTCGGCCCCGCTCGTGCTGCCCATGCTGGGCCTTCTCATCGGCCAGGAATGGATGCTCGACGGCTGGCTGCAACTCGCACTGGCCACGCCCGTGCAGTTCTGGCTGGGTGCGCGTTTCTACCGCTCGGGCTGGAAGGCGCTGAAGGCCCGCGCCGGCAACATGGACCTGCTCGTCGCCCTCGGAACGACCGCCGCCTATGGCCTCAGCGTCTACCTGCTCCTCACGCACGGCAATCACGGCGGCACGCCGCACCTGTACTTCGAAGCCTCCGCCGTGGTCATCACGCTGGTGTTGCTGGGCAAGTGGCTCGAAACCCGGGCCAAGCGGCAGACCACCGAAGCCATCCGCGCATTGAACGCGCTGCGGCCCGAGCGCGCGCGCGTCCGCCGCAACGGTGTCGACCAGGATGTCGCGCTGGCGCAGGTCAGGATCGACGATCTGGTCGTCGTCCGGCCCGGCGAACGGCTGCCCGTCGACGGCGTCGTGGTCGAGGGTGCCAGCGAAGTCGACGAATCGCTCATCACCGGCGAGAGCCTGCCCGTCGCGAAGCAGGTGACTGATGCGGTCACCGGCGGATCGGTCAATGGCCAGGGCCTGCTGGTGGTTCGCACGATCGCCGTGGGCGCGGAATCGACGCTGGCGCGCATCGTGCGGCTGGTGGAATCCGCGCAGGCCAGGAAGGCGCCGATCCAGCGCCTGGTCGATCAGGTGAGCAACGTGTTCGTGCCGGTGGTCATCGGCATTGCACTGCTCACGTTCCTAGCGTGGGGCCTCATCACGGGCCATTGGGAGGCGGCGATCCTGAACGCCGTCGCCGTGCTCGTGATCGCCTGTCCCTGCGCCCTGGGCCTGGCGACGCCGACCGCGATCATGGCCGGCACGGGCGTCGCCGCGCGCCACGGCGTGCTGATCAAGGATGCGGAAGCGCTCGAAGTGGCGCACAGCGTGAAGATCGTGGCGTTCGACAAGACAGGCACGCTGACCGAGGGCCGCCCGGAGCTGGTGGCCTTCGAGGCGGTGGACGGCGACACCGCCGCGCTGCTGCGCGCCAGCGCCGCGATCCAGGCGGGCAGCGAACATCCGCTGGCTCGCGCCGTCCTCGCGGCGGCGAAGAAGGCTGGCGTCGGAATTCCCCGCGCGAGCGCGGTGCGCGCCGTGGCCGGTCGGGGCGTGTCGGCAGTCGTCGACGGCCGCGAGCTGCGGCTGGGCAGTTCACGCTTCATGCGCGAAGTCCAGGTCCCGCTCGGCAAGCTGGATGCACTCGCCGCGCAATTGCAGTCGGAAGGCCGCACCGTCTCGTGGCTGGCGGACGTGACCGATCGCCCCACCCTCGTCGGCCTGCTGGCATTCGGCGACACGCCCAAGACCAGCGCGGCGGCGGCCATACGCCAGTTGCACGCGCAAGGCATCCGGACGGCGCTCATCTCCGGCGACAACCGCGGTAGCGCCGAGGCGGTGGCGCGGGCCTTGAAGATCGACACGGTCCGCGCCGAGGTGCTGCCCGAGGACAAGGCAACGATCATCACCCAGCTCAAGTCAGAGGGCGGGCGTGTCGCCATGGTCGGTGACGGCATCAACGACGCGCCGGCACTGGCCGCGGCCGACGTCGGCATCGCGATGTCCACCGGCACCGACGTCGCAATGCATGCGGCCGGCATCACGCTCATGCGCGGCGATCCGGCGCTGGTGAGCGACGCCATCGACATCTCGCGCCGTACCTACGCGAAGATCCGGCAGAACCTGTTCTGGGCCTTTGCCTACAACGTGGTCGGCATTCCGCTCGCGGCCTTCGGCCTACTGAGTCCGGTGATCGCCGGCGCGGCAATGGCGTTCAGCAGTGTGAGCGTGGTGAGCAATGCGCTGCTGCTGCGGCGCTGGAAGGGAAACGCGCAATGAGCGAAGTCAGGTCGGCCATGGAGCCATTCAATATCGGCGAAGCGGCGGCACGGTCCGGCGTATCCGCCAAGATGGTGCGGCATTACGAGTCCCTCGGCCTGCTGCCGGACGTAGCCCGCACCGAGGCGGGCTACCGCCAGTACACCGAGAGCAACGTGCATACGCTGCGCTTCATCCGCCGTGCGCGTGACCTGGGCTTCAGCATGGCGGAGATCGCCGAGCTGCTGAAGCTGTGGCAGAACAAGCGCCGCGAGAGCGGGGACGTGAAGCGAATTGCCCTGGCGCATGCTGAAGACTTGCACCGACGCATCGAGGAAATGACCGCAATGAAGCGCACGCTGGAACAGCTCGCGCATTGCTGCCACGGCGACCACCGGCCCGATTGCCCCATCCTGGACGAACTCGAAAGGTAGCTCCACCGCTATCTGTTCTCGAAGCGGTTGTAGTCGAGGATGCCGGCGTCGAGCGCCTGATCTTTCAGGTAGCGGTCGATCAATGCGTCGCTGAAAGCCCAGAAGTCGGGGTTGGTGCGGCGCACGGCCCAACGCCTGGCGAAGGCCGAGTAGTCGGCTTCGGAACGAAGCTGGCGGAGCGCCGCAGTCATTTCCGGCAGCTCGGCGACCGTCGCGCGGTAGAAGGCATTGGGATAGCTGCCGATCACGCCGGGCACCAGGGTCAGCGTGTCCTCGTCAGGCCGCAATTCACGACGTTCTCCGAGCAGGTGCGACACGCTGGCATGCGCGGTATTGCGCAGCAGGCTGAAGGTGGAGTTGTCGCCCTTCGGTGTCTCGACCACCAGGAGCGAACTTTCTGGCAGCCATTGCAGTGCTGCGCCATCGACACGCTCCAGTTCGTGCAGGGGTGCGCTGAGCGACGGTGTGACGTGACGATCGATGTCGAAGCGCGTGGCGAGCACCGGTTCGAGCCTGGTCTTCATCAAGCCGAGCAACTCACGCTTGGGGTCGGCCGTTGCGAAGCGTATGCCGCTCTCCACAGCCAGCGTCGTCGCCGGGCCACCATAGACCTGCTCGCGCGTGGCGACGCTGTCGCCGCGATACCACTGGTCCCGCGTGGCGACTCGCTGCGACTGGGGCAACAGCGCGATGAAGTTGAACTCGCCCTCCATGCGCAGGAAATCCATGTAGAGCCGCGAATTGAGCTGATGCCCGACGTTGCCGTAGACGTCGTAGTTGGCAACCAGCAGGTAGTGAATACGCTCCAGCAGCGGATAGCCGATCACCCATGCTGTCTTGGGCGAGTCGCCCACCATGCCCTTCACCACGCTGGCGCTGTCGAAATGCCGGAAGACCGTGAGCGCAGCGTTGGGGTTGCGGCCTTCGCCGTCCCAGATCAGGCGCAGGTCCAGGCTCCGCGAGCCCTGCAGCGCCTGCGCGAGGAAATCGGTCTTGGCCTTCAGGTATTCGTTCTCGAGCTTCGCGTAGTGCAGCCAGGGGATCAGGACTTCGGTGTTGCTGCTGCCCGTCGGCAGGCGCAGCAGGTTGGCATCGCTCGCCAGCAGCTTCGACTGCATCGCGTCGAAATCGTTGGTCGGCGCCAGGAAGACGACCCAGAAGCGGTCCTCGATGACATCGAGCGCCATCTGGCCGCGGCACACCGGCCCCTTGATGAAGCCCATGATCGTGAACTCGGCCTCGTCGAGCATGAAGCGGTAGCGCGCGCCGACCGGCAAGGCCGCAAAGGTCGAGAAAGGATTGGCCGTCGTGTCCGCGCTGTAGCCGGGCAAGCGCTCCACCGCATACGGCGCATCGAGGAACAGCGCCCGCCAGCGCGCCATCCGCTGCGCGCCCAGCACATAGGGCATGTGCGTCTTGGCGACGATGGTCTCGCGCTCCGGCACGAGCCGGTAGTACACGCGCTCCACGCCGGGATCGTCGACGGGCCGACGGGTCGCGATCAGCTGCAGCGGTAGCCCGGGCGGCGTGGACGAGCGCACCAGCTTGAAGTACTGGCGCTGCGGATCGTCGTCGAAGTACAGGTGGGCCAGAAACAGGTGCTCGTAGGCGTAGCGGCTGAAGAGACGCTCCTTGAGCGAATCGCCATTGAAGAAGCGCTCCCACTGCGCGATGCGCTGCGTCGCCAGCGGCGTCGGCGCGACCGGGCCTTCATAGGGGGAGCCCTGCTCCAGCCATCGCGTGAGCACGCCATGCTCGGCGGCGCTCAGCCCCGGCAATCCGAAGGGCATGCCGCCCTGGGGCGATGCGCGCTCGTAGTGGTCGATCTCCGCGCCGGCCGGGCACATCGCCGAGCGGCCGATGGAGAAATCCAGCCCACCGCCCACGACGCCTTCCGTCGGCAACGGATGCTGCTGCTTGAGCACCAGCAAGCGGTGCATCAGCCCGGCGGTCCGGTTCGCCTCCAGGGTGGGCGCATGCTCGTTGAACACCGGGAAGAAGTCGCGAGCCCGCCACTCCGACGGCTTGTCGGCATCGACGAAAAGACGGGACGGCGTCGCGGCGATGAGACGGCTGGCGTCGTACACAGGCGTCTTGCTCGCGCCGCGCGCCAGGCCTTCCCAACTGGTGGTCTTGAGCTGGCAAGGCCCGTCGTAGCAGGCGTGGCACACCACGCAACGACGGTCGAGGATGGGCTGGATGGTCTGCGCATACGACTGCCCCGCTGGCGGTGCAACGGGATGATCGAAGCGCTGCGGGTCGGCCGGGCCGAACAGGTCGTCAAAGCGCTGAGTGGCGATCGTGGTGCAGGCGGCGATCAGGACGACGACGGTGATCAATGACGCGACACGACGCATGCGAACGGCCTTCGATTGCGGGAGTGGATCACGCACTGTACCCGGAGGGCCGCAAGGAAAACGGCCGCCTCCCCGGAGGAAAGGCGGCCGTCGGAACGGGCGTCAGACGCCGGCTTCAGATATCCCTGGCCTCCGAAGTCGCTTCCGGTGCTGCAATCGACTTGCATGAGCCCGGCAGGTACTTTGGCGGCAGGGGGCTCGCTACCGCCGGGCCGCACCGCCACTCCGTGATGACCTTGCCGCCATCCTCCGACGGTTTGAACGCCCTGGCGCCGACAAACGGAACCATCGACACCGCGTTCCTCAAGCCGGTCGAATCGCCACCCAGGTTGACGTGGTTCGCAATCACGGTGATGACGCCGTTGGCATCGGTATCGACCTTCGTGACGTATTTGGTCGCGCTCTCGCCTCCGACCGAGCATGAGCCATTGAGACGGGCCCCCATGTCCTTGTCCGGAGACGTCGATACGGCTTCCGAGACGGCGGTCCGACACGCCGATGCGGCAAGAAGAACCTCGGACACCTTTGCGCGAATCGCATAGTCTTGATAGGCGGGCAAGGCGACCGCCGCCAGGATGCCGATGATCGCGACAACGATCATCAGTTCGATCAGCGTGAAGCCCCTTTGGGCCCGACGAACAGCATTTTTCATTTGCATACCTCAGTTGATTGAAGAACTCAGGCACCTCCCTGAGTGCGGACTCGTCCGCAGCAAATGTGCCGGGCGCAGCACCGTGTCAAAGTCGTCATCCGCCCGTGCCGCCGTGGCTTCTGGCACACGGTGTGTGTGTCATGGCACGGGGTAGCGGTGCCAACCCGACCTAGGCCATCCGACGCGCCAGAAGGCCTGTGCGCAGCGCGCGCATCTGCTCCTGCGCAATGACATGGCCGTGTGCCGCAGCCTCGGCCAGCCACCGGATCGCCATGTTCTCGTCCTTCGCAACGCCTTCGCCCGAGAGATGGCAGCAAGCGAGGCGCTGCATGGCGTTGGGATGGTTCTGTTCCGCGGCAAGCTCCAGCCAATAGCGACCGATCTCGTGCTTGCCGATCGCAAGGAACATCTGGCCGACGTCGTCCTGGGCATCGGCATCGCCAGCGTCGGCAAGAACAAGCAAGGACCTGTCTTCGGCCGACAGGGAAATGCCGAGCAGTCCCACAACGTCTTCCAGAGACACCCTGGCTCGTCCGCGCGCGTCGGGGTCGGACTTCCGCACCACGCCCTCCTCGATGCGACGCCACCAGGTGCGCTGGCTGCGTCCCGTCATCGCGATGGCGGACTGGATGCTGATTGCGGCGTCGTCCGTGTTCGCGCGGTCGACCATGATTCCGGGTGCCATGAGTATTCCTTCCCTTCGGCAACAACGCAGGATTGCGCGGCCGCGCTCACTCTATGAGGGGAAAACTCGGCAAACCATAAGAAACGTCTTATTCGACGCTCACCACACTTGAGCAACTCACAGTAGGTCTCGCCATGGCGCCACGCCTTGAGTTCGTCGTCGGCAATTGCCTTGAACCCTTCTCGCCACAACAATGACCGGGCGGGGTCGCATTGCGCTTTTCGAGCAGCAATTGCAGGCGTTGACTTCCGATGGCACAGGCTACCGGGCAGTGGTGATCGCTCAACGACCTAGTCATGCGGGATTCACTCTCGTCCTCAAAGCTAGTGATGACCGATTGCAGCGAACCGCACACCATCGATTCCGCAGTGAAACAAGGGGTGTCGTACTCGCGAAGTACAAGCTGACAACAGAATGTGCTGCTAGGCGAGCAACACGCGTCCTTGTCCTGCGTGATCGAAGTCAACCAATCTTCGGAGGTCCCTCATGCCCAAAAGAAGTGCATTTCAACAGCAAGTCGTCGAGACACTCTTAGAAAGCAAGGCCATCAATCTGGATGCTGTGGGTGCAACGGTAAGCAAGCTAGGAGAACGCGCGCTCGTTAGTGGTGAGCCACTGGTGACCCTGATCAATCGCAACTGCTTTTGGTGCTGCGGTTGGCCTGGCCCCGAGATCGGCATTGGCCGGATTGGTGCTCAAGTTCCGCGCGATATTGGGCAGTAGCCGCCCTCACCCGTAGAGGGATTCATCCCAGGACAGGGCGAACCTGGAGACGCCATGGGACAGTTCTGGGACCGACGAGATCTCATTCGACGAATCTACCAGGCGTTGGACATCGCGGGGCGTGCCGTGGAGGTTGTCACCAATCGCCAGTCGCGAACGCAAGCTGGAGAACGAGCATCGCCGAACCTCATTCCGAGGGAGGATCTGGAGCTCCAGTCGAGGCCCTTGATCGCGGAAAAGGTGCTTACCGAGGCATCCATGCTTCTGCGAACTGTTGTCTGCTTGCGTGAGTCCGACACGGCCGTCGCGCAAGCCGTCGACAAGTTGGCTCACAGGATCGCTCCCTACGCTCGCAGCGAGTCGGTCATGGTAGCGCTGTGCCGAGAGCCGGCTTTCGCGCTCGACCATGCGGCGGCCCACATTCACCTCGTCGATCTCGGCTACTCAAACGAAGCGATCGACCGCCTGCTCAAGGAGATTCTCAACGGAGAAGACACAGGAAGGCCGGAGCGCCTGCCCGGACAGGATCTGGAGCATGAATGGCTCAAGGAGGTTTGGTCCGGCGGGCGCATGAACGCCGAAACACATCGTGATCTCGTCGCGCGCACGTGCATGGCCCGTCGCATCGATTCCCTGGGGGCCTCAAGCTTTGATCTCTATGCCTTCACCCACGTTGTGCTTCATGCGAGTGATATGGGACGGCATCCCGTCCAGTTGCCGCGCCCGATAGCGGAGATCGAGGAGGACGCAGATGCCGCCGTTGCCGCGGCCGTTGACGCCGACAACCTCGACCTGACTGCCGAGTTGCTGTGGACTTGGCCCATGCTCGGTCTTCCATGGAGTCCGGTCGCGACTTTTGGCTTTGGGGTCCTGGCTTCGGCGCAGGATGAACTGGGATTCGTTCCGGGACCGGAATACTCGGTGCCCAACTGCAAACTTTTGCCGCCGCTCCTGCATGAGGAATACATGCTTCGCACGTCCTATCACGCAAACATCGTCATGGGATTCCTCTGCGCGACCGCACTCCAACTGGGCAGGAGTCCGCCGGCCTCGGTCGCCCCGCTGGCTGCGGTGAGCGGCGTGATTGATCGCATCACTCCCTTGCTTGACGCTCGAACTCGAGAGCCTCGCTGGGTCGCTGCGTTCTCGAGGCTGGATTCCACGCAACGCGAAGCACTGTCCAGCTTCGCGCTCACGCTTGCACTGCGTCGTGCCGCGTCCGTTCACAAGATGAGTCTGGTTCGAGAGTGCCTGAGGATTGGACTGCAATGCGGTCTTGATGATGGGCCAGCCTTTCGGCAGAGCCTCGCCCTGCTGCGCCGCGCCACGACGCTAGGCTGCCTGGGCGTTGGCGGACATCAGCATCAGACGAACGCATTGGCGTGAGGTGCGCTACCCGTCTCGGCGCCGCCACCGCTTCCTAGTCGCGTGAGCTCACCGCACCGCCTCCATCTTCGTCACGACGATTTTTCCGTCCACCATCTCGGCCCTGAACCGGACCTTGTCGCCCGCCTGCACCGCGTCGAGCATCGCGTCGTCGCCGACCTTGAACACCATGGTCATGCCAGGCATGTCGAGGTTGTTCAAGGGCCCATGCTTCAGCGTGATCCTGGCGTTCTCCTTGTCGACCTTGCGCACCTCGCCATTGCTGAGTTCGTCGGTGACGGACTGCGCATGGGCCAGGCCGGCCAGCGCGACGACGCCCGCGAGAAGTGCATTTCGAAAACCGAGCATCTGAATTTCCTTTTTTTAATGGATCAATGACCTGAATGCCCGCGCGGCTTGCGGACCTGTACCTCGACGTTGGAGTCCGGCATGTTCTGCGGCGGCATCGCCGATGGCCCCGCACCTCGCGCATGCGGCGCCCTGGCAAGGGGTTCGGCCAGTTCGTGAGCGACCGTGCCCGGCGGGTGCCTGAACCAGCCGGGGTTCGAGTAGTCGCCGGCCTTCTGCCCCTTGCGCACCTTGACGACACTGAACATGCCGCCCATCTCGACCGACCCGAACGGGCCTTCGCCGCTCATCATCGGCACGGTGTTGTCGGGCAGGGGCATCGACATCTCGCTCATGTCGCCCATGCCGCGCTCGCCCATCACCATGTAGTCGGGGATGAGTCGGGTGATCTTGCCAACCACGTCGCGGTGGTCCACGCCGATCATGGTGGGCACGTCATGGCCCATGGCATTCATCGTGTGGTGGCTCTTGTGGCAATGGAACGCCCAGTCGCCCTCCTCGTCCGCGACGAACTCGACCTGCCGCATCTGGCCGACGCCGACGTCGGTCGTCACCTCGGGCCAGCGCGCGCCCTTCGGCTTCGGGCCGCCGTCGGTGCCGGTGACGACGAACTCGTGGCCGTGCAGATGCATCGGATGGTTCGTCATCGTGAGGTTGCCGAAACGGATGCGGACCTTGTCGTTGTGCCGCACGTTGAGCGAATCGATGCCCGGGAAGATGCGGCTGTTCCACGACCAGAGGTTGAAGTCCAGCATCGTCATGATCTTCGGCGTCGCGCTGCCCGGCTCGATGTCGTAGGCATTGAGCAGGAAGACGAAGTCGCGGTCGACCTCGTCGATCAGCGGATGCGCAACCTTCGGGTGCGTCACCCAGAAGCCCATCATGCCCATCGCCATCTGCGCCATCTCGTCCGCGTGCGGGTGGTACATGAAGGTGCCCGGCCGGCGCGCCTTGAATTCATAGACGAAGGTCTTGCCGGGCGCGATGGCCGGCTGCGTGAGGCCCGAGACGCCATCCATGCCGTTGGGCAGCCGCTGGCCATGCCAGTGGATGCTGGTGTGCTCGGGCAGCTTGTTGGTGACGAAGATGCGCACGCGGTCGCCCTCCACCACCTCGATCGTCGGTCCGGGCGACTGGCCGTTGTAGCCCCACAAGTGCGCCTTGAAGCCCGGCGCCATCTCGCGGACGACCGGCTCGGCCACGAGGTGGAATTCCTTGACGCCGCCGTTCATGCGGCACGGCAGCGTCCAGCCGTTCAAGGTGACGACGGGGTTGTACGGCCGGCCGCTCGATGGCGGCAGCGGGGGCATGGTGTCGGGCCTGGTTTGCAGCACGGGCTCGGGCAAGGCGGCCATCGCCACCCTGGAAACCGTCGCGGCTGCGATCGCGCCGGTGATGGCGCCGGCAGCGCCCAGGAAATTGCGTCTGTGCGTCATGGTCTTCAATGGGCGGTGGGCTTGCCGATGACCGATGCGGCCAACGCGGCATCGGCAAGCCAGAACTGTTGCTGGGCGTCGATGGCAGCCATGACGCTCGTGATCTGCTCGCGTGTCTCGGCGAGGAGTTCGAACACGCCGATCAGCATGCCGTTGTAGCGAAGCATGTTTTCCTCGGCCATGGTCTGGCGCAGCGGCACGATCTCGTCGCGGTAGTGCCGCGCAATGTCATAGGCGGTGCGGTAGGCGGAGTAGCCTTCGCGCAGTTGCGAGCTGGCGCCGCGCACGGTCGCGTCGTAACGGTGGGCGGCGGCGAGCGCCTGCGCATTCATCGCATCGCGCTGCGCTGACCCCCAGTCGAAGAGCGGCAGGCGGATGTCGAGTTCGTACCCGTTGCGATTGGCCTTGCCGCCGTTTGCGAAGAGCGTGTCGTGCCGCGCGCCGGCCTCGATGTCGATGACGGTCGGCAGCAGGTTCAAGCCCTGCGACTTTCCGGCCACGTCGAGTTGCGCGCGCGCGAGCCTTACATCGAGCCGCTGGTCGTTCGCCGCCGCCGCCACGTCGCTGGCATCGCGTGGTGCCTTCGGCAGGTCGGGCAGGCGCTCCGGCAGCTTCAGCTTCGCCGCCTGCGCGTCGTCCAGGCCGAGCAAGCGGACAAGCTCTTCGCGGGCAGCCCCCGTCGCGTGCTGCGCGGACGCCAGTTGCGTGGTCGCATCCGCATAGAACACCTGCTGCCGTGCGCGCTGGAGCTTGCTGAAGTTTCCGACCTGTTGCATGCGGCGGGCCAATTCCGCACTGGCCTGCGCGGCCTCGTTGACCTGCACGGCGTAGCGAAGCGATTGCTGCGCCGCCACCGCGCGAACCCAGGCCCGGCGCACCTGCGTCACCTGGTCGACGACCGTGGAGGCGAGCTGCACCTTGACCTGCGCCGACTGGCTCTTCGACAGTGCCATCCGTTGCGGCAGCAGGATGAGGTCCACCAGTCCGAAGGACAACAGGCGCCCCAGTTCAAGCTCGTCGCCGAGCCGCATGCGCTCGAATCTGAAGATCGGGTTCGGGAGCCGTCCACCCTGGTTGGCTGCCGCGACGTCGGCCCAGCTCTGCGCCAGCAGCGCCTGAACGGCCGGACTGTTGGCAAGTGCGACCCGGACCGCATCGCTTTCAGAAAGAGGCCGCGACAGCAAATCGTCCGTCAGTGCCGCGCGGGCCTCGCGCTGTTCGTCGCTGCGGCTGAGTTCCAGCTTGCCAGCGGTGAACTGCGATGTGCTGGCGTTCGTCTCGTCGAGCACCTCGTCGATGCCGACGGAGGCACAGCCGGAGAGCAGCAGCGCCACGGCCAACGCGCTCATGCCGGTCGCTCGCATCACCGATGCTCCTCGTGCGTCGGCATGGCGTGCCCTGCGTGCGGATCAGCGTCGTGCGATGGCGCTGCCATGTCGCCGGGACCCTGCGCTTCCCTGGCATAGGCGCGCCAGCCGCCTCGGTTGTAGGCCGTGTCGTTGGCCACTTTCCAGGGGATGGGTTTCTCGTCGGCGAACGGCCGATAGCCATCCAGCGCCGAGCGATATGTCAATGCAGGCGGCGTGCCGCCCACTCCCGTCGAAGCGGGAGTCGAAGGCGACTGCGCCACGGCGGCGCCCACCGCCAATGCGGGCAATGCAGCCAGCCATCGGGCCGGCAAAGAAGGAAACATGGAATCCTCGCGATGTTCATGAACGGAGCGACGTCAGCGGACCCGCAAGGGTTCGGACGGCGAGCGATGCATGGCGCGTCGAAGCACACCGGCAGCCGAAGCGGCCGGTGGTACGACGCGACTAGGCGCGAGGTGGTTTGTCGGGAACGCGGGACGCGAACCTTGCCTTCGCGCTGGCCGGTTCGGCCAGGTCGGCTTGCGGCAAGACGTGGGCCGGTGCGACCTGCGCGTCGGTCGTCAGCGCAACGGCATGGCACGAGACACAGGTGGAGCACTTGTGCGAGGTGTCGGAATGCGCGTGGGAAGTTTTCGCGCTGCTGCCTTCATCGGCATGCGAGGCAGCATCGTGATGGTGGACGGCGTGCTCATGCGACCCGGCATGCGCGGAAGGACCGGCATGCGATGCCGCCATCGCCACCTCCATCACGGGCTCGGGCGTTCCGCAGAGCGCCATCGACGCCGCTGCATACCCCTGGAAGGGTACGGCAAGCATCATCAGCCACAGCAGGAACACGCGAACGCGGGACATCGCGTGATTCTATCGGCCGCTCAATGCCCGATCACTGGATCACCTTGTCCGCGCGATTCATCACCGAGCGCGGGATCGTGAAGCCGAGCCGCTTGGCGGTGTTGAGATTGATCAGCAGCTCGAACTTGGTGGGCTGTTCGATCGGGAGGTCGGCGGGCTTCGCGCCTTTCAGGATCCGGTCGACGTAGCGTGCGCCATCCTTGCCCTCGTTGCCGTAGCCGGGTCCATAAGCCATCAGGCACCCGTTTTCCGCGTAGTCGCTCCGGGCGCAGATGGTCGGCAAACCGTTCTGGACGGCCAGGTCCGCAATCAGCTTCTGGTTGGAATTCGCAACCGGATTCAAGGTCACCCACACCGCCGTGGCGCGCGCCTTGACGGCATCCTTGAATGCTTGCGCATAGCTCTCGGCGCTGCTGGCCTCCATCGAATAAAGCTGGAGTCCCAGTTTCCCCGCCGGCACCTGGCTGGCTTCCCACTGCGGGATGGAGCCGGGCGCATGCGGGTCCCACAGCACGGCCACACGGACCGCCTTGGGGTCCGTCTCCTTCAGGAGTTCGAGCCGCTTGCCCGTGAGGATGGCCGCGACGTTGGTGACGCCCGTGCTGTTCCCGCCGGGCCGCGCAAGGCTTTCGGCCAACCCGGTGGTGATCGGGTCGGTGACGCCCATGAAGACGATGGGCACCGTCGAGGTCGTCTTCTTGGCCGCCTGCGCCGCGTTGGTCGTCACCGCAACGAGCACGTCGATGTCCATGCGGACCAGTTCCTCGGCGAGCATGGGGAGTCGCTGCAGATCCTGGCTTTCATGGCGGTAGTCGATGAGGATGTTCTGTCCTTCGACATAGCCAAGATCGCGGAGGCCTTTCCTGAACGCTTCGAGGCGAGGTGCATCGGCGGCCGCCGAGACGGCAGCCAGGTAACCCAGGCGCGGGACCTTCTTCGCCTGCTGGGCAAGCGCCGGGGAGCCGGCCACCAGCAAGGCGCCCAATAGAAGGCCCAGGATCTTGCTGCGCATCGAAGTCCTCCTTGTCGCCAGCAGCCGCACCAGCGGATTTTGCGCCGCTTCCGGTGCGGCGCCCGTGTGCATGCGCGGTATCGGGTCGGCCAATAGGCCTAAGCGGCCGGTCTTCCCATCCGGCGTATGGCGATGTCCAATGGATGGTTCATGACGCCCCCGGACTCGTCTCCCGCTTCGCTCTCGGGCGATCTCGCGCCGCCGGCCGGTGGCCGACGCTTCGCGGTGTTGTCGCAGGCGACGCGGGAGGTTCACCGCGGGCGCCTGTTTCGCAAGTACCTGCTGCTCATCCTCTCCCTGGTGACGACCGTGTTGCTGGCCTCCAGCGCGATCGGCCTCTACTTCTCCTACCAGGAGAACAAGACGTCGCTCGCCAGCTTCCAGCATGAAAAAGCGGTCGGCGCGGCCTTGCGCATCGAGCAGTACGTCCAGCAGGTGTCCCAGCAATTGACCTATGCGTCGCTGGCCCAGCTGGACGCCTCCGATCTGGAATCGCGGCGCACGGAGTTCTGGCGCCTGCTGCGCCAGGCTCCGGAGGTGACCGACATCGCACAGCTCGATCGCAAGGGCCGCGAGCAGATCGCGGTGTCGCGGCTGGGCATGGATGTCATGGGCTCCGGCAAGGACCGGTCGGCTGAAGAAGCCTTCCGCAACGCCGTGCCCGATGCAGCGTGGTTCGGCCCGGTCTACTTCAACCGCGACACGGAGCCCTACATGACGGTGGCGATCCGCTCCGGCGGCGAGAAAGGCCCCGTCACCATCGCCGAGCTGAACCTCAAGTTCATCTGGGAGGTCGTGTCGCGCATCCAGATCGGCCAGAAGGGCAAGGCCTATGTCGTCGACAGCAACGGCTTGCTGGTGGCGGACCCGGACATCGGCCTGGTCCTGCGCAAGACCAGCGTGGCCGCGCTGCCGCATGTGCAGGCCGCGGCGGCCGATGGCGCCGTCGAGGACCAGGCGATGGTGTCGCGCGACCTCCACGGCGCCACTGTGCTGACGTCGATGGCGCCGATCAAGTCGCTGGGCTGGAAGGTCTTCGTCGAACAGCCGATTGCCGAGGTGTACGCAAAGCTCAACGCGTCCTTCCTGCGCGCCGCGGTGCTGCTGCTGGCCGGCCTGCTGATCTCGGCACTGGCGGCATCGGTGCTGGCGCGCAACATGGTGCAGCCGATCCGCACGCTGGCCCGGGGAGCGCGTCGCATCGGCGAAGGCGATCTCAACCAGCAGATCGTCGTCAACACGGGCGACGAGCTGGAAGGGCTGGCCAACCAGTTCAACCGCATGTCGGCCCAGCTTCGAGAGCTATACGGCGGTCTGGAGCGCAAGGTGGAACTGCGCACCGCCGAGCTGACGGCGGCGCTCGAATTCCAGACTGCGACGGCGGAGATTCTTCGGGTGCTCAGCCGTTCGCCGACCGATCTGCAACCCGTGCTGCAGGCGGTCGCCGAGCGCTCGGTGCGCCTGTGCCGCGCGCATGGCAGCCGTGTCTGGCTGCCGGAAGGCGACCACCTGCGGGCCATGACCGGCTACCAGGTGGAGACCGGTGCCGAATTGGGCCGCGACGAGCTGCCGCTGAACAGCGCAACGGTGATCGGCCGCGCCTTCGTCGAACGGCGAACAGTGCACGTCGAGGACATCGCGAAGCTCATCAATTCGCGCTACCCCGATTCGCGCGAGGCGCAGACGCGTCTGGGATTCCGGACGGTGCTGGCCGTGCCCATGGTCCGTGAGGGCGCGTCGGTCGGCATCATCGCCGTGCTCCGCACGGAGGTTCAGCCCTTCTCGAACGCCGAAGTCCGCCTCGTCGAGACCTTTGCCGACCAGGCCGTGATCGCGATCCAGAATGCGCGGCTCTTCCAGGAAATCGAGGACAAGAGCCGGCAGCTGGAAGTCGCCAACCACCACAAGTCGGAGTTCCTGGCGAACATGTCGCATGAGTTGCGCACGCCGCTGAACGCCATCATCGGCTTCTCCGAGGTGCTGACCGAGCGGATGTTCGGCGAGGTCAACGCCAAGCAGATGGAATATCTGCAGGACATCCACTCCTCCGGCCAGCATCTGCTGACGCTCATCAACGACGTACTGGACCTCTCGAAGATCGAGGCCGGCCGGATGGAGCTGGACCTGAGCTGCTTCGACCTCGGCCTGTTGCTCGACAACGCCCTCACCCTCGTGCGCGAGCGTGCGCAGCGCAACGGCCTGTCGATGTCGCTGGAGGTCGGCGAAGGGTTGAACGAGTGGGTGGCGGACGCGCGCAAGGTCAAGCAGGTGGTGGTGAACCTGCTGTCCAACGCGGTGAAGTTCACACCGGCCGGCGGGCGCGTGCGGCTGAGTGCGCAGCGCGTCGAGAAGGCCGGCAAGCCGATGGCCGAGGTGAGCGTGGCCGACACCGGCGTCGGCATCGCACCGGAGGACCAGGCGCTGGTGTTCGACGAATTCCGCCAGGCCGGCGGCGACTATCTGCGCAAGGCCGAAGGCACCGGGCTGGGCCTGTCGCTCGCCAAGCGATTCGTGGAGCTGCATGGCGGGACACTGGGCGTCGACAGCCGCCTCGGCGAAGGCGCGACCTTCACCTTCCTGCTGCCGCTGCTGACCCTGGAGGCTGTTGTATGAGCACTATCCTGATCGTCGAGGACAACGAGAAGAACATGAAGCTGGCGCGCGACATCCTCCAGCACAAGGGTCACGTCACGCTGGAAGCCAAGACCGGGGAACAGGGCGTGCGCCTCGCGATCCTGCACCAGCCGGACCTGATCCTCATGGACATCCTGCTGCCCGGTATCGACGGCATCGCCGCCCTCGGCCAGATCCGCGAGCAGCCCGCTCTGGATGCCACGCCCGTCATCGCGATCTCGGCCTCCGTCATGCCGGACGCCCAGCACCACATCGTCAACTCGGGCTTCGACGCATTCCTGACCAAGCCCGTTTCGCTCAAGCCCTTTCTCGAAGTCGTGGATCGGCTGCTCACAGAGGGGCGTTCGAAATGAGCGCCCACATCCTGGTCGTCGACGACGTCGCGCAGAACCTCCGGCTGCTGTCGGACCTGCTGAGTGCGCGCGGCTACCGCACGAGCACCGCGGCGTCCGGCGAGGACGCGCTGACGAGCATCGCCGCCGACCCGCCCGACCTGGTGCTGCTCGACGTGATGATGCCGGGCATGAACGGCTACGACGTGTGCCGCGCCATCCGCGCCGACCCGGCCTGCGCGGTGCTGCCGGTGGTGCTGGTGACCGCGCTCGACCCCGAGCAGGAACGCGTGAAGGGCCTGAACGCCGGCGCGGACGACTTCCTGAGCAAGCCCATCAACCAGGCCGAGCTGATGGCGCGCGTGCGTTCGCTGCTGCGCGTGAAGACGCTGTACGACGAAGTGCAGCGCCAGCGCGCCGAACTGCAGGCGTGGAACGCCACGCTGGAGCAGCGCGTGCAGGAGAGCGTGCAGCAGCTCGAACGCATCGGCCAGCTCAAGCGCTTCTTCTCGCCCCAGCTGGCCGAGGCGATTCTTGCGGGCGGCGCCGACGATCCCCTGCGCAGCCATCGTCGTGAAATCACCGTCGTCTTTCTCGACCTTCGCGGCTTCACCGCCTTCACCGAAACCGCGGAGCCCGAAGAGGTGATGGCCGTGCTGGCGCAGTACCACGCCGCGATGGGGCGGCTGGTGCTGGCCCACGAGGGCACGCTGGAGCGCTTCTCCGGGGACGGCATGATGATCTTCTTCAACGACCCGCAGCCCGTTCCCGACGCACCGGCTCGCGCACTGCGCATGGCCGTCCAGATGCAAGGAGAGATGGCGGCGCTCAGCGGGCAATGGCGCCGGCGCGGCTACGACCTGCACATGGGCATCGGCATCGCCCAGGGCTTCGCGACGCTCGGCGGCATCGGCTTCGACGCGCGCATCGACTATGGCGCCATCGGCACGGTCACCAACCTGGCCGCCCGGCTGTGCGGGGAAGCCGCGGGGGGCGAAATCCTGATCTCGCAGCGCGTTCACGGTGCATTGCAGGATGGGTCACCGGACAGCGGATGGTCGATCCAGGAGGCGGGCGAACTGGAGCTCAAGGGGTTCCAGCGCAAGGTGCCGGCGTGGCGGGTAGTGTGCGTGTCTTAAGGAGAATCCCATGCGTGTGATGGTGATGGTCAAGGCGACCCGGGAATCGGAAGCCGGCGAGATGCCCGACACGGAGCTGCTGGCAGCCATGGGCAAGTTCAACGAGGAACTCTTCAGGGCAGGCGTGCTCCTCGCCGGCGAAGGCCTGCACCCGAGCGCACGGGGCAAACGGGTGCGCTTCTCGGGCAACGATCGGACGGTGATCGACGGCCCCTTCGCAGAGACCAAGGAACTCGTCGCCGGGTTCTGGCTGTGGCAGGTCAAGTCCGTGGAGGAAGCCGTCGAATGGGTCAGACGCTGCCCTAACCCCATGCACGGCGACTCCGAGATCGAGATTCGACCGCTGTTCGAGATCGACGATTTCGGCGCCCAGCTCACGCCCGAGCTGCGGGCCCAGGACGAGCGCCTGCGTGCCGAAGCCGAAAGCGCGGCGAAGAAGAAATCACCCTGAACTAGCGCCAGGCGTTGCCCACCTGGATGTACCAGGTCCCGCCCTCCGGGCCCTTGGCATAGTCCAGTCCGACCCACATCCCGAGCCGCCGGGCAATCTGGTAGCGAAAGCCCGCGCCCCGGCTGATGACATTCTCTGCCTCGCTGAAGCTCGTGTTCTGGCCCCAGGCGCGGCCGGCGCCGACGAAGCCGACCACCGCCCAGCGCGGCGTGAAATTCCAGCGCAGTTCGGTCTCGGCCACCGCCGTTCGCTCGTCCTGGTAGCGCGCCGCGGGTATGCCGCGCATGTCGATGAAGGGCAGCATGTAGAACGGTGTCCGCCCGCTCACGGCGCGGCCGTCCAGCCGGCCGCCGAGCACCAGGCTTTCGGTGATGGGCCAGTAGGCGAACACGTGGCCGCGATAGCTCTCGAAACGCGTGTCGCTGCCGAGGTCCGGGCTGTAGAAGGTCGCATCGAGCGCGCCTGTCCAGCCCTTCGACGGCGTGAAGATGTTGTCGCGCGTGTCGTGCTCCAGGGTCAGGCCCAGGCCCGAAGTGCGCCGCGTGGTCTGGTCGGGACCGAGGCCGGAACGCGGGTCCTGGCTCAGGTCCAGCTTGCTGTTGAGGTCCAGGTAGATCCAGCGAAGGCCCAGCCAGTTGTCGCTCTCGCCGAGGCGGCGCAGCACCTGCTGGCTCGACATCCATCCGTCCAGCGAATAGGCGAGGCTGTGTGCGCCGCCGCCCAGGCCGGTGCCGCCGATGCCGTAGAACGACAGGTTGACGTCGGCGCGGCCGACGCCGCCACGGTAGCGCCAACGGTCCTCGTCGAAGCTCACCATGCCGCCTGCGAAGGCGGCCTTGGTGCCGTTCTCGGTGGCAGCCCCGCCCAGGACGAAGATGTCGGGCGGCGTCATGTGGCCGGTCTCCCTGGCTCTCTCGCCGCTGTCGCGCAACGAGTTGCGTACGAACATCAAGGCCACGCCGCCGCCATAGCCCACGGCGGGTTCGGTGATCACGATCGGAACCGGTAGGAAGCCCTTGCGATCGATGAGCCAGTCCGAAATGTCGAGGTGATGGTCCTGCGAGTCGATGAAGCCTTCCAGAAAGGCGTGGGCCTGCTCGCAAAGCAGGAAAGCGGAAAGGCCCACGGCCGACAATGCACGAAGCGCCCATTCCGCAGTTCGATTCATCGTTTGCACACTCCAGAAGGACCTGCAACTCTCCCCTGCCCTCAAGGGAAATCCGGACACGCAGGGTAGTGGCAGGGCGCCAGCGGGTCTATTGCACCAAGGGGCACTCCCGCTGCCGGGCTGTGGCAGCATGCGGGCCATTCAAGACGGGAAAGGCAAGGCGTGGCCGCAATACAAGAGGCATGGGTCGTGAGCGAGACACTCGACGTACCGGCGAAGGTTGTCTATGACTTCACCCGGCAGATGGAAAACCTGCCGTCGTGGGCGTCCGGCCTGGCGGCAGGCATCGAGCACCGCGATGGCGCATGGTTCGCCGACTCGCCGATGGGCCAGGTCAAGGTGGAGATGGCGCCGGTCAATTCGTTCGGCGTGCTCGACCACGACGTCACGCTCCCGAACGGGCTCAGCGTCCACAACGCGTTCCGCGTCACGCCCTGCGGCGACGGAAGCCTGCTGACCTTCGTCGTGCTCCGGCTGGCAGGCGTCAGCCAGGAAAACTTCGACGCGGACGTGGCGCATGTTCGCCGCGACCTCGCAGCGTTGAAGCGCCTGCTCGAATTGCCGTGAATCTCCATCGGCTCGATCTTTTTTCGCTCTCGCTGTTCAGCCTGGTGGCGCGCAGCGGCAGCATCAGCAAGGGCGCCGAACTGGCGCACCTCGCCGTGGGCGCCGCCAGCAAGCGCATCACGGACCTCGAGGCGGCCGTGGGCGCCACCTTGCTGGAGCGCCATTCGCGCGGCATCACCCTGACCGTGGCCGGCCACGCGCTGCAGGTGCACGCACAACGCATCCTCAGCGACGTCGACCAACTGGCCGCGGATCTGTCGGACTACGCGACTGGCCTGGTGGGCGTCGTGCGCCTGTGGGCCAACACGTCGGCAGTGACGCAATTCCTGCCGGCGGACATCTCGTCCTTCGTCCGTGCGAACGCCGGCATTCGCATCGAACTCGAGGAAGAGGACAGCGGCGAAGTGGTGCTGGCAGTGCTCGACGGCCGCGCCGATATCGGCATCTTCGCCGACCGCACGCCCGCCCTGGGCCTGCACCAGATGAACTACCGCGAAGACCGCCTGGTCCTCGTGGTGCCGCAGGGCCATCCCCTCGCGCGCCGCCGCTCCGTGCACTTCGCCGAGGCCATCGACTACGACTTCGTCAGCCTTCCCAAGGGCACCTCGCTGGCCAAGCGCCTGCAAGCCGAGACCAAGGCGCTCGGCCGCAGCCTGAAGATGCGCCTGCAGGTCCGCAGCTTCGATGCGATGTGCCAGATGGTGGCGGCCGGCCTGGGCGTCGCGGTGCTGCCGCGCGAAGCGGTCCAGCCCCATCTGCGCTCGATGAACCTGAAGCAGATCACCTTGCAGGATTCATGGGCCAGGCGTCGCCTCCTGATCGGATTGCGCGACGCCAGCGCCGTGCCGCGGCACGTGCGCCTGTTGATCGACCACCTCTGCGACCCGGGCGGGCACTAGCGTCGCCGCGGGGATCCTTCGGGGGAAACCCGCGCCCGCTTTCGCGATCCACGAAAGCTGGGTCTGCGGCTTTGTCGTTCCCTTGGCGGGGCGGCGATTCGAGAATTCATGCACCCCAAGGAGACACACGCATGAACGAAGAGTCCGCCCCCACCCTGCCGCTGACGCCCGCGGCCCTGAAGGGCTTGCGCGTCATCGAGATGGGCCAGCTGATCGCCGGCCCCTTCGCCGGCAAGACGCTCGGCGAATTCGGCGCGGACGTGATCAAGATCGAGGCGCCGGGCACGGGCGATCCGCTGCGCAACTGGCGCCTCATCAAGGAAGGCACGTCGGTCTGGTGGCAAGTGCAGTCGCGCAACAAGCGCTCCATCGCGCTCGACCTGCGCAGCCCCGAAGGACAGGACATCGCCCGCAAGCTGATCGCCGAGGCCGACGTCCTGATCGAGAACTTCCGCCCCGGCACGCTGGAAGGCTGGGGCATGGGCTACGACGTCCTGTCGAAGCTCAACCCGGGCCTGGTGATGCTGCGCATCTCGGGCTACGGCCAGACCGGCCCCTATCGCGACCTCCCGGGCTTCGGCGCCATCGGCGAGGCGATGGGCGGCTTGCGGCATCTCACCGGCGAGCCGGGCCGCGTTCCGGTGCGCTGCGGCATCTCGATCGGCGACACGCTGGCCGCGCTGCACGGCACCATCGGTATCCTCACCGCGCTGTACCACCGCAAGGTCAACGGCGGCCAGGGACAGGTGATCGACGTGGCGCTGCACGAGGCGGTCTTCAACGTCATGGAAAGCCTGCTGCCCGAGTACAGCGCATTCGGTGCGGTGCGCGAGGCGGCCGGCAGCGCGCTGCCGGGCATCGCACCGTCGAACGCCTACCGGTGCAGCGACGGCTACGTGCTGATCGCAGGCAATGGCGACAGCATCTTCAAGCGGCTGATGCAGGTCATCGGCCGCGACGACCTGGGCGCCGATGCCGGACTCGCCAACAACGCCGGCCGGGTGGCACGCGTCGCGCAGCTCGACGAGGCGATCGAGGCCTGGACGCAATCGCGCGCCGTGGTGGAGGTCCTCGCCGTCCTCGGCGAAGCCCGGGTGCCGGCCGGCAAGGTCTACACAGCGAAGGACATCGACGAAGACCCGCACTACCGGGCGCGCGACATGATCCTCCAGCAGACCACGCGCGACGGCTACGTGGTCGACGTTCCTGGCGTCGTGCCCAAGCTGCTCGGTACGCCGGGCACCGTGCGCTCGTCGGCGCCCCGCCTGGGCGACGACACCGATGCGGTACTCGACGAACTCGGTTTTTCAACTCAAGACATCGCCGCCCTGCGCGGCAGGAAGGTGGTCGCATGAACGCCAACGACACGCTCTGGAACGGCGCCGGCCGGCGCATCCACATGCAGGAGGTCGGCACGCGCGACGGCCTGCAGGTGGAGCAGGCCTTTGTTCCGACGGAAGACAAGATCGCGCTGGTCAACGCGCTGTCGCAAGCCGGCTTGTCAAAGATCGAGGTGACGGCCTTCGTCTCGCCAAAGGCGATCCCGGCGTTGCGCGATGCCGAGATCGTTCTGCGCGAGATCGAGCGCCGGCCCGGCGTGGTCTACAGCGCGCTGGTGCCCAACGTTCGCGGCGCCGAGCGCGCCATCGACGCCAATGCCGACGAACTCAACCTCGTGATGTCGGCCAGCGAGAGCCACAACCTCGCCAACCTGCGGATGACGCGCGAGCAGTCTTTTGCCGCGCTGTCGGAGGTCAACGCTCTGGCACGGCAGGCCAAGGTGCCGGTCAACGTTTCGCTCTCGTGCTCCTTCGGTTGCCCGATGGAGGGCGATGTGCCCGTTGCCACGGTGCTCGACTGGTGCACCCGCTTCGTCGAGGACATGGGCGCACGCGGCGTCACGCTGTGCGACACCACCGGCATGGCCTACCCAGGGCAGGTCGCGGCGCTCACCGCAGCATTCCGCGAGCGCTGGCCTGACACCGAAGTCACGCTGCACTTCCACAACACGCGCGGGATGGGGCTGGCGAATGTGCTGGCAGCCATCGGCGCCGGTGCCGACCGCTTCGACGCGTCGCTCGGCGGCATCGGCGGCTGCCCGTATGCACCCGGCGCCACCGGCAACGTCTGCAGCGAGGAGATCGTCCACGCGCTCGAGCTGATGGGCTACCGCACCGGGGTCGATCTCGCGCTGCTGATCGATGCGTCCAGGCGCCTGCCGGCGCTGATCGGCCACGACATTCCGAGCCAGATCGTCAAGGCGGGGCGCCGGCTCGACCTGCATCCGGTGCCTGCGGATTTCGCCGCCATCCGTGAACGTGCGCTCGCACGAGCCATCTGAATTTCCAACAACCGAGAGACAACCATGACATCGCAAAGAATCACTTTCGCAACACCGTTCACACGCCGCACACTGGTTGCGCTCATCGCGGCTTCCGGCATGGCCGGCGCGGGGCTCGCCGTCGCCGAGGACGGGCCGTATCCAAGCCGCCCCATCACCCTGGTGGTTCCCACCGCGCCCGGCGGCACGACCGACATCTCGGCACGCATGCTGGCCGATCCGCTGGGCAAGGCGCTCGGCCAATCGGTGATCGTCGACAACAAGGGTGGGGGCAATGGGGCGATTGCCGCCATCGCGGTGAAGCGCGCCGACCCGGCCGGCTATACGTTGTTGATGCAGTACTCGGGCTACCACGTGATCACCCCGCATGTGAGTCAGCAGAAGCCGCAATGGTCCGCGGAGGATTTCCGTCCCGTTGCCAACGTGCTGAGCGCGCCCCAGGTCATCGTGGTGCGCGAGGGCGTGCCTGCGAAGAACCTCGCCGAGTTGATCGCCTACGCGAAGGCCAACCCGGGCAAGCTGACCTATGCGTCGTCCGGCAATGGTTCGCTCCAGCACGTGACGGGCGCCATGCTCGAGCAGCAGGCCGGCATCCAGCTCACGCACGTGCCATACAAGGGAACAGGCCCGGCGCTGCAAGACCTGCTCGGCGGCCAGGTCGACATGACCTTCGGCACGCCGCCGCCCTTCATGCAGCACATCCAGGCGGGCAAGTTGCGCGCGCTGGCGGTCACCGGCAAGGCACGGCTGCCTTCGTTGCCCAACGTGCCGACGGCCGCCGAGGCCGGCATGCCCAAGCTCGACGCCACCTCATGGTTCGCGCTGTTCGCGCCGGCCAAGACACCGCAGGCCGTGGTCGACCGCCTGACCAGCGAGATCGCCAAGATCACTGCGACGCAGGCTTTCCAGCAGAAGGCGGCTGAACAGGGAGCCTCCGCCGACTACATGGACCCGAAGAAGCTCGGCGACTACAGCAAGGCGGAACTGGCTCGCTGGGGGGATGTGGTCAAGGCGGCGCGAATCCAGGCCGAGTGAGCGCGCGCCCACCCGGAGCCGGTGGCCGGGTGAACCAAGGAAGACACCGGAAGCCGATGGGTTTCCGGTTCTTCCTCGTCAGCCCGGAGCCCGACACTCTGTAGGCCAACGCCGCGGCAACTCTCCCGGGCCTCGGAGGGGGGCAACCGGCCCATAGAATTGCCCGCGCCTTGCGCCTGCCCGGATTTCCCGAGGCAAGCGTCGTTCCCCTCAAGCCCGGGAAGTCAAACACATGAAGAGTGAACTCCAAGCGATCCTGTCTGCCTTGCAGGACGACAAAGGCAGAGTCGTCGAGGTCTGGCTCGACGAAGTCGGGGCCACCGATCCGGCTGCACGCCGGGCGATCCAGCCGGATGCGGAAGAACTGCTCCGGCTGCTGCGCGAGGCGTTGGCGGCAGACGCCGACCCGGGCGCGATGGAAGCCCCGGCATGGGCCGGCACCCGCCAGGTCCTGGAGTCCCTGTCGCGCTCGCGAGCCGCACGAGGCCAGTCGGCCGGCGACACCAGCCTCTTTGTCCTCGCCCTCAAGAAGCCGCTGTTCGACGGGCTGCAGCGCAAGCTGGCCTCCGACCCCGCTGCCCTGATGCCGGCCCTGTGGACGGCCACGACGCTGGTCGACAAGCTCGCACAGCGCACGGTCGCCACCTTCCAGCAGGCGCACGAGGACATCATCAAGCGCCAGCAGGAAGAGCTGCTCGAGCTGTCCACGCCCGTCATCAAGCTGTGGGACGGCGTGCTGGCCGTTCCCATGATCGGCATCCTGGACAGCAACCGGACGCAGATCGTCATGGAGACCCTGCTCCAGAAGATCGTGGAAACCGAGTCGGAGCTCGCGATCATCGACATCACCGGCGTGCCCACCGTGGACACGCTGGTCGCGCAGCATCTGCTCAAGACAGTCAGTGCGATCCGACTGATGGGCGCCGACTGCATCATCAGCGGGATCCGCCCCCAGATTGCGCAGACCATCGTTCACCTGGGGATCGACCTGCAGGGCATCAGCACCAAGGCCACGCTGGCCGACGCGCTGGGCCTCGCGTTCCAGAAGACGGGCTGGCGCATCACGCACAGCGACTGAAGCCGCCATGGAACGCATCCCGATCCTGCGCATGGGCGAAACGCTGCTGGTCACCATCCAGGTGGACATGCAGGACCAGACGGCCCTGACTTTGCAGGACGACCTGGCCGACAAGATCGCCAAGACCGGCGCCAGCGGCGTCATGATCGACATCACCGCGCTGGAGATCGTCGACTCCTTCGTCGGGCGCATGCTCACCAGCATCTCGAGCATCGCGCGCATTCTTTCGGCAACGACGGTCGTCGTCGGCATGCAGCCGGCAGTTGCCATCACCCTGATCGAACTCGGCTTGTCGCTCGAAGGCGTCAGGACCGCGCTCAATGTCGAGCGCGGCATGGAGCTCCTGCGCAAGGCGCGCCAGGAGAGCCGACTTGGAAACTGAGCGCTCCGGCGAACTTCCGGTGCTGTCCGAGCAGAACATCGTGACCAGCCGCCAGCTGGTGCGCGCTCTTTGCCAGCGGCTCAAATTCTCCCTGGTCGACCAGACCAAGATGATCACCGCCGCGAGCGAACTGTCGCGCAACACGCTGATTCACGGCGGCGGCGGGCGCATGCGCTGGGAGCTGCTCGAACGCGAAGGCAAGCAGGGCCTGCAGCTGCATTTCGAGGACGAGGGCCCCGGCATCGCGGACGTGAAGCTGGCCTTGACCGACGGCTGGACGAGCGGCAGCGGCATGGGCCTGGGCTTGCCCGGAAGCAGGCGCCTGGTGAGCGATTTCGAGATCGACTCCGCGCCCGGCCGAGGCACTCGAGTGAGCATCACCAAGTGGAAGTGATCCGGGGCTGGACCCACATCTCCTTTCCCATGGGCGACGCCAGCCGCGTCGGGGAGGCGCGACGCCACGCCGCCCAGGCCGCCGCGGAACTGGGCCTCAGTGACACGGAGGCGGGACGCCTGGCCCTGGTGGTCACCGAACTCGGCACCAACCTGCTGCGCCATGCGCGCCATGGCCAACTGCTGATCGCGGCCCGGCCCGATCACTCGGACGTCGAGGTGCTGGCCATCGACGAGGGCCCCGGCATCGAGGATGTGGCGCGGGCCATGGAAGACGGCTTCACCACCGGCAGTTCCCCCGGCACCGGCCTCGGCGCAGTCAAGCGCCTGGCCAGCGACTTCGACATCCACAGCGCGGTGCCGCATGGCACGGTGTGCCTCGCCCGGGTGCGCAAGCACGCCGCGACTGGCGTCGGGCACGCTGCAGACAGACACGCCTTCGAGGTCGGCGCCGTCTGCGTGCCGATACCCGGCGAGACTGAGTGCGGCGACTCGTGGGGCGCAGCCTTCGATGCTGCGGGGCTCACGGCGCTGGTCGCGGACGGCCTGGGGCACGGCCCGGAGGCCGCCAAGCCTTCGCAACTGGCGGTTGCCACCCTCTTGGACGAGCCGCTGCGCGACCTTCGAGGCATGGTCGAACAGATCCACGTCGATCTCAAGACGACCCGCGGCGCGGCCGTGTGCGTGGTCCGGCTTTCCGGCGATGACACGCTGCGATGCGCTGGCGCCGGCAATGTGGCGGTGCGGGTTGTCTCCGGCGTCTACGACCGCTCGATGGTCACCCAGCATGGCACGGCCGGCGTGCAGATACGCAAGCCCGACGAAACCTCGATGGCGCTGCCGCTCCATGCGCTGGTCGTCGTGCACAGCGACGGCATCGCGTCGCGGTGGGATACTCAACACATCCTGCCGGTGCTCGGGCGAGACCCGGCCCTGGTGGCGGCCATCCTGATGCGCCACCATTCCAGAAAGCGCGACGATGCCACCATCGTGGTGGTCCGTCGAAGGGACTAGGGATGTCGACCACAGATACAGAGCAGTCCAGCATCGATGCGGCGGCCCTGGCGGCAAGCCAGCAGGAGGTCGAAGCTCTGCGAGCCGAACTCGAGGAAACCAACCGGGGCGTGGTGGCGCTCTACGCCGAACTCGACGCGCAGGCCGAACAGCTCAAGCGGGCGACCGAGCTCAAGAGCCGCTTCCTCGCCTACATGAGCCACGAGTTCCGGACGCCCATCAGCGCCATCCGGAGCATCGCCCGCCTTCTCGTGGACCGGGTCGATGGTCCCCTGACGCCGGAGCAGGAGAAACAGGTCGCCTTCATCCAGTCGACGGCCACGGAGTTCTCCGACATGGTCGACGACCTGCTGGACCTCGCCAAGATCGAGGCCGGCAGGGTCGAGATCTCGCCGGCCTGGTTCGAGATGGTCGACCTCTTTTCGGCGTTGCGCGGCATGTTCAAGCCGGTGCTGACGAATCCCGACATGTCGCTGGTGTTCGAGGAACCGGAGGGTCTGCCCAAGCTCTACACCGACGATCGGAAGCTGTCCCAGATCCTGCGCAACTTCATCTCCAACGCCCTGAAGTTCACGACCCATGGGGAAGTCCGGGTTTCGGCCACGCGCGAGGGGGAGGCTTTCATCAGGTTCTCGGTGAGCGATACCGGCATCGGCATCGATTCGAAGTACCACGGCGCCGTGTTCAACGACTTCTCCCAGATCGATTCCCCGGTGCAGAAGCGCCTGCGGGGCACCGGCCTGGGCCTGTCCCTGAGCAAGCAGCTGGCCATCCTGCTGGGCGGCCGGGTGGAACTGGAGAGCGAGCTGGGCAAGGGGTCGACGTTCTCGGTGATCGTCCCGGTCCAGCTCGAGATATCTGCCCGACCGCAGGGCACTGGCGTCGCGGGGTGATTCGTGCCTGAAAGCGTCATCCAGACCACCATCGATCGCAGCCAGCACGTGGTGCTGGTGGTCGACGACAACCCGACGACACGCTACTCCACTGCGCGCTTCGTTCGCGCGGCCGGCTTCCTGACGGAAGAAGCCGCTACCGGCGCCGAGGCGGTGGCCAAGTCCGTCCGGCGCGTCTCGGCGGTGGTCCTGGACGTCCACCTGCCCGACATGAGCGGCTTCGAGGTCTGCCGGCTGATCCGTTCGGACGAGCGCACATCGCTGCTGCCCATCATCCATCTGTCGGCCACCTACGTGGAAAACGAGGACAAGGTCGCAGGCCTGAACGCGGGCGCCGACGCCTACCTGGTCCATCCGGTGGAACCGGCGGTCCTCACCGCCACGCTGCAGGCGTTGATCCGCGCGCGCCTGGCGGAAGACAGCTTCCGGCGCAGCGACATCCGCTTTCGCGCGGTCTTCAGCCAGGCCCTCAGCGGCATGGCGCTGTTCCAGGCCAACGGCGCGTTCGCGGACGTGAACCCGGCGATGGCGCGGATGCTGGGCCGGTCGCGGGAAGAACTGCTCGGCCGGCCCATCAGCGACTTTGCACCGTCCGAATGGACCGACTTCGTGAGCCACCGGACGATCACCGCGCTGGAGGAAGGCGCCTCCTGGCACGGCGAGTTTCCGCTCATGCGTCCGGACGGTGCCTGGGTCTACCTGCAATGGAGCATCTCCGCCCACCTGGAGCCGGGGCTTCGCATCGGCATTGCGGTCGACGTGTCCGAGCGGCAGGAGCTGGATCGACGGCGGCAGGAGGTGCTGGAGCGCGAACAGGCGGCGCGGACCACGGCCGAGCGCCACAGCCGCACGAAGGACGACTTCGTCGCCGTCCTGTCGCACGAGTTGCGCACGCCCCTCAACTCCATCTCCGGCTGGGTGCACATCCTCAAGAAGCGCGGCACCACACCCGAGATGCTGAAGGGCCTGGAGGCCATCGACCGCAATGTCCATGCGCAGGCGCGCATCATCTCGGACATCCTCGACGTTTCGCGCATCAACTCCGGCAAGCTGCGCCTGGACCGCCAGTGGACCGACCCGGCGGAAGTCGTGAACACCGCGATCGACGCGCTTCGCGATTCGATCAGTGCCAAGCAGCTCACGCTCGACATCCAGTCCCCGGGCGATTCGCGCTCGGCATGGCTCGACCCGACACGCTTCCAGCAGATCGTGTGGAACCTGATGACCAATGCCATCAAGTTCTCCAGGGAAGGCGGCGCCATCGAGGTCGTGCTTGCGCGTGAAGGCGACGTGCTGAAGCTGTCGGTGCGCGACTTCGGCAGAGGCATCCGGCCCGATTTCATCGAGCACCTGTTCGACCGCTTCACGCAGAGCGACTCCCCGGACAGCCGTTTCCACGGCGGCCTCGGGCTGGGGCTGTCGATCGTCAAGCACCTGGCTGAACTGCACGGCGGTGGTGTGGTCGCGGCGAGCGAGGGAGAGGACAAGGGAGCCCTCTTCGAGGTCGAGCTTCATGTGGCCCAGACCGATACCGAGGCCGCGCCGGGCGCCGTGCATGACGCCGACGAAATCCCCTCGACCCATAGCTCGCCGCTCAAGGACATGGAGGTGCTGGTCGTCGAGGACAGCACCGATGCCAGCGAGATGCTGCATGTCGTGCTGGCGGACGCAGGCGCCCACGTGCGACTGGCCATCGACTACGACAGCGCGCTCCAGGCCGCGGCACAAAGCTGGCCGGACGTGCTGGTCAGCGACATCGGCCTGCCGGGGCGAGACGGCTATGAATTGATCCGCGAACTTCGCAGCGCCGCTCACGCCACGATGGGGCGTCGTCTCCTTGCCGTCGCGCTGACGGCCTTCTCCCGCAACCAGGACAGGGAACGCGCCCTGGCCGCAGGTTTCGACGTCCACCTGGGAAAGCCGCTGCAGCCGCACCGCCTGATCGCCGCCATCGTCGAACTCGCTGGACGCACGCCTGGCGACGCGGGAGACGGCAGCCTGGCGTGAACGCTCACCACGGAGCCCACCTCTTGTCATCCAAAGCCAAAGTCGCCCGCATCGCACTGTCTGCTTCGGCAGCCGCCCTTGGAAGCATCGCGACCTACTGGACCCTCCTCGCCCTGCGCCAGGGGCACATCCTCTTCGACGCGCGCAAGCACCCCGTCGTCCACCTGTCCGACGACTTTTCCACCTACTCCCACACCGTGCCGGGTGGGATGGTCCGCGGGTATGTGTATCACCCGCAAGGCGAGGAAGCGCTGCAGGACCTGTTCATCTATTTCGCGGGCCGTGGCGAGGACGTCCGCGCCACGGCCCAGGCGCTGCACTGGCTTCCCGAAGGTTTCGGATTTGCGGCAATCAACTACCGGGGGGTGGCCGATTCCGAAGGTCATCCGTCCGAAGTCGCCTCAGTCCAGGACGCGTGCCAGTTTGCCAATCATCTGCGCCGTGCCTTGCCGAACGCGCGCCTGCACGTCGTCGGCCGAAGCCTGGGGACAGGCGTGGCCATCCAGCTGGTGGCGCGGCAGTCGTTCTCGAGCCTCCAGTTGGTCACGCCATACGATTCGATGCTGGAGGTGGCAAAGCGACGCTTTCCGCTGGTTCCGCTCTCGCTCCTGCTGCGGCATCAATTCAACTCCCTGGCCCACAGCCGCGAGGTTGCCGCCAAGACCCAGGTTCTGCTGGCCGAGACGGATGACGTCGTGTTGCCGGAGCGCTCCGAGAAGCTCATCGCCGCCTGGCCGACGCCGGTCTCCGTGCAGACCATCCCCGGCTCCAACCACCACAGCATCATGGGCCTCGAAGCGACCTGGCTCCATCTGATCGACTTCGCGTTGACCACAGTCCTGCCTGAGCCCAAGGCGGCCTGAGCCGAGACAGCTCGAACGGTCCCGCCGCTCACTTGAAATCTGCGCACGGAGCACCAGATTCCGTCCCTGGCCAGAATGCCGACGGAGGAACCATGACCGAGACCGATACGCTGCACATCGTGTGCCCGCATTGCCACACCACCAACCGCGTGCGCAAAGCGCAACTCGGCAGCGCGCCGGACTGCGGCAAGTGCCATCAGCCGCTGTTCACCGGTCACTCAACCGCATTGGACGAAGCCTCCTTCGACCGTCACGTCGCACGCAACGAGCTTCCGGTGCTGGTCGATTTCTGGGCGCCGTGGTGCGGGCCGTGCCGCCAGATGGCGCCGGGCTTCGAGCAGGCGGCGGCGCAACTGGAGCCCAACGTCAGGCTTGCGAAAGTCGACACCGAGGCCGTCCCCGCCCTCGGCGCGCGCTTCAATATCCGGAGCATCCCGACCCTCGCGCTTTTCAAGGGCGGGCGGGAGGTGGCGCGTCAGGCCGGCGCCATGGGCGCAGCGGACATCGTCCGATGGGTGCAGGCCCATTCGAAATAGCCGAAGCGACGCGACGGCCCGCCCGTTCCATCAAGGCAAGGGCAGCTTGTCCGGTTCGGCGCGCGAATCGATCCTGAGTTGAAGAAAGGCAAGGTCGAGCCAGCCGCCGAACTTGGTGCCGACTTCCTTCAGGAGACCGACTTCCTCGAACCCGAGCTTCTTGTGCATCTCGATGGAGCCGGCATTCTTCGCGTCGATGCCCGCCACCAGCACATGCTTGCCGATGCTGCGTGCACGATCGATCAGGGCGATCATGAGCGTCTTGCCAATGCCCGCGCCGCGGCAATCCTTGCGAACGTAAACCGAATGCTCCACCGTGTGGCGGTAGCCATCGAAGGCGCGCCAGTCGCCGAATGACGCATAGCCGGCGACGGCGCCGCTTTCGTCGATCGCCACGAGCACCGGGTAGCCGACGCGTCGACGGTCGGCCAGCCAGGCTTCACGATTGGCCGCGTCGACGGTCTTCTCGTTCCAGATCGCCGTGGTGTGCAACACCGCGTCGTTGTAGATGGCAACGATGCCAGCGATGTCGCCTGCTTCAGCGTCACGTACCTGCATGGCTGCCTCCGGATGGGAACTGACGGGTTTCGATGTGCAAGTCTTCGGTCGAGACGGCGCGCACTCTCGGACCGAAGCTGCGGATGTTCGTGAGCGTCTCGTTGTGATGCCGGATCACCTGGATGGGCGACAGATGCCGGTTGCCTTCGGTGGTGTGCGCATCCTCGACCAGGACGACGGGGAATCCCAGCGCCAGCGCCCGGCGCGCCGTGGTGTCCACGCAGAATTCGGTGTGCATCCCGCAGATCACAAGATCCGTGATCGCATGCGCCTTGAGCAAGTGCTCCAGCTCCGTGCGATGAAACGAGTCCGGGGTCGTCTTGCGAACGCGCAGGTCCGTCGGGTCGACGTGGAGACCGCGGGCGAGTTGCCACGCATCCGACTCGAACTCGAGGTAGCCGGACCTGGATTCGTGCTGGATGAAGACCACCAGCGCACCCGACGCACGCGCCTTGCCGGACACGCGATTGATTCGGCCGATGACCTCCTGCGACTCGAAGGCGTCATGCTCGCCTTCGCACAGGCCCTGCTGCACGTCGATCACGAGAAGTGCTGTGTTCATGGTTTCGAATTCTGACCGAGATACCCCACAGCGCGAAGCCGAACCCCGGACCATCTGCCATGATGGAGCGCTCAGACGATGAAGATCGTTGCACGGAAGGATCGATGAATGCACATCTCCTGGCGCCTTGGTCACAGCCCCACCTCGACCGCGAAATGGATGGCCTGCACATTGCTCGCCGCCCTCTTTGCGAGCGCCCACGCGCAACCTGTGCAATGGCGTGGCGAGTTCGTCTACTTCGCCGATTCGGCGGCCTTCACCGATTGCGCCAGCGGCAAGCGATGGCCGGTGGCAATGACGGGCGACTACCTCGCGCTCGAACGCGCCTACCTGCGCTGGCACAGCGCGCCGAAGGCGCCCCTGCTGGTGAACTTCGACGGCCGGCTCGAAATCCGGGAGCCGATGGAAGGCCCGGCGCGCGAGCACATGATCGTCGAGCGCTTCGCATCGGTGGAGCCGGGGAACACTTGCGCAATGGTTTCAACCGGCAAGCCGAAGTCGACGGCTGCGCTGAAGGACACCTACTAGCGGCGATCTCCGTCAGGCCTGCACGCGCATCGTCTGGCTCCGGCGCCATGCGGCAGGCGGCGCCCCGTACTCGCGGCGGAACGCGCGGCTGAAAGCCGTATCGGTCTGGTAGCCGACGTCTTCTGCAATGCTCGCCAGCGGCGCATTGCTGCGGCTCAGGAGATTGGCAGCCAGCAGCATGCGCCACTGCGTCAGGTATTGCATTGGCGAGCTGCCGACCAATTGCTGGAATCGTTCGGCCAGCACCGAGCGCGAGCTGCTGGCCGTGCGCGCCAGCTCATCCAGCGACCAGGCGTGTGCGGGATTCTTGTGCATCGCGTTCAAGGCGGCGCCGACGACGCGGTCGCCCACGCCGGCGAGCCAGCCGGTCCGGCCTTCGCTCTGCTCGTTCATGTAGAGGCGCAGGACCTCGATGAAGAGCACTTCGGCCAGCTTGGACAGCACGCCGGCGCCGCCCGGCCGGGGTGAGCGCGCTTCGGCCAGTGCGTAGCGAACGGAGGCTTCGAGCCACGCGCCCGCATTCGATCCGCGCACGTTCACCCTGACCAGAGGCGGCAGCCCCGTCAACAGCATGCCCGCGAGCCGCGCATCGCAAGCCAGGTAGCCGCACACCAGCCGTGTGGCGGGGCCGCCACCGCCGTAGTCCAGCTGGCGCGGACGACGCGCGAGCACCCGGTCCAGCCGTCCCCCCGTGGCGGGCGGAAGGCCGGGCTGCGAGGTCATGCGATGCGCGTCGCCCTGCGGAAAAACGATGGCATCGCCCGCAACGAGGCGCACCGGCGGCTCGTTGGCCATCTCGACATAGCACTCGCCGTCGGTGATCAGGTGAAAGATCACCACCCGTTCGGCGCCCGGCTCCAGCACCGGCGCCACCGTGTCCGCCCGGGGCGACTGGTAGCACCACGGCGCGGTGAACCGGGCGTTGATGAAGATGGCGCCGACCAGCCGCACGACGCGAAGGGTTTCCGACAAGGCATCCACGGCGTGGTCCTCAGTCTGCGTTGGCGTCGACGTGCAAGCTCACCGGCAAGGCATCCTGCACGGCGCAGGCCATCGGCGAACTGCGGTAGCTTTCCTCGACCAGCGCTCGCAGCAGGTCGGCCGCTACGCCGCGGGCCGAGATCCGCACGTGCATCTGCATGTCGCGGGGTCCGGCGTACACCGGCTCGTCATCCGGGCCGGCCATGCCGAGGAGGCCCCGCAAGTCCGAGCGGCTGCTGGCGCGAACCTCGAGCGATGTGAGTTCGATCCCCTTCGCGGCGGCGGCCATGGCAATGCAGGTGGCCGTGCACGACGCCCAGCCCGCACGCAGCATCCAGCCAGGAGAGACCCGGTCGCCGCTGCCGCCGACTTCCGCGGGCATGTCGGTCTCGATCTGCGTGCCGTTGGCGTGGCTGGAGACGACGCGCAGGCCGTCGCTCCACCGTGCCGTGGCCGGCGCGTCGTCGTGGAGGCCGGCCTCGGGACGCCGCTGCAACACCGATTCCACGCGCTGGCATGCCGCCGCGATGTCTGCTGCTGCCATGGGTTGCTCTCCATACAGGCTGGATGGCTGCCATTCTGGGCTCGCCGCGCCGTGGCGCCAACGTGCGATACGACCTATGCCGGTTGGCCGGGAGGCCCTCGCGACACACCCGCGGACGATCGGGCAGGCATCGCCGACGCACAGGCAGGACATGGACCCGCCCTGCGGACGACAGTGGGGCCTCATTCACAAGGAGTCTCGAGAGATGAACGCACCGATTGATTTCAGCGCCGTGAAGACCCGCCAGATGGCAGCCTGGGCGAGCGGCGACTACGCCGTGATCGGCACCACGCTGCAGCTCGTCGGTGAGCAGTTGGCGGAAGCCTGTGATATCCGCTGGGATGAAAGCGTGCTCGACGTTGCCGCCGGCAATGGCAATGCCACGCTCGCCGCCGCACGCCGCGGCGCCCGCGCGACCTCGACGGACTACGTGGGGAGCCTGCTCGAACGGGGTGCCGAGCGGGCGAAGGCGGAGCACCTGCAGGTCGCATTCCTGGAAGCCGACGCGGAAGCGCTGCCCTTCGAGAAGGCGAGCTTCGATGTCGTGTTGTCGACATTCGGCGTCATGTTCTCGCCCGATCAGGCCAAGGCCGCCGCCGAGATGGCGCGGGTGTGCCGTTCCGGCGGCCGGATCGGCCTGGCCAACTGGACGCCCGAGGGCTTCGTCGGGCAGATGTTCAAGACGCTGGGTCGCCATCTGCCGCCGCCGGCGGGTGTTCAGCCGCCTTCGCTGTGGGGCGTGGAATCGCACCTGCGTTCGCTCTTTGGCGACGATGCAGCGGCCATCGCAGTGACGCCTCGCCAGTTCAATTTCCGCTACCGCTCGGCGGCGCATTTCATCGAGGTGTTCCGCGACTGGTACGGGCCGGTCCACAAGGCCTTCGCGGCCCTGCCTGCCGATGGCGCGGCGGCACTGGACAAGGACCTGACCGAACTGCTGAACCGCATGAACCGCGCGGGCGCCAACTCGCTGGTGGTGCCCAGCGACTACCTCGAAGTGGTGGTCACGCGGCGCTGAACCGGCAGGCGCATCACGTTGCCGGACAGCGTGGCGGAATTTCACCCAATGTGTCCCTGGATCTAGGCGTTCGCCGCGGGAAGCCCTAAATTCGCAGGCAGCCTCGGCGGTGTCCGCGTCGCGCGGACCGCCAGAACCAGGAGACACATTGAACGACACCACAGACATGCGGCATGCAGCCGCGGCCGCGGCGAACGAACGCGTGCTGCGCATCTTCGACGCACAGCAGGCGGCTTTCAACCAGCAGCCCTACCCCGGCGCCGATGAACGAAGGTCGCGCCTCAAGGCCCTGAAGCACCAGGTCCAGCGCTACCAGGACGTGCTGGCCGAGGCCATGAGCAGCGACTTCGGCTACCGCTCGGAGGCCGAGTCGAAGATGCTCGACATGCTGGGTTCGATGCTCGAACTCAACCACGCCATCTCGCATGTGCGCCGCTGGATGAAGCGAAGGCTCCGCTCAACCGAACTGCTGTTCCTCAGCAACCGCGTCGAGGTGCGCTACCAGCCCAAGGGCGTGGTCGGCGTGATCGTGCCGTGGAACTTCCCGATCTACCTCGCGCTCGGCCCGCTCACGGCGGCACTCACGGCGGGCAACCGCGTGATGATCAAGATGCCGGAGGTCACGCCGGCCACCAATGCGGTGCTCAAGGCCTTGCTGGCGGAGGTGTTCCCCGAAGACTTGGTGGCCGTGGTGGGCGAAGAGCTGGCCGACCCCAACGTCTTCACGGCGCTTCCGTTCAATCACATCGTGTTCACCGGCTCGCCGGCCGTGGGCCGGATCGTGATGCGCACGGCGGCGGACAACCTGACGCCCGTCACGCTCGAACTCGGCGGCAAGTCCCCGGCGCTGGTGACGCGCAACTATCCCGTCGGCGATGCGGCCACGCGCATCACGCACGGCAAGTCGGCCAACTGCGGGCAGATCTGCGTGTCCCCGGACTACGCGATGGTGCCGCGCGAGCGGGTCGATGAATTCATCGCGGGCGTGCGGCGCACCTTCACCCGCTTCTACGACAACCGCACGGACGGCAACGAGAACTACACCGCCGTGGTGAACGACCGGCAATTCCGGCGCGTGCAGGCGCTCCTCGACGACGCGCGTGCCAAGGGCGCCACGGTCGAGGCCTGCGCCCCCATGCCGGCCGGCGAAGGACGCCAGATGCCCCTGCACATCGTGACGGGCATGACGCCCGACATGCGTTTGATGCAGGAGGAACTCTTCGGCCCCATCCTGCCCGTCGTGCCCTACGACACGATGGAAGACGCAATCGCCTTCATCAACGAGCGCCCTCGCCCGCTGGCCCTGTACTGCTTCAGCCATGACGGCGGCGAGCGCGACCAATTGCTGCGCCGCACGCACTCGGGCGGCGTCGCGGTCAACGACTGGGGCTGGCAGGTGGTGAACCACGATGCACCCTTCGGCGGCATCGGCAATTCGGGCATGGGCACCTATCACGGCGAGGAGGGCTTCCGCGAGCTGTCGCATGCGAAGACGGTTTTCCAGCGCCAGCGCTTCTTCCCGATCGACCTCTTCTACCCGCCCTACGGAACGCTCGTCCAGCGACTGACCTTGAAGTTCTTCCTCGGCCAGCCCGACCCCGGGCTGGCAGCGCCACGCACCGCAGCATCGTCCCCAAAAGAAGCGGCATGAGCGTGGAGGAATTCGACTATGTCGTCGTGGGTGGCGGCTCGGCGGGGTGCGTCGTGGCGTCGCGCCTGAGCGAGGATCGGAACGTGACGGTCTGCCTGCTGGAAGCCGGCGGTGCGGACAGCAGCGTGTTCATCCACGCGCCCGCCGGGGTGGCGACGATGCTGCCGATCCCGTTCAAGAACTGGGCGTTCAAGACCGTTCCACAAAAGGGCCTCAACGGCCGCCGGGGCTACCAGCCGCGCGGCAAGGTGCTGGGCGGATCGAGTTCGACCAACGCGATGCTGTATGTGCGCGGCCATCGCTGGGACTACGACCACTGGTCGTCGCTCGGCAATCCGGGCTGGTCGTACGAGGAAGTCCTGCCCTACTTCAAGCGCGCCGAAAACAACGAGCACCACGGCAACTGCAGCTTCCACGGCACGGGTGGCCCCCTCAACGTCGCGGACCTTCGCAGCCCCAGCGTGCTGAACAAGGCCTTCCTGGCGGCAGCGGCGTTGAACGGCGTGCCCTACGTCGCCGACTACAACGGCGCCGAGCAGTTCGGCTCCTTCATGTACCAGGTGACGCAGAAGAACGGCGAGCGCTGCAGCGCTGCCAAGGGCTACATCACGCCCCATCTGTCGCGTCCGAACCTGGTGGTGAGGACAAGCGCGCCGAGCTCTCGCATCGACTTCGAGGGCCGGCGCGCGCAAGGCGTCACCTACTCGGTGAACGGCGCAGAGAAGAAGGTGCGTGCGCGGAGGGAGGTGATCCTGTCGTCCGGTGCCTTCGGTTCGCCCCAACTGCTGATGCTCTCGGGCATCGGGCCCGGGGCGGCCTTGCAGCAGATGGGCATTCCGGTCGTGCGGGACCTGAAAGGCGTCGGCGAGAACCTTCACGATCACATCGACCACGTGCAGACCTATCGCACCCGCAGCGATTCGCCGACCTTCGGCCTTTCCCTGGCCGGCGGCCTGAGGTTGGCGCGTGCGATGCCCGAGTGGAAGAAGCACCGCACCGGGCTCATCACCAGCAACTTTGCCGAGTCCGGCGCCTTCGTGCGCTCGGCGCCGGACGTCACCGTGCCGGACCTGCAGATGGTCTTCGTGGTGGCGGTGGTCGACGACCACAGCCGCAAGGTGCACATCGGCCATGGCTACTCGTGCCACATCGAAGTGCTGCGCCCGCACAGCCGCGGCAGCGTGAAGCTGGCGAGCCGGGATCCGCACGCCGCGCCGCTCATCGATCCGAAGTTCCTGGACGACGAGCGCGATCTGGACCTGCTGGTCAAGGGCGCGCAATTGCAGATGGACATCCTGCAAGCCAGCCCCTTCGACGCCTATCGCGGCAAGATGCTCTACCCGGTCGACCGCAACGACACCGCAGCCATCGCAGAGGACATCCGCAATCGAGCCGATACGCAGTACCACCCGGTCGGCACCTGCAAGATGGGCCCGGACGACGATCCCGCGGCCGTGGTGGACGCGCGCCTTCGCGTGCGCGGCGTCGATCGCCTGCGCGTGGTCGACGCATCGATCATGCCGACCCTGTGCGGCGGCAATACCAATGCACCCACCATCATGGTCGGCGAGAAGGCCGCGGACATGATCCGCGCCGACATGCCGGCCTGAGCTCGACAGGTTTGCCAGGCGCCTGGTGACCCGTCTTGACGGCGGTCCTTGTTTGCCTCACCGTTTGCCACTGGCGCGCGACGGAAAGACAACGATGACAGTGAGCCAGTACAGAGCACGCAAGAGCGTGGCCGACATCGTGGCCAGTTGCGAGGCGGGCGAGCATCAGCTCACCCGATCGCTCGGGGCCTTCAGCATCACCGCCATGGGCGTGGGCGCCATCATCGGCGCCGGCATCTTCGTGCTCACCGGCACGGCGGCGGCCAAGTACGCCGGGCCGGGGGTGGTCCTGTCCTTCGTGCTCGCGGGCCTGGCCTGTGCCTTCGTAGGCCTTTGCTATGCCGAACTCGCCGCGCTCATTCCCGTGAGCGGAAGTACCTACACCTACTCCTACGCCACCTTGGGCGAACTCACGGCCTGGATCATCGGCTGGGACCTGGTGCTGGAGTACGCGATGGGAGCATCGGCGGTGGCGGTCGGGTGGTCCGGTTATCTGGTCAGCCTGCTGGGACAGTTCGGCGTCCGCCTGCCACCCGAACTTGTCCATGCGCCCGGCATCGTGACCCTGCCCGACGGCAGCACCGTTCATGCGCTATTCAACGTGCCAGCAGCGGGCATCGTGCTGCTGCTCACCGCCCTGCTGGTGATGGGCACCAAGGAGTCGGCGCGCATGAACAACCTCATGGTGCTGATCAAGCTGACAGTCGTGGCGGCCTTTATCGGCTTTGGCGTGGGTCTGGTCAATACCGAGCACTGGGTCCCCTTCGTGCCGGCCAACACGGGCGAGTTTGGCCACTATGGCATCTCGGGCGTGCTGCGCGGCGCATCGGTGGTGTTCTTCGCCTTTATCGGATTCGATGCCGTATCGACCGCGGCGCAGGAGGCCCGCAACCCACAGCGCGATATGCCGGTGGGCATCCTGGGCTCGCTGCTGGTGTGCACGCTGCTCTACGTGTCGGTGGCCGCCGTGCTGACCGGCCTGGTGCCCTACCCGCAGCTCAACGTGCCTGATCCGATCGCGCTGGGCGTGGACGCGATCGGCAAACCCTGGTTGTCCCTGCTCATCAAGGTCGGCGCGTTGGCCGGCCTCACGACCGTGATCCTGGTGCTGCTCTACGGCCAGAGCCGCATCTTCTTCACCATTTCGCGCGACGGTCTGCTGCCTCCCATGTTCTCCAAGGTGCGGCCTGCCACGGGCACTCCCTACCTGAGCCAGATAGCGATCGGCGTTTGCGTGGCTTTCACCGCAGGCATGCTGCCCATCGAGATCCTGGGCGAGATGGTGAGCATCGGCACCTTGTTCGCCTTCATTCTGGTGTGCGGGGCGGTGCTGTACCTGCGCCGCGCCGAGTCGGACCTGTTCCGGCCCTTCCGCGCGCCGGGAGTGCCCGTTGTCCCGATCGTGGGTATCGGCTTCTGTCTTGTGCTGATGGCTGGTCTTCCCTTGGACACCTGGCTGCGTCTCGTGGTGTGGCTTGCCATCGGCCTGGCAATCTACTTCGGCTACGGGCGACACCATTCCGCGTTGCGCGCAAAAACGGACCCGAAGGTCCGTTTTCAGTGATCGTGGTGCAGGTAGCTCGCCTGCCGCGGCAGGCGCAAGGCCACGAGGAAGGCCAGCACCATCATGCCGGTCACGTACCAGTAGAACGCCGACTCGTGGCCCAGAGACTTGAGGCCCAGCGCCACGTACTCGGCAGAGCCGCCGAAGATCGCATTGGCCACCGCATAGGCAAGGCCCACGCCGAGCGCGCGCACTTCGGGCGGGAACATCTCGGCCTTCACGATGCCGCTAATGGAGGTGTAGAAGCTCACGATCGCGAGCGCCAGGATGATCAGCAGGAAAGCGACCACGGGGCTCGTGACGCCCTGGAGCAGCGTCAGGATCGGCACCGTCATCAGTGCCCCCAGGCCACCGAACAGCAGCATGTTGTTGCGCCGCCCGATGCGGTCGGACAGCGCGCCGAACACCGGCTGCATGCACATGTAGACGAACAGCGCGCAGGTCATCACGTAGCTCGTGGTCTTGATCGGCAAGCCCACCGTGTTGACCAGGTACTTCTGCATGTAGGTCGTGAAGGTGTAGAAGATCAGCGAGCCGCCGGCCGTGTAGCCCAGCACCGTGAAGAACGCGGCCTTGTGATGCTTGAAGAGACCGGCGAGGCTGCCGGCCTCCTTGTTGGCGCGCGACTCCGCGGTCTGTGTCTCGTGCAGCGTGCGGCGCAGGAAGAGCGCGACCACGGCCGCGATGGCGCCGATCACGAAGGGAATGCGCCAGCCCCAGGCCTTGAGCTCGGCCTCGCTCAGCAATTGCTCGAGGATCACGATCACCAGCACCGCCAGCAGCTGGCCGCCGATCAGCGTCACGTATTGGAACGACGAGAAGAAGCCGCGCTGCCCGCGCAAGGCCACCTCGCTCATGTAGGTGGCCGTGGTGCCGTATTCGCCGCCCACCGAGAGGCCCTGGAACAGGCGGCACACCAGCAGCAGGAAGGGCGCCCACGCGCCGATGGCCGCGTAGGTGGGAAGGCAGGCAATGGCGAGCGAGCCGGCACACATCATCGTGACCGAGATCAGCATCGACGTCCTGCGCCCGTACCTGTCGGCCACGCGGCCGAAGAGCCAGCCGCCGATGGGCCGCATCAGGAAGCCGGCGGCGAACACGCCTGCGGTGTTGAGCAATTGCGCGGTCGGGTCGGACTTGGGAAAGAACGAGGGCGCGAAGTACAGCGCGCTGAAGGCGTAGACGTAGAAGTCGAACCACTCGACCAGGTTGCCCGAGGAAGCCGCCATGATCGCGAAGATGCGATGCCGCTTCTCTTCGCTGGTGTAGGGCCGATGGGATGGGGCGGAATCGCCGGGTATCGACCCCGCGGCGGACGTGACTGTGCTCATTGAAAAGGCGCCTCTCTGAATATCTGCGTGTTATCCGGGCGCCAGATATCTCGCAGCTTCGCGAGCGCCGGCGTTTTCCGCCGGCGCTCGCGACACGCGCGCGAAGCGCTCAGGCGACCGCTGGAAACGGTCGATCAGCGCGAGGCTTGCCGCGTGAAGGACCGGCCCGAATTGAACTGGGCGGGCACCTGGTCTCGGTAGAAGGAACGGCGGTCGAGGCTGTCGCGGTTTTCGCTCGCCTTGGCGACGGCTTGAGCGCGAACTTCTGCACGGCTTGCGGTCGAAGTGAAGGGCTGGGCGTTGGCACCCGTGCTTGCTGCATCGCCGTACACGTTGCCCGCGTGCGCCGCAGCAACGGCTTCGCGCGCCACGTCGGCGCGGCTGGCAGACGACGTCAGGGGATGCACGCCCTCATAGGTCTCCGCATGAGCGCCAGCGATGGCGAAAAGAGACAGGGCCGATGCAGCGAGGACCTTCGAGGTTTTCATGGTGTTTCCTTTGGGGTGTTCTGGGCATAAGCCCATGGAAACAAGTCTCTCACGGGAATCTAGGGGAAAACCCTTGTCAATTGGAACTGCCGCGTTTACGAAACGAAAACAATGTCTGGGGCACAGGCTGCGTTTTCCCCGGAACAAACGGGGTCGAAGCGGCATCGTCACGCCCTGAGCCTTCATTCGGCGGGTGGCGCGCGCCACCGGTCCTTCGCTACCAGGACCGGCTCGCGGGGCTGCATCACGAAGTTGGGCGACATGATCTGCACGCCGTATTCGTTGAAGACGTCCTGGATGCTGGCGTGCAGCGCCGAGAGCACGTCGAACTTGAACGCGCCGACGCGCATGAAGACGTTGAGTTCGTACTCCACGTAGAAGTCCTGCAGCCGTATCTGCCGGACCATCGGCTCGGGCGTTTCGAGTAGGTCCGGTGTGCGCTTCGCGGCCATCGCGAGCATGGCGTGGACCTGGCGCCATGGAGAGTCGTAGCCGATCGTCACCGAGGTCGACAGCGAGACGCCGGCAGCCTTGCGCGTGTCACTCTGGTTGACGATGCGCGTCGCGATGACCACAGAGTTCGGCAAGGTGATTTCCTGGTCCAGGCGCGTACGAAGCTTGGTCGAGAGGGCGCCCAGGTCCACGACATAGCCCTCCGATTCGCCGATCTGCACCCAGTCGCCCGCACGGAGGGCGCGCGAGTAGATCAGCACGAAGCCGGCCATGACCTGCGACACCAGGCCCGAGGAGCCCAGGGTCACCAGCACGCCGAAGAACACGCTCACACCCTTGAAGGCATCGGTGTCGGACCCCGGAAGATAGGGGTACGCGACGACCAGTGCGAAGACCCACACGAGCGCCGAAGTCAGCCGGCGCGTTGCACCGATGGTGTCGGCCTGAAGGGCTGCCGTCGTGACACCTCGCACCCTGGCCGCCTCGAACATCGCATGCAGTCCCCGCACGCTCAGATGAGCGATCAGGAAGATGACTGCGACCGTCGCGAGATCGGGCAGCGCATGCAGCACGGCCAGCATGACCCGGCCCAAGAGCCGGACCATGGAACTGCCGAGCGTCTCGCCCCAGGGCTGCGTGTAGGGAAAACGGGTAAGCGTGAAAGCCAGCCAGATGTAGACAGCCACGAGCACGAAGGCGATCTTGATCCAGTGGATCACGTGGGCGAGCACGGATACGAGAATGCGGCGCCAGTCGAGCAAGGGGCGACTCGACGCACGCTCGCGCACCGCCAAGGTCCGCTCGGCCACCATCCGGGCCACGCGCTGCAGCGCGACGATCACCAGGACGAGGATGAAAGTCGCGAAGGCGCTCCACGCAACGGAGATGCCGAACTGCCGCGCACTCCCCTGCTCCCAGCGCACCAGCAAGGCCTCGTGCAAGCGCCGCGCCGCGCTCGCCGTGACCTGCTCGAGCGACGGGTCGCCAGGCTCCAGGTCACCAGGGAGCAGGGAGAACAAGGTCTCGCCTTCGAGCATCACCGCGTACGCCTGGGTGCCCTCGTGCGTGAACGACGAGACCTCCACCGGCGACCTGAGACGGGAGGATGGCAGATTGCCGATGCGCTCCGCCGCTCTGGCGGCACGCTGCTGCGCAGAAAGACCGAAGGCCGGCGCACGAAACACGAACACCGGGCGGTTCGCAACGCTCAGCGGTGCGCCCGGCAGATGGGCTTCGTCGGAATGCGCGGCGCCGCCGATCAACATCAGCAGCAGCACGAGGGCAACGGTGCACGGGATGAGGAACCGCCCCAGGGCTTCGGCGAGTCGAGGAACGCTCAAGTGTCGCTTCCTGAAACGCCCGATGATGCACATCCGCCACGGCCGCGCAAGTGCACTTTGGTGATGGGGAAGCCGCTCCGTAGGCCGGGAGCAGCTTCCCGTTCGAGACAGCCGCCCCTAGTTGATGACGACCGAGAGTGTCGTGCCGGGCGGCACGCGAACCGTCTCGCTGTACGTGCCCGCGACGTTCGAACGAATCGCCGGGAAGCTTGCCAGCTTCTCCAGCTTCGCGGGCACGGCTTGCGGCAAGGCCCTGTTGTTTCGACCGAGGGTGAGCGGGTCGATCGCCGGCAGGCTGAAGCCGCCCTCGTTGCGGGCGGGCATGCTGTATTCGGCAATGCCGGCATTCAGGGGAATGATGCCCGCCGATGCCGTGGTGAATCGGTGCAGTTCCTGCCCGATGCCGGAGTCGGGCCGCTGCGACTTGATGGCGCTGTCGAGGACGTTGGCGGAATCGCTGATGCCCGTGCTCGTCAGCAGTGCCTTGTAGAAGGCCAGTCCCAGTTGGCGATTCAGGAAGCCGCCGAAGGAGCCGGTCAATGCGTAGCTCTCGCAAGGCTTCCACACAGTCAAGGTGCAGCTGTAGCTGTCGGCATCGCGCAGGTAGTTCGGGTAGCGCGTGTCGCGAATGGCGTTGTGGCTCGGGTCGATCGACAGGCTCGCCCAGTCTTCCATCATCATCGCGGACATCTCCTCCAGCCACGGTTCGAAGCTGTAGGCCGCGCCCATCTTCACGCCGCGGCGGTAGAAGTTCTGCATGTGCATGCCTTCGTGCACCATCGCCGTCGCCATCTCCTTCACGCCGGCCTCGCCGTCGAGGTACAGCGACTCGGAGTCCAGGTAGAGGCTCAGCGACTCGTTGCTGTAGGCGAGGTCACCGCTGCCCTTGACGAAGTTGTTCAAGGCCCAGAAGTAGCCCACCAGGCCATAGGGCTGACTGTTGCGGTCGAAGTTCACGACGAAGATGTCGATGGGCTGGCCGCTGCCGGACAGCAAGCCGCTCACGTTGTGCGGACCCCAGAGCGGGCCTCCGGTCTGGACGAGCATGTCGTAGGCGCCCCCTGCTCCTGCAAACTTGTCCGCCATGCGATCGGCCAGTTCGCTCGTGACGCGTGACGAGCCGAGTTCGCTGGCCTCGACCCACAGGTTCACGGTCATGCCATCACTGGTGCGCCGCTGCGCCACGAGCCTGACGGTGCGCCTCGAATAGTCGTACAGGAAGACATCGCGCTGATCGTTGGGCACGTAGACCGCCAGCGGCAACGCGGACTTGGCGAGATTGGAGGATGGTTTCGTCGAAGGGTCCAGCAACTTGGCGAAGCCGGACCGATTGAACTCGCTGATGGCGTCCCTGGCCGTCCCGGTGCCATCCTTCGCCAGGATCGTCGCCTTGTTCGCCAGGATGCTTTGTTCGGTGGTCGAGCGCAGGACGAGTCCTGGCATCGCAACTTCCGCATCGCTTTCGTTGGTCAGCACCAGCGTCACGGTCTGGCCGTTGAGGCCGGAGATGGACAGTGGGATGTCGACCGGAACCTGCGAGGCGTTGGCGCCTTGCCAGATGCCGGTGCCCGAGCCCGAATAGGCGTTGTCGCCGATCGCGCTGCAGTCTGTGCACGATGCCTTCACGGCATTGCCCCCGGTCGGGGTCGATGCCTTGGGCGACGCAGCCAGCGCGGCCGAGCTGCCTCCGCCCCCACCGCCGCCACCACAAGCAGACAGAGCCAGCGCCACCGCCACTACAACGGTCAGCTCGCACAGCGATTCGAATTGCGTTTTGCAGCGCATCTTTTTCTCCTGATTCCACGTGGTCGGCGACACGTGAAATCGGAAGCCGGTCGCGTATCGCCCAGGCCCGAAGGGGTGCCGGCCAGACCGGCGCTCCTGAATTCGGGTTGCATGCGGATATCGGCAGATGCGGTGAAAAATTCAGCGCTGGTGCAGGCTGTTGTTCCTGGTCCTCAGGAGAATCGCGGGCGGGCCGCTGTCGAAAGCAGCGCTTGTGGCTACGCGTCAGGAGGGGTCAGTACACGCCGAGCGCCAGCCCTGCCGCCAGCGCAGCGCCCAGTTCGCGGCACCGCCCGAGATCTTCGGCGCCAATCTTCTTCGGTTGCGCGATGGCCTCGGGAGTCTGCGCATGGGTGCATACGATCAATGCCGGCGCGACGCTGCGCAGCCGCCAGCCCGTGGCGATGCGATCGATCTGCCGCACGGCGTTCTGGCCGTCACTGCCGGCGCACACCAGCGCGACATAGGGCCGGCCATTCACGCGGTCGAGCGCGGCGTAGTAGCAGCGGTCGAAGAAGTCCTTCATCAGTCCCGCCATCGCGGCGAGGTTCTCGGGCGTGGCGAACACGTAGCCGTCGGCACCGAGCACATCGTCGGGCTGCGCCTCGGGCGCACGCAGCAGACGCACGCGCACGCCGGCTTCATCGCTCGCGCCTTCGGCGGCAGCCTGCGCCATCTGCGCAGTGCCACCGGTCATGGTGTGATAGACCACGAGCAGCGTCTTGGGAGTCATGCCGCCCAGCATAGCGGCCTGCCCGACGACGCGCGGACTCAGTCGTCCTTGCCCCGGGAGCGCTCGTTCAGGAACTCGAAGGCGGCATGCCATGTCTGCGGCGAGTTCAGGATGCCGAGGTGCCCGGTGCGCAGGATGGGATCGTAGGCGCCCTGTCCCGTGAACACGATCTCGCGCGCGCCGCGCAGGCTGGCGCTCCGGGTGAAGTCCGTGGGCTTGCCGGAAGAATCCTGGGCGGGCACCGGCGCGACGGAACCATCCTGCACCGGGAAGTAGACGAAGCTGGCATCGCCGTTGCGGATTACCAGCACGCGCGCGGGTCCGTCGTTCTCGTTGCGTCCGCCGCGGCCGTTGAGCAGGCGCAGGAACGGCGAATCGGGCGAGCCCAGTTCCTGGCACACGTCGCTCGCAGGCGTGAAGCCGCCTGCCGCCGGCGCCTGCCAGTAGTTCGCGGGATCGGGCGAGCAATTGATGATGCCGTGGTTGGGCCCGTCGATGGCCACGAAGCGACGCACCAGGTGTTGCGCCTCGTCTTGTCGCATCCATTCGCGCGCGAGCGTCACCCCCAGGCTGTGGCCGACGATGTCCACCCGCTTGGCGCCCGTGAATTCCATCACCGCGCGCACGAAGCGGCGCAGGTCGGGCACGTTCGCGGCATTCGTGTGGGCGATGCTCGAACGGCGGGTCTGGTCTGCGGCCAGGTCGCACTGGTCGCCCTGATAGCCCACGCCCCAAAGCTCGCTGGTGGCATAGCCGTTGTCGGCGAAGTACTGCGCCATCGCCTGAACGCGCCCATAGGGGTTGCAGGCCGTGGGGAACGGCGTGTCGTTGTTGCCGTGGATGAAGATCACCGGCGTTCGCGTCACCGGCCCGGCGGCGCCGAATCCGATGAGCGGGCGGGCCAGCGAGGTGTCCTCGATCGAAGGGAAGCCGGGTGGCAACGTGATGCCGACCAGGCCGACTGCCTGCACGGCGCCCGCAGTCATGAAGGCGGCGAGAGCGGCAGCATGGCGAATCCACGATTTCATCAGCGGGCTCCTTCCTCAGCGCCGGCGATGATGCCGACAAAAGCCGGCGCCGACAAGTTTGGCCGCGCGCGTTTGCCCACGACGAGGGCGTGGCCCGACTGAACTTCGCTTTCAGACCCGCAACGGAAAAAGCCGTTGCAAGTTGATGACTTGCAACGGCTTTTCGCTTTACTGGCGGAGTGGACGGGACTCGAACCCGCGACCCCCGGCGTGACAGGCCGGTATTCTAACCAACTGAACTACCACTCCTGGTAGACAACGTTCGCTCCAAATGGAGCCAAGTGCTGCGACTTGTGCCCGCTTCACCAAGCGGTGAAAACTGGCGACCCTACGGGGATTCGAACCCCGGTAGCCACCGTGAAAGGGTGGTGTCCTAGGCCTCTAGACGATAGGGTCAAAACCTTAGGAACCGCGCTGCGATCAGCGCTTGTTTCTTCTACTCGACAACCTTGGTGGAGGTAAGCGGGATCGAACCGCTGACCTCTTGCATGCCATGCAAGCGCTCTCCCAGCTGAGCTATACCCCCGTGTGGGTGTCGAGCCTCAAATTATAGCCTGAAAATCAGGCCTCCTTCAATCTCTTCAAAATAGTTTCGCGAGAAAAGAGCGCGAGCACTGCATCGAGGGACGGTGTCTGGGATGTTCCCATCACCAGTACCCGCACAGGCATCGCGAGAGCCGGCATTTTAAGCGCATGCGCGGCCAGTACTTCCTTGATGGCGGCTGCAATCGCGACTTTTTCCCAGGTGGCAGTCGAAAGCTTGTCGGCCAGCGTTGCGATGGCCGGCCGCACTGCGTCGGTGATGTGCTGTGCACGCTCGGCTTCGCTCGCGGACACGTCCGCATAGAAGGCCGCGGCCCAGTTCGCGAGGGCGACGGTGGTGTCGCAGCGATCCTTGAAGAGACCGCAGATGGCGGGCAGGCGCTCATCGGCGACGATGCCGCGCTTCTCCAACTGCGCAGCGACCAGCGGCGCCAATGCATCGTCGGCCATCGCCTTCAGGTGTTGCGCGTTGACCCAGCGCAGCTTGGTCTCGTCGAACTGCGCGGCACTGCGGCCGAGGTGGTCGAGGTTGAACCACTCGATGAACTGCGTGCGCGAGAAGATCTCGTCGTCACCATGGCTCCAGCCGAGACGCGCGAGATAGTTGACCATCGCATCGGGCAGGAAACCCTCCTCGCGGAACTGCGTGACGGGCTTCGCGCCATTGCGCTTGCTCATCTTCTCGCCCTGCTCATTGAGCACGGTCGGCAGATGCGCATACACGGGCGGCTCCTTGCCAAGGGCGCGGAAGATGTTGATCTGGCGCGGCGTGTTGTTCACGTGATCGTCGCCGCGAATGACGTGCGTGATCGCCATGTCGATGTCATCGACCACGACGCAGAAGTTGTAGGTCGGCGTGCCGTCGGGACGCGCAATCACGAGGTCGTCGAGTTCGTCGTTGCCGATCTCGATGCGGCCCTTGACCTTGTCGTCCCACGCGACCACGCCGCCCTGCGGATTGCGAAAGCGCAGCACGGGCTGGACGCCTTCGGGCACCGGCGGCAATGTCTTGCCGGACTCGGGGCGCCAAGTGCCGTCGTAGCGCGGCTTCTCCTTGGCGGCCATCTGCTTCTCGCGCAATGCATCGAGTTCGGCCACGCTCATGTAGCAGGGGTAGACCTGGCCCGCAGCCTGCAGCTCGGCAAGCACCGCTTTGTAGCGGTCCATGCGCTGCATCTGGTAGTACGGGCCTTCGTCATGGTCGAGGCCCAGCCACTCCATGCCTTCGAGGATGACGTCGACCGCGGCTTGCGTCGAACGCTCGACGTCGGTGTCCTCGATGCGCAGGATGAAGTCGCCGCCGGTCGAGCGGGCGAAGGCCCACGGGTAGAGCGCGGAGCGGATGTTGCCGAGATGGATGAAGCCAGTCGGCGAGGGAGCGAAACGGGTGCGGGTCTTCTGTGTCATGCCAGGGTGCTCAGGCCACGCAACAGGTCGGCCTTGATGTCTTCGATATGGTCGAGCCCGACCGCGACGCGGATGAGGCCCTGACCGATGCCGGCCGCCTGGCGCTGCGCTTCGGTGAGGCGTCCGTGCGAGGTCGTGGCCGGATGGGTGATGGTGGTCTTGGTGTCGCCGAGGTTGGCGGTAATGCTGAGGACGCGCGTGCTGTCGATCACCTGGAAGGCATTGGCGCGGGCCATCTCAGGTCCATCGCCCTTCACGTCGAAGGACACGACGGCACCGCCCTGCCCCGACTGCTGGCGCATCGCAAGCTCGTGCTGCGGATGCGAGGCCAGCCCGGGGTAGTACACGCGCGCAATGCCTGGCTGCGTTTCGAGCCACTGCGCGAGCGCGAGGGCACCGGCGCAATGCGCCTGCATGCGGATGCCGAGCGTTTCGAGTCCCTTGAGAACGACCCACGCGTTGAACGGCGACAGCGCCATGCCGGCGGTGCGCACCACGGGGCCGAAGACTTCATTGATCAGCTTCGACGAACCGCAGATCGCGCCGGCGAGAACCCGTCCCTGTCCTTCGAGATACTTGGTGCCCGAGTGGATGACCAGGTCAGCGCCCCATTCGGTCGGTCGCTGAAGCGCCGGCGAGCAGAAGCAGTTGTCGACCACCAGCAGCGCACCCGCGTCGTGCGCGAGATCGGCGAGCGCACGGATATCGCAGACGTCGGTCAGCGGATTGGTCGGCGTCTCGGCAAAGAGCAGCTTGGTGGTCGGACGAATCGCCGCCTTCCATTCCGCCACGTCGGTCTGCGAGACGAAGGTGGTCTCGACGCCGAACTTGCCGAATTCGCGGCCGATCAGGTTGAGCGTCGAGCCGAACACCGAGCGCGAGCACACCACGTGGTCGCCCGCCTTGAGCAGCCCCATGCACATCATGAGGATCGCGCCCATGCCGCTCGACGCGCCGATGGCCGCCTCGGTGCCTTCGAGCGCGGCCAGCCGGCGCTCGAAACTGGCCACCGTCGGGTTCGAGGTGCGCGTGTAGGTAAAGCCTTCCTCGGTGCCGGCGAAGCGGCGAGCCGAAGTCTCGCCGTCGGGCTGCACGAAGCTGCTCGTGAGGAAAAGCGCCTCGGAGTTCTCGCCGTACTGGCTGCGGTCGAGCGCGGTGCGCACCGCGAGCGTGTCGCGGTGCAGCCCGGGCGGGAGGGATCGTTCGGTCACGTTGCGCCTTCAGCTCAGGTTGGGCAGCGCGAGGCGCGACGAGTCTTCTTCGGTTTCCTCGACGCGCGGACGGTTGCCGTTCATGCGCGTGATGGCGTCGGTGTCGATGTCGCCGGTCACGTAGACGCCATCGAAGCAGGACGCATCGAAGCCGTCGAGCTTCGGATTGAGCGAGCCGATCGCGCGCTTCATGGCGTCGACGTCCTGGTAGATCAGCGCGTCGCAGCCGATGAGTTCGCGGATCTCTTCAACCGTGCGGTCGTGCGCCACGAGTTCGTCCTTGGTGGGCATGTCGATGCCGTAGACGTTGGGGTAGCGCACAGGCGGCGCCGCGCTGGCGAGGTACACCTTGCGTGCACCGGCGTCGCGCGCCATCTGAACGATCTCGCGGCTGGTGGTGCCGCGCACGATCGAGTCGTCCACCAGCAGCACGTTGCGGCCCTTGAATTCGCTGGCAATCACGTTGAGCTTCTGGCGCACCGACTTCTTGCGCACGCCCTGCCCCGGCATGATGAATGTGCGGCCCACGTAGCGGTTCTTCACGAAACCTTCGCGATACGGAACGCCGAGCAGGTGCGCGAGTTGCGTCGCGCTCGGCCGGCTCGATTCAGGGATCGGGATGATCACGTCGATATCGCTCGGCGGCACGGTCGAGACCACGCGCTTGGCAAGCGTCTCGCCCAGGTTCAGACGCGCCTGGTAGACCGAGATGCCGTCGAGCACCGAGTCGGGCCGTGCCAGATAGACGAATTCGAAGATGCAGGGGTTGAGCGTGGGCGAGTCTGCGCACTGCTCGGCGTGCACCTGGCCCTGGAGGTCGATGAACACCGCTTCTCCCGGCGCGATGTTGCGCTCGAACACATGGCCCGAGCCCTCGAGTGCGACGGACTCGCTGGCCACCATCACGGTGCCATCGGCGCCGCGGCCCATCGCGAGCGGACGGATGCCATAGGGGTCGCGGAATGCCAACAGGCCGTGCCCGGCGATCAGCGCCACGACGGCGTAGGAACCCCGCAGGCGCCTGTGCACATTACGCACCGCGTCGAACAGGGCCGCGGAATTGAGCGCGCCGCCGCGCGTCGCGCGATCGATCTCGTGCGCGAGCACGTTGAGCAGCACTTCGGAGTCGCTCTCCGTGTTGGTGTGGCGGTGGTCCGTGGAGAACAACTCGGCCCGCAGCGCATGCGCGTTGGTGAGATTGCCGTTGTGCACCAGCACGATGCCGAAGGGCGCGTTCACGTAGAAGGGCTGCGCCTCTTCCTCGCTGTACGCGTTGCCGGCGGTCGGATAGCGCACCTGGCCCAGTCCGACGTCACCGGGCAAGGCCCGCATGTTGCGCGTGCGGAACACGTCACGCACCATGCCCTTGGCCTTGTGCATGAAGAACTTGCGTTCCAGCAGGGTGACGATGCCAGCCGCATCCTGGCCGCGATGCTGCAGGAGCAGCAGGGCGTCGTAAAGAAGTTGATTGACGGGAGCGTTGCTGACAACGCCGACGATTCCACACATGAAGCGATCCTCTCAGGGCAGGTAGCTTGCCAACTTATCAGGCAAAGCGGGTTTCAGGCCCTGCAATGCCGCATCGAGAACAATGGCGCTTCGCGATTCGTGCCACCAGGCACTGTCGCTCAACGCCAGCAAATGAACAACAACCGCCGCGGCGAGCAGCGCAACCGCGCCGCGAATCACGCCAAAGGCGCCGCCGAGAACACGATCCACCGGCCGCAATCCGATCGCGGCAACCAGCTTGCGCGTGAGCGACGCCACGATCCCCACGCTGAACGCCACGGCGACAAACACCAGGACGAAACCGGCTGCATAGCGCCACGTCGCCGCCGGATCGCCGAAGGGCAACCACCGGCCCACGTCCTCCGCCAGCCATTGCGCACACAGGAAGGCAGCCACCCAGCCCGCCAGCAACATCACCTCGAACACCAGTCCCCGCACCAGCCCCAGCAGCATCGAAACCACCAGCAGCGCGACAGCGATCCAGTCCAGCAGGGCCACGTCAGCGCTGGCTACAAGCTGAGGACGGATGCCGGCAATGACAAGCCCTTGACCTTGCTGGCGGCACGGTCGGCTTCGGCGCGAGTGCCGAAGGGACCGACACGCACACGCGTGCGCTCACCGTCGGTCGTCTTGGCGACGTGCGTGTAAGTCTTGAGTCCGGCCTTTTCGAGTTTCTGGCGCACTTCCTTGGCCTTGTCGGCATCGGCGAAGGCGCCGACCTGGACCACGAAGCGGCCGCTTTCGTCGGCCGCGGCAGTTGCGGCGGCTGGCTTGGCAGCAGCGGCGGACGCGCCCTTGCCTTCAAGCAGCGCGCGGGCGCGGTCTCCGTCGTCGGCTGGCGCCGGCTTGGGAGCGGGCTTGGACTCCGGCTTCGGCTCGGGCTTGGCTTCGGCCTTCGCTTCCGGCTTCGGCTTGACCTCGGCCTTGGCTTCGGGCTTGGGCTTGGGTTCGGGTTTGGCCTCGGCCTTGGGCGGAGGCTTCACTTCGGACGCCGGCTCGGATTTGGCTTCGACAGCGGGAGCGGACGGCGGCAGCTTGCCCGCCGGAATCTCGGTGCCGTCTGCGGACTCGGTGATCATGCCGCCGCTGCCGGATGCAGGCGCGGCGCCGGAACCGGTATTGCCGCTGCTCGCGGCGGAGGGCGCGGGAGCCGAGGGCAACGCGAGGGGCTTGGCCTTCGTGCGATCCGGGATCTCGATCGGGATATCGACCGAGACGGGGCGCGGCTGGGTGTCGAACAGCAGGGGGAAGCCGATCACGCCGACCAGCACGAGCACGGCGGCGCCGACAAGGCGATGACGGGCGCGCCGGCGCATCGCTTCGATGCTCTCCGCCGGTGCGGCAGCGACCGCGCTGTTTCGCCCTTCGTTGCCCTGAGGACCGCGTGCGCGGAACTTGAAGAACGCCATGAAATTCGTTTTCCTGATGGAGTGCAGCGTGAGGTGGAGGGGCACCGGAAATCAGGGCTTTTTCAGGAGCCTGGAGACAAGTGCCTGGCTCGCAGACGGGGTGTTCCGTGCTCGAGCACACCACCCACGGTGAAGAACGATCCGAAGACCACGATTCTATCAGTGGGGTCGGCACGATCGATGGCCGCCTGCAGCGCCTCCATGGGCGACGCGTGCACGCTGCCGGCCACGTCGGAACGCGTGTTCTGCGCCTGCCAGCGGGCGAGCAGATCGTCGGCCTTCGCAGCGCGATCGGTCGCCAGATCGGTGAAGTACCAGCGGTCGATCATCGGGCCGATGCGCGCGAACATGGGCGCCACGTCCTTGTCGGCCATCACGCCGAAGACGGCATGGGTGGTCGGGTAGAAGCCCATTGCGTCGAGGTTTTCGGCCAGCGCCGCGACTGCGTGCGGGTTGTGCGCCACGTCGAGTACCAAGGTCGGTTCGCCCGGCACGATCTGGAAGCGCCCGGGGAGCTCAACCATCGCCAATCCGTTGCGCACCGCCTGCGCGGTGACGGGCAAGCGCTGCCGCAGCGATTCCAGCGCCGCCAGCACGCCCGCGGCGTTGACCAGTTGGTTGGCGCCACGCAAGGCCGGGTAGGCCAGACCGCTGTAGCGCCGGCCCCGGCCGCTCCAGCCCCACTGCTGCTTGTCGCCCGACACGTTGAAATCGCGCCCGACCAGCCAGAGATCGGCGCCGATCGCGTTGGCGTGGTCGATCACGCTCTGCGGCGGGACCGGGTCGCTGACGACCGCCGGCCGGCCGGCGCGCATGACGCCGGCCTTCTCGAAACCGATGCTTTCGCGATCGGGGCCGAGGTAATCCATGTGGTCGAGGTCGATGCTGGTGATCACGGCGCAGTCGGCGTCGACGATGTTGACCGCGTCCAGCCGCCCGCCGAGGCCGACTTCGAGAATCGCGACGTCGGGCTTGCTCGCCGCGATGCACAGCAGGATGGCGAGGGTGGTGAACTCGAAGTACGTCAGCGCGACGTCGCCGCGGCCCTGCTCCACGGTTTCGAAATGCCGGGCCAGTTCCGTGCCGTCGACGGCTTCGCCGGACAGGCGCAGGCGCTCCTCGAAACGCACCAGGTGCGGCGAGGTGAACACCGCGGCCCGATAGCCGGCGTGCGTGAGGATCGACTCGAGCATGGCGCAGGTCGAGCCTTTGCCGTTGGTGCCCGCCACCGTGATCACGGGGCAGTCGAAGGAAAGGCCCAGCCGCTGGGCGACTGCACGGACCCGGTCGAGGCCGAGTTCGATGTTCTTGGGATGCAGGCGCTCGGCGTGCGAGAGCCAGTCTGCGAGGGTTTTCATGGAGCCCGGAATTGTCGCCGACCCGCGCCGCGGGCATCATCGCCGGATGACAACGCTCTATGGCATTCCGAACTGCGACACCGTCAAACGCGCCCGCGCATGGCTCGACGAACACGGTGTCACCTATCGATTCCACGACTTCAAGAAGGAAGGCGTGCCCGAAAAAGAACTCGACCAGTGGCTGAAGGCCCCGGGCTGGGAGGCACTGGTGAACCGCCGCGGCACGACCTGGCGCCGCCTCGACGACGAAACCCGCGCGGCCGTCGTCGACACCGCCTCGGCGCGCTCCGTCCTGCTCGCCAATCCGAGCCTCATCAAGCGCCCCGTGGTCAACTGGGGCTCCGATGCCGGCGTTACGACAGGGTTCGACGCCGCCCAATGGAAAAGCCACGTTGTGTAAACGGTTGAACCGTTTCCGCCCACCGGCATCCAACAAGGTTCCGTGGGGCTCGGCGCCCCGTTCCAGGAGTTTCAGATGAATACAAAGATAGTTCGCAGAATCGCCGCCCTTTCGGTGTTGGCAACGTTGGCAGGAGGAGCGACGCTCGCCCAGGCGGATCAGGTGTTGGCCCGGGTCATTTCGACCTCGCCGGTGACCGAATCCAACGGCAGCACCAGCTACGACGTCACTTACGAATACGCCGGTCGCCAGTACACGACCCGCACCGCCACGCCGCCCGGCGCGAACATTTCCGTCGAAGTCGGCGCCTACGGCGTAGCGACCACCTCCCCCGTGGCTCCACAGTCGCAGTTTGCTCAGGGTTCCGACTACAACAACGGCCCTCAAAACTGGGATCACGTGGTTCCTGAGCAAGGCGTCGTCGTGTCCGGCCGCGGCGCGCCCCCGCCGGTCTATGCCCAACCCGCCCCCGTCTACGTGCAGCCGGCGGCCCCGGTGTACTACCCGGCACCTGCCTATTACCCGGCTCCGGCCTATGCCTACCCGCAGCCCTATGTCTACCCGCCGATCGGCATTTCGCTGGGCTTCGGGTACTCGCGCGGCTGGGGCGGCCGCTGGCGCTGATCGCGCGTCGAGGCCGGGGGGCCGGCCGGCAAGCCTAAAATCACGGGCTTTTCCAACCTTTGCTGCACGGGCGCGTCCTGTAACGACGCGCTGCTGATTGCCGACCGCAACCAGCGCCAGGCCCTCCTATCCAATGAGCACAACCGAATTTCTCCAGAGCGCCGCGGTATCGACCAAGGCCAACGTGTATTTCGACGGCAAGTGCGTGAGCCACAGCCTCACGCTCGCTGACGGCACCAAGAAGTCGGTCGGCGTGATCCTGCCGTCCACCCTCACCTTCAATACCGGCGCGCCGGAAATCATGGAAGGCACTGCCGGCGGTTGCGAATACAAGTTGTCCGGCAGCGACGAATGGGTGGCCTCGGGCGCGGGCGAAAAGTTCAGCGTGCCGGGCAACTCCAGCTTCCAGATCCGCGTGAGCGGCGAGCCCTACAGCTACATCTGCCACTTCGGCTGAACCGGGATTCCGAGCATGTCCACCATCCTCCAGAACGTTCCCGCCGGCCAGAAGGTCGGCATCGCCTTTTCGGGCGGCCTCGACACCAGCGCCGCGCTGCACTGGATGCGCAACAAGGGCGCCATTCCCTACGCGTACACCGCCAATCTCGGCCAGCCCGACGAGCCGGACTACGACGAGATCCCGCGCAAGGCGATGCTCTACGGCGCTGAAAAGGCGCGCCTGATCGACTGCCGCACGCAGCTCGCCGCCGAAGGCATCGCCGCGCTGCAGGCCGGCGCCTTCCACGTCACCACGGCCGGCGTCACCTACTTCAACACCACCCCCCTGGGGCGCGCGGTCACCGGCACCATGCTGGTCTCGGCGATGAAGGAAGACGACGTCCACATCTGGGGCGACGGCAGCACCTACAAGGGCAACGACATCGAGCGCTTCTACCGCTACGGCCTGCTCACCAACCCGGCACTGAAGATCTACAAGCCCTGGCTGGACCAGACCTTCATCGACGAGCTGGGCGGCCGCGCCGAGATGTCGGAGTTCATGCAGAAGGCCGGCTTTGCCTACAAGATGTCCGCCGAGAAGGCCTATTCCACCGACTCCAACATGCTGGGCGCGACGCACGAGGCCAAGGATCTCGAGCACCTGGACAGCGGCATGAAGATCGTCCAGCCCATCATGGGCGTGGCGTTCTGGAAGGACGAAGTCGAGGTCAAGCGCGAAGAAGTCACCGTGCGCTTCGTCGAAGGCCGTCCGGTCGCGATCAACGGCGTCGAATACACGAGCCTCGTGGACCTGATCCTCGAAGCCAACCGCATTGGCGGCCGCCACGGCCTGGGCATGAGCGACCAGATCGAGAACCGCATCATCGAGGCCAAGAGCCGCGGCATCTACGAGGCCCCGGGCCTCGCGCTGCTGTTCATCGCCTACGAACGACTGGTGACGGGCATCCACAACGAGGACACGATCGAGCAATACCGCGACCATGGCCGCCGCCTCGGCCGCCTGCTCTACCAGGGCCGCTGGTTCGACCCGCAGGCCATCATGCTGCGCGAGACTGCCCAGCGCTGGGTGGCACGCGCCATCACCGGCGAAGTCACGGTCGAATTGCGCCGCGGCAACGATTATTCGATCCTGAACACCGTGTCGCCCAACCTGACGTACAAGCCCGAGCGCCTGACCATGGAAAAGGGTGAATCGAGCTTCTCGCCGGCCGACCGTATCGGCCAGCTCACGATGCGCAACCTCGACATCGTCGATACGCGCGACAAGCTGGCGATCTATACGCAGGCGGGACTGCTGGTGTCGGGCCAGGGCGCATCGCTGCCCAAGCTCACGAACGACGACGGCAAGGGGCAGTAGCCTTTTCGCGACGCCAACAAAAAAGCAGGCCGCCGGCCTGCTTTTTTGTTGCCTGTGCCGAGGGGATCAGTCTCCCCCGCCCCCACCGCAACCGCCTCCGTCGCCACCGGAATCGCCGCCGACACCACTGTCTCCGCTCGATTCGCTGCCGCCGAATCCATTCGCATCGCCCGCGCCGCCGCCGTCCGAGGACGACTCGCCGAAGCTCGTGCCGCAATGCACGCCGGAACCACTGTGCCGGTCAATGGCGTGGCAGTCGGGGACGTAGTGGAAGCCGTTGTCGATGCCGAATTTGGCGTCGAGCGCGAACAGCAACGGCAGCCGCGACGGCTTGCGTGGATCGATGCTTTCCTCCTTGCAGGCCCAGAACCAGCTGCGGCGCAGGCCGTCGTTACGACGTGCGTCGCGCCCCAGTACCTCGGCCGGGCTGTGGTGCAGCATCCCGCCGAAAGCCGCCTCGCACCAGCGCTGGTAGCCCTGCGTGTGCAGGATGAACTCGTGCCACGCGGTATCGACCACCTTGCAAGGCATCGCGACAAACCGGCGCCCGCTTCGCAGGTGCGCCATGAAGAACTGCCGCAGGCCGCGCAGCACCAGTTCGGCATCGCGCTGGCTCAGCTGCGGATGCGCCGCGCGCAACTTGCCGCTCAGGAAGCTGGGCAGCCGGGCCTCGCGAACGAATTGGCGCCGCAGGCTGGCTTCGAGCCAGTTCAATGTGGCGGCGAAGGCGAAAGCGCCCGCAAGCAGCAGGCCCGCACTCCACCAGCGACGCGTCAGGAAAAACGCCGAAGCGACCGCCACCACGAGGACGATTCGCTTCGCCCACACCAGGGCGGCAATGCGCCGCCGGAAATTCAGGTGCAGGAAGTCGAGGTCCATCCGCTCAGACGACGACCGGTTCTGGCTCGAGCCGGATGCCGAAGCGTTCGTAGACGCTGGTCTGGATCGCCTTGGCGAGCGTCATCACCTCCCCACCGGTCACGGGATTGGCCTTGCCGCCCCGGTTGACCAGCACCAGCGCCTGGCGCTCGTACACGCCCGCGTTGCCTACCGACTTGCCTTTCCAGCCGCAGGCATCGATCAGCCAGCCGGCGGCCAGCTTGATGCTGCCGTCCGCCATCGGGTAGTGAACGATCTTCGGATCGCGCGCGATGATGTCGGCGCACTGTTCGGGCGTCACGGTCGGGTTCTTGAAGAAGCTGCCGGCGTTGCCAAGCACGCGCCAGTCGGGCAGCTTGGCGCGGCGGATCGCGCACACCCAGTCGAAGATGTCCATCGCGCTCGGCGTGAAGTTGCCGGTTTCGGCCATCTTGCGCTCCAGGTCGAGATAACCGAGCACCGGCCTCCACGGCTTGGGAAGACGGAATCGCACCCGTGTGATCAACGCGCGCCCCGCCAGGCCGAAATCGTTGCCGCCGCGGGCCACGTGCTTGAAGACCGAATCCCGGTAGCCGAAGGCGCACTGCGCCGCGTCCAGCGTGAAGGCGCGGCCGGTTTCGAGGTCGATCGCGTCGAGCGAATCGAAGCGGTCCTGCAACTCGACACCGTAGGCGCCGATGTTCTGCACCGGCGAGCCGCCCACCGTGCCGGGGATCAGCGCCAGGTTTTCGAGGCCGGGATAGCCTTGTTCGAGCGTCCACAGCACCGCGTCGTGCCAGGCCTCGCCGGCACCCGCCTCCACGATCCATGCGCGTGGCGTGTCTTCGACAAGCTTCAGCCCCTTGATTTCGACTTTCAGCACCAGCGGCTTCACGTCGCCGGTCAGCACGATATTGCTGCCGCCACCCAGCACGAACTTGGGCACGTCGCGCCATTGCGCGTCGGCCCGCAACGCGGCAACGTCAGCCTCGCCGGTGATGCGCGCCAGGTGCTGGGCGCGCGCGACGATGCCAAAGCTGTTGTGCTGCTGCAGCGGTACGTTGTGCTCCACGATCATGGGAGAATTGTCGCATTCACACGCCGCGCGGCACTGCGCGCGGCCCACTATTCAATCCTGTTGCTGCCGGAGCCTTCATGCCGTCTTTCGACACTGTTTGTGAACCCAACTTGCCCGAGGTCAAGAACGCAGTGGAGAACACCGCCAAGGAAATCGCCACGCGTTTCGACTTCAAGGGCACCGCGGCCTCCGTCGAACTCAAGGACAAGGAAATCACCCTGATCGGCGACGCCGAATTCCAGCTCGTCCAGGTCGAGGACATCCTGCGCGCCAAGCTGACCAAGCGCAGTGTCGACGTGCGCTTTCTCGACAAGGGCGACGTCCAGAAGATCGGCGGCGACAAGGTCAAGCAGGTGATCAAGGTCAAGAACGGCATCGAATCCGAAACTGCCAAGAAGATCCAGCGCCTGATCAAGGACAGCAAGCTCAAGGTGCAGGCGGCGATTCAGGGCGATGCCGTGCGCGTCACAGGCGCCAAACGCGACGACCTGCAAGCCGCGATGGCGCTGATCAAGAAGGACGTGCCGGACATGCCGCTGTCCTTCAACAATTTCAGAGACTGATGGCTCGCGCCCGGGTTCTCCCACTTCGCGTGGACGCCGCCCCCCTCCCCGGGAGCAATGCCTGCGGCCCGGCAAAGCCGGCTCCGCGGTATTCCTCGCATCTGATTTCCTCCCTCGTCGTCGCATTCCTTGCGGCAAGCTGCTCCCTTGCGCACGCCCAATCGGTGATGCTCACCGGCACCATCGGCAGCCGCGCGATCTTGATCGTGGACGGTGCAGCGCCAAAGACCGTGGCGGTCGGCGAGACCTTCCAGGGCGTCAAGCTCGTGTCGCTTCAGGGCGAACAGGCAACGGTCGAGGCCGGCGGCAAGCGCGTGGCCTTGCGCATGGATACACCGGTGAGCATCGGTGGCGGCGGACCGGGCGGCGGCGGGGGCACCCGCATCGTGCTGCCGGTGTCAAGCGGCGGGCATTTCATGACCCAGGGCGCGATCAATGGGCGCTCGGTCACCTTCATGCTCGACACCGGCGCTACCACGGTGGCGATGTCAGCCGCCGATGCGCAACGCATCGGCCTCGATTTCTCCAAGGGGCAGCCCGTGCGGATGAACACCGCGAACGGCGTCACGCAGGGGTATCGGGTGCGGCTGAATTCCGTGCGGGTGGGCGACGTGGAGGTCTACGACGTGGAAGCCGTCGTCTCCCAGCAGCCGATGCCCTACGTTCTGTTGGGCAACAGCTTCATCAGTCGCTTCTCCATGCGGCGCGACGCCGACCAGATGGTCTTGGAGAAGCGGTTCTAGCTTCGCCGCTCAGGCTGCGGCGGCGGTTATCACGATCTCGATCTTGTACGCGGGGTTGGCCATCGCGGCCTGCACCGTCGCGCGCGGCGGCGTGTTGCCGGCGGGAACCCACGCATCCCACACCTCGTTCATCGCGACGATCTCCGTGATGTCGGCCAGGAAGATCTGCGTCATCAGGATCCGCGATTTGTCGCTGCCCACTTCCGCCAGGAGGCGATCGATCATCCCGAGGACTTGCGCGGTCTGGCCACGGATGTCCTGCGAGGTGTCGTCGGGCACCTGGCCCGCGAGGTAGATCGTGCCGTTATGGACTGCCGTCTCGCTGAGGCGCGGACCGACGTGAAAGCGCTGGAGGGATGCCATGGGATGTTCCTATTTTTTCGAACCGAGCTTCGATTCGGTGCCGGCAGCGAGCCGGCGGATGTTTTCGCGGTGCCGCCAGATCAGCAGCAGGCTGATCGACACCAGCGCGAGAAGCACGACGAGGTCGAGCGGCCAGGCGATCTCGCCGCCGATGAGATAGTAGGCAGGCGCGAAGAAGGCCGCCACGATCGAGGCCAGCGACGAGTAACGGAAGAAGACGGCAATGATCAGCCAGGTGCTGCCGGTCGCCAGGCCCAGCAGCCAGTCGATGCCGAGCAGCGCGCCGGCCGCCGTCGCGACGCCCTTGCCGCCCTGGAAGCCGAAGAACACCGGGTAGAGGTGCCCCAGGAACGCCGCGAGCCCGGCCACTGCCGCGGTGCCCTGCCCCATGCCGAACTGCTGCCCGAAATGCTGGATCGCGAACACCGGCACCCAGCCCTTGAGCGCGTCGAGCAGCAGCGTCGCCAGCGCGGCGCCCTTGTTGCCCGAGCGCAGCACATTGGTCGCACCGGGATTCTTGCTGCCGTAGCTGCGGGGATCGGCCATGCCGAGGGCTTTGCTGACGATCACTGCAAAGGACAGCGAACCCAGCAGGTAGGACAGGACGATCGCGATCAGCGAGGGAAGATAGGAACTCACAGTGTCTCCGGGCCGGCAATCCCGGCGGCACGCCTCCGACCGAGGCAGCCGGCTATTCTGCCAGCGCGCAATGCACCGTCTTGGCGCCGAGCAGCTTGACGCAGACCTGCGGGTCGATCCCGACGAGATAGCCGCGCCGACCACCGTTGATCGCGATCTTCGGCAGTTCGAGGATGGTCGACTCGATGTACACCGGCATCTCGCGCCGCGTCCCGAAAGGCGACGTACCGCCGACGAGATAGCCGCTGTGCCGGTTCGCGACCTCGGGCTTGCAGGGCTCGACCGACTTGGCGCCGATCTGCCGCGCCAGGTTCTTGGTCGAGACCGTGCGGTTGCCGTGCATCAGGACGATCAGCGGCTTTGCATCCTGGTCCTGCATCACTAGCGTCTTGACCACGGTGAACGGGTCGAAGCCGAGCACTTCGGCGCTGTGCTGTGCGCCGCCGTGCTCGAGGTACTCGTACGGATGCTCGGTGAACGCGACGCCATTCGCCCGCAACAACTGGGTTGCGGGCGTTTCGGAGACGTGCGTCTTCTTGCTCATGGCCCGGTGCTCAGGCCGCCGGATCGCGCAGTTCCCAGCGGATCTTGTCGATTTCCGCCAGGAGTTCGGGCGACAGCGTGGTGCCCCAGGCGTCCAGGTCTTCATCGAGCTGTGCCACGGAGGTCACGCCGATGATGGTGCTCGCCACCTGCCACTTGGTGTAGCAGAAGGCCAACGCCAGCTGGGCCGGCGTCAGGCCATGGTCCTTCGCCAGGGCGTTGTAGCGACGCGCGGCCGCGAGCGCATCCGCGCGGCCCCAGCGCTGCTTGCGCACCGATTCATAGCTGGAAATGCGCGCACCCTGGGGCGCATCGGGCCCTTCGGTGCCGCCCAGGTCGTACTTGCCGGTCAGCAGGCCGAAAGCCAGCGGCGAATAAGCCAGCAGCGAGACACCGAGACGGTGCATCGTCTCGTCCAGGCCGTTCTCGTGCGTGCGGCCGATCAGGCAGTAGAAGTTCTGCACGGTCGCCACGCGCGGCAGGCCATGCTGCTCGGCGAGCCTCACGAACTCATGCACACCGTACGGCGTCTCGTTCGACAGGCCGATCGCGCGCACCTTGCCAGCCTTCACCAGCTTGCCCAGCGCTTCGAGCTGCTCATGGATCGACGTCTCGGACCGTTCCTTGGTCGGGTCGTAGTAGGTCGCGCCGAAGATCGGCACATTGCGTTCCGGCCAATGGATCTGGTAGAGGTCGATCACGTCGGTCTTCAGGCGCTTCAGGCTGCCCTCGCACGACGCGGCAATGTCGGCGGGCGTCATGCCGCCGCCTTCGCGCACCCACGGCATGCCACGTGACGGCCCGGCCACCTTGGTGGCCAGCACGATCTTCTGGCGCATGCCCGGGTTCCTGGCGAACCAGTTGCCGATGATGGTTTCGGTGGCGCCGAAGGTTTCCTTGCGGGTCGGCACCGCGTACATCTCGGCTGTGTCGATGAAGTCGACGCCGCGTTCGAACGAACGATCGAGGATGGCATGGGCAGTGGGTTCGTTGACCTGCTCGCCGAAGGTCATGGTGCCGAGGCAGATCGGCGTGACATGAAGGTCGCTCTGACCGAGTTGGATTTTTTGCATGGGCGAAATGCTACCTGCTGGCACGCCGGCGCGTTGCCGTGTGTCGTGCACCTGACTGTGCGGCTGCGCCCGCGTCCTTATCATCGGCGCCGATGTACCAAGCCCTCCGCATTTCGCGCAGCGAATTCGTTCCCGTCCGCAACCTGAGCTACCACGTGCGCATGTGGGGCGAGCCCGCACCCGCCCGGCCGCCGCTGGTGCTGCTGCATGGCTGGATGGATGTCGCGGCTTCCTGGCAGTTCGTGGTCGATGCGCTGGCCGAATCGCGCTGGATACTGGCGCCCGACTGGCGCGGCTTCGGCCTCACGGCCGGCGGCAATGTCGACAACTACTGGATGCCCGACTACCTGGCCGACCTCGACTGGCTGCTGGACCACTATGCGGGCGACGCTCCCGTTGACCTGGTCGGCCACAGCATGGGGGGCAATGTCGCCATGCAATACGCCGGCGTCCGGCCACAGCGGATTCGCCGGCTGGTGAACCTCGAAGGCTTCGGCATGCCCGCCTTCGAGCCCGAGCAGGCACCGGCACGCTACGCGAAGTGGATCGATGAACAGAAGCGTCTGCATCGTGGCGAAATGGCGCTGGCGAGCTATTCGGCGGTCGACGGCGTCGCGCGGCGCCTGATGAAGACCAATCCGCGCCTCTCCCCGGACAAGGCCGACTGGCTTGCCGCCCACTGGTCCGCCCCCCGGCCGCACGCCGATGGCAGCGACCGGTGGGAAATTCTGGGCGACCCGGCTCACAAGATCATCAACGCCCACATCTTCCGCTGCGACGAAATGCTGGCGCTGTACGCCGCCATCGCCGCGCCGGTGCTGGCGGTCGAGGCATCGGACGACAGCCTCAGCCAATGGTGGAAAGGCCGCTACACCCTGGCCGAATACCACGAGCGCCTGAAGAAGGTGCCCGACGCCCGCATCGCTCGCGTGGAGGACGCCGGCCACATGCTTCACCACGACCAGCCAGCGCGCGTGGCGTCGCTGATCGAGAACTTCCTGCTCGGCTGAAAGGCCCTTCCGCCCGCTCCGCCCCCTCCGGACCGGGCGTGGCCCGGCATGAGAAAATGCACGGTTTTCCCCGAACACCGTCAGGACACCCCATGGATGCAGAGCAAATCAACCAAATTGGCGCAACCCTCGCGGACCTGAGCGCCCGGACCTCCGATTTACGGAGGTATCTTTGACTACGATGCCAAAGCCGAACGTCTGAGGACGGTCAACGCATCGCTCGAAGATCCCAACGTCTGGAACGACCCGAAGAAAGCCCAGGAGCTGGGCAGGGAGAAGAAGTCGCTCGACGACGTGGTCGTCACGCTCGACCGGCTCACCAGCGGGCTCTCGGACAACACCGAGCTCTTCGAGATGTCGAAGGAAGAAGGCGACATGGACGGCCTTCAGGCCATCGCCGATGACGCCGCCAAGCTCGAGGCCGACATCAAGCAGCTCGAGTTCCGCCGGATGTTCAACAACCCGGCCGATCCGCTGAACGCCTTCGTCGACATCCAGGCCGGCGCCGGCGGCACCGAAGCCTGCGACTGGGCCAGCATGTTGCTGCGCCAGTACCTGAAGTACGCGGAGCGCAAGGGCTTCAAGACCCAGATCGAGGACGAGACGCCGGGCGACACCGCAGGCATCAAGGGCGCGACCATCAAGGTCGAGGGCGACTACGCCTTCGGCCTTTTGCGCACCGAAACCGGCGTGCACCGGCTCGTGCGCAAGTCGCCCTTCGACTCCTCGGGCGGGCGCCATACCAGCTTCGCGAGCATCTTCGTCTACCCGGAAATCGACGACTCGATCGAGATCGAGATCAATCCGGCCGATGTGCGCACCGACACCTTCCGCGCGAGCGGCGCAGGCGGCCAGCACATCAACAAGACCGACTCGGCCGTGCGGCTGACGCACATCCCGACCGGCATCGTGGTGCAGTGCCAGGACGGCCGCAGCCAGCACAGTAACCGCGACGTTGCGTGGAAGCGCCTGCGCTCGCGGCTGTACGACCACGAGATGCGCAAGCGCCAGGAAGAGCAGCAGAAGCTCGAGGACAGCAAGACCGACGTGGGCTGGGGCCACCAGATCCGCAGCTACGTGCTGGACAACAGCCGCATCAAGGACCTGCGCACCAACGTCGAAATCTCGGCCACGCAGAAGGTGCTGGACGGCGACCTCGACGCCTTCATCGAAGCCTCGCTCAAGCAGGGAGTCTGATGCAGGGCCCGAAGCACAAGGTGGAAGCACTGATCTTCGACATGGACGGCACCATGATCGATTCCATGCCCTGGCATGCCAGGGCATGGGTCGAGTACGGGCGCCGCAACGGCCTGACGATCGACATACCGCATTTCATGCGGCGGACCACCGGGCGCACGGGCTTCGAATGTGCGTGCGAACTCATGGGACGCGAGGTCAGCCAGGCCGAGAGCGCCGCCATCATGGAACACAAGGAATCCATCTACCGCGAGTTGTTCGGCGCGGAGTTCCGCGAAGTCGCAGGATTCCGGACCTTCGCCAGCAGCGCCGTCGCGCACGGCCTCAAGATCGCGGTGGGGACAGCCGGCGACAGGCACAACATCGCCTTCACGATGTCGAATCTGCGCATGACGCCCGCCCCGCTCGCCATCGTCGGGGGCGATGAAGGCTTCCCCGGCAAGCCCCAGCCGGCCATCTTTCTCGAAGCCGCCCGCCGCATCGGCGCGACGCCCTCGCGCTGCGTCGTCTTCGAAGACGCGCCCTTCGGCATCGAGGCCGCGCGCCGCGGCGGCATGCTCGCGGTCGCGGTCTGCACCACCCATAGCGCCTCCGAACTCGCGGGGCCGCACGTGATTGCGGCCGTGCGTGACTACAACGAACTAGCTAACTCAAACTTTCTGGAGACACTCGATGCTGTTGCGTGATGCCCAAGGCCAACCGATTGCGATCCGTCGCGAGGACTACAGCGCGCCTGCCTACTGGATCGACACCGTCGACCTCACCTTCGACCTCGACCCCGCCAAGACCCGCGTGCTCAACCGCATGCGCCTGCGTCGCAATCCCGACGTGGCGCCCGAGCCACTGCGCCTCGACGGCGACGAGCTGAACCTGGCCCGCGTGCTGGTCGACGGCCAGGGCGCATCGTTCCGCATGGACGTCGACCAACTCGTGATCGACAACCTGCCCGATGCCTTCGAACTGGAGATCTTCACCACCTGCTGCCCGGTGAAGAACACCAAGCTCATGGGCCTGTTCGTGAGCGAGGACACCTTCTTCACGCAGTGCGAGGCCGAGGGCTTCCGCCGCATCACCTACTTCCTCGACCGCCCGGACGTGATGGCGAGCTACACGGTCACGCTGCGCGCGGCCAAGGCTGCCTACCCCGTGCTGCTGTCCAACGGCAACCTGGTCGAACAGGGCGACCTGCCCGAAGGCCGGCACTTCGCGAAGTGGGTCGATCCCTTCCGCAAGCCGAGCTACCTGTTCGCGCTCGTCGCCGGCAAACTCGTTGCACGCGAGCAGCGCATCAAGGCGCGCAACGGCAGGGAGCATCTGCTGCAGGTCTACGTGCGCGCCGGCGACCTCGACAAGACCGAGCATGCGATGAACTCGCTGATCAACTCGGTGATGTGGGACGAAGCCCGCTTCGGCCTGCCGCTCGACCTCGACCGCTTCATGATCGTCGCGACCAGCGACTTCAACATGGGCGCGATGGAGAACAAGGGCCTGAACATCTTCAACACGAAGTACGTCCTCGCCAACCAGGCCACCGCCACCGACGCCGACTACAGCAACATCGAGAGCGTGGTCGGCCACGAATACTTCCACAACTGGAGCGGCGACCGCGTGACCTGCCGCGACTGGTTCCAGCTCTCGCTCAAGGAAGGCCTGACCGTCTTCCGCGACCAGGAGTTCAGCCAGGACCTGTGCGCCGATGCATCGGCGCGCGCCGTCAAGCGCATCGAGGACGTGCGCGTGCTGCGTACGGCGCAGTTCCCCGAGGATGCCGGCCCCATGGCCCACCCGGTGCGGCCCGACAGCTACATCGAGATCAGCAACTTCTACACCGTCACCATCTACGAGAAGGGTGCGGAGGTCGTCCGCATGATGCAGACGCTGGTCGGCCGCAAGGGCTTCGAGCGCGGCATCACGCTGTACTTCGAGCGCCATGATGGCCAGGCCGTGACCTGCGACGACTTTGCGCAGGCGATTGCCGATGCGAATCCCGAATCGGACCTCGCGCGCCTGCTGCCGCAGTTCAAGCGCTGGTACAGCCAGGCCGGCACGCCGCGCCTGGCCGCGCATGGCGTGTACGACGCCTCTGCGCGCAGCTACACGCTGAGCTTCGTGCAGAGTTGTGCGCCCACGCCGGGCCAGCCGTCGAAGGACCCCTTCGTGATCCCGGTCAACATCGGCCTGCTGGGCGCGGACGGCCGTGAACTGCCGCTGCAACTCGAAGGCGAATCAGGCGCGGTCGAAGGCACCCGGACCCTCGTGCTGACGCGCGCTGGCGAGCAGGTCACCTTCGTCAACATCGACGCCGAGCCAGTGCCTTCGATCCTGCGCAGCTTCAGTGCGCCGGTGATCCTCGACTACGAGTACACCGACGCCCAGTTGCTCACCCTGCTGGCCAACGATCCCGATCCGTTCAACCGCTGGGAAGCGGGCCAGCGCCTCGCGCTGCGCGCCGCGGTGCGCGCCATCGCGACGCCGCCGGCCGGCACCCACGAGTTGCCGCTGAACGACGCCTTCGTCGACGCGATGCGCGGCGTGCTGCGCCATCCGACGCTCGACGCCGCGTTCAAGGAACTCGTGCTCACGCTGCCTTCGGAAACCTACATCGCCGAGCAGCTGGAAGTGGTCGACCCGCAGCGCGTGCACGTCGTGCGCGAAGCCATGCGCGCACAACTCGCTACCGCCCTCTTCGCCGACTGGGAGCATGTGTACGAGCAGAACCGCGACACCGGCGCCTACACGCCCGACCCGGTCTCGTCGGGCCGCCGCGCACTGGCCGGCATCGCGCTGACCCACCTGTGCCTTGCCGCGCGCGCCACGGGCGACACGGTCTGGCCGGGCAAGACGCTCCAGCGCTTCAAGGACGCGGGCAACATGACCGATCGCTTCAACGCCCTCAACGCGCTGGTCGCTTCCGGCCACGCATTGGCGGCACAGGCACTCGCTCGCTTCCACGAGATCTTCAAGAACGAAGCGCTCGTGATCGACAAGTGGTTCTCGCTGCAGGCCGGCGCACCCGACCGCGGCGGCGACATCCTGCCGCTGGTGAAGCAGCTGATGAAGCACCCGGATTTCTCCATCAAGAACCCGAACCGCGCCCGCAGCGTGATCTTCAGCTATTGCAGCGCCAACCCCGGCGCACTGCACCGCCCCGATGCGGCCGGCTATGTGTTCTGGAGCGACCGCGTGATCGAGCTCGACGCGATCAATCCGCAGGTTGCAGCGCGCCTCGCGCGAGCGCTCGACCGCTGGAGCAAGCTGGCCGAACCCTATCGCAGCGCCGCACGCGAAGCCATCGCCCGCGTCGCCGCCCGACCCGACCTCAGCAAGGACACGCACGAAGTCGTTACGCGTGCCCTGACGGCCTGACCTATCAAGGACCCCCAATACATGGCTCAACAGAAGATCTCACTCACCCGCTACCTCGTCGAACAGCAACGCGCCGACGGCCTCATCCCCGGCCAGCTGCGTCTGCTGCTCGAAGTGGTCGCACGCGCCTGCAAGAGCATCAGCCAGGCCGTCAACAAGGGCGCGCTCGGCGGCGTGCTCGGCACGGCCGAGAGCGAGAACGTGCAGGGCGAGGTGCAGAAGAAGCTCGACATCATCGCCAACGAAGTACTCATTGAGGCCAACGAATGGGGCGGCCATCTCGCCGCGATGGCGAGCGAGGAAATGGACAGCATCTACGTCGTGCCCAACCGCTATCCGCAAGGCGAGTACCTGCTGCTGTTCGATCCCCTCGACGGCTCGAGCAACATCGACGTGAACGTGAGCATCGGCACCATCTTCAGCGTGCTCAAGAAGCCGGACGACACGCCCGGCGTGCAGGAGGCCGACTTCCTGCAGGCAGGCAGCAAGCAGGTCGCGGCCGGCTACTGTATCTATGGCCCGCAGACCACGCTGGTGCTGACTGTCGGCAGCGGCGTCGCGATGTTCACGCTCGACCGCGAGCAGGGTTCCTTCATGCTGACGCAAGAAGACATCCAGATCCCGGCCGACACCAGGGAATTCGCGATCAACATGAGCAACATGCGCCACTGGGACGCCCCGGTGAAGCGCTACATCGACGAATGCCTCGCCGGCAAGGAAGGTCCGCGCGGCAAGGACTTCAATATGCGCTGGATTGCCAGCATGGTGGCCGACGTGCACCGCATCCTGATGCGCGGCGGCGTCTTCATGTACCCCTGGGACAAGCGTGAGCCCGAGAAGGCCGGCAAGTTGCGCCTGATGTACGAGGCCAACCCCATGAGCTGGATCGTCGAACAGGCGGGTGGCGCCTCCACCAACGGCAAGAAGCGCATCCTCGACCTGGAGCCGTCGAAGCTCCACGAACGCGTGGCTGTTGTGTTGGGGTCAAAAAATGAGGTCGAGCGGCTGACTCGCTATCACGACCCGCTATAATCGAGGGCTTAGCCGGTGTAGCTCAGTCGGTAGAGCAGCTCATTCGTAATGAGAAGGTCGGGTGTTCGATTCATCTCTCCGGCACCAATCGAAGCAAGAAGGTCTGTTACCACCCCGGTAGCAGACCTTTTTTGTTGATCACGTACAGCCGCGTATGTGGTTGAACTCGTCGCCTGGACTGGCGCCAGGTCCTACACGTCGCATGCCATTCCGTTCGCAACCTTTTTCCTTGTTTCGCAAAAAATTCCCGCTCGTGCGCCATGGCGGCGCCGCCCTCCTCGCCCTGGCGCTCAGCGCCTGCGGCGGCAAGAGTGCAGACACGCCGGTCACCGGCGCCGTGCCGGCGACGCCCGGCGTGGTCGCCGCCGCCCGGCCGATGCCCGACAAGACCTCCGCCGACTGCTCCGTGGTGTTCTACGGCGACTCGATCCTCAACGGCTCCTACGTCAAGGAAGAGTTGTCCATGCGCCACGCGCGCCATCCTGCTGCTGAACTCAAGGCGCAGCGCCCGGCCTGGCGTATCGACGACCGCACCGTGCCGGGCCAGTCCCTGGCGAAGGTGGCCAAGGGATTCCACGGCGATCCGAGGGACGCCCGCGTGGTCGTGATCGAAAGCGGCATTGCCGAGGGCTGGTCCGGCGGTACGGTGCTGACCCACTTGCCTTGGATGATCGAAGCCGTGCGCTTCGAGGGGAAGATTCCGGTGCTGACCGGCTACTCCCGGCAGACGCCGAATGCCTTCATGACGCCGGACAAGCTGGCGGGCCGCGACCGCATCGACGACGAAGCGAAGCGGCTGGCGCGCGACATGGACGTCGAGTTCGCCGATTTCGGATCGGCCGGTCCGGCCGAGCTCATCGACGACGTGCATCCGACCCAGGAGTACAGCCTGCGTTTGACCGCCAAGCTGATCGAGGCGCTCGACCGCGTGGCGCCGGAATGCAGCCACCACTGATCCCGCAGCCCTTGAGCATTCGGGCATGGCAGCGCGCCCCGACGCGCTGACCCTACACTGCCCCCTCATGGAGTTGCGACAGCTACGTTATTTCGTCAAGGTCTGCGAGCTACGCAGCATGGGCCGCGCGGCGGTCGAGCTGGGTGTGGTCACCTCGGCCCTGAGCCAGCAGATCAGCCGCCTCGAAGGCGAACTCAGCACCCGCCTGCTGCAACGCGCATCGACGGGTGTCACGCCGACCGACGCGGGCGTGGCCTTCCTGCACCAGGCCCAGCTCACGCTGCGCCATGCCGACGACGCGGTTCGCGCCGCGCAGCAGGCGCGCCTCTCGGGCCACGTGAGCGTGGGGCTGGCGCCGACCACGGCTTCGGTGCTCGGCGTGCCGCTCATGCAGGCGATGCGCGAGCGCTACCCGGATGTGCGGCTGCACCTGGTGGAGTCGCTCTCCGGCCACCTCGCAACGATGCTCGAGGCGCGGCAACTCGATCTCGCCGTGCTGTTCCAGACGGACACGCCGCGCCGCTGGAGCGTCTCCCCCCTGCTCGACGAAAAACTGTATGTGATCGCGTCGCCCCTCCTGGCAAAACGACCGGCCGGTGCCAAGGTGCGCCTGTCGCAGTTGGCCGGCGTGCCGCTCATCCTGCCCAGCTCAGGCCATGGATTGCGCGCGACGCTCACGGCCGCCTTCGCGCGGGCGCGCGTCGAGCCGGCCGTCGTCGCGGAAATCGACGGCCTCGCCCTCCTGATGGATGCGGTGCTCGCCGGCCAGGGCGCGACCATCCAGCCCGGCGCCGCGACCGCGCGCCACCCCGCGGGCGACGTGCACCTCAGCCAGATCACCGACGCGCACGTCGGCCGCCGCAACCTGCTGGTGAGCCTCTCCGACGACGAACTCTCCCCCGCCGCGCTGGCGACCCGCGTGGTGGTGGCCGACACGGCGCGTGCACTGGTGCGCGAGGGCCGTTGGGCCGGCGCGAGTCTTCTCGAAAACTGAACACCTGTTGCCCGATCCGCTCTTTCGCGTGAAGGGCCGACTCCCTACAGTCTCCTGACCCCACAAGGAGACACAACGTGATCGATGTACTGGTCGTCGGCGGCGGCAATGCTGCGCTGTGCGCCGCGCTCATGGCGCGAGAGGCCGGCGCCAGCGTCCTTCTGCTCGAAGCCTCGCCGCGCGAATGGCGAGGCGGCAACTCGCAGCACACACGCAACCTGCGCTGCATGCACGATGCCCCGCAGGACGTTCTGGTCGACGCCTACCCTGAAGAGGAGTACTGGCAGGACCTGCTGAAGGTCACGGGCGGCCAGACCGATGAGCACCTCGCTCGCATGGCGATCCGCGCGTCCTCCAACTGCCGCGACTGGATGCGAAGCCACGGCGTGCATTTCCAGCCACCGCTGTCGGGGGCACTGCACGTGGCGCGCACCAATGCCTTCTTCATGGGCGGCGGCAAGGCCCTGGTCAATGCCTACTTCCGCAGCGCGGAGGCGCTGGGCGTGCAGGTGCGCTACGACACGCCGGTGGTGTCGGTGGAAATGCAGGAGGGCCGCTTCGTCGCGGTCCGCACCGCCGCCGGCGAACGCATTGCCGCTCGCGCCTGCGTACTGGCGGCGGGCGGCTTCGAGTCGAACATCGAGTGGCTGCGCGAGGCCTGGGGCCAGAACGAGCGTGGCGAATGGCCCGCCGACAACTTCCTGATTCGCGGCACCCGCTTCAACATGGGCGTTCTGCTCAAGCACATGATCGACGCCGGCGCGGACGCGATTGGCGATCCGACGCAGGCGCACATGGTCGCCATCGACGCGCGCGCACCGCTCTACGACGGCGGCATCTGCACGCGCATCGACTGCGTGTCGCTGGGCGTGGTGGTCAACCGGCACGCCGAGCGCTTCTACGACGAGGGCGAGGACTTCTGGCCCAAGCGCTATGCCATCTGGGGGCGGCTCGTCGCACAGCAGCCGGACCAGATCGCCTGGTCGATCATCGACGCCAAGGCCGTGGGCCGCTTCATGCCGCCGGTGTTCCCGGGCACGCGGGCGGACTCGCTGCCGGAGCTTGCGCGACAGCTCGGGCTCGACGAGGCACGCTTCACCGCCACGGTCGAGGCCTACAACGCCGCCTGCCGCACGGGCACCTTCGATCACACGCAACTCGACGACTGCCACACCGAAGGACTCTCGCCCGCCAAGACGCACTGGGCGCGCCCGATCGACACCGCGCCCTTCTACGGTTATGCGCTGCGGCCCGGCATCACCTTCACCTACCTGGGCCTGAAGGTCAACGAGGACTCCGCGGTGCACTTCGACGGCGTGCCGAGCGACAACCTCTTCGTCGCCGGCGAAATGATGGCCGGCAACGTGCTCGGCAAGGGCTACACGGCCGGCGTCGGCATGGCCATCGGCACTGCATTCGGCCGCATCGCCGGCACTCGCGCGGCCGAGGCAGCCGCCCACGCCAAGACGGCCAGAACGGACCACCATGCAACAGCTTGAAGCCCTGACACGCGAAGCCGCGTCGCTCGCCGCCGGCGGGCGCACCGTCATACCCATCCTCACCGCGAACGAAACCGAAGTCGCGCGGCAGATGCAGATCTGCAATGCCTGCCGCTACTGCGAGGGCTTCTGCGCGGTCTTCCCCGCAATGACCCGCCGGCTCGAGTTCGGCAAGGCCGACATCCACTTTCTCGCGAACCTGTGCCACAACTGCGGCGCCTGCCTGCATGCCTGCCAGTACGCGCCGCCGCACGAATTCGCCGTCAACGTGCCGAAGGCCATGGCCGAAGTGCGCGGGCAGACCTATGTCGACTACGCGTGGCCGCCGGCTCTGGGCAAGCTGTACCAGCGCAACGGGCTCACCCTGTCGCTCGCGGTGGCGGCCGGGCTGGCACTGTTCCTGATCATGGCCGTTGCGATGAACGGCACGCTGTGGGGAGGCAAGCTTCAGGGCAACTTCTACAACCTCTTCCCGCACAACCTGCTGGTCAGCCTGTTCGCGCCCGTTTTCCTGTTCGCTGCGCTGGCACTGACCATGGGCGTGCGCCGCTTCTGGCGCGACGTGACGCCCGCCACCAGCGGTGCGCCACTGAGCGCTCCCGCTGCCGCCGAGGCCACCGATGCGGTGCTGCGGCTGAAGTACCTCGACGGCGGACACGGCCAAGGCTGCAACAACGAGGACGACGCGTACACGCTCTCGCGCCGGCGCTTCCACCACTTCACCTTCTACGGCTTCATGCTGTGCTTTGCCGCGACCGCGCTGGCGACGGTCTACCACTACGTGTTCGGCTGGGTCGCGCCCTATGACCTGCCCAGCCTGCCGAAGCTGCTGGGCGTGGCCGGCGGGCTGAGCCTGCTGGTCGGCACCGCAGGGCTGTGGAACCTGAACCGCCGTCGCCATCCCTCGCACGGCGACGTGGCCCAGAAGCCGATGGACCTCGGCTTCATCGCTCTGCTCTTCCTGACCAGCGCCACCGGCCTCGGGTTGTGGCTGGGCCGCGGCACACCCGCGCTGGCCGTGCTGCTCTGCCTGCACCTGGGCGCGGTGATGGCGCTGTTCGCCACGCTCCCCTACGGCAAGTTCGCGCACGGCATCTTCCGCACCGCCTCGCTGCTGCGCCACGCGATCGAGAAGCGCCAACCCAACCCGATCGGGCTGGGCGCCGACTGAACAACACAAGACGACAACCACTCCGGAGATCACGATGAACAAACGCCAACTGCTGAGCGCCATGACGCTGGCCATCGCCACCTTGCCGCTGGCAGGCATCGGCCACGCGCAGGATTTCCCGCCTTCGAAGCCGGTCACGCTGGTCGTCGGTTTCGCGCCTGGCGGTGCAGCCGATGCCGCAGCGCGCCTGATCGCCAAGAAGCTGGCCGAGAACATCGGCCAGAGCGTAGTGGTCGACAACAAGGCCGGCGCCGGCGGCAACATCGCGCACCAGCAAGTGGCCGCCGCTCCCGCCGATGGCTCCGTGCTGCTGTTCGGCTCGATCGGCCCGCTGACCATTGCGCCGCACGTGATGAAGGTCAGCTACGACCCGTTCAAGGATCTGGCGGCGGTGTCCGGCGGCGTGAACTTTCCGAACGTGCTCGTGGTTCACCAGGGCGTGGGCGTCAAGAACCTCGCGGAGTTCGTCGCGCTGGCCAAGAAGAAGCAGGGCGGCGTGGACTTCGCGTCCACCGGCGCTGGCTCGGCCTCGCACCTGGCGGGCGAATTGTTCAACCAACGCGCCGGCGTCGACATGGTGCACGTGCCGTACAAGGGCGGCGCGCCCGCGCTCACCGACCTGCTCGGCCAGCGGATCGCTTCGTACTTCTCCGCGCCGCCGACCGCGATGCCCTACGTGGAGGCCGGCAAGCTGATCCCCCTCGCGACCACGGGTCTGAAGCGCCCGGCGTACCTGCCCAACATCCCGACGGTGGCCGAATCGGGCTACCCCGGTTTCGAGGCGCTGAACTGGTACGCCTTCGTCGCGCCCGGCAAGACCCCGGCCCCGATCCTCGACCGCTGGAACGTCGAGATCGTCAAGGTGCTCAACGACCCCGGCGTCAAGGATGCCCTGAACAAGCACGGCCTGACCCCGCAGCCGACCTCGCGCGCCGAACTCACGGCGTTCATGAGAAGCGAGGACGCCAAGTGGAGCGCCATCGTCCGGGAGCGGAAGATCACGGCCAACTGAGGCCCGAGCCGCACTCGGGCGCTCGTTCGCGCGTTCAGTGCTTGCGCTGCGTCTGCTCGTAGACGCGCGGCTGCGTCAGCACCTCGTGGCGCAGGGCCTGCTCCAACTCCACCTCGGTCATCAGCTTGCGCCGCAGCACGACCTCGCGCACGTTGGTTCCGTTGGCGTAGGCCTCGGCAGCGACCTCGGTCGCTTCCTTGTAGCCGATGATCGGATTGAGCGCGGTCACGAGCGCGATGGAGCGCTCGATGCTTTCCTTCAGGCGATCGGGGTTGGCCGTGATGCCGCGAACGCAGCGCTCGCCCAAGGTGTTGCAGGCATTGGTCAGGTGCTTGAAGCTGCGGAACAGCGCCGTCGCGATGATCGGCTCGAAGGCATTGAGCTGCAGTTGCCCGGCCTCCGCGGCAAAGGTCACCGTGAGGTCGTTGCCGAACACTTCGAACGCGACCTGGTTCACCACCTCGGGGATCACCGGGTTCACCTTGCCCGGCATGATGGACGAGCCCGCCTGCATCGGCGGCAGATTGATCTCGCCCAGGCCCGAGCGCGGGCCGCTCGACAGCAGCCGCAAGTCATTGCAGGTCTTCGACAACTTCACGGCGATGCGCTTGAGCACGCCGGAGAGCTGCACGAAGGCACCGCAATCCTGCGTCGCCTCGATCAGGTTCGGCGCCGTGCTGAGCTCGATGCCGGTGATGCGCACCAGTGATTTCAGCGCCTTGGCCGCGTACTCGGGATGCGCGGTGATGCCGGTGCCGATGGCCGTCGCGCCGAGGTTGATCTCCCGTATCAGCAAGGACGCTTCGCGCAGGCGCGCCATGTCCTCTTCCAGCATCACGGCGTAGGTCGAGAACTCCTGTCCCAGCGTCATCGGCACGGCGTCCTGCAACTGGGTGCGGCCGATCTTCAGCAGCGGCGCGAACTCGACCGCCTTCTCGGCGAAGTCGCCGCGCAGCCGGTCCATCGCGACGAGCAGGCGGTCGATCGCAAAGCAGGTCGCGATGCGCAGCGAGGTCGGATAGACGTCGTTGGTGCTCTGCGCCATGTTGACGTCTTCGTTCGGGTGCAGGTGGTGGTATTCGCCGCGCTGGTGCCCGAGGATCTCCAGCGCCCGGTTGCAGATCACCTCGTTGGCGTTCATGTTGGTCGAGGTGCCGGCCCCGCCCTGGATCATGTCGACGACGAACTGGTCGCGCAGCGCGCCTTTTCGGATCTCCTCGCAGGCGGCGACGATGGCGTTGAGCTTGGCCTCGGGCAGCAGTCCCAGTTCGGCATTGGCCTCGGCCGCCGCCTGCTTCACCGACGCCAGCGCGGTCACGAGTTCAGGATAGGCGGAGATAGTCGTTCCCGAGATCTGGAAGTTCTCCTGCGCGCGCAGCGTGTGCACGCCGTAGTACACCTCGGCAGGCACCTCGCGGTCGCCAAGCAGATCGTGTTCGATGCGGAATTGGCTCATGGCGTTCTTTCGTTGGTGCCCGGCGTGCGAGCGATGTCTCCGAAGCGAGTTATCCATGAATGCCGCGCTGCGGTCAATGCGCCAGCGCCCGATGCCTTCCCGCCTCAGTCGTGCATCAGTTCCCCGATCAGTTCCCGCACGATCGACAATCCCGGCGCCTCGGTGCGCCGGCGCAGCGTCACCAAGCCGAAGCGCGCAACTCTTTCGATCGGCGGCGTCATCTTCAGCTCGACCAGATCGGGCGCGGCCGCGCGAATCGCCAGCAGCACGGCATCGCTCTGGCGGGCCACGTCGACCAGGCTGGCGACCTCCTCGCACTGCAGGGTCACGCAATGTTCCGGATGCGCGTCGGGGCCGTAGGTCTCGATCAGGCTTCGCGCCACCTCCTCGCTTAGCGGCGTGGAGGCGATCGGATAGCGCTGCACGGCCTCGAAGGTCACGCCCTTGCGCAGGCGCGTCAGCGGATGGCCGCGGCGGCACATGAAGACGCCCCGCATCTCGCGCAGCTCGCTCACCTGCAGGTCGGCAGCAGGATCCAGCGATCGGGCATCGACCACCAGCGCATCGAGCGTTCGTGCGCGCAGGGCTTGCGCCAGCAGGTCGGTGCCGCCCCGCGCCACGACCACACGCACCTTGGGATGCCGCGTCGCCATGCGCATCAGCAGCGGCGTCATCAGCATCGCGCCGGGGCCCGAGCCCATGCCGATGCGAAGCACGCCGCCCTGCCCCTCGCGCATCTGGCGGCCGCTGTCGCGCAGCTCGCCGGCCTCGAACACCAGCTGACGTGCGCGCGCCACCACCTCGTGGCCGAAAGACGTGAGCTCGCTGCGCCGCCCGACGCGGTCGAACAGGGGCATGCCGAGTTCGTCCTCCAGCGCGCGGATGCTGCGGCTGAGCGCCGGCTGCGTGATGTACATCGCCTGCGCGGACTTGCTGAACGAGCCGCTCTCCGCGAGCGCGATCAGGTGGCGGAGTTGCACGAGCGTCATGGCGTGCCTTTTCCATATGTATGCATTGGAGTAATGCTAATCCCAACAACAATGCATTGGATGTTCTTTTGCAGCGCTCCTACGATGCGTTTCGCGTCAGGACACCAGGACGCCGTCGCCGAGCCAGTCATCCCCACAGGCGCCCACGCAGGCGCCACCCAGGAGTTCTATGAAGCCGTTCATCCAGCGTTCGATCGCCACCGGCCTGTTGCTGCTGGCCGCGGGCGCCGCCCTCGCCCAGGGCTACCCGACCAAGCCCGTCAGCCTGATGGTTCCGTACCCCGCCGGCGGACCGTCCGATGCGGCGGCGCGCATCTTCACCGTGCCGCTCGGCAAGGAACTCGGGCAGCAGGTGGTCGTGGAAAACCTCGGCGGCGTCGCCGGCGCGCTGGCGGCCCAGAAGGTGCTCGCTGCGCCCGCCGACGGCTACTACATCTTCCAGGGCTCGCCCAATGAAGTGATCCTCTCCCCGCTCGCCAACGCCGCGGTCAAGCTCAAGGCCGAGGACTTCCGGCTCGTCCACCCGGTGACCGATGCGGTGATGGTCTTCGTCGCGCGCAAGGACCTTCCCGCCAACAACGTCGATGAACTCATCGCGCTCGCCCGCAAGTCCAAGGACAAGCCGCTGACCTACGGCAGCGTGGGCATCGGTTCGCTCTACCACCTGATCCTCGAGGACGTGCAGCACCGCACGGGCACGCAGATGATCCATGCGCCATACAAGGGCAACGCGCCGCTGCTGCAGGACATCGGCGGCGGCCAGGTGGACTTCGCCGTGCTGGTCTACAGCGCGGGCATGGGTGCCCTGGCCGAGCAAGGCCGGCTCAAGGTGATCGGCCAACTCGGCGCCCAGCGCTCCGAATTGCTCAAGAACGTGCCAACGGTCAGCGAAGGCAAGGAGCTGAAGGACTTCTCGTACAAGATCTGGAGCGGCTTCATGGTGCCGAAGAACACGCCGGAGGATGTTGTCCAGCGCCTGCACAAGGCCATCGGCGCGACGCTGCAGGAGCCCGGCGTGCGCTCGCAGCTGGCAGCCCAGACGCAGTTGGCTTCGCCTCCGATGACGCTGGCCGAATCCGCGAAGTTCTACGATGCCGAGATCGCGCGCTACCGCGCCATCGCCAAGTCCATCAACCTGCAGCCCCAGTAAGGAACACCATGACGACTGCGACCCTGCTCGACGCGCTGCACCAGCAAGCGGATGAATTCATCGGCCTGCGACGCGACATCCACCATCACCCCGAACTGGCATTCGACGAGCACCGCACCTCCGAACTGGTGGCCTCGAAGCTCAAGGCATGGGGCTACGAGGTCGAGCGCGGCCTCGGCGGCACCGGCGTGGTGGGCCGGCTCCGGCGCGGCGACGGCACGCGGCAGCTCGGCCTGCGTGCCGACATGGACGCCCTGCCGATCGACGAAGCCACCGGCCTGGCCTACGCCAGCAGCCACCAGGGTGTGATGCACGCCTGCGGCCACGATGGCCACACGGCCATGCTGCTCGCGGCAGCGCACCACCTGGCCCATCGCGGCCGCTTCTCCGGCACGCTGAACCTGATCTTCCAGCCGGCCGAGGAAGGCGGCGGCGGCGCGCTGCGGATGATGCAGGACGGCCTCTTCGACAAGTACCCCTGCGACGCGATCTTCGCGATGCACAACATGCCGGGCACGCCGCAAGGCCGGCTGGTGCTGCGCGAAGGCGCCGCGATGGCATCGTCCGACTACGCCACGGTCACGCTCACCGGCATCGGCGGCCACGGCGCTTTGCCGCACCGCACGGCCGACCCGGTCGTGGCGGCGGCGAGCATCGTGATGGCGCTGCAGACCATCGTGTCGCGCAACATCGACCCGCTGCAGATGGCGGTGGTCACCGTGGGCGCGCTGCATGCCGGCAAGGCCAACAACGTGATCCCGCAGACAGCGACGATGGAGCTGAGCGTTCGCGCGCTCGATCGCGAAGTCCGCGCCCTGCTGGAACAACGCATCAAGGCGCTGATCACCGCGCAGGCCGAGAGCTTCGGCGTCACTGCCACGATCGACTGGAAGCCCGGCTATGCGGTGCTGGTCAACACCCCCGAGGAGACGGCCTTCGCGCGCGAGGTGGCGCTCGAACTGGTCGGCGCCGATCGCGTCACGCTGCAAGGCCCGGCATTGTCCGGCAGCGAGGACTTCGCCTTCATGCTGGAGAAGGTGCCGGGCAGCTACCTGCTGATCGGCAACGGCGCCGGCGAGGGGGACGGCCACGGCGCATGCATGGTGCACAACCCGGGCTACGACTTCAACGACGCCAACGTCGCCATCGGCTCGGCCTACTGGGTGCTGCTGGCGGAGCGCTTCCTGGCCGGCTGAAAAAGGCCGGGCCGTTCGGCTGGTGGGAAGGCGCGGCGACATAGCGTGCGGGGTCGCTCATACTGCGTCCCCATGGTCCATCCGCTCCATCACCGCCCTCGTGCCCTGCTCATCGTCTCGGCCGTCCTGATCGCGCTGCTGGCCTTGTCGGGCCTGCACCCCTACGACCGCGTCACCTGGTGGATGGAGGTGGCCCCGGTGCTCATCGCATTGCCGCTGATGTGGGCGACCGGGCGGCGGTTTCCGCTCACGCCGCTGCTCTATGGGTTGATCTTCCTGCACTGCTGCGTGTTGATGCTGGGCGGCGCCTACAGCTATGCGCGCGTGCCGCTCGGCTTCTGGCTGCAGGACCTGATGCACCTGGGCCGCAATCCCTACGACAAGATCGGACACTTCATGCAGGGCTTCGTGCCGGCGCTGATCGCACGGGAAATCCTGCTGCGCGGGCAGTACGTGCGGGGCCGGAAGATGCTCGCCTTCGTCGTCGTCTGCATCGTGATGGCGATCAGCGCCAGCTACGAGCTCATCGAGTGGGCGGCCGCCCTGGCGATGGGCCAGGGTGCGGACGAGTTCCTCGGCACGCAGGGCGATCCGTGGGACACGCAGTCGGACATGTTCATGGCGCTTGTCGGGTCCGTAGCCGCGCTGCTGCTGTTGTCACGCGTGCACGACCGGCAACTTGCGTCGCTGCTGGCCCGCTCGCGGTCGTAGCGACCTTCCTTACAACAGCTCTTTCAGGCTGGCCCGCAACCGGCTGATGGCCTGGCTGTGCAACTGGCACACGCGGCTCTGGCTCACTTCCAGGATCGCGCCGATCTCGCGCAGGTTCAGTTCTTCCTCGTAGTACAGGTTCAGCAACAACTGGTCGCGCTCGGGCAGCGCCGAGATGGCATCCACCAGCTGGTGCCGAAAACCGCTTTCCAGCAGCTGCTCCAGCGGGTCATCGCTCCCGCGCTGTCCCTTGCGCGCTTCCTGCGCATGCATGTCGATGAAGGGGTTGTCCGACTCGCCCTTCGCGAAGTCTTCGACATACAGGAGCTGGCAGCCCTGGATTTCCTGCAGCAGCGATTGGTACGCCTCCAGGTCCATCTTCAGCTCCCTGGCGATCTCCCCTTCCGTGGGCGGCCGGCCGAGCCGGTGCTCGAGTGCCTGGATGGCCTTTTCGACGCCGCGCGCCGACTGGCGCAGGCCTCGCGAGCCCCAGTCGCTGGCACGCAGCTCGTCGAGCATGGCGCCGCGAATGCGCTGGCTGACGAAGGTCTCGAACTGCGCGCCCTTGTTGTCCTGGTAGCGGCTGGATGCATCGAGCAGGCCGATCATCCCGGCCTGGATCAGGTCGTCCAGCTCCACGCTGGCGGGCAGCTTGGCGATCATCTGGAGCGCGATGCGGCGCACCATCGGCTGGTGCTGCTCCAGCAGATGGGACTTTTCAATGGTTCCCTGCGCGGTGTACACGTTCAGTCCTTTTTTCCGTTGTTCGGTTCTGCGGGTCAGGCGGCGACTGCGCCCGACGCATACGCGGAGCGCGCAGGCGCCATGGCTGCGCGAAGCGCCTGCTCCGCGCTCTCGGTGTTTCTCGTGCGGCGCGGCGGCGCCGCGCGCCAGGGCCAGCGGCCCATGTCGCCGGCGATTCGCCGGAAATCCACGGCGGCCGGGCTGGCCGGAAAAGCCTCGACCACGGTCTCGCCGAGCCGCCGCGCGTCCGCCAGGTGCGGATCGGCGCGAACCCAGCCGGCCGGCTCCAAGGACACGGCGAGATAGCGGCTGCCGGTATTGGCGAGATTGGTCGTGACCTTCTGCGCCTCCTCGACACTGGAGACGCCGTTGACCAGGAAGCGCAATTGCTTCAATCCATGCGCGTAGTGCAGCCGCTTGATGCCCGCATAGGCGGATGTGATCGATGCGGCATTCGGCCGCAGCACGAGCACCAGTTCGTCCGCGAGTTGGGCCAGCGCCGACAGGCGGCCTTCGCTGTCGAACACCGCATCGACCAGGATCACGCCGCCGGGACACAGCAGGCGCGGATCGGCGTCCGCATGCCGCACGCCGGGCAGCGCCGGCAGCACGCCGACGCCGCAGCCTGCACGCGCCACTGCGCCTTCGCAGGTCAGGCGCCGGTCGGCCACGTCCGCCAGGCTGCCCAGCGGATCGACGCCCCACACGGCGCAGACCGAGTCCGCCGCCGGGCCATGCTCGTCGAGGAGCAGCACATCCTTCCCTTGATGCACCAGGGCCGCGCCCAGGTTCATCGCCGTGGTGGTCGCGCCGTCGCCGCGGCCGATGCCCGCGACGGCCACGATGCGCGTCGGCGTGTGCGACAGCAGGCGCCGCAATCCGTCGGCCTGATCTGCAACCAGCTTGCTCATATGGTGCGCCTCCTCAATCCTGCTGCTCCAGGGCCCTGGCTGGCTGCTGCGTCGGCGCCGTCGATTCGGTTCCCAACGCCTCCAGCAGCAGGAAGAGCTTGCTCACGCCCACGTACAAGGCATTGCCGGTGAGAGGCCGGCTGGAGCGCACAGGCCGCCCGGTCAACTGGTTGAGCAGCATGCGCGTGCGGTCGGCCCACTCGCCGTTGGCCTGCAGCAGGCGCCACACGGTGGTGGTCACCTGGCCGGCGATCAGCAGGCGCTTCATCATGTTCGGGTCGCCCAGCTCGCCCATGCCGCCCACGAGCTGCACGCCCTGGCGGATCAGGCGGAAGCACGGGTCCGCCTCGGCGGCCCATCCCTGCCACTGCGCCAGTTGCCGTGCCGTGACCTGCGTGCCGACGTTGGTCAGCAGATAGCCCTGCGCAAGAATCTTCTGGCTGCGCTCGTCCAGCACGCGCGTGACGACACAGCGCAACGCAGGCAGTGCGGCGTTGTCGGCACCGGCCCGCAGGATCACTTCGGCATGCGCCTCGGATTGGAGCGCCGGCTTGCCGCGGAACAGGACAGGATGCGTCTCGCCGAAATCGAAGTCCCTGCGCGCCAGCGCGCTCGATGCGCCGGTGTGCGGATCGACGACACCGGTCGAACCCGGCACGCGGGCCAGCCATTTCTGGCCTTGCGCCTGCCATTCGGCCATGAACTCGATGGCGGGCAGCCGTGGCAGAACGTGCACCAGCGCCTTGCCGAAATCCTGCTGACGCAGCCATTGCACTTGCCGCATGCCCGGCTTGCGACGCGCATCGCTGCCGCCGCGCGTCGCAGCGGTGGAAAGCCACTGGTTCGGCGCGGAGAGCGGCGAGCCGCTGCGGTCGGACAGCAGCAGACTGCTCTGGCATTCATACGCGTCGCCGCCCTCGTTGGAACGCAGGCCGACCTGCCCGCACAACGCGAGAACGTGCTGGTCGCAGCCGGCCGCGATCTCGCTGCGGGCATGCACCATCAGGTCCTGCAGCACCGCCTTGTGGCCGATGTCCTCCTCGCCCGCATGGCGCCAGAGGCGGCGTGCGCTTTCGAAGCCGATTTGCGCACCCGCGAGCGCTCCAGCCGCGGTCGCCAGTTCCTGCGCGTCATGCGCCATGGCGCGAATGAGGTTCTGGTACTGCACGCGGAGCCGCTCGGCCTCGGCCTGCGCCTGGACGACCTGCGCCGACGGCGCAGCACCTGCCGGCTCGTCCTGCATGTCGGCCTCTGCAGGCACGAACAGCGGGTTGTGACGGCGCGGCTGGAACACACTGTCCACCAGTTGCGCGCGATCGGCGGGCATCAGGTTCTCCGGCACCTTCTGGCCGCTGGAGATGTAGTGCACCGGCAGACGATGGCGGATCACGGTGTCGATCAGCGCGCCCGGATGCGTGGCCTCGTCGACCTTGGTGAAGATGCAGCCCGCGAGTTCGCTACCGCCCCCGCCGTGGCGGTAGGCATGCACCACTTCGTTGAGCGTGTCGCCATGGCTGGTCGCGTTGAGCAGCAGCAGGCGCTTGACCGGGCGATGGCTGGTGCACAGCATCGCGATCTGGTCGGAGACGGCGCGGTCGCGCTGGCTCATGCCCACCGTGTCGATGAGCACCATGTGCTTGTCGCGCAGATCCTGCAGCACCAGGTGCAGGTCGGCCGCATCCTTCACGGCGTAGACAGGCACGTCGAGAATCTGGCCATAGATGCGCAGCTGCTCATAGGCGCCGATCCGGTAGCTGTCGGTCGTCACCAGCGCGAGCTTGTCGGCGCCGAAGCGCATCACGCAGCGGGCCGCGAGCTTGGCGGTGGTTGTGGTCTTGCCGACGCCGGTCGGGCCCATCAGTGCGTACACGCCGCCTTGTGCGAGCAGTGCGTCTTCATCCTCATGCACCGGCACCGCGCGGATCAGCTCCGAGCGCGCGAAGGCCATGCCCTGCGCGTAGGTCTGCCCGGTCGGCAGCTTTTCCAGCAGCGCCTTGGACAGTTTCGCGCTGAAGCCGGCGCCGAGCAGCGTACGCAGCAGACGGCCGCGCACGGGGTCCTGGCGCTGCTTGTCGTTCCACACGAGGCTGGCGAGTTGCTCTTCGATCATTCCGCGCATCGAATGCAGTTCGTTCAGAACCGTGTCGGTGTGGGCTGCGGGTTCCTGTGCCGGTGCTGTCGCAACGGGCTTCGGTGGAACGACCGGGGCGATCTGTGCCACGGGTGCCACGGGTGCCACGGGTGCAGCGGATGCCACAGGCGCCACGGGCGCAATGTGTGCAACGGGTGCAGCGGGCGCCACCGGGGCCACCGGTACGACCGGTGTCGCGGGCACCGCAGCGGCAACGGCCATCACTGGCGCAATCGCTGCCACCGGCCGCGCTGGCACGACCGGCGTCATCGGCTCGGCGCTCCTGAGCGCCTGCGTCACATCCCCTTCGGCCATCGCCACGATCTCCACGCCATCGGCGAGAGCACGGTTGGTCAGCACGATGGCCTCGGCACCCAGGGCCTCGCGAACGAGGCGCAGGGCTTCGCGGCTGGTGGCCGCGACGAATTTGCGGGCCGTAGTCCGCACGTCTGTAGAAATGCTCAAACTCTTCCTCCGATGGTGGCGGTGATCTTGATGTTGCGAGAGTCAGGGATCTCCGCGTGGGAGAGCACCTTGAGTTGCGGCAGGCTGCGCCGCAGGAAGCGCGACAGCAGCACGCGCAACGCGTGCTGGACGACCAGCACGGGCGCGAGCCCCATCTGCTCCTGCCGCGCAATGGCGGCCTGCGTCTGGCGCAGCAGGCTGTCGGCGAGGCCCGGCTCGATGCCGCTGCTGTTGGTCATGGCCTGCTGCAGCACGCTGTCGAGCGAGCCGTCGAGACCGATGACTTGGAGTTCGGCGTCGCCCGGGAAGAGCTGCTGCGTGATCGCGCGGCCCAGGGCCAGGCGCGTCAGCGTGGTCAGCTCCGTGGCGTCCTTGATGGTCGGCGCGTGCTCGGCCATCACATCGAGGATGGTCCGCATGTCGCGGATCGACACCTCTTCGTCCAGCAGGTTCTGCAGCACCTTGTGCAGCGTGCTGAGCGACACGATCTTCGGCACCAGATCCTCGGTCAGCTTCGGCGCGGTCTTGGCGATCTGGTCGAGCAGCTGCTGAACTTCCTGGCGGCCGAGCAGTTCGGCGGCGTGCGTCTGGATCAGGTGGTTCAGGTGCGTCGCCATCACCGTGCAGGCATCGACCACCGTGTAGCCATAGATCTGCGCCTGCTGGCGCATGTTGCTGTCGATCCAGACGGCGGGAAGGCCGAATGCCGGGTCCTTCGTCGGCGTGCCGGGCAAGGTGCCGGACACCTGGCCGGGGTTGATCGCCATCCACTGGTTCGGAAACGCCTCCCCACGGCCGATCTCCACGCCCTTCAGGCTGATGACGTAGGTGTTCGGCTTGATCTCGAGGTTGTCGCGGATGTGCACCACCGGCACCAGGAAGCCGATGTCCTGCGCGATCTTCTTGCGGATGCTCTTGATGCGGCCCAGCAGTTCGCCCTGCTGCGACTGGTCCACCAGCGGGATCAGGCGGTAACCCACTTCCATGCCCAGCGGGTCGACCAGCGCGATGTCGTCCCAAGTGGCCTCGGCCGTCTCGGTGGCCGGCGTCGCGGCGGCTTGCGCGGCGGCCGCCTGCGCTGCTGCGGCCTGTTGCGGCTTGCGGCGGAGCAGCCCGCGGCCCAGCCATGCGAGGCCGCCCGCGATCAGCAGGAAGGCCAGGTTCGGCATGCCCGGGATCATGCCCATCAGGCCGATGATGCCGGCCGTCAGGAACAGCACCTGCGGGTTGGAGAACAGCTGGCCCGTCAGCTGGCTGCCGACGTCTTCGTCGGTCGTCACGCGCGAGACGATCACGCCGGCTGCCGTCGAGATCACCAGCGCCGGGATCTGCGCGACCAGGCCGTCGCCGATGGCGAGCAGTGTGTAGGTCTTGCCCGCCGTCGAGAAGTCCAGCCCGTGCTGCACCACGCCGACCACCAGGCCACCGATGATGTTGATGACCATGATCAGCAGGCCCGCGACCGCGTCGCCGCGCACGAACTTGCTGGCACCGTCCATGGAGCCGTAGAAGTCGGCCTCCTGCGCGACCTCTGTGCGGCGCTTGCGCGCAACGTCCTCGCCGATCAGCCCTGCGTTCAGGTCGGCGTCGATCGCCATCTGCTTGCCGGGCATCGCGTCGAGCATGAAGCGCGCGCCGACTTCGGCGATGCGCCCCGCGCCCTTGGTGATCACCATGAAATTGATGAGCACGAGGATGATGAACACCATCACGCCGACCGCGAAATTGCCGCCGACGAGAAAGTGCCCGAAGGCCTCGATCACCTTGCCCGCGGCATCCGGCCCGGTGTGGCCGTGCATCAGCACCACGCGCGTGGAAGCCACGTTGAGCGACAGGCGCAGCAAGGTGGAGAACAGCAGCACCGCGGGGAAGGCGGCGAAGTCCAGCGCCTTCATCGTGTACATGCTCACCAGCAGCACCATCACCGACATCGCGATGTTGAAGGTGAACAGCAGATCCAGCAGGAAGGGCGGCAGCGGCAGCACCATCATGCTCAGGATCATGATGATGAGGATCGGCCCCGCCAGTCCCTTGAACTGGTTTCCGGAGAACATTTGCGTCGGCAGACGCATCAGGCTTGCAAGGGAGTTCATGCGGGCGTCAGGGAGTATTCGAGCGCTTCGGGAATGGGCAGGTCCTTCGGCGTGCGCGGCTCATCGCCGCCTTCGTCCTTCCAGCGCTTGAGCTGGTAGACCCACGCGAGCACTTCGGCCACTGCGGTGTAGAGGCCCGACGGAATTTCGTCGCCGAGCCGGGTGTGCTTGTAGAGCGCACGCGTGAGCGGCGGCGCTTCGAGAATCGCGACCTGGTTGGCTTCGGCGATCTCGCGAATGCGCTGCGCCACCAGGTCGGTGCCCTTGGCGATCACGCGCGGCGCGCGCATGTCGCTGTCGACGTACTTGAGCGCCACCGCGAAGTGGGTGGGGTTCGTCACCACGATGTCGGCCTTCGGAACCTCGGCCATCATCCGGCGCTTGGCCATCGCCTGCTGCTGGCGGCGGATCTGCGCCTTGATGTGCGGATCGCCTTCGCTTTCCTTGTGCTCTTGGCGCACGTCCTCGCGCGACATGCGCAGCTTCTTGTAGTAGGTCCACAGTTGCCAGGGCACGTCGACTAGGGCCACCAGCACCAGAGTTGCCGCGATCAGCGCGCAGTCGCGGCCGATGAGCATGATGGTCTGCGGCAGCGCGGCGCTCACGGGCAGCGCCATCAGCTGCATGATGCTTTCGAGGTTGTTCGAAATGACGAGGTAGGCCACGCCGCCGATGAGTGCGGACTTGGCCAGCGCCTTGATCAGTTCGGCCAGCGATTGCGTCGAGAACATGCGGGCGATGCCCGCGAAAGGCTCGAGCTTGCCGAACTTGGGCGAGACGGCCTTGCCCGAGAACAGCCAGCCGCCGAGCATCAGCGGCGCGACCACTGCGGCCACGACCATCATCGCGAAGAACGGTGCGATGGCCATGAGCGTCTGCAGTGCCAGATAGCCGGTATGGACCATCATCTGCGACGGCTCGAAGACCGCGGCACGTTCGAAGTGCAGTCCGCGCCGCATTGCGGCACTCATCGTGCTGCCGAGGGACTCGGCCGTGAACCACAAGCCGCCGATGGCGGTGCCCAGCATGACCAGCGTGGTCAGCTCGCGCGAGCGGGCTACGTTGCCTTCTTCGCGCGCCTTTTCCAGGCGTCGCTCGGAGGCGGGTTCCGTTTTTTCGAGATCGCTTTCCTCAGCCATTCATGCTCCAGGAGCATCGGCGAAGGATGCCTGCTCATGACTGATTATTGGATTCGGAGGGCCGGAACAATCGGCCGATCAAGAGCGATATCGCCCTCCTTCTCACCCAATAGGAGCGACTCGGCCTCCTAGAAACCCAGGCTGGCCAGCAGGTCGTCGACCTGCGATTGATCCGTCACGGCCTCGGGGTTGCCCGGGACGATCTGAGGACCGTTCATGAGGTTGTTGCTGCTGATTTCCTGGCGCTTCTCGGCCGGCGAGTTGTCGATCAGCACCTGCAGCAGCTGCGTCTCGACCTCGTTGACCACTTCCATCATCTTCTTGATGACCTGGCCCGTCAGGTCCTGGAAATCCTGCGCCATGAGGATCTCCATCAACTGCGAGTTGATGGCGCCGGCCTTTTCCGGCACGTCCTTCAGGTAGCCGCGCGTGTCCATCACCAGTTCGCGCGCATGGTCCAGCTCGATGGGGTTGGCAAACCATTCGTCCCAGCGCCGGCTCAGGCCCTTGGCATCGGTCGCGAGGCCTTCCTGCAGCGGCTGCGCCACATCGATGGCATTGAGCGCGCGATGCGCGGCACGCTCGGTGGTTTCGGCGACGTAGTTCAGCCTGTCGCGCGCGCCGGGAATGGCCTGGGCGGCCTTCTCGACCTGTTTGTCCAGGCCCAGCTCGCGCATGCCTTCGCGCAATTGACGCGTCAGCTGCCCGATGCGGCCCAGCAACTGCTCGGCGGTATTCCCGTGTTCGGCCTCGGAGGAGTGTTGGCTCATGGCATGCCTTCTTACTTGTTCAGCTTTTCGAAGATCTTGGTGATCTTTTCTTCCAGCGTCGCGGCGGTGAAGGGCTTGACCACATAGCCGTTCGCGCCGGCTTGCGCCGCTGCGACGATGTTTTCCTTCTTGGCCTCGGCCGTCACCATCAGGACGGGCAGCTTGCTCAGCTCCGGATCGGCGCGGATGGTCTGCAGCATCGTCAGGCCGTCCATGTTGGGCATGTTCCAGTCCGAGACCACGAAGCCGAAGTTGCCGCCGCGCAGCTTCTCGATGCCGGCCGCGCCGTCCTCGGCCTCATCGACGTTGAGGAACTCGAGTTCCTTCAAAAGGTTGCGCACGATGCGGCGCATGGTCGGGAAGTCGTCCACAACCAAAATCTTGATGCTCTTGTCGATCACGATATCTCTCACTCCAAAACAGTTCGTTCAAACCCGATTCGTCCGCGCACCGAAAGTGCGCAGATGGGCCAGCACGCGCCGGCTCATCTCTCCCAACGGCGCCACCTCGTCGGCGGCGCCCAATGCAATCGCTTCCTTCGGCATACCGAAGACCACGCAGCTCGCCTCGTCCTGCGCCAGCGTGAAGGCACCCGCCTTCTTCATCCGCAGCAGACCCTCGGCGCCGTCCTTGCCCATGCCCGTGAGGATCATTCCGATGGCGTTCTTGCCGGCGTGCCTGGCGGCCGAATCGAACAGCACGTCGATCGACGGGCGATGCCGGTTCACCGGCGGCTCCTGGTCCAGGTGCGCGACGTAGTTGGCCCCGCTGCGGGCAAGCGACAGGTGGAACGCGCCGGGCGCGATGTAGGCATAGCCCGGGAGCACGCGTTCCCCGTGTTCCGCTTCCTTCACCGTGATGCGGCAGAGCCCGTCGAGCCGCTGAGCGAAGGACTTCGTGAAGCCCGCCGGCATGTGCTGCGCGATGAGCACTGCCGGGCTGTCCGGCGGCAAGGGCTGCAACACCTCGCGGATCGCTTCGGTGCCGCCCGTGGAGGCGCCGATGATGATCAGCTTCTCGGTGCTCAGCAGCGGGCTGCGCAGCAGCGCTTCCGGCGGCGCATCGGCCGACGACCTGGCCGCAGCACCGCTGCGTGAGGGCAGAAGCCGGGCTGCGGATGCCGTGCGGATCTTGCCGGTGATGAGTTCCGTGTAGTTCAGCAGGCCGTCGCGCACGCCGAGCCGCGGCTTGGTCACGAAGTCGATGGCGCCCAGCTCCAGCGCGCGCAGTGCGATCTCGGAGCCGCGCTCGGTCAGCGAGGACACCATCACCACCGGCATGGGCCGCAGCCGCATGAGCTTCTCGAGGAACTCGAGGCCGTCCATCCGCGGCATCTCGACGTCAAGCGTCAGCACGTCGGGGTTCGTGACCTTGATGAGGTCGCGAGCGACCAGCGGGTCCGCCGCCGTGCCCACCACCGTCATGTCGGGCTGGCTGTTGATGATTTCGGTCATCACGCTGCGTATCAACGCCGAATCGTCGACGCACAGCACCTTGATCTTGTTCGCGCTCACCAGCTTCCTTTGGTTTTGGCCGCGGGCGTGGCCTCGCCGACAGCGGTGTAGCCCACCTGGGGGCCGAAGGTTGCGCGCCGGGTGGTGAGCTTGCGCAGCAGTTCGCCCTCCTCGCGCTGAATCAGTTGCACGTCGGTCTGGCCGCGCAGCTTGCGCACCACCGCCTTGCCGCTCGCCGGGATGAAGCACACGCGGCGCGCATGCTGGCCGCGCAAGTCCTGCGCCGCGACGCTGATGCGCTCGGCGCTCAGGTAGCGCAGCACGAAGTCCGCATTGCGGTCGCCGATGTTGAGCGTGGTCATGTTGGCCAGCACCGCGGCACCGCCGAAGACCTTGGCCTGCAGCCGCTCGCGGCGCGCGCCGGAGCGGATCATTTCGCGGACGAGCACGTCCATCGCGTAGGCGCCGTAGCGCATCGACTCGGTCTGGTCCCGTGAAGTGGCTTCGCCATCCTCGGGCAGCATGAAATGGTTCATGCCCGCGACGCCGTTGTCGATGTCGACGATGCAGGCCGAGACGCACGAGCCCAGCACCGTGGTCAGCACCGTGTCGGTCGTGGTGACGTAGTACTCGGACGGCAGCAGCTTGACCGCCATGCTGCCCACATCGCGGTCGAAATAGTGATGGTTCGCAACCGATCCCGGCACCGCTGCGTTCATGCCGAACCCTTGACCGGGCTTCGCGCCAGCTCGTAGACGGTATGGCCCAGCGGCTTGAAGGTCTGGTTCACGAGCGAGGCGTTCTCGGAGTGGCCGGCGAACAGCAGTCCATTGGTCTTGAGCAGCGGCGCAAAGCGGTCCAGCACCTTCTTCTGCGTCGGCTTGTCGAAATAGATCATCACGTTGCGGCAGAAGATCGCGTCCACCGGTTCCTTCACCGACCACGAAGGATCGAGCAGGTTGAGCCGCGAGAACTTCACCATGGCCGCGACCTCGGGCCGGATGCGCACCTTGCCGGCATTGCAACCCGTGCCCTTGTTGAAGAAACGCCGCAGGCGATCGGCCGAAAGACGGCCGACCTGCTCGGCGGTGAACACACCCGCCGAGGCCTTGGCCAGCACTGCCGTGTCGATGTCGGTCGCGATGATCCTGGCGGAGCTCGCGCGATCGCCGAGCGCCTCGATCAGCGTGATCGCGATCGAATACGGCTCCTCGCCCGTCGATGCGGCCGCGCACCAGATGGTGACCGGCTGCTGCGCCTTGCGCACATGCTCGGCCAGCACCGGGAAGTGATGGGCCTCGCGGAAGAACGAGGTCAGGTTGGTCGTCAGCGAATTGATGAACGACTGCCATTCGTCGCCGTCCTGCCGCGACTCCAGCAGTTCGAGGTAGGTCGAGAACTCTGGCAGCCGCAGCTCGCGCAGGCGGCGCGAGAGCCGGCTGTAGACCATCTGCCGCTTCTGCTCGCCCAGGGCGATGCCCGCACGGCGATGGATGAGCGTCCGGATCTTCGAGAAATCGCTGTCGGTGAAGAGGAATTCGGAGTTCACGGCCAAGGTCGGTGCATGGCTTTCAATGTACATAGGGAGCCTCTTTTCCAATGGTTCGATCAACGGGACAAAAGGCTTGCATATCGGGACGCATGCTCAGTCGCCGGCCTCGACCGCGCTGACTTCCTGCGACCACACCATGGCCGAGAGATGCGCCGCATTCACCTGCTCGGCACTGACGAACAGCGCCTCCGCGAGACGCGCCGCCGGGTCGGCGCCCGTCTCGCAGGCCTCCACCAGCGCGAGGAACGGTGCGTAGACACCGCGCCGTTCCAGGATCGCCTGCTGCACCGACTCGGCGAGCTGCACCTTGGCGAGCACCTCCTGCATCGAGATGCCGAGCAGCTGATCGATGAGCGAGAACATGCCCACCACGAAAAGGTTGTCGGCCTCGCTGCGGGGCAGCATGCCGTGGCCCATCAGCTCGACGAAGCGGCCGCGCATGATGGCTTTCTTCATCATGAAAGGCGAACTCGCCTTGTTGCTCGTGGCGAGCAGCAGCGACAGCCAGCGGAACAGCGGCGAATAGCCGAGCATGGCCACCGCATGGCGCAGCGAGGTGATCTCGACCCCGGCACCGATGGCCGGGGAGTTGATGTGGCGCAGCAGGCGGTAGGTCAACGCGGCATCGCGCTTGAGAGCCGACTCGATGGAGCGCACGTCCTCGTTGCGCTGGATCATCTGCATGAGCCGCACGATCAGCATGGACTCGGGCTGCAGGATGTCGGCGCCCTTCTCGACAGGCGGCGGCGGATGGCCGCCATCGACAAACACATCCACGTAGCGCGCGGCGCAGGCCTCGAAATCCTCCCAACTGTCCATGCGCGTCGCGATCAGCTGCACGGGCGCCTGCTCGGGCCGCCGCTCGTCGCGAATGCTGGCGACCAGTTCCTTGTCGCCGCTGCCGACGTCGAAATGCGTGATGACCTCCAGCAGGGCCGGGTCCCGCGGGAGCGCCTGCGCATTGCACAGCATGAAGCCGAAGCCCTGCTCGCGGAGGAACATCAGCATCGAGCGCGTATCGGCATCCATCAGGTCGTCCAGGCCCATGCACAGCACGACGTTCTCCGGCGGCAGGGCCTGAAGCTCGCTCTGGAACAGCGCGTCGACCGTGACGTCGAGAAACAGCACGAGCCGCCCGAGCCGCCAACCCTTGCCGGTGTTGAGATGCTTGGACACGCAGGACAGCAGCGCCTTGAACTGCGCTGAAGTGTCCGGCGCCTCATGGCTGCCGGCGGCGACGCGCCAGGCCATCCTGTAGCCCCTGACGCGCTTCTGGGCGTCCAGCTGCAGGGCATAAGTCACGAAGCCGTTGGCGCCCTGGGGCGCCAGCGTCTCATCCGCCGGTGCCGGCGACGCCATCACCGGCTCGGCGCCCTCGGCCGGGACGGATTCGCCGGCTGATCCCTGGCGCTTGAAAAAGTCGAACCGCATTGCAAATGTCTCCGTCTGAAGCTGGTATCCATCACCCCGTCGCTGCAGGATGTACGGGGCATTGCTGGTGGAAAGCCTTTCAGGCCGCGATCGGTTCCATTCGCGATGCGCCGGCCAGGGCCGCGCTGCTCGCCGCCTGCGCGCGCTGGATGCGCGGCATGGCGCCGACGTCGATGATGAAAGCCACGCTGCCGTCGCCGAGGATCGTTGCAGCCGAGATGCCAGGCACCTTGCGGTAGTTGGTCTCCAGGTTCTTCACGACGACCTGGTGCTGGCCGAGCAGTTCGTCGACCAGCAGCGCGAAGCGCGCGTCGTCGGCCTGCACGATGACGAGGATGCCCTGCGTGGGGTTGACCTGCGCGCCCGACACGTCGAAGACGCGGTGCAGCTCGATCAGGGGCAGATACTCGCCGCGCACCTTGATGACATGCCCGTCGCTGGTGATCGAATGCAGGTGCTCCGGCAGCGGCTGCAGCGACTCGATCACGTAGCTCAGCGGCAGGATGTAGGCCTCATTGCCGACCTTGACGGACATGCCGTTGAGGATCGCCAGCGTCAGCGGCAGCACGATGCGCGTCGTGGTGCCATGGCCGCCGCGCGACTGGATCTCCACGTGGCCGCCCATCTCCTGGATGTTGCGCTTGACCACGTCCATGCCGACGCCGCGGCCGGAGATATCGGTGATCTGCTCCGCCGTCGAGAAGCCCGGCGCGAAGATGAGTTGCCACACCTCGTCGTCCGGCATCGACTCGCTGACGTTGAGGCCCTGCTGCATGGCCTTGGCGAGGATCTTCTCGCGGTTCAGCCCCGCGCCGTCGTCGCTCACCTCGATCACGATGTTGCCGCCGTGGTGCTGCGCCGACAGCAGCAGCTGGCCCGTCGCTTCCTTGCCCTTCGCGAGGCGGATGTCCGGCGTCTCGATGCCGTGGTCGAGGCTGTTGCGCACCAGGTGCGTCAGCGGGTCGACGATGCGCTCGATCAGGCCCTTGTCGAGTTCGGTCTCCTTGCCGAAGGTGTCCAGGCGCACCTGCTTGCCGAGCTTGGCGCTGACGTCGCGGATCACGCGGGGGAAGCGGCTGAAGACATAGTCCATCGGCATCATGCGGATGGACATCACCGATTCCTGCAGGTCGCGTGCGTTGCGCTCCAGGTGGCCGAGGCCGCTGAGGAAGCGCTCGTAGGCCACGGGGTCGAGCATGGTCGCCGCCTGCGTGAGCATGGATTGCGTGATGACGAGTTCCCCGACCAGGTTGATCAGCTGGTCGACCTTCTCGACGTCCACGCGGATCGAGCTGGACTCCTTCGCACCGGGCGCCGCGGCTGCGGCGGGCGATGCAGGAGAGGCTTGCGGCTTGCCCGCCGCTTCGACAGGGGCAGGCGCCGCGGGTGCCGGCACCGGCGCGGCCACTGCGGCCACTGCCTCAGCGGGCGCCGCGTCCGCGGATTCGCGCGTGATGTCGATCTGCGACTCGTCGATGACGAAGCAGCACACCGCGATGATCGCGTCGGGATCGCAGGTCGTCTCGAGCACCACGGTCAACTGGTCGTTGCTGCGCGTGCGCGAGAGGATCTTGCCGAGGTTGCCGAGTTCGTCGGCGAGCAGATCGCATTCGCTGTCCGACAGGCGCGAGAAGCGGATGCGCAAGGCACCCTGCCCGCCGGCCGCTGCGGCCACAGGCGCGGGCGCTGCGACCGTCACGGGAGCTGGCGCCGGTGCGGGCGCCGACGCGCCGTCGTCGTTCTCGAGCGCGAGTTGTTGAAGCACGGCGCAGATGTGCGCGACTCGTTCAGGCTCGGGTTCTTTGCCAGCCTGGTAGGCAGTGAGTTGTTCTTGCAAGGCGTCCTTCGTTTCCAAAAAGGCATCGATCATCGGACCGCTCAGGCTCAACTGGCCATGGCGCGCCCGGTCCAAAAGGGTCTCCAGCAGGTGGGTCGTTTCCGTCAGCGCGGTGAAGCCGAAAGTGGCCGCACCGCCCTTGATGGAATGGGCTGCACGAAAGATGGCGTTGAGCTGTTCGCTGTCCGGCGACTCGACATCGAGTTCGAGGAGCAATTGCTCCATCTGCGCCAGAAGCTCGATGGCTTCGACAAAGAATGCTTGGGAAAACTGACTGAGGTCCATCTTTGTAGGTCTCGGTATTACTGCGTCGGCGCCGATGGTTTGAATGACGTCAACTTCACGTTGTTGCCGTCCGGCGTTGAGGGTTGCGGTGCGCCGATCCGTGCGGCGGGGGTGGCGGCCGCGCCACTGTTCTCGCGCTCGATGCGCTCCTGCGTCTGGCGGTTGAGCAGGATGATGCTGATGCGGCGGTTGATCGGGTTGCGTGGATCGGCGTTGTCCAGGTGCATGCTGTCGGCCAGGCCGACGACGCGCAGCACCTTGCTTTCCGTCATGCCGCCCACGATCAGCTCGCGCCGCGATGCATTCGCGCGGTCGGCGGAGAGTTCCCAGTTGCCGTAGGCCTTGTCGCCGTTGGTGTAGACGTGTGCATCGGTGTGCCCCGACAGGGTGATCCGGTTGGGCAGGTCGTTGAGCGAGGGGCCCAGTTCGCGCAGGATCGCGCGCATGTGCGGCACGACCTTCGCGCTCGCGAGGTCGAACATGGGGCGCTTGTCGCTGTCGACGATCTGCAGGCGCAGGCCTTCGGTGGTGATGTCGATCAGGATCTGCGAGCGAAACTGCTTGAAGACCGGGCTGTTCTCGATGAGCGCATCGAGGCGCTTCTTCATGTCGGCGAGGCGAGCGGCATCCGCCATTTCCTCGCGCTCTGCTTCGGTCAGTTTCTCTTCGCCTTCGACCTGGATGGGATCGGGTCCGCCACCGGGGATCACGCTGGAACTCAGGCTGTTCTTGTCGCCGCCGTGCAGGGCGACCTTCAAGGGCATGCGGAAATGTTCGGCGATGCCTTCACGCTGCTTCGGCGTCGAGATGGACAGGAGCCACATCACGAGGAAGAACGCCATCATGGCCGTCATGAAGTCGGCGTAGGCGATCTTCCAGCCGCCGCCATGGTGCCCGCCGCCGCCCCCGGCGACGCGCTTGACGATGACGCGATGCTTCTCTGCGCTCATGCTGTCAACCCCGGCGCTCAGCGCGCCTTGACTTCCCGAACGTGGTCATCCAGTTCGGTGAAGGTGGGACGTTCGGTCGAGAAGAGCACCTTGCGGCCGAACTCCACGGCCAGTTGGGGCGCATAGCCGTTCAGGCTCGCGAGCAGCGTGACCTTGGCGCACTGGTAGACCTTCATCCCCTCTTCCACCTTCTGCTCGATCACGGTGGACAGCGGCGTCACGAAGCCGTAGGCCAGCAGCACGCCGAGGAAGGTGCCGACCATCGCGTGCGCAATCAGCGCACCCATTTCGGAAGGCGGCAGATTGGCCGAGCCCAGTGCGTGCACCACGCCCATCACCGCGGCCACGATGCCCAGCGCGGGCAATGCGTCGGCCACGCGCGCGAGGCTGTGCGACGGAATCTCGGCCTCGTGGCGGATGGTCTCGATCTCGTGGTCCATCAGCGCTTCGATCTCGAAGGCGTCGGTGTTGCCGCTGATGACCAGGCGCAGGTAATCGCAGAGGAACTCCATCACGCCGGCGTCGGCCATGATGGTCGGATAGCGGCCGAAGATCTCGCTTTCGCCCGGGCTCTCGACGTCGGACTCCAGCTTCATCATCCCCTCCTTGCGCGCCTTGGCCAGGAGTTCATACAGAAGCGCCAGCAGGTCCATGTAGAGCTGCCGGTTGTGCTTGGACGAGCGCAGCAGGAGCGGCAGTTCCTTGATCGTCGCCTTGATGGTCTTGCCGTTGTTCCCCGCGATGAAGGCGCCCAGCGCGGAGCCTCCGATCATCAGCAACTCGACCGGCTGGAACAGGACGCCGAAATGACCGCCCATGAGGCCATAGCCCCCGAACACGGCACCCACCACCACAAGATATCCAACCAGCACGAGCACGCGAGTCCCCTTTTTTTGCCCTCAGGCGTCAAATCAAAAAATTAGCGAATTGAGACAAACTGCCGTATTTCAGCGAATTACGTTGGCGCCCAGCGCGGAATGCGCGGCCAGGGCCGGAGGCTCGGCGACCAATGGGGCCTTGGCCGCTTCGTCGCCGCGTTTCGGCGCGCGCACCTTGCCCGCCCGGGAAGGCGGGCGGCACAGCACGCAGACATAGCCGTGCTGGTGATCGTGCGCATGGGCGACAAAATGTCCTCCGCAGCGGCTGCAGGTGCTCAGTTGCAGCATGTCGCTGTCAAAAAACCGGACCATCGTGTAAGCGCGCGTGAAATCCAGCACGATTTCGCCCCCGTGGGCCGTGATCTGTTCCGAATAGAGCCGGTAAGCCTTGATCAGCGCCTGCAATTCAGGCTCGTTCGCCTCGCGCAGCATGAACCGGTACAGGTTGTAGAACATCGACGAATGGATGTTGGCCAGCCATGTCATGTACCAGTCGGTTGAAAACGGCAGCAGACCCTTGGGCGGCGAGACGCCTTTCAATTCCTTGTAGAGGCGAATCAGCCGCTCCCGGCTCAGCCCGACTTCCGCTTCCAGGAATTGCAGCCGGGCGCCGAGTTCGATCAATTCGACGGCGAGTTGGACCTGCCGGACCTCGCCGAGTACGCTCTTCACAGTCATGCCACGGCTTCCGCTTCACGGGTCTGACGCGCCGCCATCAGGATCGACATGTGCGCCTGCTGCAGCGCGGTGTCCTTGCCTTCGCCGAAGACCGCGAACATCGGGTGGTCCTCGAGGCGGAAGCTGCACAGCAGGAAGTTGGACGTGGCCAGCTTGACGATCTGCGTCAGGGACATGTTGGCCAGCAGATCGGCCAGCTCGCGCCCGACGCCGAGGCGGTACATGGCCGCGGCGCGGTCCTGCTTCGCCAGCTTCTGCGCGAGCAGCATGTAGGCCAGGTTGATGTCGCCGATCTCTTTCGAGACGTCGCCATGACCGCCTACATCACCATTGTTTTCGATTTCCACTTTGAACCCCAATCTATATATGTGCAGTTCACACACATGAAACACTTGAAAGTCGTCTTGGCGAATTGACCAAGCCGTTCTGCTCGAATTCAATTCCCAAAGAATCCTGATTTACCGAGCAGCGGAGCAAGCAATCCGGCGATTAAATAGAATTGCTCCATTTGGAATTGCAACCCTCATCAATAATTCACCTGCCGCAAGCAGTTGATTGTCTTGACTGCAATCCATTCGGACAACCACCTGAATGTGGGGTCCGGATAATGGCTTGCCTTCTGACATCCCGCTGTTCTCCATTCAATCAAGACCGAAGTCTATACACAATTTTTAACAATTGTTGCAGAGCCGCATGAGCAGTCCCGCAAAGTGAGACTTATCTGACATCCCCTTGAAAGCGACCTACAAAGCAATCCTAATTAGTTACATCGAAATAGGCACCGCCGTTCAATTTGATGATTTAAAAAGTATTAAGAAAAAACTGAAACACAAAGCATTAATTTCCTGGCGCCTAACTCAATGAAGATTCATAGACAATGAAACCAAAGAGTTCATTCAAATCCCCAGGCGTGAAATTTTTCATGGATGGAGCCCCTCCGTCGCGGCGCGGCTCTCGAGCCCGTGAATCCAGGCCATGACCTCGGCTACCGCGCGGTACAGCTGGGGCGGGATCTGCTGGTCGAGATCGACCTGCATCAGCAGCTTGACCAGATCCGCCGAGGCGTGGACGTAGAGCCCGTTCTGCCTGGCCTCGCGCATGATCGACTCGGCCACGACGCCGTAGCCCTTGGCCACGACCACCGGCGCCCGGTCCTTGTCGGCATGCGACAGCGCCACCGCGCTCTGCCGATCGTCCATGGGCGCCGCGCTCACGACGTGTGCTCCGCCGGCGCCTTCGGCGCCACTTGCAGGTCCTGCATGCGAAAGCCCGCGGCCTCCAGGCGCTTGACCAGCGCGTCGCCATCCGCGCGCAATGCCGCCACCGTGCCGGGCTCGCCGGCCGCCAGCCTGGCCTGCAGTCCGGAGCCAGCGAGGCTCAGCCGCATCACCACCTCGCCAAGCCGAGGGAGGCTCATCGAGACCGTGGTCGACCAGCGCCGCGGGCTGTCCTCGACCGAGCCTTCGTCCAGCGAGTCGGCGGCTTCCTTTTCGATCGTCCAGTTCATCGCGACGCCGGGCCAGGCCTCGCCGCTCCAGCGGAAGACCGCCGTCGCCAGCAGGTCGAGTTGCTGGTGCACGAGCGCGATGGCTTGTGGATGGACCACTTCGGCGGGTTGCGCGGGAGTCGCCGCACCAGATGCAACGGCGGCCGCCGCGTGGCGAACGGCGATGGTTTCTTCGGCCCGCTGCGCCGACGGGTGCGCGGCGGCCGGCGTCGGCGCTTCGCCCCAACGGTACGCCGCCTGCACACGGGCGGCATCGGGAGGCAAGTCCGCCTCCGTGCCGGCCGGCGCCGCGCCTGGCGATGACGCGGGATCATTTGTGTTCGGGCCGGACTGCGCGCCGCGCGTGCCGGCCGGCGTGTTCGCCATCGGTGGTGCCGCATCCTGCTGACCATCGGCCGCCACCGCCGCAGCGGCTGGCGCAGCCATTGCGGGTGATGCGTCCTTCGTTGCGTTCGGCTGCGAGACTTCGGCCGATGCGGCAGCGACCGCCATCGCCTGCTGTGCAAGCGGCGTAGCCCAGCGCGCCTGCGGCTCGTGCGCCAGTTGCGCCAGCGTGCGCGTGCCAGTCGCGAACTCGGCCAGGTGCGACTCATAGAAGAGGCCGCTGTCGGACACTGTCTGCGCCAGTGCGCCCGCCAGCGTCGCCGCCGGGGCCGGCCGGGACGACGGCCACGCAGGCGAAGCGCCGCGCACCGGGCCTGCATCGCCATGAAGATCCGACAGCACCGCGCTGATGACACGCGCCGCCACCGACAGGTCGGCCTCGGAGGGCTGGCGCACGCCCGCAGCGGGCGGCGCATCCGAAGGGCCGACAGGGATCAGCCGATCGAGCGCGGCATTGGACAGCAGGCGAACGTCGTTCTCGACCTTCTGCACCTGCAACACCGGTCCGGGCGCACCGACCTCGGTCTCGCCCTTGATGGCGAGCACGTCCAGCCGCGGCGAAATCTTCGCAGCCAGCAGGTTGTCGATCAATCCGGAGAGTCCAATCATGGCGAATCCGTGCGCTTCAGTGCGGCGGGCCGTAGGCACGGCCGAGGCTGCGCTGCTGGCTCAGGTGCGACATGCGCGCGATCAACTGCTCGATCTGCGGCTTGACCAGGCCGCACACCTCGTCCTGGTCGGCGCGGATGCGCTCGATCAGGCGACGTGTCTCTTCGAACTGCGCCGGGTCCAGCGCCTCGATGGGCTGAAGCACCTTCAGCCGGTCGACCAATGCCGAGCATTGGACTTCGAGTTCCGGAAGCTGCCCCCATTCCTTGGCACGGGCCAGTTCGGCCATGAGCGCGACGCGCGAGGCCAGCTGACCGTAGCAATGCACGACTTCGCTTCGGGTTGCCATGTTGTTTCTTCAGGTTGTCTTGTTCAATGCGCGCGCGTCAGACGCGCGCTGCGCCGGCGTCGATCTCGCGCCAGGCCGAAGCGATGTTGTCGAGAAGGCCATCGGCTTCGTCGAGCGCCTGCGCGTCATTGCGCAGGTTGGCGTACAGAAGTCGCTGGATGATGTAGTCGTAGAGCGCGGTCAGGTTGCCCACGAGTTCCTCGCCGGCAGGGCCGGCCGCCTTGGCATCGAGGCCGGCCTTGAGGCCGTTGTCGACGATGTTCACTGCCCTCGAAATGGCGTTGCCCTTGCCTTCGATGTCGCGCTGCGCCATGTGATGGCGGGCCATCCCGATGGCCATGTGCGCGCCGTCGAACAGCATGCAGACGAGCTGGTGCGGCGTGGCGCTCATCACGCCCGACTCCACGCCGACGCGTGCGTAGGCACCGGCACCGGTCCTGAAGGTGTGGGGGGTGTACATCGTGGGCTCCGCGTGCTGGGCTTTACTTGGTGCTGGCGTTCATTGCCTCGAACTGCTGCGTGAGGTAGCTCATCGTGCTGTTCATGCTGCTGATCAGCACGTCGAGCTGGTTGAACTGCTTGCGGTAGCGGTCCACCGTGGCGTCGACGCGCGCCTGCATGGCGTCGTACTGCTCGTCGAGTTCCTTGATCGTCGTGGTGATGCCGTCGGTGGCTGCCTTCAGAGTGCCGCCGCTCTTGGTCAGGTCGGTTACCAGCGCATCGAGTTGCTTGCCGTAGCCTGCAGTGCTTCCGGTGGCGCTGGCGAAGAGCTTCGACACGCCTTCCAGGTTGGTGCTGAGCGCCTTGTCGAGCTTGGTCGAGTCCACCGACAGGGTTCCATCCTTCTGGAACCCGACGCCGATCTCGGTGAGCACCTTCATGTCGTCGGGGCCACCTGCCTGCGGCGTCGTGAGCGCCTGGCGGATGCGGGTCTGGAGGTTGCGCAGGGTCGTGTCGCCCATCAGCGCGGCACCCGTCTGGGTGTCGGCGTCGTACGCGGTCAGGCTGGACGCGGTGCTCTGGAGGCTGTTGTAGGCCTTGACGAAATCGTTGATCGCGGTCGACACCGAGGTGGTGTTGGCCTTCATCGACAGGCCGGTGTTCCCGGTGCCCACCAGCGTCAGCGTCGTGCCCTGGATGGCTTCCTTCACCGTGTTGCTGCCGCTGGTGATCGCAATGCCGTTGACGTTGAGCTTGGCGTTCTGCGCCGCGGCGGTCTGCTGCAGGTTCTGCGTGCCTGCCGGGTCATTGCCGAGCAGGTTCTGCAGCGCCGCATCGCCGTCGACCGTGATGCGCATGCTGGATGCCTCGCCGGTCTGCGTGGACACAAGCACCAGCCGGTTCGGTGCGCCGCTGCCGTCGTTGACGATGCTGGCCGTGACCCCGGCGTCCGCTGCGTTGATCGCATCGCGGATGCCGGCCAGCGTGTTGTTGGTGCCGTCGATGGTGATCGGCTTGGCCGTGCGCGTCGTGTCCTGGGTGAATCCGGCGCCGCTGTACTGGCCGGTCGTCGTGTTGAGCGTGCCGCCGGTGATGGTGCCGAAGTCGATCGTGATCGTGCCGCTGCCGATCGCGGTCGTGGTGCTCACCTGCCCCGCCGTGATCGCCGACTGCGCCTGCGCCAGTTGGGAGACGTTGATGGTGTAGTTGCCGGCCGAACTCGGATCGGTGGACGAGGCGGACAGGATGCCGCTCACGGTCGGCGTGCCCGTGACGGTCTTGAAGAGCGCCGGGTCCGAGAGCTTCTGGGCGGCGGACTGCAGCACACCGAGCGCGCTTTGCAGCGTGCCGTAGGCCGACAGCTTGCTGGTGTAGCTCTTCGCCTTGGCCTCCAGGGCCACCAGGGGCTGGCTCTCGGCGGTCTGCAGCTGCGTGAGCAGCGAACTCAGATCGAGGTTGGAGCCGACGCCCAGGCTGCTGATCGTTGCCATCTTGTTGTTTCCTAAATTGCGTTCTAAGAGTGGGCTCGGTGATTCAGGCCTGCTGGCTCACCAGGATCCCGGGCGCCTTGCCCATGACTTTCGCGATGCGAATCACTTCCTCGCTCGGAATCTGGCGGATCACCTCGCCGTTCGTCAGGTCGACGACCTTCACGATGACCTTGTCGGTCTCCTTGTCGATCTCGAACTGCAGGCTGATCGAGCGGCTGGCCAGCGAGTCGTTGACCTCCTTCACCGCGTTCTCGACCTGCGTCGGGGTCGCTTCCTCGACCGGCTCCGACACCGCATCCGCGGCAGCCGACGCCGGGCCCGCGGCGCGGCCGACGAGCAGCTGCGTCCATGGGCTTTCCTTCGCGGGAATGGCTGGGACCGGGTTCGACATGATTTCCACCTTGGTTGCGGGATTCGCTGTGCTCTGGAGCCTCGCCATGGGACATGGCTGCAGGGCACAGCGCAGGCCGGGGGGCCTGGCGCCGCCAGGGCCTTCCCTTGCGGGAGGGACCTGGCATTCCTTTCGTTATCTGCTAGTTGATCAACGCAGGAGGGACAGCACGCCTTGCGTGGTCTGGTTGGCCTGCGACAGCACCGAGGTACCGGCTTGCTGCAGGATCTGGGCGCGCGTCATGTTCGACACTTCCACCGCGTAGTCCGCGTCTTCGATGCGCGAGCGCGACGACGACAGGTTGGTGATGGTGGTGCCGAGGTTGGCGATCACCGAGTCGAAACGGTTCTGCACCGCACCGAGGCTGCCGCGCAGGACGTCGACCTTGGAGAGGGCGGCATCGATGGCTGCAAGCGGGTCAACGGTCTTGTCACCCTTGCTGGTGGTTTCCGTCGTGAGCTTGCCGGCGCTGTTGACATAAGCCGTTGCGCCGATCGTGGCGTCGTACTTCGTGCCAGCGGTTGCTGCCGTGTCGTTGCTCTTGACGGTCGCTTCACCGGTGTCAGGGTCCACGGTGTAGGTCGTGTCGTAGGAAGCGATCGTCGTGAAAGCGCCGTCGCCGTCAACGTAGGTCGCGCTTGCGGACTTGCCGCCGGTGGCGAAGGCGATGCTCGCTTGCATCAGGCCCGACTTCAGCGTGATCGTCGAAGCGCCGGCGGTGGTGTCGGCCTTGTTGACGAAGTCGTTCAGCAGCGCGTCCTTGGCAACGGTGTTCTTGAAGGAAAGCGTGCCGCTGGTGCCGGCGACACCTGCACCCGTGTATTCCTTGCCGTCCACCTTCAGCTTGGGCGAGCCGGCGGCCGGCTTCGATGCGACGAATGCCAGCACGTCGTCAATCGTCGCCTGCGTAGCGGAACCGGAATCGTTGGTGCTCAGTTCGCCGGTCGTCGCCATGTAGGCGGCCTGACCACCGATCGACACCTTGCCAGTTGCATCGATTTCGATGTTCGCAACGTCGCCCGTGCCGAACTCGTACGTCGCAGCCTTGGTGCCGCTGGTCGGCTTCATGCTCTTGGTCAGGTCCGTGTACGCGGCGTTGCCGGTCAGGGCCGTCTTGATCGCAGCGACAGTTGCGCCCGCGCCAGTGATGCTCTTGTCCGTGAACGAGAACGACTTGTTGGCGGCGTCATAGGTGTAGTCGACTGCAGGGTTCGTGCCGTCGTCGAGATGGACGACGTCGCCGCTGCTCAGCTTGTCAAACACTTGGGCCGAAGTGGCCTTGGCGTGGGTCGTCGTGACCTTCCAGTCGTTGGCGTTTGGTGCTGCCTGCTGCACACCGCCGGCTGCAGCAAGGTTCGTCACCGTGGCCTTGCTGTTGGCGGAAACTCCCTTGCCGTTGATGTTGAAGCCATCCAGACCCAGGGTCTTGGCGGTGATTTCCTTCAGGTCGATGTCGATGGTTTCGCCATCGTTGGCACCGACTTGAACCGTCAGCTTGCCGGCATCGGACGAGAGAACCTTCACGCCGTTGAACTGGGTCTGCTCGGACACGCGGTTGATTTCGTCGAGGCGTTGCTTGATTTCACCCTGGATCGAGTCGAGGTCGGTCGACGAGTTCGTACCCGTGGCAGCTTGCACCGACAGTTCACGGATGCGCTGCAGGTTGTTGTTCACTTCGGTCAACGCGCCTTCGGTCGTTTGAGCGATCGAGATGCCGTCGTTGGCGTTGCGCGATGCTTGCGTCAGGCCCTTGATGTTGGCCGTGAAGCGGTTCGCGATGGCCTGACCGGCGGCGTCGTCCTTGGCGCTGTTGATGCGCATGCCGGAAGACAGACGCTCGATCGCGGTGTTCAGCGACGATTGCGACTTGTTGAGGTTGTTCTGCGTAAGCAGCGAGAGACTGTTGGTGTTGATGACTTGCGCCATGCTCGACTCCTGTTTGACAAAGGTTGTGGACTTCCGGCCTCTGGCCGTAACGCTGGACCCGGACTCTCCGTGAGACTCAAGCCATCGTTGGACTAGTTATCGGCAACCCTTGTCAAACATTTAGGGCGGAACCTGAAAAACCCCGGTCTTGCCCTGGAACACCGCGGAACCGGCTTCGCCGGGCCGCCGGTGTTGCCCCCGGCAGGGGGTGGGCGAAGCGACACGAAGTGCGCGCAGCCTGGGGGCGAGCTCCAGGCTACGCCGGCAGGTTCATGACTTCTTGATATGCAGACACCAGCCGGTTGCGGACCTGCAACCCGGTCTGGAACGCCACGTTGGCCTTCTGCAGATCGACCATCACGTCATTGAGCGCGATGCCGGGCTTGCCGAGTTCGAAGTCCTCCGCCTGCGCATAGGACTTGGTCTGTGCAGTGCTGATGTTGTCCAGCGAGCGCTTGAGTTCGGCCGCGAAGCCGCCTGTCTCGGCGGGGGCGGCTTGCGTGGGCGCAAAACCGGTCTGGAGCGCGGTGACCCGCATCTGCTGCAGGACGGACTCGATGGCGGCAATCGACATGAGGGACTCTCTTCTTCGTGTGAACTTAAGGGTTGCTATAGAAGCGCGCAGGCGCTCCGTCGTCCTTTCAGCGTACCAAGGGAAGACCCCGATGCAAGCCGTCAACAGACGGCAAAACCCCCCGCTGTTCGGCCCATCGAATTCGTAACGGCTGTTGACAATCAACCGCGAAACGACAAGCCCGCTGACGACTTCAACGGCCTCCGGCATGACCCCTGAACAACGAATCCACTCCCTCCACATGACAACGGGCCGCACCCGCGCACCGGCCATGCCGAGGGCTCGCGCATGAGTTCTGCTGCGCCAGCGAACGTCGCACCTGCGGCGCCTTCGCTCCCCCCACTCCTCGACAGGCTGCGTGCGCAGCCGAAGCTGCCGCTGATCATCGGCGCGGCCACGCTCGTGGCGGCCGCCGCGGCCTTCACGCTGTGGAACCGCGGCCCTGACTACAAGGTGCTCTACACCAACGTGTCGGACCGCGACGGCGGCGCGATCATCGCGTCGCTCCAGCAGATGAACGTGCCCTACAAGTTCGCCGATGGCGGCGGCGCGATCCTGATCGCTGGCGACAAGGTGCCTGAAGTGCGCCTCAAGCTGGCGGCACAGGGCCTGCCCAAGGCCGGCGGCGTGGGCTTCGAGCTGATGGACAACCAGAAGTTCGGCACCAGCCAGTTCGCCGAGCAGGTCAATTACCAGCGCGCGCTCGAAGGCGAGCTGGCGCGCTCGATCGAATCCATCGGCACGGTGGAATCGGCACGGGTGCACCTCGCCCTGCCGAAGCCGTCGCTGTTCGTGCGCGAACAGAAGAAGCCTTCCGCCTCGGTGGTCCTGACGCTGGCGCGCGGACGCAGCATCGACGAAGGCCAAGTTAGCGCGATCGTCCACATGATCTCCAGCAGCGTGCCGGAGCTCGACCCCAAGAGCGTGACGGTGGTCGACCAGCGCGGCAACCTGCTCTCGGCCGCCAACAGCGGCGCGCGCGGGCTGGACGTGAGCCAGCTCAAATATGTGCAGGAGATCGAGCAGGGCTACATCCGCCGCATCGAGACCATCCTGCAGCCCATCGTGGGCGCGAACAACGTCCGCGCCCAGGTGGCGGCGGACATCGATTTCTCGGTGATCGAGCACACCGACGAGAAATACCGCCCCAACGAGGACCCCGGCCAGGCCGCGATCCGCAGCCGCCAGACGAGCGAATCGAACCAGCACGGCGGCGTGCCGCCGGGCGGCGTGCCGGGCGCGCTGACGAACCAGCCGCCGGTCAACCCGACAGCGCCGATCACCGGACCCAAGGCCCCCGCCGCGCCTGCGCCGGGCACTCCGGCCGCGGCCAACGCCAACACGAACGGCACCACCACCAGCACCCCGACCCCGAGCGGCCCGAGCAGCTCGCGCAAGGACGCCACGGTCAACTACGAACTCGACCGCTCGATCCGCCACGTGCAGCAAGGCGCGGGCGCGGTGAAGCGGCTGTCGGTCGCCGTGGTCGTGAACTACAAGGACGCAGCCGACGGCGCCGGCAAGACCACCACCCGTGCACTGACGCCGGTGGAGATCGACCAGATCCGGAACCTCGCCAAGGAAGCCATGGGCTTCAGCCAGGACCGGGGCGACTCGCTCAACGTCGTCAACAGCGCCTTCGCCGATGGCCGCGAAGCCCCGGCTGCCGAAGTCCCGTTCTGGCGCGACCGCGAGAACCTGGAGATCGGCAAGACGATCGGCCAGTACCTGCTGCTCGCCTTCCTCGCGCTCTTCGCCTGGTTCGCCGTGCTGCGGCCCCTGCTGCGCAAGCACCTGGCACCGCCGCCCGCGCCCGTCGTGGAAAGCCCGCCAGCGGAAGCCACCGGCGAACCCGCGGCGGACGAGGAACCCCGGATTTCGCCGGAGGAAGCCCTGCGCCAGCGCGAAGCCCTCCGCCAGAAGGCCGACATGGAATACGCCCATCACGTCGCGGACCAGGATCCCAAGCTGGTCGCCATGCTGATTCAACACTGGATGAACGCCAATGATCAGTGAACTCGGAACCCGCAAGAGCGCCATCCTGCTGATGGCACTGGGCGAGGACCGTGCAGCCGCCGCGCTGCACCTCCTGCCGACCGCCGAAGTGCAGACGCTCGGCCTCGCGATGGCGAAGCTGTCCTCGGTCTCCAAGGATGAACTCGCCTCGGTGCTCGCCGAGTTCCGACAGGAAACCGAGCAGTTCTCCGCGCTGCACCTGGGCTCCAGCTCCTACATCCGTGCAGTGCTGAAGAAGGCCCTCGGCGACGACCGCGCCAGCAGTCTGCTCGAGGACATCCTGCAGGCCGACGAGCCGCACAGCGGCATCGAGCGCCTCAACCAGCTCGAGGCCGGCGAAGTGGCGGAACTCATCCGCGACGAGCATCCGCAGATCCTCGCGACGGTGCTCATTCACCTGGACCGCCTGAAGGCATCCGAGGTCCTCGAAAAGCTGCCGACGCGCCTGCGCCACGACGTGATCATGCGCGTGGCCACTTTCGGCGGCGTGCAGCCCTCGGCGCTGAACGAGCTGACCGACGTGCTCACCGAGATGCTCTCGGGCCAGGGCCTGAAGCGCAGCCGCCTCGGCGGCGTGAGGACGGCGGCAGAAATCGTCAACCTGATGAGCAGCACCCAGGAGGAAGAAGCGATTGCCCATGTGCGGGCGGTCGACGAGGCCCTGGCACAGCGCATCGTCGACGAGATGTTCGTGTTCGAGAACCTGCTCAGCCTGGAAGACCGGAGCATCCAGCGCCTGCTCAAGGACATCGAGTCCGACTCGCTCATCATCGCCCTCAAGGGCGCGCCGCAGGAGTTGCGCGACAAGTTCCTCAACAACATGTCGCAACGTGCCGCCGAGACGCTGCGCGAGGACATGGAACTCAGCGGTCCGGTGCGCGTGTCGCAGGTCGAGACCGAACAGAAGGCCATCCTGCAGGTCGCCCGTCGCCTGGCCGAGGCCGGCGAGATCGTGATTGCAGCGCCGGGCACCGATGACTTTGTCTAAGTACCCCTCCCCGTCCGGTTCGCTCTCGCGCCTGGCCTCGGCCTACGCGCCTGCCGCGGTGCCGGCCGCTCCCGCAAGGCCGGCCAAGCCGGTGCTCTCCGCCTGGCAGCGCTGGGAGATGGACACGCTGAACGAGCCCAAGGCGCCCGCACCGCGCAAGCATGTTGCCATTGCCGAGGCGCCTCCGTCTCCGGCGTTGGTGCACGCCGCCGAACTCGCGCGCCTGCGTCGCGAAGCGCGCACCGCCGGCGAGGCGGAAGGCCGTGCCGAGGGCCGAACCAAGGGCCATGCCGAAGGCGTAGCGGAAGGCCGCGCCGAAGGGCTGGCGGCCGGCCTGGCCGCCGCCAGCGCGCACGCCGAACAGCTCAAGGCGCTGTCCGCCAGCCTGCCCGCCGCGCTGCGGCGCGCTGAAACCGAACTGGCCGACGTCATCCTCACGCTCGCGCTCGACGTGGCGCGACAGGTCGTCCACCGCACCCTGCGCGCCGAGCCCGAATGGGTCCTGCCGGTGGTGCAGGACCTGCTGCACACCGAGCCCGCGCTGCAGGGCGAACCGCGCCTGCTGCTGCATCCGGACGATGTCGCGCTGGTCCGTAACAGCCTCGGCAACGAATTGCAGACGGCCGGCTGGCAGGTGCGCGCCGACGACACGATCACCCGTGGCGGCTGCCGCGTGCAATCCGCCAACGGCGAAATGGATGCCAGCCTGGAGACACGCTGGAAAAGCGTGACCGCGGCCCTGCACCGCGACGCCGACACCCAGGGGGCCTGAACCGATGCCAGTCGACACGCCGGCCGCCGCCGCCCCCAATCCCCACCTTCAATCCTGGCTCGGCACGCTGGCGCAGGCGCGCAGCGACGTCAGCCGCTGCGTCACGACCATGCAGTCGGGCCGCCTGACGCGCGCCGTCGGCCTCGTGCTCGAAGCCGTCGGCCTGCAGATGCCGGTCGGGAGCGATTGCCTGATCGAGTTGCCTGCGGGCCATCCGCAGCGCTACGCCGAAGCCGAAGTGGTCGGCTTCGCCGGCGATCGACTTTTCCTGATGCCGCAAAGCGAAGTCGCGGGCCTGCTGCCCGGCGCACGCGTGATTCCGCGGCCGGGCACGACGGGTTCCGGCCTGACCGGTGACGGCCACACCAAGCGGCTCCCGGTCGGCGAAGGCATGCTCGGGCGCGTGGTCGACGCCGCCGGGCGGCCGCTTGACGGGCTCGGCCCGCTCGACATCAGCCGCAAGGTGCCGCTGTCGTCGCCGCCCGTGAATCCGCTGTCGCGCGCGCCGATCGATTCGGTGCTCGACGTGGGGGTTCGCGCCATCAACGCGATGCTCACGGTCGGGCGCGGCCAGCGCATGGGCCTGTTCGCAGGCTCCGGCGTTGGCAAGAGCGTGCTGCTCGGGATGATGGCGCGCTACACCAGCGCCGAGGTCATCGTGGTCGGCCTGATCGGCGAGCGCGGTCGCGAGGTGAAGGACTTCATCGAGAACACGCTGGGCGAAGAGGGCCTGGCCCGATCGGTCGTCGTCGCCGCACCGGCCGACAACTCGCCGCTGCTGCGCCTGCAGGGCGCGGCCTACGCGACCTGCCTGGCCGAATACTTCCGCGACCGGGGCAAGGACGTCCTGCTCATCATGGATTCGCTCACCCGCTACGCCATGGCCCAGCGCGAGATCGCGCTGGCCGTGGGCGAGCCGCCGGCCACCAAGGGCTATCCGCCTTCGGTGTTCGCGAAGCTGCCTGCCCTCGTGGAGCGGGCCGGCAACGGCGCTCGCGATGCCGAGGGCCGGGGCGGCTCCATCACCGCCTTCTACACGGTGCTCTCCGAGGGCGACGACCAGCAGGACCCGATCGCCGACTCGGCGCGCGCCATCCTGGATGGCCACGTCGTGCTGTCGCGCACGCTGGCCGAGGCGGGGCACTACCCGGCGATCGACATCGAGGCGTCCATCAGCCGCGCGATGACCGCGCTGATCACGCCCGCGCAGTTCGACACCGTGCGCCGCTTCAAGCAGATGCTGTCGCGCTACCAGCGCAACCGCGACCTGATCAGCGTCGGCGCCTATGCGCCCGGCCACGACCTGCAGCTGGACCAGGCGATCGCGATGTATCCGCGGATCGAGGCCTTCCTGCAGCAGTCGATGGAAGAGCGCACCGACTACGCCGCATCGATCTCCCGCATGAGCAAGCTCTTCGAACCTCACTGACCACCATGGCCCGGAAACTACCCCTCGACACGCTCACCGATCTCGCCCGTACGCAGACCGACGATGCCGCGCGGCGGCTGGGCGCGCTGCAAAGCGCCCAGCTCAGTTCGAGCCAGAAGCTGGACCTGCTGCTGCAGTACCGCCAGGACTACTACGACCAGTTGCACGCGCTGATGAACACCGGCCTGCCGACCGCCAAGTGGCGCAACTATCAGGCCTTCCTCGGCACGCTCGACGGCGCCATCGAGCAGCAGCGCGCCATCGTCGCCCAGGCGGCCTCCCGGCTGGACCATGGCCGCGCCGACTGGCAGCACCACAAGCGCCGCCTCAATTCCTTCGACACGCTCGCCGAACGCGTGCGTCGCCAGGAGATGCTGGCGCAGGCCAAGCGCGAGCAGCGCGACAGCGATGAACGATCGGCCCGGAAGTTCTTCGACCGCGCCGCCAACCCGCCCCTTTGAAGCACTGGATCCGCCCATGTCTACCCTGATCACGACTTCCGTCAACGCTTCCGGCACCTCGGTGTCGTCCGCCGGCTCGCGCGGCCGCGGCGCCGAGCAGCCCGACGGCCGCAGTTTCGGTGCAGCACTCGACCGCTCGCGTGCCGCCAACAGCGCTGCGCAAGAAGCCGCTGCGGACGTCGACACGCCGGCTTCCGTGGCCGGACGCAAGTTGCCGCGTGCCGGCGAGAAGAAGAGCGAACTGACCGCGGCCGACGTGATGGCGTTGCTGGCGCCGCTGCCGGCGCACCTCGCACCGGTTGCCGTGGATGCCAAGGCCGCCGGCGCCCTCGCCTCGCGGGCCGCGAAGCCGGTGGGCTCCGCAGTGGACGGCGTGGCGCCGGGCACCACGCCTGCATTGACTGACGACGCCGCGGCCCTCGCGACGGCCTCGACCGAAGCCGGCACGGAGCCAGCGACCGAAGCCGCCGATGCCGTGCAAGTGGATGCCAAGGATTCGAAGGGCGCAGCCAAGCTGGAGTCGGCCGCCGACCTGGCCTTCAAGGACGCGCTCGCGAAATCCGCGCCGGCAGAGGCCGAGGCGGACACTGCAGCGACCACTGCGCCGACTGCACGCCCTGCGGTCGGCCTGTCCACACCGCCCGCAGCGCCTGCAGACCCGGCCATCGTGGCGACGGGATCCGCCGACAAGGCCAAGGTTGCGGCAGCGGCGGACAAGGCCCAGCCGACGCCGCCACTGCCCGCGGGCGACAGCATCAAGGTGGCCGCAGCCGCGGAGGCGACAGGCAACTCGCTCGACACGGCCTCCGAATCCGCCCCTCAACCCTTGCCGCAGCTTCAATCCCTCGCGGCACCCACGGTCGAACGCGCCAACGCACCATCGGGCAGCACGCCCGTGCTGTCCGTCGCCCCGCCTGTGGGCAGCGACGAATGGGCACCGGCGATCGGCCAGCAGATGATCCGCATGAGCGCCAGCGGCCATCAGGTGGCCGAGCTGAACCTGAATCCGGCCGGCCTCGGCCCGCTCAAGGTGACGCTGACGATGGGCGACAGCCAGGCGCAGGCCATGTTCGTGTCGGCCCACGAGAGCGTGCGCAAGGCCGTCGAGGCGGCATTGCCGCAGCTGCGCACCACCCTTGCCGAACAGGGCATCAGCCTGGGCCAGACCTCGGTCGGCGCCGAGACGCGCCAGCCCTTCGGACAGGATGCCGCCTTTGCACAGCAGAACCCCTCGCGCTCGCCGAACCAGCCCGAGTACCCCGGCACCGGCCGCACCGCATCCGCCGCAGCAGCCACGAGCCCCTCATCCTCATCGACGCCCGCGCACAACGCACGGGCAGGCCTCGATACCTTTGCCTGAGCCAAGGCGAGCCGCCCACGCACCGCTCGCGGGCAAGCGGGCAATGGCCGATCTGAAGCGCTTTTCCCCCCTTGATCGGCCCTTCGCCTGCAGGGCAGTTCGCAAAGAATAGACCGAACAAGAAATCCAGCTACACCATGGCTTCCTCCCCTCCCGTCGCCTCCGGCGCCAACGCTCCCGCCCCTCGCTCGTCGAAGCTGCTCATCGCCCTCCTGGTCGGCGTCAGTCTCATCGCCGCAGCCGCTGTGGGCTACGTCTTCGTCATCGGCCCCAAGGCCGCGCACACCGCGGAGGCCGCCAAGCCGGTGGTGCCGGAGAAGCCGATCTTCGTCACACTGGAGCCGCTGACCGTCAACCTCCAGGGCGAAGGCCGCGGCAAGTTCCTGCACATCGGCATGTCGCTGAAGGTGCGCGACGAGGCGGCCAAGGCGCAGATCGTCGAATTCATGCCCGAGCTGCGCAGCCGGGCGCTGCTGATGCTGTCGAACCGCCTGCCCGAGTCGCTCGTGTCCACCGAGGACAAGAGCAAGCTGGCCGAGGAGATCCGGGCCGAGCTGAACCGTCCCCTGGCCGACAACCTGCCTTCGCAGGGGATCGCCAGCGTCTCCTTCAACACCTTCGTGGTGCAGTGACCGCAAGCAGGCAGGCAACCCATGGCCTATGAACAGGTCCTCTCGCAGGACGAGGTCGATGCGCTGCTGAACGGCGTGACGGGCGGCAGTGTCGACCAGACCGCCAAGCCCGCACCGCCGGCCGACGGCCTCCCCGCCTACGACCTCGGTGCGCCCGACCGCGTGGTGCGCAGCCGCATGCACACGCTGGAGGTCATCAACGACCGCTTCGCGCGCGGCCTGCGCGGCGCGCTGCTGAACTTCATGCGCCGCAGCCCCGACATCACGGTCGGGTCGGTGCAGATCCAGCAGTACGGCGAGTTCGTCCGGCACCTGCCCGTGCCGGCGAACATCAACATGCTGCACATGAAGCCGCTGCGCGGCACCGCCCTCTTCGTGTTCGACCCGAAGCTGGTGTTCCTGGTGGTGGACAACCTCTTCGGCAGCGACGGCCGCTACCACGTGCGCGTCGAAGGCCGTGACTTCACGCGCACCGAGCAACGCATCATCAAGCGCCTGCTGGACATTTCGCTCCAGTGCTACGGCGATGCGTGGCAGCCGGTGTACCCGCTGGACTTCGACTACGTGCGCGCCGAGATGCACGGCAAGCTGGCCAACATCGTCGCGCCCAACGAGGTGGTGATCAACACCACCCTGCAGATCGAATTCGGCCCCATCGGCGGATTCCTGCACGTGTGCATTCCGTACTCGATGATCGAGCCGATCCGCGACCTGCTGTCCAACCCGATCCAGGACGAGGTCGAGGTCGACAAGCGCTGGGTCAAGCAGATGTCCAGGCAGATGCAGGCGGCCGACGTCGAACTCACTGCCGATTTCGTCACGATGTCATCGACCATCGGCGAGATCCTCCAGCTCCAGGTCGGCGACGTGCTGCCCATCGAACTGCCGACCAGCGTCACCGCCAAGGTCGACGGCGTGCCGGTGATGGAGTGCGGCTTCGGCACATCGAACGACCGCTACGCCCTGCGCGTGCAACACATGATCACTCACCAAGACAGCGACTCGAAGAACGACCATGACTGACAACACCTCTTCCGCCAGCGACGCGGACGACTGGGCCAGCGCCCTGGCCGAGCAGACCGCAGCCTCCCCTGCGCCTGCGCCCGAGCCCGCACCTGCGCCGGCGACCGCGCAGGTTTTCCAGCAGATCCAGGAGACGGCCTCCAGCGCCGTCAACGTATCGCCCGTCGACATCGCGCGGGTGATGGACGTGCCGGTGCAACTCACGGCCGAAATCGGCCGCACGCGCATCACCATCAAGAACCTGCTGCAACTGTCGCAAGGTTCGGTGGTGGAGCTCGACGGGCTGGCCGGCCAGCCGCTGGACGTGCTGATCAACGGCTACCTCATCGCACAGGGCGAAGTGGTGGTGGTCAACGACAAGTACGGCATTCGCCTGACCGACATCATCACGCCCTCCGAGCGGATGCAGAAACTCGCGAAGTAGATGAAGTACCCCCAGCCTCGCCCACTTCGTGTGGCTCGGACACCCCCTTTCAGGGGGCAATCCCGGCGGACCGGCGGAGCCGGATCCGCGGGATTCCTGGGCTTTGGTGCGCGCCTGCTCGCGGCGGCGATGGCGCTTGCGTCGCTGCCGGCGCTTGCGGCGCTGCCCACCGTGCCATCGCAAAGCGCCACCGAGGCTGCACCAGCGGTCGGTGCCGGCGGGCTGCTGCAGGCCGGCCTCGGCATGGCGGTGGTGCTCGGACTGATCTTTCTCTGCGCCTGGCTCGCGCGCCGCTTCGGCCTGCAGCGCTTCGGCGGCGGCCACGTGGTGAAAGTAGTGTCCAGCTCCAGCGTCGGCCAGCGCGAGCGCGTCGTCGTGGTCGAAGTCGGCGCCACCTGGCTCGTGCTCGGCGTCACCCCCAGCCAGATCAACACCTTGCACACGCTGCCGGCGCAGGCCGTGCCGGGCAGCGCCCCTGCCGCCCCGGCTGCGGCGGTGTTCAAGCCCCTCGACCTGTTCGCGCAGAAGCTGCGCGAATCCCTGACCGGCAAGCCACGCCCGGCCCCATGATGCGCAGCGTTCTTCGTCGAAGCCTTCAGGGCGGCGTGATGCTGCTCGCGGCCGCGCTGCCGATGGCCGCATGGACCCAGGGCCTGCCCGGCCTGATCAGCACCCCCGGCCCCGGCGGCAGCCAGACCTGGTCGCTCAGCGTGCAGACGCTGGTGCTGCTGACCTCGATGTCCTTCCTGCCGGCGCTGCTGCTGTGCATGACGAGCTTCACCCGCATCCTGATCGTGCTGGGCCTGCTGCGCACCGCCATCGGCACGCAGTCCTCGCCGCCCAACCAGATCCTGGTGGGCCTGTCGCTCTTCCTGACCTTCTTCGTGATGTCGCCGGTGTTCGACAAGGTCTACAACGAGGCCTACAAGCCCTTCTCCGAGAACAAGATCGGCACCGACAAGGCACTGGAGCGCGGCATCGAGCCCTTCAAGACCTTCATGCTGCGGCAGACCCGCGAGAACGACCTGGCGCTCTTCGCCAAGCTCGCCAAGGTGCCCGACATGCAGGGGCCGGAGGACGTGCCGCTGCGCATCCTGCTGCCCTCCTTCGTGATCAGCGAACTCAAGACGGCCTTCCAGATCGGCTTCACCATCTTCATTCCGTTCCTGATCATCGACCTGGTGGTAGCGAGCGTGCTGATGTCGATGGGGATGATGATGGTGCCGCCCGCCGGCATCGCGCTGCCCTTCAAGCTGATGCTGTTCGTGCTGGCCGATGGCTGGCAGTTGCTGATCGGCGCCCTCGCGCAAAGCTTCTATCAATGAACCACCCCCAGGCTCCGCGCACTGTATGACCCCCGAAACCATCATGTCGATGGGCAACCAGGCGATCCAGGTGTCGCTGGTGCTCGCGGCCCCCCTGCTGCTGGTGGCGCTGGTCGTCGGCCTGATCATCAGCATCTTTCAGGCCGCGACGCAGATCAACGAAGCGACGCTGTCGTTCATCCCCAAGCTGCTGGCCGTGTTCGTCACGCTCGTGATCGCCGGCCCCTGGATGCTCGGGCAGATGCTGGACTACATCCGCGCCCTCTTCATGAGCATCCCCCAGCTCGTGGGCTGACCCCTCCGCGCCGATGCCTCAGGTCTTCTCCGTCACCTCGGGGCAGCTCACCGCCTGGACGGTGATGTTCCTGTGGCCTTTCGTCCGCATGCTGGCGCTGGTGAGCACCGCGCCGGTCTTCAGCGAATCGTGGGTGCCGCGACGCATCAAGGTCGCGATCGCGGCGATGCTCGCGCTGGTTCTCGCACCCACGCTGGGGACGATGCCCGCGGTGCCGGTGGTCTCGGCCGGCGGGGTGTGGATCATCGTGCAGCAGGTGCTCATCGGCGCGGCCATGGGATTCACCATGCGCATGGTGTTCACCGCCGTTCTGGCGGCCGGCGAATACATCGGCCTGCAGATGGGCCTGTCGTTCGCGTCCTTCTTCGACCCCATGAACGGCGGCGCCACGATGGTGGTCGCGCGGCTGCTGAACATGCTGGCGATGCTGATCTTCGTGGCCGTCGACGGCCACCTGATGCTGATTGCGACGCTGGCGGAGAGCTTCCATACCCTGCCCATCGCCGATGCGCCGCTGTCCGGTCAGGGCTGGATGTTCCTCGTGGCGGGCGCGTCGCAGATCTTTGCGAGCGGGCTGATGCTGTCGCTGCCGCTGGTGACCGCGCTGCTCACGCTCAACCTCGCGATGGGCATCCTGAACCGCGCCTCCCCGCAGTTCAGCATCTTCGCGGTGGGCTTTCCGCTGACGCTGCTGGCGGGCATCTGGATGATGCAACTGCTGATGCCGCACCTGGGCGCGTTCCTCGAACCGCGCTTTGCAGCAGGGTTCGAGTCCATGATCCAGTTCACCCAGGCATTGCGGCGCTGAAAGAGCGCTCGCACAGAAGGCGGATTGCGGCGATCATCGGCGCCCGAAAGGGCATGACAAACGATGGCGAACAAGATCCTGGTTTTCTATGGCTCGTACCGCGCGGACCGCATGGGCGTGCGTCTCGCCGACTACGTGGTCGCCGGCCTCCGGGCGCGGGGCGCCGATGCGGAGCTGATCGACGCAAAGGATGTCGACCTCCCCATGCTCGATCGCATGTACAAGGAATACCCCCGGGGCACGGCGCCGGCGGCCATGGAAGCACTGGCCGGCAAGATCCGCGGCGCGGATGCCTTCGTCTTCGTGACGGGCGAATACAACTGGGGACCACAACCCGGCCTCAAGAACCTGACGGACCACTTCCTGGAGGAATGGTTCTGGCGTCCGGCCGCCGTCGCCAGCTATTCGGCGGGCCGCTTCTCGGGCGTGCGCTCGGGCACCATCTGGCACTCGATCCTCTCCGAGATGGGGATGGTGGTCGTGTCGAGCACGCTCGCGGTCGGCCCGATCTCGCAAACGCTGGACGCCAGCGGCAAGCCCACCGGAAGCGCCGGCGAAGCGCTCGACCGCTCCTTCGGCCGCTTCGCCGACGATCTGGACTGGTGGACCGAGGCGGCGCGGGAGCAACGGGCGCGCAAGGCGCCGCCCTACTGATCCGGTTCGACAAGAGAGCCCCATGGAACCCGACACCCCGCTTCTCGCCAGCCAGCTTGTCGTGCGCGTCTGCCTCTTCCTGGTGGCAGCGATCGCGATGTTCGGCGGCACGGTCCAGATGGTGCTCGGGCAACCCGACACCAGCGCACGCCTGGACAACGTCCACCGCTTCATGGCTGGCGTCTACTTCTCGATGGGGATCATCTGCGCATGGGCCGCGGTCACCATTCGCCAGCAGGGCGATCTCGTGTACCTGATTGCCTTGGGCGTTCTTCTGGGCGGCGTCGGCAGGCTCGTGTCCATGGGCAAGGTCGGCCTGCCCGAGCCCAAGCGCGTCTGGATCGCCTATCTGGTGCCGGAGCTGGTTCTTCCGTTCGTCATCGCGGCTGCGCACCACGCGCGCACCTGAAGCGGCGCGCAACGCCCGGCAGCACCTCAGTTGCCCGACGCCACCTGCTGGGTGCAGTTGCCGAACTCGCAGCGCAGCGTCATCGACTGGCCGTCGGCGCATGCCACGCTGTAGCGCTCGAAGCCCGGCCCCTTGTCCTCCAGCACGGCCCTGGGCGTGGCGCTGCAGTTGTTCGCCTTCGCGAACTTCTCGGCGACGTAGGTGTCCAGGCCCGTCCTGCGCGGCAGCGACTGGGGGTCGGGCTTGGGCGGCGCGGCGTAGGTCACCGTTACGTTCGGGTCGAGGTTCCTGTAGCCCTTTCGGGCCATGCAGTTGACCAGGGCCGTCTGCTGCATCCGGGGGTCGGCGGGAACGCCGTCCGGGCTGTCGCCCACCGCGGCGGCAATGCCGCCGATCGCCGCGGCCGCCACGATGCCCATCGGAAAGACGATCGCCACGCCCACCGCGACGGCATCCACGACTTCGCTGTTGCTGGGCCCGACGCGCATCACCCGCATCTTCTGGGCCGCCGCCCGGCAAGCATCGACATCCAGCGCGTAGATGGTCGGCGCCACGCCTTCCATGTCGACCATTGGGACGTAGGCCGCGCCCGAGCCTTTGCCGGGTTCCGTCGACGGCGGGGTGGCACAGCCGCATAGCAGCGCGGCCACACAAGCAGCACTCACGACTCTGCGCATCGATCGCTCCTCGTTGATCGCAACTGGGCCGCGATTTGAGCACACGTTTTGTTACCCGTATAGGATTTCCCGGGACGCGAACCGCCTGACGATGGCGGGCTGTGGAGAAAACAACAGGAGATGTCCATGGTTGTCCAAGGCAGTTGCCACTGCGGCAACATTTCCTTCGAACTCACCTGGGAGCCGGAACCCCTGGAAATCCCCGCGCGGGCTTGCGACTGCTCGTTCTGCAGCAAGCATGGCGGCGTCTGGACCTCCCATCCGGCCGGCGCGCTCAACGTCCGGATCGAGGACGACGCCCTGCTGACCCGTTACACCTTCGGCACGGGCACCGCGCAGTTCCACGTCTGCGCCCGGTGCGGCGTCGTCCCCCTGGTGACCAGCACGGTCGACGAGCGCGTCTACGCCGTCGTGAACGTGAACGCGTTCAACAACGTGGCGCCGTCGCTACTGCGCCCTGTCCCCATCTCGTTCGGCGGCGAGAGCATCGAGTTGCGCCTCGCCCGCAGAAAACGCAACTGGATTGCGGATGTGCATTTCGTCTAAGCGCTCGGCTGAGGCGCCCGCCGCGCCAGCGCCGGATCCCGCAGGCCCTCAGCGTGTCGGCCGCGATCCCATCGCCGTGAGCACGCCCAGGCCGATGAAGGACGTGCCCGCGAGCCGGTTGCCCCAGACGGCGTGCCGCGTCGCCCCGCCGAGGCGCGGGCCGATGAGGCTCGCAGTCAGCACGTAGATCAGGTCCGTGCAGGCGGCGATGCCGATGAAGACGCCGCCGAGCGCCAGGGTCTGCACCAGCGGGCTGGCGTGGGAGTCCATGAACTGCGGCAGGAAGGAGGCGAAGAACAGGGACGTCTTCGGGTTGAGCATCGCCACCACGAAGCCGTCACGGAAGACGCGCCGCAGGGGCTGCACCGGCGGCGCCTCGGGCGTTGCCGTAGTGACGGCCGGCGTGGCACGCCACATGCGGATGCCGAGGTACACGAGGTAGGCGGCACCCGCCCACTTCACCACGGTGAAGGCGGCCGACGACACGGCGAACAGCGCCGCCAGCCCGATCGCCGCACCCACGGCATTGGCGAGGTTGCCGAGCGCCACGCCCAGCACGGAAGCCAGGCCGCAGGCACGTCCCTGCGACAGCGTCCGGGCCACGATGTAGACGACGGCAGGTCCGGGCGTGAGCGCCAGTACCAGGCTGGCGCCGATGAATGCAAGAAGAAGGGGGGTATCGGGAAGCATGGCAACTCCAGTCCTCTGAACCCGCAAGTATCGCGCAGGCCCATCACCCATGCATAGCCGTTATGACCGATGGCGCAATTGCCATGGGACACCGGCGGCACGCTGCTTCTAGACTGCTGCCGCCGGCGATCCTCCGGTGCCATCCGTCCTTCGATCCATGCCCATTTCCTGCGTTTCGTCCGCTCCGTTTTCTCTTCGACATGCCGTCGCCGCGATCGTGTCGGCCCTGGCTTGCGCCTCGCCTGCGCTGCATGCGGCCGACGCGCCGGTCCAGCTCGACCTCATCATTCGCGGTGGCACCCTCTACACCGGCGACGAAGACAAGCCGGTGACCGGCGACATCGGCATCGCGGGCGACCGCATCGTCTTCGTCGGCAAGCCGGAGGCCGGCCGCTTCAGTGCGCGCCGCACGATCGATGCCACCGGGCTCGTCGTGGCGCCGGGCTTCATCGATGCCCACACGCATGCGGACCGCGACCTGTTCACCGCCGATGCGAAGAAGCGGCTCAACGTCCCCTTCCTGACCCAGGGCGTGACCACCGCGGTCATCGGCAACGATGGCTTCGGCGGCTTCGACATCGCGGCGCAGGCCGAACGGCTGCGCAGCTCAGGCGTCGGCACCAACGCCGCGATGTACGTGGGCTTCGGCCCGGTGCGCATCGACCAGCTGGGCGAGGCCAACCGCGCACCGACACCCGCGCAGCTGGAAGTCATGAAGAAGCACGTGTCCCAGGCCATGTGCGAAGGCGCGCTGGGCCTGTCGACGGGGCTCTTCTACAACCCGCAGAACTTCGCAAAGACGGAGGAAGTGATCGAGCTCGCCAAGGTGGCGGCGAGGCATGGCGGCCTCTACGACAGCCACATCCGCGACGAGTCCATGTACAACATCGGGCTCAAGGGTTCGATCGACGAGGTGATCCGCATCGGGCACGAGGCCAGGCTGCCGGTGCACGTGGCCCACATCAAAGCGCTCGGCGTCGACGTGCAGGGCCAGAGCGGCGACATCATCCGGCGCATCGAATCGGAACGCTCGCGCGGCCTCGACATCACGGCCGACCAGTATCCGTGGACCGCGTCGAGCACGCGCTTCTCCGCAGCGCTGATCCCGCCCTGGGCACTCGACGGCGGACGCGCCGCCCTCCTGAAGCACATCGACGACCCGGCGGCGCAGGAGCGCCTGCGCGCCGGCATCCGCGAGAACCTGCGCCTGCGCGGCGGCCCCGACGCCATCCTGTTCTCGGCGGGCAGCACCCGGTACGTCGGCAAGACGCTCTCGCAGGTGGCGGAATCCACCAAGACCGATCCGGTCGACGCCACCCTCGCGGTGCTGAAGGAAACCGACCTGCTGATCGCCTCCTTCAACCAGAGCGATGACGACATCAGGGCCTTCATGAAGCGACCCTGGGTCATGACCTCGTCCGATTCGTCGGAAGGCCATCCGCGCGCCTACGGCACCTTCGCGCGCAAGTACGACCAGTACGTCGCCAAGGAGCAGGTGATCGGCCTCGCGCAGTTCATCCGCAGCAGCACATCGCTGACGGCCGACACGCTGGGCCTCGCGAAGCGCGGCCATTTGCGCGCGGGCTACTACGCCGACATCCTCGCCTTCGACCCGGCGCGCTACGCAGCCAAGGCCACGTACACGCAGCCGGCCCTGTTGTCCGAAGGCGTGGTGACGGTGCTGGTGAATGGCGAGCTCGCCGTCGACGGCGGCAAGCCGACCGGCGCCACCGCCGGCCGCCCGCTGCTGCGCACGCCAAAGGCAGGAAGCTGCCCGGCCCAATAGCGCGACACTGGAGGCCATGACGAATCTCGATGCCACCCAGCTCGCTCTGATCGACACCTGCGTCCAGGCTTCGCTCGAACTGCTTGAACGCAATCTCACGCCGCACGGCATCCTGGCCGCGAGCCGCACCGAGGCGGCCGTGGCGCGGCGCTACACGCGCATCTTCGGGCGCGACGCCGCGATCTGCGTGATGGCGATGTGCGGCAGCGGCGTGCCCGCGCTGGAACAAGGCGCGGTGGCCAGCCTCGATGCGCTCGCGGCGCAGCAGGCGGCCAACGGGCAGATCCCCAAATACGTCGACCCGGAAGGCCAAGACGCCGATTTCTGGTATCTCGGCTGCATCGACGCGACCCTGTGGTGGCTGATTGCGGTGGACCACGTGCGCCGCCATGGCGGCGTCGACCCGTCGCGCTGGAGCGACGGGGTCGGCCGCGCGATCAACTGGCTGCTGGCGCAGGAACACCAGCACTTCCGGCTGCTCCAGCAGAACGAGGCCAGCGACTGGGCGGACATCATGCCGCGCTCGGGCTACGTGCTCTACACCAACGCCCTCTGGTACGTCGTGAAGCGCCGCTACGCGCTGGACCACGCCGAGGCGACGCAGCACCATTTCAACCACCTGTTCAATCCCTTCCAGCGCGACCTGCCCGAGTACCACCGCGCCCGGCTGCTGCGGCACTACGCGCGCCGCGGCCGGCGCGATCCGGGCCTGTACTTGAGCTTCGTCAATCTCTCCGTGGTCGGCGACGAGGGCGATGTGTTCGGCAACATCCTGGCCATCCAGAGCGGGCTGGCCGATTCAGCCACGGCGCGCCGCATCGTCAAGACCATCGCCGCGGCGAACGCATCCGACCCCTACCCCGTCCGGGTGATCCTGCATCCGCTGACACGGCAGCACCTGCTGTGGCGGCCGTACATGGCACGCCACCAGCAGAACATCGTCCACCAGTACCACAACGGCGGCATCTGGCCCTTTGTCGGCGGCTACTGGGTGATGGCGCTCGCACAGGTGGGCCTGCACGCGCGCGCCTGGAGCGAGCTCGCCCGGCTGGCGCAGGCCAACGAACTGGGCAACTGGCGTTTCACGGAGTGGTTTCACGGCCGCACGCTGGCGCCAATGGGCATGGCAGGCCAAAGCTGGAACGCGGCAACCTTCCTGCTGGCACGGCGCGCGCTCGAAGACACTCCGCGCACCCGCGCCTGAAGCCCCCGCTCCGGCGTCAGTCACTGTCCGACACCTGGACGGGCGCTTGGCCCTTGCGCAAGCTCAGGGCCAGGCCTAAAAAGGCGGCTTGCCTCGCAAGGACAGCCACCGTGAGTTCAGTCTCCCCGTTCGACGACACCGATGCCTATCTCTTTCGCGAGGGAACGCACTCACGCCTGTACGACAGCCTCGGCGGCCGGCTCGCCCACAGCGGTGAAGGCGCTTCGTTTGCCGTATGGGCTCCGAATGCACGCTCGGTCTCCGTGATCGGCGAGTGGAACGGCTGGAACGGCCATGCCGATCCGCTCTCGCCGCGCGCCGACTCCACCGGCGTGTGGGAAGGCCGCAGCGAGGGCGCCCGGCATGGCCAGGCCTACAAGTTCAGGATCGTCTCGCAGAGCGGGCAAGTGCTCGAAAAGGCCGATCCGCTGGCGTTCTATTCCGAGACCCCGCCGGCCACCGCCTCGCGCCTCTGGTCGCTCGACTACACCTGGAATGACGACGCATGGATGAAGGCCCGGGCGGCGCGCAACAGCCTCGACGCGCCGATGTCCATCTACGAAGTGCACCCCGGTTCATGGCGCCGCGAGAACAACCAGCCGCTGGACTATCGCGCGCTGGCCCATGCACTGGCCGACTACGTGGTATCCGTGGGATTCACGCACGTCGAACTCATGCCGATCACCGAGCATCCGTTCTACGGCTCCTGGGGCTACCAGACGACGGGCTACTTCGCGCCCACCGCGCGCTACGGCGTGCCGCAGGACTTCATGTACTTCGTCGATCATCTGCACCAGCGCGGGATCGGGGTGCTGCTCGACTGGGTGCCTTCGCACTTTCCGACCGATGCGCACGGGCTCGCCTCCTTCGACGGCACGCAGCTCTACGAGCACGCCGATCCGCGGCAGGGCTATCACCCCGAGTGGAATTCGGCGATCTTCAACTACGGCCGCGACGAGGTCCGCAGCTTCCTCATCTCCTCGGGCCTGTTCTGGCTCGACCACTATCACGTCGATGGCCTGCGCGTGGATGCAGTGGCGTCGATGCTCTATCTCGACTACGCGCGCCAGGGCGGCGAGTGGATACCCAACCAGCACGGCGGCCGGGAGAACCTCGATGCCGTCGCCTTCCTGCAGGAACTCAACCGCGCCGTGTACCGCGAGCATCCCGATACCTTCACGGTGGCCGAGGAATCGACCGCCTGGCCGCAGGTCTCGCGCCCGACGGACATGGGCGGCCTCGGCTTCGGCATGAAATGGAACATGGGCTGGATGCACGACACCCTCGCCTACATGCACGAAGACCCGGTGCACCGGCGCTACCACCATCACCGGCTGACCTTCTCGATGGTCTACGCCTTCACCGAGAACTTCGTGCTGCCGCTCTCGCATGACGAGGTGGTCTACGGCAAGGGCTCGCTGATCAACAAGATGCCGGGCGATGCGTGGCAGCAGTTCGCCAACCTGCGCTCGCTGCTCACCTACATGTGGGCGCATCCGGGCAAGAAGCTGCTCTTCATGGGCGGCGAGTTCGCACAGCGCAGCGAGTGGACGCACGAAGGCCAGCTCGACTGGCCCGCGCTCCAGACGCACGAGCATCGGGGCGTGCAGCACCTGGTGGGCGAACTCAATCGCATCTACCGCTCCGAGGGAGCGCTGCACGACCTCGACTTCTCCTCCGACGGCTTCCGGTGGCTCGAACCCAACGACCACGAGAAAAGCGTGATCGCCTTCCTGCGCCGCTCTCGCACCGGCGACGCCCTGCTCGTCGTCAGCAACATGACGCCGGTGCCCCGGCAGAACTACTGCGTCGGCGTGCCGCACGGCGGAACCTGGCGCGAACTGCTCAACAGCGACGCCTCGGCATTCGGCGGCTCGGGCTGGGGCAACCTGGGCGCGGTGGAGGCCGCGCCGATGCGCTCGCACGGGCAAGCCCATTCGGTCTGCCTCACGCTGCCGCCCCTGTCCACGCTGTTCCTGAAAGCCGACACCGATGCTTAGCCGGCTCTTCTCCAGATCCGCCACGCCCGAAGCCGACACCCCGGCGCCGGATGGCCGCGCCCGCGCCGTCGTCGATGCGGTGCTGCCGGCGGTGGACGGCGGACGCTTCGCCGTCAAGTGCATCGCCGGCGAAGCCCTGCGCATCACGGCGCACGTCTTCACCGACGGCCACGATGCGCCGCGTGTGATGCTCCATTGGTGGAAGGAAGGCAGCGAGCGCCGGCACCAGCTGCCCATGAAGCTGCGCTACAACGACGAGTGGCATGCCGAGTTCACGCCGCCCGTGCCGGGCCGGTACGTCTACACCGTCTCCGCCTGGGTCGATGCCTTCGAGTCGTGGCGCCACGAACTGGTCCGCCGCGTCGATGCGGACGACATCCGCCTCGCCGCCCGCACCGGCGCGCAGGAAATCAAGGCGGCGGCCGAGCGGGCGAGCGGCGAAGACCGCGATGCGCTGTCGGGGTGGGCGCGGGCGCTCGAAGAAGGCGCGGCCGATGCCGCCATGGATGCGACCGACCTCAAGGCACTGGCGCTCGACGAAGCCTTCGCCGAGGCCGCGGCAAGGCATCCGGACCGGCGGCTGGAGTCGCACTTCGCCGCCGAACTCCCTCTCGTGGCCGACCGCGAACGCGCGCGGTTCAGCACCTGGTACGAGCTGTTCCCGCGTTCTGCCGGCGACACGCCAGGAGAGCACGGGACCTTTCGCGACGTCGAGAAGCGGCTGCCGCTCATCGCAGCGATGGGCTTCGACGTCCTGTATTTCCCCCCCATTCACCCGATCGGCCGGCTGCAGCGCAAGGGCCGCAACAACGCGCTCGTCACCGAGCCCGGCGACGTGGGAAGCCCCTGGGCCATCGGCGCGGCCGAGGGCGGGCACAAGGACATCCTGCCGGAACTGGGCACGCCCGAGGACTTCCGCCACCTGGTGCGCACGGCCGCGCAACTCGGTATCGACATCGCGATGGACATCGCCTTCCAGTGCGCGCCGGACCATCCCTACGTGAAGGCGCACCCCCAGTGGTTCAGGTGGCGTCCGGACAACACCGTGCAGTACGCGGAGAACCCGCCCAAGAAGTACCAGGACATCTACCCCTTCAACTTCGAGAGCACGGACTGGCAAGGGCTCTGGGCCGAACTCAAGTCGGTGCTGGACCACTGGATCGGCGAAGGCATCACCGTCTTCCGCGTCGACAACCCGCACACCAAGTCCTTCGCCTTCTGGGAGTGGGCCATCACCGAGGTGAAGCGGGCGCATCCGGAGGTCATCTTCCTGGCCGAAGCCTTCACGCGCCCGAAGGTCATGCACCGGCTGGCCAAGCTCGGCTACACGCAGTCGTACACCTACTTCACCTGGCGCAACACCAAGGAAGAACTGACCGAGTACTTCACCGAACTCACGCAGGGCCCCGGCAAGGACTACTTCCGGCCCAACGTGTGGCCCAACACGCCCGACATCCTTCACGCGGCGCTGCAGACCGGCGAAGAGCCCGTCTACAAGGCGCGCCTGGTGCTCGCCGCCACGCTCTCGGCGAACTACGGCATGTACGGCCCCGCCTTCGATCTGATGGAGTACAAGCCGCGCGGGCCGTCGAGCGAGGAGTACCTCGATTCGGAGAAGTACCAGCTTCGGCATTGGGACTGGAGCGCCGAACAGGGCCTGCGCCCCTTCATCGCGCGCATCAACCACATCCGCCGCGCCAACGATGCGCTGCAGTCCGACCGCACGCTGAAGTTCCTGCGCATCGACAACGACCAGCTCATTGCCTACATGAAGCTGTCGCCGGACGGCGACCGGGCGGTGGTCACCGTGGTCAACCTCGATCCGCATCACACGCAGATCGGCTGGCTGCACCTCGACCCGTCCGAGATCGGCGTGCCGGCAGACCGCCCCTTCCAGATGCATGACCTGCTGAGCGACCAGCGTTTCATGTGGAGCGGCAGCCATCACTACATCGAGCTGGACCCGCATCGCTTGCCGGCCCACGTGATGGCCGTGCGCCGGCGCGTGCGCGACGAGCGCGACTTCGACTACTACCTATAGGGACAGTGCCGATGAACGCTCCCCTGCCCGCACTCGTGCTCGAAACCACCGAGATCGACACTTCCCACGACCCCACGTGGTATCGCGATGCGGTGATCTACCAGGTCAACGTCAAGGCCTTTGTGGATTCGAACGACGACGGCGTGGGGGACTTCAAGGGCCTGGCGACCAAGCTCGACTACGTCAAGGACCTGGGCGTCAACACGATCTGGCTGATGCCCTTCTATCCGTCGCCCCTGCGCGACGACGGCTACGACATTGCCGAGTACGAGGACGTGCACAAGCAGTACGGCTCGCTCGACGACTTCCGCGAGATGCTGAAGGAAGCGCACCGGCGCGAGCTGCGCGTGATCATCGAGCTGGTCATCAACCACACCTCCAGCGAGCATCCGTGGTTCCAGGCCGCGCGCGCGGCGCCGCCCGGTTCGCCCGAGCGCGACTTCTACGTGTGGAGCGACACCGACACGCTCTACAGCGGCACGCGCATCATCTTCACCGACACCGAGAAGTCCAACTGGACCTGGGACCCGGTCGCCAAGGCCTACTACTGGCACCGCTTCTTCAGCCACCAGCCGGACCTCAACTTCGACAACCCGCAGGTGCTCGAAGCGGTGTTCCGCACCATGCGCTTCTGGCTCGACATGGGCGTGGACGGCTTCCGGCTCGATGCGATTCCCTATCTGATCGAGCGCGACGGCACGACCAACGAGAACCTGCCCGAGACGCACGAGGTCATCAAGAAGCTGCGTGCCGCCATCGACGCCAACTACAAGAACCGCTTCCTGCTGGCGGAAGCCAACATGTGGCCCGAGGACGTGCGCGGCTATTTCGGCGAAGGCGACGAATGCCACATGGCCTACCACTTCCCGCTGATGCCGCGCATGTACATGGCGATCGCGCAGGAGGACCGCGACCCGATCGTCGAGATCATGCAGCAGACGCCGGACATTCCCGACAACTGCCAGTGGGCCATCTTCCTGCGCAACCACGACGAGCTGACCCTGGAGATGGTGACGAACCGCGAGCGCGACTACATGTACACCACCTATGCGGCGGACATGCAGGCGCGCATCAACCTCGGCATCCGGCGCCGGCTGGCGCCGCTGATGGACAACGACAAGGACCGCATCAAGCTCATGAACAGCATGCTGCTGTCGATGCCCGGCTCGCCCATCATCTACTACGGCGACGAGATCGGCATGGGCGACAACGTGTTCGTCGGCGACCGCAACGGCGTGCGCACGCCCATGCAATGGAGCCCGGACCGCAACGCGGGCTTCTCGCGCGCCGATCCGCAGCGGCTCTACCTGCAGCCCATCATGGACGCCATGTACGGCTACGAGGCCGTCAACGTCGAGGCGCAGCTGCGCGACAAGAGCTCGCTGCTGCACTGGACGCGGCGCATGCTCGCGGTGCGCAAGACCAGCCGTGCCTTCGGCCGCGGGCGACGCACTTTCCTCAAGCCCGGCAACCGGAAGATCCTCGCCTACCTGAGCGAGCACGACGGCGACGTGATCCTGTCGGTGTTCAACCTCTCGCGGGCCGCGCAGCCGGTGGAGCTGGACCTCTCGGCCTTCAAGGGCCGGGTGCCGGTCGAGATGCTGGGCCGCACCTCCTTCCCGCCCATCGGCGAGCTGCCGTACCTGCTCACCCTCACCTCGCACGGCTTCTACTGGTTCAGGCTCGCGGACGAGGCGCCGATGCCCAGCTGGCACCAGGAAGGCGTGGCCCTGCTGGACCGCCCGGTGCTCGTGCTCTTCGACGGCTGGACCAGCATGTTCAGGGACCGCGTCGTGCCCTGGCGCATGGGCTTCGCCGAGCGGCTGAGCAAGCAGTTCGAGACCGATACGCTGCCGCCGCACATCGAGGCCCAGCGCTGGTACGCGACCAAGGGATCGCACATCGACCGCGCGCAGCTCACCGACCATGCGGTCTGGGAGATCGATGGCCACAGCTGGATGCTGCCGCTGTTGTCGCTCAAGGGGCCGCCCGAGCCCGCCACCTATTTCATGCCGCTGGCGCTGGCCTGGGAAGACACCGACGAGGAGCGCATGAAGGCGCTGCAGCCGGCAGCCATCGCCAAGGTACGGCAGCAGGCGCATGTGGGGGTGATGGCCGACGCCTTCTTCGATGCGCCCTTCTGCCGCGCCTTCGTGCGCGCCATCGTGCGCGAGACGCGGATGCCCACCGCCCGCGGCCAACTGCACTTCCGGCCCACGGCGCTCGGCCGGGAATTCCCCATCGAGGTCATCGACGAGCTGCCCGTGAGCCCGCCGAGTCCGGTCAGCAGCAACACCGTCGTCACGCTCGGCGAGACGCTGTTCCTCAAGGGCTACCGGCAGCTGCGCGCGGGCGTCAATCCGGAACTGGAAATGGGCCGGTTCCTCACCGAGGACGCCGGCTTCGTGCACGGCGTGCCGATTGCCGGCGCGCTCGAATACGTGGGCGCGGACGGCACGGTCATGACACTCGCCCTGTTGCAGGCCTACGTGCCGAACCAGGGCGACGGATGGGAATACACGCTGGCCTACCTGGAGCGCGTGCTGGGCGAATTCCGCGACACCGACGGCGGCCTGCCGCCCGATCCGCACGGCGCATTCCTCGCGCTGATCCGCATCCTCGGCGGCCGCACCGCCGAGCTGCACAACGCCCTCGGCCTGCGCACCGGCAACCCGGCCTTCGATCCCGAGCCGATGACAGAGGCCGACCTGCGCCATGCCCGCGAGACCGTTCGCGCCGAAGCCGCCGCCACGCTGCGCCAGCTCGGCGACGCCGACCTCTCCGCCCTGCCGGCCAGCGCGCGCGAGGATGCCGACCGGCTCCGCGGCATGAGCGCGGCCATCGACCGGTTCATCGACGACGTGCCGCTCGAAGGCAAGACCGCCTGGCGCACGCGCTTCCACGGCGACTACCACCTCGGCCAGGTGCTGCTGACCCGCAACGACTTCGTCATCATCGATTTCGAGGGCGAGCCCGCCCGCCCGATCGAGGAGCGCCGCACCAAGCAATCGCCGCTGCGCGATGTCGCCGGCATGCTGCGCTCGTTCAACTACGCACGCTGGAGCGCCTTGCGCCGCGCGGCGCAGAATGCCGACGAACTGGTGCGCCTGGACACCGCCGCGCAGGCCTGGGAGCACGAGACGCGCGCCGCCTTCCTCGCCGGCTACAGCCAGGCCCTGGCGCCGAAGGCCGGGCCGGCCGACACGCAATTGCTGGAACTCTTCGAACTGGAGAAAGCGTTCTACGAACTGCGCTACGAACTGAACAACCGCATCGACTGGGCCCCCGTTCCGCTGACGGGCATCCTCGCCCTGATCGAACGGACCGCGGTTCGCTGACGGCAACGCACAAGCCACCAAGGGGGAACGTCCATGGAAAGCTTCTCTATCCATCTCGAGCCGCTGCGCGCCTTCCTGTTCCAGGTCGGCGCGTTGTTGCCGCGGCTGCTCTTCGCCGCACTGGTCGTGCTGGTCGGCTGGCTGCTCGCCAAGGCGGTGCGCTTCACGGTGATCCGCGGGCTGCGCGCCATCAACTTCCACGTGCTGACCGAGCGCTCGGGCATCGACAACTTCCTGCGCCAGGGCGGCATGGTGTCGGATTCGACCGTCGTCTTCGGTGCGCTGGCCTACTGGCTGGTGATCCTGATCTCGCTCGTCGTCGCATTCAACGGCCTCGGCCTGAGCTACGTGACGGACCTGCTCGGGCGGGTGATGTGGTTCGTGCCGAATGTGTTCGTCGCGCTGCTGGTGCTGGTCTTCGGCGCGTACTTCGCCAAGTTCGTGGGCGATGCGGTGATCACCTACGGGCGCAACGCGGGCGTGCAGGACGCGATGCTGCTCGGCAAGGTCGCGCAGTACGCGATCCTGCTCTTCGTGGTGCTGATCGCGCTCGACCAGATCAAGGTCGGCGGCGACATCGTGCGGCAGAGCTTCCTGATCATCCTTGCGGGCATCGTCTTCGCCCTGGCGCTGGCCTTCGGCCTCGCGGGAAAGGACTGGGCCGCACGGCGCATCGAGGAATGGTGGCCGCGCGACCGGGAACGGCCGCCACGCACCGGCCTGCGCGATCCGGCCGCGCGTGAGCAGCCACCGCCTGCCGCGCGCCCGCACGTGAGCGCCTGGCCGGCGCGCGGCACCGACCGCGATCGGCCGCATCCGTGAGCAAACACAACAACCACGCCCGGCTGGACGCCGTCTGGCCCGGACGGCCGTATCCGCTCGGCGCAACCTGGGACGGCCAGGGCGTGAACTTCGCCATCTTCTCGAAGCATGCCGAGAGGGCGGAGTTGTGCCTGTTCGACGACAAGGGCCGCCACGAGCGCCAGCGCATCACGCTGCGCGAGCGCACCAACGACGTCTGGCACTGCTACCTGCCCGAGGCGCGGCCCGGCATGGCCTACGGCTACCGCATCCACGGACGCTACAAGCCTGAGGAAGGCCACCGCTTCAATCCGCACAAGCTGCTGCTCGACCCCTACGCCAAGGACCTCATCGGCGAGCTGCGCTGGAGCGACGCGCTCTATGGCTACTCGGTGGGCAGCAAGCGGCAGGACCTTTCCTTCGACCGCCGCGACAGCGCCGCCTTCATGCCCAAGGGGCGCGTGCTCGAGACCGCCTTCACCTGGGGCGAGGACCGGCGGCCCGAAGTGCCGTGGCAGGACATGGTGATCTACGAGATGCACGTGCGCGGCTTCACGATGCGGCACCCCGGCATCCCCGAGCACCTGCGCGGCACCTATGCGGCGCTGGGTTGCGCGCCCGTCATCGACTACCTGCAGCGCCTCGGCGTGACCACGCTGGAGCTGCTGCCGGTGCACGCCTTCCTGAACGACCGGCACCTGGCCGACAAGGGCCTGCAGAACTACTGGGGCTACAACACGCTGGGCTACTTCGCGCCGGAGGTGCGCTACAGCGCCTCGGGCAAGGTGAAGGAGTTCAAGACCATGGTCAAGACCCTGCACTCGGCCGGCATCGAAGTGATTCTCGACGTGGTCTACAACCACACCTGCGAAGGCAACCATCTCGGCCCGACGCTCTCCATGCGCGGCGTGGACAACGCCTCCTACTACATCGCCAACGCCGCGCAGCCGCGCTACTACGACGACTTCACGGGCTGCGGCAACACGGTCAACCTCGAACAGCCGCGCGCCCTGCAGCTCGTGATGGACTCGCTGCGCTACTGGGCCGAGGAAATGCACGTCGACGGCTTCCGCTTCGACCTCGCCTCGGCGCTCGCGCGCGAAGCCGGCAAGGTGGAGAACCTCGGCGGCTTCTTCGACGCGATCCGCCAGGACCCGACGCTCAACCGCGTCAAGCTCATCGCCGAGCCCTGGGACCTGGGCCACGGCGGCTACCAGGTCGGCAACTTCCCGCCGGGCTGGGCCGAGTGGAACGACCGGTACCGCGACGGCATCCGCGGATGGTGGAAGGGCGACGGGGGCGTCGCCGGGGAGGTCGCGCACCGGCTCGCGGGCTCGCAGGATCTCTACGGCTGGTCCGGCAAGGGGCCGCACGCGAGCATCAACTTCGTCACCGCGCACGACGGCTTCACCCTGCACGACCTGGTCTCCTACAACGACAAGCACAACGAGGCGAACGGCGAGGACAACCGGGACGGCAACGACAACAACCTGTCCTGGAACTGCGGCGCCGAAGGACCGACGGACGACGCCGCGATCCACGCGCTGCGCGAACGCCAGAAGCGCAACTTCCTCGCGACGCTGCTGCTGTCGCAAGGCGTGCCGATGCTGCTGGCCGGCGACGAGCGGGGCCACACGCAGCGCGGCAACAACAACGTCTATTGCCAGGACAACGAGCTGACGTGGCTGGACTGGACGCCCTCGCCCGAAGCCGATTCGCTGCGCGACTTCGTCACGCTGCTGATCCGCACGCGGCGTCTCCACCCTTCGTTCCGGCGGCGCAGCTTCTTCCGCGGGCAGCCCGTGGGCGACGGCGAGACCAAGGACGTGGTGTGGCTGCGTCCCGATGGCAACGAGATGACGCCGCCAGACTGGGGCGAGCACGTGCGCTGCCTCGGCATGATGTTCTCCGGCACCGGCATCATCGACGTCGGGCCGCACGGCGAATCGCAGCAGGACGACGATTTCCTGCTGCTGCTGAACGCGTACCACGAGCCGCTGCCCTTCACCCTGCCCTCGCGCCCCGCCGACCGCTGGACCCGGCAGGTCGACACGGCGCGCGAGAACTCGCTGTCGCTGCTGCTCACCGAGGCGACCTACCAGCTGCAAGGCCGCTCGCTGGCGCTGCTGCGCCGCAGCCTGGTCGCGCCATGAAGCACGTCCATTCGATGCCCTTCGGCGCGGCGCTGCTCGAAGGCGGTGGCGTCCGCTTCCGGATCTGGGCGCCGGATGCGCCGAAGGTCACGCTCGAACGGCAGCAGGGCGAGACCTGGCAGCCATTTCCCATGCGGCGCGACGATGAGGGCTGGCATGAGCACGTGATCGGAGAAGCCGCCGCCGGCGACCGCTACCGCTACCTGATGCCCGACGGCCTCCGGGTGCCGGACCCCGCATCGCGCTTCAATCCGGACGATGTCCACGGCCCGAGCCAGGTGATCGACGCGCGCGCCCATGAATGGGCCGACGACGCATGGACCGGCCGCCCCTGGAAAGAGGCCGTCATCTACGAAATGCATGTCGGCGCCTTCACGCCGGAGGGCACCTTGGCCGCAGCGGCCGGGCGGCTCCCGAGGCTCGCATCGCTCGGCATCACGGCGGTCGAGCTGATGCCGCTGGCCGACTTCCCCGGACGCCGCAACTGGGGCTACGACGGCGTGCTTCCCTTCGCGCCCGACGCCAGCTACGGCACGCCGGCGGACCTCAAGGCCTTTGTCGATGCCGCGCACGGGCTCGGGCTGATGGTGCTGATCGACGTGGTCTACAACCACTTCGGGCCGGAGGGCAACTACCTGCACGCCTACTGCCCGCAGTTCTTCAACCCCGCGCACCAGACGCCCTGGGGCGCCGCGATCAACTTCGACGGCGCGCATTCGCGGACCGTGCGCGACTTCTTCATGCACAACGCCCTGTACTGGGTCGAGGAATATCGCTTCGACGGCCTGCGCATGGACGCCATCCATGCGATTCGGGACGGCTCCACGCCGCCGATCGTCGAGGAGATCTGCGCCGCCCTGCACCAGGGCCCGGGCAGGCACCGGCAGGTGCACGTCGTACTGGAAAACGATCTCAACGAAGCCCATCGGCTGGAGCGCGACGAGGAAGGATCGCCACTCGCCGGCACAGCGCAATGGAACGACGACCTGCACCATGCCGCGCACGTGTTGCTGACGAACGAGACCGATGGCTACTACGCCGACTACGCGCTGCGGCCGCTGGAGCAGTTCGGGCTCGCGCTGGCGCAAGGCTTCATCTACACGGGCCAGCCATCCGCATTCCGCGCCGGCGAGCCGCGCGGGGAACCGTGCGATCACCTGCCGTTGCCTGCCTTCGTCTCCTTCCTGCAGACCCATGACCAGATCGGCAATCGCGCCTTCGGCGACCGGATCGATGCGCTCGCCGATCCGCCGCGCCTGATGGCGGCGCGCGCCTGCGTGCTGTTGTCTCCGCACACGCCGATGCTTTTCATGGGCGAGGAGTACGCCGCTTCCACGCCCTTTCAGTATTTCTGCGATTTCGGGCCCGAGCTGGCCGCGGCCGTCACGGCCGGCCGGCGCGAGGAGTTCGGCGGCTTCTCCGCCTTTGCGGGCGACACGGCGACGCTGCAGATTCCGGACCCCAACAGCGAGTCGACTTTCGCTGCATCGAAGCTCGACGAATCCGAGCATGTGCTGCCTGCGCAGGCCGAGGTCCTCGGGCAGGTGCGCGCGTTGCTCCATCTGCGGCAAGCCGAGTTGGTGCCCCGCTTCGGAGCCGGTGCCCACATCCACCAGTGGTCGTGCGAGGGCGATGCGCTGCGCCTGGTCTGGCAGCTGGATGACGCACGCGACGATGGCGGCTCGCCCGCCTTCCTGCATGTGGTGGCCAATTTCGGCACGGCCGGCGCCCAGGTGGCGTGGCCTCCGGGCCGCGTCATCCACATGATGGGCGCCGAAGGGAGCGAGGCCGGCGGCACGGCCCTCATGCTGCCGCCGGGCGGCCTGTGCGCTGCCATTGAAGAGGCGCAGGATGCATGAGCAAGGTGCGGCATCCGACAGCGAAGCGGATGCCCTTCGCCGGCTGTGTGCGCGCTACGGCATCTCGACCGAGTATGTGGATGCCTTCGGCGCGCGGCACACCCTCACCCCCGGCGCGCAGGCCGCCCTGCTGTTCGACGCAGGTTTCGTCGCGCGCGGGACGGACTTCGCAGCGGCCGAAGCGGCGGCGGAGCGCGAGGCGTGGCGGCACCCTCTTCCGCCGGTCCAGGTCGTGCCCTCGGGTTCGGCCTCGTTCTCCGTCGACGTCCGGCTGCCCGCAGAGCTTGCGCATTTCAAATGGCGCCTGGTCGACGAGAGCGGCGCCTTCCACGAAGGCATCGTCGAGACCGCGCGGCTGCACGTCGCGCAACGCACGCGGATCGACGGCGCCGAGCACGCGCTCTACCACCTTCCCCTCGCACTGCCGCTGCCGGATGGCTATCACCGGATGAGCATCGTCACATTGCCTGGCGAAACCCTTGTCGTCTGCGCGCCGGCCCAGTGCCATCAGCCGGCCGCCCTCGAAGGCGATGCGCGGGTCTGGGGCTTCACGCTGCAGCTGCACGGGCTTCGCTCCGCCCGCAACTGGGGCATCGGCGATTTCACCGATCTGGCGGATTTCGTCGAGCATGCCGCCCGCCAGGGCGCCGATGTCGTCGGCCTCAATCCGTTGCATGCGCTCTTCCCGCACAACCCGGCGCACGCGAGTCCGTACAGCCCATCGTCGCGGGCGCAACTCAACGTGCTCTATATCGACGTGGAGGCGGTGAAGGATTTCCATGACTGCGTGCCGGCCCAGGAGCGCGTGCGCTCCCCCGAGTTCCAGTCAAGGCTTGACAGCTTGCGCTCCGCGACGCTGCTGGACCATGCCGGCGTGGCCGCCGCCAAGCATGAGGTGCTGGACCTCCTGTATCGCCGGTTCCGGGCGCGGGACGAGGCCGATCCCGAGGTCCGCGCATTCGCCCTGTTTCGCGAGCGTGGCGACGAGGCGCTGGGCCAGCACGCCTTGTTCGAAGCGCTGCAGGCGCACTTCCATGAGGCCGATCCGGGCGTCTGGGGCTGGCCCACCTGGCCGGAGGACTTCCGCGATCCGGCGTCCGGGGCCGTGAGGCATTTCGCGCACGAGCACGCCGAACGCATCGGCTACTTCGAGTACCTGCAGTGGCAGGCGGCGCGTCAGCTCGAAGCGGCAGGCTCGCGCTCCGCCGCACTGGGCATGGGCCTCGGTCTCTACCTGGACCTGGCCGTGTCGGTCGACCGCGCGGGCTCCGATGCCTGGCGTCACCGGACGAGCTTTGCACTGGATGCGCGCGTCGGCGCACCGCCCGACGCCTTCAACCTCGAGGGCCAGGACTGGGGCCTGCCGCCGCTTCGCCCCGACCGGCTGCGCCAGTCGCAGTACGCGGTCTTCATCGAGTCGCTGCGCGCCAACATGCGCGGCGCGGGCGCGATCCGCATCGACCACGTGATGATGCTGATGCGGCTCTTCTGGATCCCCGCGGACGGCACGCCACGCGACGGCGCCTATGTGCACTACCCGGTCGACGAGCTGTTCGCGATCCTCGCGCTGGAAAGCCAGCGTCACCGCTGCCTGGTGATTGGCGAAGACCTCGGCACCGTGCCCGAGACGATGCGAGAGACGCTGCGCCGCTGCGGCGTGCTGTCGTACCGGCTCCTGTACTTCGAGCGCGATGGCGACGGCGGTTTTCGCCCGCCCGCCGACTACCCGCGCGAAGCCGTTGCGGCCGTCAGCACGCACGACCTGGCGACGCTGGCCGGATGGTGGAGCGCTCGCGATCTGCAGACGCGCCTGGACCTCGGCCTCCTCGCAGACTCCGCGACTTTCGAACAGCAGGTGCGCGAGCGCCATGACGAACGCCGCCGGCTGGCCGACGCCATGGTGCGGCAAGACCCGCACCTGAAGCTCGATCCGGCGCAGGCGTCCCTCGACGCCGCGGCGATGGCGGCCGTGCATGGCTATCTGGCCGCCGCGCCGTCGAAGGTCATGATGGTCCAGCTCGAGGACGCGCTCGGCGAGATCGAGCAGCCCAACCTGCCGGGCACCACCATCCAGCATCCCAACTGGCGGCGCAAGTACACGCAGCCCGTGGAGGCGCTGTGGCGCAACGACACGATGCGGCAGGTGTGCGCCGCGCTCGCACGCGTCCGGCCGCGGGCCGCCGGGCAGGCGCAGGCCGGCAGCGGCGAGCTGTCGCGCGTCCCTCGCGCCACCTACAGGCTTCAGTTCCACAGCGCCTTCGGCTTCGACGACGCGGCGCGCATCGTTCCGTACCTCGCGATGCTGGGCATCAGCCATGTGTACTGCTCGCCGATCCACCGCGCGCGGCCGGGCAGCATGCATGGCTACGACGTGGTCTCGCACGACGAGGTCAATCCCGAACTGGGCGGCATGCCCGCCTTCGAGCGCTTCACGCGCGCGCTGAAGCAGCACGGCATGAGCCAGCTCATCGACCTGGTGCCCAACCACATGGGCGTGCTCGGCACGGACAACCGCTGGTGGATGGACGTGCTCGAAAACGGCATGGCTTCGCGTCATTCGGCGCATTTCGACATCCAGTGGCGCTCGCCGACGCCGGGGCTCTCGGGCAAGGTGCTGCTCCCGGTGCTGGGCGACCATTACGGCAACGTGCTGGAAAGGGGCGAACTGCAGGTCCGGTGGGAGGCCGATGCGGGGGAATTCGCCGTCTGCTACTTCGACCACCACTTTCCGTTGTCCATCGAGACCTATCCTCGCCTCCTGGACCGCGCCGCAGCCTCCCTGGGCGACGACGAGGCGAGGCGGCTGGCGGCCATTGCCGGCGAAAGCCAGGGCCTGCCCGCCGCACTGGAGGGCGATGACGACGCATGGGCTGCCAGCGCAAGCGAAAGGCAGCGGTTCAAATCGCAGCTCGCCGCGCTGGCCACCGAACGCCCCCCGGTCGCGCACGCCCTCGCAGAGGCCGCGAAAGCGCTGAGCGCATCCGCGCAGCGCGACGCGCTCCATGAGCTGCTGGAAGCACAGTCCTATCGCCTCGCCTACTGGCGCACGGCCGCCGACGAGATCAACTACCGCCGCTTCTTCGACGTCAACGAACTCGCCGCGCTGCGGACCGAGCGCAAGGACGTGTTCGAGGCCACGCATGCCCTGGCGCTGGAGCTGGCTGCGCGCGGCTCGGTCGACGGCCTGCGCATCGATCATCCCGATGGCCTGCTCGACCCTGCGCAGTACTTCGACCGCTTGCAGGATGGCTTCTGCGCGCGGCGGGGCACGCTGCCGCGATCGGTCGATGCTCAGGGGCGTCCCGAACGCCCGCTGTACGTCGTGGCCGAGAAGATCGCCGCACCGCATGAGGACGTGCCGGTCTCGTGGGCCGTGCACGGGACCACCGGCTATCGCTTCGCCAACGTGGCCAACGCCGTGCTCGTCGAACATCGCTCGGGACGCCGCCTGGAAAGGATCTGGCGCGGCTTCACCGGCATGACTGAGCCTTTCGATGAAGTCGTCTACGGCGCGAAGCGCGACGTCGCGCGCGGAACGCTGGCGTCGGACCTCGAAGTGCTCGCCATCGCATTGCTGGGCATCGCCAAGAGCAACCGCCGCACCCGCGACTACACGCTCAACGCGCTGCGCGAGGTGATCGCGACCGTCGCGGCCTGCTTCACGGTCTATCGCACCTACAACGCCGAGCAGGCGAGCCCGCAGGACGTCCGCTACATCGACCAGGCGATCGACGCGGCGCGCGAGCGGCTGAAGCTGCCCGATGCGTCCGTCTTCGACTTCGTGCGCGCGTCGCTTCTCGGCCAGCCTCCTGGCGACGCCAGTGCGGAGACGGCCCGCGACGCCGTGGCCTTTGCGCGGCGCTTCCAGCAATTCAGCGCGCCGGTCGCGGCCAAGGGCGTGGAGGACACGGCCTTCTACCGCTATTTCCCGCTGAGTTCGCTCAACGAGGTGGGCGGCGAGCCGGACCGCATCGGCATGACCCGCGCCGAGTTCCACGAAGCGTCGGGCGACCGGCAGCGCCGCTGGCCGCACACGATGCTGGCGACCTCCACGCACGACAACAAGCGCTCGGAAGACGTGCGGCTGCGCATCGACGTGCTGTCGGAATGCCCCGGACTCTGGCGGCTGGCGCTGCGACGCTGGCGTGCGCTGAACGCCCCGCTGCGCGGCGCGGTGACGGCGGCGCACGAATACCTGCTCTACCAGACCGTGCTGGGCACGATGGCCGCTGCCGCTGAAGACCCGGCGGCACACGAAGCCTACGTGACACGCATCGTCCACTACATGCTGAAGGCCGCACGCGAGGGCAAGGTGGGGACGAGCTGGATTCGACCGGACGCTGCCTACGAGGAAGCACTGGAACGGTTCGCGCGCGCCGTGCTCGCAACGGGCGGCACGGCATTGCAGGAACTGCGCCGTGCGGCAGCTCGCCTGGACCACTACGGGGCGCTCAACGGCATCAGCCTGACGCTGCTCAAGTACTGCTCGCCGGGCGTGCCCGACATCTACCAGGGCTGCGAACTGATCGACCGCAGCCTCGTCGACCCCGACAACCGCCGCGCGGTCGACTACGACGTCCGGCTGCGAGCCCTCCAGGCATTGCAGGTCCTGGCGGCTGCGCCGGATCTGGAGCGGAGCGTGGCCGGACTTGCCGCCGCGGCGCCGGACGGTCGTGCCAAGCTCTGGATCATCTGCCGCATGCTGGCGCTGCGCAGGCTGCACCCTGATCTGTTCCGCGAGGGCACTTACGAGCCACTCGAAGTGCGGGGCCCGCGCGAGCGCCATCTGTTGGCTTTCATGCGCCGCCATCACGGCCGCGTGCTCGTGGTTCTCGTGGTGCGCCTGTTCGCGAGGCTCGACCGGGACGAGGCGAGGCGGCCGCCTCCCTCCGTCGCCTGGGCCGGCACCGAGGTGCTGCTGCCTGCCGGCGAAAGCGAATGGCAATTCGAGGATTGCATCACCGGCGCGTCGCACGTCGCCACGGCCCATCGGCTGGCCGTAGGGCCCCTGCTGCGCGCGTTTCCGGGTGCCGCGCTGGTGTCGCGCGACGCGCACTGAGCCCGGCATCGTCCTGTAGGACGCCGCCGACGCGCGGCATCGAATTCCGCTGCCGGAATATTCCGCCGGGAGGCGTATCGAGTCGGGTGCGACACACGACGGAGACAAGAGAAATGGCAGAAGCAATTTATTGTTTCGATACGGCGACCGTGCGCTTTGCGATCTACCCGGAAGGCGGCGCGAGAGTCGTCGCGGAGATCGGCGAAGACCCGCTGCGCGACCTGTTCGGAGCAACCGGGGGCGGCGACAGCCTGACCGCCGCCTACGTCCGGAACGCGGCCCTGATCGATGAGCGGGCCCTCGAACTCCACCGCAGCGGCAAGCGGCCGGTGCGGTTGGAAACACATGATTTCGAGTTGACGATCCAGGACACAGATTGAGCTGCCTCTAGCGTCCCGGCGCATCCGGGAATAGGTCTCGCCTGCTGGCGATCGTTCGTCCTACGCCACCCGGACCCCGATGGCGTTCTGATGCGCGCCATCATGGGTGCCGCACCACGCCAGATCCTTCGCCTTCTGCAAGCTGTGGCGTTTGCGCGCATCCAGTGCGAGTGCATGCGCCTGACGAGGGCGGTCGGGAGGGCGGTGGGTCCCGAGCGATTCGAATACCACCGCCGCATGGACGTCTACGCGCGGGAACTGGAATTCCTCCAGCACGCCCTCGCCCCCGATGAACGCTCGGCGGTGCGGGTGGAGCGCGCGCTGTTCCTTCGGCTCCTCCTGTCCAGCGCACCTTGGCGCCTGGCGTCTTGGAGCGACACGGAGACGCTGGACGAAATGCCGGCATCCCATCTTTTCGAATGGGTGGCACACGACGACGAGCGCATGGAACTCGCCGAGATCGAGAGCGCCATGACGCCGCAAGAGACCATGCAATACGCCTACGCGCGCATCCACCTGGCTTCGCAAGGTTCGATTTGACAGCCTTCTCTTCACGAGGTCCCGAAATGAAAAGCCTGCAGAACGAGAGCCCCCGGTTCGAGCCGCACGATGCGCCAACGGCCGCGGGCGTCGGCTTCGTCATGGAATGGGTCATCGACCCGGCCAACTACTGCAGCGAGCACGAGCTCATCACGCGCCGCACCCTGGCCGAGCGCATCGCCGGCCTGCAGGGCATGCAGTACTTCGGTCCGGTGAGCCGGCGCCCGCCGCCCGCGGGGCCGCGGTACTTCATACCGAGCGACACGGTGGAGACCCATCGCGCACAGGCGATCGGCATCCGCAGCGAAAGCGATTTCTTCGGCGGGGCCGTGCCCTTTTCATACGTGGCGACCAAGGCCATCACCCACCCGCTGCACGATGGCGACGCGGCGTGCCCGCGAGACTGGGTGCAATCCTTCTCCCCGCGCATCGGCGACTGCGTGCTGCCCGGCTACTCGGCCTTCAGCGAGGAGGACGCGCGCCGTGCCGGCCGAACGCTTCTGCGCTCCGGCGACGTCCGCGTGAAGCCGGTGCGGGCCACCGGCGGCAATGGCCAGACCGTCGTACGCGATGCGGCATCGCTCGACCGCACGCTGGCCAGCGTGCCCCACCTGGACACCGACGGCGTGGTTCTCGAGCGCAATCTCCGGGAACCGCGCACGCTCAGCATCGGGCAGGTGAAGGTCGGCGCGTTGACGGTGAGCTACTACGGCTTGCAGCGGCTGACGCGCAATCATCGGGGCGACCAGGTCTACGGAGGGTCCGACCTCACGGTCGTGCGCGGCGGCTTCGATGCGCTCAATGCCATGCCGCTGAAACCGTCGCTGCGCCTTGCCATCGAACAGGCGTCGGTCTATCACGCCGCAGTGGTCGAAAGCTATCCGGGCTTCATGGCATCGCGCATCAACTACGACGTGGCCCAGGGCCCCGATGACGCCGGGGTCTGGTGCTCCGGCGTGCTGGAGCAATCGTGGCGCGTGGGCGGCGCGACCGGCGCTGAAGTGGCGGCGCTGGAAGTCTTCAAGAGCCAACCCGAGCGCTCGCTCGTGCGCGCGTCCTGCTTCGAGGTCTTCGGCGAGACCGAGCTCCCGCCCGGCGCCTGCGTCAACTACAGTGGCCACGACCCGGACGTGGGCCGGCTGACCAAGTACAGCTTCGTCGAAGCGCATGCCGACGCGACATAAGCAGGTCGACATTGCCGTCGACGGCCAGCACATCGACGGCACGCTGGTCGCGGCTTCCAACGCCGTGCCCGGCGTGCTGCTCGTGCACGGCTGGGACGGCAGCCAGGAGCAATACAAGGCGCGAGCCCACGAGATCGCTGCGCTCGGTTGCGTCTGCCTCACTTTCGACCTGCGCGGTCATGCCAGGCACGCCGCACAGCGGCAGTCGGTGAGCCGGGAGGAAAACCTGCGTGACGTCCTCGCGGCCTACGACGTGCTGGTTCACCATCCGACGGTGGACCCGGAATCGATCGCGATCGTCGGAAGCAGCTACGGCGGCTACCTGGCCGCCATCGCCACCACGCAGCGGCCCGTTCGCTGGCTGGCGCTGCGCGTGCCCGCGCTCTACCGCGATGCCGAATGGGACGTGCCCAAGGGCGAGTTGAGCCGAAGCGACCTGGCGGAATACCGCAAGTCGATCGTCGCGCCGCCGGACAACCGCGCACTCGCCGCTTGTGCGCTGTTTCGCGGCGATGCGTTGATCGTCGAGTCCGAGCACGACAAGACCGTGCCGCATCCGGTGATCGAGAGCTACCTCGCCGCCTTCAAGCACGTCAAGTCGGTGACCTATCGCTGCATCGCGGGAGCGGACCACGCGCTTTCCGACGAACGGAGCCGGCAGGCCTACGGGATGCTGCTGGTGTCGTGGATGACGGAGATGACCCTCGGTGCCCGCGCCGCCACCGGCTTGTTGCGGCCTGCGCCGAACAGCCCCGCGTAGCGGCAGATTCGCAACGGGCCGGAGGGCACCTACAAGTCAGCGGCATCGATCCTGATCACGGCTCCGTCGCCACGGCGCGATACATGGGGTCTGGGCCGCCCGATGCAAAAGCGTTGCGAGGGCGGCAACTCTCCACCTCTTTTCAAGGAGCACTCCATGCCCACCGAATCCAGCAACGTCATCTCTTCCGAACGCGTCGAAGGCACGGCTGTCTACAACAAGGCCGGCGAGAAACTCGGGTCGATCGACGACATCATGATCGACAAGTTGTCAGGCCAGGTCCGCTACGCCGTCCTCGAATTCGGCGGCTTCCTCGGCATCGGCACGGACCGCTATCCGCTGCCGTGGAACATGCTGAAGTACGACACCTCGATGGACGGCTATGTCGTCCCGCTGGACAAGAACGTGCTCGAAGGCGCGCCGCGCTACACGCAGGAGCAGGTGCCGGACTACACCACCGACTACAACCGCCGCGTCAACGACTACTACGGCGTCACCTGGTAAGCGCCGGGGCCGGCCGGCAGATCGATCGGCCGGCTGCGCACGCGGCGCCACCGCCCCTCAGGCGTGCGAACTGCAGCACGCGCCGACGGACTTGGGCGTCGACTTCGCGTGGGGCTCCGGCTCGTAGCGGTCGTGGTGGCGCACCCAGTCCATGGCGTAGAGCGGGTTGTCCTCGCCGCGGCCCTGGGGCGTGAGATCAAGCAGGCTGTAGGTGCCCATCATCACTTCCACCCCGCGACCGTAGGTCGAGTAGGTGCGGAAGACCTGGCCCGCATCGCTCCGGTAGAACACGCTGATGCCCGGTGCCTCCTCGCGCGGGAAAGGCTGCATGTCGAAGTTGTAGTAGACCTCGTCCCTGGCCAGCTCGTCGGGCGTGAAGCTCACGCCGAAGTCGTGGTTGAAGTCGGTGCCGTACGAGGACACCCACCTGAACTGCCAGCCCATGCGCCGGCGAAAGACTTCGATCTCGGCCAGCGGCGCGCGCGAGACGGCCATCAGGGTGACGTCGCGATGCGCGAGGTGCACCTTCATGCCGTCGACGTGATCGGCCATGTACGAGCAGCTCTTGCAACCCTCCTCCCACCCCGGCCCGAGCATGAAGTGCTGCACCAGCAACTGGCGACGGCCCTCGAACAGGTCGGCGAGCGTGCGCCAGCCCTCGGGCGTATCGAACACATAGTCCTTCTCGATGTGCACCCACGGCAGCGCACGGCGCTCGCGGGCGATCTGGTCGTGCAGGCGCGTCAGTTCCTTCTCGCGCGCCAGCAGCGCCTTGCGCTCGGCGACCCATCGGTCCATGGACACGACGGGGTGGTCCACGGTGCGGGCTTCAACAGCGACGGTGTTCATGGACTGCTCCTTGCGGCCTGCGCTCACGATCCGGCCTTGGGACGCCGCACGGCGCGCACCCTGCCGCTGTCTCCGCCGCCGCAATAGAACAGGTCGGCCCCGTCGGATTCGAGCCCGCTGACGCCGATGCCGCCCGGCATCTCCAGTCGCTCGAGCACGGCGCCGCTCTCGGGGTTGACGCGGCGGATCTCGCTCTCGTCCCCTTCCCAGGTCGCGTGCCACAGCTCGCCGTCGACCCAGGTCACGCCGGTGACGAAGCGGTTGGACTCGATGGTCCGCCTGATCGCGCCGGTGTCGGGGTCGATCTGGTGGATCTTGCGATCGCGGTACTCCCCCACCCAGAGGCTGCCCTCGGCCCAGGTGAGCCCCGAGTCGGAGCCGTGGCCGGGCGCCGGGATCGACGCCAGCACCTTGCCGGTGGCCGGATCGATCTTGTCGATGCGCGCCTCGGCGATCTGGTAGAGGTGCGTACCGTCGAAAGCGGTGCCGGCGTCACACGCGAGGTCGAGCGAGCGCGTGGGCTTGCCGCTTGCGGGGTCGAAGGCGACCAGCCGCGCCCCCGTGGCGGCCCAGACGCTTTGCCCGTCATGGGTCACGCCGTGGATGCGGTCGGCGCCGTCGAACGGCCCGTATTCGCGGACGATCTCGGCCGCACGTGGCTTCGCCTGGGGTCTGTCTAGAGTCTTGCTGGTCATCGTTGGCTCCTGTAGCGCGCCTCGAGCCCGGAATAGGCCCGCGAGACGACTCTATTCAATCGGCAGGGATGCGGGGAGTAACAAGATCGTCGTGAATCCCGCCAGGGGCGGCGACAGCCAGCGCTGCGCCCGCGCCCGTCCGATGGAGCGCACCCTTCCGACGGCCTCCAGCTCGGCCAGCGCGCGCTGGACGGTGCGCTGGCTCGCCCCCAGGGCCAGCGCCAGGGCCGAGGTCGACCAGGCCGCGCCATCGGAGAGCAGCGCCACCAGAGATGCCTGCTCGCCGTCGATGGGGGGTGCCAGCACGGCGACGCGGCGCCCGCCGACCGGCCGGAGCACGAAACCCCTCGCGGTGGCCTCGATGTGCGCGAGCGGCCTGGCGAGCGCGCGCAGCCGGCCGATCTCGACCCGCAGGCGTGCGCGGTGCGTCTCGTCGGGGTCGCGGGTGCGGAACGCACTTGCAATCAGGGCTTCGCGATCGACGTCGCCGGGCCAGGCTTCGGCGAGCGCGCGCACCAGTGCGAAAAGCACCGGCCTGCGCGCCAATGACAGCCATGCGTCGCCGGCGTGCAGGCCGCGACGGCAGGCGTCGATCACCAGCGTGTCCGAGGCCAGCAGTGCCGCGACCTCGTCGAGGCGCAGCGCCTGCTCGCCGTCGGCGGACAGGCGTCGGGCGGCGGGACGGTCGAAGGTGGCCCGCGCCTCCGCCACCTCGGCCAGCAGCGCCGGCACGCGAGCGCGATGGGCCGCCTCGTACGCGCGCGCCAGCGCTGCCTGTGCCGTGCCGGTGCGCAGCGAGCGCAGCGCCAGCTCGGCCGCGCTCAGCTCGGCCACCGCCGCCAACGCCGGCGGGAGGTTGGGCGCATCGAGACTCGCCAGCGCGGCCCCGGCCTCGTCGAGGCGGCCGAGCAGCAGGAGCCGGCGCGCCGCGATCAGCCGCGCCTGCAGCGCATTGGCGCGATCGGCATGTGCCTCGAGCGTGGCCGAGGCCACCGCCAGGGATCGCGGCGAGCCGCCGAGGTCGCGCATGGCCAGCGCCACCTCCGCCTCGGCCACCACGCAGCGGGCACGCGCCAGTTCTTCATGCGCGCCAAAACCGCTGGCCGCCCGCCGCAGCAGCTCGCGGGCGCGCGGATGCTCTCCGAGCTGGGCCATGGCGATGCCGCGCAGGGCCAGCGCAGGCGGATCTTCGCGCAGGGCGACGCGCTTGAGCGCACCGAGCGCATCGCCCGCTGCGAGCGCGCGCGCGGAGGCGGCGATGAGGGAATCCATGCCGACAGGCTAACGCAGCGCAGCGTTCAAGGCGGCGAGCAGACGCTGACGACGACCTTGCAGGGTTCGGTGGGAAGGTGAAGATCGCACTGCCCGACGGCCGCCAGGCCCGCAGCCTTGGCCGTCGATGCGGTGGCCGTGGCCCATTCGCCATAGTTGCCCGCGGCCAGCGCGCCGCAGGAGCGGTCGAAATAGGCGCGCACCTCGCACGTGTCCGCGCGGCGCGCTGCGCGATCGCACTGGGCACGCGCCGCACGTTCGGCCGCGCTGCGCGAAGCATGGTTATACGAGTAGCCGTACCACCCCGCCTTGGACGCGATGGCTCCCCAGCTCGGGCCGGGGTCCTCCGCCGGCGCGGCGCCGGCGCGCACCGGGAGGCCACTACAAAGAAGAGCGAGACCGAGCGTCAGGCAGGCGCTGCGCGCGCCTGCTGCGCCGAAAACCAGCGAACCGAAAAATGGCATGCCCCATTCTGAGGGCGCATGCTTCCGCCGGCTCACGGACTTACAGGTAGTTGAACAACGCGATCGAGTTCAGCTTGGCGAAGGTGAGCTGGGTCGCCTGCAGCGACGACTGCCGCTGGTAGAACTCCGAGATCGCGGCGACGGGGTCCAGATCCTGGATGGCCGACAGGTAGCTCTTGTCCATCAGGTCGCGCGACGCGCCGCTGTCGTCCAGCGCATCGAGTTCGTTCATGCGCGAGCCCACCGACGACTTGATCGTGAGCACGTTGTCATGGGCGTTGGTCACCTTGACGTTGGCCGTGCTCAACGCGTTCAACAGCTTGGCCTTGCCTTCCGCGCCGGCACCGGTCAGCGGCGTGCGCAGCGCGGTGACCAGCTCGCTGATCGAGGCAAAGATGTCGGTGCCGGCGTTCTTGGCCGTCGTGACGTTGAAGCTGTCGCCACTCGCCGGCGTGCCGGTGACGCTGATCTGCAGGCCGCCGAAGGAAATCGGCTCGCCCGCGACGAAGGCGCCGCTGGCCGCCACCACGGGAGGGGTGTCGTTGGTCGTGACCGAGTAGTTTCCGGCCGCGTCGAAGCTGATCTGGAAGTCCTTGCCGAAATTGGGATTCGTGGCATCGACGATGCCGATGGAGCTGAATACGCCGGAGCCCGCGTTGGCCGCACCGCCCGAGGTCACGTAGCCCGCCCCGCCCTGCACCGACTGGAACACCGAGCGGCCATCGTCGGAGGTCGAGAGCTGGCGTGCGACGTCGACCTGCATGAGGCGCTGGCCCTGGTCGCCCAGGTACTGGATGCCGCCGCCCGCCTGCACCGCAAACGGCGCGTTGGCGCTCTTGTAGCCGGCAAAGAGGAACTGGCCATTGCCGTCGTCGGAATTGGCGAGGCCCACGAGCTGGTCGAGGTTGCTCTGGATGGTGGTGGCCAGCGCGGCGCGGTCGGCGTCCGACAGCGTGCCGTTGCCTGCCTGCACGGTCAGCGTCTTGATGTTCTGCAGGATCGAGGTCGCGCCGTCGAGCGCGGTCTCTTCCCGCGTGAGCGACAGCATCGCGCGGTCGCGGCTGGTGGCGTACTGGGCCGACTCGGCCAGCGTCTGGCTGACGCCGAGCGCGCGCGCCGCGCCCACCGGGTCGTCGCCGGCGGTGAGGAACTTGGTCCCGGCGGACAGCTTCTGCTGCACCTGGAAGAGGTTTTGCTGCTGCAGGCCCATCGCGCTGATGTTCTGCTCGAAGAATGAACTGGTGCTGATGCGCATCTCGGCTCCTTGAATTCGGGTTCGGGTTGGGGTCAGCTGCGGATGCCGAGGATCGCGTCGAAGATGGTCGAAGCGGTCTGGATCACCTTCGCATTGGCCTGGTACATCTGCTGGAACATGAGCAGGTTGGCGGTTTCCTCGTCCTGGTTGACGCCGGAGATCGACTGCTGGCTCGCCTTGATCTGGCCGGTCACGCTGTCCTGCGTGGTGGCCGCGACCTTGATCTCCATCGCGCGGTTGCCGACCTGGCTCACCAGCTGCGAATACGCGCCGTTGAAGGTGGTGGTGCCGCCGCCCATCGTGGCCTTGCGCTGCAGTGCGCCGAGCAGCAGCGCATTGGCCGGGTCGGACACGCCGCCGGTGTTCTTGCCGATGGTGAAGGTGTCGCCCGTCGCCGGGGCGCCGCTGAGGCTGACGGTGATGCCGTCGAAGCTGATCTTGGCGCCTGCGGTGTAGGGCACGGGTGCACCGGCCGCGTAGTTGTTGACGGTGCCATCGGCCAGCGTCACGGTGATGGCGGAGGTCGCGGGGAAGCCCGACAGCGAGTTGGTCGCGCCGTCGTAGCTCAGGGTCACGTTCGCGGCCAGCGGCGATGCCGGGTAGCCCGAACCGATCGTCGCGGTGCTGATCGCGCCGCTGCCCTGGTTGCCGCTGGTGTTGCCGGTGATGATCGGGGAGCCTGCAGCCACCTTGGCGGGGTCGAGAACCGTCACTTCCATGTCGCGAGCGCCGGTGCGCGTCGGCTGGATCAGGAAGGTGTCGCCCGGCTGGGCCGTTCCGCTGGCGGAGGAGACCGTCACGCCATCGAAGCTGACCGGAAAGTCGGTGTCGTCGTAGGAGCCGATCACCTGCTTGTCCGAGAGCCGCGTGACGACGTACTTCGGCGTGCCGGTCCGCACTTCGACCGAATAGTCGCTGGTCGTGAGCTGGTTGGCATCGGAGACGGCGCCGGTCAGCACCATATCGCCGGTGTTCTTGGCGTTCGAGAAGACGCCCGGCGTGGCCGTCGTGAAGAAGTCCTGTCCGAGCGCGCCGTTCAGGTCGACGCCCAGGTTGTGCTGGTCGTTGAACGCGCTGGCAAGCGAGATCGAGAGGCGGCCGATCGCGTTCTGCGTCGGGATGAGCGTCTCGGTGCGGAAGGACATCAGGCCGCCGAGCGAACCGCCGTTGAGGACGTTGTCCTTGAGTTCCGACACGTTGCCGGCCAGTCCCACGAGGGCCACCGCGGTGCGCGTCGGGTCGGCCGCGGAGGGCACGGCCTTCATCGTTGCGGCCTGGTCGCCCACGACGAGCGACTGGCCGCTGCCGATGAAGACGTTGTACTTGCCGCTGTCCTGCTCCATCACCTTGACGTCCACGATCTGGCCCAGCTCGCTCACGAGCTGGTCGCGCTGGTCCAGCAGGTCGTTGGGCGGCTGGCCGCCGGCCACGGCGCTCATCATGCTGATCTGCTGGTTGAGGCTGGCGATCTTGCTGGCGTAGGTGTTGATCTGCTCGACGCTGCCCGAGATCTGGTCGTTGACCGACTCGTTGAGGTCGGAGAGGTACTGGTCGGTCGAGCGGAACTTGCTCGACAGCGACTGTGCCGAGCTGATGAGCTGCTGGCGCGCCGCCGAATCGGCCGGCGTGTTGGCAACGCCCTGCACCGCCGTGAAGAAGTTCTGCATCAACGGGCTCAGGCCGGCGGTCTTGTCGGCCAGGAGCGAATCGATGCGGTTGATTTCGGTGCCGTACGAGGCCAGTGCCGCCGAAGCCGATTGGGCCGAGGCGAGTTGCGCGGTGAGGTAGCGGTCGTAGCTGCGCGTGACGGTGGTGACGCGTGCGCCGCTGCCGATGTAGCCGGAGCCCGAGCTGATCGCCGAATTGGTCGAGACCTGCGCCACCTGGCGGCTGTAGCCCGCGGTGTAGACGTTGGCCGTGTTGTGGGCCGTGGTCACGAGCGCGGTGCGCGCGACGCCGAGACCGCTCAGGCCCGTGAAGAACAAGTTTCCTGACATGTGGCTTTACCTGTAGGGGGTGTTGGGTGCGGCATCGTGTGGATGCCTGCTTGTGTTGGATATCGGCAGGGGGTGCTGAAACTTGAGGCCGGGCTGCCTAGCCGCGCAGCCTGAAGACGCTCACGACTTGCGAGAGGCTGCCAGCCTGCTCCTGCAGCGATTGCGCCGCGGCCGAGGCTTCTTCCACCAGCGCCGCGTTCTGCTGGGTCACCTGGTCCATCTGCGTGATCGCCTGGTTGATCTGCTCGATGCCCGAGGTCTGCTCCTGGCTCGCAGCGGTGATCTCGCCCATGATGTCCGTCACCCGCTTCACGCTGTCGACGATCTCTTCCATCGTCCTGCCGGCTTCAGCGACCTGCTTGCTGCCTTCTTCGACCTTGCCCACCGAGTCGCCGATCAGCGTCTTGATTTCCTTGGCCGCGGCGGCGGAGCGTTGGGCGAGGTTGCGCACTTCGGATGCGACCACCGCGAAGCCACGGCCCTGCTCGCCGGCGCGGGCGGCTTCCACCGCTGCGTTCAACGCCAGGATGTTGGTCTGGAAGGCGATGCCGTCGATCACGCCGATGATGTCCACGATCTTGCGCGAGGAGGCGTTGATCGACCCCATCGTGTCGACCACCTGGCCGACCACGCTGCCGCCACGCACCGCGACTTCCGAGGCCGACACGGCCAGCTGGTTGGCCTGGCGCGCGTTGTCCGCGTTCTGCTTCACTGTGGAGGTCAGCTCTTCCATCGACGCAGCCGTCTGCTCCAGCGAGCTGGCCTGCTCCTCGGTGCGCGACGACAGGTCCTGGTTGCCGCTGGCAATCTGCCCCGATGCCGTGGCAATGGTGTCGGTGCCCTCGCGCACCTGTCCCACCACCTGTGCCAGGCTCTCACGCATGGATTCCACCGCACGCGTGATCACGCCCATTTCGTCGCGCCGATCCGACGGGAGCTGCTTCGACAGGTCGCCGCCGCCGATGACCTCGACATGCGCGCTCAAGAGACTCAGCGGCCTCACCGTGCGGCGAATGAACAACACCAGCGCGAAACCCAGCGCCACGGCGGCCAGCGCGATGAAGCCGCCGAGCCAGGCGAGCTGGCGATACAGGCCGCCGAGCACCTCCGCGGCGGGCACCTCGGCCACGACCAGCCAGCCAGTCGCCTCGCTGCGGGCGACGGAGGCATAGCGATCCCCGCTGCTGCCCGGCACGAGCACCGACGGTGCACGCTCGATCCACAGCGCGTCATCGCTCTTCAGGCGCTGGAGCCAATCGGCCTCCTGTCCGGGCAGGAGTTCGGCGAGCTTCTTGCCCGCGGCCGTGGGATGCAGCACCAGCGTCGCCTCGGCACCCTTCGGGTTGACGACGTAGAGACCGCCGCTGTCGAAGATCCGCGTCTGATTCACCGCCTCGCCCAGCGAAGCCTGCTGGCGCGAGATGTCCAGGCCGATGTAGAGCACTGCCACGACGCGGCCGGCCGCATCGCGCACCGGGTCGTAGACGGTGATGTACGGCCGCCCGAACAGCGTGACGCGCCCGACGAAACGCTTGCCTTGGCGCAGCACCGGGTAGGCGGCGCTCTTGCGGTCGAGCAGGGTTCCGACGGCACGCTCGCCGTTCTCCTTCTTGACCGACGTGGTGATGCGGCGGAAATCCTCGTCCTGGGCGACGAAGACGGTCGCATTGGCACCGGGGAAATCCCGGGCGAACCCGTCGACTTCGGCAGTGGTTGTGCTGTCGATCGGCGATCCGTTGCTCGTCAACGCCCACTCGGCCGGTTCGTCCAGTACGAAGGTCGAGGCGAACTGGCGCCGGAAGACGCCGAAGGCGCTCTCGGCAGTCGACTGCATGGTCTGGTCGAAGATGTCGAGCGAACGCGCGATGGCCTCCGCCTTGGCATTGGCGTATTGCGCCGCGGCGCTTTGCTGCTGCGAGGACGCCAACGCGTAGAACGCGCCCAGCAGCAGCACGGTCATCCCGAAGATGGCCACCGTGGCGCGCACGCTCAGGGTCCGCGCAAGCGAGACGAAGGCCGGCGGCCCTCCCTCGCGGGTCTTCAATACCTTCGATTCCATCTGCATCTCTGTGCTCCCTGATTCCATCTACTTGAAACTATTCATGCGTGGCGCCCTGCGCCACCGCGAGGCGGCTGGCAGGACGTGCCTTCTTCCCGCGCTGCACGTTCGCTCCGCCGGCGCGCGACTTCGGCGCTTGCGGGCGCGTGGCCGGCATCGACGGGGTGAACGATGAGTCGTCGCCTCCGAGCTTGAAAATGCTGACCGCATCGACGAGGCTGCCCGCCTGCTCCTGCAGCGACGCGGCGGCAGCGGCGGCTTCCTCCACCAGCGCAGCGTTCTGCTGCGTCACCTGATCCATCTGCGTGATCGCCTGGTTGATCTGCTCGATGCCCGAGGTCTGCTCCTGGCTCGCAGCGGTGATCTCGCCCATGATGTCCGTCACCCGCTTCACGCTGCCGACGATCTCTTCCATCGTCTTGCCCGCTTCGCCCACCAGCACGCTTCCCACGTCCACCTTGCCCACCGAGTCGTCGATCAGGCCCTTGATCTCCTTGGCCGCCGCCGCCGAGCGCTGCGCCAGGTTGCGCACTTCGGCCGCCACCACCGCGAAGCCCCTGCCCTGCTCGCCCGCGCGGGCCGCTTCCACCGCTGCGTTCAGCGCCAGGATGTTGGTCTGGAAGGCGATGCCATCGATCACACCGATGATGTCCACGATCTTCTTCGACGACGCATTGATCGAGGCCATGGTGTCCACCACCTGGCTGACCACGCTGCCGCCCTTGACCGCCACCTCGGAGGCCGAGGCCGCCAGCTGGTTGGCCTGGCGCGCGTTGTCCGCGTTCTGCTTCACCGTGCTGGTGAGTTCTTCCATCGACGCGGCCGTCTGCTCCAGCGAGCTGGCCTGCTCCTCGGTGCGCGACGACAGGTCCTGGTTGCCCGCCGCGATCTGGCTCGATGCCGTGGCGATCGTGTCGCTGGAGGACTTGATCCTTCCGACGACCGAGGTCAACTGGTCCTGCATCTGCTTGATCGAGTACAGCAGGCTGCCGGCATGCGCGGCGCTGGCTTCGACATTCATGCTCAGGTCGCCGCTCGCGATGCGCCCGACGACGTCCGCCGCATAGGCCGGCTCGCCGCCCAGCTGGCGCCCCAGCAGACGCGCGACCACCACGCCCAGGCCCACGCTGACCACGATGCCGAGCAGCGCCATCACGAGCATCATCAGTCGCGAGGTCCGGTAGGTGTCGGTCGCGTTCTCCGCGCTGGCCTTCGCCAGCTCGTTGCTGTAGGCGACCATGTTCTTCAGCACTTCCTCGACCGCGCGCGAATCCTTCAGCAGGCTCACGCTGTCCTCGACCACCTGGCCGTCGAACTGGGAGCTGTCCAGCGATTGCTTCGACACGAGCGTCACGAAATCCGCCATGCGCTTGCTCAGGGGCGGCAGCAGGGCCTCGTATTGCTCGAAGAGCTTCTTGCCGGTTTCGGTCTCCTCGAGCAGCGGCTTGACCTCCGCGGCTCGCGCCTGGAGGCTTTCCATGGAGGTCTTCAGTTCAGTGGATCCTGCATTGCGCTCGCCGCGCGTGGCGGCCGACAGCAGGGACATCTGCGCCCGGCTCGCGTAGAGCAGGTGGATGTTCGCCTCCTGCACGGCCTGCAAGGCGTGAAGCTCATGCGTGTAGAGCCTCTCCGTCGAAGCGCTGATGCGCCCCATGTGGAAGATGCCGAGCGCGCTGACGATTGCTCCGACCGCCGCGACAACGAGGAAACTGATGACCAGCCTGGCGGTCACGCGTAGCTTTTGAAACCACTGCATTTTTCTTCTTTCTTTGAGGGATGACGAACTTAGAACTCGGCCCAATCGCCCGAGGCTTCTGCTGATGCCGCGACGCGCTGCGGTGCCGGCGGTTTCGCCGGACTCGACTGCGCGCGCGGCTCACGCTGTGGCACCACGGCCCGGCTCATCGAGCGCGCTTGCGCGATCGCCCGATCGGCCTGCTGGTGGTGACCCAACCTGAACACACTGACCGACTGGACCAGGCTGCCGGCCTGTTCCTGGAGCGAGCCGGCCGCTGCGGCCGCCTCTTCCACCAGTGCGGCGTTCTGCTGCGTGACCTGATCCATCTGCGTGATCGCCTGGTTGATCTGCTCGATGCCCGAGGTCTGCTCCTGGCTCGCAGCGGTGATCTCGCCCATGATGTCCGTCACGCGCTTCACGCTGTCGACGATCTCTTCCATCGTCCTGCCGGCTTCGGCCACCTGCTTGCTGCCCTCTTCGACCTTTTCCACCGAGTCGCCGATCAGCGTCTTGATTTCCTTGGCCGCTGCGGCGGAGCGTTGGGCGAGGCTGCGGACTTCCGAAGCAACGACCGCGAAGCCGCGGCCTTGCTCGCCCGCACGGGCAGCTTCCACCGCTGCGTTCAACGCCAGGATGTTGGTCTGGAACGCGATGCCATCGATCACACCGATGATGTCCACGATCTTGCGCGAAGAGGCATTGATCGACCCCATCGTGTCGACCACCTGACCGACCACGCTGCCGCCACGCACCGCAACCTCGGAGGCCGACACGGCCAGCTGGTTGGCCTGGCGTGCGTTGTCCGCGTTCTGCTTCACCGTGCCGGTGAGTTCTTCCATCGACGCAGCCGTCTGCTCCAGTGAGCTGGCCTGTTCTTCGGTGCGCGAGGACAGATCCTGGTTGCCCGTCGCGATCTGGCTCGACGCGGTGGCAATCGTGTCCGTGCCCGTGCGCACTTCGCCCACGATCTTGACCAGGCTGTCGTTCATGTCCTTCAGGGCGGCCAACAGCAAGCCGGTCTCGTCCTTCGTCTGTGCGTCGATCCGGCTGGTCAGGTCGCCGGAAGCCACCGACTGCGCAACCTTCACGGCTTCGGACAGCGGCCGCGCGACGATGCGCGCAATCCAGAACGCGAGCGCGAGGCCGAGGGCCACGCTGCCCGCCAGGATGCCGATGACCCACCACCTGGCGCTCGCGTAGACCGCGTCGGCCGTGTCGTCTGCCCTCTTGGCCCCCGCCGTGTTCACATCCACCAGCCGCGCGAGCGTCTCGTTGGCCAGGTGGTTCGCGCGCGAGGATTCCTCGTGGATCAGGGCGATCGCCTCGTCATTCTTCTGCGCGCGGGACAGGGCGAGTACCTTGTCATGCTCCACCGTGTAGCGGTTCAACGCCTGGTTGAACTCCGCGAAGAGCCGCTTCTCCTCGGGCTCCGAGATGAGCGTCTGGTATTCGGCACGGTTCTTCTGCAGATCGCTCCACGCCTCGTCCATCACCTTCTCGTGGCGCGCCATGTCGGCGTCGGTGGTGGCGAGGATGTGTTCGAGTTCCTGCGAACGGAAGCTCGACAGGGCACCCTTCATCGAAAGCAGGGTGCGCGTGGCCGGCATCCAGTTGGCGGTGATGTCCGTCGACATCTGGTTGACCTTCGCGAGCTGGACCACCGAGAAGGCACCGACGAACACGGTCAATGCCAGGACGGCGACGAAGGACACCAGCAGCTTGGCTGCAATCCTGAGGTTGTAGAACGCTTGCATGTTGATTTCTCCCTTGGGCTTTCCGCCCTATGTCATGCTGAGCCGAGGGCTCAAAATTCCGTCCAGTCGCCCGCGGCCGCGCCGGCACCGGCTGCAACCAACTGGGGTTCTGTTCGGGTCGATTTCTCGCGAGGGGCAGCGGGCAGCGCCTTGGCGCGCGCCGTCTTCGGAGCCGCCTTGGCAGCCGCGCCGGCAACCGGCGCGACGCGTGCAAAGGCACGAGCCGCCGAGCTGTCGTGGCTCAGCTTGAACACGCTCACCACTTGCGACAGGCTGCCGGCCTGGTCCTGCAGCGATGCGGCGGCCGCGGCTGCTTCCTCGACCAGCGCAGCGTTCTGCTGCGTCACCTGATCCATCTGCGTGATCGCCTGGTTGATCTGCTCGATGCCCGAGGTCTGCTCCTGGCTCGCAGCGGTGATCTCGCCCATGATGTCCGTCACCCGCTTCACGCTGTCGACGATCTCTTCCATCGTCCTGCCGGCTTCGGCCACCTGCTTGCTGCCCTCTTCGACCTTTTCCACCGAGTCGCCGATCAGCGTCTTGATTTCCTTGGCCGCTGCGGCGGAGCGTTGGGCGAGGCTGCGGACTTCCGAAGCAACGACCGCGAAGCCGCGGCCTTGCTCGCCCGCACGGGCAGCTTCCACCGCTGCGTTCAGCGCCAGGATGTTGGTCTGGAAGGCGATGCCATCGATCACGCCGATGATGTCCACGATCTTGCGCGAGGAGGCGTTGATCGAGCCCATGGTGTCGACCACCTGGCCGACCACGCTGCCGCCGCGCACCGCGACTTCCGAGGCCGACACGGCCAGCTGGTTGGCCTGACGTGCGTTGTCCGCGTTCTGCTTCACCGTGCTGGTGAGTTCTTCCATCGACGCAGCCGTCTGCTCCAGCGAGCTGGCCTGCTCTTCGGTGCGCGACGACAGATCTTGGTTGCCCGTTGCGATCTCGCTCGATGCGGTCGCGATCGTGTCCGTGCCCGTGCGCACTTCACCGACCACCTTCGCCAGGCTGTCGTTCATGTTCTTGAGCGCCTGTAGCAACTGACCCGTCTCGTCGCGGCTGTCCACTTCGATGCGGCTGCTCAGGTCGCCAGCGGCCACCGTCTCCGCAACCTTCACGGCTTCATGCAACGGCCTGACGATGCTGCGCGAGATGATGAAGGCCGCGCACCCGCCGAGAAGCACCGTCATGATCGTGAGGAAGGCCCTCAGGTTGAAGCCACGCGAATTCGCCGCATCGATGGCGCGACTCATGTCGTCGATGGCCTTGCGTTCCATCGACAGCAAGTCGAGCACGCCGCGTTCATAGGCCTTGGCGGCCGGCAGGAACGACTCGTTGAAGGCCCGTGCGGCCTCGGCCGCATTGCCGCTCGCCTTGGCCTTGGAAACCGCGTCCTTCCCGGCCTGGTACTTCGCGCGCAACTCGACGATGGTCTTGAACATCGCCTTCTCTTCATCGACCACCAGCAGGGCCTCGACCTTCGCCATGGTCTCGGTGCCCTTCTTGACGCTGTCGGCCATCACATCGGCAAACGCGGTGGGCAGCGTGTCGTCCGTGGTCTTCGCGATCATCGACGTGCGCGCGATGGCCGAATAGGTCAGCACGTACCAGTCCGAGATGAGCCGCTCCTTCGCCAGCGGGCTTTCCATCATGCGCCGCGTCGCTTCGGCATTGTTCTTCGCACTCACCAGCGCGAAGGCAGTCGAGATGATCGTCAGGCCGAGGACGATGCCGAAGCCGATGGCCAGGCGCGTGCCGATGCGGACGTTGGAGAGGAATTTCATGATGGGATGGAGGAGACGTGGAAGTTGGAGGTAACGCGCAACGCTCGGGACGGTTACGACATCGGGTTCAGGCTGCGGCGGCCTCGACGAGGCCCATTTCTTCGCTGGACATCAGTCGGTCGATGTCCACCAGGATCAGCATCCGCTCGTCCAGCGTGCCCAGCCCGATCAGGTAGTCCGTGTCCAGCACCGAGCCCATCTCCGGCGCCGGCTTGATCTGCTCGGCCGACAGCGTGATCACGTCCGACACGCTGTCCACCACCATCCCCACCACACGACCGCCGATGTTCAGCACGATCACCACCGTGAACTGGTCATAGCTCGGCGTGCCCAGCGCAAACTTGATCCGCATGTCGATGATCGGAACGATGATCCCCCGCAGGTTCACCACCCCCTTGATGTAGTCCGGCGCGTTCGCGATCCGCGTCACCGCGTCGTAGCCGCGAAGCTCCTGCACCTTCTGGATGTCGATGCCGTATTCCTCGTGGCCGAGGGTGAAGGAAAGGAATTCGAGCGGCTTGCTCGGTTGAACTGTGGTCATCTGCCTGGCTCCTGATTCAAGACTTGAAAACACTCACTGCATCGACGAGGCTCTCGGCCTGTTCCTGCAGTGACTGCGCAGCAGCGGAGGCTTGCTCCACCAGTGCCGCGTTCTGTTGAGTGACCTGGTCCATCTGCGTGATGGCCTGGTTGATCTGTTCGATGCCGGAGGTCTGTTCCTGGCTTGCGGTCGTGATCTCGCCCATGATGTCGGTCACCCGCTTGACGCTGCCGACGATCTCCTCCATCGTCTTGCCCGCCTCGCCCACCAGCACGCTGCCGGCGCCGACCTTCCCCACCGAGTCGTCGATGAGGCCCTTGATTTCCTTGGCTGCCGAAGCTGAGCGCTGGGCGAGGTTGCGCACCTCGGCGGCCACCACTGCGAAGCCCTTGCCCTGCTCGCCGGCGCGGGCGGCCTCGACCGCCGCGTTCAGCGCCAGGATGTTGGTCTGGAAGGCGATGCCATCGATCACGCCGATGATGTCGACGATCTTGCGGGACGATGCATTGATCGACGCCATGGTGTCGACCACCTGGCTGACGACCTCGCCGCCCTTCACCGCGACCTCGGAAGCCGACACGGCCAGCTGGTTGGCCTGGCGCGCGTTGTCGGCGTTCTGCTTCACGGTGCTGGTGAGTTCTTCCATCGACGCGGCCGTCTGCTCCAGTGAACTGGCCTGTTCTTCGGTGCGCGAGGACAGGTCCTGGTTGCCGCTGGCAATCTGGCCCGACGTCGACATCACGCCAGTGACGTTCGCGCCGACGTCCGCCACGATGGCGAAGAGGTTCGCGCTCATCTGGTTCAGCGCCCGCAGCAGGCTCTTGGTCTCGTCGTAGGAACGGATCTGGAACTTGACCGGCGCACCGCCTGCGATGGCCTGCGCCACGCCCACCGCCTGCTCCAGCGGCTGGAAGATCGTGCGGCCCAGGAAGCGGCCCATGGCGATCCATGCCATCGCCGCGCCGACCGTGCTGGCGGCGAGCAGGTTCGGAAGCCAGCTTGACGCGCCCGACGACGCGGACAGCCTCGATGCCTCGGACCATCCGAGGCCACCCAGGCCCAGCGTGACCACAGCCGCGATCGCCGTCACGGCGAAGACACGGCGGCGCACCGGAATGCGGCGCAGGCTGCCCAGCGGGTCCGACCATCCCTGCCGGACGACTTCGCCCTGGCGGATGCGGATGTTCTTCGCCTGACCCTCGCGCAGCTTGCGATAGAGGTTCTCGGCTTCGATCACATCGGCGCGTTCGGGCTGGCTGCGAACGGACATGTAGCCCTCGGTCACGCCCTTGCGGTGGATGGGCGTGACGTTCGCCTGCACCCAGTAGAAGTCGCCGTTCTTGCGGCGGTTCTTGACGAGGCCGGTCCAGGGCAGGCCACGACCGAGCGTGTCCCACATGTCGGCAAAGGCCTCGGGCGGCATGTCGGGATGCCGCACGATGTTGTGGGCCTTGCCCATCAACTCCTCGAGCGTGTAGCCGCTGACCTCCACGAAGGTCGGGTTGACGTAGGTGATGCGCCCCTTCAGGTCGGTGCGCGAGACCAGCGCCGACGTTGGCGGCAGCGGGTATTCGTTGTGGGTGATCGGCAGGTTGACGCGCATGGGCCTATCGCTCCAGTCGCCCGGCGGAGTCGAGCCGGAACACGCCCACTGCGTGCGACAGGCTGCCGGCCTGGTCCTGCAGCGATGCGGCGGCCGCGGCTGCTTCCTCGACCAGCGCAGCGTTCTGCTGCGTCACCTGATCCATCTGCGTGATCGCCTGGTTGATCTGCTCGATGCCCGAGGTCTGCTCCTGGCTCGCAGCGGTGATCTCGCCCATGATGTCCGTCACGCGCTTCACGCTGTCGACGATCTCTTCCATCGTCCTGCCGGCTTCGGCCACCTGCTTGCTGCCCTCTTCGACCTTTTCCACCGAGTCGCCGATCAGCGTCTTGATTTCCTTGGCCGCTGCGGCGGAGCGTTGGGCGAGGCTGCGGACTTCCGAAGCAACGACCGCGAAGCCGCGGCCTTGCTCGCCCGCACGGGCAGCTTCCACCGCTGCGTTCAGCGCCAGGATGTTGGTCTGGAAGGCGATGCCATCGATCACGCCGATGATGTCCACGATCTTGCGCGAGGAGGCGTTGATCGAGCCCATGGTGTCGACCACCTGGCCGACCACGCTGCCGCCGCGTACCGCGACTTCCGAGGCCGACACGGCCAGCTGGTTGGCCTGACGTGCGTTGTCCGCGTTCTGCTTCACCGTGCTGGTGAGTTCTTCCATCGACGCAGCCGTCTGCTCCAGCGAGCTGGCCTGCTCTTCGGTGCGCGACGACAGATCTTGGTTGCCCGTTGCGATCTCGCTCGATGCGGTCGCGATCGTGTCCGTGCCCGTGCGCACTTCGCCGACCACCTTCGCCAGGCTGTCGTTCATGTTCTTGAGCGCCTGCAGCAGCTGGCCCGTCTCGTCGCGGCTGTCCACTTCGATGCGGCTGCTCAGGTCGCCAGCGGCCACCGTCTCCGCGACCTTCACGGCCTGTCCGAGGGGGCGAACGATGCCGACCGTCAGCCGCCACGCGGCAAGGGCGCCGACCAGCAGCGCGATGGCGGACAGCACCATCATCGTCAGGTGGCCAGCATCATGGTCCTTGGCAATCCCCTTCGCCGCGAGGTCGATCTGCTCGTGCTCATGCACCGCGAGACTGTCGACGGCCTTCTCATAGTTCGCCAGCGCCGCGAGGAACTGGTTGTCGGCCAGCTTGTTGGCAGCCTCCGTGTCGCCGGCCGCCTTGAACTTGTTGAGCGAGGCCAGCAATTCGAGCACCACGCGGCGTGCTTCGGCGACGTCGCCGTAGAGCTTCTTCTCCTCCGGCGATGTCAGCAGCTCCTCGAGCTTCTTCTGCAGCGGATTGATCAGCGCCTGCCCGGCGCCGAGATCTTTCTTGAAATAGGCTTCGGTCGCGCCGTCGGTGGCCTTGACCATGGCGAAGGTGCGCACGATGTTCGCTGCCAGCAGCTTGGACCACTCGCCGACCATCCGCTCCTTGACCAGGGGACCCGAAACCATCTCCTCCGTGGCATTGCCGACGTTGCTCAACCGGCTCATCCCGGTCGCCGAGATGAAACCCATGAGCACCAGCATGGCGGCAAAGCCAACGCCCAGGCGCGTGCCGATCTTCAGATCCTTGAAACTCATCTCACTCTTTCTACGATGGGTGGAACCCGAAGCGCACTGCTGGCTTCGGTCGCTCCTCTATATCGGCTGCAACCGGCAAAAGTTGAGGCCGTGCGCTTTCGCGAGTCCTAGAGCCTGAAGACGCTCACGACCTGGGAGAGGCCGCCCGCCTGCTCCTGCAGCGATTGCGCCGCAGCCGAGGCTTCTTCCACCAGGGCCGCGTTCTGCTGCGTCACCTGATCCATCTGCGTGATCGCCTGGTTGATCTGCTCGATGCCCGAGGTCTGCTCCTGGCTCGCAGCGGTGATCTCGCCCATGATGTCCGTCACCCGCTTCACGCTGTCGACGATCTCTTCCATCGTCCTGCCGGCTTCGGCCACCTGCTTGCTGCCCTCTTCGACCTTTTCCACCGAGTCGCCGATCAGCGTCTTGATTTCCTTGGCCGCTGCGGCGGAGCGTTGGGCGAGGCTGCGGACTTCCGAAGCAACGACCGCGAAGCCGCGGCCTTGCTCGCCCGCACGGGCAGCTTCCACCGCTGCGTTCAACGCCAGGATGTTGGTCTGGAAGGCGATGCCGTCGATCACGCCGATGATGTCCACGATCTTGCGCGAGGAGGCGTTGATCGAGCCCATGGTGTCGACCACCTGGCCGACCACGCTGCCGCCACGCACCGCCACTTCGGAGGCCGACACGGCCAGCTGATTGGCCTGGCGTGCGTTGTCCGCGTTCTGCTTCACCGTGCTCGTGAGTTCTTCCATCGACGCAGCCGTCTGCTCCAGCGAGCTGGCCTGCTCTTCGGTGCGCGACGACAGGTCCTGGTTGCCCGTCGCGATCTCGCTCGATGCGGTCGCGATCGTGTCCGTGCCCGTGCGCACTTCGCCCACGATCTTGACCAGGCTGTCGTTCATCTCCTTGAGCGCGTGCATCAACTGGCCCGTCTCGTCCTTGGAGCGGACTTCGATGCGCGAGGAGATGTCGCCAGCGGCGACGGTCTCGGCCACCTTGACCGCTTGCGCGATCGGGCCGGTGATCGAACGCGTGGTGAACCACGCGATGGCAGCACCCATGAGGAGCGCCAGGGCGCCGAGGCCGATCATGAGATTGCGCGCTCGGGTGTATTCGGCGTTGGCCTGCTCCTTGGCCCTCTGGGAAAGCCGGGTCTCGTGCTGCACCATCTCGTCCAGCGCCACCACGATAGCCTGAACCGATGGAGTGAACTTCTTCATCAGGAGTTCGGTCGCTTCATCGTTCTTGTTCTGCAGGGCGAGTTCGAGCAACCGGGCGTTGATGGGCGTCGCGACGGCCAGCGCGTCTTCGACCTTGGCCAGGAGCGCCTTGCCCTCGGGGCTGACGACCAGCTTGCCGAGCTGCGTCCTGGCTTCGGTGTAGCGCTCGCGGGCCGCGGCGATCTTCTGCATTTCCTCGCGCATGGCCGCTTCGTCGGTCAGCAGCACCAGGTGGCTCGCGAGGTTCGCCATGTCGCGGATGGAATCCAGCATCTTGTTCGCCGTGGCAACCTTGACGTTGTTGCTGCTGACGATGCCATTGAGATGCGTCTGGATGCTGGACATGGACGTCAGGCCCAGGCCCATGATGAAAGCCAGGAACAGGAGCACTGCGGCAAAGCCCAGTGCCAGGCGGGTGCCGATCTTGAGGTTGGAAATGAAGTTCATGGTTGGGACGATGTCGTTCTGAAATGCGGTCTAGAACTCGGTCCAGTCGCCGGCGCTGGCGCTGGCCGTGGCCACCTTGGGCGCGGCCACTTCTTTCGGTCGAGGTGTCGTGGCGGGCGGCTTCGCCCCCGCTTTCCGCGCCGCGACGGCAACCGGTGCCGGACGCCCAGGGACATGCAAAGGGCCTGCACCGTCGTCGTCATCGAGCTTGAAGGTGCCGACGATCTGCGACAGGCCACCCGCCTGCTCCTGCAGCGATGCGGCGGCAGCGGCGGCTTCCTCCACCAGCGCAGCGTTCTGCTGCGTCACCTGGTCCATCTGCGTGATCGCCTGGTTGATCTGCTCGATGCCCGAGGTCTGCTCCTGGCTCGCAGCGGTGATCTCGCCCATGATGTCCGTCACCCGCTTCACGCTGCCGACGATCTCTTCCATCGTCTTTCCCGCTTCGCCCACCAGCACGCTGCCCACGTCCACCTTGCCCACCGAGTCGTCGATCAGGCCCTTGATTTCCTTGGCCGCCGCCGCCGAGCGCTGCGCCAGGTTGCGCACCTCGGCCGCCACCACCGCGAAGCCCCTGCCCTGCTCGCCCGCACGGGCTGCTTCCACCGCCGCATTCAGCGCCAGGATGTTGGTCTGGAAGGCGATGCCATCGATCACACCGATGATGTCCACGATCTTCTTCGACGACGCATTGATCGAGGCCATGGTGTCCACCACCTGGCTGACCACGCTGCCGCCCTTGACCGCCACCTCGGAGGCCGAGGCCGCCAGCTGGTTGGCCTGACGTGCGTTGTCCGCGTTCTGCTTCACCGTGCTGGTGAGTTCTTCCATCGACGCAGCCGTCTGCTCCAGCGAGCTGGCCTGCTCTTCGGTGCGCGACGACAGGTCCTGGTTGCCCGCCGCGATTTCCTTCGACGCCACAACGATCGAATCGGTCGCAGTCTTGATCCGGCTCACCAGATCAGTGAGCGTGTCTTCCATTTCGCCCATGCCGCGCAGCAGCCGGCCGAAGTCGCCGCCGCGCTGGGTCTCGAACTCCTTGCTGAGGTCGCCCGAGGCGACGGTCTCGGCGATGAGCAGTGCCTCGTCGATCGGCTCGACGATGCTGCGCGTCAGCCGCCATGCCAGCGCCGCACCGAGCGCGATCGCAAGCACGGCCAGGATGATCACGTTGGTACGGCCCGAGCGGTAGAGCTCGTCGATCGCCGTGGCCGACTTGTCGATCTGCGCCTGCTGGTGGCTCAGCATGGCGCGGATGCTCGCGTCGTAGCTCTCCAGGGTAGACAGCAGCTTCTCTCCGCTGAGCCGCGTGGCTTCGGCGAGATTGCCTTCGGCCTTGAGCTTGAGGATCGCCGTGCGAAGCTCGACGTACTCGGCGCGCTTCTTCTTGATGTCGGCACTCAGTGCAAGCTCTTCGGGCGATGCGAGCACTTCTTCGAGCTTCTTCTGCGCCTCCGAGATGGCGGCGCTGGTCTTGCTCATGTTCTTCTGCAGGAACTCCTGGACCTCGGGGTCGTTGCTCTTGAGCAATGCATAAGTGCGCACGCTGTTGGTACTGGTGGAGAGCAGCCAGTTAGCGGCCAGGCGCTCCTTCTCCAGCGATCCCCGAGCCAGCTCGTGCGTGGCTTCGCCCACGCCTTGCAGCCGTGCCACGCCGACGCCCGCGATGACGGCCACGAGGGCCAGAACCAACGCAAAGCCGCCACCCAGGCGGGTACCAATCTTCCAGTCCTTCATCGCTTCTCCAAGTCCGTCTGTTGTGTCCGTTATTTGTGTGTGCCGCCGGAGAAGGTCCGTCAGGCGGCCATCTTCTCGATCAGGCCCATGTCCTCGCTGGACATCAGGCGGTCGATGTCCACCAGGATCAGCATCCGCTCGTCCAGCGTGCCCAGCCCGATCAGGTAGTCCGTGTCCAGCACTGAGCCCATCTCCGGCGCCGGCTTGATCTGCTCGGCCGACAGCGTGATCACGTCCGACACGCTGTCCACCACCATCCCCACCACCCGACCGCCGATGTTCAGCACGATCACCACCGTGAACTGGTCGTAGCTCGGCGTGCCCAGCGCAAACTTGATGCGCATGTCGATGATCGGGACGATGATCCCCCGCAGGTTCACCACCCCCTTGATGTAGTCCGGCGCGTTCGCGATCCGCGTCACCGCGTCGTAGCCGCGAAGCTCCTGCACCTTCTGGATGTCGATGCCGTATTCCTCCTCGCCCAGCGTGAAGGTGACCACCTCCAGCCGGTTGGCGTTCGCGAGGGCCGCGGAGGCAGCACCGCCCGCGTGTTGATGAAGGCTTTTGATTTCTGCCATGGGAGTCCTTTGCGTGGGCTGGGGGTTCGGGTAGGGGGGCGGCCGGCCGGGTCGCCGGTCAGCCGAACTTCTGCATGATGCGAACGAGCTTGTGCCCGTACTGCGGATCGGTCGCGTAGCCGGCGCGCTGCAGTCCGTGCGCGGCCTCGGTCGGGTCGTCGGTGGCCAGCACGTTGGCGTAGCGCGGGTTGCGCGTCATGAAGCGCGCGTAGTCGGTGAAGGCCTCGTCGTAGGAGGCGTAGGCCCTGAACTTGGCGCGAATGCGCTGCGGCTCGCCGTCAACGTATTCGGTGGTGGTGGTCTCGACCACCGGGCCCTGCCAGCTGCGGTCGGCCTTGATGCCGAAGAGGTTGAAGCTCTGCGTGCCGTCGTCCGCGCGGATCTCGCGTTTGCCCCAGCCGGATTCGAGCGCAGCCTGCGCCAGGATCAGTGGCGCGGGGACGCCGCTCGCATTGCTCGCCGCCTGGGCCGATGCGCCCATGCGGTTGACGAACTGGTCGACGTGGCTCTGCAGGTTCGATGCGGCGTTCGATCCGTTGCGGTCGTTGTTGACCTGATAGAGGCTCAGGTCGGCCCGCGCGGCCGATGAAGACGGCGCGGTCTGCGAGGGCTGCGAAGGCGACGAGCCGAGCGGAATGCCCGATTGCGCATGCAGCGGCAAGCCGCCGCGCGGCAGCAGCGACATCGCGGCCGGCTCCGCGCCGTCGTCGGAAACACCCGCCGCGATGCTGCGCTGGAGCTGCGCCAGCATCGCCTCGGCCAGACCCACGCCGCGCCCCGAGAGGCTCTGCGTGAGCTGCTGGTCGAGCATCGAGGTGTAGATCTTCTCGTTCTGGGTGTCGAGCAGGCCGCTGGATGGCGAGGCCTCGCGCATGCTCTTGAGCACCATGCTCATGAACAGCGCCTCGAACTGCCGCGAGACCTGCTTCAGTCCCTCCTCGGGCGACGTGCGGACAGTGCGCCGCAGCGCATCGACCCCCTGCACATCGAGCGCGAAGCGCTGGTCCAGCGCGCCGGTGCGGCTCGCCGCATCGGCGCCGGTCCATTGGTTGGCTGCGGAGATCGCCATGGCGGCCTCAGATGATCTCGAGCTCGGCGCGCAGGGCACCGGCCGACTTCATGGCTTGCAGGATGGACACCAGGTCCTGCGGATTGGCGCCCAGGCTGTTCAGCCCCTTGATCACGTCCGAGAGCGAAGCGCCGCCGCGCACCATCTGCAGCGCGCCACCGGCCTGGTTGACCGAGATCTCCGAGGTCTGCGTGGCCACCGTCCTGCCACCCGCGAACGGTCCCGGCTGGCTGATCACCGGGTCGGTGTTGATGACGACCGACAGGTTGCCGTGCGCGACGGCGCAGTCCTCCACCCGCACGGCCTGGTTCATCACCACGGAGCCGGTGCGCGCATTGACGACCACCCGGGCCGCCGCCTGCGTCGGCGTGACTTCCAGGCTCTCGAGACGCGCGAGGAAGCCGACCCGCGCCTGGGGCGACTCTGGCGCGCGCACGCGGATCACGCGGGCATCGACCGCATCGGCGATACCCGAGCCGAACTGGCGGTTGATGGCATCGACTGTCTTCTGGGCTGTGCCGAAGTCGGAGCGCACCAGCTCCAGCGTGAACATGCCCTCGCCGCCGACAGAGGCCTCGACCACCCGCTCGACGATGGCCCCGGCGGGAATCCGCCCGGAGCTGAGCTGGTTGATCTGGACCTTGCTCCCGTTGGCGGACGCACCCGCGCCGCCCACGACCATGTTGCCTTGCGCGATGGCGTACACCGCGCCGTCGACACCCTTGAGCGGCGTCATCAGAAGTGTGCCGCCGCGCAGGCTCTTGGCATTGCCCATGGACGACACCGTCACGTCGATGCTCTGCCCCGGCCGTGCGAACGAAGGCAGCGTGGCCGTGACCATCACCGCCGCCACGTTCTTGAGCTGCATGTTCACGCCCTGCGGGATCGTGATGCCGAGCTGCTGCAGCATGTTGTTCAGGCTCTGCGTCGTGAACGGCGTCTGCATCGTCTGGTCGCCGGTGCCGTCCAGCCCTACCATCAGCCCGTAGCCGATCAGCGGGTTGTCGCGCATGCCCTGGATCGTGGCAAGCTCCTTCAGCCGCTCCGCATGCGCAGGAGGGAACAGAGCAACAGAACAAGCGACAGCAAGCCCAAGACGAACAAGGGCGTTGAAAGGCCGCTTCCAGAAATGCCGTGGAGCCGGCTTTGCCGGTCCACAGGCATTGCCCCCTGCAAGGGGGTTGGCGTAGCGACACGAAGTGCGCGAAGACTGGGGGTTCATATCTAGAAGGGCATCACGTTGAGGAAGAAGCGCTGCAACCAGCCCATGTGTTGCGCTTCGTCGATGTAGCCTTTTGCCGTGTATTCGATGCGTGCATCCGCCACCTGGGTCGACAGCACGGTGTTGTTGCCGGTGACGGTGCGCGGATTCACCACGCCCGAGAAGCGAATGAATTCGGTCCCCTGATTGATGCCCATCTGCTTCTCGCCGCTCACCAGCAGATTGCCGTTGGCGAGCACATCGGTGACCGTGACGGTGATCACGCCATTGAAGTTGTTGGCCGCATTGGCGCCGCCCTTCGCGGTGAGGGCGTTGGTGCCGGACATCTTGGCGTCCTGGTCCCGCAGCAGCCCGCCGAGCACCTTGGGAACGGCCTCGAAGGCGGCGCCCATGCTCCCGTTGCGGCTCGCGTTGGCGCCGGAGTTCTTGCTGGCGTTGAGCTTCTCGCTGATGACGATGGTCAGGATGTCGCCGACGTTGCGCGGCCGGCGGTCCTCGAACAATGCGACATCGCGCCCCGCAGCCTGGAAGATCGCGCCGCTCGCGGACCGCGTCTGCAACGCATCCATCGAATCCGCGCGCGCCGTCATCGGCTGGTGCACCAGCGGATCGCGCGGAAGCTGCGCGCACCCCGTCGCCAGCACGACGATGAACAAGAGCACGAAATGCCGGATGCCAAGAACACCGCGGAACCGGCTCTGCCGGGCCGCTGGTGTTGCCCCCTGCAAGGGGGTTGGCGAAGCGACACGCAGTGCGCGAAGCCTGGGGGTCATCACAACTGCGTCAGACGTTGCAGCATCTGGTCGGACGTCTGGACCGCCTTGCTGTTGATCTCGTACGCGCGCTGCGTGGCGATCATGTTGACCAGCTCTTCCACCACGTTGACGTTCGACGCTTCGGTGTAGCCCTGGCTCAGGATGCCGGCGCCGTCGACGCCGGGGTTCACCAGGTTCGGTGCGCCGGACGAATCGGTCTCGGTGTAGAGGTTCTCGCCCATGCTCTGCAGGCCGGTCGGATTGAGGAAGGTGGCGAGCTGGAGCTGGCCGACCTGCACGGTCGCGGTGCTGCCCGCCTGCGTGACCGACACGATGCCGTCGCGGCCCACCGTGAGGCTGGTGGCGTTCTGCGGGATGGTGATCGCCGGCTGGATGGGGAAGCCGCTCGCGGTGACGAGCTGTCCGTCGCGGTCGGTCTGGAAGGAGCCGTCGCGCGAGTACGAGGTCGTGCCGTCCGGCATCAGCACCTGGAAGAAGCCGGCGCCGTTGATCGCGACGTCCTTCGGGTTGTCCGTCTTGGTCATGTTGCCTTGGGAGTGCATGCGCTCGGTGGCGACCACGCGCACGCCGGTGCCGACCTGCAGGCCCGAAGGCAGGCGCGTCTGGTCGGAGGTCTGGCCGCCGACCTGGCGCAGGTTCTGGTACATCAGGTCCTCGAACACGGCGCGGCTCTTCTTGAAGCCGGTGGTGCCGACGTTGGCGAGGTTGTTGGACACCACGTCGAGTTGCGTCTGCTGGGCTTCGAGGCCGGTCTTGGCGACGTAGAGGGAACGAATCATTGAATTACTCCTGCGGGGGTTGCGGGCTGGGCTCGGCTTCAGCCGTAGGCCAGCAGCTTGTTGGCCGACTGCGCATTGGTGTCGGCGGTCGTGATCGACTTCATCTGCATCTCGAAGCTGCGGCCGTTGGCGATCATGGCGACCATGGCTTCGACCGGATTGACGTTGCTGCCTTCGACCACGCCGGGCGCGACGATCACGGCCGGGTCCGCTTCCGCCGGCGGCAGGCCTTCGCGCATGCGGAAGAGTCCGTCGTCGCCACGCACGAGATCGGCGGTGGGTGGGTTGACGAGCTTCAGGCGGCCGACCTGGGCCACGCCGGTGGCCGGATCGCCAGGGCCGCGCGCGGCGATGGAGCCGTCGGATGCGATCGTGACGGTGGACCCGGGCGGGATCACCAGGGCGCCGGCATCGCCGACGACCGGGCGTGCGCCCATGGTCATCACCTGTCCGTCGGCTCCCACCTGCAGGTTGCCGACGCGCGTGTAGGCTTCGCCGCCGCCGGGGGTCTGCACCACGAACCAGCCCTCGCCGCGCACCGCGACGTCGAGTTCGCGGCCGGTTTCAGTCAACGGCCCATGCGTGAAATCGGCGCCGGGCGTGGTGGCCGCCACGAAGGCGCGCGTCGGCGATTCCTCGCCCACCACGGGCACGGCGCGGAAGTTGTTGATCTGCGCGCGGAAGCCCGGCGTCGAGACGTTCGCCATGTTGTTGGCGACCGAGGCCTGCTGTTCCATGGCCTGCTTGGCGCCGCTCATGGCGACATACAACATTCGATCCACTGGTTGCTCCTGGAAATGAGGGACTGCTGCGTGTGTTCAGGCGCGCGGGTCAGCGAATGTTCATCAGCGTCTGCATGACCTGGTCCTGCGTCTTCACGGTCTGCGCATTGGCCTGGTAGTTGCGCTGCGCGACGATGAGGTTGACGAGTTCGGAGGTCAGGTCGACGTTGGAGGATTCGAGCGCGCCGGATTCGAGCGAGCCGAGCTTGGTGCCCTCGCCCGGCGTGCCGGTGAGGGCTTGGCCGGAGGCCAGCGTCTCGGCCCACATGTTCTCGCCCTTGGGCTCCAGGCCGTTGGGGTTGGCGAAGGACGACAGCACGATCTGTCCGAGCAACTGGGTCTGTTCGTTGGAGAACTTGCCGGTGATGGTGCCGTCGGGGTTGATCGAGTAGGAGGTCAGTTCGCCGGAGGTGTAGCCGTCCTGCGAGAGCGCCCGCATGCCGTTGGTGGCGCCGCGCTGGGTCGTGCCCGAGAGGTCGACCGTCATGGTGGCTGTCGCGGCACCGGTCGTGTAGGTCTGCACCGGCAGCGCGATCGAGCCGCCTGCCGGCGCCGTGAGGTTGCCGTTGGTGTCGAAGGTCAGCGTCGAGAGTGCGGCGCCACCGCTCATGGGCGCGCCATCCATGGTGCCGTAGACGCTCCAAGTGTTGGCGGGCGTCGGGGACTTCACGAAGTACACCGCGAGGTCGTGCGGATTGCCCAGCGAGTCGTACACGGGCCCGACGGCGTTGGAATAGTTGAACGTATCGGAGTCGGTGGCGTTGAAGGGCGTCTTGGTCGGAACGGCTTCACGCGAATCGAGGTTGAACTCGGCCTGGATGCCGACGGTCGCCTTGGGCGCCATGCCGCCGGTCGGGATCTGGATGGCCGTCGGCGTGCCGCCGCTGATGCCGCCGCTGGCGTTGACGCCATAGCCCGTGAGGCGCAGGCCGGAGCCGTTGATGATGTAGCCGTCCTTGTCCTTGGTGAACTGGCCGTTGCGCGAGTACATGACTTCGCCGCTGGCGCTGGTGAGGCGGTAGAAGCCGTCGCCGTTGAGGATGGCGACGTCGAGCGGGCGGCTGCTGGTCTGCGTCACGCCTTGCGTGAAGTTCTGCACCACCCCGGACACCGATGCGCCGAGGCCGACGCGCGAGCCGGCATAGACGTCCTGGAAGGTTGCCGCGGCGGACTTGTAGCCCACGGTGCCCGAGTTGGCGATGTTGTTGCCGATGACGTCGAGATTGGCGGCGGCCACGCCGAGCCCGCTGATGCCTTGGGAGAAACTCATGTTGGATTCCTTGTTTCAGTGCGATGAAAGAACGGCTGCAGCGCCTGGACCGCCGCCGAGGGAGAAGACGGGTTGGGTGTCAGAGGAACATGCGAACGTCGGACAGCGCGATGCTCTGGCCCGATGCCAGCTCGAGCGTGACGCCGCTCGCGCCCTGCTTGACTGCGGCCACCTGGGCGAAGGTGAGCGAGGTCGCCTGCACGGCGGCGCTGCCGTTGGCGGCAGCCACCTTGAACTGGTAGGCGCCCGCGGGCACCACGTTGCCGGCGTCGTCCTTGCCGTCCCAGGTCACGGCATTGACGCCTTCGGTCATGGCGCCGGCATCGATGGTGCGCACGGTCTTGCCGGCGGCGTCGACGATCTTGATCTCCACGTCGCCGGCCGAGCCGGGCAGCTGCACCGCGAAGGCCTGGACCGCCGGGTCCTTGCCGTCCTCGGGCGTGCTCGTGTGGAGGGTGTCGCCGGGCGACAGCACGTTGTAGCCAATGAGCGATGCCGCCTGCAGCACCTGGTTCGAGCCGGTCTGGCTCACCAGGCCCGACAACGTGGCGTTGAGCTTCTCGATGCCGCTCACCGTGCTCATCTGCGCGAGCTGCGAGGTGAGCTCGGCGTTCTCCATCGGATTGAGCGGATCCTGGTTGTTGAGCTGCGTCACCAGCAGCTTGAGGAAGCGCTGCTCGCTGTCCGCGTTCGCGACGCTGGCGGTGCTCGCCGCTGCGCTGGCAGCGTTGGAGCCGGTGATGGAGGAGGTGTCTGCGATGGCCATGAAGGGCTTTCTTGAAAGGGGATTACTGGCCGACGGTCAGCGTCTTGAGCATCAGCGTCTTGGCGGTGTTGAGCACCTCGACGTTGGCCTGGTAGCTGCGCGAGGCCGAGATCATGTTGGTCATCTCTTCGACCACGTTGACGTTGGGCATCGCCACGTAGCCCTCGGCATTGGCGTGCGGGCTCTTGGGGTCGAAGACCATCCTGGCGGGCGAGGAGTCCTCGACGACGCTGGAGACCTTGACGCCGCCGATGTCCTGCTGCCCCGAGGCGGCCACTTCGAAGACGACCTGTTTGGCGCGGTAGGGCTGGCCATCGGGGCCGGCGACGCTCTCGGCATTGGCGAGGTTGCTCGCGGTCACGTTCATGCGCTGCGATTGCGCCGCCATGGCGGAACCCGCCACGCTGAAGATGTTCATGGAAGAGCTGGGGTACGGCATGCGGGTCTCCGGCTGCTTACTGCTGGACCGCCGACAACAGCGTCTTGATCTTGGCGCCGAGCACCGTGAGGTTCGACTCGTAGCGCAGCGCGTTGTCGGCGAAGTTGATGCGCTCGGCATCCATCTCGACCGTGTTGCCGTCAATGCTGGATTGGCTCGGCACGCGATAGAGCAGGTCCTGGTCGGGCATCGCCTTGGCTTCGCCGGCCAGGTGGCGCGACGAGGTGGTGGCCATCGCGAAGGACTGCGACTGCCGCCCCTGTTCCACGGCCTGCGTGAGCCTGCTGTTGAAATCGAAGTCGCGCGCCTTGTAGTTCGGCGTGTCGGCGTGGGCGATATTGGCCGCCAGCACTTCCTGGCGCTGCGCCCTGAGATTGAGTGCTTCGCGATTGAAGCGAAGCGCTGCATCCAGCTTGTCGATCATGTGGTTCCACCATTTGAAGCATCGCGTCCGCACGAGGGCATGGCGACTGATGGAAAGCGAGTCTATGCATGCATCGCTTTTGCAATGGGCCGAACAAAGGGGGTTTTCTCCAGCACTTCGCACCTTCGCCTGGAGGGGTGCCTTCCTAGAATCGACCGCGATGGAACCACGCAATCCCTGGAGTCGCCTTCTGTGCATGGCCCTGCCGACCGTCATGGCAGGCATGGGTGCGGCAACCGCATGGGCCGCTGCGCCGCTGCCCGATGCGGCGCGCTCGGCGATCGACAGGCTGCTGCAGGTGCAGACGGCCGGACTGCCGGGCAAGGCGACGTTCAGCGTCAAGACGTCCGCGTCGACCACCCTTCCTCCCTGCGACGACTTCGAGGCCTTCATGCCGGCCGGGGCCACGCCCTGGGGCCGCGTGTCGGTCGGCTTGCGTTGCCGCGGCGACAAGCCGTGGATGCGATTCGTGCCGGTCCACGTGGCCGTGGAAGGCCGCTACTTCGTCGCCGCGCGCGCGATCGAGGCCGGGGAGACCGTCGGCGCAGGCGACGTCGTCGAGCGCACGGGCGATCTCAGCGCGCTGCCGCGCTCCGTCATCACCGATGCCGCTGCCTTGCAAGGGGTCGTGACGGCCAACCGCGTCGCCGCCGGCGCACCGCTGCGCAAGGAGCTGGTGCGGGGCCTGGTCGTCATCCAGCAGGGCCAGACCGTGCAGCTGGTCGCGCAGGGACAGGGCTTTGTCGTCAGCACCGAGGGCAAGGCCATGACCCGGGCCGAAGTCGGCGCCACCGTGCAAGCCAAGACGCGCGAGGGCCGCATGCTGACGGGCATCGCAGCCGAAAACGGGCAGATCCGGCTGTCGCAGTAGCCCGGACCCGCGATTTGTGACATATAGAGCCTAAAGATCCCGCCCCGCCGGCCGATATACGGGTCAGCCCTTTGAGGAACCATCTTGAAAATTGATCAACCCGCCCCCTCGGCAACGCCCCTCCCCCGCACTTCCAAGGCGGTGACCGCCCCTGCGTCCGGCGCCGAAGCCACGGAGCGCGCCAAGGAGGCAGCACAAGTGTCGGGCCAGATTCATGCCCTGCCTGCCGCACCGGGCGGCAGCGATTTCGACGCGGCACGCGTCGCGGCGATCCGCGAGGACATCCGCGCCGGCCGCTATCAGGTCAACCCAGAGCGCATCGCCAGCGGCCTGCTGGACAGCGTCCGCGATCTGCTCGATTCCAAGAAGAATCCATGAACACCATGCTGCTCTACCTCCACGCGGAGAAATCCTGCGTCGAGGAATTCCTCACGGTCCTGGAAACTGAAGAGCAGGCGATGTCGAATGGCCGCTTCGGCGAACTGGCGTCGATCTCGGAACAGAAGATCCAGTTGCTGGACCGCATCGCCGAACTCGACCGCCAGCGCGAAACCGCACAGGCCGCCCTGGGGTTCGAACCCGGCGCCGCCGGCGCGGACGCCGCGGCGGCCGCAGGTGGCGAAGCGACCCGCCAGGCCTGGACCGCGCTGCTGGAACTTGCCGAACGTGCCCGTGCGCTCAACCTGCGCAACGGCTCGATCGTCTATACGCACCTGGATTTCACGCAGAAGGCGCTGCACTTCCTGCAGTCCAGCGTGCAGTTGTTCTACGGTCCGGACGGCGTTCGCAAGACCTCCAGCAACGGAACGCGACTCGCCATGGGCTGATGGGGTCGCCCCGGCGGGCGCGCAGCGGGGTGCGCCCGCCTACTTGTTCGGATTGAGCAGGTACTTCTCGCCTGTCGCGTGCTTCGAATAGACCGCGATCTCGCCCAGCCCCAGCGCCTCGACCAGCGAAACTTCCTTGGTGTAGCGGCTCGCAAAGGTCGTCTTGAGCTCCGCCGCCACACGCGCCTTCAGCTTCTGCGCCCCTTCGGCGCCGATCTTCTGGAGGAAGGGAAACAGCAGCCAGCCCCCCATGCCCCACGTCATGCCGAACCCGCGCGTGAACTCGGTGGGGCCGCGGTCCAGCCCGCCGTAGATGTAGACCTGCTTGTGGACCGTGGAGCCGTAGCGACTGTATTCCTTGGTCGTCCTGTTGATGGCCGCTTCCATGCACGTGAGGATCTGGCCAGCCAGCTTGCCGCCGCCGATGGCGTCGAAGGCCAGCGTGGCGCCCGTGGCAGCGAGTGCGTCCGTCAGTTCCTGCATGAAGTCGGGCGACGTGGCGTTGCACACGTACTTGGCGCCGATGGCGCGCAGGATGTCCTCCTGCTCCTTCTTGCGGACGATGTTGACGAGGCCGATGCCGTCCTGGATGCAGATCCGGTTGAGCATCTGGCCCAGGTTGGAGGCGGCTGCCGTGTGCACCAGCGCCTTGTGGCCTTCGCGGCGCATGGTCTCGACCATGCCCAGCGCCGTGAGCGGGTTGACGAAGGAGGATGCGCCTTCGGCCGGCGTCGCGCCTTCCGGCAGCGGCATGCACTGGGCGGCATCGATGCAGCGGTATTGCGTGTACATGGCACCACCGATCATCGCGACCGTCTTGCCCAGGAGCGCCTGTGCTGCGGGCGAGGCGCCCGCAGCCACCACCACGCCGGCACCTTCGTTGCCGACCGGCATGGACTGGTCCACGCGCGCAGCCATGCTCTTCATGGCGAGTTCGGGGATGCTGGCCGTCACGACCGGCCTGGCGGCGGTGCCGGAAGCCTTTGCGGTCCGCAAGTCCGCGGCGCCAAAGAGCAGGCCGAGGTCGGACGGGTTCATGGGCGCGGCCTCCACACGGACGACGACTTCGTTCGCCGCTGGCTGCGGGACCGGCTCCTCCTGCAACGACAGTTCAAGTTCGCCGTTGTTGCGGACCAGGGTACGGATCTGGAGCGTTGTAGCGGGCTGGGTCATGGGGGTCTCCGAGGCTGGGGGCGGCCAGTATAGGAGTGCCGGATCAGACCTGCTCGGCGCGCTCCAGGAGCAGGCGTGCGTTGGCGGCAGCGAGGGTTCTAAATGCTTCGCTGATGCGCTTGTCGCTGGAAACACGAGTCCAGAACAGGTGGGCGGTCTCGCAAGCCGCGGCCCACACTTCGCGCTGCGAGGGCAACGGCAGCGGCGGCTCGAAGACCCGCGGAGGAACCTCGCCGCCCGGCAGCGGCGCATAGAGCATCGGCACCATGTCATAGACCGGCGCCAGCACCAACGCCCCCTGCGGCCTGAAGCTGAGGTTGCCCAGATGCATGTCGCTGTTGGCGATCAACCGGCCGAACCACCAGAGATGCTGGATGCGGCCCTCGTCGTCGGCCGAAAGCAGCTTGGCGCGGACGAGCTGGCCCGCAATCCGGGTCCAGTCCATCGAACTGTCGCCGATCAATGCAGCATTGACCGTGTCGAGGCTGCAGAGACGACTCCTGCCGAACATGCCAAGACGATCGAAGCGCTCCACCTCCAGAAAGGTGCGGCCCGCATGCGTGACCACACGGCTTCTCGCACTCTCGATGCCGCGCAAGGTGGCGCAGCACTCCAGCGCCAGGTGTTCCGTGACCAGCAGGTCGGCCCAACGCCGGACCGCGGGCGAGCCATCGGCGCCGGAGAACTTCACGAGCACATGGGGTGTCGCTTGCGCTTCCAGGTTGCGCAGCGCCGCGAACTTCGGAAACTCGCCGCCGGCGCTCGATCCCGGCACGCCAGCCGCAATCGCATGCTCGGCCAACTGCGCGTAGGCGGGGCCCGCCTTCGATCCCCTGAGCGGCTCGGGCGGTGCGATCTTGCCCTGAAGCCAGCGCTCGTAGGCCGGGTCGCCGAGGATCAGGCTGCCGCTCACGTCCCAGCCGCTGCGGCTCAGCACGAACAGGATGTCGTCGTCCGACCACTCGCCCGGATCGGCAGGAACGGCGAGCTGACGATGCTCCGCGCGAGCGAACTGGCGCCCCATATAGCCCTGTGGACGCATGTCGTAGAGCGGGTACGGGAGCCCGTCCCACCAGCCATCGCGCGATTCGTCATTCACGGGCCACCCGGCATCCGCGATGTTCATGAGAGTGCCTTGCGGCGAGACCGGCGTGAGCTGGCTGACGAGTTCGGCCCGGCCTTCGGAATCGATCTCGTACAAGGGCAGACTGGCCATGTCGCCCCGTAACGGGCGGCGCAAGGCGTAGCGCGCGCGGCGTGCCTTGCCGCTGCTCACCAGCCGGTCCTGAAGTTCCGCAAGGAGGCGATGGAGCGTCGGGACACTGACACCGACCGCTTCGGCAAGGTCGGCTGCGCTCACCATCGGCCGCCGGGCGAGCACGGCAGCCAACTGGTCGCGCGCGACTTGATTGCGAACTCGCATGCTCTTTATGAGAAGATTAATGAGAAGATACTTCTCATTCTCTCACAGAGAGAAATTCAGTAGTTTTGCGATTATTTTGAGAAGATCAGTGGCAGCTTTTGGCGTCAGGGTGCCAGATCCGCCGCCCCCGCATCCGGATAGGCCAGCACCCTGTCGATCCGCTTGCCATCCAGCCCGGCGACCTCGAAGCACCAGCCAGCGCAGTCGATGCGCTCGCCGACCTCCGGCAGTTGGCCGGAGACGAACATCAGCAGGCCTGCCACGGTGTTGTAGCGGCCGCGGTCCTCGTCCGGCAGTTCCCGGATCCCGAGCCGCGCGCGCAGTTCGGACACGGGCATCAGGCCGTCGAGCTCCCATACGCCATCCGGACGCTCTCGCGCCCAGGCCTCGTCGTGGGTGGCGACCTGCAACTCGCCGGTGATGGCTTCGAGCAGGTCGCGCGGTGTCATCAGGCCCTGCACGACGCCGTATTCGTCGACCACGAACACGAGCCGGCCGGCGCGCGAGCGGAACTGCTCCAGCAGTTCCATGCCTGTCAGCGTCTCGGGCACGAACACGGCCGGTTGCACGACCTGTTCGACCGATCCCTCATGATCGGGACCCAGCCTGAGCAGTTGAGCAACGCTCACCACCCCGACGACGTCGTCCAGTGAATTGCGGCACACGGGATACCACGAATGGACCAGGTTGAGCGCACCGGCGGCCGACACCTTCTGCAGGCACTGGGCAATGGTGAAGGAGGCTTCGAGCCACTCGATGTCGGCGCGCGGAACCATCAGCGAAGTGAGCCGGCGGTCGTCCAGGTGAAACACGTTGCGCACCATCTGGTGCTCGTGCATCTCGATCACGCCTGCATCGACGCCCTCTTCCAGGCTGGCGGAGATTTCTTCCTCGGTCACCACTCGCGCGGCGTTCGAGTCGATGCGCAGCAGCTTGAGCACGGCGGCCGTCGCACCCGACAGCAGCAGCACGAAAGGCTTGGCCGCCGTGGCGAGGCCGCGCATGGGACGCGCAACATAGCGCGCGACCGGCTCCGGGTAGAGCTGGCCGATGCGCTTGGGCACCAGTTCCCCGAAGATGATCGTGAAGAAGGTGATGCAGGTCACCACCAGCGCCGTCGAGGCAATGCTGGCCGTGCCGCTGCCCATGCCGACCTTGCGCATCCACACTGCCAGCGGCTCCGCGAACGCGGCTTCGCCGACGATGCCGCTCAGCATGCCGATGGAGGTGATCCCGATCTGAACGCTCGACAGGAACTGCGTCGGGTCCTGCATGAGCTTGAGCGCCGCGGCGGCGCCCGCGTCCCCCGTTTCGGCCAGCGCAGCAAGGCGCGCGCGACGGCTGGTGGAGAGGGCCATTTCGGACATTGCGAACACCGCGTTGAGCGTGGTCAGCAAAGCCAGGAGGAAAACATCCATGAACGCGGGAGAGAATGGGGATCATGGCACTTTACTTGATCGGTGACGTGCAGGGCTGCGACGGGCCACTGCAGCGCCTCCTGGACGACATCGCCTTCTCTCCCAGCCGCGACACGCTGATCGTGCTCGGCGACCTGGTCAATCGCGGCCCCGCTTCGGCGGACGTGTTGCGCCGCATGCAGCGCCTCGGCGCCTCGGCGCGAAGCCTGCTGGGCAACCACGACCTGCATCTGCTAGGCGTGGTCCACGGTGCGCGCAAGGCCGGCCGCAAGGACACGCTTGCCAGCGTGCTGGAGGCGCCCGACCGCGACGCCATGCTCGACTGGCTGCGCCATCAGCACATGGCGCTTCACCAGACGATCGGCGGCGGCGATCTGTTGATGGTGCACGCGGGCGTGCTGCCGCAGTGGCGCATCAGCGATACCTTGTCGCTCGCCGCCGAGGTCGAATCGGTGCTGCGCGGACCGGCGTTGCACGAGTTCCTGCAGACGATGTACGGCAACGAGCCGGCGCAATGGAACGATACGCTGACCGGCAGCGCGCGGCTGCGCGTCATCGTCAACGCGCTGACGCGGCTGCGCTTTTGCACCGCAGAGGGCGTGATGGAGTTCGAGAGCAAGGACGGCGCCGGAGCGGCACCCGAGGGCTACATGCCCTGGTTCGACGTGCCCGGTCGCCAAACGGCCGATGCCACGGTGGCGTGCGGCCACTGGTCGACGCTGGGCTGGGTCTCACGACCCGACCTGCTGTCGACCGACACCGGTTGCGTGTGGGGCGGCTGCCTGAGCGCCGTGCGCATCGGCGCGACGCCACAGGAGCGGGAGTTGATTCAGGTCAAGTGCCCGCAGGCACAGAAACCAGGCTGAGACGGCCCGTGCTCAACCGGGTTCGGCGCTCTTGAACAGAGCCGGAACCTTGCGCTTGGTCTTGATGTTGCTGGAGATACCGCGCGCTGGCGTGGTCTTCGCTGCGGCTTCCCAGGCGGGAGCAGCCTCGCGATCCGGCGTCTCATAGGGTTGCTCGAAGAAGGGATCGCGCGGCGCGGCGGGCGCGCGGTGCGGACGACCACCGCGCACGGGGCGGGCCTCGCTGCGTTCGCGGGGGCGGTCCAGCGTGTCGAGCACGTCGCGCGCATCGCCCGCCTCGCCCTCTTCGCGCCAATGGCGGCGCCCGTCGTTGATGCGGCCGCGCGGGCGGTCTTCCTCGAACTCGATCGCCTCGAGTTCGATCTTCTTCTTGATCAGCTTCTCGATGTCGGCGACCAGGCGCACATCGTTGCCGCCGCTGGCAAAGCTCACGGCCAGGCCCGACGCGCCGGCACGGCCGGTGCGGCCGATGCGGTGCACGTAGTCCTCGGCATTGAACGGGATGTCGAAGTTGAAGACGGCCGGGACATCCTTGATGTCGAGGCCGCGAGCGGCGACGTCGGTCGCCACCAGCAGGTCGACCTCGCCGGCCTTGAAGGCTGCGAGCGCCTTGAGGCGCTCGTCCTGGCTCTTGTCGCCGTGCAGCGCAGTGGTCTTGAGCCCCTCGCGTTCCAGCGAACGCGCAAGGCGCGCGCAGCCCAGCTTGCTGTTGACGAACACGAAGGCCTGGGTGATGCCGCGCTGACGAACGATCTGCTTGAGAGCACGGCGCTTGTCGTCGTCGCTCACGCTGTAGAAGCGCTGCTCCACCGTCGAGGCCGTTTCGTTCGGCCGGGCCACTTCGATCGTGACCGGGTTCTGCAGGTAGCTGCCGGCCAGCCGCTTGATTTCGGGCGAGAAGGTTGCCGAGAACAGCAGCGTGGTGCGCTGCTTGGGCAGGTAGGAGAGGATGCGCTGCAGATCCGGCAGGAAGCCGATGTCCAGCATGCGGTCGGCCTCATCGAGCACGACGTACTCGACCTGGTTGAGCACCGCGTTCTTGGCCTCGATGTGGTCGAGCAGCCGTCCCGGAGTCGCGACCAGCACCTCGACGCCCTTCTTGAGCTCGAGGGTCTGGGGCTTCATGTCGATGCCGCCGAACACCACCGCACTGCGCAGGTTGGTGTATTTGGCATAGAGCTTGACCTGCTGGGCAACCTGGTCGGCCAGTTCGCGCGTGGGCAGCAGCACCAGGGCGCGCACCGGATGGCGCGCAGGCGAGGTCGAGCTGTTCTCGTGCTTGAGCATCCGCTGCAGCAGCGGCAGCGAGAACGCGGCCGTCTTGCCGGTGCCGGTTTGCGCCGCACCCATCACGTCCTGGCCCGCCAGAACCACCGGAATGGCCTGTTCCTGGATGGGCGTCATGGTCTCGTAGCCCATTTCGGCTACGGCACGCGCCAGCGGTTCGGCCAGGGAGAGATTGGAGAAAGAGCTTGTCATTAAGCCCTCTATTGTCGCATTTATGCTCCCCCCCAGGCTTTTGCGCACTTCGTGTCGCGTCGCCTACCCCCTGCCGGGGGCAACACCTGCGGCCCGGCGCGGCCGGTTCCGCGGTGTTTTTGGACTCCGGTGGTTAGACCCTTCGGGCTACAGGTTTTTGGCCGCGAAGGTGTCGCAATCCTGGAGATTTCCGGTCTTGTAGCCGATGCCGAACCAGCGTTGGCGCTGGGCACTGGTGCCGTGGGTGAAGCTGTCGGGCACGACCGCGCGGCCGGCGGAACGTTGGAGGGCATCGTCGCCGATCTTCTGGGCGGCGTTCATGGCGGCTTCGATGTCGCCGGGGTCCAGCCATTGCTTGGACTGCTGGGAATGGTGGGCCCAGACGCCGGCGAGGCAGTCGGCCTGCAGCTCGACGCGGACGCTGATGGCGTTGTTCTGCGCCTGGGTGAGGCGGCCGCGCATCTGGTCGACCTTGCCGGTGATGCCCAGTTCGTCCTGCACGTGGTGGCCGATCTCGTGCGCGATGACGTAGGCCTGCGCGAAGACGCCCGGCGCGCCGAGCTGATTCTTCAGGGTGTCGAAGAAGCCGAGGTCGATGTAGACCTTCTTGTCGCCAGGGCAATAGAACGGGCCCATGGCCGACTGGCCGGTGCCGCAGGCCGTCGGCGTCGCGCCGCGGAAGAGCACCAGTTTCGGGGTCGAGTAGGAGTCGCCGTGCTGCCGGAAGATGTCGCTCCAGACGACTTCGGTGTTCTTCAGCACGGTCGAGACGAAGGCCGCTTCCCGGTCATTGGCGGGCGGCGGGTGCGCCGGGCCTTGCTGGACCTGCGGGGCCGGCTCGCCGCCGCTCAGCAGCCCCAGGACCGTGAGCGGGTTGATGCCGAATATCCAGCCTGCGATCAGCGCCACGGCCACGGTGCCGATGCCCACGCTGCGCCCGCCGATCGGGAATCCGCCCCCTCCACCGCCACCATCACGCCGATCTTCGACGTTGTCGGATTGCTCGTTGCCTTCCCATCTCATGTCGCACTCCTTGCCGCTATCCGGGCGGCGGTCGCAGGATGGTACGCGCTCAGCGAGAGACCACGTATCCGACGTTCATGATGCCGTCGCGGGCACTGGCACGGGCCAGGGCGGCGCTGCTTGCATCGTTCTTTTCGGCATTCGCGGCGGCGAGCGTGGCGCGCTCCTGCGCGTAGTGCGCCTCGGCCTTCTGCACCTGTGACCGCGTCACGACGACCATGGCCACGACCTGCACCAGCGCGATCGCGGCCAGGACGGCGAGCAGCAGACGGCGATAGGGGTGCATCTCACGCAGGGTCTGGAATATCGACATGTTCTCGCTCCTGAAGCCACGCCTCCTGCGTGGGTTGGAGTGAGATGCTGCCGATGCGCGGTGCGGCGCGCCCGACGCGCCGGCCCCGAGACGCTGTAGGACCGCGCCGGAGCCCCGCCTAGGTCTTTGGGAAGGCCGTCAGGCCTTGGGGAGCGTCACGCCGCGCTGGCCCTGGTATTTGCCGCCGCGGTCCTTGTAGCTGGTCTCGCAGACCTCGTCGCTCTCGAAGAACAGGACCTGGGCGCAACCCTCGCCCGCGTAGATCTTGGCGGGCAGCGGCGTCGTGTTGCTGAATTCCAGCGTGACATAGCCTTCCCACTCGGGCTCGAAGGGCGTCACGTTGACGATGATGCCGCAACGCGCATAGGTGCTCTTGCCCAGGCAGATGGTCAGCACGTTGCGCGGGATGCGGAAGTATTCGACCGTGCGCGCCAGCGCGAAGCTGTTGGGCGGAATGATGCAGCTGTCGCCATGGAAGTCGACGAAGCTCTTCTCGTCGAAGTTCTTGGGGTCGACCACCGTGCTGTGGATGTTGGTGAAGACCTTGAATTCGGGTGCGCAGCGGATGTCGTAGCCGTAGCTGGAGGTGCCGTAGCTGATGATCCGGTGGCCGTCCTGCTCGCGGATCTGGCCGGGCTCGAAGGGCTCGATCATCCCGTTCTTCTCGGCCATGCGCCGGATCCACTTGTCGCTCTTGATGCTCATATCAGGTCCTTCCTCGGGGGCGCTATTCTAGGCAGCGAGCCGCCATGCCCCTCGACGTTCAGTCGCCCAGGGCCTGCGAAATCACGGTTCGCTCGATCAGCCGGTCATCGCCCAGCACGATCATCGCGAAGAGCAGCTCCTCCAGACCGTTCGCGAGCGCCGTCTTGCGGGCCAGCAGCGGCGTGGCTTTCGGATTGATCACCACGAAGTCGGCCTCGCAGCCGGGCTGCAGGTTGCCGATGACGCCGTCGAGCCCCAGCGCGCGCGCCGCGCCGCCCGTGTGGCGCCACCAGAGTTGCGATGGCGGAATGCTCACGCCGGGCTTGGTCTGCCCTTCGCGGCCCGCGTAGTAGGCGGCCAGCATGGTCGCGAAGGGGCTGAAGCTGGTGCCGCCGCCGACGTCGCTGGCCAGCCCGTAGCGGTAGCCGATGCGGTCCGCGCCCTCGAAGTCGAAGAAGCCGCTGCCGAGGAAGAGGTTGCTGGTCGGGCTGACCGCCGTAGCGGTCTTCGTCTCGCGCATCAGGCGGCGGTCGTCGTCGTCGAAGTGGATGCAGTGCGCGTAGACGGCGCGCTCGCGCATCAGGCCAAAGCCGGCGTAGACATCGAGGTACGAGCGCGCTTGCGGGAACAGCTCCCGCGCCCACTTCACCTCGTCCTTGTTCTCGGCGACGTGTGAATGAATCCAGGTGTCGGGGTACTTCGCCGCCAGTTCACCCGCGCCGCGCAACTGCGCATCGGTGCTGGTGGGCGCAAAGCGCGGGGTGATCGCGTAGCCCAGGCGGTCTACGTTGTGCCACTGGCGGATGAGGGACTCCGTATCGATCAGGCTCTGTTCAGTCTGATCGCGTACACCGTCGGGCGAATGACGATCCTGCAACACCTTGCCCGTGATCATGCGCAGCTGCCGGCGTCGGGCCGCCTCGAAGAAGGCCTGTACCGATTGCGGATGCGAGGTCGCGAAGGTCAGCGAGGTCGTGACGCCGTTGCGCAGCAGTTCGTCGAAGAACACCTCCGCCACTTCCGCCGAATGGGCCGGATCGGCGAACCGGCTCTCGGCCGGAAAGGTGTAGTTCTCCAGCCAGGGCAGGAGACCATCCGCAGGCGCGCCGATGATGTCGGTCTGCGGGAAGTGGATGTGCATGTCGACGAAGCCCGGTGAAAGGATCCGTCCCGGCCAGTGCGTGACGGCCACGCCCGGATGGCGGGCCGCGACGGACGCGAAGTCGCCGGCGTCCTGCACGCGTTGCCGGCCATCGGCATCAGGGCCGACCACCAGCAGGCCGTCTTCATCGAAAACCGGCTGGCCGGCGGCGTCGAATCGCAAAAGGGAGGCACGGTACGCTTGCATGGGCACGGAGGGTAAGGCAGCAACGCCGGTATGCAATGTGCTAGGTCGTATGGACGCTATATGGCGGCAGCGCTGCTGCCCTCGGAGCGTACGCATGATCGTACTTCCGGGCTGCCTCGGCGGTCGAACATAATCCGGCCAATTCATTCCAGGAAAAGCAATGACTTCACGTGACGCCGCCAAGAGCGCCCAGTGCTGATGAAAGTGCTTCTGATCGCGAACTATGAGCCCGACGGCCAAACCAGCATGCTCGCCTTCAAACGCGTCCTGGAACGCGAGCTTCCCGGTGTCGGCTGCGAGTTGCGGGTGATCTCGCCGCCGAAGCGCGTGCTTCGGGTGCCGGTCGCCTCACGCTGGTGGAAGTGGCTGGGCTACGTCGACAAATTCATCCTCTTCCTCCCCTCGCTGGCGGGCCACGTGCGCTGGGCCGACGTGGTCCATGTCGCCGACCACTCCAACGGCATGTACATCCCGCGCGTGAAGGCCAAGCCCAACGTGATCACCTGCCACGACGTGATCGCCGTGCAGGCTGCCCAGGGCCTGGTGGACGGCTGGAACGTCGGCTGGACCGGCAGACTGTTCCAGCGGCTGATCGTGAAGGGAATGGCCGGCGCCGACCTCATCGCCTGCGTGTCCGAAATGACGCGGCGCGAAGTGCTGGCCATGGGCTTCGCGGACGAGCGCAAGGTCACGACCGTGCTCAACGGCCTGAACGACAACTTCTCGCCCGTGGCGCCTGACGAGGCGCAACGCCTCCTGGATCGCCTGGAGATCTCCGTGCAGGACAAGTTCCTGCTCCATGTGGGCTGGGACCTGGATCGCAAGAACCGCCGGGGCGTGCTCGAGGCATTCATCGCGCTGCAGGAACGCGCTGCGGCGGCCGGCGTCGCGCCGGTAATGGACCGGTTGCTCTTCGTGGGACCGGAGCTGTCGCCCGAGTCGGCAAAGCTGGCGCAAGCGCATGGCGTCGCCGACAGGATCAAGACGGTGCACAAGATATCGCACGAGGAACTGCGTGCGATCTACTCGAGCGCAACGGCCCTCCTCTTCCCGTCGCTCCAGGAAGGTTTCGGCTGGCCGATCATCGAGGCGCAGGCCTGCGGGTGTCCGGTCTTCACATCCAATCTCGCACCGATGAACGAAATCGGCGGCGAAGGGGCCGTCTACGTCGACCCCGGCGACCCGGCGGCCATGGCCGCCGCCATCGAGCAGGCCGCGCCCCGGCTGGGCGACATGCGCCGCCTCGGGCTCGAGAACGCGGCGCACTACACCTCGACGCAGATGGCAGCGAACTATGTGGCCGCCTACCAGCGCGCGATCCGGGAGCGCACGACGCAGCCCACGACACAGCCATGAAGAAGCTGCTGGCCCTGGGTGTCGTGTTCCTCCCTTGGAAACTGAAGCGCTGGGCATTGCGGCGCTTCTGGGGCTACCGGATCGCGGACGGGGCACGCATCGGCCTGTCCTACGTCTTTCCGGGCGAACTGGTCATGGGCGAAGGCGCCTACATCGGGCACCTGAACGTCGCCATCCATCTCGGCAGGCTGGAATGCGGCGCGCATTCGGTGATCGACCGATCCAACTGGATCACCGGCCATCCGCCGAAGGGTGCCCATTTCACGCACCGCACACAGCGTGAGCCGGTGCTCGTCGTCGGCGAGCATGCGGCCATCACCAAGTCGCACATCATCGACTGCACGGACAAGATCGAGATCGGGCCCTTCACGACCATCGCCGGCTACCACTCGCAGCTGATCACGCACGGCATCAACGTGGTCGAGGGCCGGCAGGACTGCAAGCCGATCCGCATCGGCGCCTACTGCCTGGTCGGGACGCGCGTCACGGTGCTGGGCGGCGCGGCGCTGCCGGACCGCTCGGTGCTCGGCGCAGGCTCCGTGCTCAACAAGGCCCACACCGAGGAATGCGCGGTGTACGCGGGGCAGCCGGCCGTCAAGGTCAAGAGCCTCGATGCCGATGCCGCGTACTTCAACCGGACACGCGGCTTCGTTCACTGAAGCGGGGGCTGGCCCCGGTCACCCGCGGCGGGCGACCCTTCCCTGCACGCCTTCGACGAGCCAGTTCATGTTGAGGATCTGCTCGTCGCTGAGGTTCTGCCCCTTGGGGATGACGACGTGGCCCTCGTTGTCGCGCACGTCGGCCGCAGCCTGGAAGGGCTTCACCTTGCCGGCTGCGATGTCCTGCTGCCGCGCCAGCACCTCGTCCTGCACGGCCTTCGGTACCTTGGGGCCGAAATCGCCGACGCGGATCAAGCCTTCCTTGACGCCGCCCCAGACGTTGCCGCTCTTCCAGGTGCCGTCGATCACGGCGCGCGCGCGCTCCGTGTAGTAGCCGCCCCATTGGTGGGTGACGGCGACGATCTGCGCCTCGGGCGCGACCTTGCGCATGTCCGAGTGGTAGGCCACGGCCATCTTGCCGCGCTCCTGGGCCGCGGCCATCACGGCGGTCGAGCCCGTGTGGAAGGCGATCACATCGACGTCCTGGTTGAACAGGGCCATGGCCGCGTCGCGCTCCTTCGGCGGGTCGAACCATACGTCGAGCCACACCACCTTGACCTGCGCCTTCGGGTTGACCGAGCGCATGCCCAGCGTGAAGGCGTTGATGCCCTGCAGCACCTCGGGAATCGGGAAGCCGGCGACATAGCCTGCGACGTTCGTCTTCGTCATGCGGCCCGCAGCCACGCCGGCCAGGTAGCGCCCTTCGTAGTAGCGCGCGTTCGCGGTCGCGACATTGGGCGCCGTCTTGTAGCCGGTGATCGACTCGAACTTCACGTCCGGAAAGTCCCGGGCGACCTTCATCGTGGGTTCCATGTAGCCGAAGCTGGGCGTGAAGATGAGCTTGTTGCCCTGCTGCGCCAGATCGCGGATCACCCGCTCGGCGTCCGCGCCCTCGGCGACGTTCTCGACGTAGGTGGTCTTCACCTTGCCGGCCAGCGCGGCCTCGACGGTCTTGCGGCCGTTTTCGTGCTGGCGTACCCAGCCGGCATCGGTGATGGGCGCGACGTAGACAAAGCCGATCTTCAGCGGATCGGCCTTCGGCGCGGTCTGGGAAAAAGCTGGAAGGAAAAAGCAGGCGGCCGCGAGCGCGGCTGCGAGGTTTTTATACATGGTAGTCCTCTACATGGCCCCGGAATGAAAAACGGCGCTGCGGGGCAGCAGCGCCGGGCGGGTATTTTACCCGGGCGCCAGGAATCCATCCCATGTCACGTCCGGTTGCGCAATGGCGCCGGCCGCTTCACGGCGCTGTCACGTTGGCTCCCTAGCCTCGGCGGCTTCCTAAACGATCCCCTGACAACTGGAGGAGATTCCCCATGCATGAAGTGGTTCCACATGTGCGCGTGACCTGCGCATTGACCCTCGCCCTGGCCCTCGCCGCCTGTGGCGGCGGCAGCGGCAGCGCGACGCCGACAAGCCTCGCCGCATCGTCCACGTCGCCGTCGGCTGCCACCGCAAGCGCCCAGAAGCCCGATGCCGCGGCGTCGACCGGGACGACCGAAGCGAGCGACAAGCCCGACGTCCGCTACGCCCCCTGAACGATTCACAGCAGGACCGGAACCATGAACTCGCGCCGCAAATTCATCCAGGGCACCGCCACCACCGGCATCGCCGCCGCCACGCTCGCCGCGTTTCCACCCAGCATCCGCCGCGCGCTCGCCATCCCCGCGCACAACGAGACGGGCACCATCAAGGACGTCAAGCACGTCGTGATCCTGATGCAGGAGAACCGCTCCTTCGACCACTACTTCGGCACGCTGCGCGGCGTTCGCGGCTTCGGCGACCGCTTCACCATCCCGCTGCCGCAGGGCCGCAGCGTATGGCAGCAGGCCGGTGCCAACGGGCAGCCCGTGCTTCCCTTCCACCTGGACAGCAGCAAGGGCAACGCACAGCGCTTCAGCGGCACCCCGCACAGCTGGGCCGACGGCCAGAGCGCATGGGACGGCGGCCGCATCGACCAGTGGGCGCGCTACAAGACCGTCGCGTCGATGGGCTACTTCAAGGAAGCCGAGCTGCCCTTCCAGTTCGCACTGGCCAACGCCTTCACGCTGTGCGACGCGTACCACTGCTCGATGCACACGGGCACCAACTCGAACCGCATGTTCATGTGGACCGGCACCAACGGGCCGACCGGCGCTGGTGTGGCCTCGCTGAACAACGAGTGGGATTCGATCGAAGCCTCGACCCTTGGCTACGAATGGAAGACGTACCCCGAACGCCTGCAGGAAGCCAAGGTGAGCTGGATCGTCTACCAGAACATGCCCGACAACTTCGGCGACAACCCGCTGGCCGGCTTCAAGCAGTACCGCCGCGCCAACGAAGCCTCCGGCAAGCCGGTGAGAAACGACGCGCTTTCTCCTGCCTACGACCCCGCCAGCGACGACGCCGGCAATCCGCTCTACAAGGGCATCGCCAACACCATGCCCGGCGACTTCAACAATGCGCAGACCTACTTCGAGCGCTTCCGTCAGGACGTGAAGAACGGCAAGCTGCCGCAGGTGTCATGGATCATCGCGCCGGCGACCTACTCGGAGCATCCCGGACCGTCGAGCCCCGTCCAGGGCGCCTGGTACATCCAGGAGACCCTCGACGCCCTCACCGCCGTGCCCGAGGTCTGGAGCAAGACCGTGCTGCTCGTCAACTTCGACGAGAACGACGGCTACTTCGACCACCATCCCTCACCCTCCGCACCGTCGCTCAACCCCGACGGAACCCCCGCGGGCAAGACGACGCTGCCCGAGTCCGACGTCGCCTTCGAGCGCTTCACGCATCCGAACCCGCCCGGCACCACCGGCCAGCCGCAGCCCGACGGCCGCGTCTACGGGCCCGGCGTGCGCGTGCCGATGTACGTGATCTCGCCCTGGAGCCGCGGCGGGTGGGTCAACTCGGAGGTCTTCGACCACACCTCCGTCATCCGTTTCCTGGAGAAGCGCTTCGGCGTGAAGGAACCCAATATCGGCCGCTTCCGCCGCGCGGTGTGTGGCGACCTGAGCAGCGCCTTCAACTTCGCGCGTCCCAATGACGAGGTGCTCCCCACGCTCGCTGGACGAAAGACCCGCGACCAGGCCGACCTGCTGCGTGCCGACCAGGAAAAGCTCGCACCCATCACGCTACCGGCGAATCCGCTGCTGCCGCAACAGGCGACCGGCACGCGGCCCTCGCGCGCCTTGCCCTACGAGCTGCACGTCAGCGCACGCACCGATGCGCTGCACGGCAAGGTCCGGCTCGTGTTCGCCAACACCGGCGAGGCCGGTGCCGTGTTCCATGTCTACGACAAGCTGCATCTCGACCGCCTGCCGCGCCGCTACATGGTGGAGCGTGGCGAGAAGCTGGAGGACACCTGGGCCGCGATGACCGACAACGCCGGTCTCTACGACCTCTGGGTGCTGGGCCCCAATGGCTTTCACCGGCACTTCAAGGGCGACCTGAATCGACTGCGCGCTGGCGATGCACCCGAGCCCGAAGTGCGCGTGGGCTACGACGCGCGGCGCGGCGACCTGTACCTGAAACTGCGCAACGACGGCGACCGCGCGTGCCGGTTCACGATCCAGGCGAAGGCCTACCGCGGCGACGGCCCCTGGGTGGTTCGCGTCAAGGGTGGCGACGATGAAGAAAAGCATTGGGACCTGGACGCCAGCGGCCAGTGGTACGACTTCGCAGTCACCTGCGACTCGGACCGGGCCTACTACCGCCGCTTTGCCGGACGCGTGGAGACCGGCAAGCATTCGGTGAGCGATCCGGCTTTCGGCAAGCTGGATCTCTGAGCACGCTCTGCGCGCGCGACCAGTTCAGCGGTCGCGCACGCTCGCGCGGACCGCTTCCCGCAACAGCTCGGCCAGTCGCGCCACTGGCGCTTCGGGCGCCGCCTGAGCCCTGTACATGGCCAGCGCCATGTGCGGCAGCGCCGGCAAGCCGGCGTCGTTGCGATCAAGCACGCGCACATGCGGCGGCAAGCCGAAGGGCGTGCGGGCCGACAGGCCCAGTCCTGCCGATGTGGCCGACCACAGCGCCGCGAGGCTGGCACTGGTGAAGGTGTGACGCCACGGGAGGCCCGCGCGGTCGAGCGCGGCCGTGACCAACTCGCGCAACGGACACGGCGCATCGAGCAGGACCAGCGGCAAGGGCTCCCGTGACCTGCGCGCGCCACGGCGCTCGGTCCACCACGGCGCATCGAGCGCAGCCGGTGCAGCCGGACCGACCCACTCGATAGGGAGCCTGATCAGGCGTTCCCCATGTGCAGGCGAGGCCCCTTCGCCGGCTTCCCAGATCAGCGCGAGATCGAGTTCACCCAGCTCCATCCGCTCCCGCAATTCGGCGCTGCGCGCCACGAACGCCTCGATGCGCACCTTGGGGTGTGCGCGCGCAAAACGTCCGAGCACACCTGGCAACAGCGACTCGCCCACGTCCTCCTGCAAGCCCAGGCGCACCCATCCCTGCAGGTCGACGCCCCTCATCGCCGCCGCAGCCTCGTCGTTGATTTCCAGCAAGCGGTGCGCGTACGCCAGCATGGTTTCGCCTGCGTCCGTCAGTTCGAGGCCGCGGCCCGCCTTGCGGAACAACGAGGTGCCGGCTTGTGCTTCGAGCTTCTTGAGCTGGGCGCTCACGGCCGAGGTGGAGCGTCCGAGCTTGTCGGCCGCGCGGGCGTAGCTGCCGAGTGCCACGCCCGTGGAAAAACTGCGGAGCACATCGAGATCGAACATCACCTGGCTCATATTCAACCATCCTGTTTTTCTGAACTATCAGTTGATTATTTTCTGATTTTCAAAACCATTGCAACGGTGGAGACTGCGCCCACGATGCAACACGACCACGCCTCCCGACCGGCACACCGCTGGAAAGTCCTCGCCGCCGGCGTCGCCGCCAACGCCGCTTTCTCCGTCGCCTTCAGCGGCATCCCCATGACCGCCGTCCTCATGCGCTCCGGCTATGGGCTGGACAACGCCACGCTCGGTCTCGTGCTCGGCCTGATGGGACTGGGCATCGCGGTCAGCGAATTGCCCTGGGGCCTGCTGACCGACCGCTGGGGCGACCGGCCGGTGCTGCTCACGGGGCTCGGAGCCACGGCGCTGGCGCTGGTCGCAATGGCGCTCTTTGCGGCACCTTCGCCCCGGCACGTCCCTGGCCTGGGCTGGCTGTGCGGGGGGCTTCTGCTGGTCGGCTTGCTCGGCGGGAGCGTCAACGGTGCGAGCGGGCGCGCCGTGATGAGCTGGTTCGCGGAAGGCGAACGGGGGCTCGCCATGAGCATCCGCCAGACGGCCGTCCCACTCGGCGGCGGCATCGGCGCGTTGGTCCTGCCTGCAGTCGCGCTGCATTTCGGCTTCGCGGCACTCTACGGTCTGCTGGCAGCGCTGTGCGCCGCCAGCGCCCTGCTGGCGTGGGCCTGGATCTGCGAACCGCCTGCTGCGCCGCTGCCATCCGGGGCGAAGCGCGGCAGCGGCGAGCGGCGCGATGGACCGCTGCGGGACGCGCGCATCTGGCGCATCGTCGCGGGCATCGGCATCCTGTGTGCGCCGCAGTTCGCAGTGCTTTCCTTCGGCACCGTCTTCCTGCACGACTTCGGCCATGCAGGCCTTGCAGCCATCTCGACCACGATGGTCGCCGTGCAGATCGGTGCCATGGCGATGCGCGTATGGAGCGGCCGGTGGACGGATCGCCGCGGAAACCGCCCGGCCTACCTTCGCGCATGCAGCGCCCTGAGCGTGCTGCTCTTTGCCTTGCTCGGCGGCTTGGCGCTGGCGGGCGAAGGCTCGGTTGGCGACTCAGCCGCGCTGCGCGGCGCGTTGATCCTGCTGCTGGCGGCCTGTGGCGTGTGCGTGTCCGCGTGGCACGGCGTGGCCTACACCGAACTCGCCACGCTTTCGGGCGCCGCACGTGCCGGCACCGCGCTGGGCATGGCCAACACCAGCGTGTTCGCGGGGTGCTTTCTCACGCCGCTCACGATTCCTCATCTGCTCACGATGCAAGGCTGGCCGCTGGTCTGGTTCGCGGCAGCAGCCTGCGCGTTGGTGGCCCTGCCGCTCCTTGTGCCTGCCGCACCGAAAAAGCGCGCTCAGGCGAAAGCGTCGAACGCCGCGTTGAGCCGATCGACGTAGGCCCGCTTCGCCGCAGCGTCGACGAAGCTGCCTTCGAAGCTGTTCGCCGCCAGCTGCCACGCGTGCTGTGCCGTGAGCCCGGTGGCGGCGAAGGTCTCGACGAAGTTCTGGTTCATGTAGCCGCCGAAATAAGCCGGGTCGTCGGAATTGACGGTGGCGACGAGGCCGGCGTCGAGCAGCTCGCGCAGGTTGTGCTGCCCCAGGTCGGGGAACACGCAGAGCTTGAGGTTCGACAGCGGGCACACGGTCAGCGGGATGCGGTCCTGCGCAAGGCGCTTCATCAGCGCGGCGTCCTTGGTGCTCTGTACGCCGTGGTCGATCCGCTCGACCTTGAGCACGTCGAGCGCGCTCCACACGTAGGCGGGCGGGCCCTCCTCGCCCGCATGCGCGACAAGGTGGAAGCCGAGTTCGCGGCAGCGTGCGAACACGCGAGCGAACTTCTCGGGCGGATGGCCGAGTTCGCTGGAATCCAGTCCGACGCCGATGAAGCGGTCGCGGTACGGGAGCGCCTGTTCGAGCGTGGCGAAGGCATCCTCCTCGCTCAGGTGGCGCAGGAAGCACAGGATCAGCGCGGCATCGACGCCCAGCTTGACCTTCGCGTCGACGCAGGCACGGTGCAGGCCGTCGATCACGGTCTGCATCGACACGCCGCGCTCGGTGTGCGTCTGCGGATCGAAGAACATCTCGGTGCGGATGACGTTGTCGGCTGCCGCGCGCTCGAGGTAGGCCCAGGCCATGTCGTAGAAATCCTGCTCCTTCAGCAGCACGCTGGCGCCGGCGTAGTAGATGTCCAGGAAGCTCTGCAGATTGGTGAAGGCGTAGGCGCGGCGCAGGTCTTCGACGTTCGCATACGGAATGGCAACGCCGTTGCGCTGCGCGAGCGCGAAGATCAACTCGGGCTCCAGCGAGCCCTCGATGTGCATGTGCAGTTCGGCCTTGGGCATGGCGCGCAGCAGCGCCGGAAGGCGCTCCGCGGGAATGTCGCGAACGGTATGGCGGGGCGTGTTCATCAGCAGACTCCGAAGGTGATGCCGCGAATCTTGAGGTGGCGGCGGTAGATCGACGAGGCCTTGTCGGCCACGGTGTGCAGTTCGGCGCGCAGATCCAGCGGCAGGCACTTGGGGCGCTGCGATTCGAGCACGGGCTTGTCCTGCAGGAAGATCGTGTCCTGGAAGGCGCGCAGCGCCGCGTCGTCCCGCTCGAAGTCGGCGGTGGCGAGACGGAACCAGACGCGGCTGCGTTCGGCGTCGACCGGGCAGATGTAGAGCGCGATCGATTCGCGGTAGTCGTCGATGCCGACGCTCGCGGCCTCGGGGATCTTGGTCAGCACCGCCGTGTAGGGCGCGGTGACTTCGTAGGTGTATTCGACCTGCGCGGGCGCGGTCGAGTTGATGGTGGATTGCGGCTGCCAGGCCTTGCAGCCCGTCGCGAGCAGGCCATGCGGCGTAGCTTCCACACGGTAGTCGTCGATCGCGGTCATGTCGCGCGCACCCAGCCAGCCCTCATGCACGAAGCCGAAATGCGACATGTCGAGGAAGTTCTCGACCAGGCGCGGCGCACTGGTCTCGACCTCGTAGGGGCCGCAGTTGAGCTTGCGCAGGCGGGCGTCTTCCTCGGGCGCGAAGGCGGGTATCGCGTCACCCTCTCCCTCGGCGGGGGCATCGAGCCGCACCCACACCAGGCCATGCGCCTCGCGCGCCGCATGCATCGTGGCGCGGTGCGTGGCCGGGGGGACGAATTCCGGCAAGGCCGGGACTTGCACGCAGCGGCCACCGGCCTCGAAACGCCAGCCGTGGTACGGGCACTCGAGCCGTGAGCCGCCCTCGCATTGCACCACCCGGCCCAGGGACAGTTGCGCGCCACGATGCGGGCATCGGTCCGCCCATGCGTGCACGGCAGCCGCATCGTCGCGCCACAGAACGAGGCTTTCGCCGAGCAGGCGGACGGGGACGGGTGCTGCTGCCACGTCTTCCGCCAGCGCGACCGGATGCCAAAGTTGTCTTTCAATCATCATCATGGGACCTGAAACGAAAAAGGGTTGCCCCGGGAGGCAACCCTTTGCACCGGATCACCGGGCCTTGTTTACTTCTTCTCGCCGCCGGGCACCGAGCCTTCCACGCCCTTGACGTAGAAGTTGACACCGCTCAGGAACTTGTCGTCCGCGGCAGCGCCTGCAGCCACCAGCTCCTTGCCGTCCTGGCCGACGATCGGGCCCTTCCAGATCACGAAGCTGCCGTCCTTCAGGCCCTTCTTGACTTCCTCGACCTTGGCCTTGGTCTCGGCCGGCACGTCTTCGGCGATCGACACCAGGTCGATCGCGCCTTCCTTCACGCCCCACCAGCTCTGGCCGGTCGTCCACTTGCCGTCCAGCATGTCCTGCGTCGCCTTGATGTAGTACGGCGCCCAGTTGATGGTCGCCGAGGCCAGGTGGGCCTTCGGGCCGTAGGCGGTCATGTCGGAGTCCCAGCCGAAGGCGCGCTTGCCTTTTTCCTGTGCGGTCTTGAGCACGGCCGGCGAGTCGGTGTTCTGGAACAGCACGTCGGCGCCGCCGTTGATCAGCGCGGTGGCGGCCTCGGTTTCCTTCGGCGGGCTGAACCATTCGTTGACCCACACCACCTTGGTCGTGATCTTCGGGTTGACCGACTGCGCGCCCAGCGTGAAGCTGTTGATGTTGCGCAGCACTTCAGGGATCGGCACCGAGCCGACCACGCCCAGCGTGTTGCTCTTGGTCATCGAGCCGGCAATGATGCCGGCCATGTACGCGCCTTCGTAGGTGCGGCTGTCGTAGGTGCGCATGTTCTCGGCGGTCTTGTAGCCGGTGGCATGCTCGAACTTGACGTCCCTGTGGTCGGCCGCGACCTTGAGCATCGGCTCCATGTAGCCGAAGGTGGTGCCGAAGATCAGCTTGTTGCCCTGGCTCACCATGTCGCGGAACACGCGCTCGGCGTCGGCGCCCTCGGGCACGCTTTCGACATAGGTGGTCTTGATCTTGTCGCCGAATTCCTTCTCGAGCGCCCTGCGGCCGTTGTCATGCGCGAAGGTCCAGCCGCCGTCGCCCACCGGGCCGACGTAGGCGAAGGCGATGTTCAGCGGAGCGGCGGCCGCAGGTGCCGCGGCGGCCGGTGCGGGTGCCGGAGCGGCGGGTGCGGCAGCAGGCGCTTCTTCTTTCTTGCCGCAGCCGATGAGGGCGGCCGAAGCGACCGCCGTCAGGGCGGCCAGCTTGAGCAGGGAACGCTTGTTCAGATCATTCATTTGTTTGAAATCCTCAAAGGACAGGTTGGCGAAGAAACAAAACGAAACGTGATTATGAGCCGGGGTAGAACGGTTTTCCTATGGAAGCAGGCATGTTGACGCGGATGAAGGCCGGGTTGCGCGAGATCAGCGCCAGCACCACGATCGGCGCGACGTAGGTCAGCATGCTCAGGAACTGGCTCGGCACGTTGACCCCGGTGCTCTGCAGGTGAAAGCCCAGCATCGAGACGCCGCCGAACAGGTAGGCGCCGAGCAGCACCCGGATCGGCCGCCACGTCGCGAAGGTGGTGAGCGCCAGCGCGATCCAGCCGCGGCCGGCGACCATGCCCTCGACCCACAGCGGCGTGTAGACGGTCGACAGGTAGGCGCCCGCCAGCCCGCACAGCGCGCCGCCGGCGACCACTGCCATGAAACGGATGCGCCGCACCGGATAGCCCAGCGCGTGCGAGGACTCCGGCGATTCGCCCACCGAGCGCAACACCAGCCCCGCGCGCGTGCGGTAGAGGAACCAGATCAGCCCGATGGTGAGCAGCACCGCGAAATACACCATCGGGTGATGCCGGAACAGCGCCGGCCCCACGAGCGGAATGTCTCCCAGCACCGGCAAGGCGTAGGAGGTGCTTTCAGGCAGCTTGGCCTGCACGAAGTTGATGCCCGCGAAGGCCGAGAAGCCGACGCCGAACAGGCTCAGCGCCAGCCCGGTCGCGTACTGGTTGGTGTTGAGCCAGATCACCAGCACGCCGAAGAAGGCCGACAGCAGCGCGCCAGCCGCCATGCCGGCCAGGAAGCCCAGCCAGTTGTTGTGCGTGGTCACCACCGTGGCGAAGCCCGCAATGGCGGCGCAAAGCATGATGCCCTCGGCGCCCAGGTTGACGATGCCGGCCTTCTCGTTGATGAGGAGCCCCAGCGCGGCGATGGCGAGCACCGTGCCGGCGCTCAGGGTGGACCCCAGGAGGAGTGCGTAGCTTTCCATCATTGCACCCCCTCGGGAGGCAGCGAATGCACGAAGTGATGAGCGTGGGGGTACATCTATGCGGCTCCTTCCGTGGGACGGGCAACGGGGGCTGTGAGAGGCGTGCTGGCTTGCAGTGACGAGGTGCCCGGTGTCGCGGAGACGGCCTTGGGCGCCGATTTGCGCCGGATGCGATAGGCGATCAGCGTGTCGCACGCCAGCAGCGTGAACAGCAGCAGGCCCTGGAACACGCCGGTCAGCGACTTCGGCAGCCCCAGCCGCGACTGCGCGAGCTCGCCGCCGATATAGAACATGCTCATGAGGATCGCCGAGAAGATCATTCCCACAGGATGCAGTCGCCCGACGAAGGCCACGATGATCGCCGCGAAGCCGTAGCCTGCCGGCACGTAGGGCGTGAGTTGGCCGAGCGGCCCCGCCACCTCGAGCGCGCCGGCAAGGCCGGCCGCGCCACCCGAGGTCAGCAGCGCGATCCACACCGCGCGCCGCGCCGAGAAGCCCGCGTAGCGCGCGGCAGCCGGCGCCAATCCACCGACCTGCTGCGCGAAGCCCGCGCGCGTGCGGAAGAGAAACACCCACAGCGCCGCCGACCCGAGCAAGGCAATGACGAGCCCGATGCTCACGCGCGAACCCTTCATCAGCCGCGGAATCTGCGTCACCGCCTCGAAGGTCTTGGTCTGCGGGAAGTTGTAGCCCATCGGGTCCTTCCACGGCCCGTAGACCATGTAGCCCAGCAGCAGCGTCGAGACGTACACCAGCATCAGGCTCACGAGGATCTCGTTCGCATTGAACTTGTCGCGCAGGAAAGCGACGATCCCGGCCCACACCATGCCACCCGCGATGCCCGCGACCAGGATCGCCGCGACGATCCACGATCCCGTCGTCTTGTCAGCCAGCAGCGCCACGCCGCCGGCGGCGATGGCGCCGAACACGAACTGCCCTTCGGCGCCGATGTTCCAGACGTTCGAGCGAAAGCAAACCGCAAGCCCGAGCGCGATGATGAGCAACGGCGTTGCCTTGACCATCAGTTCGCCCAGCGCGTAGCCGCTCTTGATCGGCTCCCAGAAAAACACCAGGAGCCCCTTGACCGGGTCCTTGCCCAGCAGCGCGAAGAGCACCATGCCGATCACCACCGTGACCAGCAGCGCCAGGATCGGCGAGCCGTAGCTCCAGAAGCGCGAGAGCTGCGGGCGGGGTTCGAGCTTAAGCATGAGCCACCTCCGCGGACGTCGTGGCGGCGTGATGCGACTTGTCCCACAGGCCGCTCATCCACTCGCCGATCTGCGGCACGGTGGCCGCGGCGCGGTCGATGGACGGCGAGAGCCGGCCCTTGGCGATCACGTGCAGGCGGTCGCTGATCTCGAAAAGTTCGTCGAGCTCCTCGCTGACCACGAGCACCGCACAACCGGCGTCGCGCAGCGCAAGAATCTCGCCGCGGATGAGCGCCGCGGCACCCACGTCCACGCCCCAGGTCGGCTGCGAGACGATGAAGATCTTCGGGTTGGCATCGATCTCGCGCCCCACGATGAACTTCTGCAAGTTCCCGCCCGACAGCGACCGAGCCGCCGCGTTCGGCCCGCCGGCCTTGACGTTGAAGCGCTGGATGATGTCGCTCGCATGCTGCTGCAGCGCGCGGGTGCGAATCCAGCCGCCCTTGCCGACCGCGTTGCCGCGTGTCAGCAGCAGGTTGTGCGCCAGGCCGAGCGTGGGCACCGCGCCGCGGCCCAGTCTTTCTTCCGGCACGAAATGCAGGCCCAGCGCGCGCCGCCGGCGCGGCCGGAAATGCGCGGCCGGCTGGCCGAACACCTGGATCATCGGCGCCTCGGCGCGCGTGTCCTCGCCCGAGAGCGCGTAGAGCAACTCCTTCTGGCCGTTGCCCGAGACACCGGCAATGCCCACCACCTCGCCGGCGCGCACGTCGAGCGAGATGCCGTCGAGATCGACGCCGAACTGGTCCTCGCGCGCCAGCGTCAGGCCCTTGACCTGCAGCGCCACCGCGCCCGCGTGGATCGGCCGGTGCGTGAGCGGCGGCGGCTCCGCGCCGATCATCAGGCGCGACAGCGATTCGTTGGATTCGTTCTGGGGGTTGCACACCCCCGTCACCTTGCCGCCGCGCAGCACCGTGCAGGCGGTGCACAGTTCGCGGATCTCGTGCAGCTTGTGGCTGATGTAGAGGATGCTGCAGCCCTCGGACGCCAGCTGCTTGAGCACGACGAAGAGCTTCTGCACCGCCTGCGGCGTCAGCACCGAGGTCGGTTCGTCGAGGATCAGCAGCTTCGGGTCGGTCAGCAGCGCGCGGATGATCTCGACGCGCTGCATCTCGCCGACCGACAGCGTGTGGACCGGACGCGAGGGGTCGATATCCAGCCCGTACTCGCCCGCCTTGGCCTGCACCCGGCGCGCCACTTCGGCGAGCGCCAGGCTCTTGTCGAGGCCGAGCCAGACGTTCTCGGCAACGGTCAGGGTGTCGAACAGGCTGAAATGCTGGAACACCATGCTGATGCCCAGCGCCCTCGCCTCCTGCGGATTGCGCACGTTGACCGGCTGCCCGTTGAACATCACGCTGCCTTCGTCGGGCTTCACCGAGCCGTAGATGACCTTCATCAGCGTGGATTTGCCGGCGCCGTTCTCGCCGAGAACCGCGTGGGTTTCACCCGGTGCCACCGTCAGCGAAACGTCGCTGTTGGCGACGACCGCGGGGTAGCGCTTGGTGATGTGCGCGAGTTGAAGTCTGTGGATTGTCATGCCTATGCCTGGCTTGTGGGTTGTCGTCTGAGCCCTGAACCGCCCCCTGGGCGATCGCCGTATTGTCGTCAGTGTCCGCCGATGTAAATGAACTTGAAAAGGAACACGCCGCCGATGAGCCACACCATCCAGTGCACCTGCCTGGCCTGGCCGGTGAACAGCTTGAGCACCGCATAGGTGATGAAGCCGAAGGCCAGCCCGTTGGCGATGGAATAGGTGAAGGGCATCGTCAGCGCCGTCACGGCAGCCGGGATGACCTCGGTCGTCTCGTCCCAATCGAGTTCGGTCAGTTCCCTAAGCATCAAACAGGCCACGAAGAACAGGGCGGGTGCGGTGGCATAGGCCGGCACCGCGCCGGCCAGCGGCGAAATGACCAGTGCCGCGAGGAACAGCACCGCCACCGTCAGCGCCGTGAGCCCCGTCCGGCCGCCGGCCTGCACGCCGGCAGCGCTCTCGACATAGGCGGTCGTGCTGGAGGTACCGAGCAGCGAACCCGCGAAGATCGCACCGCTGTCGGCCAGCAGCGCCTTGTTGAGCCGGTCCATCTTGCCCGGCACCAGGAGGCCGGCGCGCCGGGCCACGCCCATCAGTGTGCCGGTGGCGTCGAACAGCTCGACCAGGAAGAAGACGAGGATCACGTTCAGGATGCCGCCCGACAGCGCCGCCTTGATGTCGAGCTGCAGGAAGGTCGGCGCGATCGACGGCGGCGGCGCGAAGATGCCGTGGAAGGTGTTGCCGCCGAAGAAGAAGGACAGCACCGTCACCGCGATGATGCCGATCAGGATCGCGCCGGGCACCTTGAGCCGGTCGAGCACCACGATCAGGAAGAAGCCGAGCGTCGCCAGCACCACCTCCGGCGTGTGCAGGTCGCCGAGCGTGACGTAGGTCGCCTTCGACGGGGCAACGATGCCCGCGCTCTTGAGCGCGATGATCGCCAGGAAGAGGCCGATGCCCACGGTGATCGCAATTCGGATCGAGTGCGGTATGCCGCGGATGATCAGTTCGCGCAACTTGAACACCGTGACCAGCAGGAAGAGACAACCTGAGACGAAGACCGCCCCCAGCGCCGCCTGCCACGTGAAGCCCATCTGCAGCACGACCACGTAGGCGAAGTAGGCGTTGAGCCCCATGCCCGGCGCCAGCGCGATCGGATAGTTGGCGTAGAGGGCCATGATGCCCGTGCCCAGCGCGGCGATCAGGCAGGTGGCGACGAACACCGCGTCCTTCGGCATGCCCGCGTCGCCGAGGATCGACGGGTTGACGAAGATGATGTAGGCCATCGTCAGGAAAGTGGTGAGGCCCGCCACCAGTTCGGTGCGGATGGTGGTGTTGTGCTCCCTGAGCTTGAACACCCGTTCCGCCCAGCCCCTTGCGGCGGGCTGCGTCGGTGCGCCGTGCTCCTGGATGTCGAGCACTTGTTCTGTCCGGTTCATCGTCTTGTCTCCGAGTCTTTATGGATCGATGGCGTTGTCTGTCCTTGCTCGCGACGCCGGCGCGAGATCTATCTATTCAGGGCCGCCCGCCACCGCCAGGGGCCGCAGCGACGCCGCCACGGCCTTGGCGCGCTCGCGCAGCCAGCGCGCCGAGCTCGACGAGTGCGTGCGCTCGTGCCAGAGCTGGTAGTACATGAGGCGCGGCAGCGGCACCGGGCATTCGAGGATCGCTACGGGCAACCGGTCGAGAAAACGCTCGCAATACTGGCGGCCGGTGGTCAGCACCAGCAGGCTCGAAGCCACCATGTCCGGAATGAGCCCGAAATGCGCGCAGCGCGCCGTGATGTTCCGCTGGCGGCCCATCTCGTCGAGCATCTGGTCGATGATCCCGCGCGCGCCGGGATGCGTCGGCGTGGGCGCGATGTGCTCGGCCGAGAGCCAGCTCTCCAGGTCCCAGCCGCGCCGCACGGCCGGATGGTCCTTGTTGACAAGCGAGACGATCTCGTCGCCGAAGAGCCGCGCCATGTGCAGGTCTTCCGGCGGCTTCAGCCAGTTGCCGATCACCACGTCGACCTGGCCCAGCGAAAGATGCGCGTGGTAGTCCGAATCGGAGGTCAGCGGATGGATCTCGATGTGGCACAACGGCGCCTGGCTCTTGATCTGTGCGACCAGCTGCGGCAGGAAGAGCGGGTCCATGTAGTCGCTCGCGGCGATGCGGAAGGTGGTGGCCGCCGTCTGCGGATCGAAGCCGCGCGCATCGCTGAACAGCACCTCCGCCGAGCGCAGGATGGCCGCGCTGGGCTCGATCATCCGCAAGCCGGCATCGGTCGGCACCATGCCCGAGCCGGAGCGCACCAGCAACGGGTCGCCCGACAGCTCGCGCAGCCGCTTGAGGGCTGCGGAAACGGCGGGCTGGTACATCCCCAATCGGATGGCGGCACGCGAGACGCTGCGGTCGGTCAACACGGTGTGTAGAACCCTGATGAGATGAAGATCGATCTTGTCTAGAAGCGCTTGGTCTCTCATAGCTGCCCACCGTGGTCTGGAATGTGCGGGCAGTTATACAGCGCTGCATTCACATGGAAGTGCCCTCAGGCGGCCGCGTTCTGCACCGCGGTGATCGCTCGGAGAATCGCCTCGCTCGTCGCCGGCGCGCGCAGCGGCGGGTCGGTCCGATGCTCGCCCACGGCCGACACGGCGTCGCGGATCGCGAAGAAGACCGAGAACGGCAGCAGCAGCGGCGGCTCGCCGACCGCCTTGCTGCGGTGGATCGAGTCCTCGAAGTTCTGCCCCTCGAACAGCCGCACGTTGAACACCGGCGGGCAGTCGTTGGCCGTCGGGATCTTGTAGGTGCTGGGAGCGTGCGTCGTCAGCAGGCCGGTCTTCGGGTGCCATACCAGCTCCTCGGTCGTGAGCCAGCCCATGCCCTGGATGAAAGCGCCCTCGACCTGGCCGATGTCGACCGCCGGATTCAGCGACTTGCCGGCGTCGTGCAGGATGTCGGCGCGCAGCAGCTTCCATTCGCCGGTGAGCGTGTCGACGATCACCTCGCTCACCGCCGCGCCGTAGGCGTAGTAGAAGAAGGGTCGGCCGAACATCTTGTCCTTGTCCCAGCTCAGGCCGGGGGTGGCGTAGAAGCCGTCGGACCAGAGCTGCACGCGGTCGAGGTAGGCCTCGCCCACCACGCTGCTGAAGGAGAGCGTGCGGCCGTTGACCTCGACCTTGTCGTTGGCGAAGCGCACGGCCGATGCGTCACCGCCATGGCGGCTGGCGGCGCAGGCGGCAAGCCGCTCGCGGATCTGCCGCGCGGCGTCCTGCGCAGCCTTGCCGTTCAGGTCGGCGCCGGTCGAGGCAGCGGTGGCCGAGGTGTTGGCGACCTTCTGCGTGTCGGTGGCCGTGACCCTCACGCTCTCGAAGTTCACGCCCAGTTCGTGTGCCACCACTTGCGCGACCTTGGTGTTGAGGCCCTGCCCCATCTCGGTGCCGCCGTGGTTCACGAGGATCGAGCCGTCGGTGTAGACGTGGACCAGCGCGCCGGCCTGGTTGAAGTGCTTGACGTTGAAGGAGATGCCGAACTTCAGCGGCGCCAGGGCGATCCCGCGCTTGAGCACCGGACTCTTCACGTTGAAGGCCGCGATCTCCTCGCGGCGGCCGCGGTAGCCGCTGCTGGCTTCCAGCTCGGCCACCAGCTCGTGAATGATGTTGTCGCTCACGACCTGGCCGTAGGGCGTGACGTTGTTCTCGCCCTTGCCGTAGAAGTTGACGCGCCGCACGTCCAGCGGATCGCGCCCGAGTTCGCGCGCCACGCTGTCGAGGATGTTCTCGATCGCGATCGCGCCCTGCGGGCCGCCGAATCCGCGGAAGGCCGTGTTGCTCTGCGTATTGGTCTTGCCCGAGTAGCCGTGCATGGTCACGTCGGGCAGCCAGTAGGCGTTGTCGAAGTGGCACAGCGCACGCGTCATCACCGGCCCCGACAGGTCGGCCGAGTGGCCGGCGCGCGAAACCATCGTGATCTCGGCGCCGAGGATGCGGCCCTCGTCGTCGTAGCCGATTTCGTATTCGTACCAGAAGCAATGGCGCCGGCCGGTGATCATGAAATCGTCGTCGCGGTCCAGCCGCAGCTTGACGGGGCGCCTGAGCTTGTTGGCCGCGACCGCCGCCACGCAGGCGAAGAGCGCCGACTGCGATTCCTTGCCGCCGAAGCCGCCGCCCATGCGCCGGCATTCGACGTGCACCTCGTTCGCATGCAGGTGCAGCGCATGGGCCACCAGGTGCTGCATCTCGCTCGGGTGCTGCGTCGAGCAGTAGACGTGCATCGTGCCGCCTTCCTTCGGGATGGCGTAGCTGATCTGGCCTTCGAGATAGAACTGCTCCTGCCCGCCGACGTCGAGTTCGGCCTTCAGGCGGTGCGGCGCCTTCGCGATCGCGGCCTGTGCGCCGCCTTCGTTCGTTGCGCGCACCAGGTGCATCGGCGGCACCACGTACTGGCCCTTGGCGTGCGCATCCTGCGGCGTGAGCACCGGCGGCGCGGCCTCGATGTCGAGCGCGTCCTTGGCGCGAGCCGCGGCGCGACGCGCGGCATCGCGCGTCTCGGCGATGACGGCGAAGACCGGCTGGCCCATGTAGCGGATGTCGCCGCTGCACAGGATGGGATCGTCATGAATGATCGATCCGCAATCGTTGCTGCCCGGAATGTCGGCTGCCGTGATCACGGCCACCACGCCCGGCATGGCGCGGATGGCGTCGAGCCGCATGTCCTTGAGCCGGCCGTTGGCCACGGGCGACAGGCCCAGCGCGCAATGCAGCGTTCCGGCCAGTTCGGGAATGTCGTCGATGTAGGTCGCCTCGCCGGCAACGTGCAACTGGGCCGACTCGTGCGGCCGGCTGATGCCCACGCGCGCGCCGTCGCCATGCGCTTTCGCCTCGGCGCGCTCGTCGATGCGCGCGGCGGCGTTGGTGAGGTAGTCGGCAAAGGCCTCGGCGGATTGCAGCAGACTGGGATCCAGGGGCTTGTTCATCTCAATTGCTCCACAGCGGCATCAAGGGTGCGAGAAGTGTCGATCGGGAAATACCGCGGAACCGGCTTTGCCGGGCCGCTGGTATTGCCCCCTGCAAGGGGGTGGGCGGCCACACGAAGTGGGCAAGCCTGGGGGTGAGCTTCATCTCACGCTCCTTCGACGCTCGTTTCGTGGGGCATCACGCTCCAGACGCTGGTCGCCTCCACCGGCAACGGATCGGTCGTGCGCGTCTCCAGCCACAGGCGTTGCAGCAGGTTCTGCGCCACCTGCAGGCGGTAATCCGCGCTGGCGCGCATGTCGGTCAGCGGCTTGAAATCCTGAGCCAGCGCCAGCTTGGCGGCGTTCACGCCGGCCTGCGTCCAGGCCTTGCCGACCAATGCGGCCTCGGCCTGGGCGGCGCGTTTCACTGTCGCGGCCATGCCGCCGAAGGCAAGCCGCACTTCCTTCACCACATCGCCATCCAACTCGACGGCAAAGCCGCCGCACAGCGCCGAAATGTCGCAGTCGAAACGCTTGCTGATCTTGTAGGCCCGCACCTGGCGCCCGAGCGCCGCAAGCGGAATCGACAACCCCTGCACGAACTCGCCAGGCTCCAGCCGGTTCTTCATGTAGTCGACGTAGAAGTCCGGCAGCGGCATGCGGCGCACCTTGTCGCCGCGGCGCAGCTCGATCTCGGCATCCAGTGCCATCAGCACCGGCGGCGAATCGCCGATGGGCGAACCGTTGGCGACGTTGCCGCCCATGGTGCCGGCGTTGCGGATGGGCGGCGACGCAAAGCGCAACCACACGTCGGTCAGGCTCGGAACTCGCCGGGTCAGCGCGCGGAAGGCATTCTCGAGCGAGGCGCCGGCGCCGATGTAGAGCGCATCGCCACGCTCCTCGACCGTCTTCATCTCGGCGACATCGCCGACGAAAATGATGTCGCCGAGATCGCGGAACTGCTTGTTGACCCAGAGGCCGACATCGGTCGATCCGGCGAGCAGCTGCGCCGTCGGCTTGGCTTCGCGCAGCGCGGCGAGTTCGTCCAGCGTGGTCGGCGCATGGAACCGGTCCAGGCGCTGGCCGAGCGGGGCGGCGTATTCGAAAGTCTGGTCATGCTGCAGGCTGGTCAGCGCCTGCACCACGGGCTGCGTATCGAGCCTCACATCGGGCAGGTCGAACATGCGCTGGCCCGCGTCGAGGATCGGCCGGTAGCCGGTGCAGCGGCACAGGTTGCCCGAGAGGTCGTCGGCCAGCTGCTGGCGCGTCGGCCGCGTGCCGTCGGCCTGGTGGTGCTCGTACGTGGACCACAGCGACATCACGAAGCCGGGGGTGCAGAAACCGCACTGCGAGCCGTGGCAGTCCACCATCGCCTGCTGCACCGGATGCAGGCGCTGCACCGGGTGCTTGTCGTGCTGCCGCGCGTCATGGCCGTGGCTGCATTGCGCCTTGAGGTCCTCGACCGTGAACAGCGCCTTGCCGTGCAGCGTCGGCAGAAACTGGATGCAGGCGTTGACCGTCGACAGGCGCAGGCCGCCGACCGCGCCCTGCTCGCCGGCGTCGGCCAGTTCGCCGACCACCACGGTGCATGCACCGCAATCGCCCTCGTTGCATCCCTCCTTGGTGCCGGTGCAGCGGGCGTCCTCGCGCAGCCAGTCGAGCACCGAACGGGTCGGATGCACGCCGCTGACGTCGACGATCCGGCCGCGGTGGAAAAAGCGGATGGGTTGGGTGCTCGGTGTCATGCTCATGCTCGTGGGGGCTACGCGTTTGTCGCGATCAAAAATCGGGCCAACTCGAAGTTAGTGCTTTGCCGCCCCGAATGCATACGGTCGCGGCCATAGCGCCTATGTGGGGGTTGGTATGTGACGCTGGGGAAAACCCTCGAATCGGGTCCCATTGTGTCCCCGCGAGAAGTCCGGGAACAGGGATGTGCGCGCCGGCGACGCGGGGAATCGCTTCGCGCCGCTAGACGAACAGGTCGCGGATGAGCTGCCGCAGCCACCGGTTCGCCGGATCGGCCTCGAACCGCTTGCTCCAGTGCAGCGACACGGTGAAATCCCGCAGCGGAAAGGCCGGCTCGACGATCGCGTAGCCACCCTCCTCCGCAAAGCCACGCGCGATGTTTCGAGGCATCACGACCGCCAGGTCGGTCGCGCGGACGATGGCCGGCAGCACCATGAAGTGCTCCGTCGTCAGGCGCACGCGGTCTTCGAGGTTCAGCAACTGCAGGATGCGCAGCGTCTCAGCGTGCGTGCGCACCGCGACGTACTCCAGTTTCCGCAGCGACTCCAGCAGCGCCTGGCCGTTGCGCCGCGAACGCGCGAAGGGATGGCCCTTGCGCAGCAACACGATGTAGCGGTCCTTCAGCAGCGTCACGCGCTGCGTATCCCCTACCTTGGGCAGGAAGCCGAAAGCGAAGTCGACCCGGCCGCTGTCGAGCGCGGGGGCGATCTCGGCGGGCTGCAGCGGCAATGTCTCCAGCCGCACGCCGGGCGCCAATTGGCCGAGCCGGGCCATCAGCGGCGGCAGGAAACGGCCCTCGCCGATGTCGCTCATGTGGATGCGGAAGGTCTTGCGCGAATCGTCCGGCTCGAAGCGGTCGGGCTCGTTCAAGGCGACTTCCAGCGTGCCCAAAGCGGACTGCACCGCCACCGCCAGCCGCTCGGCGCGCGGCGTCGGCGACACACCGCCCGGCGCGCGGATGAAAAGCGCGTCCTTCAGCAACAGCCGCAGCCGGCCCAGCCCGTGGCTGGCCGCAGGCTGCGTGAGCCCGAGCGCTTCGGCCGCCCGGCTCACGTTGCGGGCGCGGTAGACGGCGTCGAAGAGGCGCAGCAGGTTGAGGTCGATGGCATCGATATGCATGGGATTCATGTCGCTTAGCTGGATTATTTTATTGATGGTGACTGGCCGCAACCTCAAACTGATGGGCGGCGTCACGCCGACAACACGAGAAGGAGACAAGACATGACCATGATCCGTCCGTATGCGGCAGCTGCCGCCCTGCTCTGCGCGGCAACCGCCGCCTGGGCCCAACAGCCACCGACCGAAGAGCCCGGTTGGGCCAAGGGCCGCCCCAAGACCGAGGCCGCCACGCGCATGGCGCCGGTGCCGGCCTTCCCCATTCCCACGGCGGCGGACCAGCTTCCGACGAACAAGTTCAAGCTGCCGCCGGGCTTCAAGGTCGAGACCTGGGCATCGGGCGTGCTCGACGCTCGAGAGCTTCGCCAAGGCGCCAAGGACAACGTGTTCGTGAGCACGCTGTTCGTGGGCAACAAGGTCTATGCCATTCCCGAGAAGGGCAAGCACGAGGCCAAGGTCATCATCGACAAGCTGCCGATGGCGGCCGGCATCGAGTACCACAATGGTTCGCTTTACGTGGCGACGAACACGCACATCTACCGCTACGACAACATCGAGGACAAGCTCGACAACCCCGGCACGCCCAAGGTGCTCTACGACAAGCTGCCCGGAGGCAACGACCACAGCTGGAAGTTCCTGCGCATCCGCGACAACAAGCTCTACTTCCCGATCGGCGCGCCCTGCAACATCTGCGATCCGGGTGAATACGCCAAGATCTACCGGATGAATCTCGATGGCAGCAACATCGAGACGGTCGCCAGCGGCGTGCGCAATACGGTGGGCTTCGATTTCGATCCGAAGACGGGCAATCTCTGGTTCACCGACAACGGCCGCGACTGGTTCAGCGAAGAATTGCCGAACGACGAACTCAACGTGGTCACGAAGGCGAACCAGCACTTCGGCTATCCGTACTGCCACCAGGGCAACATCCCCGACCCTGAATTCGGCTGGGGCAAGAGCTGCAGCGACTACCAGAAGCCCGCCGCGCTGCTCGGCCCGCACGCAGGCTCGCTGGGCCTGAAGTTCTACAACGGCAAGATGTTCCCGGCCAAGTACCAGGGCGCGATGTTCATCGCGCGCCACGGCCCGTGGAATCGCACCGTCAAGTACGCGGACGTTTCCGTCGCATGGCCCGACGGCAAGGGTGGCGCGAAGGTCGAGCCCTTCATGACCGGCTTCGTGGAGAACAACAACTACCTCGGCCGGCCAGTCGACTTCCTCGTGCTCAAGGACGGATCGATGCTCGTGAGCGACGACCACGCCGGTGCGATCTACCGCATCAGCTACGGCGGCAAATGAGAGGACAGGCAAGACTGGCGATTTCGGTAGCCGCTGCGCTCCTTGGGTTGGCGGCGCTGCCCGCCGCCGCCCAGGCCAAGGCCACGCCCGAGAGCTACAAGCAGCGCTTCGCGGCGCTGTGTGCAGCCTGCCACGGCGCGAACGGGCGCAGCGACATGCCGGGAACGCCGGCCCTTGCCGGACAGCATTCCTTCTATGCGATCACGCAGCTGTTCCTGTTCCGTGAAGGGCGGCGTGGCAACGAAGCGATGACCGCGGTGGCCAAGACCATGTCCGACCAGGATCTGCGCGGCTTCTCCGAATACATCGGCACCTTGCCGCCGGTGCCCGCGCCGCCGCCTGCCACGCCGCCCGATGCGGCACGCATGGCGCGCGGACAGGCCCTGGCGCAGGAGCACCGCTGCGTGATGTGCCACGGGTCCGACCTGAGCGGCGGGCAGCAGGTCGCGCGCATCGGGCAGCAGCGCGAGGACTACCTGCAGATGACCCTGCGCGAGTTCAAGTCGGGCAAGCGCCCGGGCTACACGCAGGCGATGGGCGAAGCGGTGAGCCAGATCCCGCCCGAGGACCTGGACACCATCGCCTACTACGTGGCGCGCTTCCCGGGCGCGCCCGCCAAGCCGGCCGGCAAATAGGAACGGATCGAGGAAACCGGCGTCGGCGAAGGCACGACGCCGGTTCCGCGCACCCGAACCCACGACAACACACAGGCCCACGGAGTCAAGTCTCTTGGAAGTTTCATTCAGCAAGGAAATCGAGGCCCTGCGCCTCGGTGCGGGCGACACCTTTCACGGCGAGGGCATCCTCGCCATCACCAAGGGGTTGCTGCAATCGGGCGTGGCCTACGTCGGCGGCTACCAGGGCGCGCCGGTGTCGCACCTGCTCGACGTGATGGTGCAGGCCAAGCCGTACATGGACGAACTCGGCGTGCACGTGGAGGCGTGCTCCAACGAAGCCTCGGCGGCGGCGATGCTCGGCGCGTCGATCCACTACCCGCTGCGCGGCGCCGTGACCTGGAAGTCGATCGTCGGCACCAATGTGGCGGCCGATGCGCTGTCCAATCTTTCATCGCCAGGCGTCAAGGGTGGCGTGCTGATCGTGGTCGGCGAGGACTACGGCGAGGGTGCCTCCGTCATCCAGGAGCGCACGCACGCCTACGCGCTCAAGTCCAGCATGTGCCTGCTCGATCCGCGGCCCGACCTGGGCGTGATGGTGAACATGGTGGAGCACGGCTTTCGCCTCTCCGAATACTCGAACATGCCCTGCATGATGGAGCTGCGCATCCGCACCTGCCACGTGCGCGGCAGCTTCGAATGCAAGGACAACGTGCCGCCGCCGGTCTCCACCCGCGCACTGATCGAGGAGCCGGCCGGCTTCGACTACATGCGGCTCGCGCACCCGCCCGTGACCTTCCGCCACGAGAAGCTCAAGGGCGAGGAACGGCTGCCGGCCGCGCGACGCTACATCGCCGAGCACCGCCTCAACGAGCTGATCGCCGGCACGCATGCCGACCTCGGCATCGTGGTGCAAGGCGGCCTCTACAACGCGCTGATCCGCAGCCTGCAGCAGCTCGGCTTGGCGGATGCCTTCGGCGCAACGGACATCCCCCTGCTGGTGCTCAACGTCGCTTACCCGCTCGTGCCCGAGCAGGTGGCCGACTTCTGCGTCGGCAAGCGTGCGGTGCTGGTGGTCGAGGAAGGCCAGCCCGAATACATCGAGCAGGAGATCGCCACGCTGCTGCGCCGCCGCGACATCCAGACGCCCCTGCACGGTTGCGACATGCTGCCGGCAGCGGGCGAATATGGCGTCGAGGTCCTGGCGACAGGGCTGAGCCAGTTCGCCGCGCGCTACCTGCCCCAGCACGCCCAGGACTCAGCCAAGGGCTGGCTCATGGGCAATCGCGACCGCCGCGCCGCCGTGGCGACAAGTCTCCAGGCGCCGCTGCCCAACCGCCCGCCGAGCTTCTGCATCGGCTGCCCCGAGCGCCCCGTGTTTGCTGCGCTCAAGCTTGCGCAGCAGGACAGCGGGCCAGTGCACATCGCGGCCGACATCGGCTGCCACGCCTTCGGCACCTTCGAACCCTTCTCGATGGGGCATTCGATCCTCGGCTACGGCATGAGCCTCGCGAGCCGCGCGGGTGTGTCGCCGATGATGCAGCGCCGGGCGCTGTCGATCATGGGCGACGGCGGGTTCTGGCACAACGGCCTGCTGACCGGCGTGCAGAGCGCACTCTTCAATGGCGACGACGCCGTGTTGCTGATCTTCAAGAACGGCTACACCTCGGCGACCGGCACGCAGGACATCATCTCCACGCCCGACGACGAGGTGAAGGAGCGCGCCGCAGACAAGCAGCAGAGCCTGGTCGACAAGAACCAGACCATCGAGTCGACGCTGAAGGGCCTGGGCGTGCAGTGGCTGCACACCGTCTACACCTACGACGTCGACAGGATGCGAAAGACACTCAACGATGCCTTCACGAGCGACTTCAACGGCCTGAAGGTGATCATTGCCGAGGGCGAATGCCAGCTCGAGCGCCAGCGCCGCATCAAGCCCTGGATCGCCAGCCTGCTTCGGCGCGGCGAGCGCGTGGTGCGCGTGAAGTACGGCGTCGACGAGGACGTGTGCAACGGCGACCACGCCTGCATCCGGCTGTCGGGCTGCCCCACCCTCACGATCAAGGACAACCCGGACCCGCTGAAGGTCGACCCGGTGGCGGTGGTCATCGACGGCTGCGTGGGCTGCGGCCTGTGCGGTGCGAATGCGCATGCGGCGACGCTGTGCCCGAGCTTCTATCGCGCGGAGGTGGTGCAGAACCCGAAGTGGCATGAGCGGCTCCTGCACAGCCTGCGCGGTGCGGTCGTCCGCTCACTTCAATCGACCTGACGCGATGAACCGCACGCAACCCATCACCCTCCTGGTCTGCGCCCTCGGCGGCGAAGGCGGCGGCGTCCTGACCGAATGGCTGGTCGACACCGCGCGCCATGCCGGCTTCGCTGCGCAGAGCACTTCGATCCCCGGCGTCGCGCAGCGCACCGGCGCCACCACCTACTACGTCGAAGTCTTTCCGGTGCCGCTGACGGAACTCGGCGGCCGCCGGCCCGTGTTCAGCCTCAGCCCGGTGCCGGGTGCGCTGGACGCCATCGTCTCCTCCGAACTGCTGGAAACCACGCGCCAGATCGGCAACGGCATGAGCGCGCCGGAGCGAACCCTCGTCATCACGTCGTCCAGCCGCACGCTGACCACGGCCGAGCGCATGCAGCCCGGCGACGGCCGCGCCGATGCGCAGCGCCTGCTGGATGTCGTGAAGGCCTTCAGCCGCGAGCACCACGTGTTCGACATGGGCATGGCGGCGCGCGAAGCCGGCACGGTGGTCAGCGCCGTGATGCTTGGCGCCATCGCGGGCAGCGGACTCTTCCCGTTCCCGCGCGAAGCGTACGAACGCGTGGTGCGCGGCGGCGACACCAGTGCGCCCGAGAAGGTCGGCAAGGCGGCCGAGGCGAGCCTGCGCGGGTTCGCAAGGGCGTTCGACGCCGTGAACACGCCGCGGCAGCAGGCAGCGCTGGTCACGGGGCTGCTCGCCGCGAACGGGAACGATGCGCCCGCCCCGCAGGCATTGCCGCCGGCATTGGCATGCCTCTTCCCGCCATCGGTGCATGACATGCTGGCTCTCGGCCATGCCCGTGTCCTCGACTACCAGGACGCGGACTACGCCATGCTGTATGTCGAGCGGCTGCAGCAGGTGCTGGCCGCCGAGCGCGCCGTCGATCCGGCGGGCGCCGAAGGCTTCGCCATCACACGCGAGATGGCCCGCTGGGTCGCGCTGTGGATGGCCTTCGACGACATCGTGCGAGTGGCTGACCTCAAGAGCCGTGCAAGCCGTGCACGGCGCGTGCGCATCGAGGTCAAGGCGGCCGATGACGACATCGTGAAGGTCTATGACCACTTCAAGCCCGGCACGCCCGAGTTCGCGGCGCTGCTTCCGGCCTCGCTCGCCCATCGCGTGACGGCATGGGACCGCCGCCGCAAGACGCCATGGGCGCTGCCGCTCAAGGTCGGCAGCCATTCGGTGCTGGGCATGGCCTCGCTGCGCTTGCTGGCCTCGCTGCGGTGGTTGCGCAAGCGCGGCCACCGCTTCGCCGAGGAACAGGCGCTGATCGGCCGCTGGCTCGATGCCGTGGTCAACGGCACGCGCACGGACTGGCGTCTGGGCCACGAGATCGCGCTGTGCGGCCGGCTCATCAAGGGCTATGGCAGCACGAATGAGCGCGGAAAGCACAACCTGCTGCACGTGATCGACCACCTCGCCGCCGCGCCGCTGCCGGACGCATCGCCCTCGACGCGCGCCATCGCGATAGCCGCCGCACGCGAGGCCGCGCTGGCAGACGATGCAGGCACGGCGCTGGATGCCGCGCTGGTGCGCCACGGCGCACCGCCACGACCGGTGAAGGCGCAGCCGATCCGCTGGATGAAGCGCCAGCAGGATTCGGCGACGCATGCACGCTGACTCAAGGTAAACGCCGATTTACGGCCCTGCCGACTCTTATGAAAAATAATCGATTGCGCACCGCACAAAGACGACAACAAGGCGCATCGACGGATCACAGCTTCCATCCAACTCGCAAGGAGACAAACCCCATGCCGACAACCCGCTTCCTGACCTCGGCCGCCACACGCGCCGTGCTGGCCTTCTCGGCCGTGCTGGCCCTGGCCGCCGCGCCGGTGCAGGCGCAGGACAAGCCCGTCAATCTCAAGATGTCGAGCTGGGTGCCGGCGCAGCATCCGCTGAACCCCTCGCTGCAGGCCTGGGCCGACGACATCAAGAAGGCATCCAACGGCACGATCACCGCGACGCTGTTCCCGTCCGAGCAGCTCGGCAAGGCCTTCGACCACTACGACATGGCGCGCGACGGCATTGCCGACTTCGCCTACGTCAATCCGGGCTACCAGCCCGGCCGTTTCCCGATCATGGCCGGCGCATCGCTGCCCTTCCTGTTCTCCAATGGCAAGGGCGGCTCGGCCGCCATCGACGAGTGGTATCGCCAGTACGCCGCCAAGGAAATGAAGGACGTGAAGTTCTGCTTTGCCTTCGTTCACGACCCCGGCACCTTCCATGCGCGCAAGAAGATCACGCTTCCGACCGACATCAAGGGCATGAAGATCCGCCCCGCGACCAGCACCATCGGGCAGATGGTCACCTCGCTCGGTGGCACCAACGTGCAGGCGTCGGCGCCCGAGTCGCGCGACATGCTGGAGCGCGGCGTGGCCGATGCCATCACCTTCCCTTGGGGCTCCATCGGCCTCTTCGGCATCGACAAGGTGGTGAGCTTCCACATGGACGTGCCGCTCTACGTCACGCCCTTCGTCTGGGCCATGAACCAGAGCAAGTACGACAGCATGTCGCCCGCGCAGAAGAAGGTGATCGACGACCACTGCACCAGCGAATGGGCCGAGAAGGTCGCTACGCCGTGGGCCGACTTCGAGTTCGCCGGCCGCGCCAAGATCGGATCGCAGCCGGGCCATGAGATCTACAAGCTCACACCGGACCAGCTCGACGCATGGCGCAAGGCCACTGCGCCCGGCGAGGCGCAATGGGCGGAAGGCGTGAAGAAGGTCGGACAGGACCCGAAGGCGGTGATGGACGCACTCAAGGCCAGCCTCGCCAAGAACAAGTCGGCACTTTGATCCGTGGGTCTCCCGCTGATCGCGCGATGGAGGTGCAATGACGAAGCGTAGCGAGAACGTCATGGACAAGATGATCAACACGATCGAATGGCTCGCGGCCATGTTCGTGGGGATCGTGGCGTTGAACATCTTCATCGCGGTGGTGCTGCGCAAGTTCTTCGACACCTCCATCCCCGACTCCTACGACTTCGGTCGCATGCTCCTGGGCATCCTGATCTTCTGGGGCATCGCGGCCACCAGCTACCGGGGCGGGCACATCACCGTCGATCTGGTCTGGACCGCGGCCGGCCCGCGCATGAAGCGCTGGATCGACGTGTTCGCCACGCTCGTCCTGCTCTTCGTCGTCGCAGTGCAGACCGCCACGCTGTTCGACAAAGTGCGCGCCACCTATGTCGACCATGTGCTGACCTACGACATGAACATCCCGACCTGGCCCTTCTACGCCGTGGCGTGGCTGGGCGATGTATCGGCGGTCGTCCTGATCGCCATCCGTACGTATCGATTGATCTTCCACCCCGAACTGCTCCATGACGAGAAGCCTGAAATGAAATCCGATGAATGAGCATTGCAGGACCGCTCCGAGATGCACAGGCCCCCTCGGGGGGCAGCGAGGACACGCAGTGCCGAGCGTGGGGGCCGCATGAGCACTGATGCGATTGCCGTTCTGGGCTTTGTCGTCCTGTTTGCGTTGATGCTCTTGCGCGTGCCGGTCGGCATGGCGATGGGGCTGGTGGGTGTCACGGGCTACGCATGGATCGTCGGCCCCGGCCCCGCGCTCAAGCTGGTGGGCCAGACCTCCATGCGCACGGTGACCGACTACACCTTCGGCGTCATCCCGATGTTCATGCTGATGGGCGCGCTGGTCTCGGTCTCCGGCGTGAGCCGCGAGCTCTTCAAGGCCGCCAATTCGATGATCGGCCACCTGCGCGGCGGCTTGGGCGTCGCCACGGTGCTGGCCTGCGGCGGCTTCGCTGCCATCTGCGGCTCGTCGGTCGCGACGGCTGCGACCTTCTCCGCGGTCGCCTATCCGGAGATGCGGCGCTTCAACTATCCGCAGTCGTTCTCCACCGGGGTGATCGCGGCGGGCGGCACGCTGGGCGCGATCCTGCCGCCATCGACGGTGCTCGCCGTCTACGCCATCCTCACGCAACAGGACATCGGCAAGCTCTTCATGGCGGGCATCGTCCCCGGCATCCTGGCAATGACCATGTACGTGCTGACGATCGTTCTCATCGTCAAGGTACGGCCCGACTGGCTGCCGGGCGGCGAGGTCAAGCCCTGGAAGGACCGCGTCGCCGACCTGAAGAACGTGTGGGCGCCGCTGGTGCTGTTCGTCTTCGTGATCGGCGGTCTCTACGGCGGCTTCTTCACGCCGACCGAAGCCGGCGGCGTGGGAGCGAGCGGCGCGTTCATCCTCGGCTTGCTGCGGCGCAAGCTCGACGGCCCGAAGATCCGCGAAGCCCTGCTCTCGGCCACGCGCACGGCGGCGGCGGTGTTCACGGTGCTGATCGGCGCGCTGCTCTTCGGCTACTTCCTGACCATCACGCAGAGCCCGCAGAAGCTCACCGAGTTCCTCACCAGCCTGGGCATCGGCCGCTACGGCGTGCTCGCGCTCATCATGCTGATGTACCTCGTGCTCGGCTGCCTGATGGACGCAATGGCGATGATCATCCTGACCGTGCCCATCATCTTCCCCGTGATCGTGCACCTCGGCTTCGATCCGATCTGGTTCGGCGTGATCATCGTGATGACGGTGGAACTGGGCCTGATCCATCCACCGGTGGGGATGAACGTCTTTGTCATCAAGAGCGTGGTGAAGGATGTGAGCTTCACCACCATCTTCAAGGGCGTTCTGCCTTTCATCCTGACCGACATCATTCGGCTGGTGATCCTGATCGCGTTCCCGATCATTGCCTTGTGGCTGCCGACGAGAATGGGCTGACATGAGCATCGAAGTCATCTACACCGTGCGCGTCGAGTTCGGCGACTGCGACCCTGCCGGCATCGTCTGGTTTCCCAACTTCTTCCGCTGGATCGACGCGGCCTCGCGCCATTTCTTCGCGGAGCGCGGCGTGCCCCGCTGGGAGGAAACGGCCGCGACTCTCGGCGTGATCGGCACGCCGCTGGTCGACACCCACACCCGTTTCGTCAAGAGCGCCAGCTACGGCGACACGCTGGACATCGTCGTCACCATCCCGGAATGGCGCGAAAAGAGCTTCGTGCAACGCTACAACGTGACGCGCGGCGAGGACCTGATTCTCGAATGCGAAGAGGTGCGGATCTTTGCGGCCAAGCGCGAGGGCGGGGGCATCCGGGCGGTGCCGATCCCTGCGCAGATCAGGCGGCTGTGCGAGTAGCGGATCGCCCGGTCCCCGCATCCGCCTGAGCTTCGACTGCCGGGCGGAGGTCTGTCGAGGCCTAGACGAAGCACTTGAGTCCCGGTACGACCGGGACTATCCTGTCCCGTACACAACTCCGGCCCCACGCCACGGCGTGGCCGCATAACGGGAAGAGGACGCCGCGCCATGATGGATTTCATGATCGCCTACTGCGGCCCCGCCGCGGTACCGGATGACTTCTGGTCGCGTTGGAATTCCGACCCTCTGTTGCTGTCCGCACTCGCCGTGCTGGCATTCGCGGTGGCCAGCGGGCGTTCCTTCGATGCCCGCGCCGGCTGGGCCGCGATCGCGCTGATGGGCATCGTCTTCGTCTCGCCGCTCTGTGCGCTGTCGTCCGCCCTGTTCTCGGCGCGGGTGCTCCACCACATCATCCTCATTGCCGCCGTGGCGCCCCTGCTCGCGCGGGCCTTCCCGCAGCGTCGGCCGAGCCGCGTGCCGCTGCCTGCGCTGGTCACGGCACACGCCGTCATCCTGTGGCTCTGGCATGCGCCCGGTGCCTATGCCTGGGGTCTCGCCAGCGTGCCGGCCTACTGGCTGATGCAGGTTTCGCTGCTCGGAAGCGCCTGGCTGATGTGGCGGGCCATCCTCGCGCCTGCGGTGCATGCCGGTCCGGCGCTGGTGGCACTCGCGGCGACGATCGGGCAGATGGGTCTTCTGGGCGCGGTGATCGTCTTCGCGTCCGTGCCGCTGTATGCGGTCCACATCGCGAGCACGGCGCCGTGGGGACTCACACCGCTGACCGACCAGCAACTGGCCGGGCTCCTGATGTGGGTGCCGGCGATGCTGCCTTATCTTGGCGCGGGCCTTTGGATCGCGTGGTCCAGCCTGCGCCCCGGAGAGCCGGCGCTGTGACGACCTTTCTGAAGTTCGCCCATCTCGCCTCGATCGCGATCTGGTCGGGCGGCCTGCTCGCCCTGCCCTTTCTCTTCTGGCAGCGCCGGACGCTCACGGCCGGCCCGGATCTCGACCGCCTGCATCGGATCACGCGGCTGGTCTTTGTCGAACTCACTTCGCCCGCCGCCTTCATCGCCATCGGCACCGGTACGGCGCTGATCTTCCTTCAGGCGACCTTCGTGGAATGGTTCTCCGTGAAGATGGTGCTGGTCGGGGTCATGGCCATGCTGCACGTCCTTGCCGGGCTCGTGCTGATGCAGGTCTTCTCACCCACGGGCCGGTTCGGACGGATTTCCTACGTGACGCTGATGAGCGCCTACGTGATAGTGATCGCGGGGATTCTCTGGGTGGTGCTGGCCAAGCCGCACTTCGACTCGAATGCGGTCGCCGCGCGTCTGTTCGAGCCCGGCGCGCTCGGCCGATGGATGCATCAGTCCTTCGGCGTGACCAAGATGCCGACGCCATGATCGAACACGAGCTTGCCTCCGTGCCAGCCGGCGAAGCCCACCATCACCGAGGACAGGGCCGACAAGGCCAGCCCGTGCGGCAGGACGGACACGGGATCGACCAGCCGCAAGCCCCAGTTGGCCCCGGCGATCGCGACCAGCGTCATCGCCGCCACCGCATGGGACCAGCTCGCTTCCAGCATCCGGATGCCGCGCACGAGCAGCAACTCGCCCGTACCGACGATGCTGGCGGCCACGCCGGTCCAGAAGGCGGCGCCCGCCGACCAGAGGCCCGCCCGCAGCCAGAAGGCATCGCCGGTCCACCAGTAGAAGACATCCACGCCCAGCGTCGCGACGACGAAGGCGACCGGGAAGTGCACCATCATCACGTGGATCGGATGCCCGACGAGGGCCACCGCCGAACCGACGTCGAGCCGGTTCAGTTCCAGAAGAACCTCGCTGGGAGGTGCGGTGCTGTCGCCTTTCGCCATGGTTCTCCTCCTTCGCGCCGGGTGCGGCCGATGTGGGGCCATCGTAGTCCCTTGCTTCGGACGCTCCAAGCCGGATCGATGGCGGCGCTCGCGGGCTGCAAGGGGCCGCTGTCGGCACTCGACCCCTCCGGGCCGGCCGCTGCATCGATCGCCACGATGTGGTGGGTCATGCTGATCGGCGCCGGCGTTCTCTTCCTGATGCTCATGACGCTGTTCACCCTGGTGATCCGGCGTCCGGGCTGGGGGTCCAGCGTGTCGCCCACGCGCTGGATCGTGATGGGCGGGCTGGTGCTGCCGGCGGTGGTCCTGCTGCCGCTGCTGGCCTATGGCCTCGTCGTCGGCGAGCGATTGCTGCCGCTGCCGGGCAGCGCGCCGCCGCAACGCATCGAGGCCGTGGCGCAGCAGTGGGCATGGACCTTCCGCTACCCCGAGCGCGGCGGCGTCGAGACGCGCAACGTCCTGCTCCTGCCCGCGGGCGCACCGGTCGACATGGTGGTGACGAGCAAGGACGTGATCCATGCCTTCTGGGCACCGCGCTTCGCCGGCAAGATCGATGCGGTGCCCGGCAAGGTCAACCGGCTGCGCATCCAGGCCGGCGAGCCGGGCCGCTACGAGGGAACCTGCGACGAGTTCTGCGGCACGGGCCATGCGCGCATGCGCTTCGTCATCATCGTCCACCGACCGGAGGACTTTTCCGCCGCGCTGACGCAGGCAACCACCGCACCGGAGGCGAAGCAATGAGCGACCCCGTCCAGCCGCAGGCAGAGGGCAGCGCGTTGCGCCTGCACCGCCAGCTGAACCGGATCTGGGCCACCGGCCCGGGATGGCAGCGCCTTGCCGCCGTCAATCATTCGGTCATCGGCGTGCGGATGATGGTCACGTCCTTCGTCTTCTTCGCCATCGCCGGTGTGCTGGGCATGCTGACGCGGGTGCAGCTCTCCACGCCGCACTCGGACTTCCTCGACCCGGAGACCTACAACCAGGTCTTCACGATGCACGGCTCGATGATGCTGTTCCTCTTCGCCATTCCGATGGTGGAGAGCTTCGCCGTGTACCTGACGCCCAAGATCCTCGGCACGCGCGACTTCGCCTTTCCGCGGCTGACCGCATATGGCTACTGGTGCTACCTGTTCGGCGGCACGATCCTCACCGTATCGCTGATCGCGGGCGTCGCGCCCAACGGCGGGTGGTTCATGTACACGCCGTTGAGTTCGAGCGCCTTCTCGTCGGGAATCAACGCCGACGTCTGGCTGCTCGGCATCACCTTCGTCGAGATCTCGGCCCTGTCGCTTGCGATGGAGATCACCGTCTCGATCCTCAAGATGCGCGCGCCCGGCATGTCGCTCGACCGCATGCCGATCTTCGGCTGGTACATCCTCGTGACGGCGATGATGATGATCGTGGCTTTCCCGCCGCTGATCCTGGGCTCGATCCTGCTGGAGATCGAGCGCGCCTTCGGCCTGCCCTTCTTCGATCCGACACGCGGCGGCGACTCGCTGCTGTGGCAGCACCTGTTCTGGCTCTTCGGCCATCCGGACGTCTACATCATCTTCCTGCCGATGGCCGCGGTGCTGTCGACCGTCATTCCGGTCTTCGCGAACCGCTCGCTGGTCGGCTACCGCGCGATCGTCGTCGCGATCATCGCGCTCGCCTTCCTGAGCTTCGGCATCTGGGTGCACCACATGTTCACCGTCGGCATCCCGCATCTGGCGCTCGCCTTCTTCTCTGCAGGCTCGGCGATCGTCGCGGTGCCCACTGCGGTGCAGATCTTCGCGTGGCTCGCGACGCTGTCGCACGGCAAGCCGCGCTGGGACGTGCCGATGCTCTACATCTTCGGCTTCTTCTTCGTCTTCGCGATGGGTGGCCTGACCGGCGTGATGCTCGCGATGGTGCCCTTCGACTGGCAGGCGCACGACACCTACTTCGTCGTCGCCCACATGCACTACGTGGTGGCCGGGGCGCTCGCCTTCCCGATGATGGCCGGGCTCTACTACTGGCTGCCGCTGCTGACCGGGCGCGCCGCCGTGCACCGCCTGTCGGTGCCCGCCTTCTGGCTGATCTTCATCGGCTTCAACATGACCTTCTTCATGATGCACCTGACCGGCTTGATGGGCATGCCGCGGCGCATCTACACCTACAACGGGGACGAAGGCTGGAACGCGCTCAACCTGCTGTCCTCGGTCGGCAGCTTCGTGATGACGATCGGCTTCGGACTGCTGGTGATCGACCTGATCGTGCAACTGCGCTACGGACGCCGCGTGCGGCGCGACCCCTGGCGTGCGCAGACCTTCGAATGGGCGATGCGGATTCCGCCGGCGCCTTATGCCTTCGCCTCGATCCCGCACGTGGGCGCGCAGACCGATGGCATCGCGCCGGGCGATCTCGCGCTGACGCTCGCGCGCGGGGAAGGCTATCTGGGCTTCGTGCGCAACGGCTGGCAGGAGACGATCGGCGTGCATGCGACGAGCGGCAAGCCCGACCAGCTGATCGTGCTGCCGAACCCGACCTATCTGCCGCTGGTCACCGCCATCGTCACCGCGGGCGCCGTGCTGGCGATGCTGTTCAGCTTCTACTTCCTGTCGCTCGCGCTGGCGCTGGTCACCTGCGGACTGTTCATCTTCGCGGGGCAGCGTGCCGGCTTGCCGCGCGACTACGGGCCGCTGCCTGTCGGCCTCGGCGTCGCCGTGCCGCCACACACCGAGGTGGCCAGTTCGCCGGCCTGGCTGTCGCTCATCTGCGCGCTGGTGGCCAACGGCACGCTGTTCACCTCGCTGGTGTTCGGCACCTTCTATCTCTGGCTCGCCGGCGCCCACTGGCAGACGATGCCGCCGCCCGAGCCGAGCCGCCTGCTGGCCTTTGGCGCCATCGCGGGCCTCGCGGTCGCGGCCGTGGCATCGCGCGGCTCGCTCAAGGCGGTCATTTCCGGGCGCGGCGCAATGGGCTGGATCGGCCTCACGGCGCTCATGCTGCTGGCCGCGATCGCCGCCACCGTGAGCCTGATCATGGGCGTCACGCCACGCCCTACCGAACACGCACTCGGTTCGACCGCCGCGGCGCTGCTCGGCTATGTGGGGCTGCATGCCTTCATCGGCCTGCTCTTCCTGTTCAGCAACGTGCTGCGCATCGGCGCCGGCTTCGTCTCGCAGCGGCGGCACACCGACCTGCGGCTGACGCGCCTCTGGATCGACTACACGCTGGTGACGGGCCTCATCGCGCTGGGGCTGGTGCTCGCGCTGCCCACGCTGGTGACCGTGCTCGGAGCGCGGCCATGAGCGCCGTACTGATCCCGCCGCGGCGTCTCTGGTGGCTCGCGGTCGGCTTCGTCGTCTGGTGCATCGCGCTCGTGGTGCTTTACGCGCTGCACGCCATCGGCTGCGCTTTCGGCTGGTCGGCCGGCGCGCTCCGCTGGAGCCTCGTCATTGCGTTCCTCGCGCATCTGGCCGTGATCGGGTGGATGTGGGGCCAATTCGCAAAGGGCTCGCCGGACCCCGCGACCGGAAAGACCGGCAGCTTCCTGCATGACGCCATCGTCTGGGCGACCATTGCCGCCTTCGCCAGCGGGGTGCTCGCCCTTGGTCCGCCACTGCTGCTCACCACATGCATCTGAAGGGACGAACACCTGTCGGAGATACCGCAGTACTGGCTTTGCCAGGCTGCCGGCATCGCCTCCTTGCAAACGGTGGGCGCCACAGCCAACCTGGGGGTGAGCCGTGACCTTGCGCAAGGCGGTGTGGTCCGCCATCTACCTGCTGTTCATCCTCGCCCCACTGCTCGCGCTGCTGACGGGCGCGTTGCCGCCCAGCCGCGATTTCTGGACGGAGTTCTCGGTCGCGCTCGGCTACTCCGGGCTCGCGATGATGGGCCTGCAGTTCGGCCTGACGGCGCGCTTCCGCTACGTCACCGACCCGTGGGGCGAGGACGTGATCTACCACTTCCACCGACGGATCTCGCTGATCGCGGTCGGGCTGGTGGTGGTGCACCCGCTCATCCTGATTGCGGCCGGGTCCGAGAAGCTCGCACCGCCCGAGTCGCTCAGGGACGTCCCGGCCGGCGCCGTCTTCGCTGTGATCTCCATCGGTTCGCTGATCACGCTGGTGATCATGGCGCTGTGGCGCACCCGGCTGAAGATCAGCTACGAGTTCTGGCACATCGCCCATATCGTGCTTGCGGTGGTCGCCGTCGGCGGCGGGCTGCTCCACATGATCGGATGGGGCTTCTACCTCGCCGACCCATGGAAGCGTGCGTTGTGGATCGGCATGACGATCTTCTGGATCGCGCTGCTGCTCTACGTGCGCCTCGTCAAGCCGCTCTTCATGCTGCGCCGGCCGTACCGCGTGGCCGAGGTGCGCAAGGAACGCGGAGACACCACGACGCTGGTGATGCGGCCCGATGGCCACGCGGGCTGGCGCTTCAGGCCTGGCCAGTTCGGCTGGCTGACGCTGTGGGGGAGCCCGTTCAAGATCACCGGGCACCCGTTCTCGTTCTCGTCCAGCGCCGAAGTCGACGACGGCCGCGTCGAGATGACGATCCGCAATCTCGGCGACTTCACGAGCGCGATCGCCAAGGTACCGGTCGGCCGGCGCGTGTACCTCGACGGGCCCTACGGCGCGTTCACCATCGGCAATCCGGCGGACATGCACGTGCTGATCGCGGGCGGCATCGGGATCACGCCGATGGTGAGCATGATCCGCACGCTTGCCGACCGTGGCGACAAGCGACCGCTGATCCTGCTCTACGGCAGCAAGGACTGGGAGTCGGTGACCTTCCGCGAGGAACTGGAGGCCTTGCAGAAGCGCATCGACCTCACGGTGGTGCATGTGCTCTCGCAGCCGCCGGAGGGCTGGACAGGCGAGCGGGGCTACATCGGCGCCGAGGTGTTCAAGCGCCACCTGCCGCCGGGCTATGCCGACCACGAGTACTTCATCTGCGGGCCGAACGTCATGATGGATGCCATCGAAGCGGCGCTGGGCGAGATGAAAGTGCCCCTCTCCAAATACCACTCGGAGCGCTACAGCTTCGTCTAGGAGGTTCCGATGCGCCGCTTGTTCGCCGACCGGCTGGCTCTTGCCACGGGCATCATCGTGGTGGTGGTCTCGATCGCGTTCGCCTTCTGGCGAGCGGCCGGAGCTTAGTAACTAGCGCGTCCCGGCCCCGCGTGTCGAATAGTTCACCAGAGGGCCCGGGCCGATCGCGATCGGCGGGCCCGGATCGTTGCTCGGCCAGGCAGCGGAGGCCTGGGGCGGAGCGCGCACGGCGTCGTAGCGCGGTCCCGGTCCGGGAATGATCGGCGGCCCGGGATCCGGGACTTGCCGCAAGGGTGTCGCGTTGCTGCCGGCCGCAACCGGTGCGCCCGGTGGCAGTCGCGAGTAGTCGTACAACGGGCCCGGGCCCGCGGCAATCGGTGGACCGGAATCAGGCTCGGCACTGCGACGTTCGAGCGGTGGCGGGATTGCGCTGACGGGTGGTTCATCGTCGCGCTCCCGGCTGGCCCTGCTCGCATAGGAACTCCCCTTCGACGGGCGCGCAGCGGATCGGGTCTCGGGCTTTGCGCTCGGTGTCGTGGCAACAGGCCGCTCGACCGTGCGCTCGGCAGGCCGCGAAGACGACTCCACGGCGGCGCCTGCCGCGCCGCGCCCGGGAAGCAAGGCATGCAAGGGCGAGTTGTTCTCACCGGGCGGTGTCGACGCAGGCCCCCTACTTTCGGCAACAGGGGGCGCTGGCGATGCCGGTACCGGTGCCGTTCCTGGCGCTGACGCCGGTGCCGGCGACGAAGAACTCGGCGAGGCGTTCATGAACGGCGCCAGCAAGCTCATGATCTCCGCCTTCAGCGGCGGCGCACCAGGCTTGTTCGTGACGTACAGACACCACAAAGTGAAGCCGACGATCATGGCAATGCCCCAGTAGCCAGCCTTCAGCCAGAAGGCTGCTGTCTCTGCAGGCAGCACCGGCACGGTCGCAGCGCCCCGCGACGACGGGTCGAAAACCGGGCGATGGGACATCACCGGGTCGATCGCGCCGGGCCCGGAAGCCTCGAAGCCGGGCAAAGGACGGGCGCATCCCGTGCAGAACTTGGCCTTCGCACGGTTGGAGCTCCCGCAGGCGTTGCAGACGACCGACTCCGACATGAATGTGAACCCCCTGGAAGACAGCGAAACTCTCTTTTTGCACGACTGCCGCGCGCTGTATGTCAGCAACTTCCTACGTTGCGCGTACGGCGGCTATTTCTTCGCCTCGGTCTTGAACAGGCCGCGGATGTTCAATGCCGCAAGGCACACCTGCAACGCAATCAGAGCCATCGCGCCGGTGTGCAGGCCCCAAGCGACCCACAGCACGTTGCTCGACAGAAACACCCAGAATCCGGCGTTGCGCCGCGCAGGCGAGTTGGCCGCCACCAGCCAGGCTGCTGCCACGGAAGCAGCGAAAGCCGGCCATTGAACGGTGTCCAGGAGATCGGGCAAGGTCAAGGTCCGTCCGTTTCCCAGCCGGCGCTGAACGGATAGCGCGCCTCCCACGATTGCACGAGACGCGGCTCCGCATCGACACGCCTGACGACTTCCGCCATTCGCGGGGCCTCACGGTAGAAGCGCAGGCGGCGCGGCTGCCACCGCGAGACCACGGTGACATATAGGTCCAGCACGCCAAGGCGATCGCCCAGCAGGTAGCGCGTTCCGCGCGGCATCTGCGCATCCATGATCCGCCAGCACTGCGCGATCCGCTCCGCACTCCGGTCCGCGACGACAGCCTCCGCTTCCGGCGAGTCGGCGAGCCGCGACGGGTCGTCTCGCACCCAGTACATCGCATAGATGGCCCCGGAGACGAAGGCCATCCATCGAAGAAACTGCGCGCGCGCGGGGTCGCCGGGACCCGGCGCCAGGCCGGCCTCAGGATAGCGGTCGGCCAGCCAGATCAGGATCGCCGCGCTCTCGGTCATGACTTCGCCGGAAGGCAGCACCAGGACCGGGACCTGCCGCATCGGGTTGACCGGATCGAGCTTTTCGCGCTCCGAGTCACCCTCCCAAGGCGCGACGTCCACAAGCTTCACGGGTGCGCCTATCAGACTCAGAGCGGCGTACACGGGCGTAGCGCCAGAGCCCGGCGCGCCGTAGAGGGTGAATGCAGGAGTGGCCATGAAAAGCCGAACCTACCCCCGCACGCTCAGACCCTTTGTAGGATTTGGGCGCGGCCGCAGGCTTGACGGCGCGCGCCGCGACTCAATGCGCCGGCCGGTGCCAGCTGCTGCTGTAGTCCTTGTCGGTGTACAGCGTCCAGAGGGCCAGCGCGGCGATAACGATGCCGGTGAACACCGCGGCCAGCATCGGCACTTGCAACGCGTTGAAGCCCAGTACCCAGGGCGAGACCACCAGCCACACGCCCAGCGCGCATTCGGTCCATTCCTCCCAGGCGCGCGGAACGATCATCGCGCCCAGCGCCGCCGCAATGAGCGCCACGCCCACCAACACCGCGTTGGCCGTGGGCGAGACCACGTCCTGGAAGCCCAGGGCCCAGGGCGACAGAACGACCCAGACGCCCAGCAGGGCATTGACCACATCCTGCCAATGTTTCAGTTGCTTCATGACACACCTCCTGCCGCCGGACAGACCGCTGGAGCGCGCCAGGCGGCAATCCGTTGGATCACGCAGGATCAGCCGTGTTCCGCCGGCTTGACGAATCGACGGTCGAACCAGTTGTCCAGCATGGCCTTTTCGTAGCGCAGGCGGTCGCTGACCGAATAGCGGTTGACGGTCATCAGGTAGTTCAGGTCGGACACCTGCTCCTCGGCACTCGCCACCACCTGATCGCCGCGCGTCAGCGTGTAGCGCAGCTTGATGCGCGGCCAGGTGATGTCGCGCAGGATGCGGACGTCTCCGTAGGAGCGTGTGCGAAAGGGTTCGAACCAGCCGGCGAGGTCGATGTCGAGCACCTCGATACGCAGCGAATCGCCAGGAGGGAGGCCGCGGTCGGCGAGTTCCCTCAGGTGGCGTTCGATGTCCCGCAGCACTGCTGCACGCTCCCGTTCGCTGCCGTACGGATGCGAGTAGACGGCGTCCCTGAAGTTTTCCGGTTGAACGAAGACGACCGACAGATCCGCCGCCTGAACAGCGGCGCACGCACCGGCGGAAAGCATCGCCGCCACCGCGAAACCGAAGGGGCTGGACATGGCGTCCTCCTTCTCGAAGTTCAGGTTCTCTCTGACAGTCCGGAACGGCAACGGTTCCGTACAAAGGGCGTACACGGTGCAAGCAAAGTAAACGACACCGTCCACCGTCCACACTTTGGAGGATGACGTCGTCATCCGCGGACTTCCCAATAGCCTGGACATCATCGCCGCCTTGCTCATTTACATGCGGCGCAATGCGTGGTCGCCGGCGAATGGAGACATACCGACCCACCCCTCGGAAAGGGAACGCGCCTTGGATTCAACGGACGTAGCCAGACATTGGGAAGCCAACGCCGAGGCGTGGACCCGGCAGGCCCGCAACGGATTCGACATCTTTCGCGATGCGGTCAATACACCTGCCTTCATGGCCCAGCTGCCGTCCATTCAGGGGAAGGAGGGCCTGGACGTCGGCTGCGGCGAAGGCTCCAACACGCGGCAGCTCGCCCGGCGCGGTGCGGCGATGATGGCGGTCGACATCGCGCCGACCTTCGTCCGGCATGCGCAGGAAACCGAATGCAAGGAGCCGCTGGGGATCGAATTCCGCGTCGGCGACGGCATGGCGCTGCCCTTCGATGAAGCATCCTTCGATTTCGTGACGGCCTTCATGTCGCTGATGGACATGCCGGACCCGCAGCGCGCATTACGGGAGGCGAACCGGGTGCTGCGGCCCGGCGGATTCCTGCAGTTCTCCATCCTTCATCCCTGCTTCGTGCCGCCGCATCGCAAGGTGCTGCGCCGGCGCGACGGCAAGACGCGCGCCATCGAGATCGGCGACTATTTCGCGTCGACGACGGGGAGAGTGGACACTTGGTGGTTCTCCATGCTGTCGAGGAAGCAGCGCAAGAAGGTCGCGCCCTTCCAGACACCCATCTTCCACAGGACGCTCAGCCAGTGGATCGACCTCGTCATCGGCGCGGGCTTCGCGATCGAGAAACTCGGCGAGCCCACGGCCGGCGCCGCATCGGGCCGCCGCGAGGCGGTGCTGGAAGACACCGAGGTGGCGCCCCTGTCGCTGATCGTGCTCGCGACCAAGCGCCGGGCCGCAGGCGCCGCTCCTTCGCCCGTGCCTACTCCTTGACGGAGCCCGTGAGGCCCGAGACGTAGTACTCGACGAAGAACGAGTAGATGAAGGCCACCGGCAGCGAACCCAGCAGCGCGCCCGCCATCAGCGGACCCCACTGGTAGACGTCGCCCTGCACCAGTTCGGTGACCACCCCCACGGGGAGCGTCTTGATCTCCGACGACGAGACGAAGGTCAGCGCATAGATGAACTCGTTCCACGACAGCGTGAAGGCGAAGATGCCGGCCGAGATCAGCCCCGGCACCGCGAGCGGCAGCACGATCTTCACGAGGATCTGCCAGCGGCTGGCCCCGTCGATCAGCGCGCATTCCTCCAGCTCGGCCGGGATCGTGCGGAAGTAGCCCATCAGCAGCCACGTGCAGAACGGGATCAGGAAGGTCGGGTAGGTCAGGATCAGCGCCAGGCGCGTGTCGAAAAGGCCGAGGTTGAAGACCACGTTCGCCAGCGGAATGAACAGGATCGACGGCGGCACCAGATAGGCCAGGAAAATCGCGAGCCCGGTCTGGCGCGAGCCCCTGAAACGCAGCCGCTCGATGGCGTAGGCCGCGAACACCGATGCCGCCAGCGAGAAGAAGGTGGAGACCACCGACACCAGCACCGTGTTCCACAGCCACTCCGGGTAGGCCGTGTCGAAGAGCAGCTTGTGGAAGTGGGCGAGCGTCGGCCCGATCACCCAGAACGGATTGCCTTCGCGCGACAGCAGTTCGGCCTCCGGTTTCACCGAGGTGATGGCCATCCAGTAGAACGGAAACAGCAGGACGAACAGGAACACCAGCAGCGGCAGGTAGACCGTGATCGCCTTGCGCGGCACGGACTCCAGATAGCTCATGCCGACGACGTCGATCTTCCCCGCGCTCGTGCTCATTTGTCGGATCCCCCCTGTTGCCAGGCTCGTCGCTGCAGGCCGAAGAAACTGAACATGATGCAAGCCAGCAGGAATGGAACCATCGCAATCGCAATGGCCGCGCCTTCGCCGAGCGCACCGCCGGAGATTGCGCGCTGGAAGGACAGTGTCGCCATCAGGTGCGTCGCGTTGAGCGGCCCGCCGCGGGTGATGACGTAGATCAGCTGGAAGTCGGTGAAGGTGAACAGCACCGAGAAGGTCATGACCACCGCGATGATCGGAGTGAGCAGCGGCATGGTCACGTGGCGGAACTGCTGCCACGGCGTGGCGCCGTCGATGGCCGAAGCCTCGTAGTACGACGGCGAGATGGTCTGCAGACCCGCGAGCAAGGTGATGGCGACGAAGGGCACGCCGCGCCACACGTTGGCGGCAATCACCGCAAAGCGCGCATTCCACGGATCGCCGAGAAAGTCGATGTACTTGTCGATCAGACCCATCTTCATCAGCGCCCAGCTGATGATCGAGAACTGCGAGTCGTAGATCCACCAGAACGCGATCGCCGACAGCGCGGTGGGCACGATGTAAGGCAGCAGGATGACGGCGCGGAAGAAAGTCTTGAAGCGAATGTTCTTGTTCAGCAGCACCGCCAGCCACAAGCCCAGGAAGAACTTGAACACGCTCGCCACTGCCGTGTAGAAAAGCGTGTTGAACAAGGCCAGCCGCGTGACCGCGTCATTCCAGAGGAACTGGTAGTTCTCCAGCCCGATCCACTCGCCCGGCCGGCCGACCTTGGCGTCGGTGAAGCCCAGCCAGGTCCCCAGCCCGAGCGGATAGGTGAGGAACACCAGCAACAGCACCGCCGCCGGCAACATGAACATGAAGCCGAGGGCGTTGCGGCTGTTCTGGAACTTGGCCAGTCGAGTGGTCATCGAGTCCCGTCGGAAGGCGTCAAACCTTGTAATAGCGTTCGGCGCGCTTCTGGGCGCGTTCGGCGGCTTCTTTTGGCGACTTCGAACCGCTGGCGGCCTCGGCCACCATGTTGGGAATGATGAAGTCGGCAGCCGCACCGGCCGATGCATAGCCCAGCTTGCCCTCGTAGCCGGCCGGCCGCAGATTCTTGACGGAGTCGCGGTAGGGCGTGTTCTTCGGGTCGACCGTCCAGATCGGGTTCGCCTCGTAGGCCTTCAGCGGCTGCGCCACGTAGCCTCCGGCGCCCTTGAGCCAGTCGTCGAACTGCGGCCGCTCCATCATGAAGCGCAGGAACTCCTTGGCGGCCTGCGGGTACTTGGTGTACTTCATGACCATCTGGTTGAAGAACAGGTGCGACTCGGTCGGCACGCCCACCGGCCCGACCGGAAACACCGCGTGATTGATGTCGGCCGCCATTTCCTTGACCTTCGGATCGGGCGAGTTCTTCGCCGCGTAGTAGATCGAGATGCCGTTGTTGGTGATGCTGATCTGCCCGTCGAGGAAAGCCTTGTTGTTGTTCGGATCCAGCCACGACAGCGTGCCGGGGATGAAATTGGCGTACAGCTCCTTGGCGTACTCCAGCGCCTTGAGCGTCTCGGGACTGTCGATCACCACCTTGTTGTTCTTGTCGACCAGCTTGCCGCCGAAGGACCAGATCAGCCAGTTGGTCCAGGTGCTGTCGCCAGTAGCGTTGCCGAGCGCCATGCCGCCGGGGGTGCCCTTGTCCTTGAGCGCCTTGTAGAGCTTGAGGAACTCGTCGTTGGTCGTCGGGAACTTGTCGAAGCCCGCAGCCTTGACCATGCTCTCGCGGTAGACGATCAGCGAGCCGGATGCGCCCAGCGGCAGGCCGATCCACTTCTTGCCGTCCGGCCGCATGAAGAGTTCGCCGGCCGTGTACCAGCCGCCGTATTTCTTGCCGAGGTATTCGGCCAGGTCGGTCACGTCGAGCAGCTTGTCCGGATAGAGGTTCGCGTCATCGTTGGTCGACAGGATGATGTCCGGCCCTGCACCGGTATTGGCCGCCACGGCCGCCTTCGGCCGCACGTCTTCCCAGCCTTCGTTGTCGACGCGCACCTCGATGCCGGTGGCTTCGCTGAACTTCTTGACGTTCGCCATGTAGGCGTCGATGTCGCCCTGCACGAAGCGGCTCCAGCGCAGCACCCGCAGCTTGGCGCCCTTCTCGGGCTTGTAGGTCAGTGTCTGCGCATTCGCCAGCGGCGAAAAAATCGCGGTGCCAACGCCCAGCGAGGCAGCGGCGGCGATGCCGGCCGAACTTTTCAGAATCTTGCGGCGATTGAAGTCACTCATTCATGTCTCCTGTTGTTGAACGGCCAGAAAGAAACTCAAAAAATCAAGCCACCAGCCGCTGGCCGGTGCCCGCATCGAAAAGGTGTGCGCGCTGCAGATCCGGCTGCAGGCGGATCAGGGTGCCCGGCGCGAAGTCGTAGCGTTCGCGGAAGACGGCGGAGATCTCGGTGCCTTCGTGCCGGCATGCGACGAAGGTGTCCATGCCGGTCGGCTCCATCACGACCACCTTCGAAGGAATGCCGCCGTTGTCCGAGAGGCTCAGATGCTCCGGGCGAGTGCCGTAGACGACCGGCTGGCCGTCGACGCCGCCGGCGAGCAACGGTGCATCGAGCTGCGTGCCGTCCGCCAGTTCGACCTTCGCCGCGCCGGCACCGCGCCGCAGCGTGCCCGGCAGGAAATTCATGGCCGGCGAGCCGATGAACCCGGCGACGAACTGGTTCGCGGGATGGTCGTACAGGTCGAGGGGGCTGCCCGTCTGCTCGATGCGGCCATCGCGCATCACGACGATCTTGTCGCCCATGGTCATGGCCTCGATCTGGTCGTGCGTGACGTAGATGGAGGTGGTCTTCAGGCGCTGATGGAGTTCCTTGATCTCGCTGCGCATCGCCACGCGCAGCTTGGCGTCGAGGTTGGACAGCGGCTCGTCGAACAGGAAGACCTGCGGGTCGCGCACGATGGCCCGGCCCATCGCCACCCGCTGCCGCTGGCCGCCCGAAAGCTGGCGCGGATAGCGCTCCAGCAGCGGCGTGAGCGCGAGGATCTCGGCCGCGCGGCCGACCTTCGCCTCGATCGTCGGCTTGTCGGTCTTCGCCAGCGCCAGCGCGAAGGCCATGTTGTCGCGCACCGTCATGTGCGGGTACAGCGCGTAGTTCTGGAAGACCATCGCGATGTCGCGCTCCTTGGGCGGCAGGTCGTTGACACGCTTGTCGCCGATGCGGATCTCGCCGCCGTTGATCTCCTCGAGCCCGGCGATCATGCGCAGCAGCGTCGACTTGCCGCAGCCCGACGGGCCCACCAGGACGGTGAAGGAGCCGTCCTTGATGTCGATGTCCACCCCGTGGAGGATGGGAACATCACCGAAGTTCTTCTTGACTGCCTGGATCGTGACACTGGCCATGCACTGGAGTCCTGAAAGTTCGCGGGTCGACGCAACGACACGGAACGCTCCACGTCGCAAACGCGGAGTATTGGCACTGCGCCAGACCCGCGCATCAGGGCAAACCGGTACGCATTAACCCCCGTAGATTTGTATGATGACCTGATAACCGAGCTCAATTCCCCCACCGCCGTCCGGACTTCGGCCCAGTCCCAGCCCCTGCAGTTGATCGTCGATCGGCTGTCGGATCGGTTGGCGGCGCTGTTGAGCGCGCAGATCGAGTCGGGCGCCCTCCAGCCCGGCGACCGGCTGCCGACCGAGCAGCAACTGGCCTCGGCGCACGGCGTTTCGCGCACGGTGGTTCGCGAGGCGGTGCACCAGCTCAGGTCCAAGGGGATGGTGCAGTCTCGCCAGGGCTCCGGCGTCTACGTGGCGCCACGGCCGGTCAACCTGCCGCTGGCCTTCGACCCGGCCGTGCTGACCTCCGTCCAGGCCGTCGTCCACGTGGTCGAGGTGCGGCGCGTGCTCGAAGGCGAGATCGCCGCACTCGCTGCCGAGCGGGCCACCCGCGCGCAGATCGCGGCATTGCGCCGCGCGCTCAAGGCCATCGACGAGGCCGTGGCCGACGGCCGCGACGGCGTTGCCGAGGACCTGGCCTTCCACCGCGTGATCGGCGAATCGACCGGCAACCCGCAGTTCCGGCTGCTACTCGGCTTCCTGGAGCAATACCTGCGCGAAGGCATGCGCATCACACGCGGCAACGAAGCGCGGCGCATCGACTTCATGACGGCGGTGCAGAGCGAGCACCGCGCCATCTTCGAAGCCATTGCCGCGCACGATCCCGTCGCGGCACGGCTTCATGCAACTGAACATCTGATCCGCGGCGAGCAGCGGCTGGTCGAGGGCGGCATCATCGATGGCCGTCGCCGACAGGCGGCGGCAAAAGCCGTGCGCGCCGCGGAATCTTCCACCCCACGACTTCGCAAGCAATGAAGGAGACTCCATGAAACTCATGATCACCGGGGGCGGCGGCTTCGTCGGCGCACGCCTCGCGCGCGCGCTGCTGAAGCGCGGCACGCTGGCCGGCGAGCGCATCGATCGCCTCGTCCTGACCGACATCGCGCCGCCGCCGGCAGACTTGCTCGCCGACGCCCGGGTCGAGGCGCGCACCGGGCCGCTGCTGGCGCAGACCGAGGCGCTGCGCGAAGAGCCCTTCGATGGCGTGTTCCACCTCGCGTCCGCCGTCTCCGGTGAATGCGAGCTCGACTTCGACCTGGGCCTGCGTTCGAATCTCGACAGCACGCGTGCGTTGCTCGATGCCATCCGGGCGCACGTCAACGCAGGCGGCAAGGTGCCGCGCGTGGTGTTCTCCAGCTCGGTGGCGGTGTTCGGGCCCGACCCCGCCGTGCCGCTGCCGAAGATCGTGGCCGACGACACGCTGCCCGCGCCGCAGACGTCCTACGGGACGCAGAAGCTGATCTGCGAACACCTCATAGCCGACTACACGCGCAAGGGCTATGTCGATGGCCGCGCAGCGCGCCTCATGACCGTGACCGTGCGCCCCGGCAGACCGAACGGCGCCGCGTCGTCCTTCTTCAGCGGCATCATCCGCGAGCCGCTGGCAGGGGTGGAATCGATCTGCCCCGTATCACCCGACGTGTCGCATCCGGTGTCGTCGCCGTCGCGCACGGTCGATGGATTGATCGCCGTCTACGAAGCCAGCCGCGACGCCTTCTGCGGTCGCACCGCGCTCAATCTCCCGGCCCTCAACGTGCGGGTGAGCGACATGCTCGATGCGCTCGAAAAGGTGGCGGGCCCGGCCGTTCGCGCCCGCGTACGCTTCGAGCGCGACGAGCGCATTGCAGGCATCGTGGCCAACTGGCCGAGCGGCGCATCCGCCGCTCGAGCCGCTCGGCTCGGTCTGCACCCCCATGAGAACTTCGCCGACATCGTCCAGCAATACATCGACGACTGTGCGGCTTTGCCCAACGCCAGCGAGACCCTGAAGGGAATGTCCTGATGAAACCCACGAGCAAGAAGACCAAGACCAAGGCCGGAAAAGCACCCAAGGGCGCGCTGACATTGCGCTCGCAAGCCTGGTTCGACAATCCGGCCAACGCCGACATGACGGCGCTCTACCTGGAGCGCACCATGAACTTCGGCCTCGGCTTCGACGAGTTGCAATCGGGCCGGCCGATCATCGGCATCGCGCAGACCGGCTCGGACATCGCGCCCTGCAACCGCCATCACCTGGTGCTGGCCGAGCGCACGCGCGAGGGCATTCGCGATGCGGGCGGCATCGCCTTCGAGTTTCCGATCCATCCCATCCAGGAGACCTGCAAGCGCCCCACCGCGGCACTTGACCGCAACCTGCAATACCTGTCGCTGGTCGAGGTGCTGTACGGCTATCCGATCGACGGCGTGGTCCTGACGACCGGCTGCGACAAGACCACGCCCGCCCAGCTCATGGCGGCGGCGACGGTGGACATTCCAGCGATTGCGCTCAACTCGGGGCCGATGCTCAACGGCTGGTACGAGGGCGAGCGCACAGGCTCGGGCACCATCGTCTGGCGCGCGCGCGAGTTGATGGCGGCGGGCAAGATCGGCTACCAGGAATTCCTGAAGCTCGTCGCCTCCTCCGCACCGTCCACGGGGCACTGCAACACGATGGGCACCGCATCGACGATGAACTCGCTGGCCGAGGCATTGGGCATGACGCTACCGGGCAGCGCTGCCATTCCGGCACCCTATCGCGACCGGCAGGAGATGGCCTACCTCACCGGCAAGCGGATCGTCGAGATGGTGCGCGAGAACCTGAAGCCTTCGGACATCCTCACCCGTGCCGCCTTCGAGAACGCGATCGTCGTGAACTCCGCGCTCGGCGGCTCGACCAACGCGCCGGTGCACCTGAACGCCATCGCGCGCCACATCGGCGTCGAGTTGACGACGGACGCCTGGGAAAAGCACGGCTACAAGATTCCGCTGATCGTCAATCTTCAGCCCGCGGGCGAGTACCTCGGCGAAGACTACTACCGTGCGGGCGGCGTGCCCGCAGTGGTCGCCGAGCTGATCGCGCAGGGCAAGATCAAGCCGGCCCTCACCGCCAACGGCAAGACGCTCATCGAGAACTGCGAAGGCCAGTTCACCAGCGACCGCAAGGTAATCTTTCCGTATGCCAAGCCGATGAAGAAGAACGCCGGCTTCCTCAACCTGAAGGGCAACCTGTTCGACTCCGCGATCATGAAGACCAGCGTCATCACGCCGGAATTCCATGCGCGCTACCTCGAGGACCCGAAGGACCCGATGGCCTTCGAAGGCACGGCCATCGTGTTCGACGGGCCCGAGGACTACCACCGCCGCATCGACGACCCGAAGATGAAGATCGACCCGAAGAGCGTGCTCTTCATGCGCGGCGTCGGGCCGGTCGGCTATCCGGGCGCAGCCGAGGTGGTCAACATGCGTGCGCCGTCGTATCTGATCAAGAAGGGCATCACCGCCCTGCCCTGCATCGGCGATGGCCGGCAGTCGGGCACCTCGGGTTCGCCGTCGATCCTCAATGCCTCGCCCGAAGCGGCGACCGGCGGCGGACTGGCGTTGGTGCAGACGGGCGACCGCGTGCGCATCGACCTGAAGAAGCGCACGGCGAACATGCTGGTGTCCGACGAGGAACTGGCGAAGCGCCGCGCCAAGCTGGAGGCGTCGGGCGGCTATCCGTACCCGGCGAGCCAGACGCCATGGCAGGAGATCCAGCGCGGCATCGTCGACGAGTTGTCCGGAGGGATGGTGCTGAAGCCTGCGGTGAAGTACCAGAAGATCCACGCGACCTTCGGGATTCCGCGGGACAACCACTAGCGCCAGGGCCGGCGCCGCCGGCCCGTGGGTCAGCTCATTTGGCCGGGGTGCTGCCCGGCGGGAAGCCGGCGAACATCTTGTCGAGCGCGGCTTGCAGCAATGCCGTCATCCTCGCGGGGTCGCTGTCCAGCGTTCCGCTCGCGGTGCCGCGCCAGATCGCCTGCTTGCGTGACCCGTCGAACATGTCGACCACCAGCGTGCCCACTTCAAACGTGTCGACCGTCGTTCTCGACGAGTTCGGCGCGGGCGGGCCGAAGCCGCCCCAGCCCAGGTAGCCGACGCTGGTGTAGGTGGTGTTGAAACTCTGCCGCTCGGAGGTGCTCACATGGGCGGCCACGTGCACGTCACCGTTGGGCACGAGCTTCCATCCCTTGGCTTGCAGGCGCGAATCGATTCCATCGACGATGCGCTGCTGCATGAGCGGCGACCCTGCGCCATCGGGCCTTGCCATCCAGCTGTAGGTGCGGAAGCGGGAGAAGTTGGCGGCGGGGTCGAAGTCGATGTTGACGGTCGGCGTACTTGCGCAGGCCGACAGGAGTACGGCAAATCCCAATGCAGCGAACCGTCCCATCATGTTGACTCCTGTGCTTGCGGGTCGGGCCAGTTTAGCCGCCCTGGAGCGTTTCGCGTGCCGTGATCAGGCGCGCCCGAAGAGCAGCACCGCGTTCGAGCCGCCGAAGGCGAATGAATTGCTGATCGCGGCTTCGAGCTGCGGTGCGTCGGCGCCAGCCTGGGGCACGAGGTTCAGGCTGCAGGCCGGGTCGACTTCGCCGCGATGGCCGTTGGGAGGCAACCGGCGTCGATGCAGCGACAGCACCGTCACCACGGCTTCGAGCGCACCGGCAGCGCCGAGCAGATGGCCGTGCAGCGCCTTGGTGGAACTGACGCTCAGACGATCGAGCGCATCGCCCCAGACTTCCGCCAGCGCATCGCGCTCGACCACGTCGCCGATGCGCGTGGCGGTGCCGTGAGCGTTGCAGTAGCCCACGTCCCGAGGCTGAAGGCCGGCCTGGCGCAAGGCCTGGCGCATGGCGCGTGCCTGGCCCCGCGCATCTGGCTTGGTCAGGTGCGTGGCGTCGCAGCTCTGGCCCCAGCCATCGAGCGTGGCGTAGATCCGCGCACCACGCCGGCGGGCGCGGTCGGCCGATTCGAGGATGAGAAAGGCAGCGCCCTCGCCGAGTGCGAAACCTTTGCGATCGGTCGCAAAGGGACGGATCGCGGTCGCCTCTTCGCCAGGCGCGAAGGTGGCGAGCGTCTGCATGGCCTGCCATGCAAGCAGCACGCCCGGCACGATGAGCGCCTCGCTGCCGCCTGCGATGGCGACGTCGACTTCGCCGCGCTGCACCGCCTTCGCGGCTTCGGCGATCGCGACGGCCGACGAGGCGCAGGCTACCGAGTAGGTGAGCACGGGTCCCTGCGCTCCCTGGCGCATCGCCACGTGCGAGGCCGGCGCGTTGGGCATGAAGGCAGGAATGGTCAGCGGCGGGACGCGTCCACCGCCGCGGTAGGCGGCATCGAGCGCCGCGGCGCCGCCCATGCCGCAACCGGCGTAGACGCCGATGCGCTCCGGGTCGACATCGCCGCGGATGCCGGCGTCGCGCATCGCGAGGTCGGCGGCGGCCACCGCGAGCTGGCTGACGCGGTCGACGCCCGCAAGCTGCAGCTTGGTGAACCAGCGTGATTCGTCGAAGGCCACCGTCGCTGCGGCGGCCGGCTTGGGCAACTCCGAAAAGACCGGCTTGAGCGCCGATTCGCCGCGCAGGAGGGCCTCGAACAGCGAACCGGGCTCGTCGCCGTGAGGCGCCATCACACCCAGTCCGGTGACGGCAATCCGGCTCACGTTGTCTGCGCCGCCCTGACCTTGTCGACCACGGCCGCCAACTGGGCGAGTGTGTCGATGTCCGGATCGTCGTCAGGCATCGTGATGGCGAAGCGGTCCTCGATCGCGAACACGAATTCGACCAGTGCCAGCGAGTCGAATCCCTTTTCGCGCATGGAGGCCTGGGGGTCGAGCGCCGATGCTTCGATGCCGTACTTCTCGTGGATCAGGTCCTGCAATTCCTTCAGCGAACTCATGGTGCGGATATCCGGTGTCATTCTGGCCATCGACCGATCCCCGTCGATGGCGATGTTGGTTTTGGCCTGCCAGCAGCTCAACCCCTCCTGGGTCGGCCGTCGAATCGGCCCGCGGGCAGTGACATTCCATGATATCCGCTCCGCTTCTGCGAACGCGACGCTCTTCCCGGCCGCCAGCGAAGGGACGGGATGGCAAAGGCGATGCCGAGTACAGCGCCGGCCAGCGCATCCAGCATCACGTGCTGCTTGACCGCAAGGGTCGAGTAGACGATGGCGGCGAACCACAGGCCATTGAGCAGGCGAAGCAGCATCGGTGCGCGGGCGCCGCGCAGGATGTGCTCCACCCAGATCGCCGTGAAGATCGCGACGGCCACGTGCATCGACGGACACGCATTGCCGGCCGCATCCACGCCCTGCAGGATCGCGAAGCCCGGAAAGTCGGTTGCCTCCGTCGGCATGGGCGGAATCTGGGTCGGCCACAAGTAGAAGAAGCCCAGCCCGGTCAGGCACAGCGCGCCCACCCACAAGCCATAGACAACCAGTTCCTTGAAAGTCAGCTGCAGCCCCGGCGCGACCCCGACGTACACCCAGAGGGAGAAGTACGCGATCAGCGCCTGCGGCTGGAACGGGACCAGCCGGTCGAGCGCGGTCAGCGGCATCACCGTCACCGGATGAACCGGCTCGCGCAGCAGATGGAAATAGCCGATGAAGAAGATCCACGTGAAAGCCGTGGTGCCAATCACCTTCAGCAACAGGTGTCGGCGAATCCGCAGACCGATCTCGGCGGTCCAACTCTGCGACGGGAACAGGCCGAGGTGCAGTTCGAGCGGTTGATTCATGAATTCGGTATTTTCGGTCTTTTCAGGCACCGAGCATGCCTGCTGCCCGCGCGAACCGCAAACCCGGACTACAGAATCAACAACGCGCGGAAGTCATTGACATTGGTGTGCGTCGGCCCGGTGACCAGCAGATCGCCGATGGCATCGAAGTAACCGTAGGCATCGTTGCGATCGAGGTGATCGGCCAGTTTGCGGCCGGCGGTCTCGGCGCGGCGCAGGGTGTCCGGCGTGACGAAGGCGCCGGCGTTGTCCTCCACACCGTCGATGCCGTCGGTGTCGGCGGCGAGGGCCCAGACGCGCTCTCGCGAAGCCAGCGCACCGGCCAGCCCGAGGCAGAACTCGCCTGCCCGACCGCCCCGGCCCTTGGCCTGGCCGGGCTGACGCGGCCGGATGGTGACGGTCGTCTCGCCGCCCGACAAGATCACGCAAGGCCTCGCGAACGGCGCGTCGCGCAAGGACACCGCGCGCGCCAGCGCACCGTGGACCTTGCCGACCTCCCGCGATTCGCCTTCCATTTCATCGCTGAGGATATGGGCCTCGATGCCGGCCGCGCGCGCCGCCTCGGCGGCAGCCTCGAGCGACTGCTGGGGTGTGGCGATCAGGTGCGTGGCATGTTCCTTGAACACCGGGTCGGAAGGCTTCGGCGTTTCGAGCGCACCGCTTTCGAGTTGCGCGCGCACGGGCGGCGGCACCTCGATGCGATAGCGATCGAGGATGGCAAGCGCGTCCGCGCAGGTGGTCGCGTCGGGCACCGTGGGACCGCTCGCGATCACGGCCGGATCGTCGCCAGGCACGTCGCTGATGGTCAGCGTGACGACCTGGGCCGGCGCACACGCAGCCGCCAACCGCCCGCCCTTGATGCGCGAAAGATGCTTGCGCACGCAGTTCATCTCGCCGATGTGGGCACCCGATTCGAGCAGTTGCTTGTTGATGCGCTGCTTGTCGGCCAGCGTCAGGCCCTCCGCCGGCAGGGTCAGCAGGGCCGAGCCGCCACCGGAGATCAGGCACAGCACGAGGTCATCGGCCGTGAGTCCCTGCGTGAGCGCGAGGATTCGTTCGGCAGCCTTCATGCCTGCTTCGTCAGGCACGGGATGCGCGGCCTCGACGATTTCGATGCGCTGCGCGAGACCTTCGGGCCGGGGCGGAATGTGCCCATAGCGTGTAACCACGAGCCCCGAGAGTTGGGCATCTGCGGGCCACAGAGCCTCCAGCGCCTGCGCCATCGACCCGCCGGCCTTGCCGGCGCCGAGGACCAGCGTGCGCCCCTTCGGCGGCTTGGGAAGGCACGGCCCCATGCTTGCCAAGGGCAGCGCGCGCTCGACGGCGACGCGGTAGATGTGTTCGAGGAACTCGCGCGGCGCGGTGCGCGGGTCCGGAGTTGGCTGCGGGTTCGATGAGGTCATGGTTCTGCCTGTCTCCGACGATTGTCTCCGTATCGAAAGCGCACAGCCCGTCCCGTCGCGCTACTTTGTCGCAGCGCCGCCTTCGAACCACTTGCCGAGCAATGCACGCTCGGCGTCCGTGATGCCGGTCGAGTTGTTCATCGGCATGATCTTTGTGACCACCGCCTGCTGATACACCGCCTGCGCGTGCGCCGCGACCTGCTCGGGCGTGTCGAGCCGCACATTCTTCATCTGCACCTGTGCGCCGTGGCACATATAGCAGCGCTGTTCCAGGACCTTCTGCACCTCGCCGAACGACACCTTCTGCGGCACCGCACCGGCGGCGGACGCCTCGACCGGCTCGGGCTTCATCCAGATGATGGACAGCCCCAGCACCGCAATGCCGAAAAGCGCGTACGGGGCGGGGTTGCCCGCATTGCCCAGCTTGAAGCGATGGCGCACCACGAAGAACTGCCGGATCCCCGCGCCGCCGAGCATGATGAGCAGCAGCACGATCCAGTTGTACTTGTGCGTGTAGGTGAAGCTGTAGTGGTTGCTCAGCATCGCGAACAGCACCGGCAGCGTGAAGTAGGTGTTGTGCACGCTGCGCTGCTTGCCGCGCTGTCCGTGGATCGGGTCGACCGGCCGCCCCTCGCGCAGTGCCGCCACGTTCTTGCGCTGGCCTGGAATGATCCAGAAGAAGACGTTGCCGCTCATGGTCGTCGCCATCATCGCGCCCACCAGCAGGAAGGCCGCGCGGCCGGCGAACCAGTGGCACGCGAGCCATGCCGCGAAGGCGATGAAGAGCGCGACCAGCACCCCCACGATGGTGTCGCCGTTCTTGCGCTGGCCGAAGACCTGGCAGATGCCGTCGTAGACCATCCAGAACACGACGAAGAAGGCCAGCGCCACGCCGATCGCGGCGCCGGGCTGCCAGTCCATCTTCGACTTGTCGATCAGGTAGGTGCTGGCGTTCCACAGGTACGACATCGTGAAGAGCGCGAAACCCGTGAGCCAGGTGGAATAGCTCTCCCAGTACGACCAGTGCAGGTGGTCCGGCAGCTTCTTGGGCGCCAGCGCGTACTTCTGCATGTTGTAGAAACCGCCGCCGTGCACCGCCCACTGCTCGCCGCCGACGCCTTTGTCCAGGGACTCCTGGTCCTGCGGCTTCTCGAGGCTGTTGTCCAGCATCACGAAGTAGAAGGAGGCGCCGATCCAGGCGATGGCGGTGATGACGTGGACCCAGCGCAGCAGCAGATTGGCCCAGTCGAGGTAGTAGCTTTCCATTGACTCTCAACCTTGTCGGCGCGTGGGGACGCCGCGGAGTTCCGGCCTGCTCACCACTGCGGGCGCTGTAAGCAGAGATAGTGCCGCGAACGCAGGCTTTGGAATGGGCCTCGCTCCGCTGCGGCTTGTGGACTGAAGTGTATACACTTTTGAAGGGTCTTTCTCGGGTTTTGCATCACTCGGCGTGCTGGAAAACCCTGATCGCCTTCACGCGGATGGAAGCGATTGCAACAACTGTGCCGCCACGGCCACCGCGATCACCTCCGGCTCCTTGCCGCCGATGCCGGGCACGCCGATCGGACAGGTCACGCGGTCCATCTCGGCGGCGGTGAAGCCGCGCGCCTCCAGGCGATGACGAAAGGTCGCCCACTTGGTCTTGCTGCCGATCAGGCCGATGTAGGGAAGATCGTCGCGCTCGCGCAGCCGCCTGAGGCAAGCGATCACGATGTCGAGATCCTCCGCGTGGCTGAAGCTCATGATCAGCACGCGCGAGCCGGGCGCGAGTTGCGCGACCGCCTGCTGCACGGGCTCGGAATACTCGGTTTCGATCTGCGCGGGCAGCGCATCGGGAAACACGCCGTCGCGGCTGTCGATCCAGCGCACGGTGAAGGGCAGCGTCGACAGCAGCCGCGCCAGCGCCGCGCCGACATGCCCCCCGCCGAACAGCGCGACCGGCTCCAGGTGCGCGAGAAGTTCGGTCTGCAGCACCCGGGCGTCCGATGCGGAGATCCGGCGATACGACAGGAACACGACGCCGCCGCAACACTGTCCGAGGCTGGGGCCCAGCGGATAGCGCCGAACGCCGTCGATGGCCGGGCCGCCCGTGAGCCAGGCGCGCGCTTCATCGGTCGCCTGGAATTCGAGCTGGCCGCCGCCGATCGTGGCCGTGAGGCCATCGGCCCACACCGCCATCCAGGTGCCGGCCTCGCGCGGTGCGGAGCCCTGTGTCGATTCGACGCGCACGAGCACGCCGTCCTCGTCCCGAAGACGCGAGAGCAGTTCGTCGACGACGCCGGTCATGTCCGAAACCTCCGGTTGCGCGAGCGAATCGCCGGCACGGTATAACCGCGCCGATGAATTTTCAGCCCACGTCGCGCCGCCTCGCACTGGCGGCCGCCCTTCTCTCGAGCCTGTGGCTCGCCGGTTGCGGCACCAGCCCTCGCTCGGTCACAGGAACCGTCCCCGGCCAACTCAGCAACGCAGCCCCCGATCCAAGCGACGGCAGCCGGCCCAAGCCCCGCGCGTCCGGCGCAGCAACCCCGCGCGACTATCGACGCGACGCCGCGCGCCACGTCTACGACATCAACAAGCAACGCGTCTACAGCGGCAAGCTGCCGCCGTTGCTCTATGCCGTCGGCACGTTGCAGGTCAACCTGGACACCAACGGCAAGGTGCTCTCGATGCATTGGATGCGCGCCCCGACGCACGCGCCCGAAGTGATTGCCGAGATCGAACGCACGGTGCTCAGCGCCGCGCCCTTCCCCGTCGCCACGCACTTGGGCAAGGTCACGTGGACCGACACCTGGCTGTGGGACGAAGGCGGTCATTTCCAGCTCGATACCTTGAGCGAAGGGCAACTCTAGGTTCAGGAGCCGCGGTAGGTGGAATAGCTCCACGGGCTGACCAGGAGCGGCACGTGGTAGTGCTGATCGGTGCGCGCCACGCCGAAATCCAGCGCCACGCGGTTCAGGAAATTCGGCTCGGGCAGCGTGACGCCGCGCGCCTTGAAATAGCCCGCCACATCGAACACCAGGCGATAGGTGCCCGCCTTCAGCGTGCTGTTGTCGTAGAGCGGCCCGTCGCTTCGGCCATCCGCGTTCAGCGTGAAGCGCCGCACCAGCGTGGCGCGCGCGTCCTCGTTCGTGCCGTCGGTGGTGAACAGTGCGACCTCCATGCCGGCCGCGGGGGTACCGTGCATGGTGTCCAGTACGTGGGTGCTCAGGCCCATGGATGTGCTCCTTCAGTGCATTCGGGAAATTCCGGTCGACAAAAGTGTATACAGTTCTGGGCTTTGGGTCTATCATGAAAAGCATGGACTCGACCACCACCCGCGCGATCGTCGACGCACTCACCAAGGCCATTGTGGAACACCGGCTTCAGCCCGGCAGCAAGCTGGCCGAGCAAAAGCTGGCGGACCACTTCGGCGTGTCGCGCACCCTGGTGCGGCAGGCCCTGTTCCAGCTTTCGCAGAACAAGCTCATCCGACTGGAGCCCGCGCGCGGCGCCTTCGTGGCGGCCCCCGCGGTTGACGAAGCGAAGCAGGTATTCGCGGTGCGCCGCATGCTGGAGGCCGAGATGACGCGCGCCTTCGTGCGCAGCGTGACGCCGGCCAAGATCAAGGCGCTGAAGGAACACGTCGCGCTGGAAAAGGCCGCGGTGTCGGGCGAAGACGTCTCGGGCCGCACCGAGTTGCTTGGCGACTTCCACGTGCGCATGGCCGAGCTGATGGGCAACACGGTGCTGGCGCAGATCCTCGGCGAGTTGATCTCGCGCTGCGCCCTCATCACGCTGATGTACCAGAGTGCCAGCGCCGCCGAGCATTCGAACGACGAGCACGCCGACATCGTGAAGGCGCTGGCCGCCAAGGACGAGGAGCGTGCCGTGCGCCTCATGACCGAGCACCTCGAGCACGTCGAGGCCAACCTCACCTTCGACCGCAAGGTTCCCACCCATGACATCAGCCTCGCACTGGCCTGAGCAACCATGAGCATCTACGACTCCACCCTGCCCTATCCGCGCGATCTCGTGGGTTACGGCCGCAATCCGCCGCATGCGCAATGGCCCGGCCGCGCACGCATCGCGGTGCAGTTCGTGCTGAACTACGAGGAAGGCGGAGAGAACTGCGTGCTGCACGGCGACCCAGGCTCGGAGCAGTTCCTCTCCGAGATGTTCAACCCCGCGAGCTTCCCCGACCGACACATCAGCATGGAGGGGATCTACGAATACGGTTCCCGCGCGGGTGTGTGGCGCATCCTGCGCGAGTTCGAGAAGCGCAGCCTCCCGCTCACGGTGTTCGGTGTCGGGATGGCGCTGGAGCGTTACCCAGAGCTGGCCGTCGCATTCAAGGAGTTGGGTCATGAGATCGCCTGCCACGGCTGGCGCTGGATTCACTACCAGGGCATCGACGAAGCCACCGAGCGCGAACACATGCGGCTGGGCATGGAAGCCATCGAGAAGCTGACCGGCGAGCGTGCCCTCGGCTGGTACACCGGCCGCGACAGCCCGCGCACGCGCCGCCTGGTGGCCGACTACGGCGGCTTCGAATACGACAGCGACTACTACGGCGACGACCTCCCCTTCTGGATGAAGGTGCAGAAGACCGACGGCGAGGTCGTGCCGCAACTGATCGTGCCCTACACGCTCGACTGCAACGACATGCGCTTCGCGCTGCCGCAAGGCTATTCGCACGCCGATCCCTTCTTCCAGTACATGAAGGACACCTTCGATGCGCTCTACGCCGAAGGCGACGAGGCGCCGAAGATGATGAGCATCGGCATGCACTGCCGCCTGCTGGGACGCCCGGGGCGCATCACGGCGCTTCAGCGCTTCCTCGATCACATCGCTGCACACGATCGCGTCTGGGTCTGCCGCCGGCTCGACATTGCCCGGCACTGGAAGGCGACACATCCCTACGCTGCCAAGAATGGAGACTGACATGGCCCTCACCATCGACCAACTCAATGCCGCGTCGGCCGACGAAGCCGTCGCGCTGCTCGACGGCGTGTACGAACACTCGCCATGGATCGCGGGCCGCGCCCTCGCGCAACGCCCCTTCCGCTCGTTGCCGCATTTGAAGCACGCGCTGGTGCAGGTGGTGACCGGAGCATCGACCGACGAGCAACTCGGCCTGATCCGCGCCCACCCGGAGCTGGCAGGCAAGGCGATGGTGAGCAAGAACCTCACGGCCGAATCGACCAACGAGCAGAGCAAGGCGGGGCTCACCGACTGCACGCCCGAAGAGTTCGCGAAGATCCAGCAGCTCAACGCCGACTACAACGCCAAGTTCGGCTTTCCGTTCATCCTCGCGGTGCGCGGTCCGCGCGGCACTGGGCTGGCCAAGCGCGAGATCATCGACACCTTCGAGCGCCGGCTGCACCATCACCCGGACTTCGAACTCGGCGAGGCGCTGCGCAACATCCATCGCATCGCGGAGATCCGCCTGGACGACAAGTTCGGCGCCGAGCCGACGCTCGGCAACCATGTCTGGGACTGGCAGGAGAAGCTGTCCGTGCACACCGACCCGGGCTATGCCGAGAAGGGCCAGCTCACCGTTACCTACCTCACCGACGCCCACCGCGCCTGCGCGCAGCAGATCGCGCAGGACATGCGGGAGGCCGGGTTCGACACCGTGCACATCGACGCAGTCGGCAACGTGGTCGGCCGCTATGAAGGCGCCACGCCCACCGCCAGGACCCTGCTGACCGGCTCGCACTACGACACCGTGCGCAACGGGGGCAAGTACGACGGACGCCTCGGCATCTTCGTGCCGATGGCCTGCGTGCGCGAGCTCAAGCGCCAGGACCGCCGCCTGCCCTTTGCCTTCGAAGTCGTGGGCTTCGCCGAGGAGGAAGGCCAGCGCTACAAAGCCACCTTCCTCGGATCGGGCGCACTGATCGGCCACTTCGACCCGACCTGGCTCGACCAGAAGGACGCCGACGGCATCACCATGCGCGAAGCGCGGCTGCACGCGGGCCTCAAGGACGAAGACATTCCGAAGGTGCAGCGCGATCCGTCGAAATATCTGGGCTTCGTCGAAGTGCACATCGAGCAGGGCCCGGTGCTGACCGAGCTGGACCTTCCGCTCGGCATCGTCACGTCCATCAACGGCAGCGTGCGCTACGTGGGCGAAGTGATCGGCATGGCGAGCCACGCCGGCACCACGCCGATGAACCGCCGCCGCGACGCCGCCGCAGCCATCGCCGAGCTGATCCTGTTCGCCGAGCAGCGCGCCGCGAAGGATGGCGATTCGGTCGCCACCGTCGGCATGCTCGAAGTGCCGAACGGCTCCATCAACGTCGTACCGGGCCGCTGCAAGTTCAGCCTGGACCTGCGCGCGCCGAACAACGCGCAGCGCGATGCGCTCGCAACCGACGTGGTCGACGCGCTCAAGGAAATCTGCGAACGCCGCGGTGTCCGCTACACGCTGGAGGAAACCATGCGCGCCGCAGCCGCGCCCAGCGCGCCCGACTGGCAGAAGCGCTGGGAGAAGGCCGTCGACACGCTCGGCGTGCCGCTCTTCCGCATGCCCAGCGGCGCCGGCCACGACGCGATGAAGCTGCACGAGGTCATGCCGCAGGCGATGCTCTTCGTGCGCGGCATCAATTCGGGCATCAGCCACAACCCGCTCGAATCGAGCACCAACGACGACATGCAACTGGCGGTGCAAGCCTTCCAACTGCTTCTCGACAACCTCGCCATCGAGCACTGACCACCATGACCGACTACAACCAACTCGACGCCTGGATCGACGCCCACTTCGACGAGGAAGTGCGCTTCCTGCAGGAAATGGTGCGCGTGCCCACCGACACGCCGCCCGGCAACAACGCGCCGCACGCCGAGCGCACGGCCGAACTGCTCCAGGCTTTCGGCTTCGAAGCCGAGAAGCACCCCGTGCCCGCGCAGGAGGTCAAGGACTACGGCCTCGAATCCATCACCAACCTGATCGTGCGCCGCAAGTACGGCAGCGGCGGCCGCACCGTGGCGCTCAACGCGCACGGCGATGTGGTGCCGCCCGGCGACGGCTGGGCGCACGACCCGTACGGTGGCGAGATCGACAACGGCAGCCTCTACGGCCGCGCTGCCGCAGTGAGCAAGAGCGACTTCGCCAGCTTCACCTTTGCGCTGCGCGCGCTCGAAGCAGTTGCCAAGCCTACCCAGGGCAGCGTCGAGCTGCATTTCACCTATGACGAGGAATTCGGCGGCATCCTCGGTCCGGGCTGGCTGCTCAAGCAGGGTTTGACCAGGCCCGACCTGATGATCGCCGCGGGGTTCAGCTACGAAGTGGTCACGGCGCACAACGGCTGCCTGCAGATGGAAGTCACCGTGAACGGGAAGATGGCGCACGCCGCCATACCGACCACCGGCATCGATGCGCTGCAAGGCGCGGTGCATATCCTCAATGCGCTCTATGCGCAGAACGTGCTGTACCAGCAGGTCACGTCCAAGGTGGAGGGCATCACGCACCCCTACCTCAACGTCGGGCGCATCGAAGGGGGCACCAACACCAACGTGGTCCCGGGCAAGGTCGTCTTCAAGCTCGACCGCCGCATGATCCCGGAGGAGAACCCGGTCGAGGTCGAGGCCAACATCCGCCAGGTCATCGCGGATGCCGCGGCGCAGATGCCAGGCATCACGGTCGAGATCAGGCGCATGCTGCTGGCCAACTCGATGAAGCCGCTGCCCGGCAACAAGCCACTGGTCGATGCGATCCAGAAGCACGGAGAGGCGATCTTCGGCGAACCGATCAAGGCCATGGGAACGCCGCTCTACACCGACGTGCGCCTCTATGGCGAGGCCGGCATTCCTGGCGTGATCTACGGCGCAGGGCCGCGCACGGTGCTGGAATCGCACGCCAAGCGCAATGACGAGCGCGTGGTACTGGAAGATCTGCGGCGCGCGACCAAGGTCATCGCCCGGACCCTCAGCGACCTGATCACCTGAGGTTTCGCCGCCCGGGACAAGGCTTCGCACCCCGGGCGTGCGCAGCATTCTGCATATCGGCAAGATGCCTGAGGCCATTGCTTGAAGGCACCGCCTTGCGTCAGTACACTCCCGCCGGTGTTCAACCTGTCCATCCTCCCTCCACTCGCTGCACAAGCAGTCCTGCCCCTGGTGGCAGACGGCGCGCGCACGCAGTTTTCAGTGGTGATGGCAGGCCTCCAGCCGACGCCAGCACATTCCTAAGCCCGGCGGTCCGCTCCCTTTCTCCTTCATCAGCGCAAACCATTCGACCGCCGGGCATCCGCCTCGCGCAGTAGCAGCCGTTGCCCACGCGTACGGGCAGGCTGCATTCGACTGGAGTGCGTTCAATGCATGCAACGATCCTCGGCGAGCTTGCGCTCACCGAACTTGACTACGCCCGGCCCGACAGGCTGATCGATCGACGGGGTGTCGAGCGATGAACATCCGATCCATCCTGGCTGTCACCGACTTTTCAAAGCAGGCCGACTGGGCGCTGGAACGCGCGGCGCAACTTGCCGTCGAGCACCGAGCCACGCTGAAGCTCATGTTCGCGCCCGCGAATGGGAACGCGCCACCCGCGGATGGCGCGAGCCGGCTCGCCCACACCGCCAGAGCGCTGAGCACTCGCCTGGCGATCACCGTCCGGACGGCGAACCAGACGGCCAACACCCTGCATCACGTCGCCGAAGAGGCGGCCTGCGCGGACCTTCTCGTGCTCGGCTACCAGCGCGAATCCGCACTCGCGACGTTCCTGCGGGGCCAGACGGCGGAGCGGCTGGCACGCCTGTGTCGCTGCCCGGTTCTGGTGACCAAGCTCGCGCCAAAAGGGCGATACGGCCGCATCCTGGTGGCCGTGGACTTCACTCCGGAGTCGAGGAACATGGTCAAGCTCGCGTGCGTCCTGGACGCGGATGCCGAAGTCGAGCTCTTCCATGCCATCAGCACGCTGAACGAAGCCAGGTTGCGCTGCGCGGAGGCCTCTGCACAAGCCGTCAAGGCCTACCGGCAGGAATGTCTGCGCTACGCGCGCCACCGCATCCTGGCATTGACCGATTCGTTCGATTCGCGACGCAACCGCGTGATGTCCAAGGTGAGCCACGGCGATCCCGCCCGGCAGGCCGCGATTCAGCAGGAGTACGTGGGTGCCGACCTGCTGGTGGTGGGCAAGCGGCGGCGCCTGCCGTTCATGACGTTCTTTCTGGGCAGCGTCTCGCAGCGGGTCCTGTACTGGGCGACGAGCGATGTGCTGATCGTGCCTCACGATGCCCAGGCTTCGACGCGGGTGGCCGCGATCCAGCGGATGGAGGCCGAGATGGGCGATGCCAAGGGGGCGTTTCGTCGGCTCAAGGGGAGGCCGACCCGAGCGGCACTCGCCCTGAAATGATCGCGGCGGCTCAGGCCGCGCGCTGGCCGCTCGGCATCAGGTAGCCGTTGCGATAGATGCCGATGACGAGCCCGCGGACCGCATCCGTGGGCCGCGCGGTCACATACTTGCCGGCTGCCGCCTGGTACACGACGATCGTGCAGGCTGCGCTCTTGCTGAGGGTGCGGGCGACACCGGTCGCTTGGCTGGCCGTTTGGTAGGTGTTCATGGTTGTCCCCTGGAAAGAAATGTCGTGCTTCAGGAACGGGCGACGGAGAGCAGCCCGTCGATCGCGAGCACCACGCCCTCTTGCGCGTCCCTGGTCGGCGTGCCCTCGGTGAGCAGCTTGCGGATGAGGCTCAGCGTGTTGAGCAACTCCGCCTCCATGTCCGTGAGCAGCGGAATCACTTCGAATTCCGGATACTTGCCGCGAGCGCCCATGGGCCGGCCGGGGCCCGACAGGTCGACGTCGTAGCCTTCATTGATCGCTTCGAGTTGAGTCTTCATATGCGTCGAAGAGTTTCCAGGGAATCGTGTTCGCGGCACTCTACCCAGCCGCTGCCGCACGCGGTGGGTAAGCGGGCAGCTCAATTCAAGCCCATCAGTTCGGACAGTCGCTTGCCCATCGCCTGGATCCGCTTCTGCTTGTCTTGCGAACGATGGTTGGCGACGAGTTCCAGAGCCTGCGCCACGGATTCGGCGCCCTCGTCGCCGTCCGAAGTGCGGTGCCGCCACTCGTTTGCCACTTCCGCCAGTTGGGCGCTGCTCAGCCGGGCGGGAGGGGCACTGGTCTCCCGCGATGCCGGCGCTTCCTCAACGGACTGCAGCGTGGATCGCAGGAGGCCCAGCAGGCCAGCCGGCGACCAGTGCGGCTTGGAAAAGTTCTGAGATTCCATGTAATACATTGTGCCTATCTGATTTCAAAGTAACAAGATATTTCATTCACTTTCTTCTTACTTTACTTTTCGTCAGGGCAAGGCTTGCCGGAGGCCCGAGAAAGGCCGCGGCAGCTTCGGACTGCGGCTCGCAGCCGAGGTCTGCGGCTTCGCGCCCGCGCCGGGCGCCTTGGCTGCCGAATCGCAGCCTCTGGACTCGCCCTCGCCTCCCAGCAAGGCGGGCGCCAGCAGCGACAGCCCGCCCGTCGCCGCGGCCACGCCGTAGTTCGCGGCCTGGCGCACGGTGCCCTTCGGGTCGATGCTCAGCTCGGGCTTCTCCAGCGGCCCCTTCACCAGCATGAGCTGGACCAGGCTGCCCGGGTTGAGGTCCAGTCCCTTCTTGACCCTCGGCCGGAACGCCAGCTCGATCGTCTGCTTTGCCAGATTCAGTTCACCGCTGGCCGTGACGGCAAGCTGCGAGGTCTCCATGGCGATCGACCGGTCGATCACGGCCACGCCGTTGCGCAAGGGCAGGCGCGCAACGGCGCACTGCACGACCAGATCCGGCCGGCCCCCCTGCTTCGGCACCAGCATTTCGAGCAGGCGGGCCACGATGTCGCGATCGAGCGCGGCCGCCTTGCCCGTCAACGAGACGTCGCGCATCGTCAGCTGCACGTCGCCGGTCGATGACGCGGCGAGGCTACGCGGCGTGCGCCCGGTCATGGCCAGCTTGAGGTCGAGATTCGCGCGGCCGCCCTTGAAGTGGCTGCCGCCGCCCCATTGCGCGTCGAGCGTTTCGACGGAGAGCGACCGGGCATTCATCAGCACATCGGTCCGAGGCGGCGCGTTCCTTGGCAGCGCGACGCTCAACCGGCCGCGCACCTCGCCCCCCGCGGCGGCGAAGGAGAGCGGCTCGATCGTCAACCGTTCGGCCTCCGACACCCAATGCAGGTTGAGCGCCGACAGCGTTGGCGTGCCCGGCATGTTGAAGCGCTCCACCTTCAGTGCGATCTGCATCGGGAATTGCGGCAGCGCATCGAACGGCAATGGCGTGTCGCCGAAAAATTGCGCCCGATGCGCCGATGCTGCGGCCGGCGGCCGGGTCGTGCCCTTGCCGGTGTGCCACCTGGCGAGATCGAAGGCAGCGGCCGACAGATCGGCATCCAGACGCGAAGACGGTCCGGCATGGAAACTGACTTGCCCGGTCAGGGTTTGTCCGCCCAGCGACAGTCGCATCGACTCGGCGCGCCATTCGTCCCCCGAACGCAGAAGGGTCGCGCTGGCCTCGACGGGCATCGGCAGGTTCGCAGCCGCGGCGGAGAACTCCGATAGCGCGGCCGCCGTGTCGAGGCGAGCCGAGAGGCTGGCCTCCAGGCGTCCCGCGCGCGGCCCGGTTCCCATGTTGCCTGCCGCCGAGACGCTGGCGCCATCCGTGGTGAATCGGAGGTCGAACGGCCATTCCCCCTTGCCCGCTTGCAGTTCGCCGACATGGCCGATCTCCCCTTCGGACTTCCATTGCCGGGACCCGAGCGTGAAGGTCGCGCTCAAACTCTCGCGCTCGCCCTGGGGCCGGATGTCGAGTGTGTCGACGGTGACCGTGTCGAGCACACCTTTCTTGCCATCACGATAGGTGATGCGTGCGTTGGACACGGAGATCCGCCCCACGGCTATCCCCTCTGCGCGCGTGCCGCCGGTCCGCTGGCGCGGGGCCAGATGCCAGTTGAACTGGCCGGCGCCGTCCGATTCGAGCAGCACATCCGCATCGTCCATGTCGACGCTCAGGATGCGAACCCTTCCATCGAGCAACTCTCGCAGCGACACCTCGAAGGCTGCCTGCCTGAGCCGGATCATGTCCGGTTGCGAACCCCACTCCACATTGCCGAGCACGATGTCGTTGGCCTTCACGGCGATGGTCGGGAGCAGATGGATGGACAGGTCGCCGTCGATCCGGAAGGCGCGACCCGTGGAGGCCGTCACCTGTTCCGAGAGCAAGACTGCCAGCCGCTCCGGCGGGTAGGCCCGCCGCAAGGCGACCAAGGCGCCCGCAACCAGCAGCACGACGACCGCCAGCACGATGCCTGCGATGCGCCACCCGCGGCGCCACACGCTGCTCACGGGGGTGGCGACTTCACCGGATGGGCCTGCGCGTGCCTTCATCGGGCCATTGTCGTCCCGGGTGCGACAGCGCGGGTCTGCTGGCAGTCAGCCAGTCCATGAAAAATTTCCGCCCATCGCGGGTGCGCTCGAAACCCTGTCATCCGCCCGCGACGTGCCGCGTTGCACAGCATGACCAGACCCGATTCCAGTTCGGGCTGGCCACTTCTTCGAGCCTTCTCCAACCTTCTCTTCGACCACTTCATGAAACGCACTCTTCTCGCTCTTGTCGCAGCCACCTTTGCATTCGCAGCCGGTTCGTCCTTTGCCCAGGCACCCGCCGATCCCGTGAGCCCCGCGCCTGTCGTGACCAAGTCCAAGGCCAAGGCAGCCAAGCCCGCCGCCAAGCACAGCAAGGCCCACAAGACCACCTCGCACAAGGTCGCCCACAAGTCGGGCAAGGTGCACGTGGCTCACAAGAAGAGCGCCAAGTCCACGCACGCCGCCTGATCCGGCCTCCAGGCACACCACGAAAAGCCCCTTCGGGGGCTTTTTTCATTGGGCGTGCGCCTCGGGTTTTCCGCTATACAGCGCGGGGCTTGATGTGTATACAGTTTGGCGTACAGAACGGTGGACGGTTGTCGCGACGCGCCATCGCCTTCATCATCTCTTTCGTTCACGCCGCCCCAGGAGATCACGCAATGACGGCTGCCTCGCCTTCCATCCACCCGGTCGACCAGCGCCTGCCCGCAGGCAAGCTCACGGCTCTCGGCCTGCAACACGTGCTGGTGATGTACGCCGGTGCAGTCGCGGTTCCGCTGATCGTCGGCCGCGCGCTCAAGCTCAGTCCGCAGGAGGTCGCGCTGCTGATCTCTGCCGACCTGTTCTGCTGCGGCGTTGCCACCCTGATCCAGGCACTCGGCGTCACGCAATGGTTCGGCATCAAGCTGCCGGTGATGATGGGCGTGACCTTCGCCTCCGTCGCGCCGATGGTCGCCATCGCCAATGCCAACCCGGGCCAGGCCGGTGCGCAACTGCTGTTCGGCGCGATCATCGGCGCCGGCATCATCTCGATATTGATTGCCCCGATGGTGTCGCGCATGCTGCGCTTCTTCCCGCCCGTGGTCACCGGCACGATCATCGCGGTGATCGGCATCAGCCTGATGCGCGTGGGCATCAACTGGATCTTCGGCAACCCGGTCGGCCCGACCGCACCTGCGCTGGTCGATCCGGTCTACGCGAAGTGGCTGGCCGACGCGACCTCGCCGGGCTCCTCGGTGCCGCCGCTGCCCAAGGGCCTCTCGATCGTGCCCTCGGTGCCCAACCCCAAGTATGCGGACCTGGGCGGCCTCGGCATCGCTGCGCTGGTGCTGGTGTCGATCCTGATGATCGTGAAATACGCCAAGGGCTTCATCGCCAACATCTCGGTGCTGCTGGGCATCGTGATCGGCGCGGTCGTCGCGACGCTGTTCGGCTTCATGACCTTCGAGAAGGTCGGCAACGCGGCGTGGTTCGACGTGGTGCTGCCCTTCCACTTCGGCATGCCGCAGTTCGACCCGATCCTGATCCTCACGATGTCGCTGATCATGATCGTGGTGATGATCGAGTCGACGGGCATGTTCCTCGCCCTGGGCGAAATGACCGACCGCAAGATCACGCAGCAGGATCTCGCCCGCGGCTTGCGCACCGATGGCCTGGGCACACTGATCGGCGGTGTGTTCAACACCTTCCCGTACACGAGCTTCTCGCAGAACGTGGGGCTGGTGGCGGTGACGGGCATCAAGAGCCGCTTCGTCTGCGTCGCCGGCGGCGTGATCCTGATCGTGCTCGGCCTGCTGCCGAAGATGGCGGCGCTGGTCGAATCGCTGCCCACGGTGGTGCTGGGCGGCGCGGGCCTGGTGATGTTCGGCATGGTGGCGGCCACGGGCATCCGGATCCTCTCCGGCGTGGACTTCAAGGGCAACCGCCACAACGCGATGATCGTCGCGGTGTCGATCGGCATCGGCATGATTCCGTTGATCGCCCCGAACTTCAAGCAGTGGATGCCGCATGCGATCCACTCGCTGGTGGAGTCGGGCATCCTGCTGGCGTCGATCTGCGCGGTGCTGCTCAACCTGTTCCTCAACGGTGCGAAGCACGACGAGACGGCGATCATCGCGGCGGCCAAGCAGGCCGAAGCGCATTGAGGGCTCGCCCCCAGGCTTCGCGCACTTCGTGTCGCTTCGCCTACCCCCTACCGGGGGCAACACCGGCGGCCCGGCGGAGCCGGTTCCGCGGTGTTTCACGAACAGGCTGGGCTTCGCCGGCCTTTGGGTTAGATCATTGCCAGGGGGGTCTTGCGGCGGGGCGGGGGATGGAGGCGGTCGATTTCTGCCAGGTCGGCGGCGCTGAGTTCCAGGTGGGCGGCTGCGAGGTTTTCGCGGAGGTGGGCTTCGCGCACTGCCTTTGGTATGGCGACGACGCCCGGTCGTGACAGCACCCATGCAAGTGCGACCTGCGCGGCCGTGACGCCGAGGCGCTGCGCGATTTTCAAGAGGCCGGCGTCCGTGGCGAGTGAGCCCTGATCTATGGGGCTGTAGGCCATCAGGGGCATTCCGCTTTCGCGGAGCCAGGGCAACAGGCTGAACTCGGGGCCGCGTTCGCCGACGGAGAAGTAGACCTGGTTTGCCGCGCAGCCCGCGACGTCGCCGGTAACGCTTGCGAGTTCTTCCATGTCGTCGGTGTCGAAGTTGCTGACGCCCCAGTGGCCGATGCGACGCTTTGCCACGAGCGCGCGCAGGGCGTCGCATGTCTCGGTCAACGGGTGCTCTCCGCGCCAGTGCAGGAGATAGAGATCGATGTGGTCGAGGCCGAGGCGCGCGAGGCTTCGTTCGCAGGCGGCGGGTGTTCCCTTGCGGCTGGCGTTGTGCGGGTAGACCTTGCTGACGATGAAGAGGTCTTCGCGCCGGACGTCGCCGGCACGAAGTGCATCGGCCACGGCCTGGCCGACGACTTCCTCGGCGCCGCCCTCGCCGTACATCTCGGCGGTGTCGATGAGGCGGTAGCCCATGTCGATGGCGGCGCGCACCGCGGCCACTTCGGCCTTGCGGTGCCCGGCGGCTTCACCCATGTGCCAGGTGCCGAGGCCCAGCGAAGGGATGGACGACCCGCCAGGAAGATCGAGTGAGCGCATCACGCATCCTTGTGCTGAAAAGCAGGCCGGACGGCCAGCAGGACAAGGATGCTAGCGCGCCCGGGTCAGCGGTAGCCGGTTTCGTTCGGGTTGTGGATGATCCAGATCAGGTTGCCGCCGGACACGTTGCCGAGGCTGCCGCCCGCGAAGATCAGGCGGCCCTGGCCCTTGTAGGTCATTTCGAGGCGATGGCGATCGCCGCCGAAATAGAACGGGATCCAGGCCTTGCCCGTCATGTATGCACCGCTGTCGGTCGGCTCGCCCGCGAGATCCACGACCTGCTTCCAGGACATGCCGATCTGCAGTTGCGTGAACTTCGAGTTCTTGGCCGGATTCCCGGTGATCTCGCCTTCGTAGTCGTTCATGCCCTTGACGGTGCGTCCGCTGCCGGATTCCACCTTGGTGGAGTCGATCACGTTGCCCTGGCTGTCCATGCCGGGCTTGGCACCGCCCTTGGCCGTTGCGGGTGCAGGCGCCGGGGCCGCTGCCGGTGCGGGCGCCGCGGCAGGTGCAGGCGCTGCGGCGACCACGGGAGCGCTCGCTTCGGCCACCGCCACGGCGCAGCGGTCGAGTTCGACGACGGACCGGTTGGTCTTCTGCGTGAACGTGTAGTTGCTGACCTTGGCCGTGACCTCGCCGCCCTTGAATCCGGCGGCGGAGGTCTTGCAGCGGAAATAGGTGTCGTCATCGGCCTGGACTTCGTACAGCCCTGCAGGAAGACCCTTCGTCGAGGACTTCGACAGGTTCAACGCGACGGTCTTCCCGACCAGCGCCTTCCTGGCCTTGGCGGTGCCTTCGCTCAGCGTCTGGGTGATTTCCCCGTACGTCATACCCGCCGGGATCTTGCGGGCGGCGTCGTTCGCCGCGGGGGCAGCCGGAGCGGGCGCGGGCGCAGCGGGCGCGGCGGACTCGGAAGGGGCACGCTGGGCGGCACAGCCGGCGAGCAGGACGGTCACCGCGGCCGCGATGGCGGCGCCGGTGAAAGAGATTCTCAAAGTCACGTTTGAAACTCCATGTTACAGAGCCTTCCATTATTGATGATGGAGGCTCGGCACCTTGAACACGGAGCACTCATGAATATTTCGACTTACCTCCTGGCAGCAGCGCTCGCCACATCGTCCTTCGGGGCCGCTGCGCAGGCCGCACCCGGCGGAACCTGCCGCGCCAAGCACGAGGCCATCAGCCGGGACATCGACGAAGCCAAGGCCAAGGGGCAGAAACAGCGCGTTCGTGGTCTGGAGCGCGCGCTGAAGGAGGTCGACCGCAACTGCAGCGACGAGAAGCTGCAGGCGGAGCATCAGCGCCGCATCGCGCAACAGGAGAAGAAGGTTGCCGCGAGAGAACGCGAGCTGAAGGAAGCCGAACGCAATGGCAGCGCCGAAAAGATCGCGCGGCGAAAGAGCAAACTCGCCGAGGAACAAGCGGAACTGCAGCGCCTCAAGGAAGCCCGCCTCAACTGACCCATCCGCACGACACTGGACCGACATGCAGAAAGTCTCGATACGCATCAACGACGACCTGGCCGTCTCGGGGATCGTGCAGGCGCCGCCCGCGCCCAGTGCCTGCTACGTCTTCGCCCACGGGGCGGGCGCCGGCATGGACCATTCGTTCATGACCGCGGTTGCGGACGGCCTGGCCGAACGCCACATCGCCACCCTGCGCTATCAGTTCCCCTACATGGAACTCGGCAAGAAGCGTCCGGACCTGCCGCCCACGGCGCACGCCACGGTTCGTGCGGCGGTGGCGTACGCGGCGCAGGTGTTCGGGCCGCTGCCCCTGCTGGCGGGCGGCAAGTCCTTCGGCGCCCGCATGACCTCGCAGGCGCAGGCGATCGAGCCGCTGCCTCGCGTCGAAGGCCTGGTGTTCCTGGGCTTCCCCCTGCATCCTGCCGGCGTGCCCGCGACCTCTCGCGCCGAGCATCTGTCGAAGGTGCAGATCCCGATGCTCTTCGTCCAGGGCACGCAGGACAAGCTGGCGGACCTCGACCACCTTCGCCCGGTCGTCGCGAAGCTCGGCTCGCGCGCCACGCTGATGGTGATCGACCATGCGGACCATTCCTTCCACGTCCTCAAGCGCTCGGGGCGCGATGATGACGAGGTGCTGACCGAGATCCTCGACGGCGTGGCCCGATGGGCGGCCGGGCGTTCTTCCTGAACCTGTTTCACTGCTGGAGATCCTGTTGCAATCCGTCCTCAAGAACTTTGACCTCACCGGGCGCACCGCGCTCATCACCGGCTCCAGTGCGGGCATCGGCTTCGCGCTGGCGCGCGGGCTGGCCGGCGCCGGCGCCCGCGTGATCCTCAACGCGCGCAATGCCGCCAAGCTGGAGCAGGCCGCGACGCAGTTGCGCGACGAGGGCGCCACGGTCTTCGCCGCCGCCTTCGACGTGACCTCGGGCGATGCGGTGAACGCCGCCATCGCGCGCATCGAGGCCGACATCGGCGCGATCGACATCCTGGTCAACAACGCCGGCATGCAGCGCCGCGGGCCGCTCGACCAGTTCGAGGAAGCGAACTGGCACGAACTGATGAAGACCAACGTCGACAGCGTGTTCCTCGTCGGCAAGGCGGTGGCGCAGCGCATGATCCCGCGCGGGCGCGGCAAGATCGTCAACATCTGCTCGGTGCAGAGCGAGCTCGGCCGACCCGGCATCGCGCCCTACACCGCCAGCAAGGGTGCGGTGAAGATGCTGACCAAGGGCATGGCCATCGACTGGGGCCAGCACGGCATCCAGGTCAACGGCCTCGGGCCCGGCTACTTCAAGACCGAGCTGACCGAGGCGCTGGTCAACAACGAGGACTTCACGAAATGGCTGGTCGGCCGCACGCCCTCGCGGCGCTGGGGCGATGTCGAAGACCTGGTGGGCGCGGCGGTGTTTCTTTCGAGCGATGCCTCCAACTTCGTGAACGGCCACATCCTCTACGTGGACGGCGGCGTGACCGCCACTCTCTGAGAAAGACCATGGAAGCACTCGTCATTCACGCACCCGGCGACCTGCGCGTCGAAGAGATCGAAACCGCCGAGCTCGGCGCCGACCAGCTGCAGGTGCGCGTGCGCTGCGGCGGCATCTGCGGCTCCGACCTGCACTACTACCAGCACGGGGGCTTCGGCACCGTGCGCATCCAGCAGCCGATGGTGCTGGGCCACGAGGTGGCCGGGATGATCGAGGCGGTGGGCTCCGCCGTCACCGGCTTCCAGCCCGGCGAGCGCATCGCGATCAGCCCGAGCCGGCCCTGCGGGCTGTGCCGCTTCTGCCAGCAGGGGCTGCAGAACCACTGCCTGGACATGCGCTACTACGGTAGCGCGATGCGCAACCCGCACGTGCAGGGTGCCTTCCGCCAGCAGATCGTGGTCGAGACGCACCAGGCGCACAAGCTCGCGGATTCGGTCAGCGACGGCGAGGGCTCGATGGCCGAGCCGCTGTCGGTGGCGCTGCACGCGGTGCGGCGCGCGGGCCCGCTGCTGGGCCAGCGGGTGCTGGTGACCGGTTGCGGGCCGATCGGTGCGCTGGCGATCATTGCGGCGCGCCGGGCCGGCGCCGCGCACATCGTCGCGACCGACGTGGGCGCGCTCACGCTGGAAAAGGCGCTCAAGGTCGGCGCCGACGAGGTGGTCAACGTGGCCGAGGAGCCCGATGGTCTCAAGCGCTTCGCCGTCGACAAGGGCAGCTTCGACGTGCTGCTGGAGGCCAGCGGCAACCCACGCGCGCTGGTCGGCGCCTTCGAGGCGCTGCGCCCGCGCGGCGTGATCGTGCAGCTGGGCCTGGCTGGCGGCGAGATCCAGTTGCCGATCAACACCATCGTCGCCAAGGAATTCGACCTGCGCGGCGCCTTCCGCTTCCACGAGGAATTCGCCGTCGCGGTCGAGCTGCTCAACAAGGGGCTGGTGGACGTCAAGCCGCTGATCTCGGCGACGCTGTCGTATCGTGATTCGGCGCGCGCATTCGCGCTGGCGGCGGACCGGTCGCAGGCGATGAAGGTGCTGCTGAACTTCGACTGAGCCGCGACGACGCGGCGGTCCGCGTCTAGACCGACTTCAGGACCGTCCACCCCGACTCGATGTGCTTGCGCATCGCGAGCATGGCGGTGGACGCATCGCCCGTGGTGAGCGCCTGCAGGATCTCGTCGTGCTCGTGCACGGCATCCTTGCCGCGGCCTTCCACGGCGTTGATCAGGTCGAACGGGTAGCGCGCCCACAGGATCTGGACGAAGTGCAGGGTCTGGGGCATTTGCGCGCAGTCGTAGAGGCGCCGATGAAAGCGGTAGTTGACGCCACGCGCGATCGCGCGATCGCCGCTCTCGAAGGCGGCGGCGAATTCGTCGGCCAGCGCCCGAAGCTCGGCGATGTCCTGCGACGTGACCTTCTCGACCGCGCCGCGAACCAGTTGCGCTTCCAGCATCAGCCGGAGATTGAGGATCTCGCCGGAGGCACCGGCATCGAAAGGGACCACGCGGGCGCCGCGATAGGAGTCGCCGCTGACATAGCCTTCGGCCGCCAGCAGCTTCAGTGCCTCGCGCACGGGCGTGATGCTCAGGTGGAGTTGCTCGGCGATCTCGGCCTGCTTGAGGCGCGAGCCGCGCGGGTACACCCCGGAGATGATCCGCTCGCGCAGGTAATCCGCAACTTGTTCTTCTTTGGTTCGATAGTCCATTTGCTGCAGCCCTGCAAACCCTCCGCGGGATTCTAAGCGGCAGCGTCCGTGCCTTCGGCGACGATGCGCCGCGCCCGGTCGACGACCGGCTTGTCGATCATCTTGCCGTCTACGGAGGTGGCTGCGCCTCCGCTGGCCTCGAAAGCAGCCAACACCGCCAGCGCCCACTGCAGGTCCTGCGGCGTGGGCAGGAAGGCCGCGTTCACCGGCGCGACCTGGCGCGGATGGATGCACAGCTTGCCGCCGAAGCCCAGTTGCCGCGAACGCAACGCATCCGCCCGCATGCGCGCGTCGTCGTCGAAATGAACGCTGACGCCGTCGATCGGGGCGACGAGACCGGCATGGCAGGAATGCAGAACGATCTGGACGCGCACGCTCGTCATCGCATCGCCCTCGTCCGCGATGCCGCTTTCGGCGGCGAAGTCCACGCTGCCGAAAGCGATGCGCTCCAGGCCGGGCACCCGGACCATCTGCGCCAGTTCCATCAGGCCGGACACTGTTTCCAGCAGCGCGACGATCCGGCGCCCCGGCAGCGCCTGGGCCGTGCGCGCCAGCGAATCCGCATCGGCCTTGGGCAGCATCAGACCCGCGCCCGGCGCCGCCTGCAGCATTCGCAAGTCATCGGCGTGCCACTCGGTCTGCAGGGCATTGATGCGCACGAAGGCCCGGCGTCCGGTCGAAAGCCAGGAGGCGACCGTGCCGCGCGCGCCGGTCTTGGCCGCAGGTGCGACGGCGTCCTCCAGATCCAGGATGATTTCGCGCGCGCCGCTGGCGGCGGCCTTGTCGAAGCGCTCGGGCCGATCGCCGGGCACGAACAGCAGGCTGCGTGCGACGCGACTCATCGGCGCCTCACCCGAACACCACTTCTTGCGAAGTCGTCAGGCGACAGAAGCGGCGCAAGCTCTGGATCGCGCCCTCGTGCTCCTCGGCCGACAGCCCGCAGCAGCAGTCTTCCAGCACGACCATCTCGTAGTCGCGGTCGTGGCCTTCACGCACCGTGGCCTGCACGACCGCGTTCGTCGAGATGCCCGAGCAGTAGATCCGCCGGATCCCCTTCGCGCGCAGGATCGCTTCCAGACTGGTGCTGTAGAAGGGGCTGACGCGGTGCTTGACGATGTCGAAGTCGCCGGACTGCATGCCGAGGTCCGGATGCACCTCGGTGCCCCAGGTGCCGAGCTTGAAGACGCCGTTCTTGCGGGCACCGGAAAAGATCGGCGAATCGGGCGGGCACTCGCGGTAATCGGGCGAGAAGCCGACCCGCACGAAGCCGATGGGCACGCCGGCGGCGCGCGCCTTGTCGATCGCGTGGCGGGTGTTCTCGAGGATGCGGCGGCCGCGCACCTGCTCGCCATAGGCGGCCTTGCCGTTCGGCCCGTCCGCGTGGACCAGGTCGTTTTCCATGTCCAGCACGAGGTAGATGGACTCTGTCACGTAGCACTCCTTGGGTTCGTTGATTGGGGCGTTGTCGCGCGAGGGATGTTCTACAGGATGACCTCGCGCTTTTCCAGATCGGCCCGGCGTGCGGCGTCGAGCCCCAGCAGTTCGCCGAAGACATATTCCTCATCCTGCCCCAGCGTCGGCGTCAGCCGGCGAATGCCCACGTCGTCCGTGACCGAGAAGCGCCCCGGTGCGCCGACGGCCAGGCGCAGCGGAATGTCGGGCGCGCTCACCTCGACCAGGGCGCCGCGCTCGCGCAGGTGCGCATCGTCCGCCACATCCTGCATGTTCCACGACACGTGGGCGCAAACGCCGGCCTCCTGCAACCGTGCCGCCGTCTCGTCGGCGTCGCGCGTGGCCAGCCAGCCCATGAGCAGCGCATCGATCTCGGCCTGGTGTCGGCGGCGTGCCTGCGCGGTGGCAAAGCGCGAGTCAAGCGGCGGCCCGCCCTGCCCCAGCGTCGTCAGCAGCGCTTTCCATTCGCGGTCGTTGCGCACCGCCAGAGTCAGCCAGCGATCGGGTTGGGCGGTGGCGTAGATGCCGTGCGGCGCCATGGCGAGATCGCCGTTGCCGGGCCGCTGGGGCGTGCTGCCGCAACTGGCCTGAACGAGCGCATCGCCGATCATGGCCGAAGCGACTTCGCGTGCGGCCAGGTCGACGTGCTGCGCGCGGCCGGTGCGGCGGCGCTGATGCAACGCAGCCAAGGTGGCCGCCGCCGCATGCACGCCCGCGGAGTGATCCATGACGTGGCGCATCTCCACCGGCGGCCCGTCGCTGTAGCCGCTCATCCAGCCCAGCCCGCCCCAGGCGCCGAAGAGCGGCGCGTACCCGGCAAAGTGCGAATCCGGACCGCTCTGGCCGCACGAGGACAGCGAAAGCAGGACGATGTCCGTCCTGGCCTCGCGCAAGGCATCGAAGCCAAGGCCGAGCCGCTTCATCACGCCGGGCCTGAAGCTCTCTGCCGCGATGTCGGACAGGGCGACGATCCGCTTGGCAAGTTCCACCGCCTCGGGTTGCTTCAGGTTGAGGCGCACCGACAGCTTGTTCGCCGACACCTGGTCGAAGGTCGCCGCCTGCATCCGGCCGTACACCGCATGCGGCTTGCGAAAGGCATCGGGCCGCGTGCGGCTCTCGATCTTGATGCACTGCGCGCCCAGCTGGGACAGCAGGTGCGTGCAGAAAGGGCCGGCCGCGTGGATCGTGAAATCCGCGATGCGAACGCCGGCAAGGGGCGCGTGGGGGCGCGTCATGCGGTCACCTCCTGTGCCATCTCGCCCAGGGCGGGCACCCGTCCGCAGCCTTGCAAGGGCGTGCAGCGGAACTGGAACGGCGCCATCAGCACATCGACCTCCATGCCGCTTTCGAGCGTCGCAGGCGCGAACAGTCCGCGCGCGCGTTCGTGCTCGCCCTGCGTCACCTCCGTGGGCGTGCGGTATCGGGCTGCGGGCACGCCCAGTTCCTGCGCGCGCCGCACGATGTCCTCGACGCGATGCCTCGCCATCCATTCGCGGATATGGCCGTTGATCTCGTCGCCGCGCCGGCTGCGTTCGAGCGGGTCGCGCAGGGCATCTTCGCGGGCCCATCCGGGCCCGCCCAGCAGTTCGACGAGGGCGCTCCATTGCCGGTCTTCGAGCGTGAGCAGTTCCAGATAGCCGTCGAGCGTCTTGAACACGCCGCCGTAGCGGAAGCTGCGCGTCGAACGATGTTCCAGCGAGCCATCGCCCAGCCGCTGCAACGCGAAGGCACCGACCGACAGCATCGCGTCCTGCACCGATACATCCACGTACTGGCCTCCGAGTTCGGGCACGGCCCACCATGCGGCGAGCGCGCAGGTCAGCGCCATGCTGCCGCCCTGGTAGCCGGCGAAGTGCCCGTAGACCTTGAGCGGAGGCCGGTCCGGGAACAGCTCGCGCGACAGGCCATTGGGCAACAGGAACCCCTCGCCGCCGGCATGCACCAGGTTCACTTCCTCGCCGTCCCAGTCCGCCTTGGCTCCGCTGGCGCCGAAGGGCAACACGCTCACATGGACGAGTCGGGGAAAGCTCCTGCCGATCGATTCCGGGTCGAGGCCCGCGGCCGCACGCTCGCGCACCGGCGTGTCGTCGATCAGGATGTCGGCGCCATCCAGCGCGCGCGCCAGCACGGCCTGCCCGCTGCCCGTCAGCGGGTCGCAGACCAGGCTGCGCTTTCCGACGGCAAGGTAGGCGAACAGCGCGCTTTCCCCCGTCTCTTCCAGCAACGGCGGTGCCTGCCGCAACGCGGACCCCTCCTCGGGCTCCAGCATCACGACCTGCGCGCCCATCGCGGCCAGGAGGCGACCGGCGTAGGCGGCCGCCACCGTGCGCGAACGCTCGACCACGCGGCAACCCGACAAGGGCAGCTCGACGGATGGTGACACTTCATCGAAAAGCATGTGACCTCTTTCGCGGTGTTGCCGGGGACCTTGCGTTCAGCGGATGACCGGCAGTTCGAGATCGACGCCGGAGCCGTCGATGAAGGCCGGAAGCTTCACGTCGCGCGAGGGCAGCGCCACGGTCGCGATGCCCGGCGTGGTCACTTCGCCGCGCTGGTTCTCGGCGGCGATCTCGATGTCCACCAGCGCGATGTTGTTCTTGACGTACTTGCGCACGACCTTGCCCTTGCAGAACGTCGTGTCACCCACGATGTTGAAGCGCCGCATCTCGGTGCGCACGCGCTTGATCACCCCGGCATCGCCCATCCAGTTGGTGATCAGCGTGCACATCCAGGAAGAGCGCTGGGGACCATAGTCATAGGTGCCGGGCACGCCCACTTCCTTCGCCACGGATTCGCGGTGATGCCCGATGCCCGTGTACTCCACCCCGCCGCCCGCCTCGGGATTGCGGAAGAAGTGGCCCGGGTGCTTGACGGCCGCCTGCAGCACCACGCCATGCGTGTGTCCACGGCCGCAGCCCACGAGAAAGCCCATGGTGTCCATCAGCGACAGCGGCCCGCGCGCGATGGTCGGCAGCTCCTCGCCGACCTGCACTTCCTCCCAGTAGCGCACGTTCGCGCCGCGGATGTTCTTGGGCTCGTCCAGGACGATCTCGTCGATGCGGTCGCGCATCTCGTCCGTGTATTCGTGCTGGACGATTTCCTTGTACTTGCCGGTGTCGCGCGCCGCCTTGCGCTCGTGGCGAGTGCAGGTGCCGAGCGCACGCGCCACCAATTCGCCGCGCTGGTTGAAGTAGGAAGCCTCGACGTACTGCAGCACCAGACGGCCGGAGAACTTGCTTTCCTTCTCCTCGACGCCGACCACGCGTTCGATCGGGGTGATGCGGTCGCCCGGGCGCACGTGGCGGAACAGTTCCCAGTCGTTGCCGGCATAGAAACCGTGCACGCCCGGCAGGCCCCAGCGCGTGCGGCCGAGCCAGCCGAAGGCCATGGGGAACATCGGGTGCGCGAGCATCGTGCCGTAGCGTGTGCTGGCGCCGTAGCCGATATCGCGGTAGAGAGGGTTCAGGTCGCCGATGCCGTTGCACCAGTTGCGCAGCGTGTCGGGCGTGGCGTCCTGCAGATAGGGGCCTTCGGGGCGCAGGTGCAGGCCGATCATGGCCTTGGCGTCGGCGATGGCCTGGTCGGTGATGCGGCCTTCTGCGGGGGCGTTGCCGACGTCGGATTGCGCGGGGTTGAGGGCGGTGGCTGTGGTCACGGTCTTACTCCTGGGTGGCTTGGTTGAACAGACAATGCAGAATGCATTCTTTTAGGAAAGGGACGAACCCCTTGATGACGTGGCATGGACTCCCTGCTTTCTTCAGTCGCCGCGGATGTCGGCGGCCTTGATGATCTCGCCCCACTTGGGGCGCTCTGCCTTCACGAATGCATCGAGTTGCGCCGGCCCCATGAACAGGGGTTCGACGCCGATTTCCAGCATCCGGCTGCGCGTCTCGGGTTGCTGCAGCGCACGCTGGACGTGTTCGCCGAGCTTTCGCACGACGTCGGCTGGCGTGCCGCGCGGCGCGAACAATGCATCCCACGCCACGACGTCGAAGCCGGGCACGCCCTGCTCCGACACCGGCCTGACGCCGGGCAGCATCTCGCTGGCCTTGAGGGACGTGATGCCCAACGCGCGCAGCTTGCCCGCCGCGATCTGCGGGCGCGCGGCGGTGACCGTGTCGATGGCCAACGGAATCTGCCCGCCGAGGAGATCGGTCATCGACTGGCTGGACGACTTGTATTTCACGCCGAACAGCGGTGCCTGAGCCGCCTTCACGAACTGAGCGAACACGACGCTTGCCGTCGTGCTCGGCAGCCCCACGTTCAGCGTGCCAGGCTTGGCGCGGGCCTGGGCGATGAGTTCCGCGATGCCGTTGGCGGGCAGGTCGGGTGCGGAGGTGCAGAACACCATCGGCAGCAAGCCGAGCATGGCCACGCCGTCGAAGTCCGACGCGGCATTGAAGCCAGGCGCGCTGAAAAGGAACTCGTTGGCCGCATGCGTCGCGTTGGTACCGAGCACGAAGGTGTATCCGTCGGCTGGAGATCGCGCCCCTGCCGCGGTCCCGATATTGCCGCCGGCGCCGGCGCGGTTGTCCACCACGATGCTCTGGTTCAGGCTCATCGAGAGTTCGTGCCCGATCAGGCGCATCAGCACATCGGCGCCCTGCCCCGCCGCATAGGGAACGATGATGCGAATGGGCCGCGAAGGCCACGCCTGCTGGGCGCCAACCGGCAAAGTGCCCGCGCCGAGAACGGCCGCCGCAGCGGCTGCGCCGCGCTGCAGAAAGCGGCGACGGCTGGAATACGTGGCATGGCGCGTCATGCCGAAAGCGCCAGTCCTGCCCGCGGCCACCGCACAGCGAAAAGCTGTCCATGGCCGGAGAGCGTGATGAAGGCCGTGCGCCGGTCCGCGGCACCGAAGCAGATGTTGGTGCAGTAGCCTTCGGGCGCCTCGTGGAACTCCAGCAGTTCGCCTGTCGGGGCGAACACGCTGATCCCGCCGCGCACGAGAGTCGCCACGCAGATGTTGCCGCTCTCCTCCACCGCCAGCGAGTCGAATCGCTGGAAGCCCGGGAGCCCATGCACCAGGCGTCCGCCGTTCGGCGAGGGCCAGGGTTCGTGCCCGAGTTCGCCGGGCGCCTTGACGGGATAGGACCAGAGCCGGCTCGTCTCCGTCTCGCTCACGTACAGCGTGCGCCCGTCCGGCGACAGCCCGACGCCATTCGGCGTGAGCACCGGATGCGCGGCACGGCGGATGAAGCTGCCATCGATGCGCGCGTAGTAGACGGCGCCACGCAGGATGCGGTCCTCGAAGGTCTTGCCGAAGTCGCTGAACCAGAACCCGCCGTGCGCGTCGAACACGATGTCGTTCGGGCCATGCAGCGGAATGCCTTCGCATTGCGTGTAGAGCGTTTCCACCTCGCCGTTCGAAAGGTCCACCCGCTGGATCGCGCCGCCCCGGTAGTCCGCAGCCGCGCCCGTCGGCCGTGTGAAGCCGTCGTCGGTGCGCCAACTGAAGCCGCCGTTGTTGCAGATGTAGCAGTGCCCGTCCGGTCCCAGTGCGGCGCCATTCGGTCCGCCGCCGAGTTCCGCCACGACACTGAGTTCGCCGTTCGGCAGCACGCGCACGAGCCGGCCCCCGGCGATCTCGACCACCAGCACGCTGCCATCCGGAAGCGCCACGGGGCCTTCCGGAAACCGCAGTCCGGTCGCGATCACTTCGCCTTGCAACTTCAGACCGCCCATGACTGTGTCTCCCTGGATGCGTTGGCCGATTCGTCCTGCCGCGCGCCGAGGTAGGCGTCGATGGCCTGCTGGCGTCCTTCGCGGGTGCGCAGCGAGTGCGCATCGAGTTCGCCGACGATGTGCCCGTGACGCATCACCCAGGCGCGCGCCGCAAGCTTGGCCGCTGCGTGAAAGCTCTGCTCGACCAGCAGCGCAGCGAGCTTCTGTTCCTTCTGGATGAGTGCCAGCCGCTCGTAGACGCGCGCCACGAGCAGCGGTGCCAGGCCGAGCGATGGCTCGTCCAGCAGCAGCAGGCGCGGCGCCGACATCAACCCGCGGCCGATCGCCAGCATCTGCTGCTCGCCGCCGCTCAGCAGCCCTGCGGGCGACTTCAGTCGGTTGGCAATCTCGGGGAAGAAGTCCAGCACGACCTGCCGACGCTTCGCACGGACCGATGCTTCGACGAAGTACGACCCGAGCGTGAGGTTGTCGGCGACCGACAGATCCGTGACGATCGCGCGCCCTTCCGGCACGTAGGCGATGCCGGCGCGAAAGCGCCTGGCGGACGACCAGCCGCTGATGTCCTCGCCATCGAAGCGGACGCGGCCTTGCGCAGGCTCCAGCCCCGCGATCGCCCGCAGCGTGCTGGACTTGCCGGCGCCGTTGGCGCCCAGCAGTGCCGCCACCGTCGCACCCGGCACATCCAGCGCAATGCCGTGCACCACAGGCCCTGCGCCGTAGCGCACGGTCAGATCCTCGACCTGCAGCAGGTTCGATGCCGCTTCACTCATCGTCGTCTCCGAGATAGACGCGCACCACTTCGGGGTTGGAGCGGATCTGCGCCGGGCTTCCCGAGGCGAGCAGGCGGCCCACGTTGAGCACGTGGATGGTGTCGCAGACTTCCATGATCAGGTCCATGTCGTGCTCCACGACCACCATCACCAACTGCGGCGACCGGAGCCTCAGGAGCGCTGTCGAGAGGTCGCGCGTCTCGACCGAATTCAAGCCCGCTGCCGGTTCGTCCAGGAGCAGGACGCGCGGCTCCCCTGCAATGGCGCGCGCGATCTCGGCCAGCCGCAGCACACCGGGCGGCAGGCTGGCGGGCGCTTCATCGGCCACGTTCGCGATGCCCAGCCGGGTCAGTGCTGCCAGCGCGAGTTCACGGTTGTGCGCGCGCTCCTGCCGGCCGCGAGGCAGCGGCAGGAAGGCATCGAGCCAGCCCGCGGCCGACTGGCGGTCGAGCCCGATCATCACGTTCTCGACCACGCTCAGCTCCGGACACAGCGCCACGTGCTGGAAGCTGCGCGAGAAGCCGAGCGCGGCGCGCCCCGTGGGCGGAATGCCCTCCAGGCCGATATCGCCCAGGCGCATGCGGCCCTGCTGGGGCGAGTACAGCCCCGTCAGGCAATTGAAGAAGCTGGTCTTGCCCGCACCGTTGGGACCGATCAGGCCGGTGATCTCGCCCGGCTGCAGTTGCAGTGCGATGCCTTGCAGCACCTGGTTGCCTCCGAAGGCCAGCGCCAGGTCCTGCACGACCAGCGGCACTGTCGGCGCCATCGCGACTGCGCTCATGTGTGGCCCCCTTCGAGCCGCGCCCGCACGGCTGCCGGCAGCGCATTGACGCCGAGCACCACCACGAGCAGCGCGCCGCCGTAGAGGATCGGCACCCAGTCACCCGCGCCGGCGAGCAGCAGCGGCATCAACGTGAGGAACACGCCGCCGATGAGACTGCCGACGACCGACATCGAATGGAGGCAGACCACCGAGCCGACCAGCAGGAAGATCGAGGTCCACAGCGTGAAGCTGTTCGGCGACACGGTGGACGAACTGAACGACAGCAGCGCACCGCCGATCGCGGCGATCGAAGCGCTCAGGGCCATGCACGACAGCCGGGCCCAGCTGCGGCGCACGCCGAAGGACTCGGCCGCATGCGTCGAGGTGCGGATCAGCAGCATCGCCATCGCCTGCCGCGAGCGCCGGAAGTGGCGCAGCAGCAAGGCGACGGCCACGAGCCCGAAGAGCGGCAGGTAGTAGCGTTGCAAGGACTTGGGCACGCCGGGCAGCGCATCGAGCTTGACGTACAGACCCTCATAGCCGCCGGACACGCTGGAGAAGTGCAGCAGCAATTCCGGCAATGCCAGCGCGAGCGCCATCGTGGTGACGGCGAGGTAGATGCCGGACAGGTGCCGCGACGGAAAAGCAAACACCACGCCGAGCAACGCGCCCAGCACTGCTGCCACCGGCAGGCTCGCCAGCAGCGGCAGGCCCAGGTACTTTTCGAGAATGGCGACGGTGTAGGCCCCGGCCGCGACGAACACGCCATGCCCGATCGAGACCTCGCCGGCGTAGCGCACCAGGAAGCTCACCGCGATGATCGCGATGGCATTGGCGAAGCACACGCCGAGCGTGAAGGTCCAGTAGCCGCCGGAGACCAGCGGAAGCAACAGCAGCACGAGCAAGCCGAGCGCACTGCCGGCCTTGCGCGCCCACGCGCCTCGCGCGGCACCGGCTGCGCGATCGGACTTCGGCGCGGCAGCGGACGGAAGGGTCGAACGGGCAGCAGGAAGAATGGGCAGGCTAGACACGGGCACCCCCTCGAACGGCGAGCACGCCTTTGGGAAAGACGTTGAGCACCAGCAGGATCGTGACCAGCAGGTAGGTGTTGTTGAACTCCGCCGACACATAGAAGGACAGCAGGTTCATCAGCACGCCGATGAAGATGCCGCCCACCACCGCGCCCGCCAGGCTGCTGAATCCACCGACCACGGCGGCGGCGAAGGACTGCAGCATGAAGGACGCCACGCTCGTGGACGAGAGGAAGGTGGTCGGCACGATCAGCAGCGACGCGACCAGCCCGAGCAGGCCGGCCACCACCCACGAGAAGACATGCACCCCGCGCAGGTTCAGCCCGCAGACCCGGCTCGCGAACGGGTTCGCCGACACCGCGCGAAATGCGATACCGATGCGCGTGCGCTCGATCAGCAGGTAGAGCAAGCCGATCGCCAATGCCGTCACGAGCAGCACTGCCAGGTCGTAGGAGGACACCTGGAGACCGCCGAACTGTGCGCGCCAGCGCGGCAAGGGCAGGTCCATCGACACCACGTTGGAGCCGAACATCAACTGCGTCACGCCCTGCATGACCAGGCCTACGCCGAGGGTCGCGATCGTGCTGGTCAGGTCGGACTTGAACACCAGCGGCGCGATCAGCAGGTAGCTCGCGGCCATCACGACGACCATGATCGCCAGCGTCAGGAGCACGGCGGGAAACCACGACATGTTCGCGAACGTGCCGGCCGTGAACCCGAACACCAGGAAGGCCGCGAACCCGGCCAGGTTGCCGTGCGCGAAGTTCACGACGTTCGAGCTCTTGTAGATGAGCACGATGCCGATCGCGCCCATCGCGTAGAGGGAGCCGCTGACGATGCCCGCCCAGACCAGGCCGATGAAGTCGGACATGAGGTCAGGCCCGGTGGGTGGCCGCGGCGGGTGCCGGGCCGATGTTGCGGTCGATCAGCTCGATCACCGCCGGAAAGTAGCGCCCGCCCCATCCGTTGCTCGCGGTCGCGGCGTAGTAGCGCTGTGCCAGCTCCGTGACGTGCGCCGAGGTGCCTACCTGCGATGCGAGTTCGAGCATGTAGCCGATGTCCTTGAGCGCGTATTCGGGCGGGAAGGACTTCTCCGGGAACTCGCGCGGCAGCATGGCCTTGCGGCCGTGGTTGCGCAGCACGAAGCTGTCGCCGGAGCCCTTGGAGACGGCGTCCAGCAGCACGGCGGGCTGCACGCCTGCGCGCTCGCCGATCACCATCATCTCGGCCAGCGCCATGGTGTGCTCGAACACGAGGGCGTTGTTGATCAGCTTCACGACCTGGCCGCAGCCCAGCTCGCCGCAGCGTGTCACGTCCGAGCCGATGTAGCGCAGCAGCGGCTCGATGCGCGCGAAGAGCGCTTCGCTCGCGCCCACCATGATGCTCAGCTCGCCGCGCTGGGCGGCTTCCCGCGTGCGCGCCACCGGCGCATCGGCGAACTGGACGTCCAGCCGCCCGAGCCGTTCGCCGACGCTGCGGGCGCTCTCGACCGTGGTCGTGCTCAGGTCCACGATGATCGAAGGACGGCGCGCGCCTGCCGTGAGGCCCTGCGGCCCGAGGCAGACCTGCTCCACCTGCGGCCCGCCCGGCAGCGACAGGAAGACGACGTCCGCTTGTGCGGCCACGTCGGCCGGCGTCTCGACGCGGCGCGCCTTCGTGCCCTCCAGCGCCTGGAAGGCGTTCGGGTTCATGTCGAAGGCGATGACCTCGCCCGCATGCTTGAGAGCCATGTTGCGGCACATCGGCCCGCCCATCACGCCGAGTCCGATGAAGCCGATCACCGTTGCTGCGTCGTCTGCCATGCGATTCACCTCGTCAGTCCATCCACATGCCGCCGCTGATATCCAGCGAGGTGCCCGTGATCCAGTTGGAGGCCGGCGAGCAAAGGAAGAGCGCGGCCTGCGCGATGTCCTCCGCGTTGCCGTAGCGGCCGAGAGGCACGGTGGTATTGGCCGACGGCGCGACGCTGCCGCCGGTGACGTTCGCCCACATGGCTGTCTCGACCGGCCCAGGGGCCAGCACGTTCGCATACACGCCGTGCGGCGCACCGGCCTTCGCGACCCAGCGCATCATCCCGTGCACGGCTGCCTTTGATGCAACGTACGCGGGGCCGGAGGCGACACCACCGTTCTTGGCCGCGATCGATCCGGCCGCGAGGATCTTGCCGAAGCCGCGCTCGCACATCAGCGGGAACAGCTTGCGCGTCGGGTTGACCACGCCACGCACATTGACGGACATGATCGAATCCCACTCCTCGTCCGTGCTGTCGCCGAGCGGGGTTCGCGCGATGATGCCGGCGCACAGGACCAGGATGTCCACCTTGCCGTGCTCGGCGATCACGGCGTCGATGACCTTGTCCGTCTCAGCGCGGGAGACCACGTCGTAGCGGCGGTACTGGATGCCGCTGCCGATGTCTTCATGCGCCGCACGATCGGTGGCGACCACTCGCGCGCCTGCCGCCTTGAAAGCCTGCGCGATGGCGCGGCCCATGCCGCCTGCGCCGCCCGTGATCAGCGCGACCTGGCCTTCGAGGCTCGCCGGTCCGCTCAGGTGTTGTGCCATGTCTCTCGTCTCCTTTGTGGTGTGGATGTCTGGATGCCGCGCAGCAGCTCAGCCGAATGCCGCGGTCGCGGACATCGCCAGCTCGCCATCGGGGCCGCGCGCCCACAGCGCCAGCGTGCCGTCGGCCATCGCCTGCCCTTCGAGGCGGAACGCCCGGCTGACGAAAAGCGGACTGACACCGCGGAACTCGAAGCGCGCCAGCCGCTTGCCGCCGCCCTGCTCCACGGCCAGCTGCTGCAGCAACGTCGCCGTCAGCGGGCCATGCACCACGAGGTCGGGGTAGCCCTCCTCGTCACGCGCATAGCTCTGGTCGTAGTGGATGCGGTGGCCGTTGAAGGTCAGCGCCGAATAGCGGAAGAGCAAGGTCGTGTCGGGTTCGAACGCGCGGCCCCACTGGGCCTCGCCGTCGTGCCGCTGCGGCGCCGGTGCGGGCGCGGCGCCCGGCGGGGTCGCCTCGCGGTAGACGATGTCCTGTTCCTCGACGATGCACGCCCGGCCCTCGCAAGTGGTCGTGTGCTCCACGGTCACGAACCAGAGCGAGCCACGCTTGCCGACCTTGTTCTCCACCTTGACGATGCGGCTGCGGCGGGTCGCCTCGGCATCCACGGGCAGGTCCGAGAGATAGCGCAGCCGGCTGCCGGCCCACATCCGTCGCGGCAGTTCGATGGGCGGCAGGAAGCCGCCGCGCTTCGGATGACCATCCACGCCGAGTTCACGGCGCGGCGCGGCCGGGTTGAAGAACAGCCACTGCCATCCGGGCGGCAGCGGTTCGCCGGCGGCGGGCGCGTCTTTCAGGTCGAGCGTCGCGGCCATGGCCTGCACGGCGGGCGCGAGGATGCGCTGCGTGCGCTCCTCCTCGCGGCCGATCCAGGCGTCATATGCAGTGGTCAAGTCGGCTCCTCAGGACAGCTTGGCGTCGAACACTTCGGGCGGGTAAGGCTGGAAGTCGCGCAGCAGCTTGAAGCTGCCATCGGACGCCGCCTGGATGATCCCTTCCTGGCGTGCGCCGCGATGGTCGCCGGCCGTGAAGGTCACGTTGCGCGCGCCGCCGATGGCCTGATTGCTGATGGTCTCCATCACGTCGACGAAGCTGGCGCGCGTCAGCGGCTTGCCGCTGGCAAGCAGCGCCTGGAATCCCTTGACGAACAGCGCTCCGTTGCTCCAGCCGTTGAGGCCGAACACGCCGATCGGATCGCTGGGGTAGTACTTGGCGACGTTGTCGCGGTAGGCCTTGATCTGCGGATCGTCGGATGTCACCGGCATGAGCCACGAGGAGAAGTACACCCCGTCCAGCAGCGGGCCGGCGAGCTTGCGCGTGGTCGGGTCGGCCGTGAAGAACGGCGCCATCCACTTGGTCTCGTAGCTGATGCGGTCGGCTGCCTTCAGTGCCGCCGCCAGGTTGGCGTTGGAGCCGAAGAGGATCACCACGTCCGCCTTCGCGTTCGCCAGCCGGCGAACGTGCGGCGTGAAGTCGGTGCTGCGCACTTCGAACGGAATCGACTCGGCCGGCTCCTTCTTGCGCGAAGCCATGTGCAGGTCGAAGCCGCGCTTGGCCGAGCGGCCGAGTTCGTCGTTTTCCCACAGCAGCGCGACACGGCCGGCGTTGAGGCCGCTCCACGCGTAGTCGAGGTTCGCCGCCGCCGACCAGCCGTAGTCCGGCAGCAGCGGAAACACCAGCCGCTCGGAGAACAGGGCGCTCGCGCCGCCGATGGGGCCGATCATCGGCAGCCCCACTTCCTTGGCGTAGGGAATGACGGCCACGGACTGCGCGGTGCCGGTCGCGGCCGTCAGCGCGAAGATCTTGTTTTCCTCGACGAGGCGGCGCGTCACCGCCACGCTGCGGGCCGGCTCGTAGCCGTCGTCATAAGTGACGAAGTTGATCTTCCAGCCGTTCAACGCATTCGTCTCGTTGGCCCACTTGAAGCAGGACTCGGCGGCGTGCGTGAGGATCGTATAGAAGGGCACCGGCCCGGTGATCGGCGTGAAGGCGCCCACGGTCACGGTCTTGCTGGCCACATCGATGCCGGGCGACACCTGCTGCTGCGCATGCGCCCAGCCCGGCAAGGCGACGGAAGCGGCGGCGGCACCGCTGTAGAGAAAGGTCCTTCTGCGCATGACGTTGTCTCCTGAGGTTCGAAAGCGGTTCATGGCCGCGAAAGAATGCATTGTATAAGTTGACCACTTGCTGATGGCATGCGGGTTTTCTCTAGTCTCAGGGCGCAAATTTGCGCTTTCGCCTGAAACTCACACAAATACAATGCATTCTTTTAGGAGACGACGCCCCATGCAGAAACCTGTCCTCGCAGGACGCCGCGTGATCGAGCTGGGCACCATGCTGGCCGCGCCCTTTGCCGCCCACATCCTTTCGCAACTCGGCGCGGAGGTGATCAAGGTCGAGCCGCCACGCGGCGACCCGACGAGAAGCCTGGTTCGCGGCGGCCCCAGCGGAACCTTCATCGCCTACAGCCACGGCAAGAAGAGCGTGTGCATCGACCTCGCCACCCCGGAAGGCCACGACGCGTTCTGCAAGCTGCTGGCGACGGCCGACGTGCTCGTCCACAACCTCGCGCCCAAGGCCGCGCGCAAGCTCGGGTTGACGCGCGAGGACTGCCGGGCCATCAACCCCCGGCTGGTCTACTGCCACATTCGCGGCTACGCGGCCGGGCCGCAGGAGGACGACCTCGCCTCCAACCCCGTCGCCGAGGCGTCCTCGGGCGTGATGGAAGCCAACCGCATCGACGGCCGGCCCAGCCGCCTGGGGCCTTCGTACCATGACCAGTTCGCAGGCGCCTATGCGGTGATCGGCATCCTCTCGGCGATGTTGCAATCGAAAGAAGGCCAGGCGGCAGGGCCCGTTGAAGTGGGCCTCTACGAAACGGGCCTGCATGTCGCCTCGCGCGACCTGTCCGGCGCGCAACTCAAGATGCAGTTGCTGGGACGGCCGGAGCGCGAACCCAACGGAGAATTCAGCATGCCCGGTTACGGGGCCTATGCCACCAGCGACGATCGCTGGATCTACCTGTTGATGCTGACCGATGCCCATTGGCTCAAGTTCTGCCACGCCTTGGACCTCCCGCAGGCCGGCGACGCCGCGCTTGCGAGCCTGCGCGAGCGCAAGAAGGCGCGCGATCAGGTGGAGGGCATCGTGAAAGCAGCCATGGCCGCGCTCACTTTCGACGAGGCCTCCGCGCGCCTCAAGGCCGGTGGCGTCGGGTTCACCGAAGTGCTGCCGCTGGAACGCGTGCTCGACGCACCCCAGGCCCGCCAGCCGGGCAAGCTGCGGCAGGTGCACTACCGCGGCCTCGCCTTCGACGTGCCCGAGTTCCCGCGGCTCGGCGCCGCCACGGACGACATCGAGACCCTGCCCCCACCGGAGCTCGGCGAACACACGCTGGAGCTGCTGCGTTCAGCAGGGATGACATCGCAGGCCTGCGGGCAATTGCTTGCCCAGGGCGCGATCGCGTCAGCCAAACCCGACGATTTCACCTGGGCGGCGGTGCGTCATGCAGCGTGATCCGATCAAGGCCGCGCTCGGGCTGCTTGCAGCCTGCCTGCTATGCGCCACCGGGGTCGCCAGCGCGGCGGACTACCCCACGCGCCCGATTCGCCTGATCGTCGGTTTCACACCGGGGGGCGGCGCCGATTTCGTCGCCCGGCAGGTGGCGCAGCACCTTGGGCAGGCACTCGACACCAGCGTCGTCGTCGACGACAAGCCGGGCGCCAACGGCACCCTCGCCGCCGCGGACGTGGCGCGCATGCCCGCCGATGGCTACACGCTCCTGCTGGGCGTGAGCGCCAGCCAGTCGATCAGCCCGGTGCTCATGCCCAAGCTGCCTTACGACCCGCTGCGCGACTTCACGCCCATCACCCAGGTGGGCTACACGCCGCTGGTGCTCGTGGTCAACAACCGCACGCCCGCGAAGACCGTGGGCGACTTCGTGCGGTACGTCAATTCGAGCAGTGAACCGGTCACCTACGGCTCGGCGGGCACGGGGAACATCACCCACATGGCGGCCGAACTGTTCGTGCAGTCGACCGGCACGGCCAACCTCAGGCATATCCCCTACAAAGGCAGCAGCCAGGTCATCACCGACCTGCTCGGCGGCCACATCTCGGCCTATTTCGACACCCTGCCCTCGTCGCTCCCCTTCATACAGAGCGGCCAGCTCAGGGCGCTGGGCGTCACCAGCGGCGAGCGCAGCGCGGCTGCGCCGGAGATCCCGACGATGCGCGAAGCGGGCGTGCCCACCTACCAGGCCACGACCTGGTTCGGCGTATTCGCCCCGCCCGGCCTGAACCCCGAATTGGCCAACCGCCTGCAGGAAGCCATCCACAAGAGCATGGACACGCCCGCTGCGCGCCAGGCCATGACGGCGCGCGGCGTGGAGCCCGTGCTCGACACGCCAGCGCACTTTCGCTCCGAACTGGAGGCGGACATCGCACGCTGGCGCGAGGTCACCCGCAAGGCGAAGCTCACCCTGGACTGAGAGCCCACGCCATGCTGCGCCGCTGGCTGCGAAACGCCGGATCGTTCATCCACCGGCTGGTCGTCGATTCGGGTGCGCTGATCGGTGCCGCCTACGCCGAGCCGATCGATGCGCCGGCACGGGGCGCGCGGCCCGAGGACGCCACCCGCGTGCAGAGATTGCCCCTTCACCGCTAGACTGCACGCCGTGGCGCGCGCCGATCGCGCATCAACCCGCTGATCGCTGAAGGCAAATGCCCATGGCTGAGTCCCGGTCTCGACCCCTGTCGAAGCACGCGCCGCGCGCGGGCAGCGCACTGCGCGACCCGTTCGAGCGGCTGGCCGACGCCGGCGTGCGACTGAACGAATTGCAGAGCTCCGGGAGGGTGTGCGACCTGCTGGTCGAAGAGGCCGCCGGACTCATTGGCGCCCAGCGCGTGCTCCTCGTGCTCGATACGGAAACCGGCCTGCGCCATGCGGGCGCGAGGTTGCCACCCGCCGAAGACGCCGGCACCCTCCTCGGCGCCATCACACCCTGGCTCGACGACACCCGCCGCACCCGCAAGCCGAGCCTGCGGCACGGACCCGATGACGCCGTCGCGATCGACCAACGCTCCTGCCTGATCGCGCCGCTGATGGCGCAAGGGGAATTGCTCGGCTATCTCTACGCCGACATCGAAGGCCGGTTCGATCGCTTCGAACAGGTGCACCGTGACCTGCTGTCCGCACTCGCGCGGCAGGCGGCCGGCGCCCTGGCCCACACCCGCGTCCGCGAGGAGCTTCAGCGCGAATTGGCCGCGTGCAAGCGCGAGCGCATGCAGCGTGCCGAAGAACTCACCCTGGTCAACGGCATCCAGCGGGGCATGGCAGCCAAGCTGGGCTTCCAGGCCATCGTCGACCTCGTGGGCGACAAGCTGCGCGAACTCTTCGATTCCGGCGACCTGAACATCGTGTGGTGGGACGACAAGACCAATCTCGTGCAGGTGCTGTACCGCTACGAACACAACCGGCCCCTGCCACTGCCGCCGGCACGCCCGTTGAAGCCGGACGAACCCCTGGCCCGCATGCTGCTCGCGCGCAAGGTTGGCGTCGCCAACACGCGCGAGGAGCAGACCCGGGTCGGCCTGCACCCCGCACCCGGAACCGACTGGGCCCATTCCATCGTCGCCGTGCCGATCATCGGCAGCGACCGCGTCCTCGGCGTCATCGCGCTGCAGAACCACGATCGCGAATACGCCTTCGGCGCGCACGAGGTCGGGCTGCTCGAAACGGTAGCCGCCAGCATGGGCCTGGCGCTGGAGAACGCCCGCCTCTTCGACGAGACGCAGCGCCACGGCCACGAAATGCTGGAGGCGCTGGCGCACCAGACTGCCGCAGCCGAAGTGCTGAAAGTCATCGGCAGCTCGGTTGCCGACCCCGGGCCGGTGTTCGACAAGATCATCGAGTGCTGCGAGCGGCTGTTCGACGTCAGCTCCTTCGCCCTGATGATGCTGGACGACCAGGGCCGGCTCGCGCTCACGCGGTGGGTGATGACGGCCACTGGCCGCGCCACGGTCAGCGAGGAGCGGCTGGCCGAGATCAGCGCGTCGATGCAGGCGAACTACCCGATGCCGATCTCGGGCACTTCGGCCGAGGTCTCGTTTCGCACCGGCGATCTGGTGGAGTTCGCCGACGTGCTCGCCGATCCTGCGGCGCCACTGGTCTTGCGCCGCAATGCCGAGCTCGCGGGAACCAGCTTCGCCAACCTGTCCGCGCCGCTGGTCTGGGAAGGCCGCGGCATCGGCATCCTGAGCATGCAGCGCACGGAAGTCGGTCCGTTCCGGCCCAGCGAGCGCGCCCTGCTCAAGACCTTTGCCGACCAGGCCGTCATCGCGATCCAGAACGCACAGCTTTTCAACGAGACCCAGGCGGCGCTGAACAAGGTCGAGGTGCGCACCGGGGAACTGACCGAGTCGCTCGAATACCAGACCGCCGTCAGCGACGTGCTGCGCGTCATCAGCGAATCGCGCACCGACGTGACGCCGGTGTTCGAGGCGATCCTGGACTGCACCATGTGGTTGTTCGAAGGCCCGGCCTCCGCGATCTTCAGCTACGACGGGCGCATGGTTCACCTGGCCGCGACCCGCAACTGGTCCCCGGAGGCGCTGGAGGCGGCGCGCACCGTGTGGCCTGCGCCGCCCGACCCGCGCCAGCTGAACGGCCGCGTCATTCTGGAGCGAAGGCCCCTGAGCATCGAGGACGCCTGGTCCGACCCGGACTACGACCGCCGCCTGGCGAACAGCGGCAACCGGCGCCGGATGATCTGCGCGCCCATGCTCAAGGACGGCGTGCCGATCGGCGCGATCACCACTGCCTGGCCCGCGCCCGGCGAGACACCGCAACGGCAGATCGACCTGCTCCAGCTCTTTGCCGACCAGGCCGTGCTCGCGATCGAGAACGTGCGGCTGATCCACGAAACCCGCGAGGCGCTCGAACGCCAGACCGCGACCGCGGACGTGCTGCAGGTCATCAGCGAATCGATGGAGAACGCGCAGCCCGTGTTCGACAAGATCCTGGAAAGCTGCCAGCGCCTGTTCTCCGGCACCCAGCTCGGCATCTCGCTGGTCGGGGATGACGGAATGATGCACCTCGGCGCGCATCGGGGCTCTGCCCGCGAAGTACTCGAGCGCTACTATCCCCGGCCCATCGACCGTTCGCCCATCGGGGACGCCATGGCCGGCCCCGAGGCGCTCCATATTCCGGATGCGCTCGGCGAGCCGAACCTGCCGCCGTTCATGCGCGAGGTTGCCGAACACATCGGCAACTACGCGATCCTGATTGCCCCGCTGACGTGGGAGGGCCGCTACATCGGCTCGATCCACGTCGCGCGCCAGCCGCCGGGCCCCTTTGCCGACAAGGAAATCAGGCTGCTCGAAACCTTCGCCGACCAGGCGGTGATCGCCATCCAGAACGCCCGCCTGTTCAACGAGACCAAGGAAGCACGCGCTGCCGCCGAGGCCACGAACGAGGCCAAGAGCGCCTTCCTCGCAACGATGAGCCACGAGATCCGCACGCCGATGAACGCGGTCATCGGCATGAGCGGCCTGCTGCTCGACACGCCGCTCGACGCCGAGCAGCAGGACTACGTCTCGACCATCCGCGATTCCGGCGATGCATTGCTGACCCTCATCAACGACATCCTCGACTACTCGAAGATCGAGGCCGGCCGCATGGACATCGAGCAGCATCCCTTCGACCTGCGCGAGTGCGTGGAGTCGGCGCTCGACCTCGTCAGCACGCGCGCGACCGAGAAGCACCTCGACATCGCCTACGTGTTCGAAGGCGACGTGCCGGTGGGGGTGAACGGCGACCTCACCCGGCTGCGGCAGATCCTCCTGAACCTGCTGAGCAACGCGGTGAAGTTCACTGAGGCCGGCGAAGTCGTGCTGACCGTGAGCGCGGAACCAGCCTCCGCTGGCAAGGTCGCGCTGACCTTCGCCGTGCGCGATACAGGCATCGGCCTGTCGCCACAGGGCATGAGCCGGCTGTTCCAATCCTTCTCGCAGGCCGACTCCAGCACCACGCGCAAGTACGGCGGCACGGGTCTCGGCCTCGCCATCAGCAAGCGGCTGACCGAGCTCATGGGCGGGACCATGTGGGTCGAAAGCGGAGGCCCGGGCACCGGCTCGACCTTCTTCTTCACCGTCGATGCGCAGATTGCGGACACGCCGCCGAGCCGGCGCCCCGCCGTCACGGGCGTGCAGGTCGACCTGCAGGACAAGCGCGTGCTCGTCGTGGACGACAACGCCACCAACCGGCGCGTGCTCACGCTCCAGACCGGCCGATGGGGCATGGCGTCGCGCGACACCGAATCGCCTGCCGAAGCCTTGCGCTGGCTCGACCAGGGCGAGCGCTACGACATCGCCATCCTCGACATGCACATGCCCGAAATGGACGGCGTCGACCTGGCGCGGCGCATCCGCGCGAACCACAGGACGCTGCCGCTCGTGCTGTTCAGCTCGCTGGGCCGGCGCGAAGCGGGCGATGCCGAATCGCTGTTCAACGCCTATCTGTCGAAGCCGATCCACCAGTCGCAATTGTTCGACACGCTGGTGAACCTGCTTGCGCACGAGCCGGCCGCCAGACCCGCACCCAGCGTTGCGGCGAAGCCGCAGATCGATCCGGCGATGGCCACGCACCATCCGCTGCGCATCCTGCTGGCCGAGGACAACGCGGTGAACCAGAAGCTCGCCATGCGCCTGCTGCAGCAGATGGGCTACCGCGCGGACCTCGCCTCCAATGGCATCGAAGCCGTCGAGTCGGTGCAGCGCCAGACTTACGACGTGGTGCTGATGGACGTGCAAATGCCCGAACTCGACGGGCTCGACGCCACGCGCCAGATCTGCACGCTGCTGGCGCCCACGCAGCGCCCGCGCATCGTGGCGATGACCGCCAATGCCATGCAGGGCGACCAGGAAATGTGCCTCGCGGCGGGCATGGACGACTACCTGACCAAGCCGATCCGGGTCGACCGGCTGGTCGAGGCCCTGCACAACGTCCCTGCGCGCAAGGACCGCTGAAATCCGCAATTTCGCCGTCGGACGCATCCACATTTCGGTGTAGGACGATTTATCGACGTGGCCGCAATTTGGGCGTAAGCTAGAAAAAGGTTCTATCTGTTGCTTGTAAGACGATCTTGTTTGGTTTTAGAAACAAGAACAACTCACGAACGAGACAGTTCTTGCAGCCAGGAACCGATTCGGACCCCATCGACATCGATTGCGGAGAACGTATGGACCTGAGAAGCGAGCAACTGGCCGACGGCGTCGAAAAGATCAGTCTGGTCGGGCGCATGGACAGCATCGGCGGACATGACATCGATCTGCGCTTCGCCGCCCTCGTCGCCACCCGAAAGCTTCTTGCCGTGGTCGATATGTCGGAGGTGTCCTTTCTGGCTTCCATCGGCATTCGCACACTGGTCATCAATGCGAGGGCCCAGTCCTCGCGCGGCGGCGTGATGGCGCTGGCGAACCCTCAGCCCCTGGTGGCCGAGGTGCTCAAGATGGCGGGGATCGACACGATCATCCCCGTCTACCCCGATGTCGATACCGCCTGCAGCGCGCTGATGGCGGCAGCAGAAAGCCGCTGATGTCTCAGTTCGACGGGGAGCCGCAGGCATCCCTGATCGTCGGCAGCGAATTGCGCGAACTCCCGCGCGTCACCGCCTGGGTGCACGACTGGGCCGAGCACCAGCACCTGCCGGAACGGGTCGCGCAGAGCCTCGACCTCTGCTCCGTCGAGGTGCTCACGAACATCATGACCTACGCCTGCAGCGAAGGTGCGCAGCGCATCGTCCTGCACCTGGGCTGGCAAGGCGAGGATGTGGCACTGGACGTCGAGGACGAAGGCAGCGAGTTCGACCTCAGGAAGGTTCCCGATCCGACACGGGCCACCAGCGTTCAGGACGCACGCATCGGCGGCTGGGGCATTCCCATCGTTCGCCATTTCTCCGATGGCGTGCGCTATCGCCACGAAGACGGACGCAATTGCCTGACGCTCCTGTTCCGGGCGTCGCCGCCGCACTGATCGACCTTCACCCCCGTCAATTCACAACCGAGGAGACTTCTCAATGGGAACGGCAGCCAAAAACTCACCCAGCATCGATGCGCAAAGCGCGTTGGCGGCTCAGGCGGCTCTTGCCGGCGGCCAGCCCAATGGCGCGGGCGAAAGCTCCGGCGTCGACAAGATGCGCGAATTGTTGTTCGGCAACCAGATGCAGGACTACGACAAGCGCTTTTCCATTCTCGAGGATCGCTTCCAGCAACGGCTGCGCGACCTGGAGGCAGAGTCGAACCGCAGCCTGAGCAGCCTCGAATCGACCATGAAGAAGCAGCTCGAATCGGTCGCCGGCCAGTTCCGCGAGGAAAAGGATCTGCGCTCCGATGCCGACAAGGAGCTGGAGCGCAGCCTGCGCGATCACACGCAGGCGCTGGAGAAGAGACTCGCCCAGGTGTCCGACCAGCTCGCGCGGCATGAGCGCGAATTCACGGACCGGCTGAGCCATGAGGTCCAGGGCTTGCGCGAGGACATCAAGCGGCGCCAGGACGACAGCCGCGCCACCATCGAACGCATGTTCGCCGAACTCAGCAACGTCAAGACCGATCGCAACCTGCTTGCGGGCCTGTTCGTCGAGATCGCCAAATGCTTGAATCAGGAAGTCACGCCCAAGGGCGGCAACGGCATCGAGCGCGGGTGAGCCGCGCTGCCGGCTCGCCAGATCAGCTCGCGAGAACGCGCGCCGGAGCGGAGGCGCGGTGAACGCGCGCCTGTCGCTGACCGCGACGAGTGCGCCCGGCAGCGCTTCCGATGAGGACCCGAACCAGCGGCTCGCCAGCCTGCTCCTGGAACTGGCGCGCTGCGTCGATCCGGAGGTGGCCGCGAAGGTCCCGAGCCGTCTGCAGGAAGATCCCCGGCTGGAGGCCATGCGCGGCGTGCTGTTCGCACGCGAGCAGGTGGCGCTGGCGAGGCTGCAGCACAAGGTCGACGACCCGCGCGAGTTCGCCGGCGCGGTGGGCGCGGTGCTGCCCGCCGCCTTCACGCTGGCGGCGCAGGACGCGCAGCTCGGCCACGCGATCGCGCCCACGGTCGAGCGCGCGGCCCAGGCCTCCATCCAGAAGAACCCGGGCACGATGGTCGACATCCTGTACCCGGTCATGGGCCCGGCAATCCGCAAGGCGATTGCCGAGAGCGTCGAAGGCTCACTGCAATCGGTCAACCAGGCGCTCAAGCACAGCCTCTCGTGGCGCGGCCTCAAGTGGCGCATCGAGGCCTGGCGCAGCGGAACCACCTTCGGCGAAGTGGTGCTCCAGCACACGGCCGTCTTTAGGGTCGAACACCTCTTCCTGATCCACCGCAAGACAGGCCTCCTGCTCACGCACGTCGCGCGCGACGATGCGACCACGCGCGACCCGCAGCTGGTGTCCGCCATGCTCTCCGCGATCCAGGATTTCGTGCGCGATTCCTTCGATGAATCGGGCACCGGCGGCACCAGCGGCCGCAGCATCGACAGCCTGCGCCTCGGCGACCTGCTGCTGTGGTGCGAGGAAGGGCCGCAGGCCTTTCTGGCCGCCGTGATCCACGGCAATCCCCCTGCGATGGTGCGCACGCGCCTGGGTGAGACGCTGGGCGCCGTGCACGAGCAATGGCGCACGGCGCTCGACGAGTTCAATGGCGACACCGCGCCCTTCGAGGAGACCGCGGAACGGCTGCGGCCCTGCCTGTTGTCGCAGGACGCCGAGTCGCGCAGGAAGGTCTCGCCGCTGCTCTGGGCCATCCCGCTGGCGCTGCTGGTGGCGCTGGGCTACTGGATCACGCAACGTGTCATCGAGCGCCAGCGCGTCAACGCGTATATCGCGGCGCTGCAGGACCAGCCCGGCATCGTCGTGACGGGCGCGGAGCGCCGCGACGGGAAGTGGCTGGTGTCCGGACTGCGCGACCCGCTCGCCACACCGCCCGAAGCCCTGCTCGCGCAAACCCGCCTCGACCCGTCGCGCGTGGCCGGCCGGTGGGAGCCCTACCAGGCGCTGCATCCGGCCATCATCCTGAAGCGGCTGCAGGCGACCCTCAATCCGCCGCCGACCGTCACCCTGACGCAGGAGGCGGGCGGCGTCCGCGCCACGGGCACTGCCACCCCCTACTGGATGGACAAGGCACGGGCCTTCCTGCTGACCTTGCCGGCCGGCGCACCCAAGGTGGACCTGAGCGCATTGCAGGACGTGCAGGATCCGGAATACGTCCGCCTGCACGACGCCATCCAGGCCCGCCTCATCCACTTCGAGAACAACGTCGCGCGGCCCGCGGCCAACCAGGAAGCCATGCTCGACGCCGTCGCCGCGGAAGTTCGCGAGCTGATCCAGGTGTCGCGCACCTTCGGTTTCCCGGTGAAGGTCACGATCGTCGGGCACGCCGATGCCACCGGCAAGGAAAACTCCAATCTCGCCCTCAGCCTGGGGCGCGCGGAAGTCGTTCGCTCCATGCTGCGGGCGCGCGGCGTCGACCCGACCTTCCTCGCCGTGCGCGGCGCCGGCCCGCTGGAGCCGCTGAAGCCCGGTGCCAGCGAGGACGAGCTGTCGATGAACCGGCGCGTTTCCTTCGTCGTGAGTTCCGGCGAATAGCCATGATGCAAAAGAAGATCTGCCTGCTCGGCGCATTCGGCGTGGGAAAGACCAGCCTGGTGCGCCGTTACGTCCACACCATCTTCTCGGATGCCTACCTGACGACGGTGGGCGTGAAGATCGACAAGAAGGTGCTGAACGTCGGTTCGGAAGAAGTGGCGCTGATCCTGTGGGACATCGCCGGCGAGGACGAGGTCGCGGCCGTGCGCGTGAGCTACCTGCGTGGTGCGGCCGGCTACCTGCTCGTGGTCGATGGCACGCGGCCCGAGACGCTGGACACGGCGGTCTCGATCCAGTCGCGCGTCAACGCGGAGATCGGCGCCGTTCCCTTCTTCGTCCTGCTCAACAAGGCGGACCTGCAGGAGGACTGGGCTATCCCACCCGAACGCATCGCGGCCCTGGAGGCATCGGGCTGGGTCTTTCGCCGCACCAGCGCCAAGACCGGCGATGGCGTCGAGACGACCTTCGCGGAACTGGCGGCCCGACTGGCGCGATAGCGCGGCATCGTCAGCGATCAACATGCTCGACCTGCCGCCGCGGATTTCCGACTCGCTGCTGATGCTGCTCCACGCGCAGCGCGTTCTTGCGCACCTGGTCATCGACGATGCGCAGAACCTGGTGCAGGCCGGCGGCCACCTCGAACACTACGGCCTGGACGGCCTGCACTCCGGCGGCCTCGCCAGCGACCAGATCCCTTTCCTGGAAGGCCTGCTGCCGCTGGTGGAAACGCCCTTTCTCATCCGATCCATGGAGATGCCCAGCGGCCGCGTGGCCGACGTCCATTTCTTCGCGGATGACGGCACGGTCTGGGTGCTGCTGCTCGACGTGACGGCGGAATACGAAGAGGCCCGGCTGGTGCAGCAGAAAGCCTACGACATGACCTTGCTGAGCCAGCGCGAGGCCCGGCTCATCGCGCAGCTCGAATCGGCCAACCAGGAACTGACGCGTGCCCATGGCGAACTCGCCGCATCGCGCGAGACCCTGCAGCTCACGCACGACCGCCTGCAGCAGGAGTTGCGCGACGCCGAGCGCTACGTGCGCGCGATGCTCCCCGCGCCGGTGTCGGAGCCCTTGGCCGTCGACTGGCGCTTTGTGCCGTCGACCGAGCTGGGCGGCGATTCCTTCGGCTACCACTGGATCGACGACGAGCATTTCGCGCTCTACCTGATCGACGTCTGCGGCCATGGCGTGGGCTCCGCCCTGCTCTCGGTGGCGGTGGCCGACACGCTGCGCTCGGAGGCTTTGGCGCGCACCGACTTCCGCAACCCCGCGGAGGTGCTCGCCGCACTCAATCTGGCCTATCAGATGGAGCGCCACGGCGAGTTGTTCTGCACCGTCTGGTATGGCGTCTACCACCGCGCCACCGGCCGGCTGCGTTACGCCTCGGCCGGGCATCCGCCCGCCATCCTTGTGAGCGGCCCCTGCGACGCCACCGGCGATGGCCGGCCCTTGCCGGCATCGGGCCCCTGCGTCGGCATCTCGCCGGGCGCCCGATACCAGGACGAGCAGTGCATGCTGCCTTCGCCCGCCCGGCTCTACGTCTTCAGCGACGGCGCCTACGAGATCACCCGCCCGGATGGCTCGATGCTCGACTACGCGGCCTTCACCGAGCGGCTCGCACGACCGGTGCGCGAAGGGCAGTCCGAGCTGGACGGCCTGCTGGACTATGCGCGCGACGTGCACGGTCCCGGCGCGCTGGAGGACGACTTCACCATCATCCGCATGGCGCTCTGAGCGGGCTCCTCGCGCAACCGTCGCCCCGGACGGAAATCTATTGTCAGGAAAGCACCCGGAGATACACAGGGATACGTTGCGCCGTTCTTTCGTCGTGCCGGCCATGAAGATTCACCACGCCAGTCCCGGCACCATCCCTCTTGAGGAGCCTTCGATGTCCGTCCCGTTCAACCTGCCCCGCCGGTCGTTTCTCGGATCCGCTGCGATCGGCGTGGCTGCCACCCAACTCGCCACGAGCATGCCTGTCTTCGCGCAGTCTGCAAGTCCGGCGCAACCGGCCGGAAGCGCCAAGGCACAACGCGCCTCGCCCCAGAAACGCCTCGAGCCGCTCAAGAGCATCGACGCCGGCGTGCTGAACGTGGGGTACTTCGAAGCCGGCCCCGCGACCGGCGCCCCGGTGATCCTTCTCCATGGCTGGCCGTACGACATTCACACCTATGTCGACGTCGCTCCCATGCTGGCCGCGGCCGGCTACCGTGTGATCGTTCCGCACCTGCGCGGATACGGCACGACACGGTTTCTCTCGGCCGACACGGACCGCAACGGCCAGCAGGCGGCGATCGCTGCCGACATGATCGCCTTGATGGATGCGCTGAAGATCGAGAAGGCCACGGTGGCCGGATGCGACTGGGGTGCGCGCACGGCCTGCATCATGGCCGCGCTGTGGCCATCGCGCGTGAACGCGCTGGTGTCGGTCAGCGGCTACCTGATCGGCAGCCAGGAGGCCGGCAAGACGCCATTGCCGCCGCAGGCAGAGCTGCAATGGTGGTACCAGTACTACTTCGCCACGGAGCGCGGCCGCGCAGGCTACGACCAGAACCGGCACGATTTTGCGAAGCTGATCTGGCAGATCGCCTCACCCCAATGGGCTTTCGATGCCGCTACCTTCGAACGCAGCGCCCTGGCCCTGGACAATCCGGATCATGTGAGCATCGTGATTCACAACTACCGCTGGCGGCTCGGCCTGGCAGAGGGCGAAGCGAAGTACCTGGATCTCGAAGCGCGGCTGGCACGAGGCCCGGTGATCACGGTACCGACCATCACCCTCGAGGGAGATGCCAACGGTGCACCCCACCCTGAAGCCAGCGCCTACGCCAGGAAGTTCTCGGGACCCTACGAGCATCGACTGATCCGGGGAGGCATCGGGCACAACTTGCCCCAGGAAGCACCTGAGGCCTTCGCGGCAGCGGTCGTGGATGTCGCGCGCCTTTGATTCGCGCCATCGCCTGACGCCGCTCCTCATTGCCACGCGCGGGCTTCCATCCTCAGCTTGGCCGTCACGGCGCCGTTGCGAGCCACCACGGTCGGTATGGCCGCCGGCAAAGGCACCTCCACGACGATGGGCTGACGGATGTCGACCGGCGTGAACCGCTTGTCCACCACGCCGCCGTGCTCCGCCCAGCTGTAACGCACCATCCAGTCCACGGTCGGGGCATGGTTCGGATCCAGTTGCTGAAGGTCGTTCGGGTCGAACAGCGTCACGATGAGTGAATCGCGGAACAGCGAGACGCCTTCGAAGTGCCCATCGGGCCAGAACGCCTTGGCCACTTCGTAGTCCGGCGCCCGGATGCCGATGGTGACGCTGTACGAGATGCCGGGGTTGTCCGCCTTCACCTTGGCGGCCTTCATCATGAAGACAGTCGACAGGTGGACCGGGTCGACCGCGGGCGCCTTGGCCTTCAGCCCCTGGTAGGTTCTGCACGCGGGCGAGTCCTCCTCCGCCTTTCGCCTGCTCAGGGACCACGTCTTGCCGTGCGTCGAGACGACCAGTTCGATCTGGTAGACGGCGTCGACCTTGCGCCCCTTGTCCTCCTCGGCCTGCACGCCGTCGGGCAGGGTGACGCCCTCGATGTCCAGCCAGAGGTCCACCCTGAAGTTCCCGAACAGGAAGCGAACCAGGTTCTGGTAGGCCTCTTCGCTGTTGACGATGCCGAAATTGCCGGAATGCGAGCGGTAGGCATAAGCGCAGGCCACCGGCGCCTCGATCGTCTTCCCGCCTTCTTCTCTTTGATGCCAGAGCGTTGCGTTGTCGATGCGCACCAGCCCGTCGCTTCCCCGGCCGACGAAGGTACGTGACATGCCCTTTGCCACCTCGTAGTCCATCCGGTTGGTCCCGATCATGGAGAACCAATGCGACGGAGGCGGAATCACGTCGGCGGGGAGGTAGTTCACGTTGCCTCCGACGGGCACCTGGTCGAGATAGGCCCTCATGGTGTCGCGATTGAAGGTGCCGACGTCCTTCAGGAAACCGGGCCATGCCGGGACGTTGAAGCCTGCGATGTCGATGCCGTTGTGCGGCGTGCCGTACGTGAAGACCTTCGCCACGCAGCCCCGCACCTTCGGATACCTTTTCTTGACGTCGTCGATCTCGAGCTCCGGAACGTCGTTCCTGTCGTTCTGCATGAGCGTTCGCACCACCAATCCGCCCATCGAGTGCGCCACGAGATAGCAGCGGAATTCCGCGTCCAGTTGATCGTCCGTCGGGCTCTGCCCATTGGCCTTGGCCGCGGCGCGCGCAGTGGGCCGCACCAGTTCCCGCACCATGGCGATCAGGCTCGACAGTTCCTTGGCGTAGTCCTCGATCGAGGAGGTCTGCCCCGTCCCGCGCAACCTCGAGGCCGCATCGTAGAAGCGATGGATGATGATCGACGCGATCGGAATGCCCTCTTCCAGCCGCTTCTTCCCGGCCTCGCCGCTCGCGTAGGCCGGATCGACGATCTCCATGCCATCCTTGTAGAGGACGTGGTAGCCGAATTCGGACGAAAGACGCACGAGCGGCGACTCGAAGAAGTAGGACTTCGGTCTTTCCTTGTCGGCGGTGGCACGGTATACGGTGGAGCCGACGTTGAAGCCGCAATAGGGGTCCGCCGCCGTCTGGTCGCGCTCGTCCGCCGTGAATGCGAAGCCCCTGACATAGATGACGGGGAACTTGAGAGGCTCAGGCGCCGTTGACTTCGCTTCGGGCATGTCGATCTCCCAGTGGATTCGGGCCAAGGCCCCAACGGTATACCGAGACTTGCCTGGGCCGACTCCCCAAACCGTGGGTTGTTCCACGGGCAGAGAGGGTTGCACATCGCCCTGCTGACGAAATTACTAAGCATACTTACAATAATGCTGCTTATGAAAAGAGACTTCAGCCAGCGCTTCGGATTCCTGGTCAACGACGTCGCCAAGCTCTACGGCGAACATTTCGACCGGCTCGCGCGCGAGCGCATCGGACTCACCCGCGCACAGTGCCGGCTTCTGGGCGCCCTGGCGATGCATGGCGACGAGGCGCCGATGTCGCAGGTCGAGCTGGCACAGCGGCTCGACCTGAGTGCCATGGCGGTGGGCGGGCTGTGCGACCGGCTCGAGGCGGCCGGCTGGATCCGTCGAGAGGACAGCCCGACCGATCGCCGCGTGCGGCAGGTCCACCTGGCACCGAGTGCGGAGCAGGCGCTCGACGCCGCGCTGGGCCTCAGCGACGGCCTGCAGGCGCGGGCGCTGGCGCAGCTCTCGGCAGCTGAACGCGCGCAGCTGGTCGCATTGCTCGGCAAGGCCCGCGCAGGCCTGATGTCCCTTGCAACCGGAGACGTGCGATGAGCAGCACGACTGCGCCGTACCAAGGCATCGCCCATCGCGGGCTCATCACCGTCTCGATCATGCTCGCGACCATCATGCAGGCGCTGGACACCACCATCGCCAACGTCGCGCTGCCGCACATGCAGGGCAGCCTGCAGGCCTCCCAGGATCAGATCACCTGGGTGCTCACGTCCTACATCGTCGCCTCGGCGATCGCGCTGCCGCTGACCGGCTGGCTCTGTGGCCACTGGGGGCGGCGCAAAGTCTTCATGGTCTCGGTGATCGGCTTCACCGTGGCATCGGCGCTGTGCGGCCTGGCCACCTCGCTGGTCGGCATCGTCGCCGCCCGGCTGCTGCAGGGCATCTTCGGTGCCGCCCTGGTGCCGCTGTCGCAGGCCGTGCTGCTGGACATCAACCCGCGCGAGAAGGTCGGCCAGGCCATGGCGATCTGGGGCGCCGGCATCATGGTCGGCCCCATCCTCGGCCCGCTGCTCGGAGGCTGGCTGACCGAGAACTTCGACTGGCGTTGGGTCTTCTTCATCAACCTGCCCGTCGGCATCTTCGCGCTCTGGGGCATCATGAGATTCCTGCCCGAGAGCAGGCCGCAGGGTGAGCGTCTCGACATCTTCGGCTTCGTCTCGCTGAGCATCGCCATCGGCATGCTGCAGCTGTTCCTCGACCGCGGCGAGCAGCTCGACTGGTTCGACTCGTGGGAGATCAAGCTCGAGGCGGCGGCGGCGCTGATCGCCTTCGCCTTCTTCGTGGTCCACACCTGGACCGTGCAGGGCGTTTCGTTCTTCAACCGCGACCTGCTCAAGGACCGCAACTTCGTCACCGGCCTCCTGTTCGCCTTCATCGTCGGCATGATCCTCTACGGCACGATGGCGCTGCTGCCCAGCTTCCTGCAAGGGCTCATGGGCTATCCGGTGATCTACACCGGCGCCGTGACGGCGCCGCGCGGCATCGGCACCATGATCGCGATGATCGTCGTCGGCCGGCTGGTGCAGCGGGTCGACGTGCGCGCGATCATGGCGGTCGGCTTCGGGCTGACCGCCTTCTCGCTCTGGCAGATGACGCGCCTGACGCTCGAGATGGACAGCTCGCTGATCATCGTCTCGGGATTCATCCAGGGCCTGGGCATCGGCTTCACCTTCGTGCCGCTGTCGACCGCGACCTTCGCCACACTGGCAGCGCGACTGCGCAACCAGGGCACGCCGATCTTCAGCCTGCTGCGCAATATCGGCAGCAGCGTCGGCATCTCCATCGTCCAGGCGCTGCTGACCGAGAGTTCGGGCACGGCCCACGCGACGCTGGCCGCCACGGTGGGGCCGGGCAACCACGGGCTCAGCGCCCTGCCGCAGGTGATGAACCCGGCCGGTCCGGTCGGCCTGGCGCTACTCAACGGCGAGGTCACGCGCCAGGGCGTGCTGATCGGCTACCTCGACGATTTCGGGATCATGATGGTGATCACGCTGGTCGCGATCCCGCTGCTGCTGCTGATCCGCAGTCCCCGGCGTGCGGCGGCGGGCGCTGCGGTCGAGGTGCCGCACTAGCGATCGGCAGCGCGCTCCGACCCACCGGAAGCGTCAGTTCCGGAATGCGTTGGCCGCCTGCACCATGCTCGCGGCCTGCTCGTTCATTGCCTGTGCCGCTGCGTCCGAGCGGTTCAGGCGCAAATACATCGCAGTCTCGTCGCGGTCATAGAAACGGCCGTTCAAGGTGAACCCCGACTGCACCGACGGCTTCACCGACATGACCTTGCCCGCGGCCGATCTCGCGTCGACCAATTCGTTCGGCAATCCGTCGATCAGGTGAATCGGAGCCAGCCGTCCGTCGGCGAAGCGCGAGGGATAGACGTTGCCCGTTTCCGTGTTCCGAAAGGCTGGTCGGAACCCGAAGCATCTGTTGTCGGCACTGACGCCACCGCTTCCCCGGTATGCGATGGTCTCTTGCTCAAGGATCAACTGATTCATGTGCTCACCTCATGGGTCAGGTCGGACGGTGCGCCTCGGCTTCTCGAAACGATCTGCTCCGGAAGCGACGCAGTGAGGCCAATGCTAGGAAGACAAGGCCACGGCCGGAAGGTCTGTCCACCTCACCTTCGTGTTTCCCGGAAGGCGCCAACGTCGCGCACCGTCAAGGATTGGTGTGTGGTCCTCAACACCGTGATCCCTGCGACACGCCTACCGCATCGCCGCGAAGACTTCTACGCTTTGCCCACGCAATGGCGTGGTGCGCCTCCTGGAGGACTCGCTCTACCAGGCCATTGCGGAGAACCACTGACGCGGCCATCTCATCGGACAGAAGACAGCCGCACGAACCCAATAGCGAGTACGAATCATGACGAAGTTTCTTGCGACTGCCCTGCTTTCCATCCTCGTCGCCGGGATGGTGCTGTACGCGATGCAACCGGTAGACGCGGCCGTGCCGCCTCAGGCATCGCTCGACACCCTGAGCCCGGATCGCATTGGCGCGATCGACCTGTCAATGCCGCCACCGCGAGAGCCCTTGGACACCACGCCGATCACGCCCGTCGAGACGGTCGGCGCTTCCGCCTACGAGCCGTTCTAACGACCGTGATCGACCACATCAAAGAGCCAAAGCAGCCTGCTCAGATAGTTGGGCCTCGTGCGCACGGTGGGTCTTTTGGAAGGAGCACGATGGGGTCGCGACGTCGTCAGAGATCGCTTTGAGACAGGGAGCGATGTGGGCACGGGGTTCTGCGACATGGACCTGCCTGATGCTCCGACGACCTAGAACCGCCGCGCATAGCGCAGCTCGATGAAATTCTCGCCAGGGTTCGGATGCCGGATGCCCGCGTTGGAGAAGTGCTGGAGGCGAAGTGTCAGCTCCTGGTCGCCGGACGGACCGAACTGCCATCCCGCGCCGATGTGATCACCAAAGTTGAACGTCGTACTGAACTGCCGGGAGCCGTTCTGGTAGATCGGAAAGATCCAGTTGGCCCCGATGCCTGCTTCGAGAAAAACGTGACGCCAACCCGCCGGTCGCAGACGGATCACGGGCGTGATGCCAACCTGAGTCACTTCGCGATGGCCTGCCCACGCCCCGGCTCTCGACGCGCGCCAACGCCCCAGGGAAAGATCCAGATACCCTTCCCAGAGTCCCCAATCGTTCTCATGGCGCCAGGGCAGATCCCATGTGACGCCGATCGTTGCCGATGCGACGTTGTCGCCAGCGCCGGCTTGTGCGTACGCCGCGTCGGGCATGCGCAGCAAGGGTCCGCTGGCTTTCGCGGGTCCAGCAAGTGCGACCCCGCCGAGGAGAATCCCTTGAATGACCAGAGCTCGCCACGAGGGGCGAATCCGGAAGACGGCCCTCATGCCAGTTCGCCGCGCTGGCTGCGAACGCGGGCATCAGCGGTCGTCGCCCTGGACACGGACGGTCGTTCCTCCGACAGCAGGCCCCGCCGCCGCGCTTCCCTCAGGGCGCCAGTGCGCGTCGACTCTCCAAGCTTCCCCAGGATGGCCTTCACGTGCGTCTTGACCGTGCCCTCGCCGATTCCGAGCCGACGCCCGATGTCCTTGTTGCTCAAGCCACGGGCGATGAGTTGCAGCACTTCCAGCTCGCGCGGCGTCGGCACGGCGAAGGTGAGACTGTCCAGCAATTGTTCCGCCACCGGATCGGACAGGTACCTTCGGCCTGCGGCGACGCAGCGCACCGCCTCCGACAACTCTTCGGCCGAGCAGTCCTGCAGCACGTAGCCGCGGATGCCGGCATCGACCGCACGGCGGATCTGCAGGCCTGTGTTCTGGTCCGTGACGATGAGAGAGGAACTTGCGGCGACACGCCGGCGACTCCGCGCGGTCTCGGTTGCCCGATGGAGGCCCGTCGCGTAGTCGGTCACCAGCACGTCGGCTGCGAGACCGTCGAGGTCTCCGACTTGCACGGTGAAGTCCATGCGAGAGCGAAGCAGCGCGGATATGCCCGCCGCGACATAGGTGTCCTGATGCGAAATCGCCACGCTGATCCTCGAGGCTTCTGCTGGTGCGGTCATTGCGACTCCACTTTCCACGCCGCCAGCGCGACGATGCTGCTGAATCCTTCCCTTGCCATCTTCGCGTAGGGACAGAATCGCTCGGTGCTGCGCACCAGTTCCTCGGCGAGGCTCTTCTCGACATTCGGCAGGGCGATGCGGACATCGGCCGTGAGTGTGAAGAGTCCATCGACCGGATCCCGCCCGAGCGCCACGGACACCTGGACGCTGGAGCCACGAATCTCGATGCCGCTCCTGGCCGCCAGCAGGTTGAGCGCACCGTGAAAGCACGCTGCGAACGCCGCTGCAAACAGCTGCTCGGGGTTCGTCCCACCGCCCTCGCCGCCCAGCTCGGGCGGAAGCCGCAACTGCACGTCGAGATTGCCGTCATCGGAGCGCACGGTGCCCGAGGCACGCGCGTGCTCTGCCTCCCCGCCGCTGGCAGTGACCCTCGTCGAATAGAGTGGTAGAAACGCCGGCCCCCGATACTTGTTCAGCAGGGTCACCGGTGGAGGTTGCAGCTTGGCCATGATGGGTGAAATCGATCTGGAGTTCTCGAGCCGGCAACCTCTGCCGCGACGGCCGCTGCGACGGACCACGCGCGACGCAGGGGACGCCTGGCCGCGGAAGACCGCTTTCATGACCGACCGCGGCAGAGGTGCTTGCATTACCTAGGCGTCTTGGGCAGTGCGAACCATGCGTCGAAGTTGAGCGCGCCAATGCGGGGGTTGGGGCCCGGCACCAGCGTTTCGTCCTTGAGTTCGGCCCCGAAGTAGCGCGCGTGGACATCCGGCACCACGGTGCGCGGGTCATTCGAGGCCTTGAGGAAGCGTTGCACCAGATCGGACAGCCGCACACGCTCCGGCCCCGCGATCTCGACCACGGCATTGAGCGGCGAGCCCACGGTGTAGTCGGCCACCGCCGCAGCGACATCGTCCGAAGCAATCGGCTGCACGAAGGCAGGAGACAGGTGCACGGCGTCGCCCTCTGCGCCTGATTGCGCAATGGAACCCAGGAACTCGAAGAACTGGGTCGAGTGAACGATGGTGTACGGAATCTTCGATTCGCGGATGAGCCTCTCCTGCTCGATCTTGGCGCGGAAGTAGCCGCTCTCGGTGAGCCGCTGCGTGCCCACCACCGACAGCGCCACGTGATGCTTCACGCCGGCCTTGGCCTCCGCGGCCAGCAGGTTGCGTCCCGAGGTCTGGAAGAACTCGAAGACGGCCTTGTCCTCGAACGATGGTGAGTTGGCCACGTCCAGGACCACCTGGGTACCGGCGAGCGCTGCATCCAGGCCCTCGCCCGTGATGGTGTTGATTCCCGAAGCGGGCGATGCTGCGATGACCTCATGCCCACCTGCACGCAGCTTGTTGACGACCTTGGAGCCGATGAGGCCGGATCCACCGATGACGACGATTTTCATGACGAGTTCCCTTCGCGAGTGATTCAGGAAAGCTTTGCCTTGTCCAGCCCGAAGACCTTGTCGGACGAACCGGGCACGCTCTTGAAGGCGACGTTCAGACGACTCCATGCATTGGTCGACATCACCAGGAACGTGAGGTCGGAGATCTCCTTTTCCGACAACTGCGTACGCACGCGGTCGAAGATGTCGTCGGGCACGCCCAGATCGGGCAGCTTGGTCAACACCTCGGTCCATGCCAGGGCGGCGCGCTCGCGCGGAATGAACAGCGTCGAATCGCGCCATGCAGCCAGGTGGTAGAGACGCAGCTCGCGCTCGCCGTGGATCTTGGCTTGCTTGACGTGCATGTCCAGGCAGAAGGCGCAGCCATTGAGCTGGGACGTGCGAATGGACACGAGGTCGCGAATCGATTCTTCGATCGAGCTTTCCTTGATGGCGTTGAGGAACTCGACGAACTTCTTGAACAGCTCGGGAGACTGCTCGAGGTAATTGACGCGTTGGGTCATGACTGATTTCCTTGAAGAGGCGGCACATGCCGTGGCTCAGAACGGCTGAGATACCCGTTTGCGAAGATCGCTGAGAAGCGTTTGAATCGTAGGTTTGAGCCATCGCGCGCGGAAGCCATGCACGGGGGCGCACGGTGTTGAGCGCTGCGCACCAATGGGCCGGCCCTGTGCGCGGCCGCGCTCAAAGAATGATGTCGTTCAAGGGTTCCGGCAGCGTGGGCAGATCGGGATCGCCGATGATTTCCTTCAGCTCCCGCTCGATGGTCTTCGCGATCTGCGTGATGGGCACGTCGTTGGCGCCGCCTTCGAACGGGTTCTCCGTGCTCTCGCCGACCTGCTCCAGCGCGGTGTACATCCAGGAGATGGTCGCGCTGAACGGAATGACGAGCCACACCATGCTGCCCTGCATGAAGCCCGCGATGCCTTCGTTCAGCCGGTCGAACTCCTTGAGCAGCCCGAACGGCAGCAGGACGCAGAAGGCCCAGACGAAGATCGTGTTGATGATGGCGTACTGCCTTGGGTACGGGAAGTTCTTGATGCGTTCCACGCGTCCCTGCTGCTCGATGAACTCCTTCAGGATCTTGTTCAGCTCGATGTAGGAAGTGAGCGATATGGCATCCTCGTCCAGCAGCCGCCTCAGCGCACGCCCCTGAAGCCAGAGCACTTGCGTGGCCCTGTTGCCGACGTTCAGGATCTGACGGTGCTCCTCCTCGGACAGATGCTTGCACAGCTCCTCGTCGATGGATGTCTCCCGCTCGGGAATGCGATAGGCACGGCGGTACTCGACGTTCGAAGCCTTCTCCATCGACTCCCACACCTTCGGCTGCCGGAGCTCGTAGCGCAGGCAAGTCAGCCATGCCGCATGGCGCTCGACGAGATCGCGCGCGTCGGTGGCGGTCGCCACGAAGCCTCGAATGCTGATGCCCCAGTACCTGCTGCTACTGAGGATGGCGGTCCAGACCTGCTGCGCGTCGACGGTTCGGTTGTAGGTCTGGACGTTCTTGAAGCCGACGATGAACGATGTCGCGGTTCCAAGGAGACCGACCACGGTCAGGGGAATCGTGAGCCACCGCAGACCGAGCACCTGGTAGAGGATCACGGGGACGAAGCCGACCACCACGAGCAGGTAGATCTGCCGCCGCGTCCACACGAGGAACTCGGAAACTTTGTAGGTCTTGCCCAGATGCATGATGAAACTCGAATGGATTGGAAACGCCCGCGCTGGCCATGGACATGGGGCCCGTACTTTGGCTAGGCCCCGAGTGCGAGGTTCTCGATGGCAGCGATGACATCGCGCGGGTCGGCACGCCGGCGAGCGTCTTCTTCGATCAAGGCGAAGCGGATGCTTCCCGTGCGGTCGATCACGTACGTGGCGGGAACGGGCAGCACCCAGAGGCCGTTGCCATTGAGAACCGGGATGTCGGTGCCGACCGAACCGTAGAAGTCCACCAGGTCCGGATGCAGGGTGAAGGCAATCCCGAAGCCGTTGGCCGCTTCCAGCGCGGAGTCGCTGAGGACCGTGAACGCGAGCGCATTCTTCTCGGCCGTGCTCAACGAGTTGTCGGGCGTCTGCGGCGAGATCGCCACCAGCGTGGCCCCCAGCCGTGCCAGTTCGCTCGCCTGTTCGCGCCACGCGCGCAACTGGAGGTTGCAGTAGGTGCACCATCCCCCGCGGTAGAAGACGATCACCAGCGGACCCTTGCGCCAGAGGTCCGCAAGCCGCACGGGCCGGTCGAACGCGTCCGGCAGGATCAGGTCGGGCGCAAGTCCACCGACGCGCTGGGCCCGCTTCGCGATCCCCGTCGCATCGAAGACGTCGTCGGCTTCGATGGACGACAGGCCCGAAGCGAAGGGATAGCCCGCTTCTGGATCGACGCGTGTCATGGCGTCCCCCTGTCGGCCAAGGCTTCGGCGACGTCGGGCATCGATGCGTTCGCCGCGGGATGCGGCTGCGCGAACGCATCACAGAGTGCGCGGACTGCGCTTCCAGGCGCCTCGTGCAGCGCCTCGGAGGCTGCGACCACGGAGCTGGCCGCGATCGTCATGCACACCGCGGCGGTGCCTGCGATGCCCTGGAGCGTGGCCAGGAGCCCTGGCCTTCGGTGTCCACGAATCGCTTCGCGAGACGTCGGTTCGGATCTGTTCATGATCGGGTCTCCTGGCGCCGGGACACTCAAGGCTGCGCCGCGTCCGCCTGCGCGGTTGCGGCGGCCTCGGCCGCTTCGACGATGAGGCGGCTCACCGCGTTGGGCTTGGAGACCATCACGACATGGGATGCACCCTTCACCACCACCGTCTTCTTCGACCCGGCGCGTTCGGCCATGAATGCCAGCGCGGCCGGTGGAATGTTCTTGTCACGATCGCCATAGACAAACCACGACGGCACGGTCTTCCAGGCGGCCGCGGGGGCCGCTTCGCCCAGCGCGCTTTCGGTGATGGGCCGTTGCGACATGGCCATCAGGTACGCGGCTGCTGGCGGCACGTCGGCAGCGAACTGGCTGCCGAACTTCTCCTGAAGGATGGAGAGATCCTTGCCTCCGTCGGGCAACGACACGGGTGGTGCAAGCGTCGGGCCGAGCGTGCTGCCCGGGAACTTGCCCGACAGATCGACCGCGGACTCCCCTGCCTCCGGGGCAAATGCCGCGACGAAGACCAGCGCCTTGACTTTGGCCTTTCCATCTGCCGCGGCAGATATGACCGAGCCACCGTACGAATGGCCGACCAGCACGACCGGCCCTTTGACCGAATCGACCACCGCCGCAACGTAGGCCGCATCGGACTTCACTCCGCGAAGCGGATTGGCAACGGCAATGACGGGAAAGCTCCGGGCGCGCAGGTTTCGCGCCACGTCGTTCCAGCTCGCCGATTCGGCGAAGGCGCCGTGAACCAGCACGATCGTCGGCCTCGCCTTTGGCATCGACGGCTCCGCTGCGCCCACCGGCGCGGCGAGGTGCAAGGTCATGATGCCGACGGCGGCGACCGCGCGGGCGAAATACGAGAACTTCTTCATTTGGATTCCTTTGATGGATGGGGATGGATTGACGACGACTTCGCGACTCAGCACACCGCCGCCGTTCGGCTCGCCTGCTTCGCGCACGCGGCCTCGGGCAGGCCGGGCTGTCGATCTGCTTTGGCGGCACAGAGCGCCTGTGGGACGGGGGCCGCATCGACGGCCACCGTGGCGAACTTCAGTTCCACGTGAGCCACGCCTCGCGCGATGACTCCCGCTGCGGCGATGGCGAGCAGGCAGATCGCCACGTATCCCCAGCGCCAGACCCGATCCATTGCGTCTCGCGATGCCGGATCGACGCTGCACGCGTGTGGCGGTTCGAATGAAGGGGCCGGGGATGGCACGCGCTGCGTCATGGTGAGACCTCGAAGGCCACGGAGGCCTTGACCTCAGGACGACTGAGGGACCGGTTCGCGACTATCGCGATACGGTCTCAATGCTAGGAATCACCCGCGGGCAGCGGTAGCCCTGTGGCATGTACCGCCATGTTGACCATGCGGCATCAATGCGGTTGGCTACATGGCGTCATAGCTCGGGCCCTCGCCGCCTTGCGGGGCCACCCACACGATGTTCTGCGTCGGATCCTTGATGTCACAGGTCTTGCAATGAATGCAGTTCTGCGCGTTGATCTGGAGCCGGTCCTCGCCCTTGTCGTTCTTCAGGAACTCGTACACGCCCGCCGGGCAGTAGCGGCTCTCCGGACCCGCGTACGAGCGCAGGTTGACTGCCACCGGCACTGCGGCATCGCGCAAGGTCAGGTGTACCGGCTGGTCCTCGGTGTGGTGGGTGTTGCTCAGGTACACGGAACTCAGCCGGTCGAACGACAGCTTGCCGTCCGGCTTGGGATACAGGATCGGTTCGCACTCGTCGGCGAGGCGCAGGCTCGAATGGTCCGGCTGCTTGCCATGCAGCGTCCACGGCGGCGTCCGGATGCCGAGTCTTGGCATGAGCCACTGCTCGACCCCCGTCATCAGCGTGCCGACGACGGTGCCTTTCTTGAACCAGAGCTTGAAGTTGCGGGACTCGCGCAGCTCCGCATGCAGCCAGCTGCGCGTGAACGCTTGCGGATAGGCCGTGAGCTCGTCACCCGAACGCCCGTCGCGCAGCGCCGCACACGCGGCCTCCGCGGCAAGCATGCCGGTCTTGATCGCCGCGTGACTGCCCTTGATGCGTGCCGCATTCAGATAGCCGGCATCGCAACCCACCAGTGCGCCCCCCGGAAACACCGTCTTCGGCAGGCTTTGCGGAAAACCGTTGTTGATGGCACGCGCGCCGTAGCCGATGCGCCGGCCGCTTTCGATGTGCGCGCGGATCGCGGGATGCGTCTTCCAACGCTGGAACTCATCGAACGGGCTGAGCCACGGATTCCGGTAGTCGAGCCCGATGACGAAGCCCAGCGCAACCCTGTTGCCTTCGAGATGGTAGAGAAACCCGCCGCCGAAGGTGTCGCTGTCCATTGGCCACCCCGCCGTGTGGACGACGAGACCCGGCCTGGCCTGCGACGGGGCAACCTCCCAGGTTTCCTTGAGCCCGATCGCATAACTGGGCGGGTCGCGGCCCTCGGCCAGGTCGAAGCGGTCGATCAACTGGCGGCCGAGCTGCCCGCGCGCGCCCTCGGCGAAGATGGTGTACTTGCCGCGAAGTTCGACACCCGGCTGGAATGCGGCCGTGCGCTCGCCGTCACGCCCGATCCCCATGTCGCCGGTGGCCACGCCCGTGACGCGGCCCTCCCTGTCATAGAGCACCTCTGTCGCCGCGAAGCCGGCGAAAACCTCGACGCCCTGGCTCTCGGCATGCTGGCCGAGCCACTTCACGACGTTGCCGAGGCTGATGACGTAGTTGCCGTGGTTGCGAAAGCACCTGGGCACCAGGAAGCCCGGCGTTCGCATCGAGCGCTTCGCGCCGAGAAACAGGAATTCGTCGGCCGTCACGGGTTGGTTGAGGGGCGCGCCGAGCGTCTTCCAGTCGGGCAGCAACTCATCGATCGCCCTCGGGTCCATCACCGCGCCCGAGAGAATGTGCGCACCGGGCTCACTCCCCTTGTCGAGCACGACGACCGATACCTCGGGGTCGAGTTGCTTGGCCCTGATCGCGGCGGCCATGCCGGCCGGCCCACCGCCCACGATCACGATGTCGAAGTCGATCGTTTCTCTCGCGTCGACGGCGGTTGAAGTGGCTGGGGCAGTCATGCGGCTTCTCTTTTTGAATGGGCTTCGGTCCAAGGGTGCCCTCCACCCGCCGCGTCGCCGTGTTGCTGATCGGATTTGCGCGGGAGCTCCGCGCCGACGTGAGTTCGTCCCGTGCACGAACGGATGGAAAGTGCACGCCTCATTACAGCCGCCTCGACGATCTGACATCCGTCATCTTCGTAGCGACGGGTGGAGAGCGAAAATCGGTCACTTCACTGGCAGGACGGCATCGACGCGGTGTTCTTCACCAGGAAGACAAGGAATTTCGCGGGCCAGACCTTGCTGGCATTGCGCCCTACCGTGTGGATGTCGTGCGGTCCTTCGTAGAAGGTGTCTCCGGCTTGCAGAGTGACGACCTTGCCGCCTTTCAAACCCATCTCGATCGAGCCCTCGAGCACGTAGATGAAGCCGTGCGCGTCATGGCGATGGACAGGTTCGACGTCGCCCGGCGCATAGTCCACGGTCATCACCAGGACCTCCTTGCCGGAGATGTTCGCGAGCTCCCTGGCGAGCAGCGGCGTCACGACGGCGTCGTGCGCTGCGCCGTGCGCGGAGGCTTCTTGCGCCATCAGCGCGCCTGCGGCGACCAGTAGCGTCGTGCCGATGTGTCTTGCAGTGGTGAACATGAAGACGAATCGTAGAGATCGAGCATCCTTCGCGGTAGGCACGAAGGAAGGCTCACGATGTTGCCCGGGACGCACCAATGCAATGGACGCGCAGGGCCTGTGCGCCGATGCGAAGGACCGCACGGCGATGGCGCCGGCTGCCCGGCCTAAGACTCGGGCAGGTAGTACGACGCCCAGGCCGCGATCAGGTTCGCCACATGCTCCGCATCGTTGCGGCCGGACAGCAAGTGGTCGGCCTTGTCCAGCGAGACAAAGCTCTTGGGATGCCGTGCCGCGAGAAAGATGTGCGTGGCGTTCTCGATGTCGACCGTCTGGTCGCGCGGTGCATGCAGCACCAGGAGCGGCCGGCGCAAGGCCGCGATTCGAAGGCCCTGATCGTGGCCCCGCAAGTCATCGACGAATGCCTTGCTCACGGATACGGGGCGTCCGGCCACCTGTACCAGCGATTGCGCCTGGGTTTCCAGCCGCGCCAGGCCCTCGGGGTCGAGCAGATGCAGCACATGCGCAACGTCGAACGGCGCCGCGATCGTGGCCACCGCGCGTGCGCTGGCAATGTCGCCCGCGGCTGCGAGGACGGCAGCGCCGCCGAGACTGTGTCCGACCAGAATATCCGGAGGCATCCCTGCCGCCTGCATCGCGGCGGAAGCGGACACGAGGTCCTGCACGTTCGTGCTGAAGCTCGAATCAGCGAAGCTGCCTTCGCTCTCCCCCAGCCCGGTGAAGTCGAAACGCAGCACGCCGATGCCCACGCCGGCGAGCGTCCGTGCGATGCGCACGGCGGCCAGATTCTTCTTGCCGCACGTGAAGCAGTGCGCAAACAGAGCCCAGCCATGATGAACGCCTTCGGGCATCTCGAGACTGCCGGACAGGCGCCTGCCCTCGTGGTTGAGGAATTCAAAGGGACGCGTGGACATCCTGTGTCCCGTTCAGTCAGTCCTGCAATGCCGTGGAATCGCGCCAATACAAGGCGGACAACAGCACGCCATCACCCTCGATCTCGAACTCGTCGGGCAGCGGCCCGTCGATGCGTTCCAGCTGAACCGCGCCGGCCAGTTGCTCACGCAGTTCGCTTGCCCAGGTGGCGCCGTGGGCCATCCAGATGGGGCTCGTCTCGTCACCATCTGGCGAAGGTTCCAGCATCACGATGACGCGCAGCTCGGGGACATCGGTAGCCCCATCGGGCCGGATGGCCCACAGGCGCCGGATCGCGGGGTTTCCGTCGTACCAAGTCTTCAGCGTGGTCGACGCCCAGGCGTGCGGATGGTGTGCGTCAATCGAACTGTCGAGAGTGATTTTCATGAGCTTGCAATCGTTGAAGTGTCGGCATGGGTGGGGGGCGAAGGCGGCTCAGGCCGCATGCTCTGGTGCAGGGGCAGCCAAACGCTGAACTCCGCGCCGCGGTTGAGCCCCGCAGAAGTGGCCTTCACGAAGCCGCCGTGCGCGACCGTCAGCCCGTGAACCAGGGCCAGCCCGACGCCGAGGCCGCCGTGCAGTCCCTCGGCGGCAACGCCGGCCTGGCTGAACAGTCCGAAGACTTCGGGCAGGAATTCGGGTGCGATGCCGCAGCCCGTGTCCGTTACCGAGATCCTGGCGAAGCCGTCTTCCGAGGTGACGCGCACGACAACCTGCCCGCCAGCGGGTGTGAACTTGACGGCGTTGTCCAACAGGTTTCCGACGATCTGCTCGAGCCTGACCGGGTCCGCGAAGCACATCAGTGGAGAGGCCGATCGCAGTTCCGTGCCGATGCGTCCCGGCGGCCAGCTCGCACTCAAGGACCCCACGACATCCAGCACGAGCTTGCCGAGGTCCAGGTTCGAGCGATGAAGCGTCAGCCTGCCGATCCGCACGCGGGAGACGTCGAGGAGGTCGTTGATGATGCGCGCCTGGCTCTCGATGGCGCGCTGTATCGCTTCGGCGATGCGCGGGATGTGCGTCGGCGCGGTCGATGCCGGCAGGCGCGCGAGCAGGTTGGCGTTCATCTGGATGACGTGGAGAGGTTGCCTGAGTTCGTGCGAGACGATGGCCAGGACCTTGTCTCTGGTTGCGCAGCGCATGCTCACCGGGCGGCCAAGCGGACCGGCACGCGGTCTGCGCCGCCCGACGGAGTTGGAATCCGGCCGACAAGTGGGCACGCGGCATGCGTGTGAATGAGCTTCATGGGTGTTCCTTGCCTTTGATGCAGCGGTCCCGCGTTCGACCGGGATGCTTGCGACGCGTCGATCGTAGGCAAGCCCTCGGGCCGGCGGAAGGCATGCGCAGCAGCGCACCGTGTTGCCAGCCGCGCACCAATCACCGGATGCCGTTTCGAATCGGATTTCCGTCACAGAACGCCCTGCTCATTCGTCTTGTTCCATGAGGCCCGCAGGTGCCTCCCCAAGCCGTCAAGCGGTCCGTTTCTGCGCGTGCTGGCGGGCTGGGCATTTCATCTCTTACACAGGATCCTCATATGAAGCAGCAGTTCGCGGACAAGGTCGTCCTCATCACAGGCGGCGGCGCCGGCATCGGCCGTGCCGCGGCGCTCCAGTTCGCCGGCCTGGGAGCACGAGTGGTCGTGACCGGGCGTCGTGCGGGGCATCTGGAAGCGTTGGCCAAGGAGCACCCCGGCATCGACTACCTGATCGCGGATGTGGCGAATCCCGATGACGCGCAGCGGACGGTCAGCACCGTGATCGAGAAGTTCGGCGCGTTGGATGTGCTGGTGAACAACGCCGGCGCGGGTGCCATTCTTCCCCTGGCGCAAGCCAATGCGGCGCAAGTCGCACACATCTTCGCCGTCAACGTGATCGGCCCCTCATTGCTGGCGACGGCGGCGCTTCCCCATCTCAAGGCGTCGCGCGGCACCATCGTGAATCTGTCGAGCACCTTTGGCCACAAGGCCGCCGCTTCCCTCTCTCACTATGCGGCCAGCAAGGCTGCCGTCGAGCATATGACCCGCTGCTGGGCACTCGAACTCGCGGCCGACGGCATCCGGGTCAATGCCGTCGCGGCGGGGCCGACCGAGACCGACTTCCTGGTGGAACGGATGCAGTTGACCTCTGAGCAGGCGGAGGAAGTGAAGGCGAGCGAGCGGCGCCAGATCCCTCTCGGGCGCCGCGGCGTTCCCGATGAAGTGGCCGCATGGATCGTGTCGCTGGCGTCGCCCTCGGCGGCCTGGATCACGGGCCAGGTCATCACGGTGGATGGCGGCCTGGACGCCACCTGAGGCACGTCTGCGCCAATGCGAGGGCGCGCTGGAGCGCGCTTGCCTAGTACCCAGCCAGTCGCACGGCGAGGAAGTCGATGAAGACCCGCACACGCGCGGGCACGTGACGACCGAAAGCATGCAGTGCGTGCACCGGTATCAGCGGCAGCGGAGCGTCGGGCAGGACAGGCACGAGTCGCCCGGCATCGATGTCCTCTTGCAGGGCGAATCGCATCATCTGCACGATGCCGAGACCATTGAGCGCGGCAATCCGGATCGCCGCGCCGCTGTCGGCGTCGAGCACGCCTTCGGGGGCGAAGACACTGCCGTCGGCGAAGCGCACCGGCACGGTCTTGCCGTCGAGCACGTAGCGCACATGGTCGTGGTCTTCGAGGGATTGCCTGTCCTGCGGGGCGCCGCGGGCGGCCAGGTAGGCAGGCGATGCCGCCAGAACCATCGGCAGCCTCGCGAGCAGGCGCGCGTTGAGATCGGAGTCCATTACTTCGCCTGCACGCACAGCGATGTCGAAGCCTTCGCGGATGAGGTCCACATGCCGGTCGGTCAGGCTGATCGAGAGCTTGAGCCCGGCGTGCGCCGGCAAGAGTTCCCTCGTGATCGGATCCATCATGACCCGCCCGAGGTCCCCCGGTGCCGTCACGCGCAGCAGACCCTGGGCCGTCGCTGTCGGATGCAACGCGTCACCGGCTTCATCCAGCGCGCGAAGCAAAGGTGCGACACGCTCGAAATAGGCCTCTCCCTCCCGCGTCAGCGTGAGACTGCGCGTCGATCGCTGGAACAGGCGCACGCCGAAGCGGGCCTCGAGCCGTGCCACGTTCTTCGAGATCGCCGACGGCGAGGTGTTCAGCGCACGGGCTGCGCCACTGAAGGATCGTGACTCGACCGCCCGCACGAAGGCGATCAGCCCCTGGGTCTGCTTGAGCATGGATACAGCCGCGCCAGGCCCAGTCGTTCGGATGGCCGCACAGTGGCCGGCCTAGAGGGTCGTCGCCGGCCCGAGGCGCTGGGCGAGGCGTGCCACGTGCTCGCCCTGGAAGCGCGCAATCGCGAGTTCGTTGGCAGTCGGCACGCGCTTGCCGTCCGATCCTGCAAGCGTGCCCGCACCGTAGGGCGAACCACCGGTGATCTCGGCCATGTTCGACAGCCCGCTGCAGGAATAGGGCACGCCGGCAATGATCATCCCGTGATGCAGCAGCGTCGTGTGGAAGGAAGTGATCGTCGTCTCGTGGCCGCCGTGCTGTGTCGCGCTGGAGGTGAACACACTCCCGATCCGGTTGATCAACGCACCCTTGGCCCACAGGCCGCCGGTCTGGTCCAGGTAGGTCCGCATCTGTCCGGCCATGTTGCCAAAGCGCGTGGGCGTTCCGAAGAGGATCGCGTCATAGCCGGGCAGCTCGTCCACCGAAGCGACCGGCGCGGACTGTTCGATCTTTGCGCCCAACTTGCGCAGATCTTCTTCGCCCATCGTCTCCGGCACGCGCTTGAGCGTTGCTTCGACACCCGGAATCGACGAAGCACCTTCCATGACGGCATGGGCCATTTGCTCGAGATGCCCGTACATGCTGTAGTAGAGAACCAGAACCTTGCTCATGAATTTTTCCCGAAGAGTTGCATGAATGTGGAGGCCCATGAGACACGATGCAGCGCCTTGCGAGAAGGTCTTCATCGCGGCTCATCGTGGTGACCTCCAAGCACCAATGGCTTGAACGGCCCCTCACCCGGCGAGACGCGACTGCGCGAATGCCGCCTGTTCCTTTCGGAACAAGTGTTTGTCTGCTCCATGAGCTACTCAACGGCCGTGTGCATCCCTAGATTCGTGGCTCATCACGAAACAAGGAACACGTATGAACAAGCTATCGGGAAAGTTCGCAGTGATCACCGGCGGAAACAGTGGCATCGGCCTCGCCGCCGCCAAGGCCTTCGTGGCCGAAGGCGCGCGCGTGGCGATCCTCGGGCGGCGTCAGCAGGCCGTGGATGCGGCGCTGGCAGAACTCGGGCCTGCTGCCATCGGCGTGGTCGGTGACGTCGGCGAGCTGGCCACCCACGAGCGTCTCATGTCCGAAGTCGCCCAGCGCCACGGAGCCATCGACATCTACATGGCCAATGCAGGGATGAACAACATCGAGCCGTCTGCCGCGGTCACCGAGCAAAGCTACGACGCACAGTTCGCCACCAACACGCGTGCGGTCTTCTTCGGCGTGACCAAGGCATTGCCGCTGATGCGCGATGGGGCTTCCATCATTCTGACCGGCTCCATCGCCAGCGCGAAGGTGCTCGACAACCACGCCGTCTATGCGGGCACCAAGGCGGCCATCGGAGCCTTTGCGCGCAGCTGGGCCCTGGAATTGAAGGCAAGAAGGATCCGCGTCAACGTCCTGAGCCCTGGACCCACGGATACGCCCATCCTGGAAAAGCTGGGCGTGACGGAAGCCGACCGGCCCGCCTTCGAGGCGGGATTGGCATCGGTCATTCCGCTGGGCCGCCTGGCAAAAGCCGACGAACTTGCGCAGGCCGCACTTTTCCTGGCGAGCGACGACAGCCGGTTCGTCACCGGCGTGGACCTGCGCGTCGATGGCGGCATCGCGTTGACCTGAGCTGCACGCAGACCGCGTCGCATCACCGATATTTCCTTTAGGAGAACCTGAAAGTGAACAAGACCTTCAATCCAGACATCGTTTCCTTCATCGACGAACTGGCGGAAACAGGAAGCAACTACCGCATGAACGAGATGGAGCGCCTGTACACCGAGGACCTGGGGTTCCTCGTACTGACTCCGCAAGGCGAGGTCGCGCGCTTCTCGAAGGCGGAAATGATGGCCGAGTTTCGAAGCCGGCGTGACGCGGGCGAGAAGCCGCTTTCCACTGAGAAACGCATTCTTCACATTGAAGAACAGGACGACGTCGCGACGGCTGTCCTCTATCGGCGAATGAGCGATCAGGCCGATCCCGCGCTCTATGAACTGCGCTTGAGAAAGGTCGACGGCAAATGGCTAGTCTCTGGAGAGACTGTGCTTCCCTGGCCCGATCTGGCGCATGCCAAAGGCTTCTTGCCGCCACGCAAGAGCTTGACCTGAGAGATGCGGGGCCTGGCGGCCCCGCTGCCCGCTCAGATGAAGTTGAACAGGCCGTTGACGCTCGCCAGCGCCTGGCGCTCCAGGGCGGCAGCGACGCCCGCGCCGTAGTCGGGATCGGCCAGCGCGCAGTTGCGCACGTGCCTCTCCTTTACGGCCTCTGTCGTGCCGGCCAGCGCGCGCGCCGTGTTGTCGAAGAGCCTCTGGCGCTCTTCGGGCGAGAGAAGCCTGAACAGAGCGCGCGGTTGCGAGTAGTAGTCCTCGTCAAGACGATGGTCCCAGTGCTTCGCGGCCCCCTCCAGTCGCAGCGGCGGTTCCGCGAGCCGGGGGCTGTCGGACCATTCGCCCAGGCTGTTCGGAACGTATCCGGGAAGCGCACCCTGGTTGCCGTCCACACGCATGGCGCCGTCGCGGTGGTAGTTGTGAAAAGGGCATCTCGGCGCATTCACCGGAATCTGGTGAGCGTTCACGCCTAGCCGGTGGCGCTGCGCGTCGCCGTAGCTGAAAAGCCGCGCCTGCAGCATCCTGTCCGGCGAGAAGCCGACGCCCGGCACGACGTTCGCTGGCGAGAACGCGGCTTGCTCGACATCCGCAAAGTAGTTGGCTGGAATGCGGTTCAGCTCCAGCACGCCGACCTCCTGCAGCGGGTAATCGGCGTGCGGCCAGATCTTGGTGAGGTCGAACGGATTGAAGGGGCATCGCTCCGCCTGGGCCTCGGTCATCGCCTGGATGCACAACGTCCAGCGCGGGAAATCCCCGGCGTCGATGGCCGCCAGCAGGTCGCGCTGCGCGCTCTCGCGGTCCTGCGCCACGATGGCCGCCGCCTGCGCGTCCGTCAGGTTGCGGATGCCCTGCTGGCTGCGGAAGTGGAACTTCACCCAGTGGCGCTCGTTGCGGGCGTTGATGAAGGAGAAGGTGTGGCTGCCGAAGCCGTGCATGAAGCGGTAGCCATCCGGCAAGCCGCGGTCGCTCATCACGATGGTGACCTGGTGCAGCGCCTCGGGCAGCAAGGTCCAGAAGTCCCAGTTGGTCTGCGCGCTGCGCAGGTTGCTGCGCGGGTCGCGCTTGACGGCGTGGTTGAGGTCGGGAAAACGCAAGGGGTCGCGCATGAAGAACACGGGCGTGTTGTTTCCCACCACATCCCAGTTCCCCTCCTCCGTGTAGAACTTGACCGCGAAGCCGCGGATGTCGCGCTCGGCATCGGCAGCACCGCGCTCGCCGGCCACGGTGGAAAAGCGAACGAAGGCTTCTGTCTTCTTGCCCACCTCGGCGAACAGCCTTGCCTTCGAGTACGCCGTGATGTCGTGCGTGACCGTGAAGGTCCCGAACGCACCCGATCCCTTGGCATGCATGCGGCGCTCGGGAATGACTTCGCGATCGAAGTGCGCGAGCTTCTCGATGAGCCAGATGTCCTGCAGGAGTGCCGGACCCCTCTCTCCCGCAGTGATGATGTTGATGTTGTCGACAACGGGAGCACCGTTCGCGTGCGTCAGCTTGGGCATGGTGAATGTCTATGAAAAAGGTGGGCTGCCAGCGCGGCGTCTGCGCGAGGCGGATCGCGCGCCGTCGTGCGCAGTCGGTCCTGATGCTATTGATCGATCTCGTGGCCCGGTAGATCGAAGCTGCGACGCACGGTGTTGAGCCATCGGAATCAATCGCCCAGGCTCGACGGACACGCCCCCTCCAACTGGACAGGCATCCCTGCTGCCAACAGCGGCTGACCGCGCATCGCTGTGTTCCTACCCTTCATGCATCAGCGGTTCTGGACTGTCCACGCCGCCACCCATCACGGTCATCCGGAGGAGCAAGGCCGATGCGCAATTCCCTGACATGGCAAGACGGCGAGCCGGATGTGATGAACGACCCGGACGGGATCGACGAGATCTTCAGTGGCCTGCGCTCTCGCCTTCAAGGAATCGCCTACCGCCTGCTCGGCTCGCACGAAGAAGCGGAAGACATCGTCCAGGAGGTCTGGATGCGCTGCCGCCAGGCAGCCCGCGGCGCAATCGACAACGTGGAAGCCTGGCTGGTGTCAGTGACAACCCGTCTGGCGATCGACCGGCTGCGCGCGTCCCGGATCCAGCGCGAACATGACGCCGGCATGTGGTTGCCCGAGCCGCTCACCCCCGTCGGCTCGCCCTCGCCGGAGCAGATGCTGGAGCAGGCGGAAGACATATCCAACGCCCTGCTCGCCGTCCTGGAGCGGCTCGCGCCGGAAGGACGGGCGGCTTTCCTGATGCGGGAGGTCTTCGACGCGGACTACCGCGAGATCTCCGACACGCTGGGCAAGAGCGAAGCGGCGTGTCGCCAGCTCGTGCATCGGGCGAAGGCCCAGATCATGGAAAAGCGCAAGCGCTTTGCAGTGTCGGCCGAGGCCCACCTGCACCTGGTGAAAGACTTTGCGGGCGCACTGGAGCGGGGACACTTCCCGACATCGATCTAGCGGGCGTCCGGCACCAGTTCCACCCATGCGGGCTGGCTCTTGACGCGCTCGATCCATTCACGGATGGCCGAAAAGCGCTCCATGTCGTAGCCGCCTTCCGCCGCGAGCGAGACATAGGCGGATGCGGCCGTGTCTGCGATGGTGTAGCGCTCGCCGACCAGCCACGTGCGCCCGCGCAGCCATTGGTCGAGCTTGTCGAGCGCCGGATATCCCTCGGCATGAAGGCGCTGGATCTCCTGCTGCCTGCCACTGGCGAGGCCTTGCAGATGCCACACGCGCGGTATGGCAATCGCCTTTTGCAGGTCCGCCTGTTCGAAGAACAGCCAGCTCATCACCTCCGCGCGCTCATGGGGATCGTCCGGCAGCAAGGGTGTGCCTTGCGCAAGGTGAAGAAGGATCGCCCCGGACTCCACGATCGTTCGTCCATCCTCCAGTTGCAGAACGGGGACGCGCGCGAAGCGGCTGATCTCGCGAAAGGCGGCCTGGCTCGTATCTCCCTTGGCGATGTCGAGCGTGATGCGCTCGTACGGAAGCCCCAGCTGGCTCAACAGGATGCGAACCTTCCACGAATTGCCTGACAGGCGACTGTCATAGAGGCGCAGCATCTTTGTTGACTCCATCATCGATTGGGCGGTCCGATGATTTTCCACCAACAGGAAGGCCACGATCAGCGCCGGCGTGCGGTCCCAGGTCTCGAAGGGCGGCGAGAAGTAGTGCCTGCCGAGCTCGGTTGACTCCGCCGTGACACGACGCCGGCTTGCGCCGGCCCCCCGCAAAGGGACAGGTCTTTCTCGATCCAACAGCCGCTGACTTCAGGGCGATGCCTTCCTAAGCTCGATCCATGAAGATCGCAGTCATCGGCGGTAGCGGACTCGTTGGAACGAAGCTGGTCCACAAGCTTCGACAGCGGGGCCACCACGTCGTTGCCGCTTCGCCGTCCAATGGCGTCAACGCCTTCACCGGAGAGGGCCTCGCGGACGCCCTGACAGGCGCCATGGTCCTGGTGGACGTCGCCAACCCGCCCTCGATCGACGACACGGCTCTCATGGACTTCTTCGAGACCTCGACTCGAAACGTCGTGGCGGCGGGACAGGCCGCCGGCGTGCGACACCACGTGGCCCTGTCCGTCGTCGGCGCAGAGCGCCTTCCTGCCAACGGCTACTTTCGCGCGAAGACGGCCCAGGAGAAGCGGATCAAGGCAGCGCTCGTGGCCTACACGATCGTGCGCACGACGCAGTTCTTCGAGTTCGCCGAGAGCATCGCCCGCGCCGGCACCGAGGACGGCGCCATCCGGCTGTCCCCGGCTCTCGTGCAGCCCATCGCCGCCGATGACGTTGCGGAGGCGCTGGCAGACATCGCCACCCAGACGGCAGTCAACCGAATCATCGAGGTCGCAGGTCCCGCATCGATGAGGCTGGACAAGTTTGTCGGCCAGTTCCTGCGCGCGACACGCGATGCCCGCAAGGTGATCGTCGACCCCGACGCGTCCTACTTTGGCGCTGCGCTGGACGATCAATCCCTGACACCGGGAAAGAACCCTCGCCTCGGCAAGACAACCTACGCGGATTGGCTCGGCCGTGCAAACGAAAAGCGGTAGATGGCCACTTCGCCACCGACGCTGTCACAACGCCGGTGCCTCAAACGTCTTGAATATGTGAATCCGATCAACCTCAACGTCAATCTCAACAAGGAAGCATCATGAATCAAGCCCGACTCCCCTGGACCCAGATCGCGCCGAAGTCCTACCAGGCCATGGCCAGCGTCAGCGCCTCGATCGCCAAGTCGACACTGGGCCCCGCTCTGATCGAGCTCGTCCAGACCCGCGTCTCCCAGATCAATGGCTGTGCGTTCTGCCTCGACATGCACGCACGCGACTTGCGCAAGCATGGAGAAAGCTGGCAGCGCATCAACAGCCTGTCGACCTGGCGCGAGGTCGGCATCTACTCCGAACGCGAACGCGCGGCCTTGAACTGGGCCGAGACCATGACCCGCCTCGCCGACCAGCACGGCGACCAGGACGGCGCGTTCAACCAGCTCAAGGACCTGTTCAGCGAGCAGGAGATCGTCGAACTGAGCTGGACGGTCGCCATGATCAATGCCTGGAACCGGATGGCCGTCGGGATGCGCCAGCCGCCATCCGACGCGCCGATCCAGTAACCGGCATTCGACGATCTGCAAACCGGCCCTGGAAGACAGGGCCACTCCAAGGAGAAAAGATGTCTATCTGGAAAACTGGTTCGCCGCTGCTCCTCGCATGCGGCCTCCTGTTCGCGCAACAGGCCGGCGCAGCGCCGGACGCGATCGTCACGCCCCTGCTGACGCACGAGCTTCCCAACATTCCGGGCAAGGAAGTCCTGATGATCACCGTGGACTATCCGCCCGGCGCCGTGGACCCGGTTCACCGGCACGATGCACACGCGTTCGTCTACGTCCTCGAGGGATCCATCGTGATGGGCGTCAAGGGCGGCAAGGAAGTCACGCTCACCAAGGGCCAGACCTTCTACGAAGGTCTCAACGACGTCCACACGGTCGGGCGCAATGCGAGCAGCACCCAACCGGCGAAGTTCATCGTGACGCTGATCAAGGACAAGGGTGCGGACTTCTTCATTCCGGTGAAGTAGCCGGCCGATGACGGGATCGGCCGTCCCGGGGGTCTGCAAGCACCCCCTTCCGGACGGCCGCGCCAGTCATGACGGATGCACCAGTCCGCGTCCTGTCGCCTCGATCGCCACCTGCGTGCGCGACAGCGCCTGAAGCTTGTTGCAGAGGGTTGCCACATGCGCTTTCACGGTGTGCGTCGAGATGTCGAGTTGGCGCGCGATGCCCTTGTTGCCGTCGCCTTGCACCAGCAGGCGAAGCACTTCGCTTTCCCGTGCGGTGAGCCTTGCCGGAGGAGGCCCGCTGGCCACCAACGCCGACGCCTCGCGACACAGATAGCGTGTACCGCCGCGCTCCACGTGGCGGATCGCGTCGATCAGCTCGCGCGCCTCCGAGCTCTGCAACAGGCAACCATGCGCCCCGCTTTCCAGCGCGCGCAATATCTCGCCCTGCCGCGCCTGGCGTGTCATGAGGATGATCCTGGGCCGGAAGTGCGTCGCGTCCCTGGATTCGAGAAGCGCAAGCCCGTTCGCAAGGTCCGCAACGATGACATCCACGGTGCGGTCGCCGTGGTCGTACCCGAGGCGTGCCTCGATACCGGGCGCTTGCGCGATCAGCGCGAGCAGGCCAGCGGCGAGCAATGGCTCGTCATGGCAGATGCGAACGGATATGGGGTGCGTTGCATGATTCATGGTCATTCCCTCGGCGGCGCGAGCCACCCTTTCACGGACGCTCAGCGCTTCAGATGCTGCGCCAGGAACGCGTCGGTCCGGCCGTTTGCCAATGCGGCCGCTGCTGCGTCGTAGCTGATGCCGCGATGGCGTGCAAATGCGTGCTTGCATCCCGGGTAGCCATAGACCTGTACTTGCGGTCTGTCCTTCAGCGCGGCAACGATTTGCTGCTGCGCTGCCTTCGGGATGTACTCGTCCTCTTCCGCGAGATGCACGATCAGGGGACTTGCGATTCGACCGGCTTCCTCGAGATGCCTGTCGGCGTTGCCGGGATAGTAGGCAACGGCGACGTCCGCGCCCACGCGGGCGGTCGTCAGATAAGTCATGAGACCGCCAAGGCAATAGCCCACCAGGCCGACCTTGCCCGTCGAGTCCGGCATCGCGCGCGCCGCCTCGACGGTGGCGGCGATGTCGGCGACACCCGCATCGAGGTCGAAGGCGATGTACAGCGCCAGGCCCTTCGCCCGCTCGGCCTCAGTTTGATCCGTCAGGTCGACGTCCGGTTCGGTCCGCCAGAAGAGGTCGGGACAGATCGCCATGTAGCCCTGCGCTGCGAGATCGTCGCAAGACTGGCGCATGTCGGCATTGACGCCGAAGACTTCATGGATGACGACGATCACCGGTGCGGGGGTCACCGACGGACGGGCGACGTACGCCAAGAAGGTGCCGTCGGTGGTGCTGATCTGGATCTGGTTGTGCATGATTTTCTCGATCGCGGACTGCCTGGCTTCAGGCACTCAGCCAGAAAGCCAGATTCCGTACGTACTGCCGGGTCGAGCGAAGCGCCTCGGGGAACCTGGCCATGGCGTCGCCCGGCAGCTCGCTCACGAAGGATGGGCAACCCGCCGACGGGTCCCAGTTGTAGTCTGCGAAGTGATGGAAGGTCGACTGCGCGATTGCCCGTCCGCCGTCCCCGGTGCGCTCGAAGGCTACAGCGATGTTGAAGCGCCGAGCGGACACCGTGCTCGTGCCCTCCATGACCACGCGCGCGGTCGAGTCGCCCGGCGGCGCGCTCACCGCGCCCTCGTGCGGATGCGCCGGCAGGTACTGGATCACGCCGGTCGGCGAGTGCCTGTCCCGCATCACCGGGTGAATGCTGCCGACGGTCTGCACACGCTGGAAATCGCCATTGGCGCCCGAGTGGTAGTTGGGCCACGAGATGTTCCCTGCATAGGGGTTGTCCACACAATGGCGGCGCTCATCGGGCTCCTGATTGCGGCTGTGGAAGTGATGTGCGGCACCGACACCGTGCAGGTTGCAGATCGAACTGCCCAGGTCCATGTGGTCACGCGTGACCATGAGGCCGCCGCCCCGCTGCCGGAACCGGCTGATGCCCGCGCAATCCTCGGCAGTCAGGCCGTCACCGACATCCACCGCAAGGAGCCAGATCTGGTCGAAATCCGAATCCGACAGGTTCGACAGAACGGGATCCGGCTCGCCGCGCGCAGTGCGATTGCGGGCCGTGACGCGAAACGCGATCTGGCCGTCGTTGTCCTGCAATCCCGAAAGGAACGAGTGCAGGCGACTGAAGCGATCGACGTTCCAGTCGTCCGGATCGCCCTCGATCGTGGTCTGGAGCAAGAGATTCAACATGGCGCGTATCGAAGGTGGCGTCCGGATCCGTTGCGCAGCTCAGCTGCGCAGGAAGGCAAGCAGGTCCGCGTTCACGCGGTCCGGCATCGTGGCGGTGAGGCCGTGGGGTGCGCCCGGGTAGTAGATCTCCTTCGCTCCCTTGATGAGCCGCGCAGACTTTTTTGCGGAGTCATGGATGGGCACGATCTGATCGTCTTCGCCATGCATCACCAGTGTCGGGATGTCGAACTTCTTCAGGTCGGCCGTGAAGTCGGTCTCGGAGAACGCCTTGATGCATTCGTAGGCGTTCTTCTGGCCGCATTGCATGCTCAAGAGCCAGAAGGCGTCCAGGATGCCCTGCGACACCTTCGCGCCCGGGCGGTTGGCGCCGTAGAACGGCTTCGCAAAATCCTTGTAGAACTGCGAGCGGTCCCCTGCGATGCCGGCGCGGATACCGTCGAACACCTCGATGGGCAAGCCCTCGGGATTCGCTGCGGACTTGACCATGATCGGCGGCACGGCCCCGATGAGCACGGCCTTGGCCACGCGCTTCGTGCCGTGCCGTGCGATGTAGCGCGCGACCTCGCCGCCACCGGTCGAATGGCCGACCATGGTCACGCTCTTCAGGTCGAGCGCTTCGAAGAGGGCTGCGAGGTCATCGGCATAGCCGTTCATGTCGTTGTTCGACGACGACTGTGTCGAGCGGCCATGACCCCGGCGGTCATGTGCGATGACCCGGTAGCCGTTGCGCGCGAGGAAGTGCATCTGCCCGTCCCACGCGTCCGCGTTGAGCGGCCAGCCGTGCGAGAAGGTGACCACGGGTCCGTCGCCCCAGTCCTTGAAGTAGATCTGCGTTCCGTCTTGCGTGGTGATGGTGTTGCTGGTCATTCTCGAGCTCCGTTGGGGGTGGTTGGTGCGCTGCTGCGCTGAATCGCTGGCTCCGTCCTGCACGCCGAAGGCCAGCGTGCTGGTGGCAGCGGCTGCACCGGCCGCGATGAGATTCCGGCGCAACGGGTTGGGGGGTGTGTTCATGTGTGTTTCCTGGTTGACGAGGGACAGAATCTGCGCATGCGTCTCGGGGGTCCGTCACGCTGCGCCATGGAACAAATCGTAGGTTCGGCCCCTCGACGGCGGTAGGTCTGCCAGAGGACCCACACTGTTGATGAGCCGGCACCAATGGCTGTTTTCAGGCCGTGGCCACCGACGCGCCAGCGCCCATTCCGAAGTCCGTCAGGCACTGGAGATCGGACGCCCGGATCCTCGTTGTCATGAAGTCGATGAAGACACGCATGCGCGAAGGCAGGTGCTGCCGGCTCAGGTAGCAGATGTAGTGGCCGCGGTCATCGGGCGCATACCGCGTCAGGCAGGGAACGAGCGCGCCGGAGCGGAGCGCATCGCAGACCAGGTAGCCTGCCATCTGGGCCACGCCGTGCCCGTCGAGCACGGCCTGCAACACCAGGCTGGGGTCGTTGTAGGTGATCCTGGCCTGGGGCTGGAACTTGCGGATCTGGCCGTCGACCTTGAACTCCCACTCATAGACCCGGCCCGACCCGTGGCGGAAGTTGACGCATTGGTGACGGGCCAGGTCGTCCACGCTGTCGGGCAGTCCGTGGGCATCGCGGTACGCCGGCGAGGCGCAGACCAGCATCTGCATCGGGATGATCTGCTTGGCGATGATCTGGGCATCCTCCAGGCGTCCGTTGCGAAACGCGATGTCCACGCGGTCCGAGATGAAATCGGTCGGCTTGTCGTCCAGGAGCAGGTCGATCGACACGTCCGGGTAGGCCGCCCGAAACTCGCCGAGCAATGGCGCGACGACACGCCGGCCGAAGCCCATCGGCGAACTGATGCGAAGGTGTCCACGAGGCGGACCTTCGCGAAGATCCCGCATTTCCTCGACGGCCTGCACGATCCGGTCGACCCCGGTGTGGCAGTTCGCGTAGAAGAGATCGCCTTCGCGTGTCAGGGTCGTGCTTCGCGTGGTCCGCAGGAACAGGCGCACGTTCAGCTGATCTTCGAGCTTCTGGACGCTGCGGCTTACCGCGGATCGGCCGATGCCCAGGCGGTCGGCCGCACGGGCGAAGCTGCCTTCGGTGACCACGGCAATGAAGGCGACGACCCCCGCGTAGGTCGTGGCGAAGCTCGAGGCCAGAGGGTCCGAGCGCAGGGTGAGCGGGGACGTTTCGGGGGAAAGGACGGCAGAGTGTGTCATGTGGTCGGCTCCCTGGGTTGAAGGAGGCATAGCGTTCGATCTGGCGATACAAGCCAGTGCGCCGACTCTGCCCGCCAGGGAGCCAACAGACCAGTTAATGCCGGTTAAGGTGTGTTAAGGCCCGCCTTGCCGTGTGCAAGGAACTCTAGGTGCGTCCGCACGCCTTGAGAAGCCGTCGGACCTTGAACGCTGAGTCCGAGAACAGCGAACGATCTCACGCGCGTTTCATCGTCCACGTTCCTGAACGCTGAGTTCCGCAATGAGCAGCGCACAGCGGATGCTCGATGGCATATCTTTTCGCTCCAGAGAAATGCCGTCTTGATTGCCAACGCCACGCCATGAGCAACATCCGCCCGTCATCCGCTGCAACATCGCGCGCCCCTGGTCTTCGACAGACGCTCGACGCCCTTGCCACGCGGCGCACCACGGCTGTCGCGCTGACAGAGCAGGTGCTCGAATCCGCCGAGGACTGCAAGCGGTGCGTCAATGCCTTCTCGGTGATCGACTGGGATCGTGCCCTGAAGGCGGCGGCGGACAGCGACCTGCGCTACGCGAAGGGGGAGCAGCGGCCACTCGAAGGGTTGCCGTTCGGCGTCAAGGATCTGATCGACACGAAGGATGTCGAGACCCGCTACGGTTCGGCAGCCTATCTCGGCCACATCCCCACCGCCGATGCCGACGTCGTGAGGCAGCTGGTCGAGCAAGGCGCCATTCCCATCGGCAAGACCACGACCCACGAGTTCGCGTGGGGCGTCACCACGGCCAGCACCGTCTATGGAGACACGCTCAATCCCCTGGACAGGACCCGGATTCCCGGTGGGTCGAGTGGCGGAGCCGCCGCCGCCATTGCCTATGGGTCCATCACGGCCGGCCTCGGTACCGATACCGGCGGCTCGGTCCGGATTCCCGCTGCGATGTGTGGCGTCGTCGGCTTCAAGCCGTCGTTCGGAGCCCTCTCTACCCGCGGTGTGTTTCCACTGGCCCCTACCCTGGACCACACCGGCCTCCTGGGTGAAAGCGTCGACGACGTCGTTCTTCTCTCGGCTGCACTCCAGCTCAAAGTTCCAGAGGACGATGCATGGGTTTCCGCGCGACTGGGGGTCGTGCGCGAGATCGCGCCCATTCCTCCGAGTCCCAGCATCGCATCGGCATTCGGCGATGCCATCGAATGCCTCGACGAAGTGTTCGCCTGCGTGGAGCTCGACACGTCGGATCTCTTTGCCGATGTCTATGGGGCGTTCGCCAGCATCGTCCTGACCGAAGGCGCGATCGAACACTTCCGGCGAAATGATTGGGACCGCATCGTCACCCACTACGGGTTGGAGACCATCGAAAGGCTGCAACGCGCAAAGGCCGTGAACCTTCGCGACTATGCGCGGGCACAAGAGACCCGACGCGGCTTTGCGGCGAACCTGCATCGGGTCATGTCGACCGTCGACTACCTCGTCCTGCCGACCTGCCCCTGCACAGCGCCGCTGATCGACGCGCACTCAGCAACGATCGGCGAATGGTCCGGCACCGTTCGCGAGGCCTTGATGACCTACACCGCGCCGTTCAACGTCGCAGGCTTGCCCGCGATCTCGATTCCCCTGGCCTGGGGCGGCGGCCTCCCCGCATCGCTGCAGATCGTCGCGAAACCAGGCCAGGACGGCGCGCTACTGCAGATCGCGCAGCAGATGGAGCTGATTCTTCGCGCCCGACCTCCGGCGAACCGACCCGCGCAGATGCAACCAGGAGCCCAAGAATGATCGACACCCCCACCCCTCACGAGAGCCGCGCACCGGCCAGTTCCACAGCCGGGCAGACGCCCTACAGCGCATGGATGCAGACCGATGCACTCCATTCGCTGCAACGCACCGTCAGCGATCACCCCGGCGAGCACGCGTGGATCACGCACGTGCAAGTGTCCGAGCTCTACTGGATGCTCATCATCAAGGAGATCCAGACCGCGCAGATGTACCTGCGTGCCGACAACCTGCCCCAGGCCCACCGGACTTTGCTGCGCGTGGTGGCCCATCACGAGCCTCTCCTGGCCATCTGGCGATCGATCGACTGGATGACACCGACCGACCTGCTGGCCATTCTTTCGCGAGCAGTGGCCACCTATGGCCAGGACACCGCTCTCCAGGGATGGACGTATCGGCAGATGGTCTACCTGCTGGGGATCAAGCAGCCACAGCACCTGGACCATTTCAAGCCGCAACCCGAGCGCTGGGCGCAACTCGCGAGGACCCTGTCCGAACCGAGCCTCTATGACGACGTCCTTGCCTACCTCGGCCGCATCGGCATGGCAGTGCCGAAGTCGCTGCTCGAACGCGATCTGAGCGCACCCTACAGCCCCAGCAAGGAGGTCGAGCAGGTCTGGCGCGACATCTACGCGGCCCCCGTCGGGAGCGACGGACTCCAGCAACTCGGTGAAACACTCGCCGACATTGCCGAGGGATTCAGCCACTGGAAGCATCGCCACCTGATGGCGACGCGACGGACCTTCGGCGCGCGGCCCGCCTACTTCGGCACCGAAGGCGTCGCATGGCTGATGCCCACGATGGCCGAGATTCCCTTCCCCGAGCTCTGGTCGGCGCGCACCTTCATCGGCGACCCGTCGGCCGTGTGTCCACACATGTCGCAGCCCAGGATCTGACTGCAGGCATCTGCCGAAACTCCAACCAACACACCCACTGAATCATTCAAAGGATATTCACATGTCGCTCATCAAAGGCTTCCACCATCTGACCGCTTGCGTCAGCGGCGCTCAGGAGGATGTCGATTTCTACGTCAAGCTGCTGGGGCAGAGTCTCGTCAAGAAGACCGTGCTCCTCGACGGCGACGAGCCCGTCTATCACCTCTACTACGGCAACCCCGAGGGCGACGCCGGCACCCTGGTGACATCCTTTCCCTTCAAGCAGAAGGGCGTGAAGGGGCGACGCGGCTCGGGCCAGATCAAGGTGATCAACTACTCCGTGCCTCAGGGCTCCCTGGACTTCTGGCGCGAGCGCTTCAGCGCCAAGGGCATCGCCTTCGACAAGGACGTGGTCGAGCGCTTCGACGAACGGCGGCAGCGTTTCCAGCATCCCTGCGGCATCGAGTTCGATCTCGTCGCGTCAGACCGGGACATGCGCCCTGCTTGCTCTGCCAGCGACATCCCCGAGGCGTTCGCAATCCGCGGAGTGCACAGCATCACCCTGTCCCTGCGCGAAGTGGCGGAGTCCATCATCTTCATGCAAGACGCGCTGGAGTTCCGCTACGCCGGCGAGTCCGGCCCCTACCACCGATTCGAGACCGCCGACGGGGCACCCGGCACCGTCGTCGAATTCCTTCATGAACCCGATCGCCTGCAGGGATCGTCCATCTACGGCGAAGGCACGATCCACCACGTGGCCTTCGCCGTGGACAACGTCGAACAGCAAATGATCATCAAGGACAGGCTGATGTCGATGGGGCACATCGACACGTCCGAATCGGTCAATCGCAACTACTTCCGCTCGATGTATTTCAAGATGCCCGGCGGGGTGATGTTCGAGGCGGCCACGACCGACATCGGCTTCGCCATCGACGAGGAGCCCGGCCACTTCGGCGCGGAGTTCCAGCTCCCGCCGTGGCTGCGCGAGCGCAAGCAGGAACTGCTCGGCCGCCTGGAGCCGATCGCGGTCTGAATTTCGTCACCGCGGCGCTCGCCGCATAGCAACGCAACGCACGCACACGTATCCCATGTCACAACCCAAGGTTCTCATCGCTTTCTATTCCCGCAACAGTTCCACCGAGCTTTTGGCCAAGGCCGTCGCTGAAGGTGCCCTTGCCGAGGGCGCCGAAGTCCGGCTTCGTCGAGCCCGGGAGTTCGTCGGCCAGGACGTCATGCGGCAATCGCCCGGCTGGTCGGAGCGGGCCACCGAGATGAACGCGAAGTACGAAGCCCCGACGGAAGCCGATGCCGAATGGGCGGACGCCATCGTCTTCGGAACGCCGACGCGCTTCGGTTCGATCTCTGCCGAACTGAAGGCCTACATCGACGGGCTCGGCGGCCTCTGGTTCCAGGGCAAGCTCAACGGCAAGGTCGGGTCGGTGTTCGGATCGACCTCCTCCAGGCACGGCGGCAACGAGGCCACGCTCCTGTCAATCTACGGGCCCATGGCCCACCTCGGCCTGATCATCGTGCCGCTGGGATATGCCGATCCCGCGATGTTCAAGGCCGGTACGCCCTACGGCGCGACCCATGTCTCCCAACTGGATTCCGTGATGCCCGACGCGGATCATCTCGCCGTGGCGAACTTCCAGGGTCGACGCGTCGCTTCGGTCGCCCAGGCACTGGCAGGCGCAGGCGCACGCGCGCTCGAGGCCGTCTCCTGAACCGCACCGGCACGTCGGGCGGCCCATCGACCGCCCCGCCCTTCGGGCATCATGCTGCAGCCATGCATCACGTTTCATCAGGCTTCACATGCTGGATCTGAAGGATGTCTACTATTTCGTGCAGGTCGTGGACCGCGGAGGCTTCACCGCCGCCGGCGCGAGTCTTCGGCTGCCGAAGTCGACATTGAGTCACCGTGTCCAGGAGCTCGAAGCGTCCCTGGGCGTTCGCCTTCTCAACAGGACTTCTCGTCAGTTCGGCATGACCGACATCGGCAAGGAGTTCTATCAATACGCCATCGCGACGCTCCAGAGCGCGGAGGCCGCCGAAGAGGCGGTCCGGCAGAGGCTGACGGAGCCCAGCGGCGTGATCCGGTTGACCACGGCCGTCGAGATCGCGCAGTTCGCGCTTCGGGATCTTCTGCCCATCTTCCTCAACCGACACCCGAAGGTCCGCATCATCGAGATCGCGACCGATCGCTACGTGGACATCGTGGGCGAGGGATTCGACCTGGCGATTCGCGGTCACACCACGCCGCTGCAGGATTCCACGCTGGTGCAGCGGGCCATCGCCCACGTTCCCTGGTATCTCTTCGCGGGCCCCAAGTACCTGGAGCAGATGGGCGTGCCCGAGCGCCCGGAGGATCTTGCGCAACATGCCACCATCTCGATGGTGCGCAACGGACCCCTGCAGTGGCAACTGCAAGGACCTGACGGCGAGGAGATCGTCATGCCCATCGACCCCAGGTTCCAGAGCAACAACATGGTCGCGCTCAAGGAAGCGGCATGCGCAAACCTCGGCATCGCCGCACTGCCGGGCTATATCTGCAGATCGGAACTGCAAGCCGGCGGCTTGCAGCAGCTGTTGCCGGACTGGGTCGCGGCGGATGCGCGCATGTCCGCGCTGATTCCCTTCCGCACAGGTCTGCTTCCGGCCGTGCGCTCGCTGGTCGACTTCCTGGCCGTCGAGATTCCCGTCATCACGGCATTCGATCGGCCGTAGCCTTCCCCCGGCTTCGATCGTCCACCCCCATGGACGCTGCGTCTGAGCTGCGACGGCTTGTGAGGGCGGGATCGTCGATCTATCTTTTCGATCCCGTCATCGAAAAGATAGATCCAAATGAACCAATACAACTGCTTGCCGCAAGACGGCGTCTTCTGGGGCGAGCACATCCTGCAAAGCACGGTCTCGAGGCTCGGGGACTACCAGATGGGACGAGCGATCACCTTCACGGTCGAGGCGTTGACGAAGCTGAATCAGACCCACGTGCAGCCGAACCTGAAGCACGGTGCCGGAACGTTCACCGAGTTGCCTGCACACGCCCCCGACACCGCCGTCCAGAAAGGGCTCGACGCATGCCTCGGTGCAGGGGCAGACTCCATCATTGCCCTCGGCGGCGGCTCCGTGCTCGACGCCGCCAAGGCGGTGTCCCATCTGCACCATGAGAAGACCGGGCGCTTTCTTCCCATCGCGGCATTGCCCACGACGCTGTCCGGCTCCGAGTTCTCCCACTACTTCGGCATCACCGAGACGGACGGCGCGCAGAAGTTCAAGCGCAGCTACGCCGTCCGGGAGACCGTCCCGAAGGTCGTCGTGATCGACCCGGTGCTCGTGCTCGACACGCCGCGCGCGCTGCTCCTGTCTTCGGCCATCAAGGGCATGGACCACGCGGTCGAAGGAATGCGCAAGGTCACCCGGGAGCATCCGCACGCGATCATGGCCGCCAGCGGTGTCGCTCGATTCCTCAAGGTTCTCGAGAAGTGGCCCAAGGCAATGCAGACCCGCGAGGCGATCGACAAGGGCCTGGTGACCACCAGCGACCTCCTGCAACTCCAGTTGGCCGCGTGGCAATGCTATTTCTCGCCCGCATCGGTCATCTACGGACTCAGCCACCGGATCGGGCACATCCTTGGCGGCAGCTTCGGGCTGCCGCACAGCGCGACCTCCTGCATCACCCTTGCGCCAGTCATTCGGGCTTGCGCGGATTTCTATGGCGACAAGCTCGACATCTTTTCCGCACGGCCCGGAGAGGACGATGCCGCAACGCAACTAGCCGGCAGGATCTCCGGCGTAGTGAAGTCTCTGGGCCTGCCCGACCGGGTCGGCGCATTCGACCTCGACAAGGCCAGGCTGCCTGAGGTTGCCATGCTCCTGAAGAAGAACTACCCCAACGAGGTTGCAGACCTTGGCGCCGGCGCCACGGCCAAGCTCGACGCGCTGCTGGAAAGCCTGTGGTGAATCTCCGCAGCCTGCGCTTTCCGCCCTCGGCGTGACGCGCACCCCTCGTCATCGGCCGATGTGAACCGCCCGCCCCACGGACATTCCCAACATGCACATCACGATGCAGAGCGCCGCACAAGCCGCGAGTGGCGCGGTCCAGTTTCCCGCGGATTCCTGGAGAGAGCCGACGAAGGTAGGCCCGACGGCCGCCATCAGGTAACCGATGCACTGCGCCATGCCCGAGAGCGATGCGGCGACTTTCTGGGTGCCCGCACGCAACCCGACAAAGGCGAGGCTCAGGATGAGGGCGGACCCCATCCCCATCCCGAAAGCGAACACCCAGAGCGCCGCCCAGCCAGGGAGCATCATCAGTCCCACCAGTGCGCACGCACTCAATGCCGGCGAGGCGAACGCAAGCCAGCGCTGGTCAGGCATTCGCTGGAGCAGCGGCACCATCAGCAGCGCGGGCACGGCACCCGCCAGTTGCATCCATCCATGGAGCGTTCCGGCCCGCGCGGTCGAATAACCCAGGTCATGAAGGATCGATGCCAGCCACGCAATGGCAGCGAAGTGGATGAAGCAGGTCAGCCCCAGGTAGGCGGCCACCTGCCAGGCAAGCAACGAACGCCACACCGAAACCCGCTGGGTCCCCGTCGATGGCATGGAGCCCGGCAGCGTTCGCGTGCGCAACTGGGGCAGCCAGGTGATGGCGGCCGCCAGCGGCAGCAACGCCACCGTGGCCAGCGCCGTTTGCCACCCTGCACGGAGCGCGTGCTCCAGCGGAACCGCAACCGCAGACATCGCGCCCGCAGCGGCAATCATCGCCAGCGCATAGCAGGCGGTCAGTCTTGCGACCTGTTGTGGAAAGTCTCGCTTGAGGAGACTGGGCAGCAAGACATTGGCGATGGCGATCGCGCCACCGATCAGGCAGGTTCCGACGTACAGCGCCGAGACTGTGCCGGCAGACCGCAGCACGATTCCGCAGATCAGCAGCGCCAATGCGCCGAAGAGCGTTCTTTCCAGCCCATGCCTGTGCGCGATGGAAGCCGCGACCGGCGAGACGATGGCGAACGCGAGAAGCGGCAGCGTGGTCAGCAATCCCGCCTGCGAAGCATTGAGCGCAAAGCTGTCGCGAACGAGGTCGAGCAGTGGTCCGAGTGCTGTGATGGGTGCGCGCAGGCTTGCGGCGATCAACAGAATTCCGGCAATGAGAAGCGCCGGACGCTGCGCCCGGACCGCCGATATCGATGAAGACATGGGAGCTGACATGGTTCTGAATGGAAGCGCAACTCTAGGGATTGCGGGCGAATGTGAATCTGCACGGACCGCCGAAAAATCACCCGATCCGGTCAATCTGAAAATGACTTCGCAAGGTCTCGATCCGTGGAGCTTCGAGTTCGACAAGATGGATGCAGCGGTCGCTGCCATACAGATTCGCACGCAGGCCGTCGTCGGCGAACTGGCGACGCACCAGCATCGGCAGGGGCAGTTGGTGATGGTGCTGCATGGGGCAGTGACCTGCGAGGTGCCCGGCGCGCTATGGATGGCACCCGCGCACGGCGGGCTCTGGATACCCGGCGGCGTTCCTCACAGCAACCGTGTCACCGCCAATGGAAACGTCTGCTTTCTCTTTGTCCAGGACGGCGCCGCGCTGATGCCGAAGACCTGTTGTGCGTTGGCGATCCATCCATTGCTGCGCGAACTCATCCTGCATCTCGCTGCCTTGCCGAAAGGCGGGCAACACGATGCGGAAGCCACGCGATTGCGGGCCGTACTGCTGGATCAACTGGTGCGAATGCCCACGGAGACGATGCACCTTCCCGTCTCCGATGAACCCCGCCTGCGCCGGCTGATCGAGGCGCTGATGCAGGACCCTTCCGATCGCAGCACCGCTTCGCAATGGGCGTCGCGACTGGCGATGAGCGAACGGACCTTGACTCGCCTCGTTCAGTCGGAGACAGGCATGTCCTTCGGACGCTGGCGGCAGCGGCTGCATCTGGTCCTGGCCTTGCAATGGATGTCCTCGGGTGCATCGGTGCAGCAGGTTGCCGAGAAGCTGGGCTACGAATCCGTCAGCGCGTTCATCGTCATGTTCAGGAAGTCCGTGGGGAAGCCGCCTGCACGCTACTTCTCCGAACGTCGCCTGGCGCAAGCTGCCTGAGCCTCGCGGCCATCCCGAAGGAATCGACGCTCGAACTGAAGATGTCTCTGAAGAAGGGCGACACCCAAGCCATTGGTGTCCTTCCTGAAACGGTGTGAGGCCTGTTTCGGACCTACCGGGCTCCATGGGCCGCACCTACGATTTCCGCGTAAATGAAAGAACACCATGACTCGAATACTTGGCGCGACGTCCACCGCTGACGACGTGCTGTCAGGCACCGACCTTCGGGGAAAACGAGTGCTCGTGACCGGCGTGTCGTCAGGGCTGGGCGTAGAAACGGCGCGGTCATTGGCCGCGCACGGCGCACAGGTCGTCGGCACCGCACGGGACCTTCCCAAGGCTGCAGCCGCCACCGGCCCGGTCCGTGCCGATGCGGCCCACGGCGGCAGCCTCGAACTGGTCGCGCTCGACCTGGCCTCGCTCGTCAGCGTGCGCGCCTGCGCAGATGCGCTCGTCCACGACGGGCGTCCGTTCGATCTCGTGATCGCGAATGCGGGCGTCATGGCAACGCCGCCCGGCCGCACGCTCGATGGCTTCGAGACGCAACTGGGGACCAATCACCTCGGCCACTTCGTTCTCGTCAACCGTATCGAGCCGCTGATCGCGGACGGCGGCCGTGTCGTGGTCGTGGCTTCGGCTTCCCATCGCTCGGCGGACTTCTCGCTGGATGATCTGAACTTCGAACGCACGGCGTACGAGCCCCGAACCGCGTATGCGCGATCCAAGACCGCCAACATCCTGTTCGCCGTCGAATTCGATCGCCGCCACGCGGCACGAGGCGTTCGTGCCACCGCAGTGCATCCCGGCACCATCAGGACAGAACTCGGGCGACACATCGGCAACGAAGCGATGGACCAGGCCATTCGGCACATCAGTGCCGATCTGGTCGCCCGGGGCGAGCCGCCGTTCGAGTGGAAGACCGTGCCCCAGGGTGCGGCAACCACGGTGTGGGCCGGTGTGGTCGCTTCAGCCGCCGAGGTGGGTGGCCGGTACTGCGAGAACTGCCACGTGTCCGAAGTGATCGATCGGCCGGTCAGCCCGCTTGCCGAAGGTGTGCGCTCGTATGCACTCGATCCGGAAATCGCCGGCCTGTTGTGGCGCCGGAGCGAGGAATTGGTGGGCGAGCACTTCTGAATGCCACGCAGGATGGCAAGAGCCTCTCTGCAGCGATTCAGCGATGCGTGAGCTGCTCGCGCAGCTCGCGAGCCTGCGCCATGGCCGCGCTTCTGCGATCGGGCCCGGCGCGCGCGCAGGTCTCGTCCAGCAAGCTGGCTGCTTGCTCAGGCCGACCCATGCTCGCCCACATCCTCGCGAGGTCCAGCGCGGCTCGAAGCTCCCAACCCATCGCGCCCTGCTGCCGGGAGGTCTCGATGGCTCGAAGGTAGAAGACCTCGGCTTCGTCGGTCGAGCCACGTTGTCCGGCGCGCCAGCCGGCCGCACGCCAGACTTCCGCCGCACTCCACAGGCCTTCTCCGCGCGAGACGCGCGCGATCGACTCGTCGTCGACCCAGTCGACGCAAAAGGTCACGAGCATCTCCCTGCGCGGCGCGTCATAGGTTGCGAGCCGATCGGACACTTCGCGGACGTAGCGACTTCGACTCTGCGCATTGCCGAGCTGCACTCCCTGGGAGAACCATTCGGCGTACCGGAGCCATCCCACCAGCCCCCTGCCCTGCGCGGCTTCCCTCATCATGGAGACCCATTTGCCGGCAAGCTCCAGTTCGCCCGACCACAGGGCGACCGCGCAGGCTCCATAGAGCCCGGCACAGAGCGAGACGGCGTTCCCGGCCGCTTCTGCACGCGCCACGGCGTCGCCGGCCGTCTCCAGGGCCTGCTCCGTTTCCCCCTGCACCCAGAGCGTTCGGCACAGCATGGCCTTCGCCGCGACGATGACGTCCACCCCGACCATGCTGGCCCGCGTGAGGCCAAGGCCGCCGCCCGTGCGGATCGCCGCTTCGCTGTGCTGCCTCGACACGTCGAAGCGGCCGCAAAAATGACTCGCCATCGCCATCACGCGGTGCGACAGATTGAGGGCCGCCGGGTCGGACCACGACTGTGCGACCGCCATCAGTTGCTCCGCCTGCTGCATTGCCAGCGAATGCTCGCCGCGAAACATGTCGTGCGTGGCCTTTCCCCAGCGGGCCTGCAACTCCAGCACGCGCACCTTGACCGACAGCGCTCCGGCAAGGGCCCGGTCGCAGGCGGTGTTCAGGTCCGCAATCGACCCTCCCGTGTGCAGAAGAGCGCTGATGAGGGCGGTATTCAGCCAGGTCGCCGTCTCCGTGTCCGGTTCGGGCTGGCGGTCGACCAGTTCAAGGGCAGCCGCCACCCTGTCGCGGTATTCCGCGACCTGCGATACATGGAACCACATCGGCGCGGAGGCAATGACGAGAGAAGCGGCCGTCTTCGCATCGGGCCGCTCTGACACGCAGGCTTCGAGCGCGAAGCGCACATCGTCCAGGTGGTACGCATACCGGTCGCCCCATGCCTGCTCCGTCAGCTTCGGCAAGTCTGCCGTGGCCGCCTTCATCAGATCGAGCATGAACCTCGCATGGCGCCCCAGCAACGCCGGACGTTCATCGCTCTGTGCCAGGAGCGCAGCGGCATAGCTTCTCGTCGTGTCCAGCAGGCGATAGGGCGCGATCGGATCGTTGCCATCGAAGAAGACCAGCGACTTGTTGGCCAACGAAATCAGCGCGTCGAAAGCCACCTCGGCGTCCGTGTCGCCGACGGTGACGCTGAGGGCGGATTCGACGTCGAAGCGGCCCCGGAAGACCGACAGCCGGCGAAAGAGCCGCAGTTCATCCTCGTTCAGGAGGGCAATGCTCCAGTCCAGCGCGGCGCCGAGCGTCCTGTGCCGCGCTGGCGCTGCCCTGTTGCCGACCGAGGAAGGCCGCAGGTGATCGTCCAGCCTGAGCGCGAGGTCACCGACGGACTGCACGCCAAGCCGCGCGGCCACCAGTTCGATGGCCAGGGGTATGCCATCGAGCTGCCGCGAGATCCGGGCCAGCACGTGACCATGCGATTCGCCGAACGCGCCTGCACCCGCCGCCCTGGCGCGCTCGACGAGCAGCTTGACCGCGGGCCAGCGCATCGCCTGCGCGAGCGTGATGGACTCTGCATCGGGAACCGCCAGAGGCGACAACCGGAGGACGAACTCTCCCGTCACACGCAGCGCCTCGCGGCTGGTCGCCAGGATGCGCAGGTCGGGCAAGGCCGTCAGCAGGCCGGTGACCTGCAACGCGAGCGTGTCCACCACGTGCTCGCAGTTGTCGATCAGCACAAGCACGTCCCGGCCCATCAGGCACCGATGGATGGCCTGGACGACGTCGGGCATATCGGCCGGCGCGCCCAGCGACCGTGCAAGGGTGCTGAGCACGTGATCCTGCGAAATCAAGGGGGCGAGATCGACGAAGGCGATCTCGGTGCCGTGCTTCAGTTGATGGCATTCCGCGGCCCGGATCGCGACGCTGGTCTTGCCGATGCCGCCCGTGCCGACGATCGTGACCAGCCGATGGGTGTCGAGCGACGCGAGAACGGCTTCCACGTCGGCTTCACGGCCGACGAGTTCGGTCAGTCGCACGGGCAATTTCGTGAACGAAAGGGAAACCGTCCGGGCCCCGCCTCGGGTCGACGGATCGAACGCCTCTTGCCGGACCCGGCCGTTGAACCGATAGCCCCGCAGAGGAACATTGGTGATCCATTCCTCGCAACCGTCGCCATCGTCCGGTTCGCCCAAGGCCTTGCGGAGCGTGGACATGTGCACGCGCACGCTGGCCTCCTCGACCACCACGCCGGCCCAGACCGAGGAGAGCAGTTCGTCCTTGCTCACGAACTCCCCGGCTCGCTGGAGCAGTTGCAGCAGGAGATCGAAAGAACGCGGCCCCAGCCGCACCGCCTGTCCCGAGCGTTCCAGCCGGCGCTGCGTCTCCCACACCAGGAAAGACCCGAAGTGCCAGCGGACGTCGGATGGCTTGTTGCCCTCTTCACGCATGATGGATGTGTGTTCGGCTCGCCTCATGGGCTGCTTCATAGGGAGGTCCTGAAGTCGTCGAGATCATTTCACCACCCGCATCTTCAACATTGCTGCGGTTTCCGGCATCGGTCGCGCGGCGCTTCGGATCCAGCAGCGGCCATGCCCTCTGGCGCCAATTCTTGATGGGGACGTCCACCAGATGCAGGCAGATCGCCGCCATCGTGAACGAAAAAACAATCGTCGAGCCCAGCGTGATCCACAGCGGCTGGGAGTCGCGTACCAGCAGCGCGAAAGGAAAATGCCAGAGGTAGATGCCATAGGACAACCTGCCGATGTAGACCATGGGGCGTGAAGCCAGGAAAGTGGACTTCGCGTGCTCCGCGGCATGGCACACGATCACGAAGGCGGCGAGTTCCGCCAACGTGATGCGCAAGGTCACCGCTTCCGTCTGGTAGCTCGTCGGCAGTGACGGGAGCGCTACAAGGACCGCAAGCGCCAAGGAAGCAACGATGACTGCATACCGGGACACCTTGAACCCGCTCAGCGCGGCAATCGCTCCGAGCACGATCCCGCTCATGCGCGTGTCGAAGCAGAAGTAGGCTTGCGGCCATGCCCACCTCATGGCCACGTAGTAGCGCCACGCGGTCACCGCCACGAATGCCGCCAGGAGCCAGGCGATCGGACGCTGCGTTCGCAGCAGCAATGGAAGCAGGAGAGGCCACAGCAGGTAGAACTTCTCCTCGACCCCCAGCGACCATGTGTGGCCGACCGTGTAGGGTAGTTGCCAGAAGGCCAGCGCATAGTCGTACAGGTAGAACCCGGCGAGCGCGGCAGACAACCATCGATCGTCCGACGGCCAGAGAACGGGAGCCAACACCACGTAGGCCGCCAGCACCAGCAGCAGCGTCGGGAAGAGCCGCAGGGCTCGCCGGGCGTAGAAGCGACCGATCTGGATGCCTCCGCTGCGGTATTCCGTCGCGAGCAGCGATGTGATGAGGTAGCCGGACAGGACGAAGAACATGTCCAATCCGACGAATCCGCCGCCCGCGCCCGGGACGCCGCAGTGGAAGAAGACGACAGCGACGACGGACAGCGCGCGAACCCCGTCGAAGGCTGGCTTGTACTCCATCGGAATGCGCCCCGCTCAGTTGCTCGCCAACGGATCCGGCCGGCACGGCTGCAAAAGGGTCCGGCCGCACTCGGGGTAGGCCTCCGGCCCTTTGACATCCTTCAGGACGCCGAATCGCACCAGCGAGTCGTAGCTCGCGTTGTGCAGCACGTGGACGCGCTGCCGCTGCGCGAACGTGTCGAACTGGAGGCCACCCGTCTGAGCCGGCGTGTCGATCCAGATCCGCAGACGCGAACCCTTGCGAAAGTAGTGCCCCATCTTGTTGATCTCGACACGCGCGAAGACCGGGCGTCCCGGGAACAGAGGCATGGACTGCTCGGGCCGATCGACATGCACCGGTAGCAGCGGGGTCGAGCGTGCGGTGTCGAGCGCACGGTTCGACAGGCGCAGCCAGCCGCGCTGCACATAGGTCTCCAGGCCGTCGGGTCGCAGTTCGGTGACGGTCACCTGGATGTCGGCGTCCCCGCCATTGGCCGCGACCCAGAGGTCGGCGCTGCCCGGCCCGTAGACCATCATGTCCTGACCGAGTGGTGCCGAGGTGTAGGCAACGCTCGTCTTAGTCCAGTCGGCGGGCAACGGGCCCCACAGCGTGGCTCCTCCGAGGTCGTTGACGGCCACGCCGGCACCTGGGTAGTCGAATCCATCGGCCGCCCCGGGAGCGGGCTTGTCGGCAAGGAGGCTCCCGGTGCCGAGGTGAAACTCCTTCACGACCAGATCGTCGGCCTTGATTGCACCCTTGCGCACCACCCAGCGGGCCTTTGGAGAAACCCGCCGCTCCAGCGTCTTGTCACCCGTCTCGAAGGCCTCCATCCATACGGTGGTGCGTGGCGTGTCGCGCTCGAATCCGTTGTCCTCGCCCTTGACGAACCGGTCGAGGAACCGTTTGGCCATGGCCTGGAAATCCCTGGCGAAGTACATGTCGTGCCGGCCGTTCGTCTGGACGAGCCACAGCCTGGACGGATCGAGCCTGGACTGGTAGTGGCCGCTGCGAGGCGTGATCGCCTGGTCCTGGAAGGCTTCGAGCGACAGCACGGGCACCTGGATGCGATCGGCAAGGCGCGCGAGATCGAAGCTGTCCATGTAGGCGTCGCGCACGGGGTGCGAGAGGAACAGGTGCATCAGGGAGTTCGTGTCCTCGGCCTCGAGGTTCTTCGCGACCTGCTTCAGGCAGCGCTCGTCGCCCTCCTCCCTTGCGGCCTGTGCGACCACCTTTTCCCAGTAGGAGCGGAAGGAAATCCGAAAGGGCGTGATGAATCCGGGCGCCGGCACACCACCGGGGGTCAAGGCATCACGAAAGTCCGTCAACGCCATGCCGGGCACGATGGCCCGGAGATGCGGTGGGTTGAGTTGCGCAGTCGCGAGTTGGGAAGACCCGCCGTACGACCAGTTGACCATCCCGATCCTTCCGTCGGACCAGGCCTGCGACGCTGCGAATTCGACAGCTTCGGCGCCATGCCTGCCGAGCTGCGGCCGGGTGTACTCGAGCTGCCCCCCGGAGCAGCCCGTACCCGCCGCGTTGACGCCCATCACCGCGTAGCCGGCCTCGACGAGCAGCTTGTCCAGTTCGACCGACATGGCCGTCTTGTATTTCAGATAGGGCGAGCCTCCGATCGAGCCGGCGTCGTACCCGTTGATGCTCAAGACAACGGGGAACCTGCCCGATCCCTTGGGCAGGAGCACGGTGTAACGCAGCTCGACCCCGTCGGCGGTCGTGAAGTAGCCGGCCACACGCTTCGACCAGAACGGCGCGACCACCCCGAGTTCGGGGAAATCGAAAGGCTGCGACACCGGCAGGCCGGTGCCGGGATCCAGCCCCGCGTCCTGCCCGTGCGCCGCCGGTGACGTGACGCATGCCACCGCGGATGCAAGGATGGCTGCGATGGCAATCTTCATGGTCGTTTCCTTCGGGGGCACCGAACGGCGCCGGGCTACTCGGTGGCGAGGACCGCGATGGCGGATCCTGATGGTAGGCGCGAGAGTCTGCAAGCGGTAGGCATGCTGATGGATGCACCGTGTTGACTTCAGTACACCAAACCCGGTGGCCCGCCGGAAACCAGGGCAGTGACCCAAGTCACATCGACCCCGTGCACTGCGTACTTCGCCAAACCGCGGCGGACGCCTAAATTCCAGGACATTGATATCGCGCACCGGCGCGACCCACCCCACCGCAGCATGGCCATGAAACTCTCTTCGCGCTGCCTGTTTTGGTCGACGAGCGCACTGTCGCTCGTGGCGATGGTCGCCTCGCTGTTGAATCCGGACCCCGTGGTCGCAGCTGACCGCATCTACTTGGGCGAGTCGGATAGCCAGGTCGCCCTGATTGAGCTCTCAGCTCAAGGGTGACTTTCAGCGCGATCAGACCGCGAACGACCCGGGGATCTTGGCCGGATGATGCAATCTGCCGTTTGATCAAGCTCGTCCAGTGCGCTCGCGTGGTGCTGACCCCATTCGCACAACGCCAGCAGCACCGGCTCGAGGCTGAGTCCGAGCGCGGTGGCCGAGTACGTCACGCGCGGCGGCACCTCGCGAAACACTTCACGGGTCACCAGACCGTGCTCCTCCATCTCGCGCAGTTGCTGCACAAGCACCTTCTGACTCACGGCCGGAATCAGACGAGCCAGTTGGGAGAGGCGCTTGGGCCGGTCGAACAGGTGGTACAGGATCACAGCCTTCCAGCGCCCCGAGATCACTTTGAGTGCACGCTCTGCCGGAAGGCTCGGCAGCCTCTTGATCGTTTCAGCCATGGACACCTGAAGGTAAGTAAGCCACCAAAGAGTGGGTATTCGTCTCCGCGAATGTACTGAAGAATCCGCCGCTCGTTCAGCACCCCACGGAATTCCATGACCACGACAATGAAAGCAGTCCAGTTCAACCGTTTCGGCGGCCCCGAGGTCTTGCACCAGGTGACGCTCCCCGTGCCTGCCCTGCCGTCCGGCGCGTTGCGTGTCCGGGTCCGGGCGGCAGGCGTGAACTTCTTCGAGACGCTGGTCCGGCAGGAACGCTATCCGCCCTCACCGGAGCTGCCCGTGGTGCCCGGTGTCGAGGTGGCCGGCGAGGTCGACGCGGTGGGGCCGGGCGTCGATGCCGGATGGATCGGCGCGCGCGTGGCTGTGCCGCTGTTCGCGTTGGGACGGCCCTCAGGCGGCTACGCCGAGTACGTCGTGGCCGAGGCGGCGTCGGTGATCCGGCTGCCCGATGGTCTCGCCTTCGAGGACGCCACGGCCTTGATGATCCAGGGTCTCGCCGCATGGCATCTCGTGCAACAGAGCCGGCCCTCGGGCAAGACGGTGCTGATCAGCGCCGCCGCCGGCGGCGTGGGGTCGTTGCTGGTGCAACTGGCTGCGGCCGCCGGCGCACGACGCATCGTCGCAGTCGCTGGCTCGTCCGTGAAGATCGAAGCGGCCATGGAGGTCGGTGCGCATGCCGGTGTCGACCACACGCGGCCAGGCTGGGCCACGCGCCTGCGCGAATCCGGCGGCAGCGTCGACATCGTCTACGACACCGTGGGCGGCCCTTTCACCGCGGACGCGCTCGATGCGCTCGCGGATGGCGGCGAACTGATGTTCGCGGCGCTGAACCGCTTCGAGCTGATGCCCCCGCAATTGGAGGCCATGTTCGAGCGGAACCAGTCGCTGCGCGGCTTCGCGTTGCTGCCGCTGCTCAAGCCCGAGACGTTGACGGCAGATGTTGCGGGGCTGTTCGAACGCGCCGCCAGTGGCGCGCTCAAGCTATTGCCCGCGGAACGCTTCAGCTTCGACCAGGCGGCCGCGGCGCATGCGGCCATCGAGTCGCGCCGCACGCGCGGCAAGGTCGTGCTCGTGCCTTGAGAACCGACCCGCCCCAGAAGGCTCAATCGCCCCACGAAGGCGTGGCGAATGCGTCCTGCAGCCACTGTCGGAGCAACGTCACGCGGCGCGGCAAATGGGAGCGAAACGGAGCGATCCACTGGACATCGGATTCAAGCTGCGCGTAGTTCGGAAGAACGTTCACCAACTTGCCGCTGCGCAGCAGATCCGTCACATCCCACAGTGGACGCAGCGCGATGCCGCTGCCGGATACGGCCCAGTCGCGCACGATCTCGCCTGAATTGCTGCGCAAGCTCCCGCTGATCTTCACTTCGATCACGCGATCGCGGCCGCCGCGTCGGTCGAGGCGTTGAAGTCGCCACATCCTGTCGAACACATCGCGCTGGGCCATCGCGATGCATTCATGGTGGGAGAGGTCGTCGGGCGTCTGGGGATGGCCGTGACGCTTCAGATAGGACGGCGCAGCCACGACCAGACGATGGTTGGGTGCCAGCTTGGACACCACCCACTGCGTGCTGGTCGGCTCCCAGAGCCAGATCGCGGCATCGAATCCCTCGGCCAGGAGATCGGGCAGCAGATTCGACAGGTGCAGCTCGACCGAAATCTCCGGGTAGGCCGCGTGGAAGGCCGCGATCTGCGGGGCCAGGTGAACACGGCCGAACCCGGCATTGGCCACGAGCCGGATCTGGCCGGTAGGCCGCTGGCTGCGGGCCGTCACCTGCGCTTCGAGATCCTCGAAGCGTTCGAGCAATTCAGCCGCCAGCGCCACGCAGAGCTCCCCTTCGTCGGAGGGGCTCATGCGGCGGGTGGTGCGGTGGAACAACTTGACGCCCAGCCGCTTCTCGATGGCTGCCAATCGTTTGGTGACCGCGGCCGCCGTCACGCCGAGATGTTCCGCAGCTGCCGCGATCCGGCCATGGTTGCGCACGGAAAGGACCAGGTTCAAGTCGTTGCGATCGATCATTACTGAATTCATGTTAGTAATAACATGAGATTCAGTCAATTGCCAGTTTGGAGTCTGGCCGCAATACTGCGGGCATTCAAATCAGGAGACCCCATGACAGAAAAACCCACCATCGGCCTCATGCTCGGCGACGTCACAGGCATCGGCCCCGAGATCGCGGTCAAGCTTCTCAGCCGTGCCGATACGCACGCACAGGCCCGCGTCGTGATCGTCGGCGACAAGCGCGTGCTCGATCTCGGCATGGCCGATGCCGGCAAGACGCTCAACGTCAAGGTGGTGGACAGTCTCTCGGACATCGACTGGAACGACGGCAGCATCCCCATGATCGATCGTGGCGACACGGACCCTGCGGCGTTCACGCGCGGCGCCCTGTCGGCAGACGCCGGCCGGCTCGCAGGCGAGACGCTCGGATGGATGACGGAGCGGGTTCTCGAAGGCCAGCTGGACGGAATCTGCTTTGCGCCACTCAACAAGGCGGCGCTGAACCGGGGGGGCTTCAAGTTCAACGACGAGCACGAACTGTTCGCGCATTGGAACAAGCACGAGGGCTACTACGGCGAGATCAATGTCATCTCGCAGTTCGTCACGTTTCGGGTGACGTCGCACGTGAGTCTTCGCCGCGCCGTCGACCTGGTGACACCGGAACGCATCAAGGGAGCGGTCACGCTCGCACACAGCACGCTGCAGGCCTTCGGCACCTCATCTCCCCGCATCGGTGTCGCAGCCCTCAATCCCCATGGCGGCGAATCGGGCCTGTTCGGTGACGAGGAATTGAAGATCATTGCGCCCACTCTGAAGAAGCTGGCGGAGCAGGGACTGCCGACGCAAGGCCCCCTGCCATCGGACACCGTGTTCCTCAAGGCCGTCCGGAAGGAGTTCGACGCCGTGGTCATCATGTACCACGACCAGGGGCAGATCGCGACCAAGCTGCTGGGATTCTTCGAAGGCGTCACGATCACCGGCGGTCTGAAGACCACCTACACCACGCCGGCTCACGGCACCGCCTATGACATCGTCGGCCAAGGTAAAGCGAACGAAGGCGCCATCGCCAAGGCGTTCCATTTCTGTGCGCGCATAGCCGCACACAAGAAGAACTCAGCTCTCGTTGCGGAGGTCGCGTAATGTTGAACCGCCGCGACATCCTGTCGGGTCTGGCCCTCGCCCCCTTGGCGAGCCTCTCCCTGGCGCAAGACACATACCCCGATCGCCCCATCAAGATGGTGGTGGGCTTCACGCCTGGCGGCGGCGCCGACGTGATCGCTCGCGTCATCGGGCCGTATCTGTCCAAGGAACTCGGCCAGGCCATCGTCGTCGAGAACAAGCCTGGCGTGGGCGGCAACGTGGCGGCGCAGTACGTGGCAGCGGCGAAGCCGGATGGCTACACCGTCATGATGGGCACGATCGCCGCGCTGGCCATCAACCCTGCGCTCTACAAGGAGCGTCTCGGCTTCGACCCCGACAAGGACTTCGCCGCGATCACGAACGCAGTGGATTCCAGCAACGTCCTCGTGGTGCCCGCACAGTCGAAGCTGATGGACGTCAAGCAGGTGATCGAAGTCGCCAAAACCGGGAGCCTCAGCTACGGCTCGTCGGGCATCGGGACGGCAGGGCATCTGGCCGGCGAGATGTTCGCCCTGCTGACGGGCACCAAGATGCTCCACGTGCCTTACAAGAGCGGCGGGTCGTTGATGACTGCGATCCTGAGCGGCGAAGTCGACATGTCGTTCTCCAGCGGCGTGACCGCCATTCCTCAAATCCAGGGAGGCAAGTTGCGAGCCCTCGGCGTCACCACGATGAAGCGTTCGGCCACCCTGCCTTCAGTGCCCACGATCGCCGAAGCCGGCGTGAAGGGCTTCGTGTCGAACAACTGGTACGGGCTCGTGGCACCGGCTGCGACGCCGAAGGCGGTCATCGACCGGCTGAACGCGGCGTGCGTCAAGGTGCTCTCCGATCCGGAGGTCGTGAGCAAACTCATCGCCCAGGCTTTCGACCCGTCGCCGATGAAACCGCAGGAGTTCGAGACGTTCATGCGCAACGAACGCAGCAAGTGGGCCCGGGTCGTCAAGGATGTTGCTATCAAGCTCGATACATAGGGTGCCGGTCAGCAACGCGATTCGAGCCGGGCATGCGGTGTGACGCTCAAGCGTCGTTTTGAGACGAGTCACCGATGTCCCGATGATCAGATGCCGGCGTACCACTCGTAGCCCCGGTCCTCCCAGTAGCCGCCCTTGCCGCCAAACAGTGCGCCGAATGCGTCGACGACTTCGATGCGCATCAGGTATTTCGCTTGCTTGTAGCCTAGCTGCCGCTCGACTCGCAGTCGCAGCGGCGCTCCATGCGCAACCGGCAGCGCCTTTCCATTCATGCCATACGCAAGGATCGTCTGCGGGTGGTAGGCGTCGAGCAGGTCGATGCTCTCGTAGTAGCGGCCACTGCCGTCGAGAGTCTTCTCCAGTTCGTCGGCGCAATGCAGCACCACATAGCGCGCTCCTGGCTTGAGGCCGGCGGCATCGAGCACGTGTGCCAGTGGAACCCCTTGCCATTTGCCGATGGCGCTCCAGCCTTCGACGCAATCGTGGCGCGTGATCTGGGTGCGGGAAGGAAAGCGTTTCAGCTCAGCGAGCGAGAGGCTTTGAGGGCGTTGCACCAAGCCGTCCACCTGCAGACGCCAGTCGACAAACTCATGCTCGAGCAGATGCGCATACTCCTCTGAGTCGGGCATCTGGGTGCCATTGGCCCGGAAGACTGGCGACAGGTCGGCCTCGGCGTATTCGCGCGCCAGTCGCTGGCGAGGCAGCAGCGCACGCTGGGTCGCCATCGTCAGCCTTTCAGTGTCGCGCAGTACGGCATCCACATCGGCGTTCTGGACCAGGCGGTCGCAGCCAGCGAGGGCAAGCGCTCCTGCCCCTGACGCAATTCCGGTCAAGAACCTGCGGCGCGAAGATTGCAGTGTCATGGAGAGACTCCTTCGTCATTGATCACGTAACGGCCACTGAGCATGGACCGCAGGTTGTTCCACAGTCCCGACACGATCACCATCACCACATGGACTACGACGAACAGGACCAGCAGGAACGCGCTGATGAAGTGCAGCGTGCGCGCGGAAGGGCGTCCGCCGAACAAATCGGGCAGGAAGTGAAATGTGGCGTCGAGCCCGGGCGACATCGTCAACCCGGTCAACACCATCAGTGGAAGCAGTCCGAACACGACCACCAAGTAGCTGAGCTTCTGCAGGACGTTGTAGCGTCGCGCCGCTTCGCCGCGAGCAAAGCGCAGCCGCGCATGGTCAAGAACCTCGTGCCACAAATGGCGGGCCGTCAGTTGACCCACACTCGGAAGAAAGTCGCGGCGAAAATGCCCGCTCCACAGCCCGTGCGTCAGGTAGATCAAGCCGTTGAAAACAAGCAGCCAGGCGAAGAACAGATGCCAGTGCCGGCCGGCGCCGAGGTCGTGGTACGACGGGATGGTCATCCAGGCCGGGAAGGCTCGTGAAGTGGCGCCATCGCCTTCCTCGGAGACGCCGAGAAACCCTGTGGTGCGAACGCTGACCGGGCCGATCTGAAGGAAGCCCTGCAGCGTATCGCCACTGGGCGTCGCACCTATTGCGATGAAGGCTGGGTCCGCATCGGCACCGTACTGTCCCCAGTACAGGCGCGGATGCGCATTGAAGATCTGCAACCCGCTCATCAGCAGGAACGAGAGGCACGCCACGTTCAGCCAGTGGGTGATGCGCACGGTTGCCGAATGCCGTCGAATGAGTTGTCGACGCGCCGCAGGTGGCGTCGTCACAGGGCTAGGACTCGAAATGGTCATGAATGATCCTTGCTGGCCAGCCGGGAGAACTGGCCAGGACGCGCTCCTTACATCGGGGGGACGACACCGTTCTTGCCAACAACCACCTGGCCGGCAGACAGGCTGCCGTCGGTGCCTTTTTCGGTGGAGACAAAGACCACGGCGCCCGGCTTGACGTCTTCAGGCGTGGCCGGCGCGAGGGTGACGACCGGCGTGCCATCGGGGATCGAGATCTTCTTCTCCTGGCCGTGATAGTTGACAGTCACGGTGCTGCCACTGACCGACTTGACGGCATCGGCGACGGTCGCGTTCGTCATGGTGCTGTTGGGCTTCAGGTCCCACCCAAAGCTGCCTTCGCCCATGCCTTTGAGTTGCGGCGGCAGGATCAGCACTTCCAAGGCGCCATCGCCGCCTTGCGCCTTGGGCAGAGACGCAATGCCCACGTAATCACCGGGCTTGATGTCGCCGATGCTCGCCTTCGCTACCGCCGAGACCTTCCACCCAGCCTTGAGCGTCACGGTGACGGGCTTGCCTTCTCGAGAATTCACCTGAAGTTGATCTCCATTCAAGGAGACGACGGTGCCGCGAACGCGTACCTGGTCAGCCGGTCCGGCGAAAGCCGGCGAAGAGACGTTGACGGCGAGCAGCGTGGTGGTCACCGCGATGGCGAGAAGCTTGGAGGCTTTAGAGAATTGCATTGTCATTTCCTATGCGACGCGAGGTCGCGGATTAAAGGGCGCGTCATTGAAAAGGCATCGAAAGCTGCGCCACTGTTCTTTCGAAGCAAGAGAAAGCCAGCAATCTCTATCTACTAGTTGATAGAGACCGCAGCTAAATGAAGGGGTAAAGGCCGAAGGCTATCGACCTCAATGCCGACGATCTGGCACCAACTGCCTCACACCCTGCTGGACAACCGTGGCAAACGCCTCTGGGTCGCCATGCACTCGGGCTGCCAGCATGCCACCGTGGACGGCGGCCATCAGCGCCTCCGCCTCTGCCTGCGGAGTCGTACGCAACCGGAAGACCCCCTTTTCGGCGCCCTCTTTCAAGGTCGCCGTCAGCCATGCGGCCAAGTCCGAAAAATGGCCCCGAACTTCGACGGCCACTTCGTCGGGAATCGCAGCCAACTCCGAACCAAGCATTGCGAAGATGCAGAACGGTGACGACGCGTCGCGAATGCAGCCCTCCCAGTACCCGGTGTATGCGCGAAGCCGGGCTAGTGGATCTGTCACCTGTTTTTCCAGCGCTGCCAAGCCCTCACGGCCTTGCTCGCGGTGCCGTTGAAGGACGGTTCGCACCAGTTCGGCCTTGCTGGGGAAGTGGTGGTGGATGCTGGCCTTGCTGATGTGTACTGCCGCCGAAATGTCGGCGTAGCTGAAGCCGTTGTACCCGCGCACTGCTAGGAGCGACCGGGCACATGTTGCGATCTCGGCTGCCCTGGGAGAGATTTCTGTTGAATCCATGTCCAGTAGTCTACCTACTAGTTGGATGACGTCAAGTGGTCGACTGCTTTAGGGCTCATCGAGTCCAACTACTCGACGAACGGCGAGACGTATACGAAACATATATACTTCGCTATCGTTTCGTATATGAGTCACTGATGGGTATCGTAAAAATTTCAGACCTGATGCACGAGAACCTGCGAGTAGCGGGGAACGCTCTCAGCAGGTCTATCAATGCACAAGCAGAGCATTGGATGCGAGTCGGCATGCTGACCGAGATGCACCCGGAGTTGGACCACAGAGAAATCTGCCAACTGCTGATACGTGCTGAACTGGCGGGGGGCCTGGATATCGCCGGGGCTGTCACGGCCCAACTGGGCAAACCCCGCGCATCCTCCACCGGAAAACACTAGTGGCCCACGGCATTTCCATCAAGTCCGCCGAGGACATCGGGAAGGCGCGGCGGGCCGGCGGGCTTGCTGCAGCGGTCCTCAGCATGGTCGAGCCCTACGTGGTACCAGGGGTGAGCACGGAGACGCTCGACCGAATCTGCCACGACTACATCGTGAACGTCCAGGGCGCCATTCCAGCCAACGTGGGGTATCTCGGATATCCGAAAACCATCCTGACCTCCGTCAACCAGGTTGTTTGTCACGGCATTCCCTCGCCCGACCGGATTCTGCAGAAGGGCGACATCGTCAACATCGATGTCGCCGTCATCAAGGATGGCTGGTTCGGCGACACCAGTCGCATGTACTTCGTCGGGGCCCCCAGTGTGTTGGCGCGGCGCCTGGTGGAGACGACGTACGAAGCCATGCTGGCGGGAATCCGGCAGGTCAAGCCTGGAGCGACTCTCGGCGATATTGGCCATGCCATCCAGTCGGTCGCTCACCGGGAGCACTTCAGCGTGGTGCGCGAATACTGCGGGCACGGCATCGGGCAGGTCTACCACGAGAAACCCGACGTGCTGCACTACGGACAGCGCGGGCAAGGGCTCAAGCTGGAACCCGGGATGGTCTTCACCATCGAGCCGATGCTCAACGCGGGCAAACGCGAAACCAGGCAACTGGCCGACGGGTGGACAGTCGTGACGAAGGACAGGTCTTTGTCCGCCCAGTGGGAACACATGGTCGCTGTGACACCCGAGGGGTTTGAAGTGCTTACGGCTTGGCCACCAAGCATTCAGTTGTGATCACTTCCCCTCTTTCTCACGCCACTGATTCCGCGGGCGCGTCGATGCGAGCGTCCATCCCGCCGGTGATGAGATCCCGAATCCGCGGGTCGTTGAGCACCGTGTGGGGATAGACCATCGGAATCGCGCTGACGTCGTCGAGAATCGCAGCCTGCTCGACCGACAGCCTCACCTCGGCTGCGGCGAGATTGGCTTGGAGCTGCAACAGGGTTCGTGGGCCGATGATTGGCAGCGCTCCCTTGCTGGCGACCCAGGCAATGGCGACCTCGCCGGGAGTCACGCCAATCTCGTCCGCGACAACGATCAAAGTGTCGAGGATCGCGCTGCGCTGGGCAGAGTTTTCCGGCTGGAACCCTGCACCCGCCCATGCCTCGTCCCGCCCCTTCTCGCGATTGCGCTCACGATATTTGCCCGTGAGCAGGCCGCCGCCGAGGGGCGAGAAGGCAACCACCCCAAGACCCAGCGCCCGGCTGACGGGGAGAAGCTCCTGCTCGGTCGCGCGTTGAACCAGGCTGTGCTCGACCTGCAAGCCTGCAATGGGAATGGCACCGCGCAGTTCGGCGATGGTGGCGGCCCGTGCGACTCGCCAAGCTGGGAAGTTCGACAAGCCCGCGTACAGGATCTTGCCGGCGCGGACCAGGTCGTCGAAGCCCCGCACGATCTCCTCGAGCGGAGTGACGCCATCATCGACATGCGCCCAATACATGTCGATGCGATCCGTCTTGAGTCGCCGCAGGCTGGCTTCGACTGAGGTGACCATGGCCTGCCGGCTGTTGCCGGTGGCAAGAATGCCGGAGCCAGCGTCCGTCTTGACGGCGAATTTTGTGGCAAGCACGAATTCATTGCGACGTCCGGTCAGCAGTTCACCCAGCACCTCTTCGGACTGGCCCTCCTGATAGCCGTTCGCGGTATCGATGAAGTTTCCTCCGGCCTCTGCATAGGCATCCAGGATCCGGCGCGCTTCATCGCGCTCCGCGCCATGACCGCCTCAGCGCGTGCCGAAGTTCGCTGTGCCGAGGACGAGCTCGGAGACTCGAAGCCCGGTGTGCTCGCCAAAAACCTTGTATCGCATGTCATTCCTTTGTAGTGGCGCGATGGAAGTCGTGTGCCCCAAGCCTCGCGCTAGAAGCTCGGGAAATTTATGATTGCGGTCACAATGTATATTGTATTAATGGCGATTGCAACTAAACTGAGAATCCCAGACCAGGAGTGCTTCGAATGCGTGTACCGAAAGAGAGGGCGGTGGAGAACCGCGTGTCGCTTCTTCAGGCGGCAAGTCGGCTATTCAGGGAGCGTGGGATCGATGGCGTCGGCGTTGCTGAAGTGGCGAGGGCGGCAGGACTGACACACGGTGCGCTTTATGCGCACTTCCCATCCAAGGAAGCACTCGCGGCCGAGGCTTTCTCGCATGGTTTCAATGCCAATCTGGCAGCCGCCCAAGGAGCAAAGCGCGAACGCCAGCCCACATTCGAGGAGCATCTGGACGACCTGCTTTCGCTTGATGCCCGCGACGGGATAGCGGTGGGTTGCCCCATGACGGCGTCCGCCAGCGAGGTTGCGCGGCAAGGAGAGGCCGTCAGTGCCAACTTTGCAGACGCCTTCGAGCAAGTCGTGAAGATTCTGGAAGTTTCACTGGGTGACGCGCTAACGCCAGTCAAACGCCGGCGGCTCGCAGTCTCGACTGTCGCGGCCAAGATCGGTGCAATCGCCGTATCGCGCGCGGTGGCCAAGTCGAACTGTGCGCTGGCGGACGAAGTCCTTACCGCCACTAAGAGGACGATGCTGAAGGTGCGAAAAGCTGAAACCACGACACGCCGCGACTAGCTGAACCGCAGGGGTTCGAGCAGCGAGGCGAGTACGAATCGCAGTGAACAGCGGTGGCCTTGATCGCGGCCAAGATCGGCAGCACGCCGCAGACATTGCCTGTCAGCGCTGGCTGTACGCGGCCGTTCACTTCACCTAAGCGGAAGATGAAGTCCCTTCCAACACGATGTCGCGCTCGCCGCCTGATTGCACCATGATGTACTCGACCAAATCGCTGGTTTCGTTCTTGACATGATGGAGAACCCCTGCGGGAATCGCGTAGTACTCATTTGCCTCGAGTTTGTATACCTTCTCGCCACGCTTCACCTCTACCGTTAGCAACCCGCGCACCACCATGAGCCGATCGCTGACATTCGAGTGGTGATGCCACTGCGTTTCGCCACCGGGGAACACAGTGGTCTTCGAGACCCAGCACCCGTCCTCCTTAAGCAATGTCTGATATTGGACCTTGCTGCTAGCAAGCGGAATTTCAGCATCATCGATTGCTGCCGTCATGAGACTTTCCTAATCATGGGAAAAATTATGCAACGGGCTAAATAGCAGCATTCCGGGGTTGGTATCAATGAAGACCGTAGCCGCCCCCTTCGTTCGGCGCCCAATTGACCCCGAATCAGGGGCTCACTCAACGCACTTCCGGCAGCGAAGCCTTGGGTGTGACTGGTCCGTTCTATCGTTCCCGTGCCGCACACCATCAACTCGACTCAACGCCGCGCTGCTTCCTTTTGGGCTCTGAATCTTGCAGGCAGATCTCGCGCAAAGATCCGGCAAACAGCTGTTCGGCTGCGCGTTGGAGCCCTTGTGCCCGTGTGAACATGGCAATGGGTGGCAGCGTCCAGTCGAAGGAGTACGGCACGATCACGACGCCCGTCGTGCGCACCAGTTCCTCCGCGATGTCTGCAGGCACGATGGACACCGCGCGCTCATTTGCTCCGACCATCTCACCAATCAGTTTGGACGAATAGCTCTCCACAATGGGCGACGGAGGCCTGAGACCGTGCGAAAGAAAGATATCTGCAACCTGGTCTCGCATTGGCGTGTGGGGCGCGCCAAGTACCCAGTCCAGATCTGCCAGCATGTGCCAATCCAGGCGAATTCGACCCAACCGAGCAGCCAGCCGTCGACTCGCAATCAGTCGTGGTTGCTGACGATAGAGAACCTCAAAGGTCATCTGCTCCAGGTCCACCGCAGCGGAGGCCCGGCCTATGACGATGTCGAGGGTATGGTCACGCAACTGCCGAAGCAACTGGTCACTCGTGCCTTCATGAATCGTAACGGTTAGTCGTTGGGATCCATCGGGAGACGTGCGCTGGATTGCAGCCGAAAGCAATTGACCGGAGATGAAGGCAACCACACCAATATGAAGGTGAGCCGCTCGCCCTGACGCGACTGTTTCCATGTCGCGCACAAGATGATCGAGGTCATGGACCATGGCTCGTGCCCTAGCAAGGACGACCCTTCCCAAAGCAGTCGGCACCATGCCGCGCGCCGAGCGATCAAACAAGGAGCCCCCGAACATGCCTTCCAGATCAGCCAGGGCATTCGTGACCGCGGGCTGGCTGCTCGCCGTGTGCTCAGCCGCACGCGTCAGCGAACCATGCTTCTCGATCTCAAGCAACAGGATCAAGTGCCGCATCTTGAGGCGCGCGCTGAGCCTCCTAACCGTGTCGCCCGGCTCGAATGGGCTCATAGAACTTCGATGCCATCATGAAAATATGATGTGACGATACTAAATCAAAATGATCTTCTGATGCCTTCTCCATAGACTTGTGGCGAGCCGGGACACAACGAACGACTCGGCGTTTCGGCGACACAAGCTAAGGACTGGACATGGACGATCGGCAAGCGGCATTGGACTATCACGAGTTCCCGACCCCTGGAAAGATCTCGGTGAACGCGAGCAAACCACTGGTCACGCAGCGCGACCTTGGCTTGGCATACACACCCGGCGTGGCCGCGGCGTGCGAGGAAATCGCTGTAGATCCGCTCAATGCATACCGCTATACGAGCCGCGGCAACCTGGTAGGTGTCATCACCAACGGTACGGCCGTTCTCGGGCTCGGAAACATTGGTGCGCTTGCATCCAAGCCCGTGATGGAAGGCAAGGGAGTCCTATTCAAGAAGTTCGCCGGTATCGACGTGTTCGACATCGAGATCAACGAGACTGACCCCGACAAGCTAGTGGAGATCATTGCCGGGCTGGAGCCTACCTTCGGTGGCATCAACCTTGAGGATATCAAGGCCCCCGAGTGCTTCATCGTCGAACGCAAGTTGCGTGAGCGCATGAAGATACCGGTTTTCCACGATGATCAACATGGCACGGCGATTACAGTTTGTGCTGCTTTCATTAACGGCCTGAAGGTGGTCGGCAAGGACATTCGCGAAGTCAAGGTGGTGACGTCAGGCGCTGGCGCCGCGGCACTGACCTGTCTGGACTTGATGGTGCACTTGGGCCTGCCACTGGAGAACATCTGGGCGACCGACATCGAAGGCGTGGTCTACCAAGGCCGAGAAACATTGATGGATCCAGACAAGGCACGATTTGCGCAGAAGACCAAAGCGCGCAAGTTGGTCGACGTCATCAAAGGGGCCGACGTTTTTCTTGGGCTGTCCGTCGGTGGAGTGCTCGAGCCGGAAATGCTGACGAGCATGGCGGAACGCCCATTGATTCTCGCGCTGGCCAATCCAACTCCGGAGATATCACCCGAGCTCGCCTACTCCTTGCGAAGTGATGTCGTCATCGCGACGGGCCGTTCTGACTACCCGAACCAGGTCAACAACGTGCTCTGTTTTCCCTATATCTTTCGCGGTGCGTTGGACGTGGGTGCGACGACCATTACGCGCGAAATGGAGATCGCAGCTGTCTACGCGATCGCGGGACTTGCCGAAGAAGAGCAGAACGAAGTTGTGGCGGCGGCGTACGGCGGCTACGGTCTGCCGTTTGGTCCCCAGTATCTGATTCCGAAGCCTTTTGACCCCCGTCTGATCGTGCGTATCGCACCCGCCGTCGCAAAGGCTGCGATGGAAAGCGGCGTGGCGACCCGCCCGTTGCCTGACCTGGACGCCTACTCGGAGCAACTTCAACAATTCGTCTATCACTCAGGTGCGTTCATGAAGCCGCTTTTCGCGGCGGCCAAGAAGCAAGTCCGCGAAGGGGGCAAGACCCGCATCGTCTTCACGGAAGGCGAGGACGAGCGCGTCCTGCGCGCTGTGCAAGTTATCGTCGACGAGAAGCTTGCCCGCCCGATCCTGGTGGGGCGCCCCGAGGTGTTGCTTTCGCGGATTCAGAAGTTTGGCCTTCGGCTACGCCTGGGGCAAGACGTCGAGGTGACCAGTCCTGACTACGACGAACGTTTCCATCAGTACTGGACGACATACTGGGAGCTGATGTGCCGGCACGGGATCACCAAGGAAATGGCGCGTGTGGAGATGCGACGTCGCTTGACGTTGATCGGAGCCATGATGGTTCGTCTCGGCGACGCTGATGGCATGGTGTGCGGCACAGTCGGCGCCTACCACGATCACCTTCGGTTCGTCGATCAGGTCATTGGCAAAAAGCCCGAAGCGCAGACCTATGCGGCGATGAACATCCTCCTGCTAAACGAGCGCACCGTGGCTTTGGTCGATACCCATGTCAATGACGATCCAACAGCCGAGCAGATCGCGGAATTCACAGTCGCGGGCGCCGAGCAGATGGCCTGGTTGAATCTGTCCCCCAAGGTGGCGCTTCTCTCGCGTTCGAACTTTGGTTCGGGCAGTTCTGCATCGGGGGCCAAGATGAGACGAGCCTTGGAACTGGTAATCGACAAGGCACCCGATCTCGAGGTCGACGGTGAGATGCATGGCGATTGCGCGCTGAATGAAGCACTGCGCCTGAGCATTCTGCCGACATCTCGACTCAAGGGCCCCGCCAATCTGCTGGTCTGCCCCAACGTCGACGCGGGCAACATCGCCTATAACCTACTGAAGACAGCAGCGGGTAGCAATGTGGCAGTGGGTCCCTTCCTCCTCGGAGTCAACGCGCCAGTGAATATCCTAACGTCGAGCGCCACCGTCCGACGAATCATCAACATGGCCGCGCTGACGGTGATTGACGCAAATCGAGTGCCATGACGCTAGACAGCGCCATGTGGGCAGGGGCGCAGTCCACTCCGCCCAAGTGAGCGCCGGTACCCTGACAGATCCCGGAATTCAAGCGATGATGCGCAAGGTTCTGGACAACCACCGGAACCTTTTGGATCGGATTGGTGTCGCAAGTCTCCGCTAAGGGTTCGGAAGTAGCCGCCCTATCCCTGCGCACCTGGCCGCCTCTCAAGGCACCGAAAGCACTCCCCCTTCACCGAACGATGTCACTGCAGGAACGATCCTCAGCCGAAGCACTCGACGAACGCGTGCCCGGCGAACTACTCGCCAGCAGCAAGGGGCGACCCTGGAAGGACCTGTTGGTGCAGGTCTTTCTTCGCCGGCCCGTCCAGGAGAGCCTGATCATTCCCGCGGTTCCCGAGCCGCTGATCGTCTGGGTGCTGTCGGGAAGCGCGGTTGTAGAGGAACGCGAGCTCGGCGGGCAGTGGATAGCAAACCATGTTCGCGCCGGCGACTTCTTCCTGACTACCTCGCCGAAGCCTTGCGAGTTGCGATGGGCAACCGAGGGCGAGGAGCCATTCCAGGTGATGCATCTCTACCTTGGGTTGGACGTCATGAAACGTGCTGTGCGCGACGTTCACGGTGCAGACCCGTTTGAATTCGTCCTGAGGGAGGTTTCCGGGGCGAACGACTCGGCACTCTCGATGTTCCTCAGCCAGATTCGCGCCGAGCTCATGGGACAGCGGCAGCCAAGCACCCTGATGGTTCAGGGTCTGGCGCAGGGCTTGGCCGTGCATTTGGTTCGTGCCTATGCCGACGCCGGGAAGCGCCCGGTCGCCCCGCGCGGCGGGCTACCCGCATTCAAGCTGCATCGCATCATCGCCATGCTCGAAGAGCGCCTTGACAGGGAATTCCGCCTGCAGCCCCTGGCGAGCGCTGCAGGCCTGAGTGAGTTCCACTTCTGCAGAGCGTTCAAGAAGACCACCGGCTTCTCCCCCTCCCGATACTTCATTCGCCTGCGCGTCGACAGGGCTCGCCGCCTGCTTCGCGAGACCAGCAAGCCGGTGATCGAGGTGGGGCTCGACGTGGGTTACGCAAGTCCGAGCCACTTCGCACAGGTGTTCAAGCGCGAAGTTGGCGTCACACCGAGCGAATACCGCGGCCGGGTCTGACCCTCGCCGTCCGACAGCAAAACTCCGACAGGGTCCGCAAGGCAGCGAGCGCTCCAGAAGCGCATCGCCGCGACCATTCATCCCGTGCTCAGCGAAGTTCAACGCTTCTCAAGAGGTTGATCGTTGAGGCGCACGAATCACAACTTGGATGAATGGAAAAAGGAACGTCATGGAACTCATTGGAAAAGTCGCACTGGTGTCTGGCGCCTCGAGCGGCATCGGCGCCGCAACCGCTCGCAAGCTGGCGGCCAACGGCGTAAAGGTAGGGGTTGCCGCCCGACGTCTGGACCGCCTGGAGCAACTCGTTGCCGAGATCCGCGCCGCGGGAGGTGAGGCCGTGGCGATCGCCATGGACGTCACCGACCCTGCGGCAGTCGCTGCCGGGGTCAAGAAGCTGGCCGACACCTACGGCGCGATCGACATCGCGTTCAACAACGCCGGACTGATGCCGATCTCGGACGTCGAGAGCCTGAAGACGGACGAATGGCACCGCATGATGGACGTCAACGTCAAGGGCCTGCTGAACACGACGGCCGAAGTTCTGCCCTACATGAAGAAGCAAGGTGGCGGGCACATCGTCAACACCTCGTCGATCGCCGGGCGGAAGGTGTTCCCGGGCCTCGCGGTCTACTGCTCCAGCAAGCACGCGGTGACCGCGTTCTCGGAAGGTCTTCGACTGGAGGTTGCGCCCAAGCACAACATCCGGGTCACCTGCATTCAGCCAGGCGCGGTCGAGTCCGAGTTGTTCGAGCACATCTCCGACGAGAAGTACCGCGAGCAGATGGAGCAGTTGAAGGATCAGATGACCTTCCTCAAGGCCGAGGACATCGCGGACACGATCCTGTTCGCACTGAAGGCGCCGAAGCACGTGAATGTGGCAGAGGTCTTCGTGCTGCCCACCACACAACCCTGGTAAGCCCCGCGGCCCGGTGGCCGCTGCCGGATTCTCCGCGAAAGCAGGATGGCCGACAGCGTTCCACCACCGCAGTGCCGGCGGCGCCTCCCCACTTTCTGGACTGTTTGGTTTATATTATGGACATGAAGCAAATCGTCGCAGCACAGGCACCGCGCGGGCGTCCGCGCCAGTTCGAATACGGCGAGGTCGTGGAGCGGGCTATGGATGTCTTCTGGTCAAACGGCTACAACGGCACTTCCCTGCCAGCCTTGCTTGACGCGACAAAGCTCTCGCGCGGCAGTCTCTATGGCGCATTCGGCGACAAACATGACCTTTTCCTGCTAGCGCTCGATCGCTACATCGCCGACTCACTGGCTCGTGTCGACGTCGAGCTCGGCGGGCAAGAGGGCGCGATGGCTGGCCTGCGAGTCTTTCTATCCGGCTACGTTGACCGCACCAGCGGTGTTGCTGGCAAGCGCGGATGCCTGGTCGTCGCGACGACGATGGAGCTTGTTGCGCAGGACGTCCAGGTGGCCCAACGTATCCGTCGCTTCTTCAAGGCAATGGAGCAGAAGATTGGCGCGGCATTCGAGCGAGCCCAAAGTCTGGACGAGCTGGCCGAGGGTGTCGACCCTGCCACCGCCGCGCGCATTGTGCTCTGCATGGTCGAAGGTTTGCGCGTGGTGGGCAAGACCGGCGTCGAGCGCGCCATGCAGCAATCGACGGTTGACGCTTTGCTCGACCGCTTGACCAAGTAGAGGTCCGTGTGGAAATCCAGAAGGTTCCGCATATCTATTTTTGTACCAAACGGTCTTAAAAGACGCTGTCATGTCGCTGATCCAGATTTCCTGCGCCCTGCTGGTTCCCCTGCTGTGGGGATTCCAGTTCGTCGTCATTAAGACGGGCCTGGTGGCGTTTCCACCCTTGTTCTTTGTTGGCGTGCGCTTTGCCGTTATCGCCGCGCTGCTCCTGCCCTTCGTTGGTCGACCCACCCGGCGCGAGCTCGGTCCGATGGTCCTCATCTCGATCTTCCTGGGAGGACTGAACTTTGCGCTGACGTTTGTCGGACTGGCGTACGGTCGTGCAGGCGTGCTGGCGGTGGCTCAGCAGTTGTCCACACCGTTCACCGTGCTGTTGGCGTGGCCGTTTCTCGGGGAGCGGCCGTCCCTGCGCATGATGCTCGGTCTGGTCGTTGCGTTGGGCGGCGTTGCGCTGTCCTCGGCCGGGTCGGATGCCTCGGTGGCGCTGCTCCCGGTCTGGCTCATCATCGGCGGCGGTCTGGCGCTGGCGGTCGGCAATGTGCTGACCAAGCACCACGGCCCCTTTGAACCGTTGAAGCTCATGGCGTGGATGGCGCTTCTCACGGTGCCGCAGGTCATGGCGGCCTCTGCCCTCATCGAGCACGGTCAGCTGGCTGCGCTACGCAACGCCTCAGCCACTGCGTGGTGGGCCTTGGCCTACACCGTTTTTCTGGGCGGGATCGCGGGCTTCGGTCTGTGGTTCTGGTTGATCAGGGCGTGCTCTATGACGCAGGTGGCGCCCTATGCCCTGCTCCAACCGGTCTTCGCAGTCGCTGCGGGCGTGCTCTTCCTGCACGAGCCGTTGAGCGTGGCCCTGGTTGCGGGGATGTTGATGTGCATCACCGGCGTGGCGATCACACAGCGCCGACGCTTCGCTGGAACTGGCGAAGGGCCTGCGCGTTGAGGCACTGCATCCACAGTCCGATTCAACTCTCGAATAGCAAATCGCAATGCTTACCTACAAACCCATCAACGCGGCTCGTGCCGCAATTCTCCAGAAGTAAAGGACCAAACACAGATGGCCAAGTTCGTTTTAGTGCACGGGGCGTTCCAGGGCGGCTGGGTTTACGCCCGGGTCGCTCGCCTGCTTCGTGAAGCAGGACATGAGGTCTACACCCCAACGCTGACTGGGCTCGGGGAGCGTTCGCACCTGGCTCATCAGGCGATCAATCTGGATACACACATCCAAGACATCGTCAGTGTCTTTCGGCATGAGGAAATCAGCGATGCCATCCTATGCGGCCACTCCTATGGAGGGATGGTTATTACCGGTGTCGCTGGCGAGATCGGAGAGCGCATTCGAACGCTCTTCTACATCGACGCGTATGCACCTGCTGACGGGCAGTCGCTGCTCGACATCACCGGAGCAGAGACTGCCTTGGCTTTTCTTGAGCAAGCCAGGCAGAGCGGCGGCATGATCCCACCTATTCCGGCCGAGATCTTCAACGTGAACAAGGAAGACGCGCCCCGGGTTGACGCGATGTCCGTGGCACAGCCGCTGGCAACCTTTGTCCAAGGCGTGCGCACGGGTGTGGAATCGAACTCAGTGGCCAACCGCACGTATGTCTTCGCGACCGCGAATGGGGGCGATTGGTTCGTCTCGACTCATTCGCGGTTGAAGGGACATCCAAAGTGGAAGATGCATACGATCGAGTGCGGACATAGCATCATGCTCGACCGTCCTCATGAACTGACCTCACTACTCTTGCAAGAAGCGACTTGGTGAGAACAGGACTTCCACGATGGCGCAGCCTTCCACGCGTCGGAACTGCCAAGGTGACCTGACTCACGCGCAGGAATCGGATCCTCCACGGCGGTTCTGACAATGTTGTCGTCGTTTTCAGGATCGGATTACTTTATTGCCACCGCCATGAATCGTTACGTTCTCTTTTTGGGGTGTCTGCACGAAGAAATCGGCGGGTATACGAATTGCTCTACTGATGCTGATGGAATGGTGTGTGCACGTTCGTCGGCACCTGCGCTTCCGATCACCACCGCTTGAGAGGAGCGCCCGGGCTGCTGCGCTTCTGACCTGCCACTCCAGGCGTCGCTGCAGGGACGCTCCTGCGATCGGCCTATAGCAGGGTCTTTCGGGCGGAGGCCAATCCGGCCGGATGGTGGTCCAGCCTTCAGAACTTCACGATTCCCTTTCCAGTTCATCAACATGGCGTGGCCCGCATCTCCGGCACTACGCGCAAGAAAAACACATTGCAGGTAATGAAGACCACAGAAATGCTCGACATTGAGAAGGCGTTGCAACTCGTTGAACACGTCTTGATCAGAAGTGGCGATGAAGGTGAGCATCTACTGTCGATTTCCCCGAACAGCGGAGACGGCAAAAGAGGCCTCGCGCAGCGGCGCCAGGCAACGCGCAAGTCCCTGTCCTCCGCGAAGAATCTCCTGGCCGTCGCGGTTCGCCTGATGGATGACGACGCCCCCCGTCAGTCCGACAAGGAGGCGACGTTGCAGATGAAGCAGGCGATCGAGAAGCTGAAGGTCGCTGCAAGAGGGGCGTACGAAGCCGGTCATCTGCTCGTTGGCGTCAAGAGGGAATCGGCATGACTTCGCGCTACCGAACCGATGATCTTCGTCGCAGGCAGGTCCTGAAGCTGGGTGCAACTTCGCTCGCGGCAGCGAGTCTTGTTGCCTGCGGTGGCGGGGGGCAGTCTTCCGCGCCGACATCCCCCACGACGCCTCCCGCTACGGACACCCCCTCCAAGGGCCCTGTTTCCGAGGATCCCGCGATTGCACAGAAGAGCGCCAAGCGCGGCATCGCCTACGACCTGGCAGATCCGCAGGATCTCGCCGCACTCGCGCCTGGCGTGAGCTGGTGGTACGCATGGGGCTTGCGCCCGAACAGTGGTGTATCTGCCGACTTCCGATTGCGCTATGGCCTGGATTTCCACCCGATGCTCTGGAACGGCAACTTCGATTCTTCGCAGGTCGAGTCATACCTGACGGCGCATCCAGAAATCCAGTACTTGCTGCTGCTCAACGAGCCAAATCTCACCGACCAGGCCAATCTGACACCCGCGCAGGCTGCACAGCTGTGGCCGCGCTACGAGTCGGTGGCCAGCCGCACGGGCGTGAAGCTGGTCGGTCCGGCGATGACCTGGGGCACGATGCCCGGCTTCAGCGATCCGGTGGTGTGGCTGGACGCCTTCTATGCTGAATTCCGTGCGGCCAACGGCAATCGTGATCCGAGGATCGACTTCCTTGCCTTCCACTGGTACGACTACGGACTCGCGGCCCAACTGGACCGACTGAACAAATTCGGCAAGTCCTTCTGGGTCACCGAGTTTGCCAACTGGCACAACCAGGCCGATGGTGCCCAGATCGACTCGGTGGCCAAGCAGAAGGCGCAGATGAGTGACATGGTCGCCACCTGCGAATCGCGCAGCGATGTCTTTCGCTACGCGTGGTTCACAGGTCGCTGGGCATCAGACCCTCACTTCACCAGCCTGCTCGGTGCAAGCGGCGAGCTGACGGAGCTTGGTCGTCACTATCTGACGCTGCCATTCGTCGGCTAGGCGCCTGCTGATCACGACATCAATCTCTTCGGCATCGTGCCAGGTGTGAGGCGCGGCAGTCGACATTACTGTGCCTCGCGGGCGCTCCCAATCGTCAAGTTTGCCGGGTGCTCTGACAAAACTGTCGCAGTTCGGCAGTCCACGGGCAAATTCCAGCATGGCACGCAGGCTGCACCTTCCACGTCGCGGGCGACGCAGTCGCTCCACGAAACAAGAAGGAAATCCCATCGTGAACATGAGAAACGTCGTCTTGGCGGGCGCCCTTGTGATCGCCGCTGCCGCGCTGAGCGCCTGCGGCGGCGGCTCCGGCAGTCCGACCACGGGCAGCTCCAGCCCTTCCCAAAACACGCCACCGTCCACGTCGCCCATCGACGACGAGCCAAGCAACATCGGCACAGAAGTCGATGCTCCCAACCCGGTGCCGCCCACGCCACCCCTGCTTCCGACACAGCCCGTGTCGGTGGACGGGAGCCTGGGCATCACCAGCTACTACCCGCTCTTTGCAGCGGGGACGCCCACTACCGAGCAGATTCAGTACCGCGAGGCGGACGGAACGCTGGTCACGCTGATGGGCATGCGCCCCACCGAGCGCCATGCGCGAGAACGCGGCGAGGGCTGGACCGAAGCCGACCAGGGACCGGGCCGCTACCTCACCTTTGCGTCGGCCTACTTCCAGAACCGCACCTACGGCATCGAGATCCGCGATCACGTGCCGGCGGGCAAGCAGCTCATCGAGATGGTCCTCATCGTCAACGACGGCACCTTCGATGGCACGACCTTCAGCCTGTTTCGCAACAGCAACGACGAAGGCGTCCGCGACTACGGATGGTCGCTCAACACCGGCTTCAACAATCCCAAGCTGGGCGGCAAGCCGGTGTGCATGGCCGGCAGCCGCGACTGCAAGATCGAATTCGACTCCTACTGGGACGTGCCCAAGGGCCAGCCACATCGCGCGCTCAAGATGGGTGACGTGATCGAGTTGGCGCCTGCACAGCGCCTGGAACGCTACGGAGACGGCATGCACGCTGGCGAGCCCGTCTCCGACAGCCTGAAAGGGAGGGCAGTGGTGGACGGCGCCGGGAGCCGCTACTACTCGTTCGAGCAACTCTACGTCGTCGGCCAGGGGCTGGTGCCGTGGTACGGCGTGGCACCCCGGCTCAACTCCGCGCCGCTGCCTGACGCCACGCTGCTGGGCGGCCTGACCAGCCTGTCGTACAACTACTCGGAAGAGCCGATGCGCGTCTTCCAGCAGATGTCCAACAACATCGGCATCGTCAACTCCAAGCGCTTCGTGCAGGGCCGGCGCCTCTTCCACACCTCGTTCCTGGATGGCAGGCACTCCGAGCATCCGAACGACAACCCGGTATTCGCCGCGCACGTGAACCAGCTCGGCCCGCGCTACAACCAGGAGCGATGCATCGCGTGCCACACGCTCAATGGCCGCAGCGCCTTCCCTGGCATCGGCGCGCGCCTGGACTCGATGGCGGTGCTCACTGCGGCCACTGCTTCAACCGGCGCCAATCCCCTTCCGGATGCGACCTACGGCCTGAACGTGCAGCAGCGCAGCCGCGATGCTGGCGCGCCGGACTTCTCCGTCAGCGTGCAGTCCTACGAAACCACGCAATACACGCTGCCCGACGGCGAGAAGGTCGAGCTTCAAAAGCCGGTCTATGCGTTCAAGGGGCCGGTGCCAGCGAAGTTCTCGGTTCGCCAGGCGGCCCAGATCGTTGGCATGGGCCTCATCGAGGCGATTGACGAAGCCACCATCCTGGCGCTCGCCGACCCGACCGATCGCGACGGTGACGGAGTGAGGGGCGTGCCGAACTGGGTGAGCAATCCGGAGAGCGCCAAGGTCCACCTCGGCCGCTATGGGTGGAAGGCCGCGAAGGCCACATTGCGCCAGCAGATCGGGGACGCGCTGCTCAAGGACATGGGCGTGACCAGCCCGGTGTTCCCAAGTCGTGACTGTCAGCGTCTGGACCCCGGCTGCCACGATGTATCTGGTGGCACGGCCATCTCGGAATCCGAACTGCAGCGCGTTTCAGACTATCTGTCGCTGCTGGCTGTTCCGGCGCAGCGCAGCTTGCGCAGCGGCTTCCCGGCTGATACGCGCGTGTCGCCCGAGCACGACGTCAATCCCGATCAGATCAACCGCGGCATCGCCTTGTTCGCACAGGCGAAGTGCGTGGCCTGTCATACCCCCCAGATACAGACGGGCTCCAAGCATCCGTTCGCCGAGCTGCGCAACCAGACCGTCCGCCCCTACAGCAACTTCCTGCTGCACGACATGGGACCTGGCCTGTCCGACACGCTGGCCGAAGGCAAGGCGGCCGCGAGCATGTGGCGCACCGCGCCGCTGTGGGGCCTGGGGTCGTTGAAGTACGTGCAGGGAAGCGAGCAGAACGCACGCTACCTGCACGATGGTCGCGCGCGCACGCTCAAGGAGGCCATCTTGTGGCACGGCGGCGAGGCCACTGCGAGCCGCGGCAAGTTCGAGGCGATGACGAAGGAAGAGCGGGAATCCGTGATCGCGTTCTTGAGTTCTCTGTGATGGGGTTCAAGGAGCCTTGAGCGCCTGAAGCAACTGGACGAGGGCTGGTGGGACGCACCTCGCGGACGTGCGCCCGCTTCCCTATCGCACGCTTGGCGTCGGACTCATCCTGGCCAAGCTCACGCTCATCCGCGGGAGTTAGCTCAAGAGGTTCTTGCTTGCTGCCAAAGTTGCAGCAACCATGCCCGCATGATCTCGCGCCGGTCGAATCCCGGGGCCGCCGCGAGAAACGCTTCTGCGTCCGCAGGAGACAGGGGTGTAGTCCGCGTGACGGTCGTCGCCACCGAGCGCACACTCAGCCAGAGCATTCCACAGTGCGCACACGAATCGATCGACAACTCGGATGATTCCACGCGACCCAGATAGGCCTCATCAGGATCAAGCGTGGGTGTACCGCAGCAGGACCATTCAAGCGTCATGTCCTGCGGCTGTCGACCCGCATACACCCATCCCGAGAATCGGGACCAGAGACTTTCTCTCAGATTGCCGCCGCAACGGCTGGGCTGTGGACCGGTCTGGGGCACGTCATCCTGTTCAAGGTGACGATCGGACGAATCCTGCTGGGTGAAAGACGAGACCCCTCGTGTCTTTGCGACAGCGATTTTCATGATGAACAAGCCATCCAAAACTGAAGCAGGAAGGGTACCGAGGCAGCCATAAAAGAGGCGTAAAGATCTTGAGGGTGCCCGTAAAAACTGCCGTTTGCCGGCGGTCGCACCAACGGCCCGAACGGCCGATCTGTTCCGAGCAAATAAATGCCCAAACGGCGAGCCAGGTGGCATGCGGCTCGCCGAACTCCTCGAGATTCAGGCCGTCTTCGTAAATTCCCGAACGACACCGAGGCGCTTGGGTTTGGGAAGGCAGGTTTCAGCTAATAAATGCGCAAACTAGCGCCGCGCTGTCCTATACCGATTGCGACGTCGCGTCGTTGTGCCCCTGACCAAGGCCGGCGGAGCCGCCCCCAACGGCGTCCAGCGGGCCATCCTGCGAACGCTTTGCGTAGGGCGTCAGCAAAGACGTCTGCCGCTTCCCGCCTCGTGAAGCGCGTGCACACCCACTGGCTGGAAGGCAGGATCCGGCCAACAGCGGAAGTTCGGCAGCGGAACACGCGTGTCGGGTAACAGTCGCTAAGCACCCAAGAGACGTGCAAGCCACTTTCGGGTACGTGCCCCCTGCGGGCATGGGACGAAGCCGGTCGCGATAGTCGGATATCCGCGGCAGCGGACGCCATACGCTCAAAGGCAGTACGAATGAAGCAGCGGCCCCGCCAACACGAGGCCCCATCCCTCGCCCGCCGGCCGAGGCGAGCTGGGCTCCGTCTGCCACGGCACGTGAGAATGGCACAATTCGTTGAATATGGATACGATATATCCAGATAATCAACCGGATCCGAAGCGATGAAGATGAGCGAAGGCGTTGAATGGGCGCTGCATTGCTGCCTGACCCTGGCGTGGCTCGCAAATGAAGGTCCCGTACCGACATCGACCTTGGCCGCGGCATTCGAAGTGCCTCCCCACTATCTCAACAAGTTTCTGCAGGCGCTGGTACGTGCCGGCGTGCTCACTTCCGCGGCTGGTGCAAAAGGGGGTTTTCGTCTGGCTAGGAATTCAAGAGAGATATCCCTGCTAGACATCGTCATTGCCGTTGAGGGTGACGACAGGGCGTTCCGCTGCACGGAGATTCGCCAGCGAGGCGCAGGGTGCGATGCACACAAGCGAGAGTTCGCGCGTCCTTGCGGCATTGCCGCGGCAATGCACAAGGCGGAGGAAGCCTGGAGAAACGAGCTTGCCAGACAGACCCTGGCGGACTTGGTGCAATCGGCTCCGGCGACAGGCGAACATCGAATGCAGCGGTGGTATGCGGGGCGCGGGCGCTGACAGCAAATGGGGCTTGGCCCTCTTTTTTTGAATTTGAATCTAGATGCCAAATATCCTGATTAAGAATAGGCCGTTGAAAGGCAGTTGTACTGAAACTGCTGCTCGCGGCATGCGCGCTACTTGGGTTCTCGCACTCGGTACGTTCGCGGTCGGCACGGATGCCTTCATCGTTTCGGCATTCCTTCCACAGATGGCCCGAGACTTGGCGATCCCTCTGGGCGCGGCCGGGCACTCCGTCACGGCATTCGCGCTTGCCTATGCTCTGCTCGCGCCCGTCATCGCAACCCTGACATCTGCAATGGGCCGCCGAACGCTTCTGGTCGGCCTCTGGTGCTGCTTGGTATCGCCAACTTCGCGTCCGCATTGTCCTGGGGCCTCGGCATGCTCGTTGTCACACGCGTTGCGGCGGCGGCGTGTGCCGCCGCTTACACGCCCAATGCCGGCGCGGTCGCGGCCGCACTGGCTGGTCCCCAAACGCGCGCGCGGGCACTTGCCGTGGTCATTGGTGGCCTGACCTTGGCAACTGCGCTGGGCGTCCCCATCGGACACGCCGTCAGCGCCTCGTTGAGTTGGCGCGCTTCCCTGGCGCTCGTGGGCGTCATGTCGTTTGTGGCCGCGGCCGGAGTGTTCCTCCTGATGCCATCCGTCCCAACTGGAATGGTGGTGACGCTGCGCCGAAGGCTTGCGGTGCTCAGACGTCCGAGGGTCCTGCTAGTCCTCCCGCTGACGATTCTTGGAATGGCCGCTTGCTACACGCCGTATGCCTTTACGTTGGATGTCCTGGATGCCTTGCGGGTCCCCGATTCGGCGTTGACTTTCATGCTCTTTGCCTACGGCGCGGGGGCTTTCGTTGGCAACTACGTTTCCGGTCGAGGGACGGACCGCGTCGGACCCGTGGCGATTCTGGCCGGCACTTACGGGCTCATGGCTGTCTCCCTGGGAATTCTGGCCTGGTTCGCCAGCGAGCAGCCTGCCGAAACCTCGCTTCTTCTCGCCTTTCTGATGGCGTGCTGGGGCGCCAGCAGCTGGGCGCAATCCCCGGCGCAGCAGCACCGGCTCATTTCTAGCGCGCCTGAGGAGGCGTCACTGGTCGTTGCCCTGAACTCGTCCTGCATCTATCTTGGTATGTCGATCGGCACGGCCATCGGCGGCCAGCTTGTCGGTCACGGCGCTGTCGTGCCGCTGGCGTGCGGCGGGGGCCTGGCTGGCTTGGCGTTCACCTATCTCTTGGTCACGACTGCGCGTTTGCAAACAAGCCTTTCAAACTAGAGAAAGGTCCCGTTCCTCAGCGAATCAACAACTTGCGCGCGTGCGCTTGATCAATCCGCCATTTCCGGCGGATTGCTTTGCAGTTGGCATGGTATGGCACGAGCATGCGCACGCGCATGTCGAACGGCACTGGGTCCGCGAGACGATCGCAGCTCTGATTGATTGAGAAGCGTCGTAGGCCTATCGCGTCGAAGCGTTGAAGAACTGATCCACCCCATGATTCAAGCATCGCTACGGGCTCATCGTCGCCCAACAGCTCGATGTGGCGTCAGGCAGCAACTCAAGGCCGATCAGGAGAAGCACGCCGGCCTGCGGTTGCTGCCGGGACGCTTCATGTTGATCCAACAGGCCATGGGCACGCCGCAGTCGCGCAGCTGAGATAGGTAAGTTAGACTTGGACTTGCTGCGTCTCCCCTGACTTGTTCAGGGCGCGAATCGGCCGTAAGCGTTTACGTCAACCAACGCATCACCAGTGGCGCCCTGCGGCCAACTGGCGGTGTGCGTTGGTCGCCTCGGTGTTCATTGTCCCCGCCAGTAAGCCGCGCGGTGCCGTCTTTGACTTCAAGGAACGGCAGTGATGTCGAGCATCTCCCCAAAAAACTCTCTGCGCCAATTGGTCTGGATGACCCTTGCGCTTTTCCTCAGCTATCTGTCCGTCGCCATGGCCATGCCGGCCGTCGCCGTTCACGTGTCGCAGACGCTGGGCTTCGGCAATGTCCTATCCGGCCTGGCGGTCGGCATTGCATTTCTTTCCACCATCCTTAGTCGTGGCTGGGCAGGCCGGCTGGCCGACGAGCGCGGCGGCAAGGTAGCCATGTTTCGAGGACTGGCCCTCTATGCGGTTGCCGCGCTCTTGTGCTGGGTCTCTTCGCTTCCTGCGCTGCGTCACGACTTGACTTCGTACCTGGTGCTGCTCGCTGGCCGGCTTCTGCTGGGCTTGGGCGAAAGCTTCGCGCTAGTCGGAATGTTGGGGTGGTCCATGGCTGCCATGGGACCGGCACGTTCGGGGCGGGTGATGGCCCTTGTCGGCATCGGGATGTACGGGGCCTTCGCAGTAGGCGGTCCTCTCGGGCTTTGGCTACTGGAGGACCTGGGATTCGCCGGCCTGATGGCGGGTAGCATTTTCCTGCCGCTTGTGAGTGGCTTGATGCTTTGGCGCATCGCGCCCGCAATTTCCAACCAAGGACGCCGTTCGCCGTTTGTGCAGGTGCTCGGACTCATCTGGAAACCGGGTGCCGTGGTGGGTCTGCAAGGGGTCGGCTTTGCCGCATTGGGCGCATTCTTTCCCCTGTACTTCCTGGCACATGGCTGGCAGGGTGCCGGCTACGGGCTGACCTTCTTCGGCCTGGGCTTCGTGCTTGTACGCTTGATGGCGGGTTCTTTGCCCGACCGCATCGGGGGCGCCCCCGTCGCACTCGCCTCGTTGTCGGTCGAAGCCTTGGGCCAGACAGTGCTGTGGCTGGCGCCGAATCCCGCCTTGGCACTGGTAGGCGCACTGCTCACTGGCATGGGTTGCTCCATGGTGTTTCCCGCGATGGGATTGGAGGCCGTCAAGCGGGTGTCGGCTCATCTGCGGGGTACCGCCATCGGAGGCTTCGCGGCGTTTCAAGACTTGGCATACGGCGCGACAGGACCAATGGCAGGCTGGATTGCCGACCACTTCGGTCACTCTCGCGTATTTATGGTGGGCGGCTTAGCTGCGTCAATCGCATTGCTTCTTACGTGGAGGCTTCGACAAGACGGCTCGGCGGAGCGCGCATCGAAGGTGGGAGTCCCTTAATGTCAGCTGCCTGCGCGCAAGGACGAGGCGAAGTTCTGGAAGGTCCGTGAAGTCGACGTGATCTCCCGTCGGGCCGCCGTTGCGCGTCGGCTTCATAACCGTTTCCTCGGATCGCTAAGCGGGCCCCGCGAGTCATACCGGCGATTTCTGCGCCGAAGCAGGTAGTGCTCACTTGTAGCAAAATGTATTTTTGTGTTACCTGGTTCTACCGTCCTCATGAGATTTCTTTTCCGCTTTCCGAGCAGCATTGTTGCTGCAGCTTTATCCCTAGGTGTCACCGGCTGCGGCGGCGGAGGCAACGACAACTACATACCCGTGCCCTCGAGCTCGCCGGCACCCACGAGTTCAAACGAAAGCAGTAAGCACGGCGTTCTGAGCGGGGCTGAAGACCCCAAATCTGACGTCGGCAGCGACGGCGATTTCTACCTTAACTATGAATCCCACACGTTGTTCGGACCGAAGGTAGGTGGAGTCTGGCCAAGCTCCGGTGTGTCTCTCGTAGGACCGGCAGGGGCCACGGGAGCGGTTGACCCAACGCAACCCAAGCCGCTCTACGTCAACTATGCGGTGGCTCGGACATTCCCCAACGGAAACGGCACGTACAACATGTTGCCCTACGACTCCGGCATTACTGCCCCCACTATCGGTGCGGCTGACAATGCGCTCCTCCTGCCGGTCGATTGCAACACCAGCGAGTTGAGGGTGCAGTTCACAGGCCCTGTCACTGCCGCCTATTCCTTCCAGCTCTACACAACGACCTCCAGCAACCTGGGCCTTCCCGAAGTACCGACCACGCTCGGATGCACCGTTGGAACTGGGCAGTCCAGTTGCAGCTCCAGCGTGCCGACGCGTATTGCTTCAGCGGGAGACCTCGCAATCATGCGCTTGGTTGGTACGCAAAAGTTCAATGCGGGCACCGTGTCGGCGTACGTGATGCTCACCTGCAAGCCCTGAGTGACCCGAGGCTTTCGAAGCCGTTGTTGCGATGCGCATCTGTAAGGACGAGGTGGCCAAGCGATTTGCAAGAAGACATGCGTTGGGCCCTTGGATGGCCTTGCTTCCTGGCTTGGGATTTTTCGGCGCCGTCTTCCTCTTGACGAAGTCTGATTCGTCGTCCAGCTGGGTGTACGCCGTGGTCGCCGCATCGTGCTTTCTGTCCCTCTTCTTGGACCATTCTGTACTCTATCGATGCCCAAGATGTGGGACCCCTCCTTCCAGCAGCGTCAGCGGTACGACCGGCATTCTTTTCTTTCCGAAGAAGTGTCCAAAATGCCTCGCGCCTCTGTTGCCGGAGCTTCGCTGGCGCAGGACTGAATTCGGCCAACACCGGACCTCCACGACGAACTCGAAAAAGCATGCAAATCGACGTCACTTCGCTCATCGGTCCTGCGTTTCGGAGGTCGGCTGTTCATGAGACGGCGGCCGGCCTTGACCTTCACGAAATCGCAGATTCTGTGGAAGGTCGTTTGGACGCCTTTGCGAAGGAAGGGGACACTGTGACACTTCAGTTCACCGCAAGCCCCTTGGGGTTCGTAATCGAAGACGTCCGTCGTAAGCAATGAGCTTGTCGCAGATAGCATACGGCCAGGAGCGGGCTGTTGCGGTCGAAACTCGGTGGACCGCATTCTCGGCTCACGCACAATTGAGGGAATGCTTTTGACCTGGGTGTTGCTCGCGGTAGCGGTCGTCTTTGCCTTTCTCGCATATGACGCGGCGCGACTTTCGTCACCGGAAACTGATGTGCCCTTCGCCCTTACCGCGAAGGGCTGGGGTGAGGATGTCGCGCATGTCTCGCTGGCAGAACAAGAGAAGCGAAAGCAGTACAGCAGGCTCCGTGGCATTGGTGACCTCAATCAATCGGTTTGGCTTTTCGTCATCCTCTGCATCGGCTGCCTTGCCGGAGCGGGCTACTCCCTCGTGCCTTGATCGAATGGCTCCGAACGGCCAAGACCAGACGTTCGCCCCGACCTTCAATTTCATGACCGAACCCAATGATGCGACAAGCTGACGATTTCGCTGTGTTGATTGCCTTCGCTCTTGCGTTCTGGTGCTATGCAGTTCACGCGGGGCCGGCGGAGGAGCAACGCGAGGAGAACTTGCGTCGGATGGCCCGAATACAAAACGCCACCGCGCTCGCGGCCCCCAAAGCGCCGTCAGCCGCCTACGCGATGCAGATAGCACTCGCCGTAAGGAAAAGCATCCACCTAGACACCGAAATCAAGGGAAACCCCGAGGCAGTGGTACGAATCGAGACCGCGTCGGATGGTCGAATACTGAATCACAACCTTGTTCAGTCCAGCGGCGTTGTTGAATGGGACACATCTGTCCTCCAGGCGATTGTTCGAACTGAGCGTTTACCGCTCGAACCCAACGAAGCGCTCCCGAAAGTAATCGTGTTCCACTTTCGGCCGAATGAGTAGCCATGCCGTCGCAAACCGGCCAAAAGCTGACGGTCGAAGCACCTTTGGAAGCGCGTGCGCACTGACTTGTACCCGGCCACAATCGGCCGTCGGCCCCCGAGCCACCAAGCACCAAGGCGACCATGGATTTGCAATCGGATGAGGAAATCGCGCACGCAGTGGCAGTCACCGACCACTTCGTGGTTGTGCTCCGGAGCGAGGAACTCGAAGGTTGGGCCGCGAGGTTCGACCAAATTGCTCGCGCATTGGAAAAAGGTGATGCATTCGAAGCCATGAACCTGTACGCAGCCACAAGCTACGCGGGGCCGGGGAGCCTCCACGACGTCTTCGCAAACGATGAGCCTGCTTTCTATGCGGCATGGGGTGCGTGCGGTCGGGCCCTGCAGGACCTCCAGCGGCGCATTTCACGTTCTAAGCGACCGGCCGCGTAGCTGGCGGACGTGAAGGCAGCATGCGGCCGAGGCTGTGTGAAAACTCATCGCGGTCGACGTCACTCCGAATGTCGACCTCTCAGATGGGCTCAGGTTGCGTTTTCTCGAATGCGCCAAGGGGTCAAAGACCCCTGAAAACGTGCCTCAACCGAGTTTTCACACAGCTCGGCCAGAACCCGTCGTTCGCCGCACATCGCCGATTCTTGAACTCACCAACCCATCAGCCAGATGCCACATCCGACTCAAGTCCAAACAGCGCTGCTTTCCCTGGGGGCCGCAAGAGGGAGCGTCTACCTCGAAGGCCTGACGGAAGCCGAAGTTGGCGCGATGGAGTTGGAGGTTGGACTTCAAGCACCGCCATTGCTGCGGGACTACTACCGGGAAGTTGGGCTGGTTCAGGACCTCACCTATGCTGGGAAACACGTTGGCCTGCGACCGTTTGAGAAGGCTCGGGAATGCCGTCAGGCAAGGGATGGCTTGCTGGAAATCTTCGGGGAGATAGCGGACGATGCATTTCCCTTTGCGCTGGACGAGGCGGACCGCACGTGCGCCGTGGTGCCCTCAAGCGCAGGCGAGCGACTTGTGATTTTCGACCTCGAGCTGGGCACGCAAACGCCGAACCAACTCTTCGCCGAATGGTTGGCCGGCGTCGTCTCCGACGCTGCGGCGAATGCGGACAGCCTGGTACCGAACTCGAAGAAGCGACGCTACGTGCAGTTCACGTTCTCCGCACATGCCGAAGGTGACGTGTTTGCCGCCTTCGGAGAGGCCGCAGAAGTCAGACAGCTTTCGTCTTGGGAAGGCGAAGAAACGTCCGTAGCAGGCGTCAAAACAGCAAAGCGTCGTTTCGCGCTGTCCGACCAGTCGCTGACGATGAGTCGCATGGAGCATGCGTCTTGGCCTCGGCCGATTTTCTGCGTTGACTTTTCTGAGCCAGCCTCGACCCTGCGGGAAAGCTCGCTGCTTCGACGCTTGCACCAGACGTTCGGTGCCAGGGAGCTTGGCTACAAGCTGGTCGACTACGGCCCGATGCCTGAGCATTGAACGGCTGCCAACGCGAAGGTCAGCTATGGAGAAATCTGTACAGCCGGTTTGGGCCCACTGCCGTCTTAGCTCCTGCAACTTGCAGCGGCTGGTTTCAAGCATCAAGCGGTCCTAACCTCGACGTCGGCATTCGCTGCACAACGGAATTCCCGCTCGGCCTTTCGATAGCAGTTCCGGGCCCGTTCCGGGCGTTGGCGATGTGGCGCATGAACGTCTGCAATGCAGCGATGAGTTGACTGAGGATCAGCGTTCTTACCACCTACCCGCACCATGGGGTGATGCGCGGTAACCATCGCCTCACGTTCGCCCGATAGCGCTTGTACTCGTCGCCGAACTGCGCGCCCAGCGCAGGCTCTTCGTAGGCGACAACGAACAAGAAGAATCCGGCCCACACGATCACGCCGTACTTCAGCAGCGTGATGCTCCCGAACAGGAGGCCCCTGGCCGCGATCAACGCCGTGACTGCGACGTACATCGGATTGCGGACGTAGCGATAGAGCCCGGTGACGACGAGGCGCTTGGGAGGCATCACGGGCGCCGGTGTGCCGAGGCCCTGCAACGCGAAGCGAGCGAACGAATCGAGCAAGATCGGCAATCCGGCCACGATCAGGGCGGCGCCGAGCACGCGCGCGATCGGGAATAGCGGAGGTGCAAAGTCCCAGTGGGTGAGGTACCAAGGGACGTACAAGGCGAGGGTGCCCGGAGCGATGACCAGGAAGATCGCGGAACCGATGATCGCGGCGGCGCGCTGCACGATAGGATCACGTACTCGAAACAACGGGCGACTCGCAAGTCGCTCGCACGGAGCGGGCAGCTTCATGCACGCTGCTGATTCGCAGCGCACCCCGCCCAACATTATTAGCCCACATCAACCGTCTTTGTCACCCGGCTCGCAGCTGCCGCCGTCGATCCCCCGCCTGAAACGGGAGGGCCGGTCGGATCTCGAGAGATTCGCTCGACTAGCCCAGTGTGCGGCTTGACACGCGCATCGAATGCAAAACGCCGGTACGGGCACCGTGCTCACTGCGTCCCTCCCGCGCACAATCCCATCCCCAGTTCGCGGCCCGCGCGCGCGGCGCGATACAGCGCAAGGTCGAGCTCCATCAACTCGCGGCGCTGGGTAGCGGCCCCGAAGTCCAGATGGCAAAGGTTGAGCGTGGGGACGCTCGCGCCCGGCGGGGTTGCGTCGGAGCCGCTGACGTCGCTGCGCGCCAAGGCCGCCTGCGAGGCGGAGCCCAAGGCGCTCGCCGCGAGGACCTGCGACGGTTCGATCACGCTGCGCACGATCGCCGGCGGCGGCTCGACCACGCTGGGCGCGATGGCCACAGGGGCCTCGAGGATCGTAAACCGGGCGCCGGTGAACCCGATGTGGTAATTCGGATTGTTGGTATCGGTGAGGGTGCCCTGCGTGATTGCATAAGGGCCGCCAGCCGCGTTCTCCCCGGCCGCGCGCGCGAGATTGCCGTTGAGCGTGTCGCCGCCCACCAAGCCGCTGACGGAATAGCTGAGCCGCGGGTCCGGCGTTCCGACCAGCTTGACACCGTCGGTGGCAACGACCGAGATCGGGCGCGGCGTGATCGCGAATTGCCCGTTCGTGAAGCTGATCGCGTAGTTCGGGTTTGCCAGCGTGCCCTGGGTGATGGCGTAGGGGCCGCCAGGCACCGTCTCGCCCGGGGAGCGGACTGCCGAGCCCGCGAGCGTGTCGCCGTTGACGAGGCCCGGTGCGCTGACGGTGAGCGCGGGATCCGCAGCGCCGTAGATCTTGGTCTGCGGATCGGCCGCCACCGCGAGCGCGCGCGGCGCGATCGTGAGCTGCCCGTTGGTGAAGGCGAGCGTGTAGTTGGGGTTGGCCAGAGTGCCTTGCGTGATGGCATAGGGGCCGCCAAGCACGGTCTCGCCGGCCACGCGAACCACCGACCCGAACAACGTGTCGCCGTTGACCAGGCCCGGGGCACTGTAGGTGAGCGTCGGGTCCGCCGAGCCGTAGACCTTGGTCTGCGGATCGGCTGTGACCGCCAGCGATCGCGGCGTGACGCCCAGCCGCCCTGCCGGATCGAAGCTGAAGGCATAGCCATTCGTTGCCGCCAGCGAGCCCGTGGCGATGGCGATGCCATAGGGGCCGCCTGCTACTGTGGCCGGAGGCGCGGAACCGATCGACGTCACAGCGGGTGCCCCGGTGAAGGTTGTCGCGGCCGTGTCGGCTAGGAAGGCGCCGCCGAAGGTGTTGGTGTTGAACCCGGTGACGGCGAAGCTGCTGCCGATCACGTCCGAAGCGTCGTCGCCGTAGATCTTGGTTGTGTCAGTCGACGTGAATGTCAGCGTCTGCGGCGCGATGAACACGTAGCGATTGCCCGCGGGAATGTTTGTCAGCGGACGAGACGCCAGGCTGGCGCCCCACACCGGCGCGCTGTTGCTTGCTAGTCCGCCGAAGGTGTCGGCCGCAGGATCGGTCGAGTAGACGATCCACCGCCCGTTGGGCGTGGCGATGGCCGAGGCGCCAGCGCTGTTGATGAAGTTCGCGCCCGACAGCACGGCGGCATTGCCGGCAGCGCCCGCGCTCACGGGCTGGTTGAGCACCACGTTGCCACCCGCGCTGATGGTGATCGTGCTGGTCGTCGTGATGCCGACGGAGCCGTTGACGATGCCGACCACAGCATTGCCTGCGGGCGTGTAGGTCACGCTGCCGGTGTTCGCGGCGATGGTGCCAATGCTGTTGCCGGGGTTGGTGAGCGTGTGGATGCCGCCCGTGCCGAGCAATTCAATGCCCGCAGCGGCGATCGGTGCCGTCTGGGTGGCGGTGCCGGTGGTGTTGAACGTGATGGTGTTCGTGCCGGCGTTCAGTGGACCGGCGACAGAGATGCCCGCGCTTGACGGATCGAAGCTGCGGAACCAGACCGAATCGTTGAAAGTCGCCGCATTGATCGTGATGTGTCCGGTGCCCGCCCCATTGCCGATCGTGATGCTCGCAAAGCCGTCGCGCAGTGCGTCGAGATCGGTGGCGCTCAGGTCGAGCGTGCCGGCCAGGCCGGTGTCCGGGCCGCGCACGTTGACGGCGGTCGCCAGGGTGTACGGCTCGAGGTAGACGTCGCCCGATCCGCGGATGGAGCCCGCACCGCCGAGCAGGTTGACCTCGTCGCCGATGAGGTGCAGCACGCCGTTGCCGGCGTCGAATGCGGTGTCCTGCACCGTCAGCGTGTTGGCGCCGGCATTGATCTCGGTGAGGTCGCCCGCGATCCCTTCGGCGCGGTCGAGTACCGTGACCGGGCCCGTGCTGCGCACGCGAACCGTTTGCTGGCTTGCGCCGTTCGTCACGAGGGCGCCGAGCGAGAGTGGTCCGGCGCTGTTCAAAAAAATGTTGCCGTCTGGGGCCGAGGTCGAGGCGCTGGCCACGCCCGACCCCGCATTGACGCCCACTGGTGCCCCATCGCTGCCAATGGGGCCTGCGGCTGCCGAGAGCGTGATGCCCCCGTTGGCCGCGCTCGTGTCCAGCGTGCCGTTGACGGCCAGTGCGCCCGTCGACGCCAGGGTCACGTTGCCGGCGAGCGGACTGGCGCCGATGGCCGTACGGGCGTTGCCGTTGAGGCTGATCCCGCCCGCGTTGACCGACAACCCGCCGAGCGCGGCGCTGCCGCCGAGCGGGCCGCTGGAGAAGGGGCCCGCCGCATTCGCCGTCAACGAGAACACGTTGCCGGTGCTGGAATCCACGGTCGAGCCGAAAGCGATCGACCCGGCGTTGATCGTCGTGTTGCCGCACAGGACGACCGCGCCCGCGATGCTGAACGAGCCGTTGCCGCTGCCGCCGCCCAGGCTGCCGCAAATCGACCCGTTCGCTTCGTTGATGCTCATCACCGGCGCGTCGATGGGGCCGTTGAGTGCAACGGTCCCTGGCGCATCGGTCGTGAGCCTGCTGAGCCCGAGCGCGTTCGTCAGCGTGGTCAGGCCCGCGGTGTTGATGGTGAGATCGTTGCCGCCGCCCGCTGCGCTGGCGAGCGTGACGTTGCCGCCGGCCGTGCTGGTCATCGTCGTCGGCGCCAGCAACTGGAACGGCCCGCTGTACGCCTGGGCGCCCGTGGTGCGGATGGGGCCGCCCGCGAACTGCGTGCCGGCCGGGCTGCTGATGGACAGGCTGCCGAGCGGCGTGGTCCCGCCGATCGGCCCGAAGAGCAGCGTTTCCCGGAACGAGTTGATCGTCAGCGCGCGTGACGTGCCCGGCGCCGAGTCGATGCTGTTGGCGAACACGACCGCCGGCGTCGGAAACGTCAACTGCGGTCCGGTCACGGTCATCGTCGTGTCCGCCGCCAGGGTGACCGGCTGCTCGAACTGAATGAAGTCGCGCGCGCGCAGCGTACCGCCCGCAAGGACGGTGGGTCCGGTCGTGAAAATGCCGAACAGGCCGATGGTCGCGCCCATCGGTCCGTTGAGGAACACGGTCCCGTCGGTGAACGCGCCGAATCCGCGCAGTTGCGCCGGGTTCTCCGAGTCGACACCGCCGCCGAAGGTCATGTTGCCGCCGTTGGTGCTGGTGAAGAGCGTGTTGTCCGGTGCGATGTTCAATCGCACGATGCTGCCGTACGTCTGCGCGCCGGTGGTGGTCACGCCGCCGCCGAGCACGCGCACGTTTCCGGCGCCCGTCGTCGTCAGCGATGCGAGCGGTGAGCTCTGGCCGACGCCGCCCTGGAAGCTCTTGGTGCCCGTGGCGTCGACGATCGCGTTGCGCGGTGTGCCGTCCGAGTCGAGTTGCTTGACGAAGGTGATGTTCTGGTTCGCGTTCGACGCCCTGAAAGCCGCGTCACCCGTCAGCACGACGGCATCGTTGTACGACTGGCCGGCGGTGGTCAGGACGGACGGCGAGCCGATGCGCGTCGTGCCGGGGTCGTCGGTGGAGATCGAATTCAGCCGTGCCGCCGTGCCGATCGCGCCACCGAAGCGGGTCACGCCGGCCGTGTTGACGATCAGTCGCGCGGCCCCGCCGCTGCTGTCCACGGTCGAAGCGAAAGTGATGTTCCCTGCGCCCGTGCTGGTGAAAGCCCTGGGGTCCGCGCTGAGCACGGCGCCCAGGGCAACCGCATCGTTGTATGTCTGCGCGCCGGCGGTCGTGACCGATGCGATGGTGGCCGACCCGGCATTGAAGGTGGTGAGGCCGGGTGCGTCCGTCGTCAGGCTCGCGAGCGGCGACGTTCGACCCACGGCGCCATTGAAGGTGGTCGCGCCGGCGGCGTTCAGCGTGAGCGCACGCGGCGTCGTGTCGGAATCGACCGTACCGAAGGTGATGTTGCCCGCGTTCATCGTGGTGTTGGCCGTGAGCGTCACCGGGTTGTTCGCGACGAACGCGCCGCCGTTGAGATTCGTCACCGGCAGGCCCGTGATGCCGCCGGGTGCGGTCAGCGTCAGGTTGAGCTGGTTGCTGGTCGAGGTGACGCTGGTGCCTGGATTGAAGACGATCCCGTTGGCCGCCAGCAGCCTGAAGGTGGCATTGCCGCCTGCCGTCTTGCTGATCGGCGCCGCCACCGTGATGTTGCCGGCCTGCGTTCCCGTGGTGCCCGTCGTGATGTTGACGCTGGTCGCCGCGTTGAGCGACGCATTGATGGTGCCCGCATCCACGACCGCGTTGTCGGCCGTGGGCGTGAAGACGCTCGGGTTGGCCGCACTGAACGCGCCGCCCGACGTGGCATTGGCGATGGTCACGTTGCGCGGATCGAGCAGCCATTGCCCGGCGGCGCCCAGCGGCGAACCCGCATCGACCGTGCCGAAGGCCTGCAGGTTGTTCTTGCCGCTGGTCTCGACGAAGCCGCCGTCTCCGCCCATTGCACCGCCGCGCGCCGAGATCGCGCCGTGGAAGCCGGTGTAGTCGTCCGACCAGGCGATCACGCGGCCGCCCTGGCCCTGCTGCGTCGCATCGGCGCGGATCGACGCGCCGGAGGCGATCACGGTGCTGCGCGCGTTGGGCACCTGCGCGTTGCCGCCCCGCAAGTCACCGCCGATCAGCACCGACCCTCCGCCCGTCTGGCCGGAGGCATCGATGCCGGCGCCGCTGAGCACGCCCACGCGGTCGCCCAGCACCGCGACCGTGCCACCGGTGCCGGCCGTGTTGATCGCTTCGACGCGGCCGGTGGGCTCCACGAACACGTCCCCGGTCGCCTTGAGCACGACATTGCCCCGCCCGTTGACGCTCGCGCTGTTGGCCGAGGCGAGGCCGCCATTGCGCACCAGCGCGCCGAAGATGCCGACCGAGCCGGCCTGCGCCACCAGTTGCCCGACGTTGACGGCCTCGCCGCCTTCAGGCGCGCTCAGCAGGACGCGGAGCTGCGGTGCGGCACCCGACACCAGTTCCACGCTCTTGCCCGCCGCCAGCAGGATCTCGCCGTTGGGCGCGGTGATGACGCCGCTGTTCTCCACGTTCGGCGCAATGAGGTAGACCGGTCCACCCGCCTGTGTGTGGATGCGGCCCTGGTTGACCACGTTGCCCACCGCGGGTCCGCCCGCACCACCGAAGCGCATGCGGCCCGCGAGGAAGTCCTCGTTGGACAGCGGCAGGCTCGATGCGACGAAGCCGGCCGTGTCGATGTAGGCGCCGGCCCCGATCGCAACGCCGTTCGGATTGATCAGGAACACCCGCCCGTTGGAAAGCAACTGCCCGAGCAGGCTGGACGATTGCGTGCCGGTCACGCGGTTGAGCACCGTGCTTGCCGCGCCGCTCTGGATGAAGCGCGTCACCTCGTCGGGCCGGATCGAGAACTGCTGCCAGTTGATGATTGCGCCCGGCGAGTTGGTGACCGTCAGCGTCCTGCCGTTTGCATCGACGCTGGCGCTGCCGTTCACCACGGTGGACCCGCTCGGATTGGCCTGCGCCGCGTCCGCAAGGCACAGGGCGATCATCATCGCCAGCAGTCGCAGCGGCGGATGCTCCTGTCTCATTCTCACCTCCTTGGCTTCGGGGCGCGGCGCTGGCTGCACCTCAGAACACGACCACCATGCTGAACGTTGCGCGCTCGGAGCGACCGAGGTAGTACGGCCTGACCGGATCGAGCGTGGCGTAGTCGAAGCGCAGGCTGTACGTGTTGCTCCAGGCCATGCGCAATCCCACCCCATAGCTCCTGGCATCGACCTTGGCGAGCTCGATCGCCTGAGGCTCGTTGCGCCATCCCTTCGCGAAATCGACGAATGCAAGGAACCTCAAGCGCAGGTCAGGCTGGCCGGTATAGCGTCCCAAGTCGGGTGAATAAAACTCTAGCGAGCCTGAATAGCCCTTGTCGGCGAGCAACTGCCGCTCGTAGAGGCCGCGCAGCGAGTCCATGCCACCGATGCCGAACTGCTCGCCGGGCAGCAGCACGTCGCTGGTGTACTGGCCCGCGAAGCGCACCCGTGCCTGAAAGTCCGAGGGAAGGGCGTGCGTGTAGCTCGCGCTCGCGCGCAGCAGCGTGTAATCTGCCTCCGCCCCGCGGCGTACCGCATCGAAGGCGGCCTGATCGCCTTGGCTGCCGCCCGGCAGGTTGCGCACCAGGCCCGCGGAGAACGAGCCTTCGCCTTGCGGAGCGCGCAGCAGGCCCGAGTAGGTGACACCGATGGGTTGCAGGCTGTAGTCGGGCACGAGCTCTACGCCGCTGCCGACAGCGAACACGCGGTTGTCGTAGTCGCGCTTCTCGATGCCGAGCGACAACTGGTGCTCGAGCCAGGGCGTGCCCTGGAGGCCGAAGTTGTAGCGCGCGCCATAGATCCGCCCGGCGCCCGTGACATTGAAGATCCCCTGTACAACGCCCGAGTTGACGTTGGCATAGCCCGCCGTGAACTCGATCGAATCGCCCAGTGCGGGCAGCGGGATGCGGTAGGCAGCGCCCCAGATGCGCACGTCGTCACCCGGGATCGCGCTCAGCCGGTGCGTGTTGTCGTCGTCATAGGGCGCGGTCACGTACTGGAGGCTCAGCACGTGGTCTAGGCCGAACACGTTGGCATGCTGAAAGCCCAGTCCCAGGCGCAGGTTGCCGGTCTCCGGGTTGCCGGTGTTGTCCAGGCCAATGCTAAACCGGTACGGTCGTTGGTCGCTCACGCGCGCTTCGACATCGACGCTTCCAGCTTCGGCGCCGGGTTGCAGCACGGCAGTGGTCTGCTTGAGCGGATTGGTATTGGCCAAGCGCAGTTGTGCCGCCAGCGCACGGGTGTTCGGCGCTTGGCCTTCCTGCACGGCGGGAAGGCTGCGGCGAATGTTCGCCGTATCGAAATGTTCGTTGCCGGTGACGCGGACCTGGCTCACGCGGGCCTCGATCACGCGGACCACGACCTCTCCGTCGCGGACCTCTTGCTCAGGCACCAGCACTTCGACGGCACCCCAGCCGCGCCGTGCGTATTCGGCGAGCAGTGCTTCGCGGGCAGCCTGCACGTCGATCAAGGTCTTGTTGGCGCCGATGAAAGGGGCGAGCAATGCATCGATGTGCGCGGCATCCAACAGGCTGTCGCCGTCTACGCGAATTCGCTTGATCTCGAAGCTGGGAGGGGTTTGGGCGGCGCCGTCGATCGCCATGAATGCGGCGCAGCCTGCCATGAGCAGGTGAACGAACCACGATCGGAACCAGCATCCCGACATCCGCAAGGGTCCCTTCAGCGTTGGCTTTAAGACGGTGCGCAACCCACACACGGATCATAGAGGCGCTGCACAGGGCAAGTTGCGTCGAATTGAATCGACGTCGCTGCGATCCACCTTGCCAGCTGGCCGAACAACGCGACGCACCACTTACGCGCTGTCGGTGCTGTCGTACGTGCTCGCGCGCGCTGCGAGCGCAGCGCGCAGGCCCTGGCGCTGATCGATCCTTGCCTGGACTGCAGTGCCTCGTCTGCCTGCAGCGCCGCCCTGCATGCACCCGCCTGCGCAGCGCTGGGTGACACCGAGCGCGCCGCGCAACTGATCGTGGCCGCCTTCGGCTCCCACTGCGCCGTGATGCCGATGTTGCTGCACGATCCGGGCAATGCCGCGTTGCGCGAGCATCCGCGGATCAGACCCTTGTCGAGCGCGTGTTCCGCGACCGCAAGTCAGAGTAGCGCCCACGCGCCAACGCGCTACCGACAAGCCAGTGTCTGCCGCTCGTGTCAAACGCCGAGGACCGCTTCGCGGAAGGCAATATCGGCCGCTGAATGTCAACAGTGGGCCCGAAGCTCCGATTCGCGACTTGCGGAGGCTGTCGTTCGCGCAGGATGTCGCCCTGCTCGTCCGTTGCCACCCATGCTGATTCATGACGACGACGCCGAAGTCACGTTCCAAATTAGACCGGCCGTTCCCCACCTCTGCGCTGATCCCATGGAACAGCTGCAGAGCCTGCATGGCGGCCACACTTGGCGTCGCCACGTTCAGCTACGCGCCCTTTGCGATCTTCTGCATCGCGAGCCCGGTCATCGCTATCGTCATGGCCTACTGCGGCATCCGCATGCCACGTGTTTCTGCGCAACAGGCACCATCGGGCTAACGCAAGTCCGGCGAATAAGTTCCGAACGCGAGATGCCACGATGGCGCGGCCTGGAAGCCCGATCGCCCCGAAAAGGGAACATGGCCTGACTGACCGGACCAGTGCTACGCTCATTTGCGATGCCAACTTCGACCCGATGACGGATGATCCCGACTTGCGACGGCAATAGGCCGCGGGGTGCCGGCGCCTGCACCGGTTGGATTTCCTTTCTTGGAGCGGGTGATGGCTGGCGTGCAATTGATGGGCCCGACTGCACTTTCGAGTCGGCTCTCGCGATCGCTTCGCCGGGAGGGGCATCGTGTTCACGTTTGCGAGAATCTCGACGCGTTCGCGACCGAAGAAGCGGAAGTGGATCCCGAGGGCGGCTGCGTGCTCGTCGACATCGATGTCCGCGAGAACCTGAGCGCGCTGCCCGCCATCCTGGCGCGTGCGGCCGCCCGGGGAGTCGCTGCGGTCGTCCTCGCGACGCGCCCGAGCCCTGCCGACATCATCGCGGCGATGAAGGTTGGAGTCTCGGATTTCTTGATCAAGCCCGTCGCGGAACAGGTGCTGCACGAGGCCATCGAGACGGCTCTAGTGCGCGGGCGAAGGCAACGCACTAGAGCGTCCAGAATTGCGTTCCTGAGAGAACGATATGCGTGCCTGACCTATCAGGAACAGGTGGTCGCGCGATCTGTCAGCGAAGGCTATCGCAACAGGGACATCGCAGAAAAGCTCGGCGCTGCCGAGCGCACCGTTAAGAGCTATCGAAAGTCGGCATTGAAGAAGCTCGTCGTCGATTCCGTGCCCGATCTGGTTCACGCCTTCGCACTCTTGGACTCCGACGCCCCGCCTGGCGGCGCGTCGGTCGAGACAGGTGTCAACGTTCAAGATGGCGATACCGCGCTCGATGCCACCGACAGATCTAAGAGCCACGCCGCCATGCGTCCGCGCGCCGTGTGGGGGCGCCGCGCAGCAGATGACGGGTGACAGTACCCGCCGCCCGGCGGCGCGTTCGTGCTAGTGCCCGCGCTCGCGCATCACGGGGACGGTCGCTGTAGGAACACGTGGGCATCGCGCGCGCCGAACGCGAGGCAAGCGCGGGTTTCACCCGCACGATTTCCTCGTCGAGCGAGATCTCGCGCCGGCGCGTCTCTGCATGTGGCACTTGCCGCGTAGCTCGACCTTGAAGTGGCGCTGTGGTGACGTAAAGCCGTTCGCGGTTCCAGCCGAGCGCTTGGGCGCGGAAGGAGGCCATGGCTAGCAGGATTGCTGCTCGACTGCTTTGGGCCAAAGGAGACGCTGGACAAAGCTGATCGTATGTCTGCAGATGGCCGACCCGAGTCGTAGGTCGCTCCGACGCGAAGGGCAGCAAAGCTGCTGCGCAGCAGTCTTACGACGGGTGGTTGCCGCTGGGCAGGAGAGGGCCCCCACGCGACCTTCAACTTCGCTGCTTGAATTTCGGCTTCGCAAAGAAGTCGGCGTTGGACGTTCATGCTGAGGGCCTGTCCGATCGACAATAGTCCCCGCTGCAGCGGGGCGTATACAGGGAATATCCTCGGGACTTGGAACTGCTACCAGCGCACCTTGATGCCGAGCGACGCCTGCACCGAGAACTTGACAGACGCATCGCCGCCGATGCTCCACAGGTGCCCGAGCTCGCCGTACAGGCTGGTTGCAGGGCTCAGTGCCAGCGTGGCGCCGGCCGCCACCTCGGCCGCGCTGTATCCACCGCCGCTCGCGATCGCCGGGGATCCCGCCGGGCCGATGAAACGGACCACATCGTCGCCGAAATGCGCCCAGTACAGGTTCGCGCGCGCGTAAGGCTGCAGCCGACCGGCACCGGTGGCAAGGTCGCCCTTGATGCGCACGCCCAGGCGCCCGATCCAGCCATCGGCGTTGTCGTGGCTCACCTGTGCGCCACTGAGCACCATGTCGTCCACATTGCTGTGCTGCCATGCAATCTGCGCCTGGGGCTCCAAGCTCCAGCGCTCGCTGAGCGCGAAGGGCATGCCCGCCTCCACGGACGCCGTGAAGCTGCTGGCCTTGCCGGAGACGTTCGGGTTGAGGTCGGGGCGCACCGTGAAGCGCTGGCTGCCACCCTGCAGCACGCTGTCGACGTACAGGCCGCTCGCCTGCATCCAGGTTGCATAGGCGCCCAAGTAGCGCGATTGCAGGTCGTTGCGGCCCACATTCGCGGTGATGCCGCGGGCATTGCCGGAGACGTCGACGCCGCCATCGAGATAGCCCACGTAGACGCCGGCGCGCCAGTCGCCGTCTGCCCAAAGGTCGGTGCCCGCCTGCAGACCGCTCACGTGCCCCTCCGTGTGTGCTTGGGCCACCCCCGGTTGCTGGATGTCCAAGTCCGAGTAGACCAAGCGCCCCCAGGCGCGACGCGCACCGGCTTGCGTGCCTGTCTGCGGCTCCAGTCCTTGGGCCGCCGGCGCCTCGTCGCCAATGCGCCGATGCAGGTTGCCCAGCATGGCCAGGTCCGCCTGTCGAAGCTGCGCGGGCAAGGCCGCCAGCAGCGGAACTTCCGCCCTGAAGGTCGGCACCTGCACGGGCGGACCGACGGCCGGCAGCTCCGGTGCGGTGGAGCGCAGGTACCAGTTCTCGCCCGTGCCCTGCGCATCGGCTGCATAGAGCCTGTACTCGTAGGCGCCCGCGTCCACGTGGCCATTGGCCAGGGTGAACGCGCTCTTGGTCGTCTGCGCAGTGGTGGTGCCGCCATTGATGCCGCTCACCACCTCGATGCCATTGCCGGTCGTGAGCGCCCCCAGCCCTCCCAGGTTCGTGACCTGGACGGAGGTTTTGCCGCTGGCAGTCGCACCGGGACCGTCGAGCACCAGCCGGTCGCTCACGCTTCCGTCTCCGCCCAGTTGCGTGCCCAGCCTCAACACGCTGTGTGCCGCATAGGGTCCAGTAACCGTCAGCGTGCTGCCCGCGTTGGCGGCGAGGAGGCTCACCGTGCCGCTGTTGTCCAGCGCCGCCACGCGCTGGTTGAAGCCACCAGTGTCGAGCGTCGCACCCTTTGCGACGGTGTGGGCCGAGGCGGCGCTGAAGGTGTTGGCCGCACCCGCCCTCAATGTGCCCGCTGTCACCATGGTGGCACCTGCATAGGTGTTCGCGCCCGATAGCACGGTCGTGCCCGTACCGATCTGGCTCACCCCACCGCCGCCGGAAATGGCGCCGCCATAGGCATAAACGTTGTTGCGGTTGAAGGAGAGTGTGCCGTTGTTGGTGATGTTGCCGCCCACGGAGCCGCTGCTGCCGCCGTCACCAAGCTGCAGTGTGCCGCTGCTGATCGTGGTGGTGCCGGTATAGGGGCTGTTGCCGGTCAGCGTGAGCGTGTTGGTACCGCTCTGGGCCACGGTGCCGCTTCCGCTGATGACGCCTTCGTAGGTCAGGGCATCGCTGTGGTTGAAGACGAGGGCCCCATTGTTGAGGACGTCTCCGATGATGCTGCCCGAGGTACCCCCATTGCCGAGCTGCAGGGTGCCCGCGCCGATGACGGTGCCGCCTTCGTAGTAGTTGTTGCCCGCGAGGACCAGCGTGCCACTGCCGAGTTTCGCTAGGCCGCCCCTGCCGCCGATGCTCTGCGCAATGGTCGCGTTGCGACCGTTGGTGTCGATGCGACCACCCGCGGCGTTGAGCGCGACGGCGCGCGTGGTCGCGAGGCTCAGGTCGGCGTCAAAGCGCAACGTCCCCCCACCGAAATCCAGTGCTCCCCCAGGTGCGCCGAGATTGGCATCACTCGCCACAGCAAGCACCCCGTTCCCGATGAAGGTGCCGCCGGTGTAGCTGTTGGCACCCGCGAGGACCAGGGTGCCGGCGCCCAGCTTGGTCAGCAAGCCCGGTCCGGAGATCGGGCCTGTGAGGCTCAAGGTCGTGTTGGCCTCGGGTGTGAACGTTCCGCCATCAACACCGAGATCGACGTTGCGAGCGATGCCGAAGGTTGCACTGGTGATCAGCGTGCCGCTGTTGAGGCTGAGCCCGCCGCTGGGCGCCCCGAGGTTGTTGTCGCCGCTCACCTGCACTGCGCCCCCGTTCATCGCGGTACCGCCCGAGTAGGTGTTGGCGCCGCCCAGCACCAGAAGGCCCGCATCGGAGCGAATCAGCCGGGCGGGGCCGCTCGCGCCGTCAACGATCGGCGCGTTGATGGTGGCCGTGGCGAGCGGATCCACTCGGATGATCATCGCCGGCTCGCCCGCCAGGGCGAAGCCACCCCCCTCGATCGTGTAGCCGCCCGTGCGAAATTCCATGCCCTCGAAGGCGATGTTCTCGCCCAGCGTGACGGTGCCGGCGGCACCCTGGAAAACGGCGAAGCCGTTTTGCCATGGCGCGTTCACATTTCCTGTCGAGCCGGTCCAGTTGGCGGGTGTTGTGTGCCAGGTTCCAGTGCCGCCATCGACCGCATTGTTGGAGGTGGTGTTCGCGCCGTCCCAGAACTGGAGCGCATAGCCACCCGACTGGACGATCAGGTTCACCTGGCCCGGCGTCGCGGTGTCGACCAGGAAGTCGCTGCTCACGAAGCGCGCCGGTACCGACCCCACCGCGAGTCCGTTGTTGGTCAGGACCCCACCGTAGTCGATGAGGCGGTACACGCCGGGCGCCATGCCGCCGAGGTTGGCCAGGTTGAGTGTCCCATCCAGCGTGAGGTTGCCCGCCACTTGGGTCAGGTCGTTGACGGTGCCACCGACCAGATCGGGCAGGCCCAGTTCGTAGTCGAGTTGGGAACTTGGGTTGAGCACCAGCGCGCCAAGGCTGAATGTGCCAGCGCTGTTGCCCGGCGCGAGATGCCCCCCATCGGCCACATTGGACTGTCCAGCCACCGTGCCGGTGCCCCGCAGCGTGGCGCCATTGTTGACCTGCGCGTTGCCCCCGACCGTGCCATTCAGGGCGAGCACGCCGGAATTGACGCTCGTGAGCCCCGTGTACGTGCTGGCGCCGGAGAGGGTCAGGACGCCGCCCCCGGCCTGGGTGACCGGGCCCGTGCCGCTGATGACACCCCCATAGGTGCGCGAGTCGCTGCGGCTGTACACCATCGACCCATCGTTGTGGATATCTCCGGCGACGGTGCCGCTGCTGATGCCGCCGCCAACCTCGACGGTGCCACCGCTGATGGTCGTGGTGCCATTGAAGGTGTTGCCACCCGTGAGAATCAGCGTACCGGTGCCCAGCTTGATGAGCCGGCCGGGGCCCCTGATGCCGGCCGTGAAGGTAACGTTGTTGGCCCCGATGTCGATGGTGCCGACCGAGTTGAGCGTCACGGCCCGGTCGGAATTGAAGGACTGGGTGAGTTGCAGGACGCCGCCGTTCGGCGTGCTGCCCCCAAAAGTCACTGGGGCGGCGGGCGCGCCGAGATTGGCATCGCTCGCCACGCTCAGGACACCGTTGTCGATGTGCGTGGTGCCGGTGTAGCGGTTCACGCCCGTCAGCGTCAGTACGCCGGGGCCCGCCTGCGTCAGAGAGCCCGTCCCGCTGACCACACCCCTGAACGTGAGCGCGTCCGCCCGGTTGAAGGCCAAGGCGCCATCATTGACGACGTCCCCGATGATGCTGCCCGCGGTCCCGCCACTGCCAATGTGCAGCGCACCCTTGGCAATGGTCGTGCCGCCTGTGTAGCCCTCGTTACCGGTCAGCACCCAGGTGCCCGTTCCGGATTTCACCAACGAGGTCGCCCCGCCGATTTCGCCGATCACGGCGGCCAGCGTGTTCGCACCCGTGTTGCTGCCGCCCAAGGTCAGGATACGAGCCCCCGTCTGGCCGTTGAATGCCATTGCACCGGGGTTGGTGAAGTTCAGCGCGCCCGTGCCGGACGCATCGATGGTGCCGCCGCCGGCGCCCACGCTGAACAGGCGATCGGTGCTGCTGACGGCGCCGGTGTAGAGCAGCGTGCCGCCGTCGAGTACCAGGTTGGCCGCCTCATTGGAGGAGTTGCCGATATTGCTGGCGACGCGGCCATTGGCGATTTTCGAGACGCTCAGGCTCCCTTCCTTGATGATGGTGGGGCCCTCATAGGTGTTGTCGAAGGTCAGCACGGCGGTTCCCGGGCCGGTCTTGGTCACGGGGCCTGAAGAATTCCATATCCTCGAACTCACCAGCAGGCTGTCACCCCGATCAAGGGTTTCCAGCGTCAGGGGTCTGAAGTTCAGGTTCAACCCGACGCCCGAGGTGCTGACGACCTTGTTTTCAGGGCCGCCGGCCGTCGTGATGGTCAATGGGTCCACCAGGACCGTGCCGCCGCGAAAGTCCTCTCCTGTGAAATCCACGACCCCAACGCCCGTTGAATCGAACGTGATCCTCCCGCTGATGTCCTCCCGGCTGACGGCATCGATGATCAAGGTCGATGGCCCATTGACGTTGAACTTCGTGGATCGTATGGGCGATGCGTCCGACGGTGATGACAGGCGAAGGGTCGCCCCATCGGCCACCGTCGTCGATCCGGTGTATGAAAATGCGCCGTCCGATCCGAGGGTGACCGTGCCTTTCAAGACGGTGAGGCTGCCGGCTCCGGAGAGGGTGCCAGTCACCGATGAAGCGCCTGTGCTGTTGAACACGATTCCACCGCCCACGTTGTAGGTTCCCACCAGATTGACGCCCTTGCTCTCGAACACCAGCGCCGATGGGTTGCCACTGAATACCGAAACGTCTGCGGCATCGCCAATGCTGCTGCTGGCGCGAAGGGTGAAGCCGCCGATGCCGAGCTGGGCATTGATCTGCCCGTCGGTGATGGTGTTGGTGGTGCTCGCCGACGTGCCATGGATGATGGACAAGTCTTGTGCTTGCTGGGCATATGCGTGCCCGGGAACGGCCATCGTCAACAGCGCTGCGGCAAGGCCCATCGGCCACATGGCGGCGTGTTGAGTGCCCCCGCCAAAGACCACCGCGGAGGTGGATTTGCAAAGGCCGCTTGCCAGTTCGGAGGTGACCGAGAACGCTTGGCGGGCTGCGCTCCAGACCACCCGGTATGTCGCGTTCATCGTGCGCTCCTTCAAAGCGTTGCTGTCAAGGCATTGCGGAGGCCGCAATCCGACGGCACGGCGTCTCAAACGGCGTCGAGAAGGCTATCCGATCTACGGCACTTGGACCAGATCTCCCTGACGCACATTCGAGGTCTAGCCTTCGTACAGCCAGGGCGCGTCGAGCCAGAGCCCGCCCACCACACGCAGCGCTGCGTCGCGCGCCATGCGCATCGTCCCGCGGGAATGAAAAATATCCCCATCACGCTTGGCTTGCGCCTGCACGCGGGCATTGCGGCGCCAGCGTGCGGCCGCGTAGCGTGCGAAAGCATCCGGCAAGCTGTCCGGGCCACCGTCTCCCGCGCACTCGGCCAGCGCCACGGCGTCTTCGATCGCCATGGCGGCGCCTTGCGCGAGATGCGGCGCCATCGGATGGGACGCGTCGCCCAGAAGCGCGATTCGATCGTTCGCCATTTCGTCGGGGCCCGCGACCGGAGGCCGGCTGTTCACGGTCCAGGCGCGCCAGGAAGGCATCGCATCGATCAGGGGCCTGACCCCGTCGCAGCGGTCCCCAATGACATTTAGCAAAGCGCCGGCGCTGGCCTCCTGATCCCAGTCGCTGGGGTCGGACCCGGTCAACTCCGATTCGGCGATGACCACCAGACTGAGCCAGTCGCCTCCGCGGACCGGATAGGCTACAACATGGAGTTGCTCAGCGAGCCAAGCCTGCACGTCGACGCTTCGCAGTTTCGCCGGCAGGCTGTCGCACGGAACAAGGGCACGCCATGCAGTGTGTCCGGTCGGGCGGGGTGGCAGCGTGCTGGCCACCACACGCTCGCGCACGATGCTCCACAGCCCGTCCGCGCCAATCAGCCCATCGCCCTCCCATTCGCGTGCACCGGATGCCCCGACTGAGACGGATTCCCTACGCGTCACCACCCGTGATATGCGTGCGTCAGTCGTCAGCGTGACTAGGGGCATGTTCTGTGCTGCTGCGAGCAATACACCATGCAACTCAACGCGATGCACGCAGAGGTACGGGGAGCCATACTTGCGCAAGATCGAGTCCCCGAGCGGCATGCGTGCCAGCACGGCGCTATCGGCGGCATTCCGTATCGTCAGCGCTTCGGGACGGGCTGCGACACTGGCGATGGCATCTTCGAGTCCCAGCAAACGTAGGCGGTGGGTCACGTTGGGCCAAAGTTGGATGCCTGCGCCAATTTCGCCGAATTTGGGCGCCTGTTCGAGTACGTCGATCTTCTGGCCCGCACGCGCCAAGGCCACCGCGGCGCAGAGTCCGCCAATGCCACCACCGGCAATAAGTAGGTGAGCCGACATGCGACCTCAGGTTGGCGAATGCGATCAGCCGCCTCCCTGCGCTACAGCGATGCGGCACGTCACAAAGCTCGCAGCATAGGCATTGCAAAGCGATGTGGGAAGCGTTGTTACCGGGCCAGCCCGGACATCCTATTGTTCGACCTGAAGAGGTCCCTCTCCGATCCAGGCGATTGCTCCCCGAAGTGGCGGCCATGCAAGACGGCCAAGGCCTTTTCCAAGGCCGGAACCGGTAGTTCGACTTCAACATTTCAGCGACCGCTGATGGCCGACTAGGAAAGTCCAACATTTTGCGGGCTACGACTGCTCCCGCCGCAGAACGGCATTCCCCGGTCTGCCTTCCGACGGCAAGTCCGGGCCGAGGCCGTGTGCAAACCGTTGGCTTTGCACAGTGTGCAGGACATGACCGCGAACCCGGCGGGGTGGCCAAGAGCGGCTTATCCAGTACGCGGTGCGCAGCAAGCGCGCCCGGGGTCATTCGAATTGAACGTTGGGGCTCCTTGAGAGGCTTACGCCTCCATCAATCGCATCGCCTTCATCGTTCTGGCTATGCCCAAGATCGCGATGACTCTCTTCAGGTTGTAAGCCAGCACGTGCAGGCTCATCTCGGTGCCCACATGCTCCAGTTTCCTGGTCAGGAAGTGCGTCCAACCCATCCAGTGTTTGAAGGTTCCGAACACGTGCTCAACGGTGCATCTTCGCAGCGTCATGGCCACAGGCTTGCGATCCATGCGTTGCTGGACA
>NZ_JASZYE010000010.1 GCF_030317145.1 Variovorax flavidus
ATGCAAACTTTTTTCATCCTCTCGCTTCGATTTGCACCTGACTTCTTTTCAGAAACTTCAGCACGCTTCGTTTTGAGCGGAGCCTTCGATTATGACACGATTTTTTGAATCACGTCAAGTCCGAAGGACTTTTTTCAACTTCTTCCGACTCACCCCTCGCAGCACCTTGCGGAGCCACTCAGCGAGTCGTTTTCTGCTGAGCCTTCGATTATGACTGGTTTTTTCAACCTTCGTCAACTTCTTCGGACTTTCTTTCTTGGCCTTGTTAGCCGCCCCTGAGGACCGGTCTGACAGAAGACGCCTTCGCGTTTTCAGCCGAGCCCACGAGTATATGCCAAGAATCGAGTCCTGGATCGGATAATTCGTGCCACATGGCACTCATCACACTCCTCGACGCCCAACTCGCGTTCGGTCACGTCCCGCTGCTCGATCATGCGGACTTCTCTCTCATTGAATCGGAGCGCATCGGCCTGATCGGCCGCAACGGGGCGGGCAAGTCATCGCTCCTCAAGATACTGGGGGGCCTGGAGAAGCCCGATGACGGCACGCTGCAAGTCCAGCAGAACCTGCGCGTCACCTATGTCGCACAGGAACCCCTTCTTGATATGGATGCCGACGTGTTCACCGCAGCGAGCGCAGGACTCGCGGAGGTGATCGCGATTCGCGACCAATACCTGTCCGGCGCTCCCGGGCTCGACCTGGACGCGCTCCAGTCCCAGATCGAAGCGTTCGACGCGTGGAACTGGGAGCAGCGTGTCGACGAGACCCTGCATCGCCTGCACCTGGATGGCACCGCCCGTATCGGCTCTCTATCGGGCGGCACCCGCAAGCGCGTCGCACTCGCGCAGGCGCTCGTCGCCGCCCCCGACGTGTTGCTGCTCGACGAACCCACCAACCACCTCGATCTCGATTCCATCGAATGGCTGGAGCAGCTGCTCATCGACTTCAAGGGCAGCGTGGTGACCATCACCCACGATCGCAGCTTCCTGAACCGGGTGGCGACGCGGATCGTCGAGCTGGACCGGGGAAAGCTCGCCTCCTACCCAGGGAACTTCGAGCAGTACCTCATACAGAAGGAAGAGCAGCTGGCCCAGGAGGCCGTCATCAACGCCAAGGCCGACAAGCTGCTGGCACAAGAAGAGATATGGATCCGCAAGGGCGTGGAGGCCCGCCGCACGCGCAGCCAGAGCCGGATCAGCCGCCTCGAGGCGCTCCGTGCCAACCGGTCCGCACGGCGCGATGTCCTGGGCAGCGTGAACATGGATGTCGCTTCGGGCCAGGCCAGCGGCAAGATCGTGGCGGAGCTGACGGAAGCCACCAAGTCATTCGGCGAAAAGACGGTCATCCGCAAGTTCAGCGGCACGATCCTTCGCGGGGACAAGGTCGGGCTGATCGGGCCGAACGGCGCCGGCAAGACCACCTTGCTCAAGTTGATCCTCGGCGAGCTGGAGCCCGACAGCGGCAAGGTCCGCCGCGGCGCCAACCTGCAGGTCGCCTACTTCGACCAGATGCGCAACGCCCTGAACCTCGACGCCACGCTGGAAGACTTCATCAGCCCCGGCAGCGAATGGATCGAGATCGGCAGCCAGCGCAAGCACGTCAAGAGCTACCTGGCGGACTTCCTGTTCTCGCCCGCACGGGCGCATTCGCCGGTGCGCTCTCTCAGCGGCGGCGAGCGCAACCGGCTGCTGCTCGCGCGCCTCTTCGCACGCCCCGCCAACGTGCTGGTGCTCGACGAACCGACGAACGACCTCGACATCGACACGCTCGAACTCCTCGAAGACCTGCTGCAGAACTACGACGGCACGGTCTTCCTCGTGAGCCATGACCGGACCTTCCTCGACAACGTGGTCACGAGCACGATCGCGTTCGAAGGCGATGGCCGCTGGCGCGAATACGAAGGCAGCGTGCAGGACTGGCTGACCCAATCGAAGCGCGCGCGCGAAATCGCCGAGCAGCGCGCGGCCGCGGCGGCTCCGGTCGCGGCACCGGCCCCAGCCCCCGCGCCGGCACCTGCGGCGGACACCGCTCCCCGCACGCCCCGCAAGAAGCTGAGCTACAAGGAACAGCGCGAGCTCGAAACCCTGCCCGCGCAGATCGCGGCGCTGGAAGACGAGCAGAAGCGCATCACCGAAATCCTCGAACTCGATGGCGGCGCCATCTACGCCACCGACGCATCGCGCGCCGCGGAACTCGGCGAGCGCCATGCGCGCATCGACGACGAACTGCTCGCCGCACTGGAACGCTGGGAAGAACTCGGCACGGCGCGCCAGGGCTAGCGGCGTTCTTGTCCGACGCCCGGCACGCCCGGGCTGCGCTATATATGCGGCACCCAGGCTTCCCCCTCGCCGAATGTCGTCATTCCTCCGGCACCTCGCCATCCAGCTGCAACGCTCCCTCGCGATCGGAGGCGTGGTGCTGTGCCTCACCGCGTGCGCCGAGCTTCCCAAGAACGTGGACCGCCCGGTCTCCACTGCGTTGGCCTCGCCCGCGGCCGCGGACACGCCGTTGGCGGCAGTGGTGCAGAAACGCCGGGAGGCCGCGAAGGGGCGCTTCGATTCCGGCTTCATGCTGCTCGACGGCGCCCCGGCCGCCTACGGCAGCAGGCTCGCACTCGTGGAGGGCGCGCAGAAGACGCTGGACCTCCAGTACTACGCAATCCATGCCGACGCCAGCACGGCGCGCCTGCTCATCGGCGTGCGCGACGCGGCCCGGCGGGGCGTGCGCGTACGCATCCTGCTCGACGACTTCCACAGCACCGGCCGCGATGCGCTCGTGATGCGCCTTGCTTTCGAGCCCAACATCGAGATGCGGATGTTCAATCCGCTCGCCGGTGCCCGGGCGTCGACCGTGGGTCGCCTCTTCAACTCGCTCGATGACGCATCGCGAATCCAGCAACGGATGCACAACAAGCTCTTCATCGCCGACAACGTGCTTGCGGTGACGGGCGGGCGCAACCTCGGCGACGCCTACTTCGGCAACGCCAGCAAGGCGAACTTCATCGATCTCGACGTGCTGGTGGCGGGGCCGATCGTGCAGGACCTGTCGCGGAGCTTCGACGCCTACTGGAACAACGAACGCGCCTATCCGGTCCAGTCGCTCGTGACACGCGAGGAACTCGACGAGATGCGTGCCCAGGTGAAAAAGGCCGATGCGGCCCAGCGAGACCCACCGGCCGCAGGCGGCTCGCCGGCATCGGCCGACAGCGAGCAGCGCCCGCAAGGCGACGCCCCGACACCCGAACAGCGCGCGCACGCCTGGGACCAGAAGGCGATGGATCTCGGCACGGCCATCTTCGTATGGGCGCCCGCCGTCGTGCTGGTCGACCGGCCGGGAAAGATCGCGGCGGATGACGCCGGACCGAAGAGCGCCGGCGCCGGCAAGGCCCCCGGCCTCGTGGTGACACGACAGAGCGGCCGGCCGGCCGGCGCGCGGCCCGGAAATTCGCTCGACGCCGCGGCCGCCACGGCGGCAAGCGGCGACACCGTGGTCGAAGGCCTGCTTCAACTGATCGGCACAGCCCGCAACGATCTCCTGATCATCTCCCCCTACTTCGTCCCGGGCCCCGACATGAAGCAGGCATTTGCCTCGGCGCGGGCGCGCGGCGTGAGGATACGGGTGCTGACGAACTCGCTGGCCTCGAACGACGCGCCCGTGGCTCACGTCGGCTATGCGCGGCATCGCGAGGAACTGCTCGCGATGGGCATCGAACTCTATGAACTCCGCAGCGAGCAAGCGGGCCTGGGCAGCGCATTCGGCAGTTCCGGCAGCAACATGTCGGGCGAATCGCGGTCGATGCTGCATTCCAAGGTGCTCGTGATGGACGGCCGCATGCTGGTGGTCGGCTCGATGAACCTGGATCTGCGCTCGCAACTGCAGAACACCGAGATCGCGCTGCTGATCCGCAGCGACGAACTCTCGCGCGTGGCGGCCGGCAAGATCGAGACGGCATTGCGCGAGGGCGCATGGCGCGTCGAGCAGGATGACGGGCACCTGGTCTGGCGCGCGCCGCAAGGCAGCGGGCTCCAGGACACGACCACCGAGCCCGACGCCAGCGCCAGTCTCCGGCTGATGCTCAAGATGTTCGGGCCGCTCGCACCCGACCGGCTTCTGTGACCACCGGCCCGGACAAGTTCAGGCCTGCTGGTCCCTGACCCGCGCGAATACCTTCCAGAAAGTCGCGTCCTGCGCGGTCGCGAAATTGATGCGCATCAAGGTGCTGGGCGGCCTGCGGGCATGGAAGAGCGAGCCCGGCGCCAGAAGATAGCCCTCGTCGAGCATCCGCTGCGTGAGCGCGTCGGTATCCACGCCGGTGTCGACCCAGCCAAAAAGCCCCGCCGGCTCCGACGCCAGCTTGCAGCCCGCGGCGAGCGCCAGCTTGACGGTGCGGCCTCGCGCCCCGTCCAGCCGCAGGCGGACGCGCTCGGCATGCCGGCGCAACTGCCCCTGGTCGATACACCAGGCCAGGGCCTTCTCGAACAGCGAGGGCGTCGTCAAGGTGGCGAGCAGCTTGGTTTCGAGCAGGCGCCCGACCAGCTGCGGCGACGCCGCGAGGAAGCCGATGCGCCAGTTCGGCGCGAGGATCTTCGCGAAGCCGCTGACATAGATGGTGCGCTGCAGGCCATCGAGCGCGCTGAGCCGGGTCGCGTGCTCTGGCGCGAGGTGGCTGTAGGTGTCGTCCTCGACGATGTGGAAGTTGTGCCGGTTGGCCAGCTGGAGCACGCGGTGCGCGCTGCCCGGCGTGAGGCTGTAGCCCGTCGGGTTGTGCAGCACGCTGACGCTCACGAACAGCTTGGGCTTGTGGCCTTCGCCGGCATTGCAATAGCGTTCCATGACCTCGAGGTCGGGCCCGTCGGCCTTGCGAGGCACGGGGAGGATGCGCATGCCCAGCGCTTCGAGGCGCGCGAACTCGAGCGCCCAGCCCGGCTCCTCGACCATCACCGGATCGCCCGCGCGCAACAGGGTCCGGCTCACGATATCCAGCGCGTGCGTGGCGCCGACCGTCGTCAGGATCTGTTCCGGCCCGGCCGGCACGTTGATGCTTCCCAGCTTGGTGGAGAGGCTGCGGCGCAACCCGCTGTCCCCTTCGGGCTCGCCGTACTGCAGCGAAAACTCCTGCAGGGCCTTGGTGCTGGTCACGCGGCGGACGGCGGCGGGCATGAAGGTCGACTCCAGCCATTCGGGCGGGAAAACGCCCATGCCGGGTTGCGGCTTGTCGCTCGGGCGGTGGAACATGCCGCGGATGAGGGTGCTGGCATCGGCCGCCACGATCTGGGGAGGCGGCGGCTGGACGACCAGGTTCATGCTCGACGAGGCCGGCCCGCCGTTGGCGGCGACCGAGTCGCGCACGAAGAAGCCACGCTGGCGCCGCGCTTCGACGAGCCCCTGCGCCAGCAGCTGGTCGTAGGCCGCGACCACGGTGTGCGGGCTCACGCCCTGCTGGCGCGCACACTCCCGCACCGAGGGCAGGCGCGCTCCGGGCGCCAGCAGGCGGTTGCGAATCCGCTCGGCGAAGCGGTCGGCAAGTTGCTCCGTCAGCGACTGGGTGGAGGTGCGTGTCAGCATGCGTGTGTTGTGTCTGTGTCGATCCTCAGGCCAGTACAGTCGCACCTCATGTCCGGCAATCTGTACTGGAACTGTAATGGTCATCAGTTTAAAGTGTGTCCCATGAACTGGCAAGAATTCACTGCGCTGCTGGTGTTGGCCACGGCGATGAGTTTTTCGCCAGGGCCGAACACCACCCTTTCCACCGCCCTCGGCGCCAACGGCGGCCTGCCGCGTGCGATGCGTTTCGTCATCGCGGTGCCCGTGGGATGGACCCTGCTGCTCGCGCTCTGCGCGGCCGGCATCGGCGCACTGGTCGTGGCCGTGCCATCGCTGCGCTGGATCATCAAGGCGCTCGGCATCGTCTATCTGCTGTGGCTGGCATGGAAGCTCAGCGGCAGCGCATCGCTGGGCCAGGCCGACGGCGGACAGCTCCGGGTCGGCTTCAAGCAAGGCGTGATGCTGCAGTTCCTCAACATCAAGGCCTGGCTGCTGGCACTGACGCTGGTCGCGGGCTGGATTGCCGGGCAGCCGGATGCGTTGCGGCGTTTCGCGATCGTGGCGCCGGTCATGCTGGTCTACGCGTTCACCAGCAACTTCGTCTACGCACTCGCCGGGGCGCTGCTGCGCAACTGGCTGGCCCAGGGGCGCCGCCTCCTGTGGTTCAACCGTGCGATGGCAGCCGTCCTTGTGTTGACGGCCTGGTGGATGCTCAGCGTATGAAGGTCAAGGACGAAACGCTCGGCATGTGGCTCGGCGTGCTCGGCGTGGCCTTCTTCGCGATCACGCTGCCGATGACACGGCTCGCCACGGGCACGCAGGCCGCGCCCCAACTCTCGCCGTGGTTCCTGACGCTCGGCCGCGCGGCGCTGGCGGGCGTGCTGTCCGCCATCTTCCTGCTCGCCACCCGCTCGCCCCTGCCCAAGCGCGGGCAATGGAAGCCGTTGGGCATGGCGGTGCTCGGCAACGCGATCGGCTTCCCCTTGCTCCTCGCCTTTGCGCTGCGCGTGGTCAGCGCCAGCCACGCTGCGGTGATCACCGCGCTGCTGCCCCTGGCGACGGCAGCGTGCGCCGCCTGGGTTCTTCACCAGCGCGCACGGCTGGGGTTCTGGCTTTGCGCCATCGCGGGCAGCCTGCTGGTGGTCGTGTTCTCGCTGCTGCGCGCCGAATCCCACGGCGCCGGATTCGGCTTCGAGTGGGCCGACGTGCTGCTGGTCTGCGCGGTGTTTGCCGCTTCGCTCGGCTACATCTACGGCGCGCAGGTCACGCCGGCGCTGGGCGCCGAGCGCGTGATCTGCTGGGTCTGCGTGCTTGCGCTGCCCATCTCGCTGCCGGGCACGCTGTGGCTGTGGCCGCAGCAACCGGTCGACACATCCGCCTGGGTGGGCTTCGTCTACGTGGGCGTATTCTCGATGTGGGTCGGCTTCTTCGCCTGGTATCGCGGCCTCGCCATGGGGGGTGCGCTGCGGGTCAGCCAGACCCAGTTGCTGCAACCCTTTCTCTCGATCCTCGCCGCCGTGCCGCTGCTCGGCGAGCCTCTCGACATCGTGACCCTCGGCTTCGCCGCCGCCGTGGTCGCCACGGTGGTCGCGGGGAAGAAGCTCTCCCAGCCGCGCAACCCGGCCGCTCTCGCGACGGTCACGCGATAGATATCGCACATCAAGGAAACAACATGAACTGGAAACTCGCCGCCCGCGCCGAAAAGATGAATCCCTCGGTGCTCCGTGAAATCCTCAAGGTGACCGAGCGTCCCGGCGTCATCAGCCTCGCGGGTGGCCTGCCCTCGCCCAAGACCTTCCCGATCAGCGACTTCGCCGACGCCTGCGCCGAGGTGCTGCACAAGGATGGCCAGGCGGCACTCCAATATGCCGCGAGCGAAGGCTACGGCCCGCTGCGCGAAGCGGTCGCGGAGATGCTGCCGTGGGCTGTCGACCCCGCCCAGGTGCTCATCACCACTGGCTCGCAGCAGGGCCTGGACCTGATCGCCAAGGTGCTGCTCGACCCGGGCAGCCGCGTGCTGGTCGAAACGCCGACCTACCTCGGCGCACTGCAGGCCTTCTCGCCGATGGAGCCCGAGCCGGTCAGCGTGGCCAGCGACAACGAGGGCGTGATCGTCGAAGACCTGGTCGCCAAGGCCCGGGACGCGCGTTTCGTCTACCTGCTGCCCAACTTCCAGAACCCGACCGGGCGCACCATGACCGAAGAGCGCCGTGCGGCCGTGTCCGCCGCTGCGGCGAAGGCCGGGCTGCCGATCGTCGAGGACAACCCCTACGGCGAACTCTGGTTCGACGAAGCGCCGCCGCTGCCGCTGACGGCGCGCAACCCCGAAGGCTGCATCTACCTCGGCTCCTTCTCGAAGGTGCTGGCACCCGGCCTGCGGCTGGGCTTCATGGTCGCGCCCAAGTCGATCTACCCCAAGCTGCTGCAAGCCAAGCAGGCGGCCGACCTGCACACGCCGAGCTTCAACCAGCGCATGGTCTCCGAAGTGATGAAGGACGGCTTCCTGTCACGCCACGTTCCCACCATCCGCCAGCTCTACAAGCACCAGCGCGACGCCATGCTGGCGGCGCTCACGCGCGAAATGAAGGGATTGCAGGTCGAGTTCACGCAGCCGGCCGGCGGCATGTTCCTCTGGGTGCGCATGCCCGAAGGCATCGACACCGTCGCGCTGCTGCCCAAGGCGGTGGAACGCGGCGTGGCCTTCGTGCCCGGCGCGCCTTTCTATGCCGCGGGCGGCGATCCGCGCACGATGCGGCTGTCCTTCGTGACGGCAAGCGTCGACGAAATCGACACCGCGATCGCCGCACTGGCCGAGGTCGTGCGCGAGCAACTGGCGCACAACGCAGCGGCCGAGGTGCAGCGCCAGCTGGCCGCCAGCCCCGCCTGAACCAGCAACCGTCACGGAGCGGCGATGCGCATCGACGTCCTCACGCCATGATCGACGGCGGCACGCTCTCGTTGTTCCTGCTCGCGGTGCTGGCGTTGTTCCTTTCGCCGGGGCCGAACATGGCTTTCGTCCTCTCGCATGGCATCGCCATGGGGCCGCGCGCCGGTTTCGCCGCCGGGCTGGGCATTGCGGGTGCGGATCTGGTGCACACGCTCTGCGCGGCGACCGGCATCACCGCGCTCGTGGCCGCGTGGCCGCCGTCCTTCGACGTGCTGCGCTATGCGGGAGCGCTCTACCTGCTGTGGCTGGCATGGCAGGCGATGCGCTCCGGCGACGCCGGCCTCCAGGGCCGGGCCGAGGCCGTGAGCTTCGGGCGCGTCGTGCGCATGGCCTGGCTCAACAACCTGGTCAACCCGAAGGCGCTGCTGTTCTTCATGGTGTTCCTGCCGCAGTTCGTCTCGCCCGCACGCGGCAGTGTGCCGATGCAACTGCTGCAACTCGGCATTGCGCTCTCGCTCGCGGGCCTGCTATTCAATACCATGCTCGGCGCGTGCAGCGGCCAGATCGGCCGCTGGCTGCAGCGCCGTCGCGCGGCTGGATTCCAGCGCGGCGTTCTGGCTACGGTGATGCTCGCGCTGGCGCTGCGTCTTCTCTTCATCGACCGTCCATCCAAGGGACTCTGACATGCTCAACATCTGGGGGCGCATCAGCTCCATCAACGTTCGCAAGGTGGTGTGGTGCGCGCAGGAACTCGGGCTCGACTTCCAGCGCACGGAGGCCGGCGGCAAGTTCGGCGTGGTGCAGACGCCCGAGTACCAGCGGCTGAATCCGAACGCGCTCGTCCCGGCCATCGACGACGGCGAGGGCGAGGAACGCGTCACGCTCTGGGAATCGAACGTGATCGTGCGCTATCTCTGCGCGAAGCATTCGATGGGCAGGCTCTACCCCGACCTGCTGTCCGAGCGCTTCGATGCCGAGCGCTGGATGGACTGGCAGCAGACCACGCTGAACCGGGCCAGCGGGGGCGCGTTCCGGCAGTGGGTGCGCACGCCGGCGGCGCAACGCGATCCCGAAGTGATCGCGCAGTCCGTCAACACCACCGAGCCCCTGTTCGCCATGCTCGACGCCCATCTCGCCACGCGCACCTTCATGCTCGGCGAACACTTCACGATGGCCGACATCCCGGTCGGCTGCGAAGCACACCGCTGGTTCGGCCTGCCACAGACCGAATACACCCGGCCCACCTGGCCGAACGTCGAACGCTGGTTCGGCGACCTGCGCATCCGCGCCGGCGCACGCGGCGTGCTCGACCTTGCACTCGAATGAACCCGATGACCACCCGCCCCTTCAAGCAAGTCGACGTCTTCACGTCGACACCCTATTTCGGCAACCCGCTCGCCGTGGTGCTCGACGGCACCGGCCTCGACGACGCCGCGATGCAGCGATTCGCCAAGTGGACGAATCTTTCCGAAACGACCTTCCTGCTGCCGCCCACGGAGCCGTCCGCCGACTACCGCGTGCGCATCTTCACGCCCGGCGGCGAGCTGCCCTTTGCCGGCCACCCCACGCTGGGAAGCTGCCATGCCTGGCTGCAGGCCGGCGGCAAGCCGAAGTCCGGCTCGCACATCGTGCAGCAGTGCGCGCAAGGCCTGGTGCCGATCCAGCGCGAAGGCGAGCGGCTGGTCTTTGCCGCCCCGCCGCTGCGGCGCAGCGCACCGAGCCCCACGCTGCTGGCCAAGGTCGCGGCGGCACTCGGCCTCAAGGCCCAGCAGATCGTCGCGGCGCAATTGCTCGACAACGGACCGGTGTGGCTCGGACTCCTGCTGGACGACGCGGACACCGTGCTCGCCCTCAAGCCCGACCACCGCATGCTGCGCGAGCTGGGCCAGAAGGTCGGCGTCGCGGGGATCTGGTCGACGGAGGATTCGCCTCCGCTGATCGTTCGCTCCAATCGCGAGGCCCGTGCATTCGCCCGCACCGGGGAAGCGCCCGCCGGGATCGAAGTCCGCGTCTTCGCGGCACCGGTCGGCATCGAGGAAGACCCGGTCACCGGAAGCTTCAACGCCAGCCTCGCGCAGTGGCTCATCGCCGACGGCCAGATGCCGGAACGCTACATCGCCGCCCAGGGCCAGACGCTGGGCCGGTCGGGGCGGGTGCACGTCACGCGCGATGCCGACGGACAGGTCTGGGTCGGCGGGTCGTCGGTGACCTGCATCGACGGAACGGTCGCGATCTAGGGCACTCGCGATGCAAGCGCGCGTCGATCACCTGGTCATCGCGGCCCGCACACTCGACGAAGGCGTGCGCTGGTGCCAGGCCACCTTCGGCGTGGAACCCGGTCCCGGCGGCGCGCATCCGCTGATGGGCACGCACAACCGCCTGATGAAAGTGGCGACGGCGGACTTTCCGCGCGCGTATCTGGAAATCATCGCCATCGACCCGAAAGCCAGGCCCGCACGGCCGGTGGATGCCCGTCGCTGGTTCGACCTCGACGACGCCCTGCTGCAAGGGGCACTGGCGCGCGGCGGTCCGCGGCTCATCCATTTCGTCGCCGAAGTGCCCGACGCCAATGCCGCCGTGCAGGCGCTGGCCAATGTGCGCATCGATCGCGGCCACGTGCTGGAGGCGTCGCGCGACACGCCGGCAGGTCGCCTGTCGTGGCAGATCACGGTCCGCGACGACGGCCAGCGGCTTTTCTATGGCGCCCTGCCGACGCTGATCGAGTGGGGGCCGGTGCACCCGACCGACAGCATGGCCGACTCGGGCGTCACGCTGCGCTCGCTCGATCTCGCCCATCCGCGCAAGGCCGACCTGCAAGTCGCGCTCCAGGCCATCGGCCTGTCTGGCGTCTCGCTGGCGACCGGCGCACCCCGCCTTCGCGCCGTGTTCGACACGCCGCGCGGCCCCGTCACACTCGAATCCGAAGGAATCTGAACATGCTGAGCGCCACCGAACTCGCCTGGTTCTCGCTCGCCGCGCTGGTGCTCGTGCTGACACCCGGCCCCAACATGATCTATTGCGTGTCGCGCACGCTGTGCCAGGGGCGCGCGGCCGGACTCATCTCGCTGGCCGGCGTGCTGCTGGGCTTCGTGATGCACCTGATGGCAGCGGCACTCGGGCTCACCGCGCTACTCGCCGCGGTGCCCTTCGCCTTCGATGCGATCCGGCTCGCTGGCGCGGCCTATCTGCTCTGGCTCGCCTGGCAGGCAGTGAAGCCGAACGGCACTGCGCCTTTCGAAGCGCGACTGCTGCCGGACGACCCGCCGGCCAAGCTCTTCAGCATGGGTTTCCTCACCAACGTGCTGAACCCGAAGGTGGCGATGTTCTACCTGTCCTTCTTCCCGCAGTTCCTGCATCCGGAGCGCGGCTCCGTGCTGCTGCAGAGCCTGGCCCTGGGCGCCGTGCAGATCGGCGTGAGCGGCGCGGTCAACGCGATGCTCGTGCTGACTGCGGCCAGCATCACGGCCTTTCTCTCGCAGAGCGAACGCTGGCTGCGCGCGCAACGCTATGTGATGGGCAGCGTGCTGGCGGGGCTGGCCGTGCGCATCGCGATGACCGATCGCAAGTAGCGCGGCGAGCGCCCGGCGCCTCGCCAGGAAGGCTCACCACCGAACGCGCATGCCGACCGCACCCTGCACCGAGGCCTTCACCTCCGTGTCGCCGCTGGTGCTGAACAGCCTGCCGATTTCGCCGTAGACGCTCACGGTCCGCGAGAGCGCCAGGGTGAAGCCGCCCGCCAGTTCCATCGAGGTGTAGCTGGCCGCACTCGCGATGTCGGTGAACGCAGCGGGCCCGATGAAGCGCGCGATGGTGTTGCCGCCGGTGCCATGGATCACGGCGACGCGACCATAGGGCTGCAGGCGCCCGGCCGAGGTCGCGAAGTCGCCCTTCACGCGGACGCCGAGGCCGCCCGTCCAGCTGTCCAGGCTGTCCTGCTGCACGAGTGCGCCCTGGATCACCATGTCGTCGAGGCTTGCGTGGCTGTAGATCAGTTGCGCCTGTGGCTCCAGGGTCCAGCCGTTGCCGAGCGCGAACGCCTGTCCGACCTCCAACGCGGCCAGCAGGCTGTTGCCCTTGCCGGAGGCTTCGAAGCCGCCGAGCGGCTGGATCGTGTAGCGCTGCGATCCGTACTGGAGCACGGTGTCCGCATAGAAGCCGGTGGTGTTGGCGTAGGTGGCATAGGCGCCGAAGTAGCGGGAGCGCGTGTCGGTGCTTCCGACGGCGCGCCACAGGCCGCTGGCCAGGCCGCTGACGTCGGAATTGCCGTCGAGCGTGCCGACATAGACGCCGGCGCGCCAGTCGCCGAGCGCTGACACGTAGAGGTCGGTGCCCGCCTGCACGCCGCTGACATGGCCCTGGGTGGACGGGTTCACGGTCCCGTCCTGACGGATGTCGACGTCGCTGTACACACCCCGCGCCCAGGCATGGCGATCGGTGGTGAGCGCGCCTGCGACCGGCGTCAGGCTCGCGACTGCCGGCGCGCTGGCGTCATCGTCGCCGAGGCGGGCATGCATGTTGCCGAGCATCGCCATGTCGTTCTGGCGCAGTTGGGCGGGCACTGCCGCGAGCATGGGCACCTCGGCCCGATAGGCCGTCACGGGACGGGGTGCCGGTGCTGGCGCCAGCGGCGCCGACACGGCTGGCGCAGCGACCGACGGCGATGCGGTTGCCGGTGCGGGTGCCGGTGGCGCTGGGGGGGCCGGTGGCGCCGGGGGCGCGGGCGGCGCCGGGGGCGCGGGCGGGGCCGGAGGCGCGGGCGGAGCCGGCGGCGGTGGTGGCGGCGGCGGCGGTGGCGGAGGTGGCGGCGGAGGTGGCGGCGGAATCACCTGCGAGCGCAGATACCAGTTCTCGCCCGCACCTGTCGCGTCGGCCGCGAACAGCCGGTATTCGAAAGCGCCTGCGTCCACATGGCCCCCGCTCAGCGCGAAGGCGTTGCGCGTCGTCTGCGCGGTCGTGGTGGCGCCGTTGATGGCGGAGATCACCTCGATCCCGTTGCCGCTCGTCAGGCCACCGAGGCCGCCGATGTTGGTGATCTGGACATTGGTGTTCCCGGTCGCCGAACCGCCGTCGAGGATCAAGCGGTCGGACGGTCCTGCGGCGTCGAGCCTGGAGGCCAGGCGCAGCGTCCCGTTGTTCCCGACATAGGCGCCGGTCACGCGCAGTTCCGTGCCGGGTGCCGCGCCCACGAGGGAGACCGTGCCGCTGTTCGACAGGGAGGCGACGGTCTGGTTGTGGCCGGCGAGATCCAGCGTGGCGCCTGCCGCCACGACATGCCCCGAGCTCGCACTCAGGACGTCCGCCGCCCCGGCGCGCAACGTGCCCGCGTTGACGGTCGTGAGGCCGGTGTACGTGTTGGCGCCGCCGAGCGTCAGGATGCCGGTGCCGATCTTGGTCAGCGAACCGCCAGTGGCGATCACCGCGTAGTTGTACGGAATGTCGGGTGCCGTCGGGTCGAGGGGACGGTTGGCGGGATAGTTGGCAGGCCCCTCATCGGAGATCACGCCGTTGATCACGTCGTTTCGGTTCAGGGCGCCGACGGTCAGGTTCTTCGAACCCAGCGTCACATTGCCTTCCCCGGACAGCGAACCGACCGACACGGAGGTGTCCACGTCGTGGAGGTAGACCCGGCCGCCCGCGCCGTTCTCGATCCTCGCCCCGCTCAGGTCGGGCACGTTCGCCATGTAGACCTGGCCGGCGTTGTTGGTCACCACCGTGTTGCCGCCGCGGCTGTCGACGTTGAAGTAGACGCGGCCCTGGTTGTTCAGGATCGTCGAGTCGGCGGCTGTCGCCTGCCGCCCGAAGATCAGGTATGAGCCCGCACCATTGAGTTCCAGCGTCGAGTTGCCGGCACTGGACCCATTGCCGAGCACGTCGGTATTGAACTGGATGCCGCTGTTCGTCCCGGCATAGTCCGTGCTGGTCTTCACGGTGATCCTGAGGGCTCCCGCGCTCGCGCCGAGGAACTCCAGCTGCGCGTTCGTGTAGATCTCGACCGGGCCCGTGCCCAGCGAACCCGTGGTCCCCGTGGAGACGCTCATGCGGCCGTTTGTCTGGCCCTCGATGCGGGTGCCCCCCTGGTAGTTGTTGCCCGCGTTGTCGATGCGCAGCCGCTGGTCTTCGGCGTTGCTCGTGCCGGTATTGACGAGCCTGAGCGCTCCTGCACCGGAGATCACGCCGTTCAACGCGTTGGACGCGGAATCCTTGACGTCGATCGTGCCGCCACCCACGCCGAGCGTGATGGCGCGGTCGGTGATGAAGGGCGGGGGTGCAGGGGGCGGCGGGCTCGGAGGCGAGGGGCTGGGGAGCGGGGTGCCGATCCGCAGCGTGCCGCCGTCGAGCGTGATCGACCCGAGCGGTGCCACGGCCGAGTCGGTATTTCCCAGATTGGCGTCGGTGCGGACCTGCAAGGTGCCGGCGTTGATCGTGGTCGCGCCCTGGTAGCTGTTGGGTGCGCTCAGCACGAGCGTGCCGGCTCCGGTCTTGGTGATGCCGCCCGCCCCGCTGATCTCGCCCGACTGGGTCGCAACGGCCGTGGCGCCGCCGAGGCTGTTGAGCGCTGCCGAAGGCGTGGTGACGACGAGGGGCGCCGTATCGTCGGCGCCGTCGGCGTAGTCGCGCGTCTGTGCCGCGCTGTGGCCGGCGAGCGCGCCCAGCCCGAGCACCAGCGTCGTCGCCACGAGGCCGCCCGAGCGCTTGCCCCGCGTGGCCGTGATCTCCGAGACGGCCACCCACGCATTCAGTGCGTGGTTCCAGACGCTGCGATATGACTTGTTCATGCTCCTGCGGTCCTTTTCCGGGGCTGGATGCCGGCTGTGCGCTGTGCGCAACACTTGCCGTCAACTAAAGTGTTCATTTTTACATATTGAGAACTTTCTAGTGCATACACTTACACTTCTGTTGCCTAGGCCTTACGGAGTAGGTGTTGCTACGAAATCGATAGCGCGCGTCGCCGCCGCGACGGCTGCAGGCCCGGGCCGTTGGCAGAATCCCCGCGCATGGGAACCCTCTACCTCGTGCGCCACGGTCAAGCCAGCTTCGGCGCGGCCGACTACGACAACCTCAGTGAACTGGGCCGCAAGCAGTCCGTGCGGCTCGGCGAGTACTGGCGCGAGCGCGGGATGAAGTTCGACGCGGTCATCACCGGCACCTTGAAGCGCCACCGGCAGACCTGGGAAGGGATCGCGGAAGGGCTCGGCCTGCAGCGCGACGACGTCCTGCCGTGGCCCGGCCTCAACGAATACGACAGCGAGGCGGTGATCGCGACGATCCACCCCGAAAAGCTGCAGAAGCCCGACACGCCGGAGATGTACCGCCATCACTTCCGGCTGCTGCGCGACGGCCTCGGCGCCTGGATGCAGGGCCGCACGGAGCCCCGGGGCATGCCCAGCTACGTCGATTTCCTGGCCGGCGTTACAACCGCGCTGGACCACGTGCGCGACAAGCACCACGGCGCGAAGGTGCTGGTGGTGTCGAGCGGCGGACCGATCAGCACCGCGGTCGGACACGTGCTGGGCACCAGCCCCGAAACCACGATCGAACTGAACCTGCGCATCCGGAACACCTCGGTCACGGAATTCGCGTTCACGCCCAAGCGCCACATGCTGGTGACCTACAACACGCTGCCGCACCTCGACGGGCCGGCCTACGAGGGCTGGGTCACCTATTCCTGAGCGGGCGGGGCACTGCCCGCTGCGAGCCAGTGCAGGTAGTCGGACGAGCCGGACGTGATGGGCACCTGCACGATCTCCGGCGTCTGGTAGCTGTGCCGCTCGCGGATGAAGGCTTCGAGCGCCGCATAGCGTGCGGCGAGCGTCTTGATGTGAAGCACCCACTCGGGCTCACGGTGCAGTTCGCCCTGCCAGACGTACAGGCTGCGCACGCGCTGAATCTGCACGCAGGCAGCAAGCTGCGCCTCCACGATGGCCGCCGCCAGCTCCTCGGCCTCATCCTCCGTGCCGATGCTGGTCATCACGATGCAAGCAGTTTGTTCCATGTGCGTCTCCATTGCCTTCCAGAAATACCGCGGAACCGGCTCGGCCGGTCCGCAGGTATTGCCCCCTGCAAGGGGGTAGGCGGCCACACGAAGTGGGCAAGCCTGGGGGTGTGCCCGCCTACGCTTGCCAGACGCCGTAGCCGGCCTCGCGCAGCGCGATGCCCAGTTCGACTTCCATGTCCCGCGCAGCCTCGTACGGCATCGGGTTGTACATCGCATAGAGCGCCGGCAACAGGCGAACACCGTAGTCGCGCACAAAGCTGTTGGCCTGGATGCCGGCCTTGTGCTTGTCGAAGCGCACGTCGGGGTCCAGTCCGGTCATGCCCACGTAGACGAAGGGCATCCCCAGCCGGTAGTCAGGATTGGCCCGCCGGAAGCGCGCGACGTTCCAGACGCGGTCGTCCAGCTCCACCACGTAGACGTAGTGATGGTGACGACTGCGCGTCTTGCGGACCGGCATGCGGCACGCTGCCCACCGGCCTCACTTGCGCTTGATCATCCCGTAGATGAAGAGCAGCACGACCGCGCCGACCACCGACGCGATGAATCCCGCGCCCTGGCCCGCGGTGTACCAGCCCATGGCCTGCCCCACGTAGGTCGCGATGAGCGAACCGGCAATGCCGATCAGCGTGGTCACGATGAAGCCGGCCGAGTCATCGCCGGGTTTGATGGCGCGCGCCACGAGGCCCGCGACGAAACCGATCAGAATGGTCCAGACGATGCTCATGGGATCCCTTTGTATTGGTTGTGATGCGCGATTTTCATGATAGCGGAGCCCCGCCAGCGCGGCGATCGCTCTTGCTTCCGTCCTACACACATCCGAAGGCGCCCACGCTATACCTGCGGCATGCTCGAAAAGCTCCCTGACGCCATCGGCCACGCACTGCACGACGTGCGTGCGGGCCTGGACGAAATCGCATTCAACACGCTCGGCCTGCGCCAAGGCATGGCCTCCATCACGGTGGCCAGCCTGGCATTCGCCGATCACGCGCCGATTCCGCAGCGCTACACCGCCGACGGCGAAGGCCTGTCGCCACCCGTGCAATGGATCGGCGTGCCGGCCGGCGCGGCTTCGCTGGTGCTGATGGTGGAGGATGCCGATTCGCCGACGCCGCACCCGATGGTGCACGCGATCGCCGTCGATCTGCCCGCGGCCGACGGCAGCCTGCAGGAAGCGGCGTTTCCGAGCGCCGACCACGAGGGCATCGGCATCCACGCGGGCCGCAATTCCTTTCTGCAGGCGGCGTGGATGCCGCCCGATCCGCCGCCGGGCCACGGCGTGCACCGCTACGCATTCCAGGTCTTCGCGCTCGGCGCGGCGCACGAGTTCTCGGCGACGCCGGGCCGCGACGAGGTGTTCGATGCGCTGAAGACGCATGCCATCGCGAGCGGCTTGCTGATCGGCACCTGCGAACGGCCGGACGGCTCGATCAGGATCGAGGAAACCGCACCTTCGGGGCCGCTGATCGCGGGCTGAGCCGCGCGGCCGTCAGCGCAAGGGCTGCGTGTGTGCCGTGCTCAGCGGCAGCCGGGAGACTTCGGCGAGCAGGGCCGCCAGTTGCGTGGCCGCGGCATCGACCAGCGCACGCCCCTTGTCCGCCGTTGCGGCAGCGGCGTTGCCTGCGGCGCCGTCGGGGTTGTAGTCCTCCATCGCCCAGCCGAGCTTGGCGCTGCGGCCGTTGCCGAGGATGGCGTAGTCGGCCGCACGCTGGCGCGAGGTGGAGCCGAAGTCGCGTGCGGCATCCATCGCCACGCGGTCCGGCGCCAGCGCCAGCATCATCGAGGTTTCCATGTCGCCCGCATGCACGCCGAAGCGATGCTCGTCGGCGCTGAACTGCGCGCCCGCATCGCCGAGCGGCAGGTTGAACCAGCTCACGCTGTAGACGATCAGGCCGTGCGCCGCGCGCAGTTCGCGCGCGACGATGTCCATTGCGCCGGTGTGCCCGCCGTGCGCGTTGAAGAGCACCAGCTTGCGCACGCCCGAGCGCGCCACGCCGGCGCCGATCTCGCTCCAGAGGCGGATCAAGGTCTCGGACGAGAGCGTCAGGGTGCCGGGAAAGCGCGCGTGTTCCGGGCTCAGGCCGATCTGCTGCGTGGGCAGGAACAGCACCGGCAAATCAGCCGCCAGCAACGGCAGCGCGGCCGTCACGATGCCGTCGGCCAGGGTCGAGTCCACGTTGAGCGGCAGATGCGGCCCATGCTGCTCGGTGGCGCCCAGCGGCAGCACCGCGACCGTCGTCGCCGGATCGAGCGCGCCGAAATCGCGCGTCGTGAGTTGGGACCAGAAGCGGCTGGCAGGGGCTGTCATGCGGCGATCTTAGTGGTCCCGCGCCGATCACGGCGCAGGCAGGGCTGCGAACTTGAGCGCCAGGAAGTCGACCAGCGCACGCACGCGCGCCGGCACGAAGCGGCCACTCGGCAGGAGCGCATGCAGCGGATAGGGCTCGGTGTCCCATCCGGGCAGCAACCGGACCAGCGCGCCGGACGCCTCGTCCTGGCGCACGTCGAGCGCGGACTTGAGCGTGATGCCCCGCCCCGCCACCGCCCATTCGCGCGCCAGCGAAGCGTCGTCGACGACACGATCGCCGTCCACCCGCACCTCTGTCCAATGACCGTCGCGCGCAAAGCGCCACAGCCGCTGGCGCCGGCCGGCGCGGTGGAAGGTCAGGCAGTTGTGCTGCAGCAGGTCTTGCGGCACCTGCGGTGCCGGGTGGCGGCGCAGGTAGTCCGGCGATGCGCAGAGCACCGGCCGCGAATCGGCGAGCCGCCGCGCCACCAGGCGCGAATCCGCGAGCGCGCCGAACCGCAGCGCGACGTCGACCTCGTCGCGCATGACGTCGAGCGGCCGGTCGCCTACGGAGAGGGCGAGTTGCAAGCCGGGATGCGTGTCGAGGAACTCGTCGAACCAAGGCAGGAGCGTGCTGCGCGTGAGATCGGACGGCGCGGCGACACGCAGGGTGCCGACCAGCGCACCCCGATCGGCCGCAACCAGCGATTCGCCTTCGGCCAGCAGTTCGAAGGCGCGCGTGGCGTAGTCGAGCAACGTCTGCCCCTGCGGTGTCAGCCGCATGGCGCGGGTCGATCGCTCGAAGAGACGCGCGCCGAGTTGCGCCTCGAGCCGCTTGAGCGTGGCGCTGGCCGCGGCCGGCGTGATGCCGAGCGCGCGCGCGGCGGCCGTGAGCGTGCCGCTGCGCGCGGTGTGAACCAGCACGTTCAGGTCGGTCAGATTTTCAATCTTCATTTGAAAGTGAAGCTATTCGATGGCATCTTATCAAACAGGGATTGCGCGCCTACAGTCATCCCATCGTTTCCACTGAAGGGTCTCCCATGAAAGCCGTCGGCTACCACCAAGCACTCCCCATCGACAACCCCGCCTCGCTGGAGGATCTCGATCTGCCAGTTCCCCAGCCGCAGGCCCGCGATCTCCTCGTGCGGGTGAAGGCGATCTCGGTGAACCCGGTCGACACCAAGGTGCGCAAGAACGCCGCCCCGGAGGCAGGACAGGCGAAGGTGCTGGGCTGGGATGCCGTCGGCACCGTCGAGGCGGTCGGTCCGGCGGTGAAGAACTTCAAGCCGGGCGACCGCGTGTACTACGCCGGCTCGATCACACGGCCCGGCGCCAACAGCGAACTGCACGTGGTCGACGAGCGAATTGCCGCCGTCGCGCCCCGGAGCCTCGACGACGCGCAGGCTGCGGCATTGCCGCTCACCACGATCACGGCGTACGAGTTGCTGTTCGATCGCCTGCGCGTGCCGAAGGGCGGCGGCGCAGGCCAGACCCTGCTGATCACCGGCGGCGCCGGCGGGGTCGGCTCCATCCTGATCCAGTTGGCGCGCCAGCTCACACAGCTGCGCGTGATCGCAACGGCATCACGGCCCGAGACGCGCGAATGGTGCCTCGCGCTGGGCGCTCACACTGTGATCGACCATTCGAAGCCGCTGGCCGCCGGGCTCAAGGCCGCGGGCATCGGCGAAGTCGACATGGTCGCGAGCCTCACGCAGACCCAGCAGCACTACGCGCAGATCATCGAAAGCGTGAAGCCCCAAGGCCAGATCGCGGTGATCGACGACATGCCCGTGCTGGACGTGATGCCGCTCAAGACCAAGTGCATCTCGCTGCACTGGGAAATGATGTTCACGCGTTCGCGCTTCGAAACGCCGGACATGGCGCGCCAGGGCGAACTGCTGGCCGAAGTGGCGGAACTGGTCGACGCCGGCCGCATCCGCACGACCGCCAACGCCAGCTTCGGCACGATCAACGCGGCGAACCTGCGCAAGGCCCACGCGCTCATCGAAAGCGGCAAGGCGCAAGGCAAGGTCGTCCTCGAAGGGTTCTGAAGCGGGGCTACCTTCTCTTGACGCGCCAGACGGAATTGCCGACATCGTCCGCCACCAGCAGGGCGCCGCTCTTGTCGAGCGCCACGCCGACCGGGCGGCCCTGCGCCTTCTCGTCGGCGTTGAGGAAGCCCGTGAGGAAGTCGACCGGCGGCCCGCTGGGCCGGCCGCCGATGAAGGGCACGAACACCACCTTGTAGCCCGACAGCGGCTTGCGGTTCCACGAGCCGTGCTGGCCGACGAAGACGCCGCTGGCGAATTCGGCCGGCATGCCCCGGGCGTTGGAGAAGGCCATGCCCAGCGGCGCCACGTGGGAGCCCAGCGCGTAGTCGGGCACCACCGCCTTGGACACCATGTCCGGCCGCTGGGGATTCACGCGCGCATCGACATGGCCACCGTAGTAGCTCCACGGCCAGCCATAGAACGCGCCATCCTTCACCGAGGTCAGGTAGTCCGGCACGAGGTCGCTGCCGATCTCGTCGCGTTCGTTGACGACCGTCCAGAGCACGTTGGTGTCGGGCTCCCAGCCCATGCCGTTGGGGTTCCGGAGGCCGCTGGCGTAGAGCCTTTTTTCGCCGGAAGCGACATCGACTTCCCACACTGCCGCGCGGCCCTCTTCCGCCGGCAGCCCGTTCTCGCCGACATTGCTGTTGGAGCCGACCGTCACGTACAGCTTGGTGCCCTCGCGGTTGGCGATGACGTTCTTGGTCCAGTGGTGGTTGATGCCGGACGGCAGGTCGGTCACTTTGGTGGGCGTGGCCGTGATCGAAGTCTGGCCGGCTGCATAGGGCACCTTGACCAGCGCATCCGCATTGGCGATGAACAGCTCATTGCCGACGAGCACGACGCCGAAGGGCGAGTTCAGGTTCTGCATGAACACCTGGCGCACTTCGGCAACGCCGTCGCCGTCGGCATCGCGCAGCAGGGTGATGCGGTTGGGGCTCGGCACGCCGGCACCGGCGCGCTTCATGACGGAGCCCATCACCATCGAGCGGGCCCGCGCCACAAGGCCGTCGCCGCCGTCGTGGGCGCCTGCCGGCTTGGGCGGCTTGTTGCTTTCGACGACCAGCACGTCGCCGTTGGGCAGGACATACACCCACCGCGGATGGTCGAGGCCGCGCGCCAATGCCGTCACGGCGAAGCCCTCGGGCGCGGTCGGCCCTGCGGTATCGGTCCAGCCGACGGCGGGCGCGATGTTCACCGTGGGGATCATGGTCTTGTGGGGCGTCGGCAATTGCGGCGTGGGGCCGATGCCCGCCTCGGGCGGCAGCCGCGCAGTCTCCCCACAAGCGGACAGCAGCACGGCGGCGGTCAACGAAGCGAGCAACGACGCGCGGCTCGGGATGCGGATGGCGGGTCTCATGGTCCAAGGTCCTTCAGTGGCGGAGCGCGGAGGGATCGCGTCTCACAGGATGATCGGGTGGCAACGGATGCCAGCTGTCGGCTGTGGGCGCTTTCTGGCGTGGGCGCACCCCGGTGTGGCGCCGCCGCTACCATCGGGCGATGACCGACGACCTGTTCCGTTCCGACGCCTATCTGCGCGAGTGCGAGGCCCGCATCGTGCACATCCACGAAGACGGCATCGTGCTCGACCGCACCGTGTTCTACCCGCTGGGCGGCGGCCAGGCCGGGGATTGCGGCCGGCTGGTGCTCGCCGACGGGCGCGAGATCGCCATCGCCGACACCCGCAAGGCCAAGGATGCAGAGGGCAAGCCGACCGATGAGATCCTTCACGTCCCGGCGCCGGGGCAGGCCGACCTGCTCGGTGCGCTGAAGCCCGGCGACACCGTGGCGGCGCACATCGACTGGGAACGCCGCCACAAGCTGATGCGCTTTCACACGGCGACCCATCTGCTGTGCCATCTGGTGCCGCAGCCGGTCAATGGCTGCTCGATCACGCCGGAGTACGCACGGCTCGACTTCCACATGACCGACCCGCTGGACAAGGAAGCCCTCACCGCGGGCCTGATCCGCCTGGTGGAGGCGGGCCATCCGCTCACCGTGGGTGCCATCACCGATGCGGAACTCGACGCCAACCCCGCGCTGGTCAAGAGCATGAGCGTGCAGCCGCCGCGCGGCACGGGCACCGTGCGCACGATCCGCATCGGCAGCGACGCCGATTCGATCGATTTCCAGCCCTGCGGCGGCACACACGTGGCGAACACCCGCGAGATCGGCGCGGTCGTGGTGACCAAGATCGAGAAGAAGAGCGCCAACAGCCGCCGCGTGGTGCTCGGATGGACCCCCACGTCATGAGGGGACGCCGGAACTTCACCCGAACGGCCCGCTCCGACTGAACGGCATGGCACTTTTCTCCCCCCTTCGTCTCGCTGGCCTTCTGCTCGCCACGCTCGCGGCCTGCATGCCGGCCGCGGCGCAGTTGTCCTCCCGCATCGGGTCCGTGGTCACGACGCCGCACGTGCGGGCCGAACTGATGGCCCATGCGCCGGACGGCGTCTCCCCCGGCGCGCCGGTGTGGGTCGGCCTGCAGATCACGCACCAGCCCGAGTGGCACACCTATTGGAAGAACGCCGGGGACTCCGGCCTGCCAACCGAACTCGCGTGGTCGTTGCCGCCGGGCGTGTCGAGCGGCGACATCGCGTGGCCGGTGCCGCGGAAGATCCCGATCGGCAATCTGGCCAACTACGGCTTCGAGGGCACGGTGCTGCTGCCGGTGCCGCTCACCGTCGCGCCCGACTTCAAGCCCCCCACGTCGCTGACAGGCGCCGCCGAGCTCGATGTGCGGCTGAAAGCCTCCTGGCTGGTCTGCCGCAAGGAGTGCATCCCCGAGGAAGGCGAATTCCAGCTGAAGCTGCCGCTGCAGGGCTCGACCGCGCTGCACAAGGCCGAGTTCGACGCGGCCCTGGCCGCACAACCTGCCGCACTGCCGAAACCCGGCGAGATCGCCATCGCCGGCGACAAGCTGCAGATCCGGCTCGACGGCCTGCCCGCATCGGCGCGGGGCAAGACGCTGGAGTTCTTCCCCGAGACGCCCGAGGTGGTCCACACCGCCGCCGTGCTCGGCAAGGACTGGACGCAATCGTGGCAAGGCGACGCCTGGACCGCGACCGTGCCGCTGGCCGAGCAGCGCAGCGCCAGCCCCCCGGTGATGCCGGTGGTCGTCGCGCTGGCGGAGGCGGATCGGCAGGCCGGCCAGCCCATCGCCTGGCGCGCCGAGGCACCGGTGAGCGGCACATGGCCCACCGTGGCGGCAAGGGCGCAGGTGTCGCCGGCGCTGCAGGCCGCCCTCGAAGCCAATACCGCCGCGCCGCCGCCGAGCCAGCCCCGGGGCACCTTCATCGCCGCGTTGGTGGGCGCCCTGCTGGGCGGGCTGTTGCTGAACCTGATGCCCTGCGTGTTTCCGATCCTGGCGATCAAGGTGCTCAGCTTCACGCGGCATGCGGAGGACCGGCGCGGCCACCGCATGGCGTCGATGGCCTATGCGGGCGGCGTGATCCTTTCCTGCCTGGCGCTGGGCGGCGCGATGCTCGCGCTGCGCGCGGCGGGCGCGCAACTCGGCTGGGGCTTCCAGCTGCAGTCGCCGGCGGTGGTCGCCGTGCTGGCCGCCCTGTTCACGCTGATCGGCCTGAACCTGGCGGGCGTCTTCGAGTTCGGCAACGTGGCGCCGGCCGCGCTCTGCGGCGCGCAGGCACGGCATCCGGTGGCGAATGACTTCCTGTCGGGCGTGCTCGCCGTCGTCATCGCCTCGCCCTGCACCGCGCCGTTCATGGGCGCGTCGCTGGGATTCGCGATCGGGCTGCCTGCGGCGCAGGCACTGCTGATGTTCGCAGTGCTCGGCCTCGGGCTGGCGCTCCCTTATCTCGCAGCGGGGTTCGTTCCGGCCGTCGCCCGCCTGCTGCCCAGGCCCGGTGCCTGGATGAACACCCTGCGCCGCCTGCTGGCCTTCCCGATGTTCGCGACGGTCGCGTGGCTGGTCTGGGTGCTCGGCCAGCAAAGCGGCATCGACGGCGCCGGCGCTCTGCTGGGCCTGCTGGTGTGCCTGTCGGCCATCGTCTGGGCGCTGACCCTGCGCGGCCGCACCCGCTTCGTGGTGACCGGCCTGGCGCTCGCGACCACGGCGGCGCTGGCCGGCGCCATCGGCGGCAACGTGCTGCGGCCCGTGGAGCCCGTGGCGGCAGCGTCCGGCGAGCGCTGGCAACCCTGGTCGGCCGCACGCGCGAAGGAAATCGCGGCAGCCGGCCGGCCGGTGTTCGTGGACTTCACGGCCGCCTGGTGTGTAACTTGCCAATACAACAAGAGAAGCACGCTGGCGGACGAAGCAGTGCTGGCCGATTTCGATGCGAAGAACGTCGCGATGCTCCGCGCCGACTGGACGCGCAGGGACCCTGCGATCACCGCGGCCCTTGCGGAACTGGGCCGCAGCGGGGTTCCGGTCTACGTGCTGCAGGCGCCCGGCAAGGCGCCTGTCGTGCTGACGGAAATCCTCGGCAAGGACGAAGTGCGCGCGGCCCTCGCCGCCCTGTGACAATCATTGACCATGACACGGTACGGGTTGTCACAAGTAGATGAAGAAACCGTTCTAAGCTGCGGTGGTTATTGAGATTTATCCACTGGAGGTCAAGTCGACCATGTCTTCATCGTCATCTTCCGAGTCGCGTTCCTACCGTGCGGCGCGCAATGCCCGCGCCGCGCTCGACCGGGCGTCGCGCCGGGCGGTCATGACGGCCGCGGTGGCACTCGGTGCTACCTTCCTGATCAATTCCCAAGCCCTCGCCGCACCGGCCGTCGGCCAACCCGCGCCGGATTTCATCGGCGTCGACACCGCCGGCAAGCAGCATCGCCTCTCCGATTTCGCCGGCAAGTTCGTGGTGCTCGAATGGACCAATCCGGGCTGCCCCTTCGTGCGCAAGCACTACGGCAGCGGCAGCATGCCCGCGACCCAGAAGGCCGCGACGGCCAAGGGCGTGGTCTGGCTCGCCATCAATTCCACCGAGCGCGCCGCCAGCGACTACCTGAAACCCACGGCGCTCGACGCTTGGATGAAGGACCAGTCCGGCGCCCCGACAGCCGTGCTCATGGACGAGGACGGCGTCATCGGCCGGACCTACGGCGCGCGGACGACCCCGCACATCTTCATCGTCGACCCCAAGGGCACGCTGGTCTACGCAGGCGGCATCGACAGCATCCCCTCCTCGCGCCCCGAGGACATCAAGACCGCCACCAACTACGTCAACCAGGCGCTGGGCGAAGCCTTCGACGGCAAGGCGATCAGCGCCGCGGCCACCCGGCCCTACGGCTGCTCGATCAAGTACAAGACCTGAGCCTGTCGGCCGCCGGCCTACCCTCGTAGGACAGCGGTGGCTGGCGCTCCCCGACCATCACGGCACGATGGGCAGATGGACAAGAACGCCAACTCCAACGTTCACAACGTTCCCAATGCCGCCATCGCTCCGCTGCTGAAGCGGACAAGGACGATTGCCGTCGTCGGCCTGTCACCCAAGCCCCACCGCACCAGCCACGGGGTGGCCCAGTACATGAAGTCGGTCGGCTACCGCATCATTCCGGTCAATCCGAACGCCAGCGAAGTCTTCGGAGAGAAGGCCTACCCCTCGCTCACCGCAGCGGCCCAGGTCGAGAAGATCGAACTGGTCGACGTGTTCCGCAATGCCGAGGACGTGCCGCCCGTGATCGACGAGGCCATCGCCATCGGCGCCCCGGCCGTCTGGCTGCAGCTCGGCATCCGGCACGATGCCGCCGCCGCCAAGGCGCGCGCGGCCGGGCTGGAGGTGGTGCAGGACCGCTGCATCATGGTCGAGCACAACAAGCTCTTGTAGGAACGGAGAAAGAGCGCCCTGCGACAATCGCGGGATGCCTTTCGCCCCCCTGAAGAACGACACCTTCCTGCGCGCCTGCTGGCGCCAGGCCACCGATCACACACCCGTCTGGCTGATGCGCCAGGCCGGGCGCTACCTGCCCGAATACGTGGCGACGCGCGCCAAGGCCGGCAGCTTCATGGGGCTGGCCACCAACACCGACTACGCGACCGAAGTGACGCTGCAGCCGCTGGAGCGCTACCCGCTGGATGCGGCCATCCTGTTCTCGGACATCCTGACCGTGCCGGATGCGATGGGCCTGGGCCTGTCGTTCGAAGCCGGCGAAGGTCCGCGCTTTGCGCGACCGGTGCGCGACGAGGCATCGATCGGCGCGCTCGCCGTGCCCGACATGGACAAGCTCCGCTACGTCTTCGATGCGGTCGCGTCGATCCGCCGCGCACTCGATGGCCGCGTACCGCTCATCGGTTTTTCGGGCAGTCCGTGGACGCTGGCCTGCTACATGGTCGAAGGCGCCGGGTCGAGCGACTACCGCCAGGTCAAGACGCTGCTCTACAGCCGCCCGGACCTGATGCACCGCTTGCTGGCCGTGAACGCCGACTCGGTGGCGGCCTACCTGAACGCACAGATCGACGCCGGCGCGCAAGCCGTGATGGTGTTCGACAGCTGGGGCGGCGTGCTGGCCGATGGCGCCTTCCAGGAATTCAGCCTCGCCTACACGGCGCGCGTGCTCTCGCAACTGAAGCGCGAAGGCGCCGACGGACGCCCGGTGCCGCGCATCGTGTTCACCAAGGGCGGTGGCCTCTGGCTGCAGGACATGCGCGCACTCGACTGCGAGGTGCTCGGCCTCGACTGGACCGTCAACCTCGGCAAGGCGCGTTCACTCGTGGGCGAGGGGCCGGACGGCAAGGCGCTGCAAGGCAACATCGATCCCAACGTGCTGTTCGCACAGCCCGCGCAGATCGAAGCCGAAGTGGCGAAGGTGCTGCAGAGCTTCGGCCGGCCGCACGCCGATCACGCCACGAGCGGCCCGACGCACATCTTCAACCTGGGGCACGGCATCAGCCAGTTCACGCCGCCCGATCACGTGGCCGCACTCGTTGCGGCAGTGCATGCCCAGTCCCGCGCCCTGCGTGCATGAGCGTATTGTTATCACTTGTAAGCAACGAGAACGAGTCCCAGGCGTTTGTCAAGGACGAAAAAGCGTGAGGAGGGACTGACTTATGCACAAAACCCCTGTTGCGGTGCGCAAAACTATATTTTGTCCATGCACCCCTGCTCCTAAAGCGATAGCGCCGCTAAGTCCTTGATTTACATAGGTTTCGAACTTTGCTTTTTTTGCGTGCATTCCAGCCGGAGCCTTGATTTTCAAGGGCTCGCAGCGAGTCAAGCCCCGATATCAACAAAGTTATCCACAGAAAATCTGGATGGACTGCAAAGCGCAGACAAATCAACAACTTAGGTCGTTTTGCTCAAAGTCGCTTTAACAAACGCCCGAAGCGGGAGTCAGCCTTGAAATGGCGTGTGGACGTCGCGGTCCAGACCCCGGCGCACAGCGCATTAGGGGATGTCCTTAGCTACGCAAGTGTTGTGCCGATGATTCCAGGGGCCCTCGTGCGGGTGCCGCTGGGGCGTCGCGAGGTCCTGGGCGTGGTCTGGGCGGTGCATCCGGACGATGATGAGGCCGAGGCGCCCATCGAACTCAAGCCCGTCGGCGCAGTACTGGACGGGCTCCCGCCGCTCGGCGACGCCTGGCGCGATCTAGTCGCCTTCGCGGCGCGCTATTACCAGCGCTCGCTGGGGGAAATCGCGCTCGCCGCCCTGCCGCCGCAGCTTCGGGACCTGACCACAGTCCAGCTGGCCCGGCGGTTGAAGCGGCAAGGGGCTTCCGCCACGCCAGAGGCAACGGGCGAGATACCTCAAGCGGTGGCGCTGACCGACGAACAAGCCCAGGCGTTGGCCCGTTTCGATGCCGAAGCCGGCCCCTTCCTGCTGTTCGGCAGCACGGGCAGCGGCAAGACCGAGGTCTACCTGCGCGCCGTCGCGGCCTTGCTGGAGCGCGACCCCACGGCGCAGGCGCTGGTGATGGTGCCGGAGATCAACCTGACGCCGCAGCTCGAAGCGCGCTTCAAGGAGCGCTTCGACGGCCGCTTCGGCACCGCTGCGGTGGTGTCGCTGCACAGCGGCATGACGAATCCGCAACGGCTCGCCAGCTGGCTTGCGGCGCACAGCGGCACGGCGCGCATCGTGCTCGGCACGCGCATGGCCGTGTTCGCGTCCATGCCGGGCCTGAAGCTGATCGTGGTCGACGAGGAGCACGACCCGAGCTACAAGCAGCAGGAAGGCGCACGCTATTCGGCGCGCGACCTGGCGGTGTGGCGCGGGCAGCGCGAAGGCGCCAAGGTGATGCTCGGTTCGGCCACGCCGTCGCTCGAAAGCTGGCACCAAAGCCGACCGAAGCAGGGCGAGGATGCCGGGGGCCGCTATGTCCGGCTCGCCATGCCTTCGCGCATCGGCGCGGGCACGCTGCCGGCGGTGCGACTGGTCGACATGAACCTGCAGCCGCCGCGGACGGTGCTGTCGGGCGCGCTGCTCGATGCCATCGGCCAGCGGATCGCACGCGGCGAGCAGAGCATGGTGTTCCTGAACCGGCGGGGCTACGCGCCGGTGCTGGCCTGCGGCGATTGCGGCTGGAAGAGCGAATGCCCTCACTGCAGCGCGTACCGGGTGTTCCACAAGATCGACCGCACGCTGCGCTGCCATCACTGCGGGTTCACCGAGCGCGTGCCGCGCGCCTGCCCGGCCTGCGGCAACCTCGACATCGCGCCGGTGGGCCGCGGCACGGAACGGCTCGAAGAACATCTGGGCGAACTGTTCGCTGCGGTCAAGCGGCCGGACGGCAGCGAGGTGCGCATCGCGCGCATCGACGCGGACAGCACGCGCAAGCAGGGCGCACTCGAATCGCAACTCGCCGCCGTGCATTCGGGCGAGGTCGACGTGCTGGTCGGAACGCAGATGATCGCCAAGGGGCACGATTTCCGGCGCATCACGCTGGTGGCGGCCATCAATCCGGACGGGGCACTGTTCTCCAGCGACTTTCGTGCGCCCGAGCGCCTGTTCAGCCTGCTCATGCAATCAGCCGGGCGCGCGGGCCGCGACGCGGCGTACCTGTCCTCGCAGGGTACGACGGCGGAGATGTGGATCCAGACCCATCACCCGCAACACCCGCTCTTCGCGGCGCTGCGCCGGCACGACTACCCGGCTTTCGCTCAACAGGAACTCGAGGACCGCGCCGCCGCGGGCATGCCGCCCTTCGCTTTCCAGGCGCTCTTGCGGGCCGATGCGCGGGCCCAGGACGCAGCGCAGGCCTTCCTGAACGCGGCGAGCGTCTCAGCAGATGTCCTGGAAGGCGCCGACCGGGTCACGCGCTACCCGGCCGTTCCGCTGGCGATCCAGCGCGTGGCGAATGTGGAACGGGCGCAGATGCTGATCGAGAGCGCATCGCGCGCAGCGCTCCAGCGCGTGCTCGCGGGCTGGCAGCCTTTGCTGCACGAACTGCGGCGCGCGCCAGAGGGCAAGGGAGTGATTCGCTGGCTGGTCGACGTGGACCCGCACAGCATCTGAGGCCGGCGGCCTGCCGCTCAACGCAGGCTGACGGGCTCCTTCCCCATCTCGACGTATTGGAGGGACGAGCGCCGTCGTCGGTTTGCCGGACCAGGCCAGATCAAAAGGACAAGGCTCAGCAAGCCCGCCGCCAGCGCACTTCCCACGCCGAGGGCGCCCACATGCCATAGCCAGAAGGCGCTGGCGAGCCAAACCACCCACAGGACCCCGCGCAACCATGTCGTCATGCCAACTCTCCCGATTCAGGGATTCACTTTATCAGCGCTTTTGAGAACCTAAGCACTAACTAAAAGCAATAGTTAGCACTATCGCCTTGTTTCTGGGAGCCGGCTGTAGGAAATACTCTGAAACAAGGGTTGACGTCAGGCCGAGACGCCGTCCAATCTACAAGAAGGCGGGATTCACACCGAAATCTCGCGATAGGGGGAAACAAAGTGAAAACGTCGCGCGGGGTCGTCTGGGGTCTTTCGTTCGTCTGCGTGGCCTTGGGTACGAATGCGGCCGAGCTGGAACTCGAGGGCAGCCGCCTCGTGGTCAGCGGCATGTTGGACGGCACCGCCATCAAGGCGTTCGAAGAGCATTTGGCGAGCGGCAAGGTCCGGACCGTGGTGTTCGAGAACTCGCTTGGCGGAACGCCCGATGTCGCACGCGACTTCGCACAGGCGATCCGGGCCACGGGCGTCAACACTGAGGCGAAAGGACAGTGCCACGCCGCCTGCGCCTACGCCTTCCTGGCCGGGAAGGAACATCGCTTCGGGCGCGGATTCCAGGTCAACGGCCTGTTGATCCCCGTGTCGCAGCGACCGCGGCCGGCCGATCTGGTCAGCCGCTGGAGCGGAGAGGATGGCTTGAAGACACTGGCCGAATTCGCCGGACCGGCGGACGACGCGCCGGCAGCCGCCGAACCCCCTGCGCCCGCGGCAGCCGCGGCGACGCCAGCCGCCGCCCTGCCGGCCTCGACCCCCAAGGAACGCTGGCAGCCCAGCCAGGGGGTGCTGTTCACCTCGACCCCCACGCTCTTCGGCCGTGTCTACAACACCTTCTATTGCGATGGCACGCAAGGCCGCGACATGTCGCGCTGCGAGCTGCTGTCCGACGCCGACCCCTACAAGCTCGGCGTACTGACGCCGTAGGCCCTCGCTACTGCAGCCAGCCGACCGCCAGCGGAAAGGTGAAGAAGGCGGCGACGGTCGTCCAGAGAATGATGCGGGCGACGCGGCCGTTGTCCGCGCCGAAGCGCTCCGCGAGCATCGACACATTGCTCGCGCTGGGCAGCGCAGCCACCAGCACGATGGTGACCAGCGCCTGGCGCTCCAGCGGCAGGCCGAGCGCCATCGCGCCCCTCGCGACGCCGTAGACCAGCAGGGGGTGCGCCACCAGCTTGATCGCGACCACCGGCAGCACATCGCGCATCGGCGCCTGCCGAACCGGCGACGTCGCGTCACCCATCGCCTGCGCGACCAGCGCGCTGGCGCGATGCTCGCGTGCCAGCACCGCCGAACGCGCCAGCACGGCGCCGATGGTGAACAGGGCCACCGGCGACGCGGCCTCGGCCAGCATCGTGACCGTGCGATCCACCGGCCCCGGCAGCGAGAGCCGGCTGGCGGACGCCGCGGCGCCCAGCAGGATCGACCAGGGCATCGGGTTCTGCAATATGCCGCGCAGCGCCTGCCCCATCGCCTTGGCGGCGCCATGCCCGTCCGCCCCGCCGAGACGCGACAGGGCGATGCACAGCGACGACGTCACGATCATGTCGAACGCGATGCTGATGATCGTCGGCGATGCCGCCTGTGCGCCGAGGATGGCCACCAGCAAGGGCACGCCCATGAAGCCCGTGTTCGGGAAGGCGGCCACCAGCGCGCCGAAGGCCGCATCGTTCCAGCCGATCCGCTCGTTGCGGGTCAACGCCACGGTGGCCCCGACCACGACCAGCGCGCTGACGCCCCAGATCAGCGCGACGGCCCCATCCAGCAACTGGTCGATCGGCGCGCCCGCGCCGAAGCGGAACAGCATGCAAGGCAGCGCGAAGTACAGGACGAAGACATTGAGCCCCGGAATGGCAGCAAGCGGCAATGCACCGCCACGTGCGGCCGCGTAGCCCGCTGCGATCAGCGCGAAGAAGGGGACGGTGACAAGAAATATCTGGAGCACGCGGCGATTGTGCTTGGACGCGCGACACGGGCGAACCGGCGCCTTTGGCGCTGCCCTAGCACATCGGCGGGCCTCGGCGCGCACGATGCGACCCGTATCATTGCGCGCTTTGCGCCCTCGTTTCCCCCATACATGTCTTCCGGTCTCAATCTAGCGCAGCAAGAAGCCGTCAACTACATGCACGGTCCCTGTCTCGTTCTCGCGGGCGCGGGCTCCGGCAAGACCCGGGTGATCACCCAGAAAGTCGCACGCCTGATCCAGGCCGGGCTGGAGCCCCAGCGCATCGCGGCCATCACCTTCACGAACAAGGCCGCGTCCGAAATGCGCGAACGCGCCAAGGGCCTGATCGGGCGCGACGCCAAGAAAGTAGTGGTCTGCACCTTCCACGCACTCGGCGTGCGCATGATGCGCGAGGACGGGGCCGTGCTGGGCCTGAAGCCGGCCTTCAGCATCCTCGACGCCGACGACGTGACCAAGATCCTGAAGGACGCAGGCGGCACCACCGACGCCGCCACGGCGCGCATCTGGCAATGGACCATCAGCAAGTGGAAGAACATGGGCCTGAACGCCGCTCAGGCCGAGGCCCAGGCCGCCGACGACAACGAGCGCATCACCGCCCGCATCATGGGCCGCTACGAAGAGCGCCTGGCGGCCTACCAGAGCGTGGACTTCGACGACCTGATCGGCATGCCGCTCAAGCTGCTGCGTGACTACGACGAGGTCCGCAGCAAATGGCAGGCCGCGCTGGGCCATGTGCTGGTCGACGAATACCAGGACACCAACGCCACGCAGTACGAGGTGCTGAAGGCGCTGGTCGGCGAACGCGGGCGCTTCACCGCCGTGGGCGACGATGACCAGTCGATCTACGGCTGGCGCGGCGCCACGCTCGACAACCTGCGCAAGCTGCCGATCGACTTTCCGAACCTCAAGGTCATCAAGCTCGAGCAGAACTACCGCAGCACGAGCGCCATCCTGCGCGCGGCCAACAACGTGATCGGGCCCAACCCCAAGCTGTTTCCGAAGACGCTGTTCAGCGAACTGGGCGAAGGCGAGCCGGTGCGCATCGTCGACGCCGACAACGAGGCGCACGAGGCCGAGCGCACCGTCGCGCGCATCCAGAGCCTGCGCGCGGGCGATGCGACCTCGCAAGGCCCGCAGTTCAAGGAGTTCCGCGACTTCGCGATCCTCTACCGGGCCAACCACCAGGCGCGCGTGTTCGAGCAGGCGCTGCGCAAGGCTCAGATCCCGTACAAGGTCTCGGGCGGCCAGAGCTTCTTCGACCGCGCCGAAATCAAGGACCTGTGCGGCTGGTTCCGCCTGTGGGTCAACAACGACGACGATCCGGCGTTCCTGCGCGCGGTGACGACGCCCAAGCGCGGCATCGGCCACACCACGCTGGCCAGCCTCGGCACTTTCGCGAGCCAGTACAAGCTGAGCCTCTTCGAGGCCCTGTTCAGCCCTTCGCTGCCGAGCGTGATGCCCAAGCGCGCGCAGGAAGGCCTGCACGAGTTCGGCCGCTACATCAACGACCTCGAATACCGGGCCCGCCGCACCATGGGTGCCGAGGACGCTCGCGCGTTCCTGGCCGAGTGGCTCAAGGAAATCGACTACGAGAAGCACCTCTACGACGGCGAGGACAGCGAGCAGGCCGCCGCGAGCCGGTGGACCAACGTCATGGAGTTCTGCGACTGGATGTCGCAGCGCTGCGGCGGGCAGATCGACGATGCGTCGGGCGCCACCGTCGAGAACGAACGCAAGAGCCTGCTCGAAGTCGCGCAGACCATCTCGCTGCTGTCCACCATCAGCGAGCGGGAGCAGGACCAGAACGTGGTCACGCTGTCGACGCTGCACGCCTCCAAGGGCCTGGAGTGGCCGCACGTGATGCTCGTCGGCGTGACCGAGGGCTTGCTGCCCTTCAAGCTCGACGACGACGAAGGCCGGCAGGAAAAGGTCAGCGAGAGCACGCTGGAGCGCCTGCAGGAAGAACGCCGGCTCATGTATGTGGGCATCACACGCGCCCAGCGCAGCCTGGCCGTGAGCTGGACCAAGCGCCGGAAGAAGGGCCGCGAGATGGTGGCGGCCCAGCCGAGCCGCTTCATCGCCGAGATGGCGCTCGACAAGAAGACCATGAAGGAAGACCCGCGCGAGAAGCTCAAGGCGCTGCGTGCGGAGTTCGCCAAGAAGGCCCAGGACAACGCGGCCGCGGCTGCAGCGGCCGCATCGGCGCCATGAAGTCCGCGTTGATGGCCTGCCTGGCCGCCGCCTGCGTTGCGTGCGCCTGCGCCGCGACCCCAGGCGGTCCGGAGGCGCCGGCCACGGCAGCCTGCCCCACCCGCGGCACCGACCTGCCGCTCCAGGCGCTCTTTGGCACCTGGGAGGCGCGAATCGACGGACAGAATGGCGCCGCAATTGTCAAGCTCAGTCAACATCCGGATTACGCCGGCGTGCGCGGCACAATCGCCCGAGGCGGCGATGGCGTCCCCGCCACGGTTGCCCAACTGGCGGGCGACATCGACGACGAGGGCATGCTGAGCCTGGACGAATCGCTGGACGGCCGCGCCATCACCGGCGTCTGGCTGGGCGAACTGCAGGCGCCGTCGTGCGGCAAGGAATGGAAAGGCATCTGGCGCGATGCGGCGAGCGACACCACGCATCCCTTCGTGCTGAACAAGATTGGCAACTCGGTAACTGATCGATGAACAGACAAACTCTTTTCTTCACCGCTCTTTTCACCGGAATCGGCGCCACCACCGGCGCCCAGGCCCAGGCAGTGGACAAGCCGCCCAGCCCCCTGGCCGAATCGGAACTGACCTGGCAACAGTGCCAGGGCCTCGCGGGCAGCGCCAACAACCAGGCGCGGCTCGCCTGCTTCGACCGTTGGGCCCAACAGCAGACCTTGCCCGCCGCGGCGGTGCCGGCCGCGCCGCCAGTGCTCGCCGAAACCCTGCCGCCCGTGAACGCCGAGATACCGGCCACGCGCGTGGTCACCGTCGCCACCGAGGACGGCTGCCGCGACCGCCAATACTCGACGCTGTCGCGCTTCTGGGAACTCGAAGCCGGCAGCAATTGCGGCACCTTCGGCTTCCGCGGCTACCGCCCGCTCAGCGTTGGCCTCGGCGTGGCGGCCCGCGATCCCGAAACCGCGACATCGCCGGCGCCCGGCCGCACCGGCGTCGACCGGCCCTACCAGGCGCAGGACATGCGCATCGGCCTGTCGCTGCGCACCAAGCTCGCACAGGGGCTGCTCACTGGGGACGATCCGGTCAAGAAGGACGGCCTCTGGTTCGCCTATTCGCAGCAATCGACCTGGCAGGTGTTCAACGAGGAGCTTTCGCGGCCCTTCCGCACCACCGACCACGAGCCGGAACTGATCTACAGCTACCCGACCGACTACAAGCTGCCGGGTGGCTGGCGCGTGCGCTACACCGGCTTGGGCCTGGTGCACCAGTCGAACGGCCAGGACCTGCCCTACTCGCGCAGCTGGAACCGCGTCTACCTGATGGGCGGCGTGGAGCTCGACGACAAGTTCATCCTCACCGGGCGCGTGTGGAAACGCATTTCCGAAAACTCGGCCGACGACGACAACCCCGACATCACCACCTACCTGGGCCACGCCGACATCCGCTTCGGCTGGCAGGTCGACCGGCTCAACCAGCTCGCCGTCTCGGCACATGGCGGCAAGGGCGCCGTCAAGCTCGAATGGCTGAAGGTGATCGGCGATCCGATCAAGAGCAACCTTCGATTCCAGGCATCGCTGTTCTACGGCTACGGCGACACGCTGGTCGACTACAACCGCAAGCGCACGGTGTTCAACATCGGGCTTGCGCTGGTGGACTTTTAGCAAACCCCCAGGCTTCGCGCACTTCGTGTCGCTTCGCCTACCCCCTTGCAGGGGGCGCTGCCGGCGGACCGGCGGAGCCGGTTCCGCGGCAGCTCACGACGCGGCGCGGGCTACTTTTTCTTTTCGGCTAGCAGCTTGCGCAGGTCTTCCTCGGCGCGGTCGAGGTCGATTCGAAGTTGCATCACTGCGTTTTTCTGGCGCATGACGCGGGCTTCGTGGGTGTCCTTCTTGGCGGCTTCCTCGCATCGGGCCTGCAAGGCGTGGAGGTTTTCCTCGATCTGGCGGCGGCGGAGCATCTGGCCCCTGGAGCGTGCGGCGCGCATGTCCTTTTCCAGCGCGGCTTGCTGCGCGTAGCAATCGGCGTCAGTCTTCGCGGGCGCGGGCTGGGCGAACGCCGGGATGGCGCAGAGCAAGGCAATCGCAACGGGGCCAATACACAAGTAGGAAGTACGCATGGGGCGGCACCAAGTCGAGGGAGGTGCCATCTTGCACCATGTTCCAGCCTTCCAGCCAGAGGCTCGAATTGCGGACGTGGCAGGTCCACAATGCTCGACCGGCCCAACAGGACGGAAGGATCACGCCATGCAGAGCGATTCGAATCCGGCGATCACGATTCGCCGACTGATCGATGGCTACCAGGTGTCCCAGGCGATCCATGTCGCTGCGACGCTCGGCATCGCGGACCTGCTGGCGAAAGGCAGCCGCACCGCCGACGCGTTGGCGGCGGACACCGGCACGCATGCGCCGACGCTGTATCGCCTTCTGCGTGCGCTGGCGAGCGTCGAGATCCTGCGCGAGGGCAACGGCCGAACGTTTGAACTCGCACCGCTCGGCCAGCAGCTTCGCGCGGACACGGCCGGCTCGATGGCGGGCTGGGCCGCGTTCATCGGCAGTCCAGGCTACTGGCAGGCGTGGGGCGGGCTCCTGCACAGCGTGCGCACGGGTGAGAACGCCTTTCAACACGTTCATGGCGCCGACGTTTGGAGCTACCGCGCGAGCCGGCCGGAAGAGAGCGCACTTTTCGATCGCGCGATGACGGCCCTCTCGCGTCAAGCGAGTGCCGCACTGCTCGCTGCCTGCGACTTCGGGCGCTTTCGCACGGTCGTCGATGTGGGCGGTGGCACAGGGGCGCTGCTGGCGGCAGTATTGACTGCGCACCCCGGACTCCAGGGCATCCTGTTCGATCAGCCGCACGTCGTGGCTGCGGCGGGCGCCTTCATGCAACGCGCCGGTGTCTCCGACCGAGCCCGCATCGTGGGAGGGAGCTTCTTCGACGAAGTGCCCGAGGGTGCGGATGCCTATGTGCTGCGCTCGGTGGTCCACGACTGGGACGACGTCGATGGTGTTCGCATCCTGGCGACGGTTCGCAAGGCGATGGCGGCTGATGGATGCGTGCTGCTCGTCGAGCGCGTCATCGCGCCGCCCAATGAGGGGCGCGACGCGAAGTTCTCCGACCTGAACATGCTGGTCGCGCCGGGCGGCCGGGAGCGGACGCGCGAGGAGTTCGAGGCGCTGCTCGGGCCGGCGGGGTTGCGGGTGGCGGCCGTGATCGACGCCGGGGCCTTCGGGGTCATCGAAGCCGTGACCCGATGACTGCGCGCTTGCGACCGGCGTAGCTTGCGGGCCCCTTGCCACCTGGGTATGGCAGGATGCGGCCAGGAGAAGGAGGGCTCATGTGCAAGTGATCTACTACTCTCACAGCTACCGTCCGGCGGACGAAGACGTCAATGAGTTCTTTCAGGAACTGATGGTGGACGAGCAACTGATGCCGAGCCTGGACCCACCTTCCGCCCGACTCAACAGCGCAAAGCCCGAACGCCACCTGCGCAGCACGGACGCGATGGTCGCCGTGGTCACGTGGCGCGATCCCGCTCCCTCGCAATACATCCAGTGGGAAATCGGCCTGGGCTTGCGTGCCCGCAAGCCGCAGTTGGTGTTCGTGGAGGACGTCTTGCCGGATGACCTCGTACCAGCCGGTGTGCTGCAACGCCGCTTCTCGCGGCGTCGGCTTCTGCGAGAGGCGCGCGACCATCGACACGGCATTCGGTTGCTGAAGAGCTACGTTGGCGACGAGCCCCCTCCCACTTACCAGCCGGCGAGGACACGCCGGACCTGCGTGATCGTCGGGGCCACCCAACTCGACCAGGAGAGCCGCGGCGCACTCCTCAAGTTGCTTGAGGAAAGACGCTACAGCCCGCTCCTGCTCCCGCGGGGTCGCCACTTGCCGGATGACCTGATCACCGAGCAGACCGTTCAGTGCGCGGCCGTTTGCATTGCAGTGGTCGAAGGACTCACACCGGCGGAGTACTACTTGCTCGGCGTTGCGCGCTCTGCCCTGACGCCGTGCATTCTGTTGACGCGCAATCCAACGCATCCCTACCATCCGATCGTTCCGCGTGAGTATCAGCCGCGCTATGTGCCTGCAGAAGGCGCGGCAGACCTTGTGCAGACGATTACGACCGAGCTTGATGTCTTCGAGGAAGACTATCTCGAGCTGACGGAAGAGAAGCAGATCAAGCGCTACAAGGGATTTCAGGAAGCGTTGCTGCGCTCGCAGCGCGACAGGTACTCGGAAGAAGCACGGCGACAGGTTTTCAACTTCATGGGGAAAACGGAGTTCGACATGTCCAAGGACAAGATCCAGTTGAGCAATATCGTCGGCCCGGTCAACATCAAATCTCGTCTCGACAATGTGGTCCAGACCGTGAAGCAGGCGCCTGGGTGGAGCGCGGACCGGCAGCAGGAGCTCGAGCGCTTGATCACGGATCTCGAGAGCGGGCTTCAGGCGGTCGCGAAGCAACGCCCGGACGATGCAGAGCGCGTGACCAAGACGGCTGAGTTGGTTGTGTCGGAAGCAACCAAGACGAAACCGGATCGCTCCTTCTTGTCGATCAGCGTCGAGGGGCTGAAGCAAGCCGCTCAAGCTGTCGCGGACATTGCACCTCCCGTGCTGGCTACGGCTGGAAAGATCGCGGCTTTCGTTGCAGCCCTTGCCTAGAAGGATGGCGGCATCGAAGTAGCCGGAGGGATTGGGACGCCCTGCCGCGGCCTTGGAGGCCTGCCGTGGGAATGGACGCATTCAGTACCCGCCCACATCACGAACTAAGTCACGGTCTGAGCCTGCGGCGAGGGCTCGATTGAAGCGGTTTAATTACAATTAGTACTTTTTGTAACATTCAACCGCACCAATGAGGCTCCCCATGGCGTCCTGCCCGAAGCCCCTGTTCAACACGATCGCCGCTACTGCCGCAGCCTTGGCTCTCACGGCCTGCGGCGGGGGAGGTTCGGGCTCCTACGCAGGGCCGGCACCCGCCCCGGCCGCGCAGGCGCAGTCACCGGTGCCTCCCCCGGTCGCGCAATCGCAAGCGCCAGCGCCTGCACCGCGTCCGTCGACCAGCAACAACACCGCACCGGTGAGCAATGCAGGCAACGCGCAAAGCACGATCACCGGCAAGCCGTTCAAGCTCGACGGCAGCGCCAGCTCGGATGCCGACAGCGATGCGCTCGCCTACCAGTGGACCCTGGCAACGAAGCCGGCCGCGAGCGCAGCCACCCTGGCGTCTCCCACTTTGGCGAAGCCGGAGTTCACCGCAGACATACCAGGCGACTATGTGTTCAGCCTTATCGTGAATGACGGCAAGGAGAACAGCGCGCCGGCCAGCGTGACGGTGACTGTGGCGCTCGCGACGTGGCGAGATGCAGATTGCTCTGCCGACGGCACGAAGCTGCCGGTCTGCACGATGGATTTCTCGGACAACAACGCGTCGGTCGCGTTCGATCCCGCCGCCAACGCCCTTGTGCTCGAGACGCGGGCCAGCGCATCACCAGCCACGCAGAAGAGCTATCACACGGGGATCACTGGCAACCGGGCGATCCTCGGCACAGGGATCCTGCATGGGGTGAAGCTGTCGGAGTTTGCAGGGTTCAGCTTCAAGTCGAAGGATGACGGCAGGGGTGCGACGACTGGCGCCGGCCTTCCCTACGTCACCTATTCCATCAGCAAGAAATGCGATGGCACCGGCTGGGCCAACCTGATCACCAACCTCAGTGACATGAGCCCGACGGGGCCCGATGCCGACGGCTACTACACCTACACGGCCAGTATTGCGGCGAGCAGCACGGCTTGGAAGTCGACGGACTACTACAACCCGATCCTCGGCCCCGTCAACTCAACGGTCGTGCTGGGCCCAAACAAGGATCCGATCGGCGGCTCGCTGCAGGCTCTCATCCAGGCCTACCCGGATGCGTGCATCTACAACTGGCCGAACCCGGACGCTCAAGTTCCCGGCGCCACGAATACGCCAGCCGTGATGCTCATGCTGGGCAGCAGCGGGAATCTCGCGGCCAAGAAGGCCTGGTTCAAGGACATCAGGATTGGGGACAAGGTCGTCTTCTGATCCATTGATCTCGCTGGCGCAACGCAATGCAAAAAGCCCCTGATTCAACAAAGAATCAGGGGCTTTGAATTTGGTGGCCTGGGGCGGAATCGAACCACCGACACGCGGATTTTCAATCCGCTGCTCTACCAACTGAGCTACCGGGCCTTGGTGTGCAGCCTGCGATTATACAGCGCTTCTGCGCCCTCTCGAAAGATCAACGCCGAGTTGCTTCAGTTTTCGATAAAGGTGGGTGCGCTCGAGGCCGGTCTTCTCGGCCACGCGCGTCATCGAGCCGTTCTCCATCGCAAGGTGGAACTCGAAGTAGGCCTTCTCGAAACCGTCTCGTGCATCGCGCAGCGGACGGTCCAGGTCGAAGCTCTGCGTGGACTGCGGCCCTAGATCCGCGGGCGGCAGCTGATGGACGGCGGGCACCAGCGCGCTGTCGCCCACCGTCGTGACCACCGCGGCGAAACTGCTCGCGGGCGGCACCACGCTGGCCGCTGCGCGCCGTGCGCTTTCGCGCGCAAGGCCTTGCTCGACGGCCTTCAACAGCTTCTGCAAGGTGATGGGCTTTTCGAGGAACGCGAAGGCGCCGATGCGTGTGGCATCGACCGCCGTATCGATCGTGGCGTGGCCGCTCATCATGACGACGGGCATGCTCAGCAGGCCGGCCGCGGACCACTCCTTGAGGAGCGTCACGCCGTCGGTGTCGGGCATCCAGATGTCAAGGAGAACCAGGTCAGGACGGGCACGCTGTCGAGCGGCGCGCGCTTCGGCTGCGTTCTCGGCGAGTTCCACGTTGTGGCCTTCGTCATTGAGAATTTCGAAGAGCAGGTCTCGAATGCCCAGCTCGTCGTCGACCACGAGGATGTTTGCCATTTGTGCTTAGTTGTGCGCCGTGTGTCTTATAGGTGAGAGGTCCGTTTGCCGGTCCGTCGCCCGGCACTTCGGGGTGCTTCAGGTGATGGGTGACTTCGAATCTTCGGTGTAAGCGACCGCTCCCTGCGGCTCAGCTGCAAGCGCGAATGATAACGAGACTTGTGCCCCTGCCACAGCCCCATCGACTAGGCGGTTGGAAAGTTCGATGCGCGCGCCGTGCTCGTCGGCGATTTTCTTGACGACCGCCAGGCCCAGTCCGGTGCCTTTGGACTTCGTCGTGACGTAGGGCTCGAAGGCGCGCTTGAGAATGTTCTCTGCAAAGCCGGTGCCACTGTCCTGCACGGTGAGGCGCACGCGCTGGCCGGAATCGGAGAGTCGCGTGCGGATGACGACTTCGCCCGGCTGCCCGGTGCGATGGGCTGTCACCTCCGCCGCATCCTGCGCGTTTTGCAACAGGTTGTGAATGACCTGGCGGATCTGCTGGGCGTCCGCGCGGATGGGCCGGCACCGCTCGTCCAGCTCCGAACGCAGCGCGACGCTCGCGTGGTGGTCCGGCGGATACAGGTGCAGGACATCGGCCACGAGGGCGTTCAGGTCGACCGGCTTCAGCTCGGCCGCGGGCAGGCGCGCATAGTCGCGAAACTCGTTGACCAGCCGCTTCATGGCATCGACCTGGTCGACGATGGTCTTGACGGATTTGGTGAGGATCGCCTGCTCGGGCGATGCGACCTTGCCCGAGAGCTTCATCTCGAGGCGCTCCGCAGACAACTGGATCGGCGTCAGCGGATTCTTGATCTCGTGCGCAAGGCGGCGCGCCACTTCACCCCAGGCCTGCGCGCGCTGGGCGGAGACGATCTCCGAGATGTCATCGAACACCAGGAGTCTTGCGGAATCGGGCAGCTCGGCCCCGCGCGCCACGATGTTGATGGCGTCTTCGCCCATGGCGTCGCCTTCGGCGTGCAGCTCGAAGGCATGCTGCCAGTGGTCGAGCCCGTGCTGCATGCGCTCGACCTCGAAGTCGTCGAACTGTTGCTGCACGTTCTGAGCGAATTCGCCCAGTCCGGGCACGTCGGCCAGTGGCTGGCCCTCGAAGGCGGCCAGCGGCGCACGCAGCACGCGCGTCGCGCCCGGGTTGGTCGAGTGGATGACGCCGCGGGTGTCGAGCACGATCACGCCCGAGGTCAGGTTGTCGAGGATGGTCTGCAGGTTGGACCGGGCCGCATCCAGTTCACCCATGGTCTTTTCGACCGCGCCGCGCGCGTCCGCCAGTTGCTGGGTCATGACGGCGAAGGAGCGCGTGAGGCCGCCCAGCTCGTCCTTGCCCTGCAGGACGGCCGTGGGCCGCAGGTCGCCACCGGCCACCTGCCGCACCCCATCGGCCAGCACCAGCAGCGGCCGCGCGAGCTGGTTGCCGAACAGCACGGCGAGCAGCACGGCACCGAACACTGCCAGGAACAAGGTCAGCGTGAGCGTGCCGATATACATCCGCCGCAGACCCTCGCGGGCGAGCGCCCGTTCCTGGTACTCGCGGTTGGCCTCCTGCACGGCCAGCGCATTCGCCACCACGGCGGGAGGCAGCGGCTGGGTGACCTGGAGGAAGCGCGGCTCGGTGTTGAACTCGAAGCCTTGCCGCTGGACCAGCGCGAGCGCGCGGACGTTCGCCGGCGGCGGCGCGGCGGCGCCCGGGGCGGGCGTTTCGTCGAGTCCTTCTATATGAGCGATGGCGCGGTCGGCCCGCACCTGCCGGAGTTGCTGCGGCGAAGGGCGCTCCGGGTTGAGCTGGAAGCGCGACAGCCCCGCGCCGGCCACGAGTTGTCCATTGCCGGTCCAGAGCACGACGTCGGTTGCGCCGAGCTGGTCCCGGATGCGCTCGAGCACCAGGCCGGCGCCGGCGTCGGAAACATTGGCCAGTTGGCCGCTGGCCGACTTGGTCTTGTTCATCAGGTCTTCCGACAGCGAGTCCAGCGTGGCGCGGCCAAGGTTGAGGCCGGCGTCGAGCGCCCCCTCGACCTTGACGTCGAACCAGCTTTCGATCGACCGGGCGACGAACTGATAGGACACGACGTACACCAGCATGCCGGGCACGACGCCGACCAGCGCGAAGATGGCGGCCAGCTTGATCAGCAGGCGGCTGCCGAACTTGCCTTGCCGCAAACGCCGCAGCAGCCTGAACGCCACCCATCCGATGACGAGCACCAGCACCACCGCCACGACGACGTTGATGCCGAAGAGGCGCGCGTAGTTGCGCTCGTAGAAGGCGCGGTTGTTGGTGGCCTGCGCCAGCAGGAACATGAGCACGAGGCCGATGGCCGTCACCAGCGCCGCGCCGGCGCCGAGGGCCCAGCGGCGGGCACGGGAGCGCCGCACCGCCTGCGGCGGCCGGTTGCCACCGCGCGAATCGGTGCTCACTTCGCCTTCTCCAGCGGCAGCCGGATGCTCTTCTCGATGGAGATATTCCAGTCCGATTGGCCGAAGGCGGTGATCTGGAAGGGCCGCGGAAGCTGCGAGGTGTCGAGCCTGAAGCGGAAGGTCACGGGGTGGATGCCCTCGTCGCCGATGTCGGCGGCGTCGCCAAGGCGCATCCGGCCCACCCGGCGCACGCCGTCGAGGGCGTCGGCCAGGGTGTCGAAGTTCTGGTTCAGCGAGACGCCGAAGCCTGCGTTGGTGATGGGCACGGGAGACACGTTGAGCCGCCACCGGCGGCTGAGGGGCTGGTAGGCGAGCCGCATGTGCCGGGTCGCCTGTGCAACTTTGAGATCGGTCCAGTACCAGCGTTCCCGGTACAGCTCGGCGTCGGCCACGAAATAGATGGCGATCCCCTTTTCGAGCACCTCCTCGACCGAGGGCGGCAGTTCGAACTGGACCTGTGCGGTGAAGTAAACACCGTCGTCCGCTTGCTCCAGACGCATCTGCGTCACCGCCGCCCCGTGGGGGTCGGCGGCCGCCAATCCGGGCAGGCATGCCAGGAGCCCGACGAGCATCATCAGCACGGCCAGCCAGGCCGGGCCGGGTTGGTCAGCGCTAGAGCTTCTCGAGCAGGGCGTAGAAGAAACCGTCGTGATCACCCAACGGATTGTCCGGGACGCCACGCGCATTCACCCCGCTTTGGGGTAGCAAATGGCCCGGCGAGGGCAGCAAACGGGCATCGGTGTTGTGTGCAAGGAACGCCTCAATCTGGTGCGAGCCTTCCTCGCGAAACACCGAACAGGTGCAATACAGCAGCCGGCCGCCCTGCCGGACCAGCGGCCAGAGCCCTGCCAGCAGCATCGCCTGTTGCAGCGCCAGCTGTTCGATGTCGCTTTCCCGGCGCAGCCACCGGACGTCGGGGTGCCGGCGGACGATGCCCGAAGCGGTGCACGGGGCGTCGAGCAGGATGGCGTCGAAGGGCACGCCATCCCACCATTGCGCCGGGCGCGAGGCGTCGGCGACGACGACCTTGGCGCTCATCGAGAGCCGCGCCAGGGTTTCGTCGATGCGCCGGCTGCGGGCGGCATCGACTTCCAGCGCCGTGACCTCGATGGTCCCAGGGGCCGCGAATTCGAGCAGGTGCGCCGTCTTGCCGCCCGGCGCCGCACACGCGTCGAGCACCCGCATGGGCGACGGGCCTTGCGGCCGGAGGCCGTCGAGCAACAAGGGGGCGGCGAGTTGCGCAGCCGCGTCTTGCACCGAGAACTCGCCCTCGGGGAAGCCCGGGAGCTGCTGGACCGGGCGCGCGCGCGCCAGCTGCAGCCCGCTGGGGCCGACGGGCACTGCCTGCAGCCTGGCTGCCTCCAGGGCACGCTGGAAGGACGCCACGTCGGTCTTGCGCACGTTCACGCGGAGCGTCATCGGCGCCTGCATGTTGTCGGCCGACAGCACACGCTGCCATTCGCGCGGGTGATCGCGCTTGAGGCGCTCGATCCACCAGCGCGGGTGATTCCACTGCGCGACCGGCTCGCGCTCGGTGGCGGCGACGAGTTCATCGCGCTCGCGCAGGAAGCGTCGCAGGCAGGCGTTGATGAAGCTCGCCTGGGCACGGGTTCCCGGATTGCGCTTGGCGGCCTCGACCGCCTGGTCGACCAGCGTGAAGGGTTCGTAGGGCGAGCGCGCGGCGTCCCACGCCAGCGCGAGGGCGGTGCAGAGCAACGCGTCGGCAGCGGGCGGCGGCGTGCGCTTGGCGAGCTGGCGGCGCAGCGCCTCGGCGCGACCGAGCCAGCGCAGCACCTGGAAGCCGAGCGCTTGCACGCCGGGGCGCAGGCCGGGTTCTACCGCCTCGAAGGCGACGGAACCCGACACGCCGCTGCGGATCGAGGCGAGCGCCGCGGCGGTGAGCTGCAACTGCCGCCACAGTGGCGGCGAACCGGGTGAGCCGGGCGAAGCTGGAATGGAGTCTGGAGAATCTGGCAACTTGGGTCGATGGTAATAGCGGGAAACGCGGGGAACGCGCACGCGCCGGGTTCAGTGCAGCGGGGCCGCCGGTCGGAGCTGCATGATCCACGCCACCAGCACGGCCGGGAACTGGGTGATCGCAGCGTTGTATTGGGCGACAGCCAGATTGAACTGGCTGCGGGCGATTTCCGCCGCCGCGGACGGCTCGGGCCACGGAATGGGGGGGACGCCTTCGAACGGCTCGTCGTTGCCGTCGAGAGGGGCGGGACGCGAAAGGGTCCCATCGGCCTCGAAGCTGATCACCGCGTCGGGATGCATGCGTTGCCAGGCCGCGAGCAGGACGTGCAGGGCCGTGCCGAGCGCGGCGATGCCGGTCGGCTCGAGCGGTCGCAGGCGCGTCGTCGCCAGAAGGGTGGCAAGTTGGCCGGCCGCGGCGTTCAGCGAGGCACCCGACGCAGGCTCAGGCGAAGCGGGCGCCTCGGCCTCGCCGATGCGGGCCTGAACGAAATCGAGCTGCCGCACCAATGCCGCATCGAGGGCCGCATACGCATGCAACGCGGCCGAGCGCAGGCGCATGAGCCGGTTGTACGCGCCCACAAACCAGAAAAGTGCCAGGGCGCCGGCGATCCAGTAGGGCCAGGATTCGGGCATCGTGCTCACTCCTGTTCCAGGAAGAAAAAAGCCCCCCATCCGCAAGCGGAAGGGGGGCGCTGGATACCGGTCATTTACCGGTGATGCTAACCAGTTATTCGGTCGCTGCGCCTTCGCTGGCGTCGACCGTGGTCGGATCGTCGGTTGCGGCGCCGGAACCGGACAGCTCGGCCGCTTCCGCTTCGGCGATCGCGCGCCGCTCGGCTTCGTCCATGGCGTCCTTGACCTTGCGGGCCTGGTGGTAGGCCATGCCGGTACCTGCGGGGATCAGGCGGCCGACGATGACGTTTTCCTTCAGGCCGCGAAGCTCGTCGCGCTTGCCCATGATCGCGGCTTCGGTCAGCACGCGCGTCGTTTCCTGGAACGATGCGGCGCTGATGAAGCTGTCGGTCGAGAGCGATGCCTTCGTGATACCCAGCAGCAGGTTGGTGAACGTCGCGGGGATCTTGCCTTCGGCGCGCAGGGCGTCGTTGGTGTTGAGCATCTCGCTGCGTTCGACCTGTTCACCGGCGATGTAGTTGGTATCGCCGACGTTCTCGACCACGACACGGCGCAGCATCTGGCGAACGATCACCTCGATGTGCTTGTCGTTGATCTTCACGCCTTGCAAGCGGTACACGTCCTGCACTTCGTCCACGATGTAGCGCGCGAGTTCTTCCGAACCCAGCAGGCGCAGGATGTCCTGCGGGTCCGCCGGACCGTCGACCACGCTTTCGCCCTTGTTCACCACCTGGCCTTCGTGCACGAGGATGTTCTTTTCCTTCGGCACGAGGTCTTCCCAGACCTTGCCTTCGGGATCGGTGATCTGCAGGCGGATCTTGCCCTTGGTCTCCTTGCCGAACGACACCGTACCGGTCATTTCGGCCAGCATGCCCTTGTCCTTCGGCGAACGCGCCTCGAACAGTTCGGCCACGCGCGGCAGACCGCCGGTGATGTCGCGGGTCTTCTGGCCTTCGACCGGAATACGCGCCAGCACTTCGCCGGGGCCCACGTCCTGGCCGTCACGCACCTGGACCAGCGCGCCGATCGGGAAGCCGATGGTCACCGAGTGGTCGGTGCCGGGGATCTTCACCTCGGCGCCGGAGGCGTCGATCAGCTTCACTTGCGGACGCACGACCTTGGCAGCGCCGCGGCGCTTCGGGTCGATCACGACCAGGGTCGACAGGCCGGTGACTTCGTCCACCTGCTTGGCGACCGTGAGGCCTTCCTCGACGTTCTCGAACTTCGTCTGACCGGCGAATTCCGTGATGATCGGGCGCGTCAGCGGATCCCAGTTGGCCAGCACGTGGCCCGCCTTGATCTGCTGGTCGGCCTTGACCGTCAGCGTGGCGCCGTACGGCACCTTGTGGCGTTCGCGCTCGCGGCCGTGTTCGTCATGGATGACGATCTCGCCCGAACGTGCGATCACGACCAGCTCGTTCTTGCTGTTGGTCACGTAGCGCATCGTGGCGTTGAAGCCGATCACGCCGTTGGACTTCGCTTCGACGCTCGAGGCCACTGCCGCACGCGATGCCGCACCACCGATGTGGAAGGTACGCATCGTGAGCTGCGTGCCGGGTTCGCCGATCGACTGGGCCGCGATCACGCCGACCGCTTCGCCGTTGTTCACCAGGCCGCCGCGGCCGAGGTCGCGGCCATAGCACTTGGCGCAGATGCCGAAGCGGGTCGCGCAAGTCAGCGCCGTGCGGACCTTGACCTCGTCGACGCCTTCGGCTTCGAGGGCCTCGATCACGTCTTCGTCGAGCATGTCGCCCGCCTTCGCCAGCACTGCACGCGTTTCCGGATGCAGGACGTCCTCGGCCGCGGTACGGCCCAGGATACGCTCGCGCAGCGATTCGATCACTTCACCGCCTTCGACGATCGCGCGCATCGCTGCGCCGTCGTGGGTGCCGCAATCCTGCTCGATCACGACCAGATCCTGCGTCACGTCGACCAGACGACGCGTCAGGTAACCGGAGTTCGCGGTCTTCAGCGCCGTGTCGGCCAGACCCTTACGGGCACCGTGGGTGGAGATGAAGTACTCCAACACGTTCAGGCCTTCGCGGAAGTTCGCGGTGATGGGCGTCTCGATGATCGAGCCGTCGGGCTTGGCCATCAGGCCCCGCATGCCGGCGACCTGACGGATCTGCGCGGCGGAACCGCGAGCACCCGAGTCGGCCATCATGTAGATCGAGTTGAACGACTCCTGCTCGACTTCCTTGCCGTGGCGATCGGTGGCCTTCTCCTTGGAGAGCTTGGCCATCATGACCTTCGACACTTCGTCGCCGGCCTTGCCCCAGATGTCGACCACCTTGTTGTAGCGCTCGCCGGAGGTGACCAGACCCGAGACGTACTGCTGCTCGATCTCTTTCACTTCCTTGGCGGAACGGTCGATGATGCCGTGCTTCTCGGCCGGCACCAGCATGTCGTCGATGGCGATCGAGATACCGGCCTTGGTCGCCAGGCGGAAGCCGTTCTGCAACAGCTTGTCGGCGAACACGACGGTCTCTTTCAGGCCGCACTTGCGGAACGAGACGTTGATGAGCTTGGAGATCTCCTTCTTCTTCAGCGCCTTGTTGATGTTCGCGAAAGGCAGGCCCTTCGGCAGGATCTCGGACAGCAGCGCACGGCCCACGGTCGTGTCCACCAGCGAGGTCGACGGCGTGAACACGCCGGTTTCCTTGTCCTTGGTGTACTCGGTGATGCGCACGGCGATCTTGGCGGTGAGTTCGACCACGTTGGCGTCGAGCGCGCGCTGGACTTCACCGATGTCGGAGAAGACCAGGCCCTCGCCCTTGGCGTTGATGCGGTCGCGGGTCGTGTAGTACAGACCCAGCACCACGTCCTGCGAAGGAACGATCGACGGTTCGCCGGAAGCCGGGAACAGCACGTTGTTGGAGGCCAGCATCAGCGTGCGGGCTTCCATCTGCGCTTCCACCGACAGCGGCACGTGGACGGCCATCTGGTCGCCGTCGAAGTCGGCGTTGAAGGCCGCGCAAACCAGCGGGTGCAGCTGGATCGCCTTGCCTTCGATCAGGATGGGTTCGAAGGCCTGGATACCCAGGCGGTGCAGCGTCGGTGCGCGGTTCAGCATCACCGGGTGTTCCTTGATGACTTCTTCAAGGATGTCCCACACCACCGGCGTACCGGATTCGACTTCCTTCTTCGCCGCCTTGATGGTGGTCGCGATGCCCATGGCTTCGAGGCGCGAGAAGATGAAGGGCTTGAACAGCTCGAGCGCCATCAGCTTCGGCAGGCCGCACTGGTGCAGCTTGAGCGTCGGGCCCACCACGATGACCGAACGGCCCGAGTAGTCGACGCGCTTGCCCAGCAGGTTCTGGCGGAAACGACCGCTCTTGCCCTTGATCATGTCGGCCAGCGACTTGAGCGCACGCTTGTTGGCGCCCGTCATGGCCTTGCCGCGACGGCCGTTGTCCAGCAGCGAGTCGACCGCTTCCTGGAGCATCCGCTTCTCGTTGCGCGCGATGATTTCCGGCGCCTTCAGTTCGAGCAGGCGGCGCAGGCGGCTGTTGCGGTTGATGACGCGGCGATACAGGTCGTTCAGGTCGGAGGTCGCGAAGCGGCCGCCGTCCAGCGGCACCAGCGGACGCAGGTCCGGCGGCAGCACGGGCAGCACTTCGAGCACCATCCAGTTGGGCTTGATGCCCGACTTGCGGAAGGCTTCCAGCACCTTCAGGCGCTTGGAGTTCTTCTTGACCTTGACTTCGGAGCCGGTCAGGTCGCCGCGCAGCTTCTCGATCTCGCTGTCGAGCTCGATGCCTTCCAGCAGGTCCTTGATGCCTTCGGCGCCCATCTTGGCGATGAACTCGTCGCCGTATTCCTTGCGCTTCGCGTCGTAGTCGTCCTCGGACATGATGCCGAACTTCTTCAGCGGGGTCATGCCGGGGTCGGTGATCACGTAGGCTTCGAAGTACAGCACGCGCTCGATGTCGCGCAGCGTCATGTCGAGCACGAGGCCCAGGCGCGACGGCAGCGACTTCAGGAACCAGATGTGGGCGCAGGGCGCGGCCAGGTCGATGTGACCCATGCGCTCGCGGCGCACCTTGGTCTGCGTGACTTCAACGCCGCACTTCTCGCAGATCACGCCGCGGTGCTTCAGGCGCTTGTACTTGCCGCACAGGCACTCGTAGTCCTTGATGGGGCCGAAGATCTTGGCGCAGAACAGGCCATCACGCTCGGGCTTGAAGGTCCGGTAGTTGATGGTTTCGGGCTTCTTCACCTCGCCGAAAGACCACGAACGGATCTTCTCGGGCGAAGCCATGCCGATGCGGATGGCATCGAAATGCTCATCGGGCGTGAATTGCTTGAACAGGTCGAGTAGCGATTTCATAAGACTCTTTCCCTTTTCAAATTAAGAACGCTCGAGCTCGATGTCGAGCCCCAGCGAACGAATTTCCTTGACCAGCACGTTGAACGATTCCGGCATGCCGGCTTCGATCGAGTGTTCGCCCTTGACGATGCTTTCGTACACCTTGGTACGGCCTTGCACGTCGTCGGACTTCACGGTCAGCATTTCCTGCAGGACGTAGGCAGCGCCGTAGGCTTCGAGCGCCCACACTTCCATTTCCCCGAAACGCTGGCCGCCGAATTGCGCCTTGCCGCCCAGCGGCTGCTGCGTGACGAGCGAGTACGGGCCGGTCGAACGGGCGTGCATCTTGTCGTCCACCAAGTGGTGCAGCTTCAAGAAGTGCATGTAGCCGACGGTGACCGGACGCTCGAACTGATCGCCGGTGCGGCCGTCGTACAGGTAGGCCTGCGTGCGGGTCTCGGTCAAGCCCTTGAGCTTGGCGATCTCGTCCGGGTAGGCGAGCTTCAGCATGCCGCGGATTTCCTCTTCCGAGGCACCGTCGAACACCGGCGTCGCGAAAGGCACGCCCTGCGACAGGTTCTGCGCCATCTCGAGCACGTCGGTGTCGCTCAGCTTGCTGAGGTCTTCCTTGCGGCCCGAGCCGTTGTACAGCTCATCCAGGAACTTGCGCAGCTCGGCCACCTTGGCCTCCGCCTGCAGCATGTCGCCGATGCGCTGGCCGACACCCTTGCCGGCCCAGCCCAGATGCACTTCGAGCACCTGGCCGACGTTCATCCGCGAAGGCACGCCCAGCGGGTTCAGGCAGATGTCGCACGGCGTGCCATCGGCCATGTGCGGCATGTCTTCGACCGGAACGATCTTGGACACCACACCCTTGTTGCCGTGACGGCCGGCCATCTTGTCGCCGGGTTGCAGGCGGCGCTTGACGGCCAGGTAGACCTTGACCATCTTGAGCACGCCCGCGGGCAGCTCGTCGCCTTGCGTGAGCTTCTTGCGCTTTTCCTCGAAGGCGAGGTCGAAGCTGTGGCGCGTCTGCTCGAGCGAGTTCTTGATCGACTCGAGCTGCGTCGCGACTTCGTCTTCCGCCGGACGGATGTCGAACCAGTGGAACTTCTCGATTGACGTGAGGTACGCCTTGTCGAGCTTGGTGCCCTTGGCCAGCTTGTTCGGGCCACCGTTGGCGACCTTGCCGGTCAGCAGCTTCTCGATCCGGTCGAACGCGTCGGCTTCGACGATGCGGAGCTGGTCGTTCAGGTCGAGGCGGAAGCGCTTCAGCTCGTCGTCGATGATCTGCTGGGCGCGCTTGTCGCGCGTGATGCCTTCGCGGGTGAACACCTGCACGTCGATCACGGTGCCTTGCGAGCCCTGATCCACACGCAGCGAGGTGTCCTTCACGTCCGAAGCCTTCTCGCCGAAGATCGCGCGCAGCAGCTTCTCTTCTGGCGTAAGCGTGGTTTCGCCCTTGGGCGTGACCTTGCCGACCAGCGTGTCGCCCGGCTGCACTTCGGCGCCGACGTAGATGATCCCGGATTCGTCCAGGCGGTTGAGCTGCTGCTCGGCCAGGTTCGGGATGTCGCGCGTGATTTCCTCGGCGCCCAGCTTGGTGTCGCGAGCCATCACCACCAGTTCCTCGATGTGGATCGAGGTGTAGCGGTCTTCGGCAACGACGCGTTCGCTGATCAGGATCGAGTCTTCGAAGTTGTAGCCGTTCCAGGGCATGAACGCGATCAGCATGTTCTGGCCGAGCGCGAGCTCGCCCAGGTCGGTCGATGCACCGTCGGCGACCACGTCGCCCTTGGCGATCTTGTCGCCGCGCTTGACGATCGGACGCTGATGGATGTTCGTGTTCTGGTTCGAACGCTGATACTTGATCAGGTTGTAGATGTCCACGCCGACTTCACCGGCTGCCGCTTCGGCGTCGTTCACGCGCACCACGATGCGGGTCGCGTCGACGTAGTCGACGATACCGCCGCGGGTCGCGGTCACGACGGTGCCCGAGTCGACCGCGGAGACGCGCTCGATACCGGTACCGACGAACGGCTTTTCGGGGCGCAGCACAGGCACGGCCTGACGCTGCATGTTGGCGCCCATCAACGCGCGGTTCGCATCGTCGTGCTCCAGGAACGGCACGAGCGAGGCGGCCACCGACACGATCTGTGCGGGCGACACGTCCATGTACTGCACGCGTTCGGCACCGACCAGAATCGATTCGCCGGTTTCGCGGGCCGAGACCAGGTCGCCGGTCAGCTTGCCGTCCTTGTCGAGCGCGGCGTTAGCCTGCGCGATGACGTACTTGCCTTCTTCGATGGCCGACAGGTAGTCGATGTCCATCGTGACCTTGCCGTCCACCACGCGACGGTACGGCGTCTCGATGAAGCCGTATTCGTTCAGGCGGGCGTACAGGGCCAGCGAGTTGATCAGACCGATGTTCGGGCCTTCAGGCGTTTCGATCGGGCACACGCGGCCGTAGTGGGTGACGTGCACGTCGCGCACTTCGAAGCCAGCGCGCTCGCGGGTCAGACCGCCCGGGCCGAGGGCCGAGACGCGACGCTTGTGCGTGATCTCGGACAGCGGGTTGGTCTGGTCCATGAACTGCGACAGCTGCGACGCACCGAAGAATTCCTTCAGCGCGGCCGAGATCGGCTTGCTGTTGATCAGGTCGTGCGGCATCAGCGGCTCTTGTTCCGCTTGACCCAGACGTTCCTTCACGGCCTTCTCGATACGGGCGAGGCCGGTGCGGTACTGGTTCTCGGCCAGTTCGCCGACGCAACGCACTCGGCGGTTGCCCAGGTGGTCGATGTCGTCGACTTCGCCGCGGCCATTGCGCAGGTCCACGAGGATCTTGACCACTGCCAGGATGTCCTCGTTGGTCAGCACCATCGGGCCGGTCGATTCGTCGCGGCCGACCTTGGCGTTGAACTTCATGCGGCCGACACGCGACAGGTCGTAGGTGTCGGGGTTGTAGAACAGGCGCTGGAACAGGGCCTGCACCGCGTCTTCCGTCGGCGGCTCGCCGGGGCGCATCATGCGGTAGATGGCCACGCGCGCGGCGAATTCGTCCACCGTTTCGTCGATGCGCAGCGTCTGCGAGATGTAGGCGCCCTGGTCGAGTTCGTTGGTGTAGATCGCTTGCACGTCCTGCACGCCGGCGGTGCGCAGCTTCTTCAGCAGCGCTTCCGTCAGCTCGTCGTTGGCCTTGGCCAGGATTTCGCCCGAGTCGGGGTCGACGATGTTGCGGGCGATGACGCGGCCGACCAGGAAGTCTTCCGGCACGCTGATGTGCGTGGTGCCCGATTGCTCGAGTTCACGCGTGTGGCGGGCGGTGACGCGCTTGTCCTTGGCGACCACGACCTTGCCGGACTTGTCGGTGATGTCGAAACGTGCGACTTCGCCGCGCAGGCGCTCGGAGACGAACTCCATCTGCGCGCCGCTGTCCATCAGGCGGAAGTTGTCGTTCACGAAGAAGTTCGCGAGGATCGATTCCGGATTCAGGCCGATGGCCTTCAGCAGGATCGTGACCGGCATCTTGCGGCGACGGTCGACGCGGAAGTACAGCATGTCCTTCGGGTCGAACTCGAAGTCGAGCCACGAGCCGCGGTAAGGAATCACGCGGGCCGAGAACAGCAGCTTGCCGGAGCTGTGCGTCTTGCCCTTGTCGTGTTCGAAGAACACGCCCGGCGAACGATGCAGCTGCGACACGATGACGCGCTCGGTGCCGTTGATGATGAACGAGCCCTTGTCCGTCATGAGGGGAACTTCGCCCATGTAGACCTCTTGTTCCTTCACTTCCTTGACCACCTTCGACTGCGAGGTCGACGACTCGCGGTCATAGATGATCAGCTGGACCTTGGCGCGAACGGCCGAGGCGAAGGTCAGGCCACGGGTCTGGCACTCGCGGACGTCGAAAGCCGGCTTCGCGAGGTTGTATTCGAGAAACTTCATCTCGACAAAACCGTTGTGCGAGACGATCGGGAACGCCGCGTCGAACGCAGCCTGCAGGCCTTCCACCGTGCGTTTCTGGGGCGGGATGCCGGCTTGCAGGAACGCGGTGTACGCGTCTTTCTGCATCTGCAGGAGGTAGGGGATTTCAACGACGCTATCGCGATTGCCGAAATTCTTTCGGATGCGCTTGCGTTCGGTATAACTGTACGTGGACGTTTGGGCCATGAGAGCTCCGGAGCTTGAGATCTTCAGCGACGTGGTGAGGTGCCTGAGCACCACTCTCCTTGGCGGCTGGCCACTACCAGCCCTGGCGGACGGCGATGCGTTGCACATCGCCCGAACCAAGGGGGTCTTCTGCAGTCGGGGTCAGAAGACACTCAAAAACCGTCTCGGATCGGCAGTTTTTGGGTGCGCTCTGAAAGCGGCAAAGGCTGGAGGGCCTTTCGGCACACTCCAGCCCTCCAGGGAGACTGAATTACTTCAGTTCCACCTTGGCGCCAGCGTCTTCCAGCTTCTTCTTGGCTGCTTCGGCGTCTGCCTTCGGCAGGCCTTCCTTGACGGCCTTGGGAGCGGCTTCCACCAGGTCCTTGGCTTCCTTGAGGCCCAGGCCGGTGATTTCGCGCACGGCCTTGATCGCCGACACCTTGTTCGCGCCTGCGTCGAGCAGAACGACGTTGAACTCGGTCTTTTCTTCGACGACAGCGGCAGCAGCGCCACCACCGGCGGCCGGAGCCGACATGGCTGCGGCGCTCACGCCGAACTTCTCTTCGATGGCTTTCACCAGGTCGTTGAGTTCCAGGACCGTCATGCTGTCGAGCGCGGTCAGAAATGCGTCTTTATCGAATGCCATTTTGATTTCCTAACAATTGGGTTGAATATTTCAAACGCAAGGCTCAAGCAGCTTGCGCTTCGGCCGGAGCTTCGGCCGGTGCTTCGCCACCACCACGCTTCTCGGCAAGCGCGGCCAGAACACGGGCCGTGCGCGAGATCGGGGATTGCATCAAGCCCAGCAGCTGTGCCAACAACACTTCCTTCGAAGGAATGCTGGCCAGTTGCTTCACGCCGTCGACGTCCAGGGCCTTGCCACCGAATGCGCCGCCGCGAATCACCAACTTGTCGTTGGTCTTCGCGAAATCGGCCACCACCTTCGCGGCAGCCACAGCGTCTTCGGAGAAGCCATAGATCAGCGGACCGGTCATCTGGTCGCCAACAATCTCAAACGGGCTACCTGCGACAGCACGGCGGGCCAGCGTGTTCTTCAACACGCTGAGGCTCACGCCCTTGCTGCGCGCATCGTTGCGCAGTTTGGTCATATCGGCCACCGTGATGCCACGGTATTCCGCCATCACGAGCGTTTGAGCTTTTGCGGCGAGGCTGGTCACATCATTGATGACCGCTTCTTTCTCACTGCGATTCAGACTCAAGGTCTACTCCTTTTAATGCGCTCTCCGGCCTGAGCCTCGGAACGCGCTTCATGCAGCGACCAACTGTTTCGGAAACGAATTCCTTTGCAGCGGGATCGCCATCTGCGCTGGTTGTCCCACGAAAGGGTGGAACGATTAAGTGCAGCCTTCACTGCACGCCAGCGGTCTTGGATGGCCCGGGGCATCGAATGAACGACGCTCCGGCCCACCACTTCGCCCCGTCGCCTTTCGGCAGCGAGGCAAATTCATCAGGGCCCCGCCACAGCGAGACCCCTCATACATCAGCCTTGCGTGGCGATGGTTTGCGTGTCCACGCGGACACCCACACCCATCGTCGACGACACAGCCACCTTGCGCAGGTACAGGCCCTTGCTGGAAGCCGGCTTGGCCTTGACCAATGCGTCGACCAGCGCGGCGAGGTTGCCCTGCAGCTTTTCGGTGTCGAACGAACGACGACCGATCGTGCCGTGCACGATGCCTGCCTTGTCGACGCGGAACTGCACCTGGCCAGCCTTCGCGTTCTTGACGGCGGTCGCGACGTCGGGCGTCACGGTGCCAACCTTGGGGTTGGGCATCAAACCGCGCGGGCCGAGGATCTGGCCGAGCGTACCGACGACGCGCATCGCGTCCGGTGCGGCGATCACGACGTCGAAGGGCATGTCGCCAGCCTTCACCATCGCTGCCAGATCGTCCATGCCGACGATGTCGGCGCCGGCGGCCTTGGCTTCCTCAGCCTTGGCGCCCTGGGCGAACACAGCCACGCGCTTGGTCTTGCCGGTGCCGTTGGGCAGCACGACAGCGCCGCGAACGACCTGGTCGGACTTCTTCGCGTCGATGCCGAGTTGCACCGCGACGTCGATGGACTCATCGAACTTGGCGGTGGCGGCTTCCTTCACGAGACCGATGGCATCAGCGAGCGCGTACAGCTTGTTGCTGTCGACCTTGCCCACGAGGGCCTTTTGCTTCTTGGTGATCTTGGCCATTTACACGCCCTCCACATTCACGCCCATGGAACGGGCAGAGCCGGCGATGGTGCGAACCGCGGCGTCCAGGTCGGCAGCCGTCAGGTCCTTCATCTTGGTCTTGGCGATCTCTTCGAGCTGTGCGCGCGTGATCTTGCCGACCTTGTCGGTGTGCGGACGGGCGGAACCCTTCTCGAGCTTGATGGCCTTCTTGATCAAGGTGATCGCCGGGGGCGTCTTGATGATGAAGGTGAAGCTCTTGTCGGCGAACGCGGTGATGACCACCGGCAGCGGCAGGCCCGGCTCGACGCCTTGGGTCTGCGCGTTGAACGCCTTGCAGAATTCCATGATGTTCAAACCGCGCTGGCCCAGTGCGGGACCGATGGGCGGTGACGGGTTGGCCTTACCAGCTGGCACTTGCAGCTTGATGAAGCCGACGATTTTTTTCGCCATGCTTTGCTCCTTGCGGGTGATATCGCCTTGGCACTCGGCCGCGGCTCCCCGGGGTTAAACGACTCTTCGATCAGAGCCGCGCGCCGAGTCGGACAACGCGCGGCCGGAAAGGTTCCGGTCTTTCGACCGGGGGCTCAGGTCTTCTCGACCTGGCTGAATTCGAGTTCGACAGGCGTTGCGCGGCCGAAGATCATGACCGACACGCGCACCTTGCTCTTCTCGTAATTGACTTCCTCGACCGTGCCGTTGAAGTCGGTGAAAGGGCCTTCCTTGACGCGCACGAATTCGCCGACGACGAACTCCACCTTGTGGCGGGGCTTCTCGGTGCCCTGCTGCATCTGGCTGACGATGTCCTCGACTTCCTTCTGGGAGATCGGGGCCGGCCGGTTCTTCGCGCCGCCGACGAAACCGGTCACCTTGTTGGTGTGCTTCACCAGGTGCCAGCTTTCGTCGTCCATGATCATCTCGACCAGAACGTAGCCGGGGAAGAAGCGGCGCTCGGTGGTGCGCTTCTGGCCGTTCTTGATCTCGACCACTTCTTCGGTCGGAACCAGGATGCGGCCGAACTTGTCCTGCATGCCGGCGCGGGCGATGCGCTCGGTGATGTTGCGCTCCACAGCCTTCTCCATGCCGGAATACGCGTGCACCACGTACCAGCGAAGATCGGGATGGGCGGGCGCGGCCAGCACGGACGTGCTTTCCGGGGTGGCTTCGACAGCGTCGTCAGTCATTATTTTCTCCAGCCCAGAATGAGGTCGAAAAACACCCATTCGAGCGTCTTGTCGGTGAGCCAAAGGAAGATCGACATGATGGCCACGAAGGCAAACACGTAAGCCGTCATCTGGATCGCTTCCTTGCGCGTGGGCCAGACAACCTTCTTGACCTCGCGCCACGAGTCGCGGCCGAAGGCCCACAACTGGCGACCACTCTCGGAACTCGCGAAGGCACCCACAGCCGCGGCCAGACCGACGAGCAAGGCAACCCACTGCACGATCGCACCCTGGCGCGACAGCAGATAGAACGCCACGATGGCGCCGACCGCCAACACGACGGCGGCGGCCAGCTTGGCCTTGTCCGCACTGGTGCTCACGGTTTCGATTTGAGAAGTGGCCATCTTGGGCTTTGTTCCTGGGGCCTTGCAGCCTTCAATTCATTACGTCGCTTGAGACGCCGAAGCCCGTCAGGACATGACGGGCTTGTTTCGGGGCCACCTAGGTGGCAGGGGCAGTAGGAATCGAACCTACAACCTTCGGTTTTGGAGACCGACGCTCTGCCAATTGAGCTATACCCCTTCGCAATCCTTGATTTAGACGTCGAGGATCTTGGCCACGACGCCCGAACCGACGGTACGGCCGCCTTCACGGATGGCGAAGCGCAGGCCTTCTTCCATCGCGATCGGGTTGATCAGCTTCACCGTGATGGACACGTTGTCGCCGGGCATGACCATTTCCTTGTCCTTGGGCAGCTCGATCGCGCCAGTGACGTCGGTCGTGCGGAAGTAGAACTGCGGACGGTAGTTGTTGAAGAACGGCGTGTGACGGCCGCCTTCGTCCTTCGACAGCACATACACCTCGGCGGTGAAGTGCGTGTGCGGCTTGATCGAGCCGGGCTTGCACAGCACTTGGCCGCGCTCGACTTCTTCGCGCTTCGTGCCGCGCAGCAGCACGCCCACGTTGTCGCCTGCCTGGCCCTGGTCCAGCAGCTTGCGGAACATTTCCACGCCGGTGCAGGTGGTCTTGACCGTCGGGCGGATACCCACGATTTCGATTTCTTCGCCGACCTTGATCACGCCGCGCTCGACCGCGCCGGTCACCACGGTGCCGCGACCCGAGATCGAGAACACGTCTTCCACGGGCATCAGGAACGCACCGTCCACCGCGCGCTCAGGCGTGGGGATGTAGGTATCCAGGGCGTCGGCCAGCTTCATGATGGCGCCTTCGCCCAGTTCGCCCTTGTCGCCTTCCAGCGCCAGCTTGGCCGAACCGTGAATGATCGGGGTGTCGTCGCCAGGGAATTCGTACTTGTCGAGGAGTTCGCGAACTTCCATTTCGACCAGTTCGAGCAGCTCCTTGTCGTCGACCATGTCGCACTTGTTCAGGAACACGATGATGTAGCCCACACCCACCTGGCGAGCCAGCAGGATGTGCTCACGGGTCTGGGGCATCGGGCCGTCAGCGGCCGAGCACACCAGGATCGCGCCGTCCATCTGAGCAGCGCCGGTGATCATGTTCTTCACATAGTCGGCGTGACCCGGGCAGTCCACGTGCGCGTAGTGGCGGTTGGCCGTTTCGTATTCGACGTGCGCGGTGTTGATCGTGATGCCGCGTGCCTTTTCTTCGGGCGCCGCATCGATCTGGTCGTAGGCCTTCGCTTCGCCGCCGAACTTGGCCGACAGCACCGTCGCAATCGCCGCCGTCAGCGTCGTCTTGCCATGGTCCACGTGACCAATCGTGCCCACGTTCACGTGCGGCTTCGTACGGGTGAATTTTCCTTTTGCCATTTTCTCGACTCCGAAAAATAACTAGATCAACACACTGACATGGGGTTGCAACCTTCCGGCTGCAACCCCAAAACTGGTGCCCATTGCGGGAATCGGACCCGCGACCTCTCCCTTACCAAGGGAGTGCTCTACCACTGAGCCAAATGGGCGACATATCTAAAAACCAACTGCGCCTAGCGCTGACGTGGACCTCTGGAGCGGGAGACGGGAATCGAACCCGCGTCATTAGCTTGGAAGGCTAGGGTTCTACCATTGAACTACTCCCGCATCGCGACACAACCAAACCGGATCAAACCTCCAGATCGGGCCGTACCGCAGCACGGTCAGAGCCTTTCGCTTTCGCCTCGGGCCCACAACATTCAAGCGCTCTGCAAAATCCATTCATCGCTGGTGGAGAGGGCTGGATTCGAACCAGCGTACTCGTAAGAGGGCAGATTTACAGTCTGCTGCCATTAACCACTCGGCCACCTCTCCAGCGAACCTCGGAATATAGCACGGTTTACCCGGGTGTGTCGATGCCACCCCCGGCAACTTGTGCCGCACCGCAGCAACTTCGCGACCTTCCCATGGGTTCAGTCGCTCAAAAGATGCGTTTTTCTCCGAGCCCAAGATTCTCGCATGAAATCAAGCACTTACTCCCCAGGCTCAGGAACGTCCGGCCTCCCGCCACGCCCGCGCCTGCCCGAAGTGGCCACAGCCGATGAATGGCACGGGCGGCCTCAGTGCGGACAGCGGCGACGGATGGTTCGACATCAGCACCTTGTGACGACTTGTATCGATCAGCGCACGCTTGCTCTGCGCATGCGCGCCCCACAGCATGAAGACGACCGCGCGTTCGCCGTTCGCCACATGGCGGATCACGGCGTCGGTCAGCACTTCCCAGCCGCGCCCGGCGTGGCTGGCCGCTTGCCCTTCCTCGACGGTCAGGCAGGTGTTGAGCAGCAGCACGCCATGGGTCGCCCACTTGACCAGACTCCCGCCCGGATCCGGAAACTTCGGCGGCGGCGTACCCAGGTCGCGCTCCAGTTCCTTGAAGATGTTGCGCAGCGACGGCGGCAGCGCCACGCCGGGCGCCACCGAAAAGGCGAGTCCCTCGGCCTGCCCGCGCCCGTGATACGGGTCCTGCCCGAGGATCACCACCCGGACGTCCTCCGGCGGCGTCAGTTCGAGTGCACGCAGTGGCTGGGGCGGAAAGATCACCGCGCCGGCGTCCAGCCTCTCTCGAAGAAAGCCTTGCAGCCTCTGGCCGACGGCACCGCCGAAGAACTCGTCCACCAGCGGCTTCCACCCGGGAGCGACGGGCCAATCGGCAGGATCGCTGCTGGCCAGTTGATCCCCCGCGCTCATCGGAACAATGCGGCGAGCGCTTCGCCCGGTTCGTCGGCGCGCATGAAGGCCTCGCCGACCAGGAAGGCATGAACGCCCGCGGCGCGCAGCTTCGCGACGTCGTCACGGGTCGTGATGCCCGATTCGGTCACGAGCAGGCGATCGGAAGGCACCTGCGCCAGCAGATCGATCGTGGTCTGTATCGACACCTCGAAGGTCCGCAGATTGCGATTGTTGACGCCGACCAGCGGCGTCTTCAGCTTCAGCGCGCGTTCGAGTTCGGCACCGTCGTGCACTTCAACCAGCACCGCCAGGCCGAGCCCTGCCGCGATCGCTTCGTATTCGCGCATCTGGCCGTCGTCTAGGCAGGCGGCGATCAGCAGGATGGCATCGGCGCCCATCGCGCGCGATTCGTAGACCTGGTAGGCATCGACGATGAAATCCTTGCGCAGCACTGGCAGGTCGCACGAGGCGCGTGCCTGCTTGAGATAGTCGACGCCGCCCTGAAAGAACTGCCTGTCGGTCAACACCGAAAGGCAGGCCGCGCTCACCGCGCCGTCGCCTTCGGCGTAGCTCTGGGCGATGTCCGCCGGAATGAACTCCGCGCGCAGCACGCCCTTGCTCGGGCTGGCCTTCTTGACCTCGGCAATGACCGCTGCGGCGCCCGCGGCGATCTTCGCGCGCAGGGCGCCGGTGAAGTCGCGCGTGAGCACGCGGCTTTCGGCATCGAAGCGCACGGCTTCGAGGGGTGCCTTCTTCTTGGCCGCCGCGATTTCCTCGCGTTTGACGGCCACGATTTTCTCGAGGATGTCCGACATGTTTCTCTTCTCCCTACGCCTGGGCAGCCGCCGTGGCGGCGATCAGTTCGGCCAGCTTGGCCTTGGCAGCGCCCGAATCGAGCGCTGCGCGCGCACGCTCGACGCCCGCTGCAATCGAATCGCACACATTGGCCGCATACAGCGCGGCACCGGCATTGAGCAGCACGATGTCCCGCGCCGGCCCGGGCCGGTTGTCGAGCACGTCCACCAGCATCGCCTTCGACTGCTCCGGCGTTTCCACGCGCAGCGTGCGATTGCTCGACATCGCGAAGCCGAAATCCTCCGGATGCAACTCGTACTCGCGCACTTCGCCGTCCTTGAGTTCGCCGACCATGGTGGCTGCGCCGAGGGAAATCTCGTCCATGCCGTCGCGCCCGTAGACGACCAGCGCATGCTCCGCGCCCAGCCGCTGCAGCGCCCGCACCTGAATCCCCACGAGGTCGGCGTGGAACACCCCCATCAGGATGTTGGGCGCGCCGGCCGGATTGGTCAGCGGCCCCAGGATGTTGAAGATGGTCTTGATGCCGAGTTCCTTGCGCACCGGTGCGACGTTCTTCATCGCCGGATGGTGGTTCGGTGCGAACATGAAGCCGATGCCCACGTCGGCGATGCACTTCGCGATCTGATCCGGCTTCAGGTTGATGTTGACGCCGAGCGATTCGAGCACGTCCGCACTGCCGGACTTGCTGCTCACGCTGCGCCCGCCATGCTTGCTGACCTTGGCGCCCGCGGCTGCGACGACGAACATCGAGCAGGTCGAGATGTTGAAGGTGTGCGAGCCGTCGCCGCCGGTGCCCACGATGTCGACGAGGTTCCGTGTGTCTGCCACCGGCACCTTGGTCGATACCTCGCGCATGACTTGCGCGGCGGCGGTGATCTCGCCGATGGTTTCCTTCTTGACGCGCAAGCCGGTGATGAGCGCCGCCATCATCACGGGCGAGCATTCGCCGCTCATGATGAGGCGCACGATGTGCAGCATCTCGTCGTGGAAGACCTCGCGGTGTTCGATGGTGCGCTGCAGCGCTTCCTGGGGGGTGATGGGCATGATGTCTGTCTCCCTTGGATCAATGGACGGGGGTCGGGGCAAGAGGATTGTCGGCAAGCGCGAGCCTGAAGCCAAAGCCGACGAAGAGCGCGCCGGCGCCGCGCTGCAGCCAGTGCATGCCGCGCTGGACGAGGCCGACACGGCGCGCCGTCCACCCGGCGAGCAGCGCCCACGCCACGTTGACGAAGATCGCGTTGAAGTTGAACAGCACGCCCAGCAGGAAGAAGGCCAGCGGCTTGTTGTCCGTGCCGGGCGCGATGAACTGCGGGACGAAGGCCAGGAAGAACAGCGCCACCTTGGGATTGAGCGCGTTGGTCCAGAAGCCGCCGAGAAAGATGCTTTTCATGCTGGCCGGGCCTGCCGCCTCGGTGCCGGCGACGGCCAGCGCCGGCTCGTCCTTCGAGGCACGCGAGAACAGCATCCGCGTGCCGACCCACAGCAGGTAGGCCGCGCCCACCCATTTAAGAACGGTGAACGCCGTCGTCGACGCCGCCATCAGCGCACTCACGCCCAGCGCCGCGGCGGTGATGTGCACGAAGCACCCTGCCGTGATGCCGAAGCCGGCAACGATCCCGGCACGGGTGCCCGAACGCAGCGAGCGGGTCACGATGTAGAGAACGTCGGGCCCCGGCGTGAGGTTCAGCAGCAGTCCCGCCGCGATGAAGAGCAGCAAGGAATGCGCATCAGGCATGGAAGAAGCTCCGGATGGCGCCGATGGCGCGGTCGATGCCGTTCGCATCGACGTCCAGATGCGTCGCGAACCGCAGCCGGTAGAGCCCCGTGGCGAGCACGCCGTTCTGCTTCAGATGCGCCAGCAGTTCGGCGGAACGCGATCGCGCCGTGCCTGCCAGGTCGACGAACAGCAGGTTCGTCTGCGGCGCCTCGACCTGCAGTTCGGCAATGCCCGCCAGCCCCTCGGCCAGCCGGCGCGCGAGCGCATGGTCCTGCGCCAGGCGCTCGACATGGTGTTCGAGCGCATGCGACGCCGCCGCAGCCAGCACGCCCGCCTGCCGCATGCCCCCGCCCGCCATCTTGCGAATGCGGTGTGCGCGCGCAATGAATTCACGCGACCCGCACAGCGCCGAACCCACCGGCGCGCCGAGGCCCTTGCTGAAGCAGACCGACACGGTGTCGAAACAGCCGGCGATGCGGCGCGCTTCGGTGCGCGCGTCGGTGCCGCGTTCCGCCGCCTGCGCCACGGCGGCGTTGAAGAGCCGCGCGCCATCGAGATGGCGGCTCAGCCCCTTGCGCTGCGCCAGTTGCGTCGCCTGCTCGACGTAGGCAAAGGGCAGCACCTTGCCGCCCAGCGTGTTCTCCAGCGCGAGCATCCGGGTGCGCGCGAAATGCGCGTCGTCCGGCTTGATGGCGGCTTCGATCTCGTCCAGCGCGAGCGTGCCGTCCGGCTGGTGATTCAGCGGCTGCGGCTGCACGCTGCCGAACACCGCCGCACCGCCGCCTTCCCAGCGGTAGCAATGCGCCATCTGGCCGACGATGTACTCGTCGCCCCGCAGGCAGTGCGCAAGGATCGCGCAAAGATTGCTCTGCGTGCCGGTGGGCACGAACAGGGCGGCCTCGAAGCCCAGCATCCCGGCGATCTGCTCCTGCAGCGCGTTGACGCTGGGGTCGTCGCCGAACACGTCGTCGCCCAAAGGGGCGGACAGCATCGCGTCGCGCATCGCGGCGGTGGGCTGGGTGACGGTGTCGCTGCGCAGGTCGACCAGGGTCGATGAAAAAGTCGTCATTCGGCTCACTCCAGGAAGTTCCGCAGCATGGCGTGGCCGTGCTCGGTGAGGATGGATTCGGGATGGAACTGCACGCCCTCGATGCGCACCGCCTGCTCGAAGCCGGTATGGCGCACCCCCATGATCTCGCCGTCGTAGGTCCACGCGGTGATGGCGAGTTCGCTCGGGCAGGTCTCGCGCTCGATCGCAAGCGAGTGATAGCGGTTGACGCTGAACTTCTCCGGCAAGCCCGCGAACACGCCTTCGCGCGTGGTCGTGATCTCGCTGGTCTTGCCGTGCATCAGTTGCTGTGCGCGAATGATCTTCCCGCCGAAGGCCGCACCGATCGCCTGGTGGCCGAGGCACACGCCGAGGATGGGCAGCCGGCCGGCGAATTCCTGGATGGCCGCGACCGAGACGCCCGCCTCGGCCGGCGAGCAGGGCCCCGGCGAGATCACGAGCCGGCCGACGCCGCCACCGATGCGCGCGCGCAGCCCTTCGAGCGTGATCTCGTCGTTGCGATGCACCTCGACGTCCGCGCCGAGTTCGCCGAAGTACTGCACCAGGTTGTAGGTGAAGCTGTCGTAGTTGTCGATCATCAGGAGCTTCATGGCTTGACTCCGATCCGGTGCACGCCCTTGACCACGGGGAACACGTTGAAGTTGATGAGCAGGCCGAGCTTGAGCCCCGAAAGCCGCACCGCCGCCTGCGCCCGCGCGCGATGCAGGTCGGTGAGCGCATCGACCGCCTTCACGTCGACGACGACCGACTGCTCCACCACGAAGTCCGCGCGGCCCACCTCGCCGAGCGAGCGGCCCTTGTAGCTGGCCGACACCGGCACGTTGCGCACGAAGCCGATCTCGCGCTCGGCCAGCTCGATCTCCAGCGCGGCGGCGTAGACCTCCTCGGCCAGGCCGATGCCGAGCACCCGCTGCACCTCGACGGCGGCGCCGATGATCTCGTGCGAAAAATCGTTGTTCTGAGTGTCCTCGTTCATAGTGCTCCCATGCTTGCCACTTCGTGTGCTGCGCTGCCCCCCGAGGGGGCGCGAGCTTGCTTGGGACGGCCCGGCGCGGCGCTCATTCCAAGCCCTCCTCGACCAGTTCCGCCGCGCGCAGCAATGCCCGCGCCTTGGCTTCGGTTTCCTTCCACTCGAGTTCGGGCACCGAGTCGGCGACCACGCCGGCTGCCGCCTGCACGTGCAGCATTTGGTCCTTCACGATGCCGGTGCGGATGGCGATCGCCACGTCCATGTCGCCGGCGTAGCTGATGTAGCCGCAGGCGCCGCCGTAGAGCCCGCGCTTGGTCGGTTCGAGCTGGTCGATGAGTTCCATCGCATGCACCTTGGGCGCGCCGGTCAGCGTGCCGGCGGGGAAGGTGGCCTTGAGCACGTCGATGGCGGTCATGCCGTCCTTCAGCGTGCCTTCGACGTTGCTCACGATGTGCATGACATGGCTGTAGCGCTCGATGGCGAAGGCTTCCGTCACCTTCACGCTGCCGGTCTTCGCGATGCGGCCGATGTCGTTGCGCGCGAGGTCGATCAGCATCACGTGCTCGGCGCGTTCCTTGGGGTCGTTGATCAGCTCGACCTCCGCCGCCTTGTCAAGCTCGGGCGAGGCGCCGCGCGGGCGGGTGCCGGCCAACGGACGGATGGTGATCTTCTGCTCGTCGTCGCCCGTGCGCTCCTGGCGCACGAGGATCTCGGGCGAGGCGCCGACCACGTGGAAGTCGCCGAGGTCGTAGTAGTACATGTACGGCGACGGGTTCAGCGAACGCAACGCGCGATACAGCGACAGCGGCGACTCCGTGTAGCGCTTGCTGATGCGCTGGCCCACCTGCACCTGCATGAAGTCGCCGGCCGCGATCAGCTCCTTGGCCCGCTCGACCGCCGCGAGGTAGTCGGCCTTGGCAAAGCTGCGCTGCGCCGGATGTGCCTGTGTCGGCAGCACGCGCGGCGCGCTCACCGAATACTTGAGCTGGTCGCGCAACTCGCGCAGCCGGCGCTTGGCATTGGCATAGGCCTCGGGCTGGCCCGGGTCCGCGTAGACGATCAGGTAGAGCTTGCCCGAGAGGTTGTCGATGACCGCCAGCTCCTCGCACTGCAGCAAAAGGATGTCGGGACAGCCCAGCGTGTCGGGCGGGCAGCTCTTCTCCAGCTTCTTCTCGATATGGCGCACCGTGTCGTAGCCGAAGTAGCCGGCCAGGCCGCCGCAGAAGCGCGGCAGGCCTGGACGCAGGGCGACCTTGAAGCGCTGTTGGTAAGCCGCTACGAAATCGAGGGGGTTGCCCTGGACTTTTTCCACGACTTTGCCGTCTGTTACGACCTCGGTGACGGCGTCGGAACCGAAGCCGCTCGCGCGCAAAAGCGTCCGCGCGGGCAGTCCGATGAAGCTGTAGCGGCCGAAGCGCTCGCCGCCCACCACCGACTCGAGCAGGAAGCTGTTCCGGCCGCTGTCCTTGGTGTAGGCGAGCTTGAGATAGAGGGAAAGCGGTGTTTCGAGGTCGGCAAAGGCCTCGACCATCAGCGGGATGCGGTTGTAGCCCTGCGCGCTGAGGCTTTTGAATTCGAGTTCAGTGATCACGGGTGGGGTCTCCGTCGGCCAGCGGACGCTTCGTGGTCGCTGGCGGGGTCATTCAGGGTGGCTGGTCGGGATGACCGAGGGCCGCGGGCGCACGGCGTGCGCCGTGCAATCAAACAGGCAACGTCGATGGCGTGCGCCAAGGCCAGGCTCCCCGGCTGCCTTGACCTGTCTGAATGACGTGATGAATGAACATGGAATGGGGAGTTTAGCCGAGGGACAGAGCAGGTACTAAAAGATACATTCGGAACTTTTTGAGCCCACGGAGACTTTTTGATGCCCCAGTTTGCCTTGCGGCGCGTGATCGCGCTGTCCACCTTCGCCCTCGCGTCGTTCGCTGCGTCGGCCGCCCAGATCGACGTCGCCGGGGTGAAGCTCGACGACGCCCTCGACCTGCATGGAAGCAAGCTGCAACTCAACGGCGCGGGCGTGCGCTACAAGGCCGTCTTCAAGGTCTACACGGCTGGCCTCTACCTGGGCAAGAAGGTGGGCAGCCCCGCGGAAGTGCTCGGGGCGCCGGGCGCCAAGCGGATGGTCATCACCATGCTGCGCGACATCGATGCCAACGAACTGGGCAAGCTGTTCACGCGCGGCGTGGAGGACAACTCCCCCAAGGGCGAGATGTCCCAGCTGATTCCGGGACTGCTGCGCATGAGCCAGGTGTTCTCCGAACAGAAGCAACTGAAGGGCGGCGACACATTCACCATCGACTGGTTGCCCGGCACCGGCACCGTGATCTCGGTGAAGGGTGTTCCGCAGGGCGATCCGATCAAGGAGCAGGCCTTCTTCAATGCGTTGATGCGCATCTGGCTCGGACCGAATCCGGCCGACTGGAAGCTCAAGGACGCCTTGTTGGGGAACTAGAGCTCGCCCCCAGGCTTGCCCACTTCGTGTGGCCGCCTACCCCCTGCCGGGGGTGTTCCTGAACTCGCCCCCAGGCTTGCCCACTGCGTGTGGCCGCCTACCCCCTGCCGGGGGCAACACCAGCGGCCCGGCAGAGCCGGTTCCGCGGTGTTCCTGAACTCATCCCCGCGCCTTTTGCGCCTATGACGCTTGTCGAGGGGGGGCCAGGTCGGCCAGGGAGTCGATGAAGCCGTCTGCGTCGACGTCGCGGATGGGTTCGCCGTGGTTGTAGCCGTAGCTGACGAGGATGACGGGGCAGCCGGCGGCGCGGGCGGCCTTGGCGTCGTTGCTGGAGTCGCCGAGCATCAGGGTTCGCTCGGGGCGGGTGCCCAGGGCTTCGCAGGCCTTGATGAGGGGTAGCGGGTCGGGCTTCTTCTTGTCGAAGGCGTCGCCGCCGTACATCACGTCGAAGAATTCGGCGAGGCCCTTGGAGGCCAGCAGCGGGCGTGCGAAGGCCGTTGGCTTGTTGGTGAGGCAGGCCAGCCGCAAGCCCCGGGCACGCAAGGCGGACAGGCCTTGCACGACGCCGGCGTAGACCTCGGCATGCTGGCCGTTGATGGCCAGGTAGTGGTGCTGATAGCGGGGCCACGCGCGGTCGAACCAGGTCTCGTCGTCCTCCGCAGTGGCACGCACATGGCGCAGCACCGAATGGATGAGGTGCTCGGAACCCTTGCCCACCATGGCCTCGACCGTGGCCGCATCGATGTGCGGCAGGGCCAGGTCGTCGAGCATGTGGTTGAGGGCGACGACGAAGTCACCGATGGTGTCGACCATCGTGCCGTCGAGATCGACGATCGCGGCGTCGAAGTTTGAAAGATCCAGAGGCATCCCCCGAGGATAAGGCGGAGGCGGAAACCTCAGGCTTCGGTGAGCGACTGCGCCGCGACCACCGCCTCGGTGCGGTTGCGCACGTTGAGCGCCCGGAAGATCGCCGCCAGGTGGATCTTGACCGTGCCCTCGCTGATGCCCAGCGCGCGCCCGATGAGCTTGTTGGGCTTGCCCTGCGACAGCAGTTGCAGCACCTCGACCTGGCGCTCGGTCAGCACGTTGCGCAGGTGTTCCAGCGTTTGCGCGGATGCGGCGGCCGACCCGCGCTGCGCATCGGCGGCCGCGCTGGCGTTGGGAATGCCCGCAATCACGCCGGGTGGCAGCGCCGCCAGCATCATCGGCGGCACGTAGACGCCACCGGCCAGCACCAGCCGCACCGCGGACAGCATGACCTCGGGCGAGTACGCCTTCGGGATGAAGCCGAGCACGCCGCGCTCGAGTGCGCTGCGCATGACGGAGGGGTCCTCGTAGCCCGACAGCACGATGACGGGCACCGCCGGATGCCGGCGGCGGATCTCGTCGATGTGGGCCTGGCCTTCAGCGCCGGGCATGTTCAGGTCGATCACGGCCAGGTCGATGTCGTCGGATGCACCGGCGAGCAGTTCGTCGACGCTCATTGCCAGGACGAACTCGATGTCGGCTTCGAGCTCCGACAGTTTGGCCTTGACCGCCTCGATGACGAGCCGGTGGTCGTCGGCGATCAGGATTTTCATGGCTTACCCCAGCGTCAGAAGTGACTCAGCACATTGAAGATACCGGCGAACGCACCGCACATCAAGGCGGATTCGCTCCCCGAACGACATAGCTCCCAAGCGGTATGGCGCGCGCCCGCACGCGTGGAAAGAATCGATTCCATATCCAAGAACGACAGGGGGACAAGAGCATGTGCCATCGAAGCGGGCGCACGCACGGGATTTCCGTCGCCACCGAAGCATAGCCGCGAGCGACGCATGGCTCGCCTGCTCGACTGTTTCTCCGCGCTGCTGTCGTTCGGCCTCGCGCTGGACGCATCGATCGCAGCCGGGCGCGTCAGCGACTCCTGCGAAGCGGCACAGCGCAAGGCCCTGGCGCTGCTCGACGAGGCGCGCGCCGCGGCCCGCGTGCAGGACCAGCCGGCCGAGAAGGTGGAGTCGGCCGTCTTCGCGATGGTCGCGTGGATCGACGAGATCCTGGCGCGACACCCCGGTTGCACGGACGCGGTGGCGCCCTTGCAGGTCGCGCTCTTCAACTCGCACAACGCGCAGACCGAGTTCTTCCATCACCTGTCGGCCTTGCAGGCCGGCGACGACGAAGTCCGCGAGGTGTACTGGCATGCGTTGGTGCTCGGCTTCAAGGGCCAGTACTACTTCGAGAGCGGCGAGGGCGGCGAACTCGGCAAGCTCAAGGACCTGCATGGGCAGCAGCTCGCGGTGCGCCCCGTCGCGATCGACACGCTCGCGCAGGACCGCATCACGCCGCAACCCTACAGCGTGCCCGGCCCGCCGGGGCCGCGCGATCCGCAATGGCGCCAGCGTGCCCTGCTGCGCACCGGCGGCGCGCTGGCGCTCTTGATCCCGCTGACCTATCTGCTGTGGTTCCTGCTGACACGGCCGCACGAATCGCCGCCCACGCTGGTGCAACGCGTCGAGCAGCAATTCCAGACCTACGCCTGCTCCGACCTTGCCGTGACCGCGGCCAAGGACGGCGAAATCCGCGTGAGCGGCTTCGTCTCGCGCCCCGAGGAGATGGCCCGCATCGAGCGCGATGTGAGCGCCGTGCCCGGCATCGACGCCGTGCGCTTCGACCTCCAGTTGCGCATATGGCCGCACTGCGAAGTCGTGGCGATTCTCAAGCCCTATCAGGCGCGCAACCAGGACAAGAAGCGCGGCCTGAAGATCGCCGCCCTCTCCGCGCGCAACGGCCGGCTCCGCGAAGGCGACCCGGTGAAATTCCAGATCACGAACGCGGACGCCGAAGGCTACCTGTGGATCGACTACTACACGGCCGACGGCGCGGTGATGCACCTCAATGCCGGCAAGGTGCTGCCCCGCATGCGCGCGGGCGAGACGACCGAGCTGGGCCGCGACATTCCTGCGAGCTGGCTGGTCGCGCCGCCTTTCGGCACCGTGCTGCTCACCGCGCTGGCGTCGCCGATTCCCTTCAGCGAACCCGCGGACAGGCCGCCCTTCGAACTCGCTTCCGCCTATCTCCAGCGACTGCGGGAGTCGCTGGCCGGCGGCGAATTCGGCTCGCGAGTGATCGCCGACTTCGCGTTTCTCGAAACCGTCCCGCGTTGACGATGAACACCATGACGCAGCTGCCCGCGCACTTCTGGCCCCTGCTGGCGCTGTGCCTGCTGGCCTTCCTGAGCCTGTGGTGGATCGTGCTCGGGTCGAGCCGTGCGGCGCGGCGCCGCATGCTGCGCCTGCGCATCGCAGCGCTGGGGCAGGAGAAGGAGGCCCCGTCGAGGCCGGCCGAACTGCAGCAATCGCTCGCCCATGCGCGCCAGGCGCTCCAGCGCTCGCCGGACCCGCCCGCCGTGCGCAATCCCCTTTATGCGATTCCGTGGTTCGTCTTCATCGGCGATGCGTCGGCCAACGTCGCGGGCCTGCTCGATGCCGCCGTCGGCACGGCGACGCCGAAACCGTACGCCGAGCGCGACGATGTGTTCTGGCACTGGCGCGGCCTGCCCTCGATGATCGCCATCGAGACCAGCCCCGCGGCGCTGGGCGATCCCGCGGATCCTCACGAACGAAGCCTCTGGTATCGCGCCCTGCTGGAACTGGCCGAGCGCCGCGAACGCCTGCCGCTCAACGGCATCGTGGTGTGCGTGGGCGCGTCCACCCTGCTCGGCGACGCCGCCGAGCGGGACGCCGTCGCGGCGCGAGTGCGCACGCTGGTCCACGAAGCAGCGGAGCACCTGGGACTTCTGCTGCCGGTCTATTTCTTCGTGACCGGCCTGGAGCAGTTGCGCGGCTTCGACGTCGTGCGCGCCGCCCTGCCGGACGATGTTCTCTCGCAGGCGCTGGGCCATTGCCTCACCCACGACGCGGCGCCGCGCATCGAGGCGGATGCCGAACTCGACGTCGTGTTCGGCGAGATCATGCGGCGCCTCCATGCGCTGCGCATGGCACTGTTGCGTGGTGAGCAGGATCCGGTCCGCCGGCAGGCCATCCATGCCTTCGCGGAAGAAGTCCGTTCGCTGCAGCAGGGTCTGCGTGCGATGGCGCAGCGCATCTTCGGCTACGGACATGGGCCGCACTCGCCGCGCTGGCGTGGCCTGTATCTCACCGCCGCGCCGCAGGAAGGCCGCGGCGGCGCCTTCGTCCACGACCTGTTCGCGCACTTCCTGCCGGCGGACCAGCCGCTGGCGCGTTCGCGAAATCCAGGAGGCCTGAGCGACAGCTACTTCGGCTCCACGCAGATGTGAGGGCGGCTGTCCGTCATTCGTCGTCACGCACCCGGAACTGGCCCATCAGCGTCTGCTGCACCGCGGGCGGCACCGCCTCGTAGTGGGACAGCGCGATGGTGTAGCGCCCCTGCCCGCTCGTCATGGCATTGAGGCGCGACTGGTAGCTCGACAACTCCGACATCGGCACCTGGCCGCGAATGACCACTGAGCCCGCCGCCATGTTCGACGTGCCGGTGACGAGCCCGCGCCGCGACGAGAGATCGCCGGTGACGTCGCCGATCGAGCCGTCGGGCGCAGCGATCTCGATTTCCACGATGGGCTCCAGCACGATCGCGCGAGCCTCGCGGATCGCGGCCATGAAGGCCTTGCGGCCCGCGGTGGCGAAAGCGATGTCCTTGCTGTCCACGCTGTGGTGCTTGCCGTCGTGCACGACCACGCGCACGTCGACCACCGGATAGCCGGCGATGGCACCGGTCACCAGCACCTCGCGCACGCCCTTCTCGACCGCGGGGATGAACTGGCCCGGGATCGTCCCGCCCTTGACCGAGTCGACGAACTCGAAGCCCGCGCCGCGCGCCAGCGGCTCGATGCGCAGGAACACCTCGCCGAACTGCCCGGCCCCGCCCGTCTGCTTCTTGTGGCGGTGATGGCCCTCGGCCGGGATGGTGACGGTCTCGCGGTAGGCGATGCGCGGTGGTCGCGTGTTGACTTCGAAGCGGTACACCTCGCGCAGTCTTTCGAGCAGCATGCGCAAGTGCAGTTCGCCCAGGCCGTAGACCACGGACTCGTTGGTCGTGGCCACGTGCTCGACCCTCAGGCATGGGTCTTCACCGACCAGCTTGCCGAGAATTTCCCACATGCGCTGCTCGTCGCCGTGCCGCTTCGGTTCGATGGCGAGCCCGTGCACTGGAATCGGGAAATCCAGCGGCGCGAGATGAACGTGATCGTCCTCCGCGGCGTCGTGCAGCACCGAGTCGAAGCGGATGTCGTCGACCTTCGCCACCGCCACGATGTCGCCCGGCAGGGCGCGTGGGACTTCCACATGGTCCTTTCCCTGCAGCATGAACAAGTGGCCGACCTTGAAGGGCTTGCGGCCGTCGCCGATGTAGAGCTGGCTGTCGCGCGTGACCGTGCCCTGGTGCACCCGGAAGATGCCCAGCTTGCCGACATAGGGGTCCACCGTGACCTTGAACACGTGCGCCAGCACATGCTTCGACGGATCGGGCGTGGCCTGCATGGGTTTCGCGGCCGCGCCTTCGCCGACCAGGAAGTCCGGCGGGTTGGCTTCGGTCGGGTCGGGCAGCAGCTTGACGATCACGTCGAGCAGTTCCGCCACGCCCGCTCCGCTGCGCGCCGAGACGAAGCAGACGGGAATCAGGTGGCCTTCGCGCAGGGCCTGTTCGAGCGGCGCGTGCAGTTCGCTCGCATCGACGTCGCCGTCGTTCAAGTAGCGGTCGACGAAAGCCGCATCGACCTCGACCACCTGCTCGACCAGCGCGCGGTGCGCCGCATCGACGCCGCCGATGTCGCATTTCCCTTCGCGGTTGAAGAAGCAGTCGACGACGCGCGTGCCTGCGTCGCCGGGCAGGTTCAGGGGCAGGCATTCGCGGCCGAAGGTGGCCTGGATCTGCTCCAGCAGCCCCGCGAGGTCGACGCCTTGCGCGTCGATCTTGTTGACGATGATCATCCGCGTGAGGTGCCGCGACGCCGCGTACTCCATCATGCGCACGGCCATGGGCTCGATGCCGGTGCTCGCGTTGATGACGATCGCCGCCGTCTCCACCGCCTCCAGGGCCGGCAGGCTCTGACCGAGGAAATCGGCGCCGCCGGGGGTGTCGATGAAATGGATCCGCGTGTCAGCGTGCGTCAGGTGCATCACCGAGGCATTGAGCGAATGCTGCATGCGTCGCTCGAGCGGGTCATGATCGCTCACGGTGCTGCCGCGTTCGATGCTGCCCGGTGCGCCGATGGCGCCCGACTTGAGCAGCAGCACTTCAGCAAGGGTGGTCTTGCCCGAGGCTGACGCCCCGACCAGCGCCAGCGTTCTCACCGCTTCCATTTCGGCCGCGAGGCCGTTCGATCGGCTTGCCATGAGTGGGTCTCCTTGACGGGCGAATGAGGGTACGGGATTGACCGATCCGGCGCAAGCCGACGCCTTTGCCGGACAATGCCGCCCTGTATGCGCACGCAATTCATGGCAGTCAAGATTCCGGTCGTCCAGGACGACGACGACCGCTTCCACCAGCGGGAAGACAAGATCGACCAGGCGCTGAAGAGCAAGCGCCTCGGATCGGTGCTCGGCTGGGGCGACTCCCTCGGCGAGGCCTCTCCCAGCGGCCTGCGCCGGGTGGCCTACACGCGCGTCGATCTCGACGTCGTGGACGTCGGCGCCGCGCGCACGGAACTGCAGGCCACGCTCGTCGCGATCGGCGTGCCCGCCGGCACCGAGATTCACTACGGCATCGAAGGCGTCAGCCTCGCGGACATCTACGCGCCGCCGGACTGGCGACTCGAACAGCCGGTGGTCCGCCAGCCCAAGCGGCCCGGAGGCCGCGCACGCTAGGGCCTACCCGAGCCACACCGCGACGGCGGTGTAGTTGTCGTAGCCGGGCCTGGCACGTGCCTTGACCTCTGCGTCGATCTTCTCGATCCATTGGTCCGGGTTGCGCGATGTCTGCAGTGCTGCGCGCAGGTACGCATCGCCCAGCACCTCCCAGATGCCGTCGCTGCACAGCAGCAACGCATCGCCGGCGGCCAGCGGCATGCGCTCGGACACCGCGATGTCCAGCAACCCGTCCGCGTCGCCCAGGGCCGACAGCAGCAGGTTGCGCTGCGGATGCAGGCGCGCGCCTTCCTCGTCGATCATGCCGCCGGCCACCATCTGCTGGACCAGGCTGTGGTCGACGGTGCGCGCCTCCAGCGCGCCACCCCTGAACAGATAGGCACGGCTGTCGCCGCTGTGGGCCCACGCCAGTTCCTGGTCGCGCAGGTCGAGGGCGGCCATCACCACGGTGGAACGCATGTTCGCGAGCGTGCCGCCCTCGGCCTGGCGCGTGACCACGTCGCGGTTGGCCTGCTCCAGCAGGCGCCGCAGGCAGGCGTTGTCGAGCCCCGGCGCCGCGGCGAAGCCGTCGAGCACGCTGGCGCGCGCGGTCGCGGCGGCCACGTCGCCGCCGCCGTGGCCGCCGGCCCCGTCGGCCACCAGGCAGGCGACGAAGCGGCCGTCGCTCCATTGCCCGAACACGTCTTCGTTGTAGGGCCGGCCGCCCTTCTTCGACAAGGTGACGATCTCGATGTCCACTGGAGCCCCCTCACCTCATATGAATATGGAGCTGCTCTGGAGCAGCCACCACGCCGCCGCGATCGCGACCAGCGCCGCGACGGCCGCCGCCGCGATGAGGCGGCCCTTGCCCGTGGAGACAGGCGGCGGCGCAGCCGCTGGCTTGGCGCCGCCCGCAGACTTCGGCAGCGGAGCGCGCTTCACCGCGGGCACCGGCGGCAATCCGAGTGCCTCGCGCAGGGCCGCCATCGACTGCGGCCGCGCTTCGGGGCGCACGGCGAGCCCTGCATCGATGGCCGCGAGCAGCCGCGGGCTGTAGCTCTCCTGCAAGGCCGCGTTGCCCGCAAGCGGCACGTAGGCATCGCTCAGCAGGCGCGCCACGGACGGCGGCGGCGCATGGCCGCAAACCGCAACGTGCATCAGGGCCGCCAGCGCATAGACGTCCGTCCACGCGCCCTGCGCCATGCCCGGCATGTCGGCATATTGCTCGATGGGGGCATAGCCGGGCTTCAGGATGACGGTGATGGTCTGCGTCTTGTCGCTGATCACGCGACGCGCCGCCCCGAAGTCCAGCACCACCGGCCGGCCGGAGCCGGCCAGCAGGATGATGTTGTCGGGCGCGATGTCGCGGTGGTAGCAGTGCGCCGCATGCATCACGGCCAGCGCCTGCGTCACGCCGTCCATCATGCGCAGCAGCCAGGCCTCCTCGACACCGCCCGGCGTGGCCGCCAGCACCTGCCGCAGCGTGTCGCCGCGGTAGAAGGGCATCACCATGTAGGTCGTGCCGCGCTCCTGCCATGACCGGTAGACCTTCAGCAGCGAGGGATGGTCGAACTGGGCCAGAAGGCGTGCCTCGTTGATGAAGCTGCGCATGCCGAGGTCGAAGGTTTCGCGATGCCGCTCGGACAACGGCACGACAGCGCCGTCCAACTGGCGCGCCGACAGCAGGGAGGGGAGGTATTCCTTGATCGCCACCACTCTTTCGAGCGTCGGGTCCCAGGCCTCGTAGACCACCCCGAAGCCACCCTGTCCGACGATGCGCGTCACCTCGAATTCGGCAAGCCGGCTGCCCACCGGGAGCCGGCCGGCATCGACGTTGTCGATCGTCTTGCGCACGGTCGGCGCGACGGTGGGGGCGTCGCTGGCCTTGGCATTCATGGCGGCGCCCCGGATCTAGGCGGACGCACCCGGCGCGTAGCCGAAGAGCGCCTCGAACTGGTCGTCCTGCGGCAGGGCCTGGCTGGCCATGCCGAGCCCGCCTTCGGCCCTTGGATCGGTGAACCACAGGGATTGCCCGACGACCGGCAATGCGAGCGCGGCCTCGCCGTTCTCGTCCACGGCCTGCTCTTTCTGGCTGGCGAACAGCCGATGCAGCAGCACTTCGAAGCCAATGGCGTCGAGGTTCCTGTCGAGCCCTTCGCGCGCGGCCTGGATCGCGACGCCCCACCATTGCCGCACATGGGCCAGCGCCTCGCCCTTGAGTTCGGAGCGCGGGGAGACGAGTTCCTGCGTCAGGGTGAAGGGAAAGTAGCGCCCGTCCTCGTCGACCGAGGGCATCAGCACGCCCACCCACGATTGCCCTCCGATGACGCCATTGCCCAGCACGAAGCACCAGACCGGCGCTTCGAGATAGCGCTCGGTCCAATCCTGGTGAATGACGCGCAGGCGTGCCAGCCCGCTGCGCAGCCAGCGCTCCCAGGCCTCGCGGAAGTCGTCCGGCAGGCGGCGCTGCGCAAAGTCGCCCATGCCGGGCAGCTTGCCGAACCAGCCCGGCGCCGCGTCCGAAACGACAGGAGACGACTCGGCGCTCACAAGACCTCCGGACAAGCCAATGGAAACATCCAGTTTCCGGCGCGCGGATGCGCGCGCAAATCTGGCGAATGGCCTAGGACGGAGGGCTCAAAGGGCCTACTCCCACATGCTGCGAAGCAGCAAGGCTGCCTACTTCACGCACTCCGGCGCGACTTGGTCCAGGGTCGACGCGAGTTGCTCGACCAGGCGGTCGCTGTAGACCTTGTTCGGGTGCACGAAATCCAACAGGTCGGAAGGGCCGTTGAACGGGACCGAACCCCAGTCCGCGAAGGCCACGCCCATCTGGCCGGCGAAGTTCTTGATGATGCCGTAGTACGCGTCGCGCCGGAGGATGTTGTCGGCACTCACGGTGCCCCCCACCGATTGGTGCGAGAAGCCCGTCAGCACGGGCACACGGCCTTCGGAGCGGAGTTGCTCGATCATGACGCTGTACGACGCCAGCATGAGATCGATCGAATACCCCTGCCACGAATCGATCACGCCGTTCTCGATCACCACGTAGCGCGCGGTGCGCGGACTGTCGGCAAAGCCCTGCATCTGCACCAGCAGCGTGGTGCCTGGTACCGCGTGGTCTGCCACCACCTGCAGGCCGGGACGCAGGCGTTGCAGCGTCATGGCCGGCGTCTCCGACGTGCCATTGCCGGCCATGATCGAGTCGCCATAGAGCTCGACGGTGCAACCCACGACGGGCACCGGCCCAGCCCCGCCATCCGGCTTCGCATCGGTCAACGGCTTCGAGGCGGCTGCGACGTAGCCGCTGTCACCCGTTCCTCCGCCTCCGCCGCCCCCACAGGCCGTCAACACGGCCGCGAACAAGACACTGATGGCTGCTTTGTAGCTCGAACACTTCAACTGAATACCTCTTTCTTGAAATAGCTAATGAAAAATGGGGGTGCGCAACTGCAGGCGCCCACGGCGATGCCGGGCCAGGCGCGTGGCGGGTCAGCAAGATGGGGGGCGCAGCGTGATATCGAGACTGCTCAGCGGCGAAGGCGTGGCGCGGGCGCGCCCTGCCGTGCGCTGGGTTCGTTTACTGCACGGGTTCTAGTTGCAAGTAGTGACGATATTTATAATTTGTAACTAGCCGGGATTATTGCGGGGAAATGCACGGACGCCAGCTGAACAGAAGCTGATCCCGGGCGAGCGCGACGCTTTGAAACTCGATACCGTGACAAATCTCACGCGCAAAATCCCCGTCTTCAGCGGGGCATCGACGGATCGCGAGGATCAGCGGGCGTTGTTGCGCAAAGCCGCGACCTGCTCGGCGTACTGGCTCTCGACGCGTTGCAGCTTGGCCTCGCGCGCAGCCTCGCTCACCCACCGCCCATTCAGCGCGCTCTGCCGTGCCAGCTGGTATTCGAGATGGGCCGCCGGCAGCAGGGCCTCGTTGGTCGCGGCCACGTAGCCCAGGCCCGCTCTCAGCGACTTCAGCGTCTCGCGCTCGCTGTCGGCGCGCGGGCCCGCACCCTGGCCGTAGCGCACCAGGAACAGCTGGGCCTTCTTCTGGATGGCGGGTGCGACGCCCTGACGCACCACGATCTGGGCCGGCGGGGTCGGCGCGGACCGCCAGATGACCTGCAGGCGGTCCGCCTCGTCCGGAAACTGCTGTCGGAAGCGTTCGAAGTCGGTGGTGTTGTTGGTCGCCACGTCCGCATCGCCATTGGCCACCGCCAGCGCCGTGGTCTGGTGGGTGCCGATGATCTCGCCGCGAAAGCGCGTCTCCATCTCGATGCGGTGCGGCAGGAAGAGCTGGACCTGCGGCAGGATGAAACCCGAGACCGAGCGGCGGTCCCCGCGCGCCAGCCGCCATTGCTCCGGGCGCGCCAGCAGGGCATCGAGGCTGTCGAGCGGGCCGGCCTTGCGCACGAGGAGCACTGCGCGATGGTCGGCTTCGCCCGCGTGCCGCTTCACCTGGGCCAGCACCTTCATTCCCCGCCGGGACACGGCGTCGAGCGCCATCCTGGCCGACAACAGCGCGAGATCGACCTCGTTGCGCTGGATGGCCTGTTCAAGGGATTCGTAGCTGGTCACCGACAGCGCCGTGACCGGGCGCCCCAGTGCGCGGCTCATGTCGGCCAGCAGCGGCGTCCACTTGTCGCGCGATTCGACGGCCCCGCCGATCGGCAGCACGCCGAAGCGCAACGGACCCGGCTGAGTGCCACGGCTGGTCTCGGCCGCGCCCGCCCGCCATCCGAGCACCGCCCCTGCGAGCACGATCAACCGACGTTTCACCAGTGAATTCAGGGCGCGCCCTCGCGCAGCGCCGCCTGCTGGTCGGCGTAGGTGGCCTCGATGCGTTGGAGCCGGGCCTGCCGCGCCGCCTCGTTCACCCACTGCGAGGTCATCGCGCTTTGCCGCGCCAGCTGGTAGGCCAGCTTGGCCGCCGGCATCAGCGAACTGTTGTCCGCGGCGACGAAACCCGCCAGGTCGTGCAGCGACTTCAACACGGTGCGCTCCGCGTCGCCGCGCGGGCCCTTGCCGCGGGCGTAGTCCACCAGAAAGGCCCGCACCTGCTTCTGGAAGTCCGGGCCGTAATCACGCCGCATCACGATCTGCGCATGCGGGATCAGCTCGGATTCCCAGATCACCTGCAACCGGTCGGCCTCCGCCGGGAACTGGAGCTTGAAGCGCTCGAAGTCGGCGGTGTTGTTGGTCGCCACATCGGCTTCGCCGTTGGCGACCGCCAACGCCGTCACCTGGTGCGTGCCGACGAGTTCGCTGCGAAAGCGTGTCTCCATCGCGATGTGATTGGGCAGGAAAAGCTGCAGCTGCGGCACGATGAAGCCCGACACCGACCGGCTCTCCCCGCGCGCGAGGCGCCATTTCTCCGGCTCGGCCAGCAGGCTCTTCAGCGAGCTGTACGGCCCCGTCTTGCGCGCCAGCAGCAAGGCGCGGTAGCCGGGCAGGCCGTCGTGGCGGGTGACTTGCGCCACCACGTTCATGCGGCGGAGCGTCACGGCGTCGAGCGCCATCTTGCCGGACAGGAAGGCCATGTCGACCTGGTTGCGCTGGATCGCCTGCTCCAGCGCTTCGTACGAGGTGACCGAGAGCATCGTCACCGGGCGACCGATGGCACGGCTCATGTCCGCGAGCAGCGGCTCCCAGTCGTTGCGGGATTCGAAGGCGCCGCCCAGCGGAAGAATGCCGAAGCGCAGGGTGCCGGCGCCAGCGGTGCCGGGGGTCCCGGCGGTCCCGGCGGTCTGCGCCACGGCCACGACCTGGCAACCCAGCAGCATCGCCAGCGCGCTTCGCACCACCAGGCCCCACGCGCCACGCGCCGCCACCCGCCAACGCCGGGGCCGGATCGCCAAGGGAACAAGGGAAGCGCCGGAAGCGCGATGGACAGGGGCCAGCATCCTTTGAAACGCATTTGCCAGGAGGCCTATTGCCGAGGCTGGTCAAACGAGTACTGTCGAGAACACAATTAGAAACCAACTTCAACAATCGTCGTGTCGTTTTTCTCCATCCATGTACTTCGGCCGGTAACGCATCGGCGGCGCCGCTGACGGATCGTTCTGCGCCCATGTCCCGGCCCATCCGAGCCCTCCGCCAACTGGTGCGTCTCACGCTGGCGCAGCAGCTCGTCCTGCTGGCATTGCTGCCGGCGATGGTGGCGACCCTGGGCACGATCGCCGTGCTCACGCGGCAGCACCTGACGAATGTGACCGAACTCATGCGCGCCAACGCGCAGACCGTGGCGCTGCAGGTGGCGACGGTGGCGCAATCCCAGCTCCAGCACATGGACCGCCGGGCGCTGCAGCGCACCGCGCAGTCGGGCAGCTACCAGCCGCACGTGCAGCAAGTGCAGATCTGGTCGGAAGACGGCGAGATCGTCGCCAACTCGGAGACCACCGACCAGCATCGCGGCGAGGGCCTGCAGGTGGTGGCGCCCATCATCGGCGACGACGGCAAGCACACGGGCAAGGTGATGGTAGAGATGAGCCTCGACGCCGTGAGCAAGGCCAAGAAGGCGGTCTGGATCAACGTCGTGCTGGTGCTCGGCGCAAGCCTGGTGGGCGTCGGGCTGGCCGGCTGGTGGGCGGCGCGGCGCATCAGCGCGCCGGTCCGGGCGCTGGGCGAGGCGGTCGACCGGCTCGGCGCCGGCGAGGATGCGCAGGTGAAGGTCCAGGGCACGGCCGAAGTGCGGCGTCTGCAGGACGGCTTCAACCAGGCGGCGCGGGCGCTCTCGGAAAGCCGCAACCAGCTGGAGAGCCGCATCATCCACGCGACGGCCGAACTGGCCAGCAAGAACCAGCAGCTCGAAGTCGCCAGCCAGGCCAAGACGCGGCTGCTGGCCGCCGCCAGCCACGACCTGCGACAGCCGCTGCATGCGCTGACCCTGTTTTCCGACGGCCTGGCCAACGGCGAGACCGATCCGGCGCGCCTGCAGCGCATCGGCCACATCCGCGAGTGCGTCGAATCGCTCGACCGGCTGTTCACCGAACTGCTCAACCTGTCGCAGCTCGATGCGGGCGTGCTGCAGCCGCAATGGGCTGACTTCGCGCTCGACACGCTTTTCGACGAGATCAGCCGCAACTTCCGCGCGGTGGCCGAGCAGCAGAACCTGCGGCTGGTGGTGCGCAAGACCGATGCCTGGGTGCGCTGCGACTACGTGATGCTGTCGCGCATCCTGAACAACCTCGTGTCGAACTCGCTGCGCCATACCACCGAGGGCGGCGTGCTGGTCGGCGCGCGGCGGCGCGGCAAGGGCATCCGCATCGACGTCTGGGACACCGGCGTCGGCATCGCGGCGCATCACCAGGCCCGGGTCTTCGAGGAGTTCTATCAAGTGGAGCCGCACGGCCGCCAGGGCCGCGACGCGCGCGGCATGGGCCTCGGGCTTGCCACGGTGCAGCGGCTGGCCGCGTTGCTGAACACGCGAGTCGACCTCAGCTCACGGCTCCACAAGGGCACCTGCGTGCGCGTCACGGTGCGCGCCACGGAGCCGGTCATCGGCCTGGCGCCGATGCCCATGACCGTGCCCGGCGCCCTGCTGGACGACCTCGGCGGCCTTCGCAACATCCGCGTGCTGGTGATCGACGACGAGCGCACCATCCTCGAAGGGCTGCAGGTCGTCCTCACGAACTGGGGCGCCGAGGTGATGGCCGCGCAGACGCGCAGCGAGGCGCTGGCCCTCGCAGACGCCTGGAGCCGGCCGCCCGACGTGGTGGTCAGCGACCTGCTGCTGCAGGGCGGCGACAACGGCCTGGACGTGCTCGCCGCGCTGGAGCGCCATCCGAACGGAATCGGCCCCGGCACGGCACGGCTGCTCGTGACCGGGGAAACCAAGCCCGACCGACTGCGCGAAGTGGCGAGCGCCGGCGTGTCGGTGCTGTACAAGCCGGTCTCGCCCAAGGTGCTGCGGCAGGCGATCCAGGCGCAGCTCGCCGCCGTCCGGGAGCCGGCCCTGTAGGGGATACGACCTCTGACATAGGCCGACAGGCTGCGGCTTCGGCGCCTCTCCCACGGCAATGCGACCGCCCGCATGGCGACATAAGCCCTCTGCCTTATCGCGCCCCGCAGGCCGCATCCGTACATTGGGTTCTGTCACCCAACCCACTGCGGATGCAGTCCATGTTTGCGAACCGATTCCCTCCACTGCTTCGAAGGCAATGCGCCACGCTGGCCATGGCCTTCGCCTGCGCGGCGCTGCCCGGCACTGGCGCGGCGGCGGCAGTGCTCACGGTTCTCATGGCGGACGAAAGCGCGGCCCACACGGAATTCGTTCGCCAGCTGCGCGAGACGCAGGAAGCGGGCAGCCGGCTGGAGCTGATCCACCTTGTGGCCGGCAAGCCGGCCGGCGAGAGCGTCGAGGAAGACCACACGGCGACTGGCATGCGCACGCGCGGCGCCCGTTCCGTCGCGCCGGCGGACGTCCCGATCACGATGGCAGTCGGCGTGGACGCGGCGCGCACGGCCATCGAGCGCCCCGGGCAGGAGCCGCTGGTGCTCGCGATGCTGAGCCGGCTCGACTACGAAAGCCTCAAGGGCAACCCCTCGCTGCGGCGCCCGGAACGCTGGGTCGGCGTGCTGCTGCGTGAACCCGCCATGGCCGACCAGATCGCGCTGATCGATGCCGTGATGCCGCAGAGACGCCGGCTGGGCGTGGTGGCCACCTCCGAATCGGAACCCATGGTGCGCGAACTGCAGCGCGCCGCGAACGGCTGGGACCTGCAGGTGGAATACGCCCCCGACGCCAAGGCGCTGGCCACCGTGCTGCGCCGGCTGGTGCCGCGCAGCGATGCATTGATGGTGCTGCCCGACCTGATCGGCGACAGTCAGCCCGCCACGCTGGCGGTGCTGCGCGCCGGCGCCAGTGCCGGGCTGCCGGTGTTCGGCACGAGCGACGGCCTGGTTCGCTCGGGCGGGCTCGCGGCAGCGGTTTCCACGCCGACGCAACTGGCGCAGCAGGCTCGGCTGCTCGGCCTGAAGCTGGCCTCCAACACCGCCGCGGGCGGCGTACTGGTCGAGTGTGCGACGCCCTCCACGGTGCGTGTCAACCCGACAGTGGCACGCGGGCTGGGCATGCGCCTGCCCGAAGAACGCGAACTCACGGAGCGGGTCACCGCCATTCGATGACCGCCGCGCCGGACCGCCCCAAGCAAGGTCGCACCCCCTCCGGGGACAGCGAGGACACGAAGTGCCGAGCGCGGGGACATCGATGACCGCACCCACACACCGCCTGATCGCACCCGCTGCCACCGCGGCGGTGCGACCGACCCATCCGCCGGCTACCGCCGACGACCGGGCCCTCGTGGTCGACGGGAGCCTGCAGCGCGATCTGTTCCGGCTGGGCGTGGTGCCCTGCGCGGCGGTGGCGCTGGCGCTCACCGGCTGGTTCACGAACAGCCGGCTCGACACGCTCGAAGCCGCCTTCGACGCCGAAGGCCAGGCCGTCGCCCGCCAGGTGGCCGCGATGTCCGACCTGAGCCTCTATGCCGGCGATCTGCCTGCACTGCAGAACGTCGCCAATGCCGCGCTGCGCGGCGGGCAGGTCACGCGCGTCGAGATCAGCAACAGCGCCGGCGTCTACGTCACGGCCGGCCCGAAGACCGCGCAGCTCGCAAAGCTGCGCATGTTCACCGCCCCGGTCACGCTGCGCGAAGCCTCGCGGGCCACGGCCTTTGCGCCGGCAGGCTCGACCGCGGCCGGCGAAACGCCCATCGGACTGGTGCAGACCTTCCGCGACACCACCGCCTACGACCGCGAACGCACGCGCTCGCTCATGGCCGGCATCGGCATCGCGATGATCGCGCTGCTGGTCGCCTGGGCCTGGGTCCGCCACACGGCGCGCGCCGTTGCCCAGCCGCTGCGTCGCATCTCGCGCGCCGTGGCTGCGCTGCAGGCGGGCCAGTTCGATGCGCGCTGCAACGTCGTCACGCTGGCCGGGGACGACGACGACACCGGACGTGGCGCGCGGCGTGCCCAGCACGAGCTCGCGAACCTCGCGCACGACATCAACCGCCTGGCCGAGCGCCTGCAGCGCAACCGGCAGATCAGCGAGGAACGGGTGTGCGAGGCCACCGCCGTGGCGCTGCAGCGCATGGCCGAGGCCGAGCAGGCCGCCCTGTCCCGCGCCCGCTTCCTGGCCGCCGCGAGCCACGACCTGCGCCAGCCGCTGCATGCCATGGGCCTCTTCATCGACGGCCTGCTGCCTACCGCCACCCCGGCGCAGCGCCCCGCCGTGCTGCGGCTGCAGGAGGCCACGGAGTTCATGACGCTGCTGCTCGACGACCTGCTGGAAATCTCGCGGCTCGACGCGCAGGTGCTGACGCCCACCATCTCGGGCGTGTCGCTGGCGACGGTGTTCGACCAGCTCGACGCGCAGCACGCGGCGCCGGCCGCCGCCGCGCACGTGCGCCTGCTGTGGGAAGACCGCGGCCTGGCGGTTCGCACCGACGCGGCGCTGCTGCTGCGGATCATCGGCAACCTCGTCAGTAACGCCATCCGCCACACGCCGTCGGACGGCACGGTGCTGGTGACGGCGCGCCACAGCGGCGATTCCGTTCGCATCGAGGTGCGCGACAACGGCGTCGGCATCGCGCCCATCCACCAGGCGCGCATCTTCGAGGAGTTCTACCAGGTGGCGAACACCGAGCGCGATCGTCGCCAGGGCTTCGGCCTCGGCCTCGCGATCTGCGCGCGCATCGCCACCCTGCTCGGCACGCGCATCACCCTGCGCTCGGCGCTGCAGGCGGGCAGCACCTTCGCGATCGAACTGCCTGCAGCCAGCCCGCGCGAGGTGGCGCCGCCCGCGCCGGAACCGGTGGCGTCCGCGCCACTGGCCGGCGTGCGCTGCCTGGTCGTCGACGACGACCCCGCCATCCTCCACGGCAGCCGCACGCTGCTTGAACAATGGGGCTGCCAGGTCGAATGCGCCTCCAGCCGCGCGGCGGCGCTGGCCCGGCTCGTCGAGGACGGTTCGCATTTCGATGTGGTCTTGTGCGACCTGCAACTGGCCGGCGACGACGACGGCATGGAAGTCATCGACGCCACGCGCCGGCTTCAGCCCGACGCGCTGGCCGTGCTGGTGTCGGGCGCCACCGGCCCCGAGATCCTGCAGCGCCTGCGCCAGGGCGGCGTGATGCTGCTGACCAAGCCGGTCGCGCCGGCCAAGCTGCGCGCGCTGCTGTCGACCCGGCGCGTCGCGGTTCCGGCCTGAAGGGCCGTTCTCAGTTCACCACGCCGAGGTGCAGGAAGCCGGCGGTGTTCGCATTGCCTCGCGCACCGACCATGGCTTCGAGCTTGCCGGAGCGCATGAAGAAGTAGCGATCTGTCCCGTTGGTCGACTCGCGCATGCCGCGCGGGCCATTCGTTCCCATGTCGACGAGCGGGTAGCTCGTCGACATCTGCGCGCCTGTTGGCGCGGTCGACGCGAGCGAGAACGTGGCAGCGGCGCCGATTGCCGTGTCCATGGTGGCGTTGGTCGACCAGCCGGTGCCATTGAACGCGGCCCAGCTGGCCCCCTCCGGGAAGCCGACTGAGAAGGAGCTGGAACCAGCGTTCGTCGGCGACCCACCAGCGGCCAGATACACGTTCTCGCCCTCGACCCGAGCGATGGCGAAGCGGCCCAGGAAGACGCCGTCCAGGCCGGTCAGGTTCCACATGCCGCTTTCCGCATCAGCCGAGATCGTGCTCTTGTGCACCGACGCCGTCGGGCACAGTTCGACGCGATAGATGCCGTTGTCCAGGCATTGGGTCATGAGCGTGCCGCCGCCGGAGATCTGCGCCTGCCCAATGAAGGAGTCGCGGCCGGAAGCCGTCGCATCGACACGGAAACGGTTGTAGATCCCGTCCAGGTTCGCCTGCGTCGTCACGAGGGAACGCGAGGCGATGAAAGGATAGGCGGCGTAGCTCACCGGATTCGAATTCGGCACGGCCATCGGCACCGCACCGACGACCGTGTCATTGAAGGCAAACAACCCGGACGTGCTGGCCGGGGTGGTGACCAGGGCGCTTGAAACGCCATAGCGGCCCGTCGGCGCCGACGGCTTGACCAAGGTGCCCGACGTCGTTCCACCAGCGTTGTCGGTCACGACATAAATGAGCTGGTCGAAGTCGATCTTGAGCGCTTGGCGGGAGCCGTTGCCGGCGAAGAACTTGAAGTCGCCATTCCGGGTATCGGGGGTGGCCTTGACGCCTCCGCCCGATGCCGTCGGGAGCATGGCTCCGCCCCCTCCGCCGCCGCCACAAGCCGCCAAACCAGCCATCAACGCAGCGGCCAACACGGCCCTCGCCCGATCGTTCATCAAGCCCTCGCAATTCGTTGTGTGACATCCGAGCGACAGCCGCCGGAATTTTCTGGGCCGAAATGTAGCCCAAACGAATCACTTATGTATCAGGATGTACCTTAATCACCAACAAAGTGGATGTCTGGGGCGCCGGCCGTCGCTAGGATTCCACATCTTTGAACGGCGGACGCAGCGCACGAGGAAGGACGGGCGGACAGATGGAACCGATGCACTGGGAGTACATGGGCGCGCTCGGCGGCGTGATCGGCATCGGCTGGCTGGTCGTGGTGCCGATGTACCGGGGCTGGAATCACCTGAACGAAAAAATGTCGGGCAGCGTGAAGCAGAGCATCCGCATGGTGGCCGAATGCGAAGGCCGCACGGTCGCGTCCACGTTGGCCGCGACGCTGCCGACCAAATAAAAGAAAAAGCAGGCGCTAAGAAGCGTTGACGGGACTTGCCGGCGGTCGGCGGGTTATCTGCGCGGGCGATGACGCCCGTACCGCTCAGGGTGCGAGGGCAGCGCACCCATCAGCTATGAATTCCAGCATCAGCAGACCAAGGGCCGCCGCGGTCTACCTTGGCCGCTGGCGGACTGCCCCTTGGCATCGCAACGCGGCGGTCCCATTCTTTCCGCGAACATTCTGAAAATGCATCCGGCAATGCCGATTGAAATGGGCGTGCTGTACCGTGCCAGCCGGCAGGCACGCGTCGCCTGCCCACATGTTTTCAGGGAGGAAATCCATGTCGCAGGACATTTTTTTGAAGCTGGCCGGCATCACTGGTGAATCACAAGACGCCAGTCACAAAGACGAAATCGAGGTGCTGAATTGGCAATGGCAAATCAGCCAGCAATCCACCATGCACTCCGGCAGCGGCGGCGGCGCCGGCAAGGCCGCTGTCAGTGACCTGACCTTTGACCACTACATCGACCGCGCCAGCCCGAACCTGCTGAAGTATTGCCTGACGGGCAAGCACATCGACAGCGCCACCCTTGTCGTGCGAAAGGCCGGGGGCACTCCGTTGGAATATCTCAAGATCACGATGGGCGATGTGATCGTGACTCGCGTTGCGCCGACTCTTACGAGCACCATGGCGCGAGCCAGAGAGGAAATCAGCCTTGCCTTCGCCCGAGTGAAGCAGGAATACACCATTCAGGGCCAGCAGGGCGGGTCAGGTGGCACCGTGTCTGCATGCTTCGACATTCAACAAAATCGCGAATGTTAGGGAAAGAATGCTTTACATCACCCGAGACGGCCTTGTTGATGCCGAGAAAATCAAAGTCAAGATCTTTTCAACTATCGAACGCGAAAAAATGGATCGCATCAATGGCATCGTGATCCACCAAACCGACTCGCCTACCGCTGAGGCAACCTTCAATAGCTATCGCAATGCAGGCGCAAACGGGGCACATTTCCTGATTGAGAAAGATGGCACGATCTATCAAACCGCATCGTTGTACCGACGCGCAAACCACGTCGGCAAACTCAAATCCCGATGCCTTGCAAATCACACATGTACACCAACCGATCTGAAGATCGTCGAGCAACTGAGAAACAAGCCTACTCCACTTTCCCGCCATGAGCACGCGAAGCCCCATCCCGACAGATATCCCAGTAACGGTGATTCGATTGGCATTGAGCTTGTCGGTATGTCTTTGGGCCCAAAGGACAACAAAACCTATGAAAGCGTCACTGACGCTCAGAACGCCTCGCTGAAATGGCTGATGAAAGAACTTTCAGAAACGCTGAGAATTTCGTTGCGAGAGGTGTTCAGACACCCCGAGGTGGCTTGGAAGGTGAAAACAGAAGCGAGCACCGCGAAATGGTAGCCAAACTGATTCGCTACTTTATTCTTCTGTCGACAGTTCATTTTTCGGGCTGCGCGATCTCTCGAACAGTCACGGAATTGACAATAGATGCGAGCGGACTGGCACTGGACGCAGAAGCAACTGAAATCTGCAAGCAATTCAAGCCCACCGCGCCACAGGTAAAACGATACTTTTCCAGAGCATATCCCGTAGAAAGTTACGTCCTCACGACCGAGCGATATTCACCGTGCTATGCAAAGGGAAAAATCAGGTTCAGCGATAACAACCAAGGGGAGTGGTCGTTGCATTCCGGAGGGACGGCCACAATAGAATGGAACAGAGGGAAAAGCGTTGATCTTCTGTACAAAAACAATAAGTGGCATGACCCCTTTGCTGGCACATACGGCCTTTGCTCCGAGGGGGAATGCTGAACAGGTGGAAAGCCGCCCTTCTGCCCAGAACACTTCTGGGAACTCACAAGAAATTGTGGACCGTCACCGATCAGTCGCCTGGCCCGTCACCAGCGCGAAGCGCACTTCCTGGGGCTCCACCGTCACTTCGTAGCCCAGCCCGTCCGCCAGCGACTGCAGGGCGATGGCATCGATCGCCAACGCACGCGGCGCCCGGTGCGCGCCGGCCACCGGATCGGCTGCCGCCGGTTCGCCTTGCGTGGCCGAGAAGCGCAACCCGTCGGCGCCGTTCGCCTCGACATCGATCGCACCGACGTGCGGCACGCTGTCATGCAGATAGCCCAGCGCGCCCAGGAACATGTAGCGCAGGGCAGCGCCTGATGGAAAGCTCGGCTCACCCTCCTCCGGCGACAGGTCTTCCCCCACCTGGAGCGCGATGCCGTTCAGGTCGAAAGCCACCCGCATCAGTGCCGTGCACTGCGCGACGAGGTCGCTGCGGGTGATGCCGTCGTCGTGCGTAGCGAGTTCCCAGTCGCGCAGCGAGCGCACGCCGCTGGCGAGTGCGGTGACCTGGTTCTCGATCAGGGCGACGCGCTCCCCCCACGCGGACGCGTCGGGATTCGTCGCGGCCGTCACCTGGCGCTTCAGCAGCAGGATCCCCATGCGGATGACCGACACCGGCGCGGCCATATCGTGTCGGAGTGCAGGGAGCGCGCGCGTCAGCAACTCGTGCCGCACACCGGCGGCCATCCAGCTGCGCGCGCCGGGTGAAGCCTTCATCCGGCGGCGGCCCGCGTCAGGATGCGGTCGAGGGCCTCGAAGTCGATCGGCTTCTGCAGATGATGGTCGAACAGCCCTGCACTGCCGCTGGCCTCGTCGGCCGAGTAGCCCGAGATGGCCACGAGCAGGGGCGGCTCGCCCCGGGCGGCGGCGCGCAGTTGCCGCGCCACTTCGGTGCCGGGAAAGTCCGGCAGCGTGAGGTCCACGAGCGCGGCATCGAAGACTTCGCCGGCAGCAACGTCCAGGGCCTGCTGACCGGTGTAGGTACAGCGCGCCGTGTGGTCCTGCAGCACGAGGAGCTCCTGCAGCAGATCCGCCGCGGCCTCGTTGTCGTCAACGATCAGAACGTTCACTTCCAAATCTCCCCTGAGCCAAAGTTTCAGAGTATCGGACCCCGCGCGGCCTGCGGGATGTAGGACACGGTCGCACCCTGCGCCTGCCGGGCCTTCGTCAGGCCACGGGCGGCGCCACGCGCATCGGCAGCGTCACGCGAAACTCGGCGCCCTCGCCCTGCACGCTCCGGACGCGGATCTCCCCGCCATGCGACCGCACGATCTCGCGGGTGATGTAAAGACCGAGCCCGAGGCCGGGCGCGTGCTTGCGGCTGTCATCCGTGCGCTCGAACTGCTCGAAGATGCGCTCCTGGTCCTCGGCGGCGATGCCGATGCCGTTGTCGCGCACCGTCATCTGCGCCGTGTCGCCGATCTCGGCCACCGTGACCTCGACCGGCTTGCCGCCGCCGTAGCGCAGCGCATTCGTCAGCAGGTTGGTGAGCACCTGCTCCATGCGGAAGTCATCCCACACGCCATCGATGCGCGCGGGCGCCTTCAGTTCGATCACCGAGCCGGCCGCCTCGGCCTGCTGCGCCAGGTCGGCGACCACGCCGCGCGCCAGCGCCGCAAGATCGGTCGGCTTGGGCCGGATCGACAGCGCACCCCTGCGCATGCGCGTGACGTCGAGCATGTCGTCGATCAGCCGCACCATGTTCTGGATCTGGCGCTGGTCGCGCTCGATCATCGCGGGCAGCCGCTCCGGCCCGAAAGGCGCCAGATTGCCTTTGGAGAGATGCAGCTTGCGCACCTGCGTTTCGAGGAACAGCGTGTTGAGCGGCGTGCGCAGCTCGTGCGACACCATGGACATGAAATCGTCGCGCATGCGCACGGCGCGCTCCAGTTCGCGCTGCGCGCATTGCAGTTGCTGCACCAGCGCTTCCTGCTGCCGGTTGGCCTCGGCGAGCGCGTCCATTTCGTGCCGCAGCGCCTTGCGGTGGCGGTACAGGTCGACGAAGACGGAGACCTTGCCGTTCACCGCATGCGCGTCCAGCGGCTTCTGCAGGAAGTCGACCGCGCCGCTTTCGTAGCCCTTGAAGGCGTAGTTCATCTCCCGGCCGGCCGCGCTGACGAAGATGATCGGGATGTGCCGCGTGCGCTCGGTGCCGCGCATCATCTCCGCGAGCTCGAAGCCGTTCATCTCCGGCATCTGCACGTCGAGGATCGCGAGGGCGAACTCATGCTCCAGCAGCAGCGCGAGCGCCTGCTCCGCCGAAGTCGCCTGGAACACCCGCCGCGCCGGACCGCGGATCAGCGCCTCCAGCGCCAGCAGGTTCTCCGGCAGGTCGTCGACGATCAGCAACTTGCTTTCGACATCAATGGGCATGGGCGGAATCCAGTTGCAGGAGAAGCGCGCGAATGTCGCGCAAGGGCAGCACGTGATCGGGGGAATGGGCGCCGAGGGCGGCGTTGGGCATGGTCGGGATCTCGGCCTCGGCCGGGTCCTGCACGATGGTCAGGCCGCCCGCCTGGTGGATGCGCAGCAGGCCTTCGGCGCCATCGTCGTTGGCCCCCGTCAGCAGCACACCCGCCAGCGAGGGGCCGAAGGCGTCGGCGGCGGAACCCATCAGCACGTCGATGGCGGGCCGCGAATACAGCACCGGCGGCTCGCAGCTCAGCGAGAAGCGCAGATCGCGCTCGATCGACAAGTGGTAGCCCGGCGGCGCGAAGTACAGCGTGCCGGCCTGGACCGGCGCCTTGTCCGCGGCTTCGAACACAGGAATCGGCAGCCGGTGCCTGAAGACTTCCGCCAGCCGGCTCTCATGCGCCTCGGGAAGATGGATGACCACCACCACCGAAAGGCGCCACTGCGCGGGCAGGTCGCCGAGCAAGGCGATCAGCGCGTCGACGCCGCCGGCGGAAGCGCCGATCACGACCGCCAGCACCTGCCGCCCCATGCCGGGAGACTGCTTCATGTTGCCTTCCTGAAGATGCGCTCGCCGCGCGAGAGCACCTCGAATCGATCGGCGTAGCTCGAGAAATCGATGCTCTCCTTCGCGCCGAGCCCCATGAAGCCGCGATGGCACAGCGACTCATGGAACAGCCCCAGCGCCCGGTCCTGCAACTGCCTGTTGAAATAGATAAGCACGTTGCGGCAGGACACAAGCTGCGTCTCCGCGAAGACCGCGTCCGTCGCAAGGCTGTGGTCTGCAAAGATCACGTCCGCGCACAGCGAGGGGTCGAAGCGCGCGGCGTCGTAGGCCGCGGTGTAGTAGTCGGAAAAGGCCCGCAGGCCGCCCGCGCGCTGGTAGTTGGCCGTGTAGTGCCTGATCGACTCCAGCGGAAAGATGCCCAGCCGCGCCTTCTCCAGCGACGAGGGATTGATGTCGGTCGCATAGATCTGCGTGCGCTCCAGCAGACCCTCCTCGCGCAGCAGGATGGCGAGCGAGAACACCTCCTCGCCGGTGCTGCAGCCCGCCACCCACACCTTGAGCGACGGATAGGTGTGCAGCATCGGCACCACCTGCCGGCGCAGTTCCAGGAAGTAGCCCGGGTCGCGGAACATCTCGCTCACCGGGATGGTGAGGAACTGCAGCAGCCGCGTGAACATCGCCGGCTCGCGCAACACCTTGTCCTGCAGCGCCGAGATGCTCGGCAGCCCCAGTTGCCCCAGTGCGTACAGCACGCGCCGCTTCTGCGAGGCGCCGGTGTAGTTGCGGAAGTCGTAGCTGTACTTGAGGTAGATCGCCTCCATCAGCAGGCGCAGCTCGATGTCCGTGTCGCTGGGCGGATGCAGCGGCGGATTCAACGGGGGAGGCGACGCGCCGGGATTCACAGGCGCTCCATCTTGGGCATCCACACCCGCAGCAGCGAGAACAGGCGATCGAGGTCGACCGGCTTCGCGAGGTAGTCGTTGGCTCCCGCGGCCAGGCACTGCTCCTGGTCGTCCTTCATGGCCTTGGCCGTGACGGCGATCACCGGCAGCTTGCCGAAACGCGGGTCCTGGCGCAGGCGGCGGGTGGCTTCGAGGCCGTCCATCTCCGGCATCATCACGTCCATCAGCACGAGGTCGATGTCGCGCACCTGATCGAGCTTCTCCAGTGCCTCGCGGCCGTTGCGGCCGATCTCGACGGCGGCGCCGCGCTGCTCCAGCGCACTGGTGAGCGCGAAGATGTTGCGCACGTCGTCGTCCACCAGCAGGATGCGGCGGCCCTCGAAGACGCGGTCGCGTCCGCGCGCGGTCTTCAGCATGGTCCGGCGCTCGCTCGACAGATCGGCCTCGACCTTGTGCAGGAACAGCGTGACCTCGTCCAGCAGCCGCTCGGGCGAGCGAGCGCCCTTGATGATGATCGAGCGCGAATAGCGCAGCAGCTCGGCCTCCTCGTCGCGCGTGAGGTTGCGGCCGGTGTAGACGATGACGGGCGGGAACGAGACGATTTCCTCCGTCGCCATGCGCTTGAGCAGCTCGGCGCCCTGCATGTCGGGCAGCCGCAGGTCGGTGATCATGCAATCGAAGACGCGCGTGCGCAGCAGCTCCAGTGCTTCCTCGCCCGATTCGACGGCGGTGATGACCACGTCGTCGTCGCCGATCAGCTTGACCACGCTCTCGCGCTGCAGCGCGTCGTCCTCGACCAGCAGCACGGCCTTGAGCTTCTGCGTGAGCTTGTCCTCGAACTTGCGGAACACCTCCATCAGCTGGTCGCGCGAAGTGGGCTTGAGCGCATAGCCGATCGCGCCCATGTGCAGCGCGGCTTCGGAGCTGTCCTGCGCGGAGACGACATGGACCGGAATGTGGCGGGTCTGCGGATCGTCCTTCAGGCGCTGCAGCACGCCGAGGCCCGGACTGTCGGGCAGGCGCATGTCGAGCAGGATCGCGTCCGGCAGGAACTGCGTCGCGAGGCTGAAGCCGTCGGCCGCGCCGTGCGCGACCAGGCAGCGGTAGCCGAGTTCATGCGCGAGGTCGTAGAGGATGTGGGCGAACTGCGGCTCGTCCTCGATCACGAGCACACGGCGCGCCTGGTCGCGCGGCAAGGACCGGTCGTCGGAGAACTGCGGCGCCGGGACGGCCGGCGTCGCGGGCGCGGGCGGCGCCGGCGGCACGCCGCCAGATGCACGCGAGGCCGAGGGTGCCGGCCTGGCATTCGCATCCGCTGCCTGCTCGCTCGCCTGGGGCGCGCGCGGGGGCAACTCCAGCGTGAAGGTGCTGCCGGCGCCGGCCTCGCTGTGCACGCTCAGCGTTCCGCCGAGCAACCGGGTCAGGTCTCGCGAGATCGACAGCCCCAGGCCGGTGCCGCCGTAGCGCCGGCTGGTCGTGCCATCGGCCTGGCGAAAGGCTTCGAAGATCACTTCCTGCTGGTCCGCGGGGATGCCGATGCCCGTATCGCTCACCGCAAACGCCGCGCCGCCGCCGGGCACGCCGGACACGGTCAGCACCACCTCGCCGCGGTCGGTGAACTTGAGCGCGTTCGACAGCAGGTTCTTCAGGATCTGCTCGACCCGCTGCCGGTCGGTGACCAGCGTGGCCGGCGCATCCGGCCGGACGTCGAGACGGAACTGCAGCCGCTTCTGATCGGCCTGCGGCGTGAACGTCATCTCCAGGCTGTGCGCCAGCTTCTGCGTCGCGACCTCCTCCGCGATCACTTCGAGCTTGCCGGCTTCGACCTTCGCGATGTCGAGGATGTCGTTGATCAGCACCAGCAGGTCGTTGCCCGATGCGTAGATGGACTCCGCGAACTTCACCTGCTCGGCGCTGAGGTTGCCCTGCGGGTTGTCGCCCAGCAGCTTGGCGAGGATCAGCGCGCTGTTGAGCGGCGTGCGCAGCTCGTGCGACATGTTCGCGAGGAATTCCGACTTGTAGCGGCTCGCGCGCTGCAGTTCGTCGGCGCGCTCCTCGAGGTCGTGCTGCGCGCGGCGCAAGGCGGCGTTGCGCATGTCCAGCGCCTCGGTGCGTTCCGACAGCTGGCTGTTGGTCTGCTCCAGCTCGGCCTGCTGGTTCTCCAGCGTGGCCTGCGAGACGCGCAGTGCGCGCGACTGTTCCTCCAGCTCCTCGTTGGCGGTGCGCAGTTCTTCCTGCTGCACCTGCAGCTCTTCGTTGAGCTGCTGGGTCTCGGCCAGTGCGTCCTGCAACTGCTCGCGGTAGCGCACCGCGGCGATCGAGCTGCCGATGTTGCCCGCGACCAGGTCGAGCAGCTGGTTCGCTTCCTCGCCCGGCTGCTTCAGGAGGCCGAGCTCGACGACGCCATTGACGATGCCGTCGTTCGCCACGGGCAACAGAAGTGCGGCTGCGGGAGGCATGTCACCGAGGCCCGAGTTGACCTTGAGGTAGTCGGCATTCACGGGCTCGATGAGCAGGCGCCGCTTCTCGGCCGCGGCCTGCCCCACGAGGCTCTCGGTCGGCGAAAAGACCTGTGGCGAGGCTTCGGCCTCGTTCGAGAAACCATAGCTCGCGACCCGCCGCAGCGCGCCGTGACGCTCGCGCACATAGAGCGCGCCCACCGGGCTGCCGACATGGCGGGAGAAGAAGGCGAGCACCTTGCGCCCCATCTCCTGCGCACTGAGTTCGCCCACCAGGTCGCCGGCCAGCTCGGTCTGGGCGCTGCGCAACCAGGCCTGCCGCTGCAGCGTGGCGGCATGGGCCGCCTGCTCCCGGAGCACGCCGTCGTAGCTCTCGGAGAGGCGCATCAGCTGGCGCCGTCCGAAGTAGGCCAGCAGGCCGGTACTGATCAGCGTGAAGAGCACGAACAGCGCGACGATCGCCATGCTCGTGCGGTTGGCTTCGTTGTTGCGCTCGAAGCGCAGGTTCTGCTCGGTGTTGTTGAAGGCGCCGTACTCGCTGCGCATCTCGTCGGTCAGCCGCTTGCCGCGGCCGAGCCGGACCGGCTGCTGGTAGTCGCCGCCGCTGCGGCGCAGCTCGATCATCGCGCGCGCGAACTGGTTCCACGTGTCCTGCAGCGCGGCGATGCGGTCGACCCTTTCCGACTGCGCCCGGTTGTCCGCCACCAGCGTCTTGAGTGCGCCGAGGTCGTTCTTGACCCGCGGCAGGTTGCTCTCGTAGGGCTCGAGGAAGCTCTCGTCACCGGTGATCAGGTAGCCCCGCATGCCGGTCTCGAGATCGATGCTGCGGCGCTGGACTTCGCTCGCGGCACGGGACACGCGGTCGGTGTGCTCCACCCAGCCGATCACCGACAGCAGGTACACGATGAGCGCGACGAACACCACCGCGCCGATGATCCCGCCGGCGAGTGGCAGCTTCAGGTTGCGGCTGAGCAGGCGTTGGAAGTCCTCAGGATCGATCGCGGAGGGTGTATTCATGAAGCGGCAGTAGTCGAAGGAGGCAAAAACCCTCTAAGCCTGCCAGAGCCGGAACCGCTTCCCTGTCGGATAAGGCCGCGAACGAGCGGCCGGCCGCGCGGCGGAGATTCAACCGAAGGCTGCGGGCCCCGATGGAGCGGCGTCCAGTTCGCTGAAGGCCCGGACCAGGTCCGGCAGTGAGCGCGCACCCATCTTTTCCATGGCGTTGGCGCGGTGCAGCTTCACCGTGCGTTCGGCGGTGCCGAGCGCCACGCCGATCTCCTTGTTGAAGGCGCCCGCGACGACCATGGCCGCGACCTGGCGCTCGCGCGGCGTGAGCGTGGCGTAGCGTGCCTTCAGCGCAGCGATCTGCTGCAGCGTGCGGCGGCGGGAGAGATGGTTCGCCAGCGCGTTCGTCACCGCGCCCACGAGCGTTTCCCGATCGACCGGCTTGAGGAAGAAGTCCGCCGCCCCGGCCTTCATGGCGCGCAAGGTGTCGTGCGCGCTGGCCTTGGCCGTGAGCACGATGACCGGCAAGGGCTCGGCGCTCCGCGTGACCACGTCCTGCAGATCGAGCCAGTCCGGGCCCGGCATGTGGAGATCGAGAATCAGGCATCCGGGCTCGTCGCCGATGCCTTGCCGGAGCAACTCGCCGATGGAGCCGTAGTCCCGCACCGTATGGCCGGCCGTCATCAGCTGGTCGCACACCGCGCGCCGGAACGCGCCGTCGTCATCGACCACGCGGATGACAGAGGTCTCTGCATCTTCGCGGCCGGAAGCGCCATTCTTGGAAAATGTCATGTTCGATTCGCCGGGTCCTGCGGCCTCGTTGCCGCCGGGAGCATCATACGAATTCGTCGTCCTGGCCCCATGGCCGATTGCGTGCCCCCGGCGTGCATGGTATTGGCGGCGTGACAACTGGCCTGAACCCATGACGAGCATCTTCGAAGAACCCAAGATCGATTGCCACAACCACATCTTCGACCCCATCCGGTTTCCTTATGCGGCGGACACGCACTATCGCCCGAGCGGCCAGGAATCGGGTTCGGCCGATCTGTTCATGGCGGTGATGGATGCCTACGGCGTGCGCCGCGCGCTGGTGGTGGGGCCCAACTCCGGCTACGGCACCGACAACCGCTGCCTGCTCGATGCCATCGCGCGCAGCGAGGGGCGCTTCAAGGGCATCGCCGTGGTGGACCACGACATCTCTCTCGATGCGCTGGCGGCCCTGAAGGCACAGGGCATCGTCGGTGTCGCTTTCAACCCTTCCTTTCTCGGCGTGGACTACTACCTGCCTGCAGGCGAGTTGCTCCGCAAGCTGAGCGAACTCGATCTCCTGTTGCAGGTGCAGGTCGAGAAGGACCAGCTCCCCGCGCTGCTGCCCCTGCTCGATGGCTCCTCCGTGCGCCTGGTGATCGATCATTGCGGCAAGCCGCATCCGGGTGCGGGCCTTCATCAGCCGGGCTTCCAGGCGCTGCTCGAACTGGGGCGCTCCGGGCGCGCGTTCGTCAAACTGTCAGGCTTGGCGAAGTTCTCGCAGAAGGCGCATCCGCATGAGGACGTATGGCCGTTCGTGCACGCGCTCGCCGATGCTTTCACGCTCGATCGCTGCGTGTGGGGTTCGGATTGGCCCTACCTTCGCGCGACGGAACGCATCGACTACGGACTGCAGCTGGCCTTGATCCGGCAGCTCTTTCCCGACGAGACGGATCGCCGCAAGCTGATGTGGGAATCGCCTCGACGGCTAGTGGCGTGGGATGAATGAGGCCTCGCGTCCGGCCTGATGTGTAGGACCGCGTCGCATTGACAGGTCTTGCGCAATCACCATGCTTTCTCCTGAAACCTGCTGCCTCGCGCAGCGGGCATGAAAGGGGAACATCCATGAACTCGACGCCACTCGACCCGCCTGCGGTCGAACGCACACCCACCCACTCGTCGCCCAAGGTGCTCTGGACGGCGATCGGCACGCTGGCCGTGGCAGTGGCCGCACTCGGCGGCGTGCTGCTGCACCAGCAAGGCCGCAACGACGCGCCTGCAACCGCCACCATTGCCGCGGCGCCCGCGGTGCAGGCGCCGGCACCGGATGACTTCAAGCCCGATGTGCCTCGGCCCGCCTCGCCTGCTCCCGCGGCGGCGAACGGTGCGGTGCCGCCCGCTGCGACACCCTTGCCGCCGCCCGTTCGGGCGCCCGAGGCCGTCGCCCCGAACGTGGCGCAGGCAGGCCCTGCACCGGCACCTGCGCCCGCCCATGTATGCGCCGTCTGCGGACACGTCGAATCGGTCCGCACGGTGCAGCATCCCGCGCCGACGACCGGCGTTGGCGCCGTCGCTGGCGGTGTCGTCGGCGGGGTGGTCGGCAACCAGATCGGCCATGGCAACGGACGCACGGCGGCCACGCTGCTTGGCGCGGTCGGCGGCGGCTTCGCGGGCAACGCGATCGAGAAGCACACCCGAACCGTCACGTCCTACGAGGTCGGTGTGCGCATGCAGGACGGAACGCTGCGTACCGTCGAGACGAGCACCGCGCCGCCGATCGGCAAGGCGGTCACGCTCAAGGGAAAGGTGCTGCGCCCGGCGGACGGGCAGAAGTGAGCGGGCTGCGCGCCCCGCCGCCTGCCCATCGAAGGATCTGCTCGACCACCCATGGGCCATCGTCCAGCGGCAGGTCGTGGCCTGCCGTCGGGTGTTCGAGGATCGCCGTGCGCCATTGCCGCGCGAGTTGCCGCGAGCACTGCGCATTCACCAGCGCATCGCAGCGGCTCGCGAGCACGAGCAGCGGGACGGCGGGCGCGTTCGCCGGAGCCCGATAGCGCGCAGCCGCCAGCAACTGACGCAGCGCGTTGGCCGCCGACACCGGGCGCGCCTCGCGCAACGCCGTCCAGTCGTCGATCACGCCATCGTCCGGCGCCAGGTGCCGGCTGGTCAGGCGCAGGATCGTCTGCTCACGCTGGCGACTCGACATCGCGCCGGCCACGACGCCGAGCAGCGCGGCGTAGTTGGCGGGCCGCAGCCGCTGGTACCACCGGCTGAAGGGCCGCAGGCTGGTGTTGACCAGCACGCAGCCCGCGAGTTCTTCGGGGTGGCTGCACGCCCACTCGACCGCGACCATCGCACCGAGCGACATGGCAAGCAGGTGAAAGGGAGGCGAATGGCCCGACGCCTTCATCTGCTGCCGGGCGTTCTGCATCGTCGCTTCGATGCTCGTGGGGCTTGGCGCGTGATTCAGGCGTCCGTTGCCCGGAAGATCGAGCGTCAGCACGCGCGCTCCCGGCATCCGCTCGCTCAGCATCTCCGGAAACGCGCCCCAGTGGCCGCTCTCGCGCGTGAGTCCGCGCAGCAGTACCCATGTGCTCATCGCGCCGGCCCTTCGTACCAGCGCGCCATGGCCAGTTGCCGATGGCGCTCCCTGTCGTCGCCGGTCGGCACCCAGCGCTCGTGGCTGCACGCGGCGCGCGTGATGAAGTCCAGCCAGCCGACGTGACGCCGAAGCACGCGCTGCTGACGGTGTTCGATCATGGGATTGAAGATGCCGTGACGCGAGAAGATCTGCCGCGGGTTCTTCTTGACCCACAGCCACGAGCCCATCTCCAGCGTCAGCGGCAGGAACACCGATCCGGGCTTGGTGTCGCTCGCGCGAAGGTAGAGGTGGTCCCACAGGTCGCCGTGCGCCATGTACTGGCGGCTCTGCGGCTCCAGCACGTAGCGGTGGTGCAGCAGCGTTCCGTCGACGATCTCGCACAGCGCGTGCATTTCGGGCAAGTGGGTGATGGGGCGCGAGGTGTGCGCGAACGGAAACCAGATCCGGTCACTGAGGCCGAAGCCGGAATGGCAATCCACCGCGATGCTGAAAGGGCGCACCGTCAACTCGGCTTCGACCAGTTCGCACAGTGCGGCGCTTTCGCTTTCCATGGGCGCTCCGTGCGCGCCGCGATACCAGGGCAGTGCGGAGCTGAGGCGTTGTCCGCCGACGAGATAGGGCACGCGTTCGGCCGACTCCACCGGCGCATTGCGCATGAGGTCGACGCCATTCGGATTCGCGCGCGTGCCGCGCCACAGGCCGCCCGGATTGACGAGCGGCATGAACACCAGTCGCACGGTCTCCAGCTGCCGGTGCAGCGTCTCGTCCCATTGCAGGCGCATGACGAGGCTGCGAAGGTAGGCGATCGTCACTTCGGCACCGATCCGCTCCAGGCCGTGCACACCGCCGAAGAAACCGACGGCAGGCGCCAGCGGGCTCGCGCTGCCCAGGATGAAGGCCTCCACCGGGAAGCGCGCCTCGCCGGCCATCACCTCGCACAGGACGCGCCGCACCATGTGCACGCCGGCGAGGTCGGAGAGCCGCTGCAGCTCGATCAGTTCGGGCAGATCTGTGGGAGTCACGCGGGCGAGGGAGGACGGAAGTGCGCGCAGGATAGCCGCATCGCCTGCCATCAAGCCGTCATACAAGCGCGCTACGGTGGGTGACCATGCCCCGAATCCTCAGTACCTCGCCGATCCATCCCTTCAGGGGTGTCGGGTCCGCCTTGCTGTGGGGCGCGATCGAACTGGTGGCGCTCGCACGCTCGCGCTGGGCCTCGCGCTCACACCCCGGCCGCTAGCCCCTGCCGGTAGCTACGCCGGCACGCCCTCCACATTCGCCCGGTCCCAATGCCGGTGCTTCGCGATGGCCGCGATGAAGTCGCTGGCGATCTTCGCCGCGGCCGTGTCGTCGCCCAGATTGGTCACGGGCGTGGCGGCCACCACCACACCGGCTGGCGCCGACTTCGCGTCAGGCCCGATGCCGAGCGTCGCCAGCATCTGCACGCCCTCGCCGACCGTGCAGATCGCCTTGCAGTGCTTGTAGGCTTCCAGCACGAAGTGAACCGCGTCGCCGCTGCGTGCCAGCGCTTCGATGGCCTGGGCGCCCGCCGGCACCAGTACCGCATCGAACATCACCGAGGGCATGTTGACGAAGGTGGCGTCGACGTCGAGCTGCCGCTTGGATGCGCTCGCGATCGTGCCCAGCCGCGGACCCACCACCTTGCACTGCGCGCCGGCCTGTTCGATGGCTTCGCGAATGGGCTTGAGCGATGCCGAATCGACGCCGTCCGCCACGAGGATCGCGACCTTGCGCGTCTTGATCGAGCCGTCGCCGGTGTCGAGCATGCTGAGCGCGCGCGACTCGTCGATCGGCATCGTGAAGCGATGCTCCCGGAAACCCGCGCGGCCCGCCGCGGCCTTCGCATCCGGCGCGTTGATGCCCAGCGGCTCGGCCACGCGGCGCGCGAGCTTCTCGTCGACGTGCGCGAGGTTGTCCACCATGCGCTGGCGAACGGCCGGCACCGCGACCTTCGACAACTCGAAGCGGAAGGCCGCGATGATGTGCTCCTTCTCCGCTGCGCTCTGGCTGTTGAAGAAGAGTCGCGCCTGCGTGAAGTGGTCGTCGAATGACGGGCTGCGCCGCCGCACCTTGGGCGGCTCCAGCGCCTCGGGGAAGGACTGGAAGCCGCCGCTGCCGCCGTCGATGCGGTATTCCTTGCCGTCGATCAGCGAGTGGGGTTCGTAGGCGACCTGGCCCCGCGCGATGGTCTGGCGATGCATGCCGTCACGCTGGAAGTTGTGGAAGGGGCACACGCCCTTGTTGATGGGCAGCTCATGGAAGTTCGCGCCGCCGAGCCGCGAGATCTGCGTGTCGGTGTACGAGAACAGGCGACCCTGCAGCAAGGGGTCGTTCGTGAAATCGATGCCCGGCACCACATGGCCCGGATGGAAGGCCACCTGCTCGGTTTCGGCGAAGAAGTTGTCAGGGTTGCGATTGAGCACCAGGCGCCCGATGCGCTGCACGGGCACCATCTCTTCGGGAATGATCTTGGTGGGGTCGAGCAGGTCGAAGCCGAAGGCATGTTCCTTGTCCTGAGGGACCATCTGCACGCCCAGCTCCCATTCAGGGAAGTTGCCGCTCTCGATCGCTTCCCAGAGGTCGCGCCGGTGGAAGTCGGCGTCCTTGCCCGCGATCTTCTGCGCCTCGTCCCAGGCCAGGCCATGGATGCCGAGCTTGGGCTTCCAGTGGAACTTCACGAAATGGCTTTCGCCGCGCGCATTGATGAAGCGGAAGGTGTGGACACCGAAGCCTTCCATCATCCGCAGGCTGCGCGGAATCGCGCGGTCCGACATGGCCCACATCAGCATGTGGGTCGTTTCGGGCATCAGCGATGCGAAATCCCAGAAGGTGTCGTGCGCGCTCGCGGCCTGCGGCATTTCGTTGTGCGGCTCGGGCTTGACGGCATGGACCAGGTCGGGGAACTTGATCGCGTCCTGGACGAAGAACACCGGGATGTTGTTGCCCACCAGGTCGTAGTTGCCCTGCTGGGTATAGAACTTGACGGCGAAGCCGCGCACGTCGCGCACGGTATCGGCGGAGCCCCGCGAGCCCGCCACGGTCGAAAAGCGCACGAAAACGGGCGTCTTCACCGCCGGGTCCTGCAGGAACTCGGCGCACGTGAACTGCGACATCGACTTGTAGACCTCGAAGTAGCCATGCGCCGCCGACCCCCTGGCATGCACCGCCCGCTCGGGAATGCGCTCGTGGTCGAAGTGCGTGATCTTCTCGCGAAGGATGAAATCCTCCAGGAGCGTCGGGCCCCGCACGCCCGCCCTCAGCGAGTTGTGGTTGTCCGGTATCTGCAGGCCCTGATTGGTGGTCAGGTGGGGCGTGTTGTCGGCGGTGAAGGCGGCGAGTTGCTCTTGCTTGGCATTGCTGCCGTCGCCACCCTTGGTCGGGCGACGACCGGCAGTCGCCTTGTTCTGTTGCGTCATCAGGGGTCCTTCAGTGTCTAACGGGTGGCGACGCGGAGCGCGCCGTCGGCATCAGCCGGTTTCTGTTTCGAAAAGCATGTTCAGCGCATTCACCACCGCGACCAGGGCGACGACGGCGGCTGCTGACGCCACGGCCCATATCAGGAATTCGTCGATCCAGGATTCACCGAACAGGCCAAACAACGTGGAAAGATCCATGCTTCGCTCCGGGCTGATGGGTCGAGGGAAAGGTCGAGCGCTACACCGCTTGTCGGGCGCTTCGGCTGCGGACCGACCTGCAAGCTTAGGGAGTACCGGCCGGATCCTTCGTAGTGGCGACGCGCTCCGGCGTGTCGGAACGCCCAGGTGTCCGCGGTAGGACCGCGCTGACGAGAAGCCCCGTTGAAGATGGACTACGCGGCTTCGCGGCATCGCCGACGGCTGTCCAGGGCAGCGCCGACTACGATGGGTCGAACCGGGCACCGAACATGCTTGATCCGTCTCGGGCCCGTCAACGATTCCCCAACGTCAGCGAACCATGCTCATCAAAATCGGTTTCGACATCGAACTCGGCGTCACGGCGCCCACGGCGCTGATCTACATGCTGCGGGTGCATCCTTCGCGCGCGGCGGACATCCAGGCAGGGGAAGTCTTCACCATCACCCCGCCCCTGCGCACCGACCACTACACCGACGCCTTCAGCAACCATTGCGCGCGGGTGGAAGTGCCCCTGGGCGTCAGCAAGGTGCGCCTGCGCAACGAGGCCGTGGTGTTCGACACCGGCTGGCCCGACCCGGTCACGCCGGCCGCCATGGAGCATGCGCCGGCCAATCTGCCGGTCGAGACGCTGCAATTCCTGTTGCCGAGCCGGTATTGCGAGGTCGACAGCGAACTCCTGCAGTTCGCATGGACGATGTTCGGCGGCGTTCCGCCCGGCTGGCAGCGTGTGCAGGCAATCTGCGATTTCGTGCATCGGCATCTGCGCTTCGACTATCAGTCGGCGCGAGCCACGCGCACCGCACTGGAAGGGTTTCGCGAGCGCGTCGGCGTCTGCCGCGACTTCACGCATCTGGCCATCACGCTGTGCCGCTGCATGAACATCCCGGCGCGCTACGTGACGGGTTACCTCGGCGACATCGGCATAGCGCCCGTGCCCTACCCGATGGACTTCAGCGCCTGGTTCGAGGTCTACCTCGGCGACCGCTGGCACACCTTCGATGCGCGCCACAACATTCCGCGAATCGGCCGCGTCGTGATTGCGCGCGGCCGTGATGCGGCCGACGTGCCGATCACGATGGTCTTTGGCGTCAACACGCTGGAGCGATTCGAGGTGACGACGGACGAAGTGCTGCCTGTGGCTGCCTGACGCCCCTCACTCGGGCGCGTAGCCCAGCATCTTCATCGCCGCACCGATGGACTTGCGGCTCTTCTCCATCCCCTCCCACGGCGTGTTGCCGATGGGGACGCGGCGGCCGATGTTCCTCACGGTCCATTGCGACGCACTCGTCAGCGTCGGCAGCTCATCCCACGCGAGCGGCACCGACACACCGAGCCCCGGACGCGAGCGAGCCGACCACGCGCTGACAGTGGTCGCGCCGAAGCCGTTGCGCAGGTAGTCGACGAAGATCTTGCCAACGCGGTTGCGCGGCCCGCTCTTGGCAACGAATCGATCGGGAATGGTGTCCGCCAGATGCTGGACCACGGCCTGCGAGAAGCCCTTGACCGTGTCCCAGTCGTAGTGGCGCCGGATCGGCACCAAGACGTGCAGGCCCTTGCCGCCGCTGGTCTTGAGGAATGCTGGCAATCCCAGCTCGGTGAGCAGGGTCTGCACTAGCATGGCGGCTTCCTGCATGCGCGCCCAGGGGACGCCTTCGCCGGGGTCGAGGTCGAAGGTCATGCGGTCGGGCTTGCCGATGGCGCTGGAGGTCGCGTTCCAGGTGTGGAGTTCGATCACATTCATCTGCGCAGCCGACAGCAGGCCGCGTTCGGTGTCGATCTGCAGCAGCGGCTCGTGCCCGGGGTCGAGTGCCGGATCGAGCAGCTTGACGCCCGGCAGTTCGTCCTGCTTCAGGTGCTTCTGGAAGAACAGCTCCCCACCGACGCCCTCGGGCGCACGCACCAGCGACACCGGCCGGCCCTTGAGGTGCGGCAGCATGAGTTCGGCCACCTGGCGATAGAAGGCGGCGAGTTCGCCCTTGGTGGTGCCGCTCTGCTTGTCGATCACGCGATCGGCGTTGGTGATGCGCTGCGTCATGGGCTTGGCGGCTCCTTTGCCGGTGGCGGCGCTCGCGGGTGTCAGCTCGGGCGCCTGCGCCGTCTCGCGGCGGATCTGGCGGGCCGGCTTGTCCGCGCGCAGGCCCTGGAAGACCGAATGGCGGATGCGCCCTTCACGCGTCCATTCGCCGAAGGACACCTCGCACACCAGCACGGGCTTGACCCATTGGGCCTTGACGCCGGCAGGGCGGGTCTCGAAGGGGCATGCGTCGGACTGCTGTTTGTCGAGCTTCGCCTTGATGTCGGCCAGCCGGTTGGCGTCGAAGCCTGTTCCGACGTTGCCGCAGTACTGCAGCGCGCCGTCGTCGTCGAACACGCCAAGCAGCAGCGAACCGAAGCCCGAGCGCGATCCCTTGGGCTCGGTGTAGCCGCCGATCACGAATTCCTGTCGCCGTTGGTTCTTGAGCTTGATCCAGTTCGGCGAGCGGCGCGAGACATAGCTCGACCCCTTGAGCTTGCCGATGATGCCTTCGAAGCCCAGATGCGCAGAGGACGCCAGCAGGTCGCGCGGCGACGCCTCGAAGGCCTCGCTGAGGCGCAGCGCCGCGGGCGGCTTCTTGCCCAGCAGTCGGGCAAGCTCTGCACGACGTTCTTCCACCGGCACGTCACGCAGATCGCGCCCATCGAGAAAAGGCGCATCGAACAGCCAGTAGACGACGGACGCAGTCGCATCGCTGTCGAAGGCGTTCTGCAGCGCCTGGAAGTCGGGCGCACCCATATCGTTGTCGACGACGATCTCGCCGTCGAGCCACGCCGAGCGCGTGGGGAGCTTCGCCAGCGCCTGCGCGAGCTTCGGCAGCTTCGAGGTCCAGTCGTGGCCGTTGCGCGTGATGCACTGGACCTTGTCGCCGTCGATGCGCGCCAGGAGGCGGTAGCCGTCGAACTTCAACTCGTAGAGCCAGTCCTCCGGTTGGGAGGGCGGCGTCGATGCCAGCGTCGCCAGCTGCGGCGCGAGCTTGGCGGGCAATGCCGCCTTGCGTCCGAGGCCTTCAGGCTTTTTCGCGGCCGCCTTCTTGCGCACGGCCGGCGCTTTCTTCTCGGGTGGTGCCGGCTTGCCGTAGGTGATGTGGGGTGGGTCGTCCACATCCCTGCCGCTCAGCACGCTGTCGGGCAGGGCCTCGACGATGTCGTAGTCGGCGAGCGGGCGCGCTTCGCCGTCCCTTTCCTTGATGAGCAGCCAGGGTTCCTGCTTCTCGCCATTGCCGCGCATGCGCACCAGCGTCCAGTGGCCGCGCAGCTTGTCGCCGCGCAGCTCGAACTTCAGCTTGCCTTCCGCCAGGGCCTGGCGCGCATCGCCTTCGGCAGCCCATTCGCCGCGGTCCCACACGATGACGGTGCCGGCGCCGTACTGCTTGGGCGGAATCGTGCCTTCGAAGCTCGCGTAGGAGATCGGATGGTCTTCCACATGCACGGCCATGCGCTTGATCGTCGGATCGAGGCAGGGCCCCTTCGGCACCGCCCAGCTCTTGAGCGTGCCGTCGAGCTCCAGCCTGAAGTCGTAGTGCAGGCGGCTCGCATGGTGCTTCTGCACGACGAAGGACAACGCGCCGTTGGCGCCCGCCTTGCCGCCCGTGCGGGGCTCCGGCGTCTTCTTGAAGTCGCGCTTGCCGTGGTACGGCGCAAGCGCTTCGCGTTCACTCTGCCTAGCCACGGTCGCGCTGCCTCAGGCGGCCTTGCGGCGTGCGGCCGTCTTGGCGGGTGTGCGCTTGCGGGCCGCGCCCTTGGCCGCAGGCTTGCGGGCCTTCGGCTTTTCCGCGGGCTCGTCCCTGCCCTTGCCCTTGTCGTCGGCGTCGGCCTTGCCGCCACCCTTGCGCAGGCTGCGCTGCAGCAGTTCCGTGAGGTCGAGGATCTTCGCGCTGCTCTTGCCGGTGTCCTCCTCGGGCTCGGGCTGCGTCACTTCCTCGGTCTGGCCGGCCTCCACCTTCTCGTCGACCAGCCGCATGATCTCGTCCTTGAAAGAGTCCTTGTAGTCGTCCGGGTCCCAGTCGGCGCTCATGTCGTCGACCAGTTCCTTCGCCATCTTGAGCTCGCGCTCGGTCAGGCCGGCCTTCTTTGCGCTCTCCGAGGGCAGGGGCAGGTCCTTCCACGGCCGGATGTCCGCACCCCAGCGCAACAGGTTCAGCACCAGCCCCGGCCCGGTGGGCACCAGCACCGCCAGATGCTGCTTGGTCTGGATCACGACACGCGCGATGCCCACGCGGCCAGCACGCTGCAGCGTCTCGCGCAAGAGCGCGTAGACCTTGGCGCCGCGGTTGATCGGGGCCACGTAGTAGGGCCGCTCGAGGTAGACGAAGGGGATGCTGTCCGCCGGCACGAAGGCCTCGATCTCGACGGTCTGCGTGGTCTTGGGATAGGCGGCAGCGATCTCCTCGTCGCTGAGCACCACGTACTGGTCGTCCTCGTACTCGATGCCCTTGACGATCTGCTCGCGCGCAATCTCCTTGCCGGTCTTCTTGTTGACGCGCTTGTAGCCCACAGGGTCCATGGTGCGCTTGTCGAGCCAGTTGAAGTCGATGGCGTGGTCGACCGTCGCGGAATAGAGCGCAACGGGGATGTGCACGAGGCCAAAGCTGATCGCGCCTTTCCACAGCACGCGGGGCGCGGGAGTCTTCCGGGAATGCTTGGATGCGGGCATGGCGTATTTCTCCAGGCTGGCACCCTATCTTGCGACGCCGCGAACCGATGTAGGAACACGGCGGCGGCAGGCGTCAGGGCCGGACGCGGCTACTTCGACGACACCAACACGGCCGGCGGCTTCCACGTGCCTTCGCCGGCCGGCAGGATCGATGGCTGCGATGTCTTCGGCCAGTACAGGCGCATCACCAGGTACATGGGCCCGTCGGGCGCCGGCAGCCAGTTGCGCTCCAGCGCCTTGCCGGGGGACTTCCTCTGGATGTACAGCGTGAGCGAACCGTCCGGATTCTTCTTCATGCGCTGCCGCATGGGCGCGTTGATCAGATAGCGGTTGATCGGATTCTTGATGAGCAGTTGGCTCTTGCCGTCGTACATCGTGACGGACCAGAACGCGTTCACCGGCGGCAACTGCCCGGCCGGGAAGGTGAGCGTGTAGTTGTGCTTGCTCCCATCCAGCAGCTCGCCGGTCGCGGTGGTGCGCGTCACGGGATAGGTGGCCTCCGCCGCATCGTTGCCGTAGATGCCGCCCTTGGCGGCCGCGGCGCGCAGCAGCCAGTCGCCCTTGTAGAAATCGCGGTCGCCGAAGGCCGACCCGACTTTCCAGCCGTTGATGTCCTTCGTCCCGCTGTCGAGGCGCTTGTCGATCTTCTCGTCGCCTTCCTTCATCCCGAGGCCGACGGCGGCCTTGTGCCCGGGCGACAGGTCCCTGAACTCGAAGGGCTTGCCCGGGCCGACGCCGATGCGCGCGATGCGGGCCCGCACGGCAGCGTCTTCCCGCGTCTGCGGAACGTAGAGGAGCGCGGCGTCGAGATACTCGAAGAAGTTGTCCTTGATCCCGGCGGTCGTGGCCGGAAGGAACTTGAGCGTCTCCGGGGCCGCCGGCGGTGGCTGCTTCAGGAAGGCGGACAGCGTCTGCGCCTTGTAGCCGGCCTGCACCTTCACGACGTTCGGCATGTCCTTCGCGTTGAAGAGCTGGGTGCGGAAGATGGCGACGGCAAACGGGGTGGTCGAGGCAAAGACCTTCCGGATGCCGCGCGGCGTCGGCCCCTTCCAGCCGGGGCCGGCCACCATGTAGCTCCCCGGGTCGTTGCCCATGGCACGGCTGCCGACGTAGCCGAAGTTGTACGTATTGCCGTCGACCAACTGCACTGAGTAGTAGCGCCGCTTGTCCACCGCCGGCACCGAGATCACCATCGGCTCGGCCCGCAGGTCCATCCACAGCATGGAATAGGGCGTGTCGCTGTTGGGCGTGACGACAGCGGTGTCCTGGTATGTGTAGACGCGCGCCTCGTTGTTGATCTCGTTGAAGGGCGCCTTGTACTGCGGGCCACCCTTGTCGACCGCGTATTCGTTCATGACCGCATAGTTCATGACGAGCGGCAGACCGTAGATGAAAGCCTCCTCGGCGATGGCCTTGGTCTCCACGAGGCCGGGGGCCGCCTTGTCCGCCCGTGCGGCCTGGTTCACCGCATCGTTCGTGCCGGCGCAGCCTGCGAGGAGCGTCACCGCGGCCACGGTGACGGCGCCGGCTGCAACCCGCCTCATGAACAGCTTGAGTTCGGTATTCATGTCAGTTCCTATCCAGCTTCAACGGGTCGTTGGGCAGGTCGGTCCATTGTTGAATCGTGCGCCTGGGAGCACGCGGATTTGAGCGCAGCCATGTGCCCATTGCAAGGCATCGGCCGATGGCCGAAAGGGCTAGGCCTTATGCCCACGAGCGCACCGCGAATTCAATCGCAAGAAGCGGAGTTCGCGTCCGGTGGCGACTGCCTAGACTTCGGCGGCACTCTTCAACCTCGGTCAGTCATGCGCCCCCACCTTCCGCGACCCTTCTTGAACCTGGCATGGTCGAACCTGGCCGCGCAGTCTGCCGAGCAACTGAGCCTCGCCGCGGCGCCCCTGGTGGCCGTCCTCGCGCTGGGCGCCGGACCCGGCGAAGTCGGAATGCTGGCCGCCGCACAGACCTTGCCATTCCTGCTGGCATCCATGCCCCTCGGGATGTTGGCCGACCGCATGCCACGCCGCCAGCTGATGTTGTGGGCGGAGGGGTTGAGAGCCTTCTCGCTGTTGGCCATGCTGGCAGCGCTCCTCTCGTCCGCCTTGACCATCGAGTGGCTCGCATTGCTCGGATTCCTCGGAGCGATCGGCACTGTCGGCTTCAGCGTCGCCGCCCCTGCGCTGGTACCCGCACTTGTACCGCGCGGGTCGCTTGCGCTGGCCAATTCCAGGCTCGAACTCGCCCGGAGCGCAGCATTCACCGCCGGGCCCGCACTCGCGGGATCGCTGGTTTCCTGGGCGGGCGCGGCTACGGCGTTCACCCTGGCCGCAGTGCTATCGATCTTCGCGATCCTCCTGCTGCTGCGCTTGCTTGAACCAACGCGTCCAGCATCGCCAGCGCGGCATCCGCTTGTGGAGGTTCGGGAAGGTGCAAGCTTCGTTTGGCGCGAGCCGATGTTGCGCCCGATGCTGGTCACCGGAGTGATCTTCAACCTCTCGTGGTTCGTGCTTCAGGCGGCCTATGTGCCTTACGCGGCTCGCGTCCTCGACATGAGTGCACAGGCGATCGGCCTGACGCTCGCGATGCTCGGTGCGGGCATGGTGGCAGGCGCCATGCTGACCTCGCGCGTTGTTGCGGCCATGCCCTTCGGCAGGGCGATTCAGGTCGGACCTGTGGTGTCGGTGTTTGCCGCGCTGGCGATGGCCTCCACGCTGGTGTTCCCCCATGCGGCGCTCGCAGCCCTGTCCTTCGTCCTGTTCGGAGCCGGACCGATGGTCTGGACGATCACCTCCACCACGCTGCGCCAGAGCGTGACCGCGGGCCCCATGCTCGGCCGCGTCTCGGCAGTTTTCCTGACGGCCAACGCCGGTGCGCGACCCCTGGGTGCTGCCCTGGGAGGCCTGGTGGGATCGACGTACGGCGAATCGGCCTGCCTTCTCGTGGCACTCGCAGGGTTCGCGATTCAGGCCTTGGTGATTCTCGGGTCGCGCGTCACGTCCCTGCGCAGTCTCCCTGTCCCGGCGGCATGAACGGCGAGCCGGCTCAGCCCCGCTTGGCCACCAGCGTCAGGATGTCGTAGCTCGCGACGAGTTCGCCGTCCTGGTTCGTCACCTCCACGTCCCACGCAACCACGCCCTGACCGATGCCGTTGGCGTCCTTCTTCTGGCGGTCGATCTTGCGCTTGCAGGTGAGCCGCGCACGGATCGTGTCGCCGATACCGACCGGTTTGACGAAGCGCAGCGTGTCGAGCCCGTAGTTGGCGAGCACCGGACCGGGCGCGGGCGAGACGAACAGTCCCGCCGCTGCCGACAGCACGAAGTAACCGTGCGCGATGCGCTTGCCGAAGGGGCTCTCCTTCGCGGCGATCTCGTCGAAGTGCATGTAGAAGTAGTCGCCCGAGATGCCGCCGAAGGCCACGATGTCGGCCTCGCCCACGGTGCGGCGATGCGTCAGCAGCGAATCGCCGATCTCCAGATCCTCGAAGTGCTTGCGGAAGGGGTGGAGCTCCGATTCGCGCAACTGGGCGCCGCGCATGTACTCGCCGGTGACGGCCGCCAGCATGGTGGGCGAGCCCTGCACCGCCGCACGCTGCAGGTAGTGCTTGACCGCCCGCAGGCCGCCCAACTCCTCGCCACCGCCCGCGCGGCCGGGGCCGCCGTGCTTGAGGAAAGGCAGCGGCGAGCCATGGCCCGTCGATTCGACGGCAGCCTCGCGGTCGAGCACGAGCAGCCGGCCATGGTGTGCCGCAGCCACGGGAATTGCCTTGGCCGCTGTCGCCGGGTCCTTGGTGACCAGCGTGCCGACCAGGCTGCCGCGCCCGCGTGCGGCGAGCGCCAGTGCTTCGTCCAGGCCGTCATAGGCCATCAGCGTGCTCACCGGACCGAAGGCCTCCACGTCATGCACCGCGTCGTGACGCAGCGGGTCGCGCGACAGCAGCAGCGTGGGCGAGAAGAACGCGCCTTCGGCCACGCCGTCGCCCTGCGGCGAGAAGCCGTCGCGCTCGCCGTAGACCAGTTCCGCGCCCTCCATCAGCGTGCGGACGCGTTCGGCCACGTCGGTCTGCTGCGCATGCGATGCGAGCGCGCCCATGCGCACGTCCTCGCGCGCCGGATCGCCCACCACCGTTTTGGCGAGCCGCGCACGCAGCTTCTCGGCCACCGCATCCAGATGCTGGCGCGGCACGATGGCGCGGCGGATCGCGGTGCATTTCTGGCCGGACTTGACCGTCATCTCGCGCGCCACTTCCTTGACGAAGAGGTCGAACTCCTCGTCATCGGGCGACACATCGGGCGCGAGGATGGCGCAGTTGAGCGAATCGGCCTCGGCATTGAAAGGGATCGAATGCTTCACGATGTTCGGATGCACACGCAGCTTGGCCGCGGTGTCGGCGGAACCGGTGAAGGTGACGACGTCCGAGCCATCGAGGCGGTCCAGCAGATCGCCCGTGCTGCCGATCACGAGTTGCAGGCTGCCCTCCGGCAGCAGGCCGGAGCGGTGCATCAGGCGCACCAGCGCTTCGGTCAGGTAGCTGGTGGAGGTTGCCGGCTTGCCGATGCAGGGCATGCCCGCGAGGAAGCTGGGCGCCCATTTCTCCAGCAGGCCCCACACGGGGAAGTTGAAGGCGTTGATGTGCACCGCGACGCCATGGCGCGGCACCAGGATGTGCGTGCCGGCAAAGCTGCCCTTCTTGCCGAGCGGCATCGCGGGGCCTTCATGCACGAGGTTGCCCGAAGGCAGCTCGCTCCCACCGATGCCGGCATAGGCCGCGAGCGTGCCCGCGCCGCCTTCGATGTCGATCCAGCTGTCCGCACGCGTCGCGCCGGTGTGGGCCGAGATGGCGTAGAGCTCTTCCTTGTGCTCCGCCAGGTACTTCGAGATGGCACGCAGGCGCTGGGCGCGTTGCTGGAAATCCATCGCCAGCAGATGGGGCAGGCCGACGTTGCGCGCATGGTGAACCGCCTCGCCGAAGTCGATCGACTCGGCATGCGTGCTCGCCACCGGACGGCCGTTGACGGCGCTCCGGAGCGTCTGCGCGCCCTGCTCGCCGAGCCAGCGGCCGCCGATGAAGCTTTGAAGGATCTGGGTCATGGAATTCTCCGAAAGTGGTTGGGTCAGGCTGCGACGGCGTTCTTGTTGCCCAAGCCCAGGTAGGTATCGATGATTCGACGGTCGTGCAACAGCGCCTGGGCCTCGCCCGTCAGCGCAACGGCGCCGGTCTCCAGCACATAGCCGCGGTCAGCCACCTGCAGGGCGGCGCGGGCGTTCTGCTCCACCAGCAGCACCGAGACGCCATGGGCGCGCAGCGACGACACCACGTGCAGCACTTCGCGCACGATCAGCGGCGCGAGGCCGAGCGAGGGTTCGTCCAGCATCAGCAGGCGGGGCCGGGCCATCAATGCGCGGCCGATGGCGAGCATCTGTCGTTCGCCGCCGGAGAGCGTGCTCGCGAGTTGGGCGCGGCGCTCCTTGAGTCGCGGGAAGATCGCGAAGACCTCCTCCATGCGCTCGCGCTGATCGCGCTTGCCGGTGCGCCAGCGGTAGAAGCCGCCGAGCAGCAGGTTGTCCTCGACCGGCATTTCGCCGAAGAGCTCGCGCCGCTCGGGCACGAGCGCCACGCCGCGCGCGACCATCGCCTCGACGCTGGGCCGCGCGATGCGCTCGCCCGCGAGCGTGAGGCTGCCGGTGGAGGGCAACAAGCCCATCGCGGCACACAGCAAGGTTGTCTTGCCGGCGCCATTGGGGCCGATGACGGTGACAATCTCGCCTTCGTCCACGCGCAGCGCGATGCCGTGCACGGCCTCGACCGCGCCGTAGGCGACGCTGAAGTCCTGGAGTTCGAACAAGGGGTTCATGCTGCGATGGCGATCGGTTCGTCGCTGCCGCCCAGATAGGCGTCCAGCACACGGGGGTTGGATTGCACCTGCACGGGCGTTCCTTCGGCGATGACGGCGCCGAACTCCAGCACCGTGATGCGGTCGGCGAGGTTCATGACGAACTCCATGTCGTGCTCGACGACGAGGATGCCCAGGCCCTCGGCGCGCAATTGCGAGAGCAGGGTCGCCAGCGCCTGCTTCTCCAGGTGGCGCAGGCCGGCAGCGGGTTCGTCGAGCAGCAGCGCGGCAGGCTGGCCTGCCAGTGCGCGGGCGATCTCGACCACGCGCTGCTGGCCCAGCGCCAGCGATGCGGCCGGTGCATCGGCATGCTCGGCCAGGCCGCAGCGCTCGATCTGACGGCGCGCCTCTGCCAGCAACGCGGCTTCCTCCGCACGGTCCAGCCGCAGCATCGCGGAGAGCCAGCCGCGGTGCCCGCGCCGGTGCGCCCCGAGCGCGACGTTCTCCAGCACGCTGCGCGTGCCGAGCAGGCGCACGTGCTGGAAGGTGCGGCCGAGTCCGCGCGCCGCGTAGTCGCGCGAGGGCTTGCCGTTCATCGATTCGCCCATCAGGCGCACTTCGCCTTCGGTCGGGTCGTCCACGCCGGAGATCATGTTGAAGAAGGTGCTCTTGCCGGCCCCGTTCGGGCCGATGAGCGCATGCACCTCGCCGGCCTTGAGCGTCATCGCGACCGCGTTGTTGGCGACGAGGCCGCCGAAGCGCTTGGTGACCTTGTCGGCTTCGAGCAGCATCTCGCCGGAAGCGGGCAGCTTGCGGCTGGCAAGCGCAGCGATGGTCGTGGCCTCGCGAACGGGCTCCGGCTTCAGGAAGCGCGCGGACACGCGGGCCAGCGTCGGCCACAGTCCTTCGGCGAAGCGTTGCAGCACGAAGAGCATCAGCAGGCCGAACACGATCACCTCGAAGTTGCCGCTCGCGCCGAGCAGCTTCGGCAGGATGTCCTGCAGTTGCTCCTTGACCAGCGTGATGAGCGTTGCACCCAGCACGGCGCCCCACAGATGCCCCGCACCGCCGACCACCGCCATGAAGAGGTACTCGATGCCGATGTTCAGGTTGAAGGGCGTCGGGTTCACGAAGCGCTGCATGTGCGCGTACAGCCAACCCGACAGCGCCGCCAGCAGCGCCGCGAGCACGAACACCTTCACGCGGTAGCGCGCGGTGTCCACACCCATCGACTCGGCCATCACCCGGCCCGACTTGAGCGCGCGGATGGCGCGTCCTTCGCGCGAATCGAGCAGGTTGTGCAGCGCCCACAGCGCCAGCAGCAACGCGGCCCAGATCAACGGCCCCAGCGCGCGCGGCGACGCGAGCGAGATGCCCGCGATGGTGAGCGCCGGCAGGCCGGTGATGCCGGTCTGCCCGCCGAGGAACTCCAGGTTGCCGAACAGGAAGTAGAGGCTCAGCCCCCACGCGATCGTGCACAGCGGGAGGTAGTGGCCGGAGAGCTTCAGGGTGATGGCGCCCAGCCCCCATGCGACGAGGAAGGTGAGCACGAGTCCCAGCACCAGTCCGACCCACGGCAACAGGCCCGGGGCGACCACACCGCCCAACGCCGCCGCGGCAGCGGGGGACGTGCAGACCCACGCCGTGGCATAGGCACCGATGGCTACGAAAGCGGCCTGCCCGAAAGAGGTCATGCCGCCGATGCCGGTCAGCATGACCAGCCCCGCGGCGACCATCGAATAGAGGCCGATGTAGCTGAACATCGTGACGGTGAACTCTGGCAGCCACGGCCAGCAGAGCGCGAGCGCCACGACGCACAGCAGGGTGAGATGGCGCCGCGTCATTCCTCGTCCTCCACATGACGGCTGCGCAGTGAACGCCACCACAGCACAGGGATGATCAACGTGAACACCAGCACTTCCTTGAATGCACTGGCCCAGAACGAGGAGAAGGCTTCGAGCTGGCCGACCAGCAGCGCGCCGAGCAGCGCGATCGGATAGCTCGCCAGGCCACCGACGATGGCCGCGACGAAACCCTTGAGCCCGATGAGAAAGCCCGTGTCGTAGTAGACCGTGGTCAATGGCGCGATGAGCAGGCCCGAGACGGCACCGATCAACGCTGCCAGCGCAAAGCTCAGGTCACCCGACAGGTCGGTCGGAATGCCCATGAGCCGCGCGCCGACGCGATTCATCGCCGTGGCGCGCAGCGCCTTGCCGACGATGGAACGCTCGAAGAAAAGGAACATCAGCACCACCAGTGCGATGGCAACGCCCACCACCACCATCGACTGGCCCGTGATCGGCACGCCGCCCAGGTCGATGCGAGCTTCCGAGAAAGCCGGCGTGCGCGAACCTTCGGCGCCGAAGAAGAGCAGGCCCATGCCGACCAGCACGCCGTGCAGCGCGACCGAGACGATCAGCAGGATCAGCACCGTCGCATCCGCCAACGGCCGGTAGGCCAGGCGGTACAGCAGCGGCCCGAGCGGCGTGATCAGCAGCAGGGTCGTGACCGCCTGCAAGGCCAGCGTCGTCGGCCGCAGGCCCAGCACCATGCCGCTGGCCAGCACGGGGAACGCGACGGTCCACACCAGCGTCGCCCTCCACTCCACCGTCGCGCCGCGCTTCCAGCGCCAGCCCTCGACCGCGAGCGTGGCCACGGCCAGCGCGAGCAGCAGCCACAGCGTGGCCGGCACGCGCCCGGCATGGAGAGCGGCCATCGACAAGGCGCCGAAAGCCACGAGTTCGCCCTGCGGGATGAAGATCACCCGCGTGACGGAAAACACCAGCACCAGTGCCAGGGCCATCAGTCCATAGACTGCGCCATTGACGATGCCATCCTGCCCCAGCAACAGGGCGATCTGAAGATCCATGTTCGATTCCGGCTTGGCCGCGGCGCGGCCCTTTGCTCTCTTGGTGGAGCGATGCCTCCCCTACTCCTCAGTGGACGGAATCAGGGCGACGGCGGCAGGTACTTCCACGCGCCGTTCTCGATCTTGACCATCACGCGCGCGCGTTGGTCCAGACCCAGGTGGTCGTTGGCCGTCATGTTGAACACGCCATGCGCACCCGGCAGCTCCTTGACCTGCTCCAGCGCGTCACGCAGTGCAGCGCGGAATTCCGGCGTGCCGGGCTGTGCCTTCTTGAGCGCGACAGGGACCGCGGCAGCCATCAGCAGGCCCGTATCCCACGCATGCGCGCCGAAGGTCGAAACCGTTCCCTTGCCGTTCGCCGCCTCGTAGGCCGACACATAGGCCAGCGCGGACTTCTTCACCGGGTTGGCAGCGGGCAGTTGATCCGCGACGAGCACCGGCCCGGCCGGCAGGAACGTGCCTTCGACGTCCTTGCCGCCGACGCGCAGGAAATCGGCGTTGGCGACGCCGTGCGTCTGGTAGACCTTGCCCGTGTAGCCGCGCTCCTTCAGGCTCTTTTGCGGCAGCGCCGCCGGGGTGCCGGAACCGGCAACCAGCACGGCATCAGGCTTCGCGGACATGAGCTTCAGCGTCTGGCCCGTGACCGAGGTGTCGGTGCGCGCGTAGCGTTCGTTCGCGACGATCTGCAGCTTCTTCAGATCGGCCGCCTTGGAAAATTCCTGGAACCAGCCCTCGCCGTACGCGTCGGCGAAACCGACGAAGCCGACCGTCTTCACGCCATTGGCGGCCATGTGCTCGGCGATGGCGAGCGACATCATGATGTCGTTCTGCGGCGTCTTGAAGACCCAGCGCTTCTTGGCGTCCACCGGCTCGACGATGCGCGCGGATGCCGCCATCGAGATCATCGGCGTCTGGGCCTCGGAGATCACGTCGATCATCGCGAGCGAATTCGGCGTGGTGGTCGAGCCCAGGATGACATCGACCTTGTTCTCGGAGATCAGCTTGCGCGTGTTGTTCACCGCGGCCGTCGTGTCGCTTGCGTCGTCGAGGACGATGTAGTTGATCTTCTGGCCGCCGATGGTCTTGGGCATCAGCGCGATGGTGTTCTTCTCGGGAATGCCGAGCGACGCCGCCGGGCCGGTGGCCGAGACCGTGACGCCGACGTTGATGTCGGCCTGCGCGAGCGCCGAGGCCAGCAGCATCGCGGCCAGCGCGAGGGGTTTGAGGTACTTCATACGGTTGTCTCCGTTGTGGTTGGTTGAAAAATCGTTGGGGTTGGGAAACCGGGAACTGGCCGTCAGGCGTCGACCGGCACGATGCGCTGCGGCAGCTTCACGGCCGGCAGCCCGCCGAGGAAGAGGTCGGCGACCACGGGCGCCATGGCGTCGTAGTCGAGTTCGCCGTCGGGCCGCATCCAGATGAACATCCAGTTGATCATTCCGAAGAGCAGCATGGTCAGCGGCTTGGCGAGCGAGGCCTTCTTCAGGTCGGGCCGCAGCTCGACCACGGCACGCGCGAATCCGTTGACGACCGTGCGCTGCGTGTCCAGAACGCGCTGGCGGTCTTCCTCTTCCAGGAACTTGACGTCCTCTGTCAGCACGCGGTGCGCGTGCTTGGCGCCGGCGTATTCCTCGACGAAGCGGCGGATCAGCTCGCGCAGCTTGGCCTCGGGCGCCAGCTTCTGCACTTCGACGTCGGCCACGAGGTCTTCGAGGCGGGACACATGGTTCTCGGCGATGCTCACGAGCAGGCTGTATTTGTCGCGGTAGTAGTGATAGAGCAGCGCCTTCGAGAAGCCGCACGCCTCCGCCACCTGGTTCATGGAAGTCGCGGAGTAGCCGCGGTTCGCAAAGAGCAGCGCGGCGCGCTCCAGGATCATTTCGCGCTGGTCGTCGTAACCGGGGGAGCGTCCGCGGGCCATGGGGTTCCTTCTGCTTTCTAGCGTTCGTCGAATGAGAGCACCACGCGCTCGGTCAGCGGGTGGGCCTGGCAGGTGAGAACGAAGCCGGCTGCGACCTCGTTCTTGTCGAGCGCGAAGTTTCGCTCCATCCGGACCTTGCCTTCGACGAGCTTGGCGCGGCAGGTGCCGCACACGCCGGAGGTGCACGAGAACGGCACTTCCATGCCGGCGGCAGAGGCGCAGTCGAGGATGCTCGGCTGGTCCTTGCGGAACTCGATCTCGCGCTGCAGGCCGTCGCGGATGATGACGATCTTCGCCAGCTCGGCATCGCCGGGCCGGGCCTCGTGGATGACGGCGCCCACCGGTGCGCCTTCGGGCGCGGCAACGCCGAAGCGCTCGATGTGGATGCGTTCCTCCGGCACGCCGGCGGCGAGCAGCGCGGCCTCGGCTTCGTCGTTCATCTGGAAGGGGCCGCAGATGTAGACGTGGTCGATGTTGGCCGCGGGCACCACGCTCGACAGGAACTCGCCGAGCTTCTCGCGGTTCATGCGGCCCATGTTGAGCGGCGCGTCGGTCGGCTCGCCGGAGAACACATGGTGCAGCACGAGGCGCGTCATGTAGCGGTTCTTCAGGTCCTCGAGTTCTTCCTTGAACATCGTGGACTGCAGCTTGCGGTTGGCGTAGATCAGCGTGAAGCGCGAGTGCGGCTCACGGGCCAGCACCGTCTTCATGATCGACAGGATCGGCGTGATGCCGCTGCCGCCCACGATACCGACGTGCTGCCGGCGCGAGTGCGGCTCGATCGGCACGAAGAAGCGGCCCTGCGGCGCCATCACGTTGATGGTGTCGCCCGGCTGGAGCTGCTCGTTGATCCAGTTCGAGAAGGTGCCGCCCTTGACCTTGCGCACGCCGACGCGCAGTTCGCCATCGTCGACACCGGCGCAGATCGAATACGAGCGGCGCAGGTCCTGGCCGTCGATGTCCTTGCGCAGGGTGAGGTACTGGCCTTGCGTGAAACCGAAGACGTCGCGCAGGTCGGTAGGCACGTCGAAGGAGACGATGACGGCCTCGTCCGTGTCGGGCTCTACGGCCCGCACTTGCAGGGGATGAAACATGACGCTCATATTTTTTCTCCCCCCCAGGCTTGCTCGCTTCGCGTAGCCGCCCACCCCCTGCCGGGGGCGCAGCCTGCGGCCCGGCGAAGCCGGTTCCGCGGCAGCTCCCGAACAGGAGCGACCGCTTTGCGGCGCTCCCCTCGGGAAACACCGAGGGGCCGGCTTCGCCGGTTCTCTGGTGTTGCCCCCTGTAAGGGGGTGGGCGGCCACACGAAGTGGGCAAGCCTGGGGGTGTGGTTCATAGTGGCTTGAAGTGCTCGAAGGGTTCGCGGCACGAGATGCAGCGGTACATCGCCTTGCACGCTGTCGAACCAAATGCCGAGAGGCGTTCGGTGTGCAGGCTGCCGCAGCGAGGGCAGGCGATGACATCGGCCTTGCGACCGAAGAAGCGGATCGGCACGGCGCCATCGGGTGCGGCCGGTCCGGGCGGCGCGATCCCGTATTCGGAGAGCTTGCGACGGCCGTCCGCGCTGATCCAGTCAGTCGTCCACGCAGGTGCTCGGCGAAGCGTGACGTGGGCGGGCCCAAGGTCGGCCTTCGCGATGGCGGCCAGCACGTCGTGTTCGATCACTTCCGTTGCGGGGCAGCCCGAGTACGTGGGCGTCAACACGATCTCCAGCGCTTCACCGTGATCGATCACATCGCGCACGATGCCGAGATCGCGCACCGACAGCGCCGGCACCTCGGGGTCGAGCACGGTGCCGAGCACGTCCCACGCCCGCTCGCAGCGCGTGGTGGCCACGGCGGCGAGCGCGCTCACCACACGCCTCCGGGGAAGGCGCGCTGCAGGTGCTGCATCTCGGCCAGGATGTAGCCCATGTGCTCGCTGTGCACGCCGCGCTTGCCGGTGCTGCGGAAGGCAGCCTCGTCGGGACGGCTCAGCGTGGCTTCGTCGAGGATGGTGTCCATCTCCGCCAGCCAGGGCTCGCGCAAGTCGGACCAGCGCGGACCCAGGCCCTGGGCCTGCGCCGCATCGTCCACTGCGTCGGATTCGAAGAGTTCAGGCACATAGAGCCACAGCTCACGCAATGCCTTCTCGGTGCGCTGGCGAGATTCGTCCGTGCTGTCGCCCAGGCGCACGACCCAGTCGGCCGCGTGCTGCTGGTGGTAGCGAGCCTCCTTGATCGCCTTGCCGGCGATGCCGGCCAGTTCCGCGTCGCTGGAATCGCGCAGGCGTTCCCACAGCAGCTTCATCCAGGTCGCGACCATGGCGTTGCGCAGCACCGTGAAAGCGAAGTCGCCACGTGGCAACTCCACCAGCGTGAGGTTGCGGTAGTCCTTCTCGTCGCGCAGGAAGGCGAGTTGGTCCTCGTCATGCCCCTGCCCTTCGAGCTGGCCCGCACGCGTGAGCACGGCGCGGGCCTGGCCGATGAGGTCGAGCGCCATGTTGGACATGGCGATGTCTTCTTCGAGGATGGGCGCATGCCCGGACCACTCGGCGATGCGCTGGCCGAGGATCAGGCAGGTGTCGCCGATGCGCAGCAGGTACTGCACGCCCGGGCTCTGGTCGATGGCAATGGAACCTTGCATCACTGCCACCTCACATGTGGTCCACCGAGCCTGGCAGCCGGTAGAAGGTGGGATGGCGGTAGACCTTGTCTTCCATCGGGTCGAAGTACATGTCCTTGTCGGCCGGGTCGCTCGCGACGATCTGGTCCGAGCGCACGACCCACACGCTGGTGCCTTCCTGGCGGCGCGTGTAGACGTCGCGGGCCATCTGGATGGCCATCTTCGGATCGGCGGCGTGCAGGCTGCCGCAATGCTTGTGGTCGAGGCCGGACTTGCTGCGCACGAAGACTTCCCACAGGGGCCATTCGGCGGCGAGGGCTGGATCGGGGTGGCTCATGAATGTGTTCCTAGGCGGCAATGGGTTGAGGGGCGGCGCGCTTGGCGGCGTGGGCGAGCGCGGCTTCGCGCACCCAGGCGCCGTCGTCCCACGCCTTGACGCGGGCGCCGAGGCGTTCGCGGTTGCAGGGGCCGTCGCCACCGACGACGCGCCAGAACTCGGCCCAGTCGATCGTCCCGTGGTCGTGGTGCTGGCGCTCCTCGTTCCACTTCAGGTCAGGGTCGGGCAGAGTCACGCCGAGCACCTTGGCCTGCTCGACGGCGGCGTCGATGAACTTGGCGCGCAGGTCGTCGTTGGAGAAGCGCTTGATGCCCCAGCGCATCGATTGCGCGGAGTTGGGCGACTGATCGTCCGGCGGACCGAACATCATGATCGACGGCCACCACCAGCGGTTGACCGCGTCCTGCACCATCGCCTTCTGCGCGTCGGTGCCCTGCTGCATCATCGTGAGCAGCGCCTCGAAGCCCTGGCGCTGGTGAAAGCTCTCTTCGCGGCAGATGCGGATCATGGCGCGCGCATACGGTGCGTACGAGCAGCGGCAGATCGGCACCTGGTTCATGATCGCCGCGCCATCGACCAGCCAGCCGATGGTGCCCATGTCGGCCCAGGTCAGCGTGGGGTAGTTGAAGATCGAGCTGTACTTGGCGCGTCCCGTGTGCAGTGCATCGACCATCTGGTCGCGCGAGGTGCCCAGCGTCTCGGCCGCCGAGTAGAGATAGAGCCCGTGCCCCGCCTCGTCCTGCACCTTGGCGAGCAGGATGGCCTTGCGCTTGAGCGTGGGGGCGCGGGTGATCCAGTTGCCCTCGGGCAGCATGCCGACGATCTCGGAGTGCGCGTGCTGGCTGATCTGGCGCACCAGCGTCTTGCGGTAGTGCTCGGGCATCCAGTCCTTGGCCTCGATGAAATCGCCTGCATCGATGCGGGCGTCGAAGCGCTCCTCGAGCTGCATTTCCTCGGCGGAACGCACGGCCTTCTTGCTGCCGTCGTCCTTGCCCATCGTGTCCATGGCTTGCGTGTACATGGGGTTCCTTTCAGGCGCGGGGCCTTATTTCGGTCGTTGGTCAACGACGCGGCGGGCCTTGCCCGTCAGCGTGCGTTCGATGGAATCGGGCGTGAGCACGGTCACGCTCGTCGTGATGCCCACCAGCGTCTTGATGCGCTGCTGCAGCCATTGCTTGATCTCGCGCACTTCGTCGGCGCTCGTGGCCGGCGCCGCCAGCGGCTGCAGTTCGCAGCGCACTTCGACGGTGTCGAGCAGCCCGTCGCGGCTTACGTTGATCTGGTATTGCCCCGACAGCTTGGCGTGCTGCAGCACGATCTCCTCGATCTGCGTCGGGAACACGTTGACGCCGCGGATGATGAGCATGTCGTCGGAGCGGCCGACGATCTTGCCCATGCGGCGGAACGCACGCGAAGTGGGCGGCAGCAGGCGCGTGAGGTCGCGCGTGCGGTAGCGGATGATGGGCAGCGCTTCCTTGCTGAGCGAGGTGAAGACCAGCTCGCCCTCCGAGCCGTCGGGCAGCACTTCGCCCGTCTCGGGGTCGATGATCTCGGGGTAGAAGTGGTCTTCCCACACCACCGGGCCGTCCTTGGTCTCGATGCATTCGCTCGCGACGCCGGGGCCCATCACTTCGGAGAGGCCGTAGATGTCGACCGCATCGATGCCGGCCTTGCCTTCGATCTCGTGGCGCATCGCCTCGGTCCATGGCTCGGCGCCGAAGATGCCGACCTTGAGCGAGCTTTCGCGCGGATCGAGGCCCTGCCGCACGAACTCCTCGATGATCACCTGCATGTAGCTGGGCGTGACCATGATGATGTCCGGCTGGAAGTCGCGGATGAGCTGCACCTGCTTCTCGGTCTGGCCGCCCGACATCGGGATGACCGTGCATCCGAGCCGCTCCGCGCCGTAGTGCGCGCCCAGGCCACCCGTGAAGAGGCCGTAGCCGTACGACACATGCACGATGTCGCCCGCACGGCCACCGGCTGCGCGGATGGAGCGCGCGACCAGCGATGCCCAGGTGTCGATGTCGTTCTGCGTGTAGCCGACGACGGTGGGCTTGCCCGTGGTGCCGGAGGATGCGTGGACACGCACCACCTTCTCGCGCGGCACCGCGAAGAGGCCGAAGGGATAGTTGTCGCGCAGGTCCTTCTTCGTCGTGAAGGGGAACTTCGCGAGGTCGCTCAACTGCTTGAGGTCGTCGGGGTGCACGCCCTTGTCGTCGAAGGCCTTGCGGTAGTGCGGCACGTTGTCATAGGCGTGCTTCAGGCTCCAGCGCAGGCGTTGCAGTTGCAGGGCCTGCACCTCGTCGCGACTGGCGGTTTCGATGGCGTCGAGTTCGCCGGGGGCGGGTTGCTTCTTGGGCATGTGTGTCTCCTCGGCGCTTCACTCGGCCACGGCCGGCTTGCCTTTGATGGTGTAGGAACGGCCGCGGAACATCGCCACGCGCTCGCCCCGCTGGTTCGTGATTTCTGTGTCGTAGACGCCGGTGCGGCCGGCCTTTGAGACCTCGAAGCTGCGCGCCGTGAGCACGTCGCCATGGCGCGCGGGCGCGATCAGGTCGATCGAGAAGCCCGAGGCCACCGTGAGTTCGTTGTACGAGTTGCAGGCGTAGGCGAAGGCGGTGTCGCCCAGCGTTGCGAGAAATCCGCCGTGGCAGGTCTCGTGGCCGTTGAGCATGGAGTCGCGGACGACCATGGTCACGGTGGCGTGGCCCGGCGAGATCTCGACGACATTCATGCCGAGGCCCTGGACGGCGCGGTCGTTGGCGTACATGCGGTCGCGGACGATCTCCGCGGTTTGCTGGGGCGTGCGTTCGGAAGGGAGTGCGGACATGGTGGTTCAGCGATCGGTGAAGTTCGGTGCGCGCTTGGCGGAGAAGGCTGCGACGCCTTCGAGGTAGTCGTGTGCACGGCCGAGTTCGGCCTGCACGGCGGCTTCTTCGTCAAGGGCCTGGTCGAGCGTGAGGTGCTGGGCGCCATCGATGGCGCGGCGCGTGGCGGCCAGCGCTTTCACGGGCATCGCGGCGAGGCGCTGGGCGAGCTTGCTGGCCTCGTCGGCCAGGGCGGCGTCTTCCACGCATTTCCAGATCAGGCCGATGCGCTCCGCGTCGGCGGCGCCCAGCTTGTCGCCGAGCATCGCGAGGCCCATGGCACGCGCGCGCCCCACGGTGCGCGGCAGCAGCCACGTGCCGCCGGTGTCGGGGATGAGGCCGATCTTGGCGAAGGCCTGGATGAAGCTCGCCGACAGGCCGGCCAGCACGAGATCGCAGTTCAGGGCGAGATTCGCGCCCGCGCCGGCAGCAACGCCGTTGACGGCAGCGATCACCGGGACCGGCATCGTGCGCAGGCGCTGCACGAGCGGCTTGTAGAGCAGTTCGATCGTGCGGCCGAGATCCTTCGGCGGCTCGCCGGCGGGAGAAGGCGCAACCATCGGATCGGCCAGATCCTGGCCGGCGCAGAAGCCGCGACCGGCGCCCGTGAGGACGATGCAGCGGACTTCCGCGTTTTCCGCGGCCGCATCGAGCGCGGCGCGGAGCGCCTCGTGCATGGCGCTGTTGAAGCTGTTCAGCGCGGCGGGCCGGTTCAGCGTGAGGGTCAGGACCGGGCCTTCGCGAGAGGCAAGGACAAGTGAGTCGGACAAGCGGTGTCTCCAGTGTGGGGATGGGGAGCTGCCGTGTCGATGCGGGTATTTTGTATTGTTGACCGACCGGTCGGTTTATCTTAGGATCGACTTCGACGGGATGCAAGTCCCCTACCGCTGGGGTAAACCCTTGGCGCACACTCACTTACCTGACAACGGAGACAACCGTGCCTTGTTATTCCATCGAAGGGGTGGTGCCGGTCATCGACCCGAGCGCCTATGTGCATCCCGAGGCCGTGCTGATCGGGGACGTCATCGTCGGGCCCGACTGCTACGTCGGGCCGTGCGCGGTGCTGCGCGGCGACTTCGGGCGCATCGTGCTGGAACGCGGCTCCAACCTGCAGGACACCTGCGTCGTGCACGGCTTCCCCGCGCACGACACGGTGGTCGAGGAGAACGGCCACATCGGGCACGGCGCCGTGCTGCACAGCTGCATCGTGCGGCGCAATGCGCTGGTCGGCATGAACGCGGTCGTCATGGACGACGCCGAGATCGGCGAAGCGGCCATCGTCGCGGCCTGTGCCTTCGTGCCTGCGGGCAAGAAGATCCCCGCGCGATCACTCGCGGCCGGCATGCCGGCCAAGGTGATGCGCGAACTCACCGATCAGGAAGTGGCGTGGAAGCTGGAAGGCACGCGCACGTACCACGACCTCACGCGGCGCAGCCTGGGGAGCATGAAGAAGGTGGAGCCGCTGTCGGAGATCGAGGCGGATCGGCCGCGCGTGCAGGCGCCGGATGTGAAGCCGTTGATTGCGACGAAGCGAGGTTGACGCCGACAAGCGCTCGCATCGATGCAACGAGCGCTTGGCTCGTCTGGGTGCGGCGCTCGAATTCCGTGTTGACCACGGCCACCAAGGCGTCCAGTTCGACGCGGCTGTAAAGGCGCTCATCCTTGCTCACGCTTCGCACCTGGAGAAGCAGGTTGCGGATGCACAGGATGGCGCGATGCACCTCCGTCATTGCGGCGAGTTCGGCGGAGGCTTGCTTGGTCAGCGCGGCGAGATCGTCTTCGGAGTTGTGAAGCGGAATCACGTCGCCGGGGGGAGCGTTTCGGGGGCGCGCGAGCGCGCATATAGGGTGTGCCATGAATGGCCTCCAAGAGCTGCGGTTTGCCAAAACCGCCGCACCCAACGCCAATTGAGGGCGGCGACTCGAACAGGTTGGCGTACCGGGCAGCTCTTGCGAGAACCGGCGAGCCTTGCGGCTCCCCATTCGAGCCGCCATAACTGGGGCACGAACAACGAAGCCGCAGGACTACTGCGGTAGTGGCTGCGGCTTTCGTCGCAGAGCTGCATCGGGACGCCAATCCCGATCACGACTTTTTTTGCCGTGATGCGGCGAAGTATAGCTATGGGGTATGGATTGAAGGAGCGATCGCGCCCGTTGGAAGGGTGGGCATCAAATCCTCTTTCAATGACTCCTGACACGGCGTAAGCGGACCTTCAATGCGAACCGGGCTTAGACTCAAATCGGCCAGAAGCGGGCATCGACCACGGTCGTCCGTTTAGCATTCGGCGAATCACACACTTGCTTGGGAACGGTGGATGGTCTTCTTGGACTGCTCTGGAATCATGTTTGGCT
>NZ_JASZYE010000011.1 GCF_030317145.1 Variovorax flavidus
GTGTTTGAGCGAAGCGAGTTTGCGCGGACCCCGCCTGAAGCGAGCACTGCAGGGCAGCCCGAAGGGCCGGTGTAGCGGGGTCGACCGGCCCGCACCGCCTACCGGGCGCCCCCACCAAAGGGCACGATCCCCCTAAGCCCCCGCCCAAACATCCAACACATACCGCTTCGCAGAAATCATCCCGTCCATCCAAGCGGCCCCATCCTGCCCGTGCTCCCGCGCAATATCCGAGAGTGCACGCCGCACATCAGGCTCCATGCGCGACCCATCCCCGCACACATAGACGATCGCACCGTCGTCAAGAAGCCGCCAGACATGCGCCCCGTGTTCGCGAATCAAGTCCTGCACATAGACCTTCCGCTCGCCCGCACGCGAGAACGCAGTGTGGAGTTGCGTCACCCCGCTTCCCGCCCAGCCCTTGAGTTCGTCGGCGTAGATGAAATCCTGCTCCGGGTGACGGCATCCGAAGAAGAGCATGGCCTCGCCCGGTGCCGTGCCGTTCGCGATCATCGCGGCGCGTTCCTGCAGAAACCCCCGGAAGGGCGCGAGCCCCGTGCCCGGCCCCACCATGATGACCGGGCGCGCCGGATCGTCCGGCAGGCGGAAGCCCTCCGCCGTAGTTTCCCGCACCACCCCATGCACCATCTCGCCGGCCTGCGCGCGCGAGAGGAAGTTGGAGCAGACGCCTTCGAACTGCCCAAGCCCCGAACGCGCAGGACCTGTCACCACCCCCACCGTCACGCTGCAACGTCCTCCATTGACCACCGGTGACGAAGAGATCGAGTAATAGCGCGGCGTGAGCGGCGACAGCATTTCGAGGAACTGCGCGAACGGCAACTGGCAAGCCGGAAACTCCTCCAGCAGATCGAGAACCGACTTGCGCTTCTGCAACACCTCGCTCTTGTAGAGCTGCGCCGAACTCTCGTCCGCGCCCGACAGCGCCACGAGCTTCGGCTTCGTGAAAGGACACTCCGTGTGCGCTGCAAGCTGCGCGATCTGCTTGCGCGTGGCAACGTCCTGCAGCTCCACATAGTCCCCCAGCAGGCGATCCACAGCGATCACTTCATCGACCGGCAATGCCGCCTTGCGCCCCGTCGCCGCATGCAGCCGCACATGCGCATTGCGATCGAAGCCGAATCGTGCCATCGCACGCTCCACCTGCGCCGGGCCGTTGCGCGGCACCACGCTCAGATGGTCCCCGGCACGGTAGCTGACGCCTTCCGGCAACTGCAATTCGACATGACGCGTCGACCGCGCTTCACCGGCATCACTGCCCGTGCTCTGCAACTCCCGGTTCTCGATCACGCGCATCGGCACTGCGCCGAGCGCGTCGACCAGGGCGTTCTTCTGCGGCGGCGGCAGCTCTTCCAGCGTGTAGAGCGGCTCGCTTTGCGCGGGCGTGTCCGCGCCCAGCTTGAGGTCGAAGGCAGACGCCAGCGTCGGCCACAGCGCATCGCTCCAGTCCTGGAAGGCGCCGTCCATGTCCTCGCGCGCATCACCCTCGCCACGCGGATGCACGCGTGTCGCGCCGAGTGCGGCCAGACGCTCGTCGATGCGGCGCGGCACCGATTGATAGGTCGACGCCCAATCGGTATTGCCGCAGCCGAAGACCGTGAAGCGCACGCCGTTGAGCGAATCGTCCGCCTTGTCGAGCCAGCGATGGAACTCCGCCGCGTTGTCGGGCGCCGCGCCGTTGTACGACGCGCAGACGATCGCGACCGCACCACTGGCAGGCAGGCGCTCGGCATAGTCGTCGAGCGAGGCGAGCTGGGTCGAGAAGCCGCGCATCTCGCCAGCCTCGGCCAACTGGCGGGCCAGATCCTCTGCCGTGCCCAGATTGGAGCCCTGCAGCACCAGCAGCGAAGTGCCGTGACGCGCGGCATGCGGCCTGGCAACCGCCGGCTTCTCCGCAGTGGCCTGCGCCGGTTGCACCGCTCCTTCGCTGCGCGACCGCGTCGCAGGGTCGCGCAGCACCGCCTTGATCCTGAAGCCTTCCGGCTTGATCGTCAGCGCTTCCTTGATCTTGAGCTGGTAGGCCGTGTGATCGACCAGCGTGAAGCGCTGCAGGATCATCCCCAGCGTCAGCACCGCCTCCTGCAGCGCAAACTGCCGCCCGATGCACGCACGCTGCCCGTTGCCGAAAGGCTTGAAGGCATTGACCGGCCGCTCCCGCTCGGCCTCGCGGCTGAAGTGGTCGGGGTTGAACCGGTCGGCGTCCTCGCCCCACACCGCCTTGTCGCGGTGCAGCGCCAGCGCATGCAGGATCACCATGTTGCGCCGCTTGATCGTGAACTGCCCGCCGATCGTCGTGTCCTCCCTCGCGGCCAACGCGATCGCCGGTGCGGTCGGGAACATGCGCAGCGATTCCTTCAGCACCTGCAGCATGTAGGTCAGCCGGTTCACCTGCGCATAGGTCGGCTTCACCGAAGGGTCGGGCCCCAGCACGTTGTCGACCTCGGCCTGCGCCTTGGCCATCGCTTCGGGGTTGTTCAGCAGGAAATAGATGGCAAAGGACAGCAGCCCGCTCGTCGTCTCATGCCCCGCGATCAGGAACTCGATGCACTCGTCGCGGATCTGCCGGTCGTCCAGCCGCTCGCCGGTCTTCTTGTCGACGCCGGCGATCATGTAGCTCAGCAGGTCGGGCTTGGTCGCGATGTCGGCGCCGCTCTCGCGCCGCTCGCGCACGATGTCCTCCACCATCTTGTGCATGTAGCGCACGTCCTTGCGCTGCTGGGCCAGCTCCTTCTTGAGCATGAACTCCTCCAGCGGAATGCCGCGCCGGTTCTGCACCGTCTCCAGCGTGCGCACCATCGCATCCACGAAAGGATGGAAGCCCTCGCGGTAGAAGGAATTGAAGCGGTAACCGAAGCCGCACAGGCCGATGGTGTCGAGCGTGAGCGCCGTCATGTCGCGCACCACGTCGATCTCCTCGTCGAAGTTCAGCCGCTCCCACTTGGTCACCAGCTGCTCCGCGATGTCCAGCATCATCGGGTGGTAGGCCTGCATCGCGCGCTGGCTGAAGTTCGCCAGCAGGATGTTGTGCGGCTTCGACCAGGTCGACTCGTGTGTGTCTGAGGTGAAGAGCCCGTGCGACAGCGCGCGCAGCCGGCGCAGCGTGCCCTTGGTGCTCTTGTCGAAGCGCTTCTCGTCGCACAGCTCGTCGGCCAGTGCGGCGGACGACACCACGATCACCGGCATGCCCGGCATGTCGAGCCAGTAGATGGCGCCGAGCTCCTGCGCGATCCGCCACATGTCCAGCACGGGCGATTCGGACCCGATCGACAGGATGTTGCCGACGAAGGGCTTCTTCGCCGGATGCGGAATCGGATACAGCGCGTTCTTGCCTGCCATGGTCATGCCCCTTGCTCGTGCCGATTGCGGACCGCGGGTGCGGGTCCCGCAGTATCTCGACGGCAGAGGGGGGCGGCAGGCCGGGGTATTCCCTTATCAGGGACGCGGCATCTTGCAGTCCGTGCCTTGCGCGAGTTCGTTGCCGGTGTAGATCGCGTCGGTTCGGAAGCCGTAGTTCGTGCCTTCCCAGCCGACCTTCACCGTCTTGCCGTCGACCGGCGCGATGGTGTTGACCACCTGCGGCAGCAGCAGCTGATGGTCTTCGGCACGCATGCGGACCGGGCCGACCACGGAGTCGAAGCTCAGGTCCTCGAGTGCGAGGGCCACCTTGGGCGTGTCGGTGCTGCCGGCCTTGTTGATGGCGGCGGCCAGCAGGCGCGGCGTCATGTCGATGCGCGGCGCGAGGAAGTCCTTGCCGGTCTTGGCCTTGTAGCTCTTCGCGAGGGCATCGACCTTGGGCGAATCGGCCTGGCCGGGATGCCATTCGGCGACCCAGGTCAACTGGCCGGTCTTGGCCTGCGACACGGCGAGCACCGTGCCCGGCACCGCGCCCGCGCTGTGGTTGAAGTAGCGCAGGTTGTAGCCCGCGTCGCCCGCTGCCTTGAGCAGCAGGGTCATGTCCTGGCCCCAGTTGCCGGTGATCACCGAGTCGGCGCCCGACTGCTTGACGTTGGCGAGGTAGGGAGCGAAGTCCTTCACCTTGCCGATGGGGTGCAGCGTCTCGCCGACGAACTGGATGTCGGGCCGCGCGAGGCCGACCAGTTGCCGGCCGTAGGTGGCCCATTGCTTGCCGTGGGCGTAGTCCTGGTTGAGCAGGTACACCTTCTTCACGTCCGGCGTCTTCTTGATGTAGTTGGCGATCGCCTTCATCTTCATCGCCGTGTTCGCATCGGTCTGGAAGTGCCAGAAGCTGCACGACTTGCCCGTGAGCTCGGGGTCGATCGACGAATGGTTCAGCACCAGCAGTTCCTTGCCGGGGTTGCGCTGGTTCCAGCGGTTCACTGCCTGCACCAGCGCACTCACCACCGACGAGCCGGAGCCGCCCGTGACGATGGCACGCGCGCCCTGGTCGATGGCCGCCTGCAGCGCGCTCTGGCTCTCCTGTGCCGAGAGCTTGCTGTCGAACTGCAGCAACTGGAGCTTGGTGCCGCCGAGCACGCCGCCCTTGGCGTTGATGTCCTCGATGGCGTATTGCGTGTGCGTGAGCATCAGCTCGCCCACGTTCGCGAAGGGGCCGGAGAGCGGGTCGATGTAGGCGATCTTGTAGGTCTGCTGGGCGTGAGCGGCACCGGCCGAGAGGAGGACGGCGGCCGCGACGGGCGCGAGCAGGCTGGGGAACTTCATGGACTGTCTCCGTAAGGGTGAGGGGAGGGATGAAGGATGGGCGGCGCTCAGCTGCCGCGCTCGCGCAGGCCCAGCACGCGCCAGGCCAGGCGCGACAACTCGGCCACCACTTCGTCGGGCGAGAGGCGGCCGTCGGGCCGATACCAGCTGTAGAGGAAGCCCGGCAGGCTCAGAGCGGCAAAGGCCGTGATCTTGGTTTCGCCGAAGTCCAGGTCGCCATCGCGCCGTGCCTCTTCGAGCAGCGGAAAGAGCTGGTCGTAGAAGTGATGCGCGAGCTTCTTCTGCGCGTCGAGGTACTCCGGGCGGTAGACCTGCGGCTCCTTGTAGGCAAAGAAGGCGCAAGGATGGTGCGCCACTGTCGCGCGGATCAGCCGCTCGATGCCTTCCTTGACCTTCTCCACCGCGGGGCGCGTGTCGCCGGCGGCGAAGTCCATCGCGGTGAAGCAGTCGACCGCCGGGCGCCACGACAGGGTCTCGAAGATCTCCTGCTTGTCGCGGAAGTAGTAGTAGACGAAGGGCTTCGTGGCATCGAGCGCGCGCACGATCTGCGCCATCGTCGTGTTGGCGTAGCCCTGTGCCGCGAAGAGCTGTGCGGCGGCCTGCAGGATGCGCTCCCGCTGCACGTCGGTGCCGGCCGTGGCTGCGCGCTGGCGGCCCGTGCCTTGCGGCAGATCGGTCCTCGTGAAGTGCGTATCGCCGAGCCCAGAGGGTTTGTGCGGTGTCGCCGAAGTTATACCCATGGGTAGGATTGTTGGTGCACCATGCGGCGATGGCAAGCGGCCAGCCCTATCGATAACCCTGTGAGAGTGACGCCATGGAGACAACCCAGCTTCCCGACCGCCCCCAGCAACCGCTGCACGAGTACCTGCGCACGCATGCGCGCGAGCGGGGCGACCATCCGGCCTGCGTCTGGTACGGACGATCCCTCAGCTACGCCGAGCTGGACGCCGCCAGCGATGCCTTCGCTGCCAGGCTGCAGGCCATCGGCGTGCGCAAGGGTGATCCGGTGGTGCTCTTCCTCAACAACTGCCCGCAGTACCTGGCGGCCCACTACGGCATCCAGAAGATCGGTGCCATCGTGTGCCCGAGCGGCCCGCTCAACAAGGAGCATGAGCTGGCCTACCAGGTCAATGACCTGAAGGCGCGCGTGATCGTCGCCGCCTCGTCGCTGATGCCGGTGGTCGACAAGGTTCGCGCGGCGAGCGCGCTCGAACACGTGTTCGTCGTGCACTACGCCGACCTGCTGCCGGCGACGACGACGATCGACATGCCCGCCGATCTCGCCGCAGCGCAGCGCGAACCACGCAACGTGCCCTCGGATTGCGAAGACTTCCTGGCCGTCACGAAGACCGGCCAGCGCCCGACGCCGGTCGAAGTCTCCCTCGACGACGTGGCGTTGATGACCTACACCTCCGGCACCACTGGCTTGCCCAAGGGCGCGATGCTGAGCTACGGCAACGCGCTCTTCAAGACGCGCGCCGCCGCCGATTGCAATGGCGTGACCGGCAGCGACGTGCTGTTGTCGATCGCGCCGCTCTATCACATCGCCGGCATGCTGATGGGCGTCAACGTGCCGGTGTTCACCGGCGCGACCTCGGTGCTGCTGCATCGCTTCGAGCCCCGCGCCGCGCTGCAGGCGATCGACCGCTACAAGGTGAGCTGGTGGTACAGCATCGCACCGATGAACGTGGCCTGCATGCAGGTGGAAGGCATCGCGGGCTTCGATCTGTCGAGCCTGCGCATGAACCCCGTCACGAGCTTCGGCATCACCTTCACCGAGCCGCTGGCGCAGCAATGGCGTGGCTTCGCGAACAACTGCAGCTCCTTCGAAGCGGCCTACGGCCTCAGCGAGACACACACCTGCGATACCTACACCCCGCACCATGCGCCGCGCTGGGGAACGCAGGGCATCGCGGTGCCGGGCGTGACGATCCGCATCATCGACACCGACACGGGCGAGGACAAGCCGGTGGGCGAGGTGGGCGAGATCGTGCTCACGAGCGCGGGCTCCTTTAAGGGCTACTGGAACAAGCCCGAAGCCACTGCCGCAACCCTGCGCAATGGCTGGGTGCACACCGGCGACATGGGCAAGCTGGATGCTGACGGCTACCTCACCTTCATCGGCCGCTTCAAGGAAATGATCAAGGTCTCGGGCTACAGCGTGTTCCCCGAGGAAGTGGAGACCATCCTCATCAAGCATCCCGCCGTGGCGCAGGCCGCGGTCATTGCGCAGCCCGATGCGGACAAGGGCGAGGTGGTCAAGGCCTTCATCGTGAGGAAGCCGGGCGCCGAACTCGATGCCGATGCATTGGTCGCCTGGTCGCGCGAGAACATGGCCAGCTACAAGGCGCCGCGCGCGGTGCGCTTCATCGACGCACTGCCCACCACCGGCGCCGGCAAGGTACTGCGCCGCCTTTTGAAAGATTGAACGGATGATGAAGAAGGTCCTGATTGCCAACCGCGGCGAGATCGCGGTGCGGCTGGTGCGCGCGCTGCGCGATCTCGGCATCGCGAGCGTTGCCGTCCATGCGAAGGACGATGCCGCCGCCCTGCACGTGCAGTTGGCCGATACGGCCGTCGCGCTAGACGCGACCGGCCCTTCCGCTTACCTCGACACGGCAGCGCTCATTGCGATTGCACGCGATCACGGATGCGATGCGGTGCACCCTGGCTATGGCTTCCTGAGCGAGCGTGCCGACTTCGCGCAGGCCTGCGCGGATGCGGGCCTGCGCTTCATCGGCCCGACGCCGGAGCAGCTTGCGCTGTTCGGCGACAAGGCGCGTGCGCGTGCGCTCGCCCAGAAGTGCGATGTGCCGGTGATGCCGGGCAGCGCCGGTGCGGTGACCCTGGCCGAGGCGCAGGCATTCTTCGCCGTGCAGCAGGCAGAAGGTGCCGGCGTGATGGTCAAGGCCATCGGCGGTGGCGGCGGGCGCGGCATGCGGGCCGTGCTGAACGCGGCCGACCTGCCCGAAGCGCACGCGCGCTGCATGTCCGAAGCCAAGGCGGCCTTTGGCGTCGAAGGCGTCTACGTCGAGCGCCTGATGCGCAATGCGCGGCACATCGAAGTGCAGGTGTTGGGCGACGGTCATGCGGTGGCGAGCCTTGGCGAGCGCGAGTGCACGTTGCAGCGGCGCTTCCAGAAGCTGGTCGAGATCGCGCCGAGTCCTTCGTTGCCCGACGCGCTGCGCGAGCAGGTCACGCAAGCGGCGCTGCGCATGGCAAAGGCCGTGGGCTATCAAAGCCTGGGCACTTTCGAATTCCTGGTCGACGAACATTCGACGACGCTGCCCTACGTGTTCATCGAGGCCAATCCGCGCCTGCAGGTCGAGCACACGGTGACGGAGGCCGTCACGGGGCTGGACCTCGTCCAGCTCCAGATCGGCGTCGCGAACGGCCAGACGCTGGCGGACCTGGGCATCGACACGCAACGCACTGCGGCGCAGCGCGGCTTCGCGGTGCAGTGGCGCATCAATGCCGAGACTCTGGATGCGCAAGGCAATGCACGGCCTTCGGGCGGGTCGCTGGCGCGCTTCGACCTGCCGGCGGGGCCGGGTGTGCGTGTCGACTCGCACGGCTACGCGGGCCTCGCACCCTCGCCGCATTACGACACGCTGCTGGCCAAGTTGATCGTTCATTCGTCGTCGCCGCGCTTCGCGGACGTGGTGCGGCGTTCGCTGCGCGCGCTGGAGGAATGCCACATCGACGGCATCGCGACCAACCTGGCATTGCTGCGTGCGATCGGCACGCGGCCCGAGTTCGAGACGCAGGCGGTGCATACGCGCTTCGTGGAGGCGCATCTCGCCGATCTGCTGGCGGCTGCCGCGCACATCGACGACGCGGCGTTGAAGGTCGCCCGACCCTCCGCATTCCGGAGCGAGGCACCGGCAGCATCGCAGGACGACGAGGACGGACTCGTCGTCAAGGCGCCGATGCCCGCCAAGCTGGTGCAGCTCGAAGTGGATGTCGGCGACATCGTGCCGGCGGGGGCGCAGCTCGGGGTGCTCGAAGCGATGAAGATGGAGCATCTGCTGCATGCGCCGGCCGCGGGTCGCGTGGTCGCCTTGATGGCGCAGCCCGGCGACTATCTGGTCGAAGGGCAGTCGCTGGTGAAGCTGGAGGCGGTCGACGCGCACGCGGTCGAAGCCGAGGCGCATGCCGAACGTGACCTCGACGAGATCCGCCCCGATCTCCAGAAGGTCATCGACCGCCACGCCCCGACGCTCGATGCGAACCGGCCCGCTGCGGTGGCTAAGCGCAACGCGCAGGGCGGCCGCACCGCACGCGCCAACATCGCCGACCTGTGCGAACTGGCCGACGATCCCGGCAACTTCACTGAATACGGCGCGCTCGCCATCGCCGCGCAGACTCGCCGCCGCACGCTGGAGGATCTGATCGCCAACACGCCGGCCGACGGCATGGTGACCGGCATCGGCAGCATCAACGCGAAGCAGTTCGGCCCCGAGAAGTCGCGCTGCGTGGTCATGTCCTACGACTACACCGTGCTCGCGGGCACGCAGGGCATGCGCAACCATCACAAGACCGATCGCATGCTGGGCATCGCGCACCAGCTGCAATTGCCGGTGGTGCTGTTCGCCGAAGGCGGCGGCGGCCGGCCCGGCGATACCGACATGCCGATCGTCGCGGGACTCAACAACCACACCTTCAGCCAGTTCGCGGCGCTGTCGGGCAAGGTGCCGGTGGTCGGCATCGTGCATGGGCGCTGCTTCGCGGGCAACGCGGCGCTGCTGGGTTGCACGGACGTGATCATCGCGACCGAGGCCAGCAACATCGGCATGAGCGGCCCGGCGATGATCGAGGGCGGCGGCCTCGGCACCTTTGCGCCGGAGCAGATCGGCCCCAGCAGCGTGCAGTCGCGCAATGGCGTGATCGACATCCTCGTGAAGGACGAGGCGCATGCCGTCGCTGCCGCCAAACAGTACATCTCGTACTTCCAGGGACCGACGACGGATTGGGAATGTGCCGACCAGCGCGCCTTGCGGCACGCGGTGCCCGAGAACCGGCTGCGCGTCTACGACGTGCGCGCCGCGATGCGGGGCGTCGTCGACACGGGCTCGATGCTCGAACTGCGCGCGGGCTTCGGCGCCGGCATCGTGACGGCGCTGGCCCGCATCGAAGGCAAGCCTGTGGGCCTGCTCGCGAACAACCCGCACCATCTCGGCGGCGCGATCGACGTGGAGGCTGCCGACAAGGCCGCGCGCTTCATGCAGCTCTGCAACGCGCACGGCCTGCCGCTGGTGTCGCTCTGCGACACGCCGGGCTTCATGGTCGGCCCCGAGATCGAGGCGCAGGCGCAGGTGCGCCATGTGTGCCGCATGTTCATGGTCGCATCGCACCTGCGAGTGCCGTACTTCGCGGTGGTGCTGCGCAAGGGCTACGGGCTCGGCGCGCAGGCGATGACGGCGGGCGGCTTCGATGCGCCGGTGTTCACCGTGGCATGGCCCACGGGCGAGTTCGGCGCGATGGGGCTCGAAGGCGCGGTGCGTCTGGGCTTTCGCAAGGAACTCGAAGCCGCAGCCGAGGGTGCCGAGCGCGATGCGCTGTTCAAGAAGCTGGTCGCGCAGCAGTACGCCAACGGCGAGGCGATCCACATGGCGCAGACGCTGGAGATCGACGCGGTGATCGATCCTGCCGACACACGCGCATGGCTGGTGCGAGGGCTCGCTTCGTCCGCAGCTGCCCAGCGGCCGGCCACGGCGTACGTCGACACCTGGTAAGGCGCCGCAAGAAGGGTCGACACAGCTCTACACAACACTTCGCTCGCGGCTTACAAGGAGTTCACATGGGGCAGGGAGGATGAAGCTTCCAACAACTCAAAGGAGTTACCCATGAAAAAACTTGCAGTCACTTTCGCGATGGGCGCCGCTTCCCTGTTGTCTCTGGGCGCCGTGATGGCGCCGACCGTGGCACAGGCACAGGCCGTGGTCTCGGTCCGGGTGGCACCGCCGCCGGCGCGCTATGAGCGCGTTCCGCCGCCGCGTCCGGGCTACGTCTGGGCTCCCGGCCATTACGAGTGGAACCATGGCCGCTATGTCTGGAACCGCGGCAACTGGATGCGCGCAAGGGAAGGCTATGCCTACCGCGCCCCGCAATGGCAAGAGCGTGGTGGTCACTGGGAATACCAGGCCGGCCGCTGGGATAACGATCACGACGGCGTGCCGAACCGGTACGACCGGAAGCCGAACAATCCCTCGCGAAGCTGAGTTTCGGCCTGAGGCGATATCGAGGTGGAAGTCCTGACTGTTTCAGTTTCGTGAACGGGGTTGTTCGGGAAGCCTAGGGTAATTACCTAGATTTCAGGCGCACAATTCTTTTCACAGAACAGCGACAGCAAGCCAGTTCTGGGTGAACAGGGCACCGAGCGAGGTGGCCGCCCCAACCAAGGGGCGGCACCCACCCAAGACCGGTTCGACATCATCCAAAGCAAGTCAAAGGACATCCAAATGAAGACCTCGAAGATCATCGCCGCCGCCGCCCTCACGCTCCTCGCCGCAGCCGGCGCCCAAGCAGAAACCTATGAAGGCGTGCATCCCCTGGTGTCGGCCAACAGCCGCGCCACTGTGAATGCCGAAGCCGTGGCTGCCGCGCACAGCGCCAACCCTTACGCTGACGGCGCCGAATCGGGCGCTCCGGCCATCGTCGCGAGCACCGCCGATCGCGCCACCATCCGCAACCAGGCCGTGGCCGCAGCGCACAGTGCCGATCCGTATGCCGAAGGCGCAACCGCAGGCGTGGCACCGATCATCGCCAGCACCGTGAACCGCGACGCCGTGCGTGCCGAAGCCCGTGCGGCTGCACGCGGCAATGCACTCGCGCTGTAATCCGGACGCTTCGCGCTCCTGAAATAAAAGCCGGCCATGCGTCATGCATGGGCCGGCTTTTTCAATGGATCGGCTCAGAAGAGCTTGAACACCAGCGGCATCAGCAGTGCCGCCAGCACCACCTGCATGCCTAGCGCGAGACCGGCATAGGCGCCGGCATCCGCGTTGACATGAAGCGCCCGCGCAGCGCCGATGCCGTGCGCGGCGGTGCCAAGGCCGAAGCCGCGCGCCGCATAGCCTTGCGCACTGGTGCCGATGCGAAGCGCGTCGAAAAGGTATTTGCCCGACAGCGCGCCGATCATGCCGGTGAGCACCGCGAACACCGCCGAGAGTGCCGGGATGCCGCCGATCTTCTCCGCGATGCCCATCGCGACCGGCGCCGTCACCGACTTCGGCGCGAGCGACAGCACCACGTCATGCGGCAGGCCCATGGCCCATCCCAGCGCCACGGCCGAGCCGCCCGCCGCCGCGCCGCCGAGCAATGACGCGAGCAGCAGCCTCCCGAAGCGCGCACGCAACTCCGCGCGACGCTGCCACAGCGGCCACGCGAGCGCGACGACGGCCGGGCCGAGCAGGAAGTGAATGAACTGCGCGCCGGCAAAGTAGGTCTGGTAGTCCACGTGCGTGAGCAGCAGGCCGCTCGCCAGCACGACCACCGACCAGAGCACCGGATTGGCCCAGGGCGCGCCGCCGGCCCTCGTGTATGCCGCGTTCGCGAGCAGGTACACCACCAGCGTGGCGGTGAGCCCGAACAGCGGCGTCGCGGAAAGATAGATCCAGAGTTCGACGAAGCGTGGCATGCGGTCAGGCCTCGCGCTTGCGGTCGGGCCAGTAGAGCACCAGCGCAGTGACGGCCAGTCCGATCCACGTCGACAGCGCGATGATGACCAGCATGCGCCCGCCGTACTGGCCGAGCAGCGCGAGGTGCGTCATCACGCCCACGCCGACCGGCACGAAGAGCAGCGAGAGATGCGTGAGCAGAAAGGTCGCGCATTCGGCCACCGGTTTGCGCACGACTTCGAAGCGAAGGCCCGCAAGCATGAGCATCATCCCGAGCACCGGGCCGGGCAAGGGAAGAGAAAGACCCCTCGAAAGCAGTTCCCCTACCGACTGGAACACCAGCAACCAGGCCATGCCGCGCAAGCCATTCATCGAGTGAGACCTTTCAGAAGCGGGGGAGGTCGGCGAAGGGCTGTGCCTGTCCGCCACGGAACACCTGCTTGCCGTACTCCGCACAGCGTTGCAGCGTGGGGATGACCTTGCCGGGGTTCAGCAAGCCTGCTGGATCGAAGGCGCGCTTGACGCCGAACATCTGCTCGTTCTCGGCGGCGGTGAATTGCACGCACATGCTGTTGAGCTTCTCGACGCCCACGCCGTGCTCGCCCGAAACGGTGCCGCCCATGGCGACGCTGGTCTCCAGGATGTCCGCACCGAAGAGTTCGCAGCGGTGCAATTCGTCGGGGTCGTTGGCATCGAACAGCACCAGCGGGTGCAGGTTGCCGTCGCCCGCGTGGAACACGTTGCAGCAGCGCAAGTTGTACTTCTTCTCCATCTCCTGGATAGCGAGCAGGATGTCGGCCAGGCGCTTGCGCGGGATGGTCGAGTCCAGGCACATGTAGTCGGGGCTGATGCGGCCTGAGGCCGGGAAGGCGTTCTTGCGGCCGCTCCAGAACTTGAGGCGCTCGTCCTCGTTCTCGCTCACCGCGATGGCGGTGGCGCCGCAGCCGCGAAGCACGTCGGTCATGCGGCCGATCTCCTCCTCGACCTCCTCGGGCGTGCCGTCGGATTCGCACAGCAGGATCGCGGCCGCGTCGAGGTCGTAGCCCGCGCGCACGAAGTCCTCGACCGCGGCGGTCATCGGCTTGTCCATCATCTCCAGGCCCGCGGGGATGATGCCGGCGGCGATCACCGCAGCCACGGCGTCGCCGGCTTTGCGCACGTCGTCGAAGCTGGCCATGATGCAGCGCGCCAGTTGCGGCTTGGGCACGAGCTTGACCGTGACTTCGGTCGTCACCGCCAGCATGCCTTCGCTGCCGATCACCAGCGCCAGCAGGTCGAGGCCCGCGCAGTCGAGCGCCTCGCTGCCGAACTCGATCGGGTCGCCCTCGGCGGTGAAGCCTCGCACGCGCAGCACGTTGTGCAGGGTCAGCCCGTACTTCAGGCAGTGCACGCCGCCCGAGTTCTCTGCGACGTTGCCGCCGATGGTGCAGGCGATCTGGCTCGAAGGGTCGGGCGCGTAGTAGAGGCCGAAGGGGGCCGCCGCCTCGCTGATCGCGAGATTGCGAACGCCGCATTGCACGACCGCCGTGCGGCTGACCGGGTCGACCTTGAGGATGCGGTTGAACTTGGCGAGCGAGAGCGTCACGCCCACGGCATTCGGCATCGCGCCGCCCGACAGCCCGGTGCCCGCGCCGCGCGCCACGACCGGCACGCCGAGCGCATGGCAGGCCTTGAGCACGGCCTGCACCTGCGCCTCGTCCTCAGGCAGCGCGACCACCAGGGGCCGTTGCCGGTAGGCGGTGAGGCCGTCGCATTCGTAGGGCGTGGTGTCCTCGTCGTTGGACAGCACCGCATGCGATGGCAGCCGGGCCCGCAAGGCACTCACGACCCTGGCTCGAAGCTCCGTGCGGGAGGGCGAAGCGACCGGGGGTTCGACCGTCTCAGTGTTCATGCCGCCATTGTGTACGTCTTGATCGTCGACGGCGCCGATCCGGGCGAACAACATCAAGGCCGACTGAGCGGACCGGCTTAGCGGAAGACCACCGTCCGGTGGCCGTTCAGCAGCACGCGGTGCTCGCTGTGCCACTTGACGGCGCGTGCCAGCACCTGGCTCTCGGTGTCGCGGCCGCGTGCGGTCAGGTCCTCGACCGTGTCGGTGTGGTCTGCGCGCTCCACGTCCTGCTCGATGATCGGGCCTTCGTCGAGGTCCGCCGTCACGTAGTGGGCGGTGGCGCCGATCAGCTTCACGCCCCGGTCATGCGCCTGGTAGTAGGGCTTGGCGCCCTTGAAGCTGGGCAGGAAGGAGTGGTGGATGTTGATGGCGCGGCCCGCGAGCTGGGTGCAGAGGTCGTTGCTCAGGATCTGCATGTAGCGCGCCAGCACGACCAGTTCGGCGCCTTCGGCCTCGATGATCTCCAGCTGCTTCGCCTCGCCCTGCGCCTTGGTCGCCGCCGTCACCGGGATGTGGTGGAAGGGCACGTTGTAGCTGGCGGCGAGCTGATAGAAGTCGCGGTGGTTCGAGATGATGGCGCGCACGTCGATGGCCAGCAGGCCGCTCTTCCAGCGGAACAGCAGGTCGTTGAGGCAGTGGCCTTCCTTGCTGACCAGGATGACGGTCTTCATCGGCTCGGCGGCTGCATGCAGCTTCCAGCGCATGCCGAACTTCGAGGCGAGGTCGGCGATCTGCTCGCGCAGGGCGGTTTCGCTCTGGTCGCACGCGAAGCGCACGCGCATGAAGAACAGGCCCGTGCCGTGGTCGTTGTACTGCGCCGCTTCTTCGATATTGCCGCCGCGCTCGAGCAGGAAGCCGGAAACGGCATGGACGATGCCGGTGCGGTCGGGGCAGGAAAGGGTGAGGATGTACGCGGGATTCATAAGGGCGGCCATTGTCGCAGGCCCATCGGCGGGCGTCGCCGGTGCCAAAATGCCCTTTCCCAGCAAGAACGAACCCGCAGGAGCGATTCATGGCCTTCAACGACTTCAGCATGGACAACCAGTGGTTGCCCTTCACCCCCAACCGCCACTTCAAGAAGGACCCGCGGGTCTTCGTGGCCGCGGACGGGATGGAGTTCACCACGCACGACGGGCGCAAGGTGATCGACGGGATCTCCTCGCTGTGGTGCGTGGGTGCGGGCCATAACCGCAAGCCCATCAACGAGGCGATCAAGAAGCAGCTCGACACGCTTGACTACGCGACGGCCTTCCAGGTCAGCAACGACCAGGCATTCAAGGCCGCCGAGATGATCGCGGCAATGGCGCCTGGCGACCTCAACAAGGTGCTGTTCTGCAATTCGGGCAGCGAAGCGGCCGACACCTCGCTGAAGGTCGCGCTGGCCTACCACCGCGCGCGCGGCGAAGGCCATCGCAATCTCTTCATCGGCCGCGAGAAGGGCTACCACGGCGTCGGCTTCGGCGGCATGTCGGTGGGCGGCATTCCGGGCAACCGCAAGGTGTTCGGCTCGGCCTTCCTGCCGCGCGTGGACCACATGCGCTTCATCCACGACCCGGCGAACCACGCCTACATCCACAACCAGGAGCCGGTGTGGGCCGAGGATCCGCTGGCCGACCTGGAGCAGCGCATCCTGCCGCTGCACGACCCGAGCAACGTGGCGGCGATCATCGTCGAGCCCATCGCGGGCTCGGCCGGCTGGTACGTGCCGCCCAAGGGCTATCTGCAGAAGCTGCGCGAGATCTGCGACAAGCACGGCATCCTGCTGATCTTCGACGAGGTCATCACCGGCTTCGGGCGCATGGGCACCAACTTCGCGTCGGACTACTACGGCGTGGTGCCCGACATGCTGAACTTCGCCAAGTGCGTGACCAACGGCGTGATTCCGCTGGGCGGCGTGATCTGCCGCGACAAGCTCTACGACGAGATGATGAACACCTCGGCGCCGGAGCACGTCGTCGAATTCTTCCACGGCTACACCTATTCGGGCCACCCGGTGGCTTGCGCGGCCGCGATCGCGACGCTGGAACTGTTCCAGAAGGAACAGCTTTTCTCGCGCGCCGGCGAGATGGGCAAGGTGCTGGGCGATGCTTTCCACAGCACCTTCAAGGGGCTACCGAACGTCGTCGGCATTCGCAGCCTGGGGCTTGCGGCGGCGGTCGAACTCGCGCCGATCGCCGGGTCACCGGGCAAGCGCGCCTACGACGTCTTCCTGGACTGCTATCACAAGGGTGCGCTGGTGCGGCCGGCGGGCGACGTGCTGGTGATCGCGCCGCCGTACATCGTCGAGAAGTCGCACATCGACACCTTGGTCAACACGCTGGCCGACTCGATCAAGAAGTTCGCTTGACGCCGGCGCAGTAGTCCTTCTCGGGCAGCGCTGGAGTCGCCCAGACGACGTCGAAGGCGCCGTCGGTGGCATCCGCCGCCCCGGCCCGCATCCGCACCACCTTCACCGACACATCGGTCGGCAGGTGCTGCGGCACGCCCAGCCGCTTGTTGCTGTGGCCGGCACCGCTCACCAGCAGCACGGTCTTGCCCGGCTGCTTCGCCTTGACGACCGCTTGCGCCATCGCGCGGTCGCGGGCGACCTGGATGCGGGTCATCGGGATGACCTGCGATTCGGGCAGCAGGTTGCAGTGGCCGCTGCGGACAGCCTCGCGCTGCGTGGCGCGGGAGTCGTCGTTCAACTGCGCGTCGAGCGATACGTCGGACATCGCGTCCTTCATGTGGGCACGCTCGAGGTTGGCGCCGACCACGGGCACGCCTGCGCGCACCGCCGCCATCACCACGGGTCCGTAGGCGGCCCAGGGCCACCCCTTGTCGTTCCAGCTCAGCGCGGCCTGGACCTGCGCTTCGCTCGCATCGGCCGGCAGATGGGCGGTGCTGTTGCCTTCCTCCGCCATCTCGATCGCCAGCGCGGCCAGCCGGCCGCGTCCGGCCAGCGCCTGGACGGTTTCGCGCTCGATCACCTGGTGTTCGGATGCGTCGTGCTGTTCGCCCAGCAGCAATGCGTCGACCGGCAGCAGCACGGCGACGCGGCGATCGATCGGTGAATCGGCAGTGGGCGCGGCGCAGCCGGAGAGCATCGCGGCGCCGAGCAAGGGCGCCATGCAGGACAGGGTGAAAGCGCGTCGAAAAAGCATGCAGCCATACTAATGCCCCGACCTCGGCGCTACGCCGTGGTCTCATTCCGATTCTTCCTGTCCGTGTCCTCCCGTTTTCCGATTCGTGTTCTTGCCACGCTCCTGCTCGCATTCGTGGCGGCCAGCGTGTGCGTGGTGCTGCATACGCCGCTGCCCTGGATGATCGGTCCGCTGCTCGCGGTGTCCATCGCGTCCATCGCCGGAGTGCCGACCGCGAGCCATACCCCGTTGCGCAACGCGGGGCAGTGGGTCATCGGCGTCGCGCTCGGACTCTATTTCACGCCGCAGGTGGTTTCGCTGGTCGCGAGCGTGTGGTGGGCGATCGCGTTGGCCATCGCCTGGGCGCTGGTCATGGGCTGGGTGTTCGGGCTCTGGCTGCATCGCCTGCATGTGGAGCGCATGCCGCACATTCCGGTGCGCTCCATGAGAGCCACGACTTACTTCTCGGGTGCGATCGGCGGTGCATCGGAAATGACCTTGCTGGCGGAACGCGCCGGCGCCCGGACGGACCTGGTGGCTGCCGCGCACAGCCTGCGGGTGGTGCTGGTGACGATCCTGGTCCCGTTCGGGATGCAGTGGAGCGGCATGCACGGTCTTGTGATCAATGCGTCCAGCACCCGCGAGGTGCACGGGGGCGGGCTGGTCCTGCTGGCGATGGCGACCGGCATCGGCGGCCTCGCCCTGCGCGCGACGGGGCGCACCAACCCCTGGTTCATGGGGCCCTTGCTGGTGGCGATGGGGCTCACCATGGCCGGGCAGCAGGTGTCGGGCATACCCACCTGGCTGTCGAATGCGGCGCAACTGGTGATCGCCGTGAGCCTCGGGGCCCGTTTCAGCCGGGAGTTCCTGCAGACGGCGCCGCGCTGGATGGCGACGGTGGCGGTCGGGACACTGGGGTTGATCGCGCTGTGCGGCGCGTTCGCATGGGGCTTGTCGCGGATGACGGGCCTGCATCCCGCCACGATGATCCTGGGAACTTCACCGGGAGGCATCGCCGAGATGTCGATCACCGCGAAGGTGCTTCAACTCGGCGTGCCGGTGGTCACGGCATTCCAGGTCTGCCGCTTGGTGGCCGTGCTGCTGATCGTCGGCCCGCTGTATGGGTGGCTGTTTCGCCGGGAGCGCCGCGGCGCTCAGTGAACCAGAACGGGCGTGTGCGCCAGCTCGGCGTAGCCCTCGAGGGTGTCCTCGACTTCTTCCTGCGTGGGTGTATTGATCTGCCACGCGGCAATCTGCTGCTGGAAGAGTTCTGCCCATGAGCCATCGAGGTAAACCTCTTTACCCGAGCGCTTGTCGACGATCTCGAAGCCGTGGCGCGCCAGCACGGGCAGGTGGGGCGCCACGGGCGCTTCGCCTTCCGTCGGCTGCACGTGCACGACGACGAACGAGTCGGAGTCGTAGAGCATTTGCATTTCGGGTCCTGTGAGGATGTCGATGGCGTTCATGGTGGTTAGATAGCAATCAACGCGCCAGTTTCAATATCGATCGTTGCGTTGTAGGCACTTGGCTGTATCTTTTTGTTTCTCCAATGCTAGTTGCTAGTTAGCGGGCCGTAACGGCACTTGTTCACGCAATTGCATATCGGCGAAGTCGCCGCCGGCCTGGGTGAGCTTGAGGCGCACGGGGAGGTAGCCCAACTCGGGCGCCAGCCAGACTTCCACCTTGTCGTCGAAGGGGAGGCGCGGGTTCCGGGTGAGTTTCCGTACGGTGAAATTGCCGGCGGGCACGCTCAGCTGCTCCTCCTCGCCAACGTGGAAGGTCCAGATTTCGGCATCGCGCGGGCCGACCGTCTGGACGGCGATCACCGACCCCGGCGGGTAGCGCGGCGGGTCTCCGGCCAGCAGGGCGCCCAGTTGCATCAATACGCTCAGCCGGTCCTGCGCGCCCGCCAGGAGCATCACGCTCGGCGTGTTGTTGCTGAAGACCACCAGGCCCTGGTCCCGCGCGAAATGCGAGGCGACTTCGGTCTTGCGCTTGTCCGCATAGCGCAGCGGCTCGATGCCGGTCTTGCCGATGCCGCCGTTGCTCTGCCAGCTGCGGATGGTCTTGAACAGGAATTTCAGCGACAAGCGCGCGTCGTAGTGCTCCCCGTCCTGCAGCCAGACCAGCTCGCCGAAGACGCCCGACATCGGTGTGGTTCCCTGCTGGGCGGTGGCGGCAAAGGCGAGGCGCACGGAGCCGGGGATGCGCAGCGGAACCGCGCCGGGCATGTTGGCGGCGGCTGCGTCGTTGGCGGCCGATGCGGCGCTGTCGGAGGATTCCGGAGCTGGCGTTCCGGCTTGCGCGGCGTCAGTCGCCGGCGCGTCCGTGCTGCCCTCGTCGATGGCGTTCTGCGAGATGAGGTCCTGTGCGGCGGTGTCGTGGGGCGGCGGGGCTTCAGGCGCCGGCGCCTCCGGATGAGGCCGGGCCACCGGGCGAGGGCGCGCAGGTGCAGCAGGCGGCTTGGCAACTGCCGCAGGTGCCTGCGCCGGCTGCGATGGCGCTGCCGCCGGCGGAGGTGCGACGACGATGGTCCGCGTGGTGAATTTGCTGATTGGCGGCGGGGGCCTGGACCCGACGGTCAACGGCGCGAGACCCAGCACGGCCAGATGCGCGGCCACCACCGCCACCGTCAGCAACGCCAGCGCCCGCCACGGCAGGCGCGGGGCGTCGGGAAGGGCGGGGGGAGCAAGCGTCGGCATCAGAGGTGGATCAGGCGACGCCCGCGAGGTTCATCTCGGTACACTGCCGCCCGTCCAACCAGTTTAGTAGCGATGCCGCGCCGGCATCCGCCGCCACCATGAAACTCGCCACCCTCAAAGACGGTTCGCGCGACGGCCAGCTCGTCGTCGTCTCGCGCGATCTCGCCAGCGCCCACTACGCCACCGGCATCGCCAGCCGCATGCAGCAGGTGCTCGACGACTGGGGCTTCATGAGCCCGCAGCTGCAGGATCTGTACGACGGACTCAATGCCGGGCGCGCCCGCCACGCCTTTCCTTTCGACCCCGTCCAATGCATGGCGCCGCTGCCGCGCGCCTACCAGTGGGCCGACGGCTCGGCCTACATCAATCACGTGGAACTGGTGCGCAAGGCGCGCAACGCCGAAGTGCCCGACAGCTTCTACGTCGACCCGCTGATGTACCAGGGCGGCAGCGACGACTTCATCGGCCCCTGCGACCCGGTCGTGGTCGCCAGCGAAGCCTTCGGCATCGACTTCGAGGCCGAGATCGCCGTCATCACCGGCGACGTGCGGATGGGTGCCACGCCCGCCCAGGCGCTGGATGGCATTCGCCTCGTGATGCTCGCCAACGACGTGAGCCTGCGCAACCTGATCCCGGCCGAGCTGGCCAAGGGCTTCGGCTTCTTCCAGAGCAAGCCCGCCACGGCGTTCAGCCCCGTGGCCGTCACGATCGACGAGCTGGGCGATGCCTGGCAGGGCGGCCGCGTGCACCTCACCCTGCAAAGCACCTGGAACGGCCGCAAGGTCGGCATGTGCGACGCAGGCGACGAGATGACCTTCCACTTCGGCCAGCTCGTGGCGCACATCGCCAAGACGCGCAACGTGCGCGCCGGCAGCATCGTCGGCAGCGGCACGGTGAGCAACAAGGGTTACGAGCAGAAGGGCGGACGCATGGAATGGCCCAAGGGCTACAGCTGCATCGCCGAGAAGCGCTGCATCGAGACCATCCAGGACGGCCAGCCCAGCACCGAGTTCATGAAGTACGGCGACACCATCCGGATCGAGATGAAGGGGAAGGACGGGCAGACGGTCTTCGGCGCGATCGATCAGGAAGTGGTGGCGCCCGGGGCGGTCAAGTAGCGCGCTACTCACGGACGCCGCGCAACAGGTCTTTCAGGCTTCCGATCCCCAGCCGCCGAAACGCGCGGTACTGATGCGTCCGCACGGTGGTGAGTTCGATGCCGATCTCGCGCGCCGCCTCCTTGGCGGTCTTGCCCGCCAGGAGATGGCCGATCACTTCGCGTTCGCGCAGGCTCAGGCCCAGGAGTCGCGACGCCAGGGTTGGCTCCACCGCCTCGCGCGCCGCAACGGCGATGCGGCCGTGCGCGGCGGTGGCGTCCGCCAGCAGCGCGGCGTGCGTCTCCAGCAAGCTGAAATCCGTCGGGCCGAAGTCGGGCTGTGCGAGGCTGCGGTAGAAACTCACCGCTGCGCGCTGCCCGGTCGGCAGCAGGAGCAGCACCGAAGCGCGCTCGCGGATGCCGACATCGCCATAGCAGGCCGCGCGGTAGGCAGGGTCGGCCACCTCCTCGGCGTGCTGGTGGCCGAGCCAGAGTTGCGGGCGCTTCGGCAGCTTGCGCGCGGCAAGCCAGGCCATGTTGGGATCGAGCAGGTCGAAGCGCTGGGCCACATAGCGCTCGGCGGTGCGCTCCGCGGTGTTGCCGTAGGTGCTGGCGGCTGAAACGGTTTCGATGCGGCCGGTCGCGCTAACCGCGAACACGGTACAGAAGGTCACCGGCAGCACGCCATGCATGGCGATGAGGTAGCTGGCCGCCAGGTGCGATGTGCCGATGCCCGCCAGCACGCCGCTGACGACAGGGGATGCCACGGCATGCTCGGCGCCACGGATGGGCCAGCGCTTCATCGAGTTCCTAGGGTTATCACTTCGTATGAAGTTACGACATCGGCCGCAAGGCCGCATCGGGACAATCCTGCCCATGACTACCGCTGTGACCCCACCCGCCGCACGCGCAGGCGACGCCGCCACAGGCCCGCTGCCGCCGGCCGCCGGTGAACTGCCGCCCTCGGTCGGCGACTTTCACTACACGCAGTTCAAGCCCTGGTTGCCGCCGCTGGAAGAGGGCGTCGAGCCCGGCCGCCACCCGGTCGTGATCGCGGGCGGCGGCCCCGTCGGCATGTCGCTGGCGCTCGGGCTCGCGAACCACGGCGTGCGCTGCGTCATCCTCGAAGCGGACGACACGGTCTGCGTCGGCAGCCGCGCGGCCTGCATTTCGCGCCGGAGCCTGGAGATCATCGAGCGCCTCGGCGCGCTACCGGCCTTCCTGGCGAAGGGCCTGCCCTGGACGGGCGGGCGCAGCTTCTACAAGACCGACGAGGTGTTTCGCTTCGAGATGCCGCACGACGCGCAGCAGAAGCTGCCGCCGATGATCAACCTCGAGCAGTACTACATCGAGCAGTACCTGCTGGACGAGATCTTCCGCCGCAACGAAGCCACGCCGGGCCTGATCGACATCCGCTGGGGCACCGAGCTCACCGGCTTCACCGAAGACGCCGACGGCCTCACGCTGGAGGCGCGCAATGCGCTGGGCGCGTACGCGCTGCGCACGCAATGGCTGGTCGGCTGCGATGGCGGACAAAGCTTCGTGCGCAAGTCGCTCGGCCTCAATCTCGAAGGCACGGGCTACGAAGGCCGCTACGTGATCATCGATATCGAGCTGCACAGCAAGCATCCGACCGAGCGGCGCGCCTGGTTCGATCCGCCGTGGAACCCGGGCTCGACCGTGCTGATGCACCGCCAGCCCGATGACATCTGGCGCATCGACTACCAGTTGCGCGCCGGGCAGAGCACCGAGGCAGCACTCCAGCCCGCCGCGGTGCAGGAGTTCGTGCAGCGGCACCTGGAGGCGATCGGCGAGGGCCACCTGCCGTGGAAGACGGTCTGGACCTCGGTCTATCGCGCCGGCGCGATGACGCTGGAGAGCTACCGCCATGGCCGCGTGCTGTTCGCCGGCAATGCGGCGCACGCGATGCCGATCTTCGGTGTGCGCGGGCTGAACTCGGGCTTCGACGACGCCGACAACCTGGCGTGGAAGCTGGCCCTGGTGGTGCGCGGCGTGTCCGCCGCCGCCTTGCTCGACAGCTATTCGCAGGAGCGCATCGCGGCTTTCCACATCAACGCCGAGAGCGCGATGCGCAGCACCGAGTTCATGTCGCCGCCCTCGCGGGGCTTCGACCTGCTGCGCGAAGCGGCGCTGTCGCTGTCGGGCGCGCACCGCGAGATCGCGAACCTCATCAATCCACGCCAGACGCAGGCGGTGCGCTACGACGATTCGGCGCTGTCCAGCGATAGCGACGAGCTGGCGGCCGGCCCCCGGCCCGGCGAAGTGATGCCCGATCGGCCCCTGACGCGCGACCTGCATCTCACCGACTGGTTGCGCCCGAACTTCACCGTGCTCGTGCTGAACATGGCGGGCATGGACGCCGCGCTCGCCGCCGACATCGCCATGGCACAGGCCGGGCCGGTGCCTATCGTGATGCACGAGCTGCCGCCGGGCTGCGTCGAAGAGTCCGTCTTCGAGGCCCTCGGGGCCGGGCAGGGCGCCATCTATTTGTTGCGCCCCGACGGCCACGTGGCCGCACGGTGGCGCCGCGTGCCGCAGGGCGCGCTGTTGCGGGCGCTGGCGCGAGCCGCCGCGCTCGCCGGAAAGGAGTCGGCATGACCGCATTGACCCACGACGCACGCGACCGCGTCTACGCCGAATGCGCCCGCGCCATCAGCGAGGCCGGCGCGGAGCGAGAATCGCTCTTCCTCGCGCGGCTTGCCCTGCTGCTGTTCGAGCAGGTCGGCGACGAGACGCGTTGCCGCGCCGCGCTGGCGCATGCGCTGGATGGCTTGCCCATGCCGTCCCTGTCCGCGGCGCCGGCCGATGCATCGCCGGCCTGAAGCTTTCATTTCGATTCGCAAAAAACCAGGAGACTTCCAGATGGATCGCAGAACCCTGCTCACCACCCTCGCTGCCACCGCGGCCGCCAGTGCCGCCCCATGGGCGCGCGCCCAGGGATTCCCGGAGCAGCTCATCAAGTGGGTGGTGCCGTACCCGGCAGGGGGCGGGACGGACGTGATTGCGCGCACGCTGGCCGAGGCGATGCGCCAGCCGCTGGGGCAACAGATCATCATCGACAACCGTCCGGGCGCGTCGACCAACATCGGTGCGGAACTGGTCGCCAAGGCGAAGCCCGACGGCTACACCATCCTGTCGGCCGACAACGCGGTGCTGGCCTTCAACGAGCATCTGTTCAGCAAGCTGCCTTTCAACCCCGAAAAGGACTTCACCTACATCGGCGCCATCGGCAAGTTCCCGCTCGCGCTGGTGGTGCATCCGGACTTCCCGGCGCAGGACTTCAAGGCTTTCCTCGCCTACGTGAAGGCCAACCCTGGCAAGGTCAACTACGCATCGCCCGGCAATGGTTCGCCGCACCACCTGGCGATGGAGATGTTCAAGAGCCGCACCGGCACCTTCATCACGCACATCCCCTACCGCGGCGCCGCGCCGGCGATGGCCGACGTGATGGGCGGTCAGGTGCCATGCATGTTCCTCGACCTGGCCTCGGGCCTGTCGATCATCCAGGGCAAGAAGGTGCGCGTGCTCGCCATCGGGACCGGCGCCCGCTCGAAGCTCCTGCCCGACGTGCCGACGCTGGCCGAAGTGGGCGTGCCCAACTCCGAGGTGTTCGCGTTCCAGGGCATCCTCGGCCCGGCCGGCATGCCGCCTGCGGTGGTCACCCGGCTCAATAGCGAACTCAACCGTTCGTTCAGCACGCCCGCGGTGATGAAGCGCTTCAGCGATTTCGGCATGGAGGCGATGCCGGGCACGCCGCAGCAGTTCGCCGCGCTGTCGCGTGCGGAATCGAAGCGCTGGGGGCCGATCATCAAGGCCGCCGGCATCAAACTCGACTGATGACCAGCCGGTTCGCCCTGGCCTACTTCGCGTAGGCCTTGCGCGAACCGTCCTCGAACACCTCGTCGTCGCGTTCCAGTTTGCCGTTGGCATCCCAGGCGCGTTCGCGGGTGATGCGGCCCTTGTCGTCGTAGATCGATTCGGCGATCAGCGTGCCGGTGTCGCTGAAGCGCTGGTGCGTGCCGATGGCGGTCTGGCGGAAGCGGTCGGTTGCTACGTAGCGTCCGACGGCCGCCCGCTGGCCGTTGTCGTGGAACTCGGTGATCTCGATCTGGCGCGGGTCGCCGCCCACGCCATAGGCCGCTTTGCTCAGCGGCTGGCCGTTCAGATAGAAACTCTCGTCGCTGACGGGTTCGCCGGCCGGATTCCAGCGCTGGTCGCGCACGAGCGTGCCCTTTTCCGAGAACTCTTGCTCCCGCTGCTTGGTCGCGCCGCGCTCGCCCAGCAGCGAGACCACCTCCCGCCGCTTGACGCCTTCGGATGAGAAACGTCGCTCGGTGCGCTGGTTGCCCGAGATCTCGTCGAGCGCCGCGGGCTTGCCGTTGTCGTACAGCTCCTCGCTTCGCACGCGCTTGCCGGCCAGGTAGGAGAGCCGCGAACGCAGTATTCCCTTGCTGTCGAACAACTCGACTTGCGACGGCCCGACGCCGAAGCCGCAGAGCTTCGCGTCGTCGGCCGCCGGCGCCAGCACGGGCTTGTCGCCGCAGCGCAGTGCGGACAGCTGGCCGCGCTCGGTGAACTCGACGGAGGCGCGCTCGCCCACCGTATCGGCGAAATAGGTGACCCGGCGCAGCTGGCCCGACGGGTAGTAGCTGCGCACCAGGCCCATCTCGTGGCCGTCGTCGTAGGTCGCGTCGCGCACCACCTGGCCGCCCGGCGTGAACTCGCGGGCGCGGCCTTCCATGTTGCCGCGTGCGTTCACGCTGTACTCCTTCACGAGCTTGCCGTTCTCGTAGAGGCGCACCGGCCCCTGGAACGTGCCGCTCTGGATCTGCTGCTCGCGCACCAGCGCGCGGGTGTCGCGGTCCCTGCAGCGCATCAGTCCCGTCTTGCCGGCGGTCGTGTTGCCATTGGCCGGGTTCACGGCGATGCCGTTGATCTCGCAGTCCTGCACCGCCTGCGCGGGCGAGTGGAAGAAAACCGGAAACAGCGCTGCCAGCCCGGCCATGCGCCAGGACGTCGACCTCACGCCAGGGACCGAAGAGGAGTTCATGCGTTGTAGACGGTGTCGAGGGACCGGAATCCCTTCGCCTCGATCGGGTTGCCGAAGGGGTCGCAGAAGAACATGGTCCATTGCTCGCCGGGCTGGCCTTCGAAGCGCACCTGGGGCTTGAGCACGAAGTCGACACCGGCGGCCTCCAGGCGGTCGGCCATGGTCCGCCAGGCCGGCAGTTCGAGGACGATGCCGAAATGCGGCATCGGCACCATCACGTCGCCGACGCGGCCGGTGCGCGAGGTCGCGAAGGGTTCGCCGAGGTGCAGGGAAATCTGGTGGCCGAAGAAATCGAAATCGACCCACGTGTCGGTGCTGCGGCCCTCGGCGCAGCCGAGCACGCCCCCGTAGAAGCGCCGGGCTTCGTCGAGATCGCGGACGTGAAATGCAAGGTGAAAGATGGACATGTGACTTTCTGTGTCGAATTGATCATTTTCCACAAGCCGGGGCGCCATGGCGAGCGGGTTGATAATCGCGGTCCATGTCCGCCCTGCGCCACGCCCACCGACTCGTCAGCTTCGTGCTGATGTGGTTCGTGCTGTCGCTGGGCGTGGCGGTCGCTTCGCCGGTCGTCCAGCCCAAGGCCGTGGAGCTGGTCTGTTCCGCCAGCGGGGCGGTCAAGGTGGTCGTCCAGACCGACGACGGCGCCCAGGAGATGGGCGCCTCGCACCTGGACTGCCCGCTGTGCGTGCTGACCGGCGCGCCGCCGCCGACGCCCGTCGTCGCCCTGCCTGCGGTCCAGCCGCTGGCGCATGCCGTCCAATCGATCCCTGCCGCGCGCATCGCCGCGGCCACCGCTGCGCCGCTGCCGGCGCGCGGGCCTCCGCGCTTCCTCTGAGCTGCATCCGCTGATCTCGCTGTGCGCCTGCCGGGCGCATGCGCGTTGATCCTCCCCAGCCATGCACCGGTGCCCTGAAGGGGCCGAGGAGCGCTTTTCCAGTGAACAAGAAGACCCTGCTGTCGCTCGCCATGGGCGCAGCTTTTCCGTGGCTGGCCGGCCCTGCGGCCGCCCAAGCCCCATCGCCGGAGGCTGCAAGCGCGGCGGACGACAGCCCGGAGCGCGTCAAGTCGCTCGGCATCGTGACCGTCACCGGCGGGCAGCCGACCTCGCTTCCCACGCAGATCCCGACCACCATCGAGAGCGTGACCCGCGAGGAGATCGAGACCCGCATCAACGCCACCGACAGCGAGGACGCACTGAAGTACCTGCCCAGCCTGCTGGTGCGCAAGCGCTACATCGGCGACTACAACCACGCCATCCTGTCCACCCGGGCATCGGGCACCGGCAACAGCGCACGCTCGGCGGTGTATGCGGACGGCATCCTGCTGTCGAACTACCTCGGCAACGGCATCGCCAACGGCACCAACTACGCGCCGCGCTGGGGCCTGGTGACGCCGGAGGAAATCGAGCGCGTGGACGTCATGTACGGGCCCTTCTCGGCCGCGTACCCCGGCAATTCGGCCGGAGCGGTGGTGGACTACGTCACCCGCATGCCGACGAAGCTGGAGGCGCACGTCAAGGCGGGTTATTCGTCGCAGCCCTTCGACCTGTACAACACGAACCAGACCTTCAACAGCTGGCAGACGAGTGCGTCGCTCGGAAGCCGCAGCGGCGACTGGTCGTGGTGGATCGACGTCTCCCGTACGGACAGCCAGGGACAGCCGCTGACCTTCAGCACCGCGACGCTGGCATCCGGCACGCGGGGCAGCGCGGGCACGCCGGTGGCGGGCTTCGTGCCGGGACTGAACACCACCAACATGCCCTGGTACATCCTCGGCACCGGCACCCAGTACCACACGGTGCAGGACCACGCCAAGCTGAAGCTGGCCTACGATTTCTCGTCCACGGTGCGCGCGACCTACACGCTGGGCTGGTGGCAGAACACATCCGAAGGACGGCCGGAAACCTATCTGAGCAACAGCGCCGGCGCGCCCGTGTATGCCGGGCCGATCAACATCCAGGGCCGCAGCTTCACGCTGGCGCCCACCGCCTTCCCCCTGACCAATGACGAGCAGACGCACACCATGCACGGGCTGTCGGTCAAGAGCAATACCAAGGGAGAGTGGGACTGGGAAGTGGCGGCGAGCCTGTACGACTACGCGACCGACCAGCAGCGTCAGCCGACGATCGCGCTGCCGTTGGCGGCCTTCGGTGGCGCAGGCACCTTGCAGGATCAAGGTGGCAGCACCGGGTGGAACACGCTGGCGGCCAAGGGCACCTGGCGTCCGCAGGGCATCGGCGGCGCGCACATCGTCGACTTCGGCGTCGGCCGCGATGCCTACGAACTCGGAATCCTGAAGCGGAACGTCCTCGGCAACTGGCTGAACGGCCCGCCGACCACCCTCGTGAGCAACGTCGGCGGCGACAGCGAGACGCTCAGCGCGTGGGTGCAGGACGCATGGTCCTTCGCGCCCCGATGGAAAGCGGTGCTCGGCCTGCGCTACGAGGACTGGAAGGCCGACAACGGCTTCACGCAGATCGCGACCAGCGCCATCGACTATGCCCCGCGCAGCCAGTCCGACGTGTCGCCCAAGGCGGCACTGGCCTACCAGCTCACCGACGACACGGTGCTCAAGGGCTCGCTGGGGCGCGCCGTGCGCTTTCCGACCGTGGGCGAGTTGTACGGTGCCACGACGGGCGGGGCACTGTCGTTCATCAACGATCCCTTCCTGAAGCCGGAGAAGTCCTGGACCAGCGAACTCTCGGCCGAGAAGGACCTGGGCAACGGCCTGGCCCGCGCCACCGTGTTCCACGAGACCACGGACGATGCGATCTTCAGCCAGCTCGTTCCCGGATCGACCACGGGGTCGCGCGTGCAGAACATTGCCAAGGTGCGCACGACCGGCTTCGAGCTGGCGTACACCGGGCAGGACGTGGTCATGCGCGGGCTCGATCTGGGCGGCAGCCTGACTTTCGCGGACTCCAAGACCGTGGAGAACCCGGGCAATCCGGCCAGCGTCGGCAAGTGGCAGCCGCGTGTACCGCGCTGGCGCTCCACGGTGTTCGCCACGTACAAGCCCGACGACCGCTGGGCCTTCACGGTGGCGGCGCGCTACAGCGGCAAGCAGTATTCCACCCTCGACAACAGCGACGTCAACGGCTTCGCCTACACCGGGGTCAGCAAGTACTTCACCGTCGACTTGCGCGTGCGCTACCAGATCGCCCGGCAGTGGTCGGCTGCTTTTGGCATCGACAACGCCAACAACTACCAGTACTGGAACTTCCACCCGTATCCGCAGCGCACCTACACCGCTGAACTCCGTTTCGACCTCTGACTCCACCATCACGAAGGACTTGCCATGAACGCCACATTCACCCTCCGACACGTTGCCGCCTGCATCCTCCTGACCGGCGCCGGCAGCGCCTTCGCCCACGTGACCCTGCCGCCCGGCGGGGCTACCGCCGGCAGCGAGTACGAAGCCGCATTCCGCGTCGGCCACCCCTGCAAGGACGCCAAGAGCACCACCGGCATCACCGTGCGCCTGCCCAAGGGCTTTGCCTTCAGCGACGCGCAGGCCCGCAAGGGCTGGAAGCTCGACGTGCAGAAGCCGGCGGGGGACAACGCCGGTGAAGTCCGCTGGACGGCCGAATCCGCTCAAACCGCGCTTCCAGGTAGCGAGCGCGCCGAGTTCGTGGTGCGCGGCAAGCTGCCGGCAACGCCGGGCGTGCTGTGGTTCAAGGTGCTGCAGACCTGCGACACCGGCAGCGCCGATTGGGCGCAGATCCCCGCCAGCGGCAGCTCGACCGAGGGCCTGAGCAGTCCCGCGGCGCGCCTCGACGTGCTGGCGCCCGGCGTGGCGGCGGTCGACGTGCGCGACCCATGGATCCGCGCATCCGTGCCGGGCCAGAGCGGCACGGGCGCCTTCATGAAGCTCAACGCGCCGTCGGGCACGCGGCTGGTCGGCGCGTCGACGCCGGCGGCCGGCGTGGCCGAAGTGCACGAGATGAAGATGGAAGGCGACACCATGCGCATGCGCGCCGCCGGCGCCATCGAGTTGCCGGCGCGGCAGACCGTCGAGCTCAAGCCGGGCGGCTATCACCTCATGCTCATGGACTTGAAGAAAGCGCTTGCCGATGGCACCACCGTCCCGCTCACGCTCCAGTTCGAGGACGCGAAAGGGCAGAAGAGCACGAAGGAATTGAACGTTCCGGTTCTCGCCGGAGCGGCCGCGCCCGCCGGTGGCGAACACAAGCATTGACGGCCCGAACCGAGCCCAAACCCATCCGCTTGGAGTAAGCTGCCCGGACAAGAACCACACCACCGGAGACCGCCCATGAGCGACGCGAGCAAGCCTTTCGCCTTCAGCCAGTTCGTCCCGGGCTTCGACTTTCTCCGGAACCTGGCGAGCGGCAGCGCGTCGGCCGGGGCAAGCTCGGTGCCCGGCATGCCCAGCCTCTCGAACTGGGTGGCGCCGACGCTCAGCGTCGAGGAAGTCGACAAGCGCATCCAGGAACTCAAGACCGTGCAGTACTGGCTCGAGCAGAACGGCCATGCGCTCAAGGCGACCATCCAGGCGCTCGAGGTGCAGAAGATGACGCTCTCCACGCTGCGCGGCATGAACGTCCGCATGGAGGATCTGGCGAGCGTCTTCACGCGGCCGCCGAGTGCTCCGGCGCCGGCTCCCGCGCCTTCGTTCCGCGCCGCGCCACCGGCGCCTGAACCGGAGCCGGAAGTCGAAGAGGAAGAACAGGAAGAAGAGGAAGAAGTCGAGGAGGCGCCGACCGCAAGGGCGAAGCCGTCGAAGGCTTCCGCAGGCGCGGCGGCGGATGCCGCTGGCGTCATCGACCCGATGCAGTGGTGGGGCGCACTCACCCAGCAGTTCCAGCAGATCGCCAGTTCGGCAATGCAGGACGCCTCCCAGCTGAAGGTGCCCGCGATGGCGCAGCCGCTGGCCGACGCGGTCGGCAAGGCCATGACGACAGCGGCGCCGGCCAAGTCGGCGGCGCGCAAGCCTGCCACGGCTGCCGCCAAGAAGACGGCACAGAAGAAGGCATCTCCCGCCGGCAAATCATCGGCCCCCGCGCGCAAGCGCGCGCGCGGGCGCTGACTCCCCGCAACGAACCCAGACTGAAAGCCGCGCGCATGAAGCTGTTCCCCTCCGGTCACGCCACCCATCCGCAATGGCGCATGGCGGCCGGGCTCGTGCTCGCCCAACTCCGGGCGCAGATGGCGCTGCCCGACTACGCCCGTTCGCCCTCCCTGGGCCTGCTCTACATCACCGACCACTACGCGGCCGACGCACAGGAAATCCTCGACCACCTGGGCGCCGAGCTGCCCGAGATCACCGACTGGTCCGGCACCGTCGGCGTGGGCGTGGCCGCCAACAACGCCGAGTATTTCGACGAGCCGGCGCTCAGCGTGATGCTGTGCGAGCTGTCGAGCGACCAGTACCGCGTGTTCTCGGGCGTGGCGCCGCTCGCCAGCTCGGAGATGAGCGGATTTGCCGCTCACACGGCGCTCGTGCATGCCGACCCGCGAACGCCCGAGCTGGGCGAGCTGATCGCCGAGATGGCCGATCGCACCGACACCGGCTACCTCTTCGGCGGGTTGTCTTCAGGGCGCGCCGGATCACTGCAGTTCGCCATCGGCGGCAACGGCAACATCCGGGGGCATGGCGCCGTGGGCGGCGTGTTCTCGGGCGGCTTGTCGGGCGTGGTGTTCGGCGAAGGCGTGCGCCTGGTGTCGCGCGTCACGCAAGGCTGCCAGCCGGTATCGGTCGAACGCGAAATCACCGAGGCCGATGGCAACCTGCTGCTCAAGCTCGATGGCGAGCCGGCGCTCGATGTGCTGCTCGACGACCTGAAGGTGTCGCTCGATGCGCCGGAACAGGCGGTCGAAGCCGTGCGCGCCACGCTCGTCGGCCTGTCCGAACCCGGCAGCGACGGCTTCCGCCGCACGCGCGATCTCGGTGCCGACGTGCGGGTGCGCCACATCATCGGTCTCGACCCGACGCGTCGCGGCGTGGCGATTGCGGACAACGCCGAAGTCGGCATGCGCATGAGCTTCTGCCGGCGCAACGCGCAGGCCGCGCGCGCCGATCTCATGCGCGTGTGCGCCGAAATCCGCGAGGAACTGGAGCCGGAAGAGCAGACGCTCGCCACCGCACGCGCGGTGGCCGCCGGCGAGGCCGAGGCCGCGCCGCATCCGGCCCGCCGCATCGCGGGCGCCGTGTATGTGAGCTGCTCCGGCCGCGGTGGTCCGCACTTCGGGGCACCGGGTGCGGAGCTGCAGATCGTGCGCCACGCGCTGGGCGATGTGCCGCTGGTCGGCTTCTTCGCGGCCGGCGAGATCGCGCGGAACCACCTGTACGGCTACACCGGCGTCCTCACCGTCTTCACAGGCAACAACTGAGCCGCAGCGCTCTCACGCCGGCTGAAGCGCCGGCGAAGCGTTCGCGCGCGAGCCGGTGAAGGCGAAGTCCACCTCGGGCTGCAGCCCGCTCACGATGCGGGCGATCGACTTGCCCGAGCCGCACGCATGCGTCCAGCCGAGCGTGCCGTGGCCGGTGTTGAGGAACAGGTTCGGCAGCTTCGTCCCTCCGATCAGCGGCACATTGCTTGGCGTCGCGGGGCGAAGGCCGGTCCAGAACTGGGCCTGTTCGGCGTCGCCGGCGCCGGGGAACAGTTCTTCGACGCGCCGCACGATCGCCTCGCAGCGCACGCGGTTCAGGTCACGGTCATAGCCGTTGAGTTCGGCCGTGCCGGCGATGCGAAGGCGGTCGCCCGAAGCCGACGTGTAGCGCGAGAACACGAGCTTGAATTCGTCGTCCGTCAGCGAGACCTGGTGCGCCTTGGAGGCGTCCTTCACGGGCAGCGTGACCGAGTAGCCCTTGGCCGGGTAGATGGGCAGGCGGATGCCCAGCGGCGCGGCATAGAGCGGGCTCAGCGAACCCATTGCCAGCACGAAGGCATCGCCGCGGATGCGCTGGAAGCGGCCTTCGTTGTCGGTGGCTTCGACGTGATCGATGCGGCCGCCGGCTTCGCGCAGCGCCGTCACCGTGTGGCTCATGAGGAACTTCACGCCCGCCGCCGTCGCCAGTGCCACGAGCTCGCGTGCGAAGCGGTTGGCATCACCGGATTCGTCCTCGGCCGTGTAGGTGGCGCCGGCCAGTTGGGGGCGGATGTGCGCCAGCGCGGGTTCGATCTTCACGGCCTCGTCGGCTGAAATCACCTGGCGGTCGCAGCCCAGCGCGCGCATCTGCTCGGCGGGGGCGAGGGCGGCGTCGAACTCCTTCTGCGTCGTATAGAAGTGCAGGATGCCCTGCGTGCGCTGCTCGTAGCCGATGCCGGTGTCGCGGCGCAGTTGCTGCAGCGTGTCGCGGCTGTAGGTGCCGAGCCGCACGATCTGCTCGATGTTGTGGCGGGTGCGCGCCGGCGTGCATTCGCGCAGGAATTGCAGGCCCCAGAGCCATTGGCGCATGTCGGCACGAATGCGAAAGAGCAGGGGGGCATCTTCCTTGCCAAGCCATTGCAGCACCTTGAGTGGAGCGCCCGGATTGGCCCAGGGCTCGGCATGGCTCACCGAGATCTGCCCGCCGTTGGCGAAGCTGGTTTCGGCGGCCGGCGTGGCCTGCCGGTCGATGACGGTCACTTCGTGGCCGAGTTGCTGGAGGTAGTAAGCCGAGGTCACGCCGAGCAGGCCGGCGCCAAGAACGATCACGCGCATATCAGAACCCTTGAAGGTTGCAGCGCTTGAACGACACGGAAACGGAAGCTGGAAAAGAAAAAGCAACCGGACCGGACGTCCAAGTTGCCGCTCCCCCTGTCCTCGGTACCTGAGAGATTCACCCGTTGCGCCCGCAACGGGTTTGCTCCTTCGGTGCATCACGCGCACATGCGAGTGGCGTGATGGCTCTCCAGACGGCTATGACAGTTGGTGCAGTACAGGCTCGTCTTGCGAGCCGACCTGAGCGTTTATGGGAGTTTGCGCCTTCGGTGGAGCCGCTTGCGCGGCCCGCTCTCCTGCAGTGCGGCGATTGTAGGGGGCCGCCGCCCTTTGCGCTACAGGCCCCTGAAGGCGAACTGGAGTTCGGGCCTCAGGCCGCTGACGATGCGGGCGATCGACTTGCCCGCGCCGAGGGCGTTGATCCAGCTTGGCGTGCCGGGGGCCGTGTTGATGAAGAGGTTGGGCAGTCGCGTCTTGCCGATCATCGGCAGGCGCGTCGTGCTCACGGCGTGCATCTCGGTGGCGAGGGAGGCGTGTGCCATGTCCGCCGCGCCGGGGAGCAGCATCTCGACGCGCGCCAGGATGGCGTTGAAGCGATCCGAATCCGGTTCGCAATCTTCGTCGAGGCCGGCGCGCACGGTGGCGGTGACGCGCAGCTGGTCGCCTTCGGGTGATTCGACGCGGGTGATGCGCAGCTTGCCTTGCACGTCGCGCAACGCGACGCGCGGTGCACGGGCTGCATCCTTGACCGGTATCGTGACGATGTACTCGCGCACGAAACGCAACGGCATGTCGACGCCGAGATACTCCGCATGCGGAACGCTCGATGCGCCCAGCGCCAGCACGTAGGCCTGCGCGCGGAGCGTCATGGGCTGGCCGGCGGGGTCGAGCAACTCGACGCGGTCGATGCGGCCGTCGCGGTCCTTCAGCGACACGACGGTGTGCTTCGTCAGGAAGCGCACGCCCGCTGCGCGGCACAGGAAGACCAGGCTGGCCGCGACCTGCGAAGGATCGCGCGCCGGGTCTTCGACCGAATAGGTGGCTCCGGCGAACCTGGTGCGGATGGCTTGAAGCGCGGGCTCCATGCGGATCGCATCGTCGGGTGAGAACAGCTGCTCTTCGCAGCCCAGCCCGGACCAGTGCGGAGCGCGCGCCAGGCGGGCGTTGAAGGCTTCGACGTCGGTGAAGACGTTCAACAGGCCTCCGATGCGCGAACCCTGGGGCAGGCCGGCTTCGTCGCGCAGCACCCGAGCGCTCTTGCGGCTGTAGGCAGCAAGACGCACGAGGTGTTCGCGGGGATCGCGCGGCGCTCGCGCGCCGATGGCGTGATCGAGCAGCTTGGCGACGCGGCGGCGCATGCCTGCACGCAGCCGGGCCCATCCGCCCTGCGCACGACCGGCGGTGTGCGCCAGACCGGTTCCGGCACGCTGCAGCGTCGCTGCGCCGCCAGCCGGCGCCACGCGACCGCGAGCCTTGGCAGCGGGAGTCGCATGCCGGTCGACCACGATCACTTCGTGACCGAGCTGTTGAAGGTAGTAGGCCGATGTAACGCCGAGCAAACCGGCGCCGAGCACAACCACGCGCATGTCCAGATCCTTGTGGGATGACATGAACGGCGGGTGTTGGTGCTCACTGTGCGGAGCGGCCGAGACCCGAGGTTCAGGCTGCCGCTCCCCCTGTCTCTGTTACCTGAGAGATTCACCCGATGCGACCTGCAGCGGGCTTGCTCCTTCGGTGCGCCACATGGCGTGGCGTCTCTCCAGTCGGCGATTGATCAAAAGAAGCAGTGACTGAACCGCTTGTGCGGTTCACCTGAGCGTTCATGGGAGTTTGCGCCATCGGTGGGACCCGTTCGTCCACTTTTCTGCAGCCCTCGATTTTATAGAAGAAACCGGTTTCTGTGTATTTCAGGCCCGGCGCAGGCGCGTGAAGAGCTCGAACTCCCAGTTGCGCATGCCCAGCAGCAGGGTGTAGCCCTCACGCTCCTTGGGCGACAGCTTCTGGTCGGTCTGGTGCTGCTGCGCGAAGTCCTGGGCCACGCGCTGCAGGCGGTCCAGGAAGGCGGGCGCGAGCGACTTGCTGATCGATCCGTGCACCAGCAGGAGCCCCTCGGCCGGGCCGTCGAAGCCGCCGCGGTAGTAGTCGAGGACCACGTTCTCGCGAAAGAAGTCCATCACCGGGCCGTGCGGGCGCCAGCGGAAGGTCTTCGCCAGCTTCAGGCGATACCGGTTCAGCGGGCGCAGTTCGATGATGCCGATGCGGTCCAGTTGCGCCAGGTAGCCGATGCACTCGGCCTCGGTGATGCGGTAGGCGCCGACGATCTGCTCCAGCGTCCACTGGCTCAGCACGCAGATCGCCAGCAGCAGGAGCTTCTTGTCCTTGACCACCGCCTTTTCCTGCTCGAGCGTCAGTTCCTTGAGCAGCGGCTGCGCGTCGGCCACGCGACGGGCGAGTTCGGCGAAGTCGATCTTGAGAGCCCGGCAGATCGCGTCGACCCGGGTGAGCGGCATGTCGCCCTTGGCGAGCATCCGCTTGACGCTGGATTCGGCCATGTCCAGCGACTTGGCGAGATCCGCGTAGGTCATGCGGGCGTTCTTGAGTTCGTTCTTGAGGGCCTGGACCAGGTCGACAGTGGTGCTCATGGGATGGGCGGGTATTGCCGGTTGATACCGGAAGTGGTGGATAAGTAGGCCGTATCGATTTTCGATGCCGGATGGTGTGTTGACAACCTAGATTCCACCCCAAGCCAACCCACCGGAGCCCGCCATGTCCCTCTCGTCCCTTTCCCACCGCGAACGATGCCTGCTGTCGCTGTTCGTGCTGCTCGTGCTGACAGCGGTCGTGGGCCCGGCGGTTCCCGCGTCCGGCCTCGGCGCGGCGCCCTTTGCCGACAGCCACGCCTGGCGCGGGCTGCCGAACGCGATGGACGTGCTGAGCAACCTGCCTTTTGCCGTCATCGGTATCTGGGGCCTGCGCTGGCTGCATTGGCTCGACCGCACGAACGAGAAGGCCCAGGATGCGGCACCGCTGCCCCAGGCCGCCTTCCAGCCGCCCGTCAACTCGCTGGATTGCGCCTGGATGTTCTTCGCGGGCCTGATCCTTACGGCCCTGGGGTCGGCTTTCTATCACCTGGAGCCCGACAGCATGCGCCTGGCGGCCGACCGCGCCGGCATGGCCGTGGCCTTTGCCGGACTGGTCGGTTTCGCGGTGTGCGAGCGGGTGAGCTCTCGCGCCGGCTGGCCCGCCGCCTGGTTCACGCTGGCGGGCGGGCTGCTGGCGGCCGCCATCTGCCACGCGACGGGGAACGCGCTGCCGTGGGTGCTGGTGCAGTTCGGCGGCATGGCACTGATCGCGGCACTGGCGCTGACCAAGCCGATCAAGGGCGCGATCGGCCTCAAGCTGGGCTGGGTGATCTTCTTCTACGTGCTCGCCAAGACGTTCGAACTGGCGGACCACGCGATCTTCGAAGCGACGCAGCAGTTCGTGTCCGGGCACAGCCTCAAGCACCTGACCGCGGCGCTGGCGGCCTTGCCCGTGTTGCATGCCTTGCAGGCGATGGAGCGGCAAGCCCTGCGGCACAATCCGGGCGCCGCCACCGTGACGGCGTGAGAAATCCTCCCAGCAAGGCTCTCTACGAATGACAACATCGGCCGACTCGTCTTCCTCCAGCGTGCCTGACCTGCATGGGCACGCCAATCAATTCGCCCTTCTGGGGCAGCGGCGCTTCGCGCCTTTCTTCTGGACCCAGTTCGCCGGCGCGGCCAACGACAACCTCTTCAAGTTCGCCTTCACCGTGATGGTGACGTACCAGCTGCAGATCAGCTGGATGCCGCCCGCCATGGCGGGGCTGGCGATTGGCGCGTTGTTCATCCTGCCCTTCCTGCTGTTCTCCGCCACGGCGGGGCAGCTCACGGACAAGTACGACAAGACGAAGATGATCCGCTTCGTCAAGAACCTCGAGATCGCGATCATGCTGGTCGCCGCCTGGGGGTTCTTCCGGGCGGATGCCGCTGTGCTGCTGGGCTGCGTGTTCCTGATGGGGCTGCATTCAACCCTGTTCGGCCCGGTCAAGTTCGCGTATCTCCCGCAGGTCCTCGATTCCCGCGAGCTCACGGGCGGCAACGGCATGGTCGAGATGGGGACCTTCGTCGCCATCCTGCTCGGTCAGGTCGCAGGCGGCCTGCTGGTCGCGCTGCCGCAGGTCGGCCACGCGACCGTGGCCGTCGCATGCGTGCTGCTGGCCCTGGCCGGACGCGGCGTCGCGCAGGCGATTCCGCCGGCACCGGCCACCGATCCGGGCCTCACGATCAACTGGAACCCGGTCAGCGAGACCTGGCGCAACCTCCGGTTGGCCCACGGCAACCTCGTCGTGTTCCGTTCGCTGCTCGGCATCTCCTGGATGTGGTTCTTCGGAGCCGTGTTCCTGAGCCAGTTCCCCAGCTTCGCCAAGGAAGTGCTGCACGGCAACGAGCAGGTCGCCTCCCTCCTGCTGGTGGTCTTCTCGGTTGGTATCGGCATCGGCTCGCTGCTGTGCGAGACGCTCAGCCGCCGCCAGGTCGAAATCGGCCTGGTGCCGCTCGGCGCCATCGGCATGAGCGTGTTCGCCATCGACCTGTACTTCGCATCGCGTGCGCTTCCCGCCCTGGGCGACATGGGGCTGGGCAGCTTCGTGCGACAGCCAGCCCATTGGCGCGTGATGGCCGACCTCGGCCTGCTGTCGCTGTTTGCGGGCCTGTACAGCGTCCCGATGTATGCGCTGATCCAGCTGCGCAGCCAGCCCACGCACCGGGCGCGCATCATCGCCGCCAACAACATCCTCAACGCGCTGTTCATGATCGGCAGCTCGATCATTGCGGGCGCGCTGCTGAAGGCCGGCTTCACGATCCCGCAGATCTTCCTGTTCACCGGCATCGCCAACGCGGTGGTGGCGTTCTACATCTTCATGCTGGTGCCGGAGTACCTGCTGCGCTTCGTGGCCTGGGTGCTCTCCCGCTTCGTCTACCGCTTCGACGTGAAGGGCGACGAGCACATTCCGGCCGAGGGTGCGGCCGTGCTGGTCTGCAACCACGTGAGCTTCATCGATGCGGTGCTGCTGATGGCGGCCAGCCCGCGCCCGATCCGCTTCATCATGGACCACCGCATCTTCCGCGTGCCGGTGCTCGGATGGCTGTTCAAGCTGGCCAAGGCCATTCCCATCGCGCCGCAGAAGGAAGACCCGGCGGCCTACGAAGAGGCGTTCGCGCAAGCCGTGCAGGTGCTGCGCGAGGGCGACCTGCTTGCGATCTTTCCTGAGGGCGCGATCACGCGCGATGGCAGCCTGCAGCCCTTCAAGGGCGGGGTGATGAAGATCCTGGAGTCCGCGCGTGCCGAGGGGATCGAAGTGCCGGTGATCCCGATGGCGTTGACCAATCTCTGGGGCTCGTACTTCAGCCGGATCGAAGTGCGCGAGGGGCAGAACGTCGCGATGGTGCGTCCGTTCCGACGCGGATTCTTCAGCCGGGTCGGGCTCAACGTCGGCGATGCGATGGCCCAGGCCGACGTGCAGCCCGAAGCCTTGCAGCGGCGGGTGAGCGGGTTGCTGAGTGCATGATGCCCGCCTGATGGACTTGCCCCTCTCTGAAGCGTTCTGGTACTCGGTCACCTGGTTCGGTGACAGCGGTTTCCTCCTGCCCGCTGCACTCTGGATCGCGGTGTGGCTCAGCACCCGCAGCGGCACGCGGCCATCCGCGCTGTTGTGGGTCGTGCTGTTCGGCATCGGCGCCAGCCTGATCGCGACGACCAAGATCGCCTTCCTCGGCTGGGGTATCGGGAACGCCACCCTCAACTTCACGGGCTTCAGTGGCCACACGGCGCTTTCGGCCAGCGTCTGGCCGGTCGCGTGCTGGCTGACGGTCTCGCGCTGGGAACATCGCGTGCGGGTGGCCGCTGCCGCGCTCGGCCTGCTGTTTGCCGCGCTCATCGGTGCATCGCGGCTGGCGATCTACGCGCATTCCAAGTCGGAGGTGGTGGCCGGCTTCGCGCTCGGCGTGGCCATCAGCGGCATCTTTCTCTGGCAGCAGCACCGCTTGCCGCATCCGCGCGTGAACTGGACGCTGGTGCTGCTCAGTCTCGCGACGCCCATCCTCTTTCTCCGGCCCGGCAACCCGGCGCCGACGCAGGGCGCGCTCGAGGTGATCGCGATGCGCCTGGCTGGTACCGACCGTACCTACACGCGCGCCGACTTGCTCGCGCGCCGCCACAAGGCGTCTGGTATCGAATAGAGATACCGGTGGCGCTGCAAGTCGCCACCGGTGCATTAGTTCACGCTTTGCGGCGGGAGTGCGAAACATCATTCGCGCACTTTCACTTCGCCGCGAGGCCTCCATGCACCCCTTCTCCTCCAACGTCTCCATCCAGCGCGACACGCGTGCCTGGCAAATGCAGGTCTGGATCTCGTTCGGGCTGGCCGTGTTCCTGTGCGCCACCGGCCTGACCTGGCTGCCGGGACAGGCGCTGGATCGCGCCTTCATGGTGATGGGCTATGTGTTCTGCCTGTCGGCGGCATTCGTGCTCGCGAAGTTCGTGCGCGACAGCCAGCGCGGCGGCGCCCTGACCGCCGGCGACACGCCGATGTGGAAGCTGGTCGTCTGGGGCGGTTTCTTCACCGCGATGGGGCTGACGGGCTGGGGCCTGCTGCGCATGGACATCAGCGAGACCTACAAGGCCTTCCTCGGCGTGAGCTGGCTGTTCCTCATCAGCTCGGCCTTCACGCTGGCCAAGACGCTGCGCGACCGCCATGAGGCCGATCTCGCCGAAGCGCGACTGCAGGAACGGCGTGAAGCCCGTGCTGAAGCAGGCGCCGACCAATGACCGAGCAACCCGTTCGCGACCTTTCTCAAGGAGTGCCCATCATGAAGCAGTATTTCTTCACTGTTCTTCTCGCCGTCTGCGCGGCCGCGGCGAACGTGCTGGTTCCAGGCGAGGCTCATGCCCAGAGCGAAGCGTCCGCCCTGTCGATGTTGCCGGTGGCGTCCGTCGTCGGGGCGGCTTCGGCCACCGGTGCCGCAGCGAGCGCGGTGGTGGCCGTGCCGGCAGCCCTGTCGGTGGGCGGCGCCGTGCTGACCGTGATCGCCGTCGAGGCATCGGTCGACGGCACGGTCTTCCTGCTCGAAAGGGCGTCCGACGGTGCCCGGGCCAGCGTGAAGGTGCTGGGCCGGGTTGCCAACGGGGCTTCGGTCGTCGTTGGCTCGACCGTCACGGTCAGCGTGATCGGCAGCGGCGTCATCCTGTCGGCGGCAGGCGAAGTGCTGGCTTTCGTGCCCAACGCCATCGGCCGCGCGCTGCTCTACAACGAGAAGCTGTCATGAAGCGCACGTCCACCAACTTCGGGCCTTACGAAAGCGAGCACCGGGCCCGCGTGTCGCGCACGCGGCGCGTGTTGAGGACCGCGTTGCAAATGGTCCTGACGGCGACTGCCGTCGCGCTGGCGGGCGTGTTCCTGTTCCCGCTGAATGCGCACGCGGGCCGCTCATGCGAGCAATCGAAGCCGGACGCCGCGGCGGTGGTCAAGGGAATGCAGCTCGCGGAACGCACGGCCAGGGAGCTCGACGCGAGCGGCGCGCGGGTCGTGCTGCTCGCCCGCGCAGGGCAGGATCTGGGCAAGTACGGGCTGCGCTACTCCCACCTCGGGCTGGCCTACAAGACCGAAGCGGGCAACTGGCGCGTCGTGCACAAGCTCAACCAGTGCGGCACGGCAGTCGCGACGGTGTACCGGCAAGGCCTGGGCGACTTCTTCCTCGACGATCTCTGGCGCTACGAAGCGGCCTGGGTCGTGCCGAACCCCGCCGTCCAGGCGCAGTTGCTGGTGGCGCTGAGAGAGCCGCCCGCGCGCCTCACCCGGCTGCACACCGCGCCCTACAGCATCGTGAGCTATGCCTGGGGCCACAAGTACCAGCAGTCGAACCAATGGGCCGTCGAGACGCTGGCCGGCGCCATGGAACCGGCGACCATCCGGACCCGCGACCAGGCCCAGGCCTGGCTGCATTTCAAGGGCTATGAGCCGACGACGCTCCGGCTCGGGCCGCTCACCCGGCTCGGTGGGCGGGTCGGTTCGGCCAACGTGGCTTTCGACGATCACCCCAACGAGAAACGCTTCACCGATCGCATCGAGACGGTGACGGTGGACTCGGTCTTCGCCTGGCTGCCTCGCGCCGGACTCGGCGCGGCGCCGGTGGTGCTCAAGCTCTAGACCAGAATCGCGCGAAGCACGAACAGAACCTGCAACACGAAAAAGGAAAGCGATGAGCAAATCCCTGCGCCTGTCCGAAAAATGGTTTCGCCGCGGCCTCTGGCTCGTCGCGGTGATTTTTGCGAGCTTCCTGATCGGACTGGGCAGCACGATCGTCGGCGACCTGCCGCGCGTCGAGCACAGGCTCGAGCTGGATGACTTCATCGACCGGGCCGCCGCGGAGCCCTTGCGCAACACGATCCGCGACGCCAACCTCACGGAGCAGCAGGCGACGCGCGAACGCGAGCAGGCCGACCTCAAGCTCCTCACTGCGCAGCAGGCGAGCCGCGCAGCGCGCGAGACCTTTGCGAACTGGCTTGCCACGCGACGCGCCACGGCGCAGCCTGACCAGGACACCGAACTTGTCGCCCGCACCAAGGCACTGGATGCCTTGAAGGTCAAGGAGGACGAAGCGCAGCGTGCGGTGGGCGCTCAACGCCAGATCGCGCTGGACGCCGGCCAGTCACGCCAGCGCGCGCAGCAGCAACTCGCGGAGCTGGAGAAGGATGCGCGCACCAGGCTGGATGCCGAGAACCGCCGCGTCGAGCTGCGCGTGTTCGGCTACCGCCTGGCCCTGACGCTGCCGCTGCTGGTGATCGCTGGCTGGCTGTTCGTGAAGAAGCGCAAGAGCACGTGGTGGCCTTTCGTCTGGGGCTTCATCTACTTTGCGCTGTTCGCGTTCTTCGTCGAACTCGTGCCTTACCTGCCGAGCTACGGCGGCTACGTGCGCTACGCGGTGGGCATCGTGGTGACGGTGCTGGTGGGGCGCTACGCGATCATTGCGCTCAACCGCTACCTGGCGCGCCAGAAGCTCGCCGAGGCTCAGCCGGACACGGTGCGCCGCAACGAGCTGAGCTACGACACGGCGTTGGCGCGGCTTGCGAAGAGCGTGTGCCCGGGATGCGAACGCCCGGTGGACCTGAAGAATGCCGAGATCGACTTCTGCCCGCACTGCGGCATCGGTCTCTTCGACCATTGCCACGTGTGCGAGGCGCGCAAGAGTGCGTTCGCCAAGTTCTGCCACGCCTGCGGCACGGGAGCGGCTGTGCCGAGTCCTCAGGTCCAGCCGGCGTCCACCACGTAGTTTTGCGCGGTACACATCTTCGAATCATCCGCGGCAAGGAAGAGTGCCATGCTGGCAATGTCCTCTGCCATCACGCGGCCGGGGAGGCACTGGGCGGCATCGATCTCCGCGCCGGACTCAGGCTTGACCCAGAGCCGCAACTGGCGCTCGGTCATCACCCAGCCCGGCACGATCGTGTTGACGCGGATGTTCTGCTTGCCAAGGTCGCGCGCCAGCGAGCGCGTGAGTCCCTGGATGGCCGACTTGCAGGCCTGATAGACCGGGTAGCCGGCGCCTTTGATCATCCAGCTCACCGAGCCGAAATTGATGATCGAGCCGCTCCCGAGGGCACGCATGTCGTCCGCCACCGCCTGCGCAGCAAAGAACTGGTGCTTGAAGTTGACCGCCATGAGCCGGTCGAAGTCCTCGCTGGTGACATCGGCCATGTCGTGGCGGCGGTCGTTGGCCGCGTTGTTGAGGAGCACCTGGATGGGGCCGAATCGCCCGCGCACCGCGGCGATCGTGGCGCGCAACGCGTCCACGTCGGTGACGTCGCATTCGCTGAAGAACGCCTCGTTGTCGGTGCCCAGCTGAGCTGCCAACGCCTGGCCGGCCTTGGCGTCGAGATCGCAGAAGCCGACGCGGGCGCCCTGCCCGTGGAAGGCGCGGACCAGCGCCTCGCCGATGCCGGTGGCGCCACCGGAAATGAAGACGGTACGGCCGGCGAGCGAGGGGTATCGGGCAGAAGGTGCAGGGGAGGTCGATTCGGTCATGAATGGATCCAAACGGGAGGAGGTCGGCCGGGCGACTGCGCGGCCGGCGCGATTTTGACCCTCAACCGTGTCGCATGCCACCCGTGTGAACGAGAATGCCGCGACCGCAACGATCCGTGGCGCATGGAATGAACGAGACCCAGACTTTCTCAGCGTCCGAAGCCCTGCTGCAGCTCTCGGCCGGCTCCCTGCGCCTGATGCTCGCGCCGGAGATCGGCGGTGCGGTGGCCGCGTTCTACGACGAGCAGGCCGATGGGCGCTTCGACTGGCTGCGACCTGCGACCGACGATGCGCTGCGTCGGCGCGATCTGTTCGCGATGGCGAGCTTTCCGCTCGTGCCCTGGTGCAACCGCATCCGCGATGGCCGGGCCCGTTTCGGCGGCCGGGACATCGCGATCGCGCCCGGTCACCCGGCGGGTCCTTCGGGCAAGCACCCGCTTCACGGCATCGGATGGATGCGGCCCTGGCAGGTGGCGCAAGCCTCGTCCGCCCAGGCCAAGCTGGTGGTGACGGTCGAAGCTGATGCGCAGTGGCCGTGGCGCTTCGAGGCTTCGCAACAGTTCGAACTCGACCCGACCGGGCTCCGCTGCACCGTCACGCTGACGAATTGCGATACGCAGCCCATGCCGGCCGGCATCGGCCATCACCCTTACTTCCCGCACCGCGAGGGCACGCGCCTGCAAGCGTCCACTGCGGCCATGTGGCGCGGCGATGCGGAGGTGATGCCGCTTGCGCTGGAACCGACAGCGGAAGTGGCGCGACTGCGCGAAGGCGTGTTGCTTGCCGAACTGGATCTGGACAACAACTTCACCGGCTGGCAGCGTCAGGCTCGCATCGAGTGGCCGGCGTCATCCCGCACGCTGGTGATGGCGGCCGAGTCGCCGCTCGATTTCTTCGTGCTGTATTGCCCGCGTGGTGCCGATCACTTCTGCGCCGAGCCGGTGAGCCAGTGCACCGATGCAATCAACCTGTCGGACCGTCATGGGCCCGAAGAAGTCGGCGGCGCGGTGCTCGCGCCGGGCGAGACCTTGACCGGGTGCTGGACGCTGCGGTCGGCCTAGGCGCGAATCAGACGCCGCGCGCGCGGTCCGCCTTGAACCCGGCCCGGAATTCCGCAAAGCGCCCCGCTTCGAGCGACTCGCGAATCTCGCGCATGAGGTTCAGGTAGTAGTGCAGGTTGTGGATGGTCGTCAGCATCGGCCCCAGCATTTCGCCGCACCGGTCGAGGTGGTGCAGGTAGGCGCGGCTGAAGCCGTCGCGACCGCCGTCGTTCCACGGCACGCCCGAAGCGCCTGCGCAGGCATGGCAGGTGCAGCTCGGGTCGATGGGCTGCGGGTCGCTCTTGTGGCGCGCATTGCGCATCTTGAGGTCGCCATAGCGCGAGAACAGCGTGCCGTTGCGCGCGTTGCGCGTCGGCATCACGCAGTCGAACATGTCGACGCCCTGTGCCACGCCTTCGACCAGATCCTCGGGTGTTCCGACGCCCATCAGGTAGCGCGGCTTGTGGGCCGGCAGCTTGTGCGGCGTGTGCGCCATGATGCGCAGCATCTCGTCCTTGGGCTCGCCCACGCTCACGCCGCCGATCGCGTAGCCGGGGAAATCCATCTCTACCAGCTGGGCCAGGGATTCCTCGCGGAGGTTCTCGAACATGCCGCCCTGCACGATGCCGAAGAGGGCGTTGGGGTTTTCCAGCTTCGCGAATTCAGCCTGGCAGCGACGGGCCCAGCGCAGGCTGAGCTCCATCGATTTGCGTGCTTCGGCCTCGGTCGTCACGTGGCCTTGCGTGTCGTAGGGCGTGCACTCGTCGAACTGCATGACGATGTCGCTGTTGAGGATGGTCTGGATCTGCATCGAGACCTCCGGCGTGAGGAACAGCTTGTCGCCATTGACCGGGGACGCGAACTTCACGCCTTCCTCGCTGATCTTGCGCATCGCGCCCAGCGACCAGACCTGGAAGCCGCCCGAGTCGGTGAGGATCGGCTTGTTCCACTTCTCGAACTGATGCAGGCCGCCGAAGCTCGCCATGACATCGAGGCCCGGACGCATCCACAGGTGGAAGGTGTTGCCAAGGATGATCTGCGCGCCCATCTCCTCGAGGCTGCGCGGCATCACGCCCTTGACCGTGCCGTAGGTGCCCACCGGCATGAAGATCGGAGTCTGCACCACGCCGTGGTTCAGCGTGAGCGTGCCGCGCCGGGCGTGACTTGCCGGATCGGTGGCGAGGAGTTCGAAGTTCAGCATGGTGGTTCTTACTTTCTTGCAAGCAGCATGGCGTCGCCGTAGCTGAAGAAGCGGTAGCGCTCGCGGATCGCGTGGCCGTACAGCGCCATCACGCTTTCGTAGCCCGCGAAGGCGCTGACCAGCATCATGAGCGTGCTCTTGGGCAGGTGGAAGTTGGTGACGAGCAGGTCGACGTGCTCGAAGGCGAAGCCCGGCGTGATGAAGATGCGGGTGTCGCCCGTCGCCTCGCCGCTCTTGGCCCAGGATTCGAGCGTGCGAACGGTGGTCGTGCCCACGGCGACGATGCGACCGCCGCGTGCTTTCGCATCGGCGATGGCGCGCTGCGTGGACGCCGGCACCTCGTAGCGTTCGGCATGCATCGTGTGCTCGGCGATGTTCTCGGTCTTGACGGGCTGGAAGGTGCCGGCGCCGACATGGAGCGTGACATTGGCACGCAGCACGCCGCGCGCTTCGAGTTCGCCCAGCAGCGCCTCGTCGAAATGCAGGGCCGCCGTCGGTGCGGCGACCGCGCCCGGCACGCGCGCGAACACGGTCTGGTAGCGGCTCTCGTCGTCCGATGAATCGGTGTGCGTGATGTACGGCGGCAGCGGCACGTGGCCACAGCGGGCCATCAGCGCGTAGGGGTCTTCGCCGGATGGGCTCTCGAAGCGGAAGCGGAAGAGGGCGCCGTCTTCCTCGGGCCAGCGGCCGAGCAGCGTTGCACTGAAGCCACCGACCATCGCGAGGGTGGTGCCGACGGGTGGCTTCTTGCTGACCTTCATGTGCGCGACGACTTCATCGCCTTGCAGCACGCGCTCCACGAGCAGTTCGAGCTTGCCGCCGGTGGGCTTTTCGCCGAAGAGGCGTGCCTTGACGACGCGCGTGTCGTTGAAGACGAGCAGGTCGCCGGCGCGCAGCAAGGAGGGCAGTTCCCGGAAGATCCGGTCGACCGTCGGGTCGGCGGAGCCATCGAGCAATCGGGAGGCGCTGCGTTCGGTGGCGGGATGCTGGGCCACCAGTTCAGGCGGCAGGTCGAAATCGAAATCGGAAAGCGTGAAGGCGCGCATGGTGCTTGAGGGCCGGACGGGCCCGTGCCAAGGAGGCGTAAGGGATGAAGGTCGAAGAGGCGGGCAGAATTGTCCCATGCCCGCCGCCGCCAAGTCCCCGCCACCGCAAAAGCCCGTACCCGAGGCCCCGCCTGCCCGGGCGCCCGGCACGGGCCTCAGCGTGGTGCAGCGCGCGCTGCGCAAGCTCGGCCTGCTTCGGGATATCGACTTCGCGCTCTACTTGCCGATGCGCTACGAGGACGAAACGCGCGTCGTGCGGCTCGCGGACGTGCGCGACGGCGAAATGGCGCAGATCGAAGCCGTCGTGACCGACAGCGAGGTGGTCTTTCGCCCCCGGCGCCAGCTGATCGTGACGGTGGACGACGGCAGCGACACCTGCCAGCTGCGCTTCTTCAACTTCTATCCGTCGCAGCAGAAACAGCTGGCGGTTGGTGCGCGCGTGCGCGTGCGTGGCGAGGTGCGCGGCGGATTCCTCGGCCGGCAGATGATGCATCCCGCCGTCAAGGCCGCGGGCACCGCGCTGCCGGAGGCGCTCACGCCGGTCTATTCGACGATTGCGGGACTGGCCCAGCCGGTGTTGCGGCGCGAGGTGCGATCGGGCCTCGCGCGGGCGGTGCTCGACGAAACCTTGCCCGCGGGCGCCGCACCGCACGGCGCATGGGATCTGCGGCGCGCGCTCTCGTTCCTCCACTACCCCGCACCCGATGTCGCGATAGCCACGCTGGAAGACCACAGCCACCCGGCCTGGCAACGGCTCAAGGCCGATGAACTCCTGGCGCAGCAGCTCTCGCAACTGCAGGCGCGGCGCGCCCGCGCCGCGCAACGCGCGCCCGTGCTCGACACGGCGGCGTCCGGCGGACCGTTGCACACCGAACTGCTGGCCGCGCTGCCGTTCGCACTGACCGGCGCGCAGCAACGGGTCGGCGTCGAGATCACGCGCGATCTGGCGCGTGACATCCCGATGCACCGCCTGCTGCAGGGCGACGTGGGGTCGGGCAAGACCGTGGTCGCGGCACTGGCGGCCGCGCGCAGCATCGATGCGGGATTTCAGTGCGCGCTGATGGCACCGACCGAAATCCTCGCGGCGCAGCACTTCGGCAAGCTGGTCGGCTGGCTCGATCCCCTGCTGGCCGAGCGCGGCCTGCGCGTCGCCTGGCTCACCGGCAGCCAGAAGAAGAAGGAGCGGGACGCGATGTCGGCCGCCGTCGAGAGCGGCGAGGCCGCGCTCGTGATCGGCACGCATGCCGTCATCTCGGAGAAGGTGCGCTTCAGGAACCTGGCGCTGGCGATCATCGACGAGCAGCACCGATTCGGCGTGGCGCAGCGTCTGGCGTTGCGCGGCAAGGCCGGCGGCGAACTGGAGCCGCACCTTCTGATGATGAGCGCCACGCCGATCCCGCGGACGCTCGCGATGAGCTACTACGCCGACCTCGATGTGTCGACGCTCGACGAGCTGCCGCCAGGACGCACGCCCATCGTCACCAAGCTCGTGGCGGAGCATCGGCGCGATGAAGTCATCGATCGCATCCGCTTCCAGGTCGAGCAGGGGCGGCAGGTCTACTGGGTGTGTCCGCTGATCGAGGAGAGCGAGGCGGTCGATTTGCGCAACGCCACCGCGACGCGCGACGAACTGGCCGATGCGCTGGGCGACAAGGTCAGCGTCGGGCTGTTGCATTCGCGCATGCCCACGGCAGAGAAGCAGGCGGTGATGGAAAGCTTCACGGCCAACCAGCTCCAGGTGCTGGTGAGCACCACTGTGATCGAGGTGGGCGTCGACGTGCCCAACGCCTCATTGATGGTCATCGAGCATGCGGAGCGATTCGGGCTCTCGCAGCTGCATCAATTGCGCGGCCGTGTCGGGCGCGGCGCGGCGGCGTCGGCATGCGTGCTGCTGTATGCGCCCAACGAAGGCGGGCGGGTCGGAGAAGCCGCGCGCGCCCGCTTGAAGGCGATGGCGGAAACCGGTGACGGCTTCGAGATCGCGCGCCGCGACCTGGAGATTCGCGGCCCCGGCGAATTCCTTGGCGCTCGCCAGTCCGGCGCGCCCTTGCTGCGCTTCGCGGACTTGAGCACGGACGTGATGCTGCTGGACTGGGCGCGCGAGCTGGCGCCCCAAATGCTCGACCGCCATCCCGAACTGGCCCACAAGCACGTCGATCGCTGGCTGGGCAGCAAGGCCGAATACCTGAAGGCTTGAGGGCTGGAGTTCCCTGGCGTGCCTGCTCAGTCGTCGAAGCCGGCAGCCGAGTCGGCCATCGCGGTCGGCGCTGATCCGCCATCCCGGCGGGTCAACTTGCCGTCGACCGTCGCACCGGCATCCATGCGCAGCTGCTGATAGTCGATGTTGCCGGTGACGTGGGCGTTGGCCTGCAGTTCGACGAAATGTTCGGCAATGACGTCGCCGATGATCTTGCCGTTGATGATGACGTCATAGCCGTGCACGTTGCCGCTGACCGAGCCGCGGTCGCTCAGCACCAGCAGTGTCTCGCTGCCGGGCTTGCCGCTGATGTTGCCCTGCACGTGGCCGTCCAGGCGCAGGCCCTCGCTGAAGGCGACGTTGCCGGTGAGGTGCACATCGTGCGCGATCAGGGTTGCGAACTTCGCTTGGCGGATGCCCGCCGGTTTCTTCTTGCTGCCGAACATGGTCGATCCTTGGATGAGGAAGGGTGGGCGATGCGGATTCAGCGCTTGGGGCGCTGGCCGCGCAGGAATCGAAGTTCCGTATCGAGCCGGCTGACTTCCGCGGCGGAAGCGGTCGCGGTTTTCTGCAGCGCGGTGCGCGCCGCTGCTTCCTGTGCCAGGGCCAGTTTGGTTCGCTCCAGCTCCGCCCGGACCAGATCTTCGGAAGGAAGGGGCGCGCATGGCGCTGCATCAGTGGCATCGCGTTGCACGTGCCACATCGCCGCCGCGGCTCCGCCCGCGAGGCATGCGGCACAGAGGACCACCGAGGTCGCCGCGCGTGCGGCGATGGAGCGGACGGGCTGCGGCGCATAGCGGCGCGTCGCAAGGTGGCTCACGCTGCTGTCTTGGCGCGGATCAGCCATGCTTGCCCTCGACGAACAGGGTCAGGTAGTGGGCGGGATCCATCGGCTCTCCGTTCTCCAGCACCTCGAAATGCAGGTGCGGGCCGGTGGAGCGGCCGGTCGAGCCGACGTCGGCGATGTGCTGCTTGGGCAGCACCAGATCGCCCTCGCGCACGATCAGGCGCGAGGCATGTCCGTAGCGGGTGACGAGCTGGTTGCCGTGATCGATCTCGACCACCTGGCCGTAGCCCGGCTTCTGTCCGGAGAACACCACGCGGCCGCCGGCCGTCGCGAGAATCGGCGTTCCGGTCTGGGCGGCGATGTCGATGCCCGAGTGAAAGCTCAGCCGACGGTCGAAGGGATCGAGGCGGTTGCCGAAAGGCGAGCCGAAGCGGCCGCCCCTGACGGGTAGGCGTCCTGGCAGCGCCGACCAGGCGACCGTATGCATGATGGCTTCCTGCTCGAGTTGCTCCAGTGTCTGGGCAATGCAGGCAAGCTGGGCGCGCGTGTCGTCGACTTCCGCCTTCGACGCGGCCGTCGTCGTCTCGGCGCATTGCCGCGGCGGCAAGGCCGGGCCGCCGACGCCATCGCGGGAAGAGCCGCGATCCGTGCCGGCTTTCGACAGCGGCTTCGGCGCCTTCAGCCGCGCCTGCAGACTGCGCAGTTCGCCCATGTGCGTCGTCAGGCGGGCGATGCGCGGCTCCATCTGCGCGAGGGATGCGTTCAGCTTGCCGAGTTCGTCGACCACGTACGTACGCTCGACGCCGTTCGCGCCCTGGCTTTCGGCGGCCCTGTGTTCGGCCCAGTGAATGCCGATGGCGGCGCCCGCGGCGAGCGCGATGGCCGCTGCTGCTGCGGCAGCTGCGCACGCAATCATCAGCGTCGTGCGGCGGGTCACGAACTGGACGGACCCGTTGCTGAGATGGCGACCCGGGCTGAACATGAGCAAGTGGCGTATTCGCATAGAAGTGTCGAGATCAGGCGCCATCCAGCCGTCATGGACGGCTCGACCACAAAGGTGGTCATGCGCGTGGGAGAGAAGCCCCTGATCTCGGCATGCGGTGTGCCCGAAATCTCCAGGAGCCCAGGATTCAAGCGCTGGGCCAGCGGGACATCCCATCGGGGCCAGGACACTGAACGCGTGGACGCGTCATCAGTTGCTCGATGGCCTGAATTGTCCCCGTTGGCTTCCATGAGTCCCATGGGAAAAATCCGAAAGGGACCGGAGATGTCGCCCGTCCCACCGCGTGCGCATAATTGACGAAAACTATGACGCTTACGGAACTCAAATACATCGTCGCCGTGGCACGCGAGCGGCATTTCGGCAAGGCTGCGGAAGCCTGCTATGTCTCGCAGCCCACCCTGTCTGTCGCGATCAAGAAACTCGAGGACGAACTCGAGGTCAAGCTGTTCGAACGCAGTGCGGGCGAGGTGACGGTCACGCCGCTGGGCGAGCAGATCGTGCAGCAGGCGCAGAGCGTGCTGGACCAGGCCGCCAGCATCAAGGAAATTGCCAAGCGCGGGAAGGACCCGCTGTCCGGTCCGCTCAATCTGGGCGTGATCTACACCATCGGCCCCTACCTCCTGCCCGACCTGGTGCGCCAGAACATCGCACGCACGCCGCAGATGCCGCTGGTGCTGCAGGAAAACTTCACCGCCAAGCTGCTCGAGATGCTGCGCGCCGGCGAGATCGATTGCGCCATCATGGCCGAGCCTTTTCCCGACACGGGCCTGGCGATGGCCCCGCTCTACGACGAACCCTTCGTGGCGGCCTTGCCGGTCCACCACCCGTTGGCGGACCGCGAGTCCGTGACCTCCGACGAGCTCAAGAAGGAGACGATGCTCCTGCTGGGCACCGGCCACTGCTTTCGCGACCACGTGCTGGAGGTGTGCCCGGAGTTCGCCCGTTTTTCGAGCAACGCCGAAGGCATTCGCAAGAGCTTCGAGGGCTCGTCGCTGGAGACCATCAAGCACATGGTCGCCTCCGGCATGGGCGTGACGCTGGTGCCGCGCCTCTCAGTGCCGGCCGATGCGCTCAAGCCCAAAAGCAAGAGCCGCAAGGAGCCCGAGCAGATCGTGCGCTATCTGCCGGTGCGCGACACGCAGGGCGGTGAGCCGCCGACGCGGCGCGTGGTGCTGGCGTGGCGGCGCAGCTTCACGCGCTACGAAGCCATCGCGGCACTGCGCAACGCGATCTACGCGTGCGAACTGCCGGGCGTCAAGCGCCTCTCGTAGCAAATGCGGTATCGGCCTACGAGCCTGACGCGTGCCGGCCGCAACAGCTGCGATAGAGTGCGGCTTTTGCGGAGCCCGCCTCCGGCTTTCCTGCGGTTCTTGCCGTCAATCCACTGAAGAAAGAGCTCATCACCATGGCCAAAGTCGTGAAGAAACCCAAGTCCCCCGTCGCAGCTGCGCCGTCGGCATCCGCTGGCAAGGTGCCCAAGAAGGGCGGCGTGGTGGTCGCGGAGGAGTCCGGCAGCCGCAATGCCCCGATCATCAACATCGGCATCGACCGGCAGGACCGCGCAGCCATTGCCGAAGGCCTGAGCCGCGTGCTGGCGGACACGTACACGCTGTACCTGACCACGCACAACTTCCACTGGAACGTGACGGGCCCGCACTTCAACTCGCTGCATGCGATGTTCATGACCCAGTACACCGAACTCTGGGGCTCCACGGACGTCATCGCCGAGCGCATCCGGGCCCTGGGCCACTACGCACCGGGTTCGTATGCCGAGTTCAGCAAGATCGCGACCGTGCCCGACGTGCCGCAGACCCCGCCCAAGGCCATGGAGATGGTCCGCATCCTGGTGAAGGGACACGAGACCGTCTCGCGCATTGCGCGTGAATTCATCCCCGTGGCCGAAGAGGCGGGCGACGACCCGACCGCCGACATGCTGACCGCGCGCTGCACGGTGCACGACCAGACGGCCTGGATGCTGCGTTCGCTGCTTGAAGACTGATCCCGCCACCGGCCCCGCCACGAGCGCGGCAGAGCCTGCGCCCGCGCCGCACCGCGGGCGTTTTGCGTTGTATCTCGACCTGATCCGCTGGAATCGCCCCGCGGGCTGGTTGCTGCTGCTCTGGCCCACGCTGGGCGCGCTCTGGTTTGCGGCCGACGGATGGCCGGGCTGGCACCTGCTCGTCGTGTTCGTCCTCGGCACCATCCTCATGCGCAGCGCGGGCTGCTGTGTCAACGACGTGGCCGATCGTGACTTCGACCGCCACGTCAAGCGCACGGCGCAGCGGCCGGTCACGAGCGGCGCGATCTCCGTGACGGAGGCGCTGGTCGTTGGCGCCGTGCTCGCGCTGGCTGCGTTCGGGCTGGTGCTCACGACCAATCGCGTCACGGTGCTGTGGTCCTTTGCGGCCTTGGCCGTGACCCTGGTCTACCCGTTCGCGAAACGCTTCGTGTCGATTCCGCAGGCGGTGCTCGGCATTGCCTTCAGCTTCGGCATCCCGATGGCCTTTGCGGCGGTGCAAGGCAGCGTGCCGCTGCTGGCCTGGTGGCTGCTCGCGGGCAACCTGTTCTGGGTGCTGGCTTACGACACCGAGTACGCAATGGTCGACCGCGACGACGACCTCAAGATCGGCATTAAGACTTCGGCCATCACCTTCGGGCGTCTGGACGTCCCGATCGTCATGGCGAGCTACGCGATCTTCCTCGCCATCTGGGCAGGCGCGGGTGCGGGCAAGTCGCTGGGCGCGCTCTTCTTCATCGCGATCGGAATTGCCGCAGCGCAGGCGCTATGGCACTGGCGGCTGATTCGCGACCGGACGCGCGACGGCTGCTTCAAGGCCTTCCGGCTCAACCACTGGCTCGGCTTCACCGTGTTCGCCGGCGTCGTGGCCGGCTACGCCTTGCGCTGAGTGCGGCCGGCGCTTTCCTCAGCCGCGCCCGAACTCCTGGCCGAGTTCGGCGGCGCGCTGGTGCGCGGCACGGATGGCGGCCTTGAATTGGGTCTTGATGTCGGCGCTCTCCATGGCCGTGATGGCAGCGTAGGTGGTGCCACCCTTGGACGTCACGCGTTCGCGCAGGACGGCCGGTGGCTCGGTCGCGCTGCTGGCCAGGGCGGACGCACCGGTGAAGGTGCCGACGGCCAGCTGGTGCGCCTGTTCCGGCGTCAGCCCCAGGTCCACACCCGCTTCCGTCATCGCCTCGATGAAATAGAAGACGTAGGCCGGACCGGAGCCCGACATTGCCGTGACGGCGTCGAGCGCCGTTTCGGCGTCGACCCAGATCAGGTCGCCGGTGGGGGCGAGCACCTGCTCCGCCAGCTTCCGGCCATCGCTGTCCACAGCCTCGCGCGCATAGAGGCCGGTCATGCCCTGCCCGACGAGGGCAGGCGTATTGGGCATCGCGCGAACCACGCGCTCCGTGCCGAGCCAGCGGGCAATGCTGTCCGACGGGATCCCCGCGGCCACCGAAAGGTGCAGGGCGTCGGGCGCCAGACCGCGCACCGGCTTGGCTGCCTCCGCAAAGCTCTGCGGCTTGACGGCCCAGACCACGACCTCGCAGCGCGCCAGGGCGCTGCCGGCCTCGGCCTGCGCCGTGATGCCGAAATCGTGGGCCAGCCTGGCGCGCGCTTCGGCGAAAGGCTCGACGACTTCGATGGATTCCGCGGGGACGTCCTGCTTGATCAGCCCGCCGATGATGGCGCTGGCCATGTTGCCGCCCCCGATGAACGCGATGGGTGGCAAGGGTGTCGGCTCCCGGCGGGGCAGGAAAGTGACTGCGATGTTCATGACTTATCCGGTGAATTCGAATGCTGCGAACTGGGTGATCTGCAGCGGATTGAAATTGTCGTCGCTCACCGCGACCAGCAGGCGGCTGCCATTCGGCAGATCGGGGCCCCAGCAAAGGCCCTCGCTGTTGTCCAGGCGGGACAGGCCAAGAGCGGCGAAGTCGGCGACCAGCTTCTTGGGCGCGGCAGTGTGATTGTCCGGGCTCAGCGCTTCCAGGGCCAGGGTGTCGGTCGCGGCGCGGGTATCGATCTCGTACAGCCTCAGCGAGTTGCCGACCCCGGTGGCGTAGGCGCGCTCCAGAACCAGCATGCGGTGGGCGTCGATCATCAGCACCTCGCTGACCCCGTTGTCGGCGGGCATGCCGGGTATCAGCGGACGCAGGGGGATCGCGTCCGGGACGTAGGCAATCTGGCGGGTGGCCGTGCCGGTCGCCAGATCGATCTGCGTGAACCGGCAAGGTCCGCCTGCCGCGGCCACGGTGGGAATGGGGCCGTCCTGAACGAGCGCGTTTTCCATCGCCAGCCAGGCGTGGCGTGCATCCGGTGTCAGCGCCAAGCCCTCCAGCCCGAGGTTGTCCCTGGTGCCCCACCGGCCGGTGGAATCGGGCTGGAACAGGGCGGGGAGCGGAATTTCGCGGATCAGCGTGCCGTCGCGTCTTGATTCGTACAGTGCGGGGCCGAAGCTGCGCGGCACGTCGCCCTCGCTGGTCCAGAGGATCGTGTCGGTGTCCGGGCGGATCCGGAGTGCTTCAGGATCGGGAACAGGTGTGCCCGGGCGCGCGCGCCGCCGCGACGGCCACGGTGTGCCGTCGGCTTGCTTGAGCAGTGCGACATCGCCGAGCCGGGGCGGCTCGGCGCCGGATGCGGCGGACCACTGGGCACTATATAAGCGTGCTGGCGCCAGGTCCGACCGATCATCGCTGAGAAGCAGGTACTCACCTCTCTTCGGGTCGTAGTCGATGCCGGATAATCCTCCGGCGGTCGTCCCCCGAAATTCCGGGCGGTGAGGCCATCGTGCTTCGGCAACAAGCCGCAGCCGCTGTGGGTCCGGCGCAACAGCGATTCCGCTCTTGCATCCCGCGATTGCGCTTGCGAGGGGAATCGCCGCTGCAACCAGCATTTGCCGACGGGAAACCAGTGTTGAAAGTGTGGGTGAGCGCTCGTGCACGGCCCGAAGTCTACGGTTTCACAAAATTGCGTGAGGCAGGTAGTTGACGAGGCCCGCAGACTATGTGACAATCGCAGGCTTCGCTTGAAAAGGCGAAAGCTTCTGCCCAGCGGAAGCGCACTGAAGTGGTTTCGGTGCGTGGACGACGGGCCCAAGACTGACCGCAGATCTGTTCCGGAGTGTCCGGGGCGGCAAACGGTACAAGTTGGGAATATCACAAAATGATCCAAACTGAATCCCGGCTCGATGTGGCCGACAACACGGGCGCGAAATCCGTCCTGTGTATCAAGGTGCTCGGTGGCTCCAAGCGGCGTTACGCCAGCGTGGGCGACGTCATCAAGGTCAGCGTCAAGGAAGCCGCTCCGCGGGGTCGCGTCAAGAAGGGCGAGATCTACAGCGCAGTGGTGGTCCGCACCGCCAAGGGCATCCGTCGTGCTGACGGTTCGCTCGTCAAGTTCGACGGCAACGCAGCTGTGTTGCTCAACGCCAAGCTGGAGCCCATCGGCACCCGCATCTTCGGACCGGTCACGCGCGAACTGCGCACCGAGAAGTTCATGAAGATCGTGTCGCTGGCCCCCGAAGTTCTGTAAGGACAACAACGCCATGAACAAGATTCGCAAAGGCGACCAGGTCATCGTGTTGGCCGGGCGCGACAAGGGCAAGCGCGGCACTGTGTCGCTGCGCAAGGATGATTCGCATCTGATCATCGACGGCATCAACATCGTCAAGAAGCACACCAAGCCGAACCCCCTCAAGGGTACGACCGGTGGCATCGTCGAGAAGGCCATGCCGATTCACCAATCCAACGTGGCGATCTTCAATGCCGCGACCGGCAAGGCCGATCGCGTCGGCATCAAGGTCACGGACGGCAAGCGCGTGCGCGTCTTCAAGTCCAGCGGCGAAGAAATCAAGGCCGCGTAAGGGGTACTCACATGGCACGTCTCCAACAACACTATCGCGAAAAGATCGCGAAAGACCTGACCGAAAAGTTCGGCTACACCTCGCCGATGCAGGTTCCGCGTCTGACCAAGATCACGCTCAACATGGGTGTGGGCGAAGCAGTCGCCGACAAGAAGGTTCTCGACAACGCTGTCGCCGACCTGACCAAGATCGCCGGCCAGAAGCCCGTCGTGACCAAGTCGAAGAAGGCTATCGCCGGCTTCAAGATTCGCGAGAACCAGCCGATCGGCTGCATGGTCACGCTGCGCGGTGTGCAGATGTATGAATTCCTGGATCGTTTCGTGACCGTGGCACTGCCGCGCGTCCGTGACTTCCGCGGGATTTCCGGCCGCGCCTTCGACGGCCGTGGCAACTACAACATCGGCGTCAAAGAGCAGATCATTTTCCCTGAGATCGAATACGACAAGGTCGATGCCCTGCGCGGTCTCAATATCAGCATCACGACGACGGCCAAGACCGACGAAGAAGCCAAGGCGCTTCTCGCTGGCTTCCGTTTCCCGTTCAAGAACTGAGGTGGTTTGTGGCTAAAGTAGCTTTGATCGAGCGCGAGCTCAAGCGAGAAAAACTGGTCGCAAAGTACGCCGCCAAGCATGCGGAACTGAAGGCGATCGCCAACGACGCGAAGAAGAGCGACGAAGAGCGCGCAGCTGCCCGCCTGGGTCTGCAGAAGCTCCCGCGTAACGCCAACCCGACGCGCCAGCGCAACCGTTGCGAAATCACCGGTCGTCCGCGTGGCACCTTCCGCCAATTCGGTCTGGCACGCGCCAAGATCCGCGAACTGGCTTTCAATGGCGACATCCCCGGTGTCACCAAGGCCAGCTGGTAAGCCAGGCAGGAGCAAACAACATGAGCATGAGTGATCCCATTGCCGACCTGCTGACGCGTATTCGTAACGCGCAGATGGTGGCGAAGCCCACCGTGTCGGTCCCGTCTTCCAAGGTGAAGATCGCGATCGCACAGGTGTTGAAGGACGAGGGCTACATCGACGGCTTCAAGGTCAAGACCGAAGCCGGCAAGAGCGAACTCGAAATCGCGCTGAAGTACTACGCTGGCCGTCCGGTCATCGAGCGTATCGAGCGCGTGAGCCGTCCTGGCCTGCGTGTCTACAAGGCCAGCGCAGCCATTCCGCAAGTCCAGAACGGCCTCGGCGTTGCCATCGTCACGACCCCCAAGGGCGTGATGACCGACCGCAAGGCGCGCGCTACCGGTGTCGGTGGCGAAGTGCTGTGCTACGTCGCCTAACCGAGACATCGAGGAGAAACTGAAATGTCCCGAGTAGGAAAAATGCCGGTCGCCATCCCCGCAGGCGTGGATGTGTCGATCAAGGAAGACCAGATCAACGTCAAGGGCACGGGCGGCACGCTCAGCCTGCAGCGCAATGCACTGGTCAATGTCGCCAGCAATGACGGCAAGCTGAGTTTTGAGCCCGCCAACGATTCGCGTGAAGCGAACGCGATGAGCGGCACGTTCCGTCAGCTGGTGAACAACATGGTCGTCGGCGTGACCAAGGGCTTCGAAAAGAAGCTCACCCTCGTCGGCGTGGGCTACAAGGCTGCCGCTCAAGGCGCCAAGCTCAACCTGCAAGTCGGTTATTCGCATCCGGTCAACTTCGACATGCCCCAGGGCGTGACGGTGGCGACCCCGACGCCGACCGAAATCATCATCAAGGGTGCCGACCGCCAACGTGTTGGCCAAGTGGCCGCTGAGATCCGCGCTGTTCGTCCGCCTGAGCCCTATAAGGGCAAGGGCATCAAGTACTCGGACGAGAAGATCGTGATCAAAGAGACCAAGAAGAAATAAGGGGCAGCAAAATGATGTTGACCAAAAAAGCACAGCGTCTTCGCCGCTCGCGCCAGACCCGTATCCGCATTGCAACGCAAGGCGTGGCGCGTCTGACGGTGAACCGCACCAATCTGCACATCTACGCCACCGTCATCTCCGACGACGGCTCCAAGGTGATTGCCACCGCATCGACGGCCGAAGCCGAAGTGCGTTCCGCGCTGGGTGGTTCCGGCAAGGGCGGCAACACCGCTGCGGCAACCGCCATCGGCAAGCGCATCGCTGAAAAGGCGAAGGCTGCCGGCGTCGAGAAGGTTGCTTTCGATCGCGCAGGTTTCGCGTACCACGGCCGCGTCAAGGCGCTGGCCGATGCTGCCCGCGAAGCTGGCCTGCAGTTCTAACCGGACACGAGATTCAAAATGGCAAAGATTCAGGCAAGAACGCAGAACGAAGGCCCCGAAGACGGTTTGCGCGAGAAGATGATCGCGATCAACCGCGTCACCAAGGTGGTGAAGGGTGGCCGTATCCTCGGTTTCGCAGCACTCACCGTGGTGGGTGACGGCGACGGTCGCGTCGGCATGGGCAAGGGCAAGTCGAAGGAAGTGCCGGCCGCAGTGCAGAAGGCGATGGAAGAAGCACGTCGCAACCTGGCGAAGATTTCGATCAAGAACGGTACGCTGCATCACCGCGTGACGGGCCACCATGGCGCCGCCTCGGTGGTCATGATCCCGGCTCCCAAGGGTACCGGCATCATCGCCGGCGGCCCGATGCGCGCCGTGTTCGAAGTGATGGGCATCACCGACATCGTGGCGAAGAGCCATGGTTCGTCGAACCCCTACAACATGGTTCGCGCCACGCTCGACGGGTTGAAGAACTCGACGACGGCATCCGAAGTGGCTGCCAAGCGTGGTCTGACCGTCGAAGAACTCTTCGCCTAAACCGGGAGTATCGAGATGACGACGCAACAACAAACCCTCAAGGTGCAACTGGTCAAGAGCCCGATCGGCACCAAGGAATCGCATCGCGCCACCGTGCGCGGTCTGGGTCTGCGCAAGCTCAATAGCGTGAGCGAGCTGCAGGACACGCCCGCGGTGCGCGGCATGATCAACAAGATCAGTTATCTGGTCAAAGTGCTCTAAACAGAGCCGCTGAGAGAGACGTATATGGAACTCAATGGCATCAAGCCGGCTGCCGGCGCCAAGCACGCCAAGCGCCGCGTCGGCCGTGGTATCGGCTCCGGCCTCGGCAAGACCGCGGGTCGCGGTCACAAGGGTCAGAAGTCGCGCGCAGGCGGTTTCCACAAGGTCGGCTTCGAAGGCGGTCAAATGCCGCTGCAGCGTCGCCTGCCGAAGCGTGGCTTCAAGTCGCACCTGCTGAAATACAACGCCGAAGTGACGCTGGCTTCGCTCGAACAGCTCGGCCTGGCCGAAGTCGACGTGCTGGCGCTGAAGCAAGCCGGTTTGGTCGGCCAGATCGCCAAGGTGGTCAAGGTCATCAAGTCGGGTGAGCTCACCAAGGCCGTCAAGCTGACGGGCATCGGCGCGACCGCCGGCGCCAAGGCTGCGATCGAAGCCGCTGGCGGCAGCGTCGCCTAAACAGCACACGGACTGAAAGAAGTACTTCGTGGCAACCAACGCGGCAACGCTCGCAAAAACAGGCAAGTTCGGTGACCTCCGTCGCCGGCTCGTCTTTTTGCTGCTCGCGCTCGTGGTCTATCGCATCGGGGCTCACATCCCGGTGCCGGGTATCAATCCGGACCAACTCGCGCAGCTGTTCCAAGGCCAGCAAGGCGGCATCCTGAGCCTGTTCAACATGTTCTCGGGCGGCGCCCTGTCGCGCTTTACCGTGTTCGCGTTGGGCATCATGCCGTACATCTCCGCGTCGATCATCATGCAATTGATGACCTACGTGGTGCCGACCTTCGAGCAGTTGAAGAAGGAAGGCGAGGCCGGCCGGCGCAAGATCACGCAGTACACCCGTTACGGCACCCTGGCGCTGGCCTTGTTCCAGTCGTTCAGCATCGCCGTGGCGCTCGAATCCTCGGCCGGGCTGGTGATTGCCCCCGGTTTCGGCTTCCGCATCACGGCCATGGTCAGCCTCACCGCTGGGTCGATGTTCCTGATGTGGCTCGGCGAGCAGATCACTGAGCGTGGCCTGGGGAACGGGATCTCGATCCTGATCTTCGCAGGCATCGCGGCAGGCTTGCCGAATGCGATCGGTGGATTGCTGGAACTCGTCCGCACCGGCGCCATGAACGTGCTCGTCGCACTGTTCATCGTTGCGGTGGTCGTGCTGGTGACCTACTTCGTGGTGTTCGTCGAACGCGGTCAGCGCAAGATCCTCGTGAACTATGCGCGGCGCCAGGTCGGCAACAAGGTCTACGGTGGCCAGTCGTCGCACCTGCCCTTGAAGCTCAACATGGCTGGCGTGATCCCGCCGATCTTCGCGTCGTCGATCATCCTGTTGCCGACGACGGTGGTGGGTTGGTTCAGCACTGGCGAGAGCATGCGCTGGATCAAGGACATTGCCGGTGCACTTCGGCCGGGTCAACCGATCTACGTTCTGCTGTATGCCAGCGCCATCGTGTTCTTCTGCTTCTTCTACACGGCGCTCGTGTTCAACAGCCGCGAAACGGCCGACAACCTGAAGAAGAGCGGTGCGTTCATTCCGGGCATTCGCCCTGGTGACCAGACCGCGCGCTACATCGACAAGATCCTGGTTCGCCTGACGTTGGCTGGCGCGGTGTACATCACCTTCGTCTGCCTGCTGCCGGAGTTCCTGATCCTCAAATACAACGTGCCGTTCTATTTCGGCGGCACTTCCCTGTTGATCATCGTGGTTGTCACGATGGACTTCATGGCCCAGGTACAGAACTACATGATGTCTCAGCAGTACGAGTCACTGCTAAAGAAAGCCAATTTCAAGACTTCGTAGGTGTAGATGTCGAGGGACGATGTCATCCAGCTGCAGGGTGAGGTTCTGGAAAACCTTCCCAACGCAACATTCCGGGTGAAGCTGGAAAATGGCCACATCGTCCTCGGACATATTTCTGGAAAGATGCGGATGCACTACATCCGGATCCTTCCTGGTGACAAAGTCACCGTTGAGTTGACGCCCTACGACTTGAGCCGGGCGCGCATTGTGTTTCGGGCGAAATGAGTCGCCGGGTTGAAAGAGTTTTAGGAGAATGAAATGAGAGTTTCGGCTTCGGTCAAAACCATTTGCCGTAATTGCAAGATCATCCGCCGCAAGGGTGTGGTGCGTGTGATCTGTACCGACCCGCGCCACAAGCAGCGCCAGGGTTGATTGAACGAGTATTAGAGGACGCACATGGCACGTATTGCTGGCATCAACATTCCGCCGCACAAGCACGCTGAAATCGGCCTGACCGCCATTTTCGGCATCGGTCGCACCCGCGCCCGCAAGATCTGCGAAGCGAGCGGCATCGAGTATTCGAAGAAGATCAAGGATCTGACCGACGCCGATCTGGAGAAGATCCGCGACCAGATCGCGCTCTTCACCATCGAAGGTGACCTGCGTCGCGAAACGACGATGAACATCAAGCGCTTGATGGACATCGGTTGCTATCGCGGCTTCCGTCACCGTCGCGGCCTGCCGATGCGCGGCCAGCGTACGCGCACCAATGCTCGCACTCGCAAGGGTCCGCGCAAGGCAGCGCAGTCCCTGAAGAAATAAGGATAGACCAGCATGGCTAAAGCTCCTGCCAACAACGCGGCACAACGCGTTCGCAAGAAGGTCCGCAAGAACGTTGCGGACGGCATCGCACACGTGCACGCTTCGTTCAACAACACGATCATCACGATCACCGACCGCCAGGGCAACGCCTTGTCGTGGGCGTCTTCGGGTGGTCAGGGCTTCAAGGGCTCGCGCAAGTCGACGCCGTTCGCTGCGCAGGTCGCTTCTGAAGTCGCCGGTCGCGCTGCGGTCGAGCAAGGCATCAAGAACCTCGACGTCGAGATTAAGGGCCCCGGTCCTGGTCGCGAATCGTCGGTGCGCGCGCTGGCCGCGCTCGGCATCCGGATCAACTCCATTGCCGACGTGACCCCGGTGCCGCACAACGGCTGCCGTCCGCAAAAGCGTCGTCGCATCTAAGGCGAAGACGCTCGGCGCAGCCCGCTTCACAGCGGCTGCGCATTTTGTTTTTTCAACAAGCCCACCGCTGTCGGCACGCCGCTGACGGCTCCCGCACCCAAGTGCGGTAGATGACACAGAAGGAAGATCAAGTGGCACGCTATCTCGGCCCCAAGGCCAAACTCTCCCGCCGCGAAGGCACCGACCTGTTCCTGAAGAGCGCCCGTCGCTCGATCCAGGACAAGGCCAAGTTCGACTCCAAGCCCGGTCAGCACGGCCGCACCTCGGGTCAGCGCACGTCTGACTTCGGTCTGCAACTGCGCGAAAAGCAGAAGGTCAAGCGCATGTACGGCGTGCTCGAGAAGCAGTTCCGCCGCTACTTCGAAGAAGCCGATCGCCGCCGTGGCAACACCGGCGCGAATCTGCTGTTCATCCTCGAATCGCGCCTGGACAACGTCGTCTATCGCATGGGCTTCGGCTCGACCCGCGCTGAAGCACGCCAGCTGGTGTCGCACAAGGCGATCACGGTGAACGGCCAGTCGGTCAACATCCCGTCGTACCTGGTCAAGACCGGCGACGTGATCGCCGTGCGCGACAAGTCGAAGAAGCAGACCCGCATTGCCGAGGCGCTTCAACTGGCCCAGCAAGTCGGTATCCCGGCTTGGGTCGAAGTGAATGCCGACAAGGCCGAAGGCACCTTCAAGAAGGTTCCTGATCGCGACGAATTCGCAGCCGACATCAACGAATCGCTGATCGTCGAACTGTATTCGCGTTGATTTTTCAGCTCGCACCCATGGGTGCGGGCCGATATTTTTGTTCACGTTCCTGCCCCGCACTTTGCTGCGGGTCAGGTGCTTCACCAGCCTTACCGGTGTAACGAGCCGGGGGTATTGAGAGGAAGTCTGCATGCAAACCACCCTGCTGAAACCCAAGACCATCCAGGTCGAGCAACTCGCGGCCAACAAGGCCAAGGTGACGCTCGAGCCGTTCGAGCGCGGCTACGGCCACACGCTTGGCAATGCACTGCGTCGCGTTCTGCTGTCGTCGATGGTCGGCTATTCGGCCACCGAAGTCACGATCGCCGGCGTTCTGCACGAGTACTCGTCGATCGATGGGGTGCAGGAAGACGTCGTCAACATTCTGCTGAACCTCAAGGGCGTGGTGTTCAAGCTCCACAACCGCGATGAAGTCACGCTGAGCCTGCGCAAGGACGGCGAAGGCGCGGTCACGGCATCGGACATCCAGACGCCGCACGACGTCGAGATCATCAATCCGGACCACGTGATTGCCCACCTGTCGCAAGGCGGCAAGCTGGACATGCAGATCAAGGTCGAAAAGGGTCGTGGCTACGTGCCCGGCACGATGCGCCGCTATGCGGACGAGCCGACCAAGTCGATCGGCCGTATCGTCCTGGACGCTTCGTTCTCGCCCGTCAAGCGCGTGAGCTACACGGTTGAAAGCGCCCGCGTCGAGCAGCGCACCGACCTGGACAAGCTGCTGGTCGAAATCGAAACCAACGGCGCGATCACGGCTGAAGACGCAGTCCGCGCTTCGGCTAAAATCCTGGTTGAGCAACTGGCTGTGTTCGCGCAGCTCGAAGGCGGCGAACTCGCTGCGTTCGACGCTCCCGCACCGCGTAGCGCCCAGCAATTCGATCCGATCCTGCTGCGCCCGGTCGACGAACTCGAACTCACGGTCCGTTCTGCGAACTGCCTGAAGGCCGAGAACATCTATTACATCGGTGATCTGATCCAGCGCACCGAAAACGAGCTGCTCAAGACCCCGAACCTGGGTCGCAAGTCGCTCAACGAAATCAAGGAAGTGCTCGCCTCCCGCGGCCTGACCTTGGGCATGAAGCTCGAAAGCTGGCCGCCGGCCGGCCTCGACAAGCGTTGATTTTTTAGCGGCTCGCGAGGGCCGCAGTGCACCAGGCAGTACCTGACACGGCTGCCTGTTTTTATAAAGTAAAGGAAAGCACCATGCGTCACGGACACGGACTCCGCAAACTCAACCGCACCAGCTCGCACCGCCTTGCGATGCTGCAAAACATGATGAATTCGCTCATCGAGCACGAAGTCATCAAGACCACGGTCCCCAAGGCCAAGGAACTGCGCCGCGTCATCGAACCGATGATCACGCTGGCCAAGAAGCCCACGGTTGCCAACAAGCGCCTCGCATTCGACCGCCTGCGCGACCGCGACAGCGTCGTGAAGCTCTTCGGCGAACTCGGCCCGCGCTTCCAGGCACGTCCGGGCGGCTACACCCGCATCCTGAAAATGGGTTTCCGCGTCGGCGACAACGCACCGATGGCTCTGGTCGAACTGGTCGACCGTCCTGAAGTGACAGAAATTTCTGCCGACGAGCAAAACGCCGCAGAATAAGCTATAATTCCATCTTGCCGCGCGATGGAGCAGCCTGGTAGCTCGTTGGGCTCATAACCCAAAGGTCGCAAGTTCAAATCTTGCTCGCGCAACCAAATTCACGGCGATAAAAAGTCGTCGATTAAAAAAAGCCCACTTCGGTGGGCTTTTTTGTTTTTCACTCCACCCAAAAGTCGCCCCGCCGATTTCCCTATTCAGAAATGCCGCGGATCCGGCTTCGCCGGCCCGCCAGCATTGCCCCCGGCAAGGGGGTGGGCGCGGCGACACGAAGTGCGCGAAGCCTGGGGGTTAGTCCGGATCCGGAACCACCGCGGTAACCTCGATCTCGACCTTGGCCCGCGCTTCCACCAGCGCCGCCACCTGCACGCACGTCATCGCCGGGAAGTTCTTTCCCATGGCCTCGCGGTAGACACCGCCAAGCTCGCCCAGACGCCGGTTGTATTCATCGCGATCCACGATGTACCACGTCATGCGGACCATGTGCTCAGGTCCCGCGCCGGCTTCACGCAACACCTCGACGATATTGCGCAGGGCTTGGCCCGTCTGTTCGATGAAATCGTCGGATTCGAACTGCTGCTGCCCGTTCCACCCGATCTGGCCTCCGACGAACACCATCGTGCCGCGCGCTGCAACACCGTTTGCGTAGCCCTTGGGGGGCATCCAGCCAGGGGGCTGCAAGAATTTCATCATGTCAATTGCCTCAGTTTGAATCGTTGGAGTTTCCCGGTTTCGGTGCGCGGCAGGCTGGCTACGAATGCAACTTCACGGGGGTATTTGAAAGGGGCGATGGTCGCCTTGACGTGATCCTGCAGCGCCTTGACGAGTACGGCATCGCCGGTGTGGCCGGGCTTGAGGACGCAGAACGCCTTGACGATCATCCCGCGCTCTTCGTCGGGCTTGCCGATCACGCCGCATTCGGCGACAGCCGGGTGCTTCAGCAGCGCATCCTCGACCTCGGGGCCGCCCACGTTGTAGCCCGCCGTGACGATCATGTCGTCGGCGCGCGACTGGTAGAAGAAATAGCCGTCCTCGTCCTCAACGAACGCATCGCCGGGGTAGTTCCAGCCGTTGCGGACGTAGTCGGCTTGCCTCGGGTCGTCGAGGTAGCGGCAACCGACCGGCCCGACGATGGCGAGCCTGCCGACCGTGCCACGCGGCACCTCGTTGCCCTCGTCGTCCACGATCTTCGCGGTGAAGCCCGGCACCGCCTTGCCTACGGCGCCCCGGCGGACGTCGTCGCCGGCCGCCGAGATGTAGATATGGAACACCTCGGTCCCGCCGATGCCGTCCAGCATCTCGATCCCGGTGGCCTGTTTCCAGAGCTGGCGTGTCGCATCGGGCAGGGCTTCGCCGGCGCTCACGCTGATGCGCAGGCTCGGCACGCCGGCAGCCTTCGCGAAGGCCGCCATCTGCCGGTAGAACGTGGGTGCCGTGTAGCAAATGGTGGCGCCGATGTCGCGGATGACGTTGACCATGGTCTCCGGCGTGTACGGCGCGTTGTGAAAATACACTGAGGCACCAGCCCACATCGGGAAGATCAGCAGCCCGCCCAGCCCGAAGGTGAACGCCAGCGGCGGCGAACCGATCACGATGTCGTCGCTGCGGGCCCGCAGGATATGGCGCGGCCAGGTCTGGCACATCGCGAGCACGTCGCGGTGCGTCGTCACCGGCGCCTTGGGCTTGCCGGTGGTGCCCGAGGTGAAGGCCAGGAGCGCAATGTCGTCGGCCGCTGTCGGGCAGGCCTTGAAGACACCGCTCTTGGCGGCAGCGCGTGCTTCCAATGCGTCGGAAGCTTCCGGCAGATTGAACGCCACGATCGTCGCGAGCACCGGATGCGCCTGTTGCGCCGTCCGCAGTTCGTCGAGCAGCTTGCCCTCGCACAGCGCGACCACCGGCTGCGACTTCTCGATGATGTCGCCCAGTTCCTTGGCGCGCAGCAGCGGCATGGTGGCGACCGCAATCAGCCCGGCCTTGACCACCGCGAGCCACGCCAGCGCCATCGCGATCGAGTTGCCGCCGCGCAGCAGCACGCGGTTGCCGGGAACGAGGCCCAGGTCTTCGGTCAGCACCTGGGCGATGCGGTCGACTTCCACCGCGGCCTCGGCGTAGGTGAGCGTCCGGCCCGGCGAGCGCAGCATCAGCTTGTCGCCGAAGCCCTTCGACGGGGCCTTGTCGAGCAATTCCTCCACCAGGTTCAGCTGGTCCGGCAAGCGGAGCTCAGGCAGGTCGTACCGGAAGATCGGCAACTGATCCGCCGGCGGCAGCCGGTCATGCACGAAGCGATCGATCTGCGCGCTTGGGGTCATTTGTTCCTCAGGACGGCCTTGCCAATGATCAGTTGCTGGACTTCCGTTGCGCCTTCGTAGATGCGCAACGAGCGGATATCGCGGTAAAGGCTCTCGACCTTGGTCCCGACCTTCACGCCGAGGCCGCCGTGCATCTGCAGCGCCATGTCGATCACGCGGCTAGCGTTCTCGGTGGCGCACATCTTGGCCATGGCCGCGGCAGCAGTGAGGTCGCCGACGGCGGGCTCGCCACGCCGTTCGCTGTCGTCGCGCATCCAGGCGGCGCGGTAGGTCAGGAGCGCGGCGCTGTCGATCAGCGCGGCCATCTCGCCGAGCTTGGCTTGCGTGAGCTGGAAGTCGGCCAGCGTCTGGCCGAACATCTTGCGCTTCTGCGCGTGCTGGATGGCTTCGGACAACGCGCGCCGGGCCATGCCGAGCGCGGCGCCGGCGACGGAGGCGCGGAAGATGTCGAGCGTGCGCATCGCCAGCTTGAAGCCGCCGTTCAACTCGCCCAGCTGCGCGCTGCGCGGCACGGTGCAGCCGTCGAAGCGCAGGGTCGCCAGCGGGTGCGGCGCCATCACCTCGATGTGGCCGGAGGTGTCGAGTCCCGGCGTCGTCGCATCGACGATGAAGGCCGTGATGCCGCGCGATCCGGCTCCGGGATCGGTCTTTGCGAACACGCAGTAGAAGTCGGCGATGCCGCCATTGCTGATCCAGGTCTTCTCGCCCGTCAGGCGCCAACCGTCCGCAGTGGCTTCGGCGCGCATCGCCATCGCGCCGACGTCTGACCCCGCATCGGGTTCGCTGAGCGCGAAAGCCGCGATCTTCTCGCCGCGACCCACCGGTGCGAGGTAGCCGGAATGCTGTTCCGGCGTGCCTGCCAGCGTGATCGCCCCGCTGCCCAGACCCTGCATCGCAAACGCGAAGTCCGCCAGTGGCGAGTGAAAGGCGAGGGTTTCGCGAAGCAGCACCAGGGCGCGCGAATCGAGCCGGTCCAGCGCACCGCCCGACGCGGCCGGCACGCAATAGCGCAGCCAGCCGCCCTGGCCGAGGCGCCGGACCCAGTCGCGGCAAGCGGCACGGTCGTCGCGCTCGTCGACCGACTGCGCAGAGGCCCAGGGCAACAGGTCACGTGCGAGCGCGCGATGCGCGTCGTCGAAGAAGGGCAGCGCGAGATGCGCCGTGGAGGGGTCGACAGCAGATGCAGCCATGGATCAGTCCCCCCCGAACACAGGCTTGCGCTTGGCGGCGAAAGCTTCGTAGGCGCGCTTGAAGTCCTCGGTCTGCATGCAGATCGCCTGGGCCTGCGCTTCGGCTTCGATGGCCTGGTCGATGGTCATGGACCACTCCTGCGACAGCATGGTCTTGGTCATGCCGTGCGCAAAGCTCGGGCCTTCCGCGAGATCGCGGGCCGTCGCCGTGGCTGCGGCCAGCAGTGCGTCGCTCTCGTGCAGCGCATTGAAGAAGCCCCAGGCGTGGCCTTCCTGCGCCGTCATAGCGCGGCCGGTGAAGAGCAGCTCGGACGCACGGCCCTGGCCGATCATGCGAGGCAGCAGCGCACAGGCGCCCATGTCGGCGCCCGCCAGCCCGACGCGCGTGAAGAGAAACGCGGTGCGCGTCGAGGGCGTTCCGTAGCGCAGGTCGCAGGCCAGCGCAATCATCGCGCCGGCGCCGGCACACACGCCGTCGATCGCACCGACGATCGGCTGCGGGCAGTGGCGAATGGCCTTCACCAGATCACCCGTCATGCGCGTGAACTCCAGCAGTTCGGGCATGCGCATGCGCGTGAGCGGGCCGATGATTTCATGCACGTCGCCGCCGGAGCAGAAGTTGCCGCCGGCGCCGGTGACGACGATGGCCTTCACGTCGGTCGCGAAGCTCAGCGCGCGGAACAGGTCGCGCAGCTCGGCGTACGAATCGAAAGTCAGCGGATTCTTGCGCTCGGGCCGGTTCAGCGTGATCGTGCCGACGCCAGCGTCGAAGGACCACGAGAAATGCTCGGCCACGTAGCCGGCCTTGGGTTCGAACTGCGCGCGCATAGGACTGTCCGCGCCGATATAGTGCTTCATAGGGTCTCCGCCATTTGTTGATGTGAGTGTTGCTTGACCTTGCCGAGCAGCTTGTGCAGCTGGGCGATTTCCTTCGGATTCAGCGCCGAGAACGCATCGCAGATCCACGCCTCGTGCTGCTGCGCCATGTCATTGAAGAGCTTGCGGCCGCGCGCCGTGAGGCGCACGCGCCAGGCGCGCCGGTCGCCTGCGACATTCACGCGCTCCACGAGTCCTTCGATCACCAGTTGATCGGTGATGCCGGTGACGTTGCCGCCCGTGACCATCATGCGGCGCGACAGCTCGTTCATCTTCAGGCCGTCGGGCGAACGCTCCAGCTGCGACAGGAGATCGAAGCGGGGGAGGGTGGTCGCGAACTGCTCGCGCAATTCGTTGCGCACCTGCTTCTCGATCAGCTGCGTGCAGGTCAGCAGGCGCAGCCAGAGCCGCAACTCGTCCGGGTGTTCGCTGTGGGCGCGCGCTTCGAGGTCCATGCTATTGCTCCTCTTCGGGAACGCGCGGTGCGGCTGCCAGGGCTGCCGCGAGTTGCTGCTGCTTGGCAATCTCGCGGTACATCTGGTCGCGGCCGCTCAGGTATTGCTTGGGCCAGTCGACGTCGCGGTTCTGCAGCTTGGCGGCTTCGTGCAGCGTCCACGCCGGGTCGGCCAGGTGCGGGCGGGCGATCGCGCACAGGTCGGCGCGCCCGGCCGCGATGATGCTGTTGGCCTGGTCGGCATCCGTGATGGCGCCGACCGCGATCGTGGAGATGCCGACCTCGTTGCGGATGCGGTCCGCAAAGGGCGTCTGGTACATGCGCCCGTACACGGGCTTTGCTGCCCGCGTCGTCTGGCCGGACGACACGTCGATGAAGTCGCAGCCTGCGTCCTTGAAGGCGCGCGCAACGGCCACCGCATCGGCATCGGTATTGCCGCCCGGCGCCCAGTCGTGGGCCGAGATGCGCACGCTCATCGGCCGGTCCGCGGGCCACGCGGCACGCATCGCCCGGAAGACTTCGAGCGGATAGCTGCAGCGGTTGTCGATGTCGCCGCCGTACTCATCGGTTCGCAGGTTGGTGAGCGGGCTGATGAAGGACGACAGCAGGTAGCCGTGCGCGCAGTGCAGCTCCAGCCAGTCGAATCCGGCCTCGGCGGCGCGCCGGGTGGATTCGACGAACTGGTCGCGCATTCGGTCCATGTCGGCGCGCGTCATCTGCGCGGGCAGCTGGTTCTGCTCGCCGTAGGCCAGCGCACTGGCGGCCAGCAGCGGCCAGTTGCCTTCCGGCAGCGGCTCGTCCGTGCCTTCCCAGCCCACTTGCGTGGAACCCTTGGGCCCGCTGTGGCCGAGCTGCATGCCGATCTTCGCGCTCGACTGCGTGTGCACGAAATCGACGATGCGCTTGAAGGCCGCGGACTGCGCGTCGTTGTAGAGCCCGGTGCAGGCCGGCGTGATGCGGCCTTCGGGCGTTGGGCTGGTCATCTCGACGAAGACCATGCCCGCGCCGCCGAGTGCGCGCGCGCCGAGGTGCACGAGCAGGAAGTCCTGAGGCACGCCGTCGACCGCGCTGTAGGTTGCCATGGGCGACACGACGATTCGGTTCTTGAGCGTCAGGCCGCGCACGGTCAGCGGCATGAGCATGGGGGGCAACGCCTTGCCGCCGGACAGCCATTGCTCGTAGCCGCCCAGCCATTCGGTGTCGCGCAGACGCAGGTTCTCATGGCTGATGCGCTGCGAGCGCGTGAGCAGCGAGTAGGCGAACTGCTCGATCTCCATGCCGGTGTAGCGCGGCACGTTCTCGAACCATTCGGTCGAGTTGCGCGCTGCATTCTGGATCTTCAACACCTCGACGCTGCGGCGTGCCTCGTAGGCCTCGAGCACGTGGTCGATGTCGCCGCCGCCGGCGAACTCGTTCGCCAGGTCGATCGCATCCTCCAGGGCGAGCTTGGTGCCCGAGCCGATCGAGAAGTGCGCGGTGTGTGCCGCATCGCCCATCAGCACCACCGGCACGGTCTTGCCGTTGACGCTGACGCGGTGTGTCCAGTGCTTGCAGACGACGCGCGGAAAGCGGATCCAGTTGGCCGAGCCGCGCAGGTGCGTGGCGTTGCTGATGAGCGAATGGCCGTCCAGGTATTTCGCGAAGAGCTTCTCGCAGAAGGCAATCGCTTCCGGCTGCTCCATCTTGTCGAGGCCGTGTGCCTGCCAGACCGCCTCCGGCGTTTCGACGATGAAGGTCGATGTCTTGTCGTCGAACTGGTAGGCGTGGGCCTGGAACCAGCCGTGCTCGGTCTGCTCGAAGGCGAAGGTGAAGGCGTCGAAGGTCTGGTTCGTGCCGAGCCAGACGAAGCGGCATTGCCGCAGGTCGACGTCGGGCTCGAACACCTCCGCGTAGCGCTGGCGGATGCGGCTGTTGAGGCCGTCGCTGGCGATCACGAGGTCGGCGTTGTATTGCTCGGCCAGCGCCTGGTCGTCCGTGGCGTCGGTTTCGAACACGAGCTTCACGCCGAGCGCGAGGCAGCGCTCCTGCAGGATGTTCAGCAGCCGCTTGCGCCCGATGCCGCAGAAGCCATGGCCGCCGGAGCGCACCTGCCGGCCCTTGAAGAACACCTGGATGTCGTCCCAGTGGTGGAACTCCCGCCCGATGATGGCGGCCGTGTCGGCATCTGCCGCGGCCAGGTTGGCCAGCGTCTGATCGCTGAGCACCACGCCCCAGCCGAAGGTGTCGAACGGGCGGTTGCGCTCGATCACGGTGACTTCGAGACCCGGCTGGCGGGCCTTCATCAGCAATGCGAAGTACAGCCCCGCAGGGCCGCCGCCAATGCACAGGATGCGCTGAAGGTTCGGAGTGAAGCTATTCATGGATAAATAGTTTAGACATAAACAATCTGATGTCAACCCGGGCGAGCCCTGGATTGCGCGGCGGGGGCCAGTTGACGGGGGCTGTCCGCGGTGGCAAAAATGAACCCATGCAAAGCCTGATTCCGAAGATCGAGTCCCAGCTTTCCTCTCTGTCTGTGCCCATCACGCTGCAATTGCCCGACGGCCGGCAGGTGGCGAAGCCCGGATCACGCGTCACACTTGCTTTCAATGAATGGTCGGCGCTCGCCAAGCTGGCGGGGCGACAGATCGGCGCCATCGGCGAGGCCTACGTCGAAGGCCGCGTCCAGATCGAGGGGGCCATGCGCGACCTCTTCGACGCAGCGGCCGGCCTGCTGCCCGGCAATCCCGCGGAGACCAACACCGGCTGGTGGAGCCGGATGCAGCGTCGTGCCAAGTCACGCGGGTCGCACTCGCTGGGCAAGGACGCGGCGCAGATCGAGTTCCACTACGACGTCTCCGACGACTTCTATGCGCTGTGGCTCGATCCGCGGCGCGTGTACTCCTGCGCCTACTTCCGCGAGCTGGACATGACGCTCGCGCAGGCGCAGGAGGCCAAGCTCGACCACATCTGCCGCAAGCTCATGCTGAAGCCGGGCGAGCGCTATCTCGACATCGGCTCAGGCTGGGGCGCACTGCTGATGTGGGCGGCGGAACACTACGGCGTCGACGCGACCGGCATCACGCTGTCGAAGAACCAGCATGCTCACGTTCAGCGCCTGATCGAGGAAAAAGGGCTGCAGGGTCGCGTGCGCGTGGAACTGCGCGACTACCGCAAGCTCGAGACCGACAGGCCCTACGACAAGATCTCGTCGATCGGCATGTTCGAGCATGTGGGTAGCGCCAACATGCCGACCTACTTCCGCACGATCCATGCGCTGCTGGCGCCCGGCGGTCTGGTGATGAACCACGGCATCACTTCGGGCCAGCTCAACTACCAGCAACTCGGCGCCGGCATGGGCGACTTCATCGAGAAGTACATCTTCCCGGGCGGTGAACTCCTGCACGTGACCCATGTCCTGCGCGAGACCGCGGCGGCGGGCCTCGAAATGGTCGATACCGAAAACCTGCGGCCGCACTATGCGCGAACGCTGTGGGCCTGGTCCGACGCGCTCGAATCGCAGCTCGATGCGGCGCGCGACGTGCTCAAGCGCAGTGGCGGCCGGCAGGGCGAGAACGCCGAGCGCATCCTGCGCGCGTACCGGCTCTACCTGGCCGGGTCGGCGATGAGCTTCGAGCAGGGCTGGATCTCGCTGCACCAGATGCTGGCCACCCGGCCGGACGGCGCAGTCGAGGGCCGTCCGATGCGTGGCTCACAATCGGAGTACCCTTTTGTTCGCGACCACATCTACAAGTGAGTGAGGCACCATGCTGTATCGATTCCAATCTCGGGCGACTCCCCCTTTCGTGATGCTCGAGGTGCATGCGCGCCAGCTGTTCGACATCATCGGCAAGACGCCGGCGCCCAAGGGCGTCATCACCGGCGAGCAAATGCCGGCAGCCATCGCGGCGCTGGAAGCGGCCATGGCGAACGAAGGCCGCAACGCGCACAACGCGGATTCCTATGCGGTCGAAGGGCATGACGAGGATGCCGAGAAGCAGCACATCGGCCTGCGCCAGCGTGCGGCCCCCTTGCTGCACATGCTCAAGGACTCCCTGGCCGACGGCAAGGATGTCGTCTGGGAGGTTTGAGCCCACCCCCAGGCTTCGCGCACTTCGTGTCGCTTCGCCTACCCCCTTGCAGGGGGCGCCGCGGGCGGCCCGGCTGAGCCGGTTCCGCTGCGGCTCACGAATTGGGGCGCTCGGTGCGCCGCGGGTTTAGTCGACCTTTGCTCCGGACGCCTTGACCACTTTTGCCCACTTGGCGTGTTCGCTGTCGATCAGCTTGGCGAATTCGGCGGGGGTGTTGCCGCTGGGGATGGCGCCCTGGGCGACCATCTTTTCCTTGATCGCTGGCGTGCCCAGCGACTTCGCGACTTCCTGCTGGATGCGGTTGATGATGTCCGGCGGGGTGCCTGCGGGGGCCAGGAGGCCGAACCACGAGCTGGCCTCGTAGCCCTTGAGGGTGGGGCCGCCGGCTTCTTCGACCGTCGGCACATCAGGCAGCGCCGGTGAGCGTTGCGAGCTGGTCACCGCCAGCGCCTTGAGCTTGCCGCCCTTGATCTGCTGCATCGACGACGGCAGGTTGTCGAACATCACGTCGGCGTTGCCGCCCACCAGGTCCAGCAGCGCCGGGCCCGATCCGCGGTAGGGGATGTGCGTCATGTAGCTGCCGGTCATTGTCTTGAAGAGTTCGCCGGCCAGGTGGATGGAGGTGCCGCTGCCGCTCGACGCCATGTTGAGCTTGCCGGGGTTGGCCTTGGCGTACTTCACGAAGTCGGCGACGTTGTTGATGCCGAGCGCCTTGGCCTTGTCGACGTTCATTTCCATCACGTTCGGCACGGCGGCGACCAGGGTGATCGGCGCGAAGTCCTTGATGGGGTCGAAGGGCAGCTTGGGGTACAGCGCGCGGTTGATGCCATGCGTGCCGACCGTGCCCATGAGCAGCGTGTAGCCGTCGTTGGGCGATTTCGCCACGATCTCGGCGCCCACGTTGCCGCCGGCGCCGGCGCGGTTGTCGACGATGAACTGCTGGCCGAAGGCCTTGGACAGTTCGGGCGCGATGGCGCGCGCAAGGATGTCGGTCGTACCGCCCGGCGCAAATGGCACGACGATGCGAACGGGCTTGGTCGGCCAACTGGTCTGCGCCGCCGCCTGCCCCGCGGCAAGGGCCAGGGCCGCGATTGCGGCGAGGGTCAGCGCGGTGCGGCGACGGACGAGGGGGGAGTGGGTCATGCTGGAATTCCTGTGAATGAGGCGGCCGGGCGCCGGCTCGGTGCGTCTGTTTTTACAGGTGAAGCGTACCGCGCGGCGCGGGTGGAAACCCCGGGCGCGCCCCGCTCAGGCCGGCGCGCCGCACTCGACCGTCCCGGCCACCGACGAGATCAGCTTGTCGAGCGTGGCGTTCATCGCCTCCAGCTCCGCCGGATCGACGCCGGCGAAAAGCTCCGACTCGCGCTCCCGTGCCTGCAGGCTGACCGTCGCGTACAGCGCCTTGCCGATGCTGCTCAGGTAGAGCCTGCTGCGGCGCAGGTCGGTCGGGTCCTCGTGGCGGTGCAGACGCTTGTGGCGCTGCAACCCGGCCAGCGCGCGGCTGACCGCCATCTTGTCCAGCCCGGTGAGATCGGCGACCTGCGTGGCCGTGAGCCCGGGCTGCGCGCCCAGCGCGGCCATCGCCCGCCACTCGTTGAGCGTGAGCTGGTGCTGCCGGCCCACGCGCTGCCGGAAGGGGCGCGCCGTCAGGTTGACGACGCGGACCAGCTTGAAGAAGACCGAGTCTTCCAGCCCCGTGTTCATCCCCGCAGCGCCCTGGCGCCCTTCATGATCTGTTCGATGCTCACGCGCGATTGCGCCTCCAGCACCGGCGCATAGCCGACGGGAATGCGCGGCGCCCCCAGCCGGGCGACGCGGCAGCCCGTCGCCTCGGCCGCGGTCGCGGCGATTTCCGCACCGAAGCCGGCCGCCTGCACTGCTTCATGGACCACCAGCAGGCGCCCGGTGCGGCTGCAGGATGCGAGCACCGTCTCGCGGTCCCAGGGCCAGAGCGTGCGGAGGTCGATGAGGTCGACTGCAATGCCTTCGGCCGCCAGCGCGTCGCAGGCGGCGATGCACGTGTGCATCTGCTTGCCCCAGCTCACCAGCGTGAGCGCGTCGCCCCGGCGGACATGCGCCGCCTTGCCCAGGGCGACCTCCACGCCTTCATCCACCTCGCCGCGCACGCCCCACAGCGTCTTGTGCTCGATGTAGACCACCGGATCGCCGCACCGCAGCGCCGCGCGCAGCAGCGCGTAGTTGTCCTGCGGCGTCGACGGGCACACCACCACCACGCCCGGCAAATGGGCGAACCAGGCTTCGAGCGATTGCGAATGCTGCGCCGCCGAAGAGTCCCAGATGCCACCGGGCATGCGGGCCACCAGCGGCACGCGCCCCTGGCCGCCGAACATGAAGCGGTTCTTGGCGGCCTGGTTGACCAGTTCGTCCATGCCGCACAGCGCGAAGTCGACCACGCGCATCTCGACCACCGGACGCAGGCCCGCGAGCGCCATGCCGACCCCGGCGCCCATGATCGCGGCCTCGGAGATCGGCGTGTCGATCACGCGCTCCGCGCCAAAGGCGTCCTGCAGGCCCTTGTATTGCCCGAAGATGCCGCCTCGGCCGACGTCCTCGCCCAGCACGACCACATTCGGATCGGCTTCCATCTCGCGCCGTACCGCCAGCACGGCGGCCTCCGCGTAGCTGAGTTCCTGCGTGACGGTCGGTGCGGGTGCCGCGCGGCCGCCCGCCATGTCGGTGGTCATATCCATTGGCCGGCTCCGGTGGTCTGCACGTCGGTGAATGCGGCGCTGGCGTCGGGCCAGGGCGCGGCGTCCGCGGCGGCGAGCGCGGCCTCGACTTCCGCATGCGCCTCGTTCTCGATTGCCGCGAGCGTGGCGGCGGCGATGCCATCGGCCATCAGTTGCGCGCGGGCATGCGCGATCGGATCGGTTTCGAGCGCCGCTGCCAGTTCGGCCGGATCGCGGTAGGCGGCCGGGTCGACCGACACATGCCCCTTCACGCGGTAGGTGAGGGCGTGCAACAGGCGCGGTCCGCTGCCGGCGCGCACTTCGGCGACCAGCCTGCCGGCCGCGGCATGCACCGCGAACACATCGTTGCCGTCGACCTGCGTCGCCGCGATGTCCATGGCCTCGGCGCGTGCCGACGCGCCATCGCCGGCGGTCATCGGGCCGCTCGCGGTGGTGGCGCTCCAGCGGTTGTCCTCGCAGACGAAGAGCACCGGCAACTCGTACACGCGGGCCCAGTTGAGCGCTTCGAGGAAAGGCCCACGGTTGATCGCCCCGTCGCCGAAGAAGCAGACTGTGATCGCGTCCTTCTTCTGGAGCTTCTGCGCGTGCGCCGCGCCCACGGCGATCGGCAGCCCGGCCGCGACCACCCCGTTGGCGCCCAGCATCCCGACCGAGAAGTCGGCGATGTGCATCGAGCCGCCCTTGCCGCCGTTGAAGCCGGTCGCCTTGCCGAAGAGCTCGCCCATCATCCGGCCCAGGTCGGCGCCCTTGGCCAGCGTGTGGCCGTGGCCGCGATGGGTGGAGGTGAGGTAGTCGGCCGGGGCGAGGTGGGCGCAGACGCCGGCCGGCACGGCCTCCTGGCCGGTGGAAAGGTGCAGCGGCCCACGCACCTTGGCAGCGCCGGCGGCCTGCTGGCCATAGGCGCTCACGCCGCCCTGGCTGGCCGTCTCGGCAGCGTTCTCGAAGGCGCGGATGCGCACCATCGTGCGGTAGAGCGCCGTGCGCGCTGCCGCTGAATTCGCAAAGTCCATGTTGTCTCCAGCACTGATACAGCGTGCATTCGAAGCGAAATCGTATCGGTTGTGACCAATCACGATGTAGCGCATTTACCCGCAGGGAATGTCCCGATGCCACTGCAAAGGGTCCGCTGCGATAGTTAGTTCGTGGCTCGAACTAATTCAAGCCGACGATTCATCACAAGCCTGGAGACCCGCACATGAAGCTCGCACGCACCCTCACCACCCTGGCCTTCGGGCTGACCGCCATTGGCGCCTGCGCCCAGACCGTGGTGGGAGTGAGCTGGTCCAATTTCCAGGAAGAGCGCTGGAAGACCGACGAGGCCGCGATCAAGGCGCAGCTCGAGAAGCTGGGTGCCAAGTACATCAGCGCCGACGCCGGCGGTTCGCCCGAAAAGCAGCTCGGCGACATCGAGGGGCTGATGTCCAAGGGCGCCAAGGCGCTGATCGTGCTGGCCATGGACAAGGACGCCATCCTGCCCGCGGTCAACAAGGCCATGAAGCAGAAGGTGCCGGTGGTGGCCTATGACCGGCTGATCGAAACGCCGGGCGTCTTCTACATCACCTTCGACAACGTCGAGGTCGGCCGCATGCAGGCGCGCGCGGTCTACAAGGTCCAGCCCAAGGGCAACTACGTGATGATCAAGGGCTCGCCCACCGATCCCAACGCCAATTTCCTGCGCGCCGGCCAGCAGGAGGTGATCGCCGACGCGGTGAAGAAGGGCGACATCAAGATCGTCGGCGACGAATACACCGACGGCTGGAAGCCCGAAGTGGCGCAGAAGAACATGGAGCAGATCCTCACCAAGGTCGGCAACAAGGTCGATGCGGTCGTGGCGGCGAACGACGGCACGGCCGGCGGCGCGGTGGCTGCGCTCACGGCCAAGGGCATCCGCGGCATCCCGGTGTCGGGCCAGGACGCCGACTTCGCCGCGCTCAACCGCGTCGCGCTCGGCACGCAGACCGTCACGGTGTGGAAGGACTCGCGCGAACTCGGCCGCGAAGCCGCCTCCGCCGCCGTTGCGCTGGCGCAAGGCAAGCCGGCGGAGAAGGCGGCCAACTGGAGCGGTGGCGAGAAGAAGCTCGCGATCTCCTCGCGCTTTCTGACGCCGGTGCCCATCACGCGCGACAACCTCGATGTCGTTGTCAAGGAAGGCTGGATCAAGAAGGATGAACTCTGCAAGGGTGTCTCTGGGGACAAGGCCCCGTCAGCTTGTAAATGAGGCACACCCCCAGGCTTGCCCACTTCGTGTGGCCGCCCACCCCCTTGCAGGGGGCAACACCTGCAGCCCGGCAGAGCCGGTTCTGCGGTGTTTCTGGAATGGAGACATGAGATGAGTTCGTCCCCGGGCTTGTGGCGCCGCAGCGGCGTCGACCTCCGGCTGATGCTCATGAGCGTGCTGCTGGTGGTGATGGCGATCGTGTTCCACGTCATGTCGGGCGGGGTGTTCCTGTCGCCCGAGAACCTCTACAACATTGCGCAGCAGACGGCGGTGGTCGGCATCGTGTCGACGGTGATGGTGCTCATCATCGTGGCGCGCCACATCGACCTGTCGGTGGGCTCGGTGATGGGTTTCGTCGGCGTGCTGGTCGCGTACCTGCAATACACCGCCGGCTGGTCGTGGCCGGCGGCGAGCCTCGCCGGGTTGGCCGTGGCGCTGCTGGTGTCGCTCTACCAGGGTGGGCTGACCGCCGTGCTGGGCGTGCCGTCGTTCGTGGTCACGCTGGGCGGGCTCATGTCGTTCCGGGGGGCCGCGTTCCTCGTGGCCGACGGCAAGACGCAGCCGGTCAACGACGAATTCTTCCAGCGACTCGGCGGCGGCTATGACGGCGGCATCGGCACCACGGCGACGTGGGTGCTGGCGGCGTTCGTCGGCGTCGTGCTGTTTGCGCGCATGCTGCAGAAGCGGCGCGCGCGGCAGCGCCATGACATGCCGGTCGAGCCTTTGTGGCTGGACCTCCTGCTCACGGTGGTGCCCGTGATCGTCGTCTTCGCCTTCGCGGCGACCATGAACAGCTACCAGATCTCGTCGAAGACCGAGGCGCAGGGCATGCCGATCCCGGTGCTGATCTGGGCCGTGGTGGCGGTGGTGCTGTCGTTCATCGTGCATCGCACGCGCTTCGGCCGCTATGTGTTCGCCATGGGCGGCAATCCCGATGCTGCCGCGCTGGTCGGCATCCCGGTCAAGCGGGTCACGCTGATGCTCTTCGCATTGCTCGCGGTGCTGGTGACCATCGCGGCGATCGTCTCCATCGCGCGGCTCAATGCCGGCACCAACTCGCTGGGCAGCGGCATGGAGCTCTACGTGATCGCCGCCGCGGTGATCGGCGGCACGGCGCTCGCCGGTGGCAGCGGGTCGATCTTCGGCTCGGTGCTCGGCGCGCTGATCATGCAATCGCTCGACAGCGGCATGCTGCTGCTGGACGTGCCGATCGGCAAGCGCATGGTGATCATCGGGCAGGTGCTGATCATCGCGGTCGTCTTCGACGTGCTCTACCGCAAGAAATTCGGGGAGAACTAGATGACGACCAATCCACCCCTGGTCGAACTGCGCGACATCCACAAGGCCTTCGGCGGCGTGAAGGCGGTCGACGGCGTCAGCGTCAACCTCTACCCCGGCGAAGTGGTCGCGCTGCTCGGCCACAACGGCGCGGGCAAGTCGACGCTGATGAAGATGCTCGCCGGCGCCTACCCGATCGACTCCGGCGACACGCTCATCGCGGGCGAGAAGGTCAGCATCCGCACGCCCTCCGAAGCGCAGGCGCAAGGCATCGAGACCATCTACCAGACGCTCGCGCTGGCGGACAACCTCGATTCGGTCGCCAACCTGTTCCTCGGCCGCGAAAAGCTCACGCCCTGGCGCACGCTCGACGACCACTTCATGGAAGGCCAGGCGCGCAAGGTGTTCCAGCGCCTCAACAAGAACTTCACCAACATCCGCGTGCCGGTGCGTCGCCTCTCCGGCGGCCAGCGGCAGGTGGTGGCGATCTCGCGGGCGCTGTACTTCAACGCCCGCATCCTGATCATGGACGAGCCCTGCGCGGCGCTCGGGCCGGAGGAGACGGCAATGGTCGGCGCGCTGGTGAGGCAACTCAAGGCCGACGGCGTCGGCATCTTCCTCATCACGCACGACATGCCCGATGTGTTCGGCCTGAGCGACCGGCTGGCCGTGATGAAGAACGGCCGCCTCGTCGGCACCTATCGCACGGACGATGTCACCGAGGACGAGGTGCTGGGAATGATCATTGCCGGCAAGCGGCCGGAGGGCAAGGAGCAGGCCCCCCGGTGATCGCACGAGCCAATCCGGGGATGCCGCGGAACCGGCTTCGCCGGGCCGCAGGCATCGCCCCCTGCAAGGGGGTGGGCGAAGCGACACGAAGTGCGCGAAGCCTGGGGGTGCCTCCATGATCGGTGACCAGCAACTGGTCCGTCGCATCAATCGCAGCGTCTTGCTGCGCTTGCTTCGCGCGCAACCGGGCCTTTCGCGCGCACGATTGGCGGCCGAGAGCGGCCTCACGAAATCGACGGTGAGCCTGCTGGTGCGCGAGCTGCTCGACGACGGCTGGCTCGACGAGGCCGGTGCGCCGGTCGTCGACGGGCTCGGCAGACCTTCGACACCGCTGCGTATCAACGTCGGCGTTCGCGCGCTGATCGGCGTGGAGATCGCCGTCGAGGTAGTGCGCGTCGTGTGTGTCTCGCTGCTCGGCGATGTGCTCTATTCCGATGCGCAACCGCTCGGCGACCATGCGCCGCCCGTGGTGTGCGCGCAGGTCGCGCGCATGGTGGCTCCTGCCCATCGGCACCTGCTCGCGTCGGGGCTGAGCCTGTCGGGCATCGGCGTGGGCGTTCCCGGCGCCGTGCACGATGCGACCGGCGTGGTGCGCTTTGCGCCCAACCTTGGCTGGCGCAATGTCAGCCTGTTGCCGGGGCTGACCGAAGCGCTCGCCCGCGAGGGCATTTCGGGCATCGCCGTGCAACTGCAGAACGACGCCGACACGGGCGCGCTCGGCGAATTCGAGTTCTCGGACGGCGAGGGCGAGGACCCGTTGATCTTCGTGAGCTGCGACGTCGGCGTCGGCGCCGGCATCGTGCTGAACGATCGGCTTTTCATCGGCGCGCAAGGCATGGCGGGCGAGATCGGCCACACGGTGCTGCAGATCGACGGGCCGCGATGTTCATGCGGGCGGCTGGGCTGCGCCGAAGTCTTTCTCGGCTCGCGGGTGCTCGACCGCGATGCGAGCGACCTGCGCCGTGCGGCCGGCTTCCTCGGGGTGCTGCTCCAGAACCTGTGGGTGACCTTCGAGCCGCGCGCGATCGTCGTCGGAGGGAAGTCGTGCGACGCGCACCCCGATTTCCTGCGGCTGGCCATCGAAACGGTTGGGCGCTACGCCGAAAGCGCCGGCATGCCGCCGCCCGTGGTGCGCGCTGCGCGCTATGGCGAATGGGCGTCGGCGGTCGGTGCGGCGGCGTTGGCGTTGCACGAGTACCTTCGGCCCCTGCATCCGAATTCCGAAGCGCGACGCGAGCGCGCGGCAGCGGCCGAATCGGCGGCGTAGCGCCTCACCCGGCCTCGTCGGGCCGCCAGCTCTTGAGACGGCGGTACAGCGTGCCGCGCGACACGCGCAATTGCCTCGCGGCATGCGAGATGTTTCCGCCGTGAGCGGCCAGAGTTTCTTCGATTAGCTTGCGACTGTGCCCACGCAGAGTGCTGTCCCCTTCGACGAGTGAATCCGGTTCTGCCGCAGGTTGCTGCGCCGGATCCGTTGCCGCCGACTCCGTGCTCACCTCGGACACGACGGATTGCGCGGCCGGCGCCATGCTCACCGCATGCCCGAAATCCAGTCCGTCGCGCGCCTGCAGCCGAGCCTGCAACCACACGCCGAGCCCACTCGCGAGCCGCACGGGCTGCGCTGCTTCGCGGCCGCCCATGCACAGCAAACCGTCGAGGTCGAGGCCGAACAGCATCTCGACATCGCACGGCCCCGCCTCCGGCACGCCGCCGATCAGGCGTGAGCCGGCCGCGTTCAACCACGCGACGGTGCCGTCCGGCGCAATGCCCGCGAGCGCTTCCAGTGGCGTGCCGAGCAGCGTCGGGCTGGCCTGGAAGCGCAGCACCAGCCGGTCTTTCGACTGGGCCAGCAGGAGGCGGTTCTCGATGGTGGTGGCGTAGAGCGCGACCATGGAGGCCGCATCGAAGCCGAAGCGTCGCGATTCCACGGTGAGATCGAGCACGCCCGCCAGCCGCCCGTGCACGTCGCGGATCGGCGCCGCCGCGCACTGCATCTCGCGCAGGTATTCGAAGTAGTGCTCGGCGCCAGCCACCGTGCAGGCCAGGCCGGTGGTGGCGACGATGCCCGGCGCCGTGGTGCCGACCACGCTCTCGGCGATGTTGACGCCGAGCCGCGCCGTCTTTTGCAGGATCGGTTGCCCGGTGGTCGACGGATGCTGTGTGACATGGACGATCACCCCTTGCGCATCGGTCAGCAGCACGCGGCAATCGGTGCCGGCCAGCGAGCTTTCCATGCCCATCAGCTCCTGGCGCGCGGCGTCGAGCAACTCGCGGTTGCGGCCCAGCGTCGCATGCAGGCGGCTCGGCGTGACCGCATCGAAGGCCACGACGCGCCGCCGGTCCGCGTGGGTGCGGGTGCAGCGCATCCACGACTGGATCACCGCCTCGCCGATCAGCCCCGAAGGGCGCACGCCCTCCTCGAAGAACTGCTGCCGGGCCAGTGCCACGCGCTCTGCGGACGTCTTCGCGAACAACTGCCGAGGACCACCCGCCGGATTGCGTGTTGACAGGGGCATGCCGTCTCCAGAGTGGGGAAAGACGTCGAATCTGTTCCGCAATGGAACAGTCGGGGTCTAGGGAAATCCCGAGGATGAACAAAGCCGCCGAGGCGGCGATCCTTCGCCACACAACGACAGGAGACGACACGATGACCAAGACCCACGCCGCGCTGGCGCTCGGCGCGTTGCTGTGCCTGGGGGCCGCGACCGCTGCGGCCCAACCCGCGAAGGGCTCGCCCGAGCACATCAAGGCGGCCACCCAGCGCGTGGATGGCTCCTTCATCCGCGCCAACACCGCGAAGACGCCGGACTGGCCGAGCTACGGCCTCGACTATGCGGAGACGCGCTTCAGCAAGCTCGACCAGGTCAACGCGGGCAACGTGAAGGATCTCGGCCTCGTATGGTCGTACGACCTGCAGTCCACGCGCGGTGTGGAGGCCACCCCGCTGGTGGTGGACGGCATCATGTACGTCACCGCCTCGTGGAGCGTGGTGCACGCGATCGATGCGCGCACCGGCAAGAAGATCTGGACCTACGACCCGAAGGTCGACCGCTCCAAGGGCTACAAGGGCTGCTGCGACGTGGTCAACCGCGGCGTGGCGCTCTACCAGGGCAAGGTGTTCGTCGCTTCGTACGACGGCCGCCTGATCGCGCTCGACGCGGCCACGGGACACCCGGTCTGGGAGAAGGACACCCTCATCGACCACGCGAGGTCCTACACCATCACCGGTGCGCCGCGCGTGTTCAAGGGCAAGGTCATCATCGGCAACGGCGGCGCGGAGTACGGCGTGCGCGGCTACGTCACGGCCTACGACGCTGCCACGGGCGACCAGAAATGGCGCTGGTTCACCGTGCCGGGCGATCCGTCCAAGCCCTTCGAGGACGCGTCGATGGCCAAGGCCGCGAAGACCTGGGACCCGAGCGGCAAGTACTGGGAAGCGGGCGGCGGCGGCACGGCGTGGGACACGCTGACCTTCGACCCCGAACTCAACCTCATGTACGTGGGCACCGGCAACGGCTCGCCGTGGGCCCACAGCAAGCGCAGCCCGAAGGGCGGCGACAACCTCTACCTGGCGTCGATCGTCGCGCTCAACCCGGACACCGGCAAGTACGTCTGGCACTACCAGGAGACGCCCGGCGACAACTGGGACTACACCTCCACGCAGCCGATGATCCTGGCCGACATCAAGATCGACAACAAGCCGCGCAAGGTGATCCTGCATGCGCCGAAGAACGGCTTCTTCTTCGTCATCGACCGGACCAACGGCAAGTTCATCTCGGCGAAGAACTTCGTCGACGTGAACTGGGCCAGCGGCTTCGACAAGAACGGCCGGCCGATCGAGATTGCGGCCGCACGGCAGAACACGAAGCCCGGCGACAGCATCCCCGGCCCCTTCGGCGCGCACAACTGGCATCCGATGTCCTTCAACCCGCAGACGGGGCTGGCTTATCTGCCGGCGCAGAACGTGCCGCTCAACCTGATGGACGACAAGGACTGGAAGTTCAACGAGAACGCGCCCGGCCGTCCGCATGCGGCGCTGGGCTGGAACACCGCCATGTTCGCCAACGCGCAGCCGCCCGCGAGCAAGCCGATGGGCCGCCTCATCGCGTGGGACCCGGTCGCGCAGAAGGAAGCGTGGGGTGTCGAGCACGCGTCGCCCTGGAACGGCGGCACGCTCACCACCGCCGGCAATCTCGTGTTCCAGGGCACCGCGGATGGCCGCCTGGTCGCTTACAACGCCAAGACCGGCGAAAAACTCTGGGAAACACCCACTGGCACCGGCGTGGTGGCCGCGCCCGCCACCTTCATGGTCGACGGCAAGCAGTACGTGTCGGTGGCGGTCGGCTGGGGCGGCGTCTACGGCCTCGCCCAGCGCGCGACCGACCGGCAAGGGCCCGGCACCGTCTACACCTTCGCGGTCGGCGGCAACGCACCCAAGCCGGACTTCGTGCAGTACCGCATGGACAAGCTCCTGCAGGGCGTCAAGTACGACCCCGCCAAGGTCGAGGCCGGCACCATGCTCTACGTGAGCAACTGCGTCTTCTGCCACGGCGTGCCGGGCGTCGACCGCGGCGGCAACATCCCGAACCTCGGCTACATGAACTCGTCCTACATCGAGAACCTCGACAAGTTCGTCTTCAAGGGCCCGGCGATGGAACGCGGCATGCCCGACTTCAGCGGCAAGCTGACCCCGGATGACGTGGAGAAGCTCAAGGCCTTCATCCAAGGCACTGCGGACGCAATAAGACCGAAATAGTTGCTCGCCCCCAGGCTCCGCGCACTTCGTGTCGCTTCGCCCACCCCCTGCCGGGGGCAACACCGGCGGCCCGGCGGAGCCGGTTCCGCGGTGTTCCACCAACTCAAAAGCCCCGCATGCGGGGCTTTTGCTTTTTGATCTACGGCTGCCCCGGAACTGGCTTCGCCAGGCCGGAGGCGGCGCCCCCGGCAGGGGGTAGGCGGCTACACGAAGTGAGCAAGCCTGGGGGCGAGCCCTTTAATCAGCGTAAACGCCAGCCGCCTTGATGATGGGGCTCCACTTGGCGATTTCGGCTGCGACGAACTTCTTGTGGCCGTCCGGCTCGATCCGGCCGTCATTCGCCACCACGGCGCCCAGGCCTTCCTGCTTCTTGATGAAGTCCGGGTCCTTCAGCGCGACCTTCAGCGCGTCGTTGATCTTCTTGGTGACAGCCGCCGGCGTGCCCTTCGGTGCATAGAGGCCGTGCCAGATCGTGACCTGGAAGTCCTTCAGGCCCGACTCCTGGAGCGTCGGCAGGTCCTTGAGCAACGGCGTCGTCAGCCGCTTGTTGGTCGTCACCGCGAAGGCCTTGACCTTCTTGGCCTCGATCTGCGGCGAGGTGTTGGTCGTCTGGTCGCACAGCAGGTCGATCTGGCCGCCGATCAGGTCGGTGATGGCGGGCGCCGTGCCCTTGTACGGCACGGGCGTCATCTCGGTCTTCGTGGCGGTCTGGAAGAGCAGGCCGCACAGGTGCGAGGCGGAGCCGACGCCGGCATTGCCGAGGTTGATCTTGCCCTTGTTGGCGGCGATCCAGGCGGACAGTTCCTTGTAGTTGTTCGCCTGCATGCTGGGCTTGGAGATCAGCGTCATCGGCACGTCGTTGACGATGCCGAGGTATTCGAAGTCCGTCTCGACCTTGAAGGGCACATTGCGCACCAGGGTCGGAATGGTCGACATGCCGATGTGGTTGAGGAGCAGCGTGTAGCCGTCCGGATTGGCACGCGCCACCTTGGCCGCACCGATCGAGCTGCCGGCGCCCGGCACGTTGTCGACGACGATGCTGACGCCGCCCAGGGGCTTGCGCAGCGCTTCGGCCAGGTCGCGCGCGACGCGGTCGGTCGGGCCGCCGGCTGCGAAAGGCACCACGATGTTGATGGGCTTGCTTGGGAAGTCCTGGGCATGTGCGCCCACCACCGCTGCGGCGATGGCCGTCAAGGCGAGTAGTTTCTTCATGATCTCTCCGAATTGAAAATCGGCCGCGATCTTATCGGCTGACCGCGCCCTGACCACAGCTGATTTTCCCGAAGACCTTGATGAAGGCCAAGAAATGCGCGCGACCGGTGGTTTTCGCCGCGCCCGATGTGGGCCGGCGCCATCGCGGGTATCGTGCCTCCTCTCTATCCACGGAGTGCGAGACATGTTGAAACTGAAGGATCCGACCCTGCTGCGCCAGCAGGTTTTCATCGCCGGCGAATGGGTGGATGCGGACAACCGCGAAACCGTTCCGGTCACCAATCCGGCCAATGGAGAGCAGATCGGCACCGTGCCGATGTGCGGCACCGAGGAGACCGTGCGCGCCATCGCCGCGGCCGAGGTCGCACAGCGCGCCTGGGCGCAGCGGCCGGCCAAGGAGCGTTCGGCCATCCTGCGCAAGCTCAATGACCTGATGCTCGCCAACCAGGACGATCTCGCGCTCATCATGACCACGGAGCAGGGCAAGCCGCTTGCCGAGAGCAAGGGCGAGATCGCCTATGCGGCGTCCTTCATCGAGTGGTTCGCCGAAGAAGCGCGCCGCGTGTACGGCGACACCATCCCGGCGCCGCAGGCCGACCGCCGCATCCTGGCGCTGAAGCAGCCGGTGGGCGTGACGGCGGCGATCACGCCCTGGAACTTCCCGACCGCGATGCTCACGCGCAAGGCCGGGCCGGCATTGGCGGCCGGGTGCTCCATGGTGGTCAAGCCCGCGACGCAGACGCCGTTCTCGGCGCTCGCCTTCGCCGAACTGGCCGACCGCGCCGGACTGCCCAAAGGGCTGCTGTCGGTGCTGACCGGCTCGGCCTCGAAGATCGGCGGCGAGATGACGCGCAGCCCCATCGTGCGCAAACTGACCTTCACCGGCTCGACCGAGGTCGGCCGCACGCTGATGAAGCAATCCGCCGACACCATCAAGAAGCTATCGCTCGAACTCGGCGGCAACGCGCCATTCATCGTGTTCGACGACGCCGACGTCGATGCGGCCGTCGAGGGCGCGATGGTCTCCAAGTACCGCAACACCGGCCAGACCTGCGTCTGCGCCAACCGCATCTATGTGCAGCGCGGCGTGCTCGAAGCTTTCACGCAGAAGCTGGTTGCCAAGGTCAACGCCCTGAAGGTCGGCGAGGGCACCGAGCCCGGCGTGAACCAGGGGCCGCTGATCGACGACAAGGCCGTGGCCAAGATCGAGCAGCACGTGGCCGACGCCGTCGCCAAGGGCGGCAAGGTGCTGGCGGGCGGCCAGCGTCATGCACTGGGCGGGCGCTTCTACCAGCCCACGGTGATCGGCGGCGCGACGGCGGACATGCTGGTCGCGCACGAGGAAAGCTTCGGTCCGCTGGCGCCCATCTTCGCCTTCGACACCGAAGCCGAAGCGATCGCGCTGGCCAACGACACCGAGTTCGGCCTCGCCTCGTACTTCTACAGCCGCGACATCGGCCGCATCATGCGCGTCGCCGAGGCGCTCGAATGCGGCATCGTCGGCGTCAACACCGGGCTGATCTCGACGGCGGAGGCGCCCTTTGGCGGCGTCAAGCAGTCGGGGCTGGGCCGCGAAGGATCGAAGTACGGGCTCGACGACTTCCTGGAGATCAAGTACGTGTGCCTTGCCGGGTTGGACATGTAGCTCGCCCCCAGGCTTCGCGCACTTCGTGTCGCTTCGCCTACCCCCTACCGGGGGCAATACCAGTGGCCCGGCGGAGCCGGTTCCACGGTATTTCTGGGATCGGGCCTCGATCGGCTGGAGCGTCTCTGGGGTGGGGTTGAGGGCAAAATTGGGGGTTTCCTGTACGAAAGCGATCCCGCAACTCCGATCGATGACTGAAAGCAACGAGGCGCTCGACGCCGCCATCGAACTGTTGCGCACCGCACGGCGCATCGTCGTTTTTTCCGGCGCCGGCCTGTCCAAGGCGTCCGGCATTCCGACCTACCGCGATGCCGACGGACTGTGGATGACCCAGAACGCCGTCCAGTTCTCGCATGCCGACGACCTCGCGCGGGATCCGGCCGGGTTCTCGAAGTTCTGGGCGCATCGCCTGGCCGTCGTCGAGGCCGCCAAGCCCAACCCCGGGCACCTCGCGCTGGCGCATCTGCAGCGGCTGCGCCCTTCGACGCGGCTCGTCACGCAGAACGTGGACGGCCTCCTGACGCTCGCCGGCGGCATGGACGTGCTGGAACTGCACGGATCGCTGCGGCGCTGGCGATGCGACCGCTGCGGCAACCGCCGCGGCCCCTGGCTCTTCCAGCGGTGCACGCGTTGCGGCTCGCGCGCACGGCCGGACGTCGTGATGTTCGGCGAGATGCTCAATCAGGGCGTGCTGCTGGACGCCCAGACAGCGGCGCAGGAGGCGGACGTCTTCGTCGTGGTCGGCAGTACCGCCGTGGTCTATCCGGCTGCGGACCTGCCGCTGCAGTCGCTTTCCGGCGGCGGCAGGCTCATCACGCTCAACATGGAGCCGCTGCATCTGGACGCCCTGGCGTCCGTCGTGCTCAGGGGCGCTTCGGAAGACCTCTTGCCCCGCCTGATGGCGGGCTTGGGCTATTCCAGCACCACCCTCGGAAAGTAGAACGAGACCACCCAGTTCGGCACATCGACGATCGAACTGATGCGCAGGTCGGCACACACGCTGCACAGCATGTAGGCATCGATCGGCTCGTAGCCGTAGCGCCGGCTCAGAAGCTCGACCATCTCGGAGACCGCCATGCGGGCGCCGGCCATCAGGTCGGGGCCGATGCCGGTCGTCACTTCGTAGCCCTTCGTGTCGAAATGGCGGCTGACCGGACCGGGCGTGACGTAGCGCGGCGAGCGCAGGCGGGCGTCCTTCACCAGTTCGAACTTGAGGGCGACGTCGATGGCGCTTTCGATCGCCGTGCCGCAGACTTCGCCGTCGCCCTGCGCCGCATGGGTGTCGCCGACCGAGAAGATCGCGCCGTCGACCTCGATCGGGAGATAGAGTTCCGTGCCCTCCGCGATGTCGCGGGCATCCATGTTGCCGCCGACATTGCGCGGCGGAATGATGCTGTGCAGGCCAGGCTCGGCCGGGGCCACGCCGATGGTTCCCGTGAAGGGCCGAAGCGGCACGCGCCCGCCGGGTCCGTACATCGCGGGCGTCAATCCGGGGTCGTAGTTCCAGTGATGAAGCCTCGCCTTTGGAAACTGGTCGGTGAGCAGCCCGAAGCCTGGGATGTTCCCGGTCCAGCCCCAGCCCGACGGACGCAGCGACAGCACGGTGACCTTGAGCGCGTCGCCCGGCTTCGCGCCGTCGATGAAGACCGGTCCGGTGACCGGGTTGACGTGGGCCAGGTCGAGTTTCTCGAGGTCGGCGGCCGTCGAGGTGCGCGAGAGCTGGCCGGAGGACGCATCGATGGTCTCGAACTCCACGGTCTCGCCCGGCGCGATCGTCAGGCAGGGCGGGAACGCGTTGTTCCAGCCGTGGTGGAAGTGGTCCTTGTGGATCGTGTGACGGGTGCTGAGATCGCTCATGGCCCTATCCCCCTAGACCGCGACGGTGAGCGCGCCGTCGATCACCAGGTTGGTACCGGAGATGCGGCTGGCCGCCGGGCTCGAAATGAACACCACGCCGCGCGCCACTTCGTTCGGCGTGCCGAACTTGCCGGTGGGGTTGACCTTGAGCGTCGAGGCGTAGAGGTCGGGCATGTTCTTCTCGATGGTCTGCCAGATGCCGCCGTCGAAGTAGGTGTTGCCCGGCGAGACGCAGTTCACGCGGATGCCCTTGCCGACGAGTTGCCGGCTCAGCCCCTTGGCGTAGTGGATCAGCGCCGCCTTGATCGCGCCGTAGGAGCCGGCGGCAAAGTCGACTTCGAAGCCGGAGACGCTCGATATCAGCACGATCGAAGCGCTGTCGGACTTCTCCAGGAACGGAACTGCCGCGGCCACCGCGTTGACGGTGTGCATCATGTCGGTCCGGAAGGATTTCTCCCAGGAGTCCGCCGTGTCGCCGACCGCAAGTGCGCTCACGTTGCACACCAGCGCATCGATGCCGCCCAGCACATCGGCGCTCGATGTGATCCAGGCGCCCAATGCCGCTGCGTCGGCGACGTCCAGCGCGCGCCCGAACGACTTGACGCCCCTGGCCTGCAGTGCGGCCGCCGCCTCGCCCACCTCGTCTTCCTTGCGCGCGCAGATCGAGACGTCCGCGCCTTCGTCGGCGAAACACTCGGCGACGGCCCTGCCGATGCCCCGGCTGCCGCCGGTGACGACAGCCCGCTTGCCCTTGAGTCCGAGGTCCATGGCAACTCTCCTTTTGGGGGGACTGAATTCTGAGCGCCTGCGAAGGGGCTGTAAATGTCGGCACGCGCGTCGTTGCCTCCGCTTGTGGCACTCGTGCGGGCCGCGCAGAATGACAGGCACCTGCCCCTTCCTGGAGGAACAACCCATGAAATCCGTGGCGGAAATTCTCAAGGCCAAAGGCGATTCGACGGTCTATTCCATCGAGCCCACGGCCTCGGTCTTCGATGCCGTCAAGCTGATGGCGCAGAAGAACGTCGGCGCGCTCCTCGTCATGGAGCGCGATCGCATCGTCGGCGTGGTGACCGAACGCGACTACGCACGCAAGGTCGTGCTGATGGCGCGCTCATCCAAGGACACGCCACTGCGCGACGTGATGACCGCGGCCGTGATCTACGTGCGGCCCAACCAGACCAGCGAGGAATGCATGGCGCTGATGACGGAGAACCGCGTGCGCCATCTGCCGGTGATGGACGGCGGCAAGCTGATCGGGCTGATCTCGATCGGCGACATCGTGAAGGGGATCATCTCCGAGCAGAACTTCATCATCGAGCAGCTGCAGCACTACATCTCGGGAGAGCATCGTTGAGCTGCTGCACTTCGCCATCCGCGACCTGATGCCGCCGTGGCTGGCGAGCGTGTGGCGCAAGCTGGCGATCTAGGCCCGCGAAGGCCTCAATCCGCCCCGTCGTCACCCCGCATGCCGGTTTCCCCAGCCCCGCGCACCAGCAACTGGCGCAGCCGGTCCCGCAGCGCCGGGATGGCCGTGGCATGGCTCGCCGGGGCCTCCCACTGCCGATAGATCTCGCGCTCCCTCGCCAGGCATTCACCGAGCGAGGCGAGATTCCGCTCGTTGTAGGCCCAGACGCCCTCCACCACGAAGTTGCCCGGCGTCTCGTGATCGGGCCGCGGCGTGATGGTGACGCCTTCGGCGCCGATGTCCTGCAGCAGCGCCGAGCGTGCCGAGGCGACCTTCATGCCGTCGCCGTGCATCTCGATTTCGCGGCTGAGCGAGTAGCTCACGGTCTGGATGCCGTGGAAGTGCTCGGCAAGATAGGCCGTGACCTCGAGCAGCACCAGCGGACCGAAATTCCGCTTCTTTTCCTTCACGAACCGGGAGGGCAGGAAGCGCTCGATGTGCACTTCCGTCCCGTCGCGGCTGACCCTGACGGGGTCGACCGTTCCCAGGTGGACGCTGCCGTCGTGCACGTGCATGGGCTCGCCGAGCTCATAGCGCTTGCCGTCGCGTCCCGTGATGCGGAGGCTCTCGAAAGTCATCGGTCGAGAATGCCATGCGCATCCTGACGCGAGGCCCAAGGCGATGCGAGGCAATCCCCGTACACCACGAAGACCGCACGAAATGGCGAGAAAAATACGCCCTCAGGCGCGCATGAGATCGTCAAGAAGCCGGTAGTCGGGCAGGGTGGTGTCGATCGCACGGCCGGCGCGCAGCACGGTGCGGTCGAACTGCGCACGCGCAAGCATCTCCGAATAGTCGCGCGCCTTGAGCACGATCAGGTCGGCGGGCGTCCCGGGCTTCAGCACGCCGCGCTCGATGCCCATGATCGCGGCCGGCGTCTCCGTGGCCGCGCGGATCCAGTCGCCGAGCGGGTGGTCCAGGTGCAGGATCTTCACGGCCTGCGTGAAGGTGTCGAGCATGTCGTGGTCGCCATACGCGTAGAACGGGTCGCGGCAGTTGTCGCCCGCCACCGCCACGCGCAGGCCGCGCGCCTTCATCTCGTGCAGCACCGTCACGCCGCGCCAGCGGGGCGTGCGCGCCTCCTGGCTGCGGTCCTGCAGGTACATGTTGACGGTGGGCAGGCTGACGATGTCGATGCCCGCGTCCTTGCAGGCGGCGATCGTTTCCTCGATGAACTCGTCGGTCTGCAAGGCGAGGGAGGTCACGTGGCCGCAGAGGATGCGGCCGGTGAAATCCTGCGCCATCGCCGTGCGCGCGACCCGGATGAGCGCGCGAGCGTTCGGATCGGTCGATTCGTCGACATGCAGGTCGAGGTGGAGTCCGCGCTCGGCCGCGAGCGTGAACACACGAACCAGCGCCTCGTCCAAGTCTGGCGGCATGGTCTCGCCCGGGAAGCGGGCCGAGCGCGTCACGCAGCCGAGCTTGCCGCCGCTCTCGGCCACGATGTCGGCGAGCTGGCGGCCTTCGTCCGTCAGGAAGATGTCCAACGGCGCGATGGAGGACACCTGCAGGTCGATGCGTCCGGCCCAGCGTTCGCGCATTTCGCGGAACACGGGAAACGAGATCGATGCCTGTGGGGCGAGCGAGTCCAGGTGCGTGCTGATCGCGACCACGCCCTTGGCGTAGGCGGTGCAGAGGCCGAACTCCATGCGGCGGCGCACGTCGTCGGCATTCCAGCGTGCGGTGCGGTCGCGCATCGTCGCCATGGAGGCGCCCGCGCCGTCGCCGGTGGGATTGGGCTGGCGCGGCCAGATATGGCCCTTGTCGAGGTGGGTGTGGCAGTCGACCATGCCCGGCAGCACCATCGACGCATCGAGATCGGGGCCGAGTTCGGCGGGCATGGCGCCTGCGGCCTCGATGGCCGCGATGCGGCCGTTGTCGATCAGCAGGTCGATCGCGGCGAGTTCGCCGGCGGGGTTGCCCGGCAGATCGGTGGCGACGAGGCAGCGGGGAGCGCGTAGGTTGCGCAGGGCGAAGCGGGACGCGGCGGGCGGCTGGAAGAAGGCGTGGGTCATTGCGGAGGGACTGAAAGCAGGTTCCGCGCCCGGCCCGCTACTTGTAGCTGCGCGCGTCCTCGATCACCTTGCCGTCGTTCGGCAGGCTTCCCGGTGCGACCAGCTCCACCGTGCCGCGCAGCTTGGTCACGTCGCGGATCGCCTCGCCGATGCGCTCGGCCAGGCCCTCGGCCGCCGTGGGGCATTCGAGCCGCAGCGTCATGCGGTCGTCGGCCATCTCGCCTTCGACCACCAGCCGTGCGCGCTGCACCTCCGGAAAGCGTCGCGCGATCTCCGCGATCTGGCCCGGGTGCACGAACATGCCGCGCACCTTGGTCGTCTGGTCCGCACGGCCGAGCCAGCCCCTGATGCGTGCGTTGGTGCGGCCCGTGGGGCATGGCCCCGGCAGCACGGCGGAGAGGTCGCCCGTGCCGAAGCGGATCAGCGGGTAGTCGGGGTTCAGCGTGGTGACGACGATCTCGCCGACTTCGCCTTCCCGCACCGGGTCGCCGGTGCCGGGCCGCACGATCTCCACGATCACGCCTTCGTCCAGCACCAGCCCTTCGCGTGCGCGGGTCTCGTAGGCAATCAGGCCCAGGTCGGCGGTGGCATAGCACTGCATGCCGGTCACGCCGCGCTCGGCGATCCAGTCGCGCAAGCTCGGCGGAAAGGCTTCGCCGGACACCAGTGCCTTGGTGAGCGATGGCAGCGGCACGTTCTTCTCCGCGGCCTTTTCGATGATGATCTTCAGGAAGCTCGGCGTGCCCGCGTAGCCCGCGGGCCGCAGGTCGGCGATGGCTTCCACCTGCTGCTCGGTCTGCCCGGTGCCGCCCGCGAAGACGGTGCAGCCCAGCGCACGCGCGCCGCTTTCCATGATCGCGCCGGCCGGCGTCATGTGATAGCTGAAGCAGTTGTGCACCAGCTCGCCGTTGCGAAAGCCCGCTGCGTACAGGGCACGCGCGGTGCGCCAGTAGTCGCGTGCCTCTCCTTCGGGCTCGTAGATGGTGCCGGGGCTGGCGAACACGCGCGTCATCCTTGGCCCGAAGCGGATCGCCGAGAAGCCGCCGAACGGATCGCTCGCGCGGCGCGCCTGCTGCAACGCCAGCAGCTCGGACTTCCGCGTGACCGGCAGCTTCGCCAGCGCCGCGCGGCTCGTGATGTCCGCCGGCTTGACGCCGTCGAGGATCTTCGCAAACGCCGATGCGGCAGTCTGGGCCTGCATGATCTGGCGAGGCAGTGCGGCAAGCAGATCCCGCTCGCGTTCCGCCGGATCGCGGATCTCGAGTTCGTCGTAATAGTCCTTCGTCATGCCAGCCACCGTTTCCTGCGCTTGTAGCTCTTGACGTCGCGGAAGCTCTTGCGGTCGGCGCCGCCGACGCCGAGGTAGAACTCCTTCACGTCCTCGTTCTCCCGCAGGCTCTTCGCTTCGCCGTCCATCACGATGCGGCCGTTCTCGAGGATGTAGCCGTAGTCGGCGAAGCGCAGCGCCATGTTCGTGTTCTGCTCGGCGAGCAGGAAGGTCACGCGCTCCTTCTCGTTCAGGTCCTTCACGATGCTGAACACTTCTTCCACGATCTGCGGCGCGAGGCCCATCGATGGTTCGTCGAGCAACACCATGTTCGGGTTCGCCATCAGCGCTCGGCCGATGGCGCACATCTGCTGCTCGCCGCCGGAGGTGTAGGCGGCCTGCGAGGTCCGCCGTGTCTTGAGGCGCGGGAAGTAGGCATAGACCTTTTCCAGCGTCTGCGCGATCGCCGCCTTGCCGTCGGTGCGCGTGTAGGCGCCCGTCATCAGGTTGTCCTCGATCGTGAGGTGCGCGAAACAGTGGCGCCCCTCCATCACCTGGATCAGCCCGCGCTTGACCAACTCGGCCGGCGACAGCGCCTCGATGCGCTCCCCGCGCAGCTCGATCGTGCCCTTGGTCACCGCGCCGCGCTCCCCGGCAAGCAGGTTCGACACCGCGCGCAGCGTGGTCGTCTTGCCTGCGCCGTTGCCGCCGAGCAGCGCCACGATGCCGCCCTCCGGCACCACGAGCGAAACGCCCTTCAGCACGAGGATCACGTGGTTGTAGATGACCTCGATGCCGTTGACGTTGAGAAGAATGTTGGTTTCGCTCATTGAAGCTCTTTCAAACCCCGCCTCTTGCACGCCCTTTCGGGAAACACCGCGGACCCGGCTCCGCCGGTCCGCAGGTGTTGCCCCCTGCAAGGGGGTAGGCGAAGCGACACGAAGTGCGCGCAGCCTGGGGGTGTACTCAGCTACTGCAATCCGCTACGTCGCGGCGCGTGAGTTTTTTCTCGCCTGCGTATTTCTCGCCAGCCACCTTCACCATCGGCTTGATGATCTGCTCGTCAGCCTCGTACCACTCGGGTGCGATGTTCCACTTGCTGCCGTCCCAGGTCTCGATGCGCGCCCAGGTCGAGCCCATGTGGTCCTGGCACGAGGTGCTGATCGGGCGCATCACGCCGGCGAAGCCCAGCGCGTCCAGCTTCTTCTGGTCGAGCGCGAGGTTCTCCAGGCCCCAGCGCACCTGCTCGCCGGTCATGACCTTGCCCTTGCCGAAGCGCTCCTGCGCGCGCCGGACGGCCTCGACGCCCAGCATCTGGATGATCACGCCGCGCGTGTAGAGCACCGAGCCGACCTCGTCCTTCGGTCCCGTGCCCTGGCCCTTGTCGTGCACGTTCTTCAGGATGTCCTGGATTACCTTCGGCTGCGTGCCCGAGCCGTTCAGCGCGAGCGCGTTGTAGCCCTTGGCATTGGCGCCCACGTCCTTCACGTCGGGTTCGGCGCCGGCCCACCACACGCCGTACATCTTCTCGCGCGGGTAACCGGTGGCGACGGCTTCCTTGAGCGCGGTGGAGTTCATCACGCCCCAGCCCCAGAGCAGCACGTAGTCGGGACGCGACTGGCGCACCTGCAGCCAGGCGGATTTCTGCTCGATGCCGGGCGCCGCGACAGGGATCAGCGACAGCTCGAAGCCATTCATCTTCGCGCGCTCCTGCAGCAGCGGAATCGGTTCCTTGCCGAAAGGCGAGTCGTGATAGACCAGCGCGATCTTCTTGCCCTTGAGCTTGTCGGCGCCGCCTTCCTTCTTGGCGATGTGCTGGATCAGGATGTCCGCCGCGGTCCAGTAGCTGCCCATCAGCGGGAAATTCCACTTGAACACGTTGCCGTCCTGCGAGGCCGACAGGCCATAGCCCAGCGTGATCAGCGGGATCTTGTCGACGGGCGCCTTGTCGGTCAGCGCGAAGGTGATGCCGGTCGCCTGCGGATCGATCAGCGAAGCGCCCTTGCCCTTCAGGCGCTCGTAGCATTCCACGCCCTTGTCGGTGGCGTAGCCCGTTTCGCATTCCTCGTAGCTGATCTTCACGCCGTTGATGCCGCCGGTCGCGTTGATGAGCTTGATGTAGTCCTGCTTGCCGTTGGCCCAGGGCGTGCCGTTAGGCGCGTAGGGGCCGGTGCGGTACACCAGCAGCGGAAAGAACTGCTCCTTGGCCTGCGCCTGCACGAGCGATGGCGCAAGCATCGCGCCGAGGGTGCTGGCCGCCAGGGCGGCGGTCACAGCGAGCGATTTCAGTTTCATGCCAGTCTCCTTGGGGGCACTCCAGTGCCGGTTTGCGAACGAACTAATGGGGGAAGGGCCAGAGGCGAAGTTTTTCTTTCGCCGTCGACCAGAGTCGTGCGAGCCCATGCGGCTCGACGATCAGGAAGAAGACGATGAGCGCGCCGAAGATCATGAATTCAAGGTGCGACGCCAGCGCCGTCGAGATCGAGATGCCGAACCACCCGGGCAGCTGGTTGAGCAGGATCGGGAGCAGCACGATGAAGGCCGCGCCGAAGAAGCTGCCCATGATCGAGCCGAGCCCGCCGATGATCACCATGAAGAGCAGCTGGAACGAGCGGTCGATGTTGAAAGCCGCCGGCTCCCACGTGCCCAGATGCACGAAGCCCCACAGCGCACCCGCCACGCCGACGATGAACGAACTCACCGCGAAGGCCGAGAGCTTGGCGTAGACCGGACGGATGCCGATCACCGCGGCGGCCACGTCCATGTCGCGCATCGCCATCCATTCGCGGCCGATCGCGCTGCGCACCAGGTTCTTGGCGAGCACCGCGAAGACCACCAGCAACGTGAGGCACAGCAGGTATTTCTGTACGGCAGTCTCGACCGGGAGCCCGAACAGGCTGAGGCCCGAGGCAGTCACCGAGCCGGACGAGGAATTGTTGGTGAGCCAGTTGATCCGCAGGAAAGCCCAGTCGACGAAGAACTGTGCGGCCAGCGTAGCCACCGCGAGGTACAGCCCCTTGATGCGCAGGCTCGGGATGCCGAAGAGCACACCGACAGCGGTCGAGCACAGTCCGCCGAGCAGCAGCGAGAGGATCAGCGGCATGCCCTCGATGCGAACGTGGAAGTTGTAGGCCGCGTAAGCGCCCACCGCCATGAAGGCCCCGGTGCCGAGCGAGATCTGACCGCAGTAGCCCACCAGGATGTTGAGTCCCAGCGCGGCGAGCGCGAGGATGAGGAAGGGAATCAGGATCGCCCGGAACCAGTACTCCGGCGCGGTCAGCGGCACCACGGCGAAAGCGAAGACCAGCAGCGCGAGCATCAGCACGCGGTCCTGCAGGATCGGAAAGATCTGCTGGTCGGCGCGGTAGCTCGACTTGAATTGCCCATTCTCGCGATAGAACATCTCAGCAGCTCCAATGCGCCATTCGGGGAATACCGCGGACCCGGCTCCGCCGGTCCGCCGGTATTGCCCCCTGCAAGGGGGTGGGCGGCCACACGAAGTGGGCAAGCCTGGGGGTGAGCTTCATACCCGATCGATGATTTTTTCGCCGAACAAGCCTTGCGGCCTGACGAGAAGGAAAACAAGCGCCAGCACGTAGGCGAACCAGATCTCGATCCCGCCGCCCAGCATCGGGCCGAGGTAGATCTCCGACAGCTTCTCGCCGACGCCGATGAGCAGGCCGCCGATGATGGCGCCCGGTATCGACGTGAGCCCGCCGAGGATCACCACCGGCAGCGCCTTCAGCGCCACCAGCGACAGCGAGAACTGCACACCCAGCTTCGATCCCCAGATGATCCCGGCCACCAGCGCCGCGAAGCCGGCGACGGACCACACGATGACCCAGATGCGGTTGAGCGGAATGCCGATCGATTGCGCGGCCTGGTGGTCGTCGGCCACCGCGCGCAGCGCACGGCCGGTCGATGTCTTCTGGAAGAACAGCGCCAGCACCACCACCAGCGCGGCGGCGACCAGCGCCGCGATCAGGTCCTCGCGGCTCAGCAGCAGGCCGCCCTGGAAGGTGTTCTCCAGAACCATCATCGGTTCCTTGGGCATGCCGACGTCGATCTTGTAGATGTCGTTGCCGAAGAGGGTCTGGCCCAGGCCGTCGAGGAAGTAGGCGATCCCGAGCGTCGCCATCAGCAGCGTGATGCCTTCCTGGTTGACCAGCTTGCTCAGCACGAGCCGCTCGATCAGCCAGGCGACCGCGATCATCACGGCCATCGCGGCGACGAAGGCCAGCACATTGGCGAGCACCAGGCTCTCGAAGCCGAGCCATCGAGGAATCCATTCGGCGAAGCGCGCCATCGCCAGCGCGGCGAACAGCACCATCGCGCCCTGCGCGAAGTTGAAGACGCCCGAGGCCTTGTAGATGAGCACGAAGCCGATCGCGATCAGCGAATAGAGCATGCCGACCATCAAGCCGCCAAAGAGTGTCTCTAGAAAGAATCCCATCTCAATGCTCCGTTCCAAGGTAGGCGCGGATCACATCGGGATTGCCGCGCACCTCGTCCGGTGTCCCGTCGCCGATCTTCTTGCCGTAGTCGAGCACCACCACGCGGTCGGAGATGTCCATCACCACGCCCATGTCGTGTTCGATCAGCACGATGGTGGTGCCGAACTCGTCGTTCACGTCCAGGATGAAGCGACTCATGTCCTGCTTCTCCTCCACGTTCATGCCGGCCATCGGCTCGTCGAGCAGCAGCACCTGCGGCTCCATCGCGAGCGCGCGGCCGAGGTCGACGCGCTTCTGCAGCCCGTAGGGCAGGCGCCCCACCGGCGTCTTGCGATGGAGCTGGATCTCGAGGAAATCGATGATGCGTTCGACGAACTCGCGCTGCGCCAGCTCCTCGCGTTCGGCCGGGCCCCAGCGCAGCGCCTGGGCGAGCAGGCCGCTCTTCATCTTGAGGTTGCGACCCGTCATGATGTTGTCGAGCACGCTCATGCCCTTGAACAGCGCCAGGTTCTGGAAGGTGCGCGCCACGCCCATCTCGGCCACCTGGCGCGAGTTCATGTGCTTGAAGTACTGGCCGCGGAAGGTGACGGAGCCCTGCTGCGGCTGGTAGACGCCGTTGATGCAATTGAGCATCGAGCTCTTGCCCGCGCCGTTGGGCCCGATGATGGCGCGCACCTCGTGCTCGCGCACGTTGAAGCTGATGTCCGTCAGCGCCTTCACGCCGCCGAAGCTCAGGCTGATGTTCTGCACGTCGAGGATGACCTCGCCAGTTTTCCTGCCGGTCATGCTGCCGCCTTCATCGGGGCGAAGCACTTGGCCTCGACGATGCTGAGCGTGGCGCTCACCACACCGGTGCGCCCATCCTCGAACTTGACCTGCGTCTCGATGTACTGCTCCGACTTGCCGCCGTAGAGCGCATCCACCAGCACCGCGTACTTGCCAGCGATGAAGCCACGCCGCACCTTGCGCGTGCGGGTGAGTTCATCGTCGTCGGGGTCCAGCTCCTTGTGGAGCACCATGAAGCGCGCGATCTGTGTGTCGGCCATGCCTTCTTCCGCCGCGAGGTCGGCATTCACCTTGCCGATGCAGTCGGCCACCAGCGCCAGCACGTCCGGCTTGCCCGCGAGGTCGACATAGCCGCCGTAGGCCAGCCCGCGCCGCTCGGCCCAGTTGCCCACCGCCTCGTAGTCGATGTTGATGAACGCGCAGACCTGGTCGCGCTCGTGGCCGAAGCACACGGCCTCCTTGATCTGCGGAAAGAACTTCAGCTTGTTCTCGATGTAGTTGGGCGCGAACATCGCACCCGCCGCGGCGCCGCCCGGCGCGGCCATGCGGCCCACGTCCTTGGCGCGGTCGATGATGCGCAGGTGGCCTTCGGCATCGAGCACGCCGGCGTCGCCGGTATGGAAGTAGCCGTCGGCATCGAGCACCTCGGCGGTCGCGTCGGGGCGCTTGTAGTACTCCTTGAGCACCGACACGCCACGCACGAGCACCTCGCCGTCCGGCGCGATCTTGAGTTCGATGCCGGGCGCCGCGCTGCCCACGGTCTGCAGCTTGACCTTTCCGTCCTGCTGCAGGCACACATAGGCGCAGGTTTCGGTCTGCCCGTAGAACTGCTTGAGGTTGACGCCGATGGAGCGGTAGAAGCGGAAGAGGTCGGGTCCGATCGCAGCGCCCGCCGTGTAGGCCACGCGGATGCGGCTCATGCCGAGCACGTTGCGCAGCGGCCCGTAGATCATCAGATTGCCGATGCCGTACATCAGCCGGTCGCCGAAGCCGACGGGCGCGCCGTTGAGGATGTCGGCGCCCACGCGTCGCGCCAGCGCCATGAACTTCGCATACAGCCAGCGCTTGGGCGCGGCCGCGTCTTCTATGCGGATCGACACCGCCGTCAGCAGTCCTTCGAAGGTGCGCGGCGGGCCGAAGTAGTAGCTCGGCCCGATCTCGCGCATGTCGTTCATCACCGTCTCTGCCGATTCGGGACAGTTCAGCGTGAAGCCGCCGACCAGCCATTGGGCGACCGAGAAGAGATGGTCGCCGACCCAGGCCATGGGCAGGTAGCTCATGATGTTGTCGCCGGGGCCGAGTTTGTCGGTCTCCACGCCGCCGCGGCCCGCCGCGATGAAGCTCGCATGGGTCTGGCACACGCCCTTGGGCCGGCCGGTGGTGCCGGAGGTGTAGAGGATCACGGCGACGTCGCCGGGCTCGCCGGCGGCCACGCTCTGGTCGAAGGCGCCCGGATGCGCGGCATCCCAGGCGCGGCCCAGTTCGCGCAGCTTCTCGTAGCTCATGAGGCCGGGCTGGTCGTAGTGGCGCAGCCCGCGCGGATCGTCATAGATGATGTGGCGGATGGCCGGGCGGGTTTCGCGGCATTCGAGCAGCTTGTCCACCTGCTCCTGGTCCTCGGCGATCACGAACTCGACCGAGGCGTCTTCCAGCATGAAGACCATCTCGCCGGCCACTGCGTCCTGGTAGAGCGGCACGGGCACGCCGCGCAGGCATTGCGCAGCGACCACCGCCATATAGAGATGCGGCCGGTTGGCGCCGACGATCGCGAGGTTGTCGCCTGCCTTGAAGCCGAGGCTCGCCAGTCCGCAGGCGAACTCCCGCACTTCGCGCGCGACCGCTGCCCAACTCCAGGTCTGCCAGATGCCCAGATCCTTTTCGCGCACGGCCGGCGCGTCGGGCTGCTGCTTCGAATGCTCCAGCAACAGGCGAGGAAAGGTGTTGGCTGTGGTCTGCACGATGGGGCGGACTGTAGAACCAACTTTGACGCCAACTTGTCGTTCCGACGACAATCCTAGGGACACTACTCCCCGGAGTTTCCCGATGCCGATCGGCAGTGACAGCAGCGCCTCATCGATCCGCGACCGTGTGCGTCCGGCCACCGCCGACGAACTCGACAACATTCCCTGGCTGCGCACCCTGGCGCCCATCGAACGCCGTCGCGCCGAGGTGGCGGTGGTGGTCGGCGACGCCGAGCCCGGCGATCTGGTCTGCCGCATCGGCCGACCGCCCACCTACTGGTTCGGCGTGGTCGAAGGCCTGCTCAAGATGAGCAACGACAACGCCGACGGCACCTCGATGACCTACAGCGGCCTGCCCCCCGGCGGCTGGTTCGGCGAGGGCACGGCGCTCAAGCGCGAGCCCTACCGCTACAACATCCAGGCGCTGCGGCGCAGCGTGGTGGCGGGGCTGCCGGTGGACGATTTCCATTGGCTGCTCGACCACTCGATCGGCTTCAACCGCTTCGTGATGAACCAGCTCAACGAGCGGCTGGCCCAGTTCATCGCGGCGCGCGAGACCGACCGGTTGAACAACCCCGATGCGCGGGTGGCGCGCAATCTGGCGGCACTGTTCAATCCGGTGCTGTTCCCCGGCGTGGGCGAGTTGCTGCGCATCACGCAACAGGAGTTGGCCTATCTCATCGGGCTGTCGCGCCAGCGTGTCAACGAGGCCTTGCGCACCTTGCAGGCGCAGGGCGCGATCCGCGTCGAGTACGGCGGCCTGCGCGTGACCGACCTCGAAGCGCTGCGCGCGAATGGAATGGCGGGAAAGGGTGCGGGCTAGCAGCTACGCGTCGACCGCCACGGCTTCGCGCAACAGCTTGTCGTCGGCATAGGGCCGGAAGTAGGCGGCCGTTTCCTCGACCGGGCAGTGCAGCCAGTCGTCGATCCATGCGTCGCGCAGGATGATGGTGCGGCGCCGCTCGGGCTGTTCGGGCGCAGCCAGGGTCAGCAGGGCAAAACTCTCGACGCACTCGCCGGCCGGCGATCGCCAGCCGTTCCACAGGCCGGCGAGCGCGAGGGGCTCGCCATCGGCGCGCGATACGCGCACGGCCGAGTCTCCGGTGTCACCGGGCTGGTACAGGCAAGTCGCCAGGATCACGCAGCGGTGGCCGCGCTTCCACGGCTGGTAGAAATTGCGTTCGGCGGAGGCGGTCTCGCCGCGGGCCTCGTACGTGTCCTGGTCCTGGCCGTCCTTCGAGAACAGCGGGATCAGCCCCCAGCGCCCGGGGGCGATCTCGAAGCGCGCGGGCGGCGTCTGCTGGCCGACGCCATCGGCGCGGGGACGCCGCACGAAAAGACCTTGTTGCCCCGGCCGGACGATCGACCCATCGGGGTCGCATGCAATACCGAAGCGCTGCGCGAAGTGGCTTGGCTCGCTCGCTGCTTGGTAGTGGGTGGGCATGGCGGGCAATGTAAGAAGAGTGAATGATTTTAGTCAACACGCCGATACCATCGGGTCGGTGCGGCACCCTCGCCCGCACGACCTTTCTCACGAAAACGCCCATGACTTCATCTCATCTCACCGTCATCACCGGTGCATCCCGCGGCCTGGGCCGCGCCATGGCCGAGCAATTGCTGCAGCCCGGCCGGCGCCTGCTGTGCATTTCGCGCCAGAGCGACGACCAGCTCGCCGCGCTGGCCCGCGAGGCCGGCGCCGAGCTGGAGCAGTGGCAGCAAGACCTGGCCGACCCGGTCGCGGCGGCCGCGCGCCTTGCGGCATGGCTGCAGGGGCTGGACGCGGAGGGCTTCGACAGCGCAACGCTCATCAACAATGCCGGCACCGTCGGCCGCCCGCGACCCTTGTCGGAAGCGGTGGCCACTGAACTGGCGCAGGCGCTTCGCGTGGGCCTGGAGGCGCCGATGCTTCTGACCTCCGCCTTCCTCGGCGCGACCAAGGGCTGGCGTGCCGAGCGCAAGGTGCTCAACATCTCGTCGGGCCTCGGCCGCAACGCGATGGGCAGCCAGGCGCCGTATTGCGCTGCCAAGGCCGGCATGGACCATTTCTCGCGCGCTGTGGCGCTCGAAGAGAAGGGCGAGGGCGGCGCCCGCATCGTGTCGCTCGCGCCCGGCGTGATCGACACCGACATGCAGGTGCAACTGCGCGAGAGCGAGCCCGGCATGTTCCCTGACTACGTTCGCTTCCAGAAGCTCAAGGCCGAAGGCCTGCTCGACTCGCCGGCCTCTGCTGCGGCCAAGATCCTCAAGTACCTGGACCGCGCGGACTTCGGCAGCAACCCCGTGGCGGACGTGCGCGACCCGGCCTGACTCCGGCCTGACCCCGGGCTATTGCAGCGTGAAGCGGTCGCGCTGCGCGCGCGCGCATTCGTTCATGACGGTCAGCCCGCGCAGCACCGCCTCGTTGCCGATGACGAAGGGATTCGGCTGCAACCCGGGCTGCTGTCGAAGCGCCTCGAGCCGGGGCAGCGCGTTGTCGTAACCCGCGTGGTTCGACAGCAGCACATCGACTTTCTGCTCTTTCGCCACCGTGCTCATGCGCTGGGTCGACTGGATGTAGCTGTCGAGCCGCGGGATGTCCTTGCCGAAATTGAAGGCCGTGCCGCCCCAGAGCAAGGTGCGGTAGGTCCGGTTGCCCGACTTCACGTCGAACACCGGCGTGATGGTGCCCATCGTGTGGCCCGGCGTGAGGTAGAGCGTGACGGTGGTGTCGCCCAGCGTGATGCGGTCGCCGTCCTTCACGGCCATGTCGCGCTGCGGCGGCGCACCCCACAGCGGCGTGGTGAACTCGAGCTGGGTTTCGGTCATCTTCCAGTCGACTTCGCTCATGACGATGCGCGGCCGGTACTTCTGCACGAGGTACTTGGCGCCGCCGTAGTGGTCGCCGTGCCCGTGCGTGACGATCACGTACTTGATCTGCGCCGGATCGAGCCCGAGCTTGCGCATGCCGCCATCGATCAGTGCGGTCGCCTCCGCCTCGTTGTTGAGCGCGTCGATGAGGATGATGCCGTCCGAGGTCTTGATGGCCCAGGCGCTGACCCAATCGGCGCCGACGTAGTAGAGATTGTCGAAAGCCTGCCCCTGCGGCGGTGGCGGCTTGTTCATGAGGGCCGCGATGCCCCGGTCCGACTCGGCCTGCGGCGGCCTGGTGGCGGGTGCCGGCTTGCAGAGCACCAGCAAGGGCTGGAGGTCGGTGCCCGCCGCCTGCGTGGCGGCGGCGACGTGCGCTGAAACCGTGGACTGCGAAGCCGGCTGGGCGCAACCCGAGAGGATCGCGGCAAGGGCACATGCGCCGGCCAGGGGCCGGATGCTGGATCTGTTCGTCAAGAGCGGTCTCCTCGCCGGTGCCCGGCTTGATGCAAGACCGCGATTCTGCGACGTCTACTCTATCGTTGCACCCGAGTCGTGCACGATGCTGCGCCACTTCTGGTAGTCGGTCTTCAGGAGCGTGCCGAACTGCTCTGGTGTCATGCTCTGCGGCTCCGCGCCCTGGGCGATGATCGCGGCCTTCATCTCGGGGGTCGCGAGCAGCTTGTTGACCTCCGCGTTCACCGTCATGACGATGTCCTTCGGCGTGCCCGCGGGCATGAAGAGGCCATACCAGGTGCTGACGTCGAAGTCCTTGTAGCCCAGCTCGGCCACGCTGGGCACGTCGGGCAGCGAACTGCTGCGGCGCAGCGAGGTCACGGCCAGCGGACGCAGCTTGCCCGCCTTGATCTGGCTCATGGCCGATGGCAGCGAAGACACCATCAGGTCCACGTTGCCGGCCAGCACGTCCATCATCGCGGCGTTCGAGCCCTTGTAGGGCACATGGCGCATCTTGATGTTGGCGGCCGTCTTGAAGATCTCGCCGGCCAGGTGGATGGTCGTGCCGTTGCCGGGCGAACCGTAGGTGATCGAGTCGGGCGCCGCACGCGCGGCGTTGACGACGTCGGCCAGCGTCTTGAACTTCGATTCGGTGCGGGTGACGATCACCACCGGCGTGTAGGCCACGTGCGCCACGGCGGTCAGGTCCTTGGTGGGGTCGTAGCTCAGGTTCTTGTAGAGCCAGGGCGCGACGACCATGTTGTCCTTCTGGCCCATCACCATGTCGTAGCCGGTGGGCGCGGAGCGCACGGCTTCGGCGATGCCGATGGTGCCGCCCGCGCCGGCGCGGTTGTCGGGCACCACGGTCCACTTGCTGGTTTCGGTGAGCTTGTTGGCGACCAGGCGCGAGAGGATGTCGGTCCCGCCGCCGGGCGGGAAGGGCACGACCATGCGGATCGGCTTGGCGGGGTAGGGCTGGGCCTGGGCGGCGGCGGCAAATGCCAGCCCCAGGGCGACGGAGGTGATGAGCTTTCGGATCATGGGATGTCTCGTTGTGGCGAGGCGCCGCCGAGGTGCGGCGCTATGCGCCGGCAGTGTGCCGGAACGAAACAGCCCGGGTGCTCGCAATTCGAGATGGCTGCCGTATCGAATGACGAGTCCCGCGGGCGCGCGGGCGTTCAGTGGATGGTGGGCGGACCCAGGTCCTCGGAGGGGTCCACGTAGGCCGTCACGATGGGGGCGCTGCCGGCACCCGGCCCGCGGTCGTCGGCGCGGCGCTGCAACGCCGCGATGCCGGCCATCATGGCCGCGCCGTAGGTTGGCATCGGCCCGGCGGCGGCATCGATCGGGCGGCAGTCGCAGCCGTCCTGCTTCTGCAGCACCCAGTAGAAGTGGCCGGCGATCGGTTCGTCGACGACCAGTGCGATTGCTTCGGTGTCCATGGCGGTGATCCCTTTTCGTCACTTCGATGGAGGGGTTGTACGCATCGCGCGGACGGCCGGATAGCAACGAATTCACGGCGTCGGGGCCGTCAGTGCAAAAGCGCCGGCATGTGTGCAAAACGCACACCTTGCAGGGGGCGCCGGGCAGGCAAAGGGACGGCATTTACGCTTTCTTTACGGCCTCTCCGCGACTCTCTTCCCCCTTTTTACGCACGTCTGCCGAGACTGGATGCCTTGTCTTGCATGCAGGAGTGATAGATGGACATCGTGTGGATTGCCGCCCTCGCGGCACTGTGGGTCGTGATGGCCGCAATGGTGGCCGGCCTCTTCAGGCTCGCAGCACCCAAGGGAGAACGTTCGTGATCAGCCTCGAAATCCTCTACGGATTCGGCGGCCTGCTCACCGTGATCCTGTTCGCGTACCTCGTGTTCGCGCTGATCTGCGCCGAGGAGTTCTGAAGTGAACACCTCTGCCTGGGCCCTACTGGCCCTTTTCCTCGTCGTGCTGGGCGTGCTCGCCTGGCCGCTCGGACGTTTCATCGCCGCACTCTGCGAAGGCCGCGTGCCGCGCTGGATGCAACGTGTCGAAGCACCGATCTACAGGCTGGCGGGTGCATCGCCCGAGGCTTCGATGCACTGGCGCAGCTACGCCGTGGCGCTGCTCGCGTTCAATGCGATCGGCGCGCTGTTCGTCTATGGCCTGCAGCGGCTGCAATCGCTGTTGCCGCTCAACCCCGAGGGCATGGCGGCGGTGTCGCCGGATTCGGCCTTCAACACCGCCGTGAGCTTCGTCGCCAACACCAACTGGCAGGGCTATGCCGGCGAATCGACGATGAGCTATCTCACGCAGATGCTCGGGCTCACGGTGCAGAACTTCCTCTCCGGTGCCACCGGCATCGCGGTCGCGTTCGCACTGGCACGCGGCTTCGCGGCGCGCAGCACGGACGGCAAGGGCCTCGTCGGCAACTTCTGGGTGGACGTGACGCGGATCACGGCCTGGCTGCTGCTGCCGATCTCCTTCGTGCTCGCGATGTTTCTTGCGGGCCAGGGTGTGATCCAGAACCTCGACGCCTACAAGACCGTGAACACGGTGGAGACCACGGCTTTTCAGCAGCCGAAGCTCGACGCTGGCGGGCAGCCCGTCAAGGACGCATCCGGCAGCCCCGTGCTCGAGGACGCGAGCACGACGACGCAGACGCTGGCCATGGGCCCGGTCGCCTCGCAGGAGGCGATCAAGATGCTCGGCACCAACGGTGGCGGCTTCTTCAACGCCAACTCGGCGCATCCCTACGAGAACCCGACCGCGCTTACCAACTTCGCGGAGATGCTGGCGATCTTCCTGATCCCCGCCGCGTTGTGCTTCGCCTTCGGCCGCGTGGTTGGCGATCTGCGCCAGGGCTGGGCGGTGCTTGCGGCGATGACGGTGATCTTCGTCGTCGCGGTGGCCGTGGTCATTCCCGCCGAGCAGGTCGGCAATCCGCTGATCGGCAGTCTGGGCGTGGACCAGGCGGCCAGTGCCATGCAGTCCGGCGGCAACATGGAGGGCAAGGAAGTGCGCTTCGGCATCGCCGCGTCGGGCCTGTTCGCGGCGGTCACGACGGCCGCGTCCTGCGGCGCCGTCAACGCGATGCACGACGCCTTCACGCCGCTCGGCGGCATGGTGCCCCTGGTGCTGATGCAGTTGGGCGAGGTTGTCTTCGGCGGTGTCGGCACGGGCCTCTACAGCATGCTGATCTTCGCGATCCTCGCGGTCTTCATCGCGGGTCTGATGATCGGCCGCACGCCGGAGTACCTCGGCAAGAAGATCGAAGTCCACGAGATGAAGCTGACCTCGATCGCCATCCTGGTCACGCCCATCCTGGTGCTGGCCGGCACGGCCGTCGCGGTGGTCGCGGACGCGGGCAGGGCGGGCATTGCCAATCCGGGCGCGCATGGATTCTCGGAAATCCTCTATGCGTTCACCTCGGCCGCCAACAACAACGGCAGCGCCTTCGCCGGCCTGTCTGCCAACACACCCTTCTACAACGCGTGGCTCGCCATCGCGATGTGGCTCGGTCGCTTCGGCGTGATCGTGCCGGTGCTCGCCATCGCGGGCGCACTCGCTGCCAAGAAGCGCATTCCGGTCACGGCGGGAACGATGCCCACGCATGGCCCGCTGTTCGTGACCCTGCTGATCGGCACCGTGCTGCTGGTCGGCCTGCTCAACTATGTGCCCTCGCTGGCCCTCGGTCCGGTCGTCGAGCACCTGATCCTGTGGAAATAGGCACCCCCCCCAGGCTGCGCGCACTTCGTGTCGCTTCGCCAACCCCCTTGCAGGGGGCAACACCGGCGGGCCGGCGGAGCCGGTCCGCGGTGTTTCTGAAAGGTATTGAAAATGCAGACTAAGACCTCCCTCTCGCTGTTCGATGCGGCGCTGATGCGCCCGGCGCTGTGGGCCGCGTTCACCAAGCTGAGCCCGCGCGTGCAGTGGCGCAACCCGGTGATGTTCATCGTCTACATCGGCAGCATCCTCACGTCGCTGTTGTGGCTGCACTCGCTGAGCTTCCCGGGCGACACCGGCATGTCGCCCGCCTTCGTGCTCGCGGTGTCGATCTGGCTGTGGTTCACCGTGCTCTTCGCCAACTTCGCCGAGGCGCTGGCCGAAGGCCGCAGCAAGGCGCAGGCGGCGTCGTTGCGCGGACTGCGCAAGGACACCTGGGCCAAGAAGATGGACGAGCCGTACCACGGCGGCAAGTGGCTCCCGCTGCAGGCGCCGGAGCTGCGCCGCGGCGACGTGGTGCTGGTCGAGGCCCATGACGTGATCCCGCTCGACGGCGAGGTCATCGAAGGCGTGGCCTCGGTCGACGAGAGCGCGATCACCGGCGAATCCGCGCCGGTGGTGCGCGAATCGGGCGGCGACTTCTCGGCCGTCACCGGCGGCACGCGGGTGCTGTCGGACTGGCTGATCGTGCGCATCACGGTCAATCCGGGCGAGTCCTTCCTCGATCGCATGATCGGCATGGTCGAAGCGGCCAAGCGCCAGAAGACGCCGAACGAGATCGCACTGACGATCCTGCTGGTGGCGCTGACGCTCGTGTTCCTGATCGTCACCGCGACCTTGCTGCCTTACTCGGTCTTCAGCGTCGGCGCAGCGGGCGCGGGCACGGTGGTGTCGCTCACCGCGCTGGTCGCGCTGCTGGTGTGCCTGATCCCGACCACCATCGGCGGACTGCTGTCGGCGGTCGGCGTGGCCGGCATGAGCCGCATGATGCAGGCCAATGTGATCGCGACGTCCGGCCGTGCGGTCGAGGCGGCGGGCGACGTCGACGTGCTGCTGCTCGACAAGACCGGCACCATCACGCACGGCAATCGCCAGGCGACGGCCTTTCTGACGGCGCCCGGCGTGTCGCAAGAGCGGCTGGCGCGTGCCGCGCTGCTGGCATCGCTGCCCGATGAAACGCCGGAGGGCCGCAGCATCGTCGAACTGGCACGCCGCGGGGGCACTGACGACAGGGGTGTGGGAGGGGCGCACTTCGTGCCGTTCACAGCCCAGACCCGCATGAGCGGCGTCGACCTGCCGCCCGCTGCCAACAGTCTGGACGCGAATGCGGTCGCCTTGCGCAAGGGCGCGGTGGACGCCGTGCGCCGTCACGTCGAGGCGCTCGGCGGTGCCATGCCGGCCGAAGTGCTGCACGCCGCGGACGCAGTGGCGCGCCGCGGCAGCACGCCGCTGGCGGTGGCCGAGGGGTCGCGCGTGCTCGGCATCGTCGAGCTCAAGGACATCGTCAAGGCCGGCATCAAGGAGCGCTTCGCCGAACTGCGTCGCATGGGCATCAAGACGGTGATGATCACCGGTGACAACAAGCTCACGGCTGCCGCCATCGCGGCCGAGGCCGGCGTGGACGACTTCCTCGCCGAGGCCGCCCCGGAAGACAAGCTGGCGCTGATCCGCCGCTACCAGTCCGACGGCCGGCTGGTCGCGATGACCGGCGACGGCACCAACGACGCCCCCGCGCTGGCGCAGGCCGACGTGGCGGTGGCGATGGGCAGCGGCACCCAGGCCGCCAAGGAGGCCGGCAACATGGTCGACCTCGACTCGAACCCGACCAAGCTGCTCGAAGTGGTCGAGACCGGCAAGGCGCTGCTGATGACGCGCGGCTCGCTCACCACCTTCTCGATCGCGAACGACGTGGCGAAGTACTTCGCGATCATTCCGGCGATCTTCGTCTCGACCTATCCGCAGCTGGGCGCGCTCAACGTGATGCGGCTCGCGAGCCCGTCGTCGGCCATCCTGTCTGCGGTGATCTTCAATGCGCTGGTGATCGTGTTCCTGATCCCGCTGGCGCTGAAGGGGGTGCGCTACCGCCCGGTGGGCGCCGCGTCCTTGCTGCGCCGCAATCTCGCGATCTATGGCCTTGGCGGCCTGATCGTCCCCTTCGTCGGCATCAAGCTGATCGACTGGCTGCTCGTCGCAGCGGGTCTGGTCTGAGGACATTCAACATGACAAACATTCTTCGTCCCGCCCTCGTGCTTTTCGTCCTGCTCAGCGCGCTCACGGGCATCGTCTATCCACTGGCCGTGACCGGCACGGCGCAGGCCGTCTTCCCGGCGCAAGCCGCGGGCAGCCTGGTCGTGCGCGACGGCGCGACGATCGGCTCCACGCTCATCGGCCAGAACTTCAGCGATCCGAAGCACTTCTGGGGACGTCCGTCGGCCACGGCGCCGATGCCCTACAACGGCGGCGCTTCAGGCGGCGCCAACCAGGGCCCGCTGAATCCTGCGCTGGCCGATGCGGTCAAGGGCCGTATCGAAGCCTTGCGCGCGGCGGACCCGGGGAACACCGTGCCGGTGCCGGTCGATCTCGTCACGGCCTCGGCCAGCGGGCTCGACCCGGACATCAGCCCGGCGGCGGCGTACTACCAGGCGGGGCGCGTCGCGCGCCTGCGCAACCTGCCCGTCGACCAGGTCGAGCAGCTGATCGACGACCACACGAAGGCGCCGCTGTGGGGCCTGTTCGGCGAACCCCGCGTGAACGTGCTGGCGCTCAACCTCGCGCTCGACGCGCAACCTTCTCCTTGATCCCGGAGCTTCCATGGCCTATGCCGCCTACCGTGAACACCCCGGCGTGACCCGCACGCGCAGCACGATGCTGTGGCACGTGCTCGACGTCATCGTCACCTGCGCCGATGCGCAGCGCGTGCGCGTCGCGATCGCGCGCTGCCCGGACGCTGGCGTGGTGCGCTGCGAGCCGCTGCTGTGCAATCGGGGCTCGCAGGAGAGCGCCGCTCCGCGCGTGCGACTCATGGTCCGGCTTCCCCTCACCGGCTACGCGCAGGTGCTCCATTGCCTGGTCGAGGCCGTGCCAAGCGGCGAGGTCGGGCGGCTGGTCAGTTGGAGGGACCATCTCACGCGCTGCGGATTGCGACACAGCCGATGAGATAACCTGCGTCGCCTTGCCCTCATGAACGACGACGCCCGCCCCGACCCCGACGCGCTGCTGGCGCAACTGCGCGCGGAGGAACAACGCTCGCAGCGCGGCAAGCTGCGCATCTATTTCGGTGCCAGCGCCGGCGTCGGCAAGACCTGGGCGATGCTGAGCGCGGCGCAGCGCGAGCATGCCGCCGGGCGCGACGTGCTGATCGGCGTGGTCGAGACGCACGGCCGCAGCGAGACCGCGGCATTGCTCACGGGCCTCGACACGCTGCCCCTGCGCGAGGTGGCCTACCGCGGCCACCAGCTCGCCGAATTCGATCTCGATGCCGCCCTCGCGCGCAAGCCGGCCGTGCTGCTCGTCGACGAACTGGCGCATTCGAATGCACCCGGATCACGCCACGCCAAGCGCTGGCAGGACGTGCAGGAACTGCTGGCGGCGGGCATCGAAGTCTGGTCGGCGCTCAACGTCCAGCACCTGGAAAGCCTCAACGGCACGGTCGGCGCGATCACCGGCGTGCGCGTGCACGAGACGGTGCCCGACACCGTGCTCGACGAGGCAGATGAAGTGGTGCTGGTCGACGTCACGCCCGACGAACTCACGGCGCGGCTCGCGGCCGGAAAGGTCTATCTGCCGCAGCAGGCCGAGCGGGCGGCGCAGAACTTCTTCCGCAAGGGCAACCTCATCGCGTTGCGCGAGATCGCGCTGCGCCGCACCGCCGAGCACGTGGAAGACGACGTGCGCGGCTGGCGCGTGGAGCAGTCGGGGCCGCAGGGCGATGGCGGTCCGCCGGCGTGGAACACCTCGGGTGCGATCCTGGCCTGCGTCGGCCCGCACGAAGGCGCAGGGCAGACCGTGCGCACGGCGGCCCGGCTGGCGGGGCAGCTCAACGTGCGCTGGCACGCGGCTTATGTGGAGACGCCGCGGCTCCAGCGCCTGGACGCGGCGCAGCGCGACCGCATCCTCGCCGTGCTCCAGCTGGCCGAGGAACTCGGCGCTGAGACGGCGGTGCTCACGGGAACCGACATCGCGCAGGAACTCGCCGCCCAGGCCCGGCGCCTCAACTGCGCGACGCTGGTCGTGGGGCGTGCCGAGCTGGCGCAAGGCTGGGCGCGCTGGTGGCCTTCGCCTCCGCTGGCGAGCGACCTGGCACGCCACGCGCCGGACGTGGACATCGTCGAGGTCGCGCGGGCCGACAGTTCCCGTCGCCTCGCGCCTGGCCGCCCGGGCGGGCGGCGGGGCGATCCGGCGGTCGAAGACGCCGACCGCCCGCGTGCGCGCTGGCACGGCTATGCATGGGCCGCGGCCAGCAGCGTCGCGATCACGCTGCTGGCGACGCCGCTGGTCGGCGTGCTGGAACTGGCCAATATCGTCATGCTGTTCCTGCTCGGGGTGGTGGGCGTGGCGATGCGCTTCGGACGCGGCCCGGCTGCCTTCGCCGCGATGCTCAACGTGGCCGCCTTCGACTATTTCTTCGTCTCGCCGCGGCTGTCGTTCGCGGTCAGCGACGTGCAGTACCTCGTGACCTTCGGCGTGATGCTCGGCGTCGGCCTGCTGGTCGGCCAGTTGACGGCGGGGTTGCGCTTCGCGGCTGGCGTGTCGGCGAGCCGCGAGCGCAGGGCGCAGTCGCTGTTCGAACTGACGCGGGAACTGTCCGCGGCGCTCGAAAGCGCCCAGGTCGTCGCGCTCGGCGCGGCCGCGGTGCAAGGGCATTTCGGCGGCCGGGCGGTGGTGCTGGTGACGGATGCCAACGACCGGCTCGCGATCCCAGCCGAGCCGCCGCCGGGTTTCGACGCCAGCGTGGCCGACTGGACTTTCCGCCAGGGCCAGCCGGCCGGCCTCGCGACGGCCACGCTCGCGGCGCAGCCCTGGCACTACACGCCCCTCAAGGCGCCGATGCGGGTGCGTGGCGTGCTCGCACTCGAACCCGCGCACCCGCGCTGGCTGCTGATCCCTGAACAGGCCCAGCAACTGGACACGCTGGCCCGGCAGATCGCCATCGCGCTGGAGCGCGTGCACTACGTGGAAGTGGCGCAGCAAGCCGTGGTCGAGATGGAGTCGGAACGGCTGCGCAACGCGCTGCTCGGCGCCATCTCGCACGACGTGCGGACGCCGCTGACGGCGCTGATCGCGCTCGCCGAATCGCTGCAGACGCTGCCCGATGGCACCCGCGACCAGCGCGACGCGGCGCGCGCGATCGTCGCGCAGGCGCACCAGCTTCATGCGCTGGTGAGCAACCTGCTGGACATGGCGCGTCTGGAAAGCGGCATCGCCGGCGGCACGGTCAACCTGCGGCGCGACTGGCAGTCGGTCGAGGAAGTGGTGGGCTCCGCCATTCGCGCCGCACGACCGGCGCTGGGCGAGATGGCGGTGCAGACCGCGCTGCCGTCGGAGCTCCCGCTGGTCGAGTTCGATGCGGTGCTGATCGAGCGCGTGCTGGTCAATCTGCTGGAGAACGCCGGCAAGTACGGCGCGCCGCCCATCGTCGTCGGCGCGCACGCCACCGACCGCGCGCTGGTGCTGAGCGTGCGCGACCACGGCCCGGGCCTGCCGCCATCGCTCCGTGGCCGCGAGCAGACGCTGTTCGACAAGTTCACGCGCGGCCAGGCCGAGTCGGCCACGCCCGGCGTCGGTCTGGGGCTGGCGATCTGCAAGGCGGTGGTCAGCGCGCACGGCGGCGAGATCACGGCCGCGAACGCGGCCGGCGGCGGGGCAGAATTCACGGTCACCCTGCCTCGCCGTGCACCGCCGGAATCGGCGGAGTCGAGCGACATTCCTGCCTGAGAACCGAGCCATGCCCAGCCCCACCGCCATCGTGATCGAAGACGAGCCGCAGATCCGCCGCTTCGTGCGCGGCGCGCTGGAGGCCGAAGGCTGGCAAGTGCACGAGGCCGGCACCCTGCGCGACGGCCTGGCAGCGGCCGGCACGCGGCAGCCCGACCTGCTGGTGCTCGACCTCGGGCTGCCGGATGGCGACGGCGTTTCGCTGATTCGCGACGTGCGCGGCTGGTCGGCCGTGCCGATCATCGTGCTCTCGGCGCGCACCGACGAGGGCGACAAGATCGCCGCCCTGGATGCCGGTGCCGACGACTACCTGACCAAGCCTTTCGGCACGGGCGAACTGCTGGCCCGGGTGCGCGCCAACCTGCGCCGGCCGCGCACGGCCAACGGCGGCGAAGAGCCCGAGCCGGTGTTCCGCTTCGGCGAGGTCGAGGTCGACCGCATGGCGCGCGTGGTGCGGCGCGCGGGCGCCGAGGTGCATCTCACGCCGACCGAATACCGCCTGCTGTCGGTGCTGATCGCCAATGCCGGGCGGGTCATCACCCAGCGCCAGCTGCTGCGCGAGGTGTGGGGCCCGACGCACGGCGAGCAGAGCCACTACCTGCGCATCTACATGGGCCACCTGCGCCAGAAGCTCGAAGCCGATCCCGCGCAGCCGCGGCACCTGCTCACCGAGACGGCGGTGGGGTACCGGCTGGTGGCGTGAGCGCGTCCTGGCGGGATGGCCGCCCACGGGCGAGGAGCACGACGGCGACGCCGCCGAGCACCGCGATCGATGCGATGACCAGGCGCAGGCTGACGGATTCATCGAGCACGAGCACGCCGCCGAAGGCCGCGATCACCGGCACGCTGAGCTGAACGGTCGCGGCGCTGGTCACCTTCAGTTCGCGCAGCGCGGCGTACCAGATCACGTAGCCGATGCCGGAACTCAGGATGCCCGAGGCCAGCCCGAAGCCGATGCCGGCGAGGTCCCATTTCATGGAAGGCAGCATCGCCGCACTGACGGCCAGCGCCAGCGGTGCGGCGCGCACGAAGTTGCCGGCCGTCGCGCGGGTGGGATCGCCGGCGCCCCTGGCGCGCAGCGAGTAGACGGCCCACGCCGCGCCGGACGCAGCCATCAGCAGGGCGCCCTGCAGGGGCGGCGCCGACAGGCCGGGCAGCAGGAGGAAGACCAGCCCGCCGACAGCCAGCGCGAAGCCGGCAATCTGCCAGCGCGCCAACCGTTCTCCGCGATAGAGGCCCCAGCCGATCATGCTGATCTGCACTGCGGCGAAGAGCAGCAGCGCGCCGGTGCCGGCCGGCAGGCTGAGGTAGGCGAAGGAGAAGGCTTCGGCGTACACGAACAGGGCCACGGCCGAGATCCAGCCGCCCGCCAGGCTTTTCGTGCCCGGCCCGCTGCGCTGCGCCGCAATGAGCCACAGCACGAGGGCGCCCGAGAGCAGTCGCACGGAGGTGAAGGTGGCCGCGTCGATGCCGGTGTGCAGCAGCGCCAGCCGGCACAGAAGCGAATTGCCGGCAAAGGCCAGCATGGCGAGCGCAGTGAGGACAACGAGTTTCATCGGCGGGCATGGGAGTCGCGGGACGATTGGAACACTGCCGCCCCCGTGAATCGCGGAGAATCGTTCGCCACCCGAATCCCTCTGCGACCCCATGCCTGAAACGCCCGCCGCCCCATCCCGCCTCAACAAACGCATGGCCGAACTGGGCCTGTGCTCGCGCCGCGAAGCGGACGACTGGATCGCGCAGGGCTGGGTCAAGGTCAACGGCCAGGTGGCCGAGATGGGCGTGAAGGTGACGCCGGCCGATCGCATCGAGGTCGACAAGAAGGCGCAGACCCAGCAGCAGCAACAGGTGACGATCCTGTTGCACAAGCCGATGGGCTATGTGAGCGGGCAGGCCGAGGATGGCCACGAGCCGGCGGTGGTGCTGATCAACCCGCGCACGCACTGGCGCGAGGACCCCAGCCGCAATCGCTTTTCGCCGCCGCAGTTGCGGGGTCTCGCGCCGGCCGGCCGTCTGGACATCGATTCGGTGGGGCTGCTGGTGTTCACGCAGGACGGGCGTGTCGCGCGTCAGTTGATCGGCGAGGACTCGAACATCGAGAAGGAATACCTGGTGCGCGTGTCGTATGGGCCTGTCGCGCAGAACTCGCAAGCCGCTTTTCCCCGCGAAGAGCTTGCCAAGTTGCGGCACGGGTTGAGTCTGGACGGCCAGCCGCTGAAGCCTGCGCGGGTCGAGTGGCAGAACCCGGAGCAGTTGCGCTTTGTGCTCACCGAGGGCAAGAAGCGGCAGATCCGGCGGATGTGCGAGCTGGTGGGGCTCAAGGTCGTGGGGTTGAAGCGCATTCGGGTCGGGAATGTGGTGTTGGGGAATTTGCCTGTGGGGCAGTGGCGCTATTTGGGGGCGCACGAGCGGTTCTAGTTGGCTTGTGCGGGCGGGCTGGGCGGGGCTGACGTCGTCGGGCGGTGTGCCCTGTGCCGGCCGACGTCACCGGCCGCTTCGCGGCTGCCCTGCGCTGCTCGCGGTACGCGGGGTCCGCGCAAACTCGCTTCGCTCAAACACGCG
>NZ_JASZYE010000012.1 GCF_030317145.1 Variovorax flavidus
CTATGACTACGGCCTGCAGTCGACCGTCGGCAACCTGACCCGCTTTGCCGAGTCGCTTTGCACCAACTTCGACAAGCTCCAGGCCAACGGGCATCCCAAGTGGAAGCAGGTCCGCCTGGAACTGCCTGCCCTGAGCCAGGGCTGGCGCTACTACGGTCCCATGGAAAAGCGCCTGCGTGCCTGCATTGCCGGTCAGACCGGCTTCGGCACGGCGACGCCGACCAAGGCGCAAGCACCGACGCGCGCCTGCACGGAGCAGGAGTTAGTGCTCGGCATCTGCAAGATCTGAGTCTTGCACCGTTCCATCCCATTCATTGACACCGCGCTGCGCGCAAACTGTGTCGACGTTTGGTTCGGCAGGCGGCTGTTAGAGATTGCTTTGGCCATGGCAAGAGCAAGATGTAACGGCGCTGGACGCGGGAACCCTTCGCTCGTGGAGCCCGGCGTTACAACCCGTCCAGGCCGAGAAGGAACATTCGCGGGCTTAGCCGCTCAAACCCTTACCGGTTGCAAGTAGGCCGAGGCCTGATGCTCGGCCCCTCTCCAGGGCCATCGCGCGTGGACCACCCACGGATGGCCCTCTTTTTCGCCTGCGATGGTTGCGCGCCGCCCCACCACGCGACGTTGTTGTGGGCAAGCGCCCGGTGCCATGGACAGGGACCGGTCATGGAAAGATTCAGCGGCCGGCGTAAGGGCCACATGCCTAGTCATGACACCTGAGCCTCCGCCGCCCAGGAGGTGAAAGCCTAGGATCGTGCGCTCGAAGCCGGACGCGCAGCATACGGATGAGCCGTCGCTGTTCTAGCCAACCCGGCTTGTCCAGCGCTTTGATCAGGCCCTTGCCAAAAGGGAAGGACTACTGAGCGTTATCCGTCAATCCAGCTTTTGGAAGCGTGCGCTTGTCGGGGAGGCCAAGCATGTCGATAGCGGTGCCGTCACGATTCACCATGTCGCGCGCGCGAAAGATGTCTTCTGCGTCGAGTTGTTCGACTGCGATACGTGCCGGCTGTTGAGTGCTTCGCTCAGTCGCGGGATCTCCGCAAGGTCTCTCCGTCAGGGTTATGCGACCGTCTGGGCCCTTACATCGATTCACTGGATCACCCGCAAGCGCGAGCTGGGCTGTGCTGACCAATGAGAAGCAGACGAGAGGGCACAGAAATTTCATGCGCCGATCATAGGACTGCGCGCCGAACGGCGTCCACCAACGAAAGGGCTTTTGTCTCCTCCAGCGAGAGCCATCCAGGTTTCCTCCCATGGGCGGCATTTAAGGCGAAATTTCGCGGCCGCTTGGGGCGCGGCCGTAAAAATCGATTGGCGGGACGCGGAGGCCGGTCTACATTGATCTTTCACCCACCACGAGGATCGCAACATGCCTATTCGCATCGCATCGATGACCCGCCGCATCGCGAAAAACGGCGCGATGCTCCACAAGGCGACGATGGACCGTGTCCGCGCGCTGGGGGCGGACCATGAGCCGTCCGAAGCCGAACAGACGCTGGCCGAGGAGCGCCGTTTGCTCAAGGAGGAGCGCGCGAAGCGCCAGGCGCAAGCGCTGCAGCCGAGGGCGAAGGCAATCGACAAGCTGGTGAGGACGCATCACCCGCAGGCGAAGGAGAAGCCCAAGAAGCTCAAGGAGGCCAAGGAGCCCAAGGTAAGCAAGGCTCACAGGCCCTCGCGTGGCGAAAAGCACGCCGCGCAGGCGGCGGCCCTGCAGGCCGCGAGTAGAGCGCCGAAGAAGACGGCGAAGACCTGAGGCGCCTCTCTGGCATTCGCTGCACAGGGTAGGCGGCACCGCATCATGCCGGCAGCGGCATGAGTGGCGCGAGCGCTTCCTGTGTCAACGTCTTCGGTCGGTGTACGTCAGTGCATGGCGAGGGAGTCAGCGTCTGCCATCGCCTTGGCGCCGACGGCGGCGACCTGCGCGTCTTGCGTCGATTGCATGCCAGAAACACCGATCGCTCCAACCAACTGGCCCCCAACCATCAGCGGGAGTCCTCCCTCGAGCGGGCATGCACCGTGCGTCGCCAGCAGTCTGAGATTGATGCCACCTGTTGTCAGCGCTTCCTCGAAAACCTTGGTCGGGCGCTTGAACCGGACGGCGCTCTCCGCCTTTGCCTGCGCAATCGTGACGCTTCCAGTCTGGGCTTGATCCATCTTGTGCAAGAGGACCAAGTTGGAACCGCTGTACATAACGGCAATCACCATGGGCCAGCCGTTGGCTTTCGCTTCGGCCTCTGCGGCGGAAGCAACCTTCCGCGCGGCGTCGAGCGACAAGGGAGGGCCGTATGGAATGATGTGTGAAACCGAGGTCATGTCGAGATGCCTGTGAGTGAAAGAAGCGGGCGATGCTAGGTGCCAGACAACCTCATGCCTATTCCAAATTTCTTCGCATCTGCTGTGCACAAATCACCTGATCAACGTATTCCCTCGGCGCAGGCCTCGCCTGCATTGGACGACGTGCGCTTTTTCCTGGCGGTGGCGCGCGACGGGAGCTTGTCCAGCGCCGCGCGAAGACTGAAAGTCGAGCACTCCACCGTCGCGCGGCGGGTCGGTGCGCTGGAGGCGAGTCTCGGCGTGCGCTTGTTCGACCGGCTTCAGAGGAGCTGGACATTGACGAGCGAAGGAGAGGCGCTAGTCGCGCCGGCGGAGCGTCTCGAGCACGAGGCTTTGGCGTTTGCCCGCGCAGCCACATCGGCCACGAGCCTGCACGGCACAGTCCGCATATCCGCCCCGCCGGTGTTCACGAGCCAATTCCTTGTCCCTCACCTGGCCGGCCGCGCTGACCGATGGACGGGGATCGACCTGGACCTCGTCGGGGAGGTTCGAACGGCAAACCTCCATCGCCGCGAGGCCGACCTTTCGCTTCGGTTCATGCGACCGGACGAGCCCGGATTGGCCGCACGCAAGTTGGGTGAACTGAGCTTTCGGCTCTATGCGACGCCGATCTGGCCCTCGCGTGCCGAGTCGGAATGGAGTTTCATCGGCTACGGCGACGCGCTGAGCGAAGTGCCGCACCAGCAGTTGCTCACGCGCATGGCCGGTGAACGATCTTTCGTCCTGCGAAGCAATGATCTGGCAGCGGTGCACCAGGCGTGTCGAGCCGGGATGGGGCTCGCCATGCTTCCCACTTTTCTGGCGCGCACCGACGACGATCTGATCGAAGTGCCGGGCGAAGATCGACCCTTGATGAGAGAAATATGGTGCGTCGTGCATCCCGACGTTCGTCGCTCGCCTCGAGTCAGGTTGATGGCGGATCTGATTGGCGAGCTGATTGAGGAGAGTTCTGCGGTTCTGGTTTGATCGCGGTCAGGCGCCGGATCCTCGGCGCGAAGCAGCAGAAGCTCGCGCATTGGAGATGTCCCAGTTCGAAGACCTGGCCAAAGGACCGTGTCGTTCAGAGCAGCGTCTGCCCGCTTTCGCTCCTCATCACCAAGTGCGCTTCGCCCCGATTCGCGCCGTGACGTTCTGGAAGTTCTGATTGCCCCATTGGTAGCCTAGGTTGGCCCATGCGGTCCAGCCCTTGTCGAGTTGCGTGTTGACGCCGAGCTTCACTTCGTATCGGTTGGACGGATAAAGATCTCGGATCGCGACCTGATTGAATGCCTCTCCGTTCGTCGCGTTGTCATGCCACCAGTTCAGCGTCAGATAGGGCTGTGTGCGCCGTCCGTCTTCGTGGATCCATGTGCGATGCATGCGAATACCCAAACGTGAAATCCAGCCGTTCCCGTCCTCCCCCGAGATGCGCGTGCCATTGGACTCGGTGATGTCGTCCTCGCTGTACCGCACGTAGATCAATTGGGCCTGCGGTTCGAGGATCCATTCACTGTCTTCGCGCACTCGTGTCGCGTATCCCGTTTCAGCCGACAGTGCCAAGGCCCGCGAGTCGTAGCGCACCTTCGGCAACAGGTCGCCTTGGACCTTGTTCTTGTACCAGCCGTAGATGCCCCACAGGTCCGTGTACCAGCCCAGCTTCGACTCGTCGTTCTGGTACCAGGTGCCGTAGGCACCCACGCTCCACCCTTCGGTCTTGCCGGTGGCACGGGCAGGGTTGCCGAAAGCGGTGGCGTCGCTATCGGCGCTCCCATATCCTGCCATGAGGCCTAAGTGCAGCCGATCCGGCGGCCTCTTGTCCTCGTCCTTGAAGACCGACCATCGCGCTATATCGCCGCCACCCTGAATCAACCAGCTTCGCGTGTCGACATCGAAATTTCCGTCCCGGCTGGTCGTGTCGCCGTCGTTTCCGACCACCCGCAACCATCCCGATCGACGCTTGTCGTCGGACTCGGCAAACTTCTGGGTCTCAATCCACTGCGGCTCGCCCAGCCGATCGTGCAGGCTGTGCAGGAACATCGCGCTAGCCTGGCGCTGGTTTGACAGGTAGGCGCCGACCTCAGGGCGATAGAGCGGCCGTACCGGGGCCGGTACCGGCGTCGGCGCAGGCGCAGGAGGCAGCACATCGGGATTGGGAGGCGGAGGGACCGGAGGAACCGGAGGCGCGGGGGGTGCGGGCGGCGGAGGTGGCGGAGGTGGCGGAGGTGGTGGCGAGGGCGGCTGCTGAGACCGCAAGTACCAACCTTGCGGATCGGTGCCATCTGCGGCACCGCGGAACAGAAGATATTCGTAGGGCCCGGCGACTGCACGCCCGCTCAGCACGAAGGCCCCAGGTGCCGTCGTGCCACCGCCGGTCGCAGCGATCACTTGGATCCCATTTTGCTGCGTCAGCGCTCCTGGTCCGCCGACGTTCGTAACCCTCAAGCCACTCAGGCCGCTTGCGCTGCCGCCGTTGATGACGAGCTTGTCCGAGGACGACCCGTCGCCACCGAGGAAGGTATTGACGCCGAGTGATCCGCCGAGTCCGAGGTAGTTCTGTACGGTCAGCGTGTGGAAAGGTCCGGCGCCCGGTGCGATGAAGTTGACTTGCCCAGAATTGCCGAGCTGCTGTCGCAACGTCGAGTCGCCAGTCACGGTCCAGACGCTGGTGGAGTCGACAGCGACGTTGCTGATCGGTGCTGAGGGAGGCGCCGCGCCCGACCACCGGGAGCCGGTCGCCAGGCTGACATCGACCCGGCTGTCGGAAGCAGCCTGGGCGTCACCGCCGAGCTGCGAAGCGCCCGACGCATTCAGGTGAACGAAAGTCGGCTGCTCGGGGAAGGCTGCGAACTGGTTGAATGCCGCAAGCAGCGTTCCGTTGCCGTTCACTACCGCGCCACCGTCGATGTTCAGGTCGAGCGGGCCGCGCGCGACGATCGCGGTACTGTCCGTGCTGACCACGCGGCCTCCGGTCATGTTGAAAGTGGCCGGCAGCGTCTGCGTGGTGTTCTGTGAGTTGAGGGCGACGTCTCGCGATTGGACCGTGGTGTTGGACAGTGTCAATTCGGCCCCCGTGAGGCTCGGTGTGACCGGGATCGGGCCGCGGTCGGCGGCGAGGATGTTCAGGGCCGCCTGCCCGAGACCGGTGGCGGTCACCGTTGAACCGGTCGCGACGATCCTGGCGTTAGCGTTCACCTGGAGCCCGATCGAGTTGGCGCCACTAGTGTTCACCTCAACGTTGTTCAGGTTGATGGTGCTGAGACCCACGGGACCGGAGGCGCCGGCCTGTGCGCCGAAGCCTTGGTTTGCACTGACGTCGATGCGCGTCCCGGTGGCAGTGACAGTACTCGTGGCGGTCGCCGACGCGGTGCCTGCAGGTGCGGCCCACAGTCCTGCAGCCGAAGAAGTGGTCAACGAGTTGTTGAAGATGCCCATGGATGCGGTCGTGCCTGTGACCGACACCAGTGACGCCGAACTGAGAAGTGGGGTGCTCCAACCTCCGACGTGCGCGATCTGGAGCGTGCCGCCGGTCAAGGTCACATTGACACTCGCATTGGGATCGCCGCCGGTCGCCCCTCCCGCGCCCGAGTAGGCCGCCACGCCGCCACCGGCGCCCGGCCCCTGCACCGTCAAGCCATCGATCGTCGCACTGCCGCCGCGCACCACGGCCAAGCCCACGCCACCATTGCCTGCGCCGGTGTTGGCAAGATTGACGGTGATAGCAGGCCCGACAACGGCGGCAGTCTGATCGATGACGAGTCCGGCGCCGCCGGGGCCGTTCATGGTGAAGGCCGTGCCTTGGGGAAGAGCGATCTGTCCGCCATTGTGAAAATACGCCCCGACCGCACCGTTGAATGCGGTTCCAGCGATCGAGATCGATGTCGGGGCAGTGGCAAGCGTGATCCGGCTGTTGGCACCTGATGCGCCCAACGCCACCGCCCCGCCGCCGCTTCCAGCGCTGATCGCGCCGGTCCCAGTCAAAGAGATCGTGCCGCCGTTCTGCGCCACCCATGCGGATGCGCCGGCGCCGGTGCCGCCGTTGCTCACCGTGATTCCGTCGCCAAGGACCTGTGCGCCGCTGCCGAAGGCGACCACGGAAGGCCGGCTCGCAACACCGGTGGATGTGATCGATACCGGTCCGGTCGGCACGCTAAACAGCGCAGATCCGGGCGCACCTGCGCTGTTGAGAAGTACGCCGCTGCCGTTGACGCTGAGCAGGCTGGCAGTGGGAGCCATCGTCACCGAGCCGCTGGTGATCGTCACGCCATTGGTCGTTCCCGTTGCTGTCACCTGCGTGTTGGGCCCAACGGGCACCGTGGTGCCGTCCGAAACCGTAATGGGAGCAACCGCGGTTTGAGCGCCGGCGGACATCGGCACTACGAGTGCAGCAATCCACCGCGCTAGAGATGTCTGGCGGCAAGGCATTGGCGTGGGACCGTTCAGTCGCATGCGGTTCCTCCGAGCCCGGGAAACTTGCGAACAGGGTCAGCAGCAGCCACAGCCAATCTCGAAGTGGGTGGAAGCTGGCGACCGTACGCCGAACACCACCCGACGCCAATTGCACCTTAGTGCAAGTCATCGCTCCATGTCCGACCCGGACGGCACATCTATCCGCCTTCCTAGCCTGCGACCCCAAATGGCCGTCGCACGGAGGCGCTTGAGCGAGTCTTTGCCATCCGGTCGACCAAGGATTGCGAAGGGTGTCCCGGCAAGCGGCACCCTCGTGCGCCGTTCGCCTTTGCATCCCAACCCAACTGCTCTAGCGCAACGTATGCGAGTGGACGCACAATGCTTGCACCATGGACCAGCTACGCCGCCTCTCCGTGTTTGTCGATGAGCCCCAGCCAGGCCATTTTCACTGGGTATTGCACGAAAGCACAGAGGACGCCACCGTCTGGGTGGATATTGAATCTAGCGCCGAGCCGTATCCGACATGGAATGCCGCGTTTGAGGTGGGGGTAACCAAGCTATACCACCTCATCGGCGACGAACGCGTCGGTCCTCGCGTCGCTGGTGAGGATGAAGGTGCAGCACCAGTCGGCTAGCTTTGGAGCCCACGCCTAGTGGGCAGGCTCGTTGTCCTGCCCCGTCATGTTCGCCCGGTCAGCGGTATGTCCCTGTCTCATGGATGGCAGCCCTCAAATGTGATTTCGGAGAGGCTCGGCCGTGTGTGCATTTCGTGCTCCGTTTGAAGGTGTGCACGAAGCTTGGAAAATTCCAATGCCCGAATAAAACTGGCAAAGCCGAGATCTCAATCCATGTGCATGGATAGCAGCCAGCTGCCGCTCAAGCGAGAAACTCGTTGCCAAACATCGGCAGCCCACTCTTCGACTCGGCGCGCGTCGCCTCGTCCTGCAGCACGTCCCAGTGCTCGACCAGAACTCCGTCGGCGATGCGCAGGATGTCCACGCCGATCCAGTTCACCGGACGGTGTTCGCCCCGGAAGCGGCCGTGGACCATCACGAAGTCGCCCTCGGCCATGATCAAGCCGGGCTCGTAGCGCAGGGATGCCGGCAAGCTCTTGATGAGGTTGAACAGTCCGTCGCGACTCGGCGCGATGTGGGCGCTGTGCTGGATGTAGTTCGGCGACCAGTACTGTTCGGCCTTGGCGTAGTCGCGCTGGTTGAACAACGTGTCGAAGGCCGCGAGGACCAGGGCCTTGTTCTTCGATTCGACGGATTGACCCATCTACGCTCTCCACAATTCCAGTTGACGGCAAGGACGCGAACCTACTTTCGCACCAGCGGGATCTGCAAGTTCGTCGGCCGGTTCTCTTCCGTGTCGAATCCACGGCCGTCCACGTTGCGTGCGCCCCAGAACAGCATGTCATGGCTGATATAGACGAGATCGAACTCCATGAAGTTCTTCCCTTCGCTCAACCCGAACGGCGGAAATGCCTTGCCGAACACACTTTGCGTGTCGTTGACCTCCCATTTCCTGTACCCACTGCCGGCGACCTGATTGAGCAGATCGGCAAATCCCTGAGCCAGAGGCGTCACCTCGTAGCCCTCGTCGGCGACAAAGTCCACCTTTTGCGCGCCCGCTGCGATCGGGTGAGCTCCGCGCCAGAGCATGTGGCCCCGAATGACCAGACGCGCAAGAGGCACGGCACCGTTCGGGTCCGCCGAATTGACGACAGTCAGTTCGAATCGGTCCCCGGCCAAGTACTTGAATTCGCGCTTCAGATAGAACGGCCTGAGCGTACCGTCGGCGCTCCTGCCGGCGCTGGGCCGGATTTCCGGAGCGATGCTCGCCCAGTCGCCGACGAGAGCCTCCTTGATCTGTTCCACATTCATGACGATCTCTCCTTGAGAGGTGCCGGGGGGCGGGCGGGAAGTGGAAGCACAGGCTGCGAGCGTCAGCGCCAGGGCGAGAGACAAGAAGGGTGACGAAATACCTCGTGTCCACATCGGGAATGAATCCTCACTAAAAGTCCGCAGGCCAGCGATCGGAAAATCCGGCCGAAACGGCCTGCAATGCAAGTGAAGGAACTATGGAGCGAGGGCGCCCCGCACCGCTAGCCCAAATCGGCAAATCGATGCACGCTCCCGGTCTGGGCCGTTCTTCGATCGCCCGCCGCCACGAAACAACCATGACGCTCAGACTGGACGTATTCGACGACTTCCACGTGCATGGCGCCTCGGCGCCGGAGTGGAACCAACGCTATCTGCAGGTATCCGCCGGGTCCATGTGCAGTTCGCTCGCCGAAGTGACGACGGACAGCATGCATGTCTTTCGCAAATGGATGAGTGAGCGGGTGATTCAACAAGGCTGTCTGCCCAGCGGCAAGATCTGCTTTGCAGTCCCGCTTGGGGAGTTCGCCGGAACGGCCCGGATGCAAGGGCACGAGATGCGCAAGGACAGCATCTTCGTTCTTCGCAGCGGGGACGAGTTCACGCTGCAACGACCCAAAGGGATGGAACTGATGGCCGTGACGTTCGAACTGGACGACTTTCGTCGCCTGTTGGACGAGCGGCCGTGGGCACCTGGCGCGCAGGCCCTCCTGTCCCGCTCAGTTCTTCGCGCGCCGGACGACGCGATGCAGCGTTTGCGGCATGACCTGCTTTCGTTGTTCGACGAGGCATCGACAGTGCATCCATGCGATTCGGATTCGATCATGGACGTACCGGTGTCCAACGTCGTGTTCGAGGCGTTGTTCGAACTTTTCGACGTTGCGGCGGATGTGCGCCAGTTGGTCGGGAGCGCGTCGGCCAGCTTTGTCGTTTCGCAATGCCATCGGATCGTGGAGGCTGGCGGGAATGCACCACCGAGCGTAGAGGAGCTGTGCCTGCGCATTCGCACGAGCCGCCGCACGTTGCAGGACAGCTTCAGGCAAGTCGCCGACTCGACGCCCGTGCACTACCTCCGGTGTGTGAGGCTGAACGCCGTACGTCGGCAATTGATGTCGACACGTGCGGCGGACCTCAGCATCGCGCAGGCGGCCGAGGACCGGGGATTCAACCATCTGGGCCACTTCGCGGAGCGGTACAAGACCTTGTTTGGCGAATTGCCGTCACAGACCATGCGCGCTGGCGCGGGGACGGCACGGGCACTGGTACTTCCATCGGACGAGCGCGCTGGGATGCCGTGATGCAGTCCTATTGGGTGGTCAATCTCCCCGGCACTGACCACGTTGCGCCGAGTGCTTCAGCCACGTGATGAGGCGGCCGATTTCGCCGGAGGGGATGGCCTCGACCAGGCCAGGCAGGACTTGCGCATAGCTGGCAAGCGGATCATCAGCGGCACCCGGAGCGTCTTGGCCGCGTCGAATCGTTCGAGTTGTCAATCGGTCGTGCACACACTGTGGAATGCTCCGCCGCAGTCATTCGGGCAATCCGGCCATACGCAGCCCCTTCGCGAACTGCGCCAGGTCTTCCGGACGATGGATTGGAAGCCAGTCTTTGAGTTGGGAGACGCGCAGTGACGGATCAAGCGTGCGCAGGCGCTGCATCGCCTGCTGCGCTTTGTCCATTCGTCCGGCGAGCGCATGACTCGCCGCCACCAAGCTGACGGCGGCCAGAAAGCTTGGTAGATTCCCGACGGCCTTTTCGGCCCAAGCCGAAGCGGAATCGAAGCGCCCCGCGAAGAAATGGGCCAGCGCCATACCGGCCTGCATCCTGTACATCTCCGGATCCAATGGGCTCAATCGCACGGCACGCGCCAAATGCTCGATCGCGGAGTCTGTCTCACCGTGCCAGGCGCGCAGGAACCCGCCCAGGAACCACGCGGGGGCGAGGTTCGGATTGAGCAGCACGGCCCTGTCAAGCAGTGCGATACCGCCGTCGAGCTCGCCGGCGAGATGCCCGAGTGCGTGACCTCCTCTCGTGAGCGCCATAGCATCGTTCCGGCCGAGCTCCACAGCCCGCCGGGCCAAGCGGGTACCTTCGGCGATTTCCCTGGGCCGATCGGTCATCCAGCCATTGACCTTGCGCCAGAAATAGCACCAGGCCGCCATGCCAAAGGCCGATGCAAAGTCCGGATCAAGCTCGGTGGCCTTGTAGAACAACGGGAGCGCCGCCTCGATGGATTCGCGAGTTCCGCTGTGGAGCTTCGCGGTGCCACGGAGGTAATAGTCATAGGCGTCCAGGCTTGCGGTCGGCTTGCGCTTGGCGCGCTCGATCTCCGCCCGCTCGAGTTGCGGCGCGATCGCGCCCACAACGGCTTCCGCCATCTGGTCGTGCAGCTCGAAGATGTCGTCCAGCATGCCTTCGAAGTGCTCCGCCCAGAGATGCGTCCCGGTTGTGGCATCAACGAGCTGTCCGGTGATCCGCACCTTCCTGCTGGTCTTGCGCACGCTGCCTTCCAGCACGTAGCGCACGCCAAGCTCGCGGCCGACCTCCCTCACATCCACCGCCTTGCCCTTGTAGGTGAAGCTCGAATTGCGCGCGATGACGAACAGCCAGCGCATGCGCGACAGAGCGACGATGATGTCTTCCACCACGCCGTCGGCGAAGTACTCCTGCTCGGGATCGCCGCTCAGGTTGTGGAAGGGCAACACGGTAATGGAGGGCTTGTCCGGAAGGACGAGCGTGGACTGCCGATCCTTTGACTCCCTGGAGGTGCTTTCGCTACCTGCTGAAGCGCCGGGAAGTCCTGCTCCCCCGACCTCGCCGAACTTGACCTCGCAGACGAAGCGGAACCCCTTGCGGGCGACCGTCCGGACCAGGCGCTGCTCCTCGCCGGTATCGCCGATGGCCTTGCGGACCGCATTGATGTGACTGGTGATCGTCGAGTCCGAGACAATTCGGCCGCTCCATACCGCCGTGAGCAGGTCTTCCCTGCTGACGACGTGATCGTGGTTCCTGACGAGATGTAGCAACAGATCGAAGACCTGCGGCCGGACAGGCACGACTTCCGCGCGATGCGAAAGCTCCCGGCGTTCCGGGTCGAGCAAGTAGTCTCCAAACATGAACTGCACCGTGGCATCCCCTGGCAGAACGGCCTCGGCCCCCTGGCGGGTCAACAGAATTCATCCGTCCGTGGATGGTACGGCAGCACGCGGGGAACGCCTCCTTTTCTGATCGCCAAACCTTGTACGAACAAGCAGGGTCTCCTGAAGGGAAATTCAAGGTGACGGCAAGGACTTTTCCGGAAGCCACAGGCAATCTCCACGTGCATCGACGGCAACGGTCGCGGTCGGAACAAGCGGAGAGAAGCCATGAAGATTGTCGTGATCGGAGGCACTGGCCTCATAGGAGCGAAAGTCGTGAAGAACCTACGCGAGCGGGGCCACGACGTGCTTGCAGCCTCCCCCAACACAGGCGTGAACACCATCACCCGCGAGGGTCTGCCTAAAGCGCTCGATGGGGCTGAAGTCGTCGTCGACGTGGCGAATGCGCCGGTATGGGAGGACCAGGCCGTCCTCGAGTTTTTCGAGACATCGGGCCGCAACCTGCTGGCCGCCGAAGCCGCCGCTGGCGTGCGCCACCATGTGGCCCTGTCGATCGTCGGTAGCGAACGGCTTCCCGACTGCGGCTACTTCCGGGCGAAGGTCGCGCAGGAAAGCCTCATCAAGGCGTCCGCCATCCCCTTCACCATCCTGCGTGCGACGCAATTCTTCGAGTTCGTCGGCGGCATTGCCGAGGCGGGCGCCGTCGGCGAGGAGATCCGCCTGTCGCCCGCGCTGATCCAGCCGATCGCCTCGACGGACGTGGCAGCGGCGCTTGCCGAGGTCGCAGTCGCTCCGCCGGTCAACGGCACAGTCGAAGTCGCCGGTCCGGAGGCCATGCCGCTGGACGAATTGGTCAGGCGCTTCCTGCGGGTGACGCAGGATACGCGCAAGGTCGTGCCGGATGTCCACGCACGCTACTACGGCGGCCTGCTCTCCGATCGGTCGCTCACGCCGGGGGAGAATCCGCGCATCGGCGCGATCCGGTTCGAGGACTGGTTGGCTGCCAACGCTGCAACGACCTGAGTGGTGCCAGACCGATGACTAAGGTTCAGTCCTGTTTTGCCATGCGGTCCCCCTCTGTCGCCGACTTCCGGTGCGACCAACGCGGACGCGTGCGTCTGGTGCGTCGGCGCTAGGGTACCTAGGATTCCACGCAAGGCGATTCGAAATGAACGTGCGCCTTGGTCATTCGCCCAGGAGATCCCCATGACCCAGTGCATCCGCGATGTGCATCCGTCGCCCAATCCTTCCATAACACAGGGGGCCAGCATGAAGTCTCTCGCCAGCTCCTGCGCGCTGCTGCTGGGCGTGCTGTACATCCCATGCTCGCACGCAGCGCCTCATGCGGAGGTCAAAGAGGTGATGCTCAAGGACCTGCCCGACTTCACGGGCAAGGAAGGCCTGGTCCTCGAAGTGGTCTATCCGCCTGGTAGCACGGACGAAGTTCATCGCCACGACGCGCATGCATTCGTCTATGTGCTGGAGGGCTCGATCGTCATGCAGCTCAAGGGGAGCGAGGCCGTGACGCTGCATGCGGGACAAAGTTTCTACGAAGGGCCCAACGACGTGCACATCGTTGGCCGCAATGCCAGCACGACGAAGCCGGCGAAGTTTGTGGTGTTCCTCGTCAAGAACAAGGGCGCTCCGATCCTGACGCCCGTACGTTGAACCCCTCAGGCGCCTGAGTAGCTTGAGGTAACTCAGAACGGCCATCACCAGACATTCAGTATCCATGTCATACGCAGCCGCTCGACGCCGCTTTCGAGTCGAATCGGCTGTACGGGCGTCAGGTGTTGCATCCCGAAAGCAGACGCCTCTCCATTGAAGGTCCGCCATCCCATTGGGCACGGACGGCTAAAGTTCGATGGCGCATTGGCCTGGCATCCCGTCAATCTTGTCTTTGCGTTTGCATCGGTTCAACATCACCGGTTCGGGCGAGCCGGCGTCCCATGCATGCGCCTTGGTCCGAACGTTCAAGCTATTAACGAACGGCGAATGCGAGAGGGGGTTCTCATGAAAACGCACACTCGGCTGCCAGGTTGCATCATCTCCCTGGGCCTCCTGCTGTTCCTGCCACATGCGGTGACTGCAAAGGACAAAGCAACTCAGCCCAGCGGAGTCTGGGCGGTGTCGAGCATCGTGATCCGCGAAGTCGATTCGGGGGCAATTCGAAACCTGCTGGGAGAGAAACCGGTTGGCCATGCGATCTTCACCCGGGGCGGCCACTTCGCATGGGGTTGGGTCGGTGACGATCGCAAGTCTCCGGCTGGGCCGGTGGCTACCGATGACGAACGCGTCGCGCTGTACCAAACCTTGGCCTTTGGCACCGGGTCGTATCGCGTGGAGGGCAGGTCGGTGTTTCTGCGCTACAGCTCGTCGTGGAACCAGATATGGACCGGCACGGAACGGAAGGCAGAGATGCAGGTTTCAGGCAAGACGCTCACCTGGAAGTCGCCGCCGTACAAGCTCCCGGATGGGAAGGAAGCGATGTCGGTCATCGTCCTTGAGCGGATTGAGTAGCAGACCGCCATCCGGCTCGCTCCCGATCGGATCCTCACATTTCGCAGGCCGCTTCGGATAGCGACACCAATTCCTCCAGCCGCACGAGGGAGGGATTTTGGATTTCCGTGGATGGATCGAACGCGCGCGGGGGACTATTCCGAAAACGTGAAAGCCGGATTGTGGCGAAGCGGCTTTTTCGATCCCGGAGCCTCCCCTACAGTGCTTTCATCGTCTTGCGAAACCCCATCCACTACCACCATGCGAGGCAGCGAAATGCATCCACTCCGCAAACTACGAGAACTTGGCAGCGCTACACCCGCGGAGGTTGGTGCACTGCTTGCCGAGAATGTCGTATTCAACAGTCCGATCCTGGTACGGTCGATCAAAGGGCGTGAAGCCGTCGCGGCGATCTTTGCCCAGTCGAGCTCTACGCGTGGCAGCGGTACCTATACGGCCGAGTTCAAGCTCGATGACCGTACCACCTTCTTGCGCTGGGAAGGGACCATCGAGGGCCGCAAGCTCGAGAGCCTGGAGGTCATCGTGGACAACGAGCAGGGGCTTATCGCTGAGCGCACTATTGCCCTGCGGCCGTATCCGGCGCTGAAGCTGTTTCGCGACGCCATGTATGCATCGCTCAAGAGCAAGCTACCGCCCGATGTTTGGGACTATCCAACGCCGTAGTGTGGAGATCCGAGCGCATCCATCAGTGCCACTCGGCGCTCAGGTCGCCCGAGCCGGGTAGCCCAGACGCCTTCGCCGCAAGCGCAGGTGGGTGCAAGTGCGACGAACACGTGGCTTCCGATCCACCGATTTCATATCGACAAGGAGGGGATGTGTCGCAACTCGGCTCGATCAATAGTTGGCACGGCGCGGGAGTGTGGATGGTGTTCAACATGGCTGCGGCGCTGTTGCTCGGATGGTTTGTCGGCTACGAGCGATATTTCAGCGGGCGCGCTGCCGGAAGCCAGGTCTACTGCCTGGTTTGCGCCACGTCCTGCGCCGTCACCTTGCTGGCTGGCTATCCCGCAATATGGTATTGGGGGAGTCAGAGCACGGTCATTGCGGCGGATCCGACGAAGGTCATCGGTGCCGTTCTCACGGGCATCGGATTTCTTGGCGCGGGAATCATCGTGAAGAGTGGCCCCAACGTACGTGGTCTGACGACCGCGGCGTCCATCTGGGGTTCGTCGGCGATCGGCGTCTTGGTAGGGGTAGGGTTCTACGTGCCGGCGATCGGATTGACCGCCTTGTTCGTGGTCTGCACTGCCATCGTGCCTCGGATCGAGCAGCGCCTGCCCGCCCATGCGGCGATCACGGGTACGTTCCGATTTCGCAAGGGCCACAGGCCCAGACCCGAGGAGGTTCACCGCTTCCTGGTGAGACGCGGGCTTCGCATTCCGCCGGAGAGCCTCGCCATCAGCTTCGACGGCACTCACTTTGAAGTCCAGTGCCTGATCTTCGCGAGTTCGAGCGCCAGAACGAACGCGTTGAGCACGATAGGGGAGGAATTGTCCCAACTCGAGCATGTCGAGGGTTTCACTTTGACGCACTCGAGCCGGACATGATCGGGCTCGCGGCGTGCGATCCGAATCGTGCCCCGCTCAGATCACCGAAGAGGTCGGCATCGAGAACGAGAAACTTCGTGGGGGCAGGGGTCGTTGTCGAATCTGCAATGCGGCTTTGCAGGCCGAGGTGTTTTTCTTCGCGCGTTGCACCTTTACTCTTAGCGTCATTCAAGGAGCTACCCATGATCACCCGCAAGTTCTTCCTCGCCGCCATCGTCGCATTGGCAACCTTTTCAGCTCACGCTGGCCCTGTCGAGGTTCGCGACTTCGACATCTTCGTGGACCCACCAACGGCCTTTGTCTTCGTCAAGCTTCCGCAGGGATGGAAGTTCGTCGACAAGGTTGACCCGAAGTCGCTTGCCAAGCTGCCAGCGAAGATTCATACCTCCCTGCTATTGCCGGACGAAGGTGAGCGAATCGCGAACGTCGAACGCTCGGACGGCCCGATCAAGTGACGCCAGGAAAGAAGGGACCCACATGGAATTCGAAACGTTGCGCACACGCAGTGACGGGCGCGTCCTCTTTGCCGAGATTGACAGTGCGCCAATCAACCTGCTCGGCACAAGCATGGTTCGGGACCTGGTATCTCTCATCCGCATGCTGGACAGCGGCGACAACTACCGTGTCGTCGTCTTTTCCAGTGCCAACCCGCAGTTCTTCATCCCGCATGTCGACGTGACGGAGGTGCAGGAGTACCGCCGGGAGGCGGCGGAGTTGGCCGGGGAAGCCTCGCTGGGATTGTTGCTGCGCCGCCTGAGCACCACAAGGGCCGTCACCATCGCCCAGATCGACGGGCGCGTGCGGGGCGCTGGCAGCGAATTCGTGCTGGCCTGTGACATGCAATTCGCCTCACGGGAGCACGCCGTCTTCGCACAGCCTGAAGCCGGAGTTGGCCTGGTGCCAGGAGCCGGAGGCGTGCAGCACCTGGCACGTGCCATGGGCCGCGGCAGAGCATTGGAAGTGCTGCTGAGCGCGGACGACTACGACGCCGACCTGGCGGAAAGGTACGGGTGGATCAATCGAGCCATGCCGGCCGCAGACCTGCCGCAGTTCGTCGCATCTATCGCCCGCCGCATTGCAAACTTTCCCCAGCAGGCCCTTGAAGATATCAAGGGGCGTGTCAATGCCATCACGCTGGCCGACACTGCGGACTTTCGAATAGATTCAGACCTCTTTGGCGCGGCGATGCGCAACCCGGTTGTCATGCGACGGATGCAGGCGCTCCTCGCGCGAGGAATGCAGACGCCGGGCGACCTTGAACACAACTTTGGCCGCGAGCTGACCAACCTTCCCGAATGACCCGATCACCCTGACGAGGACGCCATGCACATCGCCATCCTGACCTTCGAGGGCTTCAATGAGCTCGACTCGCTGATCGCATTCAACATCCTGAACCGGGTCAAGAAGCCCGACTGGCGGGTTTCGATCGCCAGTCCCGCGGCCAAGCTGCGTTCGATGAACGGTCTTGTAGTGGAGACGCAAGCGTCGCTGAAGGACGCTTGCGAGGCTGACGCAGTGTTGGTCGGCAGCGGAACCAAGACCCGGGATGTCGTCGCCGACGCTGCCTTGATGTCGCAACTGAAGCTTGACCCGACGCGCCAGTTGCTCGGGGCGCAGTGCTCAGGCGCCCTGATCCTCGCCAAGCTGGGTCTGCTGGCAGGTGTGCCGGCCTGCACGGACCTGACGACGAAGCCATGGGTCGAGGAGGCCGGCATACCTGTCCTCAACCAGCCGTTCGTGGCCAAGGAAAACGTCGCAACGGCGGGGGGGTGCCTGTCGTCGCACTACCTGGCGGCCTGGTTCATCGCGCGCCTGGCAGGCGTTGAGGCCGCACGCGGCGCGATCCACTATGTCGCCCCGGTAGGAGAGAAGGAGATGTACGTGAGTCGGGCAATGGAGAACATTTCGCCCTTTCTCTAGGCAAGCACGGCGAAATTGACAGGCGCATCCGAGCCAGACCCGGTGCGTCCTGTCGGTCACTGCTCAAAGGCGCGCCACATCCACAAGCGCGGCAGCGAAGGCGTCAGGGGCTTCTTGGGGCAGGTTGTGCCCGATGCCGCCACTGACGGTGCGATGTCCGTAGGGACCAGTGAACTTCTTGGCATAGGCGCTCGGCTCCGGGTGCGGTGCTCCATTGGCGTCGCCTTCGAGGGTGATGGTCGGCACGCCGATGGACGGACTCAGGGCCAGGCGCTCCTCGAGGTCGCGATACCTGGCTTCGCCTTCCGCCAGGCCAAGCCGCCAGCGGTAGTTGTGGATCACGATGCTCACATGGTCTGGATTGCTCAACGCCGCCGCACTGCGATCGAAGGTTGCCGCCCCGAAATCCCACTTGGGTGAAGCGATCTGCCAGATCAGCTTTGCGAATTCGTCGCGATTCCTTTCATAGCCCAGTCGACCGCGCTCGGTGGCGAAGTAGTACTGGTACCACCATTGAAGCTCAGCCTGTGGTGTCAGGGGAACCTTGCTGGCCTGCTGGCTGCCGATGAGGTAGCCGCTGACCGAGACCAGGGCATCGACACGATCGGGCCACAGGGCCGCCACGATGCAGGCCGTCCGCGCTCCCCAGTCGCATCCGGCGACCGTTGCCCTGGCGATTCCGAGCGCATCCATCAGGGCGATGATGTCTACGGCAATCACGCTCTGCTGGCCGTTGCGAGGTGTCTCGGCCGAAAGAAAGCGCGTTCCGCCATAGCCACGCAGATGCGGAACGATCACTCGATAGCCTGCCGCGGCCAGCAAGGGGGCCACATCCGCGTACGTGTGGATGTCATACGGCCAGCCGTGAAGAAGGATCACTGGCTTCCCGTTGACAGGACCCGTCTCGAAGTACTCCACGCGGAGCACGCCGGCTTCGACGTACTTGAGCGGTTCGAGCCGCCTGACAGGCGAGGCCGGAGGTCTGGCTGGCGAAGCGGCGCTTTGCGCATGGGCGGTTTCGTCGGTGAACTGCGCGGCGACAACGCCGACTGCAGCGGCGCCCAGGAACGAGCGCCTGGGAATGGATTGCGAATTTGACATGGGAGATTCCTTGTGGATAAAGAAGGAGGGCCATGGGGGAGGCGCGGGCGGCCAAACGGAGTGCCCGTTGCCTCGCAACACGGGAAGACCACGCATTCACGCGGTCTTGCCGGCTCCTCGAAGCGAGCTGAAGCCCGCGCGCAGTTCGTTCGCAAAGTGCTGCGGCTGCTCCCAGGCGGCGAAATGTCCACCTTTTGGCAGCCGGTTGTAGTGAACGAGGTTTGGATAGGCCTGCCGCGTCCAACTCCGCGGCGCTGCATACAGCTCATCCGGAAACACGCTGATCGCCACAGGAATGCTGACCCGCTTGGGCGCAAAGAATTCCAGCTTGCTTTCCCAGTACAGCCGGGCGGATGAAACTCCAGTCTCGGTCAGCCAGTAGAGCGTGATGTTGTCGAGGACGTCGTCGCGCGTCAGTCCCTCGGACCGGCCGTCGAATACGCGCGCGATCAGCTCGTAGCTGCGGGCATCGTGGTCCAGCATCCAGGCCGCCAACCCGATAGGCGAGTCCTCGATCGCATAGAGGGTCTGCGGACGATTTCCCATCTCCTGTGCGTAGGCCAGCCCGTGCTTGAAGAAGAAATCAAGCTGCTCGAAGGCATGCTGCTCCTCGGGCGCGAGTCCAGAAGGCGCCGGATGACCCTGCGCGAGCGCCTGTCTGATGCTGTCGGGAACCGTTGCCGGCATGTTGGTGTGCATGCCGATGAGTCCGGGCGGCGTCAGCAGCGCCAACTGTTCGGTCACTGCATTGCCCCAGTCGCCCCCCTGCGCCGCATACCGGGTGTATCCCAGCCGTTCCATCAGCACGACCCAGGCTCGGGCGATTCGCACCGGATCCCAGCCAAGCTCCGTGGGCTTGCCGGAGAAGCCGTGGCCGGGGAGGGAGGGAATCACCACATCGAAGGCGTCGGAAGCCTGTCCTCCGTGGGCCGTCGGGTTTGTCAATGGCTCGATGATTTTCAGCTGTTCGATGATGGAACCGGGCCAGCCATGCGTGACGATGAGCGGCAGCGCGCCCGGGTGCCTGGAGCGGACGTGGATGAAGTGAATTTCCACGCCGTCGATCTCGGTGACGAACTGCGGCAGCGAGTTCAACCTGCCTTCGATCTTGCGCCAGTCGTATCTCGTCGACCAATACTGCGCGAGCTTGCGCATCGTGGCGAGCTGCACGCCCTGCGAGGCGTCAGCTACCAGTTCCTTGCTGGGCCAGCGCGCGCCGGCGACGCGCCGACGCAGGTCGTCGAGCTTCGCTTGCGGCACGCTGACCTTGAAGGGACGAATGGACCCGCGTGCTGGCGCGTCTGGTAGAGAGGCAGAAGCGGCGAATGCAAAGGGTGCGGCGGTCAACGCGACAGCTGCCGTACCAGCAAGCAGGTCGCGCCGTGTGAGCGGTGAAGTCATGGGTAGCTCCAATCGAATGAAGGCGAGACTGGCAACGACCTGCCGATATCAGGCCAGCGAGTACTGAACGTCGACGTTGCCGGAGAGAGCCTTCGAATAGGGGCACGTCTCCTTTGCCGCGTCGATCAGCGCCTGCGCCACGTCGCGCGGCAGTCCCGGCAGGCTGACCGTCAGGCGGGCCTGCAAGGTGTAGCCGTCACCGCCCAGCACCAGATCCACCTCCGCGTCCACGGCCGTCTCTGGCGGGATGCCGACCTTCAGTTTGCCGGCAGCCAAGCCCATGGCGCCCTGAAAGCAGGCGGACCAGCCGGCCGCCAGCAACTGCTCGGGATTGGTGCCAGTGGCGGATTTGCCGGGGACGCCGTGGGTGATGTCCAGACGCCCGTCGTCGCTGCGCGAAACGCCTCCGTCGCGGTTGCCTGCGGTGTGAACGCGTGCGGTGTAGAGAACCTTGCGAGTCTGAATGGCTGTAGTCATGATCACTCCTGATTGAGAAAGGGTTGAAAAGGAGGCGTTGCCGAAGCGCAGCCGACCTGTCTTGAAGGTAGGGTGCGTCCGGGGCTTGAGTACCGGCCGGATGGAGGGATGGTTTCTCCGACCAAGGCAGGGGGTCGGTAGTGGGCTTCGCGTGCGACGCAGGCGCCAAGTCAAAGTGGCGGCTGCCGTCATGAGCTCGCTGCCGTCGGCCAAGCTCGATGGGCTCGCGACCCAGATCTCGGCGTAAGGTACGTCCTGCGCACCTCAACATCGACTTTTGGTTTGGACAAGCAAATGAAGAGCGGAACCGTAGCTCAGCTTCAGGTCATTCTGGTCGTCGTGGCACCGCCGCCCGGGGTGCTGTTCGCCATGCAAAAAGGGCGAGATGAACTGTTGCAGCCGTATGCGTCGACTGGTGATTCCATGTCGTTCGCCATCACCATGGATCTAGGGCCGGTGCTCGCAGACGGATCGTTCAACTTCCGCGGCGCGTTCGCGCAAGGCACGCCCGCCGATCGATTCGTCTATATGAATTCCGGCACCCTTGCAGGCCAAGCCGGGTCATGCTGGGAGCGCAGAGCGAAGATCAAGATGGCTGGCATACCTCGACACTTGGTGGAGGCGGCGGTGGACGACCCGAGCCGTGCAATCGAAGCTCGCATCGTGGGCACCGCGCGAGATGGGGGACCGGTGTGCGCGACCGTTCAACCCGGTGCGATCACTTGGCACCTGGCAACTTGCTCCCTGCAGACTTGAGGTCTTAGCTCTGAACTGCGTTGAAAGCGGCGATGGATCGCCGAGGGTCGACGCTCACGGCCGCTCCAATATGGTGGCGATTCCCTGGCCACCGCCGATGCACTGCGTGGACAACGCGTAACGTCCCCCGGTGCGTGCCAACAGCGAGGCAGCCTTGCCGGTGATGCGCGCGCCCGTGGCGCCCAAAGGGTGCCCGATGGCGAGCCCGCCGCCATCGACGTTGACCATGTTCATGTCCAGGCCCAGGTCGCGAATGCACGCCAGCGCCTGCGACGAGAACGCTTCGTTGATCTCCACGACATCGAGATCGCCCACCGTCAGGCCGGCACGCGCCAGCGCCTTGCGGGTCGCCGGGATCGGTCCGATGCCCATGATGGCCGGATCGACGCCGACAGTGGCGAAGCTGCGCACGCGTGCCAATGGCGCGAGGTTGTAGCGGGCCGCGAAATCGTCGCTGGTCACCAGCACCGCAGCGGCGCCATCGGTCAGCGGCGAGGAGGTGCCGGCGGTCACGACGCCGTCGGGACGGAAGGCCGGCTTGAGCGCAGCCAGCGCCTCCAGCGTGGTGCCAGGGCGGATGCAGCCGTCGGCGTCGATCACCTCGCCATCCGGCAGCCGGATCGGCACGATCTCGGATGCCAGGCGACCCTGTTCTCGCGCCGCCGCCGCCTTCTGGTGCGACTGAAGAGCCAGCAAGTCCTGATCGGCCCGGTTCACGTTCCAGCGCTGCGAAACGTTCTCAGCCGTCTCGCCCATCGAGAGATAAGCCGCGGTGTTCGCCAGCAGTTCCGGGTTGGGCGAAAAGTTGAACCCGCCTTGCGGGACCATGGTCATCGATTCCACGCCCACACAGAGGAAGGCGTCGCCCATGCCCGCTTCGATCTGGGCCGCGGCGATATGCACGGCCTGCATCGAGGAGCCACAAAAGCGGTTCACGGTCATACCGCCCACGGCCTCCGGCAGGCCAGCCAGCAGACCGACGATACGTGCGATGTTGTTTCCCTGGGCAGCCTCGGGATAGGCGCAGCCAAGAATCACGTCCTCGAGCAGTGCCGGATCGAGATCCGTACGCTGAAGCAGGCCCTTGACGACCTCCGCTGCCAGTGTGTCGGGCCGGACCCCGGCCAAGCGGCCCTTGCGGGCGAAGTGGAAGGGCGAGCGCGCATAGGCGCTGATGACTGCTTTCATGCGGGTATCTCCTGGAAGTCACTGGCGCACACGAGGGTGTGTTCGGAACTTGAATAATGCGGCTGGTAGCGGATGGCGTAAATGACGTTTATAGTCATGAATAAGGACATCCATCGAAACGGACGAACGCAGTGCATCGCATCGGTTACGTGCTCCCCGCGGGCTTCCAGGTCATGACCTTCAGCACCCAGGCCGTGTTCGAGCTCGCGAACCTGATGACCCGGCAGTCCTTCTATTCGATGGAGAACTACGCCCTCGGCGGTGGCTTGGTGAAAGCGTCGCAGGGTCTGGCGGTCCAGTCCCGGCCGCTGACTGCGCGCAGCAGCGCCGATACGTGGCTGGTGGCTGGTGCCATCGATCCACTGACGACGCCAACATCGCCCGAATTGCTTCGGCTGTTGTCCGGTGTCGCCACACGCGCGCGGCGCGTGGCGGGTCTGTGCACCGGCGCCTTCGTGATGGCCGATGCGGGCCTCCTTGAAGGGCGGCGTGCCACCACGCACTGGGCTTGGGCCGAGGCGCTGCAGCGCAGGCACCCTGGCGTGCAGGTGGAAGCCGACCGGATCTACATCAATGATGGGCCGGTGTGGACGTCGGCCGGCATGACCGCCGAGCTGGATCTGGCGCTGGCTTTGGTGGAGAAGGACTTGGGCGCCGAGGCGGCACGTTCGGTGGCACACCGGCTGGTGATGCATCAGCGCCGCTCGGGCGGGCAGTCGCAACACTCTGAAATGCTCAAGCTCGCGCCCAAGTCCGATCGCGTCCAACGTGCGCTAGAGCACGCACGACGTCATCTGACGCAGCCATTGAGCGTGGAGGAACTGGCCGAGGTCGCGCACCTGAGTGCGCGTCAGTTCAGCCGCGTGTTCACCGCCGAGACAGGTCAGTCACCGGCAAAGGCCATCGAGGGACTGCGGCTCGAGGCGGCCCGACTGATGATCGAGAGCACCCGGCACCCGCTGGAGGTGGTAGCGAAGGAGACGGGCTTCCGAGATCGGCGTCATCTGCGCGAGGCGTTTGTGCGGGGTTTTGGCATGCCGCCGCAGGCAGTCCGCCGCGAGGCTCGCACGCCGCAGTGATCACCGGCGAAACTGCGGGCGACGCTTTTCCCTGAACGCCGCTCGCGCCTCGATGTGATCGGGGCTTCGCAGCGCAACCCGTTGCATCTCGATCTCGACGCGCATCTGCTCCTCGAGGCCGTTGCGCAGGGAGCGGGCGATCAGCTTCTTGATCATCCCGGGGCTCTGGCTCGGTCCGTCGGCGAGCTTTCGGGCCGCGGCGTGCACGACGTCCAGAAGTTCGCCGTCGGGTACGGTTTTCCAGATCAAACCCCAGTCTTCTGCATCTTTCGCAGGGAGCTTTTCTCCTAGCATCATCAGACCGGTTGCGCGCGCGCGACCAAGGGCCTGTGGGAGCAGCCAACTCGAGCCGAGATCCGGGACCAGGCCAATGTTGACGAAGGGCTGGAGGAAGTACGCCGACTGCGACGCGATCACGATGTCGCAAGTCAACGCCAGGCTCATGCTGGCGCCGGCACACGGTCCGTTGACCGCAGCGATCGTGGGAATCTCCATCTCCGCCAGCAGGCGGAACGGCGGCACGAACCAATCGCGCAGGAATTCGTCGGGATCGTTCGGCTCCAGGCCGTCACGCGACGCCTGGAGATCGGCGCCGCTGCCGAACGCGCGCCCTTCGCCTGTCAGCACCAGGCAGCGCGCTGGCGATGCGATCACCGCTTTCAGGGCGGTTCGCAGATCGGCCAGCATCTGCTGGCTCAGGGCATTCAGGCTCTCGGGGCGTGAAAGCGTCAGTGTGGCAAGGCCGTCTTCGATGTCCAGCCGCAGAGTCTCGTAGTTCATGATGGCATGTTCTCCTTGTGAGTCGACCGTCAGATCATGATTCCAGCGTCAGGCGCAAATTGGTGACGATGGCCGCCCCGGCCTCTTTGGACAGGCTGAAGCCAAGCCGGCGGGCGAGGGCCAGCATTCCCCTGTTGTCAGATAGCGTGCTCCCGGAAAGCTGCTTGATGCCGGACTGGCGGGCAAGATCGATCAAGGCCGAAAGCAGTCGGATGCCCAGCCCGCTTCCTTGCCACTCGTCGGCAATGACGATGGCAAAGTCCGCCTCGCCCTGCGTGTCCTCCACGACGTAGCGTGCAACGCCGACCTGCTGCTCCCGACCGTCGATGACGACCGTCGCGACCACGGCCCCTTCATGGGATCGATCGATGTGTGTCCAGCGCATCAGCTCTTCGGTCGATGGCTTTCTCGCGGACATCAGGCGCTGATAGGCGGTGCGTGGCGACAGTCTCTCCACAAACTCGCGCTCGCGTTCGAAATCGTCGGGCTGAATCGGGCGCACCTGGATCTCGTTGCTGCCTCTGTCTTCGGGCGCGCTCCGCCACTCCTCGATCGTTGTCGCGTAGAAGGAAGGGAGGTTGACGAGACTCGTCGCCGTGGTCGAATTCATCAAGAAGTTCATGGCTTTCTCCAGCAACTGGCTCAGGCAACGCTGACGTTGGGCGTCGCGAACTCCCGACCCACCATCGCCCGGGCGAACAGGTAGTTGCTGCGCCCGCGTTCGGAGAGCGAATCGAGATCCACATGGCCCGCGGCGTCACACGGGAATGCATAGCCACGGCCCTCACGAAACAGCGATCGGAACCGGATTTCGAAAAAGGCGCCGGACTTGAAGCGGTTGAGATGAGACATTTAGGCTACCTCCAATGGGCTGGCATGCTTCCAATCTAGTCCTCGAGCCACTCATGAAAAAGGCGAAACGGGTCAATGCGTTGTTGCGCTGGGCGAAATAGTCGTGCAGCCCCCGCACTGCGTTGTTGACCCGGCTGAAAAAGCGTTTTGTGCTGCCTGGCCTTTCCGGCCGTGAGAGATCTTCCTAGAGTTCTGCCATCCGTTCGACAGGCGATTCCGCCCGTCGGATGTCACCGCCATCTGTTCTGCAAAGGACCGCACATGGGCCAGGAACTTCTCTATTTCGACGACCTCAGAATTGGCGATCGCTTCCATACCGGCACGCACGAACTGAAGGCCGACGACATCAAGCGCTTCGCTGGCGAGTTCGATCCGCAGCCGTTTCACCTCGACGATGCGGCCGCGCGCCAGACGATCTTCGGAGGGCTTGCCGCCAGCGGCTGGCATACCGCGGCCATCACCATGCGCCTGCTCGTGACCGATGGCCCAAAGCTGGCCAATGGCATCGTGGGCGCCGGCGGAGAGATCGAGTGGAAGACACCCGCGCGCCCCGGGGATGTCCTGCATGTGGACAGCGAAGTCGTCGAGCTGATCCCATCGCGCTCGCGGCCCGACCGAGGCATCGTGGTGATGCGGTCCACGACCGTCAACCAGCGCGGCGAGATCGTCCAGATCCTGACGCCGAAGCTGATGGTGGCCCGTCGGTCCGCTTGAGGGCTCGCGCACCGCCTTGAGACACCTCTTTTCGAGACACAGGACGTCCAGCGAGTCCTGAAGTCGGCGGTCGATGCGCTCAAGGCCGGCAAGCCGCGCCTCGTGCTCGACTTCAAGGGGCACTGAAGTCCGTGCGGTCTATGATGGCTCTCCGTCTTCAAACGGAGGAGCCTCACCATGGACCGCATCGCCGCGATGAACGCCTTCGTCCGGGTGGTGGAGGCAGGCACCTTCACCAAGGCCGCGGACACGCTCGACGTGCCGAACGCCACGGTGACCCGGCTGATCCAGGGACTCGAAGAGGATCTGAAGGTCCGTCTGCTGCACCGCACGACGCGTTCCGTCACCGTCACCCCCGAAGGTGCGACCTACTATGAACGGGTCGTGCGCCTGCTGGCCGAGCTCACGGACATCGAGTCTTCCACGCGGCTGTCGCAGGGCAAGCCCTCGGGAAAGGTGCGCGTGGAAACGGCCGCGGCGATCGGGACGATGGTCATCGTGCCCGGCATGGCCGATTTTCATCGCCGGTATCCGGACGTCGAAGTGGAACTCGGCGTCGGCAACCGGCGCGCCGATGTTGTGGCCGAAGGCGTCGACTGCGCCATTCGGGCCGGCGACGTCACCGAGCAGTTGATGGTCGCCCGGCGGATTGGTGCGTTCCGGTTCGTTACCTGTGCCACGCCGGCCTTCCTGCAGATGCACGGCACGCCGATGACCCTGGAGGAACTGCGCGAGCGTCCGTCTGTCGGGATGATCTCCGCGCGCAGCATCCGCGCGCTGGCGTTTCGCTTCTTCGACGGGGAGTCCGCAACCGAGCTGGCGCTCGATCACAAGCTTGTCGTGAACGACACCAATTCCTACGTCGCCGCCGGGTTGGCGGGCCTTGGCATCATCCAGGCGCCCAGCTATGCAGTGGGCCCGGCCATCAAGGCCGGCCAGCTCGTGCCGCTGCTTGAGGACTGGCGCACCCCGACGATGCATGTGAACGTCCTCTACGCGCCGAACCGCTATCTCAGCGCCAAGGTGCGCGCGTTCATCGACTGGACCGTCGAGCTCTTCGAGCGGAACGACGAACTGCGCATTCGTTGAGATTCAGGTCGCGCCGAAATCCTCGCGAAGGATTGCCGCACGCAACCGTTCCATGCCAGCGTCGCGGATGCCCAGTCTTGCCAGCGTCTCGACCGTAGCTTCGAAGTACGCGCGCGAAGTGCCGAGGGTGCCCTTGCCTGTGCGGATCAACTGCGCGACGTCGTGGATCGGGTGCCCACCGATGTATCGCTCGTGCTGGCGGTTGACCACGAAAGTGAGCGCCCGGAGTGCGCCTGCCCTGTTCTCGGCCGGCACCCAGCGGGCGTCGTAGCTACCGGTGAACATTTCGCGTCGCCAGAGCAGTCGCAGCTCTGTGGAGACCTTCGCCGCCTCGATGCGAAACAGGACGCCCTGGCACGCGCCGCCCCGGTCCAGTCCAAGCATCGCGCCAGGCTCTTGCGGCGAGCCGCGCCCGAGCAGGGAGCGAAGGCAGAACCGCCGATGCCACCCTTGCACGCGCGCGATGCTGGCGTGTGCCGCGTCCATCGCAGGGTTCCACATGAGCGACCCATAGCCGAAGATGTGGAGGTCCATGTCCGGGTCATGGTCGCCAAGGACGGCTCGGAGCGTCCCATCCATCTCAGCATCCGACCTGATCCTGACGCCTGCCGGCAGGTTGGCCTTCAGGGACTCGATCATGGAACCGGCGGCAAGGCGCTCGCGCGTGAACAGGTGCTCGGTGCCGAGCGGAATCGGGATGTTGTCCGTGAGACGGAGTTGCGGGTTCGCTTGAGCCATCCAGGCACTCTACGTATCGAAGCGACCGTAGGAAAGCAAGCGCTGCTCAATACGTCATTGCTTGTCTGGCAACAATTCCGCCTTCGCGTGCTGTCTCAGGCGGCCACTGCTTCTGTCATGCGACGCGTGCGCGCGGCCCGTTTGAGGGCCTGCGGAGGCTGGCCGAAGATGCGGAGGAAAGCCCGCCGCATGCGCTCTGGATCGGAGAAGCCGGTCTTGCTCGCGATGCGTTCGATAGTCAGCTTGTCTGCCTCGACGAGGATGCGGGCCGTTTCCGCTCGCAACCGCTCGACCGCACGTGCCGGCGACTGGCCGGTACTCTGCCGAAACTCGCGACTGAAGTGTCGCGGGCTCATGTGGGCGGCGTTAGCCAGCGTCTCTACCGACAGATCCTTGTTCAGGTGGTCCTTGGCGTAGGTCAGTGCTGCCTGAATGCGGTCTGACTGCGATTCGAGTTCCGACAGCATCGAGAACTGCGACTGCCCGCCGGCCCGGCGATGGTGCACCACGAGTTTCTTGGCGACCGCACGCGAGACATCGACGCCCAAGTCTTCGTCGACGAGCGCGAGCGCGAGGTCGATGCATGCGGTCATGCCGGCCGAGGTCCAGACCGCGCCGTCGCGCACGAAGATGCGGTCCTCCTCGACACGAACGGACGGGAACTGGCGCTGGAGATCCCTCGCAAAGCACCAATGCGTGGTGACCCGCCTCTCGTTCAGCAGGCCGGCGTTGGCCAGGACGAATGCACCGGTGCAGATGCTTGTCATACGGCGGGTCGACTCGACCGCGCGCGCCAGCAGGCGCAAGAGCTTCGGCGATGACGGCTGCAACTGGGTGGCTCCTGTCACGAGCAGCGTGTCGTAGGCATCCGGGTCCAGCGCGATCGTCTGGACTGCCGCGCCCAGCGAGCTCCTCACCGCTCCCCCGCTTTCGGAGACGACATCGATCTCGTAGGCGTGTTCGCCCTCATTGGCCACTTCGAGATTGGCCATCTCGAACACCGAGGCGGCCGCCATGTCCAGGATCTGGAAGCCGGGAAAGACAACAAGTCCGACGCGCTTCATTTTGTCCGTAAACGAGGGAAGTTAGTCATTTAGGACGAACGATAGATCGCTATCTTGAGCATGTCAATCCACCCGACCTGAAAGGAATCCAGATGAAACCGACAGACAAATCCACGCCCATCGCATTGGTGACGGGCGCATCCAGCGGCATTGGCGCGATCTACGCCGACAGGCTGGCCCGAAGGGGCCATGATCTGGTCCTCGTGGCGCGTGACGTCGCCAAGCTGACGGCGATCGCAGCGCGCATCCGCTCAGACACCGGTCGGCATGTTGAATTGCTGCCTGCCGACCTGACGGTCAGGGACGACGTGCTGCGCGTCGAGAAGCGACTGCTGTCCGACGACCGTATCGAGCTCCTCGTGAACAACGCAGGCGTGGGTGCCACGAGCGCGCTGATCGACTCGGACGCCGATCGACTCGACGACATGATCCAGCTGAACGTGACCGCTTTGACCCGGCTCACCCGTGCGGTTGCCGTCGGCATGGCCCGCCGGGGAAAGGGCGCGATCATCAACATCGCGTCGATCGTGGCGGTGGCGCCGGAACTACTCAACGGCACATACGGCGGCAGCAAGGCCTTCGTCCTCGCTTTCACACAGTCGCTGGATCATGAGCTGGCGCCCAAGGGGATTCAAGTGCAGGCGGTCCTGCCCGGTGCGACCAGCACCGACTTCTGGAACGTGGCCGGCGTTCCTGTGGAACACCTTCCGAGCGAGATCGTCATGCGCGCCGAAGAGATGGTCGATGCGGCGCTCGTCGGCTTCGACCGCCGGGAGCTGGTAACGATTCCGTCTCTCCCTGACATCGGCGATTGGGAGCGTTTCGATGCGGCACGCAAGGCGCTCGGCCCCAACCTATCGCGATCCAGCGCCGCAAAGCGCTACCAGACGGCCCATGATCTGGAGGTTGCGTGACCTCGTTCATCCAGCGCGTCGCTCTGCCGACCTCTCACGTTTTGCCGTTGTCAAAGCCTGCACTGGTTGCGGATGCAGAAGCGAAAACGCCGTCTGCGAGAGCCGCAGACGGCGTTTTCCTTTTGTAGCCCACTTACAGGGGAAGCTGCTGGCCATGCGCGGCAGCGAATGCCTGGGCGCGTACAGTGGCGCGATCTACCGCACCCCTGGAAACGGTTGCGACGCCCTGGCCGTAACCCTCGGCATAGGGATTCGCGCTGTGCGCAGCCGCCACTGCGCTGCCTCGAACGGCGCCGCGATCGACCAGGCCGGATGGAGCACTGGCAACGCGAGAAGAGGCGGCCTCGGCATATGGGTTGTCGCTGTGCGAGGCAATCACGGCCTGTGCACGCACGTCAACGCGAGCATTGGCAGACACAGGCGCTTCTACGCCCTGGTAGGTTTCGGCCTGTGCGCCGAAAGCGGCCAGGAGAGAGACAGCGGCTGCAGCGACGATCTTCGTGGTGTTCATTTCGGTTCCTTTCAGTGATGTGGTGGATAAGCCAGGACAGCGAACGACTGCCCTGTACAAAGTAGTTTGCGGCGGAAGCGCGCAAAGAAAACCCCTCGACCTCGCACTGGTGCATTGCAGTTCGCGAAAGAATCAATGCAGAGGTGGCTTTCGCACGGAGCGATTGTTGAGGGTTGGCCAATGATGAATTGGCAGGCGAGCGCTTTTTCTTCGGCGCATCGCCTCCTAGAGTGGTGTCCATGAAGTCCATTGTTTGTGAGCCTCCGGTCGAGCCATAGGGACTCAGTCCGGATCCACGATCTGCCGACGGAGATTCCTTCATGACCACTCGTCAAACCAAGAGCGCCGCCTCCTCATCCGCGGCCAGCCACTCCAGATTTCTCCGGTGGGCGATCCACGCCGGAAACGTCGTGGTCATTCTGCTCGGCATGTTCTGCGCCTATTCGCTGGCGACAAGCCACCACCGGTGGACCGAGACGCCACCAGCACTCTGGGACGGCGTGTACCAGACGGACGATGCCGGCGATACCGACGGTGCCGACGACGGCGCTCCGGTCTGCCGGATCGCCGTCAACGCCTAGGCGCCGCCCCAGCCGCCTCCGAGCGCAAGAAAGAGGTTCACCTGGTCGGCAGAGAGCCGGCTTTCAGCAGAGGCCAGGCTCTGTTCGATCTGGCTCAGCGTGCGCAGCGCATCCAGCACGGGCAGGTAGCCGATCCGGCCCGATTCGAACAGGCGCTGGGTGTCCTGGGCCGCACGCTGCGCCTGCGTGCGCGCAGACTGCAGGATGTCCCGTCGCTCCTGGTCTTGCGCATAGATCTCCAGCGCGCTTTCGGTCTCCTTCAACGCCGTCAGGACGACACCGTCGAAACGGGCCAGCGCGGCTTCGCGTTCCGCTTCCGCGGCATGGATGCGTGCGTGGGCCCGAGTTCTGTCAGGGAACTCCCAGCTGATGAGCGGTCCGATCGAGAACTTGAAGCTGTCGCTGCGAAAGGCATGCTCAAGCGTACCCACCGACGAGACTGAAGCGCCGATGGCCACCTTGGGATAGAGGTCTCCGATCGCCACGCCGATCCTGTCGGAAGCGGACAGAAGCTCGAACTCGGCGCGCCGGATGTCAGGACGGCGCCGGATCAGGCTGGCGCCGTCGCCGACTGGGATGGGCTCTCGAACGAGCGGCTCCTGCGCGCAATCTTCCAGCTGCTTCGATAGGTCCTGCGGCGCCTGACCCGTCAACGTTGCGAGGCGAACCATCGCAACCCGTCGTTGAGCGTTCAGGGTGGGAATCGTGGCGCGGACCTGGTCCTCCTGCGCGGACGAGCGCTCGACGTCCACCGAGGTCCCTCGGCCGTTCGCCACAAGCCGCTTCGTCAGTTGCGTGCTCTGCGCTTGCAGGTTGACCTGACCCCTGGCGATCACGATCTCGCGGCCAGCCGAACACATCTCCAGGTAAGCGCGCGTGGTCTCGGCTACGACGGTCACGCGAACGAGATCCCTGGCCCCCGTAGCGGCCCCGACGTCCGCCTGCGCCGCGTCGACGCTTCGCTGGATCTGGCCGAAGAGATCAAGCTGATAGGACACACCGAACCCGGCACCGTAGACCCACTTGCTGGGAAGCGCCCTGCCGGGATGAAGCTCCTCCTGCGCCGAACGTCTGCCAAACCCCGTGTTGGCACTGACCGTCGTCGTCGGCTCCTGGGCGGCGCCGGCGAGTTCGAGCGCAGCCTGAGCTTTGCGGAGGTTGGCAGCCGCCACCCGCAAGTCGGTGTTCGCGGCCAACGCTTTCTGGACGAGGTCGTCGAGCGTGCCGCTCTCGTAGAGCCGCCACCAATCCTGTGGGACGGCCGCCTGTGTGACATGTGCATCGCGCTCGCCCATGAATGCGCCTTGCGCGGCAGGCCGGTTCACCACCGCCTCCGCTGGCAGCGGGGCGACGGGTGGAATCAGGTTCGTGCAGGCGGCAAGCAATGCCGCAGCACCCAAGACGGCCCAGGCAACGGTCTTCATGGCTGATCTCCCAAACGTTGGCTCACCTGCACACGGTCGACATCCATGACGTCCACGCTCGCCGTTCGGCCCATGATCAGCCGCCGGTCCTCGGGCGACTCGTCGAGCCGAACACGAACGGGAATGCGTTGTGCCAGCCGAACCCAGTTGAAGGTGGGATTCACGTTGGCAAGCAGGTTCGAGCTGGGGTTGCGTTCGCGATCCTCGATCCCGGCCGCAATGCCTTCGACATGGCCATAGAGGGGCTCGGCCTCGCCGATGAGTCGCACCCGTACGGGATCTCCGACGTGGACGCGCACGATCTTCGTCTCCTCGAAATAGCCCAGGACGTGGATGGAATCCTTGTCGATCAAGGCCATCACCGGCCGGCCTGTGGTCGCGTAGGTTCCTGGACGCAAGTCGAGATTGGTGACCCAGCCGTCCACCGGCGCCAACACCCGCGTTCGCCCGACGTTCACGCGGGCGTTGTCGACTGCGGCGGCAGCCTGGGCCAAGGCGGCGTTGAGCTGTTCGAGACGTTGCGCGCTCTGCTCGCTGGCCTCTGCGGGCACCAGGTCACCCAAGGCACGGTTGCGCCGGTCCTCGCGCCGGGCCTGCGCGATCTGCGATCTCAGTCCAAGTACGGATGCCTCTGCCTGAGCGAGCGCGATGCGCGGACGGACGGAATCGATGGAGAACAAGAGGTCGCCCTTGTGCACCTCCTGGTTGTCGCGCACGGCGATCGTCTCGACGATTCCGGAAACATCGGGAGCGATCTGCACCACGTCGGCTCGCACGCGCCCGTCGCGCGTCCAGGGCGCTTCTCGGTAGTGCTTCCAAAGTCCGATGGCCGCCCAAGTACCGGCGGCGGCGACGGCGAGGGTGATGCCGATCTTCAGAACACGTTGAAGGGGTATTGCCATGGTCTTCATCCAAGCAGGTTGGCCAGGAATTCCTGGAAACGGGCGGTTGCGCTTGCCAGTGCCAGCCAGAGGAGGGCGTACAGCGCGAGGTTGAACAGCGGCGGATGCCACACCCACCGGTATGCGTTGGTCGCGATCAGGAGGCGACGAAGCAGCGCCAGCACCCCGGCGGCAACGACCGCCGTGACCAGCGCCATATCGACGAACACACCGAAGACATTGACGTCGGCGATCATTGGGCGCCTCCATTGACGATTGCCGCCTGCTGGGTCAGACCCAATCGCAGGCCCGTCGCGGCAGTGAGGCCACGCAGCCGTTGCGCACCCGTTTCCGACCCGGCCAATTGGACGATGGCGAGCTCGAGCGCCTGGCTGATTTCGGGAACCGCTTCAGCGTCCGGGCGCACAAGCCGCTGCCGGAAGTGCGTACCGATCTGATTCAGTGCGCCCTCGATGGCCGCACGCACCTCTGGCCTGCTCGCCAGCCCTGCGTCCCGCAGATCAAGCATGTTCACGCCGATGCGAAGGTCGTCCAGGGCCCGCCCGGCCCGGGCGCGGACCACGCCGTTCGCGCCGGCCATGCGCGACTGCAGCAGGCCGACCCGGTCCATCATGCGGCTGGCCCATGCGGCCCGAGAAAGCCCGTCCGTTCCGTTCGCGATCGTGGCGAGGTCGCGCCACGTCGCATGCATCAGTCTGCGCACGCTTGTGTTCGCGCCGATGACGCGGACCAGCGACATTACGAGCAGCGCGATGCTCGTTCCCAGCACGGCGCCGACCGCTGTCGCCATGAAGCTTCCGAAGTCGCCGGCCTGGACCGGCTGGACGGACATCAAGGTCACCGTGATGAGCACGAAGCCGAGCGCGGGGACGGCCCATTTCGGTACCGTGAGACATAGTGCGCAGACGAACAACAGGGGTGCCAGGACGCAAGCGAGCGCGACGTAGCCGTCCAACGCCGGAAAGATGGCGAACACATAGAGCGCGGCGACAGGCACGGCCATCACTGTGGCGATCAACATCAGCCGCACAAAGGGACGCGGGTCGTCGAGGAAGGCGAACAGGGAACTGCCGACTGCCGCGATGCCCATCGCCGCTGAACCCTGGTCCCAGCCAAGCACCCAGCACAGCGCGCCAGCAAGAACGACGGCCAGTCCTGCGGCGAGGCCCGACAGGGCCGCGAGTCCGTGGTCGATGTGAAGCAGGCGAGGGGAAGGCCGGGGAACGGGGCCGTGGGTGCCTTCGTCGGATGCATGCTCAGGATGCTCGTATCGATCCAGCAGGACGAGGCATTCGTCCCAACTTTCGAGCAACTCGTCGAGCCGATCCATCGCTGCAATCGCTAGCAGTTCGCCGTCTTCCAACCCGCGTTGCGCTGCGGCGACGAGACCGCGTCCGGATGCTCTCAAGCGATCCGCATCGGCGCGCGCGAACGGTTGCTCTACATGGCGGCGTACGGCGTCGAGGTGCGCATCGATTCGTGCACCCCATTGGTCATCCGTGCGCCGCAGGGCCACGAGGCGCGCTTCCACGCCGGCCAGCAGCGGCAGGAGCGAAAGCAATCGGGCTTCGAGCGCATCGACCGTGGAAACGTCTCGCGACGTGATGCCCGGCTCGAAGCCCAGCAGCGCAGCCAGCGTGCGTATCTCCGTCAGATCGGTGCCGAGACGATTGCGCGCCCGCTGCTCTCCCGCCTCGACGGGGTCCGGCGCCAGCCCTTTCTGAATCCAGTTCCTCGCATCACCAACGGCGGTTCGCAACTTGTCCAGCAGAAGTGGTCTGACGCTGCGCGGCGCGAAGACGGTGTGCACCGTCATTGACAGGGCCGCGCCCAATGCGATCTCCTCCACACGCCACATGGTCACATCGAAGATCGACGACGGACTGTTCGCCAGCGGCATGCCGATCAGGGGCAGCGTGTAGGCCGCCAGCAGGAATACGTAGCCGCGGGGGCTGCGGTCGAGGAGTGAAACGTAGAGGCACACTGCGACCCAGGCGGCGATGCCGAGGACGAGCATCTCTGGTGCCACCATGAGCGCGGGAACGAAAAAGAGGATGCCGGATACCGCCAGCAGCGTGCCCAACATGCGATAGACGGAGCGTGCGACGACCGCCCCCGATGCCGCACCGAACTGCTGGCTCGTCAGGAAGACCGTCAGCGCTGCCCAACCCGGGTTGGGCAAGTCGAGCAGGAGTGCCGCCGCGATGGCGGCGATGGCGGTGGAAGCGGTCTTGATCGCGAAGACAACCCCACGGGCATTGATCGCATTCATGACATGGGGTCTCCGGCTTGGTCTCTGGAAGGCAATGCGACGACTCTAGGGATCGGAAGGCCGGCGATCCATCTGTTGGCAAGCAATGCGGCCTTCAATGAATCGCAACAATCCGACCCGGGACCAAGGCGCACGCACGAGCGCGCGCGTCCGACACAAATGAAAGGGTGTTTTGCGGAATCGCCGCTTTTTGGCCGGCATTTCCACGGCTACGCTCATCTCCGTCGTGATGGAGAAAGGACTGAAATGAACAAGTTGCTGGAAGACGTGCTCGACGCCCACGGAGGTCTTGGCCGCTGGAATCAGTTCAACACCGTGAGCGCACAGATCGTTTCCGGCGGCGGTCTCTGGTCGCTCAAGGGCCTGATCCAGGACCCGGCGCCGCGCCGGATGAAGGTGTCGCTCCACGAGGAGTTCGCCTCGGTCGAACCCTTTGGCCAACCCAACTGGCGCACGAGCTTCCGACCCGGTCGTGTCGCCATCGAAACGACCGATGGTGACGTCGTCCAGGAGCGCCTGAGCCCGCGCAAGTCCTTTGCGGACCACACCATGAACTCGCCGTGGGATCCGCTCCACCGCGCCTATTTCAACGGCTATGCCCTCTGGACCTATCTCACCACGCCGTTCCTCATGGCCATGCCGGGCTTCGAGGTCGCCGAGATTGAGCCGATCGACGAAGGCGCTGAGCGGTGGCGAGGCCTGCGCGCAAAGTTTCCGGCGCACCTGGAAAGCCATTGCGAGGTGCAGGACTTCTACTTCGGCGACGACCTCGTCTTGCGGCGCCACGACTACCAGGTGGACGTGGCGGGCTCATTCCCAGCCGCGCAGTATGTCGACAGCTTCGTAGACATCCAGGGCTTCAGAATGCCAACGCGCCGGCGCGCCTACGTGCGTGGGCCGGACAAGAGGCCGGTGCGCGACCTGCTCATGGTCGCCATCGACCTCAGCAACTTCGAGTTCTCCTGAAGACGAGGCACGTTCGTGCAGTTGCGATTCCAGCAATAGTTCGTTCCGGAAGCAGCTCTTTTTCCCAGCGCATGGCCTTCCTACATTGATGGCAACAGATTCCGCCAACAGGAGATTCGCATGAACCAGAACGCGCTGCGGCCCAACATCCTGATCTTTCATCCGGATCCGCTACTGTCGGCTGGTCTCGTGGCGGCGCTACGCCAGCAGGGGACGTTCGAGGTCTACGTCTTCGGCGTAGACCACCTGGGCGCCGATGGTCCGAGCATCGATGCAGTCATCGCCGACTTCGACAACGCGATGCGTCTGGTCCGTCGTGCGGAGCGTGAGTCGAACGGAATCCGGGGGGCCGCCAGGGTACTTGCACTGACACCCAATGAGCGTGAGACGGACATCCGTCGGGCCATCGAGTCCGGCGTCCACGGCTACGTGCTGGTTGGAGGGCCGCTGGGGGACCTGATCGACGCAGTGAATGCAGTGGCCCACGGCTTGCGCTTCGTGAGTGCTACCGTTGCCCAGCGCATGGCCGACAGCCTTGCGCGCGCCTCGTTGACCTCGCGCGAGATCGAGGTTCTCGAACTGGTCACGGCCGGACAGCAGAACAAGTCCATCGCGCGTGCACTGTGCATCGAACTTGCAACGGTCAAATCGCACATGACCGCCATCATGAGCAAGTTGGGGGCAAGCACACGAACACAGGCAGCGCAAATCGCCGCGTCCCGCGGCCTTGTGCGGGAAAAAGGTCACGTCAAGCGTCAACAGCCTGCGCGGCTGTCGCTCGCCGGTTGCGCGGACGAGGCCGGTCTGCAGGTCGCATGAAGTTTCCAGATCCGATGCATTCGAACGTCTACCCGGGCGGGAGAGGTCCGTGTGGACCGACTCGCCAGTAAGCCTGACGACGGGCGCCAACGTCGTAGCGGAGAAAGAGACGGCAGGAAGGTACGGAACGGGAGCGCTTGCGGCACGCAGAACATACGGCGCGTTCGACCGCAGCGGTTGACCTACGACTCTTCGAACGTGTCGTCGCGCTGCGATTCGCTCGACCACTCGTCGATAAAGTTGCAAGCCCTCGAATCCAAGGCCCAGCCAATGCAAACGGGATCCATACCTCCGCTTGCGATCACGATGCAAATCTGGCACGTGCCTCTGTAGGACAGGTCGGCATGCGCCGGAATCGGGCCGGCGACTGTAGCTTCGACATGAACAGACCAGCCACGGTACTCGAAGTCCGAGCCTCTATCTGAATGCGTCGTTTCGGGTACCTCCTTGGGTGCAGATGCTTCCGTTTGGCGGATTCTGCCGGCTAGGCCGTGCATTCGCCTCTCACGCCGCAGAGCGGATGCTTGCGGGACAGTCCTCGTCATTTTGAACGTCGGCACGCACCTTGCATGTGTGTTCTGAGGCACCGTTCGAATCCGTCCAACGTTCCACGCCGGTGCACCGATTGTCTCCTCCACCCTCTCTTGGTGGATTTGCCCCTGGGGTTCGCGCCCCGGGGGTTTTTCTTTTGACGTCCACCAGATGGCGCTTGTTCCATCTCTGGGCGGACCCCTCCGACCAGCTGTTCTGCCGTCGCAGCTTGTCAACGGCCTGACACGACACGTGGCCAGCATCGCGCGCATTCCATCACTACCCACAAGGAATGACATGCGCTCGATTCCATCGCTGGTGCGGCAAACATTTGCGCCGCTTGCCACTTGCATGCTGCTGACCGCCGGTGCCGCTCATGCGCAGATGCTGATCGGCTGGGCCCAGATGCCGGCCGCCACCTTCGCGGACGGCCCGACGTCCGGGCAGTTCACCGCACCGAACACGTACGGCACGAACGTGCCACCTTTCGTCGACAAGCAGCCCGTCCAGGGCTTTTCAGGCGTGCTCGAGGGGCCGCGCAAGGACGTGTTCCAGTTCCTGGTCGATAACGGCTTCGGTTCACAGGCGAGTTCGGCCGACGCGCTGTTGCGCAGCTACACGCTGCGCATCCACTGGCGCACGCCGAAGGGCGGCCGCGGCACGACCGAGCCGGCCGACCTGGACAGCGGAAAGGTCCGTCCGCAATTCGACGCTCGAACGCGACTGCAGTTGAACGACACGCGCCGCAGGCTGACGATCCCGATCCAGGCTGACTACGCGAACTACTACGACAAGTCGACCAACGCGCCAGTCGACCCCGCCATCATTGCTGGCCGCCTCCTCACCGGTGCCGACTTCGACGTCGAGTCCTTCCGCCGCGACCGCCGGGGCAACTACTGGTTCGGCGACGAGTTCGGGCCGTATCTGATCAAGACCGACGCGAGCGGGTCCGTGCTCCGCAGCGAGATTCCGCTGCCGGGCGTCTACGCGCCGCAGCACAAGGACGTGATCGCAGGCAAGGTGGCTGCCAACCTGCCGAGCTCGGGCGGCTTCGAAGGCATGGCAATCAACACGAGCCAGACCAAGCTCTACACGCTGCTTGAAGGCCAGGTGACCGGCGACCCGGACAAGACCCGACGCATCAACGAATTCGACCTCGCGAAAGAAGGCTACACAGGACGGGGGTATGTCTATCCGCTCGATCCCAGCGGCACCAACATCGGGGACATGGTCGCGGTCGACGACAACCGCTTCATCGTGCTCGAGCGCAACGGCAACACGACGACTTCGCCGAATCCGGCCCCATTCAAGAAGGTGTTCCTGATTGACCTCAAGGGCGTGCCTGACGGTGGCATCGTGCGCAAGACCGAGCTCGTCGACCTGATGAACCTGTCCGATCCGTTCGACCTGAACGCCGACGGCCAGAGCGTCTTCACCTTTCCCTACACGACGATCGAAGATGTTCTGGTGCTCGACGCCCGCACGCTGCTTGTCGTCAACGACAACAACTTCCCGTATGGCGGGGGACGCGAGCTGGCGTCCGACAACACCGAGTTCTTGAAGATCCGTCTGCCGTTCTTGTTGTCAAAGGACGACGATGATCATGGCCAGGGTCATGGCCGCGACCGCGACCATCGTGGTGGGGGCTACGACTGGGACGACGACTGAACGCCAGCGCTGAAATCCCTTCGGTTGGTCCGGATACCGGACGCTGTCATCCGCCGGAAATGCCTCCGGAATAGCCTATGTCTCATCGCCGCCGTCCACCCCAGCGTTCACCCGCGAAGTTGACGGCCAGACCTTGACCCACATCACAAGGAATCGCATGAGAGTCGTTCCCATCAGCAAAATCCTCGCAACGACCGCTGCCGCATGGATGCTCGCAGGAGGCGCTGTCGCTCAATCCCCGGCCGGCAGAAGCCGCGCGGATGTAGAGGCCGAAGCCATCGCGGCAGCCCATGCTCCGAATCAGAACGTGACACGCGGGTCGCGCGGAGCCGAGCCGTTCACATCAGTGGCAGACCCCGCCAAGGTACAACAGGACGCCATCGATACCGCGCATGCGCCCAACCAGAACGTCACTCGCGGCTCGCGCGGCGCCGAGCCTTTTACTTCGACCGCCGATCCCGATGCCGTGCGCGCACAGGCCGAGGCTGCGGCTGCGGCGCCCGATCAGAACGTGACGAGCGGATCGCGGGTCAACAGCAAGGTCATCTCGTCGATGCCCAACCCGGTGCAAATGCGCGCCGACGCAAAGCGGTCGACGTCAAACTGACGCGACTGCGCTGAGTTTCGGGGAGCAATGTCTCCCCCATTGCGTGAAGGAGTTCACGCGGCAAAGTGCCTGTGCCGTTTCCTTGACACACGGGGTTCATAGCATCGCGCCGATGAACCTCCCACTTTTCAGCCAACGCCGTCGCTTCCTTCAAGGCACCGTGGGCGCCGCAGCGTTGGCGGCCTTCGCAGGCCCGTCAAGCGCCGTCGCGCAGTCCCGTCCCGCGGAGGGCGCAGGACCGCGTGTTACCCAGTTGTTGGACATGTCTTCTGAGCAGCAGGAACTCTCGCGAGACTATGCAACCGGCATCCGCCTCGCATTCGCCGAACTCAAGAGGGGGAATGCGCCTGTCCCCCAGCTTTCCACCATCGAGACGGACGGCTCAGCGCTCGCCGCCCGAAATGCCATCCAGCTCATCAAGAACGATCCGAGTCAGGTGGCCCTCCTCGGCACAGTGGGGGAAGGACTGGCGCTTTCGACCCTGAAAGAGGCGGGGCAGGCGCGCCTGGACATCGCCCATGTTGCGCCCTGGCTCGCCGATTCTCAGTTCGACGCAGACGCTCGGTTGTTCGGCCTCTTCGCGTCGCGGGAGAGTCAGATCCGCTACGTTGTGAAGAACCTGGCCACCATGGGAGTGACCGAACTCGGCATGGTGTATCCAAATGCCGGGCAGTCCGACGTCCTACGCGCCAGTACAGAGGCGATCAGCGCTCGCCTGCAGATCAAGGTCCGATCGTTGGTTGTTCCGCCTGGGCAGGATCTGGCGCTTTTTGGGTCGCAACTGGGAGCGGACACGCCTTACTTTCTCGTCTTCATGGGCGCGAGCATCGAACTGGCCCAGTTCACGCGTGGCCTTAGCAAGCGCGGCTTGCAGCGCTACGTGGTGTGCCTGGCCGACGTCGACACCAACACCTTCCTTCAGCTCGATCCAGGAAAGGGAGTGCCGATCATCTTCACGCAGGTAGTGCCCAACCCACACTCGAGCAAGGTGGCGGTCGTGAGGGCCTATCGCGACGCGCTTCAGCGCCTGTTTGACGAACCGCCGTCGCCGGTAAGCCTGGCAGGCTACTTGGCGGGTCGCTATGCCGCAGCGGTGCTTGCGAGTGTCGGGCAGGACTCCACGCGAGCCAGGGTGCTTGCGGAGTTTCAGCGTCGGCGTCCCGTTGATCTGGCTGGATGGCGCGTCGAATTCTCGGAAGGAGGGCGTGCGAGCACTTTCGTCAGCCAGACGCTGTTGAACGCGCAAGGGGCCTTCGTCGGCTGAGTTGCTTGAACTGCGCTTCGCCCGCGCCAGGCGGTCGAAGCGAAACTCGGAAGCCTACTTCGCAGCTACAACCATGTTGTGAGCCGCTTGCTTGATAAGGTCAGCCACAGCTTGGGGCCTGGACACGTAGACCGCATGGCTGCCGGGAGTTTCCACGACAGTGGCGCCTGCGCGCTTGGACATGAGCCGCTGCGCCGGCGGCGGGATCATCTTGTCGTCCTTCGCCACCAGATACCAGCTCGGCTTGGCCTTCCAGGCCGGCTCGGTCACTGCCCCGCCGAGTGCCTCCACACCCCAAGGTACTTGCGAATCGGCCATGAAGGCGGCCGTTTGCGGCTTCACGTCGGCTGCGAACGAAGCGGCGAACTTCGTCTTGTCGAGAAGCAGGAAGCCGTCTCGTGGCGGGAGAATCGGAGGCACGGGTGCCCCTGGCTGCGGATCCTTGATGAGCGATTGGACCGACTCACCCTTGTCCGGCGCGAAAGCGGCGATGTAGACCAGGCTCGCGACTTTCTCATCGTTGCCTGCCTCGGTGATGACGACACCGCCGTAGGAATGGCCTACCAGGACCACCGGCCCGGGCTTGGCGGCGATCACGCGCTTGGTGACTGCCACATCGTCGGCCAGCGATACCGTCGGGTTCTGCACGATCGTCACGTCGTAGCCGTCCTTCTTGAGGATCTTGTGAACGCCTTCCCAGCCCGATCCGTCCACGAACCCGCCGTGAACGAGGACGATGCTGGGCTTCGCCGCCGCCGGGCCGGCAGGCGCGGCCGAGGCCGCCGTCGAAGCGAGCATCGCCGCGCTGCAGACAGCCGCGACGAACTTGGAGAGCTTGCGAGTAGACATTTGAGAACTCCTGGATGGCGCACGCAGGCGCGCTTGGCATTGGGGTGCGTTTGGATGGACGCCTTTGAAAGTCGCACGCCAATCTCTCATCGGCGTGTGTAATTTATATTTAAATAGTTTAGATGTCAAGCATAGTGAATGTGGCCTGTCCTGCGACTACAGCTCGCGGGCTGGGTCGATCTGACACATGCTTGTCATACAGCGGGACAAGGATGGAGAAAACCACCACATCAAAGGACGAGCATGAGCAGCGTCTATCCCGCTACGCACAAGGGCGGTCCTTCGGCTGGAGCCTCTTCCCAGCGACCGAAGCTCGATGCCAGGCCCAGCGCTCTCACGCTGGTTCTGTTCTTCGCGCTCCTGGCCTGCGGCCTGCTCTTCACCGCCTGGAGCCTCGTCAGCGACGTGACCGAGGCCACCCCTGGGACAGTCACTTGGGTGCCCTACATCCTGCTGGGCGTCGCCTTGCTGATCGCCCTGGGCTTCGAGTTCGTCAATGGTTTTCACGACACCGCCAATGCGGTGGCCACGGTGATCTACACCCACTCGTTGCCACCGAACTTTGCGGTGGTCTGGTCGGGCTTTTTCAATTTCCTGGGGGTGCTGCTGTCCAGCGGTGCCGTGGCCTTCGGCATCATTTCGCTGCTGCCGGTCGAACTCATTCTGCAAGTCGGCTCCGGCGCGGGCTTCGCGATGGTGTTTGCACTGCTGATCGCAGCCATTCTCTGGAACCTCGGAACCTGGTGGCTCGGATTGCCGGCCTCCTCATCGCACACGCTGATCGGCTCGATCATCGGGGTGGGCATCGCCAATGCGCTGATGCACGGTCGTGATGGCACCAGTGGCGTCGACTGGACACAGGCCACCAAGGTGGGATATTCACTGCTGCTGTCGCCGCTCGTGGGGTTCGGCTGTGCCGCGCTGCTGTTCCTGGCGCTCCGTGCACTGGTCAAGAACCGGGCGCTCTACGAGGAGCCCAAGGGCACAACGCCTCCGCCGGTATGGATTCGCGCCTTGCTCATCCTCACTTGCACCGGCGTCTCCTTCGCCCACGGTTCGAACGACGGGCAGAAGGGCATGGGCCTGATCATGCTGATCCTTGTCGGCACGGTGCCGATGGCCTATGCGCTCAATCGCGCGATGCCGACGGATCAGATGACGCAGTTCGTCGCCGTGGCACAGGTCACGCAACAGTCGCTCGTCAAAAGCACGACGCTCGCTGCGCCTGCCGAGCCGGGCAAGGTGCTCTCGGAATTCGTGCGCACCCGTCAGCTCACGCCGGAGGTGGTTCCGTCGCTTGCCGCAGTGACGGGCAGCATCGGGGCCCAGGTCAAGGAGCACGGGACACTGGCGAAGGTGCCGGCGGCGGCGGTGGCGAACGTTCGGAACGACATGTACCTCGCCTCGGAAGCCATTCGCTTCCTCGAAAAGAGCGACGCGGTGCGCTTCGATGCGGACACGCTTGCGAACCTGAAGGCTTTCAAGAGCGAAATCGACAGTGCGACGAAGTTCATTCCGTTGTGGGTCAAGGTTGCGGTGGCCATCGCGCTGGGCCTCGGAACGATGGTGGGGTGGAAGCGCATCGTGGTGACCGTCGGTGAAAAGATCGGCAAGACCCATCTGACCTATGCACAGGGTGCTTCCGCCGAACTGGTGGCCATGATGACCATCGGCGCCGCCGACGTCTACGGATTACCGGTGTCGACGACGCACGTGCTGTCATCCGGCGTGGCGGGCACGATGGCGGCCAACCGATCCGGCCTGCAGATGTCTACCATCCGGAATCTGTTGATGGCCTGGGTCCTGACGCTACCGGCCGCGATCCTGTTGTCGGGCACGCTCTACTGGCTGTTCGTTCAACTGCTCTGAGCGGAACAGGCTGCATCTCAGCGCAGCGCGATGACCTGGAGCGCAGCGCGAAGTCCGAGTTCGTAGGCCTGGTCCGGAGGCATGGGGGCGCCCGGCCGTGCGGTGGCGCCCCCGGAAGGTCTGGTCGACGCTGCTTCCGGCAACAAGTCAGCCCACCGAGAAGCAGGCAGCATCGCGGCCTCGTCGCCGCGCCCCGGCAGCACCATGCCTGCCAGCCGACCGGCGGCATCGAGAACCGGTCCGCCGTAGGTGCTGGCCGGCATCCCGATGCCGAGCTTTCGGAGTCCGCCATCGCCCAGGAACCCGCCGAAGAAGCCTTGGCTCAGCCAAGGCCAGGCAGGGGCCGTGGACTCCTGAACTGCATATTCGAATGCGAAGCCGGCGCTTCCCGCGAACGGATCGCGCGATGCTGGAGCCGGGGTTCCATCGGCCGCGAGCGGGGCGTCGAGGCGCAGGACAGTGACACCCAGCGCCTCGAGAGGCTGCGTCGCGGCATCCGCGCGAGCGAGCGTGGTTTCCCCCATGCCGTTGCGCACCCAGATCGCCTGAGTGGTGCCGGGTCGGATCACGGCGCTGGGCACCAGCGCCATCGTCCCGTTGCCAATCAGTACGCCACTGGAGACCACACGGGCTGCGCTCGGCACCGCGGGCTGGCCATCTTCCATCAGGGCCTGCGGTGCCATCCGGTGCGGTGTACGCAGCAAGAGCTCGCTCGCCACAGGCGCAGAGGAGCCGAAAGCCCGGTGCACGTCGAGCGCCACGGGATCCTGCGGCAGACGATCAAGGGTCTCCCGCAGCACGCGTTCGGCGAACTCTCCTTGCCCACCCACGCGCAGCAACCATGCGTACAGCGCACCCGCGGGCCCTGATTCCAGATGTGCACCGGCCACGTGCGCGCAGAACGCCAAGGCCCGTCGGTACTGTCCGGCCTGCATGGAGGCGCGCACGAGGCCCATCTCCGTGTCGGGCGCGTGCAGCATCATGGCCGCGCGCTCGAAGGTGTCCGTTGCAGCCACGAGCTCGCCGCGGGCAAGCTCGGCCTCGCCGCGACGCAGCAGCGTCGAGCGAGCCTCCATCACCGCGGGGTCGTTCACGCGTATGTCCGTGATCGCGGCGGCGGAGCGCTGCACGCCCCTTGTTTCGGGCACCTGCGCGCCGCAGTATGCACCCGGCAGGCTCAGTGCAAGCACCGCCATGCAGAGGGTCCGTGTGTCCGGGGTCAATCTCGATCGCCGTCAGGGCAGTTGGGTGATGCGCGGGATCGCCAGCGCCGGCAGCGCCGGGTCGTAGGCCGGCTTCGGTGCCTTGTAGCCTCCGTTCAGGTAGGCAGTCAGTGCGTCGATGTCCTGCGCACCGCCGAGCGTGTTGGTACCACCGAGCAACACCGTGAATCCATCCCCGCCCGTGGCCATGAAGTTGTTGACGGTCACGCGATAGGTCTTGGTGGGGTTCTGCACCACGCCGTTGACCACGATGTTGTCCGGTGCACCGGTCGCGACGGGTGGCGTCACCGTCACATCGGTGGGCGTCAGCACCACGTTCACGATCTTCGAGCAGGCCGGCGCCCCAGCGCTCCACGAATACTTCAGGCCGTTCGACACCTGCATCACACGTTGGGCTGTCTGCCCCTTGCAACCCGTGAACTGCTGTTCAAGCAGATCCTTGAGTTGCTGCGCGGTCAGCGTCAGGGTCACCAGGCTGTTGCCGAAGGGCTGCACGGTGAAGGCGTTGCCGTAGGTCACGTTGGATGGATAGGTCGCAGCCGCGTTCACGAACCCGGGGCTCCGCACACCACCGGCGTTCATGAACGCGACGATCGCACCGCCCAGCGACGCGGGTTGGGTCGCCTGCAACTGGGCATCGGCGATCAAACTGCCGGCCGGCATCTCGCCGGCGGCATTCGCCGAATTCGGCAGTGCCGAGACGATCGTGCCGATGACCTGATTGGACAATGGCGAGGCGAGCGAGTTGTACCCGTCGACGATGTTCCTGACGCTCGGGTCCGCGGCGATGGCATTGTTGATCGCGACGTCCGTGCGATCCACCAGCCGGTTCGTCGCCGACACGGCGAGCACCTTGTGCGAACGGGGATGCAACGTGAGGTCGATGTCGGTGAGAACGCGGCCGAAGGCGCTCGCGCTCGTGACTGGGACCAGCCGTCCTTCGCGATTGGGAAGGCCAGTCGGACGCGGCGTGCTGACGGCGGCTCCGGAAACGCTCCTCACGTCGACAGTGTTGGCGGAGCAGTTGTAGGCGGCGTGCGTGTGGCCGCTGATGACCAGGTCGACCTCGTCCCCGAGGCCCTTGACGATGTTGGCGATGTCGGAGTCGGTGCCGTCGGCGTTCTTCAGGTTGCCGTCGCAGCCGTTGATGTCGCCGACGTTGGGGCTGGTCTGGAAGCCGCCCTGGTGCACAAGCACCACGATCGCATCGACACCCTGGGCGCGCAGGCGCGGGATCAGGGCATTGACAGTCTGCGCTTCGTCACGGAACTCCAGCCCGGCCACGCCCGTGGGCGTCACGATGCCGGGCGTGCCCTTCAGCGTCATCCCGATGAACGCGATCTTTGCGCCCTGGAAAGACTTGATGCCGTAGGCCGGGAACAGGGTGCGGTTCGTGGCCGTCTCGACGACATTGGCCGACAGCCACTTGAACCGTGCGCCGTCGAAGGTGCCCGGCGCATTCGAGCCCAGTCCTTTGCAGCTGTTCGGGTCGGGCACCCCCGCGGTGATCTTGCAGCCGCCGGACTGCAGGCGCCGGAGTTCCGCCGAGCCCTTGTCGAACTCATGGTTGCCGACCGCATTGAAGTCCACGCCGATCCTGTTGAGTGTTTCGACGGCGGGCTCGTCGAAGAAGAGGGCGGAGACCAGAGGCGATGCGCCAATGAAGTCGCCCGCGCCCACCACGACGTTGTTGACGTTCTGCGCCTTCATTCGCGCAACATAGGCGGCGAGGTACTCCGCACCGCCCACGGCGGGTCGCTGGGCCGCCGGAACCAAGGTATTGATGCCGAAGGTGCCGGGCGTCTGCAGCGTGCCGTGGTAGTCGTTGAACCCGATGATCTTGACCTTGATCGGCTCGGGCGGCCGGCCGTGGTGGTCGTTGTCATGGTCGTGGCCTGGCTCATGACCCCGGCCCTTGCCGTGATCGCGGGCGTTGTCGCGACCCTTGTCCCTGTCCCCGTCGTCCGAAACGCGGGACCTGGGATCGGGTTGCGCGTGGGCCTGGGTGGCTATGGGACCGATGCCTGCGGCAACCATCGTCAGCGCGCAGATGAGCGAGAAGCGGTGTTTCGACATGAGTTCCCCTCCGGGTCTTTGGATCGCCAATGAGGTGTCGTGAGCACGCGTGCGAACTCACGCGCGAACTATCGAGGCCGCCGGTGACGGTGTGGTGACGCCCGCTCGCGGGGGCGTCGTGTCAGGCGAGGATGGCCACGATGCGCGTGCACGACCAGTACGCCGCCATCGTCCCGATCGTGTAGAGCGATGCGCGGCGCGCCATCGGCATCACCGGCATGTCCCTCACGATGCGGTAGAGCACCCACGCGGCGGCGACCGTCATCAATTGGCCGATCTCCACGCCGACATTGAAGGTGAGCAGCGCGACCCAGAGGTAGTTGTCGGGCAGGCCGATCTCTTTCAAGGCGCCCGCGAAGCCGAGCCCGTGCACCAGGCCGAAGAGAAAGGCCACGAGCGCCGGCCATCTGCGCGCTAGCGTTGGCTCCACGCAAGGCCTCCCCGGCCACCAGCATGATCGACAGGGCGATCGTGGCTTCCACCGGCGGCGGCCGCAAGGTCAGCAGGCCCAGCGCGCTACAAGCCAGCGTGAGGCTGTGTGCGGCGGTGAAGGCCGTGATGGTCAGCAGCAGCCGGCGATTGAATCCCACGAGGAACAACAGGCCCACCACGAACATCAGGTGGTCCCAGCCCGTGAGGATATGCTCGATGCCCAGAACGGTATAGGCGGATGCGATCTGTGCCAGGCCGCGCTTGTCGTCGGCCGATCCGAAAAGGTGCACCGTCGACTGGGCGGCGGTGAGCGTGTAGACGCGCGTCTGGCCATCAAGCCACGTGAGCTTTACCAGCGCGGCCGAGTAGCGCTTGCCGACGCCGTCGATCGACAGGGTGCCCGTCATGCCGCTCTCGCCACAATGCACCGCGTTCGACTCGATGTTGCGGCATCCCTCGGGCCAGACCGGCGTGAGATCCTCGCTGGCCGGGCGTTTGTCGCCCGCACCCCACTGCCAGATGAACTCGCCACGGGAGACTTCCCGCAGTTCCATCTCGGCCATGCTCATCTCGTGCGCGTGGACAACCGCGGCAGGCATCAGGGCCAGCACCCCCAGCAGCACTCGTCGCAACCATCCGCTCATTGGGTCGAGACTTCGAAGCGAACCGTGTACTTCCGCCCGAGCGCGCGCACCGCAGCGGTGCGCTGGTCGGCCAGGGTCGAGTCGGTCCAGTCCTGCAGCACGACGCCGTGCAGCGACTCGAAGTCGGCTGCCTTCGATGGCGCGACCGCATCGAGCCGGATCGCACGCAGGCCGTCCTTCGTCGGTTGCGCCAGCCACTTGCCCTGCGGCGCGGAATCGAGTGCCGTCACGAAATCTACGCCGTAGCTTTGCTCGAGGTTGGCGCGCGGGCGTCCCTTGAAGACACGCAGTCCCGCTTTCGCATCGCCCGGTGTGCCGGCGTTCAAGGCACCGACGAACTCGCGCAACGCGGCCTCCGTGGTGTCCGGCGACACCACGGCCTCCTGGAAGTCGTAACGCGCCGGCTCGTCATACTTCGCTCGCTTGCGTTCGAACCAGTCGTGCAGAACCTTTTCATCGACAGGCGGCAGCTTGACGCCGGCATCCACGACGCTCAGGGCCTTGAAGATGACGCGTTCGCGAATTGCGGGATCACCCTGGTCGACACGCAGCGCGAGCCCTTCGCGATAGAGCACCTCGTTGTCGACCCAGCGCTCGCGCAGCGTCTTCAATTCATCCGGGTTCGGCTGGCGCCCGCGCGACGAGGCAAACAGCCGCCGGGCTTCCGCATCGACATCGGCGCCGACCACGATCGTTCGTGGGTCGTCTTCGCGCGATACGAGGTAGTGGTCGGCGGCGAAGAGCAGCCCGCCGAGCAGCACGAAGTGCAGCAGCGGTTCGCGCAACCAGGCGGGCGTCCTTGCCATGCGCTTCTGTGGCTCCCTACTTGACACCGGCCACCAGCGTTGAGCCCTTGACCTCGATATAGATCGGGTTGCTGTAGAACCAGAGGTCCGACCAGGCGGCCACGTCGTAGCTGACGTACTTCTGTCCGTTATTCACGGCAAGATGGTCGGGGCACGCGGCGTCGTTGCACGGGATGGCCAGGTTGGCGACGTTGCTCGCGTTGGTCACCAGATCAGGCAACGGGTTGCCGTTGGCATCGGTCTCGTGCGGCACGCTGGGCGGCAGGTTGGTGCCGCGCAGGCGCAGGTACTGTGATGTCGACACGGTGCCGGGCAGACGGAAAGTCATCCGGCGGAAGTCGCCGCCGGCGGATTTCCAGCTCGCGCCGTTGAAGGTCTTGATGACCGCAGCCGTCGGGTTCTTCGCCGCCGTGGGCACGTTCGCGAGGCTCGGGTTGGTGAGCCAGTCGCGCGGCCATTCACCGGCGTACTGGAGCGGATCGCTCGGGCTCTTGTAGCCGCTCACCATCCCGCGGATCACATCGATATGGTCCAACACTGGCTTGTTCAGCGGCTGCTTGATGCCGACCTGTGCAAGCGACGGATTGGGAAACGCGTACGGCGAATAGTTGGTGCCCGCAGGATCGCGCACCACCACGGAGACGATGATCTCTGCGCCCGGACGCACCACAAGCTTCTCGCCCATGGTGGCGCACTCGTCATGGTCGACGTCGGTGTTCTGCACGGCGGCGGCAACGGCCAGCGCCTCGACCACCGCGTTGCCCACGGCGTCGAGCGCCGGCGTGGACCGTCCGCGCGGATACGACGCACAGGCGACGAAAGCCAGCCGGTCGATCAACTGGCCGCTGGTCGTGAAGCTGTTGCCGCTGCGTAGGCCGTCGACGATGGATCGCGGCGTCAACTCGTCTCCGCCGTGCGGCTTGTCGTGGCCGCGCCGGTCGTCGTCGCGACCTCGTCCACCGGTGTCGCGCACCATCACGAAGTCGCGCTGGTACTCGCCCGGATAGAAGTCCTGCGTCGAGCGGCGATCATCGGGGCCGAAGATGCCGCGGTTGTGCCAATCGGAACTTGCGAAGAACCAGAAGTTGCGTCCTTCGCCCAGCAGCGCATCCCACACGCCGCCTACCTGCGCGCCGTAGACGCCAGTGCCTCCGTAGGTGGTCCCGCCCACGGAGTCGACCAGCACGCCTCCAATGTTGTTGCGCTTGGGGAAGTATTCGCCGCGATCGGATGACGCGCCATGGCCGGGCTGCGTCTCGAAGCCGAAGGCCGACTTGGGCGCCGCGTTGTTGAAGTCACGCAGGTGCTCGATATTGAAGCCGTTGTTGCCATCCGGATTGAACGGGCCGGCGCGCTCCAGGTGCGAGGGCACATAGTAGGAACCGTTCGGGTGGTGCTCCGCCATCCACTTCATGGCTTCGACCGTCTTCAAATGGCCGCGCGTGCCAGTGCCAGTGCCGCCCGCAGGAATGAGCTTTTGCGCGGTCGCGTTCCAGCTCGGATCGGCGGCATTTGCGCTGCCGGTGACTGAGCAATTCCAGTTGTTGCCGATCGTGCCGCCCACAACGGTGTTACCCCGACTCGTGTCGGTGTCGTTCCGATCGAAGCAGTATTCCCACTGCGCAAGGGCATTGGCATTGCCGAGAGGCGTGTAGCCCGGCTTCGTGGGGAGGCGTCCGCGATCGATGGATTTGGGCATCTGGCCGGTGATGACCGACGTGGACACGTGCTCGTGGCCCGCAGATACGGATTCAACGCCGATGAAAAGCGGTTGGTCGCGCAGGCGGGCCAGGTATTCGAGGATCGGGTACTGGTACTCCTGGATCGACTGCCAGCGCCACATGTTGCCGTTGCCACCGACCCCGCCGTTCAGGCCTTTGAGATTGGCCGCACCAATGCTGTCGGTCCAAGTCGTCGTCGGACCTTGACCTGTGTAGGGGTAGGCAGGAGTGCCAAGGCTCTCGTCCTCGGCCAGCGTGCAGTTGCGATTGCCGTTGCCGCCGTGGCCAGCTTGCACGAACCAGTCCAAGCCCCACGGCGTATCGGCCGTGTCGGTGGCCTTCTTGACCAGCTTCTGCATCGAGATCGAACCGTCGGAACAGGTGGTGTGATTGTGAAAATCGCCGGTCACGTAGGTGCCGGAGCTCTTGTCGCCCGCACTGGCCGGCGCAGGCATGGCGAGCAGGCCCGCGGCGCCGGCCGCCGCAACCGCGGCGAGGGCGAACTGGTTCTTCGTGAACACGAGATTCATCGGTTTAACTCCGTCAGGGTGGACTGGAAGGGGAAGAACCAGCCGCGCGATGTCCTTCACGCTGCCGGGGCAATAGAAAGTAGTGATTTGCGATGACCGGACCGTGACAGAGCGAGGGCGGGGCGGCCGCTATCGAGGCACCGCTTGCCGCGAGCCGACGAACGGTCGTGCGCCCCGTCAGGGCGCGGGCTCGGCCAGTTGCCGGAGCGCCAGCATCGCTTCCGCTCGTGCCGGCTGGACGCGCTGCAGATCCTCCAGCAGCGAGCGGGCAGCACGAGGATCACTGCGCGCGAGCACCCCTGCCATGCGCAGCAGCGGGTCATAGGCCGGGCGAAAGTCCGGGCTGATCCGCAAGACCGACAGCAGCGGCTCCCGGACCTGCGCCAGCATGCGCTGCACATCGGCAACGGGGCGCACCGACTGCCCGGCCTCGAGGAAGCGATCACGTGCCGCCCAATAGGCCGCTAGACGGCGCGACAGGTCCGGGTCGGCGTCGCTGCCGACAAGTTCGGCAGGCGAGATCTCGAACTCATGCAGCAGCGCGACGAGCCGGTCGCCCGGCTGCGAATCGGGCACGTAGGTGACTCTTGGCGCCCGGTAGCCGACCACGGGATGATCGTCCGTGTTGACCGGTGCGTCGCTGGCGAAGCGGGCCAGCGCCGCCGGCCCGGCGACGAAGTTGCCCAGGACGCCGAATGCATCCTCCATGCGGAAGCCGCCTCGCTGCTGGGGCGCAGGCTTGTGGGCCAGCCCGCTCAACCGGGCCACGTCGAATGGGCCATCCTCTGCGCGCGCCACGAGACCGAGCACCGGCGTTTCCAGGCTGAAGGTCGCCAGCACGGCCAGTGCCCGCGGATTCACCGCCACGAACGAACGCACGATGCTGCGCAGGGTGTCGATGTCGAGCTGGTGCAAAGGCAGCCACTGGCAGAAGACGCCGTCGGCGGCCAGCCGGTTGCGAACCGCTCGAAAGTGCTCGACCGTGTACAGCGAGCCGGTGCCGCTGCGCGCAGGGTGGTAGTTGTCGGCGACGATCAGGTCGTAGCGTTGGTCGGTGGTGCGCACGAAGCGACGGGCGTCGGCGACCGTCACATGCAGTCGCGGACTCGGCTTGCCATCCGTGAGCGCTTGCGTGAAATAGGCAGACGCCTCGACGACTTCGGGCAGCAGTTCCACCGCATCGACCTGCACGGAGGGATCCTGCGCAGCCGATGATGCGGTCACGCCGGTGCCAAGGCCCAGGAACAGGGCATGCCGCGGCGCTGGATGCAGCATCAGGGGAATCAGCGCTTGTCGGGCATCCGCGGGCAACGTGGCGCTGCTGCCTTCCTGCTGCCGGTTGTTGATGCGCAACCGAGCGACGCCGACGCCGTCTTCCACCACGCTCACCGCAGCCATTGCGCCATCTCGGTAGCTGACAATGCGTCCGCCCTCGGGCACATCGACGAAGGCCAGTGGCGGCGACAGCACCGCGATCGCGACCAGTGCGGCCACAGGCGTCCAGAATGCCGGCTTCGTTATTGTGCCGGGCAGGGCCAGCGCGAGGTAGCCCGCAGCGACCAGCAAAAGCGAATGCTTCGGCCCCAAGGCCGGGAGCAGGATGACGCCAAACAGCAAAGGCGCGACGGCTGCCCCCAGCGTGTTGAAACCCAGCGCGCGCCCAAAGACATGGCCCTCGGCCCGTGCGTGTGCACAGAGATGGGCGAACAACGCACCCATCACCAGGGTCGGCAGAAGGAAAGCTGCGACGGCAGGCGCGGCCTCCGAAACCAGCGCCGAGGCCATGCCGGGGCCCAAGCGCTCGGCGACGGCCAGCCGCAGCCGGTCCGCGCCCCACAAGCTCAGCGTGCCGAGAAGGCAGGTCGTCGCCTGTAGCCGGAACAGGGCGTTGAGAACCCGGACCGGATCGGCGGCGCTGGCGCTCAGGCGATGCCACGCGGCGGCCCCCATCGCCGTGCCCGCCAGGTACACCGCGAGAAGCATCGCGAAGGTGTAGACGGTGTCCTGCGCCACCTGGCTCAGCACGCGAACGACGAGCACCTCGTAGCCGATGCCCAACAGGCCCGTTGCGGCCAGCGTCGCCAAGGCGGCCGGGCTTGCCGCGCGCGTGGCGGCATGCACGCCACCCGCACTCGCCGCCGGCGGCAGTGCAAAAGCCGCCGCGGCGCAACCCAGATTGAGCAAGGCGCACGCCACCGCCGTGCGGGCTAGGCCGAACTGCGGCACCAGCCAGAATGCAGCGATGAGCACACCGATCACCGCACCGAAGGTGTTGCAGGCATAGAGGGCCGCGATGCCCTGCTTTTCGTGACCCAGCCGTGCCATGACGCGCTCCATGGCGGGCAGGGTCGCTCCCATGGCGGCCGTGGCCGGCAGCAGCACGACGAAGGTGCCGAAGAAGGCCACCGTCCACTGCCAGAGAGGTGACGGCTGGGGACCGGTGGCATCGAGTAGGACCTGGCTGACCGGCGCCAGGAGCAACGCCAGCGCCACGCTCCACAGGGCGATCCATACTTCGCACGCCGCGTACCAGCGCTCGGGCCGTGCACTGCGAACGACGTGCGGGCCGATGGCCAGTGAGCCCAATGCGAGCCCTCCGAAGAAGGCCGCCACCACGGCCAGCACTGCGGCCGACTCATGGCCCAGCCACAACGCGCTCTGTTGTGTCCAGACGATCTGGTAGCCGAGTCCGGCGAAGCCGGACGCGACCATCAACCCGCAGGCGATACGGTGGCGCATCGCTCAGCCGCCGAAGCTGATCTTGTAGCCCCAGGAATCCAGGCGGGTGGGAATGGCGTTGAACGCCATCGTGATTCGCCGCTCCCCGGGATTCGGTGGCACCGCGTGCATCAGGTAGCTCGGGAACAGCACCATGTCGCCAGGTTCCGGCGCGGGACTGATCCACTTGTCGGCGCTGTAGGGCCCGGGCGTGGTCTGCGCATGGTCGTTCCGGAACGCGAAGTCGTGCCCGCCCGGCGACTTCATGAACACGGTCCGCGCATCCGGGTGCGTGGGTGTCAGGTACAACACGCCCGACACGAAGCTGTTGGCATGGTTGTGCATCGCCTGCCGGCCGCCGGTGTCGAGCACGTTGACCCACATTTCCTTGACTGACCACCCGATGCGCTCTCCGAACAAGAGTGCGCCGAAGTCGACCAGCTTGGGCGTGATCAGGCTTGCGCAATCGACCAGCAGCGGACTGTCGCCGGGCTGCAGCATCGATGTGTGCGAGAGACTGGGGGACGAGTTGTTGTCCCGCGAAGCCTGCGATGCGAAGTGCTCGACCAGCCCGTGCACGAGCGCGGCGCCGAGCGCTTGCGGCACGCGCATGAACGGTGTCGGAAAGAGCCCTGTGATTTCGTCCATCGGCCGCATTGTCATGCGGCCGCTGCTCGAGCGGGGTCACGGTTCTGTCATATACGCTTCCCAGAATGACCGGCCGGGAAAGCAATCATTCATGCATCGAACCCATTGCTCAACCCGTATCGGCCTGACCTTGCTGGCGCTCAGCGCGTCAACCTGGGTGAATGGCGCGGAATTGGATTTCAACCTGCTCGAAGTCCCCGCCGAAACGCAGTCGAGCGGCCCGGCACAGCCGCAGGCATGGACGCCGATGCGTCCTTCGCCTTCTTCCCCGGACGCTCAGACCTTGCCGAAGCCGCAGCAGCGAGAAGAGGCTGCCGGCCCGGGCAGCGCTGTGTTGACGCCTTTCGCCGAATCGTCGCGAGCCCCTTCAGGCAGCGCAGCACCGCACGACAAAGCTGCCGCCGCATCACGTGGCCTGGATGTTCCGGATCTGGTCCTGACCGCCGTTGCAATCCTTGCCGGTGTCGCTGCGCTCGCGTGGCTCCTGCGCAGAGCCTGACATTGCGCGCACTTTCGCGCCACCTGTGGTTGGGCATTCTCTTCAGTAGCTCGGCCGTTTGCGCCCAGGATGCATCGCTTCCCGAGATCCAGGTTCGGGGACCGCGCGATGCCGCCATCGGAACAGCCGAAAGCGCCAGCGAAGGAGCGGCCGAACGCGAAGTCTTCCAGGCCAGGCCGAAGCTCCGGCCCGGCGACATCATCGAAGCAGTCCCTGGCGTGGTCGCGACCCAGCACTCCGGCGACGGCAAGGCGAACCAGTACTTCCTCCGGGGCTTCAACCTGGACCACGGCATCGACTTCTCGATGAAGGTCGACGGCATGCCCGTGAACATGCCGACGCATGGACACGGGCAAGGCTTTGCCGATCTCAACTTCCTCATCCCCGAACTGGTCTCCGGGGTGAGCTACCGCAAGGGTCCCTATTTCGCGGACAACGGCGACTTCTCGCTGGCGGGAAGCGCGACGCTCGACTACTTCAGCGTGCTCGACGCGCCTTTCGCGGAACTCACGCTCGGCTCCAACAACTACCGCCGGCTTCTGGCCGCAGGATCGCGTTCAGTACAGGATCAGACGTGGCTGGGTGCCGTCGAACTCGTCGGCAACGACGGCCCATGGGAGGTGCCCGAAAACCTCAGGAAGGCCAACGCGGTCCTGCGCTATTCGCAAGGATCCGCAACGCAGGGATTCGCCGTCACCGGGATGGCCTACAAGAGCCGCTGGACGGCGACCGATCAGGTGCCGCAGCGCGTCATCGACAGCGGCGAGCTGTCGCGCTTTGGCTCGCTCAACCCGACCGATGGGGGCGAGTCGCAACGCGTGAGCCTTTCGGGCAAGTGGTTCGACAAGAGCGCGGACGGCGAAACCCAGGTCAATGCGTACGCCATCGGCTATCGCTTCGACCTCTTCTCGGACTTCACCTATTTTCTCAACGATCCGGTCAATGGCGACCAGTTCGAGCAGACCGATCGGCGCAACGTGTTCGGCGCGCAAGCCTCGCACACGCGGCCCGACAAGATCGGCGGACTCGACGGCGCGCTGAGTTTCGGTGCGCAATGGCGCGGCGATCGAATCAACGAGGTGGGTCTCTACGACACACTGGCGCGCGAGCGCCTCGCCACCGTGCGCAACGACAAGGTGTCGCAAGACCTCTTCTCCGTCTACGCTCAACAGCTCGTCTATTTCAATGATCGCTGGCGCGGATACGTCGGCCTGCGCGGCGACGTGCTGCTCTACGACGTGCAGGGTCGCGAACCGGTCTACGGTGCGCTCAACAGCGGCAGCGGCCACGACACGCTCGTGAGCCCGAAGGCAGGGCTGGCTTTCACGCTGACACCCGCGAACGAGTTCTACCTCAACGCGGGCGGCGGCTTTCACAGCAACGACGTGCGGGGAGCGACCATCACGGTCGACCCGCAGACTGGCTTGCCGGCCGATCGCGTGCCGGCACTCGCCAAGGGCAAAGGCGCGGAACTGGGTTGGCGATTCCAGCCCAACGACGACCTGACGACCACGATCGCGCTGTGGGGCCTCAGGCTCGATTCCGAAGTGGTCTTCGTCGGCGATGCCGGCACGACGGAACCCGGCCGTGGCAGCGATCGCCGCGGCATCGAGGCGACGCTGCGATGGAAGATCAACGACGCGCTGCGCCTCGACGTGGACGCCGCCTTGTCCCGCGCGCGCTTCCGGGGCATTCCGCCGGAAGGGGAGGGGAACTATGTCGACAACGCCGTCGAACGCGTGATTGCCGCAGGCGTGACCTACATCGAAGGGCCGTGGACCGCATCACTGTGGCTGCGCCATCTTGGTCCTCGGGCGCTGGACACGCTCAACACCGTGCGTTCGAGTGCCAATACGCTGCTCAATCTTGGTGCGCGCTACGCGGTCAACAAGCACCTGACTCTCGGTCTGGACGTCTTCAACCTCGCGGGCAAGAAGGGGAACGACATCGAGTACTTCTATGCCTCCTGCACCGCCCGCGAAGTCGTCGCCGGCACATGCGGGGCAGGCATCGAGGACCGACATATTCACCCCATGGAGCCTCGGAGCGCGCGGTTCAGCGCGAAGTGGACTTTCTAGAACCGGCGGCTACTGCATGTGCGCCAGGTCGCGGACTTCCGACCGTATCGCGGCCGGATCCGCGCCATGCGGAGGAGGGCGCGCTGGCCAAGGGAGTTGCGACTCGAAACAAGGATCACCACGAAGCGCTTTGCGACCATTGAGAACTGTTTGAAACGAATGACAAGCGGTAGCGTAGAGGGGAGGAGGGCATCTCCGCAAGAGCGCTACAGCCTGAATGACAAGGAGACGCAAAGCTCAACGGTTCAGGCGGCTCGGCCGTCTTCCATCATGGACATTCGCCAGGGGAACATTCGATGAGCAAGGAATTGGACAGGCTGAAGCATCTCGTCGCCAAGATGCAGGTGCGCTACGGTGAAATCGATCCCGACGTGCAGCAGCTGGTCGAGGATGTGAATGCGCTCGAACAGCATGAAGCGCGGGAACACCGGGCTTTCGAAAATCAGGCGTCGCCGCCCCTAGGCAGCCGGGAACAGCGTTCGGGCATCGGCGCGGGCTCCTGGAGGAATTGATCAGGCCGGCGCTCGCATCCCGTACAGGCACCGGTCGTGCTTACTCTCAGCTACTTGTGAGCTACCGCCTTGCCCGAAGCGTCCTTGATCTCGCCCCATGAAGTCGCGATCACGCCCTTGACCTTGTCGGGCATCGGTACGTAATCGAGGTCGGCGGCGGTCTTGTCGCCGTTCCTGTATGCCCAGTCGAAGAACCTGAGCGTGGTAGTCGCTTGTGCAGGCTTGTCTTGCGCCTTGTGCATCAGGATGAACGTGGCGCCAGTGATCGGCCATGAATCTTTGCCCGGCTGGTCGGTTAGCACCTGGTAGAAGCTTTTCGACCAGTCAGCGCCTGCCGCGGCGGCCTTGAATGCTTCGTCGTCGGGAGAGACGAAGTTGCCGTCCTTGTTCTGCATCTGCGCGTAGGTCATCTTGTTCTGCTTCACGTAGGCGTATTCGACGTAGCCGATCGAGTTCGGCAGTCGGTTCACGAAGGCTGCGACGCCCTCATTGCCCTTGCCGCCGGCGCCTGCGGGCCAATTGACCGCGGTGCCGTCGCCGACCCTGCTTTTCCACTCGGGATTTGCCTTGCTCAGGAAGTTCGTGAACAGGAAGGTCGTGCCTGAACCGTCGGCGCGGCGCACTGGCGCGATGGTGGCATCCGGAAGTGCGAGCGAGCTGTTGAGGGCCTTGATCGCCGGGTCGTTCCACTTAGTGATCTTGCCGAGGTAGATGTCGCCGAGGACCGTACCGCTCAGCTTCAGTTCGCCGGGTTTGATGCCCTGGATGTTGACCACCGGGACCACGCCGCCGATGACAGTCGGGAACTGCATCAGGCCCTTGGCCTTCAGTTCGTCGTCGGTCAGGGGCATGTCGGAAGCGCCGAAGTCCACTGTCTTCGCCTCGATCTGCTTGATGCCCGCGCCGGAGCCGACGGACTGGTAGTTGATCTTGGCGCCGGAGGCCTTGTTGAAGTCCGAAGCCCACTTGGAGTACAGCGGTGCCGGGAAGCTGGCGCCAGCGCCGGTGGCTTCCTGAGCCAAGGCTGGAACTTGAATCAGAGCCGAGACGAAAATCGCCGCAGCTGTTGACTTGGTAAACGAAATCATGGTGGCTCCCTTTCGACGTGCTGATTCCGTATTCTTCAGCGCGCCTGTGGCAGAACTATGACGCTGTCGAGACCCCGCGAATTCCAAGGTCGGCGACCAGCATCGCATCCTGCGGCGACGTCAGTTCATTCTTCGTCGTGATCGCAGTCCAGGAACGTAGGGCGATCCCCGGAGTTCCAGTCCTTGCGATCGAATTTGGCTTTCGCTGATTGCGCTGTCGAGGGGATTCGGACGCAAGAACCGGAGTGCGCTTCTGATGCCCCCCGCCTAACGTTCGCCTTACCACTCTCGACACAAGGAGCTTTTCCATGACCATTGAGCAAGACAACAAGGCCATCGTCGGCCGCTGGTTCACCAACTTCTGGGGCAAGACCTGTGACCTCGGCATCGTCGACGAAATCGCCGCGCCCGACATGCTCTTGCACTATTCGCTGCATGAGCCGCGTCGCGGCCGCGAGGACATCAAGGCCTTCATGACGGATTTCCGCAAGGCATTTCCCGACCTCAACTTCTGGGGTGCCGCGGACCTGATTGCCGAAGGTGACTGCGTGGTCGGCCGCTGGGAGGGGGGCGGCACTCACACCGGCCCCGCGTTTGGCGACTTCCTGGTTGGCGGCCTGCCGGCGGCCACGGGCCGGAAGATGCATTTCACGGGAACGACGGTGCTGCGCTTGAAGGACGGAAAGATCGTCGAAGAGATCGGCCTGGATGACGGCGTCAAGGCGCTGACTCAGCTCGGCCTCATAAAGGCCGTCTGAAAAGGGAGGGGGGCGTGCGCCGCACTGCGGGCGGCCGTTACGTGTCCGCTCACAAGGAGCAAGAGATGTCCATCAATACGACCCAAACCAGTGCCTATGCGAAACTCGGCAACGCGTGGCTTCGCGATCAGACTGATCGACTCCACCAGAGGCATTTGCAGTTCCGGCGACACTTCCGTCTGGATTTCGACGTCCTTTTGGCGCGAGCAGCCAACCCGACCCAAGCGCCTCGACCGACCGAGTCGGTGACCGTGCGTCAGCGCGAGTCGAGAGATCCGATTCGGCGCACGAAGATCGAGGCCATCGATCACTGTGCGCAACTCGAGGCTCGTTACTCCGATCGCGTCGTAGAGGTACTCGCAGCGAGCCCTGCACCGGCTTAGGGTGCACGACGATGCTTGCCCATGCCCAACCGGGCCGGCTGCGCATCTTCGTCGCTGAGCGTGCTCAGAAAGGCGACGATAGCCTGCACCTCCGACTCGGTCAGAGCCGGCGCTTCGCCAGGCTTGCGGTCCATCGGCGGAGTGAGTTGATCGACATTGCCGCGATGTTCTGGCGGCAGGTCATCAAATCGCTCGACGCCTTTACCTTTGCTCGGATACCAGCGGGCCGCGTGCACGTCGCGTCCAGCATAGAAGCGCACGGCATCTGCCAAGTTCTCGAACACGCCGTTGTGCATGAACGTTGATCGCGTGGCCACATTGCGCAGGCTGGGCGTCTTGAACATGCCGCAGTATTTCTCGTCCGAACCTAGGCTGCCTGGCTTTCGCAGCGGGCCGCACAGGCCTTCGTCAAAAAAGTTCGGATCCGCATTCGCGGCCAGCTTGCGGTTGCGCGGCACGCCCAAGGCGGCAAAGGAATAGTCGGTGAGCAGCGGCGGCGCGCCATTGGCGCCCGGTGCCACGGTGTGGCACGAAGCGCAGTTCCCCTTTGCCGGATCGACGAATACGCGCAGGCCCCGTGCTTCTTGCTCACTCAATCGGGCTCGCCCTTTGAGGTAGTTGTCGAACTTGCTGGTGTAGGGCGCGAAGCTGGGATCGTCCAACTCGAAGCGTTCGAGCGCCGCTGCCAGTCCATCGACGGCTTTTACATCGTCCGCCAGCGCCGCAGCGCCGAACACGCGAGCGAACTGGTCCGCATAGGGCGCGGCGCGCAGCCGCGCGGCTAGTGCCGCATCGTCGCGATTGGCCATCTCTGCCGGATCGAACAATGGCGCGCGCGCCTGCTCGCGCAAGTTGTCGAAACGACCGTCGCGGGCAAACCCGCCAGTCGGGACCGAGTCGATCTCGATGGCGCGTTCAATCGGGTCGCGCTGATGTTCCTTGTACCAGACCGACGTGCGCGGCAGCACGTAGCGCAGCGAGGGAACGGTACGCAGGCCTAGGCGGTCCATGGACTCGCCGCCCGGCTGTATCGGACGACCGTCCGGCGGGCCATAGGCGTGCTCAGGGCTGTGGCAGCTGGCGCAAGACTGGCGTCCCGACGCGGAAAGAGATGCATCGACAAACATCTGGCGGCCCAGCGCGGCCATGGCCGCTCGGTCCTCTGCAGATGCTGGCCGTGTGGACTGCGGCTGTGCTTGTGCCGGCATCTGTGGTTGCGCCTGCGCCGCGGGTGGTGGCGAGGCGGGCTGCGGGGTCGGGCCGCAGGCAGCCAGGGCAATGAAAAGCGCCGCGCATGGCGCGGCGCTCAAAGCGAGTTGCTTTATCTTCAAGAGCGAATCACCGATCAGTCGGTCAGTTGGCGAAAACCTCGGGCGTGGCAAAGGAAGCCAAACCCGGCTGGTTCGCGTAGCCGAGGTACTCGGGCAGGTTGAAGATCTGCTCGATGCTGCGCAGCAGCGAGTAGTGATTGTGCGGTGTGTCGACCACCGTGCCGGCCTTGATGAACGGCGAGATCATCACCGCGCCGGTGCGGCCACCGCCCTGGGCAGGGAAGACCAGGTCGTATTGAGCCGTCGCCGAGACCGGGAACGTTTGCGTGTACGGATAGCTAACGTTCGGGCCGGCCGGCTGGCTGCAGCAGGCCTCGTCGCCGAAATTCACCGTGTAGTGCATCTTGCCGTCGCCGTCCGTGGTCACGACCACACCGCTGGCGGCGTTCTCGTCGAAGTTGATGATCAACAGGCCGTCCTTCTTGAACGCCGCGGATTCCATGATCTTCGGGACCCACACCTTCAGGAACGCGTCGATCTGCGTCAAGCCGCCCGGATTGCCATCGGCGCAGCGATGGGTGCCGTCCGAGGCGCCAACGCCGGTGCCATCGCCGTCGTGTCCGTCGTTGCAGACATTGGGCGTGATGAACGTGAAGTTCGGCGTGCTCTCGATCTTGGCCAAGTCGGCCTCAAGCTTGTCGAGGGCGACGACATTGGTGTCGCAGTCAGGCGAGTCGATGATCGAGTGGAAATACACGAATGGGTTGTGGCGCGACGCGTACTGATCGCCCTTGGGGACCGCAGCGCTGGGGGCCAGCTGCTTATTCGTCTGATCGGTGGTGCCAAGGACAGGATGCCCGCAGGTCGCGCTCTCGCGGGTTGGGTCATTGCCCATGTCTTCCATGTAGCCGCGCCAGGTCAGGCCCTTGGCCTTCAGCTGGTCCGGCAGGGTCTTGACCGACGCGGGATAGACGCAGCCGGTTCCGATGGGCAAGCCATCGGCGGTGGTGCCGGTCTGCACGAAGTCCTTGTATGTCGTGCAATCGCCGGTGGTCTCGGGCGTCACAGGCTGACCGCTGATCATCGCGATGTAGTTGGTCAGGCTCGCGTGGCCGGTGCCGAAATATTGCGTGAACAGCGCGCCCATCGAGGGCAGCGTCTTTTGCAGATACGGGTCTTGCGTGCTGCTGCCGAACGTGTCTGCGTAGCTCTTGTTTTCCAGGGTGATCACGAACACGTGCTTCACACGCTGCGCACCGGTCTCGGCGGGCGGTGTGACGGTGGTGTCGGGGGGCGGATTGGTGGCGGTCTGGGTGCCACTGGTGTTGAAGGCACTGCTGCTGTCGCCACCACCACAGGCGACGATAACCGCGGTCACCGTCACTGCAGCCAGGCTTGCGCCTATCCATTTCAGCCAACTCTTGTTGGTACGACTCATTCTTAAGTTCCTAGTTGTTTTCATCGAGTGCGTAGCGCTCGCCGCGCATAGCGGTGCAAGAGGCTATGACAGCCAGATGACGGTCGCGTGACGCAGACAGGCGAGATCGTCTTGCGAGGCCAGCCGCCTGTCGCTCGCGTGACAACGGGCGTTGGCCGCTAGAGAACCAGCACTTTTGTAGGTTGAAGTACCTTGAGGCGGACGCGCGCGGGGCAGCTGTTGCACATACGGTCGTCTTCGCAGGACACTGAGCTCGTCGGTTGGCATGAGGAGTCCGTTCACGGGCAGGGTGACGCACATGGAGGTCTTGAAGAAGAACTTCGATTACAAGGGACACGAGGTGGTCATCGTGACCAGACTCGATGGCGACGCATGGACTTGGCGATACACGATTGACGATCTGCAGTCGTTCGCAGCGGCCAACGTGGGCCACTGGACAGAAGCCGGCGCCTTGATGGAAGCGGCCGCGGATGCCAAGAAGCACATCGATGAAATGTCCGACGGGTCCGGCGGCAAGGGGGACTCCGGCCATGCCGCTTGAACCACTGGCCAGGCCTTGCCGCGCATCGGCGGTCGCAAGAGTGGAATCCCTGCCTTGTGCAGCGCGACTGTCATCCCATATGCGCTGAAGACGCCGACTCGATCTTCACCTCGGGAACCAGCGACGGCACGCGACTTATTAACGTCGTCGTCACTTTTCTCGCGAACAAGTCTGGTACGGCGCTTGCAGGAGACTGACATGCTGACGATCGACCAAAAGGAAAGAATTCTTCGCCAGGCAGGCGTCGCGGTTCCCGATTTTCCGCCGGGCCACGCAAGAACTGCTGCGCGAAATCCGGACGTGGGCGAGAAGGCCATGTCATCCAAGGCGCGAATGCCACCTGAGGCGCGTCAAGAGGCAGTCGCGCAATGGGCCGCGAGCATCGAAGCGCTGTACGTTGAGTACGTGGCCAAGCGCGCGGCAAAGAGTCTGCGCGATGCCGAGGATGCGCGCCGCCTGGGCATGCTTCGCGAGGCCGCGCAACGAGGTCCCGACCACTATTGATGCAGCGGGCGCGGCCAGACGGTGGAGCTTGCCGCCCCGACGTAGTTGCACACCTACCGCAACTTGGCCTTCGCGCTGCATTTTGAAGGGGCATCGCTTCACTTAGATTGCCGGAATGACCCCAAGAATCCGAAAGGGACAGGCGCCCGAAAGGCTGCACCGCGCCGAGTTCCATGATCGATTCATGCAGCCCTATCAGGATCCTGCCTTCAAGGCGGAATCCGAGGCGCTCAAGCGCATCGAGCTCATTGCCTGGGAGGCCTATGAGGAAGGGCGTAAAGCACCCGTCACGAGCAAGGCCGGACCGGGTTATGTGGACCCGGACTACGACCTTTCCGTCGACTGGATCGATGCCAGGGCGCGTATCGATGCAGCGCAGGCCCAGTGGAGCGAGCCAGAAACACGATCGCGCGTCCTACTGGTCAACGGATCGCCGCGCAACGATGGCACCTGTCCAGGAGAAATATCGAAGTCCTGGCGGCTGACCGAACTTGCGCGAGAAGTGCTTGTCGCCGCCGCCATTGAGGCGGACGTGTTGGACCTGAGTCTCGTCACGTCGGAATACGGCAAACAAATCCATCCCTGCAAGAGCTGCGTTTCGACCGCCATGCCGCTGTGTCACTGGCCCTGCAGCTGCTACCCCAATCATTCGCTGCGTCAAACCGGCGACTGGATGAACGAGATCTACGAGCGCTGGGTGGCGGCGCACGGCGTAATCTTGATCACACCCACGCACTGGTACCAGGCGACTAGTCCGCTCAAGCTCATGATCGATCGCCTTGTGTGCGCCGACGGCGGCAACCCTGATCCGACCAGCACACACGGCAAAAAGGTCGATGAGGCCAAGGCGCTTGAACTGGACGGCGACGGATGGAGCTTTCCCAAACACCTTGCCGGCCGTGTCTATGGCGTGCTGGTGCATGGTGATGTGGCAGGCATCGAAAGCCTGCGCCGCAACCTTTGCGATTGGCTCGATTGGATGGGCCTCGTCGACGCCGGCGTCCAAGCGCGGCTGGATCGCTACATCGGCTACTACGAGCCATACGCCACGAGTCACGACTCGCTCGACGAGGATGCCGACATGCAGGAGGAAACCCGCAATGTGGCGCGCGCCGTCGCCCGAGCAGTGGGTGATCTGCGAGCCGGAAAGCTCACTGTGCCGGACCGCGCATTGACGCGGCCGAGACCCAAGTAAGCCACTTTCTGCGGGGTGTTTCGTGTGCGACGGATTTGGTCGGTGGGGCCGCGCAGCGTTCGTGATTGGTTTCCCAACACGAACACGAGCGGATGCCGGCGAGCCCAGCACTAGGTTGAGGGCGAAGCACTTGCAGCACGGCTGTTGGGATGTTCTCGGGGTTGACTCTTGATTTCTCGTCGCTGCGGGAGGTCGCGGAGGCCGTCGCAGGCTGTGTGAGCGCATTGATCAGGGCGATCTCGACCCCCGTATCGACGAGGCGTCCAAAAAAGGGGCGAGATAGCGCGCCGTGAGACTTCTCGCCGTAGCCGCGACGTGGGAAGGCGTCCCAGCGACCACGACGCGACCACCTTCGTGTCCTGCACCCGGGCCCATGTCGATGACCCAATCGCATTCCGCCACCACGCGCATATCGTGTTCAACCACGATCACCGTGTTGCCTGCATCGACCAAGCCGTTGAGTTGCGCCATAAGCTTGTCAACATCCGCGGGATGCAGCCCGGTCGTGGGTTCATCAAGCACGTAGAGTCCGTTGCCGCGTTGCGCGCGCTGAAGTTCGGTGGCGAGCTTGATGCGTTGGGCCTCGCCGCCTGAAAGCTCCGTAGCCGGCTGGCCCAAGCGCAAGTAGCCAAGGCCGATCGCCTGCAAGAGCACCAACGGCCGCTCCACCGCGGCCTCGTTGACGAAAAAAGCGACTGCTTCGTCGACGGTCATGCCGAGAACTTCGGCAATGTTCTTTCCCCGCCAGTTGATGGCAAGCGTTTTCTCGTTGTAGCGTGCGCCGTGGCAGGTCGGGCACGGCGCATAAACGCTGGGCATGAACAGCATTTCCACGCTGACGAAGCCCTCGCCCTCGCAGGTTTCGCACCGGCCTTTGGGCACGTTGAACGAGAACCGACCTGCGTCAAAGCGCCGCGCCCTGGCCGAAGGGGTTATCGCGAACAACTTGCGCACATGATCGAAGAGCCCGGTATAGGTCGCGAGGTTCGAGCGCGGCGTGCGGCCGATAGGCTTCTGGTCGACATGCACCAGCCGGCGCAGCGATTCTGCGCCGGCAGCGATGTGGCCCGTGACCCGGTCCTTCGCTGTCGATTCGAGGTCGACTTCGTCGTCGTCCCGCGACGCATCTTGACCCAGATGCGCCGAGATTAGTTCGGTCAACGCCCGCGTCACCAGGCTTGACTTGCCGGAACCCGACACTCCGGTGACGCCGGTGAGGACGCCTAGCGGAAACTCGATGTCGAGCTGGTTCAGGTTGTTGCAGCGGACGTGTGCGAGGGCAAGCCAGCCGTCGGGCTTGCGCGGTCTCCGGGGCGGCATCGGTTCCGTATCGAACAGGTAGCGCGCGGTGTGCGAGCCTTTGATCGCGCGCAGCTCTTCGGGCGGGCCGCTGAACAGAACCTGGCCGCCTTTTTCTCCGGCGTCGGGGCCGACATCGATGAGCCAGTCGGCGCGTCGCATCAAGTCGAGGTCATGCTCTACTACAAACAACGAGTTGCCAGCGCTCTTGAGGCGGGCCAACGCTGACAACAGAGCTTCGCTGTCCGCAGGGTGCAGGCCGGCGGAGGGCTCGTCGAGCACGTAGACCACGCCGAAAAGATTCGAACGGATCTGCGTTGCCAGCCGCATCCGCTGGAGCTCGCCCGGCGACAGCGTTGGCGTGACCCGGTCGAGCGAAAGGTAGCCGAGTCCGAGGTCGAGCAAGGTCATGATGCGCTCGAGTACGTCATGTGCGAGACGTTGTGCTGCGATGCGCTTTTCCTCAGAGAGAGCCGGCGTACGACGCACATCGGGCGAGGCAAGATGGGCCGACCCACCCGCCGCCACGCGTTTCGCCGTGTCGCGCTTCGCAGCAGCACGGCTTAGCACTTTCGCGTCGGTTGCTTTGGAGAAGGAGCCACTTGCCGCAGGCGCCAGCACTCGAGCGAGTTCCGCGAGAGGCAGCTGTGACAGCGTCCCGATGTCATAGCCCGCAAAAGTTACGGACAAGGCCTCGCGCTTCAGCCGCCTGCCATTGCAGGTTAGGCAAACGCTCGGCTCCATGAACCGCGCGACGCGCATCTTCATGAGGTCGCTCTGGGTAGTGGCAAAGGTGTGAAGCACGTACTTCCGCGCGCCGGTGAACGTGCCCTGGTAGCTCGGCTCCATCTTGCTACGTAGCGCGGCCCGCGTTTCGGCGGGCGTGAAACCGGCGTATACGGGCACCGTTGGCTGCTCCTCGGTGAATAGGATCCAGTCACGTACCTTTTTCGGCAACTTTCGCCACGGTGTGTCGACGTCATGACCGAGCGTCACGAGAATGTCGCGCAGATTTTGTCCGTGCCACGCGGGCGGCCATGCCGCTATCGCGCGTTCGCGGATGGTCAGTGAGTCGTCCGGCACCATCGAGCGTTCCGTCACTTCGTAGGTCCGCCCCAGTCCGTGGCACGTCGGGCACGCCCCCTGCACGGTGTTAGGCGAGAAGTCCTCTGCATACAGCATCGGCTGCCGCGGCGGGTAGGTTCCGGCACGCGAATAGAGCATGCGCAGCGAACTTGAAATCGTCGTCACGCTCCCGACGGACGAGCGACTGCTGGGCGTGCCGCGTTGCTGCTGCAATGCCACGGCGGGCGGCAACCCTGTGATCGAGTCGAACTCCGGCACTCCGGCCTGGTCAATCAACCGGCGTGCGTAGGGTGCGACCGATTCGAGGTAGCGCCGTTGCGCTTCCGCGTAGAGCGTGCCAAAGGCGAGTGAGGATTTTCCCGAACCCGAAACGCCGCTAAACACGACCAGCGCGTCACGTGGCAGGTCGACGTCAACGCTTTTCAGGTTGTGCTCGCGCGCCCCACGTACACGCACGTACGCGTCTGGCCGTGTGACTGCCTCGCTGATTCGGGGATTGCTCATGGTACGACCACCTTGTCTGGGCTGCTTGCAGCTCCTAGGCCGTGAATCCTTGCATGGCTACGGAACCCGCGTTGTCAGTCGCCGCCGCGTCTACGCCGGCGACTCTCTTTCCAACGAGGCCGGCTGGCGATCCGAAGCCAGAAGTTCTGATCCGTCACGGACGGGTAAACCGCAAGGGCCTGAAGCGCGAGATGAGTAAGCGTTGCTCGACTGGAAAGCGACGGGAAGCTCTGCGTGAGTTGACCGCTGCCTCCAGCAAACCTCATACCCCGCAAGACAGAGTCCTCCCGGGCGTTGAGGGACGGCGCTTCACGCCTGTTACCACTCGATCGAGATCCAATGTCGTGAAGTAGGCCGAAGCATCGCTTCAAGTGTCCGCGGCTGAGCCCGGCACTGGATTGCTGATCTCGACCAGGTTGCCATCCGGGTCTCGGAAGTAGACGGATAGAAGCTTGCCTGTGGCTCCCTCGCGCTCGCCGGGGCCAGCGACGATCTCGATCCCCTGCGATCGAAGTTCCTCTGCAAATTTCACGACAGAGTCGGGCGTCAATACGCAAAAGTTTCCGCTGCCTGGTACGGTTGCGCGCGCAATGTCGGGGACTGAGCCAGCTTCTTGCAGGCTGATCTTGTTCGATCCGAAATGAAGGGACCACTTGCCGGGCCGTTCTTCCCGCGCCTCCATCCCGAGCAGGCGCTGGTAAAACTCAAGCGTCCGCTCCACGCGCGCGACACAGAGAACGATGTGATCCAGACCAGCAATTTTCATGGCTGCCCCTTTAAACGCGACGCGTCGCGCCGTCCATCGGCGTTACGTTTGTCCCATCTCGAGACATCTGAACTCGAGTTGGACGAGGTCCTCCTTGAAGGCGAACTCGCTCCGGAACCGGAGCGAACCGCCTGGGCGGTGATGGCCCTTATCGTGCTCCCGAGCCCTGAACTTCGCCCGCGTCCCGCATCGTAGTGAACTCGTTGACGTTCAGGAACTCGTAGTGCGGGGCCCGTCGGACGACTCGATCGACGCATTGTCCGTGGAGCTTCCCGTCCAAGGCGGTTTCACCAGGGACGACGGGTGTACGTCGCAAGGTGTTCTTCACCGAGGCTCTTGCGCGTGTCCGCGTGTGTATCCGTCGTCATTGCGTGGTTGAGACGTTTGGCAATCAACTTCACAAAGCCGACGTGAGCCTTGGCTCTATATCGGGCGTTGGGTAGAGGAAGGGGCGGCTTTCGTCCTTTACGGGAGTATCAATGAACTCGCTCGCTCTGCCTTCCTCTAGGCGGATGTCATCGTCGTCGCGTGGGTCGGCGTGGCCTGCGCGACGGCATCAGCCAGTGCGGACCAAGCCCAAGGTCGGTGGATCACTGCACGGCCACGCCAACTTTGTTCCGAGATGGCTCGAGACGAATTAGTTGAGCTTATGGCCCGACTGGCAACTGAAGGTTGCGCGCTTTCGATGAGCGACGCAATCTCATGTCTGGCCGAGATGCTTGCCAGGCTGCGTCCGACGCTCGAGAACGCCGACTACGACACGCTGCTTCTCATTGGTGCGGCCATCTGGCGATACGTACTACTCGAGGAGGCCCGCACCGCTCCAGGCCTTGGCTCGGGCGGCACAGGGTAGTGGTCCCTCGGACACGATCAGAAGAAGCAGAGCCTTGCACGATGGGCATCCAGTTTTCAGATCGACAGCATTGCGATGGTCCGTCATTGGCCGCATGCCGGGAGTCCAGACGACCATGTACGGAGAACCGCTAGCGCTTCGCTTCAGACTTAGAGGGCTGAGCCCGTGACCCTCGCCTTGCGAGCTATGGGGGTGAATGGAGTCGGATTCGGCAACCCCACGCCCTCTCGCTGTAGGACCCTCTCGAGCGATGTCGGGTCGGTCGATCCTGTGCCGTCGACGGCCTGCCCAGCACTCTCTCCATCTGGCGGACGTCATTGACGGTCCAGGCCAGGACTTTCAGGCCAAGCGCCTGAGCTTCCTGGACCAGCGAAGGTGAAAGCGGAGCATCAGAGATCCACTGCAGCTTCGGCCGCACTTTGTCGCGCCTTCCAGGAGCCGAGCAGCAGCACCTCCCCGGAATTTCCCACCGTCAGTTGCACATCCGGCGTTGTCCATGCCCGGCTGGGTCCTCGGTCCAAGGCGGGGCGCCCGTACTTCTGCGTGAGGGCCCGTTCGACATGCACCCAGTCACCGGGGTCCTTCATGTCGATCCAGACGCTCAAAAGCTTGCCACTCTCGATCCGAAGAAAGGTCGCCTGGATCGGCCGGGAGGCCAGCTTGCCTCCATGCTGGATGCACGAGAAGCCGCCATCGTTGCGGTATTTCTGCCATTGGACGGGGCAATCATCCATGGCCTGGCCGGGCGCAAATCCTTTCAGCGAGTACGGCCCTGCGGGAGCAGAGATGTTCACCAAGGACGAGGCGAAAGCGACGGCTGTGCCTAGCAAGCCTGCGCCGAGCACACCCCACCTGCAGCGAAGCAGTCCGGCGGAAGACGAAGTGCGGAGACGCGATTCCATAGGCCGCATGGTAGAGGCCAACTGCGCACCGGCAACAAAAACTCAGGGAAATGGCAATATTACCGGCCGGTTCCTTCCTGCCATCGTGTTTGATGATCTGCGAGCGACACGCCCGAAGCGTAGGCGTCGAAGGTGATCTATCGCGACGGAGCTGGACAATCGTGGGTGGACTTGTCGCGCGCCTGGGCTGCGCTGGCTCAAGGAGGCGCTTGACGGCGGCAGGACTCTTAAAGATCTGAGGCGCCAAACGTGAATCCGGGACGACCCGAGAAGCGTTCACATGGTCAGGCCAGACGGGTTGGGCGAACCTCTTTGTGGGTCCGCCCTACAGGCCGCAGGCGGCAATCTTCCAGCTCGCTCCGTGAGCCCAGAGGCATGAATTCAGAATCGGGCCGTTCCTACCGCGCTGTCTCTCACTTTGAATCGGTTTGCGCCTTCTTCGCGTCCGCTGCGGGGTGCCTTGGCTTGTTGTCCTTTGACATTGAATCCTTTCCGGTCGGATCGGCAGGCATTGCACTGGTTCCAGAGCCGAGACCGCTCCTTGTTGCTGGCAGCGTTTTGGGGCTTTGAATCCTTATAGCCGTTCACGGAAGGATTTTGTGGACTGGTTCCCTCGCTTCGCGGCGCTGTTTCGCTCGCGGCGGGCGCCCCGGTTCGACCAAATGCCAAGCCGCTACCAAGTAAGAGGACGGTCGCAAGGGCCAATGACGTCGATGAGCGCATGTGAGTCAGTCTCCTTGGCGGTGTCGAGACTACTTTTTGGCGCTGAGGACTTATTGCCTGCGTACTCGCCGATCCTCTCTATCTAAGGGCTTGCCCCTACGGGTCTGCTTCTCAACCGACGTGCCGAATCGGATCGATCGGTTCGGGACTCTGGGAATATCAACGCCGTCGTTCCGGACCACGCGCCTGCCCGACGGCGCCGCGGACCCGCTTTTCCACTTCAGCGCAATCACTGCTCTCGCCCGGACCCGTCTCGATGAGCGGCAGCAAAGCCGCCAGCGGGTTGAGAGTCGCCAAAGCAATCGCACCGCCTGCGCGCGCGAGAAGGGGGCCTTTCTCGACCTGGAACTCGGGATCCTTGAAGCTCCCATGCAGGCGCACGGGCGTGCGCAGGGAGAGAATGCCCACTTCCTTAGGCTTCGGCGCCACCGTCACCTCGAAGCGCTCACGCGCCAGATCGAACCACCCCTCGCCCAGAACCTGGGTCTGCTCGGTATCGATGACGAAAAGACTCGCGTCGCCGCGCCCGTGCTTGACGTCAAAGGCGACCCCGCCGCATCGCACGACGATGTCGTGATCGCCTCCGACGAGAAGTTGAAGTACCTTGCCGCCGTTGAGCCCGCTCAAGGCGTCCAGCAGATTGGAAACCTGGCCATTGACGATCGTGGCCGACATCTTCCCGTTGGCAACGGCCGCCGCGTCGGCGATTGAATTGCCGCGTCCCTGCAATTGAAGCCGTGCACCCAGTCGTCCCGCACCCTTGGCCAAGGTCTTCGAATCAGGTATCAAGCGGTCCACGTGCACGCTTTGCAAGTCGACCTGGACGTCGGATCGGATGATCGGCTCGCGCGCATCCAGCGTCACGCGTCCAGCGATCTTGCCGCCGGCGAATCCGAAATCCAGGCGCGGCATCTTCAGCACCGAATCATGCAAATGCAGCGTTGCATCGAGGCTTTCCAGTGGAAGCGCATCGGGTACAACCAGTTTGGCCGCGGTCAGCGTGACATCGGCATCGATTTTTTGCAGGCGACTGCCCTCGAACTGACCCGCGGGCAAGATGCGAGCGGGAGTTACGGCCTTGTCCTTCTGCTTTGCGGCAGGGCGGCTCGCGGTGTCCGACTGGGACAGGTTGGGCTTGCCGCCCGTTTGCTTCGTCTCGATGCCGATCAACGGGCCGAGATCCGCCATATTCAGGAGCTTGCTGTGCAGGTCGGCGGTTAGCAGTGGCCGCGGCTCTCGTTCTACATACGCCCCCTTGCCGGTCACATCGGTGGACCCGATCTTTCCGGAGAGATCGTCCATCGTGTAGCGGGGGCCGTTCTGTATCAGATGGCCCTGTAGCCGGTATGGCGGCGAGGCCGGCAGGGGCAGGAGCAGGAAGGGATAGAGATTGGCAAGTGTTCGTCCCTCAATGAGCAATCGGACGTCAATGGCCGAAATGTCTGCCGCATCGGCGATCGTCCCTTCGATTTCGACCTTCGTCGTACTGGCGTTCAGTCGGCCCTTGATCGGAAAGGGGACTCCCGACTCCTGAAAGCTCAGAACCTCGCCCGTGAGCGCCTGGCCGGAAAAGGTGGCATCGTGATACCTGCCGGCAAAGGCATATTCGGTTGAATAGCGCGCATTAACGGGCGGCGCATCCGCATCCTTGACCTTCTCCCGAGTTGTCTGATCGAATGTCGACGCGCGCACGTCCAGCTCGAAAGGCTCGCCGTGATCGATGTAGCGCAGTCGACCTTGGTCGACAGACAGTGTGCTGATGCGAAGCCTGCTCGGCTCGTCGCTCTCGGACGGCTTTGCAAGCGTCCAGTTGCGCCGGTCATCAGCGAGGCGTTCAAACACGAGGTCGGGTCGGGTGAGTGCCACGCGCGGCACCAGGATCTTGTCGGGGAGGTCGCGCAGAGACACTGAGAACTCGACCATCTCCGCCTGCGCCATGGCCTTGTCTGTTGCCCAAGGCGCATTTCCAAAATACACGTCTCGCATACGGATGGTTGGCGTCCAACCAAGCCGAACGTGCAGGTCAGACATCCGGAATTCGCGTTCCGTCTTGCGCGAGATGTAGCGCTCGATAGGCGGCCGGACCCAGTTCCAGTCGAAAAGCGCCAACACAAGTGTAAGGAGGGCGAGTGCCGCACCGGCAATGGCCCAGCCGCGATGGCGAGCTACGGCTGTTTTAGCGAACATCAGAACACCCTACGAAGCACCTGCCTGCAGGACAGGCAGCCTCATCCTCTCCTCTTGGAAATCCCGCGCAGTCGGTCGCCACGAAGGCGCAATGTGGGAATACGCCGCGGCTGCATCGGAAGCTGGTTCTTTGCAGATCCGGTGCGGAACGGAATCGGCGGCGTGAACCTCGGCGGGTCCGGACGGCATCCAAGCTGCAAGCGCTCGGAAGCTGAAGCTACCCAGCTGTCGATGCCAAGGTCCTACCGTCAGCGGAGCTTCCAGCCGTATGGCGCTCCTCGGAAGAGCGTCCTGCCCGAAGAGATTGCTCCTGATATTCCTCCGCCCGGCGGTCGGTTGGCATTCCCTCTTCATCGATGGAATGTGTCTCTTTTCCTCTGCCGCCATGTTTGGCGCGCGCTGCCAAGCGAACATAGAACTCGGCGACGTCTCTCAGATCCTGCTCGTCCAGGTCCTCGATCCCAATCATGCGATTGCTCGCCTGCTTGCTTGCAGCAAGCAGCTCGTTGAGCTTCAGATGCAACGCGATACTGTCCTTGTTCTGGCTCTGTTGGATCATGAATACCATCAAAAACGTGACGATGGTGGTGCCCGTGTTGATGACGAGTTGCCAGTTCTCGGAGTAGTCGAAGAAGTGCCCGAGCGCCGCCCAGACGGCTACGGATAACAAGGCGAGGGCGAACGCGACGGGGGATCCGGCCCAGCGGGTCACCCGCGAGGCGAAGCGATCGAAGCCCGTCAGGATTGCCGAGTGATTGGCATACGCCGCAGTGTTGGTCGTTGGCATCGAACCCAACGAGTCGTCTGCAGGCTCGCTGACCTTTGACATTTGCTGTCCCTTTTCAAGCTTGTAATGTGATGGCGAGAAAGTCCGATACGTGAGAGGAGAGTGGTTCGGGCGTGCCGATTGCGCTCGACCTAGGGGGTCACACTACCTTGCGGCATTCCTCTTTCGAAGATTTCATAGCCGCGTTCTTGGAAAAAGTCAGGGCTTTCATGACCTCTCCTGCGACGACGCAGCTTCCACACCGGAAGGCAGGGGGACTGTCGGTCTTCAATTGCCGTCGGAGTAGGAGTTCTCCCACTCTGGAGTGCCCGCGGCCGCACATAGAATCCGCCCACGCCGTCGGGCGACGCACGGCGCAGTACTCCCTTTGCCACAGGTGACACGTGCCCGATTTCAAAGTGCTCCGCGAGGCAGCGGCCCCTTTCCTCCATGGCGACACTGGGATGGCGGCCCTCATCCGGGCATTCGACTGGCGCTCGACCCTCGGTCCGATCGAACAATGGCCGCCGAGCCTCAAGACCACCGTCGGTTTGCTGGTGCATTCGCCGATTCCCATCGTGCTGCTGTGGGGCCCCGACGGCATCATGGTCTACAACGATGCCTATGCGCGATTCGCAGGCCGTCGGCATCCGCAGATCCTGGGCGCCAAGGTGCTCGAGGCGTGGCCCGAAGTCGCGGAGTTCAACGCCAACATCATGAAAGTGGTGATGGCAGGCGGCACTCTGACCTATCACGATCGCGAACTGGTGCTCGACCGCCGCGGCGTGATGGAGAAGGGCTGGATGGACCTGGGTTACTCGCCAGTGATTGCGGAGAACGGCAGGCCGGGTGGCGTGATCGCGATCGTCGTCGAGACCACCGAGCGCGTGTTGGCTCAGATGCGCGCGGCAAGCGAGCGCGACCGCCTCGCACAACTGTTCGCGCAGGCTCCCACGTTCATGGCGTTGCTGGAGGGCCCCGAGCATTGCTATCGCCTCAGCAATCCGGGCTACGACCGTCTCGTAGGCGGTCGAACGCTGTTGGGTCGAACGGTGGCGGAGGCATTGCCCGAGGTGGTGGGCCAGGGCTTCACGCGGATCCTCGATCGGGTATACGAAACGGGCGAACCTTATTCGGCCGTGAACTCCAAAGTGCTGCTGCAAGACGAGCAGACGAAGGGCCGGCGTGAGTACTACCTGGACTTCGTCTACCAGCCTGTGAACGACGATGAGGGCCACACGACAGGCATCTTCGTGCAAGGCGTGGACGTGACGGAGCGAGTGCGAGCTGAACACCGCAGGGAAGTGCTGATTGGCCTGACCGACGCTCTCGCCAGTCTCGAGGAGCCTGAAGAGATCGTCCAGCGGGCCTCTGAAGCCCTTGGAAGGGCGCTGTCCGCGGACCGGGTTGGCTATGCCACGATCGATGCGAGTGCCGAGACAGTGCACGTCAAGGACGGCTGGAACGCGCCAGCCATCGCCTCACTGTCGGGATCCTTCAGCTTCGGTGACTACGGCACCTTCGTCGACAATTTGAAGGATGGCCGGACGGTGGTCGTTGCAGACGTCAGCACGGACGAGAGGACTTGCTCGCATGCGGCAGCCTTCGCCGGACTGCGCGTGGCCTCTTTCATCAACGTCCCGATCATCGAACGCCAGCGCCTCGTGGCGCTGATGTTTGTTCACTACGAGCAGGCGCACGATCCGCCCGAACAGGACATTGCCCTGGCGCGCGAGGTGGCTGCGCGCACGCGTTCCGCTGTCGAGCGGGTGCGCGGAGCCCGTGACCTGCGGCTGAGCGAAGGGCGCTTTCGCTTCCTTGACGAACTCAACCGCGGCGTAGGTACGGCGCAGGATGCCGACCAGGTCCTGTCTCTGACCACGCGCATGGCCGGTGAGTCCATGAAGGTGTCGATCTGCGCATACGCCGATATGGACGAAGACGAGGACAGCTTCACGATACGAGGCGACTGGGTCGCCCCAGGCATGACTACGATCGTGGGGCGCTACCGTCTGACGGACTTCGGCAGCCTCGCTGTTGATCGACTGCGCGCGGGCCTGCCCCTGGTCATCAACGACAACATGCGAGAGATTGCTCCGCATGAAGCCGCCACCTTTCAGGCCATTGGGATATCGGCCACGATCTGCATGCCGTTGGTCAAGCTAGGAAGACTCAAAGCGTTGATGGCCGTTCACGACCGACAGCCTCGAATCTGGACGGACAGCGAGATCGCGCTGATTCGCGAGGTGACCGAGCGTTCATGGGCGCACGTGGAACGCGTAGCCGCGGAGGCCGGGGTCAGGGCCAGCGAGGAGAACTTCAGGACGCTGGCGCGCGCCTTGCCCAACCAGGTCTGGACCGCTTCGGCGGAGGGCAAGCTGGACTGGGTCAATGACACCGTCTATGGTTACACGGGCACGCCGCCTGGTGAGCTGGAAGAACAAGGGATGACTGCAATTGTCCATCCGGAGGACCTTGCCACTGCCCGCGACCTCTGGGTCAAGGCTGTCGCTAGTGGCCAGACCTACCAGACGGAATTCCGCCTGCGGCGCCACGATGGGACCTACCGGTGGCACATCGGACGCGCGGTTCCATCGGTGACCGGCGGGCGCGTGGTCCGTTGGATCGGGTCCAACACCGACATTCAGGACCAGAAGGAAACGCAGACGGCGCTGGCCGATCTGAACGCGGTCCTGGAGCAAAGAGTACGGGAACGCACAGGGCAACTGGTCGAAGCAGAAGAAGCGCTGCGCCAGGCACAGAAGATGGAAGCGGTCGGGCAACTCACCGGCGGTCTGGCGCACGATTTCAACAATCTTCTGGCCGCGATTGGCGGGAGCCTGGCGCTCATCAAGCGCCAACTACCCGCTGACTCGGCGCGCCTCGAGCGCTACATGGAGACGGCGGAGGGGGCGGTGCGACGAGCGGCGTCGCTCACCCACCGTCTCCTGGCCTTCTCGCGCCGGCAGGCGCTGGACCCGAAGCCGACGGACGTCAACCGCCTCATCGCCAGCATGGAGGATCTGATCCGCCGCAGCGTCGGTCCGGACGTGTCCGTGGGGTTCGTCGGCGGCGATCAGCTCTGGGTCACGAAGATCGACCCTTCGCAACTGGAAAATGCGCTCCTCAACCTGTGTATCAACGCACGCGATGCGATGGCGCCCCGTGGGGGCCGGTTGACGATCGAGACCGCTAACAAGTCGATGGATGACCGCGCGGCGCGTCGGCAGGACCTGAAGCCCGGTCAGTACATCTCGCTGCGCGTGTCGGACACTGGAGCGGGCATGAAGCCGGAGATCATCCAGCGCGCGTTCGACCCATTCTTCACGACCAAACCGATCGGGCAGGGCACGGGCTTGGGCCTTTCCATGGTGTACGGCTTCGTGCGCCAGTCAGGCGGCCAGGTCCGCATCGATTCGGAAGTCGGGCAGGGCACTTCTGTTTGCCTCTACCTGCCGCGTTTTGCCGACAGCGTGGAAGCCCCGATGCTCGCTCCGTCGGCGCCCGTTTGCGAAGGGGGGACCGGCGAAACCGTCGTGCTGATCGATGATGAGCCCGCAGTTCGGATGCTGATATCGGATGTGTTGAGGGAGGCGGGCTATGAAGTGGTCGAGGCAGGCACGGGTGCAGATGGCTTGCGCCTGATGGATCCGGGACGGCGCGTGGACCTGCTGATCACCGATGTGGGCCTGCCCGGGGGCATGAACGGGCGACAGGTCGCCGATGCGATACGCACGAGCCGTCCGAACCTGAAAGTGCTGTTCATCACGGGCTACGCCGAGAACGCCGTAATCGGCAACGGACAGCTGGCGCCCGGCATGGACCTCCTGACGAAGCCCTTCGACATCACCGAGTTGGCGGCCAAGGTGCGAGCCATCCTGGATCGCGCTTGAGGGCGTGATGTAGGCAAGCCGGAAACGCCGAGACTCGGGCAGGACCTACACGATTGAGAATTATTCCGTGTACACCGATGTGCATGACCCGGCGTGACGAACTCGTTCAGACCATTCAGCTGCTGTCCAGACAAGAAGCTCTTTGGCAGCCGCCAGCTTCGGAGTGGCTGAGGCAACTGGACGACCGGGCGAACGCTCGCTCCGTACCAGATCGACCACAGCCGACTCCCGTTGACCGAGCGACGGCGGCAGTCGACAAGCGAAGGGGCTAGCGTTCGGCCATCGCGGCGGCGCGTCACGGCAATGTCAAGGCGGTCGGGACGTGTTCGCCGTCAATCAGCTTGCGCAGTAGTTCGGCGATGTCGTCGAGCGGGAGGCAATAGTGCGCCTGCGACGCTCGCGTGGTGCTGCTCCGTTGTTTCGCCATCGTTGCCGGTTCGATGGCTTCGTCTGTAGCCTCTAGCACCCCGATACCGCCGGCGGCGTTGATGGCCCGCAGTCCTTCGATTCCATCGACGTCGCTTCCGGCAAGAACGACGCCGATCACGCGTGGTCCGCACACGCGGGCGGCAGACACGAACAAACGGTCAGCTGCGGCTTTGGATTGACGGACGCCGGAGTCAACCGGCAGGCCGAGAACGCCAGTCGCTTTGACAATGAGATGGCGGTCATCGGGCGCCAGATAGACGCGGCCTGCCTGAGGTCTAGTGCCCTCGATGCCGTACGCAACCGGCTGCGACGTGCAAGCCCCGAGCATCTTGACGGCTGATTCGGCGCGGTCGGCCGAAGTGTGTAGCTCGGCCAAGATGGGCGCCTGAAATGACGAAGGCAATTGGTCGATGAGCCTGCAAAGCCTCTTGAGGCCAGCGAGAGAGCCGCCTATGACTACAAGATCTCGCATGGCTCAGACTCCTTCCATGGCCATTGAACCGATCCCCGTCGAAACTGCAAGAGCGGTCGCATACCGGCGCTTACCCGATAAGCGTTGGGTTCGATTCTTAGCTCCCCGTCTTGCGGACTTGTTCTTCATTCGTGGTGCTACGCGATCCCTTGAGATGCATCTCAACGTCGGTCGCGCGATCGCCGACAGCCGCGACGGCCTCCCTGAGTTGGGCCTCGGACACGTCGAGTTTCCGCGTCCACTCTGTGACCGAGGCGTCAGAGTTCAGGTCGATGCTGCTGGGGCCGGTGGAGTTCGGGGCGATGGGAATGTCGTTCGATGACATAAGGCCTCCAAGGTAGCGGGAAAGAAACCAACGGAGACCACACTAGCGCGGCGGCGATCTGCGGCGTGTAGGCTCGCGCGGACTTGAGGGTCGGCGCCCGCCTCAGCTCGCGTTGCTGCTTCGCCCGTCAATCCCTACACACACCGCATCTTCCGGCTGACGGTTTGCGGCCTTGCTCTCGGGGAAGGTAGCGCCAATCCGGGCAAACGCTCGGGTTCGTCAACCAGCCTCCTCTGAGGCCCTTTCAAAAGGAATCCGACCATGGCAGCCGACAATGACATGCGCGCCCCCACAACCGCGCCTCTTAGCAAGGACGAGGTAGTCGACGTCCTGAATGATCTTTTGGAGAACACACGCGACGGCAGCTACGGCTTCCAGGCCTGCGCCGAAGAAGTCCAGTCAGCGCCGGCCAAGCAGCTGTTCTTGAGCCGTGCCGAAGGATGCCGTCAGGCCGAAAGCGAACTGCTGCAGCTCATCGCATCCTACGGCGGGAAGCCTGCCGACGGCGGTACGGCCGCGGGAGCGTTGCATCGTGGCTGGGTCCACGTCAAGGGCTCCCTCGGCGCAGACAGCGAACTCGCGATCCTCGAATCTTGCGAACGCGGGGAAGACACTGCCGTTGCGCGATATCGAAAGGCGCTCAAGCAGAACCTGCCAGCTGATGTACGCAGCGTGGTTGAGCGACAGGCTGCCGGCGCACAGCGCAATCACGACCAGATCCGGGATTTGAGGAATGCCGCTCGCGCGAAGGACTGAGCGCAGAGCGCAGGAGAAGACCGGTGATTGAAGCCACTCCGGCAGGAGGATTGTTCAAATTTGCAAAGGAGAACGTCATGCCAGACGACTTGGACAACCGCGGAGCACAAGACCGCGGCCGCATCAACATCAACGAGTCGCACGAAGTCCGCTACTGGACGCAGCGTCTCGGAGTGACAGAGGAAGATCTCCGCAAGGCAGTTGCCGAGGTGGGCGTCTCGGTCGACAGGGTCGCTGAGCACCTTGGAAAGCAGTGAGATGGCCACAGGTAGCAGAACACTCTGGAAGGGCGCAATCACCTTCGGACTGGTCCACATCCCCGTCGGCCTCCATACCGCGACCACCGAGGAAGGGGTCGATTTCGACTGGCTCGACAAGCGGACCATGGATCCAGTCGGCTACAAGCGTGTGAACAAGAAGACCGGCAAGGAGATCGACAAGGACAACATCGTGAAGGGCGTCGAGTACGAAGACGGGAAGTATGTGGTTATCTCGCCCGACGAGATCGAAGCGGTGTATCCGCGCACGACCCAGACCATCGAGATCCAGCGCTTCGTGGAAGCGAACGCGATTCCTTTCGTCTATCTCGAGCGGCCCTACTACGTGGCACCGATTAACAAAGGCCAAAAAGTGTATGCGTTGCTGAGAGAGGTGCTGCACAAGACCGGCAAGATCGGCTTGGCCAAGGTGGTGATCGCCACCAAGCAGCATCTGGCGGCACTCGTACCCAGCGAGAAGGCGCTTGTTCTCAACCTCCTTCGCTGGGGCGACGACGTGAAGTCCCTTGAGGGCCTCGATCTTCCAGCTGCCGGCATCAAGGGCGCGAAGCTTGGCGCGGCGGAAATGAAGATGGCGGAGCAACTTGTGAAGGACATGTCGGGCGAGTGGAAACCCGGAGATTTCAAGGACGAGTTCAAGCAAGAAGTCATGAAGCTGGTGGCCAAGAAGGTGAAGGCGGGAGACACTGAAACCGTGATCCAGCCGGAAGAGGAGGCTCCGTCGGAAGGCGCGGAGATCATCGACCTGACCGAACTGCTTGCCCGCAGCCTCAAGGGCGGAAAAAGATCGACGGCCGCCGCGCGAAAGACACCGCGCAAGACGACAACCCGGAAGACCTCGGCAGCGAAGGCGCGCAAGACAGCGTGAGCGGCCAGCGTGTAGGCCCCCGTGATGAGAGCGTCTCCTCCGATCCGCCGAATCGCCGTCTATGTCGACGAGACCAAGGACGGCATGTACAGATGGATACTGATCGAGCAGGTGGAGAAGCCGCGGCGGTGGATGGAAATCGAGTCGTCATCCTCGGCGTCAGAATCCTACCGTGACGCCATGGCCGCCGGCCTTTTGGTCCTTCAGCGGATGATAGATAACCTGGATCAGGGGCCGCGGCAATCCGACGGCAGGCTGGGCGCGCCCGGCAAGACCGAAGCGGCTAGACCTTTGTCCACCGTGACGAACTCTTCAGAGACCGCGCGGCGCAATTCGGGAAGTCATTTCGGCTTCGGCGATCTGCCGGGTTAGTTGAGGGCGTGTCTTCATGCGTGCAAGTCAGATCTTGACTGGTTGACTGCGACCACCGCGCGCGGCGCGCCGCGTTCAAGGCGGACGGTGCATCTGCATCCTCTTGGAGCGCGTGATCGTATCCAGAACTTGGCCCACGAGCGGCGACGATCGATCGGTCGAATTCCCCATCGCGCTATCATTTGCTGCATCGACCTGGGCGTCAACGGCGGATGAGCACGGCCGCCGCGGAGCCGGGACGGAGCCTGTTCATGCGCGCCGCCCCAGTCGGGTTCATGCTCTGCCGCGAGGAAATCGTCATGCTGACCCCGGAAAATCTGTCTGGTTTGCTGCGCGAGATCGACGCAACCGCACTGCTGCCGTCTCGCCCGCGACGCACACCGGACTGGCGAGCCGAGGCAGAAGCGTGGGAGCGCTTGACGGACGTCTTCATCAACAAGTCCGCGGGGCTTGCGCAAGCGCTCGTTGACACGGCCTTGAACCTCACAGGCGCGCAGGCCGCCGGCATCAGTGTCGACGAACCGGGTGCACATCCGCACGTCTTTCGCTGGGTGGCCACGGCTGGCACCTACGCCTGTTACCTCAACGGGACCATGCCATATGACTTCAGTCCTTGCGGCGAAGTCGTCAAGCGAAATGCGCCCGTGCTCATGCGAGAGATGCACAAGCTCTACGCGTACGTCAGCGAGCTGCACAAGGCGCCCCACGAAGTTCTCCTGGTGCCGTTCCATCGCGATGGCGTGCCGGTCGGCACCGTGTGGATCGTGCACCATAACGACGAACAGCTTTTCGACGCGGGAGATTTGCGTATCGTCCAGAAGCTTACGCGCTTTGCTGGCGCAGCGGTCGATCACGCACGCCATCTGCAGCGGCTCTCGCATGCCAACGAAGTGATGCGAGAGGTCGACCTCCGCAAGGATCAGTTCATGGCGGTCCTGGCTCACGAGATGCGCAACCCGCTAGGAACAATCAGTCTCGGCATGCAGGTCATCAAGCGGGCCGGAGACGACCCGCAGCGCCGCGTCGCAACCATTGCTTCCGTCGAGCGCCAGGTCAACCAACTCTCGTCATTGGTGCGCGACATGACGGATGCCGCGGCCATCCGCAACGGGAAGTTGACCCTCTACGTTTCGAACGTCTGCGTCCAGCAACTCATTGCCAGCGCGATCGAGACTTGCCAGGAGGCCATGCAGGCGAAACGGCAGCGTCTCGATGTTCGCGCGCCCGATCAGCCATTGCTCGTGAACGGCGACGCGGCTCGCCTGACTCAAGTCTTCGTGAACCTGCTGAACAACGCGATCAAATACACGCCTGACGAAGGCGAGATCTCGGTCGTGGCGACGCGCCGCGGCACTGACATCGAGGTGTGCGTGACTGATTCAGGGATCGGGCTCGACGCGGTGGCCCTGCCAAAGGTCTTCGATATGTACATGCAGGTGCCGATGAACGACAGACCTCCCGACAGTGGCTTGGGCATCGGGTTGGCATTGGTGAAGGAACTCGTAGAGATGCACGATGGCGCTGTTGCTGTCACCAGCGCTGGACTGGACCAAGGGACCAGCTTCCGCGTTACGTTGCCGGACGGGGCGGCCGCGTAGACACCGCAAGACATCACGCCATATTTGACGGCCGGCTTCAAGCGCCGAGGCTTGGTTCTCTGGTTGTGGCCTGCGGCCAGACGAAGCGCCTACGCTCGAGCGAACCACAGCACCTTCAGGAAGTGTCCGCGATCGGTCATTTCTTGTGACCGCCCGAGAGAAAGTCAAGCCCCTCTTGTCCCCGTCCTCGGTGAATGACTCTGTGGATAACCTGAGGCGAAGCGAGCCGAAGCCGCATGCCGCTTGGCTTCCATTGCAATGCTCAATGAACGGGCAATGGCATGCATTCGTGAGCTGCTGTAGGCCAGACCCTACAGCACGCGAGCTACCAAGTCAGGGGGCCGGAACTCCGCCGAAAGACCCGAGTTGACAACCGCGAGGCGGCGCGAAGAAGCACTGTTACTGAATCGCGGGTTCCGGCGAGCGGCGCAGCTCTACGCGCTCACGAGCTTGCTGGATGAAGACGACAGCCATCAGAGGGAGTGCAGGCGAGATGGTGAGGGATCTTCACTCTTGTCGTGGCGGCGGAGTCCGACACCACGGATGGACGAGACCATGCACTCTTTCGTTTTTATGGAGAAAGTCATGGGAATCCTCGGCAATATCTTCGGGAAGCTCTTCCCGTCCTCGCATCCAGCCAACGCCCCGGCAGCGGGTGCGGCGTCGCCGTCGAACGCGAGTGCGTCCGCTCCTGTCGCTAGCGCGCCAGCAGCGCCTACCGCGATGAGCGAAGTCGACGTCGAAGGGATGCTGGACGGTCTGGCGGCGAAATCGAGTGAAAAGCTCAACTGGAAGACCTCGATCGTGGACCTGATGAAACTGCTGGGCCTCGACAGTTCGATCGCCGCCCGGAAGGAACTTGCGAAAGAGCTCCACTACACCGGCGACACAAACGATTCCGCTGCGATGAATGTGTGGCTTCACCGCCAAGTGATGTCAAAGGTGGCTGCCAACGGAGGGAAGGTACCTGCGGACCTCAAGGATTGAAGGCGCTTGTTGGTGAAGCCGCGCGGGTGTCGATCGACGAGGGCCATGGAGTCTTGGATTTCCCCAAGCTGTTGCTGGAAGCGGGAAAGCCTGATGCGTCATGTACCGCGCACCGCGCCATCACAAGTCCGGGGCCCCACATGGGCGTTCCTCCCGGCGGGAGGAGACACCGTCGAGCCTCTCGCCTCATGAACCGGGTTGCTCTGACATGGTGTCGGGTGCGGGAAGCCGCGCTTTCCACGCCCGGCCTGCGCGTCGTCCTGCTGGCCATGCGCAACTACGTTCTCCACCAGAGCGCGAACCAGGCTGGAAGCATGGCCTTCTCCTCGGTGTTGGCGATGTTCCCGCTCTTGATCTTGGTGTCCGCCTCAGCAGGCTTCTTCGGGCAGCCCGGGGATGCCGCGGCGCTGGCCGCGCGAGTGATGGACTATGCGCCGCAGGTGGTGCGCGATGCCGTGCAGCCGGTCATCGATCAGGTGCTTGCCCAACGCAATCAGGCTCTCTTGACGATCGGCGTGATTGCGACGCTCTGGACAGCCTCCTCGGGTCTGCAAGCGGTGCGCACGGCCCTCAACCGGTCGTACGGCATCGCGCGCGGTATTCCGTTCTGGAAGGCGCGTATCAAGGTCACCCTTTTCACGGTAGTCGTGGGCGCCGGTATCCTGGCAGCGTTCAGCTCCGTGATCATCATGCCCATCGTGTGGCAGGTACTGGAAGCGAACGTGGGAGCGGGGCAGGAGGTTCTTTGGCTGCGCAACAGCGTGCGCTACGGCTCAGCCTTCTTGGTGCTGAGCTTTCTGTATGCGCTTCTGTACGGATGGCTGCCGGACGTCCGCCAGCGGCTGGCCTCCGTGATACCCGGGGCCGTGGTCGGCGCGGCGCTTTGGGTGGGTGCTGCCGCCACGCTGTCTTACACACTGCGCACAGCGGGCAAGCTCGCGTTGGTCTATGGCGGCTTCGCCGGCGTGGTAGCAACGCTGGTCTTTCTGTACATCAGCGCCACCACACTGATCTTTGGCGCGGAGATCAATGCAGTGCTGCACGAACGCGAGGGGCTTTCCCCGTGACGATACCTCAGCCCGAACGCACAAGCCGTGGGGTAGGCGGCCTACTCGGAGCAGAGGGCGTGGCCGACCGAAGCGGGCGTAGCGAAGGACCACATTCGCTGCTCAATAGGAAGACCGACCAATGACCAACTACGCAGACAACACCGTACCTGGAAGTAGAAGCGCAAGGATCCCCGGTTTGCCCGTCGAGAGCGGGTCCACTACGAGCGGCGTTTCGTGGGCAGCGATCCTGGCGGGCGCTGCCGGGGCCGCATCGCTCTCGTTGATCCTTGTGCTGCTCGGCACCGGGCTTGGTCTCTCCTCGATCAGTCCATGGACGGGTCAAGGTGCCAGTGCGACCACGATCGGCGTCGCCACGATCCTCTGGATTACTTTTACCCAGATCGCGGCGTCGGGGCTAGGTGGGTATTTGGCCGGGCGCCTTAGGACGAAGTGGGCGGATGTTCAAACGGACGAGGTCTACTTCCGCGATACCGCCCATGGCTTCCTGGCGTGGGGCGTGGCCACGATCCTGACGGCGGCGCTGCTGACGTCGACGATCGGAACCATCCTGGGTGCGGGTGCGCAAGCCGGCGCGTCGGCACTCGGTGGAGCGGCCACGGCAGCCACAGCCACTACAGCAGGCGTTGCAATGGCTTCGAATCCACCCGCTGGCACCGGAGGTAGTTCAAGCTCGACGGACTACTATGTCGACTCTCTGTTCCGCAAGGATGCTCCCTCATCATCCGCGGACGCCAGCCCGATCGAGAGCAACGGCGCTGGTCGAGGCAGCGGACCAATCAACGCAGAAGCCAGCCGGATCGTTGTCAACGCCATTCGCACCGGGTCGCTGCCACCCGATGACGCCAAGTACGTGGCCCAGCAGGTTTCCGAGCGGACCGGGCTGAGCCAGCAGGATGCGGAACGGCGCGTGAACGACACATACGCCAAGGCACAAGCCACCCTCAAGGAAGCAGAGGCCAAGGCCAAGGCTGCTGCAGACGCAGCGCGCAAGGCATCTGCCTATGCGTCGTTGTGGCTTTTCGTTTCGCTCCTGATCGGCGCTTTTGTCGCGAGCTTCGCCGCGACCTTTGGTGGCCGTCGTCGCGATTTTTGATTCACGAGGTAGGAGAATTTCATGCGCTCACTTTTGCTATGGTTTCTTGGGGTGCCTATCCCGGTCATCATCCTCATTGCGCTTTTCTTCCGATAGCAAGAGCACGACGGAGATAAAAGAAGTGTCGGACGAAGCTCGTGGCAGTAGCTTGGCAAGCGATATGTCCGGCATCCTGGAGCGTCCTTTGCCATGAGCACCGCTTGGCCAAGCCAGCTATGGATCGTCCGACACGGTCAGAGCGCGGGCAATGTGGCGCGTGACGCGGCGGAATCGGGTGGCCTGGCTGTCATCGAGCTCGCCTGGCGAGACATCGACGTCCCGCTTTCTGAACTTGGCGTCCAGCAGTCGATTGCGGTAGGGGACTGGTTCGCGAGCCTTCCGCCGAACGACCAGCCCGAGGTGATCATCTGCTCCCCGTACGAGCGTGCGCGCCAGACCGCGCAGCTTGTTGCCGAGCGGGCGCGCTTCGCCAAGGCGACCGCGGCCCTGCGCCTCGACGAGCGGCTTCGCGAGAAGGAATTTGGGATTCTCGATCGCCTCACGAAATTCGGCATCCAGCAAAAGCATCCAGACCTGCACACGCAGCGGATGCATGTCGGGAAGTTCTATTTCAGGCCACCCGGCGGAGAAAGCTGGTGCGATGTCATCCTGCGCTTGCGCAGCCTCATCGAAATGATCACGCGTGAGTACTCCGATCGCCGCGTGCTCGTGGTCGCCCATCAAGTGATCGTGAATTGCATGCGCTATCTCCTTGAGCATCTCGACGAAAAACAGATCCTCGAGATCGACCGGCAGGGTGACGTTCCCAACTGCGCCATCACCTCCTACCATGCCGTGCGCAGCCGTGACGACGCCGACGCGCTGCAGCTGAACCTGGTGAACTTTCTCGCACCGCTCAAGGAGACAGCCACGCCGGTGACCACCGCTGCGGACGTGCCCTCCGCGGCAAAGCCCTGAACGCCGATGGGAAGTGCAGCGTCTCGTCCCGAGCGCCTGACCGCCTCAGTCCTGGCTCGATGGCCATTGCCGGAGCTGGCCGAAGACGCGGACAAGGAGGTCCGGGGTCACGTGCTGATCATCGCGGGGAGCGAAGAGATTCCCGGGGCCGCCTTGCTGTCTGCCGTGGCAGCCTTGCGCGCAGGCGCGGGGAAACTCACGATCGCGGCCCCCGCGTCTATTGCCAAGGGGCTGGCGTTCGCGGTCCCAGAGGCCCGCGTTATCGCACTTCCCGAAGCCCGAGGAGGGTTGCTCGTTCGCGGCAGGCAGGCTCTCGCGTCGACTGCCGCCAGCGTCAGCGCGCTGGTTATCGGCCCCGGCATGCAAAGGGAAGGCGCCGTCGTCCGTTTCGTTGAGGCTGTCATTCCGATGTTTCGCCACGCGACATTGGTGCTCGACGCCTTGGCCATGTCGGTCGTGCGCGGCGCTGCGCTCGAACAGCCCGCTGTGCTGACGCCGCACGCTGGCGAGATGGCGTACCTGAGCGGACTCAGCAAGGAGGCTGTCTGCGAAGACCCGGTCGGGGCGGCCCGTGAGGCCGCTGCACTTTGGAATGCATGCGTAGCCTTGAAGGGCGGGAGCACCATCATTGCGGCGGCGGAGGGCGGACTGTGGCAGTTCGATGGAGGAACCAACGGGTTGGCTACGTCCGGTTCCGGAGACACCCTGGCGGGGTTGATCGGCGGTTTGGCCGCGCGCGGCTTGCCGCCTGTCGCTGCCTGCGCCTGGGGTGTGGTGGCCCACGCGAACGCAGGAGCGGCGTTGTCGCGCTCGCACGGTCCCCTGGGCTATCTCGCGCGGGAGCTCCCAGGCGAGTTCCCTGCAAGCCTCCACTCGCTCAGCAAGGGCCGCCCGTCCCGCTAGGGAGCTCGCGACCGTCATCCCTTGGTCCCAAGGCGAGTGGGGCGCCCGCCTTGTCGCTCATACCCATACGGCTTCTTCCGACAACTGAGTCTTTTGCGCGCCAGCACTTTGACCTTTTTTAAAGGAGCGGCGATGAAAAGCGACAACACGCGGGTGCTTCGGTGGATCGTCATCGCCGTGGTAGTGCTCCTGGTCGGAGCTTTGAGCTACAACTTCCTGGCTCGCGAGAAGACATCGGAAGCGCCTTTGACGAGGCCGAGCGCCGACTCATCACAAAAGTCGCCGGCCCCGTCCAAGTGACGCGGGCGTGGGAAAGCCAACGCCGGCCAGCTAACGGGAAAGGCGCCGGTAGGCGCTGTAGTGCCGTATTGCACGCTGGCGGTGACCCAGTTCGTCGTACAGCCGGCCAGCGTTGAAATGAGCGTCCGCCAAGTCAGGGTCGAGTTGCAACGCGCGGTCGTAGCTTGCCAGCGCCTCGGGGAAGCGGTGGAGATCCTCCAGCGCGACGGCGCGGTTGAAGTGCAGCAAAGGCTCTTCGGGACGATGCTCAATGCCTTGGGCCAGAACGCGCACAGCCTCCTTGCATTCCCCCTTTTCGCAAAGCAACGCACCGAGATTGAGATACGCGTTCGTGAAATCGGGTGAAGCGGCGATGGCCTGAGCGTACGCGTGCCGGGCCGCACCTGGGTCGACACCTTCCAAAGCTTCAGCGCGGGCGAACAATTCCTCCGCCGACGCTTGCTGACGACCGGCGGCCCGGGACCCGCGCGCAATAGGCCGGGGCTCCGCCGCGCCTGCTTTGGCTTTCGCCTGTGGCGCGCCGTCGAAATTCATCAGCAACTGGCCCGACTCGGCTTCCCACTGCGCATCGCGGTCCCGCACCGCGATGTCCTTGCCGACCGCCATGATCCGCAAGCTCGTCAAGGGCGCCTCGGACGGCAATTCATCTTTCAGGCGACGCAGGGAACGAAGAATCTTGGCGGTCGGGATCTGTGCTGCTCTCAGTTCATGAGCGGTCCGAAGCAGGACGACATCCTGAAACGAAAAAAGATACGCGCGACGCGGGCCTCTTCGAGGCTTCACGAAGCCCATCTCGACCAGACGAACGATGGCGTTGCGGGAGAGGCCGAGCATCTCCTGAACGCGTCGGATCGTGTGCGATTCCAGATGCACCCCCGACGATCATTTCCTTGCGCGGCTGCGCGCCGGCGCTGCCACCGGCTCAACCACGTCGGTCTTGGGCGCACGGCGCGCCCCCTTACGCTCCTTTCCCATCGCGCTCACGTTGTCTCCTGTCGCGATCTTGCCGGCAGGGGGCGACTTCGCGGCCGAAGCCGGGCTTCGTTTCAGGCTGGCCATCAGAGCGGCGGTGAGGTCGATGACTTGCCCCCCAGTCTCCTCGCTACCTGCGTGCGGCGATGCGACGACTTCCTGGCCAGCGATCTTGGCGTCGATGGCGGCGAGGATGCGCCTTTTTTCCTCGTCCTCGAACATGGTCGGGTCATAGCTGTCCTGCGAGATCTGGTCGATGAGCTGGAGCGCCAACTTCAATTCCGCCGGCGTGGGTTCGGTGAGCTCGATGTCGAGGTCCTCCAGTGAACGAACCTCGTTCGCGTAGAGCAGCTGTTGCAGCACGAGCCCATCCTCAGCGGCGCGTACCTGGACGACATATTGCTTACCCTTCCAGGCCCATTTGGCCAGCGCGCATCGTCCGCTCTCCCTCATCGCGGCGCGCAGCAGGCTGTAAGGCTTGCCACCGCGCTTGTCCGGCGCGAGGAAGTAGGCCTTGTCGTAATACAGAGGGTCGACCTCCTTCTCGGGGATGAACGCCACGATGTCGATCACGTGGCTGGCGTCTTCCTCCAGTGCCTTGAGTTCCTCGGGCTGGAACAGGACGTATTGATCCTTCTCGAACTCATACCCCTTGATCATTTCGCTTCGCGGCACGACGGTCTTCATGTCCTTTTCGGACACATACTGCTGTTTCACCCGGCTGCCATCCTTCGTGAGAAGGTTGAAGCGGATGGTTTCCGATGACTCGGTGGCCGAATAGAGCTTCACCGGAATCGAGACGAGCCCGAAGCTGAGCGACAGCGATGCAATGGAACGTGCGGCCATGATTTCCCCGTGTCGAAGCGGCGCGGTCCGGCCGCAGGAACTGCAAACTTGCCACAAACAGGCGGCAGGGGGAAGAGGACAGCGCTTGCATCCTCTGTATCGTGGGCCCGGTCAACGCTCATCCAGAGTTCGTGCAGGTCCGCTCGGATGGAAAGAACCGGGACAGCGAATTAATGGTCAGGCTGCCGCTCGGCCTGTAGCGCGCGCCTTGCCGGGCGGCACATAGCCCAGGATCTTCATAGCCGCGGCGAGCGGCTGCTTTTTCTTCCAGAACCCGACCCAGGGATCCACGCTCTGGAAGGACAGGTGCTCGCGCGCTGTCGCAACGTTCCATTGCGAACCACTCTTGAGCGTCGACAAGTCTTCCCATGCGATTGGCATCGACACGCCAAGCCCGGGCCGGGCGCGAGCCGAGAAGGCCGATGCCGTCGTGGCACCGTGCCCGTTGCGCAGGAAGTCGACGAACAGCTTGCCCACGCGGTTCGAAGGCCCGCTCTTCGCCACGAAGCGCGTCGGAATCGCCCGGGCAAGATGCTGCACGATCGCCTGTGAGAACCCCTTCACCGCTTCGTAGTCGTAGCGAGGTGCGAGCGGCACGACGACGTGCAAGCCTTTGCCGCCGCTGGTCTTGAGCCAGGACTCCAGACCGAGTTCGGAGAGCAGGGTGCGGACCAGCACGGCGGCCTCCTGCACGTGTTGCCACGAGGTGCCTTCGCCCGGGTCCAGGTCGAAGATCATCCGGTCAGGCTGGTCGATGCTCCGGGCGGTCGAGTTCCAGGTATGGAATTCGATGACGTTCATTTGTGCCGCACTGGCCAGCGCCTGTGCAGTTCCGACCTCAAGCAGCGCACCGTGTCCCGGCCACAGCGACGGGTCCAGCTCCCGGATGCCAGGGATGCTGATCTTCTCGTCGTGCTTCTGGAAGAAGAGTTCACCCTGGACGCCGGACGGGCCACGTACGAGGGAACAGGGCCGGCCCTTCAGGTGCGGAAGAATCCACTCGGCCACGGACTCGTAGTAGCGCACCAGGTCAAGTTTGGTGAGTCCGGAACTCGGGTCGATGACCCGGTCCGCGTTGCTCACCTTGATCCCGCCAACAGCCGTCTTGCCTGCGGTCTTCACGGGGCCGGAGCCACCTACTGACCTGGCCGTCTCGCGCACGATGGCCGAAGCCGGCTTGTCGTCACGGAGCGCCACGTACGAGGCATGTCGAATCTGGTTGTCGGGAGTCCATTCGCCAAACGACACCTCCGCCACGACACGCGGCTCAACCCAGCGCTCGCTGCCGGCTGCCCTACGAGACCAGCGCCCCGGCGTGGCAACCCCGGCCGCAAACGGTGCCTTCGGAATCTCGAGCTTCGACAGCTTGCGTTTGAGCGCCGCGGCTTCTTCGGCGCTCCAGCCGGTCCCCACGCTGCCTACGGATACGAGCTCGCCGCTGGGCGCGTGCACGCCCAAGAGCAGGCTCCCGATCTGGGGGGAGCCGTCGGTACGGTCCGTGTAGCCGGCGACGACAAACTCCTGCCGCTGTTGGCACTTGAGCTTCAGCCAGGTCTCGGTGCGTCGGGAGGAGTAGGGTGCATCGGCGCGTTTGGCGATCACGCCTTCCAGGTTCATGCGGCAGGCTGAGCTCAGCACCGAAGCCGGATCGGCCTCGAAGGCCGCGCTGTACCGGACGTGCTCCGTCCCTTTTTCATCGAGGAGCGCCTTGAGGAGTTGCCGGCGCGACACGAGCGCGACGTCCCGCAGGTCGTGGCCTTCAAAGTACGGGGTGTCGAACAGGAAATAGACGATCTGGTCGCTACCGGTTTTGCCATCGAACGCCTTCTGCAGCGCATTGAAGTTGGGTAGACCTTGCGCGTCGAGCACCACGATCTCGCCGTCGAGCCATGCCGACTGCACGCCGAGCTGTTCGAGTTCGTGCACGAGGCCTGGCATCTTGGCCGACCAGTCGTGTCCTCCGCGCGTGATCAAGCTCGGTTTGCCGTTGCGGATCCGCGTCATGATCCGGTAGCCGTCGAACTTGATCTCGAAGAGCCATTGCCCAGCGGCAGGGACGCCCGTGGCGAGGGTCGCCAGCTGAGGCGCCATCTTGGCAGGGAGTGCGGCTTCGACCGCACCGGGAATCCCATCTCGCGCCGAGGCGCCGTTGCGTCGTGGCTTTACTTTGGATGAGCTTGTGGCCGTAGCCTGGCCGGTGCGCGTACCGGCCGTGGAAGTCTTGCTCAGCGGTTTCGCGATGACGCTATCGGGCAGCGCGGTGACGACGTCATATTCGGCCTTCGGACGCGCGAATTCGTCGCGCTTCTTGAACAGGATCCATGGCTCCTGCTTCTCGCCGCCTTTGGCGATCTTCACGAGTTCCCAGAGGCCGGCCATCTTCTGACCAAAGAGTCGGAATACGAGTTTGCCCTTGCTGAGACCCTCGTGGGCATCGCCCACGGGCTCCCACGTGCCGTTGTCCCATACGATGACGGTGCCGGCTCCGTACTGCTTGGGTGGAATCGTTCCTTCGAAGGTGCCGTACGACAGCGGGTGGTCTTCGACATGGATGGCCATACGCTTGTCGCTGGGGTCATAGCTCGGGCCCTTGGGCACGGCCCACGAGACCAGGACGCCGTCGAGTTCCAGACGAAAGTCATAGTGAAGACGACTCGCCGCGTGCTTCTGGATGACGAAGGAGAGAGCCTTTGACTTCCTGGACTGCCGCTGCCCGCGCGGCTCGGACGTCACCGAGAAGTCTCGCTTGGACCAGTACCGTTCGAGCGGATCAGAAGGGGTTTCGCGTGCGGCCATGGGTGCAATCTACGGGGCGAAATGCCCGCTGTCGAGCGCGCCCGGCGCGCGCCATCGTGTCGGACGGCGCAACGGCCGCTCCGGCCCGGTCGATGACCTTGTGCGCTGACAAGGACGAACGTCGCTTCCCCACAGGATTCGCGGCAATGCTGGATAGGATCTGTCGGCCTCGTCTATTCCCGATCCACCGCCTGTGAAATGAAAATCGCTACCTACAACGTCAATGACGTGCGCAAGCGCATTGATCCCTTGCGCGCGTGGCTGGACGTGACTGCCCCAGAAGTTGTCTGCTTGCAGGAGCTCAAGTGCACGGAAGCTGAGTTTCCGTATGACGCGATTAACGCGATGGGCTACGAGGCCTTGGTCCATGGGCAGAAAAGCTGGAACGGCGTGGCCATCCTTGGCAAGGGCGTTGCTCCTCTCGAAATCCGGAGGCACCTGCCGGGCGACACGGCCGACCGTCAGGCACGGTACCTGGAAGCTGCCGTCCTGGGATTGGTGGTCGGGTGCCTCTACATGCCGAATGGCAATCCTCAGCCCGGTCCCAAGTTCGATTACAAGCTCGATTGGTTCGAGCGGTTCAATCAGCACGCGTCCTCGTTGCTGGCCTCCGGGCATCCGGTGGTGCTCGCGGGGGATTACAACGTCGTGCCTACTGATGCCGACATCTACGCGACCCGTTCATTCAAGGACAACGCTCTCTTGCAGCCGGCCCCAAGGAAGGCCTACCGGGATCTGCTCGAATCGGGGTGGATTGATGCGCTGCATCGTCAGTCGCCTTCGAAGTCTCTGTATACCTTCTGGAGCTACATGCGCAACCGGTGGCCGCGAGATGCCGGAATGCGGATCGACCATCTGCTGCTGAGCCCCACTGTCGCCCGACGAATGCGGACGGCGGGGATCGACCGCGAGGTGCGCGGTCTCGAAGGCGCCAGTGACCATGCGCCCGCGTGGGTCGAGTTGAGTGGATGAGCTCCGGCATGCTTATCGCTGGCGCGGCGTGCGCGCCCCGAGAATCATCTCGGTGAGCCAGGCGGAGAGCAGCCCGTCGTAGGTGCGCTGGCTTCGCTCGTCGCTAAGGCCATGGTCCGCGCCTTCGATCATGCGATGGGTGATTGACTTGGCACCCTGCAAGGCGCGGACGTAGCTGGCGATCCCTTCGCGCGGAACCAGGTCGTCGCGGGTGGAACCGACGACGAAAGCATCCCCTCGAAATGCCTGGCACGCACGTAGGGCGCGGTCCGAATCGGGCGGCCGGACTTGCTCCCGGTACGTCCTTATCGCAGCCCGATCGAGTTGCTTCTTTGGAACGTCCCACCCGTCATCCGGATACAAGGCGGGAACCCGCAGTGCCATCCATCGCACGTCTCGTGCGGCGCTGGCGATGGCTGCGAGGTAGCCGCCGTAGCTGGTGCCGATCAATGCCATGGCCTTTGGATCGACTGTCGTTTGACGCGCGAGCAGGTCGAAAGCTGCCAGGACGTCGCACAGGTTGTCATGCCGCGAGACGCTCGCCCTGACATCCTGGCGTTGCCCGTGACCCCGCAGATCGAAGGTCAGACACACGCAGCCCAGCGCTGCGAGGTCCTCTGCCCGAATCTGATAGTGAGCCTGATCGCTGTCCCAGCCATGGACGATCAGAATGCCGGGCAGCGAAGTCGGCGCGGCCACGATCACCCCTTGCACCTCTTCAGTGCCCCCGACGGAAATGCGGACTTGCTTGGTAGTCGGAGTCATCCGGCGGCAGAAATGTTGTCAGAAGGCTCCGTTGTTGCGCGGCCAGAAGACCGAAGTGCGGTGTGTATCGCCCCCGATAGATCTGAGGCACGAAAAAGCAGCGCAACTGCCGCCCCGACTGATAGCAGTCGCCAAGGCTTGAGGAGCACCAGCAGGCCGCCGGCGCATGCGCTGTAGGCCATAAGCTTTGCAGGGTGCCGATGGGCGAATCGAGACAAGCTGGGCTCCATCAACTCGAGTGCGGTGCTCGCCGGGTGCCGGCGCCACCACCGAGCCAGAAATCCCAGGCGGTCACTGCTCACGCGATGAGGGGTCGGAAGCGCTTGCGCTTCTGTGGTTCCAAGAGGGCCATCGATCTGCTGGTAGCCCATGGCGGCCAGCAGTTCAGCCCGGGACAGGGCCAGCTTATCCTTCGGAGTAAGGGGCTTGAACGAATCATTCATCCTTCAACTCCTTTGCAACTCGCAGAAGCTGTAGATCGCGCTCGACTTCGTCGCGCACATCCTTGATGTCCTGCCGTACCGATGATCGCGACGCCATCACTGCGCCAACAATCACGCCGACCCATGCGACCCCCGGCACTGCGACCAGCACCCAGTGAAAGGTCCCGTGAAAAACCCCGAGCATGACGCCGAACCCTGTCAGTCCAAGGGCCAGCAAGAGGGTTACGGCAGCCGCCACCCCTGCCGTGGCCTGAACAACGAGGCCCTTGCCGGCGTCTGCGGCTTCGCACTTGATCAACTCGGCATAGTTTGCCAAGTGGTCGAGCAGCAGGTCGGGGCGCTTCAACGCGGCCTTAAAAAGTGGATGAATCATCCGGCGCCTCCTGCCAATGTCAGGCCAAGGAAAGTTCCTCAACGCGTTGATACCCCTTGCGGAAGGCCCCGGCCTGTCATCCGGCCTGCAAAGACCTTGTAGGCGATGCCGACTGGACCCAATGTTCGAGGCGGTTCGCCAGGCGGTAGCAGAACGAATGGCGGGGCGACCGACGGACGTACCGCGCAGCCTGTGTACTCTTCGAATCAATGCATCTCTCGACTGCAGAAGACCGCCGCTGATCTTCCAATGGGATCGCTGCAGAACGCGGCCACGTAGCCCGCTGCGCTTGCGTGCAAGTAGCGCGAGCCGGTCGACCGATTCAGGAGCGTCTGAAAAGTGAAGTCGGCCTTGCCAATCTCCGCCATCAAGTCGGACCGGTTGAACTCGAGCGACAGCATCGCGGTTGGCGCTTTCGCTGGCCCGAATGTGATCATCTCCGGGGCCTTGGCGATGAACCGGATCGTCTGCTGGTTGAGATCGGGAAAGTAAGCCTTCAGGCCGTGCGAAACGGCTAGTGCATCGCGCGCCAGGTCGGTCACAACACTCGCCGGATATATGGGCGAAGCCTCAACCAACGTGATCTCCAGCGCGCCGTCACCGGGAGCATTCGTAAGCACGGACTGTATACGGGGGTGGAGGTCGTCAATCGTCAAAGGCGCGACGCGTACGAGTGGCCGCGGAAGGCGGCCGGCGTCCTCGGTCCGCCGGAACGCAAATGAGCAGGTCAGCAGGATTGCCGCCATCACAATGACGATGAGGAGTTCGGAGCGTGCCTTGGCGAGCGGGCTCGCTGCCTTGATTGGCAACTCCAGCGGTGGCCGCGAACTGACCCGTTCCCCCGTCTGCGGTTTGCGATCGTTTCCGAAATCCGGATGCGGACCGGGCCTCATTTCTGACCTCGGCTTTCCTCTTGTTCCACCCAAGGGGCCGCCTGCCGGCAGGCCTGCGAGTTGGCGCAATTCGCCCCCTGGTCGAGTGACGAACGTGAGCTAGCCATGCGCGTTTCCTTCCGGTACTTGTCAGCGTCGTTCCCGTTTCGGGCGTGCGCTGTAGGAGGGGACCGGCAATGCAGTTGCGAACCATCGCAGTTTCTTAGCCCCCGCCCCTCAGGCCGGCTCCGATTCAGTAAGAGGCTCCCCGGTGCAGAGGCTCAGCAAAAGCCAAACATTTCCTACAAGCTGCTGCAGGTGCTGGGCCTACGGTCTTTAAGCGATCTGCCCCACCGTTCCTCTCCACACTCCGTTACCACGAGGCATTCTTCATGGCCAAAAAGCGTCCCACTGCTGCCGCTCCTGCAGACTCAGAAATCCTGGCCGCGCGTGCGGCCGCCCGAAATACCGACAGCGGGCCGGCCAATCCGGCGCCTCCCGCGGCAGGCATCGGCGATCTGCCAGCACAGAAATCGATCGAGACGCAGAAACTGGCAGCGGCCATGCCCGACAACTCGAACAAGCCGCTTGAGTACGGCGAGGCCAACGCAGCAACGCCACCGGTCGGGCTCAGTGTCAGTCCGCCGTCGCGATTGTCCGGAGGCAGTTCCTTGTCTGAGGCGAACGCGTCCGAGAAGACGGGAGCTGCGGCGCCCGAGGGTGCCAACGCGACCATCGGGCCGCTGGACCGCGTGAGGGTCGACGCCTCCGGCCAGCGCCTGACCACCAATCAGGGTGTGCCGATCGCGGACAACCAGAACTCGCTCAAAGCCGGTGCACGAGGCCCGGTGCTGCTGGAGGACTTCATCCTTCGCGAGAAGATCACCCACTTCGATCACGAGCGTATTCCAGAGCGCATAGTGCACGCGCGCGGATCGGGCGCGCACGGATTTTTTGAGTGCTATGAGCCGTTAACCCAGTACACCAAGGCGGCGCCGTTCAAGGAGGCGGGCAAGGTCACGCCCGTCTTCGTACGCTTCTCTACGGTGGCCGGCGAGCGCGGCTCAAAGGACACTGCACGCGACGTGCGAGGCTTTGCCGTCAAGTTCTACACCGACGAAGGCAACTGGGATCTGGTCGGCAACAACATGCCGGTGTTCTTCATTCAGGACGCCATCAAGTTTCCGGACCTCGTCCACGCGGTCAAGCCTGAGCCGCACCACCAGATGCCGCAGGCTGCCAGCGCGCATGACACCTTCTGGGACTTCGTCTCCCTGATGCCCGAGTCCACCCACATGTTGATGTGGCAGATGTCGGACCGCGCTATCCCACGCAGCTTCCGCATGATGCAAGGTTTCGGCGTTCACACCTTCCGGCTCGTCAACGAAGAGGGAGTGGCAATGCTCGTCAAGTTTCATTGGCAGCCCAAGCTCGGGACCCATTCGCTGGTTTGGGAAGAAGCGGTGAAGATCTCTGGCGCTGACCCCGACTTTCATCGACGCGATCTGTGGGAGGCAATCGAGGCGGGTGAGTACCCGGAATGGGAGCTCGGCTTGCAGATCTTCACTGAGGAACAGGCTGATAAGTTCAGCTTTGACATTCTGGACCCCACCAAGATCGTGCCGGAGGAACTGGTGCCGGTCCAGGTGGTCGGCCGCCTGGTGCTCAACCGCAATCCCGATAATTTCTTTGCCGAGACCGAGCAAGTCGCCTTCTGCGCGGCCCACGTTGTGCCGGGCATCGATTTCACCAATGATCCGCTGCTGGCGGGTCGCATTCATTCGTATGTGGATACGCAGATCAGTCGGCTCGGCGGTCCGAACTTCCACGAGCTGCCAATCAATGCGCCGGTTGCCCAGGTACACAACAACCAGCGCGACGGCATGCACCGTCAGGCGATCCATCGCGGCCGGGTCGCCTACGAGCCGAACTCGCTGGCCGGAGGCTGCCCGTTCCAGGCGGGCGCTGCGCAGGGCTTCGCAAGCGTGGCCAGCCGACTCGACGCCAAGGAAAGTGCTGACAAGGTACGCATCAAGCCGGAGAAATTCGCGGATCACTACACCCAGGCCAGACTGTTCTTCGAGAGCCAGACGGAGGTCGAGAAGATCCATATTGCCAATGCGTTCCGCTTCGAGTTGTCAAAGGTCACTGTGCCGGCAATCCGCCAACGTGTTGTAGCCAGCCTCGCGAATGCGTCGCCGGCGTTGGCGGCGCGACTGGCCGCAGACCTCGGCATGGAATTGCCGCCAGCGTTGCCCAGGGCGCTGAAAAATCCGACCCCGCCTGAAGTCGAAACCTCCCCCGCGCTGTCGCTCACGGCCCGTCCTGGCGACGGCGGTATTCGCACCCGCAAGGTCGCTGTGCTTGTGGCCAACGGCGTCGAGGGCACGTCTATCGGAAAGGCCGTTTCTGCACTTATGGGCGCCGGAGCGGTGCCGAGGCTGGTAGGTGCTCGGCTCGGGACCTGCATCGGAGCAGGGGGGGAGAAGCTGGAGGTGGACGCGACGATGGAAAACAGTCCGGGCATGCTGTTCGACGCGCTGATCCTGCCGGACGGAGAGAGCGGCGTCGAGGCCCTGGACGCCGACGCACATACGCTGGAATTCCTGAGGCTTCAGTATTGGCATTGCAAGCCGATACTGGCTTTCGGCGCCTCGCAAGCGCTGTTGGCCGAGGCGCAGATTCCCATGACGCTTGCGGACGGCAGCCCTGACGAAGGCTTGATCCTGGCGAATGCGACAGACGCCGATGAAGCCGTCACCGCCTTTATTTCATCCATGGGCGCTCACCGACACTATGGGCGTGAGAACGAACCGCCCGTGGCCTGAATCGGTTGCCGCATATGCAGATTCAATCCCAATCCAGTTCCATGCCGCGTACTCAAGGGGCCTCGGCGGGCTGGCCTGTCGCCTGGAGGAGGCTTTGACTGACATCGCTGGTCGCCATGGTTTTGAGCTCGAGACTGCCCAAGTGATGTGGGAGGCCGTCACGCTCGGCCAGGGCGGCATGGCCCAGTTCGGCCATCCTGCGCTCGGCGGCAGCGGACAATGGATGCGCGGCGGCATGCTCATGATCGGTGACATGTTCGACCATGGGCTCAAGGCACGAGTGAACGCGCTGTGCGAGGGCTCGGCTTTACGCAGAGCACCCGCAGTGGCGCCGGCCGATGAAGGAGCCGGCCGAGGCCGGAGCCGAATGGTGGCCAAGCGGCCTTCATGGTCCGTCAAGCAGCGGGGCGCAGAACGGCATCCGCTATGCCTATTTTCCCGCTCAGCATCGCTTGGCGATTGAACGCTCGGGCAAGGTGGAGCTCTATGACACCGGCGATCACCTGATCGGCGGCGTCTCCCAGCAGCAAGGCGGTCGCGAATCGCTGACATTCGCGAGTCAGCAAGGGCTGGTCTCGCTGACATCGCTCAAGCGGTTGGACGAGGCGCACTCGACAGTCCGGCCTGCCGCTGAGCCTGTCGCGTTCTCGGCCCCGTCGGTAAAGGGGCCGCCGCAAGCTCCGATAGATCCATCGAGCGGCGCAACGGCCGAAACCAAGAGCGACCGTGGCGCTGTGCAAACTCTGGACACTATTGAACGACTCGCAGGCCTTCGCGAACGTGGCGTCCTGACGGAGGCTGAGTTCACTGCCAAGAAGACGGAACTCCTCGGGAGACTTTAATGGAACCCATGAAGCCGATGCAACCGATGGCTCCGATGCCACCTATGGAGGAGAAAGATTGGTGGCCGCCCGGCCTCGGCAGCCCGGCGAGTGTTGGCGCCCAGGACGAGTGGCGATATGCATTCTTTCCTGGCGAGCGTCGACTCGCGGTGGAGCACAACGGCAAGGTCACTCAATACGACACGGGTGACCATGCAATTGTTGGCGTCAGTCAGCGCCAGGAGGGTTCGGCCGCCGCGCCTGTCTTCACCAGCCAACACGGCGTGGTAACCCTCGCCGTGCTCAAACCGATTTCATAGTGGGAGCGAGGACGGCTTTCGAAATGCGCTTTTGCTGACATTCAGTCACCCTTCGTACAACAAGAATCAAGCGACAGATCCTTGAAGGGGAGTCGCAATGTTCGACAGCTACAAAGACAGGATTCAATCCTATTGCGAGGAGGCGGGTATCGAGGTGCCTGTCGGATTCGGCCGCCACGCGACCGGCCGCTACGTGGCGATCGACGAGGAGTCCCTGCCCCACAAGCTGGTAGCAACGACTTGGCCGAATCGCAAGGAAGCAGTGAACTATCTGCTCAACCTGGCGGTGGGCAGGAGGATGCGAATTCTCGACTTTAAAGATCGTTGCGAGCTAAGCTTCGACGGTAAGGCGAGCCTGCTCAAGTGCGGCACGTTCTGAGGTATGTCGCCCCGCCGCATCAGGCGTCGGTATGCGGCAGGTCGAAATGCCATGTCGGAAGGGTATCGCCCGTTGCGTCACCGTCCACGAGCTTCGCCAGGGCGACGGGCGGTCCTCAGCGTGATCGAGTAGCGAAGCGTATGTGACGGCACAACCGCGTGCTGCCATTCCCATCTCGCCGGACCCGTGATTCGATAAATGGATCGGGGAGCGATCGCAACACGAAGTCTACCGCCCAGCGGATCGATCCGGGACGAACGAGGTGTGTAGCGTCGGAACTCCATCTCGCCTTCGCCCGCCAGCGAGACACCGACTACATCTTCGAATTCAGGCACGTCCCTGTGCCAACCCAGTGGCGTCCCCGGCGAATACTCCGCGACCAATGCATGGACAAATGCCTCGGGCGGTCGGCCAAGCCAAGCCGAGGCCTCTTCGATGAGGGGCGCCAGTTCCGCCGGCATCGGCGGGGAGGGCATCAGCCGGTTGGCATCGAAGTCGTGGTGGCCGCCAAAGCCGATCCCGCGCCTGCGAGCGACATACTGTTGTAACGCATCGGGGCCAATGGAAGCAGTCGGATCCAAGCGATCAGGCTCCGTTCCTCCGCAAGGGACAGAAAGTCCGGCTCGTACGCCCACCCCTCTGGCGCGGCGTCGTCCTGGTCCGGTCCGAACAAGTCGTCTTGCTTCATGGGGTCAGACATTTCGCACCCGTCATCTCGAAGTGGATTTCAGCACACTGTCGCGATTTCCGAGGCGATCGTGTGTTGCCGGACCGATTCCTACTCATCTTGCGCATCGATCCGATAGCGGGCGACATCCGTTGTTCTAGTTTGAACGTCCAACGTCTGAAAGGAGTTCGAAATGAAGTCGAGAGATGATGAATGGCGCGGAGGTCGCGACTGGCGAGACGACCGGAACTGGGAAGGACGGAGTCGAGGGCAGAGGCAGCAGGAAGCCTTCCAGGGTCGCACCACTCAAATGGGTGGGTCGGAACCACGGGAACCGCGATGCGGTCTGGCGGCTTGATGAGGACCGGGGCTTGCGCGAGCGCTCGGACCCCGCCCGCGATGACAGCGCCCGGCGCCAAGGCGACGACTATGAACGCGGCTACTGGGCCAACGATTTCAATCGAGGCGACACGAGCGCGTCGGACTACGGCCGCATGCTCCATCGCCGCGACAGCTGGCGCACCCACGGTGAGGGCTCGCGAGCCGGCAGCCCGCGTAACTATGGCGGCTCGCAGCGAGCAGGGTGGGGCGGTGCCCGGTTCGGGCTACCCAAGCGACTACGGTGAGGATGACTGGAACGTGCCGAGCGGTCCGCGCACATGGGGCAGCGGCGTGGGCAGCGGCGTGCAAGGCCGAGGCATGAGGGTGAGCCGCCATTCGGATCCGGACTATCAACAATGGCGCGACGAACAACTGGAGCGATTCGTCGACGACTTCGAGGCGTTCCGGCGGGAACGCTACGGAAAATTCGCTGAGGAGTTCAACACCTGGCGCAGCAATCGCGCCGGCCAGAGGGCGTCGAGCGAAAGTTCCAGCGGGGCAGCGTCCAACGCCACTAGTGGTCCACGCACGACTGCCAGCGAATCACCGTCTGCGGCGAACGCGAGCCGCCCCGACACGTCTTCCTCCAAACAACAAGGCTAGCCGGGTATATCGGCGACGGCCTGGCACTCACGACCGCACGTAAGGTAGTCGCGAGCCAGTGCCCGTCGCCGACAGCGGCCTCATCGTTGCCATTTGCGCCGCGCAAGCAAGCGCCATCCCCGATTGGCGCTTGTGGCAGCCAATGCCAGATGATGAACTGGCTGGTAAGCCCGCGAAACTCAGCCCCCTTGCTCACCCGCGGCGCGGATCTCCACGCGGCGATTCGGCTCGAAGCAGGCAATAAGCGCAGTGCGGTTTCTGGCCTTGCCTTGGGCCCTGCAATCGGCTTCAGTGATCTTCAGCTCCGAGAAACTGCGGCCTTCGGTCGTGATGATGTTGGCCGGCACGCCTTGGGCGACCAGGTAGTCA
>NZ_JASZYE010000013.1 GCF_030317145.1 Variovorax flavidus
CCTCAGCGCCGATGATAGTGCGGGTTCCCGTGTGAAAGTAGGTCATCGTCAGGCTCTTACAGCCCAGAAAAGCCCAGCCCCACAAAGGCTGGGCTTTTTTGCGTTCTGCGCCACTTTGGCTCAAAGAGTAAAGAGCACGCAATCGCTGTTGCCTATCTGGGCTGCCTGTGTGTTATCACCCCGCTTGCCAGCAAAACTCGCCCGAGCGGCCCGAACTGGTGCAGGGGAGATCCGCTCGACGACCTCGCACAGGCGCTCACGCGGATCCGACGCAGACTCGCGCCGCTCCCACGCCGACGAGTTATACGTTTTGCCGGCTAACCATTTCACTAATCCGTCTTTGCCTGTGAGGTTGCATTGCCGCAGAATGCGCCCGCCACCCGCCGCGGGTCTTCGCCCAGCGCTTTCGATCACCAAGGTTCCGATGCACGTTTCCACCTTTTTCCACCTTGGCGTGGCGCTCCTGTTCGGTACGACGCATGCCGCTTGGGCGCAGACGCCGACCTGGCCGGCCCACCCTGTCCACATGCTCGTGGCAAACACCGCAGGCAGTTCGCCCGATGTCCTGGCACGCTTCCTTGCACCGCGCCTGTCCGACGTCTGGAAGCAGCCGGTCGTGGTCGACAACCGGGCCGGCGCCGGCGGCATCGTGGCCGCGGAGGCGCTGGCCAAGGCACCCGCCGAAGGCTACACGCTGCTCGTGGGTGCCGATGGCCCGACCACGATCCTGCCGAACTTGCTGCCCAGCCTCCCCTATGACGCGCGCACCGACCTCGTTCCGGTCGTGTCGCTCGGAGCGATCGACTTCGTCCTCGTGGCCAACCCCCGGACCGGCTTCAGGACGCTGCGCGATTTCACCAGCGCCGCGAAGGCCAAGCCGGGCCACTACAACTACGCGTCCGCCGGCAATGGAAGCCCGCAGCAGCTCGGCATGGAACTGCTCAAGCAGCGCGCGGGCATCCATGTCACGCACATTCCTTACCGCGGGGGCCCGCTGGGTATGCAGGATGTGATCGCCGGCCAAGTCGACCTGATGTTCATTGCCGTCGGTCCGGCGCTGCCGCACATCCGCAGCGGCCGCCTGACTGCCCTGGCGGTTGGGGGCGAGGGGCGCCACGCGTTGCTGCCCGACGTGCCGACCGTGGCGGAAAGCTATGCGGGCTTCAAGTCGGGCACTTGGTTCGGCTTGTTCGCGCCTGCAAAGACGCCGCAGGCCGTCGTTGATACGATCGGCGCGGCAGTGGCGCCGATTCTCCGCACGCCGGCGGTGCGCGCCGAACTCGCCGCGCAGGGCATCGAGAGCACCGGCGACCTGCAACCCAAATTCGCTCGCCAGGTGGCAGCCGAGTATGAGCGCTATGCGCAGATCGTCAACGCCAGCGGTATCAAGGCGGACTGAGTGTGAAGCCTCACAACTAGGCTAGTGCGTCGTCCACCTCGACCCCGGGACCGGCCGTCGATACGACGGCTCCCCGGCGCCGGGACGAAGTGCAACTTCGCCTGCCACGGTTGCGCGTCGCCCCACGCGACCTCACCGTGAGCTGCGTGTGTTCACGAGCTCGCGAATCGAACCTGCCCGGATGTCAGTCGCTGGGCATTCCAACTCGCCAGCCTCTTGTTCGACAGGAGGAGGGGGCAAGCGGTGTGGCTGCAAAAGCGGCACCCGAAGGACGTCGTCGCGCAGTTGCAGCCTTAGCTGGCCAAGGTGCTGAATTCGCCCGAGCTGCGCGAGAAGCTCGCCACGCTCGGTTGCGAACCCTCAGCGGGCACTCCCGAGCAATTTGCCGCAAGGATCAGGAGCAACCTGCCGCGCTGGGCCAGCGTCGTCAAGGAAGCCGGGGTCGGCGTGGACTGAACAGGACCGCCCGAGGGACCGGGCTTCGTGCGCGCTTTGAGCGATCCAGGCGGCTGATTCAATTTGCATCATCTGCTCCGTTTCGACACAGCGTGCGCACGATGACTGTCACGCGATGTCGGCGCACACCGGCTGTAAATCCTTTTGGTGACAAGCACTTGCGCGTGCTGGCACGCGGAGGCACGGATTGGCCCACCGATTGCGAACCAGTCCATGCGATTCCTTCCTCAACTTCAACGGAGATGAATTCATGGACATGGCTGAAATGCGCAACCTCGGCGTTGCGAACCCCTTCAAGAAGCAGTACGGAAACTACATCGGCGGCCAGTGGGTCGCGCCGATCGACGGGCAGTACTTCGACAACCTGACGCCGGTCACGGGCCAGGCCTTCACGAGCATCCCGCGCTCCAACGCGAAAGACATCGAGGCCGCCCTCGATGCCGCGCACAAGGCCAGGGCCGCATGGGGCCGCACTTCGACCACCGGCCTAACTTTGACGGCGGCGCGCGCAAGTTGTTGATTCGATGAGAAATCGGCCCCCGCTAGTTGCTTGAGAGCCGATCTGGAGTCACCGGCTTGGACAGGGGAAAGGGCAGGGCGCTCGCTCACCACGTCGAAGCGCGTGCGCACTCTCCAGACAGTAGACCAGAACGAGCGGACGGCCGGTTGCGCAAAACCCGCCATTCACCATCACCTCCCAGCGACGATGCGCCGCGTGACCCCTCCGTCTCGCTCGTTGGCGATGTTCGCCGGATTACGAACCTAGGTGTGCTCGAGGTGCGTCGTCGTCTGTTGGAGGGCGAGCCATTGTTTGACCAAGAGCTTTTCGGAAACCGAGCCGAAGACGTTTTCGCGAAGGCGCGGGCACTCCTATCGGCCATCGAGGACGGCGGGCATCAACCACTTCTCGCCGAGGCTGGCAGACCCATCACGCCGCAGACCCTGCGGAACATCTTCCAAGCGTCCGAGGACGAGGGCGAGGAGCTTCGTCGGCTCGACGACTTGGGACATGCGTAGGCGACAGCAGAATGCGGCCAAGACCGGACCTTCGCTGCAGGCGCCCAGTTCGTGGACACCTACCCTGGGCGAGAGCTTGCCGGCCTGCTGTATTCGGTAGGTCCGGGCGTGTGTGCATCGCGCCGCCTCCACAGCTTTGGTGAGTCGGCGCCGTTCAGCAAACCGAGGAGGATCAGCGGTCAAAATGCTACCAAGGGCCGACTGACGACCGCCCCAGTTGCTAGGCTGACTGCGACTCGGAAGGCGTTATCGTCGGTCACCGAGAGGCCGTCATGAACCTTGTCTATGGAAAAGCTGTTCCCGAAGACACGCCCGCCTGCTTTACTTTGCGAGGCTTGACACGGGAAAACGCCTTTTCTCCGGAACAGCTGAGTGCAATCGGTGTGACGCCTCAAAGCTGGGAGGCGGACGTCCGCGAGGGTCTGTTGTTCGGATTCGTTGGCCTCGTCGACAAAGAGCTCGTCGGCTACTGCTTTGGGATTCGGGGAACTGGCGAAATCGGCGTGTTGGCATTGCTACCGGCATCGAAGGCCTCGGCATCGGCAAGGCTCTTCTCGGTCTGGTTGTTGATGAGTTCAGAGCCACGGACATCCCGCGTCTTTTCCTTGGTTGCTCAACCGACCCGAGAGCTCGCTCTCATGGCTTCTACAGACATCTCGGTTGGGTTCCCACAGGAGTCATCGATGCCTTGAATGATGAGGTACTCGAGTACCATTTCAGATGAAGTTGAGTTGGATCCTTGCTCAGCCTTGGGGACTTGCTCGCAACCGTGCATTTGTGAACAAGAGATAAACGAACGCCAAGGCAGCCAGGGCGGCGCCGCACGTCAGAGGCACGCTCGCGCCATGTCCGATGAGCTGGCCGCCGATAGCCGTGCCGATCGACATCCCCAGATAGATGCAGGACGAATTCAGGGCCACGACCAGTGACGACTCTTCGGGCGCGCTAGCGATGAGCCGGTGCTGCTGCGCCGGGGATTGCGCCCAGCTACTGGCTCCCCAGCACGCCATCATGAAGGCGAGGAGTAGCGAGGTCTCGGGCGGCTGGGCGATGCCGAACCAGGCCAGGATTCCCAGGGAGGCAGTCATGAGCCCGTAAGTGCCGGCCAGGATTGGCACGGGACCGACGCCGTCCGTCCCTCGACCGGACAGGTAGTTGCCAATGAAAGCGCCCGCGCCGTAGGCAAAGAGCATGAAAGTCAACGCGGAATCGGGCACCCGCAAGGCATCCAGGAGATCCGACGTAAACGCATACGGCGTGTAGCAAGCGGCCATTCCAAGAACCGTCAACGGAAGGATCAGCAGTACCCGTGGGCGCCTGAGCGCCGCAAGCCTTTGGAGCAGCGTGACCTTGGTTCCGCCTGGGACGGATGGCATCAGGAAGAACACTCCTGTCGCGGCCACGAGCGACAAGACGCCCACGAGCGCCAGGGAAGCGCGCCAACTCAACGCGGCGCTGACGGCGTGTCCGATAGGGACCCCCAGCGCGGTCGCCAAGGTCAGGCCACCAATGACCACGGCAAGTGCCCGCGCGCGCGTTTGGGGACCTGCCAGTGCGGCCGCCACCGCCCCGGCATTGGGCGTGTAGGCGGCGGCACACGCCGCCGCCGCAACGCGTGTGACAACGAGCATGCCGAGGCTCCAGGACAACGCAGAAGCGAAGTTGGCGATACCAAGTAGCACCAGGGAGCAGACCAGAAGCCGTCGGCGCATCTACTGCACCGGCACCCCGGAAGACTATGCCGAAGTCCATGCGCTGCAGGACCACATGTCGGCGGTGCCCCTGTCGTCCTACGGCAAGCCGTACACGCCGCCGGCCGGTCAGGTCGACCCGGCGTTCGACGCCAAGACGGCCGTGCGCGACCTGGTCGATGGCATGGATGCCACGGCCTTCTTCACCCTATTTGCGCAGCTGCTCAAGACCAATCCCCCGGCCGCGGCCGATGCGCCGATGGTCGCCAAGCTGGCGAAGATCGGCATCGTGCCGGGCCAGGATTTCGATGTCTCCAAGCTCGATCCTTCGGTTAGCAAGGGACTGGCCGAAGCACCGAAGCCGGCGCAAGCCAAGATCATGGGTTGGATGAAGAAGGGCGTCCTGGCCGGCGACCTGAAGCTCAAGAACGGCTGGACCTTCACCACCAAGACCGGCATCTACGGCACCAACTACATCCAGCGCGCATTGATCACGGCCATTGGCCTGGGCGCCAACAGGCCGCAGGATGCGGTCTACCCGACCTCGACCGGGCCGGACGTGCTGCAGAAGTACCACGGCTCCAAGAAGTACGTGATGCATTTCCCCAAGGGCCAGTTGCCGCCGGTCAACGGATTCTGGTCGCTGACGATGTATGACACGGGCTACTTCTTCGTGCCGAACTCGATCAACCGCTACACCGTCAGCCAGCGCAACAAGCTCAAGCCCAACCCCGCTGGCTCCATCGACTTGTACGTCCAGCATGAGTCACCGGGGGCCGACAAGGAGGAGAACTGGCTGCCCGCGGCCAAGGACGGATTCATCCTCATGATGCGGCTGTACTGGCCCAAGGACAAGGCGCCATCTCTTCTCGACGGCTCCTGGTTCCGCCGCGGGCCAAGGAAGTGGGCTGAGCCCGCACGCGAACGGACCGGACGAATGCGCTCAAGGGGGCTCTGCGGAAGGAGCCCCCATTTATAGGCGCAACGCCACTCCGTGGTGCATGTGCCGCGGTTCCTTGGCTATGGATCGCCATCTCCAGCTGGCATCAAGCTTGCTAATCAGGTGTTCAATTAATTGCGCGGGTTAACCCCAACACGGGATCAATGTGCTGGGTCTATTCTTCGGTCCACAATTAATTGATCGTTTAATTTAATAGCACCGGTGCGAAGGCTTGGTCGGCCAGCGTGTCGGGTTGGTTTGTCCTCACCTGGAGAATGAAATGAACAAGTGGTCTCAACTGCTGTCCCTCACGGGCCTCGTCGCTGTGTCGGTGCTGGCCAGCGCCCAGGAGACGGTGAAGATCGGCGTGATCGAGCCGCTGACCGGCTCGGTCGCCTACAACGGGCTGGCTTCGGTCAACGGTGCAAAGCTCGCCGTCGAGCAGCGCAATGCCGCTGGTGGCGTGCTCGGCCGCAAGGTCGAGCTGGTCGTTGAGGACGGCCAGTGCCGCCCCGCCAACTCGGTCAATGCCGCCGAGAAGCTGGTGCAGCGCGACAAAGTAGTGGCGCTGCAAGGCGCCTTCTGCAGTTCGGCGACCGCCGCAGTGATGCCGGTGGCCGAGAAGTACAAGGTCCCGTTCCTTACCGGCGTGTCGTCCAAGGCCGACCTGACGGAGAAGGGCATGCAGTACTTCTTCCGCTCGGCCGAGACCGACCGCCTCATGTCCAAGACCTTCAGCAAGATCCTGGCGGACAAGCTGCAGCTCAAGACCGTGGCCTATATCGGCGTGAACGACGACTGGGGCCGTGGCGGCGTGGAGGACTTCTCCAAGGACCTGGAAGCCCTGGGCGTGAAGACCGTGATGAAGGAGTACTTCGACCACGGTGCGACCGACTTCTACACGCTGCTGACCAAGCTGCGCGCCAGCAAGGCCGACGGCGTGTTCGTGGCCGCCGAGACGCAGGACGGCTCCATCCTTGTGAAGCAGTTCAAGGAGTTCGGAATCAAGACCAGGATCTTCGGTGTGGGCTCCTGGGCCACGGCGGACTTCATTGGCCTCACGGGCGACGCGTCGGAAGGCATCTATGCCGCCGTGCCATATGCATCGAGCCTCTCGAACGAACGCAACAAGGCCTTCGTCGAGCAATACAGCAAGGCCTACAAGGAAAAGCCGGGCAAGTACGGCGCCGCCGGCTACAACGCGATGAACATCATGCTCGACGCGGTTGCGCGCGCCGGCAAGGCGGAGCCCGAGGCGATCCGCGACGCGCTGCGCAAGACCGACTACGCAGCGCCCAACGGCCGCTACCGCTTCACCGACAAGGGCGAAGGTTATGGCTTCGACGTGGTGCTGGTGCAAATCAGCCAGCGTGAGCCGCACGTGGTCGCGCAGTCGGCCACCGAGAAGCCCTGAGGCCGCGACGCAGACGGAGGACTTCCGACGATGGAACTACTTTCCCAGTACCTTGCCAACGGCCTGGTGACGGGTTCGTTCTATGCGCTCTCGGCGCTGGGACTGACCCTGATCCTCGGTCTCATGCGCGTGGTCAATTTCGCCCACGGCGAGCTCTACATGCTCGGCGGTGTCATGGGCTGGTGGGCGACCACCCGCCTGGGCCTGGACTTCTTCAGCGGGCTGGTGCTGGTGGCGGTCGCCATGGGCGCCTTCGGCTGGCTGGTCGATCGCTTCCTGATCGAGCGCATCCGCAACCAGGGCGAGGAGCCCGGAATCTTGCTGACCATCGGCTTGTCGATCTTCCTGGCCAACACCGCCTTGCTCGCGGTGGGCACGGCACCGTTGAAGGTCGAGGCGCCAATCTCCGCCGGTCCCTTGTTCCTCGGCACGGTGGTGCTTACCAAGCTGCGAGTGTTTGCGGTAGTGGTGTGCGCGCTGCTGATCGTGGCCGCGTGGCTGGTGATCCACAAGACGCGCCTGGGCCGCGCGATGCGCGCAACCTTCCAGGACCCGATGGCCGCCCAACTCGTGGGCGTGCGCACGGCCAATGTCTACGCAGCCACCTTCGCAATGGGCACGGTGATCGCCTCCATGGCCGGCATGCTGCTCGGCTCGATCTACTCGGCGCAGGTGGCCGTTGGCGGCCTGGTCAGCATGAAGGCCTTCGTTGTGGTGATCCTGGGCGGCATGGGCAGCTTCGCGGGCGCCATCGCCGGCGGTCTTCTGCTGGGCGTGGTGGAAGCCTTGTGGGGCGGCTACGTGGCCACCGGCTGGGTAGACATCGTCGGCTTCGCGCTGGTGATCCTCACCTTGCTCTTCCGGCCCTACGGCCTCTTTTCCAAACGGGCGGAGCGCGCATGAAATTCGAGAAGCATTGTCTCCTTGCGTTGATGGCGCTGGCCGCGTTGCTGCCCTTTGTGTTGCGCGACCAGTACGTGCTGCACATCGCGATCATGGTGCTGTTCTACGCGGTGCTGGCCAGCAGCCTCAACCTGGTGGTGGGCTACGTGGGCGAGTTCTCGCTCGGCCACACCGCGTTCCTCGGCACCGGCGCCTACACAGCGGCCATCCTGTCGACGCAGTACGGCTGGCCGATGTGGGCCACCGTGCCGGCGGCCGGCCTGCTGGCCGCGGTGGTGGGCGTGGTCATTGGCGGCATCACGCTGCGGTTGCAGGGGCCATTCTTCGTGATCGTGACGCTGTCCTTCGCCGAGGTGTTGCGCCTGGTGGCCGACAACTGGATCGCGTTGACCAATGGCCCGATGGGCATTGCCGGCGTTCCGCAGCCCGAGTGGCTGGCCGAGGCAGGCAACCTGGGCGCCAAGCAGTTCTACTACGGCATCGCCTGGGTGCTGCTCGCACTCACGCTCTACCTGAGCTTCCGCTTCGTGCATTCGAACGCGGGCCGCGCCGCGGTGGCGGTCCGCGAGAACCGCTATGTGGCGCAGTCCATCGGTATCCGCCCGTTGAGCTACTCGATGCTGGCGCTGGTGCTGGGCGCGCTGCTGTCGGGCATGGCGGGTGGCTTCTATGCTCACTACATCTCCTTCGTGGGGCCCGAGGTGTTCCGGTTTGCGTTCATGGTGAGCATGATCATCATGGTGCTCATTGGCGGCAAGGGCACGCTGGTCGGGCCGCTGATCGGCGCGCTCCTGGTGACCTTCCTCGAGGAGTATCTGCGCGAGGCCAAGGAGCTGCGCCTGTCGATCTTCGGCCTGGCAGTGATCGCGATCGTGCTCTTCCTGCCGCGCGGCCTGATGGGCTTCGTCGTGCAATGGCGCGAATCGCGCAAGGCCGCGTCGCCGAAGAATGCAACAGTTTCGCCCACGGCAGAGAGGAGGGCGGCATGAGCGCGACCTACGCCATGAACGCGCCACGCGCGCTGGAGGTGCGGGGCCTGGGCAAGTCCTTCGGCGGCATCCATGCCGTCAAGGACATCAGCTTTGACGTGCACCCCGGCGAGATCGTCGGCCTGATCGGCCCCAACGGCGCCGGCAAGACCACCTGCTTCAACCTGATCACGGGCTTCTACACGCCCAGCGCAGGCCAGGTGCGCTTCGCAGGCAACGACGTGACCGGACGGAAGCCCTATCACATGGCCCGCATGGGCATCGTGCGCAGCTTCCAGAAGACCAACATCCTCAAGTCGCTCACGGTGTTCGAGAATGTGCTGACCGGCCACTACATGGAAGCGCGCCAGCCGCTGTGGCGCACCTTCTTCCCAGGCCGTGCGGTGCGTGCCACCGAGGCGGCTGCGCGCGACAGCGCGCAGCGCATCGTCCACACCATGGGCTTGGGCCATCGCATGAACACGCCGGCCGCTGTGCTGTCCTGTGGCGAGCTGCGGCTTCTCGAAGTGGCCCTGGCCCTCGCGGCCAAGCCGAAGATCTTGATGCTGGACGAACCCGCGGCCGGCCTCAACAGTCAGGAGGCCCGCCAGTTCGGCGAGATCCTCAAGACGCTGCGCGGCACGCTCGTCCAATCGATCCTGATCGTGGAGCACAACATGAGCCTGGTGATGGGTGTCTCGGACCGGGTGGTGGTGATGCATTTCGGCCAGAAGCTGATCGAGGGAACGCCTGCCCAGGTTCAGGCCGACAGCCGGGTGGTCGAGGCCTACCTGGGCGGTGGAGGAAAGAAGGCATGAGCGCAGTGATGACCCACGAGATGCACGCAAGCACGTTGGCCGATGCCGCCGCTTCGCCTGTGCTGGAGCTGCGCGACCTGCACGTGAGCTACGGCAAGACAGCAGCCCTGCACGGCGTGAACCTGCGCGTGATGCCGGGCGAGGTGGTGGCGCTCATCGGCGCCAACGGCGCGGGCAAGAGCACCACGCTGCGCGCCATCTCCGGCTTGCTCAAGCCCACGCGTGGCGAGATCCTCTTCCAGGGCCGGAGCATCGGCGGCCTCCCGGCCGACCGCGTGGTGGCGCAGGGCATCGCACAGTCGCCGGAGGAGCGCCATGTGTGGCCGACCATGACGGTTGACGAGAACCTTTCGATGGGTGCCTACCTGTGCAAGTCCAAGGGTGAGATCGAGCGGCGCATCGGCCGGGTCTACGAGCGCTTTCCGCGCCTCAAGGAACGGCACAAGCAACTGGCCGGCACGCTCAGCGGCGGCGAGCAACAGATGCTGGCCATCGGCCGTGCGCTGATGTCCGAGCCGCGCCTGCTCTTGCTCGACGAGCCCAGCCTGGGCCTGAGCCCGCGCATGGCCGAGGAAGTGTTCGAGTTCGTGCGCGAGATCAACGCCCACGGCGTGACGGTGATGCTGGTCGAGCAGAACGTGCACAACGCGCTGTCGGTGGCCAAGCGCGCCTACGTCTACGAAACCGGGCGTGTGGTGGCCGAACGCGACGCGGCCGGCCTGCTCGACGACCCGGGATTGCTCAGCGCCTACCTGGGCGGCTGATTCCGGCAGGGAGGGTGCCCGAGCACCCTCTTTTTGTCTCTTTCAATTAATTGAACAACTGTTTAACAACGGGGCCTGGCCCAACGCCGGCCATCAGATCAAGGAGTAGCGAAGACATGAACAAGACATTGCGAGTGGGCATCGTCGGCGGCGGCATCGGCGGCGTGGCCCTGGCGCGCGCGCTGCGGCTGCGTGGCATCGATGCGCACGTGTTCGAGCGCGCGAGCGCGTTCGGCGAAATCGGCGCGGGCGTGCAGATGACACCCAATGCGGCCAAGGTACTTCGCGCGCTGGGCCTGGGCGACGCGCTGGCGCGCATCGGTTTCCTGCCCAACGCCATGGTCGGTCGCAATTGGGACGACGCGCGCGAACTCTTCCACACGCCACTGAGGGAGGTGTGCCCGCGCCTCTTCGGCGCCGACTTCTGGCATGTGCACCGCGCTGACCTGCACGCCATCCTGTGCGAAGGCATCCCCGCGGACCATGTGCGTTTCAACGTCTCGTGCACCGGGGTGACCCAGCGCGATGACGGGGCCGTGGCCCATTTCAGCGATGGCACCCAATTCGAAGCCGACCTGATCGTGGGCGCCGACGGCATCCATTCGGCGGTGCGCGACTCGCTGTGGGGCAAGACGGCCTCGCAATACACCGGCCACATGTGCTGGCGCGCGCTGGTGCCCGTGGAGCATCACCCCTTGCCCTTCGTGAGCCCGGACGCCTCCTTCTGGATGGGCCCGAAGGCGCACATCGTCACCTACTACGTCAAGGGCGGGGCGGCGGTGAACATCGTTGCCGTCAACGAGAGCGCCGACTGGGTGACCGAATCGTGGACCGAACCGAGCACCCGCGAGGAACTGCTGGGCGCCTACGAAGGCTGGCACGAGAACATCATCCGCCTGTTCGAGAAGACCGACGCGCAGCAGATCTTCAAGTGGGGCTTGTTCGACCGCGACCCGATGGAGCAGTGGTCGCAGGGCCGCGTGACGCTGCTGGGCGACGCGGCGCATCCGATGCTCCCCTTCCTCTCGCAGGGCGCGGCGATGGCCATCGAGGACGCCTACGTGCTGGCCGCCGCGCTGTCGCACTTCGATGGCGACCTGGACGGCGCCCTGCGTGCCTACGAGGCCGAGCGTCGCCCGCGCACCGCCCGCGTGCAACTGGAGGCACGAGAGCGCGGCCGCACCTACCACCTGGCAACGCCGGAAGAGCAGAAGAAGCGCGACGAGGAATTCCAGAAGGCCCAGGCCAAGGACCCGAACGCTGTCGGCATCAAGGCCGAATGGGTCTATTCGTATGACGCCACCGCATGCGTCGAGCGCTTCGACGAAAACACCGAAGCAGCCGCGGCCTGAAGAAGGATCAGAGATGACGAGCAAGACCCAATTCCGCATCGGGCAGATCGTGCCCAGCTCCAACACCACGATGGAGACCGAGATTCCCGCCATGCTGCGCCTGCGCGAACAGGTGCGGCCCGAGCGCTTCACCTTTCATTCCGCGCGCATGCGGATGAAGCACGTCAACAAGGAAGAACTCGCCGCGATGGACGCCGAGTCCGACCGCTGCGCCCTGGAGCTGAGCGATGCGCGGGTCGACGTGCTGGGCTACGCCTGCCTGGTGGCCATCATGGCCATGGGCCGCGGCTACCACCGGCAGTCGCAGTCCCGCCTGAGCGCCGCCACCGCCGGCAATCAGGGCGAGGCGCCGGTGATCACCAGCGCTGGCGCACTGGTCGATGCGCTCAAGGTGATGGGCGTCAAGCGCATCGCGCTGGTAGCGCCCTACATGGTGCCGCTGACGAAGCTGGTGATCGACTACATCGAGCACGAGGGCTTCGAGGTGGCCGACTGGCGCGCGCTGGAGATTCCGGACAACCTGGCGGTCGGCCGTCACGACCCGGCAAAGCTGCCGGCCATCGTGGCCGGCATGAAGACCGATGACGTGGATGCGATCGTGCTCTCGGCCTGCGTGCAGATGCCTTCGCTGCCGGCCATCGCACAGGTCGAGGCGGCTACGGGCAAGCCGGTGGTGACGGCCGCGGTCGCCACGACCTATGCGATGCTGGGCGCCCTGGGCCTGGACCAGGTGGTGCCGGGCGCGGGTGCGCTGCTGTCCGGGGCTTATTCGAAGAAGGGAGCTTGCCAATGAGCAGCACCTTCCTCTACGGCGCGCAGGTGCATGCCAATGGCATCCGCCAGCACTACCTGCGTTACGGCGGCGACACGGGCGCGCGCGCCGGTCGCGATGCAGTGGTCATCATCCCGGGCATCACCAGCCCGGCCGTGACCTGGGGCTTCGTGGCTGAGCGCTTCGGGCGCCACTTCGACACCTATGTGCTCGATGTGCGGGGGCGAGGCCTGAGCGAGGCTTCGGATGCACTCGACTACAGCCTCGATGCACAGGCGGCTGACCTGAACGCCTTTGCTGCCGCGCTGGGCCTTTTGCGGTATGCCTTTGTCGGCCACTCGATGGGCGGCCGCATCGCCATTCGCGCGGCTTCGAAGCAGGCCGCCCGCCTTACGCGCGTGGTGGCAGTCGACCCGCCAGTCTCCGGCCCGGGCCGCCGCGCCTATCCGGCAAAGCTGCCCTGGTATGTGGATTCCATCCGCATGGCACGCCATGGCATCAGCCTGGAGCAGATGCGCGAGTTCTGCCCCACTTGGACCGAAGAGCAACTGCGCCTGCGCGCCCAATGGCTGCACACCTGCGACGAGCGCGCGATCGTCACCAGCTTCGAGGCGTTCCAGACCGACGACATCCACGCCGACCTGCCGCGCATCGCGGTGCCGTTGATGCTGATGAGCGCCGAGCGTGGCCATGTGATTCGCGAGGAGGACGTGGCCGAGATCCGCACCCTGGTGCCCGGCCTGCGTGAGCACCGCGTGGCCGGCGCCGGCCACATGATTCCCTGGGACAACGAGGAAGGATTTCATCGCGCCTTCGGCGACTTCCTTGGCCAGGCGCTGGACTGAACCCATTCGACACGGAGATTTGCATGGCAATCAGCGACACCGAACTCATTCGCGCCTGGACCCAGGTGCTCACCCTTTCCAGGCTCAAGAGCGGCGATGCCGTCACCGTACTGACGAGCGACCACACGCATCCGCAAACGCTGCGCTGCGCGATCACCGCCGCCACCATGATGGGCGCATGTGTCAGCCGGCTGGACCTGCCACCGGTCAACGGCGAGAAGGCACTCAGCCGCGACACGCTCGCCTACCTGGGCACCACGCCGCTCACTGGTAACCGGGCCGCCATTGCCGCGCTCAAGGCCAGCGACCTGGTGCTGGATCTGATGACGCTGCTGTTCTCGCCCGAGCAGCATGAGATCCTGGCTTCGGGCACCAGGATCCTGCTCGCGGTGGAGCCGCCCGAGGTGCTGGCGCGCTTGGTGCCCACCGAGGAGGACTACCACCGGGTGCAGGCCGGCGTCGCCTTGCTCAGCGGCAAGCGTGAGATGCACGTGACCTCCGCCGCCGGTACCGACCTGCGCCTGCCGTTGGGCGACTACCCGGTGACGGCCGAGTACGGCTTCGTCGACCAGCCCGGTCGCTGGGACCACTGGCCCAGCGGCTTCGCGTTCACCTGGCCGAACGAAGGCGGAGCGCAGGGCCGCATCGTGCTGGCCAAGGGAGATGTGCTGCTGCCGATGAAGAACTACGTGGGGGAGCCCATCACGCTCACGGTGAAGAACGGCTTCGTCACCGCCATCGAGGGCGATGCCGAGGCTGAACTGCTGCGCGAGTACATCGAGTCCTTCGACGACCCCGAGGCCTACGCCATCTCGCACGTCGGCTGGGGGCTGCAAAAGCGCGCCTTCTGGTCGACCCTCGGCCTGTACGACCGCGAGGCCACCTTGGGCATGGATGCGCGCGCCGTCAGCGGCAACTTCCTGTTCTCGCTCGGCCCGAACAACGAGGCAGGCGGCAGCCGCACCACCGCCTGCCACATCGACATCCCGATGCGGCACTGCAACGTATTTGTCGATGGGCTGCAGGTGGTGAATGACGGCAAGGTGGTGGAGTCGCTGACGAATCCTGCGAAGACCGTCGAACAGAAGGAGGTCGCGCATGCGTGACGAGTCGCAGGTCTACCATCGCCAGGGTTTCGGCGCCGGGCTGGGCGTGCTACCGCCCCTCGGCCTCCTTATCGTGGACTTCGTGAACGGCTTCGCCGATCCCGGGACTTTCGGCGGTGGCAACATCCCGGGCGCGATCGACCGTACCGCGGGCCTGCTGGCCACCGCGCGCGATCGCGGGTGGCCGGTGGCGCACAGCCGAATCGTCTACGCGGACGACGACAGCGACGCCAACATCTTCAGCACCAAGGTGCCTGGCATGCTGGGGCTGAAGGAGCATTCGCCTGAGAGTGCGATCGTGGATGTGCTCGCGCCCCTGGCCGGCGAGCGGCTGGTGCGCAAGAACGTCCCCTCGGCCTTCTTCGGCACCGACCTGGCGCCCTGGCTGACGCAGCGCGGCGTGCGCACGCTGCTGGTGGCCGGTTGCGTCACCAGCGGCTGCGTGCGCGCCAGCGTGGTCGACGCCATGTGCTGGGGCTTCCGGCCAGTCGTGGTCGAAGACTGCGTGGGCGACCGCGCCATCGGCCCGCACGAGGCGAGCCTGTTCGACATGCGGCAGAAGTATGCGGACGTGATGAGCCTGGAAGCGCTGTACGCGCGGCTTCCCTTGGCCTGAAGCGAGCGGCGAGGGCGCCTCAGCGCGCCTGGAAGCCGCCAACCACGAAGCGCGTCACCTGGTCGATCAGCGCTTCGGTGTCCTCCGGGTCGTACAGGCCCTCGGGCGTCATCTCTTCCAAGCGGTGCGTGTCCGAGAACGCGTAGAGGTAGGTGCCGACCATCAGCGTTACGCGCCAGTAGGCGTCAAGCTCGCCCAGTTGCGGCAGGGCCAGGCGAAAGGCTTCCACATAGCGCTGCGTGGACGAACCATAGGCATCCGTGCGCACCTTGTACGAGATCTCGGGCGGCTCGGTGTGCAGGCGGGCCTGCAGCCGCAGGAAGGACCGGCCCTGCGGTGTGGAGCGCAGGGCCAGCGTGGGCGACAGAAAGGCATGCACGATCTCACGCACCGTGGGCTTGCCCTTGCCCAGCAGCGTTTCGAGAAGGTCCACGCGTTGCTTCGAGATGACCTGCCCGCGGCGCAGGAAGGTCTCCTCGAACAACCCGTACTTCGACCCGAAGTAGTAGCTGATCAGCGCCTGCGTCACGTTGGTGGCGGCGGCGATCTCGCGCAGCGTGGCGCCGGCGTAGCCCAGTTTTGCGAACTGCGCTTCGGCGGCGTCCATGATCTCGTCGCGGACCGCGCTGGTTCCCTCCGGCCGGCCGGGTTTCTTCTGTTTAACCCGCTTGGTGGTCATGGTGCGGCTGGCGGTACCCGTGGTCTTCATGTAATTAATCGCTTGGCCAATAAGTGAGTATAGGGGCAGCGCTCCCAATCGAGATGCAAAGAGGCATTCCCGATGTGGCGCCTCAACTACGACCCGATTCAGCCGACGCGGCGATCGCCACATCGTGGATGTTCGCTGATCCCGTTCTGATCGCGGACGGAAAATGCGAGACCGATCCCTCGAAGCGATGACATGCCCGGCACGAAATCCGACACCGCTGCGACCCTCTTCAAGTCCGCGAAGGCCTTCGACGCATGGCTGAAAAAGCACCACGCCACGTCGGACGGGTTGTGGTTGAAGATCGCGAAGAAAGGCGCGGGCGAGCCCAGTGTTACCTACCCCGAGGCTGTCGAGATCGCGCTTTGCTGGGGCTGGATAGACGGCCAGAAGAAAGGGCTCGACGACCAGCACTTCCTGCAACGCTTCACGCCGCGGCGCGCGCGCAGCATCTGGTCCAGGATCAATGTGGACAAGGTCGCCGCGCTGGTCGAGGCCGGACGCATCCAGCCCCCGGGGCAGGCCCAGATCGATGCCGCGAAGACTGACGGCCGCTGGGGCAAGGCCTACGACAGCGCGCGCACGTCCAGCGTGCCCGACGACCTGCAGGCCGCGCTGGATGCAAGCCCAAAGGCGAAGGCCTTCTTCGCAACGATCAGTGCGTCCAACCGCTACGCTGTTCTTTGGCGCGTGCAGACGGCGGTCAAGCCGGAGACGCGTGCCAGGCGCATCGCCAGGCTGGTGCAGATGCTCGGGCATGGTGAGGTCGTGCACATCTTCAAGCCCAAGGCCAAGGCCTCAGACTAAAGATCACGCGCGGACAATGGAACGATTCGTGAGAGGCCAACATGACGCAACCACCTTCCAGGCTCATGCATCTAGCTGGCGATCGGGGTCTGGTGGAGTCGCCCCGGTGGCACAACGGACGATGGTGGTTCGCCGACTGGACTGCCGGCGAGATCATGTCACTTGGCAATGACGACGGTGCGCCCAAAACCATCGTACAAGCACCCGCGCCACCCCTCTCGTTCGACTTCCTGCCTGACGGCAGTTTGCTGTTCGTCTCGTCGCGCGCCGGCAAACTCGTCCGCAGACCTCGGATGGCGCGCTGGCAACCTACGCCGACCTCGCATCCTTCTCGAAGGGCTTGTGGAATGAGATCGTCGTGGACGGCCGTGGCAATGCCTATGTGAACGGAGAATGCCTGGTGGTCGTGACGCCCGATGGCCAGGTGCGGTCCCTCGCGGAGGGATTTGCTTTCCCGAACGGAATGGCGGTTACCCTGGACAACAGGACCTTGATCCTTGCGGAGTCGCACGGCCGACGCCTGACTGCCTTCGACATTGCGCCCGACGGCGTGTTGTCAGGACGTCGGGTTTGGGCGGACCTTGGTGAGGGAACGCCAGACGGCATTTGCATCGATGCGCAAGACTGTGTCTGGTACGCCGACGTGCCTCACAAATGCTGTGTTCGAGTCCGTGAAGGCGGAACAGTCCAGCAACGCATCGAACTCGATCGCGGCGCATTCGCTTGCATGCTCGGCGGTCCTGATCGCAAGACCCTCTTGATCGCCGCCGCTCGCTGGTTCGGTATGGATCGCATGGATGACATGGCCGGTACCGGCCAGTTGCTCGCGGCGACGGTGGACATCCCCGGTGTCGGCTGGCCGTGACTGAAGCGCCATTTGGGCGCCGCAGTCACGTAATCCAGTAAGGCGGTTCGACGTTAGAGAGGCCAACACGGCAAAGCCCTTGATCGCCAGGCTCACCACTTGTTGCGCAGCTCGCGAAGCTTGAGGAACACGGTCTTCGGATCCGGGTTCTCGGGCAGGTCGGAAAAGACTTCGCGAAGCGCCGCAATGACGCTCGGGCTGGACAGGCGCAAGAAGGTGTTGATCTGCATCTCTTCCTGCAGCGTCGTGACGCGGCCACGCGCCGGGTCTTGCCCCGCCACGTCGGGCAACAAGGCCCTGGCGGCGACGTTATCGGGCTCGCGCGCGAGAGTGAAGCGCAGGTTGTTCTCGATGTAGTCGTGACCTGGATAGACGCGCGTGTCGGCAGGCAGTCTCGCGAGTTGCTCGACGAAGGTGGTGTACAGGTCTTCCGGATTGCCGCCGTTGTGGCAGTTGCCCGCCCCTGCATTGAACAGCGTGTCGCCGGAGAACAGGGCCGGGTTGTCCGTGTGGGAGCGCAGGCAGATGTGGCACATCGTGTGGCCGGGCGTGTCCATGCACTCGAGCTCGACGGTCTTGCCGACCTTGATCACGTCGCCGGCCTCGACGCCTCGATCCACGCCGGAGATGCGAGCGCCCGACTTGTAGTGCGCGATCACCTTGGCGCCGGTCGCTGCGACGACGGCCGCATTGCCGCCGGTGTGATCGTGGTGCTCGTGCGTGTTGAGGATCTGCGTGATCTCCCAGCCCTTGGCCTTGGCGGCGGCCAGGCACTTCTGGTGGTCCAGCGGATCGATTGCGAGCGCCTCGCCGCTCTCGGGGCAAACGATCAGGTAGTTGAAGTTGCGGTATGCGTTGCCGGTCCAGATGCGCTCGACGATCATGGGTGGCTCCAGGTGCCAGGGTCGAGCGGGAAGCATAGCGCCCGCGGCTCAGGCATGCATCGGCTGAGCGCCTCACCCCTTTGCCTTGGCGGCCGTCCAACGCTGCAGCGCGTCCCGCGCGCCATTGGTCGCCGGGTCCATCAAGGCATCGTGGCCGGCACGCTTGGCGCACAACTCGATCACGTAGCCGTTGGGATCGCGGAAGTAGATGGAGTCGATGAAGCCGTGGTTCGAAACACCGCGCGTCTCGATGCCCTGGGACTTGCCCTTTGCCAACATGTCGGCCAGCACCGGCGCATCGACCTCCAGTGCGATGTGCAGATCGAAGTCATGCTGGGGCTTGAAGTCGAAGGGCATGTCGGGCGCCTCGAAAAATGCCAGGTGAGAGCCGTCATCGAGCCGATAGAACGTATGCAGCACGTTGGTCGCGCGGCCGGTCTTGGTCTCGCGGATCTCCAGGGAGCCGACCAGGGGCAAGCCCAGGAAGTTCTCATAGAAGGCGCGAGTCTGTTCGGAGTTGCGGCAGCGGTAGGCGCTGTGGTGCAGTTTGCGGATCATGGCAAGCGCTCCTCTGGTCTGGGCTTCTCGTCGGCGGAAAACCTGCGGCAGCGGGCGGACACGATGAGCCTTGGGCCCGCCACCTACAAGAGGGTCAACCCGGCCCAGTGAACCTGATTGGCGAACTCGAGGCCGCGACGAAGGCGATCAACCAGGACCACGCGGCGTTCGAACGTCTGCTTCCCAATGTCGCGAACTGGCGTTCAGGGCCCGAACTCCCATTTCCATGGCCAACCGAGCGGTCGTTCGATACTTTGAGGGCTCGGTCGCCGGAGGGCAACCAGGGGCAATACCTTGGGACCGGCAGTTGACCCCAAGGTGACCTTCGACTTCAGTTCGCAGCCAAGACCGGCCGGTCACCGAAGCCGCTCAATTCGGACGCAAGCGGACCATCGTGGCGTGGCTCGCGCGGACTGAATCGGCGGGGTGGTACGGGTCATTGTCGCGAGGCGCCCTCTACACCGTGTAGCCGTGGATGGCCGAACGACGTTCCCGATGCCTTTTCAGAACATCAAGAACACCGCCGCATTCACGAGGTATCCACCGCCCATAAGGAATATGAACAGCAGCGCCCCCAGCTTCAGGGGCTGGACGCCTGCCCGCCGCAGGCTTGCGGCACTGGTGCGCAGCCCCATCGCGGCCATCGCAGTGGAGAGCAGCAGCGTGTCGAGCTGCACGAATCTGGCAATCAGGTCAGAAGGAATCACGCCGAGCGAATGCACCGCGCTCGTCAGGATGAAAAGTACCGCAAACCATGGAATGCGCACCTGCTTCCAGCAGGCCTTGAGGCCCGTCGCTTCCTTGTTGTCGGAGGCCGATCGAAAGGATAGCCACATCAGGAACGGCGCGAGCATCATCACCCGCAGCATCTTCTCGACCACCGCGCCGTTGGCTGCGGCGGTCCCGATCGTTTGGCCGACTGCGACCACTTGAGCGACCTCGTGGATGGTCGAGCCGGCGAACAGTCCGAACGCATGTTCTGACAAACCCATATACGGATAGAGCAACGGGTACAGCAGCATCGACAAGGTGCCGAAAACCACCACTGTCGCGACTGCTATGGACACCTTGTGTTCCTCGCCGCGCACCACGGGTTGAGTGGCCATCACGGCGGCCGCTCCGCAGATGGCGCTGCCCGCGCCGATCAGCGCCGCGGTTTGCCGGTCGAGTCCGAGCCATCGGGTGCCGACCCACAGCGCGAGGCTGAAGGTCAACGCCACCATCGCCACGGCAATCAGCAAGCCGGGCCAGCCGACCGCGCCGATGTCGTGCAGCGAAATGCGAAAGCCATACAGCACGATCCCGGCGCGCAGCAACATGCTGCGCGCCAAGTCGACACCCGCGCCGGTGCGGGAGGACAGCCGAGGGAACACTGTGTTGCCGACGAGCATGCCCAGCGCGATCGCCAGCGTCATCGCGCTCAGGCCGAGTTGCGCCAGCGGGCCCCATTGCGCCAGCAGCGCGGCAAGGGCCGCCAGAAGAGCCGCGAACAGCAGGCCGGGCGCCTGAATGCGCAAGAAGGAAAAGCCGGGCAAGGCGGTGACGATGGAGTGCATCGCCCGAGATTAGGAAGCGTCAGGTCATGAGTCAAAGAGATAATATTCACCGATGCATGAACTGAAGTTATGGGGCTGAATCTCCATTTGCTGCGGCTCTTCGTGGCGGTAGCCGACACGGGCAGCTTCTCGCGCGCGGCGGAGACGCTCTGGATCAGCCAGCCCGCTGTGTCTAAGGGCATCCGCGAACTCGAGCATCAGCTCGACCTGACACTGATCGAGCGCGGCGCCGGCAAGGGCTTTCGGCTGACCGAGGCGGGTGCCTCGTTGCTTACCCACGCGCACGGCATCTTCTCGATGGAACGTGCGGCGCTCGACGACGTGCGGGCCCGGGTGGGCGTGCAGCGCGGAAGCCTGACCATCGGCGCGAGCACCACGGTTGCGAGCTATTGGTTGCCGCCCTATGTCGCCGCTTTCTGCGTGGCCTATCCCGCGGTGGTGCCGCGCGTGACCGTGGGCAACACGCAATGGGTCTGCGAGCAATTGCTCGAATGCCGCATCGACCTCGCCCTCGTGGAAGGCCGCGTGGACGATGAACGCATCGAGGTGAGCGAATGGAGGGCCGATGCGCTGGCCATCGTGGTCGCCCCCACTGCTGATCTGCCGCGGCGCACGGTCACGCCAGAGGCGCTGGCACAGCGGCAGTGGATTCTGCGCGAACCCGGCTCGGGTACTCGCCAGGCGACCGAGGCACTCTGCAATGCCCACGGCATCGCGGCGGAGCCTTGGATGGAGATGGCGAGCAACGAGGCCATCGCACGCACTGTGGCCAGCGGGGTCGGAATTTCGATGCTGCCGCGCGTGGTGATCGCCGACATGGTGGCGCTCGGCACTCTGCGCGAACTGAAGCTGGCCGGCACCGCGCTGTCACGGCCCTTGTACCGGCTGCGCCTGGAGAACCGTCCGCTGGCGCCGGCCGCGCTCAAAATGGTCGAGTTGCTCGAGCGCAAGGGCGCCGCGCCGCGCGTCTAGCCGCGGCGCTGCCTGCTCGACTGGGTGATCTCCTTCAGCCCGCGCAGCAGCGCGTCGATCAGCGGCTGTTTGGGATTGCCCGGGCTCTCTGCGAGGCCGATGTTGCGCGTCAGCGGCGGCTTGCCGAGAGGCACCTCGCGCAGTCCATAGAGCTTGCTGAGCGGGGGATCGCTCTCCGGCACGATCGAGACGCCGAGGCCATGCCGCACCATGAGCGCGATGGCCTCGCGCGAGTCGACTTCCATGATCTGGTTCGGCACGATGCCGCGCGCGGCCAGATGCGCCGCGATGGTGTCGCCGACCCAGAAGCGCTTGCCGAATCGGATGTACGGATATTCGGCCAGCAGCGCTTCGTCGGTGCGTCCCTTGGCTTCGGGAGGCGCGATGACCATCACGGGTTCGCGGGCGAACGATGTCCATTTCGTGTCGCCGATGGCGCCCTGGGGCTGGCTGATGATCAGCGCGTCGATCTCGCCGTGCTGCAGGTCTTTCAACAAGCTCCAAGCGCGGCCGTATCGCATGCGGACCTGAATTCGTGGGTGCGCGGCGCGCAGCGCGACCAGCGTCTTCGGGATCACGTTGGTCAGCACTGTAGGCGAAGCGCCGACGGTCAGCATGCCGGCCAGATCGGCGCTGTCCGAGACCGTCTCGTAGAACTGCCTGTAGGCGCTGAGCACGCCGCGCGCGCGCTCGCAAAGCAGCGTGCCAGCCGAATTCAGGCGCGCTGGTTTGCGTCGCCGGTCGAGCAGCTGCGTGTTCAACGCGACCTCCAGGCTGGTGATGTGCGCGCTGACCGCCGGGACGCTGAGAAACAGCCGCTCGGCGGCGGCGGTGATGCTTCCGCGGTCGGCGACAGCCACCAGGCTTTCGAGTTCTCGAATCGACATAACTTCAGAAATATGGAAGTTGAAGTTGCAAAAATACAGAAATACTAAGTTTATCGCGATGGTAGCCTTCGCCGCATTCCGATTTGGGCGAACCCATGACACAACCTCAAACCACCTCTTTTTCGAAGGCGAACGGCGGCATCGCCGAAGCGCCGATCACCCACCGCCTCGTGACTGCCGTCCAACTCCAGGCGATGCTGGCCGACGGCGCGGAGCTGGCACTTCTCGACGTCCGCGATGCCGGCGTCTTCTCTGCCGGCCATATCTTTTCCGCCGCCTCCATGCCGCTGAACCGCCTGGAGTTTCTTGCCGACGCGATGGTGCCGCGCCGCGCCACGCGGATGGTGCTGGTCGACGACAACGACGGCATGGCGGCGACCGCCGCACGCCGGCTGGCGTCATGGGGCTACTCGGACATCGGCTTGCTCGACGGCGGCCTCCAGGCGTGGAAGGCGGTCGGCTTGCAGGTCTTCTCCGGGGTGTACGTGCCGAGCAAGGCGTTTGGCGAGTTCGTCGAACATGCATGCGGAACGCCGCATGTCACCGCCGCGACGCTGAGCGACTGGCAGCGATCCGGCAAGGATATGCTCATGCTGGACAGCCGTCCCTATGAAGAGTTCCATCGCTACAGCCTGCCGGGAGGCATCGCCTGCCCGGGCGCCGAACTGGTCCATCGCGTGTTTGGGCTGATCAGCAACGACGAGACGACGATCGTCGTCAACTGCGCCGGCCGGACCCGCGGAATCATTGGTGCGCAGGCGCTGATCAATGCCGGCATCCCCAATCCGGTCGTCGTGGTCGAGAACGGCACCGCCGGTTGGCACCTCAGCGGCGCCATCATGGCCGAGGGTCGGACCGAGGTGGCCCCGCCCCCGACGCCGGAAGCGCTTCAAAAGGCGATCGCGGCGTCGCAGCGCATCGCGCAGCGCTTCGGTGTGAACGAGATCGACGCGGACCAGCTCGCCGTGCTGCGCCAGCGCAGCGAGCGCAACCTGTACCTGCTGGACGTTCGGACGCCCGAGGAATTCAAGGCGGGCCATCTTGCTGGATCGCGCAGTGCGCCGGGCGGGCAGTTGGTCCAGTCAACCGACCACTACGTGGGGGTGCGCAATGCCTGCCTGGTATTGGTCGACGACAACGGCGTGCGCGCGCGCGTGACCGCTTCGTGGCTCGCGCAGATGGGCTGGAAGGACGTGCACGTTCTGCGCGACGGATTGCATGCCACTGGCGCGGTGCTCAGCCGCGGGCCGGAAGAGCAGAAAGTTCTCGGGGGCGAGCACCTGGCGCAAGTCGACTGGATCTCGGTCTTCGAACTCAAGGGCCTGCTGGAGCAGGATGAGGCGGTGGTCGTCGACCTGGACACCAGCCTGGGCTACGCAGCGGGCCATATACCCGGCGCCTGGTTCGCGGTCCGGTCGCGCCTGCGCCAGAGTCTGGCCAAGTTGCCGGATCACCGCCTGCTGGTGCTGACTTCTCAGGACGGAGAGTTCGCCGCGATGGCAGCAGCCGATGCACAGGCCGCCTCCAGCGCGCCGGTTCGCGTCCTGCGGGGTGGCACCAAGGCCTGGCGCGCGGTGGGATTGCGTTGCTCTACCGGCTTCCAGAACATGGCCGACCAGAACAACGACATCTGGTACAGCCCCTACGACTACGAGGATCGCAACGCATCGATGAAGGCGTATTTGCAGTGGGAGGTCGATCTGCTCGAGCAGATCCGCAACGAAAGCGGCGTCGATTTCGACTGCGCAGCTGCTCGGTAAGGGCCGCGCGGACATGAAGCTCTACTACGCACCCGGCGCCTGCTCGATGGGCGTCCACCTGCTGCTCGAGGAGGCTGGCTGTTCCTTCGAGGCGATTCGGCTCTCGTTCGCCAAGGGCGATCAGCGCAGCGATGGTTTCCGGGCCGTCAATCCCAAGGGCAAGGTGCCGGTGCTCGATGCCGGCAAGGACGGCGTGATCACCGAATTCCCTGCGATCGCTTTCTATGTTGCGACGCTGGACCCTGCGTCGCGGCTTCTGCCGGGCGATCGGATGTCCCAGGTCCGGGCGCTCGAGCTGATCGACTACGCGATCGCGACAGTGCACATGCGTGGCTTCACGCGCCTGTCCAAGCCCGAGATCTTCAGTCCCGATGGCGATCCTGAAATGGTGAAGCTCGACGGCCGCACGATCGTTCTCGAAGGCCTGACATGGATGGATGCGCGTCTGGGCGATGCGCCGTACGTGCTGGGCGAGTTCTCCATCGCGGACGCCGCCCTGTTCATCCTGGAATGGTGGGCGCGACGGATCGGGCTGACCTTGCCGGAGCGCCTGTCGGCACATCTCGACCGGATGCTGCGCCGCCCGGCGGTGCAAAGAATGCTCGCCACCGAAGGCCTGGCGCCGGCCGCTTGAGGCGCGCCGAAACGAAACACAGTTTGCAACCCAAGGAGAATCTGCAATGAATGAGCTTTCGGTGCCAGAGCGCCGTGACTTGGCCGCCAAGGCGCTGATGCAGGCGGTGCGCCGCCACCTCGAACCCGAAGGCGCGACGCGCTCCGCCTTGTCGAAGGTCGGGGCCGAACTGGAGAAGCTGGCAACGGAGCACGCCGAGTTGTTCTCGACGGCGAGCTTCCCTGCGCCGGGCCCGCAGGACGCGGGCGGTGGAGTGCGCTACTTCATCTACACCGATCCGCAGACCGACTTCTCGCTCTACCTGAATGCCATCGATCCGGGCAAGAGCACGCCACCTCACAACCACATGACGTGGGCCGCCATCGTCGCAATCGAGGGCGAGGAACTCAACCGGATCTACCGGCGACTCGACGACGGCGCCGACTCGGCGCACTCGAAGCTGGAGCTGGAGCGCGAGTACACGGTGCGCCGCGGAGCTGGAATCCAGTTCCTTCCCGAGGACATCCACAGCATCCATATCCAGGGCGAAGCCGGCACCCGCCACTTCCATCTGTATGGGAAGCCGCTGGAGGTCCTGGAAAACCGGCTCGGCTTCAACCTGAAGACCGGCGAGGTGACGCGCTTCAACCTCAAGAACCTTCCCCCGGCGAAGCTGGCCGTCGATACGACCACCTGAATCGCCACGACCTCACTACAGGAGACACGAAACCATGAAGAAGAACTCGACAACCCTTTTGGCCGCAGCCGCCTTGCTCGCGCTCTCGGCCAGCTTTGCCGGTGCTGCAAGTGCGGACGAGGTCGACACCATCAAGGCGCGCGGAACGCTGATCTGTGGCACCGGCAGCAACTACGTTCCCTTTTCCTATATCGAAGATCAGCAGACGCGCAAGAACGTCGGCTATGACGTGGACTTGTGCGAGGCAGTCGCCAAGGCCCTCGGCGTGAAGCCCGAACTGAAATTCGTCACCACCGCTACCCGGATTCCCGAAGTGCAGCAAGGCCGGGTCGACCTCGCGCTCGCATCAGTCACGATCACCCCCGAGCGCAAGGAATTGATCAGCTTCAGCTATCCCCATCTGGTGTCCGGCACCGCGATCATCACTCCGGCCAGCAATCCGATGAAGGCCTTCTCCGACCTGGAGAACAAGCGGGTGTCGGTGATGGAGGGCGGCAGCACCGGACCGGCGGTGAGTCGCAAGATACCGAGCGCCAAGCCGATCGGCTTTCCAACTCCGGCCACTGCATTCATGGCGCTCGAGCAAGGCAAGGTGCAAGCCATGGCCGGCGACGAGACGGCACTCCTGGGCCTGATGCGCTCCACGCCGGGCAAGTACGTGATGTTCAGCGACTATCTGGTGACCGAGAAGATGGGCATCGGCGTGCGAAAGGACGAGCCCAAGCTGCTGGCGATCGTCAACCAGACCTTGCTCGACATGGAGAAGTCGGGCCAGGCCCAGGAGAGCTACGACCGCTGGTTCGGCGCCAACTCCCCGCTCAAGCGCAAGCGCAATTTCACCTTCGGCCCTGCTACGGAAGCGAACTGACCTTCCGTGCGGACTGTGAGGCAACGCTCGTCCGGCGGGTGAACCTGCTCGGACGCGTCGCCGATTGGCCCGGAACTTTCATCCGCCAGATATGAATGCCCTCATGACTTTGAACGGGACCGCCGCGCTGTGGGGCCAATACGGCGCCTCGCTGCTTGCCGGCCTCGCGATGACGCTGGAACTGGCCGCGGTGGCCATCACCGGCAGCTTGCTGCTCGGCACGCTGGTGTCGGTCGCCAGGCTGTCGAGTTTCGGGCCGATTCGCGGGCTCGCAGCCGCGTACGTCGACTTCGTCCGTTGCGTGCCGCTGCTGGTTCACGCGATGTTCTGGTACTTCGGCGCCACCGAACTGCTGCCGGCAGCGGCCAAGGAATGGCTCTACGACCGAGACGCCAGCATGATCGCGGGATCGATCGCCCTGATCGTGTATTCGGCGGCTTTCGTCTCCGAAGACATCCGAAGCGGCATCCGCTCGATCTCCAGGGGACAGATCGAGGCCGCGCGCGCTCTCGGCTTCGGCTTCTTCCGGACCTTCGTGCTGGTGATCCTTCCGCAAGCCATCAAGGCGGTGATCCCGCCACTGATCGGCCAGACCATGACCATCACCAAGAACACCAGCATCACGCTGATGATCGGCGTGGTTGAACTGATCAGCGCGGCGCGACGGGTCCAGGACACGACCTTCAGGATCGTCGAGCCGTATGCATTCGCAACGCTCTCCTATCTGATCGTGTGCTCGCTTCTGACTTTGCTTGCCATGCGCTACGAGCGCTGGTCGAAGGGAGGCGCACGTGCTTGAAATCCTCCATGAATACTGGCTGCAGATTCTCATAGGCAACTACCCGAACGGCCCGCTCGGAGGCGTCGCGCTCACCCTGCTGCTGGCCATCGCCGGGCTGCTGCTGGCCTTGCCCGCCGGCGTGATCCTGGCGCTGGGCCTGACATCGACTTGGCGATCGGTGGGGGCCGCGTCGACCGGCCTGGTCTTCTACATGCGCAGCGTGCCGCTCCTCATGCACCTGCTGTGGATCCACTACCTCGTGCTGCCGCTGCTGCTCGGCCATGCGTTGTCGGGATTCACATCGGTGCTGGTGACGCTGGTGATCTTCAATGGCGCCTATCTGTCGCAGACGATTCGCGCCGGCATGGATGCGCTGCCCAAGGGGCAGTATGAAGCCGCCCGCGCCATGGGCTTCGGCCACCTGGCCGCATTGCGGCGCGTCGTCGGGCCGCAGGCATTGCGCAACGTGACGCCCAGCATCGTCGGCCAGCTCGTGATCCTGATCAAGGAAACCTCGCTTGGCTCGCTGATCGGCCTGGCCGAGACCACGCAGCAGTTCCTCGACCTGAACGACCGACTCGGCAACCGGTCGCTGGAGGTCTTCGCCTTGCTGGCACTGACCTTCTTTGCGCTGTGCTACCCCTTGACGCTGTTCGGCCGCTGGCTCGAGAGGCGCTATGCACGAACCCCCGCGGCTGTGCCCGCGGCCCCACTTCCGGCACTGATGCCTGTGCTCGAAAGGAAGAAAGCATGATTCACTTCGCAAACGTCCACAAGAACTATGGCAGCCTGCATGTCCTCAAGAACATCAACCTCGTGCTGAAACACGGCGAGGTCGTGGTGATCTGCGGGCCGTCGGGATCGGGAAAATCGACCCTGCTGCGCACCATCAATCGGCTCGAGAAGATCGACAGGGGTGTGATCTCGGTCGACGGCGTGCCGCTCCCGACTCGGGAGCGGGACATCAATCGGTATCGGCAGGGTGTCGGCTTCGTGTTCCAAAGCTTCAACCTCTTTCCGCACCTGACCGCACTGGAGAACGTTACGCTGGCTCTGCGTCATCTGCTTGGTCAGTCGGACGAAGAAGCCCGCGCCTGCGGAATCCGGCTGCTGGCACGCGTGGGTCTTCAGGAAAAAGCCCACGTTCGCCCGGACCATCTCTCCGGCGGCCAGCAGCAACGCGTGGCCATCGCACGTGCGCTGGCAATGAAGCCTCCGCTTATCCTCTTCGACGAGCCCACCAGCGCTCTGGACCCCGAGATGGTCGGAGAGGTGCTGGCCGTGATGCGCGAGCTGGCAAGCGACGGCATGACGATGGTCTGCGTGACCCATGAGATGGGTTTCGCTCGCGAGGTGGCGGACCGCGTCATCTTCATGGCTGATGGGGCAATCGTGGAGGATGCACCGCCGGACCAATTCTTCACCCGCCCCAGCAATCCGCGCCTGCAGACCTTTCTCTCCGAAGTGCGTCGTGCCTGAAGACGCCGGAATCTTCCATCTGAAAAGCCTTCCCATGTCGCTTCATCTCGATACCCGCCTGGCCCATTGCGGTCGTCCAGCCATGAATGGTGAAAGCGGGCCGGTCAACGTGCCCATCGTTCGAACCAGCACTGTGCGCTTCAAGAGCATCGAGGCCATGCATGCACAAGTCAGGAAGCGGGCTGGCGGTTTGCCCGTCAGCACCTATGGCCGGCAGGGGATGGATACGCATCGCGCGCTGGAGGAGGCGATGTGCGAACTGGAAGGCGGGTCGCGCGCGTACCTGACGCCGTCCGGGCTCGCGGCGATTTCGCTGACGCTGCTGGCCTTGACATCCCCGGGTGACCATGTGCTCGTCACCGACAGCGTCTATCAGCCGGTTCGCAAGCTCGACGCTGGCCATCTGGCCCGGACCGGCGTGGAAGTTGGCTACTTCGACCCATTCACAGAGAGCGTCGAAGAGAGGCTGCAGCCCAATACGCGTGTTGTCTACGTCGAGACTCCCGGCTCCTTGCTGTTCGAGATGATCGACCTGGCGCCAATTGTTGCAGCCTGCAAAGCGCGCGGGATCAGCGTCGTAGTGGACAACACCTGGGCATCAGGCTACCTGTTCAATCCGTTGGCGATGGGAGCCGACATCTCCTTGATGGCGGGGACCAAGTACGTGTCCGGCCACTCCGACCTGATGCTGGGTGTGATCGTCGCTAATGATGCATCTCATGCGTCCCGACTGACCACGACCTACGAAGCCCTGGGTGTCGCTGTGAGCCCGGACGACGTCTATCTCGCACTGCGCGGGCTTCGCACGATGGCGGTGCGGATGCAGCAGCACGAACACAATGCGATGGCCGTGGCACGGTGGCTGGCGGACCACGCGAGTGTTGACAGGGTCTACTACCCAGCCCTGGAAACCGATCCCGGCCATGCCCTGTGGCGGCGCGATTTCCGCGGCGCCAACGGCTTGTTGTCCGTGGGATTTCGCGGAATCACCGAAGCCCAGCTGTTTGCGATTGTCGATGCACTCATGCTGTTTGACATCGGTGCCTCGTGGGGGGGCTACGAAAGCCTGGTGCTGCCGGCGACTTCCGAAAAGTTGTTGTCGCACCGCAGCTGGCGCGGTTCGACTGGTGTCTTGCGGCTGCATATCGGCCTGGAGAATGCGGCCGACCTTGTCAACGATCTGAGCCAAGCTGTTGGGGCGGCGCTGAAATCCTGATTCTGGTTCGGCCGTTCATTCCTGGACTGATTGCAGCCGTCCGCTTCCGAACCGTGGATGACGCAGATAAGTCCATACGGGCGTTGGCCATGTGGCGCATGAACGTCTGCAATGCAGCGATGAGCTGACTCACGATCAGCGTTCTTACCACCTACCCGCGCCAAGGGGTGACGCGCGGTAACCATCGCCTCACGTTCGCCCGATAGCGCTTGTACTCGTCGCCGAACTGCTCGCCCAGCGCAGGCTCTTCGTAGGCGACAACGAACAAGAAGAATCCGGCCCACAGGATCGCGCCGTACTCCAGCACCGTGACGCTCCCGAACAGGAGGCCCTGGCCGGCGATCAACGCGGTGACTGCGACATACATCGGATTCCGGACGTAGCGATAGAAACCGGTGACGACGAGGCGCTTGGGAGGCATCACGGGCGCTGGGGTGCCGAGGCCCTGCAACGCGAAGCGAGCGAACGAATCGAGCAAGATGGGCAACCCGGCGACGATCAGGGCCACGCCCAGCACGCGCGCGATCGGGAATAGCGGAGGCGTGAAGTGCCAGTGCGTGAGGTACCAAGGGACGTACACGGCGAGCGTGCCCGGAGCAATGACCAGGAAAATCGCGGAACCGATGATCGCGGCGGCGCGCTGCACGATGGGATCATGAACTCGAACACGGGCGACTTGCAAGTCGCGAGCAGCGCACCGTCTGTCAACGCGGACGCACTGTCTCGGCGATGCTCAGCAGGTTGAGCGGCTGCACGAGAATGGCTCCGCTGCGCGGACTATCGATGTCCGCGATGAGCATGAACGCGATCGACATAACCAGCGGCAGCACCAGCAGCAGCGCGCGCTCCTCCTTCGGATCCTTCACGCCGTAGCCGACCAGCATGTGGCAGCAGATCCCGATGGCCAGCATGAGGATCCATGCCGCGCGGGGAATCCGGTTCCACCAGGCGGCCTGGGTGTAGCCCTGCGCGTTCAGGACATCGTTCATGCCCATCGCCACCAGGGCCATCGTCGGCGAGGGCGCGGCCGCGGCCGGCCCAGCGACCGCGGACCACAGTTCAGTCTGCAACTGCGTGGTGCGAACGTTGATCTTCTTGAGTTCCTGCTCGTCGCGGGTCGTGTAGTACAGCACGCGCTGATCGAAGTAGTCGGCCAGCAGGGCGCGAACCTTGGCGGCATCGGGCCCGGGCAGCAGATCGGCCCGCAAGAATTCGGTGCCGATTGCGTTGGCTTCGGCTTCCTCGAGGTTCTTGCGCTGGTCGTAGCGGTTGACAGCCATCGAGAACGAGAAGGCGATGATGAGGCCCAGCAGCGTCAGCGCGGCGGCCTGGATGACGCCGAAGTCATCCCGGGTGCTGTCCTTGGGCGGCCACCACCTTCTGAGCAGGAGCGCCCCCGTCCAAACCGAGATCAGCAGAATCACGAAGGACAGCCCGAACACGGCCAGCGGGTAGTCCGTCACCCTTGGCATGGACTCTCCGCCGAAGTCCGATCCCTCGCACCTGCGGGCGCGTCGTCGGCATTGCGAGTGCCGGGTCTTCGATGATTTTCAGGTCGCGCGACGTGGGCAATCCAGTAGCCTCCGAGCATGTCCTACTCCTGGAGTGGTTCCGGTGCGATCCTAGCGGAACCGAGCGTGTGGCGGTCTTCAGAGCTCGTAGCGGAAGACCAGGTCGACGGCCAAGCCCTATGGTCATGAAAACAAAAAAGGTCTAGTCTTCGCGCCGCGGCGTCCGCGCGCGGTCGATCCGCAGCTCAGGGCCGGCGAGTCCGGCTCCTGCAACGACAACAAGGGCCTGCGTGCCCGAGGAGACACGATGACATCCAAAGGTCTGGCGGCCGCATGGGCCGCGTGTGTAGTGCTGTTGGCGTCCTGCGGCGGGGGCGGCAACGGAGAACCCTCCGGATTGGGCGGCAGCGCCGCCACGAGCAGTGCGAAAACCAGTGTCGGGAGTGACACTGCGCAGCAGGCGAAGCCGTCGAACGACAGGGAGAACGACAAGGACAACGACAACAGCGTGCGTCTGCGCGTGCTCTCGAGCGCCCCCGAATACGTCTCAGGTGGCGATGCGCGCATAGAAGTGCGCGCATCGCGGGGCCTGCGCGACAAGCTGGAGCTGTGGCTCAACGGCTCGCGCCTCAACGTGACACTCGCCGAGACAGAGGCCGGTCTCGAAGGCGTGATCAGCGGCCTGAAACTCGGCGCCAACACGCTGGAGGTACGCCATCGCAGCGGCAATGGCCAGCCGCGCGACCGACTCACGCTGACCAACTACCCGATCACGGGACCGATCTTCACCGGGCCGCAGCAGACGCCCTTCGTCTGCACCACGATCCAGGGGGCGGTGAACAAGCAACCGCTGGTGGATAGCGCCACGCCGCCCGGCTACCCGGTGCTCGACGGCCAGGGCGCGCTGCTGGGCTACAGCCGCGACTGCTCGATCAACACCTTCGTCAGCTACCAGTACCGCAGCACCACGGGCGCGCTCGTACCGCTGCCGAGCGACGGCTCGCGACCGCCCGACATGGCGCAGGCGACTCTGGCAGACGGACGCAAGGTGGACTTCGTCGTGCGGCGCGAGATCGGCAGCATCAACCGCTTCCTCTACAGCATCGCGATGCTCGCGCCCATGCCTGGGGCGGACAACGGAACGCAGTCCGACACCTCGCTGTGGAATGGCAAGCTGCTGTACTGGTTCCAGGGCGGCGTCGCCATCGGCCATAGCCAGGGCACGGTGCACGGCGGCTCGTTGAATCTCGACGTGCTCGGCCGCGGCTGGGCCATCGTGCACTCCAGCGGCAACAACACGGGCACGCACTACAACATGAACCTGGCCGGCGAGACCGCGATGATGACCAAGGAGCGCTTCATCGAGCGATACGGCGTCCCGATCTACACGGTAGGTCTGGGGGGCTCGGGCGGCGCGATCCAGCAGTACATGATCGCGCAGAACAATCCGGGCGTGCTCGACGGCCTGCTGCCCGTGCAGAGCTACCCCGACATGGTCACGCAGACCATCCACGTGGGCGACTGCGAACTGCTGGAGCACTACATGGACGCGACCGATCGCGCCAACGGCAAGTGGCGCGTGACCAAGAACCGCACGTGGCTGGTTGGCATGAACGCCGAGGAGAACCCCGACGGCGGGCCGAACCCGCGTGTCAACGATGCTCTCGCGCCGCTCAAAATCGCGCTGGGCTACAGCACCGCCAAGGGGTCGACCGAATGCGTGCCAGCTTGGCGCGGTCTCACGCCGCTGGCGATGAACCCCTGGTACGGTCAGGCGCCCAATCAGCAGCTCTACGTGCCGCAGAGCGACATCGCGGCCATCCGCTGGACCCACTACGACGACCTGCGCAACGTCTACGGCGTGGACGCAACCGGCGCGGCGCGGCCGACCTGGGACAACGTGGGCGTGCAGTACGGTCTCAAGTCCTTGCGGGCGGGCAACATCACCATGGATGAGTTCGTGCGCCTGAACTGGTACGTGGGTGGCTGGAAGCATCCGAGCGACATGGTGCAGGAAGGCTTCCCCTTCTTCGGCACGACACAGGCCGAGATCAACAAGGCGCTGAGCCAGCCCGGCTACTTCGACCCCTGGAGCGTGCGCAATATGCGACTGGCCACGTCCGACGCACCGGCGCCGCGCACGGCCGGGGACCCGATCGCGATGCGGGCGGCCTACACCTCGGGCCATGTGTTCACGGGGCGTCTGGACGTACCGGCCATCGATCACCGCCAGTACATGGAGCGCGAACTGGACATGCACAACAGCCACCAGTCCTTCGCCGTGCGCAAGCGGGTGCTGCAGAAGATGGGCAACAGCGACAACCTGGTCGTGTGGTTCACTGACACCACGCCCGGCACGCCCAAGGCCAGTCAGTCCATGCAGGCGCTCGATGTGATGGACCAGTGGCTCTCCAACATCCGCCGGCACCCCGAGCGCAGCATCGCAGGCAACAAGCCGGTCGATGCGGTCGACGCCTGCTTTGACCTGCAGGGCCAGCGGATGAGTGCGGGGGACGGCGTGTGGGGCGGGATCCTGGACACCCGGCCGGCCGGCGCGTGTACGCAGGCCTTCCCGCTCTACGGCACATCGCGCACCGTGGCCGGCGCACCCATCGAGGGCGGCATCTACCGCTGTACTCTCAAGCCGGTGGACAAGGCCCTGGCTGACGGCACCTATGGCAATTCGGCGCCCAGCCCGCAGCAAGTCGAGCAGCTCAAGCGCATCTTCCCCGGCGGCGTGTGCGACTACACGCGGCCGGACCAGGCGCGGCCCGCTGCCGAGTGCTCAGAACACGGGAAGGATCACGAAGTCGTAGCCATGGACCCGCGCGACAGCCGGCGGCCTGATTCGACAGGTCGGCGATGCTCGGGTTGACATCGTCGACATTGCCGTGAGGGCGGCGGGGGTCTGGCGGGATGGCGGCGAAGCGTCTTGCTGGTCTCTGCGCGCCAGGCGGCGAGTCTCGCCTTCGCGCCTGACGAGCATGGCCAGCGCGAGGCAGCCGACAGATCAGAAAGAGAGACGCATCCCTAGATCGTAGCCGTACGATTTGTCCGGAACCGGCGCGAAGCCGGCAATTGGCGCGGTGTAGAAGGCCGGGCCGCCGACCGTCAGGCCGGCGCCGTTCTTGTTGTTCAGATAGGCGAAGGTCGCGTACACGGCCGTGCGCTTGGAGAAGTTGTACACGTACCCGATCGCGAACTTGTCGGCTTCCGGCTGGTTGTTGAAGCCGAAGAAGTTTGTCGTCGTGCCGAGCACGTTGGTGCTGGTGTTGTTGTACCTGACCGCGGAATACGAGACGCGGATCAGGTCATATCCGGCGACGGGTATCGTCGCGCCGATCAGCACCCCGTTGAATCCCGGCCTGGTGACGCCGAAGGGATTGAAGGTGTTGGTCGCAAAGCTGGTGTCCATCTTGTTGTTCGAGTACTCGGCAAACAGCTTGACCACGCCGAAGTCGTAGGTCCCGCCAATGCTCCAGATATCGATGGTGGACGTCGTACCGAGGTAGAAATTGGACCCGACGGTGCTTTCGCCGTACGCCAGCGCCACATCTATCGGGCCGCTGCTGTAGCCGACGCGGCCGCCGATGTATCGGCCAGCCCGAGCGTTGTCGGCGACGGATGCCAGCGACGGGTCGGCGACGATCGCGGCGACGCCGGGAGGCGTCAGGCCGCCCGGGTCGTAGCTGGTCGATTCGTTGAAGGCATACATGACCTGCCCGTAGAAACCGCCGAGCTTCGGCAGGAAGTAGCCGATCGAGTTGCTGGAGCGCGAATACTGGCCGTTCGTCCAACCGCTCCTGACGCTTCCCGGCGAAGTCTGCCCGCTGGCGGTGCTGATGAGGCTCGTGCCGACGCCGTTCACGCCGAACGGATCGAAGAGGTTGTCGTTCCAGTAGGTCGGGGTGTAGTCCCGGCCCAGGCGAATCTCGCCGAAGCCGCCGTCGAGACTGACGGTGGAGCGGCGGTTGAATTCCAGACCTCCATTGGAGCCAACGCCTGAGCCGTCGTCCGAATCAAGGCCCACTTCCAGCCAGAAGCCAGCCCGCAATCCGCCGCCGAGGTCCTCCCAGCCCCTGAAGCCGAGCCGGCTGGAGTTGTAGGCGGAATTGGTGAGCATGGTCTGGCTGGTCGTGACGCTCGCGCCAAACGGGCCCTGAGCCTGGTTCCGGTAGCCGCTGACGCCGGTATCCACGATGCCGAACAGCGTGACATTGGTTTGGGCCGATGCTGTGCCGATGCCAATCCAAGCGGCCAGGGGCACCATCATCGCTAGGCATTTCTTCATCGCCAATCTCCTAAGGGCTATGTCCCCCCCGGCAGGACTACTTCTTGAGAAAGTAGCTCAGCGGTTAAGGATCGAAAATCCTACTTTGGTCGGATTCGGAGCAGGCCAACTGCACCGTCTCGAAGGCCGGCCCATGGTCCGCCGCATACTAAGCCATCAGCAGTGCTTCGTACTCATTACGGAAGTGGTGCAGAGAACTTTCCACCACGGTCACCGCACCGTCGATCAAGCCGCAACGACCACTGCCAGGAAGAAGGCGACACAAGTTCTCCAGCGACTCGAGATCGCTGCAAACGCCAAGTCCGGTATCGATGCGGTTGAGCACACGAGCAAGCTGAAACGTGCCGCCCTTGCAAGGCGGGCACTGGCCGCATGATCCTTGCGCGAAGAAGTTCACGTATTCCGCCACCTTGCGGACAATGCTCGTGCCTTCGGATACGACGATCATTGCGCCGGTCCCCAAACGCGAGTGCCTCTGGCGCACCGAGTCGAAATCCAGTGACACAACAAGATCATGTTTGGTGAGCAGAGTGTTGGATGGGCCTCCAGTGAAGACCGCCTTGAACTCCTTGCCTTGCAGCATGCCCCCGCCATGAACGAAAACCAGTTCTTCAAGGCTGGTTCCCATGGGCAGTTCGTACAGTCCGGGTCGCAGGACGTCACCCGAGAGGGAATAGAGCTTGGTGCCTGACGCATTGCCGAGTCCCAGGCTTCGATACCAGAAGGCGCCATGTCGCAAGATGCCCGGCACATGGGCCAGAGTTTCGGTGTTGTTGACGATGGTCGGCGCTCCGTGCACACCCTTCTCGGCAGGAAACGGCGGCTTGCGGTGCGGGAACGGAAAGCCGCCTTCGACGGTTGCGATCACGGCCGTTTCCTCCCCGCCGATGTAAAGACCTGAACTCGGCACCACAAGCAGCGACAGCGGTCCGCCGAGCAGGGCCTCGATCGCCGTGAAATGGTCATGCGAACGCCACTGCTTCACGGCTTCGTGTGTCAAGGCAAGCGCGCGAGGCTGATGTGGATTGACATAGATGATGACGTGGTTGGCGCGCGTGGCCACGGCAGCGATCAGCGCACCTTCTATGACCTGATGCGGTGTGTGCTCGAGCAGGAATCGGTCTTTGAAGGTGCCAGGCTCATCCTCGTTTCCGTTGCAGACGACATACTTGTCGCCGCCAGCTGCAGCGGCCACGGGCGCCCATTTGCGATGGGTCGCAAAGCCGGCGCCGCCCATCCCCCTCAGGTCAGCCTGCTCGATCGCCGGGATCACCTCTGCAGGCGCTTGCAAGGCCTTTGCGAGACCTTGGCCCCCGCCGTGCGCAATCCATGCGGGCAGGTCGGCGCCCACGAGAATGTCGTCCTTCAGCAGTACTTGATTTGCTGCGTGCATCTTGTCCTTCCTGCGGCAACTCAACGTACGCCGGCCACCCGGCGACCTCGCGCCTGCTGGCGGATGCTTGCGTCCGCACGAAGGTCGAAATGCGCATAGTCGGGAAAAAGCTGAGGAGACCTCGATTCCAAAGGCAGTCCCGCCAGGGTGAGTTCGCGCTGCCAGGCATGGATGTGAGCGATGCCGGCCCGGCCTGTGATCACGCGACCCGCCGATTCGGCTGCCTTCGCGCCAGCGTGCCTTCCCATGCTCAGGATGTCGAGCAAGGCGTTTCCCATCAAGCGGTTGCGACCATGGATGCCTCCGCTCAGCTCGCCCACGCAATGCAGGCCTGCGACATTCGTTGAACCATCCTTGTCGATGGCGACCCCACCGTTCTGATAATGCAATGTCGGGTAGACGAGGAAAGGCTCTTGCGCCGGATCGTGGCCGCACTTGCCGGCCAGATGCCTCAACGTGACGAGCCGCTTTTCCAGGATGCCCGGCTGCTCCCTCTCGAGCGTCGGTGTGTCGAGGAAGACGCCGAGCTGGCCGTCACGCTCGATTCCCCGGCCCTCGCCGCATTCACGCAGGATCGCGGAGGCCACCACGTCGCGCGCCTTGAGCTCATCGACGAAGCGCTCGCCTTGGCCGTTGATCAGCTTCGCACCCGCGGAGCGGGCCGCCTCGGAGATCAGTCCGCCCGCCAGGTGCTGGGGATGGGCGATGCCGGTCGGGTGGTACTGGAATGAATCGAGTTCACGCAGCCTCGCGCCGATGCGGTACGCGAGCACGAGCCCGTCGGCGGTGGCGCCATAGTGATTGGAGGTGGGAAAGCGATTGAGGTGCAGCCGGCCCGCACCACCCGTCGCGAGAATCACTGACCGCGCCCGCACCATCACGAAGCTGCGCCATTCGAGGTTGTAGATCACAGCCCCAGCGCAGCGTCCGCGCTCATCGGACATCAGTTCCACCGTGGGACAACGATTCCATACCGCAATGCCGGGGTCGAGATCCACAGCCTCGCGCAGCACGCGCATCATCTCGAGCCCCGTGTAGTCGCGGTACGAATGAATCCGTGCCGCCGACGCACCGCCGGGCTTCTTGCGCAGCAGCGTGCCGCCCATGGGGCTGCCCTTGTCGAGGTCGAACATCATGCCCAGCTGGATGAGCCAGCGCAGGACATCCGGGCCGTCCATCACCATCTGAGCCACCAGGTGGGGCTCGCCACAGAAGTGGCCGGCGCGCAGGGTGTCCTCGAAATGAAGCTGAGGACTGTCATCTGCGCCCACTGCGGCCTGGATACCGCCCTCGGCCATCACCGTGTTGCTGTCGCCCAAGCGCAACTTGGTGGCGAGGATCACGTTCGCGCCGTGTTTCGCAGCGGTCAGCGCCGCAGCACACCCCCCGCCGCCGCCTCCGACCACCAGCACATCGGTCGTCACCAGTTGTGCGCCGGCAATGTCAATGTCGTCGATCAACGAGTTGGCCTGGAGCTGGCGCGCGAGTTCGGGCTGGCAGGGTTCACCTTGGTTAACCCCGACGGCAAGTGGAACGCGCGCGTTGGTCCCATGGTCGGGATGCCAATCCTTGAGCAGTTGCTCGACCCCTGTGGTGTCGCTGCGCAACGCGAGCGCCAGGCCCGGCTGATAGCGTCGACGCGCTTCTTCGTAAGGAATCGAGGCGGCCATGGTCTGCCACCCCGTCTTTGTCAGCTCTGCCGCCGCGCACCGGGCGCGGCGAAGTCGATAGACATCTCACCGCGCTCGATCTGCTCGATGCGGCGCATGACGTCGGCAGGCCGGAGCGAAAGACTGGCAATCATGCGCCGGACGAACAGGCCAAGGTGGTTCGGGTCGATGTGCTCGGGGCACGCCAAGGTGCACAGGTTGCACATGACACATTCGTCGAAGACCTGCCCGGACGCTCCCAGTTCGCCGTCCACCGCGAGGTTCACGCCGCGTTGCACGTCCAGGTGCTTCGGGCATGCACGGTCGCAGCCGCCGCAGTGACGGCAATGGGGCGCCTCGGGGAAGATCTCCAGCAGCTTGCGTGGCGCCTGCCAGCTGTCGGCCAGATCCTCGATCTTGTAGACATGGTGCGTCGAAGGCGTGAGGTAGTCGACGAACGAGACCTGCATGCCCTCCTCGACCACGGTTTCGCAGGCCAGTTCCGTCTCCACGTCCGGCTGGCCGGCGCGGCGCACCAGGACACGGCAGGAGCCGCATACGCCCTGTCCCATGCAGCCGACTCCCTCGACGAGCGTCTCCCCGGCCTGCACGAAGGCCTGCAGGATCGAGCTGGTGGCCGGGGCAGCAATGGACCGGCCTTCAACGATGAGGCGTACCATCTTGTCGGTCCTTCTCATCGGCCAGGTGGGCGCGGCGGCGTCCCTCGCGTGGCGGATGAGAGAAACAATAGCACAGCGAGGAGGTCCCATGAGCACCTGGTGGAAGGCTCTTGCGCCCGTGGCCGTGGCGATCGCTATCGCGATGGTCCCCGCACCGAACGGTCTGGGCCAGCATGCCTGGTTCTACTTCGCGATCTTCGCTGGCGTGATCGTCGGCCTCATGCTCGAGCCGCTCCCGGGCGCGGCCATCGGTCTCATCGCGGTCACGCTCGTCACCGTGCTATCTGAATGGGTATTCTTCAGTCCGGCGGAGCTGGCCCGGCCGGGCTTCAAGGCGGCCAATGCATCGCTAGCCTGGGCGTTGTCCGGCTTCGCCAACGGGACCGTGTGGCTGATTTTCGGCGCATTCATGTTTGCCCTGGGCTACGAGAAGACGGGCTTGGGAAAACGCATCGCGCTGCTTCTGGTGAGAGCCATGGGCCGCAGGACGCTCACCCTGGGCTATGCGATTGCAGCGGCGGACACCCTTCTGGCACCCTTCACGCCATCCAACACGGCGCGAAGTGGCGGCACCATCTTCCCCGTCATCCGGAATCTGCCGCCGCTCTACGACTCCAGGCCGAACGACCCGTCCGCGCGGCGCATCGGCTCGTACCTCATGTGGACGGCGATTGCCACCACCTGCGTGACGAGCTCGATGTTTCTGACCGCGCTGGCACCCAATCTGCTGGCGGTCGAGTTGGCAAGGAAGGCAGTCAACGTCGAGATCGGGTGGATGCGATGGTTTCTGGCATTTGCGCCCGCGGGCATCGTGATGCTGCTGGCCGTACCCCTGCTCACGTATTTCCTGTACCCACCCGAAGTGAAGGAGGGAAAGGAAGTTCCGGCGTGGGCAGCGCAGGAATTGGTCCAGATGGGCGGGCTGTCTTCGCGCGAAATCATCCTCGGTGTGCTGGTTCTGGTGGCCTTGGGCTTATGGATATTTGGCGGCGAGTTCATGAATGCGACGACGGCGGCGCTGGTCGTCATCTCGCTGATGCTGCTCGCGCGAGTCATCACTTGGGAGGACATGCTGGCGAACAAGCAGGCGTGGAACACCTTCGCCTGGTTTGCGACCTTGGTCGCCCTGGCGGACGGTCTTGGCCGCACGGGCTTCGTCAAATGGTTCGCCGACGTCATTGCCGTTCACATGGTCGGGTTCTCACCCACGGCCGCCGCCGTAATCCTGGTGCTGGTCTTCTTTTTCTCGCACTACCTTTTCGCCAGCGTCACCGCCCACACCACAGCCATGCTTCCTGTGATGCTGGCCGTGGGTTCGAGCGTTCCTGGCATGCCCATGGAGCCTTTCACACTGATGCTCGTGGTTACTCTGGGCATCATGGGGATCCTCACGCCCTATGGCACCGGACCCAGCCCGGTGTACTACGGCAGCGGCTACCTGCCCGCTGGCGACTACTGGAGGCTCGGGGCGCTTTTCGGCGTGATCTTTATCGTCTTGTTCTTGGCGATCAACGTGTTGCCACGTGTGCTGTAGTTGTAGCTTCTCTCCGCGTCCCACTCGAATCCGCAATGCGTCCCCATCGGCAGGCAATGTGAGGCAAGTTGTTCACGGCATCAGGACACGGTGTCCGTCCGGCCCGTTCACCAGAAGCCGAGAACCTTCCACCAGGCGCTGCCCACCACCGCGAAGATCAGCAGATTCACCACGCACATCACGAAACCGACCCGCCACCAGGTTCCCATCGAGACGAAGCCGCTGCCGAAGATGATCGGCGAGGTGCCCGTCGCGTAGTGCGTCAGCGTCATCATGATCGACGAGCCGGCTGCCATCATCAGCATGAAGGGCACGACGAACTCTGGCGGAATCAGGCGGACTCCGACCGTCAGGAAGGCGAACATCATCGCGCTGATGTGCGCCGTCGTGCTGGCGAACAGGTAGTGCGAAAAGACGAAGACCAGCACCAGGATCGCGGCGGTGCCGCCCCAGCCGACGCCGCTGGCCACGATGGCTTCACTCATGCCCACCGAGAACCACTTGATCACGCCTTGCTTGTTCAGTTGCTCGGCCAACATGATCAGTGCACCGAACCAGATCAGCGTGTCCCAGGCGCTCTTTTCTGACAGGACGTCGTCCCAGTCGATGGTGCCGGTGATGATCAGCACGAACAGGCCGACGAAGGCGACCACTGTCGGATCGAGCTTGAGCGCCGGACCGAACAACAAGGCCGGCACGTCGGCCCACAGCAACAGCAGCAGCAAGAAGGTCCCCAGCATGACCTTTTCCTTCGGCGACACGGGGCCCATCCTCGCCATTTCGTCGTGCGCGTACCGCACCGCATTCGGCGTTGCCTTCAGTTGCGGAGGTGCCAACAGATAAATGACCAGCGGCATCGCCAGCATGCATAGCAGGCCAGGCAGCAACATGACCAGTGCCCAGGTCGTCCAGGTCAGGTGCAGGCTCTGGTTCGTCGCCTTGGCGATGTAGTCCACCACCAGCGGATTCGGAGCGGTGGCGGTCACGAACATCGCCGAGGTGATCGGGTTGGAGTGGTAGTTGACCAGCGCCAGATAGGTGCCGACCTTGCCCTCGGTGCCCTTGGCCGGGTCCGAGTCGAAGGTGATGGCGATCGACTTCATGATCGGATGCACGATGCCGCCACCACGCGCGGTGTTGCTCGGCGTGAACGGCGCCAACACCAGTTCGCAGATGGCCAGCCCGTAGCCGACGCCGATCGTGCGTTTCCCCATCAGGGAGATGAACATCAAGCCGATACGGGTGCCCAGGCCGGTCTTCTTCAGGCCGCGGGAGATCAGGATGGCCACCACGATCAACCAGATGAGCGGACTGTCGAACGCGGTCAGCGCATCCTCGATCGCCCCCTTGGACGAGGTCGCCGTCACCTGCGAAAGCGAGAGGACCACGATGGCCATCAACGCCATCACGCCGATCGGCATGACCTTCAGGATGATCGCGACGATGGTTGTCAGGAAGATGGCCACCAGGCCCCAGGCCTTGGGCTGGAGCCCCTCTGGCACGGGCCAGAGCAGCAGGGTGACCAGGACGACCGTCGTGATCAGCGCTGGCCCCAGCCGGAACGGCACCACGCTGCTGAAGTAACGGAACGCCGCTTTCAGACTGGTGAGCATCCTGCGATCCTTTCGGGATGATTTGGCCGCATTCGCCGGGTCGCCTGGACAATCATGGTGAATGGTGCACGCCACGCAATGTGGTTCGGATGCGGGGCCTTGTCAATGAGACGCCGGTTGTTGCGCGGGGCCGAACAGAAGACTGTCCTGGAGCCGGTCGAGCCGTTTACCCAGCTCACACAATCTGCCGCTCCCGGCCAGTCCAATAGGGTTTGCGCAGGTCCTTCTTCAGGACCTTCCCGGTCGGGTTTCTGGGCAGTGCGTCGACGACGTCGATGGACTTCGGGCATTTGAATGACGCCAGCCGCCCGCGGCAGTAGGCCAGAACCTGCTCGATGTCGATGGCGGTGCCAGATTTGGCGACGACCACCGCCTTGGGCACCTCGCCCCACTTCTCATCCGGTACGCCAATCACGGCGACGTCGTCGATGGATGGATGCTCGGCCAGCACCCGTTCGATCTCGGCCGGATAGATGTTCTCGCCACCGCTGATGATCATGTCCTTGATGCGGTCGGTCACGTAGAGATAGCCGTCGGCATCCATGTGGCCGCCGTCGCCGGATCGCAGCCAGCCATCCGCCGTGAAAGCCGCGGCGGTGGCTTCCGGCTTTCTCCAATAGCCGCCCATGCGTTGCTCGCTTCGCACCCAGATTTCCCCAGGGTCGCCGGTCGGGACTGGCTCGCCCGTGCCGGGCTCGCAGATCTTGATCTCGACGCCATGGATCGGCTTTCCCGCCGACACCAGCCGGTGGGCCACTGACGGGTCGGTGTGGTCCGCCACCCCGAGCACACTGACCACGCCACATTCCTCCGTCATGCCATAGACCTGCTGCATCACGCCGGGGAAAAGCGCCAGGGAGGCACGCATCACGGGCAGCGGCATCGGCGAAGCCCCGTACGAAAGCGTCTTCAAAGCCGAATAGTCGCGATCGGCTGCGCCGGGCACCTTGGTCACCATGGCCATGAGTGCAGGCACCAGGAAGGTATGGGTGATCTTCTCCGCTTCGAGCATCTCCAGCACCGCAGCAGGATCCGGAAGTCGCAGCATGGAGATGCGGGACCCCTGGCTGATTGCCACCAGCGAGTAGCTGGTTCCGCCAACGTGGTACAGCGGCATCGCCACCTGAACCCTGGCGTCGGGACCCATGTCCTGGTCCACAGCGACATTGCGTGCGTGCGCGAGCATCCCTCGATGCGTCAGCATCGCGCCCTTGGGAAAGCCGGTCGTCCCTGAGGTGTACAGCTGTACGAAGCAGTCTTCGGGTTGAGCAGGACGAGCCTCGGCATCGGGCTCCTGGGCCGCAAGCCATGGCTCGTATTCGTCCTCGGGGCCGCCGATGCGGATCACTCGCTCGACGGTCGGCAACTGGCTGCGGATCTGTTCGATGGCGTTCGCGAACTCGGGCCCGACGAAAAGAAGACGGGCCTGGGCGTCGTTGATGACATAGACCATCTCGGGCGGCGCGAGCCGGAAGTTGACCACGGCATTTGCCGTCCCGATGCGGGCACAGGCCAACGTCAGTTCAAGGCACGATGGATGGTTGAAGTCGAGCACTGCGATGCGATCACCGACGCGCAGTCCTTCCGCGCGCTGGGCCGCGGCATTCCGTCGAACGCGCGTGGCCAGTTCAGCCCAGGTCCACTTCGACCCGCCGAAGGTCATCGCCACCTGATCAGGTCGTTGCGCCTCCCAAGCGGCGAGGACTGCGGTGAAGTCGGTCAGCGTGGACATGGAACCTCCTCATGGTTCTTGCAAGTCTGCTGCGCGTCTTGCGTCCATGCAAGGGCGCAGAGTGGTTGCGGCCGGGCCCATTGTGCGAGTCTCCATTCGCCTGGCAATTGAGAACGCTTGCAAACTTTGCTGCGGCGCGCAAATCTGGCGGCGTTGACATGGCGCCCAGCCTTCCCTATACCGTCACCTGAATGGCAATGACCGGGCGCACCTGTTGCGCCCTCCGTGCAGCGAAGAAGCATACGCACCCAGGAGGAATCACCATGCCAAGGAAGGAGATCCTCAAAACGACCCGCAGGCTGACCGAGCCTTTCATCGTCACCAAAGGCAAGGACTTCCGCCTGAAGGACTTTGACCCGACTGACACGCGCGGACTCATCGACAAGGGTGAGGCAGCGCAACTTCTCGAGCGCGGCGTCCAATGGCTCGCCGAAGAGCAGGACATGCTCTATGCGCAGGACCGCTGGTCGGTGCTGCTCGTCTTTCAGGCCATGGATGCGGCCGGCAAGGACAGCACGATCAAGCACGTGATGTCGGGCATCAATCCCCAGGGATGCCACGTGTCGTCGTTCAAGGTGCCTTCGAAGGAAGAACTCGAGCACGACTTCCTGTGGCGCTACATCAAGCGCCTGCCCGAACGCGGGTGCATCGGCATCTTCAACCGGTCGTACTACGAGGAGGTCCTGGTCGTGCGCGTGCACCAGGACATCCTCGCACGCCAGATGTTGCCGCCCGAACTGGTGAGCGAACGCATCTGGGACGAGCGCCTGACCGAGATCGCGAACTTCGAGAGTTACCTCACCCTCCAGGGGACGGTGGTGCTCAAGTTCTTCCTCTATGTATCGAAAGAGGAGCAGAAAAAGCGCTTTCTCGCGCGCCTCGATCGACCGGACAAGCACTGGAAGTTCTCCGCCTCCGACGTCCACGAACGGCAATATTGGAACGACTACATGGCCGCATTCGAGGAGACGATCCGGGCGACCGCTTCGAAGCGGGCGCCCTGGTTCGTGGTGCCCGCCGACAACAAGTGGTTCACGCGGCTGGTAGTGGCTGCAGCGATCGTCGAGGCGGTAGAGAGGCTCGACCTGCACTATCCCAAGGTCGATGCGCAGAAGAAGGCGGGCCTGGCCGCCGCGCGCAACGCGCTGATGCAGGAGAAGGAGAAAGCAGCGCCGCGTGCGCGTACCAAGAAGGCATGACGATTCAACCGCCGGCTGCTTTTGGCGGGCCACATTCAGCCGCAAGCCGTCCGACACGAAGGAGGCAGGAGCATGAACAACAAGGCAATAGCCGCGCCGGCCGCCGGCGATTCGGCACCCTGGCACGCACTCGCGGTCGATGACGTCACGAAACGCCTTGCGACCGATACCGTGCAAGGGCTGGCCGCGGGCGAAGCGACGGCCCGACTGCAGAAATACGGCCCCAACCGCCTCCCCGAGGGCAAGAAGCGCGGACCTGTCATGCGCTTCCTGTCGCAGTTGAACAACGTCCTGGTCTACGTGCTGCTCGGCGCGGGCTTCGTCAAGCTGCTGTTGGGTTTGTGGATCGATGCCTCGATCATCTTCGCCGTCGTTCTGCTCAACGCACTGCTCGGATTCATCCAGGAGGGCAAGGCGGAAAAGGCGCTCGACTCGATCCGCAACATGCTCTCGGCGGAAGCGCGCACGCTGCGCGGCGGAGAGCCCCGCCTGATCGCGGCCGAGGAACTCGTGCCCGGCGATGTGGTGCTGCTCGAATCGGGCGACAAGGTACCCGCGGACCTTCGGCTGGCCGATGCCAAGAATCTGCGCACCGAGGAAGCGGCACTCACCGGCGAATCGGTGCCGGCGGACAAGAACACCGCCCCGGTGGCCGAACTGTCGACGGTCGGCGACCGCGAGAGCATGGTGTTCTCGGGCACGATGGTCGTGTCGGGGCGGGCGACCGGCATCGTGGTGGCCACCGGCTCCGACACCGAACTCGGCCGCATCAACCAGCTGCTCGCCAGCGTCAGCGTGCTCGAAACGCCGCTCCTTCGTCAGATCAAGCAGTTCGGCTACAGCATCACCGCGGTCATCGGGGTCGTGAGCGTCCTCATCTTCGCCTACGGCAAGTGGATCGGAGGCATGGACTTCGTGTCGCTCTTCCAGGCCGTCATCGCGATCGCGGTGTCGGCGATCCCGGAAGGGCTACCGGCGCTCATCACGATCACGCTCGCGATCGGCGTGCAGCGCATGGCCCAGCGCAACGCGATCATCCGGCGCCTGCCTGCGGTGGAAACGCTGGGTTCGGTATCCCGCATCTGTTCGGACAAGACCGGCACGCTCACGCTGATGGAGATGATGGTGGTGTCGGCCGCCACCGCCGAATCCGAATACCAAGTCACAGGCAACGGCTACGCTCCTGAGGGCGAGGTGCGGCAGGAAGGAAAGCCCGCGGACACGACCGACCCCGTGCTCGCGCTGCTGGGCCGCGTATCGCTGCTGTGCAATGACGCAGTGGTGTTCCAGCAGGACGGCGTCTGGAAGGTCGAAGGCGATCCGACCGAAGGCGCGCTCTATCCCTTCGCGGGCAAGCTCGGGTTGGACCGCGAAGCCGAAACGAAGGCGTATCCGCGAATCGACGCCATCCCGTTCGAGTCGGAGCACAAGTTCATGGCGACGCTGCACGGGCACGCCGAGGGCGGCGAATTCCTGCTCGTCAAGGGCGCGCCGGAGGTCATCCTCGCGCATTGCGACCGCCAGCAGAACCGGGACGGGCAGGCGACGCCGCTCGACCGCGAGCACTTCGCCGTGGTGGCCGACAGGATCGCGGCCCAGGGCGAGCGCGTGCTCGGGCTCGCATGGCTCGACAACCCGCGCCTCGACGCGGGCAGCCTCGGGCCGGCCGACCTGCCGAAGAACCTCGTCCTGCTCGGACTGGTCGGGCTGCTGGACCCGCCGCGCAAGGAGGCGATCGAAGCGGTGAAGGAATGCCATGGCGGCGGCATCCGCGTCACGATGATCACCGGCGACCACAAGATCACCGCGGCCGCAATCGCGAAGATGCTCGGCATCGGCGACGGCAAGATCGCCCTCACCGGCAGCGAGGTCGAGGAGATGAACCAGGCCGAACTGCAGGAGAAGGTGCGCCACGTTGATGTGTTCGCGCGTGCGAGCCCGGAGCACAAGTTGCGCTTGGTGAAGGCGATCCAGGCCAATGGCGAGATCGTGGCGATGACCGGCGACGGCGTGAACGACGCGCCCTCGCTCAAGAAGGCCGACATCGGCGTCGCCATGGGCATCAAGGGCACCGACGTCACCAAGGAGGCGGCAGGAATGATCCTGGCCGACGATAACTTCGCCTCGATCGGCGCCGCGGTCAAGGAAGGACGCACGGTCTACAACAACATCGAGAAGGCGATCCTCTTCATGCTGCCCACCAATGTGGCGCAGGCGCTGGTGATCGCGGTGGCGATCTTCTTCGGCTTCACGATGCCGATCACCGCGCCGCAAGTGCTGTGGGTGAACATGGTGACCTCGGTCGCGCTCGGGCTGGTGATCTCCTTCGAGCCGCATGAACTCGACGTCATGAGCCGGCCGCCGCGCGCGGTGAACCGGCCGATCCTGACCGGCTTCGGCATCTGGCGCGCGGTGTTCGTCGGCCTGTCGCTGCTGGCGTTCACGCTCTGCGCCTTCTTCTGGATGAAGCGGTACGGCGCCTCCGACGCGCTCGCGCGCACCGTGGCGGTCAACGCGATCACGATCGGCCAGGCGTTCTACCTGCTCAACAGCCGCTACCTGATCGACAGCTCACTGTCGCCGAGTGCACACCTGGGCAACAAGTACCTGCCGCTGGGCATCGGCGCGGTGGTGGTGCTGCAGGCCCTGTTCACCTATGCGCCGCCGCTGCAGCGCCTGTTCGACAACGAGGCGATCCCGCTGGCGGTGTGGCCCTGGCTGATTCTGGGCGGGTTCGTGTTCTTCCTCGTGATGGAGTTGGAGAAGTTCGTCATCCGTTCCAGCGCATCGCTGCGCAGTGCGGTCACAGCAACGGAGGCCGGGTGATGACCGGCATGGAGGTCTAGCACATGGAGACAGCCGTCGCCCTGAAGGTCCTCGGCGGACTGGGCCTCTTTCTTCTGGGGATCCACCATCTCACCGAAGGCCTGAAGAGCTTCGCAGGCGACTCGCTTCGCCGGGCGCTCCAGACCGCGGTGTCCGGCCGCTTCAGCGCCGTCGTATCCGGCGCGTTGTTCACCGCGGCGATCCAGTCATCGACTGCGACGATCCTGACCGTCATCGGGTTCGTCAGCGCGGGTCTCATCACCTTCACGCAGGCCATCGGGGTCACGATCGGGGCCACCTTCGGGACCACCTCCACGCCATGGCTGATCGCGGTCTTCGGCTTTCGCGTCCGGATCGCCGACGGCGCCCTGCCGCTGCTGGGCGTAGGCGCGCTGCTGTGGCTGGTTGCCAGCGGCAGACTGCGATCGCTCGGGGCGATCCTCGCCGGCTTCGGGCTGCTTTTCACCGGGATCGACTTTCTCCAGAACGGCATGAAAGGCGTCACCTGGAATCTCGAATCGTTCGCGGGAACCGGCCTCGTCGCACGCTGGGTGCTCGCCGGGATCGGCATCGTCATGACGATTGTGATGCAGAGCTCGAGCGCCGCCGCGGCAACGACGCTGGTCGCACTCGACGCGGGCTCGCTCACCTTCGAGCAGGCGTGCGCGATGGTCGTCGGCCAGAGCATCGGCACGGCGGCGACGAGCGCCCTCGCCGCGCTCGGCGGCGGGCTGGCGGTGCGACGCACCGCGATCGCCCATGTCACCTTCAGCCTGGTCGTCGGCGTTCTGGGAGTCGTGTTTCTCGGGCCGCTGGTCCATGCGGCCGAGTGGCTCGGCGGGTGGCTTGGCGACCTCGATGGCGTGCTGGCGCTCGCGGCCTTCAGCAGCATCTTCAAGCTCGCGGGCGTTCTGGTGTTCTATCCATGGCTCGACCGCTTCGCGCAGTTCATCAGCCGGATCGCCGGCAGCGGCGAGGAGACTGCCGTGAGCCACCTCGAACCCGCCGTCGCGCGAACCGGCGGCACGATCGCGCTCGAAGCCGCGTGGCGCGCGATCCTCGAAGTCGCGCGCGGCGGGGTCGACACCGTCCGTGCCAGCCTGGCTGGCGAGCGGGTCGCCTATGACCCGCCGACCCAGGCGATCCGGCAGATCGAGCAGTTCCTCGAATCAGTGTCGCTCGACACCATCGACCCGAGCCTCGCGGAGTCCCGCCTGGTGCGCATCTGCCACGCGCTGGACGAGCTCTCGACGCTGCAACAGGAACTTGCGCGCGTTCCGGCGGCGGTCACCGACTGGCAGCCTCCGGCCGCATACGGGGCAGGCTCCCGGGCGCTGGCCACCTGGCTCGACGCGACGAAGAATCCCGAAATCGCAGCCAGTGCGGCGGTCGCCTCATCTGTCGAGGAGGCCCGGGGACAAATGGGCCGTGAACGAAAAGTCGAGCGCGAGCGACTTCTCGGCGATGTCGCCCTGCGTCGCATCCCGGCGGCGACGGCTGCGGCAGCACTCGAATCTCTGCGGTGGTCCGACAGCGCGCTTCAGGGAGCGGGGCAGTTGATCGAGTCGCTCCATGCGGCCAGAGGTGAGTGGGAACGCGACGTCGCGTGATGTCGAGCAGCTCACCCATCGCCTGCCCAGCTTGCGCAGTTGGTCCAACTTTCGGCCCGACCTCTTCCGGCATTTGAAGGTGATACGGCTGAAGGTCCGCAAGCGGTTGCTGTCCTTCCCACTTGCTCGACGAACTCACGCTATGAGGCCGATTCCGACCGTCCAGGTGCGACGCCGAACTCAGCATCGTCGACCAGTTTCGCGGCGGTGCCGACATTGCCGTGCCGCGGCTTGGAAGCTGTCAAAACAGGAACTCAAGGACGGTTGGCGATCGGTGATTGCCCATGTCGCATTGAAAGTTGGCGCCTTGCACCAACTACCACTTGAAGCGAACGCCTACACGGCCGCTCCAGCCGTGGCTGTCCCCGCTGTCCAGCGAGCGGTTGTAGTCCACCGAGCCGAACGCGCTCACGTTCCGCGCGATCTGGCCTGATAGCCCGACGCCGATCTGCGCCCAGGTCGACGCGCCAATCGGTGCACTCAGCGCCACCGGGTTGGTGCCCTGAAGGCTCGTGAAGGTGGTCGTCGCGTCGGAGTCGAAGGCATGCCAGATATTCAGGCGTGCCCAGGCCGTGAGGTCTTGTTGCCCCTCGCCCTGCGCGATGCGGCGCGTCAGTCGCGCGCCGATGCGGCCATAGAAGGTGCTGGTGTCATCGAACGAGATGTGGGCCATGCTGTCTGCGCTGTCATTGAGCTTCGTCCATTGATAGACGAGTTGGCCCTGCGGCTCGAGCGCCCAGCCCGGTCCGAGCACGAAGGGGTAGCCGGCCTCGAGCGAGGCCGCTACGCCCCAGCCATCGGTTGAAAACTTTTCGCCAAGGATCGACTGCGTCTTGACGTTGTCGTAGCGCGTGCCCTGCAGCACGCCATCGACGTACCAGCCCGAAGCGCCCTTGCGCGTCCAGTAGCCGCCCAGCGAGTAGCCGTACATCGAAGCCGTGCCGGCCTTGCCGCCGTAGATGGCGTCGACGTTGCTGTCGATGTGGCCGATGGCGATGTAGGTGCCAGCGACATCGCTTTGGCCCGAAGCATCGACACGACGAAGAAAGTCGATGCCGGTCTGCACGCCCGCTTCGTCGTAGTCGTAGGACGGGCCGTTTCGCGTGAAGTCGTCGAGGCGACCGAGGTTGGTGCTGCCACTGCCGTTGCGAGCTTCGCCGCTAGCGCCAAACACGCGCCCCCAGGCGCCCATGCGGCTGGGACCTTCGCTCGTCGCGGCGACGCTGTCCTCCCCGGCGCGGTCGTGGTACGTGCCGAGCATGGCGATGCCAAGCCGGTTCGCGAGCACGGGGACGGACATGTCGAGCGGGACTTCAACACGGTAGTTGGGCAACAGCACTGTTGGCGCGGCGGACGGCGGCGAGGCAAGGGGGGGTGCGGCTGCAGGGGGCGGTGCCTCGCCGGTGGAGGGCGCAGGTGCGGGAGGTGGTGGCGGCGATGCAATGGCCTGCCCTGTCGGCGACGGCGACGGCAAGGTTGAACGCAAATACCAGCTCTCGCCATTCGTCGTCCTGCTCCGGAACAGCAGGTATTCGTACGCCCCGGCGGCCGCCCGCGTGCCCAGCGCAAACGCCGAACCCGCAGTTGTCGCACCATTCGCCGCGTCGACCACCACGATCCCGTCCCCCGTCGTGAGCGCTCCGCCCCCGCCCGCGTTGGTGATCTGCAGCGTTGACGCGCCGCTCGCACTGCCGCCATTGATGACCAGCCTGTCGGACGGCGCGTTGTCGGCGCCGAGAAAGCTGTTGAGCGCCACACGGCTGCCGGGCGCTCCGACATAACTGTTCACGGTCAGCGTATTGCCGGGTGTTCCTTTGATGGCGCCGATCTGCGCCAGTCCCGCGTTGTGCAGCGTGCCGTTGATCGTGAAGCCGCCGTTGCCACCGGCCAGGATCGCCGGCTTGGCGAGGGTCTGCACGCTACCAGGCTTGCTGGACACGGCGGCGGCCAGGGGTGCCACGGTCGCGCTCGCGATCGCATCGGCGACCTTCAACACGCCGTTGTTCACCACGTCGCCGGTCACGCTGCCGTAGCCGCCCAGCGTCGCGCCCGCATTGACCATGACCGTCCCGCCACCACGCAGCGCGGCGCCGGGGCTGGCCGAGTCGCCGACAACGAGCGTTCCCGCGCTCACCGTCGTGCCGCCGCCAAAGGTGCTGGCGCCCTGCAGGATCAATGTTCCTGCGCCTGTCTTGGTCATGGCGCCCGTACCCGTCATTCCCTGCTCGACGATGGCCTCGAAGCCTTGCGTATCCAGCGTCGCCCCACCGGCTTCGATCGAAACCGGCCGGGTTGCAGCCAGCTCGAAGCTGCCGACCCATTGCAGCGTGCCGCCGTTGAAGGTCACGCCGCCCGACGGCGCGCCCAGCACGTTGTCGGCCGGCATGGCCAGCACGCCCTGCGCAAGCACGGTGCCGCCCGCGTAGGTGTTGCCGCCGGCCGCCGAGGGTGCGAGCGTCACCGTGCCCGTGCCCTGCTGGACGACCTTGCCGGCGCCGGAGATCAAGCCGCTGAACGTGAGCGCATCGGACCGGTTGAAGGCCAGCGTGCCGTCGTTCGCCACATCCCCGGAAATCCTGCCGGTCGTGCCGCCATTGCCAAATTGCAGCGTGGCGGGTGCCGCGATCGTTGTCGCACCCGCATAGGTGTTGTCGGCCATGAGGATCGTCGTGCCGGCCAGCGCGTTGACGGTGCCGGTGCCGCTTATCAGCGGTGCGAATTCGTACCCGGAGGAGCTGTGATTGAAGTTGATCGTGGCGGTGCCATCGACCATCGCCAAGGTGGGCGTGTTGAGCCGGCCTGGCGCAGCAGGCGCATTGCCGGTCGCCCCACCGACGTTCAGTATGCCCACCGAACCCGGAAAGTACGCCAAGTAGGTCACTGGCGCGCTGACCGTGGCCCCTTCGCTGATCGTCAGTGTTCCGGTCCCGCTATTGCCGACCGACAGGTCAGGCCCGGTGTTGATCCAGCTCGAACCGGCACCCGTGACGAGGGCGTTTCCCACGCCGCCGGCGACGCGCCCGACAAAGCCCAGCACGCTGGTCACGGTGGCCCCATCGGAAACCGTCAGCGAGCCTGTGCCGGAACGCGCCACTTCGAAGCTCGAATCGCTCGCCAACGTCGATCCTGCCCCCCTGACCACAGCCATGGCTTGCGCGCCTGCGTTCTCCCCGATCACCACACTGCCGGCGCGCACCAGGCCGGCCTGGTCGATGGTCATCGTGCTCGTGCCGGACAGCAGGCTGAGGAATCCGCTGGTGGTCCAGCGCGAGCCGCTGCCGCTCACGCGGATGGCGGACGTCGCGCCGCCCTGAAATGCGCTGAGCGCGAACTCGCCCTGGACGACCCCACCGTTCTCGACCGTGAGCGAGCCCGCACCGGCACCGCCGATCGTGAGGCCGCCGCTGGTGGTCCACGTGGAGCCGCTGCCCGTCACCAGCACGGCACCTTGCGAACCCGGGTTGGCGCCGACGACGCTCGTCGTGCCGGTGACCTGCCCGCCGTTCTCGATGCGCATCGTGGCGTTGCCCGAATTGCCGACCGTGACCGTGGCCGCCGGCGAGTTGATCGCGCCACCCCGCACGCTCAAGGTGCCGCCGTCGACGGTGGTGTTTCCCGTGTAGGTGTTGCTGCCGGTGAGAACGAGCGTTCCGGCGTCGGTCTTGGCTAGGCCGCCGGCACCCTGGATCGCTGCGCCGATGGTGGCAGTCATCGCGGCGCCTGCAGCGGTGCCGTCACCCACGCGGACGATGGTCTCGGCCGTTGTGGTCGTCAGCGGCTGGCCGGTGATCGTGTAGCCGTCCACTGCGAACTGCGCGCCGCTGAAGGTCACCGGGCCTGCGCTGTTGTCCACCGTCACCGTGCCGGGTGCGCCCTGGAAGATCGCAAAGCCATTCGTCTGCCACGGCGCGTTGACGGCGCCAGTGCTCTCGGTCCACGCATCATTTGCAGGCGAGGCGAGCCACGTGCCCGTTCCACCATTCACCGCGGCGTTGTTGAACAGCGCGCTGCCGTTTCCATCCCAGAAGGTCAGCGCGAGGCCCTGCGCGTTGACCAGGTTCACCTGGTTGGCCACAGAGGTCTGCACGAAGAACGGGCCGCTGCCCGGCAGCGTGCCCAGATTCAGCCCCTGGTTGTTCAAGGCGCCGCTGTAGTTGATGACCCGGTATACGCCGGGGCCGAAGGTGCCTCCGGCCGACTGCGTGACGTTCAGCGTGCCGTCGAGCAGCAGGTTGCCGCCCACCACCATCAAGTCATTGAGCGGCCCGCCCGGCACGTTGGCCTGGCCGAATTCGTAGTCGAGCACCGAGCCGGCGGACAGTGACAGGTCGCCACCTATGGTCAGCGTGCCGGGGCTGGCGCCCGGCGCGATGTGGCCGCCGTCCTGCACCGTCACCGAGCCGGCGATGCGGCCGGTGCCCCCTAGCGTCGCGCCGTTCTGGACGGTGGTCGCCGCACTGGCGAGCGAGCCGTTGACCTGCAGCGTGCCGCCGCTGATGGTCGTCGCGCCGGTGTAGGTGTTGTTGCCCGTCACCGTGAGCGTGCCGGCCCCGATCTTCGTCAGGGCGCCGCCTCCGCTCGCGACGCCGCGATACTCGTTTGAGAAGCCGTTGGTGTCCAGGGTCCCGCCACCTCCAAGCAAGGTAATCGACCGGCCGATGAAGCTCATGGCCGCCAGGTAGCGAAGGGTCCCGCCGTTGAACACGATCGGGTTTCCGAGCGTGCCCAGGTTGCTAGGGTTGCTGAAGGCCAAAACGCCCTGGTTGATGATGGTCGGGCCTGTGTAGGTATTGCTGGCCGTAAGGGTCAGCACGCCCGCGCCGTTCTTCGTGACCGACCCGGTGCCGCTGATGACGCCGCCGTAGCTCAGGTTGTCACTGCGATTGAAAACCACCTCGCCGTTGTCGGTGATGCTGCCCGTCACGGTGCCGCTCGTGCCGCCGGTGCCGATGTGCAGCTGGGTGGTTGGCCGCACGGTCACCGGGCTGGTCAGCGTGCCGCTGACGCGCAGCACCCCGCTCTCGACCTGCGTGTCGGTGAACGTGCCGCTGCCCGACAAAGTCCAGTCGGTCCCGGTCATCCGCAGCGTCTCGAAGTTGGCAAAGGCGTTGGAGGCGGTGCCGGCCCCTTCCAGGACGACGCCATCGGTGCCCGTGCCGCCATCGGCGAGCCCCGTGATCTGCGAGCCCGCTCGCAAGGTCAGCGTGTCGTTGCCGGCGCGCAGATCGATGGCGGTGCCGGCGTCGCTGCGGATCAGGCCGGAATTGAACAGCAACTCCTGGCCGTTCACGCCGCGTACCCCGAATCCGCGCTCGCTGATGATGGTGCCCGTGTTCTCGATCCTCGTGATGAAGCTGCCGGCCACCGTGTTGGACACGACCCCATCGGAATTGATGCCCGACGCCTGGATGGTGCCGGTGTTCAGCAGGCTGTTGTTGTTGCCCTGCATGAAGACACCGAAGGCGTCCCGCCCGCCAACCAGCAGTTGGCCGACGTTGGTGATGGTGGTGTCGCCGTCGTCCGAGCGCATGCCGTTGCCGCGCTGCCCGCTGACGTTGACCGTGCCGCGGTTTTCCAGGTTGTTGCGCGCGCCGGACAGCACGTACAGGCCGTGGGCGCCCGTGCCACTGACGTTCAGCGTTCCCTCGTTGAGCAGCCTGTTGTCGGTGCTCTCGACAACCTCCATCGCGCTAGAGCCCAGGCCGCTGGCGGTGATGACGCCGCTGGCCAGGTTCTGCAGGGTGTTGCCCTGGCCGCTGAACACGAATATGCCAAACGCGCGGTTCTCGGTTTCCGAGGCGCCGCCCGAGGTAGTGATCGACCCGGCATTGATCATCGACGAATTGGTCGCCTCGTTGAGGAACATGCCGTGCGAGGCCTGACCCCGCGTGACGATGGTGCCGTCGTTGCGCAGCGTGTGCCCGGTGCCGGTGAGGGCGGCGATCCCGAAGGCCTGGTCCAGATTCGACTCGATCACGCCAGTGGCGGTGTTCGTCAGTACCGACCGATTGCTGGCCTGCACGAACAGACCACTGCCCTGAAAGGTGTTCAGCGTGATGCGCCCCGCATTGATCAGGCTGTTGCCTTCGCTGTCGGAGGCAATCATGCCGGCCGCGAGGTCGCCCGAGATGATGATCGTCCCCCCGAGCTCATTGCGCAGGACGTTGTTGGTTCCGATGCTGGCGAAGCTCAGCGCGTTGAACCCGTTCGTCGCGAGCGTGCCGAAGTTGCGAAGCGTGCTGTTCTCGCCCAGTGCGACCACGCCGATGGTGCCGGCTGTTGGCTCGATGCGGCCGAAGTTGTTGAGCTGTGCGCCCGCCCCCAGCGTGATGAGGTTGCCGGTGCCGTTCCCCGTGATCACGGCATCCGCGTTGATGTTGACCGTCACGCCGGATGCCGCGGACGCATCGAGCGGCACGCTAGTGAGAGCAGGTCCGGTGCAGGTGACAGTCTGGCCGTTGGCTGGCGGGTTGGGCAGACAGTCTGCTTGCGCAGGGCCGGAAATCATCGATGCAAGGATGCCGGCGACGCTCCACGCCGACACGGCGGCGATCTCGCGCGTGGCGGTGGCGATGCGTTGGGGAGCCGGATGGACGCTGCACGTCCTCCACTCGGGCGCAACTGGGAGCAAAGACATGGTCGCTGGGTCTTCCTTGTCATACACCTGCGCAACCCCATCGGATTCTCGGATCGCTGCCCCGGCCTTTCTATCATCCCCCCTTGCGATTGCGCAAGCAAAGGTGCAGATTTCGTGGACCCCTTCCTCGCGCCTCAGCGGCGGTTTGGCTGCACCTTTACGGTCTTTCTGCTCGCCATGCTCGTAGGCAAGCGATCTTCGACGTTGGCGTCGCGATTACCCCTTGCGGGCAGGGGGGTGCGACGAGGCTCAGCGGAGTCCTACCGTTAATGGGTGGGATTTGCGCTGCCGCTTATTCCTAAGCTCGCAGGAATGAGCCGAATCACTTCCCCGACCACTCGTGCGTCCTTGCCGCCAGAGCCCTCCCTTGGCTTGCCGCGCATGCCGCGAGCCGCAGCGCCCGACCGCGACGCGCGCGCTTTCCTGCGCCTCTTCAACACGCTCTCGCGGCGCTGCTTCCAGGACTATCCGATCGAGCGACTGCGGCTGTTCTGGCGACGTCGGATCGCTCGCAAAAAACGTGCAGGTTCACACGCGCACAAACCCCCTGTGTGAAGGCCCTCCCGGGTGACCGCTCATCACATCCGAGTGGGCAGCAGTCGTCATTCAAAGTTCAACTTGGCGTCATGCACTCCTACCGCCCGCGGCGCCGAAGGACGTCACGAACGGCATGTCCTGTTTCCTGCAACGCTCGATGGCTCGCATCGAACGGCCACCTTAGGAACTCGTGGATCATTCCTTCACACCGCATCACGACCGTGTCGACGCCGGCGCGCTGCAGTTTGTGTCCGTAGGCCTCTCCTTCGTCGCGCAGGGCGTCATACTCCGCCGTGACAACAAGTGCCGGAGGCAAATGAGCGTGATCCTCGGCCAGCAGCGGTGATACCAGCGGTTCTAGCTTCTCCTCCTCGCTGTTCAGGTAGTGGTCCATGAACCAGTCCTGAGTTTCGCGACTGACATTGCCGTACTGGCCGGCGAAAGCCTGGATCGAGCCGTTCGAACGGCGGAAATCGAGATCGGGGTAGATCAGCAACTGAAAGCAGATTTCCGGCCCGCCCGAGTTGCGGGCCATCAAGGCAACGACGGCGGCAAGGTTGCCGCCCGCGCTATCGCCGGCCACCACCAGTTGTGACGGGTCACCGCCGAGCTCGGACGCATGCTGCGACACCCATTGTGTTGCCGCGTAGGCAGCGTTTCGCGCGGCAGGGTACTTGTTCTCCGGGGATAGGGGGTAGTCCACCGACACCACGATGCAGTCCGTGGCAAGAGCGAGCGAGCGCGCCAAGCCGTCGTGAGTATCGAGATCCCCCAATACGAAGCCTCCCCCATGAAAGAAAACCATGACCGGTCGCGCGCCTTGCACGTCGGGGTGGTAAATGCGAACCTGGAGATCGCCAGCGTCCGTTGAGATGGTGCGGTTGTCGATCTGTCGAACCGGCTTCCCGGGCGGGAGTGCCTGCGCCATCCGGCGCATTCCTTCGCGGACCTGCCCGGGTTGGAGGGTGTGCATACCGGCAAAGCCAGTTGCTGCGAGTCGCTGCAGATGCGTAGCCACTTGCGGGTCGAGTGCCATTTTCAAAGTCCTTCGCTGTGCTTGAGTTGAATGAGCGACTAGACTATGCAACTTGAACCACGCTTCAAGTCAAGGCCATGTTTTTGGACATAGCAGAAGTCGCTCGGAGTTCGGGCCTCACCGCGTCGGCGCTCAGATACTACGAACGGCGGCGGCTGATCCGATCAAGCGGTCGCAATGGATTGCGCCGAACCTACGAGCCCGATGTGCTCGCTCGATTGGCGCTGATCAACTGCGCCCGAGCCGCTGGGTTCACACTGGCGCAGATCGGCCGCTTCCTTGTGGCGACCCCTGGTGATGTCGAGCTTCGAAAGCAGATGGGGCAGCGCGCGAGAGAACTTGACGCACAGATTGCACAGCTCATCCGGATGCGAAACAGCTTGCGCCACGCGGCGATTTGCAGGCACGAGCCGCTTGTGGAGTGTCCCAAGTTCAAGGCCTTTATCGATGAGCCGAAGCCGTGAGTATTGGTTTGGGGCGGATGTCCGCGCAGTCCTCTGCGCAGCGAATGCCGACATCGAGGCTAGCTCCGCTTGATGCGGGAGACCTGCCGTTCCCGGTGGGCTTGGAGGAGTCCGCACCGGGCCCTAAGCGGTAGTCGGTGTTTCCTCAAAGCGGCCGTTCGCTGAGCCAGATGGGCTCCACAGCCAGGGGCTCAACTCGAAGCTGTCAGAAGTCGAGGTTCGTCCTGGCTCAGAACACTGACGCAGTAATCCACGCCGATGACCAAGAACTCTCGAAGGTCTTCGTACAAGCGGCCGCTCACGAAATGCGCACGTTGAAGTTCGAGCGCCTTCCATCCGCCGTCTGTGACCTCGAACAGCCAACCAGTCTTCAGTGAGCATTGTGACCAGAACTCCGTCAGGTCGAGTTCGTCAAGGACTCGGAATCCCCAGACTGAGGGGAACACAACCTCAGTGGAAGCTTTTGATGCCTCTACCTTTATCGTCAGGCTGCCGGCCGCGTACGAGATGGACACGACCTCACAAGCTGAGTCGGGTTGAAACGGGACCGCCAGCACACTCACGGCAGGCTGCAGATGAATCAACTCGCTCATACTTTCCTTGGCTTTCGCATGACGTGGCCTGGTTTGGACGGACGACGGGAAGACCGGTCTTGGCCGGTTGTGGAAGTAGCGCTCTCACGAAATCTTCGTTCGAGCCCAAGTGCCGCGGGCAACCATCAACCGAAATTGTCGTGCAACTCTACGCCGCCCGCCTCTCCGCCGCAGGTTGGTCGGCGGCAGCGAGCACGCCGATGAATGTTGAGGCCTTGTCGACGAGCACTCGCAAAACCTCCTCGGTCTCTTCGAAGGTGCCTGCCACGGACACCTGCAGCCTCATAAACTGTTGCGCAGCGTAGGCGTAATCGACGTGGAGTACGTCAACGCCGCGCGCGGCATAGAGGCCGAGGATGCGGCAAAGCAAGCCAGCATCGCGCTCAACGAGATAAACCTGCTCGAGGGTGGGCGCGGTTCGGGGGGGGAGGTTGGGAGAATTCATGACTTCGATCCTGGTCGTCGGCGATGGCTAGCCCTGCTGAGGCTAGCGATGAGGGCGCGCGTGGATCGAAGAGGGAGAAGAAGTTGCCCGAAGCGTCGACCCGCCTGACCGGGACGACGCGCACGTGCCCGGTCAGCGGGGAATTCGAATAATCACCGGAGTCGACGTGCGAAGTGGCATGCGCCGAAGTCTAGCAGTGGTCGACCCTTGCGCACCTTGAGGTTCGGTTTTGGCCCCAATTCAGACCGTCAGCACCAACCGCTGTCCGGCGGGTCCGCAGCGAAAGCGGCCCTTCAGGAAGGCAAGCACGGAAGACCGCTAGCCAGCGCTCTGCAGACATTCCTTTGCCGGGTACGCGAAGGCCACGTCCATCGGCTCACGCCCGGCCGCGGACCATGTCGAGCAGGCGACCCACGATGCGCTCGCCATCAGCCCGCAGACCGTTGTGGGCGTACTCGTTGGTAACCCAGGCCCGCAGTCCACGAACGCCACGGGCCGTCTCCTCGGCAAATGATCGCTCCACGTAGACATCGTCGACGTACACGGTCGCTGCCACTGGGACCTCATTGCGGGCGAGGCGGTCAGCGTCGTACAGGCGCGGCCATGGATGCTGGGCCAGAAGCTGCGCCACCTCGCGGTGCGCGCGTAAGCCCGCGTAGTCGTCCCACATCCAAGGGAAGACGTGCTCTGCGCCGAGGAGGTCGCCGGTCATCGCCTCCTCGGGCGCGAGCCGGTGTGCCGACCAGCGAGTGGCACCCCCGTCGGCGTACGAGGACTCATGGAGCGTCGCGTAGATCGGATTGCGCTCCCAAGATGACGCCATCTGCGCGTCGACCAGGAATGCGGCCGAGCCGAAGGGCAGCTCGAGCAGGTGGTGAAGCCGTTCGAACCCGGCGCTGTCGCCGAGCGACATTCCGGTCTGCCGAAACCGACGCGATGTGAGGCGGTCGCCGTTGGGCAAGCGGACATCTTCCTCGTCGAGCCGGCGCAGGATCGTCCGCAAACGATCGAGGTCTCCTGGGTATCGCGCGTGATAGCGCTGGTTCGCTTCGCGCACGCGCGCCCATGTCGCCGCGTAGACCTCGTCGACCGGCCGATTCGTGATCGGCGCGAGGCCGCCGGTGATCAGTACCTCCCGCAGGCCCTCGGGCGCCAGCGACAGATAGGTGAGCGAGGTGAATCCCCCGAAGCTCTGACCGAGGAGACTCCAGCGCTCGACGCCGAGTTCAGCGCGGATCAGTTCGAGGTCGCGCACGATCGAGTCGGCGCGGAAATGTGTGAGGTACTCGGCCTGATCGGCAGACGCTGCTCCAGGAATGACTGGCCCGACGGGCGTGGAGCGCCCTGTGCCCCGCTGGTCAAGCAGCAGGACCCGGAAGTCCGCAACGGCACGCGCCATCCACCCTGAGGGCGGGCTGGTCGGGCGGGCGGCCTCGAAACCTGGGCCGCCCTGCAGGAACACGAGGTAGGGGCGATCAAGACCGTCTGGGGCAGCAAGCTCGCGCGTGAACACGCTGATCGTGCCACGCAGCGGATCGCCGTGAACCAAGGGAACCGAGTGCTCGCGCTCGGTCAAAACTGCCCCGGGCATGCGATAGGTCGTATTCATGGCTCGCATTAGAACCCGAACGCCCCCGGAGCGAGCGTCTCTGCGGCCCGGCAGCGAAAGCCGCCGTTCCTCTGGGTGAGCCCCGCCGTGATGGACGCGCTCCATCCGGACAGGAGCAGCTGGTTGGCCTGGATAGGCGAAGCACAAGTCCTTGACGAAAAGAATGGGTGCGGAAGCCGCTGAGTTCATGGCCCAACCCAACCGCGTCTGCGCACCACGTGGCGCGCACCCATGGTCGACTAGGATCTCGGTATGAACCCATTGCAGTTCGAACTCGATCGCCTGTACGGACTGGGTGCGAGCGCCTCGCACGGCGCTGCCCCAGCGGCGGCCCAGGGCGTTCGAGCGTTGGTGTTCGAGTTGAGGCCACCCGCGGGGTGGGCCCAGCTTTCCTCGGTGTGGACCGGCGTCCAATCGGACCTCGGCCTTCCTCCCCCTGCCATCGCGGTCTCAGGCGTCGACGCAGTGCAGTTGTGGTTCTCCCTTGCATCGCCGACGTTGCCGAGTGCCGGCGAGCTTTTCCTGCAGGGCCTGCGTGCACGGTATCTGCCGGACTTAGGATCGACCCACTTACGTCTGATCGCCGACGCGGCGCAACTCCCGTCCGCGCCGCCCTTGGAGACCAGCCCGGATCGCTGGTCGGCGTTCGTCGCCCCCGACTTGGCTTCGGTGTTTGCCGATACGCCGTGGCTGGACCTGGCCCCCAATGGCGAAGGCCAGGCAGCGCTTCTGCGCGCGCTCGAGCCCATCCAGCAAGTTGCCTTCGAAGCCGCGCTTAGACAGCTCGGCGTCTTGGAGGAAGTGCCAGCTGACTTGAAGCTGTCCGGCTTGCCCGAAGTGCCCACCCACGAACACGGGCGCGCCGACGCGGAGCGCTTCCTCAGACGCGTCATGAACGACGAATCGGTGCCTATGGCTTTGCGGATAGAAGCCGCAAAGGGCTTGCTTGGCCATGCCAAGCGTTCGTAGGCAGATCGCCGCCGGACCGATGGGGGCTGGCGGAGGCCGGGGAGGGCTCACAGCAGGCTTCGTCTCGCTCGAAGCAGCCGTAATCCCTATCTCCAACTTGGTGGGATCAGCGCAAGCGCGTCAGGGTCGGAAAGCGAGTACTGCCGCACATAGGGCTCACGATCGAAAATCTTGGCGTGGACCGTCGGATCGATCCTGGGCTTGTGCAAGTCCTGCTTGCCGAGGAACGCCTTGACGCTCTCCATCGAGTCCCACAACGCCAGGATGACCACCTCGACCGTTCCGTCCGCCTGATCGCGAAACAGCGCCGTCGACCGAAGATTTCCTGGGCTCTCGATCAGTTCCCTGAGCGTGTTTGTTTCGAGGAACTCGCGACACTCATCGCGCAGCGAGGACAGGATCCAGAAGCCGTAGGTGCGGAGGATCGTTTCGGTGTTGCGCGTAGTCATGCTGGCTTCGAGGAGAGGCGATGATCCTACCGGCTACGAGCGGCGAATTGCCTCGATGGCGGCGGAGTTCCGCCACAAATCGTGGACGAATGCGACATACCACGCTCTTTGTCCAGAAAAAGGAATCTCACTCCCCAACGATTCGCAGACTAGACCTTCAGGGCGCGCATCGCCGCGATCCTGCCGGCGCAGCTGAGTTGCATCAACGCGTCGCCATACGCACAAGCCGGGCCGCCTCTTCGGCGCGCGCGTCGTCAACCTCGCGCAGCACGCCGTCCACGTCCACCGGCCCACTCGGACGCGCGAAGCTGCCCGTCAGCGTCGAGCCAGCGTGCAGTTCGCCACGCTCGTAGAGGTTCCATATTTCCTCGCCGTAGCTGGTGGAAAGCAGCTCGGGCGCGACCTGCCCGAAGAAGTCCGCGAGGTTGGCCACATCGCGCAGCAGCATCCGCCGCGCGTGGTTGTTGCCAGCGGCATCGACCGCCTGCGGCAAGTCAATGATCACCGGGCCGTCGGTGGCGAGCAATACGTTGAACTCAGAGAGGTCGCCGTGCACCACACCCGCGCACAGCATGCGAACAACTTCCACCAATAGTGCTGCATGGTGCAGCCGCGCGTCCTCTGGCGTGAACACAACGTCGTTGAGGCGCGGTGCGGCATCGCCCTGCGCGTCGGTGACCAGTTCCATCAGCAGCACGCCGTCGCAGAAGTTGTGGGGCACCGGCACGCGCACGCCGGCCGCGGCCAAACGGTAGAGTGCGTCGACTTCGGCGCTTTGCCAGGCGGCTTCGGTGGCCTGCCGGCCGAACTTGGTGCCTTTGGCCATCGCGCGCTGAAGTCGCGTGTTCTTGACTTTGCGGTTTTCGGTGTAGTCGACGGCTTGTCGGAAACTGCGCTGGGTGGCTTCCTTGTAGATCTTGGCGCAGCGTGTCTCGTCCCCGCAGCGCACCACGTAGACCATCGCTTCCTTGCCGCTCATGAGCTGGCGAACCACGCTGTCGATGAGTCCTTCGTCGATGAGTGCCTGTAGGCGAGGGGGTGCTTTCATGGTCCATTCTGCCTGTCGGGCCGTTGGCCTCGCGAAGGAGGGCCGATGCCAACTGCTGCGGCAAGCGCAAGAAGACGAAGCTCGTCTGGGAAAAGGTGGTCAGAAAAGACCTTGCTGTGAGCTCGTCAGCGCCATGAAATTCTCCCCCATGGGCTGGAGGATGGCATCGGCAATCGGCTGGAGCTGCTTGGTCAGATAGTGGTCGTAGTCGATGCGCGAATGCCGCGTCTCCAGCGGCTCCGGACCGTTCTGCGTCATGACGTATTGAATCCACCCGCCTTTCTGGTACTGCAGAGGTCGGTTGACCCGACCGTTGTACTCGTCGGCAATACGCGCGGCACGGACCTGCGGCGGCACATTGACCTGGTAGGCATCGAGACGATGGCGCAGCCGCTTCCGGTAGATGAGAAGGTCATCCTTCTGCCCAGCCAACGTCGACCGCGCATAGTCGGTCACGAACTCCTTGAAAGGGTCGCCGTGGAAAATGCGTGAGAGCAGCCCTTCCTGGAACTGGCGCGCCAACAGGGTCCAGTCGCTACGGGCCATCTCCAAGCCGCGGTAGACCATCTCTTCCTTGCCCGCAGCATCCACGCTCAGGCCCGCGTAACGCTTCTTGCTGCCCACGTCCGACCCGCGAATGGTCGGCATGAAGAACTTCTTGTAGTGGGTGTCGAACTCGATTTCAAGGAAGTTCGCCAGGCCGTGCTCCTCGCGCAGGGTACGCGTCCACCAGTCGTTGATGTCGCTCACCAGGTTGGCCGCGATGGCGTGTGCTTCCTCGTTGGTCCGGGTGCGCTTGAGCCAGATGAAGATGGAGTCGGTGTCGCCATAGATGGCCTCGTAACCCCGCTTCTCCACAAACGTGCGCGTGAGCTTCATCATCTCGTGCCCCCGCAACGTGATGGCGGAGACGACCTGGGGATTGAAGAAGCGGCAGTCGGCCGCACCCAGCACGCCGGCGAAGGAGTTCATGAGCAGCTTGAGGGCCTGGGATAGCGCCTCGTTCTTGGCGAGCTTGGCCTCGTCCCGGGCCCGCCAAAGGGTGGTCACGATTTCAGGCAGGCAATGTTTCTCGCGCGAGAACAACGTTCCTTGGGGTCCCTTGACGAGCGTTGTCGAGTCGCGCGCGTTAGCGGCTTCCACGAAGCCGACTGGGTCGACCAGAAACGTTCGAATAATCGAGGGGTAGAGACTCTTGTAGTCCAGGACTACGACTGAGTCATAGAACCCTGGCTTCGAGTCCATCACATACCCACCGGGGAACGCCTTGCTCTGGACCTCGCCCACGCTCGGCGCGACGTAGCCCAGGCGATGCATCCGCGGCAGATAGTGGTGGCTGAACGCGGCAATGGAGCCACCGAAGTGGTCCACCTGAAGTCCCGTGGTGTGGGCACGTTCCATCATGAACTGCAGCAGCCTCGTCTTGTCGAAGATGCGCAGGACCAGTTCGCAGTCACGAATGTTGTAGAGCGCCAGTGCGGGCTTGTCCTCCTGGTACCGTCGCTCAATCTCGGCCATCTTGTCGTATTCGTCGCCGATGGCCTTGCCCTCGCCCAGCAGTTCCTGTGAGACGGCCTCCAGGCTGAAGGAAGGAAAGCTCTTCGACGCGGCTTTGAGTGCTTCGATGCCGTCGATGACTACCCGGCCTGGGACGGCGGCGAACAGGTAGCCCTGCTTTCCCGGGTGAGTTCGCCAATCGATGGGCCGCCGCTCACGGCCCAGATGGAGCTGCGCCCCGCACGCGTCGGCACCCTTCTGCAGAACGCGCAGGTCGAACTGAATGACGCTCCAACCGATGATGACGTCCGGATCGTTCCTTTCGAACCAGTCGTTGAGCTTCTCCAGCATGGCCCGCCGGGTTGGGCAATAGATGAGCGAGAAGTTCAAGGACTCGTCGGGCTCTGGTGGCGGCTCGCCCAGCATGAAAACGACGCGGTCTGTCATCCCGTCCAGCGCGATGGAATACAGCTCTTCGTCCTGGCTCGTCTCGATGTCCAGCGACACGACCTTCAGCACCGGCCGGTAGTCGGGTGCAGGCTTGAGCTTGCAGTCGAAGATGGTGGCACCGTCCTCAGTCCCACCTTCCAACAGCACGCCGGCGGTAATGAACCGCTCCATCAGGAAGCGGTCATGAGGACGTACGTCGGCTTCTAGCAAAGGAATGTCGTGGGGCCGGAGGGCGCGTGCCAGTTGACCCAGTTGGCGGAAATGCCTCGCGTAGACGCCGACGACAGGTTCCTGGTGAAAGGTCCTCAGCTCGAGCTCACGCAGCTCCAACCCTGGCATGGCGGCCAGATGCGCTTCGACCGATGACCTGTGCCGTGTTTCAACGAATGCGACCGAGGTCTGGGAAGTCAGGACAACTTTCCTTGGCCCCGCATCTGTGGCCACCCAGTACTCGATTTCGGTGCCGGCCGCGACATCACGCCATCGACGAGTGAGGATGAAGCCTTTGATTTCGGTGGGGACCACGAGAGCTAAACCAACGGAAGGCGAGGGACGCGGGGCTTGGGCACAAGCCATTTTCGCCCGGTTGCAGTCGCATTCCGCTCCGAGGTCCGCTATCGAATCGGGTTTCCCGAGCACCACGATCGAGGCGAGCGAAGGGACAGTCGAAGACCTGTGCCGAATGAATCGCGAGGAACCGGCCTTTCACCAGCGTGCAGCAAGGTGGACGCCGACGTAGCGGCGGCCGACCATCGGCATGACGACGACCTTGGACTCAGGCTCCACGAGCCACCAGGCAGCCAGCTCCGACACCAAGGCCGCGCCGGCGACATCGGTCCAGCTGTGCCGATCGGCCTCCACACGGGTGTACCCGACGTACAGCGCCGCGATGTACATCGGCCACGCCACGTCGAACCCGTGGCGCTGGCGCACATAGGCGGCCGAGGAGAAGGCGCGCGCCGCATGGCCCGACGGAAACGAATGATCGTTCGATCGGTCGGGCCGCTCGACGTGGGTCGTCCGCTGGAGCACTTCGGTGGTTGCGATGCTTGCGGCAAATGTCATGGTGAATTGCCAGGCGCCCTCCCGATCGCCCCGAAACAACTCCGTGCCGAGCGTCGCGAGGGGCATGGCCGTCGCCAGGAAGTCGCCGGCCTGCCGTTGCGAGTCAGCGCGGACCTCATGGGCGCCGACAAGCAGGCACAACAGGAAGACGAGCGCCGCGAGGCATGCATGCATGCAGGTGAAGACCGTTGGGCCCTCGCCAGAGCGAGATCGAATTTGCACCAGCATGGCGTCAACGTAGGTCGCGAAGATGAACGGAACCTGAACTGAGATGGAGCTTCACCAAGCCGAACTGCGGCAGCCTTCCGCAAAGCGGACCGTCGCAAAGGTCGGTTCATGGCGCCACGCAGACGATTCCAATCGCGGTGCCAACCTGCAACGACGATCTGGTCGAACAGGGCATCATCAGAAGCTTCAAGAATCCCGGCGGCAGCATCACGGGCATGTCGACGCTGACGCCTCAACTGGCAACGAAGCGTCTTGAGCTTTTGCTTCAGGCGGTCCCGTCGGAGAAGCGGATCGCGGTTCTGTGGAACCCGGGGTACTCCGAATTCAAGGCCGATTGGCGAGAGTTGCGCGACGCGGCCCGCGTGCTTGGGGTGACACTCGTTCCGTTCGAATTCCGCAGGGTCGATGATCTCGAGCTGGTCTTCGACTCCATATTGCGCGCATTCTGCGGGGCGAAAGCTGGAGATCTTCCGATAGAGCAGACGACACTTTTCGAGCTGGTGATCAATCGCAAGTCGGCGAACGATCTCGGGATTTCCCTGCTCCGGCGGGTCGACGCCGTGGTGGACTGAGCGGCCCCAGCGGACCTTTGCCGGGAACCTCCTCAATGGCGGGCGAAGACGACCGCGAGGGTGCCGATCACGCGGTAAGCGGAGCGAGCCCAGGCTCTTGCCGCTCCTTGCGCGTCGCCCAGAAGAGCTCGTGGAAGTAAAACGCCACGGTGTTCACGCATGGCTCGATGAGCGCCACCGCACCTGACACGCGCCAGTCACCGGTCAACAGATACGTCACTCCGAAGGCAACGCTGAAGTGCAGGGCGGCAAAGCTGATGGTTTTCTTGAGATGGCGGTTCATGGCAACTCCTTGACTGCATTGTAATTTCTAAATGCGAAGCATTCGCATCTAATTCGCTATCGATCCGATAGGCCGCAATGGCGCGAGCCCGGACGCCACTCGCCAACTGTCGGGCGAGGGAACGGTACGAAAAGGAGGAAGATTCCAGGCGCCTCAGTCACGTTGAGCGTTTCAGCGCTGAAATTGAGCGTTTCTTGCTGAATCTGCGATTGATACAGCGCCTAAACTCGCTCTGACCTCACGGTCGAACCTAGCAAGGAGAAGCGATGTTCAATCACGTCATGGTCGGAAGCAACGACCTCGAACGTTCGCGGCAGTTCTATGACGCGGTACTTGGGGTACTCGGCGCTGGTGATCCTGTCCGGAGTACGGCAGCCTCGGGCCACGTTCGGCTTTTCTATCGCCACAACGGCGGCACCCTCGGCGTCAGCCAGCCTATCGACGACGGGCCAGCAACGTATGCAAATGGAGGCACCCTCGCTTTCAAGTGCGACTCGCCCGAACGCGTGCATGCGTTCCACGACGCGGCAGTGGCACATGGAGGCTCCTCCATCGAGAACCCGCCGGGTCTGCGCAAGGACTCGAGCGGTTCCTACTACCTCGCCTATGTGCGCGACCCCGATGGCAACAAGCTCTGCGCCATCCATCGAGTGCCGTCGTAGCGTTTCGGGTTGACGATGCGCGGCGTGACAAGGTCCCTCGACGTACGTCCCGGCGTCGGACTGACTGCGAACGTAGTGCAGCGCAGCGCGCTCAGATTCAGCAATGTCGTGGTCGATAGCCCTGCACTCATCCTCTTGAAGCACGGTACGAAATCGCTTCAGTCGGGAAGCCGGCAGTGGACCATTCAAGGCGGAGACGCCATTGCCATCGCCGGCGGTCAGTCCCTCGACGTGTCGAACCACTTATCGAGCGCTGGTCTGTTCGAAGCGCGCTGGCTCGTATGGGACAAGGCAGTCGTTCAACGTTTCGAGGAGGCATTTCCTGCGGCAGGGCGCGCAATGACAGGGGCCGTGGTGCTCAAGCAGCCCAGCAGCGAATTCCTCGCTGCGACCGAACGCGCCATCTCGGCCGTTTGCTGCCCTTCAGACGTTCCGGAACCAGTCGCCTTGCATCGGCTCACGGAGGTCCTCGTGTGGCTATCTCTCGCCGGCGTGAAGCTTTCGGTTCCGCGGGCCCTGAGCACGTCAGCAAAGCTGCGAGGCTTGTTCGCCGGAGCGCCGTCCGAGGCCTGGACGATCTCGAATGTCACCGCCCGGCTCGCTATGAGCGAAGCGACGCTGCGACGACGACTCAGTGCAGAGGGAACGAGCTTCGTAGACCTCCTGGCCGACGTCCGCATGTCTCTCGCGATGACGCTGCTTCAGTCAACCGACCGTGCCGTTGCGCGCATTGCCTTGGATGTCGGCTACGAATCCGCCTCTCGGTTCGCCATCAGATTTCGCGAACGGTTCGGCTTTGCCCCCACGGCAATTCGTGGGCACCGCAGAAGCGGCACCTGAAGAACTTCAAATCCCGCTCTGTTGCCGGGTCAGGATTCCATGGAGCCGGACCCGTTCAGGGGAGAGGCCGACAGCATCGTGAGTTGCTGCTGCATCAACTGCATCTGACTTGCCACGACCTGCTGCAGGAGGCCGTCGTGAGGAGCTGCGGACGCTGTCGGCTCCCGCGCCGCGTCCGGAGCCGGCGCCACGGCCACTGGCGCCATGCCGTGCGAGCGGAGATCGGGGGACGTCGCGGAGGCGGCGGTCGCGTCGAGCCAGCAGCGCTTGCGTTCGAACGGATAGGTGGGCAACGGCACGCGATGCTTGTTTGCACGTTCGTCGAGCGCGACGAGATCGATCTCCGCACCCATTGCCCAAATACGGCCGGCAGCAAGGCGCCAGGCACTGCATTCGTCATGGGGTCCGTTGCCGAGGAGGACGATAGCCGGCGACGGAGCCTCTTCAGCGGGCCGGTGCCTGCTCAGCGTCGGCACAGTGTGGCGCGGACCGATCTCGATGAACAACGGATGTCCGAGCTGGCTCGTCACCTCGGACAGCGCCGGCGAGAAGCGCACCGTCTCCCGCAAATGGCGGACCCAGTAGCTCGGATCGGTGGCTTCCTCGGGTGTCAGGAGTCTGCCGGTCAATGTCGAATAGATCGGCAGACGGGGGGCCGACAAGCGGATGTCTGGCAATTTCGATCCGCAAGGCGTGCCGGCGAGGCTGGTCAGGTTAATTGCGCGCGATGCCAGGAAAAGTCTGGACTCGATCCCTTGGGCTTCGAGCGATGCACGCAGGCGTTCGAGTCCATCGATCGGCCCGGCCACAAGGCAGCCCGTGGGACCGTTGTCGGCAGCCAGCGAAACGCCTTCCGGCAGCAGTTGCGACAGCTCCGCGGCAGTCCGGGATATGGACAGCATGATCTCGGCGCGCTGCGTGTGCATCGAGTCGGCGCGCAGTTCCACGAGCTTGACCGCGTCGTCGAGCTGCATCACTCCCGCCAGAACCGCGGCGACGAAGGCGCCGACTCCGTGGCCGAGCATGGCGGCCGGCTTCACCTGCAGCGCCAGTAACTGGCGCGCGAGCGCATATTCGATCGCAAAGGTCGCGGCCTGCGCGAAAGCGGCAGGGTCATCGGCAAACATGTGCGCCCGGAGGTCGAAGCCCTGCACGCGTTCGAAGGCCGAGTGGCACTCGTCGAAGGCGGCGCGGAAAACCGGCTCCTGCGCATACAGCGCGCGGCCCATGCCGCGGTATGGCGGCGCATCCTGGCCAGGAAACAGCAGGACAGGCTGGGGTCTCGATGTGGCCGCTGTTCCGCTGAAACCACCTGATCCGTCTGCGGTGCGCAATGCGGCGGCCGCTTCGGCTGGTGACCGTGCGACGACGCATGCCCGATGGGCGAAGATCTTGCGACCGACGCGGAGCGTGTGGGCCACATCGGGTAGGCAGATGCGGGGATGAGCCTCGAGGTGAGCGGCCAGCCGCGTGCGAGCCGCAGCCAGCGCCGTGGGCGTGCGGGCCGAAAGCACCAGCAGTTGAGGCGCGGCCGAGATGTCCGAGTCGTCACGGGATGGCGCCTCTTCGACGATCACGTGGGCGTTGGTGCCGCCGACGCCGAAGGAGCTCACGCCGGCGCGCCTGGGCGCATCCGCGCGCGGCCAATGATGCAGACTGTCGTTGACCCTGAAGGGTGTGGTCTCGAAGCGGATGCGGGGGTTGGGCCGCGTGAAATGCACCGTGGGCGGGATGCGCTCGGTGTGCAAGGCCAGGGCCGTCTTGATCAGCCCCGCAACCCCGGCTGCCGTGACCAGATGGCCGACGTTGCTCTTCACCGACCCGATGCGGCAGAAGTCGGTGTCCGACGTGTGGCGCGCGAACGCCCGCGTCAGGCCCTCGATCTCCACGGGGTCGCCCATGGGGGTGGCTGTGCCGTGGGTCTCGACGTACGAGATGCTTCGGGCGTCCACGCCGGCCGACGCGAGGGAGGCCGAGATGACGGCGGCTTGGCCGTCGATGCTGGGAGCCGTGAAACTGGCCTTGGCGCCACCATCGTTGTTGACGGCCACGCCCCGGAGCACCGCATAGATCGGATCGCCGGCAACGAGCGCATCGCTCAGCCGCTTGAGCATCACCACGCCGGCACCATCGCTGAACACCGTGCCCTGCGCCCGCTCGTCGAAGCTGCGCGTGTGGCCATCGGGAGACAACATGGCTCCCTCTTCGTAGAGGTAGCCGCTGCGCGGCGGACAGGTGATCGCGATGCCGCCGGCAAGTGCTGCGTCGCACTGACCCGAGCGCAACGCGTGGAACGCTTGGGCGACGGCAACGAGCGAAGTGGAACACGCGGTGTGGATGGCGATCGCAGGCCCTGTCAGGTTCAAGCGATGCGCCACGCGCGTGGCGATGTAGTCCTTCTCGTTGGCGAGCATGACCTGGAACGCACCGAAGTCATCCACCATATCGGGCTGCTTCTGCACATGGTGCAAGAAGTAGGTGGCGTTGTTCATGCCGGCGAAGACCCCTACCGAACCCGGGCACTGATCGGGCGTGTAGCCCGCGCGTTCCATGCACTCCCAGCAGATCTCCAGAAACAGACGCTGCTGTGGATCCATCAGCTCCGCCTCCTTCGGGTTGATGCCGAAGAAGGCGGCGTCGAACCACTCGACGTCGTCGATCAAGCCGCGCGCCCGCACGTAGTTCGGGTTGTCCCGCAGCACTGCCTTGACGGCAGGATCGAGCGTGGCTTCGTCGAAGAAACTGATCGAATCGCGACCGGCGCAGAGGTTGTCCCAGAATTGCTCGACGCTGGCCGCTCCTGGGAAGCGGCCCGCCATGCCGATGAGCGCGATGGGCTCATCGTTGCCGGAGGACAACCTCTCCCGAGCCGGCTCCGGCCTGATGGGCGGTTGTGCGGACGTGCCGCTGTCGAGTTGCGCTCCGAGCGCCTCCGGTGTCGGCTGCTGAAAGAACATGTTGGCCGATAGCGGCTGCGCACTGGTCTTCTGCAACTCGGCCAACGCGCGCAAAACCAGAATCGAGTCGCCGCCGAGATCGAAGAAATTGTCCGTGCGACCGACGTTGTCGATGCCCAGCACCTTGGCGAAGACGTCGCATACGTGCCGTTCGGTCGGGCTTCGGCCTTCTTCATAGGGCTCGGACAGCTCGGGGCGCGCCGTCGGCGGCGCCGGCAGCGAGCGGCGATCGAGTTTGCCGTTGGGAAGCAGTGGAAGCGCATCGAGCGCAACGAACGCTGTCGGGACCATGTAGGGCGGCAACCGCGTCGCGAGGTGTGCGCGCAGCGCATCCACGCCCGGCGCTCGCTTCGCGGTGAAGTAGGCCACCAGGCGTACGTTGCCGGGCTGGTCCTCGCGTGCGATCACCACGGACTGGTCGATCGCGGCGTGCAACGACAGTGCGCTCTCGATCTCGCCGAGTTCGATGCGGTAGCCCCGGATCTTGACCTGGTGATCATTGCGGCCCAGGCACTCCAGCACGCCGTCGGCACGCCAGCGGCCCAGGTCGCCGGTCCGGTAGAGCAGGGCGCCTTCCTCGTTCCGGAAGGAATCCGGCAGGAAGCGCTCGGCCGTGAGTTCGGGGCGATTCAGGTAGCCGAGCGTCACCCCGGCGCCCCCGATGAAGAGTTCGCCGACAACGCCGACCGGCAGCGGTTGAAGCGCTGCATTGAGCACGTGGAACTGCGTATTCGCCACCGGGCGCCCGATCGGGACAGTCCCTTCGACTTGCTCGACCCGATGGAAGCTCGACCAAACCGTCGTTTCGGTCGGACCGTAGCCATTCCAGAGCTGCTGCACCATCGGCAACAGCTTGCGGCCGAGGTCCGGTGGCAGGGGCTCGCCCGTGCAGATCGCGAGCATGTCCGCGCAACCAGGCCAGCCCGCGGCAAGCAACAGGCGCCAGGTCGACGGCGTGGCATCGATGAATGTCACTTTTTCTCGCTCGACCAGCGACCGCAACAGCGACCCGTCCACAGCCTGGGCCTTGTCGGCAACAACGATGCGCGAGCCGACAGTCAGCGGTAGAAGCAATTCGGACACGGCGATGTCGAACGACAGCGTCGTCACTGCGAGCGTCACGTGGTCTGTGCGGATTTCCGGCACGCTGCGCAGACTCGACAGGAGATTGCACACGCTGCGATGCGGCACGCGCACTCCCTTGGGTCGGCCCGTGGACCCCGAGGTGTAGATGACGTAGGCGACTGCCTCGGCGTCGTGGTGGGGCGCCGGCATGGCAGCGCTGGGCTCGATTTCGTCGGCACGCACGATGGCGAGCGAAGTGCCAGACCAGCGACCCTCGGTCGATCCATCCACCACCATCACGCGCAACTGCGCATCTTCCGTCATGAAGGTCAAGCGATCCGTCGGGAACGAGGGGTCCAGCGGCACATAGCCAGCGCCCGCCTGCAAGATGCCATAGAGCCCCACCAGCATGTGCTCGTTGCGGTCGCAAGATAGTCCGACGAGGTCGCCCGCGCCGACGCCATGGTCCTTGAGTGCAGCCGCGAGGCCATTGGCCCGTCGGGCCAGTTCCTCGAAACTGAGTTGCACTCCGCCTGCCGCTGTCACTGCAATGGCCTCAGGCGTTGCGGCCACCTGACGCGCAATCATCGTCTCGATGCGCAGTCCAGCCTCCTGCGCTGCCGACGTGGCGTTGAACGACGCCAGCAGAGCGCGGTCGCTTTCACCGAGGGCGAATGCCGCGACAAGGCTGATCTCGGCATGCGCGTCGGAAGCCCAACGCACGATGGCTGAGCGATAGATCTGGAGCCAGCGCTCGACCGTTGCTCGATCCAGCACGGCGCTGTCGTAGTGGCCGTTCAGTTGCAATCCTCGAGGCGTCATCGATGCGTGCAGCAACAGGTCGAAGGTCAATCCCTCGATATCGATCGCGTCCGCCGAAAAATGAAAGATGGCTCCTGTTCGCGACGCGCCAGGTTGATGCGCCGAACCATGGGCATCAGGCGGCAAGGCGGCGTGCTCCTCGCCAGCAGGCCATGCTTTCACGGCCTGTGCTGCGAGTTGGCGCAGACCTGTGGCGTCGTCCACCCGGAAGCGCACAGGAAGAGCGATGCCCGTCCCCTGCTGCAGGGTGACACCGACCAGCAAATCGGATTGCTGGGCCAACCAGTGCGTCATGCCTGCGAAGACACCGAGCAGAATCGATGGCAGTGGGTCGCCGGTCACCTGCGCCAGGCGATGGGCGCATGCGGTGCTTTCGGCATCGAGTTCAAGGAAGGTCACAGCGGGTGCGAAATTTGCACCCGACGAACGCGCGTGATCCAGTGGAAGATTGGTCAACAGTGTTTCCTCGCATAGTTCGAGCCCGTCGATCCGACAACTCATTCGGACCGCACCTGTAGGACGCGACTCGAATCCACGTCCCTCCGTCATTCCCCCGAAGCCATTGTATACTTTAGTTACAATAGTTGGTCAGATTCTAGTCAGGTTTCCTCCTCAACTGCGAATTCCCATTTGGAGGCCGAACATAGCGGACGTTCGATACTTCAGGGGCGCGGTCGCCACAGGGTCAGATGCGAGTCGCGGCGGGGCCGCAAAGGCTGTCCCGTGGAGGAGAGGTCCGTGAGTCGGGGCGTGGTCGCAAAGCTAGATGGGCTCGCTCCCATAGAAGTCGGTGCCTATCGGTTGTGTCAGTAGGACATTTCGACGGAACAAGAAGTTGGATCAGATGACTCGGCTTGCTGCCCAGAAGAAAGCTTGGGTGAAATGGCGCGGCCGCTTGCGAGCGGCTCGACTACGTCCTTGAGCCGTCTGCAGGCGCCGCTTCAGACATTGGAACTGACTTGGAAACCTCCATCCGGCTGGTGCTCGAAGCGTTGGATGAGCTTCGAGCCACCTACACGGATATGACGGTGATCCAGCGCGACGCTAGCGGCTACGAAATGCGGGATCGCTTGTAGTACGCCCAGCGGCGTCACCAGCTCAATTCAGCTTTTGTCCCCAGCGGCGCGGCCCGTTAGCTGCCGTTGGATTGGCTGGAGCCAGTCGGTCGCCGCCTGCGCGGGCGGCAGGCTGCGCAGCCTTTCGTCTTGCCAGAGGTTGGCGGCTAGGTCGTCGAGTTGGTCCGGGTCCACCGTGCGCCATCGGCGCTGTAGCTGATGAGCGCAGACGGCAATCCAGTCTTGTCGGTCCATAGACCTCATAATACCCATTTACTGGATATTTATACAGTTATCGAGAGGGGACGTACTTCTCTAGATTCGGAAAGCGAACGACGGCTGAGATCCAAGGCGCAGCGGCCGCAAAGGCCTGACGGTCGCCACTTATGCGTGTGCGCCTCGAATCAAGATCGGCGACACCGCGACCGCTCGTTTTAGGAGACGAACACGAGGAGTAGACTGCCTGACGCCCCTGAGCTTGCTGCCGTTCCGGCGTCTGCTGTTGGAGCGACGTGACTTGGCAAGCGCCGCTTTCGGCCTTGAGACGAGCACTGGGGTCGGGCTGTCCCGGAGATGGGGCGGACATGCCGAGCGAGTGAGTCACTTTCGTTCAGCGATCGCATCTCGCAAGGAGGTCCCTATGAAGACAGCCGTGTTCAGTACGCGAAGCTACGACAAGACCTTGCTGACGGCGGCCAACGTCAAGGCGGGGCATGAACTGACCTTCCTGCAAGACCGGCTGACGTCCAACACGGCGTCGCTGGCCGCCGGCTGCGTGGCCGTCTGTGTTTTCGTGAATGACAACGTCGATGCCGAAGTGCTGGCCATGCTGGCCGCGCAGGGCACACGGCTGGTGGCTACCCGTTCCACCGGCTACAACCACATTGACGCTGTGGCCGCCGCACGGCTGGGCGTCGAGGTCGTGCGCGTCACCGACTACTCGCCGCATTCGGTGGCCGAGTTCGCCGTCGGCCTGCTGCTGGCGGTGAACCGCAAGATCGCGCGGGCCAGCGCGCGCACGCGCGACGGCAACTTCGAACTCGACGGCCTGATGGGCTTCGACCTGCACGGCAAGACAGTAGGGGTCATCGGTACGGGCAAGATCGGCACCATCTTCGCGCGCATCATGCTGGGCTTCGGGTGCACGGTGCTGGGCTATGACCAGTACCACAACCCTGCCTTCGAGGCCATGGGCGGGCACTATATGAGCACGGTGGACCTGGTGCCCGACTGCGACGTCATCTCGCTGCATTGCCCATTGACGCCCGAGACACGGCACGTCGTGAACGCCGAGTCATTGGCACGCGTCAAGCGGGGCGCCGTCCTCATCAACACCAGCCGCGGTGGCCTGGTGGACACAGAGGCTGCGATCGCCGCGCTGAAGACCGGGCAGCTCGGCGGACTGGCGATCGACGTTTACGAACAGGAAGCCAGCCTGTTCTTCCAGGACCTGTCGTCGACCATCATCGAGGACGATGTGATCCAGCGGCTGGTGTCGTTTCACAACGTGATCGTGACGGGCCATCAGGGCTTCTTCACCCAGGAGGCCATCGGGCAGATCATGCAGACCACTATCGAGAGCATCAGTGCCTTCGAGGCGGGGACCGAACTGGTCAACCGCGTTCCGCTTTCCTGACCACCTTGACCGCGTGAGCGCGACTGCACAGCGTAACTTTGGCCAGGACCGCGAAGGGCAGCAACCGCGGTATACCTGCCGGATAGCGGTCGATGGCGAGGGGCTGGACAGGAAGTTCGGATCTCTCGCAAGCTGTCGTCACGGCCATTCGCCAGAAGCGATTCTTCCGCCGGGATGGTCAGAAAAGACCTTGCGGTGCGATGCAGCCGCGGCAGCGATGTGGCATCAGTTCTTCCAATCAGCCGCATGAATGGCGGCGACGATTTCAGCAGCGGCGCTCACCAGCAACGGCCCGACCTCGTCGTGCAGGAAGCTGCCGTTCAGCCACGTTGAGGCTCCGCCGACCGACAGGCCGAGAAGGGTGCGGCCGTCACCAAGATTCACCGGCACGGCGGCTGCGGAAATTGCTGGATCCCATTCGCCTTCGGTCGTGACAAAGCCTCGTACGTCGAACTGAGCTTGCACTTCCGCGAGCCTCCGACTCAACGGCGGCCAGCGGCTGCCCTCTGCGGAGGCTATGCGCTTGAACAGCAATTCGCGCTCGATCGTCGGCGTGGCGCATAGGACTGCACGGCCCATGGCAGTGCGAGCGAGCGGCAAGCGTGCGCCGACGTCCAGACCGAGGATCAGTCGCGCTGTGCTGCGGCAATGTGCGACGTAGATCATTTCGAGGTCGTGCCTTGCGCCGGCGCGAGGCATTGAACTGCTTCGGGCATTCAAGCCACAGGACCGTTGGTTGAGTCACGGCGAGATCGTGCGACGTACTGCATTGCCGCGGGCGACGGTGTCACGCCTGACCTTCACGCTGACTGCGCTTGGCTATCTGCAGCACCGGGACGAGGCGGGCGAATTTGAGCCCCACAAATTAGTCAGTCATCGAGCGAGGCTTCGTTCGGTTGTATCTTCAAAAAATCAACAAGTGCGCGCAATTTGGGCGTCATCCCGCGGCGGCTGGGGTAATACAAGGTGAGGTTTGGAAGCGACGGCGTCCATTCATGGAGCACGCGCACCAGGCGGCCGCTCTCGATCAGCCCCTCGACGTAAGCGCTGGTGATGTAGGCCGCGCCAATACCGTCCAGCGCAGCCTGCACGATGGCGGCGACGTCGTTGACCACGACCGCATGAGTCGTCGGAGACAAGTTGAGCGGCTTGCCGTTCTTCACGAACGCCCATCGCTCGAGCACACCGCTGCTCTTGTAGCGAAAGCCGACGCGGCGATGGCCAAGCAGGTCGTGTGGCGTAGACGGCGTGCCGTACCTGGCCCAGTGCTCCGCCGTGGCGACCACGTAGCTGGACATCGACGGGCCGACCGGCACGCCGACCATGTCGCCGTCAACGATGTTGTTGTAGCGAATGCCAGCATCGAAGCCGCCTTCGATGAGGTCGGTCAGCGTGCTGTCGATGGAAAGCTCGATGCTCAACTCGGGGTACGCATCCAGGAACTTGCGCAACACCGGTTGCAGCACGACCATGTGGGCCACTCGAGGCAGGTTCAGGCGCAAGGTGCCTGTCGGGCGGGCATCGGTCTGTGCCAATGCGCCAGCGGCCTCGTCCAGTTCAAGGACCGCGGGACGCACGCGTTCGAGGTATCTCTCACCGGCCTCGGTCAGACGCACGCTGCGGGTGGTGCGCGTGAACAAGGCGATGCCGACGCGCGCTTCGAGCAGGCGGATCGATTGGCTCACGGCTGACGGCGTCAATCCCATTCGAGCCGCCGCCGCGGAAAAGCTACGTGACTCGGCTACCTGCACGAAGGCGACGAGACCTTCGAGGTTTTCCTGGCGCATTTTCTTCAGCGTGCTTAGTCAAGACCGGCGCGGCATCGCGCGAAATTTCTTCCGATTATGTAGCGACGCTACAAGCCTCATTTGGAAACTGCCGGCTTATCGAGGCGAGGTGTGACGCCCACAGTATGGGCTTCGGCATCAGCTCATTCACTAGGCAGTTCGCAATGAACACTTCGGCACTTCAATCACCGCTTCCCAACGGGGACGCTTCGGCAAGAGGGCGTTCCATTCTGCTGGCCGCCAGCGTAGTCACGGCGGTCTTCGTGCTCTCCAATTCCGCCACGCCTCTGTACATGCTGTGGCAGCGCAAGTTTGGCTTTTCATCAGGCATGCTGACTGCCATTTTCGCGGCGTACATCGTCGGGCTGCTGGTCACGTTGCCCGTCGCGGGGCAGCTCTCGGACCGCCTGGGCCGCCGGCCAGTGCTGCTGCCCGGCCTGGCCAGCGCGCTGGTCGCCTGTGCGCTCTTTGCAACCGCGCAGTCCGTGGGTGCGCTGATGATCGGCCGCTTCCTCACGGGCGTCGCCGTCGGCGTCATCGTTTCGGCCGGCATGGCCGCGGTCGTCGATGTGGGGGGTGCCGCGCTGAAGCGCAAGGCGTCGCTGGCGGCATCGGTCGCGATGGTGCTTGGCGCCGGACTCGGTCCTTTGGGCGCGGGTGTCGTCGCGCAATGGACACACGCGCCGATGCCGATCACCTTCGCCATCGAGGCAGCTTTCATCCTGCTGGCCGGCATCGTGGTGATGACGTTGCCCCTGAAGCAGCACCCCAGGCATCACGCCGCGGCCAGCGCGAGCCGCCTCGGGCTGCGCATGCCCTCCATTCCGGCTTCGAACCGCGAGCATCTGCTTCAAGGCGTCGCGGTCTTCGCACCGGGCCTGACGGCGACTTCCTTCGTCCTGGCGCTTGGCCCCTCGCTCCTGTCTCGTCTGCTCGGCGTATCGAGTCCTCTGGTGGCCGGTCTGACGGCGTGCGTGATGTTCCTTGCCGCGACGGGCGTGCAGTTTGCAGCGCGCGGCGTCTCGGTGCGCGCCATGTTCTTCCTCAGCTGCGCGGCCACTGCAGGCTCGATGACCAGCCTGCTGGGCGCCATCTACCTTGGCAGTCCGGTGTTGCTTGTCGCCGCCGCGATCCTCGCGGGCGTGGGGCAGGGGCTGGGGCAGCTCGGCGGCCTGACGCTCATCAGCATCCACGTGCAGGAGGCGCATCGCGCCGAAGCCATTTCGCTTCTCAACATGGGCGCCTATGTCAGCGCAGGGGTGCTGCCGATGCTGAGCGGATTCGCGATCGATCTCGTTGGCCTGCGCGGCGGCGCCACGATCTTCGCCAGCGTTCTGTTGTTCAGCGTCTCGCTGTCCGTCTTGCACATCGCCCGTCATGGAAGCCGGACTTGAGGCACTTCATGTCGCATTCATCCCTTGTCGTGGTCGCGCATCCGTGCCTGGTGAATTCCCGTGTCAACCGTGCCTGGATGCAGGCGTTGCGTTTGACCGATGCCACTGTCCACGATCTCTACGCCGCCTATCCGGACGAGAAGGTAGACGTTCGGGCCGAGCAGCGCCTGCTGGCTCGGCATCGGCGCGTGATCTTGCAGTTTCCGTTGCAGTGGTACAGCGGCCCGCCGTTGCTCAAGAAGTGGCTCGACCTGGTGCTGGAACATGGGTGGGCATATGGCGGCGTCGCGAGCGCGCTCGAAGGAAGGCAACTGGGCATTGCGGTGTCCGCATGGTCGCGAGAGGCCGATTACCGCAAGGACGGGCGCTACCGCCGGACCCTGGAAGAACTGACCAGCCCGTTCGAGGTGACCGCTTTTCGATTGGGCATGACATACCTGCCGGGCTTTTTTCTTGCCGGCGTCTGCGAAGTAGACGAACAGGCGCTGGAAGTGAGCGCACGGGACTACGCGGCGCACGTGGTGGGCTCGAACGGGCACGGGGCTGCCCGCTGAATGCAGGCGGCGGGCGCCACGCGGTTCGCATGCGGTTTACCTCGCATCAACGGCACCCCTCACAAAAGTCGATTGCCGGCTTTTTCCGCCTTGGTCAGCATTCCCGCTCCAACCACTAGGAGACAACATGATTTTCGAATGCAGGCAGCGCCGCGAATCTTCGCGGGTGCCTCGCCTTGCCATGCGAACCTGCCTGGCAACGGTGCTCTACGCATTGGCGATCCAGGCTACCGCGGCGCCTGCCGACTATCCGACCAAGTCCGTCACTATCGTCGTGCCAGCGCCGCCCGGAGGGATTATCGACGCGTCCGCGCGTTTGATCGGCATCCAGTTGTCGCACGCGCTGAGCCAGCCCTTCGTCGTGGAAAACAAAGGGGGCGGCAGCGGCAACGTGGCGTATGCGCAGGTCGCCCGCTCGCCAGCCGAGGGGTACACGCTGCTGGCCTCCTATTCCGGCTACCACGTCGGGAACCCGTTATTGACGCCGAAGCTGCCCTGGGCCGAGAAAGATCTGGAGCCTGTCGCGCTGATCGCAACGGCAACCAATGTCATCACGGTCAATCCGTCCCTGCCCGTCCACACGTTGACCGAACTGATCGCCTACCTCAAGGCGCATCCCGGCGAATTGAGCTATGCGTCGCAAGGCAATGGCTCGGTGTCCCATATTGGCACGGAGATCTTCAAACAGCAGACGGGGACGCAGATGCTGCATGTTCCCTACCGAGGATCGGGACAGGCGCTGCAAGATGTTCTTGCCAACCAGGTGCAGGTGTTCATCACGACGCCGCCTTCGGTCATCGGCCATATCAAGTCGGGCAAGTTGCGCGCGCTGGCGGTCACGTCGAAGCAGCGATACCCGGAGCTTCCCGATGTGCCGACCGCCGCGGAGGCCGGGCTGAAGGGCTATGAACTTGAAACATGGGTGGCGCTGTTCACGCCGGCCGGCACGCCTCGGCCGGTCATCGCGAAAATGTCCGACCTGGTGCGGCGGGCCATGGAGGACCCCGTCACCCGTACTTCCGCCGAAGCTTCCGGCTTCGAGGCGCGCTACGAACCGCCAGACGCCGTGCTGCGCCGGGTCGCCTCTGAAAGCGCTCGCTGGGCCAAGGCGATCAAGGAGGCGAACATCACGGCCGACTGATTGCCATGCCGCCTCAGCGCGCGAGTGCGCCGCCCGGCCCCACGGAGCGCTCCAGAATCCACTGGCGAAAGGCCGTCATTTGCGGCCTCTCCACTCGGTCCGACGGGGTCAGCAGGTAGTAGGTGAAGCTTGCGCGGTCGAGCACGAAATCGAATGCCTTGACGAGGTCGCCATTGCGAAGATCCTCTTCCACCAAAAAAAGTTGGGCCATGGCGATTCCTTGCCGCTGAATGGCAGCGGCGTAGGCCATGGCGGAGCTCTGGAACATGGTGCCGGCGCGCGGATCAATGTCGACCGCGCCCACGGACGCCAGCCAGTCGGCCCAGTCATCCGCACGCGCCAGCGAATGCAGCAGCGTGTAGCGCGACAGGTCGTCGGGAACGTTCAGCGGGGCATCCGGGCGCGGCAGGTGCGGGCTCATCACGGGACACAGCACATTGGGCACCAGCCAATAGCTGTTCGCGCCGCGCCACAGCCCGTCGCCCAGGCGAACGGCGCCGTCGATGTCTTCCCGGTCGAAATCGACATCTTCGAGCGATGTCGTCAGGGACACCTCGATCTCCGGGTGACGGGCATGAAAGTCCGAAAGCCGTGGGATCAGCCAGCGCATGGCAAACGTCGTGTACGCCCGGATGCGCAGTTCCTGCTTCTCCACTCTGCGCCCCAGGCGAGACGTTGCTTCGCGCATGTCGTTGAGTGCGCGCGAGATCGACTTGAAGTAGTCGGCACCGTGCCTCGTCAATGCGATCTGCTGATGGCCGCGCAGGAACAGCGAAGTTCCCAGGAACTCCTCGAGTTGCCGCACCTTGCGGCTGACCGCGCCCGGCGTGACGAAAAGCTCCTCGGCCGCCGCCGTCACGCTGAGGTGGCGGGCGGCCGCCTCGAAGGCTCTGAGCGAGTTAAGAGGAGGCAACTTTTCCATGCGTGCGCAAGCTTGCGGCCTTCATTGCATTTACGTCAAGCAGATTCTTTCAGATGACCGGAATATCAGCGGCTTTTCAGCAATCTGGCCTCTCGCCAGTGCCGATTATGACGATTGACGAAAAGTCAACCATGCCCTCTTCAAAAGTCGTTTGCGAGGCCGTTGGGTGTCGAACGATAGTTCGGTCAAGCCCTTGGTCAGCCGCCGCACCGGCAACCTTTCTTGGCGAGGCGCGCAGGGGCAGCAATGACACAGGAGAAAGAAGATATGGAAGACAACGACGGCAACCTCGCCGGCCTCCTGGTCGTCGACTTTTCTCAGATCGCAGCGGGCCCGACGTGCACCATGATGCTTGCGGACCGCGGCGCCGACGTCATCAAAATCGAGGCCCCTGGCGGAGACCTGGGGCGTACGCTGGGGCCGCCCTTTCTCGAAGGCCACGGCGTCATCTTTCTTTCGCTTAATCGCAACAAGCGAAGCGCCGTCCTGGACCTGAAGCTTCCGCATGACCTTGAGGTCGCGCGTCGTCTGCTGCAACGTGCGGATGTCGTCGTGGAGAGTTTCCGCCCAGGCGTCATGGCGAAGTTCGGGCTGGACCATGCGACGGTTTCAGCCGGCAACCCGCGACTGGTCTACTGCAGCATTTCCGCATACGGCCAGCAGGGCCTTTACAGCGGCAAGCCCGGCGTGGACGGCGTCGTGCAAGCCACATCGGGCCTCATGAGCATCACCGGCGCCGCGGACGGCGTACCGGCCAAGGTCCAATCGCCCGTCGTCGACATGGTCACGGGCTTCCTGGCCACCACCGCGATCCTCGATGCCCTCATGGCAAGGCAGAGCAGCGACCGAGGTGCGTGGCTGGACATCAGCATGTATGCGGCCGGCATCCAGCTGCAGCAGATGGGACTGGCCTCGTATCTTGCGTCGGGCACGCCGCCCAGCCCTTGTGGAAGCGCAGCCCCGTACTCGGCGCCAAACGAGGCGTTTCCCACTGACGACGGTTGGATCATGGTCGCCGCGTATCAGCCCAAGCGCTGGGCTTCGCTGTGTCGCATCCTGGGCGTTCCCGACCTGGCCGGTCATCCGCTTTTCAGCACCTCGGACCTGCGAGTGGCCAATCGCGGCGCCATGTTCGAGCAACTCTCGACGCGCACCCGATGCTTTTCCAGCATCGAACTGCTGTCGGCACTGGAGGCCGAGGACATCATTTGCGGCCCCGTCAACACCTACGTCGAAGTCGCGGCGTCGCCCCCCTTCGTGGGAATGACCGCTTCCTTTCAGCATCCCGAGTCGGGCGAAGTGCGCGTGATCGGCCCGCTGCCTACCGGCTGGGATGGCGCGTACCGCTCAGGACCGCTGCGGCCCGCGCCCTTGTTGGGCGAGCACACCGCGGAAGTTATCGATTTCGCACGCCAGGCCAGCCCCTGCGCCTGAGCACGCAGCAGTTCCCTCAGACATATCTCCATGCGCAAGCGCGTTTCCACTCCAACCAAGGATTTCCCATGAGCGAAGCAGTAATCGCAGGCGTCGGCATGACGCCATTCGGAAAATTTCTCACCCGCAGCCTGAAGTCGTTGTCCGAGGAGGCCGTGAACGAAGCATTGGCCGATGCCAGTGTGCAGCCGAGCCAGATCGAGTGCGTGTTCTTCGCCAATGCAGCCGCGGGTGTCGTCACCGGCCAGGAAATGATCCGTGCCCAGTCGTCCCTGAGAAACACCGGCCTTGCCGGAAAGCCGATGTTCAACATCGAGAACGCGTGCGCTTCCAGCAGCTCGGCGTTCAACCTCGCGCGCGCCGCGGTGACCTCGGGCCAGTACGAGTGCGTGTTGGTGGTGGGGAGCGAAAAGCTCAGCCACGAAGACAAGAAGGTTTCGTTCGGCGCGTTCGCGCGTGCCGTGGACATCGAGGAGGACCTGGGTGGCCACATCGGAACGGGCACTGGCAGCGTGTTCATGGACATCTACGCCGCAAAGACGCGCAAGTGGATGGGGACCGCGGGCGTGGAGCGTGAAGACTTCGCACGCGTCTGCGTCAAGAGCCGCCTGGCCGGTTCCCTGAATCCGAAGGCGCAGTTCCGCGCGACCACCACGTTGGAGGAAGTGCTGTCCAGCCGCATGGTGAGCGACCCGTTGACGCTCTTCATGTGCTCTTCCATCGGGGACGGCGCGGCCGCCATCGTCGTGTGCTCAGAGGCCTATGCCCGCAAGCTCGGGGTCAAGCGCGTGTACGTCAAGGCATGCAGCATCGTCAGCGCCGCCGGCGTCCCGGGCGCGGAGCTGGTGGCGGTCAGGGCGGCAAGGCTGGCGTACGAGGAAGCCGGCCTCGGCCCGAAGGACATCCACGTGGCCGAGCTTCACGACGCGTCCGCGCCGGCCGAGCTGATCCACTACGAGAACCTGGGCTTCTGCGGACCCGGAGACGCCGGTGCTTTGATTCGATCCGGAGACACGGGCCTGGGCGGACGCCTGTCCGTCAACCCGAGTGGCGGGCTGCTGAGCCGCGGCCATCCCATCGGCGCCACCGGTGCGGCACAGATCGTGGAACTCACGCAGCAACTGCGCGGGCGCAGCGGCGCCCGCCAGCGTCACGGTGCCAAGGTTGCCTTGGCCGAGAACAACGGCGGGCAGCTGGCTGGAGATTCCGCAGTGGCGCTGGTCACCATCCTGGCCGTGTGAGTTGCCGTGGCGCATACAACAAATTCCACCTTGGGGAAAGCAATGACAGAGAAAGTAGCGGTAGTCACGGGCGGCGCGCAAGGCATTGGACGAGGCATCGTCGAGGCGCTGTTGAACAAGGGGCTGCGGGTCGCCGCCTTCGATCTCAGCACTCCGGCGCTGCGGCGGGCTTCGGAGCAATTCGCGGGGAGCAGCCGTTTTCTTCCTTTGCAGGTCGATGTGACGTCTTCCGCCATGGTGGGCGCCGCCGTGGCCGAGGTGACCGCCAAGTGGAAATCGCCCGACGTGCTGGTGAACAACGCCGGACTCAGCCGCGACAAGCGCATCCAGAAGATGAGCGAGGAGGACTGGGACTTCGTCGTCAACGTCAACCTTCGTTCGCAGTTCCTTTGCGTGAAGGCCGTGGTCGACGGCATGGTGGCGCAGAAGTACGGCCGCATCATCAACATGTCGTCGCGTGCATGGCTCGGCGGTTTCGGGCAGGCCAACTACGCCGCCGCTAAAGGCGCCGTAGTGAGCTTCACGCGTTCGCTGGCCATCGAGTTGGCTCCTCACGGCATCACGGCCAACACGATCGCGCCCGGCATCATCGAGACGCCGCTGTTCGAGTCGTTCGACGAAGATGTCAAGGACCGCCTGAAACGCAGCGTCCCAGTGGGGCGCATTGGTCAACCCGCGGACGTCGCCGCCGCGGCGTTATTGTTTGCCGGCGACGAAGCCTCCTACATCACGGGGCAGACCCTGTACGTGTGCGGGGGCCGGTCGCTGTCGAGCCCCAGCGTCTGAAGGAGAAGGGCCGTGACCATCGAGATTCGCCATGCGCAAACAGTCGCCACCCTGACTCTGAACGAGCCGAAGTCGCTGAATGCGCTCGCAATTCCCGATCTGCTGCAGTTGCGAGAGGCGCTGCGCGCCCTGCAAGACGACGAGCAGGTGCGTTGCATCGTGCTGACGGGTGCCGGCGCGAAGGCGTTTTGTACCGGGGCGAACCTGAAGGAAACACTGCCGCCGAGCGAGCTGTTCGCGAGGGGTGCCCTGCTGGGCCGCGAGGCCGAGGCCGGACGAGATGGATACACCCGTCTGCTAGACCTCAGCGACCTGGAGCTGTGGAAGCCCATGATGGCGGCCATCAACGGCTACTGCCTTGGCGGCGGCCTGGAGCTGGCCATGCAATGCGATCTGCGCATTGCAGGCGAGAACGCATGCTTCGGGTTGCCGGAAGTCAAGGTCGCGAGCATTCCTGCGGCCGGCGGTGTTCAGCAGCTGCTGAGGGCGATTCCCGCGGCGCACGCTATGAAGCTGGCGTTGACGGGCGACCGCATTGATGCTGCGACCGCATTGCGCATCGGCCTGGTCAGCGATGTGTTCGCGTCGGGCGACCTGCTTCGCGAAGCTCAAGCCATCGCGGTGCGAATTGCCGCGAATGGGCCGCTTGCAACGCAGGTGGTGAAGAAGATGGCACTGGAAACCGCGCACCTCGCGCCGCGCGACTACATTGCGCAGGCCAACCTGCATTGGGGCCTGTTGCGCGACTCCAGGGACCGCATCGAAGGGCGCAAGGCATTTGCCGAAAAGCGCACCCCCAACTACATCGGAGACTGAAAGAAATGAACGTCACAACCCCTCCGGGCCTTCGCTACCGTTTCACGGGGCATGAACGCGTGCTGCATGACGTCGCCGCGTCGCAGGCCCTGCCTGAATTGATGGAGTGGTTTGGCTACCGCCGCGCCTTCATCGTGTGCTCGCGCACGCTGAACACGCGCAGCGACGTCATCGCCACACTGGTCGCGACCCTCGGCGACCGCTGCGTCGGCGTGACCGACAAGGTGGGCGAGCATTCGCCGCTTTCGAACGTGCTGGCCGCGGCAAGGCAGGCGTCCGACCTTGAGGCCGACGTCATCGTCTCGGTGGGCGGAGGCTCCGTCATGGACATGTGCAAGGCAATGCAGCTCTGCATTTCGGAAGAGGTGTTCGACCGTGAGCGGTTGCTGCAACTGCAGATGCGCATGTCGGCCGATGGCACCGAGATGCTCTCTGGCGCGACCTCCGTGCCTCGCATCCGGCAAATTGCGATTCCCACGACCATCGCCACTTCGGAATGGACGCCGGTCAGCACGCCGATCGATGACCAGACGCACTTGAAGGCCCGCTTCGTGGTGCCGGACGGCGCGCCACGCGGCATCGTCTACGACCCGTCCCTCCTTGCCCGCACCCCGCTTTCGCTGCTGCTGTCGACCGGCGTGCGAGGCCTCGATCACGCGATCAATACGGCTTGCTCCCTGCACCCGCATCCGTTTGCGAGCCTGCTCGCGGAGAAAGCGATCCAGCTGTATGTTGAGAACCTGCCGCGCCTGCACGACAGCAGTGACATCGAAGCCTTCACCAACTGCCAGCTGGCGACCTGGTACACCGGAATGGGACAGATGTCGGTGCCGCACGGCTTCAGCCACTGGATGGTGCATATCGTCGGGCCGCTGGCCGGTGTGCCGCACAGCGATGCGGCCTGCGTGCTGATGCTGGCTCAGGCCCGGTGGCTGGAGCGCCACGCGCAAGCGCAGCACGCCAGGATGCTGCAGTTACTGAACCGGACGGAGTCTTTTGCCGACGTGTTGGAGGGCTTGCTCGTGCAACTGGGCATGCCGAGAACGCTGGCGGACCTTGGGTTGAAGGATGAGCAGGTCGAGTCATTCATCCAGCCCGCACTGGACCATCCCCAGGTCACACACAACAACCTGCGTCCGATTCGTACCGCGGCAGACCTGCGCGCTGTTCTGGCGCTGGCCGGTGCGTGCGCTGAGGGGCGCGACCTCTGAATCATTACCCCCGAAAACCATGAACGAATGCACCTACATTGCCGCGGGCCTTCCCTGGTGCTTTCGTCCGACCGCGTTGCAGGGTCCAACGCGGCTACGCTCAAGCAGTGGTACAAGCTGCGCGAACGAATCAAGGCACTGGAGACTAAGAGCGACTCTGGAGGTACATCCGGATCGCCGTGAATGTCCGCAGCTGGCCGACGGCCGAAGCCCAGCCTGCGCGCCGAGGCGCTATCGCTTCGACAAGATGAGATCGCTGCTTGCTTACCGATGTTCCGCATCGAGGACGACCGGTGCCGCGGGAGATTCGTCTTTCGACTTTCGGACGGCTGCGCGTTTGGTGCTATGACACCCGAGTGCAGCAGGCGCGTGCTCACCTCAGACGATGAGGACGACCTTGCCAGCATGCCCCGCCCGCTCCATATACTCGTGCGCAGAAACTACGTCAGGCAGTGCAAAGGTGCGGTCGATTCGCACAGTCAGCGTCCCGTCCGACAGTCCCTTGTGAACGAACGCCATGGCGCGCTCAAATGCACTTTCGTTGCGCGGCAACCCCATCGAGGAGGAACCGGTGAATTCGAGCACCTTGTAAACGTGGAAATGCCAACTGTTGCGAAACTGTGCGGCCACCGGGAACGTGAGATCGACACCGCCAGAAAGCCCATAGAGCAGGTACCACCCGCGGTGGGCAACCGCCTCGCCCAAGCTATTGAACAATGGGCCGCCAACCCCGTCGTACACAAGATCGACACCGCGGCCTTCTGTAAGCGCAAGAACCCGCTGCAGCACGTCTTCTTCCTCTGTCACAACCACATGCGCCGCGCCAGCATCCAACAGAGTCTGGCGCTTGGCGGTGGTGCGCGTGGTAGCAATGGCCGTCAGGCCCGTCGCGCGCGCCATCTGAAGCGCCGCCAGGCCCGTGCCCGACGAAGCGCCTGTCACGAGCACGGAGTCGCCAGCCTGTAGGCGCGCGATCTCGAACAGGGCGAAGTAGCCAGTGAGGAAGGCCATGTACGCCGAGGCGGCCTGCGCGGCCGAGAGGTTCGCCGGGTGCTTCGCGACGTGCGTGGCAGGAAAGAGGATGCGATCGCCATAGGTGGGATAGCGACCCTGATGCGCGCCCGGAAGAACCGCGACACGGTCGCCCACTTGGAAGCCCTGTACCCCGGGGCCCACTGCATCGATAACACCCGCCGCCTCGTTTCCCAGACCACTAGGCAACACGGCGTCTTCGACATAATGTTTGCGCCGCCAAAGCACGTCCGCCCAGTTCAGGCCGACGGCTTGCACCGCAATACGAACTTCGCCGGCTCCTGGCTCGGACGTGGGAACGTCTTCAATTTCAAGAACGTCAGCGCCGCCGAAGGCGTGAAAGCGAACTAACCTGGCCACATGAATCTCCTTGACTTTCGTGTCGACGCCCGTTGCGACGACTGGCCAACCAAATGTAGGAGTCGCGAAGATCAGGAGGAAATCGATTGATTCGATAGTTGCTATTCGAATCACCCATCAAGGATGCTCATAGTGAACCCCATCGACTTGGGTCGGATCGACCTGAACCTGCTGACCGTTTTCGCGGCACTCATGCAGGAGCGCCATGTCAGCCGAGCGGCTCAACGCCTGCATGTCGGGCAGCCTGCCGTCAGCTACGCGCTGGGTCGCCTACGCGCGCTGACCAGTGATGTTCTATTCGTTCGCCAAGGGCGTTTGATGGAGCCAACCCCGCGCGCTCTCGCATTGATGGAGGGCTTGCGTCCAGCGCTCGATCAGATTGAGACCACGCTGCGAGCCCAATCCGAGTTCGACCGGAGGCTGGCCCGGCCGGTATTTCGAATCGGCATGACCGATGACCTGCAGATCTGCATACTGCCGCGACTGCTGCGGCTTCTCCGCGCGGAAGTGCCGCTCGCACAGTTGATCGTCGCGACGGTCAGCCATCGGGACGCCATGCGGCAACTTCAGGAGGGGCGAGTCGACACTGTAATGGCCTATTTGCAGAGTTTGCCGGCGGACGCAAAGGTGCGGCAGCTCGGCTCAACGCGCTATGTCGTGCTTCGTGCAGACCATGCCGCGCCGCCCATGACACTGGACGAGTTCTGTACCCGCCCGCACGCGCTCGTCACGTTCGCAGAAGACGTTCGGGGTTTTGTGGACGATGCGCTGGAATCGATGGGCCGACGGCGTCATGTGGTGGTCTCCATTCCGCAGTTCGGCAGCGTGCCGTCGGTACTGGCTGGGACTGATCTGTTGGCTACGGTGCCGGCGTACCTGGCCGAAGAGCTGTGTTCTCGCGCGTGCCTACGCCAAGAGCCCCTGCCATTTAGGAGCCCGGAGTACTCCGTATCGATGTGTTGGCGCGCCGCGGTGGACAAGGACGGTGCACAGATGTGGTTGCGCGATGCCTTGAATCGCGCCTATCAAAGCGACGCTGCAGCTTGAACACATCCCGATAGCGGCTAGACGGTTGCACCCCGGACGCCCCAATCGCTCGCCGCCCTGCCAGCGTCGCGCATCCCTGGCCCAGGCCAGCTCAAGAGGACCCCAAGTTCCCCGCGTGCGGCAAGAAAACTGCCCGCGCCGCGTCGATGGCCGCCTTATGCACGCGCAACGCGCAGTCGATCCGCAGCACTTGCGCGGAACTGCAGTCGGCGTCAAAATACATGCAGACTGCATATATGGAGCATGCCTTGCTGCTGAAATCGAACAACTTCTCGCCGATGATCCACCCCACCACCCGTATCGCCTCCAGTGCGGTGATATCTGGCGATGTCGAGATCGGTCCGAACTGTTCCGTCGGACACGGGGCCGTGGTCGTGGCCGAAGGCGGCCCCATTCGAATCGGCGCGAACTGCGTGATCATGGACACCGCTGTCATCCGCGGCGTGCCAGACCAAGTAATGCGCCTGGGCGACCATGTGTTGGTGGGGCCGCGTGCCTGCCTGGTGGGATGCACCGTCGAAGACGAGGTGTTCATCGCAACCGGTGCGTCGGTCTTCAACGGTGCGGTGCTCGGGCGCGGCAGCGAGGTGCGCATCAATGCGGTAGTTCATCTGCGCACGGCGCTCGAGGCTGGCGCGACGGTCCCGATCGGCTGGGTGGCCGTCGGCGCACCGGCCCGATTCCTGCCGGCCAGCGACCACGAGGGCATCTGGGCGATCCAGAAGACGCTCGACTTTCCGAAGTACGTGTTCAACACGACGCGGCCCGCTCCCGGCGATTCGATGATGCAAAACCTCATGCCGCGCTACACCAAGGCCCTGCTGCGCATGCATGCGCACGATCATGTTGCCTCCTGAGCTATCGCGAGCGAAGGCGTTGCAGGCCAACAAGCTGGGCGCGCTATGGGCCGTAGTCGGGCGCGCCATGACCGCGACGATGGAGACCCACTCGGAGTCCAGCGCCGCGATCCTGCTCTGGCTCTACTACTGGGCTCCCACTGGCGTGGTCGAACTCGGCCGGGTGGTCGGCCTGTCGCAACCCGCCTGCTCACGCGCCGTCGACAAGCTGATGGCCGCAGGGTTGTTGCTCAAAGCTCGGAGCGGCGCACGTGAGACTTGGCTTGACCTCTCGCCCGCTGGGCGTGTCGAAGCCGAGCGTTTGCAGTCGGCGCGCCTGCACGCCTGCGATCGATTGCTTGGCACTCTGTCCCGGCAGGAGCGCGCCACGATGGTTGGGCTGCTCGACAAGCTTCTGGCCGCGCCGGTGGATAGTCGAGCCTATGCGCGCAACGTTTGTCGGTTCTGCGATCACGCCATCTGCGACGGTCCGGCATGTCCGGTGGGGTGCCGGGCCACGGAGATCGAGGGAGAGGTCGCGGCCGACGACGCGCGCTGACCCCCAAATCCTTTGCGCGCTCGACGGCGCGCCGCGCGGCAAGCTCGGAACAACTACGTTGGTGCACTCATCGCCGCGGGGGTCGCGCCGACGTCAGTTCCCGTAGAAGGCCCAGACGTTCGCCGACACCTCACCGGCAGCAAACTCGGAGGAACTCGCGTCGCGTCTTTGGCCCGTAGGTCCTGAAGTGAGGATCGGGTTTCTCCAGGTAGGCCATGCGCTTTCGGGCGACCGAGTCGCGGGAGGTGTATCGCTTCACTTCCGCCGGTGTCAAGCCGTACACCTTCGCGGCGTTGAGACCGAATATCTTGGCTCGCAGCGCAGGCGTCATCTCGGGATAGCCATGCCGTTCGCGCAGTTGCGCCGAGATCTGGAACGTCCGGAAGGCTTGGATCTGGTCCTGCGGTGAGCCGTACCAGATCGAATCCGTGCCCCACAGCACGTTGTTCTCGCCGCACGCGAGGATCAGCTTCCCCAAGGCGTGAGCCGCCTGTTCGGGGTCACGCATCAGGAAGCGCCACGTGCTGCCTAGCTCCGCATAGACGTTGCTGTTCGGCTTGACCTGGTGTTTGCGCAAGGACGTGATCAGAGTGTCGATTCCGTCGCTCTTACCGCTCGCGTCGTAGGCCTTTTCGGTCACCGTGCTGACGAAGCCTGAGTGATAGATCAGGAAGTTCACGTCCGGGTAACGCCCGGCGACGACGCCGATGTCGCTGCACTGGCTGTGCTCGTAGGAGCGTGGTCCGAACGGCAGCCCCTTGTGGATGCAGATGTTCCTGACGCCCAGTGCGCGAGCCTTCTCGATGAACCGGATGCCGACGTCGTCGTGCAGGAAGTAGCCGTTGCCGTTCGGTCCATACTGCGTGTAGGTCTTCCAGGCGCTGATTCCCCACTTCTCGTGCAGCTCGTCCATGCCCTCGAGGTCTCCGGGCTGGTTCGGGTTGACGCGACCATGCAGCAGAAGCCGGTGCGTTCCCTCGAGCTTGTCGACCAGCCTGCGGACCTCGTCGGCGGCCTGGATCGTGACCGGCTCGGCGTCGCGAGCGGAGGGCACGAAGGACAGCACCATCACGTCGGTGTCGCTGTCCATGAACACGTCCTTGAGGAAAACTTCCGCGCTCTTCGAATTGCCTTTTGGCGTGTCGATGAAGTGGCCCTGGACATCGAGGATGAACTCCTGCTTGGCGGGGCCGACCTGCGCGCGCGCGAGCTGCATATCCAGCATGGCGTCGCGGGGCAACTCGAAGAAGCCGCCGGTCCTTCCGGCCGCGGCGTTGGCCGCGTTGAAGGCCAGCAGCGTGCTGGCTGCACCACAGGAGGAGGTCAGGAACGCTCGCTTCGAGCATCCCAGCCGCTTCGCGTTGATTGCAGCGGCCTCGTGTGCGAGGCGGTTGGCCTCGATGTTCGCCGGCCAAAGCGACACCGGTGCGAACTCGCCATTCGAGGTGCTGTCGAGCTTGATAGGAAGACGCTTGCCCTCAGGGTCGCTGTCATGCATGGTGGTCCCCCGGTTTGATCAAGGAGCCCCGCCGGCCCGCCACCGGCGTGATGAGCCTCCTTGGTTTCGACGAGATTTCCGGATTCTGCTCCGTGTCGCGGGGTTCGGCTGCGCTGTGCGTAGAACGCCTCCGGCGTGGCAAGAAGACTGATTGCCGCCATTCACGTTCGAAGCCTGGATGGCAAGGGAGGGCCCAACCCCACTTCGGCGGCCAAGAAAGTGGGGTGATTGCGGGGTGTCGCGGCTCGCCGTGATTGCCGCCGCCGGGGCTGGCCTTTTTGTCGTCCGTCGGCTTAGCCTTTGGCCGTATTCGTGACTGGCATCGAGGCAATGGTCGCCAACGCGACGTGCGTGCGGCGCTCGAACTCCGCATAGACCAGCTCCGCCAGAGCGCCCACCTCATTGCGCTTCAGATGGTCCTTGCCACTGCTCGGACTCAGCGCGTGTTCGAGCAGTTCGCGAAGGCAGATGATGGCGCGATGCGCCTCTTTCGTGGCGCTGACCGCATCGTCGACTTGTCTGGCCAGTGCGGCGGGATCGTTGATGGTGGGAGGCGAGTTCTCGCCGTCGGGGGGATCGTCGGGGCGGCGCGCGAGCGCACAGATAGGGTGGGCCACGAATGGTCTCCAAACGGGTTCGGGTTTGCAAAAACCGCCGCACCCAACGCCAATTGGAGGCGGCAGCTCGAACGGGTTGGCGTACCGGGAACCCGCTTGCGCGAACCGGCGAGCCTTGCGGCTCCCCGCTCGAGCCGCCAAAAAATGAGGCACGAACAATGAAGCCGCAGACTCCCTGCGGAAAGACTGCGGCTTGCGTCGCAGCGGGTTACTCGGGACGCCAATCCCGACCACGCCTTTGTGGACGTGACAACGCGGAGTATAGCGACGGGATGTCGAACGAGGGGCCAGGGCGGCTCGCAATGGCGAGTCACAGGTCGCTCAGGTTGGCACCGTGTCGACGCCTCCCACATGCTTTGGAATGCCATGCTGCGCGATGGCATCGCCGTAAGGCCCTCTCCCGGTCGGCTGCTGGCGCTTTGGCCTTCCTCAGTGTTCGTCAGATGGATGGCTTGGGCGATCCGCAACCCAACCGACGCTCGTGCCGTATTGAAAGCAACCACTTCCCGCTCGGCGTGCGCATAGAGCATTGCGTGGCGAGCCAGCACCAACTCCCGCAACTCGGGCTGGCCAACTGCCCGCGCTTTGTTCACTTCAGCTTGCAATTTCTTGAAGCGCACCGACGCAGATGTGGCGTCCTATTCCTTAATGAAGCTACGTGCAGCGTGTCGGCACGTCAGAAAGTTCGAAACCGCCCGAACCCTTGCCTTGACGGGAATGCTCACGGCGCCGATGTGATGCCGAGTGCCTCGTCCAGTTTCTCGTCAGACACGAATTGCCCCGCCAAGGCTTGCCGTAGGCCAGCGATGGCGTCTTCAGCCAGCACAAGGTTGGCGTGTTCCGACTCGAGGGCATGGTAGTAGTCCAGCCGGCGTGCATCGACCAAGGCCACGTAGCTCGCACCGTTCTTGGTCAGCACTTTCTCGGAGCCGTTGCCGACCACGTCTTCGGCCAGCTCGGTGAGCCGGGCGCGCGCTTCGCTGAAGGGAACAATGTCTGACGCTCTCAAAGGCATATTTGCAGTATCCGTTAAGGTTTGCGTCAATCACTCTTGCGGCGAAACTTGCAGCCTGCAATTGCGGCCGGAGGTTGGTACGCACCTTACGTGTGTGTTTTGAGGCATGGTTCCGAATCTGTCCAACGTTCCACGCCGGTGCATCAATTGACTCCTCCACCCTCTCTTGGTGGATTTGCCGCTGGGTTCGCGCCCCGGGGGTTCTTTGACGCTTTATCAGATGCGGGTTGATTGCAAAATGGAATCAGGAATGAGTCAGGGCTAGCCATGCGCACCGCCGTCACCATCGAAGACTCTCTTTTCGAGAAAGCCTTAGAAATGGCCGATCCCGACATGGACAAGGCCGAGATCTTTCGAGAGGCGATCCGCACGTTCGTGCGTGTTCAGGCGGGCAAGCGCCTCATTGCGCTCGGAGGGCGTTGTGATGTCGCCTGACATGCGCCGGCTCTCCGCCAAGGAGGGCTTCAGGCCGACTGGCGCAAATATCCTCAACAGGTTCGTTTTCATTCCGATCTATGAATTCACCTGCCGTCCTGGACGCTCGCTTCCCTCGAGACGGCGGGAGCATGGACGCCCTGATGCGCACCCACGACTGGTCGGACTCGCCTCTTGGGGAACCGGCGACCTGGCCTCAGGCATTGCGCACGGTCCGCAGGACTGGGGAGTGAGGAGTCGTTACTTCTCAAACCATACAACCTCGATGAGCTGTGGGCGGCATTGAGCGTTCGGTAGGTGACTGCGGGCCACACCACGATGGCGCGTGACACCGGGTTGCACCGGCGAGTTGATCCAGGCTGCAATTGCCTTTCAGCAAGTGGCCAGGAATGTCGAGTTCACAGGCCGCGCGGACGACCTGCGCCGTCAGTTGGCGTTGATCAAGGCGAGCAACTCCGTGCTTGGGTCCATCATTCCATCCTGATGCCGGCTTCCCGGATCACTTGGCCCCATCGCATGTTCTCGCTGCGGATGAATTCGCCGAACGCCTCCGGCGTCATGAGGCCGGGCTCCGCACCGCCGCTGGCGAACCAAGCGCGAGCCTCGTCGGTAGAACTGACCCGCGCGATCTCGGTGTGAATGCGATCGACAACCGGCCGAGGAGTGTTAGCCGGCGCCGCGATGCCAGTCCAGCCGGCGAACTCATAGCCCCCAACGCCGGCTTCGGCGATCGTCGGAACCTCCGGCAGCGAAGGCGATCGCGTTGCGCCGGTCACGCCCAGTGCACGCAGTGATCCGGTGCGCACATGCGGCAGCTGAGCCGTGAGCCCTTCGATGGCCCATGTAACCTGACCCGCAAGCAGCGCGGCCATCATGGCTCCGCCACCCTTGTAGGGAACGTGGACCGCGTCGATGCCCGCTGCCCGCTTAAACAACTCGCTGGCCAGATGCGGCGGCGTGCCGACGCCCGGCGAAGCGAAATTCATTGCACCCGGCTTCGTCTTTGCCAACGCCACGAGGTCGCTCACCGAGCTCACCGGCACGCCTGGCGCGACCGTCAGCAGCAGGGAACCATGGCCCCACCGCGTGATCGGTGCGAAGTCGGCCAACGGGTCGTAGCCGGTGCGTGCGAAGAGATAAGGATTGAAGGCGGCCGTGCCTTGGTGGATCAGCAGAAGCGTGTAGCCATCGGGAGCACTATGCGCAACGGCTGCGGCACCGATGTTTCCACCGGCAGCGGCATTGTTCTCGACGATGACGGGATGCCCGAAGGCGCTGCCCAGGCGCTCCGCCAGCCAGCGCGCGCGGATGTCCGTCACGCTGCCAACGCCACCGGCCACGATCTTTAGGGGCCGCGTGGGCCAGGGGGCAGGCTGCGCCTGCGCAACCGGTGCGCCGGCGGCACCAAGCCCCACGGCGGCCAAGGCGGCCAGAGAGAAGGAACGGCGTCTGGTGTTCATCGTGAGCTCCTTGTCGCAACGAACGGATGCGCTCAATATGACCGCCAGCAAGCAGAAAGGGAATACTCCAACGCGCGCCGACGGCCTCAACCAGCGGTTGAAGCGTTGAGCGGTCGAGCATTGTTAAGGGAGCCGGCATGGACAAACTGCGTTCGCTCAAGTACTTCGTCGCCGCGGCGGAGACCTCCAGCTTTTCCGCCGCCTCGCGCGGGCTGGGCGTGAGTGTGGCGGCGGTCGCGAAGATGATCGGCGCCTTGGAGCGCGAACTCGGCGTAACCTTGTTCGAACGGCATGCGCAGGGACTCGCACTCACGGCCTCCGGTGGCAACTACTTGGAGGCCTGCCTGCCCGCGCTCGAGCAACTGGCCCTGGCCGACGAGCAGGCGAGTGCCTCGACATCGCGCGCCCGAGGCACCGTCGTGGTCGGCGTGCAGCCGGTGATCGCGCAGGAGTGCCTGACGCCTGCCTTGCCGCGATTCGCGGCCATGTACCCGGAGATCCAGTTGGACATCCGTTACTTCATGCGGGTCACGGATGAGCAGGTTCGCGGCGTGGACGTCTTCCTGGTGATGGGCTGGCCGCAAGCCGTCGGCGACCTAGTGCTGCGTCCGATCGGCGCCACCGGCTTCGTCGTGTGTGCCGCGCCAGCCTATTGGGCGGCGAATGGCATGCCACGGCACCCGAGTGAATTGGAGCATCACAACTGCATGTGCATTCGCTCGAACCATGGTTCGGTCATGGACCTGTGGCGGTTCCGGCGCGGCGATGAACAAGTGTCGATCACGGCGGGCGGCTGGCTTACGGTCGACAACGCCCATCGGGACATGGTGCGCGATCTGGCCATCGCCGGCGCGGGTGTGGTCCGGGTGCTCGACTGGCACAAGCGGCAAGGCCGCGAAATCGCGAGCGGCATGCTGGTTCCGGCACTCACCGACTGGGAGATGGACGTGGAGGTACCGCCGGTCAACCTGCTGTATCCGCCAAGCTCGCGGCGAATCGCTCGCGTCAGGTTGTTCATGGATTTTGTCACCCAGCTCTTCCGCGACATCGAGCAGCAAAGGGAGTTTCGTTCGCCTGCTACGTCCATGCCGCGTTGGGCCATCGGGCGTCGCTCCCGCGCGTCGGCGGCGTTGCGAGCAGACGGGGGTTGAAGACGCCAGTGTGAGCAAACATGTCACGCAACTGGAAAAGCGCTTCGGCGTGCGGGCCCATTCACGTGGCGGCGACGAAATGTCCTTGGGGAGCATCGCGAATGCGGTCGGAAATCCACGTAGAGAAGGCCAAGCCCCACAGCGGAGTTCCATCATGGCCGGTCGTTTTTACGATAGCTGCCTTGCGACGCCGGCCCCGGGTGCTTCGGGGGTCTTCCCATGCCCGGCTCATTGGAGCTTTGTAAGGCGCTCCTCGGCCACGTCCGCCGCTTCGGAGTCTGGATACGCCTCTACGACGTCTTGAAGCGTCCGGCGGGCCGCTTTGACATTCATGAGTTCTACTTGGCAATCGGCCACAGACAACAGCGCGTCGGGTGCGCGCAGATGGCTGGGCTCGGCCGTCACCAGCGCCCGGAAATTGCCCTCAGCATCTGAGTAGTTGTGGAGGGTGTACTGGACATTGCCCAGCCAAAACAGCGCAGAGGGCTTGTATCTGCTTCTGGGGTAATGCTTGACGAAAGCCACAAGGCCATCTTGCGCTTGAGCAATGTCGCCTTCGCGAAGGGTGGCAAGCGCCGCATCAAACTCATGCTTCTCGGCCGGCCCGACGACAAACTGCTGGCCATCTACCAAGACCATGGTCGACTCAACATTGCGCTCGCCAGCGCTTTGTTCCGTGCTCGTCTGGCTTCGCTGCATATCGGCCATGCCATGGGCCAGTCCCTCGTTTTGTCCGCGCACGATTGCCACTTCGTTGCGCAACTCCTCCATCTGGTTGGAAAGATCGAGCACGCTGCGACGAAGCTGGACGTTGTCCTCATTGGCTTTTCTCAGGTCATCTGCGACGCGCTGCTGGGAATTAGAGACCTTTTGTCGCAACTCGATGGCGCTCGCGGCTGAAAGCGCATACAGGCCATGCCCCACGGTGCAGCCCAGCGAGCACGCCACGCCCGCGCCCATCAATGCAGCACCTACCAGGCGGCGAAAGTCGCCGCCTAAAAAAGCCCAGAAAACCACCCCCAAGACAGTCAGCGGGGCCAGGCCCAGCCCAGCGAAGCCGCTCGATATGCCGAGCGCGCTGGGTGTGCTCGATCCGGACATATTCGTTCCTCCAAGGCGGCTGTCAATTTGATCCTGAAGGAAACAGACTTAGGCAAGTAGGGTCATGACGCCATGTCTCCAGGTTTGGCGTGCAGGGATTTGCCCAGCGAACAAGCCGCCGCGACCCGCTGTTGGGCGATTGCGATTAGCCGCTGGACGCTTCGCTGCGGTGCGGGAGTTCTGAGGGAAAACGAGCTGATGAAGATCCGCACATCCCTGCATACCGAGTTGGGAGACAGACACGCCCGACAGGATCACCGTTCGCGGATGGCGACTGTGTCGTCTCGTAAGCGCGCACCGAAGCGCTTTTCCTGGCGTCGGAAAAGTTGTTCGATGAACCGGAGTCCTGAGAGTTGCTTCCGGCTCCTAAGCGAGCGGCATAGGCCATGTGATCGCCTCGCATAATTCGCTTAAAGAGGTCTTTGGTATTACATTGAGGGGCGGCTGAGGTTTCGGCCGCAGATTGTGGGGGGGCGATGGAAGAATTTCATTCGGAAATGAGCAGGGCGATCAAGCGGTCGCGGTCGGATGCGGGTTGGAAGTAAGCGCCGCCTCGCTCCGGAGAGTCAGGCCGAATTTGTGGACACATCGGCCTTGTCGCCCTGTATGCGTTGTGCAGAGTTACTTCAGGAGGACGACCGTTTTTGCCGATCTTGTGGCGAGGATCAGTCCGGGGGGAGGGGCGCGAACGATCGACATTCGGCTGTTGGGCCCACGCGCGGTCGACGCCGAGCGGAATGTCCAGTCGAGGCGGATTTCGCTGACACATTGCAGCCAGAAGAAGAGGGAGCGATCAGTGTGCTTGTGGTGGAGAACGCTGCCAATGAGGCAGTTAGTGCCGGGCCGAAGGAGCCGTCCGTCGGCACGCGAGTTGAGCCCTTGGCCGCCAGGCCCGGCACCGCGTACGCCTTGGTGATCGGCATCTTGGCGCTGGCGTTCTCCCTTGCGACTGCGATGGGCTATGACCTCATGCGGAGGGGCGTCAGCGATTGGCAGAACCCCGGGGCGGATGCTGAGCAAGCTCAAACCGCTTTCACTGGTGAAAACCTGAGTGGCGTAAGGCGCGCAGGCGACGCAGTTGCTCGCGAACGCAGCAGCTCAATCGTGAGGGTGACGTCCGATCCGGAAGGGCCTTTGCGGGAGCATCAGACACAGCCGGAACAGGCCCAACCTGGTCAGCCCCCAGAGACGGCCTCCGATGTGATCAGGGCTCTCAGTCTTGGCGAGGCCGTGGCACCCCCTTCTGAAGCCCCATGGCCGCTAGCGACACCAGTAGTTTCTCGCCCTCCAGTAGAGCTTGGCTTGGCGAATCCACGCCGAGATGAATGCAACGAAGCACTCGTCGCGTTGGCCGTGTGCCAGAAGTGATCGGGATACAGAAACGGGAGACAGCGAGCAGCAAAAAGGGGCCGGGCATCGCCTGGCGATTGCCAACCTTCGATGGAGCCAGCATGCGAATCAGAACCATACTGACCGGCCTGATGTGG
>NZ_JASZYE010000014.1 GCF_030317145.1 Variovorax flavidus
GAACTGGCCGATAGCGGAGTTCGGCTGCGAACGGCTAGAACCAGTCGTTCCGGCCTGAGGCCAAGTGCGGCATGATTCCGTCATCCCCGACGGAGGATTGAAATGACCGATGCCGCAGCTATCAAAGTTGGCCAGTTGTCCATTCGCTACCTGGTGGACGGGTCTCAGACTGACAGCGTCGGCATGTTCGAACTCAGCGTTCCGCCGGGTTCCAACGTGCCGCCCCCGCATAGTCACACGAAGAACGACGAATGCATCTATCTTCTGGAAGGAACCCTGCGGTATTCCGTCAACGCTGAAGTGCGAGATCTCACTGCTGGAGAGAGCATGTTCAGCCCGAGGGGGAGCGTCCACCAGTTCTCGAACCCCTTCGACGCAGAAGTCCGAGCCCTCATCGTGCAGTCGCCGGATAAATGGCCTAGTTCCCGCCAAGCCAGCCGGTGCCTAGTCGCGCGGGACCGCCGCCTTCGGCCAGGAGCGGAACTTCGTCGCAGGCTCACAACGACGCATCCGTGGGCAAGGCGCGCCAACTCCCGGGGCCGCAGCCAGTGGCAGGCCAGCCTACTCAGGGCGGTACTTCGAGGCCGCCGGCAAGCTGGAAGCTCAGTTGGAGCAAGTGATTTCCGCTCCAGACGGCGTCATCACACGCGAGACTGCGGGGCAAATCTTCGCAATAGCGATTCCTCGCCAGCAGGCCTGCTCAGCTCCCTGCGGCGGGGATGGCTTCGAAGTCGTTCCAGGGAAAGATTGGTACTTCAAGCTGCATGTATCGAGACAGCCCAACAGAGCCACTGCATTTAGCTTCGAACCTCGTCGCGCGCAGGATGCCCGGGTAGAGATTTGCCTTCAAGCAAGGGACTTTGAGGAAGCCGCGACGAGGATAACTGATTGGCAAGCTGTGCAGCTAACGGTCCCTTAAGCGCCGCAATGGTTCAGCGGTTGCGCTGGCACCAAACGCCCTCAAGCGAGACGGATGCGGCATGGACCTGTGTTCCAGTTCGTAGCAGTCGGGCGCACAGGTTCACGCAGATTGCGAAGCCCCTCAACGTGGCCCCCTTTCTTGGAGGGGGCCGGGCTTAGAGCGGGAAGCAGGCGAAGAGCGAAAAGCGAAAAGCTCAATCTACGGGCTCACCGGCTTGAAGTGTTCCCGCACCAACTGCCGGACGACCTTCTCTCCCAGCACACGGCCATGCACGGTCGCGGTCCGGAAGTGCATGCCACCGTGGATGCGGCCCTGTTGCACGGCATCGTTCATTTCGTCCAACGACTCGAACGCAAGCGTGGTTCCGGTGACGGTGCTGTTGAGCGAGAACCGGATCTTCTTAGTTCCGAATTCCTGCTGAAGGACCTCCGCGGTCGCCCCCGTGTTGCAGGAGTGCCCGCCGGGATACTCCGGATGATTGGGCGTGGGCACCACGGGCGTCCATAGAGTGTCGGGCTCGGTGGCGGCGTTGCCATCGGTGTCGGCCAGCCGGATTGCGCTGGTCGGGCGCCAGGCGTCGTAGAAGTACTTCGCCTCGAAGCACCCGATGCTTGCATCCGTCTGGGCGATCATGAGCATGGCCATCAACCGGGCATTGCCAATGAGCGTGGGCTCGCTGGTGGCGAACTGGCGAAGATTGCGTGTCCAGAACGACACCGGGGATTCGGTCATGAAGCGCGCATTCTCGGTTTGCGACTCGGTGCGCTGCGTGCTGGTTGCACCGCCCATGGCCTTCGTTTCGTTCAGGTCCGCGGCGTACTCGGGGCTCCCGAGCGCCGGCGGGCCGTCTGGGCGGAACTGATCGGCCGACTTGAGCGAGAACGGGCGCAGAAAAGCTCGCATCCGGTTAACCGGATTCGTGCCTCGAAATTGCCCCGGCGCTGTGCCGGGGACATAGGGCGTCAGCGATGTCCAGCGCCCATCGTTCTCGCGTTGCGCCAGCACCTTGCGGGCCACATCGGCGCCGAACTGCGCCGATGCCAGCGCCGCCGCGTCCGCCGAGGCGATTGCCGTGTCGTAGAGGCTCTTGTACTGGTCCGATCGCGCCGGGAACAGGGTGGACAACACGGTGTAAGCGGCCCCATGGACCGCGTACTCCTGCGACATCGCGACGACTGCAGGATCGTTCGGCATGACCGCCATGAACGGTTGGTGGGTCCTGGTGATGGCGGCGAGGGCGTCATAGATTGCCACGTGCATGGTCGCCATGTCGGCGTCGTGCGTTGGCTGCCGCTCCTCGGGTGTGCCGCTCGAGGCGGCGGGTATCGTCACAGTGGCAACGCCGACCCGGTTCCAGTCATCGACGACATTCGTCCCGAACGATCTGATGGTAACAGCCTGTTTTTCCTGGCCGGCAGAACTGATGCTGCCGATGCCACTGCCATCTCCGCCGCCGCATGCCACCATACCGGCCGTCGCGAGGGTGATTGCTGCAACCAGGGAGCAATGATTGTTCCTGCTGTTCATCGAAGACTCCTCATAGCATGGGCGCGGTTGCGACGAACGCCGCCATGAGGCGACGAGCGAAGCAAATACAGTCTGGGCTTGGGTCTCGTCCAACCGTCCAACACCTTCCAGTGGTGGCGCGGTTTCCGGTCCTGACGCCTCGCCAAGCGGGCCGGGGCACCAAAGCTATCCGACCGTGCATCCATATCCACGACGTGCCGCCGAGGATTTGCTGAGGATTTGCCGAACTCGCTGACTTTTTGCCGAGGACAATCCTTCGGCGCCGTTACGGATCTTCTCTATGCCCTCACTTGCGGAAGCTTCCGTCGAGGAAGTTGATGATCTCCAACGTGACGTTGGCCTTCTGGGTGAGGTTCGTCCACGCAGAGCCCCCCTTGCCCATGCAAGTCTTGCGCATCTCCTGGAGCATGGGGATGTATTGCGCGTCGGTGAACGAGCGGCCGTCAAACGCGAAGAGCCCATCCGGTTCGACGACTACCTTGCAATCCACGAAGGTCTCGGCAAAAGGCTCCCTGACGCTTCGCACCATGGCCGGATGCCCGTCGAACCCGTTGGAGGCGCCGGCGTAGACCTTGAACTTGACCACGCCGCCGGCCATCGCATAGGCCTTGGCCAGGTCCTGGCAGCTTTGCGGACTGGCGTATTCGTCCTTTTCACCTGCGACGATGAAGATCTCGGACGTCGGCTTGGGCGTGCGCGGATGGAAGATGCACACCGGTGTGACGGCGATGGCCAAGGCGAAGCGTTCGCTTTCCTCCGGCAGAAAAGTTCGGTCGGCCGCCATCAGGGCAATGGTGCCGCCGCGGCTTGTTCCCATGATGGCGATACGGTCCGCGGCTATTCCATTGGCCAGGAGGTGTCGCCTGGCTGCGTACGCATCGCGCAGTTGCGCGGAAAAGCTCATGCGGGTGTGGTCGACCTGGGTGTTGCCGGCGCCCCGCGGGCCGTTGCTGTCGATGGCCAGCACGATGTACCCGGCCGAACTGAGCGAACGGCCGAAGTGACCTTCACGCGCGTTGGTCCATCCGCCCGGCGCGTTGACGATGACAACAGCACCGCGCGGCGTGCCCACGGGCATGAATAAGACCCCTGGCACGGGGGTGTCGCCATTGCCAGCCAGGGGGGACATGATGGTGACGACCTTGTCCCCCTTGGGCGGCATGTGGATGTCTTCGGGCGTGAAGTACGACCAGGGTGTGGTCTGCGGCCCTTGCTGTGCCTGGAGTTCAGCGCTCGCGGCGACACACAAGAGTGCAAGGATCAGGCGCGCCGCCTGCCGGGTGTAGGTTTTCGCCATGTTCTTCAGTTGCCTCCGTCGGGTAGTCCCGCCTTTCGAAGCCCGTCGAGCAGCCGTTCGCGCTGGGCAAGGAACTGCGGATTGGTGGACGGGTAGATCCGCGCCACATAGCGAAGGCTTGCGAGCGGATGCGCCGCCCGGAAAATGGCCATGTGATCGAGGGCGGATTGATCCCGACCCTTCAGCGCGTCGATTGCCGCCATCAGGAGATGAGGCCGCGCGCTGCTCGGGAACTCTGCAGCCCATTGCTTGAGAATTCGATAGGCCTCCTCGTCGCGCCCGGTGGCGAGTGCGGCATCTGCCGAGATCTGATACAAGCTCTGCTGGCGGCGGTTCTGAAACGGCCGAAGGTCCGTGACTTTCTCCAGATGCCGCTGCGCCTCCTCGGCACGCCCCTGCCGCACCAGCGCGCCGGCAATCCGCAAGCTGGTGACAGGGTTCTCCGATTCGACATCCAGGGCACGCCTCCAAACCCACATCGCCTCGTCCTCTCGCTCGTGCAGCATCAGCACTTCAGCCCACGCTGACAGCACTTGCGTGTTGTCAGGCGCCAGTTCTAAGGCGCGCTTGAGAATTTGCTCGGCTTGCTCCAGGGTCGCTTGCGGAGAGGCGCTGTAGAACGAATAGAACTCGCTCAGGTGGCTCACGCCCAGCGCCAGCATGGCCTCCACGGAGTACGGATCCGCCAGGGTGGCCGCCTCGAGGTGGCGCCGCGCGCTTTCCAGATCGGCCCTTGATCTGCCACGATCCAGGTCGTGCCAGGCCAGCGCCAGCCGGTCTACCGGAATGCTGCGCCGGGACTCGCGCGCCTTGGATACCTCGATCTCGTAGTAGCGCGACTGCAGGGCTATGAGGACTTGACGGCCGAACTGCGGGCGCGTGGCGTCCGCATCGGAATTGAATTCCCCCTCTGTCAGCCGGTAAACCGCACCCGTGCCGATCTCGGTCAGATAGGTGTCGACCGAGGTCTTGCCGTCTGCTCGGTTGATCCTGCCGGCCAGGACGTATCGCACGCCTTGCTCTTGCCCGATGCGCTCGAACTGAGGTTCTGCCGGATCTTGCCGCACGGTGGCCGCCCGGCCGATGACCCGTATGCCGGCGCGTACCAACTGGCTGCCGACCACGTCGGCCAAGTCCAGGCCAAGCGTCGAGCCGTTGGCGCCTCCCTGGCTGTCGATGAAGGCAAGAACCGCTACCGAGCGGCGCTTGCGAATTTCGTCGTCGATGCTGATGCGCCCATCGGATTCGCGCTTCCACACCGCGCCGGCGCCGATCAACACGCCCAGAAGCAGGACGACACCTAAGACGAGCGCGCGAGCCCACGAGGACCTCGCGACGCCGGCAGGCGCCGGCGCCTGCAGAGCCGGCGCCGGTGGCAGCGTGGGGGCATCCTTCGCGGCCGGCTCCCGTACCTCCACGTCGAACATGTAGCCGCGCCGCGGCAGCGTGGTGATCAGTTGCTGTCCCTTACTGCCCAGAGCTGTGCGCAGGTCCTTGACACACTGCACGAGCGAGTCGTCGGTGACAACGACTTCGCCCCAGAGGGCGCGCATCAACTCGTCCTTGGAAAGCACTCGTCCGGCGTTGGCCAGCATGTACTGCAGCAGGGTCAACGCCTTGGGCGTGAGGGCGACTTTCTCACCGAGGCTGGCGACAAGCTCCTGCCTGGCCGGGTCGAAGCGAAACTCGTCGAACGCGAGGGTCCTCTCACCGGACGGGCGTCCGGCTGAATCGCCCGCCGCAACATTCAGCGCTGGATTGCTCACACCTCGTCCCAGATGCCGTCGGGCAACGAATGGCCCGACCAGCTTTCTTATGCGCTGGATTTTCGCCGTGTTCGCGACGCGTGTGGGGTGATCGTGAGGTTGGATCCCAGCCACCATATACATCGACACATGGTCGCGCATGACGCGACGCCGATCTTTTGCCGAAGCGGCGCCGAAGCACGTCGGGCCGCATGATTTGCCCGGGCGTAACAGCACGGTGAGGGTTCGCCAGCGCGCGCCTGACTGGGTGCGTTACGTCCAGAAAAGAGCGAAGGGCCGACATGGGCTCGTTCGGCCGACGTGGCGTCAGGCTACAGTCGGCCAGAACCGGCCCTTCGCCAGCGCCGCAGAATTCGCGGCCAAGTGCGGACTTGTCGGGCCCGCAGGAAGGCGGCGGAAGGCTCCAGCTGCAAGGCATGACACCTTACGCAGACGCGCATGGTGACCCCGTGCAGAGAGACGGTAGCCGAACATTCGCCCGTTCAGGCTACTCAAGTCGCAACATCGCCTTGATCGTCCTGATAGTCATGTCCGGCTTGTGCGGGTTGGTCCCTCTCTCGTCGCGCCTTTGCCTTTTCGTCCTGATCCTCAAGCCAATCCTCAGCGGACGGTTGGCCGCGACCCTCGTCTTCGGACAGGTCCTGGATGATCTTCACCAGATCGCTGCGGCGGCTCATTCACCTAGTTTTTACAGGTGTGGGCCAGCTTGACGAGCTCAGACGCTAGGCGCCCAATCTGGACATGTGCCAATTCGGCCTTCGTCGTCGAATACTGATCGCTGGCGCCGCGTCGTTCGTTCCTGGCGGCATGCCTGGGAGCTTGTTTGCTCAGGCCCGCCGCGCCTTCAACGACAAGCCGGAGGCCTCTCGAAGGATTGCCCACGTGGGCGTTCTGCTGTTTGGTGCGGCGCCCCAAAGAGGCCAGTCGGAGATGTACGCTCCGTTGCGCCAGCGCTTTCGCGAGCTGGGATATATCGAGGGAGCGACGATTCAGATCGACGTTCGATATGGATCGGATACCAGGCAGTTAGTTGAGCACGCAGAAGATCTGGTGCGCTCCAAGGTTGATGTGATCGTCACGGTAGGGACTGAAGTTCGCGAAGCTGTGCAGCGGATTACTGTCAGCGTTCCGATCGTCGCGATCGCCGGGAGCGATCCTGTCGCGGAGGGTTGGGCCAATTCCCTTTCCAGACCTGGGCGCAACATCACAGGCCTGACGGTGGTGCCTCCACAGATGGGACAGAAGCAACTCGAGTTGCTTCAGATGACGGTTCCTGGCTTAAGGAGGGTGGCCGTGATGATGACAACGCCGATCTACGGGCCCAAGCTCCAGGACGCAGCGGAGAAACTCTCCGTCCAGATCATCATCCTACTTGTGAAGGAACAAAGTGATTTCGACAGTGCATTCAAGACTGCCGCCGCAGAGCGAGCTCAAGCCTTCTTGGCGCTGCCGACGCCACTGATCGTCGAGCATCGGGCGCAACTTGCTCGTCAGGCCATCGATGCTGGGCTCCCATCGATCAGTGTGCTTTCCCCTCTGACGGAAGCCGGCTTCCTAATGAGCTACGGCGTGAACCTCGACACGTTGATGCGGCACGCCGCCGACTATGTCGTCAAGATTCTCAATGGCGCTTCGCCGGGCGAGCTCCCCATCGAGCAGCCCCGGGAATTTGAGTTCGTGATCAATCGCGCGACTGCAAGTGCTCTGAACATCAAAGTTCCTCCAGAGCTGTTGCGGCGCGCGAATCGCGTCATCGGGTGAGCTTCCACGCGAGGAGTTCCGCCTCGACGTCGCTCCAAAACCGGCTCGTCATCCCGCATCAGATTGCCCTGCTCAATGTCCGGTTGTGGCCGTTTGCAGGTGGAGGCCCGCACCGCCTACCCTCCGGTGTCGGAGCGGTAATTCAGCCACCCGGCAATTAGGGCACCGCCGTCGCGGTCCTTGGGATGGTGCCGTCCCTCCAACACGGGCACTTCGTCAAAGTCAAACGGGCTCAAGCCAGCAATGCAGGCGACGTTCACACCGTACTGACTCGGGACAGAACGACGGGAGTGAAAGGTATAGATGCCGCAAACCGAGCAGAAGTAGTGCTTGGCCTGTCCGGTATTGAATTGGTAGAGCGTCAGCTTGTCTGCGCCCTGCACGATGTGTATGTCGTCCAGGTTGGCTGAGACGGCCACGGCGCCGCGCATGCTGCAGTACGAGCAATTGCACCGTCGCGCGCTGCGCAGCCCATCGGTCAGAACCAAGCGAAAACGCACAGTACCGCAATGGCAAGCTGCTTCGAGTTCGCGACGTCCGTCAAAGCCAGAGAGGGTCAAACTGCACTCCTTCGCTCAGAGCCGTGAATGAATGTGGGGTCTTGAGCATATTCCGTTGCGCGCACCAACGTCCGCAGTTGGCCGCATGCCGCCCTAGGGGCGGACGGTCCCTGGCTGCGACACAAGCACCTCGGCGAAGAATACGAGGCCGTTTGCGTCGGGGTCAACGATGAACTTCCGTGCCAGCGCAACGGGAAAGATGTTCGCATCACCAGCCCTCACGGCAAATCCATCGCCATCTGTCCCGGCAACCCACTCTCCTTTGAGTTCACGGCGAAGGATTTCACCTAAGTAGGCTCCGACGAGAAAGCCGGCGCCATTGAGGGCGGCCTGGTCGGCTCCGATTTCCTTCAGGGCGGTCAAGATTTCTTCGAGCACGCCCACGGAACCGAGGTCGAACGAGAGCTTCGCCCCCATGTCCGTCGCCGTCTTTTCCAAATGGGCGCATGCCGCATCAATGGTGCCTTGGAGGGTCTTGCCGGTTGCCGATTGCGCCTATTGGGGTGCTTGCCAACTTCGCACAAACGGAACGATGACTCTCCTCTATTCATGTCCGACCCTCATCCACAGTTAGTTACATCAGAATGTAACGCTGAAGTGGTCATTTCTGGTCAGCCGAGAGGTAGTTTGTGTCAATGATTCCACCCCGCACTGAGATACGCAGTAAATGCCCTCGTTAGTCGCGCGCCGCTGTCTTATCCGGTCAGCAAGCCCGTCTGAGCTCGAGGATTCCGAGTCTCATCGATCCGCCGGCGGCTGCGAAAACTCGGGCGCGCAGTTCGCGTCTCATATTGCGCATTGAGCCCTTTTGCTATTCAGACGAGCCATGTCAACGCATTACTTCAAAAATGCTTATACGGGATTGTTCTAAGGGGAGGTGTCTCACGTACCTAGACTGGCGGGCTTCCGACTTTCAGCCCTCATTCCATGCCTTCCGCAACCGCGCCACTCGCCAGACGTCAGATCCTCCGTGCCGCAGCACTCTTTAGCGCACTAGCAATCTCGACGGTTGCTGTCGCTGCGGACCGAATCAAGATTGGTTTGAATCCAGGACCTACGGTTGACGTCGTTCGCGTTGTTCAAAAGGTCGCCGCCGCGCGGGGTCTGGAGGTCGAGATCGTTGAAATCAGCGATTGGATTCGGCCGAATCTTGCACTTGACGATGGGGCAATTGATGTCAACTTCTACCAGAACACTGCGTACCTCAACACGCAGCTTAAGAAGCAGAACCTCAACATCGTGCCGGTCGCAGCCGTCTGGAGCATCCAGTCGGGCCTGTTCTCCAAGAAGATCAAGAGCTTGAATGAATTGCCAGAGCGCGCGAGCGTGTCCGTTGCCAGTGATCCACTAAACGGTGCCCGAGGCTTGCTGCTGTTGGAAAAGGCGGGCCTGATCAAGCTCAAGCCAGGCGTCGGCATTGACGCCACCACCTTCGATGTCGTTTCCAACCCGAAGAACCTGAAGATTGTGCAAGTCGAAGGCCCGCAGCTCGCGCGATCCCTTGACGACGTCTACCTTTCGGCCATCTCGCCCTACATCTACATCCCCGCCGGAATCGACCGAAAGACGGCATTGGTGGAAGAGGACTGGAAGGACCCGCTGTTCCATCAGGTAATCGTCGCGAGGAAGGACCGCGTGAACGATCCGAAGATTCAAAAGTTCATCGCGAGCTTTCAATCTCCAGAGGTGAAGCAATACATCCAGGAGAAGTATCCTGCCTTCAAGGTGCTCTGGTGACTTGTCGCAGGAACCAAGAGCCCTCATGATTCTCAGTCTCTTTTTGGACAAGGTCGGCCATCATCTAAGTGCGTGGCGTCACCCCAGCGCCGCAATCGAACAGGCCTTCACGCTCGAGTTCAACACCCGCCTGGCACAGACTGCGGAAGCTGCCAAGTTCGACCTGGTGTTTCTGGCGGATGCACTGACGTTGCTTCCGGAGAACAACGCCGCGTTCACCACGGCGTTTCAGCTTGAGCCCACCGTATTGCTTTCGGCTCTGATGGCCACAACCAGCCGAATTGGGCTGGCTGCGACAGTCTCAACCACCTACACGGACCCCTATCACGTCGCCAGGAAGTTCGCCAGTCTGGACGTCCTCAGCAAGGGTCGTGCCGCATGGAACATCGTCACGTCCATGCGGGAATCGGAGGCGCACAACTTCAACTTGGAGCAGGCTCTTTCGCACGATGTGCGGTACGAGCGGGCGCAGGAGTTTGTCGATGTGGTGCAGAAGCTTTGGGACAGCTGGACGCTTGACAGCTTCAGGTACGACAAGGAGCGCGGCATCCTGGCGGACGACAGCCAGATTCGCGCGATTGAACACAAGGGAAAGCACTTCTCGGTCGCGGGTGCGTTGAATGTTCCTCGGCGCGGACAGTCTCGCCCAGTGCTCATCCAAGCGGGGGCATCCGGTGTCGGAAAGGCTTTTGCAGCACGGAATGCCGACCTGATATTCGCCTCGGTCACGGACTTCGATGCCTCCCTTGCTTTCACGCTTGAGATGAAAGAGGCAGCCAAGGTGGCTGGACGGAATCCGGAACATCTCAAGGTGTTGCCGGGCTTCATCCCAATCGTCGGCAAATCGATTGCCGAGGCGCGCGAGAAGAAGGAGTACCTCGATGAACTGCTTCTGCCGGTCGCCGCAGTTCGGTATCTGTCTCAATGGCTCGAAACCGACCTGACCCATCTAGACCCCAACAAACCGATTCCCGACTCAGTATTTGATATCGACCGCATCAAGGGGCAGAAGGGGCGCTTCCAGAACATCTTGCGTATTGCCAAGACGGAGGGTTTGAGCCTTGGCAAGTTGGCCAACCGGGTCGCCGCAACGCGCACACACACTTCCATCGTGGGTACTGGGGAGACCATCGCGTTGGAAATGGGGCGATGGGTCGCCGGCGGCGCATGCGATGGATTCAATATCTTGCCGCCTTACTTCCCCGATGGCTTTGATGAGTTCGTATGCGACGTCGTCCCTCACCTGCAGGCTCAAGGCGCGTTCCGAAAAGAGTACAGACATGAAACGCTACGGGGTCATATCGGCCTGCCGGAGTTGTGAGGCAAGAGCACCTTCACTTCATCGCACCAGCAGGACCGGCACCGCGCACTTGGCCAGGACCTTGGTTGCGACCGAGCCAAGCACCAGATTCTTCAGAGCGCCGACGCCGTGGGATCCCATGATCAGCAGGTCGAACTTGCCCGATTCGGCGTACGAGGCAATTTCGTCGGCCGGATGGCCCACCTTGTGGACAGCCTTGGCCTCGATCCCCTGCTCCGCCAGGAGCGCGCGCACAGGTTCGAGCACGACCCGAGCGTCGTCCTCGTAGTAGCCGTGTACCAGGTCAGGTCCCGCGAAGGCGGCCGCCCGGTGCGGCACCGGGAGGACCGCGTAGAAAATCGTGAACGAATGGCCCGTCACCCACAGGTCCCTGTGTGCGCCCAGGTAGGAAATCATTCGTTTCGTGTAGTCGCTGCCGTCGACGGCCAGAAGAATCTTCATAGTGGTCTCCTTTAGGGAAGTTCGAGTGACCCGATGGTCGTCGCCGGCGCGGCACCCTGACTTGCGCTAGATCAACTCTGAGACGTGCCGCCAGCAGCTCGCGCTACGCGACTGTGCCGATCCTACTGATGCGCGCGGCGGAGACAAAGTCGAACCACGAAACGGACGCCGCGGCGTCACAACCAGGCCTGTCCTCGGCCGCGCTCTCCTTGGAATAGACAACCGGCACGCGGCGTCCGCCGCACAGCGTCTTTCTCTTGATGCAGCGCAAGGGCGACGCAGCGCACCGCGCCTAAATTGATGGCCTGACGGAAAAACCAGTGGAGAGAGCAATGAGCAACATCCCCAGGGGGTCTGAAACGTGATCACAGGCTTGGTAGCCCGGTGCTGGGTCACCTTGAGCCTGGCGAGCCTGATAGGCGCGTGCGCCGCGCCCACAGAGACCACCGGCACCGATGTCGGAAAGCCGATCGCCTTGCGCTGGCGTTCGGCGCCCTCCTTTGCCTCGCTCGTCGCAAGCCGGAGCGCCAGCGTCGTCGAGATCAGCACGTTGCGGATCGGACGCGATGAGAATGCCGGCGGCGCGGAACTCGAGTTCGCTCCAGAGAACGATTTCGCCGACAGGCTGGCCTGGCCGCTGCCCGCAAACGTGCGCATCAGCCAGGTCCGCGATCTCGCATCCGGCGTGATCCTCTCCAGCGACGGCCTGATCCTGACCAGTGCCCATGTCGTCGTCGCCATCGACGAAGCGCGGGTGCGCCTGCACGACGGGCGACGCTTGAGCGCCCGGGTGGTCGGGACCGACCGGGCGACCGATGTGGGATTGCTGAAGATCGACGCAACCGATCTTGTGCCAGCCGTCATCGGCGACTCCTCGCGCCTGGCACCCGGCGACTGGGTCGCTGCCATCGGAGCGCCCTTCGGCTTTCAGGGCAGCGTCACGGCGGGGGTGGTGAGCGCCGTCGCCCGCCTCATCGGCGGCGCCGGGGAAACGCCCTTCATCCAGACGGACGTGGCCATCAATCCCGGCAGTTCGGGGAGCCCGCTCTTCAACAGCCGCGGCGAGGTCGTGGCTATCAACTCCATGATCTACAGCGGCAGCGGTGGCTACATGGGACTGTCTTTTGCCGTGCCTATCAACCTGGCCGTTCAAGTCGCCGCGCAACTCAAGGCCCATGGCGAGGTCCGCCGGGCTCAGGTCGGGGCCGATTTCCAGGAGATGACGCCGGGGCTGGCCCAGTCTTTCGGACTGCAACAGCCGACCGGCGCCCTGGTGGTCCGGGTGGATGCCGACGGCCCGGCTGCCAAGGCAGGCCTGGTTCGCGGGGACGTCATCACGGCTTTCAACGCCGCGCAAATCCCACACTTCACCGACCTGCTGCAGTTGATCGCGAAAGGTCAGCCCGGCAGCCGGATCCCGATGGAGGTATGGCGGCACGACGCCCAGCACACGATCTGGGTGACGCTTGAAGCGCATCGACCCCCGAGCGCGGCCCCAGTTGCCGATTTGGCCACGGACTGGGCCGACGGCCTCGGATTGAGCCTGGGTGAGCTGAGTTCCGCGCAACGCCGACAACTCGGCATTGAAGGGGGACTGATGGTCCGCGAGGCCACCGGCCTGGCACGCAGCGAAGGGATCCGTGCGGGAGACCTCGTCGTCGCCGTGAACGACACGACGCTGGAGCGAGTCGCGGACTTCAGGCGCAGCCTGTCGAACATCCCGCCCGGCCGCCCGGTGGCGCTGCTGGTCATGCGCGATCGCAGGTTCGCCTACGTGCCAGTCCAGCTTCCGCGGGAGCGCGCCCGTCCGTAGTCGACGGCGGCAAAGGCCCCCTCTCCCTTCATGACGCGTCTCGGCCCAGGCGCTGCAGGCGTTTCAACCATTCGCCGCGTCGTGCGTCGCTCAGCGACTCGATGGTACCGATGAGCGTCTTGCGCACCGGCGCGACACCCAGGAAGCCCAGGATGTTGCTCCGCAGCGATTTGAGGCTGTGGGCGCCGAAGTACCAGCGGTAGATGAAGGCCGGCATGCCCATGGTGACGACCACCCGCGCGCTGCGGCCTTCCAGCGGGCGCCCGTGCACCACGGTCCCATCGACCGAGAAGCCGATGTCGGGTCGCAAGACCTGCTCCAGGAAGCCTTTGAGCAACGCCGGCATTCCGCCGAGCCACAGCGGATAGACGATGACCAGGTGGTCCGCACGCTTGATCGACAGTTGCGCCTGGCGAAGGCTCTCCGGCGCCGCATCCTCGTCCCAATCGCGCTTGGAGCGCAGCAAGGGGAAATCCATCCGGCCGAGGTCGATCGATTCCACGGTGTGCCCGCCGCTGATCGCTCCGTCTTCGTAGGCACGGCTGAGCGCATGGCAAAAGTGCCGCGCCGATGCGTCGGGGTGGCCCAGGATGATGAGGATGTGCTTGGCCATGTGCCGCCCCGCCCGTTCAATGCGCCATGAGGACCGGCACATCCATCCGCTCGAGGAGCTCCCGCGTCACACCGCCCAGCACCATCTCGCGGGCGCGTGCATGGCCGTAGCCGCCCACGATGATCAGGCCGGCGTCGCTGCCTGCGGCGTGCGACAGCAGCGCATCGGCAATTCCTCCGTCCGCCACGTGCTGCTCGGAGCGCGCCTCGATGCCGTGGCGCAGTAGCCAGGCAAGGGTCTGGGGAATCAGCAGTTCACCATCGCTCCTCGGCGCCTCCCTACGGTACAGGGACACGAGCGTCACGCTGGCAGCCTTCGAGAGCAGCGGAAGCGAATCACGCGTCGCGACGGCGGCTTCGCGACTGCCGTCCCACGCGACCAGCGCGTTCTTGCCCAACTCGCGCGACGTTTCCGCAGGAGGTACGACCAGTACCGGGCGGCCCCCGTGCAGGATGGCCTGTGCGGGCAAGTCGCCGGCGGTCATCGCGTCGGCATCGTCACGCTGAGTCTGGCCGACGATGACGAGGTCGCTGGTACGGCCATGGCGGACGACGGCGTCCACCGAAGGTTGATCGACCAGACGAACCTCGCAGGAAACCGCCCGAGGCCCCTGGATCAGCTTCTTGAAGGTGCGAGCGACACCCTCGGCGCGCACGCGCAGGTAGTCGGATGACGCGGCGATGAAATCGGCGTCCTTCCCCGCGATGGCGTCGGCGGGTATGGTCCCATCGAACAGGCCGGTTGGCACAAGTCCGATCAGATGGCTCCCATGCTGCCTTGCGAGTGTCGCGGCCAGTTCGATGCGAGCGGCGCAGTGTTCCGAATGATCGAGATGGACAAGGATCGTTCCAAGGTTCATGGCGGTTCCAGCCGAAGGAGGCATTGATAAGCCATCTTCCGGCGGCCCACGTCGCCATACCTTGATGTCGATCAAGGCCGCACGCGCTACCGTCACCCAACCCGCGCGCAGTCCCGGCGCTCCGCTTGATCCAGCGCAAACCCTGCAAACACGGTGGTGTCTAAAGTGAGAAACCGACCGACGAAAGGAACCTCATGAAATCGGACGCCATGCTCAGGAGCGACATCGTTGCCGAACTGAACTTCGACCCGGCCGTCACTGTGAACGCCACCGACATCGGCGTGATCGTGAAGGACGGCGTCGTGACGCTCAGCGGCCACCCCACGAGCCACGCGGAGAAGCACGCCATCGAACGCGCGGTCCAGCGCGTCAAGGGCGTCAAAGCGTTGGCGGTGGAAATGTCCGTCCGGATTCCAGCTGGCGGCGAGCGCACCGACGCCGACATCGCCGCGGCGGCGGAGAACGCCCTCGAATGGAACGTGCTGGTCCCGGACGACGCCGTCCATCCGATGGTGGAAGACGGCTGGGTGACGCTGAACGGCCGTGTGGAATGGGACTACCAGCGCCGGGCGGCCGAAGTTGCCGTGCGCAACCTGCTCGGCGTCAAGGGCGTTACCGACCTCGTCGAGGTGAAGGCCCGGTTCACCCCCGCCGACGTCGAGCGGAAGATCACCGAAGCGCTCCAGCGACAGGCCGACCGCGATGCGAGGCACATCCAGGTGCTCGTCAACGGAGGGCAGGTCACGCTACGGGGCACAGTCAAGTCCTGGGCCGAACGTCGGGCCGCGCAAGGCGCCGCATGGTCGGCGCCGGGCGTAGCGAACGTGGTGAACAACCTCCTCGTCGAGGCCTGATCATGCGGGTCGTACTTGTCACCGGCGAGGCAAGCTCATGAAACACCTGAATCCCCCAGACCTCGAAGCCCTGGCCAGGCAACTCGACGTGCTCAAGCGCCAGGTGCTGGACGAACTCCAAGGCATCGATGCGCAGGTCCCGGGCGGCAAACGCCCCAGCGATCGCGAAGTCCACAGCCATACAGACGACGCCGAAGTCGTACGCATCGACGATGTGCATTTCGCCGAGATCGAAGTCGACCGCGCAAGGCTGCATGGCATCGAGCAGGCGCAACAACGCATGGCCTGCGGGCGCTACGGACTTTGCATCGACTGCGGCGAGGAAATTCCGCGAGACCGAATGCTGGCGCAGCCGACGGCCATCCGTTGCGCCGCTTGCCAGAACTCGGCCGAGGGCCCTCGTCGCCGCTGACGGCCTGCGTGACTCTGCTGCTTGACCTTCGTCTCGACCGCGCGTCGTTGCGAGCCGGGGTGCACAGGCGCTAATATGGTCAGGTGCCCCCCTCCACGCACCTGGCCGTCCTCGACGACGAGGCGGACATCACGCAATTGCTCGCCACCTATCTGGCGGGCCATGGCTTTCGCGTGAGCCAGGTCCATTCCGGTGGTGCGCTCATGGAACTGATGTCGCGCGACGCGCCCGAGCTCGTGTTGCTCGACCTGGGCCTGCCCGGCGAAGACGGCTTTGCGATCGCCCGCCAGTTGCGCGAGCACTGGCGGTGCGGTTTGGTCATCGTCACCGGACGGAGCGACGCGGTCGACAAGGTGGTCGGGCTTGAGGTCGGTGCCGACGACTACGTCACAAAGCCTTTCGACTTGCGGGAACTGGTCGCGCGCGTCAAGGCAGTGCTGCGTCGCCTGGCACCGGCGGGGGCAGCTCCGGTCAAAGCGACGACCGAGCCCGCCTCGCTGCTGCGCTTCGCCGACTGGCAGCTCGACATTGCGGCACGGCGATTGCTGAATCCGAAGGGACACGAGGTCACTTTGACCACGGGTGAGTTCGATCTGCTGAACACCTTGGTCACCCATCCCGGACGGGTGTTGTCACGAGACTTCTTGCTCGAGCACGCACGCGGCCGCGACGCAGGTCCCTTCGACCGCACGATCGACGTCCAGATCGGGCGACTGCGCCGGAAGATCGAGGCGGATCCGGACATGCCCCAGATCATTAAGTCGGTTCGCGGCGCGGGCTATATCCTGATTCCAAAAGTCGAGGCGGCGTGATGCCCGACCGGAGCGCTGTTTCCGGGTTCGACGATGGCGCGGTTTTTCGCTCGCTCTTCCTTGCCTATCCCGACGCCCTTCTCGTGGTCGACCTGCAAGGCGTGATCGGCCTGGCCAATCCCGCTGCGCTGGAACTGCTCGGCTACCCCAAGCACGAACTGATCGGCCTCTCGGTGGATGAACTGGTGCCGGACGTCATCCGGCCGCGCCATGCTGCCTACCGCCATGCGTATGCAGCCCACCCGAGGACGCGGCCCATGGGCACCCAGATGGACCTGGTGGCCAAGCGGCGCGACGGCAGCGAGGTGATGGTGGAGATCGCGCTGAGCCCGCTGCAGGACCATGGCTTGCCCTACGTCGTGGCCGCAATCCGGAACGTGGGTGCCTATCCGCGCGTGAAGCAGGCTCTTCAGCGCGCCCGCTACGCCGAGTACCTTGCACAGTTCGGCCGCCACGCGGTGGACGCGCGTGACTCGAAGAAACTGCTCGATCTCGTTCCGAAGATCGCGGCCGAAGCCCTGCAAGTCGAGTTGGCGAAGATCCTGTTGCTTGAGCCGAGTGGCACGGACTTCCGCATCGTCGCTGGCGTGGGTCTCTTGCCCGAGGAAGCGATCGGTAGCGGGCTCCCCAACGAGCCGGGGTCGCCTTCCGGCCACGTGGTAGCCCACGGCACGCCGGTGCTCATAGCCGACTATGCGCAGGAGCAGCGTTTTCGCATTCCACCTCACTACATCAAGGCGGGCATGGTGTGCGAACTCTCGGTGCCGCTGTTGGACCGGGGCCGCACCATCGGTACGCTCGCGGTCCGCTCGCGGACATCCCAGCGGTTCGGGGATGAAGAAGTCCGCTTCCTGGAGTCGCTATCGAGCATGCTCGCGACCGTGCTGCAACGCGATAGCAGCGAAGACGCGCTCAATCATGCCCAGCGACTCGAGAGCGTCGGACAGTTGACCGGCGGCGTTGCGCACGACTTCAACAATCTGCTCACCGTGATTTCAGGCAACCTGCAGGTGCTCGAGGACATGCCAGCCTATGCGAACGACGCGCTGGTGCAGCAAGTCGTCAGCGCTGCGACACGCGCCACCCGGCGCGGCGCGGAACTCACCGGCAAGTTGCTCGCGTTCTCCCGGCGCCAAGTGCTCCAGCCGAGCATCGTCGACGTGGCCGCATTGCTGCATTCCCTGACAAACATGCTGCGCCGCACGTTGGACCAGCGCATCGCCATCACGCTCGATGCGCAAGAGGTGCTGTGCATGGCGGACCCGGTGCAGTTGGAATCCGCCCTGCTGAATGTGGCCATCAACGCACGAGACGCCATGCCACAGGGCGGGACGCTGTCATTCGCCTGCAGGTCGGTGACCGCCCTGTCGGCCGATCTGGACGCCCAACGAGACGATGCACGCGCGGAAGCATTCGTGTCGATCGCCATCTCGGACACAGGGGGCGGGATGCCGGACGCCATCAGGGCGCGCGCTTTCGAGCCCTTCTTCACGACGAAGGAGACCGGCCGCGGCACGGGCCTCGGTCTCTCCACCGTCTACGGCTTCGCGAAGCAGTCGCACGGCGCCGTCAGCCTGGCGAGCACGCCCGGCGAGGGAACGACCGTCACGATCTTTCTGCCGAAGGTCGAAAGAGACACCGCCGTCGATGACGGACTTGCATCCGCAGCCGGCGAGGTGCCTGCGGGGCTGCGAGTCCTGCTGGTGGAGGACGACCCCGAGATCCGAAGCGTGGTCGGAAGCTTCCTGGCCTCGATGGCGTGCGAAGTCACCGAGTGCGCCAACGGTGAGGAGGCGATGCACACGCTGGCATCGAATCAGGACATCGACCTGTTGCTGACGGACATCCTGCTCGGTGTCGGCGCGCGCGGCACCGAGTTGGCGAATGCAGCGCATGTGCTGCGGCCAAAGCTTCCGGTCCTCCTGATGTCAGGCTATTCCGGAGAACTGTTGCATGAGTCCGAGGGTCGTGAACTGCTTCGCAAGCCCTTCACGCGCGCGGATCTCGAGCACGCCATGGCGCGGGTGACCAACGCCGCTCAGTGAAACGCGGCAGCCACCGGCGCTACCGTCTGTTGGATGAAGGCCGTGAGCGCATCCACCTGCGGAATGTGAATATCACGCCGCCCTTTTTCCGTGAAGCGGATCACGTCGCCTCGCGCCAGCCGCGACAGCGCCCGGCTTACCGTCTCCAGCGTCATACCCAAGTAGTTGCCGATCTCTGCACGCGTCATACGCAGCGTGATCTGGTCGGTTCGCTGGCCGCGCTGCGCCAGGGCGTCGGCCCAGTAGCGAAGGAAGCCCGCGACGCGCGCATCAGCAGGCAGCGTGCAAAGAGACAACATCGAGTCGTGATCGCGCGTCAGTTCGCGGCTCATGGCCTCGTGCAGGACGGTCAGCAGCGCCGGCGTGCGCACGGCTGCCTGGATCAGCATGTCGTACCGGATAGCCCAGACCTCACCCGTGTCCATGGCAACCGCATCACAGGCGTAGTGCGAGGTCGCAATGCCATCGAGGCCAAGCCAGTCGCCCTTGAAGTAGAGGCCAACGACCTGCTCGCGCCCTTCGCCAGACAAGTTGACCATCTTGAAGTAGCCAGAGTTCACGATGAAGAGTGATCCGAAGCCCTGGCCCACTTGATACACCGAGTCGCCGGCGCGCACCATTCGCCTCTGGATGGGAACGCTGTCTTGCAGCAGCTGGAGCATGTCAGCAATGCGTCCAACGGCCGATCCCGCGCACTTCGAAAAGCTGGTCACTTCAGTCATCACTGGCTCCTTGCGAATCGATGGACAAAGCATAGGAACCGAGTGCAACTGAAGCGCCAATGCGACGGGGGTCCGGGGTAACAACAGGTGAATGCTTTGTGTCTGGGCTGCAACGACGAGATCCGGCGACCAATTTTTGACGCCCATCAAACCCGGCGCCGGCGAAAGCCATACCGTTGCGTTTGTGAAAGCCGCCAACTCTCCGTCTCAACTCTGGTCGCCCGTCGAACTGTGCGCGGCAAACACAGCCGCCATTTTTTCAACGGCCCGCCGCCTGCGTGCGGACTCGCATGCAGGAGGAACGCACAAGGCGCTACGCGGCAGGAATCTGGCTCTGCTGCTCAGCGCTCCATCTGGACACGAAATATCGCCTCTCCAGCGCGCCGCCGAGGATCTTGGCGCTCGTGTCGCAGAGGTGCGCTTTGAAGCGGATGCCACGACGCAACCTGACATCGGGGCTCTGGCCCGACTTCTGGGGCGCATGTACGACGCCATCGACTGCGACACCCTTCCGCGGTCCACGGTCCAGAGGATCGAAATGGAGGCCTGTGTTCCGGTCTACGCAGGGCTCGGCCGGGACGACCACCCAGTCAGGGCGCTCGCCGATCTGCTGACGCTGTGCGAACACGGATCGAAGGACATGTCGCGGGCGAACCTCGTTTTCATGGGCGATGTGCACACTTCGCGCAGCAGCACGTTTCTGTTGGCTGCACGGGAACTGGGGTTTTCGCTGCAGCTCACCGAGTTTGCGCAGCCGGCGTCGGACGAGTCGGCTTACGTGGTCGACGCGACGAACCCGCCCGGATGGTCGTTGTATGCGCAGGGCCGCCTCATCGACGAAGCGCACCGTTCGCAAAACCACCGCTGCGTCATGCAGACCGTGATGCTTGACACGATCCCTCTGGCCTGAGTTCGCATCCGATCGCGAGAGCGCGAAGCAGGGAAGACCATGCGTGACACACCCCAGGTCGACCATCATCTGTCACGAACACTGGGCGCTGTCTGCGCTGCACCACCCTGCTTCTCAGTGAACACCGGCGCAAGGGCACTTTGCTCGATTTCGACGCCTTGCAACCATGCTGTTCCCCGTCTCAGAGTTCGCAGGCTTCGAGGTAGTCGGGCACCGTAACCGGCCATCCGTGGCGCTCTTCGATCGCAAGTCGCAACGCATCGGCGGCCACCGGCTCACCGTGCGTCACGAAGACCCGTCGAGGCGCCGACAGCGCAGTCAACCAGTGCAGGAGCTGCGCGCGATCGGCATGCGCGGACAACGTGTCGAGATTGGCGACCTCGGCGCGCACGGGCACGTACTCACCATGGATCTTCACCTCCCTCGCGCCCCCCACCAGTGTCGCTCCGCGCGTGCCAACGGCCTGGAAGCCGGCGAACAGGATTGTGTTCCTTGCGTTGGACGCATAGGCCTTGATGTGATGCAGGACGCGGCCGCCGGTGGCCATGCCGCTGGCCGACACGATGATGGAAGGGAAAGTCAATGCATTGAGCCGCTTCGATTCTTCCATCGAGTTCACGATGGTCGCTTCCCTGCTCATCGCCGCGCATTCATCGGCGCTCAGGCGATGCTCGTCAAGGTGAAGACGATAGATGCGCGTCACATCCGCGGCCATCGGGCTGTTGAGGTACACCGGCATGTCGGGAATCCGGCGGGCCTGCTTGAGCAGGTGAATGCAGTGCAGGAGGGTCTGCGCGCGCCCCACGGCAAAGGATGGGATCACCACGACGCCCCCTCGGGCAGCCGTTCGGTTCAGGATCTCGGCCAGGGCGGCCAAGGTATCGACGTCGCGGTGAAGGCGATCCCCATAGGTCGACTCGACGACGACGTAGTCTGCCGATTGAGCCGCTTGCGGCGGTCGCATCAGGAGATCGTCGCTGCGACCCAGATCGCCCGAGAACAGGATGCTGCCTCCCGTCCAAGCGACGCGCACGCTGGCCGCACCCAGGATGTGTCCGGCGCGCGTCAGCCGCCACGACCAGTCCCGCCACAGCGCGTGCTCCTTCTCGAATGGGACGGTCTCGAAGCGCGCCAGCGCATCGCGGGCGTCCTGTTCCGTGTACAGCGGCAATGCCGGCTTGTGCTTCGAGTGGCCGTGACGGTTGGCGAAATCGGCTTCCTCCTCTTGCAGACGCCCTGAATCGAGCAGCATCAGCTTGCAGAGCTCGCGCGTGGCGTCGGTGCAATAGACCGGCCCCTTGAAGCCGAGCTTCACGAGGCGCGGAACAAACCCGCTGTGGTCGATGTGCGCATGGGTCAGCAAGATCGCGTCGATGTCCCCAGCCTTGACCGCAAACGGTTCCCAGTTGCGCAGGCGCAGTTGCTTCAGGCCCTGGAACAAGCCACAGTCGACGAGGAGCCGGCGGCCCGCATGCTCGAGCAGGTATTTGGATCCGGTAACAGTTCCCGTGCCACCCAGAAATTGAATACGCATGGTCGCTCCTTCGTTCACCGAAGCTTGGCACCCGGCGGACGGATCGACTTGATCCTCGTCAATCGATGGGCGCTGACGGTCTGGCGCAATCTGCGCGCCGGGGCCATGCCGATCCGATCGAGCCTGAGTCCTCCGGCGTGCGGCGCATGGTCCTCGTCCACGATGACTCCGTACGGAAGCTTGATACATCGCAAGGCGACGTCCTCAGCAAGGGCGCACGATAGGGTCATCCCGATCGAAGTATCCGGCGGACGTTTCGGTCCAGAGTGTCCTCGGAATCTGGGCAGTTCATTGGAGATTTCACATGACCAGTCAGATTGCGCAATGGCATGCCGAGCACGGAAACTTCTCCCTGCTGCTGAGCATCCTCGACGAGCAGGTCGCCAGGTTTCGCGACGGGGAGAGTCCCGACTACAACCTCATGCTCGAAGTCGTCTCTTACTTGCGGGAGTTTGGAGATTGCTTTCACCATCCGCGCGAAGATGCGGCCTTCAAGATTCTTGCGGCGCGCGATCCTCAGATGCAAATGCCGATCAACCGCCTGCTTCAAGAGCACCGCGTCGTGGCGGCGGCCGGCGAGGAACTCATATCGCGATTGAACCAGGTGCTCAACGATGTCCCCGTCTTGCGAACGACCGTGGAAGCGGCGGCAGCACTCTACCTGGCTTACTACCGGCACCATATTGCGACAGAGGAGAGACAGATACTTCCGCGCGCTCGCCTTTTGTTGAATCCGGAGGACTGGGATGCCGTGGCCCGAGCGGCTCCATCGCGCCAGGACCCGCTGTTCGGAAACACGGCAACGAGACCCTACCCGAGGCTGGCCGAGTTGATGGCGGAGCGACCCTCGGTCCCAGGGCAGCAAGAATCTGTTGGAAGCTGAGATCGGGGCCCTGGCAGCGAGCGATCTGCAACTCAGAGCGCCTGTCATCGGTGCATCGTCAGGATGCGCGGATACTCCTGGCGAGACAGTAACTTATTGCGAGGCCGAAATGCAAGGTTCGACGCCCTGGATGCCCGGTGACGATAGCGCAGAGCGCAAGCATGCGCCGGCCACTTTGCGCAATCGCGAGCCGATCGCCAAGGTGCTGCAGGAGGAACTGCCGGTCACCGGCAAGGTGCTCGAAGTGGCGAGCGGATCGGGCGAGCATTGCGCTTTCTTCGCGGAGCTGTTCCCCGGCCATGTCTGGCAGCCGACTGATCCGGACCCGAGTGCGCTCGGCTCGATCGTGAGCTGGTGCGCGGGGCTCGACAACGTCTTGCCGCCGCTCGCACTCGACGCCGCGTCGGCGGATTGGCCGGTCGATGCCGCCGATGCAGTGCTCTGCATCAACATGGCGCACATCAGCCCGTGGGAGGCGACGCTCGGGCTGCTCGCGGGCGCGAAGCGGTTGCTGGCCAAGGGCTCGCCGCTGATACTCTATGGGCCGTGGCGCCGCGAGGGCGTGGCGACCGCGTCTTCGAATGAAGCGTTCGACGCTTCGCTCAAGGCACGCGATCCGCGCTGGGGGCTGCGGCGGGTAAGGGATCTCGACGCAGCCGCCGACGCGCACGCTTTCGCACGCACGCGGCTGGTCGAGATGCCGGCGAACAATTTGATGATGATCTACCGCCGCTAGCTGGCCCAACTCAGTGGCGGCAATTGGCCGACAACAGAGTCGCTGCCTCAGTCAACTGGCGGCATCCCCGATTCCTCACGAACTGTCACAAGGTCGTGGCTTCAACCTCTTGCTGCGGTCGCGGATCGACGCCTACGGATGCTTCGAGCGCTGCTCACCACCCAAGCATCGCCCTATCAGGCGTCAAATGGGAGCACCGCCAGCGAGAAAGGTTGAATACCGCGAGTACTGGCCCTGCCAGAACACCCAAACGGCGGCGGGCCATGGTGCGAGCGCCAGCAGCTGGTTCAAGTAAAAGTGGACGAGAGGCACTTCACGCGCCAAGGAGTCGGAAGTTGCGTGCATGGAAAGTCTCCTGTTCTGAGAAGTAATGCTACGCAAGCTCTTGGACGCTGCCTTGATGTAGCTCAAGCCAATGTCAATCTAGGGTTCGTACCGATCCCCCGTCGAATGAGGTCCATAGCCCATCGCATCTTCCCTCCTTCCGTTCAGGTTCATGCAAGGTTTATCTGGCGGTCCGCATATAAATCTCTCTTCAAGAGAACCTCCGATCCGAATGACAACCTCCTTGCGCAAGATCTCGATCACCGTAGTCGAGCCTGAGCCCGGCCGCTTCTGCTGGTTGCTGCTCGAATCGAGGGAGGACGCGAGTGTCTGGGGACCACTTGCCACCGCGGATGAGCCTTGCACCAGCTGGGGCGACGCCTTTGACGCCGGATGCGTTGCGCTCTGCAAGCTGGTGCAGGATGAAAGGGTCGGCCCGCAGGCGGTCGGCGAGAACGGGGACGCAAACCCGGAAGGCTGACCGGCCCGCCACGCCTGTGCACCATGGTCCGATCAGGCCCGTCCGCGGCGGGTTCGCGAAAAAACTCGACCTTCTCCCTGTCCGGGACCAATCAACATCTCGATCCACCCCCTCGCCGCTAGTACTAGGTGCCGGATACGATTCGGACAGACTTCGATCTCAGGCCCCTTGCCCAGCGCTCGGAATCGCGGCACCCTGTACGCATGGCGACGCCGATCTCCATCAGCATTCCACATCAACTCGGCCGCGTTGAGGCGCGTCGCCGCATCGATGCTGGGTTCGCGAGAATCATCACACTACTGCCCGGCAGCAGCGGACCTCCCACCCAGCGCTGGGAAGGTGACCGGCTCATTTTCAGCGTCGCAGCGATGGGGCAGACAGTCTCCGGCGTCATCCACGTGCTCGACGCCGCAGTCACTATGGAGATTGAGATGCCTGGTGTCCTGGGCGTGATCGCCCGCGGCCTCAAGGGAAAACTGCAGAAGATGGGACAGCTGCTCCTGACGAAAAAGTGACGCCGGTTCTGCGAAGACGCCGACGCGAGAGGCGAAGGCTAATCGGGCCCAAAAAGGCCTGCGCCGTTTTCTTTGAAGTCGGGAAAGCGAAGCGGCGCTGTGGATCGCGGTCTAGGCCTGCCGATCCCAAATGCTCATGACGCGAGGAGATCCAGCGTGCCATGGTGGCTGGCTTCTCGATTCGAGCGATCGCGATGATCCTCGGGCGAGGTCCATCATCGCCAGCCGTGAGTACATGCCGAAGGGCATGGACATCTCAAGCTTCTCGCAGCTTCAGCTTGACGCCATCGCGAGACAATTGAACGAGAGGCCGCGCAAGACGCCCGGCTTCCAAATACCCGCTGAAATGCTCAGCGAATGTGTTGCGTCGACCGTTAAATCCGCAACCTCAAAGCGAACGTACCCACTGGGTTCGCACCGGTGCCACCAGCGTGTCCGAGCGGCCGTCGATTCCGCCAGATGAATCGGGCCTCTTGATCCAAGCCTCGACGCGATGGACGTCCATCGACAGATCATCGTTCCACGCTCTCTCGGTCGATGACGACACCATTCGAGTGGCGCAGTCCTACTAGCGCAAAGGCGATGGGCTCTCGAATCTCATCTCCATAGAACGCACGATCCATGAGGCGTGCTTTCTGAATGCGCGACGTCAAACCGGAAAGGGCTCAGGGGACACGCTACGGCTGGAAAAGGTCCGGTGCACTCGGCCGCCTGGGATGGCGAGCCTGCGCATCTGATCGCTGCACTCGATCTTCAGACCAAAGGAATCTGCATGACCACGACGTCCACACGGGTCCTCAGCCCGATCATTCGCGACCGGGCCGGCGCTGTGCAGCCGATCCCCGCGGCGTTGGCCGCAATCACCGGGCAGCCGCTGACCGAGGTAAGTCGGATGCTTTGGCAATGCATTGACGCCTTAAAAGGGCTCGCAGGTGTCAACACCGAGGTGTCACCCGAGGACGCTTGTCATGCGGCGTTGCACCGGTTCGGCTACGAGCCCCATCGTCTTTACGCCGACGAGCAGCGACGCCCTGTCATGGGCGAGTTGCTCCGCGCTTACGCTCGATCTCCAGGCCCTTGTGAACGGCTTCTTGTAATCTGCGAGTCCGGTGACGCATTCGCATTCTTGGGCAATGAAGCAGCCGCTTGGACCGGCAGCGCGCCGACTACTCTCACGGCACTGGTCCAGGCCGGGACTCTGGAACTCGACATGCCAGTACGCTTCGCGTTCACCGTCAAAGCGCACCGTCCCGTGCCCATTGCCTCCCCCGACCACAAGTTCCTGGAATCGGTAGCCATCCCAGCTTTTGCCTTGGCCGACGCCTACAACATCGAAGTGATGCCTGTTGGGTGGCCCTACTGGAGCTTGTCCTTCCCTGGCGAAATGACAGATGGTGGGCCGGGCTCCGGCGCCACGTTGGTCTGCGGCGAGCACGAATTGCTGAGCGTCATCAATGACCGCGTGCGCCACGTCCAGCAAGCTGGTGAGATTACGGAAGAACTGATGGTTCGGCTCCGACTCGGCCGGCCGGCTACTTCGTCGGACTCGGCTTGACGGGCTGATGGGCGAGTTCGCCGAGGCTGCGATCAACGTGCAGGCGGCTGACAAGAAGTAGCGCTGCGGCAAACGGAGCGGACCGGCGATCTGGCGCCGTGTGCCATTCGGCGGCCTGCGCGCCTGGCGCTCCAGCTACGGCCTCGCGTCCAACAACTTTATCGCCGCGATAGCCTCGTGCCTTGCCTCGATGAGCGCCGATTGCCTCGATCGCGCCGCGAGGTGGATGTCTGCACCGGCAAGCGGCCATCAATCTGGAACGACCATGCCCAATGGGCGCCCGCTTCCCATGCTTTGATTTCGACCTGATGCCCGTGGTGCTCAAAGCTCGTATCGGACATGGATGCCCCTTCCAGAAGCGGCCCCACTCGGCGGGCGGGACGTCTGCCCTTTTCTTCCGACTCGGCCATGGCCTATCCCTTCTGGCGTCAGCTTGCGCACGCCGAACAGCCAAGCCATGCTGCGCGCCGATGGAGGGGTTGCCAAACTCTTCGCCCTTTTCCGTGCCAGTAAAAGTCCTATCCAGTCAAGCGCCCAGCCAGCCAATAGCCCCGCGCCGGTAGCATTCGCCCTATGACCCAAAATCACGATCTGTTCTCCCGATCCCCTTCCCTGCTCCGGATTCCCTCATGGCTTGGAGCCGGCGTCCACGAGGAACGCGACCTTGCTTTCGAGCCGGGCGACTACAAGATCACCCCGGGAGAGCGCTGGACCGTGACAGCCCTGAAAACCGGCGAGACTGTGTACTCCGGGATCGGCCCGGTGGACATCGTCAGGGCGTAAGGTCAAGCCAATCGAATGGCCATTTGCTGTCTGTGGGCAGCCCGCGACAGCGGGGCGAACAACATAGCTTGTGTGTGAAATTGCTCAGGTGTCTTCGTCGCCCACGCGCACAATTTCCGTCATGACCTCGCGTCACCCACCACCTCTGTACCGCCATGCCTGGTGGTTGCCTGGCGCATGGTCCGCAGTCGCGGTGACCTTGGCCATTGCCGCGCTCCGACCGAGCGAGCAAAGCATTCTCCTCATGGTTGCCATTCTTTGCGCGCTGCCTTGGTCCCTCACCCTTCTGCTCCTCGATTTGAGTCAAGGATTCGCCAATCGAGCAGCGATGGTCGTCACCGTCGGCCTGTTCACCAACGTAGCGCTGATCTGGTGGTGCACCGCCCTCTTGCGGGCCCGATTCCGCCAACATCAAAGACTCGATCCTCAGGAGCCCTGATGAAGCTGCGCGCCCAGCGCAAGGTGTTATTTCGACTCGGTGCAAGCGGCCGCACTCGCCTGCCAACATCCGAGCGACGCGCAACGCGTGCGCGCGCTACGCCTTTCACTGCTGGAGGTCGAGGTCCGGACCGATCTCACGCTGGGGATGGGCCAGGCCATCGGTGAATGACATGGCCGCCGCGGGGCTAGTCTAGTCGTCGCCAGACTTTCCACTGCCGGCGAGAACGCTCGCCGCCCCTTTCGGCAGGGGCGGGCCGTTACAGCCGCCGAAGGTAGTCGTCAAGGCTCGCGGTCAGCCGATCGCCTTCGGGCAGGGTGCCGGTGGGCGTGAAATGGTCGACTACGTCGGGCAGGAGCTGCGACAGGCCGCTGCGCGCGTCGTCGTCGCCGACGCCCGCCTGCTGCGCGATCCGATGCACCTCCTCTTGCCCGAAGACCTCCTCGATCGCCTCGGGCGGCAGGGCCTCGTTCGGCCCAGTTCCCACCCAGGAACCGGCTTGTCGTCCATAGCCCCGCTGGGTGAGCTGATCAAGCAGATCGCCGATGCCGCTCGCCCGGTCCGCCATGCCAGTGCCCTGCTGGGTGCGCTGTTGCAACATTCTGAGCACTACGGGCAGCAGCGCCAAGAGCACCGGGCTCAGGCCAGCGCCGCCGCCGCGCTGGCTGTCGCGACCCCCCAGCGCGCGACCGGCCAGGCCGCCGAGAATCTGTGTGAGCAAGCCCATGGCGCGCTCCTTAGCGGACTCGGCCGCGCCGCACCAGATTGACGATTGCCAGTAGGATGACGGCACCGATCAGCGAAGCGAGCAGGCCGCGAACGCTGAAGTCGTTCTGGTTGACGGTTGCCGTCCCGAGCAGCGGCGCCACCAGCCAGCCCCCCAGGAGCGATCCGATGATCCCGACGATCACGTTGAGGACCATGCCTTGCTGTGCATTGGTGCGCATGATCATGCTGGCGACCCAGCCGATAAGGCCGCCCACGACAAGCCAGATGATGAGGTTCATGGAGTGCTCCTTGGTTGAGGTTCCCCCAGCGTTGAGCGACTAGCTTCGCACGCGTATAGGAGAACACCTCCAAACGCCGGAGGTCAAGGACCGCGGCCCGACTGCCGCGCAGCGCTTGCGCATCACCTCAAGCGAGCCGCCGCCTACAACGACACGGCTCGACGGCCGATCAAACCGCAGGGTTGCGTGGGCGATAAGTGTTGTTATTGGTGTCCCCGGCCCAGCACTCGCTGCCGCCATCACCCTTTCCGATCTTTACCAGCTTGAGGACGACAGATGGAAACCACTTCAACCAACTTACAGGCCGAGGGCGCCGAGGCGCGCAAGGACGGCGGGACCGACGCCGGTCGAAGCCCCATGGACTCGAACTCCTTTGACACGCAGAGCGGGTCGACATTCCGCACGGCGCCGGACGCGACGCAAGACTATCTGCAGGATGCGAAGTCCAAGGCGAGCGCCGCGGTCGAGACGGGAAAGGCGTATGCCCAGGCTGCAGTCAACGCCGCTGGCAAGAAAATCGATGACGTAAAAGGCCAGGCTGCCGACCTGAAGCAGCGGGGCGTGGAGTACGCCGCGCAGGAGCCCATGAAGGCGGTTGCGATCGCCGCCGCCGGCAGCGCAGTGGTAACAGCGCTATTGATGACGCTGATGCGCGCGCGTCGCTAGTCGCCCTGCAACGTCCCGCCGACCGTCGATTGGGGACCTGCGGCATGTCGGAAGAGGTCCTTGTTGAACGCCAACAAAAGGCGTCAGCATGACAAACGTCTGCGAGCGCTGCGGTCGAAGCAATCGCGCCGGTGCGATGTTCTGCATCGGTTGCGCCGGAAGGTTGCCAGGCTTCGCGCCCTCGGGACCGTCCGCGCTGCGGGGCATGACGCCGCCGCTGGCGAGCGAGCGCGCTGCAGCGCGGCGCTCCGAAGGCGATCAAGGTGCACTGGCCCGCCAGTCCGATCGTTCGGATCACCCGGCCCGGACGGTGCTGCCCCCCGAGACGCAGTCGTTCTGGATGGTGCTGGGCGTGCTCGCTATGGCGACAACGATCGGTTTCGTGGCCCTATTCGTAAACGTCACAGGCACGCCTTCTCTTGGCCGTGGCGGCAAGTCCGCGCAACCCGCTTCCACCGCACCACCAACATCACCCGATCGAATGGCGGCTGCATTGCCGCCGCCTCAGTGGCACGGGCAGGCTTCTGGCCCCCCCGCCGCGCAGGTGCCGCAGGTGCCTCTCTCGACGGAGGCATCGACCGCGTACGGGGCGGGCACCGTCCTGGAAGCGCCCGACGCCGGCGCTGCGATGCGGGCGGCCGTGCAAGATCCCAGCGCCGGCAGCCACGCGGGGCAAGTCCAGGCTGTCGAATCCTTTTACCGGGCACTGTCTGTGGCGGACGGCAAGGCGGCTGCGGCGGTGGTGATCCCCGCCAAGCGGGGCGCCGGCCCGTTCAATGAGAACAACATGGCGCGGTTCTTTGGCTCGTTCGATCGGCCCCTGCTTATCCGCTCGCTCCGCGCGATCGATGACCGCCGAGTGGAGGCGAGATACAGCTATCGGGTGTCGAGGACCACGTGCGAGGGCACGGCGATCGTGGAGACGCAGCGCGTGGGTCAACAGATCCTGATTCGCAGCATCCGCGCCAACTGTTAGCAGCGGTCAGCTTCAACCTCCCATCACCGCATCCAAAAGGACCCCATGGCCAGTAGCAGCATTCTCGGGGGTGAGCACATGCCGGCTCGCCCGCGCGGTGCGGATGTCGACGCGCTAGGACCAAGCGACACCAGAGACAGCGGCAGCGACGTGGAATCGGACCGCTTCCGGTCTGCGCTTCCCGATGACAACGCACAGGGCGCGCCTGCGATCTCTCACGGCAGCAGCACCGATGCAGCGGGGGCCGGCGAGCGCGCGTCAGCTGGCGCGGAGACGTTTCGGCTTGACACGGACGTTCTGCCCGATCGCGTCGAAATGGTGCCGCGAGATGCGCTCTATGCTGCCGAGTCGATGGACCCTACACCGGACGAACTCGCCGCGGCCGGCGAAGACGATGCCCAAGACGACGAAGACGGCGCTCAGGTCTGAGCGTCCGGCCGCGTCCCCTGGCACCGATCAGGTGGAGCGCGGCCTGCGCAAGGTCTTCGGCCTGCGCAGGCTGCGCGCGGGGCAACGTGAAGTCATCGCCCGCGTCCTAGAAGGTCGCTCTACGCTCACGGTGATGCCGACCGGTGCGGGCAAGTCGCTTTGCTACCAGCTGCCAGCGATTTTGCTCGAAGGCCGCACGATCGTGGTCTCACCGCTCATCGCCTTGATGAAGGACCAGTGCGAGAAGCTGCTCAAGCTCGGTATTGCGGCCGTTCAGCTCAACAGTCAGTGCTCAGCGGAAGAAATCAGTGCGGCCGAGGCGGCCATTGAGGAAGGGTCGGCGACGATTGTCCTGACCACGCCCGAGCGGCTTGCCGACCGGGACTTCCTAGCTCTGCTGCAGAGGGGGACCACGGCCCTGCTGGTCGTGGACGAGGCGCATTGCATCTCGCAATGGGGACACGACTTTCGACCTGCCTTTCTCGAGATCGGGAACGCATTGCGGGCGTTGGGAAACCCTTCCGTGCTGGCGCTGACCGCCACCGCCAACGACGAGGTGGCGCACGACGTGATGGAGCGCCTGGGCATCCCGAGAGCTGGCCTTCTGGACACCGGCAGTTACCGGCCCAACCTGCGCTACGCCGTCGAGCAACTCGCCACCGAGGACCGAAAGCGCGAGCGCGCGCTAGTTCTGGTCAAGGACATTGCCGGCAGTGGCATCGTCTATGCAGCCACCATCAAGGCGGTTGAAGCGGTGCACGCAGCGCTCGAGTCGGCGGGGGAGTCGGTCGCGCTGTATCACGGGAAGCTCAGCAGCGCGCAACGCCGCGAGGCCCAGGACGCATTCATGAGCGGCGAGGTGCGCGTCATGGTGGCCACCAACGCTTTCGGGATGGGCATCGACAAGGCCGACATCCGCTTCGTGCTGCACTACCAGATGCCGGCCGGCCTGGACAGTTACTACCAGGAGTCGGGTCGTGCCGGGCGCGATGGCGCGTCGGCCGACTGCATCCTGCTGTTTCACCGCCGCGACCGCGCGGTGCAGCAGTTCTTCCTGGCGGGGCGCTATCCCGATGCGAAGGAACTCGACGAGGTCTATGCAGGCTTGCGATCGCAGCCGCCCGACGGCGCCGGGTGGACCCTGCAGACGCTGCAAGGCAAGCTGCGCGCTCCGCGCAACAAGATTCAGGTGGCGTTAACCCTGCTGCGCCAACGGCGGATCGTGCGCCAGAGCGCCGATGGCCGCCTCGCGGTCCTGCGTCCGGCCGTCTCGCCGGAAGCCCTTGCCAGCATGCTCGATCACTACCGCGAAAAGCGTGAACAGGATCAGGCCACGCTCGAGGGCATGGTGTTCTATGCGCAGACCGGACTTTGCCGTTGGCAGGTGCTGTTGACGCACCTGCAGGGCGGAGACCCTGCGACGCGTTGCACGACCTGCGACAACTGCAGGCGCATCGCCCTTCACGCCGCACAGGCAGAGGCGCAAGTTGATGAGTCGGCGGGCTGCCCGGTGGGGGCCGTCAGCACGCCGCCGCCCTTCCGACCGGAGGCCACGGTGCGGGTCCGACGTTACGGTGTCGGTCAGGTGGTAGCGGCGACCACGATGGCAGTCGAGATCGAGTTTGCCGATGGAAGCAAGCGGTCGTTTCACCCGGATTTTGTCCGATCCGTGCGCTCCGCCCCGGCTAGCCTACAGCGCCCGCTTCCAGGACTCGGTTGAGTCGGAGCGAGCCAGCCAGCGTTGAGGGCATGCTGACCGACCGAAAGGCCGAGGGCAGCCTAAATCATCTCCCTTCCATCCTGATGTGAAACCCTCGAACACCAGGTCGCGCGAGACCTTCAGGCGTGAAGGCGACCGGAGCCGCGCGGCAGTCAGGGTCTGAGCGCCCGCAGCAATGCTCATTCGAGCCGTGCTTCCATACCGCGGGGTCCTACCTACAGCTTGCCAATCTGTTTTCCGACTTGTCAGGCCGTGGGCGGCGCCGACGATAAGGTGTCAACCCACGATGCCCAAGGTCTTCCCCTATGCTCGGAATCGTCGTACCCGCTCACAACGAAGCGGCCTTGATTGCCGATTGCGTCTTGGCCATCATGAAGTGTGCGCACAGTCCACGCCTGGAAGGCGAGCCCGTTGAATTGGTAGTGGTGGCCGATGCCTGTACTGACGCAACGGCGACGCTCGCTGCGCATGCCGGCGCCCTCACGTTGGAGATTGCTGTTCGCAACGTGGGCGTTGCGCGGGCCACGGGGGCCGAACTGCTCCTATCCCGCGGCGCCCGCTGGCTCGCATTCACCGACGCCGATACGATCGTGTCACGCGACTGGCTCGCCGAGCAACTCGATCTGGATGCCGACGCTGTCTGCGGCACCGTGGAGGTCCAAGACTGGACGCCGCACGGCGAGCATGCGAACCTCCTGTGCTGGCATTTCGGGCAGACCTATACCGACAAAGATGAGCATCGCCACGTCCATGGCGCGAATCTGGGTGTCTCGGCTACTGCGTACCGTCTTGCCGGCGGCTTTCAAAGCATTGCATGCGGCGAGGATGTGGCATTGATCGCTGCGCTCGAAGCAGCAGGGGCACGAATCGCCTGGAGCGCACGGCCTCGTGTGATTACGAGCGCAAGGCGCAAGGGGCGTGCTGTGGGTGGATTTGCGGATGCGCTGGTCGAAGCGGTGGCATTCCGACTTCGTGCAGACGCTTTGTCACCCCTGCTTTTCAGCACCTGATGTTGAGCCGCCATGGAATTACCTGACTGCTCCAGTGGCCCGCTTTCGTGGCCTCGGTCGCCGCAGCGTACCTTGTGGGCTCCAACGCCAAGTCTCGTCGCAACGCCGGCTTCTGGATATTTCTTCTCAGCAATGTCTTCTGGGTCGCCTGGGGTGCTTACAAACGACTACTTAGTGCTCAAGCCGAAGCATTCTGCTTTTCATGCAACGCCCTTGGCTTTGTTGCTGGATCATCTCCAGGTGCACAAGCTCTATTTGGCCGGCGTGTCCAGTGACCAATGCGTGATGGCCGCCGTGATTGAAGCGCGCATGCGAGACATGGAGGTCGTGGTGCCGCGCGACCTCGTGGCCACGCAGGATGGCAAGCGCAATGCCGCGGCACTTGTGAATTTCGAGGTGGTGCATGGCCGGAAGACTACGCCTGCGTCACGGGTGCGCCTTCCGCGCGTGCATGCCACTTCAGCTCGCTCGCGTTGAGATCACGGTTGGTTCAAGGCGTGGCTCAATTAGCTTTGGCAGCATCAGCCGTCTGATACGGAGCACAGTGTCGTGCGTGCGAGCTCGCACTCTGAAAGAGGTGCGGCCACCCGTGCACGGTCCTACACCAGGCGGCGCGAGCGCCTCACTCCTGAGGCGCCAAAGAACTGCAATCTCATCCCGACACCGAGGAGCCCATCATGACCGTAGGATCTCAGTCGCCCGACGCGACAAAAGTTGAACCTCTGGAACCCCGGGGACGAAGCACCGCCGGGCATTCCCGGCCCAGGCGAAGACGTCTGCCCGCTCTGCGGCGGCACCGGCAAGGACGGTGCTGGGCAAACCTTTAGCGCGTGCCAGGGTACTGGAAAGGTGACCGTCGGCATCGGCGGCGGCTGAGAGCCACGCGATCATCGATGACCGACGGCGTGCACAGAGTCCGTCCCGTCGATCGAGTATCGGCACTTGGGCCTTAGGCGAGAGCTCTCGCGCCGCTGTGGCTCACACCGGCTGCCCATGGGCGCCGCCGCACACGGTCGCAGCCGGCGCAAGGCTCGGCCTGCGGCAAGCGGCCCGGTCTTTTGCCCGCGTGGCTTCGGTTCCAGATCGACAACGCCCTCGGCCAGTAGCGTCTTGGAGTTCGAACGAGCACCCCCTGTCGCGACGATTTCCTACAAGAGTAGGAATATTCGACGCCTAGGCTCGCGCTCCCTTCGAACGAGACTGCCATGGCCACCAAAAAAACCCCTACACCTTCAGCCGAACTCGATGCGGCTCGCGCCGCGGCACGAAATACCGACAGTGGCCCAGCCACACCTGCGCCGCCCGCCGCGGGTAAAGGCGACCCGCCTGCCCAAAAGGCGATCGACACCCAGGCGCTCGCTGGCGGGATGCCTGCCAACACGAACAAGCCCTTGGAATACGGAGAGCCGAACGCACCGACACCGCCGGTTGGGGTCAGCGTGAGTCCTCCCTCGAGGTTGCCCACCGGCAGCACGCTCTCCGAACAGAACTTCTCCGGAAAGACCGGCACCGTGGCGCTCGAAGGAGTCAATGCCACGATCGACACGCTCGATCGCGTCCGTGTGGACTCCGGCGGGCAGGTGTTGACGACCAACCAGGGCGTAGCCATTGCCGACAACCAGAACTCACTCAAGGCCGGCGCGCGCGGACCGGCGTTGCTGGAAGACTTCATCCTCCGAGAGAAGATCACGCACTTCGACCATGAGCGCATTCCCGAACGCATCGTGCATGCGCGCGGATCGGGCGCGCACGGCTTCTTCGAGTGTTATGAACCGCTGACCCAATACACCAAGGCTGCCCCTTTCAAGGCCGCCGGCAAGATCACCCCAGTCTTCGTGCGCTTCTCGACGGTGGCCGGCGAGCGCGGCTCCAAGGACACGGCGCGCGACGTGCGCGGCTTCGCGGTCAAGTTCTATACCGACGAAGGCAATTGGGATCTGGTGGGCAACAACATGCCGGTGTTCTTCATCCAGGACGCGATCAAGTTCCCAGACCTCGTCCACGCCGTGAAGCCCGAGCCACATCACCAGATGCCGCAGGCTGCAAGCGCTCACGACACCTTCTGGGACTTTGTCTCGCTGATGCCCGAGTCGACGCACATGCTGATGTGGCTGATGTCGGACCGCGCGATTCCACGTAGCTACCGAATGATGCAGGGGTTTGGCGTCCACACCTTCCGCCTCGTCAATGACGCCGGAGAGTCGGTGCTCGTCAAGTTTCACTGGCAGCCCAAGCTCGGTACGCATTCGCAGGTCTGGGAAGAGGCCGTGAAGATTTCCGGCGCCGATCCGGACTTCCATAGGCGCGATCTTTGGGAGGCGATCGAGGCCGGCGAGTATCCAGAGTGGGAGCTTGGCTTGCAGATCTTTACGGAGGAGCAGGCCGAGCAGTTCAGCTTCGACATTCTGGACGCGACCAAGATCATTCCCGAGGAGCTGGTTCCGGTGCAGATCGTCGGGCGCATGGTCCTGAATCGCAACCCCGACAACTTCTTCGCTGAAACCGAGCAGGTGGCGTTCTGCACCGCCCACATCGTGCCTGGCCTGGACTTCACGAATGATCCGCTGCTTGCAGGTCGCATCCATTCCTACGTCGACACGCAGATCAGCCGCCTCGGCGGGCCAAACTTCCACGAACTGCCGATCAATGCGCCGATTGCGCAAGTTCACAATAACCAGCGCGACGGCATGCACCGCCAAGCGATCCATCGCGGACGGGTGGCCTATGAGCCCAACTCGCTTGCGGGAGGATGTCCCTTCCAGGCTGGAGCGGCCCAGGGCTTCACCAGCGTGGCCCGACGCATCGACGCGAAAGAGAGCGCGGACAAGGTCCGCATCAAGCCCGAAAAGTTCGCTGACCACTACACGCAAGCGCGACTGTTTTTCGAGAGCCAGTCTGACGTGGAAAAGGCCCACATCGGCAACGCGTTCCGCTTCGAGCTGTCGAAAGTCACCGTGCCAGCAATCCGCGAGCGCGTCGTCGCAAGCTTGCTTAACGCTTCACCCGAACTGGCGGCGCGCCTCGCGCAAGACTTGGGAATGGAGCTCCCGACACCTCTGCCCAAAGCGCTCGAGAACCCCGCAACTCCCGAGGTCGAGAGTTCGCCGACCTTGTCGCTGTTTGCGCGGCCAGGCGATGGCGGTATCCGTACGCGCAAGGTCGCCGTGCTTGTCGCCAACGGGGTCGAAGGCAAGTCGCTTGGCAAACTTGTGTCGTCTCTGGTGGCGGCAGGTGCTGTGCCGCGCCTCGTGGCGCCCCGTCTCGGAACCTACGTGGGCATCGGCGGCGAGAAGTTCGCCGCCGACGCAACGATGGAGAACTCACCCGGCTTCCTCTTCGACGCGCTCGTTCTTCCGGACGGTGAAGATGCAGTGGCGGCCCTGGACGCAGACGCGCACACACTCGAATTCCTGCGCGTTCAATACTGGCATTGCAAGACCATCCTGGCTTTCGGTTCGTCGCAAGCATTGCTCGCCGAAGCCCAGATACCGATGACGATGCCCGATGGTTCAGCGGATCCTGGATTGATCCTTGCCGACGCTTCTGCCGCCGACGAGGCAATCGCCGATTTCATTGGTGCAATGGGCAAGCATCGCCATTTCGGCCGCGAGAATGATCCTCCAGTCACTTGACCGCGAACAAGCGGGAGTTCGGCCGCAAGGGAGCGATAAATGACCCACTCCGACGGAGACGCGGACTTCGAGTACCGCGGCTGGTCCGTTCATATCGACCGCACCGACTCGAACTGCAGTCCCGCGCACGCAGAGTTGCATTACCGAGGCACGTGCAGATTGTGCATCGCGATCAGAAGCGAAGGCATGGATCCGGCCTGCATTGGCTGGGCCCTGGATTCCAGCGCCTGCAACTTCATCGACGAATGCTCGCACGAAACGCAGCGCGCCCGCTCGACGACTTGTAGCTGATCCCGTACGAACATGATGCCCTGCACGTGCAACATGTCTCCGCTACCCTAACTCTATCCTCCCCAAGATCCACCCAGCCTTGCCAAATGGTGCAGGGGTGAGACGAAGGTTGCGCCGGCTTTCTCGAGGTTTGCAATCTTCAGGGGCGAACCATTCCGAAATTGGCCCCCGGCCTATGCGCCTACCTCCTTCCGCGCGATCGGATCACCCAAGCGATTAGTCGACCGGACGAAATTGCTGCAATGCGCAAAATCTCTCCCTTCCCCAACCCGATAGCCTCGTGGTTCGACATGGCCTCGGAAATCAGTGCCTCATTCTTGGCAGTGGCGCCATCGATGACACCGGATTCGCCACCGATGACCGAAAGCCACGAAAGCCATTGCCTCTTTGTGGCCGACAGCGCACCTCGACGTCGAGCACCCATGGTTGTGATGCTTCATGGTGCCTGGCAAGATCCGGTTGATTTCGCAGCCGGAACGGCAATGAACGCCGCGGCCGAACGACATGGCTTCGTGGTCCTGTACCCTGCTCAGAGTGCTCGCCACAACGCACAGCAGTGCTGGAACTGGTTTGACGCCGCGCACCAGTCGCGCACGCGAGGTGAGCCTGCGCGCCTCACTTCGCTGACGTCGGAGGTCGCGAGAGATCTCCACGTTGACCCCGACCGCATCTACGTAGCTGGGTTGTCCGCGGGGGGTGCGATGGCGGCATTGCTCGGCGACCTCTTTCCTGACATCTACTCCGCGGTGGGCGTGCACTCGGGCTTGGCGGCGTTGGCTGGAACTGACCTGTCGTCAGGTCTTGCCGCCATGCGTGGGTCGGAGCGGGCCGAAACCGCTCCGACTGGGATGCCAACGATCGTCTTTCACGGCGACATGGACATCATCGTGAATCCCATCAATGGCCGCCAAGTCATGGAAGCCTCATTCGGGTCGAATAGCATCAAAGAGACTCGACAGCACGTTGGATACGAGGGCCGCGGATTCACGCGCCGCGAGTACGTTGGGGCAGACGAAATAGTTTACGGGGAGCACTGGATTCTGCATGAGGGCGGGCACGCCTGGTCCGGTGGCCGCAAGGCGGGATCGTATGCAGATCCCCTGGGGCCAGACGCCAGCGAGCAAATGCTTCGATTCTTCAAACAGCGCCGCCGCCCGGCGACAGCCTTGCACGGGGGGGTCATGTTGAGCGAAATCTCCCCCTATTTCCAAGGTGCGGCGCCGACGATCAGCTAAGCCCGATCAGGGGGCCGTGCCGGGCGTTGGAATGAGCGGATGAACGTCCAAAGCAGCGCTGCGTTGACTGATGATCGACAGGACCTCAGGATGGTCTCGGGCACTCGTCGCAGTTCGTTCAGGGAGATGGCTCAGATACCTGATGCACGGGCGAACTGCCGCCCTGTCCAGCCCATAGGCAGTTGACTAGCAGTTCCAGGCGGCGGCGATGATTCCTCCGGTTTAAGGTTCAGCGCCGTGCCCAGATGGTCGTATGTCATCCCCTGAGGCAGGCCGCCCCATCTGCAGGGCGTGCGATGGCCGGCGGGCGCTCAGTCCTTGTAGCGTAGTGCCCATCGCCAAAGCGAGCGCGGCGTGGACAGCATCACCAGCACCCTTGCCGAGCGCGGTGTGAATCGCTGCCACCACGGGATATGGGGTGACAGGAAGGCTCGCCATCCATTCATTCGCTCGCCGTCGCGCACATAGCGACTCGCCACGACCAGCATGTGTGGATAGAAACGCTTGGCCCTCGCCTCTTCAAATTCGGGCGGAATGCGCAGCTCGCGAGCGAATTCAAACGCCCGATGCGCGTCGACGCCACGCCCGCCGCTCGTGACCGACCCGCTCTGCACCCTATAGCGTGAGACGGTTTGCGCAACGAACCGCGCCCAGTTTCCGCTGTTGGCCAGCCGGACGGAGAAGGCCCAGTCTCCGACATTGCCATCGCGCTCGCCTTGCATGAGCTGCAGATACGTGGCTCTCTCCACCAGGAACGCATCGGACGGGATGGACTCGGTCAGACACCATTCCCACACAGGCCGCGCGCAGGCCGGCCCTTGCCTGCCGTACCAGAGATCGTTGACCACAGATTTCCTAGGGTCAACCGCACCCGATTCGTCGATTACCTGCTGCCTGCCAAACCAGAGCTTCACGCGCGGATCGCTCTCGTTGGCACGAGCGTCAGCCAACACCCGCAATGCGCCAGGGCGGAGAAGATCGTCGTTGTGCAGGAACAGCAGATGATCGAACTTCGCCCTCGAAGCCAGAAACCACTGATTGGGATACGTTCCCTTGGGCGGGTCGCTCGGCACATAGTCGATGAGGTCCGACAAGCCGCTGGCGACAATGACCGCCTGGTTTCTCGGCCAGAATATGGACGGGCTGTCATCGCCGACGATGATTTCACCAATCAGCGAGCGGTCTTGGACGAAGATGCTTTCGAGCGCCTCGCCAAGTTGCTCCGGTCGTGCGTAGGCCGGGATGAGGATGGAAATCTGCATGGCGTGACCGTCCGTGCGGAGGTCACTTCAGAACGAGTCGTACCGCGGAAATCACATCGGTGACGTCCTGATCGGTCAGCTTGGCGGAGATCGGCAAGGACACCGTTCGTCGGCCGACTTCCGTGGCGTGCGGTGTGTCTTCCGGCCGCCACCCGAAGGCCTGCTGGTAGTACGGGTGCTCGGTCAATGCGAGGTAGTGCACCCCGATGCCGATCCCTTGCGCCGTCATGGCATCGAGAAATTCGTCGCGCGCAACGCCACAGCGCACCTTGTCGACCTGAATGCTGAAGAGGTGGTGTGCATGCCGCGTGTCCGGCGCGGGCCTCGGCGGCAGATCGATCGGCAGGACGGACAGTTCGTCCATGTACCTCTCCCAGATCGCCTTGCGCCGAAGCCAGTAGGCCTCGACCCGCGCAAGCTGCTTGAGGCCGATCGCCGCCTGCAAGTCCATCATGTTGTACTTGAAGCCCGCCGCGACGACGTGGTAGTGCTTGTAGCCATCGTCGCCGAATCGCTTCCAGGCATCTTTGGTCATGCCGTGCAGGCCAAGAACCTTGATGAGCGCCGCGTCTTCCTCCCGCCGCGCGAGCACCATGCCACCTTCACCGGTCATGAGGTTCTTGGTCACATAGAACGAGAAGCACCCGAAGTCGCCGATCGTGCCGACGTTGCGGCCGTGGTACTGCGTTTCGATCGCGTGGGCGCAATCCTCGATGACCTTGAGCTTTTGGTCCCGCGCCATCGACATGAGTGCATCCATCTCGCAGGGGCGCCCTGCAAAATGAACCGGGACGATGGCGCGTGTGCGGGAGGTCAGACTGGCGCGCACCTGCGCGGGATCGATATTCAGCGTCCTTGGATCGATGTCGGCAAGCACCGGCGTTGCCCCCGCGTGAATGATGGCGTTGGCCGTGGCGCAGAAGGTCAGCGGCGTCGTGATGACTTCGTCACCCGGCCCGACGCCCGAGGCCAGCAGCGCGACATGCAGCGCCGCCGAACAGGAATTCAATGCCACGGCATGGGGCGCGCCGCGGTAGCGGGCGAACTCGCGCTCGAACTGGTCAACCCGGGGGCCTGTGCCGAGCCAGCCGGATCGCATCACGGCCTCAATTTCCCGAATCTCGTCTTCCTCAATCCTCGGGGAGCCGAAGATCAGAAAGTTGTCTTGTCCGCGCACGGGCATTTGCATCGCCTTCCAGCAGTGGCGCACTCTCCCTCTCGCCGCGGTCATCCACACCAGAGATCCGGAACGGGGTGGCATGTAGTTCATACCTGCCAAGCAGAGTCACCTTTGTCAGACGACCGCGCTACATGCAGACATTCGAGTGCGCATTCGGCGTTCATTCAGCGTTCCGCCACCGCGGCATTGCCCAACAGGGCAGCAGCGCTCACCCCTACAACCACGGAGCCGGTGTGCACGCGCTTCGCGCCGCGACCGAAATGGGCCGCTCGTAGCCAGTCGGTCTCGCCTCGCATGGCGCGTCTCACATACTCGCCGAGCGCAGCCTAAGGGCGCTAACGATCAGCGTCTGCATCACAGCTCACTGCGCGTGGCGCGCACCCAGGGCGTTGTGGCAGGATGCCGGCCATCCAAGCACCCAAGAATTGCAGGCATGATTACGCAGCTTCGCTCATTCAGCGCTGTCCTCGCAGTCGCCGCGATTCTCAGCGCGTGCAACACCCCATCGAGGGAGCAATCCGCTCAGGCAGCAGGCAGCGAGCCTTTCGTATCTGCTTCGCCGAAGGCGGAACCGTCGAAGAACCAAAAGCCCGTGTACCCCGCGACGGCGAAGCGGCTCGGCCAGCAGGGCAAAACCATCGTGCGAGTGCTTGTTGACGTGGAAGGTCGGCCATCGCAGGCTAGGGTGATGCAATCGAGCGGGTATCAGGAACTCGACCAAGCTGCGGTCGATGCCGTCTCCGGCTGGAAGTACGTGCCGGGACGGCGCAAGGGCGTTCCGGAGCCTATGGAGTTCAACATCCCAGTTACTTGGTCGCTGAACTGACCTCGAAGGACGCGCAGGCGTTTGCCCTTCAGCCGCCGTCAGGGGTCAAGGTGAGGGTATCCAGTTCGACCGCCCGCAATAAGTGACGCGGGTAGTTGAACCATCATGGACGCTCGAATTCGGTCATCAAATCGGGCATCGCGATGTTCGACTGTCGTGCTTCTTAAGCGACCAGTGCTCAAGTTCAGAGACTCGACCGAAGGCAGCCCAGCATGCAGCGGCGCACTGGATTTCAATATGCCCAAAGCGCATGGCGTTAGCAAACGCGTGTGGTGCTTGCGCTCTACACTGCATGCATGGAGCGCCTCATGGCGCAGCTGCACCATCGGTGGCGCTCCCTCGCGCGCCCGTATCCACCCGTGCGACCACCGACATACCCGGGCGCAGACGTTCAGCCAGTGCCTGGCCTGGGTCGATGGCAATGCGCACGGGCAGGCGCTGGACGATCTTTGTAAAGTTGCCTGTTGCGTTGTCTGCGCGCAGGACGCTGAACTCCGAACCCGTGGCAGGCGCAATCTGCTCGACCCGCCCGGTAAATTCGGCGTGATTCAGAGCGTCCACCCTGAAACGTGCAGGCTGGCCCACGTGCACGTCGGCCATCTGCGTTTCCTTCAGGTTCGCCACCACCCAGATCTTCTCGGGCACCAGGAACATGAGCTGGGATCCCGCGCTTACGAACTGGCCCTGGCGCACCGTGGCCTCTCCCACTTGCCCGTCGCGCGGCGCGCGGATGACAGTGTTGGCCAGATCGATCTCCGCGAGTCCGAGTTGCGCCTGCGCCATCTTGACCTGGGCCTCCAGGCCGCCACGGGCTACCTCCGTGCTCTTGATCGTCTCCTCGCTAATGGTGATTTCTGCGCGGGCCTTGAGTACGTTCGCCCGCGCCAATTTCGCCGTAGCCATTGCCTGGTCGCGATCGCGCGTTGAAACGAAGCCTTGGGCGACAAGGTCCTGAGAGCGCCGCAGATCGATCTCGGCGCGGCTTGCCTCGGCCTCGGCCGACGCCAGGCTGGCCTTGCTCGCCGCAAGACTTGCCCGGTTTTGTGCGAGGGTCTGGGTCGCATTGGCCAGTTGTGCGTCGGCGCTGGCGATCTGGGCGTGCGCTTGCCGCACCTTCTCCGCGTAGGTCCGGTCATCGATGCGAACCAGTATGTCTCCCGCCCTGACATACTGAAAATCGCCCACGACGACCTCGGCCACATAGCCGCTGACCTGCGGTGCCAGCAGCGTCATCTGACCTCGCACGAAGGCGTTCTCGGTGCTGACTTCTGCCGTTGCGAAGGGGCCGAGCCGCCACGCCCACAGAACCAGCGAGATGCCGGCAAGCGCCACAAGGACCATGAAGGCGGTGGTCATTCTCGAAGCCTTGAGAAGCTTGGGAGGATCGGCAGGCGGGGGGACGGAAGAAGCGGGCGCAGCAGAGGTCATTGGCGCGTCATCTCCCTCGTCGGGGCCATCCGTGAGCGGACGCACCTGCTGCGAAGGGTCGTTCTTTGCGTCGTCAGGCATGCTCAATGGTCCTGCCGTCCATATGTCTAGGAGACGCGACTTGCTGCCCCAACCGGTGCCCTGGCGCCAGCCGCTGCAGCCGCGGAGATCCCCGAAGGCGGGCGATCGGCCTTGAGGATGATGATCGCACGATAGAGCGACCACGAGAGAAAGGCCAGCGCGAGCACACCAATGACCGTGAATACGTAATTGAAGGCGCGCACTGAGGCTTCACGGCGCACGATTTGCGCGAGCTGGGCTGTCCCTTGTGCGGTGCGCTGGACGGGATCCGTGATGATGTGTGCGAGCGATTGCGACTCATGGTTGATACGCTGGATCACGCTGGCGTCGGTGCGCTGCATCTGCGCGCTGATGGCCTGGCTGTAGAGGGTGGTGCGTTGCGCCTGCAGCGTTCCCAGCACCGCCGCCCCGGTCAGGCCGCCCAACGTCTGTGTGACCGAGAACAGCACGATGAACGTCACCATGTGGTCCGTCCCGTGCTTGAGCGCCTGGCCGACGCCGATGAGCATCAATGGGCCCATGAACATGGCCGCGGCAAACGAGATCATGAACTGGCTGACGAAGAAGTCATGCGGCCGAACGTCGCTGGTGGCGTGACGGTCCATCCAGCCGCCGATAGCGATCAGAACAATCGCGCCGAGTATGTGAAAGACCTGCGACGACTTCTGCCCAAAGAAAAATGCCGTGAAGGTCAAGCCGCAGATCATGCCCACGAGCATGACCCCGTACAACGGCTGCAACTGGTCCGGGCCCATGCCCAGCGTGCGCAGCAGACCCACGGCGCCATAGGTCTGCTCGGACATGAGAAAGCGCATCATCAGGGCGCCAAAGATGAAGCGCAGTGTCGCCCCATTGAGCAGCCAGCGAATCTGCAACAACGGGTACTCACGCCGGTATTCGACGATGGCCGCGCAGGTGAGAAGTCCGATCGCGCCGATCAGCGCCCAGGCCAGCCAGGGCGTATCGATCCACCAGACATTCAGGCCCTGGCTCAAAACCGCCGCCAGCAGCGCCACGCCAGGCGCCACCAACGCGAAGGTGAGGAAGTCGCGCGTCTCCAGCACACGGATGCGCAATCCCACCGGCAGCTTGAGGACCACCACGGCCGCGAAGGAGCACAACGCGAGGCCCGCCTCGAGGGCGTACAGCGTGCGCCAGTCACCAAGATCCAGGAGACTCGGTGACATCAGCCAGGCCAGCGGAGTGGCCAGTTGCGACAGCGTCAGGCCCACCACGAGGCCTGCCCCTGCCTTTGTTCGGGGAAAGACTTGCTGCATGTATTGCACCGCAAGCGTCGCGGTGGTTGCCGCAGCGAAGCCACTGGCCGCGCGCACCAGCAGGGCCATCTCGAAGTTGTGCACCAGCAGGTGCATCAGCGTCAGGGCGGCGTAGACGCCCAATCCCATCTCTGCAAACAGCCGGATTCCATACTGCTGGCGGAATTTGAACACCAGAAGGTTGACAGTGACGTTGGCCATCACATAGGCCGCAGGCAGCCAGGCGCCCTGTACGGGGGTCAGGCCCAGTTCGCCCTGAATGGTGGACAAGTTGGCCGTTACAAGCGCGGCCCCCAACCCTCCCGTCAGGCCGACGAGGACCGCCACCAGTGCGTAGGCCACGCGCCGCGGCAGGGAGTGGGCGAGCGTGGCCGGCGAACCGGGCATGGAGGGCTTCTCATGCGGCTCCCAGCGCGGCGGCGGTTCAAGAACTTGCGGCTCGCGACTGCTCATCGAAGCGCATCCATTTTTTGGTGAGCATTGCCAGAGGACAACTGATCAACAAGGGTCTCGATCGAGATGGCTGCTCCAATGATCGCCGACGCGGACACGGCTGGCAATGAGCTCAACGTGACCCGCGATATGCAGCCCGCGCGCTGCTGGTATTTGGGATGGCGAGAACGAGACCGCGTCGATAGCTCTTTCCAAAACGATGAAGGCCATCAGGTTGTTGGGGGCGTGAGCCCCTTGAACAGCGTCGTCCAGATAGGGGCCACTTAGTTCGCGCGGTATGAAATCTCGACTTCGGCGCTACAACCACGCGAACGCGCCTGGCCGGCTACAGTCGGCCACAAGCGGACCTTCGTGGCTGCCTCACAACAAGGCCATCGCGAGCGCGTGCGCACTCACAGAAGTGCGCGCAACAATTGGCCGCGGAGCTTTGGCATGCCGAGCAGGTCCATAGGAGATTGAGTGAGCTGGTTCACTAGGGTTCTGGTTGGTGCGGTTGTCCTTTTCTTCGCTGTAGCAGCTGTCGGTTTGTCACAGCGCGGCGCGTATCAATCTGCGTTGATGTCGTTGGGCTTCGCACTTTTCTTTGCTGGCATCGGGGCGATCGCGTTGATTGAAGCCAAGCACCTTCCCCGGAAGCAGACACCTGGCGTACCCCGACTGAACCCTTGGTCGTCGTTCTGCCTGCTTTGGCGGGCTCCCGGTTGGGGCGGAAAGTTCGCCGTCATCTTCTGCAGCGGCATCATCCTGACCGGTGTGCTCTTCAAGGCCATCGCGTTTTTCCGCTAGAGACGCTTTCCGGCCAACACCGGACCTCCACGACGAACTCGAAAAAGCATGCAAATCGACGTCACTTCGCTCATCGGTCCTGCGTTTCGGAGGTCGGCTGTCCATGAGACGGCGGCCGGCCTTGACCTTCACGAAATCGCAGATTCTGTGGAAGGTCGTTTGGACGCCTTTGCGAAGGAAGGGGACACTGACACTTCAGTTGACCGCAAGCCCCTTGGGGTTCGTAATCGAAGACGTCCGTCGTAAGCAATGAGCTTGTCGCAGACAGCATACGGCCAGAAGCGGGCTGTTGCGGTCGAAACTCGGTGGACCGCATTCTCGGCTCACGCACAATTGAGGGAATGATTTTGACCTGGGTGTTGCTCGCGGTAGCGGTCGTCTTTGCCTTTCTCGCATATGACGCGGCGCGACTTTCGTCACCGGAAACTGATGTGCCCTTCGCCCTTACCGCGAAGGGCTGGGGTGAGGATGTCGCGCATGTCTCGCTGGCAGAACAAGAGAAGCGAAAGCAGTACAGCAGGCTCCGTGGCATTGGTGACCTCAATCAATCTGTTTGGCTTTTCGTCATCCTCTGCATCGGCTGCCTTGCCGGAGCGGGCTACTCCCTCGTGCCTTGATCGAATGGCTCCGAACGGCCAATTGCTGACGTTCTATCTTGTGGCAGGATTCGGGCGCCGCGAGCGAACCGAAGCCACGCCTCACGCTCGTGGAACACGAGCTAACTCTCACCCTTCAAAGGAAGCCATGGCCGAGACCACCAAGGTAAAAGGACCCGCCTCATACTTTCCGTCCATCGAGAAAACCTACGGCAAGCCAATAGCGCATTGGATGGGTATTCTGGAGAAGCGGGGTCCGTTGAAGCACATGGAGCTGGTCAACTGCCTGAAAGCCGAGCACCAGGTCGGACACGGGCACGCGAACGCCTTGGTGGCGGCATTCCTCGCAACCAAGTAGCGCGCCCAGCGCGTGATGAAACCTGACCACGATGTGCCGTGCAGTTGCCAGCCCCGAACAGCTGCAGCCGGCCACAAGCCGACGTTTGAGCCCGCGCCAGAATTTACATCCAAGGCTCGCCCGCGATGCCAACGTACCCCAGACCAGACTTTTCATTCTTCTCAAGACGACCGCCTGCCTCGCCATCTTTCTGGTAGTGCTGCACTGGCTGCCTGAGATTTCGACGTGGCTACACGATAAGGGCCGGGTCAGCCCCGCCGAGGCCAGCGAGTGCATTTGCAGCGATGTTTGTCATTTGCTAGTTTCTTCCTTTTGCTTCTGATATCCGCCACCGCCGGCGACGCTGATTTCGCTCACGCAGCCGGTACTGATGATTGATTGATTGGCAGGGTCTTTCTTCAGACCTACGTTGATGCTCAAACCCTGTCCCAAATAGCGTCCGGATTCGCTCCAACTGAACATCCCCCAGACATGGGCCGGAGGCGAACGCCGAGCAACTGCAGACGGCGAGCTATCTAGATCCACAAACGTCGATCCGGTATAGACCGCCAGTTCGTAAGGATCAAGGCAATATCCACTTCTTATCGGTGAAATGACCAGGGTTAGGACTTGCGTCCCCGATCGCTGGAAGATGGTGTAGCGCGCGCTGGGAGCGAACTGGTTCCCTGAGGGTGGGTCCATATACCGCGTGCCACCGACAACGAACTGTTGGCTGTAGGCCCGAGCCTCCCTCGGCGATAGCGACCTCTCGGTCAGCGTGATCCCCATCTTCTCCTCGATTTCCCGGACGGTCGGTGGCCGCTCCTCGGCGGTCTTCGGATACAGCGTCAGCATGTTGTCCACGAGTCGCTTGATCTCGGGCGGCCAGCGCTCCGCAATGCGGGGATCACGCGGGGGCAGCGGTGTGCCCTCGGGCTGCGGTCATGCCCAGCCATACGAGAAGCCTCTGCTTGACCGAAACCTGATGGCCAGCCCGCCACAGCGGATGAATGCCGACCGCTGCTACATGTGAGGCCCGATACAAGACGAACGTCGTCAATGGCAACGCCAATGTAAGTGATGCACCCAAGCTCCAAAGATGCGCATCGCTGGTGAAGTACAGCCTCCAATGCAGCGCGATGAAGCCGAGCTGCGGGACTACTAGAAAAGGAAACACGACCCAGCTTGCCGCTTTAACTTCGGCTCGGGTTTGGGGCCAAACAAGACTCATGACATTGGGTGGACTATGCCCTGCGACTGTAGCCGCCGATCGAAGGTGCCCCCCAGCTTGAGTACAAAGAACTGGACAGGCGTGACGTACTTCCGCTTCTGGCCGCTTGACGCCACCTACGCATGAGGCCTGTTCAGCGAGGCGGCAGGGAAATGGCGGGTTACCCACAGGGCGAAGTCCTCCATCGACACCGCCCGGACGGCGCTCTCAAGCGAGGGGGAGTACAGGTCGAGCGGCCGGCCACTGCGGAGGCGCGACTGAAGGACATTAAGCTTAGCCTCCAGCCACCCAACCGAGCTAGCCGCATCGTACGAATGCGCATCCGCGAACTGGAGGAACAGGTCCCTGTCCACAGCTCCGGTGGACTCCAAAAGCGCATCAAGCTCTTGATTCCATCGCTGTACTTCAACGGCGTTCATGATGTCCTCGTGGCGTTGGCGCCATTGTGCGCGAGCTGCAGTGAAAGTCGGCTAACGGGCGAATTGGACACCACCGCGGAACGGCCGGTTCTGGCCGAATGTAGCCGGCCACCAAGACCAACATGTCAGCCAAACTTTGGCCAGCGCTAGGCAGCCAAAACCAAAGCAACCATACCGATGGCGAGGCCGGCCCAAGGATAAGCAACAGGAATGAGGAACCCGAAGAGAGCTATAAACGCTAGCACGGCATGTATCACGCCCTTCGCCAATGGGGCGGACAGCGTGTCGCGAAGCTGGCTTCTAAGGCTTGCTCTATCCAAGCCGTATGCCGACCCGAGCAAAATGGCCGCAGCGGAAATGACAACCCAGATTGTCCCAAAGACTGCTAAGACCACTTCGTCCTCTATAGCTTGAAGTTATTTATTGGCACAGGAGCAGGCGCCAGTGGAGCTGACATTCGAAGGTCCGCTCATGGCCGTCAACCGCCTGTCGGCCCGAAGGTCCGTGATCGCGCGGCTTCCTGTCATAGCAGTTCATTGAACGCGTAGAACACGTTGTCTTTGCACCGGTGCCACAGGCCGCGGCGTGCCCACGCGTCGGTCTGCAGCTCGATGCAGTCGCGCGCGTCGCGCTCGAAGATGGCGTCCAATTGCGCGGCCAGCGCGTCGTCGCGCAGGCCGAGCGTGATCTCGTCGTTGGTTTCGAAAGAGCGGTCGTCGAAATTGCTCGAACCGATGGCGCACCACGCGCCGTCCACCGTCATCACCTTCTGGTGCAGCAGGCACTTCCGGTACTCGAAGATGCGCACGCCGCCGGCGAGCAGCAGGTGGAAGTTTCGGTGCGCGGCGTGCTGCACCATGGGCATGTCGGAAGCTTCGGCCGACGGCACCATCACGCGCACGTCGACGCCGCGCTTCGCCGCCTCGCACAGCGCATCGATCGCCTCGCTGTCGGGCAGAAAGTAGGGATTCTGGATGCGGATGCGCTGGCGTGCGATGCACACCACCAGGTGGTGCAGGATCTTCACCGCCGGCGGCGAACCTTCCGGCTTGATGCTCGCGACGTGCACGGCCACGTCGCCCATGCGGTCGAGCGGCGGGAACACCGCGTCGCCGACAAAGAGCTCGCCGGTGTCTTCCACCCAGTTCTCGCTGAAGGCGGCCTGCACCGCATGCACGATCGGCCCGCGCAGGCGAACGCCGAGGTCGCGCACGTTGTCGCATTCGCGCCCGTCACCGAGCCAGCCGTCGACGATGCAATGGCCGCCGACCAGCGCCACCTTGCCGTCGACCACCACCAGTTTGCGGTGGTCGCGGTCGTTGAAGACACCGATGTTGCGCACGTGGCGCGGGTGATGCATCTCGAGCCGGCAGCCAGCCTCCCGCAGTCGGCGCGATGCGGCCTCGCCCATCTTCTTGCCGCCGTCGGCGTCAACCAGCACGCGCACCGGCACGCCGGCGCGGCGGCGTTCGACGAGCGCATCGACCAAGCGCGTGCCGAGAACGCCGTCCTTCCACAGAAAGGTCTCGAAGTGCACCGAGCAGGCGGCCGCGCGGATCTCCTCGAACATGGCATCGAAGAAGGTGCCGTTCTCAAGCAGCTCGACGGCGTTGCCTTCGTAAATGGTGCCCTGCGTCAGCCCCGAGAGCGAGGGCAGCAGTTCGGTGATCGGCGCTTCGCAGTCGATGACGAGCCGCGGGTCGCGATGGCGGCGGATCGACCAGATGACGAGACCCAGCACGACGATCAGCAGCGCGAACACGGAGGCAAGCGCCGAAGGCCAGGACAGTGTGGCAAGGAAACCATCGCTCATGGCGGCCGATTCTCTGTCATGCCCAACGCTTATCTGAGGCCGATGACCATGACCCCCGGTTTGTTTGCACGCGCTTCAGGTCAAGCGACCTCGACTCCGAACGGAAGCGTGGTGCGCGCGCCGCTAACTCCGGACAAGCCGCGAATTCTGCGGAGTGGCCGATCGGTCACTTCTAGCCGGCCCTGACTTAGCCCCGGATGCCATCAGCGCCTTCCTTGGAGGCTCCTCGGCGACGGAATCCGCGAGTGGCAAGCTTGGCAACCCACCACCAAGCGAGGCCCCAAATTATGATGACCGCCGCCCATCCAAAGGTCGAAGGACTGGCCCAGCCCCACGCTTCCCCGGAAGCGTAGACAGGCAGTCCGGTAATCTTCAGGAGCGTGAGAGGCAGATAGACCGAACTGGCAATCAGCGGGGCAAGGGTTTCGGGTGGAAATAGAAAGCCGCTCACGTGGAGAAGCACGAGCGCTGCAAATAGGTAGCCACTACGCATGAAGGAAGGGAAAAAAGATCGGAGGACTGCATCGAAGGTCTGCAATTGGCCGGATTCTGCCGCACGCGCGCCGGGCGTCAGTGGGCGGTGCGTTCGTCGTGGAAGCCCCAGAGATAGCGCTGGGCGCCAACAGCCATAGTCGAAGCGATTTAGGCAGTCCTTCAGCCGCCCTTCGCGACTCCGAGCGCCATCGCGTGAGAGGCATAGGCAACACACACAGGGGGAAACCGCTCTGGAACTCAGGGCACTCCCGAGGGTCAGAGGAGAGCAGGCTCTCGAGGAGTTTCGATGTCGAATGCCAACCACCGCCCGCTGCTTGTTCTTTGGCTGCTCGCTGGTTCGGCCTTTGCCGGCCCAGTCATCGACCTGGACACACCAGGCGCCATGGAATCGCTGCGGCGATCGAACGCCAATCACTTTGAGCGCATTCAAGGCGTTGTCGCGGGCTTGTCAAGTTCAAGCGCCGACATCGCACCAGTTTGGCTGCGAACCTGGTATCGAGCGGACGACCTGGTAGTGGGTTCGATGACCCTGACAAGCTATCCGCCTCAACGAAAGCTGGCGCTGACGTTGGACGAAACGCGCTACCAGATGACTTGGACCGTTCGCGACGCGAACCCGCAGGCGCTTAAGGTTCCATCGCTTGGAAGCCGCTGATGGCTGACGCCACGAGAGGTCTCGGCCTTCTCGACATGCGCCCGCCACGGTTGGCGCATAGGAGCGAGACGCCCGCTCGAAGCTTGCCTGGCGCTCGGCAACGCGAACGTACACCTTGCGCCAGGGCTCTGCCACAAATACGGTTGGGCCATATCGGTACTGAGCGGGGGCGGTCAAAGAAGACTGGCGCTCTCAGCGACTGAACTGCTTGATGGTTGCGGATGTCTCGCTCCGAGGACCGCTCCCACAAATGCTGGACGCCAGGTGAAGGCGGCTTCCTTGCACTGACCGTCACCATGGGAATCAATCGCGCTGTAAGGCTGTTCCACGCGCCAGTTGACTGCCCGGCCAAAACCGGGCACTCACCCATCCTCGCAGAATGGCACGCGGTCGCCAGCAGACGTCGAGGCACCAGACCAATCCCTAGCGTTCAGTTCATTGGACTGTCGGTGGATCGGCTCATAGCCGCCCATTGGTCCAGCTCCGCCTGCATCGCGTTCAACTTGCCTCGCACCAGTTCCAGCGAATCGCTGCCAAGCAGCAGATGAGCTGGCGGCTTCTCGATGGCCGTGGCGATTCCCAGCATGACTGCGGCTGCCTTGGCCGGGTCGCCGAGCTGTTTGCCGCTGACCGCTTGACGACGCGCTCGCACTGGGTCAAACAGTGCGTCATAGTCGCCGATGCTGCGCGGCGCACGCACCATGGAGCGCCCAGCCCAGTCAGTCCGGAATGACCCCGGCGCGACGGCCGTCACGTCGATGCCAAGCGCGGCCACCTCCTTTCCAAGCGCTTCGGAGATGCCTTCCAGCGCGAACTTGCTGCCGCAGTAATAGGCAATCCCGGGCATGGTGATGAAGCCACCCATCGAGGTGATGTTGAGGATTCGACCACTGCGGCGCGCACGCATGTAGGGAAGAAAGGCCTTGATGACCGCCACGGCACCGAAGACATTGACCTCGAACTGGCGCCGCATGTCTTCGAGCGGGCTCTCTTCCAAGACTCCCTCGTGCCCGTAGCCTGCATTGTTGACGATGACATCGACCGGCGCGATTGTCTTTTCCACTTCGAGTGCCACGCGTTCGACCGATGCATGGTCAGTAACGTCAAGCTGTCGGGCAATGGCTTGGCCAGGATGCATCGCCTCGAATACCAGCGCGTCTTCGGCGCTGCGCACCGTACCGATGACGCGATGCCCCGCGTTCAGTGCAGCTTGGGACAAAGCCCGACCGAAGCCACTGCTGACGCCGGTGATGAAGAAGGTCTTGACGGATGAATTGCTCATGGTGGCTCCTGAATCTGTGAAGCCTGATGCTACGGAGACACGGTCCGTTCGGAAATGACCTATGCTCTCCGGTCATTGCCTATTCCTACACCCCGATGAATTCCTCTTCCAGGCGCCAGATGACCGGGCTGCTGTCCAGCCTGGCTCGAGACGAGGGCTATACCTTGAGTCCCCTGCCCGGCGTTCGCTGGCTGCGCAGCAACCGACCGTTGGGAATCACGCCGGTGCTGTACGAGCCGGGCATCGTCATCGTCTGCCAAGGCCGCAAGCGCGGTTGGCTGGGCGACCAGGAGTTTGTCTACGACGAACAGCACGTCCTGGCGGTGGCGGTACCCGTCCCGTTCGTCATGCAGACGGAAGCCAGTGCTGAACGCCCCTTGCTGGCGATCTACCTGCGGCTGGACCTGCAACTGGCGACCGAAATTGCCATGCGGGTTGACGCCCAGGAGCCCTTTGCAAAACCGGTGCGTGCGTCGAGCCTGGTGTCCTCGCCGATGGACGACGGCCTGGCCGACGCTGTCATTCGCCTTCTGCAGGCCATGCGCAGTCCGCTGGAAACCGAGGTGCTCGGCCCATCCATCTTGCGTGAAATCTACTTCCGCGTATTGACCGGTGAGCAGGGCGATACGCTGCGAGCCGCGCTTGCAGCGCGTGGGCGCTTCGGCCAAATAGGCCGCGCCATCCAGCGTATTCACCGCGACCACCGAAGCCCACTGACCGTGGCGATGCTCGCCGGCGAAGCAGGACTGGGTCCGGCCGCCTTTCACAACCATTTCAAGACCGTGACCTGCTCATCGCCGATGCAATACCTGAAGTCCATTCGGCTGCATCAGGGGCGACTCCTGATGATGCGACGGGGCATGACGGCCGCCGCCGCCGCGGCTGCCGTGGGCTACGAGAGTCCCTCGCAATTCAGCCGGGAATTCAAGCGCCTGTTCGGGCTCCCGCCGCAAGCGGAGGTCGACCGCATCAAGAACGCCTTTGCTTTGCCACCGCTGCCGCAAGGCGCCTACGTCAGCTCCCACTAGTGCAAGGTGACGCTGTGTGGTGGTCCGAGTCTGAAGCGCCCTCTTGTCAGACTGCAGTCGGCCAACTCCGGACGGTGAGCAGCAATGCAGAATGCGCGGGTCAGGGGCCGACCAGTACCCCAAGGAGCCGACGATGTTGAGTGCGTTGTGCAGAGGCATCGCGGTCGCGATGAGTGTCATCGGGGCGAGCGGGGTCGCCGCGCAAGCCAACGACCCCGTCCCGATATACACGCGAGCGCGACTGACGTCCCTGTTCGAAGCACCTGGTGGGAAGCTCTACGTGCGATTGAAGCTGCTGCCCCGGTCCAAGATTCCCTTCGCAACGCAGACCTTCAGGCTGCCCGACCGCTCGCTGGTAGCCGATATTCCTGAAGGTTCATGGGTCAAGTTCACCTCGAAGCACCTCGATGGCGAGAACACGCTGACGTCAATCCATGCCGTGGCGGAGTGCAAGCGGTTTCAGCCATGCGACTGAAGCCGTCCAAAATCTTTGGATGCAGCGGCTACTGCCTTGTTGGTATTGGAAAAGCCTGCTGAATCAATCCGCGCAAGGTATGCATGACACCCCGCCGACCACCGCGGCGCCAGACCAGGTGAAGTTCCACATCGAAGCTGTCGGCCTCCTGCAGCGACCTGAATTCCACCCCGGCATACCGTAGCCTCTGCGCAGACCGGGGCACGAGCGCCACCCCAACTCCCGCATCCACGAGGGACAGGATCGAATGCGTGTGGCTAAGGGTCTGAACCGTCTCCGGCGCGACGCCCTGGGCGCGCAACCGTCCTGCGACCAGCTCGTAGAGGTAGCGCGATTCCGAAGGGCAGAATTCGATGAAGGCCTCTCCGTCCAGCGCGGACAAGGGTAAGGAGGCTTGGTCGACCAGCTTGTGCTGTGCCGGCATGGCGAGCACGAAGGGTTCGCGAAAGATCGCGACTGATTCGGTAAAGGCGCGCGGAGCGAACGGCCGCACGATGCCCAGTTCGATGCGATCGGTACCGATCGCCTCGATCTGTTCGACCGTCTGCATCTCGCGGAGAACGACCTGCACGTCCGGCAGTTGCGCCTGAACCGCAGCCAGCAACTGCGGCAGCAGCGTGAAGCTTGCGGCAGGGATGAAGCCCATCGTGACGCTTCCTGCATCGGCACGCATTGCGCGACGCGCGGCCAGTGTGGCCGCTTGACTGCGGCGCAGGATGTCCTCCGCTTCGGCCAGGAACACGGCGCCTGCCGGCGTCAACCGGACGTTTCCACCTGTACGTTCGAGCAGGCGAACTCCCACTTCATGCTCAAGCAACTGGATCTGCCGCGTCAGAGGCGGCTGGGTCATGTTGAGGGACGCGGCGGCACGGCCGAAGTGCAGTTCGGTAGCGACGGCCACGAAACAGCGGAGTTGGGTGAGCTGGAACACGATTCAATTCTTGGATTGCAGGATCCGGTAGTTGGATTGGACGCCGTTCGAGGCGCCTTCTAGAGTAGCCGTTTCCTCGACCTTCATTCGTTGACAACAAGATGAGTTCATTCCATGGTCCCGAGCTGCGCGCGGCACTCAACGGCATCTCGGGCATCCTCGTGTCGCCCTTCGACGCAAACGACGCCGTGTCGGTGGCACCACTCAAGGTCGTGGTGGATCGCGCGCTCAAGGCGGGAGTTCATGTGCTGGTCGCCAATGGCAACACCAGTGAGTTCTACGGCCTGCAGCATCATGAGGCAGAGCAGATGGTGAATGCAGCGGCAGAGTACGTTGCCGGACGCTCGCCCCTTCTGGCCGGCGTGGGGCGCAGCATCCACGAAGCCTGTGCTCTGGCTCGGGCTTCGCGCAAGGCCGGTGCCGACGCCTTGATGGTCCATCAGCCACCCGATCCCTTTGTGGCCCCGCGGGGCGTGGTGACATACCTCCGAAAGATCGCCGAGGCCGCCGATGGCCTGCCGATGGTGCTCTACCTCCGAAATGACAACATCGGCCTCGCCGCCATCGAAGAGCTGTGCCGCATTCCGGAGATCATCGGCGTGAAGTGGGCGTCGCCGACGCCCCTTGTCCTCGCCGAGGCCATGCGTCGCACCGCCGACCGAGGACTGGCATGGGTGGGCGGTCTCGCCGAAGTCTGGGCGCCCCCCTTCTATGCGGTCGGCGCTCGCGGCTTCACGTCGGGCCTCATCAACGTACTGCCTGAACGGTCTGTCGCGATCTACGACGCACTGGAGGCGGCCGAGTACGTGCAGGCCATGCGGCTGATCGGCGAGATGCTGCCGTTCGAAGACCTTCGCGCTCAGGAAAACAACGGGACCAACGTGACCGTGGTGAAGACCGCACTGCAGATGATGGGCAACGATTGCGGCGCGACCCGGGCGCCCTCTGCCTGGCCCTTGAGCGACGGCCAGCGTCAGCAGCTCGACGCGCTGATGTCGAAGTGGAACCTGCTGCGCTGATCTGGCGCCGACTCATCCGTCTTGCAGCGGCGGTGCCGAATGGCACCGCGCCAACGACGCGCGGCATCGAAGTTCGAAGCTTTCCCATAACTATCCAGGACAATCCATGAATCGGCGATCTCTGCTCGTGCTGACCACCATCCTTTCGCTGTGCGGCAGTGCGGCTGCCCAGGAATTCCCGGCGCGCCCCATCACCATCGTCGTGGGCTCCAGCCCCGGAAGCGCCACCGACGCTCTCGCACGGGCTGTTGCCCTCGAAGTGACCAAGGAGACCGGCCAGGCCGTCATCGTCGACAACCGGGCAGGCGCCTTCGGCGGTATCGCAGCCCAGTTCGCAGCGCGTGCGCAGCCTGACGGCTACACGCTCTTCATGACGACGAACACGACCCAGTCTGCGAATCCTCACCTGCAGAAGAAGCTCTCCCACGACCCCATCAAGGACTTCGCGCCGGTTTCGTTGCTGACCAAGGGCTATCAACTGCTCGTGGTGAATCCGAAAGTCAAGGCAAACAGCGTGGCGGAGTTGGTCGCGCTGGCGAAGACCGTTCCGGGCAAGCTCAACTACGGTTCGGGTAGTTCGTCCGCGCAGGTGGCCACTGAACTGTTCCAGCAGATGACGGGGAGCAGGTTCAACTACGTGCCCTACAAGGCCAACCCGCCGGCGGTGATGGACCTTGTCGCGGGACAGACCGATCTCATGATCGCAGACCTCGCAACGACCCTACCGCAGGTCAAGGCAGGAAAACTGCGCGCACTCGGAGTGACCAGTCCACAACGGCTCCCCTTGGTGCAAGGCGTTCCGGCCATCGCCGAGTCGCTGCCGGGATACGAATTCGGCTATTGGAATGCGGTCTATGCGCCTGCCGGTACGCCGGCCCCTGTCGTCGCTCGACTGAATGCGCTGATGCAGAGCGCCATGAAAGCGCCGGCCGTTCGACATGCAGCCGAGCAAGCGGGAATGGAAGTCGCACTGTCGACGCCTGACGAGCTGGCCAAGTTCCAGCTGTCGGAACTTCATCGTTGGGGCCAGATCATCAAGACGGCGGGGATCGTGGCGGAATAGCGGTTCGCCGACCGCCAGAAGTCACTTGGCCGGGAAGTGCACGGCCTTCTCGTACAGACAGACGCAACATCAGCCCGCTGCTCCGTCGCTTTCGCTCCGGAACCCTGACACACCTTGGCGAGCGCCGCCCGCAAGTCGCCGTTCGGGATTTGCATTCGCCGCTTCCTTCGCTGATTTCGGTGTCGCGCCCTCATGCGCTGGGACCTGTCGCTGCGGCGGAAATACGCGAATCATCCTCCCGCCGCGGGCATCTCCCGCGGAGCTTCGCTTCGCGGCGTTCATCTAACCCTGAACCTCGAAGCCCAGGGACTTGAGCGCGATTTCGGCGGCTTGTTGGTCCTGTTGCGCGTTGCCGCCAGAGATACCGATCGCGCCGACGACCTTGCCGCCGAGCACGATCGGGCACCCCCCACCCACCGCGACCATGCGGGGACGGTGCGCGAGTTGCGAGACCTTGCTGTCGGTCAGGATCGAGTTCCACACGTGCGTGGCCAAGCCAAAAGAGGCTGCGGTCCATGCCTTGTCGATGGCCACGTCCGCCGCCAGGAAGAAGGCTTGGTCCGACCGCTCAAAGGCCTTGAGGTGGCCTGCGGCGTCAGTGACTGCGACGGCCACCTCGATGCCGATGTCACGTGAGGCTGCTCGCGCCGCTTCAATGAGCGCGAGTGCCGTATCGCGGGTGATCGATGCGAAGACGTGGGTCTTCTGGATTTCGGTCGTCGTTGTCATGGAGATTCCTGGTTGAGAGGCCCGAATCGTATGTTCTCAATCAACTATTGAAAATAGACTCCACGACGAATGACTTTCAAATGGATATTGAAAATGCTGGCGAACTGAAAGTGCTATTACCTACCGCGCAGGCCGCCTCCTTGATCGGCTTCTTGGGCGCTCCGCATCAAACGAGATGAAGCCGAGGTCCTACCGCTTCGGGATGACATCGCCCTTCACATGCTGGTGCACGAACAGAATGCAGTCCTCGGGACCCGCGCAAGCGTCACCGTGCATTTCCATTCCGGGCTGAAACACATAGGATCCAGGCGGGAGCGTTCGTTCCTCGCCGCCCTCGAAAGAATGACGCCAGGTGCCGATCAAGTTCGTGCCGTGGTAGTCACCTGTATGCGCATGAATCGGCGCAACAAACCCAGCCGGCATCTTCAGCAGCATCGCGTACTCGCCTTTGTTGCGATCCCCCCAGAGAATGGTAATTTTCATCGGCGAACCGGGTTCTATCTCCTGCCATTGCATTGCATCGGCCGAGACCATGGTTCCTGCCCCTGCGCCCGCTGCCTGCCCAGCAAGCGCGGCCATGGGGATGAGCGAAAAACCAACCAACAGCGATTTCTTCCACATGATGTTCTTCTCTTAAAGTGTGAGGGTCAAAATGGCCGAGCGGGGACTGCATCTGCAATTGCGAATGGTTGCGGTGGGTGATGTCACGATGGTGTTCTCTGGCAAGAAGCGGAATGACTTTCGCCACGAATTCGAAGTGCCAGGGAGACCGTGCCAAAGAAGGACGGGGTCGCTTTCACCAGCAGTTGCATAGTGCAGGCGAATGCCATTGACCTTCGCGCTGTAACGATTGATGCCCACGTTCTTCCGTGCGGGGTGATGCGAGTCCATGAAGGCCTTCAATGTGAGAGTGGACCTCCACAGTAGGGTCGTTCTCCTGCGACCGGTAGGTCCCACGGAGGACTCGCACTGTTGTTGGGCCGGCACCAATCAATGGAGAGCGCAGTGGTGCCAGACCCGCAAGTTGGCATCGTTTCGCACATCGAAGAGCGCTTCTTCGTGGATGCGGCTCGAGCACAGAGGCAGCGCATTTGAAGGCACCTGACGGTCCGCCATCGCCCAAGTGAAGACACACCAGTCTGCAGATGAGCACGAGTCCTTTGCAGCGAACTGAGCCGCGGGACTGCAGCGGATGCCGACCTCTAGGCAAGTACCGCTTGCGGCCAGTGACCTGTCATTCCCTGTTGGGCTCGTAGGAGACTGCAGTGGGCCTGTTGCGGACCCGGCCCCCCGCGAAAGCAGACGTTCAGAACGCAAGACCGCTTCGTGTCATATCGGCTGTACAAATTGCTCCGAAGCCGACTTTCCATTTCAGCGTCCGCGCAGGAACGACTTAGAACGCGCATCGAGCCTGGTGCGCTCGCCCCCACTGTTGCCGGCAGTATCCAGAGCTGGATGCGGGGAGCTGCCATGACTACGGAAGGCTCAGTCCGTGACTACCCCATTGCACGAAGGCATAGCCGTGAGCGGAACCCCAAAGCTCAACAACTCGCCTTCCCAGGCGTTGCGTTGAAGAAACTCCTTCCAGGTGAGCGCACTGGGGTCGACTTGACGGCTCCATGCCACGTCCCGTTCGGGCGCGTAGTAGCCAAACTCGACTGCGTACTCCACCATGCCGACCAACTCGCGCACGAGCAGTTCATTTGAACCAAAGGAGGGGAAGTGGGACAGAAGTTCCTCGCGTGTGTAGGCGGATGCGTAGGCCGCCTTATGTCCCGACACGCGAACGAAGGTGTCGACCATCTGCCGCGCGGTCAGGACCTCACCGACCACGGGCAGGCTCTTGCCGTGGTATCGCTCTGGATGATCGAAGATCTCCAGCACCGCGGGTCCGGTCGCAGTTAGCGGGTCGACGAACGGCATGGGTGTGTCTGGCGGCAGGTAGATGGCGAACGTCAAGCTTCCATCGCGTGCGCGCCGGGGCACGTAATACTCCAGGAAGTTGCTGTAGAAGAACGCGAGGTAGATAAACGAGCTGTGCAGCGGCAGCGTACGAATGTGCGCTTCCACGAGTGCCTTCTCGGTGAAATGCGGTGCCCACTTCGTGCCGCCGGTGCGAGCTGCCACGTTCTCCAAGCCGCTCCACACGACATGCTGTACCCCTGCGGCGTGCGCCGCGTTGGCCAGTTCGCGACCCAACGCCAGCTCCGGCTGGCCGGGAGGCGCCACCGGAAGTGTCGGCGGCGTCATGAGAAAGGCCCCATGCGAGCCGCGCATGGCCGCGACAAGTTCGGGGTGTCGGCCTGCTTCCAGCGGAGCGACGACGATCTCGGCGCCGCGCTCGGCCAGTTGCCGCATCACGGCGCTGTCCGTCTGACGGGTGAGCGCGCGCACGCGGTAGCGGCCGCTGGCCAGCAAGGATGTGGCCACGCTGCGGCCCTGCTTGCTGGACGCGCCGGCCACGGTGATCAGGGGCTTGGGTGAAGTGAGGAACATGCGGGGTTCTTTAGCCCGCGCGCCGCGCGGACTGTCAAGTGAGTAGATGAACGGCCAGTCTCGACTCGGCTTGGTCATCTGTGAAATTTCCAATGTGCTGTCCTACTATCCGTTTGATGAATACCAAGCGACTCGATCTCAACCTGCTGGTCACCCTTGAAGCGCTTCTCGCGGAGCAAAACGTGACAAAGGCCGCTGATCGTCTGCACCTGAGCCAACCCGCCGTGAGCGCGCAACTCGGCCGCCTGCGCGCCATGTTCGATGACCCGCTGCTGATTCCCGCGCAACGCGGCATGACGCCCACGACCAAGGCGCTGGAACTTTTGGAGCCGCTGCGGCAGGCGCTGGATCAAGTGCGTACGGCGGTGGCCACGCATCGCCAGTTCGACCCCGGACGTGCACGCATCACGGTGGTCATCGCCTGCACCGACTACCTTCAGTCCGCCGTGGTGCAGCCGTTGATCATTCGACTGCGCGAGCAGGCGCCCGGCGTGCGCGTGGCGCTGCGCAGCCTCGACCCGGCGCTGTTGGGGAAACAGATGGCGAGCGGCGACGTGGACATGGCGTTGATGACGCCGAACGCCGCAGTGTCCAGCCTCAGAGCGCGACACCTGTTCGATGAGCGCTATGTATTGATTGGCCGGCGCGGCCACCCGAAGCTGCGCAGGCGCATCACCGTCGAACAGTTCGCTGCGCTGGAGCATGTCATCGTGTCGCTGCGAGGCGGCGATTTCGTCACGCCAGTGGACACCACACTCGCGGGGCTCGGGCTCAGGCGCAAGGTGGTGTTGTCGGCATCGTCGTTCCTGTTGCTGCCCGGCATCGTGATGCGGTCGGATTTCGTGGCGCTGGTGCCGCAACGATTGGTGCGCGATCGAGTGAGTCAGCTACAGATCGTCGAGTGCCCGTTCCCGGTGGCGGGCTTCGAGGTGAGCATGCTGTGGCATGAGCGCAATCATGGCCACAGCGGGCACCGCTGGATGCGCGAGGCCTTGACTGAATCTATCGCGGCCGACGGCGCAGCAGAGTGATGCATGCAGCCATCTGTGGCAGCGCTGAATGTCGGCAGATGACCGTTCAGCGACTTTGCTTGCAGCACCCATCTATTCTGACGAAGCCATCCTGCGCCAGACCAGGGCGAGGACGACCTCAACGCCTCGAGACCAAGCACCTACGAGGTCACCCATTCATCTCGCCCTCTTAGCGCCATTTGGTCGTGGAGGATGTCGCGGCATCGTGCCGCGACTGGTCTCCGGGTGGAGCGACTGGTCTTGGCCGCACTTCGCAACCTCGAATGTTGCGAAAAATGCACGCCACCGGACATATTTGCAACGCGATGCTTACATTTGCAAACCTTCGCATTACTATCGCTCTCATCAACGAGGCAAAAAGTATGAACACGTACCCGACGTCTAGCCAAGCAACCAGCGTGGCTCGCATTCTGAGCAGGAGCCTGAGCAGCACCGTCGTCGTCTACCGGGCCGCCGAGAACAAGTTCATCACGGCAAGTCCCCGTGACACCGTCCGCGGTGGCCTCGTCATCGGCGCCTATCGCAATGGGTACGGTGTGTCGCCGAGCGAGATGCTGACATTCGCTCACTGAAGCTTCGCCGCGGGCCTAGGCATGCGGTGACTCGGCAGCGAGGCTAGTCCGAATTCTTCGCATCATCGGTGAAGGGGCTCGAGGTCGCCAAACCCGCCCGCCGATGGCCGGGTCCCATCGATGCGCTTCGGGCATCGGACACGGACGCTCGGATCAACGGAGGGTTTCGCTCACAAAGATGCTGCCACCTCCGCGACGAGGTTGCGCAGCCAGACATGCGCAGGATCGTGCCGATAGCGCACGTGCCAAGCCATCTGCATCGGAAAAGTACCCAGGTCCACCGGCGCAGGCAACACCTTCAACCTCGCGTCGTCGGCCAGGCGCCGGCAAATCAGCTTGGGCAGCGTCGCACAGTAGTCCGTGGCAGCCACGATCTCCGGGATCGACATGAAGTGGGTGACCGTCACCGCCACGTCCCGCTTGAGCCCTCCCCTCTCCAGCGCCTGGAAGAGCCCTGCGCGCAACCGCCCTCCCGCCGGCAGCAGGTTCACATGCTTCATCCGCTCGTACTGCGCCTTGGTGATTTTCTTGCCGACTTTCGGATGGTCGGCGCGCACCACGCAGGCCAGGCCGTCATCCGCAATGTGCTGCACGACCAGGTTGTCCGGCGCATCGGTGATGCGGCCGAGCACCATCGCCGTGGTTCCTGAGCTGACCCCGGTCGCGGCGATGTCGACGCCGAAGGGCAATGTGCGCAGGCGAATGCCCGGAGCCTGCGCGCGCAGCCGCGCCGTCAGAGCCGGAACGAACACGAATTCCACGTAGCTGTTCGGCGCGATCGTGATCAGTTGGTCGGCGCGGGACGGGTCGAAGGCCTGCTGGCCAAGCACGACAGTGTCCAGCGCAGCCAGTGCCGATGTCAGCGCAGGTGCCAGCGCTTCAGCCTTGGGCGTCGGCCGCATCCCGTAGCGCTCCCGGATGAACAGCGGGTCCTGCAGCACCGTGCGCAGACGCGTCAACGCGTTGGAGAGCGCCGATTGGGTCATGCCCAGGCGATCCGCCGCGCGGGTCACGCTGCGCTCTTCCAGCAGGGCCACGAAGATGGGCAAGAGGTTCAGGTCGTATCGCATCCAGAAATATTGTCAGCGATAAATCTGAAATGGAGGAAATACATTGGATCAATTTCTTGGGCATGCCCATCATTCAGTCATTCACAGGAGATCACCATGAAATTGAAGACCCTTCTTCCCGGCCAGCTGGGATTCGGCACGGCCCCTCTGGGCAACATGTTTCGCGCGATTCCCGAGGAGGAAGCGCGGGCCACCGTGGACGCCGCATGGAACGACGGCATCCGCTTCTTCGACACCGCGCCGTTCTACGGCGCGGGCCTGGCGGAAGCCCGACTGGGTGAGGCGCTGGCGGTCCGGAATCGTGACGAGTTCGTCATCAGCACCAAAGTCGGTCGACTGATCCTCGACGAGGTGGAAGACGTCAACGCGCGCGACCTCGGCGAGAAAGGCGATGTTTTCAGGCATGGCCGCGCCAACCGGATCGTGAACGACTATTCGGAAGACGCGACGCTGCGCTCGATCGAAGACAGCCTGAAGCGACTGAAGACAGACCGCATCGACATTGCCTGGGTGCATGACGTCGCGCAGGACTTCTACGGTGACGAGTGGCTCGGTGTGTTCGAGACAGCGCGCAAGGGCGCTTTCAAGGCGCTGGACCGTCTGCGCGACGAAGGTGTGATTCGTGCATGGGGCCTGGGCGTGAACCGCGTGGAACCGATCGAGCTGCTGCTGGGTCTTGAAGGGCCTCGTCCGGATGGCTTCCTGCTCGCCGGCCGCTACACGCTGCTGGACCACTCGCGGGCACTGCAGCGCGTGATGCCGCAGGTGGCGGATCGCGGCCTTGGCATCGTCGTCGGCGGCCCGTACAGCTCGGGCGCGCTGGTCGGCGGACCGAACTTCGAATACGCGCCTGCCACGCAGGAGATCCTGGCCAAGGTGCAGACCATCAAGGCCATCGCGAATCGCCACGACGTGACCATGAAGGCGGCCGGGCTGCAGTTCGCCCTGGCGCACCCTGCGGTAGCCGCAGTCATCCCCGGGGCCAGCCGGCCGGGTCGCATTGCGGAGGACCGCGCCGCGCTTGAAGCGGTGGTGCCAGAAGACTTCTGGCGCGAGCTGCGACAAGCCGGTCTGGTGCAAACCGAAGCGCCCCTGCCTCACGGCATCTGACCCTGCGCGGGCCACTCCCCAGGACAACAAGACATGCTGAACGAAGCCTATGAACCGCAGTGCGCATCGGTGGAGACGCATTGCTCCGACACACAGCAATCGAAGCGTCGCACGCTGACCTTGCTGGCACTTGCACTCGGCACCTTCTGCATCGGGACGTCCGAGTTTGCAAGCATGGGCATTCTTCAGCTGTTCGCCGTCAGCCTGGATCTGGATATTTCCACCGCCACGCATGCCATCGAGGCGTATGCCTTTGGCGTCGTGCTCGGAGGTCCTGCCGTGACCATCCTGGCCGCGAAACTGAACCGCAAGCACCTGCTGTTGGTCCTGATGGCGATCTTCGTTCTTGGCAATGTCATGTCGGCCATCGCCACGGGGTTGGGCATGTTCGCGCTCGCGCGCTTCGTGAGCGGAATTCCGCAAGGCGCCTACTTCGGTGCCGGCGCTGTGGTCGCTTCCTACATCGTCGGGCCGGGCCAAGGCGGGCGCGCCTTCGCTTTGGTGATGACGGGCTTGACGGTGGCCACCATCGTGGGCTCGCCCCTCGCCACGCTCCTGGGCCAGAACCTCGGCTGGCGAAATGCCTACCTGGCCGTTTCGGCGTTTGGCGTGGTGGCGTTCCTGGCGCTCTGGATGTGGGTGCCGCGATCCAGCGCCCTGAACGGAGGTCCTGTGCTGCAGGAACTCAGGTCATTGAACCGGCCGGCCGTCTGGGCGACGGTAGCTGTGGCGGCGCTCGGCGTGTCCAGCATCTTCGCCGTCTACACATTCATCGGACACTTCGTCACCGACGAGGCATCGCTGTCGCAAGCATGGATTCCGATCGCACTGGGCCTTTTCGGTGTTGGCATGACCGCGGGCAATGTCGTCGGAGGATGGATGGCGGACCGGTATCCGTCACGAGGCTTGATCGCCGGGTTCGGCAGCGCCCTCCTTGCGTTGGCGTTGCTGGCGGCCGGCGGCGGAAACGCGTGGATCCTGATGACGAGCTTGGCCTTGGTAGGTGGAACGATGATGGTCGCCATCCCGACGATCCAGGTGCGCCTCACCCGGGCGGCGCCTGACGCACCGACGCTGATGGGCGCGATGAATCTGGCTGCGCTCAATGTGGCGAACGCCATCGGCGCCTGGGCTGGCGGTCAGACGATCGCGCATGGGCACGGCCTGCTGTCGGCAGCGTGGGCCGGGTTTGCGCTGACCCTTGGGGGACTTGCGTTGTTCTTCTTCGTCTCACGGATACACGCCGAAGGTCACCGGGCTGGCGCTTCTGGCGACCTCCTTCCATCCTAGGAGCAAGCAAGGCCGCGCGAGGCCATGCAAGGCGATTGCGCCCCTTGCAGGAAGAACTGCGAGTCGGCGGGGGAAGCGCACATGCCGCGAAGGCCGGCCGTGAAGAAAATCACGTCTTGACGGCCCGCCACCCACAGCATGTCAAATGACATACCAAAGTATTACATAACCCCGGAAGAATCGGGGCATGAAAGACAATCCCGACACCAATCTGGGCTGGTGGACCGAGAAGCCAGAGCGCGAGATCCGAAGTTCATCGTCCGTCCCAATCCGCGATCCAGCCCCGAGGCGCGAGGAGCGCGTGTGGGTCAAGGTCGCGCTCATCGCGACCATCATGATCGTGTTCGCCGTGTCGCTTCTTCGGCTGTTCGGCGCGATCGTCTGACCGGGCTGCGCATCGATGGCGGCGAATCGGAGACCGGCAAGCGCAGGGCTTGCCAAGGTCGGGAAGCTGCGGCTCAACGATGCGCAGTGGGAGAAGCTGCAACGCCTTGCCGGAGGGAGCACCGCCCCCGCTGAAGCATGCGCGCCGTCCGATCGCCTGAGCTCGCACGGCCTCGTGGCGACGGACCAGAAAGGCTGCGAATACCTGACCGTCCATGGAGCGTTTCGGCTGAGCCAGGGGCGCTAGCACGCGAGGCACACGGGTGACTTGCGGTTAGCATCGCCCCGAAACACGCAGCCAGGAGACCCATGCGGATATTGCTCGTCGAGGATGACCGGGTGCTGGCGGACGCGCTTTCGCGCGCGCTGGTGCAGTCCGCCCATGCGGTCGACGTCGTCACCACCGGCGAGGAAGCCGACCATGCCCTCGCCCTCGGCAACCATGACCTGGCCATCCTGGACATTGGCTTGCCAGGCCTGAGCGGACTGGACGTGCTGATGCGGCTGCGGACGCGCAAGTCCACCATGCCGGTGCTGATGCTCACCGCCTTCGACACCCTGGCGGACCGTGTCCGCGGGCTCGATCTGGGTGCCGACGATTACCTCGCCAAGCCATTCGACCTTCCGGAGCTTGAAGCCCGGGTGCGGGCACTGCTGCGCCGCAGTACCCAGTCCACGCCCTACCTCGAACACGGGCTGCTTCGCTTCGACACGGTGGGCCGCCGCGTATTCCACGACAAGCGGCCGCTGGACCTGTCGCCGCGCGAACTCGCCCTGCTGGAGCTGCTGCTGATGCGCGCGGGACGCGTAGTGAGCAAGGAGCAGATGGTCAATCACCTCTACGGTTGGGGCGACGAGGTCGGCGACAACGCGATCGAAGTCAACGTCTACCGCCTGCGCAAGAAACTGGAACCGCTCGGTTGCGAGATCCGCACGGTGCGTGGCATGGGCTACCTGATCGACAGCAGCGATGCGGAGGTCTGAGCCCCGGCTGCAGCGCAAGCTGCTGGCGTGGCTGCTTGGGCCGCTGGCCGTGCTGCTGGTGCTGGATTCCGCAGCCGCCTACTGGAACTCGCTGCGGTTCGCCAACCTCGCCTATGACCGCGCGCTCCACGAGATCGGACGCGAGATCGCACTGCACGTGAAGCTCGACCAGGCGCAGCCGCGGCTCGAACTCTCGGAGGCTGCCGCCAACATCCTGTTCGTGGACCAGGAGGACCAGCTCTTCTACCGGGTCGTCGACGAGAGCGGCGCCGTCCTGGGGGGCGACGTGCAGTTGCCTGCGCCGCGCATCGGGAGGGCCGGCAGACCAAACTTCTACGGTGACACGGTGCGCGGGGAGCCGGTGCGGATGATGGTCGCCTGGTTGCCCATCGGCCCGGACGCGGGGCCTCCGCAGGTGCTGGTGCAGGTGGCCGAAACGCTCAACAAGCGCGCGCGCCTGACCTGGGAGATGGTCGCCAACGTGGTGCTGCCACAGTTGCTCCTGATCATCATGGCGACGGCGGTGGTGTGGTTCGGGGTCTCGCGCGGGCTCGAGCCGCTCCAGCGGCTGAGGCGTGCCGTGTCGGACCGCTCGCACCTGGACCTGAGTCCCATCGACACCCACGACGTTCCGGGAGAGGTCCGCCCGCTGGTGGACGACGTCAACGAGTTGATGGCCCGACTTGCGCGCACCTTCGATTTCCAGAACCGCTTCGTGGCCGACGCGGCTCACCAGTTGAAGACACCGGTCAGCGGCCTGAAGGCGCAGATCGAGCTGGCGCTGCGGGAGAACGATCCACAGCGCGTGCGCCACTCGCTCGCACAGCTCTACATCAGCGCCGACCGGTTGTCGAGGCTGGTGCGCCAACTGCTGGCGCTCGCCCGCAACGAGCCCGGCGCGCTCGACTCCATCCAGCTGCAGCCGCTGGACCTGAATGCCCACGCCCTGGAGGTGAGCATGGACTGGGCGCCGCACGCGATCAAACGCAACATCGACCTCGGCTTCGAAGGCGCCGAGCATCCGCTGATGATCGATGCCGACAGCGACCGCCTGCGCGAACTGGTCAACAACCTGATCGACAACGCGATCCGCTACAGCGAGTCGGGCGGACGGGTGACTGTGCAGGCGGCGCAGATAGACGAAGGCCAATGTCGCCTGGCCATCAGCGACGACAGCCCCCGCATCCCCGTGGAGGAGCGCGCCCGCATCTTCGAGCGCTTCCACCGCATCCTCGGTACGCAGGAGGATGGCAGCGGGCTGGGACTCGCCATCGTGAGCGAGATCGCCACGCTGCATGGAGCGCGCATCACGCTGGAGGAAGACGTCGACGGCGTCGGCAACACCTTCAGCGTCTTCTTTCCCCTGCGCGCTACCTGACCGGCTCGGCAGCGCTCTGTAAGCTTTCTGACAGCTTGCGGATATCCGGCTGTCAGCATCCCGGCAGCAAGGTGACAGGACAGGTCTCTACGCTCGACAAGGACGGAACCGCTGTGGTTCCGAATCTTTTTCCCAAGGAGACACCGTGTCGTTTATGTCGAGTCCTGATTTCTGGATCGCGCTGTCGCAGATCATCCTGATCAATATCGTCCTGAGTGGTGACAACGCCGTCGTCATCGCGATGGCATCCCGCTCGCTGCCGCCCGCCCAGCAGAAGAAGGCGATCGTGTTCGGCAGCGTCGGTGCGATCGTGCTGCGCGTGGTGTTGACCTTCTTTGCCGTCTACCTGCTGACCCTGCCGTACCTCAAGCTGGTGGGCGCGGCGCTGCTGTTCTGGATCGGCATCGGCCTGCTGCAATCCGAGGACGAGGAACATGGCCTCGAAGGCCACGCCGGTCTGGCTGCTGCGATCAAGACCATCGTGCTGGCGGATCTGGTCATGAGCCTGGACAACGTGGTCGGCGTCGCCGCTGCGGCCAAGGGCAATGTCCCGCTGCTCGTGTTCGGTCTCGTGATCAGCATTCCCCTCATCATCTTCGGCAGCACCCTGATCCTGAAGCTGATGGATCGCTTCCCCATCATCATCGTGCTCGGCGCAGCCCTGCTCGGGTGGGTCGCCGGCGAAATGGCAGTCTCGGACCCGGCCATCGCCGGCTGGGTCGCCGATCGCCACGCGCTCCACACGGTGGTCCCTGCTCTCGGTGCCGTTCTCGTGGTCGCGATCGGCAAGTGGCTGAGCGGTCGCCGCGACCAGCGTCGCGAACAACTGCAACAGGCGACGCAGAAGCAACCCGCCGTCTGACGGTGTCCACATGACGCGCATCCTGGTACCCATCGAGCCGGATCAGCCGGCCCGGACGCGCTCTGCCATCGAGCAGGTCCTGCGCATGCGCCGGAGCGATCGGGTGAGCATTCGGCTGCTGCGCGTGCAACCCCTGGTCTCGGGTCATGTGGCGATGCTCTTCGACAAGCGTGAGCTGCTCGACCTGCAGCTCAGCGCAGGCGCCGAGGACCTGCAGTACGCGCAGAAGCTGCTCGACCTGGCAGGGGTGCCCTACGCCAGCACCGTGCTGGTGGGTCGCAGTGCCGAGACGATCGCGATGGCCGCTCGCGACTACGGCTGCGACCGCATCGTCTTCGGCCGCGACGAACCCAGCCTGACAGGAAAAATCTTCGGCTCACTGGCACAGCAGGTGCGCCAGCGGCTGGGTTCGAGCGGAGATCCGCAGGTCATCAGTTCCTGAACGAAGGGGCTCCGGCAACGCGTCTTGTTGCAGCGGACTGCCTCCCTACCCTACGTCTGGTCTGCGTCGCAGCGGCTGCAAGCCACCCGGTGCCTGTCCGGGGACGGGATACGGCCAGGAGCTGAGGTTGAAACGGCACAATCTATTGCCGTCGAAAAAACGCCCAGATGACGCATCTTTCTCTTCCCGAGTTTGCCAAGCCCGCAAGCCTCGAAGAAATGCTTCGCAGAGCGGGGGTGCTTGACGGAAAAAGCATCACCGCGGTCTCCACAGAAGCGTCGTTTGCGACGGTGTTGTCACACATCTTCAGGTTGCGCCTCACCTACACGGACACAGTGCCCAATGCGCCTGCCACCGTGATTCTCAAAGCCGGCCGTGGGGGACCGTGGGCCGGCGGCAAGCACGAGGTCGCTTTCTACCAAGATGTTGCGCCCTCGATGCCTTCCGGCATTGTCCCAAGGTGCTTCGCCGCTTCTTGGGACGGCGACACCGGGATTTGGCACTTGCTGCTGGAAGACCTGACCGATTCACACTTCGTCGCGACACGCTGGCCAGTGCCGCCTGACTTCGCCCAGTGCGAGGCCATCGTTCGAACACGGGCCCGCTGTCAAGCCGCGTTTTGGAACGATCCTCGTCTCGGCGTGACTATCGGTTCGTGGCAGGATGCTCGTGCTCATGAAGAGGCAACAAAGGCGATGGTCGCCCATTTCTCGCGATTCGCAGACGAGATGGGCGATCGGTTGTCGCTCGAGCGGCGCTCCCTCTACGAACGACTGTTTGACTCCGCGCCGCGCTTGGCTCAACGAAACCTGTCGCGGCGCGACATGACGATCATTCAAGGCGACGCGCATGTTTGGAACTGCTTCTTGCCGAAGGATGGCGCGAAAGACGGCGGCAGATTGTTCGATTGGGATGCTTGGCAGGTGAACACCGGTTCCGACGACCTTGCTTGCATGATGGCCCAGCAGTGGTATCCCGATATGCGTCGGCGATTCGAGTCGCGCCTCCTCGACGGGTTTCATGACGAACTCCTGGTGCGTGGCGTGCAAGGCTACGACCGGCGCGCATTGCAGGATGACTATCGGCTGTCAGCACTTTGGCTGATCGCGGCACCGATCTGGCAGCACGCAAACGGCATTCCTCCGGTCATATGGTGGAACAACTTCGAACGCGCCTGCATGGCTGTCGACGACTTGGACTGCCGCGAACTGCTGGAATAGATTCGATTCGAACGGTCGCTGCCAGGTGAGACGAACTTCCGCTTTGGGCCCCATAGAGGGCGCTGGGCGCTTCCCGGAAGCAGTCGTTCAACGCTCCTGTTCAGCGGCGGCGCAGCGGACCGTCCGCTGCAACCGATGATTAGCCGCGCGCGCGCCGGTAATGCATTGCGACCACGCCGTTGCTGAGCGGCTTCGCCGAGACCAGCTCAAGCCATCGCGTGTTGGGCAGCCCGCTCTGGTACAGGGTCGGGCCGTGGCCGGCGATCCTGGGGTGAACGAGGAACTTGTACTCGTCGATCAGGTCCAGCCGGTCCAGCTCGGCCGCGAGCTTGCCGCTACCGAGGAGCACGCCGGCCGGGGTCGCGTCCTTGAGCATTTGCACGCCAGAGCGCAAGTCGCCGGTGATGCGGTGGCTGTTGGTCCACGGGAAGTCTGTTCGCGTCGACGACACGACGTACTTCGGCTTGATCTCCAGCTTGGCCGCCCATTCGCGCAGCGACGGCGGCGCCTCCACATCGCCGCGGGCGACCGCCGGCCAGTAGCTCTCCATCATCTCGTAGGTGGCGCGGCCCCACAGCATCGCCCCACCCTCGTCCATGAGGCGGGTGAAGAAGGCGTGCGTCTCGTCGTCGGCGATTCCCTCCTGGTGGTCGACGCAGCCGTCCAGGGTGACGTTGAGGCTGAAGGTTAGAAGTCCCATGCGAGTCTCCTGCGAGTTGGGCGGTCCGCTGGACTGGCGCTTGTCGACGAATACCTGCTCGGTCGACTGGACCGGCTGCTTTCGGAGCGCGGGGCGGCACCGTGAATGACCGTTCGTAGCCGAATTCTGACGCGTACCGAGAGATACTGCTCCTAGCCGACTGTACGCATCGGTGGCCAAAGGCCTGGCTTTTTGGCCGACCGGAGCACGAGAATGCGAGCAACACTATCGGAGAACTCTTCTTGACGACCGTCGCCATCACCCCCGCAATCAACGTCAGCAATAGCGATGGCTTTGTCCTGTTCGGCGGCGTGAACGTACTCGAGTCGAAGGACATGGCCCTGCGTGCTGCGGAGGAATACGTCCGGGTCACGCGGAAGCTTGGCATCCCATACGTCTTTAAGGCAAGTTTCGATAAGGCGAATCGCTCGTCTATCCATTCCTTCCGAGGCCCCGGTTTGGAAGAGGGCCTGAAAATCTTCGAGGCCGTCAAGGCAGAGTTCGGCGTTCCCGTCCTCACCGACGTGCACGAGTCATGGCAGGCGAATCCCGTCGCCGAAGTGGTAGACGTTCTACAGCTGCCTGCGTTTCTCGCCCGCCAGACTGATTTGGTCGTCGCTCTTGCCAGGACGGGCAAGGTCATCAACGTCAAGAAGCCCCAGTTCCTGAGCCCTCCGCAAGTGCTCAACATCGTCGAAAAAATCAGAGAGGCGGGGAACTCCCCCGTCATTCTGTGCGACCGCGGAACCTGTTTCGGCTACGACAACCTGGTGGTGGACATGCTTGGCTTCGGTGCCATGAAGAAGGTCACAGGGAACCTGCCCGTCATCTTCGACGTTACCCACGCCCTCCAGCAACGCGAAGCGAACGCCGCAGTCTCTGGCGGGCGACGCGAGCAAGTGGTTGAACTCGCGCGTGCCGGCCTAGCGGTGGGCTTGGCCGGCCTCTTTCTTGAAGCTCACCCCGACCCGGCGCAGGCCAAATGCGATGGCCCCAGCGCCCTGCCGCTGGATCAATTGGAGCCTTTCCTTGCGCAAATGAAGGCGTTGGACGACTTGGTGAAGTCATTCGCGCCCCTGCATATCCGCGCCTGAACGCTCCAATTCCCCGAAGTCATAACCCGGAGACGAAAGCGTAGCGCGCACTTAGCGCTTCCGAACCAGATGGGTTCCTGAGGGGCCGTTTCCCACCACCTGGACAACGACCTCCCCGTCCTTTGCCCATGCATAGTGGGGCTGATTCGCCGGCTCCGTCCAGGTGCTTCCAGCCGGCAACACCTTCATCTTGTTCTCATCGAACACCTCTCCGTATCCAACGAGCACCGTGCCAGACAAGACGGTCACAACGCGATTGTCGGGATGCGAATGCGGCTCGACTCGCAGGCCTGCTTCGAGTCGACCTCGTCCCACGTAGACGCCTGCGGTAGTTGGGTCTCCCACCACAAGGGCGTAGGGCAGGCCAGCCGGCGGTGCGATCCAGCGCAACTCCTCGGGCGTGACAGCGGACTCAGGAAGCGACCGTGGTTGGCCATAGGAGGTCGCGCTAGCTAGCGCAGCACACAAGGTCACCAATGTGAGATCAAGTGCATTCCACACCTCCGTCACCCTGCCAGCGAATGGTGGCGAAGCGCGCGCTGTCGGCGACGGCTGCTTCGGGTCCAGATACTGCCACGGCTGCAGGATGCCACACCAGTACTGTCTCGGGGAACCATAGAGACTGACGGAATGCTCCTCAAAACTGAGGAGCACTCCGATGTCACGGATTGAGTTCGCAACCTCGGGTCAGAAGGGAGCGAGTCGAATGCCTGAAAGAATCAGAACTTGGAGACTCGTTCCAGTTCGGTCTTGAACAGTGTCATCACGGCCGGATCGTACGAAGCGGAAAACTTGTCGTAGATCGGCTGGACCTCGGTGCGCATGCGGGCCACTTCGGCTGGTGCGACGGCGTTGAACACCATGCCCTTGGCCTGGAGTTCGGTCAGTGCCTTGCCAGCGGCTTCGCGGCTCGCCGTGCGCTGGTAGGTCTGTGCTTCTATGGCGGCTTCCTGCAGGATCTTGTGCTCCGCCGGCGACAGCTTGTCCCAGAAGCGCTTGCTGATTTGAACCGGGTTGGTCGCATAGACGTGGTTGGTACCACTGACGTACTTCTGGACCTCGTAGAACTTGCTCGACAGGATCACCGAATACGGGTTCTCCTGGCCATCGACAGCCTTGCTTTCGAGGGCGTTATACAACTCCGCAAAGGGCATTGGAAGCGGGTTGCCTTTGAAGGTCTTGAAGGTCTCCAGGAACACCGGATTCGGGATGACGCGGAGCTTCAGTCCATCGAGGTCTTCGCCCTTTGTGATGGGCCGCTTGCTGTTGGTGACATTGCGAAAACCCAGGTCGAAGAATCCCAGGATGACAATGCCCTTGTCCGCGAGCTTCGCGCTGAGCATCTTGCCCAGCGCGCCGTCGACCATCGCATCGGCCTGCTGGCCATTGCTGAAAAGGAAGGGGAAGTCGAAGAGTCCGAATTCCTTGACGACGCCGGTGAGCGAGGTGGTGGACGCTACGAGCATCTCCTGCACGCCACCCTGCAGCGCGGATTGCTGCTGCAGTTCGTTGCCGAGTTGGCTGCTGGCGAATTCCTTGACCGTGATCTTGCCGCCGCTCTTGGCCGCAACGAGCTCGCCGAACTTCTTCACGCCCCAACTGGTCGGGTGGTCGGTGTTGTTCAGGTGCCCGAATCGAATCGTCCGTTCCTGAATGTCCTGTGCATGAACAAGCACACTGCCGACGAGCAGTGCGAGACTGCCTGCCAATTTGAAGAGTTTCGATGCCATGAGGGTCTCCTTTTGTGGTTTGAACGATTCAGGCCAAGGTCAACGCGCAGCGGTGGTAAATGCCGGGGCATCGGCGATGTCGAACGGCGTTGCCGAGCATGACAATGCGTAGAAGCCACGTTCTGCGCCGCGAGCCGCGCCCATCTCGACCAGTGATTCGCTGCTGAGCTCACGCTCAGCCAGCGCACGCAAGGCGTCCGCTTCATAGCCGCAGACAACCAAGACCCAGTCGGCCGTCCCGTCGGCGTTTCCACGAATCTTCTGCTCCACAGTGGCGGGAATCGAAGGCGTCTCGTGGCGCAAGAGATGAAGCCCGGCGAAGCCGGGCTCGAATGGAATGTGTCTGGACATGCGGCCAAGCGCGGCGCGCAGTTCCTGGTCTCGGCCCGATGCGGGCGACAGGCGAATCGTGAGTGCGTTTCGTGCGGGGTTGATGCCGCCGCTCTCGAGCACGCGACACTGGCTTCGAACCATGTTGCGATGGTGCGGCATCAGTCGCGCAGACCACGGCGTGGGCGCATTCAGCCGCGCCAAGTACGCCGGCGATGCGAGCACTTCGTAGTCGTCCAGTTCGTACATCACGAAGACTCCCTCATCGCCGTCGGCACTCGTCCAGCGCGTCACCCGGCGAAATCCTGGAATGCCGAGGCGTTCCGGAAAGTGCTCGTGCGTGTGCCAATGCTCGAACTCCGAGCGGTGCGAGTCCGACATATCCCACCACATCGCCAGGGCAGCTTTGCCTATCAGCGACATGGGCACTCTCCCGACCGTTGCAGGCACGGGAGCGGATTGTTGAAGAGCGACATCGGGGCTTGGCCACTGATCATGTTCTTGGCCGGCGGATTGATCCGCCGTAACGTCCTTTTGATACGCGGCGGATTCTGCCATTTCTTGAGAATGACGTACAAATTTATGATACCGTTCAAATTTTGAAAGATCTAAGACGCAAATGAGTGGTGCATCAGAGAAGTCGTTGGCGATCCTCGAATTCCTGGCGAACTATCCGGAGGGCGCAACGCTCGCAGAAATCGCGACGGAGTTGAATCAGATCCGAAGCGGCTGTCACCGCACGTTGGGCGAGTTGATTCGCTTCGGCTACGTGCGCCAGTTGCCTCGACGAGGCGAATACGCGTTGACAACCAAGCTGGTGTCGATCGGACTCAGCTATCTGAGCAAGTCAGGAGTTGTCGACATTGCTCAACCCGTCATCAACCGTCTCGCGCAAATCACAGAGGACCTCGTTAGATTAGCCATCGTGGACGGCGAGAGGCTCACCTTGGTAGCGAAGGCGCAAGGTGCGAAATCCGGTCTGATCTATGACCCAGACACCGGCATTGACCTCCGTCTGTCCTGCAGTGCGGCCGGTCAGGCGTGGCTCATGACGCTATCGGAAGACGTCGCTATCCAGTATGTATCGCGCCAGGGACTTGGCAGGCCAGAAAACTATGGTCCGGCGGCGCCTACCTCTATCAAGGCACTTCTGAAAGTCCTGGAGGAACACCGTAAGCGTCGCTTCAGTATCACTCAGGATGCGTATGCGCCAGGAATGAGCGCCATGGCTGCTCCTGTCCAGCGCGCGGGCAAGCCCGCCACCGGTGCCATCGTGATCGCTGGTCCCTCCTCGCGTCTGACGTCGAAGCGCATGCACGAATTCGGCAGTGCGTTGTGTGCCGCAGCCGACGAACTCGCCGCCATAGGCGATGCGTCTCCCCTGCTGAAGTCGTCCAACGTAGGAACCTGGGGCAATGTGGCCGACATGTCGGCGAGCCGCGGACGAAGGTCTCAATAAGTGCGGTTGGCCTGACGGTGCATGCGCGGACAGGGAGGACTACGTCCGGAACGCCGTTGCCCGTGATCAACACCATTGCGTGTGTTTGGGTCACCCCAATCTCAATGTCCGCGAGCGGTATGGCTAGAACGAGTGGTGAGCGGCTGCTTTGGAGGAAGGGCGTACAGCCGGTTTGGGCTGCGGATTCAACCGGTCGATGCAACACACTGAAAACTGCCGTAGGCAGAAGGATGTTGCAGATGAAGTATCGAACGCGGACCTACTACACGGACAGCCAGAAGGCGCT
>NZ_JASZYE010000015.1 GCF_030317145.1 Variovorax flavidus
CATAGACACACACCAGCGGCCTCCGTACAGTGCTCAGTAAGCAAGGGCGTCGTTGCTTCCTCACTGGTCGTGCCCTTGCCTTCTTGCAAACGTCTCCTCCTCGATCGCACTCGCCTTCGGGGGACCCCCTTGTGAGATGCCCGGCTTAGCGGGCGCTTTGCAGGCTCCCCACGGGGAGCCTTTTTTCCTCCTGCCGTCTCGAGTGAGGCGCAGGTCCGTGAGAGTTCTGGTTCCGGCAGAATCCGGCTGTCACTCACATCGAGCAGCTATCGACCATGGAAGCACATGCGCAAAACGAGGACGCTCGCAGAGACGCTGGAATATTCATCCTTCACATGCTTCTTCAGCGCCTTGAGCAGCAACAGCCGGGCTTGATGCAAGGGATGATTGACGGTATGTTGGCTGACCGTTCAGCCATGCCGCAGACTAACGAGCCCGACAGCTACCCACGGCGTGTCGGCGATGAGGCGTTGCAGATTCTCAGGCTCGCAAACGAGCAGATGAACATTCTGTGGTCACCGCTGCGAGCGGACTAGTACCGGCCTCCATTCTCGGCACAGCCTTGCGCGAGTTGGTCTCCTGTGTGCCTCCGCGGACCGTGGAAACCGGTCTGCAGCAATGACAAGGTTGAAGCTTCGATGCGCAGGTGGAGACGCGAGAGGAACGAGTGCGGCGTGCCCAACGACGCCGCGCGACTACTGCAGGAAGCTGGGCTTTGCGTAGCCCTGGAACTTGCTGTCCACCACTGCCTGGAAGTCCTTCGACCGGTAGGCCTCGACAAGGTCCTTCGCCCACGGCGCGTCCTTGTCCGCACGCTTCACCGCGACTACATTGAGATAGTGGTCCGGCGTTTTCTCCAGGGCCACCGCATCGGTCAGCTTCAGTCCGGACGAAATGGCGAAGTTCCCGTTGATGATCGCGTATTCCGTATCGCCCAGCGAACGCGGAAGCTGCGCCGCCTCCAGCGGAATGAACTTGAGTTTGCGTGGGTTCGCGTCGATGTCCTTCTCTGATGCCCGGATCGGATCGATGCCGCTCTTCAGGGTGAGCAGTTTGTTCTGCTCCAGCAGCACCAGCGCGCGTGCGAGGTTGCTCGGGTCGTTCGGCAGCGTGACCCGGTCGCCGTCCTTCGCCTCGGTCAGTGTCTTGCGCTTCGTCGAGTAGACGCCAAGCGGGGCGATCGGGCCCTGCACCAGTTCGATGATGTCGAGCTTCTGGTCGGCCGCGAACTTCCTGAGGTAGACCAGATGCTGGAAGAAGTTCGCGTCGAGCGAACCCTGCGCCAGCGCCAGGTTGGGCTGCACGTAGTCGTTGAATTCGACCAGCTTCACCTTGTAGCCCTTTTTCTCCAGGATCGGCACGATGCCCTGCTTGAGCTGGTCGATGTTGGAGCCGGCGGTGCCGCCGATCACGAGTTCCCTCTTGGCCCCTTGCGCGAGGGCGGAAGACGGCAGTGCGCCCAGCGAAAGCGCGGCCACGGAGAGGGCAAGGAGGGAGCGACGAAGCAATGCGGTTTTCATGTGAAGTCTATTGGAGAAAGGAGAAGGATCGAAAGAGGGAGTCAGCGCTTGTCGAGGCGCCGCGCTGCCGTGTTGCCGACGAACTGGAGGATCTGCACCAGCACGACCAGGACGGCCACGGTGAGCACCATCACGTCCGTCTGGAAGCGGTAGTAGCCATACCGGATCGCGAGGTCGCCGATGCCGCCGCCGCCGACAACGCCGGCGATTGCGGAATACGACAGGAAGCTCACCGACAAAACCGTGAACGCGAGCACCAGCCCCGATCGCGCCTCGACGATGAGCACACGCCAGATGATCTGCAATTCACTCGCGCCCATCGCATGCGCCGCCTCGATGACGCCGCGCGGCACCTCGCGCAGGCACTGGTCGACCAGCCGCGCCAGGTAGGGAATGGCGGCGACCGACAGCGGCACGGCCGCCGCCAGGGGGCCGATCGACGTACCCGCGACGAGCCGCGTGAAAGGCACCAGCGCGACCAACAGGATGATGAACGGGAAGGAGCGCACCATGTTGACGATCCAGTTCAGCACCAAGTGCACGGGTTTGTTTGCCAGGGACTGGCCGGGACTGAGCAGAAACAGCAGTACGCCCAGCGGACCGCCGATCAACAGCGCGGCGCCCAGGCCGATCGCGAGCATCAGGAAGGTTTGCCCGATGGCGATCCAGAGTTCGGGCAGGATGGCGGCAATGTTCTCAGGCATACGCGACTCCTTGCGAGCCGGCGCGATGCGGCATATCGGAAACAGGAAAGACGACAGGCGCGCCTGCGGACGACGCGGCCACATGGGTATGGCCGGCATCGCGCACGTCGCGCTCACGCCGACGCACCAGCGCATCGATCTCGCGACCGAGCGCAGTCAGTCGATTCGACGCCGGCGCGTCGACGTCGAACTGCTCGATCAGTTCGCCATGCTCCAGGATCGCCACACGTCGGCAGAGCGCCTCGACGACCGACAACTCATGCGTGACGATCACGATGGTCACACCGATCTTGCGATTGATGTCGCGCAGGGTTTGCAACAGCTCGCGCGTGGTCTCACTGTCGAGCGCGGAAGTCGGCTCGTCGCACAGCAACACCTGGGGTCGCGGAGCGAGCGCGCGCGCGATGGCCACCCGCTGCTTCTGCCCGCCTGAGAGTTGCGCGGGATAGCTGTGAATCTTCTCTTCAAGCCCCACCAGCTTCAGGCATTCGCGCACGCGCGCCTGGATGTCGGCGCGCGAGTGGCGGCCATGGATCTTCAGGGGGAAGGCAACGTTGTCTTCCACCGTCGCGTTCTGGATCAGGTTGAATTGCTGGAAGATCATCCCGAGCGACTGCCGGATGTCGCGCAGTTCACGGCGCGACAAGGTCGTGAGATCGCGCCCTCCGACGATGACCCTGCCGGCGTCCGGGCGCTCCAGAAGATTGACCAGCCGCAGCAGCGTGGACTTGCCGGCACCGCTCTTGCCGATCAATCCGAAGATGTCGCCCGCATGGATGTCGAGCGAGAGAGAGCGCACGGCGTCGAAACGCTCGCCATTGGGAAGCGAGAACGACTTCTGGACGGATTCGAGCCGGATCACCGGCGACGTGCCGGATGGGTGGATGTGGGAATCGGCAGTCATGGAGAGCAGTGGGGACCGCGCTGCAGCAACACCGATGCGGCGCGCAGGTCGGCCCTGGGCAAAGCTGGCGAGTATCGGGACGAGCCGCGAACGCGTGAACGACGCTTTCGGAACGTGCATATGCGGATTCCGACTAAGCGCCGGAGCACGCTTCACCCCATGCAACCCGCATAAGGTTGCGCGATTTCCTTCGTTCCGGAATGCGCCGGCGGCAGGCACATTCGCGCCTCCTTCACTCGACATCCATGCGACCATGCCGTTCTCCCTTCGCCGCCGCACCGCGATCGCCGCGTTCTCCCTCGCTTCCCTGACCCTTTTCGCCGCCAGCGGAGTGCTGCACGCGCAGGAGAAGAAGACCTTGAAGGTCGGCGTGTCGGTCGGCAACGGCGAGCAGATCTTCGAGGTGGTCAAGAAGGTCGCGGCACGCGACGGTCTCACCCTCGACGTAATCGTCTTCAACGACTACCAGCTGCCCAATGCAGCGCTGGCCGCCGGCGACCTCGACGCCAACGCCTTCCAGCACCAGCCCTTCCTGGACAACCAGAACAAGTCGCGCGGCTTCGACATCGTGCCCGTCGGGCTCACTATCACCGCGCCGCTGGGTTTCTACTCGCGCAAGATCAAGTCGATCGATGCGCTGCCTGATGGCGCCAGCGTGGGCATCCAGAACGATCCGTCTAACGGCAATCGCGCCTTGCTGCTGTTGCAGAACGCGAAGCTCATCACGCTCAAGCCCGAGGCGGTGAAGAACAACACGGCCACACCGCTGGACGTGATCTCCAACCCGAAGAAGCTGAAGCTCGTCCCGCTCGACGCGGCGCAGCTTCCCCGCTCGCTCGACGACCTGACCATCGCGTCCATCAACAACGACTACGCCGAGAAGGCCGGCCTCACGCTGGCAAAGGACGCCGTGATCAAGGAATCGCCCCAGAGCCCCTACGCCAACCTCATCGCCGTGCGGCGCACCGACAAGGACAAGCCCTGGGCGCAGCAACTCGTGAAGGCCTACCAGTCGCCCGAAGTCAGGAGCTTCATCGAGACGAAGTTCAACGGCTCGCTCGTGCCGGCATTCTGAGAACAGACATGCGGATCCTCGTGGTCGGCGCCGGCGCTCTGGGTGGCTATTTCGGTGGCAGGCTGCTGCAGGCAGGGCAGGATGTGACCTTCCTGGTCCGGCAGCGGCGGGCCTCCCAACTGTCCGCGAGCGGCCTGGTCATCCACAGCCCTGCGGGCGACGCCCACCTGCCCTCGCCCGCGGCGCTGCAGGCGCACCAGATCAAGTCGCCCTATGACCTGGTCGTCGTTGGTTGCAAGGCCTACGACCTCGAGGGCACGATCGCATCCTTCGCGACTGCCGTCGGTCCTCACACCACCATCCTGCCGATGCTCAACGGGCTTCGTCATCTCGACCGTCTGACCGAGCGCTTCGGCTACCGCAAGGTGATCGGTGGCCTTGGCCTGATCTCCGCGACGCTGGACGACACCGGCGAAGTCCTGCATCTGGGCAAGGATCACACGCTCATCTTCGGCGAGCTCGATGGCGTGCGCAGTGCGCGTGTGGACGCGATTGCCGCCGCGTTCGCCTCCTCCCGCTTCGACAGCCGGTCGAGCGACAACATCCTGCAAGCCATGTGGGAGAAATGGGTGCACATCGCAACCCTGGCCGGTGCGACCAGCCTGATGCGCGCGAGCGTGGGCGACATCGTGCGCGCCGGTGCCCAGGACGTGGCCCTGGGGTTGCTCAATGAATGCAGCCGCATTGCCGCCCACAACGGCTTCGCCCCGAGTCCGGAGGCGCTGGGCCGAACCCGGGCGATGGTGACCGCGCCCGACTCGCCCCTCACTGCCTCGCTGCTGAAAGACATCGAGCGCGGCGCTCCGACGGAGGGCGACCACATCCTCGGCGACCTTCTGCGCCGGGGTCGCTGGTCGACCGCCGACACGGTGCTGCTGCCGCTGGCCTACGCGCAGTTGCGCAGCTACGAGGCCCGGCGCGCGCGGCTCGCCGCCGACGCCGCGCCGGCAGAGCGACTGGCCGCCTGAACTCGCACCGTACGCATAAGCAAGCGCGAATTCCTGATTTGCCGCGCCCCGGGCGCAACGCTAAGGTCGCGGGCTTTGCACCCTTGCGCAGCAGGAGCCTTTTCATGAAACGCCGTTCAGTCCTTCACGGCGCCGTCGCCGGCGCCACCACCCTCGCGCTGCCCGCCCTCGTGCGCGCGGCCGACACTCTCAAGGAGCTGCGGCTCGACTACGCTTACTACTCGCCCACGAGCCTGGTGCTGCGCCGCTTCGGGTGGCTCGAGCAGGATCTGAAAAGAGACGGCATCGACGTCAAGTGGGTGCTGAGCGCCGGCAGCAACCGCGCCCTCGAGTACCTCAACGCCAACAGCATCGACATAGGCTCCAGCGCGGGTCTCGCCGCGGTGCTCGCCCGTGCGAACGGAAACCCGATCCGAACACCCTACATCTTCTCGCGGCCGGAGTGGACCGCGCTCGTCGTGCGGCGTGACTCCAGCATCCGCACGGTGGCCGACCTCAAGGGCAAGAAGGTCGCTGCCACCAAGGGGACCGACCCCTACCTGTTCCTGTTGCGCGCCTTGCAGACAGCCAGGCTGCGCCGGAGCGACATCGAGCATGTCGGCCTGCAGCATGCAGACGGCCGCGTGGCCCTCGAACAGGGCCGCGTGGACGCCTGGGCCGGCCTCGACCCCCTGATGGCAGCGAGCGAGCTCGACGCGGGCTCGCGCCTCATCTACCGCAACGTGGCCTTCAACACCTATGGCTTCCTCAACGTGCGCGAGGACTTCCTGGCCCGGCAGCCGGCCACGGTGCAGCGAGTGATCGCAGCCTACGAGCGGGCGCGCAAGTGGACTCTGGCGAACACATCGGAGGCCGCGCGCATCCTCTCCGAGGAGGCCAAGGTCAGCCTCGAAGTCGCACTGCTGCAGCTCAAGCTGCGCACCGACCTGAGCAATCCCCTGCCCTCGGCGGAGCACGTCAAGGCGCTGCAGGCCGCGTCATCGATCCTGCTCGAAGAACAACTCGTGAAGCCGGGCACGAATCTCGACAAGGTGATCGCCGATCTGGTCGACACCCGGTTCGCGCGCGCACAGCTCGCCGGCGCCGCGGCCTGAGCCCCTCCATGAGTTCATCGCCGCCGATCAAAGCGCTGGAGACCTTGGCGCCGCCTCCGGTGCGCGAGAGGCCAGCTCCCGAGCCGCCGCGCACAGGCCGGCATTCCCTCTGGCTGGGCGCGGCGCTGCCGATCGCCTTTCTGCTCGGCCTCGAAATCGCCGTGCGCGCCGGGTGGGTTCCTGCCCACCTGCTGCCGCCGCCGAGCGAGATCGCGCGCACGCTGTCCGAACTCGCGGCCCAGGGGCTCGCGACGCATGTGCTGGTCAGCACGGCTCGCGTCCTCGCAGGCTTCGCGGCCGGCGCCGCGCTCGCCGTTGCGTGCGGCGTCTGGGTCGGCCTGAGCCGGCGCGCAGAGTCGCTGCTCGATCCCACTTTCCAGGCCTTGCGCGCCATTCCGTCGCTCGCGTGGGTGCCGCTTCTCCTGCTCTGGCTGGGCATCGACGAAGCGGCCAAGCTGACGCTCATCGCGATCGGCGCCTTCTTCCCTATCTACATGGGCGTCGTGTCGGGCCTGCGCGATGTGGACCGCAAGCTCGTCGAGGTGGCCGAGATGGCCCGCCTCGGCCCGATCGCCATGGCCCGTCGCGTGCTGCTGCCCGCCGCCCTGCCGGCAATCTGGACCGGGCTTCGCAACGGACTGTCCCTGGCGTGGATGTTCATGGTCGCCGCCGAACTCATCGCCGCCACGCGCGGCCTCGGCTACCTGCTGACCGATGGACGCGAGACCGGACGAGCCGATATCGTCCTGGCGGCCATCGTCCTGCTGGCCCTCATGGGCAAGCTCACCGACACCGGCATGCAGATGCTGGAGAACCGCTGGCTGGCGTGGCGCGATACGGTGGCCACCCGATGACGACCGAATCGCCATTGCTCGACGTGCGGGTGCGGAGCAAGCGCTTTGCGCAGCAGGACGTCCTGCGCGATGTCCATCTTCAACTCCGCGAAGGCGAATGCGTCACGCTTGTAGGCGCGAGCGGCTGCGGCAAGAGCACGCTGCTGCGCATCGTGGCGGGCCTGGACCGCGACTACGAAGGAGAGGTCCGCCTGGGCGGCGAAGCGACTGCCGGGCCGACGCGCGACATTCGATTCGTCTTCCAGGAGCCGCGCCTCTTTCCTTGGCTGACGGTGGCCGGCAACGTTGCATTCGATGGCCGCGGGCCGGTGGACGACGCGCGCGTGGCGGCCCTGCTCGACGAGGTCGGGCTCGCAGGCTTCGGCTCGCGACTGCCCAAGGCGCTGTCCGGCGGACAGGCGCAGCGCGTCGCCATTGCTCGCGGGTTGTTCGTCCAGCCGCGCGTGCTGCTGCTGGACGAACCCTTCTCGGCGGTCGATGCCTTCACGCGACTGAAGCTGCAGGAACTGCTGTTGAGCGTTGCCCGCGCCCATCGCATTGCCGTGCTGATGGTGACGCATGACATCGACGAGGCGGTCTACCTCGGCGATCGCGTGCTGGTGTTCGAGGCCGATCCGGGCCGCATTGGCGCGGCGATCCCCGTCACGCTGCAACAACCGCGGGATCGCGATGCGCCGGATGTCGGCCAAGCCGTTGCGTCGGTACGGCGCGCACTGCAACGGGCGCACGCGCTTTGAATACCGAAATTTCCGACTGCACCCTCACGATGCCACTCCCACCGACACCTTCCTCCACGCAACTCTCCGATCGATTCCGGCCCGTGTTCCGGCGCATCGCCGAAGGCGCCCTGCAACGCGAGAACGACCGCACACTGGCCTATGACGCGGTCGGCTGGCTGCGCGATGCGGGCTTCGGCGCACTGCGCGTTCCACATGCCGCCGGTGGTCTTGGCGCATCGGTCGAGCAACTCTTCGACCAGCTCGTCGAGCTCGGCGAGGCCGACTCCAACCTGCCCCAGGTGCTGCGCGCGCACTTCGGCTTCATCGAGCGGCTCTTCGCCGAAGTCGAACCCGGTCTGCACGCGCCGTGGCTGGACCGCGCCGCAAGCGGCGCGATCTTCGGCAATGCCACCACGGAGCTGGGCCACGGCGCGGTCGGCAGCCTGCAGACGAAGCTGCGCCGCGAGGGCGGCCAATGGCTGCTCGACGGCGACAAGTTCTACAGCACCGGAACGCTGTACGCCGACTGGATCGGCGTCGCCGCGCAACGCGTCGATGGCGCCGATGGCTCGGGCGATCGGGTGCTGGTGCTCGTGCCTGCCAACGCCGAAGGCGTCGAACGACTCGACGATTGGCGCGGGTTCGGCCAGCGCCTGAGCGCGTCGGGCACGACGCGCTTCCGCCGCGTGCGCGTCGACCCTGCCAACGTGCTGCCGAGCGCGCGCACCGGCCCTACCCCGATGACGGCCTTCTTCCAATTGGTGCATCTCGCAACGCTGGCCGGCATCGCGCGGTCCATCGAGCGCGATTCGGTCGACTTCGTCCGTCGACGCAAGCGCGTGTACAGCCACGGAAGCGGTACGACGCCTCGCGAAGACCCCCTGGTACAGCAACTGATCGGCCAACTCGCCAGCACCGCCTTCGCCGCCACGTCCGCGGTGCAAGCCGTCGCCAGCGCCCTCGGCGACATCGACCGCCTGCGCGCGGCAGGCCAGCCCGTCTCCGTCGAGATGCTCGTGGAAGTGGAACTGCGCATGGCCAAGGCGCAGGTGTTCATCGGTGATGCGGTGCTGCAGTCGGCGACGCGCCTGTTCGACGTCGGCGGGGCCTCGGCGCTTCAGGAAGACCTCCGGCTCGACCGCCACTGGCGCAACGCGCGCACGCTCGCGTCGCACAACCCCGTGATCTACAAGGCGCGCGTGGTCGGTGACCACGCGCTCAACGGCGTCGAACCGACGTTCTACTGGACCGTCGGGGCCAACACCGCCTGAGGTTTCGGCCGGAAGCTGGCGGCGACGTGGCGCTCCGGCAGGCGGTCCGTGTCGAAGAGCTTCCTGCGCAGGCTGCCGGGCGCGTATTCGGTCTTGTAGACGCCGCGGTGCTGGAGCTCCGGAACCACCAGGTCGACGAAGTCCTCATAACTTTCCGGGACGACCGTTCGGCTCAGGTTGAAGCCGTCGACGCCGGTCTCGTCGATCCACGACTGCAAGGTGTCGGCCACCTCCGAAGGATCGCCCACGATGGCCGGATAGCGGCCGCCCAGCTCGAACAGCTCCAGCAGCCTGCGTCGCGTCCACCCTTGCTGCTCGGCCGTGCGCGCGGCCGATTCGATTGCGTTCGTGCCGCCATAGGCGATCGGCGCGTCCAGGTCGTAGGCTGCGTAGTCGATGCCCACGCTGGCCGAGAAATGCGCCAGTCCGGCCTCTCGGCTCGCGTACTGCCTGTAGTCCGCGTATTTCTCCTGCGCCTCCCTGTGGGTCGCGCCGGTGACCACCGCTGCGCCCACGAAGACCTTGACGTCGTCGGGCCGCCGTCCCGCCTGCACCAGTTGCTCGCGCAGCGACTGCACGCTCTTGCGCGCCGCTTCCTTGTTCGGCGGGGAGATGAAGACGCACTCGGCGTGCCGGCCCGCGAAGCGCTGACCCCGGCCCGAACTGCCGGCCTGGAACAACACCGGCGTGCGCTGCGGCGAGGGCTCGCTCAGGTGGTAGCCGTCGACCTTGTAGTAGCGGCCGTCGTGGCGCACCTTGTGCACCCGGGCGGGATCCGCGAACACGCGCGCGGCCTTGTCGGCGCGCACCGCACCATCCTCCCAACTGCCCTCCCAGAGCTTGTAGAGCACCTCCAGGAATTCGTCGGCGCGGTCGTAGCGCTCGTCGTGCGCGATCTGGCCGGTGAGCCCCATCGCACGCGCCGCGCTGTCGAGGTAGCCGGTGACGATGTTCCAGCCGATGCGCCCCCGCGTCAGATGGTCGAGCGTCGAGAAGCGGCGTGCGAGCAGATACGGTTGCTCGTAGGTGAGGTTGACCGTCACGCCGAAGCCGAGGTTCTGCGTGACCGCGGCCATTGCCGACACCAGCATCAGCGGATCGTTCACCGGCAACTGGATCGATTCGCGCAACGTGGTGTCGACGTTGCCCTGGTAGATGTCATACACGCCGACGATGTCGGCGATGAACAGGCCGTCGAACAGGCCGCGCTCCAGCGTGCGTGCGATGCCGGTCCAGTGTTCGATCGTGTTGTAGTCGCGCGATCGATCGCGCGGATGCGTCCACAGCCCATGGTTGATGTGGCCCACGCAGTTCATGTTGAATGCGTTGAGCAGGATCTGCTTCTTGTGTGTCATTCGTCCGGTGTTCCTCGATGCCTGACTTACAGCGCGCCGTGCCGCGTCGGCAGCCGGTCGTTGAGATGGAAGTTGCCGACCGCGTGGTACTTCCAGCGCACGGGGTCGTGCAGCGTGTGCGTTCGCGCGTTGCGCCAGAAGCGGTCGAGCCCGAGGCCGTCCAGCGTAGCGCCCGTGCCGGCCAGTTCGAACAGGCGGGTGCCGGCGTCGAGCGAAGCCGTGGTGGTGAGCGCGCGCGCCTCGGCCACCGCGATGGAGGCCTCGGCCACGCTGCGTTCGGTCGGATCGCGCTGCGCTGCGGCCAGGAAGCGGGCCGCACGGCTCACCAGCGCCTCGGCCGCCCGCAGGCGCACGGCGACCTCTCCCACCTGCTGGATCGTCAACGGGTCCTCGCTGGCACGGTCGACGCCCGCGTCGATCCAAGGGCGTGCATGTTCGCGGACGAAGGGCAAGGTGGCAGCCAGGGCGCCCTGCCCGATGCCGAGGTCGATCGCCGCGTGAAGGATCTGCGCGAACGGTCCGATCGTCGTCGGCCGCTCGAAAGACGCAAGAAACGGCACCACCCACTCGCGCTCGACGCGCACATTGTCGAAGGCCACCGAGCCGCTGCCCGTGACACGCTGGCCAAAGCCGTCCCAGTCGTCGGTGATGCTCACGCCTTCCGAGCGCCGGGGCACGAACGCCAGGTGTGTCACGTCGCGCCCTTGCGACTGCTCGACCACCAGCGTGGGAATCCAGTGCGCGAACAAGGCACCGGTGCAATAGAACTTGCGCCCGTCGACGCGAAAGCCGTCGCCATCCGGCGTGAGGCGGGTGCGCCGCTTGAAGTCCTTGTGGCCGATTTCGGCCAGAGCGTTGCCGAGGCGCTCGCCCGCCAGCACGCGTTCATGGAAGAAGCGCTGCTGCGCCTCGGTGCCTCCGACGCGCAGTACTTCGAGCGCGTAGAAGTGGTTCTGTGGAATCTGGCCCAGCGAACCGTCGGCGCCCGAGATGATGGCGATCACCTGCGCGAGCGTCGCGGCCGTGACGCCCGCGCCGCCGTGTTCTCGCGGCACCGTGATGGCCCACAGGCCGCTGGCCGTGAAGCGCTCGAGTTCCGCCCAGGGCAGGATGCGCTCCCGATCGCGCCGCGCAGCCTCTTGGGCGAATTCCGCCGCGAGGCTGCGCGCCACTTCAATGGCATGGGCGTCATCGCGGATGCGCGCGGGCGGCCGCTTGGGTTCAGCTGCAGGCGCGGGTTCGGCGGCGACGGTGCGCCGTTCAAGGAGAGTGGTGTCGGTGCTCATGCAGTCAGTTCCAGGAATGGCGCGCCGGGAGCACGCCGTTGAGCAGGTAGTTGCCGATCAGGTGCGTCTTCCAGCGCACCGGGTCATGCAGGGTGTGGGTGCGCGCGTTGCGCCAGTGGCGGTCGAGGTTGTGCTGCGCGCGAGTCGCCGACGATCCAGCCAGTTCGAACAGCTTTTCGCTGGCGTCGAGCGCGATGCGGGTCGTCAGCACCTTGGCTTCCGCCACCGCCACCGACGCGCGCGCGCTGGCTTCGGCCGTGAGCGACGCCGACGCTATCGCGTCGAGCGTGCGGCCCGCCTCGCGCAGGACCTCGTGCGCGGCATGCAGGTCGATCTGCAACCGGCCCACGTCCTGGATCAAATGCGGATCGTCCGCCGCGCGCTCCAGGCCCGAATCCACCCACGGCCTCGCCTTCTCGCGCACGAACACGATGGCATCGGCGACTGCGGCGATGGCGATGCCTTGGTCGATCGCGGCCTGCACGAGCTGGGAGTTGGGCCCGTACAGGCCCGGCCGCTCGGCGAGTTGCCACACCGGCAGCACGTCCGCGGCATCCACCGGCACCGCGTCGAACGCGACCGAACCGCTGGCGGTGGTGCGCTGGCCGAAGGACGACCAGTCATCGATCACCGAGAGACCCGGTGCGTCGCGCGGCACCCAGGCCTGCACCGGCCGGCCCTCGTCGTCGATCGCTCGCGCGGGCACGCGGTGCGCGAACAGGGCGCCGGTCGAATAGAAGCGCTGGCCGGTCAGGCGCAGGCCTTCGGGCGTGCGCTCCAGGCGCGTTTCGCCCTGCAGGATGGTCCTGGATTTCCGCTCGGGGCCAGCGTTGCCCAGGCGGCCACCCGCCAGCACCTCGCCGTAGAAGCGGCGCTTCTGGTCGTCGGTGCCGATCTCGCGCAGCACGCCGAGCAGGCCGAAATGGTTCTGCGGGATTTGCCCAAGGGCCGGGTCGGCCGTGCACAGGATGACGAATACCTCGGCCAGCGTTTCGTAGGAGACGTCGGCACCGCCGTATTCACGCGGCACGGTGATGCCCCCCAGGCCGCTCTGCGACCAGCGGTCGAGTTCATCCCACGGCAGGATGCGCTCGCGATCGCGCTGGGACGCGCCTGGCGCGAACTCCGCAGCGAGGCGGCGCGCGACTTCCAGCGCTTCGGCATCGCTCGCGATGCGGTGCACGCGCGAAGGGTCCGGGGGATTCGGCAGGCGCGCCTGGGAGATGGTTTTCTCAGTGATGTGCGACATAGGACGTCAGAAAAAGCTGGAGAAAAAAGGGCTCACGGCATTGGCACCGCATTGCGACGCACGCGGCGCAGTCGGGGATTGAGCGCGGCATGCAGGGCGTCGCTCAGGAGATTGAGCGCAAGCACGGTGAGCACGATGGCGAGACCCGGCAAGGCCGTCATGTACCAGGCGGTACGCAGCGCATCGCGGCCGAGGCCGATCATCGAGCCCCAACTCACGACGTTGGGATCGCCGAGGCCGAGGAACGAGAGCCCGGCTTCGGACAGGATGGCGTTCGCCACGAGCAGCGCGGTGGACACGACGACGGGCGTCCACGCGTTCGGCAGGATCTCGCGCAGGATCAGGTGCGCGTCGCTCGCGCCCAGCGCGACGCTGGCCTTGACGAACTCACGCTCGCGCAGCGAGAGGAATTCGGAGCGCACCAGCCGAGCAACGCTCGTCCACGAGGTCACGCCCAGTGCAAACACGATGGTCGCGATCGATGGCTGCAGCACTGCGACCAGGATGATCGCGAGCAGAAAAGCCGGGATGGTCTGGAAGAACTCGGTGACTCGCGTGAGCACCGCGTCCACTCGACCCCTGTAGAAGCCCGCTGCCGCGCCTACGGCGATGCCGATCACCAGCGCTACGAGCGCCGACGAGACGCCGACCAGCAGCGAGACGCGGGCGCCATGGAGCAGCCCTGCCGCCAGGTCGCGCCCCATCAGGTCGGTGCCGAGCGGCGTCTGCGCGTCGGTGCCCGGCCACACGAAGGGCGCGCCCACCATGTCCAGCGGGTCGCCCGGATAGACTGTGCCCGCGAGCAAGGCGGCCGCGAAGACCACGAGCAGGATCGATGCACCGATGAGGATCGACGGTTGCACGTACCAGCGCTTCATGCGGCACTCCCTGCTGTGGCTGGCGATTGCACGCGCGGGTCCAGCCGCGCCTGCACCAGGTCGACGAGCAGGTTGGCCAGCACGACGAGCACACCGCTGAACAGCAGCACCGCGAGGAGCACGGGAATGTCACGGCTCTTGATGGCTTCGAACGACAGTTGGCCGAGGCCGGGCCATCCGAACACGGTCTCGACGACGATCGAGCCGCCCAGAAGTGCGCTGCTTTGCAGGCCCAGCATGGTGACGACCGGGAGCACGGCATTCCGCAAGGCATGGCCGAAGATCACGCGGCGTTCCGGCGCACCCTTCGCGCGGGCGGTGCGGATGTAGTCCTCGGCCAGCGTCTCGATCATCGAGGCCCGCGAAAGCCGCGCATAGACCGCAACGTAGTAGATCGACAGCGTCAGCGCCGGCAGCACGAGGTGCCAAGCGTGGTCCAGCCACATCCGGGCGCCGGTGTAACCCGCGCTCACGTCGCGCAGCCCCCCGATCGGCAGCCATTCGAGGTGCACGCCGAAGAGGACGATCAACATCAGCGCGGTCCAGAACATCGGCGCGGAGTAGCCCAGCGTGGCGAGCGCCGACAGCACCGTGTCAGTGATCCCGTGCGGGCGCCGCGCCGAGGCGATGCCCAGCAGCACCCCGGCGACCACCGACAAGGCCAGCGCCGCGCCGACCAGGGCCAGCGTCGGTCCGAGCCGGTGCAGCACAAGTCCCAGCACGGGCTCGCCGAAGCGGAACGAGAAACCCAAGTCGCCCTGCGCGATGCGGCCCAGATAGGCCAGCAACTGCTCGACCGCATGGCGGTCCAGGCCGTAGAGCTGGCGCAACTGCGCGACGTACTCGGCCGACACGCTGCCGCTCTCGCTCGCGATGACGTCTACCAGATCGCCCGGCAAGGCCTTGAGCAGGGCGAAGTTGATCACCGCGGTGCTGACCACCACGCCCAGCAATTGGAGCAGCCGACGCAGGATCCGGCTCGCCACGCCAGAGCCCACCGTCATGCCTTCGACTCGAACCACACGCGCGCGAAGTTGTTCTGGCTGTGGTCGAAGGAATCGGTCACGTTGCGCAGCCGCTTGTCCCACACGCCGAACCAGCGAAACTCGAACAGGTTGAGGAGCGCAAGATCCTTCTGCGCGAGCTTCTGGAACTCCTGGTAGAGCTGCACGCGCTTGGCTGCATCGCGCTCGACCTGGGCGGCCTCGATGAGGCGGTCGGCCTCGGCGCTCGCATAGCCGGATGCGTTCTGCCACGGCGTACCCTTGGACTCGGCCTTGGACCAGTAGTGCTGCTCCACGCCGATCTGCGGGTCTTGCCAGTTGATGCCCCATGAACTCACGAGCTGGAAGTTGTAGTCGGCAAAGACGTTCTTGGTCCAGCTCGCGAGGTCCTGCGCGCGCAGGTTGACGTCGATGCCTACCGCGCGCAGCGACTGCCGCACGAATTCGCCGGTGCGGCGATAGTCATCGCCGAAGGGAATGAAGTCGTGGTCGAGCTTGAAGCGGAAGCCATCCGCCTTCTTGGGATAGCCCGCCTCGTCGAGCAGGGCTTCGGCCTTCTTGCGGTCGAAGGGGTATTGCTGCGTGTCCTTCGTATAGAAGGTCTTGAGCAGCGAGGACACCGGCCCCGTCGCGGGCGATGCATAGCCGCCCCAGACCGTCTTGACGAGCGCGTCGCGATTGATCGCATGCAGGATGGCCTGCCGCACCTTGAGCTGGCCGATGATCGGGTCGCGCAGGTTCGGGATCAGCCACAGCCAGCCCGCGAAGCCGTTGTAGCCCTCAGTGCTGACCACCAGATTGGGCGACTTGGCCAGGCGATCGGCATCGGCGAAAGTCACCGGGTTGCGCTCGCCGTACTGGATCGCGCCGGTCTCCAGCGCAGTGGCGCGACCCGCCACGTCGGGAATGATCTTGAAGGTGAGCTTGTCGAGGTACGGCAGGCCCGGCGCCCAATACTTGTCGAAGCGCTCCAGCGCGATGTGGCTCCCGCGCGCCCACTCCTTGAACACGAAGGGCCCGGTGCCCACCGGACGGTTGTTGTAGGGGTTGTTCGGGATGTCGGTGCCCTCGTACAGGTGCTTCGGCAGCACCGGCGCGGCCACCACGTCGAGCGCGTTCAGGATCACCGGCGTCGGCTTGGCAAGTGTCAGCACCACGGTATGGGCATCGGGCGTCTCGACCTTCGTCAGGTGCTGGAAGACGCGGCGCGCCGTGGGGGCGTGCTTGCGCCACACGTCCTCGGCGGAGAACTTGACGTCGGCTGCCGTGAAGGGCTTGCCGTCGTGCCAGACCACGTTCTTGCGGAGCTTGAGGCGCACCGTGAGCCCGTCGGCCGAGACGTCCACGCTCTCGGCGAGTTGCGGGCGCGGCTTGAGGTCCGGCCCATAGTCGAGCAGGCCGTCGAAGATCTTGCTGACCACGGTGCGGCCGGGCGTCGAGGTATTGATGAAGAAGGCCAGCGTCGGCGGCTCGGGATGCACCGTCGCCTCCAGCGTGCCGCCGCGCTGGGCGCCCTCCTCGGTGTTCGGCGTTGCTTGTGTGAGGGCTGCGGCATTCCCGCTGTAGAGCCCGCCAAGCAGGCCGCTGGACAACAGCGCGCCGGTCAGGCCGAAAAATTGCCGGCGGCGCAGCTCGCGCTGCGCCTCGGCTTCGTTGTCGGTCGGTTCGTCTGGAAGAGTGTGGAGCATGGCGTCCTCGGGAAGATCGATGAAAGGAAAGGAGTTCAGGCGGCGAGCCGCAAGTCGGCTGTTGCCATCGGCGCAGCCGGTGCTGCCGCCAACAGCGAGCGCGTGTAGGGGTGCTGCGGATTCGCCCAGATGGCTTTCGGATCCCCGGCCTCGACGATGCGGCCGGCGTTCATCACCAGCACGCGATCGGCGACGTAGCGCACCACCGAGAGGTCATGCGAAATGAAGAGATAGGCCAGGCCGTAGACGGCCTTGAGATCGACCATCAGGTTCAGGATCTGCGCCTGGATCGACACATCGAGCGCCGAGACAGGCTCGTCGCAGATCACCAGCTCGGGCCGCAGCACCAGCGCGCGGGCGATGCCGATGCGCTGTCGCTGGCCGCCCGAAAACTCGTGCGGATAGCGGCTGCGTGCCTGCGCCTCCAGGCCGACGTCGTCCAGCACCGCGACGATGCGGCGATCGCGCTCGGCGCGGTCACGCACGCCATGGATGGCCAGCGCGTGGTGGAGGATGTCCTCGACGCGGTGGCGCGGGTTGAGGGAGCTGTACGGATCCTGGAAGATCATCTGCACGCGCCGCCGCCACGGCAGCAACGCGCGACCGGACACGGCGAGCAGATCCTCGCCATCCAGCACGACGCGACCAGCCTGCGCCTCGACCAGCCGTACGATGGCCCGCGACAAGCTGGACTTGCCGCAGCCCGATTCGCCGACCAGCCCAACAGTTTCACCGGCGACGATCGACAGCGAGACGCCCTCGACTGCCGGGACCGGACCGTGCCGTCCTGGGTAGGCGATGTGAAGGTCCTCGATCGAGAGCAGTGGTCCGTCCGAATGGCGCGCGAGCGCGGGCTGCGGGCGGACCGGCTCGCGCACCAGCTCGAAGCCGCCCTTGTCGTCGGCACGGATTTCCGCGAGCCGAGCGTCCCGGTAGTGCAGTTCCGGCGCCAGATGAAGCGATGCGCCGAGCAAGCCACGGGTATAGGCATGGCGTGGCGCCGCAAAGACGCGCGAGATCGGACCTTCTTCGAGCTTGCGCCCGCCGTGCATCACGGCCACGCGATCCGCCCATTGCGCGACCACGCCCAGGTCATGCGTGATCAGCAGTACCGCCATGCCGAGTTCGCGTCGCAGGTCGTCGATGAGGCGCAGGATCTGCGCCTGGATGGTGACGTCGAGCGCCGTCGTGGGCTCGTCGGCGATGAGCAGCTTCGGCTTGCAGGCCACGGCCATCGCGATCATCACCCGCTGGCGCTGACCGCCCGACAGATGGTGTGGATGATCGTCGAAGCGCCGCGCCGGCTCCGGCAGCTTCACGAGGTCGAGCAGCTCGATGGCGCGCGCGCGGGCCGCGGCCTTCGACAGCGGCAGGTGCAGCGTCAGCGACTCCGCGACCTGCTGGCCAATCGTGTGCAGCGGATTGAGCGAAGTCATCGGCTCCTGGAAGATCATCGAGATGTCGCGACCGCGCAGGTCGACGATCTCGCGCTCCCTGAGGGTCAGCAACTCGCGCCCCGCGAAGCGGACCGACCCGGACAGCCGCGCATGCGCGGGCAGCAGCCGCAACACGGCCAGCGCAGTGGTCGACTTGCCGCAACCGGACTCGCCCACCAGCGCGACGGTCTCCCCCGCCGCCACATGGAGGTCGAGCGCGTGCACGGCTCTGTGGCCGGGGAAGTCCACGCCCAGACCGCCCAGTGTCAGCAAGGCTTCCGCTGCGGGGGCGTCTGCCAGGACGCGCTGCGTCATGGTCTGCTCAGGCCAGGGCCAGGGCAGGCACAGTCAAAGGCCGCTCGCCGCGCCGGCGCAGCACAGGCACCGCACGTTCGACAGCCAGGGCGATGCGGGCGCGCAAGGCGTCGCTGCTCACACGGTAGTTCTCGAACTCCTTGTCGGTGGCGTAGACGCCGATGGGCAGGGTGTGCGCCTGGAAGAAGCTGAACAGCGGCCGAAGCTGGTGATCGATCGCCAGCGCGTGCCGGTCGCTGCCGCCCGTCGCTGCCAGCAGCACCGGCACGTCTATCAACGACTCGTGGTACACGAAGTCGAACAGATGCTTGAAGAGGCCGGTGTACGACCCGCGGTAGATGGGACTCGCGACCAGCAGCAGGTCTGCCGTCTCGATGTCGCGCAGAATGGCCTCGACGTCCTGCGGCAGGTGCGCGCGCTGCAGCACGCTGCCGAACTTCGGAACGATCTCGCCGAGTTCGATGAGGCGCGTTTTTACGGGCAATGCGTCGGACAGTCCATCGAGAATCTGTTCGACCAGGGCGAGCGTGCGGGACGGGCGTTGCAGGCCGCCGGAGACGGCGACGACTTTGAGTTTCTGGGCCATGTCGGTGCGTTGAATGTGAGAAAGGGTGGGCGTCGCCTGCGTGAAGCGGCAACGACGAAGTCGGGAAGACGGGGATGCTCAGGCTGCTGCGCGTACCGGCGGCACGATGTCATTGGCAATCACCTCGCCGAAGGGTCCGGTGAGGTTGGCCTGCCCTGGTGGCCGCAGCGCCTCCAGCGGCAGCAGCGGGAACACCAGTTCCGCCAGCCGGTAGGCTTCCTCGAGGTGTGGATAGCCCGAGAAGATGAAGGTCTCGATGCCGAGTTCGGCGTACTCCCTGATGCGAGCGGCGACCTCTTCGGGATTGCCGACCAGCGCCGTGCCCGCGCCGCCGCGCACCAGGCCGACGCCGGCCCACAGGTTGGGCGACACCTCCAGCTTGTCGCGGCGACCGCCATGCAGCGCCGCCATGCGCTGCTGGCCGACCGAGTCGAAGCGCGAGAAGGCTTTCTGTGCCGCGGCGACCGTCTCGTCGGTGACGTAGGAAATCAGTTCGTCCGCCGCGCGCCATGCCGCCTCGGAGGTCTCGCGCACGATCACATGCAGGCGAATGCCGAAGCGCAGCGTGCGGCCATGCTTCGCAGCGGCGGCGCGTGCCTTGGCAATCTTCTCGGCCACGGCCGCAGGCGGCTCGCCCCAGGTCAGGTAGACATCGACCTGCTCGCCCGCGAGCTCGATGGCTGCATCGGACGAGCCTCCGAACCACAGGGGCGGATACGGCCTCTGAACGGGTGGATAGAGTGTCTTCGCGTTCTCGACCCGCAGGTGCTTGCCGCTGAAGTTCACGGTCTCGCCGGCCGCCACGCCGCGCCAGATGCGCAGGAACTCATCGGTGACCTCGTAGCGTTCAGCATGCGTCAGGAAGCTGCCGTCGCCATGTTGCTCGTCGGGGTCGCCGCCCGTCACCACATTGATCAGGAGCCGGCCGTTCGAGAAGCGGTCGAGCGTCGCCGCCTGCCGTGCCGACACGGTCGGCGAGATGATGCCGGGGCGGATCGCGACCAGGAACTTCAGGCGCTCGGTGAACGGCGCGAGCGAGGACGCGACAACCCACGAGTCCTCACATGAACGGCCCGTCGGAATCAGCACGCCTTCGTACCCCAGTTCGTCGGCCGCCTGCGCGACCTGCCGAAGGTAGGCGTGGCTGACGCTACGCGCACCGTGTGCGGTGCCCAGGTAGCGGCTGTCTCCGTGGGTGGGAAGGAACCAGAAGATCTTCACGAAATTCGCCTCGCGCTGCTCGAAGTTGCAAACCCGAGACTGTGAGGCTGTCCAAGGCCTTTCGGCGCGGTCGGGCTAGAAGCATTTCAGTGATCGATATGCGGAATTCGCCAACGGCTGTCGCGGCACCCGGTGCGTCCCGCAGCAAACCCTGCGCTCCATCCTCCAGATCGGCTGAATGTCCGGTCATGCGCAGCATCTCGTTGACGAAGTCGTCCATCGGAGGCAACGGGGGCGAGGCCGCGCCGCAACCGAAGGGCGCAGCGCCTCAGGCGCGGAGGCGTCAGCGATGAAAGCCCGAAGGGGCGAGACCGAAGGGCTCGATGCGAAGCACGACAGCGCGGCCGGCTTGCCGGAGACGCACTGCCCCACTACCCCACTGCCCCACTACCCCCAGCAAACAGAAATTTCGCCAGAAGAAGGAGACAGGGCACATAGACACACACCAGCGGCCTCCGTACAGTGCTCAGTAAGCAAGGGCGTCGTTGCTTCCTCACTGGTCGTGCCCTTGCCTTCTTGCAAACGTCTCCTCCTCGATCGCACTTGCCTTCGGGGGACCCCCTTGTGAGATGCCCGGCTTAGCGGGCGCTTTGCAGGCTCCCCACGGGGAGCCTTTTTTTGCCTGCGCGTGCCTGCCATGGGTTAGCGTAAGAGTCCTTCGGGCGCGCACCGCCTCTTAATTCGACAACAGTCGGCCACTGCGGACGTTCGAAGCGCTTCCACAGTTCGCTAGGATTGGGCCTGCCAACAATGCAACACTTGCTCTTTATCTGCAGTAGAAACAGACTCCGCAGCCCGACGGCGGAGCAAGTGTTCGCAGGCCCTGACATTGAGACAGATTCCGCCGGCCTGGCGCCGGACGCCGACTGCGTGCTCAGCCCCGAACAGCTTGAGTGGGCGGACCTGATATTTGTCATGGAGAGGCAGCATCGAGCCAAGCTCAAGCAACGGTTCGCTGGGTCTCTGCACGGGAAGAAGGTCGTTTGCCTCGACATCCCTGACCGGTACCAGTTCATGCAGCCTGAACTCGTCGCGCTCCTAGAGCAGAAGGTCAGCCAACATTTGCGCTAGGCGACCGGCTACACGTCGCCAGGACCGGACGCTCGACCTTCCTTCAACAGTTGGAGCTATCCACATGACCAAGAACGAAGACACCCGGGCTCGCGTTGAGGCGCAGTCGCAGGTCCTGGCCGAGCGTCTGAGCATCGCGGCGGGTGCGGCTGCTGACGCCACGAAACTTGTTGTCGAGTTGCGTCGGCTGATCAACCAGCCCGGCGACAACGAGCGGGAGGCTATCCAGGAAATCCTGCCCCGTCTGTTGGCCCTGACCCGCCTGAGCATGATGGCTGGCCACCCGGACGCCACGCTCGAGCACCTCAAGGCGTCGAGGGCCGCGTCCTGTCGGTGACCGCATCCGGCCAGCGGACATACAAAGGTCCGCGCTGAATGTCCGCTTCAGACTGAATGCCATCTCCCGAAGGATCCGTTCGGAAGGACCTCCTTCGGGGCCGGACCGGCCGCTGAACCTTGTGGCACATACCGGACGGTCGAGCAATTTGCAGAGCGCACCTCCTCAGCACGCGGCTTGTGCGCAATTCAGATCGGTCCGACGCGCGCGGACCTTGGATCGCCGCGCCTTCGTCGTTCTCGGCGCCCCTCCTTTTTGGGATGACATCCTGAGAAGCGCAGCCTCCAATCGCGGACGGGGCGAACTTTGGCGTTCTTCCCGCCAGGGAGTGCTGAGGGTCCAAACACGGGAAGGACGGCGCGTCATGCAGATCGACGATGTGGTTCTTGGCCTCGCGGCCGGCGTTGGTGTCCGCCTGTCGCCCGATGGCAAGACGGCCTATTACGTCGAGTGGTCGATCGGGCGCTTATGCAAGGTCGAAGTTCAAACCGGCATGGTCACAACAGTCCTGACGGGCCTTGAGCTTCCTCAAGACGTCCTGGTCGACTGGACCACCAACGAGATCTTCATCTCGGAGCGCACCGGCTCCATCGTCAAGGTGACAGCGAAAGAGGGTCGACGCGACGTCTCAGAGCCAGGCTTTGCGCCTCATCAATTGGCGCTGGTCAGCAATGCCACTGTTCGGCACCTCTACACAGTCTGCTTTGATTCTGGCCGACTGGTCCAGATGGACCTCAACGCCGGCGGTGCGGTAAAGATGATCGGTGGTGGTCTCGGACACCCGGTGGGCATCGTCATCGACGCGGCGGCGAAATTTGCCTACGTCACAGAGCAGGATTCTGGCGCCTTGACCCAGGTTGAGTTGGCGACCGGTGCCGCCAAGCGGCTCTACACAGGCCTTACAGCGCCGTTCTATCTGGACTGGGACCGAACGGGCGCGGCGGTTTTCTGCATTCAGCGCGATCCCGCCAACAGCCTGGTGCGAATCGAGCTTGGCCCACCTGTGGTGTCTAGCTTGGTCGTGAATGGCTTGGCCTGGCGACCGTCGGGTGTTGCAACCAACGCTGACGATTCGCTCCTCTACGTATGCTCTGACCGCGAGCTCGAGGTGATCTCGGCCAAGGGAGTTCCGCCGCCACCCCCAGCTAAGCCCCCGTTCGAGATCCACAGCATCCAGTTCAACTACCGCGAGCGAGCGATACCCCTGATGCACCATGTGCCGCGCGCGCCTGTCGTGACCCCGGAGTTCGAGAAGGGGGTGCGAAACGAGCCGGCGTGCTTCGTGGCGGGGGCGCTTCCTCGAATCCAGGTGGTGCTTCGCCGCCTCCCAGCGTTCGTTCCTGGCACGTACACGCTCGGGGCCACCGGCAGCCATGGTGGCGTGCGCTACAAGGACGTCGTTCCGGCGTTCAACGCGATCGGTCTGAGCAACGTGATCGAGCTTGAGCTGATGTGGCCTCTGCCGCATACCGTCGAACGCCTCGATGTGTCTTTCGACTGGTACGCCCGACTCACACCTGGTCCCGCGGTGACCGCGGCGTTGAGCAATACGACGCACCGCGTCTACATTGTTCTCAAGCGGCCCGAGCAACCCTGGAAGACAATGACCCCCTGGGTCGCCGCTCTGGAGCGCGCTTGCGTCTGGGCTGCTGGCGCTCCGAATGTGGATGAGGCTGCGGCGCTTATCACGGAGCGGTACAACAGCTGCGGGGTGGTCAGCTATGACACCAACAGTGGCGCAACGATGTACGGAGACGCGACGTTCAATCTGTCTGAGATGCTGGAGCGGCTCAATGGGGGCTTTGGACTCGGAGAGAAGGTCAACTGCACGGACAGCGCCAACACTGTCTCGACCCTCACCAACATCCTCGGCTGCGAGCTTTGGCAGTCAAAAATGGGATGGATTTTTGACCTCAACCCAGTCATTGCCATTGGGTACAACGTCTGGGCAATACCATTTCAATCCGGCTTCAGCTACCACGAGGTCCCCTGGAAGGGTGCGTGCACGGAGAGCGACAATGTCTTCGACGGCTGCCTAAAGGTTGACGCCGATGCGGATCCCACGCAGTCACCTCACGCGCCGCTTCTGCCAACGAACATGCTGTTTGGGGACTGCGCAGCGATGAACTACCGATTGCGCTTGTGTCCACCCACGCCCGGCGGTTGTGCGAAATGCCAGCCGGATACAACTACGCGGCAACGGCGGCCGATCGCCTAACGCACGGACGCACAAAGACGGGGGTTTTATGGAGTCAACCTACGACACCAAAATGTGGGCGCGCGAGACCACGATCGGGCGACGGATCTTCAATCTCAACTTCCGAATGATGGGGCGCGAGCTTCCTGGGTGGCAGCTCGTTAAGACCGTTCCGATGCACCAGGATCGCATGATGGTGGAAACCGTGTACATGTGGCAGTCACAGGACGCGCCTGACCGGCATGTCGTGCATGCCACCGTCACCACGCTGCACGATTGGCGCCTCGCGCAGAAGCAGTTGATCCACATGCTCAATCACACCATGCGCCCGGACCTGCCCTGCAGAACGGGGGCGAGCGCTGCGGCTGGAGACATCGAGTTCGTTGCTCGCGCCCCAGTCACCGACATCCCCGCATCCATCCAGTTTTCGCGCGGCAATGTCGCCGTCGCAGTGAGCAGCGTGGGGTCGGCCAACGTCGATGTCTTACCAGTCGCCGCGGTTATGGACCGAATGCTCATTGAAGCGCCAGGCAGCGTGAGCTTTCTTCGCGCTCTGGCCAAGCAGATTGCTCCGAGGACTGTCACCTTCGGCGAAGGGGAGGCCAGCGCCAAGCTCGTAAGCCTGAGCAAAGTGCGAGACGCTTGGCTCAAGGCCATCGTCGAGGAGGGAGAGATCCGCCAGAAAGACGACGCGCTCATGTACTTCTCCAAGCGCCTCGGCAGAAGGGATGTGCAAGTTTTCTCGATCAGCCGAGGCGAGCCCGCTGCGAGAAAGACGGTCAAAGGATCCAGATCCTGACTTAAAACGAGCGGCCGCCAAAACGCGCAGGGTGAGGTCGCACATCGCGAAGGCGACGCGCGCGTGCAAATCCAAGATTGAATCTTCAATTTGCACGGCACCAGCATTTCTCTCGGAACATTTTCGAAAGCTTCTTGGGTAGACATCTGGGGAGGCGGGCGCAGGGTGGCCGCGACCTGCAGGCAGCGCCGCACCCTCATAGGGGGAGCAAATCGACGTCTAAGGCCTGATGGCAGCAGGCGGCGGACGAAGCGCCGCTTGCGGACGCTGACCGGCCGCTCGCTCTGACTCCCATGACTTCGGATTTTGCGGCGAGCGTGGCAGGGCGATGTTGGCTGGTCCGTGCCCCTTGCAGACATCTGCGTGAGCTTGTCGAACTGGAGCAACCGGCCATGAGCGGTTCTTTTGGGTCGCGCCAGTCGTCCGGCAGGTCAAGACTGATTCCGGAACTTGGAGCCGTACTTGCGTCACGACTGCTTCAGCGTGACAAGCGAAAGAAGCACTGCAACGTTCCTCTCGAGACTGCTAGCAGTCAGTCTGACAGTGCGACTTGGACTTCGCCACTCGGGCAACACCGGTCGCTCGCGCTCGACGCAGAACCCAGCATTTGTATTGCTTCCAGCGGCAACAACCATGACGTACACGGATAACGAAGCAATAGCGGCTCTGCAGGCGACCGGTCGCCTTTCGCGACATTTCGTTGCACCGACCGACCACGCCGTGGATTGATGGGCGTGCCAACCAATCTGGCGCGAACGCCCGTGAACGCTTGCAGCAGAGAGGCGGAGGTGTTGAAGGTTTCGCAGCGGCTTGCTGCATACGTGGCAGATGACGTTCGCGATACGGCTGATGCCCCTTCAAGTTAACGACCGAGTGACTTCCCGACGCTCTGCTACCTGCTCGACGCTACTTCAGGCGAAGAGCGGACTTCCAGTTTGGCGCTTGCCACTCCCAGACGTGGACCTCTTCGAATGCTTTCGGGAGAACCGTGCGGCCGATTTCGATGCTGGCCGACAACGGTGTCGCTGGGTGAATGTGCAGGACTCGGGCGCCGGCCGTAAACAGTTGCTGGAGGAACGCGTTGAAGTTAGTGCGGAACTGCTGCACGTGGGCTTCCTTGCGGATGATGCCTCGGTCGGGTGCGACTGCCTGGAACTCAACGATGTCACGACCCACGGGGTGCTGGGCCCTGCCAGAAATGCTGACCACCACCGACACCTCGCGGGGAAGCGTAGGAGGCACAGTAAAGGCATAGCTGGGCTCCGGGCAAGCTTCACGCGTGTCCCAAAGCCACCTCTCGCCGGGCAGGTCAAGTATGGTCGCAGGCGTCTTGTCACCTATGAGCGCGCCCAGCTTCATCAGCATCGGAATGGGCGCGAAGCCGGCGATGGTCAAGTGCGCAGCCCCGCCTCTTGCCGTTAGCTCCGGCAGGACGCGCTGCTCGTACTGCTGGGTGAGCGCGCGTTGCGCGTTAACCCAGAAATCCGGGTCACTGTCCTGCAGATGGAAACTGCTTTGGTCAATGTGAACCGAGGTGGAGGCAGGGAAGCGATTGAAGTTGCTGTTGGTCAGCATCGCGTAATGGATGTTGCGTACGTCAATTACCGGCACCTGAGCACCGATTGGAAACGACATCACCACCGGCATGCTCTCGACGACTCCTGTCGCCGAGTAGACGCGTTCAATGCGCGCCTCGTGCTCACGCTTCATGGCTCGAAGCTGCTCGGCAGTGAACTCGTTGCTCTGCCCATGCCGGTCGATACGCGCGTGGCAATCGAAACATGCAAGCATTAGGTTACTGGGGTCAGAAGCGAGTTTCTCCGACAGCCCGGGAACGCCTCTGGAGCCAGCTGGGCTGTCAGCAATGATGTGGGCGTACTCTCCGACCTTGCACCTGGCCTTGGTCAAGAAGTCGCGGCCTACAGCCTTGCAGCAACCACGGAACTCGCATCGGCCAGCCGCGGCGACCCAAAGGTCCCGCCGAACTGTCGACGAGATGTAGGCGCGCTCGACCGTCCTAGTCGCCGCTGCGGCTGCGCCCGGCGTGGGCGCGGAGGCTGAGCCCGCCAGTGCTTTTGTTCTGGGCATTGTTCTTCTCCAACTTCAATTCGCGAAACGTACCCCGGCGGCTCAGCGTCCAGACGCGGATGCAGTGGGTGCCGACGATAGGAAAAAACAGCCGGTCACCCTCGTAGGTGTCACCCGCAATGGCCTGCTGCCAATCACGCTGGTCGACACCCGACGGTGTTGGGTCGCGCTCTGGATGCGTGTGCCAGAGTCCCAGGTAGGCCAAGGTGCTGTTCTCCTCCATCCATCGCTGGCGCGCCACGTGCTCATGCTTGGACGACCGAAAGAAGCCGAACCTGCTGCGGCGGTCGCCGGTCTGGGGCGTCGACACTTCGTCGACGACCACGTCATGCGAGTCCAGTAGGTGCCGGCCGAGGAGAACGCCGCCGGCCTCACTGTCCCAGCTGCGACGCTGCGCGAATGCCTGCATTTGCTTGAGCGCGTGTTCGACCACGATGAGGCGTTGCCGAGGCGTGACGCGATACACGAGCTTCACTGCGTCGGCTCTTTGGGGTGGCGACAGTGAGAACATGCGAGCCCGAAGACCTTTTGCGTCGCGTCCTCCGCAGAGACTGTCCGTGCAGACTGGAACCAGGGGGTCGTGCGCAGACCATGCTCAGCCGCGACCTTGCCTTCACCAATCCAGAGCCTGTAGGAAGGCTGGCGTGCCTCTTCGCCGGCAATAACGGAGCTCACGGCCGACAGAAGATGTTCGGCCGCCATCAGCCCGGTGCGTCGAGACTGCAGCGCGCCGTACGGTACAAATGCTCCACCGCATCCGGTGAGATTGCGAGTAACTGCTTGGTTTGGCTCCATGAACGACGTACGTGAGGCCAGCGACGGACGGCCCTCGTCATCGCGATAGGTGCAGTTGAGGCAACCCTCACCCTTAGTCCACATCAGCATCGAGTGGCCGCCGAGGTCGAGTGCCTCGAGCCAAGTGAACACCACCGGCATGTCGAAGCGGCGGTCTTTGAGAACGCGCGAGAACGAGCGCTCAACAGACGGTGCGCCAAACGCCAGCACAATGCCGTCGTACTTGCTGAGGTCGGCAGTCTTGAGCCACGTTTGCGCGGTTGTGCACACGGGTGTGATATTCAAGCCTGGGTAGCGCCCCTCCAGCGCCAGCTTCAATCCCATCGGCTTTTCAAGGTCGATGTACAGCGGCTGCAGCATGTGGCGAAAGACGTTGTCCTCCGAGTACTCGTCGTGGTCGACTACCGTAAGCTTGCCAACGCCCGCAGCTGCAAGCGTGTCCACCACCACCGAACCTACCGCCCCGGCCCCCAGGACAACCACGTGCTTGCTGAGCAGGTCGAGCGAGGCGCCCCCGCGCTCGCGCATGTAGCCAATGGTGTGACGTCGCATGGTTAGCGGCGTCACGACTGCCTTCTTGTCGATGACACCACGATTTGCGGTGAAAGAGGCGGCCACCAGCGAGCGCCCACCAGCCTGGCGCGGCACGGATACCAGCAGCGCCACCCTCTTCGGCGAGTTCTTCGACGGCCCAACCAATTTGTCCCAAAGTGTCAGTTGCTCGGGCGACATTCTCTGCAGCACATCTTCGAGGAAGGCGCACGTCAGCCTGTCCGGTTGCACGGGCGGTAGCGCGATATCGTTTAGGTGGACGTATAGCGCACGATGAGCTCCGAGTTTTTCGCTCTTGACCTCCCAAGGCAACTCGGCCTCACGCTCCAGGAAATACCACGACGGCTTCTTCAGCGTGAGGTTGGAGAACCCTTTGAGCATGCGAGACGTACCGTCAACCTCAAAGTACGCCCGCGCGCGCAGAGAGCTTGGCAGGCTGAACCAGTAGCCTTCCAGTTCGTTGAAGAACTCTGCGTAGCCAGAGCCAGCGTCCGCTGCCGAATTTTCAAGCAGGTCGTATGCCTTCATCACGGCGTGCGCAGCGATGTCGGCAGGGCGATTTGGGTCGAGCGATAGGCCCTGTCCGTCGTCGATGCAGACGAAGCCTCCGTAGCTGACGTGCGCGAGCAACTCGGTTGCTGGGACGGTGCGCACCGTTGGAAGCCTCAAGTTCTCCTCGGCGCAATCAACATAGACCGGCCATTTGCGCGTGGTGCCGGTAAGCTCGATGCCCAGGGTGCTTTCCGCCAGGTTCGGCAAGCGAGCGATGGCGACACCGCGCAGCGTACACGCTGCGCTCACCGCGTCGAAGGCGGCATCGACCTTCAAGGTTTCGACCGACGCCGCGGTAGCCTCGGTCAAGCGGAGTTACCTGTGCTGATGACTGCGGCAGAGACCCCCTTGGCAGTCTCCGACTTTTCGGGCACCTTGAAGTCGTCGCCGAACTGCTTTTTCAGAAGCTTGCAAGCGTCCTCGGGCAGTTCCTCGTAGTAAGCGTCACGCAGTGCGTCGCGCAGCGACTCGAGCTTCTCCTGGAAGTTCTTCATCTGGCCGGCGGTGCGTTTGGCCAGTAGATCGGTGTACGGCGCGACCGGCAACATGACCTTCAAGCGCTGGTGCAGCCCTTCGTCCTGACGGAACTCATACGTGAATTGACCGAGCATCGTCTCCACCCAGTTCAGCATCGCCTGCAGGTCGACAGGCTTGTCCGAGGTGCCGAAGCTTGGCTTGAACCAATGCAGAGCCGCCACGGTCAGCGCGATGCTGAGGGGCGCGCCCGGGCCCGAGAACTGCCATTGGCGCCAGCGCTTTAGGTAGCGAATGCACCGGCGGTACTGAGCCTGCTGCTCCGCGTCTTCGAAGGCACCGCAGACAAGCTTGGTCAGCTCCCTGGGGTCGGAGATTTCCCAGATGCGATGCTCGGCGGCCGAGTTTTCCTTGCCTTTCGCCAAGTAGAGCTTGCCGTCGGCGTCGCGGCTGTAGATTGCGAGGTCGACGTGGTACGCAATCTCGCCGCCGCTTATGTAGTTCACGGTCACGCACGGGCGGCGAATGACGACCGTCCGGAAGTTCGTGTTCGCGGCGTCGCGCACCTTCTTCTTCAGCGCTACCGGGTCGGGGTACTTGTTCTGGTCGCAATCGAAGACGAGGCCGACATCGATGTCAAAGTTGCCATCCAGAGGTACCACGCCAGTGTGCATCGAGTAGCTACCCTGGTTGAAGTTGCTGAACGGCGGCACGTCGTTGCCGAGGTTGGCCCGAAGCGCGTTGACGATGGTGTCGCGCTTTTCGCGCAGGGTGGCCTTCTCGTCTTCTTCATCGAAGCAGATGGCGCTATGGAAGTCCTCAAACTGTCGTTGAACTGCAGGCATCTTGCCCTCCTTGTTGTTTGAAAGAAGCCAGGACGCCAGGCCAGCGAACGCTGTGATAACTATCAATGGATGCACGCGTGAACGCCTTATGGCAGCTTGGATAGGAGAAACCCTTCGACCACGAGCAGTATACGTCATCATTTTGATGATGTGTTGATATTTTTATGCTCACTACATCGCACGAGGGAGCTATCATCTTGAGATGGCAGAAAATCAAGACCGGCGCACACAGTTCCTCGCCAACTTGACCAAGACACAGCGGGAGCGGCTTTCCCACATCGACTTCAAGCTCTACTTCCTGGGTGAGCTTCGGCGGGCTGATGTCGTTGACCGCTTCGGGACGGGACCGGCTGGGGCCACACGAGACATTGCCCTGTACAAGGAAATTGCGCCGGAAAATCTTGAGCTGGACAACTCGGATAAGGTCTACCGGCCTACTGCAGCCTTCGTCCCTCTGTTCGAGCACAACCCGCAGCGCGTCATGACCGCGCTGACCCAAGGCTTTGGTGAAGGCCTTGGCGAGGTCCTAGGCGAGGAGGTGCACCCAATGCTGCGTTGCGAAATCCCCAGCGCCTTGAGCCTGCCCAAGATGTCCGTGGTCGCCCCTGTCACTAGGGCGATTCATCGCGGCAAGGCAGTGAAGCTCGGCTACACATCCATTGATAGCGGCCATACCGAGCGTGAGTTGGTGCCCCTCGCCCTTGTTGACATCGGCATACGTTGGCACGTCCGAGCCTTCGACCGGAGGCACAAAGAGTTTCGCGACTTTGTATTCACAAGAATGGACGAGCCGACCGTGCTCGAGAATAGCGTTGTGCAGCGGGATGAAACTGCGGAGTTCGACGTGCAGTGGAGCCGCATCATCGAACTGGAGTTCGTACCTCACCCCGAACACAAGCGTCCTGAAGTTGTTCGCATGGACTACCAGTTCCCGGAAGACGGCGTACTTCGTGTCCGGGTTCGCGCGGCAAATGCGGGGTACATGCTTCGTCGATGGACCGTGGACTGCTCTACCGACCATCATCTGCGCGGACTCGAGTACGCGCTGTGGTTGCGGGACCCGTTGACACTCTATGGCGCGAGCAACGCGCAACTGGCACCTGGCTACACGGACCCGCGCTCGGACAGAGTAATCAAGGCGCTCTGAACGCCGACGAGCCAACCAGTACTCCTGCGCTACTAGACGGTCACTCTGGCCATTTGCGACGCACGGCGCCTGCCCAACTGGTTGCAGATGCGTCGTGGCTCGCAGCTAGATGGCAAACCTCCTGACTGCTGCCTCAAGCCACACGATGCCGATGCCCGGCCGGCTAGAAATCCATCAGGGCGTCAATCAGCAGTCTCCTCGAGCGTCTGCTTTTTTCGCTAAGTCGCTACTTCCGCCTTGGGCCCCGAAACGCCCGCTGCCAGGTGTTCAGTTGAACGTCGGCAACCGCTGCGCTCCCGCGGCGCGGTTCGGCCAGCATCGGTCCTTCGTCGCAACTTCACTGATAGAAAGATCGTGATCGAGACGGGTTAGCCGGGACCTTTACGTCGGTGGTTCAGTTCCTGATGACTTTCACGCCGTTGCCACGCAGTGCGTCCCGCGCTTGGGCCGTCCCGGCGCAGCTTGGCTTAGAGGTCAACTCTTTTCAGCCATCTCGGTGACACAAAACAGTGCGTCGCAGGCCATCTCGCTCGATGTCACCAGGCCTTCGGTTGCAGCCTCCAGATTGAACGGCAGGACCCAGAGATGCATCGATTGCGACGTCTCGCCATGTCGGTCGGGGTGCGGCATCGCGAAAGGGGGCAACGGGGTCTGGAAGCCTGACCAATACGGGTAGATCAACGCAAGTTCACCGGCGCCTGCCAGATACGTGTGGCCGTAGGCGAACATTTGATAGAAGTCGGCCTGAGCGAGACCGTACTTGTCGGCCCGACCACTTCCATCGATGCGCTTCCATTTGGTGTCCATCACCCAACTGTTGCCTTGGTGATGCACCAACAGGTCTGGGCGCAGCTGAAACATGTGCGTACCGTCGTGCTCGCACAGCGAGAAGGTCCTGGCCTGCGTTATGAGCTTGACTTCTGGAGCGAGGCGCTTGCGCATCCAGGCTGCGACGTAAGTCTCGAACAGGCGCTCCATTGGAAAAAGCAGACTCATGCCCCTGGTCTCTCCGACGACCGCGAGCGGCATCGAGTCGCCCAAAACCAGCTGGCACCAAGGTTTGGCAGACCGGTAGTGCGCCAGGTTCCGATCGCCTCGCCAAAGGCGAAAGTCCGCACGGATGTCCCGACTTTCAGGCACATCCCCGAGCCTCACGCACAACTCGTTCGCCAAGCGCCAGTTGTCCGGACTGCGGGTCGACGCCAGAACGCGCCTCACGGCACTCTTGAGCAGCCGGTTTTCCGCTCGATCGGGTAAAAAAACATCGTGCCGGATCTGGAACAGGTGCTGACGGCCAGGCATCTGGCGAAGTTGGCGTGTCACATCAAGCCGGCCGCGCAGGAAGCGCTGCTCCTCTTCAAGGCGGACGTAGTCGAAGCGGATGCCACGTTGCACAACGTGATCCAGGGCCGCCAGGAACTGACCCATGACCCATTCCGGAAGCGGCACGTGGAACGACTCCAGAGCAGCCAGCCCGGCTTCACGCACCGGCAGATCGAGGGCGACTGCAATCATCCGCTTGAGAAGCAGGCGACTTTTGCCTGCCGCGTCATGCCCGTCCGAATGCTTTGGGAGGATCTCAATGCGCGTGCCGCACGGCGTTTCGATGACGCCCACGTAGTTGTCGAGCCGCAGGTGTCGCGCGTCTTCAACGACCGTCAGCGATGTGCCGTTTCGAGAGAACGTTGCGTTCAGTTTGACAAGGAAACTAAAAGCACTTTGCGACACTCGTGCTTGATCGAGCGATTCCGTACACGGCGTGGTGCACAGTCTCGCGTATTCGCGAACGCAAACTGAAGTTGCGGTCATCGAAGGCGCTGATTCCTAGTCGCCGGACGCAGCGGGCAAGGGCTCACCGGGCCCCGCAGGCGTGGCGTCGATCACGCCAAGATAGCTCGCTTCGAGCAGGAAGGCCTCAACGTTGATCTTCCATCGCACATTGGCCTGCGGCACTTCCACCTCGTTGCCGAACAGTGCTGCGACATCTGTCTTTGGCTTCTGCAGAAATCGGTGCACATCGTTTGACTTGCGATGATCGTTCAGCACCCACGCGATACGCTGCCAATCCTCAAAGAAATACTCTTGGAGGAGTGGAAGCACCTGCCGCTGAAAAATTTCTTGCAGCACCGGCAGCGAGGCGTTCACCTTGAGCGGCATGAAACTCGCATGCCCGATGCAGTGGTCGCGATCAAGCAGAACTTCGATCCGTTCGTTGATCTTTCGAAGAAGCTGTCCCACATCGACTGCGCCCACCTTCACCCCGTCAAGCAGCGAAGCGTCGGGCTGCATTTCGGTGAAATGAAAGCGCCGGCGCAGTGCAATGTCCACGGTCGCCAAGGACTTGTCGGCGGTGTTCATCGTTCCGACAAGATAGACGTTGTCAGGCACCGAGAACTTCTTCTTGGAATACGGCAGGATCACCTCTGCGCCCTCCGCGCCTTTGCGCTTCGATCCTTCAATCAACGTGATCAGCTCGCCAAAGATCCGAGATACGTTTCCGCGGTTGATCTCGTCAATGATCATGACGAACTTGGGCCGTTCAGCGGGAGCTGAGTAGGCTGGTAATCCATGCCTTGCCTTCAGGTGCTCGATGATGGGGCGTACGTATGAACTATTGTGCACTGCACGTGGGTCGTCGTTTTCGTAGAACTTGTGCAGATCCCGAACAAAGACGCGATAGACGGTGTCGGGATCGCGATGCTCATCACGCGACTCTTCCGGCATGACTCGATACGACGTATCGTTCAGCGCGCGCACGGTGAAGCGCCGCTTCATCTTGACTGTCGTGAGCGTGACCGACTCATCTTCAGCAGCTGCGATCTCGTCGTCGAATTTCTCCAGCGCTTTCGCCAACGCGTCTGTACTCGTGGTCAAGCCCTTTTCTGCGTCGAGGCAGAGCTTCTTGAAAACCCCGTCGGCGACGTCATAGCTGATGCGGCCGTCCTTCGCGTCAGCGCGCAGCCCCTCGACGAAGTCTTCGTAGGCAAAGCTTTGATGGAACGTACAGAACACCACCTGCCCGTCCTCTCTAAAACGGTTGAACGTCGCGACCTGCGCATCACGTGATGCCCCGGGCCCGGCTAACTCGGGCGCCAAAATCTCCAGTGTCTTGGTGATCGTGTGATAGGTCTTGCCGGTGCCCGGTGGCCCGAAAAGAATCTGATTCAGAGGAATGCTCATGGCACTTTCCATGGACTTGACTTGTTCATGCGACTCGCCCGCTTGCGCTTCGCTCGTCGCTTGGGGCTCCGCGAGCTTGCTGCGCGCTGGCTGGGCTTCGAGCACACGCCAGATGGAGATGTTGTTCTTCAGCAATTGATCCGGATCAAGGCCGCCTTCTGCCATGGCCTTCTTGATGTTGCCATTGAGGTCGAACCAGTCGCGGCCGTTCGGCGGTTGCGGCAGCTGAAACTGGTCGCCCAGGATTCGAAGCAATACTTTGCATTTGTCTGTGTTCAAGACCGTCGTATACAGCTCGGGCGCGAAGGCGGCAAAGACCCGGTGGATCACGGACGACAAGACCGTGTCGAATCCACCGTCGGTCTTCCACCCATCCAGCACATAAGCGTAAGTCGATCTGTCCGGTGCCGCAGCGATGCGGTGCGTGATCTGTGCCAACCAACTTTTCGCCGCAGCAAACTTGGCGTGCGGAATTCCGCCCGGTGACACACTGGACACGCCGTTTTCGAGATCGCGCCAGAGGCGCTGCAATGCGGCGTCATCCAGCAATGACGGATCGTTCTGAACGGACTCTGCAAGCAAAGTGGCCTCTTGGTAGCCAGGCAGCCATGTCGTGTTGTAGCTCGCATCCGCGTCACACCAACTGGCGAACTGCCGCAAGCTGTGCACACCTTTGCCAGCCTTCCAAAGCGCGTCGAGCTGCGCTGCCACGCCATCCGCGATCTGGATGCCGGATTGCTGCGGACTCCATGTCTGCGCCCCCATTGCCGACGTCATCAGCAACATCGGCAGCAGGCCCGCTGCGCAGGTAGTTCGGACTGCCGCAACTGAAAACTCGATGTAGCGCTTCTGCCGGGACGAGTCGCCCCAGTCCGCTTCATGGAACGGAGCACGGCTCACGGTGCCGCGCGCGATGATGCCGCGAGGCCCGACGCCCAAGCGTACGAGGTAGACCGCATCTCCAACCATGGGTTGGCTGGAGCCGCAGCTCCAACGGCGCTGCGTGTTGACCACGAGGTCGATCGTCCGTCCGGCATCGCCGTCGCCGCCTTCGGTGTACTTTTCAGGGTTCCAGGTCAGGAGCCAGGCTTTCGGTTGATCGGCCATCGATTGCGGGGTGGTGGTCAATGAGTCGAAGGTGCGCCACAGCATACCCGGAGCCAAGCAAAGCGAACTGGCGATGCTCGGTAAATCTTGCTTGTCAACAAGTCTTGGTTCTCGATGTACAAAGCAAGATATGAAAGCACGGGGTGTTGGTCGAAGGCGCTGACATGGGTGGCGTTCGCAATTGTGATGGAGCTTTGACCGACAAAATCTCCGTCGCCCCCTCGGCGTTGGCCTGCGTCTGGTCGGCAAAAACCGAAGTTTTGTGACGCCTATACGGCGATAGGTTGCACAGGCCCGTCCAGCGACTCTGCGGCGAGAGCAGCTTGCCTGAGGTGGGACAGGCATCCTCGACGCGCTGAGCCTGCGAGCGACAGGTTGCCGCTGGCCACCTGATGTTCGATGGTGGTCGCCTGTACGTCCGCAAACGCTGCGCTCCCGCGGCTCAGTTCGGCCAGGAGGAGCGGAAGCCCACCAGCTTTGGCTATTCGAATTTGCCGAAAGGCCTCAGCGGGTCTTCAGCTACCGATCAGACAGCCCTTCATCCCCAAAAGTGATGATCAACTATCTTCACCGTGACAATCGCGAATGCTAGGCTAGGCTAGGCTAAGCTTGGTCCAACAATGTTGTGGGGAGCATCTATGGGACTTCTGCAACGCATGAATCCATTTGGGCAGCGTTCCGGGAAACTCCAGACTCAGCCAGCCCTAGGCGCCGCGGCCAACTTGCTGGAAGCCATTGAAGGGATGGCTGCAATGCGAGGTATCGTCCTGCCGCCCTGTGACCCCTACCCCGACCAGCAGGTTGTCTATGAACGCTATCTCAAGTCAGTTGGGCTTGATCACAGTCAGGTCGATCGCATCTTGAACATGGGGAGAATTCCCGAAGAAAAGCGGGCCGCGGCACACGGCATGCTATTGGCTGCAGTTCTCAATTCGGGCTCGATAAGCAATGGCGAACTAGCAGCGATCCTGACCGTGGCGAGGACGATATTCTCCGAGCAAAGGGCAACCAGCCTGCTTAGGACGATCTCTGCGCCAATTTATGAGAAGGCGCGGAAGGTCCCCGGACGCCTTAGCGGGCCGCTCGCCATGGGCGTGTTTCCCTTCCGCTGGTTCAATGGACAGTCCAGTGCGTTCGAGGGGACATCCATGTGTTTGGCTGCCACAGGGAGCTTCGATCTGATAGAGATATTCTCGACCCTTTTTGCAGCCAGGCAGAAAGATCCCGGCTATGCCGTGGAGAAAATGCGGGAGGCACTAGCGACCTACGTACGAACCAACGAAGTGGAAAGTCCAAAGTACGGCCTGGGAGAGGGCTTGGTCGACTTCGGTAATGCCGGAGGCATACACACTCTTCTGACGACGGCCGGCGAGCAGTTTCTGATTTCCCATGAATTCGGCCATGTGGCTCTCGGCCATACGGTTAGCTCTCCGCGAGGTGCGATGCCGACGCGCGCCGTCGGCCTCTTGAGCCAGACTCCGAACGACGTGCAGGTCATCAGGCCGGAGCAGTTAGATGAGTATTGTGCTGACGTTTGGGCGTTGCAGGCGATGCTCGCTCTCGCGGAAGAGCCTGAGTACGAGGAGAAGATTCCAATCTTTTGTGGAGGCGCCGCGGTATTCCTGGGTCTTGCAGTGCTGGTCGAAGCTGCATCACGCGCGGCACGAATCGACACGAAGGACTCGCATCCGCCGGCATCAAACCGGCTCTATCTCATCGAATTGGCCTTCGAGTTATTTGGGCATCACGAGAATGCGTTCGTCGCACGCCGAGTACGAGAGTTTGTTGACGAAGTCGGGGCAGAGTACCCCGGGTTCGAGATGCCGCCGATGCTGTCTCGGCCCCTAAATCAAATTGCCGCCCAGGTTTTCGAGAAACTGAACCTCGACCTCTCCCACGCGCCCTACATCACGGATTTTCGGTGATCACGCTCAGGTTTCGGTCCATTCGCCGGCGCAAATCCGCCTGACGCCTATGCGGGCGATCAGTAGCGCGATCGTCGCCGACGCGGCCACGGTCGGAGAGAAGCCGAGCAAGGGCGTCGCTGCGGCAACCAAGGCGGTCGTATCGCCCTTCGTTGCAAGATCTTCGATAGTCTTGTTTCCGCAGACGGCGCTCTGGATCTGTTGGAGATGCCCTTTGAACCAGCCTCGTCCGAGCTGAGCTTTCTGACCGTCCGACACGCCGGTGCCCAGTCTTGATGTCGAAAGGACCTCGGCGCCGAGTGCAGTGAACAGCGCCTCCTCGGTGGGCGCACTGGGCTCGCTCATCGATCTCTCCAAAGGTTATGGCGCGGGTTTCATTCTCCCCATTTGTGATGCTTGCGACAAGCCTCGTTCGCCCCAAGCGCTGAGATTGCTGCCTACGTCCACGACGAGGCATCCTTTAGGGCGCTTATCCTTAGTGGCGCATCAGCGTTACCCGTTGAGCGCGGAGGTCGACGCCGGTCGCCTTTAGGAGGTCAGGTAGATCTTCATTCACCGCGCGCGACCATAGCGACAATGGCTCATGTCGACGCAACGCTAAGATCCGGAAGATCATGAAGAGCGCACTTTTTGTCGATTTCGACAACGTCTTTTCTCTGCTCCGTCAGCTGCAACCCAGCGCCGCGGAACAGTTCGCCCGCCATCCCGACGTTTGGATCCACTGGTTGACTCACTCGTTCGCCATGCCCGAACCCCATGCAGAAAGTGAGCGTCGCCGCCTCTTGGTCAGAAGGTGCTACCTGAACCCAAATTGGTACCAAGTCTACCGACACGCTTTTTTGCGGGCCGGGTTTGAGATTGTTGACTGTCCTCCGGTGACGAGCCAAGGGAAGACGAGCACCGATATTCACTTGGTCCTGGACGCAGTGGATCTTCTGCAGCACGGCACGCACTATGACGAGTTCATTGTGTTTTCCGCAGACGCCGACTTCACTCCGCTATTGCGCAAGCTTCGGCGCCATGACCGTCGCACAACCGTGCTGGCGATTGGCTTTCCTTCAGCGGCGTACCAGGCGTCGGCCGACCTTCTCATTCCTGAACGCTTGTTTGTCGGCGAGGCCCTCTATCCCGCGCAAGCCAATGTTGACTCAGGGCTTTTGACGGGGCACGAGCAGAAGGCTTCCGACCGCGTATTGAATGATCGTCCGTCGTCTGCGCTTGTCGGTCCGCCCGCATCGGTTCAAACATCGTCTCAGGCGCCGACAGCCCCACGATCGGCTAGGCCAGCGACCGCAAGCGAATTGTCGGAGATAGCCAATCGAATCTGGCAAACACTCGACGAATCTGTTTCGCCTGTAAACGGTGGTCCGCTGGCATCCCGCCTGAAGGCTGAGTATCCAGAGGCTCTCGAGAACTGGAATGGTTGCGGTGGCTTCCGACCATTCCTTACGTCCTTGAACCTAGCGCGCCTCGTATGGCTGGGCGGATCTGGCGGCCGGCTGCTGGACCCCGCTCGTCACGAGGTAGAGGGGAGGTCGACACAGGACGAGCCGGATTCGCCATGGGGAGGAGAAGGCGAAATCTTTCCGGTGGTGAAAGAAGTCTGTTCCCTCACCAAGGCACCCATGCTTGCGCCCAAGGAGCTGAGGCAGGTTCTCAAAGCGCTCAGCACTGAACTCGCAGAAGGTTCCTTCCAGCCAAGCACCACCGCCGCGCAGGTTTGTTCTCGCTGCCTCTCGTCGTCTGGCCTGCGCGTCCGCCAGCGAGACGTGGCTTTCCTTATCAAGGGAATGCAGCTGAACGGGCATGTCTTCGGCCAAGGCCAGGACGACGTAGTTACGCTGGGGTCGCGACTCGTCGATCAAGTCCTGTTCCTTTGCGCCCGTGAACAGTTGATTCTTGATGAAGCCGAAGTTGCCGCTGTTCGACTCTGGGTTACTGGAGAGGGTGCACCTGCGAAGGTGCCAGCAAGCGACTGAGCCCTCTCGGGATCGATTCTTCGAAAGCTCAGGTAGAACTCTGGCGAAGCGCTCGACTTCTGGATGTCCATGAAGGTGCAGCCGTGATTGTCTGAAGGTCTGAAGAGCAACGGGATGCAGTCGTCATCCACTGCCCAGTCGAACGTCGGCTCTCGCTGCGAAGCAGTCAGTCGCGGGACAACGTCGAATGCCTGCAACGGGCCGGCCGAATGCTGCTAGACCTTGGGCGGCGCCCACCTGGCTTAAGCGGCAGCACGCTATGTCGAACTGAAGCCACGTCGAGTGGTTGAAAACGGTCGCTTTCCTCTGCAGTGAACGACTGCCGACAGAGAAAAGGACGCGGGCCACGACCTGTCAGATCCTTCCTTGGCTGGGGCCGCCGCCCTGGACTGAGAAGGAGGGCGTCGGCGTGCCGCCGCCCTTCCCTCTTCACCCTCTCGTCAGGTGGCTTGCCAGTCGAGCCCTTCAGGCGATCTGATCGGCCGAACCGTCGCCGGCAACTGGTCCGCATCGGAGACGTTCACCGCGATCGGCGCCATCCACCGCAACTCACGCTTGCGGAGCTCGAGTGGGACGCCCTTGCGCTTCCCGCTCAAGATCGTGTGCCAATGCGCTCGCCGGAGATGTGGGGCGACGGAGAGCCCATCGTTGCCCACACCGGCGTGCTGCTTCGCGGCCGCATAGGCTGCGCGCATCGCGGAGCCCATCCGGACCCCCGTATCCCACACGACCGGCGAAGCCGCAGGGAAAAGACGTTCTCCCCTCCTCCTTGTCTTCACGGCCACCGGCAACACCGGCCGGCCAGGAACACCGTCTTGAGTCAACTCCGCGCCCAGCGAGCACAGATACAGCACCATTGACAGCACTGGCATCGCGATCGCCGTCAATTGTCCATACAGTGGCGACGACTCGGGGTACGTCTCCTGCAGCGATTCGAGAATGGAGCGACCGGACAGCTTGAGAGACAGGATCAACATGGCGCGGTCGTCAAGACTGGTCGCCATATCCCGCTCGGTGTCAAGAAGCATTTGAAGGTAGATCGGTCCCCGGTCGCTCGACGAGGCCGGCTCCATGGACACCCAAACGCCACGAGCAGGCCCCCGAAAAGTCGGCAGATGGCCCAGTTCAAGGTAGATGCACCACTCGGGCAGTCGGAGCAATACATCGACCGGCACGGCCACATCAAGCGGCGTAGCGATGAGCGCGGCCATCAACGTGGGGTCCACTCGATAGATGCCCTTGGTCATGCGCCAGGCTGCGAGCGCCGAAAGCTTTGTGGCGACCAGCGGCCGATCATCGGTGAGCGGAAGGGCGACCGCCATCGGTGCGAAGCACCAAGGCGGCCAATCGGTTTGAACGCGGAAGGCCGCTCGCATCATCTCGTGCTGAGCCCAAAAGCCCGGCATCTCACGCCCGGCAAAGTCGAGCGTCTGTACGGCCGGGTGCAACCCGGTCGACGGTGTAGCTGTCATTTTTCTCTCCCTGGTACAGATGTCCACGCCCCTCCCAGGGCGCGGACCAGGATTTATACGGCATCAGGCGCTGCATCGCTTGCGGTTGCCGCCGGCGCCAGCACGCAGCCGAGTTCGTGAGGGCCAGCCAGGCGAGCGCCGAAACGGGCTGAGCGCGGCGGAAGCGGGATCAGATCCCTGCGAGCAAGCGAGATGGCCGCCTCGGATGTCCGGGCGCGGACATAGGCAGTTCGCTTGTAGGTCGGCTTCCGCGCGGGGCCGGCCACGACGTGGACGGCCCATTTTTTCCATTCGCGCTGCGACCGGTATTCATGGGCGTTCTGCTCGTCAAGAGAAAGAAGAATCGTTGCTGCATTCAACACCTCGTATGGTTTGTTGAAGGACCATGACCGCCGCAGCGAGATCGCTGCGGCGGGCTTGGATCAGTCCTCTCGACCCTCGTTGGTGTCACCCTCCTCGCCGGAGCCAGCGACGACTGGCACGGCGTATGGGCGCAGGGTGGATGGGAGCCAGCCCGTCCCCTCCAGCTTGGCCGCCGCATAGGCAACCGCATCGACCTTCTTCATCTTTTCGATGGGTCTGGCGGCTTCCGCTCCGCAGGCCTCCGACAGCGCCTCGATCCGCTTCGCGTTGGACACGTGATTCAGAAAACGCTCTGGCGTCGGTTTCCACCAGTCAGCCATGTTCAGGTCGAGGGCCGATTCAATGGCTTGAGCAACATCGAACCCGCGTGCCTCGCGCACAGGCCGGTCGGCAATCACGCTGTACGACCGGGCCACACAACGCGCCAGCAGGTCCAGCAAGCCCTTCTCGTCCATTGCCGACAGGGCGCCGAACAGCGATGCCGTATCGCCCGGGAGATGGTCGGCCCAGCCTTCTGCCTGCTCCAGCGTCTGCGCAGCGGGTGTCTCGTCGTACTCCTTGGCCTTGGCAACTCCGTGTGCGTTGTCGTCGAAGCGAACACCTACGGGTGAGGATTGCCACGGCTCACGCTCCCGCCCGAGCAGCGAGTGAAGCAAAGCAACAAGCGCCACCTTCGGGCTTTGCGTCAATGCAGCGGCGACGGCAGCCGTCCGGTGAGCGGTGAGGTCGGTGCAAAGAGTGGCGGTGAATTCAGCGCGCTCCTTCGGTGCAGATTCAAACGATGGCGCCGACGTTCCGGCTTGCGCATGCGCCGCCGCGACAAGTTCCTTTCGGTCCTCGGGGCGAACCAAGCCTTCAACCGAGTCAACACCCTGCCCGCCGCTGCCGATGAAGACGACGACCCCAGCGCTCGCACGCTGCTCCGGCACCCACACGCACAAGGCAGCTTGCATCGCATTCAGCTGGTCGTGCAGTTGCTCCTGTTGTTCGCACAGGGTGTCCAGTTCGGCGTCCTCATCGTCGGTCAGCAGGCGGTCTTCCTCATCGCCAATGCTCTCGAGTTCGTGAAGGCGTTCGGTGACGCGGTTGTAGGCGCTTTTCTGCGCTTCCATCGCCTTCGCCTCTGCGTCGGTGGGCTCGCCCGCTTCACAGTGCAGTTGCGCGAACTTCGAACGGTCCGCATACGGAAACACGACCCGCGCCTCAACCCATTTCCAGCCAGCGGCGCGCAGTTCGTCAGCCGCAGCCTCCAGCTTCAGGAGCGCCAGCCGATGCAGGAGCGCCGGGTCTTGCAGGAACGATCCCTCATCCTCGGTCGCAAAGAGATCGGCCCGCACGGCACCGCCAGCGGCTTGATAGGCGTCCAGACCAACGAAACGCGCCACCGGCGCACCGGCCCGCACCTCTTTGGCCGTCAGCATTTGGCTGATGTAGTAGGCCGAGCGGCTATAGGACGGCAGGGCCTCCCACGTCGCAATCTGCGTCTCGTGATCATCCGCAAGTGCCAGTGCCTGCATCACGTCCAGATTGATCTGGTCCTCTCGGAACAGATCGATGAACATCGGCGCGAGTTTCGCCAGCTTCAACCGCCGTTCCACCGTCAAGGCCGTGACACCGAAGGCAGCGGCGATCTGCCCCACGCTCCTGCCCTCTTCCAGCATCAGCTTGAAGGCTTCCAACTGGTCTGCCGCGTGCATCGGCTCCTGCGTGTCGTTCTCCGCGAGGCTGACGCTGGTCGCGTGGTCGGCCGCGAACACCTTGCATGGAACCCCCCAGTCCTTCGAAATGGAGCCTTCCGCCGCCAGAAGCAAGAGCGCTTCGAGCCGGCGACCGCCCGCGATCACTTCGCCTTTAAAGCCCTTTCGCTTCGCCCTGACGACGCACAAGCCATGCAGCAGACCGCCATGCGCCCGGATCGCCGCAGCGAGCTTCCGGATGGACGATGGATCACGCTTCTTCCGAACGTTGCGCGCCGAGAGGAAAAGCTGGTTCAAAGGAATGATCTCGTCCGCTCCCTTCGAAACAAACACCTCCACGCCGTCGATCACCACCACATCTTCGCAGTCCATCACATCGATAACTGACATTTCCATTTGCTCCCTTAAAAGCTACCGGGTCCCTAGATTCCGAGCCCATCGACTGATGGTTTCGGGGGCGAGTGACGGCTCCCGGATCTCGCCGCCGTTTCCCTGAGTTCGTCGCCCGGTGAACGGCGCGGACTGGAAGACGTGGGAACCAGGGGGAAGCCTTCGTAACGCGCAGCGTTATGAACACCCCCTGGCAGGCGAAGCCGGTCCCGCGGCAGCCAGGCCGCAAAGTCACCGGGAATGGCGAAGAACACAGGGAAACGGAGAGCACGGCGCATCCGTCACACGCAAACGAAACCGCCGCGCGGCGAGCGCCTCTGCGGCCGCAGGCCGCCTGGCTGGAGCAAGCGCAGCGCGCAGCGACGAAGGAGCGAAGGGCGACGAGGGCGCAGCCCTGGTCGCGGTCCCCAGAGGGCGCCAAGCGCAGCGCCGGCGGGAGAGGGCTGGTCAGCCTTCTCCCTGGAGGGGCGACCGAAGGGCGCAGCGCCACAGGCGCGGAGGCGTCAGCGATGGAAGCCCGAAGGGGCGAGACCGAAGGGCTCGATGCGAAGCACGACAGCGCGGCCCGGGACGGGAGACGCTCCTTTCCGCGACCGACCCTCGTCGCGATGCCAGCGTCCGCTCAAAGGCGTCGCGCAACCCAGCGCTGCGGACACCCGCCCCCGCAGGATCCGCACAATCGAGCCCATTTCAGGCCCTGGCCCGCGACGACCTCGAGCATTCCGGCGGCGTCTGCGCCCCTCTGCTCGCCCCATGGCGACGCGCCACACACGCGCCGAGAGGCACCCACCTGCCTGGATCAACTGCCCGGATCGAACTCCTACATCGCGCGAAGCGAAGCTGCCGGAGCTTTACGCTTGAATGCTGCGAGCCCTTGCTGAATATATATTCGGTATACATACTAGACATATCAAATGCCAAGCGCGGGAAACCGGACGTGCCCACCACCAGCCAACAGCCGCTGAAGTTGAACTTCAAGGACGACACGCTGACAACCGTGTCGAGAGACGCCCTGCGAGGGCTGGCGAAGAAATTGGGGTTCAACGAAACCCAGACCGTCCTGTACGCTCTCGCCAGACTGCGAGATGAGGTCTTCGTCGAACAGGACAGCGAGAAATTGATGCCGCTCACCAAGACCCAGCACAAGGCCATCGCGAAGGCTGAACCAAAGGGAAGAGGTAAGGTCATCGGCTCCCTCCTGTGAGCAGAGCCTACTGGATACCGCGCCCAAAGCTCGGGGACATCGTCGAGTGCAGCTTTCCGCAGCAAGTAGGCGTGCCAGGACCCAAGAATCGTCCGGCCCTGGTGCTCCAAGTTGAAGAGGCGGGCGATGACCCGACCGGTTCTGTTGTGGTTGTTGCATACGCCACATCCCAGAACACTTCAACTGTGTACCCGGGAGAGTTCGTCATTGAGGCGAGTGCAAGAACGGGCTTGACCAAGGCGACCAAGTTCGACTTGGTCAATCATCACCGGCTTCCTTTTGATGATTCCTGGTTCGCGCCCGCGCCCGGCAATACGCCAGGCACCCGCGCCGCGGTCGCCTTGACCTTCAAGACTCGGGCTGTCTCGAAAGATTCGAGGTCGCGACAACTCGTCGCGGCAAGCCGCGACACACCTCAAAGCCGGTCCCGCGGCAGCGATGCCGCAGAGTCACCGGAAATGGCGAAGAACAGGGAAACGGAGAGCACGGCGCATCCGTCACACGGACATGAAACCGCTGCACGGCGAGCGCCTCTGCGGCCGCAGGCCGCCTAGCCAGAGCAAGCGCACCGCACGGCGATGGCCGAAGACTCAGGTCGGCCAGGAGCGGAAGTTTGGCCACGCAAAGCCGACGTTCGTTACGAACAAGGACGCCAAGTAAGAAGCCTGTATGTGGGTCACGTCCAGTTCGCGCCGGTGAGTACTGCGCGGCCCCCGGCCCACTGCTAGCTCGGGCCTGGGCTGCCGCCTGCTCGTTGATGCCGAGCGACGAGCCATCGGGATGGGTGCAAAGGACGCGAAGCTCGAGACTTTCGAGTGACAGGGGCCCAAGTTCTATCTGAATCACGGCTATGAGGAATTCGCCCGCGCTGACGACTACGTGCCCGGTTTCTGCTTCGCGCGCATGCTTCCGCCGCCAGCCAGTTCCGGACATGGTGCAGCGTTCATCCTAGAACTAGTGGCGAATATGAGTTGAGTCTGCGTTCGGCCAGCACCGGTCGTGATTTCAGTGCCCGATAGCGGCCGCTGGGCGCCGCTCTCGACCCTTAGCGGAATTTGCGCCGAGCGGACATCGTACGAAATGGGGATGTCAACGCGCGGCAGCGCGTGTTCTAGTGGCCGCGATCGGTGACCACACTGCGTGGCCTGCCTTCCACCCTGTTGGAGCCCTGATGGAGCCCTGATGGCCAGCGTCGATCCGAAGCTGCGCACCTTACTCGAGGAGCCACCCGCGGGCCAGCTGAAGCCGGTTCAAGTCGCCGTGCTGGTCAAATTCACGGGGGCGTTAGATGACCTGCACGGCGCGGGCCTGGCAACGGGCACGGTGATCCGCAACGCGGCCCAGGGCTTCAGCATCGCTACGGGCACGCTGCCGCTGGCGCAGGTCGAGGCGCTGGCCGCCGTGGCGCACGTCGTGAAGATCGAGCTCAGCCAGGCGATGCACCGCGAGCTGGACACCAGCGCCGTCGAGATCCATGCACGCGAGCTGCACGGCCGCAACCCGCCGCTTGCCGGCAAGGGCGTCACCGTCGGCGTCGTCGATTTCGGCTTCGACTACCAGCACCAGGCCTTCCGCAACGGCGACGGCAAGACGCGCGTGAAGTTCCTGTGGGACCAGACGCTCACCGCCACCGCCGGCGAGGCCGCGCCGCCGGAATACCCGACCGTCGGCGTCGAATACAACGAGAAGCAGATCAACGACGCCCTCGCACTCGACAAGCCGCTCACCAAGGTGCGCATGACCGAGGACGCCGGCCAGGAGGCGCACGGAACGCACGTGATGGGCATCGCCGCGGGCGACGGCAGCCAGGCCGGCAACTGCGCCGGCGCGGGCAAGTACGTCGGCGTGGCGCCCGACGCCGAGCTGATCTTCGTGAAGCTGCGCGGAAACAACATCCGCCTCGGCGAGACCGCCAACCTCGTCGACGCCATCGCATGGATCCTGCTGCGCGCGCGCAAGGACGACCCGGCCCGCCCCTGCGTGATCAACCTCTCCATGGGCGACAACCTCGGCCCGCACGACGGCACCAACCTCGTCGAGCAGGCGATGGAGACGATGCTCACCGGCACCATGGGCTTCGCCATCGTCAAGTCCGCCGGCAACGAGGGCCGCAACAACCGCCATGCCTTCGAGACGGTCGCCGCGGCGCCCGGCTTCGTCGACTTCGACTTCACCGTGAGGGCCAGGGACAGCAGCACACGCCACCTCGAGTGCTGGTATGCCGGCACCGAGCGGCTGGACGTGACACTGCTGGGCCCCGGCGCGCTGCGGCCCACCAGCCCCGTCGCCACCGCGGGCGGCGCGGCCGTGAACTGGACGGTCAACCCCGCCGCCCCCGGCAACCAGCAGGTCAGCGTCAACATCACGCAGACGCTGAACGACCCCGACAACCACGACAACCAGGTCTTCGTGCAGTTCAACCCGCCGGGCACGGGCAACCTGCCCAACGGCACCTGGACGCTGCGCTTCACCAACACTGGTGCCACGCCGACCGGCGTGCACTGCTGGATCGACCGCGGCACCCACACGCCGGTGTTCACGACGCACGTCACGCGCACGCACACCCTCAGCATCCCGGGCACCGCGCCGAGCGTCATCACGGTGGGCAACTACGCCGACGAGCAGTTCACCGCCGCAGACGGCAGCGTCACCGAATCGGGCGATCTCGCCGCCTCCTCCAGCCGCGGCCCGACGCGCAACGGTCTGCGCAAGCCCGAGGTCTCGGCGCCAGGCGTGAACATCCTCTCCGCCAAGGGCCTGGCCGCCGGCGGCTGCTGCTGCGACTGCTGCTACGACTTCTACCAAGGCCTCACCGGCACGTCGATGTCCGCGCCGCATGTGGCCGGCGTGGTGGCGTTGATGCTGCAGGCTAAGCCGGCGATGGGCATCGCCGAGATCCGCCAGACGCTGATCGACACCGCCCGCGCGCCCGATCCCGCCTTCGGCGTGGTACCCGACGACAACTGGGGCTTCGGCAAGGTCGACGCCGCCGCGGCCGTCGCCGTCGTGCTTGCCGGCCAGCCAGTGCCACCAGGCGGCGGGGGTGGCGGAGGAGGCGGCCCAGGCATGCGCCTGCCCAGCCTGCACGCGCCGCACCGCGTCTACGAGCAGGCGCTGTCGCGGCAGATGCAGCGCTTCCAGGCCTGGCTGCTGGCGATGCCCGGCGGCCACGAGGCGGCGGCGCTGGTGAGCCGGCATTTCGATGAGGTGCTGGGCCTCATCAACACCAACCGCCGTGTCGCCACGGTCTGGCAGCGCAACCGTGGCCCGCTGTTCGTGCGCGCAGCGCTGGCCATCAGCGCCGATCCGGAGCAAGCAGTCGTGCCTCGCGAGATCGGCGAGCTGGACTCGCAGGCCTGCCTTGCGCGCATCCTCGACCGCGTTCGCCGCCACGCCTCGCCCGCGCTGGTGGCCGACATCGACGCGCAGCGTGCCACCCTGCTCGCGCTGCCCGGCCGGCGCCTGGGCGACGTGCTGGCTTTGCCGAGGCAGGTGGCCTGATGGCCAACAGCGGCACTATCGAACTTGTCGCGCGCGAGCTGGGCGCCCTGCTGGAGCCGCTGGGCGAGCGCCTGTCGCCGGCCGGCGCGGGTCCGGTCGATCTGCTCGCGCAACTGGGCCTGCGGCTGCCCGAGGCCGTGGCCGGCCATGCCGGCTTCGTCGCGGCAGTGAATACGCTGGCCGGCGACGCCGCCGCGCTGGAGCCCCTGGTCACCAACCTCGGCCAGGCCATCGACGCCGGCGACGAGGCGCAGATGGCCCTTGCCGGCGTGGCGGTCATCGTGCGCGCGGGTCAGGTCATCGGCCACGTGCATGCGCTGCAGGCGGCGCTGCAAGCCGCTGCGGGCGCCTCCCCCGCAACCGTGGCGGAACTAAACGCGCAGCTGCCCGAACTGCCTGAGCGGTTGATCGATTTCCTCATCGTCGAATACCTCGGCCACCGCGCGCCGGCGCTGCTGCAGGTGCTCGTGCTGATCGGCCTCGCGGACGACGACGAGGTGCTGCCCGCGCCCGGCAGCGCGCTGGCCGTGCCGCACGTGCGCCACCGCCTGCACCTGGACCGCCTCGGCAACCTGCTGTCCAACCCGGCCGCCTACCTCGGCGACACCTACGGCTGGGGCCGGCCCACCTTCGACGGCAAGCTGCTGTTCGAGCGGCTGCGTGACTTCCTCGACCGCTACGAATACCCAGTCGCACTGATCGAGCCCCCCGGCGCGCCTCGCATCCTGGAGGCCTACCTCGCCTCGCTGCAGGTCCAGCCGGGCAACCCGCCATCGCTGGCGCTGCGCGTACGCTTCCAGGCGACGCAGGACTTCAGCCGCAGCATCCCCATCGCCCCGCCGTGGTCGCTGCGTGTGGGGGCCAAGGCGCGCTTCGGCGCGGGCATGGGCGGCAGCCTCACACCGCCGTTGCAACTCTCGCTGCAGCCGCCCACCGCCGGGGCGTCGCTGGAGGCAAGCGCCGCGCTCGCGGCCGAGGACGGCGGGCGGCCGATGGTGGTGCTCGGCAAGCCGGGCGGCAGCCGGCTGCAGGTCCGCCGCTTCAGCACAGGCGTCGGCGTGGTGGCCAAGCTCGAAGGCGGCGCGCTGAAGGCCGAGCCCGCCGTCGACATCGCGCTGGAAGGCGGCAAGCTCGTCATCGACCTGTCCGAGGGGGACGGCTTCATCACCAGCATCCTGCAGGGACTGAAGATCGAGAGCGACTTCGCGATGTCGCTGCGCTGGACGCCCTCGCGCGGCGTCGTCTTCGTCGGCGGCGCGGCGCTGGAGCTGGTGGTGCCGCTGCACCTCAACCTCGGGCCGGTGGAGGTGCAACAGCTCTACGTGCTGCTCGGCTTCGGCACGCCGGCGCCGGTGTCGCTCGGTGTCGCCACGGCACTCAAGGTGCAGATCGGGCCCTTTGGCCTGGCAGTCGACAAGATCGGCTTCGACCTGCCGATGCGCTTTCCCGCCGACCGGCGCGGCAACCTCGGCCCACTGGACATGGGCTTCGCCTTCCGCCCGCCCACCGGCATCGGTGTGGAGGTCAAGGCCGGGCCCATCAGCGGCGGTGGCTTCCTGTCTATCGATGTGCCCAACGGCCGCTACGCCGGCGTGCTGCAGCTCGGCACGCCAATCGTCGCCGTGACGGCCATCGGCCTGCTGGATACGCGTATGCCGGAAGGCGGGGAAGGCTTCTCGCTGCTCATCATCGTGTCGGTGGAGCTGCCGCCCATCCAGCTCGGCTTCGGCTTCACGCTGACCGGCGTGGGCGGCCTGGCGGGCATGCACCGCACGGTCGCGACGGACGTGCTGCGCCAAGGCATCCGCACCGGCGCGCTGAACAACATCATGTTCCCGCGCGACCCGGTGACGAATGCGCCGGCCATCATCGCCAGCCTGCGCTCCATCTTCCCTCCGGCCCGCTACCGCTTCGTCTTCGGGCCCTTCCTGCGCATCGGCTGGGGCACGCCCAGCCTCGTGACCGGCGCGCTCGGCGTCATCCTGGAGTTGCCCGACCCCGTCCGCATCCTCATCCTCGGCCAGTTGAAGGTGACCATCCCCGTGCCCGAGCTGCCGCTGGTGTCGCTGAACCTCGATGTGCTGGGCATCATCGACTTCGGCGAGAAGATGCTGTCCATCGACGCGTCGCTGTACGACTCGCGCGTCACGGTGTTCTCCGTCTACGGCGACATGGCGCTGCGCCTGTCCTGGGGCAGTCCGCCGATCTTTGCGCTGTCCATGGGCGGCCTGCACCCCCAGTTCCGCCCGCCGCCCAACTTCCCGGAGCTGCGGCGCCTGACCATCGAACTTGGCCTGGACGACAACCCGCGCCTCACCTGCCAGTCCTACTTCGCGCTCACCGCCAACAGCGTGCAGTTCGGCGCGCGCGTCGAGGCCTATGCGTCGGCGGCCGGATTCAGCATCCACGGCTGGCTGGGCTACGACGCGCTGGTCATCTTCGTGCCCTTTTCCTTCGTCGTGGACATCGACGCGGGCGTGCAGCTCAAGCGCGGCAGCACCGTCATCGCGGGCATCCAGCTCGAAGGCCAGTTGAGCGGCCCCAACCCGTGGAAGGTGCGCGGGCGCGCCAGCCTGTCGCTGTTCTTCTTCGACGTGAGCGTGCCGGTCAAGCTGCAGATCGGCGACGAGCAGACCCAGCCGGTGCCCACCCTCGTCGCGTGGGACCAGCTCCGCGCCGCGCTCGCCGATGGCCGCAACTGGCAGGGCCTGGCCGGCGCCGGGCCGCAGCGCGCGCTGTCCTTCGCCGCGCCGGCGGACGCCGCGGGAAAGACCTTCATCGACCCCGCCAGCGGCCTGGCCGTGCAGCAGAAGGTGCTGCCGCTGAACCTGCAGCTCGACAAGCTGGGCGAGGCCCGCATCGACGGCCCCTCGCGCTTTGACGTAAGCCATGCGCGCATCGGCACCTCGGGCGCCGGCTTCGTGCCGCGCGGCGACTTCTTCGCCTCCGGCCAGTACCTCGACCTGAACGACGCGCAGAAGCTCTCGCGCGACTCCTACGAGCTGATGGACGCGGGCGTGGCCTTCGGCGGCGACGCACTGGCCGCCGGCAACACGCGAGGCAAGGACCTCGTCTACGAACGCATCATCATCGACAAGCCCGAGGACGGCGGCGACCTGTTCACGAGGTTCAAGGTCCGCCAGCTCGCCACGGCGACGGTGACCGCCGCGCAGTTCGACCGAATGGCCGCCCGCACGCGCATCGACCTCGCGCCGCGGCCCGGCCTGGAGCGCTACGCGCCGGCGCCCGGCGCGGCGCCGCGCATCCAGGTGGACGACGAAGCCTGGGGCATCACCAGCGCCGACACCCTGGCCGCCCACGCCCAGCTCGGCCAGCACCGCTCGCGCGCCGCGGCCGAGCAGGCGCTGCGCGACTGGAAGCGCGCCAACCCAGGCGATGCCGGCCGCTGGCAGGTGCTGCCCGCGCATGAACTGGAGGCCGGCTGATGGCCACCCTTGCCCGCTACAGCTTCGTGTCGTGGCTGCGTCGCGGCGTGGGCACGCAGATCGCACGGCGCGACGGTGATGCCGGCAACACGCCGCGCGCCGTCGTCAACGTGCACGTCGGCTTTAACAACGACACCCTCGGCGTGGACGTGCCGCTGGAACTCTACGGCAGCGGCGAGCTGGCGTCGCTCGACGCCTTCACCGTCGTGCGCACCTGGCCCCGGCCCGACGCGCCCGACGCCGAGCCCAACTACTTCCCGCTGGTGGAGGTCCGCGAGGCCGACGCGCTGTGGCGCCTGACCGCCGCCGCACCCGCTGCCAACGGCCGACTGCGGCCTTGGCTGGTGCTCGCCGTGCTGCGCGACGACGAGGCCACCTGGCGCCCGGCGACAGCCCAAGGCGGGTTGCCGTCGATGGTGGTCAAGTCCACCACCAGCCTGCCGGACCTGTCGCAATCCTGGGCCTGGGCCCACGTGCAAATGGACGGACCCGCCGCCGAAGAGGCTACGCTGCGCCAGGCCCTTGCGGCGGGAGACGGCCGCGTGCGCGCCCGCCTGCTGTGCCCGCGTCGGCTGGACGCGCGCACGCGCTACACCGCCTGCCTCGTGCCCGCCTTCGAGCGCGGCCGTCTGCGCGGCCTGCAACTGCCCGTCGGCCCGGTGGACGGCCTTGCCCCCGCCTGGACGTTAGGCCAGGCCGGCGTGACACTGCCCATCCACCACCGGTGGAGCTTCCACACCGAGGCCGAAGGCGACTTCGAGTCGCTGGTGCGGCGCCTCGTGCCGCGCATGCTGCCGCCCGAGGTCGGCGTGCGCGACATGGACGTCAGCAACCCGCGCGGCGCGCTGCACGGCATCGCCGCGCACGGTGGGCCGCTGGGGTTGGAAGGCGCGCTGAAGACCGTGCGCACCCAGAGCACGCCCTGGCCGGCGTCGCCCACCAAGCAGCTCTTCACCGACCGTCTCACCACGCTGCTCAACCTGCCGGCCGAGCGGCTGGCGGGGCAGTCGCCCGAGCGCGTCGTCGCGCCGCCGCTGTACGGCGCCCGCCACGCCGCGCGCGACAAGCTGCAGCCCGGCACGCCGCCGCAGTGGTTCCAGGAGCTCAACCACGACCCGCGCCTGCGCACCACCTCGGGCTTGGGCACCCAGGTCGTTCAGGCCCAGCAGCGCGAGCTGATGGCCGGCGCCTGGCTGCAGGTGGAAGGCGTGCGGGCCAAGAACGAGGCACGCCGGCAGGCGCAGCTGGCGCGGTCGGTGTCCGTCATCGCGCACACGCGCCACGTCGTCACGGCGGCGGATGAAGACCTGCTGCTGCTCACACGCAACCTGCACACCCGGGTGAAGGGCAGCCCCGTCACCATCGCCGCACTGCTGCGCGACAGCCCCATCCCGTCGGGCGTGCTCGACACCGCGTGGCGGCGCTTCGCCCGCCCCCTCGGCCCCGCCGGCCGCCGCCAGGGCCGCCCCGCCGCCGCGCGCGCGGCCGCCACGCTGCTGCAGCGCCTCAACGCGGGCACGCTGCGGCCCGGCGCCGCGCCGCCCACGCCGGCGACGCTGCCCACGCTCGGCGGCGCTGCGTCCGCCGCGGTGCCGCGTGCCACGGGCAGCGGTGCGTCTCCCGGACTGCGGCTAACGCTGTGGCTGCTGATCCTGCTGTGCCTGCTGCTGGCCTTCGCGGCCTTCGGCATCCTCGGCGGCATCGCGCTGGCGGTGGTGGCTGGCGTCGCCTGGACGCAGTTGCCCGCCGCGTGGCGCACCGCGTTGAGGAACCTGCTGCTCGGCGGCCAGGCCCCGCAGCCCGACGAGGCCGGGCAGGTCGCCGCCCAGGCGCTGGTTGAGGAGCGGTTCGACCCGACGCTCGTCGAAGCGGTGTCCGCCACGACGGCCTTCTCGCTGCAGGATGCACCACCGCTTGGCACGCCGCTACCCGCGGCAGCTGGCACCACTGCCGACAACACCGAGGCCCTCGCCTTCCGCGGCGCGCTGTCACAGCTCTTCGGCGACCTCGGCGCTGCCTTGCCTGTCCAGCGCCCGCTGACGCCCGTCGATCTGCCGCTGCTGCGCACCAAGCTGCAGACGGCCATCGACCCGCGCATCACCATCGCCCAGGCCTTCACCCGGCGCACCCACCTCGCCATCGACCTCGGCTACGTGAGCCCCGACCCGCTGGACGACCTCAAGGCCTATCCCGAGTTCCCGCAGCCCATGTACGAGGCGCTGCGCGAGCTGGGGCAGGACTGGCTGCTGCCCGGCATGGAGCTCATCCCCGGCAACACCATCGCGCTGCTGATCACCAACCAGCGGACGGTGGAGGCTTACATGGCCGGCCTCAACCACGAGATGGGGCGCGAGCTGCTGTGGAACGAGTACCCCACCGAGCTGCGCGGCACTTTCTTCCGCCAGTTCTGGGACGTACGCGGCGTGCCCCCGCCGCCGAGCGACCCCGAAGGCCTGCTCGACATCGAGAAGATGCACCAGTGGAAGCCCCACGCCGCGCTCGGCGCCAACAGCGCCCGCGCGCCCATGCCGGGCGGCGAGGAGCGGCTGGTGCTGTTGGTGCGCGGCGACCTGTTCCGCCGCTACCCCAACACCCACGTCTACGCCGTCGAGGCCGCCGCCAGCCCCGACCGCAAGCGCCAGCTCACCGACCGCGTCGTCGACTACGAGTTCCACGGCAAGCTCTCGCCCGACATCGTCTTCTTCGGCTTCCCGCTGACGCCCACGCAGGCCAAGGGCGCAACGACCGATCCCACGGACGTGAACAAGCACCAGGGCTACTTCTTCGTGCTGCAGGAGCAGGCCGCCGAGCCGCGCTTCGGGCTGGACGCGGACGGCACCTTCGACGCCGCGGTGAACAGTTTCGACCAGCTCGGCTGGCCCCACCTCTCCGCCAGCGCGGCCGACCAGTCGAGCTGGACCCACATCGACCTCAACCGCACCCTGCCCAAGCTGGGCGCGCTCGACACGGGCGACCAGCCCGCCTGGCACGCCGATTCCGGCACCGGCCGGCATGGGTCGCAGGCATCCCACCTCGCAGAGATCACGCTGCAGAAGCCGGTGCTGATCGCCATCCACGGCTCCGACATGCTGCGCGACACCTGAAGGACCGCGATGCCGCTCGACGACAAACTCGCCCAGGCCCGCGCCGCCCGTGATGCCGCGCGCACCGAGCTGTCCGCCGCCCGCCAGGCCCGGGCCGACGCCGACCGCCAACTGCGGGCCGCCCGCAGCGCCTTCGGCGAGCGCGACGAACGTACGGTCGCCGCCGCGCAGGCCGCGGCCCACTCCGCCGAGACCGCCGACGCCCTGCACCGCCGCCACGTCGCCGCGCTGGACCGCGTGGCCGGCGCGCTGAAGGACTTCCTGCCGCCCGACGACTTCGAGGCCCTGGCCACCACCGCGCCCCTCGTGCTGCTGCCGGTGCGCATCGAGACGCGCTTCGCCCTCGGCGGCAATGCCGACGAGCTGTGGCTGCGCATCTACCCGGACGACCTCCACGGCGACGGCCACGAGCCCGAGCTGACCGACGACGAGATCGCCGCCGGCAGCGCCTACTGGACCGCGCTATGGGACGCCTCGGCTACGGCCGCCGCCGCGTGGAAGGTGCTCGTCGACGCCCTCGGCGCCACGCGCGCCGCCTGGGTGGCCGAGCGCATGACGCCTGACAACGCCGGCGCCGACCCCGCCCAGGCGCGCCCGCAGTTCCCCACGCCGCCGCGCCGCAGCGATGCCTGGACGCGCGCCGTCGAAGCCCGCCTGCTACCCGACCGCTGGCTGGCCCTCGGCCTGCGCAACGGCCTGGAGGAGCTGCGCGGCCAGGGCGGCCCCATCGTCGAGCCGCTGGCCCTCAGCGCCGCGCCGGACGCGGCCGACTCCGAGCTGTTCGACCTCTCCGGCGACGGCCTCAAGATCGACGAAGGCCAGCGCTGGACCGTGGACTTTCAACGCGCCCTCGACGTCGGCATGGCGATGAGGTTGCCCCTGACCGCCGCCGACGTGCAGCAGGGCTTCGACCAGCTGCTCGTCGTCGGCGTCAAGGGCTCGCTCGATAGCGCCGAGGCCGGCAATGCGCTCGCGCGGCTGTTCGACGCCCACCGCTTCCAGCGCGGCCTGGCCTTCGTGCGCCAAGGCACGCCGACCAACAACACCCAGGCCGGCGGTGCCGGCTGGCCGGTGCCCGACCCCGATGCGCTGGGCTCGCTGGCCGTGGAGCGTGACGCCACGCGCAGCATCGCCGGCAAGGATGGCGAGCGCCTGGCCCGCGCCCTCGGCCTGCCGCCGCTGACCTTCCTGCACGTGGACCGCAGCGACGCCGACGAGCAGGCAGGTGCCCGCGCGATGTGCGGCGCGCTGTGGCCGGCGACCTGGGGCTACTTCCTGGAAGAACTGCTGTTCGAGGACGAACTGGACGAGGACGTCGAGCGCCTGCGCGACTACTTCGTCGAGCACGTGCGCCCGCGCGGCCCGCTCTCCGCGCTGCGCGTGGGCGGCACGCCCTACGGCGTGGTCGTCGCCTCCAACCTCACGCAATGGAAGCAGCGCGGCCTCAAGGGCCTGGTGCAGGACGCGCTGCCCGTGGAGCTGCGCCGCCTGCGCGAGTTCTGGCGCGAGCAAGTGCCCAACGTCGCCCGTGTCGGCCGCAGCGACGACCCCGACCGCGACCTGCTCGGCATCCTCGAGACCGACGCGTCGGCTGGCGAGGTGCGCGTGCGCAGCGTCGTCGGCCCGAATGCCTCGCTCAACATCGGCAGCTTCTTCGGGCTGGACTGGGAGCCCGCGCGGCTGCGCCAGCTGCAACTCGCCCAGAACCTCGCCGCGCGGCTGGGCAACCCGGGCGTCACGTCGCGCGTGTTCTCGCTGCAGTACGGTAGCGCCAGCCAGGCCTTCGTGCGCGGCTTCGTCGTGCCTAAGCCGAGCGCGGAGGACGACGAACCGCTGTCCGAGACCGAATCGCTCGGCCAGGGCGCCCAGCCCTTCAACTACATCCAATGGCTGCGCGAGGCGCCCAGCATCGACGACGTGCGCGACGAGCGCCTGCCCGCCGGCATTGAGAAGCCGAGGACGCTGCTCTACCTGCTGCTGCGCCACGCGATGCTGCGCGAGGCCGCCCGCAGCGCCGACACCATCCTCCTGGACCAGCGCCTCGTGACGCGCGCGATGCTGCGCGAGCCGGAGTTCCCTGGCGTGGGCGCGGTGGCCGCGCAAGACAACGGCGTGCAACGGCGCGCGACGCTGCCCACGCCCATCGAGCGGCTGCAGATGACGGCGCCAGCCGTCACCGGCGAGCTGAGTGTGGCGCGCTTCGTCTGGAGCGACATCGTGCGGCCCCAGAACCGCCGCTTGCGCGAGTTCCGTGACTACCTGAAAACGCTGGAGGCCCTGCCGACTGCCGAGCTCGAACGCCTGCTCACCGAGACGCTCGACGCTTGCAGCACGAGGCTGGACGCCTGGGCCACCGCGATGTTCACCGACCGCCTGAACGCGCTGCGCAGCACCGATGCTCCGCGCAACGTGATCGGCGCCTACGGCTGGGTGATGGACCTGCGCGCCAAGCCCGCTGTCGAGCGCGTGAGCCACCCGGTGCAAGGGCTGGACGACCTGATGCTGCGCAAGCTCAAGCTCGCCCGCGGCGCGTTGCTGGACGAGCAGGTCTCGAGCGGCGGCCACATCCATGCGGCCTCGATGGCCCAGGCCGCCACCGCCGCCATCCTGCGCAACGGCTACCTGACGCGGCGGCAGGTGGACGGCGCGCGCTACGGCGTGGACCTGTCGTCCACCCGCGTGCGCCGCGCCCGCTTCATCCTCGACGCCGTGCGCCAGGGCCAGCCGCTCGGCGCCGTGCTCGGCTACCAGTTCGAGCGCGGACTGCACGAAGGGCACCCGGGCCGCGAGCTGGACCGCTACATCGAGCCCTTCCGCGCCGAGTTCCCGCTCAATGCCGGCCAGCTCACGCCGCTGGCGCCGGGCGAGGCGGTGGAGGCCGTGACGGCCCGCCACGTGGTGCACGGCCTGCGGCTGCACGAGGCCTTCGCGGCGCAGCCGCCCACTATCGCCTGGGGCCAGCGCGGCCTGCCACCCGCGGCGGGGCCGGACTTCGACGCCGTGATGGCCGAGTTGCGCGCGCTGGACGAGAGCATCGACGCGGTGTCGGACCTGCTGCTGGCCGAGTCGGTCCACCAGATCGTGCGCGGCAACACCGCGGGCGCCGCGGCCTCGCTCGACGCGCTGAGCCGCGGCGCCCGGCCGCCCGACCCCGAGGTCGTGCGTTCGCCGCGCGGCGGCAGCGCGTTGATCCACCGCGTGGCCCTGCTGCTGGACCCGGCCGCCGCGATGCCACCGGCTTGGGCCGCCATCCCCGCCACACCGCGCACCGAGGCCGAACCGCGGCTGGATGCGTGGCTCGCCACCCACATCGGCGACCCGGCCCGCGTGCGCTGCGCCGCGACCTACACCGACGATGCCGGCGCCACGAAGGGCCCGGTGGAAGTGACGCTGGCCCAGCTCGGTCTGCGCGCCATCGACCTGCTGCAGATCCTGTCGCCGGATGCCGCCAACGCCGGTGCCGCTGCCCAGCCCAACACGACGGCCCAAGCCTCGGAGCTGGACGCGCGCGTCACCGCCGTCGTCCTCGCCCGCGCCGATGCCGCGCCGCATGGCAAGGTCAGCATCGACTACGCGCCCACCGACCGCGCCAGCACGATCAGCTTCGCCGAACTGGCCGAGTTGATGCGCAGCGCGCAGTCGCTACTGTCTACGGCACGCCCGCTCGGCCCGGAGGATTTCGTCGCGGTGTCGCAGCGCGAGCTGCTGCCGGCCGCGAGCATCGACACCGCCGACCTCACCGCCCGTGCCGCGGCTTCGCAAGCTGCAGCACAGGCCGCGCTGGGCGCGTTGACGACGGCCCTGCTGCCCTATGCTGCCGAGCCGCTTCCCATCGCCCAGGCTGCACGTGCCGACCTCGTGCGGGCACTGCGTGGGACGGCGGCGTTCGGCCTCGCTCGCGCCTTCATCCCCAGCCCGCACGACGAGCCCGACGCGGACGCCAGCGCAACGCGCCTCGCCGACCTCGTAGGCCTCGCGAAAGGCGTGGCCGCTGAGTTCACCAAGCGCCTCGCCGACGCCACTGCAGCCACCACGCCGCAGGCCCGCGCCGAGGCCGTGTTCGGCACCGGCTTCAAGCTGCTGCCGCGCTTCAAGCCCGTGCCGGCCGCGATGGACGTCGCGCTGGCGCAAGGCCCGTCGCCCACTCCGACACGCGCCGAGCGCCGTGAATGGCTGCAAGGAGCCGCCCAGGTGCGCACGCCGCTGGCGCGCTGGTCGGCCTTCAGCCGCGCCCGCCTCGCGCTCGGCCGCGTGGCCGGCGACACGCCCACCGCGACGGCGCTGGACGTGACGCAACTGCCACACCGCCCCAATGCCCGCTGGGCCGCGCTGCCATTCGCCGACCCGCTGGACCCCGAGCAGCGCCCGCCCTCCGGCACCATCGGCCTCGCCCTGCTGCACGACCAGTCGCTGCCGGCCGCCGGTGCCCACTGGTGCGGCCTGCTCGTCGACGAATGGACGGAGCTGATCCCGCAGCGCGAGGAGAGCACCGCCGTCGCCTTCCACTACGACGACCCGGGCGCCGAGGCGCCGCAGGCCATCCTCATCGCTGTGCCGCCGGACGCGCGCGAGCACTGGTCCGTCGAGACGGTGCGCGACGTGCTGCTGGAGACGCTGGAGCTGGCGCAGATCCGCGCCGTCGACCGCGACCTGCTCGGCGCGCTGGACCAGTTGCTGCCCGCCACCTTCCTGGCCGGCAACGCGCGCAACGACACCATCACCACGCAGATCCGCGACCACCTCGCGCTGGACCGCGCCTTCCTGTCCGCCACGCCATGAAGTCCATTACCTACTGGAACCGCCTGGAGCCGCGCCAGCGTGCACGCGAAGTGCAGCGCAGCCTGCAGGCGCGCATCCGCGACCCGCTGTGGCTGCTGGCCCGCCAATGGCAGTTCGGCGAGTTCCGCGGCGAGGACGCTGCCTCTCCCGCCTGGGTGCAAATCGCGTGGCGGCACTCGCCGTTCACGCACTGGGCGCCGCGCGGCGAAGCCCCACGCGCGCTGGCCGCCGGGCAGCCGCTTGAGCCGGCCGTGCAGAGCGAGGCCTTCGACGAGCAGAAGGCGCTGGAGGCCGACCTGGGCCAGCTCTTCGACGAGCTGCTCGAAGAACAGGGCGCCCCCGCCACCGCCCGCGCCAAGGTGCTGGGCGCCTACCCTGTGCCCGTGCCGACCGAGGCCGAACTCGCCGCCGACCCCGACACCGCCGAGGCCCGCCTGTGGCGCGTGCTGGGCGGCCGCTGCATCGACGGCATGGCGCTGCTGCGCGCCGCGGTGCTGACCGCGCCGGACCTGCCGCCGCCGCTCACCGCCGGCCTTCTCGCGCTGACAGCGTCCGAGCGCGCCGCCGTGCTCGCCGCGCTGGCCGGCCTGCAGGCGCACGTCGCGCGCGTGCACGGCGCCATCGGCGAGCAGGACGCGCCGTCCTGGCGCGCCGAGCGGCTGGAGTACGACGCTGACGCCATCGCCCGCGGCCCCGACAACCGCGTGCTCACCTTCGACGCCGAGGCCGCCGCCGACGGCAGCCTCGACTGGTACGCCTTCGATGTGACCCGCGCACGCGCCGCGCGGGCCGACGACGGCGACGCGGCCATCGCGTCGGGCAGTTCGTCGGTGCTGCCGATGCACGTGCGCTTCCGCGGCATGCCCAACCACCGCTGGTGGGCGTTCGAGAACAACCGCACCGACTTCGGCGCCATCGAGCCCGACCTGCGCGACGTGGGCCGGCTGCTCGCGACCGACTTCATGACGGTGGCCGCCAACGACTGGTTCGTCGCGCCGCTGGTGCTGCCCGTGGGCACGCTCAGCCAGATCGACCTGCTGCTCGTGCACGACGTGTTCGGCGGCCGCACCCGCGTGCCGCGCGCCAACGACATGGCCGAGGCCGGCACGCGCCGCTGGGCGATGTTCGCGCACCGCGACGGCGACGCGCTCGCGCCCTACTTCGCGCTGCCGCCGAGTGCGCTGAGCAGCGTCGTGCAGGGCGAGGTGCTAGAGGACGTGCGCTTCCTGCGCGACGAGATGGCCAATATGGTCTGGGCCGTCGAGCACCGCGTGCCCGGCGGTGCGGGCGAGGCGCTGGCCGGGCACGAACGCGCGGTGCTGGACGGCGAGGTCGACGCTGCCGAGCCCACCCGCGGCGGCCCGCTGCTGCACTACCAGCTCGAGACGCTGGTGCCCGCGCACTGGATCCCGCTGCTGCCGGTCGCCATCGACCCGTTGCGCGGCGAGATCGCGCTGGAGCGCGGCGCCGTGGCCCGCGCCCGCTCGGACGGCACGGTGTTCACGCTGCCGCCGCTGTCGCGCATCCTGCGGCCCACGGGCGTGCAGCCATACCGGGTGCGCGAGGAAGAGGTCACCCGCGCCGGCACGCAGGTCACGCGCGTGGCCATGCGCACGCGCTGGTGGGACGGCTCGACGCACGTGTGGATCTCTCGGCGCAAGGCGGCCGGTTCGGGCGAAGGGTCGAGCGGGTTGCGGTACGACCTCGCCATTCCTACGGCGAAGACCTGATGTCGTGCGGCCGGTTTCGGACGGACCAATAACGTATTGCTCGGCTCCACGGGTGAGCACGGCGCATCCGTCACACGCACACGAAACCGCCGCGCGGCGAGCGCCTCTGCGGCCCCGGGCCGCCTGGCCAAGCAGGCGCAGCGCGCAGGGCAACCGAAAGGCGCAGCGCCGCATGCGCGGAGGCGTCAGCGATGCAAGCCCGAACGGGCGAGACCGAAGGGCTCGATGCGAAGCACGACAGCGCGGCCGGCAGCGCCCGAGACGCCCTGCCCTCGTACGCCGAGCAGAGAAATTTCGCCCGAATAGGGAGACAAGGCGCATAGATTGACGGCATCTTGGGTGACCGTGCAGTTGCGAGCGGACTGATGCCGGCCGTTACCGGACGTTGACCACATGCGCCAGCGAGCCACTGACATGGGCTTCCCATGAAGGTCCGTCTGGTCAGAGTATTCAAGCACTAGCTCTCAAAGAAGACGTCAAGCGTCGGAAATCTGTCCGTACCTTCGATGCAGTCCAAGAGATACACCGCAAACCCCAGGTCCCCCGTCCATAGCGAATAACGCAATTGGCCAAACTGCGCGAGGTCGCGTTCAGTCTGGTGGATACCGTGCATGGCAAAAGCTCGAGCCCGTTCCAGCCACATGCCTCCGCCAAAACGCCGATGCAGCTTCAAGAATGCGTAGCCGTTGCCCCCGGTGCCATGGCACAAGTTAGACCCCTTGCGCAGTGGACCCGCGCTCCAGGTGGTCTCCCCGCCAGCCACAAGCAGGTCATCGAGGCTGTCCGGCGGGAAGTCCGCGAGACAAATCACGAATCCCGGAGCACCGTGGCAAAACTGGACAAGTCCGGGCGAATCGCTGAGGGGTGAGCCGTCGAGCCTTGCGCGCCAGTTTGCTCTGCCCCGGTCGCACTCGACCGTCTGGCGTACGGTGTTGGCGATGCACTCCTGCCATCCGGACCAAGCCGCAGGAGAGAGGAGGTGTCGTCCATTGATAAGTACGGCAGCCGTTGCCACGAACCCGTGAACCGCATCCAGGAATGTGTAGGTCTTGCCATACAAGTCCTGCGTCCAGTAGTGACAGCCATGCTCTGTTGACCAGCGAAGCTGCGACCAAAGCTGCTGGGCCGTCGTACGGTAGAGCTCAGACCAGACGGCCTCACCCGTCTGCTGATGCAGGAACAGCGAGGCCAGAAGTGTGCCTGGCGCACCCCACATCAGTTCTCGCGCAGGATGGTCGCGCGTGGCCTCCACAAGTTTGATGAGTTCCGAACACGTCTCGCTGGAGGGTTCCTGCCACTGCTGCAGCAACTGAATGCCCGTGTCTCCCATGAGGTAGCTGCCGAATGGCTGCCCGGCCTCGTAGCCCATATGCTTTCGATTGGGCTCCAGGAGCGATTTCACATACGGGGCGTAGTCTCTCTTCAGGCGGCAGGCGCCCCGAACTTCCAAGTAGCGAAGAGTCCACAACACACCGCATGCACCCCAGTAAAGCATGTAAGAAGGCGCGCACTCTGAACTGTCGTTGGGGTGAGTCGGCCAGAGCAGATCAGGAGAGAACCGAGCCTCTGCGTCTTCAACAATTTGCTCGATCTTCCTGCGCGCAATTGCTTCGTCCCAGGCGTCGGGGACAAGCGGTTCGTGACGGTCCGGGTTGAAAAGCATTGCGGCCATCAACACAGTCTACAAAGGAGCGCCGCCCCGGACCAGAGTGAAGCGGGGCGATGGAGCTCAATACCGTGGAGAGGTTGCGTCCACGACCAGCACGATTACGGCTTTCGAAGCGAAGCAACGGAGACTGGGTCTGCGCTGCGCAGCCGAAGCCCATCCAACCCTCTCGCGGTGCTGAACCAGAGTTCCGACATCGGTTGCCAGCGTGGGAGTCCACGTGCGTTCACGATCAATTGGGGCGTCACTATGATTGGTGCGAGACCGCATCTCCAGGCGCGCGACGTTCGGAAGCCGATCTGCGCGTCAAATCGCTCGTCGTGCGGTGCAAGATCCACTCTCTGACGGCAGCGCATTGTTCAACCATGCGCACGGCCTCGCTAAGGTGCGGCGCAGCTATTTTCAGTCGCATGAGTTGCTCCTCTTCAACATAGCGTTCATCCGCTCCTCGCCCGTCAGGCGCAGTGCGCCCACAGTAGGGAGCGACTGCGACCGTGCGTACCAAGTCCCGATTCGGTTCATCGGGGTCTGACCCTCAGGGCGTCGGCCAACGATTCCAGGCTATACGGCTTCAGAAGCATGCGGAATTCCGCGTTACTCATACCGGCTGCTGCTCCGGCATACCCAGTAGTCAGCACGATTGGCAACTCTGGGCGCCGGCGCCTGATCTCGCGAGCCAGGTCGAGGCCGCTCATGCCCCCGGGCATCATGATGTCCGAGAACACGATGTCGATGCTCCGCGCGTTGGCCAGCGCGCCCAGCGCAGCTGCCGGGCTTGCTACGTGGATGACCGCAAACCCCAAGTGACCCAGCATCTCGCGCGTCAACGCCGCGACTTCCTCGTCATCTTCGACGAGAAGCACGTGGCGACCGCTGCCGTCGCCACTAACTTGCGGCGCGCTCGTTGCGTCAACAGGCAGGGCCGGCTTGCTGAGCGAGCGAGGCAATAGCAGGGTGACTGTGGTGCCGGCCTGAATCCGACTGTCGATCCTGATCTGGCCGCGGGATTGCTGCGCAAAACCATAGACCTGCGGCAACCCCAATCCCGACCCCTTGCCAACCTCCTTGGTCGTGAAGAAGGGCTCGAACACACGTTCCAGGACTTCGGGCGGCATCCCGCTCCCCGTATCGGCGACGGAAAGCTGAAGGCAGGCAGACGACACTCCCTCGTCCGCCGCTTTCATGACGTTCCTCGCGTCGATGGTGATGACGCCGCCGTCGGGCATCGCGTCCCGAGCGTTAGCGAACAGATTCAACATCGCCAACTCGAACTCGCCCACATCGATCTCGACTGGCCACAGGTCGGCTGCGAAGTCCATCTCCACACGGATGTCCCCCCGCAGCGAGTGCTCGAGCATTTCGCGCATGCCCTGGAGCTGGGCCGCAAGGTCGATCGACTCGGGATTGATCGCCTGCCTGCGCGTGAAAGCAAGTAGCTGGTGCGTTAAACCAGTTCCCCGTGCCACAGCACGGCGCATGGCTGCATGGATGCGCTCCCGCTGCTCCGCAGTCATGTCGCGCTCCAGTAACTGCAACCCGTTTGCGAACACGGCCAGCAAGTTGTTGAAGTCGTGTGCCACGCCTCCGGTCAGCCGCCCGATGGACTCCAACTTCTGGGATTGGCGAAGCGCCTCTTGAGCTTTTCGCAGGCGCTCCTGGTCTAGTACCCGCTCAGTGACGTCATACACGAACTGATACGCCCCTACGAGCGCGCCGCTCCCCTCGCGCAAGGTGCTGTAGCGCATCTCGTAGAACCGGCGATCCCTCGCCGGATCTCCGAACTCGCCGATCTCCACGAATTCCTCCCCGCCCAGCGCGCGGCCCCATACGCGTTTGACAGCGGCCTGCTGCTCGGGCTGCGAAGCGAGCATTTCCAGCATGCTGTCGCCGACCTCGGGCCGAAGGCCGAAAATGCGCTCGAACTCGTCTGCCGCCGCCCGGTTGATGGCAAGCCACCGATAGTCGAGATCGGCCACCTGGACGAAGGCATTGGTGCCTTCCACGATGTCGGCCAGGAGCTTGCGCTGTGCGAGCGCTTCGCTCACCCGACGTTCGAGCGTCTCGTTGAGGTCACGCAGGCCGCGCTCGGCCAGCACCCTTCGGGTCGTCTCCGAGACTGCACAAAACATTCCGGCGATCGTGCCGCTCTCATCACGCAGCGGTGAATAGGAGAAAGTGAACCACGTCTGTTCGTCGTAGCCTTTGCGATTCATCATGAGCGGCAGGTCCTCGCGATAGATCGCCTGGCCCGCCATCGCGGCGTCGATCAGGGGGCTGATGTCCGGCCATATCTCAGACCAGATGTCTTGGAAACGCATGCCCAGGGCGCGAGGATGCTTGGCACCGAGGATTTCCGAGTACGGGTCGTTGTAGAGGAAGCCGAGCGCGTCTCCCCAGGCGACGAACATGGGAAAGCGCGATTGAAGAAGGAGCCCGACGACCGTTTGCAATGCCTGCGGCCAGGATTCCGGCGGGCCGAGCGGCGACCGCGACCAGTCGTGTGAGCGCATCAATGCACCGACGCCGCCGCCTCCATCCAGGAACTCGGCGGTCCGACCTATCGCTGGTAAATTTGATTCGGACATGATGACTCTTCAGCGCATTCGGTCGAAGGCCCTGAAGCTACGATCACTTGAACAAGCTCGGCTCGGTGAACGGCCTTTTTTCATCCTGGTCTTTGCGTTGGCGCGGGCGCCCTCATGACGGGGGCCGTCCAGATAGCGACGAATTTATCTGACCGTGCCTAGCATTAAATTGGAGAGAACCCGCACAGCGCAAAGCGGCCTACGTTTTCGGCAGGCGGTATGGTGTTGGGCGGAATGGTTGTGCTGGAGGGGAGACCCGCCACCTCCCGGCGCGAACAATTGATGCGTCAAAGCAAGGTGGGCCGAAACGAGCCATGTCCATGTGGTAGTGGCGTCAAATACAAGCGATGTTGCGGCGCACTGCGCTAATCAGCCCGCAACGTCCATCGCTCACCGAGCGGTCGCATTCCAGCCCCAGCCTCGACCGTTAGGCCCTCTACGGTCCAAAGTCCTGCGGCATCTTGGATAGAGCGCAGCTACTGCCGAGCACGGTTTTGGAGGAGGGCAACGGCCGAGCTCCTGCAACCATCAATTTGGATACCGCGTGCTGGAACTCAGCTCTCGCAGCCTTGCTGTCAACATCGACGGAATACGATACCTCCACGAGACGAGAGCCATTTGGGAGGGACCATTCCTCAAACTTCCAACCCTCCGCCTCGAGCCGATGCACCCCGTTGACGCAGGGCACCGGTTGGACGTCGAAGTCAGGTGGAAACGCTACGCTCGCCGGAACTGCGACGGTGCAGCTTGCCGAAATGGCTGCTGTTTGCTCGACGGTGCTACCGGCTCCCTTCCTCGGTGCCCAGTTCATGTCCACCTCAACCTTCGACTCGATCTTCGGACCGGTCAACGGGCATTCCCATTTCGCCAGCGCCGCAGCGGCTTCCTGGGAGTAAGGTCCTCGTAGCTTGTACGTCGACTCGGCGCCGTCCTCTGTCTTACGTTCACGACCCATGGCCTGGAAAGCACGCGACGGCATCTTCCACGGCTGATTCACGACCAGATACCGGACTTCGAGGTCGCGCGGAATGGCGTCGCGTATGCCCAAAAGCTCTGCCGCCGCCTCAACGGACTTTGGGCCGCCAGCGGCAGGGTTCCAGCGGAATGCGTACTCCGTTCGTACGGCGGGCTCGGCCGCGCTTGCACTGATGACCACGAGAGCCAGCGCGCAAAGGGAGAGCCGGATGGAAATGCCAACCGGAACATCGCCGAGCGTGGACTCAGTTGCACGGGTCATTTTCGAGTGCAGCCACAATCAGGTCTCCCTGGGTCGCCAATATGTCGGCGCCGAGCGAATCGAAACTGACTGCGAGGTAGTTCTTCTGAACGGCGTCCTCGAAGTCGGCAGAATGGCCAACCACCATCGCACCTCCGTTGGCCAGTCGGGCAAGCCCGATACTCGCAAAAGTCAACGACAACAGGTGCTCGATGCGAGACAGGTCCGCGTGCCGGCCCCCTCAATAGCCATCCCGACCTGCTACCAAAGTATGCGGCCTGGAAGTGCGGTTGTCATCATCCGCACTTGGCCGTTGTCCACAGCGATGGCGACGGCACCGGGACAGCTTGCCCATCAGGGCAGCCAAGTCTGCGTGCTGACGGCGCCTGCATCCGCCTGTCCCGCCTCGACCAAGCGTGCCGAATATCTCCGCACCGCCGCGCGCACGGGTAGCCCAGAATTCGACCGAAAGCGGCCGCAGGAGCTCTACGAGCCGCTGACCCGGGATCGATGGCGTACATGCCGATACGCATGCGCCTCGCCCAGCCACGACACTACGACAACGTGAAGGGCTCTTCGCAGGCGACGGTCGCACGCATTGCCAAAGCGATACCGTCACCGCTAACGAAAGGCGGGCGAGTCACAGAATGCAGTCAATCAGTTCGATGCGGGCGCAGATCGGTACGCTCATCCTGGCGACGAGCGCTATCCAGCTCGCCAACGGCTTTTTCACCACGTTTCTCTCCCTGCGGTTGACGACGCAGGATTTTGGCGCGGGGCTGAACGGTTTGGTGCTCAGCAGCTACTTCGCCGGGTTCACGCTGGGCGCACTGCGTTGCGGGCAGATCATCGAACGGATCGGCCACATTCGCGCCTATGCTGCCTTCGCCGGATTGGTCGTCGCCGCCACGGCGGCAATGCCGCTCTGGGTTGGGCCGTACGTCTGGAGTGCCTTGCGCGCAACCATCGGGTTCGGTTGCGCCGGGGTCTTTGTGACGACAGAGAGCTGGCTCAATGCCAAGGCTCAGGCGTCCGCGCGAGGCCGTGTCTTTTCGATCTACATGGTCGGCACGTTCTTGGCCCTGGCGGCCGGCCAGTACTTGATCGGGCAGATCGAACTCGAAGATTCTGGACCCTTCAATGCAATCATCGGTCTGTTCGCGCTGGCATTGGTCATGGTGAGTACGACCCGGGCCGAGCCTCCTCTGGTGGTGCCGATCGAGAAGCTGGCCTACGGGCACCTCTTCCGGGACGCGCCGATTGCGGTCGTCGGCTGCGTCGCGAACGGGCTGATCTCCAGTGCCTTCTACGCGCTCGTCCCGGCTTGGATGGAGGACGAAGGCATCTCTCGCGATACCGTCGCATTGGCCATGCTCGTGACCGTGACCGGCGGACTTGTCTTCCAGGTCCCGATCGGGCGGCTGTCAGACCGCTTCGATCGGCGCGCGGTCCTGGCGGCGCTTGGATTCGGATTCGCCGGTTCCGCTCTGGCTCTGGTACGCCTGCCGCATTCCCTGCCACTGATTCTGCCGGTCGCCGCTCTGCTGGGTGGTTTCATGTCCAGTATTTATCCGGTGTGCGTCGCCTACGCCCACGATCAGATGCCGGGAGATCGAGTCGTCGCAGTAAGTGGTCAGCTCATCCTCATCAGCGGACTGGGCTCCGTGGCAGGGCCGCTCATCGGCACGGGCCTCATGGCGCTTGCGGGTCTCGATGGTCTGTTCTATTTCATGGCGGCGTCTGCAATAGTTTTGGCCCTGATCGCTCTGGGGCGACGGTTGGTTGCAGGGGCGCCCGAGCACCTGCAACGCTCATTCGAGATTCTTGCCCCACAGGCCACGCCTCTTGCCCACGACCCATGTCATTTCGACAGCCCGCAGCCGGGTTCAGGGCAGCGCCTCGATCCAGCGCAAGGCGGCCGGCGTCCCTGCTGATAAGCACGAGGACGTGTATCCCCTCCTTGAGAGGGTCGTCCCGACGGCGTCAATCGAGGGCTCAGTGGGTGGCCCAACATTTTCCTGCCGCCTCGCTGATTAGGCGTCATGAATAGCTGGCGTCAACGGGCCACAAGCGGAAGTTGGTCAACGTCCGCTTAGCGATCAAGGGCTCGTCCGTACTCACCTGCAAACTCCGGTCTCCTTCGCCGCCTGGGCACCGCTTACACGGGCCCGGCGGTCTTCGGCGCGATTGTTCTCGCTATCGTGCCCTACCTGATGATCTTGCGCGTGTTGGTCACACGGATCGCGCCATTGCGTCTGCCACGGGCGGCTGCAGGCGTCGCGGTCCCAGCCTGCACGGTGGAGAGCGTTGACGGCAGCCGGCCAATGATGAGCTCGGCCATCGGCGACGGTGTACGGCCACGCAGCGTGACGACGCCCATTTCCGATGAGAGGGGCGGCAGGCTCGTGACTTCCAGCGGGTAAAGCTTTCCCGCCGCGACCTCCTGTGCAACGGCGGCATGCGGCACGGCCAGAACCGAATCGCAGGCGAGCGCAACATCTTTCAGTACCTGGACGTCGTCGCACTCGAGCGCCAGCGAGAGTTCGGCCGACGACCCGAGCCCAAGCAAGCGTGAGAGGGTTGCGCGTACCTCGGCCGGCAACCGCACGGAGAGGACGCCGTGCGTCCAGAGCTGCTGCAGCGTGACGGATTTGCGTACGGTTAACGGGTGACCCGCGCGCACATACAAGCCTCCCGGCTCGCCACGCAGGGCACGGACATACAGATTGGGATCCGAAGGCAAGTCCCTGGTGTCGGCAATGAAGAACTCGATGTCTTCCTCGAGCAGGCGTTTCAGCAGCAATTGCCAATTGCTGATCTCGACGCGCAGGCTGATGCCCGGGAACTCACACCGCATCGCCGCCAGCAGCGGCGACAGGAAGGTCGCCGCGGGAAACGGGCCGGCACCGAATGCCGTGTCGCCCAGGTCGCGGCTGCGGTAGAGCTCGACGTCCCGTTCCAGGCAGCGGCTGTTGAACACCAGCTGCCGAGCGCGCGCGACGACGAACTCGCCGGCGGGCGTCAGCCCCACCTCCTGCGTTCCGCGGTCGAAGAGCTGCAATCCCAACTCGGCTTCCGCCGCCTGGATGCTGCGCGTCAGGGCCGGTTGACTGAGATGCACCTGCTCGGCGGCGCGGATGAAGCTTCGCCGGTCCGCGACCGCGACGACGTGTGTCCAGCGCTTGAGGTCCATGAATCGCTCCTTCATTTGCAATTGCACGCAGCGCATTGATTCTTGATCGACTATGCATTGGACTCAATACGGGTTCGACGGAACAATCGCGGCATTCCAAGAGCCCCGGCGTTCAGACACAGGACCCGGCCCGCCCATCAAAGCCAAGGAGACAACCTGGTGAACCTCGTCCAGAACATCGTGCTCGCCACGATCATTCTCGTTTTTGCACTGCTGGAGATCCGCTCCCGCAAGCACGAACACTTTCATGCCACCGCCGACGACACGAAGCTGGAACTGTTCATGTTCCTCGCGCTGCTGGCGGTGTCGCAGCCGTTCATCTTCGGGGTGACGGGCAAGCTGAGCGAACTTGCAATGCCCGGGCAGCGCGGCGCGTGGGCGCATCTGCCGTGGTGGGCCATGGGCGCGATCCTGCTGGTTGCCGACGACATGACGCAGTACTGGTGGCACCGCATTTCGCACTCGCCGCTGCTGTGGCCGCTGCATCGCGCGCACCACACTGCGCACTACATGAGCATCCGCATCACCTACCGCAACAACTTCTTCTACTACCTGATGATGCCGGGCCTGTGGGCTTCGGGCGTGCTCATCTACCTTGGTTTCGGTAATGTCTACCTGGTCTACATCGTGGTCAAGCTCACTGTGATCCTGGGCGCGCACAGCGCAGTGCCGTGGGATGCGCCCCTCTACCGCGTGAAGTGGCTGCACCCCCTCGCCTGGGTGCTCGAACGCACGATCTCGACGCCGGCCACCCACTGGGCGCATCACGCGCTGACCAACGACGATGGCATCGGTCACTACAAGGGCAACTTCGGCAATCTCCTTTTCGTGTGGGACCTGCTCTTCGGCACGGCCAAGATCACCCGTCGCTATCCCGCCAAGGTTGGTCTGCAGGACGACCTGGTCTTTGGCAAGGAGCGTTGGTTCGTGGAGATGTTCTATCCCCTGTTCCATTCGCGGCGTGCCCACTCGGCCCTGGTGCCTGGCGGCCGGGCGTACGCAGAGACCGAGGTCGACGCGGATGCCAAGCGGGAACTGGACACGGCGGTGAGCAAGACATGAGTGCCGTCCCGAAGCAGACCCATGACCCGTCTCGCGACACCGTGCACGCTGCTGCATACCAATGCGTCCAGCATCATGATCGGCGAGAAGGTGGCCGACATGAACCGCGCAGAGAAGTTGGATCACCGACCATGAATGCTGTTCCGATCCCCATCACCCTCCACGCCACCGATGCGGCGGAGATCCAGCGCATGCATCGTCTGTTCGACATGCAGCGCAGTGCCTTCGAGGCGGCCCCGTATCCCGATCTCGCGGCGCGCAAGGCCAAGCTGCGCCGGCTGATCGATGCGCTGCGCCGCCACCAGAATGACATCGTCGCTGCGGTGAACGCGGATTTCGGGGTCCGCGCCGGTGCCGAGACCAAGCTGGTCGAGGTCATGGGCCCGATCCTGGAAGCCCGGCATGCCTTGTCGCACGTGCGCAAGTGGATGAAGCCGCGCCGGCGCAGCACCGAACTGCTGTTCCTGACCAACAGCGCCTGGGTCGAATACCAGCCCAAGGGCGTGGTGGGCATCATCGGCACCTGGAATTTCCCGCTGTACCTGACCATCGGCCCGCTGATTGCGGCGCTGGCTGCAGGCAACCGGGCGATGGTCAAGGTCTCGGAGTTCACGCCACGGACCACCGCTCTGTTGCGAACGATGTTGGGCGAATGCTTTGCCGAGGACGAGGTGGCGGTATTCGGCGGCGCGGTCGAAGCTGCGCAGGCCTTCAATGCGCTGCCCTTCAACCACCTGATCTTCACGGGATCGCCACGGGTGGGCCGTGAGGTCATGCGTGCGGCGGCCGACAACCTGACGCCGGTGACGCTCGAACTCGGAGGGAAGTCGCCGGCCATCGTCGGCCCGGATGCCGACCTGCGCGACGCGGCGCTGCGCATCGCGCACGGCAAGGCTTTCAATGCCGGCCAGATCTGCGTCGCACCGGACTACGCGCTGGTGCCGCGCGGCTGGTCGAACGAGTTCGCCGCCGCGGTGCGCGAGGCGTTCGGCAAGCTGTACCCGAGCGTCGGCGGCAACCGCGAGTACACCAGCATCGTGACCGAGCATCACGCGGCGCGCCTGCGCCAGTTGCTCGACGATGCCCGGGCGAAGGGAGCGAACCTGCTGTCGTGCGGCGACGCCCCGGGCGCCGGCCGCCAGATGGCGCTAACCGTCGTGACCGGTGTGAACGACCGCATGCAGCTGATGCGGGAAGAGATCTTCGGGCCGATCCTGCCGGTGCTCGAATACGACCGGCTGGACGATGCCATGGCGCTGGTGCGGCGTGGCGATCGGCCGTTGTCGCTCTACGCCTTTGGCCTGAGCCCCGCCGAGCAGCGTCGTGTTCTACGGGAGACCCATGCCGGCGGTGTGACGCTCAACGACTGGGGCTGGCACGTCTTCCAGCACGACCTGCCGTTCGGCGGCACTGGCAACTCGGGCATGGGTACCTACCACGGGGAAGAGGGTTTCCGCGAACTCTCGCATGCCAAGTCCGTGTTCAAGCGGCAGCGATGGTTTCCGATCGGCCTGTTCTACCCGCCGTACGGTAACCTGGTGCAGCAGCTTTCAATGCGCCTTTATCTTGGCAAGAGCGACTGAGGACGAAAAGCGCAGACGGAGTGAATCACCGCCACGGACGGCAGCTTTGCGTCCTCGATTCTTGGCGAACGAATGTCGTCTGTGGGCCCCGACCCGTGAGAGGAGGCTCGCCGCCCGGTGCCGGGTCACCGTGCAACTTCTGCGTGGTCACAGCAAGCTTGAAAGCACGGTGCGCTACTTAGGCATCGAGGTCGAAGATGCGTTGGAGCTGGCGGAGCAGACAGACGCCTGAAGCATCGTCGGCCGCCCGAGCCTGCTGGACCGGGCGGCTCTCCGGCAGAATGCGACCAACTACGGTCATTCGAGCTTCGTTTCTACTTCGTCTCCGTCCAGGTCAATCTTGCCGATGCATTTCGTGACCGTGAAAGTCGACCGCGTTTTCGGCGTTGAACGGCGCATGACAACCAAGACGGGCAAGTTCTCGACCTTCGGGTTCGAGATTGCTGGCAAGAAGTTCTATGGGCTTGAAGCATGGGACTGGCCACCCATCGACTCTGGCATGACGATTACGGCTGCGTTGGCACGACCCGACGACATGAGCTCGCTCAGAGGTTGGTACGACCATCGCACCGGACAGGTGGTCAGCCCGTCGCCACGAGGGCTCCAATGGCTCGCCTGTGTCCTTTGGCTACTGCTCGCAGCCATGGTTCTTGGTCTCCCCGCCCTTGGCTACAGGAGCACGGCACCGGCTGGTGCCGCTTGGCTTCTAGGTGCTGCACTCGTCGGCAGTGCATTCTGGCTGCACACTCTGCACCACAGGTACAAGACTCTGCGGGCCGAGCTCTACGCCGAAGGGGCTAGGCAGCGGTACGGGCAGTCAGGAACCTGACACAGAGGGTAGCTTGTACGGCTACGGTCGGCCAGAAGCAGACTTCAACCTTCGTGACCTGCGACACTACTTCGCGGGCGAGAAAGAGGTTGGCGCCAAGAACGAGTTGTCCATCTTCGCAACAATCGGTCCGGCTGCCTCGCTCGCCTTTCTGACCTCGACCCATTCGGGATCGACGACAAACGTGCCCCACTTGACCTCACGATCGGCCAGGCTCTCCCAGACAAGCATGTAGGTAAGCGCGTTGCTGTCAGGTCCGACTGCAGTCGTCCAATATCCGAGTTGACGGATTCCCAGCCGGTTCCAGATGCCGACGGTGTGATCGCGAAATCTAGCAAGCACGTCGGGTAGCCTGCCAGGCACTGCGGTATAGACGCGTAGTTCGTAGATCATCGACATCAGTCCTGAAAAGAATGTTGCGAGTTGATGGGATGGCGGGGCGTGACCGCCAAGCTCACATTGTGCTGCCAGCCGCGGCCGGCAGAACTTTAGCAACTCGACCGGTGCAACTTCAGCGCTGCGAGACAGTCGTTGTGTGGCTAGCCTCTAGCCTGCTTGCGGATCCCGCACCCATCGAGATCGAGAACGATGTCACGCGATTCGTTGAGCGGAGATCGTGAAAAGGTAAGCGAGGCGGCCCGTCGGCTGTGACGCGCCGAACCTAGACCGGCCGCGTGCGTCATCGGTGTTCGCAGCAGCTAGCATCAGCGGCTCGCGGCCAAGAGCGGAAGTACATCGCGTCACTCCGTCGCGCGCCCGAAGGCTCCTTGCAATATGAATTCGTTGCTCGAGACTTCACACTGACTTCATGCAGGGCGCGTGCACGGCCGCTAACGTGCATGGAACGGGACTAGAGGAACACATGAAATTCCCTATCCAGAACGCCGGCTCTTTGCTTCAGATTTCTGGGCTCTTGATTTTCGGGGCTGGCAGCACGTTGCCGTTTCTTTTCACGCGGGCGCGCCTTGGTTTGTTGTTCGCCGTGGCTGGTGTTGTGCTTTACCTGTCGGGCCTTCTTCTTCAACTGCGCACGAACCGCCATTCCACGGACGCGGCCCCATTCGAACTCCAGACCCGGTGCCTGGGCATCTTCCTTTGGCAGTTGACCTACCGGCGGACTGCTTTCACCCTTTGCGTGTCGCTTGGCATGTTTGTAATCGGTAGCGGCCTCTGGTATGCGAGTGGCACCTTGGGTCCGCTGAACTTGGCGGAAGCGCAACGCGACGCCATACGAACCCAGACGCAATTCTTCATGCCTATCTGCTTCGGCTTCGTCATCGGTGTATTGCCCGGCGCCTATGCCTCGCAGAAAGCGGCGTTGTTGAGCGTTTTGTTGGCTGCCGCTGGCGGGGTCGTGCACTGGGTCGCCGCACAGTCGGGAATTCAGGTCGATTGGCCGACTGGGATGGGTGCAATGATGCTGGCGTTTCTGTCCGTTCTCTTCATGCTTCCACTGACGATGCTGGGCCTGGTCGTTGGCAGGGCCGCCATGCACATCGTGCGGCGCGTCGGGAAACACGGAACACACCCATGGCAATGAGTGAGCCTTGGCGGTCGCTCCTGCACCCCGCGCTAGGAATTCAAGCGCGAGGGCAGGATGCGGCCAAAAGCGGACTCTCTGGCGCTACGCACACCATCCATCTAAAGCCACCATCATCTCCGACCATGACGACATCCATTCGGCGGCCCCAAGTTTGCGTTCTCGGTAGTGCCGAACCGG
>NZ_JASZYE010000016.1 GCF_030317145.1 Variovorax flavidus
GCGCCTTCTGGCTGTCCGTGTAGTAGGTCCGCGTTCGATACTTCATCTGCAACATCCTTCTGCCTACGGCAGTTTTCAGTGTGTTGCATCGACCGGTTGAATCCGCAGCCCGAAGCGGAATCTCGCCTTGCTCCGAAGCAGCCATTGAACTTGACTGCTAGAAGCGCTGATACATCACAAGCGCGTCGGTGTACCCCTGCGCTGGATGAAGAAAGGCCTCGGGAATCCGGCCGACTATCTGGAACCCCATACGCTGCCAGAGCGCGACCGCTCTATGGTTGCTTGCAAGCACAAAATTGAATTGCATCGCTCGGTACCCTGCAGCGCGTGCCTCTTCGAGCGAATGCGCGCACATCGCGCTTCCTACGCCGCGACCATAGGCATGGGTCGCGGTCATGTAGCCGCAGTTCGAGACGTGCGCACCGCCCCCTTTCCGATTGGGGTGCAGGACATAGGTCCCGACGAGTTCGCCGTCGTCCTGGGCGACGTAGCAGACGTTGGCAGGTGCAAGCCAGGCACGAAGCGCCTCGTCACGCGCGGTGTCCCGCGGAAAATCGTATGTATCGCCAGCACGAATGACCGGTTCGAGAATCGCCCAGAGGCCATCCTCATCGCCTGAAACCGCTTTTCTTATCTGAAGCATCGAAAGTTTTCTCCTCGGCCGAGAATCTTAAGCTCTTATCAACAGTGTCATCACCATAGCGGCGCCCACTGGCTGGCAGTAGCCTGTCGGCTACCAAGCCCTTCAGGTGCACACGTCACATTCGCGCCACTCTGAAGCGGTCGCTCAAAAGCCTTTCCACGGAGAGAGGCGGTGCCGTAGGCGACTTGCGAAAACTTGCACCGTTCGACGCCGCGGACTACTTGTGAGGGTGACCGTCCAAAGGCGACAAGCGTAGGCCACTTGACGTGTCCAGGGCCGGACAGGGACCTGCGGTTCCAAGCCGACTCGTAGCATTGAAGTCCACCGATACAAACTGGAGCGATTGCCCTTCATCGTATGCCCACTTTCCGTCTGGATTGCGGCCAACATACGAATACACATGCGAGCGAGGTATTCCGTAAAGTCCGAGAAATCCTGCGACGTATTGCGCACGTACTAGGGCCAAATGGTCCTGGCTCTTACGGTCGCCTTCGCTGTCATTGCTAAAGCCCGTGACGATTGCCGCACCAAACCAACAAAAATCTTGTTGGCGAAGCTCTGCAACGGCACGTTGGACTCGACTAAGTTGCTCTTGGGTCAGAGAAGTCGCATGCGGCAAAAATGTGACCTCAACTCCTCTGGCTCGAGCGGGACTAAGGGAATGCGTGGAAGATGCGGCCAGAATTGCCGCAACGGCTACCAGGAAGTTGAGTCGGCGGTTCATGCTTTCTTTCGGGCCTAGTCTAGCGTCCGCCCTTGGCCGTCAGCCACTTGGTGAAAGGGTCGGTCAGCCTGGTCGAAGCGAGAGCAAACTCTTCGCGCACTTTTTTCAATGACGGCTCCCAGCCCATGGCCGCTTCAACCTCGCCAACACACCCCCAGCAGTCGCCGCCGCAGTCTACCGACAACGGCATCGTCTCCGTCTAGCACACGTCCGAAATCTGGCATTTCATGGGCCGATTGTTGCCCGCCATGTCGTCAGTGCGCACGCGCTGCGAAGCCCGAGTGCGACCGTCCGGTTCTGGCCGAGTTCTGCCTTTTCAGGGAGACGAACGGTGGATGTGGCCGATGGTCTCGAGGAAGTCGATGCTGCGTCGAAACGCAGTATCGATGTCAGGCGGCCTGACCGCGATAGCAAGTTTCGGGATGGACATCTGTTCGAAGAGCCCATCGCAGAGCTCGGCGTAGTCGGACCAAAAGCGGTGCATGCCCTCTGTCTCGTGCAATTTCCGCGCGAGCGAGTAGCGCGTCTTCTCCAAGTAGCGGGAGACCTTGGTCGACCAGGCCGCCCCTCTGTGGGCAGCGATGCCGCGGGTGTGGGCGGCAGTGTCGGCGGGGCGCAGGTAGACGACCGCCGGGCAAACCGCTCGCACGAGATGCTCGAACTGTGCGACGTAGCCGTGCGCATCCTCGCTCTCCTGCTCCATCAGGAAGCGCACAGTGCTTTGAAATGCGCTGCCTTCGAGGATGCACAAGCCGCGGTTGGATTGAACCCGCTCCGCAAATGCGTTCCAGCTCTGCAAGCACCTCGATGCGAATCCCGGCTGTTCCCGAGTCATCGTCAGCGACGCGGGATGCACCGGATGGTCTCGGTCCTCCTCTCGATGCCATACAGCTTGGCGTCCCGAAGAGACAGCGAAGGCACAGAGGCGCTCGGCCAGCGTGGTCTTTCCAGTTCCCGGAAGGCCTTCAACCAGAACCAGATGCATCGCGCTAGCCAAGCTCGGCCAAGACTTCGACCAGGCGAAACGCCAGTCCGCCAGTGGCGCGCCGTGACAGCAGGACCTCACCGGCCGCATCCTCGTCCAGGAGCTCGCGACCGACAAGGAAACGTCGTGCGGCGCCGAGGTCGCGGACCGCAAGAGTCAGCGACTGAACGAGGTTTTGCTTGCCTGCCGCCAGTTGTAGCTCCACACCGTCCGCAATCGCGACGGGCCACGAGGTCGATTCAGCGAGCCTCTGCCATTTGTCCGCTGCGGCTGCAAGGTCTGGGCTCGACATCGCTATTTCCTTCAATCCGACCAAACCAAGGGGGCCTCCGCTGCAGGCAGCCAAAGCGCCTCGTTCCAAGTCTCTACGCTCCGGAGTACTCAGCCCTTTCCTCCACGGCACGATGGGGGCATCGGTCCCCCAGTCGCAGACGAATACGCAACACGACTCGCTGGAGAGGTCCAGGATGACTGAATTCGTGAAGTTGGTCCGCACCTCCCCGCGCTCGTCCTTCGAGGCATAAACCCGCGGAGCTTTGCAACTCAGCCCCACGGCACTGAAGCGAGCAAGAGTTTCCGAGAGCTCAGCAGGCGCGAGAGCAATCTGGTGAAACAGAGGGAGTGGGCAATCCGCCGGCAAGTCGGAGTTGTCCGCAGCTGCCCAGATTTCCAGGTTGGTATTGCCGACCCCAATCCAGCCATAGGTGGCAAATGGCGCGTGCTGAAGGGGCCAAGTTGCCGGGAGGCCGAGCTGTCTGTGCAGGAGGTCGAACAGTGCCTCTGCCGCGGCGGTACGAAGGACCACATGGTCGATTCCGAGATATGGGCGCGCTGCCACCTGTTCTCCATCATCCATGCCGCCGGATGGCGGCTTTCGGGCAAATTGTGCCCGGCCTGCGACCGTCCGCTCCTGGCCGGCAGAAGCCCGTCACTCAAGAACGGCGTCCCGCCGTTCCTCGGCAGAGGCCGCCAGAGCCTCCTCCAGGATGCTGAATACGTCGCGGCCGGTGCTCGATACGAAGTAGTTGCCAAGGCTCGTGATGTGCGGTGCGATGGTGTCGCCCCAAGGTGGTTTGGGCTGGCGGTTCTCGATGTCCCACACCACAGACGCCGGAGGCAAATTGCTCAGCGTCGCTTTGGCCTGCTGCAGCTCCGCGAGCGCGAGCAAGGCCTTCACGTGCGGCAAACGGCCTTGGTAGAGCTCGTTCATCAGGTGGGGGAAGCGGCTGCCCCAGCCAGTGGGTTCGCAATGCGCGCTGATGGTTGAGAAGAACGAATGCACGAAGGACGGCGCGCCGAGTTCGTCCGTAATTGAGCCCACCGTCACCCCGACTGCCATCACCGCTCCTTATGTGTTGGCGTCGACAGCTGCGCCGCCTGTGTATGACTGCTATCGAGCCGATTCTGCCTTGAAGCCGAACGACCGGTTCTGGCCGCAACCGGCTGTCTGCTCATTCTGGTCTCTGTCTGGAGAGTGCGCACGCGCTTCGACGTGGTGATCGAGCGCCATGCCCCATCCCGCCCCCCCATCCCGCCCCCGGCCGGAGCGAGCCGGGCTCCGTCTGCCATGGCACGTGAGGATGGCACAGTTCGTTAAATATGGATACGATATATCCAGATAATCAACCGGATCCGAACCGATGAAGATGAGCGAAGGCGTCGAATGGGCGCTGCATTGCTGCTTGACCCTGGCATGGCTCGCAAATGAAGGTCCCGTACCGACATCGACCCTGGCCGCGGCATTCGACGTGCCTCCCCACTATCTCAATAAGTTTCTGCAGGCGTTGGTACGTGCCGGCGTCCTCACCTCCGCGGCTGGTGCCAAAGGGGGCTTTCGCTTGGCGAGGAATTCAAGAGATATATCCCTGCTCGACATCGTCCTGGCCATCGAGGGCGACGACTGGGCGTTCCGCTGCACGGAGATCCGCCAGCAAGGCGCAGGGTGCGACGCGCACAAGCGAGAGTTCGCGCGTCCCTGCGGCATTGCGGCGGCAATGCGCAAGGCGGAGGAAGCCTGGAGAAACGAGCTTGCCATCCAGACCCTGGCGGACTTAGTGGAGACGGCTCCAGCGACTGGCGAACACCGAATGATGCGGTGGTATGCGGGGCGTGGGCGCTGACAAACAGGTGAGGGCTCGGCTCTCTTTTTTTGAAGATCAAATCTAGATGTCTAATATCCTGATTAAGGATGAGCAGTCGAGAGGCGACTGCACCGAGGTCGCTGCAACCGGCATGCGCTCTATCTGGGTTCTCGCGCTCGGTACCTTCGCGGTCGGCACGGATGCCTTCATCGTTTCGGCGTTCCTTCCACAGATGGCTCGGGAGTTGGCGATCCCTCTGGGCGTGGCCGGGCACTCCGTCACGGCATTCGCGCTTGCCTACGCTCTGCTCGCGCCCGTCATTGCGACCTTGACATCCACGATGGCCCGCCGACGGCTTCTGGTCTGCTCCCTGGTGCTACTTGGTATCGCCAACTTCGCTTCTGCGTTGTCCTGGAGTCTTGGCATTCTCGTTGTCACGCGCGTGGCGGCGGCGGCGTGTGCCGCCGCCTACACGCCCAATGCCGGGGCGGTGGCGGCCGCACTGGCAGGTCCCCAAACGCGCGCACGGGCACTTGCCGTGGTCATTGGTGGCCTGACCTTGGCGACCGCGCTGGGGGTCCCCATCGGACACGCCGTCAGCGCCGCGTTGAGTTGGCGCGCTTCCCTGGCGCTCGTGGGCGTCTTGTCGCTCGTGGCCGCGACAGGAGTGTTCTTCCTGATGCCATCCGTCCCAGGCGGAACCAAGGTCACGCTGCTCCAAAGGCTTGCGGCGCTCAGGCGCCCGCGGGTACTGCTGATCCTTCCGTTGACGGTTCTTGGAATGGCCGCTTGCTACACGCCGTATGCGTTTACGTTGGATCTCCTGGATGCCTTGCGGGTGCCCGATTCCGCGTTGACTTTCATGCTCTTTGCCTACGGCGTGGGCGCTTTCATTGGCAACTACCTGTCCGGTCGAGGGACGGACTGCGTCGGTCCCGTGCCAATCCTGGCCGGCACTTACGGGCTCATGACCGCCTCCCTGGGAATCCTGGCCTGGTTCGCCAGCGCGCAGCTTGCCGAAACCTCGCTTCTTCTCGCCTTCCTGATGGCGTGCTGGGGAGCCAGTAGCTGGGCGCAATCCCCGGCGCAGCAGCACCGGCTCATTTCTAGCGCGCCTGAGGAGGCGTCACTGGTCGTTGCACTGAACTCGTCCTGCATCTATCTTGGTATGTCGATCGGCACGGCCATCGGCGGCCAGCTTGTCGATCACGGCGCTGTCGTGCCGCTGGCGTGCGGCGCGGGCCTGGCTGCCTTGGCGTTAACATATCTCTTGGTCACGACTGCGCGTTTGCAAAAAGGCCTTTCAAACTAGAGAAAGGTCCCGCTTTCTCAGCGAATCAACAAGTTGCGCGCGTGCGCTTGGCCTCACAGCGGTGAAGCGCGAGAACGCATTGCTCCACGAACGAATCGACCGGCTCAGCGCAGTTATCGACGTGTTGAGCAAGCGGGTGGACGTGCTCAGCGAGCGCATCGATTTGCGAAGCTGAGCAAACGGCATCGAGCCGGTACGTCGGGGCCGACCGAAGTCGACACGGAATACAGTTTCAAGTAGACGCCGCACCGGGGCTATTTCGCGCGATGGCCTCCGTTCGTCCGCTTGGAGGAGGGTGGTCTCGCCTCCAAATTCGCAAGCGCTAGTGCGCCGGCCATCGGCCAGAACCGGCCGGTCAACCGCGCCCTGGAAATCTCAGAACAAGGGGGGCGCTCTTAGAAGACCCTGAGAGCCGAGCGCCATGCTGACGCCGGAGGACGAGGCGTCGAATCCCATTGACAGGCGAATTGGCCCTACGTTAATCTCCTGTCCTCCGGCAGCTCGGCCGGATTTCTCTCGGCGCCCTTGCGGCGCAACCGGCAGCTTCGCTGGTTTTCTCCTCGGCAGTTCTGCCGCCCTTCCCGTGTCCGCGGTCTCACCGCATTCGCCGACGCAGCGATTCGTCCGCATGGCTTTGCCGTGCGCGCGGCATCCCGGGGGCACGGGCACGTTCACCACCCAGGTATCCCAGGAGACAGCCATCGTGCAAAAGAAATACGGAATCCTTGCGCAGCGCGCAGCCACCCGATTGGCAGGACTTTTCATTGCGGGAGGCCTCATGGCCTTCGGGCCTTGCGCGCTCGCCGCCCCCGACCCGATCCGCATCGGCGCCATCTTCGACAAGACCGGCGGCCTCAACATCTATGGCATCCAGCAGAGCAGGGCGCTCCACCTCGCGGTCGACGAGGTCAATGCCGCGGGCGGTGTGGCCGGACGCCGCGTCGAGGTGGCCGAGGCTGATTCGCAGTCGGAGGACGCCAAGTACACGCAGTACGCGACCACGCTGATCCTGAAAGACCGGGTCTCGGCGCTCTTCGCGGGGCTCACCAGCTCGAGCCGCGAAGCGATCCGCCCGATCGTGCGGCGCTCGAAGATTCCGTACTTCTATTCGTCGCTCTACGAAGGCGGCGCCTGCGACAGGCAGACCTTCGTGACCGGGGCGACCGCATCGCAGCAACTGAGCGTGCTGGTGAAGTGGGCCATCAAGAAGTACGGGCCGAAGGTCTACATCATGGCGCCCGACTACAACTTCGGAACGATCTCGGCGCAGTGGGTGCGGCTCTTCGCCAAGGAGTTCGGCGGTGAGGTGGTAGGGGCCGACTTCCTGCCGCTCACGTTGACGGACTACTCGCCGACCATCAACAAGATTCAGCAGGTCAAGCCCGACTTCTTGGTGGCGCTGCCGGTGGGCGCGAACCAGACGGGGTTCCTGGAGCAGATGGCGGCAGCTGGCCTGAAAAGCCGCGTGGGCGTGGTGTCGACCAACTACGGCGGCGGCAACCAGCAGGTGGTGGTGTCGCCGCAGGCGGGCGAGGGCATCGTGGCCGCGCTGGAATACCTTGCATGGATAGACACGCCTCGCAACAAGGCCTTCAAGGCCGCTTGGGAGAAATCCTACGGCAACAAGGAGCCGGTGACGGCGGTCGCGGTTGACGTCTACAACGCCGTGCACCTGTGGGCCAAGGCGGCGAACAAGGCGCAGTCGGCTGAACCCGCCAAGGTGATCCAGGCCTTCGAGGAGGGCGACGGTGTGACCTTCGATTCGCCGGGCGGTCCGGTGACGATGCAGCCGAAGTCGCACCACGTGCGCCAGAACATCTACATCGGCGTGGGCACTAAGACGCAGAGCTTCGACATCGTGGAGACCTACGCGTCGGTGGCTCCGAAGTTCGAGGACCAGGTGTGCGATCTCATCGCCAGTCCGCAGACCGCGCAGCACTTCACGCCTGGCGCGTCGAGCGCCCCGAACTGAGCGAGGCACCCGATGGCATGGGATCAATTGCTGACCGGCGTGCTCTCGTCGGTTGCCAGCGGCTCGGTGCTGCTGATCGCGACGCTCGGCCTGGCCGTGGTGTTCGGACTCATGGGCGTGGTCAATCTCGCGCACGGAGAGTTCATCATGTTCGGCGCTTACGCGGCGCTCACCGCGGTGCATGCCGGGGTGCCGTTTCCGCTCGCGGTGGCGTTCGCGGCGCTGGCCGCCGCGGCCTTCGGTGCGCTGGTCGAGTGGCTGATCGTGCGGCGCCTTCACGGGCGGCCGTTCGACACGCTGCTGGCCATGTGGGGCTTGAGCCTGGCGCTCTACCAGAGCGCGGTGCTGATCTTCGGCACCGTCACCCCCGGCATCGGCATGCCGGCGTCAAACGTGCGCATCGGTGACTACACGATCTCGAGCTACCTGCTGTTCATGATCGTGGTGGCGGGGGTGCTGATCGCGGCGGTGTATGTACTGCTCACCCGGACGACCTACGGGCTGATGGCGCGCGCCGCAATCCAGGACCCGGTCACCGCTGCGGCCATGGGCGTGCGCACGGTGCGCATCAACACCTTCACCTTCGCGCTGGGTTGCGGGCTCGCGGGGCTGGCGGGCGCAATCCTCGTGCCGGCGGTGCCGGCCACTCCGAGCATGGGCTTCGCATTCGGCATCAAGGCCTTCCTGGCGGTGGTGGTGGCGGGTCCGGTGACGCTGGCGGGCACCATCGCCGCGGGCGGCCTCCTTGGCTCGGCCGCGAGCGCGGTGGCCAGCATGTGGTCCACCGTCGCGGGCGATGTGGTGTTCTTCGCGATGACGCTCGTTGCCTTACGCGCCTGGCCGCAGGGAATTTCTGAGCGCTGGCGCTTCAAGCTCTGAAGGGAGGCTGCATATGAATACAAGCAGAACCCTCGATACCGCGATCGCGGCAAGCGGTCCGGTGCAGACCGCCTCGCCGGCCGCTCGGCGCCGCGTACCATGGTGGTTTGCCACCGTGGCAGGCACCGCAGTGCTTGGCGTCGGCGCCTTCTTCGTCGACGAGTACCTCGCCTACCTGGCAAGCTCGTGGCTGATCTTCGGCCTGCTGGGCCTGAGCCTGGACATGGTATGGGGCCGCGGCGGCATGCTGAGCCTCGGGCAGACCGCCTTCTTCGGGCTCGGCGGCTATGCGGGCAGCGTGGTCGCGATTAATTTCGCGGGCATCACCGGCAACACGCTCGTGTGGTTGCTGCCGGTCGGTGCGCTGGTCGGCGCAGGAGCCGCGGGTGCGGTCGGCTGGCTGCTGTTCCACGGCAAGCTGGGCGCACTGCAGGCCACCATCCTCACCTACACCGTCACGCTGCTGCTGTGGACCGGCAGCGTCTCGTTCTCGGTAAGGGTGGGCGATGCGGTGGTGGGCGGCGACAACGGGTTGTCCAACATCCCCGGCATGGTGGCAGGCTTCGGTAGCGAGGCGCAGGCACTGGGGCCGCAGGGCACCTTCGTGTGCGTGCTGGTGCTGTCTGCGCTGGTACTGCTGGGCGTGCGGGCGCTGCTTCGTTCGCCGTTCGGCACGCTGGTCGACTGCGTGCGCCTGAACAGTGCCAAGACCGAGCTGCTGGGCTACGATGTCCGCCGTTGCCAGTTGGTGGTCTTCACGCTGGCAGGGGCCATCGCTGGCCTGGCCGGTGCCCTCTATGGGGCTTGGGCCAATTACCTCAACCCCTCGCTCTTCAGCGCGCAACAGGCGCTGCTGGTGCCGATCTACGTGCTGGTGGGCGGCCTTGGCACGCTGGCCGGGCCGTTCGTTGGCGCGGTGACCGTCGGCGGACTGTCGTACTGGTTGGGCGGCGGTGTGGTCGGAGGGCAGACCACGCTGATCATGGGCGTGGCGCTCATCCTGTTGGTGCTCTTCATGCGCGGCGGGCTGCTGGGCGGCATCGGCGCCGTCCATCGGAGACTGCGCCCTGCACCCAGGCCAGGTCCTACCCGGCAGGCGAAGACCGCGATGGACGTCGCGCTGGTGCGCAGGTTGCGCGACAGCGTGGCGATGCCGGCCCCCGTGCTGGACGTCCGCGATGCGGTCAAGCGCTTCGGCGGCGTGGTACCGGTGAACCGGGTGACCCAGACCTTCGCGCCGGGCCGCGTGCGATGCCTGATCGGCCCGAACGGCGCAGGCAAGAGCTCGCTGCTGCGCTGCCTCACCGGTACGCATCTGCTCGATGCGGGCACGGTCGCGCTCGACGGCAGCGCGGTCACCCGATGGATGCCGCATCGCCGGGTGCAGGCCGGCGTGGGCATCAAGATGCAGGTTGCCCAGGTGTTCGAGGAACTCAGCGTGCGCACCAACCTCTGGATCGCCGCCTACAGTCGCGACCGCAGCGCCGCTAACGCGGATCGCCTGAGCGCGCAGACCATGCGCGCGCTCGGTCTCGATGTGCTGGCCTCGCGCACAGCGGCCGATCTCTCGCACGGAGAGCAGCAGTGGCTGGACCTGGGCATGGTGCTGTGCCTGCAGCCCTCGGTGGTGCTGTTGGACGAGCCCGCCGCCGGCATGACCGGCGACGAGCGGCGCGAACTGTCTCAACTGGTGCGGGTCCTGGCCGAGACGTCGGTGGTCGTGGTGGTCGAGCACGACATGGCCTTCGTACGCACGCTCGATGCCGAAGTCACCGTGCTGCATCGCGGCGAAGTGTTCGCCCAGGGTGACCTGGACACCCTGCGCCAGGACGAACGCATCCTGGACATCTATCTCGGGAGACAACAGCATGTTCGAAGCGATTGAAATCAGCGGCGGCTATTACAAGACGCTGATCGTCGAGCGTGCGAGCCTGCATGTGGGCCGCGGTGAGATCGTGGCGCTGCTCGGGCGCAACGGCGTGGGCAAGTCCACGCTGATGCGCTGCTTCGTGGGCCAGGCCACGGCCATGGGCGGCAGCGCGCGCCTGGATGGACGGCCGCTGCCGAAGAACGCAGCCGACCGCGCGCGCAACGGCCTGGGCTACGTGCCGCAAGGCCGCTTCGTGTTCCCACGGCTGTCGGTCAGCGAGAACATCGCCGTCGCGGCCGTGGCCTGCGGCCATTCGAGTGCCGAGGCGATCGACTGGGCTTTCGTCAATTTCCCCGCGCTGGTGCCCAAGGCCCGCGAACTGGCGGGCCGACTGAGCGGGGGACAGCAACAGATCCTCGCCATGGCCCGGGCGCTTGCCACGCGGCCGAAGCTGCTGCTGCTCGACGAACCCACCGAAGGCGTGCAGCCGTCCATCGTCGACGAGATCGCGCAGGTGCTGCTGCGCTTGCGGCGCGACGGGCTCGCGGTGCTCGTGGCCGAGCAGGACCTGAACTTCTGCCTTTCGATCGCCGAGCGGGCGTACGTCATGGACCGGGGCCGCATCGTGCGCGAGACAAGCAAGGCCGAACTCCAAGGGGACAAGGCGCTGCTGCAGGAACTGCTCGGCGTCTGAGGCGCATCCGTTCCCATTCCATTTCCCATTTTTTTCATTTAAGAAAGAACCCCTCACACCATGGACCACCAGATCTTCGAAGCAGGCGACATCGTCCTGCAGTCGGGCCGCACGCTTCGCAATGCGAGGCTGGCCTACAAGACCTACGGGCAGCTCAACGCCGCGCGCGACAACGCGATCGTCTACCCGACCTGGTTCGCGAGCACGCACTCGGACAACGAATGGCTGATCGGACCGGGGAAGGCGCTCGATCCGTCGGAATACTTCATCGTCGTGCCCAACTCCTTCGGCAACGGCGTGTCCAGTTCGCCGAGCAACCAGCTGGCGCCCCACGACCGAGGCCGGTTCCCGGAAGTGACTGTGTACGACAACGTGTTGCAGCAGCACCGGCTGGTCACCGAACACCTGGGCATCGAGACATTGCGGCTCGTCACCGGCTGGTCGCTGGGCGCGGTGCACGCGTTCCACTGGGGCGCGCTCTATCCCGAAATGGTGCAGCGCCTGCTGCCGTTCCAGGGCGCGGCGCGCGCGTCGCGGCATTTCCAAGTTTTTTTCGGCGGCGTGAAGGCCGCGCTGCAGGCCGATGCAGCCTACCGCGACGGCTTCTACGAGCACCAACCCGAGCGCGGGCTGCGTGCCGCCGGGCGCGTTTACGCGGGCTGGGGCTTCTCGCAAAAATTCCTGCGTGATCGCATGGACGTCACGGCATTGGGCTTTTCGTCGCTGGAGGATTTCCTGATCGAGTTCTGGGAAGGCTGGCTGCTGTCGAAGGATGCCAACAACGTGCTCGCTTCGATCTGGACGGGACAGCATGGCGACATCGCCGACAACCCCCTCTACAAGGGCGACTTCGTGGCGGCGCTCGGGGCGATCAAGGCGCGCACCATCGTCATGCCTTCGTCGAGCGACCTGTACTTCCCGAAAGAGGATTCGGCCTTCGAGGTCGAGCACATGCCCAATGCGCGGTTGCGCGTGCTCCCTTCCGACTGGGGGCACCTGGCGGGCAAAGGACTGAACGAGGCGGACAACCGCTTCATCGACAACGCACTGCGCGAACTGCTGGCGGAATGAACATGGCCGCCACTCTCGAACCGATCGCCGCCTGGGACGCCGACAGCGTGAAGTCGCTGCGGCGCGCCCTCGGCCTGCCGGAGTTGGCCCCGGCGCTGTGTGCCGACGTCGCCTTGATCCTGCAGGACCTCCGCGAGGGCCTGCGCCAAATGCCCGTACGCCCCTGGTTCGCGCCGGTGGTTCGATGGAAGGAGGCTGCGGATGTCCAGCAACCCTGACTTCGGAAACGGGCACGGCATCGATATAGACGATGCGGGCGTGGCGCAACTTGCCGCGCTGATCCGCCGCGGCGAGCTTGGTGTGGTCGAGCTCGTCGAAAACCGCCTGGCAGATCTCGAGCGCCGCGGCGCGCGCACCAACGCCTTCGCGTCGGTGAACCACGAGCAGGCCCTGGCCCAGGCGCGCGAGGCCGACATCGCGCTGACGCGCGGCGCGTCCGTCGGCCCGCTGCACGGCGTGCCGATCGCGGTGAAGGACAACGTGCTCACGCCCGGCTTCGGCAGCAGCGCTGCCTCGGGCGTGCTGGCCGGTGCGCCGTTGCAGGGCGACGCGCCACTGGTGGCGCAGCTTCGTGCCGCCGGGGCAATCGTGGTCGCCAAGACGAACATGCATGAGTGGGCCTACGGCGCAACCAACACGAGCTCGCACCACGGACCGACGCGCAACCCGTGGGACCTGCGCGCGATCACCGGCGGCTCGAGCGGCGGCTCGGCCGCTTGCGTGGCCGAAGGGCTGCTTCCGATGGCCGTCGGCACCGACACTGGCGGCTCGATCCGCATCCCCAGCGCCGCGTGCGGCATCTCGGGCATCAAGCCCGGCACAGGGCGCGTCAACGGCGAGGGCGTCCTGCCGCTGGCGTGGAGCTTCGATGCAGCCGGCCCGATGGCGCGCAGCGCAGAAGACCTGTGGGTGGGGCTCGATGCAATGCTCCCCGCGGCGGCAGGCGCGTCCGCGCGGCATGCGGCGCAGTTCCGCGCCGCGCGCGCGCAGGCACGCGTGCGCATCGGCGTGCTCGTGGGCGAGGGCTTCGAGACCGCGCGCGACGTGGGCCACGCATTCGACGAGGCGCTGCAGGTTTTTCGCCAGCGCGGCGCAACGCTGGTTCCCGTTCCGGTGCGCGGCATGGGCGCGGTGTTCGCGGCCTGGAAGGCCATCATGTATGCCGAGGCCAGCACCTTCCACCGCCAGTTCATCGGAGCCGCTGCCGAGCGCTATACACCCGAGGTGCGCGCATTGCTGCATGCGGGCGAGAGCGTTTCCGCGGTCGACTACCTCGCGGCGCAGCAGTTTCGCGCTGCGTTCGGCGAGTCGTTCGCACGCGAAATGGCGGGCCTGGCGGCGCTGGCCCTGCCGACCTTGCCGGTGACCGCGCCGCCATTGGCAGAATCGCAGGTCGAATTCGCCGGCCGTACGACCACCACCCAAGACGCCATGACCGCTATGCCCTGCCTCGCCAACTTCACCGGCCTGCCGGCGGTAAGCGTGCCCAGCGGGCAAGGGGATTCGGGCCTGCCCGTGGGGCTCACGCTCATGGGCCATCCGGGGGGCGAGTTCGCGCTGCTGGGCTTGGCGGCCGCGTACCAAGACGACTCCACGTGGCACGCAATGCGCCCGAAGCGTTACGGGGCCGTCGCAACGGGGGAGGCCGCCCATGTCCGATGAGATCGGGGTCGGCGTGCTCTTCGCGCAGACCGGCAACATGGCCGTGACCGAGCAGGCGTTGCTGAGCGGAACGTTGGTCGCCATCGACGAGATCAACGCCGGTGGCGGGGTGGGCGGCCGCCCGATCGTGCCGATCATCCAGGACCCCGGTCCCGACGCCGCTAGCTATCGCGACATCGCGCGCCACATGGTGTTGCACCACCAGGTGCCGGCGATCTTCGGCTGCTGCTCGTCGGCCAGCCGCAAGGCGGTGCTTCCGGTGGTGGAGCGGCACGGCGCGGTGCTCTTCTATCCTTCCGTGTACGAGGGATTCGAGTACTCGCCGAACGTGATCTACACCGGCCCCACGCCCGCGCAGACCATCGTGCCGCTGATCAAGTACCTGTTTGCCCATCACGGGCGTCGCTTCTTCCTCGTCGGCTCCGAGTACGTGTTCGGGCGCGAGATCTCCCGCATCGCCAAGGAATTCCTGCTCGAGAGCTCCGGCAGCGTCGCGGGCGAGACCTACCTGCCCATGGGTGCGCCCGACAGCGCCTTCGCCGAAGTGGCCGAACGCATCAAGGCCGCGCGGCCCGACGTGGTGCTGTGCACGGTGGTCGGTGCCGACACCGCGCGCCTCTACGCGGCCTGCCATGCGGTGGGCGCGACCTCGGCCGCGCAGCCGATGGCGAGTCTGACGGCGAGCGAGGCCGAGATCGCGGCGTTGAGTCCCGCGGCGCGCGCCGGCCACCTGACGGTGGCGCCGTACTTCGCGGGTGTCGAGAGCGAGGCGAGCACGCATTTCACGGCCCTCTACGAAAAACGCTACGGTGCGGGCCACCTGCCCAACGTGTACGCCGAGGCGGGCTACCTGCAGGTGCACCTCTTTGCCCGCGCCTTGCCGCGACACGGCCCAGCCGATCCCGATGAGATCGTGCGCAATCTCGCTGGCACGCGCCACGCCTTCGCTCAAGGCGAGATCGAGATCGACGCCGAGACCAACCACACCGCGCTCAAGGCCCGCATCGGCCGCTCGCGGGAGGACGGCAGTTTCGAGTTGCTGTGGGAAGATGCCTCGATCATTCGACCCGACCCTTACCTGGTGGTCTACGAACGGAAGATCCTCTGATGTCGCCCGACCCGATCCAGCTGCGCTCACTGCGCGACACCATGGCCGTTGTCATCCATCCCGACGACGACGATTGCCGCGTGCTGTGCGAACAACTGCGCCGCATCGGCTGTCGAGTCACGGCGCTGTGGCCACAGCCGAGACATCTGCCGCAGGGCACGGAGGCGGTGTTCTTCAACATTCAGTCGGAGCGCGATGCCGCGCACCCCTGGCTCGGCGAGTCTTCCCACGCGGTGCTGATCGCGCTACTGGCGTACGAGAATCCAGCGGTCCTCGAGGTCGCGGCCGCCGCCAATGTGCACGGCGTGCTGCCCAAGCCCATCCGGCCCTTCGGCGTGCTCGCGACGCTGTATGTGGCGCGGCTCCTATTTCGCTATGAGGAGCGGCTTCTCAACCGCATCGCCAAGCTCGACGAGACGCTCAAGACGCGCCGCATCGTTGAGCGCGCGATGAAGATCCTGGCAACGCGGCAGGGCATCTCGGAGGACGAGGCCTACGCGATGATCCGGCGCGAGGCGATGCGCAAGCAGCTGCCGGTGTCGTCGATGGCGGAATCAATCGTCAATGCCGAGGCCATTTACGGCCTTGCGCCCGATAGCGGCCCTTCGGGCGCGGCCGGGTGATGCGGCGCGCGCCTTGTGACAGTCCGGCTCGCTTCGGACTCGATCCCGACGTTTGGCGGCCTCCCTCGGGGCGTGGGCCACTCGACGGCCTGCGGTTCGCGGCCAAGGAAGTTTTCGACATGGCGGGCCATGTCACGCGATCAGGCAATCCGGACTGGCAGCGCACGCATGCACCCGCCGTGGCGGACGCGCCGGCGATCACGCGGCTTCTCGCGGCCGGCGCCGAGCTCTGCGGGCGCACGCTGAGCGACGAACTCGCGTTTTCGCTGGCCGGGGAGAACCTTCACTTCGGAGCGCCGCACAACCCGCGTGCGCCGGGGCGCGTTTCCGGAGGCTCGTCCAGCGGCTCCGCGGCGGCGGTTGCGGGCGGCTGCGTCGATTTTTCGCTGGGCACGGACACCTCGGGTTCGGTGCGCATTCCGGCCAGTTATTGCGGGATCCATGGCATGCGGCCGACGCACGGCGCCATCAGCACGCAGGGCGTGACGCCGCTGGCACCGTCGTTCGATACGGTGGGCTGGTTCGCTCGGGACGCGTGTGTGTTGCAAGCCGTGGGCGATGTGCTCCTGCCGTCAGGCAAGGCGTCAGGTATAGGACAGATGACGGTGCTGGCTGATGCCTGGAGCGGTGCTACAAAGGGCGTCGCCGCGGCCCTGCGGCCTGCAATGGAGAAGCTGGCCGGACTTGCGGGTGTCGCGGTCCACGAGGTCGAAGGTCTTGCGCTCGCCGAGTGGGTGCGACCCTATCGCATCCTGCAAAGTGCCGAGGTCTGGCGTTCCCACGGCGACTGGTTCCTGCGCACCAGCCCGGCCATGGCGCCCGAGATCGCGGCGCGCCTCTTCGCCGGATCGCAACTCACAGCTGCGGAGATTGCCGAGGCTCATCTGAGGGCAGACGAAGTGCGCGCCGTAGTTGCGGCGTTCGTCAGCGACGGCGGCGTCATCTGCCTGCCCTCCGCACCCGGCGTGGCGCCGCCGTTGGGTGTTTCGCGCCTGCCGGATGACACGACGAGGATGCTCGTGCTAGTGCAAACTTGCATCGCCGGGCTTTGCGGACTGCCGCAAGTCAGCCTGCCGCTGGGGGAAGTCCATGGCATGCCCGTCGGCCTGGGGCTGATCGCCGGCAAGGGCCGTGACCGGGACTTGCTGGCGTTGGCCGTCGCAGTGGAGGCTCATAGGCGCCGGATCTCCGGGCCTTGAGGTGTGCAAGCATTTCATGTCCCACCTCGTGTCCAGCGCGCAGGAACTGCATTGCTTTGGGTGGGGCTTGCCCTTCCGATGGCAGTCTATGCAGTTGTGGTCTTACTGGCCCCCCAGGACGTGTTGGACCAATTCAGCTTGCTCAGGCGGCTCTCCGAAGGTGTAAGGCAGGCTTTGTTGTCCCTTTGAACGAGTCTGGACATCCACTCGCACGCGAGGACCACGGCATTTCCGCAAGTCGCCATGCTTGCAAGTGCCCGGGGCTCATCGCAGCGCTGTATTCGTTGAGAACGTTGCTGCACTACAGAAATGTCCGCCATCTGTTTCTGCCTATCGTCCGGCGGCACAACGCGTTTCTGCTGTTGGTCGTCGCCCCGATGCTTGCATTGTTCTACTTGTGGGCGGTCTACTGCGTCGGTGGTGCCTGGAGCATGGCTCAAGGCCTCACGACAAGTTCGCGCCTTGGCGACCTATTGATTTCTTTCGGAGCCGTTGCAATGGCCGGGACCCTCATCGGAACATGGCCCACTCGGTTAAGAGCCGCGTTATTTGACCGGCCGACGGCATCGACATGACGGCGGTGGCCCGTTGCAGAAGTAGCGGCGCCGGGAAAGCCGACGTTCGACGTGGGCCGTCTGTAATTGCAATGAGGAAGAGGTCGGCCGCTCCCGGCTTTGCAGGCCCGCGCCAGTCCGTGATTGAAGAATGAAGCCTCATCGTTGATTTCATTTGGTTACACTTGATAACCAATGAACTTCCTCCATGAGCGTCGTACGCACGCATGCACCTTTGGCGCCGGTGCGAGTCAGGCTACCACCCAAACCACGGCCAAGCTCTTCATTGCAGCGCGTGACATTTCTTCAAGTAGCACTCGCGGTGTGGCGCCAGCCGCTTTGCTTCGTGTGAAAGCCGGCAGATGCCTTTCGGCTTTGGCTGCATTCAGCCTTGCTGTTTCTTTGACCGCCTGTGGCGGCGGTAGTCTCGAACCTGCAGCAACTGCGCCTCACACCATTGGCGGCAAAGTCGCTGGCTTGGAAGGCTCGGGCCTTGTCCTGCAAAACAACGCCGGCGACGACCTGCCGGTTGGCAGCACTCACGTTGTCGCCAAATCGGGCCCTGCCAGCTACACCTTCGCATTCGCCGGTAAGGTCGAGGAAGGCAAGCCCTACGCGGTCACAGTCAAGACCCAACCGACGAACCCGACGCAGACCTGCTCTGTCAGCAACGGTGCCGGCACGGTGGGCCAGGCTGACGTCACGGACGTTTCGCTTGTGTGCTCGACTCAAAGCTTTGCCGTTGGCGGCCTCGTCAGTGGCCTGCAGGGCACGGTGGTCCTGCGCAACAACGCGGGCGACGACCTGAGCGTCTCCGCTGATGGCAGCTTCGTCTTTGGCTCGCAGGTGGCCAGCGGTGCTGGCTATCAGGTGACGGTGGCGGCGCAGCCGCCGAATCAGACTTGCTCGGTGAACCAGGGCGCAGGCACCATCAACGGCGCTGCCGTGAGCAACGTGGCGGTTGTGTGCGCAACGACGGCATACACCGTCCACGGGACCTTGTCGGGGTACCAGGGCTCCGACCCCTTGGTGTTGCACAACAACAGCGGTGACCCCATCAGTTTGCAAGCCAACGGCGTCTTCCAGTTCCCGGTGCCGGTCGCTGTGGGCGCAGGCTACGCCGTGACGGTCTACACCCAGCCAGGTACGCCGCTGCAGACCTGCAGTGTGGTCAACGGCACGGGTGTCATGGGCAACCAGAACGTCAGCAATGTAGCGGTCATTTGCTCGTCCAGCGCGTTGACCATCGGCGGTACCATTTCCGGGCTGCAGGGCTCGGGCTTCACGCTGCAGAACAACGGCGGGGACAACCTTTCGGTCACCTACAACGGCTCTTTCACGTTCCCAGCCGGCGTCGTCTCCGGGGCGACCTATAACGTGACAGTGAGCGCTGCCCCCTCAATGCCCGCCCAAACCTGCACTGTGACCAATGGCACAGGCACGGCGGGACTGTCGAATGTGACCAACGTCAGCGTGAACTGCTCGGCTGATTTCGCGATGTCGATGTACCTCGCAAGTGCTGCTGGCGCTTCGAATCCCGGCCTGCTTGGCTTTGAGAACGGTCCGAGCGGATACCCCGATCCGATTCACAGCTCCTCACCGACCTCCTTCACCACGTCCAGCGGCAGCACCTCGCTGGTGCTGAACGCAGCGACGGGCACGGTTTACGAGGCGGTGGATGGCGCTGTCAAGTCGTACACCATCAACTCAGGTTCCCCCGGTAACTTGACGCTGACGTCAACGGCCAACTTCTCCTTTCCTGGCTCCGACGGCAACGTGCTTGCCTTGGCGCCGTCTGGACGAAAACTGTTTGCAGTCTCCAAGGCAGGCAACCGGCTCAGCTCGTTCGACTTGAACGTAGACGGCACGCTGGCGGGAGACTCCAGTGACCACTGGACGTTTTCGCTGATGAGCCCCGTGGACTTGGTTGTCGACCCGTCGGGCAAGTTCTTGTATGTGGCCAATGAGGGTTCGAACGATATTTCTCGGTTCCCCATCGATTCGTTCACAGGCAATGCAACGAGTCCGACCAGCGTTCCTGGCATAGGGGGCCCGTTAAAGTCTCTGGCCATTGACCCGACTGGCCGCTTCCTTTATGCCGCGGACCCTGTGTTCGGCGAGATTTACCTCTACGCTATCGGCCAGTCCGATGGTTCGTTAACGCAGGTGGGAGGCATGTCTGTCGCCAACGTTTCCCAGGTGAAGATGGACCCTTACGGAACCTTCCTCGTGGCCCTGTCCGGCGCGGCCCCAGCTGGGTTCACCCTTGTTCGACTGAACAAGGCGAGCGGCCTTTCCGTGTCGTTCAGTTCGGTCCTCACAGGAGGCACGCAGCTCACCGCTGCTGCTATTGATGCAACTGGCAGCAAACTTGTTGTAGCCGACGACGATACTGTCCGTTCGTATTCAGTGACCCCGACCAACATCCTCATGGGAAGTTCCATGCCCGTCTTCACCTCGGTCGGTAGCCGCTCGGCAATCGTGCTGGCGCGATGACCCTGCCAGATACTCACTGCCCAGTTCGGCGTTAGTGACATGCAAGGCCCGACCCGATGGACGGGCTTTCCCGTTTGGCACTTTGAACCTCGCGAATGCCGGCTTCCAACCAGTAAATGTGGTCTTGGACTGAACGTCGAGCTCGTGTCGACGCGCCGATGGCAGGCGAACTGAGGTGCTGACGAATGTCCCTGATTTCGCGTATGTAGCGAGCCTATGACATTGAGCACCAGTCGCAACGCGAGTCGCGCCGAGCGCACTTTGGCGAGGTTTTCGTTCATTTCACGGTCATTGACCGTTTGAATGCCTGCTTTCAGGCAAATCATTCCTAACCGTCGAAGCTGGCCACCGCTGCCGGCGCGACTTTGAAAACCCGACCGGCGTAAATTTGAAAACCGCGCGCGTAAGTTGTTGATTTTCCTAGGTTTGAAAGTGCGACAACTTTGGAGGAACTCAGCTCGTGAGTTCGTTCAAAGTTAGACCGGAATTCCATCAAATTTACGGCCTAACTTTGACGACAGCGCACGCAAGTAGTTGATTCGATGAGGAATCGGCCCCGCTAGTTGCTTGAGAGCCGATCTGGATTCGCCGGCAAGAACAGGGGACAGGGTAGGGCGCTCGACATGCGCGTAGAGCTCGCCGTGTCCGCCTTAAATTCGGATGAGGCTGTCGCGGCGTTCATATCGCTGGACTCGGCATTGACGGACCCCGGACACGGCCCGACGCCGGAGCTCCCGCGAAGCGAACTTACTCAAACAGCTAGCAGCTTGCCCAGTCCCGGCCCGAACTCACCATCGATAAGGATGAAGAGAATCCGGCAAATCTTGCCCGACCGGTTAGCCCACGCATGGTTGGTACCGCGCTGGATGACCACGCTGCCGGGCCCGACGATGACTTCGCCCTCGTCGACGATCAGCGTCAGTTCGCCCTCGATCACGATGCCGTAGTCGACCGACTGTGTGCGATGCATCAGCGGATGCGGTGCGCCCTTGTGGATCGTCGATGCGCCTGCGTCTCCGATCTCTGAAAAACCAGCGCGCACCTGTTCGGCGCTGCGCGCCAGCAGTTCCGCGTCGTCCGGCGGAATGTCGACGAAGCGGATGCGCGTGCCGTGCTTGGGCGGAGGCAGCGTGATGGGCCCGAGCGTCGGGTCGGCGCCGTTGTCGATCCGCGCCGGCGTGGCGGCGGTGTTCCACACCTCGTGGAACACCACGCCTTGCAGCGTCTTGAGTTCAGTCACGACCGGCAGCGGCCCGTTGCTTGAGATGATGGCCTTGCCTTGGGCATCGTGGCCGGTGACCACGCGTTGGATGGTGGGAAGCGTCATGTCATGTCTCCTAAATTTTCAGGGTTGTTGCCAGCGCAGGAGTTTGCGCTCGGCGCCCGCGAGCAGCGCGTTGGCGGCAAAGCCGATAACGCCGAGCAGCACGATGCCGGCAAACAGTTCGCTGGCGCGGAAGGAACGGGCCGCCAGCAGGATCGCCTGCCCCAGCCCGGATTGCGAGGCGATCATCTCGCCGACCACGGCGACGATGAGCGACACCGTCATCGACAGCCGCATGCCGGCCAGGATGTCAGGCATGGCGCTGGGCAGGCCGATCTTCCAGACGAATTCATGACGCGGAATCTGCAGGGCGGCGGCCACCTCGCTCAGCCGTGGATCCACGCTGGCAAAGCCGTGCAGCGTGGCCAGCAGCACCGGCCACATCGCGCCGAAGGCGACCACGAACAGCACCATGTTCGGGCCCAGGCCAAAGATGGAGATCGCCAGCGGCATGATGGCCGAGGCCGGCAAGGGACGCACGAATTCCAGCAGCGGTTGAAGCCAGGTGCGCGCCGCCGCCGACGTGCCGATCAGCGCACCGAGCACGATGCCGGCCAGGCAGGCCAGCAGCCAGCCTTCGAACATGCGCAGCAGCGTCTGAAGGCTCTGTTCGAGCAGCATGCCGCCCGCTTGCAGGCCTTCGGCCAAGGCCGCCAACGTGGCCTCGGGCGTCGGCAGGAAGACCTTGCTGACCCATTGGAAGTGACTGGCCGACCACCACAGTGCGAGCACGGCGGCCAGCACTGCGATAGAGCCGATCCAGTCGGTAGCTCGCCCCTTCATGTTGCATCTCCCATGACGGCGGCCACGCGGCGCTGCAAGTGCAAGGCCGCAGCGTTGATCGCATAGCCGACCATCGCGATCCAGAACAACCAAGCCAGCATCAGCGCCGGGTCAAGGCTTTGCTGCGCAATCATGATGGCGTAGCCCATGCCGTGCGGATTGGCGGCGATCTCCACCGTGACCGCAACGACGAGCGCGATCGCCACGCCCAGCCGCAAGGCCACGAACAGGCGAGGCACCATCGAAGGCAGCACGATCTTTGTCAGGCGCGCCAGTGGCGACAGCCCCAGTGCATTTGCCACCTCCAGCAAGCGCGCATCCACCAGGCGGGCCGCAGCTTGCGCCAGCACCAGCACCGGCCAGAAGGTGGCAAAGGCGACCACACTGCTTTCCATTCGCAGGCCGAAGCCGAAGACCAGCATCGACAGCGGAATCAGGGCCACCGAAGGCACGGGTCGCAGCACCTCCACCGTGAGAAAGCCGTAGCGTCCCGCACGGCGCGAAAGGCCAAGCCATGTGCCCAGCAAGCCGCCGCCGACGAACCCGATGAGCAGCCCCACGGCGGCGCTGGCCAGCGTGAACCCGGTGGCCTGCAGCAGGCTGCCGTCACCCAGAGCGCTGAAGAAGGCGAGGGCTGCTGCGCTCGGCGGCGCCAGTGCATCGCTGCCCTTGCCGGGCCCGCGTGCGTACACCTCCAGCAGCGTCAGCAACAGTAACGGCGCAGCGGCACCTTTGGCAATCTGGGGCCAGCGCTTTGCCATCTCAGTGATGCCCCAGGTATTGGTACAGCTCGCGCCGCAGTCGCAGGTAGTCCGGGTGCTCCTTGGTCTCCAACTGGTTGCGCGGATGCGCGATGGGAACCTGCACGATGGCCGCCAGGCTCGGCTTGTCGCGCGTGGGGTTGGCGCGCAGTGCGATCACCCGGTCGCCCAGGTAGATGGCCTCGTCGAGGTCGTGCGTGACGAACAGCACCGTCAGGCCGCTGTCCCGGACCAGGCGGGCCACCTCGTCCTGCAGCGATTCGCGCGTCATCGCGTCCAGCGCGCCGAAGGGCTCGTCCATCATCATCAGAGCGGGCTCTTGCGCAAGGCAGCGGGCGATCTGCGCGCGCTGCTGCATGCCGCCCGACAACTGCAGCGGGAACTTGTCGGCATGCACTGCCAGCCCGACGGTCTGCAGCACGCGCGCGATGCGCGCCGGGCGCTCGGGCGAGGGCACGCCCGCGGCCTCCAAAGCCAGGCTCACGTTGCCGGCCACGGTGCGCCAGGGCAGCAGGGCGCGGCCGTAGTCCTGGAAGACGAAGGCGGCCTCTCGCGAAGGTCCGCGTACTTCCTTGCCGGCGCGCACGACGCGGCCGCTGCTGGGCTGCACGAAGCCGGCCGCGGCGCGCAGCAGGGTCGTCTTGCCACAACCCGATGGCCCGACGATGCAGACGAACTCGCCTCGGCCCACCTCGACATGGGTGGGCGACAGAATTTCGCGCCCGCCAAGGTGGATGGCGACGCCGTCGAAGGCGAGCAGCGGCGCGCCGGGTGCGGCCGCGCTCACTTGACGATCAGGCTGGCCATCGCGGGCTTGGCCTTCAACAGCTTCTGCTCCAGCATCTGGTCGGCCCACCAGCCCAGTTGCGGTTCCTGCACCACGGGCAGCGGAGGGCTCAGTTGCGCAGTCGCCAACACCTCCGGCGGCAGCTTGATGTACTTGCCGATGTGCTCGCGCACCTTGGCGTTGTTCTTGGGGTTGTTGATGAAGGCCGCGGCCTCGGCGATGCCGCCCTGGAAGGCCTTGGCCGCCGCCGGGTTCTTCTGGACCCAGTCGCGCCGTGCGGTGAACACCAGCGTAGGCAGGCCGTCGGGCAGGAAGGTGGAGTAGTACGAAGCCACGTAACCTGCGCCGCTGGCGATGATGCGCGCCATGAACGGGTCGGCCGTCACGACCGCGTCGAGCGATCCGCCGCGCAGCAGGTCGCCGTGCTGCGGGAAGGCGGCCTCGACGAAAGTCACCTTGGTGTAGTCCACGCCCTGGCTCTTGAGCCAGGCCCGGAAGCCCACGTGCAGGAAGGCGCCCAGCCCCGGCACGCCGATCTTCTTGCCCACGCAATCTTGCGCGGTCTTGATGTTGCTGCCGGCCTTGGCCACCAGACCGATGCCGGTCATCGACTTCGACGTGGCGCCGCCGCCCGTCAGCACCACATGGTCGAGCCCACCTTCGACGCCCTGCAGGTAGACCGATGGCGTGGGGCCGCCCAGTTGCAGCGAGTCGGACTCGATGGCGGGCGGGATGGAGGGGTTCAGCGGGATCTGCTTGGGCTCGACTTCGATGCCGCGCTTGGTGAAATATCCCTCCTCGCGCGCCACGAACACGGTGGCGAAATCGGTCACCGCCGTGTAGCCGAACACGGCCTTTACGGGCGCCTGTGAGAACGCCGGCAAGGCCAGCGCGCCGGCACAGGCAGCAAGGCCTTGCAGGGCGGTACGGCGCGTCATGCGCGTTGCAATGGACATCTTGTCTCCTTCGTTGGTTTTCATTGAGTCTCGTCGAGCGCACGGCGCACCAGGGCGTCGGCCGATCCGTCGTCGCGCAGGCCCAGCGCGCGCGACGACGCATCGTCCAGCCGAGGGTAGCGGCCAAACACGGCTTCCACATCGGGGATGGGCCTGAAGCCGACAAGTTCGTGGCGATCGGCGCCGTACAGCCTGGCGCAGGTGTTGATCACCTCGCGCATGGAAAGCCGCAGCACCGGCAGCGGCCAGGTGCGCGCCGTGTCGGCCTCCGGCACATCCATCATGGCCGCGTGCAGCAGGTTGTCGGCGCAGCGCCGAGCCGACATCCACCACGCAGTCGCTTCAGGGCCGACCGGGCAGGTGAAGGCTTCGCCGCGGCGCAGCGCATGCAGGGCGTCGCTCATGAAAGCGGACGTGAGGCCGGCGCCGCTCCTCGGGCGCGCGACGATGCCGGGCAGCCGCACGGCGCGGCCGTCGAGCAGGCCACGCCGGCTGAAGTCCGCCAGCAGAACTTCGCAGGCAAGCTTGTGCGCGCCGTAGGTCAGGGGCGGGCGCAGCGGCGTCGATGGCGTCACCGGGTCGGGCAACTGCGTTCCGTAGACGGCGATGCTGCTCGCGTAGACCACGACCGGGCGCCGGCCGCTTTGCGCTAGCGTTTCGAACAGGGCGAGCGTGGCATCGAGGTTGACGCGACGGCCAAGCACGTAGTTCGCCTCGGAAGCGCCACCGGGCACTGCCGCCAGGTGAAACACCACGTCGGGCTTGAACTCGGCCACTTGCTGCAAGGTGGCCGCTTCAGTCAGGTCGCCAGTGATGGCTGTTTCGCCCTGTACAACGTCGAGCGAGCGGTCGGCCAGGGCCAATGTCTCGATGCGCCGCCCTCCCAGTTCGGGGCGCGCGCGCATCGCGTCGACAAGCGTGGCGCCCACATAGCCGGCGGCGCCGGTGACGAGCACGCGCATGGTCATTCCTGGAAGATCGCCACGGCACGGGTCCAGCCAGCCGAGGCACCGCGGATCTTGTGCGGAAAGCAGCAGATGGTGTAGCCGTGCGGCGGCAGCGCTTCCAGGTTGTGCAGCTTCTCGAGATGGCAATAGCCGATGTCGCGGCCGGCTTTGTGGCCTTCCCAGATCAGCGACTTATCGCCGGTCTCCGCGATCTTCTTGGCGGTGTACGAGAAGGGCGCGTCCCAGCTCCAGGCGTCGGTGCCGGTCAGGCGCACGCCGCGCTCTAGCAGGTACATGGTGGCGGCATAGCCCATGCCGCAGCCTGCCGAGACGAAGTCGTTGTAACCGTAGCGCGTTCCGGCGCGCGTGTTCACGACCACGATGTCCATCGGCTGCAGTTCGTGCCCGATGCGGCGCAGTTCGGCCTCGACGTCTTCGGCCGTGGCCACGTAGCCATCGGGGAAGTGCCTGAAATCCAGTTTCACGCCTGGGCGAAAGCACCAGTCGAGCGGCACCTCGTCGATGGTCATCGACGGGCGGCTGCCGCCGAGCTTGCGGTCCTGCGTCGAATGGAAATGGTAGGGCGCGTCCAGGTGCGTGCCGTTGTGGGTGGTGAGCGTCACCCATTCGGCCGCAGCAGCCTCGCCGTCGGGATAGTCCTCGGCGGTGGTGCCGGGGATCATCTGCATGAACTCGGGCAGCGTCTCTGCGTGTTTCTGGTATGTGATCTTCGGCGCGAGCGGCGGCGGATCGGACAGTACGTCGTTTTCCAGGTAGATCGACAAGTCGACGATGCGGGTCATGGTGTTCACTCCTGCGGCTTGGGCGATTGCACGACGCGCTGCTCGATGCTGCCGAACAGCGGCTGGCCGGCGAGCCTTGCCTCCATCCGCACGCGGTCACCGAACTTCATGAAGGGCGTCTTGGGTGCTCCGCTTGCGATCTGTTCGATGGCGCGCCGCTCGGCGATGCAGGCCGAGCCCTTCTTGCCGCCAGCGTTGGAGACGGTGCCGCTGCCGATGATGGTGCCGGCCGACAGCCGCCGGGTCTTGGCAGCGTGCGCGATGAGCTGGTCGAAGCCGAAGTTCATCTCGCGGCCGTTCGGGTCGCCGAACCATTTGCCGTTCCACTCGATGTGCAGATCGAGGTGGATGCGCGCGTCCTGCCAGGCTTCTCCCAGTTCGTCTGGCGTGACCGCCACAGGCGCGAAGCTCGAGGAGGGCTTGGCCTGGAAGAAGCCGAAGCCGGTGCGCATCTCGCGCGGGCCGAAGCCGCGCAGGCTGACGTCGTTGATCTGAACCAGCAGGCGGATGTGGTCACGTGCCGCGACCGGGCTGCAGCCCAGCGGAACCGCGTCCACGATCGCGCCGTATTCGCCTTCGAAGTCGATGCCGTGCGCCTCGTCCGGCAGTGCCAGGTCGTCGTGCGGGCCGAGCAGGTCGTCGGAGCCGCCTTGGTACATCAGAGGCACCGTCTCGACGTCGGGAATCGGCGGCATGTTGAAGGCGGTTTCCATCAATCGGCCGTGGTTGAGGAAGGCCGAGCCGTCGCACCACTGCGGCGCGCGTGGCAGCGGCGCCGCGGCCTGCTGCGGGTCGAATGGGAAAGCGTCTTCAGCGGTGCCGGCGCTGAGTTGGTCGTACAGCGCTTGCAGGCGCGGCTCGCACTCGGACCATCGGTCCAGTGCGTCGAGCAGATCGGGTGCGATGCCGTGCGCGGCGACCGCATGCTGCAGGTCGCGCGAGACCACGACCAGCCGGCCGTATCTGCCGCCCTTGAGCGAAGCGAGTTTCATGGGGTGTGTCTCCTGTGTTCGTTCCAATGCGTCAGGGGCAATCCGGCGACCGGCGCACGAAAGCTCGGCAAGGTGCTGCCGCGCAGGCTGCCGAGGTAGACCGTGCGCAGGTCGGCCCCGCCGAAGGTAAGACTGGCCATCCACGGGGCGAGCGTGCCGGCGGCCGCGGCCATGATCTCGGGCGTGAGCGTTCGCGCGGCGTAGTGTTCGTCGAGGCGGCGCGTCGCCTCGGGGTTGCTGTCGTCCAGCAGCGTGAGCACATCGCCCTGCGGCGTGAGCGCGATCAGCTTGTCGGTCATTACCAGCGTGACCCACAGATTGCCAAAGGCATCGAAGGCGAAGCCGTCCGGAAAGCCCGGCAGCGCGGACGGCCCGAACACCTCGCGGCCGGTGAGCGTGCCGTCGTCCTGCACGCGCAGGCGCGAGATCCGGCGCGCATTGCTTTCCACCACGTAGAGCCATTGCTCGCTGGCGTCCATGCGCACTTCGTTCGTGCCCTCGAAACCGTCCGCAACGATGCGCACGCCGTGCTCGTCGATGAGCGCGATGTAGCCGTCTTTCGCGCGGGCGTTGATGGAGTCGGTCCACGGCCGCATGCGCGTCGTGATGGTGAGCCACATGCGCCCGCGCCGGTCGCGCATGACGAAGTTGGCCTTGCCCAACGGGCGGCCGTCGATGCTGTCGAACAGGCGCCGCACCTGGCCGTCGCGCGTCATCACCTCGACGCTGTCGCTGCCCCAGTTCGCGATGATGAAGTCGCCATTCGCAAGGAAGGCCATGCCGTTGGGCAGCGAGCCCTGGCTTTGCCCGTAGCGGGTTTCGAAATCAGCGCTGGCGGCCGCATCGCCGGCGGGAGTGATGAGCGATTGCATGCCGTCGGCATCGATGCGCATCACGCCGCCGCGCGCGTCGGCGGCCCACAGGGTGCCGTCGGGTTCGGCCAGAACGCACTCGGGGCGCTGCAGGTCGCGGCCGACGTGGCGGATGGTGGCGCGGTCGACTTGCCAGCCGCGCAGGGGGTTGTTCTTGTCCATGTTATGGGCCGCAGGATAGGCGGGCACACCCCATGCGGACAAACCGTTTGTGGCGATACCTATCATTGCCGGATGCGATACCAGCGAATCGACCTCAACCTTCTTGTCGCGCTCGACGTGCTTCTGGCCGAGCGCAGCGTCACCCGTGCGGCCGAGCGGATGCACATTACGCAGTCGGCCATGAGCGGCGTGCTGGCGCGGCTGCGCGACCACTTCGGCGATCCGCTTCTGGTGCCGGTGGGCCGCAGCATGCAGTTGACGCCGCGCGCGCAATCGCTGGTCGAACCGGTGCGCGACATCGTGCTACGCGTAGACACCACGCTGGGTACGCAACCCGAATTCGACGCTGCATCGGCCCAGCGGCACTTCGTCATCATCGCTTCGGACTATGTGTCGCGCATCATGCTGGCCGACGTGGTGCGTCGCATTGCGTTGCTGGCGCCTGGTTTGACATTCGACGTTCGTCCCACTTCGGAAGTGATGCTGGCGGAGCTTGAACAGGGCCGCGTGGACTTTGTCATCATGCCTGCGCACCTGGTGGCCAGCGAGCATCCGCAGGAGATCCTGTTCGAGGACAGCTACCAGGTGCTGGCCTGCCTGCAGCACCCGGACCTGCAAGGCAGCATCACGCTCAACCAGTACCAGGCGCTGGGCCATGTCGTCTATCAGAACGAGCGCGGGACCAACCCTTGGTTCGAGCAGTGGTATGCCAACCAGCACGGGCCTTCGCGCCGCATCGAGGTGATCACGCACAGCTTCACGCTGATACCGCGTTTCATCGTGGGCACGCACCGCATCACCACCATCCAGACGCGGCTGGCCAACCAGTTCGCGCAATCGCTGGCCGTACAGCTGATGGACCCGCCAATGGAAACGCCGCGCCTGACGGAGGTGCTGCAATGGCACCGCCTGCGCGACGACGACCCTGCCATGCAATGGGTGCGCGAGCAGATCGTCGACGCGGCGCGGGAGATGCCCGCGATCTGAACTCAGCCCGCCCTGAGGTCGAGCTTCTTGATGATGGCTGGGAAGTCGGCCATGTCCGCCGCCACCGTATCGCCCAGTACCTTCGGCGCGCCGCCGACCACTTCCCAACCGTTGGCCTGCGCGTAGGCCTTGAAACCGGTGCGGGACAAGGCGTCGTTCAAGGCCGCGTTTAGCTTGCGCACAACGTCCGGCGCGGTCTTCACCGGCACGGCCAGCCCGACCCAGAATGATGGGTCGAAATCCTTGAAGCCGCCCTCAGCCAGGGTCGGCACGTTGGGCACGGCGGGCAGGCGTTTGGCGCCTGTCTGCATCAACGGCACGATGGAACCGGACTTGGTGCCGACCTGGGCTGAAGCAAAGTCCAGCAGCGCAAACTGAACCTCGTTGCCCATCACGCCGGTGATAAGCGGGCCGCTGCCTTTGTACGGCACGTGCGTGATGTCGATGCCGGCCAGTGCCTTGAACTGCTCGACCGCGATGTGGTTGGTCGCACCGATGCCCGCGCTGCCGAAGTTCAGCTTCCCGGGGTTGGCCTTGGCAAAGGCGATTAGGTCCTTCATGCTGCGCAGGCCGGTCTGGCTGTTGGTCACGAACATGCCGACTGCGCGCACCGCCAGGCCGACAGGGGCGAGGTCGCGCACCGGATCGACCTGGGTGGACTTCTGCACCAGCGGCGCCATCGTGTGATTGGAGCGCGAAGTCACCAACACCGTGTAGCCATCGGCAGGCGCGCTGGCGACGAAGGCGGTTCCGATCAAGCCTGACGCACCGGGCCGGTTGTCGACGATCAGCAACTGGCCGAGCGAATCGCGCATGTGTTCGGAAAGCAGGCGCGCAACGATGTCCGAAGGACCGCCAGGCGGGTTTGGGACGATGAGGCGCACGGGGCGATCCGGGTAGGGCGTCTGCGCGATGGAAGTGCCTGCTGCCAATGCTGCAGCGGCGGCGACGAGGAAGTCGCGGCGATGGGTCATGTTATTGTCTCCTGATTTCTTTTCGGTGGCTTCAAGCGCCGGTGGCGATGGCGGTGCGGCCGCCGAGCACTTCGGCCACCCAGTCGGCGATGTAGGCGCCTGCGTTGGCAGAGTTGTCGAAGCTCGAGTGCTGCAGGCCGCCTGTGCGCGCGTCGAACACCTGGAGTTCGCGCTTCGGGCTGTTCACCAGTTGCTCATAAGTGCGGTGCGCCCACGCGAGCGGAATCTGCGAATCCTTTTCGCCATGCGTGACCAGGAATGGAACGCGGATGCGATCGAGCACGCCGTCGAGATGCACGTTCTCGGCGATGCGCATGAAGTCGTCCATGTCGGTGGCGCCCCATACCCAGCGAACGTGTTCCCAGTAGTGCGGCACGGGAAAGCTGCCTTCCTTGGCCAGGCGCTTCTTCTGCACGTCGCGCCAGTCATGGTTCGCGCCCCAAGCCACGCCGCAGGCGAAGCGCGGCTCGAAGGCCACCGCGCGCGGGCAGTAATAGCCGCCCAGGGAGACGCCTTCCAGCCCGATCCGCTGGGCATCGACGTCATCGCGCGTCTCCAGCCAATCGACGATGCGGCTAGCCCAGTGCTCGCTGTCGTAGCGGGCGGTCATGCCGTGCAGGCGCAACGCTTCGCCGGAGCCCGGCTGGTCCACCACCAGTGAAGACACGCCGCGCTGCGCTAGCCAGCGCGGCAAGCCAATGCGGTACTTCATCTCCTTGGTCGAATCGAGGCCGTTGACCTGCACGAGCATGGGTGCACAGGCATTGCCAGCGTTTTCGGCGCGCACCAGCAAGGCAGACAGGTGCCCGCCTTCGTAAGGGATCTCGACACGCTCGCAGTTCTCACCGGCCAGCGCGATGCCCTTGCCAAAGACTTCGAGATAGCGCGCGTACAAGGCGTGCCGGCCGAGCGCACCGTGGGCCTGCAGGCGTTCAGCAGTCAGGTAGTAGGAGGCGGCGCGCCCGTACTTGTCGCCCGCCGATATGAGGCGACCGCGCGCCTCGTCCTCTGCAGCGAGCTCGCACAGCTTGTCGGCCATGCGGGTCCATGTCTCGCGGAACGCAAGCGTGCCGGCCGCATCGGGTGCCTTGGCAGCCTCCTGCAAGGGCGCGCACATCTCTTCGATCTCGCCGATCCTGGCGCCCATCTCGATCGCAAGGTCGACCGAGAGGTTCCAGACGTAGTTGGTGGGGAAATATTTGAACATCGGGGCCGGATGCTAGGCATCAGGCGGCCAGAGGGCCAATCGATTTGGGTGATGGGTGGTATGGGTGGCGGTAATGCGAGGCATCGCCTGCGCCGATGCCTCCAATCGCCAAAGTCGATTGGCAACGCTTGCCTCTGCTCCCTAGCATCCGGTGAAACAGGAATCATTGGAGACAGCGTGCAGGATACTCAACACCGCATCGAAGAGCGCGACGGCATGATCATTGAATGGGACGTGCCGATCACGATGGATGACGGCCTCGTCCTGCGGGCTGACGTCTATCGCCCTGTGCAAGAGAATCGGCATCCCGTGCTGATGACGCACGGGCCCTATGCGAAGGGGTTGTCGTTCCAGGAAGGCTTTGCCTTTGCCTGGATGCAATTGGAGCGCGACCATCCCGAAGCCCTGGAAGGTTCGTCCAACAAGTACCAGGCTTGGGAGACGCCCGACCCGGAGATATGGACGCGCGACTGGGGCTACGTCTGCGTGCGCGTGGACTCGCGTGGCGCAGGCCGGTCGCCCGGCGTGCTCGACTGCTTCAGCGCGAGGGAGACGCGCGACTACGCACAGTGTGTCGAGTGGGCAGGGGAGCAGGGCTGGAGCAATGGCAAGGTCGGACTGACAGGCATCTCGTACTACGCCATGAACCAGTGGCAGGTGGCGGCGCTCAAGCCGAAGCACCTGGCTGCGATCTGTCCTTTCGAAGGTGCGGCCGATCTGTACCGCGACGGCGTGCGTCACGGGGGCATCCTCACCAGTTTCTGGATCCGCTGGTATCCCGCGCAGGTGTCCTCGGTACAGAACGGGCTGGGCACGCGGGGGCGCATCAATCACAACACGGGCGAACCCATCGCCGGTCCGCAGACAGATTCGCCTGCTTCGATGGCGAGTCGCCTGGCTGACCTGCCGCGAGAGCAGCGTGAGCACACCTTGTTGGACGAGTACTTCAAGGAACGCACGCCCACGCTCGAAGACATCGAGGTGCCGGTGCTTTCGCGCGGCAACTGGGGCGGTATCGGCTTGCACCTGCGAGGCAACACTGAGGGCTTCATGCGCTGCGGCTCTCGGCAGAAATGGCTGGAAATGCATGGCGATACGCACTGGACGGAGTACTACACGCCCGCCGGCCGCAATCTGATGAGGCGCTTCTACGATCATTTCCTCAAGGGCGAGGACAACGGCTGGGATCGGGAGCCGGCGGTGCTGCTGAACGTCCGGCACCCGGGCGAGAAGTTCGTCGCGCGCGTAGAGAGCGAGTGGCCGCTGGCGCGCACGCAATGGACGCGGCTCTTTCTCGATGTGGCGCAGAACACATTGGCTCCCGCACCCGGCGCCGAGGCCAGCCAGTCGTTTCGCGGGTTCTCGCAGGGCATCACCTTCGTCGGTGCGCCGGTGCGGCAGTCCACCGAGATCACCGGGCCGGTGATGGCAAGGCTCTTCATGTCGTCGAGCACGCGCGATGCCGACCTGTTCCTGAGCTTGCGCGCGTACGCACCCAATGGACGAGAAGCGCTGTTCCACGGGGCGTCCGAACCCAACGTGCCGCTGGCCTTCGGCTGGCTGCGTGCCTCGCATCGCAAGCTCGATGCGAACAAGAGCCTGCCGTACCGCCCATGGCATCCGCACGACGAGGTGCAACCCCTTGAACCAGGCGAGATCTACGAACTCGACATCGAGATCTGGCCGACTTCCATTGTGCTTCCCGCCGGCTGGCGCATCGCGCTGACAGTGGCGGGCGAAGACTACGACCACCAGCTGCCGGGCCCATTGGTTCCCAAGGCCCCGCCGCAGTACGGCGCCATCCGTCAGACCGGCTGCGCGATCCATGTTCACGACGAGGCCGCTGACCGGCCGGCCGACGTGTTCGACGGCACGACGACCGTGTTCAGCGGGGGCGGGCACGGCTCGTTCCTCCTGTTGCCCGTCATTCCGGCCGCATAGAGAAATTCACAAGAAGGAGACAGCGAATGCGATCGATCATGAAGCGCGCGCTAGTGGCATTGCTCACCACTGCTGCGTTTGGCGTGCAGGCCCAGACCAAGATTACGCTGGGCCACACCGGCGTCGCGGACTACCTCGCCGCCTTCGTTGCTCAGGAAGAGGGCATGTTCCGCAAGCACGGCCTGGACATGACTTTCCAGCAGGTGGCGGGTGGCGCGCTGGCTCCGGGGCTGCAAGGCGGCTCACTGCAGATCGCCACGCTGCCGCCCACCAACCTGCTGCTCGCCAACGAAGGGGGACTGGACCTGCTCGCCGTGGCGGGAACCAGTGTCATAGAGAAGGGCGACCAGACCACTGGCCTGTTGGTGGGGACGGCATCGGGCATCGAAAGCCCGAAGGACCTCGCGGGCAAGAAGCTGGGCGTGCCCTCGATCGGCGGCTTTCTTTATGTGATGGCGCGCAAGTGGGTGAGCGACCAGGGCGTGGACCCCAAGCAGGTGAACTTCGTCGAGGTGAATTTCCCGCAGACGGGCGACTTGCTGAAATCCGGGAGCATCCAGGCCGGGGTGAGTGCCGAGCCCTTCCTCAAGCGCGCGGTTGCCACGGGCGCGGCCAAGCCGCTGGCCTACTTCGCGGACACGCTGCCGCCGCAGACGACCGGCGTTCTCTACGCCAGTACCCGCCAGTGGGCCACGGCCAATCCGGCGGCGATCAAGGGCTTTCGTGCGGCCATCGCCGAAGCCGTTGCCTTCGCCGCCAGCAATCCGCAGGCCGCCCGTGCGCACCTGGGCAAGTACATAAAGCTGCCGCCTGAAGTGCTCGCGTCGATTCCTATGCCGCGCCTCTATGCGCAGGTCACTGAACCGCAGATGCGCTTCTGGGTCGACACCATGCACAACATGGGACTGGTCAAGACCAAGGCGAACGCAGCCCCGCTGATCGCGCCCTGACATGCTTGTCTATCGTTGCGCCGCTCGCGGCTGCTGTGCGCCGGCAAAGGACAACGGGGCCGGCGGCGCGGATCGCCGCCGCTTCTTCACTGTCGACATGCATTGCCATGCACTGAGCCCGGAGGTGGAGCGGCTCGTGGCCGACGCGCCGCAACGCCGCGCCGAGCCGCAGATGATGGTGCGCACGCTGGGCGAGGCTTCGGCGCGTCACAACGCCGTGCAGATGCTGCCGGCCGCGCTGCCCAAGCTCACGCAACTCGACTTGCGGCTGTCCGACATGAACGCGATGGGGGTGGACGTGCAGGTCGTCAGCCCGTCGCCCAACCAGTACTACTACTGGGCCGACGAAGCGCTAGCGCGAGAGATCGTGCGCGTGCAGAACGAGCACATCGCCGCGTTGTGCGCGCAGCATCCAGACCGGCTGCTCGGGTTGGGAACCGTGGCCCTGCAGCATCCGGCGCTGGCGGCCGAGCAACTGCACGACGCGGTCGAGCGGTTGGGGCTGAAGGGTGTTGAGATCTCCACATCGGTCGGTGAGCGCGAGCTGGCCGACCCTTCGCTGGAGGCCTTCTGGGCCGCAGCCGACCGGCTGCAATGCGTCGTCTTCATTCATCCGCTGGGCACCTCTGCGTTCGAGCGGCTAAATGCCTACTACTTGACCAACGTGATCGGCCAGCCGCTCGAAACCACGATCGCCCTGTCTCACCTGATCTTCAGCGGCTTGCTCGACCGGCATCCGAAGCTCCGCCTGCTGGCGGCGCATGGCGGCGGCTATCTGCCTGCCTACCTGGGGCGCTCGGAGCATGCACATCGGGTGCGGCCAGAAGCCCAGGGCATCGAGCGCTCGCCACGTGACTACCTCAAGCGCATCTGGTTCGACACCGTGGTGTACGACCCGCAGGCCTTGCGCCACCTCATCGACACGGTGGGCGTACAGCAGGTGGTGGGCGGCACCGACTATCCCTTCGACATGGGCAGCTACGACCTGGCGCAGTTGCTCTCGCGCGTTCCCGGCCTTGACGAGCCGGGCCAGCGCGCCATTTTGGGCGGCAACGCCCGCCATTTGCTGCGCCTCCAAGATCCGGCGGCCGCACCTTCCTAATTTCCCTGAATCCAAGATGTTCCGTTCGCTTTTTGCATCCGTCTCTCTCCTGTGCGCTTCGGCGGCCGTTCCAATGGCTCACGCTGCATACCCCGACAAACCCATCAGGCTCGTCGTCCCCTATGTCGCTGGTTCGCCAGCCGACACCGTCGCGCGCGCGCTCGGAGAGGGGCTGTCGCAGCGGTTGAAACAGCCGGTGGTGGTGGACAACAAGCCAGGTGCCAATGCACTCATCGGAACCCAGTTCGCCGCACGCGCCGTGCCCGACGGCTACACGATTGCCATCGGCAACCTCGACACCCATTCGCTCAATCCACTGCTGTACAAGAACGCCGGCTACGACCCCGTACGTGACTTCGAACCGGTGGTGCTGGTGACTCGGCCGACCTTGATGCTGGTGGCCAGTCCCGCACTGGCGGCGAAGAACGGCCCCGAACTGATCGCGCTGGCCAAGGCCGAACCGGGGAAGCTCACGTACGGCAGCTGGGGGCTGGGCAGCGTCGCGCACCTGTGGGGCATGCAGCTGGAACAGGCCGCTGGCATCCACATGCTGCACGTGCCGTTCCAGGGGTCACCGGCGGCCGCGACTGCGCTCATGGGCAATCAGATCGACCTGATGTTCATGTCGCCGGCGCAGGCTTTGCCGGCAGAGAAGGGCGGCAAGATCAAGATCATCGGCAACACCGCTGCCAAGCGAGTGGCGGCCTGGCAGCAGGTGCCCACGCTTGCGGAGCAGGGCTTCCCGGGCTACGAAGGTGCGACTTGGTTCGGCATCTTCGCGCCTGCACAGACGCCTTCGGACGTGCTGGAGACGCTCAACCGCGAGCTCAACGCCGTTCTGCAATCGCCGCAGACCGTCGAGAAGTTGGGCGCCATGGCGATGAGCCCCGAGGGTGGTACGAGGCAGCAGCTGTCGCAAGCCATGGCCGACAGTCGCGCTCGCTGGGCGAAGGTGATTGCCGACAAGAAGATCCAGCTGGATTAGTAAGCCGCGGGATCTGCGGACGCTATTGCTCGTCTGCTACCCCGGTGACGCGGCCTTGCCTTGCCGCGATGTCGGGGAAGCGGTCCTCGACGTACCGCTGTGTCGCCAGCCCCAGCGGGACCAGAGCGGGCAAGCCTTAGGCGGCCAACGCGTATGCTGGTACGGCCGTTTCGCGAACTTGGGTCTCCAGCATCGCCAAATAGTGGCAGGCGTGCGTGCTGCGGCGGTTGACAAGACAATCAGGAATTCGAATCCTTGGATCCTCGTCGATGCAACGCATGGGGGTGGTGCCGGCTGAGATGGTCGCGGGTGGCGGCCTCGACCGCCGGCAGGTTTTCATGTAAGCGACGCAGCAGGTCAAGAAGTACCTTGCGCTCCGCCGCCGAGAGCACCGACATAAAGGCGCGCTCGCGCTCCATTGCGATGTCCCGGATCTGATCGTGCACGGCGCGGCCGGACGGCGTCAGCGTCGCGATGCGGGCGCGGCCGTCCTGGGGGTCCAGGGCAAGTTCGATGAAGCCGCGAGCCTGCATGCTCTTGAAACATCGACTCATCGAGGCCTTGTCCATGCCGATCACGCCACAAGCCTTCTGTGCGGAGATCGAGCCTTCGATGGCCAGCAGCACCAGCACGCGCCAGCTTTCGATGCCGACGTCGAAAGCGGCGAGATAAGCCTGGGAGGCGCCGCTCGACAGTTTGTTGGCGATCCAAGTGAGGTAGGCAGGGGCGTAGTTGTCGAGGTCGATCACGTCACCCGCCGCCGCCTTCGAGACGGTTTTGCGCGCGGATTGGGTCTTGGTACGAGGCATCGGGGAAGAACTGGAGTTGCGGCCGCCACTGTATCTTCCCCGGGATCCCCAATGCCTCGCGAGTACGCACAGGCGTGCACGTTCGGCGGTCCCAGTCTTATCTCTTGAGCTGACCGTGAGGATCAATGACGAACTTGGTGGGTGCGCCGGCGTCGAACTCTGCGTAGCCAGATGGCGCCTCGTCCAGCGAGATGAGCCTGACACCGACTACGGTGGCGATGTCGATGCGGTTCCACAGGATGGCCTGCATCAACGCCCGGTTGTATTGCATGACCGGCGTCTGTCCCGTCATGAAACTGTGCGACTTGGCCCAGCCCAATCCCAAACGGATGCTGAGGGATCCTTTCTTGGCGGCCTTGTCGACTCCACCCGGGTCGTCTGTCACGTATAGGCCCGGAATGCCGATCTTGCCAGCCGCCCGGGTCACTTCCATGAGCGAATTCAGGACGGTCGCCGGCGCTTCATGCTGCGCACCCTCGTGGCCATGACCGCGTGCCTCGAAGCCCACGGCATCCACTGCGCTGTCGACTTCCGGAGCGCCAAGGATGGCGGCGATCTGTTCGCCCAGCGGCGTGTCGGTGGAAAGGTCGGCGGTCTCAAAGCCGACCGCCCTGGCATGTTCGAGACGGGCAGGGTTGACGTCGCCGACGATGACAACGGCGGCGCCAAGGAGGCGGGCGGACGCCGCAGCAGCCAAGCCCACCGGCCCTGCGCCGGCTACGTACACGGTGCTGCCCGGACCCACGCCCGCGGTGACCGCGCCGTGGTAACCCGTGGGCAGGATGTCCGAGAGGCAGGTGAGGTCGCGGATCTTCTCGATCGCCTGTTCACGGTCCGGGAACTTCAACAGGTTGAAGTCGGCGTAGGGCACCATCACGTATTCGGCCTGTCCGCCGACCCAGCCGCCCATGTCGACGTAGCCATAGGCACCGCCCGGACGCGTTTCGTTGACGGTCAGGCACACGCCGGTCTGGCGCTCCTTGCAGAGTCGGCAGCGTCCGCAGGCGACGTTGAATGGCACCGAGACGATGTCGCCCACGGCGAGCGTCTCGACGTCCTTGCCCGCCTCGATCACCTCGCCGGTGATCTCGTGGCCAAGCACGAGGCCGGCCGGCGCGGTGGTGCGTCCGCGCACCATGTGCTGGTCGGAGCCGCAGATGTTGGTGGTCAGCACCTTGAGGATCACGCCGTGATTGGCCGTGCGACCCTGGGGATTCAGCAGCTTGGGATAGTCGATGGGACGCACCTCGACTTTGCCCTGCGATACGTAGACGACGCCTCTGTTCGTGGCCATGCTTTGTCTCCTCGTTGTTCGGATCTAGCAATCGCTTAGTTCCGCAGGTGCCTGCTTCTTGAGCAGTTCTGCCACGATGCGCCTGGCGCGGTTGGCGCCAGCATCGACGTGAATGTCGATCCAGCTCGCCTTGTCGCCGAACTCCAGCATGTTTCGGTACTGCGCCTCGATGATGGTGCGGTCCTCGTCGAAGGTGAACGCGGTCTGCTGGATGACGGCGTCGATGTTTTCGGGCATGTCGGGATGCTTGGTGCTCGACATGCTCCAGAAGTAGTGGCAAGTTTCTTCGGTCTCAGGCGTGATGCCGTGAAAGCCGCGCATGTGGAAGCCGCCGCGCTCAGGGTCGTCGATCGCATCCGTGCCAGGTTCCACGGCGCCGGTCCAGATCCGCAGGTGGGTCACGTCGAACTCGATCTCCTGCCAACGCTCGCATTTGTCGCCGAAGGGCCACGCGGCACGATAGGTCGGAGGCGGGGACGAGTTGGGCATCAGGCGCACGACCTTGACCCGGTCGCCTTCGGAAGTCACCTTCATCGGGGCGTTCATGTGCAACTTGGCGTCACCACCGATGGTGTGCAAATGGACGTAGCCCAGATGACTCAGGTCCAGTAAGTTGTCGTGGATCAGTTGCCACGGCGACTGATAGTGATAGTTGCCACTGCCGAACTTATAGCGGGGGTCGTCATGGAACGGGTAGTCCGGAGCCGACCGGGTCGGCTCGGCGGCCTCGTCCCTAGCCATCCATATCCAGATGATCTGGTTCTTTTCCATGACGTGGTACGCCTTGACCTTGGCTTTGGACGGGATGCGCTCCTGCCCAGGAATCTCAATGCATTGCCCATTCGGCGCGTAGAGCAGGCCGTGGTAGCCGCAGCGCACCCCAGTGCCTTCAACCGTCCCGCACGACAGTGGCAGGGACCGATGGCAGCAACGGTCCTCCAACGCCGCCACCTGCCCTTCGCCAGTGCGAAACAGCACGACCTTTTGATTGAGGAAGGTACGTGCGATGGGCTTGTCCGTAAGTTCGGACGAGAAGCCGGCCACGTACCACTGGTCAAGCGGAAAGCGGCTGGCGGCGGCGGTGTCGGTGACGTTCTTGATGGGAATGCAGGTCGCGGTCATGGGGGATCTCCTTGAAGGGAAAAGGACGAATCAGAGGTCGAGCACCAGCAGCGGGGACGACGCGCGCGAGCAGCACGGCGTGAACTGGTCGTTGGCGGCGCGCTCGGCATCGGTGAGGAAACTGTCGCGGTGGTCGGGCTTGCCTTCGAGGACGCGGGTCAGGCAGGTGCCGCAGACGCCCGCCTCGCAAGAGGTCGGGATTTCCACGCCATGCGCCGCCAGGACTTCGATCACCGTCTTGCCGGCCGGGATCTGACAGCTCAGACCCGTGCTAGCTACGCGAACCTCGAAGCTGCCGTCAGATGCCAGTGCAGTCGTTACGCCCGCGAAGTACTCGCGATGCAGGTTCGCGTCCCGCCAGCCGAGACGCTTCGCGGTACCGAGCACGTGCTCCATGAAACCGTTCGGCCCGCACACATAGAGGTGCGTATCGCTGTCGGGGCGGGCCAGCACATGCTCGGCATCGAACATCTGTGCCGGTACGTCGTCGACATGGACAACAACGCTGCCTGCGAATCCGGCCGATGCGAGTTCCTCGAGGAACGCCATCCGGCTCGCCGAGCGGCCGCAATAGTGCATCTCGAAGTCGCGGGCTTGCGAGTGCAGGGCGCGCGCCATGGCCAGGATGGGTGTCACGCCGATGCCACCCGCCAGCAGGAGGCTCCGCGGCGCGTCGACCAGTGGAAAATGATTGCGAGGTTCACTCACGCGCAGCAGGTCGCCCGGTCGCACAGCATCGTGCATGCCGGCCGATCCGCCGCGGGACGTCGTTTCGCGAAGGACCGCGATACGGTACCGATGGCGTTCGGCCGGATCGTTGCTGAGCGAGTATTGGCGGATCAGGCCCGGCGCCACGTGGACGTCAATGTGCGCGCCGGCCGAGAAGGCGGGCAGGGCGCTGCTGTCTTCCGCCACGAGTTCGAAGCTGCACACGCCGTCCGCTTCCTCGATGCGTGCCGCGACTCGGACCTTCATTTCATTCGTCATGGTGTTTCATCGGCTTTGGATTGCAGCGACGCGGCGGCATGAGGAAAGCGCTCGCGCACATAGGCCTGCGTCGAAGCTTCGACTGCGGGCAGGTTGGCGTGCAGACGCCGCATCAGTCCCAGCAGGACTTCCACTTCATCGGCATCGAGCACGGACAGGAAAGCGCGCTCGCGCTCCAGTGCCATACCCATGATCTGGTCATGCAGACGACGGCCCTTGGGCGTCAACACGGCCATGCGAAGACGACCGTCGGAGCCGTCGAGCTCGGTGCGTATCAGGCTTCGCTCCTGCATGCCCTTGAAGCAGCGGCTGACCGAACCCTTGTCCATGCCAATCACGGTCGACACCTGCTGCGCCGAGGTGGCGCCTTCGACCGCGAGCAGGACAAGGCAGCGCCAGGTTTCGATGCCTACGTCGAAGGTGCTCAGGTAGTGCTGCGAGGCGCCTCGCGAAAGCTTGTTCGCGATCCAGGTCAGATAGGCCGGAACATAGCGATCCAGATCCACGGTGTGGGGTGCATCACCACTTTTCGGGTCGGCGGCAGTGTGAAGTCGGCGAGAGGCCATTGCTTTGCTCACTCAGTTCACGGCCATGCCGACCCAGCGCTCCAGCGTCTCGGGGTCGTCGAGCAGCGCCGAGGCTCTGCCGCTGTGGACCACCGTACCGTGGTCGAGGACGAGCGCGCGTTCCGCGTAGCCGAGTGCCTCGTCGACCTGCTGTTCGACAATCACTACGGCGATACCCGTCTGCTGACTCAAATTGCGGAAGGCGTGCAGCAGCTCCAGGCGGATCAGCGGCGCAAGCCCTTCAAGTGGCTCGTCGAGCAAGAGCAGCGAGGGTTGGCCGAGCAACGCCCGCGCGACCGACAGCATCTGTTGCTCCCCGCCCGAGAGTTGGGCGCCGCCATTGCGGCGTCGCTCGGCGAGTCTCGGAAACAGGGCATAGGCCTCGTCCAGCGCTTCGCGCGACCGACGCTTGAGCCCGGCCAACAGGTTCTCCTCGACGGTGAGCGAAGGAAAGATGTCGCGGGTCTGCGGCACGTAGCCCAGGCCGAGCGCTGCGCGCTGGTGCGGCGCGAGCGCCGAGACGTCCTGGCCTTTGAACCGCACACGACCGCTGCGTAGCGGCACGAGACCCATGATGGCCCGCAGCGCGGTGGTCTTGCCGACGCCGTTGCGTCCGACCATGGCCAACCGCTCCTGGGCGGCCATCTCGAACGTGAGACCGTTGAGCACGGTGGTCGGGCCATAGCCGGCAACCACGGCCTCGAGCTGGAGAATGGGTTCTGCCATGTCAGTTTCCCAGGTAGGCGGCGCGAACCTTGGGGTCGCGGCGGATGTCGTCAGGAGAGCCGTCGGCGAGCACGGTGCCTTCCGCCAGCACCACGATCCGGTTGGCGAAGCGGAACACGAGGTCCATGTCGTGCTCGATGATCAGGACGGCCAGGTCGCTGGGCAGTGCGTCCAGCGCGTCCAGCAGACGCTGGCCATCGCCCTTGGGCACACCGGCCATGGGCTCGTCGAGCAGCAGAACCTTCGGGCGCAGCGCGAGTGCCAATGCCATCTCGATCAGGCGCTGTTCGCCATAGGCGAGGTCCTGCGTGGGAGTGGCTGCATGTGCCCGCAACCCGAAGCGGGTCAGGATGCCCTGGGCTTCCGTCTGCAGGACCGGGTACGCATCGACGTTGCGCCACATCCTGCCTGTCAGGCCTTCGCGCTCGAAGAGTGCAAGCTCAATCTGTCTTTGCACCGCGAAGTGGGGCGCCAGCGTCGTGATCTGGAAGGTTCGGGCCAGGCCGGCGCGCACGCGCTTGGCCTGGCTGAGTTGCGTGACGTTCTCACCGCGCAGCCAGATTTCGCCGGTATCGGATGCGAGCACGCCGCTGACTTGGTTGACGAGCGTCGTTTTGCCAGCGCCGTTCGGGCCGATCAACGCCAGCCGGTCGCCGGCGCGCAACGCAAACGACACCGCGCGAGTGACATGCAGGCCACCGAAGCGCTTGTCGAGCGACCTGAGTTCGAGCAGGGCACTCATCGCACACCTCCGGCACGGCGGCGCAACCAGGCCCAAGCTTTGGCCGGGGACACGAGAACGACCAGCATCAGCAGGGTCCCCACCACGAATAGCCAGTGATACGGATTGATGGAGGCGGCCGTGTGATGCAGGATCGTGAACACGGTCGCGCCGACCAGGGCGCCAGTCAGTCTGCCTGCGCCGCCCAGGATCAGCATGACCAGGGCTTCGGCCGACAGCGCGAACGACAGGCTGTCCATGCCGACCACCGCGTTCGTCTGCGCCGAGAGCGCGCCCGCGGCACCTGCCAGCGCCCCCGCCGCCGTGTAGACCATCCACAGTCGCGCGAAGACCGGCGTCCCGAGTGCAGCCATACGGGCCCGGTTCTCGTGAATGCCGCGCACGGCGAAGCCGAAGGGCGAGTCGACGACGCGTCGCGCGACGTAGAACAGCACAACCAGCACAGCCAGCGCATACAGCGCGGCAACGCGGCCTTCGAGATCGAACTCGAAGCGACCGAGGAGTGGTCCCATCACGAAGCCGGAAAGGCCGTCGTCGCCGCCCGTCCAACGGCGTGCCTTCTGGGCCAGGCTCAGCAGGATCTGCGAGATGGCGATGGTCAGCATCAGGAAGGTGAAGCCCTGGAAGCGCAGCAGGAAGGCTCCCGACAATGCGGCCAGTCCAGCGCCGGCGGCAATGCCGACTGCCAGGCCAACCAGCGGGTCGGGGTACACCTGCAGCGCGAAGATGCCTGCCGCATAGGCGCCCATGCCGAACAAGGCGGCATGGCCCAGCGTCGCGAGACCGGCGATGCCCACCACCAAATCGAGCGAGAGCACGAACAGCGCGGTGATGAAAATCCGTGTCATCAGACCCAGCTGGTCCGGCAGGAGGCCGCAGGCCGCAACGCCGATCAGCAGCAGGACGGCGGGCGCCCGCCAGGCCGGTGCGCAGCGCGGCGCGGCCGCGAGAACGGGTGCCACAGCGAGCACCGAAGTGTTGGAGGCCATCGTGTTCATCGTTTCAGCACACCGTTGGGACGCCAGGCCAGCAAAAGGGCCATCGCGACAAAGAAGAACAGGCTTCCCCATTCCGAGGCGAGGTACTTGCTTGCGGTCTCGATGACGCCAAGCAGGACAGCGGCCACCAGCGAGCCGGTGATAGAACCCATGCCGCCGACGGACACGACCACCAGCACCAGCACGAGGTACTTGAGTGCGTAGTACGGCTCCAGCGGCATCAGCTCGGCGCCGAGGATGCCGCCCAGGCCGGCCAGCGCCGCGCCCGCGGCAAAGCTCGCGCATTGCACCGTGCGGATCGGGATGCCGAGCGCCGAAGCGGTGCCGCTGTGATCGACCGCCGCACGCAGCCAGATGCCGAAACGGGTACGCGTGACCGTCCACGCGGCCAGCGCCGCCACCGCGCAACCGGCGCCGATCACCAGCAGGCGTTGGGCGGGCAGGGTGCGAAAGCCCAGGTCGACCGAGCCTGCAAGGAGCGGCGGCAGCGGAATCAATTGCACCTGCGGACCGACCAGCGCGTTGGTGGCAGCGATCAGCACAAAGCTGAGCCCGATCGTGAACAGCACCTGCTCGAGTTCCTTACGGCGATAGAGGTGCCGCAGCACCAGCGCCTCGAGCACGCCGCCCAGCAGGGCCGTCGCCAGGATCGCGGCAGGCACGGCGAGCCAGAAGCTCCACCGGGCCTCGCGCGTCAGAAGGGCCGCACAGTAGCCCCCGACCATGGCGAAAGCGCCGTGACTCAGATTCACGAAGCGCATCAGGCCCAGCGTCACCGAGAGCCCGACGGCGATGACGAACAGCACCATGCCGTAGGCCAGCCCGTCGATGAGGATGTTGAGAAAGGTGTTCACGGCGAGACTTCAGGCGTGGCGGTGACCGCGCTTGCTTACTTCTCAAGCCCGAAGTCGGTCTGCGGGCCGAAGCTCTGCAGTTCCTTGTTAACCAGTTGGTCGCCGGACTTCTCCACCTTGCGCAGGTACACGTTCTGCGTGATGTGGCGCGTCTTCGGGTCGATGCTGACCGGCCCGCGCGGGCTTTCCCACTTGAGCGCGCGGCCGGCGGCCAAGGCCTTGGGGCCGTCCTTCTTACCGTCCGTGGCCTCGATCATCTTCTGGATCACGTACATGCCGTCCCAGGCGCCGACCGATGCGTAGTTGGCGACCGCACTGGGGTCCTGCTTCTTAAGGGCGGCGACGAACTTCCTGTTCTCGGGCGAGTCGTGCGCGCCCGAGTAGTGGAAGGCGGTCGTCAGGCCCAGCGCGGCGTCGCCGAACTTCTGCAGGTCGTATTCGTCGGTCTCGGCCGAGCCGAGGAACTGCACGCCGGCCTTGGCCAGGCCGTTCTCGTTGTACGCCTTCACGAAGCCCAGGTTCGGCGGGCCGCCCGGCAGGAAGGTGTAGACGGCCTGCGCGCCGCTCGCCTTGATGCGCTGCACGAAGGGTCCGAAATCGGTGGTGGCGATCGGCATGCGGATGCTCTCGACCACGGTACCGCCTTGCTTGGTGAATTCGCTCTTGAAGGCGGATTCGGCGTCGATGCCGGGGCCGTAGTCGGTGACGGCAGTCACCACCTTCTTCATGCCGTTCTTGGCAGCCCATTGCGCGACCGGTACGGTGACCTGCCACAAGGTGTAGCTGGTGCGCAGAAAGTATTCGGACTTCTCGGTGATGGCCGACGTCGCGGCGTTGAAGATGACGGTGGGCGTCTGCGACTGCTGGATCAGCGGCGCTACGGCCATGGCATTCGGGGTAAAGACGAAGCCGCCGAGGTAGTCGATCTTGTCCTTGACCAACAATTCCTGAACCAAGGTCTTGGTCAATGCGGGGTTGGGACCGCCGGTGTCGCGGTAGATGAATTCGATGTCCTTGCCGGCCAGCTTGCCGCCCTGGCTTGCGACATAGCCTTCCGCCGCGGCCTTGAAGAGCGTGCCGTAGTGCGCGAACGGGCCCGAGAAAGGACCAACGATGCCGACCTTGACGGCTTGCGCCATGGCCTGGGGGGAGGCGAGCGACAGCGTGGCCGAGGCGAAGAGCGCACATGCAATTGCGCGACGGTGGAATTTCATCGTGAGTCTCCAGTAGTGGTTCGTGCCCGAAATGCCACCGCTGTGGACTGCTCCGGTTGGCGTATTTTGATTGGCATACCAACTAGTTGCAATCCCAACCGGTTGGTGTTTACCCGCATCAGGCAAACACGCGGCTCGGGCATCCACCCTGTTGATTTCGGTGCGGCCTGCCTTCGTTCTGCGGCCGCGATGCCGGATGTGATGCAAAGATGGCCGAACGCGGCCTCGAGATGCTGAACACCACGCCGGAGCAGATCAACCAGAGCTACAGGCGCGATCTCGAGGTGATCACGAAACGGATGCAAGAGTTCGGGATCGAGGCGCAATGCGGCTCTTTCAGCACTGCGCTCGTCGTCCCGAATGGCGTGTGCGACTACAACAAGCCGGGCTTGCAAGAGCAACCGCTCGCGGGCACCTGGATTCAGATCACCGGGGTCAATGAGATGAAGATCGGTCACCCGCTGAGCGAGTAGAGGCGCGTCGCAACTTCGACGACGCATTGGCCAGCGCGCCTTTGTCAGGCCGATTGCTCTTGCTTGAATTGAGGTTCTCGACGCGCAAGGGTCAGTTCGCTGTGCCCCTGCGTGTTGTGATCGACGCTGGAACGCAGGTTGAGGCGACCGACTTCGGTGCTTGCCTGATCAATGCAATTCAAGCGGGCTTCCGGTTTGATGTCTGACTTGCCGAGTCGCCCAGGGTCGTGCGCTCGGCCCGGAATATCAGTCGACCTTGACGTTCGCGCTTTTCACGATGGCACCCCACTTGGGCACTTCCTTGGCCAGGTAGCTGCCGAAGTCAGCCGGCTTCATCCACTCGGCGGCAAAACCCTGCGCCGCCAGCTTGTCCTTGATTTCCGGCATCGCGAGAATCTTCTGCATGTCCGCGTTGATCTTGTCGATGATCGGCTTGGGTGTCGCGGCCGGCGCCATCATGCCGATGAACGCGACCGCTTCGAAGTTGGGGTAGCCCTGTTCGGCCACAGTCGGCACGTTGGGTAGAACAGGCGAGCGTTTCTTGCCCGTGACAGCCAGCGCCTTGAGCTTGCCCGACGTCACGACGGGCGTGGCCGAGATCATGGTGTCGAGCATGTAGGTGGTCTGGCCGCCCATCACGTCGGTGAGGCCCGGGCCGCTGCCTTTGTAGGGCACGTGAATGGTCTTGATGCCGGCTGCGCTGTTGAGCATTTCGCCACCGAGATGCGTCGACGAACCGTTGCCCGAAGAGGCGAACGACAACTCACCGGGCTTTGCTTTGGCCGCTGCGACGAGTTCTTTCAGGTTGCTGGCCGGGAAGTCAGGCCGCGTCACCAACACCAGCGGCCCGGTCATGATCATCGAGACCGGCGCGAGGTCCTTCAGCAGGTCGTACTTCAGCTGCTCCTTCGGGAACAACGTCATGTTGATGGCATGCGAGGTCGCAGCGATCAGGAAGGTGTAGCCGTCGGCCGGCGCCTTAGCGACGAAATCGGCGCCGATGTTAGAACCGCCGCCCGGCTTGTTCTCGACAATAAAGGATTGCTTCTCGATCTCACCGAGCTTGGCTGCGAGCAACCGGGCCACGATGTCGTTCGGACCGCCCGGCGCATAGGGTACGACGATCTTCACCGCCTTGGACGGGTATTTGTCTTCGGCATGCGAAAGCAGAGGCGTGGCGAAAACGGCCGTGGCGGCAAGGGCGAGGGCGAGGGGCTTGAACATGGTTGTCTCCGGTTTATTGAATGGGGTGAGCGTTCAGCCGCTCAGGTCTTGTACGAAGGGTCTTCGCGATCGAGCTGGCGCAGCAGCGCAGGCCATTCCATCGGAGAAAAGTTGACCTTGCCTTGCGGGCCGTAGCGCTTCGCCATCTGGGCGGCCAGTTCGGCGCTGGGCATGCTGACTTCGGCGCCACTGGCCAGCACGTCGACCTGCACCTGGCACGCGGTCTCCAGCCAGTACATCAGGTTCCAGGTGTCCTGCACGCTCGGGCCGCAGGCCACCAGTCCGTGGTTGCGCAGGATCAGCGTGCTGTGCGGGCCGAGGTCGTGCGCGATGCGGTCGCGCTCGCTCATGTCAACCGTGGGCTGCTCGTAGTCATGGAACCCTATCGCGCCGTAGAAGCGCATGGCCGATTGCGTGAGCGGCAGCAAACCTTGCTTCATCGCGGAGACCGCCATGCCGGCACGAGTGTGGGTGTGCATGACGCACTTCAGGTCGGGCCGTGCGCCATGCACGGCGCTGTGAATCATGAAGCCCGCGCGGTTCACGGGGAACTCGCCGAACTCGCCGTCGGGCTTGTCGACGACGTTGCCGTCGAGGTCCAGCGTGTAGAAGCACGAGGCCGTGATCTCCGTGTAGAGCAAGCCGAACGGGTTGATCAGGAAGTGCTTCGCATCGCCCGGCACCTTGGCCGTGATGTGGTTGTAGATGAGGTCGCTCATGCCGTACTTGGCCACCAAGCGGTAGCAGGCGGCAAGGTCGGTGCGAACCTTCCATTCCGCGTCGCTCACGCGATCACGAACGGAGGCAGGGCGGGTCTGGACAGCAGCGGTCATGGTGAGTGGGCCTTGCATTGAAAGGTCAGTGGGATTCGGGGCGGCCAGCGAGCATGCGGCGCGCCGTGTAGCGCAGCACTGCTTCGCCGCGCTGGTTGAAGACGTCGATGTTCGAGTCAACGATCGCGCGGTTGCCCTTGGACGTGGGCTTGACGCCGGCGACCTCGACCACCGCGTGGATGGTGTCGTTGACGCGCACCGGGCCTAGCACCTTTTGCGTGCATTCGAGCATCGCCATGCCTGTGCCCTGGATCATCGTTTGCAGGATGAAGCCTTCGATGAGTGAGTAAGTGAGTGCGGCCGGCACCGGGCGTCCGCCGATGGCGCTGGCGGCTCCTTCGGCATCGATGAAGATGATCTCCAGCATGCCGGTGCACGAGATGAAGTTGACCAGGTCGGTCTCGGTCACGGTGCGGTTGAAGGTCTGGAATTTCTGGCCGACCTCGAGGTCTTGCCAGAAGAAGCCGTGGCCTAGCAGCGGGTACTTGGCTGTTGTGGGTGCGCTCATATCGGTGCTCCTTGCAATGCGGGTTGTTCGGTGCCAATGGGTGCGATGCCGGCTTCGCTCAATACCTGATGGGTGTGTTCGCCCAGTCGAGGTGCCATGCGCACCGGCAGTTGTTGTCGATCGATGCGCACCGGCGCACCGGGGAAATTCAGCTTGCCCATCTTGGGGTCATCGATGGTCTTAAAGAAACCGGTTGCCTGGAGGTGTGCGTCGCCGGGCAGGTCTTCGAGGCGGTTCATGCGCGAGGCCGGCACTTCGAGGCGCGCGAACACGTCGAGCCATTCATCTGTGCTACGCGTCTCGATGACTTGCGCGGCCAGCGTGTAGAGCGCATCGATGTTGCGCGTGCGTTCGGTGATGTTGGCAAAGCGCGGATCGGCCGCGGCTTCGGGCATGCCGCCTTCGGTGAAGAAGTGCTTCCAGTGCGCGTCGGTGTAAGGCATGGCGCAGAGATAGCCGTCGGCGGTGCGGTAAGGCCGGCGATGCTTGGCGAACAGGCGCGGATAGCCAGTGTCCGCAAGGGGCGGCGAGAAGTGATGGCCGTAGAAGTGCTCGACGAGGTTGAAAGACACCATCGATTCGAGCATCGGCACCTCGACATAGCCGCCCTTGCCGGTGCGCTCACGCCGGAACAGCGCGGCCAGGATCGCATGGGTGGCCACGAGGCCAGAGGTCTTGTCGGCCGCGATCGTCGGGAAATACTGCGGCGCGCCGGACTGCCGCTCCATCAGCGCCGCGCAGCCCGACAGGCCCTGGATGATGTCGTCGTATGCCGGCATGCCGCCGTAGGGGCCGTCCGCAGCGAAGCCGTGCAGGCCGACGTAGACCAGGCGCGCGTTGCGTGCCAACAGCGTTTCGGGATCGAGGCCGATGGCCGCGAGCTTTTGCGGTCGAATGCTGTGCATCAGCACGTCAGCGGTGTCGACCAGCGTGAGGAGTGCGGCGCGGGCATCGGCGCGCTTGAGGTCCAGCACCACGCTGCGCTTGCCGCGGTTGACGCCCAGGAAGATGGCGCCCATGCCGGGTTCGGTGCTCGGGCCGGTGCGCCGGGTGGAGTCGCCTTCGGGCGGCTCGATCTTGATGACGTCTGCGCCGTACTCGGCTAGGTTCTGGCTGGCGTAGGGGCCGAGCACGACCGCGCTCAGGTCGAGGATTCGGACGCCTTCGAGTGGCAGGCTCGACGCAGGAGTGGTCATGGTGGCTGGCGGTGTCTCGGGCCGCTCGTCTGTTGGGGTATGCACGAATCGTAGAACCGGAGCATTAACGCGTCCAATACCATTCATGTCATTTGCCATACATGCAGAGTAAGCCTCATGGAACTGCGCCAGTTGCACCAGTTCATTGCCGTGGCCGAGACGCTCAACTTCGGCCGTGCCGCCCAGCGCTTGCACATGGCTCAGCCTCCGCTCTCAGTGGCGATCCGCAAGCTGGAGGAGGAGGTGGGCGCCGCACTGTTCGAGCGCCAGGCGCGCGGCGTCGCGCTGACGGCTGCTGGCACCGCCGCACTGGCCTTGGCCCGGCGTTGCGTCAGCGACGCGAGAGCCTTGCGTGACGCCGCGATCGCCGCGGCCGGTGGCGAGCGAGGGACGCTACGCGTGGGCTTTGTCGGATCGGCCACCTATGCGCTGCTGCCGAGCCTGCTGCCCACATTTCGCGCCCGCTATCCTCAAGTCGAACTGGTGCTGCGCGAGTCCGCCAACCTGGAACTGCTGGCCATGGTTGACAGCGGTGAGCTGGACGTGGGCCTGGTCCGCTATCCGACGGGATCGGCCAGCACCTTGCTGTTCGAGATTGTCGAGCGCGACGTGTTTTGCGCGGTCCTGCCGTCGGCGCATGCGCTGGCCAGGAAGAAGAGCCTGAGCCTGAAGGAACTGTCGCGCGAGCCCTTCGTGGACTACGCCTCGACGCACGTCCCCGGCTTGCACGCCATGGTGATGCTGGCTTTCCAGCAAGCCGGGCTGACACCGCGCATCTCGCAGGAAGCGACCCAGGTGCAAACCGTGATCAGCCTGGTCCAAAGCGGCATGGGGGTGGCGCTGGTTCCCTCGGTCAGTGCGCGATTGGCAGCGCGCGACGTGGTGTTCCGCCCAGTTTCGGGGCTCCCGGCATCAGCAGGCATTTCATTGGCGATGGCCACGCGCGACGACACGCACAATCCGGCGGTGCTTCGGTTTCGGGAACTGGCATTGCGTCAAGCCTCGCCAAGGCGAAGTGCGCCATCCGACCCGCGGGCGGCGGGTTGATTGGTCGAGCTACCTTGCCCCTCAATCGAAACTCAACAGCACCTTCATCGCCTGTGAGCGGTCCGCCGCCAGCGCAAAGGCGCGGGCGGAGTCGCGGTAGGAAACGGTGGCCGAAATCAGCGGCTTCACGTCGACCAGGCGCTTGTTGAGCAGCTCCACCGCCGTGGCGAATTCCTGGTGGAAGCGGAACACGCCACGCAGGTCAAACTCCTTGGCCACGATGGCATTGATCGGCAGCGTCATCTCGCCCCCCGACAGGCCCAGCTGCACGATGATGCCGCGCGGTCGCAGCACTTCGAAGGCGCCGCGCAATGCGCGCTCGTTGCCGCTGGCTTCGAACAGGACGTCGAACTGACCCTTGTCCACCGCAAAACGCGCTAACCCATCCGGTTCTTCGGCAATGTTGACGACCTCGTCGGCGCCGACCTTGAGTGCCTTGCTCAAGGGATGCGCGCCCATGTCGGTCGCCACGATATGCCCTGCGCCGGCGCGTCGTGCCGCAATGATGGCAAGCGCACCGATTGGTCCGCACCCAGTGACCAGCACCTTCTTGCCCAGCAGTGGCCCAGCGCGGTTGATGCCGTGCAGCGCCACCGAGAGCGGCTCGGCCATCGCGCCTTGCTGGTCGGTAAGGTGGTCGGCCAGCCGGTGCGCCTGGTAGGCGTCCACCACTATCTGTTGGCGGAAGGCGCCCTGCACGTGCGGGTTACGCATGGCGCTGCCGTAGTAGCGCATGTCTAGGCAGTGGTTCTGCAGACCTTCCTGGCAGAAGCGGCACAGGCCACAGGGCCGGCTGGGGCTCACCGCGATGCGCTCGCCGGGCGCATAGGCCGTGACGCCTTCGCCCACGGCTTCGATGACGCCGGCCACCTCGTGGCCAAGCACCATCGGTTGCTGGATGCGAACGGTGCCGAAGCCGCCGTGCTGGTAGTAGTGCAGGTCGGATCCGCAGATGCCGCCACAGCGCACGCGCACGCGCAACTGTCCGGGGCCGAGTTCGTCCGTGGGAAATTCCTCGACGCGCAGGTCGCCGGGGGCGTGGATTACAAGGGCTTCCATCTCAACTCCTCATCGGGTCATCATTCGAAGCGGCCACATCACGATCTCCGGGAACACCACAAGCAGCAGCATCACCAACGTCTGCGCGATCATGAAGGGCATCACCCCCTTGATCGCGCCGCTCATCGGGATCTTGGCGATCCCGCACACCACGTTCAGCACCGTGCCCACCGGCGGCGTCACCAGGCCGATGGCGTTGTTCATGATGAACAGTACGCCGAAGTACACCGGGTCGATGCCGGCCTGCTTGAGCACCGGCATCAGCACCGGCGTCATGATCAGCACCGTGGGCGTGAAGTCCAGCGCGGTGCCCACCAGCAGCACCAGCATCATCAGCGCGAAGGTGAGCAGCATCTTGTTGCCCATGAGCGGCTCGACCAGGTCGGCCAGTTGCTGCGGGATGTTCGCAGTGGTGATCAGCCAGGCCGAAACGCCCGCGGCCGACACCAGGAACATGATCACCGCCGTGGTCTCGGCCGCCCGGTAGAACAGGTGGAAGAGCTGGCTTGGCTTGATCTCGCGATACACCACCAGCCCGACGATGAGCGAGTACACGGCCGCGATCACCGCAGCCTCGGTCGGCGTGAACCAGCCGAGCTTGAGGCCGCCGACGATGACGATCGGCAGCACCAGCGCCCACAAGGAGTCGCGCGTGGCGGTGCGCCGCTCAGCCATGCTTCGCTTGGGTTCGCCCTTGACCTTGTCGCGCTGGATCGACCAGCGCCATGCCACCATGATCGCCAGGCCCATCATCACGCCCGGCACGATGCCAGCAATGAAGAGCTTGGTGATCGACACCCCGCCTGTCACGCCGTACAGGATCATGCCGATCGAGGGCGGGATCACCGGCGCGATGATGCCGCCGCAGGCGATCAGGCCGCAGGAGCGGTTCACGTCGTAGCCGGCGTTGCGCATCATCGGCACCAGCACCGCGGCGAGCGCGGCCGTGTCGGCCACCGCCGAGCCGGAGAGCGAGGCCATGATGACGGCCGCCACCACCGCCACGTAGCCCAGGCCGCCGCGGATGTGACCGACCCAGGACATCGCCATGTTGATGATGCGGCGCGTCATGCCACCGGCGTTCATGAACTCGCCGGCCAGCATGAAGAAGGGCACCGCCAGCAGCGGAAAGCTGTTGGCGCCGTCCCACATGTTCTGAATCACGATCTGCGGGTCGGTGACGCCCAGGTAGAACATCATCGAGAGGCCACAGCCGATCAGGGCGAAAGCGACCGGCATGCCCAGGGCCATGAGGGCCAGCAAGGATCCAACGAAAACGAAGATGGTCATGGCTTGCGCCCTCCTTCGATACGGGCGCGTTGTTCTTCCATCTCGTGCTCGGTCTCGAGTGCCTCGGCCATGCCCTCTTCATGCACATCGATCAGCTCGTCGTCAGACACCTTGCCGGCGAACAGGCGGACGAGATTGGACAGGCAGATCAGGCCGATCGCCGTGCCGGTGAGGTAGCTCACGCCGAACACCCACAGCGTGCTGATCTGGGCCACCGGCGATGCGGTCTCCTTGATGATGTCGTGCTGCAACCAGGTGCCGTAGACGATGTAGATGCAGCACACCAGCATGATGGCCTGGCTGATGCCCCAGCACACGCGCCGGCCGAACACCGGCAGCGCCTGCACCAGCATGTCCACCCCCAGGTGCGCCCGGCGCCGCATGCCGACGATGGCCCCCAGGAAGGTCATCCACACGAAGGCGTAGCGCGGTATCTCTTCGGACAGGTCGATGCCGGTGTTGAAGAACAGCCGGAGCACGACATTGCCGAACACCATCACGAGCATCACGAGCATGCACAGGACCATGACGACCTCCAGCGCGCGCGTCATTGCGTCTGCCAAGGCTTTGAAGGGCTTAGTCATAGGAACACCAATGGGGGGTGAAGAACGGGTGGCTGGCGGGCGAGGCAGTCGCAGCCGCCGGCAATATGCAGGCGCGTGTCAGGCGGCCGGACTACTTGCTCGCCGTGCGCGCCTTGGCAATCTCGTCGTAGAAGCCCTTGACGAACTCGTCGCCGATGATGGGCGAGAACTTCGCGACCACCGGCTTGACCTTGTCCTGGATGCGCGCGAGTTCGGCCGGGCTCACGGTGTTGACCGTCACGCCGTCGGCCTTGAACTTGGCTATGACGTCTGCGTTGCCCTGGTCCAGCAACTGGCGCTGGTAGAGGCCGGCTTCGACGGCCGCCTTTTGCACGCCGGCCTTGTCGGCGGGCGAGAGTGTGTCCCAGAACTTCTTGGACGCCACCAGGGCCGACGGCGTGTAGACGTGGTTGGTCACCGAGATGTACTTCTGCACTTCCTGCATCTTGTTGGCGTACATGTGCAGCAGCGGGTTCTCCTGGCCGTCGAGGGCCTTGATTTCAAGGGCCGGGAAGACCTCGGCAAAGGCCATCGGCACGGCGTTGGCGCCAATGGTCTTCCAGGTGTCCAGTGCGACGGGGTTGGCCATCACGCGGATCTTCAGGCCGTTGACGTCTTCCAGCTTGGCGACGCTGTGCTTGCTGTTGGACAGGTTGCGAAAACCCATGCCGGTCCAGGTCAGGCCCACCAGCCCGGTCGGTTCGAGCTTCTGGAAGATCTTCTTGGACGAAGCGCCGTCGAGCAGGGCGTACACCTCGCGTTCGTTCTGGAACATGAAGGGCAAGTCCCAGATTTGCACTTCCTTGACACGTGTGGACAGCGGCGCGAGCGTGCCGATGTAGAACTCCTGCGTGCCGGCCTGTACCGCCTGCAGTTCCTTCTCGTCACTGCCGAGCACGCCGCTGGAGTAGGTCTGGATCTTGACGTTGCCATTGGTGTAGGTGCTCGCGAGTTCGGCGAACTTCTTCATCGCGACCGATTGCGGATGGCTGTCGGGCATGGCCTGGCCGAGCTTGGCCTTGACCTCGGCGAAGGCGCCGGTGGCACCCATCGCCAATGCAGCGACGGCGGTGATGGCGAGGCGGCGCGCGGCCTTGAAAGAATTGCGCTGGATGTTCATGGTATGTCTCGGCTTGGGTTGGGTGGGGTTTGAGGTTGGGGGCGAAGAGGGCTCACCACTCGGCGACGCTGCCATCGGCGTGGCGCCAGACCGGGTTGTGCCAATCGGGCGGGTTCTGGCTGGCGTGGATCACCCGCTCCTCGTCGATCTCCACGCCAAGCCCCGGCTTGGGAAGTGCGCGGATGTGGCCTTCGTCGATGCGGAAGTCGTCCTTGTTGATGACGTAGTCCAGCAGTTCGGCGCCGCGGTTGTAGTGGATGCCCATGCTCTGTTCCTGCAGCACCGCGTTGTGCGCCACGAAGTCGATCTGCAGGCAGGCGGCGAGGGCGACCGGGCCGAGTGGGCAGTGCGGTGCAAACGCCACGTCGTAGGCTTCCGCCATCGAAGCGATCTTGTGGCACTCCGTGATGCCGCCGGCGTGCGAGAGATCGGGCTGCAGGATGGCAATGCCGCCTTCCTGCAGCACGCGCTTGAACTCGAAGCGCGAATACATGCGCTCGCCGGCCGCCAAGGGGATAGAAGTTGCGGCCGCGAGGCGGGGGTAGTGCTCGGCCTGTTCGGCCAGCACCGGCTCTTCTACAAAGAGCGGCCGATAGGGCTCCAGAGCTGCGAGCAAAGTCTTGGCCATCGGAGCGGACACGCGTCCATGAAAATCCAGCCCGAAGCTCACGCTCATGCCGAGCGCATCGCGCACGGCGGCAATCTTTGCCACGGCTTCATCGACCGCACGCGGCGAGTCGAGCAAGCCCATCTCTTCACAGCCATTGAGCTTGAAGGTGTCGATGCCTCCTTCGAGTAGGCGCTGCATGTCGTTGACGATGTCGCCTGGGCGGTCGCCGCCGACCCAGCTGTAGACCTTCATGCGGTCGCGCACCTTGCCGCCGAGCAACTCGTACACCGGTACGCCCAGCGCCTTGCCCTTGATGTCCCACAGGGCCTGGTCGATGCCGGCGATGGCGCTCATCAGGATGGCACCACCGCGGTAGAAGTTGCCGCGGTACATGGTCTGCCACAGGTCGTTGATGCGCGAGGGGTCCTTGCCGATCAGCGTCTCGCCGAACTCCTGCACCGCCGTCTCGACGGTGCGCGCACGGCCTTCGATGACGGGCTCGCCCCAGCCGGTGATGCCCTCGTCGGTCTCGATCTTGAGGAACATCCAGCGCGGTGCGACGCGGTAGGTGGTCAGGCGGGTGATCTTCATGGGCGCGTCTTCAGGGCGTTTGGAGCGTGCCGTCGACGAGGCGCGTCTGGGTCCACCTCGTCACGACGTTCTCGCACGGATACTTCGCGGCGGCGCGTTCGTCGATGTCCACGCCCAGGCCTGGCTTGTCGTTGGCATACACGTAGCCTTGCCGGAACTCGGGCAGTCCGGGGAAGACCTCCAGCAACGCATCGCGCGGGCCCTTCAGGTCCTGGATGACGAAATTGGGCGGCTCGGTGCCCGACCACTCCTGCACGCCGAAATTGCGCGCCGCCAGATCGATGTGGATGTTGGCCGCATGCGCCAGCGGCGACATGTCGCCGGGGCCGTGCCATGCCGTGCGCACGCCGAACTGCTCGGCAAAGATCTGGAGCTTGCGCCCCGGCGTGATGCCGCCGATCTGGCTCAGGTGCACGCGGATGTAGTCGATCAGCTGCTCGCTGATCAGGGATTTCCATTCGCTTGGGTTGTTGAAAAGCTCGCCCTGCGCCAGCGGGATCTTCGTCTTCTCGCGCAGCTGCCGCAGCCACTTGCCTTCTTCGAGCGGGATCGCGTCTTCAAGAAAGAACAGGTCGAACTGCTCCATCTCGCAGGCAAAGCGGATGGCGTCTATGGGCTGCAGCCGCTCGTGCACGTCATGGCACAGCTGCACGTCGAAGCCGACCTTACTCCGAATGCCTTCAAAGAGCTTGAGCGTGTCGCGCATGTATTTGCGGCTGTCGAGGTACACGCCGTCTGCGGCACCGGCAGGAGCGCTGGATGGCGCTGCCCCGAAGCCTCCGCCACCGTAGCCGCCACTCTGGCAACGCACGTGCGTGATGCCCTGCGCACGGTACTTCTCGATGTTGTCGCACAGCTCACTCAGGTCCTTGCCGTCGGCATGGCGATAGATCGGCACGCCCTCGCGCACCTTGCCGCCGAACAGCTGGTACAGCGGCATGCCGGCCATCTTGCCCTTGATGTCCCACAGGGCCATGTCGACGCCGGAGATGGCGTTGTTCTCCACGGGGCCGTTGCGCCAGTAGGCGTTCTGGTGCATCAGTTGCCAGAGTTCCTCGATCGCAGTCGCATCGCGGCCGATGAGCAGCGGGCGAATGTATTCCTCCAGCAGGCACTGCACCACGCGGTGGCGGTAGGCAAAGGTCGCGCAGCCCAGGCCGAAGAGGCCCGGCTGGTTGGTCTCGACCTTCACGACGATCAGGTTGATGCCTTCGGGCGCTGTCAGGATGACCTTGACGTCGGTGATGAGGGTGGCCATGGCGCCCTTACTTCTGGATGGTCAGGCCGCTGAGCAACTTCTTGAAGTAGTCAGACTGGCTGTTCATGAAGGCCTTGAACTGCTCGCCGTCCATGTAGGCCGGCTGCAGGTTGGCCTTGAGCAAGGCTTCGCTGAAGGCGGGGTCTTGCGCCGTCTTGCGGGTGGCTTCGCGCAGGTAGGTCACGACTTCGGGCGGCGTGTTAAGCGGAACGCCCAGCCCGCGCCAGGTGCCGATGACGAGGTCCGTTCCTTTTTCCTTGAAGGTGGGCACCTTGTCGTAAGGCGCCGGCAGGCGGCGGTCCGCCATCGAGATCAGCACGCGCAGCTTGCCCGCTGCAACGAAGGAGCCAATTTCCGCCGGGCTGACGGCAATGGCATCGACGTGACCGCCGGCCAGCGCCATCACGCTGGGCGCCGCGCCCTGGTAGGGCACATGGTTGAATTTGACGCCGGTCTTCTCCTCGACTGCCGCTGCGGCGAGATGCCAGATGGTTCCGCTGCCCGCGTTGCCCATCGTGACGCCGCCGGGCGTCTTCTTGGCCTGGGCCAGCAAGTCGTCGATGGACTGGAAGGGCGAATCGGCACGCACGGCGATCAGCCCCGGGTCGCCGTTCAAACGTGCCAGCGGGATGAAGTCGTTGGTAGTGACCTTGGTCATCGCGAGGTGCGGAATGATCGCCAGCTCGGAGATCAGCACGCCGACCTTGTAGCCATCCGGCGTCGCGCGCTGCACTTCGGTCATGCCGATGCCGCCACTCGCACCGGGCTTGTTGCTCACCACGATGGGCTGGGTGATGTACTTCTTGGACACTTCGGCGAAAAGACGCGCCATGACATCGGTGCCGCCGCCGGCGGAGGAGGGCACCACCATTTCGATCGGATGGTTGGGGTAGTCGGACGCTGCCGTTGCCACCGGGGCCTGCATTGCCGCCGCCGTGGTGAGGATGGCGGCAAGCGCCACGCGAATCTGCTTCATGGGGGTCTCCGTTCGTGTAGGAAGATGAATGGGCTCGGGACGCGCTTCAGAGCACGGCCAGCATGCCGCCGTCGACATAGAGGATCTGGCCGTTGACGTAGTCAGAGGCCGCGGATGCGAGGTAGATGGCTGTGCCGCCGAGCTCATCGGGCCGGCCCCAGCGGCGCGCCGGCGTGCGGGCCTTAACCCACGCGTCGAACTCCGGGTTTTGCAGCAGGGCGGTGTTCATCTCGGTCGCCATGTAGCCCGGGCCGATGGCGTTGGCCTGTATGCCGTGCTGCGCCCACTCGGCCGCCATCGCGCGCGTGAGCATCTTGATGCCGCCCTTGGCCGCGGTGTAGGGCGCCACGGTGGCGCGGGCGGCTTCGCTGGTGAGCGAGCCGATGTTGATGACCTTGCCGCCGGACTGGCGCGCGATCATGCGGCGGGCGGCCTCGCGGCCGACCAGGAAGGCGCTGGTGAGGTTGGTGCGCAGCACCTTGTCCCACTCGTCCACCGAGAGATCGACCAGGAGCTTGCGAAGCTGGATACCGGCGTTGTTGACCAGGATGTCCACCGCAATGCCGCGCGAGTCGAGTTGTTCGAAGGCTGCACAGACGGCAACGTCGTCGGTCACGTCGAAGGGGGCCGTCTCGACCTGGTGGCCCTTGCCGCGCAGCGATTCGGCGCTCTGCGCCAGTCGCTCCAGGTCGACGCCGTTGAGCACGATGCGTGCGCCGGCCTGAGCCAGGGCTTCGGCAATTCCGTGACCCAGTCCGCGCGAGGAACCGGTGACCAGGGCCGTACGGCCGGAAAGGTTGAACAGTGGGTGGGACATCGGGCGTGTGTGTTGGTGCGGTGCGTTTGCCGAAGAATACTGTGATATTTCACGATATGTTTAGGCGTTTTCCCTGACACAAGGCGGTGGACCGATTCGCGGCGGTTTTCCATGAATACACCTGAAACCGGCCTGAAATCAGTGAATTCCATTGCATATCACGATATGCTCGACGCCCTGAAGAGGTCGCGGCATGTCGCGGCCTCCTGCGTCGGAACCACCCTTATGGCAACCTCCAAGCGCCCCCGTGCGAAACCCCGAATTGCTGCCAGTGAAGAGCTCACCAGCCATGAGCCCCAGCGCCGCCGCATGCCGGTCAGCCTGTCGGATGCGGCCTATGAGCGCATCGAGGAATTGCTGGTGTGTTGCGAACTGAAGCCAGGCCGCTTCCTTGCAACGCACGACCTGCAGAAGTTGACGGGCTTCGGCCGAACGCCGGTGCTCCAGGCCGTCAACCGACTGGCGGCAGACACCTTGCTCATCGTCGCGCCGCGCCATGGCGTGCAGATCGCGCCTGTCGACCTCACGCGCGACCGTGTGCTGTTGCGCTTGCGGCGTGACATGGAGCGCTTCGTGATTCGCCTGGCCACTGAGCGATCAGGTGCATCGCAGCGCAACCAGATGCTGCACCTCAAGCGCCATTTGATCGAGCGCCGCGGCGAGCTGAACCTCGACCAGTTCAACCTGGTCGATCGGCGGATCGACAAGCTCTTCATGGCGGCTGCTGGCGAGCCTTTCGTGGAAAGCACGCTGCGTCCCCTTCACACCATCTTCAGGCGATTGGGTTGGATCTATCACACCCAGACCGGACGGGGCGTGAACCTGAACGACACGGTCGACGGCCATGTTGCGGTCATCGAGGCCGTTGCCGACGGCCAAGTCGACAAAGCCATCGCAGCATCCGACCATCTCATGGACTTCGTGGAAGGGATGTTCGATGTGCTGGAACGTGAAGTCTCGCCCACACTGCTGGATTGCAGCCTGGACATGCTGGACGACACCTTCATGGAAGGCGCGGCGCTCGCACGCATCGAAGCGTGAAAAAATTTGGGCGGTGGACCGGCGTCGACCTGGCTCACTGGCGCTCTCGCGACAGCCATCTTTTTCGCTGGGTTTGGCGTTGCCTTGGTCTGGCAGGCCTGTCGCACAGACAAGAACTGACCACGCACGCCGCAGAATCCGGCAACCCAGCAGTCATAGCGTGAATGACTGCTTCGGAGCAAGTCCGATGACCGCTAAGGAGGGCTCAGGCGGCGTTTTCTCGAATGCTCCAAGGGGTCAACGACCCTCGAAAACTTGAGTCAACTGAGTTTTCACACAACCTCGGCCCTAAGCCGTCTTCCAGATTTCTCGTAAGCGGACATCCGCGCCACGCAAAAACGCGATGCTCTCTGAAAGCTGCGACCTCGCATCACCGGGCTCAGCAGTGAGCGTCAAGATCGGCATGCCATCCCGTTTGACGAGTTCGTTGCATCGCGCGGCATAGTCTGACCAGAACGAATGCATGCCCAACTCACCCTTCCAGTTCCGAGCCGTCGAGTAAGGCGTTTCCTGCAGATAGGTTGAGACTTTGCAGGACCAATCTGCGCCGCGATGGGCCGAAACGCGGCGCGAATGCTCCAAAGCATTGTCAGGACATAGATAGATCAGTCCGGGTGAGAGCGGTTTGATGATCTCGATGAACCGCTGGAAATACTCATCCACGGTCGCGTGCCCTTGCTCCATCATGAATCGAACTGTCGACTGAAGCGCGCTACCTTCCAGAAGGTGAAGCCCGCCGCTAGTTCCGACGCGCTCGACGAAATGATGCCAACTGTCGAGGCAGCGTTTAGCGAACGCCGGCTCGTTCCGTGCCTGTCTGAAGGTGGCGGGATGCACCGGGTGATCGGCTTCCTCCTCAAGGTACCAGTTCGCTTCGAGCCCGTTAGAGCGAATGACCTCGCAGAGGCCCCGTGCAAGAGTGCTTTTGCCGGTGCCAGGAAGCCCTTCAATAAGAACAAGTCTCACCATGTCAAGGCTAAAAATGCCGCTTAGCCCACGAGCGATTTCTTCATGGAGGCGAGGTAGAAGCCGGGCGCATAGTCGTAGACTCGCGCGTACTCCTCGTAGCCACGTTTCATGTAGAACGCGGGCGCTTGCCACTCGAAGGTGTCGAGCTTCGCATTCTTGGCACCCAACTCGATGGCCTGCCGCTCGGCTTCGGCGAGCAGGGGGCTACCCAGACCCGAGCCGCGCACGTCGGCTTCGACAAAAAGCACTTCGATGTTGAGCCAGTAGAGAAACACAAAGCTTCGCAGCCCGCCGAGCAATCGGCCGCTCCCGTCTTTGGCGTTGAGCCGGATGCACTGCTGCTCGGGATACTCGCCGACGAAGCCGTAGTTGTAGTGGCGCAGCTTGCGGCCTACCTCACCGGAGCGGAGTTCCTCGGGAGTTGCGGCGGTGATAGTGATGTTTTCCATTCGGGAGAAAGGTAGCGGAGCCGAGCCGCGTAGGTCGGCTTGTGGGCCGCATCCTGCCACACCCGCACCAAGGCCATCGGGCCCAAAGCAGACTTAGCTCAACTCTATTTTCGCGACGCGAGAAGCGTGCCGTCCGCCTTCGTACACTCCGTCAAGGAAGGCATCCACTATGTCGATTGCCGTACCCGCGCCGATGACTCTCGCACCGAGGCAAAGGACATTGGTATCGTTGTGCTGCCGTGACATGCGTGCGCTCAGAGGCTCGCTGCACACGACGGCGCGGACGGCTGCGTGCCGATTTGCAGCAATCGACATTCCCACGCCAGTTCCACACACAAGGACCGCACGCTCAATCTCGTTGGACTCAATGGCGCGGCCAACTGCATGTGCGAAATCGGGGTAGTCGCAAGAGGCGCTCGCGTCAGTTCCGAAATCTCGCACGGCGATGCCGCGACCTTGCAGTTCCGCGACGAGGGCGCGTTTCAACTCCAGGCCGGCATGGTCAGACGCGACGCCCAATTGCTTTGTCAGTTGTTTCTCATAAGGCAGACCAATGTCTGCTTCTGGCCGACTGTAGCCTGTCAGCTTTCAGGCCGTTGGGTCGGACGAGGCTACAGCGGGGCGGCAATGGCGCCTGGAGGAGGCCGTTGGGGCTCGCTCCACCGGCGCCGGCGCAACTTTGAAAACCCGACCGGCGTAAATTTGAAAACGGCGCGCGTAACTTGTTGATTTTCCTAGGTTTGAAAGTGCGACAACTTTGGAGGAACTCACCGGCCGCGGCGGTGAGCCGCCACCCACCATCGCCACCGCGCTGGCCGTGTGATGCGGGCTCGAAGTCGGTCGGCGCATCCACCGGTCGACAGCGAAGCGGCCGCCGAGGCTGGCGACAGCGGCGCTTTCGAGTGCTTCCTGCACGCTCATCGCGGGCAGCAGGCCGGCGAAGCGCTGCGCGAGCATCGACTTGCCCGAGCCGGGCGGGCCGACCATCAACAGGCTGTGGCCGCCGGCCGCCGCGATCTCCAGGGCGCGCTTGGCGCCGGCATGGCCCTTGACGTCGGCGAGGTCGGCGTGGCGCAGTTCCGGGCCCGCGGGGGCCGCCAGCACTTTGGCCCACCCGTCCTCGCCGGGATCGGCCTGCAGCGGGTTGTCGCCCGGAGGAAGAAACTGCCGCACGACATCCAGCAGGTGCCGCGCACCGTAGACCTCGGCGTCGGGCACCAGCGAGGCCTCCTGCGCGCTGTCGGCCGGCAGCACCAGCCGTGTCGCAACCCCGCTGATATGCAACGCGAGCGCCATGGCCAGCGCACCTCGCACGGGCCTCAGTTGCCCCGAAAGCGAGAGTTCACCGGCGAATTCATGACCCGCCAGCCGGGCCGCTTCGATCTGCCCGCTGGCCGCCAGGATGCCGAGGGCGATCGGCAAATCGAAGCGTCCCGAGTCCTTGGGCAGGTCCGCTGGCGCCAGATTGACCGTGATCCGCTTGTTGTTCGGGAATTCGAGACCGGCGTTCTGGATGGCCGAGCGCACGCGCTCCCGGGCTTCCTTGACCTCCACATCGGCCAGGCCGACCAGCGTGAAGCTGGGCAAACCGTTCGCCAGATGCACCTCAACCGTGACAGAGGCCGCTTCGAGGCCCAGCAAGGCGCGGCTTTGCACCAAAGACAGACTCATTCTTCTCCCTATCCCCAAGATGGTGCGTCCATCTCTTGTTTCATTGTTACGACGTGCATCCTTGGTCGTTGCCCGGCTTCGCAAGCTTGTTGACACTTTGGCACGCTCCCTGCTTTGACATGGTTTCCAAACCACTTTCAAAACACCCCCGAGGAGTCACTCGATGATGCACCGTAAATCCGTTCTGGTCCTGGCCGTGGGCGCCCTTGCCGCCTTGCCGATGCTCGCGAGCGCGCAGACTGCCCCTGCCGAGCCGGCTCCCGCGCCGAACCTCACGGGCAACGTGGCGCTGACCACCAACTACAAGTTCCG
>NZ_JASZYE010000017.1 GCF_030317145.1 Variovorax flavidus
GCCGCGGATCGAGATCTGCAGGTCCTGCGCGAGGTTCTGGCGGTTCTGGATCTGCAGGCCCGGCACCGCGCTCAGGCCTTCGGAGAGCTGCGCCTGCAGCCGCATGTCGCGAATGTCCGAGCCTTCCACCCGGTCCACCGAGCCCGCCACGTCGAACACCGGCTCCACACCACGCGGCGTCGTGACCGTGACTTCGCCCAGGGTCGGCGCGGCCGTCTGCGCATGGACCGCGAATGAAGTGATAGCCAGCAGGCAGGCGCTTGAGAAGACGCTCCTTCTCATGAATGAAGCGCCATGGGAATGGCCAGCGGCTTCTGCCTGCGCACCAGCTTCATCGTCGCCGGACCGTTGCCCTTGGTCGTGGCCTTCATCGATTTGGCGGTGGCATCGATCGGATTGAAACGGTAGCTGATGTTGGGGCACTTGGGATCCACCGTCGAGGCGAAGACGGTGAACGAAAGGCCGAAGTCCGGGTGGGTGAGTTGCACCGTCAGCGGCAGCTTCTTGCCCTGGCAGACGGCGGGCATCTTGGAACGGCCCTTCTCGGTCCAGAAGCCGTCCCAGTCACGCAGGTCCAGCACGGCGCTGCCACCTTGGTCGAAGCGGACATTCCACACGCCGGCGAACACGGGCGCGTCGTCCTTTCTGTCGCTGCCATGGGAGGGAGCTTCTCTGTCGCCCTCGTCGCCGTTGATGTCTTCTTCATCGTGGGCGTGCTGTGCGAATACGGCGATGGGCAGGCACAAGGCCAGGAGCAGGAGGGATTTGCGCAGATTCAAAAGGGGCATGGTCGATCTCACAAGCGTTCTACAGTCGTTCTCTCAGTCAGAACATAGTTTCAAAAATGAAACGCGAACTTACGGGACGTGCCCGCTTACGTCAACGGGGACGATCCGGAGTCCACGAGGGGTTTTCCCTCGTGCGCATGAAATCAGAACATGGTTATGCTGAGCGGAACGAAGCGGAGCACCTGAAATCAGGCGCCCCGTTCACGGAGCAAGACATCCATTCATCCACCCAGCGGTCCATCGCCTTCAGAGGAGCTTTCATGAAAAACCTGTTCTTCCGCACCACCCTGTGCGCCGCCCTGCTCGCCTTCGGCGCCGCAGCGGCCAACGCTCAGGACATCAAGGAACGGACGATCAAGTTCGGCCACATCAACAACACCGACCACCCCGTGAGCCTGGGTGAACACAAGTTCGCCGAGCTGCTGGCCGCCAAGAGCGGCGGCAAGCTCAAGGTGCAGGAGTACCCGGCGTCACAGCTCGGCAACGAGTTCCAGCAGCAGTCGGCGCTGCAGGGTGGTGTGCAGGAAATGAGCACGCCGGCGACGACGTCGCTGGCCGGCATCGTGAAGGAGTTCGGCCTGATCGACTTCCCGTTCGCGGTGTCCAGCTTCGAGCAGGCCGACGCGCTGCTCGACGGCCCGCTCGGCCAGGCGCTGATCGCCAAGCTGCCCGAGAAGGGCCTGGTCGCGCTCGGCTACTGGGACCTGGGCTTCCGCAACGCGACCAACAGCAAGCGCCCCATCACCAAGGTCGAAGACTTCGAAGGCCTCAAGCTGCGCGTGATCCCCAACCCGGTGTTCCTCGAAGCCTTCAAGGCCTTCAAGGCCAACCCGGTGCCGCTGCCCTTCGCCGAGCTCTACAACGCGCTGGAGTCGAGGGCGGTGGATGGCCAGGAAAACCCCTTCTCGGTCATCGAGTCGAACAAGTTCTTCGAAGTGCAGAAGTACCTGAGCGGGACCAACCACGTCTACGCCGCCAACATCCTGCTGGTGAGCAAGAAGTTCTGGGACGGCCTGACGCCGACCGAGCAGCGCATCATGAAGGAAGCCGCCGATGAAGCGCGCGGCTACCAGCGCACCGTCAGCCGCGAAGCGGCGCAGAAGTCGCTGGCGAACCTCAAGACCAAGGGCATGGCCTACAACGATGTCGCGCCGGCCGAGACGGACCGCATGCGCTCACTCGTCAAGCCGGTGACTGACAAGTTCGCGGCCAGCTACGACCCCGCGATCGTGAAGCTCTACAACGACGAGCTGGCTCGCATCCGCGCCAGCGCCAAGTAACCGCTCAACGCTCACGCCGAGCGTGTTGAAGCGCGGCGCCCAGCAACGACCAGGCCCAGCCTGAGCGGGTGCGGGTGTCCCGCTTCACTGAATGACTTGGGGTGGGCATCCTGTCCCACCCTTTTCTATCCCAAAGTACTTTCTCCCATGACATCCACTCTCGCGCCGCTTTCGCCTGAAGAGCGCGGTGCCGACGAACTCTGGTTCGACCGCGTCCTGCGCCGCTACTGCCGATTCCTCGAGTACGCGATCGCCGCCTGCCTCGCGGGCATGGTGGCGCTGGTCTTCACCAACGTGATCCTGCGCTACGTGTTCAATTCGGGCCTCGACATCGCGGAAGAACTTTCGCGCTGGTTGTTCGTCTGGCTCACCTTCCTCGGCGCCGTGGTGGGCATGCACCGGCACGCCCACCTGGGCACCGAGGTGCTGGTCGGGCGCCTCGGCCCGGCCGGGCGCAAGGTCTGCCTTGTGATCGGCTATGCGCTGATGTTCATGGTCTGCTGGCAACTGTTCAGCGGCTCGTGGACGCAGACGGTCATCAACTGGGACGTCTCCGCGCCCACCACTGGTTGGTCCATGGCCTGGGTCTATGGCGTGGGCCTGGTCTTCAGCCTGTCCGCCGCGGTCATCCTCGCGGCCGACCTCTTCAAGCTGCTCACGGGTCGCGTCAGCGACGACGACCTGATCATCATCAAGGAATCGGAAGGCTGAAATGACTTTGCTGGTTTTTGTCGGCTCCCTGCTCGCCGCCATGGCGGTAGGCATCCCGATTTCCTTCGCCCTCCTGGTCTGCGGAGGCGCGCTGATGGCGTACCTGCACATGCTGGATCCGCAGATCCTCGCGCAGAACGTGATCAACGGCGCCAACAGCTACCCACTGCTGGCCGTGCCCTTCTTCCTGCTGGCCGGCGAGGTGATGAACGTGGGCGGCCTGTCCAAGCGCATCGTCAACGTGGCCATGGTCATGGTGGGGCATGTGCGTGGTGGCCTCGGCTACGTGTCGATCGTCGCCGCCTGTTTGCTGGCTGCACTCTCGGGCTCCGCGATCGCCGATGCGGCGGCGCTGTCGTACCTGCTGCTGCCCATGATGATGGCCGCCGGCCACGACAAGGCGCGCTCGGCCGGCCTGATCGCCGCGGCGGGCAGCATCGCACCGGTGTTCCCGCCGAGCATCGGCCTGGTGGTCTTCGGCGTCATCGCCAACGTCTCGATCGCCAAGCTGTTCTTCGCCGGGATCTTCCCGGGCCTGATGCTGGCCGCTTCGCTTTGGATCACGTGGGGCTGGCTGGCACGTCACGAGAAGATCGAGCCGCCGCCCAAGGCCAGCTGGGGAGAGCGCCTGCGCGCCATCCGCGAAGCGGCTTGGGCACTGGTGATGCCTTTCATCATCATCATCGGGCTGCGCATGGGCGTGTTCACGCCGACCGAGGCGGGCGTCGTGGCGGCGGTCTACGCCGTGATCGTGTCGACCTTCGTGTATCGCGAGTTCAAGTTCTCGCAGTTGCTCGAGGTGTTCATTTCGGCTGCGCGCACGACTGCGCTGATCATGTTCATCATCGCCGCGTCGGCCGTGAGCGCGTGGCTGATCACCGTCGCCAACATCCCGGGGCAGGTGGTGGGGCTGCTGAGCCCGCTACTCGACAGCCCGCGCCTGCTGATGGCCTGCGTCATGGTGATCGTCATGATCGTCGGCACGGCTCTCGACATGACGCCCACGATCCTGATCCTGAGCCCGGTGCTGATGCCGCTGATCAATGCCGCGGGCATCGATCCGGTCTACTTCGGCGTGCTGTTCATCATCAACAACGCCATCGGCCTCATCACGCCGCCGGTGGGCGTCGTGCTGAATACGGTGGCTGGCGTCGGCAAGGTCAGCATGGACTCGGTCACGCGCGGCGTGATGCCGTTCATGCTGGTGCTGTTCATCGTGATGTTCGCGATGGTGATGGTGCCGGAACTGGTGACGGTGCCGGCGCACTGGTTCTACAAATGAACCAGCGCCTGAGAGGCTGAGAGTCAATCGGGGCTCGATGTCAAGGTCGCCACCTGACATCACCCCTCCACCAAATGAGAGAACTGGACCGAAAGAACATGAAAAGATTGGTACTTGCGAACTCCATCGCCGCCATCCTGGCAACCTTTGCCCTTGTCGGCTGCGGAGGCGGGGGCGGAGGTGGCGAAGGAGGCGCCGTCCCGGCGAAGACGACCACGACTGAATCGGGCGCCGTGCAAGAGTCGCCGACGACTGCAAAAAGCCCTGTCCCCACGGAGGCCGCCGGCGCCGGCGTGACGCTGACACTGACGGATTGCGCACGGATCACCGGCAATCCGGTCCCCTCGCCTGCGATCACCGGCGCTGACATGCAGGAAGTCAACGACGTTCTTCTGAGCCAGGATGCCGCACACAGCTACGACCTGTTCAAGCGCTCACCTGCCGACGTGATGTGGTCGGTGCGAAGCTCTGGAAGGGCGGTGACGCTTGGCACGCTCGGAACCGGCGTCCATGAAACGAATCACGTCATCGATTTCGCCTTGTCGTCCATCTGCAGCGGAGACAGGTACTCGCGATTCCTTCTTGATGGGCAAGTTCATCTGACCGGCACGCGGATGGGCGACACCGAAAATCGCGTGATCGTGGACAGCACGTATCCGGCGGCGTTGAAGGTCTCGCGCTCTGTGCGCTTCGGCGCCTACATCACGGAGTCAGCTGGCAACTCGCGCAACGACTTTTCTTCGCTGCTGGAAGAACTCAATGCCCATGCAGGCGCTGCCGCTCTGGAAGCGGCGGTGCGTAGCAACCCTGAAATGGCCTATCTCTACCAAGAGAATGTCATGTCCGACGAAAACATCGGTGGCATGGTTGATTTCATGCTGTTCATGCAGCACTACCTGCTGGCAGCGAAGTCCAGTAGTCCGCTGACCTACTCGGCCATTCAAGGACAACCCGATACGCTCGCATTCATGCAGGTGCTCTGGACTCGGGCGGAGTCGGTGCTGGTGCGCGCGTACCCGCATTCGACCATTGCAACGGGCAAGGGCGGAACGGTCGTTCCCGCGGATGTTTTCGCGGAGATCTATTCGCCGCAGATGCTCTCTGAGTTGGATGCGCTCGGCATCACGCACAAGGTCGCGGCCGACTGGGTCGGCACTTATCTCCATTAGGACTGGGTCGCTGGGGCTGGACACGCCCCAGCCAGTGATCCGGCTCCTGAAGGTCGAATCGAAGACCGGCAGGCAATCGGCTGAAGGCCCGCCACAGCGGCCGGCAGCGGACGTTCGGGCCCTTCGGTTTCGCCTTTAGCGAGTCATGACGCGCGATAGAGTCTTCTGTGGCAGGTAGGCGCCGGCCGCGCGCAGGCGCAGTACCAAGTTCTCCGTGTCGAGGTCGCAAGCCGGCTGCCCGGTTTCCAGTGCCTGGGCGGCGGCTGTTCCCGCGGCCTGCCCCATCATGTAGGCGGCGCTCTGCGCCCGGATCGAGCCGTGCACCTTGGTATCGCTCGAATGACAGCGGCCGGCCACCCACAAGTTCTGCGACTGGCGCGGAACGATGATGCTGTAGGGAATACCGACGCTGGCACCCCGGCCGAGATTGTCCTCACCGTGAAAGTCCTTCATGAATCTTTCGTATTCCTGCACCGACGTATCGGTGGGATGCACGTCGGTCGGCCGGTTGTAAACCGCGATCTGATCCGGAAACTGCTTTCGAGCGCGGAAGTCGTCGATGGTGAGTTCGAATTCGCCGACGATGCGCCGCGAATCGCGCACACCCATCACCGATGCCGTCGTGAGCAACTCAAGATCCTCGCAGCCGGGGACATACTTGCGATAGAACTCCAGGTACTCCACAGCCAGCCTGCGGCCCTGCACCATGCCATCCGACAGGCTGCGGTTCGACAATGGATTCAGATTGAACACGTGACCCGCGTTGAGCGTCGCAGTTCGCTCCCCGATCTTGTTCATGCCCGGCATGAATCTGTCCGGCTGCGAGAACTGCTCGTCCTCGATCGCGCGCGGAAGCCACTCGGACTTGGTTCGATTCTTCACCGCGTCGATGCCGCGCCAGTCGCTTCCATACGCCGGGTGCGACCAGTGCATGCCGCCCACCAGAGAGCACAAGGTGCTCGGAGCCACCGTATCGGTGTCGCGCAGGACGACCTTGCACTCGACGCCGGCGAGCGCGCAGAGCGCCGCATCGCCGGTGGCGTCGACGAAGGCCCTCCCCTTCACATAGCTGAGCCCCTCGACGTTGCTCAGCACCACCCCGTTCACCCGGCCCGCACTCACATCCGCATCGATCACCCGCGTGAAGAAGCGCAGCTCGACGCCAGCGGACAGCGCCAGGTCATCGAGGATGCGCTTGAGGTGCTCGGGCTTGAAAGGCACCCACCGGTTGAGCTGGTTGTGCAGAAACTCCTGCACCACATGCGGCCCGAACGCACCCTGCGACCACATCGTGTCCAGCAGTTCCTTCATGACTCCCCCGACCAGCATCCGCTCGCCGTCCGAGACGGGGCCGAACGACGCGACCAGACCGGAAGTTCCCATCCCGCCCAGGCATCCGGTGGCTTCGACCAGCAAGGTCTTCAGGCCGAGGCGCGCACCGCACACCGCGGCCGCGGTGCCGGCCGGTCCGCCGCCCGCCACGATCAAGTCGAACTCGTCGCCAGAAGGGATCTGGCGGTTCAGTGAATACGTCATCAAGAAATCCAGTTGTTGCGTTTGGGGGAGCGAACTCAGTTGCCGGATCGGGTGAGCGGCTTCGTGATCTCGGCGAAGCGCTTCATCTCGTCCTGGATGAATGTCCTGAACTCGGCCGGTCCCATGGGAGACACGTCGATCCCCATCTCCGCCATCGCCTTGGCGACCTCGGGTGCCGACAGCACGGCGAGCAGGTCGGCTGCGATCTGGTCCAGCAACCTGTGCGGCAACCCGGCGGGCGCAGCGAAGCCGGCCCAGTTGACCGCCTCATAGCCCGGCAGGGTCTCCGCGATGGCGGGCCACTGCGGGTACAGGTCGCTCCGGCGCCGGCTGGTGACGCCGAGCACCTTGAGCTGGCCGGACTTGACGAAGGTCTCGGCCGAACTTGCCACGGAGAAGCCCAGCGGGAGCTGGCCTCCGATGATGTCCGTGTACATCTTGGACGCGCCGTTGTACGGAACGTGCGTCAGCTGAATGCCGGCCATGTGGTTGAGCATCTCGCCAGCAAGCTGCGCGGAGGTGCCGATGCCGTTCGACCCGAACTGGAACTTGCCCGGATGCGGCTTCGCGAGGGCGATGAGTTCCTTGACGTCGTTCGCCGGAAAGCTGCTTTCTGCGACCAGGGCCACGGTGTAGTAGCCGACGCGCGCCACGGGCTGGAGATCCTTGAGGGTGTCGTAGGGCAGATCCTTGCGCTGGACCGCATTGATCGTGAGCGAACTGCCCAGCAGGCCGAGCGTGTAGCCATCTGGTGCCGCTCTTGCGGTCGCCAGCGTGCCGATGACCACGCCGCCTCCGGGACGGTTCTCGATCACCACCGGTTGCTTCCAACCTGCCTGAAGGTGCTCACCGAAGATGCGCGCCAGGCGGTCCGCCGCGCCGCCCGGTGGCTGCGGCAAGAGGATTTTCACCGGCCTGCTCGGGAACGCATCGGCCCATGCGCTGCCCACAACAAGGTTGCCTGCCAATGCGGTGACCGCCTTCAACACGGATCGTCGCGTGAATGGCGACGGGGCGAGTCTCATTGGTGTCTCCTGTCTTTGTTCGCGCTGCCAGGACCTGATTGTTCGGGGTATCAACGGGGGAGACAAATGAAAAGACACAATCATCCATTAACCTTTGGTTATGTCCTCGATCCAAGGATTAACCCATGAACCTCCGGCACATGGAAGTATTCCGGGCCGTGATGCTGACGGGCAGCGTCAACGGGGCCGCCGAGTTGCTGCACGTCTCCCAGCCCGCCATCAGCAAGATGCTCGCGCAGGCTGCGCGCCTGTCAGGGCTTGCGCTCTTCGAGCGAGTCAAGGGCAGGCTGATGCCGACGCCCGAAGCACACACCCTCTACACCGAAATCGAAACCGCCTGGAGAAGCGTCGAACGGGTGAAGGAACTCTCCCGAAGTCTTGTCAATCCTGAAGCGGGCACCTTGCGCCTCGCCGTGACGGCCAGCATTGCGCCCTACCTCGCACCGCAAGCCGTGGCTCGTCTCTACGAGCAGTTCCCGAGCCTCCAGGTTCATGTGGAAATCCTGGTGGCGCCGATCATGGTGGATGCGCTTCTGGACCACTCGGCCGACGTGGGTGTCGCGGTGTTGCCCAACGAGCATCCCAACCTTGTGACGGTGAAGAAGTACGACTGCGGGCTGGTCTGCGTCATGCGCAAGGACCACCCGCTGGCGCGAAAGCGAGGCATCCGCCCTGCCGATCTCGCCGATCACCGGGTCATCAGTTCTTCTGCGAGCACGCCCTATGGCCAGAGCCTGCGAAGGGCCTACGGAGAAGCCGCGGGCCGCCTGAAACTCGACCTGGAGGTGCGTTCATCGACCGCTGCATGCTGGTTCGCGCAGTCGGGCGCCGGAATCGCGCTCGTGGATACCGCGGCTGTTGCGGGCACATCGTTCTCGGGCCTGGCGGTCAAGCCCTTCGTCAATGAAGAGCGACTGGAAGTCCGGGTGATCCGCAATCGCTACCGTCCGATGTCAGTCGTGCAGCAGCATTTCTGTACAGCGTTCGACAAGGTCTGGCGCACGGCATTCCCTCGTCGGCGCTGAATGTTGACGCCCTTCGGCGTCGGACCGGGCAGGCGCGCTGGCCGCCAGGGCCTCGGCAGCCGCTGTCGTGGAGCCCCCGGGGGCCATGAGGGCCCGCCCTTTCCACTCCACTTCATCCAAATGGATGAAGAACACCACGCCATCGACTACTAGAGTGCCCGCGGAGAAGACGGAGTCTCCGGTGTCGAACAAGAAGATGGGTGGAAAATGAAACCAACAACCTATAGCGTCAGCACGTCGGCCATCGGGGGGCCAGGCATTGCACTGGCACCTGGACAAGAGGAAGCCGGAACACTGGTCGCAAGCGCGCGCGCGTGGACCGTGCGCGGCCTCTCTGTGCGGTTGGCCATCACTGCGGAGGACAGGCGGCAGTTGATCGAGTTGCGCACTGCGGTGTACCGCGGTGTTGGCAAGCACCAGGCAGACAGCCCGATGGAGGACGCCTTCGATGCTGGCGCGATTCTCATCGGCGTGCGCGATGGCGACCGGCTGATCGCCTGCGTTCGAGTTCTTGCGCGCACGCCCGGACAGGAGTGGGAGCACGACCGCTTCGTCGAGTGGGGGGCGAAGTACCCGCCAAAGGAGGATCTTGTGGAGATCTCCAGGCTGTGCTGTCGCGCCCACGACCGGTCCTGGCGAACGCTTCAGGCCGTGTTCCATGGAATCATCCGAGCGCTCGGTCCGGTGGGGCGACGCTACTTCGTTGGGTGCTGCACCAGCGAACTCAGAAGCGGGTACGACAGGATGTTCTCATTGGCGTTCACCGACGACGCCATCCTTCACGCCGACCTCGGCCCGAAGCTCCACCACATGTTCGTCTGCGACTATCACTACGGACTGACGGGCCGTGGCATCACCTTGCTCGTTTGGTCCAGCCTGTGGGCGCGCCTTGGGCTCATTGGTCTGCTGAAGGGTGAGCTTCTTTCCTGGGAGCCTGCCTGGAAGCGCGGTCTGCTGGTTGTTCGCTGCGCGGCCGGGTCCGCACTGGCACCGCTTGCGACTTGGATCATCGAGCGGTCCAGGGTGCAACGTCGCTTCTTCGCGGGACGGCGGCCATGACGATGATTGCGTTGGATGGGGTGAGCGATCCCGAACTACTCCGCTTCGCCGTGATCCTCCTGAGCGCGTGCGCGTTCTTCTTCTCGATGGGGCTGGTTTCCCTGTTCTTCTTCAACGTCGATGACGTGCAAGCGCGGAGGGGGAAGCGATTCATTTCGATCGTGGGCGCCACCGCGATGGGAACGACGATCGCGGCGTTCCTGCAGGAGAGCGATTGGCCACTCTGGTCGACTGTCGTCGCGCTGACGTTCTATGCCTATGCGCTGCTGATGTTCTGGTGGACCTACCTTACGAACAGATCGACGCCATTCGATTTCGCCTTCTCCGGACGTTCGCCGATGGGCCTTACGCGTGCCGGGCCATACAACGCGATCCGACACCCGTTCTATTCCTCCTACATCGCAGGATGGCTGGCCGGCGCAATCGCCGCACCAAACCTCGCAACGCTGACCGTCTTCCTGTTGATGACTTCTGTCTACGTGACGGCGGCGTTCCGCGAGGAAGCGGCTTTCAGGCGTAGCGAGCTCTGCGACGACTATGCCGAGTTCGCCGCAGAGACCGGCCTCTTCTGGCCGAGCGCAAGTGGCGTCATGCGGATCCTTGCGCAGGTGCCACGATGATCTCGCTTCGCGATCTGCGAGGAGCATTGCCGGTCGACAGCGGGAGGGTTTCAGTCGTGGGTGCAGGCATCCTCCTGGCATGCTTCGCGAGCTATTGCGTCGCGTTTGCCGCCTTGGTGACTGCCGAGAACGTCTGGCTCAAGCTATTCCTCGCCGTTGTCACCGGCTCTTCTATCGGCGTCCTCTTCGTGGCCGGGCACGATGCCTCTCACGGCAGCCTGACCCGTAGTGAAGTCGCCAATCGCTGGCTTGCACGGCTGGCCTTCCTGCCGAGCGCGATGCCGAATGAGACTTGGGACAGCGAGCACAATCGCCAGCACCACAGCTGGACGAACCTCACGACCAAGGACCCGGGATATGTCCCGCTCTCGCCGGAACAGTATCGTCAGCTCAATCCTTGGCAGCGAATCTGGCGTCGTGCAAGTTTCACGCTTCCTGGCATTGGATTGGCCTACATCGCTCTCTGGTGGGAAGGCGGTATCCGGATCAATCCGACCCGGCGTGACCAGATTCGCAGCATGCCGAGCTATGCGCTCGAGTGCGTGTTGATAGCGGCGTTTCTTGGCTTGCAGGTGGCCGTGGTCGTGGCATATGGGGCATGGTCCTCCCGTGGCCTGGGCGCCTTCGCCGCCGAGGCCTTGCTATGCATCGCATTGCCGTTTTACGTCTGGTGCTGGGTGATGGCATTCGTCACCATACTGCACCACACGCATCCCAGGATCAGGTGGTTCGACAGCGAAGAAGAATGGCTCAAGGCGCCACGGCAATTCACGAGCACGGTCCATGTGTCCTGGCCGAAGTGGTTCAGCGTTGCGTTTCTGTGGATCTTCTCGCACCCGGCACACCACGCGGACAAGAGAATTCCAATGTATCGGCTCGATGTTGCGCAACATAAGCTGCAGGAGGGTTTTCCTGAGCACGCGCTGGTCGAGCGAGGAACATTTCTTCATGTTGTGCGCGTCCTGAAACTCTGCAGGCTCTACGACTATCGCGCTCACCGGTGGCTGGACTGGGATGGAAGGCCTACGACCGAAAGCCTCATCTCGACGGGATCTGCAGAAGCAACCTGACAAGTTCGGCCTGTCGATGCGTCTGGGTCTTCTCGAATACCGTGCGCAACTGCGATCGCACGGTGGCCATCGAGACTCCCACTTGCGCCGCATACTCCTCCGGGCTTCTGCCTTCAGCCATTGCGATGGCCACCGCGGCTTCCCTTGCAGACAGGCCGAAGGTTTCATGAAGGATCCTCGGGGTGAGATCCACCGGCGCATCGCGCATCTGGGCAGTGATCAGGATGTCCGCACTGGCGAGATAGATGCCAAGCCCCGAAGGTCGCTCCAACCTGACGATCCTGAGGAGGCAGGCGTCTTGTCCACTGAGCTGACCCGACAACGCGAGGTGTTCCGCGCAGCCGGTATCCATCACCCGCTTGATCGCAAGGCGCAACGTGTTCGCATTGTCTGGGAGGCGGGCGGTTAGAACCCCGTGTTCGAGCGTCAATGAATCGCGCCGCGCGAGAAGTGCTTCGGCAGCCGGATTCATGTGGACGATTCGCCTGAAGGAATCCAGGCCGATGAGCGCAAAGACCGAGGAGTCGGAGAGGTGCGCGCCCAGTCGCAGGAATTCCGTGTGAGCCCACAGATCGCAAGCCTTGCTGGCGTGGGCCATGACGCGGCGAGCGGTTTTGACGTCCTCCTCGGAGAAGGCACCAGGGCGATCCGTGCTTCGCAGAAGCGCGAGGGCGGTCTCATGATCGTGGTTGCTCAGGGTCTTCGTCCCCATCAGATACCTGTGCCCGCTTGGGATCAGGAAGTCCTGGTAGAACTCGCTACGCGTAACGTACGCATCTGGGAACAGTTCCTGACACAGGAATAGCTGTCCGACCGGGGCGGTTTCTGCGAATTCTCTTCGTGGGTCGATGCTGCCGTAGTAAGCGGAGTATTTTTCGCCTTCCTTGACGAAATCCGGATTCGAGAACAGGTTGAAATCGGTTTGAAAACGGGCCTTGTTCCACCCCAGGAAATGGAATGAGTCAGCATTCACGAGCGGCATGATGGCCGAGAGCGCCTCACGCCAGCGCTCTGGATTCACCGCAGCCTGATAGAGGCCAAAAATGGCCTCGACCTCCTTAGCCTGGTCACTCATCGGTGGTTCCCTCCGGGGCGCGCCGGCATTCGTGGCCGGTCGCATTGGTGAGCGCTGTGCGCAGGACCCCTTACGGGGCCCCGCCTCCTCCAAGTTGTGCACTTTTGTGCTACACAAGCCGCAATTCTTTACAAATCGTGCGAGGTTGCCAAGGGGGTCTTGGATCGCTTCGTTCGAACTGGTGCTGTTCCGCCACACGTGTCGGGGATCTCGTTTCGACATTCGAAGGCATGGTCCGCCTCCAACGTGCCCTCCGGGGCCGGCGTGAGTCGAGCCCAGAACGCCGTAGACTGCCTGCTGAAGACCTTGCTGCACGCAAGCCACAAAGCAAGCAGGTTCCCATCACTCTGCTGCTCGGGCACTGCGCCTGAAATCAAACTGAACTTGCACTGCGATCTTCGAATCTCTATGCCGACCGAAAACCAAAGCTCGGTCAGTCACCATCTCTGACCCCCTGAACACCCATGCAACCCAAGACCTTCTCCATCCTTCCGGTCGTCTTCGCAATCGCCGCGGGCGCTCTGGTTCCCCATTCGGTGTCCTTCGCGGCCTCCCCCGCCAGCAAGCATGCAACCCAAAAGAAGCCCACGGCCGACGCGCCTGCCCCCGCGCCGCTCGCTGGACAGACCGCTGTTGCCGGCGGGGCGCCGGCGATCGCTGCCAAGGCATGGTTGCTGATGGACTTCGACTCTGGCGAGGTGCTCGCCTCGGCCAACCCCGACGAACCGCTGCCGCCGGCGTCGCTGACCAAGATGATGACCAGTTTCCTGGTCGAACAGGCACTCCGTTCGGGCAAGCTCAAGAAGGACGACCTTGTCTCGGTCAGTCAGAACGCCTGGTGCCGTGGCTCGAGCACCGAGTCATGCATGTACCTGCCGCTGAACAGCCAGGCCACGGTGGTCGACATCCTGCGCGGCATCATCGTCCAGTCGGGCAATGACGCGTCCAAGGCAATCGCCGAGCATATGGCCGGCTCCGAAGAGGGCTTTGCCAAGCTCATGAATGCCGAAGCCAAGCGCCTCGGGATGACGCACACGAATTTTGTGAACGCCACGGGCCTGCCCGACCCGGAGCACAAGGCGTCTGCGCGGGATCTCGCGATTCTGGCGCGTGCAATCATCCGCGACAGTTCCGACTACTACCCGATCTACGCCGAGCGCGAATTCAAGTTCAACGGCATCAAGCAGGGAAATCGCAATGCCCTGCTCTACACCGATCCAACGGTTGACGGATTGAAGACGGGCCACACCCAGGAGGCCGGCTACTGTCTCGTCACTTCGTCCAAACGCAACGGGATGCGCCTGATCACGGTGATCCTCAACACCAACAGCGCGCAGGCCCGTGCCGACCAGACGCGTACGTTGCTCGGGTGGGGCTTCGGCAACTTCGAGAAGGCCACCCCCATTCAGCCGAACACAGTCGTCACGACGGCCAAGGTCAACTTTGGCAAGGTCGATACTGTTGCCGCGGGCCTGGGGGCGCCATGGACGGTGACGGTGCCACGGGGCCAGCAAGTGCGCACCTCCGTGCAGGTCAAGCCAGACCTGGAGGCGCCGGTGACCAAGGGTGCGGTGATCGGCAAGGTGATCGCGGAGTCGAACGGCAAGCCGGTAGGAGAAACGCCGCTGATCGCGCAGGCCGACGTGGAGCGCGCAGGGTTCATGCTGCGCACGTGGCAGCGCGTGACCAAGTTGTTTGGCAAGTGAACGAAGTGTTCGCCGCTTGTGTGGGTTGATGCATTTGCATGCTGCTAGCATTGCAATTGCAACTGTGATATGTTGTGCATATGACCACTGCCCATCCTGTCGCAACGTCCGTCGCCAGCGTCATGGCCAAGGCCTTCGAAGGCGTGTTCGTCCATGCCTTCTCCAACGGGGAGGGCGATCCCCGGGGAGTCGGAACGCGGTTCTTCCACGTTAGCGAAACGGCCTGGGGGCTGAATCGCGGCGTGGCTGCGCACTACGCGTCCTGGAGTATCCCTGCGCGCTTCCTGGACGAGTGGTTCGAGGCTTCCCGCCTTCCCCGAAAAAAGGACCTCCTGACAGCCCTCTGCGTGAACGCATCGACGCTTTCGCGCACGCGCCCCGAGACGCCCCTGGAGCCCGGCGTCACCGAGCGGCTGTTCCGCCAGTCGGATCTGTTGGTGCGCGCGGCCGAAGTGTTTGGCGATCAGGGCTCGACCTGGATGACCAAGCCTCATCCCCTGCTCGAGGGGAAGACGCCCATCGAATTCGCAACGAACGAATACGGCGGCGAGAAGGTCCGCGCGATTCTGAACGCGATCGAATACGGGGGCGTTGTTTGACCCTGTCGGTCTGGCGCATCTGCACGACCAAGGGCTTGGGGCGCGATCAACTCAGCTTCGGCTCGACGCTATCGCCGGGGCGGTGGCACCTGCCGCCACCGGCCGGCCAGCCCGTGGTCTACGCCGGCGGCAGTCGGGCGATTTGCCAGTTGGAGAAGCGTGTCCACTGCAATGGCGTGAAGCCGAACGGCCAAGCCCTGATCCGCCTCGATCTGCCCGACGGCGCAGTCCTGGCGAACGTTCGCGAGGGCTTCTCTCTCCCCGCGGACTGGATCGCCCAGGAGGCGCGCACCCAATCCATCGGCGTTGCCTGGCGAAAGGCAGGAGAGTCGCTCGGCCTTTGGGTTCCATCGGCCGTCGAGCCGAGCGAGAGCAACATCATCCTGAACCCCGATCACCCGATGTTCCGGCAGGTGGTGGTCACGATCGAGCGCAATCCGTTCGAGTTTGACGACCGCATGTTCCCCTGATCCGCCATTTCCTGTGAACGCGCCCGACACGACACTTCACAAGGAGGGCGGTGTCCTGAGCTGCCTCGCAAGTGCTTGCAATTGCTCGAACGCGCCAAATCGGCAGCGGTGCACTGCGGCGATCGTTCCGTCTTGAGGGTGAAAGGTCCTCCCGACCCGCGACATCCCTGCCATCGCCTCCCCGACGCTCGCGTAGGCGCCGGCCGCCACGCTGCCGAGCATGGCCGCGCCGAGGAGCACCGGCTCTTCGGCGTCTGTGGCCAGCACCGCCTTGCCGGTTGCATCGGCGAGCAGTTGGCGCACCAGGTCGAGCCGCCCTGCCCCGCCGCTGATCATGATCCGCTCGATCGGCGCGCCGGCCGCCTTCTGAGCATCGATGATCTGGCGAAGCCCATAGGCGATACCGCAGACGCCAGCGATGTAGAGGGCGACCAGGCTGTCCAGGTCGTTGTCCATGCCGAGGCCCGCGATCACCGCTCTCGCCTGCGGATCCGCCATGGGAGCGCGATTTCCGAGGAACTCGGGAACGACGTGAAGGCCCTCGGCCAGATTGACGACGTGCGAAAGCGACTCGCTTCGTCGTGCGGCAAGCCCGGCCAACATGGCTGGCAAGGACTGGCCTTCATCCAGGGCTTGCTGGCCAGCTTCGGCGGCCAGAGGATGCATGGAGAGCAGCTGGTCGATGGCGGCACCGGCGACCGATTGACCGCCCTCGTTCAGCCATGTCTGCGGCACCATCGCCGAGAAATACGGACCCCACACGCCTGGCACGAACACCGGCTGACGGGTTGTCGTCATCGTGCAGGAGGAGGTGCCGAAGACATAGGCCAGCGATGTGAAAGGGTCGCCGTCGACGCCCACGGTGCCGATGCCGCCCGCATGCGCATCGATGACGCCGGCGGCGACGGCTGTGCCCGCCCGCAGGCCCAGTTCAGCCGCGGCGTGCTCCGTCAGGCCACTGCCGAGCGGCGTGCCCGGTGCCACGACGTTCTGGCCGATGCGCTTGAATCCTTCGTCGGCCAGGATGTCGAGTCCGACGGCGCGGAAAAAGGTGGGATCCCATCGCGCCTCATGCGCGAGGTAAGTCCATTTGCAGGTGACCGTGCAAGTCGAGCGGGACAGATCGCCGCTGGCGCGCCAGGTGAGGAAATCGGTCAGGTCCATGAATTGCCATGCATCCGCAAAGACCTGGGGCCTGTTCTCGAGCAGCCAAAGCAGCTTCGGTGTCTCCATTTCCGGTGAGATGCGGCCGCCGACATACTTCAGCACGTCGTGCCCTGTGGCGTTGATCCGGTCGGCTTGCGCCACGGCACGGTGGTCCATCCAGACCACGATGTTGCGCGCGGTCTCTCCGCTCGGCCCGACCGGCAGTGGCCGCCCGCCGTCGCCGAGCACGACCAGCGAGCAGGTCGCGTCGAAGCCGATGGCGACGACCTGCTCGGGCAGGATGGCCGCCTGTGCCACGGCGCGATGGACGGCCGTGCAGACCGCGGTCCAGATCTCGTCGCTCGACTGTTCGACGATCGAACCGGGGGCATGGAACAAGGTGATTTCCTGCTTCGCGGATGCCAGCATGCGCCCGGCCAGGTCGAAGACGCCTGCCCGGGCGCTGCCGGTTCCCACGTCGACGCCGATCACATAGCGGTTCGGGATTGCGCCTGTCGGTTGGTTCATCGGAGATCGACGCCGTTGGGAAGGATGACTCGGTTCTGGAGCTGACCTGCGCGGGCTCTACCGCGACGAGTTCCGCAGCTGTTCCGTCGCCACGCCCAGCGCGGTGACCACGATGATGAGGACGCCCCAGATTGCAAGCGTGAGAAAGGGGCTGAAGTCCAGCAGGTTGAAGGCCGACGAAATCACTTGCAGCAGGATCAGCGCCATCAGCAGCCCGCCCACCCTGCCGGCGCCGCCGAGCGGGTCAATGCCACCAAGCACAGCCGCAAGAATGGTCACCAGAAGGTAGCTCTCCCCATACGCGGCGTTGGCAGAATTGAAACGAGCCATCATCACCAGCGCGGCCACGAACGCCAGCAGGCTCGACAGCACATACACACCCAGCAGAACGCGCCGGGTATCCACACCGGAATAGCGCGTTGCCTTCTCGCTCGAACCGATCATGTAGACCTTGTAGCCGAACGGGCTCTTGTTGAGCAGCACCGCAATCGGCACGCACAGCGCGAGGAAGACGAGCAGCGCCACCGGGATGCCGGCGAGGGTGCCATTGCCAATGAAGACGATCGGCTCGGGAAAGCCGGAGATGACGTTGCCGCGCGTGAGCCCGATGGAAAGGCCCTTGCACATCGTCATGGTGCCGAGCGTGGCAAGGATCGGCGACACGCCGAGATAAGCGATGACGAAGCCGTTGATCAGGCCGACGACGAGCGCGACGCCGACGCCCGCGACGATAGCAATCACCTGCCACCCGCCCCACATGAATCCGTGCGCACCGGGCACCTGCGTGGTCAGCACCCAGGCCATCGTCAGCGCGCAGAGATTGGCCGTCGCGATGATCGACAGGTTGAGGCCGCCCGACAGCAGAGCGACCATCATGGCCAGGGACAGGATGCCCAGCTCTGGCAGCTGGAACGCCATCGACTGCAATGCACCCACGGCGAAGAAGCGGTCCCCCAGCGAGAGCCAGAAGACGCCGACCATCGCCAGCAGCACGAGCGACAGCATCGGCACTGTGCCGCCGCGCAGGAGGCGATGCAGCAGCAGCGTCAATTGATGGCCTTTGCGGTTCGGCGCCTGCGTTCGGACCACGCCGTCATCGACACTGCGACAAGAATCGTGAGGCCCACGAACCACTGGCTCCAGTAAGACGACACCCCTACCAGCACAAGTCCGTTCTGCAGGATTGCCAGCAAAGCCACGCCCAGGATCGCACCCATCACGGTGCCCACGCCGCCCGTGAGACTCGCGCCCCCGAGCACCACCGCCGCCAGCACGTCGAGCTCCTTGCCAACCAGCACCGTCGGCGTCACCGATTGCGCAAGCTGCGCCTGAACCAGAGAGGCAAGCCCGGCGACGAAGCCGAGGTAGCCGTAGACCAGCAAGTTGAGGCGAAAGACATGGAATCCGAGCCGCTGTGCCGCGTCCTTGTTGCCCCCCATGGCGTAGATCTGCCGCCCGATGTTGGTTCGATTGAGAAGGATCCACGTGACGCCGAAGGCCACTGCCAGCATCAGGATCTGCAATGTGAGCGCGTAGGGCACGCCACTGGAGTCCTCGTACTCGAACCAGGAGATGCCGTCGCGAAAGAACTTCGGCAAGGAAGTGATGTATTTCCCGCCGGTGGAAAAGATCAGGAGGCCGTAGAAGATGTTCAGCGTCGCGATCGACACGATGATGGAAGAGATCCGCAGCTTGGTGATGAAGATGGCATTGATGAGCCCGCAGCCGACGCCGACAGCGCCGGCAATGACGAACAGCGCGATCCACCCGAGGCCATAGCGGATGCCCACTGTCAGCGCAACGTACTGCGCGACCGAGGCGGTCGCGGTGAACGAGATGTCGATGCCGCCGGAGATGAGCACCACCAGCAGCCCGGCCGCCATGATGCCGACGAAGGCGTTGGAAGTGAGCAGGTCGAAGAGGTTCTGCGCGGTGAGGAAGCTGTCGGTGGCCACGGACAGCGCGGCCGACAACACCACAATCACTGCCAGCAGCCAGAACTCGTGGCTGTGTCGAAAGCGCCGCAGCGCCGCGCTAGGCATCGACCACCGCCTGCAACGCCTCTTCCGTCGATTCGTGCGGCACGCACTCGCCGGCCAACCGGCCGCGGCGCATGACCAGCACACGGTGCGCGTGATAGAACACTTCGGGGATCTCATCCGAGATCAGCAGGATCGCGACGCCTTGGGCGGCGAGCGCGCGCACAACCTCGTAGATGCCGTCCTTGGCCGCTATGTCGACACCGACGGTCGGGCTGTCGAGGATCAACAGCTTCGGCCGCGTCGCCATCCACTTGGCCAGCACCACGCGCTGCTGGTTGCCGCCAGACAGGGTGCGCACGGCGTTCTCCGGACTGGGCGCCTTGATCGCCAGCTCATCGATCCATTGCCGAGTCGTGCGCTGGCGCCTTGCTTCGGGCACAAGACCGAATCCGTTGGTCAGCTTGCCCAGAACGGTGATGAGGATGTTGGCGGAAATCGGCTGCTCCAGCACCAGGCCAAGGTTGAGCCGGTCTTCGGAGACGTACGCGATGCCTTCCTCGATGGCCTGCGCGTTGGTCTTGAGCGCGAGCGGCTTGTCGTGGAGGCGGATCTCGCCGGCCGTCGGTTGATTCATCCCGAACAGCGACAGCGCGAACTCGGTTCGACCGGAACCCAGCAGGCCCGTGAGTCCGACGATCTCGCCGGCACGGATGTCGAGGTTGATGTCGTGGTACTGCCCGGCGCGTGACAGGTGGCGCACGGAGAGCACTTTTTCCGAGCGGTTGGAATCCGTCGCGGACGTTCTGTACGCAAACGCCTTTCCGGTCATCAGGGTGGCGAGCTTGCGATCGTCCATCTCGGCTGCCGGAAACTCGCCGACCTTGGCGCCATCGCGCAGCACCGTGACGCGCTCCGCGATCTCCATCACCTCATTCAGACGGTGCGAGACGAAGACGATGCAAATGCCGGCCCGCTTCAGGTCAGCGACGAGCCGCACGAGCGCTTCGACCTCGTGGCGAGACAGCGAGGCGGTCGGCTCGTCCATGATGACGAGCCTGGCGTCGGCCGCCATCGCGCGACAGATCGCAACCAGTTGCCGGTTCGCAATCGACAGGTCTTCCACGCGCGCATCGATGTCGAGCGATGCGCCGATGCGCGCGATCGCCGCCTGGGCGGTGCTGCGCAGGCGGTGCCAGTTCACCATCTGTGGCGCGCCCAGGTGGCTGGCAATGGCGATGTTTTCGGCCACCGTCAAGTTCGGGAACAGCGACAGATCCTGATAGATCACCTGGATGCCGTTGGCCGTCGACTGGACCGGGTTCAAGTGCGGATATTCGCGTCCTTCGATGACGATGCGGCCACCCGGCTCGGGACGAAGCACGCCCGAGATGATCTTGATCAGTGTCGACTTGCCCGATCCGTTTTCACCGACCAGGCAGTGCACCTCGCCGGCGCGCAATGTCAGGTCGACATTGCGCAGCGCGACGACCCCGCCGAAGTGCCTGGAAATCGCCTGCAGTTCGAGGAAGTTCGCCAAGCCTCAGAGCCCGCCCGCCATCAGGCCCGCGATGGTCTCGTTGTTGATGCGCATGATCTTGTCGACCTTGATCAGCTTGCCGGGCACGTCGACTGCCGCCTTGCCCAGGCCAGGGATCTCGACGCCGTCCTTGATCGGCTTGCCGTCGAGCATCAGCCGCGCCACGGCGACCATCGCATAGCCGGCATCCGTCGGGTTCCATAGGAATCCCTCGCGAATGATGCCGTCGGCGATCAGATCCTTGGCCTGCGACGGCAGCACGGTGCCGACAACGGCGATCTTCTTGCCGAGCCGTTTCTCGCGCACCGCATTGCCTGCGCCGATGGGGCCATTGGAGCCGAAGCCGAGGATTCCACCCAGATTCGGATAGGCCTTGATCACGTCGAGCGTGGTCTTGTACGCACTGTCGATCTCGTCCGCACCGGGGAACCGGTCGGCCGCAAGCTTCATCTTCGGATAGTGCTTCTTCTGGTATTCGATCGCCGCGTCGGCCCACTTGTTGTGAAGCGGCGTGGTCAGCGTGCCGACGTAGACCACGTACTGACCCGATTCACCCATGTCCTTGGCAAGGCGCTGCATCTGCACCTCGCCGAACACAACCGAGTCGATGAGTTCAACGTTCCAGTCGCGCCCCTCCTGCTCGGGGCCCTCGTGCGTGATGACCTTGATGCCCGCAGCCTGCGCACGCTTGAGCACCGGCTCGCAAACCTTGACGTCGAGCGGCACAAGCCCGATGACGGTCACCTTCTTCGCGATCTGGTCTTCGAGCAGCTTCACCTGCTGCGCCGGATCGACGTTGGCCGGGCCGACCATGGTGGCGTCGACACTGAAGTCCTTCGCGCCTTTCAGGATGCCTTTTTCAACGGCGTTGAACCAGGGGATGCCGGCGATCTTGACCACCGTGACCATCGTCGGGTTCGCGGCAAAAACGAAGCCGCTTGGCAGGCCGGTTGCACCAGCCATGGCCACGCTCCCCAATGCCTTGAGAGTCTTGCGTCTGTTCACTGGATGTCTCCATGTTGTCCCGCTCGTGGCGGATTCTGTTGTCCTCCCAGGTAGAACGCGAAGCTGGCCGATGCTAATCCGCTGACCGCGAAATGACAACGTGAGTGGGGCCGAGCGGACGGCTCAGTCGGTCGGCGCAGCGGAATCGAGCAGCCCGGCGGACTTGAGGTCGTGCCAGAGGCCAGCCGGGACGGTCCGGTCGGCATCGGTTGCGTTGGCCTCGACCTCCGCGGGCTCCACGCCGCCCAGCACTACCGACACCACAGCGGGGTGGGCCAGCGCGAACTGAAGAGCGGCGCGCCGGATCGAAGTCCCGTGGGCCGCGCAGATCGCTTCGATCTTTCGCACGCGCTCCAGGATGTCTTCCGGCGCCGGGGCGTACTCGAATTTCGCGCCCTGGATGGCGCCTGTGGCCAGGATGCCGGAATTGAAAACGCCCGCCAGCATGACGCCCATCTTCTTCTCCAGCGCGAGTGGCAGAAACTCGCTGAGCCCATTCTGGATGAGGAGCGAATAGCGGCCAGCCATCATGGCGAGATCGAAATCGCCGGCGCGCGCGAACCTCACGCAGGTGTCGGCCTCGTTGATGCCGAATCCGATCGCGGCGACAGTCTTTTCGCTGCGCAACTTGTCGAGTGCACGGTATGCGCCGTCCATGGCCTCCGCGAAGCGACGCTCCGCGTCCTTGCCGTGCGTCCATACATCGCAGTCGTGGATGAGCAGCACATCCAGCCGGTCCAGGCCCATGCGCAGCAGCGACTGCTCGACCGAGCGCATCGTGCCGTCGTAAGAGTAGTCAAAGCGCGCGGCGTGCGGATAGCCGCCGGCGAATCCGGGCGAATACACGTCCGGGTTTCGCGGCGGCGGCTTGGTGAAGGGGTCCATCACCCGCCCGATCTTGGTCGAGACGATGAGTTCGTTTCGCGGCGCGTATCGCAAGCCCGCGCCGATGCGGGACTCGGACAGCCCATTGCCATAGTGCGGCGATGTGTCAAACACACGGACACCGCATTCGAAGGCGCGCTCGACGGTGGCGATGCACGTTTTCTCGTCGAGCAGCTGGTAGAGGTCACCCATCGGCGCCGTGCCCAGTCCGATGACCGAGAACGCCAGGTCCGTCCCATTGCGGGTCTTGAAGGTGCGGGACTTCATGCCGTCTCCTCGTCAGAGTGATTGCGGGCCTGAGCATAGCGACAGTTGTGCTGGACGCAAGGGCGCAGTAGAACCCTGCCTGGCACGACCTCACCGAAGGATGGGAACACCATGACGAACAAGCTCGGCGTCCATGCGTTGGTGTGGGTCGGTGGCTGGAGCCACGACGAATGCGAGCGCGCGATCGCGCAGACGGCGGAGCTCGGCTTCGACCTGATCGAGATACCGGCGCTTGACCCCTCGTCCATCGACACCACGTTCACGCGCCGGATGCTGGATCGCTACCACTTGGGCACGACGCTGTCGCTGGGCCTCGATGACTCCACTGACATCTCCAGTGGCGACCCCGCAAAGCAGGCGCGCGGCGAGGCACGCTTGATGGAGGTGCTCCGGGTGGCGGGAGACATTGGCGCCACCCACGTGTGCGGCATCCTGTACTCCGCGTTTCAGAAGTATTTCGAACCACCTACCCCGACCGGCATCGCGGGCTCGGTTGAGGTGCTGCGTCGCGTCGGCGAGAAGGCGGCGCAGCACGGCATCACCATCGGACTGGAGGTGGTCAACCGTTATGAGAGCAACGTGCTCAACACGGCGGCACAGGCGGTCGCGTTTGCTCGGCGCGTGGGCTTGCCGAACGTCAAGGTGCACCTGGACACCTATCACATGAATATCGAGGAGTCCGACCTCGAATCGGCGTTGATCGATACGGGCGAGATGCTTGGCTACTTCCACATCGGCGAGTCCGGCCGCGGCTACCTCGGCGCCGGAAACATCGATTTCGACCGCGTCTTTCGCGGGCTCGTCAAGGCGGGCTATGAGGGGCCGATCACCTTCGAATCGTTCTCGTCGGCAGTGGTCAACAAGCAGTTGCAAGGCATCCTTGGCATCTGGCGCAACCTGTGGGAAGACGGCGCCGATCTCGCGCGACATGCGAAGGGGACCATCGAGCACGGGTTGAAGGCCGCGCGGGAGGCGCACGCGCGCTCGACGCTGCCGTGATGCCAGGTGCTCAACGATCGGCGATGCAGGCCAGGACCACGGCGTAGGCGCGCAGCGTCAATGCGTCCAGGGCGAGCGGCCCGGTGTCCGACGCGAAGGACGCCGGATCGCTGGTGGCGAACCCGAAGCTGGTCTCGTCCAGCACGATGCCGAATGCGGCGGCGCCGTCGTGCACCACATGCACGGTCTGGTCGATCGCCGTCGGGTTGGCGATCCACAGCAGGGTCGAGCCGGCTGCGCGATAGGCCAGGCAGCGCACACGCGCGTCATCCGACGATGCTGCGGCAACGAGGTTTGCGCCTGCCGCGCGCGTCAGCCCGGCGACGACGTGATAGGCGGGATACACCGCAGGGCATCCGAGCGCATCAAAGTACGGCACCGGGCGGTCGCCCGGCCGATGAATGATGCCGAGCGGGCCGGTGGGCGCTCCGAAGCACACCGTCTCGACGCCGGTCGCGGCCAGGCTGGCCACATAGCTGAGCGTCCATGCGGCGCCGAACAGACCGCGCTGCCGTGGATCGGCATTGGCCAGGCAAAGACGCTCGTTGTCCGGATTCGGCGTGAAAGTCTTGCCGTAAGGATTGTCGCGGCAGCCGATCGAGCTCGGGCCGATGCGGTAGGCCGTATCGCCGATGAAGCTGCGCGCAGTCTTCACCTGATGGGACAGGGCCTCATGTGTCTCCATGACCGAGCGGTCGTCGGCCGCATGAACGGTGGGACAGGTGCTGTTGTGCACGAAATCAAGCAGATCCGCCGGCGGCCGCTTGCGATTGAGTTCGGCAAAGAACGAAAACATGCCGCCGCCCAGGCGCACGCCAGGAAAGGCCGCTCGCGCTGCGTCGTACAGCTGCGCGAGCGGGGGGGCAGGTGGTCGTTGGCTGCCGGGCAGGACGGACTTGAGGTCGCCGACGGGGCACACCGCCAGGGCCGAGAGTGCCAGCCCGCTCTCGCGCGCCATCGAGGCCAGCTTTGCCAACTCGGCGCGGAAGCCGTCAAGGCTCTCGACCACGACTTCGAGTTCGCACTCCGCGCCGGTGAGTTCGCACAGCCGACGATAGCTGTCGAGCAGATCGGGACCATGCTTCTTGCGTGCGTCGAACTCGCAGATCAGCAGCCGCGGCGCGGCATATTGCAGCTGTCTCACCGCCGCGAGCGATGCCTCGATCTCCTGTGCCGGCATTCCCAGGCCGATGGCTGGCATGTGCACGGAGGTCTGCCGGCCGAGGGTGATGGAGACAGTCCTCGCGGCCGACCCCTTTGCCGATTTGGGTACGGTACCCAGGAGGTTCAGGCGGACTGACTGCCTGACCGCCTTGCCCGCTTTCAGCACATAAGGCCAGGGCAAGGCCAGCGGCCGGACATAAGTCTTGAACGAAGCATCGGTCCAGTTGCGGTGATCCTCCATCTCGAAGGTGTCGCCTTCCATGCGGACCACGGCCTTCAGACCTGGCATCACTTCATGGGTGAGCGATCGCAAGTTGAGAAGTGGCTGCACCGGATCGACCAGCGCAGGGAAGGTCAATGCCCTCAGCGTCCCGTCGACGTGCTCGACCTCGAGTGCATGCCCGACGATGCCCTTCAGTGGGTGAAGCACCACGAACCCGGTGCGCGCCGTCAGGAAGTCCGTTGCCGGCGTGGCCGTCGCGTTGAACTCGAGGCTGCCGTCGCTGTGCCCCTCGATGCGCGCATCGAGGCAGAGCAACTGGGAGCCTGCGCCGCGGTATTCAGCACGATAGCTGACGCTGAAGCTGTCTGGGCGCTGCTCCACGACGAGATCAGCCAGTTTGGGGACAGAGGTTCCCCAGTTTTCATCGCGGACGAGAAAAGCCAGCCCACGCAACACCTCCACGCCGCCTACACACAAGTAACGCAGATTGCCGCTCTCCAACTCGACCGATAGCGGGCCGGCGCTCAGCACACGTCCCGTGGCGTCGCTCTGATCGGTGCCGCACAGCTTGACGGCCAGCGACACCGCAGTAGGAACCGCGGCGGCACGGGTGGGACTTGAGGTCGTCATGGCGTCTCCATCTTTTTATTCAGCAGGCGGACCTTGCCAGCTATTGCCCAGGAAATCCACCCTGCGGCGTCAGGGTGGTGGACGCAGGTGGGTTAACGCGAGAGCGTCAACGGGCCGAAACGATCTGGATGATTCAGACAAACCCAGCCAACAACGTGTTTCAACGCACCGCGAAGCGCGTGGATTGAGTTGCGCTCCGCATCTCGGGATAGGAACTCAATTCCCTGTCCCAGGATGGGCGCTCAGTTGTAAAGCGACGGCGTGGGAGCTTCGTCCTTAAGCGCCCAGCGCCCGAGCATATTGAGCTTGTAATCCAGCGGGTCATGGAGCGTATGCGTGCGGACGTTGCGCCAGAAGCGATCGAAGCCCAGCGCCGCTCGGGTGCCGCGCGCGCCCACCACCTCGAAAAGTTCCTGGCTCGCGTAGAGCCCGGCGCGATGGGCTACCACCTTGGCTTCCGCGATGGTTACGGAGACTTCCGCGCGCCCCATAGCGCTCAGCGAGTTCCCTTGGGCGAAGGCTGCATCCAGTGCATACGCAGCGCGTTCGGCCAGGGCGTTCGACGCCGCGATCTGCACCCGCAACTCGCCGAAGCGGTTGAGCATGAAAGGGTCGTCCGTGGCATCGGCCACACCCGAAGCTATCCAGGGCCGCGCACCGGTCCGCGCATAGTGCCGTGCCTCGCGCTGTGCACCGATCGCGATCCCGAGATAGAGATTGACCAGCACCAACTGGCCGATGCAGGTGCGCAACGTATGGAAAGGTGTGGGCACTGCATCGGCGGCGCGGATGACGTCCCGCGCCGGCAATTCCACCTCGGAGAACGCCACCGAATTGCTGTCGGTCTGGCGCTGGCCGATCGGGTCCCAATCGTCAAGCACGGCGATGCCGGGCTGTTGCGTGGGCACGATGCCGAGCAACATCGCGCCACCGCTCCCAACCTGCTCGGCGGAGAACGTCATGTAGCTGGAGCCGCGGGTGCCGGAGCAGAAGCTCTTGGTCCCATCGAGCACAAAGCCGCCATCCACCGCGCGCGCCTGCAGCCGCCGATCGAGCGGGTTCATCCCATTGCCCCACCAGCCCTGCTCGCGCACCGTCGCCGAAAGCCAGCGTGCCTGCTGCTCCTCGCTGCCGTAGATGAGCACGGTCGCAACCTGCAGGTGATGGAAGGCCAGCACGTGAGCGAGCGAACTGTCGACCGCGGCGATGCGCCGCACCGTGGAGAACACGTCGCTCCATGAACGGCCCCGGCCACCGAAAGCGCGTGGCACGGCGTCGAACAGCAAGCCCTGCGCCCGGATCAGCGCCTTCTCCTCCGCGGCGTGCCCGCCCTTTCGGTCGCGCTCCGGCGCGCTGGCATGCAAGGTGTCTATCAGCCCATCGAGGTCGTCGACGGAGGAAGCAGGTGGAATGGGAATGCGAGCGTTCATGGACGGCCAGCCGAAGCGTCTCGGCTCGGTCGTCGAGTGCGCTCCAGGCAAAGTCCACGATTCTTCGATAGACCGGTGGCGCCGGGAACGAAGAAATCAGCGGGACCTTCTTCGAAAAACGCATATGGCCTTGCACCGCAGAACGCATATGGTTGAGCGGATTCCTTCTTTGCATCCAGTCCTCTGCTGGTTAGGGTTCCAGCCTCACCAACACACGGCGGATCACATATGGGCGCAAGGGATTTCGAAGGCCAGGCACTCTCAAATGCCGATGGCGGCCACCGCCACGAGGCGGACGTTCTTGTCATCGGCGGCGGGCCCGCAGGCACCTGGGCTGCCATCAGCGCGGCGGCGCAAGGCGCGCGCGTGATCCTCGCCGACAAGGGCTTCTGCGGCACGTCGGGCGCGACGGCACCCTCCGGCACCGGCTTGTGGCACGTCTCGCCCGAGGGAAGCGCACGCGCAGATGCCAAGGCCAGCCGCCTTGCAATGGGAGGCCACCTTGCCGAACACGCCTGGATGGATCGCGTACTTGCGCAGACCTGGGACAACGTCGAACGCCTCAAGGACTGGGGCTATCCCTTTCCGACCGACGACGAGGGCCAGCTTCGCTGCACCTCGCTGCAAGGTCCGGAGTACATGCGGCTGATGCGCAAGCGGGTGAAGGAATCGGGCGCGCGCATCCTCGATCACAGCCCGGCGCTCGAACTGCTCGTCGATGAACACGGCACGGTCAGCGGCGCTACCGGTGTGAACCGCCAGACCGGCGACACCTGGGTGGTACGCGCGGGCGCGGTGGTCATCGCGACAGGCGGCTGCGCTTTTCTGAGCAAGGCGCTGGGCTGCAACGTGCTGACCGGCGACGGCCAGTTGATGGCGGCCGAGGTCGGTGCGGCGATGTCGGGCATGGAGTTCTCCAACGCCTATGGGCTCGGCCCGGCTTTCTCGTCGGTCACCAAGTCGCTGTTCTACAACTGGGCCACCTTCTACGACCGCGATGGCAAGGCCATCGAAGGCGCGGGCTCCTCGCGCGGTCGCAGCGTGATCGCGCAGAACCTGCAGACGCACCCGGTCTATGCCTGCATCGACCGCGCTGACGCGCAGATTCGGGCCTGGATGCGCACGGCGCAGCCCAACTTCTTCGTCTCGTTCGATCGCCAAGGCATCGACCCCTTCACCCAGCACTTCCCTGTCACGCTGCGCCTGGAGGGCACGGTGCGCGGCACCGGCGGGCTGAACCTGGTCGACAGCACTTGCGCCACCTCGGTCGCAGGCCTGTATGCGGCGGGCGACGCCGCGACGCGAGAGCTGATCTGTGGCGGCTTCACGGGCGGCGGCAGCCACAACGCGGCATGGGCCCTGTCATCCGGCTTCTGGGCCGGCGCAGGCGCGGCGGCCTTCGGCAAGGACGCACGCAGCCGCACGTCGCGAACGGTGCGACGCGCGGGTGGCGTAGCACTCGCCAGTCGTGGTGCCGAGGTCTATGACAGCCAGGCGGTGGTGGGCGCGGTACAGGCCGAGGTCTTCCCGTACGAACGCAACTGGTTCCGCGAAGGCCACGTACTGGAGGAATCGCTGGCCCGGCTCGACGCACTCTGGGCGCGCCTACGCCACAGCGCGCCGGCGGCCACTGGCAGCGATGCGGTGCGCGCCCGCGAGGCGGCTGCCATGCTCGCGACCGCGCGCTGGATGTACCGCAGCGCATTGCAACGCACCGAAACCCGCGGCATGCACCGACGTCGCGAACACGAGGCGCTCGATCCAAAGCAGCGGCATCGTCTCCTCAGCGGTGGACTCGACGAAGTCTGGGTCCGCGCACAACCCATCACGGAAGCCATCCCCGCATGATCGAACTCATCAGCGCCGAACGCTGCACTGCCTGCAACATCTGCGTCAACGCCTGCCCGACCAATGTGTTCGAGGCGGTCGCCGGTGGTCCACCGCGCATCGCGCGGCAGGATGACTGCCAGACCTGCTTCATGTGCGAGTTGTACTGCCCCGAGGACGCGCTCTATGTCGCGCCCATCGCGGACCGCTGCGCCACCGCCGATGAACGGGAGCCCGCGACGGAGGAACTGGTGGGCAGTTACCGCCGCGCCATCGGCTGGGGCCGGGGACGCCAATCCACCGCATCGGCCGATGCCAGCTTTGAATTGCTCAGGCGCGCGCACTGACGCGCGCCGAGGCTCTCCTCTCGAATCCAATGAACCATTCGATTTCACCCCTTGCGTCCCGCCGGCGCGTTCTTCGCGGCGCCGTCGGCGCAGCCATCGCGAGCGCCCTCCCCGTCCTCTCCAATGCCCAGGGCGCCGACACCGTGCTGCGACTCGGCTACATCGGTCCCGGCAAGAGGCCGGCTGCCGCCACCGGCTGGGCGTTGCGCCAGGGCTTGCTGTTGCGCGAGGTCGCGGCACTTGGCATCAAGGACATCTCGACACGCAATTTCCCCAACGGCCCCGATCTCAACGAAGCCTTCGTATCCGGCGCGCTGGACGTCGGCATCTACGGCGACACGCCGGCAATCGTCGCGCACTCGCGCGGGCTCGATAGTCGCCTGATCGGCTTCGATGCAGTAGGCATGAACGTGTGGTTGCTGACGCCGCGCGGCGGCGCGCGCAGCGTCAAGGAACTCGAGGGCCAGTCGATCGGCGTGGCGCGCGGCTCGTACATGCACCGCTATGTGCTTGGTCTGCTCAAGGAGCACGGCTTGCAGAAATCGGTCAAGGTGATCCACATGTTTCCGCGCGATGGGGAGGCCGCGCTCGACCGTGGTTCCATCGCCGCGTTCGCCGCGCAGATCGATGTCGGCCCACTGCTGGCCTCGCGCGGCTATCCGGTCATCGACCAGGCCGCTCAGCATCCTTCGCTGCGTGGGACTTCGGTGATCGTCGCTTCGGACAAGGTGCTGCAAGCAAGGCCTGGACTGGCCGCGGCGTGGACCCGAGCGCGCCGCTCGGCGCTCGCGGACATCCAGCGCGACAAGGAGGCCTACTACGCCTTCCATGCCGAAGCCACCGGCTTTCCGCTCGATGTGGTCAAGGTCTCGCATCCCCTCTCGCAGTTTCCCGAGGCCGCGTATCCGGCCGAAGGCATAGCGCTGCTCGCTGAAGTCAAGAGTTTCCTGTTGGCCGAGAAACTGATCGATCGCGATTTCAGCCTGGACAGCTGGCGCGTGAACGACGCCTGATGCGGCGGCGTCGCGATTCGCCACATATCGATGTTCGGAATCCTTCGTTGTCGATGACCCGGGTGGTTCCTACGATCGCCGACTTCGTCATTGGCGCAGTCGCCACCAAGGATTCTTCATGGCTCTACAAAACACGAACCTCTCCTCTTTGGCCGCGCTGACGTCGCGCCGTCGCGCCCTGGGATCGCTGGCGTCGCTGGTTGCCGTCGGCGCCGGCGGCCTCGCACTCGCCGCCTGCTCGCGCACGGAGAGCACGAGCGCTTCCGCCGCGGGCGGCCCCGCGGTTGTCGGGAAGACCGGCGACAAGGTGGCATTCAAGTATCCCAACAACCCCTCATTCGACCTCATCTACCTGGCCGATGAGCTCGGCTACTTCGAAGGCACGAACACGCGGCCCGAATACGTCGGCAAGATCGCCGCGCCTCAGATCATCCCGCTGGTGGGCACCGGCGAGATCGACTTCGGCTCGCGCATGGTGCCGCTGGTGATCTCCGCGATCGCGTCGGGCGCCGACCTGAAGGTCGTTGCGGCCGGCGGCAAGACGCTCGAGGAAGCGCCGCACATGAAGTACTTCGTGCGCAAGGACTCCGGCATCCGCACACCCAAGGATCTGGAGGGCAAGACGATCGGCTTCAACAGCTTCGGCGCGTGCGCGGAGTTCGTGACCAAGAAGTACCTGCGCGAAAAGGGCGTGGACGTGAACAAGATCAACTTCCTCGTCATCCCGGACGAGCAGGCCGAGCAAACGCTGGTCACGGGCAATACCGATCTGGCGATCATCCATGCACCCTTCTCCGGCCGCGCCGATCATGCCGAGCAGTTGGTGCGGTTGTGGAGCGACTACGACCTCGACGGCGGCTTGGGCGGCATGGCACCGTACAGCGCGCATGGCAAGTTCATCCGGGAGCACCCCGAGGCGGTGCGCGATGTCGTCGTGGCCCTGGCCAAGGCCGGCAACTGGGTCAATGCGAATCCGGAAGAGGCACGCAGGCTGGTGTCCAAGCGCATCAACATGGCGATCGAGAACGTCGACCGCTATGCCTACGTGGAGGACCTGGTCGTGACGGAGCCACCGATCCAGTACTACATCGACATCCTGCAGTCCGAGGGCAAGATTCCCGAGGGCAAGGTCGCGATCAAGGACGTCTATACCAACGAGTTCAACCCCTTCGTCGCCAAGCCGGCGAAGGCTTGACCCGAGAGCCGACGATGACGGTCAAGATCTCGGCGCGGGACGTGCGAATGGATTTTCCCGCGCGCGGCTCGCAGGAGCGTGTGTCGGTATTGCGGGGTTTCGACCTCGATGTTCGAGAAGGCGAGTTCCTCTCGGTGCTCGGCCCGTCGGGTTGCGGCAAGTCGACCTTCCTGAGCATCCTGGCAGGACTGACGGCGCGCACCGGTGGACGCATCAGGATCGGCGGAAAGGAACTCGCGGGCATCAACCAGAACCAGGGCGTTGTGTTCCAAGGCTACGCGCTGTTCCCGTGGCGCACCGTGCTCGACAACATTGCAGTCGGACTGGAGATTCGCGGCGTCGGCCGCGAGGAACGGCGTCGAACCGCGCAGGAATACCTGGAGCGCGTCGGCCTGCAGGGCTTCGGCCACAGCTTTCCGCACGAGCTCTCTGGCGGTATGAAGCAGCGCGTGGCGATTGCGCGCTCGCTGGCCTACCAGCCGGACGTGCTGCTGATGGACGAGCCTTTCGCCGCGCTCGACGCTCAAACCCGAGAGATCCTGCAGACCGAATTGCTGCGCATCTGGGAACAGGATCGCAAGACCATCGTCTTCATCACGCACAGCCTCGACGAGGCCATCTATCTTTCGGACCGTGTCGCCGTCATGACGCAGCGCCCCGGTCGGATCAAGGACATCATCGACGTTTCGCTCGCGCGGCCGCGGTCGAACGAGATCCGCAACTCTGCAGAATTCGTCGCGCTGCGCCAGCGTGCGTGGGAGGTGCTGAAGGACGAAGTGCAGTTCGGCGTGCAGCCCGCTCCCGCGCGCTCGACAACACCAGCTCCTGTTCGCGCACTGCAGGGGGTTGTGTGAGCGCCGTCGACCCCATCCATGACCAAGGGACGCTCGAGGCCGTTGCGCCGTCACGGAGTCTCCCTGCACGGTCACCCATCACTGCTCTCGCCCGCCGGCTGCGCTTCGGCCGCGTCGTCGAGCGGGGACTTGGCATCCTGATCTTCCTCGCGTTGTGGGAAGCACTGCCCCGCTTGGGCCTGGTGAGCGATGCGTATCTGAGCCCGCCCTCCGCCGTGCTGAAGACCATCGTCCAACTCGGCCTCGACGGGCAGCTCTGGAAACACATCGCCGCGAGCCTCCAACGCTCCCTTTGGGGCCTGTTGCTCGCCATCGCTGCCGGGGTGACGCTCGGACTGCTGATGGGCGGATGGCGGAGGCTCGAGAACATCGTCGACCCGGTCCTCCAGTTGTTCCGTCAGACCTCGGCCTTCGCGCTGTTCCCGGTGTTCATCCTGTTCCTGGGCATCGGCGAACTGTCCAAGGTCGCAATCATCTTCTGGGCCTCTTTCTGGCCGGTGCTGCTGAGCACGATCAGTGGCGTCAAGCAGGTCGACCGGCTGCTGGTCAACTCGGCCCTGTCGATGGGCGCTTCGCAGCGCTTCATCTTCTTCAAGGTGGTGCTGCCCGCGGCGCTGCCGTCCATCTTCACCGGCGTGCGGCTGGCGGGTGCGTACTGCATTACTGCGCTCGTGGCGGCCGAGATGATCGGGGCGCATTCGGGTCTGGGCTTCCTGACCCTGAACTCACAAGAGACCTTCCAGATCCCAACCATGTACAGCGGCATCCTGTTGCTGGCAGTGCTGGGCCTGCTGCTCAACTACCTGCTGGCCTTGCTGGAAGCCCGGCTGCTGCGCTGGCGCAAGGGATTGAGCCTCGATGATTGAGACGGCATCGAAGCGCACAACGCCCGGGCTGAACAAGAGACGCTGGCTGCCGCACGCCAGTCTTGCGGTCGCGGCGCTGGTAGCCGCAGCGGCGGGGGCGGCGGCCTTGCGGAGTGAGCCGCCTCTCTCCGCTTTGCCGCATGGCCCTGTCCTGGATCGAGCGGTCGCGCGTGGCGTGCTGCGCGTGGGCGTCCGCCGCTATCCGCGGCCTGCACCGCCGGAAGCGCCTACACCCCCCGAGCCCGACAGTTTCGATGCGACTCTGGCCGCTGCGCTTGCGGCATCGCTGGGCGTCCGGCTGGAGGTCGTAGGCCTGGCGCCGGAGGCGCAGGCGCCCGCATTGCGCCAGGGCGACGTTGACGTGCTCTTCGCCGGCGTGCCGGAGTTTCAGGACGTGGACGGCGTGGCCGTCGCACCGGGCGACTACAGCCCGGGCAACGGTATGGTCGTGACGCTGCGCAAGGGCCGTATCCAGGACAAGGCCGCGCTGCGGGGCACCACGGTGTGCGCCAGCGAAGGCTCGAGCTATGCCCGCACGGTGGAATCGCGCTACGGCGCGATTCCTCGGCGGTATCCCTCGGGGGTGCATGCGGTATCGGCATTCATGGCTGGGGAATGCGCGGCGCTGGTGGAAGACGTCGAGGTGCTGGATCGCCTGCTGCGAGACGAGGAGTGGCGCTTCTATCGGCCGCTGGTGACTTCTCTCGAAGCCGCCGACGCTGCCGGCGCACGGTTGCCGGAGGGTGACGCCGCCTCTCGCGACTACCTCTCGGCCGCGCTTCGTCGCTGGGAAGCCGATGGCACGCTGGACCGCGCGCGCATTGCACGTGGAGGCAATCTGCGCCTGGAGATCGCGCAACTCAAGGATGGACTGGTGTGCCACTCATGAGGGCGCTCAGGCTTTACTCGTAGGCCTCCAGTGGCTCGCCTTCGATCGCGGTGGAGCGAGTGCCGTCTACACCGAATGGAATCTCGCCCTTGAGCGTCACGCGGTAAAGCTGGCGGTCGAACTCCAGGTCGTAGATGTCACGGGGCGCCAAGTGAGCCGTGCTGTTGTTGTCCCAGAATGCGAGGCTTCCCTCCTGCCAGCGGAAGCGCACGGTGTACTCGGGCCGCACCACATGCTCGAACAGCAGCTCGAGCAGTTGGCGGCTTTCGCGTGGCGTCAACCCGGTGACTGTCTGCAAAAAGAGCGGACTCACGTACAGCGCCCGTTCACCACTCTCGGGATGCACGCGTACGAGCGGATGCTCGCTGACCAAGGGGCGAGACCTGTTCTTGCGCAAGAATTCGTCGGTCGCGTTCTGGCCTTCAGGCGGTGCAAAGCGGTGGATGCCGCGCAAACCATCGACAAAGGCGCGCAAGGTCGGCGACAAGCCGGAATAGGCCTGCACCAGGTTGGTCCATTGCGTGTCTCCACCATAGGGCGGAATCACCACACCGCGCAGGATCGACGCAGCCGGTGGATTCACGGCGGCTGTGACGTCCGTGTGCCAGCCCGTCCACGGCCGAATCAGCTGCTCGCCTTCGTGCCGCGACTGGAAACGGTTGCGGCCGACTGAATACACCTGCGGGTGACCCTCGACATAGCCGTACACCGGATGGCCGATGGTGGGCTCTCCGAACTGCCGCGCGAAGGCCACATGCTCGGCATGTGTGAGCACCTGGTCCCGAAAGAACACCACCTTCCACTGGCGCAGCGCGGCACGGATGGCGGCAACGGTAGGCGCTCCCAATGCGCGGCGCAGATCCAGCCCGTGGATCTCGGCGCCGATGTGGCCGGTGAGCGGACGCAGATCGATGTCGTCCTTCAGTTCTTGGGGGAGCGACGCTGCAGGGCGCGCCGAGAGGATTGCGTTCATGAGTCGTCTTTCAATTTGCCAGCTTCAACTGCCTGGCATCTGGTGCACGTCATCGAAGAAGTAGCTCTTCCATGTCGTGGGCTCGTTCTTCAGCACCTTGACCTTGTGCAGGAAGTGCCCGAGTCGCTCGGTGTTCTGCGGCACGACGTCGTAGGCGATCTCGGGATCGTCCAGGAAGGCCAGGATGTCGGCCAGTGGCACTTTGGAATCCTCGGCCTCGAGGTAGATTTCGGCTGCACGGCGCTTGTTCGCGCGCACGAACTGAGCCGCGTCGGCCAGCGCGGCCTTCACCGCGGTATAGGTTTTCGGGTTGTCACGCCGGAACTTCTCCGACGTCACCGCCAACACGGACGACGATGGTCCCCCCATCACGTCATAGGAGTTGAGGATCACGTGCACGCCAGGGGTCTTGCGCTGTTGATACTGGAAGGGTGCGTTCGAGAAATGTGCGGTAACGCCGCCCTTGCCGGAGGCCAGTACTGCCATAGCTTCGGTGTGCGGCAGCGTCACCAGCAAGTTGTCGAAGCGCGCAAACTGCTCGAAGCCGAAGGTCTGTGCGGCAGCCATCTGTAGCGTGCGCGCCTGCTGCGAAGAAGTGGACACCACAGCGATGCGGTCCTTTTCGCCGAGATCGCGGATGCTCTTCACATCGGCTCGGTTGCTCAGCAAATACTGCGGCATCGTGCCGAGCGCGGCGAAGGCCTTGAAGTTCTGTTTTCCCAGCGTGCGGTCCCACAGCAGCAGGGTGGGGCCGACGCCGATGTGCGCCACGTCGACCGCACCCGACAACAAGGCCTCATTGACTGCACTGCCGCCGGACAGCCGTGACCATTCGACAGCGATCTCCAAGCCCTGCGCGCGGCCTTGTTTCTGAATGAAGCCCTCGGCGCGCGCAACGTGCCAGAGGAGCGATGTCAAGCCAAACTGGTCGACGATGCGTACGCGGCCTTCTGCGGCGGCGGGGTTGGCCGTCAGGAGCACCACCAATGCCGCGGTCAGAAGCACCAATCCACGCCGCAAGTGCGACATCCAACCAGCTGGAGTTTCAGTATGAGAAGGAGAGGCAAAGGCGCAGGCCGTGACCATTGGGGAGCCAAGCAGTGGATCAACCTGAAATCGTAGGAGCGACGCCAGGTTGGGCCAAAGAAGAAACGTGTATGTGCATCCTCGGTTTCCGAGGATGGCGAACAAGCGCGATTGGGCAGAGGCTTGCCGGCCCTTTCAAGGCGTCCGCAGCAAGATCGGAAACACCACTTGCGGGGAAGCGCGATATGGTTATAAAAAAGAACTGCGTGCGCATTTCTCCAATACAACAACAGGAGACGTGGATGAAGCTCAAAGATCGACTCCCGGCGCCCCTCGCCCTGCTCCTGCTGGGAGCTACTGCGTACAGTCATGCGGCCACGCCCATCGCGTGCAACGCCTTGCTCAATCAGTCGATTGAAGGCGCGACGATCTCGAGCGCCGTGATCAACCAGGCAACCTCAACCTTGCCTGAGCACTGCGAGGTGCTCGGCAGCATCGGCCAGCACACCGGGGCCGACGGCCAGACCTACGCAGTCAAATTTCATCTGCGCATGCCCACGACGTGGAATGAGCGCTTCTACTACCAAGGTGGTGGTGGACTTGACGGCAACCTGGGAGGCGCCGATGCGCCGCAACTCGGTCAAGGCTATGCCGTCGTTTCCACAGACAGCGGGCATGACAACGCAACAAACATCTCCGCAGTCGCTGGCAATGCCGAGTTCGGATTCGATCCACAGGCGCGCATCGACTACGGCTACGACGGACCTGGGCGAGTTGCGCAGGCCGCCAAGGCGATCACGCGTGCGTACTATCGTCAGAAGATCAGGTACTCCTACTTCGAAGGCTGCTCGGAGGGCGGGCGCGAGGGGTTGATGTTCTCGCAACGCTATCCCGACATCTTCGACGGCATCATCGCCGGCAACCCCGGCATGGATCTGCCCAAGGCTGCGGTTGCCGAGGCTTGGGACACTCAGGCATTTGCCGGTGCAGCGCGCGCGCTGACGCCCTTCGGCAATCCCGACCTTGCAACGTCATTCACCCCTGCGGAGTTGAGTGCGGTCAGCGATGCGATCCTCAAGGAATGCGACGCGAAGGACGGGCTCGTCGATGGCATCGTGTCCAACCCCGAGGCTTGCCGCTTCGATCCTCAGACGCTCGGTCCGCAGGGTTCGGGATTCCTTTCCGGCCCTCAGGTCACTGCGCTGAAGAAGGTGTTTGGCGGTGCCAAGGACTCGAAGGGCCGAGCGCTCTACGCCGGTTGGTTCTGGGATCCAGGCATCGCCGCACCCGGGTGGCGTGCCTGGAAGATCGGCCCAGTCTTTCCGGGCCCCGGCAATACGTCGCTCAATACGACACTGGGCGGCTCGGCATTGCCGTTCGTCTTCACCACGCCACCCAATTCGCAGACCGCCGGCAATCCTGGCTATCCAGGCACGGTCATCACGACCGCAGGGCCGGTGCCGGGCCTGCCGGGCCTCAATGACGCGTTCATGCCGTGGCTGCTCAGTTTCAACATGGATGTAGACGCCTCGAAGATCTACGCCCGCAGCGGCATCTTTTCTCGGTCGGCCATGGATTTCATGGGCACCGGTTCGACCGATTACCGCCGCTTCCGCGCCAGCGGGAGCAAGCTGATCGTCTACAGCGGCCAAGCTGACCCGGTCTTTTCGTCCAAATACCACGTCGGTTGGTACCGCGACCTGATCGACCGCTTCGACGGAGTGCGCGAGACGCAGCAGTTCGCTCGCCTGTTCGTGGTCCCTGGCATGAACCACTGCGGCGGCGGCTATGCCACGTCGCAATTCGACGCCTTTGGTGCACTTGTCAAATGGGTTGAGCACGGACACGGTCCGACAGCTCTGATCGGCACCGCTCCCGCCGATACGCCGTGGCCAGCGCGCACGCGGCCGATCTGCGCATATCCCACCCAGACGCGCTATGTGGGGCACGGCAGCATCGAAGATGCCGCCAATTTCGTCTGCGCATCGGTGCGCAACAATGACTGGGACCACCAGGATGATCGTGATGGCCCCGGCCGCGGACATGACGACAGAGACCATCGGTGACACCTGACGGTATCCAACTCTCCAGACAGCGTGCGGGCACGCTGGTCTGCTGGACAAGATCTGGAAGACTGGCTACCGCCACATCTATTGCCGACTGAGGCCTGTCCCGAATCTCATAGGGTGAGTGCTCAGGCTCACCTCTCTAGTTCTTTGGTTGCGCGTGTCCCTGTCTAGGCAATCGGAGGGCGTCTCCAGAACGCGAAGTCTCCGCGGCTTGTCTTCTCGAAAACTACGCGCGCGCTCCCTCTTTGCAGCCGCACTGCCCGCGCGGTGCCTTGACCGCCAACCCAATAAATATACTAACGGGAAACATATTCGCTAGACGCACCGGTACCCGTCTCGCCCGATCAAAATTCGCATAGCAAAGGGAGACTTGAAAACGGCCACCTCGTCCGTTAGTATATTTATTGATGTCTACGACCCTCTCCCTTTTTGACGAAATCCCTGCGCAGCAAGATCTGCGTGATGCCTTCGATGCGTGGCTCGCCGACCAGCGCGGGACCGGCGCTCTGCGGCAACCGGGATCGATCGAGGTGTATCGAGAGATGTGGCGCGGCTTCATGGGCTGGTGCCTTGCCCAATCACCACCTGTCACGCTGGAGTCGCTTGACGTGCAGGATCTGCAGGCGTTTCAGGCTGCCCGCTTCGGCATGAAAAGCGCGGACCTCTCCCTCACCCCCCGACACGCCCTTCGACTGTTGCGAATGATCGACCGAGTACTGCGCCACCACGCAGCGCAGTCGGACGAACAACCGAATACGGCAGCCTCGGATTGGCTTGCCGAGAACCCCCATGTACGTTATTCGGAAGCAGCCAGCGGCGACCCGTTGCCGGAATTTCTTTCAGTGGCCGAGGCCAAAACCCTGATTGCGTTCCTGTCCAACGCGCGCCCTCGCCCGGGTGTCACCGGCGCACGTCGCGATGCGCACACAGCATTCACGTGGCAGGAGCTTCGGAATCGTGTTGCGGTGGCACTGCATCTGGGTGGCGGGCTGACACCCGCAGAGGTGCGCGCGCTGACTTTGAGTTCGCCGATCTCGCGTGGTGGCCGCATGCGCAACCTACCCTGGAAAATTTCGATACCCGCCAGCGGTAACTCGCCGGCGCGCGAGACGCCGATTGCGCCTTGGGCCGGCGAACTTCTGCAGCACTGGCTCCAGGTGCGCTCGGAGCGAAAGATTCCAGGCGACATGCTCTTCCCGTCTACGGCGACGGGCAAGCCCTGGAGCAAGCAGTCCCATTACGCGGCAACAAGGCAGCTACTCGCGGATGCAGGTCTCGATGGCAGCGAAGGAGGAACCTTCAAGCTTCGACACACTTTCGCGCTGCGGCAACTGCGACGCGGAACCGCGCCGACCGAAGTGGCTCGCTGGTTAGGCGTCGAGGTGGCGGTGATGGATCGCTACAAGCACGTCGTGGCCAGCCCAATGGACGTTGCCTGAGGGCGCGTGACGAACTTGTGAAGATTGTCAGTAACAGTAGCGTTGCAAGGGGATATTTGGAAAGCCAATGAGCGGACTTCTTGTCAAATCATCCTTTTTCACATCCGGACTGGCAGAATCAGGCCCCAAGGAGGCGCAGACCTCCTTCAATCTCAACTGAAAAGAACGCAAGCAATGGCACAAACCTACAAGCAACTTCAAAAGCAGATCGAGCAACTCCAACGCCAGGCTGATGCGTTGCGCAATAGCGAGATCAAAGGAGTCGTCGACCGCATCAAGGTCGCGATTGCGCACTACGGCCTGACCGCCGCCCATCTGGGCCTCGACTCCGTATCGAGCAAAGGCACAGGAAAGAAGCCTGCAAAATCCTCTGCACAGTTCAGCGATGGCGCCGGCAATGTGTGGTCGGGCCGCGGGCCGCGTCCGCGTTGGCTGCGCGACGCCCTGGGTGCAGGACGCTCGATCGACGAGTTCCGAGCTGGTTCGAGCATCAAGTCGAAATCGGCTGCGGCCAAGAAAGCCAAGCGCGCACCTTCGAAGGTCATCTACAGCGACGGCGCGGGCAACTCGTGGACCGGTCGCGGCCCGAAGCCACGGTGGCTCAAGGCCGCCATCGACAGCGGCAAGACCCTTCAGGATCTCGCGAAAAAAGCCTGAGCCGAAGACTTGCGGCCGTTCTCCGGGCTTTCTGGCAGGAGTTTTCGGCCGGCCGCAGGCTTATCTGCTCCGATAGAAGCGAGACGCGGCACCACCAGCGAAGATCCAAGGCACGCCATCAACTGAAATCGGCGTTTTCCGTCTTTGCGTCCCCCACGCTCATGCAACTGCTGCGGCTGCCCGAGAACCTTTTGCCGGTCACTTCGCTTCTACAAAGTGCTCCGTCCCGTACGCGACTGAATCGATTGATGCGAGTGCTGGCCTCTTTGGTCATCGCAAGCAACGCTTGCGGCATAGCATTTGCCTTCACCATCAATCGGACAGAATGGGCGGATATTCACTTCGCCAGTAACAGCACGGTCGTCACGGCGCAGGAACTCCAAAGGCTGCGCCAACTGGTCGACAGTGTTGGCGATAGCGAGCTGCAAGCGGTCATGGTGACGGGACATGCCCATTCAAGCGAGTCCGAGGCGGGGGCGCTCGGCGAGCAGCGTGCCGCGGCCGTGAGATTTCACCTGATTCAACTGGGAGTTTCACCGACGCGAATCGCCATCGAAGGCAAAGGATCAACCCAGCCTGATGCCAGCCTAAGTGACGGCCAGCAGCGACGCGTGGAGGTGTACTACATGGGCCTCCCTTCGCAGCCATTGGAGGGCCACGGGTTCAATCCGATGTGGACGTGGCACCTGGATTCCTTGCCCAACGCAAAGCCGCCCCGATTGAGAGAGCGTCCCGATCAATGGGACACGATGACGCCGCTCCAGTTTCTGCCGTCCGTGGTGGACGGGGCTTTGCGCGCGCGTTTTCTGCAGCAGTATCGGATGGTCGCCGTTCGCCAAAGGGACGATGACCTGCTGGGCGCCCTCCTGAAGCTGGAAGACCCCGCGGCCCTGTCTGCAGATGCGTCCTCGGCGCTATTGGCTTCCGCGTTTGGCACGCCTTTCGCGAAGGCGGTATTCGAAACAGCACGTACCCAGCTGGACGCCAACGATCCGCGGGTGCGCAGCTTTGCGTCCCGCGCATGGTGCGTCTCCGCGTGGAAGATGTCGGAGATCGCACGGAAGGAAATTCTGCAGAAGATTCCCATCCGCCAGATCTTGCCAACCCTTCGATCGCCCGAGCAGCAGGCGTGGACCATTTGCGCAGCCGAACGCGCAAGCGGAGAAGACTTGCAATTCCTCCGATCCAACGGCGTTGATCTGAATGCGCGCGACGGGGCCGGTAGGACTGCGCTGCACAGCGCGGTTCGTTCCTTCAGTCGATCCGCAGTCAAGGCATTGCTGGCCGCGGGTGCAGATCCCAACATTCGTGATGGCGTAGGGCGGACGCCGCTGCACGACATCCGCCTCGCGAGCTACGGCCCGATGCTGCCCCCGCCCGACCGAAAGCGCGAGAGCGGCGATGTGGCTCGCGTTGGTCGAAGGGGGCGCCGATGCATCCATCCGCAGCCAGACTGGCGAACTTCCTGCTCCTTGAGTTTTGAGGCCTCGCGGCCATTCGCGTTCAAGGGGCCGCCCTCCTCGCTCATTTGCAATGAGCCGATTGAGGCGTTTGATTTCACGTTGATCGCCGGGTTGCGCCGACTTGTCGTACCGCTCGGACAATTCATCGTTGCGACCACTCTCGATTTCCGTCGGTGGCAATCTCGACCATGTTGCTTCAACCCACGGCTCGACTTCTGAGCGACAGAGTCGGCGGGTGAGCTGCTCGTCTTTCTGGAACCGCTGACCTGTTCGTCGCATCGCGAGCACTTTGTGCCCGCCCGCCGTTTTGACTCCGTACGCGCCGACCACAGGTATTCACTTGGCGTCGCCCCAGACTGGACTTCAGCTGCGGAAGCGGAGTGCATCCGCGGGCGACGCCGGATCCTTGCGGTGCGCCTCACGGAGTAGTGCCGCCCGCTCGGTGGACCAGAAGCGACCAGGTCCACCACGGCCAGGACGATCGCACAGAGCCGGAAGTCCCATGTCGACGCATGCACACGGGCAGCGCCCGATCGACGACGAGCGCTTCAGGCGCGCCGTCTCCCGGTCGCCTAAAGCACTCAACCCTTTTGAACCGCCCCTTTTATGAAACGCTTTTAGTGCCAATTAATTTGAATAGTGAACTTTGGTCAAAAGCCACGTCAATGGAAATTGATTGCAATTTCAGTTGAGCGGACGTCTGACGCATGGTCTCATCCAAGCCGAATCGCGTGTCGCTCATCAATTAATTGATCGGCAAAACCAACTAGTCACCTCAACACAGTTTGCTCGGCCGATCACCTGCGCCTCAACCAAGTGAATATGCTCACCCTGACCAAGAAAGAACTGACGCGGATAGGCGAAACCCCGCTCGAATACGCAGTCCATCTGGTCGCAGCCACGAGGTCGAACCGCCGTTGGTGGTCTATGCAGATTCGGGTTCCGACGCAGAAAAAGGTCTACCGAATCGTCACCTACCTCGGAGAAACCAAGTTCTGGAAGCGACTGGATCTCGTCGTTCACTTCATACAGGAGAGTTGTCCGAACGCCAAAGAAATCATCATCACTTTGAAACCACCAAACCAATAACACCAGGGAATTTTAATGAATCAAAAGAACAGGGACCAACAGATCAGTCTCGCCATTCCACTCAAGAAGACAACAAGGGAGGCAAAGAGCCCCCGCCCGATTCGTCCAGCACGATGATGGTCCGGTCGTCGATCAGCTTGTCCTTGATGTTCAAAAAGCTCGCCAAGGTATGCGCTTCCAAGCCTTCGTTCCGGAGCGCCTTGACCTGGTTGCCATAGGGGGCCAGTGCGACGGTCTTGTAGCCCTCGCCGTCCACCGCGCCTGAGGCCTGCTTGACCATCGCCACCGCCTGATTGACCGTGTAGGTCTTGCCGGTGACGTCCTTGTCGCCGGCCACATGTATGGCGGCGGTGCCAACTCGACGCGGGCCGGATCCGGCCAGACCGAGATGGCTTTCGACATGACCAAGGTCAACCTCGACTACGGCACCTCGGGCGACAAGGCGTCGATCCCCCTCAGGGAAACGGAGAGCACGGCGCATCCGTCACACGCACCCGAAACCGCCGCGCGGCGAGCGCCCCAGCGGCCGCAGGCCGCCTAGCCAGAGCAAGCGCAGCGCGCAGGCAACCGAAGGGCGCAGCGCCATCGGCGCGGAGGCGTCAGCGATGGAAGCCCGCAGGGGCGAGACCGAAGGGCTCGATGCGAATCACGACAGCGCGGCCCGGCACGGGAGACGCCCTGGTCGGTGGCCGTCCGCAGTTGCGAAGCCATCGCCCGACTCAAACGCTCCGCGCTTCCGAACTGCCTCCGAGCGCAGCAGCCATCCCATTGCAAGGCCGGCCCTACAACTCATTCGTCCGAAACCGCCGCAAGAACCCGGAACGGGGATGACACGGACAGGCGTTGAGCGTATAGATGCGCTGGGCCAGGGAACAGGAAAGCCGACATCACCACTCGTCGCCACGGCGGTCCAGGGAGATCTCACGATGCCTCGCGTTCAACCCCACATCGTCGGAGCGAGCCTCCTCTCCGCTGCTGGCAGCCTCCCCCTGCACGTCCTCCCCGTTCTGGTGGCTACCCTGTCGGCCGATGGTGTCATGGGACCCGCCGCCGTAGGTTGGGTGGGTGCCGCATTCCTTTGCGGACAATTGGTCTCGTCCCTCGCGCTGCCGGCCCTCGGCTTGCTCGGGCTCAGCGGGCGCCAGGCGTTGATCGCCGTCGTCCTCGTGCTTTGCGCATTGGGAATCGCCTCGCTCGGCGTGGCAGCGGCAATTCTTCCGAGCTGGTTCGCCATCGGCCTGGCGTGTGGGTCCTTCGCATTCCTGGGCGCAACGGCAAGCGCCAACGCGACCGATCCGCGAGCCGCCTTCTCCCTCAGGCTCGCATGCATCCTTTGGCTCGCGACAATCACGATCGTCTCGCTGCAGCTCTTTCCTTCGGCCATCTCATACCACTCGCTGGTACTCGTACTCGGCATTACCTTTCTCGCAGTGTGCGGATGTGGCTTGGCGCTCATTCGAACCGCTCCGGCAGTCCCACGCAAGGCGGTGGGCACCCCCGGCCGCGATCGATCCTCGATGCAGCGGGCCGCCTCAGGGCTCGCGGCCACCTTCCTGCTTTTCGTGGGACAGCCAGGATTCTGGGCATACACCATGTTCATCGCGGTCCAGAAAGGGCTCGCGATCGGCGGGATCGTGTGGGCGATCGCTTTGGCGAAGCTCGCGTCGGGAATCCTGCTCTTCCATATCTCGAGCAAGCCGCCGAGCAAGAAGCCGGCGACAGCATTGCTGGCCCTCGGGGGAGCCGGATGCGCAGCCGCCATCGCCGTCGTGTTCAACGCACCCAGCGTCGTTGTATTCTTTGCCGGCATCATCGTTTGGGAAGTGTCACTCAACGTCATGAGCGCGAGGTTCCAAGCCGAGGTCGTGATCGTCGCGCCCCAAGTCGCGGGACCTTGGCTGACAGCAGCCATCATGCTCGGTGCAGCAACCGGACCTGTGGTTCACGGAGCTGCGATTCAGGCGAGTCGCGGAGCCATCTTCATTGCGTACTCCTGCCTTAGCGCACTGGTGCCGTTGATCTGGTACCTGATGCGGAAGAGTCGCACCGCACCTCCCACACAAGCGGCTACGGCGGACGGTTGACAGCGCTGAGGATCGAGTCGCACACTGCCTCGATGTGGCGGCGTGCCACATACCAGCGGTCAACCTGAGAGTGGTTCGTTGGATTGGCCGCTCCCGTGTCTCGAGCCACGAGGTCCACATGATGCTTACCAAGCAATTCGGCGGCGGCTATATCTCTCCCAGCGTCCTTGCTCACGTGCGCAAATCGCAGCCACCAGCGATCCCGCGTCCATCACGACAGTTCGGAGGCGGATCCATCGCTCCCAGCGTCGTCGCCCACCAACGCAAGAGTGCTTCGACCGCGAAGCCGACCCGCCAGTTCGGCGGCGGCGCCATATCGCCCAGTGTTTTGCGTCACATGGCGCGTGGCACCACGTCAAGGTAAGTCAGATCAGATCGTCCGGGCCGCAGCGACCGCTGCGGCCTGCTTCGTTTCAGAACCGAGGAGCAAACGGATGGAGGACGTCACCGGCACCCCCGCAGTCACTGATGCAGCGAAGATCGTTACCTTCCACCGGGCCTTCACGCCAACGCTCCCTCCCATGCGCGGCGACAAAACGGGTCTGGGCGCCCTTCCAACAGCAGCGTTCCAGTATTGCGAGGCCATGCGGTCGGCAGCCTCCTTCGGCTGGTATATCTTTCCTCCGATCGATGCGACCCTCCGATGGGACGGCCACGAGGCCCTGTACATGGATGACTCCGGCAGATGGCATCCTCTCTCCAGCGTCTACCTGGGCGATGAGTTCGCCGACTATTGGGATGAACACGCTCCGGAACCGATGAAGGGCTGGAGGATCCCCTTCATGTCTTCATTGTTCGTGCCAGGCATCGTGCAAGTGTGGTCCGGAATATTCGTCAGCACCGCCGAGAACTGGAGCGTTCTGGCACGTCCGCTTGCCAACGTGGATCCGCCGAGCTCCTACATGGTCTACGAGGGGCTGGTCGAGACTGACCAATTCAAGCCCTGCCCGCTCTTCGTCAATATCAAGTTGCTGGCAACGGACCACGACATCGTTCTATCGAGGATGAAGCCGCTTTTTCAGGTGCAGCCGATCCACCGCGATTGCTACTCCGAGGCCACGATGGCATCCACGGAAGCTGAAGGCCTCCGCCCGCCGTCCGATGGCGTCGCAGGCATGTCGATGGCGGACTGGAAAGGCCTGGAGCGAACAACCCGGTCCGTTCAGGCCATCCGCGAAGCCGACGGATTCGGCGGCTACGGCGCAGCTGTTCGCCGGCGTGGAAAGACAGGGGGAAGTTCGTAGCGGCACCACGCGAAGTCAGCGAGGCATCATCGCGTGCCGATGGAACGTCTTGCACCTTCTCGGCTCCCAAGGGCCGAGCGCTCACCCTCTTCTCGAACTGCCCAAGCGAGGCGGACCGGAAGCCTTTGACCTGGCTTAGGGACGAACCGCCGCCTGCCCGCCGGTGAATGCGATCTGGCACCAGTCGCTCTTCCGTCCAGGTTTGCCGTCCTGGTCTACGCCCCAGACGCGCCAACGGAGAGCGCTTCCCCCTTCTTTGCGCAGTTCCTTGTAGATGCTGCTGGAGTAAAGCGGGATGCGCAAACCGAGCCCATCGCGAACGTGCCACGGAACTCCAGAAGCGCTGAACCACTGGCGTCCGCCGCAGCCGAAGCAATCGACCTCCACGCTATAGGTCGAGGCCTTCTCCACCTTGGACCATCGCAAGGAAAGAAGGTTGTCGTCCTTCGGAGCGGCAATGACCTCGCCGCATTTCGGTTCCACCGGGACGGGTGCGCCGAGGAGGACAACATTGGCCTCCCGTGGCGACACAGCCGCGCTCTCGCGCCCGCGAGAGGAAGGAAATATCTTCTCCCAGTTCGCTATGAGAGCGGACCCCAGCACCCCTAGAACTCCAATGATGGCGACCAGAATGGCCGTGCGGGAGTTGCTTGTTGGCTCGGCCATCTCGTTGCTCCTCAGGTGATCCCGTCGCCCGTGCAGATTCAAGCCTCCGTGGAATCGTCTGCTCCGGCGACTCCGCCCTAGGACGGCCCGCACGGCCAGCCCTGCCAAATCTGGACCATCGCCTGTTCATTCTGCGGCTTTGGCAACCGACCGCTACCTAAGCCTTGCTTTCGACGTGGTCTCAAAGACTCAGCGCAGTGCTAGCAGGCGTCGGTCGGTTCAAGCCCGTAGTCTCGAAGGTATCGAGACTGCGAGGACTCGCCGCGGCAAGGCCGCGGCGCACTTCAGATGCCCGCACGATGCCGCGCCGTACGGCCCCATGCGGCGCGGTGCCCGGCCGAAGTCATTACAGCGGCCGGGCAGCCTGCCGCAGCAGGCGGGGAAGCGATGGATCAGTCGATCGCGCGGAAGATCGCCCGGGCCTCTCGATGACCGTCCACGAACTCACGCAGACGATGGTAGTTCTCGACAACCGCATCCGCGCCATCCGTGCCGTAGAGTTCCTCAGCGAGGTAGCACAGCGCAAACAACGTCACGATCACGCCGGCCGCATCCGCAGACACATTGCCCCGAAAGCCGTTTCCATCGACCTCCAACCGCATCGGGCCCTTGAAATCCGGGGCCATGTAGAAGCCGCCATTGCTCAACGTATAGAAGTTCCAGTACCCGCCGTCATAGGCCTTGCACAGAAGCCGCATCCAGCCGTAGACCATGGCCTCACCGCGCAACATGTGACGGGTGCCAAAGTGGAAAGGCAGGAAATCGAGGCGGCTGTCGTCGGCCACCAGAGAGGCGGTGACGAGCTCGTTTTGTTCACACATGATTGTTTTCTCCCTGTTCGAATTGCTCAACCGCCGATGACATAAGAAGGCATCGGCTCATCCGGATCGAATGGCCCGGCCAGAAGCTCCTTTGTGACCTGGCTGTAGATCTCCACCCACAGACCGCGACGGTGGTATTCCCGCGCCAGACGCTCCGCCTCGCCCTTGGCTTGAACCGGCTGGTAGTCGGTTACGCAATCCCCGCCGCTCCCCTGCGCCGTTCGCGGGTCATGAGTCCGCCCCTCCACGCAGTAGCGCGGGTCTTCCGTCGACGTGAATCTCACTGCTTTGCTCATTTGGTTTTCCCTTTCATCAGAGCTACCGGGTTCCTAGATTCCGAGCCCATCGACTGATGGTTTCGGGGGCGAGTGACGGCTCCCGGATCTCGCCGCCGTTTCCCTGAGTTCGTCGCCCGGTGAACGGCGCGGACTGGAAGACG
>NZ_JASZYE010000018.1 GCF_030317145.1 Variovorax flavidus
CTGCTGACGGTCCTCGCCTTCGATGAATCGCTTCATGGGCCACCACCTCGTTCAGACGGGTTGGCTCAATATAGGCGACCATCAATGGAGTTTCCACACACCCTCGGCCCTCAACAGTCCTTCAAGTATCCCAGTCGAGTGTCCGTTTATGCGGAAAGCGGACCTTGATCATTACACATGGGGGCCCTTTCTGGCTCTCCACACGCGCCATTGTTCGTGAGCATGCGCTCAGTCGCGCTTCGCGCGCCGAGGAAGTTCCCCGTCTGTGTGCTACCGCACAGACTCAAGCACGGGGTGCGCGCAGGGTAGGACTGTTGGCGTGCGGACCTTCAGCGCTTGATTGATTGAACCAAGCCCTTCTGCGCAAGGAGATGCAATGAGCGAAAAAGCGACTAGTTATCCGGTACCAGATGCCGTCATGAAGGGCGCGTACGTGTCCGGCATGCCCGCCTACCACAAGCTTGTGGGCGAGGCCGACGCCGACCACGGCGCCTACTGGGCACGTTTGGCCCGCGAGTACGTGAGCTGGAAGACGCCTTTCACGAAGTCGCTCGACGAAAGCGGCGCGCCATTCTTCAAATGGTTCGAGGACGGCACGCTGAATGTGTCCTACAACTGCCTGGACCGCCATGTCGAACGCGGTCGGGGCGACAAGGTGGCCATCCTCTTCGAGGCCGACGATGGCCGGGTCAGCCGTGTCACCTACAGCAACCTCCTGGCACGGACCTGCCGCCTGGCCAATACGTTGAAGGCCCGGGGCGTGAAGAAGGGCGACCGTGTCGTCATTTACATGTCGATGAGCGTCGAGGGCGTGGTTGCCATGCAGGCTTGCGCGCGCATCGGCGCCACGCACTCGGTGGTGTTCGGCGGCTTCTCGGCGCAAAGCCTTCGCGATCGCATCGCGGGGGCAGGTGCAGTCATGGTGATCACGGCAGACGAGCAATTGCGGGGCGGCAAGCAGCTGCCGCTCAAGGCGATCGTCGAGGAAGCGATGGCGCTCGGCGGCTGCGAGTCGATCAAGGACGTGATCGTCTACCGGCGCACCGGCGGCCAGATCGCCTGGGACGCTTCGCGGGACCACTGGATGCACGAGGAGACGGAAAAGCAGGGCGACACCTGCGAGCCCGAATGGGTGGGTGCCGAGCACCCCCTGTTCCTGCTCTACACCTCGGGCTCTACCGGCAAGCCCAAGGGCGTACAGCACTCGACGGGTGGCTACCTGGTGCAGGCGGCAGTGAGCACGACCTGGACCTTCGACCTGAGGGACGAGGATGTGTTCTGGTGCACAGCCGACATCGGCTGGGTTACGGGCCACACCTACATCACCTATGGCCCACTGGCGATCGGCGCCACGCAGGTTGTGTTCGAAGGCGTTCCCACCTACCCGGATGCGGGCCGATTCTGGAAGATGATCCAAGACCACAAGGTCAGCGTGTTCTACACCGCGCCTACCGCCATCCGCTCGCTGATCAAGGCGGCCGAGGCCAACGAGGCGGTGCATCCCAGAAGCTACGACCTGACCAGCCTGCGCATCCTCGGCTCAGTCGGCGAGCCTATCAATCCGGCTGCCTGGGAGTGGTACCACCAGCACGTCGGCGGTGGCCGCTGCCCGATCGTCGATACCTTCTGGCAGACCGAAACCGGCGGCCACATGATCACGCCCTTGCCCGGCGCGACACCGCTGGTGCCCGGATCATGCACGCTGCCTTTCCCGGGCATCGCGGCCGCGGTCGTCGACGAGACCGGCAACGACGTGCCCAACGGCCAAGGCGGACTCCTGGTGGTGAAGAAGCCATGGCCGGGCATGATCCGCAACATCTGGGGCGATCCCGAGCGCTTCAAGGTCAGCTACTTCCCGCCGGAACTCAAGGGCTACTACCTGGCGGGCGACGGATCGATTCGTGACGCCGAGACCGGCTACTTCACCATCACAGGCCGCATCGACGACGTGCTCAACGTGTCGGGCCACCGCATGGGGACCATGGAAATCGAATCGGCGCTCGTGTCCTGCACGGCGCTGGTGGCCGAGGCCGCTGTCGTGGGGCGGCCGGACGAAACGACGGGCGAGACGATCTGCGCCTTCGTCGTCCTGAAAGGCCCGCGGCCTACCGGCGACGAAGCCAGAAAGATCGCGACGGAGTTGCGCAACTGGGTGGCCAAGGAAATCGGCCCCATCGCCAAGCCGAGGGACATCCGTTTCGGCGACAACCTGCCGAAGACGCGCAGCGGAAAGATCATGCGACGGCTGCTGCGCTCGATAGCCAAGGACGAGGCGATCACGCAGGACATTTCGACGCTGGAGAACCCAGCCGTGCTCGAGCAGCTCATGGAAAGGAATTGAACGTGGACGACGATCTGACTTCGAGAATCCTGCGCGACCCGAACTACCAGGCGCTGAAATCGAAGCGCTCGCGCTTCGGCTGGTGGCTGGCCGCGGCGATGATGGTCGTGTACTACGGCTTCATCCTGCTGGTGGCCTTCGACAAGCCCTTCCTGGCCACCCGCCTCGGCAGCGGCGTCACGACGATCGGCATGCCGATCGGGCTTGCGGTCATCGTATTCACCATCGTCATTACTGGCATCTACGTCCATCGCGCCAATGGCGAATACGACAGGCTGACCGACGAGATTGCAAAGGCGGTCCTGAAATGAGCCGTTCCCCCTTTGCAAAGGCGCTGGGCCTGATGGTCCTGCTGGCGGCGGCCGGCGGCGTGCAGGCTGCCGGCGCCGATCTCGGCCAGATGGAAAAGCAGGCCACAAATTGGACGGCCATCGGCATGTTTGCCGCCTTTGTCGTCGGCACGCTCTTCATCACCAAGTGGGCCGCGGCCAAGACCAAGAGCGCGGCCGACTTCTACACCGCCGGGGGCGGCATCACCGGTTTCCAGAACGGCATGGCGATCGCGGGGGACTACATGTCGGCTGCCTCCTTCCTCGGGATCTCCGCGGCGGTGATGGTCGGCGGCTTCGACGGCCTGATCTATTCGATCGGCTTCCTCGTCGGCTGGCCCGTGGTGACCTTCCTGCTGGCCGAGCGGCTGCGCAACCTGGGCAAGTTCACCTTTGCCGACGTCGCGGCCTTTCGCTTCGAGCAGACGCCGGTGCGCGTGTTCGCGGCGTCGGGCACCCTGGTGGTCGTGGCCTTCTACCTGATCGCGCAGATGGTGGGCGCGGGGCAGCTCATCAAGTTGCTGTTCGGGCTGGAGTATTGGATCGCGGTGGTGATCGTCGGCGCGCTGATGATGGTGTATGTGCTGTTCGGCGGCATGACAGCGACCACCTGGGTACAGATCATCAAGGCCTGCCTGCTGCTGGCGGGGGCCACCTTCATGGCCTTCATGGTGCTGTGGAACTTCGGTTTCAGCCCAGAGTCGATGTTCGCCAAGGCAGTCGAAGTGAAGACCGCCATCGCGACCGCCGCAGGCAAGCCGCCCGAGGCCGCGGCGGCGGAAGGCTTCTCGATCATGGGTCCGGGTGGCTTCATCAAGGATCCGATCTCGGCGATCAGCTTCGGCATGGCGCTGATGTTCGGCACGGCCGGTCTGCCGCACATCCTGATGCGTTTTTTCACGGTGCCCAATGCCAAGGAGGCGCGCAAGTCGGTGCTGTGGGCGACCACCTGGATCGGCTATTTCTACGTCCTGACCTTCATCATCGGCTTCGGCGCCATCACCTTCGTGCTGACCGATCCGCAGTTCCTCGACGCCAAGGGCGGGCTGATCGGCGGCGGCAACATGGCGGCGGTCCATCTGGCGAAGGCCGTAGGCGGGAACGTGTTCCTCGGCTTCATCTCGGCAGTGGCCTTCGCGACGATCCTGGCGGTGGTGGCGGGCCTCACCTTGTCCGGTGCGTCGGCGGTGTCGCACGACCTCTACGCCACGGTGGTCAAGAAGGGCAAGGCCGACAGCGTGGCCGAGCTGAAGGTGTCGCGCATCACGACCGTCGCGCTGGGCGTCGTCGCAGTGGTGCTCGGGATCGTGTTCGAGAAGCAGAACATTGCGTTCATGGTGAGCTTGGCGTTCGCGATCGCCGCTTCCGCCAACTTCCCAGTCCTGCTGATGTCGGTGCTGTGGAAAGACTGCACTACGCGCGGCGCGGTTATAGGGGGCTTTCTCGGGCTCCTCTCCTCGGTGGTGCTGACGGTGGTGTCGCCGGCGGTCTGGGAGGCCACGCTGGGCAACCCCAAGGGTTCGGCGCTGTTCCCCTACCAGTCGCCGGCGCTGTTCTCCATGACCATCGGCTTCTTGGGAATCTGGCTGTTCTCGGTTCTGGACAAGAGCCCGCGTGCGGCCAAAGACCGGGCGGGGTTCCTGGCGCAGCAGGTGCGTTCGGAGACGGGCATCGGCGCGGAGGGCGCGTCTGGACACTGAGATTCATCGCATCCCGCGCCCATGCCCAATGCCTTCGACTTTTCGGCCTCGCCCTTCGACTGCCTGGACGAGGCCGAGCAGAAGATAGTCCGGGATAGCGTCGACATCGCCTACTTTCGCGAGGGGGAGGCGATCCTGGAGCCGGGGGTCGAGCCTTCGCATCTGTTCATCATCATCAAGGGCCACGTCTCGCAGTTCGACGCGGGGGAGGCAGTGGCAGGCTATGGCCCCAACGATTGCTTCGACGGCCGCTCGCTCATGGCGGGCCTCGCCAGCAGCCGCTTCGTCGCTGCAGAGGAGGTGGTGACGTACCTCCTGGCGAAGGCCGCCGTCAATGCCCTGATCGCCCGCAACGCAACCTTCGGCGCGCTGCTGTTCTCCGACCTGTCGAACAAACTGGGTGCGTTGGCGCAACGCCACGAGCAGCGCGAGATGCATGCGCTGACGATGTCGCGCGTCGAGGAGGCCTTCCTGCGGCCTGCGCACGTGGTCGAAGGCGCCGCCGACATCGTGACCGTCGCCCGCCTGATGCAAGCCGAGCATTCCAGCAGCGTGCTGGTCCGCGACGGCGATCGGCTCGGCATCTTCACCAACACCGCACTGCAGCGCGCAGTCGTCGACGGCCAGCCGCTGGACCGGCGCCCCGTGCGCGAGCTCGCGACCTTTTCGTTGGTGAGCATCGCGCCGGACGCACCGCTGTTCGATGCGCTGGCGCTGATGATCCGTCATCAGGTGCACCGGCTGGTGGTGGCCGACGGGTCGCGCATCGTCGGCTTGCTAGAGCAACTCGACCTGTTGAGCTTCCTGTCGAATCATTCGTACCTCATTACGGTGCGGATCGTGCGGGCACAGAGCCTCGACGAACTCCGGTCCGAAGCCGGAAAGATCACGGGTTTCATCGCGCTGCTCTACCGCAGCGGGACGCGCGTCGGCCAGATCGGCAAGCTGGTACAGGCATTGAACGCCAAGCTGTTCGAGCGCACCTGGCAACTGATCGCGCCGCCCGAGTTGCTGGCCGACAGTTGCCTGTTCGTGATGGGCAGCGAAGGACGCGGCGAGCAACTGCTCAAGACCGACCAGGACAACGGACTGGTGCTGCGGGACGACACGACGGTTGCTGACGCCGTCGTGGAATCGGCATGCCTGCGCTTTTCAGCGGCGCTGCGTAACTTCGGCTATCCCGAATGCCCGGGCGGGATCATGGTCAGCAATCCGGCCTGGCGGCACCGCGTGAGCGATTTCTGCATCCGGGTCCGTCGGTGGCTGCTCCGGCCTGATCCAGAGGGGCTGATCGCCCTGGCGACCTTCATCGACGCCCATGCCGTTGCAGGCGACGCTTCGCTGCTCGGCGCTGTGCGCGCCGAGATCGGTCCCTTCGTGGCTGCCAACGATGCGCTGCTCAGCCGCTTCGCTGCGCCCATCGACCTGTTCCCCGACGCGCCCGGTGGGTGGTGGAGCCGCCTGCTGCTGTTCGGCGAGCACGAGCCGCAATCGCTCGATCTGAAACGGGCCGGGATCTTTCCCATCGTGCACGGCGTGCGCAGCTTGGCACTGCGCGACCACGTGCAGGCCACGGGCACCATCGCGCGGCTCGACGCATTGGTGGCCAACGGTCGAATCCCGGTTGAGTTGGCCGGCGACCTCGGCGACAGTCTCCACTTCCTGATGGGCCTCAAGCTGAAAGCCGGTCTGGCCGAATCGGATGCCGGGCATGGGTTCAGCGGCAGCGTGCAGGTCGAACGGTTGAGCAGTCTCGAGCGCGATCTTTTGAAGGATGCGCTCGCGGTGGTCAAGCGCTTCAAGGAACTCGTGCGACACCAGTTCCAACTGGAGCGCGCGTGAAGCCGCGGTGGGTGGGTGCGTTGCGGCGCAGATGGTTGCTCTATCACCTGGCCGACCCTCACTTCGCGTTCATGTACGACGCGCCGCCCGACGGCGAGTGGGTGACGGTCGACTGCGAGACCACCGGCTTGGACGTGCGCCACGACCGCATCATCTCGATCGCCGCGGTGCGAATCGTGGGCAACAGGCTGCTGACCAGCGAGCGGCTCGAACTGCTGGTGCGGCCCGAGCGGTCAATGACGGCCGAGAACGTGCGGGTGCATCAGCTGCGCGAGCAGGACGTCGCCCTCGGCATCGACGCAGCGCAGGCCATGCGCCGGCTGATGGAATTCATCGGCAGCCGCCCGCTGGTGGGCTACTACCTGGAGTTCGACGTCGCGATGCTCAACCGCGAGATCTGGCCCTTGCTCGGCCTGCGGCTCCCGCAGCCGAAGATCGAGGTGTCGGCCATGTACTACGACTACAGGAATCGGCAGCTCCCTGCGCACTTGCGCGGCGGCACGATCGATCTGCGTTTCGCTACCATGATGAATGACCTGGGGCTGCCTCTTCGCGCGGCGCACGACGCGCTCGACGATGCCGTCTTGGCCGGCCTGGCCTTCGTGAAGCTGAGAAGCTTGCTATAGGCGGAACGATGGCGGCCCGCAGGCCTATTCAATGCCTTTGCCCACGGCCTCGTGCAGGTCGTAGTCGCGCAACATCACCGGCTCGACCGAGCCGCCCGCGACGCGCCGGCGCACGGCCGCATCGAGCTCCTGCGCGTGCAATTGGTAGGTCTCCAGCGGCTGGTCGTCAATAGCGGTCGACCGATAGCAGTAGTGCAGCGTTTCCTTGCCGATGCTCGCACCGACGAGCGTGCCATCGATGGTCACCCAGAAATGGACGGAGCCCGAGGCCTCATGAAAGAAGGGAGGGTTCGACATGGGAGGTCCTGGGATTGCTTTCGCGGTCATCGATCCAGAGCGAGGCCTTCGTTTCAATGGCATGGATGGCATCGGCGCCGTTGGCGAATTGCCTGCACGAGATGATGTGGCATCGGCATGCCTCTCCCAAGTACAGCATCGCCCCGGCCGCCACGGTGCCGTCGAAGGATGCGTGGGTGAGATGGCTGCGAATTTCCCAGCCATGATAGGAGAGTCGTGTGGAGTCGCAGTCGTATTCCATGGCGTTTTGCTCGAACAGGGGCTGAGCCCAATGTTCCGTTGTACATCGCGCACCGCCGCTTGTCGGTTCGGCAGCGCACAGACCGTGGGTCAAAGCAATCCCGCATAGCTTTTCTCGTCCGCGGCATAGCAGGCGCAGGCCGTCGCTTCGAGCCCTGGACGATCGAGCACCTTGAGGGTGCCGCGGTTGTACTCGATCAACCCGCTGCGCTGCAGCCCACCGGCGGCCAGCGTGATGCCTACGCGGCGCACGCCCAGCATGTAGGCGAGAAACTCATGCGTGACGTGAAAGCTGTCGGCATGCGCGCGGTCCTGGCTCATCAGGAGCCAACGCGCGAGGCGTGGTCCGATCTGGTGAAAGCGCAGGCAGGCCGCCGAGGCGGCCAACTGTGACATCGAAACCTGGATGTACCGGGCCAGCACCCGCTGCAGTGGCGCGTTGCGTGCCAGTTCGCGCTGGAAGTCGGCAGCGGTGATGCGCCACGCCGCGCCAGCGCCTTGCACCAGCGCGCGCAGCGGCGCAATCTCAACGCCGAGCGCGAGGTTGGAGCCCAGCATCCCCTCACGACCCACCATGCCGACTTCCAGCCCAGGATGTTCGTCGACGCGTGCAACCAGTGAAATGAACCCGTCGACGGGAAAGTAGGCGTGCCGGGTCGCAACCCCTGGCTCGTGGATCACTTCGGCCAGTACCAGTTGGATCGGTTCGCAGCTGTCCAGCAGACGCCGTCGGTCGTCGTGTGGGAGCAGTTCGATGAGGTGGTTCTCGATGGCGGCCAAGCATGCTCCGTGAGAGGCGGGAGGATGCACTTTGCGCGCAATTGCTCAGTGCGACTGTCTGCCACCGCACAGACGGCGGTCCGGGCGCGCCCTACAAGTGAGCTTTGATCCTCACCCGCCGGAAAGGTCCCCATGCAAAACCTCACTCAGCCCTTCGTCAAGCTTTCCTCCGCGAATGCGGAACTCATCATGCAATTTGCACAGTCGCAGGAAATGGTCGACCTGGTCAACACCAGCGCGCAAAAGTACATGGAGCTGGCACAAAAGACCTTTGGAGGGGCAGCCGCCTCCGGGGCCCAGGCCGAGCTGATCCGCAGTCTCACGGACAACTATTCGACCTTCGCGCGAGAGCACGCCGAGAGCCTCATGGGGATGGCTGCCGAAGCACAGGCCCGCATGTCCCAGCAGGTCGCGGATGTCACGAAGATGGTGAACCCGGCAGGTTCCAGCTGAGGCTTTGCGTAGCGCCTAGATTGCCAGCCTGGCCGGAAGGAGCCTGTCGTATTCCTTCTTGACCACCGCATAGCACTCGCAGGCGCGTTGCTCCAGCCCTTGCCGGTCCAGCACCGAGATGTGCCCACGCGCATAGCTGATCAGCCCAGCCCTTTGCAGCTTGAGCGCACCTTCGGTCACGCCTTCGCGACGCACGCCGAGCATGTTGCCGATCAGTTCCTGCGTCATCACGAGTTCATTGCCCTGCAGCCGGTCCAGGCTCAGTAGCAGCCAGCGGCACAGTTGCTGATCCAGAGAGTGGTGCCGGTTGCAAACCGCGGTTTGCGCCATCTGCGTGATCAGCGCCTGGGTGTATCGCAGCAGGAGATGCAGGACAGGAGCTCGCTTGAATTCCTCCTTGATCACCTCTGCCTTGAGCCGGAAGCCATGGCCTGCGCTTTGCACGACGGCGCGGCTGGGTGTGGACTCCCCGCCCATGAATAGCGAGATGCCCACGATGCCTTCGTTGCCGACCACGGCAATCTCCGCGGAAGCGCCGTTCTCCATGACGTACAGCAGGGAGACGATGGAGGTTGTCGGAAAATAGACGTGGCTCAGCGTGGTGCCCGACTCATAGAGCACATGGCCCAGCGGCATCTCGACCGCTTCCAGTTGCGGTAGCCAGCGCTGCCATTCGGCATCGGGCAGCGCCCCAAGCAGGTGGTTCTTTCTTGGTTCGGGCCGAATGGCCATTGCTTCCTCCGGAATGCTGGCGTCGGGATGACCTTGGGGGGCGCTCGTGAGCGCGAGCCTGGGTCAGTATAGGCACATGAGCGAATTCGATGTTCGCTATCGCACACGGCCTGCAGGCACTGCGTGCGGCGGCGCACAGACACGCATCCTGAATCGCCTCACGATGCAAGGACGGTCATCCGGCGCTGGTAGAGGTTGCTTCGGCGCCCTCCTGTCATGGGAGGTTCCTCGATGCCGGTGACTGTCTCGGTTCTGGCGGGCCTACGGCGCATGCACGCGGGCTACTGACCGTGGAGCGCCTTGATCGCCGCGATGGCTTCGTGCCTTGCCTCGATCAGCGCCGATTCCTCCGACCGCGCGCCGGTTTGAACGTTCTCGACCGGCAACCTGTCGTCGATCTGGAACGACCATGCCCAACGGGTTTCCGCCTGCCAGGCCTTGATCTCGACTTGATGCCCGTGGTGCTCGAAACTCGTATCGGTCATGCGTGCCTCCGGCAATAGGGGTGAGAGCCCGTCATTGTTGCGGCGTTCGTCAGCGACTGCCAGTCGTCGGACCCTGACGCGCAGGAACTTCGAAACGCTGTCGAGCTCCTCCGCGCGCGGCCGCGTTCGAATTGATCGCGCGCGGCTCGACGCTGGCGACCGCGGATGACCCGAGCAGGCATGCTGTCCGCCCGCTACGGCGCGAGAGTCTCCGGCATGGAGCCAGACATTCGGGGTGTGCCCGACTTGTGTGCGGTGGCGTACAGACCCATTGCGCGCGATTCGCTACAAGGTTTCCAGCGCGCTACCCAGCAGCATCTTTGTGAGATCGATTCCAAGCGCCTTCACGGCACTCAACTTGACGACCATATCGAGGTCGGTCACTTGATCGAACGCAAAGTTGCCCAACTTCGTGCCTTTGAGAATCGACAACGGCGTCCCCATCGGATTCAATACACGATATGGCGAAGAAAATCCAACTCAACAACGACCAGTGGAACAGGCTGCAGAGGCTAGCAAGCGAGAATGGCAAGAGCGCTCCCAATGAACCGACCGTCGTCGTATCACACCGGCTGAGGTCTAACGGCTTGGTGGCAGCCGATCGAAAAGGTTTCGAATACCTGACAGATCATGGGGTACGTCGGTTGAGTCAGGGGCGGTAGAGAAAGGAGCCAACTCGCTAGGCTCGTCCACAGGCCCGCCGGTAAGTTCTCCATTGCCGGATCGGTAAGCACCGAAGCAACACTCGACAGGTGCGCCGTGTCCCGCGAACACGCCGTCACCTCTAGATCCTCTCCCTCGGGATGCCGGCAGCGGTCACCGGTGGCGGATCGCGCGCCGCCCTCTTGTTTGAAGATCGACGGAGATACGCCGGTGCTCCTTGAAGAAGCGCGAAGAAGTGCTTCACGCTAAAGAACCGAGTGCGACGTGGTGACCAATCCGATTGATACAGTTCTCTAGTTCAAAGTAACCATGACGTAGGTTTCCGGACCGCCACGGATGACGAAGTTGACCGGATGCAGAGCCTCGCCGGGATCGCATGCGACTGCTGAATTCAGAACGAGCGCGAGCGCACCAGGTTGCTTTTTCTTGAATGGCCCGACAGGCATGCACGCAGTGACGTTGACGACCCCGGAGTTCTTCACGTCACTGTCCTTATAGAACCAATCGTTGACTGGGAAGATTTCTGGCCTGTACTGTCCGGCCGCTGCATCCTTGACGAAGATAGACAGATAGGATTCCCATCGATTTCCCACGTCGACATCCATGCATGCGCCCGGCTTCATGGTGTACCAGCCTTGGAGCGACACGTAGCATCGCGATCCCTGAAGGTCGCATCGCGAAGCCGAGTCGTCCGACCTTTCATGGATGACGGCAAAGACGACGTCCGTCTGTCGCCCGTTGCACAGCCTGTTCGTCCCAGTTGCGCCAGCGTGGAACGCCACAACGAGCAGCAGCGCGACGAATGCGAGATGTACGATCGATTTCATCTTTTCCCCTGCAGAAGTCGTACGGATGACCTTCGCCACTTGCTGGCCTCGGCTTCGCCCGGTTTTTCGGTCGAGATCCTTGGCGTGTGCGAGTAGCGCGGTGTCTCGCTGGGACGAATGGCGCTCGAACGTCGGAGCCTGATTTCGGGAGCTTGTACGAGGAAAGGCCATCGTACGCTTCCGGCATCCGGCAGTAGCAATTGCCCTTGGAACGCTTTTCGGCGCAGGCCTCCCGAATGCGGTGTCCCCCGGTTGGCGTAACCAATCCCTCCGGGTCATGTTGGAAACTTCAACGTTCGATCATGGCGGCGAACCTGTCTTCATCGCGAAGCTTTTTCCATCGCGGGTCCAGGCGCAACCACACGCTGAGGTCGCCATATCGGGAACCGTTGGATGGGATCGTTGCTGCCGCGCAATCGCTGCGGCCGAATTGCGGGAGGGTGGCGATCAGAAGGGTTACTCAGCGGGTTGATGGTGAATAGCGATGGCGGCGCGTAGGATGATCTTCGGGCATGTCCGCGCTCGGTGAACGCTGTCGTGAAGGAACAAGCGATGTCAGATGCGATCCAAGATATTGAGGAGCGTGCGCGGCTCATCGAGAGGGCGAAGGTCGAGAAGGATCTGGAGGGACGCCCAAAGACTCTAGCGCGCAGAGACAAGAGTGGCTTTCTTCAGGCTGCATCAGCCACAAAGGGCCAAAAGGTGCGCGCACTGGTCTGGAGGTCCTTCGCTTACGCGCTAGCGGTCGCCTTGTTCATCACTGCTTGCCTCGCATTGATCCTTGTAGCTTGGGACCATGACAGCCTAGAACAAGGAATTCTGGGGTCTTTCGCCCACTACTTGGTAAAAGCGTTTTTCATGTTTCCGCTCGTCCTGGCGTGCATTTGGGCTCTCTCGTACCGCACCATGCAGAGCAACCCGAGGTTCCAAGACGGCGCAGTTACGAAGTCTGGACCGGGAAGTCACCGCACCTGAGCGCTGTTCAGCGCGGGCCTCCCGATGACGTTCGCGCGCCACTGCCGGCACCGATTGCCCACTTCGTGATCACTGGCGCGTGCGGCGGTAACCACTCCGGGACGCTCCACGCAATGGCCGGCACCGTTCCGATTTGGTTAGATGAGGTGTGGCGTGCGCCGGAGTCATAGCGACTTCCTCTTGCGCGTGTCGGCGCACTGTCCCACAGCTCATACGTACGCACGGCCGCATCCTCGTTTGATCCGCGGCTTGGCGTGAGCCTCGTCGCCTGCCTATCACTTTCGATCGGATTTCTTCGATGAACACCGCCAGTGTGCAGCGCACCGTCTTCTTCGTCCTGCTTGCAGGGGTGACCCTCGGATTTCTCTGGATCCTGCAACCGTTCTTCGGCGCAGTGATGTGGGCGATTGCCTTGGCCATCCTTTTCAGTCCGTTGTACAGGAGGCTGAGCAAAGCGATGGGCCGACGCAGGTCGCTCGCGGCGTTGCTGACACTACTGCTGTGTACGGTGGTTGTCATGTTGCCCCTCGCCGCTATCGGCGCTTCCCTGGTGCAGGACATCATGGTGCTGAGCGACAAGATCCAATCGGGGCAGTTGAACTTCGCCGCCTATTTCGAGCAGATCGTTGCCGCCTTCCCACGTTGGCTGACGAATCTGATGAACCGCTTCGGCCTCGGGGACATGACCGGCATCCAGCAGCGTATCGAAGGCCTGGCAGCCCAAGGCAGTCAGTTGATCGCAGCCCGGGCGCTTAGCGTCGGACAGAACACCTTCGAGTTTGTGGTGAGCTTTGGGGTGATGCTCTATCTGCTCTTTTTCATGCTGCGCGACGGCGCGGAGCTATCCAAGACCGTACGCGATGCGTTCCCATTGGCCAAGCCACACACGCACTATTTGTTGAACAAGTTCACGACCGTGACTCGCGCGACGATCAAGGGAAATGTGGCCGTGGCGCTCGTGCAGGGGGGGCTTGGTGGCGTGGCCTTTTGGTTCCTTGGTGTGCAGGGCGCGCTGGTCTGGGGGGTGCTCATGGCGTTCCTTTCGCTGTTGCCCGCCATTGGTGCGGCCCTGGTCTGGCTGCCGGTGGCCCTTTACCTGCTCGCCATCGGGTCAGTGCTCAAGGGCATTGGTCTCATCGCCTTTTGTGTCGTTGTAATCGGCTTGATCGACAACTTGCTGCGACCCCTGCTGGTGGGCAAGGAAACGCAGATGCCAGACTACATCGTCCTAATGTCCACCATTGGAGGTATGGCGATCTTCGGGATCAATGGGTTCGTTCTCGGCCCGATCATTGCGGCGCTATTTATGACAGCGTGGTCGCTGTTTGCCGAGATGAGGCAGGCGGATACGGAAACGGCCGTGGCGGTCCAGACATCCGACGTCGATCGACTCGGCGGTAGCGAGGTTGCAGCGGTCACAGTTCCTCTCGAACGTTTCACTCCGGCGGCAGTGCAAACCCTCTCGACGCCAGAGTTGCCACTGGCGTCGCAGCCCTTCCAGCTCCACCGCATCCATCCGGTCCCAGTGTGATGATGCGGTGCTCGGCCCTAATGCGTGCGTCATAGCTGATCCGACACGATGTTGGCCGCTGCGACCTTCGTGCGGTACACGTAGGCGGTTTCCTACAGGGCGAATACGGAGTCCATTCGCCTTCGCCAATTCATCAAGACAACCTCGAGTGCCGGCGCTTCACAGAACGAAGTGCCGTAGACACGCCTCCGTCCTACGGATGGGAAGGGTTTGCGCTTCCGCACTGCGCACGAATCAAATGTAGAAGTCACTCGCAACGCAAGAGCCCCTTGCCGGGGTCTGCAAACCGACCGGTAGTATCCGCAACCCAGCCCTTGATCGAGGACGAAATGCGAAGCGACCCAGCGCCACTGCCGTTTCTGACCGGAGGCGGCGAAATTGCACAGCTGATAGGGTCGTTGGATTGGGGGCGCACCGGAGTCGGGCCGATTGATCAATGGCCAGCGCACATGAAAACGGCTACGTCGCTGATGCTTCGATCGCTCGTTCCCATGGTGATGCTCTGGGGCAGAGATGGCGTCATGATCTACAACAATGCGTATGCCGTCTTCGCAGGCGAACGCCATCCACGCCTGCTGGGCTCCAGCGTACACGACGGCTGGGACGAGGCCTCCGATTTCATCGACAACGTCATGAAAGTCGTGCTTGCCGGCGGCACGCTCAGCTACCGCGACCAGGAGCTGATGCTGCAGCGGCAGGGGAAGACGGCCCCTACCTGGATGGACCTGGACTATTCGCCGATGCTGGACGAAGCTGGAATTCCGGTCGGCGTGATGGCAATCGTTGTGGAGAACACGGGCAAGGTGATGGCAGAGCGGCACCTGGAGCGAGAGAAGGAACGACTGGCGCAACTGTTCGAGCAGGCACCGAGCTTCATGGCCATGCTGTCAGGGCCATCGCATCACTTCGAACTGGCGAACCCGGCGTACATGCAGTTCGTGGGAAATCGCCAGTTGGTCGGGCGCACTGTGGCGCAGGCGTTGCCAGATGCGGCCGAGCAGGGCTATGTCGACTTGCTCGACAAGGTGTTCCGGACCGGGGAGGTGTATGCGGCCAACGGCGCGAAATTCGCCGTACAGACGCCGGAAAGTGGCCAAGTGCGTGAACGCTATGTCGATTTTGTCTTTCAGCCCATCCGCGACGTGGCGGGCGCTGTGACGGGTATCTTCGTCGAGGGCGTAGATGTCACCGACCGGATGGCGGCGCAAGTCGCGCAACGTGCGAGCGATATGCGCCTCGCGCTCGTCGTCGACGGCGCCAGGGACCATGCGATTTTCGCCACCGACGCCAACGGCGTCATCACGGACTGGTCATCCGGCGCCGAGGAGATCTTCGGCTGGCCGGTGCAGGAGATCGTTGGGCGCGCGGTGTCGGTTCTCTATACCGTCGAAGATCGACGCGACGATGTGCCCAGCCTGGAATTTGCCACCGCGGTTCGCGAAGGCTGCGCCAACGCTGAGCGCTGGCATCTGCGCAAGGACGGGACGCGAGTGTTCATGAGTGGCTCGTTGCGGCCCCTGCCGGCGCCGATAGACGGCGGCGCGGGCGGCTTCCTCAAGATTGCACGGGACGAAACCGCACGCCAGGTCGCACGCGGCCTGCGTGACGCCTTGGCCGACTTTCCCGAGCGCCTGCGCGACATCGACGACCCCGATGAGATCACCTATGCCGCGGCGCGACTTCTGGGCGAAACCCTTCGGGTCAGCCGCGTGGGCTATGGAACGATCAACGTCGCAACCGACACACTGCACGTTGACCGCGACTGGACGGCGCCGGGCGTGGAAAGCCTAGCGGGCGATACGCCGCTGCGCCACTACGGCTCTTTCATCGAGAGCCTGAAGCGCAAGGAGTTCATCAGCATCGTGGATGTCCGGCTGGACGACCGAACATCGCAGGCGTCCGGTGCGCTGGAGGGGCGCAGCGCCCGATCGTTTGTCAACGTGCCGGTGGTGGAGCAAGGCCGGCTGGTCGCGGTGCTCTACGTGAACGATGCGAGCGTCCGTCATTGGTCCTCGGATGAACTCGCCTTTGTGCGCGAAATCGCGGAGCGCACACGCTCCGCGGCGGAGCGCGCGAACGGGGTGCTGTTGCTGCGCGAGGCCAACGAAACGCTGGAGGCCAAGGTGCAGGAGCGCACGCGCGAACTGTTGGCCGCCGAAGCGGCACTGCGCCAGTCGCAAAAGATGGAGGCCATCGGCCAGTTGACCGGTGGCATTGCCCACGACTTCAACAACCTGCTCGGCGCCATGAGCACTAGCCTGCAGGTGCTCTCGCGTCGCCTCGGCGCCGGCAAGTTCGACGACGCTGAGCGTTACATCGGCATGGCGCACGATTCGGTTCGTCGCGCCGCGGCACTCACGCATCGGCTGCTCGCGTTTTCACGCAGGCAGACGCTCGATCCGAAGGCCCTCAATGCGAATCGGTTGATCGGCGGCATGGAGGACCTGGTTCGCCGGACGATGGGCCCGAGCGTCGAGGTGGAGGTCGTGGGTGCGGGCGGGCTTTGGTCCACGAAAGTCGATGGCGCGCAACTCGAAAGCGCCTTGCTAAACCTTTGCATCAACGCGCGCGATGCGATGGCGCCTCATGGCGGCAGACTGACGATCGAAACCGCCAACAAGTGGCTCGACGCGCGCTCTGCGGCCGAACACGATCTGGCGCCCGGGCAGTACATCTCGATTTGCGTGACCGATACAGGGACGGGGATGTCGGCTGCCACGATCGCGCGTGCTTTTGAGCCGTTTTACACGACCAAGCCGATGGGGCAGGGCACCGGGCTGGGCCTGTCGATGGTGTACGGCTTCGTTAGGCAGTCGGGTGGGCAAGTGCGGGTCTATTCGGAACTGGGTCAGGGCACGACGATGTGCCTCTACCTGCCGCGCCATGTCGGCGAAGCCGAATCCGAGCCGGTGCTGCTGCCCGAAGAGGCGTCGAGCCCGGGTGAGGGCGAAACCGTCCTGGTCATCGAGGACGAGGCGACGATCCGGATGCTGATCGTCGAAGAACTCGAGGAGGCCGGCTATCGTGTGCTGTCGTCCCAGGACGGGCTGGGCGGGCTTCGCATGTTGCAGTCCGGCACGCGCATCGATTTGCTGCTGACCGACGTTGGCTTGCCCGGCGGCTTGAATGGTCGGCAGGTCGCGGATGCTGCCCGCGTGACGCGGCCCGCGCTGAAGGTGCTATTCATCACCGGCTATGCGGAAAACGCGGCGGTGGGCAACGGCATGCTCGAGCATGGCATGGAGGTGGTAACCAAGCCCTTCGACATTGCGGCGCTGGCGCGCAAGGTCCGAGCCATGGTGGAGACCCAGGCTGTGCCTCCTCCATTCTGAAATTCAAGTTCAAGCGGACCAGGCCGTTCTGGGCGCCCTGACACTGAGCATTTAGATGGTCGAGGCAGGCGCATACAGCTAGCCCCGGCGCGAGGGTCGTCGCATGAGCGGTCCGCGCGGCCGACGCGCGAGCAGGACGTACGTCCGGGGGGAAGCGGAACCGGCGCACGGGACGTGGCCCAGACCCTCAGTACCCGGCCGCCGGCTTGGGTTAGGAGTTCGATGAACAGCAATGAGGTCCAGAGTTACAGGCCAGGGCCAAGTTTGAAATCGCGTTTGAGCGCATGTCGCTCGGCATGGAGCGCCTGGCTCCGGGTTGTGGGACGAGAGGTCGCGTGATCTCGAGGCGGCAGTGCAAGTGGCGCGGGACGCGCTCGACTAGATCGAGGCGGCGTGCGGGCGCGGCTAAAGTTGAGTCATTTCCATGAGCCCCGATTACCACTCCGCCCGGCGCGAATGGCGGCCGCTCGATTGGGTTCCAGTAACGCGATGGCCCAGTCGATGAAGGGGTGTGAGCCCGGCTATGTCTGAAAAGCCTTGGAACCGGTCATAGGTTCTGAGATCGCATTGGGCGCCTGAATGACCGCAGTCGGCGGCACAGCGTGAATTCGCCGAGCGCCCGGGAAGGGCAGCAAACGCTGCCGCGGAGCCGACGTACAACGGTCGATGATGACCGGCAAGGTAGGGCCCTTTGCAGGTCTTGGCTAATGCAGATCCAGCACCCTAAAGCAGTCGTCCCCTTGCACCTTGGTGCAATGGCTTCTACGGACAGGGCGGGTTAGATTCGTAGATTGTTTGCTGAGCCGACAAGCCCACCTTCGTAAGGAGTCCTCAATGGCCGACAAGCCGAACATTCTGGTAATCATGGGCGACGACATCGGATGGATGAATCCGAGCATCTACCACCGGGGGATGATGGGCTACAGGACGCCCAACATCGACCGCATAGGCAACGAAGGCGCGATGTTTACCGACTGGTATGGCCAGCAGAGTTGCACGGCAGGGCGGTGCGCATTCATCACGGGGCAGTGCCCCATTCGACCCGGGCTGACGAAGGTCGGGCTCCCCGGTGCAGACATCGGCCTTCAACCGGAAGATCCGACGATCGCCGAAGTGCTTGGTCCACTCGGCTACGTCTCGGGGCAGTTCGGCAAGAACCACCTTGGCGACAAGAACAAGTTCTTGCCCACCGTCCACGGCTTCGACGAGTTCTTCGGCAATCTCTACCACCTCAACGCCGAGGAAGAGCCAGAGGATCCGCAGTATCCGAAGGATCCTCGCTTCAAGGCGATGTTCGGCCCGCGAGGTGTCTTGAAGTCCAAGGCGACTGACAAGGACGACTTGACCGACCAGCCGCGATGGGGACCTGTCGGCAAGCAGACCATCGAAGACACAGGGCCTCTGACCAGGAAGCGCATGGAAACGGTGGACGAGGAATTCGTTGGCGCCGCTCTCGACTTCATGGATCGCCATGCAAGGGCCAGGAAGCCATTCTTTTGCTACGTCAACACGACGCGGATGCATGTCTGGACTCACCTGAAGCCTGCGTCACAGGGCGTGACCGGCCTCGGTTTGTACCCAGACGGGATGGTAGAGCTCGACGGCTTCGTCGGCCAGTTGATCGACAAGGTTGATGAACTCGGCATCGCCGAGAACACGATCGTGATCTTCACGACCGACAACGGCGCCGAGGTGATGACCTACCCTGATGGAGGGCAGACGCCATTTCGCGGCGAGAAAGCCACGAACTGGGAAGGCGCCTTTCGCGTCCCGATGGTGATGCGCTGGCCCGGCGTCATCAAGCCGGGCACGATCGTCAACGACATCTGCGCCCACGAGGATCTGCTGGTGACTTTCGCAGCAGCGGCTGGCGATCCCGACGTCAAGGAGAAGTGCCTCAAGGGTTCGAAGTTCGGCGAGAAGTCTTTCCACGTCCACCTCGACGGCTACAACCTCATGCCGGCCTTCAAGGGAGAGACGAAAGAGTGGCCGCGCCAGGAATTTATCTACTGGAACGACGATGGACAGCTGTGCGGCATCCGGCTGAAGAACATCAAGCTGAACTTCCTCCAGCAGATGGCGACCGGCCTGGACGTTTGGACCAAGGAATTCACGAACTACCGCATCCCCCGGGCTTACAACCTGCGGTCAGACCCTTTCGAGAGGGCGGACGAAAGCGCAAAGCCGTTCGAGACTTCCAACCAGCTGTTCTTCATCGTGCCAGCGCAGGCCGTCGTCGCGAAGTGGTTGAGCACCTTCAAGGACTTTCCGCCTCGCCAGAAGCCGTCGAGCTTCAATGTGGATGACGTTTTACGGAAGCTGGAAGATGCGGCAGCGAAAGGGCCGGGGCGGTAGTCGGTGGGTTCAAGCGATGGCGGGGCGGAAAAGCCGTCGTTGGTGGATAGCGGCTCCTGGCCGACTGTAGCCTGTCGGCTACCAGGCGCTTCGGGCCCAAACCGGCTGTACGCCTTCCTCCAAAGCAGCCGTTCACCACCCGTTCTAGGCATACCGCTCGCGGGCATTGAGATTGGGGTGGCCCAAACACACGCAATGGTGTTGGTCACGGGCAACGGCGTTCCGGACGTAGCGCTCTCTGTCCGCGCATGCACCGTCCAGGCCAACCGCGCTTATTGAGACCTTCGTCCGCGGCTCGCCGACATGTCGGCCACATTGCCCCAGGTCCCTACGTTGGACGACTTCAGCAGGGGAGACGCATCGCCTATGGCGGCGAGTTCGTCGGCTGCGGCCCACAACGCACTACCGAATTCCTGCATGCGCTGGGCTGCTGGCCCGGGATGTCGCGGCCGAATAGAGCGCCGCGATCACTACCGTTGCCGTGACGGCGCCGGCCATGGTCCTGAGTTCAAGACCAACGAGACCAGGGCGAGGGTGGTGGATGGCGCGTTGGAGCCCAGTGCCGCACTCGTGGTGGCACCGTGCTCAGGGCTGGCGCTCGCTGTCGTGCAGAGGCATTGGCTCGATGTCGGTCGGCTCGCGCAGATTCCTTGATCCTCGACGGGTGGCGTCGAGTTTGTGGCCGTCCGCCGCGCGGTAGGCGTCCCGGCAGCGCTTCAGGGCCCCGAAGCGTCTTCCATCGAGGGCGCGCGCAGCGGAAGGCGCACGGTGAACTCGCTGCCGCGGCCCTTGCCGTCGGAGCGCACCTCGACGAAGCCCTGATGGGCATCGACCAGATCCTTGACTAGAGAGAGACCGACGCCGAAGCCGCCTTGGGCCTGGTGCGGGTTTTCCTGCGTGAACAGCTCGAAGATGACCGGTAGCAGGTCGGACGGGATCCCCTGGCCGTCGTCGCTCACCTTGATCACGGCCTGATCGATCTCGACCGTGCAGTGCAGCCAGATCCGCCCGCCGCGCGGCGTGTACTTGACGGCGTTGTGCAGCAGGTTGAACACGATCTGATGCACCCGCGCCTTGTCAGCGTGCAGCCGGATGGGCGCCGGAGGCGTCAGCACCTCGAGCGTCTGCAGCTTGGCCTTCGCATCGGGCGTGACGACTGCCGCGATCTCCCGCAGGTCGACGCCGAGATCGAAGGTGGACTTCACGAGTTGCAGCTTGCCCGCCCCGAAGCGGGCCACCTCGGCCAGATCCTCCATCATCCTTTCCATCTGGGCGACCTGGCGCTTGACGACGTTGAGCGGCATCGTCAGTTCGGCGGTGACCAGGCCACGCCGCTCCACCACGTCGGTGACGCTGCGGATGGGGCCGAGCGCGTTGCGAACCTCGTGCGTCAGCCGGCCGAAGAAAACGTCCCGGCCCCGCAAGGCGTCGTGGGCGTGGTCAAGACGATTTTCGGTCGTTTCCATCTGGGCGCGCAGGTTGGTGCGGTCGCACATGGTCTTCGCATAGCCGACGTGCCGGTCGCCCTCATGTAGGGCAACAAGGCTGCCCGCAACCCAGATGCGCGTGCCGTCTTTGCGAACGTGCCACCGGTCGTCTTCGGAATGGCCCATGGCGAGCGCGACGGTCCGTTCCATGTCCGCGAGGCCCAATGCCAAGTCCTCAGGCACGAAGATGATGTCGAGCGGCTGGCCAATCACCTCGTCCTCCCCATGGCCGAGCATCGCCTCGGCCGCGCCTCGCCAACCGGTGATGCGTCCGGCCGCGTCCAGCAGCACGAATGCGAAATCGGGGGCCTGCTGCCAGAGGAGCTCGAGTGCGCGCTCCGGTGTGACGCCAGGCGTGCTGCTGTGGTCGTTCTGAGTGCCGCCCATGGCCCCATCGTGCGCTTGCGAAGGGGCTTCGACAATAGGCCAAGGCTGCATTCGCTGCATTCGCTGCTCTGGCGCTCGGGAAGCCCGGCGATGGCAGCCCAAGACATACCTGCCGTCGACATCGGCGCACGAAACTGCGTTCGCCGAGCGGCGGGTCACACCGCAGTTCGGAAGGGAGAAGCAGAATCCACTATTGAAGAGGGGCTATGCCAGCCCCGACGGACAGGGTTCCCGGCCGGTTCGCGTCCGACATCGCGCACAGAGCGCATGATGTGAGTTCATGGCCGAGCCGAGCCGCGCCGAAGCGCGCCGGGGGCGCCGAGTCTCTCCACTGAACATTTCGACTTTGCTGAAGCCGGCGTTACTCATGGAGGACCATATGCATAGATTCCTCTACAACCACCGCGACGAACTCATTGAACGGTGCAAGGCCAAGGTTGCACAGCGGCCCAGGCGAGCAGCCACGCCGGCGCAGCTTGCCAACGGCGTTCCGATTTTTCTGGACCAGTTGATGAGAACGCTGGAAGCGCAGGAAAACGGCGAGGTCGACGAGAGCTTCAGGATTTCAGGTGCCGCTGGCGGCGACGCAGCTGCCTTGTCCGAGATGGGCCTGAGCGCCGCTGCGCACGGTAAGGAGCTTTTGGAGCTCGGCTTTTCCGTCGACCAGGTGGTGCACGACTACGGCGATCTTTGCCAGGCCATCACAGACCTCGCCGTTGAACTCGACGCCCCATTCTCCGTCGACGAATTTCGCACGCTGAACCGTTGCCTCGACAACGCGATTGCCGACGCGGTCACCGAGTTCGGCATCTGGCGGGACGCCAGCGTCGCACTTCAACAGACCGCCGATGAGAACGAGCGCCTGGGCGTGCTGGTGCACGAGCTGCGGAACTATTTGCACACTGCAACGCTTGCATTCACGGCCCTGGAGTCGGGAAGGGTTCCCGTCGGCGGCGCAACCGGCGCCGTGCTGAAAAGGAGCCTGACTTCGTTGGCGACCCTGCTCAACGTGTCGCTGTTCCAGGTCAAGGGCACGGCCGAAGCGCCTCAGGAGGCAGCCTTTTCGGTCGCGTTGTTCGTCGCGGAGGCCAGGAACGTCGCCTCGCTCGACGCGAGCGCTAAGGGCTGCACCTTCTTGGTCCCCGACGTCGACGCCACGCTGGGCATCTCCGGCAATCGGGAACGGCTCCTGGCGGCTTTGGTGAACTTGCTTCAGAATGCCTTGAAGTTCACCCATGCTCACACCGAGGTCACACTGAGCGCCCATACCGAAGGCGACTATGTCTTGGTCGACGTCAAGGACCACTGCGGAGGTCTTCCTCCAAACGCTGCCTCGCGCATCTTCAAGCCCTTTGTTCAAGTCGGGGAGAACAAGAGCGGGTTGGGACTCGGTCTTTCCATTGCGCGACGAAGCGTCGAGGCGGATGGAGGCGTTTTGACCGTTCGGGACGTACCTGGCACGGGCTGTGTCTTCACCATCAAGCTTCCGCGAAGGATGCTTGACTAGCTGGAAGGAGCCGTTGCGGGCGACGTCTGCTTCTCGGCTGGGTGAGCCCAACAGTCGAAAGTCCGTTCAAGGACGACCCTAGGTGTTGACGCCGGCGCAAAATTCAGAGTAGTGCGGTCGAGGAAGAGGATTCAAGCATTAGCGAAGAGCTTTCTGGCCGCGGCGAATTGCGTGGGGATATGCATTAGGAAGCTCTCCCGCAGACCTCGGAGGCAGACGTGCAGACCTACATCTGCGGGGCCGGAACCTGACAGTCTGGACGCAACACCTCTCCAAAATTGGTAACGCCCTCAATTGGGGGCAACACTCGCTTGGGAGACCGCCATGAAGCAGAGAAAGATTTTCACCACAGTTGCGCTCGTCGGCATCCTCAGCCTCTCGAGCAGCGTTCTTGCTCAGACCACAGCGCAGCCTGCTGCAACTGATCCTGCAAAGGGAGGACAGGCCAGCACGAAAACGCCTGCCGGCGTCGCGAATCGGACGCAGCGTCCCGACGGAAGCAATCCTGCACGTGAAGAAGTGAAATCCGAAGCTCGCTCAGAAAACCGCAGTCCGGCGAATACCACGGTTCCAAAGGGCGAACCTTCGACCATGACTAACAACCAGCCAAACGCCCCGCAGCCGACGGGTGCGATGAGCCGAGCAGAGGTGAAGCCGAGCAAGGGTGACCTAAAACCCCAAGCGGGCGTGAAGGGCGAGCGGCCCGATGTGCCGACGAATCCCAAGGAGAAAACGGGCACGCCTCAATAGTTCTTGCTGAGCGCAGGCATGTCTCACGCCAGCGCCGCCAGATCGAAGGACATGACAATCAATCGAATGGACAACGTCCTGATCGTTGTCGACGATCTCGAAAAGGTGAAGGCGTTCTTTGTAGAGTTGGGGTTCGAGCTTGAGGGGCAAACCACCGTGGAAGGGCCTTCTGTCGGCAGCTTGATAGGGCTTGGAAACGTCCGAGCCACCATCGCGATGCTACGGACTCCTGATGGGCAGGAGTTGGACTGGACAAATTCCACACGCCGAGCGCAGTCAGGTTCGGGCCCGTGGACGCGCCGGTGAACGCTCTGGGTCTTCGTCGCATCATGTTTGCCGTCGACGACATCGATGCTGTCCTCGCGCAGATGCCGGCCTACGACGCAGAACTCATTGGCCAGATGCAATACGAGAAATCGTACCGGCTTGCCTATATTCGTGGGCCTGAAGGAATCATCGTCGGGCTTGCCGAGCAACTTGGGTGAAGGCGGCCGGCTTTGCTCGCTCGCCAGCATTTCTATGCCCGCTGTGCGCCAAACGCCCCTCTGCGAAGGGCCCAAATCGCTTGACCTCTGCGCCAGCTCGCTCTCGCTGCCATCGCTTCGGAGGCCGGCCTGATATGAGGCGGGCACCCTAATCTCGAGCTTGACGATGCCACCTCCGGCTGGCAATGTTGCATTGCAGCATGAAAACGCCTGGCCTTACCCCCACTCTGCGGCTGCGCCTTGAAGATCTCGGCGCGGAGATCGCTTACGCTCGCCGAGAAGCTGACCTAGCGAACTTGGCAGCCATCTGCTATTGCGAAGTTCGTTCATGGGCCAGATGCGCGGGGGAAAAGCAGGTGGCTGATCTTGCATGGGACCTATGTATTCAAGCGCCACCGCTGAACAAGGTCGCGTTCCTCGGTCAGATTGATCGCCTGATCGCGGAGCTCGAGGAGTCGTGCATGCGCGCCGGAATCGATCTGGTTGCTGCGACGTTGCGCTCCGCCCGGGCCCCATCGCACAACTGAGCAACGAGAGAATCCGCGGCATCGTGTTGGCCTCCGCCGCCAGCGGAATCTCTCGGCCGGCCGACTTCGATTTGACTCAGGTGGTGCTGGACCATGATCATGCATGGCCCTTGCGTGTGCTCAAGTGCCACTGCCACGTTCAACGCACAATTTCTGCCATGAGAACCCGCCTTCTACCCATCTTGTATCGCCACGCATGGTGGTTGCCCGGCGCATGGTCCGCCATCGCGGCCGCCTTGGCCGCTGCCACATTGCGACCAGGTGAACACAGCATCATGCTCATGGCCGCAATCCTTTGCGCTCTGCCATGGTCCCTCGCGCTACTGCTGTTGGACCCTGGCCAAGGGTTTGCAGATCGTGCGGCAGTCATCGTCATCGTCGGCCTCTTCGCCAACGTAGCCTTGACCTGGTGGGCCACGGCCCTCCTCCGAGCCCGCTTCCGTTCGGCCGGCCAGCTCAACGCGATTCGCTAGCCAGTCTCGACCGTCGCGAGGAATTGGCTCGACGGCAACGTCGAGAGGTGCGCTCGGCTTGTGTGCGCTACGACCGTCAGGGCTATCACCGGGATCCTAGAAGCCCTGACATCATCACGATCAAGCGTCCGCTTCGGAACAACTGCTATGACTGCAGTGGGCCGAGGGTGTGTGGAAACATCTCAGATGGTCGCCTATATTGAGCCAACCCGTCTGAACGAGGTGGTGGCCCATGAAGCGATTCATCGAAGGCGAGGACCGTCAGCAGGTCACGCTACTGCCAGAGTGCCTTGACGACTACATGGCGAAGACAATCCCGTTCATGACATTCAATCCGTTTCTCTCCTGGTTCCAGATGGTGTCTGAGGCTGGAGTCACATTCTTCCCGTCGGCATCGCCAGGACCCGCAACAAGTCCGTCCGTGCCGATGACGACCGTCCATGACGACTACAGCCTGTGCGTGCCGGCCAGTGCGACGCGCCGCGCGGCGCCGATGGTCGTGATGCTCCACGGCGCGGGCCATGAATCCAGGCGACTTTGCGGCCGGCACGGCGATGAACTCGGCGGCTGAGCGATATGGATTCGTTGTGCTTTATCCGGCGCAACCTACCAGTGCTAACGCGCTCCAATGCTGGAATTGGTTCGATCGGGCCCATCAAACGCGCAGCCAGGGCGATCCTGCGCGCATCGTTGCACTCACCCTGCAGATTTCGAATGAGCAAAGAATCGATCCAGATCGCATCTACGTCGCCGGCCTGTCAGCCGGCGGTGCAATGGCTGCGCTGCTGGGTGATTTTTTTCCTGAAGTGTTCGCTGCTGTCGGTGTGCACTCGGGTCTGGCAGCGCGTGCTGGGGTCGATTTGTCCTCCGGCTTGGCGGCGCTGCGAGGCGCCCCGTACGAAGTGAGCGCCGCGCGCGAAATGCCGACGATCGTTTTCCACGACGACAGGGATGACGTGGTGCACCACGTCAATGGAACTCGGGTCATCGAAGCATCGTTGGGAGCCGACTGCGCCTTCGAATCCTGCGAGCAGACCGGCTCCGATGGACGGCGGTTCACCCGGCGCAACTACGTTAAGCAATGCTCTGGCGTGCGTGGCGAACATTGGACCCTGCACGACGCGGCGCACGCATGGTCGGGCGGTAGCCTGGCCGGGTCTTTTGCCGATCCGCTGGGACCGCATGCCGGCGAGGAGATGCTGCGCTTCTTCGAAACCCAAGCACGCAACTTGTTGCGTTGAGCGCAAAGGCGTTGGCAAGTACTGAACACTGGGATCTGAAGGAGATCTCTGGTGAACTCCCCGGGGTACTCACAAGGAAACAATCCGCTGCACCTTTCCGCTGCGCCCGCGCCGCTTGCCTCGCCGCTGCGGCATTTGATGTGGACGCCGTGCGCACCTTGCCCTATCAGAAAGTGCGCGAGCGCCACTCGTGCCCCCTGCAGGCTCGAATCGGCCGTCTTGCCGTGCATGCTTGTGCGAAGCAGAAGACCGCAGGGGCCCTGTTGCTCCAGCTGAAAGTCGAACAGACCCGCGTCGTCTTCTAGCACCGTACTGACGGCCAGCGGGGAGATACGCACCGTCCGCGCGCCTGGTCCGCCTAATTGCAGCATTTCGTCGTTGCGACCCTGCACATCGATCACCGGATGATGAGAACCGCACGCACAGACCGCAGCCTGCAACGTCACGCGGTCGCCAAGGTCGTAGCGAATCAGTGGCTGCACATGATTGGCAAGGTTAGGTCGCGCCGACCTCCCCCGCCGGTACTCCTCGGCCACGCTTGTCGACGGATTCGAGGATCGCCCAGTCGCTGTTCAGATGTACGCTGCCGCAACGGCATTCGAAGGCCAGAGGTAAGAACTCCGAGGCCCCGTAGCTGATGGTCACACGGCAGTTCAGTGCCAGTTGCACATACGCGCGGGTAGACGCCGACAGATCTTCACCACCCGTCGAAAGCTCGCGCGGGACCGCGCTGAGCCGTCCGGCAAGCCGTTCCTCCGCGAGCAGCACTGCGACGCTGGGGTAGGTAGCAACCACGGTCGGCGCCAGCGCGTTCTGCTGTGCGACCAGGTCGCTAGCGCGCTGCAGGAACGAGATGCCGTGCAGGCTGCCGGCCAGCGCCGGATTCAATCGGTGCAGGCGCTCCATTGACACCCAACTCGCGAAGTGTCCGCCCGTGGCGCCGACGAAGGCGACTCGCTCCCCAACGGACAACGGGTTGGCCGTCCGCCTCAGCCCGGGCCCGCGCCAGAACCCGAGTGTGTCGTACACCGCCATCGCCTTGGGATCCTGCGCGAAAACGGCGGGCTCGCCGCTGCTGCCTGAACTCTCCCACACCACGTAGCGGTCCAAAAAAGGGGCGGCGATGCACAAGCGGTCGGACACGAAGCGGCGCAGCGCGTCGAGGCGAAGCGTCGGATCGGTGACCCAGTCGTCAAACCGCTGCATCAGTTCAGCCTTGCGCGCGATCGGCAGATCAGCGAGGCGTGAATGCATCGGATTTCGGCCTGCAAACACCTTGCGGTAGTGCGCCGACCCGCGGGCCGCTGAACTCAGCAGGCTAGCCAAACGCTGCGCACGAAGGCTGGCAAGCGTTTCCGAGCGCGCATGCGTGGCCAAAGCGACGTCAGCGGTGACAGAACTTGTTAGCCACGGATCGAATGGAGGTGGCAAGGTGTATGGCGAAAGCCTGTAGGTGATGGCGGGAGGAGTCGCGCCTGGCGGTAGCAGGACTAGGAGGAGATCGCGTTGAATTGAATGTGTGCTCTATCCTGGTTGCCTGCTCAGGCAGTAATCGAAGAACGCTTCCAGCTCTGTTGACTTGTCGAACACCAGATCCGCCCCAGCATCCTTGAACGCCGCGCGTGTTGCTTGCGTTGGATAGTTGGTGAGGACGACCACGCGCTGGTTTGCCCCGCGACCGTCGCACCACCGCACGACGCCGATGCCGGTGCCCTCCTTCAGGAAAAAATCAACGACGGCTAGATCCCACTTCCCCTTGTGAAGCGCCAGCCAGTTGATAGCTTCCTCTTCGGCTTCGGCGACGGCGATGACGCTTGCGGAGCCCAGTTCTTGGAGGGCAGGGATGAGGTTGGCTCTGATCTGCGGGTTGTCTTCGACGAGAAAAACGGAAATGGCCATATCAAGTCCCCTGTAGGTCACACGCTAGGGACGAAGAGCAAGAGCCGTCCGTGAGTCCTGAAGCCTTATCGGCGTAGGCGCTTTCGGCGTGGTAGACATCCACCGACGTCATGCGCGCTGGAGAAACCACGAGCCTAAGTACGGTATCAAACACACGAAATCGATTCTGGAGATAGCTGGCGCCGTCCAGGCGCCGCACGACTTGAGGCACAGAATCCGATGGTCGATTTCGAGGACGTCAAGAAGAGCGGTCTGCTCTCCGCAGTACCGGTGGCGGAGCTTCAGCGCTGGCTCCGCAAATCGAACCCGTCGAGCTCCCTCTCGGCCGCCTGCTGTACGAGCCCGGCGCCACGATCACCCCCGTGTACTTTCCGACGACCGCGTTCGTCTCGCTGCCGTACTGGAGAACGGCGGATCTGCAGAAATCGCAGTGATCGGCGACGAGGGATCGTGGGTATCGCGCTGTTCATGGGCGGCGACTCGACCTCCTGGCCAACTGTAGCCTCTTGCGCTTGACGGAGCCTCGGCCCAAAGAACGCTCAGCGCAAAGGTCGCGAATGCATGCCGGCCGATGTGAGGATTGAAGCCAACACCGATGGGTCTGACGGCAAGAGGCCAAGGCCGTTCCTACGCTCAGGGCTACCTACTATCACCCAATAGGGATACTGGTTCGCACCCTCTTCCTCGGCTTCACACACCTCAATAGCGGCGTTCAGCGCGAAGCCCATGAAGTAGTGACCATCGGGAGGATAGTTCGGGCTGAACCGCTCTTCGAATACCGTAACGCCTAGGGCCGAAAATACCAACTCGGCCTGAGTTTTCAGGTCAACGCTGTCCGAATGCCGTTCCACTGACAAGTCGCCTCGACGGCTAGGTGACTCCTGAGGCGCGCGGCGGCGCGCGTTTCGCTCAATGTAGAAATCCTTTGTTGGCAGCATCAGTCCGAAAATTCCTGCAATCAACAACCCAAAGGTTGGCAAGAAGAACAGAAACCACGAAACGGAGACGCTCGCCAGCGCGGCAATCAGCAACGACAACGAGACACGGTCCGATAACGGCTCAGCACATTCGTGCGCATGCACTCCTCGCGCTCGCCGATACGGCAGAATTCTCCAGTTCCGTGCAGACGACGGGCGCCAACTCGACCGACATGGCAGTCGGGCCCTTAGGTGACCGCCTGCACAGCTTCCCCGCAGCCACATCGGCCAGTGGACCCTGCCAGGGCCACCATCTTTTGGCAAGCGTGGCAGCGCCGGTATTGCTTGCCGTGCTGGAGCCGCGTGAAGACATCGATAGCGGCTCCCTCGATCCCGGGCGTTGCAAAGAACTTGGACATCGCCTGAGCATGCGGGCCGCTATGCATTGCAGACTTCATTTCCTCAGGAGACGCCCAGGTGACAATCGTTGTCAAACGGTGGCCACCAACTACGCTGGTGAATGTCTGCATGGCATCGCCCGCCATGAGTTCAGCCAAAACGTGACGCGATAGCTCGTTGACGAAGACCGTATTTTCGTCGTCACGCGCGACAATTTCGGTGACGGTCAAGGTCTGGGCATCGGCCAGGAGGCTGCGACGCACCGTGGTGCCCTTGCCCAAGGTTATCGGCCCCAGTTCCTTTGGCTGAACGATGATTTGCCACCCCATTTGCCGCTGCAAGGTGGCTGAGTCGAAATAGCCGACCACGCTCTTGACTCCGTCCGGGGAAGTCTGAACCACATCGAGTCCAGGCAGGAATGCGGGCTTCCCCGTCGGCGGGAGGCCCAGCAGCGACCCGGTGTTGGTCCCCAGCATGGTCCACGCGGCGCACACGACGCCGTCAGATGCCGCGTCCATGCGCCCCGGTTCGAAGCTCAAGTCGGGAAACGCCGACCAAAGCTGCTCCATGTAGGACCGAAACGCTTCACCCGCAACCGGACCCGCCGTAACGGGGTCGCAGTACGTACCACCCGGGGCAAACGTTTCGAGCACGGCTCCCGCATCACGCAGGTTCCAAGCTGAGAAATACCGCTGGGCCAGTTCCACGGAATCCATGATCGTGCTCCTGGTTGGGTCGTACAGGCCCGCGGAGCGATGCGTTGCCTACTGCGTTCAACGTTCACGCGGGCGCGCTCATCATGCATATGGGAGGTGTTGGGGTTCGCCGCACCAAAGAGGGAAGACCTGCAGTAGCGCGCGTAGCGTATCTCGACTTGCCATGCCTGTATCACCAACGTTTGGAAGGATACTTTTGGACAACCTCGAGCAGAGTCCAAGCTGTCGAGCTGAGTGCGAGTGCGAGTGCGAGTGCGTTCGGGACTTTGGATCCACAAAGTTGGGTAGATGGCGCCGACAGCCCGTCGGCCTGGAATTGAGTGAGCCCTTGCGACGTTAGACTCTTCGCGTCCGCATCTATCGGGTCGCCTCATGACAGAGTCGGGTCAGGTCATTTCCGTCCTAATTGTCGAAGACGATGAGTTCCTGCTCGCCGAGTTCGTCGAGATGGTGCGCACTTCTCAAAAATTGGGTCTGGCAGGCACGGCGACCAGCTTGGCAAGTGCGAGGGCCTCCATGGCGAAGCTGGGCCCTCCAGATGTGGCCGTGATCGATCTGGGGCTCCCCGATGGAAGTGGCATCCAGCTGATTCGCGAGCTGCTGGAAATCTCGCCCCGCGTTCGGGTGTTGGTAATGACGGTGTTCGGCGATGAGGCACACGTTGTGCAGGCGCTGGAGGCTGGCGCGAGCGGGTATCTGTTGAAAGAGACCTCTCGGCAGGAGTTGGAAAAGGCGATCTTTCAGGTGAATGCGGGCGAAGCACCCCTTTCAGCGGCCATTGCGCGGCACTTGCTCAAGCGACTTGCCCTTGCGTCGTATCCGCCAAACGCAACAACGGGACGGAGCCCTCGCCCAACTCATACCCTGGACGCGCTGACCGAGCGGGAAATCGAGATTCTGTCGTATATCGCCATTGGCCACTCTGTGCCCGAGACGGCGGAACTTCTGTCGCTGTCACGTCATACCGTGAGCACGCACGTAAAGAACATCTACGACAAGCTAGCCGTGAACAACAGGACCCAGGCGGTAAACCGCGCCAGAGCGACTGGCCAACTGCGCTGACGTTGGAAGGTAGTCGACGGCCTGCGAATACCGTGATTCAGGCATGCGCTGGGCTAGCGCGATGCGTACCTTCGGTCGTCATCGAGGACGCGCTATGGCCCTACTATCGACCGCTTCGAGAATGATTGTCTTGCCGTATGCGCCAACACGATTGCGCATGGCACGTGGCACCGTCGTTCGCGTCGAGCGAGGGTGCATCTGGATGACGCAGGAAGGCCGGCACGAAGACGTCTCCTTTCATGCGGGTCGCACGTGCGAAGTGATGGTCGACGGACTGACTGTGTTGACCGCTGGTTTTCGTCAGCCTGCCGTGGTGACCCTGATGCGAGCGATCTCGGGATCCGGACACCTCCTCCAGACTGGGGAGGTTGACTCCGGCGATGGTTGACCATTTTTAGACGGGCTGTCACGCTCCACGCCATTCCATTCACAGAGAGGCGGCGTCCTCATGGGATTCTCGGCGGCGTGGGGCCCGCTGCGTAGCTGCGTCATTGCGTGCGGAGTCCTGATCGCAGGGGGCACGTCCGTCGCATGGCTCGCGCGCGCCGATGCGCCCGGCATGGGCGTAGTCGACCTGCGCTTCGACCGCGCCGACTCAGTGGTCAGCGACGCCGACAAAACCCCTGCCGGCGCCTGGGAGACAACGGTCCTTCCGGATGTCTGGCATCGCTCTCATCCGAAGCTGGACGGCATGGTTTGGTACCGCGTGCGCTTCATGCTTGATGAACCGCCGTCGCACGCCACCGCACTGTTTGTGGCTACCGTGGCGGTCACGGGCCAGTTCATCTTCAATGGATCGGTTCTAAATCCGGCCACCCGGTTTCTGCAGCCTGGTGGCCACATCGGCAGCCAGATGACCAACCAGTCACACCTCATGCTGTTACCTTCGGGACTCTTTCGAAAAGGAGAGAACGAGTTGCTTGTGCGCGTTCAGGGAAATCCGGTCGCGGGCGGGCGACTGTCGGTGATCCGTGTGGGACCATTCGCGTCGTTGCACACGGCTTGGCTCGTGCGCGAGATCCCGCAGCGGGTCATTCCCCAGGCGTTGCTCACCCTGATGGTGGCGACGTTGCTTTTCGCATGCATCATTTCATGGCGCCAGGGACACTTCGAGAATTGGCGTTTCGTGCTCGTGACAGCGCTATGGACGGCCCTTCTCGTCGTCTATCTCTTCCCCGATCTGCCACTGACCGCGGACGAGCACCTTCTTCTCATCTCCTTTCTGGTGAATTGCTTCACCTGGGCGCTGCTCGATCTGATTTGGCGCGTCAGTCGCAGCACGTGGCACTGGTTCCCGCATGTGCTGCGCGCGACCGCTTTGCTCACGCTGGCGGCTCTTGTCGCGGTCGCTTTGATCCCGGGGTCGATCCTGGCGGTGACCGTGATTTCGCTGCCCTTCGCCGTGTTGCGGCTCGTCGCGACTGCGATGCTGTGGCGTTGGGCATGGCAGGAACGCAGTTGGCGCGCGTTCGCGCTGGCGGGTGCAGAGCTGATCTGGTTTCTGGGCTTCGTCCAGTTCCTCGGCTTGGTGGCGGGCGTTCTGCCCAGGGATCCCTTCATGCTGACGCCGAGCGATTCGTTGCCGATGTTCTGCGTGCTGCTTTTCTTCTTCGTTGAGCGATTCGTGCGCGACCGTGAGCAGGCCGCGCGAGAGCAGCAGGCGGCCATTGTTGAAGAGCGTGCGCGACTTCTGACCGACATGCACGATGGCCTGGGCGCTCAATTGACCACGGCCCTGCGCCTGGCGCAAAAGAGGGACGGAGATCCCCAGGTGCTGGTTCACAACATCGAGGATGCCCTGCAGGACCTTCGCTTCATTGTCGATTCGCTGGACCTGGCTGGCAATGACCTTCTCGCGCTGCTTGGCAACCTGCGCGAGCGCCTTACCCCTCGGCTGGCTGCGCTGGAGATCCAACTGCACTGGAAAGTCGAGCCTTTGCCGTCACTCGACGGCTTGACGCCGCAGGGTGCGCTGGCGGTGCTGCGCGTGGTCCAGGAAGCGCTGAACAATGCGGTGCGCCACGCTTGCGCAAGCGCCATCACAATCACGGCGGCGCCGGCCGGCCGTCATGTGCTGATCGAGGTCGCCGACAACGGCTCCGGGCTCGCTGCGGGCGTGCCCGGCGCCACCGTCGCCGGCCGCGGCCTTGCGGGCATGCGCAGGCGTGCTGATCGACTCGGGGGCACACTGAGTGTGGGGCCGGGGATCGAGGGCGGGACACGGATCTCCCTTCGGCTGCCAACCTCGATAGCGCCGCGCGACGATTCGACGCGTTGGTGACGCAGTCTCCCGCATGCAAGGGTTCACTAAGGCGGCGCCAACTTCGTTCATCAAATACCCTGATTGGGGTATGTCCCCCGACGGCTCGATCTCTACGATCCGGTTCGCGCACTCTTTGGTTGCGCATAGTTCGGGGGCACCATGCAATCCTCGCATCCAACGATTCGTCCAGGTGGGTTGGCAGAAGACCGATCCTTCGCGCATCGCAGCTTCACGTTGGCTGTCAGCGTGACAGCAGCGTGGCTGGTCCTGCTTGCAGGAACGCTTGCGGCATTGGTGGCGGATGGAAGTCTGCCATCGGGCGTGCAGGTCGCTCCGCTGACGCTGGAGGGGACGCCCATTGCCTCGGCTTGTCCGGCTGCACCGGCAAAGTGCCAGGCGGCCCACGAATTCGGCCCGGCATGATCCCAACTGCGTTGGCCCCGCTTTCCTTCGCGGCGCTCTTGTTGCTGGCCGGCATGCTTGCCGGCAGTGTCGTCGCTGCACGGATTGCGTTCGACAGTGGCACGAGCATCTACACCGCGCTCGCGGTCCGTAGTGGGGTCACCGCTTGCCTCTTGTTCGTTCTGTGCGCGGTGGGTCGGATTCGAGCGACGCCGAACTCGCGGCAGGGGTGGATGCTTGGCGCGATCGGCCTCCTTCTTGGCCTGCAAGGCATTTGCCTGTATTCGGCGGTGCAGGTGCTTTCGGTAGGAATGGCGGTGCTTGTCTTCAACACTTACCCGATATGGATCGGGTTGGCCTCCTGGGGCTTGTATCGCCAGCGTTGTGGTCGAACGGTGTTGATCGTCATGCCGATCGTCCTGATCGGCTTGGCTCTGGCCCTGGACGTGTCGGCGGGACGGACCCTGCGCGATTCGTTCGGGGCTTCTCTATTACATGGGTATGGCACCGTGTTGGCGCTTGCTGCCTCGGTGTTGTTCGCCCTGGCCCTGACATTGACGCAGCATGAGGTCGTCGAACTAGACGGACGCTTTCGCAGTGCGTGCACCTTGCTGGTCGTTAGTTCCGTCGCCCTGCCTGCGGTCTGGATCGGAGGAGGGCCGGCCTGGCCAGGCTCGACTTCGGGCTGGTATGGATTGGCGGCACTGACCATTCTCTACGGGAGTGCAATCACGATGCTGTTCACCGTGCTTCCGCGGCTTGGCGTTGCGGCCAATTCGCCCATCATGAGCGTTGAGCCTGTGATGGCGATGGGCCTCGGCGCGCTGATCCTCGACCAGCACGTGACGTTGCATCAGGGGGCTGGCGTCCTGACAGTTGTCGGGGCGGTCATTTTCCTTGGCTTGCGCAAAGCGTCGAGCGCTTCATCGTGATACTTGAGGCTGGGACGCTCCTATGGTCAGCCCGTGGTTCAAAGCCCATTTCGCAGCCGCTGCTGCAGAGGGGCGTTCGGGAACAATCCGGCTCATTGGCTCCTTCCTCGCGGGAGCGCTGCTTTCGGGTGCCGTCTTGACGTTTGCGATCGAAAACCCGCAGTCGAAACCTGCGCTGACAGGTCATCACGCAAAGACGGTGTCTGCATACTCATACGTTCGTACGGGACAGCCGCGACTCGATGTCCTGCGCGACGAAGCTGCCCTCGGTGACGGGATTTCGAGCCGCGAGCTGACTGACGCCTTGCTGAATCGATATGACTTAACGGGTGATCTGGACGATCTCTTTGAGGCCGTGGTTTGGATGGACCAGCGATGGGCTGCTGCCGGTGACGCCTCTGGGGACATCTCCCAGATTCAGCGGGTGGCCGTGAGTTACTGCGGTCACCCCGTGGTGCGGTGGCACTGGATTTGTCTGCCGGGGGAGTGAGCTCAGTTCGAGCGCGGGTTTGATGCTGAGACGACAGTAACGCGTTCGGCGCGATCGCCAGGACGGTGATTGGGGCAAGGGGCCCGGAGCGGCAAAGGGCTACGTCTGCAATAGCCACGAGCGGAAGTTCAGGGGCAGAACACGCCTTATCGGGAACAGTCCCTAAGCAGTCATCAGGCGTGCACACCGTTAGTCGCGTACGTGCCCTTTGCGGACTTGCCGAACTTTGGGAGGCCTTCGCATCGCGGCCATGATCGGCCTGTCGTGCACCGATCTCCTATGGCCGGTCGCACCCACAAAGCGGTCCAATGGGCGCACCACCGCGCACGAGCGACTCGCGAACGAGCCTTGCCCTGCCTGGAGCTAGTCAGCAGATGATCAAATCTGGCGCCTTCGCCGCGTGATGGTGCGGCAGCGAGGCTCGAACGCGATCCGGATCGTCATACCCAGTGAGTGCGATCGATACCATCGACATCCTGCAGATTGCCTTCGGCACGCTCGGCTCGGTGGCCGGTGGCCGGTGGCATGCTCGGCGACCGCTTCGCGCGAAGGCTGGATGGCGGCCACGCGGTCTTCATGGCGGTGCTGGTGGTCGTGTGCGGCCCCCTCGTGGTCGCCTATCGTTTCGCGCCCGCGGGCTCAGTGCTCTTCTACATCGGGATGTGTGCCGGCTTCTTCCTTCCGTTGGCGCTATATGGTCCGGCGAACGCGGTGATCCAGGGACTGGTGCCGGTTCGCATGCGCTCGACCGTCGCGGGCTTCAACATGTTCCTGATCAACCTGTTCGCGAGCGCGATCGGCAACTTTGCGCTCGGCTTCGCGAGCGACCGGCTCGCCCAGGGCGGCTCGGCAATGCCACCGACCACCGTGCTTCCGGTGTTGGACATCATGGCCTTGCGTCGGGGTTGCTTTTCTGGTTGGCCGCGCGTGGCCTGCGCAAGACCGGCCGCCTTCCCGCTGCTAGCGAAACGCTGGTAACAGCGGCCATGCACTGATGGCCCACGGGGAGCTCGCGCCATGACTGATTGCGCGCGTCGGATCGCCGATGCCTTCCTCGCCGAGATGGCGATCTTCTTCAAGGAGCATGACATGACCCCCACGGCCGAGGGCACCCCCGTGAGCACCGAGTGCCACGGCCTCGTGCCCGTCGCCCCCTCGACCGCCTTGGACTGCGACAGGAGTTCCGTCCGGCGTACCCGCCAATGATCACAAGGAGACAACAACCAGAGCGCGCGCTTCTGCAGCGACGTGATCGAGCGCCCCGACCTGGGCAAAAAAAGGGCTAGGGACCAAGAATGCCTTGTAGGTCTTTGGACCACAAGTTCGCAGCCTTAAGCGTGGCGCTTTCAATTTGAAACATCAACGGGGACCTTGCCCCATGGCCGCGCTTGCCACCGGCAGTAGACAGGAGGATGCTCCGCCGTCATCAAGCTGGCTGACTCCGAACTGACTTTCAATTGCAGTCGAAGCAGCCCAGAGCTCCGTTAGCGCGTCACCCAACCGGCACGCATCTGCTCGCAGCGATGCAATAAGCAGTGCGTGTCATCGAAAAAGAAGGAACGCAACATGCTCTCGACCTCCGCCGTCGTCACCTCCTTCAACCAGGCAGCGCTCGCGCGCACCAGCCTTCCGCGACTAAGGCGCCGACGAATCAGCACGGCTATCGCGGTGCTGTGTGGCGTCGAACTCCTTGCTCCAATGCCTGCGGGCGCTCAACTGAATGTCACGGACGGATCGACGGTCAACGTCTCCGCTCCCAGGGACGAGAGCGTCGTGAACATTGGCAGCCCTTCGGGCGCTGGCATTGTCAATGTCATTACCGGCGGTAACCTCAACGCCACGCCAGCGGGTCCGCCCGCTCCGATCATTCAACTCGGTAACGGTGGCAATGGCACGCTGACGGCATCGGGTACAGGCCAAATCACCGGCTTCGGGCTCAACATCGGCGCTGGCGGACTCTTCAATCTCGCCGCCGCGACGGGCGTCGCGCCCAATCCCGCAGTCTTCGTGCTCCAGAACCTGTCGGGCTCCGGCACCATCGTCCAAGGGACCAACGCCGTGGTCGTCGGTGGTGACGGAACCTCCACGAGCTTCTCCGGGCAGATTGCACTCGACGGCATCTCGTCGGCTGCGGCCCACGGCCTGTTCGTCAAGGCAGGCAGCGGCACATTGACCATCGACCGCGCCACCATCGGCCGGGTGAACCCGGTACAAGAGGGCGAGTTCGTCGTGAACGGCGGCGCGATCGCGATCGCGCAGGCCGGCCAGGAGACTCGCGTCGCTGTCCTCGTTCTTGGTCTGACGACCGGCAACGCGGGAGCGTTGAATGTGAGTGGCGGCACGCTCAATATCGATACGACCTTGACCATGGGCTCCTTCGGAGGCAGCGGCACTGCGACGCAAAGCGGTGGCACCGTGGCACTCGCACCGGGCTGTGGTGACGTAGCCCGCTGCATAGGCTTCAACATCGGAAATCAGGGGGGCACCGGGGTCTACAACTTGTCCAACGGCATGTTGAGCTTCACGGGTCCCGGCTTCGTCGTGCTCGGTCGGAACGTCAACCAAGGCGCCACCAGCGGGATCTTGAACATCGCTGGTGGGCAGATGCTCGTAAACGGTGGCGGAACCGTGGTCGTCGGCAACAACGTCGTTACCCCCGGAGTTGGTCCAGCAAGCGGAACAATCAATCAGACCGGCGGCACGCTGACCATCGACAACTCCGCCAGCTTCTATCTTGCGGGCAGTGGCACAGCGACGTACAACCTGAACGGCGGGGTGCTGCAGATTGGCGGCGCCTCCCTCGGACACAACTACCTTAGCGGCGCCGGCACCTATGCGTTCAACCTGGGCGGCGGAACCATCCAGGTCATCGGCAGCCCGCTGGTCACCGACGTCAATGCGACGCTGGCCGTTGGCACGAACTCGACCATCGACACCGCTGGTCTCGGCGCGACTTGGTCCGGGGTGTTATCGGGCAGCGGCGGCTTGATCAAGGCCGGCGCAGGCACCTTGAACCTGGGCGCCATCAACACCTACGCGGGCCTGACCAACATTGCCGCCGGGACCTTGGCACTCGGGCCGGGCGGACTGGTCGTAGGGCCTGTGAACGTGGCCAGCGGAGCCACTTTCGACTTAGCGGCGGTCACGACACCGATTCCGGGCCTCGGTATTCCTGGAGTGGGTCTTCCGAGCCTTACTGGCGCGGGCGCCGTCAATGCCGGTACACGAACGTTGGTGGTCGGTGCCGACAATGGCCACCAAAGCTACTCTGGAACTGTGTCGTTCATCGGAAACGCGTGGGATACCCCGCACGGCACTTTCATCAAGGCCGGCACCGGCACGCTCACGATCGACAACGCGACCTTTGGAAGCGCTGCAGCCGGCGGCGAACTGATCGTCGGCGGCGGGGGTGCGCTTGCTCAGACAAGCGGAGCTACGAATGCGGGCTCGCTGGTGCTAGGCCTCGGCGCAGATCCGGCGACCAATGTCGGCTCTCTCAACGTCAGCGGCGGCAGCCTCACGCTAGGCCAGAGCCTGACGCTGGGATCGTTCGGCGGCACTGGGACCGTCAACCAGACTGGCGGCAACGTCGCCATCAATTTCTGCGGTGACATAGCTCACTGCGCTGCCTTCAGCATCGGCAATCAAGGTGGCACCGGCGTCTACAACATCACCGGCGGTTCGCTCGCGTTCAATGGGCCGGGGCAGATGGTGATCGGTCGCAACGAGAGCGCTGGAGTGCTGACGCCAAGCACCGGTACCTTGAACATCGGCGGCACTGGGCAGGTCACAGTGAACGGTGCCGATCTCATCATCGGCAATCACCTGGCGACTGCCGCGGCCCAAGGCACAGGCACGATTCAGCAAACCGGCGGCACCCTGACGATCGCGAACAATGCCAACCTCTATCTCGCGGGAAGCGGTGGCGGTACATACAACTTGAACGGAGGTACCCTGCAGGTGGGTGGCAGTTCATTGCGGCGCAATTTCGAGAGCACAACCGGCGCCTACGCATTCAACCTGGGTGGTGGAACGATCCAGGCTTTCGGAACGGCACTGTCTACCGACGTCAACGCGACGCTCGTGGCCGGAACGACCTCGACCATCGACAGCAACGGCCTCGGCGTGACCTGGACTGGCCTGCTGTCGGGTGACGGCATCCTAGCCAAGTCAGGTGCGGGGACGTTGACGCTGCCCAGTGCGAACACCTACACCGGCGGCACTGCGCTTAAAGGAGGCCGGCTGGACATCGGCAATGCCGGCGCGCTCGGAAGCGGCGCGCTACGCATGGACGATGGCACCACGCTCGGCTTCACGGTCGACGGCCTGGCGCTTGCAAACAACATCGAATTGACGGGCAGGAATGACCCCGTGATCGACACCGGCGCATTCAGCGAAACGATCAATGGTCAGATTTCTGGTACCGGTGCATTGAGCAAGGACGGGGCCGGCGTGCTCACACTCACGGCGGCCAATACGTACAGTGGCGCGACGACCGTAGCCGCCGGGACGTTGCGCGCCGGGGCGGCGAATACTTTCAGCAGCGGCTCAGCGCATAGCATCGCCAGCGGCGCCGCGCTGGATCTCGCCGGTTTGCCGCAACGCATCGCCGGCCTGAACAACGCCGGCACCGTGTCGGTCGGCGCCGGGACGGGCAACACGCTGACCATCGCAGGCCCGGTGGTGGGTAGCGGCGGGGTGGTGGCGGTCGGTGTGGGTCCTGGTGGCGTCGCGGATCGGCTGGTGCTTGATGGGGCGGCGGCGGTGGCGAGTGGAGTGACGAACCTGCAGTTCACCAACGTCGCCGGACTCGGCGGCATTACGGTCGGCAACGGCGTCGAGGTAGTGACCGGCATCAATGGCGCGAATACGACCGCACAGACCACTCGCAACGCGTTTACTGCCTACGGGGGACACGTGGATGCTGGTGCGTTCGAATACAAGCTCTATCCGGCTGACGCTTCGGGCGCCGGCGAGAACTGGTACCTCCGCTCGACCATCCAGCCGCCTCCCGAACCGTCGCCTTCTCCCGGCCCAACGCCAGGACCGACGCCTCCTTCACCCAATCCAGGGTTCGTCCCGCTCCCGATCCCGACTTACCGCGTCGAAGCTCCTTTGCTGGCTGCACTGCCGAGCCAGATGCGGCAAAGCGCCGTGGCGATGATCGGTAATCTGCATCAGCGCATCGGCGACGACGACGTAAAGGGTTCTGGGCCGGTATCGGCAGACCCAGGCCTTTCGGATCGTCGCGCCTGGGCGCGGGTGATCACGACGGACATGAACATCCGCCAAGAGGGCACCGTCAGTCCGACCAGCGACGGTCGCCTGAATGGCGTCCAAGCGGGTACGGATGTCTGGGCCAATCCGAACTGGCGCGTCGGCCTATACGTCGGACAGCTTGACGGTGACGTAGACGTCAGCGGCTTCGCACGCGGCATTCAAGGACTTTCTGTGGGAAGCAATGATCTGCGCAATCAGTTCTTCGCCGCTTACGGCACGTACACGAACCAGGACGGGTGGTATGCAGATGCGGTGCTGCAGGCAGGGCGCCATCGGTACACGCTTCAGCCGTTGGGTGGCCTGCGGTTGAATGGAAAAGGCACCAGCCTGATCAACTCGCTGGAAGGCGGGAAGTCTTTTCCGCTCGGGGGCACTTGGAGCATTGAACCGCAGTTGCAGATCGCCTACCAGAAGCTCGACATTGACGACCTGGGGGTCGCCTTCACGCGGATCGTGCAGGACGCCGACAGCAACTGGCTCGCGCGCGCTGGCGTGCGCTTGAAAGGACAGATCGCAACCGGCGCCGGGATGCTGCAGCCCTACGGTCGCGTGAACGTCTATTGGGCCTCCAACCAGACGGATGTTCTACGCTTCAGCACGCCCAGCGCATTGACTGAGCTCCAGAGCCCGACCGGGCACACCTCCACCGAACTCGCCGGTGGCTTCACGCTGGCAACAAACGAACGCGTGAGCGTGTACGGCGAGGTTGGCAAGCTGTGGGCTTCGGGTGGGGACGCCAGGCTCAAGAATTCGGTGCAGGGCTCGCTCGGCGTACGTGTGCGCTGGTAGGTCGTCGGGCTTTCGGCGACAGGCGGGTGACAGCTCCCCTGACCGTTGGCTCCGCTGCCACAAGAGCGATGAGCCGCGCGACCATGCTGTACGTACTCGTCGCGGCCAGGAGCTCCCATGCTGTGCAGTCCGAATGGTAGCTCCGGCATCTTCGACCCCTGTCGTTCGCACGGCCGCCACTTGGCGATCAAGGGTAAATGACGTAAGCGGGCCTGAAGCGCCTGCTAGCCGACAGGCTACAGTCGGCCAGAACCAGTCATTCGACGATGGAGCCCAGATGTTCACTTGGATTGGCAAACAAGGAGTGCGAAGCAGCGAGGGCTTCGAGGTGCAGAGCATCGACAGGTTCTCCTTGCTATAGAGAGAGGGCTCGCAAACTGTGACGGTCTACGTGGAACATGGCTCGTATGGTGGAGGGCAGTTGGTGAGCATCGAAAGAGGCGCCTTCGCCCATTGGGACAACCTGCGCTTGACCAATTCCCCGGAGAAGCAAGCTCAGATGCGCGCGAACTTCGCGGCCGCCATGAAGTTTCAAGGCATTGCCGTAGAGCCGTAAATGGCTGCGGATTCAACCGGTCGATGCAACACACTGAAAACTGCCGTAGGCAGAAGGATGTTGCAGATGAAGTATCGAACGCGGACCTACTACACGGACAGCCAGAAGGCGCT
>NZ_JASZYE010000019.1 GCF_030317145.1 Variovorax flavidus
CGCCTCGTCGCGCCCGACCATCCGGGCGAGCAGCGGTGGCAGCGCACGCATCCTGAAGGCGGCGCCGTCATGGGCGTCGGCACGAGCAGGCGAGGGCGCAGGTTCGGATGGATTCGAGCGAACTATCGGTGCCACGAAGCAATAGCCCTGGCCCGCGACGTTCGCGATGTACCGAGCGCCGCCTTCGCCGTCGCCCAGTGCCTTGCGCAGGCCGGCGATGTGCGTGCGCAGGCTGCCTGGTCCCACCTCCAGGTTGCGCCACACGCGTGCATTCAGGTCCCTGTGGCTGACGATCTCGCCGGCATGTTCGACGAGCACGATCAGGATGTCGAGCGCGCGGCTGCTGAGCGGGAACCGGACGCCGTCCTTCTCGACGCGCCGCGCGGCGGGATCGAGGCGAAACGGCCCGAAGGAAACGCTCTGGGCACGAGATACGGCAGCGTTGATGGCGACGTTCCCCGGTCCATGGAGCGAGACAGGTGTCGGAGCGTCGCCCGCATTTGCGAAGGCATTCATGGTTCTTCTTCCTTCATCGGAGTGGCAGAGCGTCTGCCACATGCGAGCCTTTCCCGCGGATCACGCGGAGCGGCCGCCCATCACACCCTCGAAGACCTGACGCACCATCGTTTCAACGTATGCCGCCGAGAGGTCACTATCTGGAGTCATCAGCCGGTAGTACACGGCGCCATAGATGGCGTCTCCCAGCACATCGGAGTCGATGCACGCCGACAACTCGCCATCGGCGTTCGCCTGCGCGATGACGGCGAGGGTGTGCGCCCTGCGGGGCGCGCTCTTGGCACGCCCGTTGCAACTGCGTGTCCGAATGTGCCGCACCGAGGACGTGGCGCAGCAGGGCGCCACGCGGGCCCGCGAGTGACGCAACCAACTGCCAAACAGAGTCGGCGAAGGTCTCTTGTACAGAGGACTTTCGGCGGTAGCGGATCTTGGGACCGACGTCGGCCAGAAAGGCGTCCATCGCGATGCCGGCCGCGTTGGGCCCCCGGCGCAAGATCGAGGTTTTTCGCCACGCCGCTGTGGGCGGCAATGCGTTCGACCGTGGCGAACTGGGTGCCCTTTTCATTGGGCAGCGCCAAGGCGGCTGCACGCACCGCCCGCGTGGCGTCGTCGCTCCGCGGGCGGCCGGCGGGCGCTTGGGAACGGCCAGGTGCTTGAGGGGAACTCGGCACGCGCTTTGAAGAAGCAGGCTGGACGGCAAGGGATTGCTCGACATTCGATACGAGACGTGCCGTATCTTGACCCGTCAAACATGGCAGTGCTCAAGGCACTCTGGCGCCTTCGGCGATGAAGATCCTCGCTGCACGAGGGCGCTGACACCGTTGCCGTCAGTGACGACGGCGAATTCATTCCGGGCAGCTTGTTCATCAGGTATTCCTTGGATTCAGACGAGTCCCTGAATCTAGGGGGCGCAATGAACAATGAGTAGTGCCCCGCGTGGACATACAGAAGTTACAGAGGGATCAACTGCGTGCGGCTGTGCCACACGGTTACCCTTCTAGCCGCCTCTCAGGGCGCTGTTTCCCGACACGGTCGTTTCTAAGGGAAGTGTGTACCGACTGGCGTCCGTTCGCTTGGCACGGACCCGAGGCGTCTTGCACCTCGCCTTATTGAGGCCGAAGGTTGATCTTCTGGGCAATGCTCCGGAAGCGCGCGGTCTGTTCCGTAAGAACACGTTCGGCGTCTCTTAGACTCATCGCCACTCCCGGAACGGAGCCGGCCGCCAACTGCGTTTGTTGAAATTCCACGTCCGTCAGGGCGGCGTTCAGCGCCGCGTTAAGGCGCAGCGCGACTTCAAGCTGAATCCTTCGATCCACGAACATGCCGCCCCATATCTCGTAGGTGAAGTCGTGGAAGCCCCCGTCCGCCGCTTCGGCGAAGGTCGGGACCCGGGCCAGCTGTTGTAGACGCTGAGTATCGGCAACGGCGTATGCGCGCAGCTTGCCTTGGGTGATCAGGTCGACCACGTTGCCAGCAGACGGCAGGATCGACAAATCGAGGTGACCGCCCATGAGATCCTGCACCATGGGAGCGACGCCCTTGTAGGGAATGTGCGTCATGACGACTCCCCATCGCGATGCTAGGTCTTCCAATATCAAGTGATGGAGGGAGCCGGGACCGATGCTGCCGTAAGTCAGGCTTGGCCTTTGGGTATCGCGCGCGCGCGCCGCGAGCTGTTCCAGGGATTGCAGTCCGAGGTGCTGAGCGCCGACCAGAATCATGGGCGAGTGGCCTGTCACGCCAATGAGGCGAAGCTGCTCGGGCGTGTGCTTGACGGCCGACAGGGCAAGCGGCGCGAGGATCACCTCGCTGGGAGTGCCGAGAAGCATCGTGTAGCCGTCTGGTGGCGCCGACAAAAGCTTGTGAATGCCGATGGACCCGCTGGCACCACCCACGTTGTCCACCACGAGCGGTTGGCCCAACGCCTCGCGCATTGGCCGTTCAAGCTGCCGCGCCTGCGCATCAGCGGGGCCTCCTGCAGGGTAGGGGACGATCATGCTCAGCGGCCTGCCAGGAAAGGTGCCGGCGCGCACGCCGGCACCTAGCAAAGCGCCGCCCGCGATGCCCAGGACATGACGACGACGTAGGCAAAGGGTCATGGCCGCAGTCCAACAAGTCTTGGGAACGGGAGTCGAGTGCTATGCATTGTGTTCAGTCGATCTCTTGCCAATTTAACCGAATCCCGACAACAGATTCGGGCTGTTGTCACGGCATTTGGAGATCGGTGCTTCGTGTCGATGCCTTCCGGGAAACACCGAGGTGAGACAGATCGACCTTCCGACAAAGATCGACACCTTCTCGCATTTGCTTCAGTGGGTCGCTTCCTGAGCAAAGACGATACGAGACGCCTGGCGCACGGGCATCCAAAAACGTACGAAGCAGACGCCCAACTTCGATTCCAGAAGGTCGTCCATGAACACGCTGCACAGCGCTCCATCCGAAAGCTACAAGCATCACAAGCCTCATCGCATTTTGGCCTGGCACTGGGCATTACGCTGACGCTTCGGCTCTTGGCCGACACCTTCTTCGCAAAGCTATGGAAGCCGCGCGACCGTGTTGGATATCGTTGCTAGAGTGCCTGGCATGGTGGGCGCGGCATGTTGATCCACCTGAAGTGCCTGCGCTGGCTGATCGATGATGAAGGCTGGATCCAGAAGGCGCTGGCGGCGGCAGAGAACGAGCGCATGCAACTGACGACGTTCCAGGAGATCGACGTGGGATGCGCACGTTGAGCGGATGGCGGATTTCTGGAGCACCGTGCTCTTGGCCAGCAAGTGCTTCGCCGGCAATTCTGCAGGAAGCACATGGCGTTGGAGACGATTTCGGAGGCCTACTTTGCCCGCTGGCTCGCGCTATGGCACTAGCACACCGACGCGCTGCTACCCTCTGCGGCGGCGCAAGAACCCCATCGGATCGCCCACGGCGTTGCGCGTAACCTGTTCTACGGACACCACAAGGAGTTCGCCGAGTTCGTTTTCAAGAACGGGCAGGCCATCGACTGCGTTCGATACGGCCGCTCGCCGGACGTCGAGCCAGATGAGGCTTGACCGAACGGCTGCGAAGAGGTCAGCACCATATGGCGATCACCCACGCATCATCCGGTCAGGTCGTGAATCTCGACGCTCTCGACATGCACGCCGAAGAAACCTGTGCACTCTTGAAGGCTCGCGACGTCGAGATCATGTGGCTGGTGCTTCCTGCCGGAAGGCAGGGTGCCGGCGCACGCCGTCTCGACATCGATGACCTTGCAGTGCATGCGCGGAAGGGTGGAGGTGCACGTAGACGGCAACTTGAAGCTGCTGGAGGCCGGGCGAATCATGTACCTCGCTGGCCGCTTGCTGCATGGCCTTCATACGCTGGAAGAGACCAGGGTGCTCATGACCCTCGTGCTGCCGGCCAGCCGTATCGATTGAGCCGGGGCGTTCAGGTTCCTATGGTCTGTCACGCACTGATGGTTGCACGCTCGGATCCTAGTTGTCATGAGGTCGATGAAGACGCGCATGCGTGAAGGCAGGTGCTGCCGGCTCAAGTAGCAGATGTAGTGGCCGCGGTCTTCAGGTGCATACCGCGCGAGGCACGGAACGAGTGCGCCGGAGCGGAGTCCATCGCTGGCCAGGTAGCCCGCCATCTGTGCGATGCCGTGCCCGTCGAGCACGTCCTGCAGCACCAGGCTGGGGTCGTTGTAGGTGATCTTCGCCTGTGGCTGGAACTTCCGGACCTGGCCGTCCACCTTGAACTCCCATTCGTGGATCCGGCCCGCCCCATAGCGGAAGTTGATGCATTGGTGATGGGCCAAGTCACTCACGCTGTCGGGCAATCCGTGGGCGTCCCGGTACTCGGGCGAGGCGCAGACCAATATCTGCATCGGGATGATCTGCTTCGCAATGGTCCGGTCGTCCTCCAGCCGTCCATTGCGAAATGCGATGTCCACGCGGTCGGAGATAAAGTCGGCCGGCTTGTCGTCCAGGAGCAGGTCGATCGTCACGTCCGGATAGGTTGCCCGAAACTCGCCGAGCAAGGGGGCGACCACTCTCCGCCCGAAGCCAATCGGCGAACTGATCCGAAGATGACCGCGGGGAGGACCCTCACGTAGATCCCGCATTTCCTCAATGGACCGGACGATTCGATCGACCCCGGCGTGGCAGTTGGCGAAGAAGAGGTCACCTTCGCGGGTCAGACTGGTACTGCGCGTGGTCCGAAGGATCAGGCGCACGTTCAGCTGATCTTCGAGCCTTTGAACGCTGCGGCTTACCGCAGAGCGGCCGATGCCCAGGCGCTCGGCGGCCCGCGCGAAGCTGCCTTCGGTGACCACGGCGATGAAAGCGACGACCCCCGCGTAACTCGTGGCAAAACTCGAGGCCAAGGGGTCTGCGCGCAGAGGGGTCGGGGCGGTTGCAGAGGAGGCCGAGACGCACGTCATGAAATCGTCCCCCTGATTTGAAGAGGCATCGATGGCGATGCTGGCACCGTGCGGCGCGCGTCCCGGATGCTCGTATTGAATTCCATGTTTCGCTCCTGCAGATCGAGGGGATTCAATGTCTTCTCGGGACGTGGTCGCACGATGTCGGCATCGCAATGGCACTTCTCAAGTGTCATATTGGAGCGTCGTGGAGGATGTCATGCAGGAGCTGCTGCATGCATTTGTGTCGGTTGACACACAACATGACCCCGCAGACACATTACGGTGCACCTCTGGCGGTGCAATGGCCTTACTCAATTTGACGAAGCGCGTCGGAGCGGCCTTCCCGCCATGACCACCGAAAAAACTCCAGATAGAAACAGACGGCTTTTGATCGTCGAAACGGATGACCTTATCCGCGAACTGCTTGTGCGCTGGCTGACCGAAGCGGACTATCTGGTTGAGACGGACGATTCCACGCCAAGGGGCGTCGCGCTCGTGATCGCGGATGTTCCGAACCCTGCGCAGGCCGCTGTCGCGCTGCGGGCGCTCAGCGTCCGCCACGGCGGCGTTCCAATCCTTGCCATATCGGGCCGGTTCAGGCGAGATGTCGCTGCGTCTGAGGACGCAGCGCGGCGATTCGGCGTCGCCAGAATGCTGCCGAAGCCATTCACGTGCAAGGAACTACTTACGGCGGTTGCTCGGTGTCTGGGCGGCGGTTGAGCGATTTGAGTCAACGCACGATCTCGACCGTCGGAATGAAGATGTAGCCGGCGCCGCGGTCGGTACGGATGATGGGTGGCCGGGCGTCGGACTCCAGCTTGCGACGGAGGCGACCGACCTTCACGTCGATGGAGCGGTCATAGACCTCGTCGTCATGAAGGCGTGAGAGCTCAAGCAGTTGGGCGCGCGTCAACACGCGCTGCGGCGCACCTAGAAAGGCGACGAGGAGGTTGTATTCGCCGTTGGACAGCCCAACGACCTCCCCTTCCGGAGAAGACAGCCTGCGCAATCCTACGTTAAGTTCCCACCCGGAAAAGCGGTAGGCGCGGACTCCGGACTCGCGGCGGCTTGCAACCTCCCGCATCTTCGATCGGCGCAGCAGCGCGCGGACGCGGGCCAACAGCTCACGCGGCGAGAAGGGCTTCGTCAGGTAATCGTCGGCGCCAAGCTCGAGCGCCATCACACGGTCGGCCTCGTCACGCCTGCCAGTGATGACGATGATGGCCAAGTCGGACTGCTCGCGCAAACGGCGGGCGATCTGGATGCCGTCCTCGTCAGGGAGGCGGACATCGAGAACCAGCAAGTCCACGGCGCTGAGATTCAGTGCCTCCCTCATTGCCGCACCAGATGCCACAGCGCTGACCTTGAAGTCGTAGTCACCGAGAAAATCCACCAGCATCTGCCGTATCGACGGGTCGTCGTCGACCACGAGAACATGTGGCGCTACGCCCGGCGCGGGCAATTCCATATTTTCTTCCTTCCTCGTCAGTGCGCTTGTGTCGGGCCGGATCGGCCACGTTCTCGCGATGCACGGATCAGGCCGTAACCTCGCCGCTCAGCGGATCGGAAGTGTAACAATTGGGAGCTCCGGGGCCGTGTATGCTGTCGCGATATTCGTCCTGTTGGGACGCTTCATGCGCGGTATCCGCCGCGCAGCCTCGGAGCAAGAAGGGTGCGTTCCAATCCATTTACCCGAAAGAAGGTGTTGTCGGCTGGAGCCGCCTTGCTCGATGAGCGAGCGACGCATTCGGTCGCTGTGCGGTACGCGCTTGCCCCCGCCTGCATCGCGATTGCGGTGCTGGTGCACCTCTCACCCGCCGGCCCGACTCTCAGCCTCGCGGGCCTGTTCGTGTTTGCCGTGCTGGCCGCGGCGTGGTTCGGCGGCGCGGGACCCGGACTCGTGGCTGCACTGGCGGCTACACTCACGCTGCCCCAGTTGATCGAGGTGCCTTATCCGCTAATTGGCGGCTTTCTCGATCTGCCCCGCTTCGTCACGTTCTCAGTCGCGGGACTTGTCATAGGCTGGATGAGCGCTCGACGTGCCAGAGCGCTGCGCGATCAGCAGCGCTACGTGCGCGCCATGGAAGCCAGCGACGATGGCTTCTGGGACTGGATCGTCGCCAAGGACGCCATCTATGCCTCGCCACGTTTGTTGGAGATCTATGGCCTCGCGCCGGGCGCACGTTTCACCGGCCGCGATGAGTTCATCGCACAAATTCCGTTCCATCCCGAGGATCGTGCGTCATTGCTTCGTGCGTTTGCCGAGCACTTTGCCGGCAAGGAGGCGCGCTTTGGAGTCGAGGCCCGCTTCATCCGGGACGGAACGACGCGCTGGGTGCAACTGGCCGGCATGGCGGCGCGCGGTCGTTCCGGCGCGGTCGTACGCTGGACCGGCACGGTACGAGACATCACCGAGCGCAAGCGCGCCGAAGAGGCGTTGCGGGAGTCCGAGCAGCGTTACGAACTCGCCATGGCCGCGAGCGAATCGGGATACTGGGATTGGCACATCCCTACCGACACGTATTTTGCATCGCCGAGAGCCTTTGAACTTGCCGGGTTTCCGGCAGGCACGACCTGGGCCGACAGGGATGACTACAGAGCGCGAATCAACATGCACCCGGAGGACTTCGTGAAATGGGAGACCGCGCGGCAGGCGTTGTTTGCCGGAACGGGCGAGCGAATTGCCATGGAAGTGCGCTACCTAGTCAATGGGGAGCCTCGCTGGCACAACCTTCAGGCCATCTGCAAGCGCGACGACGCGGGCACGGTCGCACGGTGGACCGGATCGGCTACCGACATCACGGCGCGCAAGCTCGCGGAGGAGGGCTTGAGGACCATGGAGCGCAAGCTGCGCCGGGCGCAACGCCTCGAGTCGATAGGGACACTCGCGGGCGGAATCGCGCACGACTTCAACAATATCCTCGGCGCGATTCTCGGCTATGGCGAGATGGCATTGCGTGATGCGCCCACGGAAAGTCGCCTCGCGCGCGACCTTGACAGCATCATGGTCGCCGGCGAGCGCGGACGCGCACTAGTCGAGCGCTTGCTGGCTTTCAGTCGCAGCGCGGTCGGCGAACGTGTGCCGGTCCACGTAGAGGGGGTGGTACGCGAGGTGCTTGACCTGGTCTCGGCGAAGTTGCCTGCGACCGTGACGGTGCACGCCAAGCTGCAGGCGGGGGCCGCCGCGGTACTCGGCGACGCGACTCAGGTACATCAGGTCGTGGCCAATCTTGCGACCAATTCCATCCAGGCAATGCCGGCCGGCGGAAGGCTGCGCGTCGAGCTCGCCATCGAGCGCGTCGAGGCTCGACGAGCCGGGACGATCGGCGCACGTCGGCCCGGCGAATATGTCGTACTCACGGTCGCAGATAGCGGTGCCGGCATCGCGCCGGAGATCATCGATCGCATTTTCGATCCCTTCTTCACCACCAAGGAGGTCGGCACCGGTACCGGTCTGGGCCTTTCCCTAGTGCATGGCATCGTCACCGAGCTCGGCGGTGCCATCGACGTGGCGAGTTCCCTCGGCGCCGGCAGCACCTTCGTTGTCTACCTTCCGCGTTCCGGTGACGCGGCAGAGCCGAACGATCAACAGGAGTCGGCCCCGCCGCGCGGCGATGGTCAGCGTGTGCTGATCGTCGACGACGAGGAGCCGTTGGTGGATCTTGCGACCCGTACTCTTGCGGATCTGGGCTATGTGCCCATCGGCTTTACTTCGAGTGCGGCTGCGCTCGCGGCATTCCGGGAACACCCCGAGCGCTTCGATGCCCTGATGACGGATGAGCGCATGCCGGAAATGTCGGGATCGGCGCTGATTCGCGAAGTGCGAGGGATACGCGAGTCCATCCCCATCGTGCTGATGAGCGGGTATCTGGGAGCGAGGGCAGGAAAGGCGCGCGAAAGCGGTGCTGCCGAATCGCTGGGTGAAGAGATCGGCGCCGACGAAGTTTTGCAGAAGCCGCTTTCGGCGCGCGACCTCGGCGCCAGCCTGGCCCGGGTGTTGCGAGTCACGGGTTAGTGCGCTGAAGTCAACACGCACTGAGCCTGACCAGTATGGGCACGACGTCTGAACTTATGTGATGGCAATGCCGCCATCGACGCGCAAGTCAATGCCCGTCACAAAGCTGCTCTCGTCGAACCGGCGGAAACGCGGCTCTCGACGACATTGGTGGGGGTACCGCTCATCGTGGCTCTCCTCTGGATTGCTTGGGTGTCAGTTCATTCGAGGTGCTGCGCGAAGGATCAACTCCATCTGCTGCGCCATCTGCAACAGGGCCCCGTCCTGGCCCGGCCTGGCGACGATCTGCAGCGACGCGGGAAGGGCGGTGCCCGACCACCCCAGGGGAATCGAGATCGCCGGAAATCCGGCGACGTTGAATGGCGCCGTGTAGGTCATCAAGGCTTCACGGACGCTGCCGGACCACCCGCCGATCGTTGTAGAGTGCGCGCCAATCAGCGGCGCCGTGCAAGGGCAGGTCGGCAGGACGAGGTAGTCGATCGTCGACATGAGTTCGTGCAGGTTCGCCGCAAAGCGTCGCCGTGCCTGCTGGGCCCACGCGTAGTCGCGAAGGTTCACGGTCTTCGCGCGTTCCAGCCTCTCGACGGTCTCCGAACCGTAGTGGCTGACGATGCGATCCCAGTCGTTCCGCCTGAAGTGTTCGATCGTTCCCTCGATCAGGACGATGCTGGCAAACGCGCCATAGACGTCATCGAAAAGACCCGGCGGGCTGACCTTCGCGCACGCAAACACCTCAGCGAGGCAGTTCATCGCATCGTCGAAAGTGGATGCGATGTCGAGGCTCAAGGGAATGGGCGGGATTTCTCGCAGGACTCCCAACCGCGCGGAGATCCATGCATCGTCGTCGGGAACTTCGATTTGAAACGCTTGCGCGAGGATTACGACATCGTCGACGCTCATCCCGAGGACGCCGGGATGGTCCAGGGTCGGGGCCAACGGAAACACGCCGCGCGTAGAGAGAGTGTCGAACGTCGGCTTGAACCCGACGACCCCGCACAGCGCAGCTGGAATCCGGACGGACCCGCCCGTATCCGTGCCCAGGCCGGCCGCGACAGAACCGTAGGCGATGGCAGCTGCCGCTCCGCCGCTCGACCCACCGGGGGAACGCGTACGGTCGAGCGGATTGAGCGTGTCTCCATAGACAGTACTGGCCGTGGTGACGCCCCACGCAAACTCATGCGTCGTGGTCTTGCCAATGGGAATGGCGCCCTGCGCCAGAAGCTGCCTTACGACTTCCGCATCGGTGCTAGGGACGTTACCCAGATAGGCCGCCGAACCGTAGCGGGTCTCGACATCCTTCGTGTCGATCAGATCCTTGATGCCGATGGGCAGCCCTTCGAGCGCGCGTGGCCTGCCTTCTGCATAGCGAAGATCGCTGTCTGCCGCCGCCTTCAGGGCGCGATCCCAGTCGATGACCGAGAAGGCGTTGACGCTCCGCTTGCACGCTTCGGCCGATTCGAGCGCCTGAGCGATCAACCCGACGGTCGTTGTGCGTCGAGTCGCGAGCGCGCCGAGCGCCTCGCGAAGGCTGGGGGCGCGCAGGGCTGCAAAGCGCGACGGACGGGTGTGGCTCATGGGTTGTGGATTCGAGGCGGATCTGAAGCGAAAAGATAGGCCATCGCGCTGAGGTTGTGTGCGGATCTTTACGGAACAAAGCGTTCAGGAACGTGGACGATGAAGTCGAGGAGACGGTTCGCCGGCCTCGGAACCTGCGTGCAAGGATTGCCAGCTTCTCAGGGGAGTGGGCGACCTAGAGTGCCGCTCATCGAACCTGATGGAGTACCTACCATGCAAGCGATCAAAAGTGATGTCATGAAGATCACATCGCAGCGCGAGCCGCGGCAGTCATTTTCATCAACGGCCGATCAGACTCATGGGCGCCGACCTGAACAGCCCTGCCGTGCCGCCCTGAGCGTTTTGGTTCAAACCGGCATCACCGAATGGCCGCTTCGGGACGCGGCCGATGTGTCTTATGGGCTGAGATGGCATGGACACCGCCCGACCGAACGGCCGGCGTGTCAGAGTGGGGATTTCATCCCCCTCACTTCCAACTGGAGGCCTGACATGAATGCTACGACCTATGGACTGGATGTTGCAAAGAGCGTGTTTCAGCTGCATTGGGTCGATGCGCAAACAGGCGAAATCGTGAATCGCCGGTTACGGGGGAGAGCTCATCGAGTTCTTGTCATCTCGACTGCCAGGGCGCGTGCGATGGAAGCCTGCGGCAGCGGGCATTGGTGGGCGCGCAAGAACGATGGGGCACGAAGTTGTCTTGCTGCATGCGAAGTTCATTCGACCCAGACTGACGCTGCGGATGCGTGTGCGATCTGGACTGCCGTGCATCAGCCAGGCATGCGCACGGTGGCGGTGAAGTCGGAGGAACAGCAAGCAATCCTGAGTCTTCATCGGATGCGCACGCTCTTGCTCAAATTCGGCACGATGCAAGTGAACCATTTGCGAGGGTTCGCTTTCACGCCGTAGACAAGGAGCGGAACTCCAATCGTGGCGGTCACGAACGCAAGAATCAGTTTGCTTTTCGACCATCATCGTGCTCAAACGAGTGACGTGGAAGGCCTCGAATCGTCCGAGGACTTTCTTGCTGAAAAGTGCATTCTTAAGGAGTCGTTCCAGACGTCCGCGGTTTGCCACCGGACGCCGTTTTCCAGTGACCGCTTCGTAGAAAATCGTACAGCCGGTTAGGGCCGAGGCTGTGTGAAACCGCGATGCAGTCGATGGCGGTCCGAAAGTCGACCTCTCAGATGGGCTCAGGCAGCGTTTTCTCGAATGCTCCAAGGGGTCAAGGACCCTCGCGAACGCGAGTCAATGGAGTTTTCACACAGCCTCGGCCCGAAGCGGAATCTCGCCTTGCTCCGAAGCAGCCATTGAACTTGGCTGCTAGAAGCGCTGATACATCACAAGCGCGTCGGTGTACCCCTGCACTGGATGAAGAAAGGCCTCGGGAATCCGGCCGACGATCTGGAATCCCATGCGCTGCCAGAGCTCAACCGCTCTATGGTTGCTTGCAAGCACAAAATTGAACTGCATCGCACGGTACCCTGCCGTGCGTGCCTCTTCAAGCGAATGCGCGCACATGGCGCTTCCAACGCCGCGACCATAGGCATGGCTCGCAGTCATGTAGCCGCAGTTTGAAACGTGCGCACCGCCCCCTTTGCGATTGGGGTGCAAGACATAGGTGCCGACGAGTTCGCCATCGTCATGGGCTACGTAGCAGACGTTGGCAGGTGCCAACCAGGCACGAAGCGCCTCGTCGCGCGTGGTGTACCGCGGAAAATCGTATGTATCGCCAGCACGAATGACCGGTTCGAGAATCGCCCAGAGGCCATCCTCATCGCCTGAAACCGCTTTTCTTATCTGAAGCATCGAAAGTCTTCTCCTCGACCGAAAATCTTAAGCTCTTATCATCTGTGTTATCAGCTTAGTGGCGTCCACTGGCCGACTGTAGCCTGTCGGCTACCAGGCGCTTCGGGCGCACACGAGACATTCGCACCACTGTGAAGCGGTCGCTCAAAGGTGTGGCCTCGCCACGGAGGGAGGCGGTGCCGTAGGCGATTGGCTCGACCGCCCCATTTGGATACAGACAGCCTTGAACTTGCGAAAATTTGCACCGTTCGACGCCGCGGACTACTTGTGAGGGTGTCCGTCCAAAGGCGACAAGCGTTCTCGCTCACGTCTCAGCTTGGCCCGGACTGACCGCCCGCGAACCCGTGGACCACGTGTCCTGCGCGCGTAAGTGTCTGATTCTGACGCAGGAACGACACGGCCGCATCGCGGACGCTGGCGAATGGCAAGATGGGGCCCCCGCCTCGGGCAGTATTAGCGGAGACGTCCGTGTTCGCGTTGCGCGGGTACACGGGGGCCGAGAAGTTTTGGAACACCGTGGATCGCCATCGGATGGTGAGTGTCTGGTTTTGGCCGCCGGCCCGGTTCGAGACCATGCTGCAGTGACTTCTGATGGCTGACCTTGGCACCTCTGCCGGTGCACGACCGGTGACCTTCGGAACCTGGTCTCCCATAGCAGGTGGCATGCAGCGGCCAACGAAATCGTGTTGACCGACCGCTGCGAAATTCAGCGAACTGGCGTTCGGGGCCCCCGGCAGACTGTCAACCGGCAGATCTCGCGGCTGCAAGCCGTCGTTCAAGCTATAAGTGCAGTGGGGTCGAAGGCCATCGACGGGACCAGTGGTGAGCTGTCATTCGAGGACCCGAGGGGGCGCGGGCGTGGAGCAACTCCGGCTCTGCCGCCGCCCTGGCACGTCGGAACACACTCGACATCCGTCTCACGGAGGAGTAACTTTCCCCTGATTGGTTTGCCGACCATCCCGTCCCGTACTCAAAAAAGGAGGGAAGCGATGAAGGCGCTGTCGAAGCTGTGGCCGTGCATAGCTTTCGGGCTTGCACTCTGCCTGGCAGGCCAAAGCCGTGCCCATTGGGAAGACCAGCCTCCGCATCAAATGGCTCAGCTCGGAGAGCTGAAGCTCGAGGGCGGTGGCGTGATCACGAACCTGAAGATGAGCTATGTCACGCACGGCAAGCTCAACGCCGCCAAGGACAACGCCATCCTGTTCCTGCACGGAACCGGCGGCAACCATCACTTTTTCGACCATCACATAGGCCCGGGGCGGGCCCTTGACACCGACAAGTTCTTCATCATCTGCTCGGACGCGCTCGGCGCCACGCAAACCGGCTATGAGCACTCGACGAGTCCAACCAACAGCGGGTTGAAGATGAAGTTCCCGCAGTACAACGGGCGAGACATGATGAAGGCGCAGTACATGCTGGTCACCGAGGGGTTGGGCATTTCGCGCTTGCTCGCGGTGGTCGGAATTTCATCCGGCGGCTCTTACAGCATCCAGCTCGCGGTGAGCTACCCCGAATTCATGGACGGCATTGTTCCCGTTTCCGGGGGCAGCTTCTTCGGCAACACAGGCAGATTCCGCGGGTCGATGAGAAATTCGATTATCGAGTCCTGCGTCGGCTGGAATGAGGGCAACTACGACGAGAACCCGAAAGCCTGCGCAACGAGCTACATCTCCGTGCTGATCCCCTACTTTTACAGTCGCGATTGGTGGGAGCGGCACATTGACACCGCCGAGGCTTACCAGCGCTGGCGTGTGGCGATGGGGGCCTTTTATCTCGACGTTCAGGATGCCCGCGACCTCTACTATCTAGAGCAGTCGTTCGAAAAGGGTTGGGTCAATGACACGCCGGGATTCAACGGGAGCATGCAGGCTGCGTTGGGCTCGATCAAGGCCAAAGCACTCTTCATCCACGCATTGCAGGATGAGTTCATTCCTCCGAAAAACGTTGCTGCCGAGGTGAAGATGATTCCGAACGCACGCGACCTCCCTATCGATTCCGACGCCGGTCACACAATCTGGTACAACGCTGACCCCCAGGCCACTGTGGCGGTGAGCCGCGCGATCAAAGCCTTTCTGGCCGATCTGACTGTGAGCAAAGCCGCCGGTCGCTGAATCGTTTCTTCCCATATCGATTCCGCAAGCGTCGTGCGCGCGGCAGCCAGATTGTGTGCCTCGCCCAGCGGAAGATAGGCGCCAGACTAGAGCGGCTCCTCCGAGTTCGTCGCCACCCCGGCATGGCGGATCACACTCGACATCGCTGGCCTTGAGGAGTAACTTCCTTCGATCGGCCTGCCAGCAATCCCGTCCCGAACTTTAAAAAGGAGGGAAGTGATGAAGGCGCTGTTGAAGCTGTGGCTATGCACAGCGTTCGGCCTTGCCCTGGGTGTGGCGGACCAAGCCTGTGCCCACTGGGAAGACCAGCCTCCGCACCAGATGGCTCATCTCGGGGATCTGAAGCTCGAGAGCGGCAGCGTGATCCCGAACCTGAAGATGAGCTACGTCACGCACGGCAATCTCAACGCCGCGAAAGACAACGCCATCTTGTTCCTGCATGGATTCGGCGGCAGCCATCACAACATCGATCATCACATCGGGCCGGGGCGGGCCCTCGACACCAACAAGTTCTTCATCATCTGCTCCGACGCGCTCGGGGCCACGCAGATCGACTATGAGCACTCGACGAGTCCGACCAACAGCGGTTTGAAGATGGCGTTCCCACAATATGGTGGACGCGATATGGTGAACGCACAGCACAAGCTAGTCACCGAGGGGCTGGGCATTTCGCACCTGCTCGCCGTGATCGGAATCTCGTCGGGTGGGTCGTACAGCATTCAGCTCGCGGTGAGCTACCCCGACTTCGTGGACGGCATCATCCCGCTGGTCGGCGGCAGCTTCAACAGCAGCGCGGGCCGCTTCCGTTGGCCGGTCATGATTTCGATGCTGGAGACCTGCACCGGCTGGAACGGCGGCAACTATGACCAGAACCCCAAGGATTGCGCAACCCTAGCGCTCTCCGTCCAAACACTCTACTTCTATACACCTGCATGGTGGGAGCAGCACCTCGACACGCCCGAGGCCTATCAGCGTTGGCGCGTCGCGATCGGGGCCTACTACCTGGACGTTCAAGATGCGCGCGACCTCTACTACCTGTACAAATCGTTCTACAACTTCTGGCTCGGCGACACTCCGGGATTTAACGGCAACACAGTGGCGGCGCTGGCTTCGATCAAGGCCAGGGCGCTCTACATCTATGCGCCACAGGATCAGATCGTTCCGCCGAAAAACATTACTGATGAAGTGGCACTGATTCCGAAGGCGCGTGCCGTCGCAATCGACTCCATCGCGGGTCACACTATTTGGTACGACGCCGACCCGCAGGCCACCGTGGCCATGAGCCGCGCGATCAAGGATTTCCTCTCCGAGTTGACTGCGAGCAGGACCGCCGCTCGCTGAATCCACTCGTCACCGAACCAGGCCACCACCATGAACAAGATCATGTCGCCGGGACCGAGCCGCCGAGAATTCCTCGAACATGCGTCCGCCCTTGGAGCGGCCGGCCTGTTGGGTCTCCAACACGGCGCGGCGGTAGCCGATGACGCGCCACCCGAGACGCGCACGGTGCGCTTTTGCCATGCGCCATCGATCTGCCTTGCGCCGCAATACCTCGCCGGCGAACTGCTGCGAGACGAAGGGTTCAGTGACGTCCAATACCTCGCCCTCGGCACGCGAGCGGGCCCGGAGGCGCTGGCCAGCGGCAAAGTGGACATCACGATGTGGTACACGACCGGCTACCTGCCAGTGATGGATGCGGGCAAGGGGGTGGTGTTGCTCGCTGGCGTACATCTGGGCTGCTGGGAGTTGTTCGGGCACGGCGATATGCGCATGCTGAGCGATCTGAAGGGGAAGACGGTCGTCTGCGAGAAATTCCTTGGGGGCGACCAGATCCTGCTGTCCAGCATGCTCTCGTATGCGGGCTTCAGCACCAATGATGTGAAATGGCTGGCCCGCCCCGGCGGAAGCGCGATGAACGCGTTCATCGACAAAAGAGCCGACGCATTCTTGGCGTTTCCGCCAGAACCGCAGGAGTTGCGCGCCAGGAAGATTGGCCAAGTGCTACTGGACACCAACGTCGATCGACCCTGGTCGCAGTACTACTGCTGCATGATCGGGGCGAACCGAGACTACGTTCAGCGCAATCCGGTGGCCACCAAGCACGTGCTGCGCGCAATCTTGAAGGCCGTCGAGTTGTGCAAGGCACAGCCGCAACAGGCGGCCGGCTACTTGCGCGACCATGGCTACGAAACGCGATACGACATAGGGCTTCAGTCCCTGAAGAAGCTGAACTACGACTACCGGACGGTGAACCCTGAGGACACACTGCGCTTTCACGCACTGCGCCTGCGCGACGTGGGCCTTATCAAGTCCACGCCGCAGAAGCTCATTGCCGAGAGCACGGACTGGCGCCTCCTGAATGAACTGAAGCGGGAGTTGAAGGCCTGAACTTGAGACCTCGACTGGTGATGGCATGAGCCGCACAGTAGGAATCGACCACATGAGGAACCAATCGATGCCAAACCGTCGTCACGTTTTGCATGCGGCTGCCGCCTTTTGGCTGGCAACGGCGCCGCTACTTGCGAATGCGCTGACCATAAAGGGTGCGCCTGACGGCATCGAACACCTCCCCGTGCTCGGGCCGGCGCCGCACTTTTCGCTGGAGTCGTCGAGGGGCCCTCGCGTTGCGCTCGCCGATCTGCGCGGCAAGGTCCTGCTGGTCACCTTCGTGTTCACGACCTGCTCCACCAGTTGCCCCATCCTGGTGGCTAAGTTGGCCGAGCTGGGGCGAGGCCTGGGCGGCGAATTCGGCACTCAGTACGCGTTCGTGGCAATCACCGTCGACCCATTGACGGATACACCGGCACGACTACAAACCTACGCGGCTTCGTTTGGCGCCGATATACCAGGCTGGTATTTCCTGACTGGAACTCCGAAAGCCGTCGACGATGCGGTGCGGGGCTTTGGGTCGTATGCAAAGGCGGCACAAACTGGTGGCGTCGACCACCTGTTCCTGACCTCGCTGGTCGATCGCGCCGGCATGATGCGGGTGCAATACATGGGCACGAAATTCGACTCCAGAGAAATGAAGCGAGACCTGCAGATGTTGGCCATCGAGTGACATTCCCAGAGCGGGCAAGCCCAGGCGAACGAGCAGAGGTCGCAAATGATCGAACCACTGCTTCGATGGCTGCCGTTGGCCGTGGCGCGCGTGCCGGCCACCGTGCATACCAAGCTGCTGGTTGCGTTCCTCGCCATAGTAGGACTTCTGATCGCGGTCGGCACGGTCAGTTTGGCCGAGCTCGGTCGTCTGAACCAGCGCGCCGAGGACTTCGTTCAGTTGCAGCGCAAGATTGCCGCATACCGGCAGATCGAACAAAGCACCACTGCACAGCTGTACAGCGTGGCCACTGCAATGTTGGCGCCGGACCCCGCCGCCCTAGACGTGACCCTCCGTCAGCTCCACCAGTTCGGCTACGACCTAGATCGGTTGAAGTTCGTCGCCCAGGACGAGGTCGAGGTACTGCAGCGCGTGCGCCATGAGTACGAGGGATTCACAGCGGCGGTAGGTGAAGTGATAGATCTGGTTCGGGCTGGCAAGGTGACGGAGGGTCGGACGGCGCAAGTCGAGCGTGTCGGTCCCCTTGCGGAGCGGCTCGAGCGCCTGACGAACGAACTCGTCAACAGGGCCGAGGCTGAGATGCTTTCACGCATCGACGAGAGTCACAGTGGTTACGCGGCCTCGCGGCGATGGGTCGTGGCGTTTGCTGTCGGCAGCATCATCCTGGCGCTGGGGCTGGGTTATGCGATCTCGGTGTCGTTGATTGGCCCACTGCGACAGATGGGCGAACGCTTCGACCAGATTGCGGCTGGGGATTTCAAGAGCCAAGTGATCGTCCCCAACCGCGACGAATTGGGCGATCTGGCCGGCAATCTGAATCACATGAGCGACGAACTGGAGCGCTTGTACCGTGAGATCCAGGAAAAGGGCAGCCAGATCGAGGCGGCTAACCGGCACAAGTCCGAATTTCTGGCCGCCATGTCCCATGAACTGCGCACGCCACTGAATGCGATCATCGGATTTTCGGAGGTGCTGGCCGAAAAGATGGTGGGGGAAGTAAACGACCGACAACTCGATTATTTGCAAGACATCCATGGCTCGGGAAACCATCTGCTGAGTTTGATCAACGACATCCTCGACCTGTCGAAGATCGAGGCGGGCCGCATGGAACTGGAGCTATCCGTGTTCAACCTGCGTGAGGTGCTCGACGCGGCGGCCATGCTGGTCCGAGAGCGCGCCGCGCGTAGCGGCTTGACGCTGCTGCTCGATGCGGCAGGAGCACCGGAAGAATGGGTTGCCGACCAGCGAAAGATCAAACAGGTACTGATCAACCTGCTTTCGAATGCCGTCAAGTTCACGCCCATGGGCGGCAGGGTTACCCTCCGCGCGCGACATCTGAAAGCCACCGACGGCAGTGCCGTCGAGATCGCGGTGATCGACAACGGCGTTGGCATCGCGCCCGATCAGCAAGCAATAGTCTTTGAAGAATTCCGACAAGCCTCGGGCGATCAGCTGGGTAAGTCCGAAGGCACAGGGCTGGGTCTGACGCTGGCGAAACGCTTCGTCGAATTGCATGGTGGATCCATGCGCTTGACGAGTGCGCCAGGCAAGGGGTCGACATTTGCGTTCACCCTGCCAGAGCGCCCCGCGGAGGCCACTTGATCAATCGCGCTAACGCCCATGCGTTCTAAGCGATGAAGTTCGCCACCTGTGATGATGCAGTGTCTGACATCGACACCTCATCATGACCGACTTCAAGCTCCAAGACGATACTTTGCGGACGCAGGTCGAACCGCTGCGTCCTTGTGGTGACGTCAGCCTGGATCGGGATGCTCAGCCCAGCCGGTCGTGGGACGACGTCCAGGGCGAAACCCAGCGCCTTGCCGACATCGCGGATCGCGGACTTGCTGCGGTAGGCAATGACTACACCCGTCAGCGCCGCCCGATCGCGCCCGTACTTGCGGTAGATGTACTGCATCACCTCCTCGCGCCGCTGGTGCTCGAAGTCGATGTCGATGTCCGGCGGTTCCTTGCGCTCGACGCTGATGAAGCGCTCGAACAGCACGTTCATCCGCTCGGGATCAACCTCGGTCACATAGAGGCAATAGCAGATCGCCGAGTTGGCCGCGGAGCCGCGGCCCTGGCACAGGATGCCGCGCTCGCGCGCCCAGCGCACGATGTCCTCGACCGTCAGGAAGTACGCCTCGTATTCGAGCTGCCGGATGATGCCGAGCTCGTGCTCGATCTGGGCTCGGACCTTGTCGGGAAGGGCGGAGGGGAAGCGCTTCTGCGCACCGGCATACGCAAGCTTGCGCAGGTAGGAGGGCGGTGTCTCGCCCGCCGGCACGATCTCCTCCGGGTACTCGTAGCGCAGCTCCTCGAGGCTGAAGGTGCAACGGCGGGCAACCTCGATGGTCTCGCGCATCCATGCGTCCGGGAAGGCCTGGCGCAGGTACGCGCGCCCGCGCAGGTAGGCCTCGCCGTTGGGCTGGAGGTCGAAGCCGCATTGACTCTCCTGCCGGCCCACGCGGACAGCCGCGGCCACGTCGTGCAACGGCTTCCGCAACCGGGTGTGCATCACGGGGCTGGCCGTCGCGACGATACGCAGCTGCGTGAGCTCGGCCACCTGCTCGATGATCCAGCAGCGCAGCTCATCGTCGAGGCCCATCGGCCGCGGCTCCAGCAGCCAGGCGCGGCCGTCGAACCAGGTCTTGAGCCACATCGCCTTGGCGAACAAGGTTTCGACCGTCTCGTCGGGTTCGGGCAGCAGAAGGGCGATGCAGCCCGGGAGCCCGGCCAGATGGGGTGCCTTCGCGGTCTTGCCCTCGAAGTCGGTCACCTGCGCGAGTTAGCGGCTCTTTTCGGCACGGCGACGCGCCAGCGTGATCGCCTCGCTGAGGTTGCCGTAGCCGCGGCGGTCCTGGGCCAGAAAAACGATGCGCGCGTGTGGATGGCCGCCCGCGGTGGTCAGCAGGATCTCGCTGCCGACGATGAAGTGGATGCCGCACTCGCGCGCCGCGAGGTGCGCGCGTACCACGCCCGAGACCGAGCATTCATCGGTGAGGGCGATCGCGGTGTAGAGCTTGGCCGCCGCGCGCTCGACAAGTTCCTCGGGCTCGGAGGCGCCGACCAGGAAGGTGTAGTTGGAGCGGCAGTAGAGTTCTGCGAAGGGTGGGGGAGCATCAGTCATACTGTATAAAGATACAGTATGCAGGCTGCGGCCCTCCGGCAAAAATGCCTACCAGGAACGCCCAATCCGATAGCGCCCGCCATGTCTCCCACGGCCCCCATCACGGATGCAAACCCCACCGTCGAGGAGATGGAAGCGCGCGTGGCGCGCTTCCGCGCTCTTCCGGTGACAAACGACTATGCCGACGCGGGCATCCCTGGGTGCGAGCGGACGACGTGGCGAGTGATCGGCACGCCGCCGGCGGCGCCGCTGCAGGCGGAGGGCTTTCACCTGAACATCGTTTGCTGCGAGCCGGGAAAGTCGGCGCCGCTGCACAACCACCTGACGCAGGAGGTGTTCGTCGCGCTCTCGGGGCGCTGGGAGATCTTCTGGGGTCCAACGGGTGAGCGCCACGTGATGCTCGAGGCCTGGGACACCATCGCCATCCCCGCTGGCGTCTCCCGGGGCTTCAAGAACATCGCCGCCGAGCCGGCCTATCTGATCGGCATCGCGAGCGGCCGCGATCCGGGAAACATCAACTGGCCGGCCCAGGTACGTGCTGCCGCCGAGGCGGCCGGATTTCGTTTGCCCTAGCCACTCGCGTCGCCGCCCTCTGCCCCAACGCGCCCACGCGCCGGACTCCAGCACAATGGGCCGATGTACAGCCATTACCAGGCCGAGAAGCGTCGCAGGCAGATCGAGAAACACTTCGGCATCCGGCTGCCGCCCGACTGGGAGCCGCCGCCCGGCGGGCTGCACATCTATCCGACACAAATGGCGCCGTTCATTCGCCGGCCACCCGAGCGCGAGTCAGGCGACGAGGCGGTGCAGGAGTTCGAACTCGTGGAAGGGCACTTCGGGCTGTTGCCGGGGCTTCGCGAAGGATGTGCGGTACGGCGTCAACACGTACAACGCGCGTACCGAGACCGTCCGCGAACTCGCCAGCTTCAAGAACGCCTGGGCCAAGCCGCGGCACTGCATCGTGCCCTGCGAAGCGATCTACGAGCCCGACTGGCGCAGCGGCCAGTTCGTGCCCACACGATTCACGGCCGCGAACGACGAGACGCTCGGCGTGGCCGGCCTCTGGTCGCCCTGGAAGAACCCGGACACTGCCGAGTGGGAACTGAGCTTCGCGATGCTCACGATCAACGCCGACGCGCATCCGCTCTTCAGCCTCATGCACCGGCCGGACCTGAAGCGCCCGCCGCACATGCAGGACAAGCGCATGGTCGTAATCCTGCCGCAGGCGCAGTATGGGGAGTGGCTTGACGCACCGCCCGAGAGCTCGACGGAATTCATGCGGCAGTTCCCGCCCGAGCGGCTGGCCATGGTGGCCGAGCCACTGCCGCCAAAGGCGCCCAAGCCGAAACCGGCGCGTGCCATGAAGGTGCCGGAAGAGCCTTCGCTTTCTGATCCTTGAGCCGCGACTCGACCGGTGAGGAATCGGGGCGTATGCTGCGTTGATCATCCCGATTAGACAGAAGGAATCCGCCTTCACCATCCAAAAGCCGTTGCCGCCACCTGTCGGCTATTCCAGTTGGCTCGACTATGCAGTCGAGCGTTTCGATACTCGGGAGCCTTGGCTGCAGAGTCATTTCAACGCCCTTGACGAAAGCGGGGTCGAATTGAATCGCGAAGAAATTCGGGAGGCCGCGCGCATGGAGTTGCGTGAGCTACGAAAGGTCGCCGCTCGCTCCAGGTCATGAGGGCATCTGTAGCCGATCACGATCACCCTCGCTCACGGGAGCCCCGTTCTTGCGCCTGGTTTGGGACAACGAAGGTACGCTCCGAAGCGAGAGTTCGTTATTTCAGCTCTACCGAGGCTGGCGCGTGGTCGCTTGCGCCAGTCAACCCAAGCATCACGCGACCGACACCGCCTGCAGCGTCCTTCGGCTCACAGCAGGAGAGCTCAAAAGCAAATGATCGATACGCATGCTTGCGCCATGCGTCCACCGCTTGCGCAGATAGCTCCAGAACGTGTATGCCGCCGTGGGTGGACCTGCGCAGCCTCAGCCTCTGCTGACAGAGACGGGCGTCGGCTACCGACTCGCAGTCGGAGTCGTAGATTTATCTCACCTGGCGATGCATAGGCGTGTTCAATCCGGCGGCGGAGCGTACTGGGCCTCTCCATTTCCAAAGGACCAGTTTTCCTTCCGGACTTCGACCAGGTTGATGAAGACGTCTCCCAACCGCATCTGAAGCCGTTCGTTCAGGCCTGTCGCGATGGCCTTGTAGAAGGCTCGTTTCTGTTCGATCGTGCGGCCTTCGTTGAGCGCGCCGCGACTCCCGCCGGAGGGGGCCAGCAGTTCAGTGCCGCCCACCATCGTCTTCCATGGCGATGCGGATGCCACGGTGCATGTAAGCAATGGCGCCGCGATCATCGAAGCGTCCAGCTTCGCGACCGGGCAGGCCACTGGAAAGATGCCGACCGCGCGTACCGCGGAGGGCCATTCTGGCAAGGGGCAACGCTACACCCGCGCGGTCTACGCGGACGATGCCGGGCGAAGCACAGCCGAATACTGGCAGTTGCACAACGCGGGACACGCGTGGTCGGGCGGCAGTTCGCGAGGAAGCTACACGAACCCCACCGGTGCTGCTAGCGCCGAGATGCAGCCAGAATCTGGACGGCGCGAACCGTGTCTATGAGGAATGCGGCTTCATCGCGGTCACGCGGAACAGCGTGTACCGCAAACTGCTAGAGTTGCTAGATGCGCGTTAGCCGCCGCGCTGGCCAGCCGCAAACGGCCATGACCGGCCGATCAGCGGCACGGCAGAATTCCTCCGCAACCGGACCTCTCAACAATAGTCTGGAGCATGTGATGGCCGTTGTCGAGTTGATAGGACCGATCGCAATCCCACGCGTGCTCTCGCGAATGTTTCGCCAGCAGGGGTATCGATTCCGGGCGCGCGGCAAAATTGACGCGTTCGCAATCCGGACGCCCGAAGCAGCCCCCGAAGTCGATTGTGTTCTTGTCGATTTCGATCTCACGGAAAACCTAAAGGCGCTTTCCAACTTCCTGTCGAACGCTGCTGCCCGTGGACTCGCTGTCGTCATGCTCGGCACGCGTCCGAACCCTGCGGACGTCATCACCGCGATGAAGCTTGGCGCCTCCGACTTCCTCCTCAAACCAGTTTCGGAGCCTGTGCTGCGCGAGGCCATCGAGACTGCTGTTTCGCGCGGGCGCAGAAATCGAGCCAGGGCGTCCAGGATCTCGTTTCTGAAGGAACGGTATCGAACCCTGACCTATCAGGAACAGCTGGCCGCGCGCCTTGTCAGCGAAGGCGCCCGGAACAAGGACGTTGCAGAAAGTCTCGGCGTCGCTGAGCGGACAGTGAAGATCTATCGAACCTTGGCATTGAAAAAACTGGACGTTCATTCCGTGCCTGAACTGGTGCGAGCCCTCGCGCTCCTGGACTCCGGTCCTGACCCCGATTCGTACGCGCGTTGAGCGACGTTCAAGCCAAGCGTCGACGATGGCGCTGGGCTCGACAGTGCTTGTCGGCCATCACCGGTCGCTGGAAGGGTGAAGTCGAACATCCGGATCCGGCCTGATAGCAGCAGCCTCAGCCGTCGCGCTTGGCGCTACTCAGAGCGAGCAGTCCGGACCTGGACCGGAGGGGGGACCTCGTCGTGGCAAACAGCAGGATGTCCGGGCTGGCACGGTAACAACGCTTCCCACATCGCTTTGCAATGCCTATGCTGCGAGCTTTGTGACGTGCCGCATCGCTGTGGCGCAGGTCGTCGGCTGATCGCGCTCGCAAACCTGAGGTCGTATGTCGGCTCACGTACTCGTTGCCGGTGGTGGCATTGGTGGACTCTGTGCCGCGGTGGCCCTGGCGCGTGCGGGCCAGTCTGTCGACGTGCTCGAACAGGCGCCTCGATTCGGCGAGATCGGCGCCGGCATCCAGCTTGGGCCCAATGTCACCCGCCGACTGAATTCGCTGGGCCTCCATGACGCCCTCGCCGGTGTTGCAGCCCGACCCGATGCGCTGGTGGTCCGCAATGCCGCCGATAACGCCGTGCTGGCCCGCATGCCACTTGGGGACGTGATCCTGCGCAAGTATGGCGCTCCCTTCCTATGCGTGCATCGTGTTGAGCTGCATGGTGTCTTGCTCGCCACTGCACACGACATGCCCCTCGTCACGCTGACCACCGACGCACGCATTTCCCGGGTGGTGACGCGTGGCGAGTCCGTCTCGGTGGGGGCATCAGGAGCTCGCGAATGGAGGGGCGATGGATTGGTTGGCGCGGACGGGCTGTGGAGCATCGTGCGCGAGCGCGTGGTGGCGAGCACACTGCCACCACGCCCGACCGGCCACACGGCGTGGCGTGCCCTTGTGCCGTGCGACAGCCTACCCGTCAGGCTGCGGAGCGCCGACGTGCAGGCCTGGCTGGGTGGGCAACTGCATGCCGTCGTCTATCCGGTGCGCGGGGGTGACTGGCTCAGTCTGGTGGTCATCGCCGAATCCGAGATGACTGCGACCGACCCCAGCGATTGGGATCAGGACAGCAGCGCCGCCGCTTTGCTCCATGCCATGGGGAACCGCTGCGACGGGGTCAGGCCCCTGATCGAAGCGATGCCTGCCTGGCGCGCCTGGACCGTAAACAGCCGGCCTCCGGTTGCCGGCCCCGATGAAATGGTGAACGAGCGGATCGCGTTGCTGGGCGACGCGGCCCACCCGATGGTGCCGCACCTCGCGCAAGGGGCCTCCATGGCGATCGAAGACGCCGTGGCGCTGGCCGATTGCGTGGGAGACTGTGGCCCGGGCAGCTTGCCAGATGCCTTCGCACGCTATGCGGCCGCGCGCTGGCAACGCAATGCCCGCGTGCAGGCGCAAGCCAAGCGCGACGAGGACCTTTTTCATTCGAGCGGGACGATGCGGCTGGCGCGCGATGCCGCGCTGCGTGTGCTGGGCGCGCGCTTGCTCGACGCGCCCTGGCTGTACGAAGGCTAGAACTTGAGGCCCTATTCGGCGAGCAAAGTAGGGTCGGACCGTTTCAGGGACGGAACCAAACCTACCAGCTAGACCGGCGTCGTTCCCGGGCTGTACGCCGCGAATGGAAGAACGGTTCGCGGCCGCGCGCAGTTCGGGCTGCTTAATCGTCTCTGGAGGTACCGGGGCCCTCGTACCCATGGAAAGCGCATGAAGGAGAACGGAAGGCAACCAGCGCATCGTGGAATGTCAAATGGGGACAGGGGCGTCGCTGCGACGAATAGCTCCGATCGGAACCGAACGCCACCATGCATTCGAGATGCCAAAGCTCGACGGACGTGAGATCCGGGGGTACAACGCGGCACTTGCCCGAGTTGATCAGCCAAACGATGCGGAGGTCTGGACATGAAGATTGGACTGCCGAGCGCCCCCGAGCTTCCTGTCGTCCTGGCGCATCCTGGCATGCGCCGCTTCCCTGCGCACGTGCTAGCGCCCCCGATCGCGCTCGCCGTGATTCTTGGTGGATGCGCCTACCCCGTGCCGGTGGCCGTGCAGCAACCGGCGCGCGTCACGACCACCACGACCACCACGGCGCCGGGGCCGGCGGGCCCCGCCGCCACGGTGCCGACGGCGCCTGCGGCGGACGGCACTTTCAGCCAGGCCCAGATCGACCAGATGATGGCGCCCATCGCCCTGTATCCGGACTCGCTGCTGTCGCAGGTGCTGATGGCGTCGACCTACCCGGCCGATGTGGCTGACGCCGCGAAGTGGTCGAAGGCAAATCCCCAGCAGTCCGGCGATGCGGCCGTGCGCGCCGTCGACCACCAGCCTTGGGACCCGAGCGTGAAGTCGCTGGTGGCCTTTCCGCAGGTGCTGCAGACCATGGGCGAGAAGCCCGACTGGGTGCAGAACCTTGGTGACGCCTTCCTTGCGTCATCGAAGGACGTGCTCGATTCCGCCCAACGACTGCGTGCCCGCGCGCGCGAAACCGGCAATCTGAAGACGACTGAGCAGCAGACCGTGACCGTCCAGCAAGAGGCGATCACCATCGAGCCTGCCAACCCGCAGACCGTCTACGTGCCTCTCTACAACCCGGCTGTGGTGTACGGCACCTGGCCTTATCCGGCCTACCCACCGTACTATTGGTACCCACCGGCGATGTACTACCCGGGCTACTACCCTGGCGCGGCGCTGGCCACGGGCATCGCCTTCGGGGTTGGGGTGGCGGCTGTCGGTGCGCTTTGGGGCAATTGCAATTGGGGCGGTGGCGACATCAATATCAACACGAATCGCTACAACAGCATCAATACCAACCGGCAACTGAACGCAAATCAGAACCGCTTCCAGCACAACGCGCAGAACCGGCGCGGCGTGCCTTACCGCGACACCCGCAGTCAGCAGCAGTTCGGCAGGAGCGTGCCGGGCGGGGAGAACCGCAGCGACTTTCGCGGTCGCGACGCGCAGCGTCAGCAGGCGCAGTCGGCGCTGCAGCAACGTGGCATGGACCCGGGCGCCGGACGCAACCAATTGCGCAACGATCCTGCCACTCGTCAGCGCGCGGACGCAGCTGCTCGAGGGCAAGGAGGATTCGGCGGCAACGACGGGCTGTCACGCGTCGGCGCACAAGGCGGAGCACGCGGTGACAATGCTTTCAGCGGCGCCGGCAATGTCGGGCAGGCGCGCCAGCAAATGGACCGAGGTAATGCCAGCCGGCAGATGTCACAGCAACACTCCGGCGGTCGTGGCGGCTACGGGGGCGGCGGTTACAGCGGCGGAGGGGGCCGCGGGGGATACGGCGGTGGCTACGGCGGGGGTGGGGGCCGCGCCGGGGGCGCAGGGCGCGGTGGAGGCCGCGGAGGTGGTGGACGCAGGTAACAAGAAAAGCACAGGAGCACGCCATGCAAATGCCTATCTGCCGATCAGCTGTCCGACTCGGCACCGCGATGATTGCCGTCGTTTCTCTGCTCGTCCCCTGCCTCGCAGGAGCGCAGCAGCCCTATGCCAGCGCCGAGGCGGCCGTCCAGGCCTTCCACGACGCCGTGTCCGGCAACGACGCCGCGGCGCTGCGGAAGGTCCTTGGCGCCGACTGGAAACGCTTCACGCCGGCCGACGACATTGGCAAGGCCGACCTGCAGGCTTTCCTCGCCGCCTGGGACAAGGAGCACAAGGTTGTGTCGACTGACCAGGACAAGGCCGTGCTAGCCGTCGGCGACAGTGGCTGGACGTTGCCAATTCCGCTTGTCATGAAGGCCGGCAGCTGGCGCTTCGACCCCGGGGGCGGGCGCCGATGAGATGCGCACTCGGCGAATCGGCCGCAATGAGCTTGCCACCATGCAGGCGGTCCTGGCTTACTTCGACGCACAAAAGGAATATGCGCAGCGTGACCGCGACGGCGATGGCGTGCTCTCGTACGCGCGCAAGTTCGCGAGCACACCGGGCCAACGTGACGGGCTGTACTGGCCCGACGACGCCCAGGGCGAGAGTCCGTTGGGACCGCGCTTCGGCGGCGTGAGACCCGGCGAGGGCTACCACGGCTACCATTACAAGATCCTGACGGCACAGGGCAAGGGTGCATCGGGGGGGGCCTACGACTACATCATTGGCAATCGCATGCGCGCCGGCTTCGCCGTCGTGGCTTGGCCAATCCAGTATGGGGACACTGGCGTGACCAGCTTCATGATCAGTCACGACGGGGTGCTCTACCAGAAGGACCTGGGACCGAAGGGCGCAACGATCGCGCGGGACATGAAGGTCTTCAACCCGGATTCGACCTGGAGCAAAGTGGATGTGCCTTCAGGAGGATCCCCCTAGGGCAGCCATTCGCGCAAACAGCGGTGTCGCCAGGGCATTGAGCCTTGCGGTTGTGACGGGAATTCCCTCTCCGGTCGGGAGAAACGTATGCAAGTTCTGACAAAGAGCTTCGAGTACAAGGAACACGAGGTCGTCATCGCGACCCAATTCGACACGACACCTGGACTTGGCGATACACGATCGACGGGCTGCAGTCTTTCTCAGCGACAAACGTGGGCCACTGGACCGAAGTGGGCGCCGTTGTAGAAGCGGCTGAGGATGCCAGGAAGCACATCGACGAACTGTCCGAGCGGACCGGCTGAAGAGAAGCCTTTGGCCCTACGGCTTGAGCGGTGGCCGGGAGGCGGCATGCGGTCATGTACTTTGACATTGACGGCGAGCGCGCAGGTGCGCAATGTTCCGGTTTCTCCTTCACGACTTGTCTCGTGCCGAGGCCGCCGTGCCGAAAAGACTTAAGGAAGTGCAGCGCACGCATGCGGGTACGCCTCATGCCGAGATCGACATGATGAGCCGGAAGACGGTCACAACTTGGCCGGAGTCGCAAGACGAGCGATCGAATGCCGAGGCCCTGCGGCATCGGCTGGGATTCGAGCGCTTGCTCTCAGACCTGTCGGAGCGCTTCGCCGACGTCTCGAGCGACGGCTTCCTGAACAAGATCGAGCGGTCGCTCGACCAGATGGTCACCTTCCTGGGCTGTGACCGCTGCACCTTCGCCGAGTTCGTGGCCGGCGACTACCTCGACGTGCTGTGCTCGGCGTCTGGCGGTGGCTTCGAGCCCATGTCGCGCGGCCGCTTTCATCACCAGTTGCCCTGGTTTCTCGGCGAGCTGCGGGCCGGGCGGATTGTGTCGATCGCCAGGCTGCCGCAGGACCTGCCGCCGGAGGCGGTCGCCGAGGCGGCGCACTGCCAGCGAGTGGGCTTGCGTTCTCATCTGTCGATTCCGCTGCGCATCGGCGGGCGGGTGAGGAGCGTGCTCTCGTTCGCGGCCTTTAAGTCCACGCGCAGCTGGCCCTCGGACATGGTGGCGCGGCTCAAAATCGTCGGAGAACTGCTCGGCAGCGCGATGGTCCTCGCGCGCACCGAGGAGGAGGCACGGCAGTTGCGACGGCGCGTGTGGCATGCCGACCGCGTCGCGCGCGTCGGTGCGCTCACGGCCGCGATCGCCCATCAGTTGAACCAACCCTTGACGGCCATCCTGAGCAATGCGCAGGCCGGGCTCAAGTACCTCGAACGCAACGACGCGAGCCTCGATCGGGTGCAAGGGGTGCTCGAGGCTGTAGTGCGCGAAGACAAGCGGGCGGCCGAAACGATCCGCGCGATGCGTGACCTGCTGCGGCGCGACGAAACTAGACGCGAGTGCATCGATCTCGCCGCGGCTTTGCGAGAGGTCCTGCGCCTGCTGGAAAGCGAGTTCGTCGAGCAGGGCATCTGCATCGAGACGCGCTTCGATGAGGGATGCTGGGTGCTGGCGGACAAGACGCAGATCGAACAGGTGGCACTTAACCTGGTGCTCAATGCAGTGTCGGCCGTGCAGGCGGCCACGCAGCCGGGCGACCAAGCGCGACGTCTCCTGCGGCTGGATGTTTCGCGGCGCGATGGTGGCGCGATCGGGCTTGCAGTGCGCGACAACGGCAAGGGGATCGCGCCGGGCGAACTCGAAACCATCTTCGAGCCGTTCTGGACATCGCGGCAGGAGGGCCTGGGGCTCGGCCTGGCGATCTGCCGCTCCATCGTCGAATCGCACAGCGGGCGCATCTGGGCGGAGTCGAACCCTGAAGGCGGAGCGAGCTTCTGCGTCGAGCTGCCGGAGCGGATCGAAAGGCCCCACATAGCGGAAGCACCGTCTGCGGCGCGCAGGCCGGAGGTCGCCAGCGCGTGCGCCACCGCGGACGCGATCGTCTGCGTCATCGACGACGATCCTGCGGTCAGGGAAAGCTTCAGGCGACTGCTCGAAGAGGCCGGATGGGCGGTAGCGGCCTATCTCTCCGCGGACGAGTTCATCGCCCGCCCGCCGTTGACCGATGTGGCCTGTATCGTGCTCGACATGTCCATGCCGGTTCTCTCGGGGTCGGCGTTGCAGCTTCGCTTGCTGGAAGAGGGATGCGCCCCGCCGATCATCTTCGTCACCGGGCATGGCGAGGTGTCTGCCGGCGTCGGCGCGATGAAGCGGGGCGCTTGCGACTACCTTGAAAAACCGGTCGACGCCGACGTCCTTATCGGGGCAGTGCGCCGCGCGGTCGAGCGCCACGCCGACGACCGCAGACAAGAGCTGGCGCTGGTCGCGGCCAAGGCGCGGGTGGTCAGCCTGTCGCCGCGCGAACGCGAAATCATGCAGCACGTCATCCGTGGACGCTTGAACAAGCAGATCGCGGCCGACCTGCTAATCGCCGAGCAGACCGTCAAGCAGCATCGCGGCAGGGTCATGGAAAAGATGGGCGTTCGTTCGGTGGCCGAGCTCGTGCAAGCCTGCGAGGCCGCGGGCCTTCTTTCGAATCAGCACGCAAACAACCGCTCTTGAGAAGCGACAACGCCTGCAATGGGCCGAGGCCGTGTGCAAACCGTTGGCTTGTAGTGTGCAGGACATGACCGCGAACGCGGCGGGGTGGCCAAGAGCGGCTTATCCAGTACGCGGTGCTCAGCAAGTGCGCCCGGGGTCATTCGAATTGATCGTTGGGGGGCCTTGAGAGGCTCACGCCTCCATCAATCGCATCGCCTTCATCGTTCTGGCTATGCCCAAGATCGCGATGACCCTCTTAAGGTTGTAAGCCAGCACGTGCAGACTCATCTCGGTGCCCACGTGCTCCAGTTTCCTCGTCAGGAAGTGCGTCCAACCCATCCAGTGTTTGAAGGTTCCGAACACGTGCTCAACGGTGCATCTTCGCAGCGTCATGGCCACAGGCTTGCGATCCATGCGTTGCTGGACA
>NZ_JASZYE010000002.1 GCF_030317145.1 Variovorax flavidus
GAGTGTGCGAAGCCGATGTGGACGCTGAAGGGCGACCAGACGAGCTGATTGCGGATGGCATTGTCGAAAGGAACCCGGGTCATGACGCCTGGACGGGGGGCGTCAAGTGGGTCTGCCGTGTTGATGCCACTGGCATTCGCCACAGGTCGGACGTGGCATAGCGAGCTGAACGCAAACGCCCGAGCGTCTGCTTCGGAGATGACCGAAGGACGGCTTCGGGCTGCGGATTCAACCGGTCGATGCAACACATTCGCTGAACATCTCAGCGGGTGTCTGGAAGCCGAGCGTCTTGCGCGGTCTCTCGTTCAATTGTCTCGCGATCGCGTTGAGTTGAAGCTGTGAGAACCCTGAGATGTCCATGCCCTTCGGCATGTACTGCCTGAGCAATCCGTTCGTGTTCTCGTTGCTGCCACGCTGCCATGGGTTCTGCGGATCGCAGAAGTACACCTGGATGTCGGTGGCCAACGTGAACTTCTTGTGAGCGTGCATCTCCGTGCCTCTGTCCCAGGTCAGTGACTTGTAGAGCTCCTGTGGCAGCTTGCGGGCGTTCTTGATGAGTGCGGTGACGACGGTCTGGGAGTCCTTGCCATCCAGCTTGACCAACATCACGTATCGCGTCTGGCGCTCAACGAGCGTGGCGATCTGGCTGTTGGCGCTTCCGAAGAGCAAGTCGCCTTCCCAGTGACCGGGAACTGCTCGATCTTCGACCGTGGCTGGCCGCTCGCTGATGGAGACCGCGTCGACGATTCTTCCGTGGACGTCTGTCTTCTGCGTGTACTGGCGTGAGCGGCGCATGCCCCGGGTGCGTCTGAGATGCTGCAACAGCTCCCTCTTCAAGGCCCCGCGGGCTTGAATGAACAGGCTGCGGTAGATGGTCTCGTGGGACACGTGAGAGGTCTCGTCGCTCGAATAAGTATGCTTGAGCCAACCGGCAATCTGCTCCGGAGACCATTGCAGCCGTAGCTTCTCCGTCACGATGCGGGCTAGCTCCCGGTTCTCAGCCAGCCTGCAGCGCTTGGGTCGAAGAGCCCGATCCCAGGCTGCCTGGTCGGCCTGCGCCGCCCGATAGCACCCTGAACCACCGTTGCGCCTGATCTCGCGGCTGATGGTGGATGGCGCTCGCCCGAGGATCAACGCGATCGAGCGAATCGAGAACCCAGTCGCCATGGCACGCGAGATCTCCTCGCGCTCGACCAGCGTCAGCGCCCTCGATGAACGAGTTCGCTCCGGTGGTCGAATGCCGCCCGTACGGGACAAGATCTTCTGTACGGACGTGTGTGTCCGATCAAACAGTTGAGCGATCTGATGCAGGGTCCACCCCTGCCGCCATCGCTCCCACATCAATGCCTTCTGGCTGTCTGTGTAGTAGGTTCGCGTCCGGTAGGCCATCTGCAACACTCCTTCTGCCAACGGCAGTCATCAGTGTGTTGCATCGACCGGTTGAATCCGCAGCCCGTTGCGGACGTAGCGGCTTCGCGAAAGCGGTCCTTCGAGGCGACCGACGGCTATGGGCCCTAGCCCGCCCCTCGCCAGCGCCCGTCGTACGACAGCAATGCGCGCAGAAGCCGACCTTCGCGTTGCTGTGCGCGCTGCCCGTCACAGCCAGTGGCGACCCCAAGGGCAGACTCGTGTCCCTCCCGCTTCCCATTGCGCTTCAAGCCGCAACCTGGAGGCGTTAGGCAAGCGTCTCCGGCGAAGCATGGCTCAAGAGCCACAGCGCTTCACGACCGCACGCATTCCGCACTCGCACGAGGATGCGGCAAAGTCGCGGTCCAGACGACGAGTGCAACCGCACTCACGGAGGCTCCCAGAATGCACACTCCAGACCAGCCGGCGTGCGCGTACACGGCGGTCGATGCAATCGCGCCCGCCCCGCTGCCCACGGCGTAGAACAACATGTAGCACCCGATCAGGCGACCATGCGATTCGGCCGGCCTTCGGAGAATCATCGCCTGGTTGGTGACGTGCAGGGCCTGGCAGCCTACGTCGAGCAGCAAGATGCCGGCAGCCAGCCACCACAGGGAGGACTGCGTGAAGCCGAGGGGTATCCATGCCAGAAGCAGCAGCACGAGTGCAGCCGCGCTGGTGTGCTGGCCCCAACCCTGGTCGGCCCACCGTCCTGCTCGCCCGGCGAAGAACGCACCGACGGCGCCAAGCAAACCGAACGCGCCAACAGCTGAATGCGACAGTGACAGGGGTGGCGCCGTCAGCGGCAACGCGAGAGCACTCCAGAAGATGCTGAAGACAGCGAACATCAGCAAGGCCAGGGTGCCGCGAGTTCTGAGCACCCGGTCCGTCAGCAACAGGCCCAACGTCGACCGTACGAGCTGGATGTAGGGGAGACGCGAGGCTGTAGCCGGCTGTGCGGGCAACTGCCTCCAGATCAGCGCACCGAGTGCAGCCATCACGGCCGCGGAACCGACGTACACACCGCGCCAGCCGACCCAATCCGCAACGAGGCCCGACCAGACTCTTGCGAGCAACAGTCCGACGACCACTCCCGCTTGCGCGGCCCCGACAACGCGCCCGCGTTCACGGGGGGCAGCGGTGCTCGCCGCATACGCAATCATCCCTTGCGTCATCGCAGTACCGAGAAGGCCGACAGCGAGCATGCCTGCCATCAAGGCGATGGTGCTGCGAGCCATGGCTACGCTGCCAAGAGCGAGGACAAGGCCCATCAGCTGAAGGCGGGCGAGTCGCCGGCGGTCGTACTGGTCGCCCAAAGGAACGAGCAGCAACAAGGCGAGCACCGACCCGGCCTGGGTGGCCGTCACCACACCTCCGATGGCGGCTGGTGCGACGCCGAAGTCCACCGCGAGGCTATCGAGCAATGGCTGTGCGAAGTACACATTCGCGACGCTGGCGCCGCTGGTGCAGGCAAAGAGCGCGACCAGCTTCCGCGGCATGGCCGAGGAACTGGTTGGAGAGAGTGTGGGCATGATTTTCTGGTTTCAATTTAAAACCAGAACGAGTTTAGTCTCTCGGTTTTAAAATGCAACCAGAAGGCGGCCTGTTGCTGCCCGGAGATGCTGATGGCAGAACGAAAGCGGATGAACACGGCCAGATGTCCCGTAGCGCGGGCGCTGGACGTCATCGGCGACCGATGGTCGCTGCTGATCGTGCGAGATGCGTTCGACGGGGTCAGTCGGTTCAGCGACTTTCAAGCGAGCCTGGGCGTCGCTCGCAACATCCTGGCCAGCAGACTCAAGGCGCTGGTGGAAGAAGGCGTGCTGGAGTCCCGGCCGGCCTCCGACGGCACGGCGTACCACCAATACGTTCTGACGCCCAAGGGGCAAGCGCTCTTCCCTGTCATCGTTGGTCTGAGGCAATGGGGTGAAGGCAACCTCTTCCGCCGCGGCGAGCGCCACTCACGGCTTGTCGAAAAAGAGAGCGGCAAGCCGGTCGCACGCCTGGAGGTCTCTGGTGTCGCGGGACGCGCTCTGGCGTTCGGCGATGTCGTTGTGGTCGAGAAGTAGCGGCTCCGCGCCCGCCAAGGCCCTTCGCTGCACCAAGGTGCAATACCGCCGAACCTCTTGCTGAAGGATGATGGAGCGACTTTGCGCAACCGATCACGGTAGTTGGTTGTGAAAAGCGAAACGAAGTTGTAGCCGCGAAAGCGTGCGGTCCGACGACGACTGGACAAGGAGATGCTCATGGCGGCGCACGAAAGTCCCTTCGACATCACGACAAAGCGAGAACGCTCGATGCTGACGGTAGGCCTCCCTGCCATCGTCGTCGGCATTGGCGCAGCAATCATCCTTGTTGTCGTCGTGGCAGCCGCGAGTCTGCTTCAGAAGTTCCTGTGGCAGACCTTGCCGCCAAGCTTTGGCGCTACCGCGACGACGTGGTGGTGGGTACTGGGCATGCTCACCTTGACGGGGCTCGTCGTCGGATTGATCGTGCGCTTCTTTCCGGGGCATGCCGGCCCCGACCCTGCCACCATCGAACTGTTCGGCAAACCTACGCCGTTGTTCGTGCTGCCCGGCCTGGTGCTTGCATTGATCATTGCGCTGGCGGGCGGCGTCAGCCTCGGCCCCGAGAACCCGATCATTGCCACCATCGTGGGCATCGTCGTCGCCATCGGCACCAAGCTCATGCCGCGCGTACAGACCACGGGCTGGGTCATGCTGGCCGCAGCCGGGACGATCGGCGCGATGTTCGGCACGCCGGTCGCGGCAGCACTGCTCTTTTCCGAGATGGTCGTCACTGGCGACAAGGACAAGCCGGTGTGGGACCAGTTGTTCGGACCCTTGGTGGCGGCGGGCGCGGGTGGACTGACGATGTCGCAGTTCGAGGAGTTGAGCTTCGCATTGCCGATTCAGCCGTACACGCAGCCGACGCTCGCCGACATTGGTATCGGCGTTCTGGTCGCGATGGCGGCCGTGGCGATCGGCATGGTGGCGGTCTGGCTTTTCCCGATCTTCCACAGGCTCTTCAAGTCCATGCGAAGCGTGATCCTCGCCATGACCGCGGGCGGTTTCCTGCTCGGCCTGCTGGGAATCGTCGGCGGCCCCATCACCATGTTCAAGGGACTGGGCGAGATGAAGGAACTGACAAGCACCGCCGGCGACTATTCCGTCTCCGCGATGGCGATGATCGTCGTGATCAAGCTGCTGGCCATCCTGATCTCGGGCACCTGCGGATTTCGCGGTGGGCGCATATTCCCGATGGTGTTCGTCGGCGTGGCTTTTGGGCTTTTGGTCCATCAGGTCTTCCCGTCGGTGCCGGGCGCGCTCACCGTCGCGTGTTCGGTCCTCGGCTTCACGCTGGTCGTCACTCGCGACGGCTGGCTGAGCCTGTTCATGGGTGTGGTGATGATCCCTGGCACGGACCTGTTGCCGCTTCTCTGTGTGGCGATCTTGCCCATCTGGCTGTTACTGGCCGGGCGCCCGCTCATGCTGGTCGAACCCGATGCGGCGACGCCGCCAAAGGCCGGCTGAGGCAGATTGCAAGCGCCTCTCCCCGGCCGTTGTACGGCCTCCGCTTCATGACCGCTCGGGCGGCAAACGGCAACGCAGGCGGCCGCAAATGCCTGTTTCGTACCACCGTCTCTATCGAAAAAGGAGTGTCACCACATGGCTACCGGAAATGCTTCAAAAACAAGGGCGTCCAAAGCGGCTTCTGACAAGCCGAACATTCTTGTGATCTTCGGTGACGACATCGGTATTCCGCAGATCAGCGCGTACACGCGCGGCTTGATGGGCTATCAAACGCCCAACATCGATCGCATCGCCAACGAGGGCGCCCTTTGCACGGACTCGTATGGCCAGCAGAGCTGCACGGCGGGCCGTGCGTCTTTCATCCTTGGACAGGAACCCTTTCGCACTGGCCTGCTGACCATCGGCATGCCGGGCGACCCCCATGGCATCACCGACTGGATGCCGACCATCGCCGACGTGATGAAGACACAGGGCTATGCGACCGGTCAGTTCGGCAAGAACCATCTCGGGGATCAGGACCAGCATCTCCCTACCAACCACGGCTTCGACGAATTCTTCGGCAACCTGTATCACCTCAACGCCGAAGAAGAGCCCGAGGGCTACTTCTATCCGAAGGACCCGGAGTTCAAGAAGAGATTCGGGCCGCGAGGCGTGATCCGCTCGGTCGCAGGCGGAAAAATCGAAGATACGGGCCCGCTCAACACCGCACGCATGCCGACCGTCGACGAGGAGTTTCTCGGTGCAGCCAAGGACTTCATCACCAAGAGCGCCAAGGCCGAACAGCCATTTTTCGTCTGGTTCAACACGACTCGCATGCACGTCTTCACGCACTTGAAGAAGGAGTCTCTCGGCAAGACCGGCAAGGGCATGCACGCCGACGGCATGGTCGAGCACGATGGTCATGTCGGCCAGCTCCTCGATCTGCTCGATGACCTGGGGCTCGACGACAACACCATCGTGGTCTACACCACTGACAACGGCGCCGAGCTCGCCTTGTGGCCGGATGGCGCGATGACCATGTTCCGAGGCGAAAAGGGATCGACCTGGGAGGGTGGGCTTCGCATTCCCATGCTGATACGTTGGCCCGGCACGATCAAGCCAGGCACGGTTTACAACGACCCGATCTCGCTGATCGACATGTTCCCCACCTTGTGCGCCGCGGCCGGCGTCCCCGACGTCAAGGAGCAGTTGGCGAAGGGCATGACGCTGGGCAAGAAGAAATTCAAGGTGCACCTGGACGGCTACAACTTCCTGCCGTACTTCCAGGGCAAGGAGAAGGAAGCGCCACGCCAGTCTGTCTTCTATTTCGATCAGGCCGGCAACCTCAACGCACTGCGGTATCGCGACTGGAAGGTCAGCTTCGCGACGCAGCACGGAAACATCGCGACCGGGGTGCGTTCGGTCTCGGCGTGGGCCATGATCACGAACCTGCGCATGGACCCTTACGAGCGTGGCATCGAGGATGGAGGCGGCGCGCTCGACTTCATCGCCCGCCAGATGTGGTTGCTGGTGCCCATTCAGGCCGAGGTGAAGCGATTCTTCTCGGACTTCGCCGACTACCCCTACCAAGCCGGCAGTTCATTGAACGCCGGCGGCATCAACTACGGACTGTTGAAGCAGGAAGACGCGCTCAAACGGCTGAAGGAAGTCGAACTGCTGCAGCATCCAGGGAGTTGAGCGCGGGTCGCTCCGGCGGCTGTCGGCCCCGCGCTTCCGCTCGGGCGGCCAACTCAACGCGATTCGCCAGCCAGTCTCGACCGTCGAGAGGGATTGGCTCGGCGGTAGGTTGCCCACTTCACGGTCAGGATGTCAGCCGCGATCTTGGCCGCGTTGACCCCTGCATAGGATTCGGCCGGATCGAACTGGAAGCCCTCGTGGTATCGGACGACCTCGGCATAGTCTTTGTCGAAGGTCATCGGACCCATGAGTTCCATGGGATCGACTCCAGCCGGGATTGCCAGAAACTTGTTCGGATTCGTGGCGCTTTGGTAAAGGTCGACGCTCATCAGGTTCATATCAGCTGCCCCTCGCCGTGTGGTCAATGGTGAGGTGAACCGCGACGGTTCGAACTCACGGCCGAAGCCCGTGGCCGGGTGGCCCTTGGGTTCCGCGGATGATCTGTCGCGCCGGCAGACCGTGCAATCAGCGTGCGCCTACAACGTGCAGGCCGCCGCCTTCTTGCCGATCGCCGGCGCGAAGGGCCGGTTCTCGTGCCGTACGGTCAGCTAGTCCACGAAGTTCACCAACAGGGGCGAGACCGCGCGCATGAATGCGATCTCGCATGGCTTCATTTCGCAGCGATCCATGGCGAAGTGAGACAGCACCCCGCACGCGGGCCCGTCCATTGGCATCAGCACCAGCCCGCAGTACGAGATGATCGGGCTGATGTGTGCCTCGAGGCGACCGTCCTGGCTGCAATCCGACGAGACAAACTCGCCGTTTGCAAGCGTGAGGTTCCCCAATTCGTTCAGGAGCAAGGCGCTTTGCAGATAGGCGCGGTTCTCGCCGAAACGATCAAAAACGCAAACAGGTATCAAAGCTCCGACGTGAAACCTGTGCAGTGCCGTGTAACGGAACCCCGTCCGGTCATTCAGAAGTTCCAGCGCTGAGTCCAGGCCATGCTGAAGGCGGGTCTTGAACGTCAGTAGCTGATCTTCAAAGGGAATGTCGATCATCGGATGGTGGCGCCCGAAACGGCCCTCGCACGCATAGCTGATCGGCATGGACGAACAGCTGTCCATGATGCGAACCGCGTTTGGGGATGGGTGCGCGGCGCAACTGCGAATACGAAGCTTGGGCCATGACCTCTCAGCCGTCGTGGATCCACGTCTTGAAATCCCGGTTTCGGTCGCCGCTTCAAGGGGGGGGGCTAGAAAATATAGCACCGCATATTCAATCTATCCACCGCCCCGGCGGCGTCAAGGGTACTTAGCGAAACCGCTTGCTGAACTCGCGCACGACGCCCACGACCCTCGCACCATCCAGCGGCTTGATCGGGTAGCGCGAATTGAGAGGCTTCAGATACAGGTCGCCGCCGTCCCTGACGAGCTGCTTGAAGGTGGTGGCTCCGTCGCCGCTCAGCGCGATGACGTAGTCGCCCGGCACGGCGGTCAATTCGGGCTCGACGACGATGATCGAGCCCGGCGGAAACGAATCGCCCGCTTCACTCACCATGCTGTCGCCCTGGACTGCGAGCGCGTAGGTATGGCGCTTGACGGGTACCGACACCGGCACCGTGTCGAATTTGCCCTTCGGCTTGAAATTGTCGATGACGGTGTAGTCGCCTGCCTCGACATCTGACACCAGCGGCACTTCAGTGCGCATGGCAATTCCCTGGCCGATGTTCGAGCCGCCCGACACCAACTCGGCCACGGAAATCCCCAGCAACTCTGCAACGCGATGCTGGTTGCTTCTTTTGGGCGCCGTACCGCCTGGCTTTTCCCATTGTTGGACCGCTCCTCGACTGACTCCTACAGCGTCAGCGAATTGCTGTTCGCTCATTCCAAGGTTCCGGCGCCCTTCCCGGATCAGTCGATGGCTGCTCATGGCCGAAGACTACTGGTGGCGTTGGATAGAAGTTTATTCCACGATAGGCTTTCTTGCGGGGGTAGGACGACGTCGCCAATGACGGATGGAAGAGTGCACAGCCATCACAATCCACCATGGCTTCCCCCTCGGACCAAGAGCAAGTCTGCCCCGTCTGCTTTTCGGCCTTCCGCACGCCAGCCTTCGATCGGAAAAACGTTCGCGAGCTGATCACCGAAGGTCGCCGGAAGCTTGCCATGAGTGTCGGCACCTTCGCCCGGGCGGCAGGCGTGACGCGGGCCGCCGTGCAGCAATGGGAACGGCCCGACGGAACGGCCCCCAATCGCAGCCACCGCCCGACGGTCGCACGGCTGCTCGGCATGTCGATCGACGAATTGCTCTCAGGAGGACCTCGACCCTCGGGCAAATGGCGTCGTCGCGGCGTGCGGGTTCTTTCGGCGGTGGAGGCCGGCGGCTTTGCCAGCATCGACAACTTCGGCCCTCACAGCGAATTGGAAACCGTGTCCGTCACCGTTGACGTCCAGCGGCATACCTTTGCGCTGCGGGTTCACGGCGAAAGCATGCGAGGCAAGGGCGCAAATTCGTTTCCGCCGGGCACCGTCGTCGTGATCGAGCCAGACATGAAAGCCCGGCATGGCGATTTCGTGATCGTCCAGAACCGTGCGAAGCAGGCGACGTTCAAGCAACTCGTATTGATCGACGAAGTGTCGTGCCTGAAGCCGCTGAACAAGCGGTTCAAGACCCGGCCGCTGGGCGACGGCGTCGTCATTGGCGTCGTGCGGGAAGCCATCTGGCACCTTCGATAGACGGCCCAACCTCTAGACGGAACTGGTGCTCTTGAAGGCAATCCACGCGCTCCAGAAGAGACTGGAGAAGAAGCGCAGCGGATTGTCGAAGCCAGCCGCAGCGAGCTTCGCCTCCACTTCAGCCTCGGAGGCCGGAGGGACGGCACCCAGGCGAATCTTGGCAAGCTTTGCAGCGACCTCTTCCTCGCTCGCGCCAGCCATGCGCCAGCGGCACGCCCACGCCTCCAGAAACAAGGGCTGCGATTCATAGACGCACCGATTGCACGCGATGACAAGCGGTGCGCCCGGATGGAGACGCTCGGCCAGTTCGCGCAGAAGCGTGTCCTTTCCTTCATCGCTGGGAATGTGGTGCAGGACTCCGATGAGTGTTGTGGCATCGAACTTGCGCGTCACGGGGAGCGATTCGATGGCCCCGTTGAACCGCTCGACGCGATTGGAAAGCCCTGCGCCCTCCACGCGTTCCATCGCCTGGTCGAGCATCGGGACGGACGGGTCCGCCGCAACGAATGTCCACCGGGGTTCCAGCCTGCCCATGACGAGCATCTCCTGGCCAGTGCCTCCTGCGCCGGCGACCAGTACGTCCTTTGCCTCGGACCCGAGCGAAGCGGACAGCAGGCATGAGGAGAGTTCGTGGCAGGCGTCGTAGCCGGCGAGCGCAATACGGCTTTGCGTCTCGTACTCTGCGGCTCGCGAATGGTCGAATTTGGCGATGGGGTTTGCTGAAGTCATAGGCAGGCATTCTGTCGAGCGCATGCGAACGGCAAAAGCATCGTTTGGAGAACGGGCTCATCTGGGACTGAGAAGGGCCAATGCCGGATGGGCATCGTGCCCTTTCGCATCCGGCAGCATCCGGCCAGAATCGGACTCTCCAGCCTTCGTCGAATCGAGTTCCTATGCCATACCTGCAGTTGGACGTGACCCGCAGCTATTCCGAAAGCGACAAGAAGCAGCTGGCCGCGGCGATGAGCGAGACGTACGCGCAGATGATGTCCGTGGACATCCGGCGAATCAGCGTCGCCATCCGTGAGCTGGGCGCGGGCGGGGTCTGGCGGATACCGGAAGTGGGGGACGAGCCGACCCCCGTCTCGATGCTCATGCTGGACATCCGCAGAGGACGCCCTGCCGAGCTGCGGATGGAACTGGCAAAGGCGCTCTGCCAGCACTGCGTGGACATACTCCACCTGCAGGAGAACCGACTCAATGTCGAGTTCACCCAGCATGACGGGGACGAGATGTACCACCCCGCGCTTGGCGGCTACAGCCCGGACTGGAAGCCCGGCGAGGCGTGAAGGCCGCGGGAAGCGCCTGCGAGGCAAACGCCGCTGATGCGGCTCTGCCGACCGAACATCAAGGCGCAGGCGTACCGAGCGTCGAAGCAAAGCAAGCGGCGGCATTGCCCCCGAAAAGATCCTGCGGGGAGACTGCCATGCCCTTCGTCGCTTCCGCGATGTCGAAGGGGTACGACCACCAGTCACGCTCCTGGACGAGCATGTGCCAGTCGCTGCCGTACATCACGCGTTTGGCGACATTGGGCATTTGAAGGACGGCGCGCAATTTGCCCTGCGCGACCGCGCACCCCTGGCCGTTCGAGCAAGATAGCTTGTCCCAATAGCCGAGGTCAGCGTAGAAGCCCGAGCCTTCGGGTATCCCCATCAGCTTCGCGAAGCGCTGGGTCCAGCCGTTCTGGTCGGTGTCGCCGCCGAAATGGCCGACGTTGGCCCTCGGTGGCTGGGCGTTGCCATTTCGCATGAGGATGGCCTCCCAACCTTCGGGTCCCGCCAATTTGTTGTGTGCATCGTCGGAACCCATCGATGCGCCTCCGTGCGCCATCACGGGGATGTTGTTGGCGATGCACTGGTCCCAGAAATTCCCAAGGACATCATTGAGTTGCTGTGCCGAGGGCCGGCGGGCACCGCGGGGCAAGTCGGCCGGCAGATTGCCGAATGGGCGAAAGCCGTTGGGCGGATAGATCTTCACGCCGACGAAGCCATGCTTGACGGCTTCGACGACACGCCTTGTGGCCCCACCCTGCTCCTCGATGTCCCTCCAGGGGTTGTAGCCAACGAGGGGGCGCATATAGCCGCCCGATAGCTGAGACAACAGGAGGTGCAGCCTGATCTGGTCATCCTGGCCGGAACGTGGGACCGGCTCCAGCCATTTTTCGAAGTCGACCAGCGCACCGAAGGCGTGGTCCATCCCGAAGGCACCTGGCGCCGAGCTGTAAGCCTCGCCAAACTCGCGCACGTTCATCCACCTGGGTGACAACATGCAGCCGACAAACGCCAGGACTCCCTCGGGGTAGGGTTCCTTGGCGAGCATGGCCCGGACTTCATCCGGCAGAGCGCGCGGTCGCTTTCCCAATGCCATGGCGTTGGCGACAGATGAAGGATTCAGGTTTTCATTGAGTTCGAGGAAAGAACGGTCGGAAGGGCGTGCCCGGCGTCGCGTCTCGACGATGCTGTTGTATTCCTTCTCGAACGGCTGATTTCGAACGATGCCGTAGAAGAGCGAAGAGATTCTTTGTTGCTCCGCAAGGACTGTGCTTTCGAGCACATCCGGTCTGCTCCTTGCGTCAAGAAGGCCCGGCTGCGCGGACATTCGTGTCAGGCTCTCGAACTCCTCGCTCGCGGTCGGCGGAATCTCTGCGAGCGCTTGGGCGACAGGGCCCAGCAGGCGTATGAGCCTTCCGATGATTCCGCCTTTTTCATGCGCGACGGGCCCTTCCAGGAACCCGCGCACCGGAACGTCGGTGGCATTGAAGAAGTGCGCGTGGACGTCGATGCAACTTTTCGGGGCTGCCGATGATTTGCGGACGGCCGGCTTCAGCCACTCAGGCCGACTCGGCAACTGCGGGGTTGCGCAGCCTGCCATCCAGCCAAGAGAGCTCCCCGTGAGGAGTTGCGTGAATTGCCTGCGGCTGATGGCAGCAAGGCTGTCGCCATTCTCGATAGAGGGCATCGTGCGGCGTCCGGTCGAAGGGCATCGGACCATAGCTGGACGTGCATCGCCAGTCGTCCCCTGATTTGAGGACTGAAAGAAAAGAGCGCAGGCAGCGAGTCCTCCACAAAAAGTTCGATGCGCCCGGCGGGCCACCGCCCTATGGTCCGGCGTGCCCTAAAACTCTTCAGGAAAACCATGTCTCTTTCCAAGATCGAGCACATCGTTGTCGTCATGATGGAGAACCGTTCACTCGACAACATGTTGGGGTGGCTCTACCCCGCCGGCCAAAGCGGGCCTTTGGCGGTGCTGCCACGGGACAGTTCCCCCACCTTCAATGGCCTCGACCCCGGCATGTCGAATCCGTCGCCCAAACCACCGCCCGCGACGATTCCGGTCACCACGTCGGCTTCAAGTTCCACGACGCCGGACCCGGATCCCCAGGAGACTTTCGACAACGTGACCTTCCAGATCTACGGCGCAGATGGGCCCGACGCGGTCGCCGAGCCCTTTGTGCCCATGGGTGGCTTCGCCATCAACTACGCGACGGTGCAAGGAGCCAATCCGGCGCAGATCATGGAAGCGCACAGCACGGCGCAATTGCAGGTTCTCTCGAAACTGGCCAAGCACTATGCCGTGTCGGATGCATGGTTTGCGTCGGTGCCCAGCCAGACTTGGCCGAATCGCGCCTTCGCCCATGCGGGAACGTCCAACGGCAACGTGAACAACGGAACGGTGCCGGACCCGCTCTGCTGGAATGTTCCGACCATCTTCAATGTCCTGAAGTCGATGGGTGCGACCTGGGGCGTCTACAGCGATGCGCTGATTGCGCCGTCGCTCACCAGAATCATGTTCCCGAAGCTGTGGGATCCCTGGCTGGACGGCCACTTCCATGGTCTTCAGGCGTTCGTGGATGCTTGCGCCAGCAATACGCTGCCCCAGTATTCATTCATCGAGCCGCGCTTCGTCCTCGATCCCAATGACCAGCACCCGCCGCATGACGTCAACGCAGGGGAAGCCCTCCTCTACGAGATCTGGACCGCGGTGAGCACGTCTCCCGGATGGGGGCAAACGCTGCTTGTGATCACCTACGACGAGCACGGCGGTTGCTACGACCATGTGTTGCCGCCGACGAATGCCACACCGCCGGACGCGAAGGGCACGGAGGTCTTCGCGTTCGATCGCTTCGGTGTGCGCGTGCCAACGGTCGTGATTTCTCCGCTGATTGCCAAGGGGACGGTCTTCCGGTCCGATCGAACCGCGCCCTACGACCACACCTCGATCCTCGCAACGCTGCGCGACTGGCTCGGGATCAGCGATCAGGACATGCTCACCAGCGCGCGGATCGCCCACGCCCCCACGCTTGCCCAGCTCATCACGCTCGACGTCGCGCGAACCGATCTGCCGGATATCGCGCCCGTTTCGGCACCGCTTTCGCTCACACCGATGGGCGCGGAGCCGAACGATCTTCAGCTGAGCCTGGTCGCGGGTTCGGCGCGGCGATTCGGCCAGGATCCTGCAGCTGAAGTTGCACGGATCAGCACCAGGCAGCATGTGGTGGACTACTTCAAGCGCCGCCCGTCGCTCATCCATTCGTGAAGCGCGCAACATCAAGTTACAGCATTCGCCCTGTCTGCCACGATCGCGACACAGAGGCCCGTCAACGTGGGAATGCACTATGGCCGTCATAGACAAAGCATTTGCGCCATCCGTCCGTGCAGCACCAGAATGCAAAGTTCCCAATCAACGAACTGGAGACCCCGATGACCCAGAACCCTGAAGCCAAGTGCCCCGTCCACCATGCGGTGGGCCGCGGCACCGTCAACCAACACTGGTGGCCTAACCAGTTGCGAGTCGACCTGCTTCATCAGCATTCCTCCAAGTCCGATCCAATGGGCAAGGACTTCGACTACGCGAAGGAGTTCAAGAGCCTCGACTACGAGTCGCTGAAGAAGGATCTGAGTGCGCTGATGACGGACTCGCAGGCCTGGTGGCCGGCGGACTTCGGCCACTACGGGCCTCTGTTCATCCGCATGGCCTGGCACAGCGCCGGTACCTATCGCACCGGCGATGGACGTGGCGGCGGCGGTCGGGGCCAGCAGCGCTTCGCGCCGCTCAACAGCTGGCCCGACAACGTCAACCTCGACAAGGCGCGGCGCCTGTTGTGGCCGATCAAGCAGAAGTACGGCCGCAAGATCTCGTGGGCCGACCTGATGATCCTGACTGGCAACGTGGCCCTGGAGTCCATGGGCTTCAAGACCTTCGGTTTCGCCGGCGGCCGCCCCGACACCTGGGAGCCCGACCAGGACGTCTACTGGGGCAACGAGACCACCTGGCTCGAAGACAAGAGGTACACCGGCGACCGCGACCTGGAGAACCCGCTCGCTGCGGTGCAGATGGGTCTGATCTACGTCAACCCCGAAGGTCCGAACGGCAACGGCGACCCGGTCTCGGCGGCTCGCGACATCCGCGAGACTTTCGCGCGCATGGCCATGAACGACGAGGAGACCGTCGCCCTCATCGCCGGCGGTCACACCTTTGGCAAGACCCACGGCGCCGGTCCGGCCGAGCTCGTCGGCTCAGCGCCTGAAGCGAATGACCTGGAAGAAATGGGCATGGGCTGGAAGAGCACCCATGCCAGCGGCATCGCTGGCGACGCGATCGGCAGCGGCCTGGAAGTCACCTGGACCCAGCAGCCGACGAAGTGGACCAACCTCTTCTTCGAGAACCTGTTCAAGTTCGAATGGGAGCCGGTCAAGAGCCCGGCTGGCGCTGGGCAGTGGCAAGCCAAGGGCGCGCAGCCGGACATTCCGGATGCGCACGACAAGTCGAAGAAGCGCCTGCCGACCATGCTGACCACCGACCTCTCGCTGCGCTTCGACCCGGCCTACGAAAAGATCTCCCGGCGTTTCCTGGAGAACCCCGACCAGTTCGCCGACGCGTTCTCGCGCGCGTGGTTCAAGCTGACGCATCGCGACATGGGTCCGCGCTCGCGCTACCTCGGCCCGGAAGTGCCGACGGAAGAGTTGCTCTGGCAGGACCCGATCCCGAAGGTCGATCATCCCCTGATCGACGACAAGGACGCCGCGGCTCTCAAGGCCAAGGTCCTGGCATCGGGCCTCTCGGTCAGCGACCTCGCGCTGACGGCCTGGGCGTCGGCTGCGACCTACCGCGGCTCCGACATGCGCGGCGGCACCAACGGCGGCCGCGTCCGCCTGGCGCCTCAGAAGGACTGGGAAGTCAACGAGCCGGCCAAGCTGGCCAAGGCCCTCCAGACGCTGGAAGGCATCCAGGGTGAGTTCAACAAGGCGCAATCCGGCGGCAAGAAGATCTCGATGGCCGACCTGATCGTGCTGGCCGGCTGCGCAGCCGTCGAGCAGGGCGCGAAGAACGCCGGTCACAACGTGACGGTGCCATTCACCCCTGGCCGCATGGATGCGTCGCAGGAGCAGACCGACGTGGAAGCCATGAAGGTGCTCGAACCCGTGGCGGACGGCTTCCGCAACTACCTGAAGAAGGACTATGCGGTTCCCGCGGACGCGCTGCTGGTCGACAAGGCCCAGCTGCTGACGCTGACAGCGCCCGAGATGACGGTGCTGGTGGGCGGCATGCGCGCGCTGGGCGCGAATGTCGGCGCCACCAAGCACGGCATCTTCAGCCAGAAGGAGCATTCGCTGACCAACGAGTTCTTCGTTCGCCTGCTCGACCTGAACACGACCTGGAAGCCCGTGCCCGGCGAGAACAATGTGTACGAGGGCGTTGACCGCACGACGGGCGAGCGCAAGGGCAGTGCGACGCGCGTGGACCTGGCCATCGGCTCCAACTCGGTGCTGCGTGCCGTGGCCGAGGTCTACGGCAGTTCGGACGCGCAGGAGAAGTTCGTGAAGGACTTCGTCGCCGCTTGGACCAAGGTGATGAACCTTGGCCGGTTCGACCTGGCCTAGACAGGCCTCGTGGTAGCCGGGGAGGCCATCGAACGATGGCCTCCTCCCTGTTCGCAAATTGACGCGCTACGCCTATGCAGCCAAGCGCGCAGGAGACAAACGATGACGGCCAGCTATGTAGAAATACAAGGCGCCCAGGCGGATATCGACCTCTGGGACGGGTTGATCACGGATCAGAACGCCCTCATCGGCGTCATGATGCAGAAGATGTCCCAAGTCGGATGCATGGATGCCGCGTGGTTCGACGAGCGAATCACGGAGGCGGAAAGTATCGAAAATCGCCTGGTCGTCGGACTCGACCGCGCCCAGCGCCGATTGCGGACATTGCTCTAGACATCTCGGCTCAGCGGCGTCCGCAACGGGGTAACCTCAGCCCCGATGACCTCGCCACCGGCCCACACACCGTCGATCTGGAAACGCTTCTGGTCGCCCACCAGCCTGCTGGAGCAGGTGCCGGCAGATGCTTCGCCCGCGCAGGCCGAGGCGATCCGGCACCGGAACAACGTCTGGCTCAAGACGTACATGGACATGTACATCCTTCGTTGGGGCGCTCTCTGGGCCGCGACGATGGTGCTGGCAGTGCTTGCGGCGGACGATGATGTGCCGGGGCTGCTGTTCACGGCAGCGCTTGCCGCCGCGATCGGCGCATTCGCGGGCCTGGCCGCCATGATCTTGACCTATCGACGGGCTGCCAAGGCAACCGGGCCGTCGCGCCCCTGAGGCTCGAGCCGATCTCACCTCACCCGGATCGGCTCTTCCGCCGGCGGCTCACCGCACTCGCCAGATCATCCAGCACGGGCACTGTCTGCGCGAAGCTGATGCACGCATCCGTGATCGAGACGCCGTGCCTGGGCGGCACGCCCGGCGTCAGGTCTTGCCGGCCTTCCTCCAGATGGCTTTCGATCATGACGCCGGTGATCCGCGAGTCGTCCGCGGCGATCTGCTCCGCCACGTCGTGCGCCACGGCGATCTGCCGCTGGTGCTGCTTGCTGCTGTTGCCGTGCGAGACGTCGATCATGACCTGCTCGGCCAGCCCATTGGCACGCAGCGCCGCGCAGCTCGCAGCCACGTCGGCAGCCGAATAGTTCGGCGCTTTTCCGCCGCGAAGGATCACGTGGCAGTCGTCGTTGCCGCGGGTCTCGAAGATCGCGGCCATTCCCATCTTGGTCATGCCCATGAACGCGTGCGGAGCCCGCGCGGCAAGGATGGCGTCGGCAGCCACCTTGATGCTCCCGTCGGTCCCGTTCTTGAAGCCCACCGGGCAGCTGAGCCCCGAGGCGAGCTGGCGATGGCTCTGGCTCTCGGTGGTGCGGGCGCCGATGGCGCCCCAGGCGATCAGGTCGGCGATGAACTGGGGACTCAGCAGGTCGAGAAACTCGGTGCCGGTGGGGAGCCCCAGCAGCGTCAGCTCCAGCAGCAGGCGCCGGGCGCGTTCGAGGCCTTCGTTGATCGCGAAGCTGCCGTCGAGGTGCGGATCGTTGATGTAGCCCTTCCAGCCCACCGTCGTGCGCGGCTTCTCGAAATAGGTGCGCATGACGATCAGGAGGTCGTCTTCCAGATCGTCGGCCACCTTCTTCAGCCGGTGGGCGTATTCGATGGCCTGGTCGTGGTCGTGGATCGAGCAAGGTCCGACCACGACGATCAGCCGGTCGTCACGACCATGCAGGATGTTGGCGATCGCCGCGCGGCTTTGCTCGACCAGCGCGAGCGTGGTGTCCAGCACCGGCACCCTCTCCTGCAGGAGCGCCGGCGTCATCAGCGGACGAACCGCGCCGATGCGGACGTCGTCGATGCGCGTGGTGTCGATCGTGCTGTCGCGGGAACCGATCTCGGCGTCGTGGAGGGGGTCGTCGAGCTTGGGCATGTGGTGCTTGTCGGTGGAGGGGGCTGCATTTTCCTTCACCGAAAGCACCATTCCCCGCTTGTATCGAATTGTTCCCGGGTAAAATGTGCCCCCCTATGTCCGACACTCAACTCACCCAGGATGGCCTGCGCTACCTCAAGAAGGCGCCAGGCTCCATCATCACCACGCCACGCGCCGAATCCATGATGTCGTGCTTCAAGTGCGGCAAGTTCGTACTTCGCACGGCGATGACTTCGAAGCGCTTCCTCGGCAAGAACCACCTCGTCTGCGCGCCGAAGTGTGGCTAGTGGCGCGTCCCCGCCGGGACGGCTTCAGGGCCCCGTGAACGGATGCGTGATCAGGCTGTAAATGGTCCGCACGCCATCGACGTAGTTGCCCATGCGCATGTTCTCGTTGCTCGCATGCTGGTTGTTGTCGGCATTGACCAGCGGCACGATCGCAAAGGGAACCTGCAGCGCCCCGACGATCTCCGCGGTGGGCACGGTGCCGCCCATCATGCGGATGCGCACCGGTTCCGGCTTGGCACCGAAGGTGTCGACCATCGCCGTGTAGGCCCACTTGCCGACGGCTGAATCCATCGGCGTGCCGGCCGCATCGCCGCCTTCGGTCTGCATGGCGAAGCTGGCGAGTTTTTCGTAGCGGCTGCGGTCGTCGTCGGTGGGCGTGCCCTTGACGAGGTGGTAGCCCTGCTTCTGGATATGCGCCTCGACCAGCTTGCCGAGGTAGGCCGCATTCGAATCCGGCGTGGTGCGCAGGTCGAGTTCTGCCACCGCCTGGTCGGGAACGATGTTCGCGGCCTTGTCGCCCACCGCCGCCGACGACATGCCACGGACGTTGAGCGACGGGTACTGCATGGCTTCCTGGTAGTTGGCGCCGACCTGGTCCGTCCGCGCAATGCCGAGGCGTCTCTTCAGCGCCGCTTCGTCGTCCGGTACGGCGGCCATGATCTTGCGCTCCGCGTCGCCGAGCTTCACGTGGTCGTAGTAGCCCGGGACCGAGACGCGACCGGTGTCGTCCTTCATCGACGCGAGCAGCGTGGCGAGGCGCTGCGCCGGGTTCGGCGAGTAGTTGCCGTAGTGGCCGCTGTGCAGCGACACCTTGGCGCCGTACACGGTGATCCGGGCCATCGCCGCGCCGCGGTTGCCGAAGATCAGCGTGGGCCGGTTGGTCGCATGCATGGGGCCGTCGTGGATCACGATCGCGTCGCTGCGCAACAGGTCGCGGTGCGCGAGCATGACCTTGCCGATGGAGGGCGAGCCTTTTTCTTCCTCGCTGTCGAGCACGACCTTGACGTTCACGCCCAGCTTGTCGCCGCTTGCCTTCAGGGCGTCGATGGCGGCCAGGAACATCATGATCGGCGCCTTGTCGTCGGCCGAGGAGCGTCCGAACACGCGCCATTCGGGATCGAGCGGGCCGCTGAAGAGCTGCGCCGAGTCGATCTCTTCCCAATCGCCCTTGGCCGTCTTGCGCTTGAGCACGGGCACCCAGGGGCTCTTCTGTGCCCACTGCTCAGGGATGACCGGCTGGCCGTCCAGGTGCATGTAGAAGAGCACGGTCTTGCGCTTCGGGTCGCTGCCCGGCAGCTCCGCAAAGAGCATGGGCTTGCCTTCGTTGGCCAGCTGCGTCGTGGTGAAGCCGCGCTTGCGGAAGGCCGCTTCGAGCCACTCGACGTTCTTGCGGATGTCGGCCGGCACGATGGCGTCGTTGGGCAGCGCCAGGAGTTCGAAGTAGTCGCGGAATGTGGCCTGTGCGTATTGGGTGGCTGTGGCCGGCGCGAGTTCGGCGGCATGCAGGGAGGGGCACGTGGCGCCGACGAACAGCGACGCGACGAACGAGAGGTGGCGGATCGAGCGATTCATGGCCGAAGAAGATAGCACGCGCTCCCGCGCGCACGCCGAGGGCGCGGCACCGCGCGGCGGACGTGGGTTGGTTCGCCAGGCGCGTTGTTTCACAATCGCAAGCCCAGGAGAAACGGAGTGCCTCCATGAACGCCCCCTCCGACAGCACAGCCCTTGCACTGCTGAACGAGCGCCGCGACCTGCTGCATCGCATGTGGGCGCTCACGGCGATCGGCATAACCTCCGGAAGCGCAACGCTGACGGCCTGCGGCGGAGGCTCCGGCGGGACGGCGGCAGTGGCGGTTCCTGCCCCAGGTCCCGCTGCCGGGCCTGCGCCTGCCGCGGTTCCACCACCGCCACCGGCGCCGCCATCTCCGTCTTCACCACCGCCCGCTCCCGCTCCCGCGTCGTCGGCTCCGGCCCTCGGCGCCCACGCGCTCAACTTCAACCGCGACGGCGTGACGTCCTCGTCGCTGTCGACACCCGCCATGTCCACACGCGCGACCGGCAGCACCCTGTTGGCCTGCGTCGGGCGGGGTTTGCTTGCCGCCCCGGCGCCGACGGACAACGTGGGCAATGCCTTCGTCCAGCTTGGCGCGCCGCACATCTACACCCTCTGGCCAAGCTCGGGGACGAGCCTGCATGCCTGTGAGAAGGCCCGGGGCATGGCCGGCCACGTGGTCACCGTCGCGAAGCCCAAGGTCACCGACGAGACGACGCTGAGCGTTGTCGAGATCGCCAATGGCGGCTCCGTGCGCGATGTGCAGTGGCGCGAGGTGCTGTCGGGCCAGCCCTTGACCAGCGCCAGTGTCACCACCATCGGCCCTGCGCTGCTGGTGGCATGGTGGTGGGGCGATGCGGGCGTCGACCAGGACAAGACGGCCGTGCCCGACAACGGCTTCTCGGTGATCGACTCGGTGCTGGCTTCCGGTGCATTGGTGCAAGGCGCGGTTGCCGTGAAGCAGGTGAGCGTGGCCGGCACCTACAACGTGACCTGGGCCTCGACGCCGCAGCAGGGCGCGCAGCTCTGGCTCGTTGCCGTGCAGGCGGGCTGATTTCTCCTTCGGGTTGGCCTAGGTCAGCACTGCCAGCAGGCTGGCGACGCCAATCCCCACCGCCGCCAACGCATCGCCGGCGATCAACCCGCCGCCGAACAACGAAGCACTGCTCATGTCCTCCGGTACGTCGCGCCGCGCGGGCGCGCGCGCCGACCACAGGCTGCCTGCCACCCCGCCCGCGCCGAACCACAGCGCCGTAGGCAGGTTGACAAAGCCGCCGAAAGACAGCGCATAGGGTGAAGGCAACACGATGGCATCGAGCACGAAACTGCGCGGCCGCAGCCACTTGCGCAGCGCCTCGATGCCCAGGCCGGCCGCAATGCCCACGCCGATGGCGGTGCGCTGGAACGGCAGGTCGTCGGTGAGGCTGCGCAGCACGCCCACGAACTTGTAGGTCATGGCCGAGCTCCATTCGGCCGGCTGCTGGTCGGCCTTCAGCACGGTCTGGTCCTGCAGCAGCACCGGATAGGCCGCCATGAACAACCGCGCGAAGACCACCGCCAGCGTGGCACCCACGACGATGCCCAGCACCTGGTAGCGGAACTGCATCACGCGGGGGGTGCCGAGCCTCCAGCCCGTGGAGCGGTCCTGCTGCATGTCGCAGGCGACGCTGGTTGCCACCAGCAGCACCGCACCGGCCATGAGGCCCACGCCGGGATCGCGCAAGCCCATGGCCGCGAGGATGACGATGGTCACGACGAAGGCGGAGGAGATCGGATTGGAATCGCTGACACCGACCGAGATGCCGTTGACCAGGGCAAAGAGAAAGACCAGCGCCACCGCCACCGCGAGGTAGAGCAAGGGCTGTCCCAGCAGCCAATGGCCGCAGGCCACCGTAGCCGCTGCCCAGAAAAGCACCCACCCCACGAGGCGCGCGCTGTTGACGCGCCGCCAGTCGTCGACGGCAGGGGTCGGCGCGTTGCTTGCGGCCTGCCGTCGCGCGCGCGGCAGGGCTCGCGCGAAGATCAGCGCCATGTCCACCAGCGCCGCGCCCATGATGGTTCCCAGCGCAATGAGGAACATGATCTTGCGCGGCGGGTCCCCGGGCTGGAGCCAGCCGATCGAGACGAAGTACGGCTGCAGCAGCACGCCGATCAGGCTCCCTGTCACCGCGGGGATGCCGATGCGCGCGCCGACGACGAGCCCCGCGCCGAAGGTGGACGCGGACAGTCCGATCGCGCCCAGCAGCGGCAGGCGGGCCGAAGCCAGCCCCGCCACCAGGCCGGCGGCCACGCCACCGCCGAGTTGCCGCACCGAACGCCGCAACAGCAAGGGGTCAGTCAGCGCCCGCAGGATGTTGGCGACCGCCAGCCCGGAAGGAAAGGCCAGCCGCATGCGATCCACCAGCACCGGCGTGTAGAGCATGCCCACGCCGACACCGAACATGCCGACACAGGCGAGGTACAGCACCATCTGCCAGGCCGGCGGCTGCGGCAGGCCCATCCACGCCATGGCCTGGAGCAGCACGCCCAGCCCGCTCATGCTGGCCACCGAGGCCGCGGCGGTCTGGATGTAGTTGGCGCCGTGTCGCCCGGCTGCGCCGTAGCCCGCGGTGACCGCGGAACCGAGCAGACCCGCAAGCACCTGGCCGCCGACGAAGAAGCCGAGCGAGAAGTTCATGTAGGCCGCAGTCACGCCGGCCAACGGCCCCAGCACGAACATGCCCGTGCCCGCGAGGAGAAGGTGGTAGCGCCAGCTGCCCTCGATGGGCAACCAGCGCCAGCGGCGCCCTTGGTGTGGATGCATGGACGGCGATGATCTCGCACTCCTGCGCATCAAGCGCCGCACTCAATCCAGCTTGATGTTCGCCGCCTTGATGACACGCGCCCACTTGTCGACTTCGAGCTTCTGAAAGGCCGCCAACTCGGCAGGCGTCATGCCGCCGGGTTCGACGCCCTGCTCCAGCAACTTGGACTTCACATCGGGGTCGTTCACGACCTTGATCAACTCGGCGGAGAGTCTGTCGACGATGGGCTTCGGCACGCCCGCTGGCGCGAAGATCGCCTGCCACGACACCACGCTGAATCCGGGCATGGTCTCGGCGATCGCCGGAACCTCCGGCAGTTGTGCGGCGCGCTTCTCGGACGTCACGGCCAGCGCGCGCAGCTTGCCGGCCTTGATCTGCGGCAGCGCGGGCGCCAGGTTCTCGAAGATCAGTTCGGGACCCTGGCCGGACAGCAATCCATTCAAGGACTCGGCACTGCTCTTGTACGGCACATGCACCATCTTGCCGCCGCTGGTCTGCTCGAAGAACACGCCCGAGAGATGCTGCGACGTGCCATTGCCCGATGACGCGTAGCTGATCGTTCCGGGCTTGCCCTGGATCGCCGCGACCACATCCTGCACGGTCTTGAACGGGCTGTCGGCGCGCACCACCAGCACGTTCGGCATCGACCCGATCATGGTGATCGGCTGGAAGTTCTTGATGGGGTCGTACGGCAGCTTCGAATACAGGCTCACGTTGATCGCATGCGAACTGATGGTGCCGCCCTGGATGGTGTAGCCGTCCGGCGCCGCCTTCGCGGTGAAGTCCGTTCCCATTCCTCCGCCTGCGCCCGGCTTGTTCTCGATGATGAAGCTCGTGCCCAGCGGTGTCGCTGCCTTGGTCGTGACCAGTCGCGCCAGGATGTCGGTGGTCCCACCTGCTCCGAAAGGCACGACGTAGGTGATGGGTTTGCTGGGCCACTTGTCCTGTGCCGCGAGAGGCATCGCGGCGGAAGCGGCGACAACGAACGCCCCGCACAGCATGATTCGACGTTGCATGGGTGTCTCCTGTAATGGCCGGCGGAGCTTCGCAGTTTCGTGACGCGATGGCTCCTCGCGGAAATCCTGATGCGCGTTGCCGAATTGGTGACCATTTCCTACCCCGGGGCTGGGGAATGTCGAACGTCGCGGCCGCCGGACGGGGGTGAGAATCCGCCTATGCACTCTCTCCACTGCCCGTCGCCGCGCTTCCCTGGTTGGCCCCGCTTCGCCCTGATGACATCTGCGATCGCACTTCTGCTGGGGGGCTGCGCGTCAGCGCCGCCCACGGCACCCGCGCAGCCAGCGACTGCGAGCGCGCGAACCGTGCCAGCGCTCCCGGCACCAAAGCCTGCGCCGGCCGCGCCGAGCGACGCGGCATCGGACAAGGGCTTCGCACAGTGGGTCGCGGACTTCCGCACGAGCGCACGTGCAGCAGGCGTGAGCGATGCGACGCTGCGCGCTGCGTTCGACAACGTCCAGTTCCTGCCGCGCGTCATCGAGCTCGACCGCGCGCAGCCCGAGTTCACCCGCACCGTCTGGGACTACCTTGACAACACGGTGACCGCCCAACGTGTCGCGCTGGGCCAGGACAAGCTGCTGCAGGTGCGCGCCGAGGCCGATGCGGCGGCGCGGCGGTATGGCGTGCCGCCGAGCATCCTGGTCGCCATCTGGGGCATGGAAAGCAACTACGGCGGCAACTACGGCAGCACGCCGACCATCGACGCGCTGGCGACGCTCGGCTTCGAGGGGCGCCGCGAGGACTGGGCGCGCAGGGAACTGCTCGCTGCGTTGAAGATCCTCGACAAGGGCGACATCGACCGCGACCGCATGATCGGCTCCTGGGCCGGCGCCATGGGCCAGACGCAATTCCTGCCGTCGAACTTCCTGGCCTACGCCGTCGATGCCGACGGCGACGGGCGACGTGACATCTGGGGCAGCATGGCCGACGTCATGGCCTCGACCGCGAACTTCCTCGCGCGATCGGGCTGGCAAGCGGGCCAGCCGTGGGGCGTCGAGGTGCGCTTGCCGACTGGCTTCGACTACGGCCGCGCCGACACCGCCGTGCGCCAGTCCACCGCCCAATGGGCGGCCGAGGGTGTGCAGACGGTCGGCGGCCAGCCAATGCCGGAGTTCGCCGACGGGACGATCCTGCTGCCGGCAGGCGCACGCGGGCCGGCCTTCCTGGTCGGACCCAATTTCCGGGCCATCCTGCGCTACAACAACTCGACCAGCTACGCGCTGGCCGTCAGCCTTCTCGCACAGCGCCTGAATGGCGGCCCCGACGTGCAGTCACCCTGGCCGCGCGATCTCGCCGCACTCTCGCGCAGCCAGATGACCGAACTGCAGACCGCGCTCAACCAGCGCGGCTTTGCCAGCGGAACGCCCGATGGCGTGATGGGCCCCGCCACCCGTGAAGGCGTGCGCCGCTATCAGCGCAGTGTGGGCTTGCCCGCGGACGGCTATCCGAGCGCGGAGTTGCTGCAGCGCCTGCAACAGCCATGACTTCGGTCCCTTCTCGCTGGCATCAGCGTGAAGGTTCGGCACCCGGCCCGGTTGCTGCCTCGTCATCGATGGCTTTCTGCACCGCCCGGTAGAAGGCTTCCCGCGCCTCGCTGGCGACACGGTCCGTTGCACCGCCGGCCCAGTCGGCGTTGGATGCGATCACGAGCTTGCGCTTCGGGTCGATGAAGATGCCTTGGCCGAAGATGCCGCGCGCCGCGAAGCTGCCGTCGGCGTAGGTCCACCACTGGTAGCCGTAGCCGCGGCCCGGCTGGCCGATGCTCGTGCGTTCGGTGGTGGCGGATTCCAGCCAGCCCTCCGGCACGATGCTCTGGGCGTTGACGCGGGCCCCGCCCAGGATGAAGAGTCCGAATCGCGCAAAGTCCCGCGTCGCGGCCTGGATGCAGCAGCCGCTGATCTCCTGCCCGGTTCGGCTCAGGAGCCAGGTGGCTCTCTGTTCCATGCCGGCTGTCGCCCAGATCTTTTCCGACAGGTACGTGGACAAGGGCTTCTTCGTCGCCTGGCTGACCAGGATGCCGACGAGATTGGTTTCCCCTGTGCTGTAGTGCCAGCGCGTACCGGGCGGCACCTCGCGCGGCAGACGTCGGAGATAGCTCACGAGTGCATCGACGCCTTCCTCCGGTTGATGGTTGTTGAAGCGCGCCACGTCGGAGTTGGGGTCGGCGTAGTCCTCGTTCCATCGCACGCCCGAGGTCATCGTGAGGAGCTGGCGGATGCTGACGTCGTCGTACGCCGAGCCTTTCATCTGGGGGATGTAGACGCTGACCTTGTCGTCCATGCTTTGGATGAAGCCATCGCGGATGGCGGCGCCCACCAGGGTCGACGTGATGGACTTGGCCACCGAAAAGCTCGTCCACCGTCCGCCGCTGTCGAAGCCGAGGCCGTAGCGCTCCAGGCGCAGCTTTCCGTCGTGCACGATCAGGAGGGCCGCGCTGCGTTGGCCGGCCATGTAGGCGTCGACGTCGAGCGGCAGCTTCAGCGGCGGCCCCGGCGGAAGCGGCATCGGGGTGTCGCCCGCCTTCACGACACGCGACTTCGCCAGGATGGGCAAGCGGTCCAGCGCGCGGAATGCCGCATCGCGCTGTGGCTGGCTCCAGAAGAGGAGGTCGCGATTGGTCGGCAGGGTCGCCAGCAATCCGCGTGTCTCCTTGTCGAGGCTCAGCCAACCGGCACTTCCAATGGCCACCACGGCAACCAGCAACCCGATCGCGATCTTCCTGATCTTCATCGCGGAACTCCTCAACGACGGTGACGATAGACCGGATTGGACACGATGCATCCGAGGGTGCGCAGCCTTCGCGGCTCGCCGCGTGTCGGGTTTCCCCGGTAGGCGCCCCCATCCGCGGCCCTTACCGTTGCGGCCTTCTGGAGGAGACGAGACCATGATGCGTAAGGCTTGGTTGGTGGCGGCGTGCGCCGCGCTTCTTTCTCAGGCACCTTGCTGGGCCCACGGGCGTCCGGCAGACGTCGAGCGGAACACGCACTTCGGGAAGGTCGTCGGCATCGACGATTCAGACGCCACGGGGACCTACGCATGGAAAGGGGTGCCCTTCGCGAAGCCACCCGTGGGCAACCTGCGCTGGAAGGCCCCGGTCGACCCCGACCGCTGGAGCCGGCCGAGGGCGACGCAGCAGTTCGGCAATGCGTGTGCGCAGTACGGGCGCATCTACGGCCCCGGCTCCAACAACCGCTACGACCCGACGATCGGCACCACGCTGAACCAGGCGGTCGGCAGCGAGGATTGCCTGTACCTGAACATCTGGCGCCCCGCGAAGGATGACCGAAAGGGCCGCGACCGCGACAACGACAGGGGCCGCGACAGGGGCAACGACAAGGAAGACGACGATCTGCCCGTGATCGTCTTCGTCCACGGCGGCAGCGACGTGTCCGGCTACACGGCGGACCCGGTCTACGACGGCGCCGCGCTGGCCAAGGCCGCGAATGCCGTCGTCGTGACGGTGAACTACCGCGTCGGCATCTTCGGCTTCCTGGATCTGCCGCAGCTCAAGTCCGGCAGCAATGGCGTGGGCGATTCGGGCAACTTCGCCCTGCTCGACATCATCAAGGCGCTCGAGTTCGTTCGGCGCGACATCGACGCTTTCGGCGGCGACCCGCGCAACATCACCCTGATGGGCCAATCGGCGGGCGCCATCAATGTCTATGCGCTGCAGACCTCCCCGCTGATCACGAATGCACGCCATGCGCTCTTCCATCGCGTGGTGCCGCTGAGCGGCGGCATCTCGCTGGCGACGAACCTGCCGCCGGGCCGCTTCCCGACCCTCAGTCCGCAATCGACATATGCGCTTCAAGGCAATGCCTTGCTCACGAATCAACTGATCGCCGATGGCTTGGCCACCGATGCGGCCTCCGCCGCCGCCTACGCGGCCAGTCAGCCGCCCGAGCAGATCGCGGCCTATCTGCGCTCGAAGAGCCCGGCGGCGCTGTTCACCACCCTGCTCACCAAGCTTTCACTGCTCGGCCTCGCGGGTTCGGGGCCGATTCCCGACGGCATCGTGGTGCCGGTCGACCCGATCGCCGCGATCCAGGGGGGCAACTACCTGCGAGTCCCTGTTCTTGCCGGGAACACCCGTGACGAGGCCAAGCTGTTCCCGAGCTTCCTGGCGCTGGCCCCTGTGCTCGGGGGCGTCAGCGGTCGCCTGGTGAGCGATGCGACGCTGTTCTCGACGCAGTTCAGCTACCAACCCGACGCCGCACCCACGGTGAGCATCGAACAGTGGATTCCGGCGCAATACCTTCCGGTGGCGACGCCGGTCACAGGCTTCAACGCGAAGACCGACCTGCTGAACCAGCTCTTCTTCATCGCGAGCCGCGACAACGTCCTCAACGCACTGAAGGCGCAGCAGAACGAGGTCTGGTACTACCGCTTCGACTGGGATGAGGAGCCGGCGCCGTGGAACGATATCTATGGCGCAGCGCACGCATTCGACCTGCCCTTCATCTTCGGCACCTTCGGGCCATCGCTGTTCTCGAACGTCGCGAACTCCACGGCCAACAAGGCTGGCCGACTGGATCTGTCGGACGCGATGATGAAGAGCCTGGGCGCCTTTGCGAGACGAGGCGACCCGAATGCGCCGGCTGCGCTGGGCGTGACCTGGCGTCCGTGGCCCTCGACGCTGATCTTCGACGCCACGCCGACACACAAGGCCATTTCGCTTCAGTAGCCAGTAGCCGTCCTTCGACGGCTGTTCACTCCTGGCCGCGGGTGTCCTCGTGCTCGCGGACCCAGCGCTCCGCCTGCTGCTCGGCATGTCGCAGCGCCTCCGCCTCGGTCGCGTAGGCCTCGGTGTCTCGCGGCAACTCGGTCTGCCGGCCGGGCGTCGAGCCCATGCAGAACACGACCGGCAGGAAGTTGCCGTGCTCATCGGACTGGGCCCCGCAGAGAAATGCCCATCCACGATGCGCAAACGCCTGGAGCTGACTGGGATCCGGAGTGCTCATTCAGGCATTCCCGCTCCGGGGTCGCCGGGTCAGGACCATGGTCAGCAGCGAACTCGCCGCCGCAGCGATCACCACGGCTTGCATGGGTTGTCTGTTCACGAATTCGCAGGTCGCATCGAGCGCGTGATCCAGGCGTTCCGTCAGGGTATGGGCGCGCCGGGGAAGCTTGGCCGGCAACGTCTTGGCGATGACCTGTGCGTCATCCACGACGGCACTCACTTCGTCCGCGACCGTTGGCGCCGTATCGAAACCTTGTGAAATCATCTGGACTCCTTTTCCTGCCTGGATTGACAGCGATCCGATGAAGCATGGAGTGCGTGCTCGGGATGAATGTCAGGCCGGAGGGGTGCACTCTGTAGGAACAATCCGCCCCGGAGATTGTGCACCCGGCCTAGCCTTGCCGGGTCAAATCCCGATCACTCGTCACGGCGAAATAGAACCATTCGGTGCCCGGCAGCGCTGACGCATTCGGAAACACGATGAAGCCGTCGCGGTCGGCATGCAGCACGCTGCCGTCCTCGCGGACGCCGATGGGTTCGCCACGCGCAACCGGGTCGAAGGTGGCCCATTCGCGCACGAACTGGTCGTCCTCGTGGTGGCGATCGGTCACGCTGACGAGCCGCAACAGGGAGGGGGGCGAAGGCGGCTGCGCAGCGGCATCGGGTGCGATCATGCCCAGCAGGCGCAGCGCCGAAAGAATCGCCGCGTGCGCCACATCCGGCGCAGCAGGGTCCTCGTGCTGCCCGCATTCGAGCGTGACGCCATAGCCGCCACGGCTGCGCATGTATTCGTTGGTGCCCCAGCCGAAGGCCAGCGCCGCATCGTCCGCCGCTTGTCCGCCCGCACGCTGCGCCAGCCCCGCGGCGTAGATGTCGAGCCAGCCTTCGACGACGCGCGAAGTGCCGAGGTGCAGCGCCAGCTGGCCTTCCTCGAAGGCGCGCGCGAAGGGTTCGAGCGTACCGGTGTTGTCGCGCGGCCCGATCATCGCGAAGGCGTCGCCCTCGCTCTGGAACGAATGCAGGTCGAGCAGCACCTCGTGCCGGTCGAGCAGCGGACACAGCAGGTTGGTGATGCGGGCTTCGTAGTCGGCAGGCTCGTCGCCCGGCCCGGTGGGAAGGAACAGCCGGTTGAGATTGCGCTCGCCTTCGCGCCGCAGCAGGCGTCGCGCCAGCGGGTTCGCGACGGGCACCATGGTCAGTTGCCCGCGCAGCAATTGCAGCGCCCCCGAATCCAGCTGTGCGACCACCCGCTCGATGCCGACGGTGCCGCAGGTCTCGTCGCCGTGGACGCCGCCCAGCACGATCAGCCGCGGCCCGGGCTGCAGGGACGAGAAGCCGTGGATGCGAAGGGCGTCGGTGGCGGGCTCGGTGCGGGGGGCTGTCATCTCGTCGGCCATCCTACAACGCGGCGTAGGCCGGTCCTACCGTGTTTGCCGCCATATCGTGCGACAACCTGAGGCATGACACAGGAGCAAGCCATGGCCAGCAGGAAGACCCCGGACCCCGCGAAGAACGATGCGCTCAAGGATGCGGGCGGAGGCAAGACGAAGGTCGAGCAGGGCGGCGAATCCGCGCCCCGTCTTCCGCACGAGCGCGACCAGTCGTCGGACAGCCAGCAGAACCAGGACGGCACGGCGCCCCGCGTGGGCCGCCAGGCTTTCAATGACGTGGAGCGAGGCGTGGTCGACACCGACCGCGGCCCGGAGGCGGACCGCGTCTACAACGACAAGGTCAAGCGTTGAGCGAGGCGTCGAGTTGCTCGCGCATCGCAGTCACCACGCTCGCGTAATCCTTTGCATTGAAGATCGCACTGCCGGCAACGAAGGTGTCGGCACCCGCGCTGGCCACGCGCGCGATGTTGTCGACCTTGATGCCGCCATCGACTTCGAGCCGGATGTCGCGTCCGGTTTCCTCGATGCGCTTGCGCGCGAGTTCGATCTTGCGCAGCGCCGAATCGATGAAGCTCTGTCCGCCGAAACCGGGGTTGACGCTCATGATCAGGATGAGATCGATGTCGTCGATGGCCCAGTCGAGCGCTTCGAGCCCGGTGCCGGGGTTGAACACCAGCCCCGCCTTGCATCCCGCCGCCTTGATGGCCTGGATGCTGCGGTGGATGTGCGGCGAAGCGTCGGGGTGGAAGCTGATGTAGTCGGCGCCCGCTTGCGCAAAAGCCGCCGCCAGCGCGTCGACCGGCTGGATCATCAGGTGGACGTCGATGGGCACGGGCGTGCCGTCGGGCTTCTTCGCATGCGGCTTGAGCGCCTGGCAGACCATCGGGCCGAAGGTGAGATTCGGCACGTAGTGGTTGTCCATGACGTCGAAATGGATCCAGTCGGCTCCGGCCGCGATCACGTCGCTCACTTCGGCGCCGAGGCGCGCGAAATCGGCAGAAAGGATGGAAGGGGCAATGCGGAATGGGCTGCTCATGGGGCCTTATTGTCGCAGGAGGGGACCTTCGGGGGCCAGGCCGCCGGTGCGGCGAGTACATGCAGTGACGGAGCGTGGGGCCTATGCACTACCATCGTCCGGATGACCAGCATCCCGATGACCGTGCAGGTCGAGCCCCGATTCCTGCCTGACCAGTCTTCCGCCGAAGACCGCGTCTACACCTTTGCTTACGCGGTGACCGTCACCAACAACGGCAAGGTGGCGGCGCAGTTGATCGCGCGGCACTGGATCATCAACGATGCCTCCGGGCACACGCAGGAAGTCAATGGCCTGGGCGTGATCGGCCAGCAGCCCTTGCTGGCCCCCGGCGAATCGTTCCGCTACACCAGTGGCTGTCGCCTCCAGGCGCCGAGCGGTACCATGCACGGGAGCTTTTTCATCGTGACCGAACAGGGCGAGCGCTTCGACGTTCCGATTCCCATGTTCGTACTGGAAGCCGACGCGGGAGGCATGCCCTCCTCGCGCGTGCTGCACTGAGCCCGCTTTCTCCCTTCGAGCCATGAACGCCTTGCGCGCTCTGGAAGATCGGTTGGGCCCCGATTTGTTCGAATCTGTTTTTGCCTGATGACGTCTTTCTTTTCCAATGATCTGCTGGGCTTCTGGTCCGAGTGGGTTCGACCCTCGGCGGGACTGCCGACCGTGCTGTGGTCGCTGCTGCTGGCGGCCGCGGCTGCTTCCGGCCACCTGGTGCGGCGCTACATGGGGTTGCCCAAGGTGGTCGGCTATTCGATCGTCGGCACCGTGGTCGGCTTTGCCGGCTTCGAGGGCGCGATCTGGCCGCTGCAGGGCATCAGCCTCTTCCTGGTCGAGCTGGGCGTGGCGATCGTGCTCTTCGAGGCGGGTGGTCGCCTGCCGCTGAAGTGGTTCCGCCACAACCCGATGGTGCTGGTGCAGAGCCTGCTCGAAGCCACGCTGACCTACTTCAGCGTGTTCTGGGCGCTGCACTGGCTCGGCATTCCCGATCCGGTGGCCAACCCGATCGCGCTGATGGCGATCGTCGCCTCGCCCGCCGTGCTGAGCCGGGTCGTGATCGACACGCGCGCCTCCGGCCCGGTGACCGAGCGCGCGATGACGCTCGCAACGCTCAACACCTTCTATGCGCTCGCGCTGGGCTACGCGCAGGCCGGACTGATCGAGCGCGCCCCTCTGGGATTGTTCGAAAAACTGTACCCTGTGGCCGTGGTGCTCGGCATGTCCTTCGTGGTGGGGGCACTGATGGCGCTGTCGCTGCGCTCGGCCTTGCGCGTGATGAGCCCGACCAGCGAGAACACCTCCATCCTGCTGCTGGCCATCATTGCCGCCGGCGCGGCGCTGGCCGCGCACTTCGGCGGCTCTGCCCCGCTCGCGGCGCTGATCGGCGGCGTGCTGCTCAAGGCGCTGAATCCCAAGCCCTGGGCCTGGCCGCGCCAGCTCGGCACCGCGGCATCGCTCTTGACGATGCTGATGTTCGTGCTGGTCTCGGTCGTGGCTGCGCAGGCCGACTGGAGCCTGCCGGTCGCCAGCGTGGTGCTGACCGTCATCGGCGTGCGCGCGGTCGCCAAGGTGGCCGGCGTCGCCATTGCCAACCCCGGCAGCGGCGCCAGCTGGAAGCAGGCCTTCTGGGTCGGCTGCGCGATGTCGCCGCTGTCGTCGATCGCGATGTTGATTACGTCCGCTTTCGTCAGCGCATCGCCGCTGCTGGGTGCGATGATCACGCAGATCGCCCTGCCGGCCATCCTGCTGATGGAAGTGCTCGGCGCGGTGATCGCCACCGTCGCCATCCACAGCGCCGGCGAGAGTTCCAAACCCTGGATGCCCGAGGCATTCCGCACGGTGGAGGACACGCAGAGATGAGCACCCGCATGATCGACCTGCAAGCCGATGGTTCGCCCGCGACGCCGGCGAGCCGCATCGTGCCGCTGGAGCGCTTCAACAAGTCCGTGGCGCTCTCGCTCGGCGTCGAGCTGGAACTGCAACTGGTCAACACCCACGACTACGACCTCGCGCCCTATGCCGAGGACATGCTGCGCCTGATGGCGCAGACGCCCCTGCCGGGCAGCGTGGTGCCCGAGATGACCTCGAGCATGATCGAGATCTCGACCGACGTGTGCCACTCCGCGCAGGACGTGATCGCGCAGCTCACGCCGATCCGCGACGCGCTCGTCAAGAACGCCGACAAGCTCAACATCGCGGTGGTCGGCGGTGGCACGCATGCCTTCCAGCAGTGGCACGAGCGGCGCATCTACGACAAGCCGCGCTTTCGCGAGCTGTCGGAACTCTACGGCTACCTGTCGAAGCAGTTCACCATCTTCGGGCAGCACGTGCACATCGGCTGCCCCGATGCCGATGCGGCGCTGCTGATGCTGCACCGCATGTCCCGCTACATCCCGCACTTCATTGCCCTGTCGGCCTCATCGCCCTACGTGCAGGGGCAGGACACGCAGTTCGACTCGGCGCGGCTCAACTCGGTGTTCGCCTTTCCGCTGTCGGGTCGCGCGCCTTTCACCTTGTCGTGGAAGGAGTTCGAGAACTACTTCATGCGCATGACCCGCACCGGCGTCGTCCGCAGCATGAAGGACTTCTACTGGGACATCCGGCCCAAGCCCGAGTTCGGCACCATCGAGATCCGCGTGTTCGACACGCCGCTCACCGTCGAGCGCGCCGCCGCGCTGGCCGGCTACGTTCAGTCGCTGGCGGCCTGGTTCCTGCAGGAGCAGCCCTTCACGCCGACGGAGGACGACTACCTCGTCTACACCTACAACCGCTTCCAGGCCTGCCGCTTCGGGCTGGACGCGCTGTACGTCGACCCCGCGAGCGGCGAGCACATGCCGCTGCGCGACCACATCCTCATGACGATGACGCAGCTCGAATGGCACAGCGAGGCGCTCGACGCCACGCAGGCGCTCGGCGAACTGCGCACCAGCGTAGAGGCCAACCGCAACGACGCCCGCTGGCTGCGCGAGCGGCAGGGCAAGGAACGCCTGCTGGCCGAGGTGGTGCGCCAGGCGGCGCTGCGCTTCCGCAGCTCGGAGGTGTGAGGACACGATGAGCGTCGCCGGCGAATTCGACCTGATCGCGCGTTACTTCACGCGGCCCGCCCGGCGCTCGCCATTGGGCGTGGGCGATGACTGCGCATTGATTGCGCCGGCGGCGGGCATGCAGCTCGCGGTGTCCTCGGACATGCTCGTCGAGGGCCGGCACTTTCTATCCACCGTCGATCCCATGAAGCTGGGGCACAAGGCTCTGGCGGTCAATCTCAGCGACCTCGCGGCCTGCGGGGCGAAGCCGCTGGCGTTCACGCTCGCGCTGTCCCTGCCGACGATGGACGAGACCTGGCTCGAAGGCTTCTCACGCGGCCTCTTCGCGCTTGCCGATGCGCATGGCTGCGAGCTGGTCGGCGGCGACACCACGCGCGGCCCGCTCAACATCTGCATCACGGTGTTCGGGGAAGTGCCGGCCGGTGCTGCCTTGCTGCGCTCCGGCGCGAAGGCGGGCGACGATGTCTGGGTCAGCGGCACGCTGGGCGATGCGCGCCTGGCACTTGAAGTGTTTCGCGGCACCCTCGCGCTGGCCCCCGAGTCGTTCGAGTTGGCGCGTGCGCGCATGGAGCAGCCGACGCCGCGCGTTGCGCTGGGGCTGGCCCTGCGGGGGATTGCGTCCGCCGCGGTCGACATCAGCGACGGGCTGGTCGGCGACCTGGGGCATGTCCTGCGCGCGAGCGGTGTGGGCGCATCCCTCGACGCGGATGCGGCTGCAGGACGGCTGGCGCTGGCGGCTCACGCGCATGGCGCGGCGGCGGGCCTGGATCGCGATACCCGGCGCGCCTGCGCGCTGGCGGGTGGCGATGACTACGAGCTGGCCTTCACGGCCCCCGAGTCAGCGCGCAACGCCGTCGAGCAGGCGGGCCGCGCGACGAACACCCCGGTGGCACGCATTGGCCGCATCGAGGCGGACACCGGCCTGCGCATCGTGGATGCGCAGGGCGCACCCGTGGTGCAGCACTTCGAATCCTTCGACCACTTCGCCTGACGTCAGCCCGCAGGCGCGGGCGCTGCTTCGAGCAGCGCGAACGACGAATCGATCTCGACCTCGTTCAGCACGCACATCAGCCCGTGATAGAGCTGGTTGGGCGACACGGGCTTGTGCAGCAGCGGCACGCCGGTCGCCCGTGCCTCGCGCAAACGCTGCGGCGCCGTATCCCCGGTGATCAGCAACGCAGGCAGGTTCTCGCCGAACTCCGCGCGCAAGGCAGCGATGGCCTCCGCGCCGGTGCGCAGCTCGCGCAACCGGTAGTCGCTGATGACCAGCCCCGGCGGATGGGCGCGCGCCAGTGCCTGCGCCTCCTCGATGGAATCGGCCACGTCGCACACGCAGCCCCAGGCGCTGAGCAACTGGCGCATGCCGGCGCGCACGGCCTCGTCGTCGTCGATCACCAGCACGCGCACGTCGAAGACCCGCGCACGCCCCGGTGCGGCTTCGAGCCGGCCGGTCGCGATACCCATCTTCGCCACGGGCAAGCCGAGCCTGAAGACGCTGCCGCGCCGCGGCTGCGAGACCAGCGTGAGCTCATGGCCCAGCGCACGCGCCAGCCCCTGCGCGATCGCCAGGCCTAGCCCCAGGCCCTTGCGGCGGTCACGCTCCGCGTTGCCGAGCTGGTGGAACTCGCGAAAGATGTCCTCGTGCTGGTCGGGCTCGATGCCGATGCCCGTGTCCCACACTTCGATCAGCACCTCGCTGCCCCGCGCCCTGCAGGCCACGAGCACGCCGCCGTTCTCGGTGTAGCGGATGGCGTTCGAGACCAGGTTGCGCAGGATCAGCGCGACCAGCGCCGGGTCCGAGCGCACCGCCACGCGCGTTTCGCGCGAGCGATAGACGATGCCCTTGGCGTCGGCTTGCGGCGCCAGCTCGTTCTCGATCTTGTTGAGCAGCGGCTGCAGATGAAAGGCCTGCATCTGCGGCTCGACCACGCCCGCCTCGATGCGCGAGAAGTCGAGCAGCGTGTCGAGCATCTCGGCAGAGGCCTGCCAGGTGGCGCGGGCGTTGGCGAGCGCGTCGTACTGCGCCGCGGAAAGCTTGCTGCGCGCCAGCACTTCCAGGAACAGCCCCTGCGCATGGATCGGCTGGCGCAGGTCGTGGCTCGCCGCGGCTAGGAACTTGGACTTGGCGAGATTGGCCTCATCGGCCTTCTGGTGCGCGGCCTGCGCATACTCGGTTTCCACGCGCAGGCGCTCGATCAGCTCGACGTTCTCGAAACGCAGGTCGATGGCCGCGCGCGCCGCCCGCGCGCTGTTGCGGGCCTGCCCGAGCAAGGTGACGACGTACAGCGCACCGGCCACACCGAGCGCGTTGTAGGCCGGGTCGCCCAGGGTCCACAGCTTGGTCGCCACCACGACCAGCTCGACCGCGCCGAATGCGATGAACACCGGCAGCACCGGCGCCAGCGACGACATGGAGCTGCCGGCCACGCCTGCCAGCACGGCCACCACGAGGATGCTGCCGGCGACGGTGGTCGTGCCCAGCGTGACCCATGCGAGCGCGCCCCACGCCGCAGCGTCGATGGCGTTGAGCGCGATCTGCCGCCACACGAGAACGCGCGCACGGTCGTGTGAAATCTCCGACGACAGGATGCGGCGCGCATCCCTCGCGCAGTAGAGCTTGATCAGGATCACCGCGCCGGCCCATGAGCGCAGCGCCAGCGCGTTGCGCTCGTTGGAGAGCACCCACACCAGCAACAGCGCGACCAGGATGGTCGGCACGACCGAGCTGCCGGTGTTGCCCAACTGCAGCCGCAGTTGTTCGACAAGCGTGCGCCCATCGGCGAGGCGCAACGGATTCTTCATCAGCTGACGAGACCCCTGCGGCGTGCCGCGAAGCCCGCCTCCGAACGACTCGACACCTGCAGAGCGGCGAGCACCGCCTGCACGTGGCCGCGCACGGTGTTCTCGGACAGGTTGAGCCGGCGGCCGATCACCTTGTTCGGAAGACCCTGGCACAGCAGGTCGAGCACTTCGAACTGGCGCGGGGTCAGGAGCTGCCGGTCGCCGTCGCCGTCCGGTGCCGAGGCGTGCGCCGGCGAGAGGATGGGCAACCCCTGCCGCAGCTGCTCGATGACGGCGAGGATGTTGTCCGCCGAGTCGGCCTTGGAGACGAAGGCTGCAGCGCCGCGCTCCTGCGCCATCCGCACATTCTGCGGAGCGGCGTCGGAAGACAGGATGACGACCAGGGCCGACGGCCACTTGCGCTTGACCAGCGCGATGCCTTCGAGGCCGTTGAGCCCATGGAGCTGGATGTCCAGCAGCACCAGGGCCGGATCGACCATGGCGCAGCGCATGGCCTCTTCCAGCGACGCCGCCTCGGCCACTTCCAGGTCGGGAATGCCGGAGCTGAGCACCATGCGGAGTCCGCAGCGGAACAGGGCATGGTCGTCGACGAGAAGAATTCGGGCGGGGCGCATCAGGCAAATATTCTGCGCGAAGTCCGCTCGGTCCAAATGGACTATTTACCCGCCGGGAGCTTGTCGCGACCATTCAATCACCAAAGCTCTTTCTTGACGAATTCCTGCCGCCGTCGCGCCGAATGAAGCCCCTGATCGAAATCCAACGCATCGCAACGGATGCCTACGTCTACCGCATCAACGCCAAGGGCGCCGATGCGCAGGACGCCGGCTGCACCTTCGCGTCGCTGGAGCAATGCCTGTTCGACGTGGGCGCTTCGCTGGACCACTACTTTCCGCGTGTCGAGATCAATTTCGACGGCATGTTCCTGGGCGCCTGCGCGACCGACGCGTTGCGCAGCAACCCGAAGGCCGTGGCGCAGCGTATCGAGCAGCACTTCCAGCCGGCCTGAACACTGGCGGGCGCCGCTCCGGATGCGCGACACTGTCGCGTCATGCAAGCTGCTCCTCCCTCCGGCGCCATGCCGAGCCCCCCACCGCGCCGTCCGACGGTGCGTTTCATGTGCGCGCATCCGGCGCATCTCATCGCCCTGGGCTTCGGCTCGGGGCTTCCGCGCTACGCGCCCGGCACGGTGGGCACGTTGTGGAGCTGGGTCGCCTTCCTGCTCATGCAGCGCTGGCTTTCGACGGCAACGATCGGCTGGGTGATCCTGGTGTCCCTGCCGGTCGGCTGGTGGGCCTGCACCGTGACGGCGCGCCACATGAACGTCGCCGACCCGGGCAGCATCGTCTGGGACGAGGTGGTCGCCTTCTGGATCGTGCTGTGGCTCGTGATGCCGGGCGGGTTGCTGGCGCAGGTCTTCGCCTTCGCGCTGTTCCGTTTCTTCGACGCCGCCAAGCCGGGGCCGGTCGGCTGGGCCGACCGATTGTTCAAGCAGCACGACACCGGGAGCGAGGCCACGCGGTGGCGTGCGGCGGGCTTCGGCATCCTGTTCGACGACCTGGTCGCAGCGTTCTGCACGCTGCTGGTGATCGCCGCATGGCGTGCATGGTGAAGACGATGAACGAATCGGTTTCCGGACACGACACCCCCGAGTTGGTGCACCTGCTCGCCGACTTGCTGCAGCAGCAAGGACGAATGATGGCCACCGCCGAGAGCTGCACCGGTGGGCTGATTGCCGGCGCGTGCACCGATCTCTCCGGCTCCAGCAACTGGTTCGAGCGCGGCTTCGTCACCTACTCGAACGAAGCCAAGACGGAGCTGCTCGGTGTCGATGCCGCGCTGATCGCCGACCACGGTGCGGTCAGCGAGGAGGTGGCGCGGGCCATGGCGGAGGGCGCCGTGGCGCGCTCCAGGGCGCAGGTCGCGGTCGCCGTCACCGGCGTCGCCGGACCGACCGGCGGCTCGCCCGAGAAGCCCGTCGGCACGGTGTGGTTCGGCTGGTCGGTGGCCGGGAATGTCCGCACGGAGCGCCGCCGCTTCGACGGCGACCGTGCGGCTGTGCGCGCGGCCACGGTCCGGCACGCGCTGCAAACGCTGGTCGACCTCATGAAGGCTTGAGCCGACGAATGCTCGGCTACGATGGCCGCACCTGCCGCAGCGGCACGAAGGAATCCATGAGCAACGAACAGACCATCCGCCGCTTCTACGACGCCTTCGCGAAGCTCGACGCCGACACCATGGCAGCTTGCTATGCCCCCGACGCGATCTTCGACGACGAGGCCTTCTCGCTGCGCGGCGCGCGCGAGATCGGCGGCATGTGGAAGATGCTTTGCACCGGCACCCAGGCCAAGGGCGCCGCGGTCTGGAAGCTGAGCTACCGCGACGTGCAGGCCGACACCCGCACCGGCCAGGCGCACTGGGACGCGCACTACCTGTTCAGCGCGACCGGGCGCATCGTCGACAACTCGATCGACTCGCGCTTCACCTTCACGCCCGAGGGGCTCATCGCCACGCAGCGCGACCGCTTCGATTTCTGGCGCTGGTCGCGGCAGGCGCTGGGCGCGCCCGGCCTGCTGCTGGGCTGGTCGCCCATGCTGAAGAAAAAGGTGCGCGCCACCGCAGCGGCGAATCTCGCGACCTTTCTCGCACGCACATCCTGATCCAACCACACGACACACGACTACCGCATGACCGACATCACGATCACCAACAAGCCCGACCTGCACCGCTACGAGGCCTCCATCGGCGGCGAACTCGCGGGCTACTGCGAATACAACCTGCTGAGCGAAGCGATCATGTTCACGCACACCGAAGTGCTGCCTGCGCACGAGGGCAAGGGCGTCGGATCGGCCATCGCGCGGCACGTGCTCGACGAGGCGCGTGCACAGGGCAAGCACGTGATCCCCGTCTGCCAGTTCATCGCGGGCTGGATCCGCAAGCACCGCGACTACGCCGACCTGGTTCGGGCGGACGTGCAGAGGGCTTTCAAGATCTGAGGCGGCTTTCCCGCCCGGGATCAATATCAGTATTGATGACGACAACGCCACGGCGTGGCGCGATGGTGTCGTTCGGTTGCAAGCATTCGCAACCGGTCGAACACACGAAGGAGGTGTCGCATGCTCCGCATCGCTGCAGTCGTTGTCGCCGGTCTGGTCGCCGGCCCATGTCTCGCACAGTCCGACCTGGAAGGAAACTGGACGGCCACGTACGCCACGCCAACGGGCGTGCAGCGCGAGGCCCGTGTTTCCATCAAGGGGGAGGAGGGCACGTGGAAGATGGCCACGGCCAGGACCAATCGCGAGGATCCGTGCCCGGCCCTGGCCGTCCCGTTCACCATCTCCAAGACCGAAGAGGTCTACGCATTCGCGATGTCGCCTTCGAAGGCCATGGCCGGATGCGGATCGGACTACACGCTGAGAGTCCGCAAGGTGGACGACAAGACCATGAAGGGGAATTTCCGGGACGGTCGGGAGTACGTCCTGTCCCGGAACTGAGCGATCGGGCGCTGGCTAGGTCCAGCGCACCGTCAGGATGGACGCCGGCTGCACACCGAATGCACGATGGAACAGGCCCGGGCCCCAGATGACGAAGTCGCCATGACGGCGCAGGGTGTGGACCAGGGTCGCTTCCGGCGCAAAGTCCGCATCGAACGAGAACTCGATCCGGAACTCGCTGGCCGGGCTCACCAGGACGGACATCGTGCGGCCGTCGCTCAACGGCTTGGACTCTCCGTCGGGATTCCCTGCAGGGTGGGCAAACCACTTGACGCACAGCCCGGCGGAAATCTCGTCGGCCGGGACATGGCGAAGACTGCTTGCCGGTCCCCGGGTCCAATCGCTGAACCCGACGAACCAGCCTGTGCCGTGGGTGTCCACCTCGCCCGCGTTGCCGAACTCGACGTGCTGCTCGAAACGTTGCTTCGAAGGCATGCCGGACTCAGGCGACTTCGCCGAGCTTGCCCAATGCTGCCGTGATGTGCAGCACCTGCACGCTCTCGGGCAGCTCGATCAGGAATTCCGCATCCCGCTCCAGGTGGTGGATGCGGCGCGGGTCCTTGCCGGCGAAGCGCGACATGGCATCGACGCTCTCCCAATAGGAGATGGTCACGAACTCCGTTTCGCCCTCGCGGTCCTCGCGGAACATCTGCACGCCGAGCGCCTTCTCGGCGAGCGGCTTCACGCCGACGTCGTACAGGTAGCTGGCGTAGGCATCGGCCTTCGCGGCTGTGGTGCGCCCGCGCCAGATGCGGGCGATGGTGGGTCGAAGGCTGACGTCCGGCGATGCGGCCATGGGAGCGGCTCCTTTCGTGGCGTTGCGAAAGTCGCAGTGGTAACGCACCCGCCCTGGCGCGTCAATCGACCGGGGCAGGAGGTGGCGGCCGTACCTTCAGGCCCGTGGCCGTGTACAGAACCCTGAAGCGCTCGCACGCCACCGGCATCGCCTGGCTGGGTTCCCGGCCCAGGCGCGTGCACTCGCGGCCGAAATAGGCCCAGTGAACACGGCGCCAGTAGTCCAGCGTTCCGTCGCCTTCACCTTCGCTGGCGGCGAATCCGGCGCTCACCTGGTCGAACGGCAAGACCTCGACTTCCAGGGTCTCGATCACGCACGCGGGCTTTCCGTCCCAGTAGGTGACGACGCTGAGCGCGCCGGGCTGCGGCGGCGAGCGGCCTTGATTCTCGAAGGACCAGACCAGGCTGGCCGTGGCCCGCTTGACGCCTGCAAGCACGAGGTCCGCCAGTGCGTTGGCATCGGCTTCGTTGTCGTCGAAGTGGAAGGCCTCGAAGAACCGGGCGGAGGCGTCTTTGCCGGCCTCGGCACAGAAGGCGTCCCAGAACGTGGCGATGCTGGAAGGTATGTTCATGCTCGATCGCGGCCGAAGCTCGCCGCGGCCTTGCCTTTCGTCACAGGTCTTGCGGCCTTTGTCGCCGGAGCCCGCCATCCCGGTTTTGGGCATCGCCCGGTCCCATCGTAGCGATGACTGAGTTGAAGCCGGCGTGAAAGCGCGCCTCTGATCCGAGCCAGGCGACGCCTGGACGCAACATCCAACACCGGAATCAAGGAATCTTTAAGCATTTTTGGTAAGTAAATGCGGCAATGATGTTGAGACTGATTATCATTTGGGCGCTTTGGGGCCCTGCCCGCCCCTGGGTCTCATAGCCACTCCGAACCGTCAGGACCAGCCAAGAGAGACCAGCCTCTTCTGTTCTCGCCTTTTGGAGTTTTCATGGCCTATATCAAGAGCCGCAAGCACTCGCCTGCGCGCTACCTTCCCAGCCGCGCCGCTGCAGGCGCTACCGCCACCATCGTGGCGCTCGGCGCGTCGATGACGGTGCACGCCCAGTCCACCCTGTCCGAAGTCCGCGTCGAAGCGGCGTCGGACTTCAAGGTCGACCAGTCGGCGTCGCCCAAGATCACCGCGCCGCTGCTGGACACGCCCAAGTCCATCACGGTGATCCCGCAAGAGGTCATCCGCCAGACCGGCGCGACGACGCTCGTCGACGCGCTCCGCACGACGCCCGGCATCACCTTCGGCGCCGGCGAAGGCGGCAACCCCGTCGGCGACCGTCCCTTCATCCGCGGGTTCGACTCGCAGAGCGACATCTTTGTGGACGGCGTGCGCGATGCCGCCGCCCAGACGCGAGAAATCTTCAACGTCGAATCCGTGGAAGTCCTGAAGGGTCCGAGCTCGGCCTTCGGCGGCCGCGGCTCGGCGGGCGGCGCGGTGAACATCATCACCAAGGCGCCGCAGGCGCAGAACTTCTTCAGCGGAACCGTCGGCCTGGGCACCGATTCGTACAAGCGCGGCACGATCGACCTGAACCGCGTGCTGTCCGAAGGCGTTGCGGCCCGGCTGAACATGGTCGGCTTCGAGACCGACATCGCCGATCGCGGCCCGGTCAACCAGAAGCGTTGGGGCGTGGCACCTTCGGTGACCTTCGGCCTCGATTCGCCGACCAAGCTCACGCTGAGCTACTACCACTATCAGTCGGACGACCTGCCCGACTCCGGCATTCCGTACAACAACCCCTTCACGACCGGACCGAACCTGGCCCGCAACGGCGACGGCCAGCCCGTCTCGGTGCCCCGGGGCACCTACTACGGCCTCGTCGACCGCGACTACCAGAAGACCCAGGCCGACTCCGGCACGATCGATTTCAGCCATGACTTCGGCAACTCGATGGTGCTGCGCAACGTCACGCGCTACAGCACGTCCAGCAACGACTACATCTGGACGCAGCCGGACGACAGCCGCGGCAACTTCCTGCTGAACGGCACCGTCTGGCGGCGCCCGAACAACCGGATCTCCGACACGGATGCATGGGTCAACCAGACAAGCCTCACGGGCAAGCTGGAGGCCGCGGGCTTCAAGCACAGCTACGCAGGCGGCGTGGAATTTGGCAACGAGAAGACCAGCAAGAGCAACTACCTGTTCCAGAGCCGCATCGGTGCGCCGTATGAAACGTACCCGCGCTCGACCATCACCGGCGCGAACTGCTCGGTCGGTGCGGGCGCCGCGAGCAACTACAACTGCACGACGCTGCTCAACCCGAATCCGTACGACCCATGGAGCTACGTCATCACGCAATCGCCGGCCATGACGAACGTGAAGACCGACACGAAGTCCGTCTACGCCTTCGACACGATGGAGATCAACGACAAGTGGTCCGTCAACCTCGGCCTGCGCTGGGATGACTACTCCACGACCGCCGTGACGCCGGCCTATCGCGCGCCGATCGTGACGAGCGCCACCATCCCGAACAATTCGGCGACGGGCTCGACCACCATCAGCGTGCCTGTCGGCGGCCTGGTGCCGCCGCTCGAGCTGCGCAACAAGTCCAACTTCCTGAACTACCAGGCGGGCCTGGTCTACAAGCCGGCTCCGAATGGCAGCATCTACGTGTCCTACGGCACCTCGTCGACGCCTCCGGGCACCGACGCCGGCGACGGCGCCGATGGCATTACCGCCGCCATCCGCAATCTGGAGCCTCAGGACAGCCGCAGCGGCGAAATCGGGACCAAGTGGGAAGTCCTGGACCGCAAGCTGGTGCTGACCTCGGCCATCTTCCAGACCAAGATGAACAACGCCCGCGTCGTCGCGCAGGACGGCTCGACGCAGAACGTCGGCCGCAAGGAAGTGAAGGGCATCGAGTTCGGCGCAGCCGGCGCCATCACCCGCGAATGGCAGGTGTTCGGCGGCTACACGTACCTGGATTCCACGCTCAAGGACAACGGCTTCGTGTCGGGCGCGCCTTCGCCGTTCAACGGCAATGTGTTCCCGAACACGCCGCGCAACAGCGCGACGCTGTGGACCACCTACCTGATCATGCCGGGCCTGACGATCGGCGGCGGCGCGACCTACGTGGGCAAGCAGTACGGCAACGTCAACAACACGAAGTGGATTCCGTCGTACATCAAGTACGACGCGATGGTCAGCTACGTGGTCAACAAGAACTTCAGCCTGCAGCTGAACCTGAACAACCTGACCGACAAGTACTACTTCGACAAGGCCTACGCCTCGCACTACGCGACGGTTGCACCGGGCCGCTCGGCCACGCTGACGGGTTCGTTCTCGTTCTGACCGGAACCTTGGACTCTGCTGAAAAGGGCGGCCCACGGGTCGCCCTTTTTTTATTGTTCGGGGCTCGAACGCGCTGCGTCGATGAACGCGCGGAGTTTCGGCGCCAGAGATGCCCGCTGCGGGAAATAGAGAAAGAGGCCCGGCTCCTCGATCGCGGTCTGCGGCAAGAGCCACTGCAGGCGCTTCTCGCCGATGTCGCCACGCACCAGCGGCTCGAAGATGTAGGCGATGCCCACGCCAGCGAGCGCCAGGTCGCGTGCGAAGGTGGCGTCGGTGATGACCGCCGTGCCTGAGGTCCGGAAGGAAACCGGGCTGCCGCCGTCCGACAGATCCCATTCGTAGAAGCTGCCCGAGGCCAGCAGCCTGAACCCGATGCAGTTGTGCGAAGCGAGGTCGGCAATGGACTGCGGCGTGCCGCGGGCCTGGAGGTAGTCCGGTGCGGCGACCATGACCGCCTTGAAGGGCGGCGTCAGCCGCACCGTGACCATGTCCTGCTGAACCGCCTCCCCCAGGCGGATGCCGGCGTCGAAGCCCTGCGCAACGATGTCGACGAAGGCGTCGTTGGTGTGGACTTCGACGATCAGCCGCGGATGGGCTCGCGCGAGCCTGGCGAGCACCGGCGTCAGCGCCATCTTGACCGCCACCCTCGGCGCATTGATGCGCAGCACGCCGGTGACCTCTCCCCTGTCCGCGGCCAGCCCTTCGACCGCCTTGCCGATGTCGTCGAGTGCCGGCGACACGCTCGCGATAAAGCGCTCGCCCGCTTCCGTCAGCGACACGCTTCGCGTGGTGCGTGCGAACAGCGGTTCCCCCAGGCGGTCTTCGACCGCGCGCACGGCGTGGCTCACGGCGGACGGACTCATGTTCAACGCCGCGGCAGCAGAGGCGAAGCCTCGGTGAGCGGCCACGCTGACGACAACAGGCAGATGGGCGAGCAGGTCGCGGTTCATTCATGCACCTTATCGCATGACGCTTGCGATTCCGGCCACTTTATCTCACCAGACCATTTCAAGACACTGGACTTACTTTCACATCCTTCAGGAGAACACCATGAGCAGCACCCGTCCCACCTGGTTCATCACCGGCGCTTCTTCCGGCTTCGGCATGGCATTCGCACGCTACGCGCTGGCGCAGGGCTACAACGTCGTCGCGACGGCCCGCACGCCGGGCAAGCTCGCCGACCTGGCGGCCAGCGCGCCGGATCGCGTGCTGGTCCAGTCCCTCGACGTCACGGTGGCCGGCGATGCCGCGAAGGCGGTTGCCGCCGCCGTCGCGCGCTTCGGCCGCATCGACGTGCTGCTCAACAACGCGGGCTACGGAATCGTCGGTGCGCTGGAGGAAACACCGGATGCCGAGTTGCGCGCCCAGATGGAGACGAACTTCTTCGGCGCCGTCGATGTCACGAAGGCAGTGCTGCCGCAGTTGCGCGCGCAAAAGGCCGGCGCCATCGTCAACATCTCCAGCCTCGGCGGGCAGTTGTCGTTCGGCGGGTTCAGCGCCTATTCCGCGTCCAAGTTCGCGCTCGAAGGCCTGTCCGAAGCGCTGGCGCAGGAGGTCGCGCCCTTCGGCATCAAGGTTCTGATCGTCGAGCCCGGCGCCTTCCGCACCGGCTTCGCCGCCGACGCGCTCCGTCACATGCCGGTGATGGACGCCTACCGCGATGTGGTCGGCGGCACGCGGACGTTCGCGCAGGGCATGCACGGGACGCAGGAGGGCGACCCCGCCAAGGCCGCCGCCGCCATCGACGCGGCCTTGCGCTCGGAGAGCACGCCGCTGCGGCTGCAGCTGGGCGCCGATTCAGTGAACGCGGTGCGCGTGCATGCCGAGCAGCTCCTGAAGGATCTGGCGGCGTGGGAACGCGTCGGGCTGGACACCCGCGTCGATCAGGCCGACGCGCAAGCCCTCACGCGTTCGTCATGAAACACGCTCAGTCCCGATCGCCGCGGCCATCCCAGTCGCGACCGTGATGGTGCCGATGGCGCCAACGCTCGCCTCGTCCGTCGTAGTACGGCGCTGGCGGGCCGTAGTACACGGGTGCGGGCGCGTAGTAGGCCGGCGGAGGCGGCCGCTGGTAGTACACCGGAGGCGCGGGCTGGTAGTAGATCGGCGCCGGACGCGAATACACGGGAGCGGGCTCGTAGTAGATCGGGGCCGGCTCGGCGACGCCGACAGCCACCCCCGGGACGTTGATGCCGACCGACCAGTTCACCTCGGCGTTTGCCGACGCGGCGACGAAAAGCGCACCCGCCGCAATCGCGGTGGCGGCAGCCCACTTCGGGAAGGAATTGAAATTCACTGAGACTCCGGGGGCAGCGAATGCCGCCCTATGCCGTACACAACGTCCGCACCATCGGTGTGGCGGACATGCCCTCTGTGAAGTTGGTTGCCAAACGTCAGCAACCGCGCAGGGCGCTCAGTCGCACCGGTAGGTGACTTCCCCTGCCGGAACGCCCGGCCCCTTGGGATCCAGAAAGCGCATCGGCGCGCCGAAATTGCGGCAGTAGGCCTCCGCCTCCTGCGCGGTGGGCGACTTGAACACGCCGTCGCCGAGCCAGGTCACGCGGGGAGCGGTGCGCGACGCGCAGCCGGCGACCAGCGCCGTGAGGATCAGAATGAGAAGGGTGGCGAAACGCCGGATCGGGAAGGGCATTGCAGCGAGCGTCAAAGCAGGAAGCTCGCGACTTTACCGACTTCCGACACCGGGGGAGCCACTCGTCCGACAGCCGACGCCCGCTCGAGCGCGCACAGTGAGGCCACCATGGAACATGCAGCCGGCATTCCGATGAAATTGCTAGGCGCCCTCGCGCTGGCTTGCGCGCTGCTGACGGGCTGCGCGAGCGACCCATCACGCGTGCAGCCCGGCACGGGCCGCGACCAGGTCCTGCAGCAATTGGGCGCACCGACCGCGATCTACCGCACGCCGACCGGCGAACGCCTCCAGTACTCGCGCGGGCCGGCTGGATTCGAGGTGAGTAACGTCGATCTCGACTCCGCGGGCCGCGTCTATTCGGTGCGGCAGGAACTCAACGAAGGTCTGTTCGCCAGCACCATCAAGCCGGGTGAATGGCGCGTGGAGGACGTTCTCTTCACCTACGGCCGGCCGTACCAGCAGACGCGCGTGACCTCGTTCAACGGCACCGTATGGTCCTGGCGGTATCTGCAGATCAACAACCGGCGCTTTCTCTACATCTACGTCGATCCGACGGGGCGGGTGGACCACTACAACGTCGGCGACGACCTGGAGTTCGACCGCCGCCGTTGGTGGTGAGGGCTACGCGCCGGGCGCCGGTAGCCGGGCGAATGCGATCGTTGCGGTGACCAGCAGCACGGCGATGGTCGCCAGCACAGCGCTGTAGGGCTCCACGCCATGCGCGATGGCGACCGAAGCGGCCACGCCCGTGACCCACTGCATCAGGGCCACGCCGAGGAACATCGCCATCGTGAAGACTGCCATTGCACGTCCGGTGATGGCCGCGGGGTACGCGACCCGCACATCGGCGTACTGCCAGACGATGAAGCCCGAGAGCAGCCCGATCAGGATGGTGCCGCCGACGTCAATCCACGCCGAGGTGAAGAAGGCGATGGCAAGGAAAAGACCTGCATACGCCAGGCTGCAGGCCACGATCCGCCGGCGCCGCACCGGACCGTCTCTGTCCAGGCGGCCGAAGAGCGGCGGCCCGAAGAGCGAGATCACCGACACGATCAGCGCCACGTTGCCGCTCTGCACCAGCGAATAGCCGTGCCGTTCGATCAGCAGGGGCCCCAGCCAGAGGCCGCGCAGCGAGATGAAGGCCGCATAGGTCACGGCGCCGAGCACCATGATGCCGAGCGTGTGCGGCATGGCGAAGAGCGAGCCGAACTGCCGCAACGCCCCGAGCACCGACTCGCGCGGCTGCGTCCCCTGGGGCAGCGGCTCGCGCACCCACCAGAGAATGGACAGCCACGCCAGCGCCGAAGCCACGGCCAGCACGACGAAGCCCATCCGCCATGAGCGCTCCTGCACCAGCCAGGCGAGCGGCGTGCCGGTCAGCAGCATCCCGAGGCCGCCGATGCCGAGCACCAGCCCTGACACCGAGGCGAAGCGTGCCGCCGGGAAGTGCCGCGCGATGAACACGGTGCAGACCAGGAAGGCCGGCGCGCAGCCGACACCGATCAGCACCTGTCCGCCCACCAGCACCAGGTAGTTCGTCGACAGAGCCGAGACCACCGCACCTGCGATGGCGAGCGGAAAGGCCGTGAGCACGGTGCGGCGCACGCCATGCAGATCGATGCCGATGCCCATGAAGAGCTGCATCGCGCCGAAGGCGAAATGAAAGGCGCCCGAGAACACACCGAGTGCCTGCGCCGACAGCTTGAACTCCGCCTGCAACTGGCTCGCCATGATGGCGCCCACCGTGCGGTAGGCCTGGCTCAGCGCGAACGCCGTGCACAGCGCCAGCACCATGGTCCAGGCCGTGCGTGCAGGAAGCGCGGCGGGCGCGCGGTTCGGCGAAGCCTCAGCCGGCACCGTGGCACTTTTTGTATTTCTTGCCGCTGCCGCAGGGACAAGGATCATTGCGTCCCGGCGTCGCTTCCTTGCGGATCGTCTCGACACGCGGCCCCATGCTGCGCCAGAGCTGGCGCAGGTCGTACACGGCCCAGATCGCCGCCCCGAAATCGTCGACGCGCTCCTGGCTCACGCTCGGCGGGCCGTCCTCGGCGTACATGGAGAGCACGGGCTTGCCCTTGTCGTCCTCGGTGAGGGTGACGATCGCGTCGAGCGCCTCGTCGAGCATCTGCGCGGCTTCCTTGTCGCGCGGCGGCGCCCAGTCGTCGGGCCAGTTCTCGACCGCGAACATGAAGCCCAGGGCCCAGACCTGCGCGAAGGAAGGGATGGCTTCGCCATCCATCTCCCCGCGCTCTTCTTCCGGCAGGGCGGCGATCGCGCCGCGCGTGTCCAGCACCTCGGGTTGCCAGGTGCGTTCGTCGTCCAGGGATTGCACGTCGGCGTCGAGGCCGGTCTCGATCTCGCTCCAGCGCCGCTTCCAGCGCCAGATGAATTCCATGTGCCGGGCCGGCACGAAGCCGTCGCCCAGCAGCACGGGCCAGTATTCGGAAGGCTCGATCGGCCTGCGGGAGCAGACCAGCGCGGCCATGAAGCCCTCGCAGAATTCCCATTGCGGGATCTCCTCGTCATGCTCGCGCATGGCGTCGAGGGCGTGGTCGAGGGCATCGAAATCGTCGGGGCCGAGCGGTGCGTTGTCGGGCTGGGCGGGGGTCGGGGTGTCGGCTTGGGTTGTCATGGCATTGCGGAGGCAGCCCTCTATGATGCAGCAAGGTTCCCGGAGACCCTCTATTTCTACCCTGATGATTCCGCCGTTTCCGGCGCGTTACACCGCGTTTGCGCTATGCGTGGCCGGCCTTGCCACCAGCCTCGCCGCAGTTCTCGTCATGCCGCACCTGTGGACGGCATGGATCGCCCTCATCGTCTTCGCCGTGCTCACCGGCACCGGCGTGCACGACCGGCGCCAGGCCCGCCACGCGATCCTGCGCAACTATTTTCAGCCCTTGACCCTGTCCCTATGAATCCACTGAGACGGGGCGGGTCGTCCACCCGCGTGCAGATGCGCAAGAGCATGGCCTCGGCACCCATGCCGCTCGAGCCGGGCGCACCGCCGCCGCAACCCGAGGACTACGCGGAGTTCCTGCGCACCACCCTGCCGCAGCAGACGAAGCTGGTCGCGAGCCACCGCTTCGGCAACGAGCGCGTATGGCTCAAGAAGGCCGGACCGCGCCACGGCAAGATGCGCTACCACCTGCTCGCGGCGATCGCCGGCACCTTGCGGCTCGACGTGCTGTCGCCGGTGCCCAACCCGGGCGGCGAGGCGGCGATCGAGATCGAGGCGCGCCGGCTCAAGGCGCTCGGCGTCGCCGGACTGCGCGTGCCCGCGGTGCTGGCGCAGCAGGCGGACGGCCTGCTGATCTCCGACCTGGGCGAGAGCGGCCGCCCGTCCGTGGTGCTGCAGGAGCGTCTCGACCAGGCCGCTGCCGCTGGGCCGGCCGCCCTGCTCGCGGTGTGGCATGACGGCCTCGATGCCATCGCCACCGTGCACGCGCGCGACGCCTACCTGAGCCAGGCCTTCGACCGCAACATGGTCCAGTGCCCCGACGGCACCATCGGCTACATCGACTTCGAGGACGACCCGGGCGAGACATTGCCGCTGGCCGAATGCCAGGCGCGCGACTGGCTCAGCTACCTGCACTCGACCGCGATGCTGGTCGATGCCGCATCGCCGCACGCCGCCGCCGCGCACTGGCATGGCGTGCTGGCCGATGCCAGCGACGAGGTGCGCCAGCGCCTCGCCGTGGCGGCGCGGCGCATGCGCTGGCTGCGGCACCTGCCGTCAGGCCGGCGCTGGGGACGCGACACGCAGCGCGTGCGTGCCGTGGCGAGCCTGCTGGCGCGCTGGTACGGCAGCGAGCCGCGCCAGGCCGCGGGCTAGTCGCGCGACACCACGACACCCAGCGCCGCCAGCCGCTTTCGCAACGACAGCACCGCCCGGTCCTTGCTCAGCAGCCGGGCGCGGTGCGCAACCGCGAGGTCGATGAATATCTGGTCATCGGGGTCGCGGCAGATGCAGGACGCGCGGACGGGCACGCCGTCGACCACCTTGGCCTGGGCGTCGAAAGCCGCAAGCACCTCGTCGGCGCCCCGCCCCTTGGCGGCGAGGCGCCCGACGATCAGGGGGTAGTCCAGCACGCGCGCGAGTTCGTCGCGCATCGCCCGGGTGGCGAGCCAGCTCAGCTCGCCGGCAGCGAGCGCCGCGGCCAGCGGCGCGCGCTCGGGGTCGTCGAACACCAGCAGATCCAGGACGATGTTGGTGTCGAGGACAACGGTCATGCCGGACGCGCGTGATCAGCCGCGGCGCGGAATGCCCAGGCCCGCGACCACCGCAGGCCGGGCCACGAAGGCGGCGAGCACGCGATTCACGTTCGGAAAATCCTGGATGCCCACCAGATCGCCCGCTTCATAGAAGCCGACCAGGTTGCGGACCCACGGGAAGGTCGCGATGTCGGCGATGGTGAAGTCATCGCCCATGATCCAGGCGCGGCCCTTCAGGCGTTGCTCCAGCACGTTGAGCAGGCGCTTCGATTCGGCGACGTAGCGGTCGCGCGGGCGCTTGTCCTCGTAGTCCTTGCCGGCGAACTTGTTGAAGAAACCCAGCTGGCCGAACATCGGCCCGATGCCGCCCATCTGGAACATCAGCCACTGGATGGTCTCGTAGCGGCCTGCGGCATCCTGGGGAATGAGCTTACCGGTCTTGTCGGCCAGGTAGATCAGGATGGCGCCCGATTCGAACAGCGCCAGCGGCTTGCCGCCCGGCCCGTGGGGGTCGAGGATGGCCGGGATCTTGTTGTTGGGATTGAGCGAGAGAAACGCCGGCGACGTCTGGTCGTGCGTCTCGAAGCTCACCAGATGCGGCTCGTAGGGCAGGCCCGTCTCCTCCAGCATGATCGACACCTTGACACCATTGGGCGTGGGCAGCGAATAGAGCTGGAGCCGGTCCGGGTGCACGGCGGGCCATTTTTTCGTGATGGGGAAAGCGGACAGGTCGGTCATGGAGTGATGCGTGTTCGGTTCGGGATGGGCGTGCATTCTGTCCCAGGTGCGCGCCGGCTGCTTGTTCGCTACGCTCTCGCCCTGATCATTCGGAGACATCACCATGACCCGCCCCCTCTTCAGCTCGACCATCGCAGGCAGCCTGCCCAAGCCCGCGTGGCTGGCCGAAACCCAAAAACTCTGGCCTCAATGGAAATCGGAAGGCACCGACCTCGCGCAGGCCAAGGCCGACGCCACGCTGCTGTGGATCAAGGCGCAGGAAGACGCCGGCCTCGACGTGATCGGCGACGGCGAGCAGTCGCGCCAGCATTTCGTTCACGGCTTTCTCGAACAGGTCGCAGGCATCGACTTCGAGCACAAGGTCAAGATGGGCATCCGCAACAACCGCTACGACGCGATGGTGCCGCAGGTGGTGTCGGAGCTGCGGCTCAAGGGCCGCGTGCACGCGACGGAAGCCCGGCTGTTGCGCGCCCACACCACGCGCAAGATCAAGTTCACGCTGCCCGGCCCGATGACCATCGTCGACACCGTGGCCGACCAGTTCTACGGCGACCGCGTGAAGATGGCGATGGCCTTCGCCGACCTGCTGAACCAGGAGGCACTGGCGCTACAGGCCGACGGCGTGGACATCATCCAGTTCGACGAGCCCGCCTTCAATGTCTACATGAAGGACGCCGCCGACTGGGGCGTGCAGGCGCTGGAGCGCGCCGCGCGGGGACTCACCTGCACCACGGCCGTCCACATCTGCTACGGCTACGGCATCAAGGCCAACGTCGACTGGAAGGCTTCGCTCGGCGAGGAATGGCGCCAGTACGAAACGGTGTTCCCGGCGCTGGCGAAGAGCAGCATCGACCAGGTGAGCCTGGAGTGCTTCCACTCGCACGTGCCACCGAACCTGATGCGCCTGCTCGAAGGCAAGGACGTGATGGTGGGCGTGATCGACGTGGCAAGCGACACCATCGAGACGCCCGAGCAGATTGCCGACACCATCGGGGACGCACTGCAGTACGTGCCGAAGGGAAAGCTCCTGCCGTGCACCAACTGCGGCCTGGCGCCCATGGACCGGGAGGTTGCGCTGAAGAAGCTGCAAGCACTGGCCGAGGGCGCCGCGCTGGCGCGCAAGCGCTACGGTTGAAGGTCGCGGCGCGTCTTTGCCAGCCGGGGAACCTCGTGACCCCGGTGACTCCAACAAGCTCGATTCATTTCACTTGGGAGATCTGATGCGACGTTCATCATTGGCAGCCTTTGCCGTTTCAGCAGCCTTTTTCCTTACGCCTCTGCAAAGCCTTGCGCAGGCGACCCCAACGACCCAGCAGGAAGCCAATCGCCAGGCGGTGCTGGCTTTCTATGAGAAGGGGCTGAACCAGAAGGATGCCGAAGCGGCCTTGAAGTATGTCGGCAACCGCTACGTGCAGCACAACCCCAATGCGGCGGACGGGCCCGAAGGCTTTCGCAAGTTCATTGCGTTCCTGCAGGACAAGTTTCCGAAGTCGCACAGCACCATCCAGCGCTCCTTCGTGGATGGCGACTACGTGATCCTGCATGTGCACGCGGTGCGCGAGCCGGGCACGCGCGGCACCGCGATCATCGACATCTTCAAGCTCGAGAACGGCAAGATCGTCGAGCACTGGGACGTGGCGCAGCCGGTTCCGGAAAAGGCTGCCAACGACAACGGCATGTTCTAGGAACACACCGCGCCGGGCATCAGCGGAACGAGCCGGACTTGAGGTCGAAGCGGAACAGCCGGCACTCGATCGGCCCGTTCCACATCGGCACGCGGCGCGATTCCTTCAGGCGCATGCGCTTGGGCAGTTGCAGGTCCGGCGTGAGCACCCAGGCGCTCCAGCCGGAGTAGCTCTTCTTCCAGTGGCTGGCGAGCTGCACGAAGAACTCGCCGCCGTCCTCGGTCTGCGCTTCCTCGCGTCCGCGTGCGGCAACGGGGGCTTCGTCATTGCCGCCGTTGCGCCGGCCGCGTGCGACGCCGCCGACCTCGATGCGCTCGCCATACGGTGGGTTCAGCACGATCACGCCGGACTCGGCCGGCGGCATGCGCTGCAATGCATCGCCGCCGCGGAACTGCACCGCTTGCGCGACCCCAGCACGCTCGGCATTCCGCTCGGCGAAATCGACCATGCGGTGCGACACGTCCGAGCCGAAGATCACGGGCTCTTTCACGGCGGCGTCAGGTGCCGGCGCGGCTTCGGCCTTCAGCGCCGCCCAGACGTGCGGCTGGAAAGGCAGCAGCTTCTCGAAGCCGAAGCGCCGCAGCGAGCCGGCCGCGATGCCGCCAGCGATCTGTGCGGCTTCGATGGCGATGGTGCCGCTGCCGCAGCAGGGGTCGTACAGCGGCTGGTCCGAGACTTCGCCGGTTTCCGGGTTCCACCAGCCGCTCGCGGCCAGCATGGCGGCGGCGAGCGTTTCCTTCAGCGGGGCATCGCCCTTGTCCTGGCGCCAGCCGCGCTTGAAGAGCGGTTCGCCGGAGGTGTCGATGTAGAGCGTGCAGAGATCGGTCGTCAGATGGGCGAACACGCGGGTGTCTGGCCATTGGGTCTCGATGCTGGGCCGCACGCCGCCCGCCTTGGCGCGGAAGCGGTCGGCGATGGCGTCCTTGATGCGCAGGGTCGCGAAGTTGAGGCTCTGCAGCGGGCTGTGCTGCGCGGTGGTCTCGATCTTGAAAGTCTGCTTCGGCGTGAACCAGATCTCCCAGGCCACGCCGCTGGCGATGGCGTAGAGATCGTTCTCGCTGCGGTAGGGCGCGTGGGCCAGTTCGATCAGCACGCGCTGCGCGAGCCGGCTGTGGAGGTTGAGCTTGAGCGCGTCGCGCCAGTCGGCCCGCACGCGGACGCCGCCGCGCAGGGTGAGCAGGTCCTGCCCCACGCGCCCGGTCAGCGCATGCACTTCCTGCGCCAGGAATTCCTCGACGCCGGCGGCGCAAGGGAGAAAAAGAGAGAGGTCGTTCACCGCCCGATTGTCGCCGGGACCGTCTTTTCCATGTGCCTTGCCTTGGTGCTGCTCTATAGTGCGTTCGCCGATGAGCTCCGCGCCCGCCTCCCCCGCACACCCCGAGGCTTCGCCGGCCGATCGGTTCGCGATCCATTGCGAGGTGCTTCGCCTCAGCGCCCAGCCCAGCGGGCCCGTGCTGCTGGTGCAGTTCCTGCTCGACTGCGGCGTGGCCGCCCTGTTCGCTTGGCAGTACTCGGTGCTGCATGCCGGCATCTGGATCGCGCTGATCGCGGTCACCACGGCCTACCGGGGCTTCTTTCCGCAACATCTGCCCGAGACGCTGACGCCCGAGAACCTGCCGCCGGCGCTGCGCCTGCACACAATGCGCATCGCGGTGCACGAAGGCGCGCACGGCGCGGCGGGCATCCTGCTCTTCAACAGGGCCGACAGCACGGCGCAACTGATGCTCGGGCTGGTCATCATGGCGATGACGCTGTCCTCCGTCTTTTCCGTTTCGTACTACACGCCCGCGATGCAGCTCGCCATCACGCTGCTGCTGGCGCCGGTCATCGTGATGGGGCTCACGACCGGATCGCCCGCCATGATGGTGCTGTCGGTGCTCGGCATCGGCCTGCTCGCCATGGTCTGGAAGCTGGTGGCCGAGCGCTCGCGCCAGCTCGAGGAAAACATCGGCCTGCGCCACAACGAAAGCACCTTGCGCGAGCAGGCGCTGGCCGGCCTGCGCGAATCGCAGCAGGCCCAGGCCGAGCGGCTGCGCTTCTTCTCGGCCGCCAACCACGACCTGCGCCAGCCGGTGATGGCCATGGGCCTGCAGGCCGAAGTGCTGCGCCACCAGCTCGATGCCGGGGAAGACCGGATCACGGTGCAGAACACCGTCGCCGCGCTGTCGCGGGCGCAGCAGGCGCTCGAGGCGCTCACCAACCAGTTGCTGGAGATCGGGCGCATCGAGGCCGCGGCCGATCCGATCACGCCCTCCGCGGTCGCGCTCGCGCCCCTCCTGCACGAGTTCGCGCGCCAGGCCGGCAGCGGCCGGGTGCGGGTGCGTTGCCCGGCCGATGCGGCGGCGTGGACGGACCCGGTCGCGCTGCGGCGCATCCTCGGCAACCTGGTGGACAACGCGCTCAAGTTCACCCCGCACGGGCGCGTGCTGCTGGCGTGCCGGCGGCGCGACGAGGGCTGGCGCATCGAGGTGCGCGACGCTGGCGTCGGCATCGCACCGGAGGCGCAGGAACGCGTGTTCGGCGACTTCGAGCAGGTGGGCAATATCGAGCGCAACCTGCAGCGCGGGCACGGCCTGGGGCTGGCCATCGTGCGGCGTCTGGCGGAACGCCTGGGCGTGCTTGTCACGCTGCGGTCGGCGCCGGGGCGAGGGTCGGTCTTCGGCTTCGTGCTGCCGGCCGCGCCGCACGGCGCTCCGTTGGCGCCCGCGCTCGTCTCGGCGACCGAAAGCGCCAAGGCAACGCAGGGCACCACGATGCTGCGCCCCGGCCTCGCCGTGCTGGTGGTGGAGGACAACGCCGTGGTCGCCGACAGCATCGCCGCGCTGCTGCGGCTCTGGGGCGCCAGTCCGCGTGTGTACGCCAGCGCGGCGGAGACGCTGGCACTGGCCAATCTGTCGACCATCGACGTCGCGCTGTGCGACATCCGCCTGCCGGGCGAGATGGACGGCATCGCGCTCGCGAAGGAGTTGCAGCGGCTCCGGCCGGACCTGGCCATCGCGCTGGTGTCCGCCGACATCGACGACACGATGCAGCAGCTCGCGCGAGAGCGCGGCTGGCAGGCGCTGCGCAAGCCCGTGCAGCCCGCGGCCCTGCGCGCGCTCCTGCTGCGGGCGCAGGGCTGAGCGCAGGCATATGCTTCGGGCATGGCCGCCGTTTCAAACGCAATCCGAAAGCCCGCCATGAAGAAGCTCATCCCCGTGGTCGTGCTGACCGTGGCAACCACCCTGACCGCCGCGCAGCAGGCGCCGGAAGCTGCGGCCAAGCCGGCCGGAGGTCCCGTCAAGGGCGCCACTTACGTGATCGATCCGACGCACACCTTCGTGATGTACGAGATGGGCCACTACGGCACCACCACCAACCGGGGCCGCTTCAGCACCAAGGACGGCAGCGTCAAGATCGACCCGGAAGGCGCCGGCGGCAAGGTCGACATCACGATGGACATCAGCTCCATCAACACCGGCGTCGACCTGCTCAACCGGCATCTGCAGAGCAAGGACTTCTTCAACGCCGCCGAGTTTCCGACGGGCCGCTTTGTGGCCGACAAGATCGCCTTCAACGGCGACAAGGTCACCGAGGTCGCGGGCACCCTCACCTTGATGGGCCAGTCCAAGCCGGTGACCCTGAAGGCGAACCGCTTCAACTGCTACACCAGCCCGCTCATCAATCGCCAGATCTGCGGCGGCGACTTCGAGACGACGGTGGAGCGAAGCAACTGGGGCATCACCTGGGGGATTCCGTTCGGATTCGAGGACAAGGTGCGGCTGCTGGTGCAGGTTGAAGCCGTGAACATCAGATAGCCTACAAAAGACTCTCCGGCGCCAGCGGCGCCAACAGCTCCAGCATCAACCGGTCCCCCAGGTCCGAGTCCGGCTCCACGGTGAGCACCGTCTCGATGCCATCCTCCGTACTCACCCATTCGAGCTTCTCGCTGCCCTTCGCGAAGCGCACGCGGTAGGCGCCCTGCTGCTTCAGCACGTCGAGCAGCTTCAGCACCTGCTGCGCCATCTCGGGGCTGAAGATGATGAGTCCGATCTCGGTGTTGTGCGTGTCGGAGCGCGGGTCGAAGTTCATCGATCCCAGGAAGAGCGTGCGCCGGTCGAAGATGGCCGATTTCGCATGCAGGCGGCCGACCTGCGAGCCGAAGAGGCCGAGCCGCACGCTGCGTCGCGTGCGTACCGAACTCAGCTCGTAGAGCTCGACGTCGAGGCGCAGCATGTCGGGCCGGTAGCGGCGGTAACCGGTGTGGACCACGGGCTCGTCCGTGGCCGCCAGCGAGTTCGTGACGACGCTGATCCTGACATTGCGCGCGCGGACCTCGCGCATCACTTCCAGGCCGGCCTTGCCGGGGATCAGGTAGGGCGAGACGAGCGTGACTTCGGAGCGCGCGCGGCGCATCTGCTCGATGACGTTGTAGCGCACGCTGTCGACGTCGAGCAGCGGCACGCCGCCGTAGGACGCGGTCTTGCCGATGACGCGATCGGGCGAGTCGGCATAGGCCTCGGCGCGGGTCCAGATCAGGCCGAGCTGGCCGGCCTTGATGTCCTCCGCGATCGGGCCGTAGCCGAGCACGTCGTTCGGCGCGGGCGGGCGCGGCGCTGGCGTGGTGGCCGGGCCGGTCGCCTCGTCGAAGCGGCGCATCAGCTCTTCGCCCGAAAGGCTGGTCTTCACGACGGTCCCGATGGGCCGCACGTAGGCGCTGTTCCAGTAGAGGTCGAACAGGCTTTCCAGCCGTGCAACCAGGGCGCCGGAGACGAAGGTGTCGATGTCGAGGAAGTTCTCGCCCGCCATCTGCGTGAAGTACTCGTTGCCGATGTTGCGCCCGCCCGCCACCGCCATCGCGCCGTCTGCGATGAAGAGCTTGTTGTGCATGCGGCGGTTGACGCGGTCGAAGTCGAAGAGCGACGCGGAAAAGCGCTGGAGCATGCTGTCGCGCCCGGCGGGGAACGGATTGAACAGCCGGAGCTCGACGTTGGGCGTGGCCGCGAGCCCGAGCAGCAGCTCATCCTCGCCCGAGGTGTAGAGGTCGTCCATCAGCAGCCGCACGCGCACGCCGCGCTGCGCCGCGTCGCGCAGCGTGCGCAGGAAGTAGCGGCCGGTCTCGTCGTTCTCGATCTGGTAGTACTGCACGTCGAGCGTGCGTTCGGCGCGGCGCGCGAGTTCGAGACGGGTGTTGAGCGCGAAGTCGCCGCCGGGCATGAGGCGGAAGCCGCTCAGGTCGGGGTCGGGCTGGGAGGCCCTGGCGATGCGGCCCAGCGCCGTGTCGGCCGAGGCGGCGATCGCCGTGGACGGCGTGCGTTCGAATTCGTCCGGCAGGGTCGCGCAGCCGGTCGCGAGCAACAGCGCCGCCATCCAAGCCCAAGCCCAACGCAACCCATCGGGAAGCAGGCCGGGGCGACGGCTCATCGGCAGGCGCCCTTCAGAGGGCCTTGCGCAGATTGGCGGGTGCGATGCGCAGGGCCTCGCGGTATTTCGCAACGGTGCGTCGCGCGCACTCGATGCCCTGCTCCTTGAGCATCTCGGAGATCTGGCTGTCGGAGAGCGGCTTCTTGAGATCTTCCGAACTCACGAACTGCTTGATCAGCGCGCGCACCGCCGTGCTCGACGCATTGCCGCCGGTTTCGGTGCCCAGCGCCGAGCCGAAGAAGTACTTGAGCTCGACCGTGCCGTAAGGCGTCGCCATGTACTTGGCGGTGGTCACGCGGCTGATGGTCGATTCGTGCAGCCCGAGTTCGTCGGCGATCTCGCGCAGCACCAGCGGGCGCATGGCCAGTTCGCCGTGTACGAAGAAGCTCTTCTGCCGCTCGACGATGGCGTTGGACACGCGCAGGATGGTGTCGAAGCGCTGCTGGATGTTCTTGATAAACCACCGCGCCTCCTGCAGCCGCTGCGAGAGCGCCTGGCTGCCCTCGCCCTTGTGCTGCTTGAGCGCGCCGGCGTAGATGTCGTGCACGCGCAGGCGCGGCATGACTTCGGGGTTGAGCATCACGCGGAACTTGGTGTGGGTGCCGTTGCCGACACGCGTGACGATCACATCGGGTACGACTACGTTGCGCTCGACATCGACGAAGCGGCGCCCCGGCTTGGGTTCGAGCCTCGCGATGAGCTGGAGCGCGGCGCGCACTTCTTCCTCGTTGCTGCGGGTGAGCGTGGCCAGGCGCTTGAAGTCGCGCCGGGCGAGCAGTTCCATTGGCTGCTTGCAGATCGCGATGGCGGTCTTGCGCACCTGCGCTTCGTCGTCGGCCTCATCCTCGTGCGCCAGGGCGCGCAACTGGATGGTCAGGCACTCGCCGAGGCTGCGCGCGCCCACGCCGGCAGGCTCCAGGCTCTGCAGCAGGCCGAGCGCAACCTGGAAATGATGGACGAGGTCGTCGAACTGGTCGTTGTCGTCACCCGCCAGGCCCGAGGCCAGCGCGGGCAGCGAGTCTTCGAGGTAGCCGTCGTCGTTGATCGATTCGATCAGGAAGCGGAGCGCGGCGCGGTCGGTCTCGCTCAGGCGCAATCCGAGCGCCTGCCGGTGCAGGAAGGACTGGAGCGACTCCTGGCTGCGCGCGAGTTCGGTCGCGTCGGTGCGCTCGTCGTCGCCCAGGTTGTTGGCGCGCGCGGGGGCGTCGCCGCCCCATTCACTGTCGTCGGGCGCGAGGTCGACCGAGCCGTCGCCTTCCCAGTCGGGCTCGCCATCGGCGGTATCGGCGGTGGCGACTTCGGTGTCGCTGGTGGCGGCGACGGCGACTTCCGGGGCAGACGACGACGCGACGGCCGTGAAGTCGCCTTCGCCGTCGGCGAACCGATCGTCATCGCGCACCGGCGCATCGGCCGCCTCCAGCCCGAACTCCTCGCGCGTCGCCTCTTCGGCCGTGCGTTCGAGAAATGGGTTGTCGTCGAGCATCTGCTCGACCTCCTGGGTCAGCTCGAGCGTGGAAAGCTGTAGCAGCCGGATCGACTGCTGTAGCTGGGGTGTCAGCGCGAGATGCTGCGATACACGCAGCGAGAGACCCTGTTTCATGGAGAACCGAAAACCCTCGCCTTTGGCATGCTTACATTCTGAAATGCTCGCCGAGGTAGACGCGTCGTACCTCGGCGTTGTCGACGATCTCCGCGGGCGTGCCTTGTGCCAGTACATGCCCGTCGCTGATGATGAAAGCGTGGTCGCAGATGCCCAGCGTCTCACGCACGTTGTGGTCGGTGATCAGCACGCCGATGCCGCGTTCCTTCAGGAAACTGATGATCCGCTGGATCTCGATCACCGCGATCGGGTCGATGCCGGCGAAGGGCTCGTCCAGCAGGATGAAGCGCGGCTGCGTGGCCAGGGCGCGGGCGATCTCGACGCGGCGGCGCTCGCCGCCGGACAGCGACAGCGCCGGCGAATCGCGCAGGTGGTCCACGCGCAGGTCGGCCAGCAGTTCGGCGAGCCGTTCCTCGATGCGCTGCTTCGACAGCGTCACCGGCCGGCCCTCGGCGTCGGGCTCGCGCTGCAGTTCGAGCACGGCGCGCACGTTCTCCTCGACCGTGAGCTTGCGGAAGATCGACGCCTCCTGCGGCAGGTAGCTCAGGCCCATGCGCGCGCGGCGGTGGATCGGCATGTGCGCGATCGGCTCGCCGTCGATGGTGATGACGCCGGCGTCGGCCCGCACCAGGCCCACGATCATGTAGAAGGACGTGGTCTTGCCCGCGCCGTTGGGGCCCAGCAGGCCGACGACTTCGCCCTTCTGCACGCCCAGCGACACATCCTTGACGACCTTGCGGCTGCCGTAGCTCTTCTGGAGCCCGCGCGCCTCGAGGCGACTGCCCGGTGCGCCAATTCCCTCGCTCATGCCAGCGGTTTCGATCACTTCTTGGGTTCTCCCCCGAGGGTGGTGGTGGAGCGCAGGCCGGCGCCCGGCGCCGGAGCGGCGGGCTTGCTGCCGGCGGCCGGCGCCGCGGGAGCAGCAGGCGCCGCCTTGGGCGTGAGGATCGCCTTGACCCGGCCGCCCTGGCTCGCCACGCCGGCGTTCGGCGGCACCGACGAGCCGTTGACGGTGAAGGTGTCGTTGCTCTGGTCGTAGACGATCAGCGGGCCGCTGCTCTCGTCGTTCGGCGTGGCGCCGATCAGGCGGCGCATCACCGCGCGGCGGATGAACTTCACGTTGTCGGCGCGGCTGTCGTATTCGATGACTTCGCCCTCGCCCTCGATCCACTCGTCGGAGCCGGAGTCGCGCTTCTGCTTGTAATAGGCCAGCTTGCCGGGCGCCGCCGTGACCACGCCGTACTGGTAGCCCTCGGGGTCCTGCCGGACGTCGATCCGCTCGCCGCGGATGACGATGGTGCCCTTGTTCACCACCACGTTGCCCGTGAACACGCTGGTCTGCTTGAGGTCGTCGTAGCGCATCGAATCCGCCTCGATGTTCATCGGCTTGGTGCGGTCGGCTTTCTCGGCCTGGGCGGCCGACGCGAGGCCGGCCAGGGCCAGGGCGAAAAGCAGTGCGCGGCTGAGATGGCGGAAGGAGGAGGAGAGTGGCGAGATCATAGAGGCACGAAACTTGCTCGAAGATTGTATGCGGCCGACGGACGCGGTTTCGCAGGCACTGACGAAAAAGCCCGCAGAAGCGGGCTTCATGGACGGACGGGTGGCGCGACCACCCGCTTCTTCAACCCTTGCGGGCTTCTCCGATCAGGAAATCGGTGACCTGCAGCGCGCGGTCCAGATTGCCCGCGGTGTCGCCGTCCACATACCAGCGACCGGCCACGCCGATGGCCGGCACGCCGGCGACCTGGTAGTCGCTCGTGAGCTGGGCGGCGCGCTTCGCCTTGCCGGAGACCGAGAAGGACTTGTACAGCTCGGCGAACTTCTTGGCGTCCAGGCCCGGCTGCTTTTCGACCCACGCCAGAATTCCCGCGTCGCCGGTCAGGGGTTGGCGCTGCTTGTGGATGGCGTCGAAGATCTTCGGCTGGAACTCGTCCACCTTGCCCATGGCTTCGAGCGTGTAGTACAGGCGCTGCTTGGCCTCGGTGTCATTGCCCACGAAGGGCACCGGGATGCGCTTGAAATTGACGTGCGGCGGCAGCTTCTTGATCCAGGCTTCGAGTTGCGGCTCGAAGGCCGCGCAATGCGGGCAGTTGTAGGAAAAGAATTCGACCACCTCGACCTTGCCGGCCGGCGTGTCGACCGGCGCGGGCTTGCCGAGCGCGATGTAGTCGGTGCCTGCCTTGGGCGGGCGTTGCTGCGCGTGCGAAGGGGCCACGAGCGGAAGAAGGCCCAGCGAGGCAGCGGCCATCGAAAAGTCACGACGTTTCATTCAGAGGTTCTCCTGTCGCCTGAAAGAGCCCGCGGTCCGGGGTGGAGTTCCCCGAACACGCGAAGTAAAGAAAAGTGAAGGTTCAGCGCTGGACGCGGACCAGGGCCGATTCGAGCCCCCCGCCATCGAGCCGTTCCTTGAGATGGTCGGCGTCGTCCTTCTTGTTGAACGGGCCTGCGCGCACACGATAGACAGTCCGCCCGGCCTGCTCGCGCTCGGTCACGCGGGCTTCCACGCCCATGAGCGAGAGCTTGGCGCGCTGCGCTTCCGCGTCTTCGGGGGTACGGAAGGCGCCGGCCTGCACGAAATACATGAAGGGATCTGCGCCGGAACTGGAACTTGCGCTGCTGCTCGTGCCGGCACGCGCCTTGGCGAGATCGCCCAGCGGGTCGCTCGACGGCGTGGCGTTGGCCTCGGCCGGAACGGGCGCAGTGCGCGCCGTGCGCGGCGGGGTGGCCGGATCGCTGCCACGGGAACCGGGGGCGACCACCACCGGCACGGGTGCGGACGGCGGATTGAGCGGGCCGACGCTGGCCGGCTGCGTCGGCGCTGCGGGCGTGGCAGCGGCGGTGCGGGGCGGCGGCGCCGACTTGCCCGCGAGCGGTGCGTTCGGGTCCCAGTCGCGGTTCTTGCGCGCCTCGGCTTCGTCCTGCTCGGGGCCGCCGCGCTGCGTCTTGGTCATGAACGGGATCGGCACTTTGGTCACGTAGACCGCGATGCCGAGCGCCACGCCGAGCCCGAGCACCAGCCCGATGATCAAGCCGATGACGATGTTGCCGCTTTGTCTTTGTTTCATGGTGGAGGTCGAAATCACATCTTTCGCGGCGCGCTCACGCCGAGAACAGCGAGGCCATTGTGCAGCACCTGCGCCGTCGCCGCGACCAGCGCGAGGCGGGCCCGTTTCACCGGCTCGTCGTCGACCAGGATGCGCTCGGCGTCGTAATAGCTGTGGTAGCTCGCGGCCAGTTCGCGCAGGTAGAAAGTGACGTCGTGCGGCGCGAAATCCTTGGCCGCGGCGGTCAGCATGGCGGGGTATTTCGCGAGTTGCAGCAGCAGGGCCTGCGAGGCAGGGCTTTGCAGCGGCGACAGGTCCACGTCCTTGAGCGTCGCCGCATCGCCGCCCCAGGCCGCCAGCACCGAGCAGATGCGCGCATGGGCGTACTGCACGTAGTAGACCGGGTTGTCGTTGTTCTGCGCCAGCGCGAGGTCGATGTCGAAGGTGTATTCGGTGTCGGGCTTGCGGCTCAGCAGGAAGAAGCGCACGGCGTCGGTGCTGGTCCACTCGATCAGGTCGCGCAACGTGACGTAGCTGCCGGCGCGCTTGCTGATCTTGACCTCTTCGCCGCCGCGCATCACGCGCACCATGGTGTGCAGCACGTAGTCGGGGTAGCCCGCCGGGATGCCGACGCCGGCCGCCTGCAGCCCGGCGCGCACGCGCGCGATCGTGCCGTGGTGATCCGTGCCCTGGATGTTGACCACCTTGTGGAAGCCGCGCTCCCACTTGGCGATGTGGTACGCCACGTCGGGCACGAAGTAGGTGTACGTGCCGTCGCCCTTGCGCATGACGCGGTCCTTGTCGTCGCCGTAGTCGGTCGACTTGAGCCACAACGCGCCGTCCAGCTCGTAGGTCTTGCCGGCGTCGATGAGCTTCTGCACCGTCGCCTCGACCCGGCCGCTGGTGTAGAGGCTGGACTCGAGGTAGTAGTTGTCGAACTTCACCTGGAACGCCTTCAGGTCCAGGTCCTGCTCGTGGCGCAGGTAGGCGACGGCGAACTGGCGGATCGAGTCGATGTCGTCCACGTCGCCGCTGGCGGTGTATTCGCGGTCGTCGGAGCGCACGGTCTTCTTCGCCTTGAAGTCCTCGGCGATGTCGGCGATGTACTCGCCGTTGTAGGCCTGCTCGGGCCATTCGGCGTCGCCGGGCTTGAAGCCCTTGGCGCGCAGCTGCGTGCTGGTGGCGAGCGTCTGGATCTGCACGCCCGCGTCGTTGTAATAGAACTCGCGCCAGACGCGGTCGCCCTGGGTCGCGAGCAGGTTGCAGATGGCATCGCCGAGCGCGGCCTGGCGGCCGTGGCCCACATGCAGCGGGCCGGTCGGGTTGGCGGAGACGAACTCGACCAGCACGCGCTCTTCGACGGCCGGCTGCTTGCCGAAATCGGCGCCGGCCTGCAGCACCTCGCGCACGACCTGCTGCTTGGCAGCGGTCTTGAGACGGATGTTGAGGAAGCCGGGGCCGGCGATCTCGACGGCTTCGACCCATTGCGTGAAAGCCGGCGTGGCCTGCAGGGCGGCACTGAGTTCTTCGGCCAGCTCGCGCGGCTTGCGCTGGAGCGGCTTGGCGAGCTGCATGGCCGCCGTGCTTGCGAAGTCGCCGTGGGCGGCCACCTTGGGTGACTCGAACGCGGCTTTGCTGCCGGCGCCGGGCGAGAGGGATTCGAGCGTGTTCGCGAGCGCCGCGAGCAGCTCCTGTTTGACCAATAGCATTTGCGAATTTTACCGGGGGCAAAACCAGCGCCGGTAACGATCATCAACGATCGTCATCCAACAGTGAACGCCGACCGTTAGGATGGTCAGCCCCAGGGTGGGGGAAACCTGTCACAACCCTTCATCAAGGAATTACTCCATCATGAAAAAGCTCCTTTCCCTGCTGGCTCTGGGTGCCTCGCTGTCGTTCGGTGCCGCGCACGCCCAATCCGCCTGTGACTCCCAGGCTGCGGACAAGAAGCTGAGCGGCGCCGCCAAGAACAGCTTCGTCAAGAAGTGCGAGAAGGACGCCAAGGCCGCCGCGACGCCTGCATGCGCCGCCAAGGCGATCGACAAGAACGGCAAGCCGCTGGCCGGTGCCGCCAAGAACAGCTTCATGAAGAAGTGCGAATCCGAAGCAAAAGGCTGACTCGCCCCCAGGCTTGCCCACTTCGTGTGGCCGCCTACCCCCTGCCGGGGGCAACACCGGCGGCCCGGCGGAGCCGGTTCCGCGGTGTTTCACCAATGGGGCGGCTGGGCCGCCCCCTGGCCTCTATTTGAGAACGCTGAACAGATTGTTGTTGTCGTCGGTCCAGGGCTCCAGGCCGGGGATGGGGTCGATGGTGGAGCTGGCGATGCGGATGGCGTCGCGGGTGAGTACGGCCTGATCGCGGGCGACCAGCACCCAGTCGGTGTTGCGGAGGCCCGGCTCCGCCGGTTCGTCGTGCACGAGGGCCACATGCAAGCCCTTGGCCTGGGCGATTTTCTCGACCACGGGCGCCAGCGCGAGAAAGCGGTTGGTGACGTGGAAGGCGACGATGCCCTCCGGGCGCATGTGCCTCAGGTACACGTCCATCGCCTCGGAGGTGATGAGGTGGATCGGCACCGAATCGCCCGAGAAAGCATCGACGGCCAGCACGTCGAAGGCCTGCGCCGGCTCGCGCTCCAGTGCCAGGCGCGCATCGCCTAGCACCCGTTCGATGCGGGCCCGGCTGTCGGCGAGGAAGCTGAACTCGGTGTCGGCCAGGTCGAACACTTCCGGGTTGATTTCGTAGACGCGGTAGACATCGCCGGCCCGGCCGTAGGTGGCGAGCGTGCCGGCGCCCAATCCGATGAGCCCGACCTGTCGCGACGAGGCCGGCGCCGCCGAAATGGCCAGCCCGACGCCGGACCGCGGCCCGTAGTAGGTGGTGGGTTCGCGCCGCCGCTCTGGCGCCAGGTACTGCTCGCCATGCTTGACCGAGCCGTGATACATCTGGCGCACATCGTCCCGCGCGCTGCCGCGCTGCGTATCGAGCGTGACCAGCGTTCCGTAGAAGTTGCGCTGCATGCGGCGCACGCCCGTCGCGTCGACGTTCACTTGCAGGAAGAGAAACCACGCGGAGGCGCCCGCCAGCGCGAGCGAGGCCGCCATGCCGACGCGACGCTGCCGCCACAGCACGGCGCCGATCAGCGCGCACAGCGTCAGGCCCACGCCGAGTTCGTAGTACGCCGGCAGCACGTGCGGCGCGATCAGCCCCACGCTCACGCCGCCGAGCGCACCGCCCAGCGACAGCATCAGATAGAAGCGCGTGAGGTACGCACTGCCCGGCCGCAGGCGCGACATTTCGCCGTGCAGGAACATGCACAGCGCGAACAGGCCGACGACATAGATCGGCAGCGCCGTCCGGAGGTCGGAGCCCAGGCTGTCCTGAAGGCCGAACGCGCACAGCGCCAGCATCACCGCCGCAAGCGGCACGAAGACCGCGCGGCGATACCAGCGGTCGCTCTCGAAGGTCAGCACGAAGCTCAGCAGGTAGACCGACAGCGGCAGCACCCACAGGAAAGGGATGGCCGCGACGTTCTGCGTGATGTGGTTGGTGATGGCGAGCAGCAGCCACGAGCCGAGCGCCGGCAGGGCCAGCCACATCAGGTGATCGCCCAGTCCGGGCCGCGCAGCCTTTGTCACTGTGCCGGACGGCAGCTCTCCCGCGCCACGCGCAGGCGCCGCCCAGTGCCGCGCCACATACAAGGTGGTGGCGGCACACAGCAGCACGAACACGCCATAGGCCAGCGACCAGCCCCACGCCTGCTGCACCAGCGTGCTGCGCGGCTCGATCAGCACCGGGTAGCTCAGCAGCGAGGCCAGCGATGCGAAGTTGGACAGCGAGAAGTAGCGATACACCTGCGCGCCCCAGGGCGTGCGCGCCACCCACGATTGCACCAGCGGCCCGGTGGTCGACAGCAGGAAATACGGCAGGCCGATGGTGCCGAGCAAGAGTCCAAGGATCCAGAGCGTCGGGTCCTCGCTGCCGGTCGGCTTCCAGCGCGCGCTGGTCACGATCGGCAGGAAGGCCAGGCTCGCCAGCAGCAGCCCCACATGCAGCTTCGCCTGCGCCCATGCGCCAAGCCTGCGCGTGACCCAGTCGGAATACGCATAGCCCGCCAGCAGCACGACCTGGAAGAAGACCATGCAGATCGACCACACCGCCGCCGAGCCGCCGAACCACGGCAGGATCTGCTTGGCGATCAGCGGCTGGACCAGGAAGAGCAGGAAGGCGCTGGTGAAGATCGTGCCGGCAAACAGCGCCTTGATGATGGCCGGCCGCATGGGAGGCTAGCCCCTGGCGCCAAAACCGCGCGCGAGGAACACGGCGGCGAGCGGGATCAATGCGATGAGGTGTGCCTGGATCATCACCAGCTTGCGCGTCTTGCGGATCTCGGCCTCGGCCGGCAGCGAGCCGCTGGACCGCAATGCCTTGCGCCAGCGGAAATAGGTGAGCGTCGGGAAGATCGAGATCACGCCCACGATGATGAAGAGCGTGAGCTTCACGTGCAACAGCGGATTGGTCCAGTACCAGGCCGTGCCCTTGACGCCCCACCAGGTGCGCGCAACGCCGGTGGCGAGCACCGCGATCGCCGCGATGCCGTAGACCAGGTCGACCTTGGCCAATCGCTCGATCACCGCGGCGTTGAGCCACTCGACGCGGCACAGCGCGGCCTCGCTGGCGATAAAGACGACCATCGTGAGGATGGCCAGCAGGTGCAGGTAGGCAAGGATCGCTTCGAGCGTCATCGTGGAGGTTCCTTCGTTGTCGGGAGCGCAGCGATTGTGCCGCCCCAGAACTCGGGGCGCGCGTACTGCGCCTTCAGAAAATCCAGCCACAGGCGCACGCGCAAGGGCAGGTGCTTGCGCTCGGGAAACACCGCGTAGATGCCGTTCGGCGGCGCGGCGAATTCATCGAGCAGCGGCACGAGCAGGCCGGCGTCGATCTCGGCCTCGACCTCCCAGGTGCTGCGCCACGCGATGCCGTGGCCGGCGAGGCACCAGTCGTGCAGCACCTGGCCGTCGGAGCAGTCGAGCGGGCCGGTGGGCTTGAGGTGGATGACCTCGTGCTCGCCATCGTCGGTCGGGACGCGAAAGGCCCAGCCACGGGTCTGCGACGCATCGCTCGACAGGCTGAGGCAGGCAAAGCGCGACAGCTCGCCCGGATGACGCGGCGCACCGTTCCGGCGGATGAATTCAGGCGTCGCGACGCAGCGCCGCCGGTTGTCGGCGAGGCGCATGCTCACCAGCGACGAATCCGGCAGGTCGCCGACGCGCACCGCGCAATCGAAGCTTTCGCCGGCCATGTCGACCAGGCGGTCGCTGAGGTTCAGCGAGATCGTGACCTCGGGATGCAATTCGTGGAAACGCGGCACCAGCGGCGCCACATGCCGGCGCCCGAAGCCGGCCGGCGCGGTCACGCGCAAGTGACCACTGGCCTTCACGCCGCCCGCGCTCACGCTGGCCTCCGCGTTCGCCAGCTCGACCAGCAGGCGCTGGCAGTCCTCCAGGAATGCGCTGCCCTCGTGCGTGAGCGTGAGACGGCGCGTCGTGCGCAGCAGGAGCTTGACGCCCAGCCGCTCTTCGAGCGCGTCCAGCCGCCGCCCGATGATCGCCGGCGCCACGCCTTCCGCCTTGGCCGCCGCCGTGAGGCTGCCGCGCGTGGCGATCGCGACGAAGGATTCGAGTTGCTTCAGGCGGTCCATGGGCGGCGATTATGCGTAGCGCATGCTAAAAACCTCGGCCGCCTTCTCCGGACGATCCAACGATGAGCCGCCAGCCTTGACCCAGCCCGCCCAACCCGCCGCGCCTTCGAGCGTCAGCTTCCACGAAGCCTTCCGCTTCTGGCTCAAGCTGGGCTTCATCAGCTTCGGCGGCCCGGCCGGGCAGATCGCGATCATGCACACCGAGCTGGTCGAGCGCAGGCGCTGGATCAGCGAGAAGCGATTTCTCCATGCGCTCAACTACTGCATGCTGCTGCCCGGCCCGGAGGCGCAGCAGCTCGCCACATATATAGGGTGGCTGATGCATCGCACCTGGGGCGGGATCGTCGCGGGCGCGCTGTTCGTGCTGCCGTCGCTCTTCATCCTGATCGCGCTGTCGTGGGTCTACCTGCGCTTCGGCGACGTGCCGGTGGTCGCGGGCATCTTCTATGGCATCAAGCCCGCGGTGACGGCGCTCGTCCTGCATGCTGCGCACCGCATCGGCACCCGTGCGCTGAAGAACGCGTGGATGTGGGGCATCGCAGCGGCGGCCTTCATCGCGATCTTTGCGTTCGACACGCCGTTTCCGGCCATCGTCCTGGGCGCGGCGCTGATTGGCCATTTCGGCGCGCGCCGGGCGCCTGCGGTGTTCGCGCTCGGCGGCGGCCATGGTTCCGTGCAGCAGAGCTACGGTCCGGCACTCATCGACGATGACACACCGACACCCGCGCACGCACGCTTTTCGCGCGGGCATCTGGCGAAACTGCTCGCCGTCGGCCTGGCGCTGTGGGCCGTGCCGATGGCGGTGCTGATCGCCAGCCAGGGCGTGCAGGGCACCTTGACGCAGATGGGATGGTTCTTCACCAAGGCGGCGCTGATGACCTTCGGCGGTGCCTACGCGGTGCTGCCCTACGTGTACCAGGGCGCCGTCGAGCATCACCACTGGCTCTCGGGCGCGCAGATGATCGACGGACTGGCGCTCGGCGAGACCACCCCCGGGCCGCTGATCATGGTGGTCGCCTTCGTCGGCTTCGTCGGCGGGTGGCTCGGGCAGGTGCTGGGGCCCGATGCGGTGTTTCTAGGCGGCGCACTGGCGGCGACGGTGGTCACCTACTTCACCTTCCTGCCCTCGTTCATCTTCATCCTCGCCGGCGGACCGCTGGTCGAGGCCACGCACGGCAGGCTCGGATTCACGGCGCCGCTGTCCGCCATCACGGCGGCAGTGGTCGGCGTGATCCTGAACCTCGCGCTGTTCTTCGCGTACCACGTGCTCTGGCCGCAAGGATTCGGGGGGCGCTTCGACGCCATCTCGGCCGTCATCGCGGTGGCGGCAGCCGTGGCGCTGTTCCGCTTCAAGGTCGGGGTGATGCCGCTGCTCGGCGCCTGCGCCGTGGCCGGGCTGGCGATCCATTTGCTGCGCTGACGGGCATGGCCTAGGCACTCCCACGCTGGCGGGCCGTCGGCGAACGGCGTACAACCGAAGCGTCAGGACTGTCCGGAGCACCGCCATGAACACGCTTGCCTCCAGCCGCGTCACCTGCATGCTGCCCGTGAAGGATCTTGCCCGCGCGCGCCGCTTCTACGAGGAGTCGCTGGGGCTGGAGCCGCTCGGCGCCAAGCCGGACGGCAAGTTCATCTACCACTGCGGCGGCACCGAACTCGCGCTCTTCCCCAAGCCCGAAGGCACCAAGGCCGAGCACACGGCGCTGAGTTTTCGAGTGGAGCGCATCGACGACGCGGTGAAGGCGCTGGAGCAGCGCGGCGTACGCTTTGCCGACTACGACCTGCCGGGGCTGAAGACGGTCGAGCACGTTTGCGTGCTCGGCTCGGAAAAGGCGGCGTGGTTCGAGGACCCGGAAGGCAACATCCTCTGCCTGCACGAAGACATTTGAGCTGACCCCCAGGCTCGCGCACTCCGTGTCGCTCTCCACCCCCTTTCAGGGGGCAACCCCGGCGGCCCGGCTAAGCCGGTTCCGCGGGGTTTCTGGCCTAGGGTCACTCGCTGCGCGTGACGGCGCTCGACTTGAGTTCTGCGATCTGCGCGTCGCTATAGCCCACCTCCTTGAGCAGCGCATCCGTGTGCTCGCCGAGCAGCGGCGGCTGCAGGCGGATGCCCGGCCGTTCGCCGCCGAGGGTGAAGGGCATGAGCGGCACCTTCGACTGGCTGCCGTCGTTCATGCGGATCGGCGCGAGCCCGCCGGTCGCGTTGAGGTGCGGGTCGTCGAACAGGTCCTGCGGCTTGGTGATGGGCGCGAAGGGCAGCTCGTTCTGCTCGAACACCGCGCTGAGTTCGGCCGCGCTGTGTTCCGCCAGATGCGAGCGGAGGATCGGCATCATCCATTCGCGCGCCATCACGCGGTCGTTGTTGGTCTTCAGGCGCGGATCGGACAGCATCTCTTCCAGGCCGAAGGCCTTGCAGAAAATGCTCCACTGCTTGTCGCTGACCGCCGCCAGGAAGATCTGTTCGCCGTCCTTGACGGTGAACACGTCGTAAACGCCCCAGGCCGAGATGCGGCTCGGCATCGGGTCGGCGGCCTTGCCGGTGGCGGCGAACTGCATCATGTGCTGCGCCACGAGGAAGATGTTGTTCTCGAACAGCGCCGACTGCACCTCGCAGCCCTTGCCGGTGAGTTCGCGCTGGCGCAGCGCGGCCATCGCGCCGATGGCGCCGAACATGCCGCCCATGATGTCGTTGACGCTGGTGCCGGCGCGCAGGGGGTCGCCGGCGCGGCCGGTCATGTAGGCGAGGCCGCCCATCATCTGCACCACCTCGTCCAGCGCGGTGCGGTGGTCGTAGGGGCCGGGCAGAAAGCCCTTGTGGCTCACGTAGATGAGGCGCGGGTTGAGCTTCTGCAGGCTGTCGTAGTCCAGCCCCAGCTTCTTCATCGTGCCGGGCTTGAAGTTCTCGCTCACGATGTCGGCGGTGGCGATCAGGCGCAGCGCGGCCTCGACGCCCTCGGGCTTCTTGAGGTCGAGCGCGATGCTCTTCTTGTTGCGGTTGAAGGTCGGGAAGAAGCCCGCGCCGGACCCCAGCAGGCGCCGCGTGTTGTCGCCCTCGATGGGCTCGACCTTGATGACCTCGGCGCCCAGGTCCGCGAGCAGCATGCCGCAAGTGGGCCCCATGACCATGTGGGTGAACTCGACGACGCGGATGCCCGCGTAAGGCAGTGGCGTGGACTCAGACATGGGCGGCTCCCTGGAAACCCTGGACGAAGCCCTTGGGCAGGCCGGCCTCGGGCGTCATGCCATAGACCGGTTCGCCCGGCAGGCCGGCGATGAGCGGCGCGCGGGCCGCGATGAGCTGGTCGATGTCGATGCCGGTGCGCACGCCCATGGCCTCGAACATGAAGACGAGATCCTCGGTGACGACATTGCCCGAGGCGCCGGGCGCGTAGGGGCAGCCGCCCAGGCCGCCGAGCGAGGAGTCGAAGGTTCGCACGCCTTCCTCGTAGGCCGCGAGGCAGTTGGCGAGGCCGAGCCCGCGCGTGTTGTGCATGTGGGCCGCGCCCGCCTTGTCCCCCAGCTCGGCGCGCAGGCGCTTGAAGAGGCGCCGCACCTGCGCGGGGTTGGCGTAGCCGACCGTATCCGAGAGGCCGGATTCGTCGGCACCTGCCGCCACGCATTGCGCCGCCAGCCAGATGACCTCGTCCTCCGGCACCTCGCCCTGCAGCGTGCAGCCGAAGGCGGTGGAGATGCCGGCTTCGAGCCGGACGTGCGGCGCGATCTCGCGGCGCAGGTCGGAGATCGCGCGGACCTCCTCGACCATTTCCTCGCGCGTCTTGCGCACATTGGCAAGCGAGTGGGCCGCGCTGGCCGAGACCGGCATCGTCAGCTTGTGCACGCCGGCCGCGAGGGCGGCTTCGGCCCCCCTGCGGTTGGGCACGAGCGCCATCACGGTCAGGCCCGGCAGCGTGATGGCGTGGCGCACCACCTCGGCGGCGTCCGCCATCTGCGGCAGCAACCGTGCGGGCACGAAGGAAGCGACCTCGATCTCGCGGATGCCGGCCTGGTAGAGCGCGTCGATCCAGCGCAGCTTGTCGGCAGTCGGCATGGTGGCCTTGACTGACTGCAGGCCGTCGCGCGGGCCAACCTCGCTGATGAGGACATCGGGGGCAGTCATCGGGATTCCTCTCCTGGGGCAGTGATGTTTGACAGTTCTACCTTGTAGAACTACATTCCGTTAAACAGAATTAGACCGGCGATCATCCTCCCTGTCAAGGCCAGCCCATGCCACGCAAAGCCCAAACCGAACCGGTGTCCGACCTGAATGCAGCGCCCGGCGGCGCGGCGGCGGTCGACCGCGCGCTCAGTCTGCTCTCGGCGTTCCGTCCCGGCGACGACGCGCTGACGCTCGCACAGTTTGCCGAACGCACGCATTTCTACAAGAGCACGGCGCTGCGCCTGCTCGCCTCGCTGGAACACGCCCGCATGGTCCGCCGCCAGGAGGACGGCCGCTATGCGCTCGGCATGGAAATCGCGCGGCTGCATGCGCTGTATGCGGCCTCGTTCTCGCTGGACGATGTCGTGCTGCCGGTGCTGCGCAACCTCGTCGCCGCCACCGGCGAAAGCGCCGCGTACCACGTGCGCCAGCAGCAAGGGGAAGGCTGGGCACGGCTGTGCCTCTACCGCATCGATTCGCCGCACGTGGTGCGCGACCACGTCCGGGCGGGCGACCTGCTGCCTGTCGATCGCGGTGCCGGCGCGCGCATCCTGATCGCCTTCGGGCCGCAGGCCGGGCGCCGGGGCGATGCGAAGGAACGCCAGCTCTACGAAGCGATCCGCGCGCAGGGCTACTGCGCCCTGGTCGGCGACCGCACGGCCGAGCTCGCCGGCATCTCGGCGCCGGTGTTCCATGGCGATGGCCGCCTGGCCGCGGCCGTGACGCTGACCATGCCGACGCACCGCTACGACGAGCGCTACGTCGAACCGGTGCGCACCGCCGCACGGCGCCTCGACGGCGAGGTCTAGCGCGACGGGGACTCATCGTGGCGCTCCCGGGGGCGTAGGGGTACCCTTTGCCGAGAGACGTCCGCGCCAGGCCCAGACCGGCGATTACCCTCAATTAAGTCACTGATCATTCACAGTTTCGGCTCTTACTCACCAGCCAGGTATCGAATAAAGTCCCCGGCTGCACCCTCTCAAGGAGAAAAGAACCATGACCGCCCGCACCACCGTCCACGGCCTCCAGGTCGCCAACGAACTCCATCGCTTCATCGAAGACACCGTCCTGCCCGCCACCGGCGTCGCGAGCGACACCTTCTGGAAGGGCTTCGACGCCATCGTCAGCGAATTCGCGCCCAAGAACATCGCCCTGCTCGCCGAGCGCGACCGCCTGCAGGCCGAGATGGACAAGTGGCATAAGGCGCACCCCGGCCCGATCACCGACATGCCGGCCTACCGCGCCTTCCTGGAATCGACCGGCTACCTGCTGCCGCAGCCGAAGGACGTGCAAACGACCACCGCCAACGTCGACGCTGAACTGGCGCTGCAGGCCGGCCCGCAACTGGTGGTGCCGATCCTGAACGCGCGCTACGCGCTCAACGCCGCGAATGCACGCTGGGGCTCGCTGTACGACGCCCTCTACGGCACCGACGCGATTCCCGAGACCGGCGGCGCCGAGAAGGGCAAGGGCTACAACCCGGCGCGCGGCGCCAAGGTGATCGAGTTCGCACGCAACGTGCTCGACCAGGCCGCGCCGCTGGAGAACGGCTCGCACAAGAACGCCACCGGCTACAAGGTCGAGCACGGCAAGCTGGTGATCGCGCTGCAGAGCAGCAGCACGGAACTCAAGGACCCGACGCAGTTCATCGGCTACCAGGGCGATGCGGCCGCGCCGAAGTCGGTGCTGCTCAAGCACAACGGCATCCACCTCGACATCCAGATCGATCGCAGCACGCCGATCGGCAAGGGCGATGCAGCCGGCGTCAGCGACGTGGTGCTCGAAGCCGCGCTCTCGACCATCCTCGACCTCGAGGACTCCGTGGCCGTGGTCGATGCCGAGGACAAGGTGCTCGCCTATTCCAACTGGCTCGGCATCCTGCAAGGCACGCTGACCGAGGAAGTCGCCAAGGGCGGCAAGACCTTCACGCGCGGCCTCAACCCCGACCGCGAATACACGGGCGCCGATGGCAAGCCGGTCAAGCTGCATGGCCGTTCGCTGATGTTCGTGCGCAATGTCGGCCACCTGATGACCAACCCGGCCATCCTGTACGCAGGCGGCAAGGAGATCCCCGAGGGGATCATGGACGCGGTGATCACCACGACCATCGCCACCATCGACCTGAAGCGCAAGGGCAACTCGCGCACGGGCAGCGTCTACATCGTCAAGCCGAAGATGCACGGCCCTGCCGAAGTGGCCTTTGCGAGCGCACTGTTCGGCCGCGTCGAGGACATGCTCGGCCTGCCCGCCAACACCGTGAAGCTCGGCATCATGGACGAGGAGCGCCGCACCAGCATCAACCTCAAGGCCTGCATTGCCGAAGCCGCCGCGCGCGTGGCCTTTATCAACACCGGCTTCCTCGACCGCACGGGCGACGAGATGCACACCGCCATGCAAGCCGGCGCGATGCTGCGCAAGGGCGACATGAAGACCACGCCCTGGATCCAGGCCTACGAGAAGAACAACGTGCTGGTGGGCCTCTCGTGCGGCTTGCGCGGCAAGGCGCAGATCGGCAAGGGCATGTGGGCCATGCCCGACCTGATGGCCGCGATGCTCGAACAGAAGATCGGCCATCCCAAGGCCGGTGCCAACACCGCGTGGGTGCCCTCGCCCACCGCCGCCACGCTGCATGCGCTGCACTATCACCAGGTGAGCGTGGCCGACGTGCAGAAGCAGCTGGAGAAGATCGACGCCAACGCCGAGCGCGACAACATCCTGAACGACCTGCTCAAGGTGCCGGTCGCGCCGCACGTGAACTGGACCGATGCCGAGCGCCAGCAGGAACTCGACAACAACGTTCAGGGCATCCTCGGCTACGTGGTGCGCTGGATCGACCAGGGCGTCGGCTGCTCGAAGGTGCCGGACATCCACAACATCGGCCTGATGGAAGACCGTGCGACCCTGCGCATCTCCAGCCAGCACATCGCCAACTGGCTGCTGCACGGCGTGGTGACGAAGGAGCAGGTCGAATCGACCTTCCAGCGCATGGCCGCGGTGGTGGACCAGCAGAACGCCGGCGATCCGCTCTACAAGAAGATGGCCGGCAACTTCACCACTTCAGCAGCCTACAAGGCCGCGCTGGAGCTGGTGTTCAAGGGCGTCGAGCAGCCCAGCGGCTACACCGAGCCGCTGCTGCATGCGTGGCGGCTGAAGGTGAAGGCAGGCGCCTGAGGCGCTGACTAGGACTGCGCGCGAGGCCGCGCGCGCTGCAGGGCCCGGCCGACCTCGGCCGGATCCATTCCGTACATCTCCGCAAATTCAGCCACGGTACGCCCGCTGGCTTCGAAGGCGCGCTGCAGCGCCTCGCGCTTCGCCGTCCGCGCGCTGACTTCGGCAAAGGCCTCGTCGAGCACGGCGTTCGAAGTCTCATCGCCCGTGCGAACGGCCAGCACGTATTCCTCGCGCGTGAGGCCCGAGGCTTCGATGACATCGACCAGACGTGCGCGCAGCTTGGGCCGCAAGTCTTCGCTGGTGCGTGCCTGACGGCGCTTGAAGACTTCCAGGATGGCGTGGTGCACGTGCTCGGGCGCAACGGGCTCGACGGGCTGCCCGTTCAGGTCGTGGCGTTGCTCGCCGGCCGCGACGGCTTCGAGGTAGCGCGTGGAGCGGGCATGCAGCCCCAGCGCGATCTTGAGGTCTTCCTTCTTGAACTCCTCCGGATGCAGGGCCAGCAGTTCCTGGTACACGCCGAGCTTGAGCGGCAGGAAGCGCGCGCCGAACATCTTGGGGTAGAGCTCGAAGAGCTTTTCGAGGGCGGGATGAACCTTGCGAGCACGCTGGGGCGCGTTCGGACTGGCGTTCCTGGGCTTGGCGTTCTGTCGCTCGCGACCACCCTTCTTGGCGGCGGCGGGTGCGGGGACGGTTTCGGGAGTCGGAGTCATCGAGATTTCTTGTCAGCGGAATCGGGGCCCAAGGGGCGAATGCGTTGCCCCGACTGTAATGCCGTGGCCGTGGGCCTTCCTCAGCCCTTCTGTGCCGCTTCGGCTTCGGCGCGCAGCCAGCGCACGAAGTCCTGGGCGTCGGCATTGCTTGCCGCGCGGCGCGAGGTCTCGATGAAATAGCCGCGCCGCGACGCTGCGCCCTCGCTGAACGGCGCCACCAGCTGCCCCGTCTGGACCAGCTCGCGCAGCAGCGGCAGGCGGCCGATGACCACGCCCTGGCCGGCGACCGCCGCCGCGACGGCGTCCGCGTACTGCGTGAAGCGCATGGTGTTCTTCATGCGCAGGTCGGCCAGGCCCATCACTTCGAGCCAGGGTTCCCAATCGGCCGTGGGCGCCTCTGCATGGTTGGGTAAATCGACAGTGAGCAAGGTCTGCTCCACCAAATCACCCGGTGCATGCAAGGCGGCAGCGATGCGCGGGGCGCACAGCGGCATCACGGACTCCTCGAACAGCGTCGGCCCGGTGCCCCGGCTGATCGGGACGAAGCGCACGGCCACGTCGATGCGGCTGCGCTCCAGATCGAGCACGTCGAGCGTCGCGGACACGCGCACGTCGACCAGCGGGTGATCGGCGGTGAAACGCACGAGGCGGGGAATGAGCCACAGCGAGGCAAAGCCCGGCGTGGTGGTGATGGCAACCTGCCGCAGCACCGGCGCGGCCCGGACCCTGGCAGTGGCATCGCGCAGGCGCTCCAGGCTCTCGACGACGGCACGCTGGAGCACCCGTCCGGCTTCGGTCAGCGCCAGCGAGCGATGGCGGCGCTCGAACAGCAGCACGCCGAGGCTGGCTTCGAGCTGCTGGATCTGCCGGCTCACTGCGGATTGCGTGAGGAACACCTCGGCGGCGGCCTGCGTGAAGCTCAGCGTGCGCGCCGCCGCCTCGAAGCTGCGCAGCAGCTCCAAAGGAGGCAGTTCGACGGCCGGCGCGGGCGCCTTCGCATTCTCTGGATGCATGCAACGAGTTCCGAATGACCGTATGACACGTAGGGCTCGGCTCACTATATTCATTCTCATGACGAATGCCAAGGAGCCTGCGATGAACACCCGCCAGCAACGCCTCAGTCTGAGCCTGCCGAAGAAAGCCATCTTCACCTTGCCCGATGCCCATGACGTGGACATCGAATGCCAGGCCGGCAGCCTGTGGATCACGCTCGACCACGACCCGCGCGACATCGTCCTGGAGCAGGGCGAGCGCTTCCGCAGCGACGTGCACCGCCGCGCGCTGGTGGCCGCGCTGGAACCCTCGTGCGTGCGCTTCACCGCCGAACGCCTCACGGTGGCGGCAGAGCGGGCGCGGCCGGAGCGCGCCACGTCGCCTTGGCGACTGTGGCCCCACGGGATGACCCCGGCTTGACCCCAGCGCCCGGGCGTTGAACCATCGACGCTCGCGGCCATGGATGCACGGGTCTCGCGCCGTCGTGGATCGACGGCGCTTCGCCTTTCGCGCCGGGCCCCCCTTACTCGGACGAAGGACATCCCATGGCAGAGGCATACATCGTGGCCACCGCGCGCACCGCCGGTGGCCGACGCGGCGGCAAGCTCGCTGGCTGGCATCCGGTCGACCTGGCAGCGCAGGTCATCGACGCACTGGTTGAACGAAGCGGCATCGATCCCGCCGCGGTGGAGGACGTGATCCTCGGCTGCGTGAGCCAGGTCGGCGAACAGGCGACCAACGTTGCGCGCAATGCGGTGCTGGCGTCGAAGCTGCCCGAATCGGTGCCGGGCACTTCCGTCGACCGCCAGTGCGGCTCCTCCCAGCAGGCGCTGCATTTCGCGGCGCAGGCGGTGATGTCGGGCACGATGGACGCGGTGATCGCGGCCGGCGTCGAGAGCATGACCCGCGTGCCCATGTTCACGCCCAACGCGCTGCCGGCCAAGGCCGGCCTCGGCATCTACATGAGCCCCGCGATGCAGCGGCGCTATCCCGGCGTGGAGTTCAGCCAGTTCACCGGCGCCGAGATGATCGCGAAAAACTACGGCCTCTCGAAGGACGCGCTCGACCGCTACGCCTTCGAGAGCCACAGGCGCGCCATCGCCGCCAGCCGCGAAGGCGCGTTCAGGGACGAGATCGTGCCGGTGGAGATCCGCCTCGCCGACGGCTCGGCCAGCGGCGAGATGCACACGGTCGATGAAGGCATCCGCTTCGACGCCACGCTCGAAGGCATCGCCGGCGTCAAGCTGATCGCGGAGGGCGGACGCTGCACCGCTGCCACCGCCAGCCAGATCTGCGACGGCGCCAGCGGCGTGCTGGTCGTCAACGAGCGCGGCCTGAAGGCGCTGGGCGTGAAGCCGCTCGCGCGCATCCACCACATGAGCGTGATGGGGCATGACCCGGTGATCATGCTGGAGGCGCCGATTCCGGCGACCGCACGCGCCCTCGCCAAAGCCGGCATGAAGATCGACGACATCGACCTGTACGAAGTCAACGAGGCCTTCGCGCCGGTGCCGCTGGCCTGGCTGCAGACGCTGGGCGCCGACCCTGCGCGGCTCAACGTGAACGGCGGCGCCATCGCCCTCGGCCACCCGTTGGGCGCCTCGGGCACCAAGCTCATGACCACGCTCGTCAACGCGCTCGGCCAGCGCGGCAAGCGCTTCGGCCTGCAGACGATGTGCGAGGGCGGCGGGATGGCCAACGTCACGATCGTGGAGAGGTTGTGACATGACCCCCGTTCTCTACGAACTGAACGACGGCATCGCGACGATCACGCTCAACCTGCCGGCCAAGCTCAACCCGATCGCGCTCGAACTGCAGACGGCACTGCGCGAGGCATTCGCGCGCGTGCGCCACGACCGCAGCGTGCGCGCCGTGCTGCTCACCGGCGCCGGCAAGGCCTTCTGCGTGGGCGCCGACCTCGGCACGATGCGCGAGCCCGTCGAGGGCAAGTCGCTCGGCGACCAGACGGCCGACTGGATGCAGTCGATGAGCAACCCGCTGATCGAGGAATTGCGCGCGCTGCCGGTGCCGGTGGTCTGCGCGGTCAATGGCCCCGCGGCCGGCGCGGGCGTGGGCCTGGCGCTGGCATGCGACATCGTCGTGGCGGCGCGCAGCGCGTACTTCTACCTGCCCTTCCTGCCCAAGCTGGGCATCGTGCCGGACCTCGGCTGCACCTGGTTCATCCCGCGTCGCGTCGGACCGGCGCGCGCGATGGGCATGGCCTTGCTCGACGAGAAGCTCGGCGCGGAAACGGCGGCGCAGTGGGGGCTGATCTGGGCCTGCATCGACGACAAGTTGCTGCTGCTGGAAGCAACGAGCATCGCGCAACGCCTCGCGCAGTTGCCGGTGCATGCGGTGATCGAAGCCCGCAAGGCCCTGGAGCAGTCGGAGCGCCACTCGCTGCCGGACCAGCTTCACTACGAGAGCGAGCGCCAGCGCGAGCTGATCGAGCAACCGACTTTCGCCGAAGGCGTCATGGCCTTCCTGCAAAAACGCGCACCCGTGTTCCCCAAGCGCTCCTGACCATGATCGAACGCACCCTCTTCACGCCTGACCACGAGGCCTTCCGCGACAGCTTCCGCCGTTTCATGGACAAGGAGATCGCTCCCTTCCACGACGCATGGGAAGAGCAGGGCTACGTCGACCGCAAGGTCTGGGACAAGGCCGGCGAGAACGGCTTTCTCTGCATGTCGCTGCCCGAGGAGTACGGCGGCGCGGGCGCCGACCTGATCTATTCGGTGATCCAGTTCGAGGAACTCTGGGTCCGCGGCTTCACGGGGATCGGCTACGCGCTGCACAGCGAGATCGTGGCGCCGTACATCCTGCGCTACGGAACCGATGAACAGAAGAAGCACTACCTGCCCAAGCTCGCAAGCGGCGAGATGATCGGCGCCATCGCGATGAGCGAGCCGGCCGCCGGCAGCGACCTTCAGGGCGTGCGCACGACCGCGCTGAAGCAGCCGGACGGCAGCTACCTCATGAACGGCAGCAAGACCTTCATCACCAACGGCTGGCACGCCGATCTGGTGATCGTGGTCGCCAAGACCGACCCGGCCGGCGGCGCCAAGGGCACCAGCCTGTTCCTGGTGGAGCGCGGCATGCCGGGCTTCGAGAAGGGCAAGCGCCTGAAAAAACTCGGCCTGAAGGCTCAGGACACATCGGAGTTGTTCTTCAACGATGTCCGGCTGCCGGCCGATGCGCTGCTCGGCGGCGCCGCTCAGGAAAATCGCGGCTTCGTCTGCCTGATGGAACAGTTGCCGTGGGAGCGGCTGCAGATCGCGATCAGCGCGGTGGCGGCGTCCCAGTCCGCCATCGACCAGACCGTGGCCTACGTGAAGGACCGCAAGGTCTTCGGCCAGCCCGTGGGCGCCTACCAGAACACGCGCTACACGCTGGCCGAGCTGCAGACCGAGGTGCAGGTGGCGCAGGTCTTCGTCGACAAGTGCATCGAACTGCTGATGCAGGAGAAGCTCGACACTGCGACCGCCAGCATGGCCAAGTACTGGACCACCGACCTGCAATGCAAGGTCATGGACGAGTGCGTGCAGCTGCACGGCGGCTACGGCTTCATGTGGGAGTACCCGGTCACGCGGGCGTACGCCGATGCCCGGGTGCAGCGCATCTACGGCGGGACGAACGAGATCATGAAAGAAGTGATCACGCGGGCGATGGGGCTGCCGGGACGCTGACCGGCGCACTGGCATCCGGCGGAGGGCTGCGGGACAATGCCGCATGCCCATCCTCAACGCCTTCTACGCCCAGTCCGGCGGCGTGACCTCCGTGATCAACGCCTCGGCTTGCGGCGTGATCGAGACGGCCCGCCGGCACCCCGACCGCATCGGCAACGTGTACGCCGGCCGCAACGGCATCATCGGCGCGCTGACCGAGGAGCTGATCGACACCGGCCGCGAGTCGCCCGAGGCGATCGCCGCCCTGCGCTCCACGCCCTCGGGTGCGTTCGGGTCGTGCCGCTACAAGCTCAAGTCGCTCGAAAAGAACCGCCGCGAATACGAGCGCCTGATCGAGGTCTTCAAGGCGCATGGCATCGGCTATTTCTTCTACAACGGCGGCGGCGACTCGGCGGACACCTGCTTCAAGGTGAGCCAGTTGTCGCAGTCGATGGGCTATCCGCTGCAGGCGATCCACGTGCCGAAGACCATCGACAACGACCTGCCGCTGACCGACTGCTGCCCGGGCTTCGGCTCGGTCGCGAAATACGTGGCGGTGTCGACGCTCGAAGCCTCGCTGGACGTGCGCTCGATGGCGGCCACGTCGACCAAGGTGTTCGTGATCGAGGTGATGGGACGCCATGCGGGCTGGATCGCCGCCGCCGGCGGGCTGGCGGCGGACCACGGCATTCCGGTCGTGATCCTGTTCCCGGAGATTCCCTTCGACCAGCCGGCTTTCCTCGCACGCGTGGATGCGCTCGTGAAGTACCACGGCTACTGCACCGTGGTGGTGTCCGAAGGGTGCCATCACCCGGACGGCACCTTCCTCGCGGAACAGGGCACCAAGGACGCCTTCGGCCATGCGCAGCTCGGCGGCGCGGCGCCTGTCGTGGCGCAGATGGTCAAGGAGGCGCTGGGCCACAAGTTCCATTGGGCAGTCGCCGATTACCTCCAGCGCTCGGCACGGCACATCGCGTCGGCGACGGATGTGCGCCAGGCCTACGAGCTCGGGCAACGCGCGGTCGAGCTGGCGCTCGAAGGCCGCAACTCGGTGATGCCGACCATCGACCGCACCTCCGACGAGCCCTACGCGTACAGCATCGGCTCAGCGCCACTCGACGCGGTGGCGAATGCCGAGAAGTTCATGCCGCGCGATTTCATCTCCGAGGACGGCTATGGCATCACCGACAAGTGCCGGAAATACCTGCTGCCGCTGATCCAGGGCGAGGACTACCCGGCCTACCGCGACGGCCTGCCGGTGTACGTCACGCTGCAGAACATCGCGGTCGACAAGAAGCTGCCGGCTTTCGAGGTCGCGTGATGGGCGAATCGGCATGGCCTGATCCGTCGCGCTGCCCCTTGTGCGGCGAGATGAACCGCTGCGCGATGGAAATCGCGCGCGAGACCGGTCAGGCGCAACCGCCCTGCTGGTGCATGGAAGCCGACTTCAGCGCCGATCTGCTCGCGCGAGTGCCCGCCGAGAAGCGCCGCCTCGCCTGCATCTGCGCGCGATGTGCCGCGCAGGCGGTGGTTCAGGACTGAGGCGCCGGCGCCTGGGCCGAATCTGACGGCGCATCCGCGACCGGGCCGGCATCCGGCTCGACCGGCTCAGGCGGCGCAACCAGATCATTGTGGGACACCATCGCCGGCAAGCCGCCGCGCGCCCGCTGCTCCGTAATCACCTCGTGGATGAACTGCAGCTTGCCGACCGCAGCGCGCGGCAGGACGAAGGGGTAGTAGTCCGGCTGCCCCATGCTGCGCGATAACTCGTTGAGCACGTTGGTGAGCCTCACCCAGCCGTTCAGGAAATCGAGGAATTTCCCGGCGTTGGGGTCTTCGGGTTGCCAGAGGTCGGCCGGTCCGAAGAGATCGCTCGTGAGTTCGACGTTCTGCGCGTCGACGCCGAAGCTCATCGCCGTGTCCGCGGTGTCGGCCATGTGCAGGTAGTGCGCCCAGGTCTCGGCCCAGTCTTCCCAGGGATGCGAACTGGCGTAGCTGGTCACGCAGCGGTTGGCCCAGTCGGGCGGCGGGCCGTTGTCGTAGTGGTTGCGCAGCGCCGTGGCGTAGTCCGCCCGCTCGTCGCCGAAGAGTTCGCGGAAGCTGTCGATCCACGGCGTGGGAAAGACCAGCAGGTCCCAGTAGTAGTGGCCGATCTCGTGCCGGAAGTGGCCGAGCAGGGTGCGGTAGGGCTCGCGCATCTCCGCGCGGATGCGCTCGCGCACGGCGTCCTCGGCCTCCTCGGCGTTGAGCGTGATCACACCCATTTCGTGGCCGGTCATCACGTGCGGGCCGCCGGGCATGTGGCTCAGGAAGTCGAAGGCCAGGCCATGGACCGGATCGCTCAGCCGCGTCACCACCGGCAGGCCGAGCGCCAGCAGTTGCGAGATCAGCCGCCGCTTCGCCAGTTCGAGGCTGCGCCACAGGTTGCCGTTGCTCTCGATGGACAGGTCCGGGATGGTGCGCGTGACGCTGCATGAGATGCACAGGCCGGGCACGAGGCCGTCGGTGTTGAAGGCGGGGTCGTCGCCTTCGCGCGGCGCGGGCACCATCCAGTTGCAGGCCGCCTCGGTCATCAGGTTGCCGCAGCGGCGGTAGGCCTTGCCGTGGGTGTCGCCGAACACGGTGAAGGTGTCGGGCTCGGCGCCTTCGTGCGTGGCCGGCGCGAGCGGCACCACGCCGAGGCTTTCGACGACGTAGCCCAGCGGCGTCTGGCAGGCGAGGCACTGGCTGTTGCGCAGGAAGACGGGGCGGCCGCACTGGCACTGGTAGGCGCGGCTGACCGTGGGCGCCTGGAGTTCCGTGGCAAGGGACGGGGCGGATTCGGTTTCGGAGGCGACGGCAAGGTCTCGGTTGTTGTCGTTCTCGGGTTCCATGGCGGCAATCTCTTGTCAAAGTCGGGACAGCAAAACCCATTGTGGACGCGCACGGCACGTCGGTGCGGTGCCCAAACGCCCGTATCCTTGTAGGACGGCCCGAGCCGGCTTCGCCCCATGAACACTCCTCCCGTGCAATCCCTCAGCAGCCGCTATGGCGAGCGCTACCGCTGGCTGCTGCTGTTTTCCGTGATGGTGGGCGTGATGGCCTCGATCATGTCCTCGACCATCGTCAACGTGGCGATCCCGGGCATGAGCCATTTCTTCACGCTCGGCCAGGAGCGGGCGCAGTGGGTGAGTTCGGGCTTCATGGTCGCGATGACCGTGTCCATGCTCACCACGCCGTGGCTGCTGTCGCGCTACGGCTACCGGCGCACCTATGTCGGCACGATGGTGCTGCTGCTGGTGGGCGGAATGATGGGCGGGCTGGCCAACAACTTCTCGCTGGTGCTGATCGCGCGGGTGGCCGAGGGGCTGGCAGCGGGCGTGGTGCAGCCGATCCCGGCCATCATCATCCTGCGCGCCTTCGAGCCGCACGAGCAGGGCCGCGCCAGCGGCATCTTCGGCATGGGCGTGGTGCTGGCGCCGGCCATCGGCCCCAGCATCGGCGGGATCCTGGTCGACCTGTTCGGCTGGCGCTCGATCTTCTTCATGGTGGTGCCGTTCTGCCTGAGCTCGATCTGGCTGGCCTACAAGTTCGTGCCGACCACCGCGCCCGGCGGCGTCGTGGCCGCGCGCAGCGGCGGGCTGGACTGGCGCGGGCTCACGCTCGGCACCGTCGGCACGCTGTGCCTTCTCAACGGGCTGGTCGAACTGCGCGGCGAATCGCCCTGGCAAGCCGTCGCGCTGCTGGTCGCCGCAGGCCTCGCCTTCGCCGCCTTCATCGCGTGGCAGAAGCGTCTCGCGGCGTCGGGCGGCCTGCCGCTGATGAACCTGGCGCTCTTTCAGTACCGGCAGTTCGCGATGGGCAGCGTGGTGGCCTTCATCTACGGCACGGCGCTGTTCGGCTCGACCTACCTGCTGCCGGTCTACATGCAGGTCGGGCTGCATCTGTCGGCCTCGCACGTCGGCACCATCCTGCTGCCGGCAGGCATCGTGCTGGCGCTGACGATCGCGGGCGTCGGGCGGCTGGCCGACAAGCATCCGACCTACCTGCTGGTGTGCATCGGCCTGGGACTGCTGGCGGCCTCCTTCGCGCTGATGATGGCGCTGCGCATCGACAGCGCCATCTGGCTGCTGGTGCTTTTCGCGATCGTCGGCCGCGTGGGGCTGGGCTTCATCCTGCCCTCCCTCAACCTGGGCTCGATGCGGCCGCTGGCCAAGCCGCTGATCCCGCAAGGCGCGAGCGCCATCAATTTCCTGCGCATGCTCGGCGGTGCCGCCGGCGTGAGCCTCTGCGCCATCGTCCTCGAATGGCGCCTTGCAGCGCACGGCGACTCGCTCGCCAACGCGGCCACCAGCCCCGCCCGCATCGCCGCCTTCGACGAGGTGTTCGCCATGCTGGCAGCCCTGTGCGCCCTGGCCATCTGCGCCGCTTGGCAACTGCGGGAACAAGCCCCCAAGAACCGCCCCACCCCCGCAGTCGATTAACCTGGACCCTCACCGTGACCATCACCCCCCTCACCGGCCGCGCGCAGCGCGCCGCCCCCGCAGGCTCCCGCGGATCCGGCTCCGCCGGTCCGCCGGGAGCGCCCCCTGCAAGGGGGTGGAGAGCGACACGCAGTGCGCGAGCCTGGGGGTAATCCAAATGTGCCAGTTGCTGGGAATGAACTGCAATACGCCGACCGACGTGACCTTCAGCTTCACGGGGTTCGCGCAGCGGGGCGGGCGCACCGACCACCATGCCGACGGCTGGGGTATCGCCTTCTTCGAGGATCGCGGGCTGCGGCATTTCGTCGACCACCAGCCGGCTTGCGAATCACCGGTTGCCGAGCTCATCCGGCGCTACCCGATCCAGAGCCGCAACGTCATCGCGCACATCCGCAAGGCGACGCAGGGCGCGATCAACCTGCAGAACTGCCATCCCTTCGTGCGCGAGCTGTGGGGCCGCTACTGGGTGTTCGCGCACAACGGCGACCTGAAGGATTTCCGGCCGCGTCTGCACGGCAGCTTCCATCCGGTGGGCAGCACCGACAGCGAGCACGCCTTCTGCTGGATCATGCAGGAGCTGGCCAAGTCCCACGCGGACGTGCCGAGCGTCGATGAACTCACGCTCACGCTGCGCGAGCTGGCGCCGCGCCTGGCCGCCCAGGGCACCTTCAACTTCATGCTGTCGAACGGGCAGGCGTTGTGGGCGCATGCGTCGACGCATCTCTGGTACGTGGAGCGCAAGCATCCCTTCGTGACGGCCGAGCTGTCCGATGAAGACCTGAGCATCGACTTCGCCCAGCACACCACGCCGAACGACCGGGTCGCGGTGGTGGTCACGGCGCCGCTGACCACGAACGAAACCTGGACGGCTTTCGCGCCACAGGAACTGGCGGTGTTCGTGGACGGGCAGCGCAACGGCTGAGGGCTGCGCCCGTCTGGCGCCGCCGGGCGCGCTGTTTGGCTTGAAAACAACGCGCTCGCTTCTTTTCCAGTGACTGAGAACCTTCGTCCGCAGGCAGACGAAGATAATAACCATTCTCATTCCCGTTCAAAAAAAGAGCCTCACATGCCCTCAGTCCGCTTCCCCCTTCGTCCCGTCGCACTCGCCACCACCCTTGCGCTGCAGACGCTGATAGCAACGGCGCAAACGGCACCGGCAGCGGCGGCCGAGTCGGGCGGAACCTTGGCGACCGTGACGGTCGAGGCCAGTGCCGACGCATCGGCAGCGGGTCTGGCCAAGCCTTTCGCGGGCGGCCAGGTGGCACGCGGCGGGCGCGTCGGCATCCTGGGCACGCTCGACAACATGGAGTCGCCCTTCAGCGCCACGAGCTACACCAACGAGCTGATCCAGAACCAGCAGGCCCGCAGCGTGGGCGACGTGCTGTTGAACGACCCCTCGGTGCGCGTGGCGCGCGGCTTCGGCAACTTCCAGGAGACGTACTTCATCCGCGGGTTCCTTTTGGGCTCCGACAGCATTGCGTACAACGGGCTCTACAGCCTCCTGCCGCGCCAGTACATCTCGTCCGAACTCTTCGAGCGCGTCGAAGTGCTTCGCGGCCCCAGTGCGTTCCTCTCGGGCGCATCGCCCGGCGGTGACGGCATCGGTGGCGCGGTGAACCTGCTGCCGAAGCGTGCTTCCAACGAACCCCTCACGCAACTGACCCTGGGCGGCTCGACCGGTTCGCAGTTCTACGGCGCGGCCGACATCTCGCGCCGCTTCGGGCCGGACGACAGCGTCGGCATCCGCGTCAATGCGGCCCATCGCAACGGCGGCACGGGCATCGACAACGAAGACGTGCAGCTCGACGTGGCTTCCGTCGGCCTCGACTGGCGCAGCCGCAATGCGCGCCTTTCCGCCGACGTCGGCTACCAGGACCATCGCCTCGACCAGACGCGCACCAATGTCGCGCTGGGATTCGGCGTGACCCGCGTGCCGTCGCCGCCGGACTCCAAGACCAACTGGGCGCAGCCCTGGACTTATTCCAACGAACGTGACACCTTCGGCACGGTGCGCGGGGAATACGACTTCAGCGACAACGTCACCGGCTGGTTCGCGGCCGGCATGCGCAGCGGCAGCGAAGCCAATTCACTCGCCAACCTCACGGTAGACAACGCGCTCACCGGCGCTGGCACGACCTACCGTTTCGACAACACCGCCGACGAAGACGTCAAGACTGGCGAGGTCGGCATTCGCGGCACCGTCAGGACGGGCCCGGTCAAGCACACGCTCGTGGCCTCGTACGACTACTTCAACTCGGAGCGCAAGAACGCCTACCGCTTCGACTTCGCCAACACGCAGGCCACGAATCTCTACAACCCCGTCTATTCGCCGCTGCCTGCGTTCGGCCCCTTGGCGAGCGGCGGCAACAACCTGGCATCGCCCGCGCTCACGCAGGAAAAGCGGCTGACGAGCTACGCCATCGGTGACACCATGTCCTTCCTGGACGACACGCTGCTGCTCACGCTGGGCGCGCGTCGCCAGACGCTGCAAATCGACAACTTCGCCTACGACACGCACGTGCGGTCGACCGGCAACGACGAGAGCCGCACCAGCCCGGCCGCCGGCATCGTCTTCAAGGTCACCAAGGAAGTGTCGGCCTACGCGAACTACATCGAGAGCCTCGCCCCCGGCGAGACGGCGCCGGCGCAAGTCAACGGGCTCCCGGTGGTCAATGTGGGAGAGACGCTGGCGCCATACGTCGCCAAGCAGAAGGAGATCGGCGTCAAGTACGAAGGCGGCGGGCTCGGCGCCACCGCTGCGTTGTTCTCGATCGAGAAGCCGCGTGCCTTGCGCAATACGGCCGGGTTCTTCGTGGCCGAAGGCGAGGATCGCCACCAGGGTGTCGAGTTCACGGTCTTCGGCGAACCGGTCAAGGGCTTCCGCGTCCTGGGCGGCGTGACCTTCCTCGACGCCGTGCAGCGCAACACCGGCAACCCCGCGACCAACGACAAGAAGGTCATCGGCGTGCCGAGCCAGCAGGGCACCATCGGACTGGAATGGGATGTGCCGGGCGTGCCGGGCCTCACGCTCGATGGCCGCGTCATCGCGACCGGCGCCAGCTACGCGGACGACCTGAACACCCTGCGCGTGCCCGGCTGGGGCCGCCTGGACATCGGCGCGCGATACGTCACGGAAGTGGCCGGAAAGCTGCTGACGGTGCGTGCGCGCGTCAACAACGTGGCCGATCGCAACTACTGGGCATCGGTCGGCGGCTATCCGGGCGCCGGCTACCTCGTCCTGGGCAACCCGCGCACCTTCACCCTGACGGCTTCCGTCGACTTCTGATCGCCGCAGGTCCGTCCGGACCTGCCGGTCAAGCCGTCTTCAAGAACGCTTCCAGCGCATCGATGAACATGGCCGGCACGTCGAAGCCGGTCTGTTCGGTGATCTCCTGGAAGCACGTCGGGCTGGTGACGTTGATCTCGGTCAGCGAGCCGCCGATCACGTCCAGCCCGATCAGCAGCAGTCCACGCTTGTTCAGCACCGGACCGATCGCCTCGGCGATCTTGCGGTCTTGCTCGGTCAGCGGCTGGGCCACGCCCTTGCCGCCCGCGGCGAGGTTGCCACGAACCTCCGTGCCTTGCGGGATGCGCGCGAGGCTGTAGGGCACGGGCTGGCCGCCGATCACGAGCACGCGCTTGTCGCCTTGCGAGATCTCCGGCACGAAGCGCTGCACCATGATGGTCTCGGCGCCGTTCTTGTTGAGCGTCTCGACGATCGAGCCGAGGTTCAGCGCGTCGGCCTTCACACGGAAGATGCCCATGCCGCCCATGCCATCGAGCGGCTTCAGGATGATGTCCTGGTGCTCGGCGTGGAAGGCGCGCACGGCGGCCGCGTCGCGCGTCACCAGCGTGGGCGTGGTGAACTCCGAGAACTCCATGATCGCGAGCTTCTCCGGATGGTCGCGCAGGGCTCGAGGCTTGTTCACCACGCGGGCGCCTTCGCGCTCGGCCTGCTCCAGCAGGTGCGTCGCATAGATGTACTCGGCGTCGAAGGGCGGGTCCTTGCGCATCAGCACGACGTCGAAGCCATGCAGCGGGCGCTCCTGGATCGCGTCTTCGCTGAACCACGCGTCCGGATCGCCCGTCAGCGTGATCGCACGCGCCCGGGCGGTGACCGGCCGGCCGCGTTGCCAGCCCAGATCGCGCGGCTCGCACGCCGACAGTGTGTGGCCACGGCGCTGCGCCTCCCGCATCATCGAGAAGGTGGTGTCCTTGTAGATCTTGAAGTGCTCGAGCGGATCGGCAACGAAGAGGATGTGCATGTCAGGAGGTCTTTCCCGCGGTCGGGGTGGAAACGGAAGGCTTGGAAGGCGACGCTTCGTCGGCGGTGCGGTTGTCGAGCTTGATCTTGCAGGCAGCAGGGATGTCCTTGCCCGCGAAGGGTTTGCGGCCGAGTTGCTGGATGCCCAGGGCGATGGCCCCCGCCACCACGCCCCAGAAGGCGGAACCGATGCCCACGAGCGTGACGCCCGAGAGGGTGACGAGGAAGGTGATCAGCGCGGCCTCGCGGTGCGGTTCATCGCGCACCGCCGCGGCGAGCCCGCTGCCGATGGTGCCCAGCAGCGCCAGGCCGGCGATGGTGGCGACCAGTTCCTTCGGAAAGGCCGTCAGCAGGCCCGTGACGGCCGCGCCGAAGAGGCCGATCACCACGTAGATCGCCCCGCAGCTCACCGCCGCGGTGTAGCGGCGCGCAGGGTCCTCATGCGCCTCGCGCCCCATGCAGATGGCCGCGGTGATGGCGCTGAGATTGAGCGCGAACGCGCCGAAGGGTGCGAACACCAGCGTGAAGAGCCCGCTGATCGTGATGAGCCTGGACACCGGCAGGTCGTAGCCCGCGGCGCGGATGGCGGCCACGCCCGGCAGGTTCTGCGATGCCATGGTCACCACGAACAGCGGCAGTGCCAGGCTGACGGCTGCCTGCCAGGTGAATACGGGCATCGTGAACACCGGCATCGCCACGCTGAAGTGCACCGCACCCCAGGCGAGTTCGCCGCGCGCTGCCACGAAGACGATGGCGACCAGCAGCGTGAGCGGCACCGCGTAGCGCGGCAGCAGCCGCTTGCCGAGCAGGTAGGTGCCGAGCATCAGCAGCACCAGCGGCAAGGCCGTCTGCGCAGCAACGAAAGCCTGCAGCCCGAAGCGCGCCAGCACGCCGGCCAGCAGCGCCGAGGCCAGGGCCATCGGAATCTTGTTCATCACGCGCTCGAACCAGCCGGTTGCACCCGCGAGGGTCATGAGCAGCGCGCAGACGATGAAGGCGCCGACCGCCTCGTTCATGCCGTAGCCTGCCCCCGCCACCGCCAGCACCGCCGCGCCGGGCGTGCTCCAGGCGATCATGACCGGCTTGCGCCACCACAGCGAGGGCAGCGCGGACGCCAGCCCCATGCCGAGGCCCAGCGCCCACATCCAAGAGGAAATCATCTCCGGCGTGGCGCCAAAAGCCTGCGCGGCCTGGAACACGATCGCCACCGAACTCGTGAAACCCACGAGCACCGCGACAAAGCCCGCGGTAAAAGCCGAGAGGCTCAGATCCTTGAAAAAACGCATACCGACAATTGTGCCCCGGGGGTACCCGAGGCCAGAAACACCGAGGATCCGGCTCCGCCGGTCCGCCGGTGTTGCCCCCTGCAGGGGGTGGAGAGCGACACGAAGTGCGCGAGCCTGGGGGCGAGCCTATATTTCGATTTTGGAGCCCAGCTCCACGACGGCGTTGTTCGGCAGACCCAGGAAGTCCGCCGCTCCGCTCGCGTTGTGGTGCATCTGCGCGAAGAGCTTCTCGCGCCACGGCGCCATGCCGCTGCCCAGCGTGGGAATCACCACGTCGCGCGACAGGAAGTAGCTGGTCGCCATCGGTTCGAGCTGGCAACCGCGCAGGCGTGCATGCTCGAGCGCACGGGGCAAGTCGACGTCGTTCTTGAAGCCGTAGTGCACGATCACCTGCCAGCAGTGGTGGCCGAGCGGCTCCATCTCGATGCGCTTGTCCATCGGGATCCAAGGCACCTCGTGGTTGCGCACTGTGACGAACAGGTTCTGGTCGTGCATCACCTTGTTGTGCTTGAGGTTGTGCAGGAGCGCATTGGGCACCACGCCCGGCTCTGCGGTCATGAACACGGCGGTTCCGTCCACGCGCGCCGGCGGATTCACGAACACCGAGCCCAGGAAATCCTTCAGGTCAATGGCCTCGGCCAGCTGCATCTCGCCCATGAGGCGCCGGCCTTCCTTCCAGGTCAGCATCAGCATGAAGATCGAGCCGCCGATCACCAGCGGGAACCAGCCGCCCTCGAACAGCTTGAGCAGGTTCGACGCGAAGAAGAGGAAGTCGACCACGAAGAAGGCGCCGGTCGCGGCGATGCACAAGGCCAGCGGGTACTTCCATGCATAACGGATCACGAAGAAGGTCAGCACAGTCGTGATCAGCATGTCGGTGGTCACGGCAATGCCGTAGGCCGCGGCCAGGTTGCTCGACGAGCGGAACATGACGACCGCGAGCACGATGGCGACGAACAGGCCCCAGTTGACGAAGGGCATGTAGATCTGGCCCGCCGTGCGCACGCTGGTGTGCTCGATGTTCAGCCGCGGCAGGTAGCCGAGTTGGATCACCTGCCGCGTGACGCTGAAGGCGCCCGTGATGAGGGCCTGCGATGCAATCACCGTGGCGGCCGTGGCGAGGAACACCAGCGGCAGCAGCGCCCACTCGGGCGCCATCATGAAGAAGGGGTTCTGCACCGCCAGCGGGTTCTCCAGCAGCAACGCGCCCTGGCCGAAGTAGTTGAGCGTCAGCGCCGGCATCACCACCGAGAACCAGGCCACACGGATCGGCCGCTTGCCGAAGTGCCCGAGGTCGGCATAGAGCGCCTCGGCACCGGTCACGCACAGCACGATCGCGCCCAGGATGATGAAGCTGGTGCCCGGGTTGTCCCACATGAAGCGCAGCGCGTAGTGCGGGCTGATCGCCTTGAGGATCTCCGGATGGGTCAGGATCTGCGAGACGCCGAGCAACGCGATCGCCAGGAACCACATCAGCGTGATCGGGCCGAAGAAGCGGCCGATGCCCGCGGTGCCGCGCTTCTGCACAGCAAAGAGACAGAACAGCACGACCAGCGTGATCGGGATCACGTAGTGCCTGAACTGCGGCGACACGACCTCCAGACCCTCGACCGCCGACAGCACGGAGATCGCCGGCGTGATGACCCCGTCACCGTAGAAGAGCGACGTGCCGAAAATGCCGATGACCAGCAGGCCCTGGCGCAGCCGCGGCTTGTCGACCACGGCTTGCGAAGCCAGGGCCAGCATGGCGACCAGTCCGCCTTCGCCTTCGTTGTCGGCCCGCAGCACGAGCACCACGTACTTGAGCGAGACGATGACCGTCAGGGTCCAGAAGAACATCGACAGGATGCCGTAGACGTTCTCGATGGTGAAGGGCACGTGACCGTGGCCGAACACCTCCTTGACGGAATACAGCACGCTGGTGCCGATGTCGCCATAGACGACGCCGACGGCCGCGATGATCAACGCGAGGGAGGAGGATTTGGGGGCGGACACGAGGTCGATGCAAAGGGCTGTCGGGCATGTGCGCCCCGGCGCGGCGCCAGCCTGAATGGCCGTCGCATCGCCTCCACCCTCAAATTTGCGTTGCTATGGGGTCGCTATTTTGCCGCTGTCGCGAAGGCTCGCAATATGTAATGCGAAATCATTCATAGACTTCGGCATCGGGGTCGGTCGCCTCGAGCTCGTAACTGGCCGCCACCATCGCCAGCCGGCCGATCACGCCGTACATGTAGAACCGGTTCGGGGCGCTGGCCCCTGGCTTCGCGCCCGGTTGCGGTAAGTGCGCACTCTCCGAGAACGCCAGCGGCACGAAGCTCGCGCCCGGCAAGTTGAGGTTCTCGTCCGGGTTGCGTTCCGCATGCACCCGGTAGAAGCCGCCCACCACGTAGCGGTCCATCATGTAGACCACGGGCTCGGCCACGCCGTTGTGCACCCGCTCGTTGGTGAGCACGCCTTCCTGCACGATCAGGTCGTTCAGGTCCTGGCCATCCTTGGCCGCAGCGGACTTGCTGCGCGAACGCTGGGCAAGCGCCTCGATCTCCTTGGCGTCGCGCACCGTCATGACGCCCATACCGTGGGCGCTGTTGTCGGGCTTGACGACCACGAAGGCCTTTTCGTTGATGCCGTATTCCTTGTACTTGCGGCGCACCTTGGTGAGCAGCGCGTCCACGTGGCTCGTGAGCACGTCGATGCCCTGGCCGCTCGTGAAGCTGACGTCGCCCGCCTTGGCGTACATCGGGTTGATCAGCCAGGGGTCGATGCCCAGCAGCTTGCCGAAGCGCTTGGAGACCTCTTCGTAGCTGTGGAAGTGGTTGCTCTTGCGGCGCACCGACCAGCCCGCATGCAGCGGCGGCAGCAGGTACTGCTCATGCAGGTCTTCGAGGATGCCGGGCGTTCCGGCCGAGAGGTCGCTGTTGAGCAGGATGGTGCACGGGTCGAAGTGCTTCAGGCCGAGGCGACGCTTGCTCCGCACCACCGGCTCCAGGCACACCGTCTCGCCGTTCGGCAGCTCGATCTTCTTGGGCGACTTGATCGCCGGATCGATGGAGCCCACGCGCACGTTGAGCCCCGCCATGTGAAAGATGCGCACCAGCTGCGCCACGTTGGCGAGGTAGAAGGTGTTGCGCGCGTGGTTCTCAGGGATCACGAGCAGGTTGCGCGCCTCGGGGCAGATCTTCTCGATCGCGGCCTGCGCGGCCTGCACCGCCAGCGGCAGCATCTCCTGCGTGAGGTTGTTCCAGCCGCCGGGGTAGAGGTTGGTGTCGACCGGCGCCAGCTTGAAGCCGGCATTGCGGATGTCCACCGAACTGTAGAAGGGCGGCGTGTGCTCCATCCATTCGAGCCGGAACCAGCGCTCGATGGCCGGCGTGGAATCGAGAATGCGCTGCTCGAGTTCGTTGATGGGGCCGGTCAGGGCGGTGACGAGATGGGGGACCATGCGGCGGCCTTCTTGGATTTGCAGCTTGAGCTAAGAGCGGATTGTAGATTTGGGGCCCGATGCCCCAATGACAAGCTGCAGCAACGCCGCATATTCAATCTGGAAACACCGCGAAACGGGCCCTGCCGGTCCGCGAGCCTGGGGGTCAGCTTCGAGTCTCGCCTTGGCCAAGCACCACGTATTTGAGCGACGTGAGGCCCTCGATGCCCACCGGCCCGCGCGCATGGAACTTGTCCGTGCTGATGCCGATTTCCGCACCGAGCCCGAATTCGAAGCCGTCGGCAAAGCGCGTGCTGGCATTGACCATCACGCTGGCGGAATCCACCTCGCGCAGGAAGCGCTGCGCGTTCATGTGGTCGCGCGTGACGATCGCATCGGTGTGATGGCTCGAATAGCGGTTGATGTGCGCGATGGCTTCGTCCACGCCCTCGACCACCTTGACGCTGATGACCGCCGCCAGATACTCCTCCGACCAGTCGGATTCCACGGCGTCCACGACGGAGCTGGCGGGCGCATGCAGGCCTTCGCGCAGGATCCGGGCGGCTGCCGGGTCGCAGCGCATCTCCACGCCCTTGGCCGCGAAGATCGCGCCGATCTCGGGCAGGAAGGTCTCGGCGATGGAAGCCGCCACCAGCAGCCCTTCGGCGGCGTTGCAGGGGCTGTATTTCTGGGTCTTGGCGTTGTCGACGATCTTCAGCGCCATGTCGAGTTCGGCGGTGTCGTCCACATAGACGTGGCAATTGCCGTCCAGGTGCTTGATCACCGGCACCTTGGCATCGCGGCTGATGCGCTCGATCAGGCCCTTGCCGCCGCGCGGAATGATCACGTCGACGAACTCGGGCATGGCGATCAGCTGGCCCACGGCCTCGCGGTCGGTGGTCTGCACCAGCTGCACGGCGTCGACCGGCAGGCCTGCTTCGGCGAGTGATTCGGATACCAGTTGTGCGAGCGCCTTGTTCGATTCGATCGCCTCCGAGCCGCCGCGCAGGATCGCCGCGTTGCCGCTCTTGATCGCCAGGCTCGCCGCCTCGATGGTCACGTTGGGCCGGCTCTCGTAGATCATGCCGAAGACACCGATCGGCACGCGCATCTGGCCGACGCGGATGCCGCTGGGCTGTTGCTTCATGCCGATCACTTCGCCGATCACGTCGGGCATGGCGGCCAGTTGCTCGCAACCCAGGGCGACGGTCTCGATGACCTTCGGCGTGAGCTTGAGGCGATCGATCATCGGCGCCGACAGGCCGGCGCCTTCGGCGCGGGCGAGATCCTGTGCATTGGCCTCGGCGAGCGGGCCGCCGACCGCGCGCAGCTTGCGCGCGAGGGCCCGGAGGGCCTTGTTCTTGGTGGCGGCATCGGCGCGCGCCATCTGGACGGAGGCCTGCTTGGCCTGCAAACCGAGGGTCCGCACGTACTCGGGGACATTCAACATATTCATCCCCCGGATTGTGCCGTGACCCCGAAGGTCAGCGGGCGCGAAGGGGCAGTCGCGCACCGAGTTGGTGCATCGACAGTGCTCTGGGCGCCCTTGCCGCTCGCGCAAGCACGGCACAGCGTCAACGCCAGCCGCTGCAGGGCCTGCCAACCGTTGGCCGGCCAATCGGGCTGCTTCAGGCCCTTGACGATGCCGTCGACCACGTGCGCCGCGCGCAGCATGCGTGCAAGCGCGTGGTCGTCCAGTCGGGGCAGCACGCGCTCGAAGGCTCGCTCGCGCGGCCCCCAGATACGGTTCTCGCGCAGCGCCATGGGCAACGGGCGGCCGGCCGCCATCGCGTCCTTCACGCGCTTCAGCGCGCGGATGTCCTCGGCCAGCGTGTAGTGCACCAGCACCTCGGCCTCGCCTTCGGCCTGCAGCCCTTCGAGCATGCGCGAGACGCGCTGCGGGTTGCCCGCCAGCACCGCCTCGGACAGCTTGAACACGTCATAGCGGGCCACGTTGTTGACGGCGCCTTCGACCTGCTCCCAGCTCAGTTCGCCTTCGGGGTGCAGCAGCGCGAGCTTCTGGATTTCCTGGTGCGCCGCGAGCAGGTTGCCCTCCACGCGATCGGCGAAGAACTGCAGCGTGCGCTGGCCCTCCTCGCCGGCCTTCACGCGCTGGCCCTGCTGGGCGAGGCGTTGCGCGATCCATTGGGGCAGTGCGTTGCGCTCGATGGTCTCGACCTGCACGCTGACCCCGTTGTTCTCCAGCGCCGAGAACCAGGCGCCGGTGCGCGTGGCCTTGTCGAGGCGCGGAAGCATCACCAGCGTGAGCGTGCTGTCGTTGCCCTGCGCGGCCTCGGCGATCTGCTGCAGCGCCACGCTGCCGTCCTTGCCCGGCTTGCCCGAGGGAATGCGGATCTCGACGATCTGCCGGTCTGCAAAGAGACTCAGCGAGCCACCGGCCGCAAGCACGGCGCTCCAGTCGAAATGGGCACCGGCCACGGTGTACGAGCTGCGCTCGGTGTAACCCTGCGTGCGTGCCGCCGCGCGGATCGCATCGGCCGCTTCCTGCGCGAGCAGTGGCTCGTCGCCATGGATGGCGTACAGCGGCGCCACCCGCTTGGCGAGGTGCGCGGAAAGTTGGGCCGGCGCCAGTTGCACGGGATCAGGCGGGCTTGATGGCGGCGAGCCGGCGCAGGATCTGCTGTGCGATGTCGGTCTGCATGTCGCGGTACAGCAGCTCCGACTCGCCTTCCTTGGCCAGCGCCGCGGTTTCGTTGTAGGTGATGTCGCGCGTCTGCTGGATCGCGGTCGGGCCCATCAATTCCTTGCCGCCTTGCCCGCGCACCCTGAAGCGGATGGTCAATCGCAGGTTGAGTTCACGCACTTGGCCCGAGGCGTTGGTCGAGATCACGACGCTGTCGCGGTTCTCGCCCAGGATCTCGAACACCGCCTCGGCCTTGTCGGCCTGGTCGGCCGGGAGCACCTCGACCGTGCCGGCCGCCCGGAGGTTGCGCCGCAGGTAATTCGCGAACGCCGTGTTGCCCGGCACCGCGATGCTGTTGAACGCGAAATCGGGCGCCTTGCGCAACTGGAAGCCGCAACCGGCGAGCGCGAGCGACGCCGCGCCCAGGGCCAGGAAGCCACGGCGCGGAAGGGCGGTGCGTGAGCTCATGTGCTTCACAGGACCACGTTGACCAGCCGGCCCGGAACCACGATCACGCGCTTGGCCGTCGCGCCTTCGGCGTGCTTGGCCAGGACCTCGCTCGCCAGCACGATCTTCTCGATCTCCTGCTTCGAGGCGGCGGCCGGCACGCGCAGCGAACCGCGCAGCTTGCCGTTGACCTGGAGCATCAGCTCGATCTCGTCCTGTTCGAGCGCGCCGACGTCGACCACGGGCCAGGGCGCATCGAGCAGCTCGCCCATGTCCTTGTCGTAGCCGAGTTGCTTCCACAGCTCGTGCGCGATGTGCGGCGTCGCCGGATAGAGGCAGCGCAGCAGGATGCCGAAGCCCTCGCGCACGGCGGCCTGGTCGCCCGCATCGGCCGCGGCGGGCTTGAAGCCCTCCAGCGCATTGAGCAACTTCATCGCGCCCGATACCACCGTGTTGTATTGCATGCGCTGGTAGTCGTAGTCGACCTGGCGCAGCACGGTGTGCACCTCGTGCCGCAGCGCCTTGGCGTCCTTGCCGAATGCGGATGCCTTGCCGCCGCCGGCATCGGCCGCCGCACCGTGGAGCGCCACGCCGAAGTTCCAGACCCGGCGCAGGAAGCGGTAGCTGCCTTCGACCGCCGCGTCATTCCACTCCAGCGTCGCCTCGGGCGGCGCGGTGAACATGGTGTAGAGCCGCGCGGTGTCGGCGCCGTACTTCTCGATCAGGTCCTGCGGGTCGACGCCGTTGCGCTCGGTCTTGCCCATCTTGCCGACGCCGCCGTATTCCAGCCGGGTGCCGTCCGCCAGAGTGCCGCCGGTGATACGGCCCTGGGCATCGAGTACGGGCGTGACGTCGGACGGCGGGTAGTAGTCCTTGCCGCCCTTCTCGCCGCGCGTGTAGTAGATGTGGTTGAGCACCATGCCCTGCGTCAGCAGCTTGCTGAAGGGCTCGTCCACCGTGACCAGGCCGAGGTCGCGCATGACCTTGGTCCAGAAGCGTGCGTAGAGCAGATGCAGGATCGCGTGCTCGATGCCGCCGATGTACTGGTCCATCGGCATCCAGTACTTCGCGCCGTCGGCCACCATGGCCTCGTCGTTCTTCGGGTCGCAGTAGCGCATGAAGTACCACGAGCTGTCGACGAAGGTATCCATCGTGTCGGTCTCGCGGCGCGCGGCCTTGCCGCAGACCGGGCAGACGACGCCGGCGTGGAAGCCTTCGTGCTTTGCCAGGGGATTGCCCGAGCCGTCGGGCACGCACTCCGTCGGCAGGACGACCGGCAGATCCTTCTCGGGCACCGGCACGGCGCCGTGCTCGTCGCAATGGATGATCGGGATCGGCGTGCCCCAGTAGCGCTGGCGGCTCACGCCCCAGTCGCGCAGGCGCCAGGTGGTCTGCATCTCGCCCAGGCCCTTCTGGCCGAGGGCGTGGGCGACCGCCTTGACTGCCTCGGCATAGTGCATGCCGCTGAAGTTGTCGGAGTTGATGGTCACGCCGCGCTGCTTGTCGCCGTACCAGTCCTGCCAGCGGTGGTAGTCGAAATGCGGTTCGTCGTCGACCAGCACGACCTGGATGATCTCGATGCCGTACTTGTTGGCAAAGGCGAAATCGCGCTCGTCGTGCGCGGGCACGCCCATCACGGCGCCGTCGCCGTAGCCGATCAGCACGTAGTTGCCGACCCAGACCGGAACCTGCTCCTCGGTGATGGGGTGCGTGACGGTGAGCCCCGTGGGCACGCCCTTCTTTTCCTGCGTGGCAAGCTCGGCCTCGGTGGTGCCGCCGCTCTTGCACTCCTCGATGAAGGCCGCGACCTTGGGATTCGACTTCGCGGCGTGCAGCGCCAGCGGATGCTCCGGCGCCACGGCGCAGAAGGTGACGCCCATGATCGTGTCGGCGCGCGTCGTGAAGACGTACATGCGGCCGCCCTGGATCAGTTCGCCCTTGGCGTCCTTGATCTGGTGCGTGAAGGCGAAGCGCACGCCCTCGCTCTTGCCGATCCAGTTTTCCTGCATCAGCTTGACGCGCTCGGGCCAGCCGGGCAGCTTGTGCTGGGTGTGGTCGAGCAGTTCCTCGGCGTAGTCGCTGATCTTGAGGTAGTAGCCCGGGATCTCGCGGCGCTCGACGGTGGCGCCGGTGCGCCAGCCCTTGCCGTCGATCACCTGCTCGTTGGCCAGCACGGTCTGGTCGACCGGATCCCAGTTGACGACCTGCGTCTTGCGGTAGGCGATGCCCTTTTCGAGCATCTTCAGGAACAGCCACTGGTTCCACTTGTAGTAGGCCGGGTCGCAGGTCGCGATCTCGCGGCTCCAGTCGATCGCCAGCCCCATGGCCTGGAGCTGGCTCTTCATGTAGCCGATGTTCTCGTAGGTCCACTGGGCCGGCGGCACGCCGTTCTTGAGCGCCGCGTTCTCCGCCGGCAGGCCGAAGGCGTCCCAGCCCATGGGCATCAGGACGTTGTAGCCGCTCATGCGCAGGTAGCGCGTGAGCATGTCGTTGATCGTGTAGTTGCGCACATGGCCCATGTGCAGCTTGCCGCTGGGGTACGGCAGCATCGAACAGGCGTAGTACTTTTTCCTGCGCGTGTCCTCGGTCACGCGGTAGGCATCGGCGGCGGTCCAGTGGGCCTGGGCTGCGGACTCGACGTCGCTGGGTTTATAGCTGGGGTTCATTGGACTTCGCAACAGCCCGGCACCAGGCGGCCGGGGGAAGACGGATTATCGCGGGTTGGACAATGGCCCACTTCTCGCATGCCACAATGATTTTCGAACCGGAGAGGCACGCATGGTCAAGGACTGGTGGCGCGGAGCGGTGATCTACCAGATCTACCCGCGCAGCTTCATGGACAGCAATGGCGACGGGATCGGCGACCTGCCAGGGATCACGGCCAGGCTCGACCACGTTGCCGACCTGGGCGCGGACGCCATCTGGGTTTCGCCCTTCTTCCGGTCGCCGATGAAGGATTTCGGCTACGACGTGGCCGATTACCGCGCGGTCGACCCGATGTTCGGCACGCTCGCCGACTTCGACGCGCTGCTCGCCCGGGCGCATGCACTGGGCCTGAAGGTCATCATCGACCAGGTGCTCTCCCACACCTCCGACCAGCACGCCTGGTTCGCAGCCAGCCGGGCAAGCCGCCAGAACCCGCAGGCCGACTGGTATGTGTGGGCCGATCCACGGCCCGACGGCACGCCGCCCAACAACTGGCTGTCGGTCTTCGGCGGTTCGGCCTGGCAGTGGGACTCGCGCCGGCGGCAGTACTACCTGCACAGCTTCCTGACCGAGCAGCCGGACCTCAACTTCCATTGCCAGGCGGTGCAGGACACGCTGCTCGGCGAAGTGCGTTTCTGGTGCGAGCGCGGCGTCGACGGATTCCGATTCGACGCCTGCAACCACCAGTTCCACGATGCGCAATTGCGGGACAACCCACCCGCCGACGGCGGCGAGGTGAGCACGGTGCGCGCCGACAACCCCTACGCGATGCAGCAGCATCGCCACGACAAGAGCCAGCCCGAGAACCTGGTCTTCCTCGAACGGCTGCGCCGGCTCCTCGATGAATACGGCGCGGTCGCGCTCGGCGAGGTCGGCGACGAAAACGCGCCGCCGGTGATGGCCCAGTACACCGAGCGCGGCAAGCGGCTGCACCTGGCGTACAGCTTCAGCCTGCTCACGAGCGAGCACAGCGCGCGCCATCTGCGCACGCAGGTCGAGGCGCTGGACCAGGCGCTCGCCGAAACCGACGGCTGGGGCTGCTGGGCGGTCTCGAACCACGACGTGCCACGCGTCGCCAGCCGCTGGAACGCCAATGGCCAGGACGACACCCGCCGCGACCGCCTCTGGCTCGCACTGCTGCTGTCGCTGCGAGGCAGCGCCAGCGTGTACCAGGGCGAGGAACTCGGCCTGCCCGAAGCGGAAGTGCCTTTCGAGTTGCTGCAGGATCCGTACGGCCGCGCCTTCTGGCCCGAGTTCAAGGGCCGCGACGGCGCCCGCACGCCGATCCCCTGGCTCGCCGACGCACAGCACGCGGGCTTCACCAGCGGCGCGCCGTGGCTGCCGGTATCCGACACGCACATTCCGCTGGCCATCGACCAGCAGGAGGGCGATCCGCAGTCCATGCTCCACTTCAGCCGCGCGCTGCTGCGCTGGCGCCGCGGCCAGCCGCTGCTTCGCATGGGCAGCATGAAGTTCCTGGATGCGCCTGAACCTTTGTTGTGGTTCGAACGGCGGGACGGAGACGCCTCGCTGCAGGCCGTCTTCAATCTTTCCGCCGAGCCGGCTTCGCTGGCCTTGCCCCAAGCCCTCGCACCGATCGCGGGCGCCCCGTTCTCCGGCGCGCGGATCGAAGGCCGGACACTCGCATTGCCGCCCTTCGGCGTCTTCTTCGGAGAACCGCTCCATGCTCCCTGATGCCGAAGTCCGCGCCCTGATGCGCGCCGAACATGGCGATCCTTTCGCCGTGCTCGGACCGCACGAGAGCGACGAAGGCTTGTGGGTCCGCGCCCTGCTGCCCGGCGCCAAGGCCGTGGCGGTGATGCATTCCGGCTCGGGCTGGCCGCTGGCCGAACTCGATCGGCAGGGCGGCAGCGATCTCTTCGCCGGGCTCGTGCCCGCTTCGGAAGCCCGGCTGGGCTACAGCTTCCAGGTCGACTGGGGCACGCACAGCTCGCTGCTCGACGATCCGTACCGCTTCTCCTTCGTGCTCGGCGAAACCGACGTCTGGCTGCTGGCCGAAGGCACGCACCTGCGGCCCTTCGAGCAGCTGGGCGCGCACCTGCGCGAAATCGACGGCGTTCGCGGCGTGGCATTCGCGGTGTGGGCGCCGAATGCGCGGCGCGTGTCGGTGGTCGGCGATTTCAACCAGTGGGACGGCCGGCGCCACATGATGCGGCTGCGCCGCGAGTGCGGCGTGTGGGAGATCTTCGCGCCGCACGTGGCGCCGGGCGACAGCTACGAATTCGAGATCCTCTCGGCGCAGGGGCAGGTGCTGCGCAAGGCCGACCCCTTCGGCTTCTCCGCCCGGCTGCGGCCGGACACGGCCTGCGTCGTGCAGCCGCTGCCCCAGCCTGCAAAGGTGCCGCCCGGCCGCGCCGAAGCCAACGCACGCGACGCGCCCATCAGCATCTACGAAGTCCACCTCGGCTCGTGGCGGCGCAAGAACGGCCACGAATGGCTCGACTATCGCGAGCTGGCCGACACGCTGGTGCCTTACGCGCGCGACATGGGCTTTACCCACATCGAGCTGCTGCCGATCAGCGAGCACCCCTTCGACGGCTCATGGGGCTACCAGCCGATCGGCCTCTACGCGCCGACCTCGCGCTTCGGCACGCCCGGCGACTTCCGCGCCTTCGTCGAAGCCGCGCACGCAGCCGGACTGGGCGTGATCCTCGACTGGGTGCCGGCGCATTTCCCGACCGACTCGCATGGACTGGGCAACTTCGACGGCACGGCCCTCTATGAATATGCCGACCCGCGCGAGGGCTTCCACAACGACTGGCAGACGCTGATCTTCAACTACGCGCGAACGGAGGTGCGCAACTACCTCGTCGGCAACGCGCTCTACTGGCTGGAGCGCTACGGCGTCGACGGGCTGCGCGTCGATGCGGTCGCCTCGATGCTCTACCGCGACTACAGCCGCGAGCCCGGCCAGTGGGTGCCCAACGCCCATGGCGGCCGCGAGAACCTGGAGGCCATCGACTTCCTGCGGCGCATGAACCGCGTGGTCGGTGTCGAGCGGCCCGGCACCGTCACCATCGCGGAAGAGTCGACCAGCTTCCCTGGCGTGACGCGACCGCCCGAGAACGGCGGTCTCGGCTTCCACTACAAGTGGAACATGGGCTGGATGAACGACACGCTGGCCTACACCGGCATCGACCCGGTCTACCGCAAGCACCACCACCAGCAGATCACCTTCGGGCTGATGTATGCGCACACCGAGAACTTCGTGCTGCCGCTGTCGCACGACGAGGTGGTGCACGGCAAGGGCTCGATGATCGGCCGCTTGCCGGGCGACGCCTGGCAGAAGTTCGCGGGGCTGCGCAACCTCTACGGCTACCTGTGGGCGTATCCGGGCAAGAAGCTGCTGTTCATGGGCGGCGAGTTTGCGCAGTGGGGGGAATGGGACGCCGACCGCAGCCTGGACTGGCACCTGCTGGAGCAGACGTCGCACCAGGGCATCCGGCGGCTGGTGCGGGACCTGAACAACGTCTATCGCCATTTCCCCGCGCTGCACGAACTTGACTGCGAGCCGCAGGGCTTCGAGTGGCTCAGCCATGACGACGCGGAGCATTCGGTGTTCGCCTTCGTGCGGCGCGCGCGGGATGACGCGTTCGTGGCGGCCGTGTGCAACTTCACGCCGGTGGCGCGGCATGGATATCGGCTGGGCATTCCGGCCGCGGGGCGATACCGCGAAATCATCAACACCGACAACGCGGTGTACGGGGGAAGCGGCGTGGGCAACGGGGTGGTGCAGAGCGAGGCGGTGGCCTGGCAAGGGCAGGCGCAGTCGCTGGTGATTTCCGTGCCGCCGCTGGCAACCGCGATGTGGGTGCTGGAGTGAGCGGCCCCCGCTCCCTGTCGGGCGACGGCTCCCCCTACCCGCTGGGCGCCACGCCGGGCCCCGACGGCGTCAATTTCGCCCTTTCCGCCCCCGCCGCGACCGCTGTCGAGCTGTGCCTCTTCGACACCACGGGGCAGCACGAACAGCAGCGCCTCAAGCTGAAGGCGTGCACCGATGGCGTCTGGCACACCTGCCTGCCCAGCGCCCGGCCGGGGCTGGTCTATGGCTGGCGCGTTCATGGCCCGTGGGCGCCTCACGAGGGCCAGCGCTTCAATCCCTCCAAGGTGCTGCTCGACCCGTACGCCCGCGAGGTGGTCGGCCGGTACGGCGGCGAAGACCTGTTCCTCGGCCACGACCCCGCCGACCCGAGTCGCCGCGACCCGCGCGACAACGCATCCGTCGCGCTCAAGGCCAGAGTCACCGCGCCGATGCCGCCCACGGGCCCGGCGCGTCCTCGCGTCGAGACTGGCGCGCGCGTGATCTACGAACTCCACGTCCGCGGCCAGACCCAATTGCACCCGGACGTGCCCACTGCGCTGCGCGGCACCTATGCCGGCCTTGCGGAGCCGGCGGTGCTCGACCACCTGCAGCGGCTCGGCGTCACCACCCTGAACCTGATGCCCGTGCAGCACCGCGCCGACGAATCGAGGCTGCTCGCGATGGGCCTGAGCAACTACTGGGGCTACAGCCCCATCGGCTGGTTCGCACCCGAAACCCGCTACTGGAGCGGCCGGCCCGGAACCACGCCTGCGAGCGAATTCCGCGCGATGGCCGACGCGGTCCACGCACGCGGGATGGAACTGGTCATCGACGTCGTCTTCAACCACAGTGGCGAGACGGATGAACTCGGCCCGACGCTGAGCCTGCGCGGCATCGACAACGCGCTCTATTACCACCTGCGCCCGGACGACCGGTCGCTCTACCAGAACTGGACAGGCTGCGGCAATTGCCTGAACCTGGCCGAGCCGCGCGTGGTGCAGCTCGTCATGGACAGCCTGCGCCACTGGGTCACCGAACTCGGCGTGGATGGCTTCCGCTTCGATCTCGCACCGGTGCTGGCGCGCCGGGAAGGCGGCGAGTTCGATCCCCGAGCGCCCTTCCTCGCAGCCATCGCGCAGGACCCGGTGCTGGCCCAGGCCCTGTTGATTGCAGAACCGTGGGACATCGGCCCCGGTGGCTATCGCCTCGGCGAGTTCCCGCCCGGCTGGATGGAGTGGAACGACCGCTTCCGCGACACGCAGCGCGGCTTCTGGCTGCACCGCAGCGCGGGCCTCGGCGAGTTCGCGCAGCGCTTCACCGCGTCGAGCGGCGACTTCAGCCATGACGGCCGCGCACCCACCGCCAGCGTCAACTTCGTCACCGCGCACGACGGCTTCACCTTGCGCGACCTGCTCAGCTACAACGAGCGCCACAACCTCGCGAACGGGGAACAGAACCGCGACGGCCATGGCCACAACCTGAGCCGCAATTGCGGCGTCGAAGGCGACACCGACGACCCGCTGGTCCTGGCCGAGCGCCGGCGGCTGCAGCGCGTTCTGCTGGCCGCGCTGCTTCTTTCGCAAGGCACGCCGATGCTGCTCGGCGGCGATGAACTCAACCACACCCAGCACGGCAACAACAACGCCTACTGCCAGGACAACCCCACCACCTGGCTGGACTGGAACCGCGCCGATGCGAGCCTGACGGCCTTCGTCGCCCGCGTGCTGGCGCTTCGCCGCGAAGCCGAGCCGCTGCGCAGCGCTCGATGGTGGCCGGCCGTGCCGATTGCAGGCGCCGCTGCGCTGCGTTGGCTGACACCCGAGGGCAACGCCATGACCGCGGCCGACTGGGAACGCGGTGACCGGCATGCGCTGGCGATCGTGTTCGACGCCGTGCCGCCCGCCACCAGTTGGCTGGTGCTGGTGAACGCCGAAGAACGCGAGGTCGAATTCAAGCTGCCGCCGGGACGCTGGCTGCAGCAGCTGGCGAGCGACACGGACGACGCATTGCCGGCACTGCCCCTCGACGGTGGCACCCAGGTCTTGCGCCCCGGCAGCCTCCGGGTCGCAAAAACATAGGAGCCAAGCGCCCGCCGGGGTGCTAGGCTGGATCACCGGGAAACGGAAAAACCAACGGAGACATCTGATGGCCCAAATCGAGCAACCGACACTCCAGGCTCACCAACTCGTCCGCCGCACCATCGCCCTGGTGCTCGCCGGCGGACGAGGTTCCCGGCTCAAGCAACTCACCGACCGACGGGCCAAGCCCGCGGTCTACTTCGGCGGCAAGTTCCGCATCATCGATTTCGCGCTGTCGAACTGCCTCAACTCCGGCATCCGGCGCATGGCGGTGGTGACGCAATACAAGTCGCACTCGCTGATGCGCCACCTGCAGCGCGGCTGGAGCTTCCTGCGCGCCGAGCTCAACGAGATGGTCGATGTGCTGCCGGCCCAGCAGCGCGTCGGCGACGAGCACTGGTATCGCGGCACGGCCGATGCCGTCTACCAGAACCTGGACATCATCCAGACCCGGTCGACGCCGCACGACTACGTGGTCGTGCTGGCCGGCGACCACGTCTACAAGATGGACTACTCGATCATGCTGACCGACCACGTCGCGCACGGCCTGGGCTGCACGGTCGGCTGCATCGAGGTGCCACGCATGGAAGCGGTGGCCTTCGGCGTGATGGCGATCGAAAAGGACCGCAAGATCACCGAGTTCCTCGAAAAGCCGGCCGATCCGCCCGCCATGCCCGGCAACGCGGACGTCGCGCTGGCGAGCATGGGCATCTACATCTTCGATTCCGAGTACCTGTACCAGTTGCTCGAGGAAGACAACGCCAACCCGGAGTCGAACCACGATTTCGGCAAGGACATCATTCCGCGCGTCGTCGCCGCGGGCCGTGCGGTGGCGCATCCTTTCGGCATGTCCTGCGTCACGCGGGCCCGGCGCGGGGCCGACGCGAAGGCCTACTGGCGCGACGTGGGCACGATTGATGCATTCTGGGCAGCGAACCTGGACCTGGCTTCCATCACCCCGGAGCTCGACATCTATGACACCGACTGGCCCATCTGGACCTACCAGCGGCAGCTGCCGCCGGCCAAGTTCGTGCTCGATCGCGACGGCAAGCACGGGATGACGGTCAACACCATCGTCTCGGGCGGCTGCATCGTCTCGGGCTCCAAGGTCAGCAGCTCGGTGCTGTTCTCGGGCGTGCGGGTGCATTCCTTCTGCGAGATCAACGAAGCGGTGCTGCTGCCCGATGTGGAAGTCGGCCGCGGCGCCCGCCTGAACAAGGTGGTGATCGACCGGGCCTGCGTGATTCCCGATGAGATGGTGGTCGGCGAGGACCCCGCGGCCGACGCGGCGCGTTTCGAGCGGACGGAGGGCGGCGTGGTCCTGATCACGCGCGAGATGCTCAAGCGTCTGGAGCCATAGCAGCGCATGCGGGTCCTCCAGGTCAGCGCCGAACTGTTTCCCCTGCTCAAGACCGGAGGGTTGGCCGATATCGCGGGTGCGCTGCCGCTGGCGCTCATGGCGGCGGGGCAGGATGTGCGGGTGCTTCTGCCGGGATTTCCGGCGATCGTCGCCGGGGTTCGTGACGCGGTGACGGTGAAGGAGTTCGCAGCGCCCTGGGGCGAACGCGCGAGCTTGCGCCTCGGCCGCATCGTGACGCCCGGCGCGCGCGACATCGCCGCCTATGTGATCGACGCACCCGCCCTCTACGACCGGCCCGGCAACCCCTACGAAGACCTCGCCCGCGAGCCCTACGGCGACAACCACCGGCGCTTCGCGCTGCTCGGCTGGGCCGCGGCACAGATCGCGCAAGGGCTGGACGCCGACTGGCAGCCCGAAATCGTGCATGCCCACGACTGGCATGCAGCGCTGGCGCCGGCCTACCTCGCCTTCGCGCGGCCCAGCGGACGTCCCCGCGTAGGTAGCGTGTTCACCGTGCACAACCTGGCCTACCAGGGCCTGTTCGCGCCGCGGCATTTCTCCGAACTGGGCCTGCCGCCCGCAGCCTTCGGCGTCGAGGGGCTCGAGTACTACGGCCAGCTGTCATTCATGAAGGGCGGGCTTTGCTTCGCCGACCGCATCACCACCGTGAGCCCGACCTATGCGCGCGAGATCCAGACGCCGGAGCAGGGTTGCGGGCTGGACGGCCTGCTGCGCAGCCGCTCGCACGTGCTCACGGGCATCCTCAACGCCGTCGATGACCAGATCTGGAATCCGGCCACGGACACCCTGATCCCGTTCCGCTACGACCTGCGGCGGCTGGGCGGCAAGGCGCAGTGCAAGGCCGCGCTGCAGGAAGAACTCGGCCTGGCGCCGCAAGCCGATGCGCCGCTGTTCGTGGTGGTGAGCCGGCTGACCGAACAGAAGGGCCTGCACCTCGTGCTCGGCGGGCTCGACGCGCTGCTGGCGCAAGGCGGTCAGCTCGCGCTGCTCGGCAGCGGAGATGCGCCACTGGAAACGGCCTTCCGGCAGCGTGCCACGGCCGCACCGGAATCGGTCAGCGTCACGCTGGGCTACAGCGAGCCGTTGGCGCATCGCCTCTTCGGCGCCGGCGACGTCACGCTGGTCCCGTCGCTCTTCGAGCCCTGCGGCCTCACGCAGATGTACGGTCTCAAGTACGGCAGCCTGCCGCTCGTGCACCACGTCGGCGGCCTGGCCGACACGGTGGTCGACGCCACCCTGGAAGATCTGGCCAGCGGCGAAGCCACGGGCTTTGCCTTCGACGACTTCGATGACGCAGGTTATGCGCGCGCGCTTCGCCGCGCCTTTGCGCTCTACCGGCGGCCGGCCGACTGGCGCGCCGTTCGCGCGAATGCCATGCGCCGCCCCGCCGACTGGGGCACTGCTGCCGCCCGCTACCTCGACGTCTTCGCCGAGGCCCTGGCCTGAAGCCCATCCGTCAGAGAACCCACACCGTTCCCACCATGACCATCGAAGAATTCAAGTACGACCACCCCGACCGCGACGTCGCCGCCTTCAAGCGCGCCGTCGCGAACAAGCTCATGTACGCGGTCGGCAAGGACCCGGTGGCCGCCAGCCCCGATGACTGGCTGCACGCGACCGCGCTCGCGGTGCGCGACCAGATCGTCGAGCGCTGGATGGGCACCACCCGCGCGATCTATGCGCAGCGGCTCAAGCGCGTCTACTACCTGTCGATGGAGTTCCTGATCGGGCGCACCTTCACCAATGCCCTGCTTGCGCTGGAACTGCAGGACACCGTGAAGCAGGCGCTGGCCGATTTCGGTGTCGACATCCAGAAGCTGGCCGAGCGCGAGCCCGACGCCGCGTTGGGCAACGGGGGCCTCGGCCGACTCGCCGCCTGCTTCCTCGACTCCATGGCGACGCTCGGCGTGCCGGGCCTGGGCTACGGCATCCGCTACGAATACGGCATGTTCCGCCAGCGCATCGTCGACGGCCAGCAGGTCGAGACGCCCGACTACTGGCTCACGCGTGGCAACCCGTGGGAGTTCCAGCGGCCCGAGGTGACCTACCGCGTGCGCTTCGGCGGCCACGTACAAAGGCGCGAAGGCAAGGGCGTGCCCTACGGCGCCGCGAACTGGGTCGACACCCACGACGTGCTCGCCGTGGCCTACGACACCATCATCCCCGGCTACGGCACGCAGGCCACCAACACGCTGCGGCTGTGGTCCGCCCGCGCGACCGAGGAAATCGATCTCTCGGCCTTCAACCGCGGCAACTACTTCGAGGCCGTGGAGAGCAAGAACCACTCGGAGAACGTCTCGCGGGTGCTCTACCCCGACGACTCCACGCCGTCGGGCCGCGAATTGCGGCTGCACCAGGAATACTTCTTCGTCAGCGCGAGCGTGCAGGATCTTGTGCGGCGCTACCTGCGCAACCACACCGACTTCGACGCGTTGCCCGACCAGGTCAGCATCCACCTCAACGACACGCACCCGGTGCTGGCCGTGCCGGAGCTGATGCGCCTCCTGATCGACGAGCACGACCTGCCCTGGGACACGGCGTGGGCCCACACGCAGAAAGTCTTCAGCTACACCAACCACACGCTGATGCACGAGGCGCTGGAGACCTGGCCGGTGGAGATGTTCGGGCGGGTGCTGCCGCGCCACCTGCAGATCCTCTTCGACATGAACTCGCGCTTTCTCGCGGCGGTGACGCAGTCGCACGGCCAGGACATCGAGCTGATGCGCCGGCTTTCGCTGATCGACGAGTCCGGCGAGCGGCGCGTGCGCATGGCGTACGTGGCCGTATTGGCAAGCCATTCGATCAACGGCGTATCGGGCCTGCACTCGGAACTCATGAAGCAATCGATCTTCGCGGACTTCGCGATGCTTTTTCCGGAGCGCTTCAACAACAAGACCAACGGCGTGACGCCGCGGCGCTGGCTGGCGCAAGCCAACCCGCCGCTGGCGGCCCTGCTCGACACGCGCATCGGCCGCGGCTGGCGTCGCGACCTGACGCAGCTCGAAGTGCTGCGGCCCATGGCGCAGCAGCCGGCCTTCGTGCGCGCCTTCCGCCATGCCAAGCGCGAGAACAAGCTGCGGCTGGCGAACTGGATCGACGAGCACCTTCGGGTCGACGTGGACACCGACGCGCTCTTCGACGTGCAGGTCAAGCGCATGCACGAGTACAAGCGGCAGCTGCTCAACGTGCTGCACGTGATCACGCGCTATCACCGCATCCTGGATGCCCCGGACGCCGGCCACGTGCCGCGCGTGGTGGTGTTCGCGGGCAAGGCCGCTTCGGCGTACCACATGGCCAAGCTCGTCATCCGCCTCATCAACGACGTGGCGCACGTCATCAACAACGACGAGCGCGTGGGCAAGCTGCTCAAGGTCGTGTTCCTGCCGAACTACAGCGTCAGCCTGGCCGAGGTCATCATGCCGGCGGCCGACCTGTCGGAGCAGATCTCCACGGCCGGCACCGAGGCCTCGGGCACGGGCAACATGAAGTTCGCGCTCAACGGCGCACTGACCATCGGCACGCTCGACGGCGCCAACGTCGAGATGCGCGAGAACGTCGGCCCCGAGAATTTCTTCATCTTCGGCAACACCACGCCGCAGGTGGCCGACATCCGCGCGAGCGGCTACCAGCCGCGCGACATCTACGAGGCCAACCCCGAACTGCAGCGCGTGCTCGACAGCATCCGCGACGGCGCCTTCTCGCCCACCGAGCCGGCGCGCTACCAGCAGATCTTCGACGCGCTGGTGAGCTGGGGCGACCACTACCTGCTGCTGGCCGACTATGCGAGCTACATCGAGGCGCAGGAAAAGGTCGATGCGCTGTATCGCGACCCGGATGCGTGGACGCGCATGGCGATTCTCAATGTCGCGGGGATGGGGGCGTTTTCGTCGGATCGGACGATTGCGCAGTATGCGCATGAGATCTGGAAGACGCGGCCGGTGGTGATGGGCTGACCCCCAGGCTCGCGCACTTCGTGTCGCTCTCCACCCCCTTTCAGGGGGCAACACCGGCGGCCCGGCGAAGCCGGTTCCGCGGTGTTTCGCGAACGCCACGGCTTCGCCAGCGGGTTATTTCGCTGGAGGGTTTGTCGGGGGCGCTTCAGTCACGAAGCCGATGCGGGTCAGGCCGACCTTGTTGGCGATGCCCATCAGTTCGACGACCTTGCCGTAGGGCACGGTCTGGTCGGCGCGGAGCTGGACTTCGGTGTCGCGGCTCGCGGTGGCGGCATTGGCAAGGCCGGCCGCCAACTCCTCTTGCGTGACCGGCTTGTCGTTCAGGTAGACCTTGCCCGCCGCATCGACCACGAGCGACACGAACTTCGGCGTGTCGCCGGACCGGCCTGCGTCGGTGCGCGGCAGGTTGAGCTTGATCGAGCTGGCCATGAGCGGCGCGGTGATGATGAAGATCACCAGCAGCACGAGCATCACGTCGACCAGCGGCGTGACGTTGATGTCGGACAGCGGGCGCTGGCCGCCTGCGCCGGTCGATCGTCCGCCGGTGGCCGTGCTGCCGAGCGATGTGCGACCGAAGGCCATGTGCGTTGCGCCCCGCGCTCAGGCCGGCATCGGCCGCGCTGGCGGCAGAGGGATCTCGCGTTGCGCGGGTTCGCCGAGCATGCCCAGCAGGTCGTGCGCGAAGCCCTCGAGTTCGGCCTCGATGCGGCCGACCACGCGTCCGAACACGTTGTAGGCGAGCACGGCCGGAATCGCGACCGCGAGGCCGAAGGCCGTCATGATCAGCGCCTCGCCGACGGGGCCGGCGACCTTGTCGATGGTGAAGCCGCCCGTTTCGCCGGCGATGCCCACCAGCGCGCGATAAATGCCCCAGACCGTGCCGAGCAGGCCGACGAAGGGCGCGGTGGCGCCCACCGTGGCCAGCAGGATCTGGCCAGCTTGCAGGCGCCGCAGCGCCGCATGCAGGGCATCGCGCAGGACGCGCGTGACGCGCTGGGTCCGGTCGACGGCGCCGCCCAAGGTGGCGCTGTCGGCGTGGGTTGCGAGATTGCGCACCGCGCTCACCGCCGGCAGCACCAGCGCCGCACGGTCGAAGGCCCTGAGGCTCGATTCCGCATCCCCGATGGATGGCGATTGCCAGAAGGCCGCAATGCTGCGCACCACATCGCGCGTCCCCCCACGCAGGAGCCAGGCTTTCCAGAGAATCACGACCCAGCTCGACACCGACATGACCAGCAACAGCGCCGCGACCGAGCGGCTGACGGCGTCACCGTGGGCGAGCAGCGCCAGGATGCTCATGCCGGAGTCAGCGCAGACCCAGAACGTCGAACATGTCGAACAAGCCGGCGCGCTGGTTCGCCAGGAAGCGCACCGCGCGCAGGCTGCCTTGCGCATAAGTCGCGCGGCTAGCCGACTTGTGCGTGATCTCGATGCGCTCGCCGGTGCCGGCAAACAGCACCGTGTGGTCGCCGACGATGTCGCCGCCACGGATGGTGGCGAAGCCGATGGTCGACGGGTCGCGTTCGCCGGTGACGCCTTCGCGCGCGTAGACGGCGCAGTCCTTGAGGTCGCGGCCCAGCGCATCGGCGATCACCTCGCCCATCTTGAGCGCCGTGCCCGAAGGCGCGTCGACCTTGTGGCGGTGGTGCGCTTCGATGATCTCGATGTCATAGCCGGTCGACAGCGCCTTGGCGGCCATTTCGAGCAGCTTGAAGGTGACATTGACGCCCACGCTCATGTTCGGCGCCATCACGATCGCGATGTCCTTGGCGGCCTCGGCGATCTCGGCCTTCTGTGCGTCGCTGAACCCGGTGGTGCCGATCACGAGCTGCACGCCGAGTTCGCGGCACACGGCGAGGTGTGCCAGCGTGCCTTCGGGCCGCGTGAAGTCGATGAGCACCTGCGCGTCCTTGAGCCCGACGCGCAGGTCGGACACGACGGGCACGCCGCTCGTGAAGCCCAGGAACGAAGCCGCATCGCCACCGATCGCAGCACTGCCTGCGACGTCCAGCGCGCCGGCGAGGCGGCAATCCTGCGCATTGCGCACGGCCTCGATCAGCATGTGGCCCATGCGCCCGGAAGCGCCCGCGATCGCGACGCGCCGCAGGGAAGTGGATGGAGAAGTAGAGTCGGTCACGCGTTTCAGCCTCTGGAAATGCGGATTTCAGAAAGGAGCGCGACGACCCGGATCGGCCGGCGCGTGCTCAGCGCGATTCGAGCGGAGGGTAAGCCGCAGGCAATGGCGGCGGCGTTGCTGGCGCCGCCGGAGCATCGCCGTCTGCCTTCTTGTCCTTGGCCGGATCGAACTTCTTGAGCTGGTCTTCGGTCGCTTCCAGCGGAGGCACCTTGCCGCTGCGCTTGCGGCTGTCGAGCTGGGCGACGAATTCTTCCTCGCTCGGCATCGGATCGCCTTCGAAGCGATCGAGCACCTCGCCGTTGAAATACAGCGTCAGGTGGCGCTGCTGCGGCTCGACGCCCTGGCGGCGGATCGTGAACACGTAGTCCCAGCGATTGGAGTGGAAAACATCGGTCAGGAGCGACGTGCCGAGGACCTCGCGCACCTGCTGGCGCGACATGCCGGGCTTCAGCGCCTCGACCTGTTCCTTGGACACGAAATTGCCCTGGACCACTTCGACCTTGTAGGGCGTGACGGCGGTCAGGGCGCCGCGCGCTCTGTCGCCGACACTGCTGCAAGCGCCGAGGCACAGGCTCGCGGCGACGACGCCGAAGAGCGGCCAGAGGCGGCGTTGTGGAATGGCAGGCATGGAAAAAGGGTTGGGCGATATGATCAAATCATTGTAGCGGCTGGCCCCCGGCGGGCCCTTCCCGCAAGGCTGGCGCAGGGAACGAACCATCATGGCTAACATCGACGAACTCAAGAACACGGGCCTCAAGGCCACTTTGCCGCGCCTCAAGATTCTTGAAATCTTCCAGAACGGCGGGCAGCGCCACATGACGGCGGAAGACGTGTTTCGCGTCCTCCTCAACGACCATTCGGATATCGGGCTGGCCACGGTCTACCGCGTGCTGACGCAGTTCGAGCAGGCCGGCATCCTGGAGCGCAGCCACTTCGAGAGCGGCAAGGCGGTCTACGAACTCAACGAAGGCAAGCACCACGACCACCTCGTGTGCACGTCGTGCGGCAAGGTCGAGGAGTTCTACGACGCCGAGATCGAGCGCCGCCAGCAGATGATCGCCGCAGACAAGGGCTGGATCCTCCAGGATCACGCCATGTCCCTCTACGGCCTCTGCGCCGACTGCACCAGCAAGCACTGAACGCGCGACAGGCTCGCCCCCAGGCTTGCTCACTTCGTGTAGCCGCCTACCCCCTGACCGGGGGCAACACCGGCGGCCCGGCGGAGCCGGTTCCGCGGTGTTTCCGGGATTCGCGCGCTAGTCGTCTTCTCTGGCGCTTTCCATGGCCTTGTGGTGGCGGGCCACGAAATCGGCATAGGTATCGATGCCGCGCAGTTGCAGGATCGAATTGCGCACGGCCGCCTCGACCAGCACGGCGATGTTGCGGCCGGCCACGACCTGGATGATCACCTTGCGGACCGGAATGCCCAGCACATCCTGCGTGAGCGGCGCCGAGGGCATGCGCTCGTAGTCGCGCTCGAAGCTGTCGCGCCGCACGAGGTGGACGATCAGCTTGAGCCGCATCTTCCGGCGCACGGCCGTCTCGCCGAAGATCGCCCGAATGTCGAGCAGGCCGATGCCGCGCACTTCGAGCAGGTTCTGCAGCAGCTCGGGGCAGCGCCCTTCCAGGGTGGTCTGGTTGATGCGGTAGAGGTCGACCGCGTCGTCCGCCACGAGGCCGTTGCCGCGCGAAATCAACTCCAGGCCGAGTTCGCTCTTTCCGAGACCGGACTCGCCCGTGATCATCACGCCCAGCCCCAGGATGTCCATGAACACCCCATGCATCGAGGTGCGCTCGGCAAAGTGCTTGGAGAGATAGGCCCGCAGCAAATCGATGACGAAGGCCGACGATTCACGGGTGGCAAACAGGGGCAATTGCGCCCGTTCGCAGATCGACAGCAGTTCGTCCGGCGCTGGCTGGCCGTCCGCCAGCACCAGCATCGGCGGCTCCAGCGTCACGATGCGGGCAATGCGCCGCACGCAATCCTCCGGCGTGCCGCGCGTCAGATAGGCGACTTCACGGGCGCCCAGGATCTGTACGCGGTACGGGTGGATGTAGTTGAGATAGCCCACCAGATCGGCGGCAGACTGGGCCCGGCTGATGACGTCCGGATCGAACTGGCGCTCCGAGGCTCCCAATCCCGCCAGCCACTCCCATCGGAGAGAGCCGCGGAACTCCTCGAACATCGCGTCGGCGCTGATGACGGTCGGCTTCATGCGCCAGACCGTCCCAAGGCCGCGCGGATCAGGCGACCTGCGCGGATTGCCATCCTGCGATCAGGGCGTGCAGTGCCGCGGCGTCCGAACTCGACTTGATCTGCTCGCGCAGGTTGGCGTCGCTCAGGAGTTCGGCGATCTCGGAAAGTATTTCAAGATGTTTCTGCGTCGCCGCTTCAGGCACAAGCAGGAAGATCAGCAGGACCACGGGCTGTTCGTCCGGCGCGTCGAACCCGATCGGGTTCGCCAGCTGGAACACGGCAGCCATGGGCGACTTGAGCCCCTTGATGCGGCCGTGCGGGATGGCCACGCCATGGCCCAGGCCGGTCGAGCCGAGACGCTCGCGGGCAAAGAGGCTGTCGGTGATGAGCGCACGGCCGAGGCCATGCAGGTTTTCGAACAGCAAGCCTGCTTCTTCAAAAGCACGCTTCTTGCTGGTGGCGTCAACGCTCACAAGCACTTGAGCGGGCGGCAGGATGGACGCGAGTCGGTTCATGTTGGGGCAGGGCGGGGGCGATTATGCACCCACACCGCAAAAAGCAAAGAGCCACCCGAAGGTGGCCCGCAAGAGTATTTGCCCGGAGTGGTACTACATCACACGCTTGGGCGCTTCGTGATGATGGTCCTGCAGTCGGTCCTTGTGGCGGACGACCTGCCTGTCGAGCTTGTCGACCAGCTCGTCGACAGCAGCGTAGAGATCAGCGTGGCTCGACTCCGCGAACATGTCATTGCCCTTGACGTGAATATTGCATTCGGCGCGTTGCCGGCGTTCCTTTTCCTTTTGCTTTTCCACCGTGAGGATCACCTTGACATCGACTACCTGGTCGAAATGGCGGGTGATCCGGTCCAGCTTGCTCGTAACGTAGTTGCGCAAGGCAGGTGTGACGTCGAGGTGATGACCGCTGATCGTCAAATTCATGAATGACCTCCTGGAATTGACGGTTGGGGAAATAGCCGCACCCCTTGGTGAGGGAGGCACAGCCGGGGAAACGAAAGCAGAGTGGGGGGAAAGAGGGAGAGGGGAAGAGAAGAGAAAGCGGGGAAGGTCGGTTCACTATGCCCATGCTGTCATCGAATTGCAATCTTTCCGAACACGTACAAAGGGCCATTCCCCATAGGGGTTTTCTACCGCTATCGATTTGATAGCCCACCCTCCAATCAGGCCGTGCCCCACCAGCCGGCGAAGCCCGGCCCCCTTCGTGAAACACCGCGGATCCGGCTCCGCCGGTCCGCCGGTGTCGCCCCCGGCAGGGGGTAGGCGAAGCGACACGCAGTGCGCGCAGCCTGGGGGCGAGCTATCTCCAGTTGGCCCGCATCCGGCTCAACAGGTCGATCGTGGCGGCTGGCGCCGGCACGTGCGGCGCGCGCTCGGGCGGCGGGGGCCAGGTCTGGTGCTCGAAACGTTCGGCGTCGGACGCCGTGATGAAGCGCGTGCGGCCCGCATACAGATGCCGATCGCCGCGAGCCGCCTGCTGCGTGACGTAGAAGCGCTGCGGCACGAGCAGGTGCAGATGGTCGCGCGCGCGGGTCATCGCGACATACAACAGCCGTCGCTCCTCTTCGAGTTCCTGCGCGCCCTGCGCCACATCGGCCGGGATGCAGCCGTCCACCACGTTCAGCACGTGGACCGACGTCCACTCCTGCCCCTTGGCCGAGTGGATCGTCGAAAGAATCAGGTAGTCCTCGTCCAGCAGCGGAGGCCCTGGCCGGTCGCTCGTGGCTTCAGGCGGATCGAGCGTGAGTTCGGTCAGGAAGCGCTCGCGCGACGCATAGCCTGACGCCAGCCGCGCGAGTTGCTCGATGTCGCCGCGGCGCAGCCCCGCGTCATCGTGGAGACGCTCCAGATGCGGCAGATACCACTGCAGCGCCAGATCCATGTCTGCGGGCCAGGCCAGCGAAGGCTCGCGCAGCGCCGCATAGATGGCTGCGAACCGGGCCCATTCGTCCCGCGCAGTGCTGGGCGGCACGAAGGCCTGTACGACCGCACCCGGGTCGGCCGCTTCGGACATCGCATCGAGCAGCCGGGTGGAAGTAACCGGCCCGATGCCCGGAATCAGCTGCGTGACCCGGAAACCCGCCATGCGCCCTCTCGGGTTTTGCGCAAAGCGCAGCACGGCCAGCAGATCCTTCACATGCGCGGCTTCGAGAAACTTGAGCCCCCCGTACTTGACGAAAGGAATGTTGCGCCGTGCCAGTTCAAGCTCCAGCGCAGCGCTGTGCGTCGACGTGCGGAACAGCACCGCCTGGGACTTCAGCGCCAGTCCGCCTTCGCGATGCGCCAGCACGCGATCGGCGACCCAGCGCGCCTGCTGCGCCTCGTCGGGCACCAGCACGAGCTGGGGCCGGCCGGCCGAGGGCTTGTCGGTCCAGAGCGTCTTCGCATGGCGCTCCGCGGCGGCGGCAATCACCGCGTTCGAGACATCGAGGATGGGCTGCGTCGAGCGGTAGTTGCGCTCCAGCGTGACGATGCGCGCGGGCCGGCTGAAGTGCTGCGGAAAGTCGAGGATGTTGCGAACCGTTGCGCCGCGAAACGAGTAGATCGACTGCGCGTCGTCACCCACCACGGTCACGCCGCATCCATCGGGCTTCATCGATCGCAGGATGGCAGCCTGCAGCAGGTTGGTGTCCTGGTATTCGTCGACCAGCACGTGGTCGAAGCGCGCGCCGACGTGCTCCGCCAGCGTCGGCTCGGCCACCATTTCGGCCCAGTACAGCAGCAGATCGTCATAGTCGAGCACGTGCTGCTGCTGCTTGGCCTCGACGTAGGCACCGAACAGCCGCTTGAGTTCGGCTTCCCATTCCGCACACCACGGAAACGCATGCTTCAGCACCTCCGCCAGCGGTGCGCAGGTGTTGACCGTGCGCGAGTAGATCGACAGGCATGTGCCCTTCTGCGGAAAGCGCCGCGTCGTGGACGACAGGCCGAGGTCGTTGCGCACCAGCCCCATGAGGTCTTCGGCATCGCCGCGATCGTGGATGGTGAAGTTCTCGCTGAGGCCGATCTGGGCCGCGTACTCGCGCAGCAGCCGCGCGCCGATGCCGTGGAAGGTGCCGGCCCACGGCAGCGCCGGCGGCGCCTCGGATCTCAGGCCGAGCACGCGGGCCAGCACCTGCCCTGCCCGGCGCTCCATTTCCTGCGCCGCACGGCGTGAGAAGGTCAGCAGCAGGATGCGCTGCGGATCGGCGCCGCGCGCAATCAGGTGGGCGACGCGGTGTGCCAGCGTGCTGGTCTTGCCGGAGCCCGCGCCGGCGATCACGAGCAGGGGGCGATCGTCCCGTTGCGCGTCGCCCAGGGCGGCGCCGACACCGTGCTCGACCGCCGCGCGCTGCGCATCGTTGAGCTGGGCGAGCGCCGCCGCGAGGCGCTCGGCCTGGCTGGCTGGAGTGGGTTGCGCGACGCTTTGCATCGACGTCACTTTACTGTATGTCCATCCAGATACGGCCGGGGATACCCGGAGGGCGGATGACATAATCGCGCCTCGCTGCAACCGGAGCCTTTCATATGGAAATCGACCCGTCTCGGCAGCTTTCACTTCCGCTCTGACATGTCCGTTGGCGAGGGAGTTGAAAGCGCCCCCCTTCGCCCAACCGCCAGACCATTCACGGGAGTGAGCCATGCTCAACATCTTCACGCTCGCCAACGGTCGCCTCGTCCAGGAAGAGATCGAGGCGCTCGAAGAGCTTTCCCAGTTTCAGCCCATCTGGGTCGACCTCGAATCACCCACCGTCGAGGAAAAGCGCTGGATCAAGCAGTACTACGGCCTCTCCATCCCCGAAGACGCGATGGACGAGGACATCGAGGAATCCGCGCGCTTCTATGAAGAGGACAACGGCGAACTCCACATCCGCAGCGACTTCCTGATCGACGACGACGAGAACCCGCGCTCGGTGCGCGTGGCCTTCATCCTCAACCAGCACAACACCGAACTGCGCAGCCGCGGCGTGCTGTTCTCGATCCACGACGAGGACGTGCCGGTGTTCCGACTGCTGCGCATGCGCGCCCGCCGCGCCCCCGGCCTGATCGAGGACGCCAAGGAAGTGCTGCTGAAGCTGTTCGATGCCGACGCCGAATACTCGGCCGACACGCTCGAGAACATCTACGACGAACTCGAATCCGCCGGCAAGAAAGTGCTCTCGGGCAACGTGAGCGACGAACTGGCCGGCGAGGTGCTCGGCCTGATCGCCCGGCAGGAAGACTTGAACGGGCGCATCCGCCGCAACGTGATGGACACGCGCCGCGCGGTGAGCTTCATGATGCGCAGCCGCATGCTCAATGCCGAGCAGTTCGAGGAGGCGCGGCAGATCCTTCGCGACATCGAATCGCTCGACAACCACACGGCCTTCCTGTTCGACAAGATCAACTTCCTGATGGATGCGACCGTCGGTTTCATCAACATCAACCAGAACAAGACCATCAAGATCTTCTCGGTCGCGAGCGTGGCGCTGCTGCCGCCAACCTTGATCGCGAGCGTGTACGGCATGAACTTCAAGTTCATGCCCGAACTCGATCTGAGCTACGGCTACGCCTACGCGATCGTGCTGATGATCGCGAGCGCGCTAGTGCCGATGTGGTACTTCCGCCGGCGCGGCTGGCTCAAGTAGGCGCAGGCTCGTCCGCTGGCAGCGTGGCCAGCCACGCGTCGACCACCGCGAGGCTGTAGCGGCTCGCGACCGACGAGACGAAGCGGGTGAAATCGCCATGGGCCGCGTCGTCGGCCCGATCGGAAATCGTGCGCACCGCGGCGAAGGGCACGCCGTAGTCGTGGCACACCTGCGCCACGGCGGCGCCCTCCATCTCGACCGCGAGTGCGTCGGGCAATGCAAGGCGCAGCGCTTCGCTTTCGGCCGAGGTCGACACGAAGCGATCCCCGCTCACCACCAGGCCGCGGTGGACCTTCGGCGCTGTCAGGCGGAAATCCTCGACCACCTTCTCGCCCAGCAGCGTGACCGGATCGCTCAGCAGGTCGGCGGCCACGACGGCCAGCGCATCGCTGATCGCTGTGTCGGTGGCGAAGCGCGCGTGGCCGGTCAGCGGCACTTCGTACTTCGGGAAGATCGGGGACGCGTCCAGGTCGTGCTGCAGCAGCCGGGTCGCCACGACGACGTCGCCGACCTCGACACCGGGCGCCAGCCCGCCGGCGACGCCCGTGAACACGATGGCCCGCACGCCGAATCGCTCCAACAACACCGTGGCCGTGGTGGCCGCCGCGACCTTGCCGATGCGCGACAGCACCGCGACCACGAGTTGCCCCTGCAAGTGGCCGACCCAGTAGTCCCGGCCGGCAACCTGGATGCGCTGCTCGTCAGGCATCTGCGCGAGCAGCGCCGCCAACTCCTCGTGCATCGCCGCAACGATGGCAATCGGCAGTCGAGGCGAATCGCTCATCGCGCTTCCTTCTTCAAGCCGTTACTGCTTGATATCCACGCCATAGAAGGTGTGGCGGCCGAACGGGCTGAGCTTGAAGTCCACCACTTCCTTGCGGACCGGCTTCAGTTGAACCGCATGCGCAATGGTGAACCACGGCGCCTGCTCCTTGAAGATCACCTGCGCCTTCTTGTAGAGCGCATCGCGCTCGGCCTGCTTGGGCACGTTCTTCGCCTGCACGACCAGATCCTCGTAGGGCTTGTAGCAGAACTTCGCCACGTTGCTGCCGTTCGATTGCGCCGACGCGCAGCCCAGCAGGGTGTACATGAAGTTGTCCGGGTCGCCGTTGTCGCCCGTCCAGCCCAGCATGCCCATCTGGTGCTCGCCGGCCTGCATGCGCTTGCGGTATTCGCCCCATTCGAAGGACTTGATCTCCGCCTTGACGCCGACCTTCGCGAGGTCGGCCTGCATCAGTTCGGCGATGCGCTTGGCGTTCGGGTTGTACGGGCGCTGAACCGGCATCGCCCACAGGTCCGTGGTGAAGCCATCCGGATAGCCCGCCTGCGCCAGCAGCTTCTTCGCGGCTTCGGGATCGTACGGGTCGTCCTTGATCGCGTCGTTGTACGACCACATCGTCGGCGGGATCGGGTTCTTGGCGGCAACGCCGGTGGTGAGATAGACACCGTCGACGATGGCCTTCTTGTTGATCGCCATGTTGAGCGCCTTGCGCACGCGCACGTCGTCGAAGGGCTTCTTCTGCGTGTTGTAGGCAAGGTAGCCGACGTTGAGCCCGGCCTGCTCCAGCACCTGCACGTTGGGGTCCTTGCGGATCGCGTCGAGGTCGGCGGGGTTCGGGTACGGCATCACATGGCATTCGCCCTTCTGCAGCTTGGCCCAGCGCACCGAGGCGTCGGGCGTGATCGCGAAGATCAGGTCGTCGATCTTGGCCTTGCCGCCCCAGTACTGGGGGAAGGCCTTGAAGCGCACGATGGCGTCCTTCTGGTACTGCACCAGATAGAAGGGGCCGGTGCCGATCGGATCCTGGTCGACCTTCTCCGGCGTGCCGGCCTTGAGCATCGCGATCGCGTATTCCTTCGACTGAATGCCGGCATAGGGCATCGCGAGGTTGGCGAGGAAAGGCGCCTCGGGCTTGTTCAGCGTGAACTTCACCGTGTAGTCATCGATGCGGTCGATGGACTTCAGCAGCTTGGGCATGCCCATGTCATTGAAGTAGGAGTGGTTCGGGCTCGTGACCTTGAAATAGGGGTCGTTCTCCTTCCACTGGCGTTCCATCATGAAGATGACGTCGTCGGCATTGAAGTCGCGGGTGGGCTTGAAGCTCTTGGCCGTGTTGTGCCACTTGACGCCCTTGCGCAGCTTGAAGGTGTACTCCGTGCCGTCGGGTGAAATGGTCCAGCTCTCGGCGAGGCCCGGTACCACCTTGGTCGAGCCGCGCTCGAAATCGACGAGGTTGTTGTAGACCTGCGTGGTGGCGTCGAAGGAGGTGCCGGTGGTGTTCACCGCCGCATAGAAGTTCTCCGGGCTGCCTTCCGAGCAGAAGACCAGCGTCTTGGCCGAAGCGGCGCCGCAGGCGAGCGCGAGCGCCGCCGGCGCCAGCAGCGCGACGGTGCGAAGGCGGCGCGAGAGTTTGGAAGTGGGGGACATGTCGGTCGACTCCTTCAGGGTTGAATCCGCACTCAAGCGGGCAGGGAATGATCGGCACGGACTTCCGCCGCACCATCGAGAAACTTTTCGGCATGGTGGCAGGCCACCATGCGTTCGTCGAGCAGGCGCGGCAACGGCCGTTCGGTACGGCAGCGCTCGGTGGCGTGCGCGCACCGCGTGTTGAACACGCATCCGGGCGGAGGCGACAACGGCGAAGGCAGCTCGCCCTTCAGCACGATGCGTTCCGCCGCGAGGCCGGGTGTCGAGGCCAGCAGCGCCTGCGTGTAGGGATGCAGCGGCCGCGCGAAGATGCGCGCCTTGGGGCCTTGCTCCACCGCATGGCCCAGGTACATCACCAGCACGTCGTGCGCGATGTGCCGCACCACGCCGAGGTCGTGCGAGATGAAGAGATAGGACAGACCCAGCTCGGCCTGCAGGTCCGCCAGCAGGTTCAGCACCTGCGCCTGGATCGACACGTCGAGCGCGGACACGGGTTCGTCGGCCACCAGCAGGCGCGGATCGAGCATCAGCGCACGCGCGATCGCGATGCGCTGGCGCTGGCCGCCCGAGAACATGTGCGGATAGCGATTGGCGTACTCGGGCCGCAGCCCGACGCGTGCCAGCATGTCGCGGGCCTTCGCAGCGCGCTCCGACTTGCCGAGCGATGTGTTGATCGCGAGCGGATCTTCGAGCACGGCGGAGATCTTCTTGCGCGGGTTGAGCGAGCCGTAGGGGTTCTGGAACACCAGCTGCACGGCCTGCCGCAGTTCGCGTCGACGCTCCGCAGGCGGGTGGACCGCATCGTGGCCCACCAGCGTGAGGGAGCCTGCCGTCGGCTTTTCGATCAGCGCGACCATGCGCGCCAGCGTCGACTTGCCGCAGCCCGATTCGCCGACCACGGCGAGCGTGCGGCCCTTCTCCAACGTGAAGGAGATGTTGCCCACCGCCTGCAGATGCGCAGGCGCGCGGAAGAGTCCGCGCCGGACCGAATAGACGCGCTGCAGTCCCTTCGCCTCGACGACCACTTCGCTCATCGGACGAACTCCACCACCTGCGCGCCGTCGCGGGCAAGCGCTTCGTTGCGCCGGGGATCGCCGAGCGCGTAGTGGCAGCGCACCTGCCCGCCCATCCATTCCCGCAGCTCGGGCCGAACGGCGCGCGAATGTGCCGTCGCGTAGCTGCAGCGCGGCGCGAAGAGGCAGCCGGCAGGACGGTCGTGCACGCCCGGCACCACGCCCGCGATGGTGGCGAGCCGCCCTTCGCCTGCCGTGCGCTCGGGCAGCGCCGCGAGCAGGGCCGCCGTGTACGGATGCTGCGGCGCGGCGAACAGCTCGGCCACACCGCGCTCCTCCATCACCTGCCCGGCATACATCACGGCCACGCGCTGGGCCATCTCGCTGACCACGCCCATGTTGTGCGTGATGAGCACCAGCCCCATGCCGCGCTCTTTCTGCAAGCTGCGCAGCAGGTCGAGGATCTGCGCCTGGATGGTCACGTCGAGCGCGGTGGTCGGCTCGTCGGCGATCAGCAGGCGCGGGTTGCAGGCGATCGCCATCGCGATCATCACGCGCTGGTTCATCCCGCCCGACAACTGGTGCGGGTAGGCGCCGAGGCGCGACGACGCGGCGGGGATTCCCACCTGTTCGAGCAGTTCGGTCGCACGCTTCTTCGCCTCGCGCTTGTCGAGGGTCAGGTGCAGGCGCAAGGTCTCCATCAACTGCCAGCCGATGGTGAAGCAGGGGTTGAGGCTGGTCGTCGGCTCCTGGAAGATCATCGCGACGTCCTTGCCGACGAGCTTGCGTCGCTCCTTGTCGGAGATGCCGAGCAAGTCATGGCCGGCGAAGCGCAGGTGCTGGGCACGCACGCGGCCGGGCCAGCCGATGAGCCCCATCAGCGCCATCATCGTGACGCTCTTGCCCGAGCCCGACTCGCCGACGATGCCGAGCACCTCGCCCTGCTCCAGGCGAAGGCTCACGCCATCGACCGCGTGCAGCGTGCCGCCTTGCGTGGGGAACTCAACGTGCAGATCGCGTATATCAAGCAGCGGCATCAGCGCCCTCCGCACGCGAACTCGTCGCGGCCGAGTCCAGGAACCCGGCGGGACCGGCTTTGCCGGTCCGCAGGGGTTGCCCCCGGAGGGGGTGTCCGAGCCACACGAAGTGGGCGAGGCTGGGGGCGAGCTTCATGACTAGCGTTTGAGTTTGGGATCGAGGGCGTCGCGCAATCCGTCGCCAAGCAGATTGAACGCGAGCACCGCGGCAAGGATCGCAAGGCCCGGCAAGGTCACGACCCACCACGCGCGCAGGACGAACTCGCGCGCATCGGCCAACATGGTTCCCCACTCCGGTGACGGCGGCTGTGCCCCCAGGCCGAGAAAGCCCAGCGCCGCCGCGTCGAGGATGGCCGTCGACACGCCCAGCGAAGCCTGCACGATCAGCGGCGCGGCGCAGTTGGGCAGCACTTCGCGAAACATCAGGCGCAGCGTGCCCGCACCGCTCACGCGGGCGGCCGTCACGTAGTCGCGCGAGACCTCCGAGATCACGGCGGCGCGCGTGATCCGCACATAGTGCGGCAGCACCACGATCGCGACCGCCAGCATCGCGTTGATCAACCCCGGCCCGAGGATCGCGACGATCACGATCGCGAGCAGCAAGCTCGGCAGCGTGAGGATCACGTCCATCAGCCGCATGATGGCGATCTCGAGCACGCCGCGAAAGAATCCGGCGATCAGCCCCAGCGCGATGCCGACCGCGACCGAGATCGCGACGACCGCCATGCCGATCGACAGCGACAGCCGTGCGCCGAACATGAGCCGCGAGAGGATGTCCCGGCCAATGGCATCGGTGCCCAGCAGGTGCGTTGCGGTGCCGCCCTCCTGCCAGGCAGGAGGCCGCAGGAAGGCCGTGCTGTCGGTCTGGTTCGGCGCATGCGGCGCGATCCACGGCGCGAACAGCGCCACCAGCAGCAGGAACACGACCACGCCCAGGCCGATGACCGCGCCGCGATTGGCAGAGAACGAGTGCCAGAACTCGCGCCACGGACCCGGCGGCGCCGAGTTTCTTTCGACAGGAACAGCGGCCGTATTCATCGCGATTGCCGGATGCGGGGATTGATGAAGCCGTAGGCCAGATCGACCACGACGTTGACCACCATCACGATCACGCCGAGCAACAGCATGCCCCCCTGGAGCACCGGATAGTCGCGCCGGCCGATGGCTTCGATCAGCCACTTGCCGACGCCGGGCCAGGAAAAGATCGTCTCGGTCAGGATGGCACCGGTGAAGAGGACCCCGACCTGCAGCCCGATCACCGTGACCACCGGGATCAACGCATTGCGCAGCGCATGCACGCCCACCACGCGCAGCGGCGCGAGGCCCTTCGCACGCGCGGTGCGGATGTAGTCCTCGCCCAACACTTCGAGCATGGCCGAGCGCGTCATCCGGGCGATCACCGCGAGCGTGTTGGTGCCGAGCACGATGGCCGGCAGGATCAGGTGCTGCAGCGCCGAGAAGAACGCACCCTTGTCATCCGACAGCAACGAGTCGATCAGCAGGAAGCCGGTCACCGGCTCGATGTAGTACTGCACCGCGATGCGGCCCGAGACCGGCGTCCAGCCGAGCTGCACCGAAAAGAACAGGATCAGCAGCAACCCCCACCAGAAGATGGGCATCGAGTAGCCGGTGAGCGAGGTCGCCATCACGCCGTGGTCGAACAGCGAATTGCGCTTGACCGCCGCGATGATGCCGGCCGGAATGCCGAGCAGGAGCGCGAAGAGGATGGCACACACCGCCAGTTCGACGGTGGCCGGGAACAGCGCGAGAAACTCGCTCATCACCGGCTCCTGCGTGATGACCGACTTGCCCAGGTCGCCGCGCATCACGCGCTCGATGTAGATGCCGTATTGCGTGAAGAGCGGCTTGTCGAGGCCGTAGTCCTTCAGCAGCTGCGCATGCCGGACCGGATCGATGCCGCGCTCGCCTGCGAGCGTTTCGATGGGGTCGCCCGGCACCAGCCGGATCAGGAAAAACGCAAGCAGCGTCATGCCGACGAAGGTCGGCACGAGGAGGCTTGCGCGAGTCAGGATGAATCGGAACATTCAGTCCCAATATGCAAGAGCGATGCCGGGTCGCGTCCCGGGCCGAACCCTTACTTTTTGACGTCGCGCAGTTCGCGTCGCAGGATCTTTCCGACCGGCGTCTTGGGAAGATCGGTGCGGAACTCGATGACACGCGGCTGCTTGTAGCCGGTGAGGTTCGCGCGGCAGAACTCGCGGATCTCGGCTTCGGTGAGGTCGGCGTCCTTCTTGACGATCACGAGCTTCACGGTTTCGCCGGTCTTGTCGTCGGGAATGCCCACGGCTGCGCATTCGAGCACGCCCGGGATCTGTGCAACGACGTCCTCGATCTCGTTCGGGTATACGTTGAAGCCCGAGACCAGGATCATGTCCTTCTTGCGATCGACGATCTTGAAGTAGCCGCGCTCGTCGACCACGCCGACGTCGCCGGTCTTGAAGTAGCCGTCGGCCGTCATGACCTTGGCTGTTTCGTCGGGGCGCTGCCAGTAGCCGGCCATCACCTGCGGTCCCTTGACCGCGACCTCGCCGGCCTGGCCCGGTGCGACGTCATGGCCGTCGTCATCGAGCAGCTTCACGTAGGTGCTGGGCAATGGCACGCCGATGGTGCCCGTGTAGGCGATGCTCGTCGTCGGATTGCAGGTGACCGACGGCGAGGTTTCCGAGAGGCCATAGCCTTCGCAGATCGGGCAGCCCGTCTTGTCGAGCCACAGCTTGGCCACCGCACCCTGCACCGCCATGCCGCCGCCGACGGAGACCTTCAGGTTCTTCCAGTTGACGGTGTTGAAGTCAGGATGGTTCGCGAGGCCGTTGAACAGCGTGTTGACGGCCGGGAAGCTGTGGAAGGTGTGCTTCGACAACTCCTTGAGCACGCCCGCGATGTCGCGCGGATTCGGGATCAGGATCAGCTTTCCGCCCGTGCGCATGCTGAGCATCATGTTCACGGTGAAAGCGAAGATGTGATACAGCGGCAGCGCGCAGACACTGGTCGGCTGCTCGCCGGCAGGCACCTTTTGCATGACCGGATCGTTCCAGGCTTCCGACTGCAGCACGTTGGCGATCACGTTGCGATGAAGCAGCACCGCGCCCTTCGACACCCCCGTGGTGCCGCCGGTGTACTGCAGCACCGCGACGTCGTCGGGGCCGATCGCCACCGTCTGGACAGTGCGCGCTGCGCCCTTTTCGAGCGCGTCGTTGAATCGCACGGCGCCCGGCAGGCTGTAGGTGGGCACCATCTTCTTGACGCTGCGCACCACATAGTTGACCAGTGCACCCTTCAGCAGCCCCAACCGGTCGCCCATCGCGGCCAGCACGACGTGTTTGACCGGCGTGGCGGCCAGGCATTGCTGCAGCGTGGTGCCGAAGTTCTCCATGATCACGATCGCCTTGGAGCCCGAGTCCTTGAGCTGATGCTCCAGTTCGCGCGGCGTATAGAGCGGATTCACGTTGACCAGGATCAAGCCGGCGCGCAGCAGGCCCGCGACGGCGATCGGGTACTGCGGACAGTTGGGCATCATCACGGCGACGCGGTCGCCCTTGACGAGGCCAAGCCCCTGCAGATAGCCGGCAAAAGCGCGGCTGAGGCGATCGACGTCAGCGTAGCTCACGTCCTTGCCCATGAAGCTGTAGGCCGTGCGGTCCGCGTACTTTGAAAAGCTCTCTTCCATCAGCGCGACCAGCGAGGGGTAGCGCGAGGCATCGATGTCGGCGGGCACGCCTTGCGGATAGCTGCCGAGCCAGGGGCGATCAGTCACAGTGAGTCTCCAGTGCGAAATCTTGTATCGAAATTTGCCGCCATCGTAACTTGACGTTCGGATGCAGCACGGGCCGCGACATTGCGCGGCCCGTGGTTTTCAAGCGCGGCGCCGAGAATTACTCGATCGCCTTCGCCATGTCCTCGACCACCTTCTTGGCATCGCCGAAGACCATCATGGTCTTGTCCATGTAGAACAGCTCGTTGTCGAGGCCGGCATAGCCCGCGGCCATCGAGCGCTTGTTCACGATCACCGTCTTGGCCTTGTAGGCCTCCAGGATCGGCATGCCGTAGATCGGCGTGCCCTTCTGCAGCGCCGCCGGATTCACCACGTCGTTCGCGCCGAGGATGATCGCGACGTCGGCCTGGCCGAACTCGCCGTTGATGTCTTCCATTTCGAACACCTGGTCGTAAGGCACTTCGGCTTCGGCCAGCAGCACGTTCATGTGGCCGGGCATGCGGCCTGCCACCGGATGGATCGCGTACTTGACGGTCACGCCGTGCTCGGTGAGCTTGGCCGCGAGTTCCTTCACGGCGTGCTGCGCGCGCGCCACGGCGAGGCCGTAGCCGGGCACGATGATCACGGTCTCGGCATTGCTCAGCACGAAGGCCGCGTCGTCGGCGCTCCCGCTCTTGACCGGACGCTGCTCCTTGGCGCCGCCGGCAGCCGTGGCGGCCTCGCCACCGAAGCCGCCCAGGATCACGTTGAAGAACGACCGGTTCATCGCCTTGCACATGATGTAGCTCAGGATCGCACCCGAGGAGCCCACCAGCGAACCCGCGACGATCAGCATCGCGTTGTTGAGCGAGAAGCCGATGCCAGCCGCCGCCCAGCCCGAATAGCTGTTGAGCATCGACACCACCACCGGCATGTCGGCGCCGCCGATCGGGATGATGATCAGAACGCCCATCACGAAGGCCAGCAGCAGCATCGCGAGGAAGGCGAGCCAGCTCTCGGTGGCCATGTAGACCAGCCCGAGGCCGATGGTCAGCAGGCCCAGCACGAGGTTCAGCATGTGCTGGCCCTTGAACTGCACCGGCGCGCCCTGGAACAGGCGGAACTTGTACTTGCCCGACAGCTTGCCGAAGGCGATCACCGAACCGCTGAAGGTGATGGCGCCGATGGCCGCACCCAGGAACAGTTCGAGCCGGTTGCCCGCGGGAATGGCGTAGCGCAGGAAGCCGTCGATCACGGCCGCGCCTTCCGGCGTGTTGACCCCGACCGCAGCCGCCACCGGCGGCGGCGTGATGCCGAAGGCCCAGGGCTCGACCACCGCAGCCACGGCGATGAACACCGCGGCCAGACCGATCATGCTGTGGAAGAACGCAACCAGTTCAGGCATCTGCGTCATCTCGACGGTCTTGGCGCGATACGCGCCGTAGCCGCCGCCGACGACCAGGCCCAGCAGCACCCAGGCCATGCCCATGGCCTTGCCGCCGGAGAGCTGCACGATCAATGCGGCCGTGGTCAGGATGGCGATGGCCATGCCGACCATGCCGAAGAGGTTGCCGCGGATGGAGGTGGTCGGATGGGAGAGGCCTTTCAGGGCCTGGATGAAGCAGACGGATGCAATGAGGTACAGCAGCGTGACGACATTCATGCTCATGCTGCATTCCCCTTGTCGGCTGCGGGCGCCTTCTTGTCCTTCTTCTTGAACATCTCCAGCATCCGCCGCGTCACGAGGAAGCCGCCGAAGACGTTCACCGCCGCGAGCGCGACGGCCAGCACGCCCATGGTCTTGCCGAGGCCGCTTTCCGTGAGCGCCGCAGCCAGCATGGCGCCGACGATCACGATCGCCGAGATGGCGTTGGTGACCGCCATCAGCGGCGTGTGCAACGCCGGTGTGACAGTCCACACCACGTGGTAGCCGACGTAGATGGCCAGCACGAAGATGATGAGGTTGATGACGGTGTGTGAAACGGGATCCATGGCTGCTTCTCCTCGCGGTTCGCTGGTTCGCTTATTTCTTCGTGACCTGGCCGTCTTGCGCCATGCGGCAGGCCGCCACGATGTCGTCTTCGAGGTCGATCTTCAGCGTGCCTTCCTTGGTCACGATGAGCTTCAGGAAGTCGAGCACATTGCGCGCATAGAGCGAGGAGGCGTCGGCCGCGACCAGTGCCGCGAGATTGGTCTCGCCGACGATCGTCACGCCGTGCTTCACCACCGTCTTGTCGGCTTCGGAAAGCGGGCAGTTGCCGCCGATGCCGTCGGGCCCCTTGCCTGCGGCGATGTCGACGATGACCGAACCCGGCTTCATCGACTTGACCATGTCCTCGGTGATCAGCGTCGGCGCGGCGCGGCCCGGGATCAGCGCGGTGCTGATCACGATGTCGGCCAGCGCCACGCGCTTGGCGACCTCGACCTGCTGGCGCGCCAGCCAGCTCGGCGGCATCGGCTTGGCGTAGCCGCCGACGCCGACGGCGGCTTCTTTTTCTTCATCCGTGTCGTAGGACACCTCGATGAACTTGCCGCCCAGCGATTCGATCTGCTCCTTGACGCTCGGGCGCACATCCGAGGCCTCGATGACCGCACCCAGCCGCTTGGCCGTGGCGATGGCCTGCAAGCCGGCCACGCCGACGCCGAGGATCACGACGCGCGCGGCCTTCACCGTGCCGGCAGCGGTCATCAGCATCGGGAAGAAGCGCTGGTAGCGATCGGCCGCGATCATCACGGCCTTGTAGCCCGCGATGTTGGCCTGGGAGGAGAGCACGTCCATGCTCTGCGCGCGCGTGGTGCGCGGGGCGGCCTCGAGCGCGAAGGCGGTGAGGCCCGCCGTGGCGAGCCGCTGCAGGCCGGCCGCGTCGAAAGGATTGAGCATGCCGATGACGACGGTGCCCGGTTTCATGAGCGCGTTTTCGTTGTCGAAGGGCGAGCGCACCTTGAGGACGATGTCGGCACCGAAGGCCCCGGCCTGGTCGGTGATCTCGGCACCGGCGGCCTGGTAGGCGGCATCGGTGACGCTCGCGGCAACCCCGGCGCCCGACTGCACACGCACGGTGTGGCCCTGGGCTGTGAGCTTTTTCGCGGTCTCCGGAGTGACGGCGACACGGGTTTCGCCTAGCGCAGTTTCGGCCGGCACGCCTATCAGCATGGACTTCTCCTCAGGGCAGCATTGAAATTTCGCGCCGAGCTTACATGAAGACGCGCCCCTCAAGTTGTCCCTGAGGCGCCCTTTCAGGCGGGCGGCGTGTGCACCTGCACCGCGCTCTTCGCTGCCAGATCGATCGCGATATTGGGGTATGCACCCATTGCTCGCGCGAACGAGTCGCTGCGCCGAAACGGGCGTCGATATGTACACTCCCCGACGTGACCGATCGACAGACTTCGGCACGAATAACGAGATACAGGGAATGGAATGCGAATAGCAGCGCTTGACGACGAGGCGGTCCAGCTCGAACTGATCCGCCACACGATGGAGGGCATTGGTCATGAATGCCATGGCTTCAGCGATGGGAAAACGCTGTTGCGCGATCTCCGCCAGCAGACTTACGACCTGCTGATCCTCGATTGGACTCTCCCCGATGTACAGGGGCCACGCGTCGTGCGATGGATCCGCGAGGACCTGAACAGCCGGCTTCCCATTCTCTTCGTGACCAACCGGCGCGAAGAGAAGGACATGGTCGAGGGCCTCGCGGCCGGCGCCGATGATTTCATGGTCAAGCCGATCCGCGTGGCCGAACTGCAGGCCCGCGTTCGCGCGCTGTTGCGCCGCTCCTATCCGGCACAGCACGATGTCGAACTGGTCTTCGGCCCCTATCACTTCATGCCCGCGACCCGCAGCCTGCGCGTCCACGGAAAGCCGACCGACCTGAGCCACCGCGAATACGAGCTGGCCCTGTTCCTGTTCCAGAACATCGGGCGCCTGCTGTCGCGCGAACACCTGCGCGAAGCGGTCTGGGGCGTGGGGGCCGAGTCGCCTTCGCGCTCGCTCGACACGCACATCTCCCGCCTCCGCGTGAAACTGGATCTGGTGCCGTCCAACGGGTTCCTGCTGTCGGCCGTCTACGGACTCGGCTACCGGCTGGAGTCCATCGACGCCACCTTGCTCAACCCGATCTACAACACGCCGAGCCATTCGGAATGAGCCCCGACCGTCCGCGGCACGCGGCGGACACGGCACAGCCCCCGGAACGCTGGCACTGGGCACAACGACGCGGCCCCTGGCTGCTCCTTGCGGCGGCTCTCTCGTCGCTGGTCAGCCTGCTCAGCCTGACCCAGCCGATGCCGGGGGCCGACCGGCTGCTGCAGGACAGCGCGCGCGCCGCGCTGGCGGCGCCGCCATCGGACGACATCGTGATCGTGGCCATCGACGAAAAAAGCCTTGATGCGATTGGCCGCTGGCCATGGCGCCGCGCACAGCACGCCGAGCTGCTGCGCGCCATCGCCGCCCAGTCGCCGAAGTGCATCGGCTTCGACGTGCTGTCGGCAGAGCCCGACGCCGGCCATCCCGGCGACGACGCGGCGCTGGCCGACGCCATGCGCGACAGCGGCTGCGTGGTGCTGCCGACCGCCCTGCAGACCCTCGGGCAGCGGTCGCAGCAAGAGCTGCTGCCCATACCCGTGCTGGCCGAGGCCGCCACCGGCATCGGGCACGTTCACCTGTCGGTCGACGGGAATGGCCTTGCGCGCAGTGCCTACCTCCGCGAAGGCTTTGCGGAAAGCATGCGCCCGCACTTCGTGATCGCGCTGCGCGACGCCGCGGCCGGACATGCGGGAACTGCCGCCCCTCGCGCCCTGGAGGCCGCCGACGACGCGCCGCGCGTCTGGCTGCGTCGCGACCTCGAAGCCATCATGTTCACCCGCGGACCCGCACACTTCAAGACGGTCTCCTACATCGATGTGCTTCGCGGCAACGTGGACCGTGAGGTGTTCCGCAACCGCTACGTGCTCGTGGGCGTCACGGCGCCGGGACTCGGCGACGCGCATGCCAACTCGGCCCCGAACCGGCCCGGCCTCATGCCCGGCGTGGACATCTTCGCCAACATGCTGCAGGCATCGCTCGCCGGGCAGCACGTGAAATTCGCCAAGCCCTGGCAGGATCTGCTCTTCAACCTCGGGCCGCTGCTGGTCGCGCTTTTCGGCGTGCTGTGGCTGAGGCCGCTGGGCGTGATGGCGCTCATCGGCGCCATGCTGGCGCTTCAGCTCGGCATCCTCGGGCAGCCGTCGATCAACGTGCTGTTCGCTCCCGCCGCGGGCGTCGCCGGCTTGCTGGCGCTGTACCCGCTGTGGAGCCACATGCGACTCTCCGCGGCCATTCGTTCCCTGCGCCGCGGCACCGAGGAGTTCCTGCACGATGTCGGCCGCCGGCCCGTTGCCGCACAGCGCAATGTCGGAGATTTTCTCGACCGCCAGATGGACGCCACCTGGGCCGCCGCGCGCCGCATGCAGGACGTGCATCGCTTCGTGCTCGACGGCATCGACCACCTTCCCGACCCGACCCTGACCCTCAGCACCGAAGGCCGCGTGGTGCTCGCCAACGTCGCGGCACACCGCTACTGGCAGCGCGGCACCAGCGGAATACACGGCCAGGACGCCCATGGGCTCATGGCCGGCATCCGCTCGCGCAACAACGGCTCGCCGATGATGCCGAAAGGCGCGTTGCTCGGCGAGCTTCGGGCGATCGCCGGCGAGGGCGAAGACCCTCGAGGACGCGCCGTGCTGCTGCGCTGCGTACCCTTCTTCGATGCGGGCAACGAACACGCCGGCTGGATGGTCTCGCTGGTCGACATCACGGAAATGCGCCGTGCGCAGAGCCAGCGCGACGAGGCGCTCCGGTTCATCTCCCACGACACGAGAGAGCCCAGCGCCACGATCCTCACCATCATCGAACTGGCACGCGAGCGACCCGAGACCTTTGCCGACGGGTCGCTGCTGGCGCGCATCGAACGCCAGGCCCACACGGGGCTCGAACTGGCCGACGGCTTCGTGAACCTCGCGCGCGCCGAAGCCGAGCCCTTTCGTGCCGAACTGCTCGACCTGGCCGCACTGCTCCAGCAGACCATCGACGACAGCTGGGCACGCGCGCGCCAACGCCAGGTGCGAATCGTGCTGGTCAACACGCTCGAAGAAGCGCAGTGCATCGGCGACCGCAACCTGTTGATGCGCGCCCTGGCCAATGTGCTGAGCAACGCGCTCAAGTACTCCCCGTCCGGCGCCGACCTCGAATGCAGCGTGCAGGAAGACGAGCGGCATTGGCGCGTGGCCTTCCGGGACCACGGCCCTGGCATTCCGGTCGAGCTGCAGTCACAACTGTTCCAGCCCTTCCACCGGCTGAATCACGAGGCCCACCCCGAAGTCCACGGCGTCGGACTCGGGCTGCTGCTGGTGCGAACGGTGGTGCAGCGCCACGGCGGGTCCGTCGAGATCGACAGCGCCGAAGGCGCCGGCTGTATCGTCACGCTGGTGCTTCCGAAGCCGACGTCCGTCGAGCGCGAGGCACTGGCATCCCACGAGGAATGATGAACATGGCAGAACGCTGGAAGCCCAATGTCACGGTGGCCGCAGTGATCGAGCAGGTCGGCCGCTTCCTGCTCGTCGAGGAAGAAACCGGCGAGGGCCTGCTCCTCAACACGCCGGCAGGCCATCTCGACCCCGGCGAGTCCCCCGCCGAAGGCTGCGCGCGCGAGACCCTGGAAGAAACCGCCCACCGCTTCACACCCACCGCCCTGATCGGCATCTACATGGCACGAACACGGCGGGAGGAAGAAGACATCACCTACCTCCGCTTCGCCTTCACCGGCACGCTCGGCGAACTGGAATCAGGACGCGCGCTGGACCACGGCATCGTCCGCACGCTGTGGATGACCGCCGAAGAGATCCGCGCCAGCACCGCCCGCCACCGCAGCCCCCTTTTGCTGCAGTGCGTCGAAGACTACCTGGCCGGCAAACGCCACCCCCTGGATCTCATCCACATCGACGAATCGGTATGACCCCTTTCGCGAAACACCGCGGATCCGGCTTTGCCGGTCCGCCGGTGTTGCCCCCGGCAGGGGGCTAGCGAAGCGACACGAAGTGCGCGGAGCTTGGGGGGGAGCTGATCACCCCGCCACCGAGGCAGACCTCTCCGTCGTACAGCACCGCCGACTGCCCCGGCGTCACCGCCCACTGGGGCTCCGCAAACTCCAGCCGGAAAGCGCCGTTGGCCCCGTCGCGCAGTTCGCAGCTCGCATCGGCCTGGCGATACCGTGACTTGGCCCCATAGGCCCCAGCCTCCGGCGTGCCGCCCGCAACCCAACTCGCGTCGTCGGCCTCCAGCACCGGCGACAGCAGCCACGGATGGTCATGCCCCTGCACCACCCAGAGCGTGTTGCTCTCGACATCCTTGCGCGCCACGAACCACGGCGAATGATCGCCCGCGCCGCGCTGCGCGCCCTTGGCCTTGATGCCGCCGATGCCGAGTCCCTGTCGCTGACCGAGCGTGTAGAAGCTCAAGCCCTGGTGCTCGCCGATCTGGCGACCCCGCTCGTCGCGGATCGGCCCCGGCTCCTTCGAGATGTAGCGATTGAGGAACTCGCGGAAGGGCCGCTCGCCGATGAAGCAGATCCCGGTCGAATCCTTCTTCTTCGCGTTGGGCAGCCCGATCTCGTCGGCGATGCGCCGCACTTCGGTCTTGCGCAGTTCGCCGACCGGAAACAGCGTCTTCGACAGCTGCAGCTGGTTCAGGCGGTGCAGGAAGTAGCTCTGGTCCTTGGCCGGATCGAGGCCCTTGAGCAGTTCATGCCGCGCGGTGGCAGCGTTGTGGCGGACGCGGGCATAGTGGCCGGTCGCGATCTTCTCCGCCCCGAGTCGCATCGCATGGTCGAGAAAGGCCTTGAACTTGATCTCGGCATTGCACAGCACGTCGGGATTGGGCGTGCGCCCGGCCTGGTACTCGCGCAGGAATTCGGCGAACACGCGGTCCTTGTAGTCGGCGGCGAAGTTGACGTGCTCGATCTCGATGCCCAGCACGTCGGCCACGCTGGCCGCGTCGATGAAGTCGATGTTCGACGAGCAGTACTCGCTGTCGTCATCGTCTTCCCAGTTTTTCATGAAGATGCCGACCACCTCGTGGCCTTGCTGTTTAAGCAGGTGCGCCGTGACCGCGGAGTCCACTCCGCCGCTCAGGCCCACCACGATGCGCTGCTTTTCCATAGGTTGCGGATTGTCCCAGCACCGGCAAGCCGGTGCCCGCATCCGGGAAATCACCGAGAGGCGGACCCGCCCGCACCGCCGGCCGGCTCCCACAATGGACTGCCCAACCGGAGACAACCATGGTTTCTTCTCCCTCCAGCGCCACGCCCTGGACGAAGTCCTATCCGAGCGGCATGCGCTGGGATGCCGAACTCCCCACCCGCCCGGTACAGCAGATCCTCGACGAGGCCGTGGCGCAATGGCCCGACCGGCCGGCCATCGAATTCATGGGCCAGGTCATCACCTACCGCGAATTCGGCGACGCCGTCGAGCATGCGGCCGCGGGCCTGAAGGCGCTGGGCGTCCAGCCCGGCATGCACGTCGGCCTCTTCCTGCCCAACACGCCGCACTACCCGATCGCATTCTTCGCGGTGCTGAAGGCCGGCGGCACCGTGGTGAACTACTCGCCGCTGGATGCCGAGCGGGTGCTGGCCCACAAGATCGAGGACAGCCGGACGGACATCCTCGTCACGCTCGACCTGGCCACGCTCTATCCGCAGATGGCGCGGCTGCTGGGCAAGTCGCGCCTGAAGAAGCTGGTCGTCGGCAGTCTCACGGACTACGGCGGCGCCCGCGACGCGGTGCGCGCGCACCTGCAGGCCGCGGGCCAGGTCGCCGCGGTGCCGACAGACGACCGGCACATGAGCTTCACCCAGCTCCTTGCGAACGACGGCCGCTACCAGCCGCACGCCGTCGCCTCGGTCGACGACGAGATCGTGGTGCTGCAATACACCGGCGGCACCACCGGACTGCCGAAGGGCGCGATGCTCACGCACGCCAACCTGTCGTCCGCCTGCGCGCAGTACCTCGAATCGACCGGTGGCGACCCGCCGATCCTCGACCCCGGCAGCGAGCGGGTGCTGGTCGTGCTGCCGCTGTTCCATATCTATTCGCTGAGCGTGAACATGATGCTCGGCATCCGGCTGGGCGCTCACCTGGTGCTCCACACGCGCTTCGACCTCGATGCCGTGATGAACGACCTGGCGGCCAAGAAGATCACGACGTTCCCCGGCGTGCCGACGATGTTCACCGCGATCATCAACCACCCGAAGGCCGGCGAAATCGACCTTCGATCGCTGAAGTTCTGCGGCTCGGGCGGCGCGCCATTGCCGGTCGAGGTCGAGCACCGCTTCTTCTCGCTCACAGGCTGCCACCTCAACGAAGGCTGGGGCATGACGGAGACGTCGCCGACCGGCACCTTCACGCCCGCGCGCGGCATCCGCAAGGCCGGCTCCTGCGGCATGCCGCTGCCGGGCATCCGCCTCAAGCTCCTGAGCCTGGACGACCCGTCGAAGGAAGCCGCCATCGGCGAGCCGGGCGAGCTGTGCATCCGGGGCCCCAACGTGATGAAGGGCTACTGGAACAACGAGGCCGCCACAGCGGCTTCGATGACGCCCGACGGCTACTTCAAGAGCGGCGACGTCGCGAAGATGGATGCCGACGGCTTCTTCTACATCGTCGACCGCACCAAGGACATGCTGCTGTGCGGCGGCTACAACGTCTACCCGCGCGTCCTGGAGGAGGCGATGTACGAGCACCCGAGCATTGCCGAGGTGTGCGTGATCGGCATCCCGGACGAGTACCGCGGCCAGTCGCCCAAGGCCTTCATCAAATTGAAGGAAGGCGCGCCGGGCTTCACGCTCGACGAGTTCAAGCTGTTCCTGAAGGACCGCCTGGGCAAGCACGAGATGGTGGGCGCGATCGAGATCCGCGACGAGCTGCCCAAGACCGCCGTGGGCAAGCTGTCGAAGAAAGAGCTGGTCGACGAGGAAGAGCGCAGGCGGAGCCAGGCGGCTTCCGCGAGGAGCACGTCATGATTCATCTCAGCGGCATGGACGCATCGTTCCTGCACCTCGAAACCCCCGAATCGCCGATGCACGTGGGCAGCCTGCAGCTGCTCGATCTCCCCGCGGACTACGAAGGCGACTTTGCGGAGGACGCCAAGAAGTACCTGAGCGGCCGGCTGCACCTCGCCTCGGTGTTCGTGCGCAAGCTGGCGATGATGCCCTTCGATCTCGCCAACCCGGTCTGGGTGGACGACGACGACCTGGACCTCGAGCATCACATCCATCACGTGATCATGCCGAGGCCGGGCACCATGGCGCAGCTCGAACGGCTCGTCGGCCGGTTGCATTCGTCGCTGCTCGACCGCAGCCGGCCTCTGTGGGAGATCCACATCATCGAAGGCCTGCAGACGGGCCAGGTCGCGCTCTACAGCAAGATGCACCACGCAGCAATCGACGGCCAGGCCGGCGTCGCCGTGGCGAAGGCGCTGTTCGACATCTCGGAGACGCCGTCGGTGGTCAAGGCGCCGCGCGCCACGCGCCGGCGCGATTCCTCGCAACTCGGCATGGCAGAGCTGGCCAGCGCAGCGCTCAGCAACACGGTGCAGCAGTACGTGAAGCTCATCCAGTCGATTCCGACCACGGCCAAGGCGATCACGAGCGTGCTGATGCCGGTGTCCGAGGCCACCGGCAAGCGGACCTTCGAGTTGCCCAAGGGCGTGAAGACGGCGCCGAAGACACCGCTCAACGTGTCGATCACCAACCAGCGTTCGTTCGCAGGCCGGTCCGTGCCGCTGGCCGAGATCAAGCAGATGGCGAAGGCCGCGAACGTCAGCCTCAACGATGTCGTGCTGGCGATCTGCGCCGGCGCGCTCAAGCGCTACCTGGCGGACTACGGCTGCAAGCCCGACAAGCCGCTGATGGCGGCGGTGCCGGTGTCCTTGCGCAGCGAGGGCAACACCGATCTCAACAACCAGGTGTCGACGATGCTGGTGAGCCTGGCCACTGACATCTCGGACCCGCTGGAGCGGCTCGCCGCCATCCACGAATCGTCGAGCGAAGGCAAGAAGCTCACTGGCAACGTCAAGGCGGCCATCCCGATGGACTTCCCGTCGCTGGGCATGCCGTCGATCGTGTCCGGGCTGGCATCGCTCTACGGGCGTTCGGGCCTCGCCGACAAGCTGCCGCCGATCGCCAATGTGGCGATCTCGAACGTTCCGGGGCCTTCGTTCCCGCTCTACTTCGCGGGGGCCAAGCTGGCGACCTATTTCCCGGTGTCCATCCCCGGGCACGGGCTCGCCCTCAACATGACGGTGCAGAGCTACAACGGCTCGCTCGAATTCGGCCTGACAGCCTGCCGGCGCGCCGTGCCCGACGTGGCCGACCTTGCCGACTATGTCGTGGCGGAACACAAGAAGCTGCTGTCGCTGATTGTTCGGCACGAGAGCGGTGCGCAGCCGGTGGCCGAGAAGCCGAAGGCAGCGCCTGCACCAGCACCGGTGGCGGCGGTCCCTGCCAAGCCCAAGCCGGCAGTGAAGCGCAAGCCCGCGGCTAAGAAGCGGGTCGCGTCAGCGAAGACAGCTCCGCCACGATCTCGTAAGACCGCAAGCGGGCTTGATGGTCGAAGACCTGCGAGGTGATCATCAGCTCGTCCGCACCGGTGCGGTCCACGAACTCCTGCAGCCTGGCCTTCACCGTGTCGCGCGAGCCGACGGCCGAACAGGACAGCACCGAATCGAGCAGCGCGTTCTCGGCCGGCCCCACGCGTTCGCGGTAGCCTTCCACCGGTGGCGGCAGGCGGCCGGGCCGTCCGCTGCGCAGGTTCACGAAAGCCTGCTGCCAGGAGGTGGCCCGGAACGCAGCCTCCTCGTCCGTCTCGGCCGCGAACACATTGAAGCCGAGCATCACGTAGGGCTTGGCCAGCTGCGCGGACGGCTTGAAGGTCTCGCGGTAGATCCGGATCGCCTGCATCAGCTGCTGCGGCGCGAAGTGCGAGGCAAAGGCATAGGGCAGGCCCAGGTGCGCCGCGAGCTGCGCGCCGAAGGTGCTCGAACCCAGGATCCACACCGGCACCTCGAGCCCCATGCCCGGCACCGCGCGCACCGGTTGCCGCGGCTCCTTCGACATGAAGTCCATCAGCTCGATGACATCCTGCGGGAACCGGTCCGAATCGGACTGGAGATCGCGCCGGAGCGCCTGCGCGGTGCGCTGGTCGGAGCCCGGGGCCCGGCCGAGGCCGAGGTCGATGCGGCCCGGATAGAGGGATTCCAGCGTGCCGAACTGCTCGGCAATGACCAACGGCGAGTGGTTCGGCAGCATCACGCCGCCGGCGCCGATGCGGAGGGTCGACGTGCCGGCACCAATGTAGGCCAGCAGCACGGCCGTGGCCGCGCTCGCGATGCCCGGCATGCCATGGTGCTCGGCCAGCCAGTAGCGGCGATAGCCCAGCTTTTCGCCGTGCTGCGCCAGGCTGAGCGAGTTGCGGAACGACTGCGCGGCGTCGCTGCCTTCGGTGATGGGGGAAAGATCGAGGATCGAAAACGGAGTCATGGCGCTATCTTGGCCCGGATCCCGTCGCTTCAACCTGTGAAGGGATATTCGCCCGGCTGCAGGTAGTCTCGGCGCATGACTCTGCGTTCATTCAGGCTCCTGACCGTTCTCTTCATGCTGGCGCTGGCTGGTTGTGGCTCACTTCCCGCCAACGTGCGGCGCCCGGTCTCGCACAGCCTGCCGCCCACGCCCGACCAGAGCCCGATCGCGCGGCTCGCGGCGGACCAGTTGCCGGCCGGCGCGCAGTCCGGCTTCCGCTTGCTGCCGCTGGGCTCTTATGCGCTCGACGCCCGGCTGGCCCTGATCCGTCACGCCTCACGCACGCTGGACCTGCAGTACTACATCTGGGACAACGATGAATCGGGCCGCGCGATCTTCAGCGCCCTGAAGGACGCGGCCGAGCGCGGTGTCCGTGTGCGCCTGCTGCTGGACGACCTGAACACCGCCAGCGTGGAGGAACTGCTGCAGGCCCTCTCCAGGGTGCCGAACCTGGAGATCCGCGTGTTCAACCCCTTCTGCTGCGCACGCACCAGCCTGCCGGGACGCCTCGCGACGTCGCTGGGCGATCTCCCCCGGCTCGACCATCGCATGCACAACAAGCTGCTGATCGCCGACGGCGCGCTGGCGATGATCGGCGGTCGCAACATCGCGGACGAATACTTTGCGCGCAATCCGGTCGCCAACTTCATCGACCTCGACGCCATTGCGGCGGGTCGCGTGGTGCCGCAACTGGCGATGCACTTCGATCGCTACTGGAACAGCGACGAATCCTTTCCCGTCGCTTACTTTTCGAGTTCGCGCGATTCCGGGTTCGACGCCGGGGTATTGCAGAAGCTGCTGCCGCCAAGCGCAGGGCGCATCGAGATCGAGCTTCCCGAGAAGGATCTCCTCGGGCTGGAGCCGGTCAGCAAGGAACTCCAGGCCAACCATCTGACCCTGGTGTCCGGTCTTGCCTATGCAGTGGCTGACCGCCCCTCCAAGCGCCTCCTGCCGCCGGCGGAGCTGGAGTCCGGCAGCCTGATGACCGGCGCGGTGAGCCAGATGCTCGGCGCCCGCTCGGAGATGGTGGTGACGTCGCCGTATCTCGTACCGGGCAAGCGCGGCATGGGCGTGCTGCAGAGCCTTCAGCAGAAGGGCGTTCGCATGACGCTCGTCACCAATTCGCTGCCCGCCACCGATTCGGCCTTCGTGTACTTCGGCTACGCGCGCTATCGGCCCCGCATCCTGAAGACAGGCGTCGAGGTCTACGAGGTCAGCGCGAGCACATCGCAAGACAACAAGCCCGTGTTCGGCGGCGGCTCGTCACGCGGACGCCTGCATGCGAAGCTGGCGGTCATCGACGAGGAGGTCGTGCTGCTGGGATCGCTCAATCTCGACCCGCGCTCGGCACGCAGGAACACGGAGCTGGGCGTTGCCGTCGACAGCCCCGATCTGGCGAAGCAGGCGCTGCGCATCGTCGAGGCCATGAAGGCGGAGGCCTATCGCGTACGGCTGGAGTCCGAAGGCGGCGCGCTGGAGTGGATTCCGCCCAACGAGGACGACGACCAGGCGCTCAATGAAGAGCCGGGCGTTTCGGCATTGAACGCGCTGCAACGGCTCCTGCTGAATCCGCTCGTGCCCGAAGACCTCTTGTAAGGCGGCCAGCCAGCCGCCGCTGCGGAACGGTCAGGCGAGGGCCTTGGCCTTCAGTTTCGCGAACTCATCCTGGTTGATCGTTCCGGCGTCCAGCAGCGCTTTGGCGTCGGCGATCTGTTCGGCCGGCGATTTGCCGGCCACCTGTCGGATGTACGCGTCGGTGTCGGACTTGGCTCGCTGCACGCTGGCGCGCTGCCTCTCGGCCATGCCCCTGCCGCGCGCGACGATGTAGAGGATCGCGGTCAGCCCCGGCAGGAAGATCAGCCCGATGAGCCACAGCACCTTGAATCCTCCGCCCAGGTCCGAATCGCGGAACAGGTCGACGACGATCTGAAAAAGGATAAGGAGGTATGCAATCAACACGAAGGTCGACAGCATCAGCAGAATCAGATCCCAGAAATTGCTCATTTCACATCCTCTCGTAGTTGTCTTGATTGAAAGCGGTGTCGGCGAACCCGGTCAGCGCGGACGCGCCGTCGCCTTGTTGGTCAATGAACGCAGGAGTCCCAGCACGAAGCCTCCGGTGAACATGCCGAGGACATAGACGACGAACACCAGGACCGAGACCGGCAGCGTGACGCTCATCGAGAACAGCGACACGGTCGCCGTCTCCAGGTTCTGTACCTTGAAGAGGATCACGATGCCGGCAAGGATCACGATCAGGGCGATGTAGACATAGCGTTGCATGGGGCTTCCTTCAGTACGAACAAGGGAACATGACGCCTACACGGTGAGCATGCCGGTCGCCAGCGCATACACCGCAGCGATCGCCGCGATGGCGAACACGGCGAAGACGATCATCTCGGGCAACGTGAAGAGCTGTTTCTTCTGCTCGCGCCGCGCCAGAAAGTAGAGGAAGGTTCCCGGTGCATAGAGGACCGCCGAGAACAGCAGGTACTTCGCGCCGCCCGCGTACAGCATGCCTGCGGCATAGAGGACTGCGATCGCGCCGCGCACCCGATCGACCGAGCGACCACGCTCATCGGGCGCATAGGTTTCGCCGGTCCACGCAAGCTTGAGGCCGTAAGCCGCGACCAGCAGATACGGGATGAGCGTCATCGAGCTGGTCATCTTCAGGGCCAGGGTGAAGGCGTATTCGGCAAACCAGGTGACGAGCAGGAAGACCTGGATGACGATGTTCGTCAGCCACAGCGCGGCGGAAGGGGTCCCGTTCTTGTTCTCGCCAGCGAGGAAGCTCGGCATCGTCTTGTTCTTGGCCGCCGAGTGCAGAACCTCTGCCGCCAGCAGCGACCATGAAAGGTAGTTGCCAAGGATCGAGATGAGCAGCCCGATGCTGACGAAGATCAAGCCCCAGGGCCCGACGATGGACGCCATCACGCCCGCCATCGCCGGCGTGGGAAGCGCCGCGAGGTCGGGACGCAGCAGCACGCCGTAGGAGAGCATGGTGACCATGATCAGCAGGCACAGGACGCCGAGGAATCCGAGCACGGTGGCGATGCCCACGTCCTCCCGCTTCTTCGCATAGCGGGAGTAGACGCTGGCGCCTTCGATGCCGACGAACACGAACACCGTGACCAGCATCGTGTTGCGGACCTGGGTGGCGACGCTCGACAGGGTTCGCTCTTCGCCGCCCCAGAAGTTCACCGCGAAGATGTCCGCCTTGAACCCGGCGATGGCGACAAAGATGAAGACGGCGATCGGCACGATCTTCGCGACGGTCGCGATGGTGTTCAGGGCCGCCGCCTCCTTCACGCCGCGCAGGATCAAGATGTGCACGGCCCACAGCAGGACCGACGCGGAAAGGATCGCCACGGGGGTCGTCCCGTCGCCGAACACCGGGAAGAACTGCCCCAGAGTCGCCTTGATCAGCACCAGGCAGGCGACGTCGGCGAGGCAGCAGCCGATCCAGTAGCCGACTGCCGACGCGAAGCCGAGATAGTTGCCGAAGCCTTCCTTGGCATAGGCATAGATGCCGGTGTCGAGATCGGGCCGACGCCGGGACAGGGTCTGGAACACGAACGCCAGCATCAGCATGCCGGTGCCGGCAATGGCCCATGCAATCAGCGCGCCCAAGCCGCCGGTCGAACGCCCGAAGGCCGACGGTACGGCAAAGATGCCCGAACCGATCATCGAGCCAACGACAAGGGCCGTGAGTGCGCCGCGCGAGAGTTGCTGGTCCTGGGGGGTGGTCATGCCGGGTCAGCGGCTTTCGCATCTGTCGCCATGAGGATCTCCTGTGCCGATGCCTTCGGCAGGCGCGACTTAGCATCAGTGGCGATTGTGTCTTTGTCAAGTCAGGGCGCCGCAGAGGCGGACCGCGCAGCACGGTGGTCCCTGCTGGATTTTTTGCCTTGCTGCGCAGATGATCGAGTTCCTCGCACCTTGCAAAGGACTCCCATGGAATCGATCAAGGATTGCTGCATGGCGGCGCACACCCGGGTCGACGGACGCCGCGCATGGTTGAAGGCAGGCATGGGTGCGGGTGCCGTCGCACTGGTGGCGGGCATGGGATCCGCGGCGAAGAACGCCCATGCGGCCTCCTGGACCCAGGCCGAACGGGATGCGCTGACGCCCGACAGGGTGATCGAGATGATGAAGAGGGGAAACTCGCGCTTCCGTGCCGGCAAGATGCATGCGCAGGACTTCCTCGCACAGAAGCGATCCAGTGCGCCGGGTCAGTTCCCGGCTGCGGTCATCCTCAGCTGCATCGACTCGCGTTCACCCGCCGAGATCATTTTCGACATGGGGATCGGAGACACCTTCAACGCGCGCATTGCGGGCAACATCGCCAACAACGACCTGATCGGAAGCCTGGAATTCGCATGCGCTGCTGCAGGCGCGAAAGTGGTCCTGGTGATGGGGCACACCGCCTGCGGCGCCATCAAGGGCGCGATCGACAACGTGCAGCTGGGCAACCTGACGGGCCTTCTCGAGACCATCAAGCCGGCCGTCGCGGCAACCACCTACACGGGTGACCGCTCCAGCAAGAACGATGCGTTCGTCGATGCGGTGGCACGCACCAATGTTCAGCAGACCATCGACACGATTCGCCGCGTCAGTCCGATCCTCGTCGACCTCGAGAAGAAGGGGCAGATCAGGATCGTCGGGTCGATGTACGACCTCCGCAACGGCGTGGTGACCTTCCTGGGCTGACGTCCATCGCCATGCCCGAAAGGGCAACCGATGCCGCCCCTTCGGGCAACCATCAAGAACCCGACCGATGCCATGATTTTCGAAACCGATGAAGGAGACTGATCCATGACAACCACAACGCAACTTCTCTCTCGCTTCGCGACCTTCGCACTGGCCCTCCTGCTCGCAGCCTGTGCGGCACCCGGATCGTCGTCGGACTCGATGGTGATCCGACAGGGCGTGATCGAGCAGATCTCGCCGACGCAGATTCGAAGCTCGCAGCACACCGGTGTCGGAGCCGTCCTCGGCGGCCTCACCGGTGTCGGCCTCGGCAGCCTGATCGGCGGCGGCACGGGACGCGACGTGGCGATGGTCGTCGGCGCCATTGGCGGCACGATGGCGGGCGCTGAAGTCGCAAGAAGGTACGACCAGCCGCTGGCAGGCCATGAGATCTTCGTTCGCACGACCAGCGGCGTCCTGGTCGAAGTGACGCAGCCCGCTACGCCAGGTCTTCGCGTGGGACAGCGTGTCTACATCGAGGGGAAGGGAGACGCCGCACGCGTCATCCCGCAGGCGCAATGACCTGATCGTGCGCCGGATTGCAACGGGACACTCCAGTTCGTCATGAAGGACGTCAGGATCGACCAGCGCATCGCGTCCCCGGCGCCATGAGCGGAAGCGAGCCCGAGCCATGACCTACCAGCTCGGCATGGTCCTGGCACTTCTCGCCGGCGCGGTCACGATGTTCGCGATCAACCGGCCACGCACCGACGTGGTCGCGCTCATCGTGATGGCCGCGTTGCCGTTCACCGGCGTGGTCAGCATGCAGGAAGTACTGGCGGGCTTTGCGGACCCCAACGTCGTGCTGATCGCGTTATTGTTCGTGATCGGCCAGGGCCTCGTGCGCACCGGCGTCGCGCAGCGCCTGGGCGACCTCCTGGTGCTACGGGCCGGCCCCAACGAGACGCGGCTCATCGCACTGCTCATGGTGATCGTCGCGGGTGTCGGCTCGGTGATGAGTTCGACGGCGGTGGTGGCGATCTTCGTTCCCATCGTGCTGCGCATCGCGAGCAACACCGGCATCGCGGCGCGGCGCCTGATGATGCCGCTCAGTGTCGCCGCCCTGCTCAGCGGCACGCTGACGCTGGTCGCGACAACGCCCAACCTTCTGATCCATGGCGAGCTCGTGCGCAAGGGCTTCGAGGGTTTCCAGTTCTTCAGCTTCACGCCTTTCGGCGTGCCGCTCCTGATGATGGCCATCGGCTACATGCTGCTCACCAGACGCTGGCTGGCCGGGCCGGAGGGACCGGCGATTCCGCCCAGCAGGCGGACCGGGCTCGGCCACTGGATCGAAGAGTACGCACTGGCCGGGCGCGAGTATCGATATCGGGTGGCGCCGCACTCGCCAGCCGTGGGCCAGCTGCTCGACGAACTCGAGCTGGAGGACGTGCCTGGCGTCAATGTGCTTGCGATCGAGCGCAGCGTTCGCTTCACCCGCAACCTGCTGCCACCGAGCACCCGGATCGAGCCGGGTGACGTGCTGTTCGTCGACGTATCCAATCCGGCCGCGGACATCGAGGATCTCGCCGGTCGACTCGCGCTGGAGAGGGTTCCGCTGGCCGGCGCCTACTTCTCCGAGCATGTACAGGACATCGGCATGGCCGAGGTGCTGGTGCCGCCCGGCTCCAATCTCATCGGCAAGACCGTGGCCGAGTCGCGCCTGCGCGCCATCCACGATGTGTCCGTCATCGGCCTGAAGCGCGGCAGCGAGCCGGTGGCTGCGGAAAGTGTTCTTTCCGTTCCGATGAAGGCTGGCGACACGCTGCTGGTGGTCGGCATCTGGAAGGCCATCCGCAAGCTCAAGTCGGACATGGACCTGGTCATCTTCAACCTGCCGGCGGAGTTCGACGAGATCGCGCCGGCGGCCGCACGCGCGCCCTTCGCGCTGTTCTCCCTCGCACTGGTCGTGACCTTCATGGTCACCGGCGTGTTGCCGAACGTGCAGGCCGCGCTCATCGGCTGCCTGCTGATGGGGTTGTTCGGCTGCATGGATCTCTCCACCGCCTATCGCTCCATCTACTGGCAAAGCCTGCTCCTGATCGTCGGCATGCTGCCTTTCTCGCTCGCACTGCAGCGGACCGGCGGAGTCGACCTCGCCGCGCAGATGCTGCTGGAGCTCGTCGGCGAAGCCAGCCCGCGCGCGGTGCTGGCTGCCATCTTCGTGGTCACGGCGGTGCTGGGCATGTTCATCTCCAACACGGCCACCGCGGTGCTGATGGCACCGGTGGCCCTGGCCGTCGCCCAGCACCTGCAGGCGTCGCCCTACCCCTTCGCCATGACGGTGGCACTGGCGGCCTCGGCCGCCTTCATGACGCCGGTGTCGTCGCCGGTCAATACGCTGGTGGTGGGACCGGGCGACTACAGCTTCATGGACTTCGTGCGCATCGGCGTGCCGCTCGTCCTTCTGACCCTGGTCATGAGCGTGCTGCTCGTCCCGTTGCTGTTGCCACTCTAGTCTGCGTCGAGGGCTCCCCGGCTCGGCCTTCGAGCCCGTCTTTCGGACGATTCTGATATGCGCAACCCCGCGCGATTCGTACGATCCCTTCCAAGCTCCTTCCGCTGCTCACCGGCGCCATCGGCGCCGCCCTGACAGGCGAAGAACAGGACTCAAGCGGTCGATGAAAGACAGGCGCCAAGCGCCTTTCTGGTTGGCCCTTACTCCCGCCTCCGATTTCCGCGCTCTGCCCCGAGGGTCCTCGGGTGAGGGCTACTCGGCGCCCAGTCGAAAAGGCGCCAGCTTCGATGCCCCACGCCTCGCGACTCGACTTGCGAGGCTGGAGCAACTCATTTGTTTCGTCGCCCGCTTCTGCGCTGATCGGGTGACGGCGCTCAAACAGTTTCAGCGCCGAGGAATCACCATGAACATATGGCTTGTTGGGATCGCAATCTGGACCGTCCTGATGTGGGCCTTCCTGCGCAGCAGACTGCTCCCATCGCGCGAAGCCCTGTCGCGTTCGATTGCATTCGATCCCACGGAGAAGCTGTCGCCCGAGCAACTCTTCGGGTGCTTGCTGAGCGGGAACTTCGCCCTGCTCATGCGCGACAACTTCAACCAGCTCGCAAGCGCATTGCCCGAGCGTCGTGTCAAGGAAGTGCTGGCCGAGCACTGGGGCATCGCTTCGCGCGCCGATTGCCACCGCACCATCGACGAGGGTCTTCATCGATTGGGCCGCATGTCGCCGGAAGAGAAGCGGGCCATTGCCGCATGGCGGCTGTCCCGGCGGTACGGTCAGAGCGAAGGCCACCCGCGTGAAGTCCGCACCGCGATCGAACGAAACCCCGAACCAAGCCACGACCTCCGAAGCGTCCTCGCCTGGGATGTCCAGCAACTCGCCTATCTGGTTCGGCTTGCCCTCGCCGCGGGCCATGCATCGCGAGAGGAAGCAGCCAGCCTGCTCGAGACCTTGGCAGCGCAGGCTCGATCGCACTTCGCCTCATGGGAGGACTATTCCGTGTCCGCACTGACCGGACTCGGCCTTCGCGGATCGCTCGAAATTCTCGACAGCACGGCAGAGTGGACGGAGTTCTCGCAGACGCATTCCGTGCTGCTGGGCAAGCACTCGCCCATCAGGAGCGCATCGTCGTGGCGCAGCGCAATGCGCGACTCGAGCCATGGCGTCAGCGCGGGCCGGGTCTGGACGGCAGCCGCTGCGACTTGAGCCAAGCCACGCCGCGCATCGTCTCGTTCATCCGTCCACCCATCCATCCGGCGCAGAAGTCACATGTTGCCCGAGAGCCGTGTCGTGAATTCCCTCGGCGGGGGCCTCATCACGATGGCGTTGACCTGTCTGCTCGGAGGCGCAAGCTACTTCTTCGGCCAGCCGATGGCCATCGAACTCCACTGGGTCTGGACGGCGCTGGGATCGCTTTGCATCATTGGCTTGGCGATCCTGCAGTTCGTTCGTGCGCGCAATGTTCAACGCCGTGACGATCAACTCAACGCCATCCTCGATGCCGTGCCGCATATCCTGTTCTTCAAGGATCGTGATTTTCGGTATCGGGCGCTGAACGCGGAATTCGTGCGCGTGTTCAATCTCGATGCGCGGGCGGCCGTCGGCAAGAACGACGAAGAGCTTTTTGGCCCGGAGCTTCAGGATCGCTTCGTCGCGCAGGACATGGAACTGATCTCTTCAGGCGAGGCCCGTACCTTCGACGAGGAGATTCAGGTCGACGGCGTGCTGAGAAGCATCCAGGCACGCAAGCGGCCGGTCTACGACCGAAGCGGAAAGCTCTGCGGCACGGTGGGCCTGGCGATCGACGTCACCGAGCAGAAACTGCTGCAGCGTCAGCTCGAGGAAGCCCACGCCCGACTGGACATGGCGCTGGAAGGTGCTCAGATGGGCACCTGGGAGTGGAACGTGACCACCGGCGAGGTGCATACCGACGAACGCGCCAAGCGGATCCTCGGACTGAAAGGCAGCGCTCACGATCTGTCGGCGGTGTTCGCCCGGGTCCACCCGGACGATGTCGGCGACATCACGCGCCGCATCGACCACCTGTCCCATGCGCGCCGGGATGTGGAGGCCGTCGAGTTTCGCGTCCTCGACGATTTGGGCGCAGAGCGGTGGGTCGAAGGCTTCGCCTCACCGAACCGCGTGCGCTCGGGCAAGGTCTATGTGGTCGGGGTCACCCGCGACATCACCGAACGCCGCACGGGCGAACTGGCGTTCGCGGCGGCCAAGGCGCGCGCGGATCGCGCGTTGAGCGAACTCGATCAGTTCCGCTCCAATCTCGAACTGGCCCTGATCGTCGGCGGGATGGGGGTGTGGCGCTCTGTCACCCGGATGGGCAAGGACACGCAACTGTCCGACTCGACGTTCATGGACACGGTCATCACGGCCGACCAGAAGATCCGGGAGATCTATGGCCACGAACCCGACGCCGTCATCACGTACCGCGATCAGGTCCAGCTGCTCCATCCGGAAGACCGCGACCGTGTCGCGGCAAACATCCAGGCGACGTATCGGCAGAACTCGGGCGCCTACCGCGACCAGTTCCGCATCCGCAGCCGCAGCGGCGTGGTCCGCACGCTCGACGTGCGCGGCATCCTGAGGGTGGCTTCGGAAGGACATGGCGATGCACTGCTTGTTTCCTTCACGGGCATCGCCAAGGACATCAGCGAGGAAGAGAGGCTCAAGGCCGATCTGGTCGCGAAGGCCGAGGAAGCCCGCCTGGCGGTGGAAGCCAAGCGCGCGTTCCTCGCGATGATCAGCCACGAGGTCCGCACGCCGCTCAATGGGGTGCTCGGAATGATCGAACTCGTGCTCGACAGCCCGCTCGCCACCGAACAGCGCGCGATGCTGGACCGCTGTCGCGAGTCTTCGCTCGAACTGCTCACCATCATCAACGACCTGCTCGACTATTCGAAGATCCGAGCGCGCAAGCTCGACCTCGAGAACCGGCCGCTGCAACTGGCCGCACTGGTCGAAGACGTCTGCGCGAACTTCATCGCCGAGACGCGGCTCAAGTCCGTCAGCCTGCACTCCAGGGTCGATCCGCAATTGCCGCTGTTCATCATCGGAGATCCGGTGCGCCTGCGGCAGGTGCTGACCAATCTCGTCGGCAACGCCGTCAAGTTCACCGAACGCGGCGGCGTGAAAGTCGAAGTGCGCAGAAGCCCGGACGCGCGACTGCAGATGATCATCGAGGACTCCGGCATCGGCATTGCGCGCGAAGCCATGGATGCGCTCTTCGAGCCGTTCGCACAGGCGGACATCACGACCACCCGGCGCTACGGCGGCACGGGCCTGGGTCTTACCATCGTGAAGCAACTGGTCGACCTGATGCAAGGCACGATCGAGTGCGACAGCGAGCCGGGCCGGGGGAGCCGCTTCACGGTGACGCTGCCTCTGCAACCGTACACGACGGTGACGGGCTCGGCGACGGATGAAGTTCCGATCGAGAGCGGGAAGAGAGGGGTTCATCCGATCGGCCGGGGACAAAAGCTGCTGCTTGCCGAAGACCATCCGATCAACCGCGAGGTCATCACGCGGCAGCTCGTCAAGCTCGGCTTTCAATGCGATTGCGCGGAAGACGGCGAGGAAGCATGGGAGCTGCTCACGTCGCCCAATGCGAGCTATGCCATGCTCCTGACCGACTGCCATATGCCGCGGCTCGACGGCTACGGGCTGACAAGGCGCTTGCGCGACTTCGAGATGCGCTTTGGTCTCCAGCGGCTGCCGACCATCGCACTGACCGCCAATGCACTGCCAGGCGAAGCCGAACGCTGCGTGGCGGCCGGGATGGATGGCTATCTGTCCAAGCCATTGCAGATCCACGTGCTGCGTGACGAATTGGCCAAGTTCATGCCGCCGCCAACCCAGGTCTCGAACGCGGCGCCATCGGCTGCCGAGCCGCCTGAAGCCACGGAATCAATGGGATCTGCGTCGGCCGACGCCTATCCGACGCTGGCGTCGCTGTGCAAGGGAGATACCCGCGAAGTCGCGAAGCTGCTGCGCCTCTTCGTCGACGCCACGTCGAAGGACCTGGACGCCATGGATCGGGCCACCGAGGTCTGCGACCATGTCACCCTTCGGCAGCTGGCGCACCGGTTGAGTTCGGCCTGCCATCAGCTCGATGAGACGAAAGCGGTCACCCTGCTGCAGGTCATCGAGCAGCTGGAAGAGACCGGGGGAGCCGTCGTTCTCGCACCCGTGCGTGCGCTCTACGTCATGGCACGGCAAGAGGTCGCTTCGGCGCTTGCGCGCGCATCGGAGTTCATCGACCGGGCCTGAACCGGATTCAGGAATCCATTCCGTGCTCGCGCGCGTAGACAAAGATGTCGTAGTCGTTCCTCAGGCCAAGCTTCAGCATGGCGACGGTCTTCTGGGTGCTCACCGTCTTGATGCTGCGGGCCAACCGCTCGGAGATGGCGGACACCGTCAAGCCGGATGCGAAGAGCCGGAGGACCTCGACTTCCCGAAGCGACAACTGGGTGGAGGCACCGTAGTTGATCTTGTTGGGGTTCTCGAAGAGCCCTCTTCGGAATGCGCCGCTGACGTACTGCCGTCCTACGGAAACTGCGTCGATGGCCATGATGATCTCCGTCATGTCGGAGGTCTTGTCGACGAGGCCGCGGACGCCGATTTCCAGCATGCTGCTGTGGACGCCGACATTGGCCATCATCGTCAGAACCACGATGGGCACATTCGGGAAGTCGCGCCGAAGGCGCTGAAGCAGGCCGAGACCGTCCGTCACCTCCCCGCCCGGCATCGAGAAATCCGTGATCAGCAGGTCGGCCGGCGTTTGCTCCAGAACGCTCAATAGCGTGTCCGTGGAGTGGGCTTCGGCCACCACCGCGATGTCGGTCCTGTCCTTCAGCAACATCCGGACTCCACCGCGAATCAGTGGATGGTCATCAGCAACGACTATGCGCAGTGTCACGAGGTTTGGGCCGACGTTGAAAGCCGGCAATGGTTCTGGAAACGTTGCTGCGCGCTCAATGTGATTCAGTGCGCAGATTCATTCCGCTGATGGACGCCGGGCTCCCGTCACCGACAGCCTACAAGGCCATCGTATCTCTACAGAGAGAATCGCTCGCCGTAAGGCGACTCACGAAGTGAATACTTTCTTCTGCCGTGAAGAACTACACACCGGCCCGCGGGCTCTGCAGGTTTCAAGAACCTGTTGGCGCGAATCAGAACGGAATGTCATCGTCCATGTCGTCGAAACCTGACGACGACTTGGCCGGTGCCTGGCGTGGTGCGGGAGCAGGCGCGCGAGGTGCCGCTGCCGGCGGGCGCGAATAACCGCCGCCGCCTTGCGAGTAGCCGCCGTCATCGTCACCGCCCGATGGGCCGCCCTGACCCTGGCGGCTGCCGAGCATCTGCATCTGGTCGACGCGGATGTCGGTCGCGTACTTCTCGACGCCGTCCTTGTCCGTGTACTTGCGGGTACGGATCTGGCCTTCGACGTAGATCTGCGAGCCCTTGCGCAGGTACTGCGCGGCGATTTCGGCGAGGCGGCCATTGAACACGAGGCGGTGCCACTCGGTGGCCTCGCGCATTTCGCCGCTCTGCTTGTCCTTCCACTTGTCGGTGGTGGCCAGGGTCGCATTGCACACCTGATCGCCGCTCGGGAACGTGCGTGTTTCCGGATCGCGTCCGAGGTTGCCGACGAGGATGACTTTATTGACCGATGCCATATGCGCTGCCCCTGAGATATCAGAAGTCCAAGAAAACGAAAGATTGAACCAACGAGTCTACCTCGCCGACCCGGTCACCGGCAGGCATTGTGGAGCACGCCCCGGGGCGGTTCGGCATGGGTCAGGGTGTAGAGGCCGACATCCACCCTGCCGGCGCGAAATCCGGCCTCGCAATAGCAGAGGTAGTACTCCCAGAGCCGCCGGAACGAGGCATCGAAGCCCAGTGCTTCGACCTGCGGCCAGGCCCGCAGGAAGCGGCGCCGCCATTCGGCCAGCGTCAGCGCATAGCTCTCGCCGAAGGACAGGTCCCGGACGAGATTCAGCCCCGCGCGCCTGGCCTGCGCCTGCAGGGCGGCAAGCGACGGCAGCATGCCGCCCGGAAAGATGAAGTGCTGGATGAAATCGGCGTGCCGCCGGTAGTGGTCGAAGTGCTCGTCCGAAATCGTGATCGCCTGGACGACGGCAACGCCGCCGGGCCGCAGACGCTGGCGCAGGGTATCGAAGTAGACCGGCCAATAGCGCTCGCCCACGGCTTCGACCATTTCGACGGAAACGATCCGATCGTGCAGCCCCTCCGCGTCCCGGTAGTCCTGCAATCGAAGGTCTACCCGGCCGGCCGGCACCCGCTCGGATGCGCGCTGCCGCGCATGCGCCAGCTGTTGCGCGGACAGCGTCAGCGCGGTGACCTGAACGCCCCGACGGCGAGCGAGCGCCAGGGCGAGCGCGCCCCATCCGCAGCCGATCTCCAGCACCGACTCGCCGTCCTGGAGGCCGAGCAGCTCGACGATGCGCTCCAGCTTGAGCGCCTGGGCTTCCTCCAGGGATTCGTTGCCGCGGGCGTAGAGCGCGCTCGAATAGATCATCTCCGGATCCAGCCACAGCGCGTAGAAGGCGTTGCCCAGGTCGTAGTGGAACGCGATGTTCCTCCGGCTCCCACGGCGCGAGTTGACATTGCCAAGGTGCATGAGGCGGCCCAGCCAGCGCGCCGGCCATGAAGTGTCCAGCGCGCGGCCCCAGCCCGGTTCGTTGCGCAAGCCCAGTTCCAGCAGCGCTGCCAGGTCCGGGCTCGACCAATCCCCGTCGCGATAGGACTCCGCAAAGCCGATGTCTCCGCGCAGCAGCAGGCGCACGAGGGGACGCCAGCGGTGCAGCGTGATGGAGGCGTGCGGCCCTGCGAGTTCGCCCCGCCCATCGAAACGCCGGCCATCGGGCAATTCGATCGACAGCGCACCGACGCTCAGCCCGCGCAACATGCGCTCGAGCAGTCGCCGCAAGGGCCACTTGCCCTTCCAAGACAGGAAATCCGAGCGCCGGCGTGGGCTGCCCTGCCGGACATCGCTCGATGGCGACGACGACGCGCTCATCGCTCTGTCGGCTCGACGACGGTGACCGCACGCACCGGCGCCAGCGGGCGCCGGTGCAGGGGCGCCCCCTTGACCCAGAGGCGCAGCGCCTCCCAATGAATGGCGCCCATGACCTTGACCGTGAGAAGTGGATGGGAGAAGAACGCCAGCGCCAGCGTGGCGTCGCTCAATGCGCGCCGGCGGGCGTCGAAGCATGCCGTGAGCGCCACGCCCGCGGGACCCTCGACGGTCACGCCGATCTGCAGGCCCTCCCGCTCGGCGCTCGGCGGCTCGACGCGAAAGCGGTAGCCCATCTCCATCGCGAGAAAGGGCGACACATGGAACTGCTTGGCGCAGCGCTGTGTGATGCGTTCGGCATCGCGCCCGGATTCCTCCACGGGGATGAGATAGCCGTGCCGCTCGCCGAAGGTGTTGTTCACCTCGTAGAGGATGGCCTGCAGGCCGCCGTCCGGGCGATGGCAGAAATAGACGCTGAGCGGGTTGAATGCATAGCCCAGGATGCGCGGCATGCTCAGCAGGCGAATGGGGCCGCCGACGGCCAGGTGGGCCGTGGCCAGTTGCCGTTCCACATGGGCACGCAGTCCGCAGCCGTCGCCATAGTCGCGCTCATGCAGGCTGAACAGGTTGAAGCGGTTGACCGAGAACAGCCGAAGGCGCTGCCCGAGTTGCGGGAGTTCGTCCAGATCGATCAGCAGCGAGAACATGCGATAGCGCAGGCGATGGCGTGTCGGCCCGGATCGCTGGTGCATCACGGAGCCTGCATAGAGCGCGCTGTGGCTGCTCATGAGGCCGCCATCTCCGTTGTCGAATGCAGGCGGATGCGTGCGGACTCGTTCGCGACGGTCCAGGGCCGACGCACGCCACCGAGGGCTTCGGCGACCGCCAGGCCAGCCTGCAATCCATCCTCGTGAAAGCCGGAACCGAAATAGGCGCCGCAGAACCACGTCCGGAGCCGCCCCTGCAGCGACCAGAGCTCGCCCTGCGCGCGAATGGCCGCGCCGTCGAACAGCGGGTGCTCGTAGATCTCCGAATGAAGGAGGTGCCCAGCGCGCGGCTCGTGCGCGGGATTGAGCGACAGGAACAGGGGCGTTTCGCCGGAGATCCCCTGCAAACGGTTCATCCAGTAGGTCACGCACAAGGCAGGCGACCCATGGCGGTGGGCCGCGTAGTTCCAGCTCGACCAGACCTCGCGGCGCCTGGGCATCAGCGAAGGGTCGCTGTGCAGCAGCGCGCGGTTGCGGCTGTAGCCGAATGCGCCCAGCACACGCGACTCGTCGGCACTGGCGTCGGACAGCAGGCGCAGCGCCTGGTCGGCATGGGTCGCGATCACGACTTGATCGAAGCGTTCGGGTTCGCAGGCTCCGTCGGTTCGCACCCCGATGCCCTGGGCATGGCGAAGGACTTCGACGACGGGGCTGTCCAGCCGGAGACGGTCGCCGAGCACCTCGGTCATGCGCTCGACATACCGGCGGCTCCCGCCCCGGACCGTGCGCCATGCCGGGCGTCCGGCAAGCCGGAGAAGCTGGTGGTTCTCGCAGAAGCGGACGAAGGCTTCCGTCGGATAGGCACCGATGCGGTCCGCGGAGGTCGACCAGATCGCCGCCGCCATCGGGTAGAGGTGATCCTCCCGGAACGCACGCCCATAGCCCCGCATCCGGAGATAGTCATCGAGCGGCATCAGGCCCACGACCGCCGCGTCGCCCGGCGCCTGGCGATAGAAGCGCACGATGTCGCGCAGCATCGACCAGAAACGCGGGCTGCACAGATTGCGACGTTGCGCGAAGAGTGTTCCCAGGCTGCTGCCGGAATACTCCAGCGCGCCATCGTCCAGGCTGACCGCGAAAGACATCTCGGACGCCTGCGTCTCGACACCCAGGTGGCCGAACAAGGCCGTGAGGTTCGGGTAGGCCGCCTCGTTGTAGACGATGAAGCCGGTATCGACCGGAACAGGCCCACCTGCGGAAGGCGCGTCCACGGTGTTGCTGTGGCCACCGGGACGGCTGTCGGCCTCGAAGACCGTCACCCGGTGCCGCTGCGCCAGCAGCCATGCCGCCGACAGACCGGAGATCCCGCTTCCCACCACGGCCACGTCCAGCACGGCGCCGTCCGGCGCGGAAGCGGGCGGCGGGTGCCGTTGCGGCGCGGCCGCGAAGCTCATGGGGTCATCCTCGAAACTCCTTGTGACAGGCTTGGAGCTTGTACGCAGCAATTGGCCGTCTGGATCATTTTTTCCGGCCCCCGTGATCTAATCCTGCTGGCTCTGCGTAAGAGCAGCATGAACACCGTCCGACCGTCATCGGGAGTGCCCGCGATGCAGATGCGGCCGCGATCGCCCTACCTGTCGGTTGTGACACCCCACCAGGGCCGGGGAGCGATGCCGACCATCGAGGAACTGAACGCGCTTGCCAGGGCTGTGGCGCTCCACGCCGACCGGGAAGCGTTCGCGGCTCTGTTCAAGCATTTCGCGCCGCGCGTGAAGTCGTACCTGATGCGATCGGGCACCGCCGAAGGACTGGCCGAGGAACTCACCCAGGAAGCGATGGTGAGCGTCTGGCGCAAGGCGGCAATGTTCGATCCCGACCGGGCCAGCGTCTCCACCTGGATATTCACCATCGCGCGCAACCTTCGCGTCGACCACTTCAGGCATCAGGGCCAGGGGCTGGTCGACGGGGACGATCTGGATTGCGACGCCATGGCCAGCGACCTGCCGTCGCCCGAGGAGCAGGCCGACATGAAGCAGCGCGAAATCGGCGTGCGCAACGCGCTGCGGCACCTGCCCGAAGAGCAGGCCCAGGTGCTTCGCCTTTCTTTCTTCGAAGAGCAGCCCCATGCCCGGATCGCAAGCGAACTGGGCATTCCTCTCGGCACCGTCAAGTCGCGGGTGCGCCTTGCCGTGAATCATTTGCGTCGCTTGCTCGACCAATTCGAACCATGATCCTCCACCATCCCGCCGAAGATCTCCTGCTTGCATTTGCAGCAGGCCGGCTTTCCAACGGTCATTCGCTGGTCGTGGCCAGCCACGTCGAGGGTTGCGCGCATTGCCGCGAGCGCGTGCGCCTTTTCGAAGCCATGGGCGGCGCCATGCTGGAAGAGCTGGCGCCGGAAGTGCTCGAGTCGCAGGCATTGGCGAAGACCTTGGCCGCGATCGATGCACCAGCCTCTGCCGTGACGCGGCCGCGTGCCGGCTCCGCCATGCGCGCCGAATTGCCCGACGGACTTCCGTGGCCGCATGCACTCCAGGGCTGCGCATCCACGCGCTGGCGCTGGCTCGGGCCCGGAATGCGCTGGAGCCGTGTCACGCTGCCTGGCGACGACGCGGCCAACGTGTTCCTGCTTCGCATCGGCGCGGGCAAGATGCTGCCGCAGCACACGCACAGCGACTCCGAACTCACCCAGGTTCTCTACGGAACCTTCCACGACGGCCGCGCCTTGTTCGGGCCAGGCGATTTCGATGAGACGGACGGCAGCATCCGGCATCAGCCTACCGTGGAGGCGGCGGGGGAGTGCATCTGCCTGGCATCGGTCCAGGGCAAGGTGCTGTTCGATGGCGCGGTGGCGCGAGTGCTCGGAGCGCTCGTCGGCATGTAGAGCGCGCGAACGCGCCTTCATCGCGCTGCGTTGCGTGGCGGACCGGGAATGAAGGCGTTGGTCCGCGCGACGTAGTCCCTGTAGCCGGGCCGGCGTTCGGCGATGTCCTTTTCGAGCAGGCGCACGCCGGACACCTTCAGCAGGAGCACGGTCATCAACACCGGGGACACCACGCTCCAGGCGCCGCTCCATCCGGCTGCAGAAACGGCCATGAGCCACAGTCCCCACCAGACGCAGCACTCGCCGAAATAGTTGGGGTGCCGGGTGAAGCGCCACAGGCCCCGGTCCATCACCTTGCCGCGGTGCGAAGGGTTCGCTTGAAAGCGCGTCATCTGCGCATCGGCGACGGTCTCGAAGACGATCCCGAAGGCGGCCAGCGCAAATCCCGCTGCATCGAGCCAGCCCGCCGAACCGCTTGCCTGCATGCCCGCCAGCAATGGCGCCGACACGATCCACGCCAGCAACGCCTGCAAGCCAAAGACGAGATAGACGCTCTTCCATGCGAAGCCAGGCTCGTTGCGTTCGCGGATCTCCCGGTATCGCCGATCTTCACCGTGGCCCCAATGGCGCCACGTGATGAAGAGGCTCAGGCGCAATGCCCACACGAGTACCAGCGTGAGCATCCAGAGGCCGCGCCGTCCCGGCGCGGGAAGCAGTACGAAGTACACGAGCCCGGCGGCGGCGATGAAGATCGACCAGATGCGGTCCACCAGGCTCGCATCGCGGCGCGCGAGGCTCGCCAGCCATGCCAGGCCGGCCAATGCGAGCGCCACGCCCAGGCCCGCCAGCGCGATGCCGGGTTCCGATGCAAGCCCTGTCATCCGCGCTTCTCGAACAGGTAGTGGCCGACCCACCATTGCTGCCCCGCCTCGTAGCCGAACAGTTCGGACACCGACATGAAGAACAGGCGCCACCGCATCCACCACAGCCCGGCTTCATCGCCGTAGATGCTGCTGAACAGGGGCCACAGTTCGCTCCGGCGCTCGTCCATCTGGTGAAGCCAGGCTTCGGCGGTGCGTTGGTAGTGCGTACCGTCCCAGCGCCAGCGCCTTGCCAGGCGGAGGTCATCCTGGAAATGCAGGGCGAGGTCGTCGCTCGGCATCATGCCGCCCGAGAAAAAGTGCCTGCTCATCCAGTCGCTCGCGTCGCGCTCGACGAACAGGTAGGGCGCCTCGCGGTGCGCGAAGACATGCATGAAGAAGCGTCCGTGCGGCCGCAGCCATTTCGCCACGTGGGCGAAGGCGCGCGGCCAGTTGCGCAGATGCTCGAACATCTCGATCGACACGACCCGGTCGAATCGCTCCGCGGTGTCGAAGTCGTTGAAGTCGCACGTGATCACGCAGATGTTGCAGAGGCCGCGCTCGATCGCCTGCGTCTCGATGTACTCGCGCTGCGCGTGCGAGTTCGAGACGGCGGTGATGAGACTGAGCGGGTATCGCTCCGCCATCCACAGGGTGAGCGAGCCCCAGCCGCAACCCAGTTCCAGCACCTGCTGGCCATCGACCAGCCCGGCGCGCTCGCAGGTGATGGCGAGGGCCGCTGCTTCGGCGTCCGACAGCGTCTCGACGCCCTCGGGCCAGTAGCTGCTGCTGTACTTGCGATGCCGGCCGAGCACGCCGCCGAAGAAGCCGGCGGGCAGTTCGTAGTGCTGTTCGTTCGCCTTTTCGGGCAGCAACGCCAGTTTGGCGGAGCGGATTTCGTCCGCGAACGCCTGGGTCAGCTCCGCGGTCGCCGCCGCGTCCCCGCTGTGCAGTTCCGCGAGGCGCGCCTTCAGCAACCGGCGGATGCCCAGCCGGACCACCCGGTCGGGAACCATGCCCTGCTCGACCCAATGGATCGCCATGGCTGCGTCTTGCGGCATGCGCATCTCCGTGTCGGTGACACACGAAAGCGTGTGCCGGCAGGACGTATACGCACGGCCGGCCCCGTTGGATCAGTGCCCTGCCTGGCGCTGCGCCTCGACTTCCGGCGGATCGGCGTCCGCGAGCCAAGCGTCGATCAGCGTATAGGACACGGCCAGCATGACCGGGCCCACGAAGATCCCGACCAGCCCGAAGCCGAGCAGGCCACCGATGACGCCGGCAAAGATCAGGAGCAGCGGCAGGTCCGCGCCGCGCTTGATGAGCATCGGGCGCAGGAAGTTGTCCATGGTGCCGACGATCAGGGTCCAGATCCCCAGGAAGATGCCCCAGCCGGTGGAACCATGCCAGAAGACCCAGATCGCGGCCGGCGCGAGCACCAGCGTCGGACCGATCTGGATGATGCAGAGCATGAACATCACCGCCGTGAGCAGCGCGGCGAACGGCACGCCGGCAATCGCGAGCCCGATGCCACCCACCACCGCCTGGACGATGGCCGTGACGCCCACGCCCAGCGCCACCCCGCGGATCGCCTTGCCGGCCAGGACGACTGCGCCCTCTCCGCGCGGCCCGCCGAGCCGGCGGCCGAAACGCAGGGCCTCGGCCGCGGCCGTTTCACCCTGGGCGTACATCACGCCCGCAATGACCACGGTCAGCAGGAACTGCAGCGTCAGCGCTCCCACGACGCCGGCCTGTGAAAAGAGCCAGCCCGTGACCTGCTTGGCATAGGGCGTGACCTTGGCCTCGACGCCGGCCACGCCCGAAGCCACGAGTTCGTCCCAGGCGACCGTCAGCTTGGGCCCGACGAATGGCAGGCCGCCGACCCATGCCGGCAGTTGGGGGGGCCCCTCGCTGATCTGCTGCCTGAACCAGTCGGCGACTTCGTCCGCGTTGGCCGCGATGGTCGAAATGGCCAGCGTCAGCGGCAGCACGAACAGCAGCAGCAGGATCAGCACCATCACCAGCACTGCGAGGCTGCGACGCTTCCACAGCCGGGCCTCGAACCACAGCAGTGCAGGCCACGTGGCCACTACGACCATGACCGCCCAGATCGTCGCGCCCAGGAAGGGGCGAAGAATCCAGAGGGACGAGCCGATGAGCAGGACGATGCTCAGTACGCCAAAGGTGATCTTGGCAAGGTCGGAGCGAGGTTCGGTCATGAGGGTCACCAGTTTCTTGGACAACCCGCAGTTTGCTTGAGGCCGGGCCTGCCGTTAAGTCTTCAGTGGTTCGGGCCGGCTGGAAATCGCGCGTTCCAGGAGTTCGGAGCGCAGTTTGATCGACGCCTCGACCTGCTCCACGCGCGCGAGCAGCGCGGCATGGCGCTCGGCATTGCGCTCCATGTGGGTGTTTTCCTGGCCCTCAAGGAAGTTGCGCAGTTCGGTGAATCGCGAAGCCTCCGCCTTGTCGGCGAGCGTGCGCTGGGCCTGGATCTCCTTCGATTGCCGGCGCGTTTCGAGCAGCATCGAGCTCTGCAGATACACCACGTAGGTCGCGGAAACGACGACCAGGAGCCCCGTCAGCGCCAGCATGACCAGCCCCAGCGGCGCCGTGATGTGCATGAAGCCGAGCGACATGGCGACCGGCGCGGCCAGGACGCCCCAGTTCAAGGTGGCCAGTGCCGCGATCAGCACCATGACGATGAGCAACACGCCCGTTCTTAGTCCCATTGCGTACCTTCTTCAGTTTCTTGCGTTGTGGAGGGCCGGACCGGTTACCGGTCCAGCGGACCCGTGACTGTAGAAACTCCGCCCCTAGCGGTCTACGAGACGGGTCTGGTCCTGCGGGCGACCTTTCGAGCAGCCGCCCGGGAAGGTTCAGTTGCAATCCAGTGGTTGCGCTGGTGGCCAGAGCGAGGATCGACTAGTCTCGTTGTTGCATTTGTCCACCGGACGCGGAGCTTCCATGACCCCCAAGGTCCGTCGAATCATCCGGACGCTCGACGGCGGTGTCGGCACCATGGCGCTGACCTGCCTGCTCGGCGTCGCGAGCTACTTCGTCGGGCAGCCGTCGGCGATCGAGCTGAGCTGGTTCTGGGTGGCGCTCGGGTCGCTCTGCATCGTCAGCCTCGCGGTTCTGCAGTACGCCCGGGCTCGCCGCGTGCAGCGCCGGGACGATGAACTCCAGGCCATCGTCGATGCGGTACCCCATGTCGTTTTCTTCAAGGACACCAATTTCCGGTATCAGACGCTGAATGCGGAGTTCGAGAAGGTGTTCGACCTCGACGTGCACTCCGTACTGGGCAAGACCGACAAGGAAGTCTTCGACCCCGAAATCCATGCTCGCCTGGCGTCGCAGGACCGCGAAATCCTCGGGTCGGGCGTTGCCCACACGTACGAACAGCAGGCCGTGTTCGGCGGGGATGGCAGTCTCCGCACCATCCAGACGCGCAAGCGCCCGGTCCACGATCGCCGCGGAAAGCTTCTCGGCATCGTCGGCGTGGCGATCGACGTCACGGAGCAGAGGCTGGTCCAGCGCCAGCTGGAGGATGCCAACACCCGACTTGGCATCGCGCTCGATGCGGCACGCATGGGCTTCTGGGAATGGAACCTGGCGACGGGCGAGATTCGCGCCGACCCACGCGCTCGCGAGATCCTCGGCTTCGACGACACCATTCATGACGCGACCGCGGCTTTCGCCAATCTTCATCCCGATGACATCGGCGGCATCATGGCGCGCATCGAAGTCGTGCGCACACGGAAGGAAATCGCTGCCTACGAGTTCCGGGTCATCCATCCATCCGGCGAGGAGCGCTGGGTGGAGGGGTTCTCCTCGGTCGACCGGGCGCGGGAAGGCTCCGACTACCTCATCGGCGTCAATCGCGACATCACCGAGCGTCGCCGCAGCGAACTCGAACTCAGCGAGGCGAAGCAGCGCGCCGACCGGGCGCTCGCCGAACTCGAACTGTCCCGCAACAACCTGGCGTTGGCGCTGAGCATCGGCGGCCTCGGCGTGTGGCGATCGGTCACGCTGTTGCCCAGGCGGGCGCGACTGGCGGATTCCGCGTTTCTCGACACCGTCCTCACCACAGACTCGAAGGTCCGGGAATTTCTCGGGCTCGGCGAGGATTCCGCCGTCACCTACCGCGATCTGCTCTCGATGCTGCACCCTGAGGACCGCGATCGCGTGGCGGCAAGGCTCGAGCTGACGTATCGCCGCAGGCACTCGGCATACCGCGACCATTTCCGCGTCTGCAGCCGTGACGGCGTGGTCCGAACCCTGGACACGCAAGGCAGCATGACGAGGCACGTCGACAGCCACGGCGATACCGTCGCCGTCTCCTTCACGGGCATCGCCAAGGACATCACGAAGGAAGAAGAACTGAAGGCCGACCTCGTGGCCAAGGCCGAAGAGGCGCGATCCGCCGTGGAGGCCAAGGCGCACTTCCTCGCGATGATGAGCCACGAAGTCCGCACACCGCTCAATGGTGTGCTGGGAATGATCGATCTCGTCATCGACACGCCGCTGACGGACGACCAGCGAAGCATGCTGCAGCGAAGCCGGGAATCATCGGTCGCCCTGCTCACGATCATCAACGACATCCTCGACTTCTCGAAGATCGAAGCACGCATGCTCGATCTGGAGCGTCGGCCGCTGTCGCTGGGCGGGCTCATCGAAGACGTGTGCGCGACGATGGCGCCGGAAACGAGTCGCAAGGGGATCCGGCTGGACTTCCAGGTCGATCCGCAGATTCCGCCCTTCATCGTCGGCGATTCCGTGCGCCTGCGGCAGGTGCTCACGAATCTCATCGGCAATGCGGTCAAGTTCACCCACCAGGGCGGCGTCAAAGTCGAGGCGCGCCGGATTTCGGACAGGCAGTTCGAGCTGGCGGTGGAGGACACCGGCATCGGCATCGACCCGCGCGTGACGAAGTCGCTCTTCCAGCCCTTCCGACAAGCCGACGTGGCCACCACCCGGCGCTACGGCGGCACCGGGTTGGGGCTCACCATCGTCAAGCAACTGGTCGACCTGATGCAGGGTCGCATCGATTGCCACAGCCAGCTGAACCGGGGCAGCCGATTCGCAGTGACCTTGCCGCTGCATGCGTGGACTCCGGGCGCGGGCTCGGCGCATGGGCATCTGGCGGCCCAGCCTGCCGCCTCCAGCCGCGTGAAGCCCGCGGCCGGAGACGCGCTCGCAATGACCCGGACTCCGGCGCAGAAGGTCCTGCTCGCCGAGGACCATCCGATCAATCGCGAAGTCATCACCCGGCAGCTCGCCAAGCTCGGCTACGAATGCGACTGCGCGGAAGATGGCGAGCAGGCGTGGGAGAGGCTCAGCGCCCCCGGTGCGTCCTATTCGATGCTGCTGACGGACTGCCACATGCCGCGGCTCGATGGGTACGAACTGACGCAACGCCTGCGCGATCGCGAAGCCAGGCTGGGACTGCCGAGGCTGCCGATCGTCGCGCTGACCGCCAACGCGTTGCGAGGCGAAGCCGAACGCTGCATCGCGCTCGGAATGGACGCCTACCTGTCCAAGCCGCTGCAACTCGCCGACCTGCGCAAGACGCTGCTCGATGTCATGCCCGAACCGCCGGCGCCAGATTCCGCCGGGGCCGCGCCGGGCACCGCCGGCTCCTCGAAAGCGGAGCCGAAGCCCCCCTACGAAGCCCTCGCCGACCTGTGCGGCGGCGACCTCGGCAAGGTAGCGAAGCTGGTCGATATCTTCGTCGCGGCCACGTCGGAGGACGTGAAGGCGATGGATCGGGCGTTCGAAGCCGGCGACCATGCAGCGCTGCGGCAGCTGGCGCACAGGTTGAGTTCAGCCTGCCACCAACTCGGCGAGACCGGCACGGTCACGCGCTTGCGAGCGATCGAACATCTGGAAGACGCGGACAACGCCCGGCTGCAGGACAAGCTCGGCGAGCTCTACGGTTCCGCACGAAAAGACCTGTCGGCAGTGCTGGGGCGCGCCTCGGATTTCACGCGTACGCACGCCTGAGCCTGGAGGCTCAGGAAATCATGCCGTTCTCGCGGGCGTAGGTATAGATGTCGAGATCGCTCTTCAGGCCCAGCTTGACCATGGCGTCCGACTTTTGCCGGCTCACCGTCTTGATGCTGCGCGACAGGCGCTCGGCAATGGCCGTGACCGTCATCCCCGATGCGAACAGGCGCAACACTTCGACCTCGCGCGGCGAGAGCTTGGCGACCTCGCCCGATTTCAGGTTGAACTCGCTTTCGAACAGCGTCTGCCGAAAGGTCGTGCTGACGTAGGTCTGACCTTGCTGCACCGCCTGGATCGCGAGAGAAATCTCGGTCATGCCGGCAGACTTGTCGACCAGGCCGCGCACACCCGTCTCCAGGATCGTTCCGTGCACGGCCGCGTTGGAGATCATCGTCAGCACGATGATCGGGAGATGGGGATGGTCGCGGCGTATGCGTTGAAGCAAGCCCAGACCATCCGCCGCCTGACCGCCCGGCATCGAAAAATCGGTGATGAGCAAGTCGGCGGGCGTTTCGCGCAGTGTCGACAACACCTGCTCCGGCGAGTCGGCTTCAGCGACGACGGCCAAGCCGCTATCGCCTTCGAGAAGCATCCTGACGCCGGCGCGAATGAAGGGATGGTCGTCAGCAATGATCAAGCGCAACGTCACGATCCGATCGTCCTTTTGAAGCTTTTCCGAAGACCGTCGTGCGCACAAAGCCCACCCGGCTCCAAGGCTCCAGGGACTATCAGACTGAACATCCTCCCTTGTCAACCGGAGGTTCAAGTTCAGAGCAGACTCCTGGAAATGGCACGATCGCTCATGTAACCAGATGATGGGCTCGCGAAAAATCGACCAGTTCCACGAGCGTGGAGATGCTCAGCTTTTCAAAGATCCGCGTCTTGTAGCCGCTGATGGTCTTGTTGCTGATGAGCAGCGTGTCGGCAATTTCCTTGTTGCTCAGGCCGCGGGCCAGGTATTGCAGGACGGTCAATTCGCGATCGGAGAGACTCTTGATCAAGGTCCCCGGCTTGCCGTCCCCCAGGCTGGCCTGGTCCTTCAGCACGGAGGTCGCGAACATGCTGTAGCCCGCCAGCACGGTGTAGGAGGCCTGCACCACGCGATCGAGGTCTTCCGTCTTGCTGATGAAGGCATTGGCGCCGGCCTTCACGGCGCGAGCACCAAAGATCGACTCTTGCTGACCCGACAGCACGAGCAGCTTGGTTTCACGCTGGAGCTTTCGCACGCGCTCGATCACGTCGAGGCCGTTCAGGCGCGGCAGGTCGACATCGAGGATCACCAGATCGGGCTGGTGTTCGCGGATGGTGGCGAGCGCCGACGGGCCATCGGCCGCTTCGGCCACGACATTGAAATCGCCGGTGGCCTCCAACGCAGAGCGGACGGCCAGCCGAATGGCCGGATGATCATCGACGAGAACGACTGAGTGCATGTTGTATCCCTGGGTTGAAAAACAGAAGCACGCCGTGCGTTCCACAAAAGGTGTCTGGTCCGTTTCCGAACCTTCTGGCCGAGCCCTTTGACATGGACGCGGCTCCCGTGTGGATGCAAGGCATGACTCGCAGGCGCCGAAGCATAGCGGCGGCGTGTGGAGGCCCACCCTGTCAGGGGACCTTTTCAGATTTTTCCGAGGAATCATTCGAGAATATTCCTCATTTCGAGATTGAATTGCAGCGGCGCAGCCTCTTCGGTGCCCGACGCCGAGGGCGCTCAGGCACCCGACGATTCCTCTCGCAGGCCCGGAAACCGCCGGGGACTTATCATGTCCGGTTGCCCAGGACCGACCGCCCGTGAATTCACCCTCCGATGACGCCTACCTCGGCGCCGTGCTCGCGCAGCAACGCATCAGCATTCGCGGCGCGCGCACGCACAACCTCAAGAACGTCGATCTCGACATTCCGCGCAACAAGCTGGTGGTGATCACCGGCCTGTCGGGCTCGGGAAAATCCAGCCTGGCCTTCGACACGCTCTATGCCGAAGGCCAGCGCCGCTACGTCGAGAGCCTCTCGGCCTATGCGCGGCAGTTCCTGCAACTGATGGACAAGCCGGACGTCGATGTGATCGAGGGCCTGTCGCCCGCGATCAGCATCGAGCAGAAGGCCACCAGCCACAACCCGCGTTCGACCGTGGGCACGGTGACCGAGATCCACGACTACCTGCGGCTGCTCTACGCCCGGGCCGGCACGCCCTACTGCCCCGACCACCACCTGCCCCTGCAGGCGCAGACGGTGAGCCAGATGGTCGACGCGGTGCTTGCCATTCCCAACGAGCCGCGCCTCATGATCCTGGCGCCGGTGGCGCGCGAGAAGAAGGGCGAGTTCCTCGAACTCTTCGCCGAGATGCAGGCGCAGGGCTACATCCGCTTCCGGGTCGACGGCCAGACCTACGAATACAACGACCTGCCCAAGCTCAAGAAGACCGAGAAGCACGACATCGACGTGGTCATCGACCGCCTGCGCGCACGGCCCGACATGCAGCAGCGACTGGCCGAAAGCTTCGAGGCCGCGCTGCGGCTGGCCGACGGCCGCGCTATCGCGCTCGAAATGGATGCACCTGCGAGCGAGCCTGAATCGGCGCCCGCGCCGAAACCGGCGCGCGAGCACCTCTTCAATGCCAAGTTCGCCTGCCCGATCTGCCACTACTCGCTGGCCGAGCTGGAGCCCAGGCTGTTCTCCTTCAACTCGCCCGTGGGCGCATGCCCGAGCTGCGACGGCCTCGGCCACCGCGAGTTCTTCGACCCGGCGCGCGTGGTCGCGTTTCCGTCGCTGAGCCTCGCGAGTGGTGCGGTCAAGGGCTGGGACCGGCGCAACGGCTACTACTTCAGCATGCTGGAGAGCGTGGCGAAGCACTACAAGTTCGACATCGACAAGCCCTTCGAGGAGCTGCCCGCCTCCGTCCAGCAGACCGTGCTGCACGGCTCGGCGTCGGAAGAGATCAAGTTCACCTACGTGATGGACAGCGGCCAGCAGGCGGGCAAGAAGCTGACGCGCAAGCATCCCTTCGAGGGGATCATCCCGAACATGGCGCGGCGCTATCGCGAGACCGACTCGGCGATGGTGCGCGAGGACCTCTCGCGCTTTCGCAACATGCAGCCCTGCCCCGACTGCGAAGGCTCGCGCCTGCGCCGCGAGGCGCGCAACGTGTTCCTGGTCGACGACACCGGACCCGAGCCGCAGCGCATCGCGATCTACGAGATCAGCCGCGCCACGCTGCGCGAGAGCTTCGCCTACTTCCAGAAGCTGCACCTGCGTGGCGCCAAAGCCGAGATCGCCGACAAGGTGGTGCGCGAGATCGGCCTGCGGCTCAAGTTCCTGAACGACGTCGGCCTCAACTACCTGAGCCTGGACCGCAGCGCCGAGACCCTGTCCGGCGGCGAGGCGCAGCGCATTCGCCTCGCCTCGCAGATCGGGTCCGGCCTCACGGGTGTGATGTACGTGCTCGACGAGCCCAGCATCGGCCTGCACCAGCGCGACAACGACCGCCTCATCGGCACGCTCAAGCATCTGCGCGACATCGGCAACAGTGTGATCGTGGTCGAGCACGACGAGGACATGATCCACGCGGCCGACCACGTGATCGACATGGGCCCCGGCGCCGGCGTGCACGGCGGGCGCGTGATGGCGCAGGGCACCTACGAGCAGGTCGCTGCCAGCCCTGAGTCGCTGACGGGCCAATACCTCTCGGGCACCAAGAAGATCGCGGTGCCTCAACGCCGCACGCCATGGCTGCCGGTGGTCGCCAAGCCGGCGTTCAACGAGGGCAAGAAGCCGTCGCGCTTTCCACAAAGCCCCGCGGCGGAGCGGCGTGCCGCGCGCGAAGCTGCACACCTGGCGTCGCAAACGGACCTGCAGGAAATCCGCGTGATCGGCGCGTCGGGCAACAACCTCAAGAACGTGGACGTGGCCTTCCCGGTCGGCTTGCTGACCTGCGTGACCGGCGTCTCGGGATCGGGCAAGTCCACGCTGGTCAACGACACGCTCTACGCCGCGGTGGCGCGCACGCTCTATCGCGCGCACGAAGAGCCCGCCGCACACGAGGCGATCGAAGGCATCGAGTACTTCGACAAGGTCATCAACGTCGACCAGTCGCCAATCGGCCGCACGCCGCGCAGCAACCCCGCGACCTACACCGGCCTCTTCACCCCGATCCGCGAGCTGATGGCCGAGACCAACACGGCCCGCGAGCGCGGCTACGGACCGGGGCGCTTCAGCTTCAACGTCGCGGGCGGGCGCTGCGAGGCCTGCCAGGGCGACGGCGTCGTGAAGGTCGAGATGCACTTCCTGCCCGACGTGTACGTCCCCTGCGAGGTGTGCCACGGCCAGCGCTACAACCGCGAGACGCTGGAGGTGCAATACAAGGGCCGCAACATCGCGCAGATCCTCGACATGACGGTGGAGACCGCGCACGACTTCCTCAAGGCCGTGCCGACCATCGAGCGCAAGCTGCGCACCCTGCTCGACGTCGGCCTCAGCTACATCAAGCTGGGCCAGGCCGCGACCACGCTGTCGGGCGGCGAGGCGCAGCGGGTGAAGCTCGCGCTCGAACTCAGCAAGCGCGACACCGGACGCACGCTCTACATCCTCGACGAGCCGACCACCGGCCTGCACTTCGCGGACATCGAGCTGCTGTTGAAGGTGCTGCACCAGCTGCGAGACGCGGGCAACACCATCGTGGTGATCGAGCACAACCTCGACGTGATCAAGACCGCCGACTGGCTGATCGACATGGGGCCGGAAGGCGGCGCCGGCGGCGGCACGGTGGTGGGCGTCGGCACGCCCGAGGACATCGCGGCAAACGAGGCGAGCCACACCGGGCGCTACCTGAAGCGGCTGCTGCCGGGCTGAGACGGCGGCGCCGCTGCCCGGCCATGACCTGCGAGGTCATCGACGCCGCGCAGGTGCTCGACGACATTGGATGCAAGCCGGAGCCAGGGCGGCGCCGGCAGCCACCAGGCCGAACTTCCCAGGCCACGAAAGAGCACCATGACCTCAGGTTTCGACATCCTCCCCCTCGCCGTCGCGCTTCTCATCGGCATCGCCGCCGTGGGCTCCTGCATCGGCATCGGCATCGTCGGGTCGAAGCTTCTCGAAGGCACGGCACGGCAGCCGGAACTCAAGGACACGCTGCAGACGCTGTTCTTCCTGATCGCGGGCGTGACCGACGGCGCCTTCATCATCGCGACCGGCATCGGCCTGTGGTTTGCCACGGCCAACCCTTTCCGGGGTTGACGCGCGACGCGTTCAGCGCTGCCCGATGCGGGCGTCGCCGAACAGCGCCTTCAGTTCGCGAGGCTGGGAGCGCCAGTATTGCTGCGGCGCCTCGACCTGCGCGCCCAGTTCGGCAGCAGCCCGCCAGGGCCAGTGCGGCTCGAACAGGATGGCGCGGGCCAATGCAACCAGATCGGCCTGGCCGGCCGCGACGATAGCCTCGGCCTGTGCCGGCTCGGTGACGAGCCCCACGGCGATGGTCGGCAGGCCCACCGCCGCCTTGATCCGCTCGGCCAGCGGCACCTGGTAGCCCGGCGACAAGGGAATCTTCTGCAGCGGCGACACGCCGCCCGACGACACGTGAACGAAGCTGCAGCCACGCTGCGAGAGCGCCTTGCCGAACGCGATGCTCTGCTCCGCGTCCCATCCGCCGTCGACCCAGTCGGTGGCCGAGATGCGCACGCCGACGGGCATGCCCGCCGGCACGGCCGCGCGCACGGCGTCGAACACTTCCAGCGGAAAGCGCATGCGGTTCTCGGGCGAGCCGCCATAGGCGTCGTCGCGCTGGTTCGAGATCGGCGAGAGAAACTGATGCAGCAGGTAGCCGTGCGCCGCGTGCAGTTCGATCGCGTCGAGGCCGAGCGCGTCCGCCCGCTGCGCCGCGCGAACGAAGGCGGCCTTGACGCGCGACAGGCCTTCGGCATCGAGGGCGACGGGCGGCGGCTCCCCAGGCGCGTGCGGGAGGGCGGATGGGGCCTCTGTCTGCCACGCACCTTCCTCCGGCGAGAGGCACTGGCCACCTTCCCACGGTGCATGGCTCGAAGCCTTGCGACCGGCATGCGCGAGCTGGATCGCCACCGGGATGCGCGAATAGCGGCGGATGGCCGCCAGCACTCGCGCGAGCGCCGCCTCGTTGTCGTCGGAGTAGAGGCCGAGGTCGCCAGGGGTGATGCGTCCGGTCTCCTCGACGGCCGTCGCCTCGATGATGAGCAACCCGGCGCCGGAAAGCGCAAGCTGCCCCAGATGGATCATGTGCCAGTCGCCGGCGTTGCCGTTCTCGGCGGAGTACTGGCACATCGGCGCGATGACGATGCGGTTGCGAAGCTGCAGCGGGCCGAGGGCGTAGGGCGAGAACAGGACACTCATGGTGGCAGCCGGAAGGGATGGAGCCGTCCCTTATATCGGCGCCGCGCCCCCGGTGCTGGACGAGGGGCTTCCCTCGCGCAGGATGCGCAACATGCCTTCCTGTGCCGTTGAGGCCACGAGCCGGCCGTCGCGCGTGAAGATGCTGCCGCGGCACAGCCCGCGGGCGCCGCTCGCGCTCGGCGAGTCGAGGCTGTAGAGCAGCCAGTCATCCATGCGGAAATCGCGGTGGAACCACATCGCGTGGTCGAGGCTGGCGGGGCGCACCTTGCCGCTCATGAAGCTCAGGCCGTGCGGGAGCATCGCGGCACGCAGCAGGCCGTGGTCCGACGCGTAGGCCAGCAGCGCGCGGTGCACGTTGGGGTCGTCCGGCAGCGGCGCGATGGCGCGCATCCAGATCGCGCTCTCGGAGGGGCGCGGTTCCGGCGTCAGCAGATCGTCGGGGTCGACGCGGCGGTACTCGATGCCGTGCGGCACCAGGCCCTTGACGCGCCAGCGCTCGGGCAGGCGGTCGCCGAGGGAGATGCGCTGGTCCAGTTCGCTCGGCAGGCCGTCAGGGCCGGCCGCTTCGGGCATCGGCAGCTGATGGTCGATGCCGTCGTCCACCGTCTGGAACGATGCCGACATCTCGAAGATGATGCGCTCGCCCTGCCGCGCCACGACGTGCCGTGTGGTGAAGCTGCGGCCGTCGCGCACGCGGTCCACCGCGTATTCGATGGGCGCGTGCTCGCCGGGCAGCAGGAAGTAGGCGTGCATCGAGTGCGCCGGGCGGTCCGTGGCGACAGTCTGGCTGGCCGCCATCAGGGCCTGCCCCAGCACCTGCCCGCCGAACACGGCCGGCGTGCCGATGTCCTCGCTCTGGGCCAGGAAGCGGTCATTGCCCAGCGGTTCAAGGCGCATCAGTTCGACGAGTTCGTCGACGAGGCGGGCGGCGGTGGCGGAATCAGTCATCGGGGGAAAAACGGTCGCAGGCAGCTGGGAGAGCCTGCAACGATAGCAAAGAGACAGCCGCGGCGCTGTCCCGCGGCTGTCACCCGGCCGAAATCAGCGGTCGAGGTCGGCGCCGTCGGCAGCCAGCTTCCGCTGGAGCGTCGGCACGTCGACCGCGGCAAAGCTGCCGCTGCCCAGCGTCGCCGCGGCGGTGCCTGCGGCCTGCCCCATCACGAAGCAGCCACCGCTCGCCCGCGCCGCGGACTGGCCCTCATGCGTCATCGACGCGCAGCGGCCGGCCACCAGCAGGTTGTCGACGCCGCGCGGCACCAGCATGCGCCAGGGCAGCTGGTTGTAGGTGCGCTGGTCGTCGCGCGGGAAAGCCCATTCGATCTTGCCCGCCGCATGCATCTCCATCGGCCAGGCATTGATCCCGATGCTGTCGTCGAAACGGGCGGACGAAAGAATGTCCTCGCCCGTCAGCGCATAGAGGCCTTCGATGCGCCGCGTCTCGCGGATGCCGACCTGCGGCGCGATCTCGACGATCGCCGATTGCTCGAAGCCCGGCACCTCCGCCTTGAGAAAGCGGAAGTACTCGCCGATCTGCCGGCGGCCCTCGATCTCGCCGTCGCTGAGCTGGCGCGCGTCGACGCCGTTCATCGCGCCGCCCTCGGCATTGCGGATCTGCGTGACGTTGGCGCGCCATTCGCGCGGATCGATCTGCGGCCGCAGGATCGCGCCCTCGCGCGGGAAGCGGTAGGCCTCCGGATCGCGCTCACGCGCCTTCGCCATCAGGTCGTTGATGGCCTTGAACTCGCCCACCGCCGCCAGCGCGCGCGGCGCATCGACATGGCCGACGCGGAACATGGTCGACGGAAACAGCCCGCTGCCGTGCCCGTCGCCGACCGCGAAAGGCACGCCCGCAAAGGCCGCGACATCGGCATCGCCGCTGCCGTCGATGAAGGCGTTCGCGCGGATCGCCTGGCGGCCCGACTTCGTCTCCACCACCAGCGCCGCGATGCGGCTGCCATCCATGACGACGGCTGCAGCAAACGCGTGGAACAGCAGGTCCACGCCCGCATCGAGCAGCAACTGGTCGGCCGCGCACTTGTAGACCGAGGTGTCGTAGGAACGCACACGGATGCGCCCTTGCATGCCGTCCTGCGGCTTGTTCAGCCCGCCCAGCGCGTCGATGCGCGCAAGCAGGTCGTCCGCGACGCCATGCACGAGTTGCGTCATCTCGCCATTGCGCTTGCCGTACAGGCCGGCAAAGTTGGTGACACCACCGGCCGTACCCATGCCGCCGAGAAAGCCGTAGCGCTCCACCAGCAGCGTGCGCGCGCCATGGCGCGCCGCGCTCACGCTGGCCGCGATGCCTGCAGGCCCGCCACCAACCACGACGACGTCGTACTCGCCAAAGACCGGCAGATCACGCGCCGGTTCACGAAGGATCGAATTCATATCAACGGTTCCAAGGAACCCTGCCCTTCGGAAAACACCGCGGAACCGGCTCAGCCGGGCCGCCGGTGTTGCCCCCGGCAGGGGGGAGGCGGCTACACGAAGTGAGCAAGCCTGGGGGGCGAGCTACTGCAGTTTGATGCCGTTCGTGGAAATGATCTTGCTCATGATCGCCGACTCTTCCTTGACGCGCGCACGCATCCCGTCCGGCGAAGTCCCCACCGCCTGCCAGCCTTGCTCGAACAGCTTCTGGCGCACTTCCGGCGACTTCATGATGACTGCGAGTTCCTTCGAGATGCGGTCCTGCGCGGTCTTCGAGAGGTTCGCGGGGCCGAGCAGCGCCGTCCACACCTCGAGGCTGAAATCGCGCACACCGGCATCCGACAGCGGCGCGACGTCCGGCGCCAGCGTGCTGCGGCCGCTCGTGAGGCCGACGGCCTTGACCTTGCCTGCCTTGATCTGCGGCAGCGCCACGCCCGGCGGAATGAGCGCCATCTGGATCTGGTTGCCGATCAGGTCGGTCATCACCTGCGGATTGCCCTGGTAGGGCACGTGCTCGGCCTTCAGGCCCGGCACGCGGCTCTTGAGCAGTTCCATGCCCAGGTGGCCGACCGAGCCGACGCCCACGGAGCCGTAGCTCCACTTGTCGCCGCCCTTGCGCGCGGCGTCGAAGAAGGCCGCGCCGGTGGGCAAGCTGCTTTGCGACACCAGCACCAGCGGCGCCGTGGCGATCAGCGACAGGTAGGTGAAGTCCTTCGCCGGGTCGTAGGGCAGCTTGGGGTACAGCATCTTCGACGAGGTCAGGTTGCCGTTGATGACGATCCCGATGGTGTGATCGTCCGTCGCCTTGGCCACCTGATCGGCCGCGATGTTGCCGGACGCGCCCGGCTTGTTGTCGACCACCACCGGCTGGCCGAGGGCCTTGGCCAACGGCTCGGCGATGGTGCGCGCGGCGATGTCGGGCGTCGACCCGCCGGGGAAGCCGACGATGAGCCGCACGGGCTTGGTGGGCCATGCGGCGCCTTGCGCCGAAGCGGCGAGTGGCAACGAGCCCGCGGCCAATCCGCAGGCGGCAATCAGGAGAGCTCTCTTGGAGGCGTGCATAAAAAAGTAATACAGGAAAAGGCAGATAAGGAAACGAAGGATAAGCCCCGCCTGTAACAAGACGTCAAAGGATCAATCCAGACTGATGTTGCCCCGGCGCACCAGCTCGCCATAAATCTTCGACTTGGCCTCGGCATTGCGCTCGATCTCTTCCGGCGACCACGCCAGCGGCTCGAACGCGAAGGTGTCGAAGCGCGCACGGATCTCGGGATCGGCGATGACCTTGGCGACGTCGGCATTGATCCGCGCCTTGATGGCGGGCGACACGCCCTTGGGCGTGAGCAGCGACACGAAGGAGTTGACTTCCAGGCTGGCCGGGCCGCCCGCCTCGGCCATGGTGGGCACGTCCGGCATCTGCGGAATGCGCTTGGGCGCCGCGATGGCGATGTAGCGCAGCTTGCCTGCCTTGTAGATGCCCTGGCTCGACGGAATGCTCGCGAAGCTCCATTGCACCTCGCCCGAACCGACGTTGGCGAACAGCTGCGACACCTCGCGATAGGGCACGTGCTGCATGTGCGTGCCGGTCAGCGCTTCGAGCTGCTGCCCGCCGAGATGGCCCGGGCTGCCGACGCCCCACGAGCCGTAGCTGACCTGGCCCGCCTTCTCCTTCGCCGAGGCGATGAGGTCCGTCATGTTCTTCCACTTCGAGTCCGTCGGCACCGCGACGAAGAAGGGCGTGCGGAAGAGCGACGCCACCGGATCGAAGTGCTGCAAGGTCACGAAGTTCCGCGACTTGTAGAGATGCGGCAGGGCCGCGATGTGCTCGCTGTCGAGCTGCAGCAGCGTGTAGCCATCGGGCGCCGCGCGGCGCACCTGCTCGATGGCGATGAAGCCGCCGCCGCCCGGCTTGTTGTCCACCAGCACGCGCTGATTCCACAGCCGGCCCAGCTTGTCCGAAACCAGGCGCAGCACCGCGTCGGGCCCGCTGCCGGCGGCGAAGGGCGTGACGATGGTGACGGGCTTGCTCGGGAAGTCGGCGGCCGGCGATTGCGCGGAGGCGGTCGCGGCCAGGAGTGCCGCGGCGGTGCCGGCAATCAGCGAAAGGATGGATTTCATGAAGGGCTTGTCTCCAGTGGTTGGATGGGGATGCGAAGTATCAGGCGGTTGGCGGGCGCGCGTCGGCCAGGCACTGCTCGGGGTTCCACGCATAAAGCCACTCGACCGCGTCGTAGAAACGCTCCGGCGAGCGACCGGTCCAGAGGCTGTTGCGGACCAGCCGCTCGACCCCCTTCGCGTGATAGAGGCGGCCCATCTCGCGCACCGACAGCACGACCCGCGCCGTCCGTGGAATGCGGGCCGCGGCATACAGCTGGAAGGCGGCCGGCAGGTCGAAATCGCAGGCCTCGACAGCCTTGCCCAGCGTCACCGCATCCTCCAGCGCCATGCAGGCGCCTTGCGCGAGGTACTGCATCATCGGATGGGCCGCGTCGCCCAGCAGCGTGGCGGGGCCTGCGCTCCAGTTCGCCACCGGGTCGCGGTCGGCGGTGCTCCAGCGGCGCCACGAGGTCGGCCGGTCCAGCAACTGGCGTGGCCGTGCGTGCACGCCCTCGAAGTACGACAGCACCTCCTTCTTGCTGCCGTCGCTCACGCCCCACTCTTCGCGGTCGCGGCTGTGGAAGGTCACGACCAGGTTGTATTGCTCGCCGTGGCGCAGCGGGTAGTGCACGAGGTGGCAGTTGGGGCCGGCCCAGACCACGGGCGCATTCCAGCGCAGGTCCTCCGGCATGTCGGCGGCCGGCACCACGGCGCGGTACACCACGTGGCCCGACACGCGCGGCGCGTCGCCGATCAGCTTCGAGCGGACCACCGACTTGACGCCGTCGCAGCCGACGATGGCATCCGCGCTGAAGCGCCGGCCATCGCGCGTGACGGCGGTCACGCCGCGCGCACCGATATCCAGCGCTTCCACCTGCGCCGAGGTGTGGAAGCGGATCAGCGGATGATCCTTGACCGCCTCGTGGATCGCGCCGTGCAGGTCGGCGCGATGGCTCACCGCATAGGGATTGCGAAAGCGCGCGCGGAAGGCCTCGCCGACGGGCACCGAAGCGACCTCGCTGCAATCGACGGCGTCCATCATCACGAGCCGGTCGGTGAAGACAGACCCGCGCCGCACCGCCTCGCCGACGCCCAGCGCATCCAGCGCCGCGAAGGCATTGGGCCCGAGCTGCAGGCCGGCGCCGATCTCGCCGATGGCGGCGCTCTGCTCCAGTAGGTCGACCGAGATGCCGAGCCGTGCGAGCGCCAGCGCGGCGGCCATGCCGCCGATGCCGCCGCCCACCAGCAGCACGGTGGGTTTTGCGTTGGATGTCGTGCTCATGGTCTTGCCTCCAGGGGAGCTGTCAGTCGACGCGTACGGAAATCGACTCCAGCCCGTCGATGCGCACGCTCATCGTCTGGCCGCTTTTCACCGCGCCGACGCCTTCGGGCGTGCCGGTGAAGATCAGGTCGCCGGGCTGCAGCGCGAACAACGTCGACAGGTTGGCGATGACTTCGCTCACCGACCAGATCAGGTTGCGGATGTTGCTCTTCTGGCGGACTTCGCCGTCGACTTCGAGCACGATCTCGCCATCCTGCATCTCGCCCATCGCCGAGCGCGGACGCACCACGCCGACCGGCGCGGAGAAGTCGAAGGCCTTGCCGATCTCCCACGGACGGCCTTGCTCGCGCATCTTCATCTGCAGGTCGCGGCGGGTCATGTCGAGGCCGACCGCATAGCCGTAGATGTGACTCGCGGCGTCATCGACCGCGATGTCGCGGCCGCCCTTGCCGATCAAGACGACCAGTTCGGCCTCGTAGTGGTAGTTGGCGGTCTGCCCCGGGTAGGGAATGCTCGCGGCCTTGCCCGCAGGCACCGGCACGATCGAGGCGTCGTCGTTCGGCTTGCAGAAGAAGAAGGGCGGCTCGCGGTCGGGATCGAAGCCCATCTCGCGGGCATGTGCCGCATAGTTGCGGCCCACGCAGTAGACGCGGCGAACGGGGAACAGGTCGGCCGAGCCGGCCACGGGCAGGCCGACGACGGCCGGAGGGGAAACGACGAAAGACATGAGGACTCCTGCCGCGGCATGCGGCACATTGATCAAGAAAAACAGGAGGGCGGCCCGCCAGCGGCGGCGACCGTTCAACCCTCGTTGAGAAAGGCTTCGCGCAGCACGCCCATGGCCTGTTGCACCGGGCGGTCCGAGAAACTGAACAGCACCGTCTCTTCGCTCGCCGACAGGCGCAGCGGCGCCCACGACGGGACCACGAAGGTGTCGCGCGGCCCGAAGGCAAAGCGCTTTCCGGCGATCTCCGCGACGCCACGGCCTTCGACCACGCTGTAGATGGCGCCATCGGTCGCACGGTGCGTCTTGCCGGCGAAGCCTGCGGGGAGCAGTTGCAGGTGGGTGCCGATGGTCGGCATCGGCGAGCCGCCCGTCAGCGGGTTGATGTAGCGCAGCTTGTGGCCGAGCCAGGCGTCGGGCGCTTCCTGCTTCTGCAACTGGGTGAGCGCCTCGCGGCTGCGCGCATAGGGGTAGTTGAAGATCGGCGAGGTCGGCGTGCTGTGGTCGTGCCGCACGGGCACCATGTTGTGGCCAAAGCGCGCCAGGCTGTGGCCTTCGGGCCGCGCAACGTGCTGGACCTTCGCGTCGTCGTTCTCGGCGAAGCCGGCATCGAAGAAGCGCAGCATCGGGATGTCGAGGCCATCGAGCCACACCACCGGCTCGCTCACGCCCTCGATGCCCTCGTTGCCATGGTCATGCCAGGCCCAGGACGGCGTGATGATGAAGTCGCCAGGGTACATGGTGGTGCGCTCGCCTGCCACCGTGGTGTAGGCGCCCTTGCCGTCGACGATGAAGCGCAGCGCGGACTGCACGTGGCGGTGCGAGGGCGCGACTTCGCCCGGCATGATGAGCTGCAGCCCGGCGTAGAGCGACTGCGTGATCGACGAGCGGCCCGGGATGGCCGGGTTCTCCAGCACCAGCACGCGGCGCACGGCCTCCTCGGCGGTGATGAGCTCGGCCGACTCCATCAGCAGCGGACGGATCTCGTCGTAGCGCCACAGCGCCGGCACGCAGGGCGTCTGGGGCTCGCGCGGCACCAGGGCGTGGAGCGATTCCCACAGCGGGGTGAGATTCAGCGGGCGAATGCGCTCGTAGTAGGCGCGGCGTTCGGCGGCGTCGGTGCGCGCGGCTTGCGGGGCGGTGCTCATGGGGCTTGTCTCCTGGCGGTGGGCCGCCGATGAGACAGATTGTTGGACGACCCCACTATTTGTTCAAGACCTGCATCCAATACCTGGAATATCGTTTTTCGATAATGGGGTCTGCCGCATTCCCGGGAAGTCTCCATGTCCAAGCTCGATCTCGAATGGCTCGCCGTGTTCGACGAGGTCTACAAGACCGCCAGCGTCTCCAAGGCGGCCGACCGCCTCGGCATGGCGCAGGCGGCGGCCAGCACCATGCTGAACAAGCTGCGCGCGCATTTCGACGACCGGCTGTTCGCCCGCACCGCGCAGGGCATGCAGCCCACGCCCTACGCCCAGCGTCTGGTCGTCCACGTGCGCGAGGTGCTCCTGCAACTCGACCAGGCGCGCGGCAGCCGCGGCGGCTTCGATCCGGGCGAGGCGCGGCGCAACTTCCGCATCTGCATGACCGACATCAGCGAGGTGGTGCTGCTGCCGGGCCTGCTCGACCACCTGCGGCGCGTGGCGCCGGGCGTGCACATCGAGACCGAGATCATCTCGACCGACAGCGGCCGCCGGCTGGAAGACGGCGAGGTCGACCTGGCGGTGGGCTTCATGCCGCAGCTCGACGCGGGCTTCTACCAGCAGACACTCTTCATGCAGAACTTCGTCTGCCTGGTGGCACAGAACCATCCCCGCATCGGCGCCCGGCTCACGCGCAAGCGCTTCGAGGCCGAGGCGCATGCGGTGATCTCGTCCTCGGGCACCGGCCACGCCATCGTCGACAAGACGATCACGCGGCTGGGGATCGAGCGCGACGTGGTGGCTCGGCTGTCGAGCTTCCTGAGCGTGGCGCGCATCGTGGCGCAGACCGAGCTGATCGTGATCGTGCCGCGCATCCTCGGCGAGGTGCTGGCGACGCAGGAGCCGGTCCGGCTGCTGGATACGCCCTTCACGCTGCCGCCCTACGCCGTCAAGCAGCATTGGCACGAGCGCTTCCATGCGGACGCGGGCAATGCCTGGCTGCGGCGCACCGTGGCGCAACTCTTTGGGCCAAAGAGCGCCGCGGCGCTCGCATAATCGGCAAGGGCGCCCTCCGATCAACTCCACGCCCAGGCACCTCATGTCCTCTATCACCTTGCGCTTTCTTGCCGAACCCAGCACCGTCAATTTCGGGGGCAAGGTCCACGGCGGCACCGTCATGAAGTGGATCGACGAAGCCGGCTACGCCTGCGCGACCAGCTGGTCCAAGCGCTACTGCGTGACGGTCTTCATCGGCAGCATCCGCTTCCACCGCCCGATCATGATCGGCGACCTCGTCGAGGTCGAGGCCCGGCTCGCCTACACCGGCAACAGCAGCATGAACATCTCCGTCGAGGTGCGCAGCGGCGACATGAAGGGTGGCGAGATGCAGAAGACCACCGAATGCCTGGTCGTCTTCGTCTCGGTCGATTCGCACGGGCGCTCGCTGCCGGTCGATGCCTTCACGCCCGGCACGCCGGGGGAAATGGCGCTGGCCGAAAGGGCGCGCCAGCACCTGGAAGCCTCGCGGGCGGCAGCAGGAACTTAGCGGCGCGTGCTCCGCCGCCCTCACCGCGGCATCAACTGATAGAAATCAAAGCCGTTGCTGCGCCCGCCCAGGCAGCTCGCCAGCGTGTCTTCCACCTCCCGCCACAGCGCGAGCCGGTTGCGCCACTTGCGCACGTTGTGGCCTTCGTCCGCGAAAGTCATGTACTGCACCGGCCGGCCGAGCCGCCGCAGTTCGGCCACCACGTCGTCGGAATCCTGGCGCAGCACGCGAATGTCGTTGCTGCCGTGGATCACCAGCAGCGGCGCCGTGATGCGGTCGATCTGCGAGATCGGCGAGTTGGCGAGCATCTCCGCCCGCTCGGCGGGGTTGCCGACATCGCCGTAGGTCATCGCGAAGAAGTGCCGGTTGCGCCAGAACGGCGGCCAGTTCTCGATCACGCGCGGCCAGTTGGCGACGCCCACCACATCGATGCCGCAGCGGTAGTCGTGCCGCTTCTGGATCAGCTGCGCCAGCACCGAGAAGCCGCCGAAGCTGACGCCGAAGACTGCCATGCGCTTCGGGTCGGCAATGCCCTGGTCGACGGCCCATTGCGCGGCCTCGGCGATGTCGCCCTGCATGCGCCCGTTGTATTCGTGCGCGCCGGCCAGCATGAAGGCGCGGCCGTAGCCGGCCGAGCCGCGGTAGTTGACGTGCAGCACCGCATAGCCGCGATTGGCGAGCATCTGCGTGTTGGTGAAGCCGGCGGCCTGCCAGCGGTCGCGTCCCCAGGGCCCGCCATGGATGTCGATGACCAGCGGCGCCGGGCCTTTCACCCCGCGCGGTCGCACCACGTAGCCGTGCACCGTGAGGCCGTCCGACGCCTTGAAGGCGAACGGCTCCACCGGCGAGAACAGCCCGGGGTCGGGCCTGCGCGGCGGGGTCAGGCGGGTGAGCTGCTGCGTGTCGCGGTCGAGCAGCATCTCCACCGCTTCGTCCCCGGTCACGGCGCGCAGCACCATTTGCCGTGAATCCTCGGCCACGCTCGACGGCCGCGTGAGCACGGGCTCGCTGTCGAGCCAGCCGCGGCTGCGCGCGGTCCGAACCGCCTGGGCCACCTCGGCGCCGAGCGCGGCATCGAGGTAGATGAAGCGCGGCATCCCGGGCTCCATGGCATAGGCGTAGGGCGCGCCCTGCATCGGCGGGTACTGGGCGTTGTCGAGATCGACCTCGCCGTCCTCGGCCAGCACGCGCTCGCTGCCGCTGGCCAGGTCGACTTCCACCAGCACGGCCTTGTCGCGGCCGATGTTGGTCATGGCCCAGACCTTGCCGTTGGCCAGATCGATGCGCTGCGGCCAGAAGAGGTCGAAAGCCTTCACGGTCCGCAGCACGCGCCAGCTGCCGTCGGCATTCTTCAGCTCGATCGCGACGTCGGAACCGTCGGCGTTGCCGAGCTGGCGGGTGCGGCCGGCGAGCTGGCGGTCGGTGCCGATCAGCCAGGCGAGCACATGGCCCTCGCCCTCGCTGCGCGCAACCTCGCGCACGGTGCGCGTCGCGGCGTCGCCCTCGAACAGACCCATGCTCGCGCGGTCGCGGCGATTGGCGGTGAAGAAGAAGCGCGCGCTGCCCGCCGCACCACGCGCCACGTAGGTCGAGCGCACGCCGGGCCAGGGCGTCACGGCCCAGGGACGGGCGTCCGGCTGTTCGCTGTCGACCACGAAGATCTGCGTGTTCTCGTCGCCGGAGAAGTCCTTGACGTAGGCGACATGGCGGCTGTCGGCCAGCCATGAATACGTGGGGCCTGACCGTGCGAGGGTGCCGGTCGCAAAGGTCCTGACGCCGGCGCCGCCGGTCGAGGCAGCGTCGGCCGCGGGGCGCACCGCCAGCCCGATGTCGGTGCCCACGACCTGCACCCAGAGCAGCTTCCTCGCATCGGGCGACAGCGCATGGCCGTCGACGTAGTCCACGTTCGCGACGAAGCGCCGCAGCGGCACCAGGGGCGGCAGTTCGCCCTGCTGCTGCGCCGCGGCGAGCGCCAGATCGGTGGGGGCAGTGCCGCAGGCGCCGAGCGCCAACACTGCCGACAAGGCCATCCCCACGGCCATCCAACGCGATGCCAAGCCCATGACTGTCTCCCTCTCCAAGTCGGTGTTGTTCCGGAAATTGTGGGGGAGGCAACCTTGGGCAAAGCCAAAGGTTGGCCATGCACAATCGCCGCGTGCACATCCTGCTGATCGAAGACGACCTCGACCTGGGCCGCGCCTTGCAGGCCGCGCTGAAGGTCGACGGCCTCAGCAGCGAGTGGCGCCGGCGGGCCGCCGACGCGCCGCGCGAACTCGACGGCAGCGTCTTCGATTGCGTGCTGCTCGATCTCTCCTTGCCCGACGGCAGCGGGTTCGACCTGCTCAGGCGTTGGCGGCGCGAGGGCTCGCTGCTGCCAGTGATCGTGATCACCGCACGCTCCGCGGTCGAGGACCGTCTGGCCGGGCTCGATGGCGGTGCGGACGATTTCGTCATCAAGCCCTTTGCCACGGTGGAGCTGATCTCGCGCATCCGCGCCGTGCTGCGCCGCTCGGCGCGGCAGGCCAGCGAAGTCTGGAGCCTTGGCGCGCTGGCGATCGAGCCTCGCCGGCATCGCGCCTCGCTGCACGGCGTGCCGCTGGACCTGTCGCCGCGCGAATTCCGGCTGCTCCTGGAGCTGGCGCGCGAGCCGGGCTCGGTGGTCGCCAAGGGCGTTCTCGCGAAGAAGCTCGAACCGCTCGGCGAGCCGCTGGACTTTGCGGCGATCGAGGTCCACGTGTCGAACCTGCGCCGCAAGATCGGCGGCGAGCGGGTGCACACGGTGCGCGGCGTGGGCTACATGCTCGCGTCGTGAACGAGATGCCGCACCAGCCGATCGACATCGTCCCCTTCGACCCCCATCACGCGACGGCGGCGCAATGGGCGGCGTATCACGCATACCGGAGGATCCGCGCCGAGGAGGACATCCCGGGCGAGCCGATCCTGGCCGATGCCGATTTCGAGCACCACCTGCGCCGACGCCGTCCGATGGACGAATCGCGCAGGGTGATCGCACTGCATGACGACCGGGTGGTCGGCAACCTGCTGCTCGACTTCCGCCGCGAAGGGACGCCCGACTACGAAAGCTTCGCGCCCTTCGTCGGCGCAGGTGGCGGCGTGATGCAGCCGTACCGCCGGCAGGGTATCGCCACTGCCTTGCTCGGCGCGTTGCTGGCCTTCATGCAGGCGCATGGCAAGCGCACGGCGACACTCGGCGCCGCCGGCCCTGATGCCCACGCATTCCTGCAGGCGCTGGGCGCCACGGAGAAACACAGCGCGGTCGAGAATCGCCTCCCGTTCGACGGGCTGGACTGGAACGCTCTCGACCGCTGGCAGGCCGACGCGACTTCAGGGCCGGGCGCGCACCTGCGCTGGGAGATCCATGCCGGGCGCGTGCCGCTCGACCGCCTCGCGAGCCTGATGGCGCCGTTCACCGTTCTGATCGGCGACATCCCGTTGGGTGCGCTCGACCTTCCGGCCATTCGCTACGAACTCCCGGCACACGTGAGCTGGTACGAGGAAATGGATCGCAGCGGCGGAGAGCATCTGGTGGTGATGCTGCTCGACGGCGATGAAGTGGCGGCCGTCTGCAATGCCCATTGGGAGCAGCGCTTTCCGGACCGCGTGTTCCAGGCCCTCACCGCCGTGGCGCGCCCCTGGCGTGGCAAGGGGCTCGCCAAGGGCGTGAAGGCGGCGATGCTGAAGCTGGTGCGCCAGCGTCATCCGGAGGTCCGGATGATCGTCACGCACAACGCCGAAGCGAACGCGCCGATCCTGTCGATCAACCGACGGCTCGGCTTCGCGATCCATCGCCAGACCGTCAGCTACCAGATCGACCGCGAGAGCCTGCGAAGGAGGCTCGACGAGCCGGGCCGGATCAGGCTGCCGCCAGCACCGTTCCGCTGACTTCCCCGAGGCCGATGCGCACGGCGCCCGCACGCTCGCAGTAGCCGCGCAGGCTCAGGGTGTCGCCGTCTTCCAGGAAGGTGCGGCGCTCGCCGTTGGGCAGCGTGATCGCGTGCTTGCCGCCCAGCGTCAATTCGAGCAACGAACCCGCTTCGTCAGGCTTCGGGCCCGACAGCGTGCCGGAGCCGAGCAGGTCGCCCGGCTGCAGGTTGCAGCCGTTCACCGTGTGGTGCGCGACCAGCTGCGCGGCAGTCCAGTAGGCGGCCTGCGTGGTGTTGCCGCGCGTGAGGCGCACGGCGCCCTCGCCGGCTTCGCGCATCTTCGCGGTCTGCAGCCACACCTCCAGCGTGATGTCGAGCGCGCCGGCCTCGCGGTTGGCGGGCGAGTCGAGGTAGGGCAAGGGCTGGGGGTCGCCCGCCGGCCGCTCGAACTTCGCGCGGAAGGGCGCGAGTGCTTCCATCGTCACGATCCAGGGCGACAGCGTGGTCGTGAAGCTCTTCGAGAGAAAGGGGCCGAGCGGCTGGTATTCCCAGGCCTGCAGGTCGCGCGCGGACCAGTCGTTGAGCAGCGTCACGCCGAACAGGTGCTGCTCGGCATTGCCGATGGCGATCGGCTCACCGAGCGCATTGCCCTGGCCGACGACGAAGCCCAGCTCCAGCTCGTAGTCGAGCCGCTTCGAGGGACCGAAGGTCGGCGCCTCCGCCGCATCGGAACCCGGCGTCTTGGTCTGGCCCTGCGGGCGCTTGAAGCGCTGGCCGCTCACGCCGATCGACGACGCGCGGCCGTGGTAGCCGATGGGCACCCACTTGTAGTTCGGCATCAGCGGCTGGTCCGGGCGGAACAGCTTGCCGACGGTGGTGGCGTGGTGGATGCCCGTGTAGAAGTCGGTGTAGTCGCCGATGCGGCAGGGCACGGTCAGCTCGACGGCCGACTGCGCGAGCAGGGCCTTGCTCCAGGCGGCCTGCTTCGGGCTGCCTTCGCGCAGGCCCTCGGAGATGGCGGTGCGCAGCGCCTGCCGCTCGGCCGCGCCATGCGCCAGCAGCACGTTCATGTCGTCGGTGTCGACGACGCCCGCCGCCTTCAGGTCGAGCACCTGGTCGCCGATCGCGACGCCGATGCGGAAGCCTTCGCTGCCGCCGGCAGGCCGGAAGCGCCCGAAAGGCAGGTTCTGGATCGGGAAGTCGCAGCCGGCTTCGTTGGCCGAGGCCACCCAGCTGCGGAGCTTCGCGTCGTGCGTTGCGTTCAATGTGTTCATGGCTTGTACTTGTCTTGAAGGCCGGCCCAGCAGTCGGCGTAGTTCTGGTCGAGCGCGGGGCTTTGCATCGCGAACTCGGTGGGGATGAAGCGGTAGCGGCTCTCGAACATGAAAGCCAGCGTGTTGTCGAGCTTCTGCGGCTTCAGGTCGCTGTGGCTCGCCTTCTCGAAGGCTTCCTCGTCGGGGCCGTGCGGCACCATGCAGTTGTGCAGGCTGGCGCCGCCCGGCTTGAAGCCGCCGGGCTTCGCGTCGTACTCGCCGTAGACCAGGCCCATGAACTCGCTCATGAGGTTGCGGTGGTACCACGGCGGACGGAAGGTGTCCTCCATCACCAGCCAGCGCGGCGGGAAGATCACGAAGTCGCAGTTGGCCGTGCCGGGCGTGTCGCTCGGCGAGGTGAGCACGGTGAAGATCGACGGGTCCGGATGGTCGAAGCTGATCGAGCCGATGGTCATGAAGTGCGCCGTGTCGTACTTCACCGGCGCGAGGTTGCCGTGCCACGCAACGACGTTGAAGGGCGATTGCTTCGTCGGCGCCGACCAGAAGCGGCCACCCGATTTCTTGATGAGTTCGTAGCCGACGCTCGCGTCCTCGAAGGCCGCGACCGGCGCCTGGAAATCGCGCGCATTCGCGAGGCCGTTCGAGCCGATCGGGCCCAGCTCCGGCAGACGGAACTGCGCGCCGTAGTTCTCACAGAGGTAGCCACGCGACAGGCCGTCGGGCAACGCCACCTTGAAGACGACGCCACGCGGCACCAGCGCGATCTCGCCGGGCTTGACGTCGAGCACGCCCATCTCGGTGGTGATGACCAGCCGGCCCTGCTGCGGGACGAACAGCATCTCGCCATCGGCGTTGACGACGGCGCGGCGCTCCATCGAGCGGCTCGCAACATAGACGTGCGCAGCCAGGCCCGTCTGCGCCTCGGCGTCGCCATTGGCGGCCAGCGTGTGGACACCGTCGATGAAATCGACGTCCGCGTTCTCCAGCGGAATCGGCGCCCAGCGCAGCGGCTCGGGCGGCAGCGCGATCTCGCGGTTGGCGCCGGTGGTCCACTGCGCCTGCGCGTAGGGCTTGTAGCGGCCGGAGACCACCGAGGGCTGGCGACGGTACATCCAGGTGCGGCGGTTCTCGTGGCGCGGCGCCGTGAAGGCCGTGCCGGAGATCAGCTCCGGATACAGGTCGAAAGGCGCGCGCTGCGGGCTGTTGCGGCCCTGCGGCAGGGCGCCGGGAACGGCCTCCGTGGCGTACTCGTTGCCGAATCCGCTCTGGTAGCGGAGATCGGCGGATGCTTGGGTCATGGTGTCCTCTCTCTTGAAATTCAGCGGGATGGCGCGGCGGCCTCGAAGGCCTGGCGCAGCACGGCGGTCGAGCCGATGTGGTTGGCCAGCACGAGCACGAGGCGCGCATTGAAGGCGTGGCTCTCCTCGGTCGACAAGCCCTGGTGCGCTTCGATCAGCGCCTCGTAGAAGTCATCGGGCGCATCGATATTCGGGGTGGTGATCAGTTCCATCGCTCTATGCCTTTGCGAGCGCACGGTCGCGCGCGGTGCGCACGGCCTCGGGGGTGGGGTTCCGCCAGCGCGCGCACACGTGCTGGTCGGGGCGCAGCAGGTAGACGGTGCCGGGCCGGGCGTCGTAGCGCTGCGCTGCCAGCTCGCCCTCGCCGGTGGCGGCGACGCGCACGATGTGCAGCGGCGCGTCGGCTTGCGCCAGCGCCTGGAGGCTGCGCTCCGCGGCCTCGCCTTCACCGAAGACCACGGCGGTGAAGCGCGTGGGCGTTTCGGAGGACGACTCGGGGCACAACTCGCGCAGCAGCCAGCCGGTGCCGCCACGGGCGCACACGACGGGCGCATCGGCGGCCGGGGCGCCGGGCACCATCGGGCCCGCGAAGGCGTCGACGTCGGCCGTGTTCAGCGGCGAGCCGTGCAGCGTGCTCGGCACCGACAGGCGCCCGCTGTTCACCAGCGCACGCGCGAAGGCATGGCGCTTGGACAGCTCCAGCACCGCATCGCGGAACAGGCGGCTCACATCGCTCTTGGGCGTGATGAAGTCGGTGGCGCGGGTCGAGTTGCGGATGTTCTCGTCGGCCGCGTACTCGCGTTCGCTGGCATAGCTGTCGAGCAGCGCGTCCGGCGCTTCGCGCTGGACCACGGCGGCGAGCTTCCACGCGAGGTTGTCGGCGTCCTGCACGCCGGAGTTCGCACCGCGCGCGCCGAAGGGCGACACGCCGTGCGCCGAGTCGCCCGCGAACAGCACGCGCCCGTGGCGGAAATGCTCCATGCGCTGGCAGGCAAAGGTGTAGACGCTGGCCCAGCCGATCTGGAACTGCACCTTCTCCTGGCCGATGCTGTCGAGCAGCGCGCGCACGCGCGGGATGATGTTCTCGTGCTTGCGCTCTTCCACCGGATCGGCGTCCCAGCCGAGCTGGAAGTCGACGCGCCACATGCCGTCGGCCTGCTTGTGCAGCAGCGCGCTTTGCCTGGGATGGAAAGGCGGGTCGAACCAGAAGCGGCGCTCGGTGGGCAGGTCGGCGTCCATCGTCACGTCGGCGATCAGGAAGCGATCGCGGAACACGCGGCCCTTGGCCTCCTGGCCGAGCAGTTGCCGCATGTTGGAGCGCGAGCCGTCGCAGGCCGCCACGTACTCGCCGGCGAGCTGGTAATTGCCTTCCGGCGTCTCGATGGTGAGCAGCGCGTGGTCCGCGGCCTGCTCGACGCCGACCACCTTGTTGTTCCAGCGCAGGTCGATCAGCGGCAGTTCCGCCGCGCGCTGCGAGAGGTAGCCCTCGACGTAGTACTGCTGCAGGTTGATGAAGGCGGGCCGTTCGTGCCCGGTCTCGGGCAGCAGGTCGAAGCGATAGACCTGCTCGTCCCGGAAGAACACCTTGCCGACGTGCCAGGACACGCCCTTCGCGACCATGCGGTCGGCGCAGCCGAGGCGGTCGAACACCTCCAGCGTGCGCTTGGAGAAGCAGATGGCGCGCGAGCCGGTCGAGAGCGTGCAGTCGTTGTCGAGCAGCACGACGGGGATCTGCCGCTGCGCGAGGTCGATGGCGAGCGCGAGGCCCACGGGGCCCGCGCCGACCACCACGACCGGGTGGCGAACCGGCGATGCGGCGTCCTGGTCCGCGTGGCGGCGGTAGTCGAAGCGCAGCGACTGGTAGTCGATTGGCGCAGCAGTGCCTGATGCGAGTGCGTCCACGGTGCTCGTCTCCAGCCAGGGCTAGCCTTCGAGGGCCTTCCACATCTCGATGTCGCGCTGTGCCGTCCAGATGCGCGGGTCGGCATGGCCCGAGGCTTCGTCGTACGCGCGGCTCACGTCGAAAGGCATGCAGTGGTCGAAGATGACCCACTGGCTGTACTTGGGCTTGAGCCTGGCGTAGGTGTCCTTGTAGACCGCGTTCAGGTCGCGGCCCGCCTTCACGCCTTCCTGCACGCTGCTGTAGACGTCGGCGATGAAGCTGCGCGTGCCGGCCAGGCCCTTGGCGACTTCCTCGGGCGTCGTCAGCGCGGCGCCGCGGCCGGGCACCAGCGCCTTGGGCTGCAGGGCGGCGATGTTGTCCAGCGTTTGCGGCCAGTCCTGGAAGTAGGCGTCGCCGGCATAGGGCGTGGCGTCGAACTCGACCAGGTCGCCCGAGAGCAGCGTGCGCTCCTGCGGCAGCCAGACGACGGTGTCGCCCTTGGTGTGGCCGCGGCCGAGTTGGATCAGCTGCACTTCGAGCTTGCCGAGCCACAGCGTCATCTTGCCGCTGAAGGTCATGGTGGGCCAGGTGAGCCCCGGCGGCACGGTCTCGACGTTCTGGAACAGCCGCGGGAAGCGGCCGATCTCGCTCGCCTTGTCCTGCTCGCCGCGCTCGACGATGAGGTCGCGCGTGTCCTGGCTGGCAATGATGTGCTCCGGCTTGTAGCCAGCGGCGCCCAGCACGCGCACCGCGTGGTAGTGCGTCAGCACCACGTACTTGATGGGCTTGTCGGTCACCTCGCGGATGCGGCGCACCACGTCGGCCGCCATGGCGGGCGTGGCCTGGGTGTCGGCCACCAGCACGCAGTCGTCGCCAATCACGATGCCCGTGTTGGGGTCGCCCTCGGCCGTGTAGGCCCAGGCGTGCTCGGAAATCTGGCTGAAGGTGATCTTCTTTTCTTCCAGGTCGGCCTGGCTGGCGAACTTCTTGGTCTCTGACATCGTGGGTCTCCTTGATTTGTCTAAGGTGAACGAATTCGCATGGAACGAATGGACGGAGTGTAATTCGCGGATTGGATAATGTCTAATGTCTTCTGCATGAACGAACGACGGGCAAGGCCATGAGCACTGACAGCGACCGCGCGCAACGCGGCATCCAGAGCATCGAAGTCGGCGGGCAGCTGCTGCGCGCCCTGGTGCACCACGGCCGGCCGATGGCCCTGAAGGACCTGGCGCGCGAGGCCGAGATGTCCCCCGCCAAGGCGCATCCCTACATGGTCAGCTTCGGCCGCCTCGGGCTGATCGAGCAGGACCGCACCAGCGGCCACTATCTGCTTGGACCGCTTGCCTTGCAACTGGGTTTGATCAGCCTGCAGCAGGCCAATCCGGTGCACGTCGCGACGCCGCTGATCGCGGAACTGGCGCAGCAGATCGGCCAGACGGTGGCCATCGCCGTCTGGGGCGACCGGGGCGCGACCATCGTGCGCATCGCCGAATCGCCGGCGCCGCTGCACGTGAACATGCGGCACGGCACGGTGTTCTCGCTGACCAATACGGCATCCGGGCGGCTCTTCGGCGCCTATCTGGATGCTTCGGTGGTCAGGCAGTTGCTGGAAGAGGAGCGGCAGCGCGAGCAGAAGGGTGCCGCCGCCCTGGCGCCGCAGCGCGGCATGCCGCCGGTGCGGCCGCTACCGGGCTGGAAGGATTTCGAGGCGCAATTGCACGAGGTGCGTGCGCACGGGCTGAGCCGCTCTGAAGGCGAGATCCTGCCGGGCGTGAGCGCGATGTCGGCACCGGCGTTCGATCACACGGGCGCCATCGTGCTGGCCATCACCGCGATCGGGCCGGCCGCGATCTTCGACACGCAATGGGACGGCGAGATTGCGCGCGCGCTCAAGGCTTGCGCGGGTCAGGTGTCGCAGCGGCTGGGGGCCGTGCCTTCAGGGCCTTGAGGTGTCGCCGCGGCCATCCGCGTCGGCTGCCGAACTCGCTCGTGGCGCGTACACACAATAAATACTCAAAAAGGGAGCTCATGAAAAACTCATCATTCCGGCCATTCACTTTGGCCGTCGTTAAACGCTTGCTCTGGGGCTTGCTTCTTGGCTGCCTGCTCGCAAGCTGCGCGGCGCCCGGCGATTTCGGGGACTTCAGCTCCACCAGCAAGTCCGGCGTCAAGAAATCCGGGGTCGCCATCGTCGGCGTCAATCATTCGCAGACTGACATCGCCTACTTCGGACTCGCCACCGGCGGTGGGGGTGGATACGTAGACAAGCGCTGGCCAAGTTCCGGTACGAGTTGTTGCGCGGTCATTCCCGACATCTGGACTCCGGGCCTAGATGTTCGGGTCGATTGGCAGCCAAGCCTTCAGGAAGAGCGCTCGAAGCGCATTGCCATCGAGCGCTACGAAAAGATCGGCACCGTCTACGTCCATTTCTTCGACAACGACGAAATAAAGATCGTGGTCGCCAATGTCGGCGCGGAACATCCCGATCATCCGATTACATGGATTCCGCTGCCCTGCGAACGAAGCTTCAAACCTTCTGACGATGGGCGCCTGCTCTACGAACCCGGCGTCAATTGCCCTCCAAGGGCAACCCGGCAGTGAGAGGTACGTTGGCCTCGGGACAGCCGCGCATGACGCGGGGTTTTCGGCCGTACCGACACCTTCAGAGGACGGGAGGACATCAGCGGAAATAGCGATTCACAACTCCAGAGAGTGAAAGCGCGCGACAAGCCGCGCCCACTCGACATAGCGGCGCACAGCGTTTCGTCGCGTGCTCGCGCTGACAACAAATATTCAAAAAGGGAAGCTCATGAAAAACTCACCATTCCGGCCATTCACCATGGCCGTCGTACGACGCCTGCTCTGGACCTTGCTCCTTGGCTGCCTGCTCGCAAGCTGCGCGGCGCCCGGCGATTTCGGGGACTTCAGTTCCACCAGCAAGTCCGGCGTCAAGAAATCCGGGGTCGCCATCGTCGGCGTCAATCATTCGCAGACTGACATCGCCTACTTCGGGCTCGCCACCGGCGGTGGCGGTGGATACGTGGACAAGCGCTGGCCAAGTTCCGGTACGAGTTGTTGCGCAGTCATTCCCGACATCTGGACCCCAGGCCTGGATGTCCGGGTCGATTGGAAGCCAAGCCTTCAGGAAGAGCGCTCGAAGCGCGTTCCCATCGAGCGCTACGAAAAGATCGGCACCGTCTACGTCCATTTCTTCGACAACAACGAAATAAGGATCGTCGTCGCCAATGTGGGGGCAATCAATGCGGAGCATCCAATTCCATGGGTTCCGCTGCCCTGTGAGGGCACGTTCAGGGCCGGGGACGATGGCCGCGAGATCTTTCAACCCGGGGTCAATTGCCCCCAAAGGGCAACCCGGCAGTGAGAGGTGGACATGAAGAACTCACCGCTCAAAGCCCCCTATCCAGTTGCCGAATTCATGGAGCTTTCGATCGAAGAGACGCTGAGTTGCGCGCTCACGACGAACGCAGACTTCTTCGATGAAGGCGACACGTCCTCACCGGCACCTTGCGACACCACGTTGCGGGTCACCCTGTTCTTTGATGGCACCAACAACAACGAGCGGAGAGACCGCCCACACCGAAGTCACAGCAACATCGTCAAGCTGTTCGACGTGCACAAGGACGATAAGGCCCTGGAAGGCGTCTTCAAGATCTACGTCCCCGGCGTAGGCACCCGCTTCCCCGAGATCGGCGAACTGCGCGAGGAGCCCATGGGCAAGGCCGCCGGCAAGGGCGGTCAGGCGCGCATCCTGTTCGGATTGCTGCAGGTGTACAACGCCGTCCACCGCGCGGTCTACGGTGACGACCGACCCATGCTCGACGGCGACGCGATCAAGGCGCTGCTGCTGCGCTACGTCCGCGAGGTGACCTACGGTGAGAGGGTGGACGGCAGCGCGCCTCCGCTCGTCTCGCGAGCGGAGTGGTTCGACGCGCTGGGCCGCGAGTTGCGCGACAAGCTGCACAAGGCGATACGCTGGAAGCGCCAGCCCAGGATCCGCCAGCTCGTCATCTCGGTGTTCGGCTTCAGCCGCGGTGCGGTGCAGGCGCGGGCCTTTTGCCACTGGTTCGCCGATGCGGCCGCCGGGGGTTACTTCGCAGGCATTCCGGCCGCCATCCGGTTCGTCGGCCTGTTCGACTCGGTGGCCTCGGTGGGGCTGGCCGACTCGGCCCGACTGACCACGCCGCTGTGGTTCGCAGACGGGCATTTCGACTGGGCCGCCGAAGTGCGCAAGCCGCTGCCCTCGATGGTGGGGAAGGTCGTGCACTACGTGGCGGGCCACGAGCAGCGGATGAACTTCCCCTTGACGCTGGTGCGCGGCGGCGAGGAACTGGAAGAAGTGATCTTCCCCGGCGTGCACAGCGATGTCGGCGGAGGCTATGGTCCCGGTGCGCAGGGCCGCAGCCCGCAGCCGGCCGATCTGCTGTCGCAGATTCCGCTGCTGCACATGTACAAGGCAGCCCTTCTCGCTGGCGTGCCGATGCAGGCTTTCTCCGAGATCCAGAAGAGGCCTGAAATCGCCGCCAACTTTCAGGTCAGCCAACGACTCGCCGAGGCCTGGGACAGCTACATGCGCCTCGTCGGCTTCAATGCCGACGGCCAGCACGTCGCGGAAGGAGACTACGGCGCGCTCGTGCGCCTGCACATGGGGCCCTACTACCGTCTGCGCGGCTTGCAACTCAGGCTCAGGTCCTTCGAGCAGGAAGCGGCCTTCCAGGCCGCCAGCGCCCAGGAGCAGGAAGACCTGTCCAGCTACAACCAACTGCTGCTCGGCGACGTGCGAATGGCGGTCTTGCGCAGAAAGCAAGACGCGAGCGGCAAGCCCTCGGGGTGGGACCCGACGTTTGGCGAGGTGGGCAACCAGTTTCCGAAGTTGCTGCTGCGCGGATGGCTGCCGCTGTCGGAATGGGAGCAGTGGGCCCTGAAGTGTGCGGACGAACCGCGCTTCGAGGCAAACCAGGGCGAGTTGCTGGCCGCCTATGTCCACGATTCGCTCGCAGGGTTCTACCTGGCCTACCCCACCACCTGCGCCGACAAAGCAGCGCTGATAAGGCAGGTGCAGGCCAAGCAGGCAGAGGGAAAGGCGCTCAATCCCGTGGAAGCGCGCATTGCGGCTGCAATGGCGCGCGAACCGGAGTTGGCGCAGGAGGTTCGCGAGGGCAGCGACACGGAGGATCTTCCCCCTGCTTCCCGCAACCGCCTGGATGCAGTGTTTCCGGTGCTGAGCGACGCCGATGCACGCTACTTGCGCCAGACCGCGATCCTCACCCAGACGGCAACCGCGCGAGAAGGGGGAGGTTATCTGCGGGCCCGCAAGGTGTTTTGAGCCTTCGGGCGGCGCTTCGCTGTGTCAACTGCGATGTGAGTCGCGTCCGCGCAGCGCCTTGAGCCGCTCGATGCTCTCGGCCGGCCAGTACTCCGACCGGCTGTAGTACTCCTCTACCGCCGGCATGCCCGGCGGTATTACCACCCACGGCTGCTTCGACGCGGTGAAGATGTGGATGTCAGGCGGCAACGCGTCGGGCGCGTCCAGCGTGCCGACGCGGACGAACTTCACCGCTTCGCCGGCACCTGCGTAGTGGCTCCAGAGCGCGACATGGCACCGCGGGCAGCGCGCGATCTTCTGGCCCTTGCCGCTCAGCGACGGCGTATCGACCAGGTCGACCTCGCCTTGCAGCAGCTCCACCCGGTCGCTCTCGATCATTGCGTTGAGCGCGAACGAAGTGCCGCTTTCGCGCTGGCACCAGCGGCAGTGGCAGCAATTCACGAAGAGCGGCTTCGTCGCCATGCGGTAGCGCACGGCGCGGCAGGTGCATCCTCCTTCGATCGGGAACATCGCAGGTCTCCTTTCAGACGCGATGGGCGGACGCCAGGAGTCGAAGCCCCAATGACACCATCACGGCACCGGCCACCCGGTCGGCCCACGCCTTGTATCGGAGGTAGGTCTGCTGCGGCCCCCTGGAGGACAGGGCCAGCGCCACCAGCACGTACCAACTGGTTTCGAGCACGAGGACCACTGCCACGATGCCCAGGCCGAAGGCCAGGGACGGCGAAGCCGGCATGAAGGCCGCGAACACGCTGGCGTAGACGATGGCCGTCTTGGGATTGCTCAGCTGCGTGGCGAGGCCGAGGAGGAACGAGCGGCCCGCCACGCGATGCCCGCCGCGCTCGCCGCCCTCCCCGGACGGCGACGCCATCGACAGCGGCTGGCGCGCGCCCAGCCAGATCCGCACGCCGAGGTAGGCCAGGTAAAGGCCCCCCGCGATCTTGAGGACGATGAAGAGCGTGGGGACAGCCAGCAGCAGCGCCTGCAAGCCGGCCAGCGCCGCGAGCGCGAAGCAGGCGCCGCCCACCCCCATGCCGAAGGCGGCAGCCACGCCTTCCGTGCGCGACAGCGACACCGCCGTGCGCGCGACCATCACGAAGCTCGGGCCGGGACTCACCACGCCGACGGCCAGCGCGCCGGCGATGCCCAGCAGAGGGAGCAACTGGTTCAACTTTCTCTCCTTGCCCCTGGATCGGGGGCTCGGAGATTACTCCACCCGGCTCAGGCCATGAAGCCGACGTTTTTCGGGTAGTCGATGCCGTTGGCGTTGCCGCCGAAGTTCTTCAGGTTCGGCAGGATGCCCGGCAGGTCGGCATCGGGCACGCCGAACCACCTGGCGAGCGTCGCGCCGTACTGGTCGACCGAGGTCGTCGGGATCAGGCGGCCCTGCCCCACGTGGCCCTCGTAGCCGGGGAGCTTGGCGTCGTTGTTGATGCTGACGACCTGCGGCGTGCCGTAGAACTGCTTGCCGTTGACGGCGCCGCCGACGACGAAGTGGTGGCTGCCCCAGCCATGGTCGGAGCCATCGCCGTTGCTGGCCAGCGTGCGGCCGAAATCCGACGCCGTGAAAGCGGTGACCTTGTCGGCAATGCCGAGCGCGGCCGTCTGACGATAGAAGGCGGTCATCGCGTCGCTCAACTGCTGCATCAGCCCGGGCTGGTTGGCGATCAGGTTGTCGTGCAGGTCGAAGCCGCCCATCGACACGAAGAACACCTGCCGCTTGACGCCCAGCGCGGTGCGGCCATGGATGAGCCGGGCCACCATCTTCAGCTGGCGAGAGAGGCCCGTGTTCAGCGCGCCGAAGGAATCGACCGGGAGCGCGCCCGAGAGCGCGCCGGTGACGGTCGTCTCGGCTTCCACCGCACGCTTGGTGACGCGGTTGTATTCGTTCTCCAACACATGGCTGCGTGCTTCCTGCACCAGCTGCGCCATCGCGGACCGGACGGAGGCCGACACGTACCCGCCCGTGCCCTTGACGCTGTTGATGCCGACGGCGCCGTTGGTGCTGACCTGGTACTGCAGCGCCTGGTCGCCCGAGAGGAACACGGCGTTGCCCGCGACGGACATGCAGGTGAAGAGCGAGTTGGCGTTCGCGCCCTGCGACAGCGCCAGGTCGCCAAGGTTGCCGCCCCAGCCCACCGTCGAGCCTTCCGGCGATGACGACTGCCAGGTCGACTGCTGGTCGTTGTGCGAGAACAGCTTGGGCGGCTGCGGGTAGAGCTTCTTGTTGCTGTTGTTGTACTGCGCCCGATTGAGCGGCACCACCAGCGGGCCGACGTTGAGCTGCACCGCGGCCTTGCCGTCGACGTTGAAGAGGTTCGCCAGCTGGGTCATCGACGGGTGCAAGGCGTACTGGCGCCCGTCCGCCAGAGGCGTGGTGGGCGTCAACAGCGTCTTCGCCACGTCCATGTCGTTCTTGGCGATGGCGATGCCGCCCGAGGCCTGCGGGATGCGGATGGCGCTGTAGGCGTTGTAGCTCGGGTCGTCATAGGTGATGACGGTGTTGGCGTAGTCGTTGCCGCCGAACAGGAAGACGCAGACCAGCGCCTTGTAGTCGTCGCCGGGCGCGGCCTGCGCGGCTGCTTCGCCCATCGCGGCCAGGTTGAGCGCGAAGGGCAAGGCGGTGCCGGCCATGGCCAGCTGGCCGGAACGGCGCAGGAAGGCGCGGCGGCTATGGGCTGCAGGATCGATCAGATGCATCGCGCGTTCCCTTATTTCTGGATGAGGTAGGAGGGCGAGGCCATCACCATCAGCACCGCGGCGTACACGCGGTTGAGCTTGGCGGCGTCGGTGCTGGTCGCGTTCACGGCGGGCGTGTTGAGCGCGCTGGCGATCACCGCCTGCGTCGCGGCCGACAGCTGGTTGCCGGCGAGCAGCAGGTTCAGGCGCCGCACCAGCGCCGCGGGGTCCAGCACCAGCGCGAATTCGCTCGCATAGGTCGCGTTCACGTCCTTGGTGTTCCTCGGCAGCGCACCCTGCATGTAGTTGAGGTAGCCGCCGACGCTGGTTTCGTTGACCACCTGGAATTCGGGCGCGACCATCTTCGCGCTGGCGATCGCCGTCGAAGGCGGCACGTAGCCGGGGCGGAAGAAGTTGAAGACCGAGGGCGAACGCAGCGGGCTCTGGCCGAGCTGGCTGTTCGGCTGGGAGAGGTCGCCGATCTTCCAGTTGCCGGTGGTCGACACGGCGCCGAAGGTGCGCGCCCATTGCACGAAGCGCAGCATGGGCTCGCGCAGGCGGCCGAAGGCCGGGTCGCTCAAGCCGGCCGGGCTGCGCGCCTCGTTGTCCAGCACCACGGCAGCGAAGACGCTCTTCATGTCGCCGCGCACGCCGGAACCGTTGTCCGAGAAGACGTCGGACACGCGCTTGACGTAGGCCGCGCTCGGGTTGCTGGTCACCAGGCGCTGGATCAGCTGCTTCCCGATGAAGGGGCCGACGTTCGGATGGTTGAACAGCGTGTCGAGCGCGATCTTCAGCGCGGCCTTGCCCTCGGTGCCCGCCGGCACCGTGGCGCCGAGGAACCTCGCTTCGAGCGTCGAATGCCGCGAAGCCGTGAGCGCCATCGGGCGCGTGGTCCACAGGTTGCTCTCGGAGGTGGACCCATCGGGCCGGATGAAGCCGCCCGCCGTGCCGGCCTTTTCGTCGGTGCGGAGGTCGACGTCGTAGCCGGTGAAGACGCGTGCCAGGTTGGTCACGTCGTCGAGGGTGTAGGTGTCGAGCGGCGTGCCATCGGCGCCGGTCTTGACGGTGCCGTCGGCATTGAGCTGGTAAAGCCCGATGGACATGAGCTGCATGACCTCGCGCGCGTAGTTCTCGTCCGGCTGCCGGCCCTGGGCGTTTTCCTTCTGGTTGCCCTTGGTGTTGAGGTAGTAGCCCATCGCGGGGTTGAGCGTCACGTCCTCCAGCAGCTTGCGGAAGTTGCCGGTGACGCCCGCGACCAGCGTGTCCCAGTACTGGGCCATCACGTAGTTGGACCAGTTGGCGCCGATGTCGTTGGACGACACCACGAAGATCTCGGTCAACGCCAGCGCCATGCGCTTGCGGAAGCCGTCCGGCGCGGTCATGAGCTGGTTCCAGATCATGTCGTCGGTGTTGACGGCGTTGTAGGGCTTGCTCGCGATCCAGTCCCAGCCGGTCTGCGTGGCGGGGCGGTCCACCTGCTCGCCCAGCCAGGCCAGGTAGCCCTTGCTGCGCACGGCGGCGATCTCCGCGTCGGAGGCGGAGAACTGCGATTGCAGGAGAAAGCGCGCGGCCTCGTCGTCGGTCCTGGCTTCGGGATAGACGTAGGTCTGCGCGGTCGGCGTGCTGGCGAGCGCGGTCAGCGAACCGGCTTGGCCGGCGGTGCCCGGCGCGGCGAACCCGCCACCTCCGCCGCTGCCTCCACCGCCTCCACACGCCGCGAGGGCGGCGGCCGCGGCCAGTGCGGCCGCGAGCGGGATCGGGTTGTGCGGCTCGGCCGCGGGGGCGGGCATGGACGTCTGCTCCACGCGCACCAACTCATCGGTCGCCTCGGCGCGACCGGTCGCGATGTCTTCCACCATGGACTCCTCACTCCTCGGCGCTCCGGCGCCGTACCTTTCAGGCAAGTGCCGTGCCCGGCCGTTGCCAGGGCCAAAGCGCTTCAGGAGGGGGTCAACGAGACACTATTTGTTAAGAAGTGTGACTTTTTTCGTCACACAACCACGCGCCGGTGTGGCAGGCGGCGCGGAATGTCGCCTCAGGATTTGGCGGCTTCGAGCCCGTCGCGGGTCCGGGTCGCCTCGCGCCGGGCGGCTTCGGCAAAGTCGTCGCCGGAGGAGGCATAGCAGATGGCACGGGAGGAGTTGACGACGATCGGCGCATCCTGGCGCCAGCCTGCGCGCACGGTGGCGACGGCATCGCCGCCTTGCGCACCCACCCCGGGGATCAGCAGCGGCACCGTGGGCGCCAGCGCCCTGACCCGCTCGATCTCGGCCGGATAGGTGGCCCCGACCACCAGCCCCAGCTGGCCGTTCAGGTTCCACGGACCCTGCGCGAGCCGTGCCACGTGTTCATAGAGGAAGGGCTCTCCTTCCACGCCCGCAAGGCGCTGGCCCTGCAGGTCGGCGCCGCCCGGATTGCTGGTGCGGCACAACAGGAAGGCGCCCTTGCCCTCGTGGCGCAGATAGGGCTCGACCGAATCGAAGCCCATGAAGGGCGACAGGGTGACGGCATCGGCGCCGTAGCGCTCGAAAGCCTCGCGGGCGTACTGCTCGGCCGTCGAGCCGATGTCGCCGCGCTTGGCATCGAGGATCGTGGGCACATGCGGCGCGTTGCGGCGCATGTGCTCCATGAGCTGCTCCAGCTGCCCTTCGGCCCGGTGGGCGGCGAAGTAGGCGATCTGCGGCTTGAAGGCGATCGCGAGATCGGCCGTGGCATCGACGATGCGGGCGCAGAAGTCGTAGATCTTGCTGGCGTCGCCCTTCAGGTGGGCGGGGAATTTCGTCGGTTCGGGGTCGAGGCCGACGCACAGCAGCGAGCCGTTTTGGCGCTCGGCGGCGCGCAGCTTGTCCAGGAAGGTCATGGGACGGAATTTTAGGCGCGCGGGCTCCGGCTGCCCGGCGCGGGCCTCAGCCGGCGCGTGCGAGCTGTTCGGCGGCCAGGCAGAGGTCGGCCCAGGCGCGGCCCTTGTCGGCCGGGTTGCGCAGCAGGTAGGCCGGGTGGTAGGTCGCGACGACGGGCGGCGCGTCCTGCACGCCGGGCAATATCGCCACCGGCAATGCGCGACCACGCAGCTTGCCGAGCGGATCGCCGCTTTGCAGCAGGCTCTGCGCCGCGAGCGGCCCCATGGCGAGCACGAGCCTTGGCGCCAGCGCGGCAGCGTGCTCCGCGAAGACATCGGCGATGGGGCGCGGGCTCTCCGGCTGGCCCGAGGCCACGCCCCGGTGGGTGCGCATCAGGTGGACGGGCGTCTCGCCGTCGTGCAGTTGCAGGGCGCGCAGCATGTTGTCGAACAGCCGTCCCGCATCGCCGGCAAAGGGCTCGCCGTGGCGACCGTCGAGTTCGGGCGGCATGTCCGCGACGATGAGCCAGCCGCCCTGGGGTGCGGCCGCGTCGCCGTAGAGAAGCCGTGGCGCATCGACGAGGATGGAAGCGCCGTGGGTCGCAGGGACCGGCGCGCGGGGCGCCATGGCAGGTGCGGCCGCTGGCTCCACCGCCCGTGCGCGAACAGGCGCAGCGGGCGCGCGTTGCTCCACGGACGCTTCGTCCACAACGGCATCGCCGGCTGCGGGCGCCACCGCCGCGGCGACAGCCGGCGCTTCGACCTGCTCCCCCTTCGGCCACCAGAAGAGCTTGATGCCCATCTCGTCCAGCATCGCGCGCTGCCGCGCATCAAGAGTCACCCCACCCGTAGTCATTTCAAAGAATCCCTGAATCCGAGGCCGGCAAAGCCAGGCCCGTTCGTGAAACACCGCGGAACCGGCTCCGCCGGGCCGCCGGTGTTGCCCCCTGCAAGGGGGTGGGCGAAGCGACACGAAGTGCGCGAAGCCTGGGGGTGCCTCACTTCAAGCCTCCCCAGGCGCTGGTCGATTCGTGCAGGCGAAGGCTCATGACCACCGCATCTTCACGGCGACCGTCGTGCGCGGGGTAGTAGCCCTTGCGCATGCCGACGCGGCGAAAGCCATTGCGCTCGTAGACCGCGAGCGCGCGCGCATTGCTCGCGCGCACTTCGAGCCACAGCCATTGCGCGTTCTGCCCGCGCGACCAGCCGGCCAGCGCCTCCAGCATCAGCGGCGCCCAACCCTGCCTGTGAAAGGCCGGCGCCACCGTGATGTTGAGCAGGTGCACTTCATCCACGCCCTTCATGGCGACGAAATAGCCGATCAGCGTTTCTTCTTCGGCACGGCCCACCGCCCGGCTCCACAAGGCACGCACGCCGCTCGGGGGCGGCGCAGACTGGCCGTCGGTCGCAGGCGCCACGAGGCACTGGCAGTGGTAGCCGGCGAGCAGGGAATCGGTGAAATTGGCCTGCGTCCAGGGGTGCGTGAATGCCGCCTGCTCGATGGCGCAGACGGCGGGGATGCGCTCGGCCGTCATCGGCTCGAGGCGGGCTTCACGCGGCTGTTGCAGGACGGCGCTCATGGTGAGTGGGTGGCCGCCGCCTTGATGGCGGCGCGCTCTTCGGTTGTCTGCGCCACTTTATCGCGAACATAGAGCGGCCACGCGTCGGCCGGCGCGACGGTGCGGCCGGCGGCCAGCAGCGCGGGTGCCAGGCGCAGCATGGCCGCCGCGGTGGGCAGCACCTCGTGCCGCGCCGCCGCGCGCGGGAGGCGCTCGCCGTACGCCGCGAAGGCATTGCCCGCGAGCGCCCAGCCGGCGGGCACGGCGACGCTTTCAGGCGCCAGCAGCTCCGCTTCGCTGGCGGTGACTTCGAGGCCGAGGTCGTAGCACGCCGTGTAGACCTGCTCCATCCGCGCATCGAGCACTGCAACCACCCGCTCGACACCGTGGCGATGGCGCGCTTCCTCGGCGACGGCATGGAGGGTGTCGATCGGCAGGAGCCGCACGCCGGCGCCGAAGCCCAGGCCCTGCGCAACCGAGCAGGCCGTGCGCAATCCGGTGAAGGATCCGGGCCCGCGCCCGAAGGCGATCGCGTCGAGTTCGCGGAGCGTCAGGCCGGCTTCGGCGAGCAGTTGCTGGATCAGCGGGATCAGCGTCGACGACGATTGCGCGCCGCCGACGCCGCTGTGTTCGAGCAGCGTGTCGCCGTGCCGGACGGCGATCGACAGCGCCTCGGTGCTGGTGTCGAAGGCGAGCAGCCTAGGCATCGATGCCTCCCCTCGCCGCGGCGGGCACCACGGGGGCGTTCGACTTCACGACCGCCGCGCGGCTGCGCTGCACGCCGAACAGGATGCCCGCGGTGACCAGCAGCAGGCCTGCGATGAGGTTCCAGTGGAGCGGCTCGTCCAGGAAGATCACCGCGCCGAGCGCCGAGAGCCCCGGCACCAGGGCCGTGATCATGGTGGAACGCACGGGGCCGAAATACTGAATCATCCGCGTGAAGGCGATGCCCGAGATGACGACCGAGCCCACGCCCTGGAACAGCATCTGGAAGGCGATTTCGCCGACAGGTGCGGTGTCGAGCCGGCTCGCTACCGCGCCGAACGCCGCCAGCAGCGCGTAGACCGGCACATAGGTCATGAACGCGAACACGGTGATGGCAATGGTTGCGCGCACGGCTTCGAGCCCGTGCTTGCGCACCACCACGCTGTAGCAGGCCCAGCAGAAGGCCGCGCCCATGAAGAGCAGGTCGCCCTTCCAGATGGCGCCGCCTTCCAGCGCATGCAGCAGGCTGGCGCCGCCGACGAAGAGATCGCCGACGACGATGAAGGCCAAGCCCAGGGCGCGCCCGGGCGTGATGCGGTCGCGCAGCACGATGGCCGCCAACACCGCTGTCCACAGCGGGAGGCTGCCGGGCATGAGCACGGAGGCGTGGGTGGCCGGCGCGAAGACGAAGCCGGTGTAGGCCAGCAGCGCGTAGGCCAGACCGCCGAAGATTCCGGCGATGGCAGTGAGGCGCAGCGGGAGCGGCGACAGGCCGAAGAACGAGCTTTGCGCGGCCGGATCGCTCGCGCGGGAGCGCATCACCAGCCAGGCGCCCCAGGGCATCAGCACCAGGCTGGCGCCGCAGATGCGGGCGAATGTGATGTCGAAGGGGCTGAGCGACCGGCCGGCGGAGGCTCGCGCGATCACGATGAAGGCGGTCCAGACCAGAACGGTGACGATGGCTGCGCCGATGCCGATGGTGCGGGGAGAAAAACGGGGAGCAACGGGCATCGGTGGATTATCAGCTCCCCCCCAGGCTTGCCCACTTCGTGTGGCCGCCTACCCCCTACCGGGGGCAACACCAGCGGCCCGGCGAAGCCGGTTCCGCGGTGTTTCTGGTGTGGGCGGGCGGGATAATCGTTGGGATGTCTTGCTTGTCTCTTGTCTTGCGGCGCTTCGGTCGCGTGCTTCCGGTTGTTTTTGCGCTTTCGCTGGTGCCGTTTCACGTCGGGGCGCAAGCGCTTCCCGGTGAAGTCGATGCTGCGCTGGTCCGCGCCAAGGTGCCGCGCGACGCGGTGACGATGCTGGTGGTCGATGCGGAGGGCATCCGTCCGCCCCGGCTTGCATGGCGCACCCAGACGCAGGTCAATCCGGCGTCGATCATGAAGCTGGTCACCACCTATGCCGCGCTCGACCTGCTGGGGCCGGCCTTCACGTGGACCACGCCGGTGTACGTCGACGGGCCCGTGCGCAACGGCGTGCTCGAAGGCAACCTCTATATAAGAGGGCAGGGCGACCCGAAGCTCGTGCTCGAACGGCTGTGGCTGCTGTTGCGCCGCGTGCAGGGACTGGGCATCCAGAGCATCAACGGCGACATCGTGCTGGACCGCAGCGCATTCGAAGTCGCGGACACCGATCCGTCCGCCTTCGACGGCGAGGGCCTGCGCCCCTACAACGCCGCGCCGGACGCGCTGCTGATCAATTTCAAGTCGGTCGTCATGACCTTCGTGCCCAACCGTGCGACGCAGACGGCGCAGGTGAGCTTCGAGCCCGCGCTGGCCGGCGTGACCTCGCAAGCCACGGTGCCGCTCTCGGCCGGCGAGTGCGGCGACTGGCGCACCACGCTGGCGGCCGACTTCGCTGATCCGGCACGCCTTGGCTTCACGGGCAGCTTCCCGGCCGCGTGCGGCGAGAAGGTCTGGCCCGTGGCCTATGCGGACCCTCGCAGCTATGCGGCGCGCGCGGTCGGCGGGCTCTGGATCGAGATGGGCGGCCGCATCAGGGGCGTGGTGCGCGACGGCCGCGTGCCTGCGGAACTCAAGCCTGCTTTCGAGTTGCCCTCGCCGCCACTGGCCGAGGTGATCCGCGACATCAACAAGTACAGCAACAACGTGATGGCGCAGCAGCTCTTTCTTACGCTGGGCCTGCAGCAGAAGAAGCGCGGCACGCTCGACGGTGCGCGCTCGACCATGCGCCAGTGGTGGAACGATCGCATCGGCACCGGCGAAGGACAGCCGGTGTTCGACAACGGTTCAGGCCTCTCGCGCGAGGAGCGCATCAGCGCCGCCGCGCTCGCGAAGATGCTGCAGGTGGCCTGGCGCTCGCCGGTGATGCCCGAGCTGGTGTCCTCGCTGCCGGCTTCGGGCGTCGACGGCACGCTGCGCAAGCGCGGCCTGCGCTCGGGCGGCTCGGCCCACCTCAAGACCGGCACCCTGCGCGATGCCGCGGGCGTGGCAGGCTTCGTCCATGCCGCGAGCGGGCGGCGCTATGTGGTCATCGCCATCGCGAATCACGGCAACGCCGTGGCGGCGCGGCCGGCCTTCGACGCGCTGGTCGACTGGGCGGCGCAGGACTGACCGGCAGCTGACCGCCACGCCATGTAGGCGAACTCCGCTTGCGCGGCTTGTCGCCCCTGCCCAGAATCAGGCGCAAAACCGATTCCGGCCATTGCAGGAGACAAGCCCATGACCCGTTTGCCCGCCGCCCTCGCCCTGACGGGCATCGCGCTCATCCTCTCCGGCTGCGGAGGCGGCGACAACGGCTTCGCGTTCCAGGTGCCGTCCGTGGTGGATTCGGGGCGCGGCTCGGTCGTGACCTTTCCGCCCGAGCGGACGAAGCAGCTGTCGCTCAACGATTTCACGTCGCTGCTCGCATCGACGCCCCAGGGCGCGCAGATCCAGCAGGTGACCGGGGCCGCCAAGTGCGGTGTCGACATCCGCTATCTGGAGTACCGCACCGTCGGCGGCCAGGGGGAGGAAACCAACGCCACGGCCGCCATCATGGTGCCCACGGGCAGCGACCCCGTCTGCAACGGGCAGCGCCCGACCGTGCTGTACGCCCATGGCACCACGCCGGCGCGCGACTACAACCTCGCCAGGTGGACCGAGGCCAACCAGCCCGCCGGCGGCGAAGGCATGATCGTCGCGGCCATGTTCGCCGCCCAGGGCTACATCGTGGTCGCGCCCAACTACGCGGGCTACGACAAGTCGACGCTGCCCTATCACCCCTATCTCAACGGCGACCAGCAGGGCAAGGACATGGTCGACGCGCTGACGGCAGCGCGCAAGACCTTCTCGGTGATCAGCGCATCCGACTCGGGCACGCTGCTGATCACCGGCTATTCGCAGGGCGGCTACGTGGCCATGGCGGCGCATCGCGAGATGCAGGCGACCGGCAAGACGGTGACCGCCGCCGCGCCGCTGTCCGCGCCTTCGGCCATCAGCCTGCTGACGGACTACAGCTTCAGCGGCTGGCCGGCGCTGGGCTCCACGCTCTTCACGCCCCTGCTCTCGACCAGCTGGCAGAAGCAGTTCGGCAACGTCTACACGTCCACCAGCGACATCTATGAAGCGCAGTTCGCACCGGGCATCGACACCCTGCTGCCGAGCCTGACGCCGATCAACACCCTGTACCAGACCGGCAAGCTGCCGCCGCTCGCGCTTTATCCGGCCAACGCCGTGCCGGGGCCGGTCAGTCCCGCGCTGTCGATCTTCTATGGGCCCAACAACCTGGTCCGGCAAAGCTACCTGACACAGGCGGCCAACGACATCCAGGCCAATCCCTGCGCCGGCAACGCCCTGCCGGCGACGGCCGCATCACTGGGCACCACGACGCCGCTCAACTGCCAGCCGCTGCTCGGTTTCCGGAAGGCCGCAGTCGCCAACGACCTGCGCAACTGGCTGCCGACCCGGCCCGTGATGATGTGCGGGGGCGCCAACGACCCGACCGTGAACTTCCTGAGCACGCGCGCTACCGCAGGCTATTTCCGCGGCCGCGGCATGCCGGCCGCGGCATTGACGGTGGTGGACCTCGAGGACGCCGCCACGACCGATGCCTTCTCGTCCGCGCGGGCCGGGTTTGCCGCCGCCAAGGCCAACCTTGCCGCCAGCACGCCCGGCACGCCTGCGGACCAGGCGCAGGCGGTCACGCTGGCGTATCACGGCACGCTGGTGATGCCGTTCTGCCTGGCATCGGCCCGCGGCTTCTTCCAGGGCGTGCTCGCTTCGGGACTCTGAAGCCGGACTGCGGGCTTCAGGCCGCGGCTGCGCGCTGCAGGCGGTCCCGGACGCCTTCCCATTCGGGCTCCGGAGGCGGGGTCTCGACCCAGATCAGCTTGACGCCTTCGGCGTCGAAGGCGCGCAGCACCGCGAAAAGCTGCTGCGCGGTCGCTGCCGCATCGTCCGGCATGCGACGCTGCAGCACGCGCTGCGACCGGCTCTTGAGTGCGGTACGAGACCACACGGCGATGTGCGCGGCATTCGCGCCGAGCACGTCGAGCCCCGTCTGCAGCGCCTTGGCATCCATCAGTCGCACCTTGGCGCTGGGTGCGTAGTGCGCTTCGAGCGTTCCGGAGGCACGCGGATCGGGCGCGGCGAGGTCTTCCTTGTCGCGCAGTGCTTCGCCGCAGGCCGACTCGATCTGCGCGCGCGTGATGGCGCCGGGGCGCAGCAGCACGGGGGCGCCGCGGCTGCAATCCACGATGGTTGATTCGATGCCGACCTCGCAGGGGCCGCCGTCGATCACGAGCAGCTCGTCGCCGAACTCCTCGTGCACGTGCAGCGCGGTCGTCGGGCTCACACGCCCGAAGCGGTTGGCGCTCGGCCCCGCGACACCGTACACGCCCTGCCGGGCGCAAGCCGCGAGCAGCGTCTGCGCCACCGGATGGGAGGGGCAGCGAAGGCCGATGGTGTCCTGGCCGCCGGCCGCAGCCGCGCCGACGCCCGGCTGGCGGGCGACGATCAGGGTCAGGGGCCCGGGCCAGAAGGCGCGCACCAGCTTCTGTGCGAACAGGGGCAGCGGCTGGGCGAATCGCGCCAGGGCCTCGGTGCCCGTCGCGCCAGCCGGCACATGCACGATCAGCGGGTGATCGCTTGGCCGGCCCTTGGCCGCGAAGATCTTCGCGACGGCGGTGTCGCTGCCCGCATCGGCGCCCAAGCCGTAGACGGTCTCGGTCGGAAAGGCGACGAGCCCGCCGTCGCGCAGGACCGCGGCGGCCTCGTCGATGGCTTCGGGCGTGCGGCCGTCGCGGATCATTCCGCTCACTCCGACAGGGGGATGGGCAGGCCCAGCAGCGCCGCGGCGAAGTCCGCCGTGCTGCGGACCGCTTCGATGTCATCCCCGGTGATGTTCAGGTGGCCCATCTTGCGGCCGCGGCGCGCCTCGGTCTTGCCGTACAGGTGCAGGTGCGTGCCGGGCAGGGCCAGCACATCGGCCCAGCGCGGCTCTTCCTGCACATCGCTGTCGATGAACCACAGGTCGCCGAGCAGGTTGAGCATGACCGCGACGCTGTGCTGGCGCGGCGGATTCAGCGGCAGGCCCGCGAGCGTGCGCACCTGCAGCTCGAACTGCGAGACGTCCGAGGCGTCCATCGACCAGTGGCCGCTGTTGTGCGGGCGCGGCGCCATCTCGTTGACGACCAGCGCGCCATCGGCCAGCACGAAGAATTCGACGCAGAGCACGCCGACGTAGCTCAGGCCCTCGGCGATCGATCGGGCCGCGGCCACGGCGCGGCGCGCGGTCGACTCGGGCATGTTCTGCGCATGGACTTCGGTCACGGCGAGGATGCCGTCGCGATGCAGGTTGCGCTGCACGGGGAAGTCGACCATGTGCCCGTCCGCCCCGCGCGCGACGATCACCGAGCATTCGAAATCGAGCGGCAGCAGTTTTTCGAGCACGCACGGCACGCCGCCGGCATCCTCCCAGGCGGCGGCCAGTTCGGCCTGCGTCGCGACGCGGCGCTGGCCCTTGCCGTCGTAGCCGAGCCGGGCGGTCTTGAGGATGCCGGGGAGGAGATCCGGCTGAACGGCGGCCAGATGGTCGGCGGTCTCGATGACGGCATAGGGGGCGCAATCGACGCCGCAGCGCACGAAGTGGCCCTTTTCGCGGATGCGGTCCTGCGCGATCGCCACCGAGTCGGCGCCGGGCGCGACCGGCCGCGCGGTGGCGAGATGTTCGAGCGAAGGAGCCGGCACGTTCTCGAACTCGGTCGTGATCGCGTCCGCCAGCCCGGCGAGCCGGGCCAGCCCGTCGACGTCGGTGTAGTCGGTATGGATGTGGTGATGGCTCACTCGCCCCGCGGGGCTGTCGGCATCGGGGTCGAGCACCGCGGTGAAGTAGCCCATGCGTTGCGCGGCATGCACGAACATGCGGCCGAGCTGGCCGCCGCCGATCACGCCCAGCGTGGCGCCCGGGAGGATCGTGCTCACAGTGCGCCCCCGCCCTGCGGGGAAAAAGGCGAAACCTCCGCCGACTCGACCGGCGGCAGCGTCATGGACTGGGCGGCCTGGGTCTGCTTCTCGCGGAAAGCGTCGAGCTGCGCGCGCAGCGCCGGATTGCCCACCGCCAGCATCGCGACCGCGAACAGGGCCGCATTGGCCGCGCCCGCGTTGCCGATGGCGAAGGTCGCGACCGGCACGCCCTTGGGCATCTGCACGATGCTGTAGAGCGAATCCACCCCCTGCAGATGCCGGCTGGCCACCGGCACGCCGAGCACCGGCACAGTGGTCTTGGCCGCCAGCATCCCGGGCAGGTGGGCGGCCCCGCCGGCGCCGGCGATGATCGCCGCCAGCCCGCGCGGGGCGGCGCTTTCGGCGTAGGCGAACAGTTCGTCGGGCATTCGATGCGCCGATACGACCCGGGCTTCGTGGGCGATGCCGAATTGCTGGAGAATCTCGACGGCGTTGCGCATCGTCTCCCAATCGGAGTTCGAGCCCATCACCACACCGACCTGAATTGCTTGCTTCATGGTTCGAATTTTACGTTTCACCCCCAACTTGCCGCGATGATCGACATCACCCTCGAAAACTTTCAGACCGAGCTCATCGATGGCTCGATGACCACACCGGTCCTGCTCGACATCTGGGCCGAGTGGTGCGGCCCCTGCAAGCAGCTCGGCCCGGTGCTCGAAAAGCTCGAAGTCGAATACGCCGGCCGCTTCACGCTCGCCAAGCTCGACGCCGACAAGGTGCCGCAGATTTCGCAGCAACTGAGCCAGATGTTCGGCGTGCGCAGCATCCCCTTCTGCGTGATGTTCAAGGACGGGCAGCCGGTCGACGGCTTCGTCGGTGCGATTCCCGCCGACCAGATCCGCACCTTCCTCGACAAGCACGTGCCCGGCGCCGACGAGGCCGAGGCACAGGAACAGGAAGAATCCGCACAGGCGGCGCTGGCCGAGGGCGACACCGAAGGCGCGCTCGAAAAGCTGCAGCATGCGGTCGCGACCGACCCGGCCAATGACGAGGCGCGCTTCGACTACATCAAGCTGCTGCTGCAGGAAGGCCGCGTCGACGACGCCAAGGTGGCCTTCGCACCGGTGATCGCCAAGACCACGCTCGTGCGCCGCTTCGATTCGCTGCAGCGCTGGATGGATGCGATCGATTTCGCGATGCCGGCCACCGGCGCCGCGCCGACGCTGGCCGATGCGGAATCGCGGATCGCAGCCAACAAGCGCGACTTCGACGCCCGGTTCGACCGCGCCCGCCTGCTCATGAGCGGCCAGCGCTGGACCGACGCGATGGACGAGCTGCTCGACATCCTCATGCGCGACAAGAGCTGGAACGAAGACCTCGCACGCAAGACCTACATCGCCATCCTCGACATCATCGAGCCGCCGAAGGTCAAGGTGGCCGACGGCCAGATCCCGCCCGATGATCCGACGGTGGCCAGCTACAGGCGCCGCCTGAGCAGCGTGGTCCTGAGCTAGGGCCGCCTCGCATACGATGCCGGGGTGAAAAATCTGTTGCAGAAGGAAAGACAGACCATGCGTTTTCGCCCCGCTGCCCGACTTGGCGCCATTCCCTTTTCCGTCGCAGCCCTGCTCGCCATCGGACTGCTGGCCGGCTGCGGCAGCGGCATCAGCCTCGACGAGGCGATCGAAGGGCCGGTCTGGCGCCTCGAACAGCTCGGCGGCGAGCCGGTCGCGCCCAGCGATCCCCAACGCGACGCGCAGCTCCGGTTCGACCGGGGCAACGGCCGCCTGAGCGGCTCGGGCGGCTGCAATCGGGTGTCGGGAACCTTCGAGCGCAGCGGCAGCTCGCTCAAGATGAGCCAACTGGCCTCGACGCGCATGGCATGCGCTGATCCGGCACGCAGCGTCAGCGAGACGCAGTTCTTTGCGGCCCTTCAGGCCACGACGAGTTATCGGATGCAGGGGCCTTCGCGTCTCTCGCTGCTGGATGCGAGCGGGCGGACGGTGGCGACGCTGAGCAGCGCTTCGCGCTGAGCGCTTGCGTCACCAGCGCTGCGGCAATGACCGCAGCAGCACGAGGCTCCGTTGCTGCGTCATCAGGTAGCCCCCGGTTTCCAGGTCTTTCAGCAGCCGGCTCACCATCTCGCGCGAACATCCGATCTCGCTCGCGATGGCTTGGTGCGTCAGGCGCTCGACGATACAGCGCGTCCCGTCGGGCTGCGGCTTGGCGCGCTCCTCGAGCAGCAACTTCAGACGGCCGTACACGTCGAGCAAGGCCATGCTGCGCGCGCTTTCGGTCGCCAGGCGTGCCCGGCGGATCAGCCGCACGATCAGCGCCAGCGCGAAATCTCGATCCGCCCCGATGTGCTGCAGCACGGTTTCGCGCGTGACCACCGAGCAGACCGTCGGCTCGACTGCCTGCACGCTGGCGGAACGCGGGCCGCCGTCCAGCGACATCTCGCCGACATACTCGCCGGGACCGTGCAGGGCCAGGGTGACTTCGCGGCCTCGCGCATCGGCAAGAAAAGCCCGCAACCGGCCGGACAGCACGATGTAGACGGAGCCGCCCGTATCGCCCTCCTCGATGAGCATCGCGTGCGTCCGGTAGCGTCGCTGAACGCCGTGCTCCGCCAGCTTCTGCAAAGGTGGCGGCAGCACGACCTCCGGGAGATCGGCAATGGATGCGTGGGGCATCCATTGAATATAAGCGCGCGCCCAGACTGCGCGCGCTTGGGGTAAGTCGCTACTCGACCATCCGCAAGGCGGACACGATCTGCGGCATGCGCGACACGCGATGGACGACCTCGCGGATGCTGCTGCTGCCCGTCTTCTGCCGAACGTTCTTGATGTGCGTGCGAACCGTGGACATCCGGATGCCTTCCAGGCAGGCGATTTCCTCGGCGCCGTGGCCTGCGCACAGCCGGGCCAGCACGTTCTGCTCGGCGCGCGTCAGGTGGCGGGCACGCGCGAACATCTGCATCGTGAGCATCTCGCAGCCAGGACGGCGGCTGCACATGACAAGCACGGTGTCGATGGTGGATGTGCCGTGCACCGCGGCAAGCGGGATGAAGGCCAGCGTCAGCGTCTCGTCGCCGTGGTCGAGTTCGACGATGCCGCGGCAGTCGCGCTCCGCGTCCTTCAAGGCCTGGCGAATCTTCGCCTGGGCGGCGGAATTGCCGGCGCACAGCATGCCGTCCCCATTGCGCAGCACATGGCCCGTGGCCAGTTCGCGGCGGGCCGGGTAGTTGGCGTGCAGGATGCGGCCGGTCAGGTCGATCATCAGCAGCCCATGGTCGATCTCGTCCAGGACCCTGGCGAGCATGCCGGCCTGCAGTGCGTCGGGTGGACTCGCCGTGACGGGGCTCCAGTCCGGAACGTAACGAATCTGAAGGTCGGCTGTTGCTTCCACGTCGCTCTCCTCTTTTGTAGGGATGCGCTTAGTTTGAAAGACAGCCGCAGTTACGTGCGGTGACTATTGCCAACGACTTTGTGACTTATTCACAAAGTCACAGAGGCGCTTGACTTCAATCCGTCAGCCGTTGCAGTGCTTCGCGGTACTTCGCGGCGGTCTTTTCGATCACCTCGGCCGGCAGGCGCGGCGCGGGCGGCGTCTTGTCCCAGGGCTTGCCGTTGATCCGCGTGGCTTCGAGCCAGTCGCGCACGAACTGCTTGTCGTAGCTCGGCGGATTGGTCCCCGCGGCGAGCGCCGCCTCGTAGCCTTCGATGGGCCAGTAGCGCGAGCTGTCGGGGGTGAGCACCTCGTCCATCAGCACCAGCGTGCCGGCTTCGTCCAGGCCGAACTCGAACTTGGTGTCGGCAATGATCATCCCCTTGCCGAGCGCGATCTCGGCAGCTGCCTCGTAGATCGCAATGCTGGTCTCGCGGATCTGCTGCGCGAGCTTGGGGCCGACGATCTCCACCACCTTGTCATAGCTGATGTTCTCGTCGTGCGCACCTGCCTCCGCCTTGGCGGCGGGGGTGAAGATCGGCAGCGGCAGCTTGCTCGCGTTGGTGAGGCCCTCGGGCAGCGGCACGCCGCAGACGGCGCGATTCTCCTGGTATTCCTTCCAGCCGCTGCCGGCGAGGTAGCCGCGAACGACGGCTTCCACCGGGATCGGCTTGAGCCGCTTGACCAGCATCGAGCGGTCCTTGACCTGCGGCACCTCGTCCGGCGTCACCACGCTTTCGGGCGCCTCGCCCGTCAGGTGGTTGGGGCACAGGTGGCCGAGCCGGTCGAACCACCACAGCGCCATCTGCGTGAGGATCACACCTTTGCCCGGAATGGGCTCGCCCATGATCACGTCGAAGGCGGAAAGTCGGTCGCTGGCGACCATCAGGATGCGGTCGTCGCCGACGGCATAGTTGTCGCGCACCTTGCCGCGCGCGAGCAGCGGAAGGCTCTGGATGGAGGAGGTGTGGACGGTGGTCATGGGAGGTCTGTGGAGCGGTGCGGTGGACGTCGCAGATTGTGCGCGCGGCGCCACTCAGAAAAAAGCCACCGCGAAGGTGGCTTCTGCGTCGAGGCGAAAGGCTTAGACGACTTCTTGTGCCAGGTCGCCTGCGGCGTACTTGGCCGCGACGATCTGCAGGTTGTCGCCCTTGATCTTCGGGCCCTGGCCTTCGCAGCCGAACTCGATGTAGCGCTGCTTGCAGATCTGCTTGGCGGCTTCGCGCGCGGGCTTGAGCCATTCGCGGGCATCGAACTTCTCGGGGTTCTCGGCAAGGAACCGGCGCACCGCGGCGGTCATTGCCAGTCGGATGTCGGTGTCGATGTTGATCTTGCGCACGCCGTGCTTGATGGCTTCCTGGATTTCCTCGACCGGCACGCCGTAGGTTTCCTTCATGTTGCCGCCGTACTGGCGAATGATCGCCAGCAGTTCCTGCGGCACGCTCGACGAGCCATGCATCACGAGGTGGGTGTTGGGGATGCGGCGGTGGATTTCCTTGATGCGGTCGATCGCCAGGATGTCGCCGGTGGGCTTGCGGGTGAACTTGTAGGCGCCATGGCTGGTCCCGATGGCGATGGCCAGCGCGTCGATCTGGGTGCGCTTGACGAAATCGGCGGCCTGCTCGGGGTCGGTCAGGAGCTGCTCGCGCGTCATCGTGGCGTCGGTGCCGTGGCCGTCTTCCTTGTCGCCCTTCATGGTTTCGAGCGAACCGAGGCAGCCCAGCTCGCCTTCGACGGTCACGCCGTACTTGTGCGCCATGTCGGCGACCTTCTTGGTCACGTCGACGTTGTAGTCGTAGCTGGCGATGGTCTTGCCGTCGGCCTCGAGCGAGCCGTCCATCATCACCGAGCTGAAGCCGAGGTCGATGGCGCCCTTGCACACGTCAGGGCTCTGGCCGTGGTCCTGGTGCATCACCAGCGGGATGGTCGGATAGGTCTCGATGGCTGCCTGGATCAGGTGCTTGATGAAAGCTTCGCCCGCGTACTTGCGAGCGCCAGCGCTGGCTTGCAGGATGACGGGCGCGCCGGCTTCCTTGGCGGCCTCCATCACGGCCTGCACCTGTTCGAGGTTGTTGACGTTGAACGCCGGGATGCCGTAGCCATTGGCGGCGGCGTGGTCGAGCAGTTCGCGCATCGAAACGAGTGCCATGGAAATACCTCGCGGAATCTAGGGATGAATCAGGAAAAACTCCAACGATTCTACTAACCACCCCCGCCAATCACCCCCACGCCCCAAGAGGCCCCCACCCGAATTCGGGAAACACCGCGGAACCGGCTTCGCCGGGCCGCCGGTGTTGCCCCCGGTCAGGGGGTAGGCGGCTACACGAAGTGAGCAAGCCTGGGGGCGAGTCAAGTGACCCTGCAGATCTTGAGCATGTTGGTGCCACCCGGCGCCCCCATCGGCTCGCCGCAGGTGATCGCGTAGACATCCCCCTTCTGCACGATCCCGCGCTTCTTCAGGTGAGCCTCCGCCTGCTCCAGCGCCGTATCGCGGTCGCTTTCCGAATCCATCAGCAGCGGCCGCACGTTGCGATAGAGCGCCATCTTGCGCTGCGTCGAAAGCCGCGAAGTCAGCGCATACATTGGAATGTGCGCCCGGTGGCGGCTCATCCACAGCGGGGTGGAGCCCGATTCGGTCAGCGCGACGATCGCCTTGGCACCGAGATGGTGGGCGGTGAACAGCGCGCCCATGGCGATCGACTGGTCGATGCGGCTGTACTTCTGGCCAGTGAAGTCGGCGTCGAGTTGCAGGTCCTCGGCCGCTTCGGCCGCCTCGCAGATGCGGCTCATCTCCTGCACGGTCTCGAGCGGGTAGCGCCCGGAGGCGGTCTCGGCCGAAAGCATCACGGCATCCGTGCCGTCGAGCACCGCGTTGGCCACGTCGCTGACCTCGGCGCGCGTGGGCACCGGGTTGGTGATCATCGACTCCATCATCTGCGTGGCGGTGATGACGACCTTGTCCATCTCCCGGGCCATGCGGATCATCTTCTTCTGCAGCGCCGGCACGGCGGCATTGCCGACCTCGACGGCCAGGTCGCCGCGCGCGACCATGATGCCGTCGCTCGCGCGCAGGATTTCCTCCAGCTTGGGGATCGCCTCGGCGCGCTCGATCTTGGCGATGAGCCCGGGCTTGTGGCCGAACTCCGCGGCCGCCACATTGCAGAGCTGCCGCGCCATTTCCATGTCGGTCGCGTTCTTCGGGAAGCTCACGGCCACGTAGTCGGCCTGGAAGCTCATGGCGGTCTTGATGTCCTCCATGTCCTTGGCCGTCAGCGCCGGCGCCGTGAGGCCCCCGCCCTGCTTGTTGATGCCCTTGTTGTTGGACAGCTCGCCGCCCAGCCGGACGGTGGTGTGGACGGCGTCGCCCTTGACGGCATCGACCGTGAGCACGATCAGCCCGTCGTTCAGCAGCAGGCTGTCCCCGGGCTTCACGTCACGCGGAAGATCCTTGTAGTCCAGGCCAACGGCATCGATGTCGCCCGGCTCGGTGCGTGACGCGTCGAGCACGAACTTGGCACCCGGCTCCAGCCAGACCTTGCCCTCGGCAAACTTTCCGACCCGGATCTTCGGCCCCTGCAGGTCGGCCATGATCGCCACCTCGCGCCCGCTGCGCCGGGCCGCTTCGCGCACCATCACCGCCCGATTGATGTGGTCCTGCGCCGTGCCGTGGCTGAAGTTGAGCCGCACCACGCTCACCTTGTGGTTGATCAGCTGCTCCACCAACTCGGGCGAACTCGACGCCGGTCCCAGCGTGGCGACGATCTTGGTGGCATGGCGGGGAAGGCGTGGCGTGCTCATTGAAGTCTCCAGTTTGTATTCCACACTGTATACACTTTATGGACCGCCGACCAGCGGGTTGTCCCCGCTCCTTTCCAGGAAACACCGCGGATCCGGCTCCGCCGGTCCGCCGGTGTTGCCCCCGGCAGGGGGTAGGCGTAGCGACACGAAGTGCGCGCAGCCTGGGGGCGAGCCCTATCCAGCGCGTTTGGCCAGGATCTCGAACGCCGGGAGCGTCTTGCCCTCCAGCACTTCCAGGAAGGCGCCGCCGCCCGTCGAGATGTAGCCGATCTTGTCCTCGATGCCGTACTTGGCGATGGCCGCCAGCGTGTCGCCGCCGCCAGCGATCGAGAAGGCCTTGCTGTCGGCGATGGCGCGCGCGATGGTCTTGGTGCCATTGGCGAAGGCATCGAACTCGAACACGCCCACCGGACCGTTCCACACCACCGTGCCGGCTTCGCGCAGTTGCGCGGCCAGCAGGTCGGCGGTCTTCGGGCCGATGTCGAGGATCAGGTCGTCGTCGGCCACGTCGCTTGCATCCTTCACCGTCGCGGCCGCATCGGCGGCGAAAGTCTTGGCCGTGACGACATCCACCGGGATCGGCACCGCAGCGCCACGCGCGCGCATGGCCTCGATGACGGCCTTGGCCTGGTCGAGCAGGTCGGGCTCGGCCAGCGACTTGCCGATCTTCAGGCCCGCGGCCAGCATGAAGGTGTTTGCGATGCCGCCGCCGACGATCAGCTGGTCGACCTTGTCGGCCAGGCTCTTGAGGATGGTGAGCTTGGTGCTGACCTTGGAACCCGCGACGATCGCGACCAGCGGCCGCTGCGGATGGGCCAGCGCCTTGGTGATAGCGTCGATCTCGGCCGCCAGCAGCGGGCCGGCACATGCGAGCTTGGCGAACTGTGCGATGCCGTAGGTGGTGGCTTCGGCACGGTGGGCGGTGCCAAAGGCGTCGTTCACGTAGATGTCGGTCAGCGCGGCCAGCTTGCGGGCGAGCGCCTCGTCGTTCTTCTTCTCACCCTTGTTGAGACGGCAGTTCTCCAGCAGCACCACCTGCCCGGGCGCCACCTGGACGCCATCGACCCAGTCGGACACCAGCGGCACCTCGCGGCCCAGCAGCTCGCCCAGGCGCGCCGCGACCGGTGCGAGCGAATCCTCGGGCTTGAACTGGCCTTCGGTCGGCCGGCCGAGGTGTGAGGTGACCATGACGGCAGCACCCGCATCGAGCGCCTGCTGGATGCAGGGCACCGACGCACGGATGCGCGTGTCCTCGGTGATGCGGCCCGCGTCGTCCTGCGGCACGTTGAGGTCGGCTCGGATGAACACGCGCTGGCCGGAGACTTTGCCTTGCGCACAGAGGTCGGTGAATCGAAGAACGTTCATGGGGATAAGCAGATTGGATGCGGATGAAAGCGCCTCGACGGGCAGCAGCGGGACATTGTAGGTTTCGCCTGCTTTCAGGCGAATGTCAGCCGCCCAGGCCGGGCTTCTGCACAAAGCCTTCGAGCAGCTCCACGAAGCTCGCCGCCGCCGGCGACAAAGAACGCTTCGACGCGCCGTACACGCACACCTCGCGGTGGAAGTCCGGCTGGTCGAGCCGCACCATCTGCAAGCCGTGAGCACGCACCAGCGACGCGGAGTAGGTCGGGCAGACCGTGATCCCCAGGCCGGAGGCGACCATGCCCAGCGCGGTCGTCATATAGGAAACCTCCTGCGTGGTCGCCCGCAGCATGAATTCGCGCGCATCGGCCTCCAGTTCCGGCAGCACCCGCTGACGGAAGTCCCGCGTCGGCGCGATGAAGGTGTAGGGCCCCAGCTCGCTCCAGCGCACCTTGCGGCGTCGGGCAAAGGGATGGTGGGGCGGACAGATGAGCCAATGGCGATCGCGGAACAGCGTGCGGCGCTCGATCGCGGCATCGACCGCCACGTCCTGCCCCACCGCCAGTTCCACCTCACCCGAGAGCACGCCGTCCAGCAGGTGCTCGGGCAGCGTATCGGCCAGCCGCACGTCGATGTGCGGATGGCGCTCGCGGTAGGCCGCGATCACGCGCGGCATCAGCGTGCAGGCCATGAGCTGCGGCGCGGCCAGCCGCAGCACGCCCCGCTTCTTGTCGCGCAGGTCGGTCACGTCGGCCACGGCGCCCGCGAGGTCGGCCAGCAGCCGCTGGACCGAAGGCTGGAACTCCCGCCCCGCTTCCGACAGCAGCACGCGCCGCGTATGGCGGTCGAAAAGCTGCACGCCCATCTCGCGCTCCAACTCGCGCACCAGCACGCTCAGCGCCGATTGCGTCAGGTGCAGCGTCGCGGCGGCGGCCGTGAAGCTGCCGGTCTCGGCCACCGCCGCGAAGGCGCGCAACTGGCGCAGGGTCAGATTCATGGCCTCAGTTCATCAATCAATGAATTTATTTCGATTGAATCATAAGAGGAACAGCGGCCCAATCCCTCTCCAAGCCCCCTGATGGAGACAACCATGCCCGCCGAGAACGCGCCTGCCGCCTCGCCCCCCGTGCCCGTACAAGGCCTGCACCACTTCGCCTGGCGCTGCCGCGACAGCGAGGAAACCCGCCGCTTCTACGAGGACCTGCTGGGCCTGCCGCTGACGCACGTGATCAAGAGCGACCACGTGCCGAGCACCGGCGAATACTGCCCCTACGTCCACATCTTCTTCCAGATGCGCGACGGCTCGTACATCGCGTTCTTCGACCTCGGCGACGATGTCGCTGCACTGCCTTCGCCCAACACGCCGGCCTGGGTCAACCACATCGCGCTGCGTGTGGATTCGGTGAAAGAGCTGATGGCGGCCAAGGCGCGCCTCGAAGCGGCCGGGGTCGAAGTGCTGGGTCCGACGGACCACCACATCATCGAGTCGATCTACTTCTTCGACCCGAACGGCATCCGGCTGGAACTCACCACGCCCACGGTGCCGAAGGCCGAGATGGACGCCCACGCACGCCGCGCCCGCTCCGAGCTGGACGCCTGGACCGAGCGCAAGGCCGGACTCCGAAAGGCCGCGAACCATGGCTGAGCTGCAACTCGCCGTCATCGACGTCAAGCCCGGCGCCGCGCTGGAGAGCCAGTCGGGCCTGCAGATGCTGCGCCCGCGCATCTACGGCGCGTACCGCGCGCCGGGCGGCCCAAGGAAGGTCGCAGCCATCGTGATGCATCCCACGAGCAACTTCATGGGCCACTACCTGATCGGCCCGCTGGCCGAGCGCGGCATCTGCTGTATGGGCCTGAATTCACGCTACATGGGCAACGACACGGTGCTGCTCATGGAGCGCGCCATCCAGGACTTGGGCGCCGGCGTGCAGTTCCTGCGCGCGGCGGGCTACGAGAAGGTGGTGCTGATCGGCAATTCGGGCGGCGCCGCGCTCGCCAGCTTCTATCAGTCGCAGGCCGAGAACCTGACGGCGCACCACTTCCCCGATGGCGACCCGACGCACCTCCACCCCGGTGACCTGCCGCCGGTGGACGGCATCGCGCTGTGCGCGGCGCACCAGGGCCGCTCGAAGCTGATGCGCGACTGGATCGATCCCTCCGTCATCGACGAACACGATGCGCTGTCGGTCGACCCAGACCTGGACATGTACGACGCTCGCCATGCGATGCCCTACAGCGCCGAGTTCCTCGCCCGCTTCGGCGCGGCGCAGAAGGCGCGGCTCGACCGCATCGAGCTCTGGGCGCTGGAACGGCTTCGCATGCTGCGCAGCACGCCGGGCGCGCCGCGCGACCAGGCTTTCATCGTCTACCGCACGCATGCCGATCCGCGCTGCGTGGACCTGTCGATCGACGCCAACGATCGCCGGCCCGGCAGCGTCTGGGGCGACGCGCGGCAGGTGAACTATTCGGCCAATGCGATGGGCCGCACCACCTCGCTGACGGCCTTCCTCTCGCAGTGGTCCTCGCGCTCGCAGGCCGACGGGCCGTCGAATCTCGCGCGCACGACGGTGCCGAAGCTGCTGCTGACCTACACCGGCGACCAGTCGACCTTTCCGAGCACGCGCGACGCGTGGATGGCCGCAGGCGGGGAGCGCATCCGCAACGTCGACATCGTCGGCGGCAACCACTACCTCGCCGGCCAGCCGGAACTGGTGCTGCGCGCCGCCGATGCGGTCGCCGAGTGGGCGCACGCGCTGTGAGCACCTTGAAGACACCGATGGAAAGCTACACCTTCGCCCCCGAGTACCAGTTGCCGCACTGGCCCTTCGTGCCGCCGCCCGAGCTGGGCAGCGACACCATCGTGCGCCATCCGATCGTGATCGTCGGCGCCGGCCCGGCCGGGCTCACGCTGGCCTGCGACCTCGCGCGCCGCGGCGTACGCGCCGTGCTGCTGGACGAGGACGACACGGTCGGCGTGCGCGGCGCCTCCTCGCGCGGCATCTGCTACGCGCAGAAGAGCCTGGAGATCTTCGCGCGGCTCGGCATCTACGAGCGCATGGCCGACAAGGGCATCACCTGGTCCTTCGGCCGCACCTTCTCCAACGAGCAGGAGGTCTACAACTTCAACCTGAAGACCGACAGCGTCTCGGTGCAGCCGCCCTTCATCAACCTGCAGCAGTTCTATGTCGAGTGGTTCCTTGTCGACCGCATCCTCGAACTCGGCCTGACCGACCTGCGCTGGAAGAACCGCGTGACGCAGGTGACGCCGCTCGCGGACGGCGTTCGTGTCGACGTCGAAACGCCCGCCGGCAGCTACACGATCGAAGCCGATCACCTGATCGACGCCACCGGCGCCAACAGCCCGATCCGCACGCAGCTCGGCATCGACGCGCATCCCTCGCGCAGCACCGACCGCTGGTGCATCAGCGACGTGCGCTTCAAGAAGCCGCTGCCCACCGAGCGCTGGACCTGGGTCGACGCATCCTTCAACGAAGGCCGCGCGGTCTGGCAGCACCTGATGGGCGACGGCGTCTGGCGCATCGACTACCAGATGCCCGAGGACTGCGACACAGCCCATATCAGCAAGCCCGAAGTGGCTGGCGCGCGGCTGCGGGAGCAGCTCGGTCCGGGCGTGGAGTTCGAGTTCGTGTGGATCGGGCCGTATGGCTATCGCGACCACCTGCTCGACAACTTCCGGCATGGGCGCATCCTGTTCATCGGCGATTCGGCGCATGTGGTGAGTCCCTTCGGGGCGCGCGGCGGCAACAGTGGCATCCAGGACGCGGCCAACCTTGGCTGGAAGCTCGCGCTGGTCACGCAAGGCCTGGCCGGCGACGCGCTGCTCGATACCTACGACAAGGAACGCCGGCCTGCGGCGGTCGAGAACCTGCGCGTCACCAGCCGATCCGCGAGATTCCTCGCACCGCGATCGCCGGCCGAGCACACATTGCGACGCGCGGTCGTCGCGCTCGCATCGCGCCATGCGTTCGCCCGCGCTCTGGTCAATACGGGCCGCATGTCGGTCGCCAATGAATATCCTGCGGCGCCGCATCTGCCCGAAGGCGGACGGACCGTGCAGAACCTGCCGCTGCGGAATCTCGACGGAACGACGACCACGCTGATGGAACTGCTGTCGGATGGCACGCAGTGCCTGGGCCTGTGGTTCGCGCCGACTCGCGCGCAAGCCTCGGCAGCGGCAGCGGCCGTTGCATCACTACCGCTGCGACTCGTCGCCGTCGGCGGCGACAGCGGCCTGCCTACGCTGCAGCCCGACGAGGTGCTGGCGCATCACCTCGGCGACGCGACGCCCGGCAGCCTGTGTGTCGTGCGCCCCGACGCCTACCGCGCGGCACTGCTGCGCAATCCGACACCGGCATCGATCTCCGCAGCGGTCCACGCCGCGCTGACACATCGCTGAAGAACGGACACGAAACCATGATCACAGAGCCCCACATCCCAGACCCCGACGGCTTCTACGCAGCCTGGCTCAGCGCCATCGAAGGACTGACCGAGGCCCGCAGCGCCGACTTCAACGCCCGCCTCGTGCTGCTGCTGGCCAACCAGTGCGGCGACCAGGCCGTGCTGCTGGACTGCATCGCCGCCGCGCACGAGAGCGGCGAGCCCTCCCACCCCACGACAAGAAGCCCCGCATGAACGCATCCGTCTCCTTCGCCTCTGCCTCCGACACCCGCGAACAGAAGCCGCAAGTGCGAGAACTCGCGCCCAACGTGTACGGCTACATCAGCGACTTCGACCCCAACTGCGGCTTCATCGTCGGTGACGAGCACGTGGCGCTGATCGACACCCGGCCGACGCCGCGCATGGCGCGCGACTTCCTGGCCGACATCCGCACCGTCACCGACAAGCCGATCAAGTTCATCGTGCTCACGCACTACCACGCGGTCCGCGTGATGGGCGCGAGCGCCTTCGACGATGTGCAGACCATCATCGCCAGCCAGGGCACGCTCGACTGGGTGCGCGAGCGCGGGCAGGCCGATTTCGATTCGGAGGTCGGACGCTTCCCGCGCCTCTTCGCCGGCGTCGAGGAGATCCCCGGCCTCACCGTGCCGACCCTGAGCTTCGAGCGCGAGATGAGCCTGTGGCTCGGCGCGCGCGAAGTGCGGCTGATGTGCCTCGGCCGCGGCCACTCGGGCGGCGACACGGTGGCGTGGCTGCCCGACTGCGGCGTGCTGTTCTCGGGCGACGTGGTCGAGAACCGCTGCGGCGTCTATGCCGGCGATGCCTACATCCAGGACTGGGCGGGCACGCTCGACGCCGTCGCCGCGCTGAAGCCCCAAGTGCTCGTGCCCGGACGCGGCGCGGTGCTGAAGGGCGCGGCGGCATGCGCCGAAGCCATCGAACTCACGAAGGCCTTTCTCTCAACCCTGATCGCCAGCGTGCGCTCGGGCATCGACGCGGGCGACAGCCTGCGTGGTTGCTTCGAGCGCGCCGAGCAGGCGATGAAGCCGCGCTTCGGCGAGTGGCCGGTGTTCCAGCACGTGCTGCCCTTCGACGTGTCGAGGGCCTATGACGAGTTGCGCGGCATCGAGCATCCCGTCGTATGGACCGCCGAGCGCGACCGCGAGCTGTGGCAGGTCCTGCGCGGGTGAGTGGGCTCGCCCCCAGGCTGCGCGCACTTCGTGTCGCTTCGCCTTCCCCCTGACCGGGGGCAATACCTGCGGACCGGCTAAGCCGGTTCCGCGGTATTTCTCGCTTGAATCCCGACGGCTTACTGATATCGACATTTCAAACGGAGACAAACCTCATGCGACGATTTCTGAAACTGCTGGCCGCTGGCCTTGCGATCACCATGGCCAGCCATGTGCCGGCCCAGTCCAGCTACCCCAGCCAGCCCGTGCGCTGGATCGTTCCCTACGTGGCCGGGGGTGGAACCGACAACCTGGCGCGCTCGCTGGCCGAGGCGATGCAGCCTTCGCTCGGCCAGCCCATCGTCATCGACAACCGCCCCGGCGCCTCGACCAACATCGGCGTGTCGGTGTTGATGCAGGCCAAGCCCGACGGCTACACCATCATGCAGGCCGAGAACGCGGCGCTGCTGTTCAACGAGCACATGTTCGCCAAGCTGCCCTACAAGCCGGCGAGCGACTTCACCTACATCGGCACCATCGGCCGCTTCCCGGTGGCGCTGGTGGTGCATCCGGACTTCCCGGCCAAGACGGTCGCGGAGTTCGTGAGCTACGTGAAGGCGAATCCCGACAAGGTGAGCTACGCCTCGCCCGGCAACGGCTCGCCGCACCACATGGCGATGGAACTCTTCAAGCAGAAGGCCGGCGTGAGCATCCAGCACGTGCCGTACAAGGGCGCCGCACCGGCCATGACGGACATCATGGGAGGCCAGGTGCCGACCATGATGCTGGACCTCGCATCGGGCCTGCCGATCATCAAGTCGGGCAAGGTGCGCGTGCTGGCGATCGCGCTGCCGCAGCGGGCCAGCGCGCTGCCGGATGTGCCGACCTTTGCCGAACTGGGCTACAAGGACGTCAACGCCTACGCCTTCCACGGCCTCATCGGCCCGGCCGGCATGCCGCCGGAAGCGGTGAACCGCATCAACGGCGAACTGAAGAAGGCGATGCAGTCGCCGAAGGTGGTGAAGCTGTTCTCGGAATTCGGCTTCGAGGCGCTGCCGGGGACACCGCAGGATTTCTACACGCTGTCGCGGGCGGAGAGTGATCGGTGGGGGAAGATCATCAAGACGGCTGGGGTGCAGCTGGACTAGTCACCAGCCCAGCCCCAGGTGCAACGGCAGGTAGATCGCCATCCCCGCCAGCATCGTCCCCAGGACGCCGCGGCGCCAGAAGTAGTAGGCGGCACCGGCCGCCGCGCCGTAGAGGCGGGCGTCGTGCAGGGTCGAGATCAGGTGCCCCTGCGTCATCACGATCTCGGGAATGATCACCGCCGCCAGCGCCGCGACCGGCGCGTAGTGCAACGCCCGGTGCGCCCACTCCGGCAGGCCCCAGGGCCGGTCGAGGATGAAGAAGAAGCAGCGCGTGAGCACGGTGACGCCGGCCAGGCCGATGATCACGGCCAGGGTCCACAGATCGGTCTCGCCGCCGTGGCTCACTTGTCGTCCTCCGCGTCGGGGTCGAGCCCGAACTGCTTCTCCAACCAGAAGCACAGCAACACGGCCACGCCGATGCCGGCAACGATGTTCAGCTTGAGCGGCAATGCGTATGCGGCCACGGCCGTGACACCCGCGATCAACGCGGCCAGGATGCGCAGGCGCGTCGTCGCCATGGAGCACACGATGGCGACCAGGCTCAGCACGCCCGCAAAGCCCAGCCCCCAGCTCTGCGGAATCATGTTCGCGAGCACGATGCCGATCAGGCTCATGCCCATCCAGGCGCACCACGTCACGAAGTAGTTGCCCGTGAGGTAGGCCTCCTGCGAGCGCATCTCGGCCTCGGTGGTCGGAGGTTGCGGGTATCGGCGGGTGAACAGCGCATAGCTCATGTCGGCCGTGAGGTAGCCGTGCAGCATGCGGCGCCAGCGCGGCATGTGCATGAGGTAGGGGCGCAGGTGCAGGCTGAAGACGACGAAGCGCAGGTTCACGCAGAAGCCCGTCGCCAGCACGACCCACGCCGGCGCGCCCGCGATCAGCAGCGGGATGGCCGCCAGTTGCGAGCTGCCCGCGTAGACCAGCAAGGTCATCGCGATGGCCTCGAACACGCTCATGCCCGACTTGAGCATCGCGACACCGGTCATGAGGCCCCAGGCGCCAATGCCGATGGCGGCGGAGGACATCTCGCGCACGCCCTGGCCGAACTCCGGCTGGCGACGGATCGAGGAGGAAAGGAACATCAGCCGAGGACCTGCCCGGCCTTCACGTCGAAGCCGCGCAGGAAGTCGGCGACCGGCAGGCGCTTGCCGCCTGCGCGCTGCAGTTCGGTGAGTGTGACGATGGAATCCTTCGCGGCCACGTCAATGCCGGAGGGCGTGACGGCGAGCACGGTGCCGGGCGCTTCGGCGGGCGTCCCCGGCCGGGCGTCGGCAGCCCAGAGCTTCACGGTCTCGCCGTCGAGCGCGCTGCTGGCACCGGGGAAGGGGTCGAAGGCGCGGATGCGGCGCACGATCGTGGCGGCGTCCAGCCTCCAGTCGACCTGCGCCTCGCTCTTCTCGACCTTGTGGGCGTAGGTCACGCCTTCGGCGGGCTGGGGCTCGGCATGCAGCGAGCCGGCTTCGGCCTGGCGCAGCGCGTCGACGATCATGCGCCCGCCCAATGCGGCCAGACGGTCGTGCAGGCGGGCGGTGGTGTCGTCGCCGATGGGAAGCGATTCGCGCAGCAGCATGTCGCCGGTGTCCAGGCCGGCATCCATCTGCATGATGGTCACGCCGGTTTCGGCATCGCCGGCTTCGATGGCACGGTGGATGGGCGCCGCACCGCGCCAGCGCGGCAGAAGGCTCGCGTGGATGTTGAGGCAGCCGAGGCGCGGTGCGTCCAGCACCCATTGGGGCAGGATCAGGCCGTAGGCCGCGACGACCATGACGTCGGCCTTCGCGTCGGCGATGGCGTCACGCGCGGCGGCGGCGTCTTCGGGGTACTTGCCGTCCAGGCGCAGGCTGCGCGGCTGCGCGACGGGCCAGCCACGACTGACGGCGAATTGCTTGACGGGCGACGCCTGCAGTTTCATGCCGCGGCCGGCGGGCCGATCGGGCTGGGTCATCACCAGGACGATGTCGAAGCCGGCCTCGGCCATCGCCTCCAGCGCTACGCGCGCGAACTCGGGCGTACCCGCAAACACAACCCTCATGCGCGGCTCACCGGGACGAGTCCATGTCGCGGAACAGCTCGTCCGCGGTGTGATAGTGGTCGACTACGCCTGTCGGATCGACATAGATATAGAGCAACCGGCGGTTGTTGAGCGACTTGTAGTGCCAGGCCCAGACATCGCCGTCGAAGGAAGTCACTCGCGAAATCTCGAAAGGCCGGCCATAGGTGCGAAGCACATCCTCGACGCGCCACTCGCCGGGCTTGATGGTGCTGTCGAACAGGCCGTCGTAGAGCTCCTGGCGAATGGAGAAGACCTTGCCGCTCGCATCGACGTCGACGTTGTTCACCGCGAAACCTGCGGGCGCCCGCGAATACTGCAGCCGCTCTCCGCCGCCGGGCAGGGGATACGTGGAGGTTGGCGTGCCCAGGCGCTGCAGCGTCGTCGCGCGGTCCGTGCCCAACGGCAACCAGGTCGGCTCGCCCGCACAGCCGGCCAGGGTCGTCGCCGCCAGGACGACGACCAGAGGCCACAGGCGTGTGAACATCAACGTCTTCCTTCTCGCTGCTCGAGCTTCTGGTCTTCGCGCTGCTGCTTGAGCAGCTTGCTCTTGATGCGGTTGCGCTTCAACGGAGAAAGGTATTCGACGAACACCTTGCCGAGCAGGTGGTCGAGTTCATGCTGGATGCAGACGGCCAGCAGGCCGTCCGCCTCGATGGTCTGAGGTTCGCCATCCGCATCGAGGGCGGTGACGCGGACCGACGTTGAGCGCTCGACGCCGTCATAGATGCCGGGGACGGAGAGGCAGCCTTCTTCGTTGAGCACCTTCTCGTCGCTGGCCCAGACAATCTCGGGGTTGATCAGGACGATCGGCTTGTCGCGGTCCTCGGAGACGTCGATGACCACCAGGCGCTCGTGCACGTCGATCTGCGTGGCGGCCAGGCCGATGCCATTGGCGTCGTACATGGTCTCCAACATGTCGGCGACCAGCGTCTTGATGCGAGCATCCACACCCTGCACCGGCTTGGCGACGGTATGCAGGCGCGGGTCCGGGTAACTCAAAATGGTTCGTTTGGCCATGAAAGCGAGGAAAAGTTGTCGCTATTTTCGCCATTTCCGCGACGCGCCGACGCGCCGCGAGGTCATAGTCGTTGCCCAATCAAGGGCTTCAGCGCAAAATTCGTAGCAAATTGTGAGGATTCGTACCGAGCTGCTCGGCGCAGTGCGTGCACACCATAAACCATGAACAAACTCCGAATCAACAAAGGCTTGCGTCCGAGCTTCGTCGCCACGGTGGCGGCGATCACCGTAGCGGGCCTGGGTGGCACGGCGGCTTTCGCGCAGAACTATCCGGTCACGCCGCAACAGCGGGCCACGGCCCAGCAGACGGCGCAGGCGGGTGTTCCGGTGAGCGAGCTCGCACCGAACGCGCCTGACGAATACACGGTCAAGCCCGGTGACACGCTTTGGGCGATCTCCCGCCTGTTCCTGCGCAGCCCATGGCGCTGGCCCGAGTTGTGGGGCATGAACATCAGCGAGATCTCGAACCCGCACCGGATCTATCCGGGCCAGGTGCTCTATCTCGACAAGACCGGTGGCCGCGCCCGCCTGAGCACGCGCCGCGGCAGCGGCGCGCCTGATGGGACCATCAAGCTGTCGCCGCGCACCCGCTACGAATCGCTGGCCGGCATGGCCTTGCCCACACTCAACCCGAGCCTGATCGAGCCCTTCCTCGCCGAGCCGATCGTGCTCGACGAAAACTCGCTGCTGACCGCACCGCGCATCGTGGCCGGCAACGACAGCCGCGTGCTGCTCGCCCGCGGCGACCGTGCATACGCCCGCGGCGAAGTCAACTCGCCGCTGGTCGAGACGGTCGGCCCGATCAAGACCTTCCGCATCTTCCGCAATGCCACGCCGTTGAACGATCCCGCCACCGGCGAGATCCTCGGCTACGAGGCCCAGTATCTCGGCAAGGCCACCCTGCAGCGCGGCGAATCGACGCAGAGCGAGATGGTCGAAGGCAAGGAAATCGTCAGCGTCGTGCCGGCGACCATCGACATCGTGGCCGCGCGCGAGGAAATGCGTGCCGGCGATCGCCTGGTGCCCGAACCGGCTCGCCAGCTCCTGAGCTATGCGCCGCGCGCACCGCTGCAGCCGATCAACGGGCGCATCGTGTCGGTCTACGGCAATGCCGTGCAGTTCGCGGCGCAGAACCAGGTGGTCGCGATCAACAAGGGGACGCGCGACGGCATCGAGAGCGGCCACGTGCTTGCCATCCTGAAGAACGGCGAGACCATCGTCGACAGGACCGGCGGGGGCAAGGAAACGCTGAAGCTGCCGAACGAACGCATCGGCCTGCTGATGGTGTTCCGCCCCTTCGAGAAGGTCTCCTACGCGCTGGTGCTTGAAATCAGCGACACACCGAAAGCTGGCGACCTGCTGGTCAATCCCTGACGGCTTTGCTTTCGCGTGGGGCGTGAAGAACTCGCCAGCTGGCTCAGGCTTTCGCTGACGCCAGGCATCGGCAACACCGCGGGCCGCAAGCTGCTCGCGGCTTTCGGCTTGCCTGTGGATGTCTTCCGACAAACACCGGACGCGCTGAGGCAGGTCGCGACCGACGCGCAGGTTCAGGCGCTGCTCCGGGAGCCGGCGGACCTGCCCCGGCTCGTCGATCAGACGCTCGAATGGCTGCAAGGGACAGACAACCATGGCGCGACACGGCGCATCCTGACCTTGGGCGATGCGGGCTACCCGGCACCGCTGCTCGAAACGGCCGATCCGCCGCTGATGCTCTACCTGCTGGGCGCACCGGCATTCGACCTGACGCAGTTGGATCGCAGTATCGCCATCGTCGGCAGCCGCAATCCCACCTCGCAGGGTGTCGAAAACGCACGCGCCTTTGCACGGGCCTTTGGTGAAGCGGGAATCACCGTGGTGTCGGGCCTCGCACTCGGCATCGATGGCGCCGCCCACGAAGGCGCCCTGCAAGCGGCCCAGGGCTCCAGTGGATTTGCGACGGTAGCGGTCGTGGGCACCGGACTGGACCGCGTCTATCCGGCGAAGCACCGCGACCTGGCGCATCGCATCGCGGCCCAGGGACTGATCGTGAGCGAGTACGCGCTCGGCACGCCGCCGCTCAACCAGAACTTCCCGAAGCGCAACCGCATCATCGCGGGGCTCTGCAGCGGAACGCTCGTGGTGGAAGCCGCGCTCAAATCCGGTTCGCTGATCACGGCACGCCTCGCCTCCGAACAGGGCCGGGAAGTGTTCGCGATTCCGGGCTCGATCCATTCACCGCAGGCGCGCGGCTGCCATGCCCTGATTCGCCAGGGCGCGAAGCTGGTCGAATCGGTCAACGACGTGCTCGAGGAGCTGCGCTTCGGCGTGGCAGCGCCCGCCGCGGCGCGCGCGTCTGCCACAGCGACCGACTCGGCGCCCGAACCTGCGCTGCTGCGCGAAATGGGCTTCGACCCGGTGAGTCTCGACGCGCTGTGCGCACGCACGGGCTACAGCGCCGCCGACCTGCAGGCGAAATTGCTGGAGCTCGAACTCGACGGCAGCGTCGCCCGCTTGCCGGGCGGATTGTTCCAGCGCGTCGCGCTCGGCTGACCATCGGGCGAAACGCGCGGCGTCGTGTTCGCGCAACTCGCAGGGCGCGGCGCAGCGAGTGGGCTATATTGGCTCCATGTTCGAAGTGCTCGTGTTTGTCTACGAAAACTACTGGCGCGGCGATGCGTGCCCCGAACCCGAACAACTGGGCCGCAAGCTCAGTGCGCAGGGCTTCGATGCCGACGAGATCCGCGACGCGTTGCATTGGCTGGACGGCCTGAGCCTCGCGACCCAGGGGGTACAGCTCACCAAGCATGCCGACGGCGTTTCCGCCACCGTGAGTCTTCGCAGCGCGGGTGATGCGGCAATCGCTCAGTCGCCGGACTCGATGCGCGTCTATTCGAGCGCCGAGCAGGAGCACATCGGCGCCGAGTGCCTGGGCTTCATCAGCTTTCTCGAATCGTCCGGCGTGCTGCCGGGCGGCATGCGCGAAATCGTGGTCGAGCGCGCGATGGCGACACCGGGCGACCCGTTGGGGCTCGACGAACTCAAGATCATCGTGCTGATGGTGCATTGGAGCACCGGCGTCGAACCCGACGCATTGGTTCTCGACGAGTTGTGCGACGACACCGCTGGCCGAGTCGCGCATTAGCTGTTGCTCGCCCCCAGGCTTCGCGCACTTCGTGTCGCTTCGCCTTCCCCCTGACCGGGGGCAACACCGGCGGCCCGGCAGAGCCGGTTCCGCGGTGTTTCACGAACGCGGCACCGGCGGAAATCAGTTCAAGAGGCGTTCGGGGTTGGCGTCGAGTTTGGCCAGCGCCTCGCGGGTGGCGCGGACGGTGAGGGTCTCTTCTTCTGCGGGCACGAGTAGACCTGCTTGTAGATAGGACGCCAGTCTTCCGACCTGGATCAGGAAGCTGCGGCCGTCGCTGGAGGCGAACAGGTGCAACTGCTTGCGGTCGCTGCGCCAGACGAACTGGACCTGGCTCACACGATCGTTGTGGTCGAGCATGAACCAGGTGCCCACCTGGAGTTCGTGCGCCCAGGCGAGCATGTCTTCGCCGACCTTGGTGCCGGTGTCGGGCACGACTTCGATGGATGCGGCATCGACGCCCAGCAGAAGCTCGATGCTCGCGGCGTCCAGCGGCAGGTCGGTCGCGCCTTCGTCGGAGACGAAGTCCTCGAGGTTCGCCAGGCGCTTTGCCATGGCCTCGATCTTGGCGGGCGGGATGGCCTCGGTCTTCGACAGGAAGGCGTCCGACAAAGTGGCGCCGATGGTCTTGATATGGGCCTCTTGCGGCTCGCCGACGATGCCCAGCAGCGTCATGCCCTGGCGCAGGCGCTGGAGCAGCTTGGGCAGGTCCTGGATCACGCGGGTGCGGTCGTTGCGATTCGGCTTGGCGCTCGCGGCCCACACGAGGTCGGAAGCCGAGCGCTTGAGCGTCACGGTCTGCTCGTCCTGAGGGCCATAGCGCAAGGCCGCAATGGCGAGGACCTCGGCCCAGACCTTGAACAGGAATTCGCGGATCTCCTCGCGCACCGGCATGTCGTTGAGCATCTTGCGCAACTCGATGGTGTACTGGATCGCCATAGTTTCCTTCTGCTCGACCTGCTGCGCCACGCTCATCACCTTCTGGGTGGTGTCGCTTTGCGTGAGGTACTTGTTGAGGAAGGCGACGAATTCGTCGAACACCAGCTTGAAGACGCGCTGCCCGGTTTCGGGGTATTGCTCGATCACCTGCACGACGCGGCGGATCTCGCCTTCGAGGGCACTGCCCGAAATGGCGGCGGCGTCGAAGCCCATCACGCAGGAACCCATGCGGTCGATCAGCATGCGCGCGGGGTGCTGCAGGGTGCCGAAGAATTCCGGCTCGGCAATCGCCACGCGCAGGACGGGCATCTGCAGCCGCGCGAACCACACGCGCGCCGAGAAGGGAATGCGCTCCTCGGCCAGGATGGCCTGGAACATCAGTGCCACGATCTCGACGGTCGCCTTGTCCGCAGTGGTCGGCGCCTTCTTCTTGAGTTCGGTGGTGCGACGGCGCAGTTCGGCCGACGCGTTGTGAATGGCGGTGGCTTCGTCGCCGACCACGTATTGCGACGCGTGCACCTGGTAGGCCACTTCCGCATCGGCGATGGCTGCCGCGAACGCTGGCGCACCACCGGCGACGCCGCCGACGGGAACGCCTGCGCCACCGACCATCTCACCCGGCGCGGCCGGACGATGCTGCGTGATGTCGCCGCCGATGCGCGCGCTCACGAAACGCTTCAGATTGAGCAGCACGCCCTGCGCGCGCTGACGCGCGAGCAGAAGGGGCGAGCCTCCGGTGGCCACCATGGTGTCGCCGCCCGCATACCCGGCGCTGCCCGCCTGACCGCGTCCCACGCCGATGGCCGCGGGAGCAAAGCTCCCTGCCGGCGCGCCAAAGCCACCGCGCATGACCGGCTGCTGGACCGTCATGCCCATGGCCGCGCTGCTGCTGCCGGCATGGCTGCCCGCGAAACTGCCGCCGAGCGCCGCGTTACCGGTGTTGGTCGATCCCGTGCGCCGGACGAAGCTCTTGAGGTCGATCTCGGGCATCACCTCCTTGGCGACCAGGAAGGCATTGGCGTCCTTGTAGGCCTTGACCATGACGTCGACCAAATGGTGCTGCACCTGGTCCTGGACCTTGGTCCAGAGGCCCCGGCTCAGGCCGGTGGCCAGCCACTGGTCGACCAGCACCTTGGCCAGCGCCTCGGGCTTGAGGATGTCCTTGGCGTCGAGTTCGTTCGTCCCTTCGAGATGCTGGATGCGCAGCCGCAGATCATTGAGTTCGAAGTTGGCCTTGTCCTGGATCGCCTGGGCCAGCCGCGACGACAGGATGCTGGTTTCCACCACCTCGTCGCCGATCAGCTCGAGGCGCGAGAGTGAATTGGAGGCCGACCCGGTGGCCGTGCTGGCGGCGAGCGCCTTGCGCCACGCGTTCTGCGACAGCTGCACCCAATTGGAGCCCTGCGCCTGGAAGGCGAGGAAGCCGTCGCGGTTTTCCTGCATGTCCCGCGCGTTGCCGGTCTGCGAGGCCAGCGCGACGAGCCTTTCGCGGATCGCATGGGCAACCGGCGCGATCACCCCCTCAGTGGCGGCGACGAAACGCTCGCGCGTCTCGCGGGACAGTTGGAGGGAAGAGGCATGGGACCGCGTGGGTGGCATGGATGGTCAGGACGGCAATTAAATCGGTTCGGCAAGCACGAGCTTGCATCGGGAAGCGTAACCGCACAAGAGCCCGCAATGCTCGGCAACCCCAACCCCAACCCCGACCCCGGACGCAAGCGCCGGGCCAGGCCGGCGCCGGGCCGCCCCAAGGCGGCCTGCGGCCCCCTCGGGGGGCAGCGAGTACACGCAGTGATCGAGCGTGGGGGCCAGCTTCACACCGTGGCGCCGGCGTTGGGATCGTCCGGGTCGCCCTCGCGCTTGATCGGTCCCTTGACCAGGTCCTCGCGCTTGACGCCCAGCCACATCGCGATGGAGGCGGCCACGAAGGCCGACGAATAGATGCCAAAGCAGATGCCGATGGTCAGGGCCAGCGCAAAGTAGTGCAGGGTCGGCCCGCCGAAGAAGAACATCGACAGCACCACCAGCTGGGTCGACCCGTGGGTGATGATGGTCCGGCTGATGGTCGAGGTGATCGCGCTGTCGATCACCTCGCGGGTGCTCAGCTTGCGATAGCGGCGGAAGTTCTCGCGCACCCGGTCGAAGATCACGACCGACTCGTTGACCGAATAGCCCAGCACCGCCAGCACCGCCGCCAGCACCGCCAGCGAGAACTCCCACTGGAAGAAGGCGAAGAAGCCCAGGATGATCACCACATCGTGCAGGTTGGCCAGCACGGTGGCGAGCGCGAACTTCCATTCGAAGCGGAAGGCCAGGTAGATCATGATGCCGACCACCACCATGCCCAGCGCCTTCAGGCCGTTGGTGGTGAGTTCGTCGCCGACCTGCGGGCCGACGAACTCGGTGCCGCGCAGCGTGGCGGTCGGGTCGACCGCCTGGAGTGCCTGCATGACCTGGGAGCTCTGTTGCGCCGAGGTCTGGCCCTTGTGGACCGGGAGGCGGATCTGCACGTCGCGCGACGTGCCGAAGTTCTGGACCTGCACGTCGGTGTAACCCAGCTTGCCGATGGTCTCGCGCACCTTGCCGATGTCGACCGACTGCTGGTAGGCGACCTCCATCACCGTGCCGCCCGTGAACTCGACCGACAGGTGCAGGCCGCGGTGGAACAGGAAGAACACCGCGAGCAGGAAAGTCACGACGGACACCGCGTTCAGCACCAGCGCGTGGCGCATGAACGGGATGGTCTTGTGGATTCTGAAAAATTCCATTTGGCGTGTCCCTTATTTCGCGGCGACCTCGGCCGAGTCGGCCGGTGGTTTCCATACGGTGCCGATCGACAGGGTCTTGAGCTTCTTCTTGCTGCCGTACCAGAAGTTGACCAGCCCGCGCGAGAAGAACACCGCCGAGAACATCGAGGTGACGATGCCGATGCAGTGCACCACCGCGAAGCCGCGGATCGGGCCGGAGCCGAAGGCCAGCAGCGCGATGCCCGCGATCAGCGTGGTCACGTTGGAGTCCAGGATCGTGCCCCAGGCGCGGTCGTAGCCCGCGTGGATGGCGGCCTGCGGCGAGGCTCCCGCGCGCAGTTCCTCGCGGATGCGCTCGTTGATCAGCACGTTGGAGTCGATGGCGACACCGATCGCGAGCGCCATGGCCGCGATGCCCGGCAAGGTCAGCGTGGCCTGCAGCATGGAGAGGATCGCGACCAGCAGCAGCAGGTTGACGGCCAGCGCGATCGACGAGAACACGCCGAACAGCGCGTAGTACAGGCACATGAACACCATGATGGCGATGAAGCCATACATCACGCTGTCAAAGCCCTTCTTGATGTTGTCGGCGCCCAGGCTCGGGCCGATGGTGCGTTCCTGGATGATCTCCATCGGCGCGGCGAGCGAGCCGGCGCGCAGCAGCAGCGCGAGGTCGTTGGCCTCGACGACGCTCATGGAACCGGAGATCTGGAAGCGGTTGCCCAGTTCGCCGTTGATCGAAGGCGCGGTGAGCACTTCGCCCCTGCCCTTTTCGAAGATCAGCATCGCCATGCGCTTGTGCATGTTCTCGCGGCTGACGTCGCGCATGATGCGGCCGCCCTTGGAGTCCATGGTCAGGTCGACCTTGGGCTGCTGGGTCTGCGAATCGAAGCCCGGCTGGGCGTCGGTGAGGTTCTCGCCCGTCACCAGCACCTGCTTCTTGACGATCACCGGGCGGCCTTGGCGGTCGAGGAATTTCTCGGAGCCGAAGGGCACCGGCCCCGCGCCCTGCTCGGCGGCGCGGGCTTCCGCGCTTTCGTCGACCAGGCGCATTTCGAGCGTGGCGGTGCGGCCCAGGATGTCCTTGGCCTTGGCCGTGTCCTGCACGCCGGGCAACTGCACCACGATGCGGTCCAGACCCTGCTGCTGGATCACGGGCTCGGCCACGCCGAGTTCGTTGATCCGGTTGTGCAGGGTCGTGATGTTCTGCTTGAGCGCTGCGTCCTGCAGCCGGCGCGCCGCTTCGGGCTTGATCGAGACCGTGAGCTTGAAGTCGGTGCCTTCCTGGCTTTCGACCGCGGTGAGGTCCTGGAACTGGTCCTGCAGCAACGCCTTGGCGGCCGTCACGCCCGCGGCGTCGCGGAAACGCATCTCGATGGTCTGGCCGACGCGGTTGACAGCGCTGCCGCGAACGCCCTTGTCGCGCAGGCCGGTGCGAAGGTCGCTCGCGAAGGACTCGGCCTTCTTGTCGATGGCGCCCTTCATGTCGACCTGCAGCAGGAAGTCCACGCCGCCGCGCAGGTCGAGACCCAGGTACATCGGGAACGCATGCAGCGCGGTCAGCCAGGACGGCGAGCGCGACAGCAGATTGAGCGCCACCACATAGGGCGGGTCGCTCGGGTCCGGCACCAGCGCGTGCTGCAGCACGTCGCGCGCCTTGAGCTGGTCATCGGTGCTGGTGAAGCGCGCGCGCACCGAGGTGGCGTCGAGCGTCAACAGGTCGGGCGTGACACCGGCTGCCTTCAGCGCCTCGGCGACGCGGGCCTGCGTCCCTGCATCGACCTTGACGGTCGACTTGGCCGACGACACCTGCACCGCAGGCGCCTCGCCGAAGAAATTGGGCAGGGCATAGATCAGCCCCACGAGCAGCACGATCACGATGATCGCGTACTTCCAAACCGGATATCTGTTCATGCTCGCCCCCAGGCTTCGCGCACTTCGTGTCGCTTCGCCACCCCCCTACCGGGGGCGCTGCCGGTGGCCCGGCAAAGCCGGTTCCACTGCAGCCCACGAACGCAGCGCGCTACGCGCGGCTGCCGGGAAAAAAAGTCATTGCTCATTGATATTCGGCCGGCAAGCCCGGCCCGTTAGTGAAACACCGCGGAACCGGCTTGGCCGGGCCGCTGGTGTTGCCCCCTGCAGGGGGTGCCCGAGCACACGAAGTGAGCGAGGCTGGGGGGGAGCATTACTTAATGGCGCCCTTGGGAAGCACTTGCACGACGGCGCTGCGCTGAACCTGGACTTCGACGCCCTTGGCGATCTCGACGGTCAGGTACTGCTCGCCGATCTGGGTGATCTTGCCGAGCAGGCCGCCGGCAGTCGCCACCTCGTCGCCCTTGGCCAGCGCCTCGATCATGGCGCGGGCTTCCTTCTGACGCTTCATCTGCGGGCGGATCATCACGAAGTAGAGGACCACGAACATCAGCACCAGCGGGAGCATGCTGCCGAGCGAGGACATCATGTCGCCACCTCCGGCAGCAGCGGGCGCGGTCTGGGCGTAAGCAGAGGAAATGAACAAGGGAGTCTCCAGCAGAGGGAAAGAAATAAGTACGCCGGCCTCCCATACAAGACAAGAGGGCCCGCAGATCCGCAGCGGTGCAAAGCCGCCGCGCAGCGCGATTCCTGGCCGCGCACAGCATCGGGCATTGTATTAGTAAGGAATAGTCACGCCCGAGGGTTTCCCGCACTCCGCGTCGGGTCGCTGATCCCTTAGCTCCCCCCCAGGCTTCGCGCACTTCGTGTCGCTTCGCCTACCCCCTGCCGGGGGCAACACCGGCGGCCCGGCCGAGCCGGTTCCGCGGTGTTTCATCGACGGGCCTGGCTGCGCCGGCCGGGCCTTAGGCTGCAGCGCGGGCTGTTTGGGGATTGCGCCACTTGGCCATCAATTCGGCCCAGCGCACACGGGCCGCGGCGAGGTTGCGCTCCTTGACGTGGCCGTAGCCGCGGATCTGCTCGGGCAAGGTGGCGATTTCCAGGGCGGTGGCGTGGTTCCCGGCGTTCAGGGCGGCCAGCACTTCATCGATGCTCGCGCGGTATTCGCCGATCAGGGCGCGCTCGGTCTTGCGTTCCTCGGTGCGGCCGAAGACGTCCAGCGCCGTGCCGCGCAGGCCCTTGAGCTTCGCGAGCACCTTGAAGCCCGTCAGCATCGCGGGGCCGAACTTCTGCTTCTGCAGTTCGCCCTTGGCGTTCTTCTTGGCGATGATGGGCGGCGCGAGGTGGTAGTTGAGCTTGAAGTCCTTGCCCATCTGCCCCTCGAACATGCCTTCGACCCGGTCGAGGAAGCTGCGGTCGGTGTGCAGGCGGGCCACCTCGTATTCGTCCTTGTAAGCCATCAGCTTGAACAGGTAGCGGGCGACGGCCTCGGTCAGGCTGGTCTTGCCCAAGGCCGACTCCGCCTTCTGGACCTTGGCGACGAAGGCCTTGTACTGGTCGGCGTAGGCGGCGTTCTGGTAGCCGGTCAGGAATTCGACGCGGCGCGCCACCAGGCCATCGACCGTGTCGCGCTTCTTGAACTCGATGATCTGGCCGGGCTGGACGCGCTTTTGCAGTTCGACGGGCCGCTGGGCAGCCTGGCGGCCCCACTCGAAGGCAGCCTTGTTGTTGTCGACCGCCACCGCGTTGAGTTCGATCGCACGCATGAGCGACGCATGCTCGAGCGGCAGCCAACCCTTCTGCCATGCGTAGCCGAGGATCATGGGGTTGACGTAGATCGAATCACCCATGAGCGAGGTCGCGGCCGCATCGGCGTCGAAGGCGCCCACGGCATCGGCGCCGACCGCGCGTGCGATCTCGGCGGCGCAAGCGTCCTGCGGGTTCTGCCAATTGGCGTTGCGCACGAAGGACGCCGTCGGGCTGCTGTGGCTGTTGAGCGCCACGTGCGTGCGGCCTTCGCGCATGCGCGCCATCGTCTCGGCATTGACGCTCACCAGCGGATCGCAGGCCAGGATCAGGTCGGCCGCGGCCGTGCCGACGCGCGTGGTGCGGATGTCGTCCTGCGTGTCGCCGATCAGCACGTGGCTCCAGGTCGCGCCGCCCTTCTGGGCCAGGCCCGCCGCGTCCTGCGTGACGATGCCCTTGCCTTCGATGTGCGCCGCCATGCCCAGCAGCTGGCCGATGGTGATGACGCCCGTGCCGCCGACACCGGCGACCACGACACCCCAGACATTGCCCCCCGCGAGCGACGGCAGCGCCGGCTCGTCGAGCGCGCCCAGCTCGGCTGGCGTGGCGCCCTTGCTCTTCGACTTCTTCTTGAGCTGGCTGCCTTCGACGGTCACGAAGCTCGGGCAGAAGCCCTTGAGGCAGCTCATGTCCTTGTTGCAGGTGCTCTGGTTGATGGTGCGCTTGCGGCCGAACTCGGTTTCGAGCGGCTCCACCGACAGGCAATTGCTCTGCACGCTGCAGTCGCCGCAGCCTTCGCACACCAGTTCGTTGATGACCACGCGCTTGGCCGGATCGACGGCCGTGCCCCGCTTGCGGCGGCGGCGCTTCTCGGTTGCGCAGGTCTGGTCGTAGATGATCGCCGTGGTGCCCTTGATCTCGCGGAACTCGCGCTGGATCTCGTCCAGCTCGTCGCGATGGCGCACCTTGACGTTCTCGCCGGGCACGTTCACGCCCTCGTATTTCTCGGGCTCGTCGGTGACGACGACCACTTTCACCGCGCCTTCGGCGTGCAGGCTCTCGGCGATCTGCAACACCGAGTGGCCTTCGGGCCGCTCGCCGACCTGCTGGCCGCCGGTCATGGCGACCGCGTCGTTGTAGAGGATCTTGTAGGTGATGTTCACGCCGGCCGCGATGCTCTGGCGGATCGCCAGCAGGCCGCTGTGGAAGTAGGTGCCGTCGCCGAGGTTGGCGAAGATGTGCTGGTCGGTCGTGAAGGGCTGCTGGCCCACCCACGGCACGCCCTCGCCGCCCATCTGCGTGAAGCCGATGGTCGAGCGGTCCATCCAGGTCGCCATGAAGTGGCAGCCGATCCCACCCATCGCACGCGAGCCTTCGGGCACGACGGTGCTGGTGTTGTGCGGGCAGCCCGAGCAGAACCAGGGCTGGCGGCCCGCGTCCGAAACCCCGGTGGCCTGCGGCGCGGCCATCGCGCGCTCCTTGGCTTCGAGGATGGCAAGCTGGGCATCGATGCGCGCGGCCATGTCGGCGCCGGCGGCGGCCAGCAGGCCCGTTTTCTTCAGGCGCTGCGCGATCGCCTTGGCGATCAGCGCCGGATTCAGGTCCGCGTTGGCGCGCAGCAGGGTGTGCGAGGTCGGGTTGGGCATCGACCATTCGCCGCCGGAGTAGCCCTCGGCCTGGTGCACCTCGCCCTCGTCGAACTTGCCGACCACGTTGGGCCGCACGTCGGGGCGCCAGTTGTAGAGCTCTTCCTTGAGCTGGTATTCGATGACCTGGCGCTTTTCCTCGACCACCAGGATTTCCTGCAGGCCGGTGGCGAATTCGCGCGTGAGCTGCGCTTCGAGCGGCCACACCACCGACACCTTGTGCAGGCGGATGCCGAGCTGGCGGCAGGCCGCGTCGTCCAGGCCCAGGTCGATCAGCGCCTGGCGCGTGTCGTTGAAGGCCTTGCCGCTGGCCATGATGCCGAAGCGGTCGTTCGGCCCTTCGATCACGTTGTGGTTGAGCCGGTTGGCGCGGATGTAGGCGAGCGCGGCGTACCACTTGTAGTGCATGAGCCGGGCTTCCTGCTCCAGCGCGTGGTCGGGCCAGCGGATGTGCAGGCCGCCGGGCGGCATCTGGAAATCGGTGGGTATGACGATCTCGACGCGCTCGGGGTCGATCATCGCGGTGGCGCTGGATTCGACGATCTCCTGGATCGTCTTCATGCCCGACCAGATGCCGGCGAAGCGGCTCATCGCGAAGGCGTGGATGCCGAGGTCGAGGATTTCCTGCACATTGGCCGGGAAGAACACCGGCGTGCCGCAGGCCTTGAAGATGTGGTCGCTCTGGTGCGCTGCGGTCGAGCTCTTGGAGATGTGGTCGTCGCCGGCCACCGCGATCACGCCGCCGAACACGGTGGTGCCGGCCATGTTGGCGTGCTTGAAGACGTCGGAGCAGCGGTCCACGCCCGGGCCCTTGCCATACCAGATGCCGAAGACGCCGTCGAACTTGTTGGTGCCGGCCGGCGAGAAGCCGAGTTGCTGGGTGCCCCAGAGCGCGGTGGCGGCCAGTTCTTCGTTCACGCCCGGCTGGAAGACGATGTTCTGCTCTTTCAGGAACTTGCTGGCCTTCCAGAGCGCCTGGTCGTAACCGCCGAGCGGGGAGCCACGGTAGCCGCTGATGAAACCCGCCGTGTTCCTGCCCTGCTGCTGGTCGCGCAGGCGCTGCAGCATCGGCAGCTTGACCAGCGCTTGCACGCCGCTCATGAAGGCGCGGCCGTAGTCGAGTGAGTATTTGTCGTCGAGCGTGACCGTTTCCAGGGCCTTGCGAATGTGCTCGGGCAGGGGGGCATTCATCGTGTCTGTCTCCAGGTGGGCTGTGCCTTGTGGGCGTGGCTTGCAGGGCATCCGGGTCGGATGCCCCTCGGCCATCATGACGCAAAGTGTATGCCTGCTGTCTCGACAGGTGTTTGCGTTCTTTGCCTGTCGAACCCCCCGTTTTGAAAGAATCTTGCTTAATATCCACGCCCATGGAAAGCATTGACAAGTTTGACCTCGCCATCCTGCAAGAACTGCAGGCCGACGGGCGCCTCACGAACGCCGAGCTTGCGCAGCGCGTGGGCCTGTCGGCCGCACCGTGCTGGCGCCGCGTCCGCGCGCTGGAGGAGGCCGGCTTCATCAAGGGCTATCACGCGGAGATCGACCGCCACAAAATCGGGCTCGGCGTGCTCGCCTTCGTGCGGGTCGACGCCGAACGCGTCACCGGCGACGTCACGCGCAGGCTGGAGGATGCGATCCGCAAGCTGCCGGAAGTCGTTGCCTGCCACTACATCAGCGGCACCGGCACCTTCGAGTTGCAGGTGGTGGCGCAGGACCTCGACAGCTTCTCGCGCTTTGCGCTCCAGCACCTGCTCAACCTGCCGAACGTGAAGGACCTGCACACCAGCTTCTCGCTCGGCGAAGTCAAGGCGAGCCACGCCTTGCCGCTCGGTCACCTGGCGCCCCAGACGACGCGCCGACAATAAGCCTCGATGCCACCGATCTCGCCCCAGGAAACTCCCACCGCGCCACGCGTGCAACCTACCCGCGTCGGCCCCCTCGAACCGCTGAAGCTGCCCGTGTTCCGCATGCTGTGGAGCACCTGGCTGATCGCCAACGTCTGCATGTGGATGAACGACGTGGCGGCGGCCTGGATGATGACCTCGCTGACCACCTCGCCGATCTGGGTCGCGCTGGTGCAGTCGGCCTCCACGCTGCCGGTGTTCCTGCTGGGCCTGCCCAGCGGCGCGCTGGCCGACATCCTGGACCGGCGGCGCTGGCTGGTTGCCACCCAGTTCTGGCTGGCGGGCACCGCCATCGTGCTGTGCGTCGCGGTCGTGATGGACGTGATGAACGCGCCGCTGCTGCTGGCCCTGACCTTCGCCAACGGCATCGGCCTGGCGATGCGCTGGCCGGTGTTCTCGGCCATCGTCCCCGAACTGGTGCCGCGCACGCACCTGCCCGCGGCGCTCGGGCTCAACGGCATCGCCATGAACGCCTCGCGCATCATCGGCCCGCTGCTGGCCGGCACGCTGATCGCGAGCGCGGGGACGGTGTGGGTGTTCGGGCTCAACGCCGTGATGTGCGTGGCCTCGGGCTTCGTCGTGCTGCGCTGGCGGCGCGAGCACACGCCCAATCCGCTGGGCCGCGAAAAGCTGATCAGCGCCATGCGCGTCGGCGTGCAGTTCGTGCGCCAGTCACAGCGCATGCGTGCGGTGCTGACGCGCGTGGCGCTCTTCTTCCTGCATTCGACGGCGCTGCTGGCGTTGCTGCCGCTGCTGGCGCGCAACCTGCGCGGCGGCGGGGCCGGCACCTTCACGCTGCTCCTCGCGGCCATGGGCTCGGGCGCCATCGTGGCCGTGCTGTTCCTGCCGCGCCTGCGCCAGGCGATGGTGCGCGACCAGCTGGTGCTGCGCGGCACCATGCTGCAGTCCGGCGCGACCGCGGTGATGGCCGTGGCGCCCAATGCCTGGGTGGCCGTGCCCGCGATGTTCCTCGGCGGCATGGCCTGGATCACCGTCGCCAATTCGCTGTCGGTGTCGGCGCAGCTGGCGTTGCCCGACTGGGTGCGGGCGCGCGGCATGTCGATGTACCAGATGGCGATCATGGGCGCGAGTGCTTTCGGTGCCGCGCTCTGGGGGCAGGTGGCGGAACTCACCTCGCTCTACATCAGCCTCGGCATCGCCGCGGTGACCGGCACGCTGTGCATGCTCGCCGCGCTGCGCTTCGTGACCGACGGCACCGGCGAAGAGGACGACACCAGCCCCGCCCAGCAGGGCTGGGCCGCCGGCCCGCCGAAAAGCGCGCCCGGCGAAGAAGGCCGGGTCGTGATCACGGTCGAATACCTGATCGACCCCGCCCGCGCGGCCGCCTTCCTGATCGTGATGCACCAGACGCGCCGCGCGCGGCTGAGCCAGGGCGCGATCGGCTGGGAGCTGCTGCATGACATCACCGACCCGAGCCGGTACGTCGAGGAGATCGTCGACGAGTCATGGACCGAGCATCTGCGGCGCTTTCACCGGGCGACGGCGGCGGACATGGCGTTGCGGGAGCGGCGGCTGACGTTTCATCAGGGGGAAACGCTGCCGGTGGTGACGCGATACATCGTCCACCGATAAGGCTCTCTAGTGGAAAAACAGGAGCCGCGTCAGGAACGTATGGCCCGCCTCCGCAAACATCAGCCCCACCAGCACCAATAGGCACAGCGGCGGCAGCAGGATCGCATACACCAGCGACAGCCTCTCCCACGCCATGTGCATGAAGATCGCCACGATCAGCCCGGCCTTCATCAGCATGAAGGTGATGATCAGCCCCCAGCGCAGGTAGCCCTGGAAGTGCAGGTAGTCGACCATGTACGACATCGCGCTGAGCACGAACAGCAGCCCCCAGATCTTGAGGTAGAGGCTGATCGGATGTTGCTGGCCTGTGCCTGGGGTCATGATCGTCCTCACCAGAGATAGAAAAACGCAAAGATGAACACCCACACGAGATCCACGAAGTGCCAGTACAAGCCCGCGATCTCGACGATCTGGTAATTGCCGGTCCGGTCGTAGTCGCCGCGGATCAGCTTGAAGGCCACGATGAACAGCAGGATCACGCCGCCGGTCACGTGCAGGCCGTGGAAGCCGGTGATCATGAAGAAGGTCGAGCCGAACTGTGCCGCGCCCATCGGGTTGCCCCAGGGCCGCACGCCCTCTTCCATGATCAGCTTGGACCACTCGAAGGCCTGCATGCCGACGAAGAGTTCGCCGAAGGTGGCGGTCACGAGCATGAGCGTGGCGGCGTTCACCTTGTCGCGCCGGTAGGCGAAGTTGACGGCCATCGCCATCGTGCCGCTGCTGCTGATGAGCACGAACGTCATGATCGCGATCAGCAGCAGGGGCACGTCGGTGCCGCCCACATGCAGCGCGAACACCTCGCTCGGATTGGGCCACGTGGCCGTCGTCGACACGCGCACCGTCATGTAGCCGGTGAGGAAGCAGCTGAAGATGAAGGTGTCGCTCAGCAGGAAGATCCACATCATCGCCTTGCCCCACGAGACGTGGAAGGCTTGGCGGTCGGAGGACCAGTCGGCGATCAGCCCGCGCCAGCCGTCCGTGGCGATGGCCGGATTCAGGGGAGGTGCCGCGACGGTTGCCGTGTCCATGGATGCCTCCTCAAGCGGTGCCGCAGATGAAGCGCGCCACCTCTGGCGTGACCCACCCCAGCGTGGCGAACAGCACGGCCCACACCGCGAACATGAAATGCCAGTAGCGCGCACACAGCGCGATGCGCCATGCGGCCTCGGCGGGTTCGCGCCGGGCGGCACGCATCGTCCACGCCCAGCCAGCCAGGCCACCGGCCATGTGCAGCCCGTGCATCGCGGTCAGCAGGTAGAAGAAGCTGCCCGCCGGGTTGCCTGCCGGCATGACCTGCGCGCTCCACATGGCTTGCCAGGCCCACAGTTGCGCACAGAGGAACGCCGCCGCGCAGAGTCCGCCCGCACGCAGCAGGCGGCGGGTGCGGATCACGTCGGCGCCGCGCGCGGCCCTGAGCGCCAGTTGCAAGGCCACGCTGCCGGCCACAAGCAGCGACGTGCTGAGCCACAGTTGCCACGGCAGCGCGAGCGTCACTGCGTCGCTGCTGTTCATGCGCATCACGTACGCCGTGATGAAGAGCGAGAACAAGGTGGTGGCCACCCCCATGAACACCCACAGCCCGATGCTCGCCGCACTGGCATGCGCGTCACGCAGCCGGGCGTTGCGGTCGATGCCGTTGACGACGAGCGAAGCGCTCATGCCAGTGCTCCCCTGGCCTCATCCTTGCCCGCGTGCGGCTCGGGCTCCACGCCGCCGGCCTCGGGCGGCGCGTTCTGCGGGATGAAGTCCTCCTTCGCGCCCGGCACGCCATAGGCATAGGCCCACCGGTAGACCACCGGCAGCCGTGGCCCCCAGTTGCCGTGGGCCGGCGGCGTCGCGGGCGTCTGCCATTCGAGCGATGCGGCGCGCCACGGATTGGCACCGGCCGGCCGGCCTCGCCAGGCGCTCCACGCCAGATTCAGGATGAACAGGAACTGCGCCGCGCCGACGATCAGCGCCACATCCGTGATGAAGGTGTTCAGCGTGAACGCCGATTCCGGAATGAACTTGTAGCCGTCGAAGTTGTAGTAGCGCCTCGGCATGCCCAGCACGCCGAGGTAGTGCATCGGGAAATAGATCAGGTAGGTGCCAAGGAAGGTGATCCAGAAGTGCAGGTGGCCGAGGCGGTCGTCGAGCATGCGGCCCGTGACCTTCGGGAACCAGTGGTAGATGCCGCCGAACACCACCAGCAGCGGCGCCACGCCCATCACCATGTGGAAGTGCGCCACCACGAAGTAGGTGCCCGAGAGCGGGATGTCCACGCTCACGTTGCCGAGGAAGAGGCCGGTCAGCCCGCCGATCGCGAAGGTGCAGACGAAGGCCAGCGCGAACAGCATCGGCACCGACAGGTGGATGTCCCCGCGCCACAGCGTCAGCAGCCAGTTGTAGACCTTGATCGCCGTGGGCACCGCGATGATGAGCGTGGTGGTCGCGAAGAAGAAGCCGAAGTACGGATTCATGCCCGCCACGAACATGTGGTGCGCCCACACCACCACGCTGAGCCCACCGATCGCGACGATGGCCCACACCATCATCCGGTAACCGAAGATGCACTTGCGCGCGTGCACGCTGATCAGGTCGGAGACGATGCCGAAGGCCGGCAGCGCCACGATGTAGACCTCCGGATGGCCGAAGAACCAGAACAGGTGCTGGAACAGCAGCGGGCTGCCGCCCTTGTAGTTGGTCACCTGCCCCAACGACACCAGCGCCGGCATGAAGAAGCTGGTGCCCAGCGTGCGGTCGAGCAGCAGCATCACGCCGCTGACGAACAGTGCCGGAAAGCCCAGCAGCGCAAGGATGGTCGCGACGAAGATGCCCCACACGGTCAGCGGCATGCGCATCAGCGTCATGCCCTGGCAGCGCGCCTGGAGCACGGTGGTCACGTAGTTGAGCCCGCCCATGGTGGTCGCGACGATGAAGATGACGAGCGACACCAGCATCAGGACGATGCCGCCTTCGTGCCCCGGCGTGCCGGGCAGGATCGACTGCGGCGGGTACAGCGTCCATCCCGCGCCGGTGGGCCCGCCCGTCACGAAGAAGCTGGCCATCAGCACCACCACCGACAGCAGGTAGACCCAGAAGCTCAGCATGTTGAGGTAGGGGAAGACCATGTCCCGCGCGCCGACCATCAGCGGGATCACGTAGTTGCCGAAGCCGCCGAGGAAGAGCGCGGTCAGCAGGTAGATCACCATGATCATTCCGTGCATGGTCACGAACTGGTAGTAGCGCTCCGGGTTGATGAACTCGAAGTGGCCGGGGTAGCCGAGCTGCAGCCGCATCAGGTTCGACAGCACCAGCCCCACCACCCCCACGGCGATGGCGGTGCAGGCGTATTGCACGGCGATCACCTTGTGGTCCTGGCTCCAGATGTAGCGCGTCAGGAAGCTTTTCGGCGCGTGGTGTTCGGTGTCGTCGTCGTGCGGCAGGGTGTGCCCCGCAGTCGAATCAGGGGTCATCGCTGCACCTTCGGTTCGGTTGCAGCCTGCGCCGGCGGGCTGCCGAGGGACTGGATGTAGGCCACCAGCGCGGCCAGCTCTTCGTCGGTCAGGTCGATCTTCGGCATGACGGGCGGGAAGCCCTTCACATGGCGGGCCTGCGGATCGCGGATGAAGCTGCGCAGATAGGCTTCGTCGACCAGCGCGGTCGAACCGTCCGTCATCGTTTCGGTCTTGCCGTGCAGGCCCTTCCACGTCGGCCCCACGCGCGCAGTGCCGTCGATGGTGTGGCACGCCACGCAACCCTTGGATTCCGAAAGCACACGCCCCTGCTCGACGCGCCCGCCCGGCCCCCCGGCCGCCGCCTCGCCCGAAGGCGGCGGAAGCGTCTTGACCTGCGTCCTGGCGAAGGTCGGCAATGCCGCCTGCCAGGCCTGGAACTGCGCCGGATCTTCCACCACCACGAAGCCGCGCATGTTCGGATGACCCACGCCGCAGAGCTGCGCGCACAGCGCCTCGTAGCGGCCAACGACGGTCGGGGTGAACCAGAAGCGGCTGACCTGTCCCGGCACCGTGTTCATGCGGGCACGGAAGGGCGGCACGTAGAAGTCATGCAGCACGTCGTGGGAGCGCACCAGCACGAGCACCGGCTTGCCGAGCGGCAGATGCACCTCGTCCCCGCCGATCAGGATGTCGTCCTGCCCGGCCGGGTCGGCGGGATCGAGCGCAAAGGGATTGGTGGGGCTGTAGAAGCGCGCGTCGCTTGCGCCCAGCTTGCCGTCCGCGCCGGGAAAGCGGTAACGCCACTGCCATTGCTGGCCCAACACCTCCAGCACGAGCGAGTCGCGCGGCTCCCTCACGTAGTTGGCATAGACCACGAGCCCCGGCGCCAGGAGCGCGATGATGCCGACTGAGGTGCCGCCGATCAGCCAGCGCTCGAGCTTCTTGTTCTCCGGCTCATGCGCCGCACGGCTGCCTTCGCGGTGGCGGAAGCGCACCAGCGTGTAGACGACGAAGAGGTTGATCGCGACGAAGAAGATGCCCGTGATGACCAGCGTGATGGTCAGCGTGTGGTCCATCTCCTGCCAGTTGGAAGCCAGTGGCGTCAGCCACCACGGATTCAGAAAGTGGAACGCCACCGAGGCGACCACGATGATCAGCAGGGCGATGGCCATGATCATGTGCGGTTCCCTGGCTGTGCATCGGCGGTCCGCGACTCATCGGCGATTCGGCGGCGTTTCAGCGGAACGCCGGGACCTGCTGCTCCTCGCCCTCGAAGCGGGCTTCAGGATGCGCGGTCTGCAACATGGACTCGATGGCCTGCACGCGCGATCGCGGCAGGTCCACCATCAGGAGAATCCGGCCTTCGGCCATGGCGCCTTCGAAGCGCCGCAGGCGGATGCTCGGAATGGAGATGCCGATCATGCTGGCGGACCAGGCGCCGACCAGGCCGCCGAGCACGCCGAGCAACACGGCCACTTCCCATTCAGGCTCGTCGCCCATGACCGGAAAAAGCAAGCCGGCCACGAGGCCGGCGACCATCCCGCAGGCGCTGCCGATCACCCACCCGGTCTTTGCCGCGTGCACGACGTCCGAGGTCTGCCACACGTTGGCCGCGTGGAGGCCGGTCAGGTCCATGCCTTCCGGCCCGGCGAAATGAATGCGCGCAACGTCGACCTGCGCCTGCACGAGATCGTGCATCGCCTGCCTGGCGCTCGCCAGATCCGGCATGAGCCAGTAAATGCGTCTCCTCATGGCGCCCTCCTTTCCGTCTTGCGACGAGACAAGGAACCATGGACGACTTATATGCCCATGGGCGTCTGTTATCAAGTCGGCAACCACCGACGCGCTTCAAACGGATGGCAGGAGCAGTCGCAACACGCCTCGGGCCGTCACGAAGGTGTGGGGCGCGTGGATTTCCTCGATCACGCCGCTCAGTCGATTCCTGACGCTCTCGCTGCGGCGCGCCCGCCAGATCAGCAGGTCGGCCAGCCACGGGTGGTTGTTGATGCGGTTGGCCTGCTCGTAGGCGTCGAAGCGCGGCTTCAGCGCGTGCAGCGCCGCCTCGTAGCGATCGCGCACCTGCGCGTCGCCCAGCCGCTGGTCGCGGCCTTCGGCGATCGCCTGCGCGGCGAGCATGCCGGTCTCCAGCGCCTTGCCGATGCCCTCGCCGGTGAAGAGATAGGTGCTGCCCGCCGCCTCGCCCGCCACCAGCATCCCGGACCGCGACCAGTTCGCGCCGTCGAGCGAACAGCGCAGCGGCGCGCCCTTCAACGGACCGAGCGGCTCGCCGCCCGCCATCAGCTCGCGCGCCGGCGCGTACAGGCGGGTGAAGGTGGTGAACAGGTCGCGCAGGTTGACGTCGGGTGCGTCCACACGGCTGTGCGTGATGCCGACGCCGATGTTGAACACGCCGCCGGCGCACGGAAAGATCCAGCCATAGCCGCGGCGCAATGCGCGGTGCCACACCACGTCTAGGCCCTTCACCCGCTCCACCATCGTGTCGTTCCGGATGTAGCCCCGCAGCGCCATGCCGCTCGGCGTGCGGCGCGTGCACATGCCGGCTGCGTTCAGTGGAACCGATGCAGCACCGGTGGCGAGCACGGTCCAGCGCGCGCCCAGCGCCCGGGAGGCGCCGTCGGGCAGCACGAGCCGTGCGCCGATCACCCGTTGCCCGGCGTCGAGCAGCGGCGCGTCGAAACGGGCCGGCGCAAGCCAGCGCACACCCGCATCGAGCGCCGACTGTCGCAGGATCTCGTCCAGCTCGCGGCGCGGCAGCACCGCCAGGTGTGCGGGCAGCTCGACCCGGCCGCCGCTTGGGCCGACACAGCCGACGTGCGTCGCGGAGCGTGCGCGCGCCAGCACCTCCTCGAGCACGCCGAGCCGTTCGAGCGCCCGGTGCGCGTCCGGAATCAACCCGTCGCCGCAGACCTTGTCGCGCGGGAAGGACTGCTGGTCGGCGAGCACCACATCGAAGCCCGCCCTCGCCAGCATCTGGGCACAGGCGCTGCCGGCGGGGCCGGCGCCGACCACCAGCACTTCGCACGCGGCCGGGAGCGGCGCCGGCGCCACCGGATCAGCCGCCACTGCCGCCACTGCCACCGCTGCCACCGCTGCCACCGCTGCCATAGGGCCGGGTGAGGATTTCGAGGACGTGCCCGTCGGGGTCGTCCCAGTAGACGCCCCGGCCGCCGTCGCCATGGTTGATCTCGCCGGGATGGTGGTGGCCGGGGTCGGCCCAAAAGCGAATCCCCCGCGCGCGGATGCGCCCGAAGATGTCGTCGAACTCGCTCTCGCTCACGAGGAAGGCGTAGTGCGCCCAGTCGAACTTGCCATCGACGTGCATGAAATCGAGCGTGACGCCGTTGTCGATCTCCACGCCATGAAACGGCCCGAAGCGCACCGGCGCGCCGCGCCCGAGCAACTCGGCCAGGAGTGCCGCCGATGCCTGCGGATCGCGGGCCTTGACGATCGTGTGGTTCAACTGGATGGACATGGTGACTTGCCCTTCGATGCAAGCCACAAGTATTACGACGGCATCCGGCACGCGCAACGCGTGGAAGGCGAATGACCGACCGCGGCATGGAAATGAGCCGCACCGCCTCTGTATTGACCGATCGATCACGTCTGCATGACGGTTCCAACCCATCCACGGACGCCATTACCCTTCGTTGCAGCTTGCAAAGTGAAATTTCGGGTAAACGATAGCTCTCCTTTTTTGACCGAGTGGATAATTTAGCCATCCCACACGAGAACGAGGTTGCTTCATGACTTCCGCCCGCCCGCGCAGCCGCTACTGGTCCGACCTGACCAGCGAAGAGTTTTCCCGCCTCGATCGCTCCCGGCTGATCGCCGTGCTGCCGGTGGGCGCCACCGAACAGCATGGCCCGCATCTGCCCATGTCCACCGACACGGCCACCATCGACGGCATGGTGCGCGCGACGATTCCGTACCTGCCGGACGACCTGCCCGTGCTCTTCCTGCCCACGGTGGCCTACGGCAAGAGCAACGAGCACTCGCGCTACCCCGGGACGCTCACGGTGTCGGCCTCCACGCTGATCGCGCTGTGGAAGGACATCGGCGCCTGCGTCGCCAAGGCCGGCGTGCGCAAGCTGGTGCTCTACAACAGCCACGGCGGCCAGATGTCGGTGATGGACATCGTCGCCCGCGACCTGCGCGAGGCGCACGACATGATGGTCGTCGCGGCCAACTGGTACACGCTGGGCCTGCCCGAAGGCCTCTTCACCGCGCACGAAGGCAAGCACGGCGTGCACGCGGGCGATCTCGAAAGCTCCGTGATGCTGCACCTCACCCCCGACCACGTGCGGCCCGAGAACTTCCGCAACTTCCACTCGATGACGGAAGACCTGGCGAAAGAAAACAAGTTCCTGTCGATCACGCCCAGCGGCAAGCTCGGCTGGCAGATGCACGACATCAACCCCGCGGGCGCTGCCGGCGATGCCACGCGCGCCACCGCCGCCAAGGGCGAGGCGGTGCTCGATCACGTCGGACGGCGCTTCGTCGAGCTGTTGCAGGAAGTCGATCGCTTCCCGCTCGAACGCCTCGCCAACGTGCCCGCCTGGCAATGAAGGCCGGCCCCACCGGAGCGACCATGGAAAGCCCCACGCCATCCACCCCGCCGCTGGTCAGCCTGCGCCACGTCAGCAAGCGCTTCGCCAACGGCACGCTCGCGCTGCAGGGCATGACGCTCGACTGCGGCGAGCACGACTTCATCAGCTTCCTCGGCCCGTCGGGCTGCGGCAAGAGCACGGCCCTCAGGCTGATCGCCGGCCTCACGCGCATCAGCTCGGGCGAAGTCGCATGGTCGCGCACCAACACCGGCGCATCGACCAGCGACCGCGACCTGGGCTTCGTGTTCCAGGAACCGACGCTCATGCCCTGGGCGAAGGTGTTCGACAACGTCTGGCTGCCGCTCAAGCTGGCCGGCATGGGCCGCGATGCCGCCGCGCCGGTGGTGGCGCAGGCGCTGGAGATGGTCGGCCTCTCGCGCTTCGCCGACGTGTACCCGCGCGAGCTGTCGGGCGGCATGAAGATGCGCGTGTCGATCGCGCGCGCCCTGGTCACGCGCCCGCGCCTGCTGCTGATGGACGAGCCTTTCGCCGCGCTCGACGAGATGACGCGCATCAAGCTCAACAACGACCTGCTCGCCATCTGGCGCGAGCATCGGTTCTCGATCATCTTCGTCACGCACAGCGTCTACGAATCGGTCTACCTGTCCAACCGCATCGTCGTGATGGCGCCGCGTCCGGGCCGCGTGGTCGACGAGATCCGCATCGACGAGCCCTACCCGCGCGGCGAAGCCTTCCGCACCTCCACCCGCTACAACGCGCACTGCACGGCGGTGTCGCAGTCCCTGCACGGAGCCCTCCATGGCATCGACATCGATCACTGACACCCCGGCGCTGGCCGAACTGCAGGACGCGCCCTCGGCCGCCGAGCTGCAGGCGCGCGACGACCGTCTGCGGCGGCGCGAATCGCCGCTGCGCATCGCGGTGCCCACTGCCATCGTGGCGGGCCTGCTCCTGCTGTGGGAAGTGCTGGTGCGGGTGAACAACGTGCCGCACTACATCATCCCGGCGCCCTCGCTGATCTTCACCACGCTGATCGACAACTGGGACACGCTGTCGAGCGCGCTGTGGTTCACCGTCAAGCTCACCTTGCTGGCGCTGGCGGCGGCGATTGTCGGCGGCGTGCTGCTCGCGATCGCCTTCGCGCTGTTCAAGTGGGTGGAGATCGGCCTGTTCCCGATCGCGGTGATCCTGCAGGTCACGCCGATCATCGCGATCGCGCCGCTGATCCTGATCTACGTGTCGAGCACGACGGCGGCCTTGCTGCTGTGCGCGTGGATCGTGGCCTTCTTCCCGATCCTGTCGAACACGGTCATCGGCCTCAAGAGCGCCGACAGCAACCTGCGCGACCTGTTCCATCTCTACAAGGCCTCGCCCTGGCAGATGTTCCGCTACCTGCTGGTGCCGAGCGCGCTGCCCTTCTTCATGGCGGGGCTGAAGATCGCCGGCGGGCTGAGCCTGATCGGCGCGGTGGTCGCCGAGTTCACGGCCGGCACGGCGGGGCGGGAGACGGGGTTGGCATCGCGCATCCTCGAATCGAGCTTCCGCACCGAGATCCCGATGATGTTCGCGGCGCTGCTGCTGGTGTCCTTGCTCGGGATCGTGATCTTCATCGTGTTTGCTGCGCTCTCTCGCATGGTCCTCGGCCACTGGCACGAAAGCGAAATGAGGAGAGAGCGATGAACTCGGCACTGATGGAGCGCGACCGCCCTGTCGCCGAGACGATCGACTGGGACGCGGTAGCCCGCGACCTGCACGGCCTGAACGTGATCGCATCGCCGGGCCAGCGCAAGCAGCTCTCCAAGGACTTCTACTGGTACAGCCCGATCCTGACCGAACAGCTCGCCGGCTGCGTGGCCGACCTCGTCGTCAAGGTCTCGACCGAGGACGACGTGCGCCAGGCGGCAGCCGTGGCCGCGAAGTGGAAGCTGCCGCTCACCGTGCGCGCAGGCGGCACCGGCAACTACGGCCAGTGCGTGCCGCTCGAAGGCGGGCTGGTGCTCGACGTGACCCAGATGAGCCGCGTGCTGGAGATCGGCGACGGCCGCGTGCGCGTGCAGGCCGGCGCGCGCATGCACGACATCGAACTCGCCGTGGCCGAGACCGGGCAGGCGCTGCGCATGTGGCCCTCGACCTGGCACGTGGCCTCGATCGGCGGCTTCATCGCGGGCGGCTTCGGCGGCATCGGCTCGATCCGCCACGGCATCCTGCGCGATCCGGGCAACCTGCTGCGCGCCCGCGTGATGACGGTGGAGCGCGAACCGCGCATCATCGAACTGCAGGGCGACGAGATCCAGCAGGTGCATCACGCCTATGGCACCAACGGCGTCATCACCGAAGTCGAGGTGGCGCTCAGCCCGGCGGTCGAATGGGTGCACTGCATCGCGCTCTTCGACAGCTACCGGCGCGTGATGGACTTCGGCGTCGCGGCGAGCACGCCCGAGCTGGAGCTGTTCCTGCTCTCGGCCGTCGATGCGCGCTTCTCGCCCTACTACGCCACCTTGGGCGAGCACTTTCCTCCAGACCGGCACGCGATGTTCGCCATGGTGGCGCCGGGCTCGATGGCCGCGTTCCGCGCGCTGGTCACCGCGCACGGCGGCACGCTCTCGCTCGAAGGCACGGAAGCCGAGCTGCATGCCGCCGGCCTGCCGCCCGCCTACGAGTGCGCCTACAACCACACGACGCTGCAGGCGCTGAAGGTCGACCGCACGTGGACCTACCTGCAGGTCGCCTATGCGCAGCCCTTCGATCCCGCGGTGGTCGACCGCCACATCGCGATCTTCGGCGACGACGTGCTGCAGCACCACGAGTTCGCACGCGCCGACGGCGAGTACGGCACCTTCTCGATCCTGCTCGTCCGCTGGAAGGGCGAGGCGCACCAGTACGAGGTGATGCGCGAGATCGAGTCGCAAGGCGGCTGCCAGATCTTCAACCCGCACGTCGTGACCATCGAGGACGGCGGCATGAAGACCATCGACACGCAGCAGATCGATTTCAAGAAGCGCAGCGATCCGATGGGCCTGATGAACCCCGGCAAGACGCGCGGCTGGCATGCCGACATGGCCCGTGACGCCTGATCCCCACCCCCACAGAGACACCACCCAAGGAACCACGATGCGACAAGTCCCCTTCCTCGCCCGCACCCTCCTCGCCACGCTGCTCGCGGGCACCGCCTTCGCGGCCATCGCGCAGGACAAGGTCGTGCTCGCCACCAACTGGCGCGCCCAGCCCGGCCACGGCGGCTTCTACCAGGCGCTGGCCGACGGCACCTACAAGAAGTTCGGGCTCGACGTCGACATCCAGCAAGGCGGACCGCAGGTCAACAACCGCCCGATGCTGCCGGCCGGCAAGATCGACTTCCTGATGACCGGCAACATGCTGATGGCCTTCGACAACATCAAGCAGAAGGTGCCGACCGTGGTCGTCGCCGCCTACTTCCAGAAGGACCCGCAGGCCATCATCGCCCACCCGGGCCAGGGCTTCGACAAGTTCGCCGATCTCGCCAAGGCCAAGACGGTGCTGCTCGCCAAGGACGGCCAGATCAGCTACTGGCAGTGGATGAAGAAGGCCTACGGCATGCGCGACGAGCAGGTGCGCCCCTACAACTACAGCCTCTCGCAGTTCCTCGCCGACAAGCAGTCGGTGCAGCAGGCCTACGCGACATCCGAGCCGCTCGCGGTCGAGAAGCAGGCCGGTTTCAAGCCCGTGGTGCTGTCGCTGGCCGACGCGGGCTGGTCGACTTACGGCATGGTGATCGAGACGCGCCAGGATCTGGTGAAGACCAAGCCGGACGTGGTGCGCCGTTTCGTCGAGGCCACCAACATCGGCTACTACAACTACCTGTACGGCGACCGCAAGGCGGCCGATGCGCTGATCCAGAAGATCAACCCGGACATCAGCGACGACTACATCGAGAAGTCGATCCCGATCCTGCGCGCGCACATCGACGTGGGCGACGCGCCGTCCAAGGGCATCGGCGCGATCAGCGACGAGCGCATGAAGGACTTCTACGACAAGACGGTGGCGGCCGGCCTCTACAAGCCGACCGACTTCAACTACCGCGACGCGTACACCACCCAGTTCGTCAACAAGGGCACCGGCCTGGACGTCAAAAAGGGGCTCGCCAAGTAGCGCGCGGACGAACATGGTCGAACGCACCCTCACCGTGCGGGTGGCGCGCATCGCGCGCCAGACGCCGGAGATCCTTTCATTCGAACTCGCGCACCCGGCGGGGCGACCCCTGCCGGGCTACCAGGCCGGCGCGCACATCGACGTGCACATGCCCGGCGGCTTCTCGCGCCAGTACTCGCTGGCGCGCGCCGACGGCGGCGATGCGTCGACCTACCTGATCGGCGTGAAGCGCGAGGCCGCGAGCCGCGGCGGCTCGGCCTCGATGCATGCCCGCGTTCGCGAGGGCGACCTGCTGCCCATCAGCGCGCCGCGCAACACCTTTCCGATCCATGCGGAGGCGAAGCGCCATGTGCTGCTGGCCGGCGGTATCGGCATGACGCCGCTGCTCGCGATGGCGCAGGCGCTGGCGCGCGAGGGCGCCGACTTCGAACTCTGCCTGTTCGTGCGCAGCGAAGAGCACCTGGCCTTTGCGGACGCCCTGCGCGAGCCGCTGCTCGCGCCGCACGTGCGCGTGCACTTCGACGATGGCGACGCTTCGCGCAAGATCAACCTGCGCCAACTGCTCGCCGTGCGCCGGCCCGGCACCCACCTGTACGTGTGCGGCCCTGGCGGCTTCATGCAGGCGGTGCGGAACGCAGCCGCGCACTGGCCCGAGGACGTGGTGCATGCCGAGTACTTCGCTGCGCCGGCGGACGCGGCGGGCGGCACGGGCAAGCCCTTCGTCCTCCGGTTGGCGGAGCGCGGCATCACCGTGCCGGTGGCGGGCGACCAGACCGCCGTCGATGCGCTGCACGCCTTCGGCATCGACATTCCGGTGTCGTGCGAACAGGGCCTGTGCGGCACCTGCGTGGTGGGCTGCGAGGGCGAAGGTGCCGAGCACCGGGATTTCTGCCTCACGCGCAGCGAACGGGCGCACAAGGTCGCGCTGTGTTGTTCGCGCGCCAAAGGCGACGAGCTGGTGATCGCGTTGTGAGCCGCACCGGCATTTGCTCTGGCACCATGCACATTCGATGACGACCACACCGAGCACGACCGCCCTCGAGGAAGGCCCAGACGCACCCGCGACCCGCGGCCGCGCACGCAAGTACACGCAGGTGCTGGCCGTGATCTACCAGGCCGCGATCGAAGTGTTCGCGAGCGAGGGCCTCGCCGGCGCATCGACCCAGGCCATCGCCGACAAGGCGGGCCTGTCGAAGCCCCAGCTGCACTACTACATCGAGAGCAAGGAAGCGCTGTATCGCCAGGTGCTGCAGGACATCGTCAACGACTGGATCGGCGTCTTCGGCTTCAGCGACGAAGCCTTCGGCCCGCGCAAGGTGCTCAGCGACCTGATCCGCCGCAAGATGGTCTTCTCGTTCGAGCACCCGCTGCGCTCGCGGATCTTCACCGCCGAGATGATGCGCGGCGCGCCCGTGCTCAAGGCCCTGATGGGCACGAGCAAGCAGCGCACGGACCAGGCCGCGGCGGTGATCCGGAACTGGATCAACCAGGGGCTGATGGACCCGGTCGATCCGATGCTGTTCCTCTTCCACCTCTGGGCGGTGACGCAGTTCTATGCCGACCACGCAACCCAGGTGGCGTTCTTCCGGAACGTGGCGGAGAGCGACGAGAAGGATCAGCGCTACCTGATCGAGGAAGTGACCGAATTCCTGTTGAAGGGGGCTGGGGTTCGCTAGGCATGCGGATGTCGGCGAGCACTTCCGTGATCGTTGGTAGATCGGTTAGGAATGGTCTGATTGATTCTTGCTGAATCTCTGCGCCAATGGTGAGCTTGCAAGTCACCAAGCAAGGAGAAGCGAAATGTCACGTGAAACGCGATCGGTCCGACCCGACGGAGGTCACCCATGATGCGCGGGTTTGCCGCCGTAGGCGACACGCTCCGAGATGGCGGAAGGATCCTTCCTTATGCCTCAAGGCCATTCACCTTCGGCAACGCCCGGCATCAAGTCGCGTTGATCGGAGGTCAAGCGTACTGCGAGGCATGCGGCATCTTGCTATGGGAGATCGAGTAAGAAACGCCGTATGGTCCGTAGGATATGCAGTGGCTGGGGTCTTTGTGGCGTGGCCATCCGCGCTATTTGCAAGTCGGCTGGCAAGCCGAGTTTCCTGGCCATTGATCGCGCGATGGCACGGATGTTGGGACTTCGAGCGCTGCCCCGTCACTTGGTGGGGCTACTTGGCCGCAGGCCTGTTTCTCTTCGGGCCACCACTTGCGTGGGGAATCGTCGGGTATTGCCACACTCGTGCGTTCAAGTTCGTCCAGTTTTCTTCATCGGTCATTGCATTGATCGTCGGGACGGTACTTTTCTACATGAGCTTCTATGTCCTCATCGGCGCGTAGCACCAGCGGCAGGCTCGTTCGTTGGCCTGTCTCCCTCTTATCCTGCGGCTACCGCTCGGCTAGCCAAGCCCCTGCCGCTCAGTGCCGCGGCAAGTACATCGTTGCTTCCACCTCGACCAGCACCTCGTCCCCCGGCGAGAAGCGCGACGCCTCCACTACCGTGCTGACCGGCGGCTCGCCCGGATAGAGCAGGCCGCGCACGCGGTTGTATGGTGCGTAGTCGGGCAGGCGGCGGAAGTACTGCACGAGCTTCACGACGTCGTCCATCGTGCCGCCGTGATGTCCAGCGCGCGATTCGATTGCTCCTCCTTCTCTCTGTCGGCGGTGACGCAGTTCTATGCCGACCACGCGACGCAAGTGGCGTTCTTCCGGAACGTGGCGGAAAGCGACGAGAAAGATCAGCGCTACCTGATCGAGGAAGTGGCGGAGTTTGAAGGGGGCTGGGGTTCGCTAGGCATGCGGATCTCGGCGAGCACTTCCGTGATCGTTGGTGGATCGTTAGGAATGGTCTGATTTGATTCCTGCTGAATCTCTGCGCCAATGGTGAGCTTGCAAGTCACCAAGCAGGGAGAAGCGAAATGTCACGTGAAACGCGATCGGTCCGACCCGACGGAGGTCAGCCATGATGCGCAGGTTTGCCGCCGTAGGCGACACGCTCCGAGATGGCGGGAGGATCCTTCCTTATGCCTCAAGACCATTTACGTTCGGGGACGCCCGGCATCAAGTTGCGCTGATCGGAGGTCAAGCGTACTGCGAGGCATGCAACAGCATCGGCACGATTGCAAAGACAGGCGGGCCTCGGCGCTTGAAGTTCATGGGCGAAGCTGCCCTCGATGGCGATGTCGTCCTATGCCATTGCCCCAGTCCGCCGCCGATCGTCGCCAAGCTCGCGGGCGAAGCTTGGTATGAGGACATGGGGGGCGGCAACGATGCTGTAGACAGGATCTCGCCGGCTCAAAACATACTTCCGGCTTCAAGCCCTCGATTCGACCAGCAGATCCAAATTCTCAACGAAGGAACAGGCTTGCCGCTAGCGCGGATACGGTATCGATTGACGGGTGCGGACGGAACGTTCGAGGGGCGGACCGACGACCAGGGCATGACTGAACGGGTGTCATGCGACTACGACGCCACTATCACCCTCGAGATATTCGGGGAGGATGCCTGATGCTGCCAATCAGAACGTTGCAAGTACGGTTGACCCCGCTGGAAGACCGGGCGCCCTTGAAAGCATATGTCGCGAGACCGCGCGGCACTGTGTATCGGGGCGGCGCGGGTCTGGACGGTAGCTATATTTCCCTCACCGCGACGGCATTTCAACGCGCCGGAATTTCCGCCTTCAATCTCGGACAGACAAACACCGCGACCAAGACACTTCTGGGTGATGCCGGAATGTTTATCGATGCGCTGCGCGCGGGACTTACCATTCGCTACGAAGATGACGAAGAGTGGGTTATTGCTTCCGGCATGACCAGTGAAGCAGCACAGTTCAATCTCATCGGTTACTCCTATGGATCGCTGCTGGCCGCTCAGACCGCGTACTTTTACGCTAGACGCAAGCACATCGTGGACCACCTTGTACTGATCGGAAGTCCAATCGATGCTTCCTTCTTGTCCAATCTGCGGGCCAATCGATGCATCCGAAAGGTCATTGCTATCGACCTTAAGGAGTATGGCGACCCAATCTATGCAGGGATATCGCAAGTAGATTTGATCGCCGCTGCTCCCATACTAGGTAAACAAATGATGGGGAACGGGGGCGAAGGACACTTTTACTACGCTCACGCGACTCGCGATCTGACAGAAAGGCTGAATCGACTGGCAGCACGTATCGTCGCCGAGGGATTAAGGTGACGATCCCACGCCGGGCACTACTATGGCCTGCGGTCGCGCTTCCCAGTTCGTTGGTTGGCCTGTCACTCTATTACCTGATAGCAAGGCCAACGAAAGATGATTTCTTTGTCGGGCCAGTTGGCCTCTTCACGGGGATTGTGCTGATGATCGACGCGGTGATTGCGTTGATCGGGCTCTTTGGCTTCTGCTATCTGCATTTCGCCAGTCCAACCGATCGCCGGCAACATTGGGCAATCGCGGCGCTAAGCATCACTGCCTCAGCCGCTGCCTATGGGATAGCGATGCACATTCTCAGCCTCTGCTACAAGATGGTGGGATGAATCGCCAGGCAGGCGCCTAGTAAAGAGCCGCGGCCGCCACGCCCCTTTCGTTCAATGCTGCGGCAAATACATCGTCGCCTCCACCTCGACCAGCACCTCGTCCCCCGGCAGGAAGCGTGACACTTCCACCACCGTGCTGACCGGCGGCTCGCCCGGATAGAACAGGCCACGCACGCGGTTGTAGGGCGCGTAGTCGGGCAGGCGGCGGAAGTACTGCACCAGCTTCACGACGTCGTCCATCGTGCCGCCGTGCTCGGCCGCGATCTGGCGAATGCGTTCGAGCACGAACCAGCTCTGCGCCACGATCGCAGCCTCGAAGATGTCGACCGACATCTGGCCCGTCGCGTAGCCCAGCCCCCGCAAGGCCTCGCGCGCCGCTTCGGGGATGTCCTCGTAGCTGGAAACAGCGCGGCGCGTCGACGGATCGACTGCCACCACGCCGCTCATGAAGACGAAGTCGCCCACGCGCCTGGCGGCTGCGTAGTTGGCCATCGGTTTGCCCATGCTCATTCGGTGTGCTCCAGAGTGCGGCCTGCGCGGATGACGGTGCGTCGCCGCCCGCGCGGGTCCAGAAGTTCATATTCGTCGGCCGCGGCCAGCAGCACGAAGTCTGCCGGGCAGCCTGGCGCGATGCGGCCGTCCCACGCCAGTCCCAGCGCCCTGGCAGGACTGACGGTGATGGTGTCGAGCCAGTCGGCGGCTGGCGCCAGGTGGCCCATCTGCACGCCGAGGCCGAAGGTCTCGACGAGGTCGTAACTGCCGTAGGGGTAGAAGGCGTCCTGCACGTTGTCGGTGCCCAGGCTCGCGCGCAGGCCGTGCGCTGCGGCTTCGCGGATGCGCGTGATGCCGCGTTGTACCGGCGTGCGGTTCCATGCGCCCTGCAGGTAGAGATTGGTGGTGGGCAGGGCGATGAGGTGGATGCCCGCCTGCGCGCACAGCGCCAAGGTCGCGTTGGCGGTCGTGTCGTCCTGCACGGAGAGCGAGCACGCGTGGCCGCAAGTCACGCGGCCGTGCAGGCCCCGCGCGATCGCAAGCTGCGCGATGGTGCGCAGCCCGGTCGCCTCCACGTCCAGGCCTTCGTCGACATGGAAGTCGAGCGCCAGCCCGTATTCCTGCGCCAGATCGAACACGCGCCCGAGCTTGTGCACGATGCCGTCGTTGCGATAGACGAAGGCACCGAGCACGCCGCCCGCGCGCTTGACCGTTTGCGCGACGCGCTCGCTGGCCGCGAGGTCGGCAAACACGTCGAGCGGCGTGAGCGCGACGAACTGCAGTTCGACACGGCCACGCAATTCGTCGCGCAGCGCCTCGAAGACCGCGAGCGAGACCGGCGCCTCGGCGCCGCCCCAGTCCAGGTGCGTTCGCAAGGCGCGCGTGCCGGCGAACCACGCTTCGCGCAAGGCGCGCTGCATGCGCGTGCGCAGGCTGTCGGCGGTCCAGTGCGCGCGATGCGCGGCCATGCGTTCGATGGCGGCGAAGAGATTGCCCTCGGCGGCACCGACTTCGCGCACGGTGTAGTTCTTGTCGATGTGGGCGTGCGCGTCCACCAGGCCGCTGAGCAGGGTGCCCCGCGCAGCCTGCGTGCTGGGCTCGATGGCCGCAACGCTGGCGCCGGCGAGCGTGACGTCGAACACATCGCCACCGCCCGCCGCGAAACCTTGCAGGCGCGGCGGGATGCGTACCGCTTCGAGCTTCATGCGCCCGACGTGCGCGGCAGCGACCGCAGCCAAGCGAGCCCGTCGGAGGTGCCACGGGCCACGGCGCCGCGACGCGGCCGGTACTCGCAGCCGACCCAGCCTTCCCAGCCGCATTGCGCGGACACCTCGTCGATCACGTCGAAGAGATAGGGATGGTTCAGCTCCCCGATGTCCGGCTCGTTCCGGTCCGGCACGCCCGCGATCTGGAAATGCCCGACGCGGCCCGTGGGCAGGTACTTGCGGATCTTCATCGCGACGTCGCCCTCGACGATCTGACAGTGGTAGAGGTCCATCTGCACCTGCACGTTCAGCGCGCCCACGGCTTCGACGATCTCGTGCGCGTGGTCCTGCCGGTTCAGGAAGAAACGGGGGATGTCGCGTGTGTTGATCGGCTCGATCAGCAGATCGAGCCCGGCCTTCGCCGCCTCGATTGCAGCCCAGCGCAGGTTGTCGAGATAGGTCGGCTGTACGGCGTCGCGCTCCATGCCCCCCGGCACGAGTCCGGCCATCACGTGGATGCGCGGGCACGACAGCGCGGCGGCATAGTCGATCGCCTTCAGGATGCCTTCGCGAAACTCCGCCTCGCGCCCAGGCAGGCACGCGAGGCCGCGCTCGCCCCGCTCCCAGTCACCCGGCGGCCCGTTGAACAGCACCTGCTGCAACCCATTGGCCGACAGCCGCGCCGCCAGTTCCCGCTGTTCGTAGGCATAAGGAAACAGATACTCGACAGCCCGAAACCCATCCTTGGCGGCAGCTTCAAAGCGATCCAGAAAATCAAGCTCCGGATAGAGCATCGAAAGATTGGCAGCAAATCGAGGCATTCAAAAACTCCACAGATCAAAGGCGCCGCGGCGCCACAAAATTCCAGAAATGCCGCGGACCCGGCTCCGCCGGTCCGCAGGCGTTGCCCCCCAAAGGGGGGTGCCCGAGCCACACGCAGTGGGCGAGGCTGGGGGGGGTATTCACCATCGACTGCCGAAGTTGCGCCGCAGGTCGTTGATCTGGGTCGGGCCCAGGGGTTCGGGCGGGCTCCTGTTCGCCTGGCTGGATAAGAGCCAGACCTTGGCAGTTTCTTCCAGCTCTTCCAGCACGGCCATCGCGGCAGCAGGTGTGTCGTGCCAGACGTTGGGGCCGAGACGGTCGAGCATCACGGCGCGCAGCGGCGTGCCTTGCGCACCGTAGCGCTCGATGGTCTGCGCGACCAGCGCCGCGGCTTCGGGTGCGCCCGGGCGGTGATAGGGAATCACCGGCACGTGGCCGACCTTCATCACGAAATACGGCGTGATCGGCGGGAGCAGCTCCGCGCCCGGCGCGTTCAGCGTGAGCGCGACGCAGTGCGTGCTGTGGGTGTGGATCACGCAGCGCGTGCCCGGATCGAACTGGGTGGCCGCGCCGTAGATGCGGGCGTGCAGGGCAATCGTCTTGCTGGCAAGGTCGCCATGGGTCTGGTGCAGATGAGCGTCGAGCCGCGCGAGCTTTGCGGGATCGAGAAAGCCGAGGCAGGCGTCGGTGGGCGTGATCAGGAAGCCGTGGTCGAGCCGGATGCTGATGTTCCCGGCCGTGGCGTGCACATAGCCGCGCTCGAAGAGACTGCGGCCGATGCGGCAGATTTCCTCTCTTGCGTGGCTCTCGTTCATCAGTGCCCGCCCGGCCGCCCGAAGGGCACTGAGCGCCCCCTCGGGGGGCAGCGATACACGAAATGACGAGCGTGGGGGCAGTGCATCAAAGAAATGTAAAGGCTTTGGTGAAGAAATCGTCGCTGCCGAAATTGCCCGACTTGAGCGTGATGTGAAGGCCCCCGCCGCCGGCCGCATTGCTGTGCGCGTGACACCACGGCACGCCGGGATCGATCTGCGCGCCGATCTGCAGCTGCGCGATGCCGAGCGCTTGCACGACCGCACCCGAGGTTTCGCCGCCCGCCACGACCAGTTGCCGCACGCCGCGATCGACCAGCCCGCGTGCGATGGCGGCAATGGCTTCCTCCACCATTGCGCCGGCCTCCGCGACACCGAGGCGCCCCTGCACCGACTTGACGGCCTCGGGGTCCGCCGTCGAATAGACCAGCACCGGCCCCTGCTCGACCCGTGGCGCCGCCCAGGCCAGCGCCTGCGCGACCACGTCGATGCCGGAAGCGATCTGCATGGGATCGATCGCCAGGGCCGGGCGCCCCGACGCAATGAAATCCGCGACCTGCCGGTTCGTCGCGAGCGAGCAACTGCCCGAAACCACCGCCTGCAAGCCGCCCGCCGCGGGCAGCACGCTGGCAGCCGACGAAGGCGCGATGCCGAAGTTCGCCGGCAGGCCGATCGCCACGCCCGAGCCTGCGGTGACCAGTGGCATATCGGCCAGTGCCGGTCCGAGACGCATCAGGTCATCGTTGGAGACCGCATCGACGATGGCGACACCGACGTTCTCCCGGCGCAGTTGGGCGATCCGCTCCCCGATCGCGGCGGCGCCCTTCGCCACCGCGGCGTAGTCGATCAAGCCGACCTTGCGCCGGGTCTGCGCCTGCATCACGCGCACGAGGTTCGGATCGGTCATCGGCGTGAGCGGGTGGTTCTGCATGCCGCTCTCGTTGAGCAGCACGTCGCCCGCGAACAGGTAGCCCTTGAACACCGTGCGCTTGTTGTCCGGGAAGGCGGGCGTGGCGATGGTGAAGTCGCAACCCAGCGCGTCCATCAGCGCCTCGGTGACCGGCCCGATGTTGCCCTCGGCGGTGCTGTCGAAGGTGGAGCAGTACTTGAAATAGACCTGCCGCGCGCCCTGCGCCTTCAGCCAGCGCAACGCATCGAGCGACTGCGCGACCGCCTCGGCCGGCGCGATGGTGCGCGACTTGAGCGCCACCACCACCGCATCGACCTCCGCTGCCAACGGCGACACCGGCACGCCGATGGTCTGCACCACGCGCATGCCCGCGCGCACCAGGTTGTTCGCGAGATCGGTCGCGCCCGTGAAGTCATCGGCAATGCAGCCGAGCAGGAGCGTCATGGCTTGCCCGCCTTGCCGGAAGCCGGCAGCTCGATGCCCGGGAAGATCTTGATCACGGCGCTGTCGTCCTCCTTGGCGAAGCCCGCGGTCGACGCCTGCATGAACATCTGGTGCGCGGTGGACGCGAGCGGCAGCGGAAACTTGCTGGCCCGCGCGGTGTCGAGCACCAGCCCCAGGTCCTTCACGAAGATGTCCACCGCCGACAGCGGCGTGTAGTCGCCCGCCAGCACGTGGGCCATGCGGTTCTCGAACATCCAGCTGTTGCCGGCGCTGTGCGTGATGACTTCGTAGAGCGCATCGGGCGCGACGCCTTCGCGCAGTCCCAGCGCCATCGCTTCGGCCGCCGCGGCGATGTGCACGCCGGCAAGCAGCTGGTTGATGATCTTCACCTTGCTGCCCGCGCCGGCGCGGTCGCCCAGGCGGTAGACCTTGCCGGCCATGGCGTCGAGCACGGGGTCGGCTTTCGCGTAGGCCTCGGGCCGGGCGGCGCTCATCATGGTCATCTGCCCGCTCGCGGCCTTGGCGGCGCCGCCGGAGATCGGCGCGTCGATGTAATGGATGCCCAAGGCATTCAGGCGCTCTTCGAGCGCGATCGACCAGTTTGGGTCGACGGTCGAACACATCACGAACACGCTACCGGGTTTCATCGCCGCGGTCGCACCGCCTTCGCCGAAGAGCACGTCCTCGGTCTGCTGCGCGTTGACCACCACGGAGATGACCACGTTGCACGCGGCCGCGACCTGCGCCGGCGTGGCCCAGGCGACGCCGCCCTGTTCGGCGAAGCGCAGCGCCGCGCCGGGCCGCACGTCGCACACATGCACTTCATAGCCCTTGCTGCGCAACGTGCCCGCAATGCCTGCGCCCATGGCGCCCAGGCCGATGAGTCCTGCTTTGTTCATGGATGTTCCCGAGGGGTTCGAAGGAAGGCCGGCACGCAAGAAGCGGGCTGGCATCCGCGCCGGCAGCCTGGCTGGCCGCGCGGGGTCAGGGGGCCATCATAGAAATCCGCGCGCCTGCGTCACAACGGGACTAACCCCTCTTGGCGACGCGGCGCCACCGCGGGCCCAGGCGCTTCAGCGTGGCGCCAGCGCGTGCCGCGCGGCCCGCACGATGCTCTGCGCGTCGACGCCGAAGAACTGCCGCAGCGCGGCACGGGTGTCGCTGCGGCCGAAGCCGTCGGTGCCCAGCGTGAGATAGCGGCGGCCTTCGGGCAGGAAGGCACGGACGCTCTCGGGCACGGCGCGCACGTAATCGGTCGCGGCGACCACCGGGCCGCTGCCGCCACCCAATTGCTGCGCGATGAACGGTGTGCCCGGGTTCGCCTCGCCCGCCAGCGCACGCTCTTCACAGGCCCGGCCATCGCGGGCCAGTTCGCTCCAGCTGGTGACGCTGATCACCTCGGCCGCAATGCCCTCTTCGGCCAGCATCTGCGCAGCCTTGATGACTTCGGTGAGGATCGCGCCCGAGCCGAGCAGCGTGATCTTCGCGCCAGCGGACTTCGGCTGTGCGCCCTTCCAGCCGTCGAAGCGATAGCAGCCGCGCAGCACGTCGGCTTCCGCACCTTCCGGCAGGTCCGGCTGCGCGTAGTTCTCGTTCATGAGCGTGACGTAATAGAACACGTCCTTCTGCTCGACCAGCATCTCGCGGATGCCGGCATCGACGATGACCGCCATTTCGCCCGCGAATGCCGGGTCATACGCCCGGCAGTTCGGAATGGTGGCCGCGATGAGATGGCTCGACCCGTCCTGGTGCTGCAGCCCTTCGCCACCCAGCGTGGTGCGGCCGGAGGTCGCGCCCAGCAGGAAGCCGCGCGGCCGCTGGTCGGCGGCGGCCCAGATCTGGTCGCCCACCCGCTGGAAGCCGAACATCGAGTAGTAGATATAGAAGGGCAGCATCGCCAGCCCGTGCACGCTGTAGCTGGTGGCGGCGGCCGTCCAGCTCGCGATGGCGCCGGCCTCGCTGATGCCTTCCTCCAGGATCTGGCCGTCGGTCGCCTCGCGGTACGAGAGCACCGAGCCGATGTCCTCCGGCGCATAGCGCTGGCCCACGCTCGAATAGATGCCGACCTGCTTGAAGAGGTTGGCCATGCCGAAGGTGCGCGCCTCGTCGGCGACGATGGGCACCACGCGCGGCCCGAGCGCCGGATCCTTCATGAGATTGCCCAGCACGCGCACGAAGGCCATGGTGGTGCTCATCTCCTTGCCTGCGGCGGCCACCGCGAATTGCGCATAGGCCGCGATGTCGGGCTTGGCAACCACCTCGCACGCGGTCTCGCGGCGCGGCATGCTGCCGCCGAGCGCGGCGCGACGGCCCAGCAGGTAGTGCATCTCGGCGCTGTCGTCAGCGGGCTTGTAGAAGGCGGCCTTCGTCGCCTGCTCGTCCGTGAGAGGCAGATTGAAGCGGTTGCGGAACTCGATGAGGTCAGTGTCGTCCAGCTTCTTCTGCGAATGCGTGGTCATCTTGCCCTGGCCCGCGCTGCCCATGCCGTAGCCCTTCTTGGTGTGGGCGAGGATCACCGTGGGCTGCCCCTGATGAGCCGCAGCGGCCGCGTAGGCGGCGTGGATCTTCACGAGGTCATGGCCGCCGCGTTTCAGGCGGTCGATCTGCTCGTCGGTCATGCCCTGGGCGAGCCGCACCAGTTCCTCGTCCTGGCCGAAGAAGGTGTCGCGGTTGTAGCGGCCGTCCTTGGCCGCGAAAGTCTGCATCTGCCCGTCGACCGTGTTCGCGAAGGCGCGCACCAGGGCGCCGTTCACGTCGCGTGCGAAGAGACCGTCCCAGTCGCTGCCCCACACGAGCTTGATCACGTTCCATCCGGCACCGGCAAAGAGCTTTTCCAGCTCGTCGATGATGCGGCCGTTGCCGCGCACCGGCCCGTCCAGGCGCTGCAGGTTGCAGTTGACGACCCACACCAGGTTGTCGAGCTTCTCGCGCGCGGCGAGCGTGAGCGCGCTCATCGATTCGGGCTCGTCCATTTCGCCGTCGCCGAAAACGCCCCACACCTTGCGCCCATCGCAGTTCAACAGGTTGCGGTGAGTCAGGTAGCGCATGAAGCGCGCGTGGTAGATCGAGCTGATCGGCCCGATGCCCATCGAGCCGGTCGGGAACTGCCAGAAGTCCGGCATCAGGTACGGATGCGGATAGCTGCTCAGGCCGCGTGCGCCTTTGCCCTCGGTGAAGGCGGGCGCGGTGAGTTCCTGGCGGTAATGCGTCAGGTCGTCCTCGCTGAGCCGGCCTTCGAGGAAGGCGCGCGCATAGACGCCGGGCGCGCTGTGCGGCTGGAAGAACACGAGGTCGCCGCGATGCGCGTCGGTGCGTGCGTGGAAGAAATGATTGAACCCCGTCTCGAACAGATCCGCCGCGCTGGCATAGCTCGCGATGTGGCCGCCGAGTTCGCCATAGGCCTGGTTGGCGCGCACGACCATCGCGAGCGCGTTCCAGCGCATCAGCGACGCGAGCCGCTCCTCGATCGCCAGATCGCCGGGGAACGCCGGCTGGGCATCGGCGGCAATGGTGTTGACATACGGCGTCGACAGCTCGGGCTGCCAGCCGATGCGCTGCGCCCGTGCCATGCGCGCGAGTTCGTCCAGCATCCAGCGCGCCCGCTCCGGGCCGTGTGTCTCGGCCAATGCGACGAAGGCATCGCGCCATTCGGCGGTTTCGACGGGGTCGGAATCGTGGAGGGACATGTCGAGCAATGCGCGCAGGTGATCGGGGGACATCGGGGCGTTCATGAACCGCACTTTAGGCCGCGACTTGCGGAATGGGATGCCGTTTCGACCCATTCCAACGATCGACAGCCACATAGAATGCCGCGATTTGGCTCTTGCACGGCATTTCATGCAACTTGACACGATCGATCTGCGCATCCTGGACGAACTCCAGCGCGACGGCGCGCTGTCGAACGTCGAGCTGGCGCGCCGGGTGCATCTGTCTCCCTCGCCGTGCCTGGCGCGCGTGAAGGCGCTGGAGACCGCCGGCGTCATCCAGCGCTACGTCGCGCTGGCGAGTGCGAGCGCGCTGGGACTCGGCCTCAACGTGTTCATCTCGATCAGCCTCAAGACGCAGAGCAAGCAGTCGCTGGCCGACTTCGAACAGCGCATTGCGGAACACGATGAAGTGATGGAGTGCTACCTGATGACGGGCGACAGCGACTACCTGATCCGGGTCGCCGTGGCCGACATCGGGGCGCTGGAGAAGTTCATCCTCGAACAGCTCACGCCCATCGCCGGGATCGAGAAGATCCGCTCCAGCTTTGCGCTGAAGCAGGTGCGCTACAAGACGGCGCTGCCGCTGCCGCGCTAGGCGCGCGCCGCTCGTGATGTATCAGCGCCTCGGACAGCCAAGCTCAATGGCTGCTTCGGAGGCAGAGCGAATCCGTTTGGCAATTTTCACGTAGACAGGCATCTGCCGGCAGCCTAGACTGTCCGCAACCAGTCACACATTGAACGCATTCATCGTGTCCAAGCATCTGTCGATTTCGAGCTTTCGCACCTTCGTTGCCTTTGAGCAGCGTGGTCGAATTCTGTTGGGCAGTTAGCCCGCTCACTTCGCCAGACGCCCTCTCAAAGGCAACGAGTTCAGCTCGTTGCCTTTTTGCTTTTTTGGACCTGAATCATGTTCAATCTCAAATCCTTGACGTGGTGGCCTGTCGCTTTCCTCTGCTGCGCTTGCGTGGTCGGCTGCGACCTCACGCCAAGCGTCCTCTTCGTAGCGGATGGAAGCCCGGTTCGTCTATTGCAACTGACCGATGCTCAAGGCGATTGCCCTGCGCCGGGTCGAGTCTGTTTCCTGTCGACTTGGGACGGGCACACAGCGCGTGGTTGCTGGATGCGCGAGGAGTCCAACGTCCGCGTCGTCCTTTCAGATGCAGAGCAAACCGTGCCGGTGGGGAGCTTCCGCCCAACTGCATACGCCGAGTATCGACATGCGTCCTTGGACTAGCTTGCGACTCCACAAGCGGATGGGCGCCGCGCAAGGCAATTTGTGGCTACATGGATGAGGCAATTCCAATCTCCCAATCCATCGCATTGGGCTTCGATGAGTACTGCGAACGGAGGTCAGTCATGACACTCGCTGACGTAAAGGATGTGGCGACAATTCTCGGCGTCGTCGTGGGAGCAGGCTCCCTGTTGTTTGCCGCGCTCAATCTTCTCATCACCGCGAGGACGAATCGAGCGAAGTTCTGGCTCGAACTCCGCTCCGCGTTTGCCAGGCACGATGAGGTGCACCGCGCCTTGCGCCCTGGGGGAAAGTGGGCTGGCGGCGCGGTTCCAAGCACTCCAGAAGAGTACTTTCAGATAGAGGCGTACATGGGCCTGTTCGAGCACTGCGAAATCATGATTTCGCAACGGCTGATCGACGAGAAGACGTTCAGAGAAATCTATCGGTATCGTCTGGTGAACCTGCTCGCCAACCGATGGGTACGAGAAGTGAAGGTATGCGGATTTCCTTCCGGATGGAAGCGGTTCATCGAGTTGCTTGAGCGCTTTCAGGTTGAGTACGCGTGTCCGAAGCCAGGCGACGCCTAACGCCCGTCGAGCGGCCCCTCCCGGAACGGCCCCGCCCCATCAGCATCCCGGCGTCCACGTAGACCACGTACGTGAGGCATGTGGCTACCCATGCCGCGCCGAAGCAGACCTCGCCGTGGCCTCGCAGCCTTCAGCAATCCCGGGCGTTTGTCGACGCCGTCGGCACGTACGTGGAGGTAGGTGGCCGCCGGGATGGCAAGCGCGCGCGCTCAAGCCCAACATCCGTCCTTCAGCAGGAGGACCGACCATGAAACTCACGGAAACCTCACTTCTGGCGAGCATGGCGCTTGTCGGCCTGTTCACGTTCACGGCACCGTCGGCGTACGCGCAGACGCCGGCCAGGAAGCCCAACGTCGTCATGCTGATGACCGACGACACCGGATGGGCCGACTTTGGGGCCTATCTCGGTGGCGCCGCCCTCGGACACCCGACGCCCAACATCGATCGCGTGGCCAAGGAGGGCGCGATATTCACCAACTGGTACGGCCAGGCGAGCTGCACGGCGGGACGGGCTTCGTTCATTACCGGCCGCATCCCGATCCGCTCGGCCATGTCGGTCGTCGTCGTTCCCGGCGACCCGAACGGCCTCAGGAAGGAGACGCCGACCATTGCCGAGTTCTACAGGAAGAACGGCTACTCCACGTACTTCTCCGGGAAGTGGCATCTCGGCGACAAACCCGAGTTCTACCCGATCGAACACGGATTCGACGAGATGAAGCAGTTCGCTGCTTACTACCCGGGCGTCTACGGCTACAGCGACCTGTCTCCCAACGCCCACCCATGGTTCCCGAAAGGGAACGAGGAATTCTGGAAGATGTATCAGGGCGTCGTGAATCTCTACGAATGGGAAGGCGTGGCGGGCAAGCCGGCGGTGAAAGGCGACAACGGTGCGGTGATCACGTTGGCAAACCTGGCCGACTTCGACATGCGGCAGACGGATTCCGCGATCGAGTACATCAAGAAGAACGCGAAGTCTGCGAAGCCGTTCTTCATGGATGTCAACTTCATGAAGATGCACCAGCCCACAAGCCCGAACAAGATGTTCGCGGGCAAGTCCCACCTCGGCAACTACTCGGATTCGATGATGGAGCTCGACTACAACATCGGCCGGATCATGGACACCATTCGCGCCGAAGCGCCCGACACCATCGTCATCATCACAGCCGACAACGGCGCGTGGCAGGACGCGTGGCCGGACGCCGGCACGCATCCGTATCGCGGCGAAAAGGGCTCGGCATTCGAGGCGGGCTGGCGCGTCCCCGGCATCATGTGGGCGCCGGGCAGGATTCCGGCCGGGCAGGTCCTGCACGAGATGATGTCGCACATGGACGTGTGGCCGACGACCGCCGCGATGGCCGGGCTCACGCCGCCGGCCAAGGGCGAAATCAAGGACAACAACGGCAAGCCGATCTACTTCGACGGCATCGACAACACGGCCTATGTCACCGGCAAGTCCAGGCACTCGGCGCGTGACGGGTGGATATACATCGACGGCGAGAACTTCGCAGGTGCTCGCGCGGACATCGCGCTCATCCCGGAAGCGCCCGACGTCAAGATGGCCTGGAAGATGCTCTACACCTCGAAGGACACGTGGATGGGCCCGAGCTTGAACATGGGTGCGGTCCCTTCGCTCTACAACCTGACGATGGACCCCTACGAGAAATACGACATGATGTTCAACGGTGCGGTCCCGACTCGCAATCCAAGCTCGTCGCCCGGGCGTTACGCCGGAATGGACAATGGCTGGGCCCTTGCACTGGTGGACATCCCGCTGGTGGAGTTCAACAAGTCGATCGTCAAGTATCCGAACATCGAGCGCTTCCCCGGCGGTGCATCGACTGACATGATCCCCAACCTGCAGAACCCCAAGAACCCGCTGCCCTACGATCCGATCAAGCTGCCGAAGACCGTCGGCTCGAGCGGCGGCTGAGCGCGGCGGCGCGGGCATGAGTCAAGCTGGGCATGACCCGCCGCCTCATTCACTCACCGCCGGAATCTTGTACGTGTGGTTCTGAACCGCCTGCTGAGCGCGCGGGGGATCGTATTCCCAGTGCCACGGCTCGCCGCTGACAGTGCGCACGAACCCGAACCCCGGCGCATTCCTCTTCAGCCAGTCATACACCTCGTTGCCATCCGCGCCCGCGACGGCGATGTCGAACGCGATCCCATTCTGGTGGTTCGAGTTGCCAGGCTTCGCGGCTTTGTTGAAGCCCGGAAGGTGCTTCTCGAACCCATCCGACAGGATCTTCTGCTCGGGATAGGACCGGAACCCGCTGTTGATGGCGACGGTCACGCCCGACAACTTCGCCGCGTCCACCATCTTGAGATAGGCCTCGACGGTATCGACGGCGATGCGTTCGATTTCCGTCCTGGCATCGACGACCTCGACGAGGCCGATCTGGCCAACGTAGGCACCATGCGACCACGCGGCGTTGGGCCCGAACTTTCCACTCCCCGATGGCGGCTCGATCAGTTCGAGCGTCTCGTTGACGAACTTGCCTTGCAGATTGTTCGTCGAGGTCCAGCCATGCGGCGTGCCATCCTCTTTCAGCGCACGCGCAAACAGTGACACCTTGTTGGCGCCAGCCTGCAAACGCTCGACAGCGTCGACGCGGATGACGGTTGACTGCGCGATGGTCTTGATCGTGCCGCCGGATGTCTCGAAAGCCATGAGATTGCCCGCCTGCCGCACGCGCGCGTCGGGATCCGCGACCGTGAAGCTCTTGTCCAGATAGCTACGTTCGAACATTGGACCTCCAGTGATCGCTGCTGCGATCTTGTTGCAGACGTGCACTTTGAACCTGCCAGCGTTCCTGTCGTCCCCCAACAGAAGGAGGCGGGTTGCAGTGGCGTGCCGGTCCTCCGCGTTGAGGATGCGATGAACACTGGCAGTCGCAACACTCCAGGCTTGTGCTTGTGAACGAGCGCAACGGAGGACCCATGAAATTCATGCGCGTTGCCTGGGCGGCCCTGCTCATCCTCGGTGCGGCGGGTTGCGCCGTCACTCCTCAAACCAAGCAGTCTCTGTCGAACTACACGCTGGCCATGACGCAGGTCGAGCAGAGCGCCGACATGTTCCTGACGGATTTCTCCAACGGCCTCAAGGTGCAGGCGGAACTCAGCCGCCTGGGCGGCGCTGCGCCGCCGCCCAAGCCGGACTTCCCTCAGACGCTGCAACTGCCCGACGACGGGTCGACACCGCCAAGCCCGGCCGAGGAGCGTATCCAGCAAACGCGCCAGGCCCTGGCCGTGGTGCACGCGTACAACCAGGCCCTCGTGGCGCTGGCCGAGGGTCGGCCAGAGGGCGAGATCCGCGAAGGTCTGCTCGGGCTGGGCGCCGAGTTGCAGACCCTGGCCAGCGTGGCGGGCGTGGCCTTCCCGCCGTTTGCACCCTTTGTCGGCATCGGCGCCGAGATCATTCAGCTGGCGCAGGATGCAGCCAATCGCAAGCAGTTCGAACAGGCGGTGTTGAAGGGCCGCGATCCGGTGCACGAAATCCTGAAGACGCTGGCGCAGCAGGCGCCGGCCATGTACAGGCTCAGCGTTGTCGGCACCCAGCAGGCCCAGGATCGCATCCGCGATGAAACCCGGCGCACGGCTTCCGCGATGAAGGGTCTGGTGGCGCGTTCCGGCCCGCCGACCGACCCCGCCGTGATATCGAGCGTTGCCGCCGACCAGGCGGTGCTGAGCGCAATCGGCCGCAAGACGAACACGCTGGCCGCCATGCCGGTTCCCTATCCCTACCTCGCCGGCAAGCCGCCCTATGACGCGGCAACCGACCGCCAGACTCAGATATTCATCCGGTCCATCGCGGTGTCGGCGCAAAAGAACGACGAACTGATTGCCAAGCAGAACGCCTATCACGCGATGCTGGTGAAGTATGTGGAGCTGCTCAAGCGCACTGGCGAAGCCCTGGACGAGTTGGCTCGAAGCCTGTCGGCGCCAGTCGATCTGCACGCCGAGATCTCTCAACTTCTGCGAACCGCCTTCGCGCTGCGGGATGCCATGAACGAGTACCGCCATCCCGCCGCCACGTCCTAGGCCCCTCAACGCCCGCAGCCTGCCCATGAAGGAGAAGCAAGCATGTCGAACTATGCCGATGCCCGCGCCAAGCTGGACAATGCCCTGAACTTCGTTGAACCGGATGGGCCGGAGTGGATCAAGACCAAGGCTGCGATCGCGGCTCTGGATGAGGCCGAGGTGGCAGAGATCGCGCGCGATTTCATCAACGCTTCACGTCGGCTGGATGACGCCGTCGCCAAGCTCAAGGCCATCCTCGCTGGCCTGACCCCCAACCCGGCATCGCAGTTCCTTGGCGAGGTGCGCGGCGCGCTGCAACTGATCACGCCGGTGGCCCAGAACGTGGAAGCATTGCTGTCCGGCGAGCCTGCCTCCGCCTTGCCCGGCACGCCGGTGAGCAACACGCCCAGCTTCCCGACGGCGGCGGAACCCAGCGTGCCGCCGGTGCGCGAGTTTTCCCGCGACATCGCCGAGCAGCCCGCGGCCCACACCAGCGGCGTCGACGCGGTGGACGCAATGATCGAAGACATCCTGCGGCGCGAAGGCGGATTCGTCGACCATCCCAACGACCGTGGGGGTCCGACCAACTTCGGCATCACCCTGCGCTCGCTTGCCAGTTGGCGTGGCAGCGAAGTCAGCCGCGACGATGTGCGCCGCATGGCGCAGACCGAAGCACGTGACATCTACAAGGGCCGCTACTTCATCCAGCCGAAGATCAACGACCTCCCCGCGGCGATCCAGCCCCTGATGTTCGACATGTGCGTCCACCACGGCCCCGGCACTGCCATCAAGCTGCTGCAGGAAGTACTGCAGGCTTCGAGCCCGCCGTGCGCGGTGGATGGCGGCATCGGCGACAAGACCATCCAGAGTGCGGCCAATGCCTTGGCCGCGCTAGGCGCCAAGGCCTTGGTGAACCTGCTGGTCGACCGGCGAGTCGAACTGTTCAAGTCCATCGCAGGCAAGGACGCCAGTCAGAAGGTGTTCCTCAAGGGCTGGCTACGGCGCGCCGAGGAGTTCCGCCAGGCATGACGGTCAGGGGCGCAACGCGCGCCCGGGCGCCCGGATTGCCGGGCAAGATTTGCGGACGCGCGGCCCGACCTGATCGGTCCCGCGCTTCGATCATGACGACTCCTTCAACGAACATTGAAAGAGGCCATCATGCAAAGCGCACACTCCGCGAATCCTTACTCGAAGGTCATCGCGAATTCCAGACGCGTCCGCTGGGACATCGACGACGACGTCATCCGTCACCGGCGATTCGATCTCGACAGGATGTTCCTGCCGGCCGGCCTGTCGCTGGTGAACGAGCTGGATTTCCTCACGCACGATGACCGTCGCCTGCTGAGCCAGGTGCAGGGTCGCAGCTACGCGTACATCTTCGGGCTCGTGGAACGCTTCATCGGCGCCAAGGTACTCGACATCAGCCGGCAGCACGCTCTCGGCGACCAGATGGCCCTGGAGGCCCTGGTCCGCATGGCCGACGAGGAACTGAAGCACCAGGAGCTGTTCCGGCGCATGGAGATGATGATGGCTGCCGACATGCCGGCGGGATACATGGCGACGGCCGAACCCAACGCGGTCGCGACCGCCGTGCTGAGCAAGAGCAACTGGTCGGTGCTCGCGCTGACGCTGGACATCGAGCTCTTCACGCTGGCCCACTATCGCGCCAGCATCGAGCCGCGGGACGACCTGTGCGAGCTGTGGAAGGACGTCTTCCTGGCCCACTGGAAAGAGGAGTCGCAGCACGCGGTGCTGGACGAACTCGAGTTCCTTCGCGAAGACGCACGCCTCAGCCCCGCCGAACGCGACGCGGCCGTCGGCGACCTGATCGACCTCGTCGTGGCAGTCGACGGCATTCTCCAGGCGCAGGCGAGCGCGGACGCGGCCTACTTCGAGTCCATTGCAGGCATGCGCTACACCGATGCGCAACGCACCGCCATCGGCGAGGGAATCCTGAAGGCGTATCGCTGGCAGTACATCGTGTCGGGCGTGATCGAGCCGCGCTTCCGGAAAGTCCTCTTCGGCGTACTCGACGACACGCAGGCTGCCCGCATCACGGATGCGCTCCAGCCGCTGCTCTACGCGGTGCCGGCTCCATCGCCCACGGTGCCACTCCAGTAGCGCATCGCCATGCCCACCCGGGCCCACGACAGGAGAACGAGATGCTGCCCGAGTTGATGCTGCTGGGGTTCGCCGCCTGGACCCTGGCTCTCCTGCTCACCACGGTGGGCACCTACCGGCTGAGCCGGGTCTTCAGCGGCCGGGCCGGAATGAGCGAATTCCCGGCCGATCATGTCGAGGGCAAGGGCTGGTACCAGCGCGCGATGCGCGCGCACGTGAACTGCGTCGAGAACCTCCCGGTGTTCGCGGCAGTGGTCTATGCGTTGCGCGCCTTCGGCATCGTCGATCCCGCGGTGGACCCCTTGTGCGTCGTCATCCTGGCGGCGCGGATTCCCCAGTCGCTGGTCCACGTGTGCTTTGCCCAGACGGATCGCGTCGTGTCGGTGCGCTTCGCATTCTTCTTCATCCAGTTCCTCAGCTTCTGTGCGCTGATCGCGTTGATCGTTTTCCGCCGCTGAAGTCGGCCGGGCTCTTGAGGCCGTTTTCACGGCGCCAGGATGCCGGGGGCATGCCGAACTCGCGCTTGAAGGCGCGGCTGAAGGCGGTGTCGGTTTCATAGCCCACTTCCAGCGCGATGTGCATCATGCTCAAGGCGCTGCGCCGCAGCAGGTTCGACGCGAGCGCCATGCGCCACTTGCCGAGATACTGGATGGGCGGTTGCCCGACGTAGAAGGCGAACTTCTCGGCGAGAACCGAGCGCGATGTCCCGGCCTCGCGTGCAAGGCTTTCGAGGGTCCATGGACGCGCCGGGTCCTCGTGCATGAGGGCCAGGCACTTGCCGACCACGCGGTCGCGCAAGCCCGCGAGCCAGCCGGTCTGGCCCTCGGAGATCTGGGAGACGTAGCGACGCAATGTCTCGACCACCAGCACTTCGGACAACTTGGCCAGCACGCCTTCGCCACCGGGTTGCGTGGAAGCGGCCTCCGCCACCGCGTAGACGAAGGAGCGCTCCACCCAGTCGGTCTTTTCGTCGCTCCTGAGGCTGACCGTCAGCACCCTGGGCAGAGTCGCGAGGACCGGCCGGCACAGGATCGGATCGCAGGACAGATAGCCGCAGATGATGCGGGTCGGCTCGCCGCCGCCGCCCAGTTGCAGTTCGTCGGGCCGCTTGCGCAGCAGCGCCTGGACATCGAGCAGCGGCCCGGGTCCGTCCGTCCCGGACGAGGCCATCGTGTGGGCATCGCCATGCGGAAACAGGATGATGTCGCCGGCCTGCAGATGAAGCGCGGGCATGCCGTCGAGCTTCACGGTGCACGAACCGTCCACGAAGAAGTGATAGAAAAGCAGGCGTTCGGATCCCGCGTCGACCTGCCTCGCCACCGCATCCGCCTCCGGGGAAGCAAGGCACCATGGCGCGGTGAATCTGGCGTTGAAGAAGATCGCGCTGTTGAACTGCAGGACCTTCAGGACCTCGGACAAGGCATCCATATCGACTTCGCCTCTGCGGGAGTGTCGTCACCCGACGAGCCGTGCATCCGGCCCAGGGGGCAACGCATCATTTGGCGCCTGGCCGCTGCGCGAATCAAGCGAAGGAACGCGCTCCTCGACCCTCCGCTGCAGATTCATCTGGATTTGCCCGGATGGCCCCTCCACAATGCTGCGCACGGACGCATCAACGCTACAGGGTATCCACATGACCACTCGTCGCACCATCGTGACCTCCGCGACCTTGCTCGCCTCGGCGTCCACACTGAGGTCGGCCCTGGCGCAGAACGCCGACGAGCCCAAGGAAGCCGACTTCCTGTTCGTGCAGACAGCCAGAGGCATGACCTACGACAAGGGCACCGGACTGCTCACACTGAAGGCGGTGAGCCCGGTCACGGTGTTCTTCACCGATCGACCCGAGCGCATCGCCGGGAACATGAAGACGGCCGATTTCGTCCCGTTCTGGAACAAGGGCAAGGGCCGGGACAGCTTTCTCGCGGACCCGCCCAATGCCGACATCTCGATGGTCGAGGACAACCTGCTGCGCCAGGTGGTCGCCGTGCTGCAGTCGCCTGTTCTCAAGGGCGACTCGCTGTCCTACACGATCAGGGTCCTGAAGGGCAAAGTCCCGTCAAGGGCCGCCGAGGTCTCGGTCTTCATCGACGTCATCGGCATGCCGCTGACGCCCTTGTCGTATGCCGGCGTTGCGCGGCGCGCCTACCGCCGCGCGGTCATCTACCGCTAGGGCGCCGGCCCGCCGCACGAAGGCGAACGGCGGCGAAGCGGATTTCGCGTGGTGCGGCGGCTGAGAGGCCGAAGACGAAGCGCGCTTCGCCCTGAACGGCTCCGGCCCCCACTGAAAGCAGCACTTTCCGGCTGGCACGGCCTATGCGGAAGCAAGGCCAGTTCCGCCAGAAAGGCCGACCATGAACCGGATGCTGCTGGGCTACAGCCCTGACTTCGATCTCTTCGAGGACGCCCGCGCCGCAGGCCCCACGCCGGGCCATGCCAGCCGCAAGGCCGTGGTGTTCGACACCGAGTCCGCGGGTCTGGCCGCCGAGCTGCTCAACGCCGCGGACGGGCAGCATCTGTCCGCGACGCTCGGGCGCATGGTGCGCGCCCACGCGCCGCGCGATGGAGTGGCCCCGGCGGCGGCCGAGCTCGTCACGCTGCTGCGCAGCGCGGCCCGGCAGTCGCTGCCGCTGGTGTCCGGCGCGACACCCCGGCTGGCCGGCACGACCTACAAGCGCATGGGCCGCTTCTTCGGAATCGAGCTCGAAGGGCTCTCGCCCGAGGACCAGGAATTCGAGTTGGCGCGCCGCTTCGCGCAGTTGACGCGTGAAGCCGCTCACCAGCTCGCCATGGCGCCCGCCGGCCTGTCGCCCCCCGCCGCCGCGCGCTGGGCGGCCCGGCGCGCCGCGCGCCGCCTCGCACCGGGCTGGACGCAGGTCCTCGATGCGCCCGGCGCGGCGCCGTCCGCATCCGCAGGCCGATGGGTCCGCCACGGCGCGGGCGTGGCTGTGCTGAACCCCTGATCCGCAGGGATCACCGCCGAGGCGCTCGCGCCTCTTCCGCTTCATCCAAGGAGACCGCTATGCATGACATCGATCGCACCCAGCTGGAGTACAACCCCGAGTCCAGCTACGAAGCCGGCGCCTACGAGTTCGGCCAGCAGGAATGGTCGGGCGAGAGCTACGGAGAAAGCTACGGCGAAAGCTTCGAGAGCTACGGCGAGACCGTGCTCAACGAAGCGGAAGAGGCCGAGCTCGCGAGCGAGTTGCTCGAGGTCACGAACGAGGCCGAGCTCGACCGCTTCCTCGGCAACCTGCTCGGCCGTGCTGCGCGCGCGGTCGGCTCGGCGGTGCGTTCTCCCATCGGGCAGGCCGTGGGCGGCGTGCTCAAGGGCGTCGCCAAGAAGGCGCTGCCGCTGGCCGGCGGCGCGGTCGGCGCCTACCTCGGCGGTCCGCTGGGCGCCAAGATCGGCAGCGGCCTCGCATCGGCTGCCGGCAGTGCGCTGGGCCTGGAGGCCGAATCGCTCGAGCAGGAAGACCGCGAGTTCGAAGGCGCCAAGCAGTTCGTGCGGCTCGCCGCCGACACCGTGAAGCAGGCGGCCTCGGCGCCCTCGGGCGCGGACCCGCGCGCAGTCGCGCAGAGCGCCGCGGTCTCGGCCGCGCAGAAGCTGGCGCCCGGCCTGCTCAATGCCGCGCGCAGCGCCGCCAGCGGCTCGTACGGTGCCGGCGGCCGCAGCGGACGCTGGATGCGCCGCGGCAACAAGATCGTGCTGTACGGGGTGTGAGCGATGACCATCAGCCCCTTCGCCGCATGGATGCTCGCCCAGGAGGCGCGCGCCCTGCTCACGCGGCTGGCCCGGGTCAAGCCCTTCGCGCTGCTCGAACCGATGCTGCCGGCCGCCGCGCTGCAGCCCGGCGCGCAGGCCGCGACCGAGCGCTACCTGGTGGCCGGCCGGCGCGAGATGCGCGCGATGGTGCTGGGCTTCCTCGCCTGGCTGCACGGTGCGCCGGCGCGTCGGGCGAGCGCGGCCGAGGCGCAGCGCCGCTTCACGATCCTGCGGCTCAAGTTCAACGCGGTGCTGACGCAGTTCGATCTCTTCAACGACGTCATCTCGCAACGCAGCGAACACGACACGGGCGTCTGGCTCTGCGGGCTCGACATCGTCGCCGCCGACGCGCTGGCGCTGCCGGGCTACTACGAGGTGCCTCCCCTCATGTGCTACCTGGACCGCGGCGTCGGCGCCGCGATCCGGCGCGCGCGCACCCGCCTGCCGGGCGGCGGCGAGAGCCCGGTGGCGGTGATCCGCGTGCCGCGCGAGCGCATGGTGGGCAGCGGCATCGCCTCGTCGCTGATCCATGAGGTCGGCCATCAGGCCTCGGCACTGCTCGACCTCGCGAACTCGCTGCGGCCGCTGCTGCAGGGCATGCAGCGCAACGGCGGCAACGCATGGCGGCTGTTCGAGCGCTGGATCGGCGAGATCCTCAGCGACTTCTGGTCCTGCGCCCGCCTGGGCATCACGGCCACGATGGGGCTGATGGGCGTAGTGAGCCTGCCACGCGCCTTCATGTTCCGGCTCAACCTGGACGATCCGCACCCCGTGCCGTGGATCCGCGTGCGGCTCTCCTGCGCGATGGGGCAGGCGATGTATCCGCATCCGCAGTGGGCGCGGTTGGCTGCGCTGTGGGATTCGTACTACCCGCTCGACGGCCTGGACGCCGGCACCCGCCGCCTGTTCGACGAACTGCTGGCGGCGATGCCGGGCTTCGTCGGCCTGCTGGTGGACCACCGCCCGCGCAGCCTGCGCGGGCGTTCGCTGAGGGAAGCGCTCGGCGTGGCCGAACACCAGCCGGCGCGGCTCTCCGCACTGTTCCAGACCTGGCGCGGCGCACCGGCGGCGATGTACCGCGCGGGGCCGACGCTGGTGTTCGCGGTGCTGGGCCAGGCCCGTGCCAATGGGCAGCTCACGCCCGAAGAAGAAAGCCACCTGTTCGCGAAGCTGCTGACGCACTGGGCGTTGCGCGGTGCGCTGCGCGACGCGAATCCGGCATGACCGTTGTTCAAGGAGAACTCACATGACTACCACCCCCTTTGCCATCGGCACCGACCGCCTCGGCACCATTCGCTTCAGCGTCCACGACAACGGCCGGCCGGTGTCCAACGCGAGTTGCAGCCTCTTCAGCGTTGGCCTCGTCTCGCAGACAGGAAAGGGCGCGAAGGCGGCGGGCTACGAGGACCACTACGTGACCACCTCCGCTACGGACGAATGCGGCCGCGGCGAGTTTCCCAAGCAGCCTCGGGGCACCTACCACGTGGTCTGCCATCACGTCCCGAAGCCGATGGAAAAGGTGTTGTCCGTGACGGTGGAACCCGACTGCGTGCACGACGTCTGCTTCGAGCTCGGACTCCGCGCCACGGCGACGCCGATGCTGCTGAATCCCGACTGCACGCCCAATGCATGCGCCCTGCCACAGGTTGGCGACGTGGTCGAGGTGCGTGTCGAGTACGACTACCCGAAAGATATCGTTCTCGACATTCAGGCGCCGGCCGGCATGCGCCCCGTCCCGGGCGTGGACAACGTCTGGCGATGGAACGTTCCTTCGCCCGGCACGCACGAGCTTCGCTTTGCGGCGTTCGTGCCCTATGTCGATGTCCCCACCACGCCCACCGGAAGGGTCAGCGCGGGTTTCGGCGTCGTGGCCGAAGTCGAGGGCAAGGGGAAGGAGCCGCAGGTGGTGTCCGGTGACGTCGGCGTCGCGTTGCAGCGCACCGCCACCGTGACGACGTCGGACCTGTCGCTCTGGCAAGGCATCCTCAACAGCACGGGCCAGTTGGCGTTCAACAACTACCAGCACTACATGGACACGCTGTTCTGCGGGGAGTCGGACTCGCCGGACCTGCCCGGTTTCGAGCACAAGCGCTTCGAGGAGAAGCGCCGGACCTTCCGCGAGGTACTGCGCCCGAAGCGGCTGTTGCCGTTCACGGACTCGGACGCCTACCGCGTGGTCAAGGCGGCGACCGAAGCCTTCGTGATGATCAACTGCGGCGTGCTGAAGACGCCACGCCCGTTCGACGAAGACCGCGACCTCGCCTACCTGAAGCGCCGCGACCTGCCCCCGCCAGCGCTCGCGACCGTGGAGAAGGTATTCACCAACCAGTACCTGGTGCCGTTCCGCGCCGGCAGCGCGTTCGACAGTACGCTGCCCTACCTGGCGGTGATCCGCTCCAAGCTGCCCGACATCGGGATCAAGCTGCAGGGGCTCGACTCCGACCTCGAAAACGTCGGCCAGTGCACCGGCATCCTGCAGGACAAGCTGGCCAACCCGTGCCTGCTCGAACTGATCTGGTCCTACTGGCATGAGGAAGGGATGCTGGTGCAGACCATGAACAGCATCGCGCGCCGCTTCCAGAACGTGCGCTCGGGCGAGCGCGACCCGCTGGTCAACCTGGAGATCGATCCGCTTCGCCCGCTCAACAACGTGCTGTGGGGCTACGTGCAGGACGAGCAGCACCGCCTGAGCATCGTGCGCCGCAACTACGAGTACGACCATCACTACGGGCTGAGGCTCGAAGGCAAGGCGGTGCAGCGCATGCAGGCGGCCGACAGCCGCTCGCGCTTCATCGAAGCCTTCCACAACCTGCTGCGTTACTGCACCAGCTTCTTCAAGCAGGACGACGACACGACGGTCAGGGCCGACGCGTTCCCGGTGCTCAACGCGTTGAAGGAAGTGCACCTGATCCTCTCGCAGGGCGCACACAACCAGTTCGGCGACCTGCCGTCGACCGCCCGCATCGAGATGCTGATGCAGCAATGGCTGCTGGCGCGGCCGGAGTTCCGCGAGTTCCTGCCGACGCGCATCATGACCGCCTACCCGGAGCCCTGGATGGACCGCGTGGATGCGATGAAGAAAGTGCAGGGCTGGACCGACACCAGCGTGCTGCACTTCCGCAACCTGGCGATCTTCGGCGAGCAGATCCTGCTGTCGATCCGCTGGGGCCACTGGAGCGATGTGCAGGACCCGCTGCAGGCCTTCAACTGGGCGCGCTTCTTCCGGCCGCAGATCCAGGGCTACAGCCACGCCTACCGCTCGGTCACCGGGGTCGAGCTGGCACTGGAGTCGCCGGATGCGAAGGTCGATGCGACCCTGCCTTCGGTGCTGCTGCAGCGGCGGCTGGCAACCCAGCAGCGTGCAGCCTGAGAGCTCTGCCGGAGCCATGCCATGGCCGACTTCACGAGCGCGCTGTACCTCGGGCTGCGGCATGCGAGCGCCGGCCTGCCGCCCTGGGCCGCCCTGACCCGCGGACAGCCGGCGGCGCTCGCGGAACCCGAAGGCGCCGAAGCCGTCGCCGCGGCGCTGGCCAGGCTGCAGGGAATGGCTGCGGCGACGCTGCTGCCATCCACGCTGCATCTGTTCTGGGACCTGCTGCGGCAACTGGCACGCGAGACGCGATCGGCGCTGCTGCTCGACGCCGGCGCCTATCCGATCCTGCACTGGAGCGCCGAGGGCGCGGCCGCGGCCGGCGCCGTGGTGCGCCGCTTCCCTCATCACGACAGTGCCGCGCTGGAACAACGGGTCCGCTGCGCAGTGCGTGACGGCCTGCGGCCGGTGGTGGTCTGCGACGGCTTCTGTCCCGGCTGCAACCGGCCGGCACCGCTCGCGGCCTATGCGCGCATCGCCGGCGAGGGTGGCGGCACGCTGGTCCTCGACGACACGCAGGCGCTCGGCGTCCTGGGCCGGGGGCCTTCGGCGGCCTGCCCCTTCGGACATGGCGGCGGAGGATCGCTCCGCTGGCAGGACGTCGGCGGCGCGCACATTGCGGTCGGTGCCTCGCTAGCCAAGGGCTTCGGCGCGCCGCTGGCGGCTATCTCGGGCAGCCAGGCGCTGGTCGAGCGCTTCGTGCGCGACAGCGAGACCCGGCTGCACTGCAGCCCGCCGTCGAGCGCATCCGTGGCCGCCGCGCGGCAGGCGCTGGTGCTCGGCGCGCACTCCGGCGACGGCTGGCGCGCCCGGCTGCTGCGGCTCGTGCTGCAGCTGCGCGAGACCTTGGCGCAGGCCGGGCTGGCGCCGGTGGGCCGGTTGCCGTTCCCGGTGCAGTCCTTCGTGTCGCGCCAGGGGCCGGAGCTGGCGCACCTGCTGTGGCGCCGGCTGCTCGCCGGTGGCGTGCGCGCCCTGCTGACCCGCGGCTGCCAGGGACTGGCGCCGCGCCTGACCTTCATCGTCACCGCCCGGCACTGCCAGGCGCAGATCGACCGCGTGGCGCAACTGCTGGCCCGGGCCGGCCATGCCGCGGCGCCCTTCGCGTCGCCGATCCACGCCATCCACTGAGGAACCGTCATGGACCACCCCGCCATCTTTGCCGAGCAGCCTTTCACCGGCATGCTCGCGGCCGGACCTTCGCAGGAAGCGTTCGAGATCCTCGATGAAGCCTTCGCCGGCGAGGTCGGCCGCGGCCGGTCGCAAGCGCGGCGCCCGCAGAGGGCCGCGCCACGCCGGCCGCCCCGGCCCGCGCCCCGGGCGGCGCAGCGCCGGCCACCGCCGCGCCCGCCGCAACGCCCGCGACCCCGCCCGAATGTGCCGCGCCCGCCGATGCCCTGGCCGCCGGCCGGCGGCGGCTACGCGGTGCCTTTTGTGGCGGAGCCCTTTGGCATGCCGCCGGGGTCCGCCACCTGGCGCTGCGTCCAGGAATGCATGCAGCGCGGGCCCGCCGCCGCGGGTGCGGCACCGCCCGAGGCCGCGCCGCCGGATGCGCCTCCCGATACCGGCGGGGGCGCACCGGCAGATGCACCGGCCGATTCGTCGGCCAGCGCGCCGGCCGACACACCCAGCGACGCTCCGGCCGAGGAATTCGAGTTCAGCCCGCCCGCCCGCGACGGCAGGCCACAGTGGGCCAGCGCGCCGGAAGGCGAACTGGCGCCGGGGACCATGAGCCTGGCGAAGGCGATCGACGATCCGCGCTCGGACGGCGCCGGCATCTACACGATCTACAAGAACGGCGAGCGGCTCTACGTCGGCCGCGCCAATTCGCTGAAGCGCCGCCTTCAGCAGCACCTGTGGTGCCTCACGCACCTGAAGCTCGGCGTCGGCCGCTTCAGCGTCAAGCTGACGCCGATGCGCGGCGCCACGCCGGCGCAACTCGGCCGCGTCGAGGCCGCGGTCATCGGCCGCTACGGACGCCGCTCCCAGGGCGGCCAGCTGGCCAACGTCAAGTCGCGCGAGTTCGAGCAGTCCTTCGAAGCCTGGGCCTGAGGCCCTTCGCGAAGCCATGAATCCAAGGAGACCACCATGCACACGCCTTCATGCCCCTGCCACACGTGCCAGTCGCGCCGCCAGCACAGCCTCGCGGCCCGCGCGCCGATCAGCGAATCCGAGGAGGTCGAACTCGCGATGGAGCTGCTCAGCGTCTCGAACGAAGCCGAGTGGGAGCAGTTCCTCGGCAAACTCTTCAAGGGCATCGGCCGCGGCCTCAAGAAAGTCGGCTCCTTCGTCGGCAGCAAGGTGCTCAAGCCGCTGGGCGGAGCGCTCAAGGGGCTGGCGAAACAGGCGCTGCCGCTGGTCGGTGGTGCGCTCGGCTCCTTCATTCCGATCCCGGGGGTCGGCACCGCGATCGGCAGTGCGCTCGGCAGCGCGGTCAGCAAGGCGCTCGAGATGGAATTCGGCGAGATGGAGGCCGAGGAAGCCGAGTTCGAGATCGCGCGGCGCTTCGTGCGGGTCGCTGCCAGCGCGGCGCAGCAGGCCGGCGCGGCGGCACCCAGCACGCCGCCTGAAGTGGCGGTGCGTCAGGCGCTGCTCGCCGCGGCCCGGGCCCACGTGCCGAGCTTCGCGGCCAACGAGGCCGAGTTGCTGGGCGAAGCCGAAGCGGAAGCCGAATACGAGGGTGAGGGTGAGGGTGAGGGTGAGGGTGAAGGCGAGGGCGGATACGGCGGCGAGTTCGAGTACGAAGGCGAAGCCGGGAGCGGCCGTCCGATGTCCGGCCGCTGGCAGCGCCGCGGCGGCCACATCGTGGTGTTCGGCGCCTGAGATGCGCCGCAACCGGAGACCGCCATGTACCGCCCATTCCCGACGCTCGCCGGCCGATCGGCCGAGTTCGAGGAGGAGTTCAGCTTCAACGGCTTTCCGAAGCCGGTGATGGATGCGCTGCGCGCCAGGAACGAGACGCTGGCGATCCAGCGTGCCGCCGGCGCCGGCTTCCGCGACGAGAACACCTTGACCGACCTGGTGTTCTTCTTCCGCCATCCGGAGCGCAACGGAGCGCCGCTGCGCAGCAGCGAACCCGGCTTCAATTCGCTCGCCACCGAATGGGTGGCGATCCGCGACCGGCTGGTGCGCGCGACGCCGCGCCCCTCGGCACCGCCGTCCGCACCGTCCGCATCGGCGACGCCGCCCCCGGGCGCGCCCGACATCGTCAACGTGCGGGGCATCCTGGTGGCGCGGCAGATCGCGGCACAGGTCGACGCCTTGCTGGCGGCCGCCCAGGCCGACGGCGTGCCGCTCGGCGGCAGCGGCTTCCGCTCGCCGGACGAGCAGATCGCGGTGCGCAGGAAGAACTGCGGCACCACGCCCTACGACATCTACGACAAGTCGCCCAGCCAGTGCACGCCGCCGACCGCCAAGCCCGGCACCTCCATGCACGAGCGCGGGCTCGCGATCGACTTCAAGTACGCAGGGCAGATCGCCGGGCAGTTCAAGGACACGCCCGGCTTCGGCTGGCTGCAGCGCAACGCGGCGCGCTTCGGACTGAAGAACTACGCGAAGGAGCCTTGGCACTGGTCCACCACCGGCACCTGAGCATCGGGTGCGAGGAGACAACCATGAACGACGAAGCCATGTTCGAAATGCTCGCGCCCGCCAGCGAGGCGGCATTCGAGTTCGAGTTCGAATCGGGGAAAGCGAAGAAGAAGCCGGCGCCGACGGTGGTGCTGCCGACGCTGACGATCCGCGACCGGCCCTTCGTGGTGCTGGACCGCTTCGCCTTCGACGGCCCCGCCGTGCCCGCGGCGCACGACGCGATCATCGACCGCATTGCGCGGCTGATCGTCGCAAGCCGAGTCTCGGGCGATCCGATCCGGACCGTGCGGCTGGTCGGCCACACCGATCCGACCGGCAAGGACAACTACAACCTCGGCCTCGCCGAACGCCGTGCGAAGGCGGTCGAGGCCAAGCTGCGCGCGGCCCTTGCAGCGCTCGGCCCCGTGCCCGCCGGCGCACTCTCGATCGTGCCCCAGACGCTCGGCGAGACGAGGCCCAAGGTGTCCAACGCGACGGCCGACGGCCGCGCCATGAACCGGCGCGTGGAGGTCTTCCTCGGCACCGGCTGCAACGCCTTCTTCGCGCAGTACGACCTGCGCTTCCTGCCGGGCGACCCGAAGTTCGGCATTCCCGCCTACCCCAACCTCAACGCGGCGCAGAAGGCGCAGCGCAGCGCCGACGTCGGCGCGCTGGTGCCCGAGCTGCTGGCGCGCCGCAACCTGCGCGCCAGCGAGGCCCTGGCCGGCCGCGTGCCGCCGGCCAAGGCGCTGCCGCCAGGGGCGCTGCGCAACAGCGCGCTGCGGCTGTCGGCGGGGCAACTCGCGCTGTTCCGCGAGTACTTCGAGGATGGCCGCGGCGGCATCGAGTTCGGTGCCTTCCAGACCTGCTTCGAGCGCTTCGCCAACGGCCAGTTGCGCAGCCCGATCGCAGCCGACCGCAGCGCCGGCGTCGGCGAGCCCAATGGCGACTTCTTCTTCCTGTTCGCGGAGTTCGCCTTCCTGTGCATCGACTCGCGCATCGAGCCTGCGCTGTGGACCCGGGCACTGCGCACCTTCGTGAAGGCGCAGGAGATCTTCATGCACGTGTACCGGCCGGCGCCGGTGTCGCCGGCGCCGGCGGTCGGAGCCGCACAGCCGGCCTGTCCGCGCGACCCGCAGGGCAAGCCGCGGGCGCGGCGCCGGCTCGACAGCTTCCGCAACGGCAACTTCAAGGCCACCGGCGCATCGCCCACCGTCGGCGTCGGCCAGTCCTCGCCGACCCGTCGCCGGGCGCTGGCCGCCAAGTACGCGGCGAAGGACCTGGCGGCGCTGCGGCGCGAAGCGCAGGCCAACCTGCAGCGGGCGCAGTGCATGCCCTGAGCTGTATTGAACGCCACGCCCCGCCATGCTCCGCATCGACTGCCATTGCCATGCCGGCCAGGGCGACGGCCTGACCGGCCCCTGGGACACCGACGCGCCGCTCGACGCCTACCTGCGGCGCGCGGCCCGCGCCGGCATCGCGCGCAGCGTGCTGCTGCCGGCCTTCCATTCGGACTATGCGCAGGCCAACCTCGCGCTGTCGCGCATCGTCGCAGCCAGGCCCGAGCGCTTCATCGGCTTCGCGATGGTGCATGCCGAGCGCGACCGCGGCCGTGTGCTGCCGATGCTGACCACTGCCGTGCAGCGCTACGGCTTCGCGGGGATCAAGGTGCACCGGCACGACGCCGCCATCAGCCGCGAGATCTGCGATGCCGCGCGCCGGCTGCGGCTGCCGGTGCTCTACGACCTGGTCGGCGAGTCCTGGGTGGTCGAGCTGCTGGCGCAGCAGTATCCGGACGTCGTCTTCATCATCCCGCACCTGGGCAGCTTCGCGGACGACTGGCGGGCCCAGCTCGCGCTCATCGACCACCTGGAGCGCCATCCGAACGTCTATGCCGACACCGCGGGCATCCGGCGCTTCGACCTGCTGCTGCAAGCTGTGCGGCGGGCCGGGGCGCACAAGATCCTCTTCGGCTCCGACGGCCCCTGGCTGCACCCGGGCCTGGAACTCGAGAAGATCCGCCTGCTGCAGTTGACGCCGGCGGACGAGGCGCTCGTGGTGGGCGGCAACCTGTCGCGGCTACTGGGCTTCAATGCAAGGGACGCTGCTGCGCCCGCCGCAGCTGCAGCGCACGGTCGGTGACGCCGAGCCGCAGCGCGGCCCGGTGCAGGTTGCCTTGCTCGCGTTCGATGGCCAGCCGGATCGCGCAGTCGGTCGCGGTCTGGCCGATTTCCTTGAGGCCGAGGCCGAGGTCGATGGCATCGCGCGCTGCCTGCTCGAAGCAGCCCTGCAGCGCATCGCGCGAGGGCTCGGCGGTTGCCGGCCGCTCGTCCTCCGGCACGTCTCCGATGGTGATCAGCCCGCCGCCCGCGTGCCGATGGCACAGCCACGAGACCACGCGCCGCAGCTCACGCACGTTGCCCGGATAGTCGCGCGCCTGCAGGTACTGGCAGACCGGCTCGTCGAAACCGTCACCACCGTCGGCGCCCTCGAAGCCCGCCTGGAAATGCGCCGCCAGTGCAAGCACGTCCTCCTTGCGCTCGGACAGCCGCGGCGTGCGGCAGACCGATCCGGCGATGCGGTAGTAGAGGTCGGCGCGGAAGCTGCCGTCGGCCACGCCCGCATCGAGGTCGCGGTGCGTCGCCGACACCAGCCTGAACTCGGTGTGCTGCCAGGCATTGCTGCCGACCCGCTTGTACTTGCCCTCCTGCACCACCCGAAGCAGTTGGGCCTGCAGGGTTGGCGGCAGTTCACCGATCTCGTCGAGGAAGAGCGTGCCGCGATGGGCCAGTGCGAACGCACCCTCGCGCGGGTTCATCGCGCCCGTGAAGGCGCCGCGCTCGTGGCCGAAGAATTCACTGCCGGAGAGTTCGGGCGTGATGGTGGTGCAGTCGACGATCACCATCGCCCCCTTGTCGGGCCGGTCGTCGAGATCATGGATCAGGCGCGCGACCAGTTCCTTGCCGGTGCCGCTCTCGCCGGTGATCAGCACCGGCCCCCTGGAGAACACGGCCACCTCCACCACCTGCCGCACCAGCGCGCGCCAGGCCGGGCTCTCGCCGACCAGCACGTCGCGCACGCGCGGGCTGTCCACCAGCGCCTGCACCGTGCGCAGGCGCGACAGCCGGGCGCACACCTGCGCGGCATCGCCCGGCAACGGAGCCCAGCGCATCACGTCGGCGGCGCCGGCACGCAGCAGGGACCAGGCGTCGGCCGCCGACAGCCTGCAGGGGGTGACCACCAGCACCAGCACCACCGCGCGGCGGCTCGCCACACGCAGCCCATCGAGGATCCGCTCGTCGACCTCGCCCAGCACCATCAGACCGTAGTCCTGCGCGTCGGCGGGCATCGGCAAGGTCCGCAATCCCGAACGTTGCAGGACCGCCAGCACCGACTCGCGCACAGCCGCGGGCAGCGGATCGAAGAAATGGATCCACGCACTCGACGACGGGTCGGCTCGATGCATGTCTCCTCCATTCGAGCGGGGAGACAGTGTGAGCATTCGCTGCGGAAGGCGAAATACGACTGAAGCCTGTGATGCGTTGCAGACGCAGTTCGCAAGATGCGTGAGCGCTTGTTACGCGCGTGCCTTTGGCGCCGGCGGATTGGGGTCCAAAGTTTTCATTTCGCCCGCGCAGCGGTGGCCTGCGCCGGAGTGCGGGGTGTTTTCCTAGTCCTCCGCGAGGGCGGAATCAAGCCCCATCGCGCGTAGCGCTCGCGGGTTTTGGCTGCGCTGCGCGCTCTGGCATTTGGTCTACGCCGTAGGTTGCCGGCGTTGCATCCGCTTCGGGGTATTGACGCGTTCCTGGTCAGGCCGACCCGCTGAAAACCGGCCGGAAGAAGCTGCGCTCATAGCTCAGGATGCAGCGAGTGTCCTCCGCATACTTGAACGCAGCCTGGCACTCCGCATCGGTTGCGGACAGGGCGCGATATTCCTCGTATGCCGCGAGACTCGGGAAGGTGAACATGGCGAGCGCAATGTTGTTCGCGCCTTCCGATGGCAGGAAGTAGCCGTGGTGCTGCCCTCCGAACTTCTCGACGAGAGGAATCCACGTCTTGCCGTAATGCTCGAACTCCTTGAGCTTGAACGGGTCGATGACATAGCGCAGGTAGCAGGTGACCATGGTGGTTCCGGGAGGCTTGGTGTTTGACATGAGGGCTGGCGTGCAACGGCGCGCCGGCTTCGGCGGCGACGTCGCACCCGCGCGTTATTCCGACTGGGCGTCCAGCGCGATCGCGCGGGTCCGCCCGCGCTCGCTGTGCAGCATGTAGAGGCCGGAACCGACGAGCAGTGCGATCCCCAGCCAGGCCCATCCGGTGGGCACCTCGTTCCATACGGCATAGCCCAGCAGCATGGCGAAGAGAACCGCCACGTAGCGGAAAGGTGCAGTGAGCGACACCTCGCCGGCGCGCATGCATTGCACCAGCAGGAAGTAGCCCGATGCCAGGAAAGCTGCCGCGACCCCCAGCAAGGCCAGATCGCCCAGCGCAAACGCCTGCCAGCCGCTCAACAGCGTCAGGCACCCGGCCAGCAAGGTGACGGCCAGTGCCGTGGCCAGGGTGATGATGATCGACGGGATGGCCGGATCGATGCGCCGTGTCATCAGATCGCGTGCGGCGTGGAACAGCGTGCCGAGCAGGCACAGCAGGGCCCATGCGTTGAGGCCGTCCGCGCTCGGCTGCACGACGCACAGCACGCCCACGAAGCCCAGCACCACGGCGGACCAGCGCGCCACGCCAGCGCGCTCGCCCAGGAAGAGCACCGCGAACACCGTCATGAACAAGGGCGCGGCGAGATTGATGGCCGTGGCATTGGCAATCGGCAACCGGAACAGCGCCAGGAGATACATCATGGTCGCGCAGGCATCGATCCCGCCCCGCAGCGCCACCCGCGGATGCAGCACCGCGCTCGCCTGGCGCAGCGCGCCCAACCGGTGCGCGACCAGCAGCACGAGCACCGAGGCCATCACCCCGCGCACGAAGATCAGCTGCGCCGAGGGCATGGATTGACTGACATGCTTGACCAGTGCGTCGTTGAGCACGAAGCAGCCCATGGCACCGATCATCGTGGCGATGGCGCGCCCGTTGGCGCGGGACGAGGGCCTTGAGAACAGGATCTGCGAGGTCATGAAGGGCGATGTGGCGAGGCATGCGCGAGGACCGCGCCGTTCGATCCTGCCACATGCGCACTGCTCTCCAGAATCAAGGCCGCCGCCTCGCTCGCGCTGACGAGCGCCGAATCAATGACAAGGCGGCCCGTGGTCCAGGCCTCGTACTCATGCCGGAGCACGGCCTCCCAGGTTGGGAGGGTGAGGCCCGGGATGTCGGCTTCCCGGCTTTCCACGCGTCTGCGATGTTCGACGGGGTCGGAGCAGACGACCTCGATCTCGAGCAGGCCCGAGGACGCGCCGGCAGCCACAGCCCGCCACGCTTCGCGGGTGACCGATAGCGGATTGACGCAGTCGGCGACCACGGTCATGCCAAGCGCCAGATTGGACTTGGCGAGTTCATACGCAAGGACGTAGCCGGCCGGCCCCACATCTCCGAGCGCGCTCATATTCATCAGCGCGGCTTCGATGGTGTCGATGCGCAGATACGCAGACGGCAAACGTGCGACGAGTTCGCGCGCCATGGCGGTCTTGCCGGTGCCAGGAAGCCCGCCGAGAACAATCAGCATCGCCATATTCATCCAGGTTCACGAAGGAAGGGCCCGATTCTGGGCCGGGGTGTACTGCAACAAAAGTTTCATCTTGCATCGTTAAGGTCAGGCTCCCGTTAGCCAAGCCCTCACGATGAAAAACCTGCCCACGCCTCCCGCTCCGAACGAGTTCATCGATCCGGACGATCTGGACAACAACTCGAGTTCGAACACCAGTCTTCACGAAATCATCGCCTCGCGCATGCACCGCCGCCATCTGCTGCGCGGCGGTGTCGGCGCGCTGACGGCCGCGACGCTCGGCCCGCTGGCGCTGAGCGCCTGCGGCGGTGGCAGCGACGGGAACTTCCCCGTCACGCCGCCGGCACCCGCACCTGCCCCGGCGCCCGCGCCGGCTTCGGCTCCCAAGCTCGGCTTCTCCGCCGTCGGCAAGGATCTCGCGGACCGCATCACCGTGCCTGCCGGCTACACGGCCACCGTGATCTACGCGACGGGCGATTCGATCGACCCGGCCATCACCGACTACAAGAACGACGGCACCGACGACACCTTCAGCCGCCGCAGCGGCGACCAGCATGACGGCATGCACTACTTCGGCCTGACCCCCGACAGCAAGCCGTCGCTCAGCAGCACCGAACGCGCGCTCATGTGCATCAATCACGAGGCCATCAACGCCACGGTGATCTTCATGCATCCGAACGGACAAACCAACATCAGCACCAGCGCCGGTCCGCGTCCCGAAGCCGAGGCGTTGAAGGAAGTGGAAGCGCACGGCGCTTCGGTGGTCGAGATTGCCAAGTCGGGCGGGAAGTTCGCGGTGGTCAAGAACTCGACCTTTAACCGCCGCATCACGCCGCGCACGCCGATGGAGTTCGGCGGCCCGGCACGCGGCTCCGCGCTGCTCAAGACGGCCTACTCGCCCGCCGGCACCGGCACGCGCGGCATGATCGGCAATTGCGCGTCGGGCTACACGCCCTGGGGCACCTACCTCACCTGCGAGGAGAACTTCTCCGGCTTCTTCCGCCGCGGCGCGGCCGACGACGCGAAGCGCAGCGCCAAGGAACTGGTCGCCTTCAAGCGCATCGGCCTCGCGCAAAACGCCCCCGGTGGTCAGCGCTGGGCCACCGTCGTGCCGGCCGATGGCGCCAACACCGAATACGCACGCTGGGACACGAGCAGCATCGGCGCATCGACGGACGGCACGGACGACTTCCGCAACACGGCCAACACCTTCGGCTGGGTGGTGGAGATCGACCCGTACAACCCCACGTCGACCCCCGTCAAGCACACCGCACTCGGCCGCTTCGCGCACGAAGGCGCGTGGCCGAGCAACCCGGTGGTCGGCAAGCCGCTCGCCTTCTACATGGGCGACGATTCGCGCAGCGAGTACGTCTACAAATATGTGTCCAAGGCCGTGTGGAGCGCAGCAGATGCCAACCCCGCCGATCGCCTTGCCACCGGCAGCAAGTACCTCGACGAAGGCACGCTGTACGCGGCGAAGTTCAACGCAGACGGCTCGGGCACCTGGCTCAAGCTCGACCTGAGCAACACCGCCATCTCGGGCAACAGCGCGTACGCCTTCGCCGATCTGGCCGACGTGCTGGTCAACGCGCGGCTCGCCGCCGACGCCGCCGGCGCCACCAAGTGCGACCGGCCCGAGTGGACCGCCGTGAACCCGAAGAACGGCGAGATCTACATCACGATGACGGAGAACCCGGACCGCGGCTCCTTCAACACGACCAGCAGCAACAACGTGCCGAACCCCGACGTGGAGCCGGCCTTCCCGCGCTACTGGCTCGACAACAAGGGCGTGTCGACGCAGAACGCGGCGCCGTCGGTGTCCAAGGGCAACGTGAACGGGCAGGTGATGCGCATCCGCGAAACCGACAGCGATGCATCGGCCACCACCTTCAACTGGGACATCTTCCTGTTCGGCAGCCAGGCCAAGGCGGACGCCGGCCTGGACGACGTGAACTACCAGAAGAACGTGAACCTGTCGGGCCTGTCGGACTTCAACGATTTCTCCAAGCCCGACGGCTGCTGGTTCTCGCGTGCGAGCGGCATCCTGTGGATCGAGACCGACGACAACGCCTACACCGACGTCACCAACTGCATGCTGCTGGCAGCGGTCCCGGGCGAGTACGGCGACGGCGGCGAGATCGACGTGGTCAACCAGGCCAACGGCAAGCCCGGCACTGCCGGCACCGCCCCGGTCACCGTGAGAACGCACGCGGGCAAGAAGATGAACGACACGATCTTCAAGCGCTTCCTCACGGCGCCGCTGGGCTCGGAAGTGACCGGACTGGCCGAATCACCGGACGGCAAGGCACTGTTCATCAACATCCAGCATCCGGGCGAGAACACGGCCGCGGCCAACATCGCCGACCCGTCCAAGTACGAAAGCCACTGGCCTGGCAACGGTGCAGGCGTGACGGCCTATGGTGCGGGCGGCAGCACGGCGCGCCCGCGCTCGGCGACGGTGATGATCACCAAGAACGACGGTGGTGTGATCGGGCTCTGATCCGGGCGCATCACTGACGAGCAGGAGCTGATGCGACCGCGAGGCCGCTCAGCTTCGGCTCAGCACCACGACGCCAACCAGGATGATGGCGATTCCCAGCACGCGGCCCGGAGTCAATGCCTCACCGAAGAACTGCCACGCGAGCAGCGCCGCGACGACATAGCCCATCGACAGCATGGGATAGGCGACGCTCACATCCACACGGGTCAGCGCGACGACCCACAGCCCGACGCTGATGCCATAGCAGACCAGCCCGAGCAGGATCCACGGTTGAATGGCCGCGGCCAACACCGCCGAGAACAGCGAAGTCACGCTTGCCATGGAGATCGAGCCCAGCGTCCTGGCCCCGGCCTTGAGAAGCAGTTGCGCGACGGAGTTCAGCATCACGCCGGCAAAGATGATCGAGAAGGTGCTCAGGTTCATGGCGGCATCCAGGCGTGGGGTCTATTTGGGCCAGAGCGCCCACAGCCGCAGCGGCTGGTTCATTCGTGCCGCAAAGCGCCCGGCCTCCGCGCCGGTGCCCGCAAAGTAGTCGGCCCGCACTGCGCCGACGATGGCGCTGCCGGTGTCCTGTGCGACCACCAGCTTCGCCAGCGACACGGTGGGCCCGGGCGAGGCCAGCCAGACCGGCGTGCCGTAGGGAATGCTGTCGCGGTCCACCGCGATCGAACGGCCCGCGGTAAGCGGCACGCCCTGCGCACCGACCGGCCCGGAGGACGCATCGACCTCGCTCAGCGGCTCCTCCCGAAAGAACACATAGCGCGGATTGCTCCACAGCAGGGGCTGAAGCCGCTGCGGGTTCTGCGCCACCCACTGCTTGGTGTCGTCGGGCCATAGGCTGACCTTGGTCGCGCCCTGGCTCATCAGCCATTGCTGCACGCTGCGGTAGGGCTGCTCGTTGGTGGCGGCGAAGGCCACGCGCACCATGCGCTGCGAGCCGTCGGCTTCGGTGATGCGCAGGCGCCCCGAGCCCTGGATGTGCAGCATGAGCACGTCGATGGGGTCGGCGAGCCACGCGATCTCGCGTCCGCGCAATGCGGCCTGGGCTTGCGGCAGCGTATCGATCTCCTGGCGCGTGAACCAGGGGCGCTTGGGCACGAGGCCCATGGGCGCCTGGTACAGCGGCACGGTGTTCGTCGCGGTCGGCCGGCGCGTGGCGTCGAACACCGGCTCGTAGTAGCTGGTGAGCTTGCCGTCGGTCGGCCCCGAGGGCGACTCGACCCGGTACGGCTGCAGGCGCTGCATCATCCAATCACGCTGCTCTGCCGTCTCCGCGAGCGAGAGCTGGCGCACTTCGCGGCACAGGGGTGCGAAGGCGGCGTTGGGGCGCGTGCAGTTCGACAGCATCGCGACCCAGCCTTCGTGCAAGGCGTCGTCGTTGAAGCCCGGCAGCTCGGACCATGCGACCGGCACCCAACGGCTCTTCGGATGCGCGAGCGAACCGGTGAGCGGCCCCAGCTCGCGTGAAGGGCTGGTGCCCGGTGTCGTCGGCGTGGTGGCTGGCAGGTCGGGCTGCCGTGTGCCGGTGGAGCAGGCGGCGAGCGTTGCTACGATCGCGAGCCCAACCAGCCACTGGAGTCCTTTGTTCATGGGTCTGATTTTGCTTGAAGCACTTGGCGCGGGAATCGTGTTCATCCTGATCATCTGGTGGACCATGTTCTCCGGCCGCAAGCGCGGCGAGCTGCATGACGAGGCCGATGCCGATGACGACGCGGCGGCATCCAAAGAGCCGTCGCGGCGCGATTGAATTGGCGTAGTTCGATGCCGCTTCGCGGTGTCGGTCGACGGCCTGCCTGCTATTCATTCGATAGCACGAGCGTGAGATTTCGCACGCTTTTCCAGCGTACTGCCAAAATCGAACGTTACACGCGGAAACCTCGGATCGAGGCAATTCGCCTTGAGCGCTCGGGATAATCGGCGCTCTTTGTTTTGCATAGTCGAAAGGGACTGACATGAAAAAATTCGTACTCGCCACGTGTGCCGCAGCGATCGTGCTTTCGGGCTGCGCGGGCGGCATGACCGACACGCAACGCAACACGGCCATCGGCGCTGGCGGCGGCGCACTGGCTGGCGCGGCGATCGGCGGCGTGGCTGGCGGCAAGGCCGGCACGGGTGCGGCGATCGGTGCATTGGCTGGTGCGGCGGGCGGCTACCTGTGGTCCCAGCGCATGGAGAACCAGAAGCGCCAGATGGAAGCCGCCACCAAGGGCACCGGCGTCGCCGTGACCCAGACCCCGAACAACGAACTGAAGCTCGCGATCCCGAGCGACGTCAGCTTCGACGTGGGCCGCGCCGCGATCAAGCCGAACTTCTCGCCGATCCTCGACCAGTTCGCGAGCGGCCTGCGCAACAACCCGAATGCCGACGTGCGCATCATTGGCCACACGGACAGCACTGGCACCGATGCGATCAACAACCCGCTGTCGGTGGAGCGTGCTGCGGCAACGCGTGACTATCTGGTGGCGCGTGGCGTGTCGCCGACTGCGTTCCGTATTGAAGGGCGTGGGTCGCGGGAACCGGTTGCGGACAACAACACGGATGCGGGGCGTGCGCAGAACCGGCGCGTCGAGATCTTCGTCGGCGAGCGCTCGCCGGCCTGAACGCGATTCGCCCCGGATGAGTCTTTGCACACTCCGCGTGGCTAGCCCTAGCCTAGCCTCGCGCCGGGGCCGATAGGTTCGAGTTGGGGCTCACACGCCCCGCAAGAGGTTGGCCAGTTCGACGGCCGACTTCACTTCCATCTTCTCGAACACGCGCGCACGGTGAACTTCCACCGTGCGCACGCTGATCGCGAGTTGCTCGGCGATCAGCTTGTTGGGCAACCCTTCGACCACGCAGCGCATCACGTCGCGCTCGCGCTCCGTCAGCTCGTCGATGCGGTGCTTGAGCAGTTGCCGCGTGCGCTGCGCCTCGATGGCGCGCAACGATGCGCCAAGCGCATGCTCGATGCGGTCCACCAGTGCGTTGTCGGAAAACGGCTTCTCGCAGAAGTCGAAGGCGCCGCGCTTCACCGCATCCACGGCCGTCGGCACGTCGGCATGCCCGGTCAGGAAGATGACGGGCATCGTCTCCAGCAGCCCCCGCTCCTGAAGCCGGTCGAACAGCACCAGGCCGCTCGTCCCCGGCATGCGCACGTCCAGCAGGAGGCAGTGCGGCTGATCCCGCAGCGGCTCGTCCGCGAGGCGGGCCTCGAAGGCCTCGGCGCTCGCAAAGTTCTCGCTCACCAGCCGCCGCGACCGCAGCAGCCAGGCCAGCGCCTCGCGAACGCTGGCGTCGTCGTCAACAATAAAAATCAGCGCGTCAATCAATGGTTGCATGGCATCAGTCCCCATGAGGCGCCGCAAGGCCGCCTCCGTTCGGGAAATACCGCGGGACCGGCTCCGCCGGACCGCCGGTATTGCCCCCTGCAAGGGGGCGGGCGGCCACACGAAGTGGGCAAGCCTGGGGGTGTGTCATGTTACCGGTAGCGTGAACCGGAAAATGGTGCCGCGCGGGCGCTGGGCCTCGAACATCAGCACGCCGCCGTGCTGCTCGACGACCGTGCGGCACAGGCTCAGCCCCAGGCCCATGCCATCGGGCCGCGTGGTGAAGAAGGGCGTGAAGAGCCGCTCGGCCACCTCTGCGCTGATGCCGCAACCGACATCCGCGACGGAGAACTCGAGCCAGCGGCGCGCATCGACTGCGGCTGCGCCTTCGCCGTCCCGCCCGACGCCGCCCGCACGCACGACCTTCAGGCGCAGCACACGATCCGTCAGTTCGGGCATGTCCATCGCCTGCATGCCGTTGCGCGCGAGGTTGAGCAGCACCTGCTCGACCAGCGTGCGGTCGCAGAACACCGCAGGCAGCCGGTCTTCGAGCGCCAGTTCGACACGGACGCCGAGCTTGCGCGCCTGCAAGCGCACCAGGGGCAGCACGGCATCGACCAGCGCATGCGGCGCCACGGCTTCTCGCGTGCGATCGCGCCGGCGCACGAAGTCGTGCACGCTGCGGATCACCTGGCCGGCGCGGTCGGCCTGCTCCGCGATGCGGCGCACCGCCATCGCGACCTCGTCGTGGTCGCGGCTGCGCTGCTGCGAGCGATCGGCGCCCAGCAGGTTGAGCGAACCGCTCGCATAGCTGGCGATCGCCGCCAGCGGCTGAGTGAGTTCGTGGCTGAGCAGCGATGCCATTTCGCCGACGGTCGCCAAGCGCGCGCTGGCCTGCAGGCGCTCCTGGCTGGCGCGCGAGAGTTCCTCGATGCGGCGCTGCTCGCTGATGTCGATGAAGGCGCTCATCCATCCGGTCTGCGAGCCATGCGCGTTGATCAGCGGCGCCTCGAAGATCAGCACCGGAAAACGGGTGCCGTCCTTGCGCATGAAGACCGATTCGAAGCCTTCGCGCGGCGGCACCGCTCCGGCCATGCGCACCGCCTGCCGGCGCTGGTATTCGTGCGCGAGTTCGGTCGGCCAGTAGGGTGCTTCGCCATCACTGCTCATGAGTTCGTCGGCGCCGAAGCCCACCATCTCGCAGAACGCGGGATTCACATAGGTGATGTGGCCCTGCAGGTCCCGCGCACGCAGCCCCGTGATGACGGAGTCTTCCATGGCCTTGCGAAACGCGAGGGCATCGGCCAGGTCGCGCTCGGCGCGCAGGCGCCTTCGCGTGTCGCGCGCGAGCAGCACCAGCACCGACACCAGCGCGATCGAGATCGCCGTGACCAGCGCGGTCAGCATGTTCGGGAAGAGATCGGGCACCGCGCGCCAGCCGTCGACGCGCAGCATCATGGTGGCGCCGGGCAGGTCGATGATCTGCTGGGCCGTGAACACGCGCGTGCCCACGCGGCGCGGCGCGCCGATGGCGACGAGCCGCGTGCCGTCGGCTTCGGTGAACGCGACTTCCTGCCCACGGCTGAGCGTGGGCGCCACGAGTTCGATCAGCGTGTCGCGCAACGAATAGGAGGCCACGAGGTAGCCCCCGCCTTCCACCGGCAGGCACAACTCCATCACTTCGAAGCCGGTGCCCTGGGAGAAAGGGAGGTAGTGGCTCGGCGAATACGCCGGCGCGCCCAGCTTGCGCGCGGCGGCACAGGCGAGCTGGACGTCGGGCTGGTCGGCGCCTCTGCGGGCCTCTTCGAAGGCATGCCTGCGGTAGGGCGTATCGACCGAGCCGCGCAGTTGCAGTCCCGCGTCTCGCCATTCGAGGCGCAGCCATTCGCGGTGTTCGCGCAGGAGGTCGGCGGCACGGGCTTCCCACTGCTCGCGGTCCACGCCGTAGCCCAGCGATGCGCGCAGCGTCTGCGCATTGCGCTGCAGGCCGACGCGCAGGTCGGACACGGCGTCGGCCGTGTCGCGGTCGAGCACATTCTGGGTCTGCTCGACCTCATGCCGTCCGGCCAGCCACACCACGGTGACGAGCAGCACCAGCACGAGCACGGCCAGCAGCACCCACAGGAACCAGCGCCGCCACACGGAGCGCAGGAAGCGCAGCCGCGCGAACGCGGGACGCAGAACGCGGGCGACGGGCAACGGAGGCGAGGACACCGGGTTCAGAGCACGCAGTGCGACAGCACCGGCAGTTGCGTCCGCGCACGCTCGACCTGCTGCGCATCGATGTCGAACAGCACGACGGCTTCGTCGACGGCCTGCTGCGCCACCACCGTGCCCCAGGGATCGACCACCATCGACTGGCCCCAGGTGTGGCGGCCGTTCTCGTGCGTGCCGCCTTGCGCGGGTGCGACGACCCAGGCGAGGTTCTCGATGGCACGCGCGCGCAGCAGCACTTCCCAGTGCGCGGCGCCGGTGGTGCGCGTGAAGGCGCTGGGCACGAGCATCAGGTCGGCACCCTGCCGCGCCAGCGCGCGATAGAGCTCGGGGAAGCGAAGGTCATAGCACACGCTCATGCCCACGCGCCAGCGGTGGCCGTCGCGCGAGGGCAGGTCGAAGCACACGGGCTGCGAGCCCGGCGCGATGACCCGGCGCTCGTCGTAGCGCTCGCGGCCGTTGTCGAAGTAGAACAGGTGGATCTTGTCGTAGCGCGCGACGCGGGCGCCGTCCGGCCCGTAGACCAGCGAGCTGTTGAAGACGTGGTTGTCGTCGTCCGTCTCGAGCGGCAAGGTGCCGCCGACGATCCACAGCCCGAACTCGCGTGCGGCATCGGCCAGGAAGCTCTGCACGGAACCCGCGCCGGCGGTCTCGCGCAATGCGAGCTTGTCGGTGTCGCGCGCACCCATCATGCAGAAGTACTCGGGGAGCACGGCGAGTTCGGCGCCTTGCGACGCGGCTTCGCCCAGCAGCGCATGAGCGCGCGCCAGATTGGCCTCGCGTGCGATGGCCGACACCATCTGGATCGCTGCGACTTTCATGGCGAAACTCCTTGTCCGGGTCCTGTGGGTTGTTCTAGCGCAAGGTGGGCACGGCCGGCGGCGTGCCCAGGGCCTCGGGGGTGAGCCGTCGCGGCACCCTGGTGATCTTGGGGTCGGTCCAGGTGCCGTCGATCTGGAACTCCTGCGTCGCGGCGGCGACCAACGGCCGGCTCAACACCATCTGGGCGAGGAAGGCGCCGATGCCGATGGCCGGGTTGATCGCCGTCGCGACCAATGCGGCCGTGCCGGCACTGATCTCGGGCACCACGACGACGCGGATATTCTGCGTCTCGCGCGCGAGGTCGGCGGAGCCGTCCATCAGCACGGCGGCGTTCACGCCCTTCATCTGCAGGTTGTTGGTGGACGCCACGCCCTGGTCGATCTTGACGTCGCCACGCAGGAAGTCGAAGGCGAAGCCCTGGCTGAAGATGTCGCGGAAATCCAGCGTGAGCCGCCGCGGCAGCGCCTGAAGGCTGAGCACGCCGAGCAGCTTGGCCATGCCGGGGTCGGCCTTGAGGAACTGCCCCGATTCGACGTTGATCTGCATTTGACCGCCGAGGCTCGGATAGTCCAGCGAGAAGGGCGATCCGGTCCATTGCACATCGCCTTCGAGCCGGCCGCGTCCGCGCCGCACGACGTCCTTCATGCCGAAGCGCGTGAGCAGCGCGCCCGCGTCGGCGATCTCGAGCTTGAAATCCATGCTGGTGCGACGTTGGTCGCGTCCCGCCGCCGCGGCGCTGCCCGGCGGCGCGGCCCAGGAGCCCTGCGCGGTGAAGGTGGCGTCCGGATTGATGAGGGCCAGGCGGTTGAGCCGCCATTCGCGACCGGCGCCGCCACGGTTGACCGCATCGATCTCCGCACGCCCGAGACGATGGCCCAACAGCTCGAAGTCCTCGACGGCGATGTCGAGCGCGGGCAAGGTGCTGGGCTGCTCGTCGAGCAGCGACTCGACCGCCGTGGCCTCGCTGCGCGCGATCTTGAGCCGCGCGAGCCGCGCGTATAGGCGCCCGGCCTGTGCGTGACGGTATTCCGCGTAGCCGCTGAGTTCGGTGGCGTCGACGTTGGCGCGCCAGAGCTGGCCCTCGCGCGTACCGCCGAGCACCACGTCGTGCAGCGTGCGGCCGCCGAACACGAGCTCCTGTGCGCGCAGCGCGATGATGGTGGGCAGGTAGGACAGCGCTTCGTCTCCGCCGTCCGCAGCGGCAGCCGTCTCGGCCGCCTTGCCGGTCGCCGCGCCGAAGATCGACTGCCACGCGCCCACGTCGAGCCGCGTGAAGCGCAGGTTCGCGAAAACGCCGCGTTCCGGCGGGGCCGCGGATTCCCCGGCCGCCAGGCCGATGCCGATGCCGCCGCGCAGCACGCGGGGCTGCGCGCCGGAAATGTCCCGCACATAGACCACCGACGCCACGCGGCCGAGGTCGACCGAGATCTGGTCGTGGAGCACTGAAGGCGCAGATCCGGGCCGACCCTCGCGCGCCACGATCTTCTTCTCGACACGCAGCGGCATCGATTCGTCGGCGGCCTTGGTCAGCGGCGGCGGCAGTTGCAGCGCGAGCCCTTGCAGGGTGCTGGTGACCAGGAATTCGGTCGCGCCATCGCGCACCGAGAAGTTGAGCGCGTAGGGCGTGCTGCCGGTCGCGTTGGCCGCCACGCGCGAGAGCCAGTCGACCTCGCGCACTGCGCGCAGCCCGTCGGCGCTGGCAGTGCCCTGAACGCGGAAGCTCAGGTCCTGCGAAGCACTGCCGAAGCGGCCGCTGCCTTCGACGCGCATGGCGCCGCCGAGGGCGCGGGCCTGCACGCCCGCCAGCGAGAAGCCGCTTTCGGTGAAGCTCAGCGTGCCCTTGGCCTGCGACAGCGTCGGCGCCTGCGGCGAGAGCTGGACCTCGTTGTCCAACAGTACGACGCTGGCCTGCACCTTCGATTTGTCCAGGGCCGAGAGCGGCAGTTCGAGCCGGAGCTTGTAGTCGGCATTGCCGGTCGCGCGCATGCCCGCGAGAGTCGACTCGGCCTCGCCCGTCAGGGGGGCGCCGGCGTGCAGCAGTTCGTTGAGTGGTCCCTTGGCCTGGGCGTCGACCTTGAGCAGCGGCGCATGGTGCGCCATGTCGGCGATCTGCGCCTCGGCCTTCGTCACCTCGATGCCGGGCGCGCCGGAAATGCGGCCGCGCGCATTGCGCACCAGCATGCCGGCGCGCTCGAAGACCAGCTCGCCGGACAGGCCGCTGAGCGCAGGCCAGACCACCTTGGCGCCCGGCGCGGGTGGCACGTAGGCATAGGTGACGTCGGCGACACGCGCGACGATGCGGAAGTCGCCGTGCTTCGGGTCCATGAAGGGCATGTCGTGCAGATCGCCCTTGACCTTGAAGTCGACGCTGCTCGCGGTGCCCTTGGTGACTGCATCGCGCACGTAGTCGCGCGTGTGCTTGGGAATGTGCAGCGGGAGATAGCGATGGACGCGCGTTCCGTCGGCGCGCGTGAGCTTGCCCTGCAGGTCGAGCACGCCCGGGTAGCGCCCGGCACTGCGCGACACGGCGGGGTCGCTCGTGCGCCAGCTGGCCTGTGCCTCGCCCTCGGCGTCGACGTTGGCGAAGCGCAGGTTCGCAACCTGAACCTGCACGGCCTCGCCGTCGAGCTTCCACTGCAACTGTGTGGAGAGCTGGTCGATCGGAACCACGGGCTCCTCGAACACGCCGGGCAGATCCAGCGCGCCCTTGGCGATCGACAAGGATGCGCTGCCGCCCGCCTGGTTCGCGTCGAAGTCGATGGTCGCGCCTCGCACGCCGGGCGTTCCGACGGGCACGGGCGGCGGTTCCGCCGTCGCACCGCTGGCCGGCGCGGCCGGGCGCGGAACGCTCCGGCCCGCGGCGGGCGCTTCGGCCGCGGGTGCAGGGGCATCGACGTGCTCGCCGCGCTGCGAGGCGATGCCGAAATTGCTCATGCGGCCACGCAGCTGGTATTTGTCGGGCGCACCGGCCGAGCCTTGCCAGCTGGCGTCGATGTGCTCGACCAGTCCGTGCGGCTCGTAGGACTCGATGAGCTTGCGCGTGGCATCGCCGAGCGGCAGGCGATCGGCGATCAGCGCGATCGCGGCGAGATCGAGCCGGTCCGCGCGCACCGCACCGCGCTCGGGCACGCGGTCCTTGGCCGGCGTGTGCTGGAACCACAGGTTGCCGCCCGGCCAGCGCATGCCGTCGGCAGTGTCAAACTGCAGGTTGGTGGTGGAGAACTCCAGCGTCTGGTCCGTCAGCTTGCCGGCGAGACGCCCGGTGACGCCGCGCAGGACCAGGGGTTCGAGGCCCTTGGCGAGGGAAGCGTCGATCTTCGCCAGCGCCAGATCGGCCACGGCGCCGGTCAGCTTGCCGTCGTTGACGTCGAGCCACACGCGCATGCCGCCGCTGCCTTCGCGTATCCGCGCATCGAGATCCATGTACCGGCCGAGCCGCGTGACGTCGATGTACGGCAGGTCGCCGTACAGCTGGCCGTCCCACGTGCGCCAGTTGCCGCTGCGCACCGACAGGAGCGGTTGGCGGAACTTGCCGCGCAGCGTGAAGCGCTCGCCCCACCCGGCAGGCGGTGTGGCGTCGAGGCGCATCGAATGGCTCCGGCTGCCGTTGCGGGCGACGAACTGCACGTCGGTCAGCAGCAGCGGCGTCGTCTTGCGCAGGTCATCGGTCCAGCGCACCGTGCCGCCCTGGACGACCACCTCGCGCTGGGCGAAGAACCAGTCGGCCCCGTCGCCGCCGCCGGTGGTGTCGGTGGACATGTCGAGCCCGGCCACGTGCAGCTTGCCGAGCGCATCGCGCCGCACCTCGACCTGGGGACGCTCTATATAGAGCTGCTCGAAGCTCAGGTTCCACAGCGATCGCGGGGAGACGCTGGCGACCACGCGTTCGAGCCGCAGCGCCTCCTGCTTGCGCGCGTCCTGGAGCACCACGTCCCGCAGTTCGACGGTAGGAAAGAAGCTGCCCGAGCGGGCCGAGATCGACCCGATGAGAACCGGTACGCCGATGGCGCGAGTGGCCTGCGCTTCCAGCGCGACACGGTAGTCGCCGATTCGCGGCACAATCCAAATGTGTAGGACAACGACTGACAGCGCCAGCAGGAGCCATGCACCGAGCAGCAAACCCAACAACCAGCGCGCCGTCACAGCGGTGATCTTGAGCAGACGTGAAGGGGAAGACGTCGTGTCGTTCATTGAGGATCGCGCTGTGGCAGGAATTATGACCGCCAGCTCCCACCCGGGTTCCACCGATGCCAAGGCGCATCGGTCGCCACCGGCATCCATCTCGCCAATTCCGCTCGCCGAGTACTCGCGCTTCGTGCAGCGGCTCAGGCGTCGCTATGCGGGCGAGCTTTCATTGCTGCCGCCCGGCGAACCGGTGAAGGCGCTCATCGCCGAAGCCTACGATGCCCTTCGATTGCGCGGGGACAATGTGGCGGATGCGCTGCGCACCGTGAGGCAGCTGGTGATGGAGCGGCTCATCACGCTCGATTGCGAAGCCCAGGCGCCGCTGGCCGTCGTGACCACCGCCGTGACCGAGCTGGCCGAATTCGCGCTCGACGTCGCATGCCGCGAGGCCTGCGCCGAACTCGATGCCGCGCATGGCGCACCGCTGGGCGAGCAGGGCCAGCGCGCGCAACTCTGGGTCGTGGGCATGGGCAAGCTCGGCGCGCGCGAGCTCAATGTCTCGAGCGACATCGACCTGATCTACCTGTACGACCACGACGGCGAAACCGCTGGCGATGCCGACGGCCGCGCGCGGCTGTCCAACCAGGAATACTTCGCGCGCGCAGTCAAGCGTATCTATGCGCTGGTAGGCGACACCACCGAGCACGGCTTCGTGTTCCGCGTGGACCTGGCGCTTCGCCCCAATGGCAATTCCGGGCCGAGCGTGGTGTCGCTCGATGCGCTGGAGGAGTATTTCCAGGTTCAGGGCCGGGAGTGGGAGCGTTTCGCCTGGCTCAAGAGCCGGGTCGTCGCGCCCTATTCCGTGGTGGCCGACCGCTCGGCGCAGGCGCTGCGCGGCGTGGTGCTGCCCTTCGTCTTCCGGCGCTACCTCGACTACAACGTGTTCGATTCGCTGCGCACCTTGCATCGGCAGATCCGCGAGCAGGCGGCGCGCCGCAGCGCGGGCCGGCCCGAACGCGCGAACGACGTCAAGCTGTCGCGCGGCGGCATCCGGGAGATCGAGTTCACCGTGCAGTTGCTGCAGGTGGTGCGCGGCGGACAATTCCCCGAGCTTCGCACCCGTCCCACGCTCGATGCATTGCAGCGGCTGGCACGCGCCAACCTCATGCCGCAGGAAACGGCCGACGCGTTGGCCTCGGCCTATGAATTCCTGCGCCGCGTGGAGCACCGAATCCAGTACCTGGACGACCAGCAGACCCATGTGCTGCCGGTCAACGACGACGACGTGCGCTGGATCGCGCAGACGATGGGCTACGCGGACTGCTGCGCCTTCCTGGCGCAACTGGACGCGCATCGCGAGTTCGTGGCGCAGGAGTTCGACAAACTGCTCGGCGGCAAGAAGCCCTGCACGAACTGCAATGGCAAGTCCTCGGCCGGGCCGGTGATCGACCTGGCCGACCTGATCGAGGAACTGCCGGAACCCTTCGCCGGGCGCATCAAGGCCTGGTGCGACAACCCGCGCGTGCTGGCGCTGCGCGACGAAACGCGCGCGCGCCTGCGCCAGTTGGTGCAGCGCACCGGCCAGTGGCTGCGCGAACCCGACAGCGAAGCGCCGGGCAAGGTCGGCCACCACACCGACGGCGCGCTGCGCTGGGCCGACTGGATCGAGCCCCTGCTGCGCCGCGACAGCTACATCGCTTTGCTGGTCGAGCGGCCGGCGGTGCAGGAGCGCCTGCTGCGCCTGCTGGGCTCCGCCAAGTGGCCGGCGCGCTACCTCATGCAGCACCCGGGCGTGATCGACGAGCTGGCGAGCGACGAGATGCTGTCCGGCCGCTTCGTCGCGGCCGAGTTCGAAGGCGAGCTTGAACGCCGCCACGTCTCGCTCACGCGTACCGGTGAGGCCGACGAGGAGCGCCTGCTCAACCTGCTGCGACACGCGCACCATGCCGAGCTGTTCCGCACGCTCGCACGCGACGTGGATGGGCGCATCACCGTCGAGCAGGTGGCCGACGACCTGAGCGCCCTGGCCGATTCGGTGCTGCGCGTCACGGCGCGCTGGTGCTGGCCGCACCTGCGCAACCCGCATCGGGAGCAGCCGCAGTTCGCGATCATCGGCTACGGAAAGCTCGGCGGAAAGGAACTGGGCTACGGCAGCGACCTGGACATCGTGTTTGTCTACGACGACGACGACGAGCGCGCCGGCGAGGTCTACGCGGCCTATGTGCGCAAGCTGATCAACTGGCTCACGGTGAAGACGCGCGAAGGCGACCTGTTCGAGATCGACACCGCGCTGCGCCCCAACGGCAACTCGGGCCTGCTCACGACCAGTTTCGAGGCCTACGAGAAATACCAGCTCGGCCGCGGCAGCAACACCGCATGGACCTGGGAGCACCAGGCCATGACCCGCGCGCGCTTCGTGCTGGGCGAGGCGTCGCTGGGCGATCGCTTCGACCGCATTCGCGACGCGGTGATCACCGCGCCGCGCGACCGCGACGCGCTCAAGGCCGAGATCGTCGCCATGCGCGAGAAGGTGCGCGCCGCGCGTCCGGTGAAGCCCGACCGCTTCGACGTCAAGCACAGTGCGGGCGGCATGGTGGATGCGGAGTTCGCCGTGCAGTTCCTGGTGCTGTCGGAGGCGAAGACGCATCCGGAGCTGATACCCAATCTCGGCAACATCGCCCTGCTGGTGCGTGCCGAGGCCGCCGGCCTGCTGCCCGAAGGCATCGGCCAGAACGCAGCGTCGGCCTATCGCGAGCTGCGGCGCGTCCAGCACCGGGCGCGGCTCAACGAAGAGCCCACGCAGGTGCCGATGGACTCGCTCGTGGCCGAGCGCGAGGCCATGCTGGCCTTGTGGAAGGCGGTGTTTGGCTAAGCGGAGCCTGTCTTCGCAACGCGCCCTCGCGTGCATCGCGGGTGCGACGCTTCTTTTCCTGGCTGGCTGCGCGAGCGGCCCGAAGGGTGGGCGCGATGGTGCCGACGCCAATCCGCCGTCAGGCCTCAGCCAGGTGCCGGATGCCGAGCCGCGCGTCGAGTCAATCCGCAGCAGCGGCGGCACGAGCAAGCCCTACGTCGTGCTCGGCAAGTCCTATGTGCCGATCGTCGACGACCGGCCTTTCCGCGAAAACGGCCTCGCGTCCTGGTACGGCCGCAAGTTCCACAGCCAGTCCACCGCGAGCGGCGAGCCCTACGACATGTATGCGATGACGGCCGCCCACAAGACGCTGCCGCTGCCGAGCTATGTGCGCGTGCGCAATCCGGCCAACGGGCGCGAGGTGATCGTGCGGGTCAACGACCGGGGACCCTTCCACGACGATCGCGTGATCGACCTGAGCTACACCGCGGCGCTCAAGCTGGATCTGTTGCGCGGCGTCGCGCCGGTCGAGATCGAGCGCATCACCAACGAGGACATCCGCACCGGCGCATGGCGACGCGGCAACGTGGAGGCAACGCAGTTGGCACAGCGTGCGCCGCCCGCTGCATCCGCGACCCCCATCCCACTGGCGTCCGCCGCGGACAGCGTCTCCGTCCCCGCCGCCTGGACCGCCCCGGTCGCGGCGGCCCCGCGCATCGAGACGATGGAAGTCGTCGCACTCCCGCCCATGGCACCGCTCGCGGCACCGGCAGCGGCGCCACCAAGCGCTTCACCACAGCCATCGGCCGAAGGCTTCGCCACCGCCGCACAGCCGGGATTCTGGGTACAACTCGGCGCGTTCAGCCAGCGCGATGGCGCCTCCCGATTCCAGCAGCAGGTGGCACGCGACCTACCCGCCCTGGCGCCGTCCCTGAATGTATTTACCGAGCGCGGAACGCACCGCCTGCAAGCCGGCCCCTACGCATCACGCGAACTGGCGCGCAACACAGCAGATCAAGTCCGCAACGGCCTCCAACTGACCCCCGTCATCATCGAACGCCGCTAAACACAGCCGCCCCCCATTCCAGAAACACCGCGGAACCGGCTCCGCCGGTCCGCCGGTGTTGCCCCCGGTCAGGGGGTAGGCGAAGCGACACGAAGTGCGCGAAGCCTGGGGGCGAGCCCTTTCAAGCGCCTTGGTATTCGGGCTTGGGACCGAGGGAAGCCGCCAGCTCCTTGCGGTAGCGGTTCAGTTCCTGCACGGTCTTGAAGCTCCTGTTCATCAGGAGGCTCAGGTTGTGCAGGATGCGATCGCCGACCTTGTTTTCCCAGACGGAGTCGAACTTGATCTGCTTGTCCAGCCAGTGCTCCAGCCAGTCCGGATCGGGCACGCGGCTCTGGATGGTGTCGTTCGGGAACAGCGCCTTGTTGACGTGCAGGTTGGTCGGATGCAGCGCCTGCGCAGTACGGCGCGCGCTGGCCATCAGCACACCGACCTTGGTGAAGGCCGAGCGGGCCTCGTCGCCGAACTTTTCCATCGCCCGCTTCATGTAGCGCAGGTAGGCGCCGCCGTGGCGGGCTTCGTCCTGGCTCAGCGTGGTGTAGATGTGCTTGATGACCGGCTCCGTGTGCCACTCGGCCGCACGGCGGTACCAGTGGTTGAGGCGAATCTCGCCGCAGAAGTGCAGCATCAGCGTTTCGAGCGGCGGCGCGGGATCGAAGTCGAAGCGCACCTCGTGCAGTTCCTGCTCGGTCGGTGCGTGTTCCGGGCTGAAGCGCTTGAGGTATTCCATCAGCACCAGCGAGTGCTTCTGCTCCTCGAAGAACCAGATCGACATGAAAGCGGAAAAATCGCTGTCATGGCGGTTGTCGCGCAGGAACATCTCGGTGGCCGGCAGGGCCGCCCACTCCGTGATCGCGTTCATCTTGATGGTTTTGGCCTGCTCATCGGAGAGCCGGGTCGCGTCGAAAGACTGCCACGGAATATCCTTGTCCATGTCCCAACGGACGGATTCGAGTTGTCTGAAGAGTTCCGGGTACAGCATTGGTGTCTTTCTTGAGCCGCTGGATTTTAGTCGGCTGGTTTGGCGCACCTGTGACAAGAGCGCCATGATGCGTATACGCTTGCCTTGACGGCGCGGTTTTCGCGCCCCTTTGACAGGGAAAAACCGCCATGCGAATCCCCATCCGACTGACAGTGATATTTCTCCCGGCCATCGCGATCGTGGGGGCCTTTCTGCTCCCGGCCACCGCCCGCGCGCAGGCGGCCGCACCGGGTTGCCCGGCCATCCTGCAGCACACCTTCCCGAGGCTGCAGGACGAAAAGCCGCAGGCGCTGTGCCAGTACGCGGGCAAGGTGGTGCTGGTGGTCAATACAGCGAGCTTTTGCGGATTCACCCCGCAGTACAAGGGCCTGGAGGCGCTCGACAGCAAATACCGATCGCGCGGACTGGTGGTGCTGGGATTTCCTTCGAATGATTTCGCGCAGGAGGCCGGCTCCAACAAGGAAATCGCCGAATTCTGCGAAAGTACCTTCGGCGTCAAATTTCCGATGTTTGCGAAATCCTCCGTGCGCGGCGTCGACGCGAATCCACTGTTCAAGGAACTGGCGCGGGCTTCGGGAACCACGCCGAAATGGAACTTCTACAAGTACCTGATCGATCGCGACGGCAAGGTCGTCGATTCCTATTCGAGCATGACGGCGCCGGATGATCGTTCCTTCGTCCGGGCGGTCGAAAGCGCGCTGGGCCCGAGCTGAATCCGGCGAAGACGTCACAAACGCTTACCACTGTCAAGGGAACCGGGCCGCACGGCGCGGCCTCATACGGATTCGGGCCTGGACAGCCCGGCCGTTTTCATGTTGCGAGGTCTTCCTGGCGTCCCCGCCGGGTTGAAATCCCGAGGCGATTCTTCTCCTCCTCCCTCCCTCCCTCCTTCGTCTTGGGGCGCCTCGCAACGTTTTTATTACTCGCCCCCAGGCTTGCTCACTTCGTGTAGCCGCCTACCCCCTGACCGGGGGCAACACCTGCGGCCCGGCAGAGCCGGTTCCGCGGTGTTTCACGAACTAAAAAGCCCCGCTTGCGGGGCTTTTTGTTTGGGTGCTGCGTTCAGGGTTTGGTGTCGGCGAAGCTGGGGCGCAGCATCAGCTTGTCGTAGAGACGGGCGAGATTGCTGTGGTCGCCGCGCCAGTCGATCTCGGGGAAGCGGAGGCTGATCCAGCCGATGGCGCAGCCGACCGCGATGTCGGACAGGCTGAGGTGGATGCCGCTGCAGAAAGGCTTGTCGCCGAGGCCCTTGGCCATGGCGGCGATGCCGGCCAGGACCTTGCCGCGCTGGCGGTCGATCCAGGCCTGGCTGCGCTCGCCTTCGGCGCGGTGCGCCCAGGTGGCTTCGAGGCGCCACAGCACGCCGGCGTCCATCACGCCATCGGCCAGTGCTTCCCAGGTCTTGACTTCGGCGCGTTCGCGGCTTTGTTGCGGGATCAGCTTGCCGACGGGCGACAGGGTGTCGAGGTACTCGACGATCACGCGCGAATCGAACATCGCCTCGCTGCCGTCCATGATCAGGCAGGGCACCTTGCCGAGCGGATTGGCGCTGGAGATCGTGGTGTCGGCAGACCAGACGTCTTCGATCACGAACTGGTAGTCGAGCCGCTTCTCGGCCATGACCACGCGTACCTTGCGCACGTAAGGACTGGCAGCGGATCCGATCAGTTTCATGCGAGCTTTCCCCCCATCAGGGTCATCGTTGTAGCGCTTTGATTCTAGGGGAACGTGGCAGTGCAGAATCCAGCCCCATCACCGACAAGATGGAGCGAGAGTGAATCTGGAATCCGGCGAATCCGGCGCGAGCGTTCCGCACCGCCATCCGATCGAATTCACGGCGACGGGCAGCGAATACTTTCGCATCTGGATCGTGAATCTGCTGCTGATTCTGGTCACGCTGGGGATCTATCTTCCGTGGGCCAAGGTTCGCAAGCTCAAGTATTTCTACAGCAACACCTGGGTCGACGGCGATGCGCTCGACTTCCACGGCGAGCCCCGCAAGATGCTCCGCGGCACGCTGATCGCCTCGCTGTTCCTGATCACCTATTCGGTCGGCAGCAACTTCTCCGGCTGGGCCGCGCTGCTGGCGGCGCTGGCCTTCGTGGTCTTGTGGCCGGCGCTGTTCCGCGCCGCCATGCGCTTCCGCCTGGCCAACACGAGCTGGCGCGGCCTGCGCTTTCGCTTCGCCGGCGACATGGCGGGAGCGTACGCGTGCATGATGCCGCCGCTCGCCCTGGCATTGCTGCCCGTTGCCGTCGCCGGCGCGATGGCACCGCGCGGCATGCCGCCCGCCGCATCGGGCCTGATCGGGATCGGGATGCTGGCGTTCTTCGCGGGGCTGCCCTATTTCCTCTGGCGCGTGAGGCGCTATCAGCACGGCAACTACGCCATCGGACAGTTGCAGACCCGCCTCGAAGCCGACGTGGGCGTGGTCTATGGAATCTTCATCAAGCTGATCGGCATCGCGCTGCTGGCATTGCTGTTCGTCGGCGTGCTGGTCGCCGTGTTCGTGTTCACGGGGAGACGCGGAGGAAGCTCGGGATTCATCGGGCTGTCAGTGGCGCTGGGACTTGCGGGCATCCTGCTCCTGAACATTCTTCCCAAGTCCTACCTCCAGGTGCGGCTCCAGAATCTCATCTGGTCGAAAACGGGCAACGAGGTGCTGCGATTCAAGAGCGGCCTGCTTCTGGCGGCCTACCTGCGCCTGCAATGCAAGAACTACCTGCTGATCATGCTCACGCTCGGGCTCTACTGGCCCTTCGCGGTGGTGAACACCCGCCGGGCCCAGATCGAGGCGGTCGAACTGCGCACGCGCATCTCGCTGGATGAGATCACACAAGTGGCGGGACGCGAAAACCCAAGCGCCGCGGGCGACATGGCGGCGGACCTGTTCGGCCTGGACATCGGGATGTGACCGACCTCGACGTCCGCTACTTCGACGGCTGCAGCAGCAAGCCGCATGCGGCTAGCCTGCGCGTGCAGGACGACGTGCTGACGGTCGCCCCCCGGCCCGGCGAGACTTTCCCGCCATTGACGGTCTCGCTTGCCCAGGTGCGCTGGCCCGAGCGGACCCGTCACGGCAGTCGCATCGCCCAATTGCCCCAGGGCGCCAGCGTGCAGGCGCTCGATACGTCGACGTGGGATGCGTGGGTGACGCAGTTCGGCCGCAGCGACAGCTGGGTGGTTCGCGCGCAGCAGAGCTGGCGCGGCGCGGCCATCGCCTTCGTGCTGCTGGTGTGCGCCATCGCCGCGATGTACCAATGGGGCCTGCCAAGTGTGGCGCGCGGCGTGACCGCGATGGTGCCGGAGCGCATCGACGCGTTGATCGGCGCGCAAGTCCTCGAATCGCTCGACCAGTCGCTGCTCCAGCCCAGCGCGCTCGCCCCGGCGGACCAGGAACGCATCCGCAAGGCCTTCGCGCAGATGGTGCAGACCGCCCATGCCGTCGATGCACCGGCATGGACGCTCGAATTCCGGCGCAGCCGCGAGCAGGGCCAGCGGCTGGGCCCCAATGCGCTGGCGCTGCCGGGAGGCACGATCGTGCTGACCGACGAACTGGTCGCGCTGTTGCCGGGCAACGATGACGCCGTGCTCGGCGTGCTGGCGCACGAGTTCGGCCATGTCCGCCAGCGCCACGCGATGCGGCAGCTCGTGCAGGTGTCGGCGATCGGCTTCGCGGCATCGGTCGCGATCGGCGACTACGGCACCTTGATCAGCACCGCGCCGGTTGTTCTCGCCTCGCTCGGCTATTCGCGCGATGCGGAGCGCGAAGCGGATGCCGAATCGGTGCGCCTGATGCGCGCCGCCGGCATCCCGCCGCGCGCGATGGTCGCCTTCTTCGAGGCCATCGAGCGCTGGCGCGACACGGCGCAGAAAGGTTCGCAAGGCGACGACAACATCATCGGCCTCGCCTTCTCCTCGCACCCGGCGACAACGGAGCGAATCGCCTACTTCCGGGACGCGCCGGAGGACTGAAATTGCCTCCGGCGGGGCGCAACCTAAAATTCGCCCATGAGTTTCTCCACCGTTTCCGCACTTTCCCCCCTCGACGGCCGCTACGCGGCCAAGCTCTCGGCGCTGCGTCCGCTGATGAGCGAACAGGGCTACATGCACCGGCGGGTGCAGGTCGAGGTGGCGTGGTTCATCGCGCTCTCCGACTGCGGCTTCGCCGAATTCAAGCCCCTCACCGGGGGTGCCCGCAAGTACCTGCTGGGCCTGGTCTCGAACTTCTCCGAGGCCGACGCGGTCGCGATCAAGCAGATCGAGAAGACCACCAACCACGATGTGAAAGCCGTCGAATACTGGATCAAGTCCAAGTTCGAGGCCCGTCCCGAGCTGCTCGCAGCTTCCGAGTTCGTGCATTTCGCCTGCACCAGCGAGGACATCAACAACACCAGCCATGCGCTGCAGATCCAGGCGGCCCGCGAAAAGGTCATGCTGCCCGCCATCGACGGCCTGATCGCGACCCTGCGCGACATGGCGAGCAAGTTCGCCGGCGTGTCGATGCTCTCCCGCACCCACGGACAGACTGCAAGCCCGACCACCGTGGGCAAGGAACTCGCCAACGTCGCCGTCCGCCTGGTCAAGGCGCGCGAGCAGATCGCGGCCGTGCAGTTGCTGGGCAAGATGAACGGCGCCGTCGGCAACTACAACGCCCACATGGCGGCATGGCCCGGCTTCGACTGGGAGTCCTTCAGCCGCAAGGTCGTCGAAACCCCGGCGCCGCTGGGCCTGGGACTCACCTTCCAGCCCTACAGCATCCAGATCGAGCCGCATGACTACATGGCTGAGCTGTTCGATGCGGTGGCACGAGCCAACACCATCCTGGTCGACTTCTCGCGCGACATCTGGGGCTACGTGAGCCTGGGCTATTTCAAGCAGCGGCTGAAGAAGGGCGAGATCGGCTCGTCGACGATGCCGCACAAGGTCAACCCGATCGACTTCGAGAACGCCGAAGGCAACCTGGGCCTGGCGAATGCGGTGCTGCGCCATCTCAGCGAGAAGCTGCCCGTCAGCCGCTGGCAACGCGACCTGACCGACAGCACCGTGCTGCGCAACATCGGCGTGGCCTTCGGCTACGCAACGCTCGCCTACGCCAGCCTCGCAACGGGCCTGGGCAAGCTGGAGCTCAACGAAGAGGCCCTGGCGGCGGATCTCGACGCATCATGGGAAGTGCTCGCGGAGCCCATCCAGACGGTGATGCGGCGCTTTGGCGTGCAGGGTGCCTACGAGCAGCTGAAGGAAGTCACGCGCGGCAAGACCGTGACGGCCGAGGCGCTGCACGGGCTCATCCGCTCGCTCGCCATCCCCGACGAGGAAAAAGAGCGCCTGCTGGCCATGACGCCCGCCAGCTACATCGGCAAGGCGGCCGAACTGGCCCGGCGGGTCTGATGGCGCTCAAGTCCACGATCTTCAAAGCGAACCTGGCCGTCGCCGACATCGATCACAACTACTACGCCGACCATGCACTGACGCTCGCGCGCCATCCGAGCGAAACGGACGAGCGGATGATGATCCGCCTGGCTGCGCTGGCGCTCAACGCGTACAAGCTGCAGGACGTGTGCAATGGCGACGGCACGCTGGCCTTCGGCGCCGGCCTGTCGAACCCCGACGAGCCGGACGTGTGGCTGCGCGACTTCACCGGCGAGGTGAAGCTGTGGATCGAAGTCGGACAGCCGGAAGACAAGCCCATCATCAAGGCTTGCGGCAAGGCGGATGAAGTCATCGTCTACTGCTTCAACCACGCCGCCGAGATCTGGTGGCGAGGCATCGAGAACAAGCTGACGCGGCCGCAGAACCTCAGTGTGTTCCGCGTGCCGACGGCGGCCTCGCAGTCGCTATCGGCGCTCGCGCAACGGTCGATGCAACTGCAGGCCACGATCCAGGAAGGCGCGCTGATGCTCGGCGACGGCACGCACAACATCGACATCGAGCCCGTCAAGTTCAAATAGCTCGCCCCCAGGCTTGCTCACTTCGTGTAGCCGCCTACCCCCTGCCGGGGGCAACACCGGCGGACCGGCGGAGCCGGATCCGCGGTGTTTCTGGCTTTTTCAGGGGGTTGGCATCATGGCGCCGCATTTCCAGCATTGCTCGAATCCGCCTTCGACCAGTTCGCCGCAGACGCAATGCCAGCGGCGTTGGGGACGGTGACGCAGTTCGTGCAGCAGGCGCTCGGCGAGCGCGTATTGCTCGTCGTCCTCGATCCAGATCTCGGGCAGGCACTGATCGGGCGGCAACTGGCCCGCCGCGGCGCCGAGGTATTCGCGCTGGATGGAGGCCTCGACACCGTCCTCGCGCAGCGCATGCACCCACAGCGTGGCGATGGCCAGGTTGGGAGCTTGCACGAGGCGGCGCATGGCGTGGGTCAGTCCATCAGGCCGACGGGTCCGACGCCGCTTCGGCGGCATCGTCGTCGGGCCACACATGCTCGGCCTCGCGTGCGCGCTCGGCGTACTTGTTGAAGCGCCAGGCGCTGCCCTGCACGGTGATGCGGCGCCACGTCGATCGCTTCTCGGCCGGCGACATCGCGGGCCAGTGCTGCACTTCGTCGAAGCTGCGGCCGCAGCCCTTGCATTCGTCATCGCCCTGGCTGGTGGAACAGATCGCGATGCAGGGCGTGTCGGGGGTGCCGTGGTACCAGACGAGCCACGCGGCCCAGGCTTCGGACGGAAAGCCGACTTCGTCGACCTCATCCTCGTGATGAAACACCATCAACGCGTAGACCTCGGCGAGCGCGCGCAACTCGGGCGCCAGCGTGATGCCGTCGGGTGAAGGTTTCCTGTCGCGCCAGAAGTTGATGGCGGCCTCGATGTCGGTGATGTGAATGGCGGCCATGGGGGACGAAAAAATGCGAGCGGGCATCATAGTCCGGCAAAGTCCCGCAACCGGCGAAGGAATTGATTGCTATCAAATACATAGCATCAATCGCTTTAGCGATGCGGGATTTCAGCGCGATTTTCTTAAGGAGGCAGTCGTCGCGGGTTGCCACGCGGCGGCCTTCGATGCTTTAATCGCGACCACGAAGGGGAGTAGCTCCCGTCCGCTTTCACGAGAGCGGGCATCGTCAGGTCGTCAATACGAAGCACAACACTTCCGGCCTTTCGGGCGGCCATCGCGCTGCCGAGCAAGACCTTCGATTTGAACCCATGCTGGTTTGATCGAAGCGATTGCAAGTTCCTCGAGGTTCCCCTGATCCTCAGTCAGCCGCTTCATCCGACCCGCATGGGCGGACTCGAATTGAATGGAGGACTTTATGGAACTGTTGATGACCCCCGAGTTTTGGGTCGCTGTCGGTCAGATCATCATGATCGACATCCTGCTGGGTGGCGACAACGCCGTCGTGATCGCCCTGGCCTGCCGCAAGCTGCCCCCGGCGCAACGCACCAAGGGCATTCTCTGGGGCACTGCGGGCGCGATCCTGCTTCGCGTGATCCTCATCTTCTTTGCGCTCACGCTGCTCGCCATCCCGTTCCTGAAGCTCGCCGGCGCGATTCTGCTGGTGTGGATCGGCATCAAGCTGCTCGCGCCCGAGCATGACGACGCGCACGGAAACATCACCGCGAGCGACAAGCTCTGGGCCGCCGTGAAGACCGTGATCGTGGCCGACCTCGTGATGAGCGTCGACAACGTGATCGCCATCGCTGGCGCCGCGCAAGGTGCCGGCGAAGGCCACCAGATGCCGCTCGTGATCTTCGGCCTGCTGGTGAGCATCCCGATCATCGTGTGGGGCAGCCAGCTCGTCATCAAGCTGATGGACCGCTTCCCGATCATCATCACGCTCGGCGGCATGCTGCTGGGCTGGATCGCGGGCACGATGGCCGTGTCGGACCCGGCCGTTGCCAACGCAGCGGCGTGGACGTGGGTGCCGAAGCTGCCGCAAACCGACGTGGTTCGCTACGCTGCCGGCGTACTCGGTGCGCTGCTGGTGCTCGCGATCGGCAAGTGGGTCGCGGCACGCCGCCCCAAGGCCACCGCCGCCGTGACTGTCTGATCTCCGACCCGTTGCCTCTGCCACTCCAACCAATGAAAGAAGGAGCACCTATGGAAAAGATCATTCTGTACGTCGACGATGCGGCCTATGCGCGCGAGTTCCTCGCCAAGGTCGTAGCGGACGCAGGCAGCGCCGGGCCGCGCCAGTGGGTGGTCGTGGCTTGCGCGCCGCGCATGACGCACCGCATCAGCAAATGGGTGAGTCACAGCGCGCGCGAGAACTGGCGCGCCAAATGGTTCGCCAAGGTGCAGGAGCAGGTCGTGCCGCTGCTGGCCCACGAAAACGGACAAGTCATCGCGGTTCTCGCGAAGGGTCCGCTGACCGACCTGACCAAGCGCCTGAAGCTGGAGCACGGCGCTGCGCAGGTGGTCGATGCGCGTCGGCCCAAGATCGGGGTCGACCTCGAACCCGTGGCACCCGACGTGGCCCCGCCCGGGCAATCGAGCTGGGCGTTGCCGGGCGCCGTGGTCGGCATGGGCGCACTGCTCATGCTGGCCAACGAGTTGTCGGAATAGGTCCGCGACCCGCTGAATGCGACTGCTCATCAAGTGGCTGCTCAGCGCGCTCGCGCTGCTGGCAGTCACCTACTTCTACAGCGGCGTCCAAGTCACGAGCTACACCTCGGCACTGCTGGCCGCCGCAGTGATCGGCCTGCTGAACATGTTCGTGCGGCCAGTGCTGGTGGTATTGACACTGCCGGTCTCCATCGTCACGCTGGGCCTCTTCCTGTTCGTGATCAACGCCCTGCTGTTCTGGGCCGCATCCGGACTGCTGCCGGGCTTTCACGTCGACGGCTTCCTTGCTGCGCTGATCGGATCGCTGATCTATTCGCTGCTGGGCCTGCTCATCGAATCGGCGCTGGGCGGGCTTTTCTCCAAGCGCTGACGCATGGCGTTGCGGCGCGCCGGCGCCGCACGCCCTCCCCTTTTCCTACCTGAGCGGCGGTTCGGCCGCCTGCTCCTTGAAGAGTGCCTCCACCGCGCGTGCGCGGGTGTCGATGATCGACGCCTCGTAGTGATCGATGGGCACGCCACCGGCCTGGCCTTGCGCGCTCTTGCGGATCAGGTCCTGAGCCGCCCGGAGACGATCGCGCGCACCCGGATAGTCCAGGATCGCCACATTGGCCTCGGCATCCGCGCGCACCGCGCGAACCGTGTCGTTCTGCGCCCCGTACAGGTTGGCCAGCGTGCGCCAGGCTGTCGCATCGCGTGGATGGACGGCCACCCAGTCGCGCAGCGACGGGATCATCGGCGCGGGATTCCGCATGGCGACCGCCGCCTGCGCGGCGAGCAGCATTTCGGGGCGGTCCTTGGCCTTGGGATCGAGCAGCGCCGCCGCGGCAGGCGCCGCATTGGCCGTGAGTTCGATCTCGGCGGACAGCAATCGCGCGAGGCGGGAGGACGGCGCATCGCCCGCCGTGCGCGTGACGAGCCGCTGCGCCAGCGCACGGGCCGCCTTGAAGTCGCGCAATTCGCTGGCCGCCATCGCTGCCGCGTAGAGCGTGCCGGCCTGCTGGGCGGGCGAACTCTTCGCGAACTCGCCGCTCGACGCGGAGTCGACCCATAACCGCAGCACGTCGACGCCCGGGCGCGTGAGCACCCGTGCCCGGGACGCGATCATGGCGTGGTCCATTGCAAGGGGCAGCGCGGCGGCCGCCGTTCCGGGCTTGAACTGGAAGCGTCCCTGCATGTCGGCAATGCGCTCGCTGTTGAGCGGGTGGCTGCGCAGGTACGGATAGGACCCGTTGTCGTTGAGCCGCGATGCGTACTGCAGCTTCTCGAACATCGAGGCCGCGCCTTGCGGCGCATAGCCGGCCTGCGTCATGACGCCGAAACCGACACGGTCGGCCTCGCGCTCCATGTCGCGCGAAAAGCTCAGCTGGTTCTGCACGAAGGCAGCCTGGCTGCCCAGGATCACGGCCTGCCCGGCATCGGCGCTGCGGCTCTTGCTGGCGGCGATCGCGCCGAGGATCAGCCCGGCGAGCATCAGTGGCATCTGCTTGCTCTGCTTGGACATCTGCCGCGCGATGTGACGCTGCGTGACGTGCGACAGTTCATGCCCGAGCACCGTGGCGAGTTCGTCCCGGCTGCCGACCACTGCGATCAGCCCCAGGTTGACGCCGAGATAGCCGCCCGGCAGCGCGAAGGCGTTGATGCTGCGATCGCGCCCGAGCACCACGGTCCACGCGAATCGTTCGTCGAGCTCGGGGGTCAGATCGCCCCGCGTGCGGGCGGCGGCGAGCAGCCGCTGCCAGATGTCGTCGACGTATTCGGAGAGCACCGGGTCGTCGATGTAGTCCGGATCGCGGTACAGCTCGCGCGCGATCTGGTCGCCGAGATGCCGCTCGGCACTGGCGGTCATCTCGCCGCCGTCGCCCATGCCCGGCAGGAGTTGGGCCACGGCGGGTGCCGGCAGCGCCAGTTGCGCCGCGATCACCACTGCGGCGCACGCGCTCCTCAAGAGGCGCCTGGCGGGCCGCTGCATGCCGGGGGAGTGGATAACTGGAGTCAACCGCAACATTCCTCGTCAATGGTTCGGCCTCGTATGATGCGGCACTTCGCCGATCGTTCACCCATGAGTTCCCTTACACATTTTGACGCCCAGGGCCAGGCGCACATGGTCGACGTGGCCGCCAAGCCGGCCACGCATCGCGTGGCCGTGGCGACCGGCCGCATCGAGATGCAGGCGGCCACCCTGGCGCTGATCGAATCGGGTACCGCGAAGAAGGGCGATGTGCTGGGCATTGCGCGCATCGCGGGCATTCAGGCGGCCAAGAAGACCAGCGACCTGATTCCCCTGTGCCATCCGCTCGCCCTGACCCGGGTGGCAGTGGCTTTCGCCATGTCCGAGGGCGGATTGCCCCAGGTGACTTGCACGGCCACCGTCGAAACGGTGGGGCCGACAGGCGTCGAGATGGAAGCGCTGACCGCCGTCCAGGTGGCGCTGCTGACGATCTACGACATGTGCAAGGCGGTGGACCGGGGCATGCGCATCACCGATGTCCACGTGCTCGAAAAGCACGGCGGCAAGTCGGGCAGCTATACCGCCGGCGAATCGACGCCGCGCTAGGCACCGACAGCCCGTGTCCCGCGGGCCCCGAGCGCACCTCGTCAAAAGGCGCCCGACGCCAAAAATGCAACTTCGTGCAACTGAATGTGTACGTCTGTACACGCTCAGACGGAAGGTGTGCGCTCGCTGACAAACGGTCTGGGGCTTCCGGACCTGCATTCACACAATCAGAAAAGATCGTCACTGATTGCCACCGCGCGCACCCCACTTCGAGAGTCCTCACCGTGAAAAAACTGGCTTGCTTCCACTGCGGAAGAAGCCGGCCCTCCGCCGGCGGGTTCACCCTGATCGAAGTGATGATCGTCGTCGCGGTCATCGGCATCCTGGCCGCCATCGCACTGCCCGCATACAACGACTATGTGCGTCGGGGGCAGCTCCCCGAGGCGTTCACGCTGCTGTCGGAGTACCGGGCCAAGATGGAGCAGTACTACCAGGACAGCCGCAACTACGGCACGGCCGCCAAGTGCGCTGCCGATGCCAGCGCCAGTAGCTGGAACACCTTCCCCCGGACCGCGCAGTACTTTTCGTTCGACTGCGCCACGACGAACGCCCAGCAGGGCTACACGGTGACGGCGACCGGCATCAAGGGCGCCGCCGTCGGCCACGTCTACACGATCAATCAGAACGGCGACCGCGTCACCACGAAGTTCAAGGGCAGCGACGTGAATGCCGCGTGCTGGCTCACGAAATCGGCCACCTGTTGACCAGGACCCGCCATGAAGCAGCGCGGCTTCTCGCTGATCGAACTGGTCGTCACCATGGCGGTCCTGGCGCTGGTGCTGTTCGCGACGGCGCCGAGCATCGGCGCGTGGCTGGACAACTCACGCATCCGCAACGCCGCGGAATCCCTGCAGATCGGGCTGCAGACGGCGCGCAGCGAAGCCGTGGGACGCAACCAGAGCATCTCGTTCTACCTCGTCTCCCTGGCCGACCCCGGCGTGATGGACAACAGCTGCGCGCTGTCGGCCAGCAGCGGCTCCTGGGTCGTCAGCGCGGCATCGCCGGACACGCATTGCGCCAATGCGCCGTCGACCAGCGTGGCACCCAAGATCGTGCTCAAGCGCGCCGTGGGCGATGGCGGCGGCAAGGTGAAGGTCAGCGGCCTGCAGGCGGATGGAACCACGGGCGGCACCACCGTCACGTTCAACGGCTTCGGGCGCGTGGTCAACGCGGACCCGATCGCCCGCATCGACATCACCGGGCCGAACGACGGCGCCGCCTACCGCAACCTGCAAGTGCGCATCACCAGCGCGGGCGCGATCCGCATGTGCGATCCGCATGTGCCCGCGGATTCCACCGATCCACGCAAATGCTGAGCACGGAGCGACGAGATGCACGGCTTTCACAAACATCGGCGCCCTTCGCTTCCCAGAAGAACGGGGAGCGCGCCCCGCGGCGTGGCGCTGATCGAAGTGCTGGTCGCGATGCTGATCTTCATGCTCGGCGTGCTCGGCCTGATCGGCATGCAGGGCTCGCTGACGCGCTCGCAGACGGAATCGAAGATGCGCGCCGATGCGGCCTATCTCGCCAGCGAGGTCATCGGCAGGATGTGGACCGACATCAACAATCTCACGGGCTACGCGGGCGATGACAGTTGCAGCGCCGCGGGTTGCACCGAATGGCGCAGCAAGGTCACGCAGATGCTTCCGGGCGGCGGCGCGGCCATCGCGGTCGATGAGGCGACCGGCGACGTGTCGGTCACTGTCACGTGGGCCTTGCCCAACGGCGACACGCACAAGTACGTGACGCAGACCACCATTGCGGGCAAGACGGCTGGATGACCATGCTCACCCCCAGCCTTCGCAGATCTCGCGGCTTCACGCTGGTGGAAGTCATGGTCGGGCTGCTGCTGGGCCTGCTGACCACGCTCGTCATCAGCGAAGTGCTGACCATGTCGGAAGGCAAGAAGCGCACGCTCACGATGGGCAGCGATGCGCAGACGAACGGCGCGCTGTCGCTGTACACCCTTCAGCGCGACATTCAGGCGGCGGGCTATGGCACCGCCAATGAGCCAGCCGCGCTGGGCTGTCCGATCAAGGGGGAGTTCAGGGATCCGGCCGCGCCCGCGGGGACGCCGTCGATCGCCTTCACGCCGACGCTGGCGCCGGTGGTCATCGAGGACGGCGCTGGCGGCGCGCCGGACCGGATCACCGTGCTGCAAAGCCGCACGCCGGGGTTTTCGGCGCCCGTCAGCGTCACGCACGCGCATGCGAAGACCGACGAGTTCTTCGTGGTCAAGTCGTCGCTCGGCGTGGCGGCGGGTGACTTGATGATCGTCGTGCCCGCGGGCGGCGGCTGGAGCGTCGACAACTGGTGCACGGTGTTCAGCGTCACGGACGACGGCGCCTCGCCGGCCACCAACACCACGCTCAACTTCCAGCACGTGCCGCACGTGTCGGGCGGCACCAGCAAGTGGAATCGCAGCAGCGTCTTCCCGGATGCGGGCTACCCCACGCAAAGCTACCTGCTGAACCTCGGCACGATGTCGCTCAATACCTACGAGGTCGACGCCGAGCGCAACCTGGTCCTCACCACGCGGACCGCTGGCGCGGCGTCCACCGCCTCGACGACGCTCTACCCGCAGATCGTCAATCTCCAGGCGATGTACGGCAAGGACACCACCGGCGACGGCATGGTGGACGCCTACGACACGGTCACGCCGACCACCGCCATCGGTTGGCAGCAGGTGCTGGCGATCCGCATCGCCGTGGTGGCACGCAGCAATCAGTACGAGAAGGACGAGGTCACGCAGAACGAACCGCTGTGGGACGTGGGCGCCGGCACCACCATCGCCGGCACCGTCAATTGCCACAGCGGCAGCAAGTGCCTGACGCTCGGCATCAGCGCCGTGCCCGACTGGAAGCACTATCGCTACAAGGTCTACGACACGGTGGTTCCGCTGCGCAACATGCTGTGGAACGCGGCAGGGAGCTGACGATGGACGGCCGCCACCACCCGAACCCAAGGCAGCGCGGCGTGTCGCTGCTGTTCGCGCTCCTCGCGCTGGCCGCGCTGTCGCTCGCGACGCTCGCGCTGGTGCGCTCGGTCGACACGGGCGGACTGGTGCTGGGCAACATCGGCTTCAAGCAGGACGCCACCGCTGCCGGCGACCAGGCCACGCGCCAGGCCGTGGCCTGGCTGAAAGCCAACATCACGTCTCTCCAGAACGATGCGGCCACCAATGGCTACTACGCCAGCACCAAGGAGCTGAACGTCGACAAGACGATCACGCGCGTGGACGCCACGGGACAGCAGTTTCCTGCGGACCGCACCCGCAAGCTGATCGACTGGGACAACGACAGCCGCTGCGACTACGCGAGCGCCGGCACCTTTGCCAGCTGCGCGCTGAAGACCGTGAGCGTCGACGACATCAACGGCAACAAGACGCGCTACGTGATCTTCCGGCTCTGCGCATCCTCGGGCGATGCGAACGACGACCTCAACAACAGCTGCTCCAAACCGCTGAGCGGTGGCGGCGGCTCCTCCAACAAGGGCAGCATCTCCTACGGCCGGCAGCCGATTGCCGGCGGCTCCAGCCCCTACTACCGCGTCGTCGTTCGCGTGCTCGGCGCGCGCAATACGGCCAGCTTCACCGAGTCCATCGTCAGCTTCCAATAGGGTCATCTGCCATGAAAACGCACCCCACGCCATCCTCAGGGCGCGCGTGCTTGCCCCGGCGGAATGTCCTTGCGCAATGGGCCGTCGCGCTCGGTGTCTGCGCCGCCGCATCCGTTGCCTCGCCCGCACTTTCCGCGGAAACCTTCATCCTCGACGAACCGCTGGCAACACGGCCCAACGTCAAGGCGAAGCCGAACCTGATGTTCATCCTGGACGACTCGGGAAGCATGGCTTCGGAGTTCATGCCCGATGCCATGAGCGACACCGGCACCTACGGCTATCGGTCTGCGCAATGCAATGGCGTGGCCTACGACCCCGCCGTCATCTATGCGCTGCCGCTGGATTCGACCGGCCAGCCCCTGGCGACGCCCAACTTCGCGGCGGCGTGGACCAACGGCTTCGCCCAATCGGGCAGCACGAATCTCAACGGCTCCTCCGAGACCATTACCACCATCAACACGACGAGCAGCGTCGCGACCGGTACGGGGAACAAGAACTTCGTCTTCACCGGCAGCGGGTTTTCCGCCACCACCTTCACGGTGGGCGAAACCATCACGCTCAGCGCCAGCAGCGGGAGGTCGATGACCGGCACCGTCTCGGGCTGGAGCGCCACCAACTTCAACACGAGCGGCGTCAAGACGCTGGCGGTGTCCGTCTCGTCCGTGACGGGCAGCGGCTCGTCCTCGACCTGGACCGCGACCCGGTTTCCGGGCAGCTACTACTACAGCTACACGGGCACGCAGGCCCGGATGAGCTGGGCCTACACGAGCACGGGCCCGGTGCAGAACACCTTCTACAACGAGTGCCTGAGCACCGTCGGCAACTCGCCGGGCAGCGGCGTGTTCACGAAGGTGACCGTCAAGAGCACCTCGGCCGATGCCCAGAACTACGCCAACTGGTATGCCTACTACCGCACCCGCTCGCTGTTGATGCGCACGGCGGTGGGCCGCGCATTCAAGTCGCTGGACGACGGCTATCGCGTGGGCTTTTCGACCATCAACAGCAGCACGGATGTCACGACCGGCGACGGCTTTCATCCGGTGGACGACTTCGGCACGGCGCAGCGGGCATCGATCTACACCAAGCTCTATGGCGCCGCCGCGAGCGGCGGCACACCGCTGCGAGGCGCGCTGTCGAAGGCGGGCCGCTATTTCGCGAAGGGCTATGCCGGCCAGACCGACCCGGTCCAGTATTCGTGCCAGCGCAACTATGCGCTGCTATCCACCGACGGCTACTGGAACAGCGGCGGCAGTGTCGAGAACGCCAACTACGGCCCGCGCGATCTCGGCGGCAACCTCGTGGCCAACCAGGACGGCACCGAAGAACGCCCGATGTTCGACGGCACCACCACGACGGCGGTCACGACGCGAACGCTCTACATCGTCGGCACGCTCGGTTCGTGCCGCCGCAGCGGGGTCAACCGCTACGCCGTCACGGCGCAGCCGCAGACCTTCTCCGGCGGCGCCTGGTCCAACAGCGGCGCCGGCGAGGACAGCTGCGTGGTCGGCGCGACCGTCATCGTCAACGGCAAGACCGCCGCCGACCTGGCGGGCAAGAGCGAGGCCAGCGCCCCGACCACCACGGCGGTCACCACCGGCGGCTCATCCGACACCCTGGCCGACGTCGCCGAGTACTACTACAAGACCGACCTGCGCACCGAGGGCCTCGGCAACTGCACGTCCGTGGCATCGGGCACCAGCCAGAACGTCTGCAGCAACATCCTCAAGCCCAACGGCCGGGACACGGCGCCGCACCAGCACATGACGACCTTCACCATCGGTCTGGGTGTCGGGGGCACTTTGACCTACGACAGGAACTACCTGACGCAGACCGCGGGCGACTACGTCAACCTCACGAATGGCACGGTCACCTGGCCCGTGCCGACCACCACCATCACGGGCAGTTCGGGCGACGCCCGCAATGTCGACGACCTCTGGCATGCCGCCGTCAACGGGCGCGGGCAGTACTACTCAGCCCAGAACGCGAGCCAGCTGGGCGATGCGATCAGCGGCGTCGTCAACACGATCATGGAAGAAAACGGCTCCGGCGCCGCCGCATCGACCAGCGCGCTGGAACTGGTCGCGGGCGACAACAACCAGGTCTACCGGGCCAGCTACACGACCAAGACCTGGACGGGCGACATCCAGGCCTTCACGCTGAACGGCGAAACCGGCGCCGTCGGCTCGACACCCCTGTGGTCCGCGCAGGCCAAGCTCACCTCGGGCACGACGCCGAGCGCGCGCAAGATCTACTACCGGCAACCCACCGCCACGACGACGCTGCGCGCCTTCAACTGGACCAACCTGAACGCGGACGGCTACGGCGCCTCCTTCAGCAGCCTGTGCTCGCAGACCCTGGTGGCCTCGCAGTGCGCCAGCCTCACGACAGCCGAACTCACGGCGGCCAATTCGGGCACCAATCTCGTCGACTACCTGCGCGGCGTGCGAACCTTCGAGACGGCCAGCACGGCAAACAGCACCACGCGCGGGCTGTATCGCCCGCGCACCGGCGTGCTGGGCGACATCGTCAACGGTGCGCCGGTCTTCGTCGGCAAGCCGCCCTTCACCTACGCCGATGCCGGCTACGCGGCCTTCGTCAGCGCCAAGGCGAACCGCAAGCGGGTGGTCTATGCCGCGGCGAACGACGGCATGCTGCACGCCTTCTCGGCCGCCACCGGCACCGGCAGCGACGGGGGGGCCGAACTCTGGGCCTACGTGCCGAGCGCAGTGCTGCCCAACCTGTACCGGCTGGCGGATGCCAGCTACGAATCCCGGCATCGCTATTTCGTGGACGGCCCGCCTGTCGTCGGCGACATCAAGGTCGGCACCACGTGGAAGACCATCCTCGTCGGCGGTCTCGGCAAGGGCGGCCGGAGCTACTACGCGCTCGACATCACGGACCCCGCGAGCCCCCTGCCGCTCTGGGAATTCACCGACACCAACCTGGGCCTGAGCTTCGGCAACCCCATCATCACCAAGCGCGCGGACGGGACCTGGGTGGTTGCCTTCGCATCGGGATACAACAACGTCAGCAACGGGGACGGCAAGGGCCACCTGTTCGTGCTGAACGCGAACACCGGCGCCAGGTTGCTCGACATCTCGACCACGGCCGGCAGCACGACGGATCCGAGCGGGCTCACCAAGATCAATTCGTGGGTCGACGACCCCTCGGACAACACCTCCAAGCGCTTCTACGGCGGAGACCTCCAGGGGAATCTGTGGCGTTTCGATGTCGACAACCTGGTCGCGCCCAACCAGGGCGCGCTGCAACTGGCCAAGTTCCAGCTCAGCGCCACGACGCCCCAGCCGGTGACGACCATGCCGGAAATGGCCGAAGTGGCAGGCAAGCCGGTGATCATCGTGGGCACCGGGCGCTACCTCGGCACTTCGGACATCGAGGACACGGCCCAGCAGAGCATCTACGCGGTCAAGGATTCGCTGGCAAACACCGGCGTGGGCGATGTCCGCCTGAGCAACAAGATGGTGCGCCAGACCTTCACCCTCACGGGGGACATCGCCAACATCACGAGCAATCAGGTGAACTGGGGGACGCAGGATGGGTGGTGGGTCGACCTGCCGCATTCCGGCGAGCGGGTTGCCGCAGACATGGCCCTGCAGTTCGGGACCCTTTCCATCGATACGGCCATTCCCAACGGGGACGCCTGCAGTTCGGGCGGCTCGTCCTGGCGCTATTTCCTCAATGCGGCCAACGGCAACGGGTTCGAAAACGTTGCAGCCGGCGGTCTATGGAGTGCAAACGCGCTGATCGTCGGCCAGAGCTGGGTGAAGCTGGAAAACGGCGAGACCCGCATCATCCGGCAGAGCAGCGACGGCACGATCAAGACCGAGAGGCCGCCGGGTGGCGGCGGCTCGGCCGGGGTGCCGCATCGCAACTCTTGGCGTGAGTTGGCCGATTGATTGGTGCGAAAGTACGCATTTTTGGCGCTTGTGGGTGACGAAAGGATGTGAGCCGCTGACAGGCGGCGGGCTGGCTTCGGGCATTCTGGTGACAATTTGTCACTTTCGTAATGAATCAGCCCGAGGTCCTCACAGTGCCAAACCGCCCCCAGTTCCGCGCCCGTTCGGAAGGTTTCACGCTCATCGAGGTGATGATCACCGTGGCGATCATCGGCATCCTCGCCGCGGTTGCCTATCCCAGCTACACCGACTATGTACGCCGCGGGCAGGTGGTCGAGGCCACCAATGCGCTTGCCACCATGCGAGCGAACATGGAGCGGCATTTCCAGGACAACCGCACCTACGACACGGTCGGTACCTTCACCTCGCCCTGTGAAGTCGACGCATCAGCGCGGACTTTCGGCAACTTCGTGATTTCGTGCACCGATGCGGGCGCACCCAGCGCGACCGCCTATGTGCTCACGGCCACCGGCAGCGGCCCGGTCAGTGGCGCCGCCTACACGATCAATCAGGTGAACGCGCGCGGCACGACCGGTGTACCCACCGGTTCGGGCTGGACGAGTTCCTGCACCTCCGCGTGGATCTTGAAGAAGGGACAGGCGTGCTGAAGCGCATGACGCGCCCGCGGCTCGCGGGCTTCACGCTCATCGAGATGCTCGTGACCATCGTCCTCATGAGCATCCTCATCGCGCTCGCCATGCCATCGATGAGCGCGTGGATGCGCAACGCCAGGATGCGCACGGTGAGCGATTCGCTTCAGAACGGCCTGCGGCTCGCGCAATCGGAGGCGACGCGTCGCAGCCGCCAGGTCGTGTTTTCGCTGACCAACGACAAGCCGACGGCCGTGGGCCACACGGCCGTGGAGGACGGCAGGAACTGGGCGATCAACACGGTCCCGGCCATGACGGACGCAGGTGAAACCAGCGAATTCGTCGAGGCCGGCATCATGGCCGACGCCAGCACCGGCATCCAGATCGATGGGCCTTCGGCGATCTGCTTCAGCTCCATCGGCCGAATGGTTCCCAACAGCGCGCCGGGTGTGACCGGCGCCACCTGTGCGCTCCCGACCGGGACGCCGCCCGTGCAGGCCTTCGACATCACCGTGACCGGCGCGGTCGCCGGAGTCGACCGGCGGCTGCGCGTGCTGGTGGCGCTGGGCGGACAGGTGCGCCTGTGCGACCCGGACAAGACGCTTTCCAACGATCACCCAGACGGTTGCCCCTGATGATGAAACGCGAACGACCTCCTCTTGCCAACCGTCAGGGCCAGGCGGGTGTAGCCATGCTCGAAGTGCTGGTGTCGGTGCTGCTTTTCTCCTTCGGCATTCTCGGGCTCATCGGCCTGCAGGCACGCGCGGTCAGCTTCTCGGTCGACGCCGAAGACCGCAATCGCGCGGCGCTGCTGGCGAACGAGATCGCCAGCACGATGTGGATCACGCGTTCCGTCACCGTCGACGTATCGGACGGCTCGTCCTGGCAGACCCGGATCGCGGACCCGAGCAAGGATGGCCTGCCGGGCGGCGAAATCAGCGTGACGACTGTCAGCGGCACCACCAACAGCGCCGACATCGAAATCACCTGGCAAGCGCCGTCGCGCGGCACCAATGACCCCAACAAGCTGCGCACCCGCGTGGTCCTGCCGCAATGAGGCGCCTCACCATGTCGATTCGAGCCTCCCAACGCGGGCTGACCCTGGTCGAGTTGCTGGTCGCCATGGCGATCGGTCTGGTGGTCACGCTGGCGATCACCAGCGCGCTGACCATGGGCGAATCGCACAAGCGCTCGACCACCTCCACCAACGACATGAACCAGTCCGGGGCCTACGCGGCCTATCTGCTGGACCGTGCCGTGCGCAGCGCAGGCTCCGGCTTTGCCCAATCGTGGGACCTGGGCGTGTTCGGATGCAAGCTCAATGTCTCGCGCAGCGGGACTGCCATCCTGCCGCGCTCCGGCGGTGCCTTCCCCGCGCCCTTCGCCGGCTTCCTGGGCGGCGACGGCGCGACGAACCAAGGCAATCTGCGCATGGCACCGCTGCTGATCGCCAACGATCAGTCGGCGGGCGGATCGGACGTGCTGGTCGTGATGAGCGGCAATGGATCCTCCGGCGACGTGCCCCGGCCGATCCGGGCCAGCGGCGCCACTGACGAAATCGTGCGCGTGGACAACACCGTGGGCTTCAAGGCAGCCGACATGGCGCTCGTGAGCCAGAGCGGCACCACGGACTGCCTGGTGGAGCAAGTGCAGACGGGCTTCGCGGACTCCGCCAACAACGAACTGCTGCCGTTGGCCGGCACCTACTTCACCGCCGGAACCGGCACCACGCTGGCGGGGCTGGCCACGGGCGGGTCCGCCTACCTCACGCCGCTGGGCAACGCGAATGCAGGCAACGTGCAGTTCCAGCTCTTCGGCGTCGGCGCCAACCGCACCCTGTTCAGCTACGACCTCTTGCGCAGCAACGGCACCGATGCGGCTCAGGCCATCGCCGACGGCGTCATGGAGATGCATGCGCTCTACGGGATCGACAGCGACAACAACGGCGTCTTCGACGCCTGGGTCGCGCCGGACGCCACGGGCTACGACATCGCCACCATGATGACCACGCCTGCCAAGGCGCGTCAGGTGGTCGCCGTGCGCGTGGCCCTGGTGCTTCGCAGCGCCAACATCGACTCGAAGGACGTCTCGGCCACCATCCCCGCCCTGTTCAGCGACACCACGAGCCCACGCGCGGCTGTGGCTCTGACCGGCGACGCCCGGCGCTACCGCTACCGCGTTGTCGAATTCACCATCCCCCTCCGCAACATCCTGCTGCTGCCCGTAGTGGCGCCCACGCCATGAAGAACCACACAAACCTGGCGCGACCGCGCGAGCGCGGCGTCGTGCTCCTCTTCTGCCTGATCATCCTGGTGGTGCTGCTCGCGGGCGGTGTCGCCGTCATGCGCTCGATGGACACCGCACTGTTCGGCGCCGGCAACCTCGCCTTCAAGCGCGACCTGGTGAACCAGGGCGAACAGGCCGCGCAGGAAGCATTGAAGCTCTTCAAGAACTCGGGTGCGTTGTCGGCCGCCGGAGCCGACAGCGCGAACGTGGTCGGCTCCAACTACAGCGCGGTGCAGCTTGCCACCAATGACAAGGGCATCCCCACCATCCTCCTGGACGACGACACCGCGTTCGGCAGCGTGGGCCGGGTGGCCAACGACATCACGCGCGACGGCGTGAAAGTCCGCTACGTGATCGATCGGCTGTGCAACGCGACAGGCGCGGCTTCGCCCCAGAAGTGCGTCTTCGCGCCGTCGATCACGGAAGTGCGCGGCGGCAGCGTTCAGGAATCGAAACGGCCTCCGCCGCCGGCGGCGCTCGTCTATCGCCTGAGTGTGCGCGTGGACGGTCCGCGCAAGACGCAGGTGTTCCTGCAGACCTCATTCACCAAGCCGGACTAAGAAAAAGAGCAGGCGCAGCATGAACCCTACCTCCTATCTCCCATCCCACGCCCTGCGCGCAGCGGCCGCGGCCGCGTTGATCGGCTTGCAGGGAGCCGCGGGCGCCGCGAGCCTTGCGGACCAGCCGGTGTTCGCCAGCTCCAACGTGCCTGGCAACATGGCGCTTGCCTTGTCGGTGGAATGGCCAACCGCCTCCCGGACCGCGCATACCGCCACCTACGCGAGTACCTCCATCTTTCTCGGCTACTTCGACCCGGACAAGTGCTACACCTACCAGTACAACGCCGCGCGCAACGACACCGACACTGGCGATACCAGCTACTTCGAACCGACCGGCATCGCCGCTGCGCGCCGATGCACCGGCACCAACGACGCGATGTGGAGTGGCAACTTCCTCAATTGGGCGGCGACTTCCACCATCGATCCCTTCCGCTGGGCAATGACCGGCGGTCGTCGCGTCGTGGACTCGGTGAACGAGACGATTCTTGAAAAGGCGTGGCACTCGGGCCAGGGCCTGTTCGACGATCGCAATCTGCCACAGGCGGAGATCGCAGGCGCCACTCCGTTCAACACCGCGACGAACCTGCGTATCAGCATCAATGGCAAGGGCTTTCGCATGCGCTTCAGCCTCATGCCGATGCAATCGTTCCGGGGCGAATACTTCAACAACAGGACCGTCACCGGTGGCGCTGTTGTCACGCGCACCGGCGACACCGCAGACTACGCGTGGGGCGGGAGGCCGCATGACAACACCAGCATCAACGCCGACAACTTCTCCGTCCGCTTCACAGGCACCTTCACGGCACCGACAACCGGAAACTATGTCTTCCGCACGATCTCCGACGATGGTGTGAGGCTATGGATCGACACGACGGCCTCCAACAATTTCACCAACGCCAACCGTGTCATCGACAACTGGACCGACCACGGCGCAACCGAGAACACGAGCGCGTCCGTCGCCTTGACGGCCGGGCAGAGCTATTCCGTCAAACTTGAACACTACGACCTCAATAGCAGCGCCGAGATCAGGCTGTTGTGGCAGACCCCATCCTCGCCGGGAATTTTCAAGAAGTTCGCCAATCCGCTCGACAGCACGGGCGCCACGCCTTATCAGAATGCGTTCACGAACGATGGCGTCTATGACCTCACCATGCGCAACAAGGTCTGCGACCCCAACGCACCGGGTGGCGTCGAGACCAACTGCAAGCAGTACGGAAGCAACTGGAAACCCGAAGGGCTGGTGCAGAAGTACTCCCAACGAATGCGTTTCAGCGCCTTCGGCTACCTGAACGATGCCAGCGATCAGCGTGATGGCGGCGTGCTTCGCGCAGCCCAGAAATTCGTCGGTCCCACCGAGCCGGTGCCGGGTTTGCCCGACAAGGACAACACGGTCAAGGAATGGAGCGCCACCACCGGCGTGTTCGACCCCAACCCCAACGCCGGCGATGCCACCGCGACCACGGCGGCCACCGGCATCCCGATCACCAACAGCGGCGTCATCAACTACCTGAACAAGTTCGGCCAGTTGCTGCCGGGCAACTACAAGAACTACGACCCGGTGAGCGAGATGTACTACGCAGTGCTGCGCTACTTCAAGAAGCTGGGGAACATCAGTACCTGGAGCGACATCGGAGGGCCCAGTACCGACCCCACGACCATTCAGCGGCAGACGAAGTTGCTCGATGGCTTCCCGGTCGTCACCGGCTGGAAGGACAAGGATCCGATCCAGCATTCCTGCCAGCGCAATTTCATTCTGGGTATCGGCGACATCTATACCCACGTCGACAAGAACGTGCCGGGCAACAGCAGCTCCTACCGGGACCGCGAACCGGCCTACCCGGCCTTCTCGACCGAGACCGATGTCGAGACGGTCAACGCCATCACGGCGACCAACAAGGTCGGTGAACTGCAGGGCTTGGGCAACCTCGGCAACAGCAACAGCTACAGCGGACGCGAGAACTCCGCGTACATCGCCGGTTTGGCCTACGACGCCAACACAGTCGACATCCGCCCCGACGTCAACGACAAGCAGACCGTGCAGACCTACTGGGTCGACGTGCTCGAACAATCCTTCCAGTCGAACAACCAGTTCTACCTGGCAGCAAAGTACGGCGGCCTCAAGATCCCCAAGGGGACGATCTTCGATCCGTACACTGCCACTGCCGACGCGATCCCGCTGGACTGGTGGTCGACCTCCGGAGAGACGCTGACCGATACGCGTCCCAACCCGGACACGGTGCAGCCACGCCCCGACAACTACTTCACCGCCGGACGGCCCGACACCATGGTCGACGGCCTGACGCGCGCGTTCCAGGCCATCGTCAACGAGATCAAGGCATTCACCACATCGTTCTCGCTCTCTACGCTCCAGGTCGCATCGACCGGCGCTGCCTCCTACGCCACGCAATACGACGCTGACGGATGGACGGGCGTGCTCACGGCCAGCCGGATCACGTTCAGCGACGACGGCACGCCCAGTGGGACGGCCGTGTGGTCCAGCGCCGACGGCTTCGCTTCGCAACTGGCTGGAAGCGGCTGGAACACCAGCCGTCGCGTGGTCACATGGAACGGCACCACCGGGGTGCCCTTCCGCAGCGGCAATCTCACGAGCGCCCAACTCGCCGCACTCGACACAGTCTGGGCCACCGGCGACGACAGTGCGAACTACATCAACTACCTCCGAGGCGACCGAACCAACGAAAGGAGAACGGCGATCGATACGACGCGGCCGTATCGCCTGCGTCGCTCGCTGCTCGGCGATATCGTCGACGCCAAGGTGGTGCCCGTCGGCCCCCCGACCATGACCTTCTCCGAGGCAGCGAACCCAGGTTATGCGGCTTTCAAGACCGCCAAGGCAAGCCGACCCACGATGGTCTACGTGGGCGCGAACGACGGCATGCTGCACGCCTTCAACGGCGACCTGGACGGCACGGGCACCGAGCAGTTCGCCTATGTTCCGAGCGCGCTGTTTTCCGGGCCGAGCAGTCCCGCAACCCCGCAACTCGACGGCCTGGCCCAGTTGGGCAACCCCAACTACGACCACCGCTTCTACGTCGATGCCACGCCGCAGTCCTTCGACGTCGACTTTGGCAACACGAGCGGCAACTTCTCGACCACCCGCGACTGGCGCACGATCCTGATCGGCGGCCTCGGCAAAGGCGGCAAGAGCTTCTATGCGCTCGACATCACCGACCCCGGGACCGCGACCACAGAGGCCATCGCCAAGACCAAGGTCCTCTGGGAGTTCACCGACCCAACCATGGGCTACAGCTTTGGATCGCCGATTGTCATCAAGACCAAGAAGTACGGCTGGGTCGCGGTGCTCACTTCAGGCTACAACAACAGCGACGGCAATGGCTACATCTACTTCGTGAACCCGCGCAACGGCCTGTTGCTCGAGAAAGTGCAGACCGGCACGAGTTCACGAGGCCTGGCGCAGGCCACCGCCTATATCAAGGACTTCGCTGACGGAACCGCGGACGCCGTCTATGCCGGCGACCTGGACGGCCAGCTCTGGCGCTTCGACGTCACCGCCGAGCGCAGCGCCCCGGGCGCCTATCCGGCGCCGCTCATGCTGGCGACGCTGACCAACGGCTCGGCGCAGCCGATCACTACGCAGCCGCTGGTCGAAATCGACCCCCGCAGCAAGAAGCGCTATGTGATGTTCGGCACCGGGCAATTGCTGGACACGATCGACATCAGTTCGTCGGCGCCGCAGGCCTTCTACGCCATCCTCGACGGGAACGTGAACACCTTCGGCACCAGCGCCCAGCTACCGTCAGGCGTGAGCTACCCGCTGACGCGCGACAACCTGACTGCGATTTCCAACACCAACTTGACCAGCGGCACCGCCAACGACTTTGTCGACAAGCTCGGCTGGTACGTGGACCTGGGCGTCAACGTCAATGGCGAGACGCGGGTTGGTTGGCGCATGGTCGTGAACCCGACCGCGTACAACGGGCTGGTGGCGTTCTCCAGCCTGCTGACCACCGGCAACGCGTGCAGCCCCTCGGGCCAGAGCCGCATCTACGCGATCGACTTCGCAAAGGGCAAGTCGGTGCTGACACCGGATGGCGCCGCGTTCAACTTCTACGAACACGCGATCACCGACCTGAAGTTCCTGGGCGTCGATCGACACACGCGGCTGGTAGCCGGGGACGTGGAAGGAGATCTGAAGAAGGTGGGTATTGGAGAAGGGGCCGGGAATACGTTGCGGCTGTTGAACTGGCGGGAAGTGCCGACGGTGGATTGAGGAGATATCGAATGTGCTTCCGTCGGACAAGACTTCGGTGCGGTCCGACTCCTGAACGGCGCCAGCAGTCGCTTTTTGCCGTGACCACTGGCTGACCCACGGGCGTGAAGCGATACTGAGCTCACTCGACTGTCTTCTCATGAAAATTGTTGTCTTGATGTCGACATGGCAGGGGGAGCGCCATGTGGAGGAGCAAATCCGCTCCATCTTGGCCCAGCTTCCTCCGGGTGGGAGCATCCTGGTGCGGGACGATGGCTCCTCTGACACGACAGCGCAGCGGATCGAGAGCTTTCGGGATCCACGAATCACTCTGATCCGAGGGCCGAATCTCGGCTTCGTGCGGAGCTTCTTCGCACTGCTCGATGCAGCGCCTGACGATGCGGACATCGTCATGCTCAGTGACCAGGACGATGTCTGGTTGCCCAACAAGATCGCGCGTGCCGTAGCCCATCTACGACCGCTGGGTGACCAACCGGCGCTCTATTGCTCTCGGCTACGACTGGTCGATGAGGCTCTTGAACCGCTGGGACTGTCACCGGAGTGGAAACGCGCACCGTCCTTCCGCAACGCGCTGACAGAAAACATCGTCACTGGGTGCACTTGCGCAATCAATCGTGCAGCTTTGCCGCTCGCCCAGCAGTACGGAGACCCCGACGCCATCTACTTTCATGACTGGTGGCTGTACCTCGTCATCGCGGCCTTTGGCCAAGTCATCGTCGACCGTGAACCGACGATCCTGTATCGGCAGCATGGTGGCAACGCGATCGGCATGGGATCTGGCGCCAATCGGTATCTGGCAATCCTGCGCTTTCTGCGCAGGAAGAACTGGGTTCACATCATGTTCGACCAACTCGACAACTTCCGCGTCGTCCACGGTGCACGGCTCAGCAGGAAAGACCAGCTTCTGCTCGCCAGGTATTTCGAACCTCGGCAGCCCGCTGCGATTGCGCGACTGTTGTTGTCGCCCATACGGTTTCGCCAATCGTTGATCGGCGACGCATTGCTCCGCTTGCTCGTGCTGGGAAGCTTGGTGAGCGGGCGCGGGCTTGTAGCGCACTCCGCCAAGCACACTTGAAGCTGGCGAACTATTGCGGCGCTTGCCTTGAACTCGAACACGTGCTCATGGATCCTTTCGGAGAACTGTCAAGATCGCAAATCGCCACATCGCTGCGCAGACCAGGAGTTCAGTCAACAGCAGACATTGGGCTGCGCCGAGCTCAGCGCCCAACTGAACGAATGGCCATATGGACGCAAGACTGACAGCCCCGGCCATCATCAGTACACCGTTGAATTGCTTGATCTTCTGATTGGGCAACAGGATCTGCAGCGATGCTATCGAGGACATCGACACCACGAACGGCAACGGCGACATCCATTTGAGTACGCTCGTCGCGGGCACGAAGCTTTGGCCGCCGACCAAGTTGACGATCAGTTCCGCACCGAAGAAGAGCACGATGCTTGCGGCGCCGCTGACCCCGGCAGTCGCGACGATGGACCTGCGGAGAAGGATGCGCGCACCACGACGGTCGTGCACGAAAAGGTGACTCATTCGAGGCAGGAGTGCGGTGAACGCTGGCTGCATCGCGGAGGTTGCCGCCGCGCGTGCCTTGTCGGCAACATTGAAATACGCGGCCGCAGTCGCGCTCGACAGTGCGCCCACGGCCAGCGCCGGAAGGACTGTGTAGAAGCTCACGAAGATCGTCGATACGAAGACCGGAAATCCGTCCTTCGCCGTCTGCAGGAGTTCGGTGCGACTTGGAGCACTCCACCGCACGAGGCCCTTGCGCAAGATCCACCAAGTCAGCGTCGCATTCGTTGCTGCCAATGCGCCCCCGTAGATGACGAGCGCCAACGCAACGTCTCCAGGCCCATCCACGAACACGAATAGCAGAACGAGCGCAAGCAGATTTGCGAAGCCCTGCGAAATGGCCACTGCGTTCATCCGCTCGAGTCCGAGCAGCAACCACGTCGGTGCCGCCGCACTTCCGATAACCATTGAAAAGCCAGCAATGCATAACCAGAGACTCGGTCGAAGCGCTGGAATGCAAAGCAGGAGCGTCGCGAGGAGCACCGCGACGATCGCGACCAGCAGCCATTGCAGCACCCAAGTCCTCGAAAAAATCGCGGAGACCTGAACTTCGGACGCCCTCGAGGCAGCGATTTGTCGAGTTGCACTCCATAGGAAGCCAAAGTCGACGAAAAGTATGCAGTAGCGCATCGCGGCCTGCGTCAGCACGAACTCTCCGAAACTCGAAACGCCCAGAACCCGCGCCATGAAGGGCACGCTCGCCAACGCGATCAGGTGGCTGGCTACCTGAAAGAAACCAAGCGAAGCGATGTTGCGGGTGAGAAGGGACAAGAGAATTGAAGGCCCAAAACCTATGGCCGCACCATTTGTCGAAAACAATGACCGTCCGCTTGTAGCAGGACAGTGTCAGGTGAACAACCTTGAAACGCCGGCGGTAAACCGAAGTCTGTCGCCGGAAATCGATTTTCGATAGCTCTCGAATCTTTCGGACTGATTTGAAAATTCGCCAAATACCCCGGATGCCACGCGCTTGAACTTCTGAACGAAGTCCGGAGCTGTTTCGTCGATTTTATATTCTTCCGGAATAGCGATATCAACGCTGTTTTCCGCCGCACCCTTTCTGCCGGTGATGACACAGCAGCCGGCAAGAGCAGCCTCCCTCGGGAGCCGATCGCGGCCAGGATGATGCCCGAAGTCTATGTAGAGCATCGTGGACGACAACAAGTCGTTTACCTCCGATGCCGACAATCCTGATATGGGAACAAATTGCCACTCTGGACATTGGGCGATCAGCTGTCTCGTAACCTGAGCTCCCTTTTTCGGATTATACGCGATAGCATTTATGCGCCTGCCCTCGTCCGATTTGACGGGAAGGCTGGCGTGCGCGCGATTCAGATAGTCGCCAAGAAATTCTGCATCAATTCCTCTTTCGCGCAGGTGCTCGATTGCATACTGGCTTTGCGCAAAGTGTCTGAACGGACGAAGCAATCGGAGAGGTCGCCGGACCAGTAATCCGCCAACCATTCGCGTCAGCGCATCGGGGACGAATGACAGAATATTCGGCAAAGCATAGTAATTGTCTACCGATAGCCACCAGATCGCGACGCTGGCTCTTCGGATTCTGCGGCTTATTTTCGTACCTGACTCCGGCAAAATCACGAGATTTTCGGGCTCGTCTTCAATTTTCGATTGGAGAACGTTGTACTTGCGGTACTCCGGAGGAACATCGAAGGCTTTGCCAAACGGGAAATAGCAGATATACGCATCTCGCCCGGCCTCTCTCAATTCCGACACCAATTGATGAAGCACTTCCGGCCCCCCCGTGGTGACGCCGCCGGGACACACTACATACGTCTTAGTTGGCATTGATGATTGAACTCGCAGTTTTCAGGGCGGCTGCAACGACTTGATCCATGTTGTAGTAGCGATACTGCGCCAATCTCCCGACAAAATGCACATTCTCCAACTGATCCGCAAGAGTTTCGTACTTTCCATACAAGACGCTGCTTGCAGCCGTGGGCACCGGATAGTACGGAGAACCCACGTCACTTGGATATTCGTAGACTATCGAAGTTGAATTGCTTTTCTGGCCCGTCAGGTATTTGAATTCGGTGATTCGAGTGTAGTCACCGTCTTCCAAATCAGGATAGTTGATAGTACCTGAAGGTTGAAACTCTTCAACTCCTTGCAAATGCTTGTGCTCGAAGCGAATCGATCGATAAGGCAACTTTCCAAATCGACAATCAAAATACTCGTCGATGGGGCCGGAATAAACAACCGCCGTGTATGAATCGACAAGCGCCGACTCGAAGGCGGTGTTCAAGCTCAGCGTGATCCGCGGACTATCTATCATTGCCTCGAACATTTTCGCATAGCCTTCCGCCGGCATCGACTGATAGGTATCGGTGAAGTACCGAGAATCAGTGTTTGTCCGGAAAGGCACCCTGGCGGCCACTCCGACAGCGAGTTCGCGCAAATCCCTGCCCCACTGCTTCTTCGAATAGCCGCGGAAAAATCTGTCGGCGAGGTCTCTGCCAACAGTTGAGAAGAGAAAATCCTCACTATTTTCGATGTTTCCATTTGCGATGGCGACAGACGAAAGATATTCCGCTATGCCGCGCTCGCTCAGATCCCAACCATAAAGGCTGTTTATCGTTGTCCTGTTGATCGGGATGGGATAATTCTTTCCTCCATGCCTCGCGAGAACGCGGTGCTCGTAATCTCGCCATCTCGTAAAATTGGACAAGTACTGGTATACTTTTTCGCTATTCGTATGGAAGATGTGCGGGCCGTACCGATGAACCAGGATATCTCCTTCATCTCGCTCATCGTATGCATTTCCGGCAACATGCGATCTCTGGTCAATTAGATCGACCGACCATCCATCGGCAGCCAATCGCTCCGCGCAGACGCTGCCCGCAAATCCCGCTCCCACGACGAGTGCGCTCCGGCTCTTTTTCATCTTGGCTTCTCAATGAGATCTTGGAAAAACGTCGAAATCGGATACTGACGTTCGGGATTATTTCTCAACGGGCGGCGATCGCGGGAAGGTCCGCCTCATTCGTGCGAAGGTCGAAGGCACTGCGAAGCGCCGCGAAGAAGATGGAACCCAACAGCGACTGCGTTCCCATCAGGAGCAGCGCGACGCCGGGAATGATCTGCCGCATGGCAGTTTCCGGGTCCAGCACTCCGAAGCCCGAACGACCCCATTGCCAGGTGAGGCTGGCACACAACGCAAACCCTACGAGCGCAGCCAGCGCTCCACCGGCTGGCAGCCCTGCTCCACAAGCCATGCGCAGAGCCCATTGCTCGCGCGGATGGGGGGTGTTCAGACGCGCACAGTGGCGGGCAAGCACCGCGCCCATGGCGAAAAGCATGGTTTGATAGCCCAGCACCATTCCCGCGGCGGCGAAGAGCTGCGTATGAATGCCAACTGGCCAACGACCTATCCCGGCAGGGTGGAGGTTTGTAAAGAGAAGCTGCGCGAAACCGATCACGGCAAGCGCAAGGCCTGGATACAGGAACAGCCATCGCGGCGTGAACAACAGGAGAAACTGCAGGTGCCGCCAGCCGTCACGCCAAGTACGCAGATGTGGAGGTCGGTCGCGCCCGTCCGGCGACAGGATGGTCGGGACCTCGGCGATGCGCAGACCATGCAGCGATGCCTTGACGACCATCTCGCTGGCGAATTCCATTCCGTGGCACCGCAACCCCAGTTGCAGGATCGCCTGGCGGTCGAAGCCGCGCAGACCGCAATGAAAGTCCCCGATCTTGGATTTGAAGAACAGTCGCCCTATGAAGCTCAGCACCGGATTGCCGAGATAGCGGTGCAGCGGCGGCATAGCGGCGGGCCGGATACCGCCTTGAAATCGATTGCCCATCACGAGCTGTGTTCCGCGGCGCAACTCGGCAATGAAAGGCTCCAGCGCATCGAAGTCGTAGCTGTCGTCGGCGTCACCCATGACGATGTAGCGACCCTTTGCCGCCGCAACGCCTGCGATCAGCGCTGCACCGTAGCCTCGCACAGAGACATCGATAACCCGGGCCCCACAGGCCGCAGCAATAGCCTGCGAACCATCAGTCGAACCGTTGTCAGCTACAAGTACCTCGCCCCTGACACCCGCACGCGCCAAAAATTTGGTCGCCTTCGAGATGCAGGTCATGAGCGTCCGTGCCTCATTCAAGCACGGCATGAGGATAGTCAACTCGAACAGCGATGCGCCCGACGGCGCGGAAAGATGCCCAGAGCTGATCATGGAAGTCATTGTCGAAATCAAGGCCGCACTATCCAAAGTTGAACTCCGAGTTTTCGGAAATTTACCCAAACTTGCAGCACTACTATTAAGACCGCAGGGCTCCATAAATATCAGTAGAAAAAAATCTAAAATGCCATATTGCAGTGAGAATTAATTCTCGCCGAACAGTGATTGGAAAAAAGTCCTCCTGATGCGCGTGCAATCTAAACGTATTGAATTTTCTCCAGCCTTGCGAAGCACTACAGGATTGAGTTCATTGTAGTATTTATAGGCCACCTCGCCCGATCTGTACACATAGAGTCGCATATCTGAATCCGGATAGTCGAAATATACAAGGTCAACCTTCGCCGTTGGGGCGCCTCCCCCCGGCTTGAAAAATCGAGAACATTTTGACTCAATTTCTCTTGAGACCATCATGGCTTGCGGCCATACATCTGGGACTGGCGGTGCAATTACGGAGGGATCGAATTTTGTATCACAAAGCCAAAATCCCGGTGCACCTCTGACGGTGTCCACCGGATGACTAAATTTCACGTCGAACGTCGGGCCGAACGCCCTAGCAACCACCGGCCTACACTTATCTTCGGATGCAATATTCAGATGATGTTCCGAAAGTTCATGATTGATGTTGCTGATCACATTTTTTGGGGGGTGTCCATTTGCATCGGACAACCCAAAGTAGTTGGGATAAATTGTTTTTATGTCGATTGATTCGCGAAGCAGTCTCTGAAGATTTTCGCGACTCTCACCTTCCGCACCCTTTAGAAAGCTGAGATTTACCCATCGCGAGTCCGCGGGAAACGATGGCGCAATAATTGAATAGGAAGGCGTTGCAAGAGTAAGGAATGTCGCAGTGGTTCGCTCCGCCTCCGGTAGCTCCATGGAAAATGGCGGCGCACTGTCCCAGTCGGCCAAAGCCCAAGCGCGCAAAGGCTGTGCGGTGCCAATTAACCAAATCTGAACCACCAGCACCAGCGCGAGTGCCGAGCCCTTGAGGAACATAGAGAGTGGTAACCTCCAGAGTAATGCGACACATACGGGCCCGGCAAGTACCAAGATAGGCAAATAGTATCTGCCATTTCCCGAAGTCATTAGCCACGCGACAAATGTCACGCAAAAATAAGCCAGCACGCGACCCATTAAATCTGGTTTGTTTTTAGAATTTTTTGCCTTTATACACAAATAAATCAATGCGAGCATCACGATCAATGCAAATCGGACATCTGGGGTGCGGATTTCTGCATAGATGTTAGCGTCCGGCAGTGCCATTGCGAACGGCCTCAGCAACCCATCGACGATGTCATCCGGGATGAATCGAATCATTTCAGCACCGCCCGCAGAAGTGGATAGTAGGGATCTCCAAATTGGCTCCACATTTTCCAGCCCCAGTATCCGTACGCCAGCAAATATCCACAAAGAGACCAGAGTGCTAGCAGGAAGATGCGTCGCGCGCGAAAGCTCTCGACGCAGTGAAACCAGAGGATCGGGAACGCAACGGCGATGACAATATTGCTGACCTTGAATCCGACCGAAACTCCCATCAGGAACGCGGCCGCCAATCCGAAATTTTTCTCATCGCCAATTTCGGCGCGCTGGTAGCCGATCAGTGCCAGTGCAATCGCCCACAGCATCGGCAGGCCGGCGAAAAAATCGTTAACAGTCGTCGTAAATGTTGATAGCACCAACGCGCTGGAAAATGCTAGGAATACGGCCCCAAACCTAAAGATCAACGCAGTCCAGGACCTTTCAGCGACGAGGCTGTTCGATATTAGCCATACAGCGGGAATCGCAGTCGAATTCAACGAAATTACTGCCACTCCGGCAACAGTGCCCGAAACGCCGCGACTGTAGAGCTCATAAATTGGAAGGTACAAATATGGATATTGATAAGATTGCGACGCAGCAGGCCACAGGTCCAAATGCAGCCGCGATTGATGCGCCATCCACCCAAGATAGATATGATGATTGAGAGCATCCCAGCTAAATCCGAACGCACCAAATCTAAGAAAGATCAGAACCATTAGCGCCCAAGCAAGCAGCGTGATGATTGCGACCTCGCATTTTTCGGACGGAGGCATTCGATTCTTAATTGCTAACGGCATCATCGTGCTCGATCGGCGATTCGCTCAAAAAGAGATCAGCATATAAACATGCATGCCGATAGCATTCCGGACATGCAGTTTCGCGTCAGGGAAACCGTTGTCAAGATCAAGATTTCTTCGGACTGCTGCGTTCAGAAAGGCTTCAATGCCCGATATTCAAGGCTCGAATGGTTTGTCCACAGACAAGACGATCCGGCTGGCAAGTTCACCTTAGGCACTGGCAAATTCATCAAACTGTTCCGACCTGAAGGTCTGACCTCCAAACCATGGAAAAAAAGCCGCCCGAGGGCGGCTTTCCGAGGAGCGTGAAAGCTCAGGTGGTCTTGCGGCATTCAGCCGGGACGTACTTGGACTTGATGCTACCGGCCGAACCGGTGCCGTAGGTCGAGCTCTCCGACTTGCAGTTCCACGAAATCGAGCCAGCCGACGGGATGGTTCCAGCCGTGAGGGCCGAACCAGCCGGGCCGCCGTCCGTGGGCGTCAGAATTAGGGTAGCGCCGCCGTCAATGGAAGTGTCATAGGTGATCGTAATGGCGCCGGTAGAACCAATCGCCACGGAGGCGACGTTCTTGGTAGCAGCAGGCGAGCTCCAACCGGACGCAAAGGGCAGGCCATTGGCTGCGTTCTCAGCAACAGCGGTCTTGGCGCTGGCGGCGAGCGTGAGGCCTTCAGTGACCTTGGCACGCACGGTGTAATCTTGGTAAGCAGGCAGAGCCACGGCGGCCAAAATACCAATGATCGCCACAACGATCATCAATTCGATAAGGGTGAAACCCTTTTGCACATTGCGTGCGATGGAACGACGGTTCATTCAGTTACTCCAGGTTGGTTACAGAGGGCCCGAGGTGGGCCCCCGGTGCGCTCATGTATCCGCAGCAACTGTGCCAGCATTGTTTCGTCTTCCGCAGCCCACATTGTTGCGGATTTGTTCACGTTCCGGTTACAACGTGTGACGAAAACTGTTGCCCCAAGCTGACGGCGTCTGACACTTTTGTCACCTGCCGCGCAATCATGGTCACACTTGCAGGACTTCCGCCGCCTTCAGCCACCGGATGTCCCGTCCTGGCGCGGCCAACCCGTCCGTGAGGCCGCCGATCTGGCTCATGATCTCGGTCGTCTCTGCCGGCTTGGTGTGGGTGATATAGATCGGGTAGTTCCTTCCGTCGGCAATCTGCGCCAGTTCGCCCGCCAGCGTCGCGGGCGACAGGTGCAGGCTCCGCTGTGCCAGCGCCTGTTCCCGGTTGCTGAAGGCCGTCTCGATCACCAGCACGCCGACGTCGAGCTGATTCACTCTTTGCCAGAAGGGCGCATTGCGCTCGGTGTCGCCGCTGAACACCCAATTCGGCCCGCCTTGTGCGGAACGCACGGCGAACCCGCACGCCGGCACCGTGTGGACGGCGGGCAGCACTTCGATGTGCTTGAGCTTGCTCGTCCCGATCTGCAATTGCTGCCCGACCACGAGGTCGTGAAAGCACACGAAAGGCGCCTCGCGGGTGGGAATGCTCGCGAAGTCGGGCCAGATGACGTTGTTGAACACATGCGCCCGCAGCGCCTCGATGGTCGCGCGCAGCGCATGCACGCGCAAGGTCCGCGTGCGGCGGCTGGCGACGGCATCGATCATCAAAGGGAGCGCCGCGATGTGGTCAAGATGCGAATGGGTGATCACCACGTCGTCGATGGCGGTCATCTCGTCGAGGGTCAAGTCGCCGACACCGGTGCCGGCGTCGACCAGCAGGTCGCTATCGACCAGGAACGAGGTCGTGCGGCAGTCCTTGGCGATGGCGCCTGAGCACCCCAACACACGCACCTGCATTTTCGCGAGACCCTTCATCTGGCAGCCCTAGGGGGCCGCTGTTACTTTGTTTCGAACCGGGTTGCGCCATCCCAGTTCGGATTTTTGGGCTGCAACGTCATCGAGGCTAAACGCTGTGCATATAGCTGGTAAAGGACTTTTTTGGCATCCACAGAAATGAGGGGCGCAAGCAGGGCTTGGGCTTCTTCCCAATCCTGCGCCCGGTAGGCCGAAAGGACACTATTCCAGCGTTCGAGGCTCTCATACAGGCTCCGGCTGGCGTCTGCCCGGTGGCAGACGGGCGTGAAGATCCGCGCCACGCCCACCTTGCCCTGCACCCGCACGCAATCGAGTTCCTGCCAGACGAAGCCGGAGACCAGGCGCTGAGTGGCCTGGCTGGCCACGATCTCGACGCCATAGTGCCCCCCCAGGCCCTCGATGCGCGAGGCGAGATTGACCGCATCGCCGACGACGGTGTAGCTGCGCCGGACGGCCGAGCCCATGTCGCCGACGCTCATCATCCCGGAGTTGATGCCGATGCCGATGCTGATCTCGGGGCGGCCGCTCTGGCGGTGCGCCGCATTCAGTTCCTGCACGGCCGCGGCCATCTCGACGGCGGCCCGAACGGCCAGTTCGGCATGGTTGGGCATGTCGACGGGCGCGCCCCAGAACGCCATGACGCAATCGCCCATGTACTTGTCGACGGTCCCGCGTTGCGCGCTGATGACCTCGGTCAGCCGGCTGAAAACCTCGTTCAGGAAGTCCTGCAATTCGACGGGCGCCATCTGCTCGGCCAGCTTGGTGAAGCCGCGCATGTCGCAGAACATGACAGTCAGCTCCTTGCTTTCGGCGCGCATGCTGTAGCGCTCGGGATCGGCCCGCATCTCGTTGACCAGCTCCGGCGGCACGTAGGTGCCGAACAGGTGGGCCAGGTTCCGGCTGGCGCGGGTCTCGACGAGGTAGCCCCAGCTCATGTTGAGGACGAAGGCCAGCCCGACCGCGGCGAGTGCGGACGCCAGGGGCAGCACGAGGCCCGAATGGATGAAGAGCCAGGTGTTGAGGCCGACGAGCGCCGCCGTCGTGATCACCGCAATGAGCACGGCGCGCGGCGCTGCGCTCAGCGACAGGCCGAAGGCCAGCACGAGGCCTGCAGCCAGCACCGTGACGAGTTCGTAGCCTGCCGCGTAGTCGGGCACCACGGGCATCCGTCCGTCGAGAAGCCCGGAGACGATGTTGGCATGCACTTCGACGCCCGGATAGGCCGCGCCGACCGGTGCGGAACGCAGGTCTTCCAATCCGGGCGCGGTGGAGCCGACCAGCACCACCTTGTCCTTGAGTTCGCCGGGAGGCAGCCCGCCACGGACGACGTCGACAGCCGAGATGTGGCGGAACGAGCCTCCTCGCGCGCCGCCCGGACCGCGAAACGGCACGAGGGCGCTGGCGCTCGAATCCACCGGGATCCGCAGCGACTTCGGGCCCGCCTTCAGCAGCAGGGCTGTGAGGGCCGGCGGACCGGTGCTCCCACCCGCCGGTGCAAACACGGGCGTGACGGCGTCGGCGCCGACCGCCAGCCGGTACACGACGAGTCCCAGCGATTCGTAGTAACCGGGCTGCGCGTTGGTGCCGGTGTAGCGCGCGATGAGCGGGACCGACCGCACGATGCCATCCCTCTCCGCGTCGAGCAGCACGTTGAGGAATCCGGCGGCCGGCGCCGCCTCCTCCAGCTGCGGGATGCTGCCGACGAAGCCGTTCCAGCGCGTCGCGTAGGAGCGCCCTTCGGGGAACGCTCCGGGCAGCAGGAGCGGCGCGGGCAGCACGCCTTTCGCGCGCGGTTCGAGGGTCTGGGTGAGGTAGAAGCCCAGCGCAACGCGTTGTCCGGCCAGCGCATCGGCGAAGGCCGCGTCATGGTCCAGATGGGGAGCGAGGCGCTCGATTTCCTCGGCAAGACCGGTCTGGTGCTGCAGCGGTCCGTCCGCCAGCCGCCTCAGGACGTCGAGCCCTGAACTTTCATCCGGCTCGACAAAGAGGATGTCGAAGCCCAGCACCACGGCCTGCTGGCGGTCCATGACCTCGGTCGTGAGGCGTGCCAGGTGATCCCGGCTCCAAGGCCATTGGCCGAGTTGCTGGAGGCTTGCGTCGTCGATATCGACGATGACGATGCGCGGGTCCAGGGTGCGCGGCATGGTCGCGCGCAGGCGCGCGTCGTAGATGAAATTGTCGAGGCCCTCCAGGAACGGAAGGCGCCAGAAGCCCACCACATGCGCGAGGACCAGCGCAATGGGCACAAGGGTGATGGCGATTCGCGCCCAGCGCTGGCGCAGCGCGTTCATCGCGCCCCGCACGCGCTCATCCCCGGTGGCAGTGAAGGATCAGGTGACGACGAACTGCATCCGCGTGCCGCCGAGCTCGAGCACGTCACCGTCCTGGAGCGCCACGGCTTCGCTGCCGAGAGGTTCGCCGTTGAGGGCCGTGCCGCCGTCGATCGGCGCCACCACGTAGCCGTGCAGACGTCGCGTGACTGCGGCCACGGCCACCCCGGGCTTGCCGATGGTGGTGACGACCTTCTGCAGGGACAGCTCACGTCCGGCGCCGCTGCCGGAGAGCACGCGGATGACCGCGACCCCCGCGGTGCCGCCGCCGAGCGGTGCCTGCACCGTGGGCGCAGATGAAAGGGGGATCGGGCCCGAGGGCGCCGGCGTGACGATGGTGCGTGTCGCGGTCGCGGTCGCGCTATCGGATGCGCCGGCCGCCGCCACGTAGCGGACCTTGTATTTGCCGACCTCGATGATGTCGTTCTGCTCGAGCGCCTGCTTCTTGATGGCACGTCCGTTGACGTAGGTGCCGTTGGTGCTGTTGAGATCTTCCAGGTAGACATCGCCGCCGATCATGTGCAGCACGGCATGCTCGCCGCTGATGGCCAGATTGTCGACCACGATGTCGTTGTAGGGCCGCCGCCCGAGCGTCGTGCGGTCCTTGGCGAGCGTCACCTCCTTGATGACGACACCGTCGATCGAAACGATCAATTTCGGCATGGCCGACTCCTGCATCTCTTTTTTCTATTCACAGCGGGCCCTTGCGGTGGATGGTTCCTTGACGTTGCTATCCAGGGACCTCGGGCGTCTCGCTCCCACCTGCCCGGGCCAGGACAACCGAAATGTTATCCCGGCCGCCATTGTCGTTGGCAGTTGCAACCAAAAGTGTTGCTTTCTCAGACAGGCCGATATCTTGTAACAAAAGTGTGAAAAGCTGCGCGTCCGACACCATCTCGCTCAGTCCGTCGGAACAGAGCAGGAACAGGTCGCCGGGCTTGACGCTGTGTTCGTGCATTTCCAGCTCGACGTGGCGCTCGATGCCCAGCGCACGCGTGACCAGGTTGCGGTGCGGCGACTGCACGGCCTGCTCGGGCGTGATGGCCCCGGCGTCGAGCTGCTCCTGCAGGAGCGAGTGGTCGCGGGTGAGGAGTTCGAACTTTTCGTCGCGCAGCCGGTAGCAGCGCGAATCGCCGATATGGCCAATGATGGCGCGCTGCGGACTGAAGGCGGCCAGCACCAGCGTGGTCCCCATGCCCTGGAGCTGTACGTTCGCGATGCCGGCTTCGAGGATGGCCGCATTGGCTTCGTCGGTGCCCGCCTGCAAGGCGCGCCGCACCGCCTTCGGGTTGGCGTGGGGCCCTGCGTGGGCAAGCCAGCGGCCGAAACTGGCCTGCAGCAATGCGATGGCCATGCCGCTGGCGACTTCGCCGCCGTTGTAGCCGCCCATGCCGTCGGCCAGGAGCACCAGCCCCAGCGAGGCATCGAAAGCGATCGTGTCCTCGTTGTTGGCGCGCACCCGGCCCGGATCGGTGAGCGCGGCGAAATCCCAGGTCAGCACGCCGGATTCAGTGGAAACGGGTGCGCCGGGATTTGCCATGACTCAATCAGTTGAAATGCGAACGATCAGTGCTGGGTGTGCGCACGCTTCTGCAACCAGCGGCCCACCGCCACGACGAAGACCGCGCCAGCCACTGCCGCCGCGTAGTGCAGCCAGGGGTTGGCGACCAGCACGTCGCGCAGGATCGTGTCGCTCACGATCGTCTCGCCACCGACCCAGCCGATGAGGGCGGCGCCGAGCATGACGATGATGGGGAAACGTTCCATGAGCTTGATCATGAGCGTACTGCCAAAAATGACCAAAGGAATACTGATCGCAAGGCCGAGGATCAGCAGCACCATGCTGCCCTGCGCCGCGGCGGCAACGGCGATCACGTTGTCCAGGCTCATGACCAGGTCGGCCAGGAGGATGGTCCGCACGGCCGCCATCATGCTGCCGTATTCCTTGTCCTCGCCCTCCCCGTCTTCTTCCTCGCTGAGCAACTGCGTGCCGATCCACAGCAGCAGCGCGCCGCCGACGATCTGCAGATAAGGCAGCGCCAGGAGCTTGGCCGCGACCACGGTGAGGGCGATCCGCAGGACCACCGCCGCGCCCGAGCCGAACAGCACCGCCTTGCGCTGCTGGTGCGGCGGCAGCGAGCGCGCCGCCATGGCGATGACCACGGCGTTGTCGCCGGAAAGAATGATGTTGATCCAGACGATCTTGAGCAGGCCGATCCAGAAGTCCGCAGTTTGCAAATATTCCATGTCTCTATTCCACTGTTATTGATTGAAAAAGCGCCCGCAATTGGAATTGCGGGCGCTTTCTTCTTGTGTGGTTCAGCGAGGTAGCGGGCTGATCAGAGAAGTGCCTTGAGGCGCTTGGCGAGTTCCGAGAAGTTGCGCGTCACCGTGAAGCCGCATTCTTCCATGATGGCGAGCTTGGCATCCGCAGTGTCGGCGCCGCCCGAGATCAGCGCGCCGGCATGGCCCATGCGCTTGCCGGGAGGTGCCGTCACGCCGGCGATGAAGCCGACGATCGGCTTCTTCATGTTGTCCTTGCACCAGCGGGCCGCGTCGGCTTCGTCGGGGCCGCCGATTTCGCCGATCATGATGACGGCGTCGGTGTCCGGATCGTCGTTGAACGCCTTCATCACGTCGATGTGCTTCAGGCCGTTGATCGGGTCGCCGCCGATGCCAACCGCCGACGATTGGCCGAGGCCGATCTCGGTGAGCTGCGCCACGGCTTCATAGGTCAGCGTGCCGGAGCGGCTGACCACGCCGATGCGGCCCTTGCGGTGGATGTGGCCGGGCATGATGCCGATCTTGATCTCGTCGGGCGTGATCAGGCCGGGGCAGTTCGGGCCGAGCAGCAGCGTCTTCTTGCCGCCGGCGGCTTCCTTGGCCTTCATCTTGTTGCGCACTTCGAGCATGTCGCGGACCGGAATGCCTTCGGTGATGCAGATCGCCATGTCCAGGTCGGCCTCGACGGCTTCCCAGATCGCGGCGGCAGCGCCTGCCGGCGGCACGTAGATCACCGACACGGTCGCGCCGGTCTGCGTGGCGGCTTCCTTGACGGAGCCGAAGATCGGAATGTTGAAGATCGACTCGCCGGCCTTCTTCGGGTTCACGCCGGCCACGAAGCAGTTCTTGCCGTTCGCGTATTCCTGGCACTTCTCGGTGTGGAACTGGCCGGTCTTGCCGGTGATGCCTTGCGTGATGACTTTGGTGTCTTTGTTGATGTAGATCGACATGACGTTTCCTTAGGCTTTCTTGACTGCTGCCACGACCTTCTGGGCCGCTTCCGCCATGGTGTCGGCGCTGATGATCGGCAGGCCCGAATCGGCCAGCAGCTTCTTGCCTTCGACTTCGTTGGTGCCCTTCATGCGCACGACCAGCGGCACTTGCAGGTTCACGGCCTTGCAGGCTGCGATCACGCCGGTGGCGATGGTGTCGCACTTCATGATGCCGCCGAAGATGTTGACGAGGATGGCCTCGACGTTCTTGTTCTTCAGCATGATCTTGAAGGCTTCGGTCACCTTCTCGGGGGTGGCGCCGCCGCCCACGTCGAGGAAGTTGGCAGGCTCGCCGCCGAAGAGCTTGATGGTGTCCATCGTCGCCATCGCGAGGCCGGCGCCGTTCACCAGGCAGCCGATGTTGCCGTCGAGGCTGATGTAGGCGAGGTCGAACTTGCTGGCTTCGACTTCGGCCGCGTCTTCCTCGTCGAGGTCGCGCAGGGCCACGATCTCGGGATGGCGGAACAGCGCGTTGCTGTCGAAGTTGAACTTGGCGTCCAGGGCGATGATGTTGCCCTTGCTGTCACGGTTGAGCGGGTTGATCTCGACCAGCGAGGCGTCCGTCTCCATGTAGCAGGTGTAGAGCTTCTTGAAGATGTCCACGGCCTGGGCGGTGGAGCCGGCCGGGATGCCGATGCCGTCGGCGATCTGCTTGGCTTGCGCGTCGGTCAGGCCGTCCTTCGGGTCGGCGTAGACCGTGATGATCTTCTCGGGCGTGGAATGGGCCACTTCCTCGATGTCCATGCCGCCTTCGCTCGAAGCGATGAACGCCACCTTCTGGGTGGCGCGGTCGGTCACGGCCGAGACGTAGTATTCCTTCTGGATGTCGGCGCCGTCTTCGATGTAGAGGCGGCGGACCTTCTGGCCTTCAGGGCCGGTCTGGTGCGTCTTGAGCTGCATGCCGAGGATGTCGCCGGCGAGCTTCTTGACGTCTTCGATCGACTTGGCGACCTTGACGCCGCCGCCCTTGCCGCGGCCACCCGCGTGGATCTGGGCCTTGACAACCCAGACCGGGCCGCCGAGCTTTTGAGCGGCTTCGACCGCCTCCTGCACTGTGTACGCTGGAATGCCGCGCGGCACAGGCACGCCGAACTTGGCAAGAATTTCCTTGCCTTGGTACTCGTGAATCTTCATGAGGGTGTCTCTCGGATCGAGGTTTAGAGAACGGGAGAATTTGGCTGTTGTCCACGGGCCACGGCGCCTGACGGCGGGGGCGGCGGACAGCAGGGGACTGTATCATGGTGCGCCGCACCAACGACAGACCCGTCGCTGTGGTCAATACGTACTTTCTCCAGAAGCATCCCAGAGGCTCCCCGTCATGGTCAAGGTCTTCATCGATGGCGAAGCCGGTACCACCGGCCTCCAGATCCGCGAGCGGCTCCAGAAGATGCCGCAAATCGAACTCGTCAGCATCGCGCCCGAGCTGCGCAAGGACGTCGCCGCCAAGCGTGAGCTGATGGCCGGCGTCGACCTCGTCGTGCTGTGCCTGCACGACGACGCCGCGCGTGAATCCGTCGCGCTGATCGACCAGCTCGAAGGCCGCCGCCCCAAGATCATCGATGCCTCCACCGCGCACCGCACAGCGGCCGGATGGGTGTTCGGCTTCCCCGAACTCGCGGCCGGGCAGAAGGACGCCGTGGCCAAGGCAGAGCGCGTGGCCAACCCCGGCTGCTACGCCACCGGCGCGATCGCCATCGTTCGCCCGCTGGTCGATGCCGGGCTCCTGCCGCCCGATTTTCCGATCGCCCTCCCCTCCGTCAGCGGCTATTCCGGCGGCGGGCGCACGATGATCGAGGCCTTCGAGAACGGCCAGGCGCCGCTGTTCGAGACCTATGCGCTCGGGCTCAAGCACAAGCACATCCCCGAGATCATGAAGTACACCGGCCTCACGCGCCGGCCGGTTTTCATTCCCTCGGTCGGCAACTTCAAGCAGGGCATGCTGGTCCAGTTGCCCCTGCACCTGGACGACCTGCCCGACCGCCCCAAGGCAAGCGACCTGCACGACGCACTGGCCGCGCACTACGCCAAGAGCAACACGCCGGAGCAGTTCGTGAAGGTGTTGCCGCCCACCGAGGACGGCAAGATCGATGCGCTGTCGCTCAACGACACCAATCAGCTCGACATCCGCGTGTTCCCGAACGAAGACCATCGCCATGCGGTCGTCATTGCGCGTTTGGACAACCTGGGCAAGGGCGCGAGCGGCGCAGCCGTCCAGAACCTGAAGTTGATGTTGGGGCTCTGAGCCCTCACTCGTCCGGGTCGTAGCGCAGCACGCGCGCGACCACGGCGCCGGCGAATCCGCGGGCCAGCAAGAATCGCGTCTGCTTTGCCCGCTCGGCCGCATCCTGCGGCAGCTCGCCGAAGCGGCGGCGCCAGACTTCACGTGCACGGTCGAGTTCGCTGCCCTGCAGGCTGGCGACCGCTTCGGCGACCGCCTCGGGCGCGATGCCCTTGTGCAGCAGTTCCTGGCGCACACGCGCCGCACCGTGGCGCGCCGCGCGCTGATGCAGGACGGATTGCACTACCCTCGCCTCGCTGATGAAATCCTTGGCGGCCAGTTCGTCGAGCGCACGCGCCAGTTCGCCTGACTGTTCCTCGTACTTCGCAAGCTTGCGTTCGAGTTCGGCGCGCGAATGCTCCCGCTGGCTCAGCAGTCGCAGTGCGCGCCCCTTGAGGGATGGAGCGGCAAAGGCCATGGCGTACGTTGAATCGCTGCTGCGTGTCGAAGCGCACCCGCCGCCCAAGGCGGGTGGCACGAGCCCGGTCGGCTCTTACTTCTTCTCTTTCTCGACCGGTGCCGGTGCGTCGGCCGCCTCGGCCAGGAGGAGCGGAATGCCCAGCGATTCGCGCACCTTGTTCTCGATCTCGCGCGACAGCTCGCGGTTCTCGCGCAGGAACTCGCGTGCGTTGTCGCGGCCCTGCCCGATCTTCTCGCCGTTGTAGGCGTACCAGGCGCCCGACTTGTCGACGATCTTGGCGGTCACGCCCATGTCGATGATCTCGCCCTCGCGGCTGATGCCCTCGCCGAACAGGATGTCGAACTCGGCCGTCTTGAAAGGTGGCGAGACCTTGTTCTTGACCACCTTGACCTTGGTCTCGTTGCCGATCGCCTCGTCGCCCTTCTTGATGGTGCCGATGCGGCGGATGTCCAGGCGCACCGAGGCGTAGAACTTCAGCGCGTTGCCGCCGGTGGTGGTTTCGGGCGAGCCGAACATCACGCCGATCTTCATGCGGATCTGGTTGATGAAGATGACCATGCAGTTGGTCTTCTTGATGGTGGCGGTGAGCTTGCGCAGCGCCTGGCTCATCAGGCGGGCCTGCAGGCCGGGCAGCGAGTCGCCCATTTCGCCTTCGATTTCGGCCTTGGGCGTGAGCGCGGCGACCGAGTCGACCACGATCAGGTCGACCGCGCCGGAACGCACCAGCGAATCGACGATCTCGAGCGCCTGCTCGCCGGTGTCGGGCTGGCTGATGAGCAGGTCGGACAGGTTCACACCGAGCTTCTGCGCGTACTGCACGTCCAGCGCGTGCTCGGCATCGACGAAGGCGCAGGTGCCGGCCTGGCGCTGCATCTCGGCGATGACCTGGAGCGTGAGCGTGGTCTTGCCGGACGATTCCGGGCCGTAGATCTCGATCACCCGGCCGCGCGGCAGGCCGCCGACGCCGAGCGCGATGTCGAGGCCGAGCGAGCCGGTGGAAACCACCTGGATGTCTTCCAGCGCTTCGCCTTCGCCGAGCCGCATGATCGTGCCCTTGCCGAACTGCTTTTCGATCTGGGCCAGCGCGGCTTGGAGGGCCTTGGCCTTTTCGCTGCTGGCGACCGAGATGCTTGCGCCCTTGACGACTGCGTCCATGTGGAAAACTCCTTGAATATCAACGGGTTGAGTGGGATTCATCCCGCTGCTTTTAATTACAGGCTGGATGCTTGAACAGTAGTGTAGAGGCCAATGGATGCGAGTAAACCCATTTTTTGGTCAGTTTGCTTTACTATCGGCCGGACATGGCGGACCCCGTTTTCCCGATCGATCACGATGCCTGGCGCCAGACCCACCTGGGCCGCCTGCTCGGCCATGCCATGCGCCGTTTCGACGAGCGCGTGCTCGCGCTGATGGCCCACGACGCCGAGGTGCCGCTCGCGCTCTCCAACCTCGCCGCACGCGCGCAGGTGAGCGCCGCGCACATCCACATCACGCGGCACCTCGCACGCGACGGCTCGCGCCTGACCGAACTCGCCGAGCGCGCCGGCATGACCAAGCAGGCGATGGGCGCGCTGGTCGACCAGTGCGAGGCCTGGGGCCTGGTGACGCGAGGCCCCGATCCGCTCGACGCGCGCGCGCGTCGCGTGCTGTTCACGGCCGACGGCCTGGCATGGCTGGAGGCCTTCCGCAATGCCGTCGCGCAGGCGGAAATGGAGTTCCGCGCCAGCGTGGGTGACGAGATCGCCACCGTGGTAACCATCGGTCTCGAAGCGTATGCGGCGACCTAGAATTCGCACAGGGAGTCGATAGGTAGAAGAGCGCGGCAGCCTGGGCGAGCCGCGGTCTCCGGAGGCACGGCATGCGGATACTCATTGCAGAAGATGACCAGGTGCTGGCCGATGCCCTCCTGCGCAGCCTGCGCACCTCCGGCTCGGCGGTCGACCATGTCGCGACCGGCTCGCAGGCCGATGCCGCGCTGATGACCAACAGCGAGTTCGACCTGCTGATCCTCGACCTCGGCCTGCCCAACCTGCACGGCCTCGAAATCCTCAAGCGACTGCGTGCGCGCGGCTCGCAGTTGCCGGTGCTGGTGCTGACCGCCGCCGACAGCGTGGAGGAGAGGGTCAAGGGCCTCGACTACGGCGCCGACGACTACATGGCCAAGCCCTTCTCGCTGCAGGAACTCGAGGCGCGCGTCCGTGCCCTCACCCGGCGCGGCATGGGCGCCACCAGCAACGCCATCAAGCACGGCCCGCTGGTCTACGACCAGGCCGGCCGCGTCGCGACCATCGACGGCAAGATGATCGAACTCTCCGCACGCGAACTCGGCTTGCTCGAAGTCCTGCTGCAACGCGCCGGGCGCCTCGTGAGCAAGGACCAGTTGGTTGAGCGCCTGTGCGAGTGGGGCGAGGAAGTCAGCCTCAACGCGATCGAGGTCTACATCCACCGCCTGCGCAAGAAGATCGAGAAGGGTCCGGTGCGCATCGCCACCGTGCGCGGCCTCGGCTACTGCCTTGAAAAAATCCCCTCCTGATGCCTCATGGCGTCTCGCACAACCAGCGATCCATGAACCCGCCGGCCGGCGCAGCCAGGCCCGTTCGTGAAACACCGCGGAACCGGCTTCGCCGGGCCGCTGGTGTTGCCCCCGGCAGGGGGCGGGCGGCCACACGAAGTGGGCAAGCCTGGGGGCGAGCATGAAACTTTTTCAGCGCGCCCAGCGCTCCCTCTTCGGCGAGATCCTCGACTGGATGCTCACGCCGCTGCTGCTGCTGGTGCCGGTGAGCATCGGCGTCACGTGGCTGGTGGCGCAGGGCATCGCCAACGCGCCTTTCGATCGCGCGCTGGAAGCCAACATCCAGATCCTCGCGCGGCTGGTCGACGTGGAGAACGGTCGCATCCAGTTCGTGCTGCCGCAGCCGGCGCGCGAGATCCTCGGCGGCGACGACATCGACCGCGTGTACTACCAACTGCTCGACGGGCACGGCACGCTACTCAGCGGCGAACGCGAGATTCCGGTTCCCGGCACCGACGATCCTCCGATCCCCGGCGTGGTCTACCTGAGCAACGGCCAGATACACGGCAAGGCCGTGCGCGTGGCTTCGCTCTGGATCGCCGGCACCACGCCCGATGCGCCATTGACGCTGCTGCAGGTGGCCGAGACGCGCGAGAAGCAGTCCGTGCTCGCGACCGAGATCATCAAGGGCGTGCTGCTGCCGCAGTTTGCGATCCTGCCGCTGGCGGTGCTGCTGATCTGGCTCGCGCTGGTGCGCGGCATCAAGCCGCTGTCGGTGGTGGAGGCGCGCATCCGCGAACGCCGGCCGGGCGACCTGAGCCCGCTCGACGAATCGTCCGTGCCGCTCGAAGTGGTGCCGCTGGTGCTGTCGGTCAACGACCTGCTGAACAAGCTCAACGACTCGATCGGCACGCAGAAGCGCTTCCTGGCCGATGCGGCGCACCAGCTCAAGACGCCGCTGGCCGGCCTGCGCATGCAGGCCGACCTGGCGCAGCGCGAAGGCGCCAATGCCAATGAACTGAAGCAGTCCCTCAAGCAGATCGGCCGCGCGAGCGTGCGTGCGACGCACACGGTCAACCAGCTGCTGTCGCTCGCCCGCGCGGAAGGCAGCGGCGCCAACATCGGCCGGCAACCCTGCGACCTCGCCCGGCTGACGATCGAAGTCGTGCGCGAAGCGGTGCCGCGCGCGATCGACAAGCGCATCGACCTCGGCTACGAAGGCGCCGAAGCGGGCGCGCCCGGCGTGGCCTTCGAAGGCAACCCGACGCTTCTGAAGGAGCTGGTGCGCAACCTGCTCGACAACGCTATCAACTACACGCCCTCCACGCCGGAGCGACCGGGCGTCATCACGGCACGCGTGCTGGCCGATCCCTTCGGGCGCATCGTCGTGCTGCAGGTCGAGGACAACGGCCCCGGCATCCCCGAGAGCGAGCGCGAACTGGTGTTCCAGCCCTTCTACCGGGTGCTCGGCAACGAGGCGGACGGCTCGGGCCTGGGCCTGCCGATCGTGCTGGAGATCGCGCGGCAGCACTTCGCGACGGTGCGCCTGGAAGACGCGCACCCGGGCCAGCATCCGCCCGGCACGCTCGTGAGCCTGCGTTTCGACGCGAACGAAAGCGAGCGCCACGCCACCAGGCCGCGCGGCTAGGGCTTCGGCGATTCGTCCTTGCGGATCTGCAGCATCTGCGGCCGCACCTGTTGCGTCAGGCGCTGCGGCTCGCGCTCGCTGAAACGTGCAGGCTCGGTGCCGAAGACGGCCAGCCCACCGCGCGTCCAGGCGTAGTAGCCCAGGTTCGCCAGCAGCAGCACGACGACCAGCAACCGCAACATCATGGCCGTGCGCCCACGGGCCGCACGCTGACTTCCGCGCTGATGATCGACTTCACGCCCGAAGCCGTCCGCACCAGCAGTTCGCCACCCCAGCCGACGCCTTCGCACAGGCCTTCGGTGCCATCGGTGAGGCGCACCTCCCGGCCGCGCAGGACGTCGCGAGCGGCAAAGCGGGAGGCAAAGGGCACGAAACCATCCTTGTCGAAGAGCTGGATATCGCGCACCAGCGGCAGCGCGATGTCGCGCAGCACCTCGGCCGGCGTGGCGAGCGGGCGCCATTCCTGCACCCAGGCGGGCTGGGTGCTGAGCCCGGCGCCGTCGCGCGGCCCGATGTTGATGCCGATGCCGATCACCAGGTAGCGCTCGGCGGAATCGGGTTGGAGCACGGCGGTTTCGATCAGGATGCCGACCAGCTTGCGCTCGCGGAACCACAGGTCGTTGGGCCACTTGAGCGACAGGCCCACGGTGTTGGCGGGGTCGAGGCTCTCCGCCACGCTGACGCCCACGGCCAGCGACAGCCCCGACCAGTCGCGAGGTGCCAGCGGCAGGCCCAGCGAGAAGGTCAGGGTGCTCGGTTCGCGATCGCTTTGCGCGCTCTGCCAGGGACGGCCCATCCGGCCGTGCCCGGCGGTCTGCCGCTCGGCGGCGAGCAGCACGGGCGCCCGCTGGCCATCGCGGGCACGCCGCATGAGTTCGCTGCTGGTGGAATCGATCTCGGGGACGACCTCCACGGCGAATCCAGGCACCAGGGGCGCCAGCGCGCCGGCGATCTCGTCCTCGAACCAGGGCGCGGCCATGGTCAGCGCTTGCCGGTTTTCGCCGACTTGCCGTCCTTGGCGGCCTTGGCCTTCTTCTTGGCTTCCTTGCGGGCCTCGCCGTCCTTCTTGCCGTCCTTCTTGCTGAGCTTCTTTTCGGCCTTCCTGTCGCCGTTCTTCTCGCTCTTCCGGTCCTTTTTCCTGCTCTTCTTGGCCTTGTCGGACTTCGGGGCCAGCAGGGTGCCACGGCAACCCTCGGAGCCGCACCAGCAGGGGAATTCCGCCTTCAGCTTCTTGGTGTACGGCTCGTCGATGATGAGGCCGTAGTCGTAGCTCAGCTCTTCGCCGGCCGCGATGTTGCGCAGCGCCTTGATGAAGACACGGCCGTCCTGCTCGTCGGCTTCGCAGCTGGGTTCGCAGGAATGGTTGATCCAGCGGGCCGCATTGCCATTGACGCCGCCATCGATCACACGGTCGTCATCGATGTGGAAGTAGAAGGTGTGGTTGGGCTGGGCCGGGTCGTGCGGATGGCGGCGCAGCGCCTCCTCCCAGCTGATGACCTCGCCCTTGTATTCGATGAGCGTTTCGCCCTCCGCTATATCCTGCACGGCAAAAACGCCGTTGCCATGAACGCCGGAGCGCCGCGTCTGGATGCGGCGGCCGCCGGAAACGGGGGATTTGGATGGCATCGCGGAAGTCTGTTAGTTTGAATATGTACGCATGCGCGTGCGCGTACGCACGCGAGAAGCGCCAGATTGTAAGGATGTGGCCCGCACGCTCCCGCACTGCGTGTCGTCGCTGCCCCCCGAGGGGACGCAGGCCGCCTTGGGGCGGCCCGGCGCCGGCCCGTGGCCCGGCCTCGGCGATGGTGGGTGAACAGAATTTTTAGGATGACATGTCAATGAAGACTTTGGTGATTGCAGAGAAGCCGTCGGTGGCGCAGGACATCGTCCGGGCGCTCACGCCCGTGGCCGGCAAGTTCGACAAGCACGAAGAACACTTCGAGAACGAAAAGTACGTCGTGACCAGCGCTGTCGGTCATCTGGTGGAGATCCAGGCACCCGAGGAGTTCGACGTCAAGCGCGGCAAGTGGAGCTTCGCCAACCTGCCGGTGATCCCGCCGCGCTTCGACCTCAAGCCGGTCGACAAGACCAAGACGCGCCTGAACGCGGTCGTGAAGCAGGCCAAGCGCAAGGACGTGACCCAGCTCGTGAACGCCTGCGACGCGGGCCGCGAGGGTGAGCTGATCTTCCGCCTGATCGAGCAATACGCCGGCGGCAAGTCGCCGCTGGGCAAGCCGGTCAAGCGCCTGTGGCTGCAATCGATGACGCCGCAGGCGATCCGCGACGGCTTCGACCAGTTGCGCAGCGAGCAGCAGATGCAGGGCCTGGCCGACGCCGCGCGCTCGCGTTCGGAGGCCGACTGGCTGGTCGGCATCAACGGCACGCGCGCCATGACGGCGTTCAATTCGCGCGATGGCGGCTTCTTCCTGACCACCGTGGGCCGGGTGCAGACGCCGACGCTCTCGGTCGTGGTCGAGCGCGAGGAGAAAATCCGCAAGTTCGTGAGCCGCGACTATTGGGAAGTGCACGGCAGCTTCCTGGCCGAGGCCGGCGAGTACCCCGGCAAGTGGTTCGACCCGACCTGGAAGAAGCCGCCGCCCGGCCCCGACGGCGTGGCCGACCCCGAGCAGCGCGCCGACCGCGTCTGGAACGAGCGCGAAGCCCGCGAGATCGCCGAAGCCGCGCGCGGCAAGACCGCCACGGTCACCGAGGAGAGCAAGCCCACCACGCAGGCATCGCCGCTGCTGTTCGACCTGACCTCGCTGCAACGCGAGGCCAACGGCCGATTCGGCTTCAGCGCCAAGACCACGCTGGCGCTGGCGCAGAGCCTGTATGAACGCCACAAGGCGCTGACCTACCCGCGGACCGACTCGCGCGCCCTGCCCGAGGACTACCTGCCGGTCGTCAAGCAGACCATGGGCATGCTCGCCGACAGCGGCATGAAGCACCTCGCGCCCTTCGCGCAGCAGGCCATCGACGGCAACTACGTGAAGCCCTCGAAGCGCATCTTCGACAACGCCAAGGTCAGCGATCACTTTGCGATCATCCCGACCCTGCAGGCGCCGAGCGGCCTGTCCGACGCCGAGCAGAAGCTCTACGACTTCGTGGTGCGCCGCTTCATGTCGGTGTTCTTCCCGAGCGCCGAATACCAGGTGACCACGCGCATCAGCACGGTCGAGCACGCCGGCAAGAAATACCCGTTCCGCACCGACGGCAAGGTGCTCGTCAAGCCGGGCTGGCTCGCCATCTACGGCAAGGAAGCCCAGGACGACGAGAAGGAAGACGACAAGGACGGCAAGCGCCTCGTGCCGGTGAAGCCCGGCGAGAGGGTGAAGGTCGAATTCGTCGATCCCAAGGGCCTGAAGACCCGCCCGCCCGCGCGCTATTCGGAAGCCACCTTGCTCGGCGCGATGGAAGGCGCGGGCAAGACCATCGACGACGACGAACTGCGCGAGGCGATGCAGGAGAAGGGCCTCGGCACCCCCGCCACCCGCGCGGCCATCATCGAAGGCCTTCTGGCCGAGAAATACATGCACCGCGAAGGCCGGGAACTGATTCCGACCGCCAAGGCCTTCCAGCTCATGACGCTGCTGCGCGGCCTCGGCGTGGAGGAGCTCTCGAAGGCGGAGCTCACCGGTGAATGGGAATACAAGCTCGCGCAGATGGAGCACGGCAAGCTCAGCCGCGAAGCCTTCATGCGCGAGATCGCCGAGATGACGGAGCACATCGTCAAGAAGGCCAAGGAATACGACCGCGACACCGTGCCCGGCGACTACGCCACGCTCACGACGCCATGCCCCAACTGCGGCGGCGTGGTGAAGGAAAACTACCGCCGCTACTCCTGCACCGGCAAGCCGGGCCAGGAGCCCTGCGGCTTCTCGTTCGGCAAGTCGCCCGCGGGCCGCACCTTCGAAGTGGCGGAAGCGGAGCAGTTGCTGCGCGACAAGCACATCGGGCCGCTGGAGGGTTTCCGCTCCAAGGCCGGCTGGCCCTTCACCTCGGAGATCGTCCTCAAGTTCGACGAGGAGGCCAACAACTGGAAGCTGGAGTTCGACTTCGGCGACGACAAGAACGCCGAGACCGGCGAGATCGTCGACTTCGCCGGCCAGGAATCGCTCGGCCCGTGCCCGAAATGCGCCGCGCGCGTGTTCGAGTACGGCAGCAACTACGTCTGCGAGAAGTCGGTGCCGACCGAGGCGCAGCCCACGCCGAGCTGCGACTTCAAGACCGGCAAGATCATCCTGCAGCAACCGGTGGATCGCGCACAGGTCGAGAAGCTGCTCGCCACCGGCAAGACCGACCTGCTCGACAAGTTCGTCTCGATGCGCACGCGCCGGGCGTTCAAGGCCTTCCTGGCCTGGAACAAGGAAGAGGGCAAGGTCGCCTTCGAGTTCGAGCCCCGGACCAGCAAGTTCCCGCCGCGCAAGACCTTCACCAAGGCCGCACCGGCGGCGGCGAAGAAGACCGCGGCGAAGGCACCCGCAGCCAAGAAGGTTGCGGCCAAGAAGGCAGCCGCCCCCAAGGCACCGCGCAAGCCCGGCGCCGGGCTCAAGCCCAGCGACGCGCTGGCCGCGGTGATCGGCGCGGAGCCCGTGCCGCGCACCGAGGTCATCAAGAAGCTGTGGGACTACATCAAGGCCAACGGCCTGCAGGATGCGGCCAACAAGCGCGCCATCAACGCCGACGCCAAGCTGAAGCCGGTGTTCGGCAAGGACCAGGTGACGATGTTCGAGCTGGCCGGCATCGTCGGCAAGCATCTCGGCTGAAGAGACAGGAGATTCGCATGATCAAGCAGTTCTTCGCCATCTCGTTCGCCGCAGCCCTCTGCCTGCTCGCCGGCTGCGCCGCGCCGGGCGCCAGCAGCGGCTCGGCCTCCAGCGGCAGCACTGGCAGCAGCGGCATCACCGTATTCGGCACGATCGACGCCGGCGTCAGCGGCTACAAGAACCAGAGCAGCCGCTAGTTCATCAGCAGCGCCTGCCGCAGCAGCCGCGCCGCGCGGTTCCGGATGCGTCCGGGCGCGCTGCGCAACGGGCCCCGAGGGCTGACCTTGGCCGTCGCGCAAGCCCAGAGGAAGTCCTGCAGGATGGCCGTGTCGTCGACCGTGTCGGTGGCGCCGTACTGATGGAACTCGGGGTGCCACTGGGTGGCGGCGATGTAGCTGCGGCCGCGGTCGGGTCGGCGCCGGATGGCCTCGGCCACGTGGTCGGGGATGCTCCAGGCCTCCACCTCGAAACCGGGCGCGAGATCCTTCACGCCCTGGTGATGGATGCTGTTGACGCGCGCGGTCTCCATGCCCGGGTAGAGGTGCGACAGCCGTGATCCTGGCGTGACGCGGATCTCATGGAAGTTCTGGTCGTAGGTGACCGGGTCGCGGTGCCGCTGTGCGTTGGGGTGCTGCGCCTCGATGTCCTGGTACAGCGTGCCGCCGAAGGCCACGTTGATCAGTTGCAGGCCGCGGCAGACGCCGAAGATGGGCTTGCCGGCCTGCTCGAAGGCCTCCACCAGTGCGAGGTCGTAGAGGTCGCGGATGCGGTCGCCGATCCACGCGTCCTTGAGCGGCACCTCGCCGTAGCTGCCGGGCCAGACGTCGGCGCCGCCGTGCATCACGACACCGTCGAGCCACTCGGCGTAGTGCGAGAGCTTGGTGTCGCCGCGCGCCGTTTCGCCGGTCGGGCAGGGGACCATCACCACCATCGCGCCGGCCGACATGAGCCAGTGGGCGATCGACTGCTCCACGTACTGCAGCGTCTTGTTGGTGAACAAGGAGCGCGCGGGGTCGGCGTGGGAGAAGCAGGCAGACAAGCCGATCTTCAGACGCCCGGAAACCGTTTGTGACATCGCATTCGGGGCGCCGACCTGTGCCGCTTCGCCCTCGGTTGACAGAGCACCCATTGTGAAACGTTCCGGCGCAATACGCATACGCCGCGGGGCTTCGCGGCCTGTCGGACGACGCCTCGCGTTGCGTCGACGCAAATCAGTGCATCATTTGCGCCGATTGACCAGGAGACAAGCGATGAAGACGATCAAGGGGCCGGCCATTTTTCTGGCCCAGTTCACCGGCGACACCGCGCCGTTCAACTCGCTCGACAGCATCGCCGGCTGGGCGGCGGGCCTCGGCTACAAGGGCGTGCAGATCCCGAGCTGGGACAGCCGCATCTTCGATCTCCAGAAGGCTGCCGAGAGCAGGACCTACTGCGACGAGGTCAAGGGCACGCTCGCGAAGCACGGCCTCGAGATCACCGAGCTGTCGACGCATCTTCAAGGCCAGCTGGTGGCGGTGCACCCGGCCTACGACGCCGGCTTCGATGGCTTCGCCGCGGCCGAAGTCCGCAACGACCCGGTGAAGCGCCAGAAGTGGGCGGTCGAGCAACTGCACTACGCCGCGCAGGCTTCCGCCAACCTCGGCCTCACGGCCCACGCCACCTTCTCCGGTGCGCTGGCGTGGCCGTACCTCTATTCCTGGCCGCCGCGTCCACCGGGCCTCATCGAGGAAGCCTTCGACGAACTCGCGCGGCGCTGGAAGCCGATCCTCGATCGCTTCGACGAGGTCGGCGTCGACGTCTGCTACGAGATCCACCCGGGCGAGGACCTGCACGACGGCGTGACCTACGAGATGTTCCTCGACCGCGTGAACAACCATCCGCGCGCCTGCCTGCTCTACGACCCGAGCCACTTCGTGTTGCAGCAGCTCAACTACCTCGACTACATCGACCACTATCACGAGCGCATCAAGATCTTTCACGTGAAGGACGCCGAGTTCAACCCGACCGGCAAGCAGGGCGTCTACGGCGGCTTCCAGTCGTGGCTGAACCGGGCAGGGCGCTTCCGCTCGCTGGGCGACGGGCAGGTGGACTTCGGCGCGATCTTCTCGAAGATGGCGGCCTACGACTTCCCGGGCTGGGCGGTGCTGGAGTGGGAGTGCTGCATCAAGCATCCCGAGGATGGCGCGCGTGAAGGCGCGGAGTTCATTGCGCAGCACATCATCCGCGTGGCGGACCGGGCGTTTGATGACTTCGCAGGTGGCGGGGTCAATACGGCCGCCAACAAGAAGATGCTCGGTATCACCTGAGTCGCTGGTCCAAACGGGCTCTCTCGCATCGGACTGCTCCTAGAGACTGACATTCCCGCTTCCGCTCCACTTGGGACGCGTCAATCGCGACGACCAAGGAATGGAGCAAGCAGGGATGAGTGGAGAGAGCTACACGGAAGTCGGCCGCTACGAGTTCGCGCCGAACGGCAAGGTGATCCTGAGCAAGTCGGACACGCCGATCACCTACTACAAGACGAACTGGCTGCTGTGGACCTGGGTCGCGTGCGCGGCCTCGGACAAGAAGGGCTGCGCGGCGCTGGAGCGTGCCGCCTTGTCGATGAACCGGGCGCCACCGCCCTTGCGCGGCCAGCCGAAGCCTCCACCGCCGCCGCCCAAGACGCGGGAGCAGCTTCGGCTCGAGAGAGACCAGAAGTTCGTTCGCAACCTTCTCACGGCCGCAGATGCAGTTCATCACTGGTGGACGAAGCCCACGCCATCCCTGCTGCCGCCGAGACAGCCCAAGCCGGCGACGGCGGCCGAGCGGCCCATCCCGCCCTTCGATATCCAGGAGATTCCCGACGTGATGGACAGGACCAAGCGGCCCGTGTCGGCCAGGATGATGCGGCATTGGTTTGCGGGGGAGTCCAACTACTCGCGGACGAAGGAAGACGTGACCCATGCGATCGATCACAACGGGAAGCCCTTTGCGCCGAGCATGATTGATCAAAGCATCATCAAGCTCGACTGGGTGTTGGGATTCCCTCGGGCCAAGCGGAAGTACGACGAACTGATCGGGAACGGAATATTCGCAAGAGAAGCGGAAGTCTTGATCCGAGCAGCTTTGTTGCGGTTCTTTCGAAACGGCTTGCCGACGACTCGGTATCGCGGGGACTCCATGGCGGAGTCCGGCGGCAACGTTCATCTCCTGCATCCCGCCTTCCAATTCCAGCGGGCGCCGGTCGACGAAGGCTGGTCCGACAAGTTCGCCCTGTTGCACAAGGCCAAGTACGGCATCGCCATGGGGCCTGATGACCTGACCGGCGCTCTTGGCACCTTCTCCATTTATGCGGCGATCGGCGATTTCGTCGTGGACCGCAGCCACATCGCCACGGTGGAGTCCATCTATGTCTACGTGAAGGATTCGTACTCGTTCCTGGACCCCGAAGAGGGATCCATTCCGATTCACGTGGCCGCCGCCCTGGGTGCCTCCCAATACCTCGGCCACTGGAATCGGGACGGCGTCTACCTCGCGCCATTGCCGTTTCAGGGCGAAAGCCCGGTGCTGCGGGCCATCAGCAAGCCGCTGGTGGATATCAGCAAGAGCATCTACGAGAAGGGCGCCGTGATGTACCCGGTGACGAACAAGAGCTTTCGCGATTGGCGCACGCGGCACGGCCAGGGAGGCGACTTCATCGCCTATTCGGATGTGAAGAAGGTCTGGACGCGATCGATCAAGGTGAAGCTGTGACCGCGATTCCGTTCGAGTTGTTCGGCGAGCAGTACTACCTGCGGCAGGGGTTCTGGATGTTGTGCCTTCCCGTGCTCGCGTGGCTGCTCCTCATGTCGCCCTGGACGGTCCTCAAACACGCAGAAGGCCGCATGGAGCGCGCTATCGCGCGTGCAAAGAAGATCGGTCGATTACTGGTGCTGACTGGCGCTCTCTACATCGCCCAAGGCATGCTGGACCGCGCTTTCGCGGCGAAATGCTCCGTCCGGAGCTGGTCGCCCGATGGCCTGTACGCGCTGGAAATCTGCCTCATGGGAGGTTCGGTGGATTTCGACATCGAAGGGCTTGTGCGCCTGCGCTCGACAAAGGACGGCGCCCTCCTGGCCGAGGACGAGTTTCACGACCCGTCCTTCACCAACATCTTCTGGGATGACAAACAGGTGATTGTGGGCGCCAGCAGTGGGGCGGCATTCATCGACTTGCCCCCCACATGGCTCGACCGCCTCCGCGCCAAACTGCCCTGATCGACGAACATCAGGAGGCAAGCTCTAGATTCCCTGCGGCTTCCTCAACGTCTGCATCCGATCCACCGCATGCACCTTGATCTTGCGCACCTCCGACCCCTGCTGCACGGTCAGTTCCACATCCGCATCGGCGTCCGGCCGCTTCCACAGCTGCTTGTAGAAAGCCTCCAGCGTCGTCACCTGGATGCCGTCGATTTCCAGCACCACGTCGCCGGGCTGCAGGCCGGCTTCGAGCGCCGGTCCGGAGCGGTCGACCCGCACGATCTCGACGTGGCCGCCGCGCTCCGACGATGACAGGCCGAGCCACGGCCGCACGCTCGCGCGCGTCCTGCCCGTGGACTGCATCTCCGCGAGCACCGGGCGCAGCAGGTCCACCGGCACGAACATGTTGCCGGGCAGGGTGCGCTCTGGTCCGGCGGCTTCCAGCACGAACAGGCTGCCGATCCCGAGCAATTCGCCATTGGCATTGAAGAGCGACGCGCCGCTGTGATTGGCGACCGGCGGGCTGGTAAAGATCGCCGCCTCGATGTGATATTCCCAGTAGCCAGAGAAGGGACGCGAGCCAACCAGCCGCGTGAAACCCACCTCCGTGCCGCCGCTGCTGCCCGACGCAACGAGCAGGGGCTGCCCCACCGTCAATGTGGATACGCCAGCCAGCGGAACCGGCTCGATGCCCCGCAGCGGCACCAGCGGGCGCACCAGCCCGAACCCGGTCGCGAGGTCATAGGCCACCTGCCGTGCGGGCAGGATGCGTTCGTCCTGGGTGACGACCTCGATGGTTTCGGCTTCGAGCAGCAGGTAGCCGATGGTGAGGATCAGCCCGTCGGCACCGATCACCACGCCCGAGCCCGAGCGCCGCTGGCCCAGGCTGTCGGCCGATGTCGCGCCTTCGGTTGCCGTGACGTTGAGTGCGACGACCGCATCCCCCGCGCGCTTGAGCGCCCGGATCTGCGCGTTGGAGGCCGCGCTGTCCGGCGCATTGGTCGCCGGCGAGACCGGAAAGCTCAGGAGCAATGCGCCGCCAGCGAGCAATGCGCCGACCCAGCGGGCGAGCGCGCATGACAACCAGCCGGCCCGCGAAGATCGAACAGGTGATCCTTGAACTTGCATGGCCGCGCTCCTTGGAACGATGGTCCCCCATGGTGCGCCGCAAGCCCGCGGCTCGCAAGTCCGCTTCTTGCGCGGCGATGCCCAGCCTATTGCGGCTTGAGCGCGGGCCGCGCGACAGGCGCCTCGTCCCGGGTCACCAGCCAGATGCCCGCGCAGACCAGCAGCAGCGCGAGGCCGTTCTTCCACTCCAGGAAACTCTCGTTCAGGAAGAGCGCCGACAGCAAGGTGCCGAAGACCGGCACCATGAAATTGAAGACGGCAACCATGCTCACGCGGTTGTACTTGAGCAGGGTGGTCCACAGCGAGAAGGCGGCGGACGAGAGCACGACCAGATAGCCCAGCAAGGCCAGCGCAGCGGGCGTCGGGCTGCCGAGCGTTCCGCCCATCGCGAAGCCGATCACCAACAGCGCCGCGCCGCCGATCGCCAGCTGGTAGCCCGTGAGCACCACCGAGTCGATCCGCTGCGAGAGCTTCTTGCCGTAGATGCTGGCCGCGGACAGCACCAGCGCCGCCATCACCACCGAGCCCTCGCCGAGCAGCGTGAAGTCGAACTGCATCAGGCCGCTGCCGAAGTTCACCACCATCACGCCGACAAAGCCCACCAGGCAGCCCAGCACCTTGTTGAAGCTGAGCCGGTCGTTGTGATAAATGAAGTGCGCCAGCAGCACGCTGAAGAAGGTGCCGGTGGCATTCATGATCGAACTCTTCACGCCCGTGGTGTGCGCGAGGCCGAGATAGAAGAACAGATATTGCAGGCTGGTCTGCGTGAGGCCCAGCAAGGTGACCTGGCCCATGGTGCGCCGGTCGAAAGGAAAGACGTTCTTCCGGCCGGCCGCCGCAACCCCCAGCAGCACCAGCCCCGCGAACAGGAAGCGATAGCCCGCAAAGACCAGCTGCGACGGGATGTCGCCCGGCGCGATGTGGAACAGCGCATAGCCGTTCTTGATCGCGGGATAGGCACTGCCCCACAGCAGGCAGCAGAGCGAAGCGAGAAGAAAGACGACCTTGCGGTCGGTGAAGAAGGCACGGCTGTTCATGGGCGTGCTCCCGTGGCCTCGTGGCTGGCTCTCCGTCCGGACGGTTCATTCATCGTTGTTCTCCCCTCGAAACGCGTTTTGCCGGTCATGTTGTCGTACAACAAACCCGCAATTATCGAGGAAACAACGATGTTGTATGACAACCGTTGCCGGAGCGCCAACGGTGGCGATTCCGACACAGTGGGCCGATGCCCGCCGCTGTCACGGGACTGAAATAGCAACTGTCGTGCCAGATCGGTTAGAATCTGGGGTTCGTTTCGATACCACGACGAAGCACTTCGTCACCTCGCCGGCTGGCCTGGAATTTCCAGGCCCTTTCATTCCAAGCCGGCTCATACAGTGTGTTGGAGCGCCAGACCCGGCGCCCATGATTGCCACCACTGCCTTCGTACTTGTTGAAGCGAACAGCGCGCTGTCCGCTCCGGTGGGCGCCTTTTTCCGGCCGGCCTGCGCTCGTTTTTTCAATTATTTTCAGCGTTTCGCGGCGTCGCGGAGCGCAAGGCTTTTCATGGACATCATTCAACACACAGTGGGCAAGTACCTTGTCTCACCGCTCATCAAGGATCTGGACGACGGCCGCTTTTCGGCTTCAGTGTCGATCCGTTCCGGCCGCGGCAGCGGCACGCACGACCGCGTCATGCGCTTCACGCCGCGTTTCGGCAGCCATGCCGCCGCGGTGCGCTACGCCGTCGAGCAGGGCCTGGGCTGGGTGCGCGAGCGCACGGCCCCGCCCGCGCATTGCCCCGCTTGAACAGCCACCCCGATTTCCTATCCAATCACGACAACCATTTTCAAAAGGTAATTCATGCCCAAGGAAGAACTGATCGAAATGAACGGCGCAGTGACCGAAGTCCTGCCTGACTCGCGCTACCGCGTGACGCTCGACAACGGCCACCAGCTCATCGCCTATAGCGGCGGCAAGATGCGCAAGCACCACATCCGCATCCTGGCCGGCGACAAGGTGTCGCTGGAGCTGTCGCCCTACGACCTGACCAAAGGCCGCATCACGTTCCGCCACCTGGAACGCCGTGGTCCCCCGCCCGTGAACAGCGGCGGCAACAACTCGCAGCGCCGCTGACCCTCGCAGTGACCGGTCCCGCCACCGACTTCGCCTCGCTGCCGCTTTCGCCACAGACGCTGGCGAACCTGACGCAGCTCGGCTATCTGCAGATGACGCCGATCCAGGCGGCCAGCCTGCCCGTGGCGCTGCTCGGCAAGGACCTCATCGCGCAGGCCAAGACGGGCAGCGGCAAGACCGCCGCCTTTGCCCTGGCGCTGCTGGCCAACCTCAATCCGCGTCGCTTCGCGGTGCAGGCCATGGTGCTCTGCCCCACGCGCGAACTCGCCGACCAGGTGACCACGGAAATCCGCCGTCTCGCGCGGGCCGAGGAAAACATCAAGGTCGTCACGCTCTGCGGCGGTGTCGCATTGCGCGGCCAGCTCGCCAGCCTGGAGCATGGCGCGCACATCGTGGTCGGCACGCCGGGCCGCATCATGGACCACCTCGACCGCGGCAGCCTCGTCCTCGAGGCGCTCAACACGCTGGTGCTCGACGAAGCCGACCGCATGCTCGACATGGGCTTCTTCGACGACATCGCCAAGGTCGCGCGGCTGTGCCCCAAGGAGCGCCAGACGCTGCTGTTCTCGGCCACCTACCCCGAAGGCATCGCCAAGCTCAGCGCGCAGTTCATGAAGAGCCCGCAGCAGATCACGGTGCAGGCCCAGCATGACGGCGCCAAGATCCGCCAGCGCTGGTACGAGGTGAAGGACAGCGAGCGGCTCCACACCGTGAGCCTGCTGCTGAACCACTTCCGCCCGTCCAGCACGCTCGCCTTCTGCAACACCAAGCAGCAGTGCCGCGATCTGGTCCAGGTGCTGCAGTCGCAGGGCTTCAGCGCGCTGGCGCTCTTCGGCGAGCTCGAACAGCGCGAGCGCGACCAGGTGCTGGTGCAGTTCGCGAACCGCAGCTGCTCCGTGCTGGTCGCCACCGACGTGGCGGCGCGCGGGCTCGACATTGCCCAGCTCGAGGCGGTGATCAACGTCGACGTGACGCCCGACCCCGAGATCCACATCCACCGCATCGGCCGCACCGGCCGCGGCGATGCCGAGGGCCTGGCGCTGAGCCTCGCCAGCATGGACGAGATGGGCAGCGTCGGAAAGATCGAGCAGCTGCAAGGCCGCGAATCCGAATGGCACCCCGTCAGCGAACTCGCCGGCGACCCGACCCCGATGCAGCCGCCGATGGCCACGCTGCAGATCGTCGGCGGCCGCAAGGAGAAGATCCGAGCCGGCGATGTGCTGGGTGCACTGACCGGCGAGGCCGGCTTCACCAAGGAGCAGGTCGGCAAGATCAACGTCAACGAGTTCTCCACTTACGTGGCGGTCGACCGGCGCATTGCGCGCGAGGCCGTGCGCAAGCTTTCCACCGGCCGCGTCAAGGGCAAGACCGTCAAAGTGCGGCTGCTCGACGATGTGGCTTAATTACGTCCTTCGATTTCTTTTTACCGAGCTTTCCATGCCCAAGAAAATCCGCACCGAGGCAGACCGCATTGCCACCCCCCGCCCCGTTCCTGTCGCCGGCTACAACGTTCCCAAGACGGGCGGCGGCCAGAAGGTCAGCCTGGAGCGCGGCACCGCGACCCGCAGCAAGAAGAACCCCGGCAAGCGGGCCAAGAAGGGCGGCTGATCGCATCCGTGGCGCCCAGCGCCTTGTGAGCCTCGGCTCCCGATAAAACGCGCCTCCGGGCGCGTTTTTCATTTGCACCCTTTTCCTGCCACCATGTCCGACGACTACCAGATCGACATCCCGCCTTCGTTCTTCGCGGTGTTCACCGATGCGAGGCAGCGCCTGAGCGAGCCGATCGGCGTCGTGCGCGAGCGCTACGAAGTCTGCGAGGACCTCGCCAACCATCTGGTGCAGCACGCACAGATCCTGCACCACGTGGAAGTGCCGTCCGAGGACGAGATCCTGCGGCGGATCCTCGCGGGCCTGGAATCGCCTGATGCAGGCGTGTCGGCGGCCGAAGCGCAGTGGATCGTGCGCCGGCTGGCCGAGCTGCTCGGCTGGGCCTGCCCGCCGCTCGGCGACGAATCCGTCGCCTGAGCGCGCTCAGGTCGCGGCGCGCTTCGCTTTCTTCACCGGTGCCGCCGCCTTCCTCGCGGGTGCTTTCGCCCGCGCAGCCGGCACGACATCCATCGGCGGGAAGGGCGGCAATGCCCGCTGGGCCACCTGCTTCGCGTCGGCCCAATCCATGCCGAGGCCCCGCAGCACGCAGCTCGCCACTTCACGGCCGTGCGACGCGGGAACGCCGCCCAGAGCCACGGTGCGCATCGCCTGCTGCACCGTGCCGTTGATCAGGTCCATGGCCGCCGTCTCGCTCGGAACGCGAAAGGCCTTCTGCTTCACCCCGAGCCGCAGATCGGCCAGCACGTAGTCGCGGATTTCCAGCACCATCTCCGGCGCCGCTGCCGACACCTCCAGCATCATCCGCGCCCATTCCGGGCTCTGCTCGGCCAGCCAGATGTAGCGCTGTATGCCGATCGCCATACGCTGCGCGCCTTCCGCGACGCCCTGCTGGCTGTCGGTGATGCGGCGGCACAGCGTGTGCGCCAGCAGCAGGGCGACCGCACTGGCCACCTCTTCCTTCGTCTTGAAGTGGTTGTAGACCGTGCCGGTGGTCATGCTCGCGACGCTTGCGATCTCCTGCATCGTCGCGTCGGCATAGCCCCGCGTGCTGAACACCCGGATCGCCGCCTGCACCAGCTGCAGGCGCGTGCGCTCGCGCTTGAGCAGGCCGGGCCGCGGCGCCCACACACTTTCGGCCAGGACCTCTGGCAAAAGTGATATTGACCCTGCGCCAAAATTTACGCCATCATTCATTTTTGCACGTACAGTCTATTTTTGGTCAGTCCATCCATTCGAGAGAGTTTGCCATGCGCCCTGATCTCCGCCTCGGCTATCTGGTCTTTGAAGCCCGCCGGCTTCCCCGATGGATGGCGTTCTGCGAGCACATGCTCGGGCTGCCCGCGCCGGTGAGCAACGCGGACGGCAGCCTCGGCTGGCAGCTCGACGAGGCCAGCCAGCGGCTGATCGTGCAGGAGGGTGGGGCGGACGATCTCGCGGCGCTGGGCCTGGAGTGTTCGAGCGATGACGTGCTCGACCGTCTGGTGCGCAGCCTTCGCGCCGCCGGCGTCACCGTCACCGCAGGCGATGTCGCCTTGTGCGCCGCACGCCGGGTGAAGCGCCTGCAACGCTGCGTCGATCCCTGCGGCAACGTCGTGGAACTGTTCACCGGCCTCGCGCCGGCGACCGTGCCTTTCGAATCGGCCGCCTTTCCCGAAGGTTTTCGCACGGGCGAACTCGGACTCGGCCACGCGGTGCTGGTCGCGCACGACATCGCGGCCATGGAGTCCTTCTACGTCGACCTGCTGGGCTTCGGCGTGACCGAGCGGCTCGCCACGCGCGTCGGCCCCATCGACATCCGCGGCGTGTTCCTGCACTGCAATCAGCGCCATCACTCGCTCGCGCTGTTCGACATGCCGGTGCGCAAGCGCATCCATCACTTCATGCTGCAGGCCGAGCGCCTGTGCGACATCGGCCTGGCCTTCGAGCGCGCCCGGCGCCACAAGGTGCCGCTGAGCCTGGAGCTGGGGCAGCACCCTGATCCGGACGGCACCTTCTCCTTCTACGGCGCCACGCCCTCAGGCTTCGATTTCGAGATCGGCGCGGGCACGCAGACCATCGACCCGGCCGGCTGGGAGACCCACCACACCGACGTCACCAGCACCTGGGGCCACAAGGCGAAGCTGCGGCTGCAACTGAAGATGGCCGCGGGGCTGATTGCCCAGAAGGTTTCCGGCGCGCCGCGCCAAGCGAAGGAACAGGCATGACCGCTACCACGACCTCGGCTGGCCGGCGTTGGCTGAAACGCATCGTCCTCACCCTGGTGGCACTGCTCGTACTGGCTGCGGCAGCCCTCTTCATCGGAGACCAGCTGGCGCGCCACAAGATGCAGCGCAAGGTCGACGTCGCGGTGAAAGGCCTCCCCTACCGCGACGACGCGGCCTCACTCGAACGCGGGCGCTATCTCTTTGCCTCGCGCGGCTGCGTCGACTGCCATGGCGCCAAGGGCGGCGGTGCGGTGTTCGTCGACGACGGCAAGGGCCTGCGCATCGCCGGACCCAACATCAGCCCCGGCCCCGGCAGCGTCGTCGCGGGCTACACGCCCGAGGATTGGGTGCGCTCGATCCGCCACGGCGTCAACCCGAAGGGCCACGCGCTGATGGTGATGCCCAGCGAGGACTACAACCGGCTGACCGATGACGACGTGGCATCGCTGGTCGCCTACCTCCGCCACATGGAGCCCGTGACGGGCGGCACCGCCGTGCTCGACTTGCCGCTGCCCATGCGCGCCCTCTACGGCTTTGGCCTGATACGCGACGCCGCCTCGAAGATCGACCACACGCGGCCGCCCGAGCAACCGGTGCCCGATGGCGTGAACGTGACGCATGGTGCCTACGTCGCCAACATGTGCCTCGGCTGCCATGGCCCCAAGCTCAGCGGCGGCAAGATCCCCGGCGGCCCGCCGGACTGGCCCCCAGCGGCCAACCTCACGCCGGGCGAAGGGACCGCGATGACGCGCTATGCCGACGCCGATGCCTTCGCGCTGATGTTCAAGACGGGCAAGCGGCCCGATGGCACGCCGGTGAAGGTGATGCCTTTCGGATCGCTCGGCGCGATGAGCGACGTGGATGTGCGGGCGCTCTTCCTGTACCTCAAGAGCCTGCCGGCGAGTCCGCACGGCTAGGCGCCGCAAAGCGCGTCAATCGACCTTCGCGCCGGACGCCTTCACCACTGCGCCCATCGCATCCCAATCAGCCCGCAGCAGCTTCTGGAACTCCTCGGCGCTCTGGCTGCGCGGCTCCACGCCCAGGCGCTTGAAGCGCTCCTGGATCAACGGATCGGCCAGCACCTTGTTGGTCGCGGCGTTGAGGCGGTCGACCTCGGCCTTGGGCGTGCCGGCCGGCGCGAGCAGGCCGATCCACGAGTCGAAGGCATAGCCGGGCAAGCCGCTCTCGGCGACGGTCGGCAGGCTGGGCAGGAACGGGCTGCGCTGCTGGCCCGTCGAGGCCAGAAGTTTCATGCGGGGGTCGTTCTGGAAGCCGATCACGCCGATGCTCGACGAGATCACCGCCTGCACGCGGCCCGCGAGCACCTCGTTGACTGCCTCGCCGGTCGACTTGGTCGGGATGTGCGTCATCTGCAGGCCGGCCTTGGCGAGGAACGATGCCATGGCGAGGTGCGTGGCGCTGCCGTTGCCCGCCGACGCGTAGTTGTACTTGCCGGGGTTGGCCTTGACCTCCTTGATGAAGTCGGCCGTGCTCGACACGTTGAGGCCGCTCGCCACGGCGAGCGCATAACCGGCATTGCCGATGTTGGCGACGCCGACGAAATCCTTCAGCGGGTCGTAGGGCAGCTTGCTGTACAGGAAGCCCGCGATGTGATGGCTGGCCGCGGCCAGCACCAGCGTGTTGCCATCGGCCGGCGCCTTGGCCGCGATGGCCGCGCCCACCGTGCCACCCGCGCCTGCGCGGTTCTCGACGATCACGGCGGCATTGAGCGCCGTGCCCAGTTCGTTGTTGAAAGCGCGCGCAACCGTGTCCTGCACCGCGCCCGTGCCGAAGGGCACGACGATGTGGATCACGCGCTGCTGCGCCAGAACGGGTGCCGCGGCGCCGAGGGCCAGCGCGCCGGCCGCTGCGAGAAGGGCCGAACGTCGGGTGGGGTGAGGGGTCATCGTTGAAAACGCTTTCGGGTCAGGGTGGAGGTGATGGAGATTCAGGCGCCGGCGCCGACCGGGAGCCAGCGCTCCACCAGCTTCACGAAGTAGCTGGCACCGATCGGGATGATCTCGTCGTTGAAGTCGAACGAGGTGTTGTGGATGATGCAAGGCCCGGGCCCGTGGCCGTCCAGCCGGTGGTCGCCGTCGCCATTGCCCAGGAAGGCATAGCAGCCCGGCCGCACCTGCAGCATGTGGGCGAAGTCCTCCGCGCCCATCACGGCCGGGAAGTTGTCGGTGACCATGTCCTCGCCCACCACCTCGCGCATCACGCTGGCCGCGAAGCGTGCCTCGGCCGCATGGTTGACGACCGGCGGCGAGGCGCGGTTGAAGCTAATTTCCGCGGTGCACTCGTGCGCCGCCGCCACGCCCTCGGCGACTGTGCGCAGGCGCGCCTCGATCTTGTCGAGCGCGTCGATCGAGAAGGTGCGCACGGTGCCGCCGACCGTCGCCGAATCGGGAATCACGTTGGGCGCGTCCGAACCCTGCAGTTGCGTGACGGCGAGCAGCGCGCGCTCGGTGCTCGCGATGGTGCGCGGCACGATGGTCTGCAGCTGCTGTGCCAGCGTGATGACTGCGGCCACCGGGTCGATGCCGGTGTGCGGCATCGAGGCGTGCGTGCCGCGTCCGCGCAGCGTGATCTTGTATGTGTTGCTCGACGCCATGAGCGCGCCTTCGTTGAGCGCGAAGCGCCCGACTTCGCCCACCGGGAAGTTGTGCAGCGCGAAGACCGCATCGCACGGGAAGCGGTCGAAGAGCCCGTCCTGGATCATCTTCTTCGCACCGGCCTTGCCCATCTCCTCCGCGGGCTGGAAGATGAAGTGGACCGTGCCGTCGAACTGGCTGCCCTTCTGGGCCAGGTGCCAGGCTGCCGCCAGCAGCATCGTGGTGTGGCCGTCATGGCCGCAGGCATGCATGCGGCCCGCGTGCGTGGACTTGTGGGCGAATTCGTTGGCCTCGTGCAGCGGCAGCGCGTCCATGTCGGCGCGCAGGCCGATGGTGCGCTGGCCGGTGCCGCGGCGCAGCACGCCGACGAGACCAGTGCCGGCAATGCCGCGATGAACCTCGATGCCCCATTCCTCCAGGAGCTTCGCAACCTTCTCCGAGGTGCGGTGTTCCTCGAATCCCAGTTCGGGGTGGGCGTGGATGTCGCGGCGGATCGCGACGAAACGGGTGACGTCCGCAAAGGAATCGGCAAGGTTCATGAACGTGGGCTGGAGAGAACGAGCCACGGATTCTGACGCAGCGCAGCGGCTGCGCGCATGAGTAGTTGGCTCTATCGCCCTCAGGCCCTAGGATGGCTCCATCGCCCCCGATGGAGTTTGGACATGAGCAACGAGCTGCGCAACAAGCTGCACGAGCTGCAGGAGCTATCGAACAACGCCGCCGACCCGCAGACCCGCGCGATCATCGAGGCGCTGCGGCTGCAGACCGCAATCCTCAACGAGCGCCTGTTCCGCATCGAGCTTCAGCTCGGCGAAGTGACCAAGCGCTGGGATGCCGACCCGGCCTGAGCCGCAGGCGCGGCGTCCCGCCGGCACGAGGCGAGGGCGATCAGCCCCGGTGCTCGGCGTTGCGCTTGCGTGTGGCGGCTGCCTTCTTCGCCGAAGCGGAGCGCTCGGCGGCGCTGCGCGACGCGGAGGCCGCACCGCCCAGCTTTCCACCCTTGTGGGCCGGCGCATGGTTCTCGGCCTTGCCGCGGCCGGAGCCGCTCTTCTTGCCACCGCCCGTTTCCGCGTTCACGGTCGCCCATGCGCGCCGCTCCGCTTCGCCCTTGGCGACGCCACGATGCTCATAGCCCTTTTCGATGTGCTCGGCTTGGCGCTTCTGCTTGCTCGTGTACGACGACTTGTCACCCCTTGGCATGGTGCTGCTCCTTCTGATGCTGGAGTGCCCATGTTTCGCACCCCGCGCCGGAGACGGGTAGGAAGAAATGGGCGTTGTTCGTCAGCGCACGCTTTCATGGCTTGCATGCTGGCCGTTCGGCCGCTTCCTACACGGCAATGATCCCGCTACCTTTACGCTTGGGTCATTCGACGAGGAAAGAGCGTGAACCGCCAGAAGAACATTGCAGTGATCGCCGGCCTGTCCGTGCTGGTCGGCTTTGCCGCCGCGACGGCCGGCTATGCGGTCCTCCGGCTGCGGCAATCGGCCCGGCTGGCCCACAAGGGCCACCCCTTCGACAAGCTCGCGCGGGCCGAGGGCGCGCGGCTGCTGGTGGTCGGCGACAGCACCGCCAAAGGCACCGGCGCCAGCGGGCCGGAGTGCAGCCTGCCGGGGCTGCTGTGCCGCGCCAATCCGTCGCTCACCGTGGTCAACCACGGGCAGGACGGGGCGCGTTTCGAGGACTTCCTCGCGCAGCTGGAGGCGGACGAGCGCTTCGACGCCGTGCTCATCCTCGGAGGCGGCAACGACGTGCTCCGCATGACGCGCGACGCCGCCTTGCGCGACAGCATCCGGCGTGTGGCGCAGCGCGCGCGGGTGCGGTCCGACCTGGTGGTCTTCATGCCGCCGGGCAACATCGGCAACGTGTCCTTCTTCCTTCCGCCGTGGAGCTGGTGGATGACCTACCGCTCGCGCAGGCTGCACGCCATCGTCTCGGAAGAGGCGCGGGCCAACGGCGCCCTCTACGTGTCGCTCTTCCGGGACCGCGACGACGACCCCTTCGCCCGCCACCCCAAGCGCATGAGCGCGCGCGACGGGCTGCATCCAGGCGATGCGGGCTACGAACTCTGGCAGCGCGAGTTGGAAGCGCAGGTGCAGCTGTCGGCCAAGCTGCGCAAGATCGGGCGCAGCGCGGCGGCGCGCGGCCCGGCTTTCTGAGGCCGGCTCTTCCTAGCGCTGCGCCGCGAACAGCGGCTGCACGCTCCACCACGCCGGCAGCAGCGCACGGATCTCCTGCCGCGCGAACCGGTCGTCCAGCAGGTACAGCACGCCCGCATCCGTCTCGGTGCGGATCACGCGGCCGGCCGCCTGCACCACCTTCTGCAGGCCGGGGTAGACGTAGGTGTACTCGTAGCCGTCGCCGAACAGCGCGTGCATGCGCTCGCGCATGACTTCGTTCGGTTCGTTGTACTGCGGCAGTCCCAGGCTCGCGACGAAGGCGCCGACGAGGCGGTCACCGGGCAGGTCGATGCCCTCGCCGAAGGCACCGCCCAGCACCGCGAAACCGATGCCCTGGCCGCCGGCCGTGAAGCGGGCGAGGAAGGCATCGCGATCCGCCTCGCGCATGCCGCGTGACTGCGACCACGCCGGAATCTCCGGATGCCGCTCCGCAAACGCGGCGGAGGCGCTCGCCAGGTAGTCGAAGCTGCTGAAGAAGGCGAGGTAGTTGCCCGGCTGTCCGGCGAACTGGCTCGCGATGATGTCCGTCAGCGCCGTCAATGAACGGCCGCGGTCGCGGAAGCGGGTCGAGACGTCCATGGCGACGCGCACCGTCAATTGCTCGCTGCGGAAGGGCGAACCGACGTCGAGCGTGGCCGTGTCTTCCGGCAGCCCCAGCGTGTCGCGATAGAAGGCGAAGGGTGCGAGCGTGCCGGAGAAGCAGGCGGCTGAATTGCAGTCCGCGAAGCGGCTTTCCAGGAAGGGCGCCGGCACGAGGTTGCGGATCGCCAGCGTCCGTCCGCCGTCATCGCCCACCGTGCATTCGAAGACCGAATGCTTGCCAAAGGAATCCGCGAGGCGGCTGAACTGGAGCAGGTCGAAGAAGCACTGCTGCAGCAGGCCCTGCGCGTCGTCGGGCCGTGCAGTGAAGTGCTCGGCCATCACGGCGACCACGTCCAGCAGGGCGCGCGCGAAGCGCTCCGGGATGTCGTCGCGGGCGTCGTAGGCGGCCACCTGGTCGCGTTGCAGCAGTTGCCATTCGCGTTGCAACTGGCCGAGCGCCTTCTTGATGAATGGCGGCGCCTTGCCGCGCACGGCCTCCACGGCCTGCGCCTCCAGTTGCGCCGAGTACATGCCGCGTGCGCGGTCCAGCAGGTTGTGCGCCTCGTCGACCAGCAGGGCGACGCGCCAGTCCTCCTCCTTCATCAGGCCGAAGAGGAAGGCGCTGCCGTCGAAGTAGTAGTTGTAGTCGCCGACGATCACGTCGCTCCAGCGCACGAGTTCCTGCGCGAGGAAATACGGGCAGACCTCGTGCGCGAGCGCGATGCTGCGCACGGCCGCGCGATCGAGCCACGCGGCTTGCGCCGCTTCGCTGCGCGCGGCCGGCAGCCGGTCGTAGAAGCCCCGCGCCAGCGGGCAGGCCTCGCCGTTGCAGGCACGGCCGGGGTACTCGCAGACCTTGTCGCGGGCGGCGAGTTCGAGCACGCGCAGCGGTGCGCGCTCGCGGTCCAGCGTGCGCAAGGCGTTCAGCGCGATCGACCGGCCGGAGGTCTTCGCGGTGAGGAAGTAAATCTTGTCCAGCCTGCCCCCGGGCCGCGCCTTGAGCAGCGGAAAGAGCGTCGCGACCGTCTTGCCGATGCCCGTGGGCGCCTGCGCCAGCAGGCAGCGCTGCGAGACGGCCGAGCGGTACACCGCCTGCGCCAGATCACGCTGGCCCGCACGGAATTCGCCGTGCGGGAAGTTCAGCGCGTCGAGTGCCTCGTCAAGGCTCGCGCGGTGCGCGGCTTCCTGTTCGGCCCAGGCCAGGTAGCCGCTGCAGAGCAGCTCGAAATGCTGGCGCAAGGCTTCGCGCGTGCAGGCCTCTTCGAGCACCACTTCGCGTTCGGTGCCGAGATCGAGATAGACGAGCGCCACCTCGACCTGCTCCAGCGCATCGCGCTCGCACAGCATCCAGGCGTAGGTGCGCGCCTGTGCCCAGTGCAGTGCGCGATGGTTGGCCTTGATGGCTTCGAAGTCGCCCCGGAAGGTCTTGATTTCCTCGACGCGCCTGCGATGCGTGTCGTAGCCGTCGGCGCGCCCGCGCACGTGCAGCCGCTCGTGGCACGACGCGAGGGCGATCTCGCTTTCATAGCCCGCGCCCCGCCGGGCCTGCACCAGCCGATGCCCCGCCTGCCCCTCCTGCGCGCTCGGCGCGGGGACGAAGCGCAGATCCAGGTCGCCCGCCTTCGCGCCGAAGGCGCAAAGCGTCTTGACCGAAACCGTGAACGCGGAGGATGAGGAAATGGCGGCGGCCATGAGGCTGGCTGAAAGGACGTGGGCGGTATCCCCTTGGCTCCAGCGCATCGACACTGGATGGATGTACACATGTTAGCGGCGCCGCAGCCGCTCACCACGTGTACCTGGCGCCGATCCGGATCAGGGTGTTTCTGTAGCTCTGCTGGCCCCACTGGTAGCCTAGGTTGCCCCACCCGGCCCATCCGCGCCCCAGGTCTGCATTGACGCCCAGCTTCACCTCGTAGCGGTTGCTCGGATACAGATTCCCCAGCACCACTTGGTTGAAGGCCTCGGCGTTGTCCACATCGTCGTGCCACCAGTTCAAGGTGAGGTACGGCTGCAGCTTGCGGCCGTCTTCGCGGACCCAGGTGCGGTGCACGCGCACGCCCAGCCGCGAGACCCAGCCGCTGCCCTCGCCGCCGCTGATGCGCGTGCCATTGGGCTCGGCAATGTCGTCCTCGCTGTACCTGATGTACACCAGTTGCGCCTGCGGCTCGACGACCCAGTCGGTGGCGGCGAGTTTCATCGCATAGCCTGCCTCGCCGGAGAGCGTGAGCGCCTTCGCGTCGTACTTCACCTCGGGCAGCGTGTCGCCTTCGACCTTGTTCTTGAACCAGCCGTAGGTCCCCCAGACATCGGCGTACCAGCCCAGCCGGTTCTCGTCGTTCTGATACCAGGTCCCGTAGGCACCGGCGCTCCAGCCCTCGGCTTCACCCTGCGCGTGCGCCAGGTTGCCCGCCGCGGTCGCGTCGCTGTTCGCCTTGCCGTATCCGAGCATCAAGCCCAGGTGGAAGCGGTCGGGCGAGGTCGTGTCCCTGTCCTTCACCAGCGACCAGCGTGCGATGTCGCCGCCGCCCTGAATCAGCGTGCTGTCGGTGTCGACGGCGAAATTGCCGTCGCGGCTGTCCGACTTCCCGTCCTTGCCAACGACGCGCAGCCAGCCCGAGCGGCGCTGGCCGTCGGCGTTCACGGACGCCTGTGTCTCGGTCCACTGCGGCTCGCCCAGCCGGTCATGCAGGCTGTGCAGGAACATGCCGCCGGCCTGGCGTTGATTGGAGAGATAGGCGCCGACCTCGGGGCGGTACAAGGGGGGTCGCGGACCGGGGCCGGGACCGGGAGGCAGGACGTCCGGGAGCGGCGGGGGCGGCAGCACCGGCGGCTCTGGCGGAACGGGGCCAGGGGGCGGCGGGGGCGGAGGCGGCGGCGGAACGGGCGGCAGCACCGGAGGCTGCTGCGAGCGCAGGTACCAGGCTTGCGCATTCGAGGCATCGACGCTGCTGCGATAGAGCTGGTATTCGTAAGGACCGGCGACCACGCGGCTGCCCAGCACGAAGGCGCCTGGGGCGGTGGTGCCGCCGTTGACGGCATCGACGATCTGGATGCCATTGCCCAGCGTCACGGCGCCAGGGCCGCCTGCATTGGCGATGTGAAGGCCCGTCAGCCCGGTGGCCGTTCCGCCATTGATGACCAGGCGATCGGACGGCGAACCGTCGGCACCGAGAAAGGCGTTGAGGCTGACCGTGCCACCCGCGCCCACGTAGTTGACGGCCGTCAGCGTCTTGTAGCTCGACAGCAAGTTCACGGCGCCGCGCGGCGCGCCGAAGACGATCGTGCTGGGGTCATTGACCAGGCTGGTCACGTTGGACGAGCCCGTCACGTTCCACCGCGTATTGTTCTGCAGCGTCATGTTCGAGACGTTGCCGGCATCGGTCAGCGCGGCGCCCGTGAGCGTTGCCGAGTCCGTGACGAGGTTGAGCGTGCCGGTGCGTCCGCCGGCCCCGGTCACCTGGAAGAGCGTGCCGTTGCCGCCGGTCACCTGCACGCCGTTGGAAAGAGACAGGTTCAATTGCGAGCCCGCCACCTGGACCGCCGTCGATTGCGTGCTGGCCAGGCTGCCGCCCGAGATCGACACCTTGTTCTGCCGGGTGCTGGTCGTGGTGCCGGAAAACAGGCCATAGCTTCCGGAACCATCGGCCCGTATTGCGCTGCCCTCGGCGTTGATGGTGCCTCCGGTCAGGGCCGCCAGCCCATGGGCGCCACTGCCGGTGGTGATGACGGTCGCGTTCTGCAATTGAAGCGTCGGGGCGTCGGCGACGAAGGGACTTCCGGTCGCGACGGCGCCGTGCGATGCGAGCCCGGAGGTCGAGATCGTGCCGTTGCCGAATGTCAGCGTGCCGGCGGTGGCCGGGGAGTAGACGGATATGGAAGAGTGCACGCCATAGGCGCCATCGGCGGGCACGGAGACGGAGACGCCATCGGCACGGAGACTGCCGCCGAGCGCGAACAGGCCGGCGCCCTGGCGCAGGAAGGTCGTCTGGAACGTCGCGCCACTGCGTTCGATGGTCCTGACGATCCCGCCGTTCGAATCGGAGATGGTGATGCTCGAACCGGAGATGTCGACGCTCGACAGCGTGTCGGCCACCACGCCGATCCCGGCCCCCTGGACTCTCGCGCCGCTCACCGTGATCTGCGCGCCGCGGGTCGCCGTGATGCCGGTTCCGGCGATGCCGGCGAAGTTGATGGCGACGCCATCGATCGTGCCTGCCGGGACGATGGTGTTGTCGGCGACGACGCCTGCCGAGCCGCGGTTGACCGGGGCAAGATTGGTGAGGCTCAGTGGCGCCGTCGAGGGGCCCACCCGCACCAGGCCGCCCTCCGACATGTAGATCCCGGTCACGTCATAGCCCGAGTTGGACAGGGTCGTGCCGTCCCGGGCGTCGATGACGCTGCCCGCGTCCACGGCCATCAAGGCTGCTCCGCCGGGTGCGTCCAGGCCGGTCAGCACGATGCGGCTGTTGTTCGTCAGGGTGACCGAACTGCCGGTGTCGGCGCGAACGCCGTACGCGCTCCTGGAAAAGTCGGACGTCAGATCCAGGCCAAGCGTGACCGAAGAGTTCTGAACCGCCCGCAGGCCGTAGCCGGACACGTTCGTGCCGCTCGTCGTGTTGACCAGCCGGATCGGGATGCCCGTGCCCAGGCTGCCGGGGATCACGCTGTTGGTGATGCTGACGGCAAGGAGGCCGGTGCCACTGGCGTTCACCGTGATCGGGGTGTTCGCGCCGAGAAGGACCTTTCCGCCGTTGATCATGTCGACCCCGTGCCTCGTCGTGCCGGTGGTGACGGTCGCGCCAGGCGTGAGGTCGATCACGGTGCCGGCGTTGGTGGCGGAGACGGCCGCAACGGCATTCGTGGCAGTCAGCGCCGCGCCGGGCGCCACGGCGCATGTGCCGGAGGCCAGCGAGATCTGCCCCGCCGGCGTCAGGGTGCAAGTCTGCGCCTGCACTTGCTGCAGCCCGAGCCCCAGCCCCAGCGCAGAGGCCGTGGCGCCATGCATGAGACGCGTCACCTTGCAGATCATGGAATCTCCTGACCAGAGCCCTCCAAGGCGGTCCGGGATTCTCGGAGCGCCACGCATGCGGCGTCAATGTGCGCGGAACAGTTGCGCAACGGCGCCAGATGCGGTCTGCGCCGCGGGAGATCAGCTAGGCATCGCGATCCGAGGCGGGCTCGTCCGTCAACGCTTCCAGCAGCGTCTGCTCGAGCCAGGCCTGGAACGCGTCGGGCGACCAGCCCGACTCGTGTACGAGCTTGTGATAGACCTCGCGACTGGTCAGCATCCACAGCAGCGTCGCTGCCGCTTCCTTCGTGAGGCCTTTACGGGCGCGCTTCGCCGCGAACAGCGCGTCGATGCGCTCGCGCTGCATCTCCCGCCGCAAGGCTTCGAAGGACTGGTTCGTCTTGCGAAGCTCCGGCGAGAACGCCGACGATTTCATCAACAGGCTGAGCTCGGCGCTTTCGCCCTCGTAGATCGCTCGCGCCACATGGGCGCTCATCGCGATGCGCTGCACCGGGTCGCCCAGCCCCTCCAGCTTCTGGTGGGCGTCCTTGAAGCGCGGGCCGAAGATCGCGTCATGCATCAGCGTATGCAGCAGGCCGGCCTTGGACTTCACCACCGCATAGACCGTCGGCTCCGACACGCCGGCCCGCTTGGCAATCTGGGCGATGGTGGTGGCGTCGATCCCCTTGCGGGAGAACAGGAACTTCCCGGCATCCAGGATCCTGGCGCGGGTGCGCTCCGCCGCCTCCGAGCGAGTTTCCGAGTGGTACTGCCGCTTGTCCGGAGCTTTCATATTCACTATAGTGTGCTACATCCAATAGATGACGGATGGGACTCGCGCATGACGTTCGAAGCCTACATGACCAACATCCGGACCCAGACCGGCAAGGAGCCGAAGGATTTCTTCGACCAGGCCGTTCGCGAGGGCATCCTGCGCCCGGACACCCGAACGATGGAGTTCGTCGCCTGGCTCAAGAGCAGCTCGGGGCTAGGGCACGGGCATGCCATGGCGGTCTGGGAGGCGTTCAGGCGCAATGGATGGGTCCCCTTGCCAGGCGCGCCCGCGGCGGCCGTCAAGCGGGGCAGCCCATGAAGTGGGCGCGACGCATCGGCATCGGCCTCTCGGGCCTTGCCACGCTGTTCTTCATCCTGGACGCCACGGGCAAGCTGCTCAGGATGGAGCCGGTATTGCAAAGCACGCAGGAACTCGGCTGGCCCCCCAGCGCGGTGGTGCCGCTCGGCGTGGTGCTGCTGGTGGGCGCCGTGCTGTATGCCGTGCCGCGCACGACTGTGCTCGGAGCGATCTACCTGACCGGCTTCCTGGGCGGGGCGGTGGCAACGCACTACCGTGTCGGATCGCCCCTGGCCACGCACGTGCTCTTCGGCGTCTACGTGGGGCTCGTGATGTGGGCCGGCCTCGTGCTGCGCTATCCGGGCATCTTCAAGGCCGCTTTTTCCAGACGCCCGACCTCCGGCGCAACCTTGCGCTGACACCCTGTGCAACCGGCTGGACGGCGGCGCGCAGAATGCGCACAGAGCCATCGTCGAGGCCCCATGCCGACACACGCCTTGCGCCTGAAATATGAGACCGCCGTCGCTGCGCTCGCCGATGCAGCTTCGGAAATGCTTCGTTCCGGCGCGAGCGAAGAGGACGTTGCCCGTTGGGTGGTGGTGGAGCGCAACGTCCTCAAGCAGGCGTATCGCGACCTCACGCCCGCGCCGGTCCTGGCCCGCATCGACGCCAGGATGCTGGAGCGCTATGGCAACACCATGGGCCCCGATGCCGACCAACTCAGGGCCGCCGGAAAGTCGTGGAGGGAAATCATCGATTCCGCAACTCGCCCGGGTGACCACGGTGATACCTTTTCCGCGTCGCGCAACTCACGTCCATCCATGCCCGAACACATCCTCATTCGCCCAGCCGTCGAGGTCGACTTCACTGCGTGGCTGCCTCTCTGGGATGGCTACAACGCGTTCTATGGCCGCAGCGGCGCGACGGCGCTGCCAGCCGACACCACGCGCACCACGTGGTCGCGCTTCCACGACGTCGACGAGCCCATGCATGCGCTGGTGGCCGAAGGCCCGTCGGGCCTTCTCGGCCTGGCCCACTTTCTTTTCCACCGCAGCACCATCCAGCTCGGGCCGAGCTGCTATCTGCAGGACCTGTACACCACCGAAGCGGCCAGGGGAAGGGGCGTCGCCCGCGCGCTCATCGACGAGGTCTATCGGCGGGCGAAAGCCGCCGGCGCCCCACGGGTGTACTGGCAAACGCATGAGACCAATGCCACGGCCATGATGCTCTACGACAAAGTTGCCGAGAAATCGGGATTCGTTGTCTATCGGAAGATGCTCTGACCGGATATTCTGCGGGCCATTCGAACAAACGGAGACATTTGTGACAAATGACTGCGCCGATCGCCACTCGGGCTTCGCCCCATGGGCAGTGGCCCTCCTGCTGGCCGCTGCCGCCCCAGCCCATGCGCTGGTCATCGGCGTGACCGAAGGCGTGACCTATCAGGCCAGCGACAGCCAGATCGAGGCCAAGTTCGAGCCGATCGCGGAGGCGCTGAGCAAGGCGCTGAAGCAACCGGTGACCATCAAGATCCTGAGCTCGTATCGCAACGCACGCGAGGCGCTGAAGCAGAACCAGGTCGACCTGGCCTTCGTGCATCCGGCCCATGTCGCGTTCGAGGCGACCAAGGCGGGCAACTTCAAGACGCTCGCCTGGACCGCAGGCTTTACGGACTACAAGGTGTCGTTCCTGTGCAAGGACACGCAAGCCATCTCCAACTGGAAGGAGATCGCGGGCAAGAGCCTGGTCATGCCCGACGCGGACTCCATCACCTCGGTGATCACGCGTGCGATGCTGCGTGAGCAGGGCCTGCAGGACGGCGCCGTCAAGACCACCAACACGCGCTACCAGGATGCGGTGCCTTTCTATGTGCAGAACGGTTTCGCCGCCTACGGCGCCACCGCGTCGGCCAAGGTGGTGAAGGACTGGCAGTCCACCGGCGGCAAGACCTGCGCCGAATCGCGCGCCGTTCCCATCAAGCAGTGGCTCGCCTCGAGCAAGCTCGACGCGAGCACTGTCGCGACGGCGCGCGACACCCTGCTGGGACTGGGGCAGTCCGATGCGGGCAAGCGTGCGCTCGCCACCTCGACGTACGCCGGATTCATCGCGCCCTCGCCGGAAGTCGAGAAGACGCTCATGAGCTGGCTGGGGATCTAAGCCCGGCCCAAGGCAACCAGGCTCCAGACGATCGCTGCCAGCTGCGCGATGTTGATGAGGATGGCGGTGATGTGCGTTCTGCGGAACCCCGGAATGGCGTCCATGTAGTTGGACTGGATCTGCGCTCCGAGCGCGTCCATCTTGGGAATGATCTTCTTGCGCAGGACGATGGCAATCATTGCCAGCGCCGCCGCACCCACCGCGAGCCCTGGGCGGCCCGCAATCGCATAGCTGATCGCCGTCGCAGTCGCCGTCATGAATGCGGCGACGTAGTAGATGTTGAAGAAGCCGCGCACGAAGCGGGCGTCCAGCGGTGTGTCGTGCTTCAGGATCAGCAGCGGAATCGAGCCCATGATGAAGTAGGCCGTCGTGACGAGGAGTGCCACCGTGAAGCCCAGGGCGGCGAACATGGCAGGAGACATCTTTGTTTTCCTCGATTCACGAAGCGTGACCCGGCACCCGGTAGTGATAGCGGTAGAAGTCCTCGAACCCCAGCTCAGCATACAAGCGGCGCGCGGCTTCGTTCTGCTCGCGCACCTGAAGGTAGGCAGAACTCGCACCCGTTTCGCGGCCCCAATCCATCAGCGCGCGGGTCAACGCGCGACCGTGGCCACGCCTGCGCCGGGCCGGGTCCACCACGATGTCGTACAGGCCGACCGCGCCGCGCTCCAGCACGGCCAGCCCGAATCCGATGGCTTCGCCTTGTTCGTGCAGGGTGGCGAAAGCAGCCGGCAACGCGATGGAGCGCAGGATGGCGCGGTGCAGTTCATCTTGCAGGGACGTCACGCCGAGGGCGGCGGTGATGCCCTCCAGCCAGGCTGACGTCGCCGCGGTCGAGATGCTCACCGAAGGATGCCGCGCCGCCGCGGCCAGCGACGCACGGGCCACCTGCGTCGGATCGAAGAAGGCGTAGCCCGCATCCGCCAGTTCCTTGTCCGCCTCGGGCTGCGCCAGCGGAGAAAGGCGGAACACGGCGGGAAGGCCGTGCCGCTCGTAGAAGGTCTCGGCCGCGGCGCGCACCCCCTCGAAGGTCGCGCCCGGGTCTGCGGCATTGACCGAGTTGGCTCGCTTGGTATAGCCGCCGGCCAGCCGAAACACCCAGCCGTTGAAGAACACGGTCTGCCGCGCAGGCCACGCGTTGAAGCTGCGCTCCTCCAGGGCACGGACGGTCGCGAGGTCGATGTGGGTCATGGGCAAGTCGACGTCCTTAACCATCGGCCAGCGCACGCTGAAGGAACGCCAGCATGCGGGACCACGAGTCCTGGCGGGCATGGGCCGTTCCTTCGGGCGTTCCGCCCATGTCCATGTCCTCCCCGGAAACGGGATGCTTGAACTTCAGCATCGTCGTCGGTCCGTTGGGCCAGCCGATGCTGTGGCCGGCGTTGGCGTACTTCAGGTGTTCGACGCGATGGGGAAACCCCGTCTGCGTGAAGCGTCGAACGGCGAACTCCGCCAGTTCGCTGGACGGCCACAGTTGGTCGTCGGCGCCTGAGATCAGAAGGACCGGCCCGTTGATTCGTTCCACGGGGATGGCGGCCCTGTCCGCGAAGTCGGCGTCCTCCAGGGGAACGAGGTAGCAGTCGAACTTGCCCGCCTCGATGCCGGCGGAGGACCTGCGCGATGCGTCGTACGAGAGAGTGTCTGCGTAGGGAACCTCCTTGCCGTTCAAGGTCCATGCGCCGTGACCGGTCGGCGGATAGGCCGGCCACGCGATGCCGCTGGGGACATAGGCGACGACCGCCCGGATGCCGGGGTACGTCGCACCGAGCAGCAATGCCAGCTCTCCACCTCGAGAGATGCCCACGACGGCCAGATGCTTCGCGGCGACACCCGGTTGTGCCGACATCCACTCCAGGGCCGTGCCGAAGTATTCGAGCGGAATGCGGTCGAGCGTTGGCGGCAGGCCTTCGGCGGCGAAGTACGCCAGCGCCAATGCCGCGTACCCACGGGAGGCCAGCAAGGCGGCCATTTCCTGGGACCAGGCCAACCCACCGTTCGAGCCTCCGACCACGAGCACCGCCCGATGTGGCCCCTGGTGTGCCGGCTCGAACATCCGGCCGACGAGTCCGTCGACCTTGACGTCCCGCGACACGGCGGCCGGCCCGAGGAAAACTCGCCGGATGGGGTGGGAGATCGGTGGAGCGCCGTCTTCCCCCTCGGCAGTGAGCGTTGCGGTGAAGGGGTCCGTGCTCTTGCCCTCGAAGCCCTTGGCGACATCGCCATGCACGGGTGCACGGGACCAGAAGAGTCCCATCGCATCGACGCCTCGATAGGAGCCCGACACGGGCGCCTGGCTGCCGAGGTCCACGATCCCGTTCGAATCGGCGATGAACGTGGCGCTGGACAGGAGAACCACGTCACTGAAACTGCTCCAGAGCTTCAAGGTGATTCGCGCGCCTGCGTGGAGATCCAGAACACGAATCACAAGGGTCTCGTCGACGAGACATGTCGGAGGCAGCGTGTCGAACTTCATGCGGGGGCCGGCTTCTTTCAGGAAGTGCAGGATTTCGGAGGCGACCGCATTTTGGCGCGGCCGTCAACAGGCATCCTGATGATGACCGGGTGCGGTCGGCCCCCTAAGGTGCTCGCGGGACGGACCCGAAGGAGACACCATGAAGAAGACCTTTTCAACCCCGTTCGTGCTCTTGGCGACATCCATGGCCGCGATGGGCCAGGCGCCAGGATTTCCGGCGGACACGCCGATCCCGAAATCAGCGGAGATCACGGAGTTCGTCAAGGACAAGACCTTCACCGGCACGCGAAGCGACGGCATCACGGGCAAGTTCAACTACCGCTCGGATGGCAAGTTCGAAGTCATCTATCCGCAGTTCAAGGAGTTCGGCACCTGGCGCACAGAGGACGGAAACCTTTGCGTCGACGATCCGGTCAACGGCAAGGTTTGCAACCAGGTGCGGATCCTGGGCGGCAACCTGCTCTATCGCCGCAACAAGAACGGCGAGGTGGTGACGCTGAAGTCGGATTGACGGGCGGGCGGTGCCATGGGGATTCGCCCCCATGGCAAGGCCGCCCGGTCTCGCAGACTCAGTTGGCCGGCAAGCGGAGATCGGCCAGCTTGCGGTCGAAGCGCACCAGCCAGAGGCGTGTCGGCCGCTCCTGGTCGCTGCCGCGCACCAGGCGCGCAGCCACGACGCCGGTCGGGCATCCCTTGGTGATCACGCCGGCCGCGTCCACGGTGCAGTCCTCGATGCTGCCGGCCACGCGTTGGCCATTGGCGTCGAGCAGCGTCGTGGTGAGACCGAAGTCGTTGTCGTTCACGAGGGCGAGCGTGTTCTCGTCGACCAGCGTCATGCCCTCTGCCTTCTCGGCCAGCCAGCCGAGCGCGTTGAGGTCGAGCAGTTCGGTCTTTCGCATCGGGATCACCGTGGACCAGTCCGCGCCGCCGGCCACTGCCTGCGTGATGCTGCTGACCTCGAGGTTGTAGTCCAGCGCCGCGATATCGGTCGCGTTCGCGGGGATCTCGACCAGCATCAGCTTGTTCACCACCTTGGCGTCGCTCTTGCGCGCGCCCTGTTCGATGACGATGAAACGGCCGTTGCCCAGGCTCACCATGTCGCCGAGCTTGGCGTTGCCGGTGCGGTCCTTGTCGTACTGGCTGCCGTCGATGGGGTAGGCGTACAGCTTCGAGCGCTCGGTGGCCGGGTCGAATTCGAGCCAGCGCGCGAACTTCGCGATGTGGCGCACATCGGTGCTGCTGCCGCCCGGCGGCGTGGCCTTGATCGACTTGCCGCTGCCGTCCTTCGGATCGATCGGACTTTGCAGGAAGCCGTGCAGCTTGCCGCTGGCCACGTCGAGCGCCAGCCCTTCCATGCCGCGATTGGGACGGCGCTGCGACAGCACCGCTGGCAGGTCCGCCGCACCGGCACCGGGGCCGTACTTCTTCTCGACCACGCCGGTCGCGATGTTGATGCGAACGATGAACGGACCGTACTCGTCGCTGCTCCACAGCACATTGCGGGCCTTGTCGAGCACCAGCGTCTCGGGGTCGAGGCCATTGGCGTCGAAGCCGGCCTTGGCCGCGTCGTACACGTAGGCGTCGGTCAGCGGCGTCTCGCCCGTGGACCCCACGCCCGATTGCGGCGGCAGCCCCGTGAGCTTGCGGTCGGCGTCGAGCTTGAGCGGCAAGCTCGACTGCAGCACCGCGCCGTTCTTGCCGATCGTGACGATGCCGAAGCTCGGCGCGAACGACGGCGCCGGAAACACCTTGCTGATATTGGTTCCGCTGCCGCCGGGCACCGGCGCCGTCGGCCCATCGCCATTGGGGCCGCGGTCGGTGATGGCGTAGAACTCCAGCGTGCCGTCCGCCGCCGTGCCCTTGAAAGCCAGGCCGGAGCCGTACGCCGGCAGGAAGCCCTTGGGGAACTCGGCGCGGATCTTGTCGTTGCTGCCTTCGTAGGGAACATTGAACTTCACGTCCGCCTGCATCTGGTGGCGCGTGACGCTCACGGCGATGGCGCCGAGCGCGTTGGTCTGCGTGGCCGCTTCGCTCACGGGCGCGCCGAGTTGCGACGCCAGCGTGTTCTCGAAATGCTCGCGCGCCAGCGTGCGCCGGGTGGCGTCGGAGCTTCGTGCGCTGTAGGGCACCGGCAAGGACGCGAGCAGCGCGTTGAGCGCCGTGTCGAAGGTGGCCGCCGCTGCGCTGAAATCCAGCGCTCCGGCCCGGAGCGCGGCCTTCACCGCATCGGTGATGCGGATGCCGTTCGACGGATCGCCGTCATCGTCCAGGCTTTGCAATGCGATCAGGCGATTGACCACCGCGTCGGCCTTCAGGCCGTCTGCCGTCGGCTTCTGACCGGCGAGCGAGAGCGGCGTGATCGAGGTGCCGCAGGCGGCGCTGCCGAGCACGAGGCCGCCGAGGCTGAAGGTGACCGTCTCGCCTTCCTTGCAGGCGAACTCGCCCTTGGCCGATGTGGCCGCCTTCGCGGCCGTCCCGGCCACGTAGTCGAGCCCTTCGACGGCCGCGTCGAGGAAAACCCCGGCAACGCTGCCGGGCGTCGCCGTGCCACCGCCGGCCCCGGCGCCGCCCGACCCGCCCGCGGGCAACGTGAAGTTGCCGCCACCACCGCCGCCACATGCACTCACCAACAGGCCGGCGCCCACCACCGCCAGCCATGTCACCCTCGATCGATTGTTCATTGTTGTTCCTGCTGAATCACGATTGACGCGCGCGCACCATGCGCGAGCCCGCCGGATTAGCGCGAAACTTTGTGACGCGGCCGTGAAAGGTTCGGCGCTGCGGGACGACAGCAGGCCGGGGCGGCCGCACCTCGGGCAGCTTCAGTCAAGTGAGTTACCGCTTGCATCCCGCTGTGGAAAAGAAAGAAGGCGGCGCACCAACATGGCGTGCTGCGTTGCACGGCCCCGGCGCACACAAAACGTGCCGTTCCCAATGAAGAAGGGGGATGCTGCAGCGCACCAAAACACGAAAGTCAAGGCTTTCTTTTCCCCTTGGCCGGTGCATGACTCTGTGGATAACTAAGTGGGCATCTTGCCGGACCCGCATTCCGCTTGGCTTCCATTGCGATGCTCACCGAACGGGCAGCCGCTGCCGCCGATCAGGTTTTTTGCAGGACCGGACCCGAGCCCGGAGTTTTCACGGGCCGGCCGGCGGGCTCAGCCGCAGCATCAGTGTCAGCGGATGCCCTGGAGACTCCTGAAAGCCGTAGTGCTCGTAGAACGCCTTGGCGCGATCATGAAGTGCGTGAACAAGCAAGGCGCGCACCCCAGCGTTCTGCGAAACCGTGACCGCGCGAAAGACGGCGTCCTGCAGCATCGCCGCCCCCAGCTTCACGCCCTGGACGCGACGATCGACCGCCAGGCGCCCGAGCACCATCACGGGAATCGGATCCGGCATGTTTCGCCGAACGCCGGTCGTGGCCATCTGGTGCGCGACCGCTCCTGCAGCCATCGCGTAGTAGCCGAAGACGCGCCCGTCCTTGTCCGTCACCACGAACGTCCGGCTGGCACCGCTCGCCTGATTGGCCAACGCCCTTCGTTGCAACCAGGTGTCGAGACTGGCCTCTCCCGATTCGAACTCTCCAAGGGCGTGTGCGGCGATGAGCGGTTGTGGCGCGCCGAGCTTCGGCGTCATGCCGCGTCCGTCTCCCAGGGAGCCTTCACCGCCATGAGCCGCTCCAGACCGGGATTACGGCCGACCGGCGCATCCAGCATCGCGGTGAACTGCGTGAACTTGTCGTGATCGAGGCTGAAGAAGACCTGATCCAGCATCACTGCCTGCGCGCGCTCGCAAGCGGCCTCAAGCATGAAGTCCGAACGGTTCTTTCCGACCAGCCCTGCAGCGTGATCGATGAGGTCGCGCTGCTCGGGACGGGCGCGCAGATTGATGGGGGCGTCGCGCATCAGAGACCTTGTGTATAGACAATAGATACACAATTCTCGGCCAGACGTGTATCTGTTGTCAATACATCAGGAATCGGGCGACCCGATGATCTTCGCGGCCTGCAGATCTGCGATCTCGCTGTCGTCAAAGCCGAATTCCTTCAGCACCTCCCGGGTCTGCTGCCCCACCGTCGGCGCCGCCGACCGTGCAAAGGGAGCCTCGCCATCGAAGTGAATCGGCAGGCCGAGCGAACGCATGGTGCCCCCGTTCGGGCTGTCGACGTCGACCACCATCGAGATGGCGCGCGATTGCTCGTGTTCCATCGCCTGGCCAACGTCATGCACCGGACCGACCGGAACGCCGGCGTTGTCGAAGACCTCGACCCAATGTCCGGCGGGATGGCCGGCAAGCGCTTCTGTGATGAGCCCCGCCAGCACGGCCTGATGGGCCAGCCGGTCGCGCCCCGTCGTGAAGCGTTCGTCGGTGAGCCATTCGGGGTGGCCGAGCACCTCGGCGATGCGTCGCCAGTTGGCCTGGTTGCCGCCGCCGAGCGCAATAGCGCCTTCGCCGCATCGAAAGGTCTGGTACGGCGCGATCAACGGATGCGAGGTCCCCATGGGCTTGGCCACGGTGCCGTCGTGAAAGTACGCCGCTGCAAACCAGTACATCTGCTGCAGCGATGCCTGGAGCAGCGAAGTCTCCACCTTGCTGCCGACGCCCGTGCGCAGCCGCTTGATGTACGCCGTGAGGCTGCCGAGGGCGGCCAGGATGCCGGCGTTGATGTCGGCCACCGAGTTGCCCGGCTTGGCCGTCTCGCCGTCGATGCTGCCGGTCACGCTGATCAGGCCGGAAAACGCCTGCAGCACCAGGTCGAAGCCGCCGTTGTCGCTCATGGGGCCGTTCGGGCCGTATCCGCTGATCGAGGTGTAGACCAGCTGGGGATTGACTTCGCGCAGGTGCCCGTAGCCCAGACCCAGCGCATCGAGCTTCCCGCGGCGGAAGTTCTCGGTGACGATGTCGCAACTCGCGGCGAGCCGCTTGATGATCGCCTGGCCCGCAGGCTGGCGAATGTCGACCGCGATCGAGCGCTTGCCGCGGTTCAGCATGAGAAAGCCCGGAGCAAGCCCCGGATCGCCGGGCCGCGCGTAGCCGCGAGCATCGTCGCCCGCGGGAAACTTCTCGACCTTGATGACTTCGGCGCCCATGTCGGCCAGCATCAGGCCGCAGATCGGGCCGGCCATGATCTGGGACATCTCCAGGACGCGAACGCCTGCCAGCGGCAGGTCCTTGGCTTGTGGGTTCATTGCGCTTCTTTGTCAGGTGCCAGTGAAGACCGGTGCGCGCTTCTCCGCGAACGCGGCGAGCGCCTCGCCGATGTCGCGCGTCTTCAGGCTTGCCGCATAGGCCGCATGAGCGGACGCCTCGTCGTATTCCTGCCGCGCGACTTCGTTGAGCGTGGCCTTCAGGGAGACCAGCGGGATCGGTGCCTGCGCCAGCAGGTCATCGGTCCAGCTTTTCAGCTCGGCATCGAGTTGCTCGGGCTCCACCAGCGCATCGAGATAGCCGATGCGAAGCATTTCTTCCGCCGGGATCGGCCGGGACGTCAGGAAGAGCTTCTTGGCCGCGCCGAGGCCCAGGCGCGAAACCCAGCGACGGACTCCGTGCGGGTAGTAGTGCAGGCCGAGCCGTGCCGCCGGCATGAACATCCGCATGCCGGTGACGCCGATCCGGAAGTCGCACGACAGGGCCAGGTCAGTGGAGCCGCCGTACACGGGGCCGTGCAGGCGGGCGATCGTGACGGCGCGCGCGTTCTCGATCTCGTCGGTGAAGGTCTGGAACGCGTTGTCGGTGCTGTTGGCGGCCTTGCCCAGGTGCCCCAGGTCGAAGCCGGAGCTGAAGCTCTTGCCCGTGCTCCGGAACACGATCACCCGGACCGCCTTGTTGGCATTGAGATCGGCCAGGTAGCCGCGCAGCACCGGCAGGTCCTCGGGCTCGATCTTGTTGTGGGTGGCCGGGCGGCGCAGCGTGATGGTCGCGATCGCGCCTTCGATTTCGAGCAGCGGCGAAGCAGGGGCGACGACGGGAGGCGATTCGAGAACTGTGGACATGCGGGTTCCTGGTCGATGGTGAATGGAGGGTGTCAGGGCAACGGATCAGTCGAAGTGCAGGTTCTGCTCGCGGATGACGCGGCCCCACTTCTGCAGGTCGGACTTGACCAGCTCGCTCGCCGCTTCCGGCGTGGAGGGCACGACGTCGTTGCCCTGGCTGATGAGCTTGTCGCGCAGCGCGGGCGTGTTCAGCGCCGAGTTCAGGGCCACGTTGAGCCGCTGCACGACCTCGGGCGGCATGCCCTTGGGTCCCACGAGAGCGAACCAGCCCTGTGCGTCGTACCCCGGCACGCCTTGCTCGGCGACCGTCTTGACGCCGGGGAAGGCCGGCACCGGCTTGGTGGACGTGACGGCGATGGCGCGCGCCTTGCCGCTCTTCACGATCTGGACTGCGGGTGCGATGGTCGAGAAGGAAACCTTCACTGCGCCCGCCATCAGGTCCGTCAATGCCGGCGCGGCGCCCTTGTACGGAACATGCAGCATCGTCGTCCCCGTGCTGGCGCCGAGCAGTTCGGCAGACATCTGGTGGATGGTGGCGAGGCCCGAAGTGGAATAGGAAACGCCGCCCGGATCGGCACGCACGAGCTTGAGCAGCTCGGGCAGATTCGTTGCCGGGACGGACGGATTCACCAGGATGACCATCGGCGCCTTGGAGACGACGCCGAGGTAGCTCAGGCCATTCATCGGGTCGTAGCTGACCTTCCGCGCATTCGGAATGATGGTCAGCGGCGCGACGTCGGCCAGACCGATCGTGTAGCCGTCGGCCGGCGCGCTGGCAACGGTCTCGACGCCGATCGCGCCGCCGGCGCCCGGCTTGTAGTCGACAACCACCGGCTGGCCGAGCACCTTTTCCATGGCCGGGGCCAGGTCGCGCGCCACTGCGTCGGCCGCGCCACCGGGCGTGTAGCCGAGCACGAGACGGACCGGCCGCGTCGGCGTCCACGGCTCCTGCACACTGGCAGGCAACACAGCCGCCGAAGAAACTACGATCGCCGCTGCGGCGGCCAGTTTGGGGAGTGAAAAGTGCACGGCTTGTCTCTTAAAATATTTTTGATGATTTAAAATATACCAGAACATCGGATAAATATGCACAACACCAAGATGCCAGGAGCCCCCACGGCGACACTCAGCGAGGCCGTGCGGCAATCGATCATTCGTGACTTGTCCGTCGGCGCATTGCAGCCGGGCCATCCGCTGGACGAGCGCGCGCTGAGCGAGCGCTTCGAGGTGTCGCGCACGCCGATTCGCGAGGCGATCCTTCAATTGGCCGCGCAGGGTTTTCTGGTGATCAGCCCGCGCAGCGGGGCATCGGTGCCGCGGCTGTCGATCGTGCTGCTGCGGGAGCTGCTCGAACTACTGGGCGAACTGGAGGGCATCGCCGCCACCTTCGCCGCCAAGCGCATCCGCCCGCAGGAAAAGGCCGAGCTGGCCGAAAGCATCGCGCAATGCGCGGCGGCGGCCGAGGCAGACGACGCGGCCGCGTACCAGATCGCGAACGACCGGTTTCATGGAGTTATCTACGCCGCCTCGCGCAACGGTTCACTGGTGGAGCAAATCAGGTCGCTGCGCACGCGAAGCGCGGCCTACACGGTCAATCGATTCGACTCGCCGGGCCGCATGAAGCGGTCGGCGCTGGAACACGCGGCGATCGCCAAGTGCGTGCTGGACAACGACGCCGCGGCCGCGCATGCCGCGATGCTCAACCACATCTCCATCGGCGGAAAGGACTTCGCCGAGTTCGTCAGCGGCATCCCGACGGAGCTGCTGGATGGGGGTGGATGAACGCGGTCAAGCGTCGGCGCTGGCAGATTCGGGCCGGCACACGAACGATGACTCCGAGGGATTGAGGAAAGACGAGTCTCTCAACCACGCCGCTGGATCATCTTCCACCCGTTGCCCGACGGGTCCCGAAAGCCCGCGTCCACGGTGCCGTAGCGTTCCACCGGCTCCTGCGTGAACTCCACCCCCTGGGCAAGCATCCGGTCGTACGCGGCGCGGCAGTCGTCCACGGTCAGGACGAGCGGCGGCATGGCACCCTTGGCGACGATCTCGCGCACGGTCTGCGCCGTGGCCGCGTCGAGCACCGGCGGCCCGGGAGTGAAGAGGCCGAGCTGGAACGACGGCTGGTCCGGGTGCTGCACCGTGAGCCAGCGATAGTCGCCATTTCCCACGTCCGTGTGGACGCGGAAGCCCAGCTTCTCGACGTAGAAGGCGAGCGCTTCGCCTTGATCGTGCACGTACAAACCGACCACTTCAATGCCTTGATTCATGGAATCTCCTGTTGTTCGGGCTCGGTTGTACCGTTCATTTCCTGGCGCCGCTTCTCCGAAACTGCGGTCGTGAGGTCGGGCCGGTGCGCGGCGCTGACGATGCAGACCGGCACGCGGCCGAGTTCGTGAATCGTCGCCGTCGCGCGCGCCCGGATCGCGCTCGGACTGTCGCCGGTGATGTCGCGGAAGGTGCGCCCGAAGGTGCCGAGGCTCGACCAGCCGGTCGCAAAGGCGATGTCGGTGATGGGCAGTTCGGTGTCGCGAAGCAGCGTCATCGCCCGCTCGATGCGGCGCGTGAGCAGGTACCGGTGAGGCGGGATGCCGAAGGCCTGCTTGAACGACCGCGCGAAGTGCGCCTCGGAGACACCGCTCACCTGTGCAAGCCGTTCGACAGGCCATTCCTCGTGCGATGCGGCGTCGATCCGGTCCTTCGCCCGCAGCAGTCGCCGCAACAGCGCGGGGTCCTGGTTGGCTGGGGCCCCGCTCATGACACGCTCACCTGCAGGTCGGGAAGTTCGGCATCGTTCATCTTGGAGGAATGCTAAGCGCTGTCCATCCACGGTGATGGACAGCGCCCCTCACCCCACGGATACCACCCCCAGCGCCACCGAAGCCGCCGCCATCGCGCCCGTCGCCAGCCACCCCAGCACCTTCCACTTGCGCGGGAGCACCATCTCGCGCATCACCTTCTGGCTCGACGCCGCGATCATCACGGCCGCCATCACGGGCACGGAGATGACGGCGTTGATCACCGCGGCCCAGTAGAGCGCCGAGATCGGGTTGATGCCCGACATGCTGATGGCGACGCCGATCGCCATGGCCGCGGCGAGGATGCCGTAGAAGCTGCGGCCCTGCGCCAGCGTCAGGTCCAGGCCCTTGCGCACGTGGAAGTAGCTCGCGACCGCCTCCGCCGCGGAACCTGCGAGCACGGGCAGCGCCAGCATGCCGGTGCCGATGATGCCGAGCGCGAACAGCAGGAAGGCGGCATCGCCCGCGATGGGGCGCAGCGCGGCGGCGGCCTGTGCCGTGGAGTCGATCTGGGTCTGGCCATTCGCATGCAAGGTCGCGGCCGCGGCAGTGATGACGAAGAAGGCGATCAGGTTCGAGAAGCCCATGCCCACCGCCGTGTCGATGCGCAGTCGACGCAGCTGGTGCCGTGCCTGCTCGGGTGCGACGCGCAGCGGCCGGTCTTCGGGCACGCGCTTGATGTCCTGCACTTCCTGCGAGGCCTGCCAGAAGAAGAGGTAGGGGCTGATGGTGGTGCCGAGGATGGCGACGACGGTGGTCACGTACTCCCGGCTCCATTGGAACGATGGCGCGAACACGCCTCGCATCGCCGCGCCCCAGTCCACATGGACCACGAACACCACGCCCACATACGCGAAGAGCGACAGCGTCAGCCACTTGAGCACGCGCACATGGCGTTCGTACGGCATGAAGACCTGCAGCAGCAGCGAGACGACGCCGAAGCCCAGCGCATACCAGGCTGCATGGCCGGGCAGCACGAGCGCGGCGGAGTCGCCCATGGCGCTGAGGTCGGCGCCGAGGTTGATGACGTTGGCGACCAGCAGCAGCAGCACGAGCGAGGCGACCATCCATCGCGGGCAGAAGCGCGCGAAGGTCTCGGTCAGGTTCTTGCCGGTGACGCGGCCGATGCGCGCGCTGGCGAGCTGGATGCCCATCATCAGCGGATAGGTGATGAGCAGCGTCCAGCCCACGCCGTAGCCGAACTGGGCGCCGGCCTGCGAATAGGTGGCGATGCCGCTCGGGTCGTCGTCCGCCGCGCCCGTGATGAGACCGGGCCCGAGTTTGGACCACCAGCGCTCGCTGCCCTGCCGGGTACCTTGGGGCGCGCTCGTCGAGGGGATGCTCATGGACGGCTCCGCTAGTGAAACAGGGTGGGGAAGGCGGTGGAGACGTTGCCGCACGGCGGCATCGCGCCACATAGGTGCAGGCCCCAGCGCGCTGTGGGACGTCATCGACGTCTGCGCGGGGGATGCGGCCTTGGATGACACGGCGCATCGCAGCGGCTGTCTACGGTGGGGCATTCATCCCAGGAGCAGCCATGACCTCATCCCACGACCCGTCCACTGCGGATGCTGGCGACGTCGCCGTCCAGCACCGCAAGGTGCAGCGCGAGCAGGACGCCAAGGACCGCGCCGCCGCGCCCGAGTCGAGCAGCAAGAAGCCGATGCAGGCCGGCCACCGCCCCGAGCCGGAGAACCCCATGCCCGCGCACCACCTGAAGAAGCCCGGCATCGAAGCCGACATGGACCTGCAGCCGCGCTTCATGGCATCGGGCTATCTCGGCAGCGGCAAGCTCAACGGCATGGTGGCGCTGGTCACGGGTGGCGACTCGGGCATCGGCCGCGCCGTGGCGCTGCTGTATGCCCGGGAGGGCGCCCAGGTCGCGATCGTCTATCTGAAGGAAGAGCAGGTCGACGCCGAGGAAACCAGGCGCTGCATCGAGGCCGAGGGCCAGCATTGCGTGCTGATTCCAGGCGACGTGCGCGATCCGGCGTTCTGCAGGCAAGCCGTGCAGGAGACGCTGCAGGCTTTCGGCAAGCTGGACATCCTGGTCAACAACGCCGCCTTCCAGCTGCATGCGGCGTCGATCGAGGACATCACCGACGAGCGGCTCGACCTCACGCTCCGCACCAACGTGGTCGGCTATTTCCAGATGGCGCGGGCGGCGGTGCCGCATCTGCCCAAGGGCGGCTCGATCATCAACACCGGCTCGGTGACGGGGCTGGAAGGCAGCGCGCAACTGCTCGACTACTCGACCACCAAGGGCGCGATCCATGCCTTCACGAAATCGCTGGCGAGCAACCTGCTGGACAAGGGCATCCGCGTGAACGCGGTCGCGCCCGGGCCGGTGTGGACGCCGCTGAATCCTGCCGACCGCCCCGGCGAGGAGGTGAAGGACTTCGGCAAGCACACCGACATGCGGCGACCGGCGCAGCCCGAGGAGTTGTCGCCGGCCTACGTGTTCCTGGCCGCGCCCTGCTGCGCGAGCTACATCACCGGCATCGTGCTGCCGATCACGGGGAGTGTGGGCGCGGTGTAGCGTGGGGCGGGGTCGGGATGCGATCGGTGCCGGCCTCGGCCTCTTTCGCCATCACCTTGGTGGCCGCGAGGGCCTTGGCGCCTGCGACCGAGCCGTGCTCGTTGGCATACACCTTGGTGAACTCGGCGCCCAGCAGGAAGATCTGCGCGGCGTAGTAGACCCAGGCCAGCAGCACGACAAGCGAGCCCGCAGCGGCGAAGGATTCCGTCACGCCGCTCTTGCCGAGGTAGAGGCCGATCAGCAGCTTGCCGACCTCGAACAGCACGGCCGTGACGCCAGCCCCGATCCAGACGTCGCGCCAGGTGATGGAGGCGGTCGGCATGAACTTGAAGATCATCGCGAAGAGCAGGGTGGTGATCGACAGCGACACCAGGATGTTGAGCATCTGCAGCAACAGTTCCCAGCCCGGCAGCATGCCGCCGGCCCAGGTGCCGAAGGCCGCGACACCCGCGCTCACGATCAGCGACACCATCAGCAGGAAGGCCAGTCCCAGGATCAGCCCGAAGGACAGCAGCCGCGCCCGCAGCACGGCCCAGACGCCCGTGGGCTTGTCCTTCTCCGGCACGTGCCAGATGCGGTCGAGCGCGCTCTGCAGTTCGGCGAAGACGGTCGTGGCGCCCACCACCAGCACGGCGATGCTGACCACGCCGGCGATCAGGCCGCGCTCGGGCTCGCTCGCGCTGCGCACCAGCCCCTGAACGGCGATGGCACCCTCCCGTCCGATCAGCCCGGTGAGTTGCGCGACGATCTCGCCCTGCACCGCCTCGCGGCCGAAGAGCGCGCCCGCGATCGCGATGACGATCACCAGCAGGGGCGCCAGAGAGAACATCGTGTAGTACGAGATGGCCGCGCCCATGCTCGGCGCCAGGTCGTCGACCCAGGCCATCACGGCCTTGCGACAGAGGTCGAAGAGATGCTTGGGCTTCATGGCACGCGGGCGGAGTCGAGAGCGCCAATGTCGCTCTCGCACGCGCCGCCGCCATGCGCCAAGCTTGCATGTTGGAGTAGGCGCCGGCCCACTCCTCGATGCCGCAAGAGCGGCCGCCCCGATCAGCCCAGGACGCGGATCAGCTCGTCGTAGACCAGCCGCACCCTCGCCGGCACCGGCGAGCGCTGCGACCGGTAGACGTACATGGGCCAGGGCTCTGGCGCGTCGGCGTCGAGAACCGACACCAGTTCGCCCGCCTTCAACCCCGGCTCCGCCAGCGACGCGACCAGTTGCCCGAAGCCCAGACCGGCCAGCACGGCGGCGCATTCGGCGTCGGTGTCGTCGGTGATGAAGGCCGCGGGCGGCATGGTCACCTGGCGTCCCCTGCTGAACAGCCAGGGCCACGGCCTGCCGGAGTTGCCATCGATGAGCGCGGTGGTCGGCAAGGCGGAGAGCGCGTCGATGTCCTTCGGCACGCCGACCCGTGCAATCAGCGACGGCGCGGCCACCACCGTGAGCGGCACCTTGCCCACCGGCCGCGCGACGAAGCGGCTGTCGCGCAGCGGGCCGACACGGACGCCGACGTCGATCTGCTGGTCGACCACGTCGGCAAGCTGCTCGGAGAGGCGCAGGTCCAGCGTCAGGCCCGGATGCGCCGCCAGCATCGGCGCCAGCGCCTGCGGAATCCGGCGCCGCCCGAGCACCCCGGGCGCCGTGACGCGGACGATCCCCGCGTGCTGCGAGAGCGAGCGACGGTCGATGCGATGAAACAGCTCGTCCACGCCGCCCACCGCGACCCGCGCGCGATCGGCCAGTTGGCGCCCGAAGTCGGTGAGCTGCACGCCGCGGGTGCTGCGGTGGAAGAGCGGTTCGCCCAGTTCTTCCTCCAGCTCGCGCACGGCCCGCGTCACGACTTGCGGCGAGACGGACAGCCGCACGGCGGCATCACGGAAGTTCACGGCATCGGCGGCGGTGCAGAAAACGCGAAGGGTTTCGAGGCGGTTGGACATGAGTCGGGCGCTTGGTATTCCGAAATGAGGAATTCTGAACTCGCCAGAGTTCCATTTACGGCAACGGCTGGATTTTCCACACTGACGCCATCCCTTCAACCACTTTCCAAAGGAAGCCTCATGACTGCAACCATCGACAACAACATCGCCGGCAAGGTCGCCATCGTCACCGGCGCGAGCAGCGGGCTCGGCGAATCCACGGCGCGGCACCTGGCCGCGCGCGGCGCCAAGGTCGTGCTCGCGGCGCGCCGCACCGACCGGCTCGACAAGCTCGTCGCCGAGATCCGCGAATCGGGCGGCGAAGCCGTTGCCGTGGCCACCGACGTGTCGAAGCGCGCCGACCTCGAAAAGCTGGCCGCCATGGCCGTCGAGGCCTTCGGCCGCATCGACGTGCTGGTCAACAACGCCGGCGTGATGCCGCTGTCGCCCATCGAGAAGCTCAAGGTCGACGAGTGGGACCGCACCATCGACGTCAACATCAAGGGCGTGCTCTACGGCATCGCGGCCGTGCTCCCGCGCATGACGGCGCAGGGCAGCGGCCACATCATCAACATCGCGTCGGTCGCCGGCCTGAAAGTGTTCACGCCCATCGGCACGGTGTACAGCGCGACCAAGTTCGCGGTGCGCGCGATCTCCGAAGGCTTGCGCGCCGAAGCCGGCCCCGGCATCCGCGTGACCATCGTGTCGCCGGGCGCCGTGGAGTCCGAGCTGCAACTCGGCAGCAGCGACGCCGAAAGCGCCGCGGGCGTGAAGGCCTTCTACGACGCCAACCAGATTCCGGCCGACTCGGTGGCGCGGGCGGTGGTCTACGCCGTCGAACAGCCGGCGAACGTGGACATCAACGAGATCGTGCTGCGGCCGGTGTCGCAGGAGTTCTGAGTCCACGGGCCGCCGGTGTGCCGCGCAGGGGCTCCAGGAGCCGCCCTGCGCGGCATCGCCATGCTTCCTTTATGCTGCGCGTCGATATGAAGATTCAAAAAGACTCCGTCGTCACGCTGCGCTACAAGGTCGCAGACGCCACCACCCAGAAGCTGATCGAAGAGAGCCGCGACCCCATGGTCTACCTGCATGGCGGCTACGACAACACCTTCCCCAAGATCGAGGCGGCGCTCGATGGCAAGGAAACCGGCTTCCAGACCACGTTGAACCTGCAGCCCGAGGACGCCTTCGGCCCGCGCGACGAATCGCTGGTCCGCACCATCCCGAAGAGCGACTTCCCGCCCGGCGTGAAAGTGGGCGGCCAACTCGAAGGCCGCAACGACCAGGGCGAGCCGCAGGTCTTCAACGTCATGAAGATCAAGGGGCCGCAGGTGATCCTGGACGGCAACCATCCGCTCGCGGGCAAGGCGCTGAAGTTCAGCGTGACCGTGACCGGCGTGCGTGCCGCGACCGAGGAAGAAATCGCCCATCGCCACGTGCATGGCGAGCACGGGCACCATCACTGAGTCGGAGAATCACTGCGTCAGTTCGGCGGTGCGCAGCTCTTCCGCCAGCACCACTGCGCGGCCGAACTCCGTGCGCAAGGCCTGCTCGACCAATGCAAGCCTCGCGAAGCTTTGCAGGTCGTCGTCGGAGGGGCCTGGCCCCAGTCGCTGCAATTGATCCCGGAACGCCAGCACGATCCGGTCGTGCGCCTGCTCGCGCGACCGCCTCGCGGTTGCGGCGGCAAGCTCCAGGGCGCGCACTTCCGCGTCGAATGCAAGATTCATCGTTCTCTGGGATTCAGTGGACACGGCGGCGATTGTCTGGAGCGGCGCCGAGCGCGCCTTGTAGGCGAATACGCCGCGTCGCAGGCAGTCATGCCCTTCAGGACGGAATCCCCGGAGGCGTGCACTGTTGCGTGCACAAGACGACTGCGTTCCACGGGCGGCCCTTTCGTGGCGCGCCGCCGGCCCCATATTGAATAGACGCGCCCCGTCGTATCCAACTGGGCAACTCACAGGAAAAGCCCCGCCATGACCAACGCCAGCCCCATCATCCAGATCAAAGCCCTCGGCTTCCCGTGGGAGACGATCGATCCGTTTCTGTTCTGCGCCTATCACGACGACGCCTACCCGCGCGCCAACGCCCAGATGGGGCCGGACGCCTCGCTGGCAAGCCGCGACCTGGGCCAGGATTTCAGCCGCAAGGACGGCTGGAGCATGTATCACGGCACCACCGTGCCGGGCTTTCCGGGGCATCCGCACCGCGGCTTCGAGACGGTGACCATCGTGCGCAAGGGCTTGATCGACCATTCCGACTCGCTGGGCGCGGCGGCGCGCTTCGGCGGCGGCGACGTGCAGTGGCTCACGGCCGGCAAGGGCATCGTGCATTCGGAGATGTTCCCCTTGCTGGACGCGGGCGCGCCCAACCCGTTGGAACTGTTCCAGGTCTGGCTCAACCTGCCGGCGCGCAGCAAGATGGCCGAGCCGCATTTCACGATGTTCTGGTCGGAGGACATTCCACGCTTCACCGCGACCGATGCCGCAGGCCGCAAGACGGAGGTCGCGAGCGTCGCGGGCCGGATCGGGCCGGTGGACGGCGCGCCGGGCGAAGGCGGACCGCTGGCGCCGCCGCCGGATTCGTGGGCCTCGCAGCCGGATGCCGACCTCGCGATCTGGACGCTCCGGATGGAACCCGGCGCCCGCTGGACCCTGCCGGCCGCGACGGGCGAGGGCACGCGCCGCAGCCTCTATTTCTTCAAGGGCCGCACGGTGTGCATCGCGGGCCAGGTGGTGGACGGCCATGCGGCGATCGAGCTGCGTGCCGGCGCCGCCGTGGAACTGATCAACGGCGACGAGGTGAGCGAGTTCCTCGTGCTTCAAGGCCGCCCGATCGGTGAGCCGGTGGCGCAGTACGGCCCCTTCGTGATGAACACGCAGGCCGAGATCGCCCAGACCATGGCCGACTACCGCCGCACCCAGTTCGGCGGCTGGCCGTGGCCTGACATGGCGCCGGTGCATGGGCGCGACCCTGCGCGCTTTGCGCGGCATCCGGGCGGGCGCGAGGAGCGGCCCGAGAAATAGCGCCCGGCCGCTCAGCGCTCGCGGCGCTGCGCCGCCATCTCGCGGATCAGGTTCCACACGCGCTGCGCCAGCGGCGACGGCGCACGGTTGCGCCGGTGCACGAGCATGATCGTCCGCTGCACCTTGGGCAGCAGCGGCCGCACGACCAGCGCCTGCAGGCCAGCGGGCGGCATCGCGAGCGCGGGCATGACGCTGATCCCGATGCCCTGCTCGACCATGCGGAACACCGTCGCCGGATGGCCGACCTGCTGCCGCACCTCGCAGTGCGCGCCGTGCTCAGCGAGTGCTTCGTCGATCAGCCGCCGGCTGCCGGAGGCATGGTCGAGCAGCACCAGCGGCTCGCCGTCGAGCGCCGACCAGGCCACCGTCCGCTTGCCTGCCAGGCGATGGTCCGGCGGCATCACGAGGCAGAAGGGATCGTCGAGGATCGCTTCGCCCTGCAGGTCATCGGTGGCGGGCGGCTCGACCAGCACGCCGAAATCGACCTCGCCGGCGCGCACGCTGTCGAGCGCGGTCTGCTGCATGCGGTCGAGCAGCAGGAAGTCGATGTCCGGATCGCGCCGCGCGCACTCGGCAATGCAGGCCGGGATGAGGTTGGCCGAGAGCGTCGGGCTGCTGGCCACGCGGACCTTGCCGCGCCGCGCGCCCGCCATGCCGTGGACTTCGGCGAGCGTCTGGTCGAGATCGTCGAGCACCCGGTCGAGGCGCATGGCGAGCGACTGGCCCGCATCGGTGAGCACCACTTCGCGCGTCGTGCGATCCAGCAGCTTCAGCCCCAGCTGCGATTCGAGCTCGACGATGGAACGGCTGACCGCGGGCTGGGTCAGGCCGATCTGGTCGCCCGCCCGGCTGAAATTGCGGGTCTCGGCGACGGCCTGGAAAACACGAAGCTGGCGCAGGGTGACGTTCATGCGCCCGAATCATAAAACTATCAGATAAATCCATTTCTCTTTTGAATCGGGGCGCGGTCCAATCGCATCCATGTCTCGCTCACGCTATCTCCCCGACAACTTCACGCTGTCACTGGTCGTCGTCGTCGCTCTCGCCAGCCTGTGGCCGGCCAGCGGCGGCACCGCGCATTTCTTCGAACAGCTCACGATGGTCGCGATCGGCGTGCTCTTCTTTCTGCACGGCGCCAAGCTCTCGCGCGAGGCGATCCTCGGCGGCATCACGCACTGGCGGCTGCACCTGCTGGTGTTCGCCAGCACCTTCGTGCTGTTCCCGCTCCTCGGCCTGCTGCTCAAGCCGGTGCTGACGCCGCTGGTTACGCCCGAGCTGTACACCGGCGTGCTCTTCCTGTGCGTGTTGCCGGCAACGGTGCAATCGGCCATCGCCTTCACCTCGATCGCGCGCGGCAACATCCCCGCCGCGGTGTGCAGCGCATCGGCCTCCACGCTGCTCGGTGTCTTCGTGACGCCGCTGCTGGTCAGCCTGCTGGTCGTGAAGCATGGCGACGCGGGCGCATCGCTCGGCGCGATCGGCCGCATCCTGCTGCAACTGATGGCGCCTTTCGTGGCCGGCCACCTGCTCCGGCCCTGGATCGGCGCATGGGTCAAGCGCCGCGCGTCGGTGCTCACGCTGGTCGATCGCGGCTCGATCCTGCTGGTGGTCTACACCGCCTTCAGCGCCGCCGTCATCGAGGGCCTCTGGAAGGAAATCCCGCCCTCCGCGCTGGCCGGCCTGCTGGCCGTGTGCGCGATCCTGCTCGCCCTGATGCTGGTCGTCACCACCTGGGCCGGCCGCAGCCTCGGCTTCGACAAGGCCGACGGCATCACGATCGTGTTCTGCGGCTCCAAGAAAAGCCTGGCGAGCGGCATCCCCATGGCCAAGGTCCTCTTCGCCTCGCACGCAGTCGGCGCGATCGTGATGCCCTTGATGCTGTTTCACCAAATGCAACTGATGGTCTGCGCCGTGCTGGCACAACGCTACGCCCTCCGCCAGGCAAAGACCGAGGCCTCAAGCCCCGCCTGATTCGCGAAACACCGCGGAACCGGCTCCGCCGGGCCGCCGGTGTTGCCCCCGGCAGGGGGTAGGCGGCCACACGAAGTGGGCAAGCCTGGGGGCGAGTTCAGTACCGCAAGCCTGGGGGCGAGCTTTATCTCGTTGCGTCACCCTTGCGGTATTCGGCGGTCAGGTCGTCGAGTTTTTGCTTCAGGCTCGCATCCAGCTTGTATTCGGCGGCAGCCAGTGTTGCATCCAGTTGCTCGGGCCGGCTGGCGCCGAGCAGCGGAGCGGTAATCAGCGGGTTCGCCATCACCCATGCAACGGCCAGCGTCGCCAACGGCACACCCGCCTCGTCGGCCAGCTTGTGCAGCTGCGTCACCGTGCCGAAGCTGCGCTCGTTCCAGTAGCGGTCCTGGTACATCGTGCCGGCCGTGCCGAGGGTGAAGCGCGTGTTGTCTTCCGGCTTCGCGCCAGTCTTGTACTTGCCGGTCAGCAGCCCGCCCGCGAGCGGGTTGTACGGAATCACGCCCAGGCCCTCCTCACCCGCCAGCGGCAGCAGCTCGCGCTCGATCTCGCGGAACAGCAGGCTGTAGCGCGGCTGCACCGACACCAGCCGCGTGAGCTTGTGCAGCTCGGACTTTCCGATGGCGCGCGCCAGCCGGTAGGCGAGAAAGTTCGACACGCCGATGTAGCGCGCCCGGCCGGAGCGGACGATCACGTCCAGCGCCTCGAGGCTCTCGTCCAGCGGGGTCTCACGGTCGTCCTGGTGCAGCTGGTAGAGGTCGACGTGATCGGTCTGCAGCCGCTTGAGCGACGCGTCGATGGCGTCCAGCAGATGCTTGCGCGACGCGCCCTGGTCCCAGGTGTTCGGGCCGACCTTGCCCACCGCCTTGGTCGCGACGATGTAGCGGCTGCGGCCCTTGGCGCGCAGCCAGCGGCCGATGATCTCCTCGGTGCGGCCGGTGGTCTCGACCGTGCCGCCGAGCGGGTACACGTCGGCCGTGTCAAGGAAGTTGATGCCGCCGTCGGTCGCCCTGTCGAGGATGCTGTGCGACACCGCTTCGTCGGTCTGCAGGCCGAAGGTCATGGTGCCGAGCGCGAGGCGCGACACGGTGAGGCCGGTGCGGCCGAGGCGGGTGGTGGGAATACTCATGGGAAGACTCCGATCGCTGCTGCTGGGCGGAGGGGCATCATAGTCAGCGCCGCGATGTCCGGCATGGCGTGTGGGGTACGGTTGCTCTTGCACCGCGGAAGCGCGACCATCACGCGCACCTGCTTCCTGGCAACGATTGACCCCGATGAAGACGGCCGAGGCCCCAACGGTCGATGTGTTCAGCGCCACGTCCCCATCGCGCGCGGCGCTGGAGCTTGTCGCCAACAAATGGGCGATGCTGCTCATGCCGGCGCTGCGCGACGGCCCCATGCGCAACAACGAACTGCTGCGCCGCGTCGGCGGCATCTCGCAGAAGATGCTCACGCAGACGCTGCGCGAACTGGAGCGCAACGGGCTGGTGCTGCGCACGGACCATCACAGCGTGCCGCCGCATGTGGAATACGCGCTGAGCGATGTCGGCCGGCCGCTGGGCGAGGCTTTCGTCGCGGTGGGGCGCTGGGCCGAGGCACATCACCGGGATCTGGCGGATGCGCGAAGGGCGTTCGATGGACAGGAGCGGGGCTAGCGGTACGTCGCCAGATGAATGCTCGTCTCCGTATTGCGAATGCCCTTCAGCAACCGGATGCGCTCCAGCACGTGCGACAGCTCCGTCATCGAACGAGCGCGCAGTTCGGCCAGCAGGTCCCAGCGGCCGTTGGTGTCGAACAGCGCGGCCACGCCGGGTTCGCCCAGGAGGCTGGCGATGACCAGCCGGGTCTGGTTGCCTTCGACCTGGATCGCCATCCAGGCGCGGATTTCGTCCGAGCGCTCCTCGGGCCGAAGCTGCACCGCGTAGCCGACGATGACGCCGCCGTCCTCCAGCTTGCGCAGGCGGTTCGTCACCGTGCCGCGCGAGACGCCGAGCTTCTGGGCCAGCGTCGCGGCGGGCAGGCGCGCGTCTTGCCGCAGCATGGAGATCAGTTGATGGTCGAGTTCGTCGAGGTCCATGCCGACACTGTCGGTCAGTCCCGGCGTTTTGCCAATCTCAGCCGCTGGTGGCGGCCAGGTCCACGTAGCGCAGCGACGGTTCGGAGGACAGCGCGCGGGTGACGGCCTTCGTCTCCTCCGGGCTGAGCGGCACGAGCGTCTCGACCTGCCCGGCGACGCTGGTCGCCAGCGGAATGCCGTCGCGATAGACCACGCGCGAGCCCGCGACGCGGGCGACCTTCGGCCCCGGCACGACGGTGCCGAGGAGGTTGGCCGGATCGGTGGCGGCGAGGCAGACGAGGCTCTCGTCCGGCGCCTGGCGCCGCACCTGCCGCATGAGTCCGATGGCTTCGGGCAGCGCGAACTGCTCGCCCGCCACGCCGGCGATGAACCGGCCACCGCGGATTTCTCCGCGCGCTTCGAGACGGCGATAGGCGCGCACGAGGTCGCGCCACGGGGGCAGCCACGTCGGCTCGCGCTCCAGGATGCGCCAGCACACCACGCCGTAGCGGCGCAGCAGGATGCGCGCGACCTGCTCGATGGCGTCCGGGGAAATGGCGGGCACCGGACCCGCGGCGGCAGGCGGGCGCTGGCGAACCAGCGACCACCGGCCGGCGTCCTCGATGCCGAAGAGTGCGGTGCGGCGGCGTCGACGTGCGTGCGCCGACGAACGCTTGGATGGCGGAATCAGCAACGCACGCAGCCCTGCGTAGCTGTCGCAATGCGCGCGGCCGCGCACGACGAGTTCGCTCAAAGCATCTTCGAGTTCGGTGCCCAGCAGGTGCGTGCCTTGGACGATCTCGTCGAAGAAGGAAGCGCCGTGCTCTGCGAGATAGGTGGCAACGCGCTGTGCCCGCGAGCCCAACCCCGTGTCGTCTGCGGGCGGGGGCACGAGACTGGTCCAAAGGGAGGCGGTGCGCCGCGGCAGAAGCAGCACCGGCGTCGTGCGCAGCGACGTGCCGCCACCGCCCGCACGCGCATCGCTGGCAGCGGGGCGCAGGCGCGTCCACAAGGTGCGGCCGGCCGTGCACAGGTCGTCGAGCCACGCCGGCGCATAGTCCTTCACGCGCGCCGGCAGCAGTTCGGCCTCCCAGGTGCCCGCCGGCGCCTCGTAGCCTTCGAGCTGCGTGAGGATGCCGGCGAGGGCGTCCGGACCGCTGACCCGGCCCGCGCTGCCGACGCGCTGCCACTCGAACAGGAAGCGCACGAAGTCGCGCGGCTCGACGGGCTCGATCTCGCGGCGCAGCCGCTTGAGCGTGTAGCGATGGATGCGGGCGAGCAGATGGCGCTCACACCATTCGGCGGAATCGGCGCCGGGCGTGAAGCGGCCCTGCAGCACGTAGCCTTCGGTCTGCAATGCCGACAAGGCGGCGTCGATGTCGGAACGCGGCAGGCGCAGCTGCGCCGCGAGGGCGTCTGCCGACATCGGGCCCATCCCGGTCAAGCGCGAACGCAACAGTTCGCGCAGCGTGTCTTCGGCGCTGCCTTGCGCCTGCGCGTATTCCGCGGGCGCCTCGATGACAGGCTGCATCGCCGCGCGCGGGTAGAGCGCGAGGATGGGCGTCAGGCGTTCGGCCGCCACCCACAGCCCCGCGCCGCGCGCGTCGTCCGTCGCAGGCACCAGCCGCGTCGCGCGCCCGGCCTGCGCGAGCGCCTCGAGCCACGGCAACCATTCCGCGTTGCCAGCAGCCTCCGCGTCCGTCACGACACCGAGTCCGCTCAGCGCCTCGTGCATCTCGTCGGCGTTGCGCGCACGGGGCCATGCCTCCTGCCGCACGCTCTCGATCGCATCGGCGTCGAGCTGGCCGAGATCGTCTGCGCTCTCCGGATCGATGTAGCGCCGGTTCTGCACGGCCTGGGTGCGTCGCTCTTCGAGCGGCGCATCGTCGAGGAAGGCATAGGGCCGGGCATTGAGCGCTTCCGCCGCGAGCGGCGACGGCGCGGGCAGATCGCGCGCCACCACTTCGACTTCGCCGGATTCCATCCGGCGCAGCAGCCGCAGCCAGCCTTCTGCATCCATCGCGTCATAGAGGCAGTCACGCAGCGTCTGCGCCACCAGCGGATGCTCCGGAATCTCGCGCTCGCCGGCGAGGTTCTCCGCACAGGCGACCTGGTCCGGAAAGACGCTGGCGAGCAAGTCCTCCGACTTCATGCGCTGCAACTGCGGCGCCACCTTGCGCCCGCCGACGAAGCGCGGCAATGCCAGCGCGGTGGTCGCGTTCCAGCGCCAGCGCGCGCCGAAGAGCGGCGCATCGAGCAGCGCCTGCACCAGCACGTCGAGCGCGGTCGCCGAGTGAAGGTAGCGCGCCACTTCGTCCAGCGGAAAGCTGTGGCTCGTCGAGAGCGACAGCACGATCGCGTCCTCGGTCGCCGCAGCCTGCAGCTCGAAATTGAACTTGCGGCAGAAGCGCTTGCGCAGTGCCAGTCCCCACGCGCGGTTGAGGCGGCTGCCGTAGGGCGAATGGATCACCAGCTGCATGCCGCCCGATTCGTCGAAGAAGCGCTCCATCACGATGCGCCGCTGGGTGGGCAGCGCACCGAGTGCCCTCATGGCGCGGGCGAGATGATCGGCGATCTGGCGCGCGGCCTCGGTGTCCATGCCGATGTCGCGGGCCAGCCAGTCCACCGTCGCCTGCAAGCCCCGGGCGGCCAGGCTTTCGGCGATCTCATCGCGAAGTCGCGAGACACCCAGGGAGAGTTCATCCGTGCGGCCCGGCGCCTCGCCCAGCCAGAACGGAATGTTGGGCGCGGCGCCGTGCGCATCTTCCACGCGCACGCGGCCGGGCTCGATGCGCAGGATGCGATAGCTGGTGTTGCCCAGCTGGAAGACGTCGCCCGCCAGGCTCTCGACCGCGAAGTCCTCGTTGACCGTGCCGATCTTGTGCGCCTGCGGTTCGAGCATCACCGTGTAGTCGCCGGTCTCGGGGATGGTGCCGCCGGAAGTCAGCGCGGTCAGGCGCGCGCCCTTGCGCTCGCGCAGGCGGTGATGCACGGCATCGCGGTGCACATAGCTCGCGCGCTGACCCAGCCGCGTCGTGAACCCTTCGGCGAGCATGCGCACGACGGATGCGAAGGTCTCGCGCGTCAGGCCGGCATAGGGCCATGCACGCCGCACGAGCGCGAAGAGCGCCTCCTCGTCCCATTCGCGCGAGGCGGTCTCGGCGACGATCTGCTGCGCGAGCACATCGAGCGGCGCGGGCAGCACGTGCAGCGCATCGAGTTCGCCGCGGCGCACGCAGTCCAGCAGGGCCGCGCACTCGACCAGTTCGTCGCAAGACTGCGGAAACAGGCGCGCCTTCGGCACACCGCCCACGGCATGGCCCGAGCGGCCCGCGCGCTGCAGGAAGGTGGCGATGGACCGCGGCGAACCCAGCTGGCACACCAGGTCCACATCGCCGATGTCCAGCCCCAGTTCCAGCGAGGCCGTGGCCACCAGCACCTTCAGGTCGCCGCGCTTCAGGCGCTGCTCGGCATCGAGACGCGTCTCCTTCGCGAGGCTGCCATGGTGGGCAGCGACGACCTCCTTGCCGAGGATCTCGCCAAGGTGGCGCGCGGCGCGTTCCGCCATGCGCCGCGTGTTGACGAAGACCAGCGTCGTGCGATGCGCGTGCACCAGCCCCGCGACGCGCGCATAGACCTGCTCCCACTGCTCGTTCGACATGACGACGGCGAGCGGCGTGGGCGGCAATTCCAGGGCCAGGTCGCGTTGCTTGGCGTAGCCGATATCGACGATCTCGCAATCGGCCACGCCATCCGCCACCGCGCCGGCACCGACGAGGAAGCGCGCGATCTCGTCGATCGGCTTCTGCGTGGCCGACACGCCGATGCGGGTCAGCGGCTTCGCGCACAGCGATTGCAGCCGTTCGAGCGACAGCGCCAGATGGCTGCCGCGCTTGGTGGCGACGACCGCGTGGATCTCGTCGACGATGACCGTGCGCACGGTCGAGAGCATCCGGCGCCCCGACTCGGAGCCGAGCAGCACATAGAGCGACTCGGGCGTGCTGACCAGGATGTGCGGCGGCTGCCGCAGGCTTTGCTGCCGCTCCCTGGCCGGCGTGTCGCCGGTGCGCACGGCCGTGCGGATGTCGACGTCCGGCAGCTTGAGCCTGGCGAGTTCGCGACGGATGCCGGCGAGCGGCGCCTTGAGGTTGAGGCCGATGTCGTTGGAGAGCGCCTTCAGCGGCGAGATGTAGAGGACCGAGGTCTCGTCGGGCAGGCCGCCCGGCTCCAGCCCTTGGCGCACCAGGCTGTCGAGCGCCGCAAGAAAGGCCGTCAGCGTCTTGCCCGACCCGGTGGGCGCCGCGACCAGCGTGTGGCGCCTCGCGGCGATGACCGGCCACGCGGCCGCCTGGGCCTCCGTGGGGCCCGGAAAGGTGGCGTTGAACCAGTTGGCAACGGCGGGGTGGAAGTCTTGAAGCACGACGTGACGCGGTCTTGCTGCGCAACGTGGCGCAGGGGAATGAGATCAGGCTGGCCCTGCCGATGTCAAGGCGCGCAGGCGGCCGCGATGTATCCGTTCATGACGCGCCCAGGTCGACCAGCACGCGCCCGCGCACCTCGCCGGCCAGCAGCCGCGGCGCGAGGGCGGCGACCGCGCCGAGGCCGATGGTCTCGGTGTTGGCGTCCAGCAGATCGCGCGGCAAGTCATTGGCAAGCAGCTGCCATGCCGCGAGGCGGCGCGTCTGCGGGGCATGCACGCTGTCGATGCCCGCCAGCGTGACGCCGCGCAGGATGAAGGGCGCGACGCTGGCCGGAAAGTCCATGCCCTGCGCGAGTCCGCAGGCGGCAACGGTGCCGCCGTATTTCAGGCTCGCGCAGACGTTGGCCAGCGTGTGGCTGCCCACGCTGTCCACCGCAGCGGCCCAGCGCTCTTTCTGCAGGGGCTTGCCGGGTTCGCTGAGCGTGGCGCGGTCGATGATCTCCCTGGCGCCCAGGCGCTGCAGGTGTGCGGCCTCCTGCGGCCGCCCCGTCGATGCGTGCACCTCGAACCCGAGCTTCGCGAGCAGCGCGATGGCGATGGTGCCCACGCCGCCGTTCGCGCCGGTGACGAGCACAGGGCCCGCGGCCGGCGTCACGCCGTGGTTCTGCAGCGCCATCACGCACAGCATCGCGGTGTAGCCGGCCGTGCCGATCGCCATGGCCTGCCGTGCGTCGAGGCCCGCGGGAATGGGCACCAGCCAGTCGGCCTTGACGCGGGCCTTGCGCGCAAGGCCACCCCAATGCGTTTCGCCGACGCCCCAGCCGTTGAGCACCACGGCGTCGCCGGGCCTGAAGCGCGCGTCGCTGCTCTCGACCACGCTGCCCGCGAGGTCGATGCCGGGCACCATCGGGAACTTGCGCACCACGGGCGACTTGCCGGTGATGGCGAGCGCGTCCTTGTAGTTGACGGTGGAATAAGCGACGTCGACGAGCACGTCGCCCTCGGGCAACTGGGCTTCGTCGATGGACGTGACGGCGGACCGGGTGGCGCCGTCGTCGGCCTTGGTGAGCAGCAGGGCTTCGAACATTTTCCTGGGTTTCCTTGCGATTCGGTCTCTCAATCATTGCGCACCGCGAAGGCACGCACTTCGCCGGGCTTGCGCAGCATCTTGTCGACATCGGCGGCGTGGAGCTCTTCCGCCTGGATCATCTGCCGGGCGAACTCCTCCAGCGCCACGGAGTGGCCTTCGACCAGCCGCAGCAGGTCGCGGTACAGGTCCAGCGCCTTGCCTTCCGTCGCCAGCGACTCCTGCAGGATCGCCGACATGTCGTGCTTGTGCGAATCGAGGAGCGGCCCGATGCCCAGCGACGGGTAGGCGCCGAGCGTGGTGATCCATTCGCCGACCTGCTGCGCGTGCAGCAGCGATTCGTCGGCCTGCTGGCGCAGCCACGACACGATCGGGATGCGCGAGAAGCCGAAGACGAGGAAGGAGTAGTGCGTGTAGCGCACGACGCCGGCCAGCTCCGCTTCCAGCAGACGGTTCAGGACGTCGACGACCTGGGCCTTGTCGAGTTGGGACATGGAAAGGCACCTCCGCGAGCGAAGTCGGCGCCACCATCGGCGCCTCGCAAAGACTCGCACGATCCCCGCGCCGGCGCAAGCAGCGAAGCGCGTTTGACGCCGGCGGACGATGGGCGTACGGTTGCCGCCCGGCTCGCCCGCGTACACGAGACCGGGAACCAAGGAGACACATAGATGACGGATCTGTCCACTCATCCGACGCAGATCGCCAGCGCCTGGCTGGCGGATTTCTCGTCCGCCCTGGAGCGGCAGGACATCGATGCGGCGGTCGCGCTGTTCGAGCCTGACTGTTACTGGCGCGACCTGGTCGCTTTCACCTGGAACATCCGGACACAGGAAGGCCCCGAGGCCATCCGCAAGATGCTGGAGGCACGGCTGGCCGACACGAAGCCGGGCGCCTTCGCAGTCGAGGGCGAAGCGACGGAGGCCGATGGCGTGGTGGACGCGTGGTTCACCTTCGAGACCGCCGTCGCGCGCGGACGGGGCCACCTGCGGCTGCGCAAGGGCAAGGCCTGGACGCTGCTGACGACGATGACCGAGCTGAAGGGCTTCGAGGAGCGCAAGGGCGATCGGCGCATCAAGGGCGCCGAGCACGGCGCGAACCCCGAGCGCAAGACCTGGCTCGAAAAGCGCGACGAGGAAGCGAAGACGCTGGGCTTCACCGAGCAGCCCTACGTCGTGATCGTCGGCGGCGGGCAGGGCGGCATCGCCCTCGGCGCGCGGCTGCGCAAGCTGGGCGTGCCGACCATCATCGTCGAGAAGAACGCGCGGCCCGGCGACTCCTGGCGCAAGCGCTACAAGAGCCTGTGCCTGCATGACCCGGTCTGGTACGACCACCTGCCCTACCTGCCCTTTCCCGAGGACTGGCCCGTGTTCTCGCCCAAGGACAAGATCGGCGACTGGCTGGAGATGTACACCAAGGTGATGGAGCTCAACTACTGGGGCTCCACCACCGCGAAGAAGGCGCGCTTCGACGAGGCGAAGAAGGAATGGGAGGTCACCGTCGAGCGCGACGGCAAGGAGATCACGCTGCGGCCGAAGCAGCTCGTCTTCGCGCTCGGCGTCTCGGGCTACCCGAACGTACCGAAGATCCCCGGCGCCGAGACCTTCGAGGGCGAGCAGCATCATTCCAGCGCGCATCCCGGGCCCGAGGCCTGGCGCGGCAAGAAGTGCGTGGTGCTCGGCTCCAATAACTCGGCGCACGACATCTGCGCGGCGCTGTGGGAGACCGGCGCCGACGTGACCATGATCCAGCGCAGCTCGACGCACATCGCCCCTTCGGATTCGCTCATGGAGCTGGCGCTCGGCGGGCTGTACTCCGAGTCTGCGGTGAAGGCCGGCGTGACGACCGACAAGGCAGACCTGATCTTCGCCTCGGTGCCCTACAAGATCATGGCGCCGATGCAGGTGCCGGTGTACGACGAGATGAAGAAGCGAGACGCGGACCTTTACGCGCGGCTTGAGAAGGCCGGCTTCCTGCTGGACTTCGGCGTCGACGGCTCGGGCCTCTTCATGAAGTACCTGCGGCGCGGATCGGGCTACTACATCGATGTGGGCGCCTCGGAGTTGGTGGCCAACGGCAGCATCAAGCTGCGCAGCGGCGTGACCATCGAGCACATCAACCCACGCTCGGTGACGCTGAGCGACGGCAGCGAGTTGCCGGCCGACCTGATCGTCTACGCGACCGGCTACGGCTCGATGAACGGCTGGCTGGCCGACCTGATCTCGCCGGAGCTGGCGGACAAGGTCGGCAAGGTCTGGGGACTGGGCTCCGACACGCCCAAGGACCCGGGGCCATGGGAAGGCGAGCTGCGCAACATGTGGAAGCCGACGCAGGTGCCGCAACTATGGGTCCACGGTGGCAACCTGCACCAGTCGCGGCACTACTCGCAGTTCCTCTCGCTGCAGTTGAAGGCGCGCATGGAGGGCCTGTCGACGCCGGTGTACGAACTGGCGCCGAGCCACCACCGGCGCTGAATCAGGCGGCAGCGAGTGCGGCGGGCCAGCGCAGTTCGTGGCCCGTGCGCTCGGTGAACGCCCGGAGATCCTCCGGCGTGTCGATGTCGACCCGGTAGCGGCTGTTGTCGGTGTCGAACCAGCGCACGCGCTCCGGATGGGCATCGCGCCAGCGGCGACAGGCCGCGTTCGCATCGCCGGCCAGCCACTCGTCGCGCAGGGCGGATTCGAAGATCACCGGATTGCCCGGCTCGCCCGCCACGCGCGGCACGGCCATCGAGGCATCGCCGCGCTTCTTGAAGGCGCCGATCAGCGCCGTGATGTCCTGCGCGTTGATCATCGGCTGATCGGCGAGCGCGACGATCACTGCGTCCAGCTTCGGGGACAGGGCCTGCAGGCCGATGCGCACGGACGAGGCCTGACCGTCGTCCGGCGATGGATTGCGCGCCAGGGTGACGGGGAAGTCGCGCACGGCCGCTTCGATCGCGTCGGCATGATGGCCGAGCACGACGACGACCTCGTCCACGCCAGCGCCCGAGAGTGCAATCAACTGTCGGCGGATGAGCGGCACGCCGCCGAGTTCGAGCAGCGATTTCGGCCGGCCGCCGAGCCGGCTGCCGGAACCGGCCGCGAGCAGCACCGCGCCGATCACCATGCGTGCGTAGAGGCCGCCGCCGCCTTTGAGGATGCAGCCCATGTCAGTGCCCGCAGCAGGAGGATTTCGCCGCGGCTGGAACCGCGGGCGATTCCGCCACCGTGGGGGCGGCGGGCGATGCGCGCTCGGCGCCGCGCCGGTGCGAAACGACCGCGGCCAGCACCGACAAGGCGATTTCCTCCGGCGTGGTCGCAGGCATCGGGTAGCCCGCGGGCGCGACGATCGCGGCCACCGCCTCTGCATCGGCGCCCGCTGCCATCAACGATTCCTTCAGCACCTGCGCCTTGCGCGCACTGGCAACGAAAGACACCTGCCGCGCATCCAGCGCGAGCGCCAGCCGCAGCGCCTGCACATCGCGGCGGCCCTGCGTCGCGACGACCACCCATGCGCCCGGCGCGATCTGCGCGGTGGCCGCGGCCACGTCATCACTCGCGATGACGCGCTGCGCATCCGGGTAGTCCGTCGGCTGCGCCTCGTGTGCCACCAGCGTGACCGCGAAGCCCACGCGCGGCGCGAGCTGGCTCAGGCTGGCCGCGACCGGCGACGCGCCAATCACCACCAGTTGCGCCTGCGGCAGCACCGGGTCCACGAACAGCTCCAGCGTCCCGCCCGAGTGGCAGGCCATGCCGAATTCCAGCACGTCGCCGAGGTCCTTCTCCTGCCCGTCGGCGGTCGGCGCGATGCGGATCAGCCGTGCATGCCCATCGGCCAGCACCTGCCGCACCGTGCGGACGACGGCGGGCTGGGCGCAACCGCCGCCGATCCAGCCATGGAAGTCGCCATCGGCCGTGACGACGGCCTTGTCGCCGGGGTGGGCCGATGCCGGCGCGAGCGCCTTGATCACGCTGACCAGCGCATAGGGCTTGCCGGCCCGTTGCAGCCGCTGGGCGGCATCGAAGACCGTGTCGGCGTTGTTCATGGCGACTCCTTGGCGAGCGGGAAAGGGTTGGATCACGTTGCGGTGCCGGCGTTCAGTGCAGGTGCTGCGCGATTCCGGCCAGATCGCGCAGGCTGTTGAGCCGCGCGAAACCTTCGACCAGGCCGCCGTGTTCGACGACGCCCTGCATCGCCTGCGAGGCCGGCGGGCGTTCGGACGGATGGAACCACTGGATGCGCGCACCGCGCCGACGCACGCGCGCCAGTTCTTCGGCGAGCCGCTGCGGCTCGTCGGCATCGAAGCCATCCGACAGCACCCACACGCGCGCATTGCGCGTGAGCTGCGCGCGCGCATGCACCGCATGGAAGTCGGCGAGGCTCGTGGCGATGCGGGTGCCGCCGCCGAAGCCGGCGGTGACGGCATTGACCTTCTCCTGCACTGCGGCGGAGTCGCTCCGCAGCAGCGGCGTGACTTCGGCGAGCCGCGTGTGGAAGACGAACACGCGCGCGTTCATCGCCGCCACGAAGGCACGGGCGATGCGCAGGAAGAGCTGCGCGTGGGTCTCCATCGACCGGCTCACGTCGACGAGGATGAAGAGGCGCGGCCATTCGCGCCGTGGCGCGCGCCACACGGGATGCACCGGCAGGCCACCGGTGCGCAGGCTGGCGCGCAGGGTTCGGCGCACGTCGAGGCGGCGGCCTTGCGCGCTGTCGTGCCAACGGCGGGTCAGGCGCTTGCGCAGGCGCTGCGCGATCTGCTCGGCCAGGCGTTCGAGCTGCGCCAGGTCCTGCGGCAGCCACTCCGAGAGCGCGCGGTCGTGCAGGGCGTCTGCGCGGCTCGCGCCACCTTGGGCGCGCGGCAGGCCGGCGTCGTCCGCCTGCGCGGCGGCTGCCTGCAGGGCGGTGTCCTGCGTCGATCGTGTCGACGGCCGTGCGCCGTCCAGGCTGTCGTGCAGGCTCTTCACCATTTGCCGCAAGTTGCGGCTCGGGCGCGTCTCACCGCTCGTCCGCGTCTTGCCTTTCGTGCGCGTGGGGTGCCAGTAGCGCTCGAAGAGTTCGGGCCAACGCTTCCAGTCGCGGGCGTCGTGGCAGGCGATGGAGCGCCAGGCCGCATCGAGCCGCGATGCGCGCTCGATCGGCACGCGCAGGGCGGCGCTCACCATCGCCTGCTGCTCCGCCACGCCGACCTTCAAGCCGTGGTCGCGCAGCAGGGCCGCAAAGCCGGCGATGCTGTCGAGTGGGCGTGCGGTGGTGTTCATGTGGGCTGCGGCGCCTTCTCGGCCACGCCGACAGTGCGCCGGCCCTCGATGAGCTGGCGGACGCGATCCTCGCCGAACTGGAAGCGGTCCTCGCGCGTCTTGAGCAGGCACGCCAGCGTGCCGGCGAGTGCGTGCGGGTCGTCCGGCATCGCCTTGAAATCGAGCCGGTGCAGCGCGCGCACCCAGTCGAGCGTCTCGGCCACGCCGGGTGTCTTGGCGAGGTCTTCCCGGCGCAGGCGCTGCACGAAAGCCACCGCCTGCTCGACGAGCGCGCTCTCGGCCTGCGGCAGCGTGGCGCGCACGATCGCGATCTCGCGCGCGAGCGTCGGGTATTCGAGGTAGTGGTAGAGGCAGCGGCGGCGCAGCGCATCCGACAACTCGCGCGTGCCGTTGCTGGTCAGCACGACCTGCGGCACGTGCCTGGCGTGCACGGTGCCGAGTTCGGGCACGGTGATCTGGTAGTCGGCCAGCACTTCGAGCAGGAAGGCCTCGAAGGCTTCGTCGGCACGATCGATCTCGTCGATCAGCAGCACGCAGGGCGCGTCGCTGGAGATGGCCTGCAGCAAGGGGCGTTCGAGCAGGTAGTCGCGCGAGAAGAGATCCGCCTCCTTCATGCCCTGCGGCTGTGTCTCGTGCAGGCGGATCGCGAGCAGCTGGCGGCCGTAGTTCCACTCGTAGGCCGCCTGGGAGAGGTCCAGCCCCTCGTGGCATTGCAGCCGCACGAGCGCCTGGCCGCGTGCCTGCGCCAGCGCGGCGGCCAGTGAGGTCTTGCCGACACCGGCATCGCCTTCCACCAGCAGCGGACGCTGCAATTCGCCAGCCAGCCACAGCGTGGTGGCAAGGCCTTCGTCGGCGATGTAGCCGGCGCGGTGCAGCGATTCGCGCAGCTCGGCTTCGGTCATGGCGCGTTTCAGGTGCGCTTGCCGAGCAGGCCCGCGAACCAGCCCTTGACGAGGCTCCACAGCATGGCGAGCGCGTTGATCTCGCGCGCTGGTGCGGGTGCCGCGGCGGGGGGTGGGGAGGACGACGGTGCCGCCGCCGGGTCCGCAGTCGCCGCACCCGATGCGTCCGGCGCCGGCAGCGCCGCGGCGGCTGCGCGGAAGTTGTCGACGAACTGCGCCAGCAGCATCTCGGACACCGGCACCATCAGCCGGCTGCCGAACTGCGCGAACTTGCCGCTGACGGCGACCACGGCCTGCCCCGCCAGCACCGAGGTGGCCGCCGATTCGCCGGGCTCGATGGTGGCGCTGAGGTCCATCGAGGCCGACGAGCCGCCGCGGTCCGCGCCCTTGCCGAGCATCTGCAGCTTCATCGCGGACTCGTCGAGCGCAAGCACCTCGATGTCGCCCGCAAAGGCCGCGTTCGCCGGGCCGACCTTGACCTTGACGTTGCCCTTGTAGTGCGTGTCGTCGACCTGCTCGGTAATGGCCGCGCCCGGCATGAGGCCAGCGACCGCCTTGACGTCGCGCAGCACCTGCCACGCACGGGCCGCATCCACATCGAGCGGGTAGCGCTTGTCGATCTTGACTTCCATCGTGGCCCTTTCTCGGGATGATTCAGAGCGCGACGCCGCTCTTCTTCAGTTGCTGCCACACGCGGTAAGCGCTGTGCGGCATCACCATGTGCTTCACGCCCAGGTGCGCGAAGGCATCGACCACGGCCGAGGTGAAAGTAGGGATCGAGCCGACGTGCGGGGACTCGGCCACGCCCTTGGCGCCGATCGGATGGTGCGGCGACGGCGTCACGGTATGGTCGGTTTCCCATCTGGGCGTCTCCACCGCCGTGGGCAGGAAGTAGTCCATCAGCGTGTTGCCGAGCAGGTTGCCCTGCGCATCGAAGGGCATCTGCTGGCCCATCGCCACCGCATAGCCTTCGGTCAGCCCGCCGTGGATCTGGCCTTCGATGATCATCGGGTTGATGCGCGTGCCGCAATCGTCGAGCGCGTAGAAGCGGCGCACCTTGGTCTCGCCGGTGCCGCGGTCGATGTCGACCACGCACAGGTAGATGCCGAAGGGGAAGGTGAAGTTGGGTGGGTCGTAGTAGTGCACTGCTTCCAGGCCGGGTTCGAGCCCCGGCGGCGCCTGGTGGTAGGCGGCCCAGCAGATGTCCTTCATCGACTTGAACCGGCTGTCGTCGCCCTTGACCTTGAAGCGGTCGATTTCCCAGTCGAGGTCGTTCTCGCCGACTTCGAGCAGGTGCGCGGCGATCTTGCGCGCCTTGGCGTGGATCTTCCGCGCGGCGAGCGCGATGGCAGCGCCAGCCACGGGCGTCGAGCGCGATCCGTAGGTGCCCAGGCCGTAGGGCGCGGTGGAGGTGTCGCCTTCCTCGACCTGGATGACTTCGGAGGGGATCCCGAGTTCGGTCGCGATGATCTGCGCGTAGGTGGTCTGGTGACCCTGGCCCTGCGTGATGGTGCCCATGCGCGCGATGGCGCTGCCGGTGGGGTGCACGCGGATCTCGCAGCTGTCGAACATGCCGACGCCGAGGATGTCGCACATCTTGCTCGGCCCGGCGCCGACGACTTCGGTGAAGGCGACCAGGCCGATGCCCATGAGCGTCGGGCTGTCCGGATCGGCGCGCCTGGCGGCCTGCTCGGCGCGCAGGCCCTTGTAGTCGCAGGCGTCGAGCACCTTCTGCAGTGCAGTGTGATAGTCGCCCGAGTCGTACTCGAAGCCGAAGGCCGACGTGTACGGAAACTGCTCCTTGCGGATGAAGTTCTTCGCGCGGATCTCGGCCTTGTCCATGCCCAGCTTTTGCGCGAGCACGTCCACCATGCGCTCGATCACGTAGACCGCCTCGGTCACCCGGAACGAGCAGCGGTAGGCCACGCCGCCCGGCGCCTTGTTGGTGTAGACGCCCTTCACGCTGCACCACGCGGCGGGTATGTCATACGAGCCCGAGCAGATGTGGAACAGGCCGGCCGGGTACTTGGTCGGGTCGGCGCAGGCATCGAAGGCGCCGTGGTCGGCGATGACGTTGACGCGCAGGCCGAGTATCTTGCCGTCGGCAGTGGCGGCAAGCTCGCCATCCATGTGGTAGTCGCGGGCGAAGGCCGTGCTGGAGATGTTCTCGATGCGGTCCTCGATCCACTTGACCGGCTTGCCCAGCACGATGCTCGCGACGATCGCGCACACATAGCCGGGGTAGACGCCGACCTTGTTGCCGAAGCCGCCGCCGATGTCGGGCGAGACGATGCGGATCTTCGACTCCGGCAGGCCCGACAGGAGCGAGACCACCGTGCGCACGACGTGCGGCGCCTGCGAGGTCATGTAGGTCGTCAGCTCACCGCGCACTGGATCGAAGCTCGCGACGCAGCCGCAGGTCTCCAGCGGGCAGGGGTGCACGCGCGGGTAGAAGATGCGCTCGGCCACCGTCACCGGCGCGTTCGCGAAGGCTGCATCGGCGGCGGCCTTGTCGCCGGCCTCCCAGGTGAAGATGTGGTTGGGATGGTCGCGCTTGCCGTGCGCGCCGTCGGTCTTGCCGGCGAGGTCCTCGCGCAGCACGGGCGCATTCGGCTCCAGCGCTGCGAAGGGGTCGATCACCACGGGCAGTTCCTCGTACTCGACGAGCACCGCTTCCACACCGTCGGCGGCGGCGTAGCGGTCTTCGGCGATGACGACCGCGACCTCCTGCATCTGGAAGTGCACCTTCTCGTCGGCCAGCACCGCCTGCACGTCACCCGCGAGCGTCGGCATCCAGTGCAGCTTGAGCGGCTTGAGGTCGTCGGCGGTCAGCACTGCGATCACGCCGGGCACCTTCAGCGCCTCGGTCTTGTCGATCTTCTTCACGCGCGCATGGGCGACTGGCGAGCGCACGATGTCCATGTGGAGCATGCCGGGCATCTTGATGTCGTCGACGTAGTTGCCCTTGCCCTGGATGAAGCGCGCGTCTTCCTTGCGCAGGCGGCTGTCGCCGAGGCCTTGCAGCGCGGCGCTGCGCTCGAGCAGCGCGGGGTCGATGGGGGCGTTCATGCGGCCACCTTTTCAGTCTGCTGCAGCTTGGCGGCGGCATGCAGCACCGCCTTGATGATGTTCTGGTAGCCCGTGCAGCGGCACAGGTTGCCGCTCATGCCGGTGCGGACTTCATCCTCGGTCGGGTTCGGGTTCTCCTGCAGGAAGCGGTAGGCGCGCATCAGCATGCCCGGCGTGCAGAAGCCGCATTGCAGGCCGTGCTCCTTGTAGAAGCCTTCCTGCACGGCGTGCAGCACCGCGCCTTGCGCGAGGCCCTCGACCGTCAGCACTTCCGACCCGTCGCATTGCACCGCGAGATGGGTGCAGCCCTTGACCGACTGCCCGTCGATGTCGACGGTGCAGGCGCCGCAGTGGCTGGTCTCGCAGCCGATGTGCGCGCCGGTGAGGTGGCACTCCTCGCGCAGGAAGTGCACGAGCAGCATGCGCGGCTCCACCGCCTTCTCGACGCGCCTGCCGTTGACGCTGACGCTGATGAGTTGCTTGGTCATGGGTGTCTCCGTCCTCTGGTCGTCTTGTTGTTCTTCACCGGCAGCGTGCCGCGGCCTTGGCAATGGCGCGCTTCACCATCTGGCCTGCCATCGCGGTCTTGTAGTCGCGGTCGCCGCGCAGGTCTTCGGCGGGGTCGCAGATCGCCATGGCCTTTGCGGCGGCGTCGGCAATACTTGCGTCGGTCAACGGCTTGCCGAGCAACGCGGCTTCGGCGTCGGTGGCACGCAGGGCCGTGGGCGCGACGTTGGTCAGCGCGATGCGCACGTGGCTCACGTTCCCGCCACCGTCGAGGCGCAGCACCACGGCGGCGGCTGCGGTGGCCCAGTCGCCGGTCTTGCGCTTGAGCTTCTCGTAGGCGCAGCCGGTCTTCGGCGCGAAGGCGGGCACGCGGATCTCGACGAGGATCTCGTCCTCGGCCATGTCCGTCATGTAGGGCCCCTTGAAGAAGCCGTCCGCCTGCACTTGCCTGCGGCCGTTCGGGCCTTCGAGCACCAGCAGCGCATCGAGCGCGATGGCGAGCGCCGGGTGATCGTTGCCCGGATCGCCGTGCGCGATGTCGCCGCCGATGGTGCCTCGATTGCGCACCTGCGGATCGCCGATCTGGCGCGCGGCCTCGGGCAGCAGCGGCACCTTCTCGCGCAACAAGGGGGAGTCGATGAGTTCGTTCTCGACGGTCATCGCGCCGATCACGACCGTGCCGCCGTCCTCGCGGATGCCGCGCAGCGCGTCGATGCGGTTCAGGTCGATCAGGTGCGCCGGCTGGGCGAAGCGCAGCTTCATCATCGGCAGCAGGCTGTGGCCACCGGCGAGGAGCTTGGCATCGCTGCCGAGCGTGCCGAGAAGCTGGATCGCGTCGCCGACGGAGCGGGGCGCGTGATAGTCGAATCCGGCGGGGATCATCGTATTTGTCTCCTGTCGTGCAGCAGGCCACCGGGCTCTCCGGCCCGCAGGCAATGAACTTAAGACCACGCGATCGGCCGCAGAATTCCCGCGCACGAACCACGGGGACGCGCGCACGAAATGCGCGGCCAGCCGCATGAACTGCGCGCCGCCGGGCCGTGTTGCGGGTTATCCCGGATCAGCTGCGCAGCGCGTCGATTTCAGCGATGCCGAGCTGCTCCAGAAGGCGCGGCACGCTGGTGCGCGCGACCGGAAGGGGCGTGGTTTCGCCGCGCAGCTTGAGGCTGACCTTGCCGTTGTCACGCAGGATCTGCTCGGCAAAGTCGAGGTTCGCGAGGTAGCTGCGATGGATGCGCAGGAAGGACGCGCCGTCGAGCCGTTCCGCCAGATCGCTGATGTTGAGATTGCAGAAGCTCGACCCCTGCGCGGTGCTGACCCACGTGTAGTGGCCTTCGGATCGTATGTAAGTCACCGCTTCGACATCGACGAGCACGATGCGGTTCTGCGACACCGTCGGGATCTTCTGCAACTGGCGCTTGGCCTGCGGCTTCTGCACCGCGGGCTCCTCGCCGCTCACGAGCTCGGTGATGTCGTAGAAGATCAGCGTGTAGCTCGCGGTGTCGCCACGCAGGTCCGACAGCTTGGCCACCTTGATCAGCAGCACCCGCTCGGGGATGTTGATGATCATCGTCATCGGCGGCGGATTGCTGACCGGGCACTCCGCCTGGTCGAGCAGGAACTTCACCTTGGGCTGCGAGTGCTCGGGATGGAAGGACAGCACCATCTTCTCGAAGGGCTGCTTGTCCTCCACCGGCAGCACGCGGCGCGCGAAGCTGTTCATCGCGACGACCCGCAACTCGCGGTCGAGCTGGACCACGCCGACATCCGAGCGCTCGAGCAGATACAGGGGGCTGCGGCTTTGCATTCGTGTCTCCGTCGCCCGGCCGTGGGTGCCGGAAAGCTATTGAAGCACTGTTTGCGTGGTGTTGCGCAGCGGGGCCGGCCCTAACCCGGCGGGTGGCCTACAGCCCCTTCTCCACCATATCGAGCAAGCGCTGGCCCAGCGCATCGGTCTGCTCACGCGGCATTCCGCGCAAGGGCCCGTCGATGATGAGCAGTGCCAGTCCGTGCACGGCCGACCAGGCGAGGAACTCGGCGCCGGGGCGGCGCTCGGGCGGCATCACGCCCGCATCGACCAGCCGGTCCAGTGCGGCGCCCAGCAACTCGAACGGATTCAAGCCGCTCTCGCCGCTCTTGGTCTCGGCAGGCACGTCTTCCACATCCACGGCCGTCGCGAAGGCCGTGCGGAACAGGCCCGTCTCGGCTTGCGCAAATCGCAGGTAGCCGGTGCCCACGGCGCGCACGCTGGCGCGCGCAAAGTCGGCCGGCTTGCGCGAGGGCCGCAGCGCGGACAGCTCGGCCTCCATCGCGACGGCGACGGCCGCAAGGGCCGCAGCCCGCACCGCCTGCAGCAGCGCCTGCCGGCTGGCGAAGTGCCGGTATGCGGCATTGGGAACCACGCCCGCGCGACGCGTCGCCTCGCGCAGCACGACCGCATCCGGTCCTCCCGCGCGCGCGAGTTCGACACCCGCTTCCAGTAGCGCACGCCGCAGGTCGCCATGGCGGTAGGTGCTGCGCGGAGGAGGGCTGGGGGCGATTGGCACGGGCATCGAGTCTTTCATGTGGACAGCGTCCATTATCTTTGCTATTGTCTTGTGGACGTTGTACACAACGTGACACATCTTCCTTCATTCGAGCATCCGAAGGAACCCCATCCCGTTCCCCTCACCACCTGCAAGGAGCACCTCATGGAAGTCCAGTCCTATCTCTTCTTCGACGGCCGCTGCGAAGAGGCCCTCGAGTTCTATCGCAAGGCCGTGGGCGCCGAAGTCACGATGCTGATGCGCTTCAAGGAGAACCCCGAGCCCCAGGCCGGCGAGGGATGCGCCACCGATGGCACGCCGATCCCCGGTGACAAGGTGATGCACGCGAGCTTCACCGTCGGCGGCACGACGCTCATGGCCTCCGATGGCCGCAACACCGGCAAGCCCGTGTTCCAGGGTTTTTCGCTTTCGCTGCTGGCAGAGAACGAAGCCGAAGCCAACCGGCTGTTCGCCGCGCTGGGCGAGGGCGGTCAGGTGCAGATGCCATTGGCCAAGACCTTCTTCTCGCCGGCCTTCGGCATGGTGGCGGATCGCTTCGGCGTGTCGTGGATGGTGCTGGTGAAGAGCTGAGCGGGCTTGCGGCTCACGCCTTTGGGCTCAACCCGGTCTGCGTGATCCGCCACACATGGCCGATCACCTCGCGGGCCTTGTCCAGCCCCAGGGGGCCATAAAGCCGGGGCAGCAGATCCCTCCGGATGGCTGCTTCGATGCTCTGCGGGTTCAGCGAGTGCTCGGCCTTCGCGAGTTGAACCACCTCGCTGATGGCCAGCGCATCATCGACCAGGCTCTTGCGCTGCATCGCATCGAGCGATTCCACGGCCTCGTCGCCCAGCGCCATCAGGATCGCACCGAAGTACGCCCGCGCTTGCGGATGGGCGGCGAGTTCGTCCGGCATGCCGGGCGCAGCGTGGGCTTCCACGCGATGCTCGAGTTCGCGGAGAAGGGCGTACTGCTTGCGCGGGACGTCGAACATCGCCTCGGCCTCCTCGACGGCTTTCTTCAGCAGCGCGGAAAACGCGTTCTGCGCGTAGGGATCACCGACCAGCTCCAACTCGATGGTCTTGCGCAGACGGGTCCTGAGCAAGGCCGCCTCGCTGCGCGTCTTCGCGTCAGACCACGCTTCGGTGCTCTCCGCGCCGGCCGGCTGGTGAACCAGGTAGCTGCCGCCCGGCTCCCGCACCTCGGTGCCGATCACCTGCTGGTCGACCAGCTCTCGAAGCTGCGTCTCGTACTGGCCGGGCACGACTGTTTCCATGGCGTCGCGCCGCGCGGTCCGGCGCACATCGCCGAGCAGACGCAGATCCTGCTTGTAGCGTGCGATCAGCGTTTCGGAGACTGCACCGTCGTCGAAGAAGCCGCGCGATGACAACGCGGTCTGCAGGCACGTGCCGAAAGCCGTGAGCGCAGCGGAGAAGTCATCGCGCAGCTTCTGCCGGTCGTCGTATTCGATGCGGCCGTCGCTCGCGAAGCGCGGGCTCAGCGCCTGGCGCAATTGCTCGGGGTCGTCGAGATCGGCCACGCCCGCGAAGCACGACCACATCGCCCGATGCAGCGCCGGCAGTCGCCCGTACTCGGTGCCGATCGGCGCATAGAGGCCGGCGAGGTCGGCCACGTCGAAGCCGCCCTGCGTGCGCGTCTCCAGGTCCTGGTAGGCGCGAACCGCCGTGTCCAGTTGCCTGAGGATGCCGCGGTAGTCGACCAGCAGTCCATGGCGCTTGGCGTGGTGCAGGCGGTTCACGCGGGCGACGGCCTGGATCAGGGTATGGCCTTCGAGCGGCTTGTCGATGTAGAGCACGGTGTTGCGCGGTTCGTCGAAACCCGTGAGCAGCCGGTCGACCACGATGAGCAGGTCGGGATCGCCGTCCGAAGCGAAGGCGTGCAGCACCTGTCGTTCGTAGAGCGAGGCATCGCGGCCATGGGAGCGCATGTTCTTCATCCACCAGGCCTGGACCTCGGAAATCGACTCGTCATCCGTTTCCCCCGCGCTTGCGTGGCCCTCCGGCGCGTCCGGCGGCGAGATCACGACCGCGCTGGTGACCAGCCCCGTGGCGTCCAGCGCCTTCTTGTAGCGGATCGCATCGCGCTTGCTGGCCGTCGCGATCTGGCCCTTGAGTCCCGGCGTGATCTTCCGGATGCTCTCGCTGAAATGCGTGGCGATGTCCCAGGCGATCAACTCGATGCGCCGGGCGGCGCCATGCACGGCCACGCGGCTTGCGTACTTCTTCTTGAGATCGATGCGTTGCGTGTCGGGAAGGCCGGCGGTGATCCTGTCGAACCAGCGGTCCGCCGCTGCCGCATCGACGGTCAGTCCGGGCATGCGCTCCTCGTAGAGCAGTGGCGCCACGATGCCGTCATCCACCGCACGCTGCAGCGTGTAGGTGTGCACGATCGGGCCGAACCTGCCCGCCGTCTTCTCCTTTTTCAACAGCGGTGTGCCGGTGAAGGCCACGTAGGCGGCGTGTGGCAGCGCCTTCTTCATGCGCTCGTGCATCTCGCCCCCATGGCTGCGGTGGCCCTCGTCCACGAGCACGATGACGTTGGGCGAATCGTTGCGGCACTCCGGCAGGCGCGACGCCGTGTGGAACTTCTGCACCAGTGCGAAGGTGATCCGCTCGGTGCCCCGACCGATGCGACGCGCGAGATCTCGGCCCGTCACGGCCTTGCTGCGTTCGCCTTCCTTCTGCGTGGCGATCGACGAGCCGAAGGCACCGCCGGTCATGAAGTTGCGGGCCAGCTGGCGCTCCAGGTCCAGCCGGTCGGTGACCACCACCACGCGGCATTCACTGAGGGCATCGTCCAGCAGCAGGGCCTTGGTGAGAAACACCATCGTGAAGCTCTTGCCCGAGCCAGCCGTGTGCCAGACCACGCCACCCTCGCGCGAACCATCGGGCCGCAGCAGGGCGAGGCGCTTCAGCAATGCGCGCACGGCGAAGAACTGCGCGTGGCGCGCGACGATCTTTCCGGCCTTGCGGTCGAACAGCACGAAACCGCGAAGCAGTTCCAGCAGGCGTGACGGCGTGAGCAGTCCCGCGAGCAGACGGTCCTGCGCATGGGGCGACGCGGGCAACGCCCACAGCAGCTCGAAGCGCTCGCGCAGGTCGGCAGGCTTGCCTTCAAAGAGCGCCGCATGCGTCCCGGCGGGAAGCGGCGTGTTCTTCAGGGCATGCAGGTGCGCGTCGTCGAATTCCTCTTCCCTGTTCCACTGCGCCCAGAACTCGGCCGGCGTGCGCGTGGTGGCATAGCGGCCTTCGGTCCCGCCGATGGCCAGCAGCAGCTGCGCATAGACGAAAAGATGCGGCACCTCGTCATCCCGCTGGTTGCGCAGGTGCCGGCGGATGCCCTCGCGCACCGTCGCATCGCTGTCGCTGCGCAGGCTGTCCGGCGGCGTGGCCTCGATCACCACGAGCGGCATGCCGTTGACGTAGCCCACGATGTCCGGCGCGCGATGGTGCGTGCCCTGGCTGGAGAGCACGCACAGCGCCTCGGTCACATCGAAGCGGTTCGCGGCGGTGTCGGTCCAGTCGATGAGGGCGATGGTCGGCTGGTGGCGTTTGCCGTCAGGCATGAATTCGGTGACGGTGATGCCGAAGGCGAGCTTCGCGTAGAGGCGCTCGTTGGCGGCCAGCAATCCATCGCCCAGGCCGATGGCGGCGAGTTCGCGCAGGATCTGCTCGATCGCGCTGGCGGACAGCGGATACGGCGTGCCCTTGTAGTCGAAGCGGCGCGTCTGCAGGTACTCGACGAGCCGGGGCCGGAGGATGAGTTCGTGGGTTCTCCCGCCTCTGAGTTCGAGGCACGCCGGGGTGCTGAGATAACGCCAGCCCAGGTTGCAGAGCAGACGCAGCGCAGAGATCGACGCCGGACAGGGCGGTGCGGTATTCATCTCCATGCGCCCCTGCGTGAGCGCCGACCAATGACGTCACTCATAGCCGAGCTCCTTCAGGTAGCCGGCCATCTGTTCCTCGATCCCCGCCCACTCCTCCCGGATCGCGATGCGCTCCCGCCGGACCTCCGCCATGTCGATGTCCTGCGCGACGCGCGTGGCGTCGACATAGCGACCGATGTTCAGGTTGTAGCCCTGGTTCGCGATCTCGGCGAGCGTGACGAGGCTGGCGTACCGCTCCACGGGTTGCCGCGCCGTGCAGGTTTCGAGGATCCGTTCGAGGTCGGCCCTGCGCAGCGTGTTCTGGTTCTTGCCGGGCTGGAAGTCGCGGCTGGCATCGATGAAGAGAGCCTTGTCGTCCGCCTTGTTCTTGCGAAACACCAGCACGACGGCCGGGATGCCGGTTCCGTAGAAGAGCTTTTCGGGCACGCCGATCACGGCGTCGAGCAGGTTTTCGTCGATGAGTTTCTGGCGGATGGCGCCTTCCGCGCCGCCCCGGAACAGGATTCCGTGCGGCGCGACCACGGCCATGCGGCCGGTCTCCGGCTTCAGCGTCTCGACCATGTGCAGGATGAAGGCGAAATCTCCCTTGGTGCGCGGCGGCACGCCGCGCCGGAAGCGGCCGAAGCGGTCGCTCTCGGCGCTTTCGTGGCCCCACTTCTCCAGGCTGAAGGGCGGATTCGCGATCACGACGTCGAAGCGGCGCAATCGGGTGTCGCCCTCCAGCAGCTTGGGATTGCGGAGGGTGTCGCCCCACTCGATGCGATGGTTGTCCTCGCCGTGCAGGAACATGTTCATCTTCGCGAGCGCCCAGGTGCTGCCGATGGCTTCCTGCCCGTAGAGCGCGTAGCGGCGCGCGCCGGTGCGGCTGCGTATGAGGCGGCCGCACTGGAGCAGCAGCGATCCGGAGCCGCAGGCCGGGTCGCAGATTTCCTCGCCCTCCTGCGGGTCCATCAGGCGGGCCATGAGTTCGGAGATCTCGGGCGGCGTGTAGAACTCGCCGGCCCTCTTGCCGCTGCTGGCGGCAAAGCTCTTGATGAGGTGTTCGTAGGCGTCGCCGATGACCTCGGGCGTGCCCATGCGGCTCGGGCTGAGGTCCAGCTCGGGCTTGGCGAAGGCTTCGAGCAGGTGCCGCAGGATGTCGTTCTTCTGCTGTTCGTCGCCGAGCTTGTTGGCGTTGAAGGCGATGTCCTGGAACACGTCGCGCAGCTTGGCCATGTTGGCTTCCTCGATGGCCTGCAAGGCGCGGTCGATGCGCTCGCCGTTGCCGGGCTCGAAACGCGCGGCGTGCAGCGCGCGAAAGCTGGCGCCGGGCGGCAGCACGAAGCGCTCGGCCTTCAGCAACTCCTCGACGAGGCCGGGCTCGTTGGCGTATTGCTTCCGGTAGGCGTCGTGGTGGTCCTGCCAGTGGTCGGACACGTACTTCAGGAAGAGCATGGCGAGGACGTAGTCCTTGTAGACGCCCGGATCGACGGTGCCGCGGAAGGTGTCGCAGGCGGCCCAGACGGCGGCGTTGATGCTGTCCTGGCCGATGGTGGCTTGGATCATGGTTTTCTCCCTGTGTCGCTTCTGTTGTTGTGTTCTTCGTTTCCGTCAGGCGCTGCCCTCGGCGCTCACCAGCGATTCGGCGATCGATTCGAAGAGCCGCTCGCGATTCCGGATCATCTGCTGGTGCAACTGCCTCTCCCGCCGCGCGAGGCGGGCCAGTTCGACGATGCGCTGCTGGTCGTCCCATGACGGGACGCCGATGGACAGGCCTTCCAGCACAGGGCGCCGCACGCTCAGCTGGCTGGAGCCTTCGGCCGAGCGCCGCAGTTCGCGCTGGAAGGGCGGCTGGTTGATCTGCCAGGCCAGGAAAGCGGCGACGAGGTGGCTGCCGGGCTTCACGCGCAGGTGGAAGAGATGCGGGCCGCAGACGGCGGGCCCGGGCGGCGCATCGAGGCAAGTCGCGTAGAAGCGCGTCCCGCGCGAGACGAACAGCAGGTCGTCGGCCACCAGCCAATCGGCCTGGCCACGGCCGGCGAGCCGGGTGGGCGTGACCGTGTTCCAGTTGACGCCTTCGACCGGGTCGATGTCCTTCATCTGGACGGCACGCACGGGCCCGTCGGGCAGCTTTTCGATCGAGCCCCGGAAGGGATAACCAGCCTTGATGCCGACAACCTCGCCCAACGCGACCCTAAATGCATGAATCGTCATGATGCAGATACCGTCTTGCCAATGTTGGCGAGTACTCGCTAAACTGAATTCAGCAATCTAATGCATCAACGCATGTGATGCAATAAAAAGCGTTCAGGGAGTTTTTGCGAATGGGATACGAAGTCGATCTGCTGCCCGTCAGGGCAGGCGGCGCAGCCGCATGCGTCCGATGGGGCACGCCGGATCAATACAAGGTGCTGGTCTACGACGGCGGCACGGCGGTTTCGGGCGAGCGCCTCGTCGCTCACATCGAAAGGCAGTACATGACCTCGCGCGTGGACTACGTCGTGAGTTCGCACCCGGCCGGCGACCACGTGGCCGGCCTGGCCGTGGTCTTGCGAAAGTTGAAGGTGGGCGAACTCTGGATGCAGCGGCCATGGGCCTACGCGGCCGGCCTGCGCACGGAACTGCCCGCGGCGCGCGCCCTGAAGCAGCTCGCCGACTCGAAGCGCATCCCCGTGCGCGAGCCCTTTGCCGGCGCAGGGATCGGGCCCTTCATGGTGCTGGCGCCGCAACGCGACTGGTACGTGGATCACCTGATCCCGGAATTCGGCCAGTCAGGCGCCGCGCCGCGCTCCGGCCTTGCGGCAAGGCTGGGCCGATGGACCCGATCGCAACTGAGGGCCGATGCGACCACCTCGGCCGAGAACGAATCGAGCTCCGTGCTCTACGCCGAGTTCGAGGGGCGCGGCGTGCTGTTGACCGGCCGGGCCGGCATCCGCGCGCTCGACGCGGCCGCGAGCTTTGCCGAGCAACTCGGCCTTGACCTGCCCGCCAACCTCCGTCTCCTGCAACTGCCCAACGGCGGCTGCGCGGACCATCTGTCAGCGGAGGTTCTGGACCGCATCGTCGGGCCGAGCGGCGTGCGCGGGGACGACGACCCGACGAAATCGGCCTTCATCTCGATGAGCCTTTCGGGGCAACACCCCAGTCGCGCCGTGACCAGGGCGCTGGAGCAGCGCGGCGTCGTCAGCTTCGTGACGAACGGCATGAGCCTTCACCATTGGCACCAGATGCCCGACCGCGGGTGGTATCGGGCGCAGCCGGCCTACATGCGGGCCTGAGGCCACGGTGCATGGCGCGCCTCCGACGCGACAGCGCACGGCGCGCCTTCCCCGTAAATTCGGCGGTCCAACCACAGGAGCATCTGCACATGATTCACGTCGTCGCCGTCATCACCGCCAAGCCGGGTCAACGCGAGCTGATCCTCGAGGCCTACCGCGCCAACCGGCCGGCAGTGCTCGCCGAGAAAGGCTGCATCGAATACACCGCGACCATCGACGCCGCCGGCATGCCGGCCTCGCGCGGCTCCTTCGGCGCGGACACCTTCGTGGTGGTCGAGAAGTGGGAGACGCTGGCCGACCTGCAGGCGCATGCGGCCGCGCCGCACATGGCGGCCTATGGCGCGAAGGTGAAGGACTGGACGGAGAGCCGGCTGATTCATGTGCTCGAGCCGGTGTGACAACTTGTCATTACCGAGCGGTAATTTTTATTGACACATCACCCCCTTTGCCCTCAAAATTACCGAAAGGTAACTTCATGAGGTTTTCATGGCTGACTTGGAGTCGAATTTACCGAACGGTAATTTTCCCAAGACGGGCACAGTCGTCCGTTCGACCGCAGAGTTGGGCCAACTGATCCGGCAACGCCGCCGCGCGCTCCAACTCAAGCAGCTCGACATTGCCGGACTCGGCAACACGGGCAACCGCTTCATCGTCGAACTCGAAGGCGGCAAACCGACGGTCCAGCTCCAAAAGGCGCTGGATGTCCTCGGCCTGCTGGGACTGGAGGTCGTCGTGCGGCCCCGTGACTCGGGAGGCATGTGATGTCGCGGCCCGACCGCCTCGACCTCTTCCATGGCGAGGACCGCGTGGCTTCCGTCCACGACAGTGCTCCGCTCGAATTCGAGTACACGGCCGAGTGGCTGGCCCGCGCCGAGCCGCTGCCCGTGGCGGCCATTCCTCTGGCGCCCGGCCGCCAGTCCTCGGCGGCTGTCCAGGCATTCCTGGAAAACCTGTTGCCCGAGGGCGAACTGCGCGACTACCTTGCGCAACAGAAGAAGGCATCGACGCTGTTCTCGCTGCTCTACGAGGTGGCAGGAGACACTGCCGGGGCGTTCGTCATCCTGCCGGCCGGCGAGCGTCCAGAACCGCCGTCCTACGAGGCGACGAGCTGGCAGGCGCTGGCCGGCGTTCTTGCAAGCAAGTCGGCCTCCGCCATCGATATCAAGGGGCACCATGCGCGCATTTCCCTGGCGGGGGCTCAGGACAAGGCGTCACTCGCCTTGTTCGAGGATGGCATTCCGCGGCTTCCCCGAGGCACGTCGCCTTCAACGCACATCCTCAAGCCCGACATCCGCCGCCTTGCCAAGGTGTGGCACTCGGCAGCGAACGAGGCAGCGACGATGCGCGCGGCCGCGATGTGCGGTCTACCGACCGCAGATGTGTTCTATGAGCCGAACACGCAGGCGTGCGTCGTCAAGCGCTTCGATCGCATTGAGCGGGCCGACGGCACGCTGGGCCGACTGTTGCAGTACGACCTCTGCCAACTGGCCGGCACGGTGTCGGAGAAGAAGTACGAAGTCGAGGGCGGCCCGGGTGCCGGACGTTGCGCGGAACTGATTCGCCAGTACAGCACGCAGCCCGCGGTCGACCTGAAGAACTTCGTCGCGTGGATCTTCTTCAACCTCTACTCGGGCAACAACGACAGCCATGCGAAGAACCTGTCGCTGTACCGCGTGCCGGGCACAGGGATGAAGCTCACGCCGTTCTACGACCTGATGTGCACGCGGATCTATCCGGCGTTGTCACCGCAGTTCGCCTTTTCCATCGGCGGGGAGACGATGCCCGGTGCGATATCCCGGGCGCATGCGGTGGCGCTGGCCGAAACACTCGGGATGCGCCCCGCCTTCGTGCTCGGCATCGCCGAAGAACTGGCCGGCAAGATGCCGGGCGCGATCGGCGATGCTGTAGCGTCCATTTCGCCTGACTTGTCGCCGGGCGCCAGAACGCTGGCCAGAAGACTGGAGCAGTTTGTGGTGTCGACCACGCGCCAGATATCGAGCCGGCTTCTTCAGGCCAGTTGACGCGAGGCGCTGCTTTCTCTGGAGCCGACATAAAAAACGCGCCCGAAGGCGCGTTTTTTTCGAGTGCATCGAAGGATGCTTACTTCGCGATCACGCGAACCATCTCCAGGCACTTGTTCGAGTAGCCCCACTCGTTGTCATACCAGCTCACCAGCTTGATGAAGGTGCCGTCCAGCGCGATGCCGGCTTCGGCGTCGAAGATGGAGGTGCGCGGGTCGCCGCGGAAGTCGGTGGCCACCACCTTGTCCTCGGTGTAGCCGAGCACGCCCTTGAGCGCGCCTTCGCTCTGTGCCTTCATTTCGGCGCAGATCTCGGCGTAGGTGGCTTCCTTGACCAGTTCCACCGTCAGGTCGACCACCGACACGTCGGAGGTCGGCACGCGGAAGCTCATGCCCGTGAGCTTCTTGTTCAGCTCGGGGATGACCACGCCCACGGCCTTGGCGGCACCGGTGCTCGACGGGATGATGTTTTCCAGGATGCCGCGGCCGCCGCGCCAGTCCTTGTTGCTCGGGCCGTCGACGGTCTTCTGCGTGGCGGTGGCAGCGTGCACGGTGGTCATCAGGCCGCGCTTGATGCCCCACTTGTCGTTCAGCACCTTGGCCAGCGGCGCGAGGCAGTTGGTGGTGCAGCTCGCGTTGCTGATGATGGCTTCGCCGGCGTACTTCTTGTCGTTCACGCCGTAGACGAACATGGGGGTGTCGTCCTTGCTGGGAGCGGAGAGGATGACCTTCTTCGCGCCGGCGTCGATGTGCTTCTGCGCCGTTTCCTTGGTCAGGAAGAGGCCGGTGGATTCGAGAACGATGTCCGCGCCGACGTCGCTCCACTTCAGTTGCGCGGGGTCGCGCTCCTGCGTGAGGCGGATCTTCTTGCCATTGACGATGAGGGTGTTGCCTTCGACGTTGACTTCGCCCTGGAAGCGGCCGTGAACCGAGTCGTACTGCAGCATGTAGGCCAGGTATTCAGGCTCGAGCAGGTCGTTGATGGCAACGATCTCGATGTCGTTCTTGAAGTTCTGCACCGCCGCGCGAAGCACGTTGCGACCGATGCGACCGAAGCCGTTGATGCCGAGTTTGATAGCCATGTCATTTGCTCCTGGATGGTTGAAAACTGGGTGCGATCGACTTCAGCGCTTGAGCGCCGCTTCGACCGTGGCAGCGACGTTCTCTGCCGTGAATCCGAAATGCTTGAACAGGACGCCTGCGGGCGCCGACTCGCCGTAGGTGTCGATGCCGACGACGGCCGCGACGCCGTACTTCCACCAGCCGTCGGTGGCGCCCATTTCAACCGCGATGCGTGGCGTTCCCTTGGGCAGCACGCTCTTCTTGTAGGCCACGTCCTGGCGGTCGAAGGTGGTGGTGGAAGGCATGGAGACGACGCGCACCGCGATCTTCTTCGCGGCCAGCAGCTCCTGCGCCTTGAGCGCGAGCTGCACTTCGGAACCGGTCGCGATGATGACGGCCTTGACGTTCTTGTTCTTCAGGCCGACGGCTTCGGGCTCGGACAGCACGTAGGCGCCCTTGCTGATGTCGCTCAGGTCCTTCTTGGGCGAGTAGGGCAGGTTCTGGCGCGACAGCAGCAGCGCGGTCGGGCGGCTGGTGTTCTGCAGCGCGACGGCCCAGGCCACGGCGGTTTCGGCCGTGTCGCCGGGACGCCAGACGTCGAGGTTCGGAATCAGGCGCAGCGACGCGGCGTGCTCGATCGACTGGTGCGTCGGGCCGTCTTCGCCGAGGCCGATCGAATCGTGCGTGAAGACGTGGATCACCCGCTGCTTCATCAGCGCGGCCATGCGGATGGCGTTGCGGCTGTAGTCGCTGAAGGTCAGGAAGGTGCCGCCGTAGGGGATGTAGCCGCCATGCAGCGCCACGCCGTTCATGATGGCCGCCATGCCGAACTCGCGCACGCCGTAGTTGATGTGACGGCCCGGCAGGCCGTCCGGGAACTGCTCGTTGCCTTCGCTGCGAACCACGTTGCCGTGGTTGTCGAAGCGCAGGCTCGGCGTGCTCTTGGTGTTGGTGAGGTTGGAGCCGGTCAGGTCGGCGCTGCCGCCGAGCAGTTCGGGCAATGCCGCCGTGAAGGCTTCGAGTGCCAGCTGCGAAGCCTTGCGCGAAGCCACGGTCTCACCCTTGGTGTGGGCGGCGACCACGGTGTCGAAGGCGGTCTGGTGGAAGTTCTTCGGCAGCTCGCCCTTCATGCGGCGGGTGAATTCCGCTGCGAGGTCCGGGAAGGCTTGCGTGTACGCAGCGAACTTGTCGTTCCACGCGGATTCGGCCTTGGCGCCGGCGGCCTTGGCGTCCCATTCCTCGTACACGGCCGGCGGCAGCTCGAAGGGCGCATGGGTCCACTGCAATGCGCTGCGGGTGAGTCCGATCTCGTCGGCGCCGAGCGGCTCGCCGTGGGCCTTGGCGGTGTTGGCGCGGTTCGGGCTGCCCTTGCCGATCTGCGTCTTGCAGATGATGAGCGTGGGCTGGTCGCCGTGCTTCTTCGCCTTTTCGATGGCCTTGGACACGTCCTTGACGTCGTGGCCGTCGATCGGGCCGATCACGTGCCAGCCGTAGGCCTTGAAGCGTTCTTCGGTGTTGTCGATGAACCAGGGCTTGACCGGGCCGTCGATGGAAATGCCGTTGTCGTCGTACAGCGCGATCAGCTTGCCGAGCTTCCAGGCGCCGGCGAGGGCGGCGGCTTCGTGGCTGATGCCTTCCATCAGGCAGCCATCGCCGAGGAAGGCGTAGGTGTGATGGTCGACGATGTCGTGGCCCTTGCGGTTGAACTCGGAGGCCAGCAGCTTTTCAGCGAGCGCGAAGCCAACCGCGTTGGTGATGCCCTGGCCGAGCGGGCCGGTGGTGGTTTCGACGCCGGGCGTGATGCCGGTCTCGGGGTGACCTGCCGTCTTGCTGTGCAGCTGGCGGAAGTGCTTGAGTTCTTCGATGGGCAGCGCGTAGCCCGTGAGATGCAGCACCGAGTAGATGAGCATCGAGGCGTGGCCGTTCGACAGCACGAAGCGGTCGCGGTCGAACCATTGCGGGTTGGCGGGGTTGTGCTTGAGATGCTCGCCCCACAGTGCGACAGCCATGTCGGCCATCCCCATCGGTGCGCCCGGATGCCCCGAGTTTGCGAGTTGAACGGCATCCATTGCCAACGCGCGAATCGCGTTGGCCATCAAGGCTTGGTTGGCCATCTGTGGCTTCCTGGGAGCAAGTTAGGGGGAACCCGGCATTTTAGCGGCCGTGGTGGGCAGCCCCCGAAATGGGCGCAAAGGGGCTGCTAGAGTGCCGCCCATGCATGGCCTTCACCTCACCGCCGATCTCCACGATTGCCGCTGTGCCGCGCAGTGGCTGGTGGATGCGCCAGCGCTTGGCGCGGCCTGCGCTGAAGCGGCGGAAGCGGCGGGCCTGCTGGTGGTCGGCAAGCTTGCTCACGCCTTCCCCGCAACCACGGCAGGGCCGGGCGGCGTGACCGCCACGGTGTTGCTGGCCGAGTCGCATCTGTGCGTGCACACCTGGCCCGAGCAGGGCGGCGTGACGCTCGACGTCTATGTCTGCAACTTCGGCGGAGACCATTCGGCCCAGGCCAGGGCGGTGATGGACGCGCTGGAGGCGCTGTTCATGCCCCGCCACGTGGAACGGCACACGCTGCAGCGCGGCGCGATCAGGGCCGAGGCAGCGTGAGCATCAAGGCAATGATCCTGGCCGCGGGACGCGGCGAACGCATGCGGCCGTTGACGGACGCGACCCCCAAGCCGCTGCTCGACGTGCAGGGCAAGGCACTGATGCAATGGCCGATGGAGGCGCTGGCCTCGGGCGGCTTCACCGAACTGGTGGTCAACACGGCATGGCTGGGCGAGCAGATTCCGGAGCGCTTCGGCTCGCGGCATCAGGGCGCGACGCTGGCCTATTCGCATGAGGGTCGCGACTTCGGCGGCGCACTCGAAACGGCGGGCGGCATCGTCCGCGCGCTGCCGCTTCTGGGCGACATGTTCTGGGTCGTGGCGGGCGACGTGTTCGCGCCGGACTTCGTGTTCACGCAGGACGCGGTCGATCGCTTCGCGGCGAGCGGGCGTCTGGCGCATCTCTGGCTGGTGCCGAATCCGGCGCACAACCCGAAGGGCGACTTCGGCATCGGCGCCGACGGGTCCGCATTGAACGACGCTGCGCAGAAGTACACCTTCTCGACCATCGCGCTCTATCGCGCCGAATTGTTCGCCCCGCCTTTCTGCACCATCGAGCCCGGCAATGCCCAGGGCGTGAAGGCCGCATTGGCGCCGCTGCTGCGGCTCGCCATGGATGCGGGCCGCGTCAGCGCCGCGATGTACACGGGTCGGTGGGCGGATGTCGGAACGCCCGAACGCCTGCGCGAGCTGAACGAAAAAAAACGGCCCGCGTAGGGCGGGCCGTTTCGGTCTTGGCGCTGTGCGCCCAGGTCAGGGCACGTTCGTCGTGCTGATCTGGAACGGCGTTCCCGGCACATCCATCGCGCCGCCGTACTCGATGTTGTACGTGGTGCCGTTGAAGGTGGTCGGGTTGAGTCCGCAGCCGTTGGGCTTGGGGCACGAACCACCGTCGGTGCCGAAGATCACCGGTCCGTAGCGATAGTTGCGCACGGCCTTGCCCGTGTAGTCGATCACGCTGGTCAGGTAACCCGGGTTCGAGTAGTTGTCCGCGTCTTCCACGGCGATCGGGTCGATCATGCGCGTGTCCTGCAGGGTGCGCACGATCGTGCCGCTGTTGCCGTTGGCCGCAAAGCGTACCCACGAGACCTTGCGGTCGCCGCGCGAGTTCACCAGGACCTGCTGGTTGAGCGGTTCGATGCTGCTGTTGGGCTCACCCTTGGAGGTGCCCAGCGACGTCGGGTTGCGGCCGATGCCTGTCACCGTGCCCACTTCGGCAATGACGTTCGCCGACGGAGCCGCCGAGGCCGTGCCGCCCGGCGCGAAGCCGTCGATGCTGTAGATGTGCAGCGTGCCGTCCTGCGTCGCGATCCAGGCGCGTTGCGGGCTGCCGAACACCGTCGTCTTCACCGCGGTCGGCTTGGCCGGCAGCGACACCGTCTTCACCACCGTCGGCATCTGCGACGGCGTGTTGGCGAAGGTGTACGGCCACTGGCTGTCCGCTTGGCCCAGGTTGCTCGTCTGCGTCACGTTGGCGCTGAAGTAGACGCCGTTGACGAAGTTGAACAGCGGCCGCAGGTCGATGAAGGAGGCCTTCTGCTCCGACTTGGAGATCACGACGGCCATGCCGCCCTTGGCGTAGCGGCTGGCGTGCGGGCCCGAGCCCGTGAAGTTCTGCCAGTTGCTCGTCAGCGGCGTGCTGCCATAGCCAACGAAGTCGCCGCTCACCATGGTCTGGAACTGATCCAGGCCCGTGGTCACTGCGATTTCGGTCGGCGCCGTGACACCCGGCAGATCGATGTAGCCGAGGATCTTCATGAAGGCGATGTCGCCCATGTTCGGCAGGCCCGGATAGGTCGCCATCCATTCGTTCCACCACTTGTAGTAGGCGCGCTTGCCGTTGGTGCCGTTGCTGTAGGCGTCGCAGCCATCGCACAGGCCAGCCAGCGCGATCACCGCGACCTGGCCCTTCATGGCCGTCGTGTCCCACACCGTGACCAGCGCGAATTCGCTCAGGTTGGTCATCGCGATCGCGGTCGGCACCTTGTTGGCCGGCAGCTTGACCGAGGCGGGATTGCCTGCGGTGTTGCTGCCGGACGTGGCGATCACGCCGTTCTGGTAGGCCACCAGGCTCTGCGCGCAGAAGCCGGAGCGGCCCGAGCAGCGGCCCACGGCGATGGGATCGTTGCTGACCAGGAGCTGGTCCCTGTAGTTGATCGCGTTGGCACTGTCCATGCCGCCGCCGGGGAGCGCGTTGCGCGTCCAGCTCAGCTGGGGCAACTGGGCGAAGGTGTTGAACATGTAGCCCGACACCTGGAAGTCGGCCACGCCGATGCGCTCCGCCCGGTTGTCGGCCACGAACAGCATGTTCGCCTGGTTGGTCGAGTAATTGCCCGACGTGGCGGACGGCGGACCGCCCACCTGCCAGTAGAAGGCATAGGAGGGAGCGGGCGAACCGAGCGGCGTGCGGGCATCCCGCGCAGCCAGAGTCGGCAAACCGCTGTTGCCGACGGCATACGCGCCGGCGCTGGGGCCGTAGCGGTAGTCGATGCCCGCCGCCTGGCTCAACTTCTTCGCCATATCGCGGTAGGCGGCCGCCTCGACGTTCTGGCCGTTGTCGACGATGTCCGGGGTCGTGGGGGTAGGACTGTTCGAGCCCGGCCCCGTCACGCTGGGGCTGCTGCCGCCGCCGCCGCTGCCGGCCACTGTGCCACCCGAGGTGTCCCCTGTTGCAGCGCCTGTCGTACCGCCTGCCGCGGCCAGTGCAGCCGCCGCCGCGGCTGGATCGGCACCCAGTGCACCGCCGCCGCCGCCACCACCACCGCCGCACGCTGAGAGCACACTTGCGCCAACCGCAAGCAAAATCGCGCTCTTATGTAGAACTTTCAACAAAAAACACCTCCAAAATAACAAGTTGTGGGTTTTTACGTGGGATGGGTCCTACAGCGCAAACCATCTTGCAAATCTTTTCCTTGTGTTTTTGTGCTCCCTAGGAATCAATTACAAAGGTATCGGATAGTGACGTTATGACCGCAAATCATCAAGCCCCCCGTCGATTACATCTTTCTACTTATTTAGGCTCGGACGGCATCGCCATCATTCCGACCGCTCCCGAACGCCAGCGCAACCGGGACAGCGACTTCCTGTACCGCCACGACAGCTATTTCTATTACCTGACCGGCTTCACGGAGCCCAATGCTTGGCTGGTCGTGTCGGGCGATGGCCGCTCCACCCTGTTCTGCGCACCGAAGGACCTGGAGCGCGAGATCTGGGACGGCTACCGCCTCGGCCCCGAGGCGGCGCCGGCGGCGTTGGGGGTGGACGAGGCCTATTCGATCGACGAACTCGACACCCGCCTTCCGCGGCTGCTCGAGAACAAGTCCGTGGTCTGGTATCCCTTCGCGACGCACAAGGGACTGGAGACGCGGGTGGACGGCTGGCTGTCGGCCGTGCGCGCGCGGGTGCGCTACGGCGCGCTGTGCCCCGAGGAGCAGCGCGACCTCTGCGGCCCGCTCGACGAGATGCGGCTCGTGAAGGACGCCCACGAGCAGGACGTGATGCGCCGCGCCGCGCAGATCAGCGCCCGCGCCCACATCCGCGCGATGCAGCTGTCGGCGCGCATGCTGCGCGAGGGCAAGGACGTGCGCGAGTTCCACCTCGACGCCGAGCTGCTGCACGAATTCCGCCTGGGCGGCTCGCAGTACCCGGCCTACGGCTCGATCGTGGCGGCCGGCGCCAACGCCTGCGTGCTGCACTACCGAGCCGACACCGCGCCGGTGCGCGACGGCGAGCTGGTGCTGATCGACGCCGGCTGCGAACTCGACGGCTACGCCAGCGACATCACGCGGACCTTTCCGGCCAACGGCAAGTTCACCGGACCGCAGCGTGCGCTCTATGACCTGGTTCTCGCGAGCCAGGAGGCCGCTGTCGCGGCCACCCGCGCAGGGAACCGCTTCAACGATCCGCACGAAGCGACGGTCAAGGTGTTGTCGCAGGGCATGCTCGACCTGGGCCTGCTCGACGCGAACAAGGTGGGCAGCGTGGAGGACGTGATCGAGAAGCGCGCCTACTTCCCTTTCTATATGCATCGCACCGGTCACTGGCTGGGCATGGACGTTCACGACTGCGGCAGCTACGTCGAGCCGACGCAAGTGGGCGAAGTGAGCGAGCGCAGGGATCCGCTCTCCAACGAGCTGATCAAGAACCGGCCCAGCCGCATCCTGCATCCGGGCATGGTGCTGACCATCGAGCCGGGCATCTACGTGCGTCCGGGCGAAGGCGTGCCCGAGCAGTTCCACAACATCGGCATCCGCATCGAGGACGACGCCATCGTCACCGAAAGCGGCTGCGAACTGATTTCGCGCGGCGTGCCGGTCGACGCCGACGAGATCGAAGCGCTGATGCGGAACTGAGCCCCCAGCCCACTTCCCATGCGCAAACGCTCCTGGCTACTTGTTGTCCTGGTCCTGCTGGTCTGGTCGTACTTCGCGAGGCCCTTCTACGATTTCGCGTGGATCGCCTCCGGCCGGGTCTACGACATGGCGGCGCAAAGGCTCGGTTCGCCGACGCTGAGCGTGCAGCGGCAGGCCGTGATCGACCGCCACATCGACCAGGGCGAGGAAATCCTGGCCTACCTGCGGGGGCTGCGCGCCGCGGTGCCCGAGGTCGCTGCGTCGCCTGCGCTGGATTTTTCGGGCAAGGAAGCGTTCGCCCGCTCCGCCGAAGCCGTGCGCGAGCGGCTCCGCCAGAGCCTGCGCTACCCGCCGCCAGGATTTGACGCCGCGCCGACGCAGCCGGTCGTCGAAACCGTCGTCGGGGAGGACGAGTTCGCGACCTACCGGGAGCTGAAGATCCCGGTGCTTCCCGGCGTGTTTGCCACAGGCCTCTACCTGCGTCCGAAGAGCGCCAAGCCCGACCAGAAGCTGCCCCTGGTGATCTCGGCGCACGGCCGCGGCGGCATGCCGTCGCCCACGCCCGACGACAAGTTGCAGACCGTCATGAAGAGCCACCGCGACCTGGCGTGGGACGCGCTGCGGCATGGCTATGCGGTCTGGCTGCCCACCTACGTGCACTACGGCAAGGAGGGCGACGGCTTCAGGGACCGCCTGACCGTGCGCGCCTGGGAGGCCGGAACCTCGCTCCCTGCCATCGAGATCGCCAAGACCGTCAAGGCGCTGGACGTGCTGCTGAAGCGGCCCGACATCGATCCGCAGCGCGTGGCGATGATGGGCCAGTCCTACGGCGGCTTCTACACGCTCTACACCACGGCCATCGATCCGCGCATCCGCGTGGCTGCGGTGGCCGCGTATTTCAACGATCGCGAAGCGGTGCTGGACCACAGCGAACCCTTCGGCTTCCTGGACTGGCGGTTCCCCGACTCGCTGACGCTGTGGCGCGACCCGTCGGTCGCGGCGCTGGTGGCGCCCCGGCCGTTGCTGATCGAATCCGGGAGCCAGGATCAGCTCTTTCCCATCGAGGGTGCGCGCAAGGCCGCGCCGGAAATTGCCAGGCTTTATGACCGGCTGGGCATTCCGGAGCGCTTCGAGTTCAAGGAGTTCGTCGGCCGCCATGACTTCGATGGCGAAGCCGCCATGAACTTCATCGACCAGCACATGAAGTGACCCGCACGCAGCGCGCACTTCGTGTCCATGGAAATCACATCTCAGAGCATCGCCGTACCGGCCAGGTGCCCCCGCGTGAAGGCTTCCTCGAAGATCGAATAGCCGGACCAATCGCCGTGCGCAAAGGCCAGGCGTTCCGTCCCGACCAGCCCCGGCCCGCGCGCCGATAGCGCGCCAAGCTGGCGCAGAAGCCCCGGCGCGGGAATCGCCATGGCATGGCCGTAGCGCGTGATGTCGATGCGCGTCGCGACATCCGGAAGGTCGGGATGCGGCACCGACAGTTCCGCGAGCAAGTCATCACGCCAGCCTGTCCATGGCCGGTCGAGCAATTGCCGTCGGCCGTCCGCCCCGTCGAAGGCGCTGGGACCGAGCGGCCGGTACCAGCTCAACACCGTGGCACGGGGTGTCGGGTCGAGCGCCTGGTGACGGGCATCGACATAGCCGAGTCCGCGCGTGCCGTAGACGACGTTGTCCCAACTCGGCGCGGCGCCGGGCCGGTCGGCGAGCGGCGAGCGCACATGCACGTTGGCGACGAGCCAGGGTGAATAGCGCAGATGGGCCGCAGCATGGCGCAGCACTTCGGGCGGGTTCTCGACGACGCGCGCGGCGATGAAAACCGGCATCGCGACGATGCACCGCTCAGCCTGCCAGCGCACAAGCGACCGGGTGGCGACATCGAAGGCATCGACTTCGACGCCGCCGCGCGTTTCGGCAATGCGAGTGACGGCATGGCCCGGCTTCAGGCGCTCGCCCAGCGGCTCGGCCAGCCGCCGCGTCAGCCAGCCGTTGCCTTCGGGCCAGGTCAGCACGGCGTCGCGCTCGGCGTTGTCGTCGCCCGGCGCATGAAAGCCGTGGCGGCTGGCGAAGTAGTGGATGCCGGCCCATGCCGACACGTGGGCCATGCCCGCCCCATAGTCGTCGCGGCAACAGTAGTCGAGGTACCAGCGCAGGTGCGGATCGGTGAAGCCTTCGCGGTCGAGCCATGCCTGGAAGGTCGATGCATCCAGCGCCATCAGGAGTGGTGCCGGTTCGGCCCTCAGCGTCGGGATCAGGAAGCGCGCTTCGCGACGCAATGCTTCGACCCGCTGCGAAAACCGGCGGTACTGCGCGAGGGTTGCTCCATCCACGCCCTGCACGGGCAGCAAGCCTTCCTGCCAGGCGCCCTGAAAGAAGAGGCGCTCCTGCGGGCTGTGGCACAGGTGGCGCTCGTCGTATTCCCAGCGGCCCGACACGCGCCGTCGCAACCCCAGTTCTTCGAGCAGGTCCTGCACCTCACGCGCATCGTCGCCCGGCACCGGCAGGTAGTGCGCGCCGAGTGGGCAGGCGATGCCCTCGACCACGCCGCCGCGGCTGTTGCCCCCGGCCGCGTCCTCGAGTTCAAGCAGAACGAAGTCGTCGATGCCCGCCAGGCGCAGCGCACGGGCAGCCGCGAGGCCTGCGACGCCGCCGCCGGCGATCACCACCCGCGTGCGCCTCGTTCCATCCGGCGCAGTGCCTGTGCGCAGATTCGCGTCACGCAGCGCATGGCCGCGCGCCACGTCGACGCCGGCGAACCCGCCCGCGATATCGCGCCGCGCCTCGCAGCCTGCCAGCGTGGCCGTGCCCGCAATGACGGCACCCAGGAACTCGCGGCGCTTCATGCCTAGTGTCCGGAGACCTTGCCCCATTCCTGCTCGTAGGTCGTGACGAGTGTCTGGTTCGACAGCCGGTTCACTTCGGCTGGTACGCGCGCCATGTCGCGCGGAAAGTCGAAGAGCAGAGGCAGGCCCTGCGCCGACAGGAAGCGCAAGCCATCGGGCAGCGCATCGGGCTGCCGGTACGGTCGCCGGCTCGCGATGATGTAGCCCCATTCGCCGAAGCTCGGCACGTGCGCGTGGTAGGGCGTTGCGAGCAGGCCGACGGATTCGACCGTCGCGGCCACGGTCCAGAAGCTCTTTCGCGCGACCAGCGGCGAGGTGGTCTGGATCACCGCGTAGCCGCTCGCCGCCAGTCGCTTGTCGAGCAGCGCATAGAACGAGTTGGTGTAGAGCTTGCCGATCGCGAAGTTGGTCGGATCGGGGAAGTCGACCACGATGACGTCGAACATGTCGCCCGGCTGCTGGAGCCACTGGAAGGCGTCGGTGTTGACGATGTGCACCTTCGGCGATGCCAGCGACCCGCCGTTCAACGCGGCGAGCGTTTCGTGCGTGGTGAAGAGCCGCGTCATGTTCGGGTCGAGTTCGACCAGCGTGATGCTCTCGACCGACGGGTACTTGAGGATCTCGCGCACCGCCATGCCGTCGCCGCCGCCCAGCACGGCCACTTTCTTCGGCGCGCCGTGCGCGGCCATCACCGGATGCACCAGCGCTTCGTGATAGCGGTATTCGTCGCGCTCGGCGAACTGCAGGTTGCCGTTGAGGAAGAGCCGGTGCCCGGCGCTGCCCCGCGTCACCACGATGCGCTGGTACGGCGAGGTCTCGCTGAAGACGATGCGGTCCTGGTAGAACTTGTCTTCCGCCAGCGTCGTGATGTGCTCGGCGAAGACGAAGGCGCCGACCAGTGCGAGCAAGGCCAACGCACACGCCAGTGCGTGCGCCCCGACCCTCCTCAGCTCGTGGCGGAACAGCCAGAGCGCCCATACCGCCACGGCCGCGTTCATGAGACCGAACAGCAGGCCGGTGCGGATCATGCCGAGCTGCGGCACGAGCAGCAGCGGGAAGGCGACCGACACGGCGAGCGCGCCGAGATAGTCGAAGGTCAGCACCTGCGAGACCAGGTCCTTCAGCACGATGTTGCGGCGGAGGATGCGCATGACCAGCGGAATCTCCAACCCGACCAGCGCGCCCACCACCAGCACCAGCCCGTACAGCAACAGCCGGAAGGCGCCGGGAACGTACGCGTTGGCGATGAAGAGCACGGCCGGCAGCAGGCCGCCGACCAGGGCGACCATGAGCTCGATGCGCAGGAAGTGCGCAGGCAACTGCCGCTCGAAGTAGCGCGAGAGCCACGAACCCACGCCCATCGCGAACAGGTAGGTGCCGATGATGGTGCTGAACTGCAGCACCGAATCGCCGAGCAGGTAGGAACTGAGCGCCGCCGCGCTCAGTTCATAGACCAGCCCGCAGGCCGCCACGACGAACACGCTCGCGAGCAGCGCGATCTCCACAGGCTGCGGGCCGCTGCGTGCGGCCGTGGTCGCGGACAAGGCCGCGCCCCTCAATGGATGGCTGCCGCGACGATGATGCAGATGCCGAGACTCATCGCGGCAACGACCAGCCCCAGCGCCACGTTCTGCTTCTCGACGATCTCCTGCCACAGGTCGTAGGGCGTGAGCTTGTCGATGATGAGGAAGCACAGCCAGAAGACCACCACCCCGATCAGTGCGTAGACGAGCGATCCGAGGATGACCGCCGGCTTCAACCATTCAATGCCCATGATGAGGACCTCCGGAAAAAAACATTACTTGTGGCCGCCGCCACTGGAATAGCCGCCATAGGACCCGCCCGAGCTGCGCGACCCCCCGGAGCCCGACCCGCTGCTGCAGGTGCTCAGGATGATCAGCAGGATGATGATGATCACGACGATCAGGATGATGGTGCCGCAGCCCAGGCTCGACGCCGCGCTCACGGGGAGCGCGTCGTTGCGCTTGAACATGTCCTTCTTGCCGCCCAGTTTGAAGGCCGCCGCCACCGCCGCGCTGTCGATCTTGCTGCCGGACGACCAGGTCAGCTCGTTGGCCGAGCGCTCCATCGAGAGCAGCGCGGCGCCGTTGGCGAAGTCGCGGTTGAAAGTCTTCTGCCCGCGCTGGACCTGCCAGTAGAACTCGCCCGCGACATAGCTGGTCTCGGCGTTGTAGGCGTATTGCTGCTGGTAGACCTTGCCGAGGTAGGTCGCCCGCGCCGCGCTCTCGGCCATCGTCGGCGCGCCGGTGGTGGGCTTCACCATGCTCCAGCCGTCCTCCGCATCGACCAGGAAGCTGAATCCTCGCTTCTTGTTGTAGAGCAGGTATTCGCTCCAGCCGAAGTGCTCGTCGTCGCCGGGCGCCACACCCATGCGGTGCTGGAAGCCGACCACCTGCCAGTCCGCGCCTTGCAGCTGCCCGATCGAGCCGATCGCAATCAGCGGCTGGACCGGCTCGTCCTGTATCGCGTGCCGCAACTCGCCGCCGATGCCTTGCGAGAGATCGATGATGCTGTTGCACGCGGGGCAGGTGACGCTCTTGCTGTCGACCAGGTTGACGGTGACCGGCGATCCGCAGTTCGGGCAGTTGAAGCTGCGGCCTCTCTCCTCCTTGGCCGACTCGTCGCGCAGTCCGGTGAACTGCAGGTCTTCGAGCCGCACCGCGCGGCCGAGGTAGACACCGGGCGGATTCGTGTCGTAGTCGAGGCTGAGAACCTCCCCCTTGTCGCTGCGCAGCTCGACCACCGGGAAGCGGCGGCCGAGTTCGGGCAGGCGCGGCAGCTCGCCCTGCGCCGAGACCAGCGCGACCTGCTCGTTGGACGCGACCGTGTAGTTCTGGCCATTGAAGGCGGTGGTGGCGCCGACGCGCAGATCCGCGGCCGGCGGCGCCACGCGCTGAAGCGCGAAGGGCAGGGCAAAGACGAAGGCGCCGTTGTCCTCGCTCAGGATGCCGGTGCGGTCGCCGTCGAGCGCGGCGATCCATTCGGTCCAGCGGCCACCGTCGTTGCTGTACTGCAACCGGCCGACCAGCGTGAAGGGCTTGTCATCGACCCGGCCTGCGGCAAAGAGTTGCAGCGGGCTGAAGTCGTCGAACAGCTCCGCCATCTTGCCGGTGCGCGCGAGCGTCTCGCCCTGCCGCACCACGGTGCTCTGGCAATAGGGGCAGACGGCATGCGTCGATTGGGCCGAGCGGAATTCAACCGGCGCGCCGCAGCCGGGGCAGGGCGCCCGGTAATAGCGCTGCTGGGGGGAGTCGGAGGCCAACGGGGCGGATCAGACGAGCTTTTTCAGCAGCTCCGCCTTCTTGGCGTCGAATTCTTCCTGTGTGAGGATGCCCTTGGCCTTGAGTTCACCGAGCTTTTCGAGCGTGGTCATCACGTCGGCCGGATTGACGACCGCGACCACCGGTTGTTGCGCCGGAGCGCCCGCAGCGGCCGGGTTGTTCTGGCTGAGCCCCTGCGACAGGTTCTGCGCCAGCACCTGGCCCAACGCAACGCCGGCGCCCAGACCCATCGCATCGCCCGCGATGCCGCCGCCGCTGCCGGCGCCTTCGGCAAACTTCGGAATCGCCTGCGCCGTCTGGTACTGCATGAACTTGCCCATGTCGTTGCCGACCATGCCCATGCCGATCTTCTGGTCGAGAATTTTCTGCAGCTCTTCCGGCAGCGACACGTTCTGGACGGTGATGTTCTCCAGCTTGATGCCGATCTTCGCGAATGCCGGCACCAGTTGCGTCGCCAGCGCTTCCGCGAACTGGATCTGGTTCGCCGCGAGGTCCAGGAAGGGAACGCCGCTCGAAGCGATGGCATTGCTGATGTTCTGCAGGACCAGGCCACGCAGCTGCCCGTCGAGATCCGCGACCGTATAGATGTCGCGCGTGCCCGAGATCTCGGTATGGAACAGCTTGGCATCGCCGATGCGGAAGCTGTAGTTGCCGAAGGCGCGCAGCCGCACCGCGCCGAAATCCTTGTCGCGGATGGTGATCGGCTGGGGCGTGCCCCATTTCTGATCCACCTGCTGACGCGTACTGAAGAAGTACACGTCGCTCTTGAAAGGCGACTCGAAGAGCTTGTCCCAGTTCTTGAGATAGGTCAGGACGGGCAGCGTCTGCGTCGTGAGCTTGTACATGCCCGGGCCGAACACATCGGCCACCTGGCCCTCGTTGACGAACACCGCGATTTGCGACTCGCGCACCGTGAGCGAGGCGCCGTTCTGGATCTCCATCTCCGCCATCGGGAAGCGCCAGGCCAGTGTGCCATCACCGGTCTCGGTCCACTGAATGATGTCGATGAACTGCTTCTTGATGAAATCCATCAGCGCCATGGTCGCTCCTCGTTTCGCGGGTTTGCTGTGGCGGGCATATTGCCACAGCACCCAAAGGACAACTCTGGGGATAGTTCCGGCACAACGCAACACTTGTCCACAGGCTCGACGCGTTCCGCGAAGTTGTTCGCTTTGGCGCGACAGCACCGAAGCGATGCTGCGCACAGCACTGCGGCTACGGCAAACCCTTGTCGCGAAACAGGAAAATGACCCTGTCCACAGCGAAGCGCGGCCCTTACTACTACTACTAATCTAAATAAGAAGAATAAGTAGGAGAGATAGTAAGAGCCGTGTTTTGCGAAGCGTCCCTCGTTGGCGTGGCGCACCGGCGGGGCGCGGAATCGAGGTCTACAATCGGCGCCCTTTACAAGAAGCGTCCTAGGAGGCACGGCCCAATGTCCGATTCGACTTCGCAGATCCCCACGCCCGAAGACAAGCGCGCCGAACTGCGCCGGGCGGCGCTCGAGTACCACGAGCATCCGGTCCCGGGGAAGATCTCGATCGCCGCGACCAAGCAGATGGTCAACCAGCGCGATCTGGCGCTTGCGTATTCGCCTGGCGTCGCTGCTCCGTGCGAGGAAATCGTCAAGGACCCGGTCAACGCCTTCAAGTACACGGCCCGCGGCAATCTCGTGGCGGTCATCACCAACGGCACGGCTGTGCTCGGCCTGGGCGACATCGGTCCGCTGGCTTCGAAGCCGGTGATGGAAGGCAAGGGCGTCCTGTTCAAGAAGTTCGCCGGCGTCGATGTGTTCGACATCGAGATCGACGAGAAGGACCCGGCCAGGCTGGTCGACGTGATCGCCGCGCTGGAGCCGACTTTCGGCGCCATCAACCTCGAGGACATCAAGGCACCGGACTGCTTCTACGTCGAGCGCGAGCTGCGCAAGCGCATGAAGATTCCGGTCTTCCACGACGACCAGCACGGCACCGCCATCACGGTGGCCGCGGCCATGCTGAACGGCCTGAAGGTCGTGGGCAAGGACATTTCGGAGGTGAAGCTCGTCACCTCCGGCGCGGGTGCTGCGGCGCTGGCCTGCCTGAACCTGCTGCTCAAGGTCGGGCTCAAGCGCGAGAACGTCTTCGTGACCGACCTGGCCGGCGTGGTGTACGAAGGCCGCACCGAGCTGATGGATGACGACAAGCGCCAGTACATGCAGAAGACCGAGGCGCGCACGCTGGCCGAGGTGATCGAGGGCGCCGACGTGTTCCTCGGCCTGTCCGCCGGCGGCGTGCTCAAGCCTGCAATGGTCGCGAAGATGGCGGCCAAGCCGGTGATATTTGCGCTGGCCAACCCCAACCCCGAGATCTCGCCGGAAGACGCACACGCAGTGCGCGACGACGTGGTCATGGCCACGGGCCGCACGGACTACCCGAACCAGGTCAACAACGTCCTGTGCTTCCCGTACATCTTCCGCGGCGCGCTGGATTGCGGAGCGACCACCATCACCGACGAGATGGAAGTGGCGGCGGTGTATGCGATCGCCGAGCTGGCGCAAGCCGAGCAAAGCGAACGCGTGGCGGCAGCCTACGTGGGCGAGAAGCTGAGCTTCGGCCCCGAGTACCTGATCCCGAAGCCTTTCGATCCGCGGCTCATGATGAAGATCGCGCCCGCGGTCGCCAAGGCCGCGGCCGAGAGCGGCGTCGCGCTGCGCCCAATCGCGGACCTCGACGCCTATCGCGACAAGCTGCAGACGTTCGTCTATACGTCCGGCACGACGATGAAGCCCATCTTCGATGCGGCCAAGCGTGCGTCGAAGAAGCGGGTTGCGTACTGCGAGGGCGAGGAAGAGCGCGTGCTGCGCGCCGCGCAGATCGTGGTCGACGAAGGCATTGCACGTCCCACGCTGATCGGCCGCCCGGCCATCATTGCGCAGCGCATCGAGAAGTTCGGCCTCCGTCTCAAGGAGGACCTGGACTACGACATCGTCAACGTCGAGCAGGACCGCCGCTACCGCGATTTCTGGCAGACCTACCACCGCATGACCGAGCGCAAGGGCACGACGGTGCAGACGGCCAAGATCGAGATGCGCCGGCGCCTCACGCTGATCGGCGCGATGCTGCTGCACAAGGGCGACGTGGACGGCATGATCTGCGGCACCTGGGGCACCACCGCCATCCACCTGCACTACATCGACCAGGTGATCGGCAAGCGCCCCGGCGGGTGCGCGAGCACGCCGCAGAACGTGCCGATCTATGCCTGCATGAACGGCCTGCTGCTGCCCAACCGGCAGGTGTTCCTGGTCGACACGCATGTCAACTACGACCCGACGCCCGAGGAACTGGCCGAAATCACGACCATGGCGGCCGAGGAAATGATGCGCTTCGGGCTCAAGCCCAAGGCGGCGCTGCTGTCGCACTCCAATTTCGGCAGCAGCAACCTGCCGACCGCGGTCAAGATGCGCCAGACGCTGGATCTGCTTCGCGTGCAGGCGCCCTGGCTCGAAGTCGACGGCGAAATGCACGGTGACGTTGCTTTGGACGGCAAGCAGCGCGCCAGCGTCATGCCGCACAGCGCGCTGGCGGGCGACGCCAACCTGCTCGTGTTCCCGAACATCGACTCGGCCAACATCTCCTACAACCTGCTCAAGACCGCGGCGGGCGGAAATATCGCCATTGGCCCGGTCCTTCTCGGTGCGGCCAAACCTGTGCACATCCTGACGGCCAGCGCGACGGTGCGCCGGATCGTGAATATGACGGCTCTCACCGTCGCGGACGCCAACGCCGAACGCTAGGCGCAAAAGCGACAGCGGTCGCTAACTTCGCTTTCGTGCATATCGCCTTGCACCTGCTCAAAGATTGGGCAGGCGCTTGCTATTTGCGCGCCTCTGGTGCACACTTGCGGGCTTGAATTTGCGGGTTAACCCCAAGGTTAGACCCCCAGTTCGGCCCCCCGCTCTTTTTCCTCTGGTGCCCCATGGCGGTTTACGCCTCGATCACGTCCCCGGTTTCCAAGTTTGCGCTCACTAGCTTGTTGCTGGTCGGCCTAGCGACAGGAGTCCAGGCTCGCGAATGGTTCGGCACCCGCGCTGACCAACCGGCAAAGGAAACGATCGCGTTGGCCGAATTGCCGGTGCAGGGCCAGCGTACTTATGGGGCCATTTTGAATGGTGGTCCCTTCCGATACGAAAAAGACGGCGTGGTGTTCGGCAATCGCGAACGCCTGTTGCCGCAGGAACGGCGAGGCCATTACCGAGAGTACACGGTCGAAACGCCCGGCTCGCGTGACCGTGGTGCACGGCGCATCGTCTGCGGAGGCGAGCGCACGGCGCCATCGGACTGCTGGTACACGGCAGATCACTATGCGAGCTTCAGGCGGATCGTGCCATGAGCGATGAATTGAATTGGAGCGGCGCGCCAAAGCGCCCCGAAGTAATGATGACGACAACCATGGAAAGACCAGCGGAGATGACCTTATCCCTTCGTGCCGTGCGACCTAATATCGTGCAGTCGATTCGCGCATTTCGCGTGAACGACCTGCAGGAAGCGGCGCACGCGGCGGGTCAGCACTTCCTCTATGCCAACCTGGGCAACGCCCAGACCAAGCAGGACGTGCTGGACCTGATCGCCCAGCAATTCACGTTTCCGCAGCACTTCGGCAAGAACTTCGACGCTTTGTACGACTGCATGACGGATCCCTTGCACAAATCGGGCCCGCAACCGGGCTTCGTGATCGTGCTCGAGCAGATCCCGGCCAATGCCAAGTTCGACAAGGAAGCACGCGAGCAACTGCTCGACATCTTCCGCGACGCCTCGGACTACTGGGGAGACCGGAAGATACCGTTCAGGTGCTTCTATTCTTTTCTGTAGCCCGTTCTGCACACACCAGCCAAGCAGAACGGGCGAACGAGGCTCAGCAAAACGGCGCCGAACCGGCTCCGACCGTCGAAGTCCAGAACACCGACCCGACGGCAGAAAAGATGCCGACCGACAAGTTGGTCGACGTATCCCCGCTGGCGCTGCGCATGAGCAGCCCCTTCAACGCCGGATACTGGCTCGCCGCGGCGTAACTGTTGCTCGCCCCCAGGCTTGCTCACTTCGTGTAGCCGCCTACCCCCTGCCGGGGGCAACACCAGCGGACCGGCTGAGCCGGGTCCGCGGTGTTTCACGAACAAAAGCCCGTCAGTGACGGGCTTTTTTCATTTGGGGGCCTGTTGGGCCAGGGCTACGTATTCCTCGACTGGCACTTCTTCTGCGCGGCGCTGGGTGTCGAAGGTGCCTGCGAACTGGTGCTGGTCCAGCCACTTGCCCAGGGTGTGGCGCAGCAGCTTGCGGCGCTGGCTGAAGGCCACCTGGACGATTTCTCCCAGCCTTGCGGCATCGACCTTCGGCGGCTCGGCGAAGGGCACCATGCGGACTACGGCGCTGTCGACGCGCGGGGGCGGGTCGAAGCTCTCGGGCGGCACGAAGAGCACGTTGTCCATGGCGTAGCGCCATTGCAGCATCACGCTCAGGCGGCTGTAGTCGGAAGTGGCCGGCTTGGCCACCATGCGGTCGATCACCTCTTTCTGCAGCATAAAGTGCTGGTCGGTGATCAGGTGCGCAAAGCCCAGCAGATGGAACAGGATGGGCGTGGAGATGTTGTAGGGCAGGTTGCCCACGACGCGCAGGGCCTTGCCCGGTGACGCGACCAGGTTCGCGGCGAGGGCGGCGAAGTCCACCTTCAGCACGTCGGACTCGATCACGTTGAGCTGCCCGTGGCTGCGCAGTCGCTGCGCGAGGTCGCGGTCGAGCTCGATCACCGTCAGGCGGCCCAGCCGCTCGACCAGCGGCTGCGTCAGCGCCGCGAGGCCCGGGCCGATCTCGACCATGGCATCGCCGGGCTGGGGCGCGATCTCGCGCACGATCGCATCGATGATCCCGCCATCGGACAGGAAATGCTGCCCGAAGCGCTTGCGAGGGATGTGCTGCATCAAGCGCGGGCTCGGCCGGCCATCACGATGTCGATCACGATTGCGGCGGCTCGCGCATTTCGACGTAGGCCCGTGCGCGCACTTCCTGCGCCCAGGTTTCGGTGGATTCCGCAATCCGCTTCTGGCGCAGCAACGCCCGCGCGGCTTCGCGCTGTTCGGCCTGGCTCAGCTTGGCGTCGCGGCGCCCGACCACCTGGATCAGGTGCACGCCGAAGCGCGAGACCAGCGGGTCGCTGATCTGGCCCGGAGCCAGGCGATTCATGGCTTCCTCGAACTCGGGGACGAACTGGCCGGGGCGTGCCCAGCCCAGGTCGCCGCCGTCCTTGGCGCTGCCGTCCTGGGAGTTGTCGCGCGCGAGCACGGCGAAATCGGCCGTCCCGTTCTGCAACTGCTGCTTGAACTGGTTCAGCTTGGCGATGGACTCGGCCGTCGAGCGCTTCGAGTCGTTGAGCAACAGGATGTGGCGGACCTGCGTCTGCGTCACCACCGCGTCGCTTGCGCCGGGCTGTGCCTTGGACAGCAGCTTGAGCACGTGGAAGCCGGCGTTCGAGCGCACCGGCCCTGCGATGCCGTTGACCGGCGTCGATTGCGTCGCGTCGACGAGCAGGGGCGGATAGCGGTCCGCGCTGCGCATCCCGATGGCGCCGCCCGAGGCGCGGTCGGGCGCATCGGAGAACTCCTGCACGAGCTTGGTGAAGTCCTCGCCGGCGCGCGCCCGCTGGGCGAGGCCCTGGGCACGCTGCTGCAGCTTGGCCACATCGGCCTCGCTGGCGGACTCCGGCACCGCGACCAGCAACTGCGCGATGTTGATGTTCGGGGCAATTGCCGCGTTGGAGCCGCTGCGCTGGTCGCGAATGAACTGGTCGACCTCCACGTCGGTGATCTTGATCTTGCCTTCGATCTCACGGTCCCGCAGGCGGATCAGGGTGAGCTGCTCCCGCAGTTCGCGGCGGAACTGCTCTTGAGACAGGCCTTCTTCCGCCACCCGGCGGCGCAGCTCGGTCACGCTGATCTGGTTGTTCCGCGCGACGGTCTGTTCGGCCTGGTCGATCGCGATGTCGTCGATCTTGATGCCTTGTTCCTTCGCCACCTGCATCTGCGCACGCTCGTTGATGAGGCGGTCGAGCACCAGCCGCATCAACTCCTGGCGCGAATAGCGTGATGCTTCGGGGTTGTCGCGAAGAATGCGGACCGCGCGCGCCTGCACCTCGGTGTTGGTGATCGGCTCGGAATTGACCAGTGCGACGATGTATTCCGCCGAGCGCTGGACCGTGGGCGCTGCTGGCGCGCGGGGTGCGGTCGGCGGGGCGGCCAGACGCGGGCCGGAACGCATGATGTCGGTGATGCCGGTTCCTTGCGCACCGGAGGCCGTTGCCAGGGTGGCAAGGCAGGCCAGGGTCAGGATGGAGCGGATGTGATTCATGGCGGTGCTCGGTCTCAGTCGTAATTGGTGAAGCGGCTCGGCCCTGCGAACGGCTGGCGCAGGGGGGTGTACCGCTGAATGTTCTGCGTCAACGTACGTCTCGGGCTCGACCCGATGCTGGCAAAGCCGACAAGCTCAAGCTGGAACATGATCCGCGTGCTCGCGGTGACTTGCCCGGTCGTGACGCGTTCCAGCACCACGCGCCCGATCCAGCAGCAACCGTCGTATTCAAAGCCGAGAACGCCATCGGTCAGTTTGCTGTCCTGCAGACTGTAGTTAAGGCGACCGACCGCGTACCAGCGCCCGCCGCCTTGACCACGGCCGACGCCGAGGTCCTTGCCCTTGTCGCCCCAGAGGTCGTTCAGCGGCCATTGCCAGCTGACATCGATCGACTTGTTGCCGTCCTCGGATGTCGGCGTGGAGTTGGCCTGGTAGCGATAGGCGGCGCTGATCGAGCGATAGGACCCCGGGTTGTAACGCGCGCTGATCGCCGTGCGCGTCGACGTTTGCTGATCCGGATTGTATTGGACCGTGCCGTCCACGCTCCATTTCGGGGTCCAGTTGATCTGGGCGCCCAGGAGAATGTCGCTCAGCCGGTCGGTGACCGGCGCCTGGCCGGGCAGGGTGACGAGCTGGTCCTCGAAGCGCAGGCGCTGCGCGATGCCGAAGCGGGCCGCCTCGACGCCGGTGTCGGGGTCGATGAAGCGCGTGCTCACGCCCAGGGTGAGGAGGTTGCTGTCGGAGATGCGGTCGTTGCCGGAAAACGCGTTCTCGGTGTAGATCGTCGCGAAGTTGAAGTCGTTGGACGCCGAATCGTAGTTCGGCAGGTAGTTCTGGTTGCGGAACGGCGTGTACACGTAGTAGGCGCGCGGCTCCAGGGTCTGCAAGAAGGACCGGCCGAAGAAGCTGGTGTCGCGCTCGAAGATCAGGCCGCTGTCGAGACTGAAAGTCGGCACGGTGCGCGTGGCACTGCTGGTCAGGTCAAAAAGCTGCGTGTTTCCGAAATCGAAGGTCTTGCGCACCATCGGCGCATCGAACTGGTAGGCCGTGGCATTCAGCATGACCTTCGGAATGACGAACGTGCCTGGGGTCAGGAAGGGTCGGCTCAGGCTGACGATGCCGAAAACACGCTCGCCATTGGGCTGGCACTCGACGGACGCGCTGGACGGAATCGCTGCGGCGCATTGCGTGATCGGATTTGTCTCGAACCGGGAATAGTCGGCGTTGAACGAGAAGTCGAAGCCGTTCCAGTCGTACTTGTTGTAGTTCGCCGTGATTTGCGGCATGCGGTCGTACGGCGGAACGATCGGCGAGGGCGCGTACTGCAGCGTCTGGTAGCTCAGTGCGCGCGCCATCCCGCTCCAGTCGCCCTTGCTCCAGGCGAGCGTGCCGTCGTTCGACAGCAAGCGCTGCGTCAGCGAGGGCGTGCGTGTGAAGTCGCGCCAGTAGTCGTTGTCGCTCACGCGGTTGATGTTGAGCGTGCCGACCAGCGAATCGAGGCCGAAGTACGGGGCGTCGAACCGTTGCGTATGGTTCGTCCAGATGCCCCAACGGTCGCGGTCGCGCAGGCGGTCGTCGGGCATGTAGTCGGCCCGGATCTCGCCGTGATACTTTTCTTCGAGGTAGCGGAACTCGGTGCCGAGGTTGATGCCGCGCTTCGACATCAGCGTGGGGTACAGCGTGGCATCGCGATTGGGCGCGATGTTCCAGTAGTACGGCGTGGTGATGTCGATGCCGTTGACGCTGTCGATGCCGATGACCGGCGGCAGCAGACCGCTCTTGCGATCGTTGCTGAGCGGGAAGCTCAGCGAAGGGAACGGGGGCGTGCTGACGCCCATGAAGCTCAGCCGCGCGTTGGTCGCGACGCCGACGTTTTCTTCCGTGTCGGTGGTGAGCGTCGCGGCGCTCAGCAGCCATGCCGGCATCCAGCCCGGATAGTCCTCGGCCCGGCAGGTGGTGTAGGTGGCCTGCCGCGCGACCGACACGTTGCTGTCGACGAAGTCGATGCGTTCCGCCGTTCCGTGGCCGCCGTTCACCAGGAACCTGTAGCGAACGTTGTTGAAGAAGCCTTCGAAAGTCTCGATCCGCAGCTGCAGCTCGGGGCCTTCATAGACGTTGCCGGCCTGGTTGACGTGCACGTTGCCGGTCGCCTTGGCGAGATCCTCGGGCTGGTAGTACTCCAGCCGGTCGGCTGTGATCATGGTGTCGCCGCGGCGCAGCATCGCGTTGCCTTCGACCACCGTCTCGAGGTCGGGCCGGCCGGTAATGCGGTCGCCCGTCACGAAGCTGGGCAGTTGCCCGCGCTGATCCGGCGTGATGGTTTCGGTGAGCTGCGGCGTGCGCTTGAGCACGAGCGGGCCATCGAGATCCGCATCCTGTGCCCACGCAGCGTGGGCATGCAACAGGGCGAGCGACAGCACCGCCAGCGGCAGGGGCGGGCGGGACCGGCGCCAGGCGGCTCGGTTCAGGTCAGGCATCGGGTACGGGACAAATATCGTCTGGAGGGGGATGACGGCGCCAGGGGCCGGCAGGTTGCGAGGCTCCGCAGCAGGCGGATTTGTAGAATTGATTATCCATGACAGCCTCCCAGCCAACGGCCAACGGCGCCGCGACATCTTTTCATCCCCCCGCCTGGAGCGATCCGGCCCGCGCCCAGGCGTTCAGCCAGTGGATGGAGCGCGTCGCAACGGCGCACCAGCTGCTGCCGAATACCGTTCGCCTCGCTTCGGCCGACGCGAGCTTCCGGCGCTATTTCCGCGTCGACACCCGCGACGGCGCGCTGACCCGCATCGTGATGGATGCGCCGCCCGCCCAGGAAAACAGCGCCCCCTTCGTGCAGGTCGCGAAGCTGATGGCCGACGCCGGTGTCACCGCGCCGCGCGTGCTCGAATGGGACGAAGCCAACGGCTTCCTGCTGCTGGACGACCTGGGCCTGCAGACCATGCTGGACGTGGTCGACCCCGCCCAGCCCGATGCCGCCCGCCCGCTCTACGCCCAGGCGATCGATGCGCTGATCCTCTGGCAGAAGGCCTCGCGGCCCGAGGTGCTGCCACCTTACGACCAGGCCTTGCTGGAGCGCGAACTGGCGCTGTTTCCGCAGTGGTACATCGGGCAGCACCGCGGCTTGCCCGTGGAGGGCAAGCTCCAGGAGCGCCTCGAGCGCAGCTTCAAGCTGATCGTCGCGAACAACCTCGCCGCGCCGCGCGTCTACGTGCACCGCGACTTCATGCCGCGAAACCTGATGTTCACTGGCGGCCCCACCCTGGGCGTGCTGGACTTCCAGGATGCCGTGCACGGCCCTATCACCTACGACATTGCGAGCCTGATGCGCGATGCCTTCCTGAGCTGGGACGAGGAATTCGTGCTCGACATGACGGTGCGCTACTGGCAACAGGCCCGCAAGGCCGGCCTGCCGGTGGATGAGGACTTTGGCGCCTTCTACCGCGCGGTCGAATGGATGGGCCTGCAACGCCACCTGAAGGTGGCCGGCATCTTCGCGCGGCTCACGCTGCGCGACGGCAAGCCGAAGTACCTCGCGGACACGCCGCGCTTCATTGCCTACATCCGGGCGACCGCCAGCCGCTACACCGAACTCACGCCGCTGCTGCGCGTCATCGACGAGGTCGAGGGCACCCAGGCCGTGAGCGGCTTTGCCTACGGACGGGTGTGACGGCGCGCTTTCACTGCGCCATCGCGCTGACCGCAGACAGCGCCCTGACGTTGCCGCCCGGCGCCGCGCGCCACGTGCAGGTGCTGCGGATGCAGCCGGGCGACGCGCTGACCCTGTTTGACGGCAGCGGCGGCGAATACGCCGCAACAGTCGAGCGCATGGGACGCAGCGAAGTCGCCGTCCAGGTCGGCGCGCACAGCGCCATCGAACGTGAAGCGCCGCGCGCCGTGCACCTCGCCGTCGGCATGCCTGCCAACGAGCGCATGGACTGGCTGGTCGAGAAAGCGACCGAGCTGGGCGTGGCGAGCATCCAGCCGCTCATGACCGCCCATGGCGTGTTGCGTCTCATGGGCGAGCGTGCGGACAAGAAGCGTGCGCATTGGGAAGCCGTCGCCATCGCGGCCTGCGAACAATGCGGACGCAACCGCGTGCCGGTGATCCATCCGGTGCAACCGTTGGCCGGCTGGCTGGCGAAACCCGTCGCGGATTCGGAACGCTTCATCCTGAGCCTGGCCGACGGAACCCGGCCGGTCGCCGACATCGCCCACGGTGCATCGAGCGAGCCGCGCGATGCATGGGTGCTGAGCGGGCCGGAAGGCGGCCTCAGCGCCACCGAGGAGCAGGACGCGATCGCGCGCGGCTTCGCGCCGCTCACCCTCGGGCCGCGTGTCCTGCGCGCCGAAACCGCCGCGCTGGCGGCGCTGGCGTTGCTCGCCGGCCAGTAAGCGCCGGTTCCTTCTTCTCTTTTCGTCCTCATCACTGGATCGTCATGCCGACTTGCTTCATCCCTTCGCGCCTCGCACCCATCCTGCTCGCTGCGCTGTGTGCCGCGGGCGTCGCTCACGCCCAGGGATCGGCGGTTGCGCCGACCCCCACGCAGGTGAAACCGGCCGTCGATCAGGCCTACACACAGCTTCTGGCTGCACCCTCCATCAAGCAACTGCTCGACGCGGTGCAAGCCGACCACGAACGCTCGATCGAGGACCTGAAGCTGCTCACCGAGATCGAGGCGCCGCCCTTCAAGGAGCAGAAGCGCGCCGAAGCCTTTCTCGCGCGCCTGAAGGCCCTGGGGCTGTCGGACGCCCGGATCGACAGCGAAGGCAACGTGATCGGCCTGCGCAAGGGCAGCGGCAACGGGCCGAAGCTGATGATTTCGGCCCATCTGGACACCGTGTTCCCGGCCGGTACCGACGTCAAGGTGAAGGAGCGCGACGGCAAGCTCTACGCGCCGGGCATTTCGGATGACACGCGGGGTCTCGCGGTGCTCCTGTCGTGGCTCAAGGTACTCAACGACAACAAGATCCAGACCGTGGGCGACCTGCTGTTCGTCGGCAACGTCGGCGAGGAAGAGCTGGGCAACCTGCGTGGCATGAAGGCGATCTTTCGCGACCATCTGGATATCGACGGCATGGTCGGCGTCGAACCCGCGCCCGACGGCAACGTGCTGGTGCTCGGCACGGCGAGCCATCGCTACGAGGTGACGTTCAAGGGACCGGGCGGCCACAGCTATGCGGCCTTCGGCCAGGTGCCCAGCGCAATCCACGGCATGGGCCGTGCCATTGCCAAGATCGCCGACATCAAGACGCCCAGCTTCCCGAAGACCACCTTCACCGTCGGCACGGTGGGCGGTGGCACTTCCGTCAACACCATCGCGCCGGATGCGCGTATGGCGGTCGATATCCGCTCGGACGACATGGGCGCGCTGCTCGACACCGAGAAGAAGGTGCTGGCCGCGATCGACGAAGCGGTGGCGGAAGAAAACAAGCGCTGGAATGTCACGACGCTGAGCGTCTCCAACAAATTGATCGGCGACCGGCCGGGCGGACGTACCTCGGCGGACTCGGTGATCGTCGAAGCCGCCGTGCGGTCGAACACCGCCTTCGGCCACAAGACCCTGCTGTCCGGGGCGAGCACCGATGCGAACGTGCCCATGTCGCTCGGCATCCCGGCGATCATCATCGGCGGCGGCGGCAAGACGGGCGGCTTTCACGCACTCTCGGAATGGATCGACGTGACAGACGGGTGGAAGGGCGCGCAGAATGCCCTCGTGACCGTTCTCGGGCTTGTCGGCGTACAGGGTGTGAGCGAGCCCTTGCTTACGAAGCGCGCCCCGCGCCTGAAGTAGAGTTGCACCCAAGTCAACGTTCAGGAGGCCCATCATGGGATTGCTAGATTCAGTACTCGGACAAGTGCTCGGCGGCACGCAGGCTCAACCGCAGGCGGGCGACATTGGCAGTCTCGGCGGGCTTGGCAGCCTGCTCGGCAACAACGGTGACCTCGGCGGTCTGGCCGGCGCGCTCGGTGGCCTGCTCGCCAACAACGGCGAAGTCGGCGGGCTTGGGGGTCTGGTCTCCAAGTTCAACCAGGCCGGCATGGGCGACGTGATCGGCTCCTGGGTCGGCACCGGCGAGAACGCGCCCATCTCGGGCGGTCAGCTGCAACAGGCGCTCGGCAGCGACGTCGTCTCCGGCATCGCGCAGAAGCTCGGCATCAACGCCGCGACGCTGCTGCCCCTGCTGGCCACCATGCTGCCCACGCTGATCGACCACCTGACGCCGAAGGGCCAGGTGCCGGCAGAGGGTTTGGGCAATCAGGACGACCTGCTCTCGTCGCTCAGCGGATTGCTGCAGAAGGGCTGAAGCACCTCGCTCCAGAACCATGGCGCCTCCGGGCGCCATTTTTGTGGGCGCGGCACTGCGTGATAGAACCGGCGTCCACTCGCTGCCCGCCGTCTTCACATGAATCGCAATCTCTGGCTGCTCACCGTCTGCCAAGGCCTGTTCCTGACGAACAACGTCGCCTTCATCGCCATCAACGGTCTCGTCGGCCTGGCGCTGGCGCCGCGCGGCTGGATGGCGACCTTGCCCGTGATGGGCTACGTGGTGGGCGGCGCGCTGGCGACCAGCCTCGTCGCGCGCACGCAGAAGCGCTTCGGACGGCGGCGCTCGTTCCAGATCGGGATTGCCGTGGCGCTGGGCTCGGCGCTGCTGTGCGCGCAGGCCGCGGTCTGGAAGGACTTCTGGCTGCTCTGCTTCGCGACGGTGGTGGCGGGCTACTACAACGCCAACGCCAGCCTCTACCGCTTTGCCGCGGCCGAACTCGCTGCGCCGGACTGGCGCGAGAAGGCGGTGTCGCTGGTGATGGCGGGCGGGCTGATCGGCGCGGTGGCGGGTCCGAACCTCGCCGCCGTCACGCGCAGCTGGTTCGCAGTGCCATTCGCGGGCGCCTATCTCGCGCTGGCCGCGGTCGCGCTGCTGGCGATGGTGATGATGCAGTTCATCGACTTTCCCGCGCCGCCGCCCAAGAGCAGTGCGGCAGGCGGCCGGTCGCTGGGCGAGATCGCGCGACAGCCGGCGTTCATCGTCGCGGCCGTGTCGGGCGCGCTCGGTTTCGGCGTGATGAACCTGCTGATGGCGGCGACGCCGATTGCCATGCAGGTCTGCAGCCTGCCCTTCGAGGACATTGCCTTCGTTCTCGAATGGCACGTGATCGGCATGTTCGCGCCGGGCTTCTTCACCGGCCACCTGATCCGCCGCGTCGGCGTGCTGCCGGTGATGGGCATGGGACTGGCGCTCAATTTCGGCTGCATCGCCGTGGCGCTCTCGGGCGTGGACCTGCACCAGTTCCTGATCGCGCTGTTCATGCTGGGCGTGGGCTGGAACTTCCTGTTCACGGGCAGCACCACGCTTTCGCTCGCGACCTACACGCCAGAGGAAAGGGATCGGGCCCAGGGCGCGCTCAACTTCTGCATCTTCGCGACGCTGGCGGTGAGTTCCTTCGCATCGGGCGTGCTGGTCACGACGCAGGGCTGGCGGCTGCTGAACCTGGGCTCGCTGGTGCCGGTGGTGCTGACGGGCATGGCGCTGCTGTGGCTTGCTTACCGTCGGCGCACGGCGCCGGCCGCGGCCTAGGCGGCAGGGAAGCGCTCGACGAGCCAGCGCTGGAGCGCGTCGAAGACCGGGGCGGCGTCGCGCTCGTTGAAGATCTCGTGATAGTGCGCCGGAAAGCAGGTGGTGCTGAGCACCGATGCCGGCGCGGCGGCTGCAAAGGCCCGGCTCCCGGCGGGGTTCACCAGTCGATCGTCGCCGGCGTAGATCAGCAGCGTCGGCACATGCCACGTGGGCGCCGCTGCCTGCACGACGGCGCCTTCGTCGGCGAGAAATCGCGCGAGCCGCGCACCGATGCGGTCGTGGCACAGCGGATCGCCGCGATAGGCGGGCGCGATGGCGGGGTCGTGCGACAGGTACTTCACGTCGAGCCCGTTGCCCACGCGCAGGTCGGGCGCCAGACGTGACAGCGTCGCGATGAGAAAGCGCTGGAATGCGCTCAGGCCTGCATCCAGCGCAGGCGAAGACAGCACCAGCGCATCGACCGGACGCACATCGCGCGCAACGAAGCTCGCCGCGACCAGTCCCCCGAGGCTGTGCCCGAGCAGCACGAGCGGCAATCCCGCGTAGGCGGCGCGCGTGTCGTCGACGACGAGCGCAAGGTCATCGACCAGCCGATTCGCGGTGGGCAGGCCGCCGCGTGCGCCGCTCGACGCACCGTGCCCATGGTGATCGGATGCGCGCACCGCAAATCCCCATGCGTTGAGGCGCTCGGCAACATGCGGATAGCGACCGGCGTGTTCCCCCAGGCCATGCACCAGGATGACGACGCCCCTGGCGCGGCCGGATTCCAGTGGCCAGTCGTGCAGCGCCAGCGTCTCGCCGCCCGGCGCTTGCAAGGTGTGGAGTGCCTTCAAGCCGCGACGGCGCGGGCGACCGGCAGCGCGGCGATGACCTCGGCCACTGCCGCCGTCAGCTTCTTCGCGTAGGGCACGTGCAGGAACTCGTTGGGGCCGTGGGCATTGCTCTTCGGCCCCAGCACGCCGCACACCATCATCTGGGCCTTCGGGAAGCCGACGCTGAGCATGTTCATGAGCGGGATCGTGCCGCCTTGCCCGATGTAGCCGCAGTCCGCGCCGAAGTGCGCGCGCGAGGCGGCATTGAGCGCGCGTTCGAACCACGGCGCGGTATCGGGCGCGTTCCATCCGGTGGCCCCGCCACCGCCTTCGAACGTGACCTTCGCCTGGTACGGCGCGTTGTCTTCGAGCAGCGTCTTGAGTTGCTGCACCGCCTGGTCGGCATCGACCAGCGGCGGCAGGCGCAGGGAGAGCTTGAAGGCGGTGTAGGGGCGCAGCACATTGCCTGCGTCCTTCAACGCCGGGAAGCCTTCGGCGCCGGTGACCGAGAGCGTCGGCTTCCAGGTCCGGTTGATCAGCGCCTCCACCGGATCGGTGGTGGTCGGCAGCGCGAACGTGGTCGACCCGCCGCAGTCGAAGTGCGCCCACGGAAAGCGCTTGTAGACCTCTTCGCCCAGGATCGCGGCCGTGGCTTTCGCCTGCGCGAGCCGTTCGGCGGGCACCGCGCAATGGAAGCTCTCGGGCAGCAGGCGGCCGGTCTTGCTGTCTTCGAGGCGGTCGAGCACCTGCCGCATGATGCGGAAGCTCGACGGCACGAGCCCCGAGGCATCGCCCGAGTGCACGCCTTCGGTCAGGATCTCGACCTTGAGCGTGCCGCTGGCCATGCCGCGCAGCGAGGTGGTGAGCCACAGCTGGTCGTAGTTGCCCGCACCCGAATCCAGGCAGATGACGAGCGACACATCGCCCAAGCGCGGGCGCAGTGCATCGACGTAAGGCAGCAGGTCGTAGGAGCCGGATTCCTCGCAGGTCTCGATCAGGCCCACGATGCGCGGATGCGCCGCACCTTGCGCCTTGAGTGCCTTCAGCGCGGCGACGCTGGCGTACACGGCGTAGCCGTCGTCGGCACCGCCGCGCCCGTAGAGCAGGCCGTTCTCGTACTTGGGCGTCCACGGGCCCAGGTCGTTGCGCCATCCGGTGAACTCGGGCTGCTTGTCGAGGTGGCCGTACATCAGCACGGTTTCCTTCATGTCGGTGCCGGTGGCCGCGACTTCGAAGAAGAGCACAGGGGTGCGACCTTCCAGGCGCACGATCTCCAGCTTCAGGCCCTCGACCTTCCGCGCCTCGACCCAGGCGGCGGCATTGCGCAGCACCGTCTCGAGGTAGCCGTTCTGCACCCAATCCTTGTCGAAACCCGGCGACTTCGCGGGGATCGCGATGTAGTCGGTGAGTTGCTTGACGATGTCGTTGTCCCACTGGGTCGACACATCGGACAGCGCGCGCCCGGCGTCGAGCAGACCGGCAGGCAGTTCGCGGTGGAGGGGGGCGTTCATGGAGTTCTCCGCGGGGTTGGGGGAACGATGTTAGTACGTGCCGCCGGATCATGGGCAGATGACACCCGAGCGGTGGATGCGATAAAAGGCGTGCTTCGCCAACCTTGCCGAGGGACGCCATGAATGCGCACGCCGAAGTTTCGAGCCCGGGATCGCTCGCGCGGGGAGTCCGGCCATGAGCGGCGCGAGCGAACGCATCCGGGTCGGCGTCGGCGGATGGACCTACGAGCCCTGGCGCAACAACTTCTATCCGGCCGGCCTGCCGCAAACGCAAGAGCTGAACTACGCGAGCCGGCACCTCACGGCGATCGAGGTCAATGGCACTTACTACAGCACCTTCAAGCCGACGACTTTCAGGAAGTGGCACGACGAGACGCCGGACGGTTTCATGTTCTCGCTGAAGTCATCGCGCTTCGCGACCAATCGGAAATTGCTCGCCACGGCAGGTGACTCGATCAAGCGCTTCATCGACAGCGGCATCGGCGAACTCGGCGACAAGCTGGGCCCGATCGTGTGGCAGTTCATGCCGACCAAGGTGTTCGACCCCGAGGATCTCGCGGGCTTCCTCGAACTGCTGCCGAAAAAGGAGGGCAGCCGCGCACTGCGTCACGTGCTGGATGTTCGGAACGAGAGTTTCCGCACGCCGGAGTACCTCGCGCTCGCGCGCAAGCATGGCGTGGCCACGGTCTTCACCGACTCCGAAAAATTCCCGTCGTTCGCGGACCTGACGGGTGACTTCGTCTATGCGCGGCTGATGAACAGCGACGCCAGCTTCGAGAGCGGGTATGCGCCCAAGGCGCTGGATGCGTGGGCGGAGGCCGCGAAGACATGGACCAAGGGCGGCACGCCCGCCGCGCTGCCGCACGTCGAGGACGGCAAGGCGCAGGCATCGCGCGCTCGCGATGTCTTCGTCTTCTTTATCAACGGCGCAAAAGAAAAGGCACCGGCGGCTGCCGGTGCCTTGATCAAGCGCCTGGAGTGAACCGCGTCAGGCGGCTGCTTGCAGGGCCGTGGGCGCGGTCGTGGAGGCCGCAGTCTTGCTGCCGGGAGCGGCAGCGCCGAAGCTGATCTCGCCGGAGAGCTGGCCGCCTTCCTCAACGACGATCTTGCCGTAGCGGATCTTGCCGGTGACCTTGCCGGTCGAATGGATCACGAGCTTTTCGCGCACCGTGAGATTGCCGTCGAACAGGCCGCGGATCTCGGCGATGTCGATTTCAGCAGAGCCCTTGAAGGCACCTTGCTCGGCGATCTGCATCACGCGGGAATCCATGGTCGCTTCCACGAGGCCTTCGACGACGAGCGTGTCGCAATCGGTGATCTCGACGCCCTTGAGCTTGATGTTCGGGCCGACGGTGAGTTTGCTGCCGCCTTCCTTGGCGACGCTCGCGACGGCATTGGCGGCCTGGGTCGTGAGAGTGGAAGGGCTGACGGGAGTGCCCGAAAGATTGGTGCCGGAACCCATCAATGGCGCGGGACGGGAGGTGAGATTGTCGGCTTCGCGATCACGTTTGCCGAAGAAGGGGGACTGTGTGGCCAATGGGGAACTCCTCAAAACGCGTATCGTAAGAACCCCCTTACGCCTCGCGGCACTTCATTGCGCAAGAGGCGTAACTGAATAAATCGTGCGCAATTGCAAGTTTGAACTTTCGTGCTCCATATCTCGGGTATCTGGCTTCGCCGTCGCGAATGACCTGCCGATTTTTCTCGTGGCAATCATCGCCCGCGATGACGGCACCGGAGACCGCAACGCCGCGACAGTGCGTCATTCCGGCAGCCAGGCGACGCGCCCTTGCGCAGCATCGTCGAGGCGTGCGATGAAGGCCGCGGCCGACGGTTCGGGCAATGTGAACGAGAAATGCACCATGCTGTCGTGCCGCACTTCGTGGATCGTGGCGCCGGCGCCGGCGATCTCGCGGCGAAGAAGTCCTTCGAACGCATAGGGCACCGCGCAATGCAGGCCGCGCTGCCGTACCAGGGGCACGAGCGCCGCGCCCGCCAGCGCCTGCGCGACGCTGTCGGTGTAGGCGCGCACCAGTCCGCCCGCACCGAGCTTGATGCCGCCGAAGTAGCGCACGACGGTGGCCAGCACGCTTTCGAGGTCGTGATGCCGGAGCACCTCCAGCATTGGACGCCCGGCCGTGCCGCCGGGCTCGCCATCGTCATTGGCCGCGGACTGTCCGCCTGCCATCAAGGCCCAGCAGACATGTGCCGCACCGGGGTGTTCTCTGCGCAACGCATCGACCACGGCCTGCGCTGCGGCGCGATCGACCACCGGTTGCACGCAGCCGATGAAGCGGCTCTTCTTGACGATCAGCTCGCTGTGGAGCGGCGCGGCGAGGGTGAACGGCATGACTTCAGGGCTCGCCCGCCATCGGTGGCTACCGGTCGCGTTCGAACTTGAAGACCGCGGTGCTGGCGCGTGCGTTAGGCAGCCAGCGGATTTCGCGTCCCTCCTGCAGGCCGAACGCATCGAGCACGCGCAGGCGGTTCTTGCGTGCGAGCACTTCGAAGTCCTTGAAGGTCCCGACGCGGATGTTGGGCGTGTCGTACCACTGGTAGGGCAGGCGCCGCGTCACCGGCATGCGGCCGCGCGCGATGCTGATGCGGTTCGGCCAATGCGCGAAATTGGGGAAGGCGACGATGCCGATGCGGCCCACGCGCGCGGTTTCGCGCAGCATCACTTCGGCATTGCGCAGGTGCTGCAGCGTGTCGATCTGCAGCACCACGTCGAAGGACGCGTCGTCGAACATCGCGAGGCCTTCGTCGAGGTTGAGCTGGATCACGTCGACGCCGCGCCGCACGCACTGGAGCACGTTGCCGTCGGCGATCTCGATGCCGTAGCCGGTGCAGCCGCGCTCGCGCTGCAGCAGGTCGAGCAGGGCGCCGTCGCCGCAGCCGAGGTCGAGCACTCTTGCGCCTTCGGGCACGAGGCGTGCGATGAGTTGCTGGGTGTCCTGATCGCTCATGCCGATGCGACTCCTGCGATGCGGTCGAAGTAGGAGCGCACCACGCTCATGTAGCGCACGTCGTCGAGCAGGAAGGCGTCGTGCCCATGCGGCGCGTCGATTTCGGCGTAGCTCACGTTGCGGCGGTTGTCAAGCAGTCCCTTGACGATCTCGCGGCTGCGCGCCGGGGAGAAGCGCCAGTCGGTGCTGAAGCTCACGATCAGGAACTTGGCCTTGGCCTGCGCCAGCGCTGCACGGAGGTCGCCGCCATGCCCGCGTGCGGGATCGAAGTAGTCGAGCGCGCGTGTGATGAGCAGATAGGTGTTGGCGTCGAAATACTCGCTGAACTTGTCGCCGTTGTAGCGGAGGTAGCTTTCGATCTGGAACTCGACTTCCTGCGTCGAATAGAGGAATTCCGTGTGATCGACGCTGCCCTCGACCGCGCTGCGCAACGCACGGCCGAACTTCTCGTTCATCACGTCGTCGCTCTGGTAGGTGATGTGGCCGATCATGCGGGCGATGCGCAGGCCGCGTTTGGGGATCACGCCGTGCTCGTAGAAATGGCCGCCGTTGAAGTCGGGGTCGGTGACGATCGCGCGGCGCGCCACTTCATTGAAGGCGATGTTCTGGGCCGTGAGGCTGGGCGCGCTGGCAACGACCACGGCGTGCTGCACGCGGTCGGGATATTGCATCGTCCACGAGAGCGCCTGCATGCCGCCGAGGCTGCCGCCCATCACGGCCGCGAGGGTCTGGATGCCGAGGGCGTCGAGCAGCGCAGCCTGCGCGTTGACCCAATCCTCGACCGTGACCACGGGGAAGTCCGCGCCGTAGGCATTGCCGGTCGCAGGGTTGATGTGCATCGGCCCGGTCGAGCCGAAGCAGGAGCCGAGGTTGTTGATGCCGATGACGAAGAAGCGGTCGGTGTCCACCGGCTTGCCGGGGCCGATCATGTTGTCCCACCAGCCCTCGGACTTGTCCTGCCCTGCGTACACGCCGGCGACGTGGTGCGAGGCGTTCAATGCATGGCAGACCAGCACGGCGTTGCTTCGGTCGGCATTGAGCTCGCCATAGGTCTCGAAGGCGAGCGTGTAATCGCTGATCGACGCGCCGCTGGTGAGGGCCAGCGGGCCGGCGAAATGCATCGATTGCGGAGTGACGACGAACGACATGAATGAAAAACCCGGCCTCGCCAAAAACGAGCCGGGTCGGGCATCCGTCTTTAGCTGCATTTGTTAAGCGCCCGCAAGCTGGAGCAAATCGGCGCGTCTCGGAAGTATATGCCGGTCAACCCCAGCCGATCAACGCGGCCACGCCGAGCACCAGGAAGATCACGGCGGAGATGCTGTGGACGAGCTTGATCGGCACGCGCTTCACGATGCGTTCGCCCAGCCACACGACGGGGGCGTTGGCCAGCATCATGCCGAGCGTGGTGCCGAGCACCACCCACACGTAGGCATCGACGTAACGGGCTGCGAGCATGACGGTCGCGATCTGCGTCTTGTCGCCCATTTCCGCGAGGAAGAAGGCGACGAGGGTGGTGCCGAAGACGCCGAAATGCGAGGACTTGGGCACGTCGTCGTCATCGAGCTTGTCGGGGATCAGCATCCAGAGCGCCATCGCGATGAAGGAACCTCCGAGGATCCATCGCAGGACGGTGGGCCCGAGGAAATGCGTGACCCAGTTGCCCACGGCGCCCGCGAGCGCGTGGTTCAGGACCGTGGCCGCAAAGATGCCCAGGACGATCGGCCAGGGCTTGCGGAATCGCGCGGCGAGCACGAGGGACAGCAACTGGGTCTTGTCGCCCATTTCGGCGAGCGCGACCACGCCGGTGGCAATGAAAAAAGCTTCCATGAGAAAAAGGGATTCCAACGGCCGAAGGACGCAATTGACCGCACGACACCTTCGGCCGAATCCCGAAGTCGCGCGGTCAAAGGTCTCGCCAGGCTGGACACTGTCTGCGCCATGTCTTGCACAAGGGCAAGACAAGTCTGTTGACGCAAACCCTTCTCGTGATGGAAGGCGGCTACTCCCCAATGACTCCCGGATTGTAGCGCGTCGGCGAGCGATTTAGTAAGTGGGCGCTAACGTCAACAAAATTTCAGGGGGCGGTGGGGGTGGGGGCAAATTCCTACTTGCGCTTCGCGTATTTCACCCATAATGCGCGAGCCTCCCTGCAAATTCTGGTGGGAGGTGATTCGGTGATCGGTCAGTTTCGCGCAGCTCGGCGGATTCTTCCGTAGGGCGGTGCTCTCGGGACTCCATCGCTTTTCTTGATGTGTTTATAGGAGTCCCTTGATGGGCAACAAACTGTACGTCGGTAACCTGCCTTACTCGGTACGTGACGGTGATCTCGAGCAGGCCTTCGGGCAATTCGGTGCCGTGACGAGCGCCAAGGTCATGATGGAGCGCGACACAGGTCGCTCCAAGGGCTTTGGTTTCGTCGAAATGGGCAGCGATGCGGAAGCACAAGCAGCCATCAATGGCATGAACGGCCAGCCCCTTGGCGGCCGCAGCGTGGTCGTGAATGAAGCACGTCCGATGGAAGCACGTCCCCCGCGCAGCGGTGGCGGCGGCTACGGCGGCGGCGGCGGTGGTTACGGCGGTGGTGGTGGTGGCGGCGGCTACGGCGGCGGCGGCGGTGGTCGCAGCGGCGGTGGTGGTGGCTACGGCGGCGGCGGTGGCGGCTACGGTGGTGGTGGCGGCCGCAGCGGCGGCGGTGGTGGCGACGGCGGTTTCCGCAGCCCCTACGGCGCTGGCCCGCGTGGCGGCGGCGGCGGTGGTCGCGGTGGCTACGGCGGCGGCAATGGCGGCAACAGCGGCTATTGAACCGAACGCGCGCAACAACCGAACTCACGACAAAAGGCTCCCAAGGGAGCCTTTTTTCATGGGCCGTCGATGAAGAACAGGCCCGGCGTCACTCTCCGGCTCGCCGCTTCCGGCCCCGGCCCTGGACGGCCCGGTCGAACACGGCATTGGGCAGCAAGCGCATGATCTTCGCGACCACGCCCATCTGCCAGGGAATCACGCGGTAGCTGGCTCCCGCGTCGATCGCACGAAATGCGCGGTCGGCGAAATCCGCGGGCTGCATCAGAAAGGGCATGCCGTAGCGGTTGCCCTGCGTCAGCGGCGTGTCGACATAGCCCGGGCAGATCGTCACGACCTTCACGCCGCTCGGACGCAGTTCGCCCCGCAGGCTCTCGCAGTACGAAACCACGCCTGCCTTGCTGGCGCAGTACGCACCATGACCGGGTAGCCCGCGGATGGATGCGACGCTCCCGATTCCGACCAGACGACCGCTCCCTCGGGCCGTCATGGCGCCGATGAACGGGTGGAAGGTCGCCGCCAGTCCGATGTTGTTGATTGCCAATGTCCGGGCAAGCACATCGAGATCCCCGCGCTCGGCGGTGTCCATCCCGACGCTGATGCCGGCGTTGGCGATCACCACGTCGGGCACGCCCTGTTGCCCGATGCAGGCGGTGCCGGCGGCCACGATGCTGTCGATCACGGCCACATCGGCGCTGTAGATCCGGCAACGGCCGGCATCGATCTGCCGGGACGCCGCCCATGCCTCGATCTCGGCCGTGCGCCGGGCCACCAGCGCCAGGTCGTAGCCCGCGTCGTGGAAGCGCGCCGCCAGCGCCTGGCCGATGCCGCTCGACGCGCCCGTGATGAAGGCGAGGGGCCTTGCGCGCGGATTCGCCGGAGAAGTGTCGTTGGTCAGTGCTTTGCTCCCGGCGCCGCCGCGCGCGGCATCAGCACGCCACGCACGCGGCCCTGCAGGTTGGCGACGCCCGTGCCGCTGTCGTAGTCCAGCGAATCGGCCGTGAACTGGTCCGTTCCACGTATGAGCGTCACCGGCTTGTGCGACTTCACGCGCTCCGTGTCCAGGAAGGCGTGCAGGAACTCGCCACGGAACTCCAGCCGAGGCACCAGCTTGCCATCGGGGGTCTTCGCCGCGTCGCGGACGATGATGGCATTGCCGAAGAGCTGGATCTCGCTTCCGTCGCCGTTGGACAGGCCGCGCTTGGCGGACCCGTGCGTGACCAGCCCTTCCTCTGAAATGGCGCGCCACCGCACGTCGTCGACTTCGAGGGTGTCTGTGTCCGGATAGTGCCGGCCTTCCTTGCCGAACAGTTCGCTGCTGAGTTCGCCGTTCGGAAGGAAATTCTTGACCACGAAGCTGCGCATGAAGAAGTCGGGCTCGTGCGTCGGCGCTTCCTTGGCGGCCGGCTCCAGCAGCTTGGGCGCACTGCGCACCAGCCAATAGGTGCCCAGGGCCAGCGCCGCCATCAGGATGAGCGGCAGGTACATCGTTGCGCGATCGATGCCGATGCGCAGCAGGCTCCAGGCCGACTTCATGCGGGCAGGCCCCGCGCACCGTCCAGCAACCGGCGGTAGTGGCCGCCAGCGGTCAACAGCAGATCGCAGAACTCGCGCGCGGCACCTTCGCCGCCGCGTGCGGCCGTCACATGGTGTGCGATGGCGCGCACTTCGGCGTGCGCGTTGGCGGGCGCGGCCGCAAAGCCTGCGCGCGCCAGCACGGGCAGGTCGGGCCAATCGTCGCCGATGGCCGCGGCCTGCGCCCAGTTCAGGCCCAGCAGCGCGAGCATGGCTTCGGCGGCCGGCAGCTTGTCCTCGGTGCCGTAGCGGACATGCTCGATGCCGAGCGCCTGGAGTCGCACGCGCAGCGGCTTGGAATCGCGTCCGGTGATGACGGCCGGCGTGATGCCGGCCAGGCGAAGCAGCTTGAGTCCGTAGCCGTCGAGGATGCTGAAGCGCTTGAGCGTTTCGCCGTGCTCGCTGAAATAGACACCGCCATCGGTCAGCACGCCGTCGACGTCGAAGAAGGCGACGCGCACGTCCTGCGCGGCGAGCAAGGTCTCCGCCTTGAATTCGATCGGCATCAGATGACCTTCGCGCGCATCAGGTCGTTGATGGTGAGCGCGCCGATCAGGATGCCGGCCGCGTCGACCACGAGCACGCTGGTGATGCGGTGCTTCTCCATCAGCTCGGCCGCTTCGACCGCGAGCGCTTCGGCGCGCAGGGTGCGCGGGCCGGCATGCATCACGTCGCCCGCCGTCAGGGCGCGCAGGTCGGCACCGGTCTCGACCTGACGCCGCAGGTCGCCGTCGGTGAAGATGCCGATCGCCCGGCCCTCGGGATCGACCACCGCGGTCGCGCCCAGTCCCTTGGAACTCATCTCGCGCATCAGCTCGCTGAGGCTGGCGCCGGGACCGACGCGCGGCACGTCATCGCCGGAGCGCATGACGTCGCCGACGTGCGTGAGGAGCTTGCGCCCCAGCGCGCCGCCGGGGTGCGAGCGGGCGAAGTCCTCGGTGCCGAAGCCGCGCGCGTCGAGCAATGCGACGGCGAGCGCGTCGCCGAGTGCCATCTGCGCTGTCGTGCTGGCCGTGGGTGCGAGGTTGAGGGGGCAGGCCTCCTTCTCGACGCCGCTGTCCAGCACGATGTCGGCATGGCGCGCGAGCGTGGAGTCGGCGCCGCCGGTCATCGCGATCAGGGGCACGCCCTGGCGCTTGACGACCGGGAGGATGACGGTGAGTTCCTCGACCTCGCCGCTGTTGGAGATCGCGAGCACGAGGTCGACGGCCTTGATCATGCCGAGGTCGCCATGGCTCGCTTCGGCCGGATGCACGAACATCGCCGGCGTGCCGGTCGACGCGAGGGTGGCGGCGATCTTGCGGCCCACATGCCCGCTCTTGCCCATGCCCATGACGACCACGCGCCCGCGCACGTCGAGGATCTTGCGGACGGCCTCGACGAAGCTCGGCCCGACACGCTGCTTGAGGCCGAGCACGGCCGCAGCCTCGATGTCGAAGGTGATACGCGCCCGCGCGAGCATTGCGTCGGGTTCGGCCGTCGAGGCCAGGTCAGGGCGGGAACTCATCGACGGATTTTATCGGGCGGGGCTGGAGCGCACACTCCGGGCGCAAAGCCCGGGGAACATTCAGTAGCATCGCGCATGTCCTCGCTCGATCTCACGCTGATGTATTTGCTGGCTGCGGTGATCGGCGTGGTCGTCTGCCGGTACTTCAAGCTGCCACCGATGCTGGGCTACCTGTCGGCCGGCGTACTGATCGGACCGCATGCGTTCGCCCTGGCCCAGAACTCCGAAGGCATCCAGCACCTGGGCGAGTTCGGCGTCGTCTTCCTGATGTTCGTGATCGGGCTGGAGTTCAGCCTGCCCAAGCTGCGCACCATGCGCAAGCACGTGTTCGGGCTGGGCCTGTTGCAGGTCATGCTGACCATCGCGATCGCGACGGCCGGCGCATTGTTCATCGCCCACTGGCTGCCGCCGACCTGGCGCCTGGGCTGGAAGACTGCGTTCGTGCTGTCGGGCGCGCTCACGATGAGCAGCACCGCGATCGTCGTGAAACTGATGGCCGAGCGCCTCGAACTCGACAGCGAGCACGGCAAGCGGGTGATGGGCGTGCTGCTGTTCCAGGATCTGGCGGTGGTGCCCTTGCTGGTGCTGATTCCCGCACTCGGCGCGCCGCCGGAGACCCTGCTGAAAGCGCTGGGCTTCGCCCTGCTGAAGGCCACCTTCCTGATCGCGGTGCTGCTCTATGGCGGACCGCGCGTGATGCGCTGGTGGCTCACGCTGGTCGCGCGCCGGCGCAGCGAGGAGCTGTTCATGCTCAACCTGCTGCTGGTGACGCTCGGGCTGGCGTGGCTCACCGAACTGGCGGGCCTGAGCCTGGCGCTGGGCGCCTTCGTCGCCGGCATGCTGGTGTCGGAAACCGAGTTCAAGCACCAGGTGGAGACGGACATCCGGCCCTTTCACGACGTGCTGCTCGGGCTCTTCTTCATCACGATCGGGATGTCGCTCGACTGGCACATTGTCGTGGACCGCTGGCTGCTGGTCGCCGTGCTGCTGCTGCTGCCCCTGACCTTCAAGCTCGTGCTCGTGACGGTGCTGGCGCGCTGGTTGGGCGCGACCACCGGCGTGTCGCTGCGCACCGGTCTCTACCTCGCGCAGGCGGGCGAGTTCGGCTTCGTCCTGCTGGCCCTGGCCCAGGGGAAGGACCTGCTGCCGGCGTGGCTGGTGAACCCGGTGCTGGCCTCGATGGTGCTGTCGATGCTGTCCACGCCTTTCATCATCATGTACAGCAACCGCATCGTGCGGAAGCTGGTGGCGAGCGACTGGTTGCAGCAGTCGCTGCAGATGACGACGATCGCGCGCAAGACGATCAACACCGCCCAGCACGTGATCATCTGCGGCTATGGGCGTTGCGGGCAGAACCTGGCCCGGGTGCTGGAACGCGAGGGCATCCCCTACCTGGCGCTGGACCTGGACCCGGATCGCGTCCACCAGGCGACTGCGGCCGGTGATTCCGTGGTGTTCGGCGATGCGGCGCGCCTGCAGGCGTTGATGGCGGCCGGCCTGGCGCGCGCCAGTGCGGTGGTCGTCACCTATCAGGACGTGCCGGGCGCCCTCAAGGTGCTGGCCAACACGCGCGCGCACGCGCCGCAGGTACCGGTGATCGTGCGCACGCAGGACGATCGCGATCTCGAGAAACTGCAGGCCGCCGGCGCGACGGAGGTGGTGCCCGAGGCGATCGAGGGTTCGCTGATGCTGGCGAGCCACGCCTTGGCACTGGTCGGCGTGCCAATGCGGCGCGTGATCCGGGTGGTGCAGGACCAGCGGGACGCCCGCTACAACCTGCTGCGCGGCTACTTCCACGGCGCCGATGACGACAACGCCGACGAACTCGACCACGAGCGGCTCAACACCTTCACGCTGTCCGAAGGTGCCCGCGCGATCGGCCAGCCTCTGGCGCGGCTCGCGCTCCATGCGCTGGGCGTGCGTGTCGCGAGCCTGCGCCGCCGCGATGGCAAGGCCGCCGCTGCCACCGACGACACGGTGCTGGCGGACGGCGATACGCTGGTGCTGTCAGGCAAGCCCGGCGCGCTGGCCATGGCGATCGACAAGCTGCAGAAAGGCTGATCGGCGGAATTCGCTGGTCAGTTGAGCAGCGACGGGTTCCTCTTTTCCTCGTCGATCTGCTGCTGGCGACGCACGGCTTCGCACTGGGCGTGCGACTTGTAGTCGGCCTTGGCGCACTGCGTCACCATGCACTGGGCGCGCGCAAAGAAGCTCAGGCCCGCGCAGAGCGATTGCGGACTCGCGATGGCGACAGGCTCCGGTGCGGGCGCAGGCACGGGCTCCGGGGCAGGCGCCACCGGGGCCGGTGCCGCCGTGGCCACTGCCGGCGCCGGCTTGCGGGACTTCGGCGCCGCCGCAGCGACGGGCTTCACCGGCTCGACCGGCGGTTCCGCGACCGGCGGCACCGCAGGCGCGATCTGGACCGGTTCGGCCATTTGCACCACGGGCGGCGGCGCCGCCGGCTCGACGGGAGCCTGAACCGGCGACTCCTTCGCCATGGGCGGCACGGCCGAGTTGCGGGAGTTGTAGACGTAACCCCAGCCCATCGCGACGAGAAGCACGACGGCGATGAGGACGCTCCATATGCCGAGCCGGCGCGCCAGGGATGGCGGCTTGTCGGCAGTCCTCGATGAACGGGAAGAGCGCTTCGACGCGGACCGGCGGACGCTTCGGGGCGGCAGCGGGGAGGAAGGGTACGGGGGCGGCGGCGCCTTCCGGGGGCGCGGGAGCCCCATGCCGTCGGCCGACCCGGCGACCGCCAATGCGGGGACAAAAGGATCGAAAAGGCGTTCCGAAGCGGCGTCGGCGTGATACGCCATGCGCTGCGTCGCAGGCCACTCGTCGTCGACGTTCGGCAGGGCGCCGGCAGTCATCTGGACGGCTTCGGCGATCGGCGCTGGAATAGGAACTGAGGCAGTGATGCTCAACCGCCGCCCACAACCCTTGCAGAACTTGCCGTCGTCACGGTTGGCAGTCCTGCAGTCGGCGCACACCAAGGCCATCTCGCGGACCCGTGCTCAGGTCACCGCGACCCGCTTGGGTTTGTTCACCATGCGCTTGGCGATGACGGCGCCCAGACCCAGGGTGAGTTCAAGGGCGAGATTCGGTTGGCGGTTCGACATTTCGGCAAAGCGGATGGCCGTGAGCCGCCAGACGCGGGCCGACCCGGTCGCCACCACATTGGCCGAACGTGGCAAACGGGAGAAAAAGGCGCCTTCGCCGACCACCGAGCCGGGGTTGAGGATGGCCAGTTGCATCTGGCCCCTGTCGCCGATCAGATGGACGCTGAGCGCGCCGCTTTCGATGAAGAAGAGCGTCCGGTCTTGCGCGCCCTGGTCGATCAGCACCTGACCCGCCGACAGGTCGAAGGGCTGCAGGTAGCTGGCCAGCGTTTCCCATTGCTGCGCATTGAGCGCCGGCGCAAAGGCGTCATAGCTGGTGTTTTGCGCGATGGCGCGGCAAAGATCCTGAATGCTGGATGACATCGATATAAGCCTTGCTGTGGTGCGAGTATCCGCGAAACCGCAAATGCACGGTGACACATATCACACAAATTCACATTTACGCGTCTTACTTGCCAATGCAGAAGCGGGAAAAGATCACTCCCAGCAGGTCGTCGGCACCGAACTCGCCCGTGATTTCATTGAGCGCGTTCTGCGCAAGACGGAGTTCCTCGGCAAGCAGATCCAGGGATTGGGCGCGCGCGGCCAGGTGCTCCGCCGCCACGGCAATGTGGTGGTCGACCCGCGTCAGTGCCTGCACATGGCGCGCCCTGGCGAGGTAGACGCCCTCAGGCACGGACTGCCACCCCGCCACTTCCAGCAGTCGGGTCCGCAGCGCCTCGATGCCGTAGCCGGTCCGGGCGGAAAGGCTGATCCCGCCGTCCGGGGTCGCGGCCGGAGCCGCGTCGAACTTGCTCCAGATGTCGATCACGGGGACGCTGGCCGGCAACCGGGTCGCCAGCAGGCGCGCGATCTCCTCGTCGGCCTGCGCGTAGTCGGCCGATGACGCGCGCGTCAGGTCGTGCAGGAACAACACGGCATCGGCGCCCTCGATCTGCCCCCAGGCGCGGGCAATGCCGATCTGCTCGACCTCGTCGACGCTGTCGCGCAGGCCCGCCGTGTCGACCACATGCAGGGGCACGCCGTGGATCTGGATGGTCTGCGAGACCACATCGCGCGTGGTGCCTGCGACGGAACTGACGATCGCCAGCTCGGCGCCGGCCAGCGCGTTGAGCAGGGAGCTCTTGCCCGCGTTGGGTTGTCCCGCGATCACGACCTTGATGCCTTCGCGCAACAGCGCACCCTGGCGCGCGCGCTGTTGCACCGCGTCAAGTTGCACCTTCAGATCCGCCAGCTGGCCGATGGCGTCGGCTTCCTGGAGGAAATCGATCTCCTCGTCGGGAAAGTCGAGGGTGGCTTCGACCAGCATCCGCAGGCGCACGAGCGCATCGAGCAGGGTATGGATTTCCTGCGAGAAGGCGCCCGACAGCGAGCGGCCGGCGCTGCGGGCCGCGGCCTCGGTGCTGGCGTCGATCAGGTCGGCAATCGCTTCGGCCTGGGCCAGGTCGATCTTTCCATTGAGAAAGGCGCGCTGGCTGAACTCGCCGGGCTCGGCCACGCGCAAACCGGCGAGGCGGGGCTGCCCGGTGGCGAGCTCGAGCTCCTCGGCCGCTTCCAGGCAGCGCGCCAGCAGCAGTTGCAGCACTACCGTGCCGCCGTGGGCCTGCAGCTCGAACACGTCTTCGCCGGTGAAGGAGTGCGGCGCCGGGAAGTGGATGGCCAGCCCGTGGTCGATCGGCGCGCCCAGCGCATCGCGAAAGGGCAGGTAGGTAGCCTCGCGCGGTTTCAGCGGGCGTCCGCAGATCGCGGCGATGAGCGGCGCCATCTGTACGCCGGACACCCGCACGATCCCGACGGCGCCGCGGCCTGAGGCCGTGGCGATGGCAACGATCGGATCGGTGGTGCGCGCGAGCATGAAGCGATTCTTTCAGCAAAAAGGGCCGCTTTCGCGGCCCTTGAGGTCGGTAGGGAGTGACGCCTACTTCTTGCCAAGCACGCCCAGGCGCTTGTTGATGAACCACTGCTGTGCGATCGACAGCACGTTGTTGGTGATCCAGTACAGCACCAGGCCGGCCGGGAAGAAGATGAACATCACGCTGAAGGCCAGCGGCATGATCCACATCAGCTTGGCCTGCATCGGATCCGGCGGCGTCGGGTTGAGCCAGGTCTGGAACAGCGAGGTCGCGGTCATCACGACCGGCAGGATGAACCAGGGGTCCGGTGCCGAAAGATCCTGGATCCAGAGAATCCACGGCGCGTGGCGCATCTCGACGGACGAGAGCAGCACCCAGTACAGCGCGATGAACACGGGGATCTGGATCACGATCGGGAAGCAGCCGCCCATCGGGTTGACCTTTTCCTCGCGGTAGATCCGCATCATCTCCTGCTGCATTTCCTGCGGCTTGTCCTTGAGCCGCTCGCGCATTTCCATGATCTTCGGATTGATCGCCTTCATCTTGGCCATGCTGGCGTAGGCCTTGGCGTTGAGCCAGTAGAAGGCCGCCTTCAGCAGGACCACCAGGGCCACGATCGACCAGCCCCAGTTGCCGAGGATGCCGTGCAGCTGGTTCAGCAGCCAGTACAGCGGCTTGGAGATGATCGCGAAGATGCCGTAGTCCTTGACGAGGTCGAGGCCGGGCGCGATGGCTTCCAGCTTCTTTTCTTCCTCGGGACCGGCGAACAGGTTGCTTTCGATGGTCTGCGCCGCGCCGGGGGCCAGCTTCGGCACCTGGAGCACCATCGCGACGGAGAACAGGTTGTTGCCGAGATCGGCCACGCGGAATTCGCGCTTGATGGCATCGCTGCCCGGCACGTTGAGCAGCCAGGCCGACACGAAGTAGTGCTGGACCATCGCCACCCAGCCGTCGTTGGCGGGCGCCGGCAGTTCGACCTTGCCCTTGGCGATGGCCGAGAACTCGATCTTCTGGAACTTCTTCTGCTCCGTGTAGATGGCCGGACCGGTGAAGGTGTTGGTGCCGAACATCGTGCCGGCCGCGACGGTGCCGTGGCGCACGAACTGCAGGTAGAGCTGCGCGTCGCGCGGCTGGTCGCTGACGTTGACGATCTGGTGCTTGACGTGGATCGTGTAGTCGCCGCGCTGGAACACGTAGGTCTTGACGTACTTCAGGCCGCCGACGGGTTGCGACTCGAAGGCCACTTCCAGCGTGTTCTGGCCCTCGGCCAACTGGCGCGGCCCCGGGCGCGCGGTCATCAGGGTCAGGTGATTGGGGAAACGGTCGCCGGTGTCGATGGTGTTCAACAGGCCGGTCTGGGCGACGTAGCGGGTCGCGGGCGAGCCGTTTTCCATCAGCGTGACGGGGCGCACCTCGTTTTCCGCGACGGGCAGGCCGACCAGGCGCCGGAACCATTCGACCAGCCCGTGGTTGTTGGTCTGGTCGAGGAACTTCAGCAGTTGCAGTTCCGACAGGGTGCCGCCTTCGCCGTCGATCACCGCCTTGAAGACGTCAGTGGAAACGGTCACCTTCTCGCCGATGGCCGGTGCCACGCCTTGCGCAGGCACCGCGCCGCTGGCAGGCGCAGCCGCGGCCGGAACGCCGCTGGCCGACGTTGCCGCCGGCGCGACCGGCGGATTGGCGGGCGCGGCCGTCTTGGTCGAGGGAAGGAAGGTCGGCTTGTGGCCGTTGTAGACCTGCCATTGGTCCCACAGCAGCACCAGCGAGAAACCAAAAATCACCCACAGGATGGTGCGGCGGATATCGTTCATGAAGAAGACTTCTTGTCGTCGGAAGAGAGAAAGGCGAACAGCGAACCCGCGCGCGGGCCGGAGCGCTGTGCCTTCGGGGGGACCGGATCATGGCCGCCATCGCACCAGGGCTGGCATCGGGCGATCCGGCGCAGCGTGAGATAGCTGCCGGTGGCCGCGCCGTGCTGCTCGAGCGCGGCGATGGCATAGACGGAACAGGTGGGCTCGAAACGGCAGGACTGGCCGAGCCAGGGGCTCAGCAACAGTCGGTATGCCTTGACGAGGCCGATCAGCAGGCGCTGCATCATGCGCGCGCCACGGCAGCCCGCTGCAGCAGTTGCTGCAGTTCGGCTCTGACGGCGGCCTTGAGTTTGTCGGACGTCGCGCTCACGAATTCCTTGCGATCGAAACCCGCGCGCAGGCGCACGACATGCGCGGCCTGCGGCAACGAAGCTTCGGACGCGGCTGCGCTCACGGTATAGATCTGGCGTTTGATCGCGTTGCGGGTGACCGCGCGGCGAGCCCAGCGTTTGGGAACCATGGCACCGACCCATACGTCCTGCTTTTCGAACAGGGGTGCAGCGCCGGACGGGATGTCCAGCGCGCAACGATGCAGTGCAAAGTGGGCTGTGCGCGCCACGGTAGCGCCTGCGAGTACGGCCTGGAATTGCGCGCGGGTCTTGAGCCGCTGCATGGAAGCCGACCGCAAAGCGCCGTCAGGGTGTGATGGCGGCTGCGATTCGACTGGCAACGGCGCCGGCGTGCCGTTAGACGGCGAGGCGCTTGCGGCCCTTGGCGCGGCGTGCGTTGATGACGGCACGGCCGCCGCGGGTCTTCATGCGGACCAGAAAGCCGTGGGTACGGGCGCGGCGGACTTTGGATGCTTGGTAAGTGCGTTTCATGATGGTTTTCCTGATTCACCGGCTGGCCGGCAGTTTTCCCCGGCGAGATCCGAGATACCCCGAAACACACAAAGAGGCTTTCAGGGAAACCCGCGATTATCGCAAACATTCGGGCCGCCGACAATCCCGGACAGTTTCTGCACCCTTTCGGCCTCCGTTGAAATGGTGTGGATAAGTTTTTGACAAGTTAGAATCCAGGGCGCATCGCGGGTGCGACTATCCACAACACAAACACGACAGATGGCTGAGGGACAAACCACTTTTCAGAGCACCCATGCCGGGTGACGGCGTCGGTGACAGCCTTTGGCAGGCCTGCGTCGAGCAACTCGCGCAGGAGCTGTCCGAACAGCAGTTCAACACATGGATCAAGCCGCTGACCGCGAAGGTCGCGGACGATCTTTCGCGGGTCACGGTCTTCGTGGCCAACCGCTTCAAGCTCGACTGGATCCGGGCCCAGTACGCCGGCAAGATCGCCGCCATGGCGGAGAAGCTCTACGGCCAGCCTGTACTCATTGAGTTAGCGCTCGCTCCTCGGGAAATCGTCAACCGGCCTGTATCCATGGCCGTCGTTTCCGAAACCGACGTGCCGCGCGAAATGGTCAGCACGGGCGAGGACGTGGCCGCGGCCGCGTTCAAGAACCGGCTCAATTCGGGGCTCACCTTCGACACGCTCGTGGAGGGCACCGCGAACCGCATGGCGCGCGCTGCGGCCATGCACGTGGCGGGCATGCCGGGGCATCTCTACAACCCGTTGTTCATCTACGGCGGCGTCGGCCTGGGCAAGACCCACCTGATGCACGCGGTGGGCAATCGGCTGCTGGCGGACCGGCCCGATTCCAAAGTTCTCTACATCCACGCGGAGCAATTTGTATCCGATGTGGTCAAAGCCTATCAGCGCAAGACTTTCGACGAGTTCAAGGAGCGCTACCACTCGCTCGACCTGCTGCTGATCGACGACGTCCAGTTCTTCGCCAACAAGGACCGGACGCAGGAAGAGTTCTTCAACGCCTTCGAAGCCCTGCTCGCGAAGAAGTCGCACATCGTCATGACGAGCGACACCTATCCGAAGGGCCTGGCCGACATCCACGAGCGCCTGGTGTCGCGCTTCGACTCGGGCCTGACGGTCGCGATCGAGCCGCCCGAACTCGAGATGCGCGTCGCCATCCTGATCAACAAGGCGCGCGCCGAAAGCGCCGAGATGCCCGAGGAAGTCGCCTTCTTCGTCGCGAAGAACGTGCGCTCCAACGTGCGCGAACTCGAAGGCGCGCTGCGCAAGATCCTGGCGTACTCGCGCTTCAACCAGAAGGAAATCTCGATCGCCCTGGCGCGCGAGGCGCTGCGCGACCTGCTGTCGATCCAGAACCGGCAGATCTCGGTCGAGAACATCCAAAAGACCGTCGCCGACTATTACAAGATCAAGGTCGCCGACATGTACTCGAAGAAGCGCCCGGCCTCGATCGCCCGGCCGCGCCAGATCGCGATGTACCTCGCCAAGGAGCTGACCCAGAAGAGCCTGCCGGAGATCGGCGAACTCTTCGGCGGCCGCGACCACACCACCGTCTTGCATGCGGTGCGGAAGATTTCGGGCGAGCGCCAGCAGCTCACCGAACTCAACCAGCAGCTGCACGTACTGGAGCAAACCCTCAAGGGCTGATGGATGAAGGCGCTACGCAGATTCGCCATCGGCTGTCAAAGGACAACTCTGTGAGCAGTTTTGGCACAAGGCAGGGCTTGTCCACAGGCCCGGCGCGCGATCCGAAGTTGTTCGCGCCGCCGCGACAGCTCGGAAGCGCGGCTGCGCACAGCCTGCCGGGCGCCGCAAGTGGTTGTCACGAAAGCGGAAAATCGCCATGTCCACAGGGCAGTGCGTCCCTTATCTACTACTACTAAATTGAATTAAAGAAATAAAGGAAGAGGTAAGACATGATCGTTTTGAAGGCAACACAAGACAAAGTCCTGGCGGCGCTGCAATCGGTGGCGGGCATCGTGGAGCGGCGCCACACGCTGCCCATCCTGGCCAACGTGCTCATCCGCAAGACCGGCGGGCAGCTGCAGCTCACCACCAGCGACCTTGAAATCCAGATCCGCACGCACGCCGAGCTCGGCGGTGACGACGGCAACTTCACGACGACCATCGGCGCGCGCAAGCTGATCGACATCCTGCGCACCATGCCCTCCGACCAGACGGTGAGCCTCGAATCGAGCGCGAGCAAGCTGGTGCTCAAGGGTGGCAAGAGCCGCTTCACGCTGCAATCCCTGCCGGCAGAGGACTTCCCGCTGGTGCAGGAATCGGCCAACTTCGGCCCCGTGTTCAGCGTGCCGCAGAAGACGCTCAAGGACCTGCTGGGCCAGGTGTCCTTCGCGATGGCGGTGCATGACATCCGCTACTACCTCAACGGCATCCTGTTCGTGGCCGAAGGCAAGCAGCTGAGCCTGGTGGCGACCGACGGCCACCGCCTGGCCTTTGCATCCGCCACGCTCGACGTCGAAGTGCCGCGCCAGGAAGTCATCCTGCCGCGCAAGACGGTGCTCGAAATGCAGCGCCTGCTGTCCGACGCCGAAGGCGCGATCGAGATGCAGTTCGCGAACAACCAGGCCAAGTTCAGCTTCGGCGGCATGGAATTCGTCACCAAGCTGGTCGAGGGCAAGTTCCCCGACTACAACCGCGTGATCCCCAAGAACCACAAGAACACCGTGACGCTGGGTCGCGCGCCGCTGCTGGCCAGCCTGCAGCGCACCGCGATCCTGACCAGCGAGAAGTTCAAGGGCGTGCGGCTCAACATCGAGCCGGGCACCTTGCGCATCGCGTCGAACAACGCCGAGCAGGAAGAAGCGCAAGATGAGCTCGACATCGACTACGGCGGCGACGCCATCGAGATCGGCTTCAACGTGACCTACCTGATCGACGCGCTCGCCAACATGAGCCAGGACATGGTGAAGATGGATTTCGCCGATTCCAACAGTTCGGTGCTGATGACGATTCCGGAGAACGCTTCGTTCAAGTACGTCGTCATGCCGATGAGGATTTAGCACACCCCCAGGCTTGCCCACTTCGTGTGGCCGCCCACCCCCTTGCAGGGGGCAATACCAGCCGACCGGCAGAGCCGGATCGGCGGTATTTCCCGAAAATTGCGGTAGCTGCAGCTGCCGATGAGAAAGATTCTGATGAGCGAAGACAACAAGCCGGACGTGCCGCACACCGAGCCGGTCTACACACCCGAAATCGATAGCGCGATTCCGATCGAGGTGACGCCGGCCGATACGTCCTATGGCGAAGGCTCCATCACGATCCTCGAAGGGCTGGAGGCTGTGCGCAAGCGGCCCGGCATGTACATCGGCGACACGTCGGACGGCACCGGCTTGCACCACCTGGTGTTCGAAGTGGTCGACAACTCGATCGACGAGGCGCTGGCGGGGTACTGCGACGACATCGTCGTGACGATCCACACCGACAACTCGATCTCCGTCACCGACAACGGCCGCGGCATCCCGACCGGCGTGAAGATGGACGACAAGCACGAGCCCAAGCGCTCGGCGGCGGAAATCGCGCTCACCGAACTGCACGCTGGCGGCAAGTTCAACCAGAACAGCTACAAGGTCTCGGGCGGCCTGCACGGCGTGGGCGTGAGCTGCGTGAACGCGCTCAGCAAGATGCTGCGCCTCACGGTGCGCCGCGAAGGCAAGGTGCACACGCTGGAGTTCAGCAAGGGCTTCGTGCAGAACCGCATCGTCGAGGTGGTCAACGGCGTCGAGGTGTCGCCGATGAAGGTCACCGGCGAGACCGAGAAGCGCGGCACCGAGGTGCACTTCCTGCCCGACACCGAAATCTTCAAGGAAAACGCCGATTTCCATTACGAAATCCTGAGCAAGCGCCTGCGCGAGCTGAGCTTCCTGAACAACGGCGTGCGCATCCGGCTGCTCGACGAGCGCACCGGCAAGGAAGACGACTTCTCCGGCGCCGGCGGCGTCAAGGGCTTCGTCGAGTTCATCAACAAGGGCAAGACGGTCCTTCACCCCAACGTGTTCTACGCGACCGGCGAGAAGCCGGCCGACACCTACGGCGGCATTCCCGGCACGCACATCGGCGTCGAGGTCGCGATGCAGTGGAACAGCGGCTACAACGAGCAGGTGCTGTGCTTCACCAACAACATCCCGCAGCGGGATGGCGGCACCCACCTGACCGGCCTGCGCGCCGCGATGACGCGGGTCATCAACAAGTACATCGAAGAGAACGAGCTGGCCAAGAAGGCCAAGGTCGAAGTCACCGGCGACGACATGCGCGAAGGCCTGTGCTGCGTGCTGAGCGTGAAGGTGCCCGAGCCCAAGTTCTCCAGCCAGACCAAGGACAAGCTGGTGTCGAGCGAAGTGCGCGCGCCGGTGGAAGACATCGTCGGCCGCCTGCTGACCGACTACCTGCAGGAACGGCCGAACGACGCCAAGATCATTTGCGGCAAGATCGTCGAAGCCGCCCGTGCGCGCGAAGCCGCCCGCAAGGCGCGCGAAATGACGCGCCGCAAGGGCGTGCTCGACGGCATGGGCCTGCCCGGCAAGCTGGCCGACTGCCAGGAAAAGGACCCGGCGCTGTGCGAGGTCTACCTGGTGGAGGGTGACTCCGCCGGCGGCTCCGCCAAGCAGGGCCGCGACCGGAAGTTCCAGGCCATCCTGCCGCTGCGCGGCAAGATCCTGAACGTCGAGAAGGCGCGCTACGAAAAGCTGCTGACCAGCAACGAAATCCTGACGATGATCACCGCGCTCGGCACCGGCATCGGCCGCGCCGGCGCGACGACCTCGGGCGGCGGCGCGGACGACTTCAACGTCGCCAAGCTGCGCTACCACCGCATCATCATCATGACCGACGCCGACGTGGACGGCGCGCACATCCGCACGCTGCTGCTGACCTTCTTCTACCGGCAGATGCCGGAGCTGGTCGAGCGTGGCCACATCTACATCGCGCAACCGCCGCTCTACAAGGTCAAGGTCGGCAAGGAAGAGCAGTACCTCAAGGACGGCCCGGCGCTCGACGCCTTCCTGCTGAAGGTCGCGCTGAAGGATGCGAGCGTCACGACCGGCGGCGCCAACCCGACCACGCTCACCGGCGACGCGCTCGCCGAACTGGCGCGCAAGCACCAGCTGGCCGAAGCCGTCATCGCGCGGCTGGGCGTGTTCCTGGATGCCGCGGCCCTGCGCGCGATCGCCGACGGCGTGTCGCTGGATCTCGACACCACGCCCGCGGCCGAGGCCTCGGCCGTCGCGCTGCAGAACAAGCTGCGCGAACTGAACACCACCGGCGCGCCGGCGGACGTGTCGAGCGAGTTCGATGCGCGCACCGACAAGCCGCTGCTGCGCATCAGCCGCCGCCATCACGGCAACATCAAGTCCAGCGTGCTCACGCAGGACTTCGTGCACGGCGCCGACTACGCCGCGCTGGCCGAAGCCGCCAAGACCTTCCGCGACCTGCTGGGCGAGGGCGCCGTCGTCAAGCGCGGCGAAGGCGAGCGAGCCAAGGAAGAAAAGGTCAGCGATTTCCGCGAAGCCATGCGCTGGCTCATCGGCCAGGCCGAGAACGCCACCGCACGCCAGCGCTACAAGGGCCTGGGCGAAATGAATCCCGAACAGCTCTGGGAAACGACCATGGACCCCAACGTGCGGCGCCTGCTGCGCGTGCAGATCGACGACGCGATCGAGGCCGATCGCGTGTTCACGATGCTGATGGGGGATGAGGTCGAACCGCGCCGGGAGTTCATCGAGCAGAACGCGTTGCGGGCGGCGAACATCGACGTCTAGTTTCCGGTCGGCAGGGATGTGGCCGGAACTGCGGGCAATGGGCCTGCGCCTTGTTCAAGCTGCGGCCATGGCCTCCCTGGCGTGTGCGGCCGCTGCGGCCGCTGCGGCCGACGCGCCAGCGCAGGCATTGAGCCAGGACTATGGCTGCATGTCCTGCCATGGCCTGGTCCGCAAGCAGGTCGGACCGGGCTTCGCTCAGATTGCAGAGCGCTATCGCAACGACCCGGCAGCGCCCACCCAGCTCGCCAGCAAGATCCGCAACGGCAGCGTTGGCACCTGGGGCCGCGTCATCATGCCGCGGCAATCCAGGGTCACCGATCCGGATGCCAAGGCGCTGGCCGAGTGGGTGCTTTCCCAGCCTTCACCGCCCTGACGGCGCCAGCGACACGCGGCCCGGTGCGCGGCCCAGCGCGGCAACGATCGCCGCGGCCACCAGCACGAGCGCACCACTCAGCATCATGGTGTTCGAGATGCCGTACGCATCGACGGTGACGCCGCCGAGCAGGGCGCCCGAAGCGATCGCCACCTGGAATCCGCTCACGAGCAGCGCCTGACCGGCCTCGGGCGCGTCGGGCACCGCCTCCAGCATCCAGCCGGTGAGCGCGACCGGGATCAGGCCGAAGGCCACGCCCCAGATGACGACCACCGCGCCGGCGGCCACCAGCCCGGGACCGGCCACGGTCGACAGCAAGAGCGCCGCAGCGAGCAGCACGGCGGCCAGCAGCGTCGCGGTGCGCACGCTGCGCGCCACCAGGCTTCCGCCGAGGAAGGTGCCGACGAAGCCGGCCGCCCCGTAGGTCAGCAGCAGCGCCGTCACGGCCCCCGGGCCGAGGCCGAACACTTGCTGCAGCAGCGGCTTGAGGTAGGTGTAGGCGCCGAAGTGTCCCGCGATCAGGAAGAGCACCGTCAGCAGGCCGACCTGCGCCATGCGGCGCGTGAGCGGCGTGAGCAGGTCGCGCGGCTGGATGGCGCGGGCCGGCGGCATGGCGGGCAGCAACCACATCTGAACCAGCAGCACACCGGCCGCGAGCACTCCGGTGACGCCGAAGGCTGCGCGCCATCCGGCAAGGTTGCCGACCAGGGCGCCAGCCGGTACGCCGAACACGGTGGCGACCGAGATGCCGGCCAGCACGAGCGACATGGCGCGCGCCTGCGAGGCGGCCGGCACCAGCTGGGTGGCGGCGCTGGGCGCAAAGGTCCAGAAACCACCGACGCACAGGCCGAGCAGCAGGCGGGCGACGAGCATGGTCGCGAAGTTGGGCGCGAAAGCGGCGAGCAGGTTCGACGCGACCAGCAGCGCGGTGAGCCAGACCATCACGGTGCGCCGGTCGAGCCGGCCGGAAGCGACGATCAGCGCCGGTCCCGCGAAGGCGGCGAGCACGCCGGGCATCGTGACCATCAGGCCGGCCGTGCCATCGGACACCTGGAGGCCGCTGCCGATGTCGGTCAGCAGGCCGATCGGCAGGAATTCGGTCGTGACCATCGCGAAGGTGCCGACGGCAATGGAGCCGACCGCGAGCCAGGCGGATCGCGGCGTCTCGGTGATATCGGGGGACAGCGCATCGGCGCAGGTCGTGCAGGGTGCGTTCATCGGGGATGTCCTGGAAGAGGCCGCTGGCGTCGGAGGCGCCGACGGCTTTGTGGGGGAGGCACGGAGTGTGGAGGCGGATCGGGGCCTCCGAAGGCGGCTCCAGGAACATCTCAATTTCCGCCTTGCCAACAATTGGAAAGCGACGTTCCTTATGCGTTTTTTGACACCCGCCAGTAACGGGCCGCCTCGAAAATCCGCGTAAACGCTATTCCTAGCCCGACTCTTGCTAAGCAAAATCACCCGCGGCCAGACGCCACTTTTCGAGCAAGAGGACAGCACTGCAATGAACCCGATCCGGTTTTGGGGCCCCGTGGCGGCCCTGGCGATCTTTGGCGCGCTCGCCCCAGCCCATGCGCTCACGAACCCGCCCATCCGCGTGGCCCAGGGCATCGAGTACATGTGCGGCGGCAAGACCAGCGAGGAAGCTGCCTTCATGCAGACCGTCTCGCCGCGCTGGGCCGCCACGCTCGAATTCGGCGTCAGCCGCGCCAAGCCCGGCATCACCTTCCCCTCCGAAGTGAAAGTCTCGGTGCGCGAGCGCTACACGGGCAGGCCGATCATGGAAGCCTCGACCGGCGCACGCTTCATGCTGGCCCGGCTCGACCCCGGTGCCTACGAGGTCGAGGCCTCGATGGGCGGCGTCACGCTCAGGCAGCCGCTGGTGGTGTTCAACGGGATGGCCTCCAAGGCCGTGTTCATGTGGCCGTCGAATGTCGATTTCGCGGCAGCCATGGGCGTGCCGCGGGCCGAGCAACAGGCCTCGGTCAACACAGGGGACTGAGCCGCACAGATCAGGTTCTCCTAAGACTTGCCGGGGATAGTGGTCGCGTGAAATCTTCACGGCCATTCGAGCAAAGGACACAGCGATGAGAACCCAGCGGATCTGGCAGCCCGCAGCTGCCCTCGCCATCGGCAGCGCGTCACTTCTTGGTGCCTTGGCGGCACACGCCGTCTACAACCCGCCCATTCACATGGCGAATGGCATCGAATACATGAGCGGCGGCGTGAGCAGCGACGAGGCTGAGCTGATGGAGAGCGTCGCCCCGCGATGGCCCGCCACCTTCGAGTTCTCGATCCGGAACGGCAAGCGAGCGGATTTCGCCGGCGAGGTGCTGGTGACGGTGCGAAATGCCTCCGGCGATCCGGTGCTGAGCCGGGTGGTGGCCGATGGCCCCTTCATGCTGGCGCGCCTCGATCCGGGCCGCTACGAGGTCGAAGCCACGCTTGCGGGCCAGACGCTGAAGCAACAGGTGGAGATCGTTCCGGGCAGCGGCACGCGCACGCTTTTCGTCTGGCCGGCGGGGACCAGCGTCAGCGCGCATTCCTGAGGGCCGAAAATAGCGCCCTTCAGGGTGGCATGCACCTTGAATGTCGGGCTTGTCGCTCGCACATGGTGTGTCCGGGCGCGTGCCCGTCTTCAAGGCTCCGATGCCGCTTCGTCCCCTGATTGTTCTCACCACCCTGCTGCACGTCTACCTGGGCCTGCGGCTGCTGCCCTCGCTGGCGGGCCTGGCAGGCGGCGGGTGGCTGGTGCTTCTGCTCGCGCTGCTGGTGTCGGCCGCGACCATGCCCCTGCCTTTTGTCGGCATGCGTTCCGAACGCCGGCAGTTCGCCGACGTCTGGAAGTGGATCGGCCTGCTGAGCATGGGCTGGTTCTCGTCGATGTTCGTTCTCACCCTGGTGCGCGATGCGGGACTGCTGCTGGGCTGGCTGGCTGCGCTACCGCTCGGTATGGCGATCGACTGGCCCCGCTGGCGTGTCGCCAGCGCCGCGGCGGTGCCGCTGCTGGCCACGGCGATCTCGCTGATCGGCTTCCTCAACGCGCGCCGCACCGCGGGCGTGGTGCGCGTCGACGTGCCGATCCGCAACCTGCCATCGGCGCTGGACGGCTTCACGATCGCGCAACTCAGCGACATCCACGTGGGTCCGACTATCAAGCGCGGCTACATCCAGCGCATCGTCGAGGCCGTCAACGGCCTGGGTGCCGACATGGTCGCGATCACGGGCGATCTGGTGGATGGCACGGTGAAGGAACTCCGCGAGCACATCGCGCCGCTCGAAGGGCTGCGCGCGAAGCACGGCACCTTCGTGGTGACGGGCAACCACGAGTACTACGCGGGCGCGCATGCGTGGATTGCCGAGTTGCGCCGGCTCGGCCTGCGCGTGCTGCTGAACGAACACGTGGTGCTGCAGACGCGCGACGTGAGCGGCGCGCAGACCGACGAGGAGGTGCTCGAAAGCGCCCTCGTGGTCGCAGGCGTCACCGACTACACGGCGGTGCATTTCGATGCGGCGCACGCGAGCGATCCGCACCGTGCGGTGCACGATGCCCCGCCGCTCGTGCACACGCGGGTGCTGCTGGCGCACCAGCCGCGCAGTGCCCCGGAAGCAGCCGACGCCGGCTATCACCTGCAGTTGTCGGGCCACACGCACGGCGGCCAGTTCTTTCCGTGGAACCTGTTCGTGCCGCTACAGCAGCCCTTCACGGCCGGGCTGCACAAGCTGCGCGACATGTGGGTCTACACGAGCCGGGGCACCGGCTACTGGGGCCCGCCCAAGCGCTTTGGCGCACCCTCGGAAATCACCTTGATTCGCCTGGTTCCGGCAAGCTGAGCTTCAGGCCGGCTTGATGTTGCGCGCCGTGCCGAGGAGCGTGGCGCACAGCGTTTCGCCGCCCTCGGCATCGACTGCGAACACATCGGCCGCACACACGGTCAGCAACTGGCCCGCGCTCACGACGCGCCCCCGCGCTCGCACGGCGGTGCCCACGGCAGGCGCCACCAGCTTCAGCGACGTATCGACCGTCGCGTTGCTCCAGCCTTCGGGCAGCACGCTGCCTGCCGCGGCGACGGCCGCGAAATCGGCGACCGCGAAGACAGGCGTGGCCTGTAGCTGACCCGGCCTGAACGTGAAGGCCTCGGTGATCGGCATCTCGACCTCGACCTGGCCCGGCGCCAGCTGCGTGAAGCGCAGGCCCAGCGTGCGCGCCATGGGCATGGCGAGGACGGCGGTTTCGACTCGGTGAAGCTGTGCAGTGGTCATCGCTTTTCCTTTCGGGCTGTGGACTGGGGCCAGGGCCTGGAGGTCTTTGGCCGGGCGCGCTGCCTGGCTTCCTGCGCGCGCAGCCATGACACGTGGTCGAGCACTTGCGCACGCAGGGCTTGCAGGTCGGCGATCTGCCGGTCCAGCGCCGCCGCGCGCTCGTGCAGCGCATCCGTCATGGTTTCGATGCTGAGGCGGCCGGCACGGTAGGCCGGCAGCAGTTCACCGATCGCCTGAAGCGAGAAGCCGATGCGCCGGGACATCGCGATGAACACCACCTCGCGCCGCATCGATTCGGGATAGTCGCGATAGCCCGAAGCCGTGCGCGCGGGCAGCAGCAGGCCGAGCCGTTCGTAGTGGCGCAGCGCATGCACGGTCACGCCGGCGCGTTGGGCTAGTTCGGAGATCCGCATGCGCCAAGGCTAGCAAGCCTCGCGTTACGCGAAGCTTGTGCGTCGACGATTTTTTGCGCCGTGGGCCGCGATGCGGCGTCAGGCTTGCTGCACCAGGGTGAGGCGGCGCGCGTTCGACGTCGCCTTGGCGTGAATGGGCTTGAGGCCGCGCTGCACGATGCGCGCGCCGGCGCTGCTGAGTTCGCTGACCGCGGCGGCCGAGCGCATGGCGGACCTGCCGAGCGCTTCGGCGTGCGTTGCAGCCTGCTCCGGCGTCGTGCTCGTTGCCAGGGAGAAAAGCGCCACGCCGCCGCCGAGCCAATGCCTGACCATGCGCTGGACGACCGCGAACTGGGCGGTGTGCAACTGGTTCGCCATGGCGGCGCCGGCTTCGCTCACGGCTGCGAGTTTTTCGTGACCCATGAGTTGAAATTCGGCAAGATCTGCATCACTGGGAGCAAGGCCTGCCTTGGCAATGCGCTCGGTCCGCATCTGGATGACGGAGCCGGAAGACAGCAGCATCTCGTTGGTCTTGACGGCGACGTCGACCCACAACATGAGCGGGTTGAAGAAGCGGGGGGAAGAGAAGCTGGGAGTCATGGAAGCCACTATAGGCCTCCTGGTGTGCAATTTGCTGCAGTGCAGCATCGATTGGAGAAGAAGTCCTACTTTTCGGCACGGCAAACGCAACTTTGTCCGGCGACCGAAGCTTGAGATGCTTGTTACACGTAACTATCCGCAGGCAAAAGTCGAATGTCCAACTCATCGTCCTGCTTCAAGGCGCTCGTGTTCACGGGCTGCCTGTGGCTCACCGCCGCCGCCGCGGCCCATCCGGATCAGACGCGCGGCGTCTACCTCGAAGCGGGGCAGGCCCCCCACAGCGAGGGCAACACGGATTCGATGTCGATCGGCCTTGTCGTGCCCTGGGGCCGGTGGGCGTCCGAACCCCCCGGCGCCCTGTCCTTCTACTGGGATTTCTTCGCGAGTGCTTGGCGGGCGCCCGAACCGGGCGGGGACAAGCGCAACTACGCACAGGTGGGCGTGATCGCCAACTGGCGCTGGCGCTTCAGCCAGGGCGAGTCGCCCTGGTTCGTCGATGCGGGCATCGGTGGCACCGTCATGGACAGCCTCTACCGCACCACCAGTCGCGAGTTCAGCACGGCCTTCCAGTTCACTGAACAGGTGAGCGTGGGACGCAACTTCGGCTCGCAGAGGGAGCACGAAGTGTCCCTGCGTTTCCAGCACGTCTCGAACGGCGGCATCAAGGAGCCGAATCCAGGCGAGAACTTCTGGCGAGTGCGCTACCTGTATCGCTTCTGAGCCGGGTCACTGGCTGCGCGCATCGGACGGCTGGGCCTCTGGCCGAGCCATGCGCTGGGGCACCATGGGGTCGAAGACCTGGCGGTAGCGTGCGAGCAGCGCGTCTTCGTCCATCGCGTCCGACGGCGTCAACTCGCGCCGCATGCCCAGGCCGAATTCGAGACTGTCCCCCGTCCACCGCACGCTGCGTTCCGGCGTCAGGATGGCCCATCGCAGATGCGCAAGGCGTCGTGCAAAGAAGGGCGCGACGGCCTCGGCGATGTGGTGATCGGGCTCGAACCAGCCGATGTGCAAGGGCTCGGCGCCGGCCGTTTCGTCGACGGACTTGAAGCGCATCAGCGATTTCATCTTCTGCATGTCGCGGCGCACGGCCTGGGCCATGTGCAGCGCACGCATGCGGTCGCCGTCCAGCGGATTGCGGCGCAGGGCGGGTTCATGCACCAGGCGCCAGAGCAACCGGTAGAGCAGGCCGAAGCGCGCCGGATCGCTGTGGAGGATCACCGTGTCGCACAGCGACAGGAAGGAGCGGGGAAGGAAGAGGTTCGTGGTCGCATGCGCGTCGCGCGGGCCGGACAGGGCCGCCCGGCCGCTCTTCGTCATCCAGTCCGCACCGGCGACGGTGTGCCAGTGCGTGTCCTCCGGCGGCACGAGGCCTGCCAGCAGGGCCCGCGCTTCACGGCGAAAACCTGGCAAGTCGATCTCGCCCGAGAGGGTGACGGTGTGCTGCGACATGAGCACTAACTTAGGCCGCTGCCCCCATGCAGCCTGTAGGCATTCAGGCGGAAAAGGAGGAGGCCTGCTCTGGCGCGACCTCATCCGGCAGCGGGGCGGCGTCAGGTCCGGGGCGTTGGCGCCGTCTTGCGCAGCCGCTTGGCGCGCAGCTCCGTCACCACGTAGAAGAGGCTCGCGACGATGAGCGGCAGCAGGTAGTAGATGGCGCGGTACGCCAGCAGCGCGCCCAGCAGCTTGCCCTGCGGCACGCGGTGCGCGAGCAGTGCGATGAAGACGGCTTCGAGCACGCCGAGCCCGCCCGGCACGTGCGTGATGACGCCGGCCACGGCTGCGACGAGGAACACCGCCAGGACCGTCGGATAGGGCAGTTGCTGCTGCAGCAGGAACCAGATCACCCCGCCCATCAAGGTCCAGTTGCCGCAGGACATGGCGAGCTGGAGCAGCGCGATGCGCAGCGGCGGCGTGTCCAGCTCCTGGTTGCGGATGCGCCAGGTGTGCTCGCGCGCGATCGCGCACAGGGCGAGGTACGCGACCCCCACCAGCAGCAGCGCCGCGCCGAGGATGCGCAGGCCGCCGCTGTCGATCCTCCAGTCGGGCGGCAAGGCCATCGGCCAGAAGCAGAAGGCCGCGCCCGCGACCACGAAGTAGCCGAACCAGTTGGTCAGCATGCTGAAGCCGAGCACGCGCGTGATGGTGTTGTTGCCGAGCCCGAGCCGCGAATACAGCCGATACCGGAAGGCGACGCCCCCGACCAGCGCGCCCAGGTTGAGGTTGAAGGCGTAGCTGACGAAGGTGACGCCCATCACCGTGCCGGTGCCGAGCGTGTGCCCCGTCATGCGCCGGCCGAGCAGGTCGTAGGTGCTGTAGAGCGCATGGCTGCAGGTGGCAAGGAGCAGGGCCGCCAGCAGCATCGGCAAGGGGATCGCCCGCACCGAGTCGAGCACGTCGCTCCAGTCGATGGTGCGGGCCTGCCGCACGATCAGGAAGACGACGACGGCGAAGAAGAGCCATGCCGCGATGCGCTTCACCCACTGCCACCAAGCGTGCGCGGGACGAGCCTGCGGCTGCCCTGAGCTGTCCGGCGCGGCGCTCATGGCCGACCCGCTGCGGGTGGCCATCAGGCTACGTCCGTCTGGGTTGCCCCGCCGGCGCGCGACTCGGGTGCGTCCAGCGGCTTCAGGCGCGGCGCGTGCCGGGGCAGCCAGCCCGCCCAGGACGGATACCAGCGCATCAGGTGGAAGATGAAGAAGCTGCGCACCAGCCGCCAGCCGCTCCATTCCGTCAGGTCGGCCGCTTCCACCTGCTTGCAGCTGTGCCGCATCAGGTGATCGAGCCGCTCCGACAGCACCTTGTTGAAGGCCTTGTCGCGCACGATCACGTTCGCTTCGAGGTTCAGCGACAGGCTCAGGGGGTCGAGGTTGCTCGATCCGACGGTGCTCCATCGGTCGTCCACCAGCGCCACCTTGCCGTGCAGCGGCCGTTCGCAGTACTCGTAGATGCGCACGCCCGCGTGCAGCAGGTGGTGGTACAGCATGCTGGCCGCCACCTTGACGATCGGCATGTCGGGCTCGCCTTGCAGGATCAGCCGCACGTCGACCCCGCGCCTCGCCGCGCGCCGCATCTCCTTGATCAGCCGGTAGCCGGGGAAGAAGTACGCATTGGCGATGACGATGCGATGCCGGGCGCTGCGAATGGCGGCGCGGTAGTGCCGCTCGATGTCGTTGGTGTGCCGGCGGTTGTCGCGGGTCACGAACTGGACCTCGGCCTCGCCGGCGGGCTCGTTGTGTTCGTGCGTCGCCTTCAGCCGGCGCCGGAACCAGCCCGGACCCTTGCCGCCGACTGCGATCGCATGCAGCACGAAGCGATGGATTTCCGAGACGATCGGCCCTGCAAGCTCCACGGCGTAGTCCTGCTTGGCCTTGGGGCCGAAGTCCATCAGGTGGTCGGCCGAGTAGTTGATGCCGCCCACGAAGGCGAGCGAGCCGTCGATCACCACGATCTTGCGGTGCATGCGTCGGAAGGCGTTGAGCCGCTGGCCGAAGACGCGCGTGCCCGGATCGAAGACGCGCACCTTGACGCCCGCGGAGGTCAGCCCGGCGATGAACTCCGGCGACAGGTCGGGCGAGCCGAAGCCGTCGATCATCAGGTCGACTTTGACGCCCCGCTGTGCTGCCGCGCGCATGGCCGCATGAAGCTGGGTGCCGACCTTGTCCTCGAACAGGATGAAGGTCTCGACGACCACCTCGCGCCGGGCCTGGCGAATGGCCTCGAACACGCGCGGGAAGAACTCCTCGCCGTTCTCCAGCAGATCGATGCGGTTGCCGCCGATCCAGCGCTGGTTGCCGTTGGGTATTTCAGAGATGCTCACAGCTCGATCTCCGCCACCAGGGGCGCGTGGTCCGACAGGTGCGACCAGGGCCTGCGCGGCAGCACCACCGGCGCGTGGACGCCCGCGTTGCGCACGTAGATGCGGTCCAGCGGCAGCAGCGGAAAGCGCGCCGGAAAGGTCCTGGCCGCGCTGCCGTTGGCATGCACGAAGACTTCCCGCAGCGCGGCGCCCTGTTCCAGGATGTCGTGCGCGCGGCCGCGCCAGTCGTTGAAGTCGCCTGCAACGATCAGCGGCGCATCGGTCGGCACTTCATCGCGCACGATGTGGCAGAGCAGCTCGAGCTGCTGCAGCCGGTGCACTTCCGACAGGCCCAGGTGCGCGCAGATCACGTGCACGTCGACCGGCCTGGCGGGCAGCCGCAGCACGCAGTGCAGCAGCCCGCGCTTCTCGGGGCCGGTGATGGACACATCGTGGTTCCTGTAATGGACGATGGGGAACTTTGACAACACCGCGTTCCCGTGATGCCCCTTGGGATACACGGCGTTGCGGCCGTAGGCGAACTGCGGCCACATCGTGTCGGCGAGGAATTCGTAGTGCGGCGCCTCGGGCCAGTTGTCGACGCGGCGCGAGTGGCGCGAATGGGTTCCCAGCACTTCCTGCAGGAAGACGACGTCCGCCCCCACCGTGCGCACCGCCTCCCGCAACTCCGGCAGGATGAACTTGCGGTTCAGCGCCGTGAAGCCCTTGTGGGTGTTCACGGTCATCACTTTGAGTGACCTCGGCGGGGCCGTCACGGCGGCGGAATGGGAGGAAGGCTTCACAGACAAGGTTGTAAGGCGAGGGGTTCGTGGCAGGTGTAGGAACGCGCCACCTTCTTCATTGGCCTGCGCGGCACGGCGACTGGCTCCTACAGGGATGGCTGCCCCATCCCCACATGGCGCGGCCAGATGCCCTCCTACGGTGCATTCAGAGCTTGAACGAAGGGCTCGTATTCCGATTGAAACCGACAAGGAGCCATCATCATGAAGCAAGGATTTTTAGCAACCACCGTGCTCGCCGGCCTGATGGGCGTGGCGGGTATGGCCTCGGCCCAGACCACCTCGATGCCCGCGCAGCCGGATCCGGCCGTGGCTGGACAGGCGAGCACCAAGACCCCGGCTGGCGTGGGCAACCCGACCCAGCGGCCTGACGGCACCAATCCCGCCTCGCGCGACGCAGTGAAGTCCGAAGCGCGCGTCCACAACCGCAACAACGCCAACAATCCGGTGCCCAAGGGCGAAGCGACGACGACGGTGAACCATCAGCCGAACGCCATTCCGCAGCCTACCGGCGAAATGTCGCGCACCGAAGTGAGCCAGACGGGCCGCAAGGTCAAGCCGCGCTTCGGCGAGAAGGGCGAACGCCCGGAAGTGCCGACCAACCCGAAGGACAAGACCGGGACGCCGCAGTAAATCCCCGGTCGCCATGAGGAAAAGGCCCGCAACGCCTGGGCGTTGCGGGCCTTTTCAATGGGCCGACGGGATCAGCTCTTGGCCGGCGGTGCCGGGTGGCGGTGCTGGCCGCCATGCTCCCCGCGACCGAAGCGCGCCATCGACTCGGTGTCGAAGGTCTTCTGCTGGTCCGGCGTCAGCGCCGCATAGAAGCTGCGCGTGGCGTCGGCACGCTTGGCGAACATGGCGCTGCGTTCGGCCTGGCGGGCCTGCATGCGGTCCAGGCGCTGCGGCGTGGTCAGCTTGGCGAATTCGGCACGGTCCGCACGAGCCTGCTCAGGAGAGCGTGCAGGCGGTTGCTGGGCCGTCGCGAAGCTGTTCCATGCGCCTTCCTGCGCCGGTGTGAGCTTGAGCTTTTCCTTCAGCGCCGAGAGGCGTTCCGCGCGATGCTTCTGCATGCGTTCGAGGCGCTGCGCGCGGTCCTCGCGGGCATGCTGGTGCTTGGCCTGGGGCTGTGCGCCGGGCTGTGCCTGGGTCGTCGCCGGAGCCGCAGGTGCGATCTGCGGGGCCTGCTGCTGCGCGAAGGCACCAGCCGAGGCGAAGGTGGCGGAGGCCAGGAGACCGGCCCAGAGAAGGCTTTTGCGAGACGAGATCATGAGAGTGCTTCCTTTCGAAGAAGCCCGCCACCGATGGGCAGCAGGTGAAGGGAAGTGTGGCGACGGCATGTATCGCCTCCGTGAGGCGGGAGTTAGCGCGCGTAAAGAAAAATGAAGGGCTGCGGCTCAGCCGAGCTTGCCGCTCTGGAAGTCCTGCACTGCCTCCAGCACCTGCTCGCGCGTGTTCATGACGAAGGGGCCGTACTGCGCGATGGGCTCGTGCAGCGGCTTCCCCGCGATCAGCAAGGCCCGCGCCGGGCTGTGGTTGGAGGCGGGCGCATGCAGCACGACGCCGTCGCTGCCGGGATCGTTGGCAAAGATCGCCATGCGCTTGGTCGGGATCTCGCTGTTGCCGATGTAGAGCGATTCGCGGAACACGTAGAGCAGCGCGTTGTGCGTGTGCGGCAGCCGCTGCGAGAACTCGGTGCCGGGCGGCATCGTGATGTCGAGGTAGAGCGGCTCCGTGTGCTCGCGCTGCACGGCGCCCTGCACGCCATGGCTCTCACCGGCGATGACACGCACATGCACGTTGGCCGGCGTGGTGAATTCGGGAATCTCCTCGCTCTGGATGTCGCGATACCAGGGGTCGCGCAGCTTGTCCTTGGCCGGCAGGTTGAGCCAGAGCTGGAAGCCTTCCATCAGCCCCTCTTCCTGCTCGGGCAGTTCGCTGTGGATCAGTCCCCGGCCGGCCGTCATCCATTGCACGCCGCCGTTGGAAAGCAGCCCTTCGTGGCCGGCGCTGTCGCGATGGCGCATGCGGCCGGAGATCATGTAGGTGACCGTTTCGAAGCCGCGGTGCGGATGGCTCGGAAAGCCGCCGATGTAGTCGCCCGGGTTGTCGCTGCCGAAGGCATCGAGCATCAGGTAGGGGTCGAGCCGCTGCTGCAGGGTCTGGTGCAGCACGCGCGTGAGCTTCACGCCGTCGCCGTCGCTGGTGGAGACGCCAGCGACGATCTGGTCGATGCCGCGGGGCCGGGCGAGCGCAACCGGCTCGACGCCGTGCGAGTTGTGGGCGTTGCGTGGGGTGGTCATGCGGTGCATGGTCGCACGACCGTGACGACCGCGCTGTCGGTGGGGATGCCGCTTTCGCGGTAACGGACGGCGGGGCCTCAGCCCAGCGCCTCGAGTTCCCACGAGACGTTCTGCCAGGCCACGCCGAAGGCGCGCGTCACAGGTTGCGGCGTCGCGGACCGGATGGCATCGACCGCCCACACGGCACCGGCGCTCACGCTGTCGATGAGAGGCACCGGCACGCCGGGGGCGATGTCGGCCGCCATGCCGGCGAGGCCGGCGCCGCCGAGGATGACGGCCTGTGCGTCGAAGCGCAGGGCGGCTTCGCGGCACGCTTCGGCCAGCAGCGCGCGAGCGCCCTGCGGGTCGCTGGCGAGCTGGGCGCCCGTCGGCGCCACCGTGTGGATGCCCGCAAGCGACGGCGAGTAGCCGAGCGACCACGCCAGCCGTTCGAGCATCGGCCGCCACGCCTCGCCGCCCGTCACGATGGCGAAGCGGCCGTGCTTCGCCGCTGAAAGGAACGACGCCTCCGCCAATCCGCTGACCGGCACGCCGGCGCCTGTGCGCAGCGCAAAGAGGCCCGGATCGCCGAAGCAGCCGATCAGCACCGCATCGGGTCGCCCGCCGTGCGCGTGCGTCGCGGCCCAGGCATCGAGCGTCGCGTGCTGCGCCACTGCATAGCTGGCCTCGCAGGCGATGTACGGCGCGCCGAAGCGCGCGGTCACCGCTTGCACCTGCAGCGCGTCGCCCGCCTGCGTCTGCAGATGGCGCTGCAGCAACTCGCTGACCGAAGCCGAGGTGTTGGGGTTGATGACGAGCAGGCAAGCCATCAGCGACGGCGCGTGGACCGCCTGCGCAACAGGGCAGCGGAACCGAGCGCGAGGGCCATCACGGCGAAGGACACGACGGTGGTCACCGTGCCGAGCGCGTAGATGGATGGCGTGGTCACGGTCGATGTCAGGCCCTGGAGTTCGAGGGGCAGGGTGTTGACGTCGCCGATGGCTTGCGAGGTGCGTGCGATCTCGTCCCAGCTCAGCGTGAAGCCGAACATGCCGATACCGACGATGGAAGGTCCGATCAGCGGCAGCACCACGTGGCAGAAGCTCTGCCAGGGCGTTGCGCCGAGATCGCGGGCGGCCTCTTCGTAGGCCGGGTTGAAGCGGTTGAACACCGCGAACATGATGAGCAGCCCGAAGGGCAGCGTCCACGTGAGGTGCGCGCCCAGCGCGGAGGTGAGGAGGCCGAGCGCGGTGCCGTAGTTCTCCAGCGTGCTGGTGGCATCCATCGCGGTCAGCGCGCTCTTGATGCCGCCATCGAGCAGGCGGAACTGCAGCCCGATGCCGAGCGACACGATGATCGACGGCATGATCAGGCTCGCCACCGTGATGAAGAACAGGGCGTTGCCGCCCTTGAGCCGCTTGCGGAAGGCGAGGCCCGCGAGCACCGAGAGCACGACGGTGAAGAGCATCACCACCGCCCCCAGCATGAGCGAGCGCCGGAAAGCCGCACCGATGTCGACCGTGCCCAGCCCCTCGGCAAGCTTGCGGAACCAGTGCAGCGAAACGCCGCGCAGCGGAAAGGTCAGCCCGCCTTCCGGCCCCTGGAAGCTGAGCACGAAGATCGTGATCATCGGTCCGTAGAGGAAGAGCACGAAGAGCGAGAAGACGATGGCGAGCGGCCAGAAGCCTGCTGAACGTTGCTCGCCGATCCGATTGCTCATAGTTCCTTACGGATGTCGACGAGGCGAGTCAGGCCCCAGATGATCATCAGCACCACCGCCAGCAGGATCATCGCGTTTGCCGCCGCGAGCGGGAACTGCAGGTACGAGGTCTGCACCTGGATGATCTTGCCGATGGAGGCGATCTGCTGGCCGCCCATCACGCCGATGGTGACGAAGTCGCCCATGACGATGGTGATGACGAAGATCGATCCGATCAGGATGCCGGTGCGCGAGAGCGGCACGATCACGTTCCACAGCGTCTGCCAGCCCGATGCGCCGGAGTCGCTTGCGGCTTCGAGCAGCGAGCGGTCGATGCGCATCATCGAGTTGAAGATCGGCACGATCATGAACATCGTGTACAGGTGCACGAAGGCGAGCACCACCGAGAAGTCGGAGAACAGCAGCCACTCGATGGGCGTGTCGATCAGGCCCATGCCCATCAGGCCCTGGTTCACGAGCCCGTTGCGCCCGAGCAGCGGCACCCACGAGATCATGCGGATCACGTTCGAGGTCCAGAAGGGCACGGTGCACAGAACGAAGAGCAGCGTCTGGATGCCCGGCGAACGCACGTGGAACGCGAGGAAGTAGGCCACCGCGAAGCCGATCACGAGCGTGATGGCCCACACCAGGAGGCAGAACTTGAGCGTGCTGAGGTAGGTCGACAGCGTGACGCAGAAGTCGCCGTTGTCAGTGAGGTGCGAGCACCCTTCGAAGATGCTCAGGTAGTTGCGCGGCGAGAGCGCGGGGATGAGTTCGTACTCGTTGAAGTTCCACAGGCTGACCATCGCGATCAGCGCCAGCGGGATCAGGAAGAACAGCAGGAACACCAGCGCGAACGGCGCCGCCTGCCACCACGCGCCGAGGGTGCGGGTGGGCTGCGCGGCGGCGGCGGGCAAGCTGGCGACCTGCGAGCTCATGCTATGCCGCGACGAACTCGTTCCACTTCCGGACCATGTATTCGTTCTCGTCCATCACGGCGTTCCAGCAGGCGATGCCGCCCATGCGCTGCTCGTAGCTACCGCCGTCGCGCACCGCGCCGGCCTTGGCAATCACGTCGCCCTGCGGGCTCTTGATGTCCTGCGTCGCGGCCTTGCCCTCCATCCAGTACGCCCACTCGTACGGTTCCATCTTGGCCTTGGCCGTCTCCAGCACGGCGCTGTAGTAGCCCTGGCGGTTGAGGTACGCGCCGGCCCAGCCGTCGAGGAACCAGTTGATGAACTCGTAGGCGCCGTCGAGCTTCTTGCCCGAGAGCGTGGCCGGAAGGCCGAAGCCGGAGGCCCAGGCGCGATAGCCTTCCTTCAGCGGCTGGAAGGTGCAGGCGATGCCCTTGCTGCGAACGGCCGTCACGGCCGGCGACCACATCGACTGGATCACCACCTCGCCCGAGGACATGAGGTTGACGGACTCATTGAAGTCCTTCCACAGCGCGCGGAACTGGCCGGCCTTCTTGGCCTCGATCAGCGTCTTGATCGTGAGGTCGATCTCCGCCTTGGTCATGTTGCCCTTGTCGGCGTACTTGTGGATGCCCTTGGACTCCACCACCATCGCCGCATCCATGATGCCGATCGACGGAATGTTCAGGATCGCGGCCTTGCCCTTGAACTCCGGGTTCAGCAGCTCGGCCCACGAGCCGATGGGCCGCTTGATGAGGTCGGGCCGGATGCCCAGCGTGTCGGCGTTGTAGGTGGTCGGGATCAGCGACATGAACTGCGTCGGCGACTTGGCGAAGGCCTTGCTCTTCTCGCCTTCGAGAAAGATCACCTTGATCGGCGCGGTGCCCTGGTCGCCCACCTTCTTGCCGGCGACTTCGCCCTTGGTGAAGAGCGAGGTGATCTTGTCGGCATTCTTCACGCGCTTGGTGTCGATGCCCTTGAGGTTGCCCGTGGGCACGATCTTCTTGAGCGAGAAGTACTCGGTGTCGATCAGGTCGAAGCTGTTGGGCGCGGTCACGGCGCGCTTGGTGACGTCATCGGTGGTCACGGCCACGTACTGGATCTCGATGCCGGTGTCGGCCTTGAACTTCTCGGCGATCGCCTTGTCCTGGTTGACCGCGGTGCCAAGGTAGCGCAGCACGATCTTTTCCTGCGCATGGATGGCGGGGAACACGCCCGTCGCCAGGATGCCCGCGGTGCCCTGCAGCAGCGTTCGGCGCTGCACGCCGGTGGAGGTCGATTCGGTTTTTTTGGACATGGCAGGTCTCCTGGGAGGCAGTGATGAAGAAAGGGGTGGAGGGAAAAAGCCGGGAGGACGGGGCACGCGGCGCAGGTCAGGACGCCATCGCGGCCAGTGCCGCGAGCGGCTCGTATCGCGGCGACGGCGTGCCGTTGGTGGTGCCATGGGGCCGCGTCGCGCCGGGTCCGAGCCTGCGGGCGTCGGCCTCGGCCCAGGTCAGCCGCACGCTGTCGCCGACTGCGTAGCTGCGCGTGACGAAGGCCTTTTCGGACAGCAGCACAGAGACCCCGCTGCGCTCCGGCCGCTCGCCGGTGAGCCGGAGGCCGAGCAGCACGTAGGTGCCCTGGTATTCGACGTCGGTCACATGGGCGGGGATGCCGACCTCGCCGACCGCGCCCGTGGCCGGGGCGATCTGCATGTGATCGTTGCGCACCGCGACCAGCCCGTCATGCAGGGCGAACACGTTGTGCCCGCCCATGAAGCGGGCGACGAACTCGCTGGAGGGGTGGTTGTAGACCTCGTGCGGCGAGCCGACCTGCTCGATCAGCCCGTGGTTCATCACCACCATCGTGTCGGCCAGCGCCATCGCCTCTTCCTGCGAGTGCGTGACGTGGATGAAGGTCAGGCCCAGTTCCTTCTGCCAGCGGCGCAACTCGGCACGCATCTGGATGCGCAGGAAGGGGTCGAGGGCGGAGAGCGGCTCGTCGAGCAGCAGCACGCGCGGCTCGGTGATGAGCGCGCGGGCCAGTGCCACACGCTGTTGCTGGCCGCCGGAGAGTTCGCCGGGCTTGCGCTCGGCCAGGTGCCCCATCGCCACGCGGTCGAGCAGGTTCTTCGCCCGGCGGTGGCGCTCGCTCTTCGAGGCGCCCTTCATCTTGAGGCTGAAGGCGACGTTGTCGAGCGCCGAGAGGTGCGGAAAGAGCGCGAAGCTCTGGAACATCATCGCCGTGCCGCGGGCGGCGGCCGGCAAGTTGGTGATGTTGCGGTTGTCGAGCAGGATGTCGCCGCCCGACACCGACTCGTGCCCCGCGACCATGCGCAGCGTCGTGCTCTTGCCGCAGCCGGAGGGGCCGAGCAGGCAGCAGTAGCTTCCGCTCGCGATGCGCAGGTCGATCTGGTCGACGGCGGGAGGCGCACCGGCGGCGTAGCACTTGCTCAGTGCAACGATTTCAACGGCTGCGGGCGGAAGGGCGGTGACAGCATCCATTGATGCTGCTGGTGCAAGACATGTGCCAGCGATCCGGGGGCTGGCAGGCCGGTCGATGCTCCGAATTGGTGCGTACGGGGCGCCGCGTCAGGGTGGTGCGAAATGCGCGGTCGCGACGTTCCGGAGCAAGGCGTCGCGCTGCGGCTTGGTGATGCCGCGCACGCCTTCCGCGACCGTCTTGGCCCGCGCGGCATCGATGTTCCCGTCGCGCTGCCATTTCTCGATCGCCGCGTTGGGGTTGTTCAGCATCGCGGCGAGCCAGACGGCCTGGGCCGGTTCGAGGTTGCGGGCGCCGCGCTTGAAGTAGCGGCGCGCGGCGGCTTCGGCACCGCACAGGTCGGGGCCCCAGGGGGCGTTGTCCAGGTAGAGCTGGAGGATGCGGGCCTTGCCCAGCGTCTGTTCCATCTCGACCGCGTAGAGCAGTTCGCGCAGCTTGCGGTCGGCGCTGCGCTCGCCGCCGGTCACGAGCAGCTTGGCGAGCTGCTGGGTGAGGGTGCTGGCGCCGCGCTCCACCTGGCCCGCCTTCTGGTTGCTTTCGAGCGAGGGCACGAGTTCGGCGAGGTCGTAGCCGGGATGGGTGAAGAAGCGCTGGTCTTCCGCTGCGATGACGGAGCGGGCGAGCCAGCTCTCGTTCGTGAGCCGGCTTGGTGCGCCGCAACTGCTGCGTGCATTGAGCATCGCCTCGGTGCCCAGCCCTTCGACGGTGAATTGCGAGATGCGGGGCTGCAGCGTGAAGGTGCGGGCGGGCAGCGCGACCTGGGCGTGCAGCCCGAAGGTGCCGGTGATGCGCCCGCGTTGCAGTTCGGGAAGGCCGGGCGCCAGCACGGCATACCAGCGCGTGATGGGCGCGTCCGCCGCGTTGATGTTGAGTTGCAGGGCCTTCTGCGTGAGGCGGCCGCTCCACTGCGCGCGCAGCACCCCGTCGCTCGCGCCATCCGTGGTGGCCGACATGGGCCCGGGCGGGAAGGCTTCGAGCGTCCCGCCCAGCGCACCGCCATCGCGGCGCACCGTGGCGCGCAGGCGTTCGAGCCGGATGGGCGCCTCGCCCAGCGCAGGCACCGTGGCGCTGCAGGGGGCGCATTGCAGTTCGAGGGTGCCGGTGGGTTCGCTCCAGCCGAAGCGCACCGGGCCGAAGTCGGTGTTGACGGTGCGGCCCGCGATCCAGGGGGCGAACCACGAGGAGGTGGCCAGCCGGATGGCGGTCGGCACGCCGACGTCGATGGAAACGGGACCCACCTTGACCCGGGCGGGCCACTCGTCCGGGCCGGGCGCCAGGGCCAGCCGCACGATCAGGTACGCGGCGACGCCCGCCGTCAGCACCAGGGCCAGGGTTGCGAAAAGCAGGTAAAGCAGCGCTTTTTTTAACAAGTCTCTCTCACTCGATCCGTCTCGCCAGGGTCACAGCTTGCCACGGTCCGTGCGACCGGCCGCTGGCGGCCGCCCAGTACCAGGCTGAAGTGTCGGTGAAAGCATCCCCCTGGGCGTCGACGATGCGCTCGCAGACGCGCATTTTTTGTGCGCCGTGGCGTTCAGCGACGAAACAGCGCCACATCCGGGCATGCACGTCGCGCTCCAGGCGGGCCTGCGCGATGCCGTAGCCGAGGGCGCGGTAGCAATCGGCGGCCGGGTGCAGCATACGGGTGGGTGCGTGGACCTGGCGCAGCACCAGCATCTGCTCGCCATCGGTCATGCGCGCGATCGCGCCGGGAAACTGCCTGGCGAAGCGCTGCTCCACTTCGCTGAGGGCCAGGGGACGCAGCGGCACGCCGTCCCACTCGCTCGGCCATTCCTCGAAGACGGTTGCGGCGGCGGGTGGCCGTGGCTGATGCAGCGCGGAGGCCGCCGACCAGATCACGCACAGCAGCATGACCAGGGCGAAAGCCGCCTTGTGCGCGATGCGGTTGACGAAGCGATTGGCGAGCCAGCGGTCAAGAAGCGGTATCGACACGGCGGCCTCCTGCGGAAGTGATCAGGCCCGGGATGACGGCGCTCTCCGCGCCTTGCCGGGAACCCGGGTCGTACCCCATGACGCGCGCGATGCCGCCGCACACCAGTGCGAGCAGCACGAGGCCGAATGCGTCGTGCAGCCAGGGCGCGGGTGCATGCCCTGCGGCTTCGAACGCGACCAGCACGCTGTTGCGCACGATGTTCCCGCCCAGCACCAGCAGGCCGACGACCGGCAGGCGCGCGACAAAGCCGCGATCGTTGCGGCCCGCCCAGAGCGCGACGACGCAGGCCGTGAAGTAGCCGAGCCACACCATCTGCACGCCGGAGCAGGGCGCGTCGACGATGACCAGTTGCCCGTCGACCAGCAGGCTGCTGCCTTCGCGCGACACGCTGAAGCCGGGCGCCAGCAGCCATCGGCTGGCTTCCGCCGTGATCACGCGCAACGGATAGCCGGCATAGAACTGCAGCGAGGACAGCAGCGGCAATGCGAGCACGGCCAGGCCGGCCACAGGGAGCGCGGCCACGCGCCGCGGCAGGAAGGCGAGCAGACAGCAGGCGAAGGCGAGCACCGCCAGCAGGCTCGCGGCAAGCGGTGGCAGCGAAGGCAGTGGACCGACACCCGTGCGCAGCATCGTGGCAACGAGTGTGCCGACGGTTGCCAGCGCAAGCCAACCCAGACGCGGCGCGGGGCGCAGTTCGCGCCGCAGCGTCCACGTGAGTAGCGCCAGCGCCGCGAGCGCGAGCCGGCCCAGCGGATCGTCGGAACCATCGCGCATGCGCTGGGCCATCCAGATCCACACAGGCGTCAGCGCGGCGGCCTGCAGCGCGAGCCATCCGGCAGCCGGCGCGCGGTCGAGGTGGATGCCCCAGTCGATGACCCGGGGATGCGTGCGTGCGAGGAGAGCAAGCGACATGGCGATGCGTCCTCAGGAAGTCAGGCGGCGTGGATCGTTGCGGCGTGCGCGACGGCGCAGCATCGCCAGCATCGAAAGCACAACAGCGATCGCGCCCAGCGTCTCGGGCTCCGGCGTGCTCGGCACTTCGGCGCCCAAGCTCTGGGCGACAGCCAGCTCGCTCACGCCCTTGGGCAGCGGCACCGGCTGATCCACGCCGACGCTGTTCTGCGGCGCCGCGTTGCGAACCACCTGGTCCACCGCGATGAAGCTCGTGTACTGCGTGAGCAGGCTGTAGCGCAGGCCGAGATCGGTGATGCGTTGCCTGAGCGAGTCGCCGCCCTCCAGCGCTTCCTGGTCGCTCAGGCTCGCGATGCGATGGCGTGCCCACAGGCTGCGCAGCGCGGCCGCATCCTGGAGCATGTGCGGGTCCACCTTGAGTTCCTGCCGGTAGGGGCCTTCGGCGCCGCGACCCTCGATCACGACGCGGCCCTTGGCTTCGCCGCGCCACTTGCCGAACACGATCACCGGCCGCTCGCCGAGCACGTCGGGCAGCGCCGCGGGCTCCACGTCGTACACGTCGAGGCCTTCGAAGCGCGCCTTCACGCTGGTGAGCACGGGCGATTCGATCATCCGGCGGAAGCGCGCGGCCTGCTCGGGCGCCTGCACCGGGTCGGTGATGACGAAGGGCTCGCCCATGCCGGCGCGGGCCAGGCCTTCCATGAGGTGCCGGTTGACCGAGGACCCGATGCCGAAAGCGAACACGTTGGCCTTGGAGAGGTTCTTGCGCACCAGCTCGAAGGCTTCGCGCTCCACGGTGACGTAGCCGTCGGTGACCACAACGATCGTGCGCGAGACCTCCTCGGCCTTGGGTTCGGCATAGGCGCGCTTCAGCGCCGGAATCAGCTCCGTGCTGCCGCTGCCGTTGTAGTTGCGGATCGTGGCGAGTGCCTGAGCGATGTTGGCGCGCGTGGCCGGCACCGAGTGCGGCGAGAGCATGCGGTTGCTGCCCGAGAACAGCAGCACGTTGAAGGTGTCGCTGGGTCGCAGGCCGCCGATGAGCCGCTCCAGCACGACCTTGGCCGTGTCGAGCGGAAAGCCGTGCATCGAGCCCGAGATGTCCACCACGAAGATGTAGTCGCGCGGCGAGATGGCACTCGCGGCCACCGACTTCGGCGCCTCCACCATCGCGAGGAACAAGTTCTCGGCGTTTTCGCCCTGGCCCTTGTAGAGCATCAGGCCCGACTCGATGCGCTCGCCGGCGAGCCGGTAGTCGAGCACGAAATCGCGGTTGTCCGCGGGCTCGCTGCTGCGGGCGAGCGCGATGTCGGCATGCTCGTTGCCGTCGCGCTGGCGTACGTCGATGGCGTGCGTGAGCGAGCGGACTTCCCGGATGCCGAGCGGCGTGTCCAGCGCGACCTTGAGCCTGAAGCTGGTGCCGGGCGCGACGTCGGCGCGCAGCACCGGCTGCGCCACCCAGGCGGCTTGCGCGTTCTGCGATTGCGGGCTGTTGTAGCGCGGCCCCACCACCGTCGGAAAGACGAACTGGTAGTTGCCGCCCTGCGGCACGAGCAGCTCGGTGTAGCGCAACTGCACCTTCACGTCGTCGCCCGGCAGGATGTTGGCGACGTTCATCTGGAACACGTTGGGCAGGTGCTGTTCGAGCAGCGCGGCGGTCTTGCCTTCCTTCTTCGCGTTGTCGTATTCGATGCGTGCCTGCGCCTTCTCGCGGATCTGCGCGGTGATGAGGCGGTCGGCCAGCCGCACGTTGAGGCCGCTGACCGCCGCCCTGGTCGAGCCGGGGAACACGTACCGGGCCTCGATGGCGCGCTTCCCTTCGTTGCGGTAGGTCTGCGTGACGGTGACGTCGGCGATGACGCCCGAGATCTTCACGTCCACTTCCGTGCCCTTGAGCGGCAGGCGGTCCGTGTCCGGGTCGTCGCTCTTCACGAAGAAGTAGGGGCTCTCGGTCTTCAGCCGCGGGCCCGGCGCTTCCTGCGCATGCACCGGGCGCGCGATCAGCATGAAGAAGCCGGTGGCCGCAAGGCCCAGCGTGGTGAGCCAGAGCCAGCGGCCCGGGCGGGGTATGGAGCTTTCCATGACTTGGGTCCTCTTCCCTCGAAGGGTGTCGTGCAACGGTGCACGGGAGCCAATGTCACGGGCTGCCGAGAAGGCAGTAGGAAGCCTGTTCGAAGTGGGCGGCGTTGTGTGAAGTCTGTGTGAAGTCGGGTTGTGGAAGACTTCACACTGGCTTCGGTTCGCTCCCGGAGTATTAGGGCTTCATCCCTTATGCAATTCCGGCGGGGAACTCGAGGTGGCGGTGACGCTCCTACCTGGGTCGACGACGCTATTCAATTGATAGCAAAGTATGCCCATCCGCCATGGGATTTCCTTCGTTTTTATCCCGCGTCGATCCCTCATTTGCCATGTCCAAGAAAACATCTTCCAGCGCGCCTGCGCGCCCGGACCGGTCGATCCGGCTGCGTCGCGTCGCCCTGTGGGGCGGCGCCGCCGCCGCGACGGGCGCGCTCGTCCTGCTGATTGCCGGCGGCATCGCGGCCGTCACCATCTACCCCAAGCTGCCCAGCGTCTCCGATCTCGCCGACTACCGGCCCAAGCTGCCGCTGCGGGTCTACTCGGCCGAAGGCGAGCTGATCGGCGAGTTCGGCGAGGAGCGCCGCAATCTCACGCCCTTCGCGGAGATTCCGCAGGTGATGAAGGACGCCGTGCTCGCCGTCGAGGATGCGCGCTTCTATGACCACGGTGGCGTCGACTACAAGGGCTTCGTGCGCGCTGCGCTGGCGAGCTTCAAGGGCGGAAGGCAGCAGGGCGCATCCACCATCACGATGCAGGTCGCGCGCAACGTCTTCCTGAGTTCGGAGCGCACGCTGAGCCGCAAGACCTACGAGATTCTGCTCGCCATGCGGCTCGAACAGCAGCTCACGAAGGACCAGATCCTCGAGATCTACCTGAACCAGATCTACCTGGGCAATCGCGCCTACGGCTTCGCGGCCGCCTCGGAGGCCTACTTCGGCAAGCCGCTACAGCACCTCACGATCGCGGAGGCCGCCATGCTCGCCGGGCTGCCGAAGGCGCCGGGAACCAACAACCCCGTGAGCAACCCGCGCCGGGCACGCGCGCGCCAGCTCTACGTGATCGACCGCATGGAGGAAACCGGCTTCATCACCGCCGCGCAGGCGGCCGATGCCCGGAAGGAAGAACTGCATCTGCGCGATGCCGCCGACCCGAACCGCCTGCACGCGGAGTACGTGGCCGAGACGGTGCGCCAGATGATGCATGCGCAGTACGGCGACAGCATCTACACGAGCGGCCTCAAGGTCCAGACCTCGCTGGTCGCGGCTGACCAGGCGGCGGCCTACAAGTCGCTGCGCAAGGGCATCATGGATTACGAGCGTCGGCAGGTCTATCGCGGCCCCGAGCAGGTCGTGGACCTGCCCAGCGACCCGAAGGAACTCGACGAGGCGGTGGACGACGCACTGGCCAACCACCCCGATAACGGCGACGTGATCTCGGCCGTGGTGCTCCAGGCGAGCAGCAAGGAAGTGACCGCGGTGCGCGCGAACGGCGAGACGCTGCAGATCGCTGGCGAAGGCCTGAAGCCCGCGCAGTCGGGCCTGTCAGACAAGGCGGCGCCGGCCATCAAGATCCGTCGCGGTGCGGTGATCCGCGTCGCCAGGACGCCGAAGGACACCTGGGAGATCACGCAGCTGCCCGAGGTCGAAGGCGCCTTCATCGGCATGGACCCGCGCACCGGCGCCATCAAGGCACTGGTGGGCGGCTTCGACTACGGCAAGAACAAGTTCAACCACGTCTCGCAGGCGTGGCGGCAGCCGGGTTCGAGCTTCAAGCCCTTCATCTATTCGGCGGCGCTGGAGAAGGGCTTCTCGCCGGCCACGGTCGTCAACGATGCGCCGCTGTCCTTCGAGGCGGGTGCGGGCGGGCAGCCGTGGGAGCCGAAGAACTACGACAACACCTACGAGGGACCGATCTCGCTGCGGCGCGCGCTGCAGCAATCGAAGAACACGGTCACCATCCGCGTGCTGCAGTCGATCGGCCCCTCTTATGCGCAGGACTGGATCACCCAGTTCGGCTTCGACCGCGACAAGCATCCGGCGAACCTGCCGATGGCGCTGGGCGCCGGCTCGGTCACGCCGATGCAGATGGCGGCCGCGTATTCGGTGTTCGCCAACGGTGGCTATCGCGTCAATCCCTACCTGGTCACGCGCGTCACCGACATGAAGGGCAAGGTCCTGCTGGAGACCGAACCGCCGGTGCTCGACGAATCGAGGCGCGCCATTCCGCAGCGCAACGCCTACATCATGAGTTCGCTGCTGCAGAGCGTGGTGAAGAGCGGAACGGCCGCGAAGGCACGCCAGGCGCTCAAGCGCGACGACCTCTACGGCAAGACCGGCACGACCAACGATTCGATCGACACCTGGTTCGCAGGCTTCCAGCCGACGATGGTCGGCGTCGCCTGGGTGGGCTACGACACGCCGCGCCAACTGGGCGTGCGCGGCGAGACCGGCGGCAGCCTGAGCCTGCCGATCTGGACCGGCTACATGCAGACCGCGCTGAAGGGCGTGCCCGTGAGCGAGCCCGCGGTGCCGGGTGGCGTGCTCAATGTCGAAGGCGAGTGGTACTTCGACGACTTCGGGCCGGGGCGCGGTGTCGCGACCTTGGGTGTCGACACGCCTGCACCGTTGCCGGTGGAGGCGCTGGCGGGCGCATCCGTGGGTGCGCCGGCGGAGCCTGAGGAACGCAGTCGGATTCTTGATTTCTTCAGGTAGCAGCCTTCGCGGAGGAGGGATGTCGGCAGGTATCTACACTCCACATCCCCCTCCCCGAACGCAGTCATGGAATCTCTCACCCTGATGGCGCTGATCGTCATCGGCGCCTACATGCTCAAGTCCCACGACCAGAAGCAGCGCATCGCGCTCCTGGGGCGCCATCTGGGCAACTACCAGATCGAGAAGCTGATGGAGAACCTCACCGAGGGCTACCTGCGCTGCCTCGGCGAAGACGACCCCGCACGCCGCGAGCAGATCTGGGCGCTGCTCGACACCACCGAGGCCAAGCTCTCGGCGCAGTTCGACAGCTTCACCACCGAGTTCTCCCAGGTCGCCGAATCGGAAACGCGCGTGAGCAAGTTCCCGGTGGCCATCCCCTTCGCGCACCGGCTGTTTCCGGGCGCCACTTTCGACCTGCGCAAGGCCTTCGCGATCCACGCGCGCGGCATCACGGAAGTCATGAAGAACAATGCGGGCCGCTCGGCGAAGGCCAAGGCCTTCGCCATGTCGGCCGAACTCTTTCTCATGCAGCACACCTGCCACTGGTTCTGCAAGTCGAGGACGGTCGCCTCGGCACGGCTGCTGGCGCGGCACAAGACCTCGTACCAGCAGGTGCTCGACGCGGTGAGCCCGCAGACGCGCAATGCCTACCGCGCGCTGATCGGTCAGTGATGTGAGAGCAGCGGCAGCGTGAGGGTGGCGAGCGCGCCGCCGCGCGGTGCGTTCGCCAGTTCGACGCGGCCGCGATGCAGCGTCGCGATCTCCTTCACGAAGGCGAGGCCGAGGCCCGTGCTCTTCTTCTGGTTGTGCGGGCGCGCAAGCGAATAGAACTTCTCGAACACCTTGTCCTTGGCGTAGTCCGGAATGCCCTTGCCGCGGTCGCGCACGCTGATCCGGGCCTGACGCGAACTCGTCTCCAGCGCGAGCAGCACCTCGGCGCCGGAGGGTGAGAAATCGATAGCGTTGTCGAGCAGGTTGCTCACCGCGCGGCGCAGCAGGAAGGGGTCGCCCTCGACGCGCGCTTCGTTGTGGATGACCACGTTGATGCGGATGTCGCGGGCGGCCGCAGCGGCCTGCGCGCCGGCTCCGACGTCCTGCAGCAGCGGCGCGAGCGCGACGTTCTCGCTGCGTTCCAGCGCACGTCGCGTCTCGAGCGCGGTGAGCTCCATCATGCGGTCGACGATCTCCTGGATGCGCTGCGTCTCGTGCGCGATGTTGCCGAGGAAGCGCTCGCGCTCCGCCTGCGGCATCGAAGGCTCCTGGATCAGTTCGGCCGCGCCGCGGATCGCCGACAACGGGCTCTTGATCTCGTGCGTGAAGGTCTGCACGTAGTCGGCGACGTAGTTGCGGCCGGTGAGCGCATCGCGCATCTCGTGCACGCCGCTGCGCAGCGTATCCACCGCGCGGCGCACCATGCGCGAGAGGCTCAGGTCGCGCTGGCTGCGCAGCCAGCCGAAGTAGTCGGAGATCAGCCCGAAGGGCCGCACCAGCCAGATGGACACGATGATCGCCAGCACCAGCAGAGCGAAGGCAGAGCCCACGCCCACCCACAGCGTGCGCGCGCGCGCATCCTGCACGAACTGGCCGAAGCTCTGCACCGGCTTGCCCACGCTGACCATGCCGACGATCTCGTTGTCCCAGCGAATCGGTGCGCCGACGTACATCACCGAGGTCAGCGGATCGCCCGAGATGTCGCGCGAGGTGCGCGCGCCGTACACGCCGGCGAGCGAGCGGCTCACGTCGCTGCGTTGCGAGTAGTCGGCGCCGGTGCTGCGGCCCATCGAGTCGAAGAGCACGCGGCCGTTGCGGTCGGTGACGTACACGCGCAGCTCGACGTGGCTCTTGTGCAGGTTGTAGATCTGCGCCGAGAACTGGCGCGCGTAGACGGAGCGGAACAGCGGCTCCAGCCGCGCGGTGTTGATCGCGCCGGCGATCACGTCCTGCTCGATCAGGCTGGCGAGCAGCTGCGAAGTCTCGACCAGCGATTCCTCGGCCGATTCGCGGTAGCGCGGGTCGATGTCGGCGACGACGCGGTAGAGCAGAAAGGCGATGCCCGCCGTGTAGATCAGCAGGATGCCGACGAAGATGCGGGTTCTTCGGGTCACACGCTCGGCGGCAGCTCTTCGTTGAGCGCGTAGCCGGTGCCGCGCAGCGTGCGGATCGGCTCGACCTCGGGCGCGACGGCCTTGAGCTTGGCGCGCAGTGTCTTGATGTGGGCGTCCACGGTGCGGTCGAAGCTGTCGCTCGCCTCGTCCCAGACCAGACTCAGCAGTTCGTCTCGCGTGAACACGCGGCCCGGGCGCTGGACCATCAGGCGCAGCAGCCCGTATTCGTAGCGCGAGAGTTCGAGCAGGCGGCCGTAATAGCGGATCTGCATGCGGTCGGCGTCGAGCGCGAAGGGCATCGGCGGCGGCGTGCCGGGGGCGACGGTGGGCGTCGCTGCCGGCGCCTGCCCGGTCCTTCCGCTGCGCCGCAGGATGCTCCGCACGCGGGCCACGAGTTCGCGCGGCGAGAAAGGCTTGGCGATGTAGTCGTCCGCGCCGAGTTCGAGGCCGACCACGCGATCGATCTCGTCGCTGCGTGCCGTGAGGAACAGCATCGGCACCTCGGCGCCGGACGGCAGCTTCTGCAGTCGCTTGAACAGCTCGAAGCCGTTCATGTCGGGCAGGCCCACGTCGAGGATGGCGAGTGCCGGTGGCTCGGCGGTGAACTGCGCGATCGCCTCCTCGGCGGTGGGGCACCACACGGGCACGAAGCCGTCCGTCCGCAACACGTATTGCAGGGTGTCGGCGATGCCGGATTCGTCTTCGGCGATGAGGATCCGCGGGTGGGCGAGCATGGCCCGCATGGTAGCGGGCCGGAACCTTTGCGCCGAGAAGGAAACGAACGGGGCCGAGCATTCAGGAGGAACGTGTTCAATGAGCCCATCCGAAACCCGATCCATCGTCACGCTGAGCCTGCTGGCCGCCTTCGTCGACGGCGAGAAGCACGAGCGCGAGCGCGCCGAGATCAAGCGCATTGCCGAAGGCCTCTCGCAGGCCGACGGCGTGCAGCTGCCGATGCTGTACCAGGACGTGCTGATGAAGCGTGTGGCGTTGGCCGACGTGGCTGCGCAACTCCAGAGCGAAGAGGCCCGGCAGCTCGCCTACGAGATGGCCGTGTGCGTCTGCGATGCCGACGGCACGCAGTCGGAAGCCGAGCGCACGTTCCTGGCAAAGGTGCGTACTGCGCTGCAGCTCGACACGCCGGCGGCGCATCAGTTCGGCCAGGAGGCCGAGGCCATCGCCGCCGTATCGCTGGCGTCGGCGGCCGTGCCCGCTCCGGTACCCGCGCCTGTCTCGGCGGGTAGCCCGAAGGCCGCTTCGACGGTGCCCGACGCGGAACTCGACCAGGCGATCCTCAACGCCGCCATCCTGAACGGCGCCCTCGAACTGCTGCCCGAGACGCTCTCGACCATGGCGATCATTCCGCTGCAAATGAAGCTGGTCTACCGCATCGGCCAGGCCTACGGCTATCAGCTCGACAGCGGCCACGTGAAGGACTTTCTCGCGACGGTCGGCGTGGGCCTGACCTCGCAGTACCTCGAACAGGCGGGGCGCAAGCTGCTCGGCGGGCTGCTGGGCAAGGTCGGCGGCGGTCTGCTGCGCGGCGTCGGCAAGCAGGCCGTGAGTTCGGGCATGAGCTTCGCGACCACCTATGCGCTAGGCCACGTCGCCAAGCGCTACTACGCAGGCGGCCGCACGCTGTCGACGCAGATGCTGAAGGACACCTTCGCCAACGTGACGCAGGAGGCGCAAGGGCTCCAGTCGCGCTACCTGCCTGCGATGCAGGACAAGGCGCGCTCGCTCGATGCGGGGAAGATCCTGTCGATGGTGCGCGGCGCCTGAAGCGACGCTGCAGGCTGCTCAGTGCAGATCGAAGCAGCACCCCGCATAGAACGCCTTGTCCCCGCCCTCGACGAACGGCACCTCGATCGGCTTGCCCTCGTTGCGCCAGGCATCGCGCCGCTTGTAGCCGGCCTCGGCGAGTTCGGCCAGCAGCGCGTCGTAGTGCTGGATGCGGTAGGGGCAGACCGCGAAGCCGATGCTGTTGAGCGTGTAGAGCGTCTTCTCCTCATGCACTGCCGCGGTGTTGATGACGATGCGCCGGGGCTTGATCGGCAGCGTGGCGATGATTTCGGAGATGCGCAGGGGCAGGTACTGCAGGCTGCCTGAGGCATACAGCACGTCATAGCCCGTGGCGTCGTGGAAGTCGGTGGTGAAGCCCAGTTGGTGCGTCGCGTCGCGCTGCACAGCCAGGTCCTGCCCCGTCTGCACCACGCCGGGCACGTCGCAGACGGTCCAGCGCAGGTCGTTCGGAAAGGGCAGAACGCGGCGGAACGCGTAGTACTTGATGCCGACGTGTCCGCCCAGGTCGAACACGCTGCGCATGCCTTCTTCCAGCGCGCGGCTCAGCCAGAACAGGCCCGGGTAGTCGTAGAAGTAGAGCTGATGGCTGTAGAGCGTCTTGGCCGCCTCGGCGTTGTCGTAGCCGACCGCCTTGCTCGGCGGCGCGTTGGCTTCGGCGGCGGCAAAACTCTCGTAGGAGCCCATGAAGAGGTTCTCTTCACGGTTCTCCAGAAACTTGCGGCGGTACGCCGCTTCCCGAACGGAAGAGGGCATCAGACTCGACAGCATGGGACCCCTTTGGTGTCAATGTGAATTGCCTACGCATTTTGCACTTTGAAACACAAAGTATTCAACTATTTGAATCGTTTCGCACATTCCTTCGAGTTTTAAATGCCGGGACGGCTTGCCGGAGCGCTCCTATTGCGCTTTGTAGCCGGCGTTTTCGATTGCCAGGATGATGTCCTGTCGCGGGTGTCCGCTCAGCACGTCGACGTGGCCGGTTTCGAGGTCGACCGTGACCTGCGCCTCCGGATCGATGGTGTGTACTGCCTGCTCCACCATGCTGACGCAATGGCCGCAGCTCATGCCCGTGACCTGGAACTTCTGGCTCATCGTGGTTGCTCCTTCGTATGAATGAGCCGCCAGTTTGAACCTTCTCACGATGTCAATGTCCAGCGAGGGGGCGCTGGGGCGAAAGATGGGCGTGCGTGCCTTCGACCACCTCGCACAGGCGCTGCAGGGTGATGCAGCCATGGCGCGGATCGAGCATGGCGCCGGGAATGCGAAGCCGGAAGGCGTCCTCGACGGCAAAGACCAGCTCCAGCTGGTCGAGCGGCTGCAGGCCGAGCTGATCCAGGGCCACGCTGGGCCGCAGTGCGTCTCGCGGCAGGTTGAAGTCGTTCTCCAGGATGGTCGCGATGGTGTTGAAGGTCGGCGAGTTCATGGTCTGAATCTCCTTCGGGCTGAGGGCGAATCGTGCGTTCATGTCGCGGCCTCGGAGGCCGCCACGGCGCCCGGTGCGGCTTTCGATCTCGGTGCGAACCAGGCGACGTAGAGCGCGGGCAACACCACCAGCGTGAGCAGCGTCGCGGTGAAGAGGCCGCCGATCACTACGATCGCCAGCGGCCGCTGGGTTTCCGAACCGATGTCGTGCGACAGCGCCATGGGCAGCAGGCCCAGGGCAGCGAGCAATGCGGTCATCAGCACGGTGCGCAGGCGCTGCATCGAGCCTTCGCGCGCGGCCTCGAGCACGCCAAGCCCTTCGTTGCGCAACTGCTGGAACACCGAGAGCATCACCACCCCGTTGAGCACGGACTGGCCCGAGAGCGCGATGAAGCCGATGGCGGCCGAGACCGACAGCGGAATGTCCAGCACGTAGAGCGCCACGAATCCGCCGATCAACGCGAGCGGAACGTTCAGCAGGATCAGCGAAGCCATCTTGAGTGACTTGAAGGCGTCGAAGAGCAGCACGAAGATCAACAGCAGCGAAATCGGCACGACCACCGCGAGCCGCGACATCGCGCGCTCCTGGTTCTCGAACTCGCCCGACCAGCCGACGGTGTAGCTTGCCGGCAGCTTGACGTTCTGGGCGACGCGCGCCTGCATGTCCTTCACCACCGAGCCCATGTCGCGGTCCTTGATGAAGATGCCGATGGCCATCGTGCGGCGCCCCGCCTCGCGCGCGATGTTCATGGCGCCGCTGGTCTCGCGGATGTTGGCCACTGCGCCGAGCGTGGTGTAGTTGCCGTCGGCCGTGGCGATCGGTGTGGCCCCGAGCGTCGCGATGGCGCGGCGCGCCTGCGGCAGCCGCACGGCGACCGAGAACTTGCGCTCGCCCTCCCAGAGGTAGGTGGCCGACTTGCCGGCCAGCGCGGCCTCGATCACGTCCTGCACGTCGTTCACGTTGAGTCCGTAGCGGGCGGCGCGCTCGCGGTCGATGTCGACCACCAGCTGCGGCAGGTCGCCGAGCCGGTCGATCTCGGCGCGGAACACGCCGGGGACCTGCTTGACCTCGTGCTCGATCGACTCCGTGATGCGGCGCAGGACGCCGAGGTCGTCGCCCGACACCTTGATGACGATCTGTCCGTCGATCTGGGAGATCGACTCCAGCACGTTGTCGCGGATCGGCTGCGAGAAAGAGGGCTCCATGCCGGGCAGCGCCGAGACGGCACGATCCATCTCGTCGATGAGCTGCTCCCGGGTGAGCCCCTTGCGCCATTCGTCCGTGGGTTTCACGTCGACGAAGATCTCCGCCATGCTGATGGTCTTGGGGTCGGTGCCATCCTCGGGCTGGCCGGCCTTGGAGACCGTGGTCCGCACTTCCGGCACGGTGAGCAGCGCCTTGCGCACGTTGCGCAGGATGCGCGCGGCCTCGTCGTTGGAGACGCTGGCCGGCAGCCGCAGGTTGACCCAGATGGTGCCTTCGTTGAGCTCGGGCAGGAACTCCGAGCCGAGCCGCGACGCGGCGACCAGCGCCAGCGCGAACACGCCGAGCGCGATGGCGACCACCTTCGTGCGATGGGCCAGCGCCCAGTCGAGCACCGGTGCGTAGAAGCGCTTGCTGGCCGCGACCACGCGGTTGTCGCCATGCGGCAGCTTGCGCCGCAGCATGCGGAAAGCGAGCAGCGGCACCAGGGTGAGCGAGAACACGAGCGAGCCGATCAGCGCGGTGGTGACGGACAGCGCCATCGGCTGGAAGATGCGCCCCTCGTGCCGCTGCAGCGCAAAGATGGGGATGTGCGCCGCAATGATGATCAGCATCGAGAACAGCGTGGGCCGCCCGACCTCGGTCGCTGCATCGACGATGGTGCTGCGGCGCTCGTCCTCGCTCATCGTCTCCGGCTTCTGGGAGAGGCGATGCATGATGTTCTCGATCACGATCACCGCGCCGTCCACGATGATGCCGAAATCCATCGCGCCCAGGCTCAGCAGGTTGGCCGGCACGCCCATGATCTTCAACCCCAGGAAGGTCGCGAGCAGCGCCAGCGGGATCACCGCCACTACGGCGAGGCTGGCGCGCAGGTTCGACAGGAACAGGTACAGCACCAGCGACACCAGCAGCGCGCCTTCGACCAGGTTGCGGAACACCGTCGCGAGCGTCTTGCCCATGAGCCAGGTCCGGTCGTAGAAGGGCACGATCTGCACGCCGGGCGGCATGCCGCGCTCGTTGAGCTGTGCGATCTTTTCCTTCACGCCCTTGAGCACGACGCTCGGGTTCTCGCCCTTGCGCATGACGACGATGCCGGTGACCACGTCGTCGTCGAGATCCTGGCCCACGGTGCCGAGGCGAGGCACCGCGCCGACTTCCACCCTGGCCACGTCGCGCACGAGGATCGGCGTGGCGCCGCGCGCCGACACCACGATGCGGCCGATGTCGTCCGCCGAGCGCAGCAGGCCGATGCCGCGGATCGCGTACTGCTGCGCGCCCTGTGCCACGTAGCTGCCGCCCGCGTTCGAATTGCCGCGGCCCAGCGCGTCGAGCAGGTTCTGGAAGCTGAGCTTGTACGCGCGCAGCTTGTCGAGGTCGGGCTGCACTTCGTACTGCTTGATGAAGCCGCCCATCGCCACGACGTCGGCGACGCCGGGCACCTGGCGCAACTGGCGCTCGACGGTCCAGTCCTCGATGCTGCGCAACTCCGTGGTCGAGAGGCCGTCGCCGCGCAGGCGATAGCGCATGATTTCGCCGACCGGCGTGGCGTTGGGCGCAATGTCCGCGTCTACCCCCGCAGGCAGGTCAACGCCGCGCAGGCGCTCGTTGACCTGCTGGCGCACCTCCTGCACCTTGGCCGCGTCGTCGTAGGTGACGACGGTGAACGACAGCCCGAACTGCGTGTGCGAGAACACGCGAATCGCGTTGGGCAGGCCTGAGAGCGCCACCTCGATCGGCAGGGTGACCTGCTTCTCGACCTCTTCCGCCGCGCGGCCCGGATAGAGCGCGATCACCGTGACCTGCGTGTCCGTCACGTCGGGAAAGGCTTCCACCGAGAGATTCTTGAAGGCGACCACGCCCGCCAGCGCGAACAGCAGCGTGCCCAGCACGATGAAGAGCGGCTGATGAAGCGCGTACTGGATCAGGCGCTTCATGGCTTGCCCGCACCGGCCACGTTGGCGGCGGCCGTGTCCTGCGCCTGGCGCAACTCGCGCGCAAGGAGAAGCGCGTTCTCGCTCACCACCATCTCGCCGACCTCCAGGCCGCTGGAGAGCACGATCTCCGCCGGTCCCGAATAGCCGATGCGCACTTCACGCGGCTCGAACACGCCGGGCTGCACCTGGATCAGCACCGAATGCTGGGCGCCCCGGAGGATGACGGCCGATGCCGGCACCACGACGCCGCCCGACCCCAGCATGCGCTCGAACTGCGCCGTGGCGAGCATCTCGGCCTTCAGCTTGCGCTCGGGGTTGCGCACGATGCCGCGGACCTTGATGGTGCGGCTCGAGGGATCGATGAAGTCGGCCGTCGCCGTCACGTAGCCTTCGAAGTCCTCGCCGGGCAGGGCGGCCACCTTGAGCTGGAAGACCGCGCCGGGCCGCAGCGTGGCGACCTCGGACTCGCGCGCATCGATCTGCACCCAGAGCGAGGTCGGATCGCTCACCACGAAGAGCGGCGGCACGCCGATGCCCGACTGGTCGGGCCGCAGCTCCTGGCCGGGATTGAGATTGCGTTCCACCACCGCGCCGGCGATGGCCGACTGGATGGCGAGCCGCTGGTTGACGCCGCCGCCGCCGCCGTACATCGCGGTGCGTGCACCGGCGCGCGCCACCTCGGCCTGCGAGCGGGCCGCGTCGGCTTCGGCCTGTTCGAGGTCCTTCCTCGCGACGATGCCGGCGTCGAAGAGTTCGCGTTGCCGCTGCAGGTTCTTGCGTGCGAATGCCACGTCGGCCTGCGCCTTCGCGGTGTCGGCCTGCGCGATGCCGAAATCGGGCGACGCCAGCTGGGCGAGCACCGTGCCGGGCTGCACCGGTTGGCCGATGTCGGCCTTGATCGCGGTGACCCGGCCGGCGAAGGGCGCGTAGATGCGCTGCGTGCGCTCCTCGTTCCAGATCAGGCGTGCGGGCAGCTCGGTGCGCACGCTCTTGCCGGGCGCGGCCGCCGTGAGCGTGAGCAGCTTGAGTTGCGGATGGTCGGGCGCGAAGCGGATCTGGTTGTTCTGGACGATCGGCGACGGCGGCTCGGCCTCGGCGACCGGCGCGTTGCGATCGACGCAGCCGGCAAGCGTCAACGCGGCCAGCACGGCGAGCAGCACCGGGCGCAGGGGCGAGGGGAGAAGGGCGTTCATGGCGTGGGCATGGGTTGGGTTCGCAGGCGCCAGGCCAATGCGGCCTTGGCGTGATCGACGCGCGCGGCGATCGCATCGAGCTGGGTGGCGCGCAGCGTGCGCCGCGCATCGAGGAGGTCGCTGAGCGACATCGCGCCCTTGCGGTAGGCCAGCTCGGCGTTCTCGGCGACCTGGCGTGCGCTCGCGAGGATGTCCTTCTCGAAGATCTGCAGCCGGCGCGCATTGGCCTCGGCCTCGTCGCGCAGGCGCTGGAGCTCCAGCTTCGCGTCGTAGCGCTTGCGGGCCAGCGCGTCCTGCGCCTGCGTGTAGACGGCCTGGGCGCGGCCGATCTCGCCCTCGAACTGGTAGCCCCAATGCAGCGGCACGACGGCACGTACTTCGAGCAGGCGATTGGACGTGCCCGGGTAGCGGTCGAGCGAGACGCCCCAGACGACGTCGGCGCTGCGCTGGGCCTGCGCGGCAGCCAGCGCGGCATCGGTGGACGCGACGCGTGCCTGCGCGGCGCGCACGTCGGAGCGCGCGTCGACGAGGGCATCGAGGTCGGTGTCGTCCCCCGGCAGGGCGAGCGCGGGCCAGTCCGCGCTGGCGGCCAGGCCTCGGACCGCGGCGCCCGGCCCCAGCAATTGCGTGAGGGAAATCTGCGCGCGCTCGCGGTCGAGTTCGGCCGCACGCAGTTCGACGCGGCTGCGCTGTGTCTCGATGGCGGTGCGCGCCGCTTCCTGCGCGGGCAGGTCGCCGGCCTGGACGCGCCGCGCCGCAACATCCGAGAGCTGCTGGGCGCTGCGTTCGACGGCGTTCACTTCGACGATGCGCTCCTGCGCGCCGAGCAAATCGAAGAAGGCGTTGCCCGCCGCGATCAACTGCTGCACCTGCACGTCGTCGACATCGGCAAGCGCCGCGTCGGCCGCGCGCTCGGCCGCCGTGGTGCGGGCGCTGCGCTTGCCCCCGCGCTCCCAGGTCCAGTCGATGCCGAGCGAATTGTCGACACGCTTGCGGCCGATGTCGCCGGCGCCGACGCCGTTCTGCAGGTCGATCGAACTGGATTTGGCGGTGAGCAGCGGGGGCGGCGCATGGTCGGCGGCCAGCACGTCGGCGCGAGCCGCGGCGAGGGACTGGCGCGACAGCATCACATCGGGGTTGTCGCGCGCCGCACGCAGCACCTCATCGAGCGTGAGCTGGCGTTGCGAGGCCTGCGCCCACGCCTGCGCCATCAGCACGGCGCCCATGAAAAAGGCCGCGCAAGCGGCCCGCTGTCGTATCCTCATTGGCCGTTTATCGCGGCGAAGTACTGACGGCGTGCTGACCCTCGCATGTTGTAAAAACACGTACCTTTTTTCTTGTCCAACCCATGCGAATCCTCCTGGTCGAAGACGATGCCGTGCTGCGCGGCGTGATGTTGCGCAGCCTTGGGGACGCGGGCCACCGCGTCGATGTGGCCGCGAGCGTCGAGGAAGCCGACCACCTCTGGCGCGTGCAGCGCTTCGATGCGGTGCTGCTCGACCTGAACCTGCCCGCGACGGCCAGCCCGACCAGCGGCCTCGCGAGCGGGCTGACCGCGCTGCGCCATGCACGTGCACGCGGCGACCGCACCCCCGTGCTGGTGCTGACGGCCCGCGACCGCACCGAGGAGCGCATCGCCGGCCTCGATGCCGGCGCCGACGACTACCTCGGCAAGCCCTTCGACCTGGCCGAGGTCGAGGCCCGGCTTCGCGCGCTGGTGCGGCGTGCGCAGGGCACCGAGGACATCGCGCTGCTCGGCCAACTGCGGCTCGATCGCCGGGCCCGGCGCTTCGCGATCGGCGGCGTTCCGCTCGACCTCCCTGCGCGCGAGTTCGAGGTGCTCTGGGAACTGATGAGCCCCCCGGGCCGCACGATCAGCAAGCGGGAGCTGTCGGACAAGCTGTCGACCTTCGACGAGTCGCTGGGCGACAACGCGCTGGAGGCCTTCATCTCCCGCCTGCGCAAGAAGCTGGTCGGCAGCGGCGCGGTGATCCGCACCTTGCGCGGCATCGGCTATCTGCTGGAAGCGGACGTGTGAACGCGCGCGCGACGGCGGGCGCTGCCGCCGCGCCCTCGCTGACCGCGCGCGTGCTGCGGCGCGTGCTGCTGCCGCTGGCCCTGACCTGGCTGGTGGGCACGGCGGTGGCGCTGGTGGTCGCGAACTACTTCACCGAGCAGGCCTTCGATCGCGGGATGCTGGACGATGCCTATGCCGTGTCGGCCAACGTGCAGGCGGGCGAGCGCGACATCGAGCTGCTGCTGTCGCCGCGCGAGGTCAACAGCGTGCTGTTCGACCAGTCCGAGACCGTGTTCTTCGCCGTGCTGCGGCCCGACGGATCGCTGCTCGCCGGGCATGCGGGCTTGCAGGCGCCTCAGCCGGAGGAAGGCGCGCGCTACCGCTTCTCGCGCGTCACCTACCAGGGCAAGGACTTGCGCGCCGTGGTGCTGAACCACGATGCGCCCAATGCCTACCGCGTGGTGATCGCGCAGACCACGCGGGCCCGCGCGGTGCTCGTCGAGCGCTTGCTGATCTATTCGCTGGCCCCGCAGTTCGTGCTGCTCGCGCTGCTGGCGACATGGTTGTGGCGCGGCATCCAACGCGAGCTTCAACCGCTCGGCGAACTGCGCCAGACGCTGGAACAGCGCAATGCCCACGACCTCGCGCCCGTGCCCGTGGCGCGAAGCTCGCGTGAGCTCGAACAGCTGGGCGACACCCTCAACGCGCTGCTGGAGCGGCTGGCCCAAAGCGCATCGGCGCAGCGGGAGTTCGCGGGAAACGTCGCGCACGAGCTGCGCACGCCGCTCGCCGGCATTCGTGCGCTGGCGGACTATGGACTGGCGCAGCATTCGCCTTCGGTTTGGCGCGAACAACTGGAGAGCATCGCAGTGAGCCAGGCGCGTGCGAGCCACCTGGTGGATCAACTGCTGGCGCTCGCGCTGGCCGACGAAGGGCGCACGGGCCTGCAGCGCGAGGCGCTGCGACTGGATGAGCTGGCGCAGCAGGCGGTGCTGCGGCATCTGGCGCGCGCCGATGCGCAAGGGGTGGATCTGGGGGCGCTAGGCCTCGACGAGGCCGTGACGGTGGAGGCGAACGCCGCGCTGGTCGAGGGCATCCTCGACAATCTGATCGACAACGCGTTGCGCTATGGCGGGCGCACCATCACCATCGAACTGGCGGGCCGCACGCTGGCCGTGGTCGACGACGGCCCCGGCATCCCGCCCGAGGCGCAGCGCGACCTCATGCAGCGCTGGGCGCAAGGCCCTGCCGGCCAGAAGCTCGGACAGGGCGCGGGCCTCGGACTCGCGATCGTCGCCCGCTACGCAAAGCTGCTCGACGCCGAACTAGCCTTCGCAAAGGCATCGGACGAAGGCGGCCTGAGAGTCAGCGTAGCCTTCCCCCCAGCCTGACGCAGCCGTCTTGCCGGCCTCGCCAGAAATCCCGCGGAACCGGCTCCGCCGGGCCGCCGGGATTGCCCCCGGCAGGGGGTAGGCGGCCACACGAAGTGGGCAAGCCTGGGGGCGAGTTCAGAGAACGGGGTAGTCGATGTAACCGGCCTCGCCGCCGCCGTAGAACGTGTTCTTGTCCCACTCGTTCAGCGGCGCACCTTCGCGCAGCCGGCGAACGAGGTCGGGGTTGGAGATGAAGGGCTTGCCGAAGGCCACGAGGTCATCGCCTTCCTTCAGCGCTTCCTCGGCCAGCGGCTTGTCGTAGCCGTTGTTCACCATCCATGCGGCCTTGCCGCCCGCCTGGCGGTAGGCCGCCTTGAGGGCTTCATAGTCGAAGGGGCGATCGTCGATCTCGCGCGGGCCGCCGGTGGCGCCTTCGATGATGTGGATGTAGGCGAGGTTGAGCGGCGCGAGCTGCTTGACGACGTAGTCGAACAAGGGCTGCGGGTTGTCGTCGTGCACATCGTTGGCCGGCGTCACGGGCGACAAGCGAATGCCCGTCTTGCCGCCGCCCACCGCGTCGACCACGGCGCGCGTGACTTCGAGCAGCAGGCGGGCGCGGTTCTCGATGCGGCCGCCGTAGTCGTCGGTGCGCTTGTTGCTGCCGCTCTTGAGGAACTGGTCGAGCAGGTAGCCGTTGGCACCGTGGATCTCCACGCCGTCGAAGCCCGAGGTCTCGACCGCGTTGCGTGCGGCCACTGCGTAGGCGTGCACGATGCCGGGCAGTTCGCTCGCATCGAGCGCGCGGGGCTCGGAGGTTTCCGTGAAGGTGGGGACGCCGTTCTTGATCAGCACGGTCTTGGTCTTCGCCGTGATCGCGGAGGGCGCGACCGGCTTGCCGCCGTCGGGCTGCAGTTCCACGTGCGAGACGCGGCCCACGTGCCAGAGCTGCACGACGATCTTGCCGCCCTCGGCGTGCACGGCGTCGGTGACGCGCTTCCAGGCGTCGAGCTGTTCCGACCCGTAGAGCCCGGGCACGTCCGCATAGCCCTGGCCCTGGTGGCTGATGGCGGTGGCTTCGGTGATGAGCAGGCCTGCGCTGGCGCGCTGCGCGTAGTAGGTGGCCGTGATGTCGCGCGGGACCGCGTTGGGCGAGCGGTTGCGCGTGAGGGGCGCCATGACGATGCGATTGCTCAGCTTCAGGTCACCGGCCTGCACGGGGTCGAAGAGGGTGGACATTGTTTTGTATGGCTGTTGTGAGAACGAGGGCAAGGGTAAACCCCACACTTCAACCGCGCTGTCGCGAGGTTGTCGATTTGCTGGTAGGCGTTGCCGCAGAATGACCGCGCACGCATGACGCCCACGACCGCCGCCACCCTCACGCCCGCGCAGGCCTTGCGCCTTGCGCTCGCTCTGTCCCTGGGGGCCGCGGTGTCGCTAGGCATCACTCGCTTCTCATATGGGCTGCTGTTGCCGCCGATGCGTGAGGATCTCGGCTGGAGCTACACGCTCGCGGGCGGAATGAACACCGCGAATGCGGCCGGCTACCTGCTCGGCGCGCTGACGACGCCAGCGCTGATGCGGCGCTTCGGGCCCGTTCGATTGCTGGTCGGCGGCGCGGTGTGGGCGAGCCTCTTCATGGTGGCGAGCGGCTTCTTCACCTCGGCGCCCGCGCTGCTGCTGCAGCGGCTGCTTGCCGGGTTGGCGAGTGCCTGGGTGTTCGTCGCGGGCGGCTTGCTGGCGGCGCGGCTGGGCACCTTGCAGCCGTCGCGCTCGGGCTTTCTGCTGGGGCTCTACTACGGCGGCACCGGGCTCGGCATCACGCTGTCGGCGCTGCTCGTGCCGGCGGTGCTGCAGGCCGCATCGGGCGAGCCGCACGGCTGGGCCTGGGCATGGTGGGCGCTGGCGCTGGCCAGCTTCATCTCGACGGCGGTCCTGGCGTCGGCGATGCGGGCCTTGCCCATCGAGGCGCGCGCGCCTGTGCCCGCGCCGTCCTCCGATGCCGCGCCTCACACGGCGACGCCCGTCCGCCGCTTCGGCTGGGCGCTGGCCGGCTACACGCTCTTCGGTGCCGGCTACATCGGCTACATGACCTTCGTGATCGCGCTGCTGCGCGAGCAGGGGGCGAAGCCCGCCGACATTACCGTGTTCTATGCCTTGCTCGGCGTGGCCTGCGTGGCCTCGTCGCGGCTGTGGGCGGGGCTGCTCGACCGCTTTCGCGGCGGCGGGCCTCAGGCGGTGCTCAACGCCTTGCTGGGCGTCGCGACGATGCTGCCGGTGCTGAGCCCTTCGTGGCCCGTGGCGATGGCTTCGGGGCTGCTGTTCGGCGCGGTGTTCCTGTCGGTGGTGGCGTCGACCACCGCACTGGTGCGCCACAACCTGCCGGCCGCACAGTGGGCGACCGGCATCAGCGCTTTCACGATCGCCTTCGCGCTGGGGCAGATCGTGGGGCCCACCGTGACCGGCTGGATCTCCGATGGCGAAGGCGGACTGGCCAGGGGCCTTGTCGCCTCCGCCATCACCCTGTGGGCGGGTGCGCTGCTGGCATCCCGGCAGAAAGCACTGCCTGCACTACCTGATTCGTGAAACACCGCGGAGCCGGCTTTGCCGGGCCGCGGGTGTTGCCCCCTCGAAGGGGGAAGGCGGCCACACGAAGCGGGCAAGCCTGGGGGTGGGCCTACTTGATCAGTCCTTCGGCCTTCATGGCCTCCTGCACCGCAGGGCGGGCCGCAACGCGTGCATGCCAGGCGTTCAGGTTGGGGAAAGACGCGATGTCGACACCCGTCGGCTTCGCCCAGTTGGTGACGGTGAACAAGTAGCCGTCGGCCACCGTGAAGTGCTCGCCCATCAGGTATTCCTTGCCCTCGAGTTGGCTGTCCAGCCATTCGTAGCGCGACTTGAGCTTGGTCTTGAAAGTGCTCTTGGCTTCTTCCGGCATGTTCGGGTTGAACAGCGGCGAGTAGCTCTTGTGGATCTCGGTGCCGATGAAGGTCAGCCACTCCTGCAGGCGGTAGCGCGACAGCGTGCCGTTGGCCGGTGCGAGGTTCTTGGTGGGCGCCAGGTCGGCGATGTACTGGACGATGGCGGGGCCTTCACGCAGGCGGCTTCCGTCGTCGAGTTCGAGCAGGGGCACATAGCCCAGCGGGTTGATGCCGTAGTAGTCGGTGCCATCCTGGAGCTTGTGGCTCTTGGTGCTGGCGAGCACGGGTTCGAACGCCAGGCCGGCTTCACGCATTGCGATGTGAGGGGACAGCGAGCATGCGCCCGGCGAGTAGTACAGCTTCATGCGAAAAACTCCAATGAAAAAGCGGAAAGCAGATTTGGGAGGGGAGGTCGATGCTAGCGGGTTCGCAGCCATCGCGTTTTTGTCCTACGGCCGCTTGCGCGCCGCGACTATGAGTATCGGCGCGGCGGCTTTCTAAGCTTGCGCCGCTGCGGTGGATAGGCCATCGCCAGGAGTCTCTATGTTGAAGTACGCCATTGTTTTTGCCGTGATCTCGCTGATTGCCGGTGCCCTTGGCTTTGGCGGCGTTGCCGCGGGTGCGGCCGGCATTGCCAAGGTGCTGTTCGGTCTGTTCCTGATCCTTGCGGTCGTGTTTCTCGTGCTGGCCGCGCTGGGCGTGGGTGCCGCCCGGAAGGCGCTGGACCGATGATGGGCACGTCCCCGATGCGGTGGCCGCGCGTGCGGCCCCTGGTGGTGTTGCTCCAGAGCCCGGCGCATCGCGTGATGCGTGTGCTCCACGTGACGCAGTCTCATTGGCAATTGCCTGAGCGGCGTGGCCGCTCGGGCCGTTCGCTGCGCGGCCAGTTCAGCGCCCAGTCCTGATTCATTCAAACCTGTCCGATCAAATAGGCTGTGCCGCGGGCGCAGGGAGATCATGCATTTCTCACACGTGGAAGCGGTGCTCGAATACGAGGTCTCCGCGCCCTCGCACCTGCTGCTCAACATCGAGGCTGCGCGCAGCGGCACGCAGGCCCTGATCAGCGAGGATCTGGTGATCGAGCCGCCCGTGGAGATGCAGGCCTTCTGCGATGAAGGCAATGGCAACCGCTTCATCCGCTTCGACGCGCAGCCGGGGCCGCTGAAGATCCGCTACCGGGCCAGCGTGCAGCGCTCGCACGTCGACGTGCCGACCGATCTGCCGGAGGTGCCGGTGAACGAAGTGCCCAACGAGATCCTTCACTACATGATGCCGACGCGCTATTGCGAGTCGGACCTGATGTCGCGCTGTGCGCAGCAGCTGTTCGGCGATCTGCCGCCCGGCATCGGGCGCGTGCAGGCCATCGTCGACTGGATCCACGAGAGCATCACTTACGAGCCGGGGAGCAGCGTGTCGACGACGACGGCGAGCGAGGTGTTCGTCGAACGCGCCGGCGTGTGCCGCGATTTCGCGCACTTGGGCATCACCTTCTGCCGCGCGCTGAACATCCCGGCGCGGCTTGTGGTGGGTTATGTCTGGTTCGACGAGCCGCCGCAGGATTTCCATGCGGTGTTCGAGGCCTGGCTTGGCGGGCAGTGGGTGTTGTTCGATGCGACCCGCATGGCGCCCGTCGACCGGCTCGTTCGCGTGGGCACCGGGCGCGATGCCAAGGACGTCGCGTTCTGCACGATCTTCGGCCCGGTCAGCATGACGGGGAAGACCTTGACGGTGCGGGAGTTGCAGGACGAGGGCGTTCAGGCCTCGGCAGCGCCCGAGCCCAGCGGGCTGCTCGTGGGGATCGAAAAGCCGGTGCCGGTGATGCCGCACGACCCGGCGGACCAGCGGCAGGCTGCGGCGCATGTGGTCTAGCTCGCCCCCAGGCTGCACGCACTTCGTGTCGTTTCGCCTACCCCCTACCGGGGGCAATACCGGCGGCCCGGGCAAGCCGGTTCCGCGGTGTTTCTGAACTCGCCCCCAGGCTTGCTCACTTCGTGTAGCCGCCTACCCCCTACCGGGGGCAATACCTGCGGCCCGGCAGAGCCGGTTCCGCGGTATTTCTGGACTGGCGCCCTGGAGGGCCTGTGGGGTGGTTTAGGCGGTCTTGCGGCATTCTTGGCGGTTGCTATAAAAATGATAGCAACATGTCTAGGCGGGATGCCTGAAGGACGGGGTTCGGTGTGTTGGGGCTGCATGTCCCCAGAAGTCGCACGAAGGGGCTTGGGCGATTAAAATTGGTGCCCCCTTTCCGCAGCGCACGCGACAGTGCGCCCACTCCCAATGCTGTACCCCGAAGAATTCGATGTGATCGTCGTCGGCGGCGGCCATGCCGGCACCGAAGCCGCGCTGGCCTCCGCGCGGATGGGCGCCCGCACCTTGCTGCTCACCCACAACATCGAGACGCTGGGCCAGATGAGCTGCAATCCGTCGATCGGCGGCATCGGCAAGGGGCATCTGGTGAAAGAGGTCGATGCGCTGGGCGGCGCCATGGCCATCGCGACGGACGAGGGCGGTATCCAGTTCCGCATTCTCAATTCGAGCAAGGGGCCGGCCGTGCGGGCGACGCGCGCACAGGCGGACCGCGTGCTCTACAAGGCGGCGATCCGGCGCCGGCTGGAGAACCAGCCGAACCTGTCCTTGTTCCAGCAGGCCGTGGACGACCTGATGATCGAAGGTGACCGGGTGGTCGGTGCCGTCACGCAAGTCGGCATTGCATTCCGTGCGCGTGCCGTGGTGCTGACGGCCGGGACCTTCCTGGACGGGCGCATTCACGTCGGCCTCGACAACTACCAGGCGGGACGCGCGGGCGACCCGCCGGCGGTCAGCCTCTCGGCGCGCCTGAAGGAACTGAAGCTGCCCCAAGGGCGGCTGAAGACCGGGACGCCGCCGCGCCTGGACGGGCGAAGCATCGACTTCTCGAAGTGCACCGAGCAGCCCGGCGACGGCATGCCGGGCGGTGCCGGGCCGATGCCCGTGTTCAGCTTCATGGGCCGCGCGGACATGCATCCGCAGCAGTTGCCCTGCTGGATCACGAACACCAACGCTCGCACGCACGACATCATCCGCTCCGGCTTCGACCGCAGCCCGATGTTCACCGGCAAGATCGACGGCATCGGACCGCGCTACTGCCCGAGCGTCGAAGACAAGATCAATCGCTTTGCCGACAAGGAAAGCCACCAGATCTTCCTGGAGCCGGAAGGGCTGACCACCAACGAGTACTACCCGAACGGGATCTCGACCAGCCTGCCTTTCGATATCCAGTACCAGCTGGTCCGGTCGATGGCCGGTCTGGAGAACGCGCACATCCTGCGTCCGGGCTACGCGATCGAGTACGACTACTTCGACCCACGGGAGTTGAAGAGCAGTTTCGAGACCCGGGCGATCAATGGCCTGTTCTTCGCCGGACAAATCAATGGCACGACCGGCTATGAAGAGGCGGCTGCCCAAGGTCTCTTTGCCGGGATCAATGCTGCACTGCAGTGCAGGGGGGAGGCCGCCTGGTTACCCCGTCGAGACGAAGCCTACCTGGGCGTGCTGGTCGACGACCTGATCACCAAGGGTGTGACCGAGCCTTACCGCATGTTCACCAGCCGGGCGGAGTTCCGCCTCCAACTGCGCGAAGACAACGCCGACATGCGCCTGACCGAAGCCGGCCGCAAGCTGGGTCTGGTGGATGACGCCCGCTGGGATGCTTTCTCGCGGAAGCGCGACGCTGTTTCACGTGAAACAGAGCGCCTGCGTTCGATCTGGGTCAACCCGCGGAATCTGCCGGCCGCCGAGTCGGAGCGGGTTCTGGGCAAGGCGATCGACCACGAATACAACCTGGGCGACCTGCTGCGTCGGCCCAATGTCAGCTACGAATCGCTGATGTCGCTAGACGGCGGCAAGTACAGCTCCGGCGAGCCACTGGGCGAAACGGAAATCGAGCAGATCGAGATCGCCGCCAAATACTCCGGCTACATCAATCGCCAGCACGACGAAGTCGAACGGGCAGCGCATTTCGAGAACCTGAAGTTGCCAGTCGACCTCGACTATGGCCAGGTCAAGGCGCTGAGTTTCGAAGTTCGTCAGAAATTGACCAAGCATCGCCCGGAAACTCTGGGCATTGCCTCGCGGATTTCCGGCGTGACGCCGGCTGCGATTTCGCTGCTGATGATTCACCTGCGCAAGGGCGGACATCGCGCATTCGTGCAGGACGCGGCGGTCGAGCCCCAAGCTGCGGAATGAGCCAGGAACAACTGCTGCGCGATGGCGCAGGAAAGCTCGGCATCGAATTGACGGACCGGCAGAGCGAACAGCTGCTGGGCTACGGCGCGCTCATCCTGAAATGGAACAAGGTCTACAACCTGACGGCGCTGCGAGATCCATCGACCGTCCTGACCCACCATTTGCTCGACAGTCTTTCGGTCATCCTGCCGCTTCGGCGTGAGCGGCCCACGGCGGCCAGGTTGTTGGACGTCGGCGCCGGGGCAGGGCTGCCGGGCGTCGTGATCGCAATCCTGCGGGATGACATCGACGTCACTTGCCTGGATGCGGTCGCCAAGAAGGCGGCGTTCGTTCAGCAAGTCGCATCGGAACTGGGCCTTCGCAACCTGCGCGGCCTGCATGCGCGGGTCGAGTCCCTGACCGGCAGCTACGACGTCATCAGCTCCCGCGCCTTCGCATCGTTGCCGGATTTCATCACCGGCTCAGCGCATTTGCTGGCGCCGGATGGCGTCTGGCTGGCCATGAAGGGCAGGGCGCCCGACGATGAAATCGCTCAACTTCCGCCTGAAGCGGCAGTGTTTCACGTGGAACAACTGTCGGTTCCGGGCCTCGATGCCGAGCGTTGCATCGTCTGGATGCGAAAACCGGCCGCCTGATCAGCGTCCGCCGCGTCGACCTCGCTTAGACTCGACGCTTCCCATTTGAGGCAATTTTCATGTTCGGCATCGCTGATTACGGCGCGTTCGTCGCGGCCATCATCCTTTTCCTCGCGATCCCCGGACCGGGAAATCTGGCCTTGATCACCTCGACGGGCAAGGGCGGCATCCGCGGCGGATTGGCCGCCACCATCGGCCTGATCGCCGGTGACCAGGTTCTGATGTGGGCGGCAGTGGCCGGCGTGGCCGCCCTCCTGAACGCTTACCCGGCTGCCTTCAGCGCCGTCCAGTGGCTCGGGGCCGGCTATCTGGCCTGGCTCGGGTTCAAGATGCTGCGCGCCAAGCCGGGCGCTGCGCCCATCCTCAATATTCGCGCCGGCCAGTACTTTCGTCAGGCGCTGGCGATCACGCTGCTGAACCCGAAGGCCATCGTCTTCTACATGGCGTTCTTCCCGCTGTTCGTCGATCCGGCCCGTCACCAGGGCCTCACGACTTTCGCCGTCATGGCCCTGACGATCGCGGTCCTGACCTTCATGTACGGCTTGATCGCGACGCTGCTGACCCACTTCCTGGCCGAGCGCATGCGCGCCAACCCCCGCATTTCGGGCACCCTCAACAAGCTGGCCGGTGTGTTCCTGATCGCTTTCGGCTTCAAGCTGGCGATCTCCAGGTAAGCATGACAAGTCTCCCAGCCCGCATTCCACCGCTCGACCTCCGGCAAGGCGCCTGACCCATGGCAAAGATCTTCTGCATTGCGAACCAGAAGGGCGGCGTCGGCAAGACCACGACGACCGTCAATCTTGCGGCTGGCCTGGCGAAGGTGGGGCAACGAGTCCTGATGATCGACCTCGATCCGCAGGGCAACGCCACCATGGGCTCGGGCATCGACAAGCGCCAGCTGGAAACGACCGTCTACGACGTGCTGCTCGAATCGGCCTCGGTGGCCGAGGCGCGGGTGACGGCCGAAAAGTGCGGCTACGACGTCCTGGGTGCCAACCGCGAACTGGCCGGCGCCGAGGTCGAAATGGTCGCGCTGGACCGCCGGGAGAAGCGCTTGCGGACCGCGCTGGCTGCGGTCGGTGCCGAATACGACTTCATCCTGATCGACTGCCCGCCGAGCCTGAGCCTGCTCACGCTGAACGGGCTGTGTGCCGCGCACGGCGTGATCGTGCCCATGCAATGCGAGTACTTCGCGCTGGAAGGGCTGACCGACCTGGTCAACACGATCAAGCAGGTGCACGCCAACCTCAACAAGAATCTGCAGATCATCGGCCTGCTGCGCGTGATGTTCGATCCGCGCATCACGCTGCAGCAGCAGGTCAGCGAGCAGCTCAAGGGGCACTTCGGCGACAAGGTGTTCGATACGGTGATCCCGCGCAACGTGCGGCTGGCGGAAGCGCCCAGCTACGGACTGCCGGGCGTGGTCTTCGATCCGGGCGCCAAGGGCAGCCAGGCCTTCGTGGCCTTCGCCCAGGAACTGGTCGAGAAGATGCCGCCCGCGAGCGCACTGGCGGCTGAGGCACCGGTGCCTGTCGCCCCCGTCGCGCCAGTCCCGATGGACCCGCCCACGGTGACCGACCAGGTGCCCGAAAGCCCTTGAGCTCATCCCATCCTTCTTCGCCCCAGATGACCGTCACGAAAACCCTGCTGCTGCCTGGTTGGCAGAACAGCGACCCTGACCATTGGCAAAGCCGCTGGGAGGCGATCTACGGCGACCACCGCGTCGAGCAGCACGACTGGATGCGCCCACTGCGCGGAGACTGGTCCGCCCGGCTTGAGGAAGAAGTGCTCGCGGCGCCCGGCCCGGTCGTCCTCGTGGCGCACAGCCTCGGCTGCATCCTGGTCGCAGCGTGGGCAGCGCACTCGCGCCACACCGGCAAGGTCCGCGCCGCACTGCTGGTGGCACCCGGGGACCTGGAGCGCGACGACCTCCGCCAGATGATTCCCGGCTGGGCGCCCATCGTCCGCCAGCCGCTGCCGTTTCCGTCCCTGATGGTGGCAGCGCATGACGATCCCTATTGCGATGCGGCCCGCTCCCGGGAGATGGCGCGCGACTGGCACTCTATATATAGAGACGCCGGCGCTCGCGGCCACATCAACAGCGAATCCGGCCTGGGCGACTGGCCCGAAGGCCGCGCGCTGCTGAACGACCTACTGAAAGAAGACTGACCTCCATGGCCACCAAAAAACCCAAGGGCCTCGGCCGCGGACTCGAAGCCCTGCTCGGGCCCACCTTCAACGGGCCGGACACCGCGACCGCCGATGATGTCGCACCGCCCAACCCCACGACCCTGAATCTCGACCAGATGGTCCCCGGCGTCTACCAGCCCCGGACCCGCATGGACGAGGGCGCCCTGTACGAACTGGCCGAGAGCATCAAGGCGCAGGGCATCATGCAGCCCATCCTGGTCCGTCGCCTGGACGCCGAGATGGCGCGCGCCAAGAATGCCGAGTTCGAAATCATCGCGGGCGAGCGCCGCTTCCGCGCGGCCAGCCTGGCCGGGCTCGAAAGCGTGCCCGTGCTCGTGCGCGACGTGCCGAACGAAGCCGCCGCGGCCATGTCGCTGATCGAGAACATCCAGCGCGAAGACCTCAATCCGCTGGAAGAAGCTCAAGGCCTGCAACGCCTGGTCGCTGAGTTTGGGCTCACTCACGAGTCGGCGGCCCAAGCCGTGGGCCGGTCCCGCAGCGCTGCCAGCAACCTGCTGCGCCTGCTGAACCTGGCCGAGCCGGCGCAGGCCATGCTCATGGCCGGCGACATCGACATGGGCCATGCCCGTGCCTTGCTGTCGCTCGACAAGGGCACCCAGATCACCGCAGCGAACCAGATCGCCGCCAAGAAGATGTCGGTGCGCGAGGCCGAGGCGCTGGTCAAGAAGCTGGCGGCCGAGTTCAGCCTCACGCCTTCGCCGCGCCGCGGCGCCGGCGAGAAGTCGCGGGACCTCCTGCGGGTCGAGGAAGAACTCGCCGACCTCCTGGCGGCTGAAGTCGAAGTCCGCATCAAGAAGCGCAGCAAGCGCGGCGGCCGCATCGAGGAAAGCGGCGAACTGGCCATTCACTTCGGTTCGCTCGAAGCGCTCAACGGACTGATCGACCGCATCCGCCAAACGGCATAGTTCGGCTGCGGCGGATTCCTGGCTGTCCGGGCGATTGATTCATCCGGTTACTTCAGCCTATTCTCTGGTTTCGTTTTTAACCAGAAAGTATTAAGAGGGATCCAGCCATGGACAACACGAGACTTCCGCTCGCGGCCCTTGCCTTGGGCGCGCTGTTCCTGACCGGTTGTGAAACCACGGACATGCAAATGGGCAGCCAGAGCGCGAAGACGGTGGCCACTGGCAGCGCGGCCGGCAGTGCGTCGGCCAACACCAACACGGCGCTCGAAAAGTGCGCGTCGCCGCTGGGCACGGTCTCGCTGGTCGAGAACCAGTCGGCGGGCTGGTACACCATCATCCGCAACGAATACAAGCTGCCGCCCACGGCCAACCTGCTGCGCCTGCTGGTCCAGCAATCGAACTGCTTCGTGGTGGTCGAGCGCAGCGCGGCCGGCATGAACGCCATGTCCCGCGAGCGCCAGCTCATGCAATCGGGCGAGATGCGGCAGGGCAGCAACTTCGGCGCCGGCCAGATGGTCGCCTCCGACTACGCGTTGTCGCCCGAGATCGTCTTCAGCAACCAGAACGCCGGCGGCGTGGGCGGCGCACTCGGCGGCCTGGTGGGCGGCCGCTACAGCGGCGTGCTCTCGGCCGTCGGGGGGAGCATGCAGACCAAGGAGGCCAGCGCGATGCTCACGCTGGTCGACAACCGCTCGGGCGTTCAGGTGTCCGCGTCGGAAGGCAGCGCGTCCAAGACCGATTTCGGCGCCTTCGGCTCGGTGTTCGGCGGCAGCGCCGCGGCAGGGCTCGGCGGCTACACCAACACGGCGCAAGGCAAGGTCATCAGCGCCGCCTTCATGGACGCGTTCAACCAGATGGTCGTCTCGCTGCGCAACTACAAGGCACAGACGGTCCAGGGCCAGGGGCTCGGCGGCGGCGGCCGGCTGGGCGTGGACGGTGGAGCGGCCCCTTCACAGACTTCGGCGCCGGCGGCTCCGCGCTCCGGCTCCAACACGAAAAAATAAGGCAGCGCTCAGGGTGCAAAAGCCCGGTGGCTCTTTCGAGCCCCGGGCTTTTTTCATGGCGGCTGGCATTCGCCAACCTTGTCGCAAGTGAATTTGCGATTACTTCGAATGCTGCGTTTATTTCGTTTATGCTCGGTCATTCGTGTCAGCGTGCCGGCCTGAACCTGGCTGCCCGTTGATCTGCTCGAAGGAGATAGCCGCATGACCACCGAATTGCTCGAACCCGCCACGCAGATGGAGGCCGAAATGGCCGCCGTGGCCCACCGGTGCCTCGTGACCGCGCTCGACCACTCGAAGGCAGATCACATCGACGTGACGCTCGATCTGGACGATGAGAGCCAGACGGCGCCGGTCCTGAAACTGCCGCCCAAGGCCCTGCATCTGCTCGCCCACGTGCTGCGCTCGATGGCGGCGCGCCAGCCCCTCATGCTGGTGCCGCAGCAGGCCGAATTGACCACCCAGGAGGCGGCCTCGTTCCTGAACGTCTCGCGCCCCTTTGTCATCAAGGAGATAGAGGAGGGGCGGTTGAGGCATCGCAAGGTTGGCCGCCATCGGCGCATCGCGTTCGAGGACTTGTTGGCTTATCAGGTCGCGTCGCGCCAGAAGTCGCGCGACGCGCTCGACGAGCTGGCGCGCGTGTCCCAGGAAGCCGGCTTCGAGTTCTGAGTCGATGGCGGGCTCCGCGCGGTTCACCGCGATCCTCGACGCCTGCGTGCTGTACCCGCAACTCGTGCGCGACATCCTGATGCGGCTGACCTTCGCGGGCCTGTACCACGCGCGGTGGAGCGCGACCATCGAGAACGAGTGGACGCGCAACCTGCTCGAAAAAATGCCGGGGCAGGCGAGGGCGATCGAACGCACCGTGCTCCTCATGCGCGAGGCGGTCCCGGATTGCCTCGTCGTGGGTCACGAGAGTCTCATCCCCGGCCTCGAGCTGCCCGATCCGGATGACCGCCATGTCCTGGCCGCGGCGATCGCGGGCCACGCGGACGCCATCGTGACCTACAACCTGAAGGACTTTCCCGCCGAGGTGCTCGCCGTCCACCACATCGAGGCGCAGCACCCGGACGAATTCATCATGAACCAGTTCGAACTGCATGAACTGGCGGCGCTGACCGCGATCAAGGAGATGCGCGCGACCTGGACCCACCCCGCGCGCTCTGCCGAGGAACTCGTCAAGGCGTTGGAGCTGCGCGGCCTGCCGCAGACGGCGGTCTACCTTGCCGAAGCCTCCAAGCTGATCTGAACCCGGCGCGTCGAGGCGCGCTACAGGCTGAAAATCTTCCCGGGATTCATGATGTTCTTCGGATCGAGCGCTCGCTTGATCGTCCGCATCATGTCGACCGCACCCGCGCCGGCTTCGTCCACGAGAAAGCCCATCTTGTGCAGGCCGACGCCGTGTTCGCCCGTGCAGGTGCCTTCGAGTGCGAGGGCGCGCGACACCAGCGCGTGATTCAGCTTCTCGGCCGCGACGCGCTCTTCGGGTGCGTTGGGATCGAGCAGATAGCCGAAGTGGAAATTGCCGTCGCCCACGTGGCCGACCAGGAAGTAGGGGATGCCGCTGGCGTCGGCCTCGGTCACGGATTCGAGCAGGCAATCGGCCAGGCGCGAGATCGGCACGCAGGTGTCGGTGGAAATCACCCGGCAGCCGGGACGCGACTGCACGGCCGCGAAGTAGCTGTTGTGGCGTGCGGTCCAGAGGCGCGTGCGCTCCTCGGGCGTGCTGGCCCATTCGAAGGCCTTGCCGCCGTGGCCGCTCGCCAGTTCCTGCACGGTCTCGGCCTGTTCCTTCACGCCGGCCGGCGAGCCGTGGAATTCCATCAGGAGCATCGGCTCCTCGCGCAGCCCAAGCTTGGAGTAGGCATTGACCATGCGCACGGTGTTCACGTCGATCAGTTCCACGCGCGCGATCGGCACGCCGAGCTGGATGACCTCGATGGTGGTGCGCACCGCGGCCTCGATGCTCGGGAAGGAGCAGATCGCGGCCGACACGGCTTCGGGCAGCGGGTAGATGCGCAAGGTGACTTCGGTGATCACGCCGAGCGTGCCTTCGCTGCCGACCAGCAGGCGGGTGAGGTCGTAGCCCGCCGATGACTTCTTGGCGCGCGTGCCGGTGCGGATCACTTCGCCGCTGGCCGTGACCACTTCGAGCGCCAGCACGTTCTCGCGCATGGTGCCGTAGCGCACGGCGTTCGTGCCGCTCGCGCGCGTGGCCGCCATGCCGCCGATCGAGGCATCGGCGCCGGGGTCGATCGGGAAGAAGAGGCCGGTGCTCTTGATCTCGTCATTGAGCTGCTTGCGCGTGACGCCGGGCTGCACCGTCACGGTGAGGTCGTCGGCGTTGACGGACAGCACGCGGTTCATGCGGCTCACGTCGATGCTGATGCCGCCCTGCACCGCGAGCAGGTGCCCTTCGAGCGAAGAACCGACGCCGAAGGGGATCACCGGCACGCTGTAGTCGCTCGCGAGCTTGACCGCATCGGCCACGTCCTGCGTGCTCTCGGCAAAGACCACGGCGGAAGGCGGCGGTGCGTCGAAGGAGGATTCATCGCGGCCGTGCTGCGTGCGCACCGCCAGCGCCGTGGAACAGCGGTCGCCGAAGCGGGCCTTCAGGGCCTCGATCAGCGCGTCGGGCACCTCGCGCAGCGCAATCTCCGGCGTGAGATGGGAAAGGGCGGTGGGGGCGTTCATCGAGGCGATCTCCTGAAGGGTCTAACATTCTACGAACCGCACCCTCAAAAGCCACGGAAGACACCCTCATGGGCAACCGCCTCACACAGATCGCGACGCGCACCGGCGACGACGGCACCACCGGCCTCGGCGACAACACGCGCGTGCCCAAGGACCACCTGCGCGTGCACGCGATGGGCGACGTCGACGAACTCAACTCGAACATCGGCGTGCTGCTGTGCGAGCCGATACCGGACGGGGTGCGCGAGCTGCTGGTCGACGTGCAGCACCAGCTGTTCAATCTGGGCGGAGAGCTGTCGATGCCCGGCTACACGCTGCTCAAGCCCGACGCGCTGCTGCAGCTGGACAACGCGCTCGCCGAGCACAACGCGGCGCTGCCGCGGCTGGCCGAGTTCATTCTTCCGGCGGGCACGCGCGCCGCGTCGCTCGCGCATGTGTGCCGCACCGTGGCCCGGCGGGCGGAGCGTGCCGTCGTGGCACTGGGCGCGGATGCGCAGATCAACGATACGCTGCGCCGCTATCTCAATCGATTGAGCGATCTGCTCTTCGTGCTGGCGCGCGTGCTCAACCGCGTCGACGGCGGCGATGACGTGTACTGGAAGAGCGAACGCATGGCGCGAGCCGCCGCGGACGAGCAGGCTTCCGAAACCTGAGACAAAGGAAATTCAGCAGATGTCCCCAATGAAGAGAACCCGCACCATCCTGGCCCCGGCAGCCGCATGGATCGTGCTCGGCGCACTGGTGCTTCCCGCTCACGCAGCCACCGGCAACACGCACGACAGCAAGGTGCTGGGCGGCATCGAACGCGGTGCCGACGCCACCGGCCGTGGCATCGAGCGCGCAGGCAACGCGACGAGACGGGGCGTGGACACGACGGCCGAGCGCGCGAGCGCGCCGGTTCGGCGCTGGGGCGAATCGCTGGGCCGCAAGCTCTCGCCCCATTCGGGCGCCAGGCCGTCCGCGCCGGCGATCGGTCCGCAAGGCAACACGCCGTGACGCAAGCCGGGCCTTCGCCCGGCTTTACCTTGCTTCACCTCGCGCGTACATGCACCGGGTGAGCGCGATACATGCGCATTCCACACTGGACTCCTCATCAACGCAGAAGGAGTTCCAGAATGAACAAGTCAAAGAGCATGGCAGTCGCAGCCGCAGCGCTGGCGATGTGCATGGCGGGAAGTGCCTTCGCGCAGGACGGCCGTTTCGATCGCGGACCCGATCGCCACGACGACCGCCATGACCGCTACGAGCAGCAGCAGCAACACCACCGCCAGGGCGGCCCGAACAACGGCCACTATCAGCAGCGCCCCCAGGACTTCCGTCCGGGCCCGCAGTACAGCCGCCCGGCCTATCCCAACCCGCACGTCGAATGGCGCAGGGGCGGTCGCGTGCCGAGCGAATACCGGAGCCGCAGCTACGTCGTCAATGATTGGCGCGGCCATCGCCTGCACCAGCCGCCGCGCGGCTACCAGTGGGTGGGCGTGGGTGGGGACTTCGTGCTGGCGGCGGTCGCTACCGGCCTGATCGCGCAGATCATCGTCGGCCAGTAGGCCGGCGCAGGCTCAGGCAGCGGAGGGTGCCATCTGGGCGCACACGTTGCGCCCGGTGATCGTGAGGCGCAGCCCGCCGCCGTGCCATTCGAGCCAGTTCAGTCTCACGTAGGCATCGATGTCGTTATCGTCGATCTGGTCGGCCTGGTGCTGCTGCAGGTGCCCGACCGTGGCGGGCAGGGCCTGCCGCAGTCGTTCACGGGCGGCAGCGTCGGCGGCCGCCTTGAGAGAAACGCGCGTCTGAGAATTCGATGCCATGGCTGATTCGATCTGATCGCTGAGGAGATCGCACCAATGTACGCTTCCTGTACGTTTCGTCACGGACCTTTTTCTCGTTATCGCGCAGGACAAACCCCGAGGCTTGTCCCTATGGACCTTTACTTGCGCTGCTTCAACAGCTTGCTGACCTCGTCCACGTTGTCCTGAATGCGACGGCGCACCACGTCGAAGGCTTCGGACTGCGACTTCGCCGCCATCTCCGACAGCTCGCGAATGTCGTCGAGCGCCTGCTTGAACGCCGCCTTGCCCATGGCGTCGAGCTTGGCGAGGTTTTCGCGCGGGTCCGTGCCCGCCGCCATGCCCTTCACCGTGCCCTGCCAATCCTCGATCGAGCTCTTGAGCATCTCGGTCTGGCGCTGGACCACGGCCTGGAGCCCCTGGTAGGACTTCTCGTTGGCCTGCACCAGCGCCTGCAGGTCCTTGCGCCCGCTCTCGACGATGGAGCCCGCCAGCGGAAGGCTCTGGAGCCGCTCGGCCATGCCCTTCAGCGGCTTGATGAAAGCGTCCTGGACGTCTTCCGCCGTCGGGATGCCCGCGGGGCGTGCCTTCTTTGCGCTGGTGGTGCTCGATTTGCTGGTTGCCATTGCGTAGTCTCCAGATGGGTGTTGGGGCTGCCACGATAGCCCTCCGGGCGGTTTCGTGGAAGCCCTGCCCGCTACTTCACCAGCTTCAGCGTTCCCTTCATGAGCGAAGAGTGGCCCGGGAAGGAGCAGAAATAGGTGTAGCTCTCGGTCGCGCCGAGCTTGGACGGCGAGAAGCTGACGCTGTCGCTCTCGCCACCGCCGATGATCTTCGTGTGCGCCACGACGCGGGCATCGCCGGCCTTGACATAGTCCTGCGCCGCGCCTGCCGAGATGCCGTCGGCGGCAACGGCCGCCACGTCGGCCGTCTTGCTCAGCACCCAGTTGTGGCCCATGGCCTGCTTCGGCAGCTTGCCGGTGTGCTTGAGCTTGATGGTGAATTCCTTGCAGCTCTGGCTCACCTCGATGGCGGACTTGTTGAATTGCATGGCATCGTTGCCTTCGATCTCGACCGTGCAGTCGGCGGCGAGGGCAGGGACGGAGGCGAGCGCCAGTGCGGCGATGACAGCGAGGCGAGGGTAGTGCACGGATGGGTCTCCTGAGTCGAGGTCAGGCGGACGCACCGTGCGTCCGCGATCGCCGCATTGTCGGCTGCGGCGGTCCCCCTTTCCTGATCTGGGTCAACGCCGTTGCGATCAGGCGGCCGCGGCAGCAAGCGCTGCGGCAGCGCGATCCGGCGCGAAGCGCGTGCCCCGCAGGTGCAGCGCCAGCGCCGCATCCATGGTCTGGACGTGCTTGCAGTACCAGTCCCGCAACTGCCACGCCATCTGCCGGACGTGGAGCCACTGGCCCTCGTCGGCCAGGACCATGCCTTCGCGCATCACCTCGAGCACCACGCGGTGCTGGAGGTGATGGTCCCTGCGCGATGCGTGGCCGGTCGCGTCCATCCAGCTGTCTTCGCGCGCGAAACTCTCCGAGGCGCACGCCACGAGGTCGCGCCATGCGTCGGGCAGGTTCCGGTCGTCGGCCGAGTCGGCGATCGCGAGCAGGCCCATGAAACGTCCGTGGGCCTCGTCCATGAATGGCAGGTCGAGGGAGAGCGCGTCGAGTGCAGCCGTGGCAGCCATGTGATCTCCTTGATGGAAAAGCACAAGGCTATCTGCGCACCGCGTCCGCGCATTTGATGTGGGACAAGCATTGCGCGATCCCGCCGGACGGGATCGGCCGCTGCCCCGGGGATGCGCCCTCAGCGCGCCGCGAACGCAGCGTCGGGCAATTCGATCTTGACTTCCAGCACCTCGAGATCGTCCTGCTTCTCGAGGTGGACCTTGATGTCCTCGGCCTTGATCGACACGTATTTCGAGATCACCGCGATCAGCTCGCGCTGAAGCTCCGGCAGGTAGTCGGGCCGCTTGCCGCCCAGGCTGCTGCGCTCGTGCGCAAGGATGATCTGCAGCCGCTCCTTGGCGACACTGGCCGTTTTCTTCTTTTCACCCAGCAGAAAGGAAAAGAGGGACATTGGCTACCTCGTTCCGAAGATTCGTTTGAAGAAGCCCGGCTTCTCGGCGTCGACGAAGCGCATCGGCTTGTCTTCGCCCAGGAAGCGCGCCACCACGTCGGTGTAGGCCTGCGCGACGTCGGTGTCCTTGTCGTGGATCGCAGGCACGCCCTGGTTGGACGCCTGCAGCACGCTCTCGGATTCGGGAATGACGCCGATCAGCTTGATGCGCAGGATGTCCTGAATGTCTTCCAGCGACAGCATCTGCCCGCCCGCCACGCGGTTGGGGTTGTAGCGCGTGATCAGAAGGTGTTCCTTGATCGGCTCGCCGCCTTCCTTGGCGCGCTTGGTCTTGGAGCTCAGCATGCCCAGGATGCGGTCGGAGTCGCGCACCGAGGACACCTCGGGGTTGGTCACGACCAGCGCCTCGTCGGCGAAGTGCATGGCCATCAGCGCGCCGACCTCGATGCCCGCGGGCGAGTCGCACACGATGTAGTCGAAGCCCTGGTCGGCGAGTTCCTTCAGGATCTTCTCGACGCCTTCCTGCGTCAGCGCGTCCTTGTCGCGCGTCTGCGAGGCGGCCAGCACGAACAGGTTGTCGCACTGCTTGTCCTTGATGAGCGCCTGGCTCAGGTTGGCCTCGCCCTGGATCACGTTGATGAGGTCGTACACCACGCGCCGCTCGCAGCCCATGATCAGGTCCAGGTTGCGCAGGCCCACGTCGAAGTCGATCACCGCCGTCTTCTTGCCCGCGAGGGCGAGCCCCGATGCAAAGCTCGCGCTCGTGGTCGTCTTGCCGACGCCGCCCTTGCCCGAGGTCACCACCACAATTTTGGCCATTGCCATTCCTTCTTATGTTCGTTCAGTTGTTCAGTTGATCGAGGCGCCGGATCAGGAGATCGGGTCCATCACGATCTTCTTGTCGTCCAGCCAGATCTGTGCCGCCTTGCCCGCGATCTCGGCGGGCAGGGCGACTTCGACCGTGCGATAGATGCCTGCAATGGCGACCAGCTGCGCCTCCATGCAGGTCGTGAAGATGCGCGCCTCGGTGTTGCCGCGCGCGCCGGCGATCGCCTTGCCGCGCAGTGGTGCGTACACGTGGACGTTGCCGTCGGCGATCACTTCCGCGCCAAAACTCACGACGGCGGTCACGATCACGTCGCCGCCGCGTGCATAGACCTGCTGGCCGGAGCGCAGCGGGCGGTCGATGACCAGCGTGCCGTTGGCCGGCACCTGCACTTCGCGCACGATCTGCGGCGCTTCGCTCACGGGCTCCGCCGGCGGCGCGGGCGCGCGGGGCGTGGGCGTGGGAGCGACCGGCATCGCGGTGATCGAGAGGCCGGCGGCGCGCGCCGCGATGTTCTGCGCATCGCTGCCGCCACGCACGGCCACGGGCTGCGTCTGGTGGCGCGCGAGCAGGCCGCGCAAGGCGGTGAAGTCGAGTTCGGCGTCGGCGCCGGACTCGTCGTCCTGCAATTGCGAGAGGTCGATGACCACCGGCTCCTGTTCAAAGAAGTCGGGCGAGTCTGCCAACTGGGCGTCGAGCGCCTCCGCCAGCACATCGAGATCAGCCGTCTTGAGGATGACCGCGATCAACGGCAGCGTTGCGCTCTTGAATTCAAATACCGCCTTGGTGCGCGCGGCGGAAGCATCGGCCATGGAAAACGTAGGTACGAAAAGCGTTGGAGTCTAACGGGCACTGGGCTCCAATGACCTCCAACGCCCGAATATCGACGACGGTGCACAACAGCTCTTGCACGACGTTGCACTTTCCGGGGCCGTCACGCCCCTCGTCGATCAGTTGCGGGAGCGTCCGAGCAGCGCGTAGAGCAGGATCGCACCGAAGGTCGCGGTGCCGATGCCGCCCAGGGCGAACTGGCCGAACTTCAGCGTGAAATCCCCCGTGCCGAGGATCAGCGTGATGGCCGCGACGATCAGGTTCTTGTTCTGCGAGAAGTCCACGCGGTTGTCGACCCAGATCTTCGCGCCCGCCACGGCGATCAGGCCGAACACCACGATGCTCACGCCGCCCATCACCGGCAGCGGAATCGCCTGCACCAGCGCGCCGAACTTGGGGCTGAACCCCAGCACCAGCGCGATCAGCGCCGCGACGACGAACATCGCCGTCGAATAGATCTTGGTGGCCGCCATCACGCCGATGTTCTCGGCGTAGGTCGTCACGCCCGTGCCGCCGACCGCTCCACTCACCATGGTCGCGATGCCGTCGCCGATGAAGGCGCGGCCCAGGTAGGGGTTGAGATCGCGCCCCGTCATGGCGCCGACCGCCTTCAGGTGGCCGAGGTTCTCCGCCACCAGGATCACCGCCACGGGCGCGATCAGCAGGATGGCGTTGACTTCGAACACCGGCGACGAGAACGTCGGCAGCCCGAACCACGGCGCCGCGGCCAGCGGGCCGAGGTCGATCGGCTTGCCCAGCCCGAGGCCGTTGGTCAGCACCGCGTAGATGACGCTCGCCACGATCAGGCCCATGAGGATCAGCAGGCGCTGGATCATCCCGCGCGAATACACCGCGATCAGGCCCACGCACAGGAAGGTCAGCGCCTGGATCCACGTGTCGAAGCCCGTGGGCGCCATGTTCTTGATCGGCACGCTCGCCAGGTTGAGCCCGATCACCGCCACCACCGCGCCGGTGACCACCGGCGGCATCAGCCGCTCGATCCAGTGCACCGCGACGTCCTGCTCGACTTCCTCCACCTCGATGCCCTCGAGCCCGCGCACCGGCGCGCGCTTGGTGTGGCGTTCGTTCGTGAAGTGCACCAGCACGCCGATCAGCGTGTAGACCAGGCCGCAGGCGATGATGCCGCCCAGCGCCACGCCGAGGTTGCCGTTCGGCCCCGAGCCCGCGTAGCCGCTCGCCGCGATCACCACGCCGATGAAGGCGAAGCTCGATCCCAGGTAGCTCGGAACGCGGCCGCCCGTGATGAAGAAGAAGAGCAACGTGCCGATGCCGCTCATCAGGATCGCGATGTTGGGGTTGAAGCCCATCAGGATCGGCGCCAGCACCGTGGCGCCGAACATCGCGATCACGTGCTGCACGCCCATCGCCGTGGTCTGCCCCCAGGACAGGCGTTCATCGGGCGCGACGACGGTGCCCGCGGTGGCGGCGACCTTGCGCCAGCGGGGAAGGTAGGAATCGCTCATGTCTTGTCTCCTCGGTTGTTTGTCTTGTGGGAGGTGTGCGGAGGGGCCGTATCAGCCGCCGCGCGGCGCCAGCACGGCCATCGTGATGCGCGAGACGCAGGTCAGCTCGCCCGCTTCGTTCGTCAGGTCGATCTGCCACACCTGCGTGGTGCGGCCCCGGTGCACGGGCCGCGCGGTGCCGGTCACCCAGCCGCTGGAAGCGGACTTGAGATGGTTCGCATTGATGTCCAGCCCGACCGCGCGATGGCCCTCGGGTGCCGAGTAGTGGGCGCCGCACGACCCCAGCGTTTCAGCCAGCACCACCGACACGCCGCCATGGAGGATGCCGTAGGGCTGCGTGGTGCGCTTGTCCACCGGCACGCGGGCGCGGATGAAGTCGTCGCCCACTTCGAGAAATTCGATGCCGAGGTTGGACACGGTCGTGTCGACGTGGCTGCGGGTGAGTTCTTCGATCGAAATCTCTTTTTGCCAGATGGGCATGAGGGGGGTCTCCAGGTCAGATGGTCCAAAACTATAGCGATTGGCAGCGAAAACGACGCGCCCATTGCTGACAGTGCGCCCGCGCGCTGCCCCTAAGCTGGCGGCATGACCCGCGCTCGACGATGGATTGCCGGCTCGCTCGCTGCTGCGGCGCTGCTGCTCGCCGGCCTGGCCGTGCTGGTCAGCGTGCTGCTGCCGAGCGACGAACAGCTCGCGGCCGATCTCGGCGGGCGCTTCGAGAAGGCTTCCGGCATCGGGCTGCGCATCGGTGCCGCGCACTGGGCGCTGCGGCCTTCGCCCGTCGTGGTGCTGGAGGATCTCTCGACCGCGCAGCCGCAGCCGATCACCGTGCGACGCATCGTCGTGCGGCCGCATCTGTCCGCACTGTGGACCCGCAGGATCGCCGTCGACACCGTGGAGATCGACGGCGCCGTGCTCCCGCGCACCTCCGTGCGTGCGTTCCGCGGGCGCTGGCAGGCGGACGATGCCGCCGTCGTCGTCGCGGGGGCGTGGACGCTCGCGGAGATCCCGGTCGAACACGTGCGCTTGCGCGACGTGGTGTGGATCGACCGCCGCGACATTGCCCTGGCCTACGACGCCGACGTCCGCTTCGATCCGCACTGGCGGCCGCGCGAGGGGCAGCTCAGCCGGCCGGGCGTGACGCCGCCCGCGAGCCTGCGCATCGAGCGCGAGGGCGCGAAAGACCGCTGGCGCACGCTGATCGACGTCGGCGGCGGCACGTGGAACGGCAATGCCGAACTGCAGGAACTCGACAAGGGCCGCCTGCGCCTGACGGCGCAACTGGAGCCGAAGAACGTCGACGTCGGTGCGCTGGTGCGCAGCTTCGGCCGGCACAGCGCGGTCGAAGGCAAGTTGCAGGGGCAGTCCGCGGTCGATGCAGAAGGCGACAACCTGACGGAACTGGTCGGCGCGTTGCACACGCGCACCCGTTTCAGCATCGTGCCGGCGACCCTGGCGGGCTTCGACCTCGCCAGGATGGTCAGCACCGGCAGCGGCCGAGGCGGGCAGACGAAGCTCGACTCCCTCACCGGCACGCTCGACACGCAAGCCACGGAGGATGGTGCGATCCTGCGCTACAGCGGCATGAAGGCGCGTTCCGGCGCACTGACCGCGAGCGGCAGCGCCACCGTCATCAACCGGCGCCTCGACGGCGAAGTGGCGGTCGACATCGTCGACGGCGTGGTCGGCGTGCCGCTCAAGCTCGGCGGCTCGCTCGATGCGCCGCAGCTCTCGCTGACCGGTGCCGCGCTCACGGGCGCGGCCGTGGGCACGGCGGTGTTGCCCGGCGTCGGCACCGCGATCGGCGCGCGCATCGGGCAGGAGATGGACAAGCTGCTCGGCAACGAGGACGCGAAGAAGAAGCAGAAGCCCCGCTGAGTGCTGCATCCGCCGCCGCCGCTGGCCTCGAAGACAATCCCGGTTTTCGACGATCCAGCCATCCAGAGGTGACCCGCCATGCACGTCAGCTATTCGGTCTTCACGGAAACGAGCTTCTGGCTGATGGTGGTGGTTTCCGTCGTGCTGCCCTTCGGCATCTACGGCGTGCTGATCGCCAAGCGGGCGATCTCGCGCAAGACCGTGCTCGTGCTGGGCTTCTCGCTGGTGGCGATCGCGGGTGTCGATGTCTTCTTCCTGCAGCGGCTGGCCACCATCGCGGCCATCACGCCGTCACTGGCCGATGACGCGCTCTTCGTGTCGGAGGTGCGCGTCGCGCTCTATCTGCTTCCGGCGCTGTTCGCGGGGCTGGGCATCAACGTGATCTCCCATGTCCTGACAACGCATCTGGCTGCCGCGGAGAAGCGGTTCGCCGAGCAGCAGGCGGACGAATCGGCCTCCGAGGTCTAGCGGGAAGTGGGTCCGCAGGCCAGCCCCTTGATCTGCATCAAAGCCTGATCCGGAGCAATCGCTAGCCTCGGCGGCATGGAAGCTGCGCCCTCTCTGGCCCTCGCATTGCCTGCCGCGCAGCAGCCGGCCTGGTCGCTGCTCGACGATCCCGCCGAATGGCCGTCCTTCGGCCAGGCGCCGCGCGAGGGCGACGCGGCCCAGCGCTGGGAATCGCAGGTCGCCGTCGAGGGCATGCATTGCGCCGCCTGCGCCTTCGCGGTCGAGGCCGCGCTGACGAAGGTGCCGGGCGTGATCTCGGCCGAGGTCCATGCGGCCAGCCGCCGCGCCCGGGTGGTGTGGTCTGCGGCGACGGTCAAGCCGTCGCGCTGGTTCGCCGCCTCCGAGGCGGCCGGCTACCGCCTCGTGCCGGTCGGCGACATGCAGGCGGCCCCGCGACGCCGCCGCGAATCCCGGCTCGCACTCTGGCGCTGGCTGGTTGCGGGCCTGTGCATGATGCAAGTCATGATGTACGCCTACCCGGCCTACATCGCACAGCCCGGCGACATGACGCCCGATGCCGCGCAACTCCTGCGCTGGGCCTCGTGGGTGCTGACGCTGCCGGTGATGCTCTTCTCCTGCGGTCCCTTCTTCCGCAGCGCCTGGCGCGACCTGCGGCTGCACCGCATCGGCATGGACCTCCCGGTGGCGCTCGGCATCGCCATCACCTTCGTCGTCGGCACGGCCGCTACCTTCGATCCCGCGGGACCGCTCGGGCACGAGCAGTACTTCGATTCGCTCACGATGTTCGTGTTCTTCCTGCTGACCGGGCGCTGGCTGGAATCGCGGCTGCGCGACCGCACGGCCGGCGCGCTCGACGCACTGATGAACCGCCTGCCGGACAGCGTGCTCCGGCGCAACGCCGAAGGCATCTTCGAGCGCGTCGCGGTCCGCCGGCTGGCGGTCGGCGACATCCTGCGCATCCTGCCCGGCGAGGCCTTCCCGGCCGACGGCTGCGTGACCGCCGGCGACACCTCGGCCGACGAGGCGCTTATCACGGGCGAATCGCGCCCGGTGCCGCGCCCTTGCGGGGCACGGGTGCTGGCCGGCAGCCAGAACGTCGGCGCGATGGTCGAGCTGCGCGTGGAGGCACTCGGCGCGGACACGCGCTTCGCCCAGATCGTCGCGCTGATGGAAAGCGCATCGCTGCAGAAGCCGCGGCTCGCCCGGCTGGCCGATCGTGCCGCGCGGCCTTTCCTGCTCGCGGTGCTGGTCGCGGCCGTGGGTGCCGGCGCGTGGTGGTGGCACGTGGACCCGGGCAAGGCATTGATGGTCGCGGTCTCCGTGCTGATCGTGACCTGCCCCTGTGCGCTGTCGCTGGCCACGCCGGCCGCGATGCTCGCAAGCGCCGGCACGCTGGCGCGCAGCGGCGTGCTCGTGCGCAACCTGCAAGCCCTCGAAGCACTGGCCACCGTCGACACCGTGGTGTTCGACAAGACCGGCACGCTGACCCGCGACACGCCGCGCCTCGAGCGCGTCTACAGCCGCAGCGGCGTGCGGCCCGGCGATGCCGTGGAACTGGCCGCTGCGCTGGCCGCGCAGTCGCTGCACCCGGCCTCGCGCGCTCTGGTGCGCGCCTGGGAAGCGCAGCATCGCGCGCCACCCGGCTGGACAGTGGTGCGCCTCGTCGAGCGCGCGGGCGAGGGCCTCGCGGGTTCCGTGCGCCGATCCGCCGACGGCCCGGAGCGCGCGCTGCTGCTGGGCTCGGCCGCCCTCTGCGGCATCACGCCGCTGCCCGTGGAGGCCGCGCAGACGCATCTTGCCGATGACGAGGGCTGGGTCGCCAGCTTCGTGCTGGCCGAGGACTTGCGCGAGGATGCGGCGGCCGTGGTGTCCACGCTGGGCGAGCAAGGCCAGGGGGTGTGGCTCCTGTCGGGCGACCGCGGCGCGGCGGTGAAGGAAGTGGCACAGCGCGCCGGCATCGACCTTGCGGTGGGCGATTGCACGCCCGAGAACAAGCTGCGCGTCCTCATGGACCTGCAGGGCAGTGGCCGCACGGTCGCAATGGTGGGCGACGGCCTCAACGACGGGCCGGTGCTGGCCCACGCGCATGCCTCCTTCGCCTTCGGCCGCGCGGTGCCGCTCGCACAGGCCAACGCCGACTTCGTGGTGCTCGGCGAATCGCTGCAACTCATCCCGTCCGCCATGGCGCAGGCGCGACGCACGCTGCGCGTGGTGCGTCAGAACCTCGGCTGGGCCGCTGCCTACAACGCGGTCTGCGTCCCGCTCGCGATCGCCGGCTGGCTGCCGCCATGGCTCGCAGGGCTCGGCATGGCCGCAAGCTCGCTGGTGGTGGTGCTCAACGCCGCGCGGCTGGCCGGCCAAGGCAAGGAGCACTGATGGACATCCTGTTCCTGCTGATCCCGTTCTCGGTCGTGCTGGCGCTGTTCATCATCGCCGCGCTCTGGTGGGCCGTGGACCGTGGGCAATTCGACGACGTCGAAGGCGAGGGCGAGCGCATTCTGCGAAACGATTGACTTGCATCAAACCGGCGCGCACGCCGCGCCGGGACACTGGGCCCCAATCAGATAACAAGGCTCTGCGATGCATGCTTCGAACACCCCCGCGCCGGTCTACAGCGACACCGCCGTGCGGCAATTCGCCCTCATGTCGGTCGTGTGGGGCGTGGTGGGCATGCTGGTCGGCGTCGTCATCGCCTCGCAGCTGGCCTGGCCCGATCTCAACCTCGGCATCCCCTGGCTCAGCTACGGCCGGCTGCGTCCGCTGCACACCAATGCGGTGATCTTCGCCTTCGGCGGTTGCGCGCTGATGGCCACCAGCCTGCACGTCGTGCAGCGCACCTGCCAGGTCCGGCTGTTCGCGCCGGGGCTGGCCTCCTTCGTGTTCTGGGGCTGGCAGGCGGTCATCGTCGCCGCCGCGATCAGCCTGCCGATGGGCTACACCAGCGGCAAGGAATACGCCGAGCTCGAATGGCCCATCGACATCCTGATCGCGCTCGTGTGGGTCGCCTACGCCATCGTGTTCTTCGGCACCATCGGCATCCGCAAGGTGCGCCACATCTACGTGGCGAACTGGTTCTACGGCGCCTTCATCATCGCGGTGGCGCTGCTGCACATCGTCAACAGCGCGGCCATCCCGGCCGGCGCGATGAAGAGCTACTCGGCCTACGCCGGCGTGCAGGACGCGATGGTGCAGTGGTGGTACGGCCACAACGCGGTCGGCTTCTTCCTCACGGCCGGCTTCCTCGGGATGATGTACTACTACGTGCCCAAGCAGGCGGGCCGCCCGGTGTACTCGTACCGCCTCTCGATCGTGCACTTCTGGGCGCTGATCTTCACCTACATGTGGGCCGGCCCGCACCACCTGCACTACACCGCGCTGCCCGACTGGACGCAATCGATCGGCATGGTCTTCTCGCTGATCCTGCTGGCGCCGAGCTGGGGCGGCATGATCAACGGCGTGATGACGCTCTCGGGCGCCTGGCACAAGCTGCGCACCGATCCGATCCTGCGCTTCCTCATCGTCTCGCTGTCCTTCTACGGCATGTCGACCTTCGAGGGTCCGATGATGTCGATCAAGACGGTCAACGCGCTCTCGCACTACACCGACTGGACCGTCGGCCACGTGCACTCCGGCGCCCTCGGCTGGGTCGGCCTCATCTCCATGGGCTCGCTGTATTACCTGATCCCGCGCGTGTACGGCCGCACCGAGATGTTCAGCGTGAAGGCGATCGAGCTGCACTTCTGGATGTCCACCATCGGCATCGTGTTGTACATCGCCGCGATGTGGATCGCCGGCGTCATGCAGGGCCTCATGTGGCGCGCGGTCAATGCCGACGGCACGCTCACCTACACCTTCGTCGAGAGCGTGAAGGCCACCTACCCCTACTACGTGGTGCGCGTGCTCGGCGGCGCGCTGTACCTGGGCGGCATGCTCGTGATGGCCTGGAACGTCTGGATGACGGTGATCTCCGGCTTCAGCAAGCCCTCGCCGATCCCACAGACCGCCATCGCCCACGCCTGAGGACCACGCCATGAGTTCGAACCCATCCGAGGCCGGCTTCTCGCACCAGAAGATCGAGACCAACAACTTCCTGATGATCGTGCTGATCCTGCTGGTGATCGCGGTCGGCGGCCTGGTCGAGATCGTGCCGCTCTTCTTCCAGAAGTCCACCACAGAGGCCGTGCAGGGCGTGCAGCCGCTGACGCCGCTGCAGCTCGCCGGGCGCGACATCTACGTGCGCGAGGGTTGCTACAACTGCCACTCGCAGATGATCCGCCCCTTCCGCGCCGAGACGCTGCGCTACGGCCACTACTCCGTGGCCGGCGAGTTCGTCTACGACCACCCCTTCCAGTGGGGCAGCAAGCGCACTGGCCCCGACCTGCACCGCGTGGGCGGCAAGTACAGCGACGAGTGGCATCGCATCCACCTGAACAACCCGCGCGACGTGGTGCCCGAGTCGAACATGCCGGCCTATGCCTGGCTCGAGAAGACGCCGCTGGACCCGACGCAATCGGCATCCCACATGACCGCGCTGCGCCGTGTCGGCGTGCCCTACACCGACGAGCAGATCGCCGCGTCCGCCGCCGAAGTCAAGGGCAGGACCGAGATGGACGCGATGGTGGCCTACCTGCAATCGCTCGGGCTGGCACTCAAGTAAGGACAAGCGCGATGGACAGCATCACCACTTTGCGGATCGTCGCCACGCTGGCGTCGTTCGCCACCTTCATCGGCATCCTGGCCTGGGCTTTTTCCAGCCGCCGCGCCAAGGGCTTCGAAGAGGCAGCGCGCCTGCCCTTCGAGGAGGACCCGTCATGAGCGACTTCATCAACGACTTCTGGTCGCACTTCGTCACCATCGTCGCGGTCGGCAGCATCCTGGCTTGCGGGCTGCTGCTGTGGCTCACCGCGCGTTTCCGCGGCCCCGCCAGCGATGACAACACCACAGGCCACGTCTGGGACGAAGACCTGCGCGAGATGAACAACCCGATGCCGCGCTGGTGGATGGGCCTGTTCGTGCTGACCATCGTCTTCGGCCTCGGCTACCTCGCCGTGTTCCCGGGGCTCGGCAGCTACCGCGGCACGCTGGCCTGGACGACATCCGGCGAGTACGCGAAGGAAGTGGAGCACGCCAACGCCGAGCTGGCGCCGGTCTATGCCGCCTACGCCTCGGAGCCGGCAGAGCGCCTGGCCACGGACCCCGGCGCCATGGCGATCGGCGAGCGCCTGTTCCTCAACAACTGCGCCCAGTGCCACGCCTCGGATGCGCGCGGCAGCAAGGGCTTCCCGAACCTCACCGACCGCGACTGGCTGCACGGCGGCACGCCCGAGAAGATCCGCGAGACCATCACCCATGGCCGCACGGGCGTGATGCCGCCGATGGCCGAAGCGGTGGGCACGGCCGACGACGTGAAGAACCTCGCGAACTACGTCCTGAGCCTGTCGGACAGCCCGCACGACTCGGTGCGCGCGGGCCTCGGCAAGAGCAAGTTCACGGCCTGCGCGGCCTGCCACGGCATCGGCGGCGTCGGCAACACAGCCGTCGGCGCGCCGAATCTCGCCGACAAGGTCTGGCTGCACGGCTACGGGCAGGAGGCCATCATCGCGATGATCAACGGCGGCAAGACCAACCAGATGCCGGCGCAGGAGGGGCGTCTCACCGAAGCGCAGATCCACGTGCTGACCGCCTATGTCTGGGGCCTGTCGAACAAGCCGGACGTCGCGGCGGCGCAGTGACCGGACCCATGCCATGAGCCATGCGCGCAAGGTGGTCCCCATCGTTCCGGTCCCGGCCGAAGGGAAGGGCGTCGGCCTCTACGCGGCGCACGAGAAGATCTACACGCGCAGCGTCAGCGGCGTCTTCGCGCGCTGGCGCTGGGCCATGGTGTTCGTGACCCAGCTCGTCTTCTACGGGCTGCCCTGGCTCGAATGGGGCCAGCGGCAGGCCGTGCTGTTCGACCTGGCCGATCGGCGCTTCTTCATCCTCGGGCTCGTGCTCTATCCGCAGGACCTGATCTACCTCACCGGCCTGCTGGTGATCTGCGCGCTGTCGCTGTTCCTCTTCACCGCCGTCGCGGGCCGGCTGTGGTGCGGCTACGCCTGCCCGCAGACGGTCTACACCGAGATCTACATGTGGGTGGAGCAGAAGGTCGAAGGCAGCCGCATTGCGCGCATGCGCATGGACCAGGGCGGCTTCTCGGCGGAGAAGGCGATCAGGAAGTGCCTCAAGCACGCGGTGTGGATCGCACTCGGCCTCTGGACCGGCTTCAGCTTCGTGGGCTACTTCACGCCGATCCGCGAGCTGGGCGCTTCCATGCTGCACGGCACGATGGGCTCCTGGGAGCTCTTCTGGGTGCTGTTCTACGGCTTCGCGACCTACGGGAACGCCGGCTTCATGCGCGAGCAGGTGTGCAAGTACATGTGCCCCTATGCGCGCTTCCAGAGCGCGATGTTCGACCGCGACACGCTGATCGTCAGCTACGACGCCGCCGTCGGCGAACCCCGCGGCGTGCCGGCGAAGGCGCGCGCCGACAACGCGCCCGCGCTCGGCCACTGCATCGACTGCAAGCTCTGCGTGCAGGTGTGCCCCACGGGCATCGACATCCGCAACGGCCTGCAGCACGAATGCATCGGCTGCGGCCTCTGCGTCGACGCCTGCAACATCGTGATGAAGAAGACGTCGCAGCCGCCGGGACTGATCCGCTACGCCACCCAGAACAGCATGGCCGGCCACTGGACGCCGCGCCAGATGCTGCTGCGCGTGCTGCGGCCCCGGGTGCTGGTCTACGGCGCGCTGCTCGCGGTGCTGTCCATCGGCCTGCTCGCGAGCCTCGTGACGCGCATGCCGCTCAAGGTCGACGTGGTGCGCGACCGCGCTGCGCTGGCGCGCGTCGTCGAGGGCGGCCAGGTAGAGAACGTGTACCGCCTGCAGCTCATGAACGCGACCGAGGCGCCGCAGCGCTACCGCATCGAGGCCAGCGGCCTCGATGGCCTGCAGGTGGCCTCGGAACCGGTGGCGGACGTCGCGCCCGCGGAGTCCCGCTGGGTGCCCGTGCGGCTGCGACTGCCCCATGGCGCGGCAGCGGCCGGCTCGCACGAGGTGTATTTCAACGTCCGCTCGGAGGATGGCCTGGGCCACGTCTCCGAGAAGGCCGTGTTCCTGGTTCCCCGATGAAGCAGCGCCTTTCCCGAAGGATCGACATGACCGACACCCGCATCGACGACGACGCAAGCCGTCCCTGCCCACCCTGGTGGCGCTTCCCCCTCGTCTGGATGGTGATCGGAGGCCCCGGCATCGTTGTCGTCGCGAGCTTCGTCACGCTGTGGCTCGCGCTGGGCACGCCCGACCCGGTGGTCGATGCGGACTACTACCGCAAGGGCGTGGAGATCAACCGCACGCTGGTCGACAGGAAGCTGATGCCTGCGATGGCCGGGCGCAATCACGCGGCCACGCCGGGCGCCGACGTGGCGGTGCCGAAGAAGCGGGTCAGCAGCCCGGCGGATTGACGAGGCTGCGCAGCGCCTCGGGGTCGAGGATGCGCACGTTGCGCTGCTCCACCTCGACCAGCCCGTCGGCTGCGAACTTCGACAAGGTGCGGCTCACGGTCTCCAGCTTGAGGCCGAGGTAGCTGCCGATCTCGTCGCGCGTCATGCGCAGCACCAGCTCCGAACGCGAGAAGCCGCGCGCATGCAGCCGCTGCACCAGGTTCAGCAGGAAGGCGGCGAGCCGCTCCTCCGCACGCATGCTGCCCAGCAGAAGCATCACGCCCTGTTCGCGCACGATCTCGCGGCTCATGATCTGGTGCACGTGGCGCTGCAGCGCCGTCACCTCGCGGGACAGCTCCTCGATGCGGTCGAAGGGCATCGTGCACACCTCCGAATCCTCCAGCGCCACGGCGTCGCAGGTGTGGTGGCCGTTGACGATGCCGTCCAGGCCGATGATCTCGCCCGCCATCTGGAAGCCCGTGACCTGGTCGCGTCCGTCCTCGCTGGTGAGACGGGTCTTGAACATCCCCGTGCGGATGGCGTAGAGCGAGGTGAAGTCCTCGCCGTTGTGGAAAAGTGTTTCGCGCCGCTTGACCTTGCGCCGCGTCGCGACGATCTCGTCGATGCGCTGCAGCTCCACCGGACTGAGGCCAATGGGCATGCACAGCTCACGCAGATTGCAGTTGGAGCAGGCGACCTTGATGTGTTGGGGTGTCATGGGGGCAGTCTGGGATCGTGCGGGGCATTGTGGGGCGGCGGGCAAGCGCCTTGTTTGATGCAGATCAAGGTTTGCGGGTCGCCTCCGCCGCATAGTGTCCCACTCCAGCTGTCCCACGCCGCCCGCGATGCTTCTTGCCCCCGCCCCAGCCCGCATGCCGACCGTTCCCATGCCGTCGCCCGCCGTGCTGCGGCGCTTCGACATCGCCGGCCCCCGCTACACCTCCTACCCCACGGCCGACCGCTTCGTCGATGCCTTCTCCGCCGCCGCCTATGCGCAGGCGCTCGAACACCGCGGAGGGGCCGGCGCCGGCGCGCGGGCGCTGTCGCTGTACGTGCACATCCCGTTCTGCGAATCGCTCTGCTACTACTGCGCCTGCAACAAGATCGTGACCCGCCACAAGAGCAAGGGCCGCGAGTACCTGGACTACCTGGCGCGCGAGGTGGCTCTGCAGGTCGGCAAGCTCGGCCGCGGCGCCGTGGTCCGCCAGCTGCACCTGGGCGGCGGCACGCCGACTTTTCTCGACGACGGCGGGCTGCGCGAACTCATGGCGCTGCTGCGCGACAACTTCACGCTGACGCCGGACGGCGAGCATTCGATCGAGATCGACCCGCGCACGGTCGACCGCCAGCGGCTCGCGACGCTGGCCGAACTCGGCTTCAACCGCCTGAGCTTCGGCGTGCAGGATTTCGATGCCGAGGTGCAGAAGGCGGTGCATCGCATCCAGCCCGCCGGGCAGGTGTTCGACCTGATGCTGGCGGCGCGCGGCCTCGGCTTCGACTCGGTCAACGCCGACCTGATCTACGGTCTGCCGCGCCAGACCGCCGCGTCCTTCGACCGCACGCTGGAGCAGGTCTGCGCGCTGCGGCCGGACCGCATCGCGCTCTACGCCTACGCACACCTGCCGGAACGCTTCAAGCCCCAGCGCCGCATCGCGACCGAATCCTTGCCCGACGCCGCGGCCAAGGTCGAGATGCTGTCGCGCTCGATCGCGGCTTTCACCGCGGCGGGCTACGTCTACATCGGCATGGACCACTTCGCGCTGCCGGACGATGCGCTCGCGGTCGCCAAGCGGCAGGGCCGGCTGCACCGCAATTTCCAGGGCTACAGCACGCAGCCGGACTGCGACCTGGTGGCGCTCGGCGTGTCGGCCATCGGCCGCATCGGCGCCACCTACAGCCAGAACGCGAAGACGCTGGAGGAGTACTACGACCTGATCGACCAGGGCCACCTGCCGGTGGTGCGCGGCCTGGCGCTGTCGCGAGACGACGTGCTGCGGCGCGCGGTCATCATGGCGATCATGTGCCAGGGGCGGGTCGACTTCGAGGCCATTGGCGCGGCGCACCTGATCGACTTCCGGCAGTTCTTCGCCGCCGAACTCGAAGCGCTCGACCTGCTCGCGGCCGAGGGCTTCGTGCGCACGAGCACTCGCGACATCGAGGTCACGCCGCTGGGCTGGTTCTTCGTGCGAGCGATCGCGATGGTGTTCGACCGCTACCTGCAGGCCGATCGCAGGACGCGCTTCTCGCGCATCGTCTGAGCATGCAGGCGGCGCTGCTCGCAACCGCATTCGTCATGGGGCTCGCCGGCGGGCCGCACTGCGTAGCGATGTGCGGCGCCGCTTGCGCGGGCGTGATCCGCATCGTGCGCGTCGTGCCGGCCGGCGGTGCCGCCGCCATCGAGCCCGCACGGCCTTCCGTGCCCGCCGGCGCGGTGTTCCACGTGGGGCGCGTGCTGGGCTACGCCGGCGCCGGCGCAGTTGCGGCCGTCGCAGCGCAGGGCCTGTCGCTCGCCAGCGGGCAGGTCGCCGTGCTGCGTCCCGTGTGGATGCTGCTCCATGTGTTCGTGTTCGTGTGGGGCCTGCTGCTCGCGGCCACCGGCCGGCAGCCGCTGTGGGCGAGCCGCGTCGGGCGCTGGGCCGCAGAGCGCGCGCAGCGCGTGACCGGCCGCAGCGCCCTCGGCGTGCTGGCGAGCGGCGCGGCGTGGGTCGCGATGCCCTGCGGCCTGCTGTACTCGGCACTGATGCTCGCGGCGCTGGGCAATGGCGTGCTCGCGGGCGCCGCGATCATGGCGCTGTTCGCTGCGGGCAGTGCGCTGTCGCTGGTGCTGGCGCCCTACCTGTGGCGGCGCCTGTGCTCGGGCACGGGCCGGGTGCCGCGGCAATGGGGCACGCGGCTGGCGGGTGCGCTGCTCGCCGCCGTGGCCCTGCAGGCGGTGCGCATGGACCTGCAAGCGCAGATCGCGCTCTGGTGCAGCTGAGGCGCGCGACGCAAGCTTGATCGGGGTCAACACGCGGCGGTCCCATCTGCCCAACACTGGGTTCTTCCCAACAGGAGAGCCCATCATGTTCAAGAAGATCCTCGTCGCGACCGACGGCTCCGAACTCTCGGAGAAGGCGGTCGAGAGCGCCATCGGCCTGGCCCGGCAACACGGCGCCGAACTGGTCGCCTTCACCGTGGCGCGCCGGCAGCCCAGGAGCTACATGGACGGCGCGATGAACAACGCGGCCGCCGACGACGTCGAGCGGCAGCGGCTCGAAAAGGCGCAGGCCCTGGTCGACGCCGTCGGCGAGCGTGCATCCGCGAGCGGCGTGCCCTGCCAAGCGCTGGTGGCCCATTCCAGCCAGGTGGCGGATTCGATCATCGTGGCCGCCGAGAAGCAGCACAGCGAACTGATCGTGATGGCCTCGCACGGCCGCAAGGGCGTCGGGCGCCTGCTGCTCGGCAGCGAGACGCAGCATGTGCTGACCCACTCGGCACTGCCCGTGCTCGTGCTCCGATAGCGCCGCGTGAGCAGGGCAATCGACGCGGCCGCGGACGGGGCCGAAACCGCTGCCGGCCAACTCCGGGCGCTGGCCCGGGCCTCTGGCTTGCGCAACTGGACGCTGGCCGGCCGGGAGCTGCCGCCAGTGGTGCAGGGCGGCATGGGCGTCGGCATCTCGGCCGGCGGACTGGCGGGCGCCGTGGCCGGCTTCGGCTGCGTAGGCACCGTGTCGTCGGTCGACCTGCGGCGGCTGCACCCGGACCTGTGGGCGCAGACCTCGGGCCTCGAAGGCGAGCCGGATGCCGGCGCACGCATCGACGCCGCCAACCTGGAGGCGCTGGGCCGCGAGATCGCCAAGGCGCGGCGGCTCGCCGGTGGCCGCGGCCTGGTCGCGGTCAATGTCATGAAGGCCCTCGGCGCCTACGAGGCGCAGGTGCGGCATGCCATGGCCTGCGGCGCCGACGCGCTGGTGGTCGGCGCCGGACTGCCGCTGGATCTGCCGGAACTCGCCCGCGAGCATCCCGGCGTGGCGCTGATCCCGATCCTGTCGGACGCGCGCGGGGTGCAGCTCATCGTGCGCAAGTGGGAAAAGAAGGGGCGCCTGCCCGATGCCGTCGTCATCGAGCATCCGGGCCGCGCAGGCGGCCATCTCGGCGCTGCCCGTGTCGGCGACCTGAAGGACGCGCGCTTCGACTTCGACGTGGTGCTGCCGCAGGTGCAGGCCTTCTTCCGGTCCGCAGGCATCGAAGGCCGCATTCCGCTGATCGCGGCCGGCGGCGTCGAGAGCCTGGAGGACATCCGGCGCCTGCAATCGCTGGGCGCTGCGGCGGTGCAGCTCGGCACCGCCTTCGCCGTGACCGAGGAGTGCGACGCCGACCCGACCTTCAAGCGCGTGCTCGCGGATGCAAGGCCCGAGGACATGGTCGAGTTCACCAGCGTCGCGGGGCTGCCCGCGCGCGCCGTGCGCACGCCCTGGCTGGCGAAGTACCTGCGGCTGGAGCCACGCCTGCTGGCCAAGACCCATCGCGAGGTCGAGTGCACGATGCGCTTCGACTGCCTGGCCCATTGCGGCCTGCGTGACGCGACGCCGGGCTGGGGCAAGTTCTGCATCGACAAGATGCTGGGCCATGCGCTCGCCGGGCGCGTCGAGCAGGGCCTGTTCTTCCGTGGCGCGGGACGCCTGCCTTTCGGCAGGCAGATCCGGCCGGTGGAGGATCTGATGCGGTGGCTGCTGGGCGGGCTCGCACCCGACGCCGGGCCGGGCGCGCTCGCGGGGGCTTAGAACGCTTCCCAGTCGCCGCCTGCCGGAACCGCAGCGGGTGCGGCGGGCTTGCGTGGCGCTGCCTTGGGGGTGGAGGCCGGCCGCACGGGTGCGGCCCGCTGCTTGAGCGATGCGACTGGCCCGCCATCCAGCTTGAAGACGCTCACGACTTGCGAGAGGCTGCCAGCCTGCTCCTGCAGCGATTGCGCCGCAGCCGAGGCTTCTTCCACCAGGGCCGCGTTCTGCTGCGTCACCTGGTCCATCTGCGTGATCGCCTGGTTGATCTGCTCGATGCCCGAGGTCTGCTCCTGGCTCGCAGCGGTGATCTCGCCCATGATGTCCGTCACCCGCTTCACGCTGTCGACGATCGCTTCCATCGTCCTGCCGGCTTCGGCGACCTGCTTGCTGCCTTCCTCGACCTTGCCCACCGAGTCGCCGATCAGCGTCTTGATTTCCTTGGCTGCGGCGGCGGAGCGCTGGGCGAGGTTGCGCACTTCGGATGCGACCACCGCGAAGCCACGGCCTTGCTCGCCGGCACGGGCAGCTTCGACAGCGGCGTTCAACGCCAGGATGTTGGTCTGGAAGGCGATGCCGTCAATGACGCCAATGATGTCCACGATCTTGCGCGACGAAGCGTTGATCGAGCCCATCGTGTCGACCACCTGCGAGACCACGCTGCCACCCTTGATCGCCACCTCGGACGCCGACACGGCCAACTGGTTGGCCTGGCGTGCGTTGTCTGCGTTCTGTTTCACGGTGGAGGTCAGCTCTTCCATCGACGCAGCCGTCTGCTCCAGCGAACTCGCCTGCTCCTCGGTGCGCGACGACAAGTCCTGATTGCCCGTAGCGATCTGCGTGCTGGCACTCGAAACATTCACCACCACGCCGTGCACCTGCTGCAGCGACTCCTTCAACGCGGAGCGCATCGCATCGATCGCGCGCAGAAGATTTCCCGTCTCGTCATGGGCGTAGCTCTTCTGCGGTGCGCCGGTGAGGTCCATCTCGGCAATCGCCTTGGCCATCCTCTCGGCCCGGCGCAGCGGGCGCGTGATGCTGCGCGTGAGGAACCAGGCCAGCAAGGTGCCCAGGGCCAGCGTCAGCGCCGTGCACACCATCAGCAGCGTGCTCGTCTGGGCACGCAGGTCCTGGCCGCGCCCCGCGGCGGCATCGAGTTGCGCGCGCTGCAGGTCCACCATCTGCTGGACACCCGCGAGGTAGTTGACCGATGTGGGCTCGAAGCGCGACGTGAACACCCGGTTGGCGCCGTCGAGGTCGCCCGCCAGCTTGAGCTTGCTGACCTCCTCGCGTGCCGCGAGGTATTCCTTGCGCAGTTCGCCGACCTTCTCGAACAGCTGGCGCTCCTCGGGCCTGACCATCTGGCCTTCGATGAACTTCTGCAGCTCGTTGGTGCTCTTGATGGACGCCGCGGTGGCCGGCGCGAAGTAGGCAATGAGGCTCGGGTCGCTGCTCTTGGCGATCGCCGCGGCGCGTTGCACGCCCGATGTGGTGTGGCGCAACCAGTCGGAGCCGGCGCGTTCGGTCTTGACGCTGTCGTTGACCATGCCGTCGATCTCGACACCCAGTTGCCGCAGCTTCACCACCGCAAACACACTGCTTGCCAGGAAGAGGGCGAGGATGGCGCCCAGCACAAGGGCCAGGCGCCTGCCAATCGAGATATTGCTCAAAAACATGATCGTGATTCCAGAAGAAGCGAAGAGAGAACGCTGCGGTATATCGGCAGAAAACCGACGAACTTGAGCGGACCTCCTCGCATGCTTCCCACGCATGTCGAGCGGATGCGAACCTGCGGGTTCGCGGGGACCTAGAGACTTAGAACTTGTACGTCACCGCCAGGTACGGGACGATCGGGTTGACCTTGAGGCGCGATTCGCTCGTGGCGACCGGCACGCCTGCCACCGAGGTGGTCAGGTTGGCCGTGGTCTTCAGCGGGATGTACGACACCGAGAAGGACATGCCCCAGTGCTGGTCGAACTGGTAGGCGGCGCCGAGGTTGAACACCGGTGCGAACGAGCTGTCGAGGTCTGCCGAAGTGGTCGACCGTCCGGCGGGAATGCCCACGCGGCTGGCCAGGGCGCCTTGCAGGCCGGGGGTGAGCTTCACGTCGCTGTACCAGACGTAGGTCACGCCGAGGCCGACGAAGGGACGCAGCTTGGCCTCGCCTTCGAGGAAGTAGTACTTGGCCAGCAGCGTGGGGCTCCACTGGCGGGCTTCGCCGAGTTCGCCGATCGGGCCCAGCGTGCCGGCGCCCTGCAGCTTGAACTTCGGCGGAACGCCGAGCACGCCTTCGACCGCCCAGTGGCTGTCGATGAAGTACTGGGCGCTGAGGCCCAGCGTGTCGGAGCTGTCGACGTTGGCGCCGGAGCCGGGCACGACGGCCGCGCGCGGCGCCGTGAAGGTGAGGGGTTCGCTCGAATCCTGGGGTGCGAAATGGAGCCAGCCAGCGCCGACTTGCCAGTCGCCAGCCTTCTGTGCCAATGCGCTGCCCGATCCCAACGCTGCAATGGCAGCCAGCGCAAACAGTTTGGTCTTCATCATGAAAGTCTCATCTACTCTTGGTTAAGGGAATCTTTAGGATACGGTACCGTTTAATTAGTTCGGAACGTTCTGTCACATGTGCAACAGTGGCCGTCGCGCCGATCAACGGAACCGAGCCAGTGCTCACTTTACCCCTCTGGAACCCCAAACTTGGCAAAGCCCAAGCTTCGGTCGCCCACAATCGCGGCGTGTTTCACCCCCTCATTGCCCGCCGCCCGACCATCGTTCAGCGCGTGGTGCTCGCGCTGCTCGGCGCGTTCTTCCTGGTCTGGCTGGCGCTGCTGGCGTACATCTACATCGAGTTCCGGCAGGCGCTCGCGGTGGACCAGGGCTTGAAGAAGCTGGGCAGGGCGCTCACGGCGGCGCTGGCCGAAGTCAGGGACGACGCCGAAGCCCGCGTGGTGATGGCCGCCACGGCAACCCAGTTCCAGACCCTGCGCATCAGCGGCAACCCCGGCGGCAGCGTGCTGATGGAGCTGCGCGACCGGCAGGGCGGCGTGATCCATGCATCGCCCGCGCTGGGCACCCAGACGCTGGCGGGACGCCAGGGCGAGGTGATCGACCAGCAGATCGACGGCAAGACCTACTGGGTCTACCGGAGCGACACCGCGCGCTGGTCTCTGCAGGTGGCGGAGCCGCGCATCACCGGCATGTGGATCCTCGAGCGCAATGCCCAGCGCGTGCTGCCATACCTGCTGCTGGCCTTTCCGCTGATCCTCCTGCCGGTATGGCTCGCCGTGAAGCTCGGCCTGCGGCCGCTGCAGCGGCTGGCCGATCGCATTGCCGAGCGCGGCACGGCCGACCTCTCGCCCATCGGCCTGGACCCCAAGTACGCCGAACTCAAGCCGCTCGTCACCGCGCTGGAGCGCATGCTGGCCCAACTGCGAAGCACGATGGAGCGCGAACGCGCCTTCGTGCACGACGCGGCCCACGAGCTTCGGACGCCCATGGCGGTCATTGCCGCGCAGGCGCATGCGCTGTCGGGCGCAGGCAGCACCGAAGAGCGCGAGCGCGCACAGGCGCACCTGGAGCAGGCCATCGAGCGCGCCTCACACCTGACGCAGCAGTTGCTCGAACTCGCCTCGCTGGACGACGCGCGGCAGCGGTTGCCGAAGTCCATCGACGTCGCGCAATGGGCGCGGCAGATCCTGGCCCAGGCCGCGCCCGGCGCGCTGGCGCGCGGCATCGAACTCACGCTCGACGCACCCGACAGCCTCGAAGCGCAGATCGACGTGCCCGCCTTCCAGTCGGTCCTGGAGAACCTGCTGCACAACGCGATCCGCTACGTGCACGACGGTGCGCAGGTGGTGGTCACGCTGCGCGCCGATGACGAACGCCTGACCCTGTCCGTCGAAGACGACGGCCCCGGCATCGCCGAGTCCGAGCATGAGCGCGTGTTCGAGCGCTTCCACCGCGGCGTGGGCCACGACACGCCCGGCTCCGGGCTCGGGCTGGCGATCGTCAAGCAGGCCGTCTCGCGCATGGGCGGACGGGTCGCCGTGTCGCAGGGGCTGGCGCGGCGCGGCGTCGGCTTCCATGTGTCGCTGGCCTTGGGCCGGGTCGCATAGCGCATCGGCTGCGCCCTCAATTTTTCCGCTGGTCTGTCGATATAGAGGCTGGTACTCCAGGGATCTTCTTACCAAGGATCATTCGGCCCGCTTCGTGCGGGCTTTTTTTTTGCCCGCCGCCCGATCAGGACCGCCACTCCCCCGCGCCGTGCCTGCGCAGCTCCGCATGCCGGGCCACGCTGCCTTGCCGGAAGAAGGCCGCCCAGTCGCTGCGCTCGCGCGCCTCGATGTTGATGAGTTCGTCGGCCACGGTCACCAGACGCAAGGCATCCTCGCTCGTCAGCGTGTTCGACGTGAAGAGAAAGCGCAACTGGCAATCCCCCACGCCGATCGCGTCGCCGTTCCTCAGCGCGCGCTCCACCACCCGCGCCTTGTTGACGTAGGTGCCGTTGCGGCTCGCCATGTCGCGCACGACGAAGCGATCGCCCGTCCACCGGATGGCCGCGTGATGGCGGCTCACCCCCAGGCTGTCGATGTGCACCCCGCACGTGGGGTCGCGTCCGATCGTCGTGATCGGCCCCTTGATGTTGACCTGCCGGACGCTGCCGTGCGGGGTCAGGACGATGAGTCTGGACATTTCATTTCTCGCTGCTCGAAGGTTGAAAGTGATTGCATTTCGGCGTCCCGTCTCGTTTCCTGAAGTCCGGCAGTGCGTTGGAGGCGGTAACTTTTGGCAATCCGGCGCTTCGCGCAGCGGGCGGTAACATGATTCGGGCGGCGAACCCGCCGACTGCCTGCAACCGGACTCAACACTGGAGCCAACATGATTGGAAGATTCCTTGCCGTCGTCCTTGCCACCCTGCTGGCAGCCTGCGCAAGCACCGCGACCGTCAAGACCGACTTCGACCCCAAGGCCCAGTTCGGCAGCTTCCGGACCTACAGCTGGATCCCGTCCGACAGCAGCGATGCCCTGATGCCGCAGAGCGTCGTCGCTGGCATCGATACGCGGCTGCAGGCCGCAGGCTGGAAGCGCGTCGCCGAAGGGGATGTGCATGTTGCCGCTCACGTCACCCGCGTGCAGGGCCAGAACTTCAACAACTTCTACAGCGGCATCGGCCATGACCTCAACTGGCTCGGCATTGGCAGCGGCTGGCCGGGCTACGTGACCATGTCGGTCGACAACTATGAAAAGGGCACGCTGGTGGTCGACATGTTCGACGCGCGCACCAAGCGGGCCGTCTGGCGCGGCAGCGCCAGCGGGGTGCTGCCGGACGATCCCTCGCGCGTGAACGCCGCGGTGCAATCGGCGCTCGACAGGCTGTTTGCCGGCTTCCCGCCGGGCGGCGCGTCCTCGCGCTGAGGCGCTGCCAAGCGAAAACTGCTAGCCCAATCCGCGAAGCTTCAACTCCAGAGCCAGTCCGGCTGCATTGGCGAACTCGTACGCCTGCAGCCCGGCGCGCAGCGCACCGGCCACATTGCTTTCGACATCGTCGATGAAGAAGGTCTCGCCGGGCGATACGCCCAAGGCTTCCACGCAGCGCAGATAAGCCTCGGGCGCCGGCTTCGTCGCGCCGAACTCTGCGGTGGTGTGAATGGCGTTGCCGAACAAGGCGGCCACCTCGGGGCACAGCCTGCGCATGTGCAGCGCGAGCAGGCGGCAGTTGTTGGTGAAGATCGCGATCCTGCAGCGCGTGGCAACGGCCTGCGCCATCCGCAGCACCTGCGCATCGAGTGTCATCGCCGCGCGCCGCGCCTCCAGCCATGCATCGAGCGTCACGGGGCTTCCCAGAAGCCGGCCCAGCTCGTCGAGGTAATCGTCATCGCCGATCAGGCCCGCATCGGCACGCGACTCCAGCCCGGTTCCCCAGATGGCATGGCGCACCGCCTCGGCGCTCTGGTGCGTCGACGCGGCCAGATGCTCGACCCGCGCCGACCTGTCGTAGTGGCAGAGCACCCCATCCAGGTCGAACAGCACCAGCGAGATCGATGCGTTCATGGGCCTGCCCGGCGTGGCGCCTTTTCCGGCGCTAGCCGCCGGCGACCCGGCAGGCTGCGCGGATGATGCGGTTCGTGGGATTGGGCTCGACGTCGAGGAAGCGCATCGGCCGGCGATCCGTCGAGTAGTCGGTCACCTTGTGCGGCTCCCCTTGCCAGAGCGGCACCGGGTAGAAGGCCGCGTACAGGTACTCGGCCTTGCGCGCCCGGCAGTCGAAGGCCACCTGCGATTCGTACGAGCGGTAGGGCACTTTCTCCCAGTTGAGCCTTTCCGTTGCCCGGCTCACGCGAACGTTCATGGTCTTCACGGCGCCGCTGGTCTTGATCGCCACCGGGTCGACCTCCACCGTATCCACGGACGCATCGCGCGGATTGCCTGTCACGGTGAACCAATGGGTCTGAGCCTCAGCCTGGCAGCCCACGAGGCCAAGCAACACGAGCCACCTTCTCACGTCAAAAATCCTTTTGCTGGCGATCCTTTTTTGATTCTAGCCAGCGGCCGATGCGCTCTGAGCCCTCAAGCGACGCGCACAACCTCCGGATCAGCAGGGCCATGCAGCCGCTCCACCTCCGTCGCGCGCCGCGCCAGCACGGCCCGCTGGTTGATGTAGCCCTTGTCGGTGATCTCGCCTGCGTCGATGTCCGGCGGCGCGAAAAGCACCAGTGCCCGCACGGGGCATTGCGACGAGCCGCCACCCGCGTCGCGCAGCTCCCGCATCACGCGTTGCAGCGCGGCCTGCCATTCCTCGCGCGGCCGTGATGCGGCCTGCGGGCTCGGAAACACCAGCATCCCGATCTCGTCGCGGTCGTGCCCGGTGATCACGATGTCCTGCGCCAGCGGCGCGAGCCGCGACACGAGATCGACGCGCAGCGTGCCCACCGACACCCACGTCCCGCTCGTGAGCTTGAAGTCCTCCGCCACGCGGCCGTGGAACATCACGCCGCGTTCGGGCCGCTGCGTGTCCGTGAGATAGCCCGCATCGCCGATGCGGTAGTAGCCCTCGTCGTCGAAGGCTTCCGATGTTTCACGCGGCGCGTTGCGATAGCCGGCGAACACCGACACCCCCTTGACCCGCATCTCCAGCTTGTCGCCGTTGGGCACGAACTTCAGCTCCAGCCCCGGCAAGGGCGCACCGATGCAGCCCGCGCCATCGAGCCGCCAATGCGCAGTGGTGATGGCCGGCGAGGTCTCCGTCGCGCCCCACGACGTCGTGAGCCACAGCGGCCGCGCAGGGCGCGCACGCCGTGCGACGGCTTCCAGCCGCTGCCACGTCGAAGGCGCCAGCGCCGCAGCCGCATAGAAGGCCAGCCGCAGCCGCGACATGACCTCCGCCGCGAGTCCGTCGTCCGCTTCGAGGAAGGGCAGCAGCATGTCGTAGCCGCGCGGCACGTTGAACAGCAGCGTCGGCCGCACTTCGCGCAGGTTGCGCACCGTCTTCTCGATCAGCCCCGGCGCCGGCCGGCCCTCGTCGATGTAGAGCGCGCCGCCATGGCACAGCACCATGTTGAAGTTGTGGTTCGCGCCGAAGGTGTGGCTCCAGGGCAGCCAGTCGACCAGCACCGGCTTCTCCTCGTCGAGGAAGCGCCAGGTCTGCGCCATCATCTGCTGGTTGGCGCACAGCATGCGGTGCGTGTTGATCACTACCTTCGGCTTGCCGGTCGATCCCGAGGTCAGCAGGTACTTGGCATGGTCGTCGGGAATGATCGCCTCGAAGGCCTGCATCACGGCCGGCGTCTCCTGCGCCTGCATCAAGGGCTCGAAGGGCAGGGCGCCGGGGTGCGTGTCGGCATGGCGGCTGAACACCTTCACCGCATCGACATCGCAGCCCGCCAGCGACGGCCCGTACACCTTGGCGTCCGATGCGTAGATCAACGCCGGATCGAGCGCACGCAGCATGCCGTGCAGCCGCGTCGGGTCCTTCGCCATGCGCGAGTAGGCGCTGGAGAGCGAACACGCCGTGCGGCCGATGTGCATCGTCGCGAGCATCAGCACGGCATGGTCGATTGCGTTGTCCGAGAGGATCACCACCGGCCGGTGCTTCGGGATGCCCATGTCCAGCAGGCTCTGCGCCACCGCACCTACGGCACAACGCAATGCGCGGTAGTCGAGCTTGCGCCAGCCTTCGCCGCTGTCGTCGCGCTCCGCGAGTGCCAGCGCGTCGGGTGTTTCACGTGACCAGCGCTCCAGCCATTCGCCGATGCAACGCGCATAGGGCTTGAGCGCGATGGGCGAGCGCAACGCAAAGGAACCATCGTCGAAATCGATCCGCACCGTGCGTGGCGGCGCGAGCTGGCTTTCGTCTTCGAAGAAGCCGGGAGTGGTCATGGTCTTGTCGTCTCCGTTTGGTATGGCATGGCCCCTCCAGGAACCCCGCGGAACCGGCTTTGCCGGGCCGCCGGGGTTGCCCCCGGCGGGGGTGCCCGAGTCACACGAAGTGGTCGAGGCTGGGGGCGAGCCTATTTTTTTCGCGAATCAGGTTCAACAGCAGGGTGTCCCGGGTCGCTTCGAGATCACTTGTGCGCCGCGTGCCGAGTTCCTCCGCCACACCCTCAGCCACCTGCTGCTTGAGCCCGGCCGTCATCGCCGGCGCACCGAGGTCGTGCCACCAGTCCTCGATCGGCCCGCCCAGGTGGTCGAGCAGATGCGCGATGCCGCCCGCGCCGCCCGAGAGATGCAGGTTCATGAACGGCCCCATCACCGCCCAGCGCAAGCCCGGCCCATGCGCGATGGCCGTGTCGATATCCGCTACGGACGCCACTCCCTGGTCCACCAGATGGAAGGCCTCGCGCCACAGCGCCGCCTGCAGCCGGTTCGCGATGTGGCCCTTGACCTCGCGCTTCACGTGGATCGGCCGCTTGCCGATCGCGCTGTAGAAAGCCATCGTGCGCTCGATCGCATCGGCCGACGTGTGCTCCCCGCCCACCACTTCCACCAGCGGAATCAGATGCGGCGGATTGAAGGGATGCCCCAGCACCACGCGCTCCGGATGCCGGCATTCGGACTGCACGCCCGTGATCGCCAGCCCCGACGAACTGGAGGCGAGCAGCGTGCGCGGTGATGCCGCGGCGTCCATGCGCCGGAACAGGTCGATCTTGATGTCGATGCGCTCCGGCCCGTTCTCCTGCACGAAGTCGGCCCCGGCCACCGCGTCTTCGAGCCGCTCATGAAAACGCAGCCGCTCCACCGATGCCCCTTCGGCCAGCCCGAAGCGCTCCATCGTCGGCCAATGCTGCGCCACGGCCGCACGCAGCCGCGCCTCGGCGCCCGGCGAGGGATCGGTCGCATCCACATCCAGGCCCCGCGCAAGGAAGTACGCCGCCCAGCTCGCACCGATCACCCCGGTGGCGACCACCGCCACCCGCTTCACCACCGGACCCGCCCCCGCGCCCATCACAGCCCTCGCCGCGATTCGGCAGCCGCAGGAGCGAACTCAGGCAGCGGCAAGCCACGCCGCGGCAGCCCCATCATCTCGCGCGCCTCCGCTGGCGTGGCCGGCTCCATGTCCATCTCGCGAATCACCCGCACGATGCGTTCGGTCAACTGCAGGTTGGTCGCCAGCTCGCCGTGGCGGTAGTAGAGGTTGTCCTCCAGCCCCACGCGCGCATGGCCGCCGAGCAGCAACGCGCTGATGTTCGCCTCCAACTGCGAAGGCCCGATGCCGCTCACGCAGAAGATCGCGCCCTTGGGCAGCGTGTCCACCATCATCTGCAGATGGCGCGGCGAGAAGGGCATCGCGTTCTGGAAGTTGCGATGCACGTTCATCACCAGGTTGATGAAGTAGGGCTCCTCGTCCAGCCCTTCATGGATCAGCGTCGTCGTGTCCTGCAGGATGTGCGTGGGGCTGAACACCTCCCACTCGGGCTTGATGCCGCGCGCCTTCATGCCCGCGGCCAGCTCGCGGCCCTTGCTGAGCGGCGTGTCCATCAGGATGTCGCGGCCCTCGAAGGAAAGGTTGAGCGTCGTCGCGTCCAGCGTGCACATCTCGGCGCCTGCGTCCATGCCCTTGATGCGCTCGTCCCACGCGATCTCCCAGCGGTTGCCCGGCAGCGGCTTCACCATGTCGCCGTGCACGCCGCCGCCCGTGGAGTTGTTGATCACGATGTCGCAGCCCGCCGCGCGGATGCGCGTGTTGATGTCTCGGTACACGTCCGCATTGCACGTCGCGCCATCGTCGGGCCGGCGCGCGTGGATCGCGGCCACGCTGGCCCCGGCGTTCCAGCAGCGCACCACGTCCTCGGCGATCTCGGCGGGTTGCGTGGGCAGGTGGGGGTTCTGCGATTTGTGCGCCATCCCGCCCGTGGGGGCGATGGTCACGATCACCTTGCGCTTCGACATGAGGTTTCTCCTGTGAACAGCGCGCTATTATTTTTGGCTGCCCCCGCCGAGGCAGTCATCGCGACGACATTTGAGATCAGGGTTTACGAGGCGCCGGACCGTCCATGCATCAAGACAACCAGAAAAAGCCCCTGTCCCTTTCGATCCCCACGCTGCTGGAGCTGTCCGGCTGGTTCCCCCAACTGGAACCCGAGGCGCAGGCCCGCGTGCTGGACGAGATGCGCGAGCAACACGTCGCCGCCGGCGCCGCACTGTGCCGCCGCGGAGAAACCCCGCTGCACTGGTACGGCACGCTGGAGGGCTTGCTCAAATGGTCGCTGACCTCAGACGACGGCCGCTCCGTCACCTTCGGCGGCCTCTCGGTCGGCAGCTGGTTCGGCGAGGGCACGCTGCTGCGCGCCGTGCCGCGCACCGCCGACATCATCGCGCTGCGCGACAGCCGCGTCGCGGTGCTGCCCATCGACACCTTCGAGTGGCTGCACCGCACGCAGATGAGCTTCAACCACTTCCTGCTCGTGCAGATCAACGAGCGGCTGCACTGGTTCATGGGCAACTACGCGGCGCAACGGCTGCTGGACACCGACAGCCAGGTGGCGCGGGCGCTGGCGGGGCTCTTTCATCCGTGGCTGCATCCACTGGGGCAGACGCATCTGGAGACCTCGCAGGAGGAGATCGCGAATTTGTCGGGGCTGTCGCGGCAGCGGTGCAATGCGGCTTTGAATCGGTTGAGGGAGAAGGGGTTGTTGAGGATTGAGTACGGGGGGATTACGGTGGTGGATTTGGAGGGGTTGCGGGGGGTGGGGGAGGGGGTTTAGGGGCGACGTCGATTGGAATCACCTTGCCCTTGGATAGAGACGCTGGATCAACTCCTTGTCGCTTGCTGAAAGCTGAGTCTTGCCCCCCAAAGCCAGACCGCCCGTCCAAGTCGGTGGCATTTCGATGTTCATCACTGATAACGGATCAAAATCGCGATACTCACCCAGCTTTTCGGGTGACATCTTTGCGAACTGCATATCAATCGTCTCTTTGCTCCAGTAATTTGGCGGTCCAGATAGTTCGCGGACAATTCGATCCATATCCCACTTGATGTTTGCCTTGGGGTTCTGAGGTTCCTCGATTAGACCCAGGGCATGACCCCACTCGTGCAATAGAGCGCTTCGAGTCGGGAATCCAAAGTTTGCCGTTCTCTCATGTTGCGGGACGGCGAGGGCGTCCGTCCCGAGGTACGACCAAGAACCGGCAGTGGGTTCAAACGCAACACGAATCTCGGACGAACCGGTGGTCACAAAGTTGAACTTGAGATTCGTAAATTTCCCCCACTCAAGGAGCGCCAGACGTGCGTCAGCTTGTTGCGCTGATGTCCCGCCCAGGAATTTGATTCGCAGCGTCGAACCAACCGTCCAGTACTTGCTGTTCTTCCGTCCTTCATCCGGTTCAGCCTTCTTTCGCTGCACAACTATCGCCTGCTCGGTGACTGATAGAGTCAAATTCTTCTTCATTGAAAGAAAGTAGGCAACCTCACGTGTGGCAATCACATTTTGGTTCTGGATTTCCAATAGCGTGGCCTTGGCATCTCCAAGCATCGTCTCTACTTCAGTCTTCAAGTTGGTGAGGGCAAGCTTGGCCGATTGAAATTCCGTTCGCGATTTGTTTAGTTCAGCTGTAGTTGTTTCGAAATCCTTTTGCAGGTTTTGCATCTTATCGAGCGATGCTTCGAGCTTGAATCCGTACAGATACGCACCGACTACCAGGAATACCGCCAAAACGGCGACGGCGAACTTCGCGAAACGAACAAGGTCCGTGTCAACGACGTAAGTGACTCTACGGTCTTCACCGGGACTGGCAGCCGCAGAGCCTGCGCTTGGCAGCAGACTGGACTGGCAGTATCGACACTTGATTGCGTCGTCACGAACGTCTTCCTTGCAGTACGGACATGACTTCATCAAGGGTGCCTCCGTGAACTAGCCGATGCTTTGATTGCGCAGGGGTGGCAATAGCCCTGATTTTGATCAGGGCGCGGTGTGGATTGCTATCCCGACCGATCGTGTTCTCCATCCAATTGCGGAGGTGGGCCGCAGTTCGGCTTCTCTCGCTCCTCGTCGAGGACGTCTGACGCGCAGGCTTCGAGGCGGTCGTACTCATATACTGAGTACGAATTCAAACACACAAAATGAGTACGAAAAATCAACCTCGATACGCCGAGTTAAGTAAGCAACTACTTGGCCTTAGGGAGGCGGCAGGTATTGCTACGCAGGCGGAGATTGCGAACTTGTTGGGAGTCAAGCAACAAACGGTGAGTCGCTGGGAGGCTGGTACCTCTCGACCCAAGGCATCCGAAATTCCGAAGTTGGCTGCCTTGCTAAGGGTTGACGCGATCACCCTGTCCAATTCGGCAGGATATGCCCCTGAAGTTACGACCGTCTCGTTCGATCGCCCACTACCACTTGCTGGGCTGAGCCCTGAGAGCTTCGAGTACTTTTCGCTGGATTTGCTGTCGACCATCCATCGAGGCCAAGCGGACGTTCACCTTGCAGGGAAGACCGGACACAAACAGCATGGCATCGACATCGAGGCCACATTTCCGGACGGCACGTCCCATACCTATCAATGCAAGCGCGAAGCACAGTTCGGCGCGGCTAAGGTTCGTGACGCGATCAAGGCGCAGACAACTCCTGCGAAAAAGAAAATCATCCTCCTGTCGCGGGTTGCAAGTCCTGAGGCGCGGAACGAGATCAAGAAGGCTCGGGGGTGGAGCCTATGGGACCAGACAGACATCTCGCGCATCTTTCGTACCTTGCCAAAGGCAGAGCAGGTGCGCATCGCCGACATATTCTTTCCGTCTCAGCGCTTCGCCCTTACCGGCGAAAACGCCGCAGGCCCATGGCTCTCCGTTGCAGACTTTTTTGCACCGCAGCTTGCTGAAGGGCGAATCTTCAATCAACGTTGGGACCTCGTCGGTCGCGGCGTCGAGTTGAGACTGCTTGCAAGCGCACTGGCTAACCAGAGCATCGTGGCCGTAAGTCTTGTTGGACGGGCGGGGGAAGGAAAGTCGCGTGTCCTACGCTCCGCACTTGACGCATTCGTTGCGGCTCATCCGGAGACAGCCGTTCGCATGACATCTCCAACCGAGGAAATCAATGCGAAGAGTCTGGAAGACCTGGGCATTGGCGCAAAGTTGATCGTTGTTGATGACGCGCACGATCGAAGCGACCTTGGCCAGCTAATTCGCTATGCAGCAAACGGTGCGAATCATGCGCGACTGCTGCTCGCGTACCGCCCTTACTGGAGTGAAGTGGTCGAACGCGACCTGGCCAGGATGGGCATCACTGAAACACTTGCCGTGTCGGTGACGCTGCAGAAGCCGTCAAAGGATGAGGCAATAGAGCTCGCGCCACAGGTGCTAGTCAAACACGGCGCCCCTACTCACGCAGCCTCGGCGATAGCTGACCTCGCATACGACAGCCCTCTCGCGGTTGTTGTTGGCGCTCAGATTGTGGCTAAAGAGGGAGTGCACCCTCAGTTGTTCGGGTCGAACAATGAGTTCCGTGCGACGGTCTTGAAGCACTACGAAAGGATGATCGCAGAAGGCATCGCGGTGGGGAGGGACCAGGAGAAGGTCCATGCGATGCTGGGCGTCATCGCACTCGTCCAACCGGTAGTTCCTGACGATCGCCATGTCCTGGAGCTTCTCTCAAGCATTGAGGGCATCAGCGCGCCAGACGCCACGAGACTGGCACGACAGCTCATCGATTCAGGGGTCCTCTTCAAACGCGGCTCCAGATATCGACTTTCGCCGGACCTTCTCGCCGACTCGATCATTGAGACGTCTTGCATCACCTCCAGCGGCCAATCAAACGGCTACGCCGAACGCGTTCTCGCCGCGACGATACCCGAGCACAAAGAGCACATCCTCATCAATCTTGGACGGTTGGATTGGCGCCGTAACGAGGGGGACACATCTTCAAGTCGCTTGCTCGACGGCCTGTGGGGGCAACTCGCATGGGAAGACGGCTACGACCATCCGCAAGTGAGAGCCGCCGCTTCCGCCGCGTATTACCAGCCGCGACAGGCGCTCAAACTTGCGAGACGCCTCGTCGAAGAAGGTCATGGGCGGAACGAAGATGTCTGCACGATTGTGCGTAACGCGGCATTCACGCTTGCGTTCGTGCTGGAAGCTTGCGCCCTTCTTTGGGAGGTCGGTCGTAGCGACCCGCGTGCAACAAACCCACATCCAAGTCATCCCATTCGAATCCTGACTGAGCTTGCAACGCCGGAGCCTCGGAAGCCAATCGAGTTTGTCCATCGCGTGGTCGAGTTTGCGCTTGCTCAGCTCGACGAGCCAGAGAGTTGGACTGGCACCTACACACCCTTTGATGTACTCCGTGGCGCACTCGCGACCGAGGGAGATTTCACCTCTGCGTATTCGAGTCGACAGATAACCATCTCTCAGTACGCAGTGCAGCGCGACCGAGTCAAGGATGTACGCAAGCAAGTCATCGACGAGCTTTTCGCGAGCCTCACAGGTGCAAACGAGCGGCGGGCCTTCCTCGCTGCACAAACACTGAGCGACGCGCTGCGCGGACCGATCCGCGCCCACGGAGGCAGCGACGATGCTTGGGGCGAGGAGTTCGCCGCAACACTCAGTCGTCTCGATGATTACCTAGACACAGTCAAAGTTTCTGCGCCGGTTGTTGTCCGCATCGCTGAATCGGTGAACTGGCACGCCGTATATGGGCCGGATCGCACACAAGAAGTAGCGAAGCGCATCGTCGGTCGTCTCGATCGCGATATCGAGACTCGAACGGTTCGCGCCCTGATGGACGCTTGGGGCACCAACACCCGGCTCATTAAAGCCGGGGCAGGTCGTAGCCAGCACGAAACTGCAACCGATGCGGTCGTCCGAGAACTCAATGGTCGCTTCGCGGTTCCTGCCGAACTGACCAGTTTCCTCAATGGTCGCCTTTCCGACATCCGACAAGCGACAGGCAACGTCAACCTTGGACCAGCGCAGATCTTCATCGGTCGTGTCCTATCGTCAAATCTGGAACTTTCACGGCATGTCGTGGACGCTGGGCTAGTTGGCGACGCGTCTCCCATGGCGGCACATGCAGGGCGCGCACTCGGAGCGCTCTTAACGGCGAGCCACGATGAAGGGAATTGCGTCGTTGAGAAGATGCTCGGCGTCGGCGATACGCACCTACTTCTGATAGCTGAGGGCTACATGTTGTCAAGCCATCCGGTCACGTACTCGGAAACCGACCTGACAGCGTTGCGACGCATTTTCAGTTCGGAGGATGGCCTCGTGCTGCGCCACACGACAAACATAGCGATGGAGGTCGCACGCCGCGACAAGTCACTTGCGGTTGATCTGCTCAGCAGTGCGAACATCGAACTGGCGATGCTTTCTGCGCGGGACTACTTCATGTGGCTCTCGCACGAGGAAACGATTCCATTCGCCCAGATTCGGGACGATCAGTTGCGCAAACTCATCGACGGACTTCGTAACGTCCCCCGCCTTGATGATCACTGGGTAAACGGATTCCTCAAGAAGGCAATACAACGGGTGCCCGAAGCGGTGGTTGATCTCGCGAAGGCACGGATCGATGCTTCGATCGCCAACGAAGACTGGAACATGCAGCCGCTAGGTAGCGTGCTCCGAGAGCATGATGCACTCAACTTGCTTGCTCTTCCCGATGGGCCACGGCTGTTGCGTGGCCTGCTTGAATGGGCGCTAGGCCGTGTGGGGGACTACCAGTTCAGCTATCGTTTTGCAGAGTTGGTTCAGTCACTTTGCAGCCCGTACGACACGACATGTGTTGCGACGATAGAAGATTGGCTTACGGCCGGAGGAACAGCGGATCATTTCAAGGCCGTCACCGTCATCGTTAGAGATGCGGGACCATCATTCATCTTCGACCACGAAGCGTTCGTCGGACGTGCGCTGCGCGCAGCGCGAACGGTCGGTCGGAAGGACCACCGGGACCTTTCCTCAGCGCTCTTCGCCTCTTCGGTGAGCGGGGTTCGCACCGGGATTCCAGGACAACCATTTGAGGTCGATGTGCGACTCAAGGAACTCGCGGAAGAGCGGCTTGCACGGATTGCCCGCTCGGATGCGGCGTACGACTTGTATGTCACTCTTAGGGACCATGCGGGTCGCGACATCGAGCGACAGATCGCTGAAGGGCGCCGCATGGACGAGGAGGACTCCGATACATAGAGAGGTTCGATGCTGGCGGGCAGTGCGGTGCTTGGCTCCTTGGGAAGTACATTGTTCTCCCCTTCCGGTCGAATGGACGCCTACCGATCATGCGGCCGGTAGTCTTCTAAGCGCACTGTGCAACCGCGAGTCGGTGAGCGCGCACGCCTGTCCAGCGCAGGAGGCCAACGCCGGGCCAACCAGCATCATCAACTCGCATCCGTTGGCCCCTATAGCTATACTTTCCCGATCACGCCCAACCCGGCGTGATCGGGTTTAGCAGCCCGACCAAGCACCCCTGCGACGAAAGCCGCAGTGACCTCCGCAGGACCTGCGGCTTTTTCGTCCGCGCCATTTTTGGCGGCTCGGATGGGAGGGCTCACGCCCTGCCGGTTCTCGCAAGGGGTGCCCGGTCTGCTAACCCGTTCGAGTCGCCGCCATCGTTTAGCAGCGAGGGCGGCGGTTGTAGCAAACCGCACCCTTTGGAGGCCATTGATGGCACACCCTACTTGCGCGCTCGCGCGCCCCCCGGACTTTCCCTTCGCTGAAGACGACCCCGGCTATTCCGGCTCACTTGCCGCCGAACTCGTCGGCCATATCAATGCCTTGAAGGAGATGCACGAGGCCACCGTATGCCTTCGTGGCCTTGTCGATTCATGGCGAGCGGCGGGCGGCCGCGACTCCGGGGTCAGTCCCAAGGAGGTGCAAGCCTTGTTGAAGATGGTCCATGCGGAATACGACCGCCGCCTCAAGGCCTCCTTGGTCGTCACCGATGCCTTCTTGAACCGGTAGCTTCCGGTCCGAGCCGACTCACGCCAACTCGAACACCACGTCCTGCGCGCCTTCCCACAGCACCTTGTTCCCAAGCGCGCGCAGGTTCTCCTTCCCTTCCACGATCGTCAGGAAGTGGTTGCCGGCGAGCTGGCCCATCTTGCTCGCGAAGCTGCAGGCGCCGTAGGCCAGGATGATCTCGGTCTCGCTGTAGCCGCCTGGGTAGAACAGGATGTCGCCCACCGACGGGTGGCTGGTGTGGTTCTCGAAGCCGACGCCGAGCTGGAACTCGCCCAGCGGCACCCAGCAGCCTTCGCCGCTCCAGCGCACGTGGATGAGCCGTTGCCGGTAGGGCAGCAGCTTGGAGAACGCCGCCACGGTGAGCGGTGCGTCGGGATGCGTGACGGCGACGAAGTCGAAGCCGCCGGCGGTGATCTTGATGCGGGTCATGTCTCGGTGTTTCCTGGGGGTCAGCCGCAACAGCCGCCCATGCGGCCGTCGCGATAAAAGGGGGCAAGGTCCTGCGCGAGCGCGTTCACGGTGGCGCGCCAGCCGCCGTGCGCGGCGTCGGCGGCCAGGGCGGCGCGCATGCGTGCGAGCAATTCGGTGCGCAGCGCGGCCTCGTCGATGCCGGTCACGCGGCCTGCCTCGACCACGGTGCGGCCGCCGACGATCACGTCCGCAATGTGCGTGCCGTTGCCGCGCGCCAGCAGCAGGTCGAGCGGGTCCGTGTCGGCGAAGAGGGCGTCGTCGTCGAGCGCGTCCCAGTCCAGCAGCACGATGTCGGCCGGTGCGCCGGGCGCGATGCGGCCGCTCGACGCCGCGGAGGAGCCCGACACGCTGCGTGGGCCGTGGCGCGACGCAAAGCCCCAGAGCTGCCCCGGCGTCATGGTGGTGTCGAAGCCCCATCCACGGTGCAGCGCGTAGGCCAGGCGCGCCTCGCGCAGCGCGTCGTCGTCCTCGTCGAAGGCCATGCCGTCGAGTCCCATGGCTACGCGGCAGCCTTGCCGGAGCATCTCGGGCAGCGGAGCGATGCCGGACTTCAGGCCCAGGTTCGAACTCGTGTTGACCGCGATGGCCGCGCCGCGTTCGGCAATCAGGGCCAGCTCATCCGGTCGCGCCCAGGCGCAATGCGCGAGCGTGAGGCGCGGGCTGAGCAGTCCGATGCTGTCGAGGAATTTCACGATGCCGTCCGGATGCACCCGGTCGGCCCATTGGCGCTGGTACTGGGTCTCCAGCAAGTGCATGTGCACCGGCCGGCCGGTGTCGGCCGAAGCCCGCGCGATGGCTTCGAGCAGCGGCGTGCTGCACCACTGCACGGCCGTGGGGCCGTACTGCACGGTGACGTGGTCGCTGCAGCCGTCTTCCTGCACCATCGCGGCGACCTCGTCGACCAGCGCGAGTTGCTGCGCGGGCGCGACCGGTTGCACGCCGAGCCGTTTCGCGACTGCGTCGCGGATGCCGGGGCGCAGCGCCGTCAACACCGCGGCATCGTCGCAGTAGGCGATGCCGTTGCGGTCGCGCATCGCCACGGCGAAGCCGATGCGCACGCCGACATCTCGCGCGGCACGTGCCACGGCGCGCGCCTCGTCCACGTAGGGCATGCCGCCCTGCACGCGGGTGTAGTGAACCATCAGGTGCGCGACGCCGTTGCGCACCGAGCGTGCGAAGGATGTCGCGGCGCAGAGGTAGGGGTCCATGCCCGGCACCACGCCCAGAAAGGGCAGCCAGCTTTCCAGCGGCTGGTTGAACGCACCCAGCGTGGCGCTGCGAAATGTGCGCGCATGGTCGTGCGCGTTGGCGAGCGCCGGCAGTGCCAGCCTGCGACGGCCGCTGCCCGCGCCCGGCTGTGCCTCGATGGAAGCCACGCGCCCTCCCGCCAGGCCGATACGCACATCGCGGCGCGCAGCCTCCTCGCCCGGGTCGGCCAGCAGCCAGGCGCAGTCGAGAAAGGTGGCGTCCGCCGCGGGCGTCGTCATGGGGCCGCCACCTTGCGTTCGGCCAGCGGCGGCAGGAAGCGGCGGTCGAAGACCTCGGCAGCGGTCGGCACGCGGGGCAGCTCGAATGCCTCCTGCACCTGGATGAGCGAGCGCGCGAAGCGCGCATCGCTCACGTCGCCCAGGCCGATGGCGGCGGCTTCGGGTGTGAGCATCACGGTCTTCAGCGTGTACATGAGTCGGCGCTTCTCCAGGTCCTTGTTCAGCAGCGGCTCGCGCTTCATGAGGGCGGCGATGGCGGCGTCGGGGTTGGCGATGGTATCGCGCAGGCCCTTGTGGATGGCACGCACCAGCCCCGCGACGGCCTGCGGGTTGTCCTTGATGAGCTTCTGCGACACCAGCACGCCATTGCCGTACAGCTCGACGCCGAGGTCGCCGTAGTGGAACCAGCGGATGTCCTTGTCGGGGTCGATGCCCTGCGCCACCAGGTTCATGTAGCTGGTGACCGAGAACACCGCCGAGCCGTCGACGTGGTCCTTCAGCATCATCTGCTCCTGCAGGTTCGGCGCCACGTTGGTCCACTTGACCTTGCCCGCATCGACGCCGCCCTTGCCCGCGATCACCGGGAACATCCGCGAGGCCGCGCCGCCGGCCACGGTGCCGAGCGTCTTGCCTCCGAGGTCCTTCAGCGTCCTGATCGGGCTGGTCGACTTCACGATCAGCGCGAAGGGCGCGCGGTTGTAGATCATGTAGACCATCACCGGCGCCGTGCCTGGCTTGGCGACGGCGTTCTGGATGATCGCGTTGACGTCGCCGAAACCGGCCTGGTAGGCACCGGCCATCACCTTGGTCACGGCAGCGGCCGAGCCGTCGCCCTGGTCGATGGTGACGGCCAGCTTCTCCTGCGCGAAGTAGCCCTTGTCCTCGGCCAGGTAGTACCAGGCGTGGATGCCCTGCAGCTTCCAGTCGAGCACGAACTTGATGGGCGTGACGGACTGCGCAACGGCCGGGCCGGCCGGCAGCCATGCGGCGAGCGAAGCCAGTGCGGCGAAGGCGATGGCCGCGGACCGGCGCGAGAGTCGATGGTGCATGGTGGCTCCAGGGTGGGATGAAGAGGGAAATGAAGAGGGAAATGAAGTGCGAAGAGGCCGCGGCGTGCTCATGCCATCGCCATGTCGGTCTTGCGCTGCGCCCAGCCGGTCATGCGCTGTTCGACCAGCGAGGACACGGCGTAGAGCGCCACGCCCATCGCGGCCAGCAGGAAGAGTCCCGCGAACACCATCGGCACGTCGAAGTTGCCGCTGGCGATCATCATCACGGTGCCGATGCCCTTGTTCGACGCCACGGTCTCGGCCAGCACGGTGCCGACGAAGGACAGCGTGATCGCGATCTTGAGCGACGCGAACAGGTAGGGCAGCGTGCGCGGCAGGCCGACGTTCCAGAGGATGTCGCGCTTGCGCGCGCCGAGCACGCGCAGCACGTCCTCCAGCTCGGGCTCGGTGCTGGCGAGCCCGGTCGCGACGTTGACCACCACCGGGAAGATGCTGATCACCATCGAGGTCAGGATCGCCGGAACCGTGCCGGCGCCGAACCACACCACGAAGAGCGGCACCACCGCCACCTTGGGGATGCTGGAGAAGCCGACCAGCAGCGGATAGGTCACGTCGTAGGCAAGCTTCGACGAGCCGATGACGACACCGATGACGATGCCCGCCAGCACGCCGAGCACGAAGCCGGCGAAGGTGGTGTAGAGCGTCTGCACCGCGTGCGGCCACAGCAGCGACATCTTCTCGATGAGCACGCTCGCGATCTGGCTCGGCCGCGGCAGGATCAGGTCGGACACGCCGAAGGCCAGGCAGACCAGCTCCCACAGCACGAAGAAGCCGATGAGCGCGCCGGCGGACAGCAGGCGCTGACGGGTTCGAGGGGAGAGGTTCATGCCGTCACCTCTTCCAGCGTGGCGGTCGCCGTCGTGGTCGCGGCCGCAGCGGGTGGCGTCGCATCGCCGTCGCGCCGTGCATCGGCGATGCGCATGCGCAGTTGCTGCACCAGCGTGGCGAACTCGGGCGCGTAGCTGCTCTCCAGCGTGCGCGGCCGGGCGAAGCCGACCTCGCGCGTCTCCAGGATGCGGCCGGGCCGCGAGCTCATCACGCAGATGCGGTTGGCGAGATAGGCGGACTCGCGCAGGTCATGCGTCACCAGCAGCACCGTGGGGCGTCGGTCCATCCACAGCTTCTGCATGATGTCCCACAGCTCTTCGCGCGTGAACTGGTCGAGCGCGCCGAAGGGCTCGTCCAGCAGCAGGAGTTCGGGGTCGTGCACCAGCGCGCGGCACAGCGACGCGCGCTGCAGCATGCCGCCCGAGAGTTGCCAGGGCCGCTTGTCGCCAAAGCCCTTGAGGCCGACCTGCGCCAGCAAGGCCTCGACGCGGTCCTTGTACTCGCCATGCTTCTTCTTGCCGAAGTGCTGGCGGAAGGGCTCGACGATCTTGAGCGGGATCATCACGTTGTCGCGGATGGTGAGCCACGGCAGCATGGTCGGGTTCTGGAACGCGAGGCCGATGCGCAGCCGCGGCGCCTGCGACGCATGCGTGCCGCCACCGGGCTGCGTGCCGGCCGCGCCGACCTCGCGGCCGCCCGCGATCACGGCGCCCGCGCTGGGCCGCAGGAGGCCGGCCACGAGTTTCAGGATGGTCGACTTGCCGCAGCCGCTCGGGCCGACGAGCGCCACGAAGTCGCCCTCGTCGATGCCGAGCGTCGTGTGGTCCAGTGCGATGGTGCCGCCGCCGTAGCGCAGCATCACGTCGGAGAGTTGGATGTAGGCATTGCTCATGGCAGCTTTCAGAGGGATGGAATGGCGAAGATGGCTGCGACTGGCCCGCCGCCGGGCGGCCCCTGGTGCTCGGCACCGCCCGACACGTAGAGCGCCGTGGACCCGACCACCGAAGCCAGCACGCCGCCGACCGCCGCACGCGCGTGGCGCGTGGAGTTGATGTCGGAGTCGTTGAGCATGGTGTGGCGTGCCTCGCGCACGAGTCCGCCGGGGCTCGCCTCGGCCTTGGCCAGCAGGTTGACCAGCCGCGACGCGATGACATCCGCATCGCCCTCGGGGTCGAGCCCGAAGCGCTCGCGCAGCATGCGGCGCACGCTGTTGCCGTCGATCGCGTCCTGCATCACCGTGTGCGCGATGCGGAAGCGGGAGGCACTGCCGGCCGCCTCGCCGAGCACGATGACGACGTTGCCGTCTAGCTCGATGCCGGCCGAGGCCGAGGCCCGCGCCGAGAACAGCGCGCCGTCATGCAGGATCGCCGCGTCGTCGACGGCCTCGAACTCGCCCAGTGCAAGGCCGACGCCCAGCGCGGAGGCACCGCGCGACCAGCCCATCGACTCGTAGGTGTCGCGCGTGACGGTGGCCGCGCCGCGCTCCTGCGCCGCGCGGATCTTGGCCGACGTGAGCAACGGGCACTTGACCTGCACGAAGTGCACGTCCGCCGCGTCGTCGATGCCGGCGTCGCGCATCGCGGCCTTCACCGCCTCCGCGGTGGCCTCGACCTGCGCCATGCGCCCGAGTTCCTCCGCGGCGAAGTCGCGCGTGTGCGCGATGCCGACCACGAGGCGCTTCTCGTCCGTCACATCCGCCGCATGGGCGGGGCCGCGCGCGAACACCGTGAAGTGCGGCGACAGCACGCCTTCGGTGCCGCCGGACATCACGAGCGCCACGCGCTCATGCACCTGCGCGGCCGTGCAGTCGAGGTGAGGCGCCAGGAAGTGGCACCAGGCCGTGGCCGCGAAATCGCGCGTGTGGTCGTTGACGCAGCCGTTGCCTTCGGTCTTTCCCATCACGGCGACGATCTGCCGGGGGTCGAGGCGCTTCGCATCGACGAGCGCCTGCACGCCTGACAGGTCGGCCGGCCCGTCGCATGGCACGCGGAACACGTCGACTTTCTGTGGGGCGCTCACAGGGCGTCCACCAGCGGCACGGCGTTCGCCGGGATGCCCGCGGGCGCGTCGACGATGGCGCTGCTGTAGTGCTCCATGTTGCGCGGCTTCGGGGTCGGCATCTTCTGGATGCCCTTGACGGAACGGCCCCAGCCCGCCGCGTCGGCGACGAGCTTGCCGTCGCGCATCACGAAGCGCCCGCGCAGCAGCGTGTGCAGCGGATAGCCTTGCACGGCCCGCCCGTTCCACGGCGAGATCTTGCTGATGCTCTGCAGCTTGTTCTGCGACAGCGTGCCGGCGCGCGTCATGTCGACGAAGGCGATGTCGGCATGCGCACCGGGTGCGATCACGCCCTTGGTGCCATACAGCCCCCAGGCCCGGGCCGGCGCCACCGAACTCCACCGCACGTAGTCCATCAGCGAAGCCCGGCCGCGATTCACCTCGGTCAGCATCAGCGGCATCTGCGTTTCCACGCCCGGAAAGCCGCAGTCGCATTCCCAGATGCTCTCGCGCGTCTTCTCCTCGGGCGTGTGCGGCGCGTGGTCGGTTGCGATCATGTCCAGCGTGCCGTCCATCAGCGCATCCCACAACGGCTGGTTGTGGCGGGCTTCGCGGATCGGCGGGTTCACGCGCATCACGCCGCCGAGCTTCAGCATGTGGTCGGTGTTGAGCAGCAGGTATTGCGGGCAGGTCTCTGCCGTGACGTCGACGCCGCGGCGCTTGAACTCGCGCAGCAGGTAGAGCGAATCCGCTGCGCTGTGGTGCGCGATGTGCACGCGCGCGCCGGTCCACTCGGCGAGCGTCAGCACGCGGTTGATGGCCTCGATCTCGGCCACCGCCGGCCGCGCCGCCAGGTGCGCCATCGAGTCGATGCGCCCGGCGTTCTGCAGGTGCTTCTGGCGACGGAAGAGGATCGACGAGTTCTCCGCATGCACCACCGTGCGGATGCCCAGCGGCGCGAGGATCTCGAAGCCTTCGAGCAGCGCGCCGTCGGTCGGCGCGGGCAGGTTGCCGAAGGTGTTGCCGACGAAAGCCTTGAAGCTCGTCACGCCGGCATCGAGCAGCGCTTCGAGCTGGTCGATGCTCTCGTCGCCCAGCAGGCCGTGGATGCCGAAGTCGCAGTACGACGATTCGGCCGCCTTCAGCTTGATCCGGAGCGCCTCCACCGTGCCGGTCGGCGGGTTGGTGTTGGGCATCTCGAAGACCGTGGTCACGCCGCCCATCGCGGCAGCGGCGGACCCGGTCTTCCAGGTCTCCTTGTTCGGATAGCCGGGATCGCGGAAGTGGACGTGGCTGTCGATGGCGCCGGGCAGCAGGTAGAGGCCGTCGGCGCGCATCTCGGCGCGGGCGGGCGGCATCGTGTCGTCGTGGCCGACGGCGACGATGTGCTCGCCGGCGATGGCCACCGAGGCTTCGATGATCTGGTCCGGCGACACCACGCGGGCGCCACGGATGACGAGGTCGACTTCTCTGGTCATGGGATGTCCTCGCGCGTTCAGAGTGCGGCCCAGCCGCCGTCGACGGGCAGGTCGACGCCGGTGATCTGGCGCGACACCTCGCTCGCCATGAACAGGCAGGCGTTGGCGATGTCGGCATCGGTGGAGACGCGCTTGAGCGCGTAGTCGGCGGCGTGGCGCGTCATCGCTTCTTCGAGCGTGATGCCCAGCTTCTCGGCCATATTGGCGCACACCTTCTCGCGAAAGCGAGGGCCGTCGACCATGCCGGGCGCGACGTTGTTGACGTTGATGTTGTAGGGGCCGGCTTCGAGCGCAAAGCTCTTGGTGATGCCGCGCAGGCCCCACTTGGAAGCCGAATACGCCAGCCGCCCGGCGCGCCCGCGCAGGCCGAAGGTGCCGCCGACGTTGACGATCTTGCCGCTGCGGCGCGCGATCATCGACGGCAGGATGGCGTGGATGGTGTTGAAGCAGCCGGTCATGTTGAGCTGCACGATCTCGTTGAATTCCTCGGTGGTGGTTTCCCAGCCGGTCTTGCCGATCGGGCCCGAGCCGCCGGCCACGTTGACCAGCACGTCCACATGGCCGAAGACTTCGAGCGCATGCGCAGCCAGCGCCTCGGTCTGTGCGGCCACGGTCAGGTCGCAGGGCACCACGATGGCCTGCACGCCGAGCGCACGCGCCTCGGCGGCCACGGGTTCGATGGCGGCGGTGTCGCGGCCGGCCAGCACCAGCCTGGCGCCTTCGCGCGCGAAGGCCAGCGTCACGGCGGCGCCCATGCCCTTGGCGGGGCCGGTGATGAGGGTTACCTTGTCTTTCAGTTGCAAGTCCATGTGCAGGTCTCCTGTGCGGGTTCAGTTCGTGGTGGTGTTAGAAGGGCGATCGGCGCGTGCCGGCAGGAAGCTGCGGTCGAAGATCTCGCCCGGCTCGGGCGTGCGCGGCAGCGCGTTGGCTTCGACGACGATCGCGATGTCCTTGCGCAGGCGCGCGTCGTCGACGTCGCCCAGGCCGATGCGCGCGATCTCGGGGTGGCTCATGTCGTTCTTGAGCGTGGCGAGCAGCTTTTCCTTCTCGACCTCACGCTTGAGCAGGGGCTCGCGCTTGATCGCGAAGTCGACGCCGGCATCCGGGTTCGCGATGACTTCCTTCACCGCGCGGTTGAGAGCCTTCACGAAGCCGGCCACGGCCTTCGGGTTCTCCTTCACGAAGCTCTTCGAGAAGAACACCGTGTTGGAGTAAAGGTCCATGCCGTAGTCGCCGTAGCGGATGAAGCGCAGGTCCTTCGCCGGGTCGAGCCCCATGCCCTTGGCGCTGAAGCTCACGGTGGTCACGTAGCCGAAGCCGGCGTCGATCTGGCCGCGCGAGAGCATCTGCTCGCGCAGGTTGGGCGCCATGTTGGTGATGTTCACCTTGGCGGCGTCGATCCTGGCGATCTTGGCGAAGGCCGGGAACAGCTTCAGCGCGCCGTCGTTGGCAGGGCCGCCGACCGTCTTGCCTTCGAGGTCCTTCGGCGTCCTGATCGGGCTGTCGCTCTTCACCACGAGCGTGAACGGCGGCGTGTTGTAGAGCATGTAGACGCCGACCGGCGCGTCGGCCGGGCGCCGGGACGCGAGGTCGACCAGCGCATTGATGTCGCCGAAGCCGGCCTGGTAGGCGCCGGCGGCCACCTTCGGGATCGACGCGGCCGAGCCTTCGCCTTGGTCGATCGTGACGTCGAGCCCTTCTTCCTTGAAGTAGCCCTTGTCCTGCGCCAGGAAGAACCACGACTGCGGGCCTTCGTACTTCCAGTTGAGCACCACCTTGATCGGCACCTGAGCGGCGGCGGGCATCGCGGTCAGCGCCAGCGCGAGGCCGCAGGCGGACAGCAGGGCGTGCGGGAAAGGGAATTTCATGGTCAGGACTCCTTGGGTCTGGAAGAGATGGAAGAGGTGGAAGACGAGGCGGAAGAAGCAGGTGGAAGGGCGCGCAGCAACGACGCGGCACTCGCAACGAAGCCGTGCAGCAACTGCACGATGTAGAGCACGCCCTTGGTCACGTAGGCCGGCGACGGCGTGCTGCAGGCGTCCTGCAGCAGCACGCAGTCGTAGCCGAGGAAGTTGGCGTCCTGCAGCGTCGAGAACACGCAGCGGTCGGTGTTGATGCCGGTGAAGAGCAGCGTGGTGATGCCCTGCTGGCGCAGCAGCGTGTCGAGCTCGTTGTCCCAGAAGCCGCTGAGGCGATGCTTGTGCACGCTGATGTCCGAAGGCGCGACCTCAAGCGCGTCGATGACCTGCGCGCCCCACGAGCCTTGCACCAGCGAGGGGCCATGGTCGAGCGGCGAGTGCTCGGCATAGCCCACGCCATCGGCCGTGCGCTTGCCCTTGAACTGGACCGTGGGGCCGAGGTTGCGCTTGTCGGCGCGAATGCCCCAGTTGAGCCACACCACCGCGCCGCCCGCATTGCGCCAGGCCGGCAACAGCGCCTGCAGCATCGGGATCGGCTTGCGCGCGGCCTTGGTGCCCAGGCCTTTCTGCGCGAACCAGCCTTCGGGATGGCAGAAGTCGTTCTGCATGTCGACGACGAGCAGGGCGGTGCGCGCCAGGTCGATCTCGACGGCCTGCGGTGCGGCGTCGGAGATCAGCAGCGGCCGCGGCTTGCGCGCCTTGCGCACGAAGCTCACGCGGCTTCCGTCCTGCAGGTGCCAGGCGTTGTGCGCGGCCGGGCCGAACGATGCCCTCGAAGGGGGCGGCGTAGGCGCCAACCTGGGGCGTGAGGGACGCGATGGGGCTTTCATGCCCGATGCCATGCACGCGACGTGCCCGACAGTGCTCTGCTCCGACGCTTTATCGCGCTTGCTGCGTTGCCGAAACGGCAACGCTCGTTCGAGGCACGATCGTTGCAAGATGCGCCGCATGAACCATCTGCGTCTTCTGCGCTACGTCGACGAAGTGGCCCGCGTGGGCTCGATACGCCAGGCCGCCGAGCGGCTGCACGTCGCGCCCTCCGCGGTGAACCGCCGCATCCAGGACATCGAGGACGAACTCGGCACGCCGGTCTTCGAGCGCCTGCCGCGCGGCATGCGGCTGACCGCGGCCGGCGAGCTGTTCGTGCGCTACATCCGCGGCCGCGCCGCCGACCTGGAGCGCGTGCGCTCGGAGATCGAGGAGCTGCAGGGCCTGCGCCGCGGAAGCGTGTGGCTGGTGGCGAGCCAGGCGCTGGCGCCGAGGTTCCTGCCGGGGGTGATCGGCGAATTCCGCAAGACGCATCCGCTGGTCGCCTTCGACATCCACATCGGCGACCACGTGCAGGCCGCACGCGCGCTGCGCAGCTTCGAGACCGATCTGGCGCTGGTGTTCAACCTGGCGCCGGAGGCCGACATCCAGCGCGCGATCGTGGTCGAGCAGAAGCTCATGGCGATCCTGCATGCCAGGCATCCGCTCGCGGCGGGCAGCGCTTCGTCACTGCGCCTGCGCGACTGCGCCGAGTACCCGGTGGTGCTGCCCAACCGCGACACCGGCGGGCGCCAGCTGCTGGAGCGTTTTCTCGCGCGCAGCTCGACCAAGCTGAACGGCATGGTGGAAAGCAACAGCTTCGAGTTCCTGCGCGGTTGCCTGGAAGACCGCCGTTCGATCTCTTTCCAGATGGCCATCGGCGCCGCCCTGGACAGCCACATCGTGGCGCGCGACATCGAGGATCGCGGCTTTCCCAGAGGGGAGCTGGTGCTGGCGAGCCTGCAGGGGCGGCAGCTTCCGGTGATTGCCTATGCGTTTGCGGAGTTCCTGAAGAAGAGCCTGGCGAACCTCGGGCCTTAGCCAGGTCGTGGTCTCTGTGAGAGGATGGCAGCCGGTGCGTTGATGGGGTCGCGTGATGCTGAATCCATGGAAGCGTCGCTTCAAGTTGTTCATCCAGCGCTTCTGGCAGCCGACCAGCGCGTGCATGACCTGCATGCCCGGCAGCCTCGGCAACCTCCTGAGCATTCCTCACTGGACGCTCGCCTTGCAGACCGGCCTGTTCACCGGCCTGCTCGCGCTGCTCCTGACCTTCACGCCGGCCGCAAGGCTCTTCGGGAATCGCTATGGCAACGCGCTCCTCGTCGGCCTCCTCACGATGATCGGCGACACCTTCTCGCATCCGGGGCACTACGGCTTTCCCCGGCTGGAAGCGATCGTGACGGGCATCGTCTCCGGGATCTTCGCGCTGGCCGGCTCATATCTGTTCGAGGACCGCGCCCGGAGGCTGCGGGCGCTATGGGCGCGGGTCCGTGGGCGTCATCAGCAGATTCGCTGAACGCTCACTGGATCGGCACACTCACATCGAGGCTCGCGTCCTCGGAGGCGAGCACAGGCTTTCCGGCAACGGTGGTCGGTATCAGCCACGGCACCCATTGCGCCGGCCTCTGATTGAGCACGACGCTGGACGCCAGCCCCGGATAAGTCACCTTCTGCACGACCCGGCTCAGATAGAACGTGTTGTCGCCGCCGGAGGAGCGCGACAGCCACAGGGCGCGATCGGCGCCTGAGCCCGTCACGGTGAAGTCGAGCACCACGCCTTCGTTGGCGACGGCGGGCAGGATGGTCGGCGTCACCGCCTTGAAGTCATTGCTGCCGGGATTGAGCAGCAGCGCCGTCGACGAGCCGTTCGACCACTCGTGTCCTCCGACGAGCAGGTCGAGCTTGCCGTCTTCGTTCACGTCGATCAGCTCGACCGAGTAGTACTGCTTGAACCCCAGCGAGGCCGGGAAGCGTGCCGTGGCTTCGCGCTCGAACACGCCACCGCCCTTGTTGATGAACGCATAGATCGTCGCGGCATCGGCGGAATTCGCGACCACGACGTCAGGCAGGCCGTCGCCGTTCAGGTCGGCTGCCGTCGCGCCGTGAAAGAACCCCACGTCCTGGGCGGGCTCGACGATGTCGTACTTGCCGCCGGGTTTGCTCAGCACCAGCTTGTTCCTTTCGCCGGGGAAGGGAGCGGCGTCGAATCCGTGGCACGCGACAAAGACATCGGGGCGGCCATCCCCATTGAAATCCGCAACCACGGCCTTGCGCGGATGGATGCAGCCCGCCGAGGAGGTGAGCAGGGTCGTGTCCTTGACGTACGAACCGTCCGCCTGCCTGGTCCAGAACGCAAAGACGCTCGGCGATGCCGTCTGCGGCGTTTGCGTGGTCGGGGAGTAGGTCAGCGCAGCCGTGAACACATCCAGGCGACCGCTCTGCGAAAAGTCGCCAACGCCGCGGATGACGCCGACACCGGCAGCGCCGTTGGGCATCGTCTGAGGCGTCAGTCCCACTGTCTTGAAGTTCTCGTAGGAGCTTGCCTTGACCTTGAGCGGTGCAGCGGGCGCGGCCGGTGCGGGTGCGGGCGCTGGGGCCGGCGCAGCAGGAGCCGGCGCGAACGCCGGTGAACCGCCGCCCCCACCGCCACAAGCGGTGAGCGAAACCACGATGGCGAGCCACGCCAAGGTTCCGGCACGGTGCGTACTTGCCTGTTGCATTTGCTCTCTCCGTTGAATACGGGGAGAGTGCCGATCAAGCTGGCAGCTGCAAATATCTGTCTTGATCTTGACGACCGGGCCGGATTGTGATCGGCCTGTGGCCTCGGGCCGCTATGGACAGGCGTTCCCCAGCGCCTGAAGGTTGGAGAGTTTTGTGTAGCCTGTACTCGTGGACGTCAGCGTTCAGTCATGGACCTGCGGCACAGTGAAAACTGCTCAACCTTGGGAAGGAAGCAAATGCCTCACAGGAGAAAAGCACCTACTGACCGCATCGAGGTCACGGATCAGGTCGGCAAGCGGCACGTTGTCGTGCGTTATGCCGAATCCGTCGAAGCGAGCCCCGACGATACCGTTGCCGCCGACGACACGAGCATTCCACGCGAAGTCGCTACCGAGTACCGCCTGGAGACAGGCAAGAGCGTCGTCAAGACCGGCGACGACACGTTCCAGACCGATGACGGGATGCTGCAACTCAAGGTGCTGTAGGCGCGATGGGCGCAGCCTATGAGAACGGCAGTACCTTGAGATCGAAGGTCCGCTCCATGAACCAGACCGAGGCGATGAGGACCGCTGCGGTGGAGCCGCCGTGCAGCAGCACCGGCTCGTAGCGACGCCAGTGACGCATCGCCAGCAAGACGCCGAGCGCCACGAACACGACGACGAGTTGACCCGCCTCCACGCCGAGGTTGAATTGCAGCAGCGCCAGCGCGAACCCTCGCGTCGGAAGCTCCATCTCGGCCAGCGCGCCGGCGAATCCGAAGCCATGGATGAGGCCGAACAGGAAGCTGAACAGCTTGCGCCGTCCGCGCAGCAGCGGGTAGATGTTGTCGAGTGCGGCGAGCACGATGGTGATCGCGATGGCCGGTTCGATCACTCGCGGCGAGATGTTCACGATCTTCAGCGCCGCCAGCGCCAGCGTGATCGAGTGCGCAATGGTGAACATCGTGACGATGCCGAGCATCGGCAACACCGCCTCGCGCCAGGTCACCACGGGTTTCCACGCGCCGGCGCGACGGTGCAGCACGGCGGGCAGCAGCAAGCAGAGCAGGAACAGGATGTGGTCGTAGCCGATCAGGATGTGATGGACGCCATCGCGAAACAGGCTCGCGTTGGGCCACGCAGCATCCGCCGGAATCGCAGCTGGCCCGCCGTCGCGCGATGCGGAAGGCCCACGGACTTCGACCGGGCCGCCGGCCGGGTCCAGTGAACGCACCAGCGGATCATTGCCGGCCTGCGCCGCGACGCGCAACAGGCCGCGGTGCGTGGGGTCGACCTCGCGGAACAACTGGTAGTCGATCGACAGCGCCGTCGCGGCATCGCACCGGGCCTGGAACTGGAAGACGAGATAGGCACCGTCGATGCGATCGTCCACGGCCGGTGGCGCAGTCTGGGTCAAGGCGCAGCGCTCCTGCTGCAGCCGCAGGCGCGCGAGCGCATAGGCGCGGATCTCGTCCATGCGCCCCTTGACCTCGCCCCAGCTCAGTCGGCGGTCGCCGTTGCGGTCGAGGTCGAGCACTGCATCGAGGTCGCGCAACGCGATGTCCCAGCGCAGGTCCACCGCATCGCCGGCGATCTGCATCTGCAGGTAGGCGTCGCTGGCCTTGTGCGCGTGCGCCGTGCGCGGTGCGGCCGCGAACAGCGTGAGCAGCAAGACCACTGTGCATGCGCTCATCCAGCGCGTCAGGTGCGTGGACACGAGAGTCATGTCAAAGGACGGCGTCGATTCGCGCATCGCGAAGTCCCGTGCGTTGCATCAGCGCCCTGAGTTCACTGCGCGCTTCGTCGTCGTCGGCCGCGGCGGCTGCGCGTGCGAGCAGCAGCAGGTCGATCGGCTCGCGCTGCAGGCGCACGTTGGCGCGGGCGAGCTCGAGCGCTCGCCTGGTGTCGCCCTCGACGTCGAGCGCGAACAAGGCGCCTTCGCGGGCATGCGCTTCGGTATTTCCCGGCCTCAGCGCCGCTGCGTCGAAGCGGGCCTGCAGTTCCTCCGAGTCCTTGCGGGCGATGATCGCGCTGTCGGTGCGACGTGCGGCAATGGCCAAGCGCAGCAACACGGCATCGCTGCGAGGCTCCCTGGCGAGCAGCGAAGGCACTTCGGCCGGTCGCTTCTGGCGCAACAGGAAGTCGCTGTAGGCGATCAGGAGATAGCCCGAGCGCTCGGCCTGCAGCGCCTGTCTGTAGAAGGCTTCAGCCGCAGCCGGGCGACCCGCGAGTTCCTCGATTTCAGCCAGGCTGGTGAGCAGCCATTGGCGCGTGCGCGCCTGCTGCGCGCCCTGCAGGACCGGATCGCCGAGCAAGCTGCGCAGGGTGTCGCGTGCCGACGCATGGTCGCCGCGCAGACCGGCGTTCTCGGCGAGGCAGGCCAGTCCATAGAGTGCAGGCCCGGCGCGGCCGAGCGCCCTGCATGCGGCGTCCGACTCGGCATAGCGACCACGCACGCGCAGGATGGTGGCGAGCGTGATCCAGGCCTGCGCGTTGCCGGGCTGTACGGCCAGCGCCGACTTCAACGTGGCTTCGGCCGCATCGAAGTCATGCAGGAACTGCGCGACCGTGGCCCGCATCACCAGCACGGCGGGCGGCGTCTGCGCGGCCGCTGCCGCGTCCCAGGCCTGCAGGGCGCCCATGGCGTAGCCCGCATAGCGCGCATCGCCCTGCGTTCGCGCCAACTCCAGGTAGGCCTGGGCCGCAGCGAGCGCAGTGGCTTCGTCACGCGGATGTCGTGCCAACGCCTGCCGCAGACGTCGCGCTTCGAGCGACCAACCCGCGATGGCGGGCAGCGTCTCGACGATCGCGTCGTCGCTGGCCGGCACGCGCGGCGCAGCGCCGAGCGGCGCGCTGGCCGCGAACAGCAGCGCTGCTGCCAGCAGGCCGCATCGCACGAGGCCCGCCCTTGAACCATGCAGCGCGCGCATCACTGCGTGGCGAAGGGTTCCCGGGTCTCCGTGGTCGTCGGCGGATCGAAAGCCGTCACGTCGGCAGGTTCCGCCGTGTCCAGCGCGGTCGCGACGAGCGTCTTCACGTAGGCCAGGAACGCATCGAGGGTGTCGGTGTCCGCGGGCGGCGTCGTGCCGCCGACGGGCGGAAAGAAGCCGCCGCCCCCACCACCACCACCGCCGCAGGCGGCAACCACGAGCGCAGCAACCAGCGGCAGGCCGATTCGAATGATCAAGCGGTTCATGTCGTGCTCCTTACTGCGAGCCCGGAAGGGGCGTGTTCAGGTAGGGAAACGCATCCGGGAACTGCGCCGGGCTCTGCAGCGCGCCATCGGTCAACGCGGCACCGCCTGCAGGTGCATCGCCGGGCTTGCAGCCGACCTTCAACGTATCGAGCGCACCGGTCGCCACGCAAAGCGCACCCATCGCGACGCGCAACTCGGCGTCCACCACGTCGTCGCCGGGCCGGCGGCCATTGGGGAAGCCCGCGTTGTCCCCGGCCAGCACGCCGAGACCGTTCTGCTGGGCCTTGGGCGTCGGCATCACCGAGGTGTTGAGTCGCAGCATTTCCGAGGGCTTGCCATTGAAAGGCTTGTTGACGCCGTCCACGCCGGTGAGGAAGGCAGCGACCAGGTCGGTGCGCGGGAAATTCGTCGGCGCCGCGGCGCTCGGGAACAGGATCTGGATCAGGGCCGGCAGTGTCGGATTGGTCACGTAGTCGGCGAACTGGCCATCGTCTTTGGGCTTGGAACTGTTGAACTTGTCCTTGTCCTTCAGTCCGATCACGACCTCGTTGACCAGCGGCATGCCCAGGCGGGAGATCTGTGCCCATGGGCCACCGTTCAGCGTCGTCGTGCCATGGCCGCTCTTCGGCGGGCTGGCAATGAGCCGGCCCTGGCGCACGCTCGCAGTGGTCCATCCGCCGACGATGGGGCTGGCCGCGGTGGTGACGCAGGAGATCGGAATTTCCAGCGCCATCGTGGTCACGTTCCTGCCGGCGAGCGCGTCGGGATTGGCGTTCGTCGAGCCGAGCGGATTGAGATTGATCAGGTCGAACACCTGGCCCAGCGCGATGGTGAACGGGTCCTTCCGCTGTCCGACGAACACACGGCCGGGCGTGCTGCAGCCGGGGATGTTGACTGCATAGAGATGCTGGTTCGCATAGCTTGCATAGCCGGTCGGGCCGCCGAAAGTCTTGTTGCCGATGTTGTCCGTCGGCTTGTCGAACACCATGCCGCCGCCGGCCATCGAGACCGGCTCGACCCTGCCCGTGCGGCGATCGCCGCGCACGATGTCCAGCGTGTAGGTCTCGCGCAGGTTGCTCGTTGCTTGGTTGGGCGCGGAGATGGTGCCGGCCTGCACCAGCGGAATGGACACCTTCTTGTCGGCGACGGGCAGCTGGATGTCGCGCAGCGTGTGGGTGAACTTGAAGCGGAAGGTGATGTTCTCCACCGCGTCGCCGTCGGTGTCGAGATGGATCTCGTAGAGCGCATTCGAGTCCATCGTGAAGTAGTTCGGCCCGCCGTACGGGCCCTGATCGGGCTGGTAGTTGGCGATGAGCGTCACGAAGCCCTCGCGGCCCGCTTCATAGCTGCGAAACATGTAGAAGTCGGTGGCATCGACCTTCGGCATGCCCGTGATCGAGGGCGCTTCGCGGTGACTTGACGCCAATGCGCCGGCGGCGGCGATGGCGCAGGTGGCCAGCACACCGAGCTGGATGGACGGCTTCGAGAATCTCATGGCATCACCTCAACAGGTTGTCTGGGAAGGGGATGGCGAGGGGCCATCGGGTGCTTGGAGACAAGTACCCGACTCTTCTACGCAGCGGCGGCGCCGTTGGATGTGTAAACAAGTGCAAGACCACCGCGCGTCGCGCACGCGGACGGCCGCGAGCGGATCTCAGCGGCTCACTGTCACGCGCCGGATGCTGAACTGGGAATGCGCAGGGCCGTCCGCATAGAGGCAGAAGTTGAAGCCGAACATGCCGACGAAGCGGGCATTGGGCACGGTCCACGTCTTCTCGTGGAATCGGGTTCCGACGACGCGGTACCAGCCCTCGCTGGACGGCACGAGGCCATTGACGTCGCCCGAGGCGATCGGTGCGTCCGATTCGTACAGGAGATTGAAGCCGGGGTCGCCGTGCCCGTGGCCGCGCAGCACGGCGGTGATGCGAATCGGCGTGGTGGCATACAGGGGCAGGAAGGTCGGGTCCACTGCAAAGCAGGCGCCGGTCGTGCCTTCGAGGTTGAACTCGGCCACGTTGTTCACCACGGTGGCGGCGGGTGCGTCCTTCATGAACACGCCCTCGGGCGTCGCGCCTGCCGTCAACTGCACGGACGCCGAAGCGCTGTGGTCGCCATTCCACGGAAAGGGCTTGCCGCTGCTGGCGGCAGCGTCGCTCAGCCACTGCTGGGCCTGTGCCGAGCCAGCCGGCGCGATCCATATCGCCGGGGCTTCGGTGAGCGTCGGTGTGCGGCTCGTGGTGGTTGCGCCGGTGCGCGGGTCGACCACCGTGACGTCGGAGGCCAGCGTCAGCACCGTCGATTGACCGGGCCGCGACCATGCCGAGAGCACCACGCCTTGCGGGCCCGTGAAGACGAAGCCGTAGTACGCGTTGCCGGGTTGTGTCCAGCCGGCGTAGCGGGGCCGCGCGCCCAGGTACGTGTTCAGGCTGCGCAGCGCATGCCACGCCGGACGCTTCGTGCCATCGGCCGTCGTCAGTCCCATCGTCAGGCCTTCGCTGTCGCTCGGGTCGAACCAGTAGGTGCGCGCCACGCCCTGCGCGAAGGCCATCGTGTAGATCCTGACCAGCATGTCGGCCTGTCGCAGCGGGCCTTCGCCGCTCGCGGCGGGCGACGCGGCGTTGAAGCCGATCTCGGTGAACCACAGCGGTACCGCGGCCTTCGCGGGGTCCTTGTCTTGCAGCATGCGGCGCACGCGCGGCACGATGGCCATGAACTGTCCTTCCCAGCCCTGGGGAAGCAAGGAAGCCACTTCGTAAGGGTGCAGCGTCACGAAGTCGTACTTGCCAGCCGCACCGGCCGCGATGGTCTCGGCAAGGTAGTTGACGTGGTTGCTCTTGGCGGCAAGGCCGAGTTGCACGGTCGGATCGACGGCCTTCGCGGCATCGAAGGCCGCGGCCACCACCTTGGCGTAGGACACGGGCGACTGGTCGGCCGTGAAGTTGGGCGGCTCGTTCCACACTTCCCAGTACTTCACCCGGCCCTTGTAGCGCCTGACCTGCGCAGCGACGTAGCGCTGCCAGCCGGAAAGATCGTTCACCGGCAACGTGTGGACGGGGCCGGAACTCCATTGCAGGATGCCCACGGCCGACATGCCGGCAGCGGCGATCGGCGCCCAGCCGTTGGCGTTGGGCGCCGCATGGAAGCCGCGCACGCTCGTGATGCCGGCATCGGCCATCGCAGGCAGCCAGGGCCCGGGGTTGTACGACAGTGCTGCCGACGGCGCCGCGCCCCAGGCGTCGTCGCGGCTCGCGAGTGCAGCCAGGCTGTCGGGCGACCAGAGGGAAGCCGCGCCCATGCTCGACGCGAACGCCACCAGCGCAGCGTTGCGCGCGTTGGCCAGTGCACCGGGCTGCGCCTTGTCCAGCATGTCTTCCTTGTCCAGTGCGTCCGCCTTGGAAACGGCGTCGCCGGAGGACGCAGCCGCCGAGGCGCCCATCGCGCCCGATGACGACGACGCGTCGCCCCCGCCGCCGCAGCCTGGCGACGACAGCAGCCACACGAGCAACAACCCCACAGCGGCGAGATGGCGGCGTGGCGCCAGGAGATCGAGGTCCATAGTGTGGAGACTCCTGTTTCGACGTCGGCCGCAGGCTGAACGTGAAGATGCTAGCGGGGAAGTTCGCAACACAACGCATGCCACTCGTGAGAAGAAGTAAAGCATGCGGCCCTTGACGACCAATCCAGCACAAATGGAACGATTTCTGCAAGCATGGTCGGGATGCGCCAATCCCCCATTGCCTCCATGCCCGGTGCGCCCCAGCGCGTGCTTGCGGCTTCCGGTCCAGATACCGTCATGATCGATACAGAAGACGAGCCGCGCCTGTCCGAGTACAGGGACATCATGATCGACCACAAGTGGCTGATCGTCGGCACCGTCGTGTCGGCCCTGCTGGCCGGCCTGATCTACGTGACACTGGCCACGCCGGTCTATCGCGCGAACCTCTTGTTGCAGATCGAAGACTCCGTGCCTGACAGCAAGAGCAAGGGTTCGGTCACCGAGACGTCCGGCCTGTTCGAAGTCAAGACGCCCGCCACCGGCGAGATCCAGGTTCTTGCATCCCGCATGGTGCTGAACGCGGCGGCGGAGCAGACGGACTTGCAGATCAGCGCCCAGCCGCGTCACCTGCCCGGAATCGGGCGTTGGCTCTCGCGCCGCGCCACCGGGCTGTCCGACCCCGGCTTCCTGGGGCTTGGCGGCTTCGTGACGGGGACCGAGCGCATCGAGGTCGCACGCTTCGACGTGCCGCCTTCGCTCGAGGACACCGAGCCCTTCACCATCACCGCGCAGGGCGATGGTCGCTACACCGTGCGCCACGAGTTGCTCGATGCACCGCTGGACGGCGTGGTCGGGCAGCCGCTGCGCAAGGCGCTGCCCGATGGCGTGCTGGAGATCCAGCTGAGCGAACTCGCCGGCAAGCCTGGCGCCGAATTCACCGTCGCGGTGGCATCGCGGCTCCGCGCCATCGAGCGCCTGCAGGAGCGCCTGCAACTGAGCGAGCAGGGCCGGCAGTCGAACGTCATCGGTGTCACCCTCGAAGACAGCGACCGCATTCGCCTGGCCCGCGTCCTCAATGCCATCGGCGAGCAGTACGTGCGGCAGAACATGGAGCGCAAGTCGGCGGAGGCCGAGCGAACCCTCGCCTTCCTCAACACGCAGTTGCCGATCTTCCAGCGCCAACTCCAGGGTGCGGAGGATGTGTTCGCGCGCTTTCGCAACAGGAACGGCACCGTGGACTTCGACGAGGAAGCCAAGGTCTGGCTGAAGAGGACCTCCGACCTGCAGAGCAGCCTGCTGGAGCTGCAGCAGCGCCGTCGGGACGCGGATGTCGCCTTCACCGAGCAGAGCCCGCGCATCCAGCTGCTGAACAGGCAGATCGGTGCCGTGCAGGCCGAACTCAACACGCTCAACACGCGGATTGCCGGCATGCCGAACCTGCAGCGCGACGCATTGAGGCTGGAGCGCGACGTGCGCGTCAACAGCACGCTCTACCAGGCGATGCAGAACAACATCCTGCAGATGCAATTGATCAAGGAAGGAAAGATCGGCAACGTGCGCCTGCTGGACAAGGCCGTGGTGTCCAAGGTGCCGGTCAAGCCCCAGAAGACGCTCGTGCTGGCCTTTGCGCTGTTGCTGGGCGCGCTGCTGGGTCCGGCGCTCGCGATCCTGCGCACGCGCTTCAGGCCCGGCATTCATAACCCGGACGAGATAGAGGCCCACACGGGCCTGGATGTGCATGCCGTCGTGCCCCTCAGTGCCGAGCAGGTGCTGCTCGATCGGCGCGCCGACAGGAGCACATCCGGCACGCTGCTGGCCGATGCCAATCCGCACAGCCCTTCCATCGAGGCGCTGCGCACCCTGCGTGTCGGCCTCAAGCTCACCATGGCGGAGGCATCCAACAACCGCATCCTCATCACAGGTGCTACGCCCGGTGTCGGCAAGAGCTTCATCGCGAGCAACTTCGCGACGCTGCTGGCGCAGGCCGGCAAGCGGGTGCTGCTGATCGATGCCGACCTTCGCAAGGGCCATCTCGACAACGTGTTCGGCCTGCCGCGCGAGGGCGGGTTGTCCGAATTGATCACCGGCGAGATCGGCGCGCAACAGGCCGTGCATGCCCAGGTGCGCCCCCATCTGGACGTGATGACCACCGGCAAGCTGCCGGACATGCCCGCGGACCTGCTGGAGTCGCAGGCCTTTACCCAGGCGCTGGACGCGCTCTCAGAGCCCTACGACGTGGTGGTCATCGATGCCACGCCGGTGCTGGTGGCGGCCGATGCCGCGGCGGTGGCATCGGCGTGCGGCGTCGTGCTGCTCGTGGCGAGATCCGGCAAGAGCAAGCTGGGAGAAGTGAACGAGAGCATCCGGCGACTGGGGCAGGCCGGCGCGGCGGTCAGCGGGGTGCTGTTCAACGGGATGGACTTCAGCCGCCGGTACAACGGCAGCCACGGGTACCGCCATGGCGGCTACCGGCACGAGGAATACAAGCACGCGTAGCAGCTACTTGCGGGACCCGAGGCAGACGCCCGTGTAGCCCTCGGCCCTGCCGATGGCGACATTCAGGTAATAGATTCCGCGGTTGATGTTCCCCTTCAGGAGGGACAGGCAGGCACCTCCCACGGGCCTGACGAGGTAGTTCGTCAGGTACAGGATGCCGTAGCTGTGCTTTCGGATGACGTGCCCCATGCCCCTCGCGTAGCGGCGCCCCTTGGCCCGCATCGCATCGTCCGGATCGCGCGTATTGAGCTCCGGATGATGGGCGTACAGGTCCGGGTCGTAATAGACCTTGAATCCGGCCTGGATGGCCCGGATCGTGATGTCCGGGCCTTCGCATGATTGCCAGGGCGTCGACGCGCCCACACCGATGTCTTCGTCGAAGCCGTCGAGTTGCTCGAACACCTCGCGCTTGAAGAAGACAAGCCATTCGATCTGGGTGGTGAACACGTTGCGGAGATCGACCCGCTGCGCACTCGTCTCGAACCGGCCGTTGATGGAGCGGCCATCCGGTGCGGCGGCTCGCCCGCAGACGATGTCCGAACCCGTTTCATCGAATCGTCCCAGCACCTTCTTGATCAATGAAGGCGGGTACACGCAGTCGTCATCCGGAAAGCAGACGATCTCCCCGCTCGCTTTCGCGACGCCGATGTTCCTGCCGCGACTGGCGCCCTTGGCATCCGGGCTTCGGAGGTAGTGAACCGGAAAATCGACGCTGATGGCGCTGCAGGCCGTTTGCAGACGCTCATCGGCGTTCTGGTCGACGATGATCAATTCGAAGTCGTTGTGGTCGACCTGCTTCAGCGCGACGATGAACTCGACGACTTCGTCGATCCTGCCGAGGGTGGACATGACGAGTGACACTTTCATGGGGCTCATTCCTCAGAAGCGAAGAATGCGCTCGGGGTCGACGCGCCCCCGAACCCAGTCCCACACGGCCAGCGCGTTTCCTGCCAATCGGCCGCGCCTGTCGACCCAGGGCTCCGGCCTCCAGCTGCGCAACAGATTGGTGCCGATGTTCCTCAGGTTCCCGGTGAGGGCCTGGAGGGGCGACATGTGGCCCTTGCGCATGATGTAGATGCGGTTGGCCACTTGCGAGTAGCCGAGGCGCTTGCCCGGGCTGCGTCCCGAGCGCTTCGTGCCCAGGTGCACGCCTCTCAGGCTCGTCGCCTGCACGATGTCGCCATGGGGGGCCAGCTGCCTTGAGAAATCCACGTCCTCCAGCCAACCGTACAGGGGCAGCCGCTCGTCGAAGCGGATGCCGTGCAGTCGCACCGGTGCAAGCCGCACTGCCATGTTGCAGCCATAGGCGTTGAAGGTCGGCGAGAGCGACGGCGGGTCCGGGTCGGGGCTTGGGTTCGCCAGGAAGCGCACCCCTTCCTCGTGCGTGAACCCCGGCCCGAGGATGCCGTCCGCAAGCACCTTGCCGGTTGCGACGACGACCTTGGGGTGGTCGGCGAAGAGGCGCCCGGTTTCGAGCACGAAGTCTTCGGCTGGCAAGTAGTCGTCGTCGAAGAAGACCATCACATCCGCATCGGAAGCGTCGATGAGCGCATTGCGCTGCGCGGAGCTTCCGATCGGGCCGGAGACCACGCGGACGGGGCAGGGAAAGCCTTCCAGGCAAGCAGGGTCGACATCCTCCGGCCGGGCCGGGCAGATGAGCAGTTCGTCCGGCTGGCGCGTCTGCCGCGCCAGGAAGCGGATGGCGTCGGCCAGCACTTCGCGCCGGCCGGCAGTGGCAATGGCGACAGCGATCTTCAGGCTCATGGATCAGTACGCCGGAAGCTTGTCGGTGCCCACGACGCGCGTGGCGGGTTCGCGTGCCGGCGGCGTGAGGCTGTCGTTCAATGCGGCCAGCTCGCGGTCGTTCCATGAGGCTGCCGTCCGGAAGGCGGCTCGCCCTCGCTCGATGCGCTCCTGCCTGTCCCTGTAGAGCCGCAGCACGGCGTCGGCAAAGGCGGGTGCATCGCCGTCCGGCGTGACCAGCACCCCCTGCAGGTCCGAAGGCCGGATGCCATCGACACCCAGTTGCGTGCTGACCGCCGGAACCCCGTGCCCGAAGGCCTCCAGCAGCTTGATCTTGACGCCCGTGCCCCGCGTGATGCTGTTGACGAGGATCGGACCCTCGCGGAACGCATCGCGAACGCGCGGCACGACGCCGTACTTGACCACGCCCGGCGCGTCTGCGAGTTGGCGGCAGATCGTGCCCGAGACGAACAAGCGGAAGTCCGGCTCCTGCTGCCGCACAAGCGGCAGCACGTTGTCGACGAACCACGCGAGCGACTGGTTGTTCTGCAGGAAGTCCGACCCGATGAAGGCCGCTCCCGCGCATTCCGACAGGTCCAGGGGCTCGCCGATGTCGATGATGTGGCTCACCACCGAGACCGTGTTCGCAGAGGGCGGCAGCATGCGACGGAAATACTCGGCTTCCTGATCCTGGATCGCGAGCACCCTGTGCGCGCGCAAGAGCCCTCGACGCTCCTGTGCCATCGGTATGCCGCCGGCAAAGCTGTCCTGCGTGTCGATGATCCGGAACGCGCGCGGCCCGAATGCATCGAAGGCGCGCGTGAAGGTCACGTACTGCGCAATCACGGCATCGAAGCCGTGCTGACGTTCGAGCTTCCTGAGCTGCGACGTGAAGCCGGAAAAATAGGTCTCGTCGATATCGCTTTGCAGGTATCGGCTGCGGGTCAGCTTGCGCCAGGCCTTCCAGAGGGCCCGGCCGGCCAGGTAGGCCGCGTCCGCCACCTGCCCGCGTTCGAGGCAATGGAAGTTCGCGGGCCCGAGAAGCGCGACATGCGCTTGCGGGTCGAAGTCCCCCATCTGCCGCGATGGCAGGAACACGAAGTGCACTTCATGGCCGCGCTCCTTGCATGTCTTGACCATGTGCAAGGTCCTGACCCGGTTGCCGCCGGTTGCGGGATAGAGCGGGAATGGTGAGACGAAGACGATCTTCATTGGGCTCCTATGCCTTCGCTCAGAAGCGAAGAATGCGCTGTGGGTCGAGCTGGCCGCGCACGCAGTCCCACATGGCAAGGCAATTTCCGGCCAAGCGGCCGCGACGGTCGACCCAGGGCTCCGGCGAGAGGCTGCGCATTGAATTGGCCAGCAGGTTCTTGGCCATGTGTTTGAGCGCGAGGGACCAGCGCATCGTCCCCTTGCGCGCGAGGTAGAGCGGGTTGGCCACCTGCGAGTAGCCGAGGCGGCGGCCCGGGCTGCGGCCCGATCCCTTCGCGCCAAGGTGAACGCCGCGCAGGCGCGCCGCCTGGACCACGCTGCCATGCGACGCGAGCTGCCGCGAAAAGTCCACGTCTTCCAGCCACGCGTACAGCGGCAAGCGTTCATCGAAGCGGACGCCGTGCTGGCGCACGGCCTGCATCCGGATGGCCATGTTGCATCCGTAGCCGTTGTAGGTCGAGGTCAACGATCGCTGTTCGATGTTCGGCCCGGCCTGCGCGAGGATTCGCAAGCCCTCCGCGTGGACGAGGCCGGGGCCGAGGATGCCGTCGGCGAGCAACTTGCCCGTTGCGACGACCACCTCGGGGCACGTGGTGAACAGCATCTCGACTTCCGCGACGTAGTCGGACGAAGGCAGGAAGTCGTCGTCGAAGAAGATCACCACATCGGCGTCGGTCGCGTCGAGCAGCACGTTCCGCTGCATCGGCAAGCCGACCGGGCCGCGCAGCACGCGGACCTCGCCCGCATAGTCCCGCAGGCACGACGGATCGAAGTCCTCGTCCCTTGCCGGGCAGATCAGCAGTTCGTCCGCCATGCGGGACTGGTGGGCGAGCAGGCCGACCGTCTCGGCAACCATGTCCCGTCGTCCCGCCGTGGCAATGGCTATCGCGATCTTGAGGCGTGCTGACTTCATCAGGACGCAGGCTTCTTCGCCGACCGGGGATGGACGGGAGACCGGGTCCGTCGCAGGCACCGCCTGCATGAGACCGGTGTCGGCGAGCGCCTGGCCGAGCACGGTTTCGAGCAGTCGGCGTGCAGCCCTGTCCCAGGTGAATTGCGCGGCGTGCGTCCGTCCGCGGCTGCGCAGGTCGTCGCGCAGGTCATGGTCGTCGCACAGCCGGACGATCTGCGCGGCCCATTGGGTCGGGTCGTGCGGACCGGCCCACAGCACCGCGTCGCCGCAGACTTCGGGCAGCGAGCCGCAGGGTGCGGCGATCACCGGGCAGCCGAGCAGCATCGCCTCCAGCGGCGGAAGGCCGAAGCCCTCCGTGGTGGATGGAAAGGCCAGCGCAACGGCTTCCCGCAGAAGGCCTGCCAGTTGCTCGTCGCTGATGAACCCCAGGAACTGGACGTTGGGCGGCACCGCGTGACCCTGGCGCTCGAAGTCCTCGCGCGTCGCGGGGCCGAAGAGCGCAAGCGTCACTTCGCGCAGCGCGGGCGCATGGAAGGCCTTCAGCAGCATCGCGATGTTCTTGTGCGGCTGGACGTTGGCGAGCGCGACGACGTAGCGCTTGCCCGACAGGCCGGACGACTCGACCTTCGCGGCATCCGGCACGAGCCGCAGGACGTGGTCGCAGCCGTTGTGGATCACGCGGATGCGCGCTGCATCGGCCACGCCGAAATGCGCCAGCTGTGTGCGCGAGTACCCGGACACGGTCAGCAGGGCCTTGTTGCGCTTGCCGAGCCGCGGCAGCACCAGCCGGTACCAGGTCCTGAAGGCGCGGGAGTAGGAATCAGGCGCGCTGTAGACCTGCGCGTCGTGGACCATGGTGAACGCATTGCGATACGAGACCGGCGCGATGTTGCACAGGCTGATCAGCGTGTCGCCCTGGGTGCGCCGTGGCAGCACCATCTGTTCCCACAGCGCCCCGTGCAGCCGATCCATCAACGGCCCTCGTTCGCCCTGCCGGCGGTCGCTCTCCACGCGAATGCAACGAAGCCGCAAGCTGGCGTCCGGCTCGCCCGGCACGATCAGGCGGCAAGGCATGGCCGCGGCCAGCGCGGGGTTGTGGGCGAGCAATGTGTCCAAGCCCACCAGCAGTTCGCGGGCCACGCGATAGACGCCCGAGCGGCTGGTCGAGCGCTGCAGGAACTTGCCGTTGATGACGAGGCGGGGCATGGCCGGGCCCTGGGTGCGCGGCGTGGGGTCAATGGGGTTGCTTGGCATGGGCCTCCATTGCGTCAGTCGGGCTCGCTCGCGTGCGTGCGGCCGATGGGGAGCGGCGAGTGCGCGCCCGGGTGAACCGGGTGCGGATGGTGTCGAGCAAATACTGTTCCAGTCCCGCGGGCCGGCCCGCCAGCTGCCACGCCAGCAGGACGCCGAGTGCATAGACCAGCAGGTACAGCAGGCCGAGAGGCACTGCCCGCACCAGCAGTTCGGTCAGGCCCGGGGCTGCCATCACCTCGGCCTTCGTCAGCCACAGGAGAGCACCTGCGGGCAGCATCGCGATCAGCGGCCGCCAGAGAGTCATGAGCTGGGGCACCAGGCGGGTCGCGATCAGGCGCCGCACGATGAACAGCGCAGCGATCGTCCCGGCGGCCGTGGCGATCGCACTGCCCGCGATCGCGCCCGGAATGCCGAAGTGCACGGCGCCGAGCCAGACCAGCGGCAGCCTGACCAGCAACTCGACCAGCGTGCGGATGGCCACCCAACGCGTGCGGTCCAGCGTCATGGCCAGCGGGCCCATCAGCATGGCGGGAAGACCCAGCAAGGCGGCCGCGCTGATCCAGCGAAACCATTCCGCAGCCGGAGCCCATGCAGGCCCCAGCGCCACGCGAACCAGCACCTCGGGCCACAGCAGGGCCAAGCCCATGACGGGAGCCATCAACAGCGCAACGGCGCGGGACAACTGCAGATAGCGCGACCCACGCGCATCGCCGGCCGATGCCAGGGCCTGCATGACGGGGCGGCTCAGCGGCTGGATCAGGGCCTGCATGGGGATTTCCGACATCTGCTTGCCCATGGCGTATTCGCCGAACGCGGTGGCGGTCGTCAGTCGCGGCAGCAGCAATCGATCGATCTGCCAGTTGAGTGCCATCCCCAACTGCGATACGAAGTTCCACCCGATCAGGCTGGAGAAACGCGCCCAGTGGACGAAGGTCAGCCGAGGCCGCAGCGGCACGATGCAGTACGACAGGAGCGTCGCCACCAGCGGCGCGCATACGGTTGCGGCTGCAATGGCCCAGTAGCTGCGCGTGGTGACGGCAACGATGATCGATACGACGAGCGCGACGGTCTTGCCCGACAGTTCGAGCACCGCGTCGGGACGGAAGTCCAGCGCACGCGCGTACTCGACCATGCGGGGGTTGACCAGGCCGCGCATCACCGGCGCCAGCGCCAGCACCGCCAGCAGGGCGATCAGCCGTGGCTCGGCGTTGAAGGCGGCGAGCGGCCATGCAACCGCCAGCAGCAGCAGCCCGACGACGAGCCCGCGCAGCAGGCTGAGCGTGAAGGCCGTGTGGAGCATGTCGGGCGTCAGGGCAGGCACGCGGATCAGCGCGGCTGCCATGGGCAAGTCGAACAGCGCTTCGACGATGAACACCGCCGCCATCGCCATCGCCACCAGTCCGAACTCGGCCGGCCCCAGGAAACGCGCCAGGCACAGCAGCATCGCGAGGTCGATCAACTTGGCGGCCAGCCGCGTACCCACCGTCCACGCGCCGGCCCCGAGCGCCCGGCTGGCCATGCTGGTGTGTTCAGTGGCTGCCACGCGCGCTCCGCTCGATGGCCAGGCGGGCCGGCCTGTGGCGCCATGCATCGTTGATCGCGCCCTGTGCTCCCTTGCGCGCAATCGCCACGGCGATCCCGTAGAGGAACGCGTTGAACAGGCCGAAGTCCGGCGTGGTCCCGATCATCAGGCTCGTGAAGAACGGCGGCAGATAGGACCAGCGCACGGCCGAGAGCAGGGCATGGCCTTCCGCATCGCCCTGCGGTGCGCGCCGGACGAGCAGGGTCTGGAGCACGAACAGCGCGTAGAACGCCGCGCCGAGCACCCCTGCATTGCTGGCCAGTGCGACCGCGAAGTTGGAGGCGCGCGTGCCGCCGAGCCCGACGCCCAGGCCATGGGTCGCGAACAGCGCATGCAGGGAGACCCTCGTCCACATGCTGCGTTCCTCGAAGGAGTCGGTGGTGGACTTCTGCAGCACCATCACATCGAACATCTCGCGCATCGGGTTGAACACATGCGGCACCGCGATGACGATCAGGATCAGTGCGCACATCGCCGTGGCGCCCAGCCAGAACTCGCCGACGAGGCCGCGCTGGAGCAGCGGGTTGCGGCCTGCGGCGACCAGCCGCCAGAACCACTCCGCCGCCGCCGCTGCACCGAAGAGGCCCAGGCCTAGGTAGGCGGCCGACGAGGTCGACAACCACACCAGGAGCAGCAGCAAGCCCATCAGGACCGGAACCACGCGATTGCGCAGGCGGCCCGAAGGCATCGCGCGCCGGAAGAAGTACAGCGACGCCAGGAAGGTCAGCGCCAGTCCGCCGAAGGCCGATGCCTCCGGCATCAGCCCGACCACGCGCTTGCTGGTCAGCACTTCCACATCGGTGAGCAAGGCGTAGCTGGCGGTGCGAAAGAGTTCCAGCATCGGCTGCAGCGGCAGGTACTGCGAAGCCAGGTCGAGGCCGCCGGTGAGCACGGTCATGGCCGCACCCAGGCACAGCGCGGCCAGTGCATGCCGCCGCATGGATGGCGCGCGCAGCATGCGCGAGATGCTGAAGACGGTGAACACCGAAATGCTGATGTAGACGAACTGGGAGATGTTCTGCGTGGTGGGCACCAGCGTTGCGGTGTCCGACAACGCGCCGGCCCGAACCGGCACGATGTCGACCGCACCGGCGAAGAACCTCGGCATGAACAGGGTGACGATGCCGGCCGCAACCCAGAAGAGAAACAGCAGGAGCAGTCCGGAGGACTTCAGTGCGGTGTCGAGCGCGTAGCTGAGGCCGCGCACGCTGCCCAGCTGCCGCACGATCAGGAGGATGGCGACGATCGGCGCCGGCGTGAGCGTGAGGCCGCCGGTCAGTTCCGTGGGAACCGCCGCGAACGAACCGAAGGGCATGGCGGCGAAGAACAGGTACATCAGCGCCTGCTTCTGCCGGAAGATGGTCCAGACCGCGATGGTCCAGAAGACTGCGATGGGGATGGCTTCCATGGGCCTCCCGGGTCAGGTCACGGGGCTCGTATGACCGGCCACCAGCGAGTCGATGAGTTCGGCCATGCGCGTCCTGAACACGGCGGTATCGAAGGTGCGCGCGTGCGCCTGCATCACGTCCGGGCAGAAGGCGTCCTTCATGGCCTCGAAGCGCTCGATCGCCCCGATCAGTCCCTCTGCCGACTGATCGTCGAAGAAGATTCCGGTGCTGCCGTCGACCACCGTTTCAAGTGCGCCGCCCTTGCCGAAGGCGATGACCGGCCGGCCGCTTGCCATCGCCTCCAGCGGCACGATGCCGAAATCCTCCACACCCGGGTACAGCAAGGCCTTGCAATGCGCGAAGTGGTGCGCCATGGTCTCGTCGTCGACCGCACCGAGGAACTCGACGGTGGGACCCGCGAGGCGCCGCAGCGCAGGGTCGGCACCCGCACCGATGACGACCAGCCGCCTGCCCATGCGGGAGCAGGCCTCGACGGCGATGTCGACCTTCTTGTAGGGCGTGATCTGGCCCGCGCAGAGGTAGTAGTCGCCCGTCTCGGCCACGGGGGCGAAGCGCGGCAGGTTCACCGGCGGATGCACGACGTGCGAAGTGCGGCGGTAGTAGCGCTCGATGCGCCGCGCCACGTAGGCCGAATTGGCGATGAAGTGGTCGACGCGATGCGAAGTGCTCACGTCCCATTGGCGCAGGGAGGGCGCCGTCAGCGACATCACTGCGCGCGCAATGGGGCCGGACGCCGCACGGTACTGGGGATACAGGTCCCACACGTAGCGCATCGGCGAATTGCAATAGCAGATGTGGATGGCGTCGGGGCCGGGGATGATGCCCTTCGCGGGGCCGGACTCCACGGAAATGATCAGGTCGTAGCCGCTCAGGTCGAAGGACTCCAGCGCAAAGGGCATCAGCGGGAGCATCTTCTTGTAGTGGCGGACGCCGCCGATCCCTTGCAGGAACGAGGTCGTGATGCGATGGCGCCGGAGCTTTTCCGAGATGACATCGCGATCGCACACCAGCGTGAAGATGTCCGCATCGGGGTACAGGTCGGACAGCACTTCGAGAACCTTCTCGCCCCCGCGCATGCTGACCAGCCAGTAGTGGACCAGTGCGACCTTCATGAGAGACCCTTCGTTCGATGCAGCATGGCGATGTCAGTAGGCGTTCTTGTTGACGAAGCCCTTGACCAGCGTCAAGGCGATGATCTGCAAGTCGAACTTGAGGGACCAGTTCTCGATGTAGTAGATGTCGTACTCGATGCGCTTGGACAGGTCGGTGGAGCCTCTCCAGCCGTTGACCTGGGCCCATCCTGTGATGCCCGCCTTGACCATGTGCTTCTTCATGTAGTCGGGGATCTGGTGCTTGAACTGCTCCACGAAGACCGGCCTCTCGGGCCGCGGCCCGACGATGGACATGTCGCCGAACAGGACGTTGATGAACTGCGGCAGTTCGTCGAAGCTCGTCTTGCGCAGGAAGGCGCCGACGCGCGTGGATCGGGATTCGCCCGGCTTGGCCCAGACCGCGCCGCTCGTCTTCTCGGCGTCCACCGGCATCGACCTGAACTTGTACATCCAGAACGTTTTGTTGTTCCAGCTCACACGTTCTTGCCGATAGAAGACGGGTCCCGGCGAACTGAGCTTGACCGCAATGGAGATCGCGAGCATCAAGGGCGATATCAGCACGAGGATCAGCGCCGACAGCATCACGTCCTCGGCGGACTTGATCAGGCGCGCCGCGCCCTGCAATGGCGTCTGTTGCAGCGTGATGACCGGCAGGCCGGCGATTTCCTCCACCGAGTGGTTCAAAAGGTGGAGGCCGAACAGGTCGGGCACCAGCTTCACGTCCGCGGTGGAGTGCTTGAGCTGGCTGAGTGCGTAGGAAATCCGTGCCTGGTCGCGCATGGGCAATGCCAGCCAGACCAGGTCGACACCCCGGGACTCGACATAGCGGCCGAGCTTGTCGATTCCGCCGAGCATCGGCGAGCCGGTCAATTCGCTGCGGTCCGCATGCGTGGCGAACCAGCCGCCGACTTCGATGCCGCACGAATCGTCGCGGCGGATGGCATCGACCAGCCGTTGCGCATCGGGATTGGCGCCGACCACCACCGAGATGCGCTTGTCGATCCCCTGCGCGCTGGTCCAGCGCGCGATGGCGCGCACCACCACGCGCAGAAGCATCGCGCCGCTGATGCCGAGCCCGAGCCAGCCGCCCCACCACAAGCGGGATGTCTCGTGGCCATCTCTCATGGCCAGTGCATACACCGCCATGACGCAGAACATGAGCAGCCACAGCGTTGCGAGCTTGACGAACTCCGATGCGAGCGGGCGGCTGCGCCAGCGCCGGTACAGCGAACTGCCGTTGAGGACGATCACTGCAAACAGCACGCCCCGACTCAGAGCATGCACATAGTCGGTGCCCAGTTCGAACGAGCCGAAGCGCAGTGCGAAGGCCAGCATGCCGCTGATCACGAGAACGGCCAGGTCACCCAACCTCAAGGCCACATCCAGCACGGGATTGAATTTTCCCAATGCTGACAACGGAGTTTCGCGGAAGCCAGTTGCAGAGCCAGACAGCATCAGACGTTCTCCGGAGCTTTGGGTGGACGAGCGATGTAACCGACCGTGATCGGGCTTGGGTGTCTCCTTCCGTTCTTATGGCTTCAAAGGTGCACACCATCGGTGCGGGCCTCTGTTCGCGTTCATCCTACAACGCACAACATGACAGAAGTCCGATGTCTGAACGCAAGAATTGCAACGACGATGAGTGCTTCGCGATGTTTCCTCGCGATTGGAAGTCGCAATATCGGTGCCACAAAGTGGGCCGCGCGCCCTTCGCCTACAACATGTTCGAATGTGTCCTACAAGGCGCGACAGGCCATGCGCCCGATCCGGCAATTGGCACTACGATGAGCCCTTCAGCGACGATTCGCCATGCTCATCCGCATCGACGAGGACATTACCTTTCGCAAGCTCGAGATACTCCTGGCCTTCATGGAGACGGGCAATCTCGCGCGGGCCGCGGAGCGCCTCGACATCAGCACCGTGAGCGTGCATCGTGCACTTCACTCGCTCGAGACGGGCATGCGATGCGCACTGTTCCGCCACGAGGGCCGCAACCTGCATCCCACCGATGCCGCACGCTCGCTGGCCGAAACGGCGCGCGACGTGTTGCGCACCATGTCCGACGGCATCCGTGCCACGCGCGAGGTGGCCGGCTATTCGGCCGACCGCATCCGCATCGGATCGCTCTATTCGCTGACGAGCCACACCGTGCCGACGATCGTGATGGGCATGAAGGTGCGCAAGCCCGAACTGCACGTGGAACTGGTGCTCGGCTCCAATGCGGACCTGCTCCAGCGGCTGCGCGATGGCGTGATCGACGCGGCGCTGCTCGGCCGGCCCGAAGGCGCGGCCGATGTGGAATCGGAACTGCTGTTCGAGGACGACATCTTCTTTGCCGCGCCGACGGGCTCGCCTTACGGCGAGATGCAGGAGGTCGACCTCGGCGCCTGCGCCAACGAGCGCTTCGTGAGCCTGGGCGAAGGCTTCGTGACCTACACCGGCTTCCAGGACTCGTTTCGCATCGCCGGCTTCACGCCCAACGTGGTGATGGAGACGGGCGACATCTTCTCGCTGATGAACCTCGTGAGCGGCGGCATCGGCTACACCCTGCTGCCGGGCCGCGTGCGCGGCGTGATGCCGCAGCGCGTGCAGTTGATTCCGCTGCAGAAGCGCTATCTCATGCGCCAGAAGATCGGCGTCAGCTTCCTGCGCACGCGCGAGCGCGACCCGAACCTGCTCGCGCTGCTGGCCGTGTGCCGGATGGCGCGCGCAGAGCTGGCTTGACCGCAGGCGAGCCCTTCTCGGCCGTTGAGGGTTAACCCTCGATCGTTTCACTCCGCGCGTTCTGGCGCGCGGGTGGTTAATTGATCGCATCGGGGGCCCCCGATACCTTTCGTCTCCAGGGAACGTCGTTGTTTGTTCCTCCGGACCGCGCAGTCGCACGGGCCGAACACAGGAGACCCACCCATGATCATCTACGGCACCGCGCTGCTGGCCATCTGCCATCTGCTCGGCATCTTCATCGGCGACCTGCTCGGGCAGGCACTGGGCGTCAAGACCAACGTGGGTGGCGTCGGCATCGCGATGCTGCTGCTGATCTTCGCCCGCATCTACATGCAGAAGAAGAACATGCTGCCCAAGCTCACCGAGCTGGGCGTGGAGTACTGGGGCGCGATGTACATCCCGGTCGTCGTCGCCATGGCGGCGCAGCAGGACATGGTGTCGGCCCTGCGCGGCGGCCCCGTGGCGCTGCTGTCGGCGCTCGGAGCCGTGGCTGTCTGCGCCGTCGTCATCTCGGTGATCAATCGCACCGAGCGCCCGGAGCACGAGCCCGAGCCGGCTCCGATGCTGCACGACAACCCCTTGCTTGCCGAAGCGGAGTGAACGCCATGCTCGAAATCCTTGAAAAAGCCGCGGCCTACAACGGCCTCGTCACCGCCTTCGCCATCGTCGGCTTCGTTGTTCTCGTGTCGGGGCAGATCTCTCGCCGGCTGACCTTCGGCCGCGTGCATGGTTCGGCGATTGCCATCGTGATCGGCCTGGGGCTCGCCTACTGGGGCGGCACGCAGACCGGCGGCCACAAGGGCCTGGCCGACATGTCGCTCTTCGGCGGCATCGGCCTGATGGGCGGCGCGATGCTGCGCGACTTCGCCATCGTCGCCACCGCCTTCGAGGTGCAGGCGACCGAGGCACGCAAGGCGGGGTTGATCGGCGTCGTTGCACTGCTGCTGGGCACGGTGCTGCCTTTCATCGTCGGCGCCGCCATGGCCTGGAGCTTCGGCTACTCGGACGCGGTGAGCATGACGACCATCGGCGCCGGTGCGGTGACCTACATCGTCGGCCCGGTCACCGGCGCGGCCATCGGCGCCAGCCCCGACGTGATGGCGCTGAGCATCGCCACCGGGCTGGTGAAGGCGATCATCGTGATGGTCGGCACGCCGATCGCGGCGAAGTTCCTTGCGCTGAAGACGCCGCGCTCCGCGATGGTGTTCGGCGGCCTGGCCGGCACGGTGAGCGGTGTGTCGGCGGGCCTGGCCGCCACCGATCGCAAGCTGGTGCCCTACGGCGCACTGGTCGCGACCTTCCACACCGGCCTCGGTTGCCTGCTGGGCCCGTCGCTGCTGTTCTTCGCCGTCAAGGCCATGGTGCATTGAGGACATCACGATGGACCGCATGAACTGGAACACCAAGACCGCCAACCGCTCGGCGCGGCTGGCGAGGGTCTCGCAGGCGCTCGGCACGAAGCGCGCAGGCAAGGTGGTGGCCACCGAAGCCATCGCCTCGCTGCTCGAAGCGGTGCTCGAACCCGGCGACCGCGTCTGCCTCGAAGGCAACAACCAGAAGCAGGCCGACTTCCTGGCGAAGGCACTGGTGGGGCTCGACCCGCAGCGTGTGCATGGCCTGCACATGGTGCAGTCGGTGCTGGCGCTGCCGGAGCACCTGGACATCTTCGAGAACGGCATCGCCTCTCGCCTCGACTTCAGCTTCTCAGGGCCGCAGGGCGCGCGGCTGGCCAAGCTGGTGCAGGCAGGGCGCATCGAGATCGGCGCGATCCACACCTACCTCGAACTGTTCGCACGCTATTTCGTCGATCTCACGCCCAAGGTGGCGCTGGTGGCGGCGCAGGCGGCCGATGCCGAGGGCAACCTCTACACCGGCCCCAACACCGAGGACACGCCGGCCATCGTGGAGGCGACGGCGTTCTCGGGCGGCATCGTCATCGCGCAGGTCAACGAGCTGGTCGACGGCAGCACGACCACGTTGCCGCGCATCGACATCCCGGCCGACTGGGTCAGCTACGTGGTGAAGGCGCCGCGCCCGAACTTCATCGAGCCGCTGTTCACGCGCGACCCCGCGCAGATCAGCGAGATCCAGGTGCTGATGGCCATGATGGCGATCAAGGGCATCTACGGCGAGTACGGCGTGCAGCGCCTGAACCACGGCATCGGCTTCGACACGGCGGCCATCGAGCTGCTGCTGCCGACCTACGGCGAATCGCTGGGCCTCAAGGGAAAGATCGCGAAGCACTGGGCGCTGAATCCGCACCCGGCGCTGATCCCGGCGATCGAGGCGGGATGGGTCGAGTCGGTGCACTCCTTCGGCTCGGAGCTGGGCATGGAGGACTACATCCGTGCGCGATCCGACGTGTTCTTCACCGGCCCCGATGGCAGCCTGCGAAGCAACCGCGCCTTCTGCCAGGCCGCAGGACATTACGCCTGCGACCTGTTCATTGGCTCGACCTTGCAGATGGACCTCGACGGCAACAGCTCGACCGCGACGCTGGGCCGCATCGCCGGCTTCGGCGGGGCGCCCAACATGGGGGCCGACGCGCGGGGCCGGCGCCACTCCAGTCCCGCGTGGCTGAAGGCCGGCCGCGAGGCACGCGCCGGACGCAGCGGCGCCGCCGGCACGCCGAGAGGACAGAAGCTGGTGGTGCAGATGGTCGAGACCTTCCGCGAGCACATGCAGCCGGCCTTCGTCGACAGGCTCGATGCGTGGACGCTGCAGGAGCAGGCCGGCATGGAGCTGCCGCCGATCATGATCTACGGCGACGACGTGACGCACATCCTCACCGAGGAAGGCATCGCCAACCTGCTGCTGTGCCGCAGCGATGCCGAGCGCGAGCAGGCGATCCGCGGCGTGGCCGGCTACACGGCGGTGGGGCTCGGGCGCGACAAGCGTGCGGTGGAGAACCTGCGCGACCGCGGCGTGATCCGCCGTCCGCATGACCTCGGCATCGACCCGCGCGACGCCACGCGCAACCTGCTCGCCGCGCGCAGCATGCGCGACCTCGTGCGCGCATCCGGCGGGCTCTACCAGCCGCCCAAGCGCTTCCGCAACTGGTAAAGAGGCAAACCAACATGAGCGACATTCCCGTGGGGATCGAAACCCTGGACTTCTCCTTTTCAGGTGGCCGCCGTGTCGGCAACTTCGCACCGGTGCTCGTAGGCGTGGTGGGCTCGGGCAATCTCGAAGTGATGCTCGAAGCCGCCGCCGGCGATGACTGCGCGTTGCGTGTCGAGACCTCTGCACGTGGCTTCGGCCCGATCTGGCAGGCGGTGGCCGACGACTTCTTCGCGCGCCATCCGATCGGCGGCGTGCGCGTCTCGATCAACGACATGGGCGCCACGCCCGCGGTGGTGAGCCTGCGGCTGGACCAGGCCGTGGCCGAACTTCCCCCACAGCCCGAAGGAGTCTCCGCATGATCAGCTTCGCCGAATGCTCTGCGCGCGAGCGCCTCGCCTTGCTGCTTGATGCGGGCAGCTTTCACGAATGGATTCCGCCATCCGAGCGGCTGACGAGTCCGCACCTGGCGCAACTGGGCGTGCCCTCGGCCTTCGACGACGGCGTGGCCATCGGCCGCGCGAAGCTCGACGGGCATGAGGTCTTCGTCGCCGCGCAGGAAGGTGCCTTCATGGGCGGCGGCGTCGGCGAGGTGCATGGCGCCAAGCTGGTCGGCCTGCTCCAGCGGGCCTTGCGCGACCGGCCCGAGGCCGTGGTGCTGCTGGCGGAGTCCGGCGGCGTGCGCCTGCACGAAGCCAACGCCGGATTGATCGCGGTGTCCGAAGTGATGCGCGCGGTGCTCGACGTGCGCGCCGCCGGCATCCCGGTGGTGGTGCTCATCGGCGGCGCGAACGGCTGCTTCGGCGGCATGGGCATCGTCGCCCGCTGCGCCGACTTCATCGTGATGAGCGATGTCGGACGGCTCGCGATGTCGGGGCCCGAGGTCATCGAAGCCTCACACGGCGTGGAGGAATACGACTCGCGCGACCGGGCACTCGTGTGGCGCACTAGCGGCGGCAAGCATCGATGGCTGACCGGGGATTGCGATGCGCTCGTCGAGGACGACGTGCAGGCCTTCCGCACAGCGGCGATCGCCGCGATCGGACGGTCGCGGCCGGTCACGCTCGAATCGCTGGAAGCGGAGCACGCGCTGCTCGAAACGCGCCTGCATCTGCTTCCGCTGGAAACGGACGGCGCCGATGCGGCGACGTGGCTGTGGCGCGAACTCGGCATCAAGAAGGCCGAGCGCGTGCCCGAACTGGACGTGGACGCGGTGCGCGCATTGCGCACGGCATGACAAGGCGAACGAACATGAACTGGAACCAACTCGTCACGCGGCTCTTCGGCTCCTATCACGGCATGCGCGCAGCAGGCGACTTCCTGCAAGGCGACGTGATGTTCGAAGGCCAGCCCCTCACGGTCGTCGGGACTACCCATCACGCACCGATCGGCGTCGCATTGGCGCTGGCGCAGGCCCGCGTGATCCTCGACACGATCGCGCAGCATCCGGGCCGGCCCATCCTGCTGTTGATCGACACGCAGGGCCAGCAGTTGCGCCGGCGTGACGAAACCCTGGGCATCAATCGCGCGATGGCGCATCTGGGCATGTCCATCGACCTGGCGCGGCGGCGCGGCCATCCGGTGATCGGGCTGGTGTACGACCAGGCCTTGTCGGGTGGCTTCATCACCTCGGGGCTGATCGCGGATGGCTGCTATGCCTTGCCCGAAGCCGAGATCCGCGTGATGCGCATTCCGGCGATGGCGCGGGTGACCAAGCTGTCGGAAGAAGTGCTCACGGCCTTGTCGCAATCGAATCCGGTGTTTGCGCCGGGCGTGGGCAACTACGTGGCGATGGGCGGCGTTCGCGCCTTGTGGGAGGGCGACCTGGCCGCAGCACTGCGCGATGCGCTGGCGAACACGCCCGTCGAGGACACGCGCGCGCAAGACGGTGCCGAGCGCGGCGGGCGCAAGCTCGCGGCATCGGTGGTGCAGCGCGTGCTGGCCGCGGCATGACAGCAAGGGCCGGCATCATGGAAGCGCTTCGCAGGCATCGGCTGGTCCGCCTGACCCGCGAGGGCTGGGCCACCGTGCTGGCCCGGCCATGGGACGCGCCGGCGCGCGGCTGTCTGGCGCATTGGGCAGAGCACGGATTGCCGCTGGTCGTGACGCGGCAATCGCCCGAGGCGGGCGACCTGATCGCCCTTGGCTTGCCCGCGCCGACTCGCTGGGAGCGGCGGCGCATTGCGGTGCACGTTTCGCGCAGCGCACTGCTGTGCTTCGAAGATTTTCCCGGACTGGCCGAAGTGCTGCCCTTGCTGCCGGCAGCGGCCCGAACCTCAGTTTGCGATCTGCAGGATGGCCTGAAGGCCCGCGGCGCAAGTGCGCGTGTCCATGGCAGCTACGGCTGGCAAGTGCTCAGCGGTCTGGATCACGTTCGGGCCGATTCCGACCTGGATGTGTGCGTGCAGGTCGAAGACGCCGCGCATGCGGATGGCGTCGCGCATCAACTGGGCCTTCATGCGATGGCCCGACCGCGCCTGGACGGGGAACTCATGTTCCCCGACGGCGCCGCAGTCGCGTGGCGCGAATGGTCCGACTGGCGCGCGGCTCGCACGCGCGCCGTGATGGTCAAGCGGCTGACGGGCGCGGTGCTGTGGCGCGACGCCACGTCCCTTGCGGCGCTTGCAGCATGAACGCGGCCGCCTTTCCGCTCAGGCGCGAAGCGCCGCTCACGCCCGCAGCGATCGGCCGCGCCGCGACTCTGGCGTTGCACGACGAACTGGCGCTGGCACCCAAGCCCGGGTTGGTCACTCCGCTCGACAACGGCAGTCACGACGACATGGACGCACACACCTTCATGCGAAGCCTGTTCGCGTTGCGCGGCTACTTCGTACGGATCGCCGAGGCGGGGCATGCGGGCGCGGCCTTTGGCGAACTGGAGCGCTGCGGCATCGCTGCCGAAGCACGCATGCTGGCCGCGACCCAGGGCGTCAACACGCATCGCGGCGCGATCTTCATGCTCGGCCTGCTGTGTGCGGCAGCCGGCGCCGTGGTGCGCGAACGCGATGGCACGATGCAACCGGCGCAACTGTGCGAAGCATTGCGCACGCATTGGGGCGCTGCGTTGACCGCACGCAGCCTGCGGGTGCCGACGCTGCCCGGCGGCATCGCCACGCGGCGGCTGGGTTTGCGCGGCGCGTCGGAAGAAGCGGCATTGGGCTTTCCGGTGCTGTTCGAGGTCGCGGTGCCGACGTTGGCGAGAGGGCTGGCAAGCGGCCTGTCGCCACAGCTCGCACGGCTCGACACCTTGTTCCACGTGATGGCCGTCCTCGACGACAGCAATCTCGTGCATCGCGGCGGCCTGGCCGGGTTGCGCCATGCGCAAGCCGCTGCACGACGGTTCATCGACGACGGAGGCGCTGCCAGGGCCGGTGCGCTCGCGCAGGCCCGGGCGATGGCCGATGACTTCGTCGCCCGGCGGCTGTCGCCCGGCGGCGCCGCGGACACGCTCGCTGCGGCGTGCTGTGTCGTGCGCATGGGTGCGACCGCATGAGCTTCGCGCTGATCTTCTCCGGCCAGGGCACGCAGCACGCGGCCATGATGCCCTGGCTCGCCGAAGACGAGGGCGTGGCCGAGATGCGTGCGCGCCTCGGCGTGGACGATTGGCGACGCAGCCTCCAAGACCCCGCATGGGCCGCCCACAACGCCAACGCGCAGACGCTATTGACGGGCCTCGCGCTGGCAGCATGGCGCCAGCTTTCGCCGATGGTCCCGTCTCCCACGGCGGTGGCGGGCTACAGCGTGGGCGAACTCGCGGCGTTCAGTGCGGCAGGCGTGTTTGACAGCGCGACCGCGACAGCGCTGGCACCTCAGCGCGCTGCAGCCATGGACAAGAGCGCCGCGCAGGTGCCGGGCGGCCTGCTCGCCATCAACGGCCTCGCGGAAGCCGCGCTGGAACAGGTGCGCGCCGACACCGGCCTGGCCCTTGCCATCCGCAACGGCATCGAGAGCGTCGTGCTCGGCGGTCCGACGGCCGCGTTGGAGCAGGCGCAACGCATGGCCGCGGAGGAGGGCGGTCAATGCACCCGCCTGAAGATCAACGTCGCATCCCACACGCCATGGATGCGCGAGGCGGCGGAACGCTTTGCGCAAGCGCTGGCGGACTTGCCTTTCGAGTCTCCGCGCATCCTGCTGTTCAGCAACGCAGGCGATCGCATCCGCGATGCCAACGCCGCAAGAGCGGCGCTCGCGGCCCAGATCGCGCAGACCGTGCGCTGGGACGAGTGCATGGAAAACATTGCCGCGCGCCAGGTGCGTTGCGTGCTCGAACTCGGGCCCGGACAGGCGCTCACGCGCATGTGGAACCAGCGCTACCCGGCCATTCCCGCACGCGCCTGCGACGACTTCCGGAGCGCCGCTGCCATCGCAAGCTGGCTGCGAACGCATTCGGATGACTGAGATTTCCCCTTCACCCTTCATTGAACCGAAACCAAGGACCCAGACCATGAGCAACGTCGAAGCCATCGCCCGCCCCGCGCCTGAAGCCGAAGCGGAGGACCCCCACGTCAACGGCATGGCCGCCTACGACGCACTGGTGGCCGAGGCGGAGGCCGACTACGCCGGCTACTGGGCCCGCCTGGCGCGCGAGTTCGTGACCTGGAAGACACCCTTCACGCGCTCGCTCGACGACAGCAACGCACCCTTCTTCAAGTGGTTCGAGGACGGCACGCTGAACGTCTCGTACAACTGCCTGGACCGCAACGTCGAGCGCGGGCTGGGCAACAAGGTCGCGATCGTGTTCGAGGCCGACGACGGCCAGGTCACCCGCGTTACCTACAGCGACCTGCTGGCGCGCACCTGCCGGCTGGCCAATGCGCTGAAGGCGCGCGGCGTCAGGAAGGGCGACCGCGTGGTCATCTACATGGCGATGAGCGTCGAGGGCGTGGTCGCGATGCAGGCCTGCGCGCGCATCGGCGCCACCCACTCGGTGGTGTTCGGCGGCTTTTCGGCGCAGAGCCTTCGGGATCGCATCGAAGGCGCCGGGGCGGTGATGGTGATCACGGCCGACGAGCAGGCGCGCGGCGGCAAGCACCTGCCGCTCAAGGCCATCGTCGACGACGCCATCGCGCTCGGCGGCTGCGAGTCGGTGAAGGATGTCATCGTCTATCGCCGGACCGGCGGCCCGATCGACTGGCAACCGTCGCGCGACCACTGGATGCACGAGGAGACGGAGGGCCAGCCGGAAGTCTGCGAGCCCGAATGGGTGGGCGCCGAGCATCCGCTCTTCCTGCTCTACACCTCGGGGTCGACCGGCAAGCCCAAGGGTGTGCAGCACTCCACGGGCGGCTACCTGCTGCATGCCGCGCTCACGACGAAGTGGACCTTCGACCTGAAGGACGACGACGTCTTCTGGTGCACGGCCGACATCGGCTGGGTCACGGGCCACACCTACATCGCCTATGGCCCGCTGGCGCTGGGCGCGACGGAGGTGGTGTTCGAAGGCGTGCCGAGCTATCCGGATGCGGGGCGCTTCTGGCAGATGATCCAGGACCACCAGGTCAGCGTGTTCTACACGGCGCCCACCGCGATCCGCTCGCTGATCAAGCTGGCCGAGGGCGACGCAGCCGTGCATCCGGCGCGCTACGACCTGTCGAGCCTGCGCATCCTCGGCTCCGTGGGCGAGCCGATCAACCCCGCAGCGTGGGAGTGGTATCACCGGCATGTGGGCGGCGGCCGCTGCCCGATCGTCGACACCTTCTGGCAGACCGAGACCGGCGGCCACATGATCACGCCGCTGCCCGGCGCGACGCCTCTGGTGCCCGGGTCGTGCACGCTGCCTTTCCCGGGCATCGCGGCGGCCATCGTCGACGAGACCGGCAACGACGTGCCCCACGGGCAGGGCGGCATCCTGGTGGTGAAGAAGCCATGGCCCAGCATGATCCGCACCATCTGGGGCGAGGCCGAGCGCTTCAGGAGCAGCTACTTCCCGCCGGAGCTCAAGGGCTACTACCTCGCGGGCGACGGCGCGATCCGCGACGCCGAGACCCGCTACTTCACCATCACAGGCCGCATCGACGACGTGCTGAACGTGTCGGGCCACCGCATGGGCACGATGGAGATCGAGTCGGCGCTGGTCGCCTGCACCGACCTGGTGGCCGAGGCCGCCGTGGTCGGCCGCCCGGACGACACGACGGGCGAGGCGATCTGCGCCTTCGTCGTGCTGAAGCGTGCACGGCCGACGGGCGACGAGGCGAAGAAGATCGCCACGGAACTGCGCAACTGGGTCGGCCGCGAGATCGGGCCGATCGCCAAGCCGAAAGAGATCCGCTTCGGCGACAACCTGCCCAAGACGCGCAGCGGAAAGATCATGCGGCGCCTGCTGCGATCGCTCGCCAGGGACGAGGCGATCACGCAGGACACCTCGACGCTGGAAAACCCCGCCGTCCTTGCGCAGCTCGCGGAAAAGAACTGACGGGGCTGTCCGGGGGCGCGATGCCGGCCGGCAGCTGCTATTGCGTCGCGCCGGCCTTGAGGAAGGCGTCGCGTGACGCCACTGCCAGGTCCGCGTAGTTGCTGAACATGCCGTCCATGCCCATGTCGAGATACTTCTTGTACTCGGCTGCTGCTGCGGTGGCGTCTGCCTTCGCGAAGGTCCAGCCATGGACCTTCAACCCGGCAGCGTGAGCCTGGGTGATGAAGTCCTTGGTGATGGGATAGCCGTAGCTGTCGTAGTTGATGGCGGGTGCGATGCCGTCGGCGAAGGCCTTGACCTGCGCCAGCGTGAGCGTGCCCAGCGACCCGCTGATGACCTTGAATTTCGCGGTGCCGTCCGGATCCGTGAGTGCCACGCCCAGCAGGATCAGGGGCATTTCGGTCTTCTGTGCCAGCTGCTTGGTGTGCAGGCTGCTGATGGTCGTGTCGCTGAACGACTGGATGAAGACCTTGCTCGACGCCGCGCCGTAGCCGTTCGCCACCAGCGTCGACAGGATCTTGTCCTCCATCGCGACGTCGGACTGCTTGGCTTCCGGGTAGATGCCGACCTTGCGCTTGGCGGTGGTGCTGAGCGACTTGGCCAGCGTGATCACCTCCTGGAAGGTGGGCACGCGATAGGGGTCGGCACTCGAAGGCGTGAAGCCCGGGTACGTGGTGGCGGCGGTTCCGGTCGGTACGACGGTCAAGGTCTTGATCTCGGCGAGCGTGAAGTCGGAAACCTTGTAGCCGCCGTTGCGGGCCGCGAAGAGGGTCGCCACGTTGGTGGTGCGATTGAGCGTGTCGTCGTGCATGGCGACCAGCTCGCCGTCCTGCGTGAACTGGAGATCCGGCTCGATGTAGTCGGCGCCCAGTTTGACCGCCAGTTCATAGCCGCCGAAGGTGTGTTCGGGCAGGTAGCCCGTCGAGCCGCGATGAGCGATCACCAGGACGGACGGCGTCGTGTCGGCCGGCGCCTCGCCGCCATCGGTGGGCGCCGGGTCGGTGTTGCCGCTGCCTGCCTGGGGTGCCGTCGCGCCCTGGGTCGGGCTGGTTCTGCCGGCAGCGGAGAGGGCCGCGAGCGCGGCCGAATTGTCCGAGCCGCCACCGCCGCAGGCAGTCAATGCCAGGGCGCTGAAGAGGACCGAGAGAAGAGTCTTGATTGTTGTTGTGTTGCGCATGGATAGATCGAAGGCCAATAGGAGCGGCGACGATAGGTAGCCCCCATGACATCGATATGACGCGAACCGGCTTCACCCGGTGTGTGGCTGGAGCGTCGACAACCGACGCCGCGCCGCGACAACGTACGACCCGACAAAACGAAGGGCCCTCCGGAGACTGTCGTTCTTCCGGAGGGCCCTCGCGGCTTCGGAGTACCACAAGGGTTTTGCCGAGACCGTGAAAGGAATATCGCGCAAGCGATGGCGCAGGGCGTTCAGCGGGGGACTGAAGGCGGAGACGGACGGGTCCTACGGGCGGGGCGATTGCGGCGCGTTTCGATTGCTGGAGACGACCCGGCGTCCATCAGCGGCCAGGGCCGCCACCGCCGCCGGGTCCACCGCCGCCCGGTCCACCACCGCCCGGTCCACCACCGCCGGGCCCGCCACCGCCCGGTCCACCACCGCCCGGTCCACCACCGCCCGGTCCACCACCGCCCGGTCCACCACCGCCGGGTCCACCACCGCCGGGTCCGCCACCGCCCGGTCCACCACCGCCGGGTCCGCCACCGCCCGGTCCGCCACCGCCCGGTCCGCCGCCGCCAGGTCCACCACCGCCTGCACCGGCACCACCGCCTGCACCGGCACCACCGCCCGCACCAGCACCAGCACCAGCACCAGCACCGGCACCGCCGCCGCCGCCGCCGCCGCCACCACCGCCGGCACCACCGCCGGCACCACCGCCCGCACCACCGCCCGCACCGCCGCCGCCACCGGCACCACCACCGGCACCACCGCCCGCACCACCGCCCGCACCGCCGCCACCAGCACCGCCAGCACCAGCACCAGCACCAGCACCAGCAGCACCACCGCTAGCACCCGCACCACCAACTCCACCACTTGCGCCGGACCCACCACCGGCTCCACTGCCTGCACCGGTGCCGCTCCCGCCCGGATCGGCCGGGCTATTGGCGATCGCGAAACCGCCGAACGGGCTCGCGCCCTTGGACGCCGAAATCCCAGTCGCGGGTTGGCCCGACGATGTGCCCGGGACCGCCGCGACGGAAGAAGAAGCCGCCCCTTGCGTCCCCGGCGCCGGAGGGGTCACGCAGATGACTTCGCCGAAGGGGTTGTAGCGATCGCAGCGTGACGTGCTGCCCGCGATGCGAGCCGTGCCGGCTTGAATCGGCGCGGCCGTGCGCGTCACCGGCGCAGGGCTGTCGATGCGTGGCAGTTCCGTTCGGATCGAACGCTGAACATCGCTGACCACCGGCGCCGGCGCCAGTGCCTTCTGGCGAACGCCCGTGGCGGTGCGCGACGCGACCATGGTCCTCGTCGCGCGCCTGTCGGCCGGCGGCGCGCTCGCGCGAGCCCGCTGCGGCGTTGCCAGCGCTTGCCCCGACGGCTCCTGAACAACCGGCGCGTCCGTAACGATGGACTCCGCAGCTTGGGGTGCATCCGAAGTCTGTGGCGCTTCGGGGGCTCGTTCTTCCGACGCGACGACCTGCGGCTGCTCCTGCGGCTGCTCGACTGGAACGGGCGCGACGGCCTGTGCTTCAGGCCGAGGCTCCTGCGGCGGCGCGATCGGCTCGATCTTCTGCTCGACGACCGGTGCGACCGCGACCGGCGCATCCTGCAATCCGGGCGCCTGCCAATGGATCGCTGCCGCCTCCCGGGGCGGGGCCACGCTGCGCTCCACTGTGCGGTTCCAGTACCAGAAGACGAACGCGGCGATCAGCAGGAAGACCACCATCAGCAACAGCACGACCGGCACGTCGAGGCCGCCGGGGAGAACAGGCCTCCTGGCCGGTTCCCGCTTCTCGGTGCTGCGCGACACGACGAACAGATCGTTCGCCATCGCCGCCGGCATGCGCGCGGGTGCCATCATCGGCACGGGCATTGCGACCCGGGGCACTCGCGAAACCCGCTGAGGCCTTCCTTCAGGCACGGACCCCGCGGAGACATTGGCTGCCGTGCGAATCCCCGTGAACCTGCCCGCGCATCCCCGGCAGTACCTGGCGCGATCCCTGTTGGCAGTGTGGCAGGACTCGCAGAATTTCGTCATGGCGCTGGAGCGAGGCCCGGAGGCTCACGGAATCGGTATCGACGCGGTGATCACCACGAGCAGGTTGATCACCACCGCGAAGGCCGCGAAGTCCATCATGGACGCCCGGTCCGGCATGCCCAGCGAGTGCCACGGAAACACCGCGTCACGCACGCTCGAGCCCTTCGTGTTGTCCTTGGTGGCCGCATAGAACGCCGGCAGCTTGTGCGAGCAGCATTTGCAGTAGCGGGCCGACCCGATGTTGATGGTGTTGCATGCGTCGCAGATCTCGGCGGACGGCGTGCCCACTTGCAGCCTCGCGAGATCGACAAGACTTCCGAATGCGACGGCTCGCGGCGTGCCCGCAGGCTCGCCAAGGGGGAGGGCGGCGGCGTTCATGCGCGCTCTCCCCGATCCGGGGGGGCTGCGCCATTCGACGGGGCCGGAGCGCCGACGCAAGGCCACAGCACCTTGGCACGGCCAACGCCACGCTTCAATCGCCGCTCGGCGACGGCGAGTTTTGCAAACAGCAGCAGGTCGAGTTCCGTCGGCCCGGGTCCGACGCCCGTGATGCCGCGCCCGAACGCGCCGACGATGCGCGACTGCATCGCCTCCCTCGCGCGCATTGCGGCAACCCATGCCTTGCGTGCGCTCATGGCGTGAGGAGGCAGCGACATGCGCTGCGCCGCGCATCTCTGTCGAAAGTCGAGGACCGCGGCCCTCCCTCTGCGACTCGCCGTTTCCTCAGTTCGCTTCGTGGGTCTGGACATCGCACTCCCCTTGGGAAAAAGGAGATGTGAAACTTTCACATCTGTAGTGCTGTTGTCTTATAGTCAACGCGAAGAGCATGTAAGACAGAGGCTGATGTCGCTGTCCCCTTGGTAACCGATGGTTAATGCTGCCGTCTTCCACAAGGCCATGGCCTCGAAACACACTGGATCCAAAAACGTCAAGCACGATCGGGGCCGGCGGATGCTTCGGCAGAGCATGGCGCAAGGCCGGGAAGGCCAGTTGGCGTGGGTCATCGGCGCTTGCGCCCGCGTGCTGCGTCCGCTGGTGCGGCTCGCGCTCTCCTACGGCGTCAAGCACGCGCACCTGGAGGAACTGCTCCGTGACATCCTGGTCGACGAAGCACGGCGCGCGTGGATCGAGCAAGGCACCGAACCCAACATCAGCCAGTTGTCGGTGACCACCGGACTGAACCGCAAGGTCGTGACCACGAGGGTGCGCGAAGAGGCCGCCGCATTGCCCCGGACGGAAATGTCGGCGGAAGCCAAGACCCTGACGTTGTGGCTTCAGATGTACGCAGACAACCCGGCCCACCGCTCGCTGCCCATCGTGTCCGAAGATGAATCGGCGCCTTCCTTCGAGGCCGTCGCGCGACGCGCCAGCCGGGGCAACGTGCACCACCGCGTCATCCTCGACGAACTGGTGCGTCTCCACATGGCGACCGAAGGCAATGGCACGACCGAACTGGCCGTGGGCGGTTTCGTGCCGGCGAGCGACTTGAAGGGCATGCTCTCGTTCCTGGGCGACAACTCCCGCGATCACCTGCTGGCGGGCGTGTCCAATACCCTCGGCGCACGGCCTCCGATGCTCGAGCGATCGGTGTTTGCGGCGGGCATATCGCTCGAGGAGTGCGAGCGCATCCACCAGTTGGCGCGCGAACGCTGGGGCGGCCTTCATCACGAGCTCACGCGCGAGATGCGACGCGCCTACGAGGCAGCGGACAAGAAGGCTTCGGGCCGCATCCGGGTCGGCATCTATACCTACTACGAAGACGCAGCGGACGACAGCGCTGTCGCGCCTTCGAAGTCATCAGGGAGAAAAGCATGACGAGAAACCTGCTACGCAATGTGCTGCTGTCGCTGTCGGCCGCCTTGCTCCTGTCCTGCGGGGGCGGCGGTGGGGGAGGCGGCGCCTTCGCACCGGTCGGTGGCTCGGCATTCGGGAGTTCGGGTGCCGCCGGCCCGGTCGGCGATACGAGCGCGAGCGGTGCGAGCGACGGGAGCAGCGGTAGCGGGGGCATCGGCGGCATCGCGGCCGACGACGGAAGCTCGACGACGGCCGCGAGCGGCGATGACGGGTCGGGCGTGGGCTCCGGCGGCACCGGCGTGAGCACCGCGGATGCGACCGGCGTCGGCGCTGTCGATGGCGCGGGAAGCATCATCGTCAACGGTCTGCGCTACGACACGGCAACCGCTGTCGGCAACGTCCAGGATGCGCCCACGGGGCTGCAACTGGGCATGAGCGTGAAAGTCACCGGGCCCGTGAATGCCGACTTCACGAGCGGCATCGCCCGCCGGGTCGATTCCGCCGCCGACCTTCGCGGCCCGGTGGGATCGATCGACCTGTCGCAAGGCAGCTTCGTCATCCTCGGCACGACCGTGACGACAGACGAAGCCACTGTCTGGGCCGATGCACCGGGCCTCGCCGCGATTCAACCCGGACGCACCTTGCAGGTCTGGGGATTGCCGGCCGCGCCCGGGGTGCTGCGCGCGACGCGTGTGGAGCAGCGCGACGTGTCCACGCCGATCCTCACGGGCACGGTGCAGAACCTCGATGTCGTGGCGCACACCTTCACGCTCGGCGGCCTGGTGGTCGACTACAGCGCCGCGGTCCTGAGCGGAAGCCTGGACGGCCGGCCTCTCGCCAACGGCACCATCGTGCGGGTGCGCGCAAACGCCGTCTCGCCGGGCCGGCTCGTGGCCGTGCTGGTGGAGTGGTGGTATCCGCTCCCGACGGCCAACGGCACGACGGCGCAGTTTGCAGGCATCGTCACCGACTTCGCGGGGCTGGGCTCGCTGCGGGTGCTCGGGTTCGCGGTCGACGCGAGCGCCGCGCAGATCACCGGCGGGCCTTCGCGCTCAGTGGGCAATGGCGTGAAGGTGGAAGTCGGCGGCACCGTGTCCGGCGGCGTGCTCAAGGCGACGAAGCTCAAGATCCGGCACGTGCCGGGCACCGGCGGTCCGGCGTCGTTCGATCTGATCGGCACCGTGGGCGCCTTCAGGTCGGCGTCCGACTTCCGCGTGAAGGGGCAGCCCATCTATGCCGGCGGCCCCGGCGTCGTGTTCACCAACGGCACCGCGGCGAGGCTCGGCAACGGCGTGAGGGTGCACATTCACGGTACGCAGGTCATCAACGGCGTGCTGACGGCACAGACCGTCACCTTCGAATGACCGGATGATGGAAAAACCAAGACGCAAGCTCCTCGGGCCGCTGTCGCCGGACTCGGAGTTCGAGTACCGGGGATGGCTGGTGCGCGTCGAGACCACCCTCACGGACGAGGTCTATGCGGGACATGCGGATCTGCTCTGCGAAGGCGTGCACAAATGCAGGGTCGTGCTGGCGACTTCCCGCCTGGACCTTCCGAGCGCCCAACTCGCGCTGTGCTCGAAGGCCCGGGATTTCATCGACGACTGGTGCCAGCGCGATCACTCGGGCACCACGTCCTTCCAGCAGCTTTGATGCGCTACTGCTGAGGCGACCGGCGCCGTCCGGGTGCTTCCGTCTTCCCCTATCCTGACGGCCATGCAAAGTACGCAGGCGCCCATCGTCCCGTCCGCCGCCAACCCGTGGCGGCATTCCCACGTCTTCGAGGAGGGGAACCCCCTCGCTGAACGCAACACCCGATGGGCGGTCGCGTTGACGGCGGCGATGATGGTCGTCGAGATCGTCGGCGGCTGGATGCTCAACTCCATGGCGCTTCTCGCCGACGGATGGCACATGAGCTCGCACGCCCTGGCGCTCGGGTTGTCGGTCATGGCCTATGTCGCGGCCCGGCGCTTCGCCCATGACGCCCGCTTTGCATTCGGAACCTGGAAGATCGAGGTGCTGGGCGGATACACCAGCGCCGTGCTGCTGATGTTCGTGGCTGGCGTGATGGTCTTTCAATCGGTCGAGCGCCTGATCTCGCCCGCCGCCATCCGGTATGACGAAGCGATGGCCATCGGCGCGCTGGGGCTGCTGGTGAACATCGCTTGCGCCTGGCTGCTGCGGGGTGGCCACCAGCACGGCCATGGACACGGCGGCCACGATCACGACCACGGTCACGGTCATGGCGGGCATGCCCACCACGGCGACCTGAACCTTCGTGCCGCATACATGCACGTGGTCGCCGATGCCGCGACCTCGGTTCTGGCGCTTGCCGCGCTCGCGTGCGGCAAGCTGTGGGGCGCCGGATGGCTAGACCCCGCGGTCGGCATCGTCGGCGCCGGGCTCGTGGCCTGGTGGGCCATCGGTCTCCTGCGGGATTCCGGGCGCGTGCTGCTCGATGCCGAGATGGATGCGCCTGTCGTGGCCGAGATCAGGGAGGCCATCGACGCCAGCCCGGTCAAGGCGACCATCTGCGACCTGCACGTCTGGCGCGTCGGCAAGGGCAAGTACGCCTGCATCGTCTCGCTGGCCACGCGAACGGACGTGGGCCCCGACTACTTCAAGCAGCAGCTAGGCATTCACGAGGAACTCGTCCACATCTCCGTCGAGGTGAACCGCCTCGACGCGTAGCGGCCGATCGCGGCCCGAAGGCCGGTGCATCAGACCGGCATGTCCGGCTCGACCAGCTGGGCCAGCCCGACAAGCGACTCCTGCCAGCCGAGATAGCACATCTCCACAGGAATCTGCTCGGGGATGCCTTCCTGCACGACGGAGATGTCGGTGCCACAGGACACGGCGGTCAGCGTCACGGTGGTCTTCATGGTGCCCGGCAGGTTGGGGTCGTCGAAGGTCGCGTCGTAGGCAATGCGCTGGCCGGGGACCAGCTCCAGGTACTTCCCGCCGAACGAGTGGCTGTGGCCTGTGCCGAAGTTGGTGAAGGACATGCGCCAGACGCCCCCGACCACGGGCTCCATGCTGTGGACCTTGCCGATGAAGCCGAAGGGCGGAAGCCAGCGCTCGAACGCGCCGGGTTCGACGAAGGCGCGGTAGAGGCGATCGGGCGGGGTGCGCAGCACGCGGTGCAGGCGGACGGTGTTGGTAGCCATGGCGGTGTTCTCCTGAAGTGCAGAGGGCGATCCCTCCACTGACACGTCGAAGGAGCCTGCGGAAAATCGACATGCCGCAGATGAGGGGAAACCCGGGCCGCAGGATTGCAGTCGACGGACGGCTCAGACGCGCGTCCCGAGGTCGAATCGCCGGCGGTTCGTCCAGAGATTGACCAGCGCGTCGAGTTCCGTCGCATAGATCTCCGCATGCGGAGGACCGAAGCTGCCGTCGCTTCGGACGCTGGTCCGCATGGTCGCGTGCCACAAGCCATCCGAAAGCTGCCTGTACTGGGCCAGGAATTCGCAGCCCAGCGGCGCGGCAAGCGAAAAGGCGCAGCGGCGGATCAGCATGCCGTCACTCTTCGATCCCTCCACGCCTCTCGTCGACACGAGCATGTGCACCCCGTCGTCCTGGAGGACGCTTTCCTTCGGGATCTGCGTGAGCAGCCCCGGCGACCGGTTTGAATGTGGCTTGTCCATAAGTACTCATTTATCGGCAGCCACAAGGCAAGTTGTAGGCAACTTGTCATGAAAAATGTGCAGCGTCGTTAATTTGCGAAGCGCCTTCGGTAGTCGACGAGGCTCACACCCAGCCGCCGGGCGAACGCCCGCCGGAAGCCGTCGACGTTCGCGTAGCCCACGGCATCGGCCAGACGCTTGGCGGGCAGGTCCGACTCCTCGGCCAGGCGGCGAGCGGCGTCGATCCGGGCGTTCTCGACGAACTCGGCGGGCGTTGTCCCGGTCTCGCTGCGGAAGATCCGCGCGAAGCTCCGCTCGCTCATGCCGGCACGCGAGGCGAGGGCGGGCACGGACAGGTCGTCCTTCAGGTTCGCGAGCACATGGTCCTGCACCTCGCGCACGCTGGAACGCTCGGCCGTCTGCGCCGCCAGGTGGGCGCTGAACTGGCTCTGCCCGCCTGGGCGCTTGAGGAACATCACCAGCTCGCGCGCCACGCGCAGCGCCAGCTCGCGGCCGTGGTCTTCTTCCACCATCGCGAGGGCGAGGTCCATGCCGGCCGTCACGCCGGCGGAGGTGAAGAGCTTGCCGTCCTTCACATAGATGGCGTCCGCTTCGACGCACGTCCGGGGGTAGGCCGCCGCGAGACGGGCCGCGGAATTCCAATGGGTCGCGACGCGCTTGCCGTCGAGCAGCCCGGCCGCTGCCAGCACGAAGGCGCCGCTGCAGACCGAGCCGAAGCGCCGCACCGCGCGGGATTGGCGCCGCAGCCAGTCCTGCAACTGCGGATCGCTCGCCATGTCCTCGAGGATGGGGCTGCCGGCGACGAGCAAGGTGTCGATCGGCCCGCGACGGGCCTGGCGCTGGCGTGGCGGCTGGCGCACGGCAGCCTGGGTGCGCCGGCCTTCGTGGGCGAGGCCATCGGGGCCTTCGCCTTCGGTGTCTTCTTGCTCATCGCAGGGGGCTACCTGGCGAAACTCGCGAAGCATCCGGAGGCCGTGCATGCCGAGTTCCATCACCCGGTCGCCGGCAACTTCTTCGGCACCATCGTGATCTCGCTTCTACTGCTGTCTGCCGTTGCGGAGCCATACAGCGCAGCCGCTGCGCGTGCGATCTGGATGGTGGGCGTGCTGGCGACCTTTGCGCTCAGCTTCGTCGTCGTCTCCCGCCTCCTCAAAGGCCAGGTGGACTCCTCGCATGCCGTGCCCGCGTGGCTGATTCCGGGTGTCGCCACCCTCGACATCGCCGTGACCGGCGGACACATGCCCATGGCCTGGGCGACGGAAATCAACCTGTTCGCCGGCGCGGTCGGCGCGATGATGGCGCTGGTGCTTTTCGCGATGATCGTCAGCCGGCTCGTGCATCGGGACCCACTCGCATCCGCCATGACGCCGTCGCTGATGATCCTGGTGGCGCCCTTCGCCGTGGGCTTCCTCGCGTACACCAACATCGTCGGCGGCATCGACCGCTTCGCCGCGCTGCTCTTCTACTTTGCGCTCTTCATGTTCGCGGTGGTCGCGCCGAAGGTGTTCCGACCCAGCATCAGCTTTTCTGCGGCCTGGTGGACCATCGGCTTCCCGATGGCTGCACTGGTCAACGCGGCGCTGAAGTACGCGGAGTTCCGAGCGAGCGGGCCGCTGTGGTTGCTGGCCGCGGTGCTCCTCGGTGCGCTGAGTCTGGCCCTGGCCGTTCTCACGGTGCGCACCGTGCGGATCGCGCTCAACGGGAAGCTGTTCTCATGAGCCGGGGACTCGCCTGGGTGCTGGTGATTGCGGCGGGATTGCTCGAGATCCTCTTTGCCGTCGGGCTCAAGCAATCGAACGGCCTCGAGCGGCCGTGGATCGCACTGGGAACCGGCGCCGCCCTGATCGGCAGCCTCGCCTTGCTGTCGATGGGGCTGCGTCAACTGCCGGTAGGGACTGCCTACGCCGTGTGGACCGGCATCGGGGCCTCGGGCACCGCACTCATCGGCATTGCGTTGCTGGGCGATCCGGTTTCGGCGGCGAGGCTGGCGTCCATTGCGGCGATCGTTGGGGGCGTTGTCGGTCTGCGGCTGGCGCAGTGATGTCCGGCGAATCAGTCTGAATCCCGGCACGGGTGCCGCCCCGCAGACCTGCCCGGCGGGGTCCGCCAAGCAAATCAGCGGCGTCCGACACCTGGCGTGCGCACCGAAGGAGAAGCTGGCTTCATTCATCCTTCGCAAGGGGAAGCCACCATGATCCGAAAGCTGGCATCCGGGCAATACCGCCTCTACTCGCGCAAGGTCGACCCCAAGACCGGCCGACGGCGCAACCTGGGCACCTTCGACACGCGCGGGCAGGCCGAGCAGCACGAGCGCGAGGTGCAGTACTTCAAGCGGCACGGCTGATCGCGACGAGGTCGATTGCCATGTCCACGCTCTCATTCTTCCGACGACTCGCGGCGCTGACGTTCGCCGCATGCCTTGTCTCCGGCTGCGCATTTGCTCCCTCGCAGCGTGACCAGGTTGCGCCAGCCCCTGATGCGGCTTCGACGGTGCCGCCGAGTTCGCCGCAATCGACCGCCACACCGGCCCCCAAACCGTCCGCCGCAACGAAGCCCGGACTCGACCGCAGCGGCAAGAAGCAGGTTGGCAAGGCGTCCTTCTACGCTGACAAGTTCACCGGCCGGAAGATGGCGGACGGCAACCGCATGGACCCGCACGACGACAACGCCGCCAGCAAGACGCTGCCTCTCGGGACCACCGCCCGCGTGACCAACGTCGAGACGGGACGCAGTGCGGTGGTGACCATCCAGGATCGGGGTCCGTATGTGAAGGGCCGCATCGTCGACCTGTCGCCTGCCACGGCGCGCGAGATCGGCCTTTCGCGACAGGACGGCCTGGCGCAGGTCGAAGTCACCCCGCTGTCGATCCCTCAGGCGGATTGAATAGAGGCCTCGCGGGGCAACGAGTTCAGCGCCTGACCCTGGCTTCGAGCAGGTCGCCCATGCCAATGCGCTTCGCGAACTCGATGCGCACGCGCTCCGACACCTCAAACACCTCGCCCGCGCCGTCGCCCACGAAGTCGATCAGCGAGCGCATGGGCCGTGTGCCGGCGGGCAGGCCCACGATGCGGACGATCTCGTCGGCCACGGCCTGCGGGTCGGCATCGTCGGGCGTCAGTGCCGAGAGGCGCTCGCCGATCTGGTCCATCACTCCGTCGTAGCGGCTGTACGCGGCGGCGGTGGCTGCATCGGCCGGCTTGCCGGCGCTCGGGAAGTGGTCGGTGCCGCGGGTGAACGCGCCCGGCACGACGATGGAGGTCTCGATGCCGAAGCGCGCGATCTCGTAGGCCAACGTCACGGCCAGCGAGTCCATCGCCGCCTTGGCCGCGCCGTACGGCCCCATGAACGGCGGAAAGCCGCCCTTGGTGGTCGTGCTGCTGATCCACAGCATCAACCCCGACTCCTGCCGTCGAAGGTACGGCAGCACCGCGCGGTTCACGCGCTGGGCGCCGAGCACGTTGGTGTCGAACACCTTCGTGATCTCCTCCGGGCTGAACGCCTCGGTCGGCCCGACCACGAGGTGGCCCGCGTTCTGCATCACGACGTCGAGGTGCCCCTGCTCGCGGACGATGGTCGCTGCGGCCGCATCGGCGGACGCCTGCGAGAGCACGTCGAGTTCGAGCGGGTGCAGTTGCAGCCCCTTGGCCGCCGCCAGTGCACGCAGTTCGGCGGCGCGTCCGTTGTTGCGCCCGGCGATGTCGCGCATCGATGCATAGACGATGTGGCCCGCTTCGGCGAGGGACTGGGCGCTGAGCTTGCCGATGCCGGTGCCGGCGCCCGTGACGAGGATGACGGATTGCATGTCGAACTCCTTGGATGAGCGAATGAATGAACTCAGGCCACGCCGCCGTTGGCGCGCAGGATCTGGCCGTTGACCCAACCCGCATCCGGGCCGGCGAGGAAGGACACCACCGAGGCGATGTCCTCGGGCTGGCCGAGCCGCTGCAGCGGCGGCATCTTCGCGAAGGCCTGGATCTGCTCTTCGGTCTTGCCGTCGAGGAAGAGGGATGTCGCGATCGGGCCGGGGGCCACGGCGTTCACCGTGACGTTGCGGCCGCGCAGTTCCTTGGCGAACACGTGCGTGAAGGCCTCGACCGCCGCCTTGGTGGCGTTGTAGATCGCGTAGCCGGGCATGTTCAGCGCGAGCGTGGTGCTGGAGAAGTTGACGATGCGCCCGCCTTCGTTGAGCCGGGTGGCGGCTTCGCGCAGCGTGTTGAAGGTGCCGCGCACGTTGATGTCGAAGGTCTGGTCGTAGAGGGCGTCGCTGTGCTCGGCCAGCGGCACGGTCTTCAGCACGCCGGCGTTGTTGACCAGCACGTCGACCCGGCCGAGTTGCGCCTCGACGGTGTCGAACATGCGGCGCACTTCGTCGGCGTTCGCCACGTCGGCCTGGACCGCGATGGCCTTGCCACCGGCGGCCACGAGTTCGGCGACCAGCGCATCGGCCTGCGTCGAGCCGGAGGCGTAGTTGACGGCGACGGCAAAGCCGTCCCTGGCAAGCCGCTGTGCGACGGCGGCGCCGATGCCGCGCGATGCGCCGGTGACGATGGCGACCTGGGTGTGGCGAGGGGTGTTCATGGTGCGATTCCTTGCGTGTGGTGAGTGGGTGGACGAATGGTCGACCATTCACGCCAAAAGATAATCAGCCGACAATCGCCAACACAATTCCATTTACTCAAACAATAGGCTGGGGATCGACATGGACCGCTTCCAGGAAATGCAGGCCTTCGTGCGCATCGCCGAGCGCCAGAGCTTCACGCAGGCCGCGGAAGACCTGCAGATTCCGCGCGCCACCATCACCACGCTGATCCAGCGCATGGAAGAGCGGATCGGCACGCGGCTGCTGGAGCGCACCACCCGCACCGTGCGGCTCACGCAGGACGGCGAGGCCCACTACCGCCGCTGCGTGCGGCTGCTGGCGGACGTGGAAGAGGCCGAGGGCTCGTTCAGGAACGCGGTGCCCAAGGGCTTGCTGCGCGTGAACCTCCAAGGGACGCTGGCGCGGCACTTCGTGGTGCCGGCGCTGCCCGGCTTTCTTGCGCGCTATCCGGAGCTGGAACTGCACATCGGCGAGGACGACCGGCTGGTCGACCTCGTGCGCGAGGGCGTGGATTGCGTGCTGCGCGCGGGCACGCTGCACGACTCGTCGATGGTCGGCCGGCGCGTGGCGCTGCTGCCGCAGGTCACCGTCGCAAGCCCGGCCTATCTCGCGCAGCACGACGAGCCCGCGAGCGTGACCGCGCTCGGTGCGCACCGGGCCGTCAACTACATCTCCAGCGCGACGGGGAAGGCGGTGCCGCTCGAATTCACGGTCGATGGGCGCGTCACGACCGTGCCGCTCGGCGGCATCGTCTCGGTGACGGGTGCCGATCTGTACACGGGCGCAGCCGTCGCGGGGCTCGGGCTGGCCCAGGTGCCGCGCTATCGCGTGGCAAGCGAACTGGCGGACGGCCGCCTGCAGGTGCTCCTGGCGGGTTTCGCGCCACCGCCCATGCCGGTGTCGGTGCTCTACTCGCAGAACCGGCAGTTGTCATCGCGCGTGCGCGTGTTCACGCAATGGCTGCGCGACATCTTCGAGGCTGCGCCGGACGCAGCCGCGTGAGCTCCTAGTGCGGCTTCGCGCCCTTCTTGTCGGCGGGTGTCTCGGTGTGCATCACGCATCGCCAACCTTGATCGGTGCGAATCCAGGTCGAAGAATCGAACATCTCCTGCGTCGCGCTTTCTGATTGGCCTCGCATCGCCATGCGTTGCTTCACGCCGTAGGTCACGATGGCGGTGTCCTCGCTGGGGAAGACCACTTGCGTGTCGCTCAGTTCGAACGACGTCAGGACCATCGAATCCTGATCCGCCATTTTTCGATAGTCGGCATGGTCGAACTTCATGGTTCCGTGCGAGCTCACCATCAGCGCGGGCTCGCTGAGCATGGCGACGGCGGTGTCCGTGTCGTGGTCGACCATGGATTGCCAGAACTTCTTTTCGAGATCAATCAACGTCTTGCTTGGGGTCGGCATTCATCGCTCCTTCAGCTTTGGGAGTTCTCATCTTGAGATGCCACGCCGCACCCCATATCAGACGCCGAATGGTCAGTGTGTAAGGAAGCCCCTACTTGGAGCGACACGATGCGGAGGAATCGAATTCCTGGCCTGACGCCGGATTCGCGGGTTCCAATACGGATATGTCGCAACCTCTCATCGCATGAACCCGCACCCCGAGAAGACCCATCAGCGCCCGGCACGCACCGAGCGCGAAGTCCGCGTCGACCTTGCAGCGGCCTACCGCATGGCCGCGCAGAACGGCTGGGACGACACCGTCTACACCCACCTGTCGGCCAGCGTCCCCGGCGAGCCGGGCCACTACCTGCTGAACCCGTTCGGCGCGACCTTCGACGAGATCACTGCATCGAGCCTCGTCAAGGTCAACGTGCGCGGGGAGGTGGTCGATGATTCCGGCGCCCGCGTGAACCCGAGCGGCTTCGCGATCCACGGCGCGGTGCATGCCGCGCGACCGGAGGTCGAATGCGTGATCCACCTGCACACGCCCTGGGGCGTGGCGTTGTCGATGCTGCCGAACGGCCTGCAGCCGACCTCGCAATACGCGATGCGCCTGCACCGGCGGCTCGGGCGCCATGCCTACGAAGGGCTGGCGCTCGGTGCCGATGAGCAGCAGAGGCTCGTCGCGGACCTCGGTGCGCTCGATGGCCTGATCCTCGACAACCACGGCACACTCGTCGTCGGCCGCACCGTGGCCGAAGCCTGGATGCTGATGCACCTGCTGGAACGCGCGGCCCAGGCGCAACTGCGTGCCATGGCCGCCACCGGCGGCGAAGTCCGCGTGGTCAGCGACGAACTCGCTGCACGCACCCATGGCGAATGGGTCGGCGACGGCAGCGAATGGGACGGCGACATCGAATGGCCGGCCCTGCTGCGCCGGCTCGACCGCACCGCGCCCGGCTACCGCGATTGACCCACCAACCATTGATCTGGAGAACTCACATGCCCACCATCCGCGTCGAACTGTTCGAAGGCCGTACCGTCGAGCAGAAGCGCGCCCTCGCGCAGGCCCTGACCGAGGCCACCGTGCGCACACTGGGCGGATCGCCCGAAGCCGTCGACATCCTGTTCTACGACATCGCGAAGCACGACTGGGCCACGGGCGGCAAGCTCTGGAGCGACCCTGCGCCGCCATGAGTTCACGCCTGCTGCCGGTCGGGGTCGACGCCAGCGCGTTGCCCCTGCTCATCGCCAGGGCGCTGAGGGCCTTCGGCGACGGCTACATGGCCGTGCTCCTGCCTGCCTATCTGCTCTCGATCGGACTCGGCACCCTGGAGGTCGGCATCGTGAGCACGGCGACGATGCTCGGGTCCGCGGCAGCGACGCTCGCTGTCGGCGCGTGGGGCTACCGCTTCGCGGGCATGAAGCTGTTGCGCGGCGCGGCCATGTTGATGGCCGCCACGGGCCTGGGGTTCGCGAGCCTGTCCTCGTTCTGGCCTTTGCTGATCGTGGCGCTCGTCGGCACGCTCAACCCGAGTTCGGGCGACGTGAGTGTCTTTCTGCCGCTGGAGCACGCCCGGCTGGCCGGGGCGGCGCAAGGCCATGCGCGAACCGCGCTGTTCGCGCGCTACAGCCTGGTTGGCGCACTGTGCGCCGCTCTGGGGGCGCTCGCGGCTGCCGTGCCCGACTGGCTGGTCAGGCACGCCGGGCTCCCGCGCCTGGATGCGTTGCGCGGCATGTTTCTGGTCTACGCCGCGATCGGCCTGGCCGTCTTCTGGCTCTATCGGAATCCGCCGGCGCGCGAGGGCGCGGCCGATGCGGCCGACGCGCCCGCGGCTCCCGTCGCGCCGGCACCGCTGGGTGCTTCGCGCGGTGTCGTGGTTCGATTGGCGGCCCTCTTCAGCGTCGACGCCTTCGCCGGCGGGCTGACGGTCAACGCGCTGATGTCGCTGTGGCTGCTGGAGCGCTTCGGCCTCTCGCTGGCGCAGGCCGGCGTGTTCTTCTTCTGGACCGGCTTGCTCGGCGCGGCGTCCCAGCTCGCTGCGCCGCCAGTCGCCCGGCGCATCGGACTGCTGAACACGATGGTCTTCACGCACCTGCCGGCGAACATCTGCCTGGTGCTGGCCGCCCTCGCGCCCAGCTTGCCGGTCGCCCTTGGGTTGCTCATGGTCCGCAGCGCCCTGTCGTCGATGGACGTGCCCACGCGCACCGCCTATGTCATGGCCGTCGTCACGCCCGCGGAGCGCAGCGCCGCCGCGAGCTTCACGGCAGTGCCGCGAAGCCTGGCGGCCGCGATCAGCCCGACGCTGAGCGGAGCGATGTTCGCGGCCGGCTGGATCTCGCTGCCGCTCATCGCATGCGGCCTCCTCAAGATCGCCTATGACCTGACGCTGTGGCGTGCCATGCGGCGCAGCCGGGTCGAGGGACTGTAGGCGGCGGTCCTGCCGGCGTGTGTGGCACGCTCGATGCTTTGAAGAACTACCGCATGCCGGAATCCGCGAGGGCGGACAGGCTGCGCGAACTCGATGCTGCAAACACTGGCCATCACGGGCCCCATCTACCTCGTCATTGCGCTCGGCTTCCTGGCCGGGCGTGCCGGCATCTTCAGCAAGCTGGACATGCGGGTGCTCGGCACCTACGTGGTCAGGTTTGCGCTGCCCGCGCTGGTGTTCACGGCGCTCTCCCAGCGCCCCGTCGGCGAGGTCATGAACGGGCGCTATGTGCTGGGCTATGCCGTCGGTTCGCTCGTCGTGATGATGGCCGCCTTCGGCTGGGCGTGGCGCTGGCAGGGCAAGAGCTTCACGCTGAGCGCCCTGTGCGGGCTCGGTTGTGCGAGCTCGAACAGCGGCTTCATCGGCTACCCCATCGCCATACTCGTCGCCGGGCCGTCTTCCGCCGCGGTCGGCCTGGCGATGTGCATGCTGGTCGAGAACCTGTTGATGATCCCGCTCACGCTGGTGATGGCGGACAGCGGCCACGTGGGCGCGGGCAAGTGGCACCGCGTTCTCATGCAGTCGATCACCCAGCTCTCCCGGAACCCGGTCATCCTGGCGATCGTGGGCGGCCTCGCCGTCTCGTTGATCGGAATCCCGATCACCGGCGTGCTGGCGCGCACCATCAACATGCTGGCCATGTCCTCGGCGGCGGTGTCCCTCTTCGTGATCGGAGGCACATTGGTCGGATTGAGAACCAAGGGCATGCGGCGGGACGTGACCGCCATCGCCGCCGGCAAGCTCCTGCTGCACCCGATGGCGGTGGGACTCATGATGTGGCTCGTGCCGCCGAGCGACCCGACGCTGCGGGCCGCGGCCGTGGTCTTCGCCGCCACGCCGATGCTCAGCATCTACCCCATCCTGGCGCAGAAGTACGGCTTCGAGGAAATGTGCGCCGCAGCCCTGCTGCTGGCGACCGTGTTGTCGTTCGTGACGATCAGCATCGCGCTGTGGTTGCTCGGGCCGGTCCTCGGATGGGCCGTGTAGTGCGATCGAAGTGAGCGGATCTATCGGCGCCCGATCAGCCCGCAGGAGCCAGGATGTTCGTGCAGTTCGTGGTGAGCGGGTCGAGTGTCATCGCGAGCTGCCCGATCAGCCGGTCGCTGTAGTTCTTGTTGGGATGCACGAAGTCGACCAGATCCCAGGCGCCATAGAACGGCACCCTTCCCCAGTCGGCAAAGGCTGTGTTCGTGTTGATGGCGATCGCCTGAACGATCGTGTCGTAAAAGTCCCGCCGCAGGAGATCGAAGTAATCAAGTTGTCCGCCCAGGGCCTGGTGGGAGAAACCGGTCAACACCGGAATGCGGCCCTCATCCCGCACTCTCTGGATGATGGCGTAGTACTCGTTGATCACCGTGTTGATGTTTTTCCCTTGCCACGCGTCGATGACACCGTTTTCGATGATCACGAAGTGTGCGCTGCGCGGCAGGCCGGGAAAGACAGGTGCCAGGTCGGCAAGCCTCATGCCTGCGACCGAATGATCGGCCAGCACCAGCAGGTTGGGCCTGACGAGCTGCAGCATCATGGAAGGGACGACCGCAGTCCCGTTGAAGGCCATGATCGAGTCGCCATAAATCTCGACCGTGCACAGCGATGGATCTTCGGCAGGCTTGCGGAGAGTCGCGCCATCTTCCGCCTTCTGGGAATCCGCCGCAGGCGTTGCGGCCGACTGGCCGACGGTGGCGAGTGCGGCAGTCCCCGCGCCCCCATCGCCCCCTCCTCCACAGCTGGCAAGGAATCCTGCCAGCAACACGGCAGCAAGCACGGGAATCATGGTCGTCTCCTCAACGCGGTGCGATCGCTCCCTGTGTGCCGGCAGGACATTGGCATCGTTTGATCGGAATGGCGAGAGTCATCAAGTCAACGACATCGTCAAAAAGGTTATCCGTCACGATGCCCGAGCGCTGGGCCTTCGCCCTTCGGTTCAAACTCTATGTGGCCGACGCATACTTGAATCCCGCTTCGTTCCTGAAGCGCAGTCGTATCCAAGCCGACCGGAGATTGCATGCCAACACAAGAAGCGTTGTCTGTCTGGAGTTCCGGGGTTTACCTGCGCCAATCCATCCTGAATCGGAAGCACTCCTTGTTCCGATTGGTAGGCAAATACGTATTGGCGGGGGGAGCCCTCGCATCTGTTCTGACAGGGACCGTGTCCGGTTTGCTGGCTGGCGAGTCCGGAAAGCCCACCATTGTCGAGATGCTGATCGGCAAGTTGAGTGCCGCTGTATCGGTCGAGTATGTCGTCAAGGTGCTTCTGATCCTGGCGCTGCTGTTCTCGATGGACGTCATCAGATGCATGTCGCGACTTGCCTCGGACAGAGACAAGGAGGCGGAAGAGATCATCAAGAACAGGGATGCGCAGATCGACGCAAAAGACCTGCTCATCACCGATCAGAGATTGAAGGCCAGGCTGGATCTGATCACGCGCATACCCAATGAAATCGCGTTGATCGATGCGAAGAGCGCAGTCGTCCGGCAAGGACGAGTCCTGATCATGATCGACCTTGTCGGCTTTGGCGCATTCAACAAGTCGCATTCCAGCCACGCCGGAAATGCCGTCTTGAGAGAGTTTGCGCAGTTCATGTTCCTGCGCTCACGGCGAGTCGAGCACGTATATCACCTGATCGCCGAGAGCGACAGTGGATCAAGAGCGATCGAGTACAACAACACAGTGTTCCGCCTTCATCGAAAGGGGGATGAGTTTCTTGTGGTGCTCGAGGGCGGAGAAGTCGAGGCGTTGGGTTTCCTCAATCGCCTCCGCGAGGCCACGGAGCAGAAGGACTCTGCGATATCTTTGGCCGGTGGGCGCGGCGTACTGTTCTACGCTGGCATATTTGCCATTGACGCCGATCTGGAGCCCAACGAATGCCTGCACAAGGTCGATCAGGTCCTGGCACATGCAAGACAGCGCCCGGAGCTGGGTCGGGTCAAATGGGGTTCCGAGACAGACCACAACAGCTTGAGCCGCGATGCGGACGAGAACGAACGCGCTTTTGAATTCAAGCGGGGGCTGTACAGGGCGTTCCAGACGGACCCGTACTGGACGGGAACGGAATATCTTTCCGACAGGTAGATGCCAAATCGATGCGATCGATGACGAGCGGGCAGGCTCAGGGCCTACAGCCGACGCTCAGCTCTTTGTCGCCAGCTTCCGCTTGGGACGAGGGCTGACATTGGCTTCGGCGTGCTCCGTCGGCTGGTTCGGGACAGCCGCAGGCATGGGCTGACGTTGAGCGCTCGATCCCGATCTCTTTGGACTGGCTTTCAGGCCCGAGAAGATCGGGCCTTCCACCGCGCCTGGAATCTCGAGCGGCATGAAGGCAATGCGTTCGGCTTCCGCTGGCGCAAGACCAAAGCCGACCAGAACGCTTTGCAGGATGAGCTCCGGATGGTTCGCGCGCGTGGGCTCGGTCAGCATCGTCTCGATGCCATAGAAGATGGCGCCGAGCACGATGTCCCGTGCAACGCGCACGCTGTCGACGGTCAAGCGGTTCCTGCTCTTGGCAAGTTCCAGATCGCGCGTGAGATAGATGTCGATCAGCTGCCCACGCGTGGCGATGCGTGTTCCGACCTGCGTCATGAAGCTGCCCCACACCGGATAACGCAGTGCCATCTGCATGTAGAGGCGGGTGCCGGCTGAAAAGCGCTCGACCGGATCTTCAAGGTGAAGCACGAGGGGGTCGACGATCTGGAGAACTTCATCGCTCATTGCCGTGGCGAGCGCAAGAAGCAGTTCGTTGGTGGTCTTGAAGTGGTTGTAGAAGGTGCCGCGCGACACCCCCGCCGCAGCGATGAAGTCGTCGATGACGGCCGAATCGGGCCCCTTGTCGGTGAAGACCGCCAAGGCACTTTCGAGCAAGCGCAGGCGGGTTTTCTCGCGGCGCAGCGCGCCGACCCTGACGCGATGGTCTTCCACCTTCAATTCATTGGCTAGCTCTGTCATCGGTGTGGAGCGTACACGAGGCAAATGCCCCGAATGCTCGTAGCCGGCACCTAGGGAAATCCCTGCCATTTTGCTCTCTTTGTCATATTGACGATAACGTCAGAACGGATAAAGTTCGTTCTAGACAAACAGTCTAAATCAACACGGAAGGCAAACACCATGAAGCTGCTACGCCACGGCCCCATCGGGGCAGAAAAACCCGGAGCACTGGACGCTGACGGTCAAGTGCGAGACCTCTCGCTCCTCGTTCCTGACTTCACGCCCGATTGGATGTCGCCCGCGAAGCTCGAAGCTTTGAAGGCGATCAACCTGAGCCGCATGCCGCTGGTCCCCGCCGGCACCCGCCTCGGCGCTCCGGTCGCCGGCACGAGGCAATTCGTCGCGATCGGACTCAACTACCGAAAGCACGCAGCTGAATCCGGCCTGGAGATTCCCAAGGAGCCGGTTGTCTTTACCAAGGCGCTCACCTCACTGGCTGGACCCAACGACGACGTGGAGTTGCCGGAAGGCTCGGAAGCGGGTGATTGGGAGATCGAACTCGGGTTCGTGATCGGCACCCAGGCGAAGAAGGTCCCGGTCGCCGACGCTCTTTCGCATGTGGCCGGCTACTGCCTGGCCAACGACGTTTCAGAGCGTGACTGGCAGATCAAGCGCAACGGCCAATGGGGCAAGGGAAAGAGCTTCGACGGTTTCGGCCCGATTGGCCCATGGCTCGTCACCAGCGACGAACTGCCGGACCCGCAGAAGATCCCGCTCGAACTGGCAGTCAACGGCGAGACCCGTCAGCGCAGCAACACGTCCGACATGATCTTCCCGGTCGCGGAGATCGTCTCCTACCTCAGCCAGTTCATGACCCTCCTGCCGGGCGACGTGGTGATCACCGGCACGCCTGAAGGCGTCGGACTTGGCGTCAAGCCGAATCCTGTTTTCCTGCGGCGCGGCGATGTCATGACCCTCAGTGCCGGTCCACTCGGCACCCAGCGCCAGCAAGTGATCTGACCCACCCGGGTCGGCCGTATCCCGACGAGAACCAAGGCCGTGCTCCGCACGGTCACGGGCGGAGCTTTGCCCGATCACATGGAGATAACGATGACTCTGAACCAAGGCAAGCGCGAACCGTTGCTGGCCGTGCACTCAGTCGACGAATTCGTCTTCAGCGTGCCGGACCTGCAAGAGGCGCGGCACTTCTACTCGAGCTTCGGCCTGGACGTGCGAGAGGAGGGCGAAGAACTTGCACTCCATACCTTCGGCCACCCGCATCGCTGGGCCCGCGTCGTCCGGGGTCAGGCCAAGCGCTTGCTCTGGCTCAGCCTCGGCATCCATGCAGACGACCTTCCTCGCTTCGAGCGCCGCCTGGCGGAGCAAGGGATCGAACGCATCGCTCCGCCTGCGAACGCAGGCAAGGAGGGCATCTGGATTCAGGGGCCGGACGGGCTTCCGGTGCAACTGCGCATCGCTGCCAAGAGCTCGCCCTCGCAGCCATCCCCAAGGGACATCCCTCCGGAGAGCGCAAACGCGGGTCGCTCCCCAAGCCGCAGCAAGGCGCAGCTGACGCGACCTCTCTATCTCTCCCACATCCTGCTGTTCAGCGCTGACGTGGATGGTGCTCGCCGGTTCTATGAGGACGTGCTGGGCCTGCGGCTGTCGGACAAGTCAGGCTCCGTGATCGCCTTTCTGCACAGCCCGCACGGTAGCGACCACCACCTCATCGCGCTGGCGAAGTCCGACGGCCTGGGCTTGCACCACAGCAGCTGGTGCGTGCCGTCGATCGATGCCGTCGGCATCGGCACGCAGCAGATGGCGCAAGCCGGCTATCCGCAAGGCTGGGGCATCGGGCGACATGTGCTGGGCTCCAACTACTTCCGCTATGTGCGAGACCCGTGGGGCAGTTACGCCGAGTACTCCTACGACATCGATTTCGTTGCACCCGACAACGAGTGGCCTTCGGCGGACCACCCGGGTGAGGACTCCCTCTATGTCTGGGGCCCGGCGTTGCCCGAGGACTTCATCTTCAACCACGAACTCGCGAACCGCTGACCAGCCAGTCCAGCGACCGCACAAACCAGGAGCACATCATGACCGCACAGATTCCCCTCTACGACGTTGTCCAGATCGGCTACGGCCCGGTCAGCGAAATCATGGCCCTTGCGTTGGCGCGCCAGGGGCGCAGCGTGGCCGTGTTCGAGCGCTGGAAAGTCCGCTTCGCATTGCCTCGCGCCGTGTGCATCGACCACGAGTTGTATCGCGTGCTGTCCGCCCTGGGCATGAGCAAGGACCTGCCCGCCGTCAGCCACAAGGGGCCGATGTACCGCTGGTTCAACGCCGACTGGAAGGAACTCCTGGCCATCGATTGGGAGTCGGAGTCGATCTCCGGCGGACCAGAGGTCAACTTCGTGCACCAGCCGACGCTGGAGAAGATGTTCGAGGACGTCGTGCAAGCCTGTCCGAACGTCGAGCTCAACCTTGGCTGGGAAGCCATTGAAGCGACCCAGACGCCGGACTATGTCGAGCTGGTGGTGCGCGACTTCGAGACGGATGAACGCCGCACCGTGCGTGCCAAGTACCTGATCGGCGCCGATGGCGCGAACAGCCTGGTGCGGCAGGCGATCGGGTCGACCCAGGAAGACCGTGGATTCGAGGCCGACTGGCTCGTGATCGACGTGCTCCCCAACGAAGGCGTAACGCTCGACATTCCACCCGCTGCGCAATGGTGCAACCCGGCGCGTCCGACGACGATCGTGCCCGCTGGCGTAAAGGACGGCCGCTACTTCCGGCGCTGGGAGTTCATGCGCCTGCCGCACGAGACGCGCGAGGAACTCGAACACGAGCATGTCGCCTGGGACCTGCTTGCACCGTGGGTCAAGCCGGATCAGGCGACGATCGTGCGGCACAAGGTCTACACCTTCCGCTCGCTGCTTGCCAACACCTGGCGCAAGGGGCGGATGCTGATCGCCGGCGATGCGGCGCACGTCATGCCTCCCTTCATGGGTCAGGGCATGTGTGCCGGACTGCGCGACGACTGGAACCTGGCATGGAAGCTGAACCTGGTGCTCGACGGCAAGGCCGACGACCGCCTGCTCGACACCTACCAGCCCGAGCGTCGCCCCCATGTGAGCGATGTCATCGACCTGTCGATGTACCTCGGCAAGATCATCTGCATCCCAGACGCCGCCAAGGCCGCAGCGCGCGATCAGGCCTTCTTCGGCGGCGAGGCGCCGCCGCCGCCAGCCTTCCCGAGCCTGACCGACGGCATCCTTCGCCGAGGCGCCGACGGCGCGGTGCAGGCGCCCGCCGGATTGCTCAGCCCGCACGGCAGGGTCTCGACCGGTGATCGCGAGGGGCGCTTCGACGATGTGGCCGGGTTGGGCTTCCTGTTGGTATCGCGCAGCAACGCAGCCGAGGCGGCGCTCGGCGAAACGCAGCGTGCCTTTCTCGACAAGCTCGGAGCGAAGCGCGTGCAACTCGTGGCGCGCGGTCCCGAAGCGAGTGAGGGAGTCCTGGTCGACCTGGACGACAAGTTCATCCCCTACATGACGCAGCACGGCATCGACACCATGCTCGTGCGGCCGGACTTCTACCTGTACGGCGCCGTCGACAACGCCCAAGAAGTCAACACGCTGGTCGACGACCTCGCCGCGGACCTGCAGCGTCACGGCGTGCGGCTGGGTGGCGTGCCGACGCGGCAATCCACGCAAGCCGTCGAGCCGCTTGCCGTTCACGCCTGAAACGACGTCCGCCCTCACACCGAAGGAGACAAGCCATGCATGCAAACATCGCCGCGCAACCCCTGAGCCGCCCGGCCTCGCGGAGGAGCTCGGGCTACGAATGGAAGACCGTCACCCTGTTGTGCCTCGGTTTCGGTCTGGTCGGCATCGACCGCTTCATGATCCTGCCGCTGTTCCCGGTGATCTCGAAGGAGCTGAACCTCGACTACCAGGATCTCGGCCAGATCACCGGCGTGCTCGCCATCGCCTGGGGCGTCGCCGCGCTCTTCATGGGCAACCTCTCCGACCGTCTCGGGCATCGCAAGGTGATCATTCCTGCGATCATCGTTTTCTCGTTGCTGGCAGGGCTCAGCGGGCTCGCGACCGGCGTCGGGAGTCTGATGATCATCCGCGCGCTGATGGGTGTGGCCGAAGGCGCCTACACGCCGGCCAGCATCGTGGCGACCATCGACGCTTCCAAGCCGAGCCGCCAAGGGATGAACGTGGGGATTCAGCAGGCGGCCTTGCCACTGTTCGGCCTGGGCATCGCGCCGATCCTGGTCACGCAGCTCCTGAAGGTCGTGGAGTGGCACTGGATCTTCGCGATGGTTTCGATTCCGGGCCTCGTTGTTGCATACCTGCTGCACCGCGGACTCCGCGATCCCGATCCGAAGTCTGCCGCAGCGCATACCGCGACCCAGGATGCGGCAACCCATCCGTGGAGCGACGTCTTCAAGTACCGCAACATCCCGCTCAACATGATCGGCATGCTGTGCTGGTTGACCAACCTCGTGGTGCTCAGTGCACTGCTGCCCAGCTACCTGATCGACTACCTGCACCTGACGCTCGAACAGATGGGCTATGTGCTTTCAGCCATCGGCTTCGGCGGCACGCTCGGCACGTTGGTGATGCCGGCCTTGTCCGATCGACTCGGCCGGAAGCCAGTGATGATCATCTCGGTCGTCGGTGCCGGCATCGGCCTGTACTTCCTCATGCATGCCGGGCCCGAGCCATTCGCACTCTTCACGAGTCTGGCGGCCACGCTCTTCTTCATCTTCAGCATGATCTGCCTGACCGTGGGGCCGATCAGCGCCGAATCGGTACCGGCCACGCTCATGTCGACAGCCTCGGGCATCGTGATTGGCACCGGCGAGATTTTTGGTGGAGGCATAGCACCTGTGATCGCCGGCTATGTGGCCCACCACTACGGCATCCAATACATCATGCATCTCGCCGCGATAGCGCTCGTGGTCGGATTGGTGGTTGCTCTGTTCCTCAAGGAGACTGCGCCCGCTCGGCGCCGTTGATGTCTTTCCCCACCCTGAGCACCTTGCAAGCATGAACATGACCGACCTTTCCACACGCTTTTCTCATGTCAAGCCCACCGACACGTCATTCGTCTCCGGAGGGTTGCGCGACTTCTTCACGTATCGTGACCTGGGCGTCGCCCACGCGACCGGAGGGCGCGTCGTCGCACAGTTGGTGCGTGCCAATGAAGAGCCAGAGAAGGGCACCGGATGGCACGTTCACGAAGCACAGTTCCACATCGTGTACATGTTGAAGGGTTGGGCACGCTTCATGTACGAGGATCGCAACACGCTGGTGGAAGCGGGGGACTGCGTTCATCAGGCACCGGGCATCCGCCATTTCCTGTTCGACTATTCCCCTGACATGGAATACCTCGAGGTCGTCGGCCCCGCCGATTTCGGAAGTACCGAGGCCACCGGACCTTGTACCGTACCGGCCCCGACACCATGGACATCGCCGGTGAAGCCATGAACCACGACTCGGAGAACCTGTCGCGACGTACGGCGCTTGGCAGGATCGCATCTTCCGCAGCGCTAGGTATGGGTGGTGCAGCGGGCTGCGGCGCTTCTGTCGCAGCCAGCGAGTTGAGCCCATCGGATCCCATGCCGCCGGCTGTCGTCGCCGCCGGCCGCGATCGCACCAGCCCAACAGGAAGCCGCTGCGGATGCGGGCTCATTGACGCGCATTCGCACTACTTGCCTCCGACGTATGCGCAGGCCCTGGCTGACGAAGGGCTGGTGACGCTTGACGGAGGCTTCCCCGTGCCGCAGTGGTCCGAAGAAAAGGCACTCGCGCACATGGATCGGCATGGCATCGAGGCGTCGATGTTGTCGGTCTCCTCCCCGACGGTTGGATTCCTGAAGGATCCTGTGGCGCGTCGGCGGCTGGCACGCGAGGTCAACGAGTTCGCGGCCGCCTTGGTGAAAAACAAACCCAACCGGTTTGGCGGCTTCGCAACTTTGCCGCTGCCGGACGTTCAGGCCTCGCTGGATGAAATCGGATACGCACTGGAGGTGCTTCGTCTTGACGGCGTCGTCATGGAAACGAATGTTCATGGGGTCTATCTAGGCGATGCGCGGCTGGATCCGATCTTTGCGGACCTCAACCGGCGGCGCGCCACCGTGTTCCTGCATCCGACATCGCCCCCATGCCTGGAAAGTGTGGGACTGGGAAGGCCCGCGCCCATCCTTGAATTCCCGATGGACACTGCGCGCACTGTCACCGACCTGATCTTTGCCGGCACACTCACCCGCTACCCGGACATCCGCATGATCATTCCGCACGCGGGCGGCGCGCTGACCGCGGTGGCCGAGCGAATCGCAGCGTTCTCGTCACTGCCATTCCTGAACCAGCGGCCAGCCGGCGGTGCAGCGGAGGTCAACCGTGTGCTCGCTTCGCTCTATTACGACTTGGCTGGATCAGCGAGCGATGCTGCAATTGAGCGGCTGCGGCGGCTGACATCGATGACCCACATCCTGTTTGGCAGCGATTTCCCGTTCACCCCCGCGGCAGGCATCGAAGCCAATGTCGAGAGCTTTCGCACGCTCACCGGCTTGACGAAGTCCGAGCACGAGGCAATTGCGAAGGGAAATGCGATCCAGCTTTTTCCTCGACTCGCTCGCACCCGCGGATCTGAGCGTCGAAGCTGATTACGCGAAGGACCGCTCCCGAAGTAGCCCGCTGGTTCAGGGGCCGGTTGTGGCCGAACTCAGTCGTCGAGGCACCAGATGCTGTCAGGCGCCTGGCTGGCTCGCAGTGAAAACCGCCAGCTGATCGTTGAAAGCACGCTGGTAAGCCGGTCGCGCTTCGCCGCGGGCGACATAGGCGCGGAGGTTCGGAAACTCCTCCAGCAGACTCGATCCACCCAACCGACGCAGCACGCTCACCATCAGCAGGTCGCCAGCGCTGAACGCAGCGTCGAGCCAGTCGGCGTTGCCGAGCCGACCGGAAAGCTCGCCCAGCCGCACACGCACGCGATCCTCGAGGATCGGCAAGCGCTCCGTGTGCCAGCTCTTGTCGCGCTCGGTCAGCTTGGCCATTTCGCGATCGATGATGGGTGGCTCCACGGTATTCAGCGCCGAGAACATCCACGTGATCGCGCAGGCCCGGGCTTTCGCATCGTCCGGCAGCAAGCCAGGGCGGGTCTCGGCGACATGCAACACGATGGCGCCTGACTCGAACAGCACAAGGTCGCCTTCTTCATAGGTCGGGATCTGCCCGAAAGGATGGCGCGCAAGATGCGCAGGCGCCTTCATCTCGGCGAACGAAACGAGACGGACGTCGTAGGGTTGGCCCACTTCTTCGAGGGCCCAGCGAACGCGCATGTCCCGCGCCAATCCCCTGCCGCGATCGGGCGACCGTGCAAAGGCGGTGATGGTGGGGGTCATTGGAACTGCGCAACGCCGTCGTCAGAATCGGTACGAAGCGAAGACGCCGTAGGTGGTTTGAGTCTTGTCTTCCGTGATCGGACTGCGCTCGGCGTCGCCTTGCAGCCAGGCGACGGCGACGTTCGCGCCAATGCCCCACTGGGCATTCAATTGATATTGGGCGCCGACGGAGAAGCGGACCGTGTTGACGCCGCTTCCCGCCTGGTACGGGGGAACTCCGGCAATCAGGCTTTGCTGCGCGTTGATTCCATAGAAGGTCTGGGTGTACCTGCCGTTGGCCCAGGTGACGCCGGGTCCCGCGGTCAGAACGAGCCTTTCGTTGACCACGTACTTTCCCTCGACGTCGACGGCGATTCGGGTGCCTTGATCGTTGCCCCCTATGTCGGAAACGAGGAAGCCCCGGACGGTCAGCCATTCGTGAGTGTAGGTAGCGAACACGCTCCCAAGGGCCGTCTCGGGAATATCGCCCCAGCCAAAGAGGATCGGCGCATCGGACGCCTTCCGCGGCTTGGTCAGTTCCCCACCCAAGGCCACTCCGAAGCGCCAGGTGTCGTCCTGGATGATGTTGAAGCCCACACCGAATGGAAAGCCAGCCCCCGGCGTGCCCCCGATGAAATAGCGTCCGTAGTTGGCGGTGACGAGCGGCACCGCCACGACCTGGGTGTCGCTGCTGCCCGGATACCTGGGGCGGCTGAAGACCCCGAGCCCCGCCGAAAAGCGCCAGCTGTCATCTGCGGCTTGTTCCAGTCGTGCCTGGGCCAGCGCGTCTTGCGCAGTGAGCGCAGCGGCGAGCGTCGCGCCCAACAGAATGATGTGAGTGGTGCTTTTGCGTCGGCTATGGGTCATTGGGTGTTCTGGATAGGACGTTGAGGTGTCGATGCACTTCAAACAGCGTAGGGTGCATTTCGATCTTTGTCACGTGGCGCGCCTACGGCTTCGACGCCGCGGCCTCCTCGACGAACGGCGTCACGGCCGCTGGCTTCGACTCATCGATGGCACTGGCGGGATCTGACGTCGACGGCGTCATGAGCTGCTCTGTCACATGAATGCGGCGAACGACAAGTTCGTCAATCAGCAGCCGTCGGATTCGAACCCGGCCAATCAGGAGCCGGCCGATGGACAAGGCACCGATCGCCAAGGCACCGACGGCGACGGCGCCCACCGCGATGGAGCCCAATGCGACGGTGCCGATGGCGTGCGCGCCCGTCGCGGCTGCTGGCGTTTTCCGAGTGAGTGCGGACAACGATGGCATCAGTTTCATTGCAACTCCTGCATGGGCGTGTGCTTGGGGGCGGCTCCGCGCTAGCGGAATATCCGCGTGGACAAGGCCGTTTCGCGCGCCAGGTTCTGGAAGCCCTGCGCGAGTTGGCTCTCCGGCGCTTTCAGCATGCTGGGCGGCGATGTGCCGAAGATCGCCTTCGCCTCGCGATTCAGGTGGGACTGGTCGTAGTAGCCGCATTCGAGCGCGAAGTCGGACCAGCGATCCGGCGGCTCCGGCGCCGTGAGCGCGGCCTGCAGGCGCATCACCCGCGCAAAGAGCTTGGGCGGCACGCCGATCGCGCGGCGGAAGCGGCGCTCCAGCGTGCGCTCGGTGGCGCCGAACTCGCGCGCCATCTGCGCGATGCTCATGTCGTCCCTGCGGTCGCACAGGTGCATCACGGTTCGCTCGACGAGCCGGTCGGCCTCCCGTGCCCGCAACTGCGCCAGCAGGAAGCGCTCCACCTGCCTGACCCGCGCCAACGGGGTCGCGAGTTCGGACAGTTGTGATTCGAGGTCTTCGATCTCGCCGCGTGCAAAGACGTCGCGGCAGTCGACGCGACGCTCGGCCGCCTCTTCGAGCGAAGGCGGAAAGAAGCGTGCAAGGCTCCAGGGCCTGAAGCGGACGGTGATGCCGGCCGCATAGCCATCGCAGGAGACCTGCACGGGCCGGGCTTGAAACCCGCACACCGCGCTGCGCGTCGTGAAGGCCTGTCGCCCGTCGGAGGCCGTGAGCGGGTGGCCGTACACGAAGCACATCGTGGGATGCCCGTCGGGCAGCAGCGTCAACGCGCCGCCCTCCGAACGCGCCAGCTCGGACGGAATCTCCCACACCCACAGGTCGGTGACGCAGGACGCGAGCGCAGGCGAAGGCTTGTAGGCCTCCATCAACGGTACGGGCTGTGGAGTGGGCGTGGTCATGGCGCAGCGGGTGGCGGATCTTAGGCAGTCGTGGCCTCCGCTGGCAACAGCGTCGGCACGCCGAGTTGGCGCTGCAGCCCGAGCATGTCTTCCTCGCGCCAGTATTCGGCGACGCGCCCGCCGGCCAGGCGGACGATGCAGATGCCTTCGATGCGAAAGCGCCGTCCGGTCGCCGCAATGCCGAAAAGGTCACCGACATGGCGCGCGGCATACGTATAGCGCAGCGCCACACGGTCTCCGTCGATGAGGGGGTCGGCCAACTCGGCGCTCGCTTCGTCGAAGGCATTGCCGAACCACGGGACCACCACCTCCAGCGCTGCCGGTCCTGGCGGCAGCCCGAAGGCCGCCCATGGATGCGCGACGAAATCCGGCGTCACGCACTGCGCCGCCGCTCTGGCGTCGAAGCGGACAAAGGCCGCGTCGATGAAGCGCTGGACGATCGCCAGCGGCTCGGCCTGCGGTGCAGGCACAGGCAGGCCGAGTTCGGCCGCCAGCCGGCGTTGCCGCTGCGGCGGGAGATGCGCACCCACCATCGCGGCAACGCTCGCGAACACGTCCGGCGGCATCGACGCCTGCAGGCCGCGCATCAGCGCCGCGAGTTCCGACGGCCTCAGGTGCGGCGTGATCCAGCGCACATCCACGGCCAGTTGCGAGGGCGAGGTCGCAGCGACGATGGCCGCGTGCAGTTCGGCCAGTTCGGCCAGTTCGACGTCGGCGTAGCCCGCCCACAGGATCGCGTTGTTCACGGATTCCTCTGTCTCCATGTGCGCCAGGTTGTCGGCGACGAACACGGCCAACTGCCGGTAGAGCCGGGTCGCCGCGGCTTCACGCGCCGCGCCGCCGGCCCGGCTCAGTCGATCGATGGATTCACGCAGCTGCGCGATGGATGCTTCATGGTGCGCATGCTCTTCGGCCATCCGCGAGCAGGCGGCGGGGTTGCGCGCCTCGATGGCGGGATGCACGAACTGGTTCTCCTTCTGCAGGTGGCCGGCGCACCAGTCGAGCAATTGGTCGAGGTTGTCGAGCATGCATTTGACCGACGGGTCGTCGCTGGAGTCCATGCGGCCCGTCTCGACGAGCGAGGCGGCCATGCAGGCGCGCAAGCCCTTGTGGACTTGCGCGTAGATGTCGAAGCGGGCAGGGGGCGCGGCGAGTGCCGTGCCGGTGGTGGAGGCCGGGTTCATCATGGTCTTTCCTTGCAAATGGGGCTGGTGCCGGGTGCCCTGGACGGGCTGTGGCGGGGCTTTGAAGGTTAGGGATGGGCCGCTCTGCGTTCTAGGAAATTCCCGACAGAATCGGGCTCCCCTCAACCGAATGAACAGCACCCCGATGCGCATCGAGCACATTGCCCTTTGGACCGACGACCTTGAACGCTTCAAGCAGTTCTACGTGCGGTACTTCGGCGCCGTGGCCGGCAGCGGCTACATCAACGCGTCCAAAGGCTTCGAGTCCTGCTTCCTGAGCTTCGGGGATGGCGCGCGGATCGAAGCCATGAAGACCACTTCACTGAATCCTGTCGCCATCGAGCCGGGCGCCCAGCGCATGGGCCTGACGCATTTCGCGGTGTCGCTGGGCTCGGAGGCGCTCGTCGACGAACTCACGCGGCGCTTGAAGGACGACGGGTACCCGGTGCTCGACGGCCCCCGGAGAACCGGAGACGGCTACTACGAGAGCGTCGTCCTCGACCCGGATGGCAACCGGGTCGAGATCACCGCGTGACGCTCCCGATCGCTCCCCACCCGGTCTTCGATCAACGGTCGCCGGCGGATGAGCGCTTCTGCGCAGCCGCGAAGAGCCGGGTTCGAATCAGTTGCAGGGCCTGGCCTCGGCGGTGCGCCTCCGCGGACACGGTGGAGGTGGTCGCGACCACCATGTCCAGGCCCGGGTAGACCCACACGTACTGGCCGCTGTATCCGCTGGCCATGAATGTCAGCCTTTGCGCCTTGGACGGCACGATCCACCACATGAAGCCGTAGGGCAGCGTCCCCGGCGGCCCGCCGGCATTCCGGACGGTGGTGGCTTCGGCGACGAAGGAAGGCGCGATCAGTTGCCTGTCGCCCCACGCGCCGTTCTGAAGGAACAGCTGTCCGAGCTTCGCCATGTCTTCGGTGCGCATGCGCAAGCCGCGCTGATACGACGGCTCGTGCATTCCGAGGGGCACGACCAACTGCTCCCGGGCGTAGTCGGCCAGAGGCATTCCGGTCACCTTTCGGAGGACCTCCACCAGGATGACCGGGGCCGTGTTGTCGTACGCGAATGTCTGTCCAGGCGCGCTTGTCATGGGCCGCGCCCAGCCGTCGCTGGCCCGGCCGGCGGCGGCCGTTCCGGAAGGGTCGTTGACCTGGAAGCCGGCCGTCATCGTCAGCAGGTGCCGCAGCGTGATGTCCCGCGACCGCGGGTCCGCGTTCAGCGGCGCCAGTTCGGGCACCAACTCCACCACGGGCTGGTCCAGGCTGGCGATGCGCCCCTGTCGCAACGCGACCCCGATCAATGTCGATGCGGCGCTCTTGGCGACGGACTGGACATCCCTCAGGCCGTCCGGTGCGCCATCGCGGAAGTACTGGAAGGCCACGCGGCCGCGCAAGGCGACGAAGACGCTCTGCACGTCCGGAAGGCTCTCGGCAATGACTTGCTCGATGCCCTGGAAGGCCGTCGCATCCAGCGCCTGCTCCTGTGGCGTGGGAGTTCGCCATTGGGCCAGTGCCGCCATCGGCGCCAGCAACACGAGGATCGAGAGGGCCGCATCCCTCCACAGCCTGGCCCTGAATTGGATCAGCGTCATCCGATGCACTCCTTGTCAGCAAGTTCGCGCGAGCCCGTGAAACCAAACGGCGTCGTCCGTTTTGGCGATGCTACAGTCCGCCGCTCTTTCCAATGACTTCCCACGATTTCGACGTCCTCATTGTTGGCAGCGGCCTGGCCGGTCTCAGCGCCGCGATGCACCTGGCCGACACGCACCGCGTGGCCGTGCTCACCAAGCGCGCACTGAGCGATGGCGCAAGCCAGTGGGCCCAGGGCGGCATTGCCGCGGTGCTCAGCGAAACCGATTCCATCCAGTCGCACGTCGATGACACGCTGGTCGCCGGCGCCGGCTTTTGCGATCTGGCCGCCACGCGCCTCGTGGTGGAGCGTGCGCCCGAGGCCATCGCGTGGCTGCGCGCGCTGGGCGTGCCCTTCTCGGAGGAAGACGGCGCGCTGCACCTGACGCGCGAAGGCGGCCACAGCCAGCGCCGCGTGGCGCACGTCACCGATGCCACCGGCGCGGCCGTGCAGCGCTGTCTCATCGACGCGGTGCGACGCACGCCCAACATCACGCTGTTCGAAGGCCACGCGCTGGTCGACCTGATCACCGGCGCAAGGCTGGGCCTGCCCGACGCGGGATGCCAGGGCCTGTACGCGCTGGACATCGCGACGGACGAGGTGCGCACCTTCCGGGCGCCGCACGTCATCCTGGCGACGGGTGGTGCGGGCAAGGTCTACCTCTACACGACCAACCCCGACACGGCCACGGGCGATGGCATCGCGGCGGCATGGCGCGCAGGCTGCCGCGTCTCGAACATGGAGTTCATCCAGTTCCATCCGACCTGTCTCTATCACCCCTTCGCCAAGTCCTTCCTGATCAGCGAAGCCGTGCGCGGAGAGGGCGGCCAGCTCAAGCTCCCCGCATCGGCTGGCGGCACCCGCTTCATGCCCGCCCATGACGAGCGCGCCGAACTGGCGCCGCGCGACGTGGTGGCCCGCGCCATCGATTTCGAGATGAAGAAGCACGGGCTGGACTGTGTGTACCTCGACATCTCGCACCAGCCGCCGGCGTTCCTCCAGGAGCACTTCCCGAACATCCTGGCGCGCTGCGCCGAGCTGGGCATCGACATCACGCGCGAACCCATCCCGGTGGTGCCCGCCGCGCACTACACCTGCGGCGGCGTGGTCACCGACCTGAGCGGCCGCACCGACCTCGCGGGCCTCTACGCCATCGGCGAGACCGCCTGCACCGGCCTCCATGGTGCCAATCGCCTGGCCAGCAACTCGCTGGTCGAGTGCATGGTGTTCGCACGCGCCGCGGCAGAAGCCATCCGCGCCGCACCGGCACGCCCGTTGGCCGACCTGCCGCCGTGGGACCCGAGCCGCGTCACCGACGCCGACGAGATCGTGGTCCTCTCGCACAACTGGGACGAGCTTCGGCGCTTCATGTGGGACTACGTGGGCATCGTGCGCACCGACAAGCGCCTGGAGCGTGCGGCGCACCGCATCGCACTGCTGGGCAGCGAGATCGACGAGTTCTACGGGCAGTTCCGCATCACGCCGGACCTGCTCGAACTGCGCAACCTCGTGCAAGTCGCAGCGCTGATCGTGCGGTCGGCGCAGTCGCGCCACGAGAGCCGCGGACTGCATTTCAGTCGCGACCATCCGACGCTCGCCGCATCTGCGGTGCCGACGGTCCTGGTGCCGGCTTCAGGCTGACTTTTCGCTGGCCCGCGCCGCGCGGGACATTCACGCCGCCCTGAATCGGGAGTACCGTCACGCCCTGGCGACCCATCCGGTCGTCGCTCCGCCACGCAAAGGAGAGGCGCATGGTCACGAATTCGCAGTCGGGCACCAACGTGCAGGAAATCGCGACGGGCATATTCCGCATCAATACGCCGGTGCCGCTGCCCGACGGCAACCTGTTCAGCTTCAACCAGTATCTCGTGGTGGACGACGAGCCGCTGCTGTTCCACTCGGGGCTGCGCCAGCTCTTTCCGCTGGTGAGCGAGGCCATCGCGAGCGTGATGCCCCTCGAGCGCCTGCGCTACGTTGCGTTCTCGCATGTCGAGGCCGACGAGTGCGGCGCCATCAACCTGTTCCTGGCGGCAGCGCCGCAGGCGGTGCCCGTGTGCAGCAGCGTCGCGGCCATGGTCTCGATGGGCGATCTGGCCGACCGGCCGCCCAGGGCGCTTGCGGACGGCGAGGAGCTTTCGCTCGGCCACCACACGATGCGCTGGTTCGACACACCCCATCTTCCGCACGGCTGGGAATGCGGGCTGATGATGGACACGCGCACGCGCACATTCTTCTGCGGCGACCTCTTCACGCAGCCGGGCAACGGCGAGAGGGCGCTGACCGATGCGGACATCCTGGGCCCGAGCGAAGCGTTCCGGCACCAGATGGATTACTACGCGCATGCACCCCGCACGGCCGCTTTGCTGGCCGGGCTTGCGCAGCAGGAACCCCGCACGCTCGCATGCATGCACGGCAGCGCATGGCAGGGCGATGGGGCGTCGCTATTGCGCCAGCTTTCCGACGCGTTGTCGGAAGCGCACTGAGCCAGACGCACAACCCGACCGGAGATACACGCAATGACCAGCAAGAACACGATCTGCCTGTGGTACGACGGCGCCGCCCTTGAAGCCGCGAACTTCTATGCGAAGACATTCCCCGACAGCGCCGTCGGCGCCGTCCAGCGCGCACCGGGCGACTATCCCGACGGGCAGGAGGGCGATGTCCTGGTGGTCGAGTTCACCGTCGCCGGCATTCCCTGCATCGGGCTGAACGGCGGGCCGCGTTTCAAGCACAACGAGTCCTTCTCCTTCCAGATCGCGACCGATGACCAGGCCGAAACCGACCGCCTGTGGAATGCGATCGTCGGCAATGGCGGCGAGGAAAGCGCCTGCGGCTGGTGCAAGGACCGGTGGGGGCTGTCATGGCAGATCACCCCGCGCGTCCTCACGGCGGCGATCGCCGACCCCGATCGCGCGGTGGCCAAGCGCGTGTTCGAGGCGATGATGAACATGGGAAAGATCGACATCGCCGCGATCGAAGCGGCGCGGCAGGGGCGATAGCGGAGGCGGGTATCGGCCGGGGCAGGCCCCGGTAGCCAATCCGCCGCGATCTCGATACGATATGACAACGTTATCATCCTGAGATCGCATGCCTCGTCGTGTTCGAGGACGAGCCCCTGAGCCTATTCATGCAACCCACTGAACCCATTGGACGGCCCCGGTCGGAAAGACTGAGCGCAGGGGTCGTCGACGAGTTGAGCAAGCGGATGCGAATCGGCCCGCTGCGGGCGGGCGACAGGTTGCCGACCGAGGCCGCGATCATGGAAGAGTTCGGCGTCAGCCGCACCGTGGTCAGGGAGGCGCTGTCGAAATTGCAGGCCGCCGGCATGGTGCAGACGCGGCAGGGCATCGGCACCTTCGTGGTGGGCGCCACGCGGGCCAAGCCATTCCAGGTCGAGAGCAGTCCGGACGACAGCCTGGCCCAGGCGCTGGCGCTGATCGAGTTGCGCATCGGCCTGGAGACCGAGGCGGCCGCGCTGGCAGCGCAGCGCCGCGTGTCCGACGACCTCGATGCGATGCAAGCCGCTCTCCATGCGTTCAACGTCGCGATGGAGCAGGGCATGGACACGGCGGTGCCCGATTTCCAGTTCCACCTGGAGATTGCGCGCGCGTCGCACAGCCCGCATTTCGCGGCGGTGCTGGAGGCGCTGGGTCCCACCTGCGTGCCGACGTCGTTCCTGCAAGCCGCCGCCGGCAAAGACATGGGCGCGATATGGACGAGCCATGCCCGGAACGAGCATCGCAGCATCTTCGACGCCATCGCGCAGCAGGACGTCGATGCGGCGCGCGCCGCGATGCGAACCCACCTGGTGAACGGGCGGGAGCGGCGGCGTGCCTCCGAGCTACCCCAGCGGCACGCGCGGCCCTAGCTGGCGGACGACTGCCGCTCGACCATGCGGAACCCGACGTCGATGACGGGTTGCGCCACGGATTCACCCCGGCAGCGGGCAACGATCAATCGTGCGGCGAGGCGGCCGATCTCGGCGCCATCCACGTGCACCGTGGAGATCGAGGGGACGGTGTGCGCTCCGAAATCCGCATTGCCGAATCCGCAGATCGCCAGATCCTGCGGAACGCGCAGGCCGCGTGCGAGCGCTTCCACCATCACGCCCTGCGCCAACTGGTCCGAACTGCAGCAGACGGCTTCGAGGTGCGGGTCCTTCTCCAGCAATTCGGCGAGAGCCCGCCGGCCCAGTTCGAGGCTGCTGGGGGCCGGGACGAAGGCCGTCGGCACCTCGCGGCCGAGCGTGGTCTGGAACCCGTCGCGCCGCATGCGAGCACGATGATCGTCACCCGTGGCGATGCCGACGCGCTTCCATCCCTTGCTCAGGAAGTAACCCCCGACCGCGCCACCGACCTTCACGTGGGAGAAGCCCACCAGCATGTCGACCGGACGATCGCTGAGGTCCCAGGTCTCGACGACCGGAATGCCGGAGCGGCGCAGCCGGTCCCTGGCCTTCTGCGACTGCACCAGGCCGGTCATGACGATGCCATCGGGCTGCCGGCCGATCATCGTGTTGAGCACCGATTCTTCCTGCTCCGCGTCGTAGGAGGTCTGACCGAGGATCAGTTGATAGCCCGCCGATGCCAGTTCGGTCGTCAGCGCCTGCACGGTTGGCAGGAACTGTGACACCGAGAGCGCCGGCACGATGCCGCCCACCATCAGGCTGCGCTTGGACTTGAGGCCTCCGGCGAGCAGGTTCGGGATATAGCCGGTCGAGTCGACCGCCGCCTGCACCTTCTCGATGGTCTTCTTGGAAACCACGCCCGGGTTGCTCAGCGCACGCGATGCGGTGATCAGCGAAACGCCAGCGGCCTTGGCCACGTCATGGAGCGTGGCCGCCTTGAAGGGAGATACGGCATTCATTCGGGAGAGGACGATGGTGAATATGACAACGTTAGCAGAAGCGGGACGTCGATGCCAGGACGGGCGCAGGAGACGGGCGAATGAGAGCGCACGCAAGCGAATGTCATGAAGAGCGCGGCACGCCATTGCGCGGGAAAACCCTGACAAAAAGCCGATTGACCGTCAAAAATGACAACGATATCATTTGCCGCACATCGCCAGATCCTGCAACGGCAGCACGACAGGGACTTGAAGACGGCGGACGATGACGCCGGGCTCCCCAAAACAAAGCCGTAAATGACAACGTTACCATTTACAACTGGAGTCAACATGCAGACCGCACACTTCCCCCGTCGCCGAATTCTTCAACTGGCCGCGCTGGGCGCCATGGCCGTCGCGGCGGCCGGGGTCTCGGCGCCGAGCCGTGCGGCCGACCCGGCCGACGCGTTTGCCGGCAAGACGATCAAGATCATCGTGCCGTTCACGGCGGGCGGCTCCTCCGACATCATTGCCCGCGCCATCTCGACGCCGCTCGCCGAGGCGCTCAAGGCGACGGTGGTCGTCGACAACAAGGTGGGCGCCAACGGCAACATCGGCGCGGACTTCGTCGCCAAGTCGGCCCCCAACGGGCTCACGCTCCTGCTGTGCGACGTACGCGCACTGGCCATCAGCCCGTCGCTGTACACACAGCTGCCCTTCGATCCCTCGAAGAACCTGCAGCCGGTGGCGATGCTGGCCTACTCGCCGCACCTGCTGGTCGTCCATCCCTCCGTGCCGGCGAACACGCTGCCTGAACTGGTCGAGCTCTCGAAGAAGAAGCCCATCTCCTTTGCGGTGACCGCGCTGGCCAGCGCCCCGCACCTGGCCGGCATCCAGCTCCAGGAGAAGACCGGCGCCAAGTGGGAGTACATCCCCTACAAGGGCGGCTCGCAGGCCATCAACGACACCATCGCGGGGCAGGCCGAAGTGCTGATGAACGGCATGCTGGCGACGCTGCCTTTCGTGCAGTCCAAGCGGCTCAAGGTGATCGCGGTCTCATCGCCCAAGCCGATGGCGCAACTCCCGGGTGTCCCGACCATCGGCGACACCGTCAAGGGCTTCGAGTCGGGCACCTGGCAAGGGGTGATGGCGCCTGCCGGGCTGCCGGCTCCGCAGCTGGAGCGGCTGTCGGCCGAGCTGCTTCGCATCATCCATCTGCCGGCCGTGCGCGAGCAGCTGATCGCGCAGGGCGCCGACATCTCCACGATGCCGCCCGCCGAAATGGGCCGCTTCTTCGAGAAAGAGCGCAAGGGCTGGGCGGCCGTCGTCGCCAAGGCCGGACTGAAGCTCGACTGACATCCCCATCCACATCCAGAGACAACCCATGAAGAAATACCTGACCGTGATCGCGCTCGGCCTCGCGGCCCTTGCTGCCAATGCACAGACCTGGCCCGACAAGACCGTGACCCTCGTCGTGCCCTTCCCGCCGGGCGGCTCGACCGACCAGGTGGCGCGCGCCATCGCGCCGCGGCTCACCGACAAGTTCAAGCAGTCCTTCCTCGTCGACAACAAGGCCGGGGCCACCGGCACCATCGGTGCGACCTTCGTCAAGCGCGCGGCGCCCGATGGCGCAACCTTCCTCGTCACCTCGCTCGGTCCGCTCGTCATCGTTCCGCATCTGGTCAAGGGCCTCCAGTACGACGCGCTGAAGGACTTCGATCTCATCACGGTGGCCGTGGCCTCGCCGAACGTGCTGGTGGTGCCCGCGAACTCGCCGCACAAGAGCGTGGCCGATGTGATCGCGTTCCAGAAGGCCAATCCCGGCAAGATGACTTTCGCCTCGGCCGGCAATGGCTCCAGCGACCACCTGACGGCCGAGCTGTTCTGGCAGCAGACCGGCACCATGGGCATCCACGTGCCCTACAAGGGCGGCTCGCCGGCGCACACGGACCTGATGGGCGGCCAGGTGAACGCGTCCTTCCAGAACATCAACTCGGTCGTGCAGTACATCAAGGGCGGCAAGATGCGCGCGCTCGCCGTCACCAGCCCGAAGCGCTCGCCCGTGCTGCCTGACGTGCCGACGCTGGCGGAGGCCGGTGTCAAGAACGTCGAGGTCGCTTCCTGGCAGGCCATCGTCGCGCCCAAGGGCCTGTCGCCCGCCGTGAAGGAAAAGGCGCACGCGGCCTTCGTCGAGGCCCTCAACGACCCGAAGGTCAAGGAGCAGTTCACCTCGATCGGCTTCGAGATGGTCGCCAACACGCCGGCGCAGTTCGCCGAGTTCCAGCAGAAGGAATACGCGCGCTGGAAGAACGTGATCGAGACCGGAAAGATCACGATCGACTGAGCACTGCACGAATCTCCTGAAAGCCACCCACCATGACCGCCACCACTCCATCTTCCGCCAGCGACAGCATCGCCTGGATCCGCGTCTCTTCGTGCTACCTGCCGCTGGCCAATCCGATCAGCGATGCCAAGGTGCTGACCGGCCGCCAGAAGCCGATGACCGAGATCGCGATGCTGTTCGCCGAGATCGAGACTCGCGACGGTCACAGGGGCCTGGGCTTCAGCTACTCCAAGCGGGCCGGTGGTCCGGGCCAGTTCGCGCACGCCAAGGAAATCGCCCCGGCGCTGATCGGCGAGGACCCGAGCGACATCTCCAAGCTGTGGACCAAGCTGTGCTGGGCGGGTGCGTCGGTGGGGCGCAGCGGCATGGCGGTGCAGGCGATCGGCGCTTTCGACGTGGCGCTCTATGACCTGAAGGCGCGGCGTGCCGGCCTCTCACTGTCCAAGCTGCTCGGGTCGCAGCGCGATTCGGTCCAGTGCTACAACACCTCGGGCGGCTTCCTGCACACGCCGCTGGATCAACTGCTGGTCAATGCCGCGGCATCGCGCGAGCGCGGCATCGGCGGCATCAAGCTCAAGGTCGGCCAGCCCGATCGCGCGCTCGACATTGGCCGCGTCGAGGCGGTTCGCAAGCACCTGGGCGACGACATGCCGCTCATGGTCGATGCCAACCAGCAGTGGGACCGCCCGACCGCGCAGCGCATGTGCCGCATCTTCGAGCAGTTCAACCTGATCTGGATCGAAGAGCCGCTGGATGCCTACGACTTCGAAGGACACGCCGCGCTCGCGTCGCAGTTCGATACGCCGATCGCGACCGGCGAGATGCTGACCAGCGCGGCCGAGCACGGCGAGCTGATCCGCCACCGCGCCGCCGACTACCTGATGCCCGATGCGCCCCGCGTCGGCGGCATCACGCCCTTCCTGAAGATCGCGGCCCAGGCCGAACAGGCGGGCCTGAGCCTGGGGCCGCACTTCGCGATGGAACTGCACGTGCACCTCGGCGCCGTCTACCAGACCGAGCCGTGGGTGGAGCACTTCGACTGGCTCGAGCCGCTCTTCAACGAGCGCCTCGAAATCAGCAACGGCCGGATGCTGGTGCCGACGCGGCCCGGCCTCGGCCTCAGCCTCAGCGAGCAGGCCAGGGCCTGGACCCGCGAGGAAGTCGAAGTGGGCAAGCGCGCCTGAACCGGCGCTCCGGAGTACCCATGATTGCTGAAACGCTCCCCCTCCCGCCGCTGTGCATCAGCATGGATGAACGCGACAACGTCGCGATCGTGGCCAACGACGGCGGCCTGCCCGCGGGCACCGTGTTCCCCTCGGGCCTGACGCTGGTGGACAAGGTCCCGCAGGCGCACAAGGTGGCGCTGGTGGACATCCCCGAAGGCGGGGAGGTGCGCCGCTACAACGTCGTGATCGGCTATGCGCTCAAGGCGATTCCCGCCGGCAGCTGGGTGCATGAGCGCTTGCTCAAGATGCCCGCGGCGCGCGAACTCGTCGGCCTGCCGATCGCCACCGTCAAGCCCGAGCCGCAGCCTGCGCTGGAGGGCTACACCTTCGAGGGCTACCGCAACCCGGATGGCTCGGTGGGCACCCGCAACATCCTGGCGATCACGCAGACCGTGCAATGCGTGGCGGGCGTCACCGACTTCGCCGTGAAGCGCATCAAGTCCGAGCTGCTGCCGAGATTCCCCCACGTCGATGACGTCGTGGCGCTCGAACACGGCTACGGCTGCGGCGTCGCCATCGACGCGCCGGACGCCATCATCCCGATCCGCACCCTGCGCAACATCAGCCTCAACCCCAACTTCGGCGGCGAGGTCATGGTGGTGAGCCTGGGCTGCGAGAAGCTCCAGCCCGAGCGCCTGATGCCCCCGGGCACCATCCCGCTGATCGACGAACGCAACGTGGCCGATGTCGGCGACAGCGCGGAGAGCAAGCTCGATGTCGTGTGCCTGCAGGACGACGCGCACGTGGGCTTCATGTCGATGGTCGATTCGATCATGCGGCAGGCCGAGGAGCACCTGGAGCGCCTCAACGCCCGGCGCCGCGAGACCGTGCCGGCCAGCGAGCTGGTGGTCGGCGTGCAGTGCGGCGGCAGCGATGCCTTCTCGGGCGTCACGGCCAATCCGGCGGTCGGCTTCTGCACCGACCTGCTGGTGCGTGCCGGCGCGACGGTGATGTTCTCGGAAGTCACCGAGGTGCGCGACGGCATCGACCAGCTCACCTCGCGCGCCACCACGCCCGAAGTGGCCGACGCGATGATCCGCGAGATGGCCTGGTACGACGCCTACCTGGACAAGGGGCGGGTCGACCGCAGCGCCAACACCACCCCCGGCAACAAGAAGGGCGGGCTGTCCAACATCGTGGAGAAGGCGATGGGCTCGATCGTGAAGTCGGGCAAGTCGCCCATCTCGGGCGTGATATCGCCGGGCGAGAAGGTCCGGCAGAAGGGGCTGATCTACGCAGCCACGCCCGCATCGGACTTCATCTGCGGCACGCTTCAACTCGCCGCGGGGATGAACCTGCACGTTTTCACCACCGGCCGCGGCACACCGTACGGGCTGGCCGAAGTGCCCGTCATCAAGGTCGCGACGCGCGCCGACCTGGCCCGCCGCTGGCACGACCTGATGGACATCAACGCCGGGACGATCGCCACTGGCGAGAAGACCATCGCCGACGTGGGCTGGGAGATGTTCCAGCTGATGCTCGACGTCGCGAGCGGCCGCAGGAAGACCTGGGCCGAGCACTGGAAGCTGCACAACGCGCTGGTGCTGTTCAATCCCGCCCCGGTGACCTGAGTTGCCGCCCGTGCCCGCCATCCGTTCCACCCCTCACGTTTCCCCGTCCAGAGAGAACTCCCCGTGAATCCGCAAGAACTCAAGACCATCATGGGCTCCGGCCTGCTTTCGTTTCCGCTGACCGACTTCGACGGCAACGGCGACTTCCACAAGAAGGGCTACGAGAAGCGCCTGGAATGGCTGGCACCCTTTGGCGCCACGGCGCTGTTCGCCGCCGGCGGCACGGGCGAGTTCTTCTCCCTGACGGGTGACGAATATCCCGGGATCATCAAGACGGCCGTCGATACCTGCCGTGGCGTGGTGCCGATCATCGCGGGCGCGGGTGGCCCGACGCGCTTCGCCATCCAGTGCGCACAGGCGGCAGAGAAGGCCGGCGCGCACGGCATCCTGCTGTTGCCCCACTACCTGACCGAGGCGGGCCAGGAAGGTCTCGCAGCGCACGTCGATGCGGTGTGCAAGAGCGTCGACTTCGGTGTCGTCGTCTACAACCGTGGCGGCGCCACCCGCTTCAAGCCGGACACGCTGGCCGCCCTGGCCGATCGCAACCCGAACCTCGTCGGCTTCAAGGACGGCGTCGGCGACATCGAAGCCATGGTGGCGGTCTATCAGAAGATGGGCGATCGATTCGCCTACCTGGGCGGCCTGCCGACCGCCGAGGTCTATGCCGCTGCCTACAAGGCCATGGGCACGCCGGTGTACTCGTCGGCCGTCTTCAACTTCATCCCCAGGACCGCGATGGATTTCTATCGCGCGGTCGCCGCCGACGACCTGAAGACGCAGCACCGGCTGCTGAAGGACTTCTTCATGCCGTACCTGGAGATCCGCAACCGCATGCAGGGCTACGCGGTGAGCATCGTCAAGGCCGGCGCCAGGATCGTCGGACACGACGCGGGCCCCGTCCGCGCACCGCTGACCGACCTGAAGCCCGACGAAATGGAAGCGCTGAAGGTGCTCATCGACAAGCTGGGCCCCCAGGGCCTCTGAACGCGCGCCGAGGCTATTGAGGCACCAGGCCGGCGGCTTTCACCAGGTCGGCATGGATGCGGGTTTCCTCGGCGATGACTTGCCCGAGAGGCTTGGCGTCGTCGGTCGCCGGCTCCATCCCTACCTCCAGCAGCCTGGCCTTGGCGTCGCCCCGAAGCAGCGCCTTCACGGACTTGTCGAGGCGGTCCAGGATCGGCTGAGGGGTCTTGGCCGGTGCCAGCAACCCGATCCATGCCGACAGCACCACGTTGTTGACGCCGCCTTCGCGCAGCGTCGGGATGTCCGGCGCCGAAGCCGATCGCTTGTCGCTCAGCACGCCCACCGGATGCAGCTTGCCGGCCTTGATGTGCGGCAGGGCCTCCGGCAGCGGCGCGAACACCATGTCGACGACGCCGCCCATCAGGTCGGTGATCGCCGGCGCGCCGCCCTTGTACGGGATGTGCATCAGCCGGGCGCCGGTGCGGCTCTCGAACATGAGCCCCGCCAGGTGCTGCGGGCTCCCGTCGCCCGAGGAAGCGTAGGTGAGCTTGCCGGGGTTGGCCTTCGCCGCCGCCAGCACGTCGCCCACGGTGCCGAAGCGGGCCTTGTCGCGCACGACCAGCACCATCGCCTGGTTGACCAGCTTGGTCACCGGGGCGAAATCGGTCTCCGCGTTGTACGGCAGCGTCTTGAAGATGCTCCGGTTGGTGGTCAGGAAGGAGGCTGGCGACACCATGATCGTGTAGCCGTCCGGCGCCGCCCGCGACACCAGCGGCGTGCCGATCTGGCCGGAGGCGCCGGCCTTGTTGTCGACCACGAAGGGCTGGCCCAGGTCGGCCGCCAGCTGCTGGCTGACCAGCCGCGCCACCATGTCGACGCTGCCGCCGGCCGGCAGCGCGACGATGACCTTGACCGGGCGGCTCGGATAGCTGTCCTGCGCCAGGGAGGTGGCGACCGGAATCAGGGTGAGCGCGGCGCCGAGCGCCACGAAAAGGGATCGAGCAAGGGCCATGAGTGACGGGTCGCTTTCATGCTGGGGAGTGAGACGCCTTGCAGATTCTGTGCCGTCCGGTCGCCAGATGGTACGAATGTCAAAAGATGTGACGTTTGGTTCGAGTGTGAATTTGTCACTTTCCATTCGCCTCGCTGGAGGGTTCAATCCCTACCTTCGCATAACCCAGGAGCGGCCGCGATGAACAAGGAACTGCAACTGATCGTTGACCAACCCAGCGCAGGGCATTTCTATTGGACGATCGTCTACCTGGGCGAACATGGCGAGGATCACTCCGTCGTCGACTACTCGCGCGGCCCGCTGCCCACCCGCAGCTCGGCGATGAATGCCGGCATGGCCGCCCTCGTCGGGCATCAGCGCGCAGGCAGCCCGTGGCTGGGACAGGCGTCGGGCGCCCGGTTCGGCTGGAACACCGATACGGTCCCCGGGGTGCTCCTGCAGGGCTAGCGGGCGACTTGCCGGCAACTAGCTACCAGGTGCGCTTGCCCCCGATCCTCAGCGTGACGGCGCTGTAGCCCTGGCTCCCCCATTGGTAGCCCAGGTTCCCCCAGTAGGTCCAACCCTTGCCCCGCTCGGCATTGACGCCGACCTTCACTTCATAGCGGTCCTTCGGATACAGATCCCTCAGCGCAACCTGGTTGAACGCGAGCGTGTTGTCCGAGCTGTCGTGCCACCAGTTCAGCGTGAGATAGGGCTGCGTGCGCTTGCCGTCATCGCCGATCCACGTGCGATGCGTGCGCAGCCCCAGCCGTGAGATCCAGCCGCTGCCGTTGCTGCCGTCGATGCGCGTGCCGTTGGGCTCGGTGATGTCGTCGTCGCTGTACTTGAGGTAGATCAGCTGTGCCTGGGGCTCCACGATCCAGTCGCTGTCCTCGCGCACGCGAGTCGCATAGCCGGTTTCCCCGGAAAGCGTGAGCACCCGGGAGTCGTACTTGACCTCGGGCAGCAGGCTGCCCTGCACGCTGTTGCTGAACCAGCCGTAGGTGCCCCAGACGTCGGCGTACCAGCCAAGCTTCTTCTCGTCGTTCTCGTACCAGGTGCCGTAGGCGCCCAGGTTCCAACCCTCGGTCTTGCCGCGGGCGGTGGCGGGGTTTCCGGCGGCCGTCGCGTCGCTGTTGGACCAGCCGTAGCCGAGCATCGCACCCAGGTGCAGGCGATCCGGCGGGCTCTTGTCCTTGTCCTTGAACACCGACCAGCTGGCGATGTCGCCGCCGCCATGGATCAGCCAGTCGCGCGAGCCGACATCGAAGTTGCCGTCGCGCGAGGTCGCGTCGATGTCCTTGCCGACGACACGCAGCCAGCCCGAGCGGCGCTTGTCGTCCGGCTCGTCGAAGGTCTGGTATTCGATCCACTGGGGCTCGCCCAGGCGATCGTGGAGGCTGTGCAGGAAGAGTCCGCCCGCCGAGCGCTGGTTCGCGAGATAGGCGCCGACCTCCGGGCGATACAGCGGAACCTTGATCGAAGGCGGGATCGGCAGGATGTCCGGCGTGGGAGGCGGCGGAGGCACGGGTGGTCCCGGCGGCGAAGGCGTTGGCGGGGCAGGAGGCGGTGGGGCGGGAGGCGGCGGCGGAACAGGCCCGATCGAGCGCTCCGAGCGCAGATACCAGGCCTGCGGGTTGGACGCATCCACGCTGCTGCGGTAGAGCTGGTATTCGTAGGGGCCGGCCACCGCGCGCCCGTTCAGCACGAAGGCGCCGGGCTGGGTCACGCCGCCGTTGGCCGTGTCGACCACCATGATCCCGTTGGCGAGCGTCAGGGCGCCGGGCCCTCCTGCATTGGTGATGCGCAAGCCGGTGAGGCCCGTTGCGCTCCCGCCGTCGATCACCAGGCGATCCGAGGGCGATCCATCGCCACCGAGAAACGTGTGGAGGCCGATGACCCCGGATTGCCCGACGTAGTTGACCACCGTCAGCGTCTTGAACACCCCGGCCGATGGCGGCGAGAACAGGATCTGGCTGGAGTCGTTGCCCAGGCTGGTGAGATTCGAATTGCCGGTCATGTTCCAGACCGTGCCGTTGCGCAGGGTCACGTTCGACACGCTGCCCGGCGCCGTGGTCGCGAAGCCGTTCAGGGTCGAGCCGCTGGCATCGATGCTGGCCAGGCCGGGCTTGCCCGCAAGCAGCGACGCGGAACGCGGCGCGTTCGCCGGCTTGGCAAGGGCGACGGCGTCCGGATCGGGCAGGTCGGGCACGCCACCCAGCCCGGGATCGGGCGCGCCCAGGAGAGGGAAGTCATCGACCGTGCCGACATGGAGCCATTGCCCGCTCCCCGACACCACGGTGTTGACCAGCGACACATTGCCTGCGCCCGCGACACCGATGGTCGGTCCCGTCCGATTGGCCAATGAACTGCCGGTGAAATCGGCGCTGGGCGCCGGACCGTTTTCTCCGGCGACGAACAGCGCGGCAGCATTCGCGCCCAGCGCATTGACGGTGGCGACATTGCCGCTGACCCGCGCGCCCTCCTGCACCACCACGCCATGCGCCGCGCTGCCGTCTGCCGTCACTTGCGTCTGGTTCAAGGTCACCGCGCTGAACAGCGAACCCTGCGCGTCGCGCGCCAGCACGCCGTGGGCCGAGACGCCGTGGGTTGCCACGGTCGTGTTGCTCGCGACCACCGATCCGCCCGTCCGGGCGCGGAGTCCCACCGCGCCTTCACCTTGCGTCGTGATGGACACACGGTCGAGCGCGATGGTGGCCGGCGCCTCCAGGAAGTTGCGCTCCGCGTCGGCGCCGTAGCCCTTGAGCCCTGATGTGACGACCCGGGTGCCGGCCGCACCGATGTGCGCCGCAAATTGCGACCCCGCCTGTTCCACGACGGAAAACATCCCGAGCCCCAGCGTGCCTTGCGTCGTGATGGACCCGTCGACCAGCGTCACCGTGCCCCCGTCGTCGGCCACCGCGCCGATGGCCTGGCCGTCGGCGCCCAAGGTCAGGACATCCACGCGCGTCGCCGTCAGGGTGGCGCCGGGATTGCGCGCGACCAGGCCATGGGGCTTGGTGTCCGCTCCCCTTACGCGCCGGCCCGAGGTCGTGACGCTCGAGTCGGTCAGGATGACCGTGCCACCCACGTCCGCCACGGCGCCCATCGAGGTGTCGTCCCCGGTGGTGGAGACGGTCACGCGGCTGGCCGTGAGGGTCGCCCCGCTGGCCGCGTTCAGCGCAGTGGCATCGGCGCCGGCCGTCGCCACCGATGCATCCGACAGGGTGGCGGTGGCCCCGAGGGTCGCGCGCACACCGATGCCGTTCTTCCTGTCGGTCGAGATGCTGCTCTGGTTCTTCATCTCGAAGACGGAGCCGTTTCCCGCCACCTCTGCGCCGAGAAGCCCGAAATTGGTGACGGTCATCCGCGTGTTGCTCACGCTCACCTGGCCGCCGCCGAACACATCGATGGCCCGCGAGCGGTCACCGCTCACCGTGAGCGTGGCATCGGACACCGATGCCGTGGCATTCGCGGCGCGCACGGACACCGCATGGTCCCTGACGCCCGACGCGGTGATCGCACCGCCGCTCATGTCGAAGGCGCCGCCAGCGCCCACCAACGCGCCCGCAGCGGGCGCCGTGTCGGTCTGCCCGTTGCTGGATGTGGTGATGGAACTGCCGGTCAGGCTCACGCTGGCACCGGAGTCCACCTGCACGCCGTTCGACCTCGCGCCCGACACGGTCACGCCGATGCCTGTGCCGACGATGCGGCTGCCTGCCCCGGTGGCCTGCAGGCCGTGGCTTCCGATCGCGGCGTTGAGCACGGTCGGGCCGGTGGTCGTGATCGAGGTCGCGCCGCCAAGCAGGATCGTTGCGCCATCCAGTGCGAGGGCGCCGGTGTCGTTGCTGCCGGTCGTTCGGACCACGACCCCGTTGGCGGTGATCTGTGCGGCCGAGCCTGTCCCGCGAAGAGCGGAAACGTTGGCCGCTGCCACGGTGATGGTCGAGGCCGGCGTCACGACGCACGATGTGTTCGTGACCGACACCGGCCCCGGAAGGCATGCGGTCTGCCCCCATGCGGTTCCGGCGAGGCTCACTGCCGAGAGCGCGAACGAGCAGCAGTGCCATCGACAAACCGTCCGCTCGGCAGACGAATGGTTGGAAGCCGTGCGCCTCCCATCGCTTCGGGTGGGCTGGACCGACATGGCGTGCATGGTCGAAGTCTCCTGTGCCGATGCCCCGGAGCGGTTCGGCGCAGTCGCGACGCACCGCCCGTTTGACACGCGCCGTCGTCCGGGTCGTGCGGCATGTTCCTCGCCTGGGCGCGCATTTTCAGACGGGATCTGTGGGCCTGTCTATTGACCTCCGATGCAGGGAGGATTGCCCCCGAGGGCAACTTCACGCTCAGAAGCCGCGGATCTACCGGGCCCCGTACATGCTCTCGAAAATGGCGCGCTGGGCCCACCAGTTCCAGCAGGCGCCCGCCGCCATCAGCAGGCAGGTCGCGAGGAAGACGGTCGGCATGCCGAAATGACCGCCCACGAACCCGCCCAGCAGCGGTCCAACCACCTGCCCGGTGTATTGCGCCGAGATCGAATAACCCAGCATGCTGCCGGCCACGCCCTCCGGCACGCTGTGGCGGATCACGCTCGCGATGCAAGGCAGCAGCCCGCCGAGCGACAGGCCCATCAGGAAGCGCAGCAGCACCAACTGCCAGCCGGCGGTCACGAAGGCCTGCGGCACCAGCAGCACGGCCGAGATCGCCAGGCAGCCGATGATCACGTTCCAGTGGCCGACCCGGTCGGCCAGCCGGCCCAGATGCGCGGCCGAAAGCACGCTGCCGAGCGCCGCTGCCGACATCACCAGGCCGGCCACCACCGTCACCCGCGCCGGATCGGCGACCAGCTGGGCGACGTAGACGGTGATGATCGGCTCGATCGACATGTTGGCCAGCATCAGCAGCATGCCGGTGAGCAGCATGGCGGCCACCGGGCGCTTGTCCGGCACGCCGGCCCAGCCACCGGGCGGCCTCCCGGCCTTGGCCACGCGCAGGGGCCGACGCTCCTCGCGCACCAGCACGAGCGTCGCGAGGAAGGCGATGAAGATCACTGCGCCGGCGCCGAAGAAGGTCCAGCGGATACCGATCAGTGGCGGCAGCACGCCGCCGATCAGCGGTCCGACCAGGCTGCCGGCCATGATCGCGGACGACAACGTGCCGAGCGCCCAGCCGGATCGATCCTTCGGCGTCTGGGTGGCGATCAGCACCGTCGAGCCCGAGGCGTAGCCGCCCAGCAGACCGGCAAGAAGACGCAGCCCGACCAGTTGCCAGACGTCCTGTGCCAGGCCGATCAGGGCCATCGCCAACGCCATGCCGAGGCTGGCGCGGATCAGCATCAGCTTGCGCCCGTAGCGATCGGCGAGCCGTCCCCACAGCGGCGCCACCAGCGCTGCGCTCAGGAAGGTGGCGCCGTAGGCCGCGCCTGACCATTGCACGATCGCGGCGTGATCGTGGACGCCGAGCTGCTCTACATAGAGCGGCAGGAAGGGCAGCAGCAGCGTCATCGCCACGATGGTGGTGAAGGAGCCGAACATGCACACGGCCAGGTTGCGCCGCCAGTGTTCGGGAGCCGCATCGGGGTGCGGGCGGATGGCTTGCGTCGGATCGGCGGACGGGGTTGCTGACATGAGCCCCGGATTGTCCCGCCGTCACCTCCGGTGCTTGCATGCCATGTCGCGATGGCAGCCATCGCGGGTTCATGGCCTCCGGCGTGGAGTGCGTGCGTAGCCGTTAATTCATAACCAGATATCGTTTATCGAAAAGCGTCTAAAGCGGAGAAGTTTGTCGGGTGATCATCGTTAGATGAAAAATCAACAGACCCGCACGAAGTGGCGTGCCCGTGGTCAGGTGTTGTGCCTCGCGTCTTCGCTGACGCTCGTCGCCGCACAGGCTCAACAGACACTGCCGTCTCAGGTTCCTGCGAACACCAAGCTTGTCGTTGCCGACCAGAACGAAAACCTGCAGACGCTCATGCGCGCTTCCGGTGAGCAACAGAAGTTGGCATCGACGGTCAGCTACGCCAACTTCCAGGGTGGCCCGGCGATCTTCGAGGCGTTTCGAGCCGGCGCGCTGGACCTGGCCATCGTCGGCAACACACCGCCGATCCAGGCCCACGCCGCCGGTCAGGTGCTGCCGATCGTTGCGGTCCGCACCACCGATGCGCCCGACTACTTCCTGGCCGTTCGCCCCGGCCTGCAGATCGAAAGACTGACCGATCTCAAGGGCCGCAAGATTGCCTACGCCGAGGGCACCGGTCGCCAGCCGTACGTGCTGAGCGCATTGAAGATTGCCGGCCTGCGTCCGAACGACGTCAAGCTCGTGCCCTTGCGCGCCGGCGAATTTCCAACGGCCGTACAGACTGGCCAGGTGGACGTGGCGGCGCTGACCGAACCTCACTTCAGCCGCTACCTGCGCACCTATGCCGACCAGAAGGCCAGTGCGCTTCCGAAGAGCGAGCATGCGAAGTTGCCGACGAACACGAGCTACCTCTATGCAAGCCCCGCAGCGCTGGCCAACCCCGCCAAGGCCGCGGCCATACGCGACGTTGTGCGGCACTGGGTGGCGGCCAGCGATTGGGCCCAGCGCAGGCTCGCCGGCGATCGGATGAACTCAATGCGCTGACCGATGCCGAAGTCGGGCGCGCGCGACTATCCAACCGCTTCGGCGGCTACGACTTCTCGCACCTGCCGCTGGACCGCGTGCTGTCGGTCGACGACTTTCCTGATCCTTCCAAAGTCGAAGCGGCACGAAGCAGGGCGTCGGTCATCACTTCCCTGGTCGCGCGCGAACGGCCAACGCTGCGCCAGCTGCTTCAAAAGCTGGCCGGTGCACGCGGCCACTTCTCGATCGTCGGCACGCCGGAACAGGTGGCGGATGCGATCGAGGATTGGGTGACGCATCAGGCCGCCGATGGATTCAACCTGATGCCGCCCGTGCTGCCGGCGGTGCTGGACGACTTCGTCGAGCAGGTGATTCCGCTGCTGCAGCGGCGCGGACTGTTCCGCACGGCGTACGAGGGCGACACGCTGCGCGAGCACTTCGGCCTGAACCGGCCGCCCAACCCCTACTTCGAGCCATCCCGGCAGGAACAGGCCGTCATGGAAGAAGGCTGACTTCAGGCTTCGTGGTGATCACTCCTCGTACTCTGTTGAACAGGAAAACGGCAGAGTAGGTTGAACGTCCCGACTGAGGTTCGGGTCGGCGCACCCCTCATGAGTGCATCGGATTTCGATCGGCGCCAACGGCGCTGGCAGAATTCCCTTGACTCAATGAGCAACCTGGCCCACTTCGAAATCAAGTCTGCGCTGTCCGCAACGGCGCGATGGCTGGCTGCGGCGGCGCTTGCCGGCCTGCTGGCCGCATGTGCGCTACCGCCGCTGGAGGGACGCAGCGAGTCGGAGGCGCTGCCAACAGCCGAAATGCGCGATACGCCGCTTGGCAGCGCGGTCGGCGTCCTCGCGAAGGAGCATCCGGGACTGACGGGCATCCATACGCTGGAAGACCCGCGCGAAGCGTTCGCGGCGCGGGTGCAGATGGCGCAGCACGCCCAGCGCACACTGGATGTGCAGTACTACATCTGGCGCAACGACACGACCGGCCATCTGCTGCTGGAGGCCTTGCACTCGGCCGCCGATCGTGGGGTGCGCGTGCGCTTGCTGCTGGACGACCTCGGTCATTCGGGGCTCGATGAAGAGTTGGCTGCTCTGGACGCGCATCCCCAAGTGGAGGTGCGCCTGTTCAATCCGTTCCTGTTCCGTCCGTTCAAGCCGCTGGGCTTCGTGACTGACTTCTCGCGCGCGAACCGGCGGATGCACAACAAGAGCTTCACGGCTGACAATGCGATCACCGTCGTGGGCGGCCGCAACGTCGGCGACGAGTACTTCGGCGCCACCGATGGCGTCCTGTTTGCCGACCTCGACGTGTTGGCGATCGGGCCGGCAGTCGAGCAGATCTCGAGTTCGTTCGACGCCTATTGGGCCAGCGCATCGGCTTATCCGATAGCTTCGCTGGTGACGCCGCCCTCCGCTGAAGCCCTGACTGCCTTCCGGGACCGAAATGCCCTGGTGGAGCGGTCCGAGCTGGCTGCCTCCTACAAGCAGGCCGTGCGTGAGATGCCTTTCTACGGAAGCCTGATCCGGAAGGACTATTCGCTCGTCTGGGCGCCTGCGCACCTGGTGGTCGACGATCCGTCCAAGGGGCTGGCACTGGCCGAACCGGAGCAATTGCTGTTGCATCACATGACGGAGGCCGTCGGTGTGCCCACGCGCAGTGTCGATCTGGTGTCGCCGTACTTCGTGCCGACCGATGCCGGCACCGACTACTTCGTAGGCCTCGCCCTGCGCGGCGTGCGCGTGCGCATCCTCACCAATTCGTTGGCCGCCACCGACGTCCTCGCGGTGCATTCGGGTTACGCACGCCATCGGCAACGTCTGTTGGCCGCTGGTGTGGCGCTGTATGAGCTCAAGCCCGACCCGACGGGTCCGGCCAGCAGTGCCGCGCGGAAGGAAGAGGGTCATCGCATGCCGGGCAGTTCCGGCAGTTCGGGCACCAGCCTGCATGCCAAGACTTTCGGCGTGGACATGGAACGCGCCTTCGTCGGCTCATTCAACTTCGATCCACGCTCGGCGCGGCTCAACACCGAGCTGGGACTCATCATCGACAGCCCGCAGCTGGCAGCCGCGATCGCGCAAGCCTTCGACGTGCGCGTTCCGGTGAGCAGTTGGAAGCTGCAACTCGATCCCGAGAGCGGTGGGCTGCTTTGGATCGACGGCGCCCACCCACCCCTGTCGATCGAGCCCATGACGACCTGGTGGCAGCGCTTTGTCGTGCGCCTGCTGGAGCCGCTGCCGATCGACTGGATGCTCTGACAAGAGCGCAGCCTGCGCGGCGGATGCCCCGTCCGCCGCATTGAGGATGACGGCCTGAACACGCGCTGGTACACCGTATAGCCTGCAATCGGCATTCGCAGGTCGCGTGTCTACCGAAGGGAGTTCATCCATGGCAACGTCAACCACTCGTCAGGCCCTGAAGGTCGAGGCGCCGCTTCCACCCTTCGACGACATCAGCATCGGCAATCGCGAACTCATCCGGCTCAACCTGAAACGTCGCCTCGACGTCTTTCGAACGCCAGAGCTGTTCTACCCGTGGTGGCGTCGCTGCACCGTCAAGGCGCTGATCGTGACCGATGGCTCGCTCAACTTCGGCGAAGGCGATTTTGGTTTGTCGACGTTCGTGCGGACCCTGAGGGACGAGGCGCCCGGCCGTGTGCACTTCGAGCTGACGCTGGCGCATATTCGCAATGTCACCGATGCCGAGATGCTTGCCTCGGAGACAGGCATCGCGAACCGCATCAAGTCGTTCCGATTCGACAACGTGGCCCACTTCACGGCGGATATGTACGACCAGATCTGGCTGTTCGGAATCGAAACCAGCTATGCCGGAATGACAGGGCGTGGAACCTTCCTCGCCCCCGCGGAAATCGACGCCATCCATGCGCACATGCAACGCGGCGGCGGCGTGTTCGCGACGGGGGATCACGGCTTTCTTGGCCAGGCGCTTAGCGGGGGCCTGCCACGCGTTCGCAACATGCGCTACTGGGGCGACTTCCCAAGCTCCACCAACGACCAGAACCAGGTCAGCATGACCGGACCGCGCCGCAATGACTCGAACCAGGAAGGGCACGATACGGGAACGTCCTTCAGCGACCAGAGCGACGATGTTCCGCAGCCACTCGACCTGCTGCTCTACAGCTCCTACGCAGGCTTCCTGCGCGCTGCGCGCTACCCTCATCCGGTGATGTGTGGCCGCATGGGGCGCATTGATGCCTTCCCCGACCACCCGCACGAGGGCGAGTGCCGCGAGCCGCCCGACGTGACGCTACCCTTCGGCGGTGCCGACGAGTACCCGGTCGACAGTGGCGGCAGCCGGATCGTGCCCGAGGTCGTCGCCTGGGGGCGTGTGCGTGCGGGCAATACGACCCGGTCGACGGGGCCGAACGGAATGAAGATCCCGACCGTTGCGCAAACCTTCGGCGTGGTGTCCGCCTATGACGGTCATCGCGCAAGCGGCAAAGGGCGCGTTGTCTGTGACTCGACCTGGCACCACTTCGTCAACGTGAACCTGATCGGTGTGCTGGAGGGAGGGGGCTTCGACGAGTTCTCGTCTGCTGGCGAGGACCCGAGCAAGCACAACGGCTTCCTGAGTTCGGCATCCGGGTTGGCGGCGCTGAGCAAGATCAAGAACTACTACACCAACATCGGCGTCTGGATCTCCCCGCCTCCGAGGCACGCGTGCTTCCATCGTCTGATCTGGTGGGAAGTGATCTTCAGCGACCGACTCATCGAGGCGACCCTCACCAGCCCGGATATTGCGCTGGACCGCATCCCTGCCTCCACGTTGATGCACATCGGCATTCATGCACGCGATGTGTTTGCGCGGCGGGCCGGCCAGTGTCAGACACTTGAATGGTTGATCGACTGGTCAAGGCAGTTCATCGAGGTCGTCTGGCTCGACCCGTGGGATCCGATCACCCGCATTCAGTTGGAGAAGGGCGACCCGCCGCTGCCCGCGGTGGACCCGATGCCCGTGGTCGACGTTGCGCTCGGCGCTGCCCTGGTCTCGATGAGGCAGCAGTTTCCATTTCCGCCCGCGAAGATCACTGAAAAGCACGATGGCATCGCATTGAAAGCCATCACGAAAGGGGCAACCTACGGGATGGACCTCGCTGCGAAGCTGACTCTGGAGCAGTGCAAGTCGTTCGCGACCGTGTTGCGACGCCAGTAGCCGGCACTCAACGCACTGCAGTCCACAGCAGCGCGATGCCGGACGTCAACATCAATGCATCCAGCATCCTGTTGAACACATGGATTTCCATCCGCTTGAGGATGGCCTTGCCTCCGTAGGTGCCCAGCATGAGCGAAGCGCCCACGATGCTTCCTTGAAGCAGGATCTCCAGCGGGGCGGCTCCCAGCTGCCTGAACGTGGCGACCTTGCTGACGTAGAGCACCAGCGCGCTGGCGGCTTCGGTCGCAATGAAGGCCCCGGAAGACAGGCCATACGCCGTGAACACCGGCACGCTGAGCGGCCCGGTCGACAGAACCAGGCCGGTGAGGAAGCCAATCAACGCGCCCGCAACGGCCAGGTGCCACAGGGCCGGACGCCATGCGAGCCTCGCCTGCAGGCGCCGGAGCGGAATCATCGCGAGGAAGAAGACGCCGAGCATGGCCTCCACGACGGAGGAGGGAAGTGCCAGCATCGTGCTCGCGCCCAGAGCGGCCGCCGGTGCGCCCGGAATTGAATAGGCCGCCACGGCCTTCCAGTCGATCCGACTCCACCAGGCCGTCACGCGCGCCATGTTTCCCATCACCGCCGCGACCGCCATGATGGGCACCGCATGCTTGGGCCCGAACACGTACACAAGAATCGGAAGGAGCAACAGGGACGAACCCGTTCCGATGATGCCGCTCACGCATCCGGCGAACAGGCCGACGACCAGGACGAAGAAGTAGGAAAGCAAACTCGGGAAGAAGGGAGAGGGAAGAGGCCGGAAGCAAGGCGGCGCCACTCACAGACACCACCACTCCTGGCCGATTGTGGCCGGGGCTCTGGTCAGTGTGCACGCGCTCTGGATGACGTCGTTGCGGCCCGGCGACGTCTTCTTCTTCGGCGGCGGTGCCTTGCCTAGACCATTCGATGCACGCAGCGGCGCCTGTGTTCGTGCCATATTGGCCTCCTCTGCCATATCCAAACCGAGGAGGTCTTCCGATGATGCGACGCGTCCTGGCTTCGAGCCGCTACATCATGATCATTCCCGTGATCGGGACCTTTCTGGGTTCCGTGGCGCTGATCCTGTACGAGTCGATCGCCTTGTGCTTGACCTTCATGGAGGCGATCCGTGGTGGAACGGTGTCAGCCAAGGCGGTCAAGATCTTCGCGGTGGGCATTGTCGAAGCGGTGGACGTCTTCCTCATCGGCATTGCGGTCTACCTGATCAGCATCGGCCTCTATTCGCTGTTCATCGATGACAAGCTGCCGCTGCCGAAATGGCTCGAAGTCCACAACCTCGAGGACCTCAAGGGCAACCTGGTGAGCGTCGTCATTGCCGTTCTGTCGGTCCTGTTCCTGCGCGAGGTCGTCGCCTGGGAGGGCTCCAGCGACATCGCCGCGTTCGGCGTGGGGCTGGCGCTCGTCGTGACGGCGCTGACCTTCTTCCTGATGAAGAACAACGCGCGACGGCAATAGGGTGTCTTGCGCAGCCGGCGCCAAAGGTGCAGGCTCCCGCCATGAAACGACGCACGGTCCTGGGCACCGCGTTCGCCCTTGCGTTGATGCAGAACAGTTCGCGGACCGTCGCAGCCGACAAGGTGCTGCGCCTCGGGTGGGTCAGCGCACAGGAGGCGGCGAGCCTCACGCCGATGGTCGCCGCCTTGCGCGCCTCGCTGGCCAGGCTGGGCTATGTCGAGGGCCGCAATCTCGCCATCGAGTTCAGGTATGGCGACAACTCGGTCGAGCGTGTCCCTGAACTGGTCGCGGAACTCCAGCGCGTGCCGGTCGACATCCTGCTGGCGCAGGGAGGTCCGGCAGTCAACGTGGTGGGCGGTCTTCCGGTGGGCGTGCCGGTGGCTTACGTCTTCAGCGGCGACCCGGTTTCGGCCGGCTTCGCGAAGAGCCTCGCGCACCCCGACTCGAACATGACCGGCCTGACGCTGCTGGCCGCCGAGATGAACGGCAAGCTGCTGGAGATCCTGCGCGAGATGGTGCCGTCGCTGCGCGACGTGGCCATCATCGTCAATCCCCAGCACCCCGGCTCGCACATAGAACGCGACTACACAGACGGGGCGGCCAGGCAACTCGGCCTGCGCACCGAATACTTTCCCGCGCGGACGCGCGACGAGCTGGCGTCCTCGCTGGAGGCCATGGCCGCTTCGCCGGCGCGTGCGGTGTCGATCTTCAGCGACAGCTTCGCGGTGGCCAACCGGCGTCAGATCCTCGATTTCGCCATCGCGCGCAGGATGCCCGTCATGTCGGGCTGGCCGATCTTCGCGGACAGCGGCGCGCTCTGCACCTATGGGCCGCGCCTCGTCGACTCCTATGCGCGGCTCGCCTCGTATGTCGATCGCATGGCCAAGGGCGCGAGGCCCGCGGAACTGCCGATCGAGCGGCCCACCACCTTCGAACTGGTGCTGAACCTGAAGACCGCCGATGCGATCGGGCTCAAGCTGCCGCAGTCGCTGCTGGTGCGTGCCGACCGGCTCATCAGCTAGCAGGCTGCCACGTCCCGCAGGTCTATCTGGCCTGCAGCGTCAGCGCCCGAAGGTATTCCGAGCGATCCAGCGTGCCATCGTTGTCGGGATTGGCCTCGTTGAAGATGGTCTTGCTCTTGATGCCAGCCTTCGCGGCTTCCTTGCGATCGAGCGTCCCGTCGTTGTCGGGATTGGCCTTGTCGAACTGATAGGTGATGGCGGCCTGGAACTCCTTGATGTCGAGGGTGCCGTCCTTGTCAGGATTCGCATGCTCGAAAGCCTCCTTGAGGATGCCGAAATTTGCAGCTTCGGCCCACCTGACCGTGCCACCGTTATCGCGATCGGCTTTCTTGAATGCCGCAGCGATCTCTGCCTCCGACGGCTGCCCGCCGGCTGCAAGGGCTGCGAACGAGATCCAGGCGGTCGCGACTGCGGTGATGAGTGCCTTCATTGAACACCTCGTTGTTTGCAACTTCAGCGTAGGTGCGCCCCAGTCGGTCCGGTGTCGGCCATGGGCGCCCGATGTCGTCGGAGGCCGCGTCCGCCAGAGACACCTCGCCACAGTTGGATATAAGGGTTAACCCTACAATGGAGCTTGCCTTCTTCTCCAAGGAACCCTCATGTTTACCGCTCTGACCTGCGTCGGTCTTCTGGCAATCGTTGTCGGCAACGCAGTGATCTATTCGCAAGAAATGGACACGATGCTGGGCCTGCGCTGACCCGCGTATAGGCCTCTCACACCGCCTGCGCGGCCTTCATGGCCTGCTGCCAGGCAAGTTCCGCCACCTGTTCGAAATGCGATGACAGGTCCGCCGCCTCGGCGCTCGCCGCCGTCCCGCGAATGAGGCGCCCGCGAATGCCGTGCAGGATCGCGGCGAAGCGGAACATGTTGAACGCCACGTAGTAGTCCAGCGCGGGCAGGGCCGCCCGCCCGGTGCGCCGGCAATAGGCGGCGACGTAGGCCGCTTCATCGGGCAATCCTCCGGCCGCGAGGTCCACGCCCCGGATGCCGCCGATGATCTCGGGCGGCATCCTGAACATCATCGCGTGATAGGCGAAATCGGCCAGCGGATGGCCGAGCGTGGACAACTCCCAGTCCAGCACCGCCACCACCCTCGGCTCGCTCGGGTGGTAGATCAGGTTGTCGACGCGGTAGTCCCCATGCACGATCGACGTCTCGTCGTCCGCCGGCACGTTCCGCGCGAGCCATTCGACCAGCCTGTCCATGTCGGCGTTGCGGCCCGCGGCCTCGTCCTCGACATACTGCTTCGACCAGCGGCGCACCTGGCGCTCCACATAGCCGCCGACGCGGCCGTAGTCCTCCAGTCCGATCGCCCGGAAGTCGACCTGGTGCAATTGCGCGAGCGTCGCGTTCATGGCATCGAAGCAGGCGCCGCGCTCGGCCACGGGCAGCACTGAAAAGGCGGAGTCCCAGAAGATCCGTCCCTCCACCATCTCCATCACGTAGAACCAGCTGCCGATCACCGCGTCGTCCATGCACAGGCCATGCAGCGCCGGCACCGGAAACCCGACCTGGCGCAGCGCACCGATCACGCGTGCCTCGCGCTCGACCGCGTGCGCGCCCTTGAGCAGCACCCCCGACGGCTTGCGGCGCAGGACATAGGAGCGCCCGGGCGTCTTGAGCTGGTAGGTCGGGTTCGACTGCCCGCCGGCAAAGCGCTCGGCCCGGATCGGCCCGGCAAAGCCGGGCACGTGGACCTTCATCCAGTCGCCGAGGCGCTCGTCGTCCCAGTCGCCGCCGCTCACGCCTTGCCCCCGCCGAGGGCGTTACGCTTGATCTTCTTGGCCAGCGACCACTTGTGGACCTCGGTCGGCCCGTCGTAGATGCGGAAGGCGCGGACCTCGCGGAACACCTGCTCGACGATGGTGTCCTGCGTCACGCCGGTGCCGCCCATGACCTGCACGCAGCGGTCGGCCACCCTGAAGAGCGCGTCGGCGACGGCGACCTTGGTCATCGAGCTTTCGGTGGTGCCCAGGGAGCCGGTGTCCAGCACCGTGGCGCACCAGTCGATCATGAGCTCGGCCTGCTTCAGGTCGATCAGGTTGTCGGCCAGCATGAAGCCCACGCCCTCGTGGTCGATCAGCAGCTTGCCGAAGGCCTTGCGCCGCGTGGCATAGGCAGTGGCGATCTCCTGGGCGCGGGTGGCCGCGCCGTGCCAGCGCATGCAGTGCGACAGGCGCGCCGGCGAGAGCCGGATCTGCGCATAGCGGAAGCCTTCATCCACCTCGCCGAGCACCTGGTCGTCGCCGACTTCGAGGCCCTCGATGCCGACGATCGCGTGGCCGCCCGGCATCGAGCTGTCGATGGTGTCCAGCACCCGTTCGATGCGGATCGCGGGATGCGGCAGGTCGACCAGAAACATCGTCGCGCGCGTTGTCTCGGTGCTGCCGGTGCGCGCCATGACGATCCCGACCGAGGCGCCCTCGGCACCGGTGATGAAGGCCTTGCGCCCGTCGATGCGCCATCCGCCGCCCTGGCGCTTCGCCACGGTCTGCAGCATCGACGGATCGGAGCCCGCGCCGCCTTCCTCCGCAGGCTCGGTCATGAAGAAGGCGGAGCGCGCCTCGCCGCGCACCAGCGGCGCGAGGAAGCGCTCCTTCTGGACCGGCGTGCCGATCTTGCCGAGCAGGTACATGTTGCCTTCGTCGGGGGCCGCGGTGTTCACTGCCACCGGACCCAGTGGCGAGAGCCCGCTGCGCTGGAGCACCAGCGCCGTTTCGAGCTGGGACAGGTGGCCGCCATCGGCCAGGATGTGCGGCGTCAGCACGCCGGCTGCGCGCGCCTTGGCCCGCAGCTCGCGCACGAGCGCTTCGTCCGGCCCGTGGCGCGTGCGGCGCGGGTCGCGCTCGTACGGAATCACGACCTCGCGGACGAACGCCTCCACGCGCCCGGCGATGTCCTGGCTTCTTTCAGTGGGCACATGGCTGCCGCTGGGCGGGTTCATCTAGTTGCGCTCCCTCAGCCACTTGGCGATCGATGGCGCGAGCACCTTCTGCGCCTTGCCGCCGACGAAGGTGCCGATGTGTCCGCCGGGTACCGACAGCTCGCTGTAGTCGTCGGTGCCGAACCGGTCCTCCATGCCCTGCGAGCAGGAGACTGGGATGATCACGTCCCCCGTCGCATACACGTTCAGCACCGGCATGCGGATCTGGTCGAGATCGACGCGGCGGTTGCCGAGCATCAGCTCGCTCTTCACCAGCTTGTTGGCCTGGTAGAGGTCCTTGAACCATTGGCGCATGACCTCGCCGGGATGGCCGGGCCGGTCGGCGATCCATCGCTCCATGCGCAGGAAGCCCAGCATCTTCGATTCGTCGTCGAGCATGTCCACCAGCTCGGTCGTGTACTTCGTGGCGTTGCCCACGGGGTTCATCATCAGGAACGAGAAGCCGACCATCGCGCCGGGCGCGGTGCCCATGGTGTCGACCATCATGTCGATGTCCTCGGGCTTCAGCGAGCGGGCCCACAGGTTCATGTAACCGGCACCCGGCTCCGGATGGTCCATGTCGCCATGGAAGTCGAGCGGCGTCACCGTGAGCACGAGGTTCCTGATCTTCTGCGGGAACAGCGCCGCATAGCAGGTAGCGAACACGCCGCCCTGGCAGACGCCGAGCAGGTTGATCTTGTCGACGCCGTGCCGCTCGCGAATCAGGTCGACGCAATCGTCGAGATAGCCCGAGACGTAGTCGTCGATCGTGAGCCAGCGCTGGGCGCGCGTCGGCAGGCCCCAGTCGATGACATACACGTCCAGCCCCTCGGCCAGCAGCTTGCGCACGAAGGAGCGGTCGGGTTCCAGGTCGATCATCTGGTAGCGCCCGACCAGCGCGTAGGCCAGCAGCACGGGCACGCGCGCAGGTTTCTCCACGGTGGGCCGGTAGCGGTAGAGGCGCACCATGTCCTGTCGCCAGACTTCGTCCTTGGGCGTGGTGGCGATGGCCAGTTGGTCCTCGGTGTAGGCCGAGAGGCGCTGGCTGCCGCGCGTGAGCTTCTCGCTCACCTGTTGCATCTCGCGCAGGAGCGACTCGGGGGTGATGCGGATCGGCAGGGCTGCAGCGGGTTCGGTCATGATGCGGTGGCCTTCGTGCTGGTCTTGCGCTTTGCAGCGGGGGCGCGCTTGGCGGCGGCGCGCGTTGGCGAAGGCGTGCGCGCGATCCGGGCCGACGTGGCCGCTTCCGGCAGGGCGTCCATCGACGCGGCAACCCCGATGGATTTGCGCAGGCGCCGCATCTCGCGCTTGAGTTCCTGGATCTCGCGGTAGGCGTCGTCGACCTCGGCGCGCGTCGGCATGTTGAGCGCCTCGCTCGCGATGGCGACCACGCGTTGCTGTTGCTGGCGCGATTGCGTCGAAGCGCGCACCAGCCGGGCCGCAGCCTCCAGCGCCTTCGGCGACTGCATCGCTGCGTGCATGGCCTCGTCGGCCGAGCGGCTCCAGAGCCGCACCAGGCCCAGCAAGGACTCGACGGTTTCTCCCTTCTGGCCCATCTCGGCCAGGCGCGACAGCAATCCCTCGCTGCCCTTGGCCATCGCCGCGACGATGAGGCTCAGGTACTCCGATTGCGCCTGTTTCTTGGCCAGCGCCGCTGTCGCGAGGCCGCGCGCGGCGGCTTGCAGCTCGCGCGAGGGCGCGAGCCCGAAGGCATCGGCGAGGCCGCCGTAGGCACGTTCGAGGTTGAGCGACAGCGGCTCCAGCGCCTGCCCGAACATCGCCATCGGCTGGCCCATCAGGTTCCAGCCTGCGGCCGACGTGCCGCCCGACGACAGCGACTGGCCGGCGCCGGCCAGCGCTTCGGAGAGCTTCTGCAATTGACCCCGCATCTGTTCCTGGAAGGCGACGAAGGCCTCCTCTGGCTTCGGGTGCTGGAGCAGGGACTGGAAGTAGCCCTGGAACATCGGCCCCGTCAACTGCTGCATCATCGTCAGCGCCTGCGACACCTGGGGCAGGGGAAACGGCAGCGGTGCCGCATCGTCGGCGGGCTGCGCGGGCATGGGCGAACCCGCGCCGAAGAGGATCGGCAGCAGGTCGAGCCACCAGTCGTAGAGAGGCCCGGAAGCCTGTGTCGCGTCGAGATCGTCCTGGTCACTGGGCATGGGGGTTTCCTTGTCGCGGCTCACAGCGAGCTCACCAGATGCCCGCCGTCGACTGCGAGCACCGATCCCGTCATGTGCCGGCCGGCATCGCTCGCCAGCAGCAGCAGCGGGCCGTCCAGGTTCTCGAGCCGGCCAAAGCGGCGCGTCGGGATGCGCGAGCGCAGCTTCTCGCCCGCTTCGCTTTCGAGGAAGTCGCGGTTCAGGTCGGTGACGATGTAGCCCGGAAGAATCGCGTTGACGCGGATGTCGTAGCGCGAGAGTTCGAGCGCCATCGCCTTGGTCGCCTGCACCAGCCCGGCCTTCGAGACCGCGTAGGGGGCCACGCCGCCCGCCACGCGCTCGCCGAGGATCGATGCGATGTTGATGATGCTGCCGCCCTTCTTCGCGGCCACCAGCCGGCGCGCCGCCTCCTGCGCGACCATCCAGCCGCCCTTCAGGTTGGTGCCGACCACCGAGTCCCAGTCTTCCTCGGTGTGCTGCAACAGCGGCTTGGTGACGGTCACGCCCGCGTTGTTGACCACGATGTCGGCGGGCCCGCCAGCCGAGCGCTCGATCTCGTCGAAGCAGGCCTGCACGCTCGCCGCGCTGGTCACGTCGAGACTCACCGCGAGGCACTTGCCGCCGAGGCTGCCGATCTCCTCGACCAGCCCGCCTAGCTTGTCGGCGCGCCGCGCGACGACGATCAGTTCGGCACCCGCCAGCGCCAGGGTGCGCGCGAAGCGGCGGCCGAGCCCGCTGGAGGCGCCGGTCACCAGCGCGCGCCGGCCGTCGACCCTGAACATGCTTTCGATTCGGTCTGCCATGTGCTTGCTCCAGCTGGCTCAGAGGGACTTGGCCTGCTCGCGCAGCAGGAACTTCTGGATCTTGCCGGTCGAGGTCTTCGGCAGTTCGCCGAACACCACGTGCTTCGGGCACTTGAAGCTCGCCAGGTTGGCGCGGCACCACTTGATGATCTCCTCGGCCGTGGCAGGGCCGGCGTCGGGCTTGAGCGCGACGAAGGCGCAGGGCGTCTCGCCCCATTTCTCGTCGGGCCTGGCGACCACGGCGGCTTCCATCACCTTCGGATGTCGGTAGAGCACCTCTTCGACTTCGAGCGAGGAGATGTTCTCCCCGCCGGAAATGATGACGTCCTTGAGCCGGTCCTTGATCTCGATGTAGCCGTCCGGATGCATCACCGCCAGGTCGCCGGAGCGGAACCAGCCGTCCTTGAAAGCCTCCTCGGTGCCCTGCGGATTGCGCAGGTAGCCCTTCATCACGGTGTTGCCGCGGATCGCGATCTCGCCGACCGTCGCACCGTCGGCCGGCACCCGTTCGCCGGTCTCGGCATCGAGCACTGTGACTTCCTGCTGCGTCGGCATGGCCACGCCCTGGCGCGCCATCTTGCCCGCGCGCCCTGCGAGATCGAGGCCGTCCCAGTCGTGCTGCCAGGCGCACAGCGTGGCGGGGCCGTAGGTCTCGGTCAGTCCGTAGAGGTGCGTGACCTTGAAGCCCAGTTGCTCCATCTGCTCGATCACCGCGCTCGGCGGCGCGGCGCCGCCGGTCGCGACCTCGACCACGTGCGCGTAGCGCGCGGAGGGCTTGGCTGGCGAATGGATCATCATGTTCAGCACGATGGGCGCGGCGCAGAAGTGCGTCACGCGCTCGCTGCCGATCAGCTCGAAGATGCGCGCCGGCTCGACCTGGCGCAGGCAGACATGCGTGCCGCCGACCAGCGTCACGGCCCAGGTGTAGGTCCAGCCATTGCAGTGGAACATCGGCAGCGTCCACAGGTAGGCGGTGTCGGGCGTCAGGCCGAAGGCGAGCGCATTGCCCATGGCGTTGAGGTAGGCGCCGCGATGGTGATAGACCACGCCCTTGGGATCGCCGGTCGTGCCCGAGGTGTAGTTCAGCGCGATCGACTGCCACTCGTCCGCCGGCAGTTGCCACGCGAAGTCGGGGTCGCCCTGCGCGAGGAAGGCCTCGTAGTCGAGCTTGCCGACCGCCATCGCGTCCGGATGGCCGTTCTTGCCCGCGGGGTCGACGATGTCGATCACGAGCGGCGGCACCTCGACTTCCTTGAGCGCCACGCGCACCACTTCGGCGAAGTCGCGGTCCGCGATGAGCACCTTGGCCGCGCCATGCTTCAGGCCGAAGCCGATGGCCGGTCCGTCGAGCCGCGTGTTGATCGTGTTGAGAACCCCGCCGACCATCGGCACGCCGTAGTGCGCCTCCAGCATGGCGGGCACGTTGGGCGCCATGATCGCGACCGTGTCGCCGAGGCCGACACCGGCCCGGCTCAGGGCCGAAGCCAAGCGCTTGCAGCGCTCGTACAGCTCGGCATAGCTGATGCGCCGGTCGTCGTGGACCACCGCCACCTTCTGCGGATAGACCTTCGCGGCATGTTCCAGAAAGGTCAGGGGCGAGAGCGGCACATGGTTCGCCGCGCGGCGTTCCAGGCCTTCATCGTCGCGTGCTGGCGTGTCGGCGGCCATGGTGTCATTCCCCCGCGGCGTCGATGCCGAGCACGACCAGGAAGCGCGAGACCATGTTGTAGCCGGCGATGGTGCCCATCAGCTCCACCAGCTGCTGCTCGCCGAAGAGCACCCGTGCCCGCTCGATGATCTCGGGCCGCACGGCCACCTGGCGCGTCATGTCGAGCGTCAGGCGCAGCGCGGCGCGCTCGCGGTCGTCGAACAGCTCGGTGTCGTAGCAGGCCGAAGTGACGTCGTCGAGCGCGTCGAGCTGCGCCTGCGTGCCCTTGGCCGCGAGGAATTCCGGCGCATGCTGCAGCCACTCGTAGTCGGCGTGGTTGAGCCGCGCGACGGCGCAGATCGCCAGCTCGTTGATGTGGCGCGGCACCTGCATCTGGTTGCGGATGGCCGCGAACATCGAGTTCCACCCGCGTGCGAACTCGGGGCTGTGTAGCAGCATGCGGTCGAGATTGAGCAGCTTGCCGCTCGATCGTCGCGCGCGGATCGTCGCGACGAGCTCCGCCAGTTCGGGGTCGTCGGTGTTGCGATAGGCGATGTTGGGCATGGCGCGTCTCCTCGCGGGTTGTTGTCGGTTTCGGAGCGTTGCAGCGCGCGGGGCGCTTCGTTCAGATGTCGAAGAACACCGTCTCTCCCTCGCCCTGCAGGCGAATGTCGAAGCGGTAGACCACCGAGTCCCCGCGCGTCTCGCGCTGCGCGATCAGGGTCTTGCGGCGCACTTCCCACTCGATCAGGTTGAGCACCGGGTCCTTGGCGTTGGCCTCGGCTTCGTCGCTGAAGTACAGCCGCGTGTTGAGGCCCAGGTTGATGCCGCGTGCCACGATCCACAGCAAGATGTGCGGCGCCATCGGGCGTCCCTTGCGACCCTGCACGACGCCGGGCTTGATGGTCTCGAAGCTGTAGAGCCCGGTGTCGAAGTCGCTGCAGGCGCGGCCCCAGCCGCGGAAGGCCGGATCGATCTTCTTGCCCGGTTGCCGGTCGCCCGGATGGTTGTACTTGCCTTCGGCGTTGGCCTGCCAGCACTCGATCAGCACGTCGCGCACCGGCGTGTTCGAGCCGTCGAACACCGTGCCCTCGATGCGGATGCGCTCACCCTTCGTCTTCTGCGTGACCAGCACGTTGCCGAAGTTGTTCTCGAAGATGTCGAAGCCGGCCTGGTTCGGCGCGAGGCCGATGTGCACGTAGGGGCCCGCCGTCTGCGACGCGGTCTCGCGAAGTACGCCCGTCATTGCGCTTCTCCCTGAACGAGGTTCTCGAAGAGCGTGGCGCGCCGGCCTCGCAGCACGATGTCGAAGCGATAGGCCCGGCTGTCCAGCGGCACGAAGGCGCTCGTGTCCTGCATCGCGATCAGCCCGCGGATCTGCTCCTCGCTCGGCACGATGCGCAGGATGGGGCAACTGGCGATCAGCGGATCGCCCTCGAAGTACATCTGCGTGATGAGCCGCTGCACCCAGCCATCGCCGGAGATTGCGTAGTGGATGTGCGCCGGTCGCCAGTCGTTGACGCGGTTGCGCCACGGGTAGGGGCCCGGGCGGATCGTGCGATAGGCGTAGTAGCCGTTCGCGTCGGTCAGCATGCGGCCGCAGCCGCCGAAGTTCGGATCGAGCGCGCCGATGTACTGGTCCTTCTTGTGCCGGTAGCGGCCGCTGGCGTTGGCCTGCCAGACTTCCACCAGCGCATTGGCCACCGGCCTTTCATACTGGTCGCGCACGAAGCCGTGCACGATGATGCGTTCGCCGACCGGCATGCCGTCCTTTGCGGCATTCATGATCAGGTCGTTGTCGCGCGGGCCCAGCTCCTCGGCGCTGAACACCGGCGCGGTCACTTCCGACAGCGACTGCTGCAGCGAGATCAACGCGTTGCGCGGGCTGCGCAGCACGCTGGTCTTGTAGGCCGGCGCATAGGCCGGCGGGTGCGACGTGGTGTCGCGCATCGTGAATTCGTCGCCGGCGACGGGTGCTCTGGACATCGCTCGCTCCTCCACCGGGCTAGGCAGCCACGTTGGTCATCTTCGGCTTCTCGCCGAGGGCCTTTTCCCGGATACGGGCGTACTCGTCCTTGGGCACAGGCACCGCGGTCTTGTTGCCGAGATCGTTCAGGTGCACGCGGTAGGTTTCGCGTGCGGTCCAGGCCGAGATGGCCGCCACGACGCAGATGGCGAGCGTGATGAGGCCGATGGTCATCGGGATGTTGACGGCCCCCGGAGGTGCGACCGTCACGAACAGCACCGGCAGCAGGGCCGTCACTGCCGTGCCCAGGTTCTGCGAGATGGCCATGCCGGAGACGCGGGTGCGCGTCGGGAACATCTCCGGATAGAAGCTCGGATACACGGCGTTGTAGCCCTGGTAGACCACGCCCCACATCAGCAGCGACATGACGATCGCCATCGGCACGTTGTGGATGCTGATCGCGTAGAGGTAGGCGAAGGACAGCAGACCCGAGGCCAGCGCGCCGATGATGATCGGCGGCCTGCGGCCGATCTTGTCCGACAGGTTGCCCACGAAGGGGATCACCAGCACGGCGACGATGTTGCCCATCACCGGGATCCAGAGGTACACGTCCTTTTCGAAGCGGATGCCGTAGCCCGGCTGCACCGCGTAGGCGGCGCCGAAGATGGTGGCGACCACCGGGATCACGTTCATCAGCGAGCAGAGCATCACGCGCAGCATGTCGCGCCAGCTTTCGGTGACCGCCTGGATCACAGGTGCCTTGGGCACGCCGCCCTCGGCGCTTTCTTCGGCAAAGGCCGGTGTCTCCTCGACTTCGCGCCGGATGATGTAGCCGGCCACGATGACGATGAAGCTCATCAGGAACGGAATGCGCCAGCCCCAGGAGTTGAAGGCCTCCGCCGGCATGTAGTGCGCCAGCGGCAGGAACACCGCCGCGGCCATGATCTGGCCGGCCTGCACGCCTTGCAGCGTGAAGCTGGCGTAGTAGCCTCGCCGGCCGAAGGGCGCGTGCTCCAGGATCATCGAGCTTGCGCCGGAGATCTCGCCGGCCACCGCAAAGCCCTGGATCAGCCGCAGCACCACCAGCATCGCCGGCGCCCACAGGCCGACCTGGGCGTAGGTCGGCAGCAGGCCGACGGCCACGGTCGAGAAGCCCATCAGGAACATGCAGATGACCAGCACCATCTTGCGCCCGTGCGTGTCGCCCCAGTGGCCGAGGAAGAAGGCGCCGATGGGCCGCGCCACGTAGCCGACGCCGTAGGTCGCCAGCGACGCGATGATCGCGACCTTGGGGTCCGAACTCGGAAAGAACACCTGCGGGAAGATCAGCGCGGCGGCGGTCGCATAGATGAAGAAGTCGTAGTACTCCAGCGCCGAGCCTATCCAGCCGCTGGCTGTGGCCTTCTTCGTCTGATGCGTGCCGTGCGGCTCGTGGTCAGTTGCACTTGTCATTCGATGTCTCCAAGGTCGACTTGCCGATTGGGAATTTCGGGCTGCCGACCGGCATACGGCAGCCTGCATGACAGAGCAGGGGTCCAGTGGACGTTAGTCCTGATGCGGGGCCACCGCAATACAGGTCATGCGCTCCACGCTCGCCCTGCGGACAACCTGTCCGGTGATCGCTTCAATCAAGGGTGATCCCTCATGGGGAGCCCGGCGCGGCGATCAGCCCGCGCCGGCCTGCTGCGCTTGCGATGCCATGCGTGCCGGTGCGTTCAGTGCGCCGTAGGCGTCGTACGCGCCGGCGCGCTGGACGATCTCGAAGAAGAACCGGTCGCCGAAGCTTTCCGTGTAGATGTGGAAGTAGTCGCCATCGGGCGTGCGGTCGAAGAGGATGCCGAGCGCGCGCATCCGTTCGAGCACCGGCGCTGCGATGTCGAAGCGCGTGGCCAGGTCGTCGTAGTAGTTGGCGGAGATCGGCACGAAGGGTGTCCCGCGCTGGCGCATCCGCTCGACGGCGGCAAAGATGTCCGCCGAGCCGAAGGCGATGTGGTGGACGCTCCCGCCGCTGCCGCTGGACGCCACGGTGCGCGCCGTGCGCGTGCGCTGGCTCAGCGAGACGTTGAGCACGAAGCGCAGCGTGCGGTCCGCATTGGCCAGGCCGCTGCTGCGGATCAGGCCGAAGGGGTCGGCCAGCTCCAGGCTGTCGCCTGGCGACAGTCCCAGCACGGCGCGGCAGAACAGCACCCAGCTGTCGAGCTGGTCCTGGGCGAGCCCGAGCGCCAGGTGGTCCACGCATTGCAGAAGCGGTTCGCCTTCGCCGGCATCGGCGTCGGGGATGAAGTCGACCTGGTCGAAGCCGACGGGGGACGGGTCCGGCACGAAGTGGATCACCGTGCCGCCGGGCGCCACGATGGCCGGCAGGCGCATCTCGTGCTGTCCGATCGGGCTGTCGAAGCGTGCCGAGAGCAAGGCCGCGGCGCGGCTGGCCGCCAGCTCCGCATCGGCCGTCCCGAGCCCCAGCGCGTAGACCGACGGACCCTGTTGATCGAAGCGCTGCCGCGCCAGCGAATCGGGCTGCGCATTGACCACCAGGCGGATGTCGCCCTGCGCATACAGGGTGGCCTGCTTGCTGCGATGCCGGCCGGCGCGCCGGAACCCCATCTGTTCGAGCACGGTGCCGAGCGCGGCCGCAGCAGCCTCGTCCACCGCGAACTCCAGGAAGCGGAAGCCCGTCAGCCGCGGCATGGCGGGCGGATCGAACAACTCGACGCGCGCCGCCGGCGTGGCCTTCGCCGGCGCGGACGCCAGACGCGACCGGACTTCGCTTTCCAGCAGGAGCAGCGAGCGCATCGCGTCGGTCGCGGTGCGGCGGTTCGGCGTCTCACGGAAGATGTCGTTGAAGATCTCCAGCGACAGCGGGCCCGTGTAGCCGGCGCGCAGCACGACCTCCAGGAAGCCCACCATGTCGAACTGCCCCTGGCCGGGGAAGTTGCGGAAATGCCGTGCCCACTGCAGCACGTCCATCGCCAGCCGGGGCGCATCGGCCATCTGCAGGAAGGCGATCTTGTCGCCCGGGATGTCCGCGATGCCGGACGGATCGTCATTCAGCGACAGCGTGTGGAAGCTGTCGAGGATCAGGCCGAGGTTCGGATGGTCGGCCCGCCGCACCCGCTCCCAGGCCTGGCCGAAGCGGTTGACGTGGCGGCCCCAGGCGAGCGCTTCGTAGCCGATGCGCAGGTTGCGCCGCGCTGCGCGCTCGGCCAGCTCGCGCAGCTGCTCGGCGGCGAGATCGGCCTCGCCGAGCGACAGGGGCGACGTGTTCGAGCACACCAGCACCAGCGGCGCGCCGAGTGCTTCCATCAGGTCGAACTTGCGCTCGGCCCGGTCCAGGCTGCGCTCGAACTGGGCCGGCGGCATGCCCTCGAAATCCCGGAACGGCTGGTACAGGTCGAGGCTGAGGCCCAGGTCGGACAGCATCGTCCGCAACTCGCTGGCGCCGCCGGAGAACTGGACGAAATCGGGCTCGAACAGCTCGATGCCATCGAAGCCCGCGGCCGCGATGGCTTCGAGCTTCTGGCGCAGCGTGCCGCTCAGCGAGACCGTGGCGATGGAGCGGTGCATGTCGATTCCCTTGGTAGAAGTCCGGAGGACCCGAAGCGGAGGACAAGCGTAACGAGCATGCCATTCCGGCACAATGACTGCGCCTTGCGCACTGACCGCTTGGCGGCCGCACCCGTCCGATCAACGTTCGTTTAGATGGTTTCTACGGATGTCCGCACATGCTTCCTCGACGAGTTCGACCGATGCTTTCCCGATCGAACCGGAAGACCACATCGAAGGCCTGGCCCGCGGCCTCTCGGTGATCGAGGCCTTCGATGCAGCGCATTCGCGCATGAGCGCCTCCGAGGTGGCCGCGCGCACGGGACTGTCGCGCACCGCGGCGCGCCGCCATCTGCTGACGCTGTGCCATCACGGCTATGCCAACACCGACGGCAAGCTGTTCTGGCTGACGGCGCGGGTGCTGCGGCTCGGTGAGAGCTTCCTCGATGCGGCGCGGGTGCCGCGGCTGGTCCAGCCCGCGATCGAACACCTCTCGGCCCGCACCAGCGAGACCGTCAACGTGAGCGTGCTGGAAGGCCACGACGTGGTCTATATCTCGCGCAGCAACAGCCCGCGGCTGGTGTCGGTCGGCTTCTACCCCGGCTTGCGCGTCGCGGCCCACGTGGTGACGCCGGGGGTCGCGCTGCTCGCAACGCTCGACGACAGCAAGCTGCAGCGCTGGGTCGGCGAGCATGTGTTCACGGCTTACACGTCGAAGACGGTGACCGATCCGGCGGTCTTCCTGCAGCACGTCCGTGCGGCCCGGGAGCTCGGGTACTGGATCATCGAGGAACACCTCGACCCCGCCCTGCTCGGCGTCGCCATGGCCGTGCGCGACCGGCGCGGCGTGGCCGTCGCCGCGATCAGCATGACGCTGCAGATGCACTCGTGGTCGCGCGAGCAGGTCATCGCGAGGCTGGTGCCGGTCCTGAGCGAAACCGCACAGTCCCTGCGGCCTCTGCTCTAGGGGCCGAACAGCGCGCGAACGCCCGACAGGTCCGCGGCGACCTCCCGGGAAATACCCTCCATGCCGAAGAACGAAAGATATTCGGGCACTTGCTGGATCAGCATCTCGAAGCCTGTATAGGCCCGGATGCCGCGTGCCTCGCACGCGCGCAGCAGTGGCGTGGGCTGGTTCTTCATCAGGATGTCGACCACGCTGGCACCGGCGTCCAGCCGCGCGACGTCGAAGGCCAGCGGATCGCCGGGGTCGAGCCCGAGCGGCGTGGCGTTGATGACCAGGTCGTAGCCGGCAGGATCGGGCGTCGCGACCGACACCACCTCGCATCCGAAGCGCTCTTGCAAGCGTCCAGCCACTTCGATCGCCGGGCCGGGATTCCTCGCGGAGAGCGCGACGCATCCGGCGCGGCGTGCCGCCAGCGAGGCTGCGATCGCGACGCCGGCGCCGCCCACGCCCACCACGAGAATGCGCCGTCCTTCGATCGGAATCGCCCAGTGGTCCAGGGCCTTGGTGAAGCCCACCCCATCGAACAGGGCGCCTTCGATCGACCCGTCGGCGTTGCGCCGCGCCGCGTTGACTGCGCCGGCTGCAAGCCCCAGGGCATCGCAATGGTCCAGCAGCGGGATGATGCTGCTCTTGTGCGGAATCGTGAGCCACAGGCCGTCGATGTTGTGCGCCTTCAAGGCCTGCGTCACGAAGGCGGCGAAGTCGGCCGGCGACACATGGGCAGGGACCAGCACCGCGTCCACGCCGTGTTCACGGAAGAGGTGGTTGAAGGCCTGCGGAGCCTTGACCTGCGCCACGGGGTCGCCCAGGATGAGGAAGACGCGTGTGCTGCCTGAGATGTTCATGGGCCGGCCCCGAGGTGAAGGTGGTCGGCGGCAGATTAGCCGGCGCGAGGGTGCGAAACAAGAAGACCGGGCCCGCGCTGCACGATGACCGCTGGAAGTGCGCGCCCTGCGCTCGAATCGAGGGTATCCACCAACGCAACGCTGACCTACCATCGGCCCTTCGCATGTCCCCAGGGAGCGCCGGATGAATGCACCAGAGCCTTCGAGCGATGTTCCGCTGGACCTCCTCATCATCGGTGCGGGCATCGGCGGGGTGATGAGCCTCTACTACGCGCGCAAGGCGGGCTTGAACGCGTTGCTGGTCGAGCGCCAGAACGTGGTCGGGGGTCTCTGGGCCACGCTCCCGCCGTGGCAGGACATCCAGTTTGGCCGTTGCGACTGGACCTTGGGCGATCTGCCGATTGCCGGCGAGGACCAGGCCAGCATCCGCGACAACATCCAGGCATGGGTCGAGCGCTTTGGCCTGGCCAGCTCGATGCGGCTCGGCATCGAGGTCACGCGCGCCAGCCGCATCGGTGACGAATGGGTCGTCGAGACGGCGGAAAGCACCTTCCGCGCGAAACATCTGATCAGCGCGACCGGCGCTCACAACCGACCGTTCATCCCCGAGCCCGAGCGGGAGTCCGTCACGCTGCGTGAACTGCATTCATCGCAGTTGCGCGAAGCGTCGGATCTTCGAGGACGCGACGTGGTCGTGGTCGGCGGCGGTGCGTCCGCCTATGACTTGCTCGACCTGTGCTTCGAGCACGAGGCGCGCCGCGTGATCTGGGTCTACCGGAACCCGCGCTGGATGATGCCGAGTCTCAAGCCCAAGAACGAGGCGGGCAGCCCGCGCAGGATGGCCAAGGCCCAGATGGAGGGTGCCAGCGTCGACCAGCTCAGCGTTGGGTTTCATGCGGAGCTCGTCGCCCGCTATGCCAAGTTCGGACTCCAGGACATCCAGCCCGAGGACGCATTCGATCTGGGGCGTCATCAACTGATCCCGGCGCGCTGGCGAATGATCGGGAACTTCCCGAAGATCGAGCGCCACCGTGCCGAAGTGGCGCGAATCCAGGGCCGCACCGTGACGCTCTCGACGGGCGAGACGGTGGATGCCGATCTGCTGCTCTGGGGCACGGGCTACGAGATCGACCTCAGCTTCTTCGCGAACGAAGCGCTGTCCGGCATCCGCCGGCATGAGGAACTGGTCGCGCAATGCGGCTGCGGTGTCCTCGCGATGTCGGAGCCTGGCCTCTACTTTCTGGCCGCGGGGCTCGAATCGACCGGCGTCGCGCCCTGGTCCTACGCGATGCTGGCCCGCACGCTCATGTCGCACCTGCGCGGCGAGGCCACGCTGGAGCCCGTGCCGCTCACGCGCAAGATCAACCACTTCCACTACGTGCCGTTTCTGGCCGCACGCGATCCCGTGAATTTTCCGGCGGGGCGATGGGAGGAGGAGTTTCGCCAACTGGCACTGCTGCATCCGCCGTTCGAGCCGCTGCCGATCCCGGACTGGACGAGATGAATCTGGAAGCAGTGGCTCCTGCAGTAACAAAAACCTCATATCGTTACTTGCGGCCGCCTAGGCGTCGAGCAGGTAAACGCAGTACAGGTAGATCACCGGGAATTCTCGTTGCCGGAGCTCATCTCTTTCTCTCCCGCATGCCGGTCCAGCAGGAACATGGCGAGCAGCCTGCGTTCGCCCAACGCTTCAGACAGCATCTGGAAGGCGAAGTAGGGGATGAGCACCAGCACGAGGATGAGGATGCCGGCCAGCGTCTCGGCCAGACGCGCGCCGAACAGTTCGCTCAGGGAGTCGCCGATGGTGCGGTGGTGGAACCAGCCCACGATGATCTCCTCGATGAGCGTCAGGACGCACAACAGCAGCGCGAAGGCCAGCGCCTTCTGCAGCGTCGGCCAGATCAGCGGGCCTCGGGTGTTGTGCTCCCCGATCTTCAGCGCCTTGCCCACCAGCATGAATTTGGCGAGCAACAGGGCCTTCACGATGGCAACGCCCCAGTACGCCAGGTCGATGCCGTGATCGCGAAGTACGGCGGCCTTCATCACGTTCACCGTGGCGATGACGACGAAGAGGTAGGCCGTGATGATCGCGACCTCCTTGAGTTCGTTGATCGCCCGCTGCCGCGACGAGGCCTTGGGCTGGATGGCGGATCCCATGGACGTCTCAGGTGCCGCTGCCGCGACTTCCTGCCTGCAGGAGTTGTAGTGCCTTTTCCACGCTCAGCGAGCCCGACACCTGGCTTGGCGGGTAGTCCCTGAAGGTGCCGAGGAACTGCCCGACGATGCCGACCGCGGGAATCATCGTCCAGAGCTTTTCGCCCCACCAGCGGCCATACAGAAGGCTTTCGCTCTGGTAACGCTCCCACGGGTCCTGGCGCAGATTGGTCACCAGCGGAACGTTCGTCGAATCCGGCTTGCCGTTGAAGAGATTGCCCTCGATGGTCTTGAAGCTCACCTTCCAGGCCTGGTAGCGCACCGCCATCAGGTCGGCGTTGTCACTGAAGTAGAAGAACTCGTGACGCGGTCCCGGCGCTTCACCCTTGAAGAAGGGCATGAAGTTGTAGCCGTCGAGATGGTTCCTGAAGCTTTTCTCGCCCGCCTTGTAGCCGGTGAGGAGCTTCTCCTTGACCGCGGGCTCGCCGGCGGCGGCCACCAGGGTCGGCAGCCAGTCCTCGGCCGCCATGATGTCGTTGACGATGGTGCCGGGCTTGATGACGCCGGGCCACCTCGCCAGCATGGGGACGCGGAATCCGCCTTCGAACACCGTGCCCTTCTCGCCGCGGAAGGGATGGTTTCCGCCATCCGGCCAACTGAAGATCTCTGCGCCGTTGTCGCTGGTGAACATGACGACGGTGTTGTCCGCGATGCCTTCGTCGTCGAGCTTGCGAAGAATCTCGCCGACGGCCCAGTCCAGTTCCATCATGGCGTCGGCGTACAGGCCGAAGCCGCTCTTGTCCTTCCACTTGTCCGACAGGTGCGTCCAGACGTGGCAGCGCGTGGAGTTGTGCCAGAGGAAGAACGGCTTGCCGGCCTTCACCGAGCGGTCGATGAAATCGACTGAACGCCGTACGAGTTCCGCGTCGACGTCCTCCATGTTGAACCTCGCCGCCGGGTCCATGCCCGGATGCGGAGGCAGCGGCCCGGCATCGTTGATCTTCTGCTTGCCGACTCTTCCCCAGCGCGGCTCTTCGGTGGGGTCATCCACGTCGGTGGCGAAGGATTCGATGACGTTGCGCGGGCCGAACTGCTCGTGGAAGCCCGGCATCTTCGGGTACTCGCCGTCGTAGGGTTCTTCCATGGCATTCAGGTGATAGAGGATGCCGTAGAACTCATCGAAGCCGTGGACCGTGGGCAGGTATTCGTTGCGATCGCCCAGATGGTTCTTCCCGATCTGCGCCGTGGCGTAGCCGAGGGGCTTGAGCAGTTCGGCGATCGTCGGGTCCTTGTCCTGCAGGCCTTGCCTGGCGGCGGGCATGCCGACCTTCAACAGGCCGGTTCGAAACGGCGTCTGACCCAGGATGAAGGCAGCCCGCCCCGCGGTGCAGGACTGCTGACCGTAGTAGTCGGTGAACAGCGCGCCTTCGTCCGCGATGCGGTCGATGTTCGGGGTGCGGCCGCCCATCATTCCGCGGTGATAGGCACTGAGATTCCAGATGCCGACATCGTCGGCCATGATCATGACGATGTTCGGGAGCCTGTTAGCCATGGTCTCTCCAGTTGGTGCGGATGCGCGCCAGCGCATGCTGACAGAACAATGCGCGCTTGGATATGGCCCCAGGGGCCATGGACGCAGGCCACGCAAGCATGCATAGTGGCGGCAGAACTCCTCCTGAACGACATGCCTTCCATCCCCCCTCCCGTGCCTGCCGCGCCCAGGGAGAAGACATCCAACGAGTTGGCCCAGGAGCGCACCGACCTGGCGGTCGACCGCACGCTGATGGCCGCCGACCGCTCGCTGATGGCCTGGGTCCGCACCGGCCTGTCGATGATCAGCTTCGGTTTCACCATCTACAAGATCATCGAAGGATTCCAGGAGCAGGGCGGCCACGCGCACAACGTCAACATGGCGCGCAACGTCGGACTCTTCCTGACGGGTCTGGGCACGGTGGCAATCCTGATCGGCACCATCGAGTACTGGTACCGGCTCAAGGGCCTGCGCCAGAGCAAGGTGTTCCGGCTCTGGCAGCCCTCGTTCGTGATCGCCGTGGTCATGTCGGTCGCGGGCCTGCTCATGTTCCTCGGCATCGTCTTCCAGTTCCTTTGAGCGGTGCGCCTGCGCGCGAAGCGCGGGCTCCTGTGGCGCTCCGACGGCGTTCCGAGTAGGCTTCGAAGTTCCCCCGAAAGGCGGCACTCGAGGGGGAGGCATAACGGTTCGGGGAGCGCGCTGGCGATGTGCATCTGCTCCACCGATTCAACCGAGGAGAAGCTCGTGAGCAATCCAGCCAAGCCGAAGCCCCGCGCTTCGGACGATGGGAAGATCCGCACCCATCTCCCGATCCGCAACACATCGAGACCCGGGCTCGTCACCTACGACGCGAAAGACCCGGACACCCGGTTTCCGCCGATCGACCAGCTGCGTCCGCCCAAGGGGGCGCCCAATGTGCTGATCGTGCTCATCGACGATGCGGGCTTCGGGTCGTCCAGTGCGTTCGGCGGTCCTTGCCAGACGCCGAATGCCGAGAGGCTGGCAGCGGGCGGCCTGAAGTTCAACCGCTTTCACACCACCGCGCTCTGCTCGCCGACCCGGCAGGCCCTGTTGACCGGCCGCAACCACCACTCCTGCGGCATGGGCGGGATCACGGAGATTGCCACCGGCGCGCCGGGCTACAGCTCGGTGTTGCCCAACTCCATGTCGCCGCTGGCGCGGACGCTGAAGCTCAATGGCTACTCCACCGCGCAGTTCGGCAAGTGCCACGAGGTGCCGGTATGGGAGACGAGTTCGGTCGGGCCCTTTGATGCGTGGCCGACCGGGGGCGGAGGCTTCGAGTACTTCTACGGCTTCATCGGCGGCGAAGCCAACCAGTGGTACCCGTCGCTGTACGAGGGCACCTCGCCGGTCGAAGCGAAGAAGACGCCCGAGCAGGGCTACCACCTGATGGAAGACATGACCGACAAGGCCATCGCCTGGATCGCGCAGCAAAAGGCGCTCGCACCGGACAAGCCGTTCTTCACCTACTTCGCGCCCGGCGCCACCCATGCACCCCACCACGTGCCCAAGGAGTGGGCGGACAAGTACAAGGGCAAGTTCGACCAGGGCTGGGACAAGCTGCGCGAGGAGACGTGGGCGCGCCAGAAGGCGCGGGGCGTCATACCGCCAGACTGCGAACTGACCGCGCGCCACGAGGAGATCCCGGCGTGGGACGCCATGCCCGACGCGCTCAAGCCCATCCTGCGCCGGCAGATGGAGGTCTATGCGGGGTTCATGGAGTTCACCGACCATCACGTGGGCCGGCTACTGGACTACCTCCGGAAGCTCGACATCCTCGACGAGACACTCGTCTACTACATCGTCGGCGACAACGGGGCGTCCGCCGAGGGCACGCTGAACGGCGCCTACAACGAGATGGCCAACTTCAACGGGCTGGCGGCACTGGAGACGCCGGAGTTCCTCATGGAGCGGTACGACAAGCTGGGCGGTCCGGAGTCGTACAACCACTATGCGGTGGGCTGGGCGCATGCGATGAACACGCCCTATCAGTGGACCAAGCAGGTCGCTTCCCATTGGGGCGGGACGCGCAACGGCACCATCGTCCATTGGCCGAACGGGATCGACGCCAAGGGCGAGTTGCGCTCGCAGTTCCATCACGTGATCGACATCGCGCCGACGATTCTCGAAGCGGCGGGCCTGCCGGAGCCTGTCGCCGTGAATGGCGTGCCGCAGGACCCGCTCGAAGGCGTCAGCATGCTCTATGCGTTCAACGACGCGAAGGCCGGCGAACGGCACGAGACCCAGTACTTCGAGATGTTCGGCAACCGCGGCATCTATCACAAGGGCTGGACCGCGGTCACCAAGCACGGCACGCCGTGGGTCCTGGTGGGCCGCAAGACCGTTCCGTTCGACGACGATGTCTGGGAGCTCTACGACACGACGACGGACTGGAGCCAGGCCAGGGATCTGTCGAAGCAGATGCCGGACAAGCTCCACGCGCTGCAGCGCCTGTGGCTCATCGAGGCGGCGCGCTACAAGGTCCTGCCGCTGGACGACCGGGTCGTCGAGAAGATGAACCCCGACACCGCCGGGCGGCCGGTGCTGATCAGGGGCAACAACCAGCTCCTGTTCGGCGGCATGGGCCGCCTGTCGGAGAACTGCGTTATCAACGTCAAGAACAAGTCCCATTCGGTCACCGCCGAGATCGAGGTGCCGGATACAGGGGCGCAAGGCGTGATCATTGCGCAAGGCGCCAACATCGGCGGCTGGAGCTTCTACGCGAACAAGGGCAAGCTCAAGTATTGCTACAACGTGGCGGGCGTGAACCACTACTTCGTCGAGTCCGCTGAAGCACTCCCGGCCGGGAGGCACCAGGTGCGCATGGAATTCGCCTACGCGGGCGGCGGGCTCGGCAAGGGGGGACAGGCGACGCTCTTCGTCGATGGCAAGAAGGTCGGCGAAGGGGCGATCCCCATGACCCAGTCCATGGTCTTCTCCGCTGACGACGGCTGCGACGTAGGCGAGGACAGCGGCGCCCCCGTCTCACCGGACTATGGCCCTCAGGGCAATGCCTTCAACGGGCGCGTCATGGGGGTGCAGCTCGACATTGCCGAGGCCGCCGAAAGCGTGGATCACTTGATCTCGCCGGAAGAGGCCATCCGCATCGCGATGGCGCGGCAGTAGGGGAGCGTTGGCGATCCTGCGGACCGGCGGACCTTCGCGGTGCCGCTCGCCTGCGTGGCCGGTGCCGCGAGCCGTCGGTTGATTTGGCTATATGCAGCTGACTTAACGGTCGTTCCACTTCCGCATGGCGCTCCTGAAAATCGCGGCCGTCTCCATTGCCGATTCCAGGACTTTCATGCTTTCTCTTTCGACCTCCGCCCGGCGATCGTTGCGCGACCTCGCGCTCAGCGCGCTGCTCGTTGGTGCCGCCGCGCTGCTGGCCGGCCTGCTCGCCGCGACGCCGGCCCATGCGCAAGCCGGCAAGGGCGAGCTTCGCATCGGCTATCAGAAGTCGGCCAGTCTCTTCGTGCTCCAGAAGGCGCAAGGCTCGCTGGAGAAGAAACTCGCGCCGCTCGGCTTCGGCGTGAAGTGGGTCGAGTTCCCGGCCGGCCCGCAACTGCTCGAAGGCCTCAACGTCGGTGCGGTCGACGTCGGCTATGTGGGCGAGGCGCCCCCCATCTTTGCGCAAGCAGCGGGCGCGCGCTTCGTCTACTTCGGCTACGACCCGGCCGCGCCGCGCGCCGAGGCCATCCTCGTCACCAAGGACTCCCCGATCAGGTCGGTGGCCGACCTCAAGGGCAAGAAGGTGGCGCTCAACAAGGGCAGCAACGTGCACTACCTGCTCGTGAAGCAACTCGAGAAGAACGGCCTGAAGCTCAGCGACATCCAGCCCGTGTACCTGGCGCCGGCCGATGGCCGTGCCGCCTTCGAGAGCAAGAACGTCGATGCCTGGGTCATCTGGGATCCGTTCCAGGCCGCCGCCGAGAAGGCCACCAGCGCCCGCGTGCTCGCCGACGGCGCGCCCGACGTGGTCAACAACTACCAGTACTACCTGGGCGAGCGCGGCTTCGTCACGAAGAACCCGAAGGTCATCGAGGCGCTGTTCGAGGACTCCGTCGCGCAAGGCATCTGGCTCAAGAAGAACCTGCGCCAGGCGGCAGAGCTCATTGCGCCGCTGCAGGGCCTGCCGGTCGATGTGGTCGAGCTCGCGCTGCGCCGCTATGAATTCAACGTCAAGCCGATCACCGCAGCCGTCGCGGCCGACCAGCAGAAGATCGCCGACACCTTCTTCGAGCTGAAGCTCATCCCGAAGGCGATCAAGATCAGCGACGCGGTCGTGGTGGAAAAGCCATGAGCACGCCGCCCCGCACCACGGAGCCGCATCCGACGCCTGGCCTTCAAGCCCGATGAGCGCGACGCAAAGGCGGATGCACCTCGGCGCCTTCTTCTTCGGCGTCGGTCATCATCTCGCGGCATGGCGTCATCCGGATGTCGATCCGGGCGCGGCCAGCCGCATCGAGTCGCTGAAGGAGTGGACGCGCATCGCGGAAGAGGCCCGGTTCGACGCCATCTTCTTCGCCGACAACGTGGGCCTGCCGGGGCCGCCGGATGCCGTGGTGGCGAAGAACGCGCTGTGGTATCCGCTCGACCCGCTGATCACGCTTGCGGCGCTGTCGCAGTCCACCACGCACATCGGGCTGGTGGCGACCGTGTCGTCCACCTACCTGCCGCCCTTTCACCTGGCGCGCAAGTACGCGTCGCTCGACCAGGTCAGCCACGGCCGCAGCGGCTGGAACCTGGTGACTTCCGGCAGCGATTTCGAGGCGCGCAGCTTCGGCCTGGACCAGCAACTCGGCCATGCGCACCGCTATGCGCGTGCCCACGAGTACGTGAAGATCGTCAAAGGCCTGTGGGACAGCTGGGAAGACGATGCCTTCATCCACGACAAGGCGGCCAACCGCTTCTTCGACACCGCCAGACTGCATCGCGTCGCACACGAGGGCGAGCACTACAAGGTGCATGGCGCGCTGCAGACGCCGCGCGCGCCCCAGGGCTATCCGGTGCTGGTGCAGGCCGGCTCTTCCGGCGACGGGCAGGAACTCGCAGCGGCGACTGCCGAGGTGGTGTTCACGGCCCAGCAGAGCGCGCAGGAGGCGAGGGCGTTCTACAGCGGCCTCAAGGCGCGGCTGGCGGCCCACGGCCGCACGCCCGATCAGCTGAAGATCCTGCCGGGCATCTCGCCCTTCGTGGGGCGCAGCCAGCAGGAGGCGCAGGACAAGTTCGACCAGCTCCAGGCGCTGATCGACCCGGTGCTCGGCGTCGGCCTGCTGTCCACCTTCCTCGGCAATGTCGATCTCACGGGCTACGACATCGACGGACCGTTTCCGCAGGACCTGCCGGTGACCGAGGGCTGGAGGAGCCGCCAGGAACTGTTCGCGGGGATGGCGAAGCGGGACCAGCTGTCGATCCGCCAGCTCTACGAAAAGGTCGCGGGCGCACGCGGGCACTGGACCCTCGTCGGCACCGCGGAGTCGATCGCGGACCAGCTCGAACACTGGTTCACCACTGGCGCGGCCGACGGCTTCAATGTGCTGGCGCCCACGCTGCCGCACGGCCTGAAGGACTTCGCCGATCTCGTGATTCCCGAACTCCGGCGGCGGGGACTGTTCCGCACCGAATACGAGGGCACGACCCTGCGCGAACACCTCGGGCTTGCGCGTCCCGTTCATCGAAAAGGCCATTGACATGCGTTCATCCATCCTTGCGCGCGCGCTCGCCGTGTGCGCTGCTGCCTTTCTGGGCCAGGCACCGCTGGCCGCCCATGCCGAGGGCAAGATCAGCATCGCCCAGCAGTTCGGCATCGGCTACCTGATCCTCGACGTGGCGCGGGACCAGCAACTGATCGAGAAGCACGGCAGGCAGCAGGGCATCGACATCCAGGTCGAATGGGCCAGCATCTCGGGCTCCACCGGCATGAACGAGGCGCTGCTCGCCGGCTCGCTCGACGTGGTGTCGGCAGGCGTGCCGCCGATGCTCACGCTCTGGGACCGGACGCGAGGCAGGCAGAACGTCAAGGCCGTGGCGGCATTGGGCTCGCTGCCCAACTACCTGTTGTCGAACAGTCCCGCCGTGAAGACGATCAAGGACCTCGGCGAGAAGGACCGGATCGCGGTGCCGGCGGCGGGTGTCGGCTTTCAGTCGCGCACCCTGCAGATCGAGACTGCGCGCGTCTTCGGCAAGGACGACTACAAGCGCTTCGACAACATCTCGGTGAGCCTGCCGCATCCCGAGGCCACCGCGGCGCTGATCGCGGGCGGCTCGGAGATCAACACGCATTTCTCGAGCGCGCCGTTCTACTACCAGGCACTGGCGGCCAACAAGAACGTCCACAAGCTGATCAGCTCCTACGACATCCTCGGCGGGCCGGCCACCTTCAACGTGCTCTACACCACGCAGAAGTTCCACGATGAGAACCCCAAGACCTACAAGGCGTTCTACGCGGCGCTGGTCGAGGCCTCGGAGATCATCAAGGCCGACAAGGCCAAGGCCGCGGACATCTTCATCCGCGTGCAGAAATCCAGGCTCGCGCCAGAGCTCGTGCGACGCATCGTCGAAGATCCGGAGAACGATTTCACCGTGTCGCCTCACCGCACCTTCGTCTATGCCGAAGAGCTGCAGAAGCTGGGCGTCGTGAGGAACAAGGCGAACTCGTGGAAGGACTACTTCTTCGAGGAAGCGTACGCGCAGCCGGGGTCGTGACGACGGCAGGGGCCGTCACTGCGGACCGCGGTGCCAGCTCAGGCAGTACTCGAAGAATTCTTCGAGCTCCGTGGACTTGTCGAACACGCGGTCTGCGCCGGCATCCTTGCATGCAATGCGTGTGGCCTGTGTCGGATAGTTGGTGAGCACGACCACGCGCTGATTGGGCTCGCGCCCGTTGCACCACTGGACGACGCCGACGCCGGTGCCCTGCTTCAGGAAGAAGTCGACGACGGCGAGATCCCATTGGCCCTTGTGCTTTGCCAGCCAGCGGATCGCTTCGTCTTCGGATTCCGCGGTGGCCATGACGCTCGCGGAGCCGAGATCCGCGAGAGCGGGGATCAGGTTGTCGCGGATCTTCTGGTTGTCTTCGACGAGGAAAACGGAGAGGGGCATGACGAATCCCTATTCTTGTTGGCCTCAGGCTAGTTCCCCGATCAAGAGAAGGCCGTGGGCGCCGAAGCCCCATCCGGGTAGGAGGGTTTCGACGCGGACCGAATCTCAGTTGCGAAACTGCCTGGACACGAAGCCCCACACCATGCGCGATGCATCGGGGCCACGGCCGTCGCTGAAAGGCTGCTTCGCAGCGCCGCCGCTCCAGGCGTGCCCCAGCCGGGCAATCTCGACCAGCGTGGCGACTGTGCTGCCCTTGCGCTTGAAGTCCGTCACGGTCGTCGGATAGCGGCTGCCGCGCTGCACGCTGCGCCCGGTGCCGGCCGTTGCGCCGGCGGCATCGGCCCATGCCTGCGCGGCCGCTTGGCCATTGCTGGCGGCGACGATGCGATCCAGTCCGCCGTGGATGACCATCAACGGAGGCCAGGACATGGCCATGGCTGCAGGGGTGGCGAGCAACGGCTTCGTGGCCCGATGGCCATGCATGGCGCCCAGCGCGGACAGCGGCGAATGCGCAGTGCCGGGCGGGATGCCCGAATGCATCACGACGGCCCTGAAGCGCTCCGGATGCCGGCTGACCACCAGCGCCGCCATGCTGGCGCCGGCCGAGAGGCCCGCGACCGCCACGCGCGTGCGGTCCACCGGGTACATCAGGCAGACCTGGTCGATGGCCTTCATGATGAGCGCCACTTCGCCGTAGGCGCGTCCGGCAGTGGTGTCGAACCAGTTCCAGCAGCCCTGGGCGTTCGACATGCGATCCTGCTCCGGGTACAGCACGAGGAATCGCTCGCGCGCCGCCACGCGGTTCATGCGCGTGCTGGTCGCGAAGCTCTTCGCATCCTGCGAGCAGCCATGCAGCATCACCATCAGCGGCACGCGTTCGCCGAAGCGGATGCCGGGCGGCCGGTAGAGCCGGAAGCGCCGCACCCCGGCTGCACCCATCGCAACGCCGGAAATCCATTGCCCCGCACCCGCAGGCGGGCGCTGCTTGTCGAGCGCCGGCTTGACGACCTCCTGGAGGGCTCGCGAGTTCGCGCGCAGGGTGTTGCGCGTGATCGCCGCAACGCTGCGGGCGAAGATTCCGGCCCACGCGGCTTTCTTGCGTCGGGGCATTCAGCGGCGCGTTCTTTTCCTGGCGGGTGCCTTCGCGGGTTTGCCGCTCCAGAAATCCACGATCTGCTTCATCGCATCGGCTTGCGTTGCCGCGGCCTGGCGCTTGGCAGCGCCGGTCGCCTGGGCGCGAGCCGAGCCGATCACCCGGTTGGCCGAACTGAGCCACATGCTCATCAACGGGTTCTTCCTGGTCCAAGGATTGCTCACGGGAATCTCCTGTCGACCAATGGCCGCATGCGCAGCTTGACTGCCGGCCTCGATGCGGCGCCGCAGCATTTGGCTCGAAGGGCAGTGGCCGGCGTCCTACGCTGTGTTGTCGGAGCCGGCAGGGCTCAGGGCTTCGCGCCCGGCTGTTCGTTCCGGAACGCCGCCTCGCCGGCGTCCGACACCTCGACCCACTTCTTGTCCGGCGCTGCCTCGGCGGCGTAGTTGTCGTGCCAGTTCCACCACTTGTAGGTCGGCGTCTGGGGATAGCCCTCCGGCGAGTCTTCCCAGACCTCCTGCCGGCCCAGCGGTGTGATGTCGAGGTAGTTCCAGGTGCCTCCCATCTGCTCGTCGCCGCGGTTGTTGATGAAGTAGGTGCGGAACACGCGGTCGCCGTCCCGGTAGAACACGTTCGTGCCATGCCACTCGTCCACGCCGAAGTCGGCGTCGAAGCGGTCAGTGAGCGTGAACCACGGCATCTCCCAGCCCATCCGCGCCTTCAGCCTTGCGATGTCCGGCTGGGACGCACGCGAGACGAAGACAAGGGTCGTGTCGCGGGCGTTCAGGTGTGCGACGTGAGCGACCTGGTCGGCCACCATGGAGCAGCCGCGGCAGGCGTGCTCGGGCCAGCCGAACGCGCCCGGCTCGAAGAAGGCGCGGTAGACGATCAACTGTCGCCGGCCGTCGAACAGGTCATGCAGGCTGGCCTTGCCCGCAGGCCCCTCGAATGCATAGGCCGACTCCACGGCCATCCATGGCATCCGCCGTCGCTCGGCGGCCAAGGCATCACGCGCGCGGGTCTGGGCCTTTTCCTTCACGAGCAATTGCTCGCGGGCCGCCTCCCACGCCTGCGGCGACACGACGGTAGGTGTTGGCATCCCGGTGGATGAGGTCATGGCTGAAATCTCCTGATGAGTGGGGTCCGGGCCTCGTCGCCGGAGCCTGATGCCATGGGCTGCGCATCGCTCGCGGTGGGCCGTGGAGACAGTTTGGCCCCGGGACTCGAAAGAGGGGAGTAACAAATGTGGCGGCATTGGCCCAATGCCGGCCCGGTCTCAAACTTCTTGTGCGACTTCTGCCGAATGCCCATACTCTCGCCAACCCACTGGGCGAGGACATGGCAAATTCGGACGAAGAAGCTCTGGATGCAATCGATGGCCCGCTCGCCCTGAACCGGCGATTGGCGGCGGTCGCGTTCGCCGATGTCGCAGGCTATTCCCGCCTCATTGCCGCCAACGACGTTGACGCGGTCCGACGCTGGAAGACCTTGCGGATGGAAGTCATCGAGCCACTGATGCTGCGGCACGGGGGCCGCATCGCGGAAATCGCGGGCGACGCAGTGCTGATTGAATTCGCGAGCGCCGTCAACGCCGTCAGGTGGGCGGCCCAGACGCAGCGAGTGCAGCAGGCCATCCACTCCACGGACCCTTCGGCCTTGAAGCTGCGCGTGGGCATCAACGTCGACGATCTCATCGACGACGACGGAATCCTCCAGGGCGATGGCGTGAACATCGCCGCGCGGATCCATCAAGCCGGAGCCCCAGGTCAAATCGTCGTGACGGCCCGGGTCCGCGACCTTGTCTTGAACCGGCTTCCCGTGAAGTTTCGCGACCTGGGCACGCCCGCGATGAAGAACATCTCCTCGCCGGTACGGGCGTTCGAGATCGACTGGCTCGATGGCGCGAAGACTCTTCTGCCCCAGCCGCATCTTCAGTGGTTGTCCCGTCCCACGCTGGCTGTCCTGCCGTTTCGCACCGTGAATGGGAATGCGGAGGACGCCTACTTCGGCGAAGGCATCACCGATGAGGTGATCACCGGGCTGTCCCGGAGCCGGACCATGTACGTCATCGCGCGCAACTCGACGCTGCGCTACGCGGATCGCGGCAGCAACTCGGACCTGCGACAGATCGCCGCGGAACTCGACGTCCGCTACCTGCTCGACGGCAGCGTGTGGCGCCAGAGCGAGAAGCTGCGCATCAAGGTGGATCTTCTGGATGTGACGGGAAACCGTGTCGTGTGGACCCAGCGCTTCGATGGCAGCAACGATGAAGTGTTCGATTTCCAGGATCGCATCGCTGCCAGCGTGATCGGCTCGCTGGAGCCCAGGCTGCAGGCGGTGGAGGCCGCGCGCGCGGGCGAGAGACCCACCGAGAGCCTCGACGCGTACGACTGCCTCCTGAAGGCGATGTCGAGGCTCTACAAGTTCACCGACGACAGCTTCCGTGAGACCGGCGAGTTGATCGAGCGCTCCATCGCACTCGATCCCGGCTATGCCCAGGCCTATGCCTACAAGGCGTGGCGCCTCAATTTCGTCCTCGGGGAGTCCCGCTCGCTGGATCCTCAGGCAGATCGCAAGCTTGCGGTCGCCGCTTCCGAGCGCGCGCTCGAACTCGATCCGGATGACCCCTTTGTGATCTGCGTCGCAGCGCAGCTCCAGGCCTTCATGCTGAAGAACCTCGACTACGCGAACGACCTCTTCGATCGGGCCCTTGCGCTGGACGAGAACTCGGCGTTCGCCTGGGGACTGAGTGCGTTGACGCGCGCCTATCTGGGCGATCCCGACGATGCACTCGAGCGTCTGCAGAACCACTGGCGGCTCAACCCCTACGACCCGCTGAACTTCTACTTCTGGATCGTTGCCGGGATTTCGGAGTTCGTTGCTGCCCGCTATACCGAGGCGATTGCATGGACCCGCAAGGCCAGCCGTGCCAACCCGAATTTCAGGCCAGCCTTGCGCATCCTCACGGCGAGCCTCGCACTCTCTGGCGATGAAGAGGGCGCACGCGCTGTCGCCGCCCAGCTGCTTGCGATCGAGCCGACGTTCCAAGTTGGAAAGTTTCTTGACTGGTATCCGTTGCGTCGCCCGGAGGACCTCATCCGCATGGGTGAGGGCCTGCGGGCTGCGGGCTTGCCGGGTTGAATACAAAAGTGGTATTACTCGTTCCTCAATAAAAAACCAAGGAGTGCGCCATGGGTGCAGCGACTGGGGCAGGAGCGGGGGCTGGTGCTGGTGCAGGTGCCGGAGCTGGCGCCGGGGCGGGAGCAGGAGCAGGAGCGGGTGCTGGTGCTGGTGCTGGTGCTGGTGCTGGTGCGGGAGCGGGAGCGGGAGCGGGAGCGGGAGCGGGAGCGGGTGCGGGTGCCGGGGCCGGGGCGGGCGCAGGTGCCGGGGCGGGTGCAGGTGCAGGTGCAGGTGCAGGCATCGGCGTCTACCGAAGCTACTACGCAACCCCCCTTAATCTTGGCTTCAGACCCTGGTCGCTGGACATCACGCCGAATGACGCCGGCGAACCCTCGTTCCCGCCTTACATCGTCAATCCGTATCCCGGTGGCGGCACTCCTGATCTCGAGTGGACGACCGACGACTGGGATCCCGCTCTTCGATTCTGGACATTGCCCTTCGATCCGCAACTCGGCGAATGGCTCAAGACGGTCGACTACCCGCTCAAGCCATCGATCCTTGCCGCCAGGGAGTTCGCATCGCAATGCGGCAAGTGGGACGCGAGCCCGACGAGGGCAACGCTGCTCGCCAACAAATGGCTTGAAGACGGCGATCTGAAGTGGATGTCCGACAAGGTCGGCACCGCGGCGATCCTGCCGGAACTCGAACAGATGCGGCAGTACATGCAGGACGACCGCGAACGCTATCTCGCCGAGATCGAAGCGCAGGCCGATGGGCTGCCGGCATACATCCTGGCGTTCATCGGCGCTTCGCAGGACCGGTATCCATGGACGGTGGAGCTGATCAACTGCGCCATGGCCATCAGCAACGTGGCCTACATGCGATGGAAGAGCGTCTTCAAGCGGGTCCGGCCATCGGTTCTTGCTCCGGGGCTTCTTCCGCCATTCGGGCCTCCGGCGCATCCCGCTTTTCCCAGTGGCCATGCCACGCTCGGGCATCTGGCTGCGCTCTTTCTGCTCGAGATCAAGCCGCTGTACCAGCGCTATGGCATCTTCACGCCGACGGCCAGCGGTTCTTCCCCCACAGCACAAATAGGGACGTTTGTTCCCTACGTCGCGGGCGCCAATCCGCTGGCCGGCACGACACCGGTCGAGTCGCCCTTGCTCTGGCTTGCCGATCGCGTCGCAAAGAACCGCGAACGCCTCGGCGTGCACTATCCCTCCGATTCATCGGCGGGACGCCACCTGGCTGCCGGCATGGCGAAGGCGATGCTTCATCCTTCGGGTGATATCCAGATCAATTGCCCCAGCCTCAATGCGGTGCTCCGGCACGCGGCCTCCGAGTGGGCTCCCTTCGCGCCATGAGGCTTTCGACCTGATCAGCTTCGAAGCATCGGAGGCAACCCATGGCCAAGGACGGCGAGGACGACGATCGAACACCCGAGGACTCCAAGTGGAATCCTCCACCCGAGTCGGTCGAGAGCCAGAGATGGGAAACCGGGGATGACGGACCCGTCGTTGTCCTCCTGAGTCATCCCGCCGCACCCTATTTCGAGTCGGTCACCCACATCGACGAGGACGTGCTGCGCGAAGTCGCCTATCACTATATCGTTGCCGCCACCGAACTCGACATCGAACCGGGATTCGAGCTCGAGGCGGGTTGGACGGATGCGCTGGCGCCAGGGAGGCACAACAGCGAGATTCACTTCGGCTGGATGGACCTGGAGGCCCGCGGAAAGGACGCGATCCACCTGCCCCTGCGTTCGCTTGACGCTTCCGTCAAAAATGATCACCTGGTCATCCTGTTCGCCGCCGAGCGCATCGGGCCCGAGGGTTTCATCGGCTCGGAGTTCGGCTTGCGCGTGGCCCTTCGCTGGCGCGAGGTCGAAGGCCGGTTCCTGGTTTCCATCATCGGGCTGACCGCGACGCTGCCCTTCGGGCGATACAGCTCCGATCCTTTGCGGATCGAAGCGATCGATATCGAGCGGACGCGGCGTTTCCTGTTCAGTGCCGAGCTTGCCGACAGGATGGCCGTGCTCGCGGGCCTGGACGAAGGTTCGGTCCGGCTGCGCGGGGTCCGCATCGCGAACCTCGACGGCGGCCTGGTCCAGGTGGAGCGACAGGGGATCGGGGTGCGGCGCGGCCTGGATGGCGTCGAGATTCCGTACGCGGTCTCTGCCGTGAGCATCGGGGAGCTTTACGACCTGCAAAGCACCGATGCGCTTATCTTCCAGAGCCCCCTCATCGCAGATGCCGCCGGCGATGCGCGCCTGTTCGAGCACGTTCCACCGCCCGAGCGCGACTGCCGGCCGAGAAGAGACGAACCGGCACTCGACGCCCATCGAACCGATGCATTCAAGGGCGGGACTGCAAAGCCGCCGCTGGAGTTCGGCACCCATCTCCGGGTCTTGCCGTCCCAGCGTTTCGTGAGGGCGGACTTCGGCCTCGCGCCTCCGTTGAAAGTCGACTTGCCTGGCGGTGGCCCGCCGATCCGCAGCAACGTGGCCTCCGCGGTCCAGGGCTTCTGGCATGGGCGGGAGCTCCTGAGGCGGATGCTCGCGTATGGGCTCGATCCCACGACCTACTTCCAGCTCATCAACCAGAGGGTCGACATCGCCTACCGCTCCGGCGTCTCGCCGGGGCCGGGAAAGGATGGACAGTCCGTCAATGCGCGCGTCCTGCCGCTGGGTTGGCCGCCCGAGGTCATCGGGCGCGTGGACACGAGCAGTCTCCCGATCGTGCAACTGCATCTGTCCCTGGCCGACGCTGCCCATAGGGAAAGGGCGCTCTGGAAGCAGGGCGACAAGCGATCGCCGGCACTGCCGATGGGCATCGGCTCGGACGAGCGCTGGATGTGGCACGAGTTCGGCCACGTGCTCACGCTGGCTTCCACCGGCGAGCTGGAACTGCGCTTCGCGCACAGCCCCGGTGACGCACTGGCGGCGATCGTCGGCGATCCGGAGCTGGCGGACGACACGGCCGCTTCGCCATGGCGCGGAGCGACCTTCCCCTGGGTATTCCTGCCCCGCAGGCACGACCGGTGCGTTCTCAACGGGTGGAGCTGGTACGGCGCGATGCACAAGGGCCTTGCCCTGGTGCCTGCAAGCCGGCATCCCAGGCGCAAGGGCTACTGGAGCGAGCAGATCCTGTCGTCGTCGCTCTTCAGGCTCTACCGGTGCCTCGGCGGCGATACCGTGTTGAACAACGATCTCACGAAGCCGGACAAGGAGGCGCGCCTGCGGGCGTCGCACTATGCATGCTTTCTCATCATGCAGGCGCTGCACATCCTCGGGGACGTGAAGGTCGTTCCGGCCATGAAGCCGGACCAGCTGGAGAAGGCACTCATCGACGCGGATCGCTTTCCTTCCACATGGAGCGCCACCTATCCCGCAGGCCATCCGCAGCCGTACACGCGTGTCGGCGGCTGCACCACCAAGGCCATTCGCTGGGCCTTCGAAGCGCAGGGCCTGCATGCCATCGGATCACCGCCGGCGTATGACAGCAATGCGCCGGGAGCCCCCGACCCGGTCGACATTTACATCAAGAGCCGGAGGCTCGACACCGATGTGGGTTTTCCGAGCGCCGTGAATTTCGGTCCCGGCAGCTACGTGCCGACCTCCCTTCACTGGCAGCGCAATTCCGCGGATGAGAAGCCGAAATGGCAGGCCGACCCGGACCACGGCATCAAGTGGCGCAAGAACGTCGGCAAGATCGATGTCGAGGTCGGCAATCGCGGCCAGTTGCCCGCGATGAACGTCCGGGTCGGCGTGTGGTTCGCCGAGTGGCCTGCCGCCCAGCCGGTTCCGCCGAACTGGAAGATTGGCGCAGCGGCCTGGACACCGTGCCTACCCTCGCCATCCGCGGCGAAGAACATCCCGGCCCAGACGTCGGTCGTCTTCAAGGACTTCGGCTTTGTTGCAAGTCCTGGCCATCGCTATGTCATCCTGGCGATGGCCCACTGCCTGACGGACCCCGCGCACATCGCCATGACGGATCACGCATGCTCGTACATGGTCACTCCATTGGTTGATATTGTTGCGGGCGACAACAACATGGGCTTGCTCGTCGTCGACGCCTGAGCCCTCATCGATCCGGGTCCGACGGACTGCCTTCCGGCATGTTTCCGCCGCCTCTTCTATTGCTCGCTCAGCAGCGCATCCAGGTCGATCGATTGCGCCATGGCGCGGGCGCCGACGTCGCCGGGATGGAGGTGGTCCCCCGCGTCGTAGGCGGGAAGCATCCTCGTCGGGCGGGCGGGGTCACGCAGCACCGCGTCGAAATCCGCGACCCCGTCGAACTCCCCGCTCTTGCGGATCCACTGGTTGACCGCTTCGCGCACCTTGTTCTTGGCGACGCTGTGGTGGGCTTCGATCGGCGTGCCTGCAGCCACTCCCTCGTTGGGCGCGATGGTGCCGCCGATGATGCGCACGTTGTGCGCATGCGCCAGGGCGATGAGTTGGCGCAGCCCGTCGATCATCTCCTGCGCCGTCACCTGCGCTTCATGGGGCGCGAAGGGGCCGCCCGGGTAGCCGATGTCGTTGGTGCCGAGCTTGACGATCACTGCGCGCACGCCAGGTTGGGCGAGCACGTCCCGCTGGACTCGTGCCAGACCGCTGGGGCCCATGCCATCGCGCAGCAGCCGGCCGCCGGCGATGCCGGCGTTCAACACCGCGACGCCCCGCCCGCTGAGCCGCTCCGCCAGGAAGTCCGGCCAGCGGTGGTCCGTGTCGGGTGTCGTGCCGTTGCCGTCCGTGAGGGAGTCTCCGAGCGTGACCACGGCGACCGGAGGCTCGGGCCTGTCCACCAGCAACGCGCTCAGGAAGACGCGAGTACCGAGTTTCGCAGCAGTGGCCGGCATCGCCGGTGCAGCGGTCAGATCGCCGTCCGCCAGATAGGCGGTCTGGTTGGCATTCCAGTGGAAGGTCGAAGGCGCGGTCGGCCGCGGCAGATACATCGACACCGCGACCCGGCTCAATGCCGGCACGGCCAGGTCGACCGGGTCGCTCACTGCCCGTGCGCCGGGGGCCAGCACCAGCTGGCTCCGTCCGCCGAAGTACAGCACGCGCTCGGTGCCGCTCACCACTGCAGAGCCCTCCTGATGGCGGGCAATGCGGAGTGCGTCGATGTGCAATGGCTGGGTTCCGAATTCATTGCTCACCTCCACCCGCAGCCGCGAGCCGCCGACGCTGAGCCGCGCGACCTGGCGCACGGTCTGCCGGTTGAACTGGAAAGGGACGTTGGTCGGCAGCACGAACTCGCCGCCCCAGAGGGGTTGGGGCGAAGCCGTCCAGCTGCTGCTCCAGTAGCTGGCCAGCGGTGCGCCCGCGGCCGCGACCTGGGTGCCCAGTGTCAGCGTCGCGGCCAATGCGGCGGCGGCAGCGGCCTTGTGCCAGACGCCATGGTTTCTTGCTCTTGCTTGCATATCGATGCTCCTGAGTGGTGTGGATGTGCAGTGACTGTCGAATATTCCCGAATCATTGAGAAGATGGCAAAATGGAATCCAGTCAATTCCAAAATCGAATGCATGGACACCCTCCGCGCCATCCGGGCCTTTCTGAACAGCGTGGAACTGGGCAGCCTGTCCGGCGCCGCGCGGGCCATGGACACCACGCAGCCGACCATCAGCAAGCTGCTGGCTTCACTAGAGCACGAACTCGGAGCGCGGCTTCTGCAGCGAGCCTCGTCGCGCCTTGCGCTGACCGATGAAGGGCTGCGCTTTCACGAGCGGGCGCAACGCCTGGTGGAGGACTACGACGAAGCCCTGGCCGACGTGCATGCACAGACGCACACGCCGCGCGGCCTCCTGAGGCTGAGCGCGCCGCGCGCGATGGGCGAGGGCCGTGTCAACGCGATGGCAATGGCATTTCTCGATATGCATCCCGCGATAGAGCTCGAGCTTCTCCTGGATGACCGCTTCGTCGATCCACTCGAAGAGCGCATCGACGTGTCCCTGCGCCTCGGCGGACCGCTGCCGCCGAACCTGGTCGCGCGCTACGTCGGAAGCTGGCCACGATGGCTGGTGGCCGCGCCGCGCTACGTCGCGCTTCACGGAATGCCACGCAAGCCGGACGAGTTGGCGAACCATGCCTACATCCGCTACGCGCCCGGGGCAGACGACGGCCTGGTTCTCCATCACGATCGCAACGGCCGCAGCGTCCAGGTCACGGTGCGAAGCCGCTACCGCCTCAACAGCGCCGTGGCCATGCTCGACTGCGTGCGGCAAGGCGCCGGCATCTCGCTGCAGCCCTCCTGGGCGGTGGCCGACCTCGTCGCGGCAGGCGAGTTGGTGCGTGTGCTGCCGCCCTACAGCGGGCCGGCGCAGCATGCCCATCTGCTTTATGCCCCGCGCCGGCAGCAACCGCTGCGCGTCCGGATGCTGGTCGAGTTCCTGACCGAAAGGCTGGAGGCGCTGCCGGGGCGACGGCTTGTCGAGCCAAAGGCTATGGCGCTACAGGCAACGCGTTGATGGAACGCAGAACGCTGCGTGTGATGCTCTGCCGCTTCGCAAGGTCGCCGAGCCTGTTCGGGGTATCCATGTTCAGGGCGAAGAAGACGGGGCCGCTGGGCCACTCCACCCAACCGACCCACCAGCCGATCTTTCCGGTCCATCCTGTCTTTGCGCGCAGTATCCAGTCGGGGCCCGCTTCATTGATCATCACGTCCTTCACGAGCCTCTGGTGTTCGATCTGGAAGGGCAGCTGATTGCGGTAGAGCCGCTGCAGGAAGTCAATCTGCTCGAAGGATGAGATGGCGAGGTCGCCGTCAACCCAGAATGGCTTGTCGCCCGTGGCGACCGCATTGCCGTAGCCGATCTTTCGCATGTAGGCCGTCTCGCGCGCATCGCCGAGTTCCTTGGCGAAGCGCTCATACACCCAGACCGTGGAGTTCCTCATCGCGGAGCGAAGATTCTGGTCCTCGTTCCAGGCGGGCTGGGACCGCTTCACGCCGTCCCACGGGATGACCTGGAATTCGTCGCGCAGCAGTCCGGCATCGAGCGCAAAAAGACTGTGTGGAATCTTGAAGGTCGATGCCGGCGAATAGCGCCGCTCGGCACGCGCCACGTTGTAGACGTGGGTCGTTTCAGACTTGCCTCGGGCGTCGAGCACGACGATGCTGCCTCGTGCATCGGCTTCTGTGAAGAAGCGAGACCACTCGGTCTTTTCCTGGCGTTGCGGGCCGGCCGCCGCCACTTGAACGAACCCTGCGGCCAGGGCGGATAACACGAGATTGCGTCGATTCATGCGGATAGTTTAGAAGTCGAAGCGGCTCGTTCCTGGGGTATGTCGGCGCCTCTCACCGTCGACGGACGGAACCGTGCGACGCGAACACTTCCACCGTCCAGTCGATGAAGGCCCGCAGCTTGGCGCTCAGGTGCCGGCTGGACGGGTAGGCGATCGACACGGGCATCGGCGGCGGCTCCCAGTCGGCCAGCAACTCGACCAGCGTCCCGCTCTCGACGTGCGGCTGCGCCATGAAGGCAAAGGTCTGCGCCACGCCGAGCCCGGTCAGCAGCGCGGTCAGGTGGGCCGTGCTTTCGTTGACCGAGACGACGGCATGTCCCTTGATCTCGATGTGCTCGTCGCCGCGCTCGTAGCGCGGCGGAAGGTAGCGCCCCGTGCGCGACGAGAAGTAGCTCACCACCCGGTGACCGTCGAGCAGGTCGGCCGGCGTCACCGGCACGCCGTGGCGCTTCAGGTAATCGGGCGTCGCGCAGGTCATGTAGGGCATCTGCGCGATGCGGCGCGCCACCAGCGACGGGTCACTCAGCACGCCGCCGCGGAGCACGCAATCCACCCCTTCACCGATCAGGTGGACAGGCCGGTCGCTCACGCCGAGCTCGAGCACGATCTCAGGGTAGCGCGCGTGGAACGCCGGAAGCAGGGGAATCAGGATTCGGTTGGCCAGCGAGGAGCCAATGTCCACACGCAAGCGGCCTCTCGGGCTGGCCTGTGCATTCGTGACATCGGCTTCTATGTCGTCGATCTCGTCCAGCACCCGCGAGATGCGCTCGTAGTAGGCCGCGCCCTCCGGCGTCACCGTGACACGTCGCGTCGTACGCTGCAGCAGCCTCACACCCAAGTGGCTCTCCAGTTGCTGGACCAGCTTGGTCACGCTGGGCTTTGGCATCTGCAGCAAATCGGCCGCCCGCGTGAAGGTTCCGGCTTCGACGACCCGGGCGAACACACGCATGGCTGCGATCTGGTCCATCGCCGGATTATTGGCGAACTGGAAATAAACATGTCCCGCCCACCATCTTGGTCAACGCAGGGTCCGATCCGACACTTCATGCCATCGCCACTCACCCCTGACTCTCCGCTCCCTTCCATCCCGTTCCCGGCAAGCGATCCACGCCCAATCGCGATGCCAATGGCGCACGGCGCATCCATACAAGCGTCCCGCGCTCCGAATACAGGGCCAACCTAACCGAAAAGGAATCCGAAATGACCACCAAGATCCAAACCGTGCTGCTGACGGGCAAGACCCATACGACGCCAAGCCACCGTGAGGGCGCCCCGCGCGGCGATGAGCGCGTCGACATCCGGATGTCGATTCCCGGCAAGGCCGACAATGAAATCGTGCTCCAGGCGATCCAGTTGCATCCGACCGCGGAGCAGTTGTTCGCCGGAGCCTGGTCGGCCTGCTACACCGGCGCACTGGGCGTCGCAGCCAAGGCGAAGAAGGTGGCGCTGCCCGCCGACATGGCCGTCGACATCGAAGTCGACCTCGGGCAGACCGGCGGTGCGTACTTTCTTCAGGCCCGGATCGATGTGCGCATGCCCGGCGTCGCACTCGACGTGGCTGAGGCCATCGCGCATGCGGCGCATCAGATGTGCCCTTATTCGAAGGCCGTCCACGGCAACATCGACGTCGCCACGAACATCGTTGCCGCCGACGCGCTGGCCGCGTAATACCCGGCCTCATCAGAAACCGAAGCTCGCTGTCAACGCGACAGCGAGCGCAACAAGATCTCGGAGAACAGCATGTCCAAGCCCCACGCCAACAAAGTCGCCCTTGTCACCGGCGGTTCACGCGGCATCGGTGCCGCCATCGCGCGCCGCTTGGCGCACGACGGCGCCGATGTCGCCATCAGCTATTCGGCCTCCGCCGACCGCGCCAAGGCGCTGGTCAAGGAACTGGAGGGTCTGGGCGTGCGCGCCGCAGCCTTTCGGGCCGACCAGGCCGACCCACTGCAGGTCGAAGCGCTGGTGAACAATGCCGCACGCCATTTCGGCAAGCTCGACATCCTCGTCAACAACGCCGGCGTGTTCGTGGTCGGCCAGGTCGGCGCGCCCGACAGCGACGTCGCCGCCTTTGAACGCCAGTTTGCTGTCAACGTCGGCGGCGTGGCCGCTGCCGTGCGCGCAGCAGTGCCGCTCATCAGCGACCACGGCCGCATCATCTCGATTGGCTCCGGCGCCGCCGATCGCACGCCCTGGCCGGGCGTGGCCGACTACTCGGCGACGAAGGCGGCAGTGTCCGCCTACACCCGCGGATGGGCGCGCGACCTCGCCCCGCGCGGCATCACCGTCAACACCGTGCAGCCAGGCTCGATCGACACGGAGATGAACCCGCAGAACGGCGACTTCGCCGCCGTGCAAAAGGCAGCCATTCCGCTCGGCCGCTATGGCCGGCCCGAAGAGATCGCGGCTGCCGTAGCCTTCCTCGCAAGCCCTGACGCCAGCTTCATCACGGGCATCTCGCTCGACGTCGACGGAGGAGCTGCGGCCTGATCGCCAAACTCGGCAACGTCAAGAGAGCATGAACTGGCGGCTGTCCGGCACCCTTGCGCCCTCGGTTGCAGCGAGCGAAAGACAGGACTAGCATGTTGCCGACCCCCCGGAGGTGTCTCACATCATGAGTGACCGGCGCATCCTCATCGTGGCGCATCGGACCGCTGCGTCGCCCAAGCTGCTTGCCGCCGTCGCCGAGCGGGCCGCACGCGGGCCGTGCAAGTTCACGCTCCTGGTTCCCCGGCCGTATTGGGACCCCGACACCGAGGAGGCGGCGATCACGCTCGAACTCGCGATTCCGTTGCTCGACGCGGCCGCGGGCTCGCATGTGCAAGGGATCGTCGGGGCCACCGATCCGTACGAGGCCGTGCAGCAGACGCTCGAGCGCGAGAAGTACGACGAGGTCATCGTCTCGACGCTACCGGAGCGGATCTCCCGTTGGTTGCGCCTCGACCTCGCCCATCGCATCGAGCGGTTCGGCGTGCCCGTGAGCGTCGTGACCGCGGAGCAATCCGAGCGCACCCTCTCGCCAGGAGGCGGGTCGAACTGATCAACGCAACAGCGCTGGAGAAAGCGATGACGACCACCCTGGCCCTGGCGGATCAGCAGATCAGCGATGCCTACATCTACCTGCTGGGCCGCCTGCTCGTGCTTCGGCAGCAACAGTTGGACTTCAAGGAAGGCTTTCAATGGAACCGCCTCGTCCACCGCAAGCCCGGCGAGGTTGCCTGGCCTAATCCGAATCTCGATGTGGCCTATTCAGAGGCCTGGGTCTCCGTGGACGAGACGAGCTGCGCATTGGTGTCGGTGCCGGAGATCACCGGCCGCTACTACACGGTTCAGTTCCTCAACGGCTGGGGCGAGACGGTCGCCAACCTCAATGAGCGCGTGTTCGGCCAACATCCGAGCGGCAAGTTCGCGGTGTGCTTGAAGGGAAGCAGCGTCGAGGTGCCCGCCGACGCGCAAAGAGTGGACGTGCCGGTCAAGGCCATGCGTGTGTTGTCGCGTGTCGAGCTCGGCGCGAACTGGGACGACGCGGTCGCTCTGCAGCAGCAATTCGACATCCGCTCGATCGGTCAACCGGCCACCCCTGCGGTGCCGAAGACAGTCATGTTCGAGATCGATGCATTGCCGGGCGTCGAGGCATTCGATTCGGCTGAACTGGCGCTCGACAGCGAGGCGGACATCAATCCTGGCATGGAGACGCTGCAGGCTCATGTGCGGGCCATCGCAAAGGCCGTCGAGCAGCCAGACGAGCGCAAGCGCGTTGACGAAGCGATCCGAACCAAGGCCTTCGCCGACATCAAGAAGGCGATGCCCAACCTCGGGCACGGGACGGTTCGCAACGCCTGGGCGCTGCCCTCAACCTCCGGGGTTTACGGAGAAGACTGGTTGGTGCGTACCCTCATCAACTACGGCGGCATCTGGGCCAATACTCCCGAGGAAGTCATCTATTACAAGGCCTTCACGGACACGGCGGGCAAGCCGCTGTCGGGGGACCGTGCCTACACAATTCACTTCCCGAAAGACGAGCTGCCGGCTCAGTACGCCACGCACTTCTGGTCCGTGATCGCCGTCGACGCAGTCCAGCGGCGCGTGTTGCCGAATCCGTTGAAGCGCTACTTGCTCAACAAGGAATCCAAGCTGGAATATGGCGCGGATGGATCGCTGACGTTGTACTTCGCCGATGCGCAACCGAAGGAGGCCCCGAACGGCAACTGGCTACCGACACCCAAGGGCCAGGCGTACAGCCTGACGTTCCGGTTCTATCGCCCCAGGGGTGATGTGGCAGCGCGCACGTTTTTCCCGCCGCCGCTCGCTGTCCAATGAGTCTGCACCTTCCAGCACCCGATGCTCAAGCCAACCCTGCTCCCTATCGTTGTATTGGCCTTCACGGGCTCCGCGAGTGCCGCCAGCAACTGCGATGACCTACTGGCGCAGATCGACGCGAAGATTCGCAGCGCGGGCGTGATGCGCTTCACGCTCACCACCGTGACTGCCGATGCCACGGTCAGCGGCAAGATCGTCGGCATCTGCGAACGCGGCAGCAAGAAGATCGTCTACGAAGCAGAAGCCACTCCCCCTTCGCCCGCTTCATCTCCGGCCCTCCGGCGCGGCAATGACGGCATCCTGACCGAATGCAAGGACGGTTCGGTATCGGTCGGCGGCGACTGCAGGAAGTGAGCCTGATGGGACGGAGCCCTTCGCCCGGACGATCGACGCGGCAAGGAAGAAGGTAGTCGGCACTGAGGTTTCTCGCATCCTTGGTGTCTGCGAGGCAACAGCGTGATGCGCCCTGGCCACCTACCGGCTCGCGGGTCGCGTCACTAGCATCGACGGCGGCGAGTCAGTGTTCGACCATTGCCTCCATCTTTTTGCCGCCAGCACCCGGAACCATTCATGCCTCACCTCCAACACCGTCTCCCTCACCGGGCACGGCTCGTCGGCTTCGTCGCCGGCTGCCCGAGTGCCTTCGCAACGCGGCCAAGTGCGCCTCGTGAACAAGGACAGCCATGATCGGCACGCGAGAAACCACGCGCGTCAACGGCGTGCGCTTGCACTACACGGTTGCCGGCCAAGGCGAACCCGTGCTGCTCTGGCATGGCTTTCCGGGCACCTCCCAGTCCTGGCACAAGGTGTTGCCCCTTCTCGCCCGGACCCACACCGTGATCGTGCCCGACATGCGCGGCTTCGGTGATTCGGACAAGCCGGCCCAAGGCTATGACGCACGCACGCTGGTCGCGGACTTCCGCGCGCTCTTGCGGCATCTCGGCGTCGGACCCCTTCACATCGTGGCCCATGACATGGGCGCGCCGGCGGCGCTGGTCTGGGCCGGCGAACATCCTGAGGAAGTGCGCACGCTGGCCTACCTGGACGAGCCCATCATCACCGGTGAGTGCCTCGGGCGACTGATGCAGTTCACGCCACAAGGCACCGTCAGGGGTGGCCTGTGGTGGTGGCCGCTTGCGTTCGCGCCCGGCCTCGCGGAAACACTGTTTGCCGGACACGAACGAGAGGTGCTTGCCTGGTTCTACGAGAACTACTGCGCCAACCCCAGCGCGATCGGGCAGGAGGCTTTCGAAGAAACCATGCGCACGTTTGCCGCGCCGGGTGGTGTGAGCGGCGTGCTTGGCGTCTACCGTGCGATCTTCGACACGCAGTCACAGACGGAGCCCTTCGTGCACGACAAGGTCCGTGTCCCGGTGCTCGCCCTGGGGGGTGACGCGAGCTTCGGTGACAAGACCCGCGAGCTGCTGACGACCGTTGTCGAGAGCGTTCAGGGCGGCGTGGTTGCCAACTGCGGGCACTTCATCCCCGAGGAACAGCCCGATGAACTGGTGCGCCTTCTGTCGGAATTTTGGGCAGAGACTGCGCGCCAGCGTTCCATGCGGCCCTGACGTCAGCGCGCAAGACTGTCGACACAGAATAGCGGTCCAAGGCGGACCGTGGCTGGCGCTCAGCGGATGACTTCGCTGGCGCCCGCGAGCATTCCGCGAGGGATCTTCAGCCCAAAGTCCTCCGCTGCCTTGAGGTTCACGACCATCTCGAACTTTGTGGCGCGTTCAACAGGTAGGTTGCTGGGCTTCGCACCTCTCAGAATCCTGTCGACGTATCGAGCGGACTTGCGCGCCAGGTCGTTGTAGTCGATGCCGTACGCGACTAGCAAACCGGCATCTGCGTAGCGGCGGCCATCACCGATCGCGGGCAAACGATGCTGGACGACAAGTGCGCCCACGCGTTTCACATGGACATAGAAGGTCGATGTGCTGTCAATCACAAGCGCATCCATCCGTCGACGGGTCATGTCTGAAAAAGCAGCTTCAAGATCGTCGATGGAGTCGACGACAAAGAAGTGAGGTTCGACGCCAAACGTCTGTGCCGCCGCAGAAAGAGTATCCCGATAGGCTTCGATGTGTCTTGTGAACGGGGATGGCCGGAGGGTCAGAAAGGCGACATGGCGAGGGCTGCCGAGGATTTCCACAATGATTTGCAGCCGCTTGATGAGGAGGTCAAGCCCGAAATTTGCGTTGCCTGTGATGTTTCCGCCTGGGTGGCTCAAACTTGCGATGAGGTTGTCGCGTACTGGCTCGCCCGCGGTCAACATGACGATCGGGATCGTGGAAGTGGCCGATTTCGCAGCCTGCACGCCCGAGGTACCCGCAGCGACGTAGAGCACATCGATGTTGAGGCCGACGAGTTCAACCGCAGCGGATTCGATGCTGCGCCCGTTCTTTCCGGCAAAACCTGGAACGACTGTCAGATTACGGCCTTCCACGTAGCCGAGCGCGGCCATTTCCATGATGAAGGCTACCCAGATTGGATCCCGGGGGTTGTCGTCGAACGAGAGCACGCCAACGCGAAAGTTCTTGTTGGCTTGCGTGAAAGCAATGCTCGGAAGTGCCAGAAGCACGCCTGTCGCGACAATCAGGTTTCTGCGTTGATATGTCATCGCGAACCTCCTCGCCAACGTCAAGTATTCGGAGCACTTTGTTGGCCCCAATCTACTCTGCTTTGACTACAAGGCAAGGCCCTGAATCGTTGACACGGGCTCGCGCCGCGGTCAGATGTGCATCGCCGCCAGAGCGCCAATGACCAAGCCGACCCCGGCAACTGCAAGCATGCCCCATTCCAGCCACTTTCTCCTTGTCAGCAACGCCATGGCAGCCAAGGCGATGGAGACTTGCAGTGCCGTAGTCGCTTGCGCCCAGCGATGATGCTGGTGCATCTGCGCCTCCGATCGTTGGTCCCAGTCCGTTGCGTCCGCCTCGAGCTTCTGAGCGACGAGCAGGATCTCGCCTTTTTCTTGCTCGTACCGCGAAACCTTCTTCTGCCACTCTTGCCTGCGCTCCTCGGGCGACGTGTCTCGGGCAAATTCGGCCAGCGCCTGCTTCGTGCTTTTCGATTGAAAGTAGTTCCACTGGTTGGAGGCCTCGGTCTTCTTCATGCCGGCGTTGTTCTTGTAGAGCCCCGCGTTGGCTTGAGTCAGCCCTCCCATGTACGCAAAGATTGCTCCCACCGTGGCGATGACGGCGGTACATACGGCGATCTGGCTGGTCATGCTCCTGCGACCATGCTCGCTGGAAGCGGGGCCTGAATCAGCCTCGCCGTGCGCACCTGCGTGCTCGAGTTCGTGGTCGTGCGGGCCGTGCACGTGAAAACCGCCTGCTGACATGGAAATCCTTGCTGTGGTGGGAAGGCAAGTATGGCGAAGCCCGCGGGCTTCAGCGCATTCCGGAGACACGCAGGCGATTGGGTTGTCGCTTTAATGCAAACCACATCGCACGGCATTCAACCGCTCTTCAAGGCGCTCCTGTCCAGATGTTCGACGCAGAACGCATGGATGGGCTCGATTCGTCCGCGCAGCGCCAGCGCACCAAGGTCGTGGGTACGGATTTCGGGCGACGGACCCAGCGAGGCGAGCGCTTCCGCCGATGCGATGAACAAGCACCCGACTTCGCGGGTCGCCTGCTCGAGGCGACCGGTCGTGTTCATGACGTCGCCGTGGAAGACGATCGCACGGCGCACCTGGCCAACCTCGCCGGTGATGACCTCGCCCAGATGCAGGGCTGCGCGCAGTTCCGGTGGCACGCCAAAGCGTTGGACAAACCGGTTCGCGTCCGCGGCAAGCGCCGCGCGCATCGCGAAGAAGCAGCGCAGCGCCCGCGCGTCGGGAACGCCGTCCGCCTCGACCCAGGTGATGACGATCTCGTCACCGACGTATTGGTAGATTTCACCGCGGCACAGCTCGATCGGTTCGGCGACTGCCGAAAAAACCGCGGCGAGGAAGCGATGCGCCTCCAGGGCCCCGAGCCGCTCGGCAATTGCGGTCGAGCCCACCACGTCGGCGAAGAGGAAGAAGCGTCGCTCGGCATAGGGCCGGCGATACTTTCCAAGCAGAAGAGCCACAAAGGTGCGGTAGCCGACGAGGCCCGCGGCCTGAAACATCATCACCACGACAGCCACGGGTACGAGCGAGAGGAAAACCGCAATCAGCCAGGTGCGTGCGTCATAGACGCTGACGACGCCGAACAGGCGCTCCCCCGGCTGGCCGGCGAGGACCGCCCCTGCAATCGCGCCGTAGACAAGCGTCTTCAGCACAAACACCGCAGCGAACGGCATCGCGTCGAGCCATCGCATCGAGGCGCGAGTCAGCAGGAAGATCTCAATGCCGGCGATACATGAAGCCGTGAGCACGGCGTCGATGACACCAATCGGTATGGAGATCAGCATGGAACCGAGCAGCGAGCGAGCGCCCGGTCCTGCAATCGCGCCGGCGTAGAGCGCACCGACGCCCGCACCGATGACCGCGGCCATGCGAATGATGCGCATGAAGCGCCGCAGTCGTTCGCGCGTGACGGCGGATAGCGTGGCGATCATCTGCCCAAGTCTAGGGCCCGCGCGCCTTGTGAAGGTCTGGAAATGGCCGACCGCCGAACTCAGGAGGCGACGACGTAGAAACCCTGGTCCGAGCGCACGCCCGCGTTCTTCGTGAACGCCACGGGGTCGAAGCCCTCGTCCGCGAACTTCTTCTTCACGACCACGGTGGCAGAGGCCACGGCCTCCTCGTTCGCCCACTCTACCAACGTCAGCACGTTGAACTCGCCAGTGCCGCCGGTCTGGTCGAGAACGTGTGTGCGCAGGCAGCCCGGCAAGGTGCGCAGGATGTCCTGGACGCGCTGCATTTGGGCAATGAACGCCGGGCGCACATCGGTGGGCACGACGAACTTGTCGATGCGGAAAACGGGAGTGGACGAGAGAGCGGCGGAATCGTTCGACATGGATGGTTCCTTGGGTCAATGCACACAGGGTCTGCGCGCGGCCTGAATTGTCAAACCTCAAGTAAAGTTGAGGTCAAGAGGTTTTTTCCGATGAATGACGCACTGCAGAAAGCCGGCATTTCCCCCACGCTCACCGTCGGCGAGGTCGCGCGACGCAGTGGCGTCACGGTATCTGCGCTGCACTTCTACGAAACCCAGGGCTTGATTCACAGCACCCGCACGGCGGGCAATCAGCGGCGCTACGCGCGCACCATGCTGCGGCGTGTGGCCTTCGTGCGGGTGGCGCAACGAGTCGGCATCTCGCTGGCCGAAATCGGCAACGCATTGGCCGCGCTGCCGTCGGACGCTTCGCCGAGCCGGGAGGATTGGTCCCGGCTCTCGATGTCGTGGCGCGCCGAACTGGACGAGCGCATTGCGCAGTTGAAGAAGTTGCGCGACACGCTGGACGACTGCATCGGCTGCGGCTGCCTGTCAATCGACCGGTGCAAGCTGCGCAACCCTCTGGACCGTCTGGGAGCGGAGGGCCAGGGGCCGCAACGGTTGCTGGTCAGGCGCGTCGACTAGTAACGGGTCTCGGCGACCCGATTGCATGCTGTCCTGTCGACGCGGAGATTGCCATGGAGCCTGAAGGTAGTCATCAGGTGGCGAGCCGGGAGGGCCGGTCGTGGGAAGCAGTGCAATCTGAAGCTGTTGACTTGGGCAGGGCTCCGTACTAACTTTCCCGTCCCATCACATCCAAGGAGCATCCCATGGTGTCTATTGCTCGCATTGCATCGGTTGCCTTCATCTTGGGAAGCACGCTTGCTGCCTCGAATTCATTTGCACAGGCCAGCCGAGAAGCTGGGGCTGCTGCTGAGGCCAAGCGCCAGGGCCAGCTCAACACCAAGGGCGAGGAGCAGTATCAGAAAAACGCGCTGGCGCGCTGCCAGCGCCAGCCGGAGGGGACTGCACGCGAGGCGTGCGAAAAGCGCGTCCTGGGCACCGGCGACACCACGACGCGCGGCAGCGTCGAAGGCGGTGGCAAGCTGCGGAGCAACACGATGCAGGTGCCCGCGAAGTAGACGGTTCGCAGGCAGCGCCTAGGTTCGCCGCGCACGACCCCGCGGCTTCGCAAGGATCGGAAACGACGCCTGCAGGTCTGTCACCATCCCCGTCTGCTCGTTCGCCTGATAGCCGGCCAGCCGATTCACCGTCGCCTTGAAGTCGTCGCCCCGGATGATGGTCAGCATCTCGCGTACGGCAGGCGCATCGAGCGCCTTTTCCTCGCACAACAGGAAATAGCGCTCCGTCTGTATCGGCACGAAGTCGAGCTTGAAGTGCCGCGCCGGCGTCTCCACGCCGAAGCCGACATCGGCCATGCCGCTGGCCACGTATGCCGCCACCGCCGCATGCGTGAGTTCGCACTGCTCGTAGCCATGCACCTTCGCGGGGTCCACGCCATCCTTGCGCAGCAGGAGGTCGAGCAGGAAGCGCGTGCCCGAACCCGACTGGCGGTTGATGAAGCGGATGTCGGGCCGCGCCAGATCCCGGATGCCATAGACCTTCTTGGGATCACCGTTCGCCACCATGAGCCCGAGGCGCCGCGTCGCGACGCCGATCAGCTTTTGCGTGGCGGGCTTGAGCCACGGCGCGTAGTGCGCCACCGACTCGGCTTCGAACTCGCCGACCGGCACATGAAAGCCGGCGACCTCGCAGCCCCCCATGTCCAGCGACGCCACGGCCTCGGTGCTGCCGCAGTAGCGCAACTCGGTCTCGATGCCGGCACGCCCCAGTGCATCGTGCAGGGCTTCGATCGCGAAGCCGTGGCTCGCGTGCATGCGCAGCAGCGGCGCCACGGTCATCATCACGCGGTCGATCTCGACCTGCAACTCCGACGCAAGCGAGTCCAGCGTTGGTGAAAGCCGCGCGGCGATGCGCCGGTCGGCCCACACCAGCTTCTCCGCCAGCGGGCTCAGCGCGGAACCCTTGCCGCGCTCCATGTGCAGCAGCGGCGCGCCGAGCAGGGCTTCGCCCTGACGGATCAACTGCCAGGCATGCCGGTACGACACCTGCATCGCCTGGCAGGCCTTGAGCAGGCTCCCGTGCTCGGCCACGCTGACCAGCAGCGCCACGGTGCGCTCCGCAAGAGGTGCGCCGCCGGGCCCGCTGATCGTCCACTGGGGCTTGATGCTGACTTGGTGCACGGGTTATTCCTTATGCCTTGTAACGCCTATGGGATTGGCCGATTCCATCATATTGCGGGATAGGAGGAGCCTGCCTACATTGGCCGGGTACAGAGTCACCCTTATGCCGGCAAGAGCTTATATGGAGACGAGAAGAATGAGCCCCACCCCCGAAGATGTAACCCAGGCCGCGCTGGCACGGCACGCTGACGAGCCCGGCGCCTTGTTGCCCATCCTCCATGACGTGCAGGAAGCGCTCGGCCATATCCCGTCCGAGGTCGTTCCGCAGATTGCGGACGGGCTCAATCTCTCTCGCGCCGAGGTGCATGGCGTCGTCACCTACTACCACCACTTCCGCAGCGAGCCGCCGGGCCGCACCGTCGTGCAGGTGTGCCGCGCCGAGGCTTGCCAGGCGATGGGCGCCGACGCACTGATGGCCCATGCAGAGCACACGCTGGGCTGCAAGACGCACGGCGGACACGGCAACACCAGCGCCGATGGCCGCTTCACCCTGAACCCGGTCTTTTGCTTGGGGCTCTGTGCCTCGTCGCCCGCGGTGGTCGTGAACGACAAGCTGCTTGCGCGCATGACGCCGGCGCGCTTCGACCGCGTGATCAAGCAGTTGGCGGAGCCGGCATGAGCACGGTGGCTGGCATCACCGTCTACGTGCCGCGCGACTCCGCCGCAGTGGCGGTCGGCGCCGACGAGGTCGCGTCGACCCTGCAGGCGGAATGCGCGCGCCGCGGCGTCGCCTTGAACCTCGTGCGCAACGGTTCGCGCGGCCTGTTCTGGCTGGAGCCGCTGGTCGAGGTCGCGACGGCCGAAGGGCGCATCGCCTATGGCCCGGTCACGCCGGAAGACATTCCTGCGCTGCTGGACGCCGGCATGCTCGCCGGCAGCGAACACGCGCTGTGCCACGGGCCGACCGCGCAGATTCCGTATCTGGCGAAGCAGCAGCGCCTGACCTTCGCGCGCATGGGCGTCACCGACCCGCTGTCGATCGCCGACTACGAAGCGCACGAAGGCTATGCCGGCCTGCGCGCGGCGCTGGGCATGGCGTCGGACGCCATCGTCCAGCAGGTGCTCGGCGCCGGCCTGCGTGGCCGGGGCGGCGCGGCCTTTCCCACGGGCATCAAGTGGGCGACGGTGGCCTCCGCGCAGGCAGAGCAGAAGTACGTCGTGTGCAATGCCGACGAAGGCGACTCGGGCACCTTCTCCGACCGCATGACGATGGAGGGCGACCCGTACATGCTGATCGAGGGCATGACCATCGCGGGCCTCGCCGTGGGCGCCACGCGCGGGTACGTGTACATCCGCTCCGAGTACCCGGATGCGATCGCCACGATGAACGAGGCCGTCCGGCGCGCGACCGAGGCAGGCTACCTGGGCGCAGACATCCTCGGCTCCGGCCGTGCGTTCCACCTCGTCATCCGCAAGGCCGCCGGCGCCTACGTGTGCGGCGAAGAGACGGCGATGCTGGAGAGCCTCGAAGGCAAGCGCGGCATCGTGCGCGCCAAGCCGCCGCTGCCGGCCATCGAGGGCCTGTTCGGCCAGCCGACCGTCATCAACAACGTCATCAGTTTCGCCAGCGTGCCGGTGATCCTCTCGCGCGGCGCCAACCTGTATCGCGAGCATGGCGTGGGCCGCTCGCGCGGCACGCTGCCCATGCAGCTGGCCGGCAACATCAAGCACGGCGGCCTGGTCGAGATCGCTTTCGGCGTGACGTTGCGCGAGCTGATGTTCGACTTCGGCGGCGGCAGTGCTTCGGGCCGGCCGATCAAGACTGTGCAGGTCGGCGGCCCGCTGGGTGCCTATGTGCCCGAGTCGCAGTGGGACATTCCGATGGACTACGAAGCCTACGCAGCCGTCGGCGCGGTCCTCGGCCATGGCGGCATCGTCGTGCATGACGACAGCGCCGACATGTCGAAGCTCGCACGCTACGCGATGGAGTTCTGCGCCATCGAATCCTGCGGCAAGTGCACGCCCTGCCGGATCGGCTCGACGCGCGGCGTGGAAGTCATCGACAGGATCGTTGCGCCGCCCTCGACGAAGCACAACAAGCCCCAGCAGGTGCAGCTGCTGCGCGACCTGTGCGACACGATGGTTCACGGCAGCCTCTGCGCCATGGGCAGCATGACGCCGCTCCCGGTGCTCTCGGCACTGAACCACTACCCGCAGGATTTCGGCATCGCCGCACCGGACCGCGAAGCGGCCTAGGAGAACACCCATGCTCGACCACCTCAAAGAGACCGACTACGGCACCCCACGGCGCGAATCCGAAGCGGAAGTGACGCTGGAGATCGACGGCAACGAAGTCACCGTGCCCAAGGGCACCTCGCTGATGCGCGCCGCCGTGGACGCCGGCATCAAGGTGCCCAAGCTCTGCGCGACCGACAGCCTGGAGCCCTTCGGCTCCTGCCGCCTGTGCCTGGTCGAGATCGACGGCCGGAAGGGCTACCCGGCCTCGTGCACCACGCCCGCCGAAGCCGGCATGAAGGTACGCACCCAGTCGCCCAAGCTGCAGGAACTGCGCAAGGGCGTGATGGAGCTCTACATCTCGGACCACCCGCTCGACTGCCTGACCTGCAGCGCGAACGGCAATTGCGAGTTGCAGGACATGGCCGGCGTGACCGGCCTGCGCAACGTGCGCTACGGCTTCGACGGGGCCAATCACCTCGACGCCGCCAAGGACGAGTCGAACCCGTACTTCACCTACGACGCCTCGAAGTGCATCGTGTGCAACCGCTGCGTCAGGGCCTGCGAGGAAACGCAAGGCACCTTCGCGCTGACGATCTCCGGGCGCGGTTTCGAATCGCGCGTGTCGCCGGGCATGGACGAGCCTTTCATGGAGTCGGAGTGCGTGAGCTGCGGCGCCTGCGTCGAGGCCTGCCCGACCGCCACCTTGCAGGAGAAGTCGGTCATCTGGCTCGGCCAGCCCGAGCACAGCGCGATCACGACCTGTGCCTACTGCGGCGTCGGCTGCGGCTTCAAGGCCGAGATGAAAGGCAACGAGGTCGTGCGCATGGTGCCGTGGAAGGACGGCCAGGCCAACGAAGGCCATAGCTGCGTGAAAGGCCGCTTCGCCTGGGGCTATGCGACGCACAAGGACCGCATCACCACCCCGATGATCCGCAAGAAGATCACCGACCCGTGGCAGGCGGTGAGCTGGGAAGAGGCGATCGGCTATGCCGCGTCCGAGTTCAAGCGCATCCAGGCCGAGCACGGGCGCGATTCGATCGGCGGCATCGTCTCGTCGCGCTGCACGAACGAAGAAGGCTACCTGGTGCAGAAGCTGGTGCGCGCGGCCTTCGGCAACAACAACGTCGACACCTGCGCCCGCGTGTGCCACTCGCCGACCGGCTACGGCCTGAAGCAGACGCTGGGCGAATCGGCCGGCACGCAGACCTTCAAGTCGGTCGAGAAGGCCGACGTGATCCTGGTCATGGGTGCGAACCCGACGGACGGCCACCCGGTGTTTGCGTCGCGCATGAAGAAGCGCCTGCGCCAGGGCGCGAAGCTGATCGTGATCGACCCGCGGCGCATCGACATCGTCAAGTCGCCGCACATCCGCGCGGCCCATCACCTGCAGTTGCGCCCCGGCACGAACGTGGCGGTCGTCACGGCCCTGGCGCATGTGATCGTCACCGAGTCGCTGACCGCGAAGGACTTCATCGCCCAGCGCTGCGACGACAAGTCCTTCAGCGACTGGTGCGACTTCGTGTCCCGTCCCGAGAACTCGCCGGAGGCTACCGAGTCCGTGACCGGCGTGTCCGCGAGCGAGCTTCGCGCCGCCGCGCGCCTCTATGCGACGGGCGGCAACGCCGCCATCTACTACGGCCTCGGCGTGACCGAGCACAGCCAGGGCTCCACCACCGTGATGGGCATCGCCAACCTCGCGATGGCCACCGGCAACGTCGGACGCGAAGGCGTGGGCGTCAACCCGCTGCGCGGCCAGAACAACGTGCAGGGTTCGTGCGACATCGGCTCCTTCCCGCACGAGCTGCCCGGCTATCGGCACGTGTCGGACAGCACCGTGCGCAGCGAGTTCGAAGCCGCGTGGGGCGTGTCGCTGCAAAGCGAGCCGGGCCTGCGCATTCCGAACATGTTCGACGCAGCACTCGACGGCAGCTTCAAGGGCCTGTACTGCGAAGGCGAGGACATCGTGCAGTCGGACCCCGACACGCAGCACGTCGCGCATGCACTCGAAGCGATGGAGTGCATCGTGGTGCAGGACCTGTTCCTGAACGAGACCGCCAAGTACGCCCACGTCTTCCTGCCGGGCTCGTCCTTCCTGGAGAAGGACGGCACCTTCACGAACGCAGAGCGTCGCATCTCGCGCGTGCGCAAGGTGATGCCGCCGAAGGCGAAGTACGCCGACTGGGAAGTGACGATGCTGCTGTCGAACGCGCTCGGCTACCCGATGAACTACAGGCACCCCGAGGAAATCATGGCGGAGATCGCCGCGCTGACGCCGACCTTCTCGGGTGTCAGCTACGAGTTGCTCGAACGTCTCGGCAGCGTGCAGTGGCCGTGCAACGCCGCCGCGCCGGAAGGAACGCCGACGATGCACATCGACAAGTTCGTGCGCGGCAAGGGCAAGTTCATCATCACGAAGTACGTCGCCACCGACGAGAAGGTCACGCGCAAGTTCCCGCTGCTGCTCACCACCGGCCGCATCCTGTCGCAGTACAACGTCGGCGCGCAGACGCGGCGCACCGAGAACAACCAGTGGCACAGCGAGGACCGGCTGGAGATCCATCCGCACGATGCGGAGGACCGCGGCATCAACGATGGCGACTGGGTCGGCATCCAGAGCCGCGCCGGGGACACGGTGCTGCGCGCGGTCATCAGCGAGCGGATGCAGCCGGGCGTGGTCTACACGACCTTCCACTTCCCGGAGTCCGGCGCGAACGTCATCACGACCGACAGCTCCGACTGGGCCACCAACTGCCCCGAGTACAAGGTGACGGCCGTGCAGGTCATGCCGGTGACGCAGCCCTCCGAATGGCAGCGCGAGCAAAGCCGCTTCGACAAGGTGCAGGCCGAGTTGCTCGAACGGCGCTTCGCGAACGAGACGGTGGCCGCCAAATGAAGCGGGACGACTTCGCTGCGATGTCGCCCGAGGGCGCGCGCCTGGCGCCGGTGGTGCGCTGGCGCGACGGCCAGCGCAGCGAGTTGGACGACTGGCTCACCGAGGAAGTACCGGTCGCGCTCGAATTCAACGGCATCTCGCATGCGGTCATGCTGGCCACACCGGCGGACCTCGGAGACTTCGCGCTCGGCTTCGGACTGAGCGAAGGCATCTTCGCGACCGCTGCGGACCTGTACGGCTGCGAAGTGAGCCATTCGCCGCAGGGCATCACCGTGCACATGGAAGTGTCGGCCCGAAGCTTCGCCGGCCTGAAGGACCGGCGCCGCACGCTCGCTGGCCGCACCGGCTGCGGCGTTTGCGGCACCGAGAGTCTGGACCAGGTGCTGCGTCCGATACCGGCCGTGACCTCATCCGCTGCGGTGCGCGCCAGCGCGGTCGCACGCGCGATGCGGGAGATGCAGGCACGCCAGGCGCTGTGCGGAGCCACCGGTGCGGTGCACGCGGCCGCCTGGTGTTCGGCGGATGGGGCGGTTCACATCGTGCGCGAGGACGTGGGTCGCCACAACGCGCTCGACAAGCTGGTGGGCGCGATGGCCACGGCCTCGGTCGACGGCGGCGCCGGCTTCATCGCCGTGACCAGCCGGGCCAGCGTCGAGATGGTGCAGAAGGCGGCCGCGGCCGGTGCGCCGATGCTGGCTGCTGTCTCGGCGCCGACCCTGCTGGCCGTCCACTCGGCGCAGGCGGCAGGCATGAGCCTGATCGGCCTCGCGCGGCACGGCAACCTGGTGGTGTATTCGCACGCTGATCGCGTCGTGCTCGACTGAAGAGATCATCGAAGATGAAGATCGACAACCTCATCCGCATGGCCAATCGCATCGGCGCCTTCTTCGAGGCGATGCCCGACCGCCCGCAGGCCATTGCCGACATCGCGCTGCACATCCAGCGCTTCTGGGAACCCCGCATGCGCCGGCAGTTGCTTGCCCATGTCGAAGAACATCAAGGCGAAGGCATCGAGCCACTGGTGCTCGACGCACTGAAGCAACTGCCCGGAACCGCAACCGGGAGCGAACCGCATCCAGCCAGCGCAGGCGTCAGCGGCTGAGCCCGCATTCGGGCCGCGCGACGACGGTCGTGGCGGTCATCCCTGCCTTCTGCGCTGGCGTATCGCGCTCCGCTCCCGGGCCAGCTCCGCTGCGGAGGGGCGAGTCAAGCGGCGCCACAGTGCGCCCACGATGGCCAGGACCACCAGGCTCACAACAAGGTAGACCACGAACTCCAGCAGCCATGGAAACAGCTCTTCGCCATAGCCATGGCCGCCGCCTCGTCGGCGCGCATGGACCGATGGGGTCATCAGGATCAACAAGGCCATGGAGCTCAGAGGTCTGAGCGCTCGGAGGGACAGCATTTTTTGTGGAGTTCTTCGTTCCGTGGGCGAGGGGCCCGGGAGATTGTTGATGCACTCGTGGTTAGTGCACACGCGCTCACGTTGCAGCTGGAGCCCGGGAGTTGTGCGACAACCACGAAAAGACCGGATGGACGATCGCCCGCTCGCGCACGAAAATGCGAGCCATCCATGGAAACCAACCTGGCCGACGTCACTGTGCGCATGCACGACATGCCAACCTGTGATTCGCGGCAATGCTGATTCTTCGTCGATCGATCATCGCGTGCGCCTGGCTCGTGCTTGCCGCCTGCAGCAGCACGCCGTCACCGACGGGCCGCAGCGCCAGGCCGTCGCTGATTTCGGCGGAGCAATCCCGCGATGTGGCGATCCATGCCATGGGACTGGTGGGCACGCCGTACCGCTATGGGGGCAACACCGTCAATGGCGGGTTCGACTGCAGCGGGCTCATCGCCTTTGTCTACCGTGAAAGCGCAGGACTGGCCACGCCGCGCACAGTGGCCCAGCTCGCCGGCTTCGGTGATCCGGTGTCGCGCGAGGAACGGCGCACCGGCGACCTGGTGATCTTCGGCGGCGGCAGGCCGACGCACGCCGGCATCTATGTGGGCGAAGACCGCTTCGTTCACGCGCCTTCCACCGGCGGAGAAGTCCGGCTCGATCGCATCGACGGGCCCTACTGGTCACGCCAGAAGATGGACGTCAGGCGTCCTTGATGGGGGCAATAATGCGGGTCGGCTGGTGCTGTCCAAGGAGTCTTCCATGACCGTTCGCCGTCGTTCCACAGTCGCCCTTGCCCTCTGCGCCATCGCAAGTGGCTGCGCCAACTACCAGCCCCCGGCGGTGTTCGCCGGCTTCTCGTCGCCACAGGTGTCGCGCAACAGTTGCGTCGATGCCGTCGCCCGCGAGTTCAAGGTGCCGAGGGAAAGCGTGAAGCCGACCAGCGACGCGAGCACCATGAGGGACGGCATCTATGTCGTCACGCTCAGCCTGGGCGCCGGACAGCCGGCGATCAACTGCACCGTGAACGAGAACGGGGTCGTCTCCGACGTGATTCGCGCTCGCTGAGCAACGGACCGTGACCGCGATCGATGTGCCGGGTATCGGATGCGTTGCCGAGCAGTGCTGAGCCTCAGTGCCAGGCGCCCCGCCAATGCGGGTCGATCGCGATCCATCCCGCGGCATCGACGTCGCCGTGAGCCCATCCCACGATCCTGAGCTCGAACGCAGCGCCTTCCGCGATGCGGTCCACCGGAGCCGTCGCGGCGGCGGGTGCCGGCCCGCCCTTCGATGCAGCGGTGGCGAGGGCAACGAAGGGAGCGAGCGCGCTTCCGGCGACAGCGCCGCTGCCGAGCATGAAGGTCCTGCGGTCAATGGGCATGGTCGGACTCCGGACGAAGCGGTGTGGCGGCCAGCGGCGACTGCCTGAAGGCGGGCGCCGACTCCCAGCGCCGACGGGCCGCGGCTAGGATGCTCGCGGCTTCCAGCGCCTCGCCGGCCTCGAGCGCCGCGGCATGGGCCTTCTCGAAGGCCCGCAGTGTCGGACGATTCGCGAGGTCGATGCCGGTCAACTCGAAAGCGCGGCGCGCGTCGTTGCCGCTGCCCGCATAGAACTCCGCCGCGTGGTCTGCGAAGGCGAGCGGATGCTTTGCCAGCAAGCGCTCGAAGCCGCTGCGCGCCGCCTCCGACAGCGTGTGCGCCTCGCCGGGCCGGCCCTGTGCGATCGCCACATCTGAAAGACGCCAGCTGACCTCGGGGTCGCCGCTCGCGAGGGCCGGGGCCAACAGCGCCCGGGCCTGCGCGCTGCGGCCTTCGGCCGAGCGAATTTCGGCCAGGTGCACGCGCGCCTTGACGTACCCGGGAAGGCAGTCGATGGCCTTGGCGTACCACCGGGCCGCGCGTTCGTACTTAGGCTCCGCCACGCGTTCGCCCCATACCGTGCCGAGAAGAAAGCAGACCCAGGCCACGGCGAATGGCGAGACATCGCGGTACGCGCCCAGGGCGCGGCAATAGGCACGCTCCGCCTCGTCGAAATCACCCAGGTCGGCCAGCAATGAACCCAGCGGCACCCAGTCTTCGAGCCGGCCCGACTGCCTGACGAGGCGCAGCCTCCGTCCCAGAAGATCCTCCAGCGACTCGCCGCAGGCCTGGTCGATGCTCATCTCCAGCCGTTCCGCGGCGAGCGCGGGGCAGCCTCGATCCCTGGCCCGCGAAAGGCATGCCCTCGCGTCGGCGAAGCGATGGGTCGAGGCCGCGACCTGCCCATCGACGAGCGCCGAGCGCGCGGAGTCGGGGTCCATCCGCAGCAGGTGCCCTGCCAGTTGCTCCAGCCGGCCATAGGCATCGAGGTCGCCCAGGAACTGCGCATGGAGCTGCTCCTGTTCGATGACGCACTCGGCGATGCCCGGCCGCAGCGGCGCCTGCCAGAAGCGGTTCCATGACTGCGCGAGCGTGCTGCGCAGGTTGATGGCGGCGATGACGCCGTCGGTGGCCTGCACGCAGCCGGTTGCGAGATCGGGCCCGGTGATCATCAGGGGACACCGAATCGGGGCTTCAGGCTGTCGAGTCCGGCCTTCAGCAAGGTCGAGCTGATGGTCTTCACGATGATGTCGGGCTGGCCGCCCGGCATGTACTGCACACGCCATTCGACCGAACTGCCGCTGCCCTTGGGCTTGACGTCCAGCATGCCGGTGTAGTCGGTGGCCGGAATGCCGGCGATCGACGTTTAGCGGTAGCTGCGTTGCGCATCGTCCATGGCGTCGAGCCGTTCGATGATCTGCTTGCCGTCGACGGTCTCGATCGTGCGCAGCTGGCCGACCCCGTTGCCGGTCAGCCGGATGCTCGCGATCAGCGGATGCCACTGCCCGCCGAAGCCACCGATCAAGGCCCAGACCTGATCGGGCGGCGCGGCCAGATCCACGGAGAAGGCCACGTTCTGGAGTTCGGCGTTGGGAGAGGCCAGGTACGGAAAGGTCGATGTGCCGGGCTTGGTCGCCTGGGTCGAGCCGCCCTGCAGGAACTCCCGGTCGTGGTTCACCATCCACGTGAGCAGGATGTCGATGACGTTGGCATTCACGGTCCGGCCGCCGCCGGTCTGGTGCGGGCGGCCCGCGAGGGTGCTTTTCTCGATCTCCAGGTTGCTGGTGTCCGACGTGGGCCGTGCCACGTCGATGACCATGAAGTCGTCGAGGAACATGGTGGCGTTGGCCGCCAGCGCTGCCGGTGCCCAGTCGGCCTTGCCGTCGCGCAGGTCCCAGTTCTTCAGGCTGTCGACCATGCGCTTGCGGAACAGCGGCATGAGTTCCTCGGAAATCGCGAAGGGCGTCTGCTGGTTCCAGAGGTCGCGCACATCGTCGGAGCCCTCTATCCCGTTGTTGTTCAGCCGCATGTTGGTCTGTTCGGGGCGGCCGACCCAGTCGATGCGCGGCGGCTCGTGTCCGATGAAGCCGCCCGGCTTCGGAATGGGGATCGTCTCGGCGATGACGCCGAACAGCGAACCCTTCGCCGGATCGAGCACGCGGCGCGTATCGAGCTCGACGAGAAAGCTCAGCACGTTGTCGTGCTGCAGCAGGTTGGGAAACTTCTTCAGGTCCTTCACGATCCAGGCCAGGTAGAAGGGATCGGAGCGCAGGCCAGCGAACACGCGGTAGGTGCCGTCGGCCGATGCCGACCCCTTTTCATCGTCGACGACGAAGCGGATCGTCTGTCCGCCGGGGACCGTGCAGATGCCGCGCTGCACGGGCCGCTGGCCTGCGGCGGCGCGCTCCAGCACATCGAAGCGGAACGAGAAGCGAAGCTCCGGATCGCCCGGCTTGAAACGGGTCTGCTCGCCCGTGCCCGCGATCGTCAGCCGGCGCGCGACGATGGCGTGGTCGATCGCATTCGAGAACATCGCCTGCGTGCCGGCGGAGGGGAACACGTTGGCCGCAAGCACGGTGCGGTTCGGATCCGACGGGCTGGTGAAGGCGAAGAGATCGGTCAGGTCGGCCGAGGGGTCGCCGATCTGCCGTGGGCCGTCGACGTGGTCGGACATGGTTCGGGGCCGTTCACTTCCGCGACCACGGGCTCGTGCCCGTGACCGCATTCGGCGGTCCGCCGAAGGGCGTCGCGCGGCCCGGCTCCTCGGGGATCGACTTCAGGTACTCCACCAGTTCCCAGCGCTGCGAATCCGTCAGCAGTGGGCCGATGATGCCGTTGCCGAGCGGTCCGTTCTCGAACGAGTGGCCTGCGTTCGAGTTCCCGCGCAGCGACGTGTCGAGCAGGAAGCTGCCGCTCTTGCCGCTGGTGTCCAGCCCGACCTTGACCGGGTCGAACTCGCGCCCGACATAGAACTGCCTGGTGCGCTCCTTCGCCGGGAGCAGCATCTCGTACAGGTTGGGCACCGATCCGTTGTGCAGGAAGGGCGGCGTGGCCCAGACGCCGTCGCGCGGAGCCGCCTTGTATGCATCTTCCGTCTGGCGGGGCGGCGGCAGTTCGCGGTAGCCGTGCAGGTTGATGGTCTGCTGTTCGTCGAGCTTGATCTGCGACAGCGCCCTGTCCAGTACCAGCTTCTGTGTGATCAGGTACAGCGCGCCCGTCGGAATGATCTGCTTGTCCTTGAAGGGCTCGGGAAGGTAGGGCGCGAGGTGTCCCGTGATGGCGTAGGGCCGCAGGTTGTCGAACTGACCCGGGTCCGTGCCCACGTACTTCTGCGGGACCACGCCGACCTCCAGGAAGCGCTTGCCGTACTTGTTCGGCGCGGTCCATGTGTAGGGCCACGCGTTGTGGCAACTCGCGCAATGGGTCGCGAACAGCGCCTTGCCGGCCGCCGCCTTCTGGCGGTCGATCCGGCCGAAGATCTCCTCCGGCCACTTGGGCGGGGCCAGTCGCGTCAACTGGTTCTCGACCTGTTGCAGGTTGAGCAGCGCCGCATTCGAATCGAAGAGTCCTTCCTGCGGCGTCCTGGAATGCAGGTTCATCGGCAGGTAGACGCCCATGGATTCGACGAGATTGCGATTGATCGGATCCTGCTGCGATGCGCGCCACTGCGTCCACGAACCATGGGGTGCGTTCCACAGGAAGGGCGGCTTGGTCGGCGCGAGCGGCGTCGACGTGTTCTGCGGGATGTTGGTTTCGATGGCCAGCAACCGGTTGACGATGGCGGAGATGGCGTCGATCCGGGACGGCCCCCAGGCGGTGGGCGTCGCGAGCGTGCGCGTGCGGTAGTCGTGGATCGGAACGGCTTCGCGCTCGAAGCGCTTGCCCAGTTCGGTCCTGGCCCCGGCGCTCATCGCGCCGAGCCTCGTCGCAAGGCGGTCGAACTTCTGCTTGTCCGCCAGCGTGGCCTGCATCGCGTCGTCCAGCGCATTCACGTAGCCCATCATGTCGAAGGTGTTGGCCGCGCCGCCGTCGATGCGGATGCGCTTGCCCTGGTAGTTCAGCTGCGCGTTGTGGCAAGCGGCGCAAGTCAGGCCCACCTGCACTTCGTCCACGCCGCTGCCTCTCTTGACGATCGTCTTGCTCAGTCCGATCGGCAGCGCATCGGGATTGTTCTGCGGATCGGCGGCCTGGGTGACCAGGCCGAAGCGGTCGCTGTTGGCATCGGAGCGGAAGAGCTCCTGGCTCCCGGCCACCTCGAGGTTGAGGAACAGGTCGTAGGACATCACGGCCGAACCTTGCGAGAACTGGTAGTACCAGGCCCGCTCGGCGGGCGTCCAGCCCTGGTCGAGAAAGACCACGGGTGAGGGACTGGCCGCGGGTTGCGCCCCGGCGCCTGGCAGCGCCAGCCCCAGGGCGAGGGCGCATGCGGGGGCAAGTGGAGCAGAGGCCTTGATGCCAGGAAGTCGCTTGCGATGCATGGAGACTCTCCAGAAAACGGCCGCGCGCGTGGCCCGGTCGGCATTCTGGAACCCGCGATCTGGGCGGCCTATCCCGGCGGCTACTTAGGCCACGTACGTGGACGCGGGACGAGGGCGAGGCAACGGAGATCTAGTCGGCGTGAAAGCCCGATGCCTTGACGATCGGCGCCCAGCGGGCGATGTCGGCGGCCATGATGGCGGAAAGCTCTTCCGGCGTGGTGCCGGTCGTATCCACTCCGAGGTCGATGAGCTTCTGTCGCGTTTCCGGCGAACGAATGGCCGCCAACAGGGCGGCCGACCATTCATCGATGACGGAGCGGGGCGTTCTGGCTGGCGCGAAGAAGCCGACCCAGCCGCTTGCCTGCACTGTCGGATAGCCCTGCTCGACGAAAGTCGGTACCTCCGGCAATTGGGACTCGCGCTTCGCGCCCGTTGTCGCCAAAATCCTGACTCGACCCGCGCGGTGCATGTCGATCAGATCCGCGATCGCAGAAATGCCGGCGGGAACGGTGCCGCCGATGAGGTCCACCGACATGGGGCCGAATCCCTTGTAGGCCACCTGGGTCATGTCGATGTCGATCGCCTTGGCGATGAGCACGCCCACGAAGTGAGGAAGGCTTCCTGCCGCAGGCGAACCATAGAACGCTTGCGACGGATGGGATTTCAGCCAGACGACGAATTCGGAAAACGATTGCGCAGGGTGGTTCGACGCAACCGCAAACGCAAAGCGGTAAGTGCCGATTTGCGAGATGGGGGAAAAGTCATGCATCGGGTCGTAATGCACGTCCTTGTAAGTCATGGGCGACAGCACCGGCACCGCAATGGGAAGCATCGCCACGGTGGTTCCGTCCGGTGTCGCGTTCTTGAGAGCCAGTGCGCCGACGCGCCCGCCGCCGCCCGGTCTTTCCTCCACGAACACAGGCCGCTTGAGGGGCTCGCGCAATCGTTCGGCCAGGTGCAGCGCCACGCCCCTTGCCGAGCCGCCCTCGAAGGCCAGCAGGATCCTGGCGGGGGGACCGTCCGCGGCCTGGGCCCACACACGCTGGCCCACTGTGCTCGAGACGATGGCCGCTAGCAGCCAAGGCAATGTTCGGATCAGACGCATAGAGGCCCTTCTCCTGAAGACACCGTGCACGAGGACACACCGCATTATCCGTTCCGACGGACCACGACGGAGCCGATCGCTTCGGCATCGGCGCGCGCTTCGCTGCAGGAAACTATGGGCTTCGAGCGCTTGTTGTCGGACCTGTCGGCCGCGTTCATCGCCGTGCCCATTCAGGAGATCGACCAGGCGATCGAACTGGGCCTTGCGCGAATCGTGGCGGCGCTGGGCATCGATCGTTCGACCCTGAACCGCGTCTTTCCGCTGACCGGCCGGGCGGAGGTCACCCACTCCTTCGCCGTGGAGGGGGTGGAGCCGGTGCCGAAGCGACTGGGCCCTGCGCGGGATTCGAATCCGTGGGCCCTCGCGAAGGCGACCGCCAACGAGCCGATCGTTTTTTCCTGCCTGGATGACCTTCCGCCGGAGGCGAGTATCGACAAGGAGAACTGGCGCAGCATCGGACTGAAATCCCACGTCATGATGCCCATCGTCGTCGCGGGGCAACTGCATGGGAGCCTCAACTTCGGCTGTGTCCGCAGCGAGCGCACCTGGCCGGCCGATCTCGTCGCTCGCATGCGCCTGCTGGCGGAGATTTTCGGAAGCGCCCTGGCACGCAAGCGCGCACAGGAGGAGCTTGATCTGGCGGTCGGCGTCGAGCGGCTCGCGAGCAGCATCCTCGCGTCACTCGTGCTGTCGCGGCACGGCGAAAAGAATCGGGCGATTGCGCTCGGCCTTCGGCAGATCGGCGAGTTCGTGGGCGCCGAGCGGGTGGCGCTCTGGCACACCCGCACCGGCATTCCATTCGGTGTGACCCAGGAGTGGCACGCGGACGGCTTTGCAGGGCCGGCTGCGGAGGGCAAGACGGTCGAACTGCCGTGGATCTACGCGTTGCTCGGCAGCGGCAGCGTCGTACGCATCTCTCACCTGGCGGACCTTCCGCCAGAGGCCCGGGCCGATGCGGACACACTGCGCCGGATCGGCGTGCGCTCGCTGCTCGCCGTGCCCATCGCAGTGGAAGGCAGCAGCGCTGGCGCGCTCACCCTGGCGAGCATCGAGCGGGAGCACGAATGGCCCGACGTCCTCACGCCGGGCGTGAGCCTGCTGGCCGAAGTGTTTGCCAATCTGCATGCCCGCGAGGCCGCGGAGCGTCGCAAGCTGGCGGCCGAGGTCGAGGCCGCGCATTGGCGGGAGCGGCTGGCCCACCTCGTGCGCGTTCACACGGCCGGCGAAATGTCCGCGGCGCTGGCGCACGAGATCACCCAGCCGCTCGGCGCGATCGAGAACTACGCGCTGGCCGCACGTCGGCGTGCCGCCGAGGCGGTGCCCGACATGGGTCATCTGCTCGACCTGATCGACAAGGTCATCGGACAGGCCACGCGGGCGGGCGATGTGGTGACACGCATGCGCGGCATGGTCCAGCGGCATGAACTGGAGCCCAAGCTGATCGACCTCGAACGGGCGGTGAACGAGTGCGTGGGCATGGTGAAGATGGACTGCGAGCTGCGCGAAATGCACATCGGACTGGCATCCGAGGATTCGCCAGTGGCGGTGGTGGTCGACGAGATCCATTTGCAGCAGGTCATCCTGAACCTGCTGCGAAATGCCATGGAGGCCATCGAGGGCGCCCCGCCCGGTGGCGCGCGGGAGATCATCGTCGCCCTCCGCCTGAACGGGCGCGAAGAGGTTCTGGTGGAAGTCGCCGACCGCGGCGCCGGCATCGCCGAAGGCGACCTCGAACGGATCTTCGAATCGTTCTATTCGACCAAGTCCAATGGCCTGGGCGTCGGTCTCGCGATCTGCCGCAAGCTGATCGAGGCGCACGGAGGCAAGCTCTGGGCCTCGCATCGCGACGGAGGTGGCGCCATATTCAGTTTCACACTCCCCATGGCTACTTCGGTAGACTGACCCAATGGCTGAGGCGACCGTATTCATCATCGATGACGACGAGGCCTACCGCGATTCGGTGCGGGAACTGGTGAGCTCCGTGGGGCTCGCGACCGAGGCGTACAGCTCGGCGCTCGACTTCCTGGCAGCCTTCGACGCGACGCGCCCCGGCTGCCTGGTGCTGGACGTGCGCATGGCGCGGATGAGCGGCCTGGCGCTCCAGGAGCGCCTTGTCGCGATGGGCGCAAGTATTCCCATCGTCTTCATCAGCGGTCACGGCGACATCGCCATGGCGGTCAAGGCCGTCAAGGAAGGGGCGGTCGACTTCGTCCAGAAGCCCTACCGGGAGCAGCAACTGCTGGACGCCATCGACGAGGCCTTGCGCCGTGACGCGAACATGCGCGACCCGCCGAGCGCCGAGCGGAGCAGGCTCCTCGACAAGCAGATCGCAGCGCTGACGCAGCGCGAGCGCGAGGTGATGGAACTGGCGCTCAAGGGCTTGCCGAGCAAGGTCATTGCCAAGGACCTGGACATCAGCTACCGAACCGTCGAGCAGCACCGCAGCCGGTTGCTGGAGAAGCTGGGCGTGAGTTCGATCACCGAGTTGATGCGGCTCCACTCCGGACGGTCAGGCGACTAGGGGGCGCCTCCCGCCGCTTCGCCACGTACGTGGAATGCGCGTGTCTCCGGACAGGCCTTCGCCGGTCCTGTGCGGACGCCCGGCCGTTGCGCAAAGCCTCCCGGCAGCGCTACAACCACGTACGTGGGGTACGTGGCCGCCCGTCTGGTTTCGCCACACCGCCGCTTCAACAATGCATGCGCCACGCCGTCGTGCATGCAGAGGACCGGCGCAAGGCAAGGTCTCGACGCCTGGGAAACGACTTCATGGCAGAGAGACTTCGATCCATCTACCGAGGGAAACGCAATGAGCAAACTTCTCGCAGCCATGATCGCCGGCCTGTTCGCCGCTGGCGCCTACGCGCAGAACCCGCCGGGTACGACGTCGCAGGAACAGGTCATCACCAACACCAAGCCGCAGCAGCGCGCGCAGGACAGGGCTGACGCCAGGCCGCAAGGCGAGGTGAAGAAGCCGACGGGTGACACGGCAGCGTCGGCCCAGAGCGACGCCATCGGCACCGGCAAGGCCGCCACCGCCGGCCAGGCACGCGTCGAGACACGGGATGAGCGCCATCCCAACAGGAAGCAATCGAAGCAGGGCGGCACGCCCGACATGCCCGGGGCCAAGTAAGCCCGGATGAAGGGCGGCGCGCGGCACTGATTCCATGGCTCCAGCAACTCGGGACATCACCATGAAGCATCTGCCTGATCTGTTGAAGAAAGTCGCCGTTGTCGCGTTGCTCGCATCGGCTGCGGGCTGTGCCAGCACCGATGCGCTCAACAACGACAACCTGGCCATCGCCGCCGGCTTCAAGGTCATCACGCCCAAGAAGGCGGACCAGCAGGCGATCCTCGCAAAGCTGCCCAAGGACAAGGTCACCCGTGTGAACTACCAGGGTTCTACCTACTACGTCCTGCCCGACTCACTGAACAACCTGGCCTACGTGGGCGGCTCGCCCCAATACCAGGAGTACCAGCGGCTGCGCGTTGCCAAGCAATTGAGCAACAACAACCTCGAGGCGGCACAGATGAACGAGATGGATTCCATGGACTGGGGCGGCTGGGGCGGGTGGGGCGGTCCCGCGTTCGTCGGGTTCCGTCGATAGCCGCCAGGACAAGACGAAGAAGCGCGACCCAGGAGGTATCCGTGAAGCGTCGATATCAACTCTTCGCCAAGGCGATGTTGCTTGCCGCGAGCGTGGCGTTCGTCGCCGGGGCGAATGCCCAGGGCGCGCCCGCCAAGGCTTCCGCGACCCGGGCCAAGGCAGTCAGGCCCGCGCCGGAGCTGGAAGCCAAGGCGATGGACCTGCTGCGAGCGATGGGCAGCGCCCTCACTGCATCGTCATCGATGGCATTCACCGCCATCGCGACCTATGAAAGCCCCAGCAGCGTCGGCCCGCCGCTGGCCTTCACGACGACCTCCGAAGTCCTGGTGCAGCGGCCGGACAAGCTGCGCGTGATCACGGGCGGCGACGGCCGGCGTTCGGAGTACTACTACGACGGCAGGACGTTCGCGGCTTTCGCGCCGTCCGAGAACCTTGTCGCCGTCGCGCCCGCGCCGCCCACCATCGACGCCATGCTCGAAGGGGCATTCAAGGACGCGGCGATCTACTTTCCGTTCGCCGACGTGCTGGGCGCCGATCCCTTCAGGAACATCACCGAGGGCCTGACCAAGGCCTTCTACGTCGGCCAGTCGACGTCGGTCGGCGGGACGGCGACCGACGTGGTCGCGGTGGCCAGCGACGAACTGTTCATGCAGATCTGGATCGGCGCGGACGACAGGCTGCCGCGCAGGTTGCGTGCGACCTACAGGGGCGATCCACTGCTGCTGCGCCACCAGGTGGACCTGTCGAACTGGAAGCTCGATCCCGTGATCGCCGCGGAGGCCTTTGCCTCGGTCAACGCGGCCAATGCGAAGAAGATTTCGTTCGCCGCGCCGCATGTGCCTCCGGCAGCAGCCAAGGCACGCAGCGGCAAGTCGGGCAAGGCGCCTTGAGGCACGCGGAAGGACTCTCGACATGACACCGATGAAAGCCATCCTTCCCTTGCTCGCCGCGGCGCTTCTGGCGGCGGGGTTCCATACGTCCGCCTCGGCCTGGGCGCGGGCGAACGCATGGGGCGGCCGCACGGTGGGCGGATACGGCGGCTTCACCCACGACAACGCCTTCGGCGGCAGCACCACGCACAGCTGGTACGGCGGAACCAGCCACACCAACCGCTACGGGGGAACCACCACCGGGGCCTACGGCGTGGGCGCCGTGCACACCACGGCCGGCGGCTTCACCACCTACCACCCGCCGGCCTATGGGTATGGAGGCTACGCGCCGTACTACAGGCCAGTGGCCGTGCCGTACTACCACCCGGGCTGCTACTACGACTGCGGTGCCGCCGTCGCCGCGGGAGCTGCCGTCGGACTGGCGGCGGGAGCGGTTGCCGGCGCAGCGGTAGTGCGGGCCAACACGATTCCCGCCTACCCGCTGGGCGCCAGCTTCGCCACGCTGCCGGCAGGCGCGGTCTATGTCGATCGCGCTGGGGTCACCTACTACCAGGCCGGCAACGCCTGGTTCAGGCCTTCCTTCGGTGCCAACGGCGTGTACTACAGCGTCGTGGCGGCGCCTTGAACATTCACGGGGAAGCCATGCCCAAGTCGAAACATCCATGCGCGGTCCTGAAGGCTGCCGGCCTGGCCACGACGCTCGCGTGCGCGTCCGCCGCAGCGCAGGGCGTCCCCCCGGCCGATGCATGGCAGTTCGAATTCATTCCCTATCTCTGGGCTCCCGGCATTTCATCGGACCTCCGGCTCGGGCCCTTGCCCGGAAGCACCTTCAGCGTGAACTCCACGGGCGTCCTGAGCGCACTCGACTTCGGAGCGATGGGCACGCTCGAAGCGCGCAAGGGCCCCTGGGGTGCGCTGCTCGACATGCAATACGTGAAGCTCGGCGTATCGCGGCAGGTGATCTTCGGCGCCCCCGTGGGCCTGGACGTCGACTACGAGCAGCAGATCTACACACTGGCCGGCCTCTACCGGGTCTTCGACAGCTCCGTCGCGGTCGATGTCCTCGCGGGCGGGCGCTACGTGAACGCCAAGACCGACGTGGACTTTGCGCCGAACCTGCCGGGACCGGGCCGGCACGAGTCGGTCGGCTGGTGGAACGGCATCGTCGGCGCACGCGTGATCGCGCCGGTCAACGACAAGTGGTCGCTGCTGGGCTACCTCGACGCGGGCTGGGGAAATTCGACGTCGAGCTGGGAGGCCATCGCCGGCGCCAGCTACCAGTACTCGCCGACCCTCTCGTTCAAGTTCGGCTATCGCTACCTGAGCTTCAAGCGCGACGAAGGGCTCCTCAGCAAGGTGGCGCTCGGTGGCCTGTTCGCGGGCGCCGGATTCAAGTTCTGACCCCGGCGGCGCGCGGACATCATGGACGTGATGCTCGACATCTGGTCCCGGATCCGGGGCGCAACTGGAGGCATCCCCATGCGCCATCGCCGCCACACCCCGATCCAGGCGTTCGCCCTCTCCGGCATGACCACGGTGCTGTGCGCCGCACTCCCGGCGAGCGCGGAGATGAGCGCCGACGAACTCGCCAAGCTTGCACAGAACCCGGTCGGCAACCTCATCAGCCTGCCGTTCCAGAACGACACCAATCTGAACTACGGGCCGGAGAAGGGCACGCAGAACATCCTGAACATCCAGCCCGTGATCCCCATCTCCGTGAACAAGGACTGGAACATCATCACGCGCACGATCGTGCCCGTCATCTGGATGCCGTCGATGGGCCCGGGCATCGACAGCACCAGCGGCGTCGGCGACACCGTGCTCACCGCCTTCCTTTCGCCGGCGAATCCCGGCAAGTGGATCTGGGGCGCCGGCCCGGTGATGCAGATTCCCACCCACAGTAATTCGGAACTGGGGAACAAGAACGGGGGCCTGGGCCCATCCGCCGTGGTGCTGCACCTGGACCACGACAGCCCGTGGGTCTATGGCGCGCTGTTCAACAACATCTGGTCGGTGAGCAGCAGCGGGCAGGGTGGCTCCTACAACAACTTCCTGCTCCAGCCCTTCATCAACTACAACTTCCCGGGCGGTCTCTATCTCACCACCGCCCCCATCATCACGGCCGACTGGAAGGCCGACAGCAGCCAGCGGTGGACGGTGCCTCTCGGCGGCGGCGTCGGCAAGATCTTCCATCTCGGCAAGCTGCCGGTGAACACGCAGCTCTCTGCGTACTACAACGTGGTCAAGCCCGACAACGGGGCCAACTGGCAGATCCGCGTGCAGGCGCAGTTCATGTTTCCCAAGTGACCAGGGTTCACCGCGGGGTTGTCGGCGTCCGCGACGGCGTCGCATCTGCCGTTCCGTCGCGGTTCGCGCTCCCGGCCATTCCCGGCGCAAATCGCTGCACCAGTAGTGGCCCGAGGACGGATGTGACCAGCACCATGATCAGGACGCCGTTGAACATGCGGGTGTCGAGCAATGCCTGACCGGCGGCATTGAATGTCTTGGTCGCGACCAGGGCGGCCGCGAGCGTCGCGGCGACCTGGGGCAGGGTCAGGGACCACATCGTCATGCGCGCGGCCGGCCCGTACCCGAAGGCCCGGCCGCAGGACTCTGCCGCGATCCACTTGCCGAGCAGCAGCGCGGCGATGATGCCGATGGCGAGCATCGCGTCCCCGGACAGGCTGCGCGCCAGTGCGAGCGGGTCGATCAGGAAGCCGGTGACGACGAAGAAGACCGGAATGAACAGCGTGGTGCCCATGAATTCCAGCTTGGACTTGGCCGGCTTGTCCTTCACGGCCGCGTTGACCGCGAGGCCCGCCATGAACGTGCCGACGATGCCGGGCAGGTTGATGTACTGCGCGAGCAGTGCGGTCACCGCCAGGATGCCGAGCATCAGGACGAAATACGTCTCCTCGTCGTGCTCCACCTTGCGCAGGACGTAGCCGGCCGCGCGACTTAGGCCGGCCAGCACGAAGACGACAAACGCGACGATCTCGGCGACCTGGATGACGAGGGCCGATGCCGAGAAGCCGCTGACGTACATCGGCACGCAGATGGCGAATACGAGCAGCGACAAGGTGTCGGACATCATGGTCGCGCCAATCGCGACCACGATGGCTTCCTGGCGTTGCACGCCCAGCGCGGTGACGATCGGCAAGGCCAGGAGCGTGTGCGAGGCGAGGAGCGACCCGACCACGATCGCCGGCAGCATGGCATAGCCGAGCCAGTGCGCTGCCAGCGTCCCGAGAAGCAGCGGAATCGCGGTCGTGGCCACGCCGAACACGATCGAGCGGACGATCTTCTGGCGGAACAGCTCCAGGTCGATCTCCCAGCCCGCAAAGAACATGAGCAGCAGCATGCCGAGATCGGAGAAGAATTCGGCGACGGGGTGCTCGCGCGGGAAGACATCGAGCACGTGCGGTCCGAGCAGGACGCCGCTCAGGAGCAATCCCACGACCACCGGAATGCGAAGGGCGCGCGCGATGCGGGGAATGGCCAGGATCAGCGCCAGCATGATCGCGAGCCGCGCGAGCGCGGGGAGGAGTTCCACGGCCCGCTGCACGAATTCGATGAACGACATGACACGGTCTCCGGTGGCAAGTGCGGCCAGCACGCGTCGATTGAATCGCTGTTTGGCGCCGGGCGGGGCCTGAACGGCCACGTACGTGCTCGGTCGGGTCCGACGGGCGCGGTCGCGCTGGCGCTTCGCACCACGTACGTGGTGCTGCGTGGCTGCCGGGATAGGCGCATCGCACGCCAGAGCCCACCATTCATGGCCGGTTCGGCAAGCGTGGATGGAGAACCGGCCTCGCTGCGCCGGTCGCGATCGCCGGAAGCACGATGCAACAGGAGATCCGACACACCCTCAATGCCTCGCGAGACGCCTGAAGCCATGCTCACCATCGTCCACATCGTCGGTTTCAAGCCGGATGAGCGCGCATGGATGGAGTCGGCATTCGGGCGCAGCGTCGCGTCGGTGGTCTTCGTCGACGACGATGAGGCATTGCTCGCCAGCGTGCCGAGCGGTCCGGGCCACTGCCTGATAGCGTCCGCCGATGTCGACGGGGCTGCCACGCTGAGGCTGGTGCGCGAACTGAGGAAGCGGGGCGTGACGCTGCCGGTGATCGTGCTGGGGCCGCACACCGCCTTTCGCACCGCCATCGATATCGCCCGGCTCGAGGCGACCGACTTCCTGGAGCGGCCGGTGAGCGTGCGCCAATTGCGTGCGGCCGTGCATCGCGCGTGCATGGATTCCAGGTGAGGAAACGGCAGAAGCTCGACGTTTTCGCGCATGATGCAGGCCCCAACCCAAGCAAGAAGGGACCGCGAATGAGGACGCTCCTGCTCTCGGCTTTTGCCGCCATCGCTCTCTGGGGCTGCACGACGACCTCCTCGGATGTCGTGTTGCTGAAGACGCTGGTCGGACCGGCGCATTGCTCCGCACCGGCCGCCGGCGCGTGCGCGAGCTGCGAGACGGCCTGCCCGGCGCTCAAGCAGGCGCTGTGCATCGGTGGCTCCAGCGTGCTGGCAACCGAGACGGCGGCGGCCTCATGCGTCCAACCCGCCTCGTGCTCCTGCCAATGACACCCGCAAACCGCCGCCGGTCGGGCGGCCGTCACAAAACGGGGTGGCCGAACGTCTAGGCACCATGAACGATACGACCGACATATTCACGCGCCTTCGCCCCCGCTTGCAGGGCATTGCCTATCGCATGCTGGGCTCCTACGCGGAGGCAGAGGAAGTCGTGCAGGACGCCTGGCTGCGCTGGCACGAAGCGGAGCACGAGCGGCTGGACAGCAGCGAAGCCTGGCTGGTCGCCGTCACCACGCGGCTGGCGATCGACCGGCTTCGCTCCGCGAAAGTCCAGCGCGAGCACTACATCGGCACCTGGCTGCCGGAACCCCTGCTGTCCGACTCGCCGAGCACGCCAGAGCAGATGCTGGAGCGTGCCGACGACATCTCCATCGCCTTCCTCGCCGTGCTGGAGCGGCTCGCGCCCGAGGCCCGCGCGGCCTTCCTGCTGCGGGAGGTGTTCGATGCGGACTACGGCGAAGTGGCCGCGACTCTCGGCAAAAGCGAGAGCGCGTGCAGGCAGCTCGTGCATCGGGCCAAGGAACAGCTGCAGGACAAGCGGCCCCGCCACGTCGTCCCGCGCGACACCCAGCTCCGGCTCCTGCAGGGCTTTGCGGACGCCGCCACGCGCGGCGAGTTTTCCGCGCTGAAAGCCATGCTGGCCGACGACGCGCAGCTCATCGGCGATGGCGGCGGCAAGGTGCCGAGCTTCGGCGTACCGCTGGTGGGCGGCCAGCGCATCGCCCAGCTGTACTTCGCGACGAGCCTGCGGCACCACGATGCAGTGCACTTCGAGGTCGTCATGCTCAACGGCGAGTGGGGCCTGCTGCGCTTCATCAACGGCGAGCTGGAATCCGCACAGGCCATCGAGACCGATGGCGAGCGCATCCTGCGCATCCATTCGCAGCGCAATCCCGACAAGCTGGCGCGCATCGTCGCCGCGCTCGGCGCGGATGACGCCGACGCGAGCCGGCCCCACTGAAAGAAATTTCGCCGATCGGTCACAACCAGCCTTCGCCGCACGTCTTGCAGGTATGGATGGTCGCCATGTGCAGCGGTCCTCCATCTCTCAACGTACTGAAGGAGCTGGCATGAAAGTCGTGATCATCGGAGGCAGCGGCCTCATCGGAAGGAAACTGTCGACCCTGCTGCGCCACGCCGGCCATGAGGTGGCGTCGGCGTCGCCCTCGTCGGGCGTCAACACCGTCACCGGGGAAGGGCTGGACCAGGCGCTGGTGGGGGCGCAGGTGGTCGTGGACGTCAGCAACTCGCCTTCGTTCGCGGATGAGCAGGTCATGCAGTTCTTCCAGGACTCGACCCGGAACCTGCTGGCCGCCAGCGCCAAGGCAGGCGTGGGTCACTTCATCGCGCTGTCGGTGGTCGGGGCGGATCGCGCTCCCGCCAGCGGCTATCTGCGGGCCAAGGTGGCGCAGGAATCGGCGATCGGGAACGGGAGCGTGCCCTACACCATCGTGCGCGCGACGCAGTTCTTCGAGTTCCTGATGCCCATCGCCCACGCCAACACCAGCGGCCAGACGGTGCGGCTGCCGACCGGCCCGCTCCAGCCCATGGCCGCGTCCGACGTGGCAGCGGCCCTTGCCGAAGTGGTGGGCCACGAGCCGCTGAACGGCATCAGCGATATTGCAGGCCCCGAGGCCATCCCGCTGGATGACTTGATCCGTCACGTGCTGAAAACCGAAAAGGATGCGCGGGAGGTCGTGACGGACCACCACGCCACCTACTTCGGCGCGCCGCTGACCGACGGCTCGCTGATCCCGGCAGGCAAGCACTGGACGGGCAGGACGTCCCTCGACCACTGGCTGGCGGCCGAAGCGGAAGCGCGCTGAGCGCGGCGGCTGCTAAAGCCGCGCCAGATCCGGGCCGCTTCTCGGACCGAACCATGCACGCTCATAGGCCCCTTTGGCCGCCCGTTCGGCCGATGCGTCGCCCCGCTTGCGCTCCACTTCCACCAGCCCCGCGAGCGCCCATCCGTTGTTGCGCACGTGGACCAGCGAATCGCGAAACGCCTGCTGCGCCTCGTCGAGCTTGCCCTGGCGCAGCTTCACCGAGCCCAGCGATTGCCGCACCGGGTAGTACCAGAAGGGCGGCTCGGTGTAGGGGATGGTGTCCTCGATCTTGACGGCGTCCGAATAGAACCTGGCCGCGCCGTCGAGGTCGCCGTTCGCATCGGCGAGGCGTCCCGCTGCCACGAGGCCGGCAGTGCGGATGATCTCCCGGGCCGGCAGGGCCCACGCCTCGAAGGCCTTGTAGTCGGCCGTGCGCTCGATCTTCTCGATGGCGTCGATCTCCTTCTGCGCGCCAGCCTTGTCCTTCTGCGATGCGTAGGCGACGGCGCGCGCGTAGTGGTACATGGTCGAGACCAGCGCGGCATCGTCGCTCGGCGGCGGGAGCTTGAGGATGGTGTCCGCATCGCTGAAGCGCGCATGCGCCGCGAAGGGCGCGGACTTGATCGGCTGAAGGATCGGGAACGCCTTGACCAGTTCCATCGGCACCGAGGCGTCGAGCTTCTTCGCGGATTCGACGGCGGTCTTGCCATCGCCGCCCATCTGCGCCGACACCAGCACGAAGTGGATGTTGTGCGGGTAGTAGGCGGTCTTGTAGATCGGGTCCGACGGCGAGGTCTTGAAGTAGTTCTCGTCGACCTGTGTCGCCTTGCGGTTGAGCGTCATCGAGTCGCGGTACAGGCCGACGCGGTAGTAGATGTGCGCGGGCATGTGGACGATGTGGCCGGCGCCCGGCATCAGCGCCGCGAGGCGGTTGGCATAGGGCATCGCCTTCTCGGGCTGCGTGGACGCTTCCATCGCGTGGATGTAGAGATGGATGGCGCCGGCATGCGCCGGGTCGCGCTTGAGCACTGTCTCCAGCGTGCCGACGATGTCCGCGCCGCGGCCCTTCGGCCGGGCACCGCCGGCTTCCCAGTAGTCCCAAGGTTGCGTGTCCATCGCGGCTTCGGCGTAGAGCGTCTGCACCGTGTTGTCGGCGGGGAATGCGGTCGCGACGGCTTTCATCGCATCGGCATAGGCCGCATCGAGCGGTGCGCGGTCGGGCGGTGGGTTGGCGGCGTAGCGCTTTTCGAGCGCGCCGATCAGCGCCTGCTCCTTCAGGCTGGCGCCGCCCCTGAGAGCGACCGCCTTGCCCAAGGCCACCATGGCGGGTGCGTTGGCCTCCGGCATCATCGGCACGTTGATGTTGCTGCCGAGCACATAGGCCTCGCCCCAGAAGCACATCGCGCATTGAGGGTCGAGCCTTTGCGCGGCCTGGAAGGCCCGCTGCGCCTCGGCGTGGTTGAAGCCGAAGGCCAGCCGCAAGCCCTGGTTGAAGTAGGCCTGCGCCTGCGCGCTGCGGGTCGTGATGCGGAACTGCAGCGAGCCCAGGTTCTTGTAGAGCGGCGGGTCGCTGGTGGCCGCGTCCGCTGGCGGTGGGGTCTGGGTCGCGACGCGAACCAGCGCCTTCAGCAACGCGGGCTGCCCGGACACCACCGGTCCGCAGACTCTGCCGGATGGCGACAGCAGCGGATCGAAACTGCCGGACGCGCGCCCGGCGCTGACGCCGTCCGCCACCAGCAAGCCGGTTGAAGCGAGGATGCAGGCCGATGCCGCGTAGACGCGCCGACGCGGCAGAGGAGATCGATGCGATGGCATGGCGTTCCTCCTTGGGAGCGCCGAATTTTGGCACTCGGCGTGGTGCTCCGCAATCGAGCGCCGCGCGAGGCGGGCTACACGCCGAGCAGTTCCTCCAGCACATCCGGCGCAGCCACCAGATCCGCCGACGCGCCGTGCCGCACGATGCGGCCCTTCTCCATCACCACGGCCCGGTCGGTATGCGCGAGCACCTTGCGCCAGTCGCGATCGACGATCAGTGTCGCGATGCCGGTCTCGCGAATGGCGCCGATCACGCGCCAGATCTCGGCCACGATCAGCGGCGCGAGGCCTTCGGTCGCTTCGTCGAGGATCATGAGGCGCGGGTTGGTCATCAGCGCGCGGCCGATGGAGAGCATCTGCTGCTCGCCGCCCGACAGTTGCTGGCCGCCATGCGAGAGCCGTTCCGTCAGGCGCGGGAAGGTCGCCATCACGCGGTCGAAGGTCCAGTCGCGCTTGCCGTCGATGCCGGCGCGCGCGCTCATCACGAGGTTCTCGCGCACCGAGAGGTTCGGGAAGATGCCCCGGCCTTCGGGCACGTAGCCGATGCCGCGGCGCGCCATCTTCTCGGGCACCCAGCCGGTGACTTCCTGGGCGTCGAGCCGTACGTGCCCGGAGGCCGGGCGCACATAGCCCATCAGCGAGCGGATCAGCGTGGTCTTGCCCATGCCGTTGCGGCCCAGCAGGCCGACGGACGTGGCCGCGGGAATCTCGACATCCACGCCGCGCAGGATGTGGCTGTCGCCGTAGTAGGTGTTGAGGTCTTGGATCTGGAGCATGTCAGTGGTCCTCGCCCAGATACGCGGTGCGGACCTCGGGATTGGTGCGGATCGACGCGGGATCACCCGTCGCGATCACCGTGCCGTTGACCATCACCGTGATGCGATCGGCAATGCGGAACACCGCATCCATGTCGTGCTCGACCAGAAGGATCGCGTGCGAAGCCTTGAGGCTCGCCAGCAGCCCGAGCATGCGCTCCGTCTCTTCCGCGCCCATGCCGGCCAGCGGCTCGTCGAGCAGCAGCACGCGCGGCTTGGTCGCCAGGCACATCGCGACTTCGAGCTGGCGCTTGGCGCCGTGGCTCAGCGTGCCGGCGATGCGATCCGCGACGGCTTCGAGGCCGGCGGCCGATAGGGACTCGCGTGCGGCGGCATTGCTCTCGGCGCACTGCTTCGACGACTGCCAGATGGCCCACGGCCGCGGCGTCGCGGCCTGAGCGGCGAGCCGGCAGTTTTCGAGCACGGTGAACTCCGGGAAGATCGTCGTGCGCTGGTAGCTGCGCCCCACGCCCGCCAGCGCACGGCGGAACTGTGCGCGCTGCGTGATGTCCTCGCCGTCGAGCGAGATGCGGCCATCGGACGCACTGATCTCGCCCGAGAGCATGTTGATCAGCGTGGACTTGCCGGCGCCGTTGGTGCCGATCACGGCATGCACTTCGCCACGGCGCAGGTCCAGCGTCACGGCATTGACGGCGACCAGGCCACCGAAGCGGCGCGTCAACGTATCGACCGCAAGAAGGGTGCTCATGCGGCTCCCTTCGGCGAGATACGCGACGCAATCCCGATGATGCCCTTGGGCAGCAAGGCGACGAAGGCAATGATGGCGAGGCCCAGCGTCAATTGCCAGTGGTCGGCCAGCGGCCCGACGATGGCATGCGTGGACAGCAGTTCCTTCAGCAGCGTGAAGGCGACGGCGCCGATCACCGCGCCGCGCAGGTGGCCGAGGCCGCCCAGGATGATCATCAGCAGCACCTCGCCCGAGTTGTGCCATGCGAGCAGTTCGGGGTTGACCACGCCATCGCGCGACGCCACGAGAAAGCCCGCCAGACCGGCCAGCGCGCCCGCGATCACGAAGGCCGCGAGCTTGTAGCCGTACACCGGGAAGCCGGCCGCGCGCATGCGCTGCTCGTTGACGCGGATGCCGGCCAGCGCGGCGCCGAAGCGCGAGCGCCGGATCAGCGCGAGAAAGCCGTAGGTGCCCGCGAGCGCAGCCAGCACGAAGTAGAACTGAACGAAGCGGTTCTCCATGTCGAGCGCGCCCAGGGCAGGGCGGATGTACATGTAGATGCCGTCGCTGCCGCCACCCAGTGCGGTGTCGTGGAACACGAAGAACGCCATCTGCGCGAAAGCCAGCGTGACCATGATGAAGTACACGCCGCGCGTGCGCAGGCTCAGCGCGCCGACGACGAGGGCATAGGCCGCCGCGCAGCCCATCGCCAGCGGCAGCAGGAAGGCTATCGAGCCGCCTTCCTTGCCCGAGCCGAGCACCGTCGCATAGGCGCCGATGCCGTAGAAGGCCGCGTGGCCGAGGCTCACGAGGCCGGTCATGCCGACCAGCAGTTCGAGGCTCAGCGCGAAGATCGAAAGGATCATCACCTTCACGACCAGGTCCGAGAGATAGGGGCTCAGCATCGGGCCGAGCAAGCCGAGCGCGATGGCGCAGAGGAGGGGGATGAAATGCGAGATGCGTTGCATGTTCAGACCTTGCGTCCCATCAAGCCTTCGGGGCGCCAAATCAACACGATCGCCATCAGCACATAAACCCCCATGCCGCTGAGTTCAGCGAAGAACACCTTGCCGAAGGTATCGACGAAGCCCACCAGCAGCGACGCCACCAGCGCACCGGTGATCGAGCCGATGCCGCCGATCACCACCACGACGAAGCAGATGATCAGCACGCTCGCACCCATGCCTGGGTAGACCGAGGACATCGGCGCTGCGATCATGCCGGCCAGTGCCGCGAGCGCCACGCCGGCCGCGAACACGATGCGATAGAGGCGCCGGATGTCGATGCCCAGCCCGCGCACCATGTCGCGGTTGCTCGCACCGGCGCGGATCATCATGCCCAGCCGCGTGCGATTGACCACGTAATACAGCGCGACCGCCAGCACCACGCACGCCGCCGAGGCGAAGAGCCGATACCAGGGATAGCTCATGAGATCGCCCAGCGCGAAGCTGCCTTCGAGCCAGGGCGGCGCCTTCACGCCGTGCACGTCGTTGCCCACCAGCAGCGAGCGCAGTTCCTCGAAGACCAGGATCAGCCCGTAGGTCATCAGCACCTGCTGCAGGTGGTCCCGCTGGTAGAGGTAGCTGAAGAAGGCCCACTCCAGCACATAGCCGAAGACGGCGGCGAGCACCACGCCCGCCACCAGCATCACGATGAACTGGTCGCCGAAGAGCGGCGACAGCGCGAACGCCATGTAGGCGCCGATCATGTAGAAGCTGCCGTGGGCGAGATTGATCACGCCCATGATCCCGAAGATCAGCGTCAGCCCGGAGGCGACGAGGAACAGCAGCAGCCCGTACTGCACGGAGTTCAGGCACTGAACGAGAAAGGTACCGAAGTCCATGCAGTCTCTTCGTTGACGATTACAGCTTGCAGCCGCGGGCCGGGTCGGCCAGATTCTTCACGGCGATGTTGACGAGCTTGTTCTCGTTGCCCTCGACCTTGCGCAGGTAGATGTCCTGCACCGGGTTGTGCGCCTTGTTCATCGTGAAGGCGCCGCGCGGGCTGTCGATCTTGGCCTTCTCGATGGCGGAGGCGAACTCGGCCTTCTTCGAGATGTCGCCCTTCACGGCGCTGAGGCCGACCGCGAGCATCTGCGCTGCGTCGTAGCCCTGGACCGCATACACGTCGGGCTGCAGCTTGAAGGACTTGGCATAGGCGGTGCGGAAGGCCGTGTCGCGCGGCGTGTTCAGGCCGTCGGCATAGTGCAGGGTGGTTTCCATGCCCTGCGCGGCGGCGCCTTGCGCTTCGAGCGTGCCGTCGGTCAGGAAGCCGGGGCCGACGAGCGGGATGGTCTTGTTGAGGCCGGCTGCCGCGTAGTCCTTGACGAACTTGACCGCGCCGCCGCCCGCGAAGAAGGCGTAGACCACATCCGGCTTGGCCGCCGCGATCTCGGTCAGCAGCGCCTGGAACTCGACGTTCGGGAAGGGCACGGTGAGCTGCTTGTCGACCTTGCCGCCCGCCTTCTCGAAGCCTTCCTTGAAGCCCGCCACCGATTCGTCGCCCGCCGCGTACTTCCAGGTGATGGTCATCGCCTTCTTCTTGCCCTGCTTGCCGGCGACTTCGCCCATCGCGTAGGCCGGCTGCCAGTTCGAGAACGAGCTGCGGAAGATGTTCTGCGCGCACATCGGGCCGGTGACGGCGTCCGCGCCGGCGTTGGGCACGATCAGCACGGTGCCGCTTTCCTTCGCGGCCTTGGCCATCGCCATCGCGACGCCGGAATGCACGGTGCCGATGATGACGTCGACGTTGTCGCGCTTGATCAGCTTGTTGACGTTGTCCGTGGCCTTGGCCGGATCGGATTCGTCGTCGACCTTGACGAACTCGATCTCGCGGCCGCCGAGCTTGCCGCCCTGCTCGTCGATGCGCAGCTTGAAGCCGTTTTCAATGGCCACGCCGAGTGCCGCGTAAGTGCCGCTGAACGGAAGCATCAGGCCCACCTTCAGCTTGCCCTGCTGGGCATGGCCCAGCGTGGCGATACAGGCCAGCGCGAGGGCTGTCAGCGTGGTGCGTGCGATGCGGGTGCTCATGGATAGGACTCCTTGTTGAAAAAAACGGAAGGTTGCGACCGCGGACGGTTCGGAAATCCAGGGACATCCGCCAATGCACGAGAGGTCAATACTTTATAGCTAAACTATTTATCTCTCAATTAAGCGTTTTCCCGAGGTTTCGCCGAAGGGTCTTTCACGAAAGAAACGGTCGCAACTATCGCTGTTTCGGGCTGGTCGCGATGCGGGGAATGCCCGCAGTCCGGGATCTCCACGAGCCGCGTCTGCGGCGCCCGCTCGGCGATGCCGCGAATCTGGCGAAGGGTGCCGTATTCGTCGTCGATTCCCTGCATAGCAAGAACCGGGCAACGGATCGTGTCGAGTTCGCTTTCGATGTTCCATTGCCGGAAGGGCGGGTGCAGCCAGATGCGGTTCCAGCCCCAGAAGGCGGAGTCCACGTCGTCGTGGTAGCGGCCGAGCTTCTTCGGCATGTCGGTCTGGATGTAGGCCTGGCGCGCCAGCTCGATGTTGGCGACGGTCACGTCCTCCACGAAGATGTGCGGCGCCAGCACGACGAGGCCGGAGACCCTGTCCGGAAAGCGCGAGGCATAGAGCAGCGAGATCGATCCGCCGTCGCTGTGGCCGAAGAGCCAGGGCTTTTCTTCGAGGCCGATCGCGTCGAAGAAGGCGGGCAGCACCTCGTGCGCCTGGCGGTGCATGAAGTCCACGTCCCACACCTCGTCGGCGTCCCGCGGGGTCGAGCGGCCGTAGCCGGGGCGCGAGAACACCAGGCCGCGGAAACCGCCGGCTTCGCACAGCCGCTCGGGGAAATCCTTCCACATCGCGATCGAGCCGAGGCCTTCGTGCAGGAAGACAAGGAGGGGCGCGCCTGTGCGTTCCGGTGCGATGCGCACGTATTCGATGCGCACGTCCCTTCCCCGCCAGCGGATGGCGGCGAATTCGGAATCGGGGCTCATGGTTTCGCCGCCGAGCCGGCCTTCTCGCGGTCGCGAAGGCGGAAGCGCTGGATCTTTCCTGTCGCGGTCTTCGGGAGTTCGTCGACGAACTCGATGAAGCGCGGGTATTTGTAGGGCGCGAGGCGTTCCTTGACGAAGGCTTTCAGTTCGTCCTCCTCGACCGACTGGCCGTCCTTGCGCACCACGTATGCCTTGGTCTTGGTCAGGCCGTCCGCGTCTTCCTTGCCGATCACCGCGGCTTCGAGCACGGCGGGATGCTGCATCAGCGTGGCCTCGACCTCGAAGGGCGAGACGTAGATGCCGCTGACCTTCAGCATGTCGTCGCTGCGGCCCGCGTAGGTGTAGTAGCCGTCCGCATCGCGCGAGTACTTGTCGCCGCTCTTGGTCCAGCCGTCGCGGAAGGTATCGGCGCTCTTTTCGGGGTTGGCCCAGTACATCAGCGCGGTGCTCGGTCCCTTGATATAGAGGTCGCCGACCTCGCCGACGCCGACGGCCTGGCCGTCCTCCCCGCGCAGTTCGATCTCGTAGCCTTCCACCGGCTTGCCGGTGGTGCCGTAGCGGATGTCGCCGGGCCGGTTGGAGATGAAGATGTGCAGCATCTCGGTCGAGCCGATGCCGTCGACGATCTCGCAGCCGAAGTGCTGCTTGAAGCGCTGCGCGATCTCGCCCGGCAGGGCCTCGCCGGCCGACGAGCACATGCGCAGTGCGACAGCTTCGCGGGCGGGCAGCTTGGGCGACGCGAGCATGCCGGCGAAACCCGTGGGAGCACCGAAGAAGACCGTCGGCTTGTGCGCACCGGTCCAGCGCTTGAAGGTGGCATCCGGCGTCGGCCGCTCGGCCATGAGCAGCACGGTCGCGCCGACCGAGAGCGGAAAGGTCAGCGCATTGCCGAGCCCGTACGCGAAGTACATCTTGGCGGCGGAGAAGCAGACGTCGTTCTCCGTCAGGCCCAGCACCGGCTTGCCATACAGCTCAGCCGTCCACCACGGATTGGCGTGCGTGTGCACCGTGCCCTTGGGCTTGCCGGTCGAGCCGGACGAGTAGAGCCAGAAGGCGTGATCCTGCGGGGCTGTGGGGGCAGGCTCGGCAAGCGGCGCGTGTGCGGCGATGGCCGAGTCGAGGTTGTGTGCGCCGTCGGGCAGCGGTGCGGCCGGTTGCGAGACGAACAGCGTCCGGATCGCGTTCGGCCCCTTCGCCATCGCCTCCTGCAGCACCGGCAGCAACGCACCGGAGACCAGCGCCGCGGTCGCGCCGCTGTGGCTCAGCATGTAGGCGTAGTCGTCCGCGGTGAGCAGGGTGTTGACCGCCACCGGCACGACGCCGGCATAGAGGCTGCCGAGAAAGCTGACGGGCCAGTCGCTGCCGTCGAGCATCAGCAGCAGCACGCGATCCTCGCAGCGCACGCCTTCGTCGAGCAGGGCGGCTGCGAGACGGCGCGAGCGGTCTTCCAACTGGCCGTAGCCGAGTGCGCCGCGGTCGTCCACATAGGCCGTCTTCTGGGCGCGGCCACGGTTGAGCGCGAACAGGTGCTCCGCGAAGTTGAAGGGGTTGGGCAGGCTCATCGTGTGTCTCCTCGGGTCCGTCTGATGGGTGATGCGGGCTGCTGCTACTGAAGCCCTAGCTGCGCCAGCACGCCGGGGCTGGCCTGCACCGCGCTGCGGCGGTGATAGAAGTCCAGCGCCCGCAGTCCGCCGAGTTCGGCGCCGCCGCCCGCGCGGCCGGGGCCGCCATGCAGCGACATGGGCATCACGTTGCCGTGGCCGGTCTGGGCTTGTGCGACTTCGGGCGTGATGACGTGCACGCGCCCATGGCTGGCGGCGAGCTGCACGGCCGCCTGGCCGAGCGCGGCATCGTCGGCGCCGTAGAGCGAGGTCACCAGCGAGCCCTGGCCGCGGTGCGCGAGCGCGATGGCGTGGCCGAGATCGCGGTAGGGCAGCAGCGTGGCGACCGGGCCGAACACCTCGACGTCGTGCACGCGGTCGGCCGCGTCGGCATCGCGTGCGCCCAGCAGCACCGGCCCGATGCAGGCGGCGATGGCCGGGTCGGCATCGACCAGCGCCTTCTGGCTGCCGTCGTGCAGCACCGTGGCCTGCGCCTTGAGCGATTCCAGTCCTTCGCGCACTGCGTCGAGCTGGGCGCGGCTCACCAGCGAGCCCATGCGCACGCTCTCGTTGCGCGGGTTGCCGACCGTGATGCCGGCGAGCTTGGCGCCGATGGCCTCGGCCGCCGCGTCGTAGACCGACGCGGGCACCAGGATGCGGCGGATTGCCGTGCACTTCTGGCCCGACTTCACCGTCATCTCGCGCACGACCTCGCGCACCAGCAGGTTGAAGGCGTCCGAACCCGGTGCGGCATCCGGCAGGAGCAGGGCGGAGTTCAGGCTGTCGGCCTCGATGTTCACGCGCACGGAGCGCTTCGCCACGGCGGGATGCGAGCGGATCACCGCGCCGGTCTCGGCCGAGCCGGTGAAGGAGACCACGTCGAAAGCTTCGAGCTGGTCCATCAATCCGTTGGAGCTGCCGCAGATCACCGACAGCGCGCCGGCCGGCAGCACGCCGGCCTCGACCACGTCCCTGACCATGCGCTGCGTGAGCCAGGCGGTGGAGGTCGCGGGCTTCACGATCACCGGCACGCCGGAGAGCAGGGCGGGCGCGGCCTTTTCCCACAGGCCCCATGACGGGAAGTTGAAGGCGTTGATGAAGAGCGCGACGCCGCGCGTCGGCACCTGCAGGTGCTGCGACATGAAGACAGGCTCCTTGCCGAGCTTGGCCGCATCGCCATCGCGCAGCGCGCGCACGTCGCCGAGCGCATCGCCCCACTTGGCGTACTGGCCGAGGGTGAAGATCGCGCCGTCGATGTCGACGGCCGAATCGTTCTTCACCGTGCCTGAATTCGCCGTGGCGATCTCGTAGTAGCTGTCGCGATTCGCCTGCAGCACCTTCACGATGGCGGCCAGAAGGCCTGCGCGCTGCCGGTAGGTGAGGGCACGCAACGCGGCACCGCCGGTTTCACGTGCAAAGCGGAAGGCCTCCGGCAGATCGAGCCCGGTGGCATCGACCCGGCCCAGTTCGGTGCCGAGCACCGGATCGAACAGCGGCGTTCCGGCGCCGGTGCCGGCCTGCCAGCGGCCGGCGACATGGTTGGAGAGAAGTTCGGTCATCGGGTGAATTGAATTTGCCCTTCGGGCAGCAGGTACAGGACCAGCGCGCGGCCTTGCGCGACGGTGGGGTGATGGGCGCTGCCCGGCGGGTAGACGCACCAGCCCGCAGGCCGGCCGTCGAAAGTGGCGTCGCCTTCCAGCGGCATGATCAAATCGATCTCCCCGCCGGGATGCGAGTGGTGCGGCCCGGCGATGTCGCGCATGTCGACCACATCGACCGAGAAGCGGCTGAGCGCGTCTTCGGCCTTGAAGACCCGCCCGTAGCGGATGCCGCCGCCTTCGCGGTCGCAGAGCCAGCCTTCGGCCACGCCGTCGATGCAGGCCTGTTTCAGTTGGCTGAAGGTCGGCGTGCCGGCGCCGTGGTGGGTGTTGAGCCAGCGGTCGAGGTCGGCATCGAGCGGCCGGCCGGCGATCTGTGTCGCCACGTCGGCGACGAGCTGATGGAAGGCTTGCTTGGACATGGCGCTTTCTTCGTGCGTGGGGAACAACTTGCGGCAATCGCCTGTGTGCAGTATCTTGCCTGTGCACGAACCATAAGCATGCAGTCAATAGGTGTCAAGCAATATAGTGCATGCACCCGTGTTAACCCTGACTGCAGCCATCGAGGACAGCGAAAGAGATTCATGAACGAGCGAGCCGACGACGCGGTACTGACCGTGCCCACCGACGCGAACACCCCGGCCGAGGAGGCCAAGAACCCGCTGCTCGTGGCGCTGGGCGAGCGCGTGCGCAACCTGCGTGCGCGCCGCGGCCTCACCCGCAAGGCGGTGGCGCAGGCGGCCAACGTGTCGGAGCGCCACCTGGCCAACCTCGAATACGGCATCGGCAACGCGTCGATCCTGGTGCTGCAGCAGGTGTCGACCGCCCTGCAGTGCTCCCTGGCCGAACTGGTGGGCGACGTGACGACCCTCTCGCCCGAATGGCTGCTCATCCGGGAACTGCTGGAGCATCGCGGCGAAGCCGACCTGCGCCGCGCCCGCATCGCACTGGGCGAACTGCTCGGCACCGCGGCCGGCGACCCGGCCCGGCACCGCCGCATTGCGCTGATCGGCCTGCGCGGCGCGGGCAAATCCACCCTCGGCCAGATGCTGGCGGACGACCTCGAAGTGCCCTTCATCGAGCTGAGCCGCGAGATCGAGAAGTTCGCCGGCTGCAGCGTGCGCGAGATCCACGACCTCTACGGCACCAATGCCTACCGCCGCTACGAGCGCCGCGCGCTCGAGGAAACCGTGCAGATCTACAGCGAGGTGGTGATCGCCACGCCCGGCGGCATCGTCTCCGATCCGGCCACCTTCAACCAGCTCCTGGCCCACTGCACCACCGTGTGGCTGCAGGCCGCGCCAGAGGAACACATGGGTCGCGTCGCGGCCCAGGGTGACACCCGCCCGATGGCCGCCAGCAAGGAAGCCATGGACGACTTGCGCCGCATCCTGAGCGGCCGCGCCGCCTTCTATTCAAAGGCCGACGTCAGCGTGGACACGACCGGCCACGACCTGCCCGAGAGCTTCGAGCTGCTGCGCACGGCGGTGCGCGAGACGATGAGCCGCAACGGCTGAACGAACCTCCCCGGGAGCTGTAAAAAATTCATTCCAGGGTTGACGCGCCCCAAAACATGCAGCATGATGCATGTTCCGGCGATCGACAAGTGCACTATTGTTCCTCGCCACCGAACCTTCAAGGAGACTTCGACATGGCCGAAACCGCTGTTCACCCCGCCCGCGTGGACTACCGCACCGACCCCACGCAATACCGCCACTGGAAACTGAGCGTCGAGGGCCCGGTCGCGCGCCTGTCGCTGGACATCGCGGAAGACGGCGGCATCCGCCCCGGCTACAAGCTCAAGCTCAACAGCTATGACCTGGGCGTGGACATCGAGCTCAACGACGCGCTGAACCGCGTGCGTTTCGAGCACCCGGAGGTGCGTTCGGTCATCGTCACCAGCGCCAAGGACCGCATCTTCTGCTCGGGCGCCAACATCTTCATGCTGGGTGTCTCCAGCCACGCCTGGAAGGTGAACTTCTGCAAGTTCACCAACGAGACCCGCAACGGCATCGAGGACACGTCGAAGCACTCGGGCCTGAAGTTCATCGCGGCCGTGAACGGCGCCTGCGCCGGCGGCGGCTACGAGCTGGCCCTGGCCTGCGACGAGATCGTGCTGGTCGACGACCGCTCTTCTTCCGTCTCGCTGCCCGAAGTGCCGCTGCTCGGCGTGCTGCCCGGCACCGGCGGCCTGACGCGCGTGACCGACAAGCGCCATGTGCGCCACGACCTCGCCGACATCTTCTGCACGAGCGTCGAAGGCGTGCGCGGCCAGCGTGCCGTCGACTGGCGCCTGGTCGATGCCATCGCCAAGCCGGCCCAGTTCGGTGCCGCCGTGCAGGAACGTGCCGCCAAGCTCGCCGAAGGCAGCGACCGCCCGGCCAACGGCAAGGGCGTGAGCCTGACCCGCCTCGATCGCGAGGACGGCGCCGACAGCCTGCGCTACGAACACGTCACGGTCGAGATCGACCGCGCGCGCCGGACCGCGACCTTCACCGTCAAGGCGCCGAAGGGCGCGCAGCCGGGCGACATCGCCGCCATCGAAGCCGCGGGCGCCGCATGGTGGCCGCTCGCCATGGCCCGCCAGCTCGACGACGCCATCCTCAACATGCGCACCAACGAGCTGGACATCGGCACCTGGCTGCTCAAGACCGAAGGCGACGCGCAAGCCGTGCTCGCGAGCGACGCCACGCTGCTCGCGCACAAGGACCACTGGCTGGTGCGCGAAACCATCGGCGCGCTGCGCCGCACGCTGGCACGGCTGGATGTGTCGTCGCGCAGCCTCTTCGCGCTGATCGATTCGGGCTCGTGCTTTGCCGGCACCCTGGCAGAGATCGCGTTCGCGGCCGACCGCGCCTACATGCTCGCGCTGCCCGACGACGCCGAGCGCGCACCGAAGATCACGCTCGACGAGTTCAACTTCGGCTTCTTCCCGATGGTCAACGACCAGAGCCGCCTGCAGCGCCGCTTCTATGAAGAGACCGCGCCGATGGAGGCCGCGCGTGCCGCTGCCGGCAAGCCGCTCGATGCGGACGCGGCGATGGCGCTCGGCCTCGTGACGATGGCGCCGGACGACATCGACTGGGACGACGAGATCCGCATCGCCATCGAAGAGCGCGCCGCCATGTCGCCCGATGCCCTCACCGGCCTGGAAGCCAACCTGCGCTTCGCCAGCAAGGAAAACATGGCCACCCGGATCTTCGGCCGCCTGACTGCGTGGCAGAACTGGATCTTCAACCGCCCCAACGCCGTCGGCGAAAAGGGCGCGCTGAAGGTCTACGGCACCGGCCAGAAAGCCGGCTTCGACTTGAATCGGGTATGACCCCCAGGCTCGCGCACTTCGTGTCGCTCTCCACCCCCTTCCAGGGGGCAACACCCACGGCCCGGCAAAGCCGGTTCCGCGGTGTTCCCCGAATCGCTCTTCAACCGTCATTTCATCGTTAAAGGTCCCGTCATGAGCACGATCAACTACAGCGAGAAGATCCCCAACAACGTCAACCTCGGCGAGGACCGCACGCTGCAGCGCGCGCTCGAAGGCTGGCAGCCGAACTTCGTCAACTGGTGGGACGACGTCGGGCCGGACGGCTCGACCAACTACGACGTCTACCTGCGCACCGCCGTGAGCGTCGATCCGCAGGGCTGGGCGCAGTTCGGCCACGTGAAGATGCGCGACTACCGCTGGGGCATCTTCCTGAATCCGGGCGATGCCAACCGCGAGATCCACTTCGGCGACCACAAGGGCGAAAAGGCCTGGCAGGACGTGCCCGGCGAGCACCGCGCCAACCTGCGCCGCATCATCGTCACGCAGGGCGACACCGAGCCGGCATCGGTGGAGCAGCAGCGCCACCTGGGCCTCACCGCGCCGAGCATGTACGACCTGCGCAACCTCTACCAGATCAACGTGGAGGAAGGCCGTCACCTGTGGGCCATGGTCTATCTGCTGCACAAGCATTTCGGCCGCGATGGACGCGAAGAAGGCGAGGCGCTGCTGCAGCGCCAGTCCGGCGATGCCAACAACCCGCGCATCCTGGGCGCCTTCAACGAGAAGACGCCCGACTGGCTCGCCTTCTTCATGTTCACGTACTTCACGGACCGCGACGGCAAGTTCCAGTTGTCGGCCCTGGCCGAGAGCGCCTTCGATCCGCTGGCGCGCACCACCAAGTTCATGCTGACCGAGGAAGCGCACCATATGTTCGTGGGCGAGAGCGGCGTGTCGCGCGTGCTGCAACGCACCGCGCAGGTGATGAACGAGCTGAAGACGGACGATCCGCAGAAAGTGCGCGCCGCGGGCGCCATCGACCTCGGCACCATCCAGCGCTACCTGAACTTCCACTACAGCGTGACCATCGACCTCTTCGGCGCCGACCAGTCGAGCAACGCCGCCACCTTCTACAGCTCCGGCCTCAAGGGCCGCTATGAAGAAGGCAAGCGCACCGACGACCACGTGCTCAAGGGCCAGACCTACAAGGTGCTCGAAGTGGTGAACGGCCAGCTCGTCGAGAAGGACGTGCCGATGCTCAATGCGCTCAACGAAGTGCTGCGCGACGACTTCATCAAGGACTCGGTGGCCGGCGTCGGCCGCTGGAACAAGGTGCTCGAGAAGGCCGGCATCCCGACCCGCCTGACCGTGCCGCACAAGGCCTTCAACCGCCAGATCGGCGCCTTGGCCGGCATCAAGATGTCGCCCGAAGGCCGCGTGGTCAACGAGCAGGAATGGGCCGCCAAGAAGGGCGAGTGGCTGCCGACGCCCGATGACTTCGCATTCGTGGCATCGTTGATGGGCCGCGTGGTGGACCCGGGCAAGTTTGCCGGCTGGATTGCGCCGCCGGTGATGGGCATCAACCGCCAGCCTGTAGATTTCGAATACGTGAGATTTGGCTAACCCCCAGGCTACGCGCACTTCGTGTCGCTTCGCCTACCCCCTTGCAGGGGGCAACACCTGCGGCCCGGCAAAGCCGGTTCCGCGGTGTTAGGCGAACGGATCGAAGAAGCAGAAATGTCGAGTGAGGACTGAGGTCTGTCGCTCGCTTACAAGGAGAACACGATGGACATGGCTGTCGACGTCGCGGTCATCAAGCAGCACCTGATCGACCCCGAGATCTGCATCCGCTGCAACACCTGCGAGGCGACCTGCCCGGTCAATGCCATCACGCACGACGACCGCAACTACGTGGTGCGTGCCGATGTGTGCAACGGCTGCATGGCCTGCATCTCGCCGTGTCCGACGGGCTCGATCGACAACTGGCGCACCATGCCCTTGGCACGCGCCTACTCGATCGAAGAGCAACTCACCTGGGACGAACTGCCCGCCGAACTCACGCCCGAGCAGCTCGAAGCCGAGGGCGTGGCCGCGCCCGGTGAAGCGCTGGTGCAGGTGGCTTCCGCCGCGCCGCAGCCGCCCACTGCACCCGGCGAAGTGGCTTTCAATTCCGCGCAGTACGGCGCCACCGTGCCGCCGTGGTCGGCCGCCCATGCGTACACCAATCTCTTCCCGCCGAAGAGCCCGACCACCGCCACCGTGGTCGGCAACTTCAACTGCACCGAAGCGGGTTACGAGAACCAGACGCACCACATCGTGCTCGACTTTGGCAGCATGCCCTTCCCGGTGCTCGAAGGCCAGTCGATCGCGATCATCCCGCCTGGGCTGGACGCCAACGGCAAGGCGCACTTCGCACGTCAGTACTCGATCGCCAGCCCGCGCAACGGCGAGCGGCCCGGCTACAACAACGTCTCGCTGACGGTGAAGCGCGTGCTGGAAGACCATCAAGGCAATCCCGTGCGCGGCGTGTGCAGCAACTACGTGTGCGACCTGAAGGTCGGCGACAAGGTGCAGGTCATCGGGCCCTTCGGCACGTCCTTCCTGATGCCGAACCATCCCAAGTCGCACATCGTGATGATCTGCACCGGCACCGGCAGCGCGCCCATGCGCGCGATGACCGAATGGCGCCGGCGCCTGCGCAAGAGCGGCAAGTTCGAAGGCGGCAAGCTCATGCTCTTCTTCGGCGCGCGCACGCAGCAGGAGCTGCCGTACTTCGGCCCGCTGCAGACGTTGCCCAAGGATTTCATCGACATCAACTTCGCCTTCTCGCGCACGCAGGGCCAGCCCAAGCGCTACGTGCAGGACATGATGCGCGAACGCGCCGCGGACCTCGTCGAGCTGCTGAAGGACGGCCAGAGCCATTTCTACGTGTGCGGCCTGAAGAGCATGGAAGAGGGCGTCGTCCTCGCGCTACGCGACGTGGCGACCGAAGCCGGCCTCGACTGGGACACGGTCGGCGAGAGCCTCAAGCGCGAGGGGCGCCTGCACCTCGAAACGTATTGATGACAATGCCCTGATGAAATTCGCCGACTTCCACACGGGCCAGATCATCGAAGCGGGCCCGTACCTCGTGACGGAGGCGGAAGTCGTGCAGTTCGCGCGGGCCTACGACCCGCAGTGGTTCCACACCGATGCCGATGCGGCGGCGGACGGGCCTTTCGGGGGGCTCATCGCGAGCGGCTGGCACACGAGCGCGATCGCGATGCGGCTCGTCACCGATGCCGCGCTGGTCGGCTCCGAGTCCTTCGCGTCGCCCGGTCTCCAGTACCTGAAGTGGCCCAACCCGGTGCGTCCCGGCGACAGCCTGCGGCTCGTGGCCGATGTGGTCGAGGTGCGGCGTTCGGAGAAGCGTTCGACGCTGGGCATCCTGCGCTGGCGCTGGCGGCTGTTCAACCAGAAGGAATTGCCGGTGCTGGATCTGGAGGCGACGAGTCTGTTCAGGCTTGAAGCGCCGGACTGAATCGCACGGCGCCTGACCGCCTCACTGCTTGACCCAGCCCGAGGCCGAGATGATCGGCGCCCAGTACTTCGTTTCCGCCGCCATGCGCTCGGTGAGTTCGGCCGGCGTCGACGCCTTCGGCTCGAACACGAGGCCGGCCATGCGTTCGCGCACCTTGGCCGTTGCCAGGGCCTTGTTCAATGATTGGTTGAGCCGCTCCACGGCGGCCTTCGGCGTGCCGGCGGGGGCGAACATGCCGACCCAGAAGTCGGTCTGCATTGCGTAGCCGAGTTCCTTGGCCGTCGGAACGTCCGGCAGCAGCGGAGAGCGCCGGTCGCCGACCATGGCCACGACCTTGAGCTTGCCGGCGCGGTGGAACTCCAGGAAGTCGCCGAGCGCCGTGATGCCCGCGCTCAGGTGTCCGCCGGCGAGGTCCTGCACCATCGGCACGGAGCCGCGGTAGGGCACCGAGTTCAGGGTGGTCTGCTGCTGTTTCGAGAGCGCGCCCAGATCGAACTGCGGCTTGCTGCCCGCCGCCGCGACACCCACGTTGGCGGCCGCCGGCTGCGTCTTCGATGCGGCGATGAGGCCCGGTAGATCCTTGATGCCGCTGGCCTGGCTCACGGCCAGCGCACCGGCGTAGTTGGCGACGAGTCCGACGGGCGCGAAATCGGTCGTCATGCTGAAGCCGGGATTCGCCAGTGTCAGCGGGATGATCACGGCCGTGTGGTCGGGCGCGACCATCAGGGTGCGTCCGTCGGGCGCCGCACGCTTGAGCGCCTGCGCCGCGAGTTGGCCGCCCGCGCCGGTCGGGTTCTCGACGGTGACCGGTACGCCCAGGTCCTCGCGCATCTGCTCGGCCACCTGGCGCGTGACCACGTCGATCGTCCCGCCAGCCGGAAAGCCCACCAGGATGCGCACCGGTCCGCCGGGAAAGCCGTCGCTGGCCCGTGCATCGGGTAGGGCCGTCGCCAGAGTCAATGCGCAGGCGGCGATGCCGAGCAGTTGGCGGCGGGTAGGGGTGATGGTTTTCATGGCACCTTCCTTCGAGGATGAAAAATCAGCGCGGCAAGAGCAGTTCGCGTGACACCCGTCGCGCGTCGATCTCGATCTCGATGTCCTTGACCGGCGGTCGTACCCAGTGCCATGCGAGGCCGCCCGCCAGTGCGCCGCGGTGCGCGAGTTCCTGCTCGATGGCGTGGTGCAGGTCATGCACGGTGTACAGGCTCATGCTCGTCACGTCGGTCCAGCGGACGCCCATGAGATCGAGCCGCGAGCCCAGATCGCCGATGGCGAAGCGCAGCTTGTCGGCCAGTGCATCGGGCGAGGTCTCGCCCAGCCGCACGATGTGGTCGCGATAGCCGGGGCGGTCCGGGCACTCGGCCGCGCCCGAGGTCGTGAAGTCGGGCACTTCGCGCGTGGAAGCAAGCGGCACGGTGTAGCTGAAGGCATGAAAGCCCGCCTCGGCCGGCGGTGCCACCGCGGGAACCAGGTTGCAGCGCGCCACCGGATTGATGTCGTCCCTGAACAGCCCCCACTCAGCGAGCGGCCGCACATAGGCGCGATTGAAGGCCACGAAGTCCGGCTCGCTCATCGGCGCGGGCGAGCGCAGTTCGCAGGCGCACAGCGCGGTCAATGGCCGCCCTTGCGACTGCAGGTGCGCGCGGATGCGCTCGAAGCCTTCGGCCAGGGGCACCGGGCGGTCGAAGCGGGCGCGCTCGATGGCATGGCCGGCATCCGCGATCACGGCGGCCGAATACTGGAAGCCGCCCGGGAGATAGCGGTAGTTGCCGGCGGGGAAGGGGAGGAGCATCGTCATGGGCTTTTCGATCAATTGCTACGTATTCGTAGTATTTGATCGCAGTCTGGAGCCGGACGAATTGGGGTTTACACGGAAGGAGCCCGCGACGGACTTCAGCCGTCGAAGCCCAGCAGCTTGCGCAGCAGTGCGACCAGTTGCTCGCGCTCCGCCTTGCTCAGGCGTGCCGCCACGGCGTTCTGGTATTCGGTGGCCTTGGCTGTCGTGTCTTCCAGCAACTGGCTGCCTTCGTCAGTGAGAAGAAGACTGAAGCTTCGCGCGTCCTCGGCCGATCGCTCGCGGCGCAGCAGGCCCTTGCGCACCGTGCGCAGGACCAGGTCGCTGCAGGTATTGAGGTCGAGCCCGATGTCCTGCGCCACCTGGCTCTGCGATGCGCCGGGCCGCTGGCGAACCGCCACCAGCAAGGCGAGTTGCCGCGAGGTCACTGCCTCGCCGTAGATCTGCGCGAACAGCGCGTCGCTCTCGAAATGGGCGCGGCGCAACAGGTGCGGCAGATGGTGCAGCAGGCGGAATCTGGACATGGGCATCGAATGTAGCGCCGAGGCCAGTCACGCCTCGGCGATGTACCCCCGCTGCACTGCCGAGGCCTGATCCTCGAAGATCGCCATCGCAGTCTTCATCCGCCCGAATCCGAACTTGCGATAGAAGTCTTCCTTGCCGGGCACGGCGTACAGGATGATCTTCCGGTGTCCTCTCGACAGTGCAACGAGCCGCGCGACGATCTCCTTGCCCAGCCCCGTGCCCTGATGGCTTGGCAACACGGCGACGTCGCAGATGTACGAGCAATCGACCCCATCCGCCAGCGCCCGCCCCACGCCGACGAGCTTGCCGTCTTCGTAGGCAAGGCATCGGAACATGCTGTTCGTGAACGCAGTCTTCAGGCCCTCGGGGCTCTTGTTGCCAAGTGGCGCCGCCCGGTAGAGCGCGCACAGCTCATCCCAATCGAGCGTCTCCAGCGAGTCGGACCAGGCAATCGGCATGGCGGGTTTCCTGATGAAACCCGGCATCTTAGATTCACGGCCTGGTTGCCGTTGTGAGCACGGCTGGCATGGGCACTTCGTAGCTGCGGCCGTTCCGGCAAGGCTCCAGCGCCGTCAGGATCGCGTCGTCGATCGCGTCCAGCGACTCGATGTGCTGGCGCTGCAGGGTGCCGCGCATGCGCACGGTGCCCGTCTTGACGGTGAGCAGGATCTGCTCGCTCGACGATGGCCGCCAGGTCTGCGGCACCTGGGTCACGGTCGCATCCTTGAAGCCCGCCGAGGCCATGGCCGCCTCGCTCGTCGATGCATCGGCATAGAGAAACATGTTGGGTCCGCCCGGCAAGCCCACGTCCATGGAGCCGTGGACATCGATCGCGCCGAGCACGGCGCCGAACAGCCTCGCTTCCTGCGGCGTGCCCCACACCGTGAAGGCCAGCCGGCCACCGCTCTTGAGCACGCGGAACGCTTCGCGAAAGAAGCGCTCGGGCTCCGGGAAATGAAGCACGCCGTAATTGGCGACGACGGCATCGAACACCGCGCTGGCGAAAGGCAGGTTGCCGGCATCGCCTTCCACGAAGCTCGCTGACGGAAAGCGCTGCTTGGCCATGCGCACCTGCTCGGCCGAGAAGTCGATACCCGTGACTTGCGCGCCACGCGCCAGGGCCGCGCCGGCTGCGTAGCCGGCACCTGTCGCCACGTCGAGCACGACGCTTCCCGTCTTCACGCCGGCGGCGTCGAGCAGCGGGCCGATCGATTGGGTCGTGAGGCTCGACAGAAGATCGTCGTAGCTCACGCAGACGTGAGGGTCGGCCCAGCCGTCGTGCTCGAAGTCGCGGAACGATTCGGTCATGGGCTTCTCCTGGAGAGCGACTTCCGGACCCGAAAAATGGTGCGCCGACCTGAGGGCAGTGTCAATCGACCCGCGCATTACCCCACTGCGGTGGCTGCGGGATTTCACCAAGGATTTGATTCGCCCCGGGCGGCGCATACTGCGGGCAGACCCGCCATGGCTCTTCCCCACGAGCCCCCGGGCGAGCAGCCAGGAGACAAGCCTTGCAGCGAACCAACATCGCCAACCCGGCCTACTTTCACAAGGTCGTGGATTGCCAGTACGCCTGTCCGGCGCACACCCCCGTACCCGAATACATCCGCTTGATCGCGCAGCGCCGCTATGGCGATGCCTACATGGTCAACTGGGTTTCCAACGTCTTTCCCGGCATCCTCGGGCGCACCTGCGACCGGCCCTGCGAGCCGGCCTGCAGGCGAGGGCGCGTCGAGGAAAGTAATGCGAAAGACCCAGAGCCGGTCGCGATCTGCCGGCTCAAACGCGTGGCCGCCGACATGAAGGAGGACGTGCGTTCACGCATGCCCACGGTCGCGCCCAGGAACGGCAAGCGCATCGCCTGCGTGGGCGCCGGGCCGGCCTCGCTCACCGTCGCGCGCGACCTCGCGCCGCTCGGCTATGAAGTGACGGTGTTCGACGGCGAGGCCAAGGCCGGCGGCTTCATCCGCACGCAGATCCCGCGCTTCCGGCTGCCCGAGTCGGTGATTGACGAGGAGACGGGCTACATCCTCGACCTGGGTGTGGAGTTCCGCAGCGGCGAGCGCATCGAATCGATGAAGGCGCTGATGGCGCAGGACTGGGACGCGATCTTCGTCGGCTGCGGCGCGCCCCGCGGGCGCGACCTCGACGTGCCGGGCCGGAAGGAAGCGGCGGAGAGCATCCACATCGGCATCGACTGGCTCAACTCGGTCTCCTTCGGCCACGTGACGAGCATCGGCCAGCGCGTGATCGTGCTGGGCGGTGGCAACACGGCGATGGACTGCTGCAGGTCGGCGCGACGTCTCGGCGGCACCGATGTGAAGGTGATCGTTCGCAGCGGCTTCGAGGAGATGAAGGCCTCGCCCTGGGAGAAGGAAGACGCCCAGCACGAAGGCATCCCGATCATCAACTTCCATGTGCCCAAGGCCTTCGTGCACGAGGACGGCAAGCTGAAGGGCATGCGCTTCGAGATCGTGCGCGCGGAGTACGACGCGCAGGGCAGCCGCTCGCTGGTGCCGACGGGCGAGCCCGATGCCTTCTTCGAATGCGATGAGGTGCTGGTGGCCGTGGGGCAGGAAAACGCCTTCCCGTGGATCGAGCGCGATTGCGGCATCGCATTCGACAAATGGGGCTTGCCCAGGCTCGACGAGACGACCTTCCAGTCCTCGGTGCCGACGGTGTTCTTCGGCGGCGACGCGGCCTTCGGCCCCAAGAACATCATCACGGCAGTGGCCCATGGCCATGAGGCGGCCGTGTCGATCGACCAGTTGCTGCACGACGAGCCGGTCCATGTTCGCCCACCGCCCATGACCAACCTGGTGTCGCAGAAGATGGGCATCCACGAGTGGAGCTACGACAACGACACCTCCAACGACCTTCGCTACAAGGTGCCCTGGGCCAAGGCCGAGAAGGCGCTGGCCAGCATCCGTGTCGAGGTGGAACTCGGCTTCGACGCTGCCACCGCCTTCAAGGAAGCCGAGCGCTGCCTGAACTGCGATGTGCAGACCGTGTTCACGGAGACCGCCTGCATCGAATGCGATGCCTGCGTGGACATCTGCCCGATGGACTGCATCAGCTTCACCGAGAACGGCGATGAAGCGGACTTGCGCGGCCGCCTGAAAGCGCCCGCGCTCAACCTGGCGCAGGACCTGTACGTATCCGGCGGACTCAAGACCGGCCGCGTGATGGTGAAGGACGAGGACGTCTGCCTGCACTGCGGCCTGTGCGCCGAGCGCTGTCCGACAGGCGCCTGGGACATGCAGAAGTTCCTGCTGAAGATGACGCCGGCCGGCGTCGTGCGCCAGACAGAGGAGGTCCCGGCATGAGCGCGGCGCGTCCGATCGAAGCGGTCAACGATTTCGTCATCAAGTTCGCCAACGTCAACGGCTCGGGTTCGGCCTCGGCCAACGAGCTGTTCGCCAAGGCCATCCTGCGCATGGGCGTGCCGGTGAGCCCGCGCAACATCTTCCCGAGCAACATCCAGGGCCTGCCGACCTGGTACGAGGTGCGAGTGACCGAAAAGGGCCACCTGGGACGACGCGGCGGCACCGACATGATGGTCGCGATGAACCCGCAGACCTGGGATGCCGACGTGGCCGAGCTGGAGCCGGGCGGCTACCTGTTCTACGACAGCACGCGGCCGCTGCCGCCATCGAAGTTCCGCGACGACATCCGCGTGATCGGCATGCCGCTGACCGAGATCTGCAATGCCGTCTATCACGACCCGCGCCAGCGCCAGTTGTTCAAGAACATCGTTTACGTGGGCGCGCTGGCGATCCTGCTGGGCATCGAGCCGGAGGTGGTCGAGAAGCTCTTCGGCGAGCAGTACAAGGGCAAGGAAAAGCTGCTGGCTTCCAACGTGCAGGCACTGAATCTCGGCTGCGACTTCGCCCGCGAGAACCTGCGCGAGCCGGTGGGGCTGCGGGTGCGGCGTGCCGATCGCGTGGGCGACCGGATCTTCGTCGACGGCAACAGCGCCGTCGCGCTGGGCTGCGTCTACGGCGGCGCGACGGTCGCGGCCTGGTATCCGATCACGCCATCGTCGTCGGTGGCTGAAGCCTTCCAGCGGTACTGCGCGAAGTTCCGCGTCGACCCGCACACCGGGCAGAACCGCTTCGCCATCGTGCAGGCCGAGGACGAGCTCGCCTCCATCGGCATGGTGGTCGGCGCAGGATGGAATGGTGCACGCGCCTTCACCCCGACCTCGGGGCCGGGCATCTCGCTGATGAGCGAGTTCATCGGGCTGGCGTACTTCGCGGAGATCCCCGTCACGCTCGTCAACGTGCAGCGCGGCGGGCCTTCGACCGGCATGCCGACGCGCACGCAGCAGGCCGACATCCTCTCGTGCGCGTACGCATCGCACGGCGACACCAAGCACGTGCTGCTGTTCCCCGAGGACCCGCACGAATGCTTCGAGCACGCGGCGGCGGCGCTGGATCTGGCGGACCGCCTGCAGACGCCGGTGTTCCTGATGACCGATCTCGACATCGGCATGAACCAGCGCCTGTGCAAGCCTTTCGCGTGGGACGACAGCCAGGCCTACGACCGTGGCAAGGTCATGACCGCCGAGGAGCTGGAGGCCGGCCGCGACTTCGGCCGCTACAAGGACGTGGACGGCGACGGCATCCCCTGGCGCACGCTGCCGGGCACGCACCCGACCAAGGGCAGCTTCTTCACCCGCGGCACCACGCGCGATGCCTATGCGCGCTATTCGGAACGCGGGCCCGACTACATCTACAACATGGAGCGGTTGCTGAAGAAGTTCGCGACCGCGGCCACGCTGGTGCCGCAGCCGGCGCTGCGGCTCGCTGCGGAGAAGACGGATCTCGGCGTGATCTATTTCGGATCGACCAGCCCGTCCATGCACGAGGCGCTGGAGGTGCTGGAGGAGATGGGCATCCAGCTCGACGCCTTGCGGCTGCGCGCCTTTCCGTTCCCGGACAGCGTGGTGCGCTTCCTCGCGCAGCACACGCAGGTGTTCGTGGTGGAGCAGAACCGCGACGCGCAGATGCGCAGCCTGCTCGTCAACGAACTCGGCATCGATCCGGCCCGGCTCGTGCCGGTGCTGCATTTCGACGGCACACCCATCACGGCGCGCTTCATCGCGGAGGCCATCAGCCGCGCCATCGAGACCAAGGAACCCGCATGACCTATCTCGCGAAGCCCCGGCTGCGCCATCCGACCCTTGCCACCAACAAGGTCGGCTACACGCGTCGCGACTACGAGGGCAAGATATCCACGCTGTGCGCCGGCTGCGGGCATGACTCCATTTCCGCCGCCATCATCGAGGCCTGCTGGGAGCTGGACATCGAGCCGCACCGAGTCGCCAAGCTCTCGGGCATCGGCTGCAGCTCCAAGACGCCGGACTACTTCCTGGGTGCCTCGCACGGCTTCAACACCGTGCATGGCCGCATGCCCAGCGTGCTGACCGGCGCCAACCTCGCCAACCGCGACCTGCTGTACCTCGGCGTCTCGGGCGACGGCGACTCCGCTTCCATCGGACTGGGCCAGTTCGCCCACGCGATGCGGCGTGGCGTGCGCATGGCCTACATCGTCGAGAACAACGGCGTCTACGGGCTGACCAAGGGCCAGTTCTCGGCCACCGCCGACCAGGGCTCCAAGAGCAAGAAGGGTGTCGTCAACACCGACAGCCCGGTCGATCTCGTCGCCATGGCGCTGCAGCTCGGTGCCAGCTACGTCGGGCGTGGGTTCTCGGGCAACAAGGCGCAACTGGTGCCGCTGATCAAGGGCGCGATCAGCCATGGCGGCTCCGCCTTCATCGACGTGATCAGCCCCTGCGTGGCCTTCAACAACCACCCCGGCAGCACCAAGAGCTACGACTACGTGCGCGAGCACAACGAGGCGGTGAGCCGCATCGACTTCATCAGCGGGCGCGAGGAGATCTCGGTGGACATGGCGCCGGGCGAAGTGCTGGACGTGCGCCAGCACGACGGCACCCTGCTGCGCCTGCGCAGCCTGCACCCCGACTACAACCCCGGCGACCGCTACGCCGCCATGGCCCACATGCAGCGGCACCAGGAGATGGGCGAGGTGGTGACGGGGCTGCTCTACGTCGACCCGCTGGCGACCGACCTGCACACGGCGCTCAACACCAGCGACCGGCCGCTCAACACGCTGGGGCCGGCGCAGCTCTGCCCCGGCGCCAAGGCACTGGAGCGGCTCAACGACGCCTTGCGCTGAAGGCGGGCAAAGCGCACCATTGCCGATTCTTCGGGGGACGGACCATGGCCGAACGCACTGTATTCCAGTCGATCTCGCGCAAGCATGTGACCAGCCTGGGCCCACAGGCCAGCGTGCGCGACGCCGCATGCGTGATGACACGCGCCAACTGCGGCAGCGTGCTGATCATGGAACCGCCGGACATCCTGCTGGGCATCCTGACCGAGCGCGACCTGATGACCCGCGTGCTCGCGCGAGGCCTCGACCCCGAGCACACGACGGCGCGCGAGGTCATGACGCCCAACCCGATCTGCGTGCCGCCCGAAACACCGGTGTCCGACGCCATCGTGCTGATGCTGGAGCGCGGCTTCCGCCATCTGCCGCTGCTGTCGGGCAAGAAGATCCTGGGCGTGTTCTCGGTGCGCGACGCGCTGCCGAGGGAACTCGGCGCGGCGCTCAGCCAGGCGGAGTTCAACGAGCAGGTGAACGACGTTCTGGGGTAGGGCCGCTTGCGCGGCCCCGGTCATCCAGCCACCTGAGCCCTCTGCGGGCGTCCCTTGCATCCATCGCCCGGTGCCCATGCGGCGCCAGCTTCGCCCTTACCTGACTACTTTGTAAGTCATACGTTGTCATATGACAAGTGCGGGCGCCTGTCACAAGTTCTTGCACTTGTTCGCCTTGACGCTCTCGTGAGCCGGCTTCAATAATCGCCGCCCCAAGGCCATAAGACAACCGATGTTGTACGACATCTGATGACTTTGGGTTCGCCAGTTCGAATCCTCAACCAGAAAAAGGAATTCCATGAAACGCAGACAGTTTGCAATTTCGGTCCTGTCTCCCGTCGCGCTGGCCGCCTGTGGCGGCGGCGGCGACCACGTTTTCCTCCCCCCTGCCGCTGCGCCGGCGCCTGCTCCGGCACCGGGGCCCCAGGCGCCCGCCCTGGTGGCGCTCAAGAGCGCCACGAGCTACATGGACGAAGTCGTCTCGTACAAGGGCGGCTACGTGTGGTCGTATTCACCGGACCTCACGCAGACCTTCGGCGAAATGGAGGCCAAGCGCACCATGCTCTGGCTGCAGCCGCCGGGCACGTCCTCCATCGGCCACATCTACCTCGATGCCTACCATGCGACCGGCGATGAGCGCTTCTACCAGGCGGCCGACCGCACGGCCAAGGCCGTCGCCTCCGCGCAGCAGAGCTCGGGCGGCTGGAACTACATCTACGACTTCGCCGGCGAGGACTCGCTGAAGCACTGGTACGAGACGGTGGGCAAGAACGGCTGGCGCCTCGAAGAGTTCCAGCACTACTACGGCAATGCGACCTTCGACGACGCCACCACCGCGGTGGCCTCGCAACTGATGCTGCGCATGTACCTGGAGAAGCAGGACCCGGTCTACCAGACCGCCACCAACAACGCCATCAAGTTCATCACCGATGCGCAGTTCGGCCCCCAGTTCGGTGTCGCCGACGGCGGCTGGCCGCAGCGCTTTCCGCACAACCCGAACGCGGTCAGCGTCATGCCCTTGCCCAACCCCACGCAGTTGCCGGCGGGCGCGCGTGCCGGCATGGAAGACGGCGACTACACGCTGCACGTGACCTTCAACGACGACGTCATGGGCGAGAACATCAAGTTCCTCACGATGTGCGTGATGGCGCTCGGCCGCTCCGACCTGGTGGCCAACGTCACCCGCGCCATGGACTGCATGCAGCGGATGCAATGGACGTCCCCGACGCAGCCCCTGCAGTCGGGCTGGAGCCTGCAGCACCTGTCGCGCGACACCGGCGGCCGGCTCGCAGGCTCTCCGGCCGCGGCGCGTTCGTACGAGCCACGCTCGCTGGCCACGCACACGACGCAGACCAACATCCAGCAGCTCCTGGGCTACTTCACGCTGACCGGCGACAGGAAGTACCTGTCGCAGCTGCAGAAGGCGATCGACTGGCTGAAGTCCGCCTCGATCCAGCTCCCCGCCAACGTCGCGACCCTCAACCCGCTGCTCGCGGGCCGCAACGTGGCGACCTTCATCGAGCTCGACACGAACGAGCCGCTCTACATCCACCGCTACGGCTCCAACATCAATAACGGCGCGTACTTCTTCGACAAGGACATCACCAACACGATCAGCCACTACTCGTCGGGCCGCTCGGTCGATACCGCCGCGCTTCAAAAGCGCCTGGACGAACTCAATGCGATGACGCAGGCGCAGATCGACGCCATGGTCGCCAAGTCGCCGCTGAAGGCCACCAAGGCGCGCACCCTGCCGAAGTATTTCGCCGCCATCCGCGAAGTGGATTTCCCGGACCTGTTCGAGGGCGCCGTGATGAAGACGCCGGTGGTGCCCGAATCCGAAGTGCAGACGATCATTGCGGCGCTGGTGGACGGCAAGTACTGGACCGCGCCAGTGCCCGAGATCGTGAACCCGTATCGCGGCGATGGTCCGGCCACGCCGTACACCGGCACGGCCTATCGCAGCCGCCACGTGGGCGATGTGTACGACACCTCTCCCTATCCGGCCGATACGCCGCCGGACATCGCGCCCTACGTGAAGCGCGACAAGCCGCAATTCATCATCACGTCGAACTTCATCGCCCGGATGGGGCGGCTGATCTCGTTCGTCGGGCCCGTGGCCTGAAATGGATGACGGCGCGCCGCTCAGGCGACGCGCCCGAACCAGAGCAGCGACAGCGTGGCTGCCGCCATCGCGACCAGGGCGGAGATCAGCGCGAAGATGCCGGTGAGTTCGGTTTCCCTCGCCTGCACCTGCAGGCGCGAGCCGAGCTTTTCGTAGACGCTGCGCAGCATTTCCGCCGTGCCTGCGTGGTGGTACTCGCCGCCGGTCATGCGCGCCACTTCGCGCAGCGTCGGTTCATCCAGCTTCATGTAGATGGCAATGCCCTCGGGCATGGCGGCATCGCCATCGACCGTCCCCAATCCCACCACGTAGATGCGCACGCCTCGGTCGGCGGCCATCTTCGCTGCCTGCAGGGTGTCGATGCCGGTGGTGCGGCGGCCATCGCTCAGCAGAATGATCGCGGCCGAGTCGAAGGAGCCCGGGGCCACCGGCGCGATCTGCTTCGGCGGCGGCTTCGCCTTCTCGTCCAGGCTGCGGCCGAGCCGCATGCTGCCGAAGGTCATGTCGCCGAGTTCGATGCCCTGTTCCGGGAACAGCTCCGCCAGGCACAGCACGATCGCATTGCCCACCGCCGTTCCCATCTGCATCTGAAATGCATCGATGCTTGCAACGAGGGACTCGCGATCCAGCGTCGCGCGTTGGGCGACCTGGCTGCTGCCGGCAAACGTGACGAGCCCGACCTCGATGTTCTTGGGCAGTTCGCGCAGAAAAGACTTGGCCGCGTCCTGCGCGGCGACGAGCCGGTTCGGCTTGACGTCCGTGACGCGCATGCTGAGCGACACGTCCATGGCCAGCATGATCGAGGACCGCGCCCAGGGCAGCGGCACTCGCGCCACCGGGCGAGCCGCTGCAAGCAGCAGGCCCGAGCAGGCCAGCAGGAACAACGCCGGAGGCAAGTGCCGCCGCCATGACTGGCCCGCCGCCGCTGCGCGGACGATGCCAAGGCTGCTGTAGCGCAGGGCCGCCTTGTTTCGGCGACGTTGCAGCCAGACATACGCCGCCGGCACTAGCAGCAGCCCCGGCAAGAGCCAGAGGAAATCAGGCCAGAGAAAGGACATCGGCGGCGCGTTGCGTTGATCCTGCAGCCCGGCAATGTCGCCGCAACCCCGGCAGGCGGGTGCACGCGCCGATTGGCGGTGCACCGATATCGTGCCTTCGAAGGGCCCGTTTCGCAACCGGGAGCCGTGCCGTCAGCGCTCCAGTTCGGGCGCCTGCATCGATTTCCTGTCCCGGGTGTCCGGGCGATCGGCGCGCACCGGCCACAGCACCGAGGCGATGGCCACCATCATCAGCGCGACGGCGGTCCAGTCCTGCCAGTACACCGTCTCGCCCAACCACAGCGCGCCGCTGAACACGCCGAGCACGGGGATCAGCATGACGCTCAGCGTGGAGGCCACCGGCGGCAGCCCGCGCGCGAGATAGAACCAGGCCGCATGCGCGAAGCCGAAGATGAGCACGGCGTTGTAGGCGATCGCGGCCCAGGCGGCATTGCCGGGAGGCCGCCATTGCGAGCGCTCGAAGAGCAGCGACAGCACGGTCATCACGACGGCGGTCAGCGCGGTCATCCAGAACGAGAGCGTGAGCGTGGGCAACCCGATGCGCGTGCGCCGCAGCAACTGCGTGCCCAGCGCCCAGGTGGCCGCCGCCACCAAGGCGAGCGCGACGTAGCCGGGGCGCCCCGCGAGATGGGTGAACTCGTGCCACAGCAGCAGCCCCACGCCGAGTGCGCATGCACTCACGCCCAGCCAGCCGCGGCGCGTGAGCATTGCCGAGAACAGCACGGCGCCGATCACGGCCGAGAACACTGGCATCGTGTAGCCCAGGATCGCCGCGCGTCCGCTGGACAGCGCCTTCACCGCCAGGATGATGCAGGCGTGCCACACGAACATGTTGGTGGCCGCCAGCCAGAGCAGTTCGGGCCAGTGGCGCCGCGGCACCTTGAATGGCGTCTTCATCACCACCAGCGCGAGGCCGAGGATGGGCAGGCCGAGCCATAGCGAGAGGGTGCGAAACGCCAGCGGCGGGTAGTCGGCCACGCCCAGCTTCATCACCGGCCAGTTGAGGCCCCACACCAGCGTGAGCGGAACGAGCAGGGCGAACTGGCGCAGCGAGAGGGTTTGCATGGATGGGCATTGTGGCCCGTCCTTTCGAGCCTCCGCGGCCATCGCGACGCGGCACCGGAAAGGGGCCGAAGTCGCCGCATCCCGGATTCGCCATGAGTCGGGGCGCACTTCCGTGCAGATCCCGTGAAGTAATGCACACCCACTAGTCCATCCAGTCGATGGCGTGGGCCATGAAGGGGACCTAAGGTTGCCTTGTTGTGCCGCGCACTTTCAGGCGCGGCTCAAGACTGACGGCGCGAACCGGACGCTTCGCCCGTCAACCCCTTCTGGCTGGTTAGAAAGGCGGAGGCGCTCATTGCGCGCGGACCGCCACCAGCCAGCCTTTTCCCTTGCTGGCGACCATCGAGGTCATCGCGGCCGGCCGAAGACCGTGACGCCGTAGTCCGCCATGTCGAAGCCTTGTTCCTGCGCGATGGCAAGGAGTCTCGCCTCGATCTGCGAGTCGAAGAATTCGCGCACCGATCCGTCGACCAGCGACACCAGGTGCCCATGGTGTCGCTTGCCGTCGTTGAGCTCGTAGACGGTCCGGGCACCATCGATCCGGGTCTTCTTGAGCAGGCCGGCCCGCTCGAATTGCGGCAGCACGCGGTAGACCGTCGCGCGGCCGACGTCCATGCCGAGCCGCACCATCTGCCGGTACACCTCCTCGGCCGCCAGGTGGCGCTGCTCGCTTTGCTGGAACAGTTCGAGCACCTTCACCCGCGGCAAGGTGGCTTTCAGGCCGGTGTGCCTGAGCCTGTCCACTTGCTCCATGCGTCCGGCCTGCGGCAGTCGATGACGACGGTCAGAAGGCGAAGTTGGCCGTCAGGCGCGCCGACCGCGGAATCCCCGGCGTGTAGCGGTAGCCGCTCTTGTTGATCGCGGCCACGTACTCCTCGTCGAACAGGTTGAAGATGTTCAGCTGAAGTTCGACGTTCTTGCTGACGCGGTAGGACGCCATCGCGTCGAACACCCAGTAGGACTCGGCGTAGGCCGGGGTGCCGACGGCGCCGTCGGTGCCGCGGCTGAGCTTGCCGTTGTAGCGCGCGCCGCCGCCGATCGTCAGGCCGAACGGGAACTGGTAGGTCGACCAGAGCGTGAAGGCGTTCTTCGGCGTGTAGGTCAGCACGTTCTCGCCGCTGGCGGTGATGACCGGACCGCTGAGCACTTCGGTGTCCATGGTCGTGAAGCCGGCGCTGATGCCCCAGTTGTCGGTGATCGCGCCAGCCGCGCCGAGCTCGATGCCCTGCACGCGCTTCTTGCCGGTCTGGTAGTACAGCAGCGAGGTCGGGTCCTGCACCACTTCGTTCTTGACTTCGGTGCGATAGACCGCGGCCGTCAGCGCGAGCTTCTTGTTCAGCACGTCCCACTTGGTGCCGATCTCATAGGTCTTGGCTTCTTGCGGCTCGAAGTCGATGCGGGAGGCGCTGTTGCCCGTGCCGCCGGCGGCCAGCGCGAAGTTGGCGCCGCCCGGGGGCTGCGCGGAGGTGCCGTAGGCGGCGTAGATGCTGCCGTTCTCGGCGGGCTTGTAGACGACGCCGAATTTGCCGGACCACAGGCCGTCGGAAGTCGACAAGGACGTCGGCACCAGCGTGCCGACCGGCAGCCGCGGATTGGCGGCGGCAGTCGACAGCGTCGAGGCGCGGTAGTCGGTGCTGTAGTGGTCGTAGCGCAGGCCGCCCGTCAACTGCCATTGTTCGTTCAGCTTCGCGGTGTCGAACACGTAGACGCCGACGGTGTCGGTGGAGCCCACGCTGTCCGCGCCGCTGGGCGTGCGCCGGAAGCCTGCGACGTACGGATTGGGGTTGTAGAGATTGGCGGCGGGCCAGGCGCCGGTGTTGAAGGGCGCACCCGTGGCAGGCGTCGCGCCGGGGCCGAAGAAGCCGGCGCTGGTCTGCTCTTCGCGGATCAGTTCCAGGCCGGCGTTCATCGTGTGGCCGACCGAGCCCGTGTTGAACTTGGAGCTGACGTTCGTCTGGTTGGTGAACAGTTCGTTGGTCTGGTCCTTGTTCGTGGGATTGCTCCGCGCGATGGTCCAGGTGTTCGGGTTGGCGATGACCGGCGTCACGATGTTCGCCGACGTGCCCATGAACGAGGTCAGCATGTAGTCCTGCGACGTCTTGCCGTAGCGGGTCGTGTTGCGCAGCGTGATGTTCGGCGTGATGTCGTGTTCGACGCGTGCCGTGAACATGTCCGCGCTCACGTTGTTGAAGTCCGAACTCGTGCCGTAGAAGTTCGACGGGTCCACGGGCGCGGCAACGCCGAGGTACGGGCGATTGGCTGCGGGGCTGGAGTAGCCCGGCAGGCCGATGGTCGGCACGCCGCCATCCGGCACGCTGTTCTGGTCCACGTGCAGGTAGTTGAAATAGAAGCGCGTGGGCGTGTTGAGGCCGATGGCGAGCGACGGTGCGATCGCCCAGCGATTGTTGTTCACCTGATCGCGGCCGGCCACGCCGGAATCGTCGATGACGGCATTGAGGCGGAACGCTGCCCCCGAGCCGTCGGCATTGGTGATGACCTTGTTCCAGTCCACCGTGCCGCGCTTGTAGCTGCCGCTGCCGAAGCCGACGGAACCCGAGAAGGCGTCCTCCATCTTGGGCTGCTTGCTGATCAGGTTGATGAACCCGGTCGGCGAGGTGCGGCCCACGTCGGTGCCGGACGGCCCCTTGACGACTTCGATCTGCTCGATGTTGAACGTGTCGCGCGTGATCGAGCCGAGGTCGCGGATGCCGTCGACGAAGATGCTGCCCGAGGCGTCGAAACCGCGCATGTAGATCGCATCGCCGGTGCTCGTGTTGCCGTTCTCGCCGAGGTAGAAGGCGCCGACGCCGGGGCTGTTGCGCAGCGCTTCGGTCAGGGTCGTGGCGCCTTGTTCGCGCATCAGCGTTTCCGGAATGATCTGGATCGTCTGCGGCGTGTTGACCAGCGGCGCGGTGAATTTCGGGTTGGCCGAGTTGTCGACCTTGAAGTCGACGGAGGCGTCTTCGACGCGAACCTCCCGGAGGGTGTTCGCGGACGTCTGTGCTCCGGCGGGTAGCGACAGCGCGAGAAGCGTAGCGGCGGCAGCACTGCCGAAGGGGGGCAGCGCGCGCGCGACAGCGTGCTTGCGGCTCTTGATGTAGGCCATGAAAGGGATTCCCAGGTGAAAGACGAAGCCGAGAGCTCGACTGGCTGGGTCCGGCGCGGCCTCGGAGAACGAGGGGCGGATTGGCTGGCAGGAGCTGATTCGCGAAAGGCGCGAAGTCAGCGAATGATAATGAATCGCATTACTACCGTTAACCTGGCGTTCATATTTCCACAGATTTCAGATACATTCGGCCCGAATTCGTTGCATTCATGCAACGTTTTGCCCATCCTGCGTCAGGAAAGGTACTTTCTTCTGGACAGAAGCTGCCTCCGTTCACATAAGCGCGCACTTGAGTTCCGGCTGAAACGGAGAGGGCGTTGCCGTCGGCTATCCTGCTCGTTTGTTTTAAGAGAAGGAACCCCCGTTTTGAACAAGACCGAACTCATCGCCGCGATCGCCGCAGACACCGACCTCAGCAAGGCCGACGCCGGCCGCGTGCTCGAATCCACCCTCGACAACCTGACCCGCGCCCTCGCACGCGGAGAAGCCGTGCAGCTCATCGGCTTCGGCAACTTCACCGTGGCAAGCCGTGCCGAACGCACCGGCCGCAATCCGTCCACCGGTGAGCAGATGACGATCAAGGCAAGCAAGGCGCCGAAGTTCACGGCAGGCAAGGCATTGAAGGACGCCGTCAACACGACGGCCTGATGGCGATGGCGGGCCGGTGCGCCGGCGCCGCCCTCATTCGCACCGCGCGGTTCCCGATCGCACGCAATCGAGGAACTGCAGGACCCGGCTCAACGCCGGATTCCGATAGCTGTCCTTTTCGATCAGCACCGCGTGTTGCGCTTCCGGAATCGTTCTGCCGACGCAGTAGCCGCTTCCGTGCGCCTTGTTGAGGCTGTCGCAGAACTCCTTCTGCGCCGACGGCTTCACGGCCTTGTCGTTTTCTCCCTGGAGCAGCAATACCGGCACCTTGATGTTCGCAGCGGATTCGCCGCGGGCCTGCTCGGAGGCGTTGCAGGACTGATTGAACCAGCGATAGGAAGCGCCGCCCACCTTCGCGTGGGTCGATCCGCAGTCCGCGCCGCTGCATTCCGCCGTCTTGCGCGTCTCCCAGTTGCGTTCGTAGCGCACGCGGCTCTGGCTGATGCCGTTTTCCTTGTCGGGGGCCGCCACGTGGAACTCGTCATATTGCTTGTCGAACTCCGTGCCTTGCGCGTAGACCGTTGAAAGCAAGGTGAACATGCCGATCTTGCGACTGAAGCTGTCGCAGAAGGCGTCGGCGAGCTTCGCCACGATGCTCGGGCTCGGGTCCCCCGCTGCCCAGGGTTCCATCATCGGCGTCACCAGCGCCGCAGCCTTGATGCTGCTGTCCGGCGTCCCTTCCAGGTACAGGGCAGTGACCGCGCCGCCCATCGAATGCGCCACGAGGAAGAGCGGCTTGTCGCCGCTACTGCGTGCGTTGCGGACCGGACCGTTGATGAAGGCCGAGAGATCCTTGACGTAGTTGTCGAAGTCGTCGATGTACCCCATCGTCGGATCCGACGAGACCAGCCGCTGTGAAAATCCCTGGCCACGGTGGTCGTGGATGTACACCGAGTAGCCATTGCGAACCAGGTCGTAGATAATCTCCTGGTAGAGCGGCAGGCCCTCCGTCCGGCCCGACACGATGACGATGCCGCCTCGCGTTTCGGCGCGATTCCTGTACACGCGATAGTGGATCTTCTTGCCCTCGGCGCCCGTGAACGATCCGCGATCCATGTCTGCCAGCTGCCGGGTGCGGGATTCGAGATCGGTCCACTTCGGGAACGCTGCCAGATCGGCCTCCGAACCCAGAAGGTAGGTCGGAGATCCCTGCGCCGCCGGCTCGAGCAGCACAAACGAGCGCGTCTGCGCCATCAGTCCACCGGGCGCAAGCGATGCCAGGGCGATGGCCAACGCGCCGGCACACCGCTTCGCAAAAGTGCCCGTGTTCATCGCAAACCTCCCATCGTCATGGACGCGTACGCTCGCGCACCGTCCATGATTCCTGCGTTCGCCGCGGTTCGCATCACCAAAACTGTCTAGCGCGCTAGAACCCGCTCTCCCGCAGCAGCACCGCGAACACGCGCGTCAGGCCATCGGCCAGCAGGCTGCGGCGAGCCGCCTCGATCTGCACGTGGCCGCGTGTTTCCTTCAAGCCGGGCACGGCCTCGTCGAGCTGCACCAGCACGTGAAACAACGCCGGCGCGGGCACCAGCGCCTCGCCGTGCGGCACGGTGTTCAGCGGGCCGCCGAAGCGCGACGACAGCGATGGATGCTCGAGCTGGTTCACGCGGGTGGTCCCGATGGCGATCACGTGTCCGTGCATCGGCACGGGCTGTCCTTCGGCATAAAAGCGCACGCCCTTGCCAACGCTCAGGCGCTGCACTTCGTCCTGCTTGACGTAGGCGTCGACTTGCCAGCGCGAGGGATCGACCAGCACGCCGATCAACTCGCGGCTGCCGATCCATTGGCCGCTGTTCCACTCGGGATTGACGTCCAGCCACTGGCCCGCGAAGGGCGCCTGCAGCTTCAGCCGCGCCATCTCCGTGCGCGCGGCGCGAACCTGCTCGAACTGCGCGTTGAGCCGCTGGCGCGTGGCGGCTTCCTGCGCCAGGCCGGAAGGGTCGGCCATCAACCCGGCGAGGCGCTCCTGATAGCCGCGGATGCTGGCTTCGTTGCCCTGGCTGCGCGCCGCGATGTCGGGCTCGTCGAGCACGGCCAGCGTGTCGCCGGCCTTCACCTGGCCTGCCGCGTGAATCTGCTGCAGCAAGGACGGGTAGGGCGCGTAGACCCGCAGTTGCTGCTCGGCTCGCGCCACGCCGCGCGCATGCACCTGCGTGCGCCAGGGCACGGCCAGCACGAGCACCAGCGCGATCAGCACCATCGCCAGCACGATGCGGCGCCCGCGCACGACGTCCTGGCGCCGCGCCCACCAATGCTTCAGCTCGCGCCACACCGGCATCACGATGAACCACGCGATCTCGACCGCGAAGAGCACGATCCCCAGCAGCTTGAAGAAGAACAGGTACACCGCCACCGCGATGCCGAGGAACAGCACCAGCCGATAGAGCCAGGTCGCGATCGCGAAAGCGACCAGCATCCTTCGGCGCGCGGGGCTGAAGGGCTCGGGCCAGGGTTCGTCGAGGCCGAGCACCGTTCGCCGCAGCGCCACCCTGGCCAGCGCGCCCGAGCGCTCGTGCAGGTTCGGAAAGTCCAGCAGGTCCGAGAGGATGAAGTAGCCGTCGAAGCGCATGAACGGACTCGCGTTCAGCGCCAGCGACAGCACCCAGCTCGTGGTCGCGAGGTACAGCAGCGCGTTGCGCAATGGGCCGGGATCGCTCAGTGCCCACCCCAGTGTCGAAAGCCCGGCGAGCCCCAGTTCGGTGAGGATGCCCGCGGACGCGATCGCCAGGCGCTGCCGCGCGCTGCGCAGCTTCCAGCTCTCGCCCGTGTCGGTGTAGAGCATCGGCCACATCACGACGAACGCGATGCCCATGTGCGCCACGCGCAAGCCCAGGCGTGTCGCGACCAGCGCGTGGCCCAGCTCGTGCAGCGTCTTCGCGACGATCAAGGCCAGCGCAAAGCTCAGCAATCCCTCGGTCGAGAAGGACTCCACCACGGCCGTCGCGAAGGTGTCCCACTGGTGCAGCACCATCACGATGCCCGTCAGGCCGAGCAGGATGACGAGCCAGCCGGTGACCGGGCTGAACAGCCAGCCCAGGTGCCGCGAGACCCGCGCCAGATGCACCTGCGGCCGCAGCAGCGGAATGCGGAAGAACAGGTAGTGATGCAGCCACCAGCGCCAGCTCATCCACGCGTTGCCCTGGCTTCGGCCCAGCAGGCGCGCGACGGCTTCGGGGCCGGGGCGCAGCAACTGGTGCTGCTCCAGGAAACGGCGGAAGTCCAGCACCTGGCGCACATCGGGTTTGAGCGCGGTCTGCTCTGCGATCTGCTCGCTGATGCGGCGCGGCGATTGTCCCCAGCGCAGCAGGCATTCGAATTCGAGCCAGCCGATCCGGTAGAAGCGGTTGACCACCGTGTCCTGGATCACCCACGCGGGATCGCCGCGCTGGCCCGGGCCGGCCTCGCTCAGTCGCAGATCCTCGCGCAACGGCGGGGTGGGCTGGTCGGCAGGGTCGTCGTTCACAGTCCGGTCCACGCGCGCACGGCGGCCAACGGCCGGCGCAGGAGGTAGTAGCCGAGGATCACGCGCTCGCCGTAGAGCTTGGCCGTTCCGTGCAGGCCGAGGCGGGCGTGCGCGGGCGCGTCCTCGATGCTGGCGAGCAGCCGGTACGACGACACGCCTTCCTCGCTCGGCTTGGCCTGGTAGCTCGTCTCCAGAATCTGCCCCTGCAGCGGATCGAGCGGGTACGCCGTGAGAAACAGCGTGACCTTGGCGCCGGGCTCGAGCGCGATGGCATCCGCCACTGGCAACTGCACGCGCATGGCCGGTTGCGTGGGGTCGGCCACGTGCAGGATGCGCTCGCCGGTGACCACCGGCTTGCCCAGCCAGTCGTTCGGGTCGCTGAACACCGCCACGCCTGCGCGCGGCGACAGCACCTGCGTGCGCTTGAGCTGCGTCTCCACGGCGGCCAGTTCCGCCCGCCTTTGCCGCGCATGGGCGTTGAGGAGCGTCAGTTCGTTCTTGCTCTGCGGATTGTCGAAAGCGCGCTGGCTGGCGGCCATGAATTCCGCATCGGCCACGGCGACCTCCTTGCCGAGCACTTCGGCGCGGCTGCGCAGCGTGGTCTCGTCCAGCGTGAAGAGCGGCGTGCCAATCTCCACCGCCTGGTTGGGCCGCACCTGCATGCGCTCGATCACGCCATCGATCGGCGAGCTGATGACCTGCGCGTTCAGCGACACCACCTCGGCGGGCGCGAGCACCGTCTGGCGCACCGGCAGCAGCATCAGTGCCGCGAGCACGACGAGCACGATCAGTGCGTGTCGCCGGCTTGGCCGCCAGCGCGGCAGGCGCCGCCGGGAATCGAAGGCCGCCCAGCAGTGCGCCCATGTCTGCCAGACGCCCTGCAGCATCGGCTGGAGCTGCTCGGACGGCGGCTGGTCGAGCAGGTAGAGCAGCACGCCCAGGCGCTTGCCGTCGCGGTCGTTCAGCGGAATGCACCACAAGCCGGCGGGCCACCATTCGGCCCAGCCCTCGGCGATGTCGGCAGGCGGGTCGACCGCATCGCGGGCCAGCCACCGGGGCTTGCCATCGCGAAGCTGCGTCACGAGCCAGCGGCCCGCGCGGCGCAGCCACACGAGGTAGGGCGAATCCTCGCTGGGCCGGGCGAGGCCCGAGACGCACAGAAGTTCGAGCCGGTCGCCGTGCTGCGCCATCACCAGCGCCTGCCGGTACTGCAGCAGCGGATAGAGATCGTTGGCCATCGAGAAGGCCAGCGCATCCAGCGACGGCGCTGCCAGCGCCCTGTCGCGCAGCGCATTGAGGCTGAGCAGCAGTTGCGCGGCGGGCGGTGGTCGCTCAGTCACGGTCCGTGGGGAACCGGGCGATGCCGCTCATGCCGGGGATCAGCTCGGGATGCTCGCTGTTGAGGCGCGCCTCGAGTTCCACGGTCTGCGCCACCGCATCTACACGGGAATTGATCGCGCTCACCTGCGCCGGATAGCTCTTGCCCGTCTCGTGGATGGTCACGACCAGCGGCGCGCCCGGCTTGAGCCGCGACAGCAGCGTGGAGGGCACGTTGAGCCGCACCTTGAGCGCGCCATCGCTCACCAGGTCGAACAGCGGCGTACCGGCGCTCACCGTCTGGTGCGGCTTGGCCAGCACCTTGGCGATGCGTCCGCTGAAGGGCGCGCGCACCTGGCAGTAGCCGCTTTGCGTACGGGCGAGCGTGAGCGCGCCTTCGGTCTTGTCGACCTCGGTGGTTGCCATCAGCACTTCGAGGTCGCCCGCGGCGTTGAGCTTCTGCAGGTTGCGCTTGGCGTCCAGGTTCTGGCGCGCCATGTTCAGTTCGGCGGCAGCCACCTTCACGCGCGCCTGCGTCTCGGTGCAGATGAACTGCGCCAGCAGCGCGTTCTTCGCCACCTTCTGGCCCAGCTCGGCGTGCAGGTCGCCGAGCGTGCCGTTCATCTGGCTCGACAGCGTGGTTTCGAGCCGCGAAGCCAGCAGCACGCGGATCGCGCCGGGGTCGTCCATGGCGGGGTTCGGCTTGCGCGCGTCCGGCGCGGCCCACGACGCGGGAAGTGCCACGGCCAGGATGGCCGCGAGAAGGGCGCGCTCAACGCGGGGTTGTCGCATTGGCCTTCTCCTCGCTGCTCGCCAGCAGGCCGCGCTGGCCGCTGATGGTGCGTTCGATCTCCTGCGCCACCGCCTGCACGTCGTTCTTCTCGAGCGCCTCGGGCAGGACGTCGAAGCCGACCGAGTTGTACAACCGGCCCTGGGCGGCCTGCGCGCTGGAGTACGCGGCCTCGCGCTGGTAGCGCGACAGCAGCAGCCGGCCTTCGGCACGGATCAGCTCCAGTTCGGTGCCGACCGAGGCCGTGCGCGCGGACTGCGCATAGTCGAGCAGGCGCCGGTCCACGCGCAGGCTCTCGTCGGCGAAATCGACCTCCTGCCGCGCGAGCTGGTAGCGCAGGTAGCCGACGCGCACCTGCGTCAGCACCGCCATCGACAGGGCCACGCGCCGCGCCTCGGCGGTCTGGGTCTGGCTTTGCTGGGTGGCGTTCAACGAGGGAAGCTGCAGCAGCTTCAGCAGGTTGAACGAGATGGTCGCCGCGCCGGCGTTCCATGAGTTGTTGTAGAGAAAGATGTTCGAGTCGTACTGGTGGCCGAAGTTGAGCGTGATGTTCGGCCACAACTGCGCCTTGGCGATCTGGATGTCGTAGTCGTCGACCCGCGCGCGATACCACTCCTCCATGATCTCGGGACGGCTCTCGAGCGAGAGCTGTTCGAGGCGATCGATGTCTTTCGTGAGCTCGGGCATCGGCGGCTCGGGCGTGTCGGCCAGCAACATCTTGGAGCCGGGCGGCAGCGACATCAGCGCGGCGAGTTCGGCCTGTGCGAACTCCAGGTCCTGGCGCCGCACGGTCAGCAGGTAGACCGAATCGAGCAGGGCGCGCTGGTAGGCCAGGATGTCCTGGCGCGGCAGCAGGCCCTTGGCCTCCGCCTCGCGCGCAGCGGCCAGCGCCTTGTGCGTGCGCGCCAGCAGGCCGTCGACCTCCGGCAGCAGGCGCTGCGCACCGAGCGCCCGCCAGTAGGCATTGCGCACGTCCTGCAGCACGTTCTGCGCGACCTTGCGGCGGCGCTCGTTCGCCATCAGGATCTGGTCGGACTTCTGCTGCGTGCGGTAGTAGGCCATGCCGAAGTCGAGCAGGCTCCAGCTCAGTCCCAGGCCGTAGAGATCGCGATCGCGCTGCTCGGAGGTGGATGCCCGCAAGCTCACCTGCCGGTCCTCGATGCCGATCGACGTGCCGCCGGAGTCGTTGTTGCGCCCGACGTAGCCAGCGGATGCCACCAGGCGCGGCAGCATCTCGTAGCTCGCGACATCGCGCAGGTTGGAAGCGAGTGCGCCTTCCATCAGCTTCAGGCGGTAGTCCAGGTTGTACTTGAGCGCACGCGCCGCCGCCTCGTAGAACGTGATCGGAATGGTGACGGGCTCCTGGTCGGCATACATGCGCACCTTGTCCTCGGAGACGCGCTTGCGCAAATCGTCCTGCGTGTAGGGCTTGGGTTCGAGGGAACTGCAGGCGCTCAGCAGCAGTGCCGAACCCATGGCGACGCTCAGAATCTTGAAGGGATGCCCGGGCATGTTCGTCCTTGTTCTTCAGATGCGTGTCGATTCGGGAGCAGGAATGCCTGCCCGGTCGAGTGGATGGAGCCGCTGCGCCGCCTCGCGCAGCTGTTCCCTGAAACCGAGAGCGGTCTGCGGATCGGGCGGCGCAGCGTCCACCGCGAGGTCGTCGGCGTCGACGGTGAAAAGCGACGGGTTCGCGAGCAGCCCGTCGGCGCTGAGGCTGACCCTGCCTTCACGGCCGAGGATCCAGGCCAGGTCGAACTCGCTCTGCTGCCGGCTGACGGCGACGGAGCGCGCGACGTACTGTCCCGCCACTTCGCCGAGGCCGGCGCCCAATGAGGTGCTGCGGATTTCGGGCGTCAGCTGCCAGGCCATCTGGCTGCCGTCGCTGCCCCAGGCGGAAAGCGTCAGGGCGGCGTCGATCTGTTCCACGACGGGGGCGATGTAGATCGCAGGCCGCACGTCGGGGAGCGTCACGTCCGAATAGGTGCGGTCCTGGAGGTAGGAGAAATAGTTGTCGGACGGCGGCGCCACGTAGGGTGCCGGAATGTCGAGGTTGATCAGCAGTTGTGCCGTGTCGGTCGCGCCCGAGCGGTCGCTGATCGTGTAGGTGAACGCATCCTGCAGCACCCGGCCCAGCCCGGCCGAGGCGAGCACGTCGGAGTTGGTCTGGTCGATGGTGTAGGTGTAGCTGCCATCGGCGTTGATGACCAGCGTGCCGTAGCGGCCGACGATGCTCTGGCCCACCGTGCCGGCGGTGCCGCTGCCTGTCTCCGTGCCGGTGCGGATGGCGACCACCTGCAGGTCGTCGCCGCCATCGATGTCGGCGTCGTTCGGCAGCACGTTGCCGGTGGCCTGCGGGGCGGGCGTCTCGTTGGGCGCGACATTGCTGTCGTCCGTCGCGACCGGCGCATCGTTGGCGCCCCGGATCAGCACGTTCAACCGCGCATCGGAAGTTGCGCCAGTGGTGTCGCGCATCCGGTAGGTGAAGCTCTCGCTCAGCGTCTCGCCCGCGGTGCGCAGCGCCTGCACGGTGGGGTTGGCGTTGTCGAGCACGTAGGTGTAGCTGCCATCGGCATTGAGCGTGAGCTGGCCGTAGAGACCCATCAGCACCTGGCCGGCGCCGGCCGATTGCCCCGCCCAGTTGCTCACGGCGAGCACCTGCCGGGTCTCGCCATTGGCCACGCTGTCGACGTCGCTGTCGTTGGCCAGCACATTGCCCGCGGGATCCACGCCCGGAATCTGGTTGGCGATGCCGCCCGCCTCGACGGAGATCGTCGCGTCGTCCCGCGCGATCGGCGTGTCGTTGCGGCCGTCGATCGTGATGCGCAGCTCGGCCGAGGAGGGCGCATCCCAGATGTCGGCCAGCGCGTAGGTGAAGGTGTCCGTCAGCGTCTGCCCGCTCGTGCGCAGGGCTTCGACCTCGGGGAGGCTGTTGTCGAGCACGTAGGTGTAGCTGCCATCGGTGTTGAGCGTCAGGTCGCCGTACAGGCCGCGCAGCGAGGTCCCGAGCGTGCCGGCCGTTCCGCTGCCTGCCGAGGTGCCCGTGCGGAAGCCGGTCACGACCAGCGTGTCGCCCTCGACGTCGGTGTCGTTGGTCAGCACGTTCCCCGTCGGGTTCACGCCCGCCTGCGCGTTGTTCAGTCCGGCCGCCTCGACGGCGGTGGCGGCGTCCGCGACGCCCTTCGGCGGATCGTTGAGGCCCACGACGATGATGTGGATCTGGGCCAGGTCGTCGAGCCCGCCCAGGTCCGTCGCCCGGTAGGTGAAGTACTCGTCGGCGAACTGCAGCAGGCCCAGTGCCTGCACGGCGGGGTTGTTGACGTCGACGAAGTAGGTGGCCGTGCCGTCGCTGCCGATGTTCAGGCGGCCGTAGAGGCCGTCGATCGCCGTGCCGTCGAGGTTGCTCGTGCCCGGCGCGACGTTCACCAGCGCACCGCCCGCCGCTTCGGTGCCCACGCGGACGCCGGACACGCGCAGCACGTCGCCCACGTCGACATCGGTGTCGTTGTTCAGCACGTTGCGCGTCGGGTTGAAGACGCGCCCGGCGCCGTTGTTGGCGAGCGCCACCGCCACGTCGTTGACCGCCACCGGCGCGTCGTAGGCGCCCCGGATGACGATGTTCAGCTGCGCGATGTCCGTCGCGCCAGCGAGGTCGCGCATGCTGTAGGTGAACACTTCGTTCAACGTCTCGCCCGCTCGCAGCGCCTGCACCGCCGCCGCGCTGTTGTCGAGCTGGTAGGTATAGCCGGTGCCGTTCGCGGCCGTCGTGAGGGTGCCGTAGCGTCCGATGACGTTCAGGGTCGGGGCCACCGCCGTGAACGCGCCGCCAGCGGCTTCGGTGCCGGCACGGATGCCGGTGACGGTCCGGGTGTCGCCGGCATCGACGTCGGTGTCGTTGGCCACCAGGTCGATCTGCGGGTTGAGGCCCGGCGTGCCGTTGAAGGTGCCGCCGGCCTCCACCGCGATGGCGGCATCGTCCACTGCCACCGGGTTGTCGTTGCGACCCTGGATGATGACGGTGAGCGGTGCCGAGCTGGTGGCGCCGGCCCGGTCGCGGACCTGGTAGGTGAAGTTTTCCGTCAGCGTGTCGGAACTGGTGCGCAACGCCTGGACGGCCGGGTTGTCGTTGTCCAGCGTGTAGCTGAGCGTGCCATCGATGTTCAGGAGGATCGAGCCGTACAGGCCGGGGAAGGGGGTACCGATGACGCCGTTGATGATGCCGCGCGCGATGTCGACCGCGATCACGAGTTCCCCCGAGCCATCGACATCGTCGATCAGGTCGACCACGTTTCCGGTCGGATCGACCCCAGGGATGTTGTTGCTCTGTCCGCCGGCCTCGACCGCGACGACCACCACCGGGTGGGCCACCGGCGTGTCGTTGGCGCCATGGATGGTCACGTTCAGCGTGGCGCGGTCCTGGGTGCCGGCCGCGTCGATCACGGTGTAGCTGAAGCTGTCGGTGAGCGTGTCGACGTCGAGGCGCAGGGCTTCCACGGCGGGGTCGTCGTTGTCCACGCGATAGGTGTACGAGCCGTCGGCATTCAAGGTCAGCCAGCCGTAGGCGCCGCGCAACTCGGTGCCGAGCACGCCCGCGGTGCCGGTGCCTGCTTCGGTGCCGGTGCGCACGGACGACACGGCCCGTGTCTCGCCGTAGTTCACCGGGTCCGTCGGGACCTCGCCGCCGTCCACGTCGGCATCGTTGGCAAGCACATTGCCGGTCGGTTCGACCCCGGGCTGGTCGTTGTGCAGGCCGCCCGCCTCGAGCGCGGAAGCGGCATCGTCGGCCGCCACCGGGTTGTCGTTCTGGCCGCGGATCAGCGCGATGACTTCGCCCTGGTCGGTTTCGCCGTTGCCGTCGTCGACGGTGAAGGTGAAGCGTTCGATCAGGACATCGGAGATCAGGCGCAGGGCCTGTACCGCGGCGTTGTTGTTGTTGACCGCGTAGGTGTAGGCGCCACTGGCCTGCAAGGTGAGCGTGCCGTACTGGCCGACAACGACCGCGCCCGTCGCCCCGACCGGCGTGTCGATGCCGCCCGCGCCCTCGGCGCCGGCACGGACGAAGGTCACGGTCAACGGATCGCCGTCCGGATCGAAGGACGCGCTCGTGGCATCGCCGGTCGGGTCGACGCCCGGCGTGGCGTTGGCGATGCCGCCGCGTTCGGTGGCCAGCGCCACGACGTTCTGCGCCACCGGCGGGTCGTTTACCCCACGCACGGTGATCACGAGCTGCGCCAGGTCGGTGAGGCCGCTGGTGTCGGTGAGCTGGTAGGTGTAGATGACGTCGACCGTCTGCCCCGCCTGCAGTGACTGGAGCGTGAGGTTGTCGCTGTTGACGTCGAAGGTGAAGGCGCCATCGGCCCCGATCACCAGCGTGCCGAAATCTCCCGCCACCGGCACGCCGGCCTGCAGTGCGTAGGTGCCGGCGATCGAGGTGCCGTTGGCCAGGCTGGTGCCGGGCGCCACGCCGGACAGCACCACGCCCGGCCCTTCGGGCCCGGTGCCGATGCCGGTCACGACCAGCACCGAGTTTGGGTTGTCGGTGCGGTCCACGTCGAGATCCACGCCATTGCCTCCCGGCTGCTCGATGGTGCCCGGGCGACTCGGGAAGCGGATGACGTTGCCGGCCGGATTGCTTTCCTGCGCATTGCCGTTGGTGGAGGCAGCCTGCGCGTCCGCATGGTCGTCGCTTGCCACCGGGTTGTCGTTGGCGCCGGAGATGATGATGCGCAGCTCGGTCAGGTCGTCGAGTCCGGCGGCATCCGTGACCCGGTAGCTGAAGATGTCGTCCAGTACGTCGCCGGGCACCATGCGCTGCACGGTCGGGTCGTTGTCGAAGACGACGTAGGTGTAGGTCCCGTCCGCGCCGATGGTCAGGGTCCCGTAGCGGCCGATCACAGCCGTGCCGGTGCCGCTGGATGTGCCGGGCGTCACCACGGAAATCGGCCCCTGTGCCAGCGGCCCCACATTGCGGACCCCCGTGACCTGCTGCGTCTCGCCATTGGCGACGCTGTCGACATCGCTGTCGTTCGCCAGCACATTGCCCGTGGCGTTGCTGCCCGGGGTGGTGTTGTTCACGCCGCCGGCCTCGACGGCGTTGCCCACATCGAAGACGGCCACCGGCGTGTCGTTGGCGCCGTGGATGGTGACGGTCAGCACCGCCGTGTCGCGAAGGCCCTCGATGTCAGAGAGCGTGTAGGTGAAGCGTTCGACCAGGGTCTGGCCTGAAAGCCGCAGGGCCTGGACCGTCGGGTCGTCGTTGTTGACGACGTACTGGTAGCCGCCGTTGGCGCCTACGGTCAGCGTGCCGTAGAGGCCGGCGACCGAGTTGGCGCCGATCGAGGGCAAGCCGAACTGCGGGCCGCCTTCGCGGCCGAAGGTGATCACGCGCAGCCGATCGGCGTTGGTGGCGATGTCCACGTCCGTGTCGTTGTCGAGCAGGTTGCCGGTCGGGTCGACCCCGATGAGCCGGTTGTCCGTGCCGCCGGCTTCGGTTGCGTCCGCCGCGTCGTCGACCGCAACGGGCTGGTCGTTCACGGGCGCGAGCACGATCTGCAGGGTGTCCCGGTCGCTCAGGGCGTCGGCGGGGTTCTGGGTCGGATTGCCGTCGCCGTTCGCGTCGCCGGTGTTGCCGCGGTCGTTGGTCAGGATGGTGAGCGTGTCGGTGCCGTTGTAGTCGGGGTTGCCCAGGTACTGCAGGTTGGCCAGCGCGAGGTTCAGCGCGGCGAGATTGCCGCTGACTCCCAGCGTGCCCGTCGCGGAGCCGGTCACCGTCACGCCGGGCGGAACGCTCGAGAGCGACAGCGTGCCGTGCAGCACCGAGAGCGTGATGTCGAGCGTGCCGCCGGCCGCATCGACGTCGGTCACCGACAGGCCGGCGATGGGCAGCGTCACGTCTTCGAGGCCGCTCGGCGGCACGGCGGGCAGGTGGTTCTCGGGTGCGTCGTTCTGCTCCACGTAGCCAGCGTTCGCGGCGGCCGTCGCACTTTCGCCGAGGGTCACGACGACCTGGCCGAGCGGGCTGGCGGCGTCGGTGTCGATGCGCACGCGCAGGTCGCCCAGCGGCTGCGGATAGCTGATGGTCCCGCTCGGCGTGTCGATGCGGAACACGCCGGCAGGCAGCACGCCGAAGCGGTACTGCCCGTTGACATCGGTCGTCGTCGTGAACACGCGGTTGTCGGCCGCAGTGGCAAGGTTGCCGTCTACGCCGCCCCAGGTCAGGCTCACGGTCTGCCCGGCAAGCGGCGGGCCGTCAGGCGCTGCGCTGGTGGTGGCGCTGGCCGTGTCGTCCCACAGCGTGCCCTGGATGATGCCGAGGCCTGCGCCTTCCGCGAGCACGTAGGTGTTCGGCGTGCCGCCGATGCCGGTGCGTTCGCCGTTGACGGTGCCATCGACGCCCACGGGCGTGCCACCCCACGTGGTGAAGGTTTCCGGAAGGCTGGACCACGTCAGCACCGCGTTGCTGCTGGCAATGGCGGCCGCGTTCGGCAGCGTGACCTGGTAGACCACCTGGACTTGCGCGCCGGGGTCCAGACGGTCGAAGTCGACCGTCAGCCCGCCGACGGTGCCGACGGCAATCCCAGCCGGGAGATTGGCCGCCGTATAGACCGTGCCGTTCAGCGTGAGGCTGACGAAGGTGTAGGCGCTGCCGACCGGGAACGAGTCGGCGAGATGCGTGTTGAATGCGGGCAGCGTCCCGTTCTCGGTGAAGCTCACCGCCACGGTGGCCGTGCCGGTGGCGCCGGCCGGATTCGGGTTGAAGTCGATCACGCGCTTGTCGACGCCGTTGAAGGCCGGTTCGACGATCCGCTCGCTCACGATGTTGCTATCCGCGCGCGGCCCGCCGCCGACGAGTTCGCGGGCCGACACGTTCAACACAGCGCCCGCCGTGTTGGACGCCTGGTTGAGCACGCGGGCGTTGAACTCCAGCGAGATCCCCTCCAGGTCGGGATCGTTGGGGAGGCCGTTGACCATGTTGCCGAAGTCGAAGGTGATCGTCTGGCTGCCGTCGGGGTTGACGACCACGTGGATGAGCGCCGGATTGAACACGCCCGTCGGTGCCGCGCCGGTGAGCGTGGGCGTGATGTCCTGGGCTTCCGGGCTGTTCTCGTTGCCGTTGATGAGCAGCGTGCCGCTGAGGGCGAGGTTGGCGTCGGTCGTCAGCTCGTTCTGCGAGATGAGGGCGACGCGCACCGCGTTCTGGAGCGCATCGGGCGCGATGAAGCCGAGGCCGCTGGGCAGCGTGACCTGCACGTGATAGTCGGGGTTGTTGCCCTCGGGCACCAGCACCAGCACCCGGTAGCGGATCACTTCGCCGATGGTGACCTGCTCCAGCGGCGCGGATGTGGGCGACACGGCCGGCGTGTCCGGAAGGCCGCCGACACGCGAGATCCGGATGCCCTGGGCCACCTCGAAAGTCAGCACGTTACTGCGCCGATAGTCATTGAGCACGCCGGTGTTGAGCAATCCGTCGACACCGGTCCGTTCGCCGGCCGGGTCGGCCGTGCCGGCGGTGCTGCCGTTGAGGCTGGTCCACTGCACCTGCGCCGTGTTGGTGAACAGGGGCTCGGACGCTGCCGAAGCGTTGACGACCCCGGTGATGCGCAACACGATGCTGCCGCCCCTGCCGATGTCGATGTTGGCGCCGGCGGCCGTGCGCAACTGGCCGCCGACGATCTCGAACCCGGCGCCGCCGTTGTTGGTCGCGGCGCCCTGATAGGTCACGCCCGCCAGCGTCAGGTTGTCCAGTTCGGTGGGCAGGCTGTCGAGCAGGCTGATGTCGAAGGCGTCGAAGTCGCCGCTGCCGCTGCCGTTGCTGATCGTGATGGTGAATTCGACCGGGTCGCCATTGTCGAAGCCCAGGCTCGGATTGGTGATGAGCGCCTGCGCGATCTGCAGCGTCGGTTCCCGCACCGTCACGATGGGCGCGCCGCCAGTCAGCGCCACGTTGCGGTCGACGGGCACGGTGCCGTTGGGCGTGTCGGTGTCCGGGTCGCTGTAGATGATCTGCGCGCTGTTCTGCAGGGCCCGGTTCGCCTGGTTGCCGCTGACGTTGCTCGCCACCAGCCGCACCCGCACGACGAAGCTGTTGTTGTTGATGACGTTGTCCGCCGTGGCGCCCGCGGCGGTGAAGGCCAGCCGGGCGCCGGCGCCGTCGTCGCCAATGGTGCCCGAGGTGGCGCCGATCGCGCCGGGCGTGACCGTGCCGTTGAAGTTCGCACCCAGTGCCGCGCTGCCCGCCGTCGTCGTGATGAGCTCGTAGCCGAGCCCGCCGTTGAAGCCGGTGTCCAGGCGCAGGCCGGCCGGAATCAGGTCGTCCAGCCGCAAGGACTGCGTGGTGCCTTCGGGCAGCGTCACGACGATGTCGTAGAGCATGCTTTCGCCGACCACGAGGTCGCTGCCCGTGGTGTGCGTGGCGCTCGAATCGTTGTTGTCCAGGCTGCCGCCCGCGAAGTTCTTGATGACTGCGGGCGCGGCGACCTGCTGGTTCGCCAGCTCGGTGATATCGACCGGCGCGAAGTCGGAGCCCCCATTGACGCTGGCGTAGCGGGTCAGCGCGGCGGTGCTCTGCAGCGTGCGGGCCGCGTCGATGGTGGCGCTGGCTACCACGTCGTAGGTGATGACCACCATGTTGGCGCCGCTCGCATCGGCGGCCGTGCCCGGACGGCCGGGTGCCAGCGTGGCGACCGCGCCGGCATCGAGAAAGGTGATCTCGTTGCCGGACACGCTGTAGTCGGTGCCGGCCACGAGCAGGCTGCCGTCGCCACGGTAGATCCGCAGGTTCGCAGCCGCCAGGCTGTTGCCGACGAAGCTCAGGCCGGCCGGCAGGGTGACGGTGGTCTGCACGTCGAACGCACCGCCGCCGCCGCGGTTTTCGATGGCGGTGGCCAGGCGCAAGGTGTCGCCCGCGTCGATGCCGGTGACGTCGCCGTTGACCGCCGCAAGCTCGGTCACGCTGCCCTGGAAAGGCACGCCCGCGGTTCCGGGCGCGTTCCATATGCCGGTCGTGCCCGTCACCGTGCCGTGGCTCGTGGACACCACGCCGTGGCGGATGTCCAGCACCGGCTCGGCCACCGAGGTGATCACCGCCACGTCGGACGAGACCAGATGGTTCTTCACGATCGTCGTCTGCTGGTCGGACTGCGCCAGCACGTCGAGCTCGCGCTGGTCGGCGAAGGGCTGGTCGCCCACGCGCAGGGTGAACTGCACTTCGATCCGGCTGCCGTTGACGGTGGGATTGACGTAGTTGCCGAAGTCGAAGACGACCGAGTTGCCGGGCCCGGTGGTGACCGAGTCGATGCCGTCGGGGTTCGTGTTTCCCGGGCCCAGCGTCCACTGGCCGATGCCGGCGCCCTGGCTCCAGGTGACGCCTGCAAGATTGAGCAGCGGCTGCGGCATGTAGGCGGTGAGCCGGAAGCTCTCGTAGTCGCCGGTCACCAGGTCGTAGCTCATGCGGAAAGTGACCACGTCGCCCGGATGCAGCTCGGGCGTGGCCGCCGGCAAGCCGCCGTTGACCGACACCAGCTGGATGTCGACCTGGCGCGTGGGAATCGTGCTCGTGGTCGCGGACCCATCGGACTCGTCGAAGCCCGTCAGGTTGAAACCATCGACCAGCAAGGTTCCAGCTACGGTGGCGTTGTTGCCGAGCGCGTCGCCTTCGTTGATCTCGCTGTGCGGCGGATGCGGCGTCGTGTAGCTCTGCGCGACGGTGGCGCCATAGCTGATCACCGCCGTGGTGGCCCCGTCTCGGAAGTCCTCGAAGGCCAGGTCGCCGATGAGTGCGCCGAGCGTCACGAGGCCGCCGCTCGGTGCCGTCCGCAGCGATTCGGCGAGATCGAAGACCAGCGTCGTCGTGCCGTCGGCGTTCGGCGTGCTCGTGACGATGAGCGGAATGGCCTGCGTGACGCCGCCGCGCGTCACGCTGAGGGTGGCGGGGCCGTTGAAGGTCTGGCCGTCGGCCAGCGTGTCGGTGATCGTGAAGCTGCCGTCGCCGAAGAAGTTCTCGCCGACGGCGAAGAAGTCCGAGATCGCCACGTTCAGCGTGTAGCGCAGCGTGTCGCCGGGGCTGAGGCCCGCCGTGCCCACGTCCGCCTGCACGGTGGCCTGCTTGATGAGGCTCAGGGACTTCGCGACGAAGCTGGCGCCGGCGCCACTGCCGGTGTTCGAGAAGCCGACGTCGGTGGCCGGAGGGACGACATCCCGTGGGTCCACCGGCGTCCATCTGCCGCTGACGGTCGGCGAGCCGAAGGTGATGGTGGTGTCGTCGCCGGTGATCGGGTCGACGACTGCCGTGCCGTCCGCGCCCGCTTCGGGCACGTAGAAGTTGACCACGGTGTTGGTCGGCGCGCTCAGCGTGGCGTAGGTGATCGTGTAGGCGCTGAGGAACACGGCGTCGCTGCCGATGGCCACCGCGATGGCCGTGGGATCGGTGATCACGGTGCCGTCGCGCAGCGTGATCGACGTCAGCGTGCCGCCCGCACCGGGCACGATCGAGTTGACCTGGATGTCGCCGGGCAACTGCTGCGTGACCGACACGTTGGTCAGCGTCTGGCCGGGCGCGGGCGTGACGGTGACCGTCTGCGAGTGCGGATAGTTCGGGCCGGTAACGGTCTCGCCCTCGGGCATGTTGATGGACTGGTCGATCGTGACGAGCGTCGGGTGCACGACGAAGTCGTGGAGCGAGCCCTCGATCAGGCTGGGGTCGACCGTCGGGTTGTCGAGCGCATCGTTGCCGAACTCGAAGCCGCCGCGCGCCCGGATGGTGAGATTCGGCGCGCCGTTGGACAGGTCGGTGTCGGCCAGGTTGCTGAGCTGGGCCGTGACCTGCACGGCGACCGTCGGCTGGTCCTGCGACAGGCTGCCGTAAGGCAGCTGCAGCACCACCATCTGGTCGCCGGGGCGCATGCCGACGCTGGCTGCGTTGATGATCACGGGGTTGCCGCTCGAATCGCGCGCCAGCGGATGCGTGGCATTGCCGGCCGGATCGAAAGTCAGCACGAAGGACTTGACCGGCTGCCCGAGGTAGGTGGCCGAGATAAAGGTGGCGCCGTCGTTGCCGTCCTTCCCGGTCGCTGGCATGAAGATGTCGACGAACGGGCCATAGCCGTCGTCCGCCGAGGTGTTGCTCATGTTGACCGTGAAGCTGAACTGGCCGCCGAGCAGTGCATCGGTTCCGCCCGTCGTCAGGCCGACGCTCGGGCCGGCGGCCAGCAATCCCTGGAAGCTGGCGAGCGAACTAGCGCTGAGCGCGATTGCCTTGTCGACGTCGCCGCTGCGGACCTCCAGCGTCCAGTTGCCGCCAGCGGCCGTGCTGCCGGTGTTGTCGCTGGATGCGCCCACGTCCGCGCCGGTCCAGTGTGCGAGTTCGTTCACCAGGGCCTGTCCCGCCGCGCCCGCGCCGACGTTGCAGCCATAGAGCTGGATGTCCGCGCCCGGCGCCAGTTCGTTGCGCCAGTGGCCGAGCACGCCGCTGGCCTCGTCGATGTTGTCGCTGGTCAGCGTGCGGTTGCCGAGCGTGAACTGCCCCGAGGCCCCGTGCGAGAAGATCTGGATCGAATCCACCGGCCCCATCTCGGCCAGCGCAGCGGTGATGGCGGCGAGCCCATCGGTGCGGCTGTCGACCACCAGCAGCCTGGTGTCGGCGGGGAGCTGGGCGGCAAGCTGCTCGCGGTTCTCGACGCGGCTGTCGATCACCACCAGTTGATGGGACGCGGGGAGTGCCGGTGCGGAAGGTGGCGGCCCCTCGGACGCTGGACGCGCCGCGGCAGTGTCGATGGGGGCCGCCGTGGCGGCGTGCGCCGCATCGGCATGGTGCTGCTGCTCGACAGCCGACGCGGCAGCGCCGTCGAACAGGATGCGCGGCTCCAGGGCCAGCGCATGCGTGTGGGGTCTGAGCCAGTCGAAAGAGGCGGAAGCGGACGTTGCACGCGAATTCATGAGGACTCCATCGAAGGTGCCTCGCGTTGGTTCAGCCGCAGGGGCCGCATCCACGAAGCCGACCTCGTTGAATGTTGCGGAGCCAGTTTGCCATCCGTGCAAGGCAATGAGCCTGCAAAGGCACTGCCCTTAAGGGCAGGCTTGTTAAAAAATGTAGTGCTCCTATCGAACCAGAATCGTCAGCAGATACAGCGCCGCCAGCATGATGGAAAGGGACAGTGCGACCTGCATCACCCCCAGCACCGCCCCCAGGACCTGTAGCACCGCGACCACGGCGGGCCGCATGATGCTGCGCACGAAAATCATGGCGAGAAGGTTCAGCATCATCACCATTGCCAGCATGGCGAAGGTGACCTCGGTGCGTTCCGCGTCGCCGCTCAAGGTGAGCAGCAGGATCACCGCGGCGATGCCATAGGGCGTCACCAGCATCGGAAACGCGATCTTCATCGGACCCGGCGGCGTCACCGGCGATGCATCGGTCGGGCGAGGCGGCGGCGCCTCGTACTGCGCCAGCACGCCCCGCAGCGCCACCAGGAAGAAGATCAACCCCGCGGTGAACTGCAGCACGCCGACGGGCACCATCCACTTCACCGCGAGCGCGCGTCCGATGAAGCCGCCGGCGGCCAGCGCGACGATGCCGATGGCCGCAGCCTTCAGCGCCAGCATGCGCAATGCGCGCGAGTCCATCGTGCCCGTGGCCTGCGCGAAAGGACCCAGCAGCTTGAGCGGTCCGAGCGTGATGAAGAACAGGGTGAAGAGTTGTCCGGCATCGAGGAGGTAGCCGCCGGCATGCGCCGGCGCGGCCATCGCGGCTGCCGGCAGCGCGAGGGCGGCGCTCGCGGCGCCGGCCTTGGCAATGGAGTGAAAGAGCGTCATGGCCGTTCCCCTTGCCGGGCAGCGGCCAGCTCCGCGTTCTCGCGCACGATCCTGCGGGCGGCTTCGAGGTCGCGTCCGAGGAAGAAGCCGAGCACGGTCCGGATGGCCGCGATGGTGGCCAGGCGCCCCAGTTCGTCCCAGCTCGGCGACACCACGGTCGACACCAGGTCGGCGGCCAGCAGGAACTCCAGGCCCACCATCATCCAGCGCGACAGCCCTTGCCAGACCTCCAGCGCGACCTCGTTGGGCGGACGGCGCGCGAACAGGCCGGCAAGCAGTTTGCCGAAGGCCATTCCTGCGCCGAGGGCGAGCAGCAGGAGCGTCGCGGCCTCGAGCAGACGAGACAGGAGGTGCGCCGAGTTGTGAAGCAGTTCTTCCATGAGGGCTCCGGGCTGCTTGCCCCTTCAGGGCGCAAGCCGAACTCGTGAGCGTTGTACCGTCATGCCCTGGCCCCCGGAACTAGTCTTTGGTTTAAGGGCTGGCGTCCTTGCCCGACAGCGCAGTGCCGATGGCTGCCAGCAGTTCGTCGCTGGAGAAGGGCTTGCGCAGCAGGCGCGACGCATTCGCGTCAAACGCCATGCGGCCGAGCGCGAGATCGTCGCTTGCCGTGATGAAGACCACCGGGATGTCGAGGCTCGCCGCGCGCATGCGCATCTGCACCTCGAAGCCCGAGAGGCCGGCCAGGTGGATGTCGAGGATCGCGCACGAGGGCAGTTGTGCCGGCTGCGAGGACAGCGAGGCCAGGAACTCTTCGCCTGAGGCGAACGCGGCCACCCGGTAGTCGGCCAATCGCAGCACGCGGCCCAGCATCGTCCGCATGGGCGATTCATCATCCACCACGGCAATGAGCGGATCGGCGCTGGCCACGGCCGAACGGTAGCGCTTTGGCGCGGCACCGGGGACTGGACTTTGGTTCAGTCTCCGGTCGATTCAATGCCCAGTCTGGCCGCGACGTGCATCAGTTCGGCGACGGTGTGTACCTGCATGCGCTCCATGATCCGTGCGCGATGGAACTTGACGGTCTGCTCCACGATGCCGAGGTCGCCGGCGATCTGCTTGTTGAGGCGCCCCCGGACCACGGCGGCCAGCACCTCGCGCTCGCGCACGGTCAGCGAGGCGAGCCGCTGCTTCGATGCGGCGATCTCGTCCCCGGCGCGGCGCCTTGCCGCATCCTCGGTGATGGCGGCGCGCACCGCGGCGAGCAATGCGTCGGCCGTGACCGGCTTGGTGAGGAAGTCCGCCGCGCCGGCCTTGATCGCCTGCACCGACATCGGGATGTCGCCATGGCCGGTGAGGAACACGATCGGCAGCGTCTGCCCCAGGTCGAAGAGCCGGCGCTGCAACGCCAGCCCGTCCAGGCCCGGCATCGTCACGTCGAGGACGAGGCAGCCGGGCAATGCCGGGCCGCTCCGCGCCAGGAAGGCTTCGGCGGAGTCGAAGGTCTCCACGCTGCATCCCTCTTCGCGCAGCACCCGCGCCAGCGACTTGCGCACTGCGGGATCGTCGTCGACCAGGTAGATGGTTTCCATGTCGGACATCCGGGCCTCATCCATTCTGCTGCCGCACCGGCCACGTGGCGCAGAAGGTCGCGCCGCCCTGGGGATTGTTGAAGGCCGTGAGCGTGCCGCGATGGGCCGTGACGATGGACTGGCAGATGGCAAGCCCGATCCCCGTGCCGCCGGACTTGGTGCTCCAGAAGGCGCTGAAGACGTTCTTGATGTCCGCGGGCGCGATGCCGCTGCCCTGGTCGGTCACGAGGAGGCGAACCTTTGCGCCATCGAGATCGGTGCGGATCTCCAGCCGTCGTCGCGCCGGGTCGATGTCGTTCATGGCGTCGGCCGCATTCAGGATGAGATTGAGCAGCACCTGCTGCAGCTGCACCCGGCCGCCATCGACCAGCGGCAAGGGAGCGAGTTCGGTGGCGGGCGTGACGTGTCGGGTCATCAGTTCGGAGCGCGCGAGCTCGAGCGTCTCCGTCACCAGTTCGTTCAGGTCCATCGGCGCCAGCTGCAGCTCGCCGCGCCGGAAGAGCGCGCCCAGGCGGCGGATGACCTCCGCCGCGCGCAGGTCCTCGGTGATGATGTCGTCGCAGATGTCCTTGAGTTCGGCAAGGTCGGGGTGCTCGCGGCCGAGCATCTTGCGCGCTGCCTCGGCGTTGCCGAGGATCGCCGCCAGCGGCTGGTTCAGCTGGTGCGCGATGGCGGCGGAGAGCTGGCCCATCATCGACACGCGGGTCATGTGGGTCAGTGCGGCGCGGTCCTTCTCGGCCTGCAGATCCGCCTGCTTGCGCTCCAAGGCGGTCCGGCGGCGCAATCGCCGCTCGACGAGCAACGCGGCGATCAGCGCCGCCTGGATCAGCATCACCGCGAGGATGAGCAGCAACTGGCCGCGGTGCGCTTCCCAGAAGGTGGGCTCCCTGAAGTGAACGATGGCATCGGGCGGAATGTCGGCAATGCCCCAACGCCGCGTCTGCCGCCAGTCGACCTGCGGCACCGACGGCGAGCTTGCGGGCAGGCCCAGGGCGGCGGGCGGCGTGCCGTCGAGCAGCTTGTCGACCGCGATCGCCGCCTGTCGCCCCATCTCCACGTAGCCCGCCATGCGACCGCCGACCACGCCCGTGCCGATGAAGGTGCTGAAAGGGCCGTAGACCGGTGCACCGGCCGCCGCGGTGGCGATGAGCGCAGCCGCTTCGCGGGGCGAGAACTCGCGGCTCGCGCCGTCCCGGAAATAGCCCGGCGTGAACACGACGTCCTCTTTCGACAGTGCGCCGAGCCTTGCCTTCAGCGCATCGGTCGGCAGGCCCGGGAGGAATTCGACGGGCACGCGAATGCCGAGGCGGGCGATGTCGGCGCGGATCTGGGATTCCCAGATGAGGTCCCGGGCGCTCGAACCCGTGACCACCACCAGCCGCTGCGCACCCGGATGCCAGTGCAAGGCTTGCGCGATGGTGCCGCCAAAGTCGTAGTCGACCGGCACGCCGACGACACCGGCGGGCAGCGGCGCGACGGACTGCAGGTACCTCTTGTCGACGGCCAGGTGGACCACCGGCACCTCCGGAAACAGCCCGTCGCGATGGCGCAGCATGAATTCGAGCGCGGGCTCGCCAGCCACGACGATGGCGGCCGGCGGCCGCGTGGCGTACTTCTCCCGCAGGTAGGTGTTGAGGGTCTGGTCGAATGCCGGCCCCGAGAAGGTCGGCCGGTCCAGGAATTCCTCGAAGAGGTCGACGTGCCGCTGCGCTGTGTTCGCGATCCCTTCGCGCAATCCGCGATCGACCTCGACATTGGCCGGGAGCAGGCGGTTGTTCGAGAAAAGCACCAGCACGTTCCGCGTCTCCGCTGCCGTCGCAGGCGGCGAGGCCGCAAGGCAGAAGGCAATCAGCAACAGGGCGAGGCGCATCGTTCCGAGAATGGAATTGCCCATGCCTGTTGCCCATTGGACCAAGGTGCAGTCGCGATTGCCCCTTGGGGCAGTCCAGGGCCGGCACGGGCTGCGGCTGTTTGCCATCGGGCGGCATTCCGCTAGCATTTGGCGCGCCCCTCGGAACCCCGGGGACCACAGGATTGGCACCGCATGCAGGTCTCGTTCAACAGGCATGGTCCGTTCTATCGCTTGCAGCGCCGTCTCGGGCTGGTGACTGACACCGATCTCGCGGTAGGCCGCCGCGCCGTGCTGTTCGTGGCGCTGGCGTGGATCCCTGCCGTGGTGCTTGCCGCGTTCGATGGCCTGGCGCTGGGCCCGGACCACGAGCGGGCCATTCTTCTCGACTTCCGCGCCTATGCATTTGCCATCGCCATTGCGGCCTTCGTGCTCATGGAGGAGATCTCCGACCGGCGCATGGTGAAGCTGGTCGGGCAATTCGAGGCCCGCGACATCGTGCCGCAGGCGTCGCGCGGCTGCATGGCGGCGGCGCGGTCCAACATGGAGCGGCGCACCGGATCGTGGCTGGCGGAGGCCGTCATCCTCGTGCTGGCCTACGTGCTCTCGTACCTCTGGCTCATGCGGGCGCCGATGGGTGCCGATGGGGGCACCTGGCATGGGCGCCTGGTCGATGGCTCGCTCCAGCCGACGCTGCCGGGCTGGTGGGCGATGCTCGTGTCGCTGCCGCTCTACTGGTTCTTCCTCGGCCGCTGGCTGTGGCGGTTCGGGACCTGGGGGCTCATGCTGTACGACATCGCGCGCTGCGACCTGCGCCTGGTCGCCACGCATCCCGACCGCTGCGGCGGCCTGGCCTTCATGGGGCAGTACCCGCAGACCTATGTGCTGTTCGTCCTTGCGGAGAGCACGGTGGTCTCCGCGACGGTGCTCAAGCTGGTCGTGCATGGCGATGCGAGCCTGATGGGCTTCAAGTTCGCGCTGCTGGGGATGATCGCCTTCTTCGCCATTGCGTTCGTCCTGCCGTTGCTGGTCTTCACGCCGCGTCTGCTGTCGCTCAAGCGCGAAGGGCTGGCGCACTACGGTTCGCTCGCCAGCCGCCACAACATCGCCTTCGAGACCAAATGGGTCTCCGCGCGTGAAGTGGAGCCGGCCGAGGAGATGCTGGGAGCGCCCGACCCGTCCTCGCTGGCGGACCTCGCGGCAGGCTACGACCTGGTCAAGCGCATGCTCCCCGTGCCGATCTCGCTGGAGAGCGTCGGGCCGATCGTGCTGGCCGCGCTGGTGCCGCTGGTTTGCGTGGCGGCGACCCAGGTGCCGTTTGAGCAGATCGTCGACACGATCAAGACCTTGCTGCCTCTTTGAAGCGCGCTCAGCCCGACACGGCTTGCGGGGTGGCTGCCGCCTTGGGCGGCTGCGGCTTGGGCTCGCAGCCCGCGAGTGCGACCAGGGCCGCGCAGACGCAAAGAAACGTGAGATTGCGGTAGTTCATGTCCGTCTCCTTCGGCATCGGGGCCTCAGGGCTCCTTGCCGGTCTTCAGCGGGTAACCCGCCTCCCTCCATGCCTTCATTCCGCCGTCGAGCGCCACGGCGCGCAGGAAGCCCATGGATCGCAGGGTCGCGGCGGCGAGCGTCGAGATGTAGCCCAGTTCGCAGCAGGCCAGGATGCGCCGCGTGGGGTCGGGCAGGTCCTGGTTCACGCGCAGTTCGAGCTGGCCGCGCGGCAGCAGCCGGGCGCCGGGGATGTGGCCGCCCTCGTAGGCGTCACGCTCGCGCACGTCGAGCACGATGAGGTCGTCCTCGGCGGCTTCGACCCTCGACCTGAGTTCGGCCAGCGACATGAACGGAACGGTCGATGTCGCCTCGGCCAGCAGGCTCGCCACGGTCTTGCCGCCGCTCATGTTCGTGCGCAGGGCCTCGGTGATGTGCGTGGGCATCGTGAGGTTGAGGCTGCGCATCATCTCCACGAACTCGGCGCGGTCGCGTTTTTGCAGGCGCGGGTTGGTCGCGATCTCGTCCGCGATGGTCGAGTGGCTGCGCCCCTTGTAGTCGTGCGCCGGGTACACCTGCAGCGAAGGGTCGAGGTGCAGCAGCCGGTTGAAGAGACTGTCGTAGAGCGCCTCGGGGTCGCCGCTGGGCAGGTCGGTGCGGCCGGTGCCGCCGATGAGCAGCGTGTCGCCGGTGAAGACGCGGTCCTCGACCTGCAGGCACATCGAGTCGGCCGTGTGGCCCGGCGTGTGCAGGGCCTGCAGCCGCAGCTTGCCGAGCACGACCATCTCGCCGTCGCCGATGCGCATGTCGACGAAGGGCGCCGGGCTCGCGCGGTGCATGACCACGGGCACGTCGAGCCGCCGCGCCAGTTCCCTGGTGGCGGAGAAATGGTCGGCGTGCGTGTGCGTGTCGATGAGATAGCGGATGCGCACGCCGTCGCGCGTGGCCAGCGCGAGGTAGTGATCGATCTGGCTCAGCTCCGGATCGATGAGCGCAGCCACGCAGGTCTGGTCGCAACCGATGAGATAGGACTGGCAACCGCCGGTGGCGACCTGCTCGAAGACCATGGCGCGCTCGGAGATCAGCCCGGTTGCTTGACCACCCGCAGGTAGGGCTTCGGTGCCTTCCAGCCGTCGGGGAAGAGCTTCTTCGCGTCGTCGTCCGAGACCGAGCCGGCAATGATCACGTCCTCGCCGTTCTTCCAGTTGGCCGGCGTCGCGACCTTGTGTGCGGCGGTGAGCTGCATCGAATCGAGCACGCGCAGGATCTCGTCGAAGTTGCGGCCGGTGGTCATCGGGTAGGTGAGCATCAGCTTGATGCGCTTGTCCGGCCCGATGACGAAGACCGAGCGCACCGTGGCATTGGTTGCGGCGGTGCGGCCTTCGGAGGTGCCGGGTTCCTCGGCGGGCAGCATGTTGTAGAGCTTGGCCACGGCCAGGTCGGTGTCGCCGATCATGGGGTACTTCGGCAGGTGGCCCTGCGTTTCCTCGATGTCCTTGGCCCAGCGCTCGTGCGCGTCGACCGGGTCGATGCTCAGGCCGATCAGCTTGGCGTTGCGCTTGGTGAACTCGGGCTCGATCTTCGCCATGTAGCCCAGCTCGGTCGTGCACACCGGCGTGAAGTCCTTCGGGTGTGAGAACAGCACGGCCCACTTGTCGCCGATCCAGTCGTGGAACTTGATCGGTCCCTGGGTGGTGTTGGCAGTGAAATCGGGGGTGACGTCGTTGATGCGCAGTGACATGTCCGCTCCTTTGAAGTGTGTGGTGGCAGGCCTGCGGCCGGGGCAACGGGATGCTGGATCGCCAGCCTCAGCGGTCGCCGCAGGGTCAGAAGAAAGTACACCACGATCCGATGACCCGTACAAGCGTACAAGTACAGAACCTGTGCTTTCCCCGATTGAGCCGGCGCGGCGCGGCGCGTTAGGCTTCGCAGGTGAATCACATCTCTGCTCCTGCCCTTTCCAAGGTCCCCCAGGTCCCCCAGATCCGTCTCTACCAGGATTGGCTGCGCGACAAGCGCGGGATCTCCTTCGATTCGTACGACGCGCTGTGGCGCTGGTCCGTCACCGATCTGCCCGCCTTCTGGCAGAGCATCTGGGATTTCTTCGACATGAAGTCCCCGACGCCGGCCAGCACCGTGCTGGTCGACGCGCACATGCCCGGCACGCGCTGGTTTCCCGGCGCACAGGTCAACTACGCGCGCGAAGTGCTGCGCCATGCGGATGCGGCGCACGCGGCCGGCATGCCGGCGATCATCAGCGACAACGAACTCGGCGAAGTGCGCGAGATGTCCTGGCCCGAATTGCGCCGCCAGATCGCGGCCTTTGCGCTGACCTTGCGCGACCTCGGCGTGGTGCGCGGCGACCGTGTCGCGGCCTACCTGCCCAACGTGCCCGAGACGCTGGTCGCCTTCCTCGCGTGCTCGAGCATCGGCGCGGTGTGGAGCGTATGCGCGCCGGACATGGGCACCGCCGCGGTGGTCGACCGCTTTCGCCAGATCGAGCCCAAGGTGCTGATCGCGGCCGATGGCGTGCATTACGGCGGCAAGGCGCTGGACCGCGGCGCCGTCGTGCAGGAGCTTCGTGCGGCCCTGCCCAGCGTGAAGCAGCTCGTGCTGGTGAGGACACCCTTCGCCGCGCAGCAGATTCCCGCGGAAGCCGAGTGGACGAGCGCCGTCGCGCGCAACGACGAAGCGACCGCTGCCTTCGAGCCCGAATGGCTGCCCTTCGACCACCCGGTCTGGATCGTCTATTCGAGCGGCACCACCGGCCTGCCCAAGCCGATCGTGCACGGGCAGGGCGGCATCGTCATCAACATGTATGCGTGCGGCCTGCACCATGACCTGGGGCCGAGCTACAGCGCCAACAATTTCGGCGAGCGCTATCACTGGTACAGCTCCACCGGCTGGGTCATGTGGAACTCGCAGCTCTCGGGGCTGGCGTTCGGGTCGACCATCTGCATCTACGACGGCAACCCGGCCGGCAGCAAGGAGAAGCCCGACTGGGGCGTGCTGTGGCGCTTCGTGGCGCGGCACAAGGTGACCTTCTTCGGGGCCGGCGCGGCCTACTTCAGCAACTGCATGAAGGCGGGGCTCGAAGTGAAGGACTGCGGTGATCTCTCCCGCGTTCGCGCACTCGGCAGCACCGGCTCGCCCTTGCCCGAAGAGGTGCAGCGCTGGGGCACGGCGCAGGTGCTCGCAGCCGGCTCGCCGGCCGTGTGGTGGTACAACATTTCGGGCGGCACCGACTTCTGCGGCGGCTTTGTCGGCGGCAACCGCGAGCTGCCCGAAGTGCCGGGACAGATGCAATGCCGCTACCTCGGCGCATCGGTCGAGGCATGGAACGAATCCGGCCAGCCGGTGATCGGCGAAGTCGGCGAGCTGGTCTGCACCCAACCCATCCCCTCGATGCCGCTCTACCTCTGGGGCGATGAAGGCAACGCGCGCTATCTCTCCAGCTACTTCGACACCTACCCCGGCGTCTGGCGTCACGGCGACTGGATCAGGATCGGCGAGGACGGCGGCTGCATCATCTACGGCCGCAGCGACGCCACCATCAACCGCCAGGGCCTGCGCATGGGCACCAGCGAGATCTACAGCGCCGTCGAGGGCCTGCCCGAAGTGCTCGATTCCATGGTGGTCGATCTCGAATACCTGGGCCGCGAAAGCTACATGCCGCTGTTCGTGGTGCTGCGGCCGGGCGTGGCGCTCGACGATGCCATGCGCGCGAAGATCAACAACGCGATCAAGACCTCGCTGTCGCCGCGCTTCGTGCCCAACGACATCTTCCAGGTCGCGGAGATTCCGCGCACGCTTTCGGGCAAGAAGCAGGAGCTGCCCATCAAGAAGCTCTTGCTCGGCCAGCCGATCGAGAAGGTGGTGAACCGCGAGGCGATGGCCAATCCGGGCAGCCTGGACTGGTACGTGGCTTTCGCGGAGCGCCATGCGCAAGCGCACAAGGCGGCCGCATGAACAAGCGCACGGCCCTCCTTGCACTCGCTGCCGCCGCCAGCCTTCCGTTGCTGGTGGCGTGCGCATCGTCGATGAGCAACGTCGCCTCGGCCGACAAGGCGCCACCACTGCGCGTGACAGGCTCCGTCACCTTCCGCGAACGCATCGCGCTCGACCCTTCGGCCGAGATCGTGGTGCAGCTCCTCGACGTGTCGCGCATGGACGTGGCCGCAGTCGTGCTGGCCGAGCAGCGCATCCGTGCGAACGGCAAGCAGGTGCCTTTCAGCTTCGCATTGAGCGTGGACCCTGCGCGCATCGATCCGCGCATGCGCTACAACGTCTCGGCGCGCATTCTCGAAGGTGACAAGCTGCTCTTCATCAGCGACACGGCCTATCCGGTGCTGACGCAGGGGCGGGGCAATACCGCGGATCTGATGCTGGTGCGCGCCAGCCGCTGATCTGCCTTCGCGAAGGCTGGAACGAGACCCTGTCGCGGTCGTTTCCTTGTTGGCTAAGATCGAAAACGCGTCACGGCGATTTGCAAGCAACGTACTTGCATGGCCGGTGAATCGATCTTTCAGGGAGGAAACATGGATCAATTTGCGCGAAGTTGCGTCCGAGAAGGCGACACCACGACAACAGGCGGGCGGGTAGAAGCACGCCCTCAACAATGGCCCGTGACTTACGGGAATGACCGCAAGCACGCCACCTTCGAAGGCGATCCGGTCTGGTGTCCTGCCTGCGAGAGCTACGGGGTGACCCAGTGTGTTCCGCCATACCGTCGCAATACAGGGCCTGATGGCAGGCAGAAGAACCTGGACGGCGATCTGTGCCTATGCAGGTGTCCGTCGCCGCCGCGGCTGATCGCCAAATTCAACAATGTGCGCACCTCCTTCTCGGTCGAAGAGGTGCTCAGCATGCCCGGCTCCGGCGCATGGCTGGAATTCGCCGGGCATTCATTGGCTGGCATCAGCAAGCATGCTGCGCACGACGAACAGGTGCTCCTGGAATGGGAGGAAGTCGAAGGCGTGCCGTACCGCATCGAGGTAAACGATGGGCGCGTGCTGACCGGTGTGGTCGGACCGGATGGATTGCTCCCGCGCGTCCAGACATTGAGCGAGGCCGAGTACACGGTGTACTGGGGCGACGAAGCCCTCGCCAGAGCCATGGGAGCGGCGTCATGACAGCCAGCCTTGCTCAACATGCCCGTGTGCGTACCAACACCACCAAGGACTCGGTTTGCAGGATCGACGTTCAGGCTGTGAAGTTTGCCGAGCTCTGGGCGGCTTACCCCAGTACGGACCCTTGCGTTGCGAAGGACAAGGACGGCAGCAAGCTGTTCGCGAATCAATGCGCCATCAGAGTGAGCCATGCCCTGAAGAAGGTCGGCGTCACGTTCAAGTCCTATCCTGCCAAGCGAAAGTGCTGGATTCATCCCAGCGACGACCACTGCCTGGCCGCCAAGGAACTTGCTGATTGGCTGGAGCTGCAGCCCTTTGTCGGTTGCTCGAAATCCCAAGGCATCACCGGGGAAGACTGGCGAGACAAGATCACTGATCGCACCGGGATCGTGTGCTTCGAAGACTACTACCCGCCGTCACAGGGCTCGGGCGGCGATCACATCGATCTCTGGAACGGCAGTCGAATGACTCCGGTGTCTTCCTGGTTGCGAACCCGGTTCGGGCTGGTTCTGCCGAACTGGTCGGACTTGAGATTGGCGAAGAGGATTCGCTTTTTTCCAATTGCCTGACCATGAAGTACATCAAATACCCGGCCTGCTTCGTTCTCGGGCTGGTCATCTCGACGGCGATCTTCTATGGAGGCCTGGCGGCCTGGGCTTCCTTGTTCCTCGATCCCAACGACAGTTATTTCGACCGTGAACCCCGCGTTGCCGACGCAGTATTCATGTCGTGGCTGATCTGGACGCTTCTTGGCGGATTCTTCGGCGCCTGGTTGGCGCGACGAAAGTCATGATGCATACCTGATTCGAAAGGCTGGCGGACCGGCCGCCACCTCGCCGCGCGGCCGCTACAACCACTTCCCTTCCGAAGGCATCTGGATCCGCGTTTCCGGCGTGCCGCCATCGACCAGCGCACCCACGAAGATGCTCAGCAGCGAGATGAAGATGCTCGCGAACAGCGCCGTCCAGAAGCCGGACACCTTGAAGCCCTTCACCAGCGCCGACACCAGCAGGATCATCAGCGCGTTGATGACGAGGATGAAGAGCCCGAAGGTCAGCAGCGTCAGCGGCAAGGTCAGGATGATGAGCAGCGGCCGGACGATGGCGTTCGCAAAGCCGAGCAGCAGCGCCGACACCACGAGCGCCGAGGCGCTTTCGAAGCTGATCCCCTTGAAGATGTGGCTGGCCACCCATAGCGAAAAGGCAGTGATGGCCCAGGTGATCAGGAAGGGAGCCAGGGAATTCAGCATGTCGGTCGCTCTCGTCGTTGGTATGACCGGCGCATCATATCGGCGAGCGCCGTGAATCCGTCACGGACGCGCGGCTGCAAACATGTACGTGAACGTACACGTTGATGTAGAATCGACCCATGGCCCATGTTCCCGACACCATCACCGTCCGAGAGGCTGCAGAGCGTCTCGGCGTCACGCCGCGCACCCTCAAGTACTACGAGGAACTCGGCATCGTGGTGCCGGTGCGCAGCGAGGGCCGCTACCGCCTCTATCAGGCGGCCGATCTCGAAAAGCTCTCGCGCGTGCTGCGCATGCGCTCGCTCGGCTTTTCGCTCACCACCATCACGGCAATGATCCAGAAGCCCTTCGAGCCTTCCGAAGACGGCGGCCGGCCGCGGCTGTCCAATGCGTCGCTGAAGGAACTGAAGGAAACGCTGGTCAAGCAACTCGACGCGCTCGACACCCGTGTCGCGCAGGTCCGCCGCGAGCTGAAGGATGCCGCCACGATGCAGGCGCAGCTGCGGCGCGACATCGACTACGTGGAGCGCCGGCTGACCGGCGAATCGCTCGAGTCGGTCCTCGAGGAACGCCGGCGCGAGCAGCCTGCGAAGGCCGTCCTGCCCGCCACGCGCAAGAGGCCGGAAAAATGACCGGGTCGGCCTCGGCGCCTTTAGGCCGCGGCATCGACGTCACCGCGTTGGCGCCATGGGTCATCGGCCTGGTGACCGGCATCGATTATTTCGACAACGCGCTGTTCGCCTTCTTCGCGAGCTACATCGCCGGCGGCGTGAACGCCTCGGCCGATGAACTCGTCTGGGCATCGAGCGCTTACGCGCTGGGCGCCGTGCTCGGCATCCTGAACCAGCACGCCTGGGTCGAGCGACTCGGCTATCGGCGTTATCTCGCGATCTGCATGTTCGCCTTCGCAGTCGGCGGTGTGTGCGCCGCGCTGGGCGAGAACTCGGTGCAGCTCATGCTGGCGCGCGGCTTCCAGGGCTACTTCGTCGGGCCGATGCTGGGCGCCTGCCGCATCCTGATCCAGATCGGCATCCCGCCGCAGCGGCGCGCCAAGGCGCTCAAGTCCTTCATGGTGCTGATCGTGTTCAGCGGCGCGCTGGCGCCCATCGTCGGCGCCTGGCTCGTCACGCACTTCGAGTGGCGTTCGCTGTTCTTCTCCACGGCGCCGATGGCGGCACTGGCGGGCTTGATGGCCTGGTGGACGCTGCCGGACATCGGCGACGTCGCGCCGCACGAGCGCACCGCGCCGCACTATGCGGCCTACGTCGTGTTCGCGCTGGCGCAGGCGGCGTTGCAGGTGGTGCTCACGCGCGTGCACTTCGAGCTGTTCTCCGGCTCGCCGGCGCTCATCGGGCTGGCCATCGCCGGCGTCGCGGGCCTTGGCTGGTTCGTGTACCACCAGTGGCAGCACCCGGCGCCGCTCGTCCGGCTCGACGCATTGCGGCAATCGACCTTCCAGGTCGGGCTTGCGCTCTACGTGGTCTATTACTACCTGTCGACCGGCTTCAGCTACCTGCTGCCGCGTCTGATGGAAGGCGGTCTTGGCTTCACGGTCGGCGACACGGGCTATTTCACGGGTGCGACCTCGCTGGTGTCGGGCATGCTGCTCTTCGTGTACCTCAAGTACTCGGGGCGCATCACGCACAAGAAGTGGTTGATCGTCACGGGCTTCGGCATCACGGCGCTGGCGGCGTGGCTCTTTGCGCGCATGTCGCCCGAGGTTGGCCGCCTGCAGCTCGCGGGGCCGCTGCTGCTGCGCGGGCTGATGATGCTGTTCGTCGTGCTGCCGGTCGCGAACGTCACCTTCCGCGCCTTTGCGGCGGAGGACTTCGCGCACGGCTACCGGCTCAAGAACCTGGTGCGGCAGCTCGCGATCTCGTTCGCCACCGCGAGCGTCATCGCACTGCAGCAGCACCGCGTGGCGTTGCACCAGACGCGGCTCGCCGAATCGGCCAGCCCGTCCAACGCCACCTTCACGCAAACGCTCGACATGCTGACGCGCGGCTTCACGGCCAGCGGCCATGCGATCGGCGAGGCGCATGCGATGGCGCTGGCTTCGCTGTCGCGCGTGCTCGAGCAGCAGGCCACCTTCATGGCCTCGCTCGACGGCTTCCAGGTGATGGCGGTGATCGCGCTGGTGTGCGGCGTGTTCGCTGCCTGGCAGCGCGAGATCGACTGAGCCTGGCGACGGGCCGCGGCGGGCCCGGACCGTCGGGCGCGCCGCGGCCGGCCGGTGAGCCACCGGCCGGCGTTCGCGCTCACTCGCTGATGCTGGTCCGCTTCAGCGCCGGGTCGCCGGTGATCTCGGCTTCCGAGAACGGCACCTTGTGCCACTCGCCCGCGCTGTAGGCGCGCGTGTAGTCGCCGTTGTGCGCCGAGGCCGGATCGTCCGACAGCGAGAAGGTCAGGAAGGTATGGGCCTCCACGCCGCCTTCGGGAAAGCGCACCACCTGCATGTAGCTGTTGCCGTTCGGGTCGTTGTCCATGGTGTAGCCACCCTGGTCCAGCCGGTTGTCCGAGCAGGTCACGGTGAAGTAGCCCTGACCGCCGCAGCCGCCGAACAGCGGCACCTTCTGGCCGCCGCGCGTGGCGTAGAGGTAGTCGCCGCGCTGCGCATCCAGCGCGTAGCCACTGGCCTGAACTCGCAGCACCGCGGCACCCAGCGCCTGCCGCAGCGTGGCGGAGAGGCCGGCGTCGGTCTTCAGGTCACGCGGGGTGTGGATCGGGTCGCTCGCGCTGAAGGGCACCTGGTACAGCGTCGCGGCCGAGACCCTGGACGCCCGTGTCCAGAACTCGTCCCACAGGTGCGCGCCGCGCGAGGTCCGGGTGCCTGTGTTGTCCCAGGCTCCCAGTACCGCGCAGGCCTCGGCCGGGTCCACCGTCTTGGGCGTGGCGAAGGTCTCGCCGGTCGCTGTGTCGCCGATGACCGAGATCGGCGTGGGCGCACACACCAGCGCGATCGCCTGGTCCTTGAACAGCTCGGCCGTGTGAACGCGACTGTTGAGCACCATCTTCCGCACGGTGTCGCTGGTCGCGTTCTTGCCGGCGTAGCCGTCGGTGGCGGCCAGCCGCCCCTGGGCCAGCAGGTTGCCCAGGCGGGTGCGGAAACTCACCGCCTCGCTGCCGGCCGGTCCGAGGATGGTCGGGTAGCCGGTCAGCGGCTCGGCCGGGTTGGCCAGCCAGTAGCTGTCGTTCATGTTGGCGACATAGTCGTCGCGCATCAGGCTGGGCAGGCGTGCCGGGCCGATGGCGCCCTTCTGCACCGAATCGGCATCGCTCTGCCAGTCGCAGGCGCTCCGGGAGCCGTCCATCACAGGCACGCGCGGCAGCGAGGGGCCGAGCGCCGCGCCCAGCGGGGTGCCGCAGCTGGCCAGCTGGGCCGGCGGCACGTTGGGGATCGCGCCGATGTCCGCGTACCAGGCCTTGGCGCTTCCGCGGCCCACTGCCACGGTGTTGACCCACGGAATGGCCGCCTCTTCGCGCTGGATGGTGCTGAACTCGTCCAGCGACTTGGCCTGGTTCCAGCGCTGCCAGTTGCGGAACAGGCGGAAGTTGTCGCCGTTCACGTCGCGGATCGCGAAGGCGGTGGTCTGGCTCCAGCCCAGCGCCGGGTTGAGCACGCCGAGGTTGACCAGGGGGCCGTACTCGGACTCGTACAGCGTGCGGGTCACCGGCGACACGCCGCCGCCGTCCAGGCGCACCTGCACCGTGATGCTGCGCGCCTTCATCTTCACGGCCTGGCCGTCGCGCATGTAGCTGGTCGGGTCGCCCGAGGCCAGCGTGAGCTGGAAGAAGCCGAAGCGGCGCGCGGTCGAGACCGTGTGGCTCCAGGCGACGTTGTCGTTGAAGCCGATCAGGATGACCGGGATGCCGAGGAAGGAGGTGCCGCTGACGTTGAGCTGGCCGGGGATGGTCAGCTGCGCCTGGTAGAAGCGGTCCGGACCGCGCCAGTACCAGTGCGGATTGCCGAACAGCAGCGGGCTCGCGTCGCCGGTGGCGGCGGTGCCGAAGCCGATCATGTTGCTGCCCACGCCTTCATGGCCGCCGACCTGGAACTCGGGCAGCTTTGCGGGCGCGATGGCCAGTTGCGTGGCCTGCGCGGCGCGGCGGGTCATCGCCGCGGTGGGCGTGGCGGCGGCCGGGGCGATGGCGTTGGCGATGTTGGGCAGGAAGTTGCTGTAGCCGCCGGCGAAGTTGGCCGCGTACATGCGGCGGAAGACGTCCTCGCTGGTCACCGGTGCGACCCAGGCTTCGCTGCGGCAGGCGGCATGCGCGCCCGTGTCGCCGCCGGCCTTGATATCGCGCACGTAGCGGTTGTAGCCGGCCGCGAAGCCCGCGACCAGCGACTTCAGCGTGTCGGGCTGCGCAGCGATCATGGACTTGACGACGTCGTCATTGAGCACGTGGCGGTGGAAGAAGTCGGAGTCGATGTTCTTCGGCCGGCCAATGGTGCTGGAGAAGGGGATCAGCGCGTCGGCGCCGAAATGCTTCGAGCGCTCGCCCCGGTATGTGAGGAAGGAATTGGCCATGGTGCACAGGTCGTCCTGCGCCTGCGCGTAGCCGTAGCCGTAGCCCGCGCCGCCCCAGTTGTCGGCCTTGATGTGCGGGATGCCCATGGCAGTGCGGCGGATCTCGGCCTTGTAGGTGGCCTCGGGGGCAGCGGGATTGCCGGGGGTGGCCGGCGAGGTCGGGAAGAAGCCGCCGCCTCCGCCGCCGCCGCAGGCGGTGACCAGCGCCGCCGTGGCGAGCGCGAGCGCGGACAGCGGCACCCGGCCGCGAGAAAGGGAAAGTCGCATGTTGTCTCCAGTGGAATGCTCGAACCGGCTCTCTTGGCGGAGCCTCGGGCAGCATAGGCAGCGCGCGAGGTGCTGGCTTGTACAGAGCCGCTATGCGGCGGCCAGATCGTGGCCCCAGGCGTGCGACTGCGCGTCGGTGATCACCGAGACCTGGCTGGCCAGGAAGGACGGCGGCAGTCCGAAGTAGTTCTGGAAGGTGCGGCTCATGTGGGCCGCGTCGGTGAAGCCGCCGTCCAGCGCGGCGTCGGTCAGGCGCCGGCCGCCGCTGAACTGCTGCACCGAGCGCCGCACCTTGCTCCACAGCGCATAGCGCTTGATCGACACGCCGACCTGCTGCGCGAACAGGTGGGTCAGGCGGTCCGGCGACAGGCAGGCGATGGCCGACAGCCGCGCCAGCGACTGCGGCTCGGCGCTCTCGCGGATGGCGCGCAGCACCCGGTCCACCCGTGGGTCCAGCGCGCTGTCGCGCTCGGGACCGCCGGCCACCGCTTCGATCAGGCCGGCGCTGAGCGTGCGCAGCTGCCGCGCCGTGAGCGCGCCCTCCAGCGCCGGCTGGAAGGCCTCGCGCAGCTTGCCGAAGCATTGCGCGTCCAGCACCTGGATGCCCTGGCCGCCCGTGCGCCGCGCCAGCATGCGGTAGGCGATCGAGGCCGGGTCGACGTTGAGCGACAGCAGTCCGCCGCCGTCCACGTCCAGCCGGCGCGGCACGTGCGGGGGCACGAGCGCGGCCTCGCAGCGCACGCAGGTGCCGTCCAGCGCCTCCAGCCGGAACGGCCGGCCGACGGCCGACACCAGCAGCGTGGCGGACGAACGCGCGGTCAGGCCGGAGTGGATCTCCGGCGTGAGGTAGAGGAACCTGTCATCCCAGAGATGCAGGAAGTTGTGTTGGCCCATCGGGTCGCGCCCCTCTTCTTGTTTGTGTCTCCGGCGGCCATTGTGGGCTGGCTGAAGCGCGCGGGCATTGGGGAGGACGCGGAGATGAACGCACACGGCGCATATGCGGAATTGCGATGTAGAAAGTACAAGACCTTCGTTGGGCCGGCCCGCGCAGATCCGGACAATCGCGAGTCCTTTTCCTTCGATCTTTCTGGAGTCTTCATGGCGACCCTGCGACTCGGCGACACCGCCCCCAACTTCACCCAGGCGTCCAGCGATGGCCCGATCGATTTCCATGCGTGGGCCGGCGATTCATGGGTGGTCTTCTTCTCGCACCCGGCCGATTTCACGCCGGTCTGCACCACCGAGCTGGGCAAGACGGCTGCGCTGTCGGGCGAGTTCGCGAAGCGCGGCGTCAAGCCGATCGCGATCAGCGTCGATCCGGTCGACAAGCACAAGGAATGGATCGCCGACATCAACGACACGCAGGACACGACGGTCAACTTCCCGATCCTGGCCGACGCCGATCGCAAGGTGGCAAGCCTCTATGACCTGATCCACCCGAACGCCTCCACCACGGCGACGGTGCGCAGCGTCTTCATCATCGACCCGAAGAAGGTGATCCGCACCACCATCACCTACCCGGCGAGCACCGGGCGCAACTTCGACGAGATCCTTCGAGTGATCGACTCGCTGCAACTCACCGACAGCCACAAGGTCGCAACGCCGGTGAACTGGAAGGACGGCGACGACGTCGTCATCATCCCGAGCCTGCAGGATCCGGCCGAGATCGCCGAGCGCTTTCCCAAGGGCTACAAGGCCGTCCGCCCCTACCTGCGCCTGACGCCGCAGCCGAACAAGTGAAGGCGTAGCCTGGCGCGGGGACGCCTCAGGCCGGCACGCGCCGGTTCGACAGCTTGGTCATGAGTTCGTCGGCGACGTCGAACGCGCGGTGCGCCATCACGGCCACGGGGTAGCTGCCGATCCGCATGCGGTCGTAGATGACGGTGGCGTAGTTGAATTCAGATCCGAGCACGGCCGCCGCGTCCTGCAGGCATTCGGCCACGGAGGCCAGGCCTTCGCGTGCGTAGCGGCGGCTTCCGTCGCCGATGCCGACATATGCGTTGAAGTGCTTCTCCCCCCGTTTCGTGATCTCGACCTCAGGCTGCATGACACTGACTCTTCCAGATAGCTTTGTTCGTCCATCCGCCGGAGCGGAACCCACGACGATACAAAGAGAAGGCCGATTGCGCCATCACGGAAAACCGTGAGTGGCGTCTAGAGGTCGGCGAAGCCCGTGTTGCCGGAGTGATCCCTCGACTGCCACTCGGCCAGCCAGAATTCGACGCGCGTGGCGACGCGGTCCAGCGCGGCCTTGCGGTCGCCGTCCAGGTTGGACAGGAGCATCCGGCAACGCAGCACCCCGCCTTCGCGCAACTCGGCCACGCCGCCGTGCAACTGGTCTTCGCCCCGCGTGAGCTGGAGGTCGAAGGTCCAGCCTTCCGGCAGGTTCAGGGAAATTTCGAGGCTGGCGTCGGGGTGATTCATGGCAGCCTGCCAGCATACCCGCCGCGCCTGACCGGGCACCCCTCAATCCAAATGAGGGCGGCGGGTCTTTTCATACAGCGTGCGCGCCAGATCGCGGTGCCGGGCGAGCAGTGGTTCGAGTTCCAGGTCGGTGAAGCGGCCATCCCGTATGCGCACGCGGCCGTTGATCACGTTCAGGGCCGCGGCGCCCGGCTGGCAGAACACCAGCGCGGCCACCGGATCGTGCCCCGCGCCGGCGTGCGCCACCCCGCGCAGGTCGAAAGCCACGATGTCGGCGGACATGCCCGGCGCGAGCGCGCCGATGTCGTCGCGGCCGAGGACCTGCGCGCCGCCCAGCGTCGCGATCTCCAGTGCCTCGCGCGCCGTCATCGCCGCCGGCCCGAAGCCCACGCGCTGCAGCAGCATCGCCTGGCGCGCCTCGCCGAGCATGTGGGCGCCGTCGTTCGATGCGCTGCCGTCCACGCCGAGCCCCACCGGCACGCCCGCGCGGCGCATCGCACCGATGGGCGCGATGCCCGAGGCCAGCCGCATGTTGGAGCAGGGGCAGTGCGCCACGCCGGTGCCGGTGCGGCCGAAGAGGGCGATGCCGGCTTCGTCGAGCTTGACGCAGTGCGCGTGCCACACGTCGCGGCCGACCCAGCCCAGGTCCTCCGCGTACTCGGCCGGCGTCATGCCGAACTTCTCGCGGGAGTAGGCGATGTCGTTGTCGTTCTCCGCCAGGTGCGTGTGCAGCGAGACGCCGCGCTCGCGCGCCAGCTCCGCCGACAGCCGCATCAGGTCGCGCGAGACCGAGAAGGGCGAGCAGGGCGCGAGCACGATGCGGCGCATCGCGTGCCGCGAGGCATCGTGCCAGCGGCCGATGAGCCGCTCGCTGTCGCGCAGGATGGCGTCCTCGGTCTCGACCACTTCGTCGGGCGGCAGGCCGCCGAGGCTGCGGCCCACGCTCATGCTGCCGCGTGAGGCATGGAAGCGCATGCCCATCGTGTCGGCGGCCTCGATCGAGTCGTCCAGCCGCGCGCCGTTCGGAAAAAGATAGAGGTGATCGCTGGTGGTGGTGCAGCCCGAGAGCATCAGCTCGGCCATCGCGGTTTGCGTCGACACGCGGATCATCTCGGGCGTGATGCGTGCCCACAGCAGGTAGAGGTTCGTGAGCCAACCGAAGAGTTCGGCGTCCTGCGCCTCGGGCACGGCGCGCGTGAGGCTCTGGTACATGTGGTGGTGCGTGTTGACCAACCCCGGCATCACGACATGGCCGCGCATGTCGATCGACTCGGCCTGTCCGTTGCGGAGTGCCTCGGCGTAGACCACCGGCAGCTCGGCCGTGGGGCCAGTCCAGGCGATGGCCGGGCCGTCCGTGACGACTGCTCCGTCCGGTATCTCGCGTCGTGCTGCGTCCATGGTGACCAGCACGTCGGCGTGCTGGAGGATGAGCGGGCGATGGGGTGTGGAAGGTGCGGCCATGGGGCGGAATTCTGCGCCGGCGCTCCAAAAAAATCGCCCACCCCCTGTTCTCCGGCCGTCCTCCTGCCGATAGAACGGAGTGACCCCAACCCGACATGGCGATGCCAGCTACCGAATCCTGATGCGCGAAGGGTGCAGGCTCGTCTATGGGCACATGCCGCTGCCGGAGTTCCTGGACCTCATGCGGCAGGCGCATGACAGCGAGGTGCTGCACCCCGGACTTGCGCGCATGCTGGACGCGACGGCCGTCATCGGGCGGCCCGAGGCGCTCGCGCGCATCCGGCGGCAGGAGACGCCTGCCGCCGTCGAACGCATGCGCGCGCAACTGGGCCGGGCCGCGCTGCGGCTCGATTCGCATTCGCTGCGCTGGCTCGCGGCCGGGGAGCAGGGGCCGTCGAGTCTCGCCCTGTTCGTGCTGTTGACGGGTGTCAGGCCCCGGTACTACCGGGGAACGACGATGCGGGATCTCCCCCGCGAGGCAAATGCCTTCCGGCGCTGCCGCCTGCTGATCGAGCAGGTGCCCGCGTTGCGGCGCGCGTTGCCGGTGCTCGCGCAGCGCGTGGCCGAGCCGGGCATTGCGGAGTGGGCGGCCATCGCCGAGGCCTGGGACGATCTCTGCGTGCAGATGGACCACGAGGCGCCCGACTGGCGCCACGGGCAGATCAAGGCCCGGGGCGTGACGGCGATGCTCAAGTGCTTCCGCGAGCTGGAAACCGCCTGAGCTTCAACGCCGCGGCCTGCGGCCGCCGGCGGCGCGTGCCCGTTGCGCGAGGAAGCGGCGCAGCCAGGAGTTCGCACGCGGCGCCTTGCCCGTCAGCGCGGCGGCTTCACGCTCCCTGAAGCCGGCCCATTCGGCCTGAGTGGCCGCGTTGAGCGCCGTCAGGTTGGCCACGTTGTATTGCCAGAACGCGGCCACCACGAAGTGACCCGCGCGTTCGCCCTTCGGCTTGGGCGTGATCACGATGTGCTCCGCGCCGATGCTTTGCAGCAGCGCCGATCGCGACCCCGCCAGCCGGATGCCGTTGCCGTAGCCCTCGATGTCCCGGTTCAGGATGAAGCTGATCACCGACACGCTGGAGAAGTGCGTCGCCATGAACGCCACCAGCTCCAGGAGCAGCACGCGGCCGATGCGCAGCTTCTGCAAGTCGCGGCTGCCCGCGTCGGTCGATGGCGTGTAGTACTGGATGCGGACCTCGGTGCCGCCGCGGCTCACGGGCACCGGGTCCAGCGTGCCGATGTGGATCTCGCCGTAGTACGCGAAGATGGGCGCGCCCAGCACGCAGGGGCCCGAATCGGCTCCTGTGAACCGCAGTGCGTTGATGATCATGTGTAGCTGGCGCTCCCCTTGTTCTGTCTTGGTCATCGGCATCGCGCGCATGCGTCCCGTGCCGCTGTCGCGCCAATTTTCCCGCCCATCGTCGAGATTCAATGGGTCGAACAGCGGGGTGTTTCACCGCGATGTTCGCGCGGCTACTTCGTCGCGGCCGGCACGCGCGAACCGATGCGGCTACAGTCCCCGGCGGCTCGCGCCCGCTTCCGAATCCCCAAGAACAAAGACAGCCATGCCTTCTTCAGCCCGAGCCCCCGGCTCACTCGCGGCTCCCGCACTCGCCTCCGCATCCGCATCCGCTACTCCTTCGACTCCGACGCGCGCACGCCAGGTGCTGCTGGGTCTCAGCCTGATCCTGATCGCGTTCAACCTGCGACCGGTGTTCGGCAGCCTCTCCGTCCTGCTGCCCGAGGTCATGAAGGACACCGGCCTCTCGGCATCGGGCGCGAGCCTGCTGACCACGCTGCCGCTGCTTTGCCTCGGCCTCTTCGCCGCGCCCGCACCGGCGCTGGCCCGGCGCTTCGGCCCCGAGCGCACGCTGCTGGGCGCGCTGCTCTTCATCTGCATCGGCACGCTGTTGCGCGGGACGGGCAGCCTGCCGATGCTGTTCTTCTCGTCGGCGCTGGCCGGCGCAGGCATCGCGGTCTCCAATGTGCTGCTGCCGGGCCTGGTCAAGCGCGACTTCAGCAGCCACGCCGCGATGATGACCGGCTTCTACACGCTGGCCGTGTGCGCGGGTGCGTCGAGTTCGGCGGCATTCACCGTCCCGCTGGAACATGCCTTCGGCGGGTCCTGGACGGCCGCGTTGGCCTTCTGGGCGCTGCCCGCCGGCGTCGTCATGCTGCTGTGGGCGCCGCAGGCGCTGGCCGCACGTGCGCGGCAGGCCCACGCCAGCGCGCACACCGGCAGCCTGTGGCGCGACCGGCTCGCGTGGCAGGTGACCTGCTTCATGGGGCTGCAATCCTCGCTGGCCTACATCGTCATGGGATGGCTGGCGCCGATGCTGCGCGAACGCGGCCTGGACAGCGCGACCGCCGGCTACGTGCTGGGCGTGTCGATCCTCGTGCAGCTCGCGACCTGCCTCGTGACGCCCTCGATCGCCGCGCGCTGCCGCAACCAGCGCGGGCTGGCGCTCGGCCTCACGGTCATCATCCTGCTGTCGATGCTGGCCTTCCTATTCGCGCCGCTGGGCGGCGTCTGGTTCTGGGCCGTGCTGCTCGGCTGCGGCCAAGGCGGATCGTTCGCGCTGGCACTGAGCCTGATCGTGATGCGCTCGCCCGACGCGAGCGTGACCGCGCAACTGTCGGCCATGGCGCAGGGCTGGGGCTACGTGCTGGCCGCCACCGGCCCGCTCATTGCAGGCTTGCTGCGCGGCTGGACCGGCGGTTTCCAGTCCTCCGCCGCATTGATGGTCGTCATCGCCGCCGGCATGGCCTGGAGCGGCTGGGGCGCCGGCCGCCGTCTGCACGTGCGGCCGGGCGGCACTCGCTGAGTCAGAGCGCCGGACTCAGCAGGGGCCGTCCCGCGAAGAAGGCCGCGAGGTTGTCTTCCACCCGCTGCCCCATCGCGGCGCGCGTTTCGTGCGTGTTGCTCGCCAGGTGCGGCAGCAGCACCACGTTGTCGAGCGCCATCAGCGCCTCGGGCACCTGGGGCTCGTTCTCGAAGACGTCGAGGCCGGCGCCTGCGATGCGGTGGTTCTGCAAGGCTTCGACGAGCGCTGTCTCGTCCACCACGGTGCCGCGCGAGATGTTGACGAGGAAGCCCTCGGGCCCGAGCGCATCGAGGATCTCGCGCGAGACCAGGCCGCGCGTCTCGGCGCCGCCCGCACTCGCAATGACGAGGAAGTCGCACCACGCCGCCAGCTCTTCGAGCGTCGACGCGTAGCCGTGGTCGACGTCGGCGAGCGGCCGACGGTTGTGATAGCGCACCTCCATGTCGAAGCCGCTGGCGCGACGCGCGATCACGCGACCGATGCGCCCCATGCCGAGAATGCCGAGCCGCTTGCCCGACACCCTGGTCGCGAGCGGGAACTGGCCTTTGAGCCAATCACCGCGCCGCACGAAGCGGTCGGATGCGCTGATGCGGCGCGCCACGTCCAGCACGAGCGCGAAGGCCGTGTCCGCGACGCAATCGTTGAGCACGTCCGGCGTGTAGCCGACGGCGATGCCGCGCTCGCGTGCGGCGTTCAGGTCGATCGCGTCGAGCCCGACGCCGAAGCTGGAGATGATCTTGAGCGACGGCATCGCGGCGATCAGCGCCGCATCCGCGCCGAATCGCGCGGTGGTGGCGAGGCCGACGAACTCGCCGCCATGCGCCTTCAGGAAGGCTTGCGGATCGGCTTCCTGCCAGAGTGGATGAAGGTCGTATTGCGCGGCGAGGCGGGATTCGACGGCGGGCAGGAGCCGGCCGTGCTGCAGTACACGATGTCGCATGGTGGGTGGTGTGTGGAGTGGCGGGGGAGAAGGGGTCATTCGGGCTGGATGCCGGCGTCCTTGGCGACCTTGGCCCACTTGACCATCTCGGCGCCGATGAAGTCGGTGAACTGCTGCGGCGAGCCGCCGCCGGGTTCGATGCCGTTGTCCAGCAAGGTCTTGCGCACCTCCGGCATCGCGAGGATCTTGTTGACCTCGGCGTTGAGTCTGGCGACCGTGGCCTTCGGCGTGCCGGCCGGCGCGAGCAGCCCGCCCCAGGTGCTGGTCTCGTAGCCGGCCAGGCCGGCCTCCTGCATCGTGGGCACGTCCGGCAGGATCGACGAGCGCTTGAGCGTCGTCACGGCCAGCGGCTTCAGCCGGTTGGCCTTGACCTGCACATTGACCGCCGCGACGGTGTCGAACATGAGCGAGGTGCGTCCGCTGATGAGGTCGGGGTGCGCCAGCGTGCTGCCCTTGTAGGGGATGTGCGTCATGTCGATGGCGGTCATGCTCTTGAACAGCTCGCCCGAGAAGTGCGGCGCGCCGCCGCTGCCGCTGGAGGCGAAGCTCAGCTTGCCCGGGTTGGCCTTGCCGTAGGCGATCAGCTCCTTGAGCGAATTCACAGGCACGGTGGGCGACACCACCAGCACGAGCGGCACGACGTGCGTCAGCACCACCGGCTCGAAGCCCTTGACCGTGTCGAAGGGCAGCTTCTTCACCATGCTGGGGTTGATCGCATGGCTGCTCGCGACCAGGGCCAGCATGTGGCCGTCCGGCGGGCTCTTGGCCACGAGATCGGTGCCGATGATGCCGGTCGCGCCCGCTCGGTTGTCGATCACCACCGACTGGCCCCACGCCTCGGTGAGCTTCTGTCCGATGAGACGTGCCGTCAGGTCGATGGCGCCGCCCGGCGAGGCGGGCACGACGATGGTGATGGGCTTGCTCGGAAACTGCTGTGCCGCTGCGGGCACGGCACACGCGAGGGCGAGGAGTGCCGCGGCGGCGAGAGTTCTGCGTTGCATGGTGACTCCGTGTCCGGTTCAGCCCGCGTTCTTGCGCGTGGCCTCGTACGCAGCACGCGTCTCGGCATTCGGCGGATAGGTTCCCGCGAGCTTCGCGCCGCCTTCGATGCGCGCGAGGATGAAGGCCTCCATCTTTTCCTGCTCGGTGGCGTCGCGTGCCACTTCTTCGGCGAGGTGCTGCGGAATGACGACCACGCCTTCGTCGTCGCCGACCACCACGTCGCCGGGGTACACGGCCACGCCGCCGCAACCGATCGGCACGTTGAGGTCGATCGCATGGTGGTGGATCAGGTTGAGCGGCGCACTGCCGCCCGCGCAGAAGACGGGGAAGTCCATCTGCGAGATCGGGCCGCTGTCGCGCACCGGCCCGTCGGACACCAGCCCCGCCGCGCCGCGCACCTTGAGGCGCGTGGTGAGGATCTGGCCGCCCGATGCCACGCGCGTCTCTCCGCGGCAATCGATGACGAGGACGTGGCCGGGCGGCACGCTCTCGATGCCCTTGCGCTGCGGATGGTTCGGGTCGTCGAAGGCGCTGATCTGGTCGAGGTCCTCGCGCGCCGGGATGTTGCGCATCGTGAAGGCCGGGCCGACGAGGTTGCCGCCCGAAGGCTTCGTCAGTCGGCCGACGCCTTGCAGGTACACGTTGCGGAAGCCGCGCTTGAAGAGCTGCGTGCAGAGCGTGGCGACGCTCACATGGCGGAGCAGTTCGCGGGATGCGTCGGAGAGGGGAGTAGGTGCGGTGGTTTCAGTCATGGTCAGTCAGCGAATAAATGGAAGTGGGCGAGCCTGGGGGTTAGTTCGGTGAAGCGCCGGATTTGCGGACCAGTTCGCCCCAGCGCGGGATTTCCTTCTGCATCAGCGCAGCAAGCTGCGCGGGAGAACCGGCCACGACCTCCATGCCCAACTGATTCGTGAGCTTGTCCTTCACGTCGGGCATCTGCAGGATCCTGGCGATCTCGGTCGAGAGCCGTTGCGCGATCGGCTTGGGCAGGTCCTTCGGCGCATAGACGGCCTGCCACGAGGCCATCTCGAATCCGGGCACGCCGGCTTCGGCCATCGTCGGCAACTGCGGCGCCAGCGCCATGCGCTTGGCCGTGGTGACCGCGAGCAACTTGAGCTTGCCGGCCTGCACCAGCGGCAGCGCCGCAGTGATCTGGTCGAACATGAAGGTGACCTGGCCCGACGAGACATCGAGCATCGCGGGCGGCGTGCCCTTGTACGGGATGTGCGTGAGCTTCACGCCGATCATGTCGCCCAGCATCTCGCCCGCGAGGTGGGTGGAGGTGCCGGCGCCCGACGAGGCGAAGGTGCGCTTCGACGGATCTTTCTTGAGCAGCGCGATCAGCTCCGGCACCGTGTTCACACCGAGGTTCGGATCGACGATCAGCACGTTGGGCAGGAAGGCGACGAGCGAGATCGGCTCGAAGTCCTTCACCGGGTCATAGGGCAGGTTCTTGTAGAGGCTTGCGTTGATGGCGTGCGTGCTGATGGTGCCGCCGAAGAGCGTGTAGCCGTCGGGCTTGGCCTTCGCGACGTAGCTCGCGCCGACTGCGCCCGCCGCGCCCGGCTTGTTGTCGACCACCACCGGCTGGCCGAGGGCTTCGCCGAGTTTCTGCGCGATCACGCGGCCGATCACGTCGGTCGAGCCGCCGGGCGTGAAGGGGACGACGTAGGTGATCGGACGGCTGGGCCATGCATCGGCCTGGGCCACGGCGATGCCGGGGAGAGCCGAGGCGATGCCGAGGGCGCCGAGGGTCTGGAGTGCCGCGCGGCGGCTGCCGGAAGTCTGGTTCATGGGCTTGTCTCGTGGTTCGGATACGGCGCTCAATCGACGCCGATGTTCTTGTCGCGAATCACGCGGCCGTAGCGCGCGCGGTCGGTGTCGATCAGTGCCTTGAGTTCGGCCGGGCCGGTGCCGCGCGGGACCGCGCCCTGTTCCACGAGGGTCTGCCGCGTCTCGGCCACCGAGAGCACGCTCTTCACGTCGGCCGCCAGCTTGTCGACGATCGCCTGCGGCGTGCCTGCCGGCGCGAGCAGCCCGATCCATGAGCCCGATTCGGCGTTGGGCACGCCCGCTTCGGCAAGCGTCGGCACGTCGGGCAAGGTGGGCGACCGGGCGCTGCCCGTGACCGCCAGGCCGCGCAGCTTGCCCGCCTTGATGTAGCTCGCGGATTCGAGGATGGAGGCGAACAGCACATCGACATGGCCGCCCATCAGGTCGGTCATCGCGGGCGTGCCACCCTTGTAAGGCACGTGCGTCATGCGCACGCCGGCTGCCGCCGCGAAGATCTCGCCGGTCAGGTGCGGCGAGCCGCCGCTGCCGGAACTGGCGAACATCAGCTTGTCGGGCGAGGCCTTGGCGAGCGTGACGAACTCCTTCACGTTCTTCGCCTGCACGCTGGGGCCGACCATCATCACGAACGGGAGTTCGGCCACCAGCGACACGGGCGCGAAGGCGCGGTCCGTGTCGTAGGGCATCTTCTTGTAGAGCGAGGGGTTGATGGACTGCGTGCCGACGTTGCCGATGAGCAGCGTGTAGCCGTCGGGCTTGGCCTTGGCGACCATCTCGGCGCCGACCAGCCCGGCCGCGCCTGCGCGGTTGTCGACCACCACGCCCTGGCCCCATTTCTGCGCGAGCTTCTGCGCCAGCAGCCGCGCGCCGAGATCGGTGCCGCCACCCGCGGGGAAGGGCACGACGATGGTGACCGTGCGGTTCGGGTAGCCCTCTGTCGCTGGCGCTGCTGGTGGCGTCTGCGCGTGGACGGCTGCGGCGCAGGCCAGCAGAAGGGGAAGGGCGCCAAGGCGCCGCAGGGAATGGCTCATGTCTGTCTCGCTCCAGGTTTGAGGGATGCGGGCCGGCGGGCTGGTCAGTGGATCTCGGGCTCGCCCTCTGTCGGGGCGTTGCCTGTGTCCTCGCGGTAGTCCGGCGCCAGGAAGTCGAAGTCGCAGCCGGTGTCGGCCTGCTGCACGTGCTTGAGGTACATCACGCCGTAACCCCGGCTGAACTTGGGGATCGGCTTTTGCCACTCGGCGCGGCGGCGGGCGATCTCCTCGTCGCTCACCTGCATGTCGATGCGGCGAGCGTCAATGTCGAGCGTGACGAGGTCGCCGTCGCGCACCAGCGCCAGCGGGCCCCCCACATGCGATTCGGGCGTGACGTGCAGCACGCAGGCGCCGTAGCTGGTGCCGCTCATGCGCGCATCGCTGATGCGGACCATGTCGCGCACGCCTTCCTTCAGCAGCTTCTGCGGGATCGGCAACTGGCCCCATTCGGGCATGCCGGGCGCGCCCTGCGGGCCGGCGCTCTGCAGCACGATCACGCTGTCCTTCGTCACGGGCAGGGCAGGGTCGTCGATGCGCGCGGCGAGGTCGTCGTAGTTCCTGAAGACGACGGCCGGGCCGGTGTGGCGGCGCAGGTGGGCTTCCATCGCGGCGGGCTTGATCACCGCGCCGTCGGGGGCGAGGTTGCCGTGCAGCACGGCGAGGCCGCCGCTTTCGAGCAGGGCTTCGGCGCGGGGGCGGATCACGTCGGCGTTGTAGGTGCGCGCGTCCCCGATGTTCTCGGCCAGCGTGCGGCCGTTGCAGGTGCGCTGGCTCCCGTCGATCAGGTCGCCCATCTCGCGCAGGAAGGCGCGCAGGCCGCCGGCGTAGAAGAAGTCTTCCATCAGGTACTTGCCGCCGGGGCGCAGGTTCGCGATGACCGGGGTGCTGCGCGCGAGTTCGTCGAAGCGCGCCAGGTCGAGCGCCACGCCGGCACGTCGCGCCATCGCGATCAGGTGGACGATGGCATTGGTCGAGCCGCCCAGGCCCAGCACCGCGGTGACCGCGTTGTCGAAGGACGCCGGCGTCAGGAAGTCGAGCGGCTTCAGGTCCTCCCACACCATCTCGACGATGCGCCGGCCGGTGTGCGTGGCCATCATCGCGTGGCGCGAATCCGGCGCCGGGATCGACGAGGCGCCGGGCAATGTCAGGCCCAGCACTTCGGCCGCGCTGGTCATGGTGCTGGCCGTGCCCATGGTCATGCAGGTACCGGGGGAGCGCGCGATGCCGTCCTCCACGTCCTGCCAGTCCTGCTCGCTGATGTTGCCGGCGCGCAGCTCGGCCCAGTACTTCCAGGTGTCGGAGCCGGAGCCGAGGAACTGGCCCTTGTAGTCGCCCCGCAGCATCGGCCCGGCGGGGACGAAGATGGTCGGCAGGTTCATGGCCAGCGCGCCCATCACCAGGCCCGGCGTGGTCTTGTCGCAGCCGCCCATCAGCACGCAGCCGTCGGCGGGGTAGGAGCGCAGCAGCTCCTCGGCCTCCATCGCGAGCAGGTTGCGGTAGAGCATCGTCGTCGGCTTCTGGAAGGCCTCGCCCAGGCTCATCGCCGGGATCTCCACCGGAAAGCCGCCCGCCTGCCACACACCACGCTTCACTTCCTCCGCACGCTGGCGGAAATGTGTGTGGCAGGAGTTCATGTCGCTCCAGGTGTTGAGGATGGCGATCACCGGCTTGCCCAGGTAGTCGTCGCGGGAGAGCCCCATCTGCGCCGTGCGCGAACGGTGGCCGAAGCTGCGCAGATCCTTAACGCCGTACCAGCGGTGGGAGCGGAGGTCCTCGGGCCTCTTGCGTTGCGCGGCGGACGAGGGTGTCGGGGTCGAGGTCGGGGAAAGCGGGTCGGTCATGGGTTTGTCTCTCCGCGCCTTCCGGCTGGATGCCGGGATAAAATGTTAGCGCTGTCATTTCATCATAAGACCGATTCCGGCATGCGGTCAACAGGGTATTCGCGGCCGGTCCGGCGCGCGACCGTCAGGCGCTGGCGCGCTCGACGAGCGAGAAGCCGAGGTCGACGACCTTCTGTTCGACGGGCCGGCCCTCGGCGCGATCGATGATGAACCGGGCGGCCTGCCGGCCGATGGCGGTGCCGTCGATGCGCACGGTCGATATGGCGGGATGCGCGTGCTGCGCGAACCCGAGATCGCCGAAACCCATCGCGGCGATGTCCTGCGGCACGCGTATTCCGCGCGCCTGCGCCTCGGTGATGACGCCGTGGGCGAGCGCGTCCGAACTGCAGACCACCACATCGATATCGGGAAGCTCGGCGAGCAGTTCCGCCAATGCCGCCCGGCCGCTCCCGAGCGTGGTGGGCGCCGGGACGCTGCAGATCCGGGGCTGCCGGCCGCCCAGCGCCGTCCAGGCCTGCTCGAATCCTGCGCGGCGCAGATTCGCCCGCTGGTCGTCCCCGGTGATCACCGCGGGGCGGCGGTATCCCTTGTCATAAAGGAATTTGGCGATGTCAGTGCCTACTTTCTCATGGGAAAAGCCCACGAGCATGTCCACCGGTGTGGGCGTCAGATCCCAGGTCTCGACCACCGGGATGCCCGATGCCAAGAGCCGCCGCCGCCCTTCGGCCGAACGCATGATCCCGGTCAGCACGATCCCGTCGGGGCGTCGGCCGACGATGGCGTCGATCAGCGCGTCCTCCCGGGAGTTGTGATAGCCGGCCTGTCCCAGCATCAGCTGGTAGCCGGACTCGGCCAGCGCCTCGGTCAACGCCTGGATCGTCTCCAGGAACACCGGCCCCGCGATGGTCGGCACCAGCGCGGCCACCAGCCGGCTGCGGTTGGAAGCCAGCCCGCCCGCCAGCAGATTGGGCACGTAGCCCGTGCGCTCGACGGCCAGGCGCACCTTCTCGCGCGTCTTCGGCGACACGAGATCCGGCGAATTGAGCGCCCGCGACACGGTGATCGCGGACACCCCCGCGAGCTTGGACACGTCGTCGAGGGTGATGCCGCCGCTGCTGCGGCGCGTCGGGCGGGGAGAGGAATCTTGGGTCACGACATTCAAAATGTCGGCGCTAACATCAGCGCCGATCGCTGGATTATGGGCGAGCCTAGAGGTCCAGGTCGCTCAGTCCTGGATGGTCGTCCGGCCGCCGTCCCAGGGGCCAGAAGAACTTGCGCTCGCTCTCCTTGATCGGCAGGTCATTGATGCTCGCGTGGCGACGCACCATCAACCCCGCCTCGTTGAATTCCCAGTTCTCGTTGCCGTAGCTGCGGAACCAGTGGCCCGAGTCGTCGTGCCATTCGTACGCGAAGCGCACCGCGATGCGCGGGCCGCCGAAGGTCCAGAGTTCCTTGATGAGCCGGTAGTCCAGTTCGCGTGCCCACTTGCGTTCGAGGAATGCCTGCGCCGCGGCCCGGCCGACCAGGAACTCCGCGCGATTGCGCCAGCGCGTGTCTTCGCTGTAGGCGAGCGCCACGCGAGCCGGCTCGCGCGAGTTCCAGCCGTCTTCGGCCAGGCGCACTTTCTGCACGGCGGTTTCGTGGGTGAAGGGAGGAAGCGGAGGGCGGGTGTCCATGGCGAATCCTTGTGCGGGTCGGTTGGAAAGATGGAGTGGTCGGGCCTGTCCACGGCTGCTCGAGGCGCGGCAGCGTGGTGCCGCGTTCAGCCCAGATCGAACTCGGCGGTGAAGGCCACGCAAAACTCCGGCGTGCCGCTGATCGACAGCGTGACTGTGTGCCGCGGCGTCGCCGGCGGGCTCGTCCGCACGCGCACGCGGAGCGTTTCCTCGTCGAACTCGATCGTCTCGGGCACGGCGATCTCCTGCATGCCCTGCAGGTCGTAGTCCCAGTCGCCGCCGTCGCCCACCGGGCCCCTGCGTCCGGCAAAGGCTGCGTGCGCCCATTCCAGCACCTGCCCGATCTCGGCATGCACGGCTGCGACATGCTGGGGACCGGTGGTGGCCATGGCATCGAACACGCCGATGCCCTCGGAGTCCTCGCTGTAGTCGAAATCCAGATATTTCAATGTCATCCGGCCGAAGCTACATCAAATCGGGGCGGGGCCGGAATCGCTGCGATGGCCCCCGCCGCCGCATGGGACGGCGCTTATACATCTTTTGCATGCAGGAACCTGAGAGGGAGAATGGTTGCAGACTTCGGCGGGCGATTCTGCGAACCTTGGGCCCATGAACACCGAAGCCCTTCCCCTGCCCCTGTCGAAGTTCATCGCCTCGTGGTTTGCCTCTGCATGCGTCGAGCCGGGGCCGGGAACGCACCGTCACATCGATATTCCGTCGGCGTTTTCGGCAGCGCAGGCCGCCGCGGTGCTCGATCTCGAATCGATGGCCTTGCAGGACGGCGCCGCGGCCGAGCGCCGGCTGCGCGAATGGACTCCTTCGGTCTTCAGCCGTGCCCAGGCCCGGTGCGTTCATGAGCTTCTGTCCCTGGACCCCCGGGAATTGCGCGCCACGCTCGTCGACGCGATGGAGCCATGTGAACTGCGGGATCGCTTGGTGATCGCGTAGGCCGCCTCAACGCTCCTTGTCTTCCCAGTCCACCCATTCCACCGGATGGGTCTCGAGGTAATGGCCCACGGCGGCACCGATGGTCGGAAAGAACGCCGCCTCCCCCAGTCGCGCGAAGAGTCCGAAGCGCTTCAGCTTGTCCTTGACGGGGTCCTTCATCTCGGCGATGCACAGCTGGATGCCCGCCGCGTGCAAGGCCTGGTCGAGTTCGGCCAGCATGTCGGCCGAGGTCACGTCCACGCTCGTGACCGGCTCCGCCGCAACGACTAGCCAGCGCACTGGCGTCGGCGATGCAGCCACCGCATTGAGCACCCGGTCCTGGAAGAGTTCGGCGTTGGCGAAGAACAAGGGCGCATCCCAGCGGAACAGCACCAGGCCCGGAATCAGCCGCGCATCGGGATAACGCGTGATGTCGTGGTAGCCCTTGACGCGGTCGGCGCGCCCCAGGACCGCCGAGTAGGGGCGCCACGCATCCCAGAGGAATTCGACGACGGCGACCACGATGGCCAGGCCGATGCCCTGGATCGCGCCCAGCACGGCCACACCCGCCGTGCAGACGATCGACAGCCAGAACTCCCAGCGCTGGATGCGATAGATCCGCCGCAGATCCGCGATCTCGATCAGCCCGATCGCAGACGCGATCACTACGGCGGCCAGCGCGCTGGAGGGCAGGTTCTTCAGCAGGTCCGGCGCCACCACCAGCAGCAGGGCAACGGCCAGCGCGCCGACGACGCCGGTCAGCTGGGTCCTGGCGCCTGCGGCCTCTGCCACGGGCGTCCGCGACGAACTGCTGCTGACCGGAAAGCCCTGGAAGAAGCCCGCGGCCAGGTTGGCAGCGCCGAGCGCCACCATTTCCTGGTTCGGGTCGACATAGGTCCGCGTCCGCGCCGCATAGACACGCGACAGGACGCTGGTGTCGGCGAACGAGACGAGCGCCACGGCGCAGCCGCCGATCAGGACGGGGGCGATGTCCGCCCGCGTGATCCACGGGATGGTGAACGACGGCAGGCCCTGGGGCAGGGCGCCGAGCACGGACACGCCGGCGCGTGAAGCAAGGTCCAGCACGGCCACGGCGATGGTCGCGGCCACCACGGCGATCAGGATTCCCGGCAGCCGCTTGCTGCGCTTGAGCAGCAGGATGAGCGCGAGCGTGCCTGCGCCGACCGCGAAGGCGGCCCAGTTGATCTTTCCATCCGTCACGGCGGCGGCGATGGACTGCAGGTTCCGCAACGGCCCGTCGCCGTCGATCGAGAAGCCCAGCAGCTTGGGCAACTGGCTGATCAACACCGTCAACGCGATGCCGTTCATGTAGCCGTAGCGGATCGGCTTGGACAGAAGCTCGGTGACGAAGCCCAGTCGCGCGATGCCGGCGAGGATGCACACGGCGCCCGACACGATCGCCATCATGGCCGCGAGGGCGATCGCGCGCCGCGGGTCGCCGCCGGAAAGCGGCAGCACGACGGCGAGGATGACGGCGGCCAGTGACGAATCCGGGCCCAGCACCAGGATCCGGCTGGGGCCGAACAGCGCGTAGGCGATCAGCGGAACGATGGTCGCGTACAACCCGTAGATGCCGGGGACGCCCGACGCCACCGCGTAGGCAATGCCGACGGGCACCAGCATCGTGGTCAGCACCAGTCCGGCCACGATGTCGTGCCGCAGCCAGGCCATCTGGTAGGCGCGCAGCGTGCCGAGTCCCGGAAGCCATCGCGACCAGCCGCTCTGGTCGGCGGCCTTCGCCCGCCGCGCAATCCGGCCCGGCTCCGGGAGGGGGGACGGAAGATCCGGCTTGCTCATCCGCTAGCGCGCGTCGACCTCGATCACCTGCGTCTCTATCGGCGTCGTCTCCCAGCGCCGCTTGAGCTGGAATGAAAGCTCGAAATGCCCGGCGGCGGAGGCGCGCAGGTGAAAGACCTGCGTGCCCCCGTCACCGATGGCGGCCGTTGCCGGCTGCCTGAAGTCGCTCCCCAGGAGCTGCACTCCGTCGGGAGGCGACGGCAGTTCCCAGATGTAGCCGGTCGACGGCGTGGCGCCCAGTTCCACGTCGAACGGGGTGCCCACCGCGACCGTCAACTTCCGGGAAGTGCTCATTCAGGCATACCACTTGTGATACATCGCGGAGTCGGTGCCCTCGACGAAGCAGTCGAGCCGGCCCGATGCCCACGAACTCACGCCGACACCCGAGGACAGCAGTCCGCCGAGATCTTCTTCACCGCTCCACGCGGAACCGTTCCACCACTTGTGCATCATGCGGAAGTTGACGCCTGGATAGAAGACGTCGATTCGATTGGGTCCCCATGATTCTGCGCCCGGATCACCGCCCACGTAGCCCTGCAGGTTCTCCCAGCCATGCCAGCCGGTGCCGTCCCACCAGCGGTGATAGAGATGGCTGTCAGTGCCCTTGGCGAAGCAGTCGAGCCGGTTTGCGGCCCACGACGACACGGCCGGCGCGGAGTCGATGACGCCGCCGAGGCTCTCCCAGCCGTGCCAGCTGACGCCGTCCCACCACAGGTGCCACATCGCCGAATCCATGCCGCGTGCGAACACGTCGATCCGGTTCGGGCCCCACGACACCGCACAGGGGGCGGACGACAGCGTCCCGCCCAGGCTCTCCCAGCCGCTCCAGCCGCCCTGGAACCACTTGTGATACAGCTTGTGGTCCGTGCCCACGGCGAAGATGTCGAGCCGGCCCGAGGCCCACGAGCAGATGGCGGGCGCGTCGTGGATGACGCCACCCAGGCTCTCCCACCCGCGCCATGCGACGCCGTCCCACCAGCGGTGCCAGACCGCCGAGTCGGTGCCCCGTGCGACGACGTCGATGCGATTGGCCGCCCATGAGACCGCGCTGGGCTTGGAGGTGATGACGCCGCCCAGGCTTTCGTAGCCGTGCCATCCGGGCGGTGCCGCCGGAAGCACGACACCTTGCGCGGTGGCGAAGGGGTAGGCGTCGAACTTGCACTCGCCATAGCCGATCTTGAAGAAGCCCGCGTTGCCCCAGCCCGTGCCCCAGGAGTTCTTGCAGATCCAGCATTGCTCGGCTTCGGAATAGCCGATGACCTCGACGCAATGCCCGCCGACGTAGTTGCCCGTCAGGTGGTGATACACGCCGCTGGCGTAGGAATAGAAATCGTCGTACACGTCGAAGGACGCGGAGCAGGGGCCGACGTTGCTCAGGTAGTTCTTGCGGTCGGTGATGTTGCTCAGGCTGCCGTGCGAGGTGATCTTCACCGCGGAGGACCGGTTCTGGACGTTGACGCAATGAGGGATCCACAAGTGCGTCGCAGGGTCGGTCTTGGGCGGACTGTCGAAGGCCGTCATGTACGGGAAAGCGGCATCGGGCAGGACGCCTCGCGACTGGATCTGCGCCAGGCAGTCATCGGCGTACCAGCCGCCGCAACTCGCGCCGTGCGAGGAACAGAAGTGCGAATCGGCTTCGGACAGGTCGAGCAGTTGGCCCTTCTCGATCGAAGCCATCGACTCGACCAGCGCGGTGCAGCAGAACGACACGCAGGAGCCGCACTGCTTCTGGTCTTTCACCGAAGTCACGTGATTCCCGTTGTGGCTTCGCCAGTCCACCGCGGGGGCGAAGGCCGGCGCTGCAGCGGCCTGCAGGCTCGGGGCCGCCGCGGCGGCCATCACGGAAGGCGGAATGATGTTGCCGAGCAATGCCTTCTTCTGGTCATCGCTCAGGAGCGAGTGCGGCGTTTGTCGGGCCTGCCATCGCGCCTTCGATTGAGTGATGTTCGCGGAGAGTGTCTTGATGTCGATAGTTGGCATAGGGACTCCATGGATTGGTTGCAATCGTCACGTCGAGTCCGTGCCCTCCGCCATGGATGCGGCACGGAAGTTGGAGGCCCCCGCCCGTCATCCTCAGCCTCCCATCAGGGATGCTAGGTATGTTTGTACTTGCGAACATCCTCCGGAGAAGGGACGCTGTCCCTCCGCCGGTAGAGCGCCGCGTGGTCTTCCGTGTAGATGCCCAAGGGCCCGGCGCGAACCTCTTCCGCGCGAAGCAGATCCGGATTCTTCAGATAGACGAATGCCTCGACGGCATCGGCGGAAGGTGCCTGGGCCTCTTGCACCCTCACGCGAACGCGTTCGTAGCCGTCGGGCTTGCCAACGCGCTCCAGCGCATCCATCCGCTCCAGTCCCGCGTCGGTCACTTCGAACAGTTGTCCCTCGACGCGCAGCCCTTGCCCCGGACTGTTGATCATCCACGGCGAATGGCGCTCGCCGACGAGATGGAAGGGATAGCGGTCTTCGGTGACGAAGTTGCCGGCGATGCGAACGCCGGTGTTCACCGCGCTGTTGGGGAATCCCTCCTTGAGGGTGCCGAAGACGAAAACGAGATGCACGTGGACTCCGAAGCTGGACCTGGCGAAAAGCATACATTCGATGCGCAGAACGGCGAGGCGCCGAATACTTTTCTTCGTGGATAAGCGCGACTAGGATGAAGCGATGAAGACCCAGTACTACACCGCCTGCAGCCTGGATGGCTTCATCGCCACGGAGGACCATTCACTGGAATGGCTGTTCCCGCTTGGCGATATCAACGACACCAGCTATCCCCGCTTCATCCAGGGCGTGGGTGCTCTCGCGATGGGCTCGTCGACGTACGAGTGGATGCTGCGTCACGTCGTCAAGCCGGGGACGAAGGATCAGAAGGCGTGGCCCTACGCGCAGCCCACATGGGTGTTCAGCAGTCGCGAACTTCCCGCCGTGCCCTCGGCGGCTATCCACTTCGTTCGAGGTGACGTCAAGCAGGTGCACGAGGCAATGGTGCTGGCCGCCGGAGGCAAGAACGTCTGGATCGTCGGCGGTGGCGACCTGGTCGGTCAATTCCATGACGCCGGGTTGCTCGACGAGATCATGGTTCAGGTCGGGTCCGTGACCCTGGGCTCGGGCAGGCCATTGCTTCCCCGTCGCATCGTGTCGCCGTCCCTGCAACTCACGGATGCAAGGCGTGTCGGGCCGGGCTTTGCCGAACTCACCTACTCGGTGCCAACGAAGCGGTAGCCAGGTCGGAATCGGCGAGCTATCGGCCCACGGTCGACATCACCGTCGCCCTGCACCTCGGCTGCTCGGCGGGAGGCAGCACGCTGCAATTGGCAAGGGCGCGTCGCTGCATGTCGCTCAGCCGGGGCTGATTGCGGCGCGGGGGAGGGGGCTGATTCCAGTGACGCGGCGGAGGGCTGTTCCAGTGGTGCTGAGGAGGGGGGCGATGCCAGTTCTGGTTGTGATTCCACCGGCGACCGTGGCCGCGCTGCCAACCCCTGTCCCACATGCAGCGCTCGAAATTCACGCCACGCCGGTCGCACGCCCTGAGGTCGCGATCGAACTGGGGACTGTTGTGCCACTGGGCAAAGGCGGACCCCGCAGACATGAGCCCTGCGACCGCCAGGAGGATGGTCAGGATCAGCTTCTTCATGGCGTCGAATATTGCACCCGCATGCCGATTGCGCAAGGCGGGCCGACAGGCGCGGGTATGACCTCGCTGTTGCCCATGCACCGATCGGAGTAAGGTCGCTCGCCGGTTCATTCTCGATTGGAGCCTGCCATGGCACACCTGCCAGAAATCGGCATCCGCAGCCACGACGACGTGGCGCGCGTCGAGTCGGAGATGACGCTCGACGAACGCCTGCCCGAACGCAGCATCCTGGACGTCTTCGTTTCCGCCGCCGCCCGCCAGCCCGAGCGCACCGCGCTCACGATGCTGATGACCGGGGCGCCCGACGAGCAGGCACGCCGCGTCAGCTATCTCGAACTCCTCGGACTGATCCGGCGCGCCGCCAACCTGTTCGCGACGCTGGGCGGCCCGCGCCCCGGTGTGGCCTACATGCTGCCCAGCCTGGTCGAAACCCATGCGACGCTGTGGGGCGCCGAGACCGCGGGCTACGCGGTGCCCATCAACTTCCTGCTGCAGCCCGCGCACATCGCCGGCTTGCTGAAAGCCTCCGGCGCTCGCGTGCTGGTCGCGCTGGGCCCGCATCCGGTGCTGGACATCTGGCAGAAGGCTCTGGCCCTGCGCGAGGAACTCCCGGGGCTCAAGCTGCTGCGCGTGTCGCCGCCTGGCACGCCTCTCGAAGATGGCGTGATCGACTTTCATGCGGCGCTGATGGCCCAGCCCGACGATCGGCTGGTGTTCGGCGCGCCGGGCCGCGATGGCGACGTGGCAGCCTACTTCCACACCGGCGGCACAACGGGCGCGCCCAAGCTGGTGTCGCACACGCACCGCAGCCAACTGGTGGCCGCATTGGGCGGTGCCATCCTCGGCGACATGCGGCCGACCGACACCCTCACGGCCACGCTGCCGTTGTTCCACGTCGGCGGCACCATCTTCTGCGGCCTGAGCGCTTTCATGGCCGGCATGGGGCTGCTGGTGATGTCGCCCGGCGGGCTGCGCAATCCGGCGATGGTGCAGGGCTTCTGGCGCCTCGCGGCCCAGTACCGCGCCACGCTGGTGGGAGGCGTGCCCACTTCGGTGGGTGCCCTGCTGGACGTGCCGCTGGCGGACGCCGACATCAGTGCCGTCCGCGCCGGCTTCTGCGGTGCCGCGTCGCTGCCGACCGCGGTGGGCGAGCGCTTCAGGCAGGTCACCGGCCGCGGCCTGTTCGAGGTGTACGGCATGACCGAGGCCTCGGGCCTGATCGCCATCGACTCGGTGGCCGGCACTGGCGGCATCGGCTCAGTCGGCTGGGCATTGCCCTATACGCGCGTCGTCGTGCGGCGGCTGGAGGCTGGCGGCGGGCTGGGGCCGGCTTGCGAGACCGGCGAGGTCGGCGTGATTACCGTCTCCGGTCCTCATGTGTCGCCCGGCTACCGCAATCCGGAACATGACGCCGGCGTCTTCGAAGACGGTGTGCTCAACAGCGGCGACCTGGGCTACACCGATGCGGCCGGACGCATCCACATCGCCGGCCGCGCGAAGGATCTGATCATCCGCAGCGGCCACAACATCGATCCGCTGATGATCGAGAACGCCATGGCTTCCCATCCCGCGGTGATGCTCGCCGCGGCGGTGGGCGTGCCCTGCGCCTACGCCGGCGAGCTGCCGGTGTGCTACGTGGCGCTTCGTCCTGGCGCCAGTGCCACCGAGGCGGAACTGCGCGAGCATGCGGAGCGCACGATCGGCGAGCGCCCGGCGTGGCCGAAGCAGATCCATGTCGTCGAGGCCATCCCGCTCACCTCGGTGGGCAAGATCTACAAGCCCCAGTTGCGCTGCGATGCCGCGGCACGCCTGGTCGCAAGCTTGGTGCGCGAACAACTCCGGCTGCCCGATGCGGAGGTGCAGGTGATCGAAGGCGGCCGCCGCGGGATGATGGTCAGCGTGACCCTGCCGGCGACTGCCCGGGCGTCGGCGCCCCTGGTCGCGAAGGCCCTGGCGGACTACCTGTTCGAGGCGCGCGTCGCAGTGGGCTGAGGATCACGGCGACTAGCGGACATTGACGAAATACTGGATCGTGAAGGTGACCCCGTCCGGGCAGGGATTGCCCAGCACGTCGCACCATGGCGGCAATGCGTCGCCGGTCACGCTGGCCGAAATCTCGATTACGTGCTGGCCTCTTTTCAGGGGTCTCACGAAAGCGGCCGAAGTCAGGTAGCCGGTGCCACCGCCATCGGGCAGAGGCGGCACCTTCACCGCCACGATGTAGCGCTCGTCGAGCGGGAAATCGTGCCCGTCGATGGTGATGGTCGAAAACTTCAGGCCGAGCTGCCTGTGCGAGAAAACATAGCGCAGCACGGATTCACGGTCGCTCACGTTGGGGAACGTCCCGATCACCGGCGGCGAGTTGTCGCTGAGGAACACCGGCACATAGAGGATCGTGTTTCTCGTCACGTTGAATGTGTTGGTGGAAGTGCCGAACAACATCTGGAACTTGGACGATCCATCCACCAGCGCCGGTGGCGGCCCCGAGTGATCCGTCACGTTGAAGGCGGCAGTGATCCTGGCGAGATCCTCCAGCGAATAGCCGAAAGGCTCTGCCCTGGCAGGCAAGACGCCGGAGCCACCGAAATCGGGTTTCGCGTTGCGGAACTGATCCATGTTCCCCGCCATCGCCGGCAGCAGACCGTGGAGTGCGCCAACAAGCATCACCAGCAATGCCGACCGCCAGTGGCGGCGTAGAGACGAATATGTGTTCATGAGGAAATCTCCAGAGCGTGACAAGGCGCACGCAAGCCCACCCGGTGCGGATGAAGTCGACCTTCAATGATTTCCCTCGGATTGCTTCTTGAACTTCGAGCGCGTCGATTCGCCGGCAGGCGATCACGCTGTCACGCGCTCATCGCGCCACCGGTGCCGGTAGCGCGCGCCGCGCGCCGATTGCCAGCGGCTTGATCGGCCGCTTCGTTCGAGTGGCTTGGCGGACAGATCCCACGTTGTTCTTGCGTTGTCTTCGTTGCCCCACCCACCCTGTGCGCGCAGTCAATTTAGGCGCCGGTCAATGGGCTGTCAATGTCTCAGTGCGGTGACAGGTAAGGGCCCCAAACCAGTGCTTCGCACCACTCCTCATTGAATGGACGCTTGCACCTTCGCCCTTGGCTTGGAGCTCCGTGCGGGCGCCAGATGAAGCGTCGCGCAAAGTTCGGCCGCTAGCCCACCGCGCCGAACATCGCTTCGGGCAGGCCCTTCACGCCGACGTCCACCGCCAGCAGCGCGCCTGCCAGCGGCTCGTTGGCGAGCACCTCTGGCGCGATCATCTTCGTTGCCGTGGTGATGTAGAGCGTGCTCAGGTCCGGGCCGCCAAGACACACGCAGGTGGGGTTGGTCACCGGAAGCTCGATCACGCGGTCGACCTTGCCGGCAGGCGTGTAGCGGATCACGCGATGGCCTGCGAACACTGCATTCCAGACGCATCCGTCGCTGTCCACGCAGGCGCCGTCCGGCCTTCCTTTTTCGTTCGAGTAGTCGGCGAACACCCGGCGATTGGACAGGGCGCCATCGTCGGGGTCGAGGTCGAAGGCCCAGATCTTGAAGCGCCGCGTGTCCGACATGTACAGCGTCCGGTCGTCGGGCGAAATCGTGACCGAATTGGTCACGATGATGTCGTTGAAAAGCCAGTGCGCGACGCCCGACGGCTCCACGCGATAGAAGCTGCCGAGCGGCTCCCGGATGGCCGCATCCATGGTGCCGATCCACAGTCGACCGCGCCGGTCGCATCGGCCATCGTTGAGTCGCGTGCCCTTGTCGGCGGATTCCACGTCGACGATGCGCTGCACCCCCGAAGTCGGCGGGTCGAAGCGGTAGAGGCTGTTGTCGAGCCCGACGACGAACCCGCCTTCGCGATGCAGCGCGAGGCTCCCCGCGAAGGTGCTGTCGAACGGATGCACCTCATGCTTGCCGGTGCGCTCGTCGAAGGACTGGAGCCTGGGCCGCTCGATGTCGATCCACCAGATCTTCTCGCTGCGCGGGCACCACAAGGGTGTCTCGCCCAACTGGTCTCGGGCGTTGATGAGGACGCGTACGTTGCTTGGCATGGAGCGGATGGTCCCATAGCTGGCGAAATCCGGCAGCAGTGCACAGCAAGCGGTGCGCGCGCATGAGCGGCGAGCCTCGTTCGCGCCCGTAACAATCTCGAACGCCTCCCACCCCTCGATTCATGCGACGCTGCGTGCGTCGGGCTGGCGACGACGCCAGGAGGTGATTCGATGGTGACCATGGCTTGGAGTCGACGTCGCGTGCTGGAACTTGCTGCCCTGGCTGCTCCCTTGGGCGCGTCGTCGGCACAGACGGCCAGGGCCGGTTCACGGCGCATCGGCGTGCTGTGGTTGGGCGGCGAGTCGACAGTCTTCGGGCCTGTTTCGAGGCAAGGTTTCTTTCGCGATGGCCTTCGCCGGTATGGATGGATCGAAGGGCAGAACCTGACGATCGAATCGCGCTACGTCGGTACGGGCCTGAATCTGTCCACGCCCGTGGAGCAGCTTCTCTCGGCGAAAGTCGATGTGATCGTCGCCATGGCGTCGCCGATCGCGCTGGCCGCCAAGGACATGACCGCGTCGGTCCCCATCGTGTTCGTGGTCTTCGGTGATCCGGTGGAGTTCGGACTGATCGACAGCCTGGCACACCCAGGCGGCAATCTGACAGGCATCTACATGCCCACGGCCGAGCACGCCGGAAAGCGGCTGGGCCTGCTGCATGAGGCCGTGCCCGGCAGCACGCGGATCGCAGTGCTCAAGTTTCCCAACTCACGGGCTCGCCTCGAGACCCGAATCACCGAAGCAGCGGCGGGAAAGCTGGGGGTCGAGCTGGTAGACGTGAAGGTCGATGCCATCTCGGAACTCGAGCCGGCGCTCATCGCGTGCAAGAAGTCCGGCGCAACGGCAGTCACCATCCTTGCGGAGCCGCGCGCAAGCGTCAATCTGGGACGGATCGCGGAAGTGTCTCTTGCGCAAGGGCTGCCGTCCATCGCGGGCTACGCCGGCTTCGCGTGGCTCGGTGGCTTCATGGCGTACGGTGCCGATGGTCACGAAGGCTTCATTCGCGCGGCCTACTTCGTCGCCAGGATCCTGCAGGGCGAGCGGCCCGCGGACCTGCCGGTGGAGCAGAGTACCAAGTACGTTCTGGCCCTGAACAAGAAGACCGCCAGAACGCTTCGCATGCGCTTCCCCAAATCCCTGATTCAATACGCGGACTTCGTCATTCCGTAAAGAAGGAAAAATGAAATCCACCCCCGAACAAGAGATCCTGCGCATCGGCATCCTGGGCTGCGCGAACATTGCGAGGCAGTTCACGCGTGACGTCGCGTCCAGCACCATGGTGCGTGTGGTCGCGGCGGCCAGCCGGAACGCGGAGACCGCCGCCGCATTCGCGAAGGCCCAAGACATCGGCCGCCATCATGGAAGCTACGAGGCATTGCTTGCCGATCCGGATGTCGATGCGATCTACGTCCCGCTTCCCAACAGCCTCCACGCCGAATGGGCGATCAAGGCAGCGGAGGCGGGCAAGCACGTGCTGTGCGAGAAGCCGCTGGCGCTGGGCGTGGACGAAGCCAGGGCCATGTTCGACGCAGCGCGGCGTCACAAGGTGATGCTGCTGGAGGCCTATCCCTACTATTTCCAGCCGCAGACCGGCGCGATGCTCCAGCTCATCCGGGATGGCGCGATCGGCAGCGTGCGATCCGTTCAGGCCAGCTTCGGATTCCTGTTGGCCAATGCCCAGACCAATATCCGGATGAAGCCCGAACTCGGCGGCGGCGCCTTGCTGGACGCGGGGAGCTATCCGCTGAGCCTGATCCGGCTCGTCATGGGCTGCGCGCCCGTCCGGGTCCAGGCTGATGCGAGCTGGGCGGAGAGTGGCGTGGACATCAGCATGATGGCGACGCTGCACTATGCCGATGGCCGGCGTGCTCAACTCTCGTGTGCCATGGACGTCGCCAACATGCGGCACGCGACCATCGCCGGCTCCGCCGGCACGCTCGAAACCGAATTCCTGAATCACACCAGTGCGTCCGCGACGGGCGACGCATTCGGGTACTTGACGAGCCAGTTGCGCCTGCGCCGCGGCACGGCCAATTCCGTCCCGTTCGAGACCATCAAGGCAGGCGCCGGAAGCGGCTTCCGGTTTGCGGCCGAAGCCTTTGCGGACGTCGTGGGTCGCCTGGACTACGACGCGATCGAGCGAGCCGCAGCAGCCAGCGTCGACAACGCCGCGACCCTCGAGGCATTGCTCCGGAGCGCCCGAAGCAACCAGGTTGTCGAAGTGCCTTCTACGAGTCGTTGACGGTCTCGTGGTCAGCGGGCAGGAGGATTTCGAGCAACTCGCAGTCCTCCGACCAGCCGACGACGGTGTGGCGAATGCCGGGCGGCTGGACCCAGCTCGAACCGGCGACCAGTCGCTGTGGTCCGATGCCCTCGAAGTCCGTCTCGAACCACCCCTTTAGGCAGTAGACCATCTGGAACTGCACGTTGTGATGATGCCGCTGGCTGAGCTCTGGCCGGAAGGGCGCGGTCATGCGGATCACATGGGCTTCAGCCAACCCGTTCGTCGCAGCAGCGACCCCCAGATCGCGATAGGACGAGTAGTCCCGCAAGCCACCGGTCCTGAAGTCCGCCTCGGTGTGGTGGCTGATGACAAAGCGCTGCGGCGCATCGCGAAGCGGAAGGTCCATCTGGTTCTCCGAAATCATCGTGGAACCGTAATTTGATCGCCAATGCGATGCGGCGCAAGAGCGCAGAGCGTGGCGAGCACCAGCAGGCCTTCAAGGAAGATCACGACCCTCCGCTCACGAACTTCCCGTGACATCGCCCGCCCCACCCAACGCCTTCGATACAGCCACCAGCCCCAACGCCAGCCGGCTCGTGCTCTCTGCGTAGTCCCTCTGCGCCTGCAGCCACGTCCGCTGCGCGTCCAGCTGAACCAGAAAGTCCGTGAGCCCGTGGTCATACCGCACGCGCGCCAGTTGCAGCGCGTCCCGGCTGCTGCGCTCCCTCACCGCGAGTTGGGCATTGCGGCGCCGCTCCGCCGTGTAGACGTTCAACGCGTCGTCAATCTCGTGCCATGCCTTCAGCACGGTCTGCTGGTAGGCCACGGCGGCCTCCTGTTGCTGCAGTTCGCGCAGGTTCACAGTCGCGCGGCGGCGGCCGCCGTCGAAGATGGGCAGTTGCAGGTTCGGGCCGATGGCCCACTTGCGGCTGCCCCAGTCGCCGAAGCTGCCGCTGTTCACCGATTCAAAGCCGAAGTTCGCGCCCAGCGTGATGCGCGGATACAGGTCGGCCACGGCCACGCCGATGCTCGCGGTGGCAGCGTGCAGTTGCGCCTGTGCCATCTGGATGTCGGGCCGGCGCAGCGCCATCTCCGAAGGCAGGCCCAGCGACAGATCGGGCAGCGCGGCCGCCGCGGACGTGTCGGGCGGCGGCGCCAGTTGCGCCTGCAGCGCACCGGGCCGTTCGGCGACGAGCAGGGTGATCTGGTTGATGGCCTGCGCCTCCTGCACCAGCAGCTGCGGCAAGCGTGCACGGAGGTCGGCGGCCTGCGCGCTCTGGCGCGTGACGTCGAGGTCGGTGGTGAGTCCGCCGTCGGCTCGGGCCTTGACCAGGTCCAGTGTCTCCTCGGCGGCCGTGATGTCCTCGCGTGCGAGGCGGATCTGCCGCTGCACGGCGCGTAACTCGAAGTAGTGCCGCGCCACTTCGGCCTGCACGCTGAGCTGCACCTGCGCGAGCAGGGCCTTCGATGCGGCGACGTTGGCATCGGCGGCCTCGACGGAGCGACGCACGCGGCCCCAGAGGTCGATTTCCCACGAGGCATCGAAGCCGGCCTGATAGAAGTTGTGCGGCTCGCTCAGCACCTTGACCAACTCGTCGCGGTTCGCCGGGTTCAGCGCGCCGAGCAGCCGCGTCATCTCGCCGTCCTCGCTCTCGCGCAGCCGCGTCGCGCCTGCGCTGGCATTGACCTGGATGCTCTTCTGCGAATTGACCACCGCGAGCTGCGCGCGGCTCTGCGCAAAGCGCAGCGCGGCGGTCTGCAGATCCTGGTTGGCGGCGAGGGCCTTGGCCTCCAGCGCATCGAGCACCGGGTCGCCGAACATCGACCAGTTCTGCGGCGCCGTGGCGGCGGCCGGTGCGGTGCGTTGCGGGTCGAGCAGTTCCGGCGAGCCGCCATGCCATGCAGCGAAATTGGCAGGCGCCTCTGGCACCTGGGGTTTGAAATCGGGCCCGACGGCGCAGCCGGAAAGCCATGCAGCAGCCAGCACGCCGGCAAGACACGCCGTGGTGCGGAGAGGGTGGGCCGAAGTCTTCATGATTTGCCTTTCAGCTGGGCGGTCATACAAGCCTATGGCGGAAGAGCCAGGCGGCGAGCGGCAGCGTGACGGCCGCGATGATGAAAAGGGGAATGAGGTTGTGCCAGACGGTCAGCAGCCCCACGCCTTCGAGATACACGCGCTGCACGAGGTCGATCGCAAAGCGCAGCGGATTGGCCATCGTCGCGATCTGCAACGCGCGCGGCATGTTGCTCACCGGCGTGGTCAGGCCCGACAGCAGCATCATCGGCATGATCAGCACGAAGGTGTAGAGCATGGCCTGCTGCATGTTGGCCGACACCGCCGAGATCGAGAGCCCGATGCCCACGCTCGCGATGGTGAAGAACGACAGTCCGATGTAGAGCGTGACGAAGGAGCCCGCCATCGGCACCCTGAACCACAGCAGCGTGATGAGCAGCACCAGCGTGGATTGCACCAGCCCGATCATCACTGGCGGAATGGCCTTGCCGATCATGATCTCGGTGGGTGACAGCGGGGTCACGAGCAGTTGGTCGAAGGTGCCTTGCTCGCGCTCGCGCGCCACGGAGAGCGCGGTCAGCAGCAGGGTCTGGATCATGCTGAGCGCGGCGATCATGCCGGGCATGAAGTTCCAGCGCGTCTCCAGGTTGGGGTTGAACCACGCGCGCGATTCGATGGAGACAGGCGCCTTGAGGCCGCCGTGCTTCAGCCGCCATTCGTCGTTGAAGGCTGTCACGACGGAATTGACGAAGCCCGCCGCCGAGCCCGCGGTGTTGGAGTTGCGCGCATCGAGGATGACCTGGATCGGCGCCGACTCGCCCGCGTTGAGCTGCTGCTCGAACTGCGGACCGATCTGGATCACGACCAGCGCGTCCTGCGAATTGACGATGGGCGCGATCTCGTTCGGCGACGTCAGGGTCGCGGCGCGGCGGAAGACGCCGGTGCCGTCGAGCTTGGCGATGAGCGCGGTCGACGCGCCGCTGCGGCTCTGGTCGAGCAGGGCGTAGTCGACCCGGCTCAGGTCGTAGGTGGCGGCATAGCCGAAGAGCAGGCTCTGCATCAGCGCCGGCACGATCAGGATGACGCGGCTGGACGGGTCCTTGAGGATCGCCAGCAGCTCCTTGCGGCAGAGGTTGGCGACGCGCCGCACGAAGTCGAGGAATGAGCCGGTCATGATCTTCAGTCGAGGTTCTTGCGCGTGACGAATCGCGCGACGCAGAGCAGCACGACCGCATACAGCATCAGGATCGCGCAGTTCCTGAAGATCAGCGGCCAGACGTTGCCTGCGAGGAAGAGGGTGCGCACCAGCTCCATGAAGTAGGTCGCCGGCAGCGCCTGCCCCACGACGCGGACGACGGTCGGCACGTTGCGCAGGTCGAACAGAAAGCCCGACAGCATCAGCGACGGCAGGAAGCTCGAGATCAGCGCCACCTGGCTCGCAAGGAACTGATTGCGCGTGACGGAGGAGATGACCAGCCCCACGCCCACCGCGACCAGCAGGTAGAGCATCGCGCTGACGACAATGACGGCGAGCGATCCGTACATCGGCACCTCGAACAGGAAGCGTGCCGCGACGAGGCACAGCAGCAGACCGACCATGCCGATGCCGAAGTAGGGAATGATCTTCGCCAGCAGGATCTCCACCGGCCGCACGGGCGTGACGAACAGCGCCTCCAGCGTGCCGCGCTCCCATTCGCGCGCCATCACGAGCGCGGTGAGGAAGGCGCCGACCAGCGTCATGATGAGCACGATGAGACCCGGCACCAGATACCAGGTGCTGGTGTTGGCGGTGTTGAACCACAGCCGCTGCTCGATGGTGACCGAGCCGACGCCGGCGGCGGTGCCGGCACCCTGGTCGGCCATCCGCAAGGGGTTCTGCGCGAGGGCGCCGCTCGCGTAGCGCAGCACGATGCCGGCCTTGTTCGCATCCGCGCCATGCACGATCACCTGGATGCTGGCATTGCCGGCCGCGAGCCGGCGAGAGAAGTCGCCCGGCACGCGCACGATGCCATCGACCTTGCGCTGGTGCATGAGCGTCTCGGCCTCGCGCATCGAGGTCAGCATCACGGGCGAGATGTAGGGCGCGAGCTGCAGGCCCGAGACGGCCTGCACGGCGGTGGGCGAAGTGTCTTCGAGCACGACGGCCATCGGCGCGTTCTTCACGTCGAGCGAGAGCCCGTAGCCGAAGATGAGGATCAGGATGATCGGCAGCAGGATGCCGATCGCCATGCTGCTCGGATCGCGCAGCAGTTGGCGCGTCTCCTTGCGCGTGAGGGCGATCAGCCGGGGCCAGAAGCGGCTGAGCGTTGCGGGAGCCTGTGCGGGCGTGTTCATGCGGCCGCTCCGGGCGCCGGGGCGTGGGCGGCATCGCGCGCCTGCGTGACGATGTCGATGAAGGCCTCTTCCATGCTAAGCCGGCTGTCCGGCGCGCTGCCGGCCTGTACGCGCACCTGCTGCGGCGTTCCGATGGCAAGCAGCTTGCCCGCATCCTGGATCACGATGCGGTCGCAATACTCCGCCTCTTCCATGAAGTGCGTGGTGATGATCACCGTCACGCCCGCCGCGGCCAGCGCGGTGATGCGCCGCCAGAACTCGCGCCGCGCCAGCGGGTCGGTGCCGCTGGTGGGTTCGTCGAGAAAGAGGATCTCCGGCTCGTGCAGCAGGCCGGTCGCCATCGCAAGCCGCTGCTTGAAGCCGCCGGGTAGCTGGCCGCTGGTGGCGTTCTCCTGGCCGAGCAGGTCGAATTGCTGAAGCACGGTCTGCATGCGGTCGCGAAGGCGCTGCCCGCGCAGGCCATAGGCGCCGCCGAAGAACTGCAGGTTCTCGGTGACGGAGAGGTTGCCGTAGAGCGCGAACTTCTGCGAGACGTAGCCGATGCGGGCGCGCGCCTGTGCGCGGGCGGTGCGCAGGTTGACGCCGGCCACCTGCAGAAAGCCGCTGCTGGCCGGCAGCAGTCCGCAGAGCATGCGGAAGGTGGTGGTCTTGCCGGCGCCGTTGGGGCCGAGCAGGCCGAAGATCTCACCGCGCCGCACGTCGAAGCTGGTGCTCGCGACGGCGGTGAAGTCGCCGAACTTGCGCACGAGGTCTTTCACCTGGATCACGACTTCGTCCGGGTCGTCGGCGGTCGGCGTGGCTTGGGGCGGTGGAGTGGCGGCGCTGGCCTTCGCGGCGGATTGCCTGGCGCGCAGCAGCACCATGAAGCCGTCCTCCAGCCGCGCCGGCACAGGCTCGGCGGGTGCGCCGCCGAGCAGGCCGTTGATGGAGGCCGCGTCCGCCGCGGGCCGGCGGATGAAGCGCACTTCACCGCCTTGCGGCACCGCGTCGATGATCGCCTCGGGCGCGTCGAGCAGACGGGCCTGCAAGGTGCGCGGCGCCACGCCTTGCGGTGGCGTCGTGACGAAGCAGAGATCCTTCGCGTTGTCGCGGATCTCGCCGGGCGCGCCTTGCGCGATCAGCTTGCCGCCATGCAGCACGAAGACCTGCGCGCAGCGCTCGGCCTCGTCCAGGTAGGCCGTGCTGACGATCACCGACAGGTGCTCTTCGTCGACGAGCTGCTGCACGATTTCCCACAGCTCGCGCCGCGACAGCGGATCGACGCCGACCGTCGGCTCATCGAGCAGCAGCAGCGCCGGCGAGCGAACGAGCGTGCAGGCGAGGCCCAGCTTCTGCTTCATGCCGCCGGAGAGCTTGCCCGCAGGCCGCGAGGTGAAGCGGCCCAGGTCGGTCATCTCCATCAGCCGTGCATAGCGCTCGCGCCGCTCGGCCTTGCCCACGCCATGCAGGTCGGCGTAGAGGTCCAGGTTCTCTTGCACGCTCAGGTCTTCGTAGAGGCCGAAGCGCTGCGGCATGTAGCTGATGCGGTCCTGCACGGCCTGGGGGTCTTTCGCGACGTCGATGCCCAGCACCGTCAGCGTGCCCTGGTCGGCGCGCATCAGGCCTGCGGCCAGGCGCAGCAGCGTGGTCTTGCCGGCGCCGTCGGGGCCGACCAGCGCGGTGAGCATGCCGGAAGGGACTTCGAGCGACACGTCGTCGAGTGCACGAACCACGTCCGCCGCACCCTTGACCTGAAAGCGCTTGTGCAGGCCGCGGCCCGTGAGCGCCGGGGCGGGCGTGTCCATCAGGGCTTGCTCCCCGCTGCAGTAGCGTTGCCGTCGAGCGCGAGCCGCACCGTCACGGGCATGCCGAGGCGCAGCCGGTCCTCAGAGTCGTCGGCCAGCACGCGGATCTCGTAGACCAGGCTGCTGCGCAACTCCTCGGTCTGCACGGTCTTGGGCGTGAACTCCGCGACCGATGAGATGTAGCCGACCTTGCCTTGCAAGGGCTGCCCCGGATGGCTGTCGGTGCTCAGCGTCGCGGCCATGCCGGGCCTGACGCGGCCGAGGTCGGCTTCCGTCACGTAGGCGCGAACCCATTTGGGATCGGTGATCGCGAGCGTGAAGACGGGCCGCTGCGGCGAGGCCATGTCGCCCGGCTCCATCAGCCGGGCGCGCACCACCGCATCGATGGGCGCCTTGAGCTGCGCCTCCTGCAACTGGTGCCTGAGCACGGCCAGTGCCGCCACCGCGACGTCGAGTTGCGCCTGCGCCTGTGCGATGTCTTCCTTGCGCGGCCCCGTCACCACGAGTTGCTGGGCCTTGCGCACGTTCTCGAGCTGCGCCTGCGCCACCTTCTGGCGCGCCTGCGCGGCGTCGATGTCCTGTTGGCTGACGGCCCGGCCGACGGTGGTCTGGCGGATGGATTGCAGGCGCTCCAGTTGCTGGCGCGCCAGCTCGGCATCGGCCGCTGCGGCGGCGACCTGGGCGCGCGATTGCGCGACTTCCTCTGGCCGGCTGCCGCTCTTCAGGCGTTGCAGCGCCTGCGTCTGCACGGCGATTTGCGCCTCGGCCTGCGCGGCCTGCAGTTGCAGGGTGCGGGTGTCGAGTTCGCCGAGCACCTGGCCGGCTTTCACGCGGTCGCCTTCCTGCACGTGGAGCTTGCCGATGCGCTCGCTGCCGTTGAAGGCGAGGGACACCTGCCGCAGGTCGACGTTGCCGTACAGCACGAGGCTGTGTGCATCGACGGGTTGCCGGTTGAAATACCAGGCCGCGAAGGCGGCACCCGCCAGGAGAACGATGGCGCCCAGGATGATCGGCTTCTTGTTCATGGTCTCTTGTGGCGCCGGGATGACGCTGCGTTGTCGATGAAGTAGACTGATGATATCGAATTTGAATTTAAATTCAAACTGCCACTTTGTTTCCAGGGTTTACAGATGCCAGCGACCGCGAAGAAGAAATCCACCGTACCCGCCAGGCGCGCCTCGCGCCCCGACGGCGATGCCACGCGGCTGACTCTGATCGAGACGGCGGGTCAGGTCTTTGCCGAGCGCGGCTATGCCGAGGCGACGAGCAAGGAAATCTGCGAGCGCGCCGGCATGCCGCTGGCGTCGGTCAACTACCACTTCGGTAGCCGCGACGGTTTGTACGAGGCCGTGCTCATCGCCGCGCACCAGCAGGTGGTGGGCCTCGAAGACCTGATGGCACTGGCGGAAGGCGTCGAGGACCCCGTGCTGAAGCTGCGTACGGTGCTGACGCAACTCGTGCGGCTGGCAACGCGCGCAGGCGCGCCGTGGGGGTTCCGCGTGGTGCTGCGCGAGGTGATGACGCCCTCGGCCGCGATGCCCACCCTGATCGAGAAGGCGATCCGCCCGAAGGCGCAATTCATGCTCGGTCTCGTGAGCGGCGCGATGGGGCTGCCGCCGGAGCACCCCACCGTTCAGCGTGGGCTGGTCTTCGCGCTGTTGCCCTGCCTGGCGATCATGGTCGTGCCGAAGGACGTGCCGGCCAAGCTGCTGCCGGCCATCTCGCGGGACAGCGAGGGGTTGGCGGAGGAACTCATGCGCTACGTGATGGCGGGGCTGGACGCGATAGCGAGCGTGCAGCGGCCGGAGAAGAAGGAAGCGAAGACAGGGAAGAAGCGGGCGAGCCCGGAGCGCCCGCCTGCGCCAGAAGCCAGGCGCGAAAAAGCGTAAGGGCCGGACGCTCGTCGTGCGTGGCGGGCGTCACCAGGAAATAGCTTCGCTCGCCCCGCAGCGGCCGGTCGCAGGCAATGACGAGTTCGCCCCGCGCCAGTTCCGCCTCGATCAGCATGCTGGGCATCAAGGCCACGCCGAGGCCGTGCGCCGCCGCGATCGCCAGCATCGAGAACAGCTCGTAGCGCGGCCCGCTGTGGGCGCGTGCCGAATCCACGCGTTGCGCATCGAACCATTGGCGCCAACCATCGGGGCGCGTGCTTTGCTGCAATAGCGGCATGCGCGCCACTGCGGCGGGCGACAGCGGCTTGCGGCCGGCGAGCAGGGCGGGGCTGCACACGGGCACCACGTCTTCATTGAGCAGCACCGTCGATTGCGTGCCGGCCCAGTTGGCCGTCTGCGCGGCGGTGCCGGCATAGAGCGCGGCGTCGAAGGTCGTGTCGTTGAACAGGAAGGGCCGCGTCCGCGTCTCGATGTGCACCGTGATGTCCGGGTGCTTCGCCGCAAAATCCGGTAGTCGCGGGATCAGCCAGCGTGTCGCGAAGGTCGGCACTGCCGCGAGCTGGAGCGAGCCGCCCTGGCCCTGCCGCGCCATCGCGTCGAGCGTGTCGCGCTCCATGGTGTCGAGCTGCCGTGCGATCTGCCGTGCGTAGTCGGCGCCGGCCGGCGTCAGTGCCACGCCGTGGCGCGTGCGGCGGAACAGCGCCATGCCGAGGAAGTCTTCCAGCGCGGTGATCTGGCGCGACACGGCGCTCTGCGTCAGCGCCAGTTCCTGCGCGGCGCGCGTGTAGCTTTCGTGGCGTGCGGCGGCCTCGAAGCAGATCAGGGCCTGGGTGGAAGGGATCTTGCGGCGCATGGTATGCAAAGCCTACATAGTTGACGGGAGGAGTTCATCTATGGAACGGCGAGCCCGCATTGTGCTTTGACGTGAGAAAAATGCATAACTGGGTGTCGAATCCTCGTTTGCGCTCATCACCCCGCGCGCTTACGATCACGCCCAACCTCAGCACTTCCACCCTCGGAGACTTCACATGGCCAAGCACGCCGCATTTCATTGGGACGACCCCCTTCTCCTCGACCAGCAGCTCACCGACGACGAGCGCATGGTGCGCGATGCCGCCAATGCCTACTGCCAGGAGCGTCTCGCCCCCCGCGTGCTCGAAGGCTTCCGCAACGGCGAAACCGATCCGGGCATCTTCCGCGAGATGGGCGCACTCGGCCTCCTCGGCCCGACCATCCCCGAGCAATACGGCGGCCCCGGCCTCAACTACGTCTGCTACGGCCTGATCGCGCGCGAAGTCGAGCGCGTCGACTCCGGCTATCGCTCCATGGCCAGCGTGCAAAGCTCGCTCGTGATGGTTCCCATCTTCGAGTTCGGCTCCGAAGCGCAAAAGCAGAAGTTCCTGCCCAAGCTTGCCACCGGCGAGTGGATCGGCTGCTTCGGCCTCACCGAGCCCGATCACGGCTCCGACCCCGGCAGCATGGTCACGCGCGCCAAGAAGGTGCCCGGCGGCTACTCGCTCACCGGCGCCAAGATGTGGATCAGCAACAGCCCGATCGCCGACGTGTTCGTCGTCTGGGCCAAGGAAGTCAGCGAGAGCGGCGCCGTCGGCCCGATCCGCGGCTTCGTGCTGGAGAAGGGCGCCAAGGGCCTGAGCGCGCCCGCCATCCACGGCAAGGTCGGCTTGCGTGCCTCGATCACCGGCGAGATCGTCATGGACAACGTGTTCTGCCCCGAGGAAAACGCCTTCCCCGAAGTGCAGGGCCTCAAGGGTCCGTTCACCTGCCTCAACAGCGCCCGCTACGGCATCTCCTGGGGCGCACTCGGCGCCGCCGAGGACTGCTGGCACCGCGCACGCCAGTACACGCTGGACCGCAAGCAGTTCGGCCGCCCGCTCGCAGCCAACCAGCTGATCCAGAAGAAGCTGGCCGACATGCAGACCGAGATCACGCTGGGCCTGCAAGGTTGCCTGCGCCTCGGCCGCATGAAGGACGAAGGCACGGCATCGGTCGAAGTGACCTCCCTGCTCAAGCGCAATTCCTGCGGCAAGGCGCTGGACATTGCACGCCTGGCCCGCGACATGATGGGCGGCAACGGCATCAGCGACGAGTTCGGCGTGGCGCGGCATCTGGTCAACCTCGAAGTCGTGAACACCTACGAAGGCACGCACGACATCCATGCGCTGATCCTCGGTCGTGCCCAGACAGGCATCGCCGCCTTTGCCAACTGACATGGCTGCGCCGAAGGAAGGCGCCCTCGCGGGCCTGAAGGTTCTGGACCTCTCCCGCGTGCTCGCGGGCCCGTGGTGCACGCAGATCCTGGCGGACCTGGGCGCGGACGTCGTCAAGATCGAACGTCCCGGCGTCGGCGACGACACGCGCACCTGGGGCCCGCCCTTCCTGAAGGACGCCGAAGGGCGGGACACCAACCAGGCGACCTACTTCACCGCCTGCAATCGCAACAAGCGCTCCGTGACCATCGACATGGCCACGGGCGAAGGGCAGGCGCTGCTGAAGCAGATGGCCGCACAGAGCGACATCCTGGTCGAGAACTTCAAGACCGGCGGGCTCAGGCAATACGGGCTCGACTACGAATCCCTGCGCGCGGCCAATCCGCGCCTCATCTATTGCAGCGTGACCGGCTTCGGCCACGACGGCCCGCACGCCTCGCGCGCCGGCTACGACCTGATGATCCAGGCCACCAGCGGCATGATGAGCATCACCGGCCGTCCCGATGACGCGCCCGGCGGCGGACCGCTGCGCGTGGGTGTGGCGCTGACCGACCTGTTCACCGGCGTCTATGCGAGCACCGCGATCCTCGCCGCGCTCGAAGTGCGGCACCGCACCGGCGAGGGCCAGCACATCGACATGGCGCTGCTCGACGTCGGCATGGCGATCCTCGCCAACCAGGCCAGTGCCTTCCTCAACACCGGCGTGGCGCCGCAGCGGCAGGGCAACAGCCATCCGAGCCTCGCGCCCTACCAGGACTTCCGCACCAAGGACGGAGCGATGCTGCTGGCCATCGGCAACAACGGTCAGTTCGCCCGCTTCTGCGAAGCCGCCGGCCATGCGGAGTGGGCCAGTGATCCGCGCTTTGCCACCAACACGCTGCGCGTGAAGCACCGGGAAGTGCTGATTCCCCCGATGGAAGAGGTGACTCGCACCCGCACGACCGCCGAGTGGATCGCGCTGCTCGAAGACAAGGCCGTGCCCTGCGGCCCGATCAACGACATCGCGCAGGCTTTCGATGACGACCAGGTCAAGGCGCGCGGACTCGCCGTGAGCCTGCCGCGCGATGCGGGCGATGGCATCGAACAGATCGTCGGCGTCGCAAGCCCGCTGCGCCTGCAGGCCACCCCGCCGGTGCTGCGTCACGCGCCGCCCGCATTGGGGCAGCACACCGATGAGGTGTTGGCCGAACTGGGTATCGACGAAAAGCGGCGCACCGCGCTGCGCGAGGCGGGCGTGGTGTGAGCCACGTGGGCACGGCCGGCACGCAGCGCTCCACGCGCGCGGCCGCCGCGCCTGCCCCGGACACGCTGACGCCGGCCGACCGCTACGAAGAACTCTTCATCGCGGTCCAGTCGAACCACGTCTTCTCGGACAGCAAGAGCTTCGTCGACTGTGCGCCGCGCATCGAGCCGGCGGACATCCTGGCGGCCTACCGCGCGCAATCGCCGCAACCCGGCTTCGATCTCGCGGCTTTCGTGCACGCGCATTTCGACGTCCTGGAGCAGGCGCCTTCCGACTATGTGTCGGTGCCCGGCCAGCCCATCGCAGCGCACATCGACGATCTGTGGAACGTGCTCACGCGGCATCCGCAAGCCCATCCGCCGCAGTCGTCGCTGCTGCAACTGCCGCATCCATACATCGTGCCGGGCGGACGCTTTCGCGAGCTGTACTACTGGGACTCGTACTTCACCCTGCTGGGCCTGCACGGCGACGGCTATGCGCAACTCATGCGCGACATGCTGGAGAACTTCGCCTATCTGATCGACACCTACGGCCATGTGCCGAACGGCACCCGCATCTACTACCTGAGCCGCTCGCAGCCGCCGGTGTTTGCGTTGATGGTCGAACTATTGCAGCAGCGCGGCGTGGCGAACGAACTCGACTTCCTGCCGCAGCTTCGCAAGGAGCATGCGTTCTGGATGCAGGGCAGCGACGGCCTGGCGGATGGACAGGCCGCACGCCGCGTGGTGCGTTTGCCCGGCGGCGCCTTGCTCAATCGCTATTGGGACGAGCGTGACACGCCGCGCGAGGAGTCGTGGATCGAGGACGTGACGACGGCGCAATCCTGTCAGCGCGACCCCGCCGAGATCTACCGCGACATCCGCGCGGCCTGTGAATCGGGTTGGGATTTCAGTACCCGCTGGCTGCGGTCGCCGCCGCCGCACAGCGGGCAGCGGACTCTTCCCCACGTGCGCGCAGGCACAGCGCCATCGCTGTCGAGCATCTGCACCACCGAGATCCTGCCGGTGGACCTCAATGCGTTCCTCTACAAGCTGGAATCGAAGATCGCTGCGCTTGCACAGCAAGCCGGCGACGCCACTGCCGCACGAGAATTCGCCGCGCGTGCCGACGAGCGCAAGGCGGCGATTCACCAATATTTCTGGGACCCGAGGCACAACGCCTATTTCGACTACGACTGGCGCCGCGGCGAACTGCGCGATTGCCTCACCGCGGCCTGTGTGGTGCCACTCTTCGTGGGCGTCGCCGAACCGGCGCAGGCAAAGGCGTTGGCGGACACCGTGTCACGGCGACTGCTGGCGCACGGCGGCCTGTCGACCACCGAATGCGGCAGCGACCAGCAATGGGACCAGCCCAACGGCTGGGCGGCGCTGCAATGGATGGCGATTCGCGGCCTCGCCGACTATGGTCACGAGGCTCTTGCGGGCACCATTGCCAGGCGCTGGCTCGCGACCGTGGCGGCGGTCTACGAGCGCGAGGGCAAGCTGGTCGAGAAGTACGCCCTGCGGCACGTGGAGCACGATGACACCGAAGGCGGCAGCGGCGGCGAATACCCGCTGCAGGATGGCTTCGGCTGGACCAACGGCGTCACGGCCGCGCTGCTCGCCCAGCAGCCCCGGCATACCGCGCATGACTGCGTAGCCCACTCCCCGGCGCCACAGCATCGCTGACCCGCGCGCAGCCGATCGCTGCGCTTTCCTGAAGCAGTCCGGGAATCTCGCTGCGGCCGACGCCGAGATCGCTCAATTCGCGTTCGCTCATCGCTCGCAGCAGGCGTTGATCCTGGAGAGTTCGGCGCACGTTGCGAATCCTCTCCGCGATGGCGACAAAGAGGGCGGACTTGGGCGATGGCATGAGAGGCTCCTTGGACGGGATGCCATGGTGCAAGTTCGCGTGCTATTGTGGAAGTTGAGATTTCTGTAGCAACCGATCAGATTTACTGATGAGACAGCTCAACCTCGACCAGCTCCGTACCCTTGTGTCCATCGTGGACCTCGGCACTTTCTCGGCCGCCTCGCGGGCGCTGCACCTCGCGCAGCCCACCGTCAGCCTGCACATTAGCGAACTCGAATCGCGACTCGGCGCCCGGCTGGTCGTGCGGGGCAGCCGCCGCGTCACACCCACCGCGGCGGGCGTGGCACTGGTGGAGCGCGCGCGGCGCCTGCTGCGCGATGCGGACGATGCGGTGGACGCCGTGCGACGTCAGGCCGAGGGCCGCGTAGGCCGCGTGCGTCTGGGCACATCGACAGGCGTAGTCGTCGAGCTTCTGCCGCAGGTGCTCGAGGCGTTGAAGCGTGACCATGCCGGTATCGATGTCGAGGTCAGTATCCTTGGCTCGGGCGAGGCCATGGCGCGCCTTGCGATGGGCACGCTGGACATCGGGCTCGTGGCGATCCCGCAGCCTCCGACACGCGACCTGACGATCACGCGCTGGCGCAGCCAGCCGATGATGGCTTTCCTGCCGAAGAAGTGGGAGGCGCCGAAGCGCATCACACCGCCATGGCTGGCCGAGAGGCCCCTGATCATCAATGACGCGACCACGCACATGTACCGGCTCACGATGGAATGGTTCGCGACGGCCGGCGAGTCACCGCGCCCGCGCCTCGAACTCAACTACGACGCGGCGATGCTCGCTCTGGTCGCCGCCGGTTACGGCGCGGCGGTGCTGCCGGTGCATCAACCGGTGGGTGCGGACTTCAATGAGCGACTGCAAGTGCTGCCGCTGAGCCCGAAGCTCACGCGGCATCTGGGCATCGCGCACCGCCCGCGCGCGTCGCTCGACGGCGCCGCCGAAAGCGTGCTCCAGATACTGGAAAGCTTCGGCCAGCGATAGCGCGTCCGCTCAGACGGATCGACCGATCACCGCGAAAGCGAACACCAGCACGCCCAGCGCCAGATTCACCGCGACCAGCTTGCGAATCACATTGAGGTTGGCGGCAGCCACCGGCCATTCGCGAGCCGCGACGGCGCGCTGCAGACGCGGATAGGGCGCAAAGCGAATGTGCAGGAACAGCGCCATCATCACCAGTCCGACCGTGAGCATGGCGTGCACGCTCCAGTGAACACGCGCAAACCCGCCCGACATCCAGACCATCAGCAACCCGCTCGCGAGCACCACGACGATGGCCGCGCAGACGCCGACGAAGAAGCGCGAGAGCGTCGCCGCCAGCAAGGGCAGCCGCATCGGCGGCTCCAGCGTCGCCACGGCGGCCGGTCGAACGGCGAAGTGCATCACGGCCATGCCGCCGACCCAGAAGGCGGCAGCGAGCAGGTGCAGGAAGAGGAGGGTGGTGTGGAGCAGCAACATGCCGAAGCGTAGACCATAAACGCGCGGACCAAGTCATCCGGGCTTCGGCCGATTCGCCGAAGTCATTGGTTCTGGCACGGACACTCATGCGGACATGCAGGGAGCAGGGTCACCTCGACGCGCTTCACGTCATTGCGAGCGCCAGGACCCAACGCTCCAGCCGGAAGCACATGCACTTCACCGCCGGTTGATTTCTCCGCCGCGGTGAAATCCAGATCGTCAATCAAATCTTCGATCACTCGCTTGCGAAGCTCACCCAGCGCCGCTCCGCCGCGCTCTCCTTTCTCCACGTTCGCAGCAATGGAAATCAGTTGACGGCTGGGATATTGCGCACGGAGAGTCGCTGTCCATTCAGCAAGACGCAGACCCTGGGCCACCGACACGGCCGCCGAACCCTTGGAAAAGAAGATGTCGATCGACTTGATCGGGCTGCATGCAAACACTGAAGGCGTGGCCAGGAAGGCAATCAAGAGGGCGCAGCCATTCAGGGCGCAACCGGCAAGGCGGCTCGCGTTGCCAAATGCGGCATGTGGCTTGGAATCCGTCAGTTCGAGCCTCTGATCATTCAAACTTTTCGCTATCCGCCGAGTGACGAGTGCCCGTTGTTCACCATTGTCGTGCGCTTCATTTGATCGAGAGCCAAGGACGAGAGCTGAACGCGTCAAGGCTCTAGACCGTCTGGAAGGCTGGGATTGCAATCCGGCAACTTCGACGATTGGAGATCGGGATAGAGCTGAATCGCTACGAATTCGTTGTTCTGAGGATCTGGGACTTGCCTTTCCCGAAATGCATGCGCGAACTTCTGAACAGGGATGGGAGGCGCGGGGAATAGGATCTCCAGCGCACCAGCTACCTTGTCGGCGCGCATTTGCGCGAGTCGTACAGCTTCGTCCCAAGTCCTTCCTGGTGTTTTAACGGTCGCACCAGCTTCAACGCTTGCGGATTTGTATCTTGAGAAAAGTGCCTCCGCCTCATCGATCCACTGCTTCAACCTCACTATCTGGGTGCGATCGAGGTCGGCGGATTCTGTCGAAAATGCGAACGTAGTCTGAACAATGCGCTGGCACGCTGCTGCGTCGCAGGGAAACCATGTGAGCACGAACAAAGCCAAAAGCCAGTTAGCTCGCATGAAACACCTCGCCCCAAACGACGTATCCCGCAATACTGTCCGCGTTGACTTTCACCATTCTCGGATTCAGTTTTGCCTCGGACCGAGACTGGGCTAAATAGTAGATGGCATCCAAGCTACCGAAGGTGTCATTGAAGTGTGTTACTTCGTGAATGAGAGTTGACAACTTCGAGTCCAGGCTCGAAGAAGTTGAACGGATCTCACAAAAAGATGTATTGAAGGCAATTGTGTGTGTTTCGACGTCCGGCTTGCAAACCATCGCGACAGTCTCCTGCCCGTGGCTTGGAATGACGCAGCTCAGAAGCTTGCCACTGCTGGTTAGGCGGATGAAATTCCTGCAGTCCAGTCCTTTTAGCACCGACTCGCAAGCCGAAAGTCCGTTCCGTAGATAGTCTCGTATCGACAAGTCGGCAACCCCGAACCATTCCCTCACCCTGGCTTGATCGACTTCGCCCCAGCGCCTCAATTCGGGAAGTCGCTTCTTCGATATGAGCGAGACGGCCTTGTCGCGCAAGTCCAGCATCATTGTGCAGAACTCCTTGTTGGTCATGTTGGGGCAGATGTTTTCCGTCTGCTCCGCCTCGGGCGGATGAATCACCTCTGAATCAACCAACTTCTTGCTCGCTGCGATGCTCGTGGCGTCATGGCGAAACCATCCCGGTCCAACCATGCTCAGGTCGAAAGTGCCACTGCCCCCTGCCATGTCCTCATAGGTCGCCCTGTGCTGCAACGTCGCGATGAGGGCCTGTGGAGTCGGGCAATGGCAGAGGACGACATCGCCTTCCAGAGCAACTTCCGAAATGAACTGCATTCGTCTCGGCCCGCCCGCCTTGGCGATGACGCCGACACTGTTGCAGCCCTCGCAGTGGACACGTCCTCCGATAAGGGCGACTTGGTGGCCGTGGATCGTGAACTTTCGGCCGGCATGGGGAAGCGCGCAGCCTCCCGGGGCCGGCGGATCGCCGACCACAATGAACTTTCGTTCCATTTTTCTTACTTTCCCTGACTGACTTTTTTACGAGCCTCGCAGCTCTTCGGATGCCCAGTGACATGGGCTCACAAAGCGTACATCAAGAAAAAGCCCGCCGAAGCGGGCCATTCGGATGCGGGCGGCTGCCCCTCAGTCCACCTTGATCCCCGCCGCCTTCACCACCTGCTGCGCCTTGGCCGTCTCGTCCACGAGGAACTTGTCGAACTGCGCCGAAGGCATGGTGAAGGGCTCAGCGCCGAGCTTGTCGAGCCGGTCCTTGAGGTCCGGCGCGACCATGATCTTCGCGACCTCGGCCTGCAGGCGATCGACGACGGGCTTCGGCGTCTTGGCGGGCGCGAAGAGTCCCACCCAGAAGAGGTATTCGGAACCGGGCACGCCGGCCTCGACGGTGGTCGGGATCTGTGGCATCACGGCCGAGCGCTTGTCGGTGCCGACGGCCAGGGCCTTGAGGCGGCCGTCCTTGATCAGCGGCAGCGCGGACACCATGGGCGCAAAGAACCAGTCGATGCGCCCGCCCATCACCTCCGTCATCGCTTCCGGCGTGCCGCGGAAGGGCACGTGCTGGGCCTGCAGGCCGGCAGCGAGGCGGAAGACCTCGGCGTTCATGTGCGTGGCGGAGCCATTGCCCGCCGAGCCATAGTTGAAGCTGCCAGGCTTGGCCTTGACCTGCGCGACCAGGTCCTTTTCATCGACAAACTTGTTGGGCGAGGTGACGAGCACGTTGGGCAGGCTCGCCAGCGGCGTGACGCCGGCGAAGTCCTTCAACGTGTCATAGGAGAGGTTCGGATAGATCGACGGGTTCACCAGATGCCCGGCCGAATGGATGAGCAGCGTGTAGCCATCGGCCGGTGCCTTGGCGACCTGCGCCGCACCGAGCGTGCCGCCTGCGCCGGGCTTGTTGTCGATGATCACGCTGGTGCCCAGCGCGGGCCCGAGCTTTTCCGCCATCAGCCGCGCCACGATGTCGGTGCCGCTGCCCGCGGTGAACGGCACCACGATGCGGACCGTCTGGCCGCGTGGCCAGTCGCCTTGGGCGTGGGCGCCAGCCACGGCGCACAAGGCGAGGGCGGCGGTGAGAAGCTGTCGGCGGCCTGGGAAGAATGTCGTCATGGTGTGTCTCCGTTGGAATCGTTGAATCGCGGGGGGATGGATTTCGACGTGGGCGGGATGCGCTTCCGCTCAGGCGGGCGGCGGCGCGTTCGCCATCACCAGCGCCACCAGCACCGGGCGGTTGGTGCGGTTGGCGAGTTGTCGCTTCTCGCCGGGCGCGAAGCGGCAGCTGTCATAGGGGCCGAGTTCCTGCTCGTCCTGCCGGCCGTCGAGTTCGGAGACGACGGTCAGCCTGCCTTCGAGCACGAGGTAGAGCTTTTCGATCGGCGAGCCGTCGAGCGTGGTGTGACCGCCGGGCAGGATCTGGCTCATGCCCATCCACATCTGCGTCGAAGGGCCGGCGTCCTTGCCTTGCAGGCGCAGGCATCGCATGTCGAAGTGGTTGGGCGCCTCGTAGGCCGGCGCCGAATCGAATCGGGTGACGTGCATGGCTTGCTTCTCCTCAGGGTCGCAGCACGACGCGGTCGGTGCTGCCCGACAGCACCAGGCGGTAGGCATCGAGCGCCTCGTCGAGCGCGAAGGCACGCGCCACGGGGAAGGGCTTCAGCGTGCCGCGCTCGAAGCCTTCGCGCATCGCGTCGAGCTGCGCGGTCGAGGCGATGCAGTCCATCGCGAGCGAATCGATGCCGACATAGGTGTGCATGCCGCGGTAGAACGCGAAGATGTCGAAGGGCACCGCGCGGTCCTGCGTGGAGATCAGGATCTGCGTCGCGCCCTTGGCCATCGACTTGTTCGCGGCATCGAAGTAGGCGCTGCCGACGGTGTTGTAGGCGATGTCCACGCCGCGCCCGTTCGTCAGCTCGCGCACGCGGGCAGCGATGTCGCCCTGCGTGGCATCGACCACGTCGACCGGCGAACTCGCGAAGCCCTCGAAAGCGCCGGCACGCCGCTGCACCGCGATCACGCGCGCGCCGCCTTGCGCAGCGAGCTGCACTGCAGCCTGGCCGACCTTGCCATTGGCACCGAGCACCAGCACCGTCTGCCCCGATTGCGGCATGCCGCTGCGGCGAAAGCCTTCGTAGGCCGTGACGAAGGGCACGCCGACGGCGCCGGCCTCGTCCATCGAGATGCTGCGCGGCCGGTCGCGCAGGGCCGCCACCGGGAGCACCAGGAAGCGCGCATGCGAGCCGTCACGCGTGATGCCGACGTCGCCGCCCGAACCGTAGACCTCGCGGCCGATCCAGTCGCTCGGACCGTCCACCACCACGCCGGCAAAGTCGCGGCCCGGTGTACGCGGCCACACGGCTTGCGGCATCAGGCCCAGCGCCGCCTTCACATCGCTGGGGTTGACGGCCGCGGCGCCGACCTTGACCACCGCGAAGCCGGGCTTGGCGACGGGTTGGGGTTGTGGTGCTGCTTCGAGTCGAAGGGCGTCCAGGTTCGCCGCCTTCTGGCTCACGCGCAATGCGCGGGCGCTGTCATTGATCACCGCGCTCATGCCCGGCCCTCCCGCAGTCCCAGCATCGAACGCGCCTCGCGCGCATTCGCGACTTCGCCGCCCAGGCTCTGGATGATGTCGCGCGCCTTCGCGACGAGCTGCGCATTGCTTTGCGCGAGCACGCCCTTTTCAAGATAGATGTTGTCCTCCATGCCGACACGCACATGGCCGCCGAGCAGCCATGCCTGCGCGACGATCGGGAACTCCATGCGGCCGATGCCGAAGGCGCTCCAGAAGGCCCCGCGCGGCAGCATGTCGCGGGCGTAGAGCACGGTCTGCGGCGTCGGCATGAAGCCGTACTTCACGCCGAGCACCAGCGTCCACATGGCGGGCCCTTCGAGCGTGCCGTCGGCGATGAGGTCGAGCGCCATGTGGATGTCGCCCGAGTCGAAGATCTCCAGCTCGGGCTTCACGCCGGCGTCGCGAATCACCTTCGCCATGCGGCGCACGTTCTTCGGCGTGTTCATGACGACGTCGGGCCCGGAGTTCATCGTATTGAGGTCGAGCGAGCAGACGTCGGGCTTGATCAGTGCGATGTGCTCGACGCGCTTTTCCGGCGGCAGCAGCGTGCTGCCCGGCGCCGCCACCTTGGGGTCGTCCTCGCTCGGGATGAAGCGGCCGCCGGGCCCGGTGGTGAGATTGATGATCAGCTCGCGGTTGACGCGGCGGATGCGGTCCACGACGTCGCGGTACAGCTCGACCTGCATCGAGGGGCGGCCCGTCTCGGGATCTCGCACGTGGATGTGGACCTGGCCGGCACCGGCTTCCGCAGCGGCGAGACATTCGTCCGCGATCTGCGCAGGGGTGATCGGCAGGTGCGGCGTCTGCTCCGGCTTCACGAGGTTGCCCGTGACGGCGCAGGTGATGAGGGTCTTCGTGCTCACAGGTGTCTCCCTCCATCGACCACGATGCGCGTGCCGGTGACGAAGCGCAGCGTCGTCGCGAGCGCCTCCACTGTGGCGGCTACGTCTTCAGGCAGTCCGATACGCCCCAGCGGCGTCGTGCTGGCCATCTTGGCCTTGAAGTCGTCGCCGCGTCCCGGCACGAAGGCGGATTCGACCGCGCCCGGCGATACCGACACCACGCGCACGGCCGGCGCCAGTGCCTTGGCGAGCGCGTCGCCCACCACGTCCAGCCCGGCCTTGGCCGCGACGTAGGCGAGATTGCTGCCAACGCCGGTGAATCCGGCGATAGAGGAGATGTTGACCACCAGCCCGTCACCGCTTGCCTTGAGCAGCGGCGCAAAGGCGCGGATGGTGGCGAACACGCCGCGGAAGTTGGCGCGCAGTAGCTCGTCGATGAGTTCGTCCGTCAGCGCGTCGAGATCGGCCGCGGGCACCGGCCGCGTGTGGCCGGCGCTGTTCACGAGGATGTCGCCGCGACCATAGGTGGATTGCACTTCGGATGCCGCGCGTTGCAGGCTGGGCGTGTCGACGATGTCGGCGCGGATCGCCGAATGACGCTGGCCGGCGGCGCTGGGCAGAGCGGCAGCGCGGGCGTCAGCGTCCTCGCCCTTGCGATGCAGCAGCACGCAGGTCGCACCGAGCGCTGCGAGCCGGCGGGCGCTCGCGTAGCCGATCGCGCCGAGGCCGCCGGTGATGACGGCCACCTTGCCGTCGAGTCGGGTTGCGGGGTCAAAGCTCATGAATTTTCCAAGTTGAAGTCGCGTTGAAGGGGCGTCCGGGGGCTGCCGCGGACCCGGCTTCGCCAGTCCGCCAGCAGCGCCCCCTGCAAGGGGGTAGGCGGCCACACGAACTGGGCAAGCCTGGGGGTGCTCAAGGTATCGGTGGGCGAGGGAACTTCATCTCCCCCGGTTCCAGAACGAAGTCGTGCTGCAGGGTCGCGCGCTGTCCGCCTTGCTCAAGCGCATAGCGCCCGATCAGCTTGCGCGTCACGCCGAACACTGGATCGCTTTCGAGGTTCTCGTCGTCGTCCGCGAACACCTGCGTGATCAGCACCTTGTGCCCCGGCTTGCTGACCATGAAGTGCAGGTGCGCCGGACGGTTCGGATGCCGAAGCTGCGCACGCAGCAGGTCACCGCAAGGTCCATCGGTCGGCACCGGATAGCCGGCCGGCCGCACGCTGCGGAAGTGGAAGCGTCCCTCGGCATCGGTCTGGAAGCGGCCGCGGAGATTCATGTCTTCCTGCGCCGCATCCTGGTTCTCGTAGAGGCCCACGGGCGAGGCCTGCCAGACATCGACGGTGGCGCCGGCCACCGGCTGTCCGTCGGCGGTGCGGACGCTGCCCGACACCTCAAGCGGTACGCCGCCCGGCGTCTCGGAGCGCGCGATGTTCTCGCCCGCATCGCACACGGGCGCGTTGGCGCGCCAGAAGGGCCCCAGCAGCGCGGCGGGCGATTCGCCTTGCGGGTCCTGGTTGTTGAGCAGCGCAACCAGCGTCGACACGCCGAGCAAATCGGCCGCCAGTACAACCTCGTTCTTGGTGTCGCCGCTGGCCTGGCCGATGGCGACCAGGAAGCCGAGCGCGTGCTCGAACTCGTCCTCGGTCAGCTTCACTTCATGCACGAAGGCATGGAGATGGCGGGTCAGCGCGGCCATCACGGTCCGCAGGCGCGGGTCGGGTGTGCGCTCCATGGCGTGAAGCGCCATCTGCAGCACGGAGTCGGGGGTGGTGACGATGTTCATGGTGGGCTGGGGTTTATGCAAACGTTTGCAAATTAAACTCCGGTTTGGCCCGAACGTAAAATCAGGGTATCCCCTTGACCCTTATGAAAACCGGGTCAAACAGGCAGATTCCTCAAGTTCAATCGTTTGCACTCATGAACCCTCCCGCCTCCTCCACCGTCACCATTCGCGACGTCGCGCAGGCCGCGGGCGTGCATGTGTCGACGGTGTCCCGCGCCCTCAATCCCGACAAGCGCGGGCTCATCAGCGCGGAGGTGCTTCGCGTGGTCGAGGAGGCGGCGCTGAAGCTCGGCTACCGGCCCAACCGGGCGGCTTCGGCGTTGCGCACGGGGCGCACGCACACCATCGGCGTGCTGGTGCCGGACATCACCAATCCGGTCTTTCCGCCGATCCTGCAAGGCATCGAGGCCAGCGCCGCGGCGCGCGGCTACTTCGTCTTCGTGACCAACGTGGTGGACCACGCGTTGGCCCGGCCAATCGTCGAACGCATGCTGGCGCAGCGGGTCGACGGGCTGGTGATGGCGACCGCCACGCGCGACGATCCGCTGGTCGACTACATCGCCAAGGCCGGCATGCATGCCGTGCTCGTCAACCGCGCCGACGAGACCGGGCGCCTCCCCGCCGTGGTGAGCGATGACCGGCTGGCGATGAAGCTCGCGGTCGACCACCTGGTGTCAGCAGGCCACCGGCGCATCGGCCACCTGGCCGGCCCGCAGAACATTCCGACCGGTGTCGGCCGACGGCAGGGCGTGGAACAGGCGCTACGCGACCGCGGCCTGGAGCTGGCCTGCGTGGCCGAGTGCGAAAGCTACAGCCGCGAAGCCGGCCGGGCCGCGATGCAGCAATTGCTTGCTGCCCCCACGCGACCCGAGGCCGTGGTGTGCTGCAACGACCTCGTGGCACTCGGGGCGTACGACGTGCTGCGCGAGCAGGGCATCCGCGTGCCGGAGGACATCTCGATCACCGGCCACAACGACATGCCGCTGGTCGACATGGTGAATCCGCCGCTCACCACCATCCGCCTGCCGCACCGCGAACTGGGATGGCGTGCGGCGGAAATGCTCTTCGATGAAATCGAGGGCAAGGCGCTGTCGGCATCGACGGTGGTACTGCGGCCCGAACTCGTCGTGCGCGAATCGACGCGCGACCGGGCCGCGGCCGGCTGATCAGCGCGGCTTCTGGAAGCCGCCTTCGATCCAGGCCTCCGCGCTCGCGGTGTTGAGCTTGAAGTCGGGCCTCACCCGTGCCTCGGCCAGCGTTTCCCCGGCTTCGTCGTGCGCCCGGAGCACGGCATGCGGGTTGTCCTCGTCGGGCACGATCTGCAGCGACACGCGGATGCGCTCCGAGCCCGCGCCGATGCTCAGGTGCTTGTTGAGCTGTGCGTGCAACTGCTGCTCGTGCCGGCGCAGCACTTCGGAGGCGGTCTTCACCAGCGTGTGGAAGGCCGGCGCGTCGAGCGGCTTGGGGTTCTTCTTGTCGCGGCCCATGGTCCACGGACCGACCAGCGCGGGCTCGGGGTCGCCGTGGCGCGTCATCGAGACGGCCCAGCCGTCGTCGTCCTCGTTCTTGATGACTTTCGCGGTCCAGAGCTCGTCGCTCCAGAGGGTGGCTTCCTGAATGGGGGTTGCGGTTTCTTCTGTCATGGGGGGCGCGTGTCGCGCGAATCAAAAAATGGAAAGGCCGGTGCGCGCAACGAAGAGTTCGAGCGCCTTCATGCCCAGCAACGAATTGCCCGTGGCATCGAGCGCGGGCGACCAGACGCACAGCGTGAGCTGGTCCGGCACCACGGCGACGATGCCGCCGCCTACGCCGCTCTTGCAGGGCAGGCCGATGGAGAAGGCCACGTCGCCGGCTGCGTCATAGGTGCCGCAGGTCAGCATCAGTGCGTTGATGCGGTGGGTGTGGCGCTCGGTCGTGATCTCCGGCTCGCCATCGAAGGGGTGCGCGCCGTCGCGGCACAGGAAGCACGCCGCGCGGGCCAACTGCAGGCAGTTCATGCGGATCGCGCACTGGTGGAAGTACATGTCCAGTACTTCGCTGACGGCGTTGTCGATCTTGCCGAAGCTCTTCATGAAGTTGGCGAGCGCGATGTTGCGGTAGCCGGTGGCTGCCTCGGACGCGGCGACCTCTTCGTCGTAGCGGACCGTTTCGCCGCACAGGCTCGACATCAGCGCGAGCACGTCGGGCTTGGCATGGCCCCGGCTCACGAGCCGGTCCGCCACCGCGATCGCGCCCGCATTGATGAAGGGGTTGCGCGGCTTGCCGTGTTCGTTCTCGAGTTGCACCAGCGAGTTGAACGGGTTGCCCGAGGGCTCGCGGCCGATGCGTTCCCACAGCGCATCGCCCATGCACCGCATGGCGAGCGTGAGCGTGAAGAGCTTGGAGATGCTCTGGATCGAAAAGGGTGTGGCCGCATCGCCCGCCGAAGCCTCGACGCCATCACGCGTCCGCAGGGCGATGCCGAACTGGTTCGCGGGTACGCGCGCCAGCGCGGGGATGTAGCTGGCCACCGCGCCGCCGGCGCCGAGCAGCGGGCGCATCTCGGCGTTGATCTGGTCGAGGACGGGCTGGAAGTTCATGGCTTCAGGGCGGGCCGCCGGTTCACCAGCACGATCCCGAGTGCCACACCGGCGAGTGCCAGCACGAGTTGCAGGGTGAGAGATTCGGACAGTAGCACCACGCCGAACACCAGCGCAAACAGCGGCGTCAGAAAGGTGAAGGACGAGATGCGCGTCGCGGGGTAGTGCCGCAGCAGCCACATCCAGGCCAGGTAGCTCGCGAAGGCGCCGATGGCCGTCTGCAGCGCGATCGAGAACCACGCGTAGGTCGAATACGAGAAACCCCAGCGCTCGCCCAGCAGCAGCGACAGCACCGGAGAAACCGCCGCCGTGACTGCGATTTGATAGAAGAGCGTCTTCTCGGCGCTGGCCGTGGCGAGCTTCGTGGTGCGGATCGCCATGGTCGTGAGTCCCCACAGCACGCCGGCCGTGAGCGCGAGCGCATCGCCGTGCAACTGGCTCGACGTGCTGTGCCCGAAGCTTTCGCTGAAGGCCAGCACCACGCCCGCGAAGGCCAGCGCCAACCCGACCCATTGCATGCCGTGCAGCCGCTCCGAGGGCACGACGCGCGGCAGCAGCACGGCGACCACGAAGGGCGCCGTGTAGAGAAACACCGTGAGCCGGGAAGCCGAGGTGTGCTGCAGCCCGATGTAGATGCAGACGAACTCGCCCGCGAACAGCGCGCCGGCCAGCAGTCCGCCCGGCAGCGTGCCGTCGCGCTCGAACAGGGGCACGCCGCGCGACCTGCACCACAGCCACAGCAGGACGACGGCACCGGTCATGCGGATCGACGCCTGCCAGAGCGGTGGCACTTCGGTGACGGTCGTCTTGATGAGGATCTGCTGCAGGCCCCAGAACGCGCAGCAGGCGATCAGGATGGTGGTGGCGCGGGAGTCGAGGTGGTCCTTGCGGTCGATCATTCTTTGTCTTTTTCTTGAGTCGTGGCGAGCGGATAGGGCGGCTTGCCGCGCGTGCCGGTCATGAGGTCGGGTACCACGGTCTCGACATCGGGCACGGCCTTTGCCGCGCGTTCGAGTCGCCGCGCGAGGTCCCGTGTCGGCACGCAGCCTTGCAGGTAGATCCAGCGCCGCTGTACCGTGACCCATACGCTGCTGCGGCGCAGGCCCGGCACCGCGTCCAGCGCCTCGCGGATTTCGGGGGCGATGGTCTTGTCATAGCGGTAGGCATTGCTGTCGTTGCAGCGGCCGGCCAGCCAGCAACTGGTGCCGCGTTCGAGGCGGCCGTGCATTTGCGAGCGCACTTCGGCGGGCGTGTAGAGCGGCCCCAATGGCACGGGGCAGTCCTTCAGGCCCGACGACACCTGGAAGAAAGGGTCGTCGAAGAAGTTGGTCCGAGCCTCGCTGTCGGCGGCATGGGCTGCCGGCGCGGCGGTCACGCCTGCGAGCAGCAGCACGGCGACCGATGGCACGCAGGCATGCGCCCGGCGGGAACTCGACCCGGCCATCAGAGCGGATGCTCGGTGTAGAAGCGTCCGCCGTGAAACAGGAGCGGCGAAGCCCCGGTGCTGTGCGTGCAGCGCTCCACTTCGCCGACGAAGATCACGTGATCGCCTTCGTCGTACCGGCTGCGGTTGAAGCACTCGAAGCTCGCCGCCGCGCCCACCAGCACCGGCGCGCCGCCGACCCCGTCGGTGAAGGCGACATCGGCCCAGCGGTCGACGTCCTTCTTCGCGAAGCGTTCCGCCAGGTTTTTCTGGCTGGCGGCCAGGATGTTGATCGCGTAGTGCGACCCCGTGCTGAGCGCGGCCATCGAGGCCGCACTGCGCGCCAGGCTCCACAGCACCAGCGGCGGTTCGAGCGACACGGAGTTGAAGGAGTTGGCCGTGAGGCCGACCAATGCGCCATTGCCGGACCGCGCGGTGACGATCGTCACGCCGGTCGCGAACATGCCGAGGGCTGCGCGGAACTCGTCAGTCGAGAAGGAAGGCGGTTGCGCCTGGGCGGGAGCGGTCACGGGGAAGCGGGAGGGAGAGTGAGGGGCTATTCTGGCCGATCCCGCCACGGCACGTTCGCGGGCCAGCCTGGGGGCGAGCTCTATCTATCCGAAGAACCAATAACCCACACAGACCGCGGCTACCACGCCGGCCAACTCGGCAAGCAATGCGCAGCCCACCGCATGCCGCGCGCGCTGGATGCCGACCGCACCGAAGTACACGGCGAGCACGTAGAACGTGGTCTCGGTGCTGCCCTGGATCACGGCTGCGACCAGCGCAGGGAAGCTGTCGACGCCGTGGGTCTTCATGGTCTCGATCAGCATCGCGCGCGCGGCGCTGCCGGAAAAAGGCTTGACCAGCGCCGTCGGCAGTGCATCGACGAAGCGTGTGTCCCACCCGGTCCACGCGACCAGCCACCGGATGCCTTCCAGCGCCAGGTCGAGCGCACCCGAAGCACGCAGCACGCCCACTGCGCACAGCATCGCGACCAGGTAGGGCAGCAGGTTCTTCGCGACGTCGAAGCCTTCCTTCGCGCCCTCGACGAAGCATTCGTACACCTTGACCCGCCGGATCGCGCCCACCAGCAGGAAGGCGACGATCAGGCCGAAGAGCGTGAGGTTGCCGAGCAGCGACGACAACGATGCCAGGGCCGCAGCTGACAGCGTCGCGAGCAACGCCATGAAGCCGCCGAGCAGCAGCGCACCGGGCAGCAGGTAGGCGAGCACCACCGGGTCCCACAGCTTCAGCCGTTGCATGACCGCCACCGACAGCAGCCCCACCAGCGTCGACGCGCTGGTCGCGAGCAGGATCGGCAGGAAGACCATCGTCGGATCGGCCGCGCCCAGCTGCGCGCGGTACATGAAGATCGTGACCGGCAGCAGCGTCAGCGACGACGCGTTGAGCACGAGGAACAGGATCTGCGCGTTGCTCGCCGTCGTCGCGCTCGGGTTGAGCGTCTGCAGCTCGCGCATGGCTTTCAGCCCGATCGGCGTCGCGGCGTTGTCCAGGCCGAGGGCGTTGGCCGCGAAGTTGAGCGTGATGAGGCCGAGCGCCGGATGGCCCGGCGGCACCTCGGGCATCAGCCGGCGAAACAGCGGTCCGAGCAGGCGCGCAAGCCGGTCCACGATGCCGGCCGCCTCGGCGATGCGAAGAAATCCGAGCCACAGCGTGAGCGTGCCGAAGAGCAGCACCATCACCTCGACGGACAGCTTGGCCATCGCGAACAGGCTCTCGACCACGGCCGCGAACACGGTGGCGTCGCCGCCGACGAGCCAGCGCGCGAGCGCAGCCACCGCTGCCGTCAAAAAGAAGCCAAGCCACAAACCGTTGAGCACGCGAATCCTTGCTGCGAATGCGCGCCGATCATAGGGGGCTCGTCAGCGAGTGCCGGCAGCGCGCTACATTCGCGGCCATGAATTTCAGCCGCAGAGAATTGAACCGGGCCGCGCTGTGGCTGGCATTGGGAAACTGGGCTGCGCCGTTGCGCGCAGAAGTGCTGCCGGCGCCGCGCTGGTCTTCGAACCCGTTCACGCTCGGCGTCGCGAGCGGCCAGCCTCGTCCGGACAGCGTCGTGCTGTGGACACGGCTCGCGCCCGGCGGCGAGGAAGATGCGGCGCGCCACGCGAAGACCGCGTGCGCCGTCCAATACGAGATCTATTCGGATGCGGCCTTGCGTCGCTCGGTCGCCCGCGGCGAGGTGGTGACCGATGCGTCGCGAGCCCTCAGCGTGCACGTCCACGCGCGGGGCCTGCAGCCGCAGCGCGACTACTGGTATCGCTTCAGGTGCGGCAACGCGACCAGCCCGGTCGGCCATACGCGCACTGCGCCGGCGCCCGATGCGGACGTGCGGCGCCTGCGCTTCGCGCTCGCTTCCTGCCAGCACTACGAGCAGGGCTACTTCAAGTCGCATCGGGAAATCGCCGGGCGCGAACTGGACTTCGTGCTCTTCGTCGGCGACTACATCTACGAAGGCAGCAGCCCCGCCTACGAAGTGCGCAAGCACGGCACCCGCACGCCGTACACGCTGAACGCCTACCGCGACCGCCATGCGCTCTACAAGGGCGATGCCGACCTGCAGGCCGCCCACGCTGCGCATCCATGGATATTGACCTGGGACGACCACGAAGTCGTCAACGACTATGCCGGCGACCGCGAGCCGGCCCGCGACGATCCGGAGCGCTTCCTGCGCCGACGCGCGGCCGCCTACCAGGCTTATTTCGAGCACATGCCGCTGCTGGTTCCGCCGCAGGGCAGCGCGATGCGCATCCATGACCGCTACACCTGGGGCCGGCTGGCCGAACTGTGGACGCTCGACTGCCGCCAGTACCGCAGCCGCCATGCGTGCCCCGATCCCGAGCGTGACGTCGGCCGCACGGTCATCGGATGCGCGGACCTCGCCGAGCCCGCCCGCACGATGCTGGGAGCCGAGCAGGAACGCTGGCTCGCACAAGGCCTGGCCTCTTCGACGCGGCAGTGGAAGCTGCTCGGCCAGTCTTCGCAGATCAGCGCCACCGGGATCGACACGCCCGAGGGCCGCAAGGTCTGGACCGATGGATGGGACGGCTACCCCGAGGCTCGCCGCCGGCTGCTGCAAGGCGCTCACCGGGCCGGCGTACGCAACCTCGTGGCGTTGGGCGGCGACGTGCACCGTCATGCGGCGGCCGACCTTCGCGTGGTGCCGAACGACAGCGCCTCGCCCATCGTCGCGACCGAATTTGTCGGTGGATCGGTCACTTCGAAGGGGGCCGGCATGGCGGCCATGGCGCGCATGCGACGCGACAACCCCGACGTGGCCCATGCGCGGGGCGACCAGCGCGGCCATGCGTTCATCGACATCACGCCGCAACAGCTGCAGTGCGAGTTCCGCGCGACCGCGCATCCGGTGGTGGCCGATGCGGCATTCGACACGCAGGCCCGCTTCGTGGTCGAGGCGGGCCACGCGGGCCTTCAATCAGCCTGAGGCCTGCGTGCGCATGGCCTGGGCCTCGTTGCGGAACTGCCGTGGCGTGACGCCGGTCCACTGCCGGAACCGCCGGCCGAAGTAGACGGCGTCGCCGAAGCCGCATCGGTGCGCGACATCGCCGATGCGGTCGCTGGAGGTCAGCAGCAGTTCCTTCGCGTGTTCCAGCCGCCGCTCCGTCACCAGTTCGGTGAAGGTGCGGTCGGTCTGCTTCTTCAGCAGGTGGGCGAGGTAGTTGGGCGACAGCATGGCCGCGGCCGCTGCGTCGTTGAGCGACATCTCCTCGCGCAGGTGTTCGCGCACGTAGCGCATCACGCGCTGCAGCGCGTCGTGCCGCGAACTGCGGCCGCTGTGGCGCGCCGCATGTCCGAGCAACTGCGCCTCCTGCCGCTGGCAGGCCAATCCGAGCAGTTGCAGCAGGATGCCGCGAATCGCGCCCTGGGTGCCGAAGGAGCGCGTCTGGTTCAGCACGGTCAACTCGTCCAGCCAGCCGAGGATGCGTGCGGAGTCCGCGTCGCCGAAATGGAAGTCGACGTACTCCTGGAAGAGAAACGGCGCGAGTTCCGGCAGGCGGGCGATGGAGACTTCCTCAAGGTCCAGCGCTTCCACGTCGAGTTCCGGCCAGAGAAAGCCCTGGTCGAAATTGATGATGGCGTAGCGGGAGTCGGGCGGATGCGGAACGACGTGCACCCGATAGGGCAGGACGAAGCTCACATGGCCCGTGCCGAAGGGCCGCACCGCACCGCCGATCACTTGCTGCGTGCCCCCCTGGACGCTCACCTGAATCTGAAAGTACTCATGCCGGTGCGGTCGCGCGAGAACATCGCGGGCACCTTCGAAACGGATGTCGAAATCGAGGTGGTTCGCGCGCTCTTGCATGCCGTAGAGGCGGAGGCTGGAATGGCGGGACGGGGTCGGCATCGGGCGATCGTAAGGGGGCATCGGGCGGGCTCCGCACGGGTGTGTGGGTTGTGTCCTTGTTCAGCGTAAATACGTGCGGCATCGCAGGGGCATACGGGTCCAGAATGAATCTTTTCAGAGCACCCTTAGGAGACAAGACATGCCCAGTTCACGTCGCGGCCTGCTGGCGACATCCGCCGCCATGGCCAGCGGAGCCCTCGTCGGTTGCGCATTGCCGGCCGGCGCCGCGCGCTCCCCGAGCACGCCTTTCGAAGTGTCGTCGTCGACGATTCCGATCGTCGGCAGCGAGCAGGTCTTTCCGGTTCGCCGCATCTATTGCATCGGACGCAACTACGCCGCACACGCGCGCGAGATGGGTTCCGACCCGACCCGCGAGCCGCCCTTCTTCTTCCAGAAGCCGGCGGACGCGATCCAGGTCGTCATGCCCGGCACCGTGCCCAACCATCCCTATCCCAGCCTGACGAAGAACTACCACTACGAGGCCGAACTGGTCGTCGCGCTGTCCAAGGGCGGCACCAACATCCCGATCGAGAACGCGCTGTCCCATGTGTACGGCTACTCGCTGGGCCTGGACATGACGCGCCGGGACCTGCAGCGCGAGATGGGCGACCAGAAGAAGCCATGGGAAATCGGCAAGAGCTTCGACAGCTCGGCGCCGATCGGCCCGATCCATCCGGTTGCGAAGGTGGGTCATTTCACCGACGGCGCGATCTGGCTCAAGGTCAACGGCCAGACCAAGCAGAGCGCGACGCTCAAGCACATGATCTGGTCGGTGGCCGAGCAGATCAGCCGGCTGTCGCAGGCCTTCGAACTGATGCCCGGAGACATCATCTATTCGGGTACGCCGGAGAACGTCGGGCCGGTGGTGCGCGGTGACCTGATCGAGATGCACATCGACGGATTGCCGAACCTCTCGGTTCGAGTGGTCTGATCCCGGAAGCTCAGAGGCGGGCTTCGGCCCGCCCGATGCCCGGGAACTCGACGACCACCGTGTCTCCCTGGCGAATCGGCAGCACGCCCACCCACGAGCCCGTGGTCACCACGGTGCCGGCCGGCACGGTCGCGCCGTTGCGCGTCACATGCCGCAGCCAGATCGGCAGCAGCCAGGCGGGGTCGCCCATCGAATGCGCACCCTTGCGCAGATCGGGTGGGTTGGTGCCGATCCGTGTCTCGCAGGTTTGCGCTGCCCAGTCGCGCGCGGCATAGGGCACCCAGGCGCCCAGCACCAGCGCACCATGCGATTGCTGGTCCGCGAGGCGCAGAAGGGCCGAAGCATTCGCCGGGTCTTCCCAACGTGAATCGACGATCTCGATCGAAACGGTCATGGCATCGATCACGGCCGCCGCAGTCTCCGGCGTGAGCGCAGCGGCGCGTTCGGGCGTCACGGCTTCGCCGAGACGCAGCGCGATCTCGGATTCGATGCCGGGCGCATTGAAGTGCATGTTGCCGTAGTTCGCCGGGCTGGCGCGCACGCCATCCGGTGGCAGCGGTGCATGCGTGAGCACTGCGTCACGCGAGGGACCGCCTGATTTCCAGTGGCCGGGGACGGCGGCCGTGCCGAACCATCCCATCGCTCCCGCCACACGGTCCTGCACTTCATAGGCCTGCGCGGCATCTGCGACGCTGTCACGCCACGCCGCCGCATCCATCGCGCGACCTTCGCGCCATGCCGATGCCAGGGATGCCGCCAGATCCGTCATGCGTCCACCTTCACCTTGCCGTCCTTGACGACGCGGGCCCACTTGTCGATCTCGCTCGAGATGAACTTGGAGAACTTCTCGCGCGAGCCGCCGCCGTCCTCGGCGCCGTAGGTGTCGAGCCGCTCCTGCACATCGGGCATCGCCAGCACCGTGTTGACGTCGCGGTTGATCTTGTCGGCGATGCCAGCCGGCAGCTTGCCGGGGCCGGCGAGTCCGTACCAGGTGGTGGCCTCGAAGCCGTCGAAGCCCTGCTCCTGCATGGTCGGAATGGTCGGGTGACCCTTGGCGCGCTTGAGCCGCGTCTGGGCGACGCCGATCACCTTGCCGCTCTTCACGTGCGGGGTGGCGGCGGTCATCGTCTCGAAGCTGTACTGGATCTGGCTTCCCATCAGGTCGGCCAGCAAGGGCCCGCTGCCCTTGTAGGGCACATGCATCGCATCGACCTTGGCCTGCAGCTTGAACATCTCCAGCGCCAGATGCTGCGCGGAACCGGAGCCGGCGGAGCCGAAGCTCACCTTGCCGGGCTCGGCAGCGCACAGGGCCACGATGTCCTTCACCGTCACGGCCTTCTGCGTGGGGCTCGCGATCAGCAGGTTGGGCGTCACGCCGACCAGCACGATCGGCACGAAGTCGCGCTCCACGTTGTAGCGCAGCTTGGGCTGCAGGCTGGGCGCGAGCGCGTGGCTGTTGATGTGCGCCATCAGCAGCGTGCTGCCGTCGCTCGGCTGCGTCGCCACGTACTCAGCCGCCAGCACGCCAGCCACGCCGCCCTTGTTTTCGACGATGACGGTCTGGTTCCACATCACGGCCAGCTTCTGCGCGACCACGCGGGCCAGTGCGTCAGTGCCGCCTCCCGGCGGAAAGCCCACCACGATGCGCACGGGGCCCGAAGGCCAGTCCTGCGCGAACACGCTGGGCACGCCGAGGGTGGCGGCCGCCGCCGCGCCTGCGGCCTGGATGAAGGAACGTCGTTGCATGGTGTCTCCGTTTTCTTGAGTGAACGCGTGGGCGCTCAGGCCGCCTTTTGCAGGGCGGCCGGCGCGACATGGCCGGCGAAGTAATCCATCGTGGCCTGCACGCCGCTGCCGGCGAGCTTGACGCCGGAGAGCTTCAGTCCCATCTCGACGCCGGCGACCATCGCGACGAGCGTCAGGTCGTTGCTGTCGCCGAGGTGGCCCATGCGGAACATGCGGCCCTTGAGCTTGCCCAGCCCCGTGCCCAGCGACAGGTCGAAGCGCTGGTGGATGAGGCGGCGCACGGCGTCCGCGTCGACGCCTTCAGGCGTGATCACGCCGGTGAGCACCGGCGAGTACACGGCCGGGTCGGCGCACTGGATCGGCAGGCCCCACGCGTTCACCGCGGCGCGCACGCCGGCGGCCCAGCGCTGGTGGCGCGCGAAGACGTTGTCCAGGCCCTCGCCGAGGATCATGTCCAGCGCTTCCGAGAGGCCATAGAGCAGGTTGGTGTTCGGCGTGTAGGGCCAGTAGCCGTCCTTGTTCATCTCGACGATCTCGTCCCAGGCCCAGAACGAGCGGGGCAGCTTGGCGCTCTTCATGGCTTCGAGGGCGCGCGGCGAGATGGCGTTGAAACTGATGCCCGGCGGCAGCATCAGGCCCTTTTGCGAGCCGCTGATGGTGACGTCCACGCCCCATTCGTCGTGGCGGAAGTCGGCGCTGGCCAGGCCGGAGATGCTGTCCACCATCAGCAGCGCGGGGTGGCCTGCCGCATCGATGGCGCGGCGCACCGAGGCGATGTCGGAGGTGACGCCGGTCGAGGTCTCGTTGTGCACCACGCACACGGCCTTGATCTTCTTCTCCGTGTCCTTGCGCAGGCGCGCCTCGATCAGGTCCGCCTGGACGCCACGGCGCCAGCCGGCCGCCTGCGGCAGGTGTTCGTCGGTGCCGTTGAAGGCCAGGAACTCGGTCGAGATGCCAAGCCGCGTCGCCATCTTCTGCCAGAGGGATGCGAAGTGACCCGTCTCGTACATCAGCACGTGATCGCCGGGGCTCAGGGTGTTCGACAGCGCGGCCTCCCAGGCGCCGGTGCCGGAAGCCGGATAGATGATGACCGGGTGCTGCGTCTTGAAGATCTTGCGGATGCCCGTGAGCACTTGTCGGCCGAGCGTGCCGAATTCGGGCCCGCGATGGTCGATCGTGGGCAGGCTCATCGCGCGCAGGATGCGGTCGGGCACCGGGCTCGGGCCCGGGATCTGCAGGAAGTGCCTGCCGGTGGGATGGGAGTCGAGTTGAAGCATTGGAGCCGTCCTTTCGCCGTCAGTTTTGCATTCAAAAGACAAATGTGGATGATGGTTATCCCCTAGGTCAAGGGGTTGAGGCATAAAAAATTTGCATTCAAAATGCAAGTCAAGGAAATGAACCCATGGCGGAAGTGATCGAAATCTCGCGTCTCGCGCTGCATGACCAGGTGGCGTCGCGTCTGCGCACGATGCTCATCGAAGGCCAGATCGCGCCGGGCGCCAAGCTCAACGAGCGTGAGCTGTGCGAGCAGTTGCGCGTCTCGCGCACGCCGCTGCGCGAGGCCATCAAGCTGCTGGCGGCGGAGGGTCTGGTCGACCTGCTGCCCAACCGGGGCGCGGTGGCCGTCAAACTGACGGAAGCCGACGTGGTCAATACCTTCGAGTTGCTCTCGATGCTCGAAGCCATGTCCGGCGAACTGGCGGCGCAGCGCATCTCCGACGAGGAGCTGGCCGAGTTGCGGGCGCTGCACTACGAAATGATGGCGTGCTTCGCGCGCCGGGACCTCTCCGGCTACTACCGCGTCAACGCGCGCATCCACGCCGCCATCAACGACGCGGCCAAGAACCCGGTGCTGACGAGCACCTACCGCTCCATCAATGCGCGCGTGCAGTCGCTGCGCTTTCGCACCAACCAGAACGAAGCCAAGTGGGCGGGTGCGGTCGCGGAGCACGAACGAATGATCGAAGCCCTGAGCGCGCGCGATCCCGTCGCGATGCGTCAGGTGCTGATCGAGCACCTGAACCGGAAGCGCGACACCGTGCTGGAGCTGCTGCGCGCCGGCGAAATCTATCCACGGTCCAACGCGGCCAAGTCCTGAAGCCTCACCCCATGCGCATCGAGCCCGCGAGCCATCTCCAGCCAGCCGGTACCGTCCTGCCCCCCAACGAGACCTGCGAGGCGCTCGCGAGGCGGCTCGCGGCCGAGACGCAGGGCGAGGTGCTGTTCGACGACGCGTCGCGCGGCCGCTATGCGACCGATGCGTCGATCTACCAGATCATGCCGGTCGGCGTGCTGGTGCCGAAGACCGAACGCGACATCGCGACCGCCATCGACGTGGCGCGAGATCTCAAGGTGCCGGTGCTGGCGCGTGGCGGCGGCACCAGCCAGTGCGGCCAGACCACGGGCGCGGCGCTGGTCATCGACAACAGCAAGCATTTCCGGCGCGTGCTGGACCTGGATCTCGAACGCCGCACCGTCACGGTGGAGCCGGGCATCGTGCTCGATCACCTCAATGCGCAGCTCAAGCCGCACGGGCTCTGGTATCCGGTCGACGTGTCCACCAGCGCACAGGCCACGCTCGGCGGCATGGCGGGCAACAACTCCTGCGGCTCGCGCTCCATCGCCTACGGCAACATGGTGCACAACGTGGCCGGTGCGAGTGCGTGGCTGTCCGACGGCGAACTGGTCGACTTCGGCCCGGTGTCGAACCTGGGCGCACGCGCGAGCGACATCGCGCTGCACGTGCGGCAACTGGTGGCGCAGCACCGCAGCCAGATCCAGGCGAACTGGCCCAAGGTGCTGCGCCGCGTCGCGGGCTACAACCTCGACATCTTCGACAACCAGAACGAGAAGCCCTACACGACGGACGGCAGCGTCAACCTCGCCCACCTGCTGATCGGCGCCGAAGGCACGCTGGCCTATACGCGCAGCCTGACGCTGAAGCTTTCCGAACTGCCGCGCGCCAAGGTGCTGGGCATCGTGAACTTCCCGACCTTCCGTGCCGCCATGGATTCGGCGCAGCACATCGTGAAGCTCGGGCCCACCGCGGTGGAGCTGGTCGATCGCACGATGATCGAGCTGAGCCTTGCCAATCCGGCGTTCAAGCCCACCGTCGAGACCGCGTTGATCGGCCGGCCCGCCGCGATCCTGCTGGTCGAGTTCTCGGGCAGCGACAAGGCATCGCTGCTGCCGAAGCTCAAGGACCTGGTCGATTTGATGGGCGAACTCGGCCTGCCGGGCAGCGTGGTCGAGATGCGCGACGACGCTCCGCAGAAGAACCTGTGGGACGTGCGCAAGGCCGGGCTCAACATCATGATGAGCCTCAAGGGCGACGGCAAGCCGGTGAGCTTCATCGAGGATTGCGCGGTGCCGCTGGAGCATCTGGCGGACTACACCGACGGCCTCACTGAAGTCTTCGCCAAGTACGGCAGCCGGGGCACCTGGTACGCGCACGCGTCGGTGGGCACGTTGCACGTGCGGCCGATCCTGGACATGCGCACCGACGGCGCGGCCAAGATGCGGGCGATCGCCGAGGAGGCGAGCGCGCTGGTGCGCAAGTACAAGGGCGCCTTCAGCGGCGAACACGGCGACGGCCTGTGCCGCGGCGAATGGATCGAGTGGCAATTCGGCCCGGCTCTCAACGAAGCCTTCCGCTCCATCAAGCAGAAGCTCGACCCGGTCAACCTCTTCAACCCCGGCAAGATCATCGATCCGCCGAAGATGGACGACAGCAGCCTGTTCCGCTTTGCGCCCGAAACCGCGCCCAAGCCGTACCGGCGCATTCCGCTGACGCCTGTCCTCGACTGGTCCGCCTGGAACGTGCAGGCCGACCCGGTGACGGAAGTGACCACCGCGCCGGGCACCGGCGGCGACATCACCGGCGGCTTCGCCAAGGCCGTGGAGATGTGCAACAACAACGGCCACTGCCGCAAGTTCGACGCCGGCACGATGTGCCCGAGCTATCGCGTGACGCGCGACGAGCAGCATCTGACGCGCGGCCGCGCCAACACGCTGCGGCTCGCTGTCTCCGGCCAGTTGGGGCCCGACGCTTTCACGAGCGAGGCCATGCACGAGACGATGGATCTGTGCGTCGGCTGCAAGGGCTGCAAGCGCGATTGCCCGACGGGCGTCGACATGGCGAAGATGAAGATCGAGTTCCTGTCGCACTACAAGAAGAAGCACGGGCACACGCTCAAGGACAAGCTGATCGCCCGGCTGCCGGACTATGCCCATGCGGCCAGCCGCGTGGCGTGGCTGCTCAATCTGCGCAATACCGTGCCGGGTGCGCGCTGGCTCGGGGAAAAGGTGCTGGGGCTTTCTGCGAAGCGCTCGCTGCCGGAGTGGCGCAGCGACACTTTCTGGCGCGCCAGCGATCCTTCGATGTTTGCGAGCCGCGAACAGGCGATCGCCGCCGCGGGTGTGGGGCGCAAGGTCGCGGTGCTCTTCGTCGACACCTTCAACGGCACCTTCGAAAGCGAGAACGCACTGGCTGCCGTGCGCGTGCTCAAGGCTGCGGGCTACCTGCTGCACACGGTGCAAAAGGACGGTGGCCACCATTGCTGCGGCCGGACCTATCTCGCCAATGGCATGGTGGACGAGGCCAAGGCCAAAGCCGGCGCGCTGATCGATGCGCTGCTGCCGTTTGCCACCGCGGGCATCGCGATCGTGGGGCTCGAACCCTCGTGCCTGCTGACGCTGCGCGACGAGACACTGGTGATGGGGCTGGGCGCGAAGGCCCAGACGGTCGCCGGCCAGGCGCTGCTGTTCGAGGAATTCATTGCGCGCGAGGCGAAGGCGGGGCGTTTCGAGTTGAAGCTCAAGGCGGTCGACAAGCCGATCCTGTTGCACGGGCACTGCCACCAGAAGGCTTTTGGCGCGGTCAGCCCGATCCTCGATGTGCTCAAGCTGATCCCCGGCGCCAAGCCGGAACTGATCGAGAGCTCATGTTGCGGCATGGCGGGCAGCTTCGGCTACGAGGCCTCCCACTACGAGGTCTCGATGCAGATGGCGGAAGCCAGCCTGCTGCCCGCGGTGCGCCAGAACCCGGATGCCATCGTCGTGGCCGACGGCACCAGCTGCCGGCACCAGATCGCCGACGGCGCGCAGCGCGAAGCAGTTCACGTCGCGCGGCTGCTCGAAGCTCAACTCGGATGAACCCCCCGCAGCCGAGCCCAGGGATCCCGCGGAACCGGCTTTGCCGGGCCGCAGGGGTCGCCCCCGGAAGGGGGTGGGCGGCCACACGAAGTGGGCAAGCCTGGGGGAGAGCCTTTCAGCTCACGTCGATCAGCAGGTCGGGTCGGAAGTTTTCCTGCTCGCCCTTGCCGACGTAGCCCAGCGGATTCGCGATCACGCGGCAGCCGTCCTTCACGTAGTCGAACTGGCAGTGCAGGTGGCCGTGCAGCCAGAGGTCGGCCTGGGGCAGCAACTCGTCCAGGGAATTGCAGAAGCCTGCCGTGCCGGGGCTCAGCCCGTAGCGCGGGTCGGCGCTCGCCAGGGTCGGCGCGAAATGGGTGATGGCGACGGTGGTGCCGTCGAAGTCTTCGGCCAAGGCATTGCGGAGCCAAGCCTGACACGTCAGTGAGTGCTCCCTCAAGGCTTCTGCGAGGAAGATTTCACCATTGCGGAGGGTGGCCGCCTTTTGCAGATAGAAGTTGGCGGCACGCATGGCCTTGCCGCGCTTCTTGAGGACTTCGGACAGGGTGTCGGTCGGCTCCGCCAGCGCGTCGAAGTCGGCCCAGAGCGTGGTGCCGATGAAGCGCACGCCGTCGATGACGCGGGTTTCGCGCTCCAGCCATCCGATGTCCAGCGCATCGCAGGTTTCGCGAAGCCGGCTGTGAATCTCGTCGAAATCCGCGTTGTCGTATTCATGGTTGCCCGGCACATACAGCACCGGCGCCGGCCATCCGTGGCGCGGGGAAAAGCGGGCCAGGCCGAAATCGGGCTCGACCAGGCTGGAGCCGGCCTGGTACGAGCCGATGTCACCGGCGAGCACCAGCAGATCGACGCCCGGTGCCGGCGCAATCTGGAGATGCGGATGGACCTCGATGTGCAGGTCCGAGAGCAGCTGGAGCTTCATGAATGCAGTCTAGGTGATGGTTCCATGCATGGATCGCATAACGTTGTCCTTGCAATATTGGGGAAAACCCTTAATCTTGAATCATCTTCAACACAGGAGCGCGCCAAGGTCGCGCACCATCATGTTCAGCTTGATCGCCCAAGTGGCCCGTTTTCTCCGTCCGACCCGTGAAATGACTCCGTCCAGCCCGGCAGCGATGCTGATGGAAAGCGCAGGCAGCCGTGCCGGTCTGGATGCCCACGAAGCTCAGGAACTGCGCGTCGCCGCCAGCGCCTGGCTGAGCGTCGTGCGCTGATCGCAACGCTTCTCCAATTCGTCAGTCGTCCCGCGGCGCCAGTTCGTCCGGCGTGCCGGCAAAGGCCGCGGCAGCCGAACGCAGCAGCGCCTTCCGCAGCCATTCGTGCGAATGCCCGTGCTGCGCGCGCCGATGCCAGACCGCATCCACGTGCACCAGCGGCTGGTCGAAGGGAAGGTCGCGCAGGACCAGTTGGTCGTCGATGCCTGTCACCCGGACGAAATGCCGCGGCAGGACGGTCAGCAAATCCGAATTCGCCACCACCCGGCCGGCCGTGAAAAACTGGTTCACCGTGACCACGATGCGCCGCTCCCGCCCCAGCGCGCCCAGCGTCTGGTCGATGAATCCGTAGGGACGGCCCGAAAAGCTCACCAGCAAGTGGCGCGCGGCGCAGTAGGCGTCGAGCGTCAGGGGCTCCGCCGCCAGCGGGTGGCCCCGGCGCATCACGCAGACGTACTGGCCGACATAGAGCCGCTGGGTTTCGAAGGGCACGCCCACGCCGGATTGCCCCCGTGCCGCGAGGCTGGCGATCACGGCGGGAAAGTAGCCGATCGCCATGTCGACCTCTTCGTTCTCCAGCATGGGTCGCGGGTCGCGTGTCGTCAGTGGCAGCACGCGAAGCGAGACGGCGCGGGCTTCCCGCTCGACGATTCCCACCAGGCCCGGCATGAGTTCGGCGGCGGTGGCGTCGGCCATGGCGAGCAAGAAGGTCGTGTCGGCGATCCCCGCATCGAATTCGCCGGGGGCCAGGGTGTGCTGCAACTGCCTGAGGGCGTCCCGGACGGTGGGCCACAGCGCCAGCGCGCGCGGGGTCGGCTCCACGCCGGCACCGGAGCGGCGCACGAGCTCGTCACCCAGAACCTCGCGCAGCCGCCGCAGCGCATTGCTGACGGCGGGCTGCGTGATCGACAGATTCCGTGCCGCGCGCGTCAGGTTGCGCTCCGCCATCACTTCGTCGAAGACGCGAAGCAGGTTCAGGTCGAGCGTGCGAAAGTTGACGTCCATCAGTGGTGTGAATGATAAACATCAGAAAGATAAAGTGGCAAAACACTAGGGTAACCCCTAATATCACCCCATCGGCTCCCGCCCTTCGTTCTTTAGGAGGAACGCATCATGACCAGTTTCGTACACGTTGACACCCCCGCAACCCACCCCGGCGTCGTTCGCGCCGAGGAAGTGATCGAGCGCATCCGCAGCGCCCGTCGTGGCTTCGACGGCGCACGTGGCCTGGCCGCGTTGCTGCTGGCAGCCATCGTCTCGTCGCTGCTGGTGGTCGCCGACCGCCTGATGTCCACCTCGGAAGAGGGCGGCCTGCTGGTCGCCTGGGTCGTGCTCTGGGGCGTGGCATTCGTGGCCATCGCGCTCTTCGCCGGCACGGCCCGCGCACTGGCGACCCGCGCGATCGCATCGGCCCGTGGCGCCGCCCGCCGCCGCGCCGCAGCGCGCGCCGACGAGCAGTTCATGGCCTATGCCCAGCACGACCCGCGCATCCTGCGCGACCTGCAGGCCATCAGCAGCCGCCAGGAAGTGGCAGGTGTTGCAGCTCCCGTCTCCACCAGGGAGCAAGCCCTCGAAGTGGTCGCCAAGCGTTCCGCCAACGTCCGCACGCCGACCCTGCACGAAGCGATGCGCCGCGTGAACCTCGGCCAGTACTACTGATCCGACCCCGCCGAGCCAGACGGCTCAAACAAAAAAGCCCCGCCAAGCGGGGCTTTTTCGTTGGTGAAGCACCGCGGATCCGGCTCAGCCGGTCCGCCGGTGTTGCCCCCCGGCAGGGGGGTAGGCGGCCACACGAAGTGGGCAAGCCTGGGGGGCGAGCTCAAGCCCTCAGGCGCTGCTCGATGGCCGCCTTGGTGGCCGGCAGTTCCTTCGGCAGGTGGTGCGCCAGTTGCTCGAACAGTTCCGTGTGCAGCTTCAGTTCGGCCTGCCATGCCGCCTTGTCGATGCTGGTGACGGTATTGAACTGCTCGGCGCTGAAATCCAGGCCGGTCCAGTTCAGGTCTTCATAGCGGGGGCTGACGCCGAAGACGTGGTCGTTGCCGTTGCCTTGGCCCTCGATGCGGTCGATCATCCACTTCAGCACGCGCATGTTCTCGCCGTAGCCGGGCCAGACGAACTTGCCGTCCGCACCCTTGCGGAACCAGTTGGTCGTGTAGATCTTCGGCACCTTGGCGCCGGCAGCCTCGAGCTTCTTGCCCAGGTCCAGCCAGTGCTGGAAATAGTCGCTCATGTTGTAGCCGGCGAAGGGCAGCATCGCGAACGGATCGCGGCGCACCACGCCTTGCTGGCCTGCGGCTGCGGCAGTGGTTTCGGAGCCCATGGTCGCGGCCATGTAGACGCCTTCGACCCAGTTGCGGGCTTCGGTCACCAGCGGCACGGTGGTCGAGCGGCGGCCGCCGAAGATGAAAGCGTCGATCGCGACGCCCTTCGGGTCGTCCCAGGCATCGTCGAGCGCCGGGTTGTTGGTGGCAGCGACGGTGAAGCGGGCGTTCGGGTGCGCGGCCTTGGCGCCGGTTTCCCTTGCGATGGCCGGCGTCCAGTCCTTGCCTTGCCAGTCGATGGCGTGCGCGGGCGCATCCCCCATGCCTTCCCACCAGACGTCGCCGTCATCGGTCAGGGCCACGTTCGTGAAGATCACGTCGCGGTCGAGGCTGGCCATGCAGTTCGGGTTGGTCTGCATGTTGGTGCCGGGCGCGACGCCGAAGTAGCCGGCCTCGGGGTTGATGGCGTGCAGCTTGCCGTCGGCGCCGGGCTTGATCCAGGCGATGTCGTCGCCGATGGTCGTGACTTTCCAGCCGTCGAAGCCGGCCGGAGGGATCAGCATCGCGAAGTTGGTCTTGCCGCAGGCGCTCGGGAAGGCGGCGGCCACGTGGTACTTCTTGCCCTGGGGATTGGTCACGCCGAGGATCAGCATGTGCTCGGCGAGCCAACCTTCGTCGCGGCCCATGTTCGATGCGATGCGCAGCGCGAAGCACTTCTTGCCGAGCAGTGCGTTGCCGCCGTAGCCCGAGCCGTAGCTCCAGATTTCGCGCGTCTCGGGGTAGTGGACGATGTACTTCGTCTTGTTGCAGGGCCAGGCCACGTCTTTCTGGCCCGCTTCGAGCGGCGCGCCCACGGTGTGGACGCAGGGCACGAACTCGCCGTTCACGCCGAGCACGTCGTACACGGCCTTGCCCATGCGGGTCATGATCTTCATGTTGACGGCCACATAGGGGCTGTCGGACAACTCGATGCCGATGTGCGCGATCGGCGAGCCGAGCGGGCCCATGCTGAAGGGCACGACGTACATCGTGCGGCCCGCCATGCAGCCGTCGAACAGCGGCTGAAGCGTGGCGCGCATTTCCGCCGGGGCCATCCAGTTGTTGGTGGGGCCGGCGTCTTCCTTGTTGGCGGAGCAGATGAAGGTGCGGTCCTCGACGCGCGCGACGTCGCTCGGATCGGAAGTCGCGAGGAAGGAGTTGGGCCGCTTGGCCGGATTGAGCTTTTTGAAAGTGCCGGCATCGACCATCAACTGGCAGAGGCGGTCGTACTCTTCGGTGCTGCCGTCGCACCAGTGGATGTTGGCGGGCTTGCACAGCGCGGCCATATCGGCCACCCAGGCGATCAGCTTCGCGTTCTTGACGTAGGAGGGTGCCTGCATGGCAAGACCCTTCAGCGGTGCGTTCATCGTCTATCTCCTAAGTTGAAAATCGTCTTTTCGAACGGGACTCGCGTGCCTTGGCGGCGAGATCCGTTGGAAAAAACGCTTCCGTCTCGGGAGAGCGGCTGGATGGCAGCCGGTACGGACCGGAGAGCAGCGGCCGGCGACGGTGCCGACCCGGGCTGGCCTGTGACGCTCGGGCGCAGCGAGGGCATCCAGTGCCCACGCGGCGGCCGGGATCAGGCCACGAAGATCGCGATCGATGCCAGAAGGAGCATCAGCACCCCGCCGACCAATGGCAGCACCAGGGGCATGAGATGAACGATCGACTCGACTGCGTCTTTTTCGACGGCGGCTGCGTGGCCGGGTTCGACAGGGGTGGGGTTGGACATTGGAGTTCCTTGGGTTCTCGAGACTGAAACCATTTTACCGACTGGTCCGGCGGTCGCGGTCTAGGGGGTTCCCAGACCCCCGCGTGCCGCCTCAGCGCTGCTCCATGGCCTCGAAACCGGCCGCGCGCAATGCGTCCAGCACGGCCGACAGGTGCTCGCGGCCGCGCGTCTGCAGGACCAGTTCGATGTCGACGTTCTGGGCCGCCAGCATGGTGAACGCGCGCTGGTGGTGCACCTCGTCGATGTTGGCGCCTGCTTCGGCCACGGTGGCGGTGATATGGGCCAGGGAGCCGGGCACGTCGCGCGCACTCACCCGCACCCGCGCCAGCCGCCCGGCCCGGACCATGCCGCGTTCGATGATGGCGGCCAGCAACAGCGGATCGATGTTGCCGCCCGACAGCACGAGACCGACCCGCTTGCCCTTGAAACGCTCCGGATGCCGGATCAGCGCGGCCAGTCCGGCGGCGCCGGCGCCTTCGACCAGTGTCTTCTCGATTTCCAGCAGCATCAGGACGGCCTGCTCGATGTCGCCCTCGTCGACCAGCAGCAGATCGTCGACCTGGCTGGCGATGATGTCGCGCGTCAGCACGCCGGGAGTACCCACCGCGATGCCTTCGGCGATCGTGCTGGAGCCTTGCGGATGGTGCGTGCCCTGTACGGCGTTGACCATTGCCGGAAAGCGCGTCGTCTGGACGCCCACGATCTCGATGCCGGGCTTGCGGGCGCGTGCGGCGATCGCCATGCCGGCGATCAGCCCGCCGCCGCCGACCGACACCACCAGCGCGTCGAGATCAGGCACCACGTCCAGCATTTCCAGCGCCACGGTGCCCTGGCCGGCGATGATGGCTTCGTCGTCGTAGGGGTGGACGAAAGTCAGGTCTTCGCGTTCCGCCAGGGCCATGGCATGGGCACGTGCGGCATCGAGCGTGTCGCCGTGCAGCACGACTTCGGCGCCAAAACCGCGCGTGCGCTCGATCTTCACGCCCGGCGTGAAGCGCGGCATCACGATCAGCGCGCGCAGCCCCAGGCGCTGTGCGTGATACGCCACGCCCTGCGCATGATTGCCGGCCGACATGGCGATCACCCCACGTGTGCCGCCCTCCGAGAGATCGACCAGCTTGTTACATGCGCCGCGTTCCTTGAACGATGCAGTGAACTGCAGGTTCTCGAATTTGAGGAAAACCTGCGCTCCGACGATTTCCGAGAGCGTGCGCGATTCGACGCAGGGAGTGTCCAGCACCTGCCCGTGCAGGCGACGCGCGGCGCGTTCAATGTCTTCGATTCCAACCATCGGCGGAATTGTGGCCGGAATTGCAACTTCCGCGCTGTTACCCGTCGTGAGGCTTCCCCAAGCCAAAACTCTGCGTTATGGTCGCGCTCAGATTCAGTTTCCGCTCAATGGGGGTTTCCCGATGGTCAAGCGTTCCGGCGTCGATGTCCTGGCTGCGGTTCCCCGCGGCCATGCATTGCCATCGCCCGGACTCAAGGAAGCACCGGTGCTCGAACTCATGTGTTCGCACTTCGTGCTCACGCTGGCGGCCAAGCAGGGACCGCGCTTCAACGTGCGCCGCGACCTCAACGGACTGCTTTCGCTGACCGGGCGCCATCTTGTCTGGCCCCTGCCGGTGCTGCAGCGCTTGCGCGAGTTCCTGGGGCGCCGGTGTGCCGGCAACGAGATATGGAAGGGTGTCGAGGACTACGACGGCCGCACGCTGCTCGAACGCCATGGCGTCTGGCGCGGCCCTTACGAAGAAGGCACGCTGTTCTTCTATCTGGATGAATACGCCAAGGACCAGCCGAAGGACCTTCTGTCGGTGCTGTCCGTCACGCGCGACTGGCTCACGCATGCGCTGCGCAAGCAGTCCACACTGGTCGAAAAGAACATCGATGCGCTCGCCGGGCTGCTGCAGCTCAACAAGGCCGAGCGGGCGCTGCTGCTCTACGGCACGCTTGCGCGCTACCAGCGCGACCTGCGCTCGCTGCTGGTCGAGTTCAAGGTCAACAATGCGCCGGAGGCGTACGCGGCGATCGCGGAGGTCGCTGGCGTCAACGCCAGCGAGGTCGGCGAGGCGTTGCGCGCCGGCTCGCGCCTGGAGCGCATCGGCCTGGTCGAGAACCTGATCTCCGAGCACAACATCACCGACCTCGCCGACCTCATGAAGGTCAGCGAGAAGCTCCCTCCGGTCTTGATGCGCGAGTACCGCGACCGCAACGAGCTGATGGCCGTGTTCACGCGCCCCTCCGCCAAGAGCGCACTGTCGGTGCACGACTTTTCCTTTGTCGAGGACGATGCGCAGATGCTCGTCACCCTCCTGCGCGCGGCAGTGGCACGGAAGGAGCCTGGCGTGAACGTGCTGCTCTACGGCCCGCCCGGCACCGGCAAGACCGAGCTGGCCAAGGTCGTCGCGCAGGCCGCGGGGCTGGAGCTGTTCGAGGTCGAATACGCCGACCGCGACGGCAACTCGCTGTCCGGCCGCGACCGCTACCGCTCGCTGCAGATCGCGCAGGTGTTCCTCAAGGGCAGCGAGCAGGCCGCGCTGCTCTTCGACGAAGTGGAAGACGTCTTCCCGCCGATCAGCACCGAGGCCGCGCAGATCATGGCGCGCGCCGAGCAGGTCCCGTCGCCGACCAGCGGCAGCGTCAGCGGCAAGGCCTGGGTCAACCAGATCCTCGAATCGAATGCCGTGCCGACGTTGTGGGTCACCAACCGCATCGAGCAGATCGATCCGGCATTCCGTCGCCGTTTCGCCTACCACCTCGAACTGAAGTCCCCGCCGCCCGGCGCGCGAGAGCAACTGGTGCGCAAGACGCTCGAAGGCGTTTCGGTCTCGGACGCCTTCACCGCCAAGCTGGCCGGGCGCAAGGGCCTGACCCCCGCGCAGATCCGCACGGCGGTGCGCTTCGCCGAGCTGGCGATGACCGAGGGCAGCTCGGTCGAGATCCTGATCGAGCGCCAGCTCAAGAACGCCGACCTGGCGCTGGGCACGCTCGACACCCTGGGTGCGCGCCGCAGCGTCACCACCTACGACCTCGAGATGCTGAACGTCGAGACCCGGTTCGAGATCCCGCGCATCGTCGAGGCGCTCAAGGCGCGGGGCCATGGAACGCTGTGCTTCTACGGCGCGCCCGGCACCGGCAAGACCGCGCTCGCAGAGCACATCGCCAAGGCCATCGGCCGGCCGCTGATCGTCAAGCAGGCGAGCGACCTGATGAGCAAGTACGTCGGCGAGACCGAGCAGAACATGGCGGCGATGTTCAAGGAAGCGGAGGCCGAGAAGGCGATCCTGCTGCTCGACGAGGCCGACAGCTTTCTGCAGGACCGCCGGGGTGCGCAGCGCACCTACGAGGTCACCGAGGTCAACGAGATGCTGCAGGGCATGGAGCGTTTCGACGGCATCTTCGTCTGCACCACCAACCTGCTCGACCGCATCGACCAGGCCGCGTTGCGCCGCTTCACCTTCAAGATCAAGTTCATGCCGCTCACGGGCGAGCAACGCGAGCGCATGTTCGTCACCGAGGCCCTCGACGGCGATTCGATGCGCCTCACGAGCGAGATCAAGCTTCGCCTGGCCAAGCTCCCGCAGCTTTGCCCGGGTGACTTCGCCGCCGTGAAACGGCAAACAGATATCCTTGCGGTTTCGTTCTCGGCCAGCGAATTTCTCGACCAGCTGGACGCCGAACACCGGATCAAGCCCGAAGTGCGCGAATCCCGCGGCATCGGCTTCGTCCAATAAGACCAACACGACGGCAGCGCCGGACCCGGCGCGCGCGAGGGAGTCAATGAATGAAGGGTTACCGGACCATGGGCCCGGCGCGTAGCGCTGCGGCCGTTGCCATGCTGGCGGTCGTTGCAGTGCTCGCCGGATGCGGCGGAGGTGGCGGAGGCGGTGCGGCCTTGCCGCTGACCCTGGCGGCGAACGGAGGGACGACGCTTGCGTCGTCCAGCGCGGCGGGCCAATGCGCCGCACCGCGCTTCGGCGTCGATCCCGACACGGGTGCCGCGTTCCCCGACCAGCCCGGCTCGGTCGCGACCGAGAAGAGCTGGGTCCGCGCATGGATCGATGAAACCTACCTGTGGTTCGACGAGGTGCCGCCCCTGCAGGCCGCCGACTTCGCAACGCCCATCGACTACTTTGGCGCACTGAAAACGCCCAGGCTGACCGCGAGCGGGCTCCCCAAGGACCGCTTTCACTTCACTCAGGACACGGCGGACTACCGCGCCTTCTCGCAAGGCGGCATCGAGGTCGGCTATGGGATGGAACTCGCCCTCCTGAGCGCCGTGCCGCCGCGCGACGTTCGCGTGGCCTACACCGAACCCGGCACGCCAGCGTCGCAGGCGGCGATCGGCCGCGGCGAGAAGGTGATCGCCATCGACGGCATCGACGTCGTCGCGGGCGCGGATGTGGCCGGGCTCAATGCGGGGCTCGTCCCGGCGCGCGAAGGCGAGGCGCACAGCTTCAGGCTGCGGGCGACCGATGGCAGCGAGCGCACCGTCAGCCTGATGTCCGCGCGCATCACGCGCACGCCGGTCCAGAACGCGACGACGCTCACCACGCCCAGCGGGTCCGTTGGCTACCTGCTCTTCAACGATCACACGGCCACCGCGGAGGCGCTGCTCATCGCAGCCGTCAACCAGTTCAAGCGCGACAACATCGTCGACCTGGTGATCGACATGCGCTACAACGGCGGCGGCCTGCTCGACATCGCGAGCGAGCTGGCCTACATGGTCGGCTCACCCGCCGCGACGACCGGCACGGTGTTCGAGCGACTGCAGTTCAACAGCAAGAACCCGTTCCGTCTCACGGCAGCGCAGATGACCATGCCCTTCCGTTCGACCTCGCGCGGTCTGTCTTCGCCGGCGGGGCAGCCCCTGCCGCAACTCGGGCTGTCGCGCGTCACGGTGCTGGCAGGGCGGGACACCTGTTCCGCCAGCGAGTCGGTGGTCAACAGCCTGCGAGGCGTGGGCGTCACGGTCAACCTGATCGGCGACACCACCTGCGGCAAGCCGTACGGCTTCTTCCCGGAAGACAATTGCGGCACCACCTATTTCGCGATCCAGTTCCAGGGCGTCAACCAGCAGGGCTTCGGCGACTACGGCGACGGCTTCGCACCCACCTGCGCGGTGGCCGACGACTTCGGCCATGCGCTGGGCGATCCCGCCGAAGCGCGCCTTGCTGCCGCACTCAGCTTCCGCGCCACCGGCGCCTGCCCCGTCCAGAGGACAAGCAAGGCCGACGCGGGGCGCACCAAGGCCGAGACGGGCGACATGCCGTATCTGATCCGGCCGCCGGCGCGAGAGAACCGCATCATCACGCGCCCATAAGACGCCCGCCGCGAGCGTGACCCTTCCAGAAAATACCGCGGCTCCGGCTTTGCCGGTCCGCTGGTATTGCCCCCGGCAGGGGGTGGGCGGCCACACGAAGTGGGCAAGCCTGGGGGCGAGTCAAAAACTAGCGCAGACGCGCAGGACGTCGGCGCCATAGGCTTCCAGCTTCTTGCTGCCGATGCCGCTGATTCCTTGCAGGTCTTCCAGCGTGGCCGGTGCGCGCTCGGCGATGGCGGCCAGCGTCGCGTCATGGAAGATCACGTAGGCCGGCAGGTTGTGCTCGCGAGCCACTTCGCCACGCCAGGCCTTCAGGGCTGCGAAGCGAGCCTGGCCCGAAGCGTCGAGCGATGCCGCGGCGGGCGAAGGCGCACCGCGCGCCGTCTTCTCGCGCCGTGGCTTGCGCTCCGCCGGCGACGAGACCGATTCGCGCAGCGTCACCGGCGTCTCGCCCTTGAGCACCGCGCGCGAGCCTTCCGTGAGTTGCAGCGTGTTGAAGGCCTGCGCATCGACGGACAACGCGCCTGTCGCGATCAGCTGGCGCAGCACGCCGCGCAACTGGGGCTCGCTGAACTCGCTGCCGATGCCGAAGGTACTCACCCTTTCATGCCCGAACTGCTTGACCTTCTCGGTCTCCTTGCCGCGCAGGATGTCCATGATGTGGCCGGCGCCGAAGCTGATGCCGCTTTGCTGCTGCACGCGGTAGATGGTGGAGAGCAGCTTGCGCGCCGCATCCGTGCCGTCCCACACCTGCGGAGGGTTCAGGCAGTTGTCGCAATTCCCGCAGGGCGTGCTTTTCTCGCCGAAGTAGCCGAGCAGCCGCACGCGCCGGCAGTCGCTGGCTTCGGCGAGCGACAGCAAGGCATCGAGCTTGCCGCGCATCACCTGCTTGAACTCCTCGCCGGCGGGGCTCTCGTCGATCATGCGGCGCTGGTTCACCACGTCCTGCAGGCCGTAGGCCATCCAGGCGTCGGCGGGCGCGCCGTCGCGACCGGCCCGGCCGGTCTCCTGGTAATAGCCCTCGATGTTCTTCGGCATGTCCAGGTGCGCGACGAAGCGCACGTCGGGCTTGTCGATGCCCATGCCGAAGGCGATGGTCGCGACCATCACGATGCCTTCGTCGCGCAGGAAGCGATCCTGGTGCTTCTGGCGCAGCGCCGCGTCCAGCCCCGCGTGATAGGGCAGGGCGTTGATGCCCGCATCGCACAGCGTCTGCGCCACGTCTTCGACCCGCTTGCGCGACTGGCAATAGACGACACCCGCATCGCCTTCATGCTCGCGCTCGATGAAGCGCAGGAGCTGCGTCGTGGCTTCCTTCTTCTCGACGATGGCGTAGCGGATGTTGGGCCGGTCGAAGCTGGAGACGAACTGGCGCGCCTCTTCGAGCTGCAGCCGCTCGACGATGTCGGCGCGGGTCAGCGCATCGGCCGTGGCGGTGAGCGCGATGCGAGGCACGCCGGCATAGCGCTCGTGCAGCACCGTCAGCGCGCGGTACTCGGGCCGGAAGTCGTGCCCCCACTGGCTCACGCAATGCGCTTCGTCGATCGCAAAGAGCGCCAGCTTGCCGCGCTCCTTGAGCGAGTCGAGCTGCGACAGGAAGCGCGGCGTCGTCACGCGCTCGGGCGCGGCGTAAAGCAGCGTGATCTCGCCCCGCAGCATGCGGCGCTCGACGTCCTGCGTCTGCTCCCAGTCGAGCGTGGAGTTGAGGAAGGCCGCGCTCACGCCGGCTTCGTGCAGCGCGCCGACCTGGTCGTGCATCAGCGCGATCAGCGGCGACACCACCACCGTCACGCCCTGGCCCGCACGCTGGCGCGCGATGGCGGGGATCTGATAGCACAGCGACTTGCCACCGCCCGTGGGCATCAGCACCAGCGCATCGCCGCCGGCTGTGACGTGATCGACGATCGGCGCCTGCGGACCGCGGAAGGCCGCATAGCCGAACACCTCCTGAAGGATCTGCAGGGGCTCGGGCGAGGAAGCTGTGAGTGGCAAGGCAGACAAGATGCTATGGTTCTGATAGCTGCTCGCGCCCGCACGGCGCGGGGATTGAAGCCCGGGTGGGCTCCGAACAGCACGCGTCCTCCCGGACCGCGCGGCACCGATTGTCTCAGCCTTGCCCGCAGTTCGCCGGTGCCGCGCCGGATCAGCGGATCGCCACCGGATTGATCATCGATTGCACCGCGCCCTGGTACTTGTTCTGGCCGAGCACGAACATGAACTCGTAGGCCTTGTCCTTGGCGAGTTCGGCGGTGTTGATGTTCTCCAGGATGTAGGTGCCACCCATTGGCAACAGGATCTGGTGCACGCCGAAGATGCCGCCTTCCTTGTCGCCGTCCTTCTCGAATGGAATGACCTCCACGGCCCAAGTGTCCGCGCCGACCGCGACCACGCCCTTCGACACCAGGTAGCGCGCGCCTTCGCGGCCGATGCCCGGTTCCACCGAGCCGAAGCGCTTGGGGTCCTTGTCGATCAGGCTGAGCCAGCCGGTGTGGAAGATCACCACGTCGCCCTGCCGGATCTCCAGGCCCTGCTTCTTCGCGACTGCGTCGATCTCGGCCTGGTTGAACGCCGTGCCTTCCTTGACCACTTCGACGCCGTAGTGCGCCGCCATGTCGAGCATCACGCCGCGCGCCACCATGGGCGGGATCTTCTCGATGCCCAGCTTCTTCAGGCCGCCGATGGTCGCGAACTCGCCCCACTTGGCGCCGTTGTAGTAGCGGTCGCCGACGCCGATGTGGCCCAGGCCGTCGAGTTGCGTACCGATGCCGGTCCAGCAGTTGAGGATGTCGTCGTTGTAGGTGGTGTGCGTGGGGCCCAGTCCATCCGCGGTGCCGGTCTGGCCGGGCTGCACGATGTAGATGGAGCAGGTGCGCGGCGGGAAGGCCGGCGTCGTCGTGCTCACCGTGATGCCGAGCGAGTAGACCTTGCCCGTCTTGATGAGTTTCGCGGCCTGCAAGGCCGTGGCCGGTGTCATGTAGTTGGCGGCGCCGATCTCGTCGTTCGGGCCCCATTTGCTGGGGTACCAGTTCGTCTGCGCCATGGCTGCGAAACCCAAGCCCAGCGCTGCCGCGCCGATCAATCCCATCCGTATCCGCTTCATGCTCTTCTCCTGGTAGGTGTGAAAACCACTCCCTGATCAAGCAAAGCCGTGAACAACCGAATTCAGATCCTCGCGCGCAGCAAGCGCTTCAGCACCTTGCCGTTGGGGTTGCGCGGCAGCGGCTCGGGGCTCCAGGTGACGCTCTCGGGCACCTTGTAGTCGGCGAGCCTTTCCGCGCAGTGCTTCCGCAGCGCGTCGTCGTCGATGTCGATGTCGGGCGCATGGACGAAGGCGTGAACCCGCTCGCCGAGCACCGGGCAGGGCTTGCCGATGACCGCCGCCTCGATCACGCCGGGCCAGGCCATGAGCACGTTCTCCACCTCGACAGAGTAGACCTTGTAGCCGCCGCGATTGAGCATGTCCTTCTTGCGATCGAAGATGCGCACGAAGCCCTCCGCATCGACCGAGCCCAGGTCGCCCGAGTGCCAGAAGCCGGCGGTGAACGAATCGGCCGTGGCCTGCGGATTGGCCCAGTAGCCGGGCACCACCATCGGCCCGCCGATCCAGAGTTCGCCGGTTTCGCCGGGCGCGACTTCGCGGCCCTCGTCGTCCATCACGCGGATCTGCGCCGCTGGCAGCGCCACGCCGACCGAATCGATGTGCGTGCGCGTCTGGCCGGCGGGCATCATCGTCACCGGCGACGTGGTCTCGGTGGCGCCGTAGGCATTCAACAGCGCGAGGCCGGGCAAGCGCTCAGCAAGCGCGTCGATGGTCGCGACCGGCATCGGCGCGCCGCCGAAGCCGCCGATGCGCCAGCTCGACAGGTCCTCGCGGGCGAAGGACTCGCTCAGCAGGCACAGCTTGTACATCGCCGGCACCATCAGCGTGTGTGTGACGCGCTCGCGCGCCACCAGTTGCACGAAGGCATCGGCCTTGAACTCGGGCACGACGATCACCGCCCCGCCGACTTGCCACATCGACGCGATGATCGCGATCAGCCCCGTCACGTGGCTGGCCGGTACCGCCAGCGCCGAGCGGTCGTCGGCCCGCAGGCCCATGCACGACTGGAAATGCAGCGCGGAGTGCGCGATCGACAAGTGTGTGAGGAGGGCGCCCTTGGGATGGCCCGTGGTGCCGGAGGTGTAGAGGATCACCGCGACGTCGGTCTCGCGCGTTGCCGGCGCGGGCGGTGGCGTTGGCGCGGATGCGGCCAGCGCCGCCAGGCCCGATGCAGCAAGGCGCAAGGTCAGTGCCGGCGCCTCGACAGCATCGGGCAGCCGTTCGCCGAGTTCGTCATCGAAGGCAATGGCCTTCGCGCCGCACTGGACGGCAATGTAGGCCAGGCCGGGCCGCTGCTCGCGAACGCCCACCGGCACCGTGATCGCGCCCAGCCGCTGCAGGGCCAGCAGCACCAGCAGGAATTCCGGGCGGTTGCCCATGAGCATCAGCACCCGCTCGCCGGCCTCGATGCCTTGTGCCGCGAAGGCTGCCGCCAGGCGGTCGGCCGCGTCGCCTGTCTCGGCATAGCTCCATCGGCGGCCCTCGAAGACCATCGCGTCGTGCTGCGGTCGCATGGCGCGTGCGCGCTCGAACATCGCATGCAGGCTGGCCGGTCGCTCGGCGAAGCAACGCACGATGCGGTCGCCGTACAGCGCCTCATGCCGCATCGCCGGCACCGGGAAGTCGCGCCAGTGGGTCATGCCGCCACCTTCGCCAGGTTGGCGCCCCGCTCGATGACGACTTCGCTGTCGACGATGCGCCGCGAGTGGTTGAGGTCGCTCTGGGCCATCAGCACGGAAATTTCGCTGCCCTTCAGTCCGGCGATCACTTCACCCAGCCGCTTGGAAAGCACCGGCGCCACACCCTCGAAAGGCTCGTCGAGCAGCAGAAGGCGCGTGCCGACCGCGAGCGCGCGGGCCAGCGCCACCAGCTTCTGCTGGCCGCCGGACAGCAGCAGCGCGCGGCGCGTCCGCATCTCCAGCAGCTCCGGCAGCACGCGGTACACCAGCGCCAGCCGCTCGGATTCGACCAGGGCCTTGTTGACCCACACCGGCACCAGGATGTTCTCTTCCACCGTGAGTTCGGGCACCAGCCCGCGGTCCTCCGGCATGTAGCCGATGCCGAGCGCGGCGCGCGCGTGGGGCGGAAGTTCCGTCAGGTCGCGGCCGTGAAAGAGGATGCGGCCGCGCGCGGGCTTGAGATGACCCATCACGGCGCGCATCAGCGTCGTCTTGCCCGCGCCGTTGCGCCCGACCAGCCCGACCATGCGGCCCCTGCCGACCGAAAGCGACAGCCCGCGCAGGGCTTCGACCGACTGGATCGAGACATGCAAGGATTCGATCTGCAGCATCGCTTGCCTACTCCTGCAGTATTTCGCCGGTGACATAGCGGCGCACGTCGTCGGTGGCGAGCGCCACCTCCGGCGTGTCGTCCGCGATGATGCGCCCGCTGTAGAAGGCCACCACGCGGCTGGCATAGCGCTCGACGATGTCCATGTCGTGCTCGACGAAGAGCACCGTCATCGCCTCCTGCCCGAGCGCCGCCATGATGGTTTCCATCATCGGGAACTTCTCTTCGGCCGACACGCCGCTCGTGGGCTCGTCGAGCAGCAGCAGCTTGGGCGCAGCGGTCAGCGCCATCGCGATGTCCAGCAGCTTGCGCACACCGCCGGGCAGCTCGGCGACACGGCGCTGCCGGTGCTCCACGAGCCGGAAGCGCTCCAGCAGCGCATCGGCGCGGTCGAGCGCCTCGCTGCGCCGTGCCGGCTGCCAGAAGCTCAGGCGCTGGTCGTGGCAGGCATTGGCGACGAGCATGTTGTCCAGCGCCGTGAGGTCGGCGTAGAGCTGCGGGATCTGGAAGGAGCGCGCCACGCCCAGCCGCGTGATCGCGCGCGGCGCCAGCGCCGTGACGTCCTGGCCGTCGAGCACGATGCGTCCCTCGTCGGGCTTCAGGTAGCCGGTGATCATGTTGACGAAGGTGGTCTTGCCGGCGCCGTTGCTGCCGATCAGGCTCACGCGCTCGCCCGCGGCGATGGCGATGCGGATGTCCGCCGCAGCCACCACTGCGCCGAATCGCTTGCTGACGCCATGCGCTTCCAGCAACGCGCTCATGAGTTGCCCTTCATCCACAGCGAGCCCAGACCCTTCGGCAGGAAGCGGATCACGAACAGCAGGAACAGCCCCAGCGCGAGCTGCCAGGTGTTGGGAAAGTAGGCGCTGGAGAAGGAGCGCACCACTTCGAGCACCGTGCTCGCCAGGAACACCGCGGCCACGCTCTGCCAGCCGGCCAGGATGGCGACGAAGACGAATTCGCCCGAGGTGGTCCAGAAGCTGAAGTTGGGCTCGACGTGTCCCAGCGACATCACGGCCAGCGCACCGCCCAGCCCGCCGCAGAAGGCCGCGAGGATGAAGTTGATGGTCATCGCCTGCCGCACCGAGCCGCCCAGGTACTCGACGCGCAACTCGTTTTCGCGCACGGCGAGCGTCACGAGTCCGCGTGTGCTGTCGAAGTAGACGCGCGCCAGCAGCGCCATCGCGGTGGCGATGCCGATGGTCACGAGATAGAGGATGTAGCCCACGCGCGCATCGGGCAGCTTCTGGCCCAGCAGAGTGGGGCGGCCCATGTTGAAGCCATCGGAGCCGCCCAGTGCGTCCAGCTTCATCAGCAGGCCGTAGGTCACCATCGACAGGGCCAATGTCAGCATCGCGAAGAAGATGCCGCGGTAGCGCGACAGAAGCGGCGCAAAGGGGGCGGCGATGAGCACCGCGGCGATGCCGCCGGCCAGCGCCAACCCGAGTGCGTCGGTGAACCCGAGCTTGTTGTAGGCCAACGCCGCCGTGTAGCCGCCGGCCGCGAAGAGCATGCCCTGGCCGAAGGGCACCACGCCGCCGCGCATCAGGCAGACGATGCCCAGCGAGACAAGTCCATTGGCCGCCGACATGGTGACGAGGAAGGTCAGCCAGCGCGGGCTGAACCACCCCGCGACGGCCAGTACGGCAAAGGCCCCGACGCCGAGCGCCGCGCCGCGCCAGCCGCCCGCCGAGGCGCGGCGCAACGGCGCAATGGCGGACGGATTCGGAATCGCTGCCACGGCCTCAGATCCTCCGCGCCTGCGTGCGCTGGAACAACCCCTCGGGCCGGAACATCAGCACCACGGCCATCACGATGTAGATGGAGAACAACTCGGCCACCGGCACCACGTGCACCGCGAAGGACCGGGCCAGCCCGACGATCAGCGCGCCGACCGCGGCGCCCTCGATGCTGCCCAGCCCGCCGATGATGACCACCGCGAAGGACACGATGATCACGCCCACCGACACCCCCGGTTGCACCGAGATCATCGGCGCGGTGAAGGCCCCGCCCAGCGCCGCGAGGAAGATGCCGACCGTGAAAGCCAGCATGTAGACGCGTGACACGTTCACGCCCATGCTCGACGCGACCTCCGCGCTGTGGATCACCGCCAGCATGATCTTGCCCTGCCGCGTGCGGTTCAGCCCCCACCACACCGCCACGCCGACCACCACGGCCAGCGCCACCAGCGCGAAGTCGTAGCCCACCCAGCTCTGCACGCCCAGGTCGAGGTTGCCGAACAGGCCGTAGGGCTCCGACACATAGTACGGATTGGCGCCCCAGATCAGCTTGGTCAGGTCTTCCATGATCAGGAACATCGCGTAGGTGACCAGCACCAGGAGCACCTCGTCGCGCCCATAGAAGAAGCGCAGCAGCCCGCGCTCGGTGAGCGGCGCCAGCACCACGGCCACGGCCACGGCCGCCAGCAGCATCGCCACCAGTGACAGCGCGGGAGCCCATTTCAGGCTCGCGCCCCAGCCGACGAAGCTGGCCGCCGCATAGGCGCCCACCGCATAGAAGCTGCCGTGCGCGATGTTGAGGATCTTGAGCACGCCGAACACCAGCGTGAGCCCCAGTGCGACGATGAACAGCCATGACGCGTAGGTCAGGCCGTCGATCAGGATCGTGGCGGCGGTGTGCACGTCAGGCGCCGCGTGTCAGGGGCAGCCCTTGGCGCCGGGAAAGCCGGCCTTGATCCACTCCTCGGATTTCATGTTGGCCGGCGGATTCACGCACTCGGCCGGAAAGCGCTGGATGTCTTCCAGCACCACCATCTTCTTGGCCGCGTCGTAGCGCGTCTTGCCGATCGCGGTCTCCTGCACGGCCTGGTGGCCGTCGCCCAGCACCATGCGGATGCGGCCCGCGGGCGAATCCCACTCCAGCCCCTTGAGCGCGGCGGCGAGCTGCTCGGAGGTGGGCTTCTTGCCGCCGTTGGCCGCCATCGCCTTCTCGGCCGCGAGCTTCAGGCCCAGCAGCGACTGCGCCATGCGGTAGGGCGCCTGCACCGGGTAGACGTTGTAGGCCTTGGAATACAGATCCCACCACCAGTCGTTGAGCGCCGACTTCGGCGACATCAGCCCGTAGGCGCCGCGCGCCCCGAGGATGGTGCCGTCGGGCATCTTCTCGCCCAGGCCGGGCAGCACGTGGTCGGCCGCTGACAGCACCACCTGCGTGCGCTTGAAGAGCCCGCGCGGACCCGCCTGCAGGATGAAGGCCTGCAGATCGCCACCCCACAGGCTGGAATGCGTGACGTCGGCCGGCTTGGCCATCAGCGCCGAAATCTCGGTGCCGTACTGGCCTGCGCCGAATTTCGGCAACTGGTCCTCGCCCACCTTGGCGTTCGGATAGAGCTTCTCCATCGACAGGGTGAAGTCCTTCTTCGAGTCCTGGCCCCAGGCGTAGTCCTGGTTGATCAGGTTGAAGGAGTCGGCCTTCACGTTGCGCGCCTTGAGATAACGCGCCAGCGCGACGTTGTCCATCGCCCCGTGCGAGGCAGTGCGGAACACGTACTCGAGCTTGTTGTCCTCGAAGATGCGCGGTGTGCCGCAGTCGTAGAGCACGAGGAACCTCTTCATCTCCTCGGCCGCCGGCGCCACGGCGAGGCAGTCGCCGGAACCAACGTAGCCGACCACCGCATCGACCTTCTCGCGATCGTAGAGGTTGCGAAGCTCCTGCACCTGCTTGGTGGCGCCGCCGTTCTCGTCGACGTACACCGCCTCGATCTTCATGCCGCCGAAACCGGTCTTGTTGTAGGGCGCCGGTGCAGCGCCCTTGTTGAAGGCATCCACCAGGACCTTCGCGCCATTGACCGCCGGAATGCCGAAGCTCTCCGCCGCCTGGCCGGACAGGAAGCTCACGATGCCGATCTTGAAGGTCTCCTGTGCCTGCGCACCGGTGGCACAAAGAATGCCGGCCATGCCTACCGCGGACAACGCCGCCGCACGATGCAGATACCGCTTCACGCCAAGGGCCTGGGTCATGTCGTGTCTCCTGTGGAAGGAACGCGATCTTTAACCGGCAGGCGGGCCGACGAATCCGCGATAACCCGCACTGGGGCGGCCTCTCCGCCTCAACCCTTCGACCGACTCGAATGCCACGCCCTGACGAGTTGGTTGAAAAGAACATTCGCCCGATCCGAGGGACATTTCGCGCGCCGACCCATACCCCGTCTGTCCTGCAGCTTCGCTAGCCTTGTGAGGTCACACATCATCGATAGGGCAGGCAGACATGGCGACAGAGACGCGCTCCGGTTTTGAAAAGTGGAAGGATGGCATCGACAAGGCCGATGCAGATTGGGACGGGTACGACAAGCTGATTCGCGAGACGGTCCGGGACTACAACTGGCATCTTCGGAAGACACCGGGATACAGGGAGCTGAACTGGCAATTGGTGAAGGCGATGATCTGGACCGAGACTGGAGCGGGACACAGGGAATGGAACGTCCGGCCGATCCGAATAGGCGTGTTGGGTGACAAGGGACTGCCCGCGTTGCTGAGTCGTCGCGAAGGAAGCGAACTCGTTGTCCCGTATAGCCTGGTCGGGCGAGAGGTGCAAACCGTCCCGCGCGAGAACATCAGGGCTGGTGTGGGCTACATGCTCATGCGAATGGCCGAGTACGGCTTCGCATCGATTCCCGATAGAGACCACAGGATCTTCGAGGTGACCGTAGGCCCAGGCGACCACGGCCTGGAGCGGGTCGCACGGAGGTGTGGCAGCACAAGCGAAATCCTGATGAAGCTCAACCCGGCTGTGAGAGCTGTGAACCCTGGACAGGTCTTGAAATGCCAGAAGGCTACGGTCCAGAAGGTCATCACCGGATGGAGATCCTTCGACTACACCACGATTGCGCTTCGCTACAACGGCAACGGCGATCCCAACTATGCAAGCAAGCTGGAGTATTCGTTCAATGTGATCAGGAGTCGGGCCCAATGATGAATGCCATACGGATCGCGGCAACGGTCGCGTCGGCGTTCGCCCTGGGTTCGCAAGCGACACCGGCCATGGCAGATGCGCCTTGCGATGGTGTGTATCGCAGCTGGGGTCGAGTCTGTCAGGGCGCTCTTTCCATTCGAAGCAAGACCATTGAATGGAATTCGCCGAATATCGTTTGCAAGCCTAGCCCCTACGAGGTGATTGATAGCAGACTGGGCGGCGACGAGCCATACGCCGCGTATCGCCTCAAGAAGCGTAGCAAGGCGTGCCTCATCGAGGTCGTTGAGGTCTACAGGTTCGGAGCCGGGCGATGGGGCATGCGCGGCTTTCCAAGCGTAGAGGCATACGAAAAGCGCGACGATCTGGAATGGCAACGCGCCGCCGACAACCGAATTCCGCTCACATGCGATGCGGACGACATGCCGGAGGAGCGATGCAATCTCGACTTCGCGCGCAAGAAGAAGTAGCCCCGAAGGCCGCGGCCTGAATCTGCTTCGGATAGAGCCCGGCCGCCTTGGCACGCCGCTTGCGATCTTCACCGCCATTCGCTGCTTTGATTTCCTGTCTAGACAGCTTTTGGTGCATGAAACCGCTTCCACGCACTGCGCAAGTGCAAAGCGGTACTTGATCCCATGGGTAGTTTCGGGTTAACCTGTATATACAGGTGCATCACAGCGAATGAAACTCGGCTTCCCTGCTGGCATCCGCCCGTTCGCGGGCCCGGCGAGCCGAACTTTTTGAAACGCAACAGGAGAACCTTGATGGTCATGACGGTCGGAAAAATCGCCTCGCTGGTGGCGGCAGGTGCGTGCATCGCGGGCATGGCGGCGAGCGCCCATGCCGATGAAACCAAGATCACCCTCGGCATGTCCGGCTGGACCGGCTTCGCGCCGCTCACGCTGGCCGACAAGGCCGGCATCTTCAAGAAGAACGGCCTGGACGTCGAACTGCGCATGATTCCGCAGAAGGACCGCCACCTCGCGCTGGCCTCGGGCGCCATCCAGTGCGCCGCGACCACGGTCGAGACGCACGTCGCATGGAACGCCAACGGCGTGCCGATCGTGCAGATCTTCCAGATGGACAAGTCCTACGGCGCCGACGGCCTGGCCGTGCGCAACGACGTCAAGAGCTTCGCCGACCTCAAGGGCAAGGCGATCGGCGTCAGCGCGCCGGGCACTGCGCCCTACTTCGGCCTCGCCTGGATGCTCAACAAGAACGGCATGACCATGAAGGACGTCAAGCTGGTCTCGCTCGAACCCCAGCCCGCCGCCCAGGCCTTCGTCTCCGGCCAGAACGACGCCGCGATGACCTACGAGCCTTACCTCTCGACGGTGCGCGCCAACCCGACCGCCGGCAAGATCCTCGCGACCACGCTCGACTACCCGATGGTGATGGACACGGTCGGCTGCGCGCCGACCTGGCTCAAGACCAACGCCAAGGCCGCGCAGGCGCTGGCCAATTCGTACTTCGAAGCCGTCGAGATGATCAAGACCGATCCGGCCAAGTCCAACGAGATCATGGGTGCCGCCGTCAAGCAGACCGGCGAGCAGTTCGCCAAGTCCTCGGCCTACCTGCGCTGGTCGGACAAGGCGGCCAACCAGAAGTTCTTCGCCAACGACATCACGCCCTTCATGAAGGACGCTCAAGCCATCCTGCTGGAAGCCGGCGTGATCCGCAAGGTGCCCGACGACCTGGCCGTCACCTTCGACACCAGCTACATCAAGTAAGAGACCGCCATGGACGCGACGCCTGTCATGAACTCTCCCAAGCCGGTGGTCTCCGCCGGGCCGGTCGCGTCGTCATCGGCGCCGCGCCGGCGCCGTGCGCTGGCCCCGCTCGAACCCGTCAGCGCGCGTACGCGCTGGCTGCTCGGGCTGGGCTTCTTCGTGCTCTTCGTGGTGGTCTGGGCCTTCTTCACGCTCGGCGGCTTCGTGTCGCCGACCTTCCTGGCCAGCCCGATCACGATGGTGAAGGAGGGCGTGCTCCTCTTCACCCAGTACAACTTCATCCACGACATCGGCATGACGGTGTGGCGCGTGTTCGGCGGCTTCGTGCTGGCGACCGTGATCGCCGTGCCGCTGGGCATCGCGATGGGCACCTGGAAGAGCGTCGAAGCCTTCTTCGAGCCCTTCGTGTCCTTCTGCCGCTACCTGCCGGCGTCGGCTTTCATTCCGCTGCTGATCCTGTGGGCCGGCATCGGCGAGGCGCAGAAGCTGCTGGTGATCTTCATCGGCTCGGTGTTCCAGATCACGCTGATGGTGGCCGTCACCGTCGGCAGCGCCCGCCGCGACCTGGTCGAGGCGGCCTACACGCTGGGCGCCAACAGCCGCGGCATCGTCATGCGGGTGCTGATCCCGGGCGCCGCACCGGGCATCGCCGAGACGCTGCGCCTGGTGCTGGGCTGGGCGTGGACCTACGTCATCGTGGCCGAGCTGATCGGCTCGTCTTCCGGCATCGGCCACATGATCACCGACAGCCAGGCGCTGCTGAACACCGGGCAGATCATCTTCGGGATCATCGTCATCGGCGTGATCGGTCTGATCTCCGACTTCGCATTCAAGGCTCTGAACCGCCGCCTCTTCGCCTGGAGCACCATCTGATGAACCAGCTTTCCGTTCGCGGCGTGTCCCGCACCTTCACCGGCACGCGCGGCCAGACCACGCAGGCGCTGCTGCCGATCGATTTCGAAGTGCGCGAGAACGACTTCGTCACCATCCTCGGCCCCTCGGGTTGCGGCAAGTCCACTTTGTTGCGCATCGTCGCCGGCCTCGACTACCCGACCGAAGGCCGCGTGCTGCTCGACGGCCAGACCATCGAAGGCCCGGGAGCCGACCGCGGCGTGGTGTTCCAGAGCTACACGCTGTTCCCCTGGCTGACCATTGCGCAGAACATCCGCTTCGGCCTGCGCGAGCGCGGAATGAGCGAGGCCGAGCAGAAGGAGCGCAGCGACTTCTTCATCGCCAAGGTCGGCCTGCGCGGCTTCGAGAGCCACTTTCCCAAGCAGCTCTCTGGCGGCATGCAGCAGCGCACCGCGATCGCACGCGCGCTGGCCAATGACCCCAAGATCCTGCTGCTCGACGAGCCCTTCGGCGCACTCGACAACCAGACCCGCGTGCTGATGCAGGAACTGCTGCTCGGCATCTGGGAGTCGGCCCGCAAGACGGTGCTCTTCGTCACGCACGACATCGACGAGGCGATCTTCATGGCGAACCGCGTCGCGGTGTTCAGCGCGCGGCCGGGCCGCATCAAGACCGAGATCGCGGTGGACTTCCCGCATCCGCGCCATTACACGATCAAGACCTCGCCCGAGTTCATGGAAATCAAGGCCCGCCTCACTGAAGAGATCCGCGCCGAATCCATGGCCGCCGCCGAACACTGAACCGCCTCGCCAGAAAGACCGCATGACCGCAGCCAGCCTTCGCAAAGCCAACGACGGACGCCAGCCCGCGCGCAAATCCGCAGGCGCGGAATCGCGAGAGGCGGCCAACTCGGCGTTGCCAGCGCTGGCGCTGTACGAGCAGGTGAAGGCTTTCATCACGCACAAGATCCAGGACGGCTCTTGGCAGGCCGGCCATCGCCTGCCGTCGGAGAGCGAACTGGTCGCGCAGTTCGGCGTCGCTCGCATGACGGTCAACCGCGCTTTGCGCGAGCTGGTGGAGCAGGGCCGCATCGTGCGTGTCGCGGGCGTGGGCAGCTTCGTTGCTGAGGACAAGCCGCAATCGACGCTGCTGCAGATCGCCAACATCGCGAGCGAGATCCGCGCACGCGGCCATGACTACCGTTGCGAATTCCTGGTGGCCGAGCGCATTGCTGCATCGCCCGACGTCGCGGTGTGGCTCGACCTGCGGCCCGGCGAGTCGGTTTTCCACACCGTCTGCCTGCATCTGGAGAACGACATCCCGGTGCAGCTCGAAGACCGCCATGTCAACCCGCGCGTGGTGCCGAACTTCCTCGAACAGGATTTCTCGCTCATCCCGCCAAGCGAATACCTGGTGCGCAACGTGCCCTTCGACCAGATCGAACACGTGGTCGATGCCGTGCTGCCGACGCCCGAACAGGCGGAGCGCCTCGACATGCCGGTGACGGACCCGTGCCTGCTGCTCACGCGCCGCACCTGGACGCGCACCACGCCGGTGACGATGGTGCGCTGCCTGCATCCCGCGTCGCGTTACCGGCTCGGCAGCCGGTTCCGCGCCGACGGCAATCCTTCCTTCGGCTGAACGGGGACGAACGCATCTTCTTGGCCTCGTGCCGCAACTACTTGTATAGACAGGGGAGCCCTTCATGACCCACAACACATCACTCACCGCTGCAGCGCCGATCGTGCTCACGCCTGGTGAAGTCGACCTGGCCACGCTGCGCCGCGTGCATGCCGGCGGCGTGCAGCTTGCGCTCGATCCATCGGCGCGCGCCGGCCTGCTGGCTGCGCAGGCCACGGTGCGCAAGATCGTCGAGTCCGGCGATGTGGTCTACGGCATCAACACCGGCTTCGGCAAGCTCGCGCAGACCATCATCCCGACGGAACGCCTTGCAGAACTGCAACGCAACCTCGTGCTCTCGCACAGCGCCGGCACCGGCGAGCCGCTGGCCGCGGGCGTGGTGCGCCTGGTGCTTGCGACCAAGGCCGTGAGCCTCGCACGCGGCCACTCGGGCGTGCGGCCCGAAATCGTCGACGCGCTGCTCGGCCTGTGCAATGCGGGACTGTTGCCGCGCATTCCTTCCAAGGGTTCGGTCGGCGCGTCGGGCGACCTGGCGCCGCTGGCGCACCTGGCCTGCGTGCTGATCGGCGAGGGCGAGGTCACGACGCCGCAAGGCGAGGTGATCGGCGGTACCGAGGCCCTGCGCCTCATCGGCATGACGCCCTTCGTGCTCGGCCCCAAGGAAGGGCTGGCGCTGCTGAACGGCACGCAGGTGTCGACGGCGCTCGCTCTGGCCGGCCTCTTCGGCACCGAGGATGTGTTCGCTGCGGGCCTGATGGCCGGCGCGCTGTCGCTCGAAGCCATCCAGGGTTCGATCAAGCCTTTCGACGCACGCATCCACGCCGCGCGCGGACAGCCGGGACAGATCGCCGTGGCGGGCGCAGTGCGCGCCCTGCTCGACGGCAGCGAGATCGTTCCGTCTCACGCCGACTGCGGTCGCGTGCAGGACCCGTATTCCATCCGCTGCGTACCCCAGGTGATGGGCGCTTGCCTCGACAACCTCGGCCATGCCGCACGCGTGCTGCGCACCGAAGCCAACGCGGCATCGGACAACCCGCTGGTCTTCGACAACGGCGACGTGATCTCCGGCGGCAACTTCCACGCCGAACCGGTCGCCTTCGCGGCCGACATCATCGCGCTGTCGATCAGCGAGATCGGCGCGATCTCCGAACGCCGCATGGCGCTGCTGCTCGACAGCGGCCTCTCGGGGCTGCCGCCCTTCCTGGTGCGCGACGGTGGCGTCAACTCCGGCTTCATGATCGCGCAGGTCACGGCCGCGGCGCTGGCGTCGGAGAACAAGTCGCTCGCGCACCCGGCCAGCGTCGACAGCCTGCCGACTTCCGCCAACCAGGAAGACCACGTCTCGATGGCGACCTTCGCTGGCCGTCGTCTGGCCGACATGGTCGAGAACACGGCAGTCGTCGTAGGCATCGAGGCCATGGCCGCAGTGCAGGGCATCGAACTCAAACGCGGCCCCAAGAGCTCGCCGCTGGTCGAGGCCGAATTCGCCGCCATCCGCGAGCGTGTTCCATTCATCGACCAGGACATCTTCTTCGCACCGACCATCGAAGCCATGCGCACGTGGGCGCGTCAAGACCAGTGGCCCGAAGCCGTGCGATCCATCCTCCCCAGCCACGCCTGAACCAACGATCAAGTTCCGACACCGAAAGGACACTTCGCCATGAACGCACCCGACAAATTCCTCGCCGCCAAGGCGAACGACCCCCGCCATGACGCGAGCCGCGTGATCCGTTCGCCGCGTGGCAGCACGCTCAGCTGCAAGAGCTGGCTCACCGAGGCGCCGTTCCGCATGCTGCAGAACAACCTCGACCCCGAGGTGGCGGAGCGTCCGCAGGATCTCGTGGTCTACGGCGGCATCGGCCGTGCGGCGCGCGACTGGGCCTGCTTCGACCAGATCCTCGCATCGCTCAAGGAACTCAACGACGACGAGACGCTGCTCATCCAGTCGGGCAAGCCCGTGGGCGTTTTCAAGACGCACGAGAACGCGCCGCGCGTGCTGCTCGCGAACTCGAATCTCGTGCCGAAGTGGGCGACCTGGGAGCACTTCAGCGAACTCGATCGCAAGGGCCTGATGATGTACGGCCAGATGACGGCGGGCAGCTGGATCTACATCGGCAGCCAAGGCATCGTGCAAGGCACCTTCGAGACCTTCGTCGAAGCCGGCCGCCAGCACTACGACAACGACCTCGCGGGCAAGTGGATCCTCACGGCCGGCCTCGGCGGCATGGGCGGCGCACAGCCGCTGGCTGCCACGCTCGCCGGCGCGGTGTCGCTGAACATCGAATGCCAGCAGGCCAGAATCGACTTCCGCCTGCGCACGCGCTACCTCGACAAGCAGGCGAAGGACATCGACGACGCGATCGCGCTCATCCAGCAGCACACGGCCGCGAAGGAAGCGGTGTCGATCGGCCTGCTGGGCAATGCGGCCGAGATCCTGCCCGAGCTGGTGAAGCGCGCAAAGGCCGGCGGCATCAAGCCCGACCTCGTGACCGACCAGACCTCCGCGCACGACCTCGCCAGCGGCTACCTGCCGATCGGCTGGACGCTTGCGCAGTGGGAAGCCGCCAAGGCCGACACGACCCAGCACCCGACATTGCGCAAGGCGGCGGCCAAGTCCTGCGCGGTACACGTGCAGGCCATGCTCGACTTCCAGGCGATGGGCATCCCGACCGTTGACTACGGCAACAACATCCGCCAGGTCGCCTTCGACGAAGGCGTGAAGAACGCCTTCGACTTCCCCGGCTTCGTGCCGGCCTACATCCGCCCGCTGTTCTGCGAGGGCAAGGGTCCGTTCCGCTGGGTGGCGCTCTCGGGCGACCCCGAGGACATCTACAAGACCGACGCCAAGATCAAGGAGCTGTTCCCCGAGAACAAGCACACGCACCGCTGGCTCGACATGGCGCGCGAGCGCATTGCCTTCCAGGGCCTGCCGGCGCGCATCTGCTGGCTGGGCCTCGGCGAGCGCCACAAGGCCGGCCTCGCGTTCAACGAGATGGTGAAGAACGGTGAGTTGAAAGGCCCGATCGTGATCGGCCGCGACCATTTGGACACCGGCTCGGTCGCCAGCCCCAACCGCGAGACCGAATCGATGAAGGACGGCACCGATGCCGTCTCCGACTGGCCGCTGCTCAATGCACTGCTCAATACCGCCGGCGGCGCGACCTGGGTCAGCCTGCACCATGGCGGCGGCGTGGGGATGGGCTACTCGCAGCACTCCGGCGTGGTGATCGTCTGCGACGGCACCGATGCGGCGGCCAAGCGCGTCGAGCGCGTGCTGTGGAACGACCCGGCCACGGGCGTGATGCGCCACGCGGATGCCGGCTACGACATCGCCATCGCGACTGCGAAGAAGCAGGGCCTGAACCTGCCGATGGTCAAGTAGGCCGCAGTGCAGCGCTTCGACATCGCCTCGTTGTCCGCGACGCCGTGGAAGAACGGCGGCGGCGTGACGCGCGAGATCGTCTGCTCTCCAGCGGGCGCGGGCATGGAGGGCTTCGACTGGCGCGTGAGCATCGCGACCATCGACAAGCCCGGGCCGTTCTCGGCTTTCGCCGGGGTGGACCGCGTGATCATGCTGCTGGACGGTGCGGGCGTTCGGCTTCGCTCGCACGACGGGCGCATCGACCACCGGCTGGAAGTTCCGCATGCACCCTTCGCCTTCGGCGGCGACGTGGCGCTGGATTGCGAACTGCTGGGCGGCGCCTCGACCGACTTCAACGTGATGTCGCGCCGTGGCCGCCTGCATGCGAAGGTCCGCGTGCTGCGCGAGGGCGGGGACGTGGCACCCGTCGGACGCGGTCTCCTGCTGGCGCTGGCCGGGCGGTGGCGATTCAACGATATCGATTGCGAGCCGGGCTCGGGCGTCTGGTGGGACGGCGAGATCCGGCAATGGCAAGCAACAACAAGCGACGCCGATGCCGCCATGGTCGCGGTACGGCTCGAACCCACGGCAACACCATGACCCATTCCGAATTGCCTTCCGCCGACGGCGTCTGGGACCACATCCGGATCGCTCCCGGCGCGCTGGCCGAAGAGCAGGCGATCGATGCCGATGCGGCCATGGTCGTGTCCGGCGGAAAGATCGCCTGGATCGGCGCCAGCGCCGCATTGCCTGGCGAGTTCGCCAAGCTGCCGCGCTTCGACGGCCACGATGCGCTGGTGACGCCCGGTCTCATCGATTGCCACACGCATCTGGTCTACGGCGGTCAACGCGCGAACGAGTTCGCGATGCGCCTGGCCGGCGCGACCTATGAAGAGGTCGCGAAGGCCGGCGGCGGCATCGTCTCCTCGGTACGCGCGACGCGCGAAGCCGACGAGGACACGCTGTACGCGCAGGCGGCGAAGCGGCTGGATCAATTGCTCGCCGATGGCGTGTGCGCCATCGAGATCAAGTCGGGCTATGGACTCGCGCTGGAACACGAGCGCAAGCAACTGCGCGTGGCGCGGCGGCTGGGTGAAGCCCATGGTGTCACCGTGCGAACGACCTTCCTCGGCGCGCACGCGCTGCCGCCTGAATACGCGGGCCGTAGCGGCGACTACATCGATCTCGTCTGCAACGAGATGTTGCCCGCGCTGGCCGCCGAAGGGCTGGTCGATGCGGTGGACGTGTTCTGCGAGCGCATCGCCTTCTCGCTGGCCGAGACGGAGCGCGTATTCCAGGCGGCCAAGGCGCTGGGCTTGCCGGTCAAGTTACACGCCGAGCAACTCTCGGACATGGGCGGCGCCGCGCTGGCGGCACGCTACGGCGCGCTTTCCTGCGACCACATCGAGCACCTGTCGGCCGAAGGCATCGCCGCGATGCGCGAGGCCGGCACCGTGGCCGTGCTGCTTCCTGGCGCCTACTACACGCTGCGCGACACGCACCTGCCGCCTATCGACGCGCTTCGTGCCGCAGGCGTTCCGATGGCTGTCTCCACCGACCACAACCCCGGCACCTCGCCGGCGCTGAGCCTGCTGCTGATGGTCAACATGGCCTGCACCCTGTTCCGCCTGACGGTGCCCGAGGCGCTGGCCGGCGTCACCCGCCACGCCGCGCGCGCGCTGGGCCTGCAGGACACGCACGGTGCGCTGGCCGTCGGCCGGCCCGCCAATTTCGTGCTCTGGCAGCTTCGCGAGAGTGCCGAGCTGGCGTACTGGTTCGGCCAGCAGCCGGTGCGAACCATCGTGCGGCAAGGGCGCATCGCGTCCGTATCTCGAGCGACCCAACGTTGAGCCGCGACCGCCATGCCCTTGCCTGAAATCCATCGCTCCCTGTTCGCCGCCGATGCCTTGCTGCCCCACGGCTGGGCGCGCAACGTGCTGCTCGAATGGGATGCAGACGGCCAACTCTCGGCCGTCACGCCCGACAGCACGCCAGCCGGTCGCACGCCGCGCGCTGCCGGCCCGGTGCTGCCCGGCATGCCCAACCTGCATTCGCACGCCTTCCAGCGCGCCTTCGGTGGCCTGACGGAATTCCGTGGCGCGGCGCAGGACAGCTTCTGGAGTTGGCGCACGCTGATGTACCGCTTCGCCGCGAAGATCTCGCCCGAACAGGTCGAGGCGATCGCGACCTGGCTCTATGTCGAGATGCTCGAAGCCGGCTACACCTCGGTGTGCGAGTTCCACTACCTGCACCACGACGCCGACGGGAACGCGTACGCCGATGACGCGGAACTCGCGTTGGCGTTGTTGCGCGCAGCGCGGCGAGCAGGCATCGGGATCACGTTGCTGCCCGTGCTCTACCAGACCAGCGGATTCGGCGCGCTGCCGCCGAGCGAGGGCCAGCGGCGCTTCATCCGGTCGACCGATTCGATGCTGCGCCTGCTGGAGCGGCTGCATCCGCTGTGCAAGTCGCAGGGCGCACGGCTCGGCCTCGCGCCGCATTCACTGCGGGCGGTTCCGCCCGATGCGCTCGGCGACGCCATCGCGGGCCTGAACGCCATCGACGCGACGGCGCCCATCCACATCCACATCGCCGAGCAGACGGGCGAGGTCGATGCCTGCCTCGCATGGAGCGGCCAGCGGCCGGTCGCATGGCTGCTCGACCACGCGGCGGTCGATGCGCGCTGGTGCCTCGTGCATGCGACGCACATGGACCCGGACGAGTACCGGCGCGCGGCGGCCAGTGGCGCCATCGCCGGCCTGTGCCCGACGACGGAAGCCAACCTGGGCGATGGCATCTTCGATTTCAACGCGTGGCGCGCGGCGGGTGGGCGCTGGGGCATCGGCTCCGACAGCCACGCCTGCGTCAATGCGGCCGAGGAACTGCTGATGCTGGAATACGGCCAGCGCCTCGCGACGCGGCAGCGCAACGTGGGGGCCGATGCCGCGCATCGCGAGGTGGCGACCGCGCTCACGCTGAGTGCAGTGCAGGGCGGCGCACAGGCCGCAGGCCGCGCCATCGCCGGTCTTGCTGCCGGCCAGCAAGCCGATTTCGTCGTGCTCGACCCTTCGCACGTTGCGCTGCAAGGCCTTGCAGCGCCGGAGATGCTGTCGTCGCACGTGTTCGCGAGCCACCGCACCTCCGCCGTCCATGGCGTGTGGGTCGCCGGGCAGGCGCGCGTCTCGGCCACCCGCCACGATTTGCACGACGAGTCCGCGGCGGCCTTCGTCGCCGCGCGCAACCAACTTCTAGCCAAGGATTGAGCCCCTATGCCTTTCACAACCACCGAGCCTCCCTTCCGCTTTCGCCAGGGCACGCGCCCCTTGCTGATCTCGATGCCGCACGTCGGCACCTACGTCCCACCGCAATTGGCGGCCCGCCTCAGTGACGAGGCACGCCACGTGCCCGACACCGACTGGCATCTGGAGCGCCTGTACGACTTCGCCGATGAACTCGGCGCTTCGGTGCTGGTCGCGACGCACTCGCGTTATGTGGTCGACCTCAACCGTCCGCCCGATGGCGCGAGCCTGTATCCGGGGCAGAGCGTCACCGGCCTGTGTCCGGTCGATACCTTCGACGACACGCCGCTCTATCCCGCTGGCGACGTGCCGGACGATGCCGAGATCGCCGAGCGTCGCGAGGCCATCTGGCAGCCCTACCACCGGCAGCTTGCCGACGAGCTGGCGCGCATCAAGGCGCAGCACGGCATCGCCGCGCTGTGGGACGCGCATTCGATCCGCTCGGTGCTGCCGCGCTTCTTCGAGGGCAAGCTGACCGACCTCAACCTGGGCACGGCCCAGGGCGCGAGCTGCGATCCGGCGCTCGCGCAGACCCTTCTGGGCATTGCCAAGGAAGCGTCCGGATTCACCAGCGTGCTCAACGGCCGCTTCACCGGCGGCTACATCACGCGCCATCATGGGCAGCCCGCGCAAGGCGTGCACGCGGTGCAGCTCGAGATGACCCAGTGCAGCTACATGCAGGAGGCTTTGCCCTTCGACTACCTGCCCGTAGTGGCAGCGCGCGTGCAGCCGCATGTGCGGCGCATGCTCGCTGCGGTGCTGGACTTCGTCGAATCTCGCCGCGGCTGATCCATGAACGCATCCGCCATCCGCGAACTCGTGCGCCCCGAGGTGCCCGCGCTGCCGCCCTACAACGCAGGTCTGTCGTCGGAGGCCGTGCGTTCGCGCTACGGCGTCGAGCACATCGCGCGCCTGGCGAGCAACGAGAACCCCTTCGGCGCGAGTCCGAAAGTCGGGCGCGCGCTGGCGGATCTGGCGTTGCGCGTGGGCACGTACCCGGATGCGAACTGCACGGCATTGCGGGCCGCCATTGCCGAGCGCACCGGCGCCAGCGCGGAGCAGGTCGTGATCGGCAACGGCTCCGAGTCCATTCTCCAGATGTTGTGCCAGGCCTTTCTCTCGCCCGGCGACCGCGTGCTCACGCAGCGGCCGGCCTTCGGCCTGCACGAGATCTACCCGCGCATGATGGGTGCCCAGGTCGAGCTGCTGGCGCTCACGCCGACGCTTGAATTCGACCTCGATGCCTGGTGCGAAGCGCTGGCACGCGGGCCGAAGATCGCGATGCTCGCGAACCCGTCGAACCCCGTGGGCTGCATGTTCGACGCGCAGGCCTTCGCGCGATTGCTCGACGCGACGCCGGCCGGAACGCTGCTGGTGATCGACGAGGCCTACTACGAATACGCACGGCTCGCGCGCGGCTTCCCCGATGCGCTGGCCGCGCTGCGTGCGCAGCAGCGTCCATGGATCGTGCTGCGCACCTTCTCGAAGGCCTGGGGGCTGGCGGGTCTGCGCGTCGGCTACGGTATCGCGTCGGATGCCTCGCTGATCCAGTGGCTGGACCGCGTGCGCACGCCCTTCAACGTCAATGAGGCCGCGCAGGCGGCGGCGCTGGCCGCCTGGAGCGACGAGCCTTTCATGGCGAAGACGGTCGAGGACACGGTGCAGCAACGCGAGCGGGTCGTGCAGCAGTTGCGCGCCATGGACCTGCCCGGCCTGCGCGTCGCGCCGTCCGCGGCCAACTTCCTGTTCATCGACCTGGCGCGGCCGAACGGCCCGGTCAATGAAGCGCTGCTCGCGCGGGGCATCATCGTCAAGCCATGGAAGGAGCCGGGCTTCGAGAGCTTCATCCGCGTGTCGATCGGCACTGCGGATGACAACGCGCGCTTCCTGCGCGCACTGGGCGAGATCGTCGGGGCATCGCCGGCGTAGGGCGTCACAAGACCCGCCACCGCGGCGGGACGCAGGGCGCTTTCTACAATCGGCCCCATGAAGCCCATCGCCTACACCCGCGCGCAGCAGCTGCCCGCCATCCTCGCCCAACGCATCGCCATCCTCGACGGCGCCATGGGCACGATGATCCAGCGCTTCAAGCTCACCGAAGAGCAATACCGCGGCGAGCGGTTCAAGGACTTTCCGCGCGACGTGAAGGGCAACAACGAGCTGCTCTCGCTCACCCGGCCCGACGTGATCCGCGACATCCATGAAGGCTACCTCGCGGCCGGCGCCGATCTGATCGAGACCAACACCTTCGGCGCGACCCGCATCGCGCAGGAGGACTACAAGATGGCCGATCTCGCACGCGAGATGAACCTGGAATCCGCCAGGCTCGCACGCGCCGCCTGCGACAAGTTCAGCACGCCCGACAAGCCCCGCTTCGTCGCCGGCGCCCTCGGCCCGACGCCCAAGACCGCCAGCATCAGCCCCGACGTGAACGACCCGGGCGCGCGCAACGTGAGCTTCGAGGAACTGCGCGCTTCCTATTACGAGCAGGTCGAGGCGCTGGTCGAAGGCGGCGCCGACGTGATCCTGGTCGAGACCATCTTCGACACGCTGAACGCCAAGGCCGCGCTGTTCGCGGTCGACGAATACTTCGAGGCCAGTGGCGAACGGCTGCCGCTGATCATCAGCGGCACCGTGACCGACGCCTCGGGCCGCATCCTCAGCGGCCAGACCGTCACCGCCTTCTGGCACAGCGTGCGCCACGCTCGGCCGCTGGCCATCGGCCTCAACTGCGCGCTCGGCGCGGCGCTGATGCGTCCCTACATCCAGGAGCTGGCGCGCGTGGCGGACGACACCTTCATCAGCTGCTATCCCAACGCCGGCCTGCCCAATCCGATGAGCGAGACCGGCTTTGACGAGACGCCCGACGTCACTTCGCGGCTCCTGCACGAATTCGCGTCCGAGGGGCTGGTCAACATCGTGGGCGGCTGCTGCGGCACCACGCCGGAGCACATCGCGGCCATCGGCCAGGCGGTTGCGCCGATCGCTGGACGCGGCCTGCATCGCGCGGCCTTCTACAGCGAAGCGGCCTGAGCGCCCGGCATCCCGGCGGGCATGTGAAGCCGGGATGAAGAAGCTCTCCAAACGTTGGATCGGTCCACGTGACGGCAAGTCTTGCCGTTGTCGGGGTAGGCCGTGGCTGATTGACAACAGCTCTGCAGCCCACCTACCCTGATCCGCAAAGGAAATCGCACATGCACATGTTCAATCGGCGCTGGATCGGCATCGGCGCCATCGCCCTGGCGCTTCCACTGGCTGCAACGGCGCAGCAGGCGTTCACCCGGGGCGGCGTCAACCTGCGCGCCGGTCCCGGCGACAACTATCCGCTGGTGGCGTCGCTAGCGCCCGGACAGCCACTGGAGGTGATGGGCTGCACTTCCGGCTATGGCTGGTGCGACGTGGTGCTGCCGGACGGCCTTCGCGGCTGGTCCTATGCCGCGAGCCTCGAGTTCGCCTATCAGGAACAGCGGGTGCCGCTCGCGACCTATGGCGCGGTGATCGGCGTGCCGCTCGTGACCTTCGCGATCGGCAGCTACTGGAACAACTACTACCGCGACCGCCCCTGGTACCGCGAGCCGCGCTGGTGGGGCGGACGCCCGCCACCGCCCCCCGGTCCGGGCTGGCGCCCGCCGCCGCCGCCCGCGCCGGGCTGGCGCCCCAATCCGTGGCCGGGCTATTCGCCGCATCCGCCCGGATTCAGGCCGCCACCGGCGCCGGGCTTCCGTCCGCCGTCTTCACCAGGGTTCCGCCCGCCACCGCCAAACGGCATCCGTCCGCCTCCGCCCTCGGGCGTTCGTCCTCCGCACGGCGGTGGTCCCCGGCCTCCGGGTCCGCCGCCGGGCGTGCGCCCGCCGGGCCAGGGCTTCCAGACTGGCGGAAGGCCGCCGGGACAGGGGGGCGGAGGTGGTGGACACGGCGGTGGGCATGGTGGCGGCCACGGCGGTGGCCAGGGTGGCGGAGGCCACGGAGGCGGGCATGGCGGTGGCCACGGGGGTGGCCAAGGCGGCGGCCGCCAATAGGGGCCGTTCCTCAGTCCTTCTTCCGGGCGATCAGCGCGACAAAGCGCTGCGCGCCCAGCCCCAGCGGCCGTTCGCGCGACCACACCACGTCGACCCACAGGTCCAGCCCGTTCGAGAGGTTCTCGAACGGGATCTCCACCAGCGCGCCCGCCGCTACGTGCGGCCGCGCGAAGTTGCGCGGCAGCCATCCCCACCCGAGGCCGGCGGTGATCAGGCTCAGCGCCGCCAGCGCGTTGTCGGTGCGCCAGACGTGCCGGGCGAAGACGAAGCGCGGATCGCTGGTCGCCAGATCGCGCCCCGCCACCACGATCTGCCGTGTCGTCGTCAGGTGTTCTTCGCGCAGGCGGCCGCCGGCGGCTGCCAGCACGGGATGGTCGGGCGCCATGACGGCCACCATGGTGTCGCTCGCCACTTCCTGAAAACCTTCGCGCCCGTCGAGGCTCGGCCGCTCGAACACCAGCGCCAGTTGCGCCCGCCCGCTGTGGAGCAGCGCCAGTGCATCGGCTTGCGGCGCGGCGAGCACCTCCACCTCCAGCAGCGGGTATTCCTGCGCCAGCGCGGCCAGCGGACCGCTCCACGGCGCTGCCAGCAGTTCCGGCGCGATCGCGAGGGTGAGCCGGTTTTCCAGCCCCTGCGTCAGCGCGAGCGCCTGCACCTGCAACTGCTTGAGCTGCGCCGCCAGCAGGCGGGCCTGCGGCTCCAGCGATCGCGCGGCCGCTGTCGGCTGCGGCTCCCGGCCGCTGCGGTCGAAGAGCTGGAGATCGAGTTCGGCTTCCAGGTTGGCGATGGCCATGCTGACGGCCGAGGGCACCCGGCTCAAGGCGCGAGCGGCGGCCGAGAAGGAGCCGTGATCGATCACGGCGAGGAGAACCTCCACGTTGTCGCTGGAAAGACTCATGGCGCCAACCTGTCAATTGAATTGATAGAAGATGACTTTATATATCAGATGAACGCACATAAAGTCCACCTCGTCAGCAACCATTCCAGGATTGATTTCATGCAAGGGCTCAAGCGCCGCGTCGTCTATATCTCGCTCTACGAAGGCATTGCCATCGTCGCGGCAAGTGCCGGGCTGGCGCTGATGTCGGGTCAGGGGCTGGGCCATTCGGGCGTGCTGGCCGTCATCGCGTCCGTCATCGCAGTGCTCTGGAACCTCAGCTTCAACGCCTTGTTCGAGCGCTGGGAATCCCGCCAGGCCGTGCGCGGCCGGAGCGTGAAGCGCCGGGTGGCCCATGCCATCGGCTTCGAGGGCGGCCTCGTCGCCTTCCTCGTGCCGGTCTTCGCCTGGTGGCTGGGCGTGAGCCTTTGGGAAGCGCTGGTGATGGACCTGGGACTGGTCGTGTTCTTCCTGATCTACACCTTCGTCTTCAACTGGGCCTTCGACATGCTCTTCGGCCTGCCCGCATCGGCCACCGGCGCAGCGCAGCCGGCGTAAAATCCGCGGCTCCCAAGGAGCGTTGCAGCGCCGCCGTCTTCCCAAACGAAGCGGCTGCGTCAGGCTTGGGCTATCTCCCGTCTTGCGAAGCACACAGCGCGCGAGCCCAGAGATACCGCAGAACTGGCTTTGCCAGGCTGCAGGTATCGCCCCCTTGCAGGGGGTGGGCGAAGCGACACGCAGTGCGCGGAGCCTGGGGGTGAGCAGTTTTGCAACGACGCTCGCCTGATCCGACGTTCCGCAGGTGAGTCATGTCTTCTGAGCCCCAATCCATCCACGTTCCCCCGATGAAGCTGTCCGGCCTGGAGCCGGTGCAGATCGGCGAGGGCGCGCTCTTCGTCAACATCGGCGAGCGCACCAACGTCACCGGCTCCAAGGCCTTCGCGCGGATGATCCTCAACGGCCAGTTCGAGGAGGCGCTCGCGGTCGCGCGCCAGCAGGTCGAGAACGGCGCGCAGGTCATCGACATCAACATGGACGAGGCCATGCTCGACAGCAAGGCCGCGATGGTTCGCTTCCTGAACCTGATCGCCAGCGAGCCCGACATCGCGCGCGTGCCGATCATGGTCGACAGCTCCAAGTGGGAGGTGATCGAGGCCGGCCTGCGCTGCATCCAGGGCAAGGGCATCGTCAACTCGATCAGCATGAAGGAGGGCGAGGACCAGTTCCGCCACCATGCCCGGCTGCTGCGCCGCTACGGCGCGGCGGCGGTCGTCATGGCCTTCGACGAGAAGGGCCAGGCCGACACCTACGAACGCAAGATCGAGATCTGCGAGCGCGCCTACCGCATCCTGGTCGACGAGATCGGATTCCCGCCCGAAGACATCATCTTCGACCCGAACATCTTCGCGATCGCCACCGGCATCGAGGAGCACAACAACTACGCGGTCGACTTCATCAACGCCACGCGCTGGATCAAGCAGAACCTGCCGGGCGCGAAGGTGTCGGGCGGCGTCTCCAACGTGAGCTTCAGCTTCCGCGGCAACGACCCGGTGCGCGAAGCCATCCACACCGTGTTCCTGTACCACGCCATCAAGGCGGGCATGGACATGGGCATCGTCAACGCCGGCATGGTGGGCGTCTACGACGACCTCGAGCCCGAGCTGCGCGAGCGCGTGGAGGACGTGGTGCTGAACCGCCGCCCCGATGCCGGCGAGCGTCTCGTCGAAGTGGCCGAGACCGCGAAGAGCGGCGCCAAGGACGAGAGCAAGAAGCTCGAATGGCGCGGCACGCCGGACCATCCGGTGACGGTCGAGCAGCGGCTGTCGCACGCCATGGTGCACGGCATCACCGACTTCATCGTCGAGGACACCGAGGAGGCCTACCAGGCCATCCTGGCCAAGGGCGGCCGCCCGCTGCACGTGATCGAAGGCCCGCTGATGGACGGCATGAACATCGTGGGCGACCTGTTCGGCCAGGGCAAGATGTTCCTGCCGCAGGTGGTGAAGTCGGCGCGCGTGATGAAGTCGGCCGTGGCCCACCTCATCCCCTACATCGAGGAAGAAAAACGCCAGGACGAGGCCGCGGGCCGCGACGTGCGGACCAAGGGCAAGATCGTCATCGCCACCGTCAAGGGCGACGTGCACGACATCGGCAAGAACATCGTCACCGTCGTGCTCCAGTGCAACAACTTCGAAGTGGTGAACATGGGCGTGATGGTCCCGTGCCACGAGATCCTGGCGCGCGCCAAGGTCGAGGGCGCCGACATCGTGGGGCTCTCCGGCCTCATCACGCCGAGCCTGGAAGAGATGCAGTACGTCGCCGGCGAGATGCAGAAGGACGAGCATTTCCGCATCAAGAAGATCCCGTTGCTCATTGGCGGCGCGACCACCAGCCGCGTGCACACGGCCGTCAAGATCGCGCCGCACTACGAGGGGCCGGTGGTCTACGTGCCCGATGCCTCGCGCAGCGTGAGCGTGGCGCAATCGCTGCTGTCGGAGCAGGCGACGAACTACATCAGCGAGATCAACGCCGATTACGACAAGGTGCGCCTCCAGCACGCCAACAAGAAGCAGGTGCCGCTGTGGCCGCTCGCCAAGGCGCGCGCCAACAAGACGCCGGTCGACTGGTCGAGCTACCTGCCGCCCGTGCCGAAGTTCATCGGCCGCCGCGTGTTCCGCAACTTCGACCTGACGGAACTCGCCAAGTACATCGACTGGGGGCCGTTCTTCCAGACCTGGGACCTGGCGGGCGCCTTTCCGGCCATCCTGAAGGACGAGGTGGTGGGCACCGAGGCCGTGCGCGTGTATGCCGATGGCCAGCGCATGCTCAAGCGGCTGATCGAAGGCCGGTGGCTGTCGGCCAGCGGCGTCATCGGCTTCTGGCCGGCCAACACCGTGAACGACGATGACATCGTGCTCTACACGGACGAGTCGCGCACCGACGCCGCGCTGACCTGGTACGGCATGCGCCAGCAGACGGAGAAGCAGATGATCGAAGGCGTGATGCGGCCGAGCCGCTGCCTCGCCGACTTCGTCGCGCCGCGGGAGAGCGGGCTGAAGGACTACGTGGGCATGTTCGCCGTCACCGCGGGCCTCGGCGTCGAGAAGAAGGAGAAGTACTTCGTCGACGACCTCGACGACTACTCGGCCATCATGCTCAAGGCGCTGGCCGACCGGCTGGCCGAGGCTTTCGCGGAGGCGCTGCACCATCGCGTGCGCACCGACCTCTGGGGCTACGCATCCGACGAGACGCTGAGCAACGAGGACATGATCGGCGAGAAATACCGCGGCATCCGGCCCGCGCCAGGCTACCCGGCCTGCCCGGACCACAGCGTCAAGCGGCCGATGTTCGACCTTCTGAACTGCACGGATATCGGCATGACCCTGACGGAGAGCCTCGCTATGATGCCCGCGGCCAGCGTCAGCGGCTTCTATCTGAGCCATCCCGATTCGACCTACTTCAATGTCGGCAAGATCGGGCACGATCAGCTGCAGGATCAGGCCGCACGTCGCCATGAGAGCGAAGCGGATCTCGAGCGGCTGCTGGCGCCGAATCTTTGACACGGCCGGCCGGTGCAACCATGACCGGCGCAGGGGAGCTGTTATTCAAAAATTGATGTTTGCAGCCGCGCACTACGCGGCGCTCGCGGTGTTCGTGGTCAGCTGTTGGGGTATCGGGCGGATGCTGCTGACGCGCATCGGCGTGCCGATGCGCCGCGATGTCTGGCTTGAAGCGGCGATGGCGGTGGCCACCGGCATCGGTGTCGTCATCTGCGTCTTCCAGGCCATTGCCATTGCCGGCCGGTTCAATGGGGCCGCTGTTCTGCTGGTGGTCGCGGCAGGCATCGTGGCGGCGCTTGCGCAGTTGCGCGCCTGGCTGCGCGAGGTGCGGGTGCGCGAAGTGGCTGCAGCCTTGTCCTGGCTCGAGAAGCTGGGCATGGTCGTGCTGGCCATCGTCGCGGTGCCGGCGCTGGTCGCGCCATTGGCGCCGCCGATCGCGTTCGACGAGCTGATGTACCACCTTCCCTATGCGCGCGAGGTGGCGCACAGCGGCTCGCTCGGCATCTACGAGTGGCTTCGCTACCCCTGGTTTCCCTACAACTACAACCTGCTCTATGCGGCCGCATTGATGGTCGGCGACGACGTGCTGCCGCACTTCGCGAACGCGCTCGCCGGCTGGCTGTCGGTGTGGATCGTCTACCGCCTGGGCGTGGTGCACGTGAACCGCGTGGTCGCCTGCATCGGCGCCGCGATCTGGCTGGGGCTTGGCGACTATTCCAACGCGCTGATCGACATCAGCGTCGCGCTCTTCGTGCTCGCCGCTTGCGTGGCGTTGTGGTGGTGGCGCGAGTCGCCGCGCGAAGGCGCAGGCTGGCTGGCGCTCGCGGCCTTCTTTCTGGGCGTCGCGGCCGGGTCGAAATACCAGGCCCTGACCGTCACGCCGCTGGTCGCGGTGTTCGTGCTGCTGCACGAGCGCCGCCCGCGCGTGCTGGCCGTCGCGCTGGTGAGCTTCCTGATCCCGTGCTTGTACTGGTATGCGCGCAATGCCGTCATGACCGGCGACCCGTTCAATCCGATCGGCGCGCGCGTGTTCGGCTTCACCAACTGGAACGCGCAGGACTACCTCATGCAGTTCCAGGACGTGCGCGACCATGCGTCCTTGCCGAGCCCGCTCATCTGGGCGGTGCTGGCCGTGCCCTTCAGCGCCTACTGGTGGCGTTCGGCCGCGTTGCGCGCCGCTTTCGTGTTCTGCGTCTACTCGCTGTTCGTCTGGAGCCTGACCTCGCGTTATCCGCGCTATCTGACGGCCGCCTTTCCGATCCTCGCGCTCACCGCGGGCGTCGGATGGCAGACCATCTTCGGTGCCGTCGCGCTCAGGCTGCGCCGGGCAATGCCTAACCTGGATTCCGGCGGCGGACTCGACCGGGCAGGGCGATGGCTGGGCGTGGCGCTGCTGGCGGTGCTGGTGGGCTTTGGCGTTCACCAGAGCCGGAAGAAGCTGGTGATGGTCGCCACGACACCCGCCGAGCGTGAAGCCGTGCTGCGAAAGCACGTGCCCGGTTATGCGGTCATGGACTACCTGCGCGAGCACGCGACCGGGCGTGTCTATCAGATCGCGCTGAGCGAGGCGACCTACTACGGGCCCGCCCCGGTCTGGGGCGATGCGATCGGGCCGTGGCGCTACACGGACTTCATCGTCCTCCCGCCCGCCGAATTCGCAGGCAAGCTTGCCGGCCTGGGCTTCGAGGCGATTGCCGTTGCCGGGGGCGGTGCGCACCTGCTGGAGGCACAGCCGGGCTTCCTTGACCAATTCGCCTTGATGTACGAAAAAGACGGCGCCAAGGCCTATCGCAACCTCCAATACAAGAATGACCGGAAGCCCTGACCCACGCGCCCTGCGCGTCGCCGCCGTGATCCCGTGCTTCAACGAGGCACTGTCGATTGCCCAGGTGGTGGACGAATTCCGCGCGGCGCTGCCCGAGGCGGAAATCCACGTCTTCGACAACAACTCGACCGACGGCACCGCCGATGTCGCAAGGGCCTGCGGTGCGACGGTCACGCACGTGGCGCTGCGAGGCAAGGGCAACGTGGCGCGCCGCATGTTCGCGGACGTCGAGGCCGATGTCTACGTGATGGTCGACGGCGATGCCACCTACGACGTGCGCGACATTCGCCGGCACATCGATCTCCTGGTGCAGGACAACCTCGACATGATCGTCGGCTCGCGCATCGACGACGGCGAGGATGCGCAGACCTACCGGCGCGGGCATCGTTTCGGCAACCGGTTGCTCACCGGCGCAGTGGCCAGCCTCTTCGGCGGGCACCTGACCGACATGCTGTCGGGCTATCGCGTGTTCTCCCGGCGCTATGCCAAGTCCTTTCCGGCCGTGTCGGAGGGCTTCGAGATCGAGACCGAGCTGACAGTGCACGCCCTTGAATTGCGCATGCCTTTTGCCGAGGCGCCGGTGCTCTACCGCTCGCGCCCCGAAGGCTCGGAGAGCAAGCTGTCGACCTATCGCGACGGCTGGCGCATCCTGAAGACCATCTGCAAGCTCTTCGTCAGCGAGCGGCCCCTGCTGTTCTTCAGCGGCGTCGCGGGGCTGCTCGCGCTCGTGTCGGTCGTCCTGGCCGAGCCGCTGCTGGTCACCTACCTGCGCACCGGCCTCGTCCCCCGTCTGCCGACGGCCGTGTTCGTGACCGGCACCATGCTGGTCGCGATGCTGGCCTTCGTGTGCGGCGTGGTGCTGCACACCGTGACGATCGGCCGGCAGGAGGCCAAGCGGCTGCGCTACCTGGCCATTCCGGGCGTGCGGCACCGCGGCTCTCCATGAAGGCAGGGCGGGAGTTCCTGTCCTTTGCGGCCGTCGGGGTGGTCGGGTTCGGGGTCGATCTGGGCGTGCTCTACCTCGTTGCACCCTTCATGGGGTGGTACGGGGCACGGGTGGTGTCCTTCATCGCGGCGGCCACCGCCACGTGGGCGCTGAACCGGCGCTACACGTTCACGAGCCCGCGCCCGGGCGCATCGCTGGCGCGCGAGTACGCGCACTACCTGCTGACCATGCTGGCCGGGGCGATGGTGAACTACACGGTCTACGTGCTGACGCTGCATTGGGTCAGCGGCCCCTTGGCACCGGCGCTCGGCGTGGCGCTCGGGAGTTGCGCGGGGCTGGCGGTCAATTTCCTGTCGGCGCGACACCTGGTCTTCAAGTCCGCGCGCAAGCATTGAACGACTTCCTCCCCCAAGGGGGAGAGCCGCCTGTCAGTGGGCGGCTGAAACCACCACGGGAATCTCGGTCGCCGGCGGCGTATTGCGGCTGCGGCCGCAGCGCACGATGCCGTCGATCATGACCATCCCCACGCCCGGAATGTCGCCGAGCTGCACGCTTTCGAGCAGGGTCTTGCCGGCCGTGTGCTGCGCACGGTCCATGAAGACGAAGTCGGCGTCGCGTCCGACCTCGACCAGCCCGCAGTTGAGCTTGCGGATGCGCGCCGTGTTGCCCGTCGCAAAGCAGAACACCAGCTCGGCCGGGATGCCCGCGATCGACGACAGCATCGACACCATGCGCAGGATGCCCAGCGGCTGCACGCCCGAGCCGGCCGGCCCGTCGGTGCCGAGGATCACGCGGTGCGGGCACTTGAGATCGAGTGCCGCCTTCGCCGCCGCGATCGCGACGCGCTCGTTGCCGTTGTGCACGATCTCGATCGCGCGCGACGACTTCTCGCACAGCTCGCACACATGCGCCTCGGGCAGCGAGGTATGGCCACCGTTGATGTGACCGATGACGTCCGCGTCGGCTTCGAGCACCACGTCCTTGTCGATCAGGCCAGAGCCGGGGATCGACGGCCCGCCCGTGTGGATCGTGCTCTGGATGCCGTACTTGCGCGCCCAGGCCACCATCTCCTTGGCCTCGTAGCCGGCCTTGACCGAGCCGAGGCCCACCTCGCCGAGCAGGCCCACGCCGGCTTCCGCCAGCTCCTTGAAGTCGCTCTCGACCATGCCCTTCTCGATGACCGGAGCGCCGGCCAGCACTTTCACGCCGCCGGGACGGAAGTTGTCGAAGGCGCGCTGCGCGGTGATGGCCAGCGCCTTCAGGCCGACGATGTCCTTTGGGCGGCCGGGCAGGTGCACCTCGCCGGCGGAAATCATGGTGGTCACGCCGCCGTTCATCGTCGAATCGATCCAGCCGATCTGGCCCTGGCGCGGCGTCCAGTCGCCGAAGACGGGGTGTACGTGGCTGTCGATCAGGCCGGGCGCGACGCAGGTCTTCCTGCAGTCGATGACGGTCTGCGCGCCTTCGAGGTCGCAGTCCTTTTCCTTGCCGATCGCGACGATCAGGCCGTCGTTCACGACGATGGTGTCGGCGTCGAGGATGGGCTTGTCGATGTCGCCCGAGAGCAGCAGGCCTATGTTCCGGATGACGACCTTGCCCGACTTGGCGCCGGTTGCGACTTCTGCCATGTCAGGCCTCCCGCCGGGCCGCCCCAAGGGAGGCCTGCGCCCCCTTGGGGGGCAGCGAACGAATGTGAGCTTTGGGGGTCATATTGTCCTGTTCGTGGGGTGGGGATGTTGCTTCTTCGGAAGCCCCCGCATCGACCGTGCGCAGCACCGTCTCGATCACGAAGTCTTCCCAGTGCGCGACGGCCTCCGACGTTTCCAGCGGTTCACCGAGGAACGCAGTCAGCGTGTGGCGGTTCGACGTGTAGAAGTAGCCGGTGGACGCGATCAGCAGGTACAGGTCGCGCGCCGCCACGTCCTTGCGGAACAGGCCCTGCGCGACGCCGCTCGCCACGATCTCATGGATGATCGAGATCGCCCGCGACGAATACTCGCGCGCCCGCAGCGACTTTGCGATGTGCCGGCCCTTGTGCAGGTTCTCGGTATTGAGCAGCGTGACGAACTCGGGGTTCTTGCGGTAGTAGCCCAGCACGAAGCGGATCACCGCCGTGAGCGACTCCACCGGGCGCGTCGCGTCGAGATCGATCGCGGCCTCCGCGTCGTCCATGCGCCGGTAGATGCCTTCGAGCACCGCGATGAAGAGGCCTTCCTTGCTGCCGAAGTAGTAATAGATCATGCGGTCGTACGACTTCGCGGCCTTCGAGATCTTCTCGACGCTGCCGCCGTCGTAGCCGTACTTCGCGAACACCTTTGTCGCTGCGCGCAGGATGCTCTCGCGCGTGGCCTGCGCAGCAGCTTCACGCACGCCGGTGCGGCGCGTCGCGGCCTTGGGGGCGCCCTTGCGGGCGGCTGCCTTCGCTTCGGCCATCACGGACTTCGTTTCTACTTTTCGGCGAAGGCGCGCTCTACGACGAAGTCGCCGGGCGTGGACGTATTGCCTTCCTTGAAACCGCGTGCTTCAAGAATGTGCTTGAGGTCGACCAGCAGGCCGGGGCTGCCGCACAGCATCACGCGGTCTTCCGCGGCGTTGAGCGGCGGCAGGCCCAGGTCGTCGGTGAGCTTGTTGCTCTCGATCAGCTCGGTGATCCGGCCCATGTTGCGGAACTCCTCGCGCGTGACCGTCGGGTAGTAGAGCAACTGCTTCTCGATCATCTCGCCCAGGAATTCATGCTTGGGCAGGTGGTCGGTCACGAGGTCGTGATAGGCCAGCTCGTCGATCTGCCGCACGCCGTGCACCAGGATGACCTGCTCGAACTTCTCGTAGGTCTCGGGGTCGCGGATGATGCTCATGAACGGTGCCAGGCCGGTGCCGGTGCCGAACAGGTAGAGCCGCTTGCCGGGGAGCGTGTAGTCGATCAGCAGCGTGCCGGTGGGCTTGCGGCCCACGATGATGGTGTCGCCTACCTGGATGTGCTGGAGCTTCGAGGTCAGGGGGCCTTCTTCCACCTTGATGCTCAGGAACTCCAGGTGTTCCTCGTAGTTGGGGCTGACGATGCTGTAGGCGCGCAGGAGCGGCTTGTTGTTGACCTTCAGGCCGATCATCGTGAAGTGGCCGTTGGAAAAACGCAGGGCCGGATCGCGCGTGGTGGTGAAGGTGAACAGGCGGTCGGTCCAGTGGTGGACGCTCAACACACGTTCTTCGCTGAATGCACTCATAAGGGTCAGGAATGGTTATGAACGAAAAAGGGAACCCCCGATTGTCGGCGACGTCCACGAAAACACCATTGCAAGCATCGGGCCCGTTTGCTACATTGATCTTCAATGTAGTGTTTGCCACATGAAAGTGTAGGGAATGCTACACAAACGTCACTTCCAGCACAAGCGCCAGTGCAAGAGGGTCAAAGGCACAGATGTTGCACGGCCCGTTGCCTGATTCCCACGAGACGCCCGCGATGACCGAACACACGAAGACAGACGGATTGCCCGGCATGGACATGCCGGTCTTGCCCGAGGCCACCGGCCGCGCGCCGCTGCGCAACGAGAAGATGAGCGCCAGCAAGGTCGAATGCAACGCCTGCCCGGTGCTGTGCCAGATCTCCGATGGGCGCACGGGCGCCTGCGACCGCTATGCCAATCGCGACGGCGTGCTGGTGCGGGTCGATCCGGTGGTGTTGCTGCGCCGCGAACTCGCGACCGAATCCCCCGCGCTCGTGCCCTTCGCCCGGGTGAACGCCGAACTCGACGAGGTGGAGCGCAGCGCCGAACCGGTCGTCGACCTCGACTGGAACGGCGATCTCCTTCGTGCCGACGAGGTCTTTGTGACCGGCGTGGGCTCGTCCACCACCTACCCAGACTACAAGCCCGCGCCCTTCATCGTGGCTTCGAAGGCGCAGGGCGTGGACATGGTGACGGTCGTGACCGAAGGCATCTTCAGCTACTGCAGCTTCAAGGTGAAGATCGACACCGACCGCTTCCTCGGCGCCGAGCAGGCCAATGTGCGCTATCGCGGCGAGGTCGTGGGTCACGTCACCACCGCCGAATACGGCTCGCAGATGCTGTCGCTCGGCGGCGTGCACCACCTCACCGGTGGCAGCAAGAAGGAAGGGCGCATGACGGTCGAGCTGATGCAACTGCTCGGCAACAAGAAGCCGGTCGAATGCGTGATCGACGGCGGCGCCAGCATGGTGATCCAGGCCGGCAAGGCGCCGATCGTCAATGGCGTGGAAGAGCAGCGCATGCGCGTAGGCTGCGGCTCGGCGGCGGTCGGCATCTTCGCGCGCCAGCTGTTCGGCCATGCCGACGAGGTGGTGGTGGTCGACGACCACATCACCGGCGTGCTGACCGAGCACCAGGCCGGGCGCTGCCTCGACATGCCGGCTTCGGGCATCCAGATGCGCGGGCGCAAGTCGACGCCGGGACGCTACTTCCAGGTCGCGAACCCGGGCAATGGCTGGGGCGGCACGGATATCGACGATCCGCTCTCCATCATCGAAGGCTGGGAAGAGGGCGTGGCGCGCCCCGGCTTGCGCCTGCTGATGACTTCGACCACCGGCGAGCATGCGCAGTGGTATGTGCTCGACGAGCAATTGCGCCCGGTCGAGCAGGAGATGCCGGCCGAGGTGCGCCGCATCGTGGAGCGCATCGGCGAGAACTGCGAACCCTCGCTGTGCACGGTGCTGTTCCTCGGTGGCGCGGGCGGCAGCCTGCGCGCTGGCGTGACGGAGAACCCGGTGCTGCTCACCCGCGCCATCAAGCGCGCGCTGGTCAACGTGACCTGCGGCGGTGCACCGGCCTACGTGTGGCCCGGCGGCGGCATCACGGTGATGGCCGATGTGCTGCGCATGCCCGACAACAGCTTCGGCACGGTGCCCACGCCCGCGATCGTCGCGCCCATCGAATTCAGCATGCGGCGCGAGGACTACGCGGCGCTCGGCGGCCACATGGAGCACGTGTTTTCGCTCGAACAGGCGCTTGCTCGGGGCGCCTGGCAGGACGACGGTGCGCCGCTGGCGCGCCAATGGCTGCGCATGGATGCAGCCAATCCCTGGCCCTTGGGCCAGCCCCCGATGCTCGGCTAGAAATGACAGCCCCCCGGCTTGCCACTGCGTGTGCTTCGCCACCCCCCGAGGGGGAGGCGCGGCTCGCCTTGGGGCGGCCCGGCGGCGGCCGCATCACCATTTCAGAGAGGTCGGCGCCATGACTGCCCAACGCACAGCGCTCGACGGCGGCCGCTGGCATCTCAACCACGGCCCCATCGACATCATTGCCGAGGCGCATGGCGATGCAGTGGAGGTCGCGGTGGCGCACGAGCACGTGTGGCGACGCTTCAGCACCCTGCTCGACGAACTCGTGGCCGAGTTGCCTTTGCTGCGCCAGCCCGTGGGCAGCGACTGCGCGTTGCGCGGCCCCATTGCGCAGCGCATGTGGAATGCGTGCGTGCCGTTCCGCGCCGGCTTCATCACGCCGATGGCGGCTGTCGCCGGCTCCGTCGCGCAGGAACTCATCGCCTGCTTTCACCGTCCCGGCATCGAGCGCGCGTGGGTCAACAACGGCGGCGACATCGCGCTGCATCTTGCGCCCGGGCATTCCGCGCGGGTCGGCCTGTTTGCCGATCTCGCGCGCTTCGACTTGCGCGACCAGGGGCCGGTCACGACAGATGGTCAATTCGAGATCATTGCGGACATGCCGGTGCGAGGCGTCGCCACCAGCGGCTGGCGCGGCCGCAGTTTTTCGCTCGGCATCGCCGACAGTGTCACCGTGCTCGCCGCGACCGCGGCCGAAGCGGACGCCGCGGCCACCGTGGTTGCCAACGCCGTCGATGTCGACGACCCGGGTATTCATCGCGTTCCCGCGAGCGAGTGCAAGGACGACAGCGACCTCGGCGACATCCCCGTGACGACGAACGTCGACGCCCTGGCGCCCGCGCAGGTGCGCCGCGCACTGGATGCGGGCGTTGCCCGTGCGGACGCCCTGCAGCGCCTCGGGCTCATCTGGTCGGCCGTGCTCGTTTGCCAGGACCAATGGCGGGTCGTCCAACCCTTAAGCTCGCAGACCTCGGCGACATCGCGGCGAATTGCGGGCGACGGTGCCGGCAGTGCAGTTGGTTCAGTATTTGCTTAACGAAAAGCAGGACTTCTTTTCATGATCGATATACGCCGTGTCTTTACCCAGGTCGAGCACATCCACCACGAATTCGGACCGCGCGCCGCAACGCCGCTGGTGCGCGGCGCCATCGGCGCGGTGCTGACCAATCCCTTCGCGGGCCGCTACGAGCCCGACATCCTGCCGATGATGAAACTGCTCGATCCCGTCGGCGTCGACATGGCGCACCGGTTGCGCGCCGCGATGGACGTGCCGGTCGAGCGCATCGCCACTTACGGCAAGGGCGCCATCGTCGGTGCGGCCGGCGAACTGGAGCATGGCGCCCTGTGGCACGTGCCCGGCGGCTACGCGATGCGCGAGCTGCTCGGGTGGAAGGGCGATCGCGATGCCTATCGCCAAGGCAAGGCCGAGGAGAAGACGGGCCAGCCGGGCAACGCGCTGTCGATCGTCCCCTCGACCAAGAAGGTCGGGCCACCCGGAGCGGCGCTCGACGTGCCGCTCACCAACATCAATGCGAGCTATGTGCGCGGGCAGTTCGATGCGATCGAAGTACGGGTGCCCGGTGCGCCGGCGGCCGACGAGATCGTTTTCATACTGGCGATGACCACCGGCTACCGAATTCACGATCGCGTAGGCGGCCTTCGCGCCGAAGACATCAGCAAATGGGATGGCCTGAGATGACTACCCCCCAGTCTTCGCGCACTTCGTGTCGCTTCGCCAACCCCCCTGCAGGGGGGCAACACCAGCGGCCCGGCCAAGCCGGTTCCGCGGTGTTTCCCGAAAGACGGCCGGACCTCGCCAACACAAAGGACAAGCAATGACAGCAAATATCCGCAAGCTCGTGATCCAGGTCGACGAGACCCGCAAGGAAATGGGCAAAACCGTCGAGCCGCCGACGCGCCGTGCCGTTGCCATCGCCGTCATCGAGAACCCCTACGCGGGCCGCTACAGCGAATCGCTCGATGACTTGATCGCCATCGGCGAAGAACTCGGCGCGCTGCTCGGGCAGAAGGCCGTCGCGGCGCTCGGCATCGAGCCGGGCCAGGCGCAGAGCTACGGCAAGGCCGCGATCGTCGGCGAGGCCGGTGAACTCGAACACGCGGCCGCCATCCTGCATCCCAAGCTCGGCGCACCGCTGCGGGTGGCGGTCGAGAAGGGCGCGGCGCTGGTGCCCTCCGCCAAGAAGCGCGGCACGCTGGGCACGGCGATCGACGTGCCGCTCGGCCACAAGGATGCGGCCTTCGTGCGCAGCCACTTCGACGCCGTCGAAGCCCGCGTGTCGGACGCACCGCGCGCCAACGAGATCGTCGTCGCCGTCGCGGTCACCGACAGCGGCCGCCCCCTGCCGCGCATCGGTGGCCTGCAGGTTTCCGAGATCAAGGGCGAAGACGGCCTTCGCTGAGCCGCTCGCCGCATCATTTATTTTTGTGTTCGTACCCAAGGAGCTTTCGATGAATCCCCTGCGTCTTGCCTTCAGCGCGGCCGCCGTCGCCACGCTAGCCACTGCCCTCGTCCCCGCGCACGCCCAGGGCGTGATCAAGATCGGCGAGATCAACAGCTACAAGGCGCAGCCCGCCTTCCTCGAGCCCTACAAGAAGGGCATGGAACTCGCCGTCGATGAGATCAACGCCGCGGGCGGCGTCAACGGCAAGAAGATCGAACTGATCAGCCGCGACGACAACGCGAACCCCGGCGACGCCGTGCGCGTGGCCGAAGAGCTGGTCTCGCGCGAGAAGGTCGACATCCTGGCAGGCACCTTCCTGTCCAACACCGGACTCGCCGTCACCGACTTCGCGAAGCAGAAGAAGTTCTTCTTCCTCGCCGGCGAACCGTTGACCGACAAGATCACCTGGCAGGGCGGCAACCAGTACACCTTCCGCCTGCGCCCCGGCACCTACATGCAGGCTGCGATGCTGGTGCCCGAAGCGGCCAAGCTCAAGAAGAAGCGCTGGGCGGTGGTCTACCCCAACTACGAATACGGTCAGTCGGCGGTCGCTGCGTTCAAGCAGTTGCTGAAGGCTGCGCAGCCCGACGTGGAGTTCGTCGCAGAGCAGGCCACGCCGCTGGGCAAGGTCGACGCTGGCAGCGTGGTGCAGGCGCTGGCCGATGCCAAGCCCGATGCGATCTTCAACGTGCTCTTCGGCGCCGACCTGTCGAAGTTCGTTCGTGAAGGCAACACGCGCGGCCTGTTCAAGGATCGCGAAGTCGTGAGCGTGCTGACCGGCGAACCCGAGTACATGGACCCGCTGAAGGACGAAGCGCCCAACGGCTGGATCGTGACCGGCTATCCGTGGTACGGCATCACCACGCCCGCGCACAAGGCCTTCGAACAGGCCTACCAGGCGAAGTTCAAGGACTACCCGCGTCTCGGCTCGGTGGTGGGCTACAGCATGATCAAGTCGGCCGCAGCCGGCATCGCCAAGGCGAAGAGCACCGATCCGGAGAAGCTGGTCGCCGCCTTCAAGGGCCTGCAGGTCGACACACCCTTCGGCAAGATCACCTATCGCCCCGAGGACAACCAGTCCACCATGGGCGCGTTCGTGGGCCGCACCAAGAACGACGGCGGCAAGGGTGTGATGGTCGACTACGTGTACCTCGACGGCGCCGATGCGAAGTACCAGCCTTCCGCCGCCGAAGTGAAAAAGTCGCGCGCAGCGGACTGATCGAGGGACGAGCGAGTCATGAGCTTTTCCGGTTTCATCGTCCAGCTCCTCAACGGGCTGGCGAGCGCGTCGTCGCTGTTTCTCGTCGCGGCAGGTCTGTCGCTGATCTTCGGCGTCACGCGGATCGTGAATTTCGCGCATGGCTCGTTCTTCATGGTGGGCATCTATGTGGCCTACACCCTGGTCGATCGGCTGGGCACCGGCATGGGCTTCTGGCCCGCGCTGGTGATGGCGGCACTGGCGGTCGGCGTGCTGGGCGCGCTGATCGAGGTGGTGCTGCTGCGGCGCATCTACAAGGCGCCTGAACTCTTCCAATTGCTCGCGACCTTCGCGCTGGTGCTGGTCATCAAGGATGCGGTGCTGTGGCTGTGGGGGCCTGACGAGTTGCTCGGGCCACGCGCGCCGGGGCTCTCGGGTTCCGTCACCATCCTCGGGCGGCAGTTTCCTTCGTATGACCTCTTCCTGATCGTCGTCGGGCCCGTGGTGCTCGGGCTGGTCTGGATGCTCCTCACCCGCACGCGATTCGGCACGCTGGTGCGCGCAGCGACGCAGGACCGCGAGATGGTCAGCGCGCTTGGCGTCAACCAGGCATGGCTCTTCACCGCGGTGTTCGCGCTCGGCGCGCTGCTGGCGGGGCTTGGGGGCGCGTTGCAGCTGCCGCGCGAGCCCGCGACGCTGGAGATGGACCTCAACACCATCGGCGCGGCCTTCGTGGTCGTGGTGGTGGGCGGCATGGGTTCGATCCCGGGCGCCTACGCTGCCGCGCTGCTCATCGCCGAGATCAAGGCGATCTGCATCTGGCTTGGCGTGGTCGACATTTTCGGCATCAGCGTCTCCTTCTCGAAGCTCACGCTGGTGGTCGACTTTCTCGTGATGGCCGTCGTGCTCGTGTGGAGGCCCTGGGGCCTGTTCGGCCGGCCGCAGGCGCCGAGCCGCTACGTGGGCATGCAGGAAGAGCCTCTGCGCCGCCCCAGCAAGGTCTACCTGATCGCCGCCGCAGTGTTCGGTCTCGTGCTCGCCGCCATGCCATTCCTCACGGCAGGTTCTCCCTACACGACGGTGCTGATGATCGACCTCATGATCGCCGCGCTGTTCGCAACCAGCCTGCACTTCATCATGGGGCCGGCGGGCATGCACTCCTTCGGCCATGCCGCGTACTTCGGGCTCGGGGCCTACGGTGCCGCGCTGCTGGTGCGCGCGAGCGGCATGCCGATGGAACTGGCATTGGTCGTCGCGCCGCTGGTCGCCGCGGCCGGCGCCTTCGTCTACGGATGGTTCGCGGTGCGGCTGTCGGGCGTGTACCTGGCGATGCTCACGCTCGCTTTCGCGCAGATCACCTGGGCCATCACTTATCAATGGGACAGCTTCACCGGCGGCAGCAACGGCCTCACCGGCGTCTGGCCGTCCGCATGGCTCTCCGACAAACGCGCCTACTACTGGCTCACGCTCGTGCTGGTGGCCCTCGGGGTGCTGTGGCTGCGACGCGTTCTGTTCTCGCCCTTCGGCTATGCGCTGCGCGCCGGCCGCGATTCGGCGCTGCGCGCGGATGCCATCGGCATCGACGTCAAGCGCATGCAGTGGGCCGCCTTCGTGATCGCGGGCACTGCGGCGGGGCTGGCCGGTGCGCTCTATGCGTTCTCCAAGGGCAGCATCTCGCCGGAATCACTGAGCGTCGGCAAGTCGGTCGACGGGCTGGTGATGGTGCTGCTCGGCGGCATCCAGACGCTCGCGGGCCCGGTGGTCGGGGCCGTCACCTTCACCTGGCTCCACGACACCGTGGCGCGCAATACCGATTACTGGAGAGCCATGCTGGGCGGGATCATCCTGTTGCTCGTGCTGCTGTTCCCGCAGGGGATCGCCGGCTTTGCCAAGCAGTTGTTCGATCGCCGGCGCCACGCAGCGGAAGCCGGCGCGGACCTGAAGGAGGCGAAGGCATGAGCCTCCTCAAAGTCAACGAACTCGGCAAATCCTTCGGCGGCGTGAAGGCCGTCGACGGCATCAGCTTCGAGCTGGCGCCCGGCGAACTGCTGGCGCTGATCGGACCCAACGGCGCCGGCAAGTCGACCACCTTCAACATGGTGAACGGCCAGTTGAAGGCGGACCGCGGTTCGATCCTGCTCGACGGCCAGGAACTCGTGGGCCGCAAGCCGCGCGAGATCTGGCGCATGGGCGTCGGGCGCACCTTCCAGATCGCAGAGACCTTCGCATCGCTCACGGTGGTCGAGAACGTGCAGATGGCCCTGCTCTCGCATGACCACAAGCTGTTCTCGACATGGCGCCGCGCGGCCGACTACAAGCGCGACGAGGCGCTGACCCTTCTGGACCAGGTCGGCATGAAGGCACAGGCGGATCGCCCCTGCAGCGTGCTCGCCTACGGCGACGTGAAGCGCGTGGAACTCGCGATCGCGATGGCCAACAGTCCCAAGCTGCTGCTGATGGACGAGCCCACCGCCGGCATGGCGCCCAAGGAACGCAATTCGCTCATGGCATTGACCAAGCAACTCGTCATCGACCGCGGCATGGCGGTGCTTTTCACCGAGCACAGCATGGACGTGGTGTTCGCTTATGCCGACCGGATGATCGTGCTCGCGCGCGGGCGTCTCATTGCGCAAGGCAAGCCGCTGGAGATCCGCGACCATCCGAAGGTGCAGGAGGTCTACTTCGGTAGCGGCAAGACCTTCGAGAAGATCGCCGAGAAGGCCGCAGCGGTGAATGCGGCGGTGGGAGAGCACGCATGAGTTCGCATGAAGTGTTGCTCGAAGCGAAGGCCTTGTGCGCCTGGTATGGCGCCGCGCAGATCCTCTACGACGTCGACCTGGACGTGCGTCGCGGCGAAGTCGTCGCGCTCATGGGGCGCAACGGTGCGGGCAAGTCGACCACGCTCAAGGCGCTGATCGGCATGCTTGCCAAGCGTCGCGGGGCGGTGCGCTTTCTCGGGCACGACATCTCGAAGAGCGAGCCGCACCATGCGGCGCGCATGGGCCTGGGCTTCGTGCCAGAGGACCGCCGCGTGTTCACCGACCTCAGCGTGATGGAGAACCTCGAAGTCGGCAAGCAGCCCGCGCGCCGCTGGGCCGACGGCACCGATGCGCCGCTGTGGACGCCCGAGCGCCTGTTCAAGCTTTTCCCCAATCTCGGCGAGATGCCGAACCGTCCCGGTGGCCGCATGAGCGGCGGCGAGCAGCAGATGCTCACCGTGGCGCGCACGCTGATGGGCAATCCGTACCTGGTGCTGCTGGACGAGCCTTCCGAAGGCGTGGCGCCGGTCATCGTCGAGCAGATGGCGAACATGATCCTCGAACTCAAGGCGCAGGGCGTGAGCATCCTGCTGTCGGAGCAGAACATGCACTTTGCGGAGCTGGTCTCCGACCGTGCGTACGTGCTGGAGAAGGGCCAGATCCGCTATCAGGCGTCGATGGCGGACCTGGCGGCCAATGACGAGGTAAGACGCGCCTATCTCAGCGTATGAGCCGGCCCACAGTTTCTTAAACCGAGGAGTGACCACCATGCACGACACGCAACGCAGATCCCTCTTGAAAGCGGCCGCAGCCTTCGGGCTTGTCGGCGGGCTGGGCGCCACGACGCCGTTCTTCGCGGCGGCAGCCGCAAAGATCAAGCCGGCGGCCAACTCGGCGCTCATCGTGGTCGACGTGCAGAACTGCTTCATCGACGGCGGCACGCTGCCGGTGAAGGGCGGTGCGGAGGTGGTGCCCGTCATCAACAAGCTCGCGGGCGCGTTCGAGAACATCGTCGTCACGCAGGACTGGCACACGGCCGGCCACGCGTCGTTCGCGAGCACGCATTCCGGCAAGAAGCCCTTCGAGAGCACCAAGCTGAGCTACGGCACGCAGGTGCTGTGGCCCGATCACTGCGTGCAGGGCACGGAGGACGCGGCACTCAACAAGGACCTGAAGCTGCCCACGGCGCAGCTCATCATCCGCAAGGGCCACCATAAGGACATGGACAGCTACTCCGCATTCGAGGAGGCCGACCACAAGACGGTGACCGGACTGGGCGGCTACCTGAAGGCGCGGGGCATCAAGACGGTGTTCGTCACCGGCCTTGCCACCGACTTCTGCGTGGCATGGACCGCGATGGATGCGCGCAAGGCCGGCTTCGAGGTCTACGTGATCGAGGACGCGACGCGCGCCATCGACCTCAACGGATCGCTCGCGGCCGCATGGAAGCAGATGGCCGCCAAGGGCGTGAAGCGCATCCAGTCTTCCGACATCGTGTGATGCGTCCCGCTGGGTTCGGACTGAAGGTCAACGGACGCAGTGTCGAACTCGCAGCGTCGCACGAGGCGACGCTTCTCCATGTCTTGCGCAACGACCTGGGCCTGAACGGGCCCAAGTTCGGCTGCGGGCTCGGGCAGTGCGGTGCCTGCACCGTGTGGGTCGATGGCGTGGCGGCGCGTGCCTGCGTGATTCCGGCGCACGGGGTGGCCGGCCGCGAGATCACGACGCTCGAAGGTCTGGGCTCGCGTGAGCGCTGGCACCCTGTTCAGCAAGGCTTCGAGGACGCACAGGCCGCGCAATGCGGCTATTGCCTCAACGGCATGGTGATGCAGGCCGCCGCCTTGCTCGCGCGCGAGCCAAACCCGAGCGAGGCGCGCATCCGCAGCGAACTCTCCGGCAATCTCTGCCGTTGCGGCACGCACGTCGAGATCGTGACCGCGGTGCAGCGCGCCGCGATGCGGATGGCGAAGGGCGCCGACACGTGACACGGCGCGCCGACCAGCCTCGCACGCGCAGCGAATTCCTCCATGCCGATGGCGTGCTCGTGATCGTGCGCGAGACGCCGCCCGCGCCGCCGCCGGCCAAGGGGCAGCCGGCGCTGGTCGCGGGCAATCCGGCCGAAGGGCCGGAGGTGCTGCTGGCGATCTGGGACGACGGCAGCGTCACGGCGCTCAACGGCCACGTCGATCTCGGTACGGGCATCCAGACCGCGCTGTCGCAGATCGTGGCGGAAGAACTGGATCTGCCGATGGCGCAGGTCCGCATGATGCTGGGCGACACGGCGCGCGTGCCGAACCAGGGGGCGACGATTGCAAGCGCCTCGATCCAGATCCATGCCGGTCCGTTGCGCCATGCGGCTGCGCAGGCGCGGGCCTGGCTGGTGGCGCAAGCCTCCGAGCACTTTGGCGTGCAGCCTGAATTGCTCCAGGTGCGCGAGGGGCGCCTCCATGCGGGCGACGATCCCGCCTTCAGCATCGGCTTTGGCGAGCTGGTGGCGGGCGGGCGCACGGTGCTGCAGCTCGACACGCTCTCGCGCCTGAAGAATCCGTCGGACTACCGCATCGTCGGCAGCTCGGTGCCGCGCGTCGACATCCCGGCCAAGCTGGCGGGCGAACTGGTCTTCGTGCACGACATGCGCGTGCCCGGCATGCTGCATGGCCGCGTGGTGCGGCCGCCGTATGCCGGTGCGGACCATGGCGACTACATCGGCAACACGCTGGAGTCGGTCGACGAATCGTCCATCGCGCATATTCCCGGCATTCGCGGCGTCGTCGTCATCCGCGATTTCGTGGGCATCGTGGCGGAACGAGAGGAACATGCCGAGCAGGCGTTGCGCGAACTGCGCGTGACGTGGAAGGCGTGGCCCGGCCTGCCGTCGCTCGATGACCTCGAAGCCGCGCTGCGCGCCAATCCCGCCACGCAGCGGCTGCTGGTGGACGAAGGCGACGTGGACGGCGCTCTCGCGGCCGCTGCCGAGCCGATGCCGCGCACCTACGTGTGGCCCTACCAGATGCATGCGTCGATCGGCCCGTCGTGCGCGCTCGCGCACTGGGAGCCGGGTGGCGGCGACGGCTTCAGGTTGCGCGTGTGGGCCGGTTCGCAGAACCCGCATGTGCTGCGTGCCGATCTCGCCAAACTGACGGGCCTGGACGACCTGGAGGTGGATGTCGTGCGCATGGAAGCGGCCGGCTGCTACGGCCGCAACGGCGCGGACGACGTCGCGGCCGATGCAGCGCTGCTGGCGCGCGCGGTCGGCGCGCCGGTGCGCGTGCAGCTCACGCGCGAGCAGGAACACGCGTGGGAGCCCAAGGGCGCTGCGCAACTGATGCAGATCCAGGGCGGGCTCGATGCGGATGGCCATGTCGCGGCCTACGACTTCGAGACGTCCTATCCGTCGAACGGCGCGCCCACGCTCGCGCTGCTGCTGACCCGCACCATCGAACCCGTGGCGCAGGCTTTCGAGATGGGCGACCGGACGGCACGGCCTCCGTACGCCTACGGCAATCTGCGCGTGAAGGTCAACGACATGGCGCCGATCGTGCGCGCCTCATGGCTGCGCGGCGTGTCGGCATTGCCGAATTCGTTCGCGCACGAGTCCTATGTCGACGAACTGGCGACGGCGGCGGGCGTCGATCCGGTCGCCTTCCGGCTGCGGCATCTGCACGATCCGCGCGCCGCCGAGCTGGTACGCGAGACGGCGCAGAAGGCCGGCTGGCGCATGCGCACCGGACCGCAGGAAAACGCGGATGGTGGCCTCGGACCCGGCGGCGACATCCTGTTCGGCCAGGGCTTTGCCTATGCGCGCTACGTGCATAGCAAGTGGCCGGGCTTCGGCGCGGCATGGTCGGCGTGGGTCGCGGATGTCGAGGTCAATCGCAAGACGGGCGAGGTGCACGTGCGCCGCGTGGTGGTCGGGCACGACGCGGGGCTGATGGTCAATCCGGCCGGGGTCGAGCACCAGATCCACGGCAACGTGATCCAGGCCACGAGCCGTGCGTTGAAGGAGCGTGTGCAGTTCGCGCCGCAGTCGGCACCGGATGTCGAGTCGCTTCCTGGCGTGCGGCCTTCGGGCGTGGTGGCGAGCCGCGAGTGGGGCAGCTATCCGATCATCAATTTCCGCGAAGTGCCGGTGATCGAGGTCATGCACATGCAGCGCCCCGGCGAGCCGCCGCTCGGGGCGGGGGAATCGTCGTCGGTGCCGGGAACGGCGGCGATCGCGAATGCGATCTTCGATGCGACGGGCGTGCGCTTCCGGGCGCCGCCGTTCACCCCCGAGGTGGTCCGTGCCGCCCTGAATCCGCTCCCCGCCGCCGTCGCACCCCCAACCCAGCCTTCCAGAGGGGAAAGGAGCGAGCTGCCTGCCTCCGCGCCTTGGCCGCGTCGCAAGGGGCTCTGGGTGGGCGCCGGCGCAATCGTCGTTGGAGCGATCGGCGTGGTCGCAGGCCTGCTCGGCTGGCGCTCTGCGATTGCGCCGGTTTCGCTCAGCGCACCCGTCTACAGCGAAGCCACCATCGAGCGCGGACGCACGCTCGCCGCGCTCGGCGACTGCGCTGTCTGCCACACCGCATCCGGGGGCACGCCCAACGCCGGCGGCCGACCGATGGACACGCCCTTCGGCACCATCTACACGACCAACCTCACCCCCGATGCCGACACCGGCCTCGGGCGCTGGTCCTTCAGCGCCTTCCAGCGCGCGATGCGGGAGGGCATCTCGCGCGATGGCCATCACCTCTACCCCGCCTTTCCCTACACCGCCTTCGCGAAGACCAGCGACGACGACCTGCAGGCGCTCTACGCGTACTTCATGTCGCTGCCGGCCGTGAGCGCCGAGACGCCGAAGGCGCAACTGACGTTTCCTTTCGGTCTGCGCCCGCTCATGGCGGGATGGAACGCGCTTTTCCATGACCCGTCGCCGCTTCGACCCGTGGCCACACAGAGCGCCGAATGGAATCGCGGCGCCTATCTGGTCAACGGCCTGGGCCATTGCGGCGCCTGCCATACGCCGCGCAACGCGCTGGGGGCGGAGCAGGGTGGCAAGGCCTTGCTGTCCGGCGCGATGGTGGACGGCTGGGAGGCGCCGGCGCTGACCTCGCTGTCGACCGCGGCGGTGCCCTGGAGCGCCGAGGCCCTCTACGGCTATTTGCGCAACGGCCATGCGCGCGACCACGGCATTGCCGGCGGCCCGATGGCGGAGGTGGTGCGCGAACTCGCCGCCGTGCCGGACGCGGATATCCGCGCGATGGCGACCTACCTCGCCTCTTTCCAGCCCGCGGCAGCCGAAGGAGCCGACGCCGCACAGGCACAACGCGCCATCGCCTCGGCCGCCAGCAGCCAAGGCCAACTGCTCGGCCCGGCCCAGCGCATGTTCGACAGCGCCTGCGCCGCCTGCCATCACGACGGCGACGGGCCCACGCTGCTCGGCGTCAACACGCCGCTCGCGCTCAACAGCAACCTGACGAGCGCGCGGCCGGACAACCTGCTGCGCACCATCCTCGACGGCGTGCGAGAGCCGGCCTCGCGCGACATCGGCTTCATGCCTGCTTTCCGCGAGGCGCTCGACGACGCCCAGATCGCCGAGCTGGCCGGCTACATGCGTGCGCGCTTCGCGCCGCAAGAGCCGGCGTGGGCCGATCTGCCGCAAAGCGTCGCACGCGTTCGCGCGACGGCACGCTGACAGTCCCGTACGATCCGGGGCGACCGGCCGAATCACCGGCCCATTCATCTGGAGACCCCTCGCATGACCTCGATGCTTTCGACCGCCCAGTACCTGCCTCGCGACGCCGATCGCGCCACCCTGATTGGCCGGCTCTGGCTGCCGGACGTCGGCCCGGTGCTGGTCGCGGTGCACGAGGGCGGCTTGCACGATCTCTCGCGCATCGCACCGACCGCGAGCCAGCTGCTCGAACTCGATGACCCGGTGGGCGCGGTGCGGCAGGGCTTGCGCGACGACAGGACCGTCCGCGTCGCGTCGCTCGAAGCCGCGCTCGCCAACAGCGACGAGTCAGGTCGCGACCCGCAGCATCCGTGGCTGCTCGCGCCCTGCGACCTGCAGGCCGTGAAGGCCAGCGGCGTGACCTTCATCTCCAGCCTGCTCGAACGGGTGATCGAGGAGCAGGCTCGCGGCGATGCCTCCAAGGCCGAATCCATCCGTGCCGCGCTGGGCGGTGTGCTGGGCGACAACCTCGCCGGCATCGTGCCCGGCTCGCCGCAGGCCGCCAAAGTGAAGGACGTGCTGATCGCGCAGGGCGCGTGGTCGCAGTACCTGGAAGTGGGCATCGGTCCCGACGCCGAAATCTTCACCAAGGCGCCCGTGCTGTCCGCGGTCGGCGCCGGCGCCGATGTGGGCATCCATTCGGGGTCGGTCTGGAACAACCCCGAGCCCGAGGTCGTGCTTGCCGTCAACAGCCGCGGCCAGACGCTCGGCGCGGCGCTGGGCAACGACGTCAACCTGCGCGACTTCGAAGGCCGCAGCGCGCTGCTGCTCGGCAAGGCCAAGGACAACAACGCGTCCTGTGCGATCGGGCCCTTCATCCGCCTCTTCGACGAGCATTTCGGCATCGACGACGTGCGCCGCATCACGGTGGCGCTGCGCGTCGTGGGGCCGGAGGGATTCACGCTCGAAGGATCGAGCTCGCTGTCGAAGATCAGCCGCGACCCGCTGGACATCGTGTCGCAGGCGATCGGCCCGCACCACGCCTATCCCGACGGCCTGATGCTCTTCCTGGGCACGATGTTCGCGCCCACCCAGGACCGGCACGGCCCCGGCCAGGGCTTCACGCACGTGGTGGGCGACCGGGTGACCATTTCGGCACCCGAACTCGGCGCGCTCGAGAACCGGGTCGTGCATTCGGACCAGGCGGCGCGCTGGTCCTTCGGCATCGTTGCGCTGATGCGCAATCTGGCGGGGCGCGGGCTTATTTGATCTCCCCCAGGCTCGCGCACTTCGTGTCGCTCTCCACCCCCTTCCGGGGGCTAAGCCGGTGGACCGGCGGAACCGGGTCCACGGCTTTTCTGGGCTTGGGTCGGCGCTAGTTGCGGTGTTGGGCGGCTCGCAGGGCCAGGACTGCCACGACGCTTGCTGCCAGCAGGATCCACAGGCCGGCGGTGTAGCCGCCGGCCGGCGTCCACAGCAGGCCGAGCAGCAGTGGGGCGACGGCGCGGGCGATGGCGCTTGGCAGGCCGAGTGCGCCATTGAGCGTGGCGACGTGCTCGCGGTCGACGTACTGCGCGATGGCCGTGCCCTTGACGATGGTCAGCATCCCGTTGCCCATGCCGTAGAACAGCACGAAGCACAAGGCAGCCACCGGGTGGCCGGCGCCCGCCAGCAGCATCACGAGGCCGAGCGGGATCAGGCAGGGGATCAAACGGTTTGCGAGATGCAGGTCGAAATGGTGTTCGAAGAAGTAGAGCAGGGCGCGTCCGAACACCTGCATGATGCCGACGCTCGCCGGGACCGCGATGGCCCAGGCTTCCGGCAATCCCGCGCCGCGCAGCAGGCTGACCATGTGGGGCGGCAGGGCGGCGGTCACCGCCATGAGCAGGACGGTGAATACGCCGATCAGTAGGAAGGGCGCGCTGCGCAGGTGGTGCGCGACGGAACGGCGATCGGAGGACGGGCGCCCGCCTGCGGGCGGCTCGGCGCGGCGCCCCGGTGCGTTTCGCAGGATGCGGAAGTGCAGCGGGACGCACACGAAAAGATGGATCGCGGCCAGCACCCACAGCGCGTGCCGCCAGCCGAGCTGTGCGATCAGCCAGGCATCCAGCGGGATGAAGACGGTGCTCGCGAGGCCGCCCAGAAAGGTCAAGGTGATGATCGCGCGCCGGAAATCATTCGGAAAGCGGCGCGTGACGATCGAGAAGGCCGGGCTGTAGAGGGTTGCCGACAAGCCGGCGCCGAGCAGGAGCCACACGCCGTAGAAGCCTGCCGCGCTGTGCACGAAGCTGTGGAACATCAGGCCCACTGCGATCAGCAATGAGCCGCCCGTCATCACGGCGCGCTCGTGGCCCCGATCGATCCAGCGGCCCACGGGCCAGGCCATCGCGCCTTCGGCCAGCAAGGCGAGGCTGAAGGCCAGCGAGGACTGCGCGCGGTTCAGGCCGAGCTCGCGTTCCACCGGCTCCATCAGCAAGGCGAAGGTGTAGAAGACGCTGCCCCAGGTGATGAGTTGGCCGACGGAGAGCCAGGCGACGAGGCGGCGGTTGTAGGGGGTGGGTGGGGACAGCGGGGAGTGCTGCGGTGCGGTAGATCCCATGGCCGTGAACTCTACCGGCCGCCGATCAACCGGCAGCCCGCAGCGCCCGCCGGTATTGCACGGCCTCCGCGACGTGCGCCACCTCCACCGACCCCGCGTCCGCCAGGTCAGCGATCGTCCGCGCCACCTTCAGCGCCCGGTGTGTGCTGCGGGCCGACCAGCCCAGCTTCGCCGCCGCCGTGTGCATGAACTTCAGCGCATCCGGTGCCAGCGAGGCGTGGCGGTCGATCTCTGCGCCTTGCAGCGATTGATTCGTCGTGCCCTGTCGCGCCAGCGCCCGCTTGCGGGCCTCGCCCGCGCGGCCACGGATCGCATCGGTCGCCTCGCCGGGGGGCGCATCCAGCAATTGCTCGGCCGACACCGCGGGCACTTCGATGTGGATATCGATGCGGTCCAGCAGCGGGCCGCTGAGCTTTCCCTGGTAGCGCGATACCTGATCGGGCGTGCACCGGCAGGCCTTGAGTGTCGAGCCGAGATAGCCGCAAGGGCAGGGATTCATCGCCGCGATCAATTGGAAGCGCGCCGGGAACTCGGCGCGGCGGGCCGCGCGGGCGATCGTGATCGTCCCGGTTTCCAGCGGCTCACGCAGCGCCTCCAGCGAGGCCCTGCCGAACTCGGGAAACTCATCCAGGAAGAGCACGCCGTGATGCGCCAGCGAAATCTCACCCGGCTGAGTTCGTTCAAAGTTAGGCCGGATTTCCATCAAATTTAGGACCTAATTTTGACAACAGCGCTCCTAAGTGATTGATTTTTAAGGAAAATCCCTTAGAGAGCGCGTTCAGGCCCCGATGACCCTTTGGTGCTCATGGCATCGTGGGGTCGCGGCTCCTTCTCCTCACTCGAGAGGCGCCCGGCTAGCACCTGCTGCAAATGGCACCAAGAGACTCGACCGCATCGAGCGCGCGGGGGCATTGCGATAGCGCCGCGCTACATGCGCCATCGCATCGCAAGAGGGGATTCGCCATGTTAGTTAAAACTCACTTTCTGTCTGGTTTCTACGACGTATCTTGACGAGGGCCGACTTCAGCGGGCATGCCTCCCCACAGGCGGGCCGTGCGCCCAACCCAGGTCTTGAATCTCGAAGACCGATCACCAAACGGACACCGGTTCGGCGCGGCCGGTCGCAACTGTGTGCCAAGCTCTGGCACCCGAGCGCGCACGCCCCGATCGTCTGAGTAGAACTTCTCGGTCTCTACGTAACAGCGCTTGCGACTCCGCATAGACCTGTCACACTTTGTTCTTACATGGGAGGGGTCATGGGACTTGACAAGCTTGCACCGGAACTTATCGAAATGGCGAAAGGTACTCCTGACGGAGCCGCCGCTCTCGAACAAGCGATTTCTCAGTACGGTCCCTTCGGGCTGGATAGAAACAGAAATCCTCGAATTCCGGTGATCCTAAAGTGTGACGGAAGATCCGAAATACCTGATGTCAGCGGGGCCGTCGTTTTTGGTGACCGTGGTAAAAATCGAACGGCATTGGCCAGTGCTGAGGGGCTTCGCTCCTTGAGTGAAGAGCAATCAATCCTTCGCATAAAGTCGCCCCGAATTTTTCATCCGCTAAATGACGTGGCGGGCACTAAAACGGCGTTAAATGCTTTTCGAGCAAATCGCCCAGGACTGTCGGGCAAAGGCGTGATTATAGGGGTCGTTGACACCGGCATCGATTCAACTTTGAACTGGTTTTCAGATCGAATTTTGGCCATTTGGGATCACAGCATGGAGGGCCGCGGTTGGCGCAAGGATGACGATGACTACGGCAAGGTACTACGAGGTGGCGCGATGGGTGCTAGTAGTGATATTCGCGGGCATGGCACGCATGTTGCGGGGATCGCAGCAGGTACACACGGCACGTACAGCGGCGTGGCACCTGGCTCAAACATCATTGCTGTCAAGACAAACTTTTCTGAAAATAGCATCATGGATGCTATCGAGTTCATCTTTTATGAAGCCGATCAGCGTGGAATGCCTGCCGTAATTAATTTAAGTTTGGGCGGCCACGATGATCCTCATGATGGGACTGATGCTCTTTCCGAACGAATCATGGACTATTCCGGACCGGGACGCATCGTTGTGGCCGCTGCCGGAAACGATGGCGAACGCGATGTTCACGGGGAAATCACTATTCCGCCTTTCGGGGTCGGCGTTCTGAAACTTCAAGTGTGGCCGGGATCATCTCTTAACCTGTTGCTAGCTTGTTGGTATGACGGGCAAACGGAGTTGGAGGTGTCCGTCAAAGGGCCTAGTGGTTCCTCGTCCCGCTTTCTTGGTCCATCGCGCGTCAAGCCTGCCGCAGTGGAGTCGACGGTGCTCGATGGTTCAGCGGTGAAGATCGAAGCAGGACCGCGATCGGACGACAACGGTGATCACGAGGTCAGAATCGAGATCCAAGGAGGACCACTCAAGCCTTCTGTTGCAGAAGGAGTTTGGGAAGTTTCTTTTCGCAACGCGCAAAATGCGACGGTGATCGTGCAAGCTTGGTCGCATCGGAACCGAGGTGCGAAGAGCGCGGCCTTCTTGCCTCCTCACAACGTCAACCGCATGAAAATCGGATCGCCAGGCTGTGCTCCGCACGCGATAACCGTGGGTTCGTATACGACACGTCATGAGTGGATGGATTTCGGGGGCACTCGCCAGCAGTGCAGTCACCCCGTCGACGCACTCACGCCGTTCAGTAGCCCTGGACCAAACCGTGATGGGGGCCTTAAGCCAGACTTGGCGGCGCCCGGCGCGATGGTCGTATCGGCGCTTTCGAGTGACCATATCGCGGACCCGGCCTACATCATTGGTCCTGATGCGGTTGTCAAATCAGGTACCTCGATGGCGGCGCCCTACGTGAGCGGCCTAGTCGCGCTGTTGTTAGAACGCGACAGTAGCCTTAACCCTGCGCAAGCGAAAGCTCTCCTACGGCAGAACTGTTCCATTCCTTTCCAACCAAACAGCGGACATGACCTACGATGGGGTTTCGGGTTGATCAACGCGGCTGCGCTCTGAGTAGGAAGTTTTATGAACTATCAAAAACTTGACAACGCTCTATCCGCCCGTTTGGATCTCCAGGGCGGCGCCGCAGCACCAGCCGTTGAAGTGGCGGTCCGAACGCACGAACAGCCAAGCGATACTCAATGGGTAGAGTTGAAAAAATTTGGCGTCAGAGGCGTGAGGCCGACGGGTCGCGTCTTCACGGCTTCTCTTTCGCCCCGGGCAGTGGCTGAGTTGTCGGACAAGAGTTGGGTGCGTCTACTTTCACTGTCACGGCAGCTTCACCACTTTTGAGCGAGTCCCGCCACTCTCAACACGGTCAACACGGCGACTACCACGGGCATGCGACTCTCCGGACGCCACAACCCCGGGCGCAGAAGTCCGCCGCGTTTCTTCCGACGATTCGCTCGAACGTACCGGTCACGTCCGAATTGCGTATTGCGCCGACAGAGCCCTCAAAGAACCTGCAGATGAAGTCGAACGTGGACCGCAAGAACTCGTCGCGGTCCTTTTCGGAAAACTCCTTCTTCAGTCAAAGGTTGCTCGAGCGCGGGTTGGCCGCGTCGGCGCTCGATGCAGCGATGGCTGCGCTACGTGGCTGCACGGCGCCTGCCGGCGCTGCACCACCGCCAACCGATTTGACGGCTTTTGCCACCTCCGCCGCGACTTGCGCCATCGCCTCGTCTCTGTCCGGCCAAGATGCGATGGGCCTGCCGTCCAATGGCACAGCCATCAGCTTCCCGAAAGGGGCGTCATGCCACATGCAGTGACGAAGAATGACGGGTATGACCCGCGCCTGGCCTGCTTCGTGTCGTTCCATGGCTCTGGCCATCTCGCGCGAGTAGCAATATGAGGAACTGATGAAGTCCGAGCTGACGAGTAGCAGGATGATGTCTGCCGCCTCGAGCTTGCCGAAGATCGCGGCGTCGACTTCTTCACCAGCTGTGATGCGGCGGTCATGCCAAGCGTCAATCAAGCCTTGGAGCGCGAGGTGCGACTCCAATTGGTCGCGGAAAGCCTCGTCCTTATGGCTGTACGGGAAGAAAACACTAGCCACCTGATGCTCCTGCTGTGTTGGGTGTCTCCCGCATTCTCGGTGAGGTCTGCATAACCGGCGATGGGATTGGGCCCAAGGCCCATGCAGTCGCCTTCTACGGGGCTTTGGTGCTCTGGGAGCCCGTCATCTGCTCCCACGTCAGCGCCACTGAAGCAACTCCTGCCCCTAGACTAAGGGCGCTCAGAACGATGGCGACGATCACCAGGGCATGGGTACCGCGAATCGCGTTCCAGCCACCTTCCGTGAGCCTGTAGTGCGTTTTCCGGTGTGCAGGTCCTGAGACCGGTTGCCCCTTGACAAAGTGAAGTTCGGCAGAAGGAAGGCCTTCGTGGAGAACTTCGACCCATCCGCGGATGCGACAAGTTTGCACAGCTACTTCGAACCATTCCGTCGAGATTGGGCTTTTCTCAATCACCAAGATGTTGTGCGGCTGCACGATCATCGTGACGCGTTGCCCCGCGATGATCTTCAGTGCCTTCCGTATTTGACGCTCGCGTGGTGAGAAGTAGTCGAACAAGAATGGCTCCAAGGCTGTTGGGGCCGCCATTCTGAACGACGGATCGAAGCGCCAAAGCACCTTCGGTGAGAACAGTCAAGCGACGCCTCGCGCGAGTGCGCCTCCGACCACCAAAGCTTTCGGAACGAGCGCTCGCGAGGGACAGCTTTGAGCGGCGCGCCCAACGTTGTTCCGCTGCGAAAGCGCCAACGGACTTCGCGCTCGATGTCTTGGGGTGGTATGTGAGCTTCCACGTTCGAAGTGGTGCGCTCGTCCAGAAGGCCCTCGTCGGAGGCTTGCCAGGCCCAGTCATCACACGACGCGATTTCGCCTCGGCACGATCCATATCGGTCGGTCGATCGCAGCAGTCTCGTTGACTGTCCGGCCCGTTGCGCAAACAAGGACATATCCACCTGCGGCTTTCGCTAAATTTGCCTCACGAACTCGCATAAGTCAGATAGCTTCAGGCGCGAATTAGTTCGCGCTTAAGTATTCGCACAAACGCTAAAAGAAAAGTGAAAAATAGTGAAATCGAAGGCCAAAAAACGCGACGTTGATTCAACCTCATCGCGGCTAAAAACCTTCGTAAGACCCGGATGGCGACAGGTGAATTGTCTGCCCTCTTGACAGCAAAGTTCCGGATCGTTATCACCCGCACTCCTGCCGCGCCAAAACGCGCTGACCCGAAAGATAGTAGATCGCTTTCGGCACATCCCTCGATGAATCGAATGGGTTCTTCGAGCGAGTAACGACTGCCGCCGGCCGTCTGGTCGGCCGCACAAGTCTCGATTTAAGTCACCTCGGCCGTTAATAGCGCGTTGGAGGGCAAGATGAACTCGTCCCTATCGTCTGAACGTGAGAGAGTGCTTACTAACCAAGTTAAGTTCATCCCCATTGATGTCTGCGTCGAAATGCTTCCCGCGGCTCCCATTGCTCTCTTCGAAAACGGCGATTTAGATCGGCAATTCGGCACAGCAAATTGGATGAAGAAGGTTTTTCAATCTGCGCCTGCGGGTGACGGTTGGTCGCGCTCAAGAATGACTCATCGTCATCAGGTTTGTATCGACGACAGATTTATTCACATTGAAGGTTACGAAAATCTTGCGACCTATATCCTCAACCACTTCAGGCTCACGTCGGGGATTGCGTTTTGGAAGCCTCAGCCATTTCAATGGCAAATCGAAGGGGACGGGCCGCTGCGAATTCCCGATTTTGCTGTCGAGCTTCTGCCGCCCGCGTCGACAAAAGTTATCGTGCAGGTCAAGGCTTCGAAGTTCTTGACCGCAGAGGTTCTAGCCGAGTTTGAAAAGGAGCGAATTCTCGCGAATCGGTTTGGTGTTGAACACGTCGTCTGGACGGATAAGCAGCCATTAGGAATTCAAGCCAGAAATCTTTTTTTTCGGCTGCGACGGGCCAGACACGACCCCTATTCGCAACCTGACCTCGACGCGCTCGTGTCGGAGGTTTCGTCGATCGGCAGCTGCACGGCTTTGCAGTTGGTGGAGCGAGGTCACGACCCGACCTTGCTGCCGATCGCAGTTCAACAGGGTCGTCTGTTCATAGACCTCAAAGGAGCCTTCAATGAACAAACCATCGTCTCATCCCGTCCCGTCACTGATGCGCGAGAGTTTCTGCTTAACCACTGGTCTGATCCTCAGGCGTGGTGGAACAGTCTGCCGAGTGGAGAAGATTGACGGCGACCGCGTGCACCTGATGCATCGGGAGACCAGGGCCATCCGCATCGAGAAGCTCTCGGTCCTGGAGAAGTGGCAGCCAGGCATCGACTTCCAGGTTGTGCACCCCAACTGCCTCGAGGAGATGATCGACATCCTGGCCCGCAGCGATGCTGAGCGGAAGATGCTTCGCAAGCTGCCAACGGAGGGCGTGACGGCCGCGGTCATGTCTGAGTTCCTCGTGCGCAAGAGGTGGCTGAACGTGCTGCACTCCCGGGGATACGAGCGGTTCGCCCGGTCGGACCTGGACATGCTCGAGGTCCGATATCTGGCGAAACAGCACGAGCTTCCGGTGCGCACACCCGAGTCGCTCGCGCAGTATGAGAGTGCCGGCATGGAGGAGGGCGCCTTCCTGCTGCCGGGCTACGGATCCAGAGGAGGAAAAGGGCTAGTTCGAGGAACGCCCCAAATGGAGGAAATGATCGCGCAGGTGATCGTCAAAGCGCGGGATGGAAAGATCCGCCTGACGGTGTCAGGCGTCAAAAAGGAACTCGAAGAACAGATTGCCGAGGTCGAGCCATCGAAGGCGAAGCACCTCGTCCTTCCCAGCTACAGCACCTTGCGCCGGCGTCTTCTGGACCAGGCGTCTCCGTATGAGCGCGCGGTGTTCAAGCACGGCAAGAAGCGAGCAGATCGCCTGTTCAATCCGACAGGAGCAAGGGCCAAGGTCACTGAACCTGGTTTGGTCTACGAATATGACGATACCGATACCCGTGTCTTTTGCCTGGAACCGAGGACCGGACTTCCCTGGGGAAGGCCGTGGATAACGAATGGTGTTTGCCAGCATTCCGGATTTCCGGTGGGCACCGCCATGGACACCATCCCTCTGTCCACACAATCGGCCTTGAGCGCGCTCGTGAATTCCATTGAGGTCAAGGATCTCACGGAGCTGAATTCGACACACGGATCGCCCCACGTCTATACATGGGAAGCATCGGGTTATCCGACGCAGGGCTTGTTCGACAACGCGCTTTACAACAGCCCACGCATCCTGTCTTTGAATGCAGACGTGGCTGATGCCAGCTGGGCCCGGCCTTACACCCCTACAGACAAGCGCGAGATTGAGTATTTCAACGGCCGCGCGAAAACTTATTTCAACACACTGCCGGGATTCCGTGGTCCGAGCAACGACATGGATGCGCTCAAGGAGGGGCTCGGCACCGCGGTTCTGTCGGTCAGCAACCTGCGACTGGGCTACCTGAAGTGGATGCTCGGAGATGAAACCAACCGTCCCGGAGAGGACGGGCTGACCTCGCGCCAGCGATACCTCGAAACGAATCGAGTGTTGAAGCTAAATCGGCGGACTCCTCCGGATACGCGGCGCCTGCGCATGCTGCGCATGCAACCCCTTGCGAAGCCAGTGACCTGGAACCGGTATGGGATCACCGTTATGGGGGGATTACTGTATCAGGACGAAGACTTGTTCAAGCGCTGGATCAACCGCTCCGGCGGCTCCATGAAGGTCAACGTCCGGATCGATCCGGATGACCTCACGGCGATCTACGTGATCGTGCCCAACACCGACATCGTTCTGGTGGTGGGTACCTGCTACCCGGAGTACGTCGAGGGCATGACGCTGTACACGCACAGGCTGGTCCTGAAGATGTGCAAGCAGAAGAAGATCAGCAATCCCTCTATCCGCGACCTGTGGGCAACGCGGATCGAGTTGAAGGAGTTGGTGGCGCAGTGGGTGAAGGACGCCAAGGTATTCATCCGCAAGCGCGCGATCGCCGCGAGGAACGCCAAAGCCCTAAGGGAGAGGAAGAAGCAGGAGGAGTTTGCGACGACCGCTCTCGAGCAGGCCTGCGATGAACTCAATCGGACCGAGATGGATGCGGAGGAAGAGGGCTGGGGCATCCCGGCCGAACAAGCATAAAGCGCGCGAACAGTCATTGAAGATCGCGATCGACCTTCAACCTGATATGTGCCAAGCCGCCTGAGCCTACGCGATTCGCCTTTCGCCTTCTTGCGTGCTTGAGCATACGGGGGCACGCACTGCCTACGTTTGTGCCTCTCGCTGTTCCCAGTTGACCGGGAATGACCCAATGCTGGTAATCGGAGATGGAGAACGAAGATGGATGTCTCAGTACACCACATGACGCGCAGGCGCTGGAAGGATGCGCCGATCATGGAGCGCCACGAGGGCTTCAATCAAATCGAGATCGTGCATCCACAGTTTGCGAGGGCCGTCGCGCTCTTGGATACTCGCATGCGCATGCGCAAGTACAAAGCGGCTGCCATGGGCTTCCTCCTGGTGTGTCCGCCTAACGGAGGAAAGACCTCGTTCTTAAACTACCTGAGGCGCAGGTACCCGCCCGTCGAAGCGGAAGACATAAGCCTGCATCCGCTAATCGGCTTCTCGATTCCCAATCCGTGCAATCCCCTTGGGCTGTCCAACGCGATCCTCGAAGACATGGGAGACCCAGATGCGGGAGGAAGTGGTGCGCGCACGCAGATCCGACGAGCAAACAGGATGATCGAGAAGGTCAAGGTGAAGATCCTCGCGGTCGACAACATGCAGGACGTGCCTGAGCGGCGGGGGACGAAAGGTGTGCAGATCGTCGGAAACTTCTTTCGAGACGTGATCGACTGCAATGTCGTCCCCGTTCTCTTGGGAACGCAAGAAGCCAACGTTGTCGTTCGCTCCAACGATCAATTGCGCCGGCGCGTGCCGTCAACGCTCTCATTAGGAATCTACGACATCATGACGCCCAAAGGACTGAGCACCTGTCTCAGGATCGTCGATCGCTTCGATGACGAATGCCCCTTGGAGCGCAAGTCGTCCGTTGCGCGGACGTGGATCGGCAAGGCCATCGTCTATGGTTCTAACGGCACTCTGGGCGGCATCAGCGGTCTGTTTCGGTATGCGATGACCGCGTGCGTCGACGAAGGGCTCGAGCTCCTACAACTCAGACATTGGCACACAGCATTCAACCAGCTGTACGCCGGATTCGAGGATTACAACCCTTTCGTCGAGGGTGAGCGCAAATGGCGCCGACTTGATCAACCGGGCGAGCCCTTCTTCCTCGTCAAATCCTGACGGAGGAAGGCCATGTCCGAGGCGTCGTCTTATCTTGTTCGAGTGCGACCGAAGGCGGAGCAGTCGCTCTCATCCTGGCGACAGGATGCGGCTGTCGCGAATGGGTATGAGCTCTACCCCGTTCCTCGTGGGGCATTGAGACGCGTCGATCCGGATGCTGGGGGCAACGCTGCTGAACTGGAATGGCTCGCGAGGACGCACCGCATGACCTTGGAGGAGATCGAACCGTTGACGCTGCGCGCCTTTGAGGGGAAGGTGTTCCGCTATGCAAGTGTGCGCTGCCATCCAACCTGGCTGCTGAGAACCAGGTACACGCGGGAGAGTCCTATTCCTGGCCCTCAGTACTGCCCTCATTGCCTTGCTCAAAGCGGCGGCGGGTACTTCAGGACGGTGTGGCGCCTCGGATTCGTCACGGTGTGTCCCATCCACCTCTGTGAGCTGCTCGATCGTTGCCCCGCATGTGGGGCGGGCGTTTGGCCCGTTGGTGCGACAGTGCCACGCCTGTTCGAAGTCGATCATCCTTCCGACTACCTGCACTGCGCGCGATGCGGATTTCAGCTCAGCAGAGCTCCCGCCGATCTGGCACCTGAAGCCGAGGACACAGCTCGGTGGATCACGTCGTTGATCGCCGGGATGCAACAGGACCTCACCCCTAATCTACAGGTCGAAAGCGTGGACTATCTCCAGGCCTTGGATGCGATCTGTCATTTGTGCATCCGCAATCGGCCGCGTGCGCAGATCCTTGCCAGTTCCACGGATTGGGCGGACGCCGTGCGCAGTCTGGTGCTTGAGCCCGGTACCAACCAGGTCGAGCTCTTACGAATCGAAGATCGCCGAAAGCTGATCCACCTCGCACGACCGATGTTGAGCAACTGGCCGGACGCCTTTGTCGACTTCGCTCGCCAGACAGGTTTGAGCCAGGAGCACTTCAGTGGATCCGAGCACTTGATGCCCGGCTGGATGAGGACCGCCGTGTATGAAAAGCTCCGCAAGCAAAAAAGGCTATCTGTGCAGGTTGTCTCCGCGGAAATTAAGGCGATGCGATCTGCGGGCTTGGAAGTCACCAAGCAAGCGCTGCGCGAACGCCTGGGAAGTGATGCGAAAGCGATCGACGTGCTGCTTCCTTGCCGGCTCAAGGCGAATCGGTGGGAACTCGCGCGCTTTGCGAGGAGGACGACGAGCAAGCGCCAACGCTTTCGAAGGCGTCAGACCGTGGCGCTCGTGAGGAGCCGACTTCACCTGGTACTTGCAGCGCTCTCCGGCAAGACGCTGGAGGCCGTCGCGTCGATGACCGTTCGAGAGGTTCAAGAGTTCGTGGATCTCAGGATCGAATGGGCGTCAGCTACGGAACGCTACCTCGCCGAGTCGATGCGAAAGCATTGGGAGCGGTTGTCGACTCGTACTGAGACCTGGGGCGACCCGTCTTGCCCATTTCGAACCTCGAGCAACACCGACCCCGCTCGGTTCGCTCGTCAAACGCTCCTCAAAACAATGTCCGGCATGAAGTCAGATCTGCGGCGCGACATCAGTGTTTTCTGGCGACGGGGGAGGGCCGCATCAGGTCTAGAGCTTTGCCACCGAAGATAGGGCAGCTGCCCGAGGGAAGTCGGTTCGTCGTCCGGCCCGCGCCGCACGACGGCCAATCGTGGCCCGGGTGGCTCATGGCGTTGGCGAGCGAGAATCACTTCGATGGAGTTCCAAAACTGGCCGCTCTTTACGGTGTCAAACCGCTGCAGCTTATTCAGCTCGATCCCAGCTATGGTTGGGAGGCGATTCGTAGTGGCGAACCTATCGATGTTCAATCGGCGGTCGGGCGGGCGGGGAGTGGGTGCTCAAGCTTCTGTCGCGTCTGTGGGCCATGCTTCGCCATCGACGAGAAGCCATATCACCGAGCGGAGTGGGATCTGCCGCTGAGCCTCGTTTGCAGGATCCACTCGACGCTGCTCATAGACACTTGCAGTGCCTGTGGGGAACCCATCGACTATCTTCGTAGGGAGGTGACCCGCTGTTCGTGCGGGGCTTCATTTCTGGCTACCGGCAAGGTGGCACCGCCATGGCTGACCACGATGATGAAGTTCTTCATCAATCCCGACGACACGTCGAGACGGGTGAGGTTCGCGTTGTCGAGTGATGACGAGATGCAGGCAGGCCGAGCGCTCATACGGATTGCGGACCATCAGGCTGGGCGAACGACGCTGCTTGCGAGTGGAAAGCGTGTCGTTGCGTCGATGGTCCGACAGGAACATCTCGTGGACCTGAGGCCTTGGTTCGAGCAGGGTGAAACATCGTTCCTTGCTCGCATGAGAGAACTCGGGGGAGAAGCGGAGGGGTGGATGCGGTACCGCATCAGTTTGAAGCTCTACAGATTCCCGGCGCTGTCGGGCGTGCTTTCCCGCGCCATCAAGGAAAAGCCGCTCCGAGTCCGAAGGGCGGCACGGAGCAATGGAGGTCAGGCCGAAGTGTTCTATCGCGCGAACGATCTGCGTTTGACCTTCCATATGAACCCAGAGGCGCTTGACTACTGGGTCTCTGTTGGCATTCTTCCCGCGGACGCGTTCCCGTCTGGGCAGCGAAGTCGCATCTCCTCGGAAGCATTCGAGAATGTCAAGAAGCTGTTCGACGGCAGTTGCTCGCAGACGGAGGCTTCAAATCGCCTCGGGTGTGCGAATCACGTCGTGCGCAAGCTGATCCAGTTTGGGGCGCTCAAGCGTTCGCACCTACTACCCACCGTCGCCCGCGACCGCGTGGAACTGAGTTCGCTGCACCACTTGATTCGAACCTTCCTGTCCCGCTTCGCGGCTGGACGCATGCAAGTGCAGTGCATCTCGTTCGAAGAGGCGATCGATGCTATCCAGACAGCGCAGGACTGGGAGGTCTTTCGATCACACATTGAATTGGGGACCAGCGTCTATTGGGTGGAGGAGGGGAATCCGCGTTTGGGCGACGTGCGGTTCCCTTTCGACGAGATGGTTCGAGTGGGACTCCTCGGGATCGCTCGGCTTCGTCACCGTGGCGCGCACCGGCGGGGGTAGCGGGCGCCAGCCCTTGCAGCGCGGCGCCGAAGGTGACAAGGACTGGCTTCCAAACCGCAGCTTGCTCGCGACGATTGCGCATCATCTCTGTCGTCCTCGCAAACTGCTTCCATGTTCGTCGGACCGTCGGACCGTCAGCAGACGTGGCTGATGCGGCACCGCGCTGCCGCACCCTGGCGGCGTCTTTCGTCAATGCAGAGCATGCCGCGAATCACTCGGGTCCGAATCTTCGGGCAAATCTGCCAGCGTTAGATGCCGCCTGCCGGCGGCAACCGCTCGTGCGACCGCATCTTGCACCACCTGGAAAATCTCTCTGGCCGTGAGATGGGCCACGTGATGGCACAGCGCTGGCTCCGGCATCGCGAAGCCGCGAACGTTCAGTTGGCGCACGGCCGCTAAGGTCACGACGTGCGCAGCCTGCAGCGCCTGAGCGCCGGTCGGCGCAAGAACATGAAACTCGCGAAAGCGAGACCGCAGCGATTCTTGCACCTTGCCGGGATCGTTAGACGTTGCGATGTAGGTCGCTAGGCTAGCGTCGAATTCGATGTCAAGGGACGCGTCTCGTATCCTGCATGCTGTGACGGGTTCCAGCAGCGAATGGAGTGGCGCCAGCGGGTCGTACTGAGATCCCTTCGGAGCCTTGTCAAGTTCATCGATGAGGAACACCGGATTGGCGACGGTGCCCAGGCAGATCTGGTCAAAGATCAACCCTTGACTGGCCGTGCTCCAGTGGCGTTCCGTGCCGAGGAGGAGCGAAGTCGTTTGGGCGTTTTCCATTGAATGCCGGCGAAGCGGCGCGCCGAGGCCCTGCGCCAAGTCGTTTGCGTAGTGGGTCTTGCCGAGGCCTGGCTCGCCCCACAGGTGGAGCGGAGGGAGCGTAAGAGGATGTCGACTGTGTGTCGAAAGTGCAACTCGGCGGGCCACGAATTCGGTCACTTCTCCAAAGTGAGGATGCGCCGAGCGCAGATACTCGAGGGCCGTTGCCCACCTGACAGGCCGGAAGGCCGGGTTTACGATCTCACGCAGGGCTCCGGCCCGCTCCAGCCTCTTCGTGAGCTCCAGTTCGCGCTTCTGATTGTCCTTGTCGCGAAGCGTGCTGATACGTTCCATGACGCGCAGCAGTTCCTCGGCCTGAAGCACGGGATGGCGGCGGTTGCGACGGTAATGTGCTAACCCGCGCTCGAACGCCCTGATGAACGCAACGCGATCGAGCGAATTTGCTATCGGGGAGGGCGCGACCGGATTGGCTCGGGCCGCAGCCTCTTCGCGGCGCCGCTCCTCTCTCACCCGATACTCGGCCTCAATCGCATTCGCCCTTTGTTCCCGCTCTTCGCGCAGCTCGGCCGCAAGTGGAACAGGCAACAAGACCTCCAAGCCACTATCCGAAACGGATCGGGGGCTTAGTACGTAGGAGGAGAAACCTGGGAAGTCGGCTTCGACTCGTCTTGTAGACACGATGGGCTCCAGATGCGGAGCCCGTGAATTCAGACTCCAGGGATTGAACTACCAGCGGCAAAAGTGTTGCGGGTCATCGGCCAAGTCGAGGTCCGTACTTGAGCAGACGAAACCCGCGAGCGCACGTTTCCACAGACGCCATTGATGGCGTCGATGGTGTGCGCGTCGAATAGGTGCGGCATGGCGTTCATTCGTGTCCTGCTGTGAATGGTACCGACGGTAGGGCCCGGCGTCAAAGGTTGGCGCTCAGACTGGGCAGGATTGATTCGCTGCAGATATGCCGTCACCCGGATCTCCCGGACAAAGGATCTGGTCTTGGGCTCCGGTCGCCGATTGGGCAACCCTACAGGTGGACTTTTCCGATGCCCAGAGATGTCTATGAAACGGCCACCACGACTGCAGCCTTGGTGCGAGAAGAACGCCAGCACCTGCGCGACCGTATCCGCGTGGCGAAGGTCTACTGACGAAGGATGGATCGCAGGAACTCAGCTTCCTGGAGACTCCGGCTCCTGCGCTGGACTGCCTGACGCCTCGAGTAGCGCTCGAAAGGGGCATTCTCTTGGAGAGCCGTCCTATGCGGAAGCAACTCGCCGATTGAATAAACGCCCAGTCCCGGGGCGCCGACAAGCGACTTAGGGAACCACAGCTGCGATACGGGGCCTAGAGGCCCCGGGGATCCTAGATTTCTGCGGATGCCGCCTTCGCTAATTCCACAAATTGTTCCAGGACGGCAGGCTCGTTCAGCTCTAGATAGCGGCGTACGTGCTTGTTATCGATTAGCTTCATGATGTAGCCGCGCGCGAGCACCAAATTTAGCGTGTCTTCACCATACGTTTGCTCGGCGATCTTGTACTGGTCTTGGAGGTTGGTCATCTCTCTCTGCATCCGGCCAATCTGCTCTTGACTGACGCTTCTGGGCCGAGGCGGCTTTTTCGGATTCACGAGCCATTCTGGCGGCGTTCCTGCCAGCAACGAGCGCGCATACCCCACCGTCACATTGTTCGCCGAGATCATCAGTTCAACGCTTTCGATCTGACGGTTGGGCTTCATCCGGCGTAACGCAGCACAGACCTCGACGGAGAACTGCCGGTCTTTCAACAGATCCGCCGCCTCAGGGCAGATCCCCACGAGGAGATTCATCGTCTTCACAATCAGATCGGGTTCAACGCACAGCGCTTTGGCTAGCCGCTCCGTCGAGAGTCCCCGTTCGGCCGCGCGACAAATCATGAAATGCTCTTGGATAGTAGATAGCCTGTTGATGCGATTGTTGTACGTGTAGGACTCATCGTCTGTCGCCACCAAACACGGGACCTCCGGACGACCCAGTTCCTTCAAAATCATGAGCCTGATGTGGCCATCCAAGAGCATGTGTTGTCCAGAACGTCGGTCGAGTGCCGTCACCGATAGTGGCTCAATGACATCTACCTCCTCGATCGAAGCGCGGATTTGTTTGTACTTCCGCGTTTCCGCAAGACCAAAGGTCATCTTGCGCGACGGTAGGATGTTGCCCACAGCCACCAGAATAGGCTTTGGGAGAAAACCAATTGCCACAGACGTCATGTCGCCTGTCCCACTGTGACGATGCGTTCCGCCAAATACTTTGGAATGGTGTCAAGGCCTTCCGCTCGCAGGAGGTTCGTGAAGTTTTCATCCCCGATTAACCGGCGAAGCGCACCTGCGATGAAAAGAAGCTTCTCCTGTGCGATGGTGGCTCGACGAACCATCACCTGCTGCCGTGTGACTTCCTTTTGGTAGGTTCTCACCAAGCTGCTCGTCGTGAGGCTGGACGGTTGGCGCGACATCGCTCGTGACGTAGACTTTCCTAACTGTTGCCGGCGCAAAATCAGACGCCGCACCTCGATAAGATGCCGGCCCCGAAGGCTCCCAGACTCGTAGGCCTCTTGCAACGCGTTCTGGATTTGCTTTTCGTCGTCGCCAGCTCCCATGATGCTAAGCGCTGCGTTCAACGGCATCTGACCGCGCTGCACCGCAACGAGCAAACGCTCCTCGCCTTTGTCGAAGAGGACGAGTATGTCTCGAATGTAAGAGACGCCCAGCCCGATCTTTTCCGCGATTTCCTTTGCGGAGTAGCCCTTGTCTCTCAAGAGGCTGATTCCACTTAGCAATTCAAGCGCGCGGTACTTCCGTCGCGCGATGTTCTCGGACAGACCCATGAGATGCGCGTCTTCGTCACTTGCCTCGACCACAAGCGCCGGGATCCGAGTCTCGCCGAGGGTTCGGAATGCGGCGAGGCGACCCTCACCACAGACCAGCACATAGCGCTCTGCGCCATCGCTGCCGGGGCGCGGCGTGACGGTGATTGGCTTCTTCAAGCCTATCGCGCGAATGTTCTCGACGATTCTCGCAAAGATCTCTGGATTGCGCTCTCGTGGATTCAGCACGTCGATGCGATCGAGAGGGACCATCTTCAAATCCGGAGCGGAAGGCGCTGGAGTCATGCAGCTCTTTCCATGCGGATCTGTGCCGCCATGCCGTACAGGTAGTCAAGCGTCTCAAATCGGAAGCTCTCGACCTCGATCGCATTCTGTTCCGCCAAGCTAAGCCGCATGCTGGCGAACTCGCTCCACGGAAGCAAATAGTAGTCCATGGCCTTTTCGTTGGACGGGTCGAGCCGCACCGCTACTGTGATGTCCGGAGCCAATCCTGTCTCAAAGCGAATCTTCCATCTGCAGGCGTCGGCGACTGTGCGCTGGCACCGTGCAAGGACTATCGAGACGGTGAACTCGCGATTGACGTCAATAAGGTCCGTACCCGGATCTCGGTGGATTCGCCCTCCAAGGTCGGCCACGCGGCGCTCAACCTCGCCGAGAATCTGTGGGTGCAGCCGCCTCAGGAATCGGTTGAGCTCCAAATATTGGTAGTCTCGTGCGGGCGTATAGCCGACGAGTTGGTACGCGCGCAGGAGGCTTCCGAATCGATATGTATAGGCCGAAGACGAAGGCATGCCTTCAGCCTCGTCGATCACCACGCCCGACAGGAAGCCACGGTGGCGATACAAGCCTCTCAGCCGCTCGATCAGTTCTTCCTCACTGTACCGCTGAGCGCGCGCTCGAATGAAGCCTTGGGCGGTATAAAAGACGTCCCTATCTACTAGCGGTTCAAAGGCGTTGTCTTTGCGAATCCACATTTCCGACGGGTTGACCACGCGCAGCTTTTTGAGCTTGAAGGAGATCCGGTTGTAGACATTGCTGCCGATGTACTTTTCGTTGGTCAGCACTTCGTGCACAGTGGCCCGCGTCCACTCCCGTCCAAGCTCCGATCTCACCGGCATGGCGTTGAGCCGCCTAGCGATTTCCGATTCGACCAGCCCCTCCTCGATGAACCATCGATATATCTGGCGGACCACCCGAATTTCGCTTTCGGGGCCTGGCCGAAGAATCACTCGATCCGTTTGCAAGCTCTTCTGCTGGCCATGCTCGAGAATCGCCTTCATCTCGCCCGATTGATCCACGAGCACCCGGCGAAGCCCAAAGCCCGCAAGCCCGCCTTGACGAAACCCCATTTCGATCAACCTGCACTGCCCTGCAAAGACCTTCGTAGACAGCTCGCGACTGTATTCTCCGGCCATGGCGCGCTTGACCCCCTTCACGATGGTCGACACTGGCGACCCGTCGTTCTCGAACTGTTCTGCGCAATAGGCGACCTGGATGCCAGCGCGACGGCAGATGTACTCGTAGTAAGCGCTCTCGTCGGCGTCCTGAAATCGCCCCCAGCGGCTGACGTCGTAGACCAGGATGACGGAGAAGTCGGCCGTCTTCTCTTGCACATCTCGGATCAAGTTTTGAAGGGCGGCACGTCCATCAATCCTCAGGCCACTCTTGCCTTCATCGGCGTACGTTTTGACGATCTCGAGCCCTCGCTGCCTTGCGTACTCGCGAATCTTGTCGTTCTGATTGCGGGTCGAGTACTGCTGGTGCTCTGTGGACATGCGAACGTACTCGGCTGCGCGAAGCAAGGGGCGTTCGATGGCGTCGCCGGTGCTGTCTCTTCCTTGATCCATCTGAGTACCTCGCCGATTTGCCAGTCGCGCCGGGAAGGGGTGCGAGGCCGGAGCCGGCCAAAACACCAAGGTAGCAGGTCGTCCGCCCGGCATCGATCAAGTCCTCTCTTTGCAATCAGACGGCAGTTGCCGGAGGTCCCGAGCCGCGCGAAAGCACAGTGATGGCAACAATCCAAGAGGCCATGTTTGCGTTCACCTCGCAACCAATACGGCGTAGCTCGTAGGTTCCGGTGTCGAGGGATAGGGCGTCAGCCGAGGGGGCCATCTTTGCAACCCCCTCTAGCTTGCGGAGGTCGTTCCTCTCGCGTTGCTGATCGCGATTGCGTTCTACATAGGCCGGATGCTGTTGCCGGTAACGTTTCCAATAGTCTTGGTTTCTAGCAGCCCAGTCCTTCTGCGCTTGTGTCTGATTCATCAGATAGTCTGGGTCGCTCCGGCGCTTGGCCAACTGCCATATGCGTCTTCGCTCGCGGCGGCATTCGGGCTTCGTGCAGTACGCCTGTCGAGGAGCCTGTGGGCGCGGCAAGTACGAACAACCGCAGGCACTGCACCACCGGTTCTCCATGGCAATCTCCTTTGTCCTGACACCATATTGGCGTCGATCGTTCGCGTGTCTTGTTTCGGCCTATCCCATGCCATTTCCGATCCCGTGCGACCAGGCTCACCTTCCAGCTTCGACACTTTCACCCTTCCACGTCCAACATTCGCGCTTCTGAGGCCAACCGGCGGCACAATTTGCGTATGACATTTGAAGAGCTATGCGCCGAAGCGAAGGACCTGCCGCCTCGGGCGGCGAACATGGCGTCAGTGATGCTTCCGATGGTGGGCCCAATGTCTTCCGTCTGGCACGCCGCGCTTGCTCAGGTGTTAACGCATGCTGCCCGCAACGGCGTCTCACTGACGCCAATCGAGATGCAGGAGGTCATTCACGCCGCTATTCACCCTGACGAACGTGCCGATTGGCTCCTCCACTGCGATGATTTCTTCCGCGCGCATCGACTTGTAGTCAATGTTCATCTGGCGGCAGAAAAATGGAAGCTAGTCGTCATGGCGTTTCTCGACGAAGACGACACTCAACATTGATCGCAAAGCCGAAGCGGATGAGATGGCACGGCCGAGGCTCTTTCCTAGTGCAGATGCCCTTCGAACAGCTCCCCGAAGCGCGTGCACACCCGCCCAGCGTAGGGCAGGATGCGGCCAACTGCGGACGTTGGCGCATGCCTCTCAATCAGCGAAAGCCACGTGCCAAAATCGCCGCGCCGAGCCTGTGTCACGACCTCTTTGAGCCGCCATGAAGATTCATCTCACTCGCGATAGCGTATGTGCCGGGGACGATGTGGATGCGCCGCATACCCGAACGATGTCGTTCGCCGCCGAAACGCCGCTCGACTCCGTCATCGAAGACCTGACGGTCGACCGCAATGCAGAAATTCGGCTAGAACCGCTCGTTCTCACACTTAGCTGTGGCCCAAGCCGGTCACATGCTCCACTTCGGAGGCGCATTAACGCATCTTGCGAAAGTCCCAAGGCGGAATTGGCGAGGGGTCTTGCCATAGCCCGCGATGCGCGCGCCGAGCATCTGTCTCAACCTGAGCATAAAGCACTCGGTCGACCGGGGACTGTTCTCGCTCGTAGGCCTTGTAATGCCAAGCCATGCCGCGCTTGACTTGTTCCAAGCTCGCGTCGACGCTATTTACTAGCACCTTGCCGACAATGCGGCCGTAGCGGTCTGTCTTGGTGTATTCGACCTTGACGGGCTTCTGAAAGACCAACTCCGATAGGCTCTGGCGCGAGCGGGTTCCGAAGTCCTGCTTCTTCTCAGGCGCATCGATGCCGGCGAGCCGAATTCGATGCTGAGTGCTGGAGGCGTCGAGGACGGTAACGGTGTCACCATCGGCCAGGCCGACGACGGTTCCAAGTAGCGTGTCACTTTGTGCCGGGGAGCTGGCGAGGAGGCCAAGCGTGACGACGAGGGCAAGGGGAAAGCTGGCGGTACGCAGGCGCATTGGGTCCACTATCGACGGGCTTCGTTCTTGTAAAAGTAGTTTTCCACCGTCAAGCGTGCACGGTCGGAGGCGGCTGCTTCAACGATGGAGCTCTTAAGGTACACGTAGTGCCGGCACTGCGGGTCCGCAGTCTTGCTGGCATTGAAAATGCCCTGAACGTTTCGCACGAATGTCTCCATGGGAACTGGTGACTGAAGGGCGTCGTCCATCCCCGGCAGCGCCTTGGCATCGGCCTCTCGGCTCGCAGGCCAGCTTGGCTTCACCTGGACGCCGGCAGGCGTCAGCTCAACGGAGAACAGATATTCCGGTGAGCCTGTTTCTGTTGCCCAACAGGGCGGATAGTCCCGGCCGCCACGGGCTTCGAGGCGACGCTTGAAGAACGCGACCTGTCCGCGAAGGTCGGAGTTCTCCTTCATGGCGGTTTCGAGGTTCGTGCCCTTCTTTGCTGAATCTGCCTGGGCCTTGGCCGCGGCGACGACAGAGTCGACGGTCTGCGCCTCTTTTCCGGGCGTCAGGTCTTGGTCGAGCTGCTTTTTTAAAGCGACGCGTAGGAGGCCGGTCGTGGTAATGGCGTGCTGCACCTGGTCCAGCGCCTTCTTGTGCTGCTCGCGCCGGGCTTGGGCGTCCGCGCCGGGCTTGGCGCCAACCTTCTCCCCAGTTCCTTGACCGCCGGTCTCCATCTTCACCAGCACTTCGCGTACCTTCTGTTGAAGCTTCAATGCTTCCACCAGGTCGTCGGGCTCGACGTTCTGCTTGTCGCCCGCTGCCTCCAACAGCTTCTTGACTTCAGCCATAGCCGAGAGCTGCGCATCGAGGTCTTCAACCTGTTTCCTGAGCCGCTCGGCCTCGGCCTTGGCGCCCTGAGAGGCTGTCAGCCGCGAAATGACCTCGTCCATGCTTGGCGCATTCTGCCCCGCCCCAGCACCGGCCAGTGCTTTCACGAGCTCGGCCCTTGCTGCTTCCATCGACCTTGCGGACGCCTCAACACCCTTGGTCTTGGCCAAAGCCGCTAGCGCACCTTCCTTTTCTGTCTGCTCACGGACGACCAGGTACCCCAGCAGGAGCAGCAGGATGAAGATGAGGGTGAAGGCGATTTCGGTCAGGGAGAGCTGAAAGACCTGGTCATTTCGTCGAGACACGCACTCTCCTTATACCTGCCCCGCCGGCGGCGTGTGCTCAGAACCGGCAATCGGGTAGCGCGTCTCCCGGAGTGCGCTACCGCCAAAGACGATTGGGGCTGCGTCGAGGCCCGTGCCCAAAACCACAGTGCCTTCGGTGCCTGGGCTGTCGCTGGGAGCCGCAGGGGTAGGAGAAAGTGCCCGGAAGCTCGGCTGGCCGAACGTCATGTGACTTGCCACGGTGGCGCCGGCGCTGACCCCCGGTGACGTTGCAGAGGAAGGGTTGTGCGCCACAGGTGGCGTAGCGCTGGCCAGCACGGTGGCGGTTGACGAAGGGGGCATCGCACCACCGTGGGGGACACTGATGTGCCCCATGGCGGAACCTGCGCCGTCACCATGGCTTCGCAACGACTTGCTCAGGTCGCCCACGTGGCGGACGACGTCTTGAAGCGCCTGCACGGCCTCCCCAATCTTGGCCAACGACTTGTCAGCTCGGTCGCCGATAGTGGCGAGTAGTTTGGACGAGGCCTTTCCTGCGTCGGCTGAGGTCTGGTCGTACTTGGCAGTCAATTGAACGGACATGGCCGCCGATTCACGCAGATGATTGGCGACGGCCACTTGCGACTCCGCGGCGTCCTCGATGCTTGCTGCAACACGCTCTGACGACGAGATGGTCGTGGCCATCTGCTCGACAAGCTGCGCGGCGGCCTCCCGGTATTCGGCGAGTTCTGCAGTAACGCCGGTAAGGGAGCGCTCAATTGCTTGACGGCCTTCCACCGATTCTGTTGCCAGCTTGGCAACCTGGGTGGTCAGGGCTTCAGTGGTCGTATTGTTCACTGCGAGCTCCGCCATCGTTTTTCCCAGCAACCGGTCGAAGGCGGTCAGATGTTCCGCCACCTTTTCGAGCGTGCCCAACTGGCCCTGGGCTGTTTCCAGGATGAGGTGCTGCTGCCCAGCCAGCCGCAGAATGGAGTCCATCGACTGTTCGGCTTCTCCGGACTTGGCTTGGACCTTTTGGAGCGACGTGCCCAGCGCTTTGGTCGTCTTGGAGATTTCCTGGCAGGCAGTGTTGACTTGCTGGGCAATGCCCGAAGCCGCAGATTCGAGTTGCGCCATCGGCGCCTGCAGTTGGCGCGCGAAGTAGTCGTCCGGAAAAGTGGTGTTTTGAAGGCGCGTCGTCACTGCCGTTGCGAACAAGGTCACCTTCTCCTCGATGCTTGCAAGGTTGCCCTTCATGCCAGCTGAGTATCGGTCGACCGAGAAGGCGAGGCGAACGCTCGCGTTCTTGACCTCTTCTAGGGCCGTGGTGAAGGCTTCCTGGTTGCGCGTGGTCAGGTCGGCGAAGAATGCTGTGAGCTTGTCCGCATGGTTCCTTGAGAGGCTTTCCACCTGCATGTTGACGCGCTCGACGCTTGCCCTGGCGGCGAGGTCAACGCGTGACTCGAAATCCTGCAGACGCTCAAGCGCCATCGTGAGTCGCTCCGTGAACGTCTGGGTGGCTCCGAGGAGTGCGTCCTCCGCATTGCGCATGGCGTCGGCGACGTCCGCGCGGAAGCTGACCAGGTAGACCCGAACGAACAGCCCGAACACGGTGGATACCATGGCAGCACCGAAGCGGACGGCAATGTCCTGGATGCGCGTGCCAATGTTCGGCAAGTCGAACAGGCTGAAGATGATGGACGTGATGGTGAACATGAAACCCAGGTAGTACGCTGAGTCTGCAAACTTCTCGTCGGAGATGTCGGTGTCTCGTCGATGGAGGCCAAGCCAGATGTAGCCAGCCATGATTGCAAGAGGCACGGCTAGCCCGAGAATCCATGGGGACTGAAAATACCAGCCGAGGGCCGACGAAGCGACCTTCAGCGCCAGCGTGATGGCAAACAGCTTCTGGATGCGGATATCAAAAATGCTCAAGGCTTAGCCCTCCAATGGGCGCACCTCGACGAGGCGTGCTCCCGATTTGTCGAAGTACTCTTCCCAGAACTTCTGATTGCGGCGCGTCTGGAACTGAGGGGTGTTGATGAGGTAGTACAGCTCGACCTCCACGTCTCGCAGGTCAGCGCGCGTCTTGCGGCCGTAGTCGGTATCCGCGAACGACGAGTAGTCTGGTGCAGCCCGGTACATGGAATACGAGCCGTTGTTGTGCAGCATGTCGGACATCAGGAAGAGCCGGCGCTCGCCCTTCACGTCGTGTCGACGGAAGCCGTTGATGGCCACGAGCTGAAGCATCTCGAAGATGGGCGAAGCCTTAGCAGGCTTGCTTCCCTGAAGTGCCTCCGCCTGCTGCATCAGGGGTTTAATGAACTTTTGTTCATAGTCGCGGCGTGCCCAGTCCACATTGCTAGTCAGCACGCTCTTGTTCTCGCCCGAGCCCGGGTTGCACAGTTCGACCAGAGGCTCAGCGGTCGCCTTGAAATCTTCCCCCAGCACGAACACTGAAAGCAGGTAGCCTTCCGGAAGGCGCTTTCGGACGAGGTCGTCGAGAAGCACGGAAAACGCCTGCTTCTGGGTGAAGTTCAGCGGGTCGGTCTTGTCGACGAGCAGGACGTAATGACCCTTAGGCCCCTTTGCTGGACAGAGCGTCACCTTGTCGGGTCCAGATTCCCTCGCGAGAAAGTGGTATCCGGCAGCGCCCAGGATGGCCAGGACGAATGTCAAACCAAGGATGCCGAAGAGGATGTGTTGGGTTTGACGGCGCTTTGCCCGTCGTCCTCGCGCTGCCATCAGTGTGCCTCCGGAGCTCGGTAGTGAGTCCCCAGCGGCTTGAGGAGGTCGTACTGGTGATTGAACGCCTCTTGAATGCGGGCTCGAATGATTTGAACTTCGTCGAGCAGCTGCTGGACGAGTGACTTATGCGTGCTCAGCGCCGCTCGGTCTGCCGCTGTCGAGAAATCCGGGAAGGGGAGCTCGCGCAGCGTCGGCTTCTGGTCGAAGTACCTTGGGCGCATCAAGCCATCTCGGTGGAGCTCGTTCTCGCTGCGAAATTCGCTCAGGAGGGCCGCCATTGAGTTGTCGGCGTCTTGCAGGGCAGTCTGCAGGCGAAGGGACGCGGCGTCCTTGTCCTCGATGCGCGATTCGTACACGGCAATCGTGGCTTGCGCATCTTTCAAGGCCTTGTCGAGCCGGTCCAGTTCTTCTTGCTTGAGCTCCTCCAGCTCTGCGCGCAGGTGGTCCAGTTCTGCGTCATAGTCCTCGACCACCTCCTGCGTACGCCGGGAAATTCGCCCGTAGCCTGGGTACGGGTCGTCTGTCGCATACCCGTCGAAGAGGGCGATGAGACCGAAGACGCAGCTGAGGGCGAACAACCCCCAGGAAATGAGGTCATGAGGGAAGGCGCCACTGCGCAAAGCCTCGTAGGCTGTCTTGGCCGGCTCTGCTGCTTCCGACGTCAGTGCATCCCGGAAGTGGGCGATTCCAAAACCGACGGTAACGATGAGAGCCAACGCGACGAACGTGGCAAGCATGCCCAGTGCTTTGATGCCCGGGTTTCGATGATGGACGTAGCGGATGAGGAACTTGCCCATCAAGAACGCGACGAGCACGTTGACAGCGGCCGAGGCTATTGCGATGAGAAATCCCCCGATAAGGCCGGAGTCCAGCCCATGGGAAAAGAAGCCAGCGTTCAGAACTCCCTCTACCGCCATGACCACAGCCACGACGGAATACATCATGAAGAGCTTGGTGCCGTTGGGCCAGCGGGCTTCGCGGTCCAGGCGGTGAGCTGCGCGGAACCTGTCAAGCTCGGCTTGGGCGTTGTGCGCAGAGTTGGCCAGGGCTCGAAGGTCGCCGTCCCGCTCGCTGAGGGTCGTTTCGGCGAGGCGTCTGAATTCCTGGTCGGCGTTCAGGGCGCGGTTGACGTCAGATGCGACGCGAAGCTTGCCCAGGTCCAGGCTCAACAGGTTCAGACGGGCGACGGCCCAGTCAAAGTAGCCTTGACGGTATGTCTCAACCTTTTGGACGACGGCCGCCTCCGGACCAGATAGGCTCTGAGCGTCGGCCGCCGGAATCCCGCCGGCTCCCAGTCGCCGGGCTTGCTCCTTGAGCTTGAGCTCCTCAGACAGCTTGGCGACATTGATGCGGTGTAGGTCTGGGTGTCGAGGTGCGGGAGCCGACTGATTTGATGATGTTGCCCAGCGTTTAAGGCGGTCAAAAAGCCACATTCGTATCCTGCGCTCGCACTTTGGAGATTGGGGCGCAGTGTTACGCCTGTAACAGTATTCTGCCCTGTAAACTGACAAAGTGAGCACCTTTGGTTACAGTTTCTGGAAGAAGCGTGATATTGGACCGGGCACGTCGCGGTCGGGTGTGCTGTCTGTGGCACACAGTCCAACTAACGTCTGCGGCGGTTCGCGCGTGGGCTGAGTTCGGCCAAGAGCGGTCGGTGGACGAGATCGTCTGATTCCAGCTAGGCTGCTACGTGACTTCGCGGCTACAGTCGGCCGCAATCTATGAAATCAAGTTTTAAGAACGACTTTTCCCTTTTCTGGTCTTGGTGCCTGTGTTCACTTTCTTCCTTGTCGGAGCTTTGCTTGCTTTGCTGCTTTTGGCGAGAGGAAGCGGCAAACCGTGGTTGATGCTGCTTTGGGGAACGGTAGGTACGGTGATGTTTGGGCACGCCATGCTCGCGAAAAGACATGAGGGTGACCGCGCCCGGGAAAGCGGATCCCCCGGACTATGAGACGGCTGCCGGCCAGAAGCGGACTTTTGAGCTTGCCGTCCAATCTCAGAATGAAATCTGTGAAGTCAGCTTCGTTGAGCGTCCGGGCCTGGTGTGACGGACGCGTGGTCGGTCCCTACTACGCCGCTGCCGTCAACTGCTTCTTCATGAAGTAGCGCGAGAACCCCGTCGGGTAGCCAGGAAGCTCGCCAAAGCACACATACCCAATACGTTCGTAGAACGTGCGCGCTTGAAATTCGAAGGTGTCGAGCCATGCGGAATGACAGTCACGCGCCATCGACTCTGCCTCGGCAAGTTGCAGGAGCTTGGTTCCAATCCCTTGGCCACGCAAACTGGCCGGGACAACGAGAAGTTGCGTGAAGAGCCAACCGTAGCCTGTGTAACCCCATAGGCCGCCGATGACCGCCCCTGCCTCATCCTTTATCTCTACCACGAGAGGACGACCCTTGCTAGGGCCCGCTTGGCTGTCGTTGTATGCAACGAGGGGAGCAAGAATGGATTTGCGAGTCTCCTCGTCTGCAACGTCCGTAAGGGCTAGTGTGTATTCCATGCTTCTGAGAACAGAGGTCGATTTGTGTGGCGCGCCCGTTCAAGAATGTGCAACCTCATCACGCGGCGCGGTCGCCGGCATCGTATCAGCGGCCTCGGGCATGGTTGCAGCTATGGCAGGATGCGGCCATGACCGGACGTTCACAGGCACCTCAGAATTCGCGGGAAAGCGGACCTTCGCGGCGCGCGCACAACGGTTCGGTTGAACGTCGAGCGCGCCTGTTCTGAAGCGGGTGCACACAAACTCGCCGTCATGAAAATAGGCCGAGATGAATACCCGAGAGCATCTTTCACAGGCAGAGTACGGAGACTTCCAGTCGCGCCGGAGGCGAGTAGTAGCTGGGTTTTGCGCAATCATCTCGTATGCCGTCTTGTTGGCTGTTCTGAAGCACGTATTGCACGCTGAACCAAATCTTGCGCTCCTGCTGGCATGCGGATTTGCAATCGGCATATGGGCGTTGTTTCAATTGTTCGGCTTTAAGTGCCCGCGGTGCGGGACGATACCGATGATGACGAGGACATCGTTTGGCACGGGGAGCGTGTCGGCGACAAGCTTTGTTGCTCTTCATCCGAAGAGGTGCCTGAAGTGCGGTGTGCGTTTTGCCCGTCCTCAGGAAGGCGAGCAGCCGTAGAGCCTCTTGCGGCCAGAAGCGGTCATCCAGCCTCGGCACAGAAATTCTCGCACACTGCTCTCCAGCCAACACCGCTTGGCTGCTGGGAACCGTAGTTCAACAGGCGCGAAAATCACCTCTATGCGAACTCGTTCTTGCCTCGTTCTTTCGGTCTTCGTCCTCTGCGGTTTTGCGGCAGCACAGTCAACGATGAATCTGCCAGTTGCCTCAAAGCGACTGGAATGCACGCCTCGCTACCCCGCAGAGGCAAAACGAAACGGCCTGGAAGGGGAAGTTCTCACGAAAGTTCTGGTCGAGCCAACGGGCAAGGTGTCAAAGGTCGAGCTAATCCAAAGCAGCGGCTTTGCGGTCTTGGACCGTGCCGCGATGGAAACTACCAAATGCTTGGTTTATGAGCCCGGGACGATTGACGGTGTACCCACCTCTATGTGGACGGATTTTCCGTTGAACTATCGACTCGAAAAGTGATTGTCTACAGCCGGCGTCGGCCAGGAGCAAACAGTCGGGGCTCCGCCAGAATTCCGGCTCTACCATCCACGTCCAGACTCGACCAATGCGCCGTGTGCTCTTTATCTGCAGTAGGAATAGGCTCCGCAGCCCCACCGCCGAGAGCATGTTCGCGGCCCCCGGCATCGAGACGGACTCCGCTGGTCTCGCGCCCGACGCAGACTGCGTACTGAGCGCCGAACAGGTTCAATGGGCGGACCTGATTTTCGTGATGGAGAAGCAGCACCGAGTGAAGCTCAGGCAGAGGTTCGCAGCGTCCTTGCAGGGAAAGAAAGTCGTGTGCCTGGATGTTCCCGACCGCTTCCAGTTCATGCAGCCTGAACTCGTCACGCTACTGCAGCAGAAGGTCGGCCAACACTTGCGTTAGCGAGATTCCGAGGCGTAATCGAGCGGCAAATGCAGTCAGAACCGGTCTGCAGCCATACCCTCAAACAACAGGAGCGAACGTGGTCTTCCTCGCAATCACCCCCAATGGCCTGAAGGAAGCGTTGCGTCTAGCGGCGGATTCGGGTCCTCCGATCTGGTGCGGCTCGGATGCCATTTCAGAGCAAGCCTACGGCGCTCAGAAGGCGAAAGGCCTGTCGCGCTTCATCTATCCGCTGGGAGCGCGCGACCCGCTCGTCTTGGAGGGCGCGCTCGATACCATCGACCAGCATCACCCCGGTGAGGTCGTTTGGGTTGAAGCCCCAGCGTCGGCGGACTGACCGTGCCCGGCCGGCTAACTGCCGCCACCGGCCAGATGCGGACCTTCGATGCTGCCGCCCGTTTGTTAGTCCGAGGCCCCGATGCGGCTTGCTGAAGTCACTTGGCACAATCAGACGTCAGCGCCATCAAATAGATGCACCTTCGTGCGCTCAAAGGAATCGTTTGGACAGTTCGTTGTTGACACGCCTGCTCGCGGCCGAATCCTTGATGGAAGCAATCTCGAAGAACGCCGACCTCGCCGGCGCTCAGCTGCTTTCCGCGACCGCGAGACCCATCGACGCCCCCGGCTACCTTTCCGACTTGGTCGGCGTGACGCTGGCGTGGAATGCAACGACCAGCCTTCCTACGCAAGCTGTATTGAAGGCCTCACATGTCGGATTTGGGCGGGAGGAACTGCCGTTCTACCAGACCATCTCGGGACGGCTGAACTGCCCCGTCGTTCCCCAGTACTTCGCCGGCGGGACCGATGAACTGACAGGGCGAACGTGGCTGTTGATGGAGGATTTGTCCGGCTCGCACGAACGCCCCAGCGAAGCCCCATTGCCGCCGACTTTTGCGCGAAGCACAAAGCTGGTCGAAGCGTTGGCACAGTTTCACGCCGCTGGATGGAACAATGTCGCCTGGCACGACGCCGGCCCCACGCTTTGGCAAAGACTTCGGGCGTCAGAGTGGCTGGAACCGGCTTCAGAGCGCTTGTTCAACCAGGCAGGTGATGCTCTGGATAGCCGAGCAAGGGGCGTGTACGCACGATTCCTGAGTGACTTCGCGACGCTGGTGGAGCGCTCCGAACAACTGCAAGGGAAAACCTTGGTCCACGGCGACGCACATGTCTGGAACTGGATGCTGCCGCGAGATGCCGCGCTTGGCATACCGAAGCTCATTGACTGGGACGGCTGGCATGTCGGTGTCGGCGTCTGGGACCTTGCCTACATGATGGCTCTGCAATGGGACCGAGAGGTTCGTCAGCGCTTCGAGAATCACCTGCTCGACCGCTACCACGCGGCGCTGGCGGCTTCAGGCGTGAGCGGGTACTCGCGCGAGGCGCTTCAGGAAGACTATCGGCTCGCGGTGCTTCTTCACCTGCGCACGCCTATCGCCCGATTTGCCAGGAAGATGTCGGCCTACGTCTGGTGGCCTCAGCTTGTTCGGATTCAGCATGCGGTGGAAGACCTCGGCTGCATTGAGATGTTGAGCTGAGCGCGAGCACTTTGCGGCACAAGCCGGCGAGAAGCGGAACGGTCGGACGAAGCGCGTGCGCACTGACCACGTAGCAGGCAACAATCGGCCAAAAGCAGCCGGTCGGTACAGTGCCATGATTGGCCGACACACCGAGACCACAAGCCGCACCTGGAGCTTCCATGCCTGTTTTTAAGTACCCCGTGCCTCGCTTGGCGGCGCAGGCCGTGAGTGACTGGTCAGAAGAGCTTGGCGCTCACTTGGGCTGCCCTGCCGTCGAGGTGCGCGAGCGCTCCGAAGCGGTCATGAGATTTCCCTTGGAGACGGTTCGCATGGAGCTGATGGACGGTTCCTCGGTGGAGTTCAGGTGTGCGTTCTTTATCGTGAGCGATACGAAGAAAGCGGTCGCCGTGTTTACGGAACACTGCGGCCATCACGTTTTCCCGTATCACGAGGCCAAGGTCTTCATCGACGGCCGGCTCGTTTATGAGCAGTAGCTGCGGCGAGGCTACGACGGCACCCGGCCAACACCGGACGTTCGGAGCCAAGGCAGAATTCGCCCGCAACCGGACCTTCAACCAAGAATGAACGCAGCCCAATTTGTCGAGAACTGGAACGACCTCAAGAAGGAAATGCTTGAGGCGTACATGGGAGACAGCGGCACTACCGTGGTCGCAGGTCAAATCGAGGCCATGGGCCTGTCGGGCGAACAGCGCAACCAACTGCGCGCTGTACTAGACGGTGTGCTGCGGGACACGATGTACACGTTGCTGCTTGGCCTAGACGGTGCTGCCAGCATTGGCCGAGACCAGCAGAGATTCACGATTGTTGATGAAGGCGGCAACGTTGTCGGTCCCATTGAAGAGGAAGCATGGAAATGCTTCCATGGCACCGCAAGTTCTTAGAACGGCCAAGACCGGCTGTTCAGCCTCAGGGCAGAATTCGCCCGATAGCAGTCATGCAAGGCGGCGCGATGGGCGACGCCGATACACGAGGAGAGCCGATGGCAGTCGGAGTGACGGTGGGTTCAATCACGGACGAGCTCGGTGCGCCGTCGTTCGTGCATTCGTTCTTCTCAACCATCAGCGCGCATTGCGAACCCACTGGCTGGGGCAGCCGCTTCCCCCACCTGATGAACGAGCTCTACCAAGGCCGTTTGCCGCACGTG
>NZ_JASZYE010000020.1 GCF_030317145.1 Variovorax flavidus
GGTCGATCGACGGCGCGACGCGTCGCATTTAAAGGGGGCAACCATGAAAATTGCTGGCCTGGATCACATCGTTCTCTGTGTTGCGCGCGTGGACCGAACGATTGAGTTCTACCAGCGCCTACTAGGGATGGAGGCGCGGGAAGAGCGGCCCGGCAAGTGGTCGCTACATTTCGGATCGAATAAGATCAGTCTGCAAGAAGCTGGCTCAGCCCCCGACATTGCGCGCGCAACCGTACCAGGCAGCGGAAACTTTTGCGTATTGACGCCCGATCCCGTCGCGAGATTTGCGGAGGAACTCCGATCGCAGGGGATCGAGATTGTCGCCGGCCCCGGCGAGCGCGACGGAGCCACAGGCAAGCTTCTATCGGTCTACTTCCGAGACCCGGATGGCAACCTGGTCGAGGTGAGCAACCCATTGCCGGGCTCCGCCGTGGAAACTTCAAGCGATATGTTTCGGCCGCCTTCACGGTAAGCTCGCCTGACCGATGTCGGAATGGCTGGCTCAGATCAGAAACGCTCGGCTCTCGAGTGTTCTAAGTCGCAACGCCGTTGCAGGCGGTGTTTCGGGGCCAGTTGCCTCCTCTGAGCCGGCGAATTTCCATGGCGGATTTCGGTTTGATTGCCAAGGCTCCGCCGCTCCACGGTGCGGCCACTTGGCCGGAGGGGATCCAAGGGAGAGTTGGACCGGTCATTCGGTCCCGCTCGGTCGAGGCGCTTATCTCGCCTGCACGTTGAGGCGTTGCGACTGGGCGCGCTCTGCTTTCTCCAAACAGCCTCTCAAGTCATTGGCTTCGGCAAGGGCGGGGCGATCCCGCAAGAAGGCTTGTCGCGCCCATTTATAGCCGCTTCACCGAAGGTCACGGCACGGTCGACCTTGTGACGGCGCGTGAACTTCTGGCGGCGCTGGAATCACCTCTAGCGTCTTGATGCGTCGAGCGCGACGACCTTGGGTCCCGGTCACCGCCGGGGCCAACTCCTTCAGCAAGCGTTCAGCCGACTGGAGATCCGGGGTCCCGAAGCCCTCGGTGAACGAGCGATGCGCCGAGTCGAGAACGCGATAGGCATCCTCACGATCGCCTTGAATTGCGCGAAGGCGTGCGAGCGTCGTGGCTGTTCGCAGTTCCAAGCTCAGCGCTCGCTGGCGGCGGGCGCATTCGAGCGAGCGCATCAGTGCTTCTTCCACGCGCGCCGGATCGGAGTCAGGCAGCCGCATCAAGGCTTCGGCCCGCAACCGCAGCAATTCCGCAAGTTCTGTACCCTCGGGGCCGCCTTCGGTTTCGGCGATGGCGTCGTTGACGACCGCAAGAGCGTCGCCGGGCTGTCCCTGCCCGATAAGGCCACCTGCGAGTGCGCCAGCGGCTCGCATGAAGAAGAGAAGCTGTCGCTGGTCCCGCATGCTCCGCAAGGCAGCGCGGAGCATGGCGATGCCACGCTCCGCCTCTCCTATGTTCAATAGCAGTTCGCCTTCCAGGGCCTGGCCAGTCGAATGGAACGAAGACAATGAGGGCCAGTTGGTGTGCTGCGTCAACTGGGCAAACGAGCGCTGCGCCGTTGTCCAATCACCGCACCAGAGGAACACCGAGGTGGTGTAGAGCAGCGAGAAGCACGCGTCCAGCGGCCGCCCGAAAGTCTCGGCTTCGCTGATCGCCTCTCGCGCAACTTCCATTGCACGGTCTGGGCATCCGCTGAGCCACAGCACGCGGGAGAAAGTCACCAGTGCTCGCACGCGGTAATCGAGCCCGAAAAGCTGCAGCTTGCGTGGGCCGGTTCGTCCGAAACCGTCCTGGAAGTACTGTCGCGCCGCCCGTTGATCGCCCATGAAATGCGCCGATGACCCGCGCAACCAGTCCGACATGACCTTGTACGAAGCGTCTTCCGATGTGCGAGCGAGCCCATTCAGCGCCTCGGCGACTTCCCGGGTGGCGGCGAAATCTCCCATGCGCAGCAGATAGATGTGCATTCCCACCATCCAACGCAGCTTGGGCGCGGGGTGTCCAAGATGGTTCGCGATCTCAAGGCCGCGGGTGATGGCCCGGCCCAGGTCACTTCCATTGGAGCGCGTCCACATCGACGCAATCGCGAGCGTCTCCTGCAAGACCATCTCCTTGGCGGTCAAGCGGTCCGAATCGTGCAGCATCGACAGGGCCGCTGTGCTCCACCGGAGCGCTTCATTGAACAGAAGGAGTTGCATCAGGACCGGCGCCGCTGCCGCCGCGAGGTCGACGCCCAATGATGTGTGGCGCGGGGTATCCGCCGGCCCGCCGAAGCACCAGGCAAGCGCCGCACGTACGTTACCCAGGTGCTCGACGAGCTCAAGGGCTTGATCGTCGCGGTGTGGGTCGATGCCGCCACCGGCCGCGGCATCGAAGAGCCGCGTGAAATAAGCCGCATGACGCTCGGCTGTAGCGTCCAACTCACCACTTTCGTCGAGCTTCTCAGATGCGTAGGCTCGAGTGGTCTCCATGAGCCGGTAGCGCACCATGCGGTCGCTGCCCGTGGCCGCCGACACCACCGACTTCGCCACGAGCTCGCCAACATCGATGACCACCCTATCGTTGTCGAAGTCACCTGCAGACGCGACCGCCTGTGCGGCCTCCAGCGTGAAGGTGCCTACGAAGATAGCCAGTCGTCGCAAGACCTCCCGCTCGCTGCCGGAAAGAAGATCGTGGCTCCAGTCGAGCGTGGCATGCAGCGTCTGGTGGCGCTGCGGTGCAGTGCGCTTTCCGGGCCATTCGAGGCCGAAGCGGCTGTTGAGCAGGGCATCGATGCCGTTGATGCCGTAGGCCCCGACACGGCCCGCCGCGAATTCGATTGCAAGTGCGATGCCGTCGAGCCGACCACAAATGCTCGCCACGATGGGTGCGTCCGCATCACTCAGCTCGAATCGAGATCCGGTGGCTGCTACGCACTCGATGAAGAGCTTGACGGCCGGAAAGGCCTGGGCCGCGGAAGCGTCGAGGCGGGCGTCGGGCGACGGGTACTCGAGAGGGGGCAGCAGATAGGTGCACTCGCCGTCAACCCGCAAGGCCTCTCGGCTGGTCGCGAGGATATGCACCTCAGGCGCTACCCGGAAGATCCCCTCGGACAACACTGCCGCCGCGTCGATCACGTGCTCGCAATTGTCGAGAACCAAGAGCGTCCGCGTCCGCCGCAGTGATTCACGCAACTCCGGCAGTGCGTCCTCGGCTCCGATGGTGAGTCCGAGCGTCGAAGCGACTGTGGATGCGACATGCGCGGGATTCGTCAAGGTGCCCAGATCCACGAAGCACACCGCGTCGGCGAATGATTCGCGCACAGCGTGCGCGACGGCCACAGCGACCGTTGTCTTGCCCATCCCCCCGGGGCCGACGATCGTGACGAATCGATGCGCAATCAGGTCGCGAGCGATGGCGCAAGTCGCCTCGTCGCGCCCGACCATTCGCGCGAGCAGCGGTGGCAGCGCACGCATCCCGAAGGCAGCACCCTCGCGGGCGCCGGCGCGAATTGACAAGGGCGCGGGTTCGGATGGCGTTGAGCGAAATATCGGTGCCACGAAGCAATAGCCCTGGCCCGCCACGTTCGCGATGTACCGAGCGCCGCCTTCGCCGTCGCCCAGTGCCTTGCGCAGGCCGGCGATGTGCGTGCGCAGGCTGCCTGGTCCCACCTCCAGGTTGCGCCACACGCGCGCAACCAGCTCTCTGTGGCCGACGATCTCGCTGCCGTGCTCGACAAGGACGATGAGGATGTCGAGCGCACGGCTGCTGAGCGGGAACGGGGCACCGTCCTTCTCGACGCGACGCGCGGCGGGATCGAGGCGGAACGGCCCGAACGAGACGCTCGCGGCGCGAGACGCAGCAGCATCCGACGACGCGGATTGGTGTGCTCTTCCGTCCGGGGGAGCAGGCGACGTGGCGATGGAAGTCACCGACTCAGGAATGAAGAAACGCGACCGAGCGGGGCACGTGGGCGTCCGGGGCTCGAGGGCGGGCATGGGGGTTGCAGGGAGTTTGGCACTGAGTCGGGCTTGTAAGGGTCGATCGGCGAATGTAGATACGCTACGATTTGGAACGTAGTGAAAGTCCACGCAAGGACCGAACAGTAGTGCGCCGGTCGTTGCGGGGAAATAGCAACTTTCTATGAGTTCGTCACGCAGGAGGCAGGATGACGGAGCGAGAGAGCACAGTTCTGCGAGTCCATCGTGGCAACGTCATGCGCAAGATGCAGGCGGAATCCTTCGCCGATCTGGTGCGAATGTCGATCAAGCTGGGCATTGCGCACTCTGCGGATGCCGAGCCGCGCATCCCGTGAATACCAAAGCGCGCGCCACCGTTGCCGTGGTCGACGACGACCTGGTAGTGCTGGAGGCTGTTTCGGATCTGCTTGAATCCGCGGGCTACGTTGCGCTCACTTTTTCCTCGGCGAACGCCTTGCTCCGCGGCGGAGCCCTGCAGGCTATCGACTGCCTTATCTCGGATATCTGCATGCCTGGCCTGGACGGGTGGGAGGTGATTTCGCTGGCCCACCAGCAGAGGCCGCAGTTGCCCATCATCCTGTTCACGGCGGACGATCAGGCGGCGCGCATGACCCGCAGCATGCCCTTGGCTCGGGACGTGCATGCCCTGTTCCGGAAGCCTTTCGACGCACAGGCACTTCTCTCTGCGATTGCGGATGCCTTGGAGCCCCGGAGGTGACGGCGCCGGAACTACGCCCCGAAGCCAGCATGTTGTGGCGGGACGCCGAACGCACCGTGTTCCGGAGCACACGTCAGCCATCGGGCGAGCCTGCGCAGCCCATCCTTGTCGTGGTGGCCGGGCTCGGGTCCGTGCGCCAGAAGAGCGCTGAAAGACTCCTTCACGAGTTCCAACTGGCGGACCTGCTCGACGCTGCCTGGGCGGTGTTGCCGCTCGAGTATGTGCATTCGGACTCGGCGCTCCTTCTCCAGGATCCCGGGGGGGACTTGCTGGCCCACAGGGTAGGCACCGAACTGTCGATCGCCGAAGTTCTACGAATCGGCGTCGAACTGTCCCGCGCCGTTGCGCACATGCATGACAACGGCGTGCTTCACAAAGACATCAAGCCCAGCAACATCTTTGTGCTGCCCTCGAATGAGGGCGTGCGCTTGACGGGTTTCGGCATCGCAGCCCGGGTCGCCAGGGAACGCACCGCGCCCGCATCGCCTGAAGTCATCGCCGGCACCTTCGCCTACATGTCGCCTGAGCATACGGGGCGCGGCAACCGCAGCGTCGATGCGCGCGGCGATCTGTATTCGCTCGGCGTCACGCTTTACGAGCTGCTGACGGGATCGTTGCCGTTCCGGGCCGTTGAGCCGGCGGAATGGATTCATTGCCACCTGGCTCGGCACCCGGCCCCGCCGAGTGACAGGCGAGCCGGCGTGCCTTCGCAGCTGAGTGCGATCATCTTGAAGCTCCTGAACAAGGCAGTCGAGGACCGGTACCAGACCGCAGCAGGTCTTTACCGCGACCTCGTGGAATGCCTCAGTCAATGGGACGCTGTTGAGAGCATCTGGTACTTCCCGCTTGGATTGCACGATCATCCCAGCGAACTGCGCTTCGGACAGGAGCTGTATGGACGTGACGCGGAGCTCGACGTCCTGAAAATGGCCTACCAACGTGTGGTTGCCTCTGGAATGCGCGAGGTGGTGCTGGTGTCTGGGTACTCGGGCGTTGGCAAGTCCTCGCTCGTGAACGACCTGCACAAGGTCGTTGCAGCGGACCAGGGGCGGTTTGCTGCCGGGAAGTTCGATCAGTACAAGCACGGAATCCCCTACGCAACGTTCGCGCAAGCGTTCAAAAGCCTGGTTCGAGAACTGTTGGGCAAGCGCGAAGAAGAGCTGGAGCAATGGCGCACTCGGTTGCGCGACGCTTTGGGCGCACACGGCCAGCTGATCGTCAATCTGGTCCCTGAACTCGAGCTGCTGATCGGCGAGCAGATTCAGGTACCGGAACTCTCAGGGGGCGAGGCGCGAGTGCGCTTTCTGCTCGTCGTCAGGCAGTTCCTGAGCGTATTTGCGTCTGCCGAACGACCTTTGGTCCTGTTCCTCGACGATTTGCAGTGGCTCGATGCGGCCACTCTGAATGCATTCGAGTCGCTCGCGACTCATCCCGACGCCCGCAATCTGCTGCTGGTTGGCACCTACCGCTCCAATGAGGTCGATGCCGACCATACGCTTCAACGCAGCATCGATGCCATTCGCAATTCCGGAGCTCCTTTACATGAAGTGGTGCTAAGCGGAATACGCCCTGAGGAAGTGGCGCAGATGATCGCTGAGCCGCTGAGATGCAGCTATGCCGATGTCTCGGCCCTCGCAGCGTGCGTGCACGAGAAGACAGGAGGCAATCCGCTTTTCGCCCAGCAGTTCGTGGCGACGCTGGCCGACGACGGCTCGCTGAGCTACGACACGTCGCAGTCCCGTTGGCGCTGGGACTTGCAGCGCATCCGTGAGCAGCGGGCCACCGAGAACATCGCGGAGCTCATGATCGAGCGCGTGCGGCGGTTGCCCTACGATGCGCTGTCAGCCATGCACATGCTGGCTTGCATAGGGTGCGATATCGAGAAGGAGTTTCTTGGCCTGGTGTTGGAGGAGCCCTTGGCTGCCACTCATGAACGGCTTCAGGAGGCACTGAGGCTGGGACTTGTCGTGGACCGGCAGAGCGCCTACTCCTTCGCGCACGACCGGGTCCACGAGGCCGCGTATGGCATGGTGCCGGAGTCTGATCGCGCACAGCTTCACCTTCGCATCGGTACGTCCCTCTTGCGAGTCACGCACGACGAAGACCTCGATGACCACATCTTCGAAATCGCCAGCCACTTCAACAAGGCCGGACGCCCGACGCTGAATCCAGACCAGCGGGCAGCGACGGCAAGGTTGAACCTTCGTGCGGGCCGAAGGGCCCGGGCCTCGTCGGCATACATCGAAGCATGCCGCTACCTGGATCTGGGACGTACGCAGATCGGTGAATCGGCGTGGAGGGAGAGCCCTGAACTGGCGTTTGAGCTCGCCCTGGAGCATGCAGAATGCTGTTTCCTCGGGGGCAAGCTGGCAGAAACGAGCGGCATGGTGAAGTACCTGCTGTCCCGCGCGTCTCGACCGATCGACGTCGCAGCGTCCTATCGCCTGAAGGTCGAGCTCCACGTCGTGAGCACGGAGTACGAAGAGGCCGTGCAGAGCGGTCTCATTGCACTACGCCAATTGGGCATCGACATACCGCCGCATCCATCAGCGGACGACGTTCAGCGCGAGTACTCCAGGGTCTGGGCCAGCCTGAACGGTCGGCCCATCGATGTGATCGCCGACCTTCCCACGATGATGGACCCGGCAAGACAGGCTTCCATGCGGCTACTGGCAGAGCTTTGGCCGCCGTCCTATTTCACCGACTTCAACCTGGTGGTGATGATCATCTGCAAGATGGTCAACGTGAGCCTGCTCCATGGCTCGACTCGCCTTTCCAATCAAGGCTTCGCGCTGCTGGGCTGGCTGATGGGGCATGTGTTCGGTCGGTTCGAGGATGGATATCGCCTGTGTCGGCTCGCCTATGAGCTCGCAGCCAAGCGCGACTCCGTACTCGACCACGGCAGGACCTGTATGACGATGGCGTTGACGTCCGCCTGGACGCAACCGCTGGACGTCTCCCTCGGTGAGTTCCGGCGTGCAATCCGATTGGCCGCTGAAGCTGGTGATCTCTATTTCTCCTGCTATTGCGGAATGCTGGCCAGCTCACAGCTGCTCATGCGGGGGCGAGGTCTCGCCGAAGGGCAGGAGGAATGTCGAAGGTACCTGAAGTCGGCCGATGACACGGGCTTTCGCGATGGATCGGCGGTCATCGCAACGGTCGAGAGAACCTTCGCGTGCCTGCTCGGCGAGACAAGAAGCCTCGCAGACTTCACTGATGACAAATTCGACGGCGCAGCTTTCGAAGCGAGTCTCACGACCTCGCGCATGAGTGTTCTGATCCAGTGGTACTGGACGCGAAAGACGATGCTGTATTTTCTGGCCGGGGAGTTCGATGAGGCGGTGGCCGCATCCAGACGCGTGGATACCGGCCCGTTCACGCGTTTCGTTCAGATCGAGTACCTGGAACATCACCATTTCAGCGCATTGGCGATCTGCGCGGCAATGTCTCGCGTTCCAGAGCAGCAGAGACATAGCCTGCGCGCCACGCTTGGCGGTCACTACAGCGCCATTCGTCAGTGGGCACAGGACACCCGATCTGCCACATTCTCCGACAAGCTCCTGCTCGTCGAGGCCGAAATGGCCCGTCTCGAGGGTCGTTGGCACGACGCTGAAATACTGTATGAGCAGAGCGCAAACGCCGCTCGCCGGAATGGCTTCATGCAGGGCGAGGCCCTGGCTTGCGAGCTTGCAAGCCGCTGCTATCTGGACAGGGGCGTGACGCGTGCCGGCTATGCTTTGCTCAGGGAAGCCATTGAAGCTTACCGGCGCTGGGGCGCGAAGGGCAAGGTTGCCCAGCTGGAGGCGGCATACCCGGAATTGCTCCGTCCCAGCCCTGAGACGTTCGCTCCCGCGACGACCGCTGCGCCGGTAGAGCAGATCGAACTCGAAAGCGTTCTCAAGGGCTCCATCTCGGCCCCGAGCGAGATCGTCGGCGATGAGCTGATCACAACACTCATGAGGACAGTCGTGAAGCACGCCGGCGCTGAACGCGGCCTCCTGCTCGCGCCCAAGGGTGACGAGCTCGAGATCGAGGCCGAAGCCTTGACGACGGGCGAGTCGCTGGAGGTCAAGCTGCGCATCGATCGCTCGTTGTCCCAGTCAATTGCGGAAACCATCGTTCGCTTTGCGATCCGATCGCGTGAGAGCGTGATCGTCGATGACGCGATGTCGGACCCCCGACTCGCCGCCGACCCGGGCGTGCGGAGGCGTCGCGTGAGGTCGGTGCTTTGCCTGCCACTTCTGAGCTCCAGCAAGCTCCAGAGCGTGCTGTACCTCGAGAACAACCTTGCCCCCGGCGTCTTCACGGCATCCCACCTCGAGGTTTTCAAGCTGCTTGCGGCGCATGCCGCCGTGTCCCTCGAGAACGCCCGCCTCTATCGGGAGCTGGCAGCCAGGGAATCACGAATCCGGCGCCTCGTCGAGTCGGACGTCATCGGAATTGTCTTCTGGGACGTCAGCGGACAACTCCTGGATGCCAACGACGCATTCCTGCAGATGCTGGGGTACACCCGCCAGGAACTCGAGAGCGGCTCATTGCGGTGGTACGACATGACGCCGCCTGAATGGCATGAGCAGGTGAATCGTGAAGTCCAGGAGCTCAACGAGACCGGTGCGCTTCGGCCTGTGGAGAAGGAGTACTTCCACAAGGACGGAACCCGCATCCCTTGTCTGCTCGGCGCCGCGACCTTCGAGGAAACGCAGACCAAGGGTGTGGCCATCGTCGTCGACCTGAGGAAACAAAAGGCGGCTGAGGCGAGGGCGGTCGAAGTCGAGCGGCGCAATCGACTTCTTCAGACGGACCTCGCCCATGCGAACCGGGTCACGACGATGGGCGAGCTCGCGGCCTGGATTTCGCACGACGTCAGGCAGCCGCTGGTCGGGGTGGTGTCGGGTGCCAACGCGGGCCTGCGCTGGCTTGCGACCGATCCGCCCAACGTTGCCGCCGCTGCGCGCTCGCTCGAGCGCATCGTGCGGGATGGGATGTATGCGGGCGAGGTGCTCGACCGCACGAGGGCGCTCTTCAAGAAGCTCCCGCCCAAGGCCGAAAACATCGACATCAATCCGATCATCGTCGAGACCCTGGCCCTGGTCAGGCCGCAGGCGGAGCGCAAGGGTGTCGAGGTTCTGACGCGGCTCGCCGACGCCGGCGCCGTGGTTTCCGCTGATCGAACGCAGATTCAACAAGTCATCCTGAACTTCCTCGTGAATGCGATCGAGGCCATGGAATCCAACGAATCACATCCTCGAGAACTGCTGATCAAGTCTTGGCGCAAGGATGGATCAATCCGCGTTGACGTCATCGACACCGGACCCGGCCTGTCCGCCGATGCGAGTCACCGGCTCTTCGAGGCCTTTTACACGACGAAGCCCGAAGGTCTTGGCATGGGGCTGCGCATCTGCAAGGCCGTTGTCGAATCGTTCAATGGGAGCATCGGAGCCGTTGCGAATGCGGATCGCGGATCGAACTTCTATTTCGAGCTTCCTGAAGCCGGCGGGTAAAGGCTCGAGTGCCCCTGCGGTGGGTGAAGCTCTTCTACGTCTACTTCGTTTCAGGAGTACTGCAGATTGTTGTGCCAGTTGCATTCATCGGCTTGCTCACCTACGTTTTCCGTGGACCTGGGCAGCTTGTATGGGTGTACCTGGCAATGTTTCTTTGCACTCTCGTGAGCATGCTCGGTGGGGTGATAGGTGCGTCCAGGACCTGCATTCGCATCTACGGGCCGTCATGGTCTTCACAAGAGCTTTGACAGGGCCGGCGCCGCTGTGGCCGGATGCGGCCAGAAGCCGACTTTCGTTCGCTACGCTTTCGTTCCCACATTCTCAGTAGGAAAGCCAGATGTTCGGTGTGTTCAAGTCGAAAGTGAGCAAGCCCTGAGGGCCTGTTCCGAGTCTCCGTCAAGGTAGGCGCGGCTCGATCGGGGATATGCCGACGGCGCTTGCTGGAAGCTATCGTGCCGGTCTACGCGACTGGTGCGAATCATGAGGACGCAGCCAGAAAGGGCGTGGCGAAGCTCATATCGCAGGACTCTGCGAATTCTTGGACATCCAGGGGCCGAACGACCAGCTTGATGCCTCGGTGGGCTAACTACGTCGCAAAGACCTAGCCGGACTTCGCATCGAATCTACCAAGCCAAGTCGAGGTCTCGGCCGGGCTCAACGGTGAGCTTGTGTTTTTCGGACCGTACGCAGGATTCGAGCTCGCCCGCCGGGCACGACCCTCTCGACAGTTTCCCGGACTAGCAATCCTGCGAGCGGTCTGGCCTGGGGTCCCAGACGCCTACAGCAGCCGTTCGGCGTCGCCGCTGAATTCTCGGCATAGCTGACGTTCGCGACGGTGCGCGTGGGCGTCAGGCATGTCGTCCTCGAATCACAGAAGATTGCTTTTAAAACTGAACCCGCGACCGACCGCAAATGACCACTTAGGCGTTACATTTGAATGTAACCAATAGTTGATTTGAGGGTCGGAGATGGATGAAGTGGAACTGTCGGTCCACCGAGGCCGGGAAAGTCGTGCGCCTGCCCGGTGTGCGTTGGCGAGTTGTGCGGCGACCTTGATACTGGCCGCGTGTGGCGGAGGCGGCGGAGGAGGCGGAGCAGCGCTTACTTCAGTGCCGTCCGGTGCCGCTAGTCAGGGCCCGGTAGGCACCCATGCCAATGGTGGGCAATCAAGCCTTGCAAGCGATTTAAATACCTCCCCGGGCAGCAGCCCCTCAGGTAATACGACGCCAAGTGAATCCGTAGGGCCTAGTTCGAATCAGGGTCCAGGAGCGTTCACTAAGTACACATTCAAGATCGGGCCGCTTATAAGCTACTTCGATCCAGACGTGGCTCGAAAGGTCTTGGCCGCTTTGGCGACGCCAGAGTTAAAGGGCTATCAATATGACCCGCTGGAAAGCCCGGTATACGTTAAGACCGATCCGACGGTGGAATACACGTACTGGCTCGGCACCAGAAGCGAGATGAACAGCATCGACAGCCAAACGGAAATAGTTTCTCTCGCATTTGACGGAACGGGACCTGTTGTGTTCAGAAGGCCTGTTGTTCCTGAGTCATACGTAAACGAGACTGCTTCGATCGACATTCAACCACCGGACCAACTTTTGAACCGGTTGAAAGTGGCCGGTCAGCAAGGTTTTTGTAAAATTATTGGAATTGACGGTCCCAATTGGCGCCTCTCAAGACGCATTGAGGCGAACCCGGCGTCCTGCGACTTCCAAGAGTGGCTTACGGATCATCCTGTGGGTGATGAGGAGGCTCTCCAGAAGATACGCGAATTTGGCGCGGCGGGCTATAAGCGCTTTATGAATAATTACTATGTTCGCGACACAACCCAGAATGCCCGCTACATATATGAAGTCGTGGACCAGCCGCCACTTGCCAATATGACTGCAGAAGAGCAAGTCGCTATTTTAAATAAAATGGGTGCAACAGGGGCGCTTTCCTATTCATCGACGTCGGACCCAAATAAGACGGTGTATCGGCGGACCTTGGATTGCACCCGTCGTTGGTTTTGTGGGTGGTAATCTCACAGAGAAGCTGAAGAAATTCTTCTTACGGTCGGCATTCACCGACGATGCCTAATTCGCTTGAGAGCCGACGTTCAGGGCGCTCGGGTGCCGGCAAGCCAAGAGAATGCTTGGAACGGGATGAGGTGCCCTGCCACTCTTTTTTGCGAACACGCCTGAGACAAAGCACAAAACTCTAAAAATGAATTCACGCTTTTTTCTTTTATTCGCACCAATGATGCTCGCCGCCTGCTCTTCGCTCGACCGCACGGATGAAATCGGCAGGCAACCATTGCAGGTCGGCATCGCCACAAAGGCAGATGTAGTCAACTCTATCGGACTTCCACGAAAAACCGAAGTTGACCAAAAGACAGGACAAGAAATCTGGTACTACACCGGAAAGCCTGTCAGTAGGCGGTATTTTATTCCAATGCCAGTTGCGGCAACAAATATTTCGCCGAGCTTGCAAATGGTTCATTTTGCGGACATCGGGCCGAAGGGAGTCCCGCAAGGCGAATCGGTTGTTTTGACCACTATTTTTGATGCGTCGGGCCTCATGATTTTTGTGAAACGTAGCGAAGACAAAAAATGAGTCGTTTTCTTATTTTTATTTTCACTGCCGTCTTGGCGGGCTGTGCAACACAGAACATTGGGAAGCCCATAGGCGGAGCGGACATAACGCCGCTAAGAACGAAAAAGATTGCAGTAAGCTACCAATTTGTTCACAAGCGGATTAACTATTCCGAAACGCTGTACCGCGTGTTTTGGCTAGAGTACGTCAACTCGACTCAAGACTTCGGCGGCATCTGGCCAGCCGACAAAGATATGAGCGAGCTTGTAGCCAAACGTCTCAGGGATCAGGGATTTCAGGCCGACAGTATCTATGTTGTTGCGCAGCCTGAGAAGATCGTCGCAGAGCAAAAAAGCTTGGCGGCGAAGGTGCTGCAGCATGAGATGGAAACGAAGGGGAAGACTGCGAAGCCAGCAGGATCCCAGGTGATTTTGCCGGAAAAATTATTCGAAGGTCCTCCCTCCGCACCGGAGTATTTCTCCCTCGCTGATGAATTGAGTGGGAAAGGTTTCGGCTACCTTGCCGAATTCACAGCGGTGGACCTGCAAGGCGCGGCGCCTGGATATGGCACGGTTGGCGTTTTTAGCTACCCCACCTTGCGTATCGTTGACCTTCGCACTAACAAGGTGGTGTGGGTACAGAATGTCCGGCATTGGGACGTTGCCCAGTTAGGCGGTGATCTTCGAAAGCTGGAAGAAGATGGCATGCGGAGGACGAAGGACGGGATGCGAGCCAGCATGTCAAAGCTTGATTTTCTCGCAATGTGGGGATTTCCCGAGGCTTCCAAGTAATTCCGGGCACCAGTAGCAAAGACCCGTGTAGCCCATTCTTGCGGTTAACGATGCGCGTGCAGCCGTCAATGACAGACCATCACGCAACAACTACGGATGGCACAAGCCGGAACTCAGCATGCCGACAACAACTAGCGTAAGGCGAACGATGGCAATAGGTCTTGCCGCACCGTTCTTGCTCGCCCCCATCGGAATGGCCAGTCGTACGGAGCCACTGGCCTTCATATTTCCCGCGTTCGTTATTCTGGCGCTTTCACTCGGCCCGATGGCGCTTCTCTATGGTGCGACTCGGCTCTATCCTCGTTCGTGGTTTTCCCTTGCCTGTTGCGCCATCGCCATCCTTTTCGCGATGCCTCTCTGCCTCCTTGCGGTCGTCAAGCACGGAGCAATGGGTGTGCAAGTGGTCCTGATGGCCGAAGCGGTCGTAGCAACGGCTGTGCTGCTGGCCGCTTTGACGTTTCGAGCCTTTGGGAATGCGGCTGGCCACTCATTGTGACCAGTCGCCGGCAACAAGCAGTCGTAGCGCGAATGACTGCTTCGGAGCAAGTCCGATGACCGCTCAGGGCCGAGGCCGTGTGCAAACGCTCAGCTTCCAGTGCGCAGAACATTACTTGAACGCGGCGAAGTGCCAGAAGCAGTTTGTCCAGTAGGCGGCGCGCAGCAAGTGCGCCGGGGTCGTTCGAATCGGTCGTCAGTGGGGCCTTATGAGGCTCACGCCGCCATCAATCTCATCGCCTTCATCGTTCTGGCTATACCCAAGATCGCGATGACTCTCTTCAGGTTGTAAGCCAGCACGTGCAGGCTCATCTCGGTGCCCACGTGCTCCAGTTTCCTCGTCAGGAAGTGCGTCCAGCCCATCCAGTACTTCAGCGTGCCGAAGACATGCTCGACGGTGCATCGTCTAAGTGTCATAGCGACGGGCTTGCGATCAAGGCGTTGCTGGACGCGCTCGAGCACCGCTTCATGCTCCCATCGCCGGATACGCCGATAAGCGCTGGGCGTGCACTGGCTTTTCAGCGGGCAGTTGGGGCAGGCGCTGGTCCAGTAGAGGCGTGCTTTCAGGCCGCTCTTCTCGATCGTGCCGAACCTGAAGATGGCTCGCTGCCCCGCTGGACACTGGTACTCGTCATCCTTGGCGATATAGATGAAGTCGCTCTTGTCGAAGCGCCCCTCGGCCTTGGCGTTGGAGGTCATCGGCTTGGGCACGTAGGTCGTGATGCCCGCGTCCTCGCAGGCCTTTAACTCCGTGCCGTTGAAGTAACCGCGGTCGGCAAGGGCTTGCAGCTTGGTCTTGCCCATCGCCTCGCCCGCAGCCTTTGCCATCTTGCTGAGTTGCGAGCGCTCATGGCCGACGTTGGTGACCTCGTGAGCCACGATCAAGTGGTGCCTTGCATCGACGGCGGTCTGAACGTTGTAGCCCACCAGGCCCGTGCTCTTGCCTGACTGAAGCATCGAACGTGCATCGGGATCCGTGAGCGAGCGCTGCTCGTCGGGCTCCTTCTTCAGCTGTTCCTTGGTGGCATCGAGCTGCTTCATCTGCTCGCGCAGCTTCTTGATCATGTCCTGCAGGCGCTCTGTCTTGGCTTCGACCTCCGCGGGTTGCGTGCGATCGGCCGTCTCCAGGGCATCAAGGTAGCGCTGGATGCTCTGCTCGATCTGCTTCTGACGACCGTCGATCTTGCCGGGGGTGAAGTTGCGGTCGCGGCTATTGACTGCCTTGAACTTGCTGCCGTCGATGGCGACGACGGCGTGCGTGAATAACTTGAGCTCGCGGCACAGGATGACGAAGCGGCGGCAGACGTTGCGAATGCCCTGGCCGTTGTCGTGGCGGAAGTCGGCAATGGTCTTGAAGTCCGGCGCCAACCGGCCAGTGAGCCACATCAGTTCGACGTTGCGCTGCGCCTCGCGCTCCAGGCGACGGCTGGACTGAATGCGGTTCAAGTAGCCGTAGATGTAGAGCTTCAGCAAGACCGCCGGGTGATATGAGGGGCGCCCAGTGGCTGCGGGTTCGATGCCTTCGAAACCCAGTGAATAGAGATCCAATTCTTCGACGAAAGCATCGACGACGCGCACGGGGTTGTCTTCGCCGATGTAGTCGTCAAGGCACTCTGGCAGCAGAGTGACCTGCTGACGGTCCTCGCCTTCGATGAATCGCTTCATGGGCCACCACCTCGTTCAGACGGGTTGGCTCAATATAGGCGACCATCAATGGAGTTTCCACACACCCTCGGCCCTGAGCGGTCAGCCGGTCCGCTCCGAAGCTGACGCTCGCAATGGGCGGGGCTCCCCCGATCGGCCCGTCAAGTTCTCAGTTGCTGGGCAGCCGATAGGCAAACTCGTAGAAGTGCGTGCCCTCTACGATATTGATCTTGAAGTCGCCCTCGATGCCTACTAGGCCGTCCGTTCCGGAATCCGGAACAACAGTCACGGACAGAGAAGGTGTGCCGCGGTTCATGGTGCCAGTGTGCTGCAGCACGAACGAGCCACTTCTTCCCGCCAATGCTCCGGTCACGTTTTCAATGGCAACGTATCCGGCCGAACCTTTCACGCTGGTCATTGCGCTCAGCATCTGCCCGTTCGTAGTCGCCACGAGATCGCCGGATATCTGCTTGTCGATAGACATGCGTCCAATATGCGATTCGGAGCTGGCATTTTCGAACGGCATGGGTTGGAGTGAAACGACGAATGTGCCTTTTGCAAATTGGGTCATGTGAGTTCGACGGATGAAGACAAAGCTGCAGGCTGGAAAGTGCCCTCTTAGGAGCTTCGGTGAAGGAATTCTAAGAGTGTCTCGAACGTCGGGTTGTGGCCGAATCGAGTCAAAGTCGCCCCGTCGGCGAGCAGCCTCCAGAAGGCCGTCAACGTCCATGATGGCTTCTTCATCCATGACCTGCTGCCAAGAAGGTATCGGGCAGCCCGGCTCTTGAACCAAAATGAACAGTTGGCCCCCCTCATATCGGCAGTCAACGAACAACCCCTCGGCGCGACAGCCGGCAACTTCGGCCTCAACATCACTCGCGCCGACGTCTTTGGCGTTCGGCCTGTCTACCCCCACATAGTGAACGAGTCTGCACGACAACGCAGACGAAGCCGAGGACCTGAACGCCGCAATCGCTTGCTGGCAACTTGCGCCCCGTTCGGTGTGGTCAAGTTCGTTTGGCACTGGCATTTATTGGCAAGAGGGGTGAACGTCCGGTCTTGGCCGGATCCTGCCTTACAGCCAGTGGGTGTGCACGCGCTTCACGAGGCGGTAAGCGGCAGACGCCTTTGCTGGTGCCCTACGCAAAGCGTTCGCAGGATGGCCCGCTGGACGCCGTTGGGGGCGGCTCCGCCGGCCTTGGTCAGGGGCACAACGACGCGACGTCGCAATCGGTACAGGACCGCGCGGCGCTAGTTTGCGCATTTATTGGCTGAAACCTGCCTTCCAAACCCAAGCGCCTCGGTGTCGTTCGGGAATTTACGAAGGCGGCCTGAATCTCGAGGAGTTCGGCGAGCCGCATGCCACCTGGCTCGCCGTTTGGGCATTTATTTGCTCGGAACACGGTTGTTCTAGGTAAATAAATGCGCGAACAACGCAATAAATGCGCAAACAAGGGAGGGCGGCGGGAAGGCCTCTCGGAGATCTAGTCGCGGGTTGCGATGGCGAGGCGTGAAGCGCGTGCACACCCACTCGACGTCGGGCAGGATGCGGCCACAACCGGACCTTCACGAACAACACGCACATGAATCAATCACCGGCCATTCAACGCAGCATCGACCTCGCGCTCGCCGAGGGAAACGAAGTCGTTCAAACCTCCGCCGGATGGGAAAAGGTCGATGAGGTGGTTCACTTTCGGCGACCGATGACTTCCAAATTCCGTGACGCGCTGCGCGGCGATACCGCGCTGCGATACTGGTCGAGCAAAGGGTCGCCGCACAACCAGCTGTCGGAAGGGTTCACCGATGGCGCCGTGCGGGTGGCGCTGTCGTTTCCGGTGTCGCCCTGAGCGTCACAGAACGGCCATGAGCGGACTGTCGCTACGACCTTCTGTTTCTTGTCCTGGCGTACGCCCCGAATTCACCCCGATGACGAGCCACATTCAAGTCAGCGTTTTGCATCAAACTCTTCATCTACACGAGGGTGAACGAGCGCGGTCCTACCGGATTGCTACCGCCGCGAATGGGGTGGGATGCGAGGCCGGTTCGTTCCGAACCCCGAGGGGGCTGCACCGAGTGCGCCTGAAAATAGGCGAGGGTTGCCCCTCCCAGACCGTCTTCGTGCGGCGCAGGCCGACCGGCGAAGTTCTTTCGGAAGAGCTTCGACAGAGATGGCCCAACCGCGACTGGATTCTGTCTCGCATCCTTTGGCTGGAGGGGCTGGAGGCCGGCATGAATCGCGGTGGTTCCGTGGATACCCTGAGACGCTACATCTACATCCACGGAACCGCCGACGAGCATCAGCTTGGCGTGCCCATCTCCCACGGATGCATTCGCATGGCGAACTCGGACGTGATTGACCTCTTCGGTCGCGTCAGCGTCGGAACCTTGGTGACGGTCGAAGACTAGACTTCATGTGTCCGACGGCTTCCGGCCAAGAACGGAAGTTCAGGGGTAGAACAATCCTCGTCCGGAACCGGTCGCTAAGCAGTCATGAGGCGTGCACCTCGTCCGTCGGCTCCGTGCCCAATGCCGACATCTGCGTGAGCTTGTCGATTTGGAGCAAACGGCCACTTGCGGGCGTTCATTCCGATGCCCTGAAAGCCCGCTTTCGAGGCGAGCGGACTTTGCCCGCGAGCGAAATTCTCCTGTGGCGGGCAAAACCTGTTCCGAGTACTCTCCCGAGTCCGCCAGAGAGCGGATGGGCCAAGGGGCGGGCCGCGTCCGTCATGTGAATACGCTCCGTCGAATCAATCGAGGAGAAAGACGTGAACAATCAAGGCAAGCCGAAGGACCAGGGTTCGGACGAAGGGAGGATTCGAACGCATCTTCCGATGCGCAACACCTCGAGGCCCGGCCTCATCACGTACGACGCGCGGGACCCTGACACTAAGTTTCCACCGATCGACCAATTGCGCCCTCCCAAAGGAGCGCCCAACGTGTTGATCGTCCTCATCGATGATGCCGGCTTCGGATCGGCCAGTGCCTTCGGCGGCCCCTGCCAGACGCCCAACGCGGAGAAGCTGGCCGCGGCCGGCCTCAAGTTCAACCGCTTCCACACCACGGCACTGTGCTCGCCGACACGTCAGGCCTTGCTGACCGGCCGAAACCACCACTCTTGCGGCATGGGCGGCATCACCGAGATCGCCACGGGGGCCCCGGGCTACAGTTCGGTGCTTCCCAACTCCATGTCGCCCTTGGCACGCACACTGAAGCTCAACGGCTACTCGACCGCGCAGTTCGGCAAATGCCACGAGGTGCCGGTATGGGAGACGAGTTCGGTCGGCCCTTTCGACGCCTGGCCGACGGGCGGCGGCGGTTTCGAGTATTTCTACGGCTTCATCGGGGGCGAAGCCAACCAGTGGTATCCGAGCCTGTATGAAGGCACCAACCCGGTCGAGCCGAAGAAGACGCCCGAGGAGGGCTATCACTTGATGGAGGACATGACCGAAAAGGCCATGGCCTGGATCGGGCAGCAGAAGGCCCTCGCTCCCGACAAGCCGTTCTTCGCCTACTTTGCCCCCGGCGCCACGCACGCACCCCATCACGTACCCAAGGAGTGGGCCGACAAGTACAAGGGCAAGTTCGATCAGGGATGGGACAAGCTGCGGGAGGAAACCTTCACCCGGCAGAAAGCGCTAGGCGTGATCCCGGCCGATTGCGAACTCACCGCGCGCCACGAGGAAATTCCCGCATGGGACGATATGCCGGAAGCGCTCAAGCCGATCCTGCGCCGGCAGATGGAGGTCTACGCGGGCTTCATGGAGTTCACCGACCATCACGTGGGCCGCCTGCTCGACAGCCTGGAGAAGCTCGGCATCCTTGACGACACGCTCGTGTACTACATCGTCGGCGACAACGGGGCCTCCGCCGAGGGCACGCTGAACGGTGCCTACAACGAGATGGCCAATTTCAACGGCCTGGCTGCACTCGAAACGCCCGAGTTCCTCATGGAACGCTACGACAAGCTCGGCGGTCCGGAGTCGTACAACCACTATGCCGTGGGTTGGGCCCACGCAATGAATACCCCCTACCAATGGACCAAGCAGGTGGCCTCCCACTGGGGCGGCACACGCAACGGCACGATCATCCACTGGCCGAACGGGATCGAAGCCAAGGGCGAGATGCGTTCGCAGTTTCATCACGTGATCGACATCGCGCCGACGATTCTCGAGGCGGCGGGCCTGCCCGAGCCGGTCTCCGTCAACGGCGTGGCGCAGGATCCGCTGGAGGGTGTCAGCATGCTGTACACCTTCAAAGACGCGAGCGCAGCGGAGCGGCACGAGACCCAGTACTTCGAGATGTTCGGCAACCGCGGCATCTATCACAAGGGGTGGACCGCGGTCACCAAGCACGGGACGCCGTGGATCCTCGTGGGGCGCAAGACCGTGGCACTCGACGACGACGTCTGGGAGCTTTACGACACGACCAAGGACTGGAGCCAGGCCCGTGACCTGTCGAAGCAGATGCCCGAGAAGTTGCACGAGTTGCAGCGCCTGTGGCTGATCGAGGCCACACGTTACAAGGTGCTGCCCATCGACGATCGGGTGGTCGAAAAGATGAACCCCGATACCGCGGGCCGGCCCGTGCTGATTCGGGGCAATACCCAACTGCTTTTCGGCGGCATGGGTCGCTTGTCGGAGAACTGCGTCCTGAGCATCAAGAACAAGTCCCACTCGGTGACCGCCGAGATCGAGGTGCCGGCCGCGGGTGCTCAGGGCGTGATCATCGCGCAAGGCGCGAACATCGGTGGCTGGAGCCTCTACGCGAACAAGGGCAAGCTCAAGTACTGCTACAACGTCGCGGGCGTGAACCACTACTTCGTCGAGTCGACGGATGCGCTTCCCGCCGGCGAGCACCAGGTGCGCATGGAGTTCGCCTATGCGGGCGGGGGCCTCGGCAAGGGCGGCCAGGTGACGCTCTTCGTCGATGGCAAGAAAGTTGGCGAAGGCTCGGTGCCGATGACCCAGGCCATGGTCTTCTCCGCCGATGACGGCTGCGATGTTGGAGCGGACAGCGGTGCGCCGGTGTCACCTGACTACGGCCCCAAGGACAATGCGTTCAACGGGCGCGTCAAAGGTGTGCAGCTTGCCATTGCTGACGCTGCCGAGAGCGTCGATCATCTTGTTTCGCCCGAAGATGCCATGCGCATTGCGATGGCGCGTCAGTAGTCGCGTTGACCCCGGCCCTAAGGCCGGGACAACCAACGGCCTGGCTGTTCGAGAGGCTGCTTGTACTCGCTTTGCGGTAGTACCCGGTCGTTCAGCGTGAGACCGCAACGGGCCGAGGGTGTGTGGAAACTCCATTGATGGTCGCCTAGAGCCAACCCGTCTGAACGAGGTGGTGGCCCATGAAGCGATTCATCGAAGGCGAGGACCGTCAGCAGGTCACTCTGCTGCCAGAGTGCCTTGACGACTACATCGGCGAAGACAACCCCGTGCGCGTCGTCGATGCTTTCGTCGAAGAATTGGATCTCTATTCACTGGGTTTCGAAGGCGTCGAACCCGCAGCCACTGGGCGCCCTTCATATCACCCCTCGGTCCTTCTGAAGCTCTACATCTACGGCTACTTGAACCGCATTCAGTCCAGCCGTCGCCTGGAGCGCGAGGCGCAGCGCAACGTCGAACTGATGTGGCTCACTGGCCGGTTGGAGCCGGACTTCAAGACCATCGCCGACTTCCGCCGCGACAACGGCCAGGGCATTCGCAACGTCTGCCGCCGCTTCGTCATCCTGTGTCGAGAGCTCAAGCTGTTCACGCACGCCGTCGTGGCCATCGACGGCAGCAAGTTCAAGGCGGTCAATAGCCGCGACCGCAACTTCACCCCCGGCAAGATCGACGGTCGTCAGAAGCAGATCGAGCAGAGCATCCAGCGCTATCTCGACGCACTGGAGACCGCCGACCGCACGCAGCCCCGTGAGGTGGAAGCCAAGACCGAGCGGCTGCAGGACAAGATCAAGAAGCTGCGCGAGCAGATGAAGAAGCTCGACGAGACCAAGGAAGAGTTGAAGAAGGAGCCTGATGGGCAGCGCTCGCTCACCGATCCCGATGCGCGCTCGATGCTTCAGTCCGGCAAGACCACGGGCATCGTGGGATACAACGTCCAGACGGCCGTCGATGCGAGGCACCACCTGATCGTGGCGCACGAGGTCACGAACGTCGGTCACGACCGCGCGCAACTCAGCAAGATGGCAAAGGCTGCGCGCGAGGCGATGGGCAAGACCAAGCTGCAAGCCCTTGCGGACCGCGGGTACTTCAACGGCACGGAACTGAAGGCCTGCGAGGACGCGGGCATCAAGACCTACGTGCCCAAGCCGATGACCTCGAATGCCAAGGCCGAGGGTCGCTTCGACAAAAGCGACTTCATCTACATCGCGAAGGCTGACGAGTATCAGTGTCCTGCCGGCGAACGAGCGATCTACAGGTTCAGCACGTTAGAGAGGAACGGGCTCAAGGCGCGTCTCTACTGGACCAGCGCTTGCCCTAGATGTCCGATGAAGGATCAGTGCACGCCCGGCGACTACCGACGCATTCGACGATGGGAGCATGAGGAGGTCCTCGAGCGTGTCCAGCAACGCATGGATCGCAAGCCTGTGGCCATGACGCTGCGAAGATGCACCGTTGAGCACGTGTTCGGAACCTTCAAACACTGGATGGGTTGGACGCACTTCCTGAC
>NZ_JASZYE010000021.1 GCF_030317145.1 Variovorax flavidus
CGCCGCCGAAGCGCGCAGCTTCAGGCGGATCAGGGCCGCGCGTGTTTGAGCGCAGCGAGTTTGCGCGGACCCCGCCTGAAGCGAGCACTGCAGGGCAGCCCGAAGGGCCGGCGTAGCGGGGTCGACCGGCCCGCACCGCCTACCGGGCGCCCGCCCCAAGGACAAGGAATCGAGACCTCACCCCTCAGGCAGCAAAAGCGACCGCTGAGCCTCGACAGTCTCCCGCAAGAAATCCCATATCGCCTTCACCCGCGCAAGGTGCCGAGTCTCGGCCGGCACCGACATCCAGAACGTGCGCGTGAAATTGGCTTCATCCGGCAGCACTCGGCGCAATGACTTATCGCGTTCTGCAATGAAGGCCGGCAACACCGCGATGCCTGCGCCGGCCACCGTAGCCTGATGCTGCGCGAGGATGCTGGTGCTGCGCAGCGCAAATGAATCCGGCCTGTAGAGCTCGTCCAGATATTGCAGTTCCTTGCTGAAAAGCAGGTCGTCCACGTAGCTGATGAAGGTGTGGCCGCGCAGGTCTTCCCGCGTGCGGATTTCACCGTGCCTGGCGAGATAGGGCTTCGACGCGTACAGGCGCAGCACATAGTCCGTGAGCTTCGTCACGACCACCGGCCCGCGCGCCGGGCGTTCGAGCGAGATCACGATGTCTGCTTCCCGACGCGACAGATGCACGAGCCGCGGCATCGCCAACAGGTCGATCACCAGCTTGGGATGCTCCTGTGCGAACAGCGCCAGCTGCGGCGCCAGCACGATCGTCCCGAAGCCCTCCGTCGCACCAATGCGCACCAGTCCCGACAGCCCCTCGTCCGAGGCCGGCGTCGCGCTTTCAACCGTGAGGAAGGCGCTCTCCATGGCTTCCACCTGGGGCTGAAGCCGACGCCCCGCTTCCGTCAGACGGTGCCCGTCGGCCTCGCGGGAGAAGAGGGCGGTGCCCACCTGCTTTTCGAGCGCCTGGATGCGGCGCGCCACCGTCGTGTGATCGACCGCGAGCCGACGGGCTGCGCCGACCAGCGTGCCCGACCGGGCGAGCTCCAGGAAGAAGCGCAGGTTGTCCCAATCCATGGTGTGCAATTATGCAGATCGCAGGTGCGTATTTGTCTATTGCCACGGCAAAAGTGCAAAGCTAGCATCCCCCTCCTGCACCCCCTATCTGGAGACAAAGTACATGGACGCCACCACCACGCCCGCGACCAAGATCGCCACCGTCAAGCTGCTCATCGACGGCAAATTCGTCGAATCGAAGACCACCGAGTGGCGCGACATCGTCAATCCGGCCACCCAGGAAGTCCTCGCCAAGGTGCCTTTCGCCACGCAAGCGGAAGTCAATGCGGCCGTGGATTCGGCCAAGGAAGCCTTCAAGACCTGGCGCAAGACCCCCATCGGCGCCCGCGCCCGCATCTTCCTGAAGTACCAGCAGCTCATCCGCGAGAACATGGCCGAGCTGGCCGCGATCCTCACGGCCGAACAGGGCAAGACATTGCCAGATGCCGAGGGCGATGTGTTCCGCGGTCTCGAGGTCGTTGAGCATGCAGCGGCCATCGGCAACCTGCAGCTCGGCGAGCTGGCCAACAACGTGGCCAATGGCGTTGACACCTACACGCTGCTGCAGCCGCTCGGCGTGTGCGCCGGCATCACGCCCTTCAACTTCCCCGCAATGATTCCGCTGTGGATGTTCCCGATGGCGATCGTCACCGGCAACACCTTCGTGCTCAAGCCCTCCGAGCAGGACCCGATGGTCACGATGCGCCTGTGCGAACTCGCGCTCGAAGCCGGCATCCCGGCCGGTGTGCTCAACGTCGTGCATGGCGGCGAGGCGGTGGTCAATGCGATCTGCGATCACAAGGACATCAAGGCGATCTCCTTTGTCGGCTCGACCAAGGTCGGCACGCACGTGTACAACCGCGCCACGCTCGCCGGCAAGCGCGTGCAATGCATGATGGGCGCGAAGAACCACGCCATCGTCATGCCGGACGCCAACAAGGAGCAGACGCTCAACGCGCTGGCCGGCGCGAGCTTCGGAGCGGCAGGCCAGCGCTGCATGGCCGTGTCGGTCGCGGTGTTGGTCGGGGATGCGCAGAAGTGGGTGCCGGATCTCGTCGCGAAGGCCAAGACGCTGAAGGTCGGCGCCGGCACCGAAAAGGGTGTGGACGTCGGTCCGCTGGTGTCCTGCGCAGCCTACGAGCGCGTGAACGGTCTGATCGAGCGTGGCGTGGCGGATGGCGCGACCCTGGCGCTCGACGGCCGCAAACCCACAGTTCCCGGCTACGAGAAGGGCAACTTCGTCGGTCCGACGGTGTTCGCAGACGTCAAGCCCGGCATGAGCATCTACGACCAGGAGATCTTCGGCCCGGTGTTGTGCCTGGCCAATGCCGCGGACATCGACGAAGCGATCGAACTCATCAATGCCAATCCGAACGGCAACGGTACGGCGATCTTCACGCAGTCGGGTGCCGCGGCGCGGCGCTTCCAGGAGGACATCGACGTGGGTCAGGTCGGCATCAACGTGCCGATCCCCGTGCCGGTGCCGATGTTCTCCTTCACGGGTTCGCGCGCTTCGAAACTCGGCGACCTCGGGCCGTACGGCAAGCAGGTGATCATGTTCTACACGCAGACCAAGACGGTGACGGAGCGCTGGTTCGACGACAGCACGGTCGCGCACGGCGTCAACACCACCATCAGCCTGAAGTAATCTCGGGCGCATGGACTTCGAACTCTCCGAGGAGCAGCGGGCCTTTGCACACACGGCGCGCGAATTCGCACAGGCGGAATTCGCGCCGCATGCCGCCCAGTGGGACGCGGAAGCGATCTTCCCGAAGGAGGCAATCACCAAGGCCGGCGAGCTCGGTTTCTGCGGGCTCTATGCGCCCGAAAGCATCGACGGCCTGGCCCTGCCGCGTCTCGATGCGACCCTCGTCTTCGAGGAAATGGCTTCGGTCGACCCTTCGACGACGGCCTTCATCACGATCCACAACATGGCGACGTGGATGCTCGGCACCTGGGGGGGCACCGCGGTGCGCGAGCAATGGGGCGCAGATCTGGCCAGCGGTCGCAAGTTGGCCTCCTACTGCCTCACCGAGCCGGGCGCCGGATCGGATGCCGGCTCGCTCAAGACGCGCGCCGAGCTGCAAGGCAACGAATACGTCATCAACGGTGGCAAGGCCTTCATCTCCGGCGCCGGCTCGACCGACGTGCTGGTGCTCATGGCGCGTACCGGTGGCGGCGGTGCCAACGGCATCTCCGCCTTCGCCGTGCCGGCTGACGCGCCGGGCATCAGCTACGGCAAGAAGGAACACAAGATGGGCTGGAACAGCCAGCCCACGCGCACCATCAATTTCGACAACGTTCGCGTGCCGGCCGAAAACCTGCTCGGCAACGAGGGCGAGGGCTTCCGCATCGCGATGAAGGGCCTCGACGGCGGGCGCATCAACATCGCGACGTGTTCGGTGGGCGCGGCGCAGGGTGCGCTCGACGCGGCGCGTCGCTACCTGCATGAGCGCCAGCAATTCGGCAAGCCGCTCGCGAGCTTCCAGGCGCTGCAGTTCAAGCTTGCCGACATGGCGACCGAACTGGTGGCAGCGCGTCAGATGGTCCGGCTCGCCGCGAGCAAGCTCGATGCAGGCCATGCCGATGCCAGCACCTATTGCGCGATGGCGAAGCGCTTTGCCACCGATGTGGGCTTCAACGTGTGCAATGAAGCACTGCAGCTGCACGGTGGCTACGGCTACCTGAGCGAATTCCCGCTGGAGCGGCTGGTGCGCGATGCGCGTGTACACCAGATACTCGAAGGCACCAACGAAATCATGCGCGTCATCGTCGCCCGAAAGCTTCTTGAAGGCGACAGCGACATTCGATGAATCTCCCGAGAAAAAATGACTGAATCCGTCGTCCTCTTCAAAGAAATCAAGGCATCCAACGGCAAGCGCTTCGGCGTCGCCACCCTCAACGCACCCGCTTCGCTCAATGCGCTGTCGGTGGACATGGTGCGTCTGCTTATTCCCCAACTGCGCGAATGGGCGCAGGACGACGGCATCGTCGGTGTGCTGCTGGACGCGAGCGGCGAGAAAGCCTTCTGCGCCGGCGGTGATCTGCGGCAGCTCTACCAGACGCTGCTCGAATGCGGACCCGCACGCAACACCTACGCCGAGAGCTTCTTCAGCGAGGAATACGACCTCGACCATCTCATCCACACTTTTCCGAAGCCTTTCCTGTGCTGGGGCCACGGCATCGTGATGGGGGGAGGCGTCGGGCTCATGGCGGGCGCGTCGCATCGCGTCGTCACCCTGCAGAGCCGTGTCGCGATGCCCGAGATCAGCATCGGCCTCTATCCCGATGTGGGAGGCAGCTGGTTCCTGCGTCGCACGCCGGGTCGGGTCGGGCTGTTCCTCGCGCTCACGGCGGCGCCGCTCAACGCAGCCGATGCGATCTTCTGCGGCCTGGCCGACATCGTGGTGTCGCAAGAGCGCAAGGCACAGTTGCTGGAGGCCATTTCCTCCCATGCCTGGAAGGGCGAAGCCAAGGCTGATCGCGCCTCGCTGTCGCGCCTTCTCGCGCAGGCTGGCGAAGGCGCGGAGAAGCAGCCGTCCAAGGTGCGCGAGCATTTCGACACTATCAACGAACTCATGGCGGGCGACGATCTGCTGGATATCGCGAAGCGCCTGCGCGAGCTGAGGTCCGATGATCCCTGGTTGCAGGCGGCAGCCAGGACTTTCGCCAAGGGCGCGCCGAGTTCGGCGGCCTTGTCCTTCGAACTGTGGCAGCGCGTGCCGCGCATGTCGTTGGCCGAAGTGTTCCGGCTGGAGTACTGGGCCTCGCTCGGCTTCTGCGCCCACAAGGACTTCGCGGAGGGCATCCGTGCGGTGCTGATCGACAAGGATCGCAATCCGCGATGGAACCCGGCAACGCTCGAAGAGATCACGGCCGAGTTCATCGAAGACCACCTGCGCGTTCGCGCCGAAGGCCCGCATCCGCTCGCTGCGCTCGTCTGAGCCGACCCCACAGAACCAACGGAGACACATCACATGAAGATCGCATTCATCGGCCTGGGCAACATGGGCGGCCCGATGGCATTGAACCTGTACAAGGCCGGACATGCGGTCAGTGCCTTCGACCTGTCGACGGACGCGTGCAAGAAGCTCGGCGCGGATGGCGTCGCCATCGCCAAGTCCGCGGCTGACACCCTCGCTCGCGCGGAGGTGGTGATCAGCATGCTGCCTGCGAGCCAGCACGTCGAGGCGCTCTATCTCGGCAGCGACGGCAGGCCAGGTCTGCTTGAACAGATTTCCGCGGGCACGCTGGTGATCGACAGCAGCACCATCGCCGCCGCGACTTCGCGCAAGGTGGCGGAGGCTGGCGCGAAGCGCGGCGTGGCCGTGATCGATGCGCCGGTGTCGGGTGGTACGGGTGGCGCCATCGCCGGCACGCTGACCTTCATGGTTGGCGGCTCGGAAAGCGACCTTGAGCGCGCGCGGCCCGTGCTCGAGAAGATGGGGGCCAACATCTTCCACGCCGGCGGTGCGGGCGCGGGGCAGACCGCGAAGATCTGCAACAACATGCTGCTCGGCATCCTGATGATCGGTACGTCGGAGGCCATCGCGTTGGGCGTTGCCAATGGGCTCGACCCGAAAGTGCTGTCAGAAATCATGCGGCGGAGCTCCGGTGGCAACTGGGCGCTCGAAAAGTACAACCCGTTGCCCGGGGTGATGGAGACCGCACCGGCCTCCAAGGGCTATGCCGGCGGCTTCGGCACCGACCTGATGCTCAAGGACCTCGGGCTGGCACAGGAGAACGCCGCCGCGGTGCGCGCCGCCACGCCGCTGGGCGGACTGGCGCGCAACCTGTATGCCGCGCACAGCCTGGCTGGACACGGCGCGCTCGATTTCTCGAGCGTCATCAAGCTTGTGCAGTCAAAGTCCGCCTGAGGCGCGCGCCGGGAGACGCCAAGCTCTCCCTGCTCCAAGGCACCTGCGCGAGGCGTCACCTCGCGCGTCGGGAGTTGAATACTGCCGAGAGCAAGGTCTGCCAATCGGTGCCTTCGGGCCGGCGGGACAGCACCGGGTTCAGTCGGCCGTCGATCAACAACATGGCGAAGCCATGCACCAGCGACCACGCCGCGACCATCGTCGCGCTTTGGTCGGGAGTGACCGGTGCGCCCGCTTCCTGTTCCAGACCCAGACGTTGCGCGGCCGCACCTGCCAGCGCCTGTCGGGCCAGTTCGGTCGCCTCTCGCAAGGCAGGCCGTTCCATGTCGAGCCGCTCGCCGCGAAACATCAGCAGGAACATCGCGGGATGCTCGCGCGCGTAGGCGACGTAGGCATGGCCGATGGCATCGAATCGCTCGGACGAGGAGCCGGCGTGGCCAGCGGCCGCTAGCCGAAGCGCATCGGCGAACTGGCGAAAGCCTACCGCCGCCAACTCGCTCAACAGGCCGGTCAGGTCCCCGAAGTGGTTCTTGGGCGCCGCGTGCGAGACGCCAGCCGCACGCGCGGCGGCGCGCAGCGTCAGGCCTTCCAGGCCCTGGCTCTCCAGGAGGTCCTGTGCCGCTGCGAGCAGGGTGGCATGCAGCGCGCCGTGGTGATAGGGCGTCGCGGAGGCCTTGCGCCGCGTGCGAGGTGCAGGGGCGGGTTCGCGCGTGGTCTGCTTGGACGGCGGAGTGGGCATGGCGAGCGGAAAAGGGCGGCGGTGCGCATTGATGTTGACGGCGTCAATTTTACTTGACTTCTCATCTTCATCGTTTTCAAATCTCGGTGTTGACAGCGTCAATATAAACTTCAAGGAACCTGCCATGACCCAGGAAACGCCTCCCCGGCGCGTGAACGGCGCCCCGATCACCTTCGAAGCCGAAGCAGCCTTCTTGCCGGTCGTGGGCGAACTGCCTGCAGGCCTGGAAGGCACGCTGTACCGCAACGGCCCGAATCCCCAATTCCCGAGCGCCGATGCGCACCTGTTCGGCGGCGACGGCATGCTGCATGCGTTCGAACTGGCGAATGGCCGTGCGAGCTATCTCAATCGCTGGGTCCGTACCGCCCACTGGAAGGCCGAGCGCGAGGCCGGTCGCCGTCTGTTCGACGGCTTCGGTCGTCCCAAGGAAGGCGATGCCGCTGCCGCGGAAGTGGCGGACGAGGGCGTTGCCAACACCCATGTCGCATGGCACGCCGGCCGGCTGCTCGCATTGGAAGAAGCGCACCTGCCGATCGAGATCGACCCTGTCACGCTCGCGACGCGCGGCCCCTTCGACTTCGGCGGCGGTTTGAGCGGCCCCTTCACTGCCCATCCCAAGACCGACCCGGTCACCGGCGAGATGCTGTTTTTCGGATACGGCGCCACCGGGCCGTTGTCCAGCGGCATGACCTACGGCGCCATCGATACGGCGGGTCGTGTGACGCGATTCGATCGCTTCGAGGCGCCCTATGCGAGCATGGTGCACGACTTCGCCGTGACCGAGAGGCACGTGTTGTTCCCCGTATTGCCGTTGTCGGCCAGCATGGCCCGCGCGCAGCGGGGCCTGCCGCCCTTCGCTTGGGAGCCAGAGCTCGGCGCTCGTGTCGGCGTGATGCCGCGCGACGGCCGCGTCGAGGACATCCGCTGGTTCGAAGGTGAGGCGGGCTATGTCTTCCACGTGATGAACGCGTGGGAGGAGCAGGACGCAAGGGGCGGTCAACGCATCGTGGCCGACGTGATGCGCTACGACGAGCCGCCGCTGTTCCCGTATCCCGATGGCCGGCCGACCGATCCGCAGCGCAGCGTGGCGCGCCTGTGTCGTTGGACTTTCGATCTCACGGCGTCCAGCGACCGATTCGAGCAGCAGCCGTTGGACGACCTCTCCGGCGAGTTCCCTCGCATCGACGAGCGCCGAGCCGGATTGCCTTATCGCCATGGCTGGTACGCCTGTCAGCGTGAAGCCCGCTACGGCGCGGGCAACGAAGGCCTGGCGCACTACGACGCCGTGACGCGTCAGCGCACGCTCCACTACCTGCCGCCGGGCGATCGCGTGTCCGAGCCGGTGTTCGTTCCGCGTGCGCCGAATGCGCAGGAGGGCGAGGGCTGGCTGCTGGCGACGGTCTACCGCGCGGCCGAATGCCGGAGCGACCTGGCGGTGTTCAATGCACTGGCCCTGGCCGACGGTCCGATCGCCACTGTTCAGCTGTCACACCGCGTGCCATCCGGCTTTCATGGGAGCTGGCTGCCTGCCCGTCGCTGACGCGGGCGGAGGCGCTCGTTCAGAAGCCCAGTGTCGGATTGCGCCGGGCTTCGTCTCGCCGGCGCTCCTCGCGCACGAGGTCGCAGCGAGGGTGCCGGGTGTATTCCGGCTTGTCGCAATGAGCGGCTTCGCAACGGGCAGCAAAGATGAAATTGAGCGTTTCGCATCCGCTCCTCGGGTCGAGCGCCATCGCGCGGGGCGGCGGGGCGGCGCGCGGCGGTTGCCTGCGTTCGGGCGAAGGTGGCGGTGCGGAGACGACCGCAGGTTGCGCAGGCGTCGCGGCCGGACCCGGTGCAACTTCAACTTCTCCTGCAGCCAGTGAGTTGCCGAGTGGCACCGGGTCCACAGGCTTGGGTGGTTCCTGCGCCTTGGGTGGGACCGCAACGGCCGGTGCCGGCGGCCTGGACGGGGCCGGCGGCGCGGAGACGATCTTTGCGGTTTCCGGTGGACGCGAGGGAACCTTGCGCGTCACGTAGACAAACCAGCCGAAGAAGGCGAGCGCAATAGCGAGCAGCAGCAGACCGATACGAATCCAGAACCGCCGCATCTCGGCAGATACCACCGCGCGACCGGGCCCGTCCGAGGTACCGGCGGTGAAAGACGTTCCGCCCGACCGCTTGGACTTCATCGACTCCAGCAGCGAGGGTCCGGTAGCGGCAAAGGCGGGCAGCTTGCGCGCGCAGCCATGGCAAAACATCGCGGCGTCGCGGTTTTCGGTATTGCAGACAGCGCAAATCACCGGCATTCGTTGCTCTCCAGAGGCGTGAAAACGCGATCTTTCGAATATGCGCATTCCGGCGGTTCTATGTCTGCCAGCGGCCGCCTACTTTTGGCCCTTGGTTGCGCACGGCTTGTACTTTTGCGACCGGATCTCGGGCAGGGTCCTTCTGACTCGGCGCTGGCTGAACGCGCTCGGAGGCAAGATCGGGCCCTCCGCGACCCGATAAATCTGCACTGCCGACGATGGTCGCTAGCCGCGAACTGCTTTTGTGACTACGAGCCAGTCCTACGGGGTCGCCATCGCAAGTTCCAGAGACTTTTCTCTAAGTTTTCCAGTTTTTTCCCGTTCTGGGTTCCTCGGACTTTTCTTATTTTTTGCTTATGTCCCGGTCCATAAAGTGGCCGACGCCCATATTGGGTATGCATGCTGAGGTCGCCGAGCGCCGCAACAAGTTCAGGGCCGACGCCAACTCGGAGCTGACCCGGCTCGAAAGCGAACTCGCGCAAGCAAAGGAGAACACCGGTGCACGCGAGGACGTCATGAATCGCACCACGGTTCGGGCGCCGGTGCGCGGTACGGTGAAGAACATCCGCGTGACCACCATCGGCGGGGTGATCCAGCAGGGCGCCGACATCATGGAGATCGTGCCGCTGGAGGACCAGCTGCTGGTCGAGGCGAAGATCAAGCCGTCGGACGTGGCCTTCGTGCGGCCCGGACTGCCGGCCACGGTGAAGATCACGGCCTACGACTATGCGATCTACGGCGGCCTGCAAGGCACCGTGGAGCACCTGAGCCCGGACACGCTGAAGGACGACGAGAAGGCCCGCGCAGGCAAGGGTGACGCGGCCTATTACCGCCTGCTGGTGCGCACCGACAAGGCGGCGTTGTCGGCGGGGGGCAAGGAATATCCGATCATCCCGGGAATGATCGCCACGGCGGAGATCCGCACGGGCGAGAAGACGATCCTGAGCTACCTGCTCAAGCCGGTGTTGAAGGCGCGCGAAGCCTTCCGGGAGCGTTGAGCGTGGCGAAGAAGAAATCCGACTTTTCGGGGACGCGCACCATCGTGTCCCCGGTCGCGCGGCATCGGCTTGCGCGCGCCCTGGTGCTGCTGCCGCTGTCGCTGAGCGCGGAGGCAATGGCACAGGCGTCGTCGCCGGAGGCACCCCGGGTGCTCGAATGGGGCCGCTTCGCCGACGAAGGTTCTGCTGCCGCCGCGAACCCGGCGACGCCCAAGACCGTGCAAAAGGGTGCGGTGTCTGCGAAGCCAGTGACAAAGGCACCTGTTCCGGCAACGACGCCAGTCCCGGCGCCAACGCCACTCCCCGCACCAGCACCCAAGGCCGCACCGGCGCCGGTGCCGGCGCCTGAAGCGCCCAAGCCCGTCCCACCGCTGTCCCCGGCGAAGGCAGAGGTGGCTTTGCCATCCCGCGAAAAGCTGTGGACAGACATCGTTCCATCTGTGGGGGCAGGGTCCACCCCGGGCGATGCGAAGCCCAAGGGCATCGCGTCGAAGATGCCTCCCAGCGCCGCCATGGCCGACGGCAGTTTCCGTGAATTCCTCGAGCACACGGTGTCGAAGGCGCTGGCGCTGAGCCCGGACGTGCGCGAGGCTACGTCCAAGTGGCAGGCCTCGCAGTTCGATATCGACGAGATCAAGGGCCAGCGCTGGCCGCAGTTGCAAGTCGGCGCTGCAACGCCTTCGGCCACCTTTGGCCCCGGCACCAACGATTCAGCCCGCGACGCCATCGGCAATGTGCAGATCACGACGCCGGTGTACGACTGGGGCCGCATCAGCCGCACCGTCGAAAGCCGAACCGAGACCTCGAATGCGGCGCGCGAGCAGATGCTGCAGGTGCGCCAGCAGGTGGCATTCGACACGGTCAATGGACTGATCGAGTTGCGGCGCAACCAGCAGTCGCTGGCGTTGAGCGATGCCTACGTGGCGCGCATGACCGAACTGGTCGATATGCTGGCGGAGATCGTCAAGGTCGACCGCGGGCGCGACAGCGAACTGGTCCAGGCCCGCGGGCGCCGTCTGCAGGCGCTGGCGAGTCGTGACCTGGTCGAAGCCAGGCTGCGCGAGGTTCAGATCAGCCTCACCAAGCTGGTCGGCGAAGAGGTCAAGCTGCCGCCGCAACTGCAATGGAACACGCAAGTCATCGATGTCCAGGAAGCGCTGGCGGCGGCGCCCGACCATCCCGCACTGCGGCAGGCGAGGGCGGAGGCGAAGGCGGCCGACCTGTATGCGCAGTCGGTGCGCGCATCGCGCCTTCCGCAACTCAACTGGGTGGTCTCGAAGACCACGCAGCAGGATGCCTACGGCAACGCCCAGCCATGGGCGACCGGGTTGTCAGTGCAATGGAACGCCTTCCAGGGCGGTTCGGCCCAGGCCGCCGAACGGGCAGCCTTCGGACGAGCCCAGGCAGGTGAAGACAAGGCAATGGCGGCCACGCGCGACCTGGAATACCGGCTGCGCACGGCAGCCCAGCAGCGCGATGCGGCGCTCAGCCGCGCCGAGGAGTACACACCGCTGATCGAGGACTCGGACCGGGTGCGGAAGATCTTTTTCGAACAGTGGTATCACCTCGGACGGCGCACCTTGCTCGACGTGCTGATCGCGGAGGCCGAGCTCTACAACAACCACATTGCCCAGGGCAACAGCCGCTATGACGCCGAGGCTGCGGACCTGCGCATCAGGGCCGATGCGGCTGTATTGCTGCCTTGGGTGTTTGGCGGGATTGACAGCGCGGCGCTCAGATAGCTGCTTCCTCCCTTTGCCCCGCAGCCTTCGGGCTGCAACTTCTTTCGGTGTCATGGGAAAGCGGAGGGCCAGGCCGACGGGCTGCGTAGACTCACACGCTACGCACATTCACTGAATCCGGATCCCGTCATGAATCGATCGCCCCTGTCCGTCCTGTCGGCGGCTCTCGCCTTTGCACTGGCCCAGCCAGCGTTCGCCGACACGCTCAAGAAGCCCGAACTCGACAAGCTCGCCGCCGCCCAGCAGGCCGCGCCTTCGTCAAGTTTTCGGGCATTCCTCGCGCAAGCCGCAAAGGAAGATCCGAAGCTCAGGGCGAGCATCGCCGCGTACCTGAAAAAGGCGCCGCTCGCCGGCGACGACCTCACCAACATCGGCCGGCTGCTCGGCCTCTACAACCGCTTGCACAACCACAAGGCGGTGATTGCTTCCATCGAGACGATGGTGGCGATACCGACCGTGCGCGAGGACAAGGTTCCGCCGCACGAGAGCAAGGCCATCATCGAGTTCGGCCAGCTCGTCGAGAAGATGGCCAAGGACTTCGGCCTGCAGTACCGCAACGTCGACAACCGGATCTTCGAAGTCAAGCTGCCAGGCCGTGGCCAGGAAGAGTTCGGCATCCTGACCCACGCCGACGTCGTGCCCGTCGTCGCGGACGAATGGGTGCTCGACGACGGCACTCGGCTCGACCCGTTCAAGGCGACCCGCGTGGGCGACTTCCTCTACGGCCGCGGCACCATCGACGACAAGGGCTCCATCGCCGCCGTGCTGTACGCGATGAAGACCGTGAGGGAGAGCGGGCTGCCGCTCGACCGCACCATCCGCCTGATGATCGAGACCACCGAGGAAACGGGTGGCGACGGGATGAAGTACTACCGCGCGAAGACGCCGCTGCCCGACTACAACATCGTGCTCGACAGCAAGTACCCGGCAGTCGTCGCGGAAAAAGGCTCGGGTGCGTTGAAAGTCTTCTTCCCGGTCGACGATACGGATGGCAGCAACACCGCCCGCACCTTCATCACCGCAATGACCGGCTCGGCCGCGGCCAACGCGGTCCCGCAGACGGCCACGGCCACGCTGAAGGGCGGAGACCTGACCCAGGTTGCCGCGCGGCTGGAGTTCGCGAAGATGCCTTTCGTTCAGAAGTACGAAGGCCAGGGCGGCAAGTTCGGCATCGACATCGTCAGGCAGGCCGACAGCGTGGAGGTAAAGGTCACCGGCGTGTCCGCGCACGGCTCGCGACCGGAGGAGGGCGTCAATCCCTTGCCGCGCCTCGCGCTCTTCCTGCAGGAGTCTGCCTTGGTGACGGGCGGCAACCAGTACACGAAGGCCATCAAGTACCTGAACGATCTCTACGGCACCGGCTACCTCGGCGAAAGGATGGGCGTAGGCTACGGCGACGAGTTCATGGGCCCGCTGACGATGTCGCCCAACCTCATTCGCGAGAAGGACGGCAAGCTCGAAGTCACCGCCAATGTGCGCATGCCCCGCGGCAACACGCCGGAGAAGCTGACGCAGGCCATCAACGAGAAGATCAATGCCTGGGCCGCTGCGAACCAGGCCAAGGTCGAGATCGACTACCAGCAGGGCGACTGGATGGCGCGCGACCCCAAGGGCGCATGGCTTGCGACGCTGCTCAACATCTTCGGCGACACCACCGGCCTCGAAGCCAAGCCCGTGCCGACCGCTGGCAGCACCACCGCCAAGCTCATGCCCAACGCGATCAACTTCGGCCCGGCCATGCCCGGCAAGAAATACACGGCGCATAACGCCAAGGAGTTCAAGGAGATCGTCGACCTCGACGCGGACATGCAGATGTTCACCGAGATGCTGGTGCGCATCGGCAATCTGAAAACGATGCAATAGCCATCGTCAGCCTGACTTCCCGCGGGCGGCTTTCTTCTCGGCACGCGACGAGTCCACGCCGCCCGGGCCACTGGCGCTGTGCAACTGGTCGAGCCCCAGCAACGCATCGACATAGGACATGAACCGGTTGAGGTATTCCGGCGACAAGTCTCGCATCAGCCGAAGTGACCGGTGCACGAGATGGTGCGAGTTGAGAGGGCCGGCATTCTGGGGCACCGTCGCTTCGGATTGCGTCAGCCGACGATCGGCGCTGAGCCGCGACCATGTGCTTCTGAATTGCGACAGCGTCTTCAGTTCATCCCTGCCCGCCGAGGCGTCGCCCAGGGGCGACGCATGTTGGCCGATGTCATCGACGAGTGCTCCGAGCGCTCCACGCGGGCGCGGCAGCTTCTCGTTCGGCTTGGCGGTGCTGCCGCTGGCGCTCGGGGCCTTTTCAAGGTCCTCGGCATACGCCGCAAGCAGCCTGGTCACCTTGTCGTCGAGGATGCGCCGCGCGTCACCGCCGTGGGCGGCCGAACGTCTGGCCAACGCCTCGATGAAGTGAAAGCGGACAGGGTCGAAGCGATGATCGCCACGGCGGCGCCGTGCGTCGATCATCGTGACGGTGTCGCTTGCCTGTTCGCTACTCACGGGACTTCACGTCGGCGTTGGAAGGCCTCGGCGTGGGCGCCATTTCGACTCGCCGGTTCTTCGAGCGTCCTTCGGCATCGCCATTCGACGCGACGGCCTGCTCCGAACCGAATGCCGCGGCAAAGACCGAGGAGGAGGGGATGCCTTCCTCAATCAGCGCGCGGGTGACTGTCAAGGCGCGCTGGGCGGAGAGCTCCCAGTTGTCTGCGAACTGTCGGTTGCCTCCGCGCACCTGCCGGTCGTCGGTGAAGCCGCTCACCATCAGGATGTCGTCGCGGGCCTGCAGGTAGGCACCCAGCGGTCCGGTCAGGCTTCTCAGCAGTTGCCGGCCTTCAGGCTGAAGCTCGGCGGAGTTGACTGCGAACAGCACGCTGCCGCTGATGCCGATGCGCCCGTTGTTCAATGTCACGCGGCCTGCCGCCAAAGGCCCGGCCAGGGCCTTTTCAAGTGTTTGCAGGCGCTTCGCAGCTTCTTGTCGCTGCTTGACCTCGGCCTCCAGTTTGGTAGAGAGGTCCAGCTGCATGCCGACCACGCACACCAGGATCAGGACGAAGGCCCCCAGCAGCCCTGACATCAGGTCGCCGAACACGGCCCATACAGGCACCGTCGGCTCCACGCCGGCGTCGAGCTCCTCCGTCATCACGCTTCGCTGCCTGCCGTGGCACGGTTGCTGGCGAGTTGCTGCAGGTCTTCGACGATCTGCTTCTGCGACATGATGCTCAGGTCGATGACTTCACGGGCCTGCGCCACGTAGTAGTCCAGCTGCTCGTCACTGCGTGCAATGGACTTGCTGAGCGCGCCTTCGATGCGCTGCAGATGCGCCACCAGCTTGTCGTTCGAATCGCTGAACAGCTGCACGCCGAAGCCGAAGGCCTCGCCCAGGCTCGCCACTTCGACGGCGCTGCCGGTGATCTGCGCGGCGACCTCTGCCATCTTCCCGGTCTCCGCCTCGACCTTGTCGTTGAAGCGCGTGCCGACACGGTCCATCAGATCCGCCGACGCGGAGACCAGTGCATCGATGGCCGTGCGCTGTTCGGTGGAGGCATGGTTCACGGCGCTGAGCAGGGTCTCCAGCGTTTCGAGAATGCGGCTGCGTTCCTCCAGCATCGCGTTATCGCGCGCCATGCTGTCGGACAGCTTCTGGCGCAGCTCGGCGATGACTTCGGCTGCCGCCCGAGGCGCTTCCGAAGCGGCTTGCATGAGCTGGGCGATCTCGGCGATCGTGTTTTTCGCGTGCGCTTCGGATTGCGTGGAGATGTCGCGCGCGGTCTCGGCCAGGGTTTTGCAGATCGCCTGCTGCTGGCTGTCGTTGCGCGCGCCCGCCTGCTGCCATTCATGCTGGAGCGAGGCAGCCATGGCTTCGAGCGACTGGGTCCAGGCGGCCAGACGCTGCGCGTCGCGCGATGCCATTTCCGTCTGGAGGCTCGTGTGCGCCTGGTCGACCGTGCGCAGGAGCGAGGCCGAATGCTGCTCGAAGGTTGCAGCCGCCGCGGCCAAGGCGCCTTGCGTGCCCTTCGACAGGTTCTCGCTGACGCGCTCCTGCTGCGCCAGGGCATTGCTCCAGGTGTCCGACACGCTGCCGACAGCGGTTTCGAGGCGGGAAGAGACGCCGTCCACGAGTGCCGCGGAGCGTTGCTCGAAGGTCTGCGTGAACTGGTCGAGCGAACGACGCAGGTCCTTCGACACTGTTTCGCTCGTGCTCTGGTGCTCGGCGAGCGCGGTCTTCCAGAGGTCTGCCACCGTGGCGGTGCTGGCCTCGAAGCGGCTGGAGAGCCCATCCAGTTGCCGTTGCACGCTGTGCTCGACGGTGTGGTGCAGCGAGGTGGCCTCGCGCGCGATGCTGGCCATCGTGGCTTCGACGACCGGCTGGATCGTCGCGCTCGCGGCGCGCGCGCTTTCGGTCAGGCTCTCCTTCAGCGAACGGTCGACAGAAGAGGCGAGGCTGGCATATGCAGCCTCGGCCTTGCCATGGAAAGTGTCCTGATTGGCGACTAGGCGTTCGTTCAGCGCCTGGCTTTGCCGTTCCATGGTCGCCATCATGGCCTGCAGCCGATCGACCAGTTCAGGCATCAATTCGCCTTGTCGCTGCAGCAGCTTGAAGGATTCCTCGCGTTGATGGGCTTGCGAGAAGACGCGCAAGGTGCTCGCGATCCGCGTGTCCAGCGACTGCGCGGCCTGGATCCTGTCGCGCCGGCACAGGGCGGAGAGGAGGCCCAGCATCGCGGACGCGGCCACGCCTGCGAGCGAGGTGCCGAATGCCACGCCCAAGCCCTTGACGGGGGCCGCCAGGGAGGCGCGCATGCCTTGGAGATCCGATGCGTTTTCGAGCGCAGTCCCGGTGCCGTTCAGCGTGACGACCATGCCGAGGAAGGTGCCCAGCATCCCCAGCAGCACCAGCAGCCCTGCGAGGTAGGGTGTCAAGGACGGACCGGGCAGGCCGACACGCTCGCCTTCGACGCGAAGCCGCACGGCATTCCGCAAGGAAGGATGAAGCTGGTCGAGCCACGGACCCAGGCTCGGTGGAGGAGCGCCCAGATCCGCCACGGCATGCGTCAGGCCGGACGTGGCCTGGTGGAAGCGCCGCAGTTCCAGCGCTCCCATGACGTAGAACGCGCCGATGAGCACCGTGATCGCCAGCGCGATCGGATTCGTGCCGATGTACCCGATGCCGACCCAGCAGACGGCAGCCAGGCCGACGAAGAATGCGGTGAAATGAAGAAATCTGGTCATGAAGGCCTGGTTAACTCACGCGAAGGGCTTCGAGCAGCCCTTCGACCGGTTGAAATCGAACATCCAATTCAGCGAGCAACACGCTTTGCATGTCCTTGCGGAACACGTCCAGCCACGCGCCGGGCTGGGTCGCGCCGCCGGGCTCGACAGGCGCCTCTGCGTCACCCCGCGCTGTCTCGTCGGCCTTGCGCAGGCGCTTGAAATGCTTTTCGAGCAATGACGGCACGGTCGACAGCAAGCGGTGCTCATGCACACCCAGCGCCTGCTCCATGACGGCATCCACCGCCGCCAGACGGCCCATGGCCGGCGATCCCGCGGCCAGCCTGGCCCGCAGGCGCTCGCGCAGGGGACCGACGCTTGCCTCCATCGCCTGCTGCCGGGAGAGGTAGCGCTGGCGGTACGGCGAAAAATCCGCGGCCAGGTCCATCGGCGCGGCGATGGCGTGCACCAGCGTGGCGCGCGCACGGGCGCATTCGCTTTCTTCGGCGCTCAAGGGAACTTGTGAGCCGGCGGGCGCTGCCGCCGGATTGCCATCCAGCGCCCCAGCCAGGGAAATGGCGTCGGTCCAGCTGACCCACTGACTCAATCGATCCGCGAAGGCTTGTTTGGATTCGGGGACGCCGGTGTCGCTCAGCTGAGCGAGCAAGCGAATGAGCGCCGAGCCGGTGAAACCTGTGCGCCGTGACACTTGCACCATGCTGCCAAATTGGAGAAACCCGGCAGTCTACACTGCCCGCCAGGCGCAACGATTTGTTACCGCTTGCAGATGCCGAGCACCAACTCCTGCTCCGTGCAGGCGCGCGCCGGTGCTTGCGCCTTGGTCGGCGTCGCCGTGCCGAAGCTGGTCTGGCCGGCAATGCAGGCACGCAGGCGCTTTTCCATGGGACCGTAGTAGCGCCAGCCCTGGCTCAGGGCAGGCAGTTCCAGGCGAACCTGCTTCCACTTGGGATGCCCGTTGGCCTGGAGCTTGTCGAAGTTGGTGCAAAGCGACTCGGCAAAGCGGGTCAGGTTGCCGACGGTCGACTGCAGGCCGTAGTCATAG
>NZ_JASZYE010000022.1 GCF_030317145.1 Variovorax flavidus
CGCCAGCACACTCACGGCAGGCTGCAGATGAATCAACTCGCTCATACTTTCCTTGGCTTTCGCATGACGTGGCCTGGTTTGGACGGACGACGGGAAGACCGGTCTTGGCCGTCAGACGTCTTCAACCGTGACCGGGCCGAACGCGCCTGTGAGCGACTCGAGGAACATCCCGAGAAACGCGAAGTACTCGCCCGCACGCTCGGAGACGATGCCATCTTCCACCAGCTCACAGTCGAATGAAAACTCGGCGCCATCGAACTGGTTAAAGACGACAAATCCGCCGCGCTCATCGACCTTGGCGACCTCTGAGAATCCTCGGAGCACCTCAAGCACCGCCTCTTGCGAGGTGCTGTCAAATCGAAAATGCTGGCGTAGTCCCATAGATTTAGAAGGCGGGTCGGAAGGTCCGCTCGTGGCCGAATCTTGCCTGTTGCGCCGGGGTGTCTTCTAGGACCATTGTCCCCAGGCGATGTTGTGCTCGAAGCCGGGGACGACCCCAAGAAGTCTCTCCGTCGCCTCCTTCGCAGCCATGTAGAACGCAGCGTAGGAAGAATCGATTGGATGTACCTGCAGGGCTGTGAGGTCAATCTGGCATGCAAGCACCGGAGTGAAGCTCTGCGACATCAGGACCGTGAAAACGCCGTTCTTGGCGCCGGCAACGTACTCGTCTTCTACGTCCGCTGCGTCCACCGAGAGCGAGAACATTGGCGAGGGCGCGATGGATGCCGTCAGGCCGGCGGCCATGGTCCTACCTCCGGTCTGGCGCCTCCACTCGTGCGTGACCTTCCGCGGTTCGCGCACGCTCGACCAAGGCGTTCCCTCTACCTTGCTTGTGAGCCAATCGAGGACTTCTGCGGGTGTCTTCATCGTTCTTCCTGGCGTTGTCGACGCTAGCTGACTCGGAGCTTTGAGTGTCGGCTTGTGGCCGCATCCGGCTCATCAGGCCAGCCAGGAGGCTAGGCGTTCGCCAAGAAATCTGCCCGTAAAGTAGAGCAATACCAACGTCGGTACGCCGAGGAGCAGGTAGGCGGCACCCCACGACAGTCCTTCGATGAGCCACCCCAGTCCAACGGCTTGGAGAAGACCACCCTGAATAGCAATTGGAAGCTGAAGAAGGATGAACGCCCCATTCTTGTCTCCGCCGGCCTGCATGGCCAACATTGCGCACGCCGCCACACCGATGCATTAGAGGGCGGATTGCGCTAGGCCAAAGCGGCTCATTGGGACTTTTGCAGGGGAGCTCAACCGGAGCTTTGGGTCGGACACAGACCGATTCTGGTCTAGCAAGAAGTCAGCGTGCACACACCGATGTCCGCTTGGTGGTAGACCAGCAACGAAGTCCGGTCTTGGCCGATGGCAGTCAAGCTATCGGCGTAAAAGCACCCAGTACCAAATCGCATACAGGGCAATGACGAAAATCGCCAGCCCCTGTGCGTATGGCCTCGCGTTGATGCTGCGTCAGACGGCCCCAGTGGGTAAGGTACCGGCCCGCGGCGACATCGTCCTTGATTTCCCAACCGACGTTGCAATCGCCCATTGCCTCACACTGAGCCTCGAGCCCGGCCGCGTGCTTCGTCCTCCTATCAAGGCCAACGCGCTTGTCCTGCAGCCGTCGTCTGCGAGAACTGCCGCCGGTACGCTGAGGGCGAGATCTTGTAAGCGGCGGAGAACTTATTTCGCAACGACACCGCCGAGCCGAAGCCGGCATCGGTAGCCACACGTTCCACCGGCTTGTTGGTCGTCTCCAGCAGCCGCTGGGCCAGCGCGAGTCGTTGGCTCTGCAGCCATTGACCCACGGTGGTACCCGTGGAATCGCGAAAGCGCCGGGTAAAGGTGCGCCGGCTCATCAGGGCGCGCCCGGCCAGCTCGTCCAGAGAATGCGGACGGTGCAAGTGCCTACGCAGCCACTCGAGCAGCGGCGCGAGCCGGTCGTGCTCGGCGGCGGCCGGGATTAGCTGCGGGATGTACTGGGCCTGACCGCCTTGCCGGTGCGGTGCCACCACCATGCGGCGCGCAGCGCGATTGGCCGCTTCGGCCCCGTACCGCACACGCAGCAGATGCAAGCAGCAGTCGATGCCCGCCGCCGTGCCGGCCGAGGTGAGCACGTCGTCGTCGTCAACGTAGAGCACTTCGGGCTGCAGCACCACCTTCGGATACTGCTTGGCAAAGGCTTCAGCCAAATGCCAGTGCGTGGTGGCCGGACGGCCATCGAGCAGCCCGGCCTGCGCCAGCACGAAAGCACCAAGGCACAGCCCGACTACCAGCGCGCCACGGCGATGCGCCGCCTGCAGAGCGCGGATCAGCGTTGGCGGCGCGGGCGCCTCGTCGTCGCGCCAGGAGGGCACGATCACGATTTGCGCACGACGCAGCGCTTGCAGGCCGTGCGGCACCATCAATGCGAACCCGGCATTGGTTTGCAGAGGCCCCGGCTCGATGCCGCATACCAGCAGTCGAAAGCGCGGAATACCGGTCTCAGTTCGATCCTCGCCAAAGACCATGCAAGGTACGGAAAGGTGGAAGGGACTAATGCCGTCGAAGGCCACGACGGCGATTGTTGTGATGCTTTCACGCCGCATGGCCCGATCTTATCGGTGAATGGCTCGCGGGCCACTTTTGCCAAAGGGTCCGCGGCCCAACAATCAGCCCCCTTAGCAACAACATCGCCAGATGGCGTCCGAGGAAATCATGAGCCAATCCGTACCCCGCCGCGCTCTCATAGTGATCGACGCGCAGAACGAATACTTCGCCGGCGGCGGCCTGCCCATCGAATACCCGCCGGTCGAGGAGTCGCTACCTAACATCACCCGCGCCATGGATGCAGCCCGTGCGGCCAGTACGCCGGTAGTGGTGGTGCGCCACCATGCGCCCAAGGGCGCGCCGGTGTTCCAGGCCAACACCCGCAACGGCGAACTACACGCCGAGGTAGCGCGCCGGCCACACGACCATCTGGTCACTAAAACCTTTCCAAGCGTGTTTACAGGCACCGACTTCGCCGACTGGCTGCACCGCCACGGCATCAACACCATTAGCGTGGCCGGCTACATGACCCACAACTGCAACGCGTCTACCGTTTATGAAGCCATGCACCGCGGCCTCAACGTGGAGGTGCTGTCGGATGCCACCGGCGCCTTGCCCTATGCAAACGCAGCCGGCCGGGCCAGCGCCGAGGAGATCCATCGCGTCTTTTCTGTGGTGTTTCACAGCAACTTCGCGGCCGTGGTGAGCACCGACGACTGGATCGCCGCCCTGAAGGGCGGGAACGCGATCGAAAAGGACAACGTGGTGATGTCGAACCGGCGCGCGCGACCGACTTTGTGAGCCTGTCTCGCTCAGAAGGGCACGTTGCACCGCTCCACGTAGCTCTTCGATTTCTCGTTGAAATCGGCGAGAAGGCGCCAGTCCATCCGCTCCTTGTTCGCGAACCAATGATGTGACGTCATGAGCGATCCTCTGGTTCAACGTGTTCTGCCCAGGAGCGCCGGCCGACCTTGACGAAAGCCTGCGCAGCGAATGCTGCCAGCAATGCCAGGATCCGTGCGAGGTCGACCACGGCCACCGCCCCGATCGCTGCGCCAAGCAACAGCAAGGAGGGTGCGCTGAACAAGCGCGCTGCGACCGTCAGCAGCACGAAGGCTGAGGCGCCGAGCAGGAACTCAATCATTGGTCCGGTCCTTTGCAGCCAATACCGTTCGCAGGTGTCGTCCCGCGGCTAGAGCCGGGCCTCGGTGCGTACCGGCCACCAGTCGTAGAGAAAATTCTCCATGGACCGGACCAGGTCCGCCGGGCCCGTCAACGACAGGTCGAGGCCGGCACGCGGAAAATTGCTCTGGGACTGACCTTCAGCCACGAGCCCAATGGCACGCGCATCAACGGCGGCGAGGGCAGCGGCTGGTCTCGCGGCTGGGCGTGCGCGTGCACCGCACCTGGGTCCGCGAAGACGGCCGAAAGCTGCAGCCGTACCTCACCTTGAACTGGTGGCACGACGATGTGGACAACTCCGAGGCCTTCAACCAGGTGGTGCTGGGGAATCTGTATCCGACCAACCGCTACGAGGTGAAGCTGGGCGTCAATGCAGACCTGGGGCGCGGATGGGCCGGGTGGGGCAACCTGGGCTATCAGTGGGGCAGCCAGGATTACAGCAACACGCGACGCTGCGGCTCGGCGCCAAGTACACGTGGTAGGGCGGGCACGGCGCCGCCCTTTCTTGAATTCCGGCCCTAAAAAAACCCGTCGTGATGCGGCGCTGTTGAACTTGTTCGAGCACCTCCTAGTGATCCGACCGACGGATGCATTGATACGCCCAAGTCGACACTGATCTTGATCTGGCACTTGGGCAAGCCCGTGCTCTTCCGACGGAGGCCGCCTGCTCAAGCGTGGATTCAAACGTCGATTGATTTGGCTGATTGTGTGCTTTGCTTTATTGCGGCTGCCTGCCTCCTCTTCGGCCAAACGCCAACGCAGTACAACGCCCAAATGATGAAGAACGGCTGAAACAACGGGCGAATCCAGAAGTACCATGCGCCAAACTCCAATCCCTGAACAGTCTGTCCTTTGAGAGCGACATTGATGTTCGCGGCCACAACAAAGAACAACATCACCGCTAGCCAGAGGCCCGCCTGCTTCTGGAGATTCGGCAACGCCAGCCGCCGATAAAACTCGGCGGGAATCAAGAGCGCTAAGCCGCCCGCCAATTCAGCGACGCCCGTCAGATATACCCATGCGAAAGCGTGTTCGGCCAATGCATCCGGGATCATGGGTACATAGCGGGTCGAAGCGTTCACGAAGTGGTCCACACCTGTGAAGAGGAAGCCCAGACCCATGCCCCACCTAAGGGATGACCGAAAGTCCAAACGACGCTTGAGAAGGTTGGAGACAACCCACGCTATCCCTGCGCCCATGCAGATCAGTAGAAGAAAACTCATCGCGTTGTCCAATGTTTACAATGGACACATTGTTTCACGAAAATGTTTCCAACGTCAACTTCGAAGGAAAGCAGCCTTGACCCCTTATCACCACGGCGACCTGAAGACAGCCCTCTTGCTTTATGCGCGGGAGCAGCTGGAGACTGCTAGTCTTGACGCTCTGTCCATGCGCGAGATGGCGAACGCTGTCGGCGTCTCACACAGCGCCGCGTACCGGCACTTCAAGGACAAGCGGGCGCTGCTGCAAGCTGTGGCCACATTGGGTTTCGAAGAAATGCTCGTCTCGAGTAGAGGCGCAGAGAACGCAGCGGCGGCGGATTCCAGAGCGAGGCTGAGAACGGTAGGTTTAGCCTACGTGCGATTCGGCCTGATGTATCCACGGCAACTGGCGCACATGTTTAGCGCCGTCTCGGACCCTCAGGCGAGCCATGAACTCACCAGCGCGGGTGCAGAACTGTTCGAGTTGCTTTACCAACTAGTCTGCGAGGGTCAACGCGAAAAGGCGATCAGGAGCGATGACGCGAGACAGCTGGCGCATGCGTGCTGGGCGATGGTGCACGGGCTTTCTACCCTGCTAGGGATTGGAGCCTTGCGAGTTCGTCAGACAGACTTGGATGCACAGTTGCTCACTGCGGAGCATGCGCTTGACGTCTTCCTCGACGGAATGGCATCCCGCGTGAAAGGATAAGCATGCGACCGAATGCGTTCTCCCCCCCTTTGGCATTCCCGTTAAGGACGTGCCGCGCACCCTGGGCGAACGCGTGGGCACCCAAGTGAAGCTATCCCTTTGGGCAATGGAGCCGACCATTCAACCCGCCGGGGCCGCCGGCGCTACTTGCGCGGGGCCTTGAAGCGCTCGGCCAAGCTTGCTTCCAGCCAGTCCACTGCCTTCTGCAGCCCCCCCAGATAAGGCGCCCGCACGAGGGAAATCTCCATGCGCAACGCAAGATCCGGAATGCTGATGCGGCGCAATTGGGGCCGACGCAATTCGGCGGCGCGTTGCTTCGGCACCATACCAATGCCCAGCCCGCGCTCCACCAGCGAGGCCTGCAATTCGATGTCGTGCACTTCGGCCGCGATGTGCAGTTGCGCGCCGCTGCGCTCGACGGCTGCACGCAAGGCGGACCGTGAACCGCACAGGCCGTCGGGCGTGAGAACCCAGCCGATGCGGTTGAGTTCCTCGAGCTTCGGCCGGCTGCCAAGCGATAACTTGCGCGAGGCCAGAAAAACAATCTCCTCGGCTGCGAGCACAACGCCTGGCGAGCGCGCCAGCGCATCTGCGGCGCCCGCAAAGAACACCACGGCAGCGTCCAGTTCTCCCTTGTCCACACGCGGCAGCAGTTCGCTGGTCCAGCCGCTGGACAGTTGCAGGCTGAGTTCGGGGTAGTGCGTGCCCAAGCCGTGTAGGCAGTCGGCCAACGCGGCGTCTGCCAGTGCGTGGACGACACCCAGACGCAGCGCGCCATGCGGTTGCGAATGACTGGATGCCTGCAGCTTCAGTTCCTCCACGGCCGCGAGCACCTTGCGCGCCTGGAGAAGCACCGACCGCCCGACGGGCGTGAGGCGAGCCGGCTTTGCGCGGCGGTCGAGCAGCGTCGCGTCCAGCAGGTTTTCCAGCCGCTGCAACTGCCGCGTGACTGCCGGCTGCGTGAGCGGCAGACGGCGCGCCACGGCCTGAACTGAGCCCGTTTCGGCGAGCAGGACGAAGGTCTTCAGCTCATTGATCATGATGTCATTTTTGCATGAAGATTCTAAGAATAATGAATTTGCGTCCTCTCATGCGCCTCGGCACAGTCCGTTTCTTTTCAAGCAAATCACCAGGACATGACGATCAAATCTTTTGCAATCCAGGCGCACGGTTTCGATGGCCTGAAGGCTGTGCAGCGCGCGGTGCCGGAGCCCGGCGAACGGGAAGTTCTGTTGCGCGTCCGCGCGATGGGCCTCAACTACCGCGACGTCGAGATCGTGCTCGGTACCTACCACACCGACTTCCCCTTGCCGCTCGTGCCGCTCTCGGACTGTGTGGGCGAAGTCATCGCTACGGGCCCCGGCATCACCCGCGTGCGGCAGGGCGACCGTGTCGTCGTCGCTTTCTGGGAACGCTGGAACGACGGCGCCTTCAGCCTCGCCGATGCGGGCGCGCCACTGGGCGGCCCGAAGGACGGCGTACTCACCGAGCAGTTCGTCGCGCTGGAAGACCGCCTCGTGGTGGTGCCTGACGCGCTGTCGGACTTGGAGGCTGCGAGCCTGCCTTGCGCTGCGAGCACCGCATGGCATGCGCTGGTCACTGCCGGGCGACTCAAGGCCGGCGAGACCGTGCTGGTCCAAGGCACGGGCGGTGTGTCCCTCTTCGCGATGCAGTTTGCGCTGATGGCCGGCGCGCGCGTGATCGCCACCTCCAGCAGTGATGCCAAGTTGGAGCGCGTCAAGGCGCTCGGTGCGTCCGGCACCGTCAACTACAAACGTCACCCGGAGTGGGCCGCCGAGGTGTTGCGCCTGACCGGCGGCCGCGGGGTGGATCACGTCCTCGAAGTCGGCGGCCCCGGCAGCTTCGGCCAGGCGCTCAAAGCCATCCGCCCGGGCGGGCAGGTCAACGTGATCGGCTACCTGGGCGGCGCCAACGGTGCGACCAACCCGCTCGAGATCTTCCGGCGGCAGGCCACGGTAAGGGGCATCCCGGTCGGCTCCCGCTGGATGCTGCAGGAGCTGATCGCCGCCTATGCGGCAAGCAGCCTGCGGCCGCTGATCGACCGCGCTTTCGATTGGACGGATGCCGCGAATGCACTTCGCCACCTGCATTCAGGCGATCACTTCGGCAAGGTCGTGCTCTCGGCCTGATCACGGATCAGCGATAAATGAAGAACATCACTCTCGCCATCAATCTATTTGCTGCAGTCGCCGCAAGCATCGCCGCTTGGTATTGGTTCAAGGCATCGCAGACCAATCTTCCGGAGATCGACAAGTCCACGGGACGTCCGACACGGCCAATCGGTGCATTGCAACTGAACTCCGAAATTGTCGATGCAGCACGGCGCAATCGGATCGCCGCAACCTGGAGCGGTATCGCCGCGGGCCTTGGCGCCATGGGCCTTGTGCTGTCATCGTTGACGCCCTGACCGCGCCAAAGAGCCGGCCCGACTTCAGCAGCTATTAGAGCGCTTCCGGACGAGGCTGCGGGAGGTCACCAGATGTGGGAGGCGCTTGCCGCCTTGCTCACGCTAGCATCGACTCTCTTACCTTCGAGGGAGTCTCGATGCCATTGAGGTCATCAAGGTCCAGGTCATAGCGCATTTGGATGAACCCAGGCGGACCTGTGTAGAGCCCTCAACGCCGAAGAAGCTTAGGCCAATCGGCCACGATGCGCCCTGGCGGAGTTCATGCATCTCGAGTGGCGGCTCTATCGACGGGCTCCCTTGTTTCGCTCGGAGCGGCTGCGCGCCAGCAAGGCAAGCGCCATGAAGCCCCTGCACTATGAATCCCGGCTAGCTAGCACACGAGCGGCCAATCGTGATCAGGGAGGTTTCGCGGCCGCGCTCGCAGACACCCGTGATCGAGTTGCGGGAGGTGCTGCCGTGCGGACTGGGGGATCCTTGATTTCCTTTTCTCGCAGCTGCTTGGTGAGTTCGAAGTTGACCTTGGCAAGCGCTAGCGAGTGCTCGTGAGCGGTGACCACCAGGCCCTTGGCCTCATTAATCAAAGTCCCTTGGAGGGCGGCAACCTCCGCCTCCCGCTTGGTAAGGCGCTCCTGCTGCAGTGCCAGCGTTCCAAACGAAAGCCAAAGCATGAAGAACGCCAAAAGCGTCGGCACGAGCCACACAGTTGCAAGCGCGGCATTGAAGGCGTCGACCCAAGACCTCTTCAGTTTATCGGTGACGGGAGGCTTGTTAGGCTGGCCGTGCAGCAGGGCATGCGCCTCGGAAGAAAGCTCCACACCGCACTCTCCGGGGTCGGCGCCGAAAGTGAGTTCAAAAGACCGCTTCGAGCACGTCGCAATGATCGCAAGCGCAAGTTCGGGGCCTGCGGCCCGGGCCATATCCATCAGAGCCTCCAGGGGCTCGGCAAGGATGAGCGGAATGGCGCTGCCCTATTGGATTTTGTCCACCGAGAGCCTGAATTCCCTACCCGGTGCGATCTTCAATCGGCCGAACGAAGCCTTGAGCTCATCGGTCAGGGTGTTGACGAATCTGGTCCGCAGCATTTGCTCTGCAGTCACGGCCTCGAGTGGACCCCTGCCGCCGTCGTACTTCAGGCTGCGCCAAAACTGGTCGGCCCTCTGTGCGTGAGAGAGTTGGACTGGCTCGGATGTAGCGTCCGGGCCCTGCGTGACCCCAAGTGGACTGAACGGCGCCGCTGAACCGGGGTCCGCCGGCGTGCCCGCCTTTGTTGCCCGGGCCGCCGGTCTGGCGCCTGCTCGGGTTTGGGAGATAGCCTCCGCGAGAGCCCGAACAAGGTCCCCATGCAGATCTCGCAATACGCCCAGGTGGGCGGTCACAAGATCTACCGAACTTGGCGAGTCTTTCGCCACGGCAAAGCCAGCAAACCTAATCTTGAAGGCGGGAACCCCCGATATGTAGGTCTCTATGGCCATGGCACCTCTCCAGCCCCCGCGAAAGGGCGAGATCTCTCCCTGCCCCTCAATGATCGGTCGGCGCAGGGCGACTTTCAACCTCAAAAGCACGGAGGTCGCGGCCGGGCGCGATCGCTGCCGCGCGCCTGGTGCCGGGCAATTTGGGGCTGCTCGCCCAGGGCGAGGAAAGCGCTCATGGGCCCTAGACGCGCATGCGAAGGCATGGCCTTAGGCGACGACGTACGCCCAAACAGTTCCCGCATGTATTCGCAGCAGCCACCGAGGTTTGCAAGGATCGTCTTCTTGCCACGAATGACGGCCGCAGCCAGGCGGTGGTTGCCGTCGGTCACCGGCCAGCGCCAAGGATTGCACACGCGAAACGGGGGCTGTTGGTCGAAGGACCGCTACTGGCCGGTGACGGCTGTTGGCCGGCCGGGCACGGTCAGTCCGCGGACGCTGGGGCTTCAACCCAGACGACCTCACCGGGGTGATGCTGGTCGATGGTATCGAGCGCGCCCCTCCAAGACGAGCGGCTCGCGCGCTCCCAGCGGATAGCTGAAGCGCGACAGGCCTTTCGCCTTCTGAGCGCCGTAGGCTTGCTCTGAAATGGCATCCGAGACCGGAGGACCCGAATCCGCCGCTAGACGCAACGCTTCCTTCAGGCCATTGGGGGTGATTGCGAGGAAGACCACGTTCGCTCCTGTTGTTTGAGGGTATGGCTGCAGACCGGT
>NZ_JASZYE010000023.1 GCF_030317145.1 Variovorax flavidus
CCGGTTCGGCACTACCGAGAACGCAAACTTGGGGCCGCCGAATGGATGTCGTCATGGTCGGAGATGATGGTGGCTTTAGATGGATGGTGTGCGTAGCGCCAGAGAGTCCGCCTTTGGCCGCAGCCGGCTGTCAGAGCACGAGGGTCAGGACTGACGCCCGCAGAACCATTTGTTTCTGCGCCATCAATCTGATGGATAGAGATAGCTGTCATGCTCGGAAACGCGAGTGCCGTCGAGTGACCTGCTATCAGGTCACTCGCGAGCCGCCTGAAACGCCGCCTGCACGGCGCGCACGAGGGACGGGTGCAGCACCCCCAGTTTCGGCGTCTGTCCGTGGGGCGCAGCAGGCGGTACCGAGAACCACTCGGTGCTGTACGGCAGATCCAGTGCCTGCTTGAGGTCGAACTTGGTGTCATAGCTCACGCCCGCCGCCGCATAGGCCGCCGCATTCCGCTCACGCAGGACGGAAAACTCACCCCGGTGAAGCGTCGTCGTACGCTGGCTGGTGCCGTAGGCCACCCGGACCGTGAACTGCGGATCATCGTCGTCGAAGACGGCCAGTATCAGCGCGGGGCGTGGCTTCGGGCGGGGATGAATGTCGTCGGGGAAGTGGCACCAAACGATTTCGCCAGCAGTGGGTTCACCCCACCACTGGTGGATCATGCGGTCTCCGCGTCGAACAAGCTCGAACGCACCGACCGCTTGACACCCTGCGGCGCCCGCTTCTTGATCTGGCGCATTTGGCTCGCAGTCATCGGACCGTCGTCGGCTTCGTATTGCGGCAGCACACGCACGGCCAGTTCGTGCAGCGCATGGTGGATCGCCTGCGTCTCATCGACGCCGAGGTATTCAGCCAGACGCTTGGCGGTTTCGCGCGTCACCCCCGTGGCGCTATCGACCGGGCGGTAGCGAAAGGCGATCTGGTTCACGGTGGCGCGGGCAGGCATGTGATGGCTCCTGAATGATATCTAAAAGATATCCATCTTTTAGCTCTACGTCAAGTCACTGTCATCCGCTGCTAGAGGACAAAGGTGCGCCGCACGCCGTCGATGCAATGGGCCGAGCCACTTCCACTTTCCTCTTCAGCAGATCGCGTTTCGGGTGCTGCCCAAAGCTCATCCGGCGAGCCAGGCAGTCACCATAATCTGGCATTCCTAGTTGATGCCAGCCAGATGAGCGCCGCCGATTTCCTCCTATCCCCCGAAGTCCAAAAGCTGTTGAAGATCGTATTCGCACAACCGAACAGCAAGTTCTCAGTCGGCGAACTCGCCAAGAAGACCAAGCTCGATGCGGGCGACGTTGAGCGGACGCAGGAGCATCTCATCGGCAGCGGCATCTTGAGCCGACACAACGCCAACGAGGACGAAACAAGCACCGTCAGCGTGAACACGTCGTTTGTCTTCTACAGGGAGCTCAGAAGCATTGCTCTCAAGTCGTTTGCCGCAGCCGAGCCCATCCGCGCGATGCTGCGTTCAAAGTTCAAGAATTCCGTACTGCGCGCCTTCTTGCTCGGCGAGGACACGGATGCCACTGTCGAACTGCTGGTGGTCCACGGCGAACTGGTGCCCGATGAGTCGGAAATGGCTGCGGCGTGCCAAAAGCTCTCAGCGTCCATTGGACGGCACCTCAAGGTGCAAGTGATCTCGGGCAAAAGGTTCGCCGTCCTCGCAGCACGTGACAACCTCCACCTCAAGCTGGAAGCTGGCTCCGTAGTGGAACTCATCGCTGAGGGGGATACCAAGGCGAAGCCGTCCATTGACCGCGGGGGCTTGCTCCAGAGCGCCAGGAACAGGCTCGCGGCCCTGGCCCGGTAGCACGGGTACCCACCGAAGCAATCATTCGCTTTGGCGGGCCGGGACGCTCCAAAAAAGCAGCGCAGCCTTGTGTGGAGATCGCCTGTGACGCAGCCGACGTCGCTGGGGCACGGTTGAGGACCTGCGACCGTGCTCCCGCTCGGTAGTCTCGGACCCTTCGTCCTCGCAGGGGATCGAAATACAAGTGAGCGGTCACTGTTCGCACAGAGGCCTGGCGTTCTGTTAGGCGCCTGCCCTCCCCTCCTCCCCTTGTCTGCCCTGCCCTGCCTTGCCCTACAACGGCAGACACATACCTGTGCTCTTCACTTGCCCGATGGCTCCACTGCATCAAACAACTGCCTGTCCACCTTCCAGTCGGGACCGTAGGTGGCGTCCGCATAGGCAAAAATGACGGCCGAACCCAGAAGACCGTGAAGCACGTCGCCCTGGGCTGCCCGGCGACTGATGACCGCATTCAGGAGGCCCTTGCGTGCCAGGTCCTGGAGGGCCCTATTGACCCATTTGTTGAGCTTGGCTGGCTCGAGCGCCGCGACCTCTTTCTTCATTGCTTCGATCTGCTCGCCCAGCCAGCCTGAACCCTCGGATGCAGACGACTTGATGGGCACGGGCTCGACCGCCGGCCCTGGATCAACCGGCGGCGGTGGGCTGTCCCCGGCTACCTCTTCCTTTTGCGCTGCGGGCTCTGTCTCATTGCGAAGAAGCGAGCGCAGGTAGGAGAACGGGTTCTCGACCGCGCGCAGGGACTTGCTGGCGGCACGCCTTTCGAGCGTGGCGATCTGGTCACGCACCCTGTCATCGCCAAACTCCTTGATCAGGCCTTCCAGCTTGATTTCCCGAATCCCGAGCGTTTCGGCGCGTAGCACAAGGTTGGCATCCACGGGTTGCTGCGCAGTGGCGAGCCGAGGCGTGGACGCATGGCGCTTCTTGCGCACCGCGAACTGCACTTCGTGAATCAGCCTCCCCTGCTTATGTTCGATAAGCTCGATCTCGAGATCCGTGTCGGCATTGATCTCGGCAATCGCTTCCTTGACGCGCTCGTTCTTGAACTTGCGCCATTCGCGCCTTTCGGGCCCCGGACCGTTGCTCAACGCATCAACCCACCAGGTCACAGGCTTGCGGCTCGTGACACCGCTCGGATTGTCCCGGTAGCGGATGCAGATCTCGTAGAGTGCGACCGCCGTATAGGAGCCCAGCTTCCCGAGAACCTCGAGATCAATGGTCGCCCAGCGCTGAGGCTCGCGCAACGCGGACATGATGGTCGGCGGATAGGACCAGCTGACCCAGTTCTCGCCGCGGCGCACTTCCAGGGCCACTTCCGAAAGCATCGAGAAGCCGCGCCACTTGACGCCGTCGCCCGGAGCCGTCGACTCCCAGTCCACCTCAAGGCTGCGCATTTCAAGCAAATAGCGCTTCGCCGCGGTTCGCTCGCTGCCACTGGAACCTGTCGTGCGCAGAATGGCAGCAAGCGGCGCTTCGAACATGAAGTCGGCGGCGGGCATCGCCGGCATGGCGACGAGTCGCGTTTGAGAAATCTGCAGAAGCGCCGTATAGATGCGGCGGCCCGTCAGCGTTACGCGCGCTGAGCGCGGCATCATCACGATCATCTCGTGCGGCTTGCGCAGCTCGAGCGCATCGTCCGCGCCAGAGCCGGCGAGATTCTGCTGGCTGGTCATAGGGCGATCGTATGTCCAATTCCGATTGGACACAAGTCAAAAAGGGTCCTGGCAATTGGACCCGCACGGCGCCCTGCCCTCCGACAAGCCAACGCGACCCCCAGAAGACGATCAAAAGCTGGACAGTTCACCTGGAGAGCGTCACGGGCGATCCGTTCGAGGGCGATTCAAACCCGGACACTTCGCCTCTTCACGCACGCTTTTGGGTGATTTCCGGGCGATCAGAACCTGGACATTGCGCTGTTCAGCGTTGATTGGCCCCTTTTCAGGCCGGCTGCGGGTGGCTGTGGATAACCTATGACCCGGCCGATTGAAGTCCGGACGCTGACGATAGCCCTGCGGACAGATCCGATGAAAACCCGGACACTAGCGATTAAAACCTGGACAGCCAACGCGAAAAAACGGCTGTAAGTTGTTGATTTATATGGAGAAAATCGAAATCGCTCCGGCGCTTAATCTCTTTAAGGTATTAAATATTATTTAATCTCGAGACGTCTTATGACCTCCAAAAGTCCCCAAACCCCACTTCATCGGGGTTCCGTCGTGCGCTGCAGCGGAGATTCTTCGTTTTTTCGCATGTGGTTGGCATAATCGCACGACATTCAAATTTCCAAGGCAGAATTCGTGGACATCAAGCAAACCATCCGTCGACAGAACCTCGAGGACATCGAGCACCAGGCGCACAAGGTCGCCGGCATGATGGATCGCATCCGTTCGGCGATGCTGGCCCCCACCGCCGCCAAGTCTGCGCCAACGCTCAAGGCCGTGCAACTGGCGGAGCTGTGCGGCGTCGACAAGTCGAAGATCTCCTATCGCCTCACCCGGGGAGACCTGCCGAGCGGAGAGATCCATGGCAACAGTCGCGAATGGTCGATGGAGGATGCCCAAGTCTGGGCGCGCGAACTGCGCTCCGATCATCTGCGGCCCGAAGGCGCTGCGGCCATCACGATCACCGTCGCGAACTTCAAGGGAGGCGTCGCCAAGACGACCTCGGCGGTGACGCTGGCGCAAGGTCTGGCCATGCGCGGTCACAAGGTGCTCCTGCTGGACCTGGATGCGCAGGGCTCGGCCACCACGCTGTTCGGTGTCCTTCCAGATGCCGAGGTTGAAACCGAGCACACCGCGCTGCTCTTGTTCAATGGGGAGGAGGACAACCTTCAGTATGCGATTCGCCCGACCTACTGGCCTGGCATCGATCTGGTGTGCGCGGCCCCCCTCCTCTACGGTGCCGAATTTCACCTGCCGGCCCGCCAGGCCAAGGACCCGGGCTTCGAGTTCTGGCGCGTGCTGGACCGCGGACTCGACCTCACGCGCGAACAGTACGACGTCATCGTCATCGACACCCCTCCATCGCTGAGCTACGTGACGATCAATGCGCTGATGGCGGCCGACGGCGTCATCATGCCGCTGCCGCCTTCGGCGCTCGACTTCGCCAGCTCGGCGCAGTTCTGGGACCTGTTCTCCGATCTCTGCAATCAGCTTGTTCGCAGCCGTGGCAAGGACAAGAGTTTCGAATTCATTGATGTCCTTCTGTCGCGGGTCGAGGCCTCGGATACGGCCAGCTCGGTCGTCAGGCAATGGGTGCTGGAAGGCTATGGGGACAAAGTGCTCCCGATCGAGATTCCGAAGACCGCCGTGGCGGCTACGGCGAGCGCGGAATTCGGAACGGTGTACGACCTGCCGCGCGGTTCGGTGAATTCCAAGACGTTTTCCCGTGCACGGGTTGCGTACGACCGAATGTGCGAACTGATCGAACAGCAGATCGAGGCGGTGTGGGCCCGCCAGGTCGAGGAACGCCAGACACTGGAATCGGGGGTTTGAGATGGGTCTCAAGGACAAGGCTTCCAAGATTGACTTCGCATCGCTGATGCCGGTTTCGACACCGAACCCGGAAGCGGCGAAACCCAAGACTGCGCCTGGCGCAATGATGGCGCTGGCCAACGATCAGCGATCTGAATTGCTCCGCGAGAACGATCAGTTGCGCGAGCGAGCGGCCAAGGCCGTCGAACTCGAAGGCCGGTTGAGCGACGCAGTCGCCGAACTGCGGACCTGGGATGGCGTCAAGGCGACTCGGCTGCTTGACCCGCTCCTGATCCGACGCAGTGAGTATGCGAACCGCCATGAGTCCAGCTTCCAGAACGCCGAGTTCGAAGACTTGAAGCGGGAGATCAAGGAGGCGGGCGGCAACATCCAGCCTATCAAGGTGAGGGCGATTGCTTCGCCGGGCGAGGGGCCGGCGTATGAAATCGTCTTCGGCCATCGTCGGCATGAGGCGTGTCTGCAACTCGGCTTGCCGGTCCTCGTGTTCGTCGACAACCTGGATGATCGGGCGCTGTTCGAGGAGATGGAGCGCGAGAACCGCCAGCGAGCCGATCTCTCGGCTTGGGAGCAGGGCGTCATGTACGCGCGTGCGCTGGATAGAGGGCTGTACCCGTCGCTGAGGCAAATGGCTGCCGCCATCGGGGTCGATCATGCAAATGTGTCGAAGGCCCTGGTGCTGGCGCGCCTCCCGCAGGTCGTTTTGCAAGCCTTTGCTTCTCCGTTGGACCTGCAGTTTCGTTGGGCTACCGCATTCAATTTGGCCCAGACGAAGGACGCGGTAGGCCTTGAAGCAAGGGCTGCAAAGATTACTGCTGAGCGGGGGTCGATGACCCCGAAGGCGATCTTCGGGGCCTTGACGGCTCCGCAGGCACCGGCCGTCCGAGTTCAATCGGATGCTTCAGTCCAAGAATTCGATCGCGAGGGTACGAAGATCGCGACGCTAAAGGTCGATCACGCAGGGCGTCCATCGATCCGCATTCACGTCGCGCTCAGTGAGGTCCGGCAAAAGGAGTTGGCACAACTGCTGGAGAAATTCGTCAAGAATGAGTGAAGCGGGCACCGCGTAGAAAAGAGCATCCGTATGGATGCTTTTTTTTGGCCCGCCGGAGGCGGAGCCCAAGCCCGGACCCGGTGAAGAGGAGGGCGGTGGGGTACGGTACCCCAAGCCCGGACCCGGTGAAGAGGAGGGCGGTGGGGTACGGTACCCCAAGCCCGGAACGGTGAAGAGGAGGGCGGTGGGGTACGGTACCCCAAGCCCGGAACCGATCAAGAGAGGGCGGTGGGGTACGGTACCCCAAGCCCGGGACCGCTCAAGAAAGGGGCGGTGGGGTACAGTACCCCACACCCGCAAGCGGCCAACGAGACCGACAATGGTGGCCACTCTCAGAGAGCTTTTGCAAGCGTCGCATTCCACCAGCCATGGACCTCGGCTGGCTTGGAAAGCGGCCTCCCTGTGTTGGACAAGCCCGCTCATCAGCCCGTAGGGGACGAGGAGGGTTTGGAGGGGCCACACGGCGACTGTTTCTGATCGTCGCCAGGCCTCTACGGCGCGCGATTCTCCGTGTCTAGCGTGGAGAGGATCTCACTAAGCATCGATTTCACCACGCCCATGTCCCGGTCGCGGCGCGCTTCTACCAGCGGGTCTGATCCACTTCCGGAGCGGCCGGAACCCACCGCGATAGCTTCTTGCGCACGGGCGACGGCATCATCCAGCTTCGTGATCAGGTTGTTGCGCATGGCCGAAAACTGGGCGACCTCCCGTTTCACCTCGGCCATTTCCTGGCGCAGCGAGACCACCTGCCGGAGCAGTTCCCCCAGAATCTCCGCCTCAGGTTCTGGCCCGGCCGGAACAGACGGGGAGGGCGCCGGCGCGATTGCGATCAGGTGCGTGAGGCGAGACTCGAGATTCTCGGTGGCTCGGGCGACCGCCAGGTCGAGTACGGCCTGCGAGCCCGTGTCGGTAAGGTGTGGCCACAGTTCGTAGACGCGGCGTATTGCAAGTCGAGTGTCGAGCCTCAGCCCTGGCCGCCCTCCACGTCGAGGCTGTCGCAGTGCGTCATCTGCGAGTGAAAAGTGGCTGAGCGATTGCTCCGGCGCGCCGCACGTCGTGAACTCGCCGCTGGCGCTCCATTTCTTCAAAGACGACTCGGTCGGCGCCTCGTGGCCGTGCATCATCGTCAGCATCCTGCCCAGTTCCGCCAGGGAGCAAACGGGCGGCCAGCCGCGAGCAGCGCCCAGGGCGGGGTCGGGCACAAGATGGAGTCCTGCCTCGCTTGCCGGCACTTGAAGCGAAGGGAGGGCGTTCAATGGGGCATCGATCATGGCAGGGTTTGGTTACTAAGTAACCGAATTATCGATCCATTTAGCGCGTAAAGCTCGAAACAGCTTTCACAACGGTCGTTTCCGTGAAACATTTTCGCGCGGACACGAAAAAAGTTAACTAACCCGTTGTCATATAAGGAAAAAATCAGTGACGTTGAAAATCCGTGAAACATTTGCTTTCTGCCGGATCTAGCGGTCGCACCCACGACGGATTGTCGTCGGCCATCGTTTCCGACACGATGCGACAACATTTCCGTATCATTTTTCGTATTGTGGCAAGCGCCCGTCGTTCGGCTAGCTCCGGACTGATTCCTGACCTGACTTGAACCGGTTGGCCGCTCGGAAACGGGCCGCCATGGTGCTTCCAGCGCGAGGCGGCACGGCGGTATCCGCGGCCCGGACAGTGGCCACTTCCCGCGGCCTGCCGCATCACGAAGACCGCAGTTCTTGGCCGCCCTCAGCGTGTCGCGCTGTCCCGGCCCTCACGCGGCGTACGAAGTAAACACAAACATTCGTGTATGCCAGATGGTTGTCGTGGCCCTGAGCCTTCGCGCGCGGCGGGGGAAGCACTTGACTCTCGCTGGGTGGCCAGTGAGCTAGGGTCGCACTCAAGGGGGCGGCTTGAAGAGTCGCTGGTTTGGATGGATCTGTGTGGACGCGAAAGTCTTTATGGGCCGCGGGTCGTTCAGGCTTGCGGCTATACGCGTTGGTAAGACACCCAACTGTCCAGCTTCTAATCGCTATCTTTGCTCTCGATGACCACGCTGCCCACGCCGTCCCAGATCGCCAGCCTCGACGACGAGAGCATGGAGCAACTCGCCGAGGGCTGGCGCGCGCAGGCGCTGCGTGGCGACAAAAGCGCGTTTGGCGTTGCACGCCTTTGAAGTCGAGCGCCGAAGGCGCCGGCGTGAAAGCAGCTGCAGCAATTCAAACCGCTGCAATCCCTCGCGCCGCCGAAGCCGTGGTGGAGGTTCTGGTGACCAAGCGACACGGGGCGCCTGCTGGCCCGAAGAACGGCCAAGTCGGGCCGCACCGAAGCTGCACCATTCGCTTCGGCTTGGGGGCGACGGGCCTGCGTCGCACGATCGCGACGAGTTTGCGGCGTCCGTCAAGCGCGAACACAGGCCCCGAACGGCTCGGATGATACCGGCCTTCCCTTCGCACACCTCGTCGCTGGCGCCGCCAGGCCGAGTTCGTGGCGGCGCAGGGAATGGAGGACTTTTGCGAAAGCGGAGCAGATAGAGGCCTACGAGTCCGCAAAGGCGGCCGGGCCGAAGGAGGGCGAGGCAGGGCGTCAGCCTCGGCGATCGCGCATCGCGACAGCGGGGCGTAACTGCCGGGCGTCGACGAATTAAGGCGGCTCATAGTTTTGATTGGGTCCGGAGCGAGAAGCCGTCGGAAAGCATCGGCGTACGAAGTTCGCCCGGAGGCGGGCCGCGGTGGTTCCGCTGGCGACAGCAATCGTGTTGCGCGGCGAATCAATATGCGGAAAAAACGCCCATCACTCGTGGAACCTGATGGCCCTCCGTCCTTTCTAACCCCCTTGTTCTCCAAGGTCGACCACCGACGTCCATCGCCCTTGCCGTCACTGGCGAGGGCGTTTTTTCGTCTTCTCCGGCATTTGGTTGCCGATGCTCCAACGCCCTTCAGGGCGGCAGCGGCTTGGTGACCTTCCTAGGTTTGCCTGATGGCGGCTCAGTGGACAGTTGCGGCCCGCGGCCATCACTACCGAGCCCTTCCGGTTGACGCGCTGCGCGTTGCGCGTTCGAGGCGGCAGTAGGGCTTGGATGTGTTTGCAACGGAGGGATTGTGGTTGAGTTCTCGCCATCAGCAGCCGATCGGGGCGCAGTTGTGCCCTGCGATATTTCGGCCGGATGCGGCGCTGCCCGTGGCGGTTCAGGCAGCTGTTGAGCGGTCGCGAGCGATGCCCAGAGCCAGAGCGCCGAAGGCACTCTCCCGCGGATCCGAAGATGTCCAGGATTTCCATCAAGAAGGGTCATGGGGACCTCTCGAAGAACTTGCAAGAGTTCTGTGTACTGCGAATAGCGACTACCGCGCGTGAGCTCATTCGCCGGCCAGTCGTAGGTTTACACGCGCCGTCGTCTGGCCGTCGCCAAAGACGGCTCAGCAGCGAGGCTGTGTGAAAACGGTTGAAGGACTAACGCGAATCGCCTAAGTTGTGGCAACTCGTCGAGAGGGGTCACATGAAGCGATTCATCGAGGGAGAGGTCCGAACTCAGGTCACCTTGCTGCCGGAGTGCCTCGACGACTTCATCGCGGAGGACAACTCGGTCCGAGTGGTCGATGCCTTCGTCGACGAACTGGACTTTCAAGAACTCGGGTTCGAAGGTGTTCGCCCCGCTTGCACCGGTCGGCCCGGTTATCACCCGGCCGTGCTGCTCAAGATCTACATCTGGTCGATCGACGGCGCGACGCGTCGCATTTAAAGGGGGCAACCATGAAAATTGCTGGCCTGGATCACATCGTTCTCTGTGTTGCGCGCGTGGACCGAACGATTGAGTTCTA
>NZ_JASZYE010000024.1 GCF_030317145.1 Variovorax flavidus
TCGCCTTCAAACGCCCACGCTTATCGGCTGTATATTTTTAACGAACTACGCAAAACATCTACTGTCTTGCGTCTTGCTTGCTGCGATCAGCGAAGCCTTCGATTATGACACAGTTTTGGAAGAGCACACAACTCAGCGCCGGCGCGATCGAAAAAAACTGCTCTCCCATGTCGCAGCGGGTGGCGAAGTGATCGCTATGCTGTGCACTGATCCGCTGAGTCTAGCGTCCCAGCGGCCTCGCGAAGGCTCGGAGTCGGCTTGCGGATCGTCGAGCGAACGATGTACCTGATTGGCAAGATCGGCGACGACAACGCGCCTGGCCCGCCGCAGTATCAAGACATCATGGAATTGCGGCCCGTCGATTCCCACTACGGGATAGATGCTTGGCCCAGACTCGGCCCCGACCCCCAGGCGGCCATGCACCACGCTTCTCTTCAGGGGCAAGCCTGCTGTCAACGCCGAATCTCTCAAGGTACCGACGACTGTATCGGGCCGGCGACGGTAGCGACAACAACGGCCCCTCACCGTCGAGCCTGCTGACGATCAAGGAGGAACGTGCCGAAGAAGGCAGCGAGTTCGTCTTTCGCATCCGGCGGAAGTACGTTCGAAACGTAGTGATCAGAACGGACGAGTTCATATGCCGCAACCTGCAGAGGTTCGCACACCCTGGGATCGAAGCCCGCGCCGACGTCGCCAGTGGCCATGGTCCGCATTCTGCGTCTTCAAGGCTTCAGATCAAAAGCACCGCGCAGCTTGATCAATGTCGCGTGGAGTGCCACTCTCTCCTCGCACTCCAGCAAACCCAGAATATTCGCCTGAGCTGCCTGCGCTTTCGGCAACACCCGCTTGTAGAGCGCACGCCCCTTGATCGTGATCCTGCACACCAGCTTCTTTCCATGGTCCGGGTCCGCCTTGACCTGGGCCAATCCTTTTTCCGTCAGCGCCCGCAGAGTTCTGCTCACCAAAGCCTTGTCAGACATCGTCAGCTTCACCAGTTCGCTGAACGGGATCGGCGTATAGGCCGACAGCACGGCCAGCACCCGCCATTGCGGAGCATTGAGTTCGAATTCGTCCAGATACCTGGCCGCTGACCATGCCATTCGACACTCGAGTGGGCATGTGTCCGATTGTTACAATGCGGCGCCAATGAACTCTAAATTGGGATGGCGCTACGAGTTGCCTCGCACCACCGGCGCCGGTGCTTCTAGTGGCACAACAATCAAGAGGGCTTACGGCCTCGTCCAAGCGGTAGCACTGGCCGGTTTGGTTGCCGCGTGCGGAGGGGGCAGCAACCCTGCTCCGGCGGTACCTGCCGAGCCCTCCATTGCGCAGCATGCCATTGGCGGCTTAGTTGCTGGCTTGACCGGCAAAGGCCTGGTTCTACAGAACAATGCAGGCGAAGCACTGGCCGTCAACGCTGACGGCACCTTCAACTTTGCTTCCAAACTCGACACTGGCAAGGCCTATGCGGTCATGGTGAAGTCGCAGCCAACGGGCCCGACCCAGGTTTGCTCAGTCAACAAGGGCGCGGGTACCGTGGCCGATGCTGACATCAACGATGTGGCCGTCATTTGTTCCACGTCGAGCTTCGCCGTTGGCGGCAGTGTGGTCGGCCTGCAAGGCACGGGCGGGCTGGTGCTGCAGAACAACGCGGGCAACGACATCACGCTCAATGCAGATGGTCGCTTTGTCTTTGTCCTGCCCGTGGCAAGCAACGCCGGCTACGCGGTGAGTGTCAAGACGCAGCCGACCTCGCCGGCGCAGACCTGTAGCGTGAGCCAAGGGACCGGTAAGGTGACCTCGGCGGCCATCGACAATGTTGTCGTCACCTGCTCCGTGAACGCCTACCCTGTATTCGGAACGCTCTCGGGCTTGCTGAGCGGAGAGACTGTCAGTCTCCAGAACAACGGCGCGGACACGACCCCCGTCTCAAGCAACGGCACCTTCGAGTTTCTGGCACCCGTGGCCAGTGCGGGTACCTATGCGGTGACCGTCAGTACGCAGCCTGCGTCCCAAACTTGCACTGTCGTCAATGGCGCCGGAACCGTGGGTAACTCGGCCGTCACAAATGTCGCGGTGCAGTGTTCGACTAATACCATCACAGTGAGCGGCACCGTCACCGGCCTGCAGGGCTCAGGGCTGGTGCTGCAGAACAACGCGGGCGACGACCTGGCGCGTTCGGCAGACGGTGTATTCACTTTCGCTACCCCGGTGGCGATGGGTTCGGCCTACGCCGTGACGGTCAAGACGCAGCCAGCGGTGCCTGCGCAGGCGTGCACGGTGGCCAACGGCTCGGGGCTTGCAGGCGCCAGCAAGGTCATCGATGTCTCGGTCACCTGCGCCGCGGATCGCGCGGGAATGATGTTCGTCGGGCATTCCACCGCTTCCGGAGTGCCCGGCATCCAGCCGTACGCAATTTCCACCGACCCCGATACGTTCAGTACCACAGCACTGCCGCCACAGGCCATTCCAAACGGCGTGGTTAGCCTAGCGGTCGATGAGGCGCGCCACATCCTTTACGCAGCGACAAATTCCGGAATCACTTCGTACGACTTCACGTCGGCCGGCTTGTCCAGTGCGACTTCAAGCACGTCGTCGGGGTACCCCGTAGATGTAGTGGCGCGAGACCCGTTGGGGCGTTCTATTTTCATAGGGAGCAATAGCTTTAGCTTGGTGGGGGCGTTTTTGCTGGACACCGCCGGCAAGCTGGGCAGCCCTCCCGACAACTACTATGGAATCGGTACAGGCACGCCTCTACTGGCGGTGGACCCCACTGGCAGATTCCTCTACAAAGGCGATGTGGGAAGCACGGTGTTGGCTGTCTACCCCATTCAACCTGATGGGTCGTTGAATGGCCTTGGCTACTACCTCACGGCTGCGGTCATCCCTTCGGCCATCGCCGTCGACCCTGGCGGAAAGCATCTCTACGTTGTCGGCCAAACCGGCAATACCGGCTATGTGTACCCCATCGACCAGACGACCGGGCAATTGGGCGCTCCCCAAATGTTCTCGACCGGCAACGCGAGCCCGATTGCATTCAACCCGGCCGGCACGCTGATGTTCACAGTCAACGTCCGTCAGCTGTTGATTTCCACCATCAATCCGCTGGACGGAGCGCCAACCCTTCTGGCTATGGGTACAACCCAATCCACTGGGCCCGTCAAATCGTTGAAGGTGGACCCGGGCGGTGGGCGGCTCTTTGTGGGCGGACCTGGAAGCGTGGAGGCCTTCGACGTCCGGTCGCCGGCCTACGACCTCAGCTCATTGGGCTGGGTTACGACTACGCCGGATTCCGCTCCCACGCTCGGCGTCGCGCGCTGAGCGGAGTGGCGCCGCTCCGGGCGCCGGCAGGACAAGGCCCTCCGGCACCTTGACGGGGCCTTTTTCGTTGCTGAGATGAATGTTGAATCGCTTGCTCAAGCGGTGACCCAGAGGGTGTCGCTCTAGCCACAGCCCGGGCACGCCATCTCCTTATGCGGTGGACAAAGAACGAATCTCTTTGAACCCACCTTAAAGGACAAGACATGCGACAAGGAATGCATCCCGCGAATGCAGAACAAGGAATCAACAACGATGCCGAAAAGTGAGTGCGCCATCAGGGGTAGCCGGATTCCTCGGAGCGCAGAATGGGCATGCGATGTCGGCCCAAGGCCGCGGCCCGAACGCAGCACTTTGGCGGCATCCGGCCGAGGCCGTGTGAAAACGCGATGCGGTCGACGTCATTCCGAAAGTCGACCTCTCAGATGGGCTCAGGCGGCATTTTCTCGAAGCTCCAAGGGGTCAAGGACCCACGAAAACGTGAGTGAACGGAGTTTTCACACAGCCTCGGCCAGAAGCAGACATACATGGAGCAGACGCCATCCTTAGGATTCGGACTCGGTGTGGGCTGGTTCAGCGCTCTTGTTCTTGTCGTCGTTCAGAGGTCTTTGTTCCTGCCTCCCCGGTCAGCGCGTGAAGTCCAGTGCCGAAGGTAGCGAACCGTAGATCGACCACAGGGCGAGGGATCCCGAGACAGTGCCAGTACTCTGGTCGACTCGCTTCTGTTCCAGGCCTTCCGTCGTGACCAGGGAAACATAGAGCCCACCCGGGTCCACGTAAAACGCGGTGATGGGGTTCGATGCCATTGGCAGCCTCGAGCCGACTTCATTCACCGCGCCCGTCACCGAGTCGATGGTGAAGGTATAAATCCTGGACGTGGTCGCCGAACCTGTGATCGCGTAGAGCCACTTGCCGCGCGGGTGCATTGCCACAATCGTCGCGTCGGACACACCGGGTTCATCAACACGGCCACTCAAGCCGCCGGTCAGAGGATTGACCGTGAACTTGGAAACGGTGCCCCCGATCTGGTTCACCGCGTATAAGAACTTTCCAGAGGGATGGAACGCCAGGCCGATAGGCATGGCATCGGTAGCGAAATTCGTGTCGGCAACAGAGGTCAGGCCGTCCGCGCTCAACGTGAACGCGGTGATGGTGTTCGATACGCTGTTGGCAACATAGAGGAAGCGACCGGAGGGGTCGAAGACCATCGAAGCTTGCGGGCTGCCATTCACAGAGGCGCTGAACGATGCCGTCGGATTCAGTTGTCCATCCGGCTGGATAGGGTGAATGCGCAGTTCGCCGGTGCTGCCGTTGAGCAGCACGAGGAAGCGGCCCAGCGGGTCCATCTTTGCCAAATTGATGCCCGCGGGCACCATGACGTCGGCACCGCCCGACCCGAAAGAAGCACCTCCTGCGCCAATAGAGAGGTTCTGCACGCCCACATCAGTGATGACATAGAGGCGCTGCATCGCTTCATTGACTGCAAGGGTATTGACGCCGGGGAACGCGGCCTGAGCGCCGATCATGCCACTCAGCAGGCCGTTGCCATTGGCTAGATAGGCGGTGACCGTCCCACCTGAGTTGGTTCCGACAAAGGCCATCTTGGCAAAGCCCGTGACGCAGCTGCCCGAGATGTCCGTCACGGCGCTCGTGCCCATCGTGCGCGACCCATTCGTGACCGTGCACGTCTGGTCCAGGGCCTTGGGCTGGTTCTTCACCGTAACGTTGAACGCAGCGCCCGTCGCAACTTGATTTGTGAACGTGAAGGAGCCGTCGGCGTTTACCGCCAGGTCGTCGCCCCCGTTGTTCTGGAGGACCAGACCGGTCCCGTCCAGGCCCGACAGGGTTCCGCCGACCGCGAAAGTGGGCGCGTCGCACACCACCGCCACGTTCGTTACGGGCGCACTGGCGACAGTGCCCGAGCCGTTGCTGACGGAGCAGTTCTGCATCGGCGAGCTCGGCAGCGTATGAACGGCTACGGCATAGCTGCCACCGCGTGCAATGCTTGCGGGAAATTCGAAAGTGCCATTGGCTGGCACGACAAACTGGTCGCCGCCGTTGTTGAGCAACGTGATGGTGTTCGCGCCGATGAGACCTGAAACGGTACCGCCCACCTTGAACGAATCAAGCGCGCACACCACGGCGACGCTATCGACGATGTTCGAGCCCATGGTGCCCGTGCCCTGGCTCACGCTGCAGGTCTGAGCCGGCGAGCTCGGCTGGGTCTTGACAGTCACGGCGTAGCCGGCGCCGCTTGCGACCGGGACGCCAAAGACGAATCGGCCGCTGGTAGACATTGGAATGTCATCGCCCGCATTGTTCTGGAGCACGAGGCCCGAACCTTGCAGGCCTGCAACGCTCCCACCGACCGCGAAAGCGCTCGTGGAGCACACGACCGAGACGTCGGTGATGCCTGCGTCGCCCAGAATGCCCGAGCCCTTGTTCACAGAACAGACCTGCGTCGGTTCCGTGGGCTGCGTCTTCACAGACACCGTGTAGCTTGCGCCGGCGTCGAGCTTGTTCACGAAAGAGAACGAGCCGTCAGCAGACACGGCGATGTCGTCACCTGCGTTGTTCTGCAGGACCAGGCCTTTGCCGGTGAGGCCCGACACCGTGCCGCTGATAGCGTGCGAGGCCTTGGCTTGAGTCGTTCCGGTGGGGGACGTAGAGCTCGAGTGGCCGCCGCCGCACGCGCTCAGCACCGCGCCCACCAGCACACCGGCGAGCACCTTGGCGAGGCTCTTGTGGGCAGAGAGGGAGAAATTGGAACTAGCAGCGGCGAAGGCGCAAGCCGACTTTGCCCTTGCGAACAAGGTGCGGGGACGGGTCAAGAGGGACTCCTCGTAGTTGTTTTTGGGCAAGCGCCTGGGTTGGAGGGGCGTATTCGTGGGGGGTCGCTGTCCTCCTCATACGCATTTCCGCTCTTCATTCGCTTGGCATTTCTTCGGGCGCAATCCTGAGTGCCGCCCTTCGATGAGCCCTGGAAGTATCGGCAGCTCTGTAACAATTTTTAGAGAAAGATTTCCCGCAAACGCGGAATTGTTCCGCTTCGGAAGCCAATGAAGGCGGCACGAAGCGGATGACCGCTTGGGAGCAAGTCCGATGACCGCGTTGGGCACGGGGCCGACCTACGAGGGGCACGCCTCATGACTGCTTAGCGACCGGTTCCGGACGAGGATTGTTCTACCCCTGAACTTCCGTTCCTGGCTGCGGATTCAACCGGTCGATGCAACAGTTTGATTGAACATTTCAGCAGGGGTTTGGAAGTTGAGAGTCTTGCGCGGTCTCTCGTTCAACCGCCGCGCTAGAGCATTCA
>NZ_JASZYE010000025.1 GCF_030317145.1 Variovorax flavidus
AGCCAAACATGATTCCAGAGCAGTCCAAGAAGACCATCCACCGTTCCCAAGCAAGTGTGTGATTCGCCGAATGCTAAACGGACGACCGTGGTCGATGCCCGCTTCTGGCCGCAACCGGCTGTCGCTCATTCTGGTCTACTGTCTGGAGAGTGCGCACGCGCTTCGACGTGGTGAGCGAGCGCCCTGCCCTTTCCCCTGCCCAAGCCGGTGACTCCAGATCGGCTCTCAAGCGACTAGCGGGGGCCGATTTCTCATCGAATCAACAACTTGCGCGCGCCGCCGTCAAAGTTAGGCCGTAAATTTGATGGAATTCCGGTCTAACTTTGAACGAACTCACAACGAGTGAGTTCCTCCAAAGTTGTCGCACTTTCAAACCTAGGAAAATCAACAACTTACGCGCGCCGTTTTCAAATTTACGCCGGTCGGGTTTTCAAAGTTGCGCCGGCGCCGGTGGAGCGAGCCCCAACGGCCTCCTCCAGGCGCCATTGCCGCCCCGCTGTAGTCTCGTCCGACCCAACGGGCCTAATAGCTGACAGGCTACAGTCGGCCAGGAGCGGACGGTCGGGGCCGAGGTCGAATTAGCTCCGGAGCGGACTTCCGTACCGCGGCAGTCAGGTCAGAGTCAATCCAGAATCTGAGGAGAGCAAGTGACCGCCCAGGCTTTGCGGATTCTGGAGGGTCACGGAAGCCATATTTGTTCTGACATTCGCTGCCTCCAGCGGGCGCACAAATCGGATTCGCGATGCCCAACCACCCTGCTGGCAGCGGCCGCAATCGCTGGCGGAACGAACGATTGGCGCGTTCACCAGCAGCTTCAGTTCACCTTCGTACGCAGTGGTGGAAAGACGGGCGTCGACCTGCAGGGCCTGCTTGCCGCCCTTGCACTGGGCATTCCAATCGCTGGCTTGTGACATAGGGGGATAAGCAGCGACTTCTCAACCAAAATGACATTCTCGGAACGGCTTAGGAATTGCTGGCAGCCCTACATCGCGCTTTGGCCGCAATCGCGCGACGACCTCTGCAGCTACTGGTCCAAGAAGATGGGCCACAAGCACGTGAAGACCGAACTACCCTCGTGGGCAGGAAACCAGATACCTTCGAGATGAAAGTGCGATTTGGTTGCGGAGCGCTCTTGGGCTTGGTGGTCGGCTTGGGCATGTGCATCATTCTGTCGCTGCTGAGAACCATGGGCGCCTGCGCGCTTGTGGTGTTCGCCATCGTCGGCTGCGGCGTATCCGCCGCCTACTTCGGTGACAGCTTCTGGGCGAATCTTCGTTGGCTACGGTAGCGACTCGACCGGCGGTAGAGCCAGCAGCTCTGGAGACCGCAACAGGCTACAGCCGGCCGGGAGCAGAAATTTTCCGTGACCTCCTGCGCGACGGGGCCTCCAACGTACTCAAACTTGATGATGCTTTGCCAGGCGGTTTCCGCGTAGGCTTCTCAGCCGAGGAGGTACGCAAGATATGCACTCGTCTCAATGCCATCGGTGGCTGAGCAGACCCCTAGTACTGTGCACCTTAGCGCTGTCGGTGACGATTGCACCTATCGAAGCTTCTGCGGAATGCTCCGACAGCAGGGTTAAGCGCCTTTCAGCCCGCGGAAGCACTGTTGCTTCTATCGCCCGCACATGTGACATGGATGTCGACGAGGTGCGAGAACTACTCGACGACGGCGGAGACGCCGACGCCAGCAAGCAGAGAAACCCGCGCAACACAGCCGAAGCAGAATCGAGCAACGGACTGAGCCGCGGAACGCCGCTGGCGCCCTGCGGTTGTTGGGGGCCGGCGGCTCCGGGCATCCGCCAACCAAACCCGACGTGCAGCAGCGGCTTTGCAACCCCTCGCATGTGCCCACAGTTGTGCCCTGGCGGCGGTTACGCATGGCAAGGGGTGTGCGGCTAGCCCAATAGCACGGTCCAGTTTGCCATGAGTTCCGACTTTAATCACGTTGCAGCCGCGATTCTTGCCTTTTGTCTCGCGACTCAAACTGCAATTGCGGGTGAAGACATCCCCAACTGTCTGTACTCATTCACAGTGGGGCCTGAACCTGCACCCGTCGAACCGTGCGGCGCAGATACAAAACACATCGGAATGGACCCGCACGTTCTTGCCGTCATGCGAACGTTCAACATTCCAACAACCGCCGTCATCTTTAAGTCTTGCCCTGGCGGGCGCTTTTTGGCGAGACCAGACTCCACGGATGGCACGCGTTTCATTGTTCAGTATCCAAGCGCCGCAAAGTCAAACTACCTCGCTCCAATCGTCCACGAACTCGCACACGTTCTGCAGATGAGGGACGCAGGAAGTCTTGAAGCACTCAACCCAAAGAAGAACTCCCACAGGATTGAGCTGGGTGCTGATTTCCTATCTGGACTCGCATTCAACTCGTCACTGATGCAAGTGAAAGATAAGGACTTTGAGACAAACCTTGAATTGGCCGGCTCCTACAAGGTCGAGGTTGACGACCACGGGCCTCCAGAACATCGCTCGGCAGCCTTCAGGCGCGGCTTAGTTCGTAAAGAACCTTTCTCCGAGCTAACAATTATTCAATCCCTAAAGTATTGGTACGCCAATGACTACCAGACTCTCAGTCGATAAGGCCGTACGAGTCGGCATTGGAATGCTGGGGCTCGTCATCAATGGCATCTCAATAGCAGCCAGTCCTGAGCTCACTCGACTGAATGCTTGCGAGGATATATCTATCGTACTGACGAGTTTGAAGAGAACAGCAGATGCTTGTGAGCCTGCGGCAGGCGTCATCGAAAGGACCATCCGTGACTTTGCCTCTAGTCATGGCGTCACTCCCTGCTTTATGGACCGCGTTCCCGTTGCATCTCTTTCTGGATTCAGATGCATTCAGTCGTCATACCGTGGCGGACACACTCTGGCGTGTTATAGACCCACCTCCGTTGAGTTGCTCTCTGAATACAAATCCAACTTTTCGTCGAAGTACTCGGCTCTAGCGTCGACCTATATCGTGGAAGCAAAGAAGTGTCCGGGCTCGAATGGCGACGCGTCAAGAATCATGCCCTCCACGTTTCCTCCAATCTTCATGCCAGTAGCGGAGCACGAATTTGGCTTCAATGTGCAGTACGGTGACACAAGGCCGGGTTCCGCTCTCGTCAGTCATGGCTTCGCTAGGACTGCGCCCGATGTTGCAAGGCGGGGAACTGACGCTATCGAGTACGTCGTGTTCGCGAACGGCGGAATGTCGCCGGAATTGGAGGCCCGCACGGCTGTTGGAAACTGGAGATTGCGCGTAGATGCATCATCCGAGTTTGCAAACGATTTTCTCAAGGCAATCAAGAGACAGGGCTTGGAAGCCTATCTCTCCGCGGTCGACATCGACATCTTACGAGCACCACTTGCCGTAGCGAGAACGAAGGTGCCCTCTCTTCCCGAGGAGCTTTCCGACATCATTGCCTCAAAGCTGGAGGACGAAGGATTTGAGGAGATGAGTGATGAGGAGCTCAAGCGAAATACAGGGAGAACTAGGCAAGAGATGAGAGACACGGTTCTTAAAGGAGTTTCGTTTGGCGCCCGTGGCACAGCGCGCCGCCACCTCCCGCAATTTAGAATTTTGATGAAGACGTCCGGCGTCACTTGCACACGGCGTGGACAGGGCGCTATTGGCGCATATCTATTCACACTAAATGGCGAGGAGAACGTACAGGCTGATTTCGGAGGCGTCGCAACGATGATTCTTGGTCTTGGTGCCTGTGGGTCGACAGAAGCCTCGAGTCGCCAGTACATCCGGAACTTGGCGCAGGAGGCGAAAGAAACTCTCCTTGACGAATTGAAGATTCGTTAAGCATTGCATCTGTTCATTGACGGTACGCATAACGGAGTGTGGTCATGAAAACTGAGTCATCGCGCAGACATCTACTCCAAGGGGGTAGTGGACTACTCATTGCACTGGGATTCGGCGCACTGCCAGTCGCCACTCGTGCCGAGGAACCGTACTCCGACCCGGCGGCGGCGGAAAGGTGGCTTCTGCCGCTGCTAGACGCCCCTGGTGCAGTGGCCGGCGGGTTGCATATGGGGCGCTTTCGGGACCGTGTCTATTATCTCGACAAGGAAATTAAATGGTCACCCGGTCCGGGTCAAGAGGGTCCAACCGTTGTCGTACCGGCTGGCTTCGTGACCGACTTGGCAAGCATTCCCCGAGTGTTCTGGTCGCTCTTGCCAACGGATGGTGCGTATACGTTTCCCGCAATCGTTCACGACTATTTGTATTGGGTACAGCGATATCCTCGAGAGGTGGCTGATAGTGTGTTTCGCTATGGCATGGATGACATGAAAGTATCGAGTACGGTCTCGAAGTCCATCTATGCCGCTGTTAGGGCTGGTGGAGGCAGCGCTTGGACGAACAATGCAAAGCTTAAGCAGAGTGGCGAGATGCGTCTACTGCGCGAGTTTCCGAACGACCCAACAATCTCGTGGAATGACTGGAAACAGCGCAAGGGATGCTGCGCGGTGATTTGACTGAGTCACTAGGAGTTCCTTTCGCGCAAGTTCTTTGGCTCCAATTTTCTCCTCCCGTACCTCTCTGCTGGCAACTTCTGCGCGTCGTCGACGCAATGGGCAAGAATGCGCAGCGGCTTGCTCCGGTTGTCGAGCGCATTGGCCGCACCTACGCGTCGAAAGAACATCCCACTGCTCGCCGCTGGCGCTCAACTATTCGCCAGAGCGCCGCCCTGCGATGATTGAGAAGTTGCGAGACGTCGCTGTCAGCTTGCTGACTTGATGGAATGCAGCAAACGGCCATACCCGGCCTTACAAGCACAAGGATTGGCAGATGGATTGGAGCCTCGCAGGCGCTTTGGTGCACTCTTTGACTTTCTGGCGCGTAGTCGTTGCGGTGGGCGCAGCGATGCTAGTCGCCTAGGCAATCTCCAAGGTCGCCGACTTCAACACTGCATACCTCAGCTATGCGATGCTCATTGGCAGCCTGGCCGGCGGCATCAGATGGGAGATTCTCAGCAGGCGACGCCGAGCAAGCCAAGGCGATACTCAGACCGGGTCGACAGCGTCACGCCAGGCCCGCTGACGGCCAGAAGCGGAAGTACAACGCGTCCCTCCCATTGCCCGCTACGAAGACTCCCTGCACATGGATTCGTCGTTCGAGACTTCACACCGCCTTCATACGGAGCGCGCACACGGCCGCTAACCTGGACGGGCTATGAAAACCCCTAGCCATAGAGCCGGCTCTCTTCTTCAGATTTCTGGGCTCCTGGCTTTCTGGGCCGGGAGCACTTTGCCGTTCCTGTTCACGTGGGCACGCCTTGGTTTGTGGTTCGCCGTGGCTGGTGTCGCGCTTTACCTGTCGGGCCTTCTCCTTCAGCTACGCACGACTCGCCATTCCGCGGACACGGCCCCGTTCGAGGTCCAGCGCCAGAGCCCGGGCATCTTCCTTTGGGAGTTGACCTACCGGCGGACAGTTTTCGCCCTTTGCGTGGCGCTTGGCATGTTTGTACTCGGTAGCGGCCTATGGTCTGCGAGTGGCACTTTTGG
>NZ_JASZYE010000026.1 GCF_030317145.1 Variovorax flavidus
GAACGCAAAAAAGCCCAGCCTTTGTGGGGCTGGGCTTTTCTGGGCTGTAAGAGCCTGACGATGACCTACTTTCACACGGGAACCCGCACTATCATCGGCGCTGAGGCGTTTCACTGTCCTGTTCGGGATGGGAAGGAGTGGGACCACCTCGCTATGGTCATCAGGCATAAAGGGTTGTCACCTTGATTGGATCAAGGCGACGAATTCATAGAGTCTGGAATCAGCGGTTTGTTGAATTGATTTGAATGCGTCAACTTGGCATAACGCCTTGATCTTTAGATCAAAGTTATAGGGTCAAGCCGCACGAGCAATTAGTATCAGTTAGCTTAACGCATTACTGCGCTTCCACACCTGACCTATCAACGTCCTGGTCTTGAACGACTCTTTAGGGGGCTCAAGGCCCCGGCAGATCTCATCTTGAAACGAGTTTCCCGCTTAGATGCTTTCAGCGGTTATCTCTTCCACACTTAGCTACTCGGCAATGCCACTGGCGTGACAACCGATACACCAGAGGTGTGTCCACTCCGGTCCTCTCGTACTAGGAGCAGGCTTCCTCAAATCTGCAGCGCCCACGGAAGATAGGGACCAAACTGTCTCACGACGTTTTAAACCCAGCTCACGTACCTCTTTAAATGGCGAACAGCCATACCCTTGGGACCGGCTACAGCCCCAGGATGAGATGAGCCGACATCGAGGTGCCAAACACCGCCGTCGATATGAACTCTTGGGCGGTATCAGCCTGTTATCCCCAGAGTACCTTTTATCCGTTGAGCGATGGCCCTTCCATACAGAACCACCGGATCACTATGTCCTGCTTTCGCATCTGCTCGACTTGTCAGTCTCGCAGTTAAGCACGCTTATGCCATTGCACTATCGTCACGATGTCCGACCGTAACTAGCGTACCTTCGAACTCCTCCGTTACGCTTTGGGAGGAGACCGCCCCAGTCAAACTGCCTACCATGCACTGTCCCCGATCCAGATAATGGACCTAGGTTAGAACCTCAAACACACCAGGGTGGTATTTCAACGTTGGCTCCACAAGATCTAGCGACCCTGCTTCAAAGCCTCCCACCTATCCTACACAGATCTGTTCAAAGTCCAATACAAAGCTACAGTAAAGGTTCATGGGGTCTTTCCGTCTTTCCGCGGGGAGATTGCATCATCACAAACATTTCAACTTCGCTGAGTCTCAGGAGGAGACAGTGTGGCCATCGTTACGCCATTCGTGCAGGTCGGAACTTACCCGACAAGGAATTTCGCTACCTTAGGACCGTTATAGTTACGGCCGCCGTTTACTGGGACTTCAATCAAGAGCTTGCACCCCATCATTTAATCTTCCAGCACCGGGCAGGCGTCACACCCTATACGTCCACTTTCGTGTTTGCAGAGTGCTGTGTTTTTAATAAACAGTCGCAGCCACCGATTTTTTGCAACCCATTCATGCTCCGTTGTTCACTTCACACTAATAGGGCACACCTTCTTCCGAAGTTACGGTGTCAATTTGCCGAGTTCCTTCTCCTGAGTTCTCTCAAGCGCCTTAGAATACTCATCTCGCGCACCAGTGTCGGTTTGCGGTACGGTCGTGTGTAGCTGAAGCTTAGTGGCTTTTCCTGGAACCTCGTTCAGTCACTTCACCAGCAAGCTGGCTCGATCATGGGCCTCGGTATATGTGCACCGGATTTGCCTAATGCACGCCTACTTCCCACTAAACCGGGATATCCAACACCCGGATGACCTATTAAGATCCGTCCCCACATCGCACTACACATCGGTACAGGAATATTGACCTGTTTCCCATCAGCTACGCATCTCTGCCTCGCCTTAGGGGCCGACTCACTCTACGCCGATGAACGTTGCGTAGAAAACCTTGCGCTTACGGCGAGGGGGCTTTTCACCCCCTTTAACGCTACTCATGTCAGCATTCGCACTTCTGATACCTCCAGCACGCTTTACAACGCACCTTCACAGGCTTACAGAACGCTCTCCTACCACTTGCAATAAATTGCAAATCCGCAGCTTCGGTAACTGGCTTAGCCCCGTTACATCTTCCGCGCAGGACGACTCGATCAGTGAGCTATTACGCTTTCTTTAAATGATGGCTGCTTCTAAGCCAACATCCTGACTGTTTTAGCCTTCCCACTTCGTTTCCCACTTAGCCAATTTTAGGGACCTTAGCTGGCGGTCTGGGTTGTTTCCCTCTTGAGTCCGGACGTTAGCACCCGGTGCTCTGTCTCCCAAGCTGTACTCGTCGGTATTCGGAGTTTGCCTTGGTTTGGTAAGTCGCCATGACCCCCTAGCCAAAACAGTGCTCTACCCCCGACGGTAATACTTGAGGCACTACCTAAATAGTTTTCGGAGAGAACCAGCTATTTCCAAGTTTGTTTAGCCTTTCACCCCTATCCACAGCTCATCCGCTAGTTTTGCAACACTAGTCGGTTCGGACCTCCAGTACCTGTTACGGCACCTTCATCCTGGCCATGGATAGATCACTTGGTTTCGGGTCTACACCCAGCGACTGATCGCCCTATTCGGACTCGATTTCTCTACGGCTTCCCTATTCGGTTAACCTTGCCACTGAATGTAAGTCGCTGACCCATTATACAAAAGGTACGCAGTCACCCTTGCGGGCTCCTACTTTTTGTAAGCACGCGGTTTCAGGATCTATTTCACTCCCCTCCCGGGGTTCTTTTCGCCTTTCCCTCACGGTACTAGTTCACTATCGGTCGATGATGAGTATTTAGCCTTGGAGGATGGTCCCCCCATATTCAGACAGGATTTCTCGTGTCCCGCCCTACTTTTCGTTAGCTCAGTACCACACAGGTCTTTTCACGTACGGGGCTATCACCCGCTATGGCCAGCCTTTCCAAGCTGTTCCGTTAAGTCTTGTGCTATCACTAACAGGCTCTTCCGATTTCGCTCGCCACTACTTTCGGAATCTCGGTTGATGTCTTTTCCTCGAGCTACTGAGATGTTTCAGTTCACCCGGTTCGCCTCGCATACCTATGTATTCAGTATGCGATACCTTTCGGTGGGTTTCCCCATTCGGAAATCTCCGGATCAAAGCTAATTTGCCAGCTCCCCGAAGCTTATCGCAGGCTATCACGTCCTTCGTCGCCTATCATCGCCAAGGCATCCACCACGTGCTCTTATTCACTTGACCCTATAACTTTGACGTTTCTTCACAGAAACCAAAATCAATCAAGGAATTGCCAGGTCTTTCACCTGGCGCGTTATGCCGTCTTCATAAATCGATTTGACTCGAAATTGAAGTTCATTTGACGCAATCAAAAATTCATGTCGCTGATGGCACGGTCCGCACTAAACCTTTACGAATGTGCGGTTTCCACCAGCGACGCTAATTCGACTCTATGAATTTTTAAAGAACAGCCGATTGATCAAGAGATCTTGATCAACAACAAAGATGCCTCTCGCGAAGCAGCTTTGGTGTTGACGTGTATCGTTCGTTTGAAGTTGGTGGAGGATGACGGGATCGAACCGACGACCCCCTGCTTGCAAAGCAGGTGCTCTCCCAGCTGAGCTAATCCCCCGGGTCCTCACATCTGACGCGCTCACCGCGCGCCATGACCATTGGAAGAATTTGGTGGGTCTAGTTGGGCTCGAACCAACGACCCCCGCCTTATCAAGACGGTGCTCTAACCAGCTGAGCTACAGACCCATGTCGATGGAATCGACTTCATCCAACAACCGATAAGTGTGGGCGTTCAAATTGAACTGCTTGTTTCCAGAAAGGAGGTGATCCAGCCGCACCTTCCGATACGGCTACCTTGTTACGACTTCACCCCAGTCACGAACCCTGCCGTGGTAATCGCCCTCCTTGCGGTTAGGCTAACTACTTCTGGCAGAACCCGCTCCCATGGTGTGACGGGCGGTGTGTACAAGACCCGGGAACGTATTCACCGTGACATTCTGATCCACGATTACTAGCGATTCCGACTTCACGCAGTCGAGTTGCAGACTGCGATCCGGACTACGACTGGTTTTATGGGATTAGCTCCCCCTCGCGGGTTGGCAACCCTTTGTACCAGCCATTGTATGACGTGTGTAGCCCCACCTATAAGGGCCATGAGGACTTGACGTCATCCCCACCTTCCTCCGGTTTGTCACCGGCAGTCTCACTAGAGTGCCCAACTAAATGTAGCAACTAATGACAAGGGTTGCGCTCGTTGCGGGACTTAACCCAACATCTCACGACACGAGCTGACGACAGCCATGCAGCACCTGTGTTACGGTTCTCTTTCGAGCACTAAGCCATCTCTGGCGAATTCCGTACATGTCAAAGGTGGGTAAGGTTTTTCGCGTTGCATCGAATTAAACCACATCATCCACCGCTTGTGCGGGTCCCCGTCAATTCCTTTGAGTTTCAACCTTGCGGCCGTACTCCCCAGGCGGTCAACTTCACGCGTTAGCTTCGTTACTGAGTCAGTGAAGACCCAACAACCAGTTGACATCGTTTAGGGCGTGGACTACCAGGGTATCTAATCCTGTTTGCTCCCCACGCTTTCGTGCATGAGCGTCAGTGCAGGCCCAGGGGATTGCCTTCGCCATCGGTGTTCCTCCGCATATCTACGCATTTCACTGCTACACGCGGAATTCCATCCCCCTCTGCCGCACTCCAGCGATGCAGTCACAGATGCAGTTCCCAGGTTGAGCCCGGGGATTTCACAACTGTCTTACATCACCGCCTGCGCACGCTTTACGCCCAGTAATTCCGATTAACGCTTGCACCCTACGTATTACCGCGGCTGCTGGCACGTAGTTAGCCGGTGCTTATTCTTACGGTACCGTCATTAGCCCTCTTTATTAGAAAGAGCCGTTTCGTTCCGTACAAAAGCAGTTTACAACCCGAAGGCCTTCATCCTGCACGCGGCATGGCTGGATCAGGCTTGCGCCCATTGTCCAAAATTCCCCACTGCTGCCTCCCGTAGGAGTCTGGGCCGTGTCTCAGTCCCAGTGTGGCTGGTCGTCCTCTCAGACCAGCTACAGATCGAAGGCTTGGTGAGCCTTTACCTCACCAACTACCTAATCTGCCATCGGCCGCTCCATTCGCGCAAGGCCTTGCGGTCCCCTGCTTTCATCCGTAGATCGTATGCGGTATTAGCACAGCTTTCGCTGCGTTATCCCCCACGATTGGGCACGTTCCGATGTATTACTCACCCGTTCGCCACTCGCCGCCAGGATTGCTCCCGCGCTGCCGTTCGACTTGCATGTGTAAGGCATGCCGCCAGCGTTCAATCTGAGCCAGGATCAAACTCTATAGTTCGATCTTGAATTTTTCGCTCTCTCGAGCAACTCATAAAAACGGAATTGAAGTGAACTTCACTTCTATTCTCATGAGCGTTTAAAGTCTTTTCGACTTTGTTCCGAAGAACTTGGCAATCGCCTTCAAACGCCCACGCTTATCGGCTGTATATTTTTAACGAACTACGCAAAACATCTACTGTCTTGCGTCTTGCTTGCTGCGATCAGCGAAGCCTTCGATTATGACAC
>NZ_JASZYE010000027.1 GCF_030317145.1 Variovorax flavidus
GGGCGCACTTGCTGAGCACCGCGTACTGGATAAGCCGCTCTTGGCCACCCCGCCGCGTTCGCGGTCATGTCCTGCACACTACAAGCCAACGGTTTGCACACGGCCTCGGCCGATTGCTGCCGACCGCGTGGAACGCAGGTCAGGAGCCGACGTCCGACGCTTGCATCCATGCAGGTATATCGCGCTCTCCATGGAGGACGCGCCAAACGTCGATGCGGTCTGATTGTTCGAAGTAGAAAATCATGTGTGGAAAGCGAGCCAATAACCAAAAGCGCAGCCCTGGCAAGTTGAGCTCGTGTGCGTAGCGCGTGGAACCCGTGCCAGGGTATCGGCTGATGTGGACGTAGGCTTCTTCGAGTTCGTCGATGAAGCAAAGAGCAGCACTCTCTGCGCCCTCTCCCAAGTAGTAGGCAATGGCGTCTTCAATGTCTCGGTTGGCCTGTTCTCGCGGGACGACCGTTTTTGCCTTCACCTCTTGCCGCCGTCCCGGCTTGCCTTTTTGCCCGCGGCGCGCACCCTCTCACGCAGACCGTCGAAGTAGGCCTTGTCCGCCTCGGCAGCGGGCGCTGAGCGGCCCCCTTGAAGAAGCAGACCGCGCAGTTGAAGCCTCTGTTGGTCCTTGCGGATGAGCTCGCGCACATATTCACTGCTCGTGCCATAGCCGCGTTCGACCACCTGCTCATCCACGAACGACTTCATGGCGTCCGGCAGAGATACGTTCATCGTGCTCATTTCTCAAGCATATGCTGCTTGGCAAAATTTGGCAAGAAACGGGGCCGCGGGACTGCTGTCATTGCGGCGGACCCCAAAATCGGGTCCTGTCTCGGAACTTCCGGTCTTGGCCGGTAGGTGCCCGTCACGCCGTCCACTGAGGGGTCGAAGATGCCGCTGGTGACGCACAGATCGCGGACGAATATTGCCGCAGCCTCGATAGTCCACATATGAGTGCGACAGCAGGGCAGGCGCTCTGCGCCATTCGTTTTGCACGTGCACGGGCTGAGCCCGCCGCTGTGGTTCACGAAGAATCACTAAAGTATTCGGCAGCGCCGCCGATATACCTTTTGCTAGAACCCATCAATCGTTTGGAAATGAAATTGGCAAGACATATGAGAATCAAGTGGGCCGCTGCCGCAATCGTCCCGCTCGCTGTACTGGCGACTGGTTGTTCGACAACCAGCGGTGGCGCCCAATACAAGGCGTCGACCGAGAATGTCATCGTGATGCAGGAGCAGTTGGGCGAAGCCAAGGTAAAGCTGCTCGCGTTCACGGCCTCGCCGGGGGTGAACGATTCGCACTGGTGCCGCGCCAACGGAACCATCAGCATCGGTAGCGGCAAGACACCGTCCCAATTCATTCACGATGCGATGCAGGAAGAGCTCTTCTTGGCGCGTTCGTATTCCAACAATTCGCCAATGGCGATTTCGGGCCGTGTGGAGGCGCTGAGCTTCAGCTCCGTGGCTCCAGCGAATTGGGACATCACGCTCACCCTTTCATCGAGCAGCGGCGCAAGCTACCAAGTTCAGAACCGTCACGAGTTCGATTCGAGCTGGAAGGCCGCTGACGCCTGCAAAAATGTGTCAGACGCATTCGCGCCGGCTGTCCAAGCTCTCCTGAAGAAAGCGGCCAGTGACGCTCGGTTCAAGACGCTAGTGAAGTAGGCGGCCGGCTGCATTCTTTTCGGCGGACTCTTGCCTCTGGAGTCTGTCTTCGAAGCATGGAATGCGCCGCTCACTCCTTCTGGACCACCGAGGATGTCCGAGACAACCTGGTCGGAATGGCCGTTGGGCTTGCCGCCCGGATATCGCCTCTACATCCCATTTGGGGACCAGGAATATCTTGCCGCCGCCCTTGAGTTCTATCTGATCCGCACATTCGGTGAGGCGCTTCTTCACAATAGGAGCCGAGTTCGTCGAAGCTCCTGAAAGGGAACCATGAACAAGGCGTCGAACAACGGGGCGTGCGTCGATTGCGGCCTGAACTCGACAACTTTCCCTCGATACAGGTTGCCGAAATCTGGCCGGCGCTCCTGCGAGCCGTTCAACGGGAAGTGTCTCGACGGCGTTCGGAAGGAGCACCGGTGTCCCCCGGCTCACTATTGCCACCGGCAGAAGACCAGTTCCTGCGCGACGCCACGGGCGTCACGCGGACAAAGCTGGCCCAGGATGGCGCCTTCTCGGACTTCTTCGAGGACGAAATCGAAGCGATTTTCAGGGACGCTCCAGTCCCTCGGATGGGGGTTGCGACCAGAGCTCGCGACAGCGGCTCCTTCGTGGCACTCGACGCCGCGGCTCAGGGCTGCGCTCCGCTCGGGTCTCGATACTGCATCGTGCTGATAGCGGTGCGTCGACGGGAGTATCGGCAAAGTGAAGGCAAAAGGCTTCTGCAGGTGGTGCGCGACCTTGCGCCTGAGGCGTTTTTTGCCTTCGGGATTTGCCCCGACGATTCCTTGCCGCACGACACGGTGCGCGTCAGCATCCTGACTGCATAGGCAGAGCTCAGCGTCCCAAAGTAGCCTGTTGGTTCAGGGGCCGGTTGTGGCCGCATCCAGTCACATCCCCGCCCCTGCCCTTCGTGGTCAGTTCCCGCCGGCCGCCTCCGTCGAGCAGTTGCCGAACTCGCAGCGAATGGCAAGTGACTGCCCACCGGAGCATTGAACGCTGTAACGCTCGAAGCCGGGCCCTTTCTCTTCAAGAACGGCCCGCGGCTCGGCGCTGCAGTTCGAGGCCTTCGCGAACTTCTCGGCAACGTACGTATCCAGGCCTGTCTTGCGAGTCGGCAACGGAGGTCCGATCTGCGTGGCGGCGACATACGTGACCGCCACGTTCGGGTCCATGTTCTTGTAGCCTTTGCGAGCCATGCAATCCACCAAGGCCGATTGCTGCATCCTTGGCTCCGCGCGCACGCCGGCCGGATATGCCTCGTCGTACACCGCAGTTGCGATTCCCCCGACCAGGGCTGCGCCCACCATCGCCACAGGAAACACCAGGGCCACGCCAATCACGATGACGTCCGAGGTGTCGCTGCCATACCTTTTGGTGCGCTGCACTCGCAGATTCGACGCCAGGGTCCGGCACGTTTCAACATCCCTCGCGAAGGCATCGGGCTGAACACCCTCCATATCGACCATCGGAGCGTAGGCCGCGCCTGAACCTTGACCAGGCACGGTCGACGGTTGGGTTGCGCAGCCGCAGGCAAGCACGACCGCGCAGATTGCACTCAAGACGTTCTTCACAGATATAAAACCGTGGCCGTTGTTGTTTGGCAGCTGTCAGTGCGCACGCGCGGAGACCGAGTACGACAGTCCGCTTCTGGCCGAAGGCGGCGGTCCCGCGTGACTAAGCACCGGCTGGCTTGGCGGGAACCAGGCCATAGCGGGCCATGACGGATATCAAGGCCGCTTTGTCCGGTGGTCCTCCTCCAGCGTTCACGACCGCGCCCACGTCTCGAAAGTACTGGGCACCGATATCCGGCGACTGCACGATGAGGGCTCGGACTTCTGCGTCGAAGGGGTTCGAGAACTGGTGGACGCTCCCCCTCGGGCTGAACATGCTCTCGCCAGCAGTGAGATCTCGCACTTCAGCGTTGACGGAATACCGCAGGGTCCCTTCCAGAACATAGACGCATTCGTCGTTCTTCGTATGACTATGCGGGGGCGGCACGTTGGAACTCGGCGGAACGCTGAGTTCGAACATGCCGACGCTGTCAGTCTGAGACCCGTCCACCAGGTAGCGAATGGACAACTGGCCAACTTTGATAGCTGCGGAATCGGTCATTTCAATCCTCCGTCGGGGATGACGGAATCATGCCGCACTTGGCCTCAGGCCGGAACGACTGGTTCTAGCCGTTCGCAGCCGAACTCCGCTATCGGCCAGTTC
>NZ_JASZYE010000028.1 GCF_030317145.1 Variovorax flavidus
CGCGACATGCGGCTGCAGGCGCAGCTCTCCGAAGGCCTGAGCGCGGTGCCGGGCCTGCAGATCCAGAACCGCCAGAACCTCGCGCAGGACCTGCAGATCTCGATCCGCGGCTTCGGCGCGCGCTCCACCTTCGGCGTGCGCGGCATCCGTCTCTATGTCGACGGCATCCCCGCCACCCTGCCCGACGGCCAGGGGCAGACCTCCAACATCGACATCGGCTCGCTGGACCATGTCGAAGTGCTGCGCGGCCCCTTCTCGGCGCTGTACGGCAACTCCTCCGGCGGCGTGATCCAGTCCTTCACCGAGACCGGCGAAGGCCCACCCCGGCTGGGCTTCTCGCTGGCCGGCGGCAGCTTCGGCACGATGCGCATCGGCTCCCAGGTGAGCGGGTCGTCCGGCGCCGTGGACTACCTGCTGAGCGGCAGCCACTTCGAGACCGATGGCTACCGCGACCACAGCGAGGCGGAGCGCAACATCGTCAACGGCAAGCTGGGCTTCAACCTGGAGGACGGCAGCCGGCTCACGCTCATCCTCAACAGCGTGCACCTGAACGCGCAGGACCCGCTGGGCCTGACGGCCGAGCAGTACGCGCTGGACCCGCGCAGCGCCGCGGTCGCCACCCAGTTCAACACCCGCAAGAGCGTGGACCAGACGCAGGCCGGCCTGCTGTACGAGCGGCGCATCGACGCGAGCAACGCGCTGCGCCTGATGGTCTACGGCGGGGAGCGCAAGACCACGCAGTACCAGGCGATCCCGCCCTCGGCGCAGGTCAACCCGCTGAGCGCGGGCGGGGTGATCGGCCTGTCGCGCGACTACGGCGGCGTCGACCTGCGCTGGATGTCGCAGATGACGCTGGCCGGGCGGCCCTTCGAGCTGGTCGCCGGCCTAGCCTACGACGACCTGCGCGAGCAGCGCACCGGCTACGAGAACTTCATCGGCCCGGTGGCCAATCCGGTCCTGGGCGTGCAGGGGCGCCTGCGCCGCAACGAGACCAACAAGGTCAACAACCTCGACCCCTATCTGCAGGGCACCTGGCGGCTGGCGGACCAATGGACGCTCGAGGCGGGCGTGCGCCGCAGCAAGGTCGACTTCGACTCGCAGGACCACTACATCGTCGGTGCGAACCGCAACGACAGCGGCAGCGCGGACTACGCCAAGACGCTGCCGGTGGCGTCGCTGCGCTACCAGCCGACGCGCGACCTGGCCCTCTACACCTCGGTGGGGCGCGGGTTCGAGACGCCCACGCTCAACGAGCTGTCCTATCGCCCCGATGGCCAGGGCGGGCTCAACTTCGCGCTGCAGCCGGCGACCAACAACAGCGTGGAAGTGGGGGCCAAGGCGCGCCTGGGGGGCGGGCTGCTCACCGCGGCGGTGTTCCAGACCCGCACGGACGACGAGATCGTGACCGCCACCAACGTCGGCGGGCGGGCCACCTTCCAGAACGCGGGGCGCACGAAGCGCGATGGCTTCGAGCTGGCCTGGCAGCACGAGAGCGAGAACCACTGGCGCACGCAGCTGGCCTACACCTGGCTGGATGCGCGCTACAGCGATCCGTTCTGCGCGGTGCCGTGCACCGCCAGCGCCTTCGTGGCGGCGGACAACCGCATCCCGGGGATTGCGCCGCAGTCCTTCTTCGCTTCCTTCGGCTGGGTGCCGCCGGACGGCTGGCGCGCGGGCACGGAGCTGCGCGCGCTCGCCAGCATCGAGGCCAATGACCGCAACACCGTCAGCGTGCCCGGCTACGGGGTGGTCGCGCTGTTCGCGGGCTACGTCAAGAAGTGGCAGCGCTGGGAGCTCAATGCCTTTGCGCGCATCGACAACCTGCTGGACAAGCGCTATGTCGGCTCGGTGATCGTCAA
>NZ_JASZYE010000029.1 GCF_030317145.1 Variovorax flavidus
GGCTGCGGATTCAACCGGTCGATGCAACAGTTTGATTGAACATTTCAGCAGGGGTTTGGAAGTTGAGAGTCTTGCGCGGTCTCTCGTTCAACCGCCGCGCTAGAGCATTCAGCTTGGCCTGTGAGTAGGTCGAGACATCGATACCCTTGGGAAGGTACTGTCTGAGCAGACCGTTCGTGTTCTCGTTGGTTCCGCGTTGCCAGGGGTTCTGAGGATCACAGAAGTACACCTTGATGTCGGTCGCCAGGGTGAACTGCTTGTGGCCTGACATCTCTGATCCTCGATCCCAGGTCAGCGACTTGTAGAGTTCCTGCGGCAGCTTGCGAGCATTCTTGACCAACGCGTCGACGACCGTTTCCGTGTCCTTGCCAGTGAGCTTCACCAGCATCACGTAGCGCGTTTGTCGCTCGACGAGTGTTGCGATCTGGCTGTTGGAACTTCCGAACAGCAAGTCGCCTTCCCAATGGCCAGGCACTGCTCGATCTTCTGCCGTGGCTGGGCGCTCGCTGATCGAGACCGCATCCACGATTCTTCCGTGGATGTCTGTCTTCTGCGTGTAGTGGCGCGAGCGACGCATGCCTCGCGTGCGCCTCAGATGCTGCAGCAGCTCCTTCTTCAAGGCGCCGCGGGCTTGAATGAACAGGCTGCGGTAGATGGTCTCGTGTGACACGTGGCAGGTCTCGTCGCTCGGATAAGTATGCTTGAGCCACCCTGCGATCTGCTCCGGCGACCACTGAAGCTGGAGCTTGTCTGCCACGATGCGTGCCAAGGCTCGGTTCTCGGCCAGCTTGCAGAGCTTCGGGCGATGGGCTCGGTCCCAAGCCGCCTGGTCCGCGCGGGTTGCCCGATAGCAACCCTGACCACCATTGCGTTTGATCTCGCGGCTGACCGTGGAGGGTGCTCGCTCGAGGATCGTTGCGATTGCGCGGATCGAGAAGCCGGCCACCATCGCGCGCGAGATCTCCTCTCGCTCGGCCAAGGTCAGCGCAAGGCTGGAACGGCGGCGCTCCGGCGGCCGTATGCCGCCTGTCTCGGCCAGGATCTGGCGTATCGACCCATGGTGTCGATCGAACATCCCGGCGATCTGGTGGAGGGTCTGACCTTGCTTCCAGCGCTCCCACATGAGCGCCTTCTGGCTGTCCGTGTAGTAGGTCCGCGTTCGATACTTCATCTGCAACATCCTTCTGCCTACGGCAGTTTTCAGTGTGTTGCATCGACCGGTTGAATCCGCAGCC
>NZ_JASZYE010000003.1 GCF_030317145.1 Variovorax flavidus
TCGCCTTCAAACGCCCACGCTTATCGGCTGTATATTTTTAACGAACTACGCAAAACATCTACTGTCTTGCGTCTTGCTTGCTGCGATCAGCGAAGCCTTCGATTATGACACGTTTTTAGAAGAACATGCAAACTTTTTTCATCCTCTCGCTTCGATTTGCACCTGACTTCTTTTCAGAAACTTCAGCACGCTTCGTTTTGAGCGGAGCCTTCGATTATGACACGATTTTTTGAATCCCGTCAAGTCCGAAGGACTTTTTTCAACTTCTTCCGACTCACCCCTCGCAGCACCTTCCGGAGCCACTCAGCGAGTCGTTTTCTGCTGAGCCTTGAATTATGACCTGCTTTTGGCGCCCCGGGCAACTACCTATGAAAATTTTTTCGTGACGGCCGCCCTGCCCCTCACTGGCGTGCCGTGCGCGTGTTCGCAGGAAGCGGTTGAGGCCAGCTGGTTCGAAACGGATTGATGTCCAAGCCACCCCTGCGGGTGTAGCGCGCATACACAGCCAGCTTGGTCGGCTGACAGCGGCGCCAAATGTCCGTGAACATGCGTTCAGCGCACGGCTCGTGGAACTCGTTGTGGTTGCGAAAGCTGACGATGTAGGCAAGCAAACCCGCCTGGTCGATCGCGGGGCCGCTATAGCGAATCTGCACGCTGCCCCAGTCCGGCTGCCCTGTGACGAGGCAGTTGCTCTTGAGAAGCCGACTGGTCAGCGTCTCTGTCACAGGCGCCTGCGTCGAATCGCTCGAGAGCAGTTCCGGTGCCGGCTGGTATTGCGTGCACTCGATATCGAGGCGGTCGAGATCGAGGCCGTCGAGTTCATCCACGGGTTCGCGATCGAACTCTCCGGGAGCCAAGAGCTTGACGCCGATGCTGGCGGATCGATCGCTGCCCCGCCACGCCGCTTCGCTCAGATCAGCCTTCAGACGCTCGCGCACCGCTTCGACGTCGACGAACACAGTGCTGTTGAAGCTATTGAGGTAGAGCTTGAAGGACTTGCTCTCGATGATGTTGGGCGTCTCGCACGGGATCGTGAAGTGCGCGATGGCCAGTTGCGGCTTGCCGCGTGGATTGAGCCAGCTCAGCTCGAAGGCAGTCCATAGATCCGCACCGAAGAACGGCAATGCGTTCCCCGCGATGCCCATGGCTTCACGCTGGGTCGAGCGCGGGATCGGGAACAGCAGACTGGCGTCGTAGTGATCGGCATACGCCGAGGCACGGCCCAGTTGCGACTGTTCGGGGGTGTTATCGAGGCTCATGCGCGCTTTCGGCTGTCTGCAGGAAGGGAACCATGTGCTGCAGGAGGATGTCGACGACCTGCGGCGGCAGGTCATGCCCCATCCCGGGCACCGAGACGAAACGCGCGCCAGGGATGCGCCGCGCCGTGTCCTCGCCGCAAGCCATGGGGACCAGTGGATCGGCTTCGCCGTGCAGGACGAGTGCAGGACTGGCAATTTGCCCCAGAACCGACGCACGACCACTGTCAGCGCCGATCGCCAACATCTGCCGCACAACGCCGGCGGGGCGGTACGCGCGCCGCAGTGCGCGCCTGATGCGCTCACTCAACACCTGTTCGTCCTGCGGATAGGCCGGGCTGGAAATCAGGCGGACGAAGCCCAGGCCATGCGCCACGAGCGCCGCTTCCGTCCTGCTGGGGGGGCGTCGAATGAGCGCAGCCGCCACATCGGGTCGCGGACCGGGGAGATTGCGCGCACCGCTCGAACTCATGATGCTGACCAGACTCGCCAGCCGCTCCGGTGCGCTGGCGGCAAGGCGCTGGGCAATCATTCCGCCCATCGAGACGCCGACCACGTGGGCATGCTGGATACCCAAGGCGTCCAGCACGCCGAGCGCGTCGTTCGCCATGTCTTGCACGGTGTAGGCAGAACGCACCGGCAAGCCGATGCGCTGCCGAACGCTTTGCCAGACCAGATTGCCGGTTCCCGCCTCGTCGAAGCCCTGGCTCAGGCCGATGTCGCGGTTGTCATGGCACACCACGCGAAAGCCGGCGTCGACCAGCGCCTGCACGAACGCGGCGGGCCAGGCGATCAGTTGCATCCCGAGCCCCATGATGAGCAGGACCACCGGCCGGCCTTCGCCACCGCTGTCCTCGACCTCGATCTGAATACCGTTGGCGATGATCTTCATGGGGCTGTTCGGATGCTGGTGTGTTTCAGATGAACTCGCGCTCGCGCAGCCACTTGGTCGCGACCCACTTCTCACCCGCAAGCACGGGTGCTCCGCCGTGCAAGGTGCGCGTTGCGGGATCGGGCCGGTCATAGCTGAAGAAGACGCCGGTCCCGCGCTTGGGCGCGACTTCGAGGCCGACGTCGGGGAAGGTGGTCCCGCCGCCTTGTTCGGGCTCCTGCAGGTACATCACGAGCGTTGCGACGCGTTGGCCTCCACGGCGCAGGATGGTCGGGGTGCCCGGCTCGCCGGGATCGAAGTAATCGAAGTGCGGGCGGTATTGCGCCCCCGGCGAATAGCGCAGGATCTGCAGTCCTTCACCGAATTCGAGCGGCCATTGCAGCAGCGTTGCGATGCGCTGCTCCAGGCGGGCGACGACCGCGTTCTCGCCGCGTTCGAAAAACATGCCGTCGCTGGTCCGGTCGACGTTGAGCGCCTCCCCGCCGGTCTGCGTCTCGACGGTGAGCGAGCGCGCAAGCCGCAGGCGTGCGGCGGCGATCAGGGCCTCGCACTCCTCGTCGGAAACCAGGTCACCGAACACGATCACGCGCGGGTTTCGCATCGTCTGGAGCACCTGGACCCGGCGATCGCCGACATCTATATAGAGAGGCGAAGCCGACAGGTCCGGCCCCGGCATGTTCTTGCGCGGCTCCGCGACCGCGGCGATCCCGGCCGCCCTGGCTTCGATCTCGGCCAAGGCGACGTCCGCCACGTTGTCGTGCCAACCGGCGGCGCGCATCGAAGCGCGCAGGCTTGGCACGGAATGACCGGCAGCGAGTTGGGCGGCAACCCATTCGCGCAGTTCGGGACTGATTTCCTGACCCAGGCTCATGCGGATCTCCGGCGAAATACAAGACGTTCGGGCTTCGACACCGCAGCATCGAATGCGTAGCCCTCGAGGTCGAACCTTTCCAGTGCCTTCGGCGTTGCGGCCTTGTGCAACACGGCCCAGCGCGCCATCAGGCCACGCGCGCGCTTGGCAAAGAAGCTTACGATCTTGTAGCCGCCATGGTCGCCCTTGGCGCCGGTGGCCCCCTTCCATTCCTGGAATACGCATTCCACGACCCGGGCCTTGAGCACCGACTGGTCAACCGACTTGAAGTATTCCTGCGAGGCCAGATTGATCACGACCGGCGTGCGATCCGCGGCCAAACGCTCATTCAGATGCTCCGAAATCCTCGGACCCCAGAAGGCGTAGAGATCCTTGCCATGGCGGTTGGCGAGTTGCGTGCCCATCTCCAGGCGGTAGGGCTGCAGGAGGTCGAGCGGGCGCAACACGCCGTAGAGCCCACTCAATATGCAGATGTGTTCCTGCGCCCAGGCCAACTGCGCCGAGCTGAGCGTCTTTGCCTCGAGCCCCCCGTAGACATCGCCATCAAAGGCCAGCGCAGCCTGCTTGGCGTTCTTCTCGGTGCCCTTGGATGCCCATGCCGCATAGCGCGCCACATTGAGCGCGGAGAGCTTGTCTGACAGATGCATGAGTTCGGCGATCTGCTGGGGCGACTTGTCGCGCAGGATCTTGATGAGCTCGGCCGCTGGGCCCCTGGGGCCCTCGAAATGGGGGCGTGTGGCCGGCACCGCATCGGGCACCGCGGTCTCGTAGTCGAGTGACTTGGCGGGGGAAAGCAGAAAAAGCATCGGTGAATTATCTGCGGCCAGGGGGTCCGCGCCGGCGAACCGGACGACGCATTCCGCAGTCGAATAAAATCGTTGCCACCTCCACCCCACAAGCGGCATCCTGCGGGATGCCGTTCGTCTTTGTACCGCCATGAGCGACACCTTGCCCCAACCCGGCCTCGAAAGCCTTTCCAAATCCTTCGAACCCGTTGCCATCGAGGCGCACTGGGGCCCCGAGTGGGAGCGGCGCGGCTATTCGGCCGCGGGCTTCCGCGGCACGCAGAAGCCCAAGGATGGCGCGCCCTCCTTCGCGATCCAGCTGCCACCACCGAACGTCACTGGCACATTGCACATGGGCCACGCGTTCAATCAGACCATCATGGACAGCCTCACGCGCTACCACCGCATGGCCGGCGACAACACGCTCTGGCTGCCTGGCACCGACCACGCAGGCATCGCGACGCAGATCGTCGTCGAGCGGCAACTGCAGGAGCAGAAGCTCAGCCGCCACGATCTGGGCCGCAAGAACTTCGTCGCCCGGGTCTGGGAATGGAAGGAGAAGTCGGGCAACACCATCACGAACCAGATGCGCCGCATGGGCGATACGGTCGACTGGGGCCGCGAATACTTCACGATGGACGACAAGCTCTCCAAGGTCGTCACCCAGACCTTCGTGCAGCTCTATGAGGAAGGCCTGATCTATCGCGGCAAGCGCCTGGTCAACTGGGACCCGGTGCTGAAGACCGCGGTGAGCGACCTCGAAGTCGAGAGCGAGGAGGAAGACGGCTTCCTCTGGCACATCGCCTATCCGCTGGAAGACGGTTCCGGCTCGCTCACGGTGGCAACCACCCGTCCCGAGACGATGCTCGGCGACGTGGCGGTGATGGTTCATCCTGAAGACGAGCGCTACAAGCACCTGATCGGACACCGCGTCCGGTTGCCGCTGGTCGACCGGCTGATCCCGGTGATCGCCGACGACTACGTCGACAAGGAGTTCGGCACGGGCGTGGTCAAGGTCACGCCGGCGCACGATCACAACGACTATGCCGTCGGCCTGCGGCACGGCCTGCAAATCATCGGCGTGCTGACGCTCGACGCCGTCATCAACGACAACGCGCCTGAAAAGTACCGCGGCCTCGACCGATTCGTTGCGCGCAAGGCAGTGGTAGCCGATCTCGAAGCGCTGGGCCTGCTGACCGAAACCAAGAAGCACAAGCTGATGGTGCCGCGCTGCGCGCGCACGGGCGCAGTGGTCGAACCCATGCTGACCGACCAGTGGTTCGTCGCCATGAGCAAACCGGACGCCAGTGGCCAGTCGATCGCGCAGAAGGCCATCGACGCGGTCCGCTCGGGCGAGGTGAGCTTCGTTCCCGAGAACTGGGTCAACACCTACAACCACTGGATGGAGAACATCCAGGACTGGACCATCTCCCGCCAGCTGTGGTGGGGCCACCAGATTCCCGCCTGGTACGACGAGGACGGCAAGGTCTACGTCGCGCAAAGCGAAGCCGAGGCGCAGGCCCAGGCGCCGGGCAAGACGCTCAGGCGCGACGAAGACGTGCTCGACACCTGGTATTCGTCGGCGCTGGTGCCCTTCTCCTCGCTGGGCTGGCCCGAGAAGACGCAGGATCTCGACCTGTATCTGCCGTCGACCGTGCTGGTCACGGGCTACGACATCATCTTCTTCTGGGTCGCCCGGATGATCATGATGACCAAGCACTTCACCGGCAAGGTGCCGTTCAAGCACGTCTACATCCACGGGCTGGTGCGCGATTCGCATGGCAAGAAGATGAGCAAGTCCGAGGGCAACGTGCTCGACCCGGTCGACCTGATCGACGGCATCGCCCTGCCCGAACTGCTCGACAAGCGCACCCAGGGCCTGCGCCGTCCCGAAACGGCGCCGGCCGTGCGCAAGAACACGCAGAAGGAGTTCCCTGAAGGGATTCCCGCCTTCGGCGCCGACGCGCTGCGCTTTACCTTCGCATCGCTCGCATCGCTGGGCCGCAGCATCAACTTCGACTCCAAGCGCTGCGAGGGCTACCGCAACTTCTGCAACAAGCTGTGGAACGCCACCCGCTTCGTACTGATGAACTGCGAGGGTCAGGACTGCGGCCTGCGCGAGCACACCAAGGAAGAATGTGCCGTCGGCGGCCCCGCCCACGGCTACCTGAAGTTCAGCCAGGCCGACCGCTGGATCGTCTCGCAACTCCAGCGCGTCGAGGCCGAAGTGACGAAGGGCTTCGAGGAATACCGCCTCGACAACGTTGCCAACGCCATCTACCAGTTCGCCTGGGACGAATTCTGCGACTGGTACCTCGAGATCGCGAAGGTCCAGGTCCAGCAAGGCGACGATGCGCAGAAGCGCGCAACGCGCCGCACGCTGATCCGCACGCTCGAAACCTTGCTGCGCCTGGCGCACCCGGTCATTCCGTTCATCACCGAAGAGCTCTGGCAGAAGGTGGCGCCTGTCGCTGGCCGCGAGGGCGAGTCGATCATGATCGCGGCGTACCCCAAGAGCCAGCCCGAGAGGATCGACGAGGCCGCCGAAGCCCACGTCGCGCGACTCAAGTCGCTCGTCGACGCATGCCGCACGCTGCGCGGCGAGATGAACGTCTCGCCGGCCACGCGCCTGCCGCTCTACGCGGTCGCTGACAACGCAGCCAGCAGCGATTTCCTGCGCGACGCGGCGCCTGTGCTCCAGGCGCTGGCCAAGCTCAAGGAAGTGAAGGTCTTCGACGACGAGGCCGCATGGTCTGCCGCCGCCGAGGCCGCGCCGGTGGCCGTGGTGGGCGATGTCCGCGTCTGCCTGCACATGGAAATCGACAAGGCCGCCGAGAAGGTCCGCATCGGCAAGGAGCTCGCACGCGTCGAGGGCGAGATCGTCAAGGTCAACGGCAAACTCGGCAACGAAGCCTTCGTTGCCAAGGCGCCGCCGGCAGTGATCGAGCAGGAGCGCAAGCGGCTGGCGGACTTCAGCGCCACCGTGGAGCGATTGCGCGACCAGCTTGTGCGCCTCGGCTGACATACGATGTGCGCGGTGGCCTTTAGTATTCGGGTGCGGCGTTCGGAACGCCGCCCTTCTTCGATTCAACTCCCTTGATCTGACGAAAAACCCATGTCCAATTCCCCGACGCGCATTCGCAAAGCCGTGTTCCCCGTAGCCGGCTTTGGCACCCGATTCCTGCCGGCCACCAAGGCGCAGCCCAAGGAAATGCTCCCGGTGGTGGACAAGCCGCTGATCCAGTACGCGGTCGAGGAAGCCTACGCCGCCGGCATCCGCGACATGATTTTCGTGACCGGACGCAACAAGCGCGCGATCGAAGACCACTACGACACCGCCTACGAGCTCGAGACGCAACTCGAAGCCAGCGGCAAGCGCGAACTGCTCAACATCGCCCGCTCCGTCATGCCCGACGACATGACCTGCTCCTACGTGCGGCAGCCTCGGATGCTGGGACTGGGACACGCCGTGCTGTGCGCGGAGCATCTGGTCGGCAACGAGCCCTTTGCGGTGCTGCTGGCGGACGACTTGATGGTCGGTCCGGACGGCGGTGAGCCGATCCTTGCGCAAATGACGCGCGTGTTCGGCAAGCTCGGCAGTTCGCTGCTGGCAGTGCAGGAGGTGCCTCTGGAGCACGTCAAGCGTTACGGCATCGTAGCCGGCGACGCGGTCGAGGACGGCCTGGTCAAGGTCAATCGCATGGTCGAGAAGCCAAAGCCCGAGGACGCTCCTTCACGCCTTGGCGTTGCGGGCCGCTACATCCTCACGCCTGGCGTGTTCAGCGAAATCCGCAATCAGCCCAAGGGCGCCGGCGGCGAAATCCAGCTGACCGACGGCATCGCCGCGCTGATGAAGAAGGAATCGGTCTACGCCTATTCGTACGAGGGTATCCGCTACGACTGCGGCAGCAAGGAAGGCTTCCTGCAGGCCACCGTCGAGCTCGCCCTCGCCCACCCCGAAGTCGGCGGGCACTTCCGCGACTACCTCAAGAGCCTGGAGCTGTAGGCGGGTTGACCAGCGGATCGAGGAAGCGAAGCAGTTCCTCGTCGCTGACAGGCGTGAGCGGCAAGCCGAAGACGTCCTTCAGGTAGGCCACCAGCGTCTGGGCCCACAAGGCGTTCGCGACCAATCCGACATGATGGTCTCCGAGCAGGAGGTTGCCGGGCTCGTCCCCGGCGGTGTTCGTGATGCGAAGCGTCGGGCCGAAGGCGAAAGACTTCTCCGAAGGATTGCCTGACGAATCGCGCGTGCCCCACCGGCTCTCGAACCACGCGAAATCGTCGAAGAAAGCTACGCGCGGATCGCCTGCGGCAATGGCGCGAATCGCCGAGTTGAAGTTGTCCAGCGCGCTCCTGATGCGGGTCGTGTCCCGGGCCGAGCGCCAACGATCGAAATTGGCCGGATCGTCCGCTTCGTTGGGGATGCCGACCAGAAGAATCCGCGTGGATGGGTGCGAGGCATGGATCATCGCCACGGCCTTGCGGATCTCTCCTGCACAGTAGGCGATGGTGGCGGGCAACTCCGCGGCAGTGGGATCGGCAACCTGGAGATCGAGCAGGCCGGCCCAGTTGTTGACCCCGATTCGAATCACCACCACGCCGCGAGTCCAGCGCTCCGGATCCTCGTTCATCAATTCGACAAGGCGAGGCCCCTGGCGAAAACGGCCGCCCATGAGGTTCTTGCACGCCGCACCGGAATTCGCGAAGTTGTAGAGGTAGTCCTCCTTCTCGGGGGCTCGACCGCCGCTCAGGCCGATCCATTCGCGCCCACGGGCCACGACACCTGGCCGCCCCCAGCGAACCCACGGCCCCAGATCCAGCTCTTGCCCTCTCAGGCGGGCCAGCACTTCCGTCCATTGAAAAGTGCGTGCACGCAAGGGGCCGCCACGTTCATTCGAGGCAGCCGGAAACCACTGGTAGTCCTGATAGGATTGGCTGTTGGAATCCCCCAGCACCGCCAGAGGGATGGAGGCCGGGGGCGGGTTGGGATTTTCAGGGGCGGAACCCATGCCGTCGCTCCACATCGTCAAGGTGAGGACCGCTACGAGCCCGCCCAGGACGAGGGCCACGGCAGCGATGCGGTTGCGTCGCTTCATGGCGCCGCGTCACTCAGCGACGCCGCAGAACGTGAATGAAATCGGTCCCGATGGTCTGCTGCTCGACGAGATCGTTGCCCGTCTGGCGCGCGAACGCCTGGAAATCGCGCACCGAGCCGGCGTCGGTGGACACCACCTTCAGCAGCTCGCCGCTCTGCATCTCGTTGAGGGACTTCTTGGCCTTCAGGATGGGCAGCGGGCAATTGAGTCCGCGGGTGTCGATTTCTTTGTGGATGTGCATTGCGTGTTCCTCCGGCGGCAGGAATTCTAGGTGGCTGCCGCGTCGGGCATGGGTGCGGCCGGACGTGGCCACTCCATGAATCGGGGCTCATGGCCGCGTGTACGCAGCCAGTCGGCCAGGGCGTAGCCGGTTCCCGCCGGCCAACACCGGAGCGCATCCAGGTCGTAGAGCCGGTAGTCGACCAGTTCCGGCGAAAGTCGCACCTCGCCGTCGGCGACCGCATGGTAGGCAATGATCACCTGGTTCATTCGCTGGAAGTCATAGACGCCGACGAGGTTCAGTGCGCTCGCATCGAGGTTCGTTTCCTCCTTGATCTCGCGCGCGATGCCTTCCTGTGGCGTCTCGCCAGCCTCCATGAAGCCGGTGATCAAGGCGTACATCTTGTGCGGCCATGCGGCATTGCGCGCCAGGAGCACCTGTCCCCGGTATTCGATGATTGCGGCCAGCACGGGCGTCGGATTGTTCCAATGCGTCCATCCGCAGGAGGGGCAGCGCAGACGCGCCTTCGGGCCGCCGTCTTCCTGAAGTTCGATGTGCGCGAGCGGTGTGGCGCACGCCGGGCAGAACTTGTGGTCGTTCATGGCGATCAGGCGGGAAACACGCCGGTCGACAGATACCGGTCGCCTCGATCGCACACCACGAACACGATGGTCGCGTTCTCGACCGTCTTCGCAATCTCCAGCGCAACCCACAACGCGCCCGCAGCGGAAATGCCGCCGAAGATGCCTTCCTCGCGGGCCAGCCTGCGGCACATCTCCTCGGCGTTGTCCTGGCTCACGTTCACGACCTGATCGACCCGACTGGGATCGTAGATCTTGGGCAGGTATTCCTGCGGCCACTTGCGGATGCCCGGGATGCGCGAGCCTTCGTCCGGCTGCGCGCCGACGATACGCACGGACGGATTCTTTTCCTTGAGGAACCGTGAGACGCCCGTGATGGTCCCCGTGGTTCCCATGGCACTCACGAAATGCGTGATGCGGCCCTTCGTGTCGGCCCAGATCTCGGGGCCGGTGGTTTCGTAGTGGATTCGGGGGTTGTCGGGGTTGGCGAACTGATCGAGCACCCTTCCCTTGCCCTGCTGCACCATCTGCTCGGCAAGGTCGCGCGCGTACTCCATGCCGCCGCTCTTCGGCGTGAGCACCAGTTCGGCGCCGAAAGCCTTCATGGTCTGAGCGCGCTCGACCGAGAGGTCCTCCGGCATGATCAGGACCATGCGGTAGCCCTTGATGGCCGCCGCCATGGCGAGCGCGATGCCGGTATTGCCGGAGGTCGCCTCGATCAGGGTGTCGCCAGGCTTGATCTCGCCGCGCTCCTCGGCGCGCTTGATCATCGAGAGGGCCGGCCGGTCCTTGACGGAGCCTGCGGGATTGTTGCCTTCGAGCTTGCCAAGAATCACGTTGCCGCGCTTCGCGTTGGCGTCCGCATCGATGCGCTGCAGTGCGACCAAGGGTGTCTTTCCAATCGCGTCTTCAATCGTCGGGTATTGCATGGAGCCACTGTGCCATAATTTTGGGCTGCCTTCCTTCCGTGCCCGGGTGGTGAAATTGGTAGACGCAGGGGACTCAAAATCCCCCGCCGCAAGGCGTGCCGGTTCGATTCCGGCCCCGGGCACCACGGTTCTCATGCCGTGTCTCCAGGAAGTATTTCGCGCAAAGTGCGAGTCGCATGCCGGCTCGACGGCGCGGCGCACCCTCTCGAACTGCGCGCAAATTTACAATCGGCCGATGGTTTTTCACGATCCCGATTACGCAGCCGACGCGTTCGAAGTCAAGATTTCCGAGCTTCTGGTCGCCACCCCCGAGGCCAGCGACGCACTCATCGACGAGTCGGTCTCCGAGGTCCTGCGTCTGCTGCGCGAGCATTTGAAGATGGACGTGGTGTTCGTCTCGGAATTCGCCGACGGACGACGCGTTTTCCGTCGCGTCGACACCGGCCCGGACGCTCGGGTGATCGAGCCGGGCCAGTCCTCCCCCCTGGAAGAATCCTTTTGCCAGCGTGTCATCGACGGCCGCCTGCCGCGCCTTGTCCAGGACGTGGCTGCGCTGCCGACCTTCGGCGAACTCCCACCGACCGCCTTTCCGGTGGGCGCCCATCTGAGCACTCCCATCGTCCTCAACGATGGGCGCGTCTACGGCACGCTGTGCTGTTTCAGCTTTGCCGCCAACGAGCAATTGACGCAGCGCGATCTCAAGAAGCTGGAAATGTCCGCTCAGCTCACAGCCAAGAAGATCAACGAGCGCCGCGCGCGTGAAGCAGACAAGGTCATGGCCGACTGGTCGCTGCAACCGCAGGACGGATCAGTTCGCAAGCGCTGATTCGCCCCGCGGCCGCGGGGCGCGAGCGTCCGCGCTTGATCAGGCGCCAGAGCGAAGTCCGGTCTCCACTGTCGGATGGCGCAGGCGCACGCGCAACTCGCGCTTGAGCCGCGTGTTGTCGAGGCGCCGAGACTCCCCCATGAAGCTCAGCAGCGACAACGGAAGCTGTGCCTGCGCATCCTCGCGCGCGATGCGTGGCGGCCGCGGAAGGCCGTACAGGCGGGCGGCGAGATCGACGTAGTCGCCCATCTTGAGTTCACTGTCGTCGCTCGCGTGGAACACGCGCTGCGGCCCGCCGCGCCACAACGCCGCCACACAGGCACGGGCCAGGTCATCCGCGTGGATGTGATTCGTGTAGACGTCGTCCTCCGAGCGCAACACCGGCGTACCCTTCTGGAGCCGTTCGCGCGGCGTGCCTCCTTCGCGATCGGGCGCGTAGATGCCTGGGATGCGCAGGATGCGGGCCGATACGCCCGCCCGGCCGAGCCAGCGGACGGTGCGCTCGGCATCGACACGGCGATGCGCGCGGGGCGTGCCGGGCCTCGGCGCACGCGTTTCGCTGATCAGCGCGCCGCCGCAGTCGCCATAGACACCACTGGTCGAGCCATAGACGAATGTGGAGGGCAGCGAACGCAAGCGCATCGCACGCGCCAGCGCCAGGGTTCGCGCGTCACGCCACCATTGCGGACCTTCCACGCGCGCAGGGGGCGCGAGGTGCAGCACGCGGGTCGCGAGCCCCGAGAGGCGCCGCAAGGTCGCCGGGGTGTCGAGATTCGCAACGATGGGCGTGGCGCCCGCTTGGCGCAACAGCGGCGCGCGCTCGGGCGAAGAAGTCAACGCCATCAAGCGCACGCGCCCCCGAAGAAGGCCGGCAGCCCGCAGGCCCACGTCACCGCAACCGACGATGAGCACGCGCTCGCGCCGGAAGCGCGAGGGCATCGCGCCGAGAGGGCTGTTGATTGAGGGCAAAATCCATCTCCCTTTTGAAGCAGATTCGAAGAATAACCATGACCAGCGCAGCGCCGAGCGAAGCGGGCTTTCACATCACGGTAGAGCCCAGCGGGCGCCATTTCACCGCTCACGCAGACGAAACGATTCTCGCGGCTGGCATCCGCCAGGGCATCGGTCTTCCCTATGGCTGCAAGGACGGCGCCTGTGGTTCGTGCAAATGCAAGAAGCTGTCGGGCACCGTGACGCTGGGCCTGCACCAGAGCAAGGCACTGAGCGCCGATGAAGAACTGGCAGGTTATGTGCTGACCTGCTGCGCGCGCGCAGAGAGCGATGTGGTGCTGGAGTCGCGCCAGGTCACCGAGGCCGGCGCATTCCCGATCCGCAAGATGCCGGTCCGCGTGCTCGCTATCACGCGGCAGTCGCACGACGTCGTGATGCTGCGCCTGCAACTGCCGGCCGGCGAGCCTTTGCAGTTCCATGCCGGCCAGTACATCGAGTTCATTCTTCGCGATGGCACGCGTCGCAGCTATTCGATGGCCAACGCGCCGCACACGCTGCTGGAGCCCGGCACCGGCATCGAACTGCACATTCGGCATCTGCCCGGCGGCAAGTTCACCGACCACGTCTTCGGCGCAATGAAGGAGAAGGAGATCCTCCGCGTCGAAGGCCCCTATGGGAGCTTCTTCCTGCGCGAGGAATCCGACAAGCCGTTGGTCCTGCTGGCGTCGGGAACCGGCTTCGCGCCAATCAAGGCCCTGCTGGAGCACATGAAGCTCAAGGGCATCGAGCGGCCTGCGACCTTGTACTGGGGCGGTCGGCGGCCCGAGGATCTCTACATGGACGACTGGGTCCGAGTGCAACTCGCGGAGATGCCCAATCTGCGCTACGTGCCCGTGGTGTCGAATGCGGTGCCGGAGGACAACTGGCGGGGCCGAACCGGCTTCGTTCACCGCGCAGTGATGGAAGATTTCGACGATCTGTCGGGCTATCAGGTGTACGCCTGCGGGGCTCCCATCGTGGTCGATTCCGCCAAGCGGGACTACGTGGCCGAGCGCGACCTGCCCGAGGAAGAGTTCTTTGCCGACGCGTTCACGACGGAAGCGGACAAGGCCTTGCCCTGACATCGCGGTCAAGCTCAGGGATAGCCATCGGCGCGACCGGGACCTCACGAAGCACAATTGGAAACATGAACGCCAGACATTTCCTCCTCAGCCTCGTCTCCACCGCCACTGTTCTCCTCACCGCCCCGGCGCTTGCCCAGCAGCGCCCTATTCGACTTGTCGTTCCATACGCCCCGGGCGGCCCCATCGACGTCACGGCCCGCGTCCTGGCCGAGCGCGTGAAGGATTCGCTGGGCACGGTCATCATCGACAACAAGCCCGGCGCCGGCGGCAACATCGGCGCGGATGCCGTGGCGAAGGCTTCACCGGACGGCCTCACGATCGGCATCGCGGCGACGGCGACGAACGCGGTCAATCCCTGGCTCTACGCCAAGATGCCCTTCAACGCCGCGACGGATTTCGCGCCGATCACGCAGATGGTGCGCGTGCCCAATGTGCTGGTGATGAACGCCGATACCGCCCAGCGCCTGAAGATCAATTCACTGCCCGACCTCATCGCCTACGCCAAGGCGAATCCTGCCAAGCTCAACTACGGCAGCGGCGGTAACGGCAGCGCAGGACACCTTGCAGGCGAGCTGTTCAAGAAGGAAGCGGGCATCTTCGCGGTGCACATCCCGTACAACGGCGGCAACCCCGCGCAACTCGCGCTGCTGTCGGGCCAGGTCGATTTCAACTTCGACAATCTCGCGACCGCGGCGCCGAACATCCGATCAGGGAAGCTCAAGGCCATCGCAGTGACGACCGCGGAGCGCAGCAGCACGCTGCCTGACGTGCCGACCGTCGCGGCCACCCTGAAGGGCTTCTCCATCGATACGTGGTGGGGTCTCGTGGCGCCGGCCGGCACGCCGCCTGACGTGGTGGCCAAGCTCAATCACGCCTTTGTCGCTGCGCTCAACACGCCGGAGACGAAAACGCGATTCGCGTCGCTGCTTGCGGAACCGGTCGCCAGCTCGCCCGAGCAGTTCGGAGCGTTCATGAAGAGCGAGCTCTCCAAGTACGAGAAAGTCGTCAAGGCCACTGGCGCGAAAGTGGACTGACCCCCAGGCTTCCAGGGGGCAATACCTGCGGCCCGGCGAAGCCGGTTCCGCGGTATTTCTCGACTGATCACTCTCCCAGGTATGCGGCCCTTACCTTCGGGTCGCTCAGCATCACCTTGGCGTCGCCACTCATGGTGATCAGGCCCGATTCCATCACGTAGCCGCGATCGGCCAGTTGCAGCGCGCGGCTGGCGTTCTGTTCGACCAGCAAGACGGTGACGCCTTGGTCGTAGACCTGCTTCACCACTTCGAAGATCTTGTCGACCATGATGGGCGACAGGCCCATGGACGGCTCGTCCAGCAGCAGCACCTTGGGGCGAGCCATCAGTGCGCGGCCCATCGCAAGCATCTGCTGCTCGCCGCCGGACATGGTCCCGGCCAGCTGCGTCGCGCGCTCCTTCAGGCGAGGAAAGGTCGCAAAGACACGTTCGACGTCCTTGGCAATCTCGGCCTTGTCCTTGCGGATGTAGGCGCCGATCTGCAAGTTCTCGGTGATGGTCATGCGCGTGAAGACACCACGGCCTTCGGGCACCATCACCAGGCCTTCGGCGACCAGATCCCAGGCACCGCGGCCCTTGATGCTCTTGCCGAGAAATTCGATGTCGCCGCCCAGGAAGGGCTGCGTGCCGGTGATGGCCTTCATCGTCGTGGTCTTGCCGGCGCCATTGGAGCCGATCAGCGAGACGAGTTCGCCTTCGCGCACCTCGAAGTCCACGCCCTTGACGGCCTGGATGCCGCCGTAGGCCACCTTGAGGCCAGTGACTTTCAAAAGAGTTTGTGCCATCTCAGTGTGCTCCCGTGCCGAGGTAGGCCTCGATCACCTTTTCATTCCGCTGCACGTCCGCTGGCGTGCCTTCCGCAATCTGCTTGCCATAGTCCAACACCGTCACGCGGTCGCACAGCCCCATCACGAGCTTCACGTCATGCTCGATCAGCAGGATGGTGCGATCGTCCTTGCGGATGCGGTCGATCAGTTCGCGCAGGAGCACTTTCTCGGTGGCATTCATGCCGGCCGCGGGCTCGTCGAGCGCGATGAGCTGCGGGTCGGTCGCCAGCGCGCGGGCGATCTCGAGGCGGCGTTGGTCGCCATAGCTCAGCGTGCGCGCCTTGTAGTCGGCAAACTTGCCGATGCCAACGTAGTCGAGCAGTTGATGGGCACGGTCGGCGATTGCCGCTTCTTCGGCCTTGAAGCCGCCTGTGCGGAAGATCGCGCCGAACACGCCCGAATGCGTGCGGATGTGGCGCCCGACCATCACGTTCTCGAGCGCCGTCATTTCCGAGAAAAGCCGGATGTTCTGGAACGTACGCGCGATGCCGGCCTTGGCGACTTCATGCACCGCCGTCGGCTGGTAGGGCTTGCCGGCCAGCTCGAAGGTGCCGCTGTCGGGCGTGTAGAGCCCCGTGATCACGTTGAAGAAGGTGGTCTTGCCAGCGCCGTTGGGGCCGATCAGTCCGTAGACCTGGCCGCGCTGGATCTTGATGCCGACATCGGACAGCGCCTGCAGGCCGCCGAAGCGCTTGGAGATGCCGTGAACGTTGAGGATGGTTTCAGTCATTGTCGTGCTCTCCTCGCTCACGGATTGATCGACATGGGACGCGACGCGGCACCCGGCACCTCATCGGCCGGAACCTCGATGCCCGGTGCTGCAGCCGGCATGCCGGAGGCAGGAGCGGTCCCCTTGCGCGCCAGCGACTTGCCATGCTCCGGCGATGGCCAGAGGCCCCGCGGACGCACCAGCATGATGATGATCATCGCCAGAGCAATGAACAATTGGCGCAGGATCGAGGCGTCCAGACGGCCGTCTGTCATGGCCTGCAGGGGGCCCGCCACATAGCGCAGCACTTCAGGAAGCGCAGCCAGCAGGACCGCGCCGAGAATCACGCCGGGCAAGTGGCCGATGCCGCCTAGCACCACCATCGCGACGATCATCACCGACTCCATCAGGCTGAAGGACTCGGGCGATACGAAACCCTGGAACGAAGCGAACATCGCGCCGGACACGCCGCCGAAGCTTGCGCCCATGCCGAAGGCGAGAAGTTTCATGTTGCGGGTGTTGATGCCCATGGCCTTGGCGGCGATCTCGTCTTCGCGGATCGCCATCCAGGCGCGGCCGATGCGCGACACCTGCAGGCGATGCGAAATGATGATGGTGAAGATCACCAGCGCGAGGAACAGGTAGTAGTACAGCGTCACCGAGGAGATCGTGAAGCCGTCGAGCTTCAGGGGCTTGCCCAGGTTCAGGCCCCAGAAATGGATCGGGTCGATGGCCGTGATGCCCTTCGGTCCATTGGTGAGGTTGATCGGGTGGTCCAGGTTGTTCAGGAACACACGGATGATTTCGCCGAAGCCGAGCGTCACGATCGCCAGGTAGTCACCGCGCAGCTTGAGTGTGGGCGCGCCCAGCAATGCACCGAACAGCGCCGCCAGTCCGAGCGCCGCCGGAATCACCAGCAGCAGCGAACTGTGCAGTCCGTTCGGGAACATGGCCTTGACGGCGGGGAAGGTGTCGGTCAGGTGAGGCGATCCCAGCAGCGCGTACAGATAAGCGCCGATGGCAAAGAAAGCGACATAGCCGAGGTCGAGCAGGCCCGCATAGCCCACCACGATGTTCAGGCCCAGCGCCAGCATCACGTAGAGCAGCGCGATGTCCGCGATGCGAACCCAGGCGTTGCCCTGGCTTTGCAGCAGCAGCGGCAGGACCAGCAGGCCGACCGCCGCAAGCACGAAGAAGAAGATGTTCTTGCTGTTCTTCATGGTGCGCTCCTCAAGCCCGGTCCGCCACGCGCTCGCCGAGCAGGCCAGAAGGCCGCAAGGTGAGCATGATGATCAGAACGATGAACGCGAAGATGTCGCTGTAATGGCTGCCCAGCACATCGCCCGTGAGCGCGCCGATGTAGCCCGAGCCGATGGCTTCGATGAGCCCCAGCAAAATGCCACCGACCACTGCACCGGCGAGGTTGCCGATGCCGCCGAACACTGCCGCTGTGAAGGCCTTGAGGCCGGGGATGAAGCCCATGGCATGTTGTGCGATGCCATAGTTGGAGGCGTACATGACACCCGCCACTGCGGCGAGCACCGCGCCGATGATGAAGGTGGCCGAGATGACCATGTCGGGCCGGATGCCCATCAGCGCCGCCACCCGCGGGTTCTCGGCGGTGGCGCGCATCGCGCGGCCCAGCTTCGTGTAGTTGACCAGCCACGTCAGGATGGCAAGGCAGATGGCCGTGACGCTCAGGATCATCACTTGCGTCGGCGAAATCACGGCGCCGCCCACGTGGATGGGCGTCGTCGGCAGCAGGTTGGGATAGGCCTTGTTGGTGGGCTTCCAGATGATCATCGCGAGCGTCTGGAGCAGGATCGACATGCCGATCGCGGTGATCAGGGGCGCCAGCTTGGGGCTGTTGCGCAGCGGCCGGTAGGCCACCTTCTCGATGACGAAGTTGAGCGTCGCGGCGACCACGCAGGCGATGAGCAAGGCAATGATCAGGACGATCCAGCCCGGCGTCCCCGGCATCGACTCCTGCATGAGGCCGATGATCGTCCAACTGGTGAGCGCTCCGACCATGAGCACTTCACCGTGCGCGAAATTGATGAGATTGATAATGCCGTACACCATCGTATAGCCTAAGGCTATCAAGGCATACATGCTGCCTAGAACCAGACCGTTGATGATCTGCTGCAGCAAGGTGTCCATATCGAGAGTTCCCTAATTTTGTGGCAGCACCCTTGAGAGGTGCCTCGACCCGGCGTACCGGATTGACGCCTTGGTTTCACTTAGCAAAAAACCCGCCAGCATGTGACGACGGCGGGTTTGTGGGCGGGATTGTAGTCACGCACGGACGCCAATCTGGTGCGTTTTGCGGCGGGGTTTTCCCGCTGGCGTGCGGGGGAAGGCAGGCGTGGAAAACCAGCCGCTCTTATTCGGAAACTTCTTGGTTTCGTTTCCGCAATTCGCGCAGCTTTTCCGCAATGCGGATCTCGAGACCACGCTCCACCGGCCGGTAGAACGGCGGCGGGTTCAGACCTTCAGGCATGTAGCTTTCGCCGGCCGCGAAACCGCCCTCTTCGTCGTGGGCGTAGCGATAACCTTTTCCATAGTCCAACTGCTTCATGAGCTTGGTCGGCGCATTGCGCAGATGCATCGGCACGGGCCGCGTACCGTCCGACTTGATGAAGGCGCGAACCTCGTTGTAAGCCTTGTAGACCGCGTTCGACTTCGGCGCGATCGCGAGATACACCACGCATTCGGCCAAGGCCAGTTCGCCTTCGGGTGAGCCGAGCCGCTCGTAGACCTCGGCGGCATCGAGCGCGAGACGCAGCGCGCGGGGGTCCGCCAACCCGATGTCTTCGCTGGCCATGCGCACCAGCCGGCGCGCCATGTAGCGCGGGTCGGCGCCGCCGTCGAGCATGCGCACGAACCAATAGAGAGACGCGTCCGGATCGCTTCCACGCACCGATTTGTGCAACGCGGAGATCGTGTCGTAGAACTGCTCGCCGCCCTTGTCGTAGCGCCGCATGCGCTCGCCAAGAACACGCAGCAGCCACTCGTCGGTGATGTTGTCGAGCTTCTCCGCACGCGCGGCGACAGCCAGCGTTTCAAGGGTGTTGAGGAGTCGCCTGGCGTCGCCGTCGGCGTAGGCCACGAGACGGTCCACGGCTTTGGCCTCGATGGCCGGCACCGCCTGGATGTCCTGCGCGCGCGCCACGATCTGCTTGAGATCGTCCTCGCCCAGTGGCTGCAGCACATAGACCGCCGCCCGGGACAGCAGCGCCGAGTTCACCTCGAACGAGGGATTCTCGGTGGTCGCGCCGATGAAGGTGAAGAGTCCGGACTCCACGTGCGGCAGGAACGCGTCCTGCTGGCTCTTGTTGAAGCGATGAACTTCGTCGACGAAGACGATGGTGCGACGCTGCTCGAGACCGTCACGCGCCATCGTCGCGCGATCGACCGCATCGCGGATGTCCTTCACGCCGCCAAGGACGGCGCTGATGCTCAGGAACTGCGCATCGAACGCATCGGCCATGAGCCGCGCGATGGTGGTCTTGCCCACGCCCGGCGGGCCCCAGAGCATGCACGAGTGCGGCTGGCCCGATTCGAACGCAATGCGCAATGGCATCCCGGGGCCCAGCAGATGTTGTTGGCCGATGACCTCGCCCAGGTTCTTGGGTCGCAGGCGTTCGGCAAGGGGTTGGTGAGTAGTGGTTGCCATCGGAAGCGCATAGTGTCGCCCAACATCCTAAGCCGCGCGGAACAAGCCCTTGACACGAAGCCCCAACAGGCCGAAGGTGCGCGCATGCGTCAAGGCAAGCAGCTCCCCGCAAGTTTCAAGGACTACGAGGCTGGCAAGCATCGGCGCTATGGGCTGCTCTTCTCGGTCAACGGCGGTGCCTTCGCGATTGCGAAGCTCTTTGCCGACACCAAGGCGGCCGCAGTGCTCGGCGCACTGACGTTGCACCATCTCTCCGTCGGCATGATCCTGTTCACCGTGCTCATGACCGTGGACATCTTCCTGTTCGGCCGGAACCTGCGCAGCACGCTGCCGCCCGACGCATTCGAGGACAACGGCAATACCGTGGCGATCTTTGGCAGGCCAGGCCAATGCGTTCTGGCATTGACCGGCTTGCTGATCTGCGCCGGCTGGTATCTGGTGGCTTGGGGCTAGCCGAAACCGAATCGCCAGGCTACTGCCGGATCACGTCGGCGCCAGCGGGCGTCTTGAACACGAAGGTGCTGGCAGGAAGTGCGGGATTGACCTCGACCTTGCCGAACTTCAACACGGAGCTTTGGCCAAAACTATCCAGGATTTCAAGCGATGCCAGCGCCTCGCCCTGGAAACCGATCTGCACGCTCTGCAACTGCCCGTCCTTGTTCCGGGGACTTGCCTTGACCCACTGCAGGCCATCACGCTCGGGCGCGCCTTCCAGCGTGAAATCGGCCTGCAAGGCCCGCAGATCCGGAGCCGCGGCAATCAACGCTGCCGGCGTCGACCCGAGCGCCTGCGCCTGCTTGCGCTGCGTGACCTGGTTCAGATCGGCGTCGTAGAGCCACAGCGTCTCGCCGTCGGCGACGATGGTCTGCGCGAACGGCTTCTTGTAGTCGAACCTGAATTTCCCCGGCCGTTGGAACTCGAAGGTGCCCGTCGATACCTTGGCGCGCGAGGTCTGTCCATCCTTGGGCGGCGAAGTCACTGTCTGCGTGAACTCGGCGCGGCCCGATTTCACTGACTTGAGGAAGGCCTCGAGGCTTTCCATGCCGCCAGCCCAGACAGTCCCCATACCCAGCGCCAGCAGGCCACTCACAAGCAGTCTCTTCATCACCATCTCATTTCTCCGTGGCCTGCAAAGCCAGGCCCGTTCACTCGGTTCGCGCCGGCACCAGGATTTCGCGCTGGCCGCTGCCGCTCATCGCACTGACCAGGCCTGCGTTCTCCATGTCCTCGACCAGGCGCGCGGCGCGGTTGTAGCCGATCTTCAAGTGGCGCTGAACCAGCGAAATGCTGGCCTTGCGGTTCTTGAGCACCACTTCGACCGCCTGGTCGTACATCGGATCCTTTTCGCCGCCCTCGCCGCCGCCTTCGCCAAGCAGGTCGCCGTCGCCATCGACAGTACCGCCTTCGAGCACCCCTTCGATGTAGTCCGGTTCCCCTTGTGACTTGAGGTACGCCACGACACGGTGCACTTCCTCATCGCTCACGAAGGCGCCGTGCACGCGAACCGGCAGGCCGGTGCCGCTCGGCATGTAAAGCATGTCACCCATGCCCAGCAGCGCCTCGGCGCCCATCTGGTCGAGGATGGTTCGCGAATCGATCTTGCTCGACACCTGGAAGGCGATACGGGTCGGAATGTTGGCCTTGATGAGACCAGTGATCACGTCCACGCTGGGGCGCTGCGTCGCCAGGATCAGGTGAATGCCGGCCGCGCGCGCCTTCTGCGCGAGGCGGGCGATCAGTTCTTCGATCTTCTTGCCGACGACCATCATCAGGTCGGCGAGTTCGTCGATAACCACGACGATGTGCGGTTCGCGCGCAAGCGGCTCGGGGCTGTCGGGCGTGAGGCTGAAGGGGTTGTAGATGAACTCCTCGCGCGCCTTCGCCTCGTCGATCTTGGTGTTGTAGCCCGCCAGATTGCGCACACCCAGCTTGCTCATGAGCTTGTAGCGGCGCTCCATCTCGGCCACGCACCAGTTGAGGCCGTGCGCCGCTTGGCGCATGTCGGTCACGACCGGCGCCAGCAGGTGCGGGATGCCCTCGTAGACCGACATTTCGAGCATCTTCGGGTCGATCATCAGCAGCCGAACATCGCGCGCCTCGGCCTTGTAGAGAAGGCTCAGGATCATCGCGTTGATACCCACCGACTTGCCCGAACCGGTCGTACCCGCCACCAGCACGTGCGGCATCTTGGCCAGGTCGGCCACCACCGGATTGCCGACGATGTCCTTGCCCAGGCCCATCGTGAGCATCGACTTGCCTTCGTTGTAGATCTGCGACCCGAGGATTTCGCTGAGCTTGATCGATTGGCGCTTGGCGTTCGGCAACTCGAGCGCCATGTAGTTCTTGCCGGGGATCGTCTCGACCACGCGGATCGACACCAGCGACAGCGAGCGCGCCAGGTCCTTCGCGAGATTGACGATCTGCGAACCCTTCACGCCGGTGGCCGGTTCGATCTCGTAGCGCGTGATGACCGGGCCGGGCGAAGCCAGCACGACGCGCACCTCGACGCCGAAGTCCTTCAGCTTCTTCTCGATCAGGCGGGACGTCATCTCGAGCGTGTCGGCGGAGACGGTTTCCTGGCGTGCCTGGGCCGCATCGAGGAGGTCGACCTGCGGCAGCTTGCTGTCCGGCAGTTCGCGGAACAGGGGTTTCTGGCGCTCCTTGGCGACCCGATCGCTGCGTGGCACTTCGGCCAGGGCGGGTTCGATCTGCACCGGTGGAGAAGGCGCCCGGCGCTTCGGGCGCGGGATGATGCGGATTTCCTCGTCCGGAGCTTCGAGTTCAGGCTCCTGCTCGTTGGACGCCAGTTCCTCGCGTTCGCGCACGGCCTGCTTGCCCATGGCGATGTCTTGCGCGATCTCGCGCTTTTCGCGGCGGGATTCGAACAGCGAATACAAACGCGAGCCGATGCGCTCGGCAATCTGGCCCCACGAAAAGCGGAACACGAGCGCCGAACCAATGACGCCGGCCGCAATGGCAATCAAGGCCGATCCGGTGAAGCCCATCCACTTCACGCTTGCGGGGCCCACGAGATAGCCGAGTATTCCGCCGCCGTGCCCCGGCAAGCGAAATTCGAGGCGATACAGACGCGACCATTCGAGCATGGCGCTGGCGCACAGAAGCAGGATCAGGCCGAACCAGAATGCCAGCCGGCTGCGATTGAACGGACCGCGGGGGGGCTGCTCGGCCGAGCTTGCCTCGCCGCCGCGCATCCACCCGGCAAGTGACGACAACCAGACGCGAAGTCCGGCCGCCAGGCACCACCAGACCGAATAGCCGGCCAGGAAATAGCTCGCGTCCGCCAGCCAGGCGCCGATGCGGCCACCCCAGTTCTTGACCTCTCCGCCCGTCCCCGACGTCGACCATGCGGCATCGGAGGGCGTGAAGCTCAGCATCGAGAGCAGCCAGAACAACAGGACGACGAAGCCGGCAATCAGGGTGATCTCGTGCGCAAAGCGCATGGCGCGAAGACGCACCGGCTGCGCTTCGTTCGACGAAGACGATTGAAGGGTGTTGAGCGAATAAGTCATGAACGGCACAACGACCGGTCCGCAGCAGCGGGCCGGTGGTCCAGAGAAACTACAACGAAAAACATCGCGGCCGCGTTGTCAGGGCCGGCGACGTGGAGGCCAGTGCGCGGCAGCGCGCCCGGCCAGACGGTCAGGTGAGCGATGAGAGTCGTTCCTTGACGATCATCGAACCATCCGGCTGGGTCTGCACGAATCCGCGCTCCTCGAGATCCTTCATGACGCGGCTCACCATTTCGCGCGAAGCACCGACCATCTTGGCCAGATCCTGGCGCGAAATCTTGTCGCGCACCTTGAGGTTTCCGGCCCCGTCATCGACCGCGAACTCCAGCAGCGAGCGCGCCACGCGTCCGTAGACGTCCATCAGCGCCAGCGATTCGATCTTGCGGTCTGCGTGCCGCAGACGCGCAACGAGGCCCCGCATGATGTTGTAGGACATCGAAGAATTTTCAGGCAGGCACCGCGCAAACGCTTCGCGGCCGAGCATCAGCACATCGGTCTGGATCTCGGTGCGCACCGTCGCCGAATGCGGCTCGTCGTCGATCATGCTCATCTCGCCGATGTAGTCGCCGGGATGCAGCGTCGCGAGGATGACTTCGCGACCACGGCTGTCGGTGCTCATGACCCGGGCACGCCCGGTCAGAATAATGTAGAGGGCATCTGACTTCTTGCCTTGTTCGACAACGACCTCGGCGCGCTTGAAGCGCTTTTTGACGATCGCATCGGCAATGCTCGCAGACTGCGTTGGCGTCAGCGCAGCGAACAGCGGCACGCGGCGAAGCAATTCAAGATTGGACAGCATCGACATTCATCAATCCCCGGATTCCGCGCGATTTTCAAATCCATGGATTAATACAATCGCGCGCATTGAAAACAGCCCCCGCCCGGTCTTGAACCGAACGGTGATACTCCATATCTATCACCCTGAAAATGTACACGCTGCCGCAGCGCCAATCCTAGGTTTTCTACTCATGTCCTCCCCACGCCACGCGAAGGTTCTCATTCTTGGCTCCGGCCCTGCCGGCTACACGGCCGCAGTCTACGCGGCCCGCGCCAACCTCGAACCCATGTTGATCACCGGTATCGCCCAGGGCGGCCAGCTCATGACCACGACCGAGGTCGACAACTGGCCGGCCGACGTCCACGGCGTGCAGGGGCCCGACCTCATGCAGCGCTTCCTGGAGCACGCCGAACGCTTCAAGACGCAGATCGTCTTCGACCACATCAACAAGGTCGACTTCAGCAAGCGCCCGTTCACGCTGACCGGCGACAGCGACACCTACACCTGCGATGCACTGGTGATTGCCACCGGCGCGTCGGCCAAGTACCTTGGCCTGGATTCCGAACAGCATTTCATGGGCCGCGGCGTCTCGGGCTGCGCGACGTGCGACGGCTTCTTCTACCGCGACCAGGAAGTCTGCGTGATCGGCGGCGGCAACACCGCCGTCGAAGAGGCGCTCTACCTTTCGAACATCGCAAGCAAGGTGACGCTGGTGCATCGCCGCGACAAGTTCCGTGCCGAGCCGATCCTGATCGACAAGCTCCACGCAAAGGCCGCCGAAGGGAAGATTGAACTCAAGGTTCACAACACCCTGGACGAAGTGCTGGGCGACGACTCCGGCGTGACCGGCATCCGGCTGAAGAACACGCTGACCGGCGAGACCGAGCAACTGGATCTCAAGGGCTGCTTCATCGCCATCGGACACCATCCCAATACGGACATCTTCCAGGGCCAAGTCGAGATGAAGGACGGCTACATCGTCACCCGCTCGGGCCTGCAGGGCTTCGCAACCATGACGAGCGTGCCCGGCGTGTTTGCGGCGGGCGACGTTCAGGACCACGTCTATCGCCAGGCCATCACCAGCGCCGGCACGGGCTGCATGGCGGCACTCGACGCACAGCGCTTTCTGGAGCAGGACGGCACGCTCTAAGCCGCCGCGGGGCGAAAAGGCTATAATCCAAGGCTTTGCCGAATCTGCCCCTCCAATCTGGAGCAGGGTTCTTGCGGCAAGCCGGGGTACCGCCACCCGTTTCTGGCGAGGTCAAGCTGCAAACCACCCCGCAATTTCATTGCGCCAGGTGCCAGCTGTTCAAGAAAGAGTGTCCACATGGCACGCGTATGCGAAGTAACGGGCAAAGGCCCGATGGTCGGAAACAACGTTTCCCACGCCAACAACAAAACCAAGCGCCGGTTCCTGCCGAACCTGCAATACCGTCGTTTCTGGGTCGAAACGGAAAACCGTTGGGTTCGCCTGCGTGTTTCGAGCGCTGCCCTGCGCCTGATCGACAAGAACGGCATCGACGCCGTGCTCGCAGACCTGCGCGCACGCGGCCAAGCTTAAGGAGCTGAATCATGGCAACGAGCAAAGGCGGACGCGAAAAGATCAAGCTGGAATCCACCGCGGGTACCGGCCACTTCTACACGACCAGCAAGAACAAGAAGACGATGCCTGAAAAGATGTCGATCATGAAGTTCGACCCCAAGGCGCGCAAGCACGTCGAGTACAAGGAAATCAAGCTGAAGTAATTCGGCCCAGGTCTCCTGGACTCACAAGAAACCCGCTGCGATCCAGCGGGTTTTTTGTTGCCCACGTTATCGGAAGCCTCGTCGCAGACGCAAAAAAAGCCGGCTCAAGAGCCGGCTTTTTGTGTGGCGAGAACGGGGGATCTGCGCGTCAGGCGCGAGCCGCACGCAGGCGGGTCGAAAACTCGCGCAGGCCTGCAATGCCGCTGGCCTCTGCCCGATGGCACCACGCAGCCAGATCGGCAGCCAACTGTTCGCGCGACTGCGACGTGTTGAGCCACAACTGGCGCAGCTCTTCGCGCATCGTCACCATCTTGTCCAGCACCGGGTGCGCAGCACGAGCCTGCACCAACTGCGAACGGGCAGCCGCAGGCACCTTGTCGTCGTCGCGATGCAGCCAGCGCTTGGAAGCCTTGAGAACCGACAGATCCGCGCCCTTGGCCTTCATTTGCGCGAGTTCGTCGCGGGTCGCACGGCGCATTTCGCGAGCGTAGCCCGCCATGACTTCATAGCGGTTGGCGATCAGGGCCTCGAGCGTTTTCTCATTGGCAACGGGCACCACATCACCCATTTGCAGCTTCGGCGGTAGCTTCTTCACCTTGGCCCAGCCGATCTTCTGCATCAGGCTGATGTAGACCCAGCCGATGTCGAACTCGTACTTCTTGACCGAGAACTTGGCCGAGGTCGGATAGGTATGGTGGTTGTTGTGCAGCTCTTCGCCGCCGATGATGATGCCCCAGGGGATCAGGTTCGTGCTGGCGTCAGTGGCTTCGAAATTGCGATAGCCCCAGAAATGGCCGATGCCGTTGACGACGCCTGCGGCCCAGAACGGGATCCACAGCATCTGGACTGCCCAGACCGTCAAGCCCAGGCCGCCGAACAGCGCGACATTGATGATCAGCATCAGGCCAACGCCTTGCCAGCTGAAGCGCGTGTACAGGTTGCGCTCGAGCCAGTCGTTGGGCGTGCCGTGGCCGAAACGCTCCATCGTTTCCTTGTTCTTCGATTCCTTGCGGTACAGCTCGGCGCCGCGCCACATGACCTCGTCGATGCCCTTGACCTGCGGGCTGTGCGGGTCTTCTTCGGTTTCGCACTTGGCGTGGTGCTTGCGGTGGATGGCCACCCACTCCTTGGTCACCATACCGGTGCCGAGCCACAGCCAGAAGCGGAAGAAATGCGACGGGATCGGGCCCAGATCCATGGCCCGGTGCGTTTGCGTCCGGTGCAGGAAAATCGTGACCGCCGCGATCGTGATGTGCGTGGTGACGAGCGTGTACAGCACGACTTGCCACCACGTGAGGTCCCACAAGCCGTGTCCGAGCCAGTCGATGGCCGCGCTCAGTACGGCAGAGTCAGGAAGCAACATTGAGTTCGGTACTCCATGGCCACACGAAGGTGCAGCCTTCAGGTAATCCACGATTTTAAAGGTTTGACCCCCAAAAGGGGGCTAAATCCTTGATATATCGCAAGTTTCCCCGTTCTTTGGAGCCTCGTCCCTACTTCCGGTTCCACACTGCAGCAAAGAAGCCGTCGGTCGCATGGCGATGCGGCCAGAGCCGCAGGTAGCGCTTGCCACCGTCCCCGCCCGCACAAAGTGCCTCGGCGCCGGGGACTTTCAGCGCGTCGAGCACGTCTGCGGCGTCCAACGGCTCGAAATCCGGATTGGCGGCGCCAAAGGCCTCGGCAATGGCCTCGTTTTCCTCCGGCAGCACACTGCAGGTCGCATAGATCAACCGGCCGCCCGATTTCACCAGGCGCGATGCGCTCTGCAGGATCGCGGTCTGCTTGGCGGTGAGTTCCTGGACCGATTGAGGCGACTGGCGCCATTTCAGGTCGGGATTCCGCCGGAGCGTGCCGAGGCCCGAGCAGGGGGCGTCCACCAGCACCCGGTCGATCTTGCCGGCGAGCCGCTTGATGCGGTCGTCGCGTTCATGGGCGATGGCCGCCGGGTGCACGTTCGACAGCTTGCTGCGTGCGAGCCGCGGCTTGAGGGCGTCGAGGCGGTGCGCCGAAGTGTCGAACGCGTAGAGACGGCCCGTGTTGCGCATCGTGGCGCCTATGGCCAGGGTCTTTCCGCCGGCGCCGGCGCAGAAATCGACCACCATCTCGCCGCGCTTGGCGTCGAGCAGCAAGGCCAGCAGTTGCGAGCCTTCGTCCTGCACCTCGACCGCGCCGCGAGCGAATGCGTCGAGCTTGGTGAGTGCCGGCTTCCCGTCGATCCGCAGCCCCCAGGGCGAAAACGGCGTGGGCGCGGCCTTGATCGCAGCCTTGGCCAGTTCCTTTTGCACTTCCGGCCGCTTGTCCGTGAAGGCATTGACCCGCAGGTCCAGCGGCGCCGGCTGCTGCAGGCTTTCGACCAGCGGCCAGAACTGGTCGCCGAGCTGCGCCTTGAGGGGCGCGACCAGCCATTCCGGCAGGTTGTGACGGTGGCGTTCGAGCAGATCGTCCTGCTTGACGGCGTCGCAGTTGTCGAGCCAGCGTTTTTCGGTGTCGTTGAGCGCGCTCTTCAGGAAGTCACGGGGGCCATGGAATCCGAGGATCGCCATTCGCCGCTCCTTCGACCCGCTGCCCGAAGGGGACAGATGGTCGAACAACAGCTTCTTGCGCAACACGGTGTAGACCGTCTCGGCCAGCGTCGCGCGCTCGCGTGGCCCCAACTCGCGATGGTCGCGGAAGAAGCGGGAAACGACCTGGTCGGCCGGGTGATCGAATTTCAGGACGAGGCCGACCAGGTCGGCGCTGGCCTCAAGAAGGGCTTTGGGGTGCATCCCCCATTGTCTCAGCCGCCGGCCGCTCTAGGCGGCGGTGCGTGTCCAGATCGGGCCGAAGGCCTGGCGCTCGATCTCCGCGAGCGTTGGCGAGTGGCCCGCCCACAGCACGAGCGCCGCGCCGGGAAGGCTCAAGGTGTGCTCGAGCTGTCGGCAAAGATTCCAGCGCTCTTCATCGGCCAGCATGGGCAATTCGAGAAACACCACATAGGCGCGGCGCCACGGAAATTCGCGAAGGTTCTTGCGAACCACCCACGCCCGGGAAATCGCGCTGCAGCGCACCAGGTCGGCGCGCAGTTCGCCCAACTCGAATTCGCTCAGGTCGTGGCGGGCGATCTGGCTGAAGAAGGGAGTTTCAGTGATCTCTTCCCATGCGCGTTGCTCGGCCTCCTCCGCCGTTTTCGCTCGTTCGCGCCAGAGCTTGAGCGCCCGCTCGTCGTGCGCGCCGGTATCCGGGTCCTCCAGCAACGAGACCGCCGTCTTGGCGGCCCACCAGCGGCTGGCCGTGCTCGACTCGTGCAATTTCTCCAACACCGCGAGGCGTGCTGGCCGGTCGTTGGCCGGCAGCATCTGGGCGAGCCCTCGCAATGCGCCAGGGTGATTCGCGGTCATCTGCAAGGCGCGTTCGTAGATGCCGCGCACGTCGGCTGCCGCGTCGACGCGGCGCGCGCAGTCGGCCCACTCGACCATTTCGTCGGCATTGTTGCGGCCGGCGCTGGCCGTGAGCGCGGCCACCCGCTCGCGCACACGCACGAGGTAGGCGTGATGCTGCTTCCAGTCGTTGGCATGGGCGCGGCACCATTCCGCGTCGAAATGGGCCGTCCACTTCGGTGCGTCATCCAGGAGTGCGAGCGCCGATTTCTCGGACCAGGAAGGCAACGCCGCCTTTTCGTCGAGCGCTTCCAGCCGGTCGCGAAGGACGGGGTGGGTGTCATCGACGTCGCTGACGCTGCGGAGCGCACCGCGCAGCGCGGTTCGCGCAAAGTCGGCATTGACCGGCGCACAGAGCTTCTGCGCCATGGCCGAGAAGGGGCCGGCGGGCAACGGTTCGTCGACCGCGCGCGACCAATGCGACGGCCAGAATTCCTCCGCGTACCAGGAGCCCTTGACGGCGATTTCCGTCAATGCGCCAGCGACGACGCGTGTGCCGAGGAGGCGCGCGGCGACGCGATCGGCCTCGTATTCGTCCTGCCGCGCCAACGCAAAGGTCTTGGCGGCAAAGCGCGGGAAGTACCAGCGAAAGAAGGCTTGCGACGCGAACGCCATCACGCCCTCGTCGCGCTGGAAGCTCGCATCCAGCTTGAGCCATGAAAGGCGGGTGCGGTAGATCCAGGCGCTCAGCTTCCCGTGGTTGCCGCGCAGGTGGCCGTACTCGTGCGCGAGCACCGACAGCAGGCGACGCCGGTCGAGCGCCATGAGAAGCGGCAATCCGACGCTGAGATAGTTGACCGCCCCGCCGAACAGCCCGAAGCGCGGCAACTGGCGGATGCTCGCGTTGAAATCGCTGTCGAGATAGACGCGGTGGACCGGCGGACCGTCGATCTTGGCGCGGATCCGGTCGAGCGCCTCGAACAGTGCGGGCGCGTCCTCGCGCTCCAGCGCCATGCCTTCGGGTTCATCGAACCGAACCCAAAGCGCGCGCAGCGTCGCCCACAGCAGGCCAAGAGCAAAAAGCAGGAGCCAACCCCGTGCCACGCTGAAACGCGTTCCCTGCCCCAGGGAGACCACAACCCAGGCGATGATGCCGACCGCCAGCGCGAGACAGGCGACCACCCACAGGTAGCCCAATGCGGCAAAGGCCGCGACTCCGCGCCGATAGCCCGTGCTGTCGTCTGCGCTGGCGTGCTCGCTCAGCCGTACGAGATGAACAAAATCCGCACGATCCATCCCGACCTTTCACCCTATTGAAGGAAAAACCCAACATGGCAGACAACGACCTCCCACCCCTGATCGAAACGCCGCCAGGCCGCTACCGCCACTACAAGGGCGGCGAGTACGAGGTGCTCGGCACGGCGCGCCACAGCGAAACGCTGGAGCCGATGACGCTCTACCGGGCGCTCTACGGCCAGCGCGGCTTGTGGGTGCGACCCGCTGCGATGTTCGGGGAGACCGTTGAGATCGGAGGCTCTTCACAGTTGCGCTTCGTCAAACTCGACTAGAGGTATCGAAGCGCAGATTGTGTCAGTTTGTTTCCAAGAGCCATCCCGCAATGGCCTGAGGGTAAACCCTATGCTCCTGTGCCAAAACTCGCGCTGCGAGCGTTTCTTCGGTGTCGTCGGCCAGGACGGGCACCGCGGCCTGCGCCAGGATCGGCCCATGGTCGAGCTCGACCGTGACCTCATGCACCGTCACGCCGGCCACGCGGCATCCCGCCTCGATGGCGCGCCGATGGGTGTGGAGCCCAGGAAAGGCTGGCAGGAGCGAAGGATGGATATTCAGGAGCCGGCGTTCATAGCGCGTCACGAAGCCAGGCGTCAGGATGCGCATGAACCCCGCGAGCACCACGAGCGTCGGCGCATGCACATCGATAGCGCTGGCCAGCGCCGCATCGAAATCCTCTCGCGTCGAGAAGTCCTTGTGCGAAACCACCGCGGTCGCGATGCCGTGCTCGCGTGCAATTGCCAGCCCCTGCGCGTCCGCCTTGTTGCTGATGACCGCGGCGACGCGCGCACCGAACCGCTCGGCCCATCGCTCTTTCTGGGCAGCCCGAATGATGGCAGCCATGTTCGAGCCACTGCCGGAGATCAGGATCACAATGTTTTTCATGGGACGCGGGATTATCTGTGCTCGTTTCCCCGAGGCCGGCTTTGTCGCCGCGCGGACACCTTGAACTAGCACGACCGTGCTAAAACTGCCGTTTCCGAAGACACGCCGCGCCCGCGGCGCTCGATCAACACAGCGAGGCACGCATGGATTTGAGCTTCACGCCCGAAGAACAGAAGTTCCGCGAAGAGATTCGCGCCTGGGTCAAAGAGAACCTTCCCGCAGAAATTTCCCACAAGGTGCACAACGCACTCGAGCTCACGCGCGACGATCTGCAGCGCTGGGCCAAGATCCTGGGCAAGAAGGGCTGGCTGGGCTACGGATGGCCAAAGGAATTCGGCGGCCCGGGCTGGACGGCCGTCGAGAAACACCTGTTCGAGGAAGAAGCCGCCCTCGCCGGCGCGCCCCGCATCATCCCCTTCGGCCCGGTGATGGTCGCCCCGGTGATCATGGCCTACGGCAACGCCGAGCAGCAGAAGCGCTTCCTCCCGGGCATCGCGAGCGGCGAGGTCTGGTGGAGCCAGGGCTACAGCGAACCGGGCTCCGGTTCCGACCTGGCCTCGGTCAAGACCAAGGCCGAACGCAAGGGCGACAAGTACATCGTCAACGGCCAGAAAACCTGGACCACGCTCGGCCAGTACGGCGAATGGATCTTCTGCCTGGTGCGCACCAGCAATGAAGGCAAGCCGCAGACCGGCATCAGCTTCCTGCTGATCGACATGAAGTCGCCCGGCGTCACGGTGCGTCCGATCAAGCTGCTCGACGGCGGCCACGAAGTCAACGAAGTCTGGTTCGACAACGTCGAAGTGCCGGCCGAAAACCTCATCGGCGAAGAAAACAAGGGCTGGACCTATGCCAAGCACCTGCTTTCGCACGAACGCACCAACATCGCGGACGTGAACCGCGCCAAGCGCGAGCTGGAGCGCCTCAAGCGCCTGGCCAAGAGCGAAGGCGTGTGGGAGGACCAGCGCTTCCGCGACGAGATCGCCAAGCTCGAGGTCGACGTCGTCGCGCTCGAAATGCTGGTGCTGCGCGTGCTCTCGGCCGCCACTTCGGGCAAGAACTCGCTCGACATCGCCGGCCTCCTGAAGATCAAGGGCAGCGAGATCCAGCAGCGCTATTCCGAACTCATGATGCTGGCTGGCGGTCCCTACTCCCTGCCGCTGATCCGCGAGGCGATGGAAGCCGGCTGGCAAGGCGACTTCCCGGGCGGCCATCCGCAACTGGCCCCGCTGTCGTCGACCTACTTCAACATGCGCAAGACCACCATCTACGGTGGCAGCAACGAAGTCCAACGCAACATCGTCGCCCAGACGGTCTTGGGCTGAGCGCAGGCAAACAAGGATCAAGCAATGGACTTCAATTTCAGCGACGACCAGCAACAACTTCGCGACGCGGTCGCCAAGTGGGTCGAAAAGGGCTACAGCTTCGAGCGCCGCCAGGCCACCGAGGCAGCGGGCGGCTTCTCGCGCGAAGCGTGGGACGAACTGGCTGAACTCGGCCTGGGCGGCCTGTATATCCCCGAAGACGAAGGCGGGCTGGGCATGGGCCCCGTCGAAGGCATGGTCGTGATGGAAGAGCTTGGCCGCGGCATCGTGCTCGAGCCGCTCGCGCAATCCTTCATCGCGGGCGCAGTGCTCGCCGGGCATGCCGATGCCGACACCAAGGACAACTGGCTGCCGCGCATCGCAGGCGGACAGGCGATGGTGGTGCTCGCCTTCCAGGAGCGGAAGGCGCGCTACCGCCTCGACGTATGCGAAGCCAAGGCGGCCAAGGCCGGCGACGGCTGGGCATTGAGCGGCATCAAGAGCCTCGTGCCGGCCGGTGACGAGGCGGATGCCTTCATCGTTCCTGCACAGGTCGACGGCAAGATTGCCCTCTTCCTGGTGGAGCGCGCTGCCGACGGCGTCGCCGCACGGGGCTACGGCACCCAGGACGGCAGCCGCGCAGCCGAGGTCGTTTTCGACAAGGCGGCCGCGACGCTCGTCACCCTCGACGGCCTGCCGGCACTCGAGCATGCCGTCGACATCGGCATCGCCGCGACCTGCGCCGAAGCCGTGGGCGTGATGGACAAGACGCTCGCGATCACCGTCGAATACATGAACACGCGCAAGCAGTTCGGCGTGGCGATCGCCACCTTCCAGGCGCTGCGCCACCGCGTCGCCGACATGAAGATGCAGCTCGAACTCGCCCGGTCGATGAGCTACTACGCGAGCCTGAAGCTCAACGCACCGGCCGCCGAACGTCGCCAGGCATTGGCACGCGCGAAGTACCAGCTGGGCGTGTCAATGCGCTTCGTCGGCCAGCAGGCCGTGCAGCTGCACGGGGGCATCGGCGTGACCGACGAGTACATCGTGAGCCACTACTTCAAGAAGTTGACGCAGTTGGAGATCAGCTTCGGCGACACCCTGCACCATCTGGGCGAGGTGTCGGCGCGGATGCAGGACACCGCAGGGGTCTTCGCCTGACGCCGACCCGCTGTCACTACCGATAGCACGCAACGCCCGCCAGCCTCGAGCTGGCGGGCGTTTTTCTTGAAACGGAATTGCCATGCCCACTCGCCGCCACCTGATCGCCGCTGGCCTCGCCACCTCCATGCTCGCGGCCTGCGCCACCGGGCCGCTAACCCAAGAGCGCCCGCCGATCGTTTTCGTGCATGGCAACGGTGACTCGGCAGCGCTGTGGCAGACGACGATCTGGCGTTTCGAGTCCAACGGCTGGCCGCGCGAGCGGCTCATCGCGATCGACCAGCCCTTTCCCCTGGCCCGGGATGACGACACGGTCGCCCAGCCTGGGCGCAGCTCGACCTCGGAGTCGCTGGCTTTCCTGAAGGCGGAAGTCGACCGGGTGATGAAGGCCACCGGCGCGAGCAAGGTCATCCTGGTCGGCAATTCGCGCGGCGGCAACACCATCCGCAACTACGTGCAGAACGGGGGCGGGGACCAGGTCGTGAGCCATGTCGTGCTCGGCGGCAACCCGGCGCATGGCATCTGGGCGGTGAAAGGCCTGCACGAGCGCAACGAGTTTTCCGGGCTGAGCCCGTTCATGCAGCAGCTCAACGCACCCAAGAACGGCAATGGAGACGAGGTGACGCCCGGCGTGAAGTGGCTGACCCTGCGCTCGGACAACAACGACAAGTATGCGCAGCCGGACGGCCTCTGGATCGGCGCCAAGGGCACCGCGACGCACATAGGGTTCGACGGACCGGCGCTCAAGGGCGCGACCAACGCGGTGCTGCCGCGTGTCGACCACCGCGAGACGTCGTTTTCACCCGCCGCCTTCGACGCCACCTGGCGCTTCCTGACGGGCGAAGCGCCGCGCACGCTCCAACCGATTCCCGAAGCGCAAATCGTCCTGTCGGGGCAAGTCACCGGCCTGGGGCTCGACCCTCTCGATCCGGCCAGCGGCGCATTCGTCAACAACCTGCCACTGACCGGCGGCCGCCTCGCGATTTTCGCCGTGGACGCCAGTGGCGCGCGACGCGGCCCTCCGGCATGGGAGCAGACCATTGCGCGGGACGGTCGCTGGGGGCCATTCACCGCGCAGCCGAACACATCCTACGAATTCGTCCTGAGTGCGCCGGGCTACGCCACCACGCACATCTATCGCAGCCCCTTTCCACGCTCCAGCAGCGTGGTCCAGCTTCGGCCCGAACGCATTCCCGAGGCGGATCGCGATGCCCGCGCGCTGGTGATCCTCACCCGGCCGCGCGGCTACTTCGACGCCGAGCGAGACACGATGCGCTTTGACGGTCTCTCCGCCCTGCCGGGCGTCCCGCCCAAGGGCTCGGGCGTGTCGAGTTCGAAGATCAAGCTGCAGAGCGATGCTCCGCGTCCCGTGGCGTCGGAATTCAATGGGGAGCGCGTGACCGGCCAGACCTGGCCCGCCGCGCAAGGTGACGTCAGCGTCCTGGAACTGACCTACTGAGCCGAACCTGGCCGTGCGCCAGATGAGATCGATCTTCTCTGTTTGATAAGAGAAGAAGCCCTCGGGGGCCCATCACCGCCGCTAGTGAATCAGCAACCTCGACGATCTCGGCAGGCCTCGGCTCAGGAACTCCATCTGGTCCGCCAGGATCCGGCGATTGCGCAGGATGAAGTCCTCCCACAGGCTGGGTACGTAGGGCGCATACAGCAAAGGCATGCCGGCCTGCTCCGGCGTGCGGCTGCTCTTGCGGTGGTTGCAGGGCCGGCAGGCCGTGACCACGTTCATCCAGGTGTCGATGCCCTTCTGCGCAAACGGAATGATGTGCTCGCGCGTCAGATCTTCCTCGTGGAAGTGACCGCCGCAATAGGCGCACACATTCCGATCACGCGCGAACAGCTTGCTGTTCGTGAGCCCCGGCCGCTGCGTGAAGGGATTGATGCGCGGCACGCCCTTGGTGCCGATGATGCTGTTGATGGCAATCTGCGACTGCTGGCCGGTGACGGCGTTGTGACCGCCCCTGAACACCGCGACCTGCGCGCCCACCTCCCAGCGAACCTCGTCGGAGGCGTAGTGGATCACCGCTTGTTCGAGCGAAATCCACGATTGGGGCAGCCCTTGGGCCGACAGCTTCAAGACCTTCACCACACGCCTCCTCGAGAAAAGAGAACCACGGAAAGACCAGGACATGATGCTCGCCCGAAGGGCTTGCACACGACGCACTGAGTCACAATATACCGGCTTTGTGACAAAACGCCCTGATGTGCCCATTCCGTGGGCACGAAGTGCTATCAAAAAGATACCAACCCATGCAGGTCTTTCGGGGATTTCGGCATCCGGGCGTGGCTCCCGCCTGCGCCCTGACCATTGGCAACTTCGACGGTGTGCATCGCGGCCACCAGGCCATGCTGGGCCTGCTCAACACCGAGGCGCGCCTGCGCGGCCTGCCCAGTTGCGTACTGACCTTCGAGCCGCATCCGCGTGACTACTTCGCGGCGCTGACCAAGCGCCCCGAACTGGCGCCGGCCCGCATCGGCACGCTGCGCGACAAGCTCACTGAACTCGCCGCAGGCGGCGTGGCCCAGACCATCGTCCTGCCTTTCGATGCACGGCTCGCTTCGCAGACGCCGGATGAGTTCATCCAGAACGTGCTGATCGAAGGTCTCGGAGCGCGTTACGTGCTGGTCGGCGACGACTTCCGCTTCGGCGCCAAGCGCGCCGGCGACTACGCGATGCTCGACCGCGCCGGCGACAAGCACGGATTCGACGTCGCCCGGATGAACAGCTACGAGGTCCATGGGCTGCGCGTGTCGAGCTCCGCCGTGCGCGAGGCGCTGGCCGAAGGCCGGATGAACGACGTGCACGCCCTGCTCGGCCGCCCCTACGCCATCTCGGGCCACGTGGTGCACGGCCGCAAGCTCGGCCGCGCGCTGGGCGCCTCGTCACCCGGCCGAAACGACGGCTTTCGCACGCTCAATCTGCGCTTCAAACACTGGAAACCTGCCGCCAGCGGCATCTTCGCGGTGCTCGTGCACGGCTTGACTGACGCTCCGCTGCACGGCGTCGCCAACCTGGGTGTGCGGCCATCGCTGGACGCCAACGACGTCAATGGCGGACGGGTGCTGCTGGAGACCCATTGCCTCGATTGGCCCGCCAACCTCGGCGCCGAAGGGGCCTACGGTAAAATCGTCCGCGTGGAACTGCTGCACAAACTGCACGACGAATTGCGCTACACCAGCCTCGAGGCCCTGACTGCGGGCATCGCGAAGGATGGCCGCGACGCGCGTGCGTTCTTTGCCTCCACCCACGCCGAGACCCATCGCCAGACCACGCGCGACCGAATTTAGAGCGGAATCTTCGCTTTCCGCCGCGTCCGGCCGCACCTTGTCCGCAAGGCCGCACGCCCCATCGATCCCTCGAGCGTTGCAAGGCAGCGCAGATTTCTGGAACCCTCCATGGCCGACAACAAGACTGACAGCGGTACCGACTACCGCGCCACGCTGAACCTGCCCGACACCCCCTTCCCGATGCGGGGCGACTTGCCCAAGCGCGAGCCGGGCTGGGTCAAGGAATGGAACGACGAAGGCCTCTACCACCGCCTTCGCGATGCGCGCCACGGCGCACCCAAGTTCATCCTGCACGACGGCCCGCCCTATGCCAACGGGCAGATCCACATGGGTCACGCGGTCAACAAGATCCTGAAGGACATGATCACGAAGGCGCGCCAGCTCGAAGGCTTCGACGCACTCTACGTGCCCGGCTGGGACTGCCACGGCCTGCCGATCGAGAACGCGATCGAAAAGAAGTACGGCCGCAACCTGAGCCGCGACGAGATGCAGGCCAAGAGCCGCGCCTACGCGACCGAGCAGATCGCCCAGCAGATGAGCGACTTCCAGCGCCTGGGCGTGCTGGGCGAATGGGACCATCCCTACAAGACGATGGACTTCGCCAACGAGGCCGGCGAAATCCGGGCCTTCAAGCGCGTGATCGAGCGCGGCTTTGTCTACCGCGGCCTGAAGCCGGTGTACTGGTGCTTCGACTGCGGTTCCTCGCTCGCCGAATTCGAGATCGAATACGCCGACAAGAAGTCGCAGACCCTCGACGTGGCCTTCAAGGCGCACGAGCCGGCAAAGCTCGCGGCCGCCTTCGGCCTGCCTGCGCTCACCAAAGATGCCTTCGCAGTCATCTGGACCACCACCGCGTGGACCATCCCGGCCAACCAGGCGATCAACCTGAACCCGGAACTCGACTACGCGCTGGTCGACACCGAGCGCGGGCTGCTCGTGCTGGCCGCCTCGCTGGTCGAGATGTGCATGAACCGCTATGCGCTCGACGGCAAGGTGCTCGCCACCGTCAAGGGCGAGAAGCTGGGCGGCCTCGAGTTCGAGCATCCGCTGTACGACGTCGATGCCGGCTACCGCCGCCTGTCGCCCATCTATCTGGCCGACTACGCCACCGCCGACGACGGCACCGGCCTGGTCCATTCCTCGCCCGCCTACGGCGTGGATGACTTCAACTCCTGCGTGGCGCATGGGCTGTCCTACGACGACATCCTCAACCCGGTGCAAGGCAACGGTTCGTACGCGCCCGACTTCCCGCTCTTCGGCGGGCAGAACATCTGGAAGGCCGTCCCGGTCATCATCCAGGCACTGCGCGACGCCGGGCGGCTGATGACGACCGAGACGATCACCCACAGCTACCCGCACTGCTGGCGCCACAAGACGCCGGTGATCTACCGTGCCGCGGCCCAGTGGTTCATCCGCATGGACGAGGGCGAAGGCGTGTTCACCAAGGACAAGGCGCCCCAGACCCTGCGCCAGACCGCGCTGCAGGCCATCGAGCAGACGAGCTTCTATCCGGAGAACGGCAAGGCGCGCCTGCACGACATGATCGCCAACCGGCCCGACTGGTGCATCAGCCGCCAGCGCAGCTGGGGCGTGCCGATCCCCTTCTTCCTGCACAAGGATTCGGGCGAACTGCATCCGCGCACGATGGAGATCCTCGACCAGGCGGCGGACATCGTCGAGAAGGGCGGCATCGAGGCCTGGAGCCGGGTGACCACCGAGGAGATCCTCGGCGCTGCCGACGCCCCGCACTACACGAAGAGCACGGACATCCTCGAAGTGTGGTTCGACTCCGGCTCGACCTTCTTCCACGTGCTGCGCGGCACCCACCCCAACGTGCACCACGAAACCGGCCCCGAAGCCGACCTCTACCTCGAAGGCCACGACCAGCACCGCGGATGGTTCCATTCGTCGCTGCTGATCGCCTCCGCGCTCGAAGGCCGCGCGCCCTACCGCGGCCTGCTCACGCACGGCTTCACCGTGGACAGCCAGGGCCGCAAGATGAGCAAGTCGCTCGGCAACGGCATCGATCCGCAGGACGTGAACAAGAAGCTCGGCGCCGAGATCACCCGCCTCTGGGTGGCCGCGAGCGACTACTCGGGCGACATCGCGGGCGACGACAAGATCCTGGCGCGCGTGGTGGACGCCTATCGCCGCATCCGCAACACCCTGCGCTTCCTGCTGGCCAACACCAGCGACTTCGACATCGCGAAGGACGCGGTGCCGCTCGACCAGCTGCTCGAGATCGACCGCTACGCGTTGAGCCGTGCCGCGCAATTCCAGGCCGAGGTGCTCGCGCACTACAAGGTCTACGAGTTCCACCCGGTGGTGGCCAAGCTCCAGGTGTATTGCTCGGAAGACCTGGGCGCCTTCTACCTCGACGTGCTGAAGGACCGGCTCTACACGACCGCGCCCGGTTCGCATGCGCGCCGCAGTGCCCAGACGGCGCTCTGGCACATCACCCAGGCGATGTTGCGCTGGATGGCGCCGTTCCTGAGCTTCACGGCCGAGGAGGCGTGGAAGTTCTGCGGCGACGGCCAGTCGATCTTCGTCCAGACCTACAGCGATCTCGGCACGCCCGACGAAGCGCTGCTCGGCAAGTGGACCCGCCTCCGCGAGATCCGCGACGCCGTCAACAAGGAGATCGAGACCGTGCGCACGGCCGGTCAGGTCGGCTCGTCGCTGCAGGCCAACGTGACCCTCGGCGCGCCGGCCGAGGACCACGCGCTCCTCGCATCGCTGGGTGACGACCTCAAGTTCGTCTTCATCACGTCGGCAGTGGAACTGGTCGCCGGCGAGGCGCTGTCTGCAACCGTGACGGCGAGCGCGGCGACGAAGTGCGAGCGTTGCTGGCACTGGCGCGACGACGTGGGGCATGACCCGGCGCATCCGGCCATCTGCGGCCGTTGCACGAGCAACCTCTACGGTGCCGGCGAAGCAAGGACTGTCGCCTGATGGCCCGCCGTTCCTCTGCCTCGGGCCTCGGCATCTGGCCCTGGCTCGGCCTTGCGCTGGTGATCGTCATCGTCGACCAGTTCACGAAGACGCTGATCCTCGGCTACTACAAGCTCGGTGACGCGACCTACGTCACGAGCTTCTTCAACGTCGTGCGGGCTCACAACACCGGCGCGGCCTTTTCCTTCCTCGCCGATGCGGCGGGATGGCAGCGCTGGTTCTTCATGGCCATCGGCATCGCAGCTGCGATCTTCATCGTCTGGATGCTCAAGTCCCATGCGGGGCAGAAGCTGTTCTGCTTCTCGATGGCCGCGATCCTCGGCGGCGCGATCGGCAACGTCATCGACCGGATGATGCATGGCTACGTGGTGGACTTCCTCGACTTTCACCTGGCAGGCCGGCACTTCCCGGCCTTCAACGTGGCAGACAGCGCGATCACGATCGGGGCGGTCTGCCTCATCCTCGATGAACTGAGGCGAGTCAAGCGAGGCAAGTAAGTCCCCGGCCGCGTGAGGGGCCTATGGCTATATAGTGCTTCTCTTCCATGAAGCACTTGTTGAATCTGCTGGCAGCGATCGCGCTGCTGGTGTGGGGCACCCATCTCGTTCGCACAGGCGTGTTGCGCGTCTTCGGCGCGAACCTGCGCAGGATTCTCGTGCACAGCATGCGCAACCGCTTCACGGCGGCCCTGTCGGGCATCGGGGTGACGGCGCTGGTGCAGTCGAGCACGGCCACCTCGCTCATGACTTCGTCGTTCGTCGGACAGGGCCTGGTGACCCTGCCGGCGGCGCTCGCGGTCATGCGCGGGGCGGACATCGGCACCGCGCTGATGTCGGTGCTGTTCTCGGCCGATCTTTCATGGCTGTCGCCGCTGTTCATCTTCGTCGGGGTCGTGCTGTTCATCACGCGGCCGTCCAGCGCGGCCGGCCGTGTCGGGCGTGTGTTGATCGGCCTCGGGCTGATGCTTCTCGCGCTGCAGCTCGTGGTCGAGGCCACCGGCCCGTTGTTCGACAGCCCGGCGATGCGCGCGGTGCTCGGGTCGCTCAACAGCGACGTGCTGCTGGAGATCACCATCGGTGCCGGGCTCGCCATCCTGGCCTATTCCAGCCTCGCCGTCGTGCTGCTGGTCGCCGCCATGGCGAGCTCCAACGTCGTGCCGCTCGACGTGGCGCTGGGCCTGGTGCTCGGTGCCAACCTCGGTAGCGGGCTGCTCGCGGTGCTGACCACGGCGAAGTCAACCGTCGCGGTCCGGCAGGTCACCCTCGGCAATCTCGTCTTCAAGCTGCTCGGCGTGGCCATCGCGGCACCCTTCGTCGGCCTGTGGCTGCGCGAGGTCAAGCCCTACATCACGGACGCGACCCAAGTGGTCGTGCTCTACCACCTGGCTTTCAACGTGATCGTGAGCATCGGCTTCATCGGCCTCACCAATGCGGTGGCCCGGCTGGTGACGCGACTGCTGCCGGAGCCTGAAGAACCCGCGGCCACGCGGAGGCCGCAACATCTGGATCCCTCAGCGCTGTCAACGCCCACTCTGGCCATCTCGAACGCCGCGCGCGAGGCACTCCACCAGGCGGACGTGGTCGAGACGATGCTGATCGGCATGCTCAACGTGATCCGGAACAACGACCTACGGCTAGCGCAGGAGCTGCGGAATCTCGATGACACGGTCGACGAGCTGTACTCCGCCATCAAGTACTACCTGACCAAGATCTCGCGCGAAGCGCTCGGCGAGGAAGAGAGCCGCCGCTGGACCGACATCATCAGCTTCACCATCAACATGGAGCAGATCGGCGACATCATCGAGCGGGTGATCATCGACATCGAGGACAAGAAGATCAAGCCGCAGCGCAACTTCTCCGAAGCCGGCACGCGCGAGATCGTGGAACTGCACGAGCGGCTGGTCGCGAACCTGCGGCTGAGCATGAGCGTGTTCCTGAACGGCAACGTGCGCGACGCGCAGAAGCTGCTGGAAGAAAAGGCGCGCTTCCGCGACCTGGAGCGGGCGTATGCCACGACCCACCTCGGGCGACTCTCGGACCAGACCACGCTGAGCATCGAGACCAGTTCGCTGCACATCGACCTGATCAGCGAACTCAAGCGCATCAACTCGCACATCTGCTCGATCGCGTATCCGATCCTGGAATCGGCCGGAGCCCTGGCGCCCACCCGGATGCGCGAATCACGACTCAGCGCGTTGCAATAGCTCGCCCCCAGGCTTCGCGCACTTCGTGTCGCTTCGCCTTCCCCCTGCCGGGGGCAATACCGGCGGACCGGCGGAGCCGGATCCGCGGTATTCCTGGCATGGGGCACGGCAGGCGCGGGGCTACAAGGTCAGGATGGTGCAACCGGTGGTCTTGCGCGCTTCGAGGTCTCGGTGCGCCTGCTGCACGTCGGCCAGTGCATAGCGCTGGTCGATCGGGATCTTCACCGCGCCGCTCTCCACGACCGCGAACAGGTCGTCCGCCATCGCCTGTGTGCTCTCGCGGGTCGAAATGTGCGAGAACAAGGTGGGCCGGGTCACGTAGTACGAGCCCTTGGCCAAGGTGCCGAGGTTGAAGGCGGCCACCGGTCCCGAACCATTGCCGAAGACAGCGAGCAGGCCGAAGGGCCGCAGGCTCGCCAGCGAGCCCTCGAAGGTGTCCTTGCCCACCGAGTCGTAGGCCACCTTCACGCCCTTTCCGCCGGTGATTTCCTTGACGCGTTCGGCGAAGTTCTCGGTGCTGTAGTTGATGGCGTGGGCCGCGCCATGGTCCAGCGCGATCTTGCACTTGGCATCGGTCCCCGCGGTGCCGATGAGTTGCAGCCCCAACGCCTTGGCCCATTGGCATGCGATCAGCCCCACACCACCCGCCGCGGCATGGAACAGGATGAAATCACCGGGCTGCAGGCCTTCGGCCGGCAAGGTCTTCTTCAGCAGGTACTGCGCGGTAAGGCCCTTGAGCATCATGGCGGCGCCGGTCTCGAACGAGATCGCATCCGGCAGCTTGCAGACGCACTTGGCGGGCATCACGCGCAGCTCGCTGTATGCACCGGGGGGCTGGCTCGCATAGGCCGCGCGGTCGCCGACCTTCAGGTGCGAGACACCCTCGCCCACCGCCTCGATGACGCCGGAGGCTTCCATGCCCAGCTGCAGTGGCATGGGAAAAGGGTACAGGCCACTGCGCTGGTAGGTATCGATGAAGTTGAGACCCACGGCCTTGTGGCGGATGCGGATCTCGCCCGGCCCCGGATCGCCGACTTCGACGTCGACGATCTTCAGTTCCTCGGGACCGCCGTGGCGGTCGATGCGGACGGCTTTGCTCATGAATCGTGGCTCCTTGTGTTGAATATGCGACTCGGCTGGATCGAATCGAGGCGCCTATGCTGCCACGGACTTGAATTCATGGCCCGCTCCCCGGAATGCGGCTTGCGGCCCGGTAAAGTCCAGCCCCATGCAGCAGCGACTTACTCCGGGCACCGCCCTTCTTCTCACGGTGCCTCCTCTGCTGTGGGCCGGCAATGCGGTCGTCGGCCGGGTGGTGCGCGATCTCGTCTCGCCCATGTCGCTGAACTTCATCCGATGGCTGCTGGCCTTCATGGTGCTGCTTCCCTTCGCGATGTCCGTGCTGCGCCGCGAGAGTCCGTTGTGGATGCACTGGAAGCGATTCGCCGTGCTCGGGCTTCTGGGCATCGGCTGCTACAACGCGTTCCAGTACCTGGCGCTGCAGACCTCGACGCCGATCAACGTCACGCTGGTCGGCTCCAGCATGCCGCTGTGGATGCTGGCGACCGGGGCCTTGTTCTTCGGCGCGAAGATCACCGGGCGCGCGTTGCTCGGCGCGGCGCTCTCGATGATCGGCGTGCTGCTGGTGCTCAGCCGCGGCCAATGGGCGCAGCTGCTCGCGATGCGGCTGGTGGCCGGCGATCTCTACATGATGCTCGCCACGATCTCGTGGGCGTTCTACAGCTGGATGCTGTCGCGCACCCATGAGCCTTCCGAGGTGCGGCGCGACTGGGCGTCGCTGCTGATGGCGCAGATGGTGTTCGGGCTGGCGTGGTCCGGCGTGTTCGCCGCCGGCGAATGGGCGCTGACCGACGCGCACGTCGACTGGGGTTGGCCACTGGCCGCGGCGCTCGTCTTCATCACGCTCGGCCCGGCGCTGCTGGCCTATCGATGCTGGGGCGCTGGCGTTCAGCGGGCGGGCCCGCAGACCGCCGGATTCTTCACCAACCTCACGCCGCTATTTGCCGCATTGCTGTCGGCGGCGTTCCTCGGTGACATGCCGCAGTGGTATCACGGGGCGGCGTTCGTGTTGATCGTGGGCGGGATCTGGGTGTCCTCGCGCCCATAGCGCGTCAGCCCGGCAGTGCCACGGCCTGCAAGGACACCAGCTTTTCGCTGGCGCCGACACGCTGGGCGCCGATCTCCCGGAAGCCGAAGCGTTCGTGAAAACGCCGCGAAGCCTCGTTGGGTGGATCGACGTCGAATTCGCAGGTCACCTGCACAGCCCCGTTGCGCGCCGCGAACGCGAACAGATCCTGGTAGAGCAACTCCCCGATGCCCCGGTTCCGGCATTCAGCGGAGACCACGACGCGGTCGATGTAGACGAAGCGCTCGCAGTTCGCCGCGAACCAGCGGTAGTTGGGGCTGTCGTAGGCCGCCCCTTCCGCGAAGGCAAGCAGGAATGCGGCGACCGCTCCGTCGCATTCCACGACGCGGTGGTACGCAGCTTCGGCATGCAGGTGCTCCAGGCGGTCCCGCGTGAGCGGGGCCAGGAAATGCACCCATGCCTCGTTGAGTTCGAGAATGCGGGGAAAGTCCGCTGGTGTCGCGTCCCGAATCACCATCGGCGCATCACCTCAGTAGGTCCCAGGATAGGCCCCGCCGTCGGCCAGCACGTTCTGACCCGTCATGTACCCCGCCTGCACGCTGCACAGGAACGCGCAGATCGCGCCGAACTCCGCCGACGTGCCGAAGCGGCCCGCAGGAATGCTCTTTTCGCGTGCGGCCCGGACGGTGTTGACGTCCTGGCCCGACTTCTTGGCGGCGCCGGCCATCGTGCCCTTGAGGCGGTCGGTATCGAAGGAGCCGGGCAGCAGGTTGTTGATCGTGACGCCCTTGCCGGCAATCTCCGAGCGGGCCACGCCTGCGACGAAGCCGGTCAAGCCGCTGCGTGCGCCGTTGCTCAGCCCCAGGATGCCGATCGGCGCCTTCACCGAGCTGGACGTGATGTTGACGATGCGGCCGAATCCGCGTGCGGCCATGCCATCGACCGTGGCCTTGATCAGCTCGATCGGCGTGAGCATGTTCGCATCGACCGCCTTGATCCACGCCTCACGGTCCCATTCGCGGAAGTCGCCAGGGGGCGGTCCGCCGGCGTTGGTCACCACGATGTCGAAATCCTTGTGCAGCGCGAAGGCTGCAGCGCGACCCTCGGGGGTCGTGATGTCGGCCGCCACGTGCTTCACGAAAGGCTTGGCGCCGCTCACACCGGCCGCCTCGGCCTGCAGGGTCTTCGCCGCGGCTTCCAGCGCCTCGGCGCCGCGCGCGACGATCACCACGTTCACGCCCTCGCGCACCAGCGCTTCCGCGCAGCCGTAACCCAGGCCCTTGCTCGCGCCGCACACCAGCGCGGTCTTGCCTGCAATTCCAAAATCCATGTTCTTTCCTTCGGGCTCAGCGCCCCATGCGTGTGAATACGAAGATGCCGGCGATCACCAGCGCCGTCCCGGCCGCAATCCAAGCGGTGAAGGGTTCGCCAAGGATCACCACACCCATCAGGATGGTCGAGATCGGCCCGACCATACCCGTTTGTGCCGCCATCGCGGGCCCGATGCGTTCGATCGCCATCATGACGGCAAGGACGGGAACCGCGGTGCACAGCGTGGCGTTGAGGATCGACAGCCAGATCACCTGCGGCGCCACGTCGAAGGCCGCGCTCATCGGCCGCAAAAGCATGAACTGCACGATGCACAGCAAGCAGGCCACGCTGGTCGCCAGCCCGACGAGCCGCAACGATCCCAGTCGCTTGACGAACTCGCCGCTCGCGACGAGATAGATGGCATAGCTCACAGCGCTCAGGAACACCAGCAGTGCGCCCCAGGCCGCGGAAGCACTCTGGCCCAGTTGCACTTCATGGCCGAACACGAGCAGCACGCCCGCGTAGCTGATGGTCATGCCAGCGAACTGCCAGCGGGTGATGCGCCGGCGATAGACGATCCAGCCGAACAGCAGCACCAGCGTGGGGTTGAGGTACAGGATCAGCCGCTCCAGGCTGGCCGTGATGTAGGCCAGGCCCGCGAAATCGAGAAAGCTCGACAGGTAGTAGCCCGAAAACCCCAGGCCCAAGACGCCGATCCAGTCCCGCCGCGTGAGCGCCGGCTTGCCGCGCCCGGCCCACCAGGCCATCAGCGCGAACAGCGGCAACGCAAACAGCATGCGCAGCATGATGAGCGTGACCGCGTCCACGCCGTGGCGGTAGGCCAGCTTGACGATGATCGCCTTGCCGCTGAATGCGATAGCGCCCAGCGTGGCAAGAACGAGACCCGGCGCGAGACTCTTGTGAGCTTGTTGCTCCGACGTCGCCTGCAGTGGCATCGAGCGAATCAGAACCCGGCCGCGAGGCCGTCGCGGCGCGCGTCGCTCGCGGCCACATAGCCTTCGACCGCCGGATCGCCCGCGCGCCAGATGAACTGGCCCGCACCGAAGTCCTGGTAGGAGTCGTTGATGACGTCGACCTTGTGGCCGAGCGAGCTCAGGCCCTCGACCGTCTTCGGATCCATGGCCGCCTCGACGTTGATCTCCAGGCCCGAGTTGAAGCGCCAGCGCGGTGCGTCGCACGCGGCCTGCGGGTTCTGCTTGTAGTCGAGCATGCGCACCAGCGTCTGCATGTGGCCCTGCGGTTGCATGTTGCCGCCCATCACGCCGAAGCTCATCACCGGGGCACCGTCCTTCGTGAGGAACGCCGGGATGATGGTGTGGAAGGGGCGCTTGCCGGGCGCCACCACGTTCGGGCTCTTGGCGTCGAGGCTGAAGCCGTGGCCGCGGTTCTGCAGGCTGATGCCGAAGTCAGGCTCCACGCAACCCGAGCCGAAGCCCATGTAGTTGCTCTGGATGAAGCTCACCATCATTCCGCTCTCGTCGGCCGCGGTGAGGTAGATGGTGCCGCCCTTGACCGGGTTGCCCGCCTTGAAGTCCTGCGCCTTGTTCACATCGATGAGTTTGGCACGCGATGCGAGGTACGCGCTATCGAGCATCTGCAGGGGCGTCACCTCCATCGACGATGGGTCGGACACATAGCGATAGGTATCGGCGAAGGCGAGCTTCATGGCCTCGATCTGCAGATGCTGCGAGGCGACCGAGTCGACCGGAATGGAGCCGATGTCGAAGTGCTCGAGGATGCCCAGCGCGATCAGCGCGGCAATGCCCTGCCCGTTCGGCGGGATCTCGTGCAGCGTATGGCCCCGGTAGTTCTGGGCGATCGGCTCCACCCACTCGGGCTTCCAGCTGGCGAGGTCGCGTACCTTGAGGCTGCCGCCATTCGCGCTGGAGAACTTCTCGAGCGCCTCGGCGATCTCGCCGCTGTAGAACGCATCACCCTTGGTCGCCGCGATGGCCTTCAGCGCGCGCGCCGCGGCCTGGAAGCGGAAGAGTTCGCCGACTTCGGGCGCACGCCCCCACGGCAGGAAGCCCTGCGCAAAGCCCGGCTGCGATTGCAGGATCGGCGTGGCAGCGGCCCACTTCTGCTGCACCACCGGGGGCATCAGGTAGCCGCGTTCTGCGATCTCGATGGCCGGGGCCATGAGGTCCGCGAAGGGCAGCTTGCCGAAGCGCTCGGACATCGCGACCCAGCTGCCGACGGCACCCGGCACGGTGACCGAATCGATGCCGCGCTGCGGCGGGGTCCGCGCGTCGGCGCCGTACTTGCGGCTGAAGTAGTCAGGCGTCCAGGCCTGTGGCGCAGCGCCGGAGCCATTCAGGCCGTGCAGCTTCTTGCCGTCCCACAGGATGCAGAAGGCATCGCTGCCCAGGCCATTGCTGACGGGCTCGAGGACCGTCATGGCAGCCGCCGTCGCGATCGCGGCATCGACGGCATTGCCGCCCTGGTACAGGATGCGCAGGCCCGCCTGCGCGGCCTGCGGATGCGATGTCGACACGACATTGCGCGCGAAGACCGGGATGCGAGTCGAGGTGTAGGGGTTTGCGTAGTCGAATTTCATGCTCAGTCCCCTGTGATTTTTCGTTCAGCGATGATCTTTTTCCACTTGGCAGCATCCTCGGCCACCATGCTCGCGAGTTGTGCCGGCGTGCTCTGGGTGGGCGAGATGCCCAGCCGCGCGAGCTTGTCGCGCACCTCGGGATCGGCCAGTGCCTGGTTGGCCGCCGTGTTGATGCGCGTGACCATCTCGGCCGCAAGGCCCTTGGGGCCATAGAGGCCGAACCAGGTGTTCGATTCGAAGCCCGGCAGGGTGTCGGCAATCGGCGGCAGTTCGGGCGCCAGCGGGCTGCGCTTGAGCGAGGTCACGCCCAATGCGCGCAACCGGCCGTCGCGCACATGCGGCATGCCGGTGGGCAGCGAGTCGAACAGCACGTCGACCTTGCCGCTGATCAGGTCGGGAATCGCGAGCGCCGTGCCCTTGTACGGGATGTGCGTGACGAAGATGCCGGCCTGCGACTTGAAGAGTTCCGCCGTCAGCTGGACGATCGTGCCGTTGCCGCTCGACGCGTAGTTGAGCTTGCCGGGGTTCTTCCTTGCGTAGTCGATCCATTCGCGCACCGTCTTGGCCGGCGAGCTGTTGGGCACCAGCATGATGCTGGGTGCGTCGCCGACGTGGGCGATCGGCGTGAAGTCGTGGACCGTGTCGTAGGGCAGCTTGGGATTGATCCAGGGGCCGATCGAATGCGTGCTCGTGGTCGCCAGCAGCAGCGTGTAGCCGTCGGGCGCAGCCTTGGCCGCCATGTCGGAACCGATCGCGCCGCCGGCGCCGGGCTTGTTGTCGATGACCAGCGTCGTGCCGAGCTTCTCGCCCATCTTCTGAGACAGCGTGCGCGCAAACAGGTCCGTGGCGCCACCGGCCGGGAAAGGAACGATGAGGCGGATCGGCTTGGTTGGATAGCCTTGCGCCAGGCTGGCGGACGTCGCGGCCAGGCAAAGGGTGGCGGCGATGGCCTGTAGGAACTGGATTCGTTTCATTTGCTGGATTTTGTCCCCATGGAGAAGCTCGAATGCTATGCAGGGGCTGAGTATCAAGCCAGATAATTTAGCTTATCGAACTATGAGCGATTCTTATGCCAAAGTCCGGCACTGAAGAGATCTCCCTGCAGCAGCTCCGGGCCCTCGCGGCCGTTGCCGAATCGGGCAGTTTCACGCTGGCGGCGGAGAGCCTGCAGCTCACGCAACCCGCGATCAGCCACCTGATCAAGCGCATGGAGCACGAACTCGGTCAGCCCCTGGTGGTGCGCGGCCGCCGCATCCGCATGACCAACGCGGGCGAGATGATGGTCGACACGGCCGTGCGCGCGCTTCGGCTGATCGATGAATCGGTCGACGCGTGCCGGTCGCAATCGCAGCTTCGGGAGGGACGCGTGGTGCTGGCGGTGGGCCACCTCACGGCGGGCGCGCTGCTGCCGCCATTGCTGAGCCGCTTCTCGCAACAGCATCCCTCGCTGGCGACCGCGCTGCTCGACAGCACGGCGGAACAGATGATCTCGCGGATCCTCTCGCAAGAGGCCGACCTGGGCTTCGGGTCGGACATCGGGCAGAAGCATTCCGAGTTGGCGACAGAGCCGTTGTTCACCGAGCGCATGAGCCTTTTCGTGCGCGACGACCATCCGCTGGCGCAGCGGGTGGTGATCGATGCAAAGCACCTGGACGCGCTGCCCTTCATCCACGTGAACCCGGACGCCAACATCTGGCGCTCCGTCAGCCGGCAGTTGTCGAGCGTGGCCAACGTGTACCCGCGCGTGGTGCATCACGTGTCGATGCTGTCGACGGCCTTCGGGCTCATCCAGTCGGGTGCGGGCGTCTCGCTGCTGCCACGCTACGTGGAGGTGCTGATGCCCGGCAACCTGCGGGCGGTGGCGGTGACGCGCCCCACGCTCGAATACCCGGTCGTCGCCGTAAGGCTGGCGAAGCATCCGCTCAACCCTGCCGCCAGGGCATTCCTGGCCATGGCCCGGCAGCACATGAAGCCAACCCGCATCTCCAGGCCCTGAATGAAAAACGGCACCCGAAGGTGCCGTTGAGAGAGCGAGGGGTGCGCCTGGCGATCAGGCCTCTTCCTCGTGGAAGGCTTCCTCGCGCTTGGACTTCACGGCCGGCAGCAGCACGATGATCAACAGCAGCAGCGCAGCAGCCAGCAGGCCTGCCGAGATCGGACGGGTGACGAACACGATCCAGTCGCCGCGCGACAGCAGCAGCGCACGGCGCAGGTTCTCTTCCATCATCGGCCCCAGGATGAAGCCCAGCAGCAGCGGCGCAGGTTCGCATCCCAGCTTGAAGAAGCTGTAGCCGATGAAACCGAAGATCGCCACCATCCAGATGTCGAAGGTGTTGTTGTTGGTCGAGTACACCCCGATCGCGCAGAACAGCACGATGGCCGGGAACAGGAACTTGTAGGGCACCGACAGCAGCTTGATCCACATGCCGATCAGCGGCAGGTTCAGGATGATGAGCATCGCATTGCCGATCCACATCGAGGCGATCAGGCCCCAGAAGAGTTCGGGGTTGCTGGTCATCACCTGCGGGCCGGGCTGGATGTTGTGGATGGTCATCGCACCCACCATCAGCGCCATCACCGCGTTGGGCGGAATGCCCAGCGTCAGCAGCGGGATGAAGGAGGTCTGCGCGCCGGCGTTGTTGGCCGACTCGGGTGCTGCGACGCCGCGGATGTTGCCCTTGCCGAAGGGCACTTCGCCCGGATGCAGCTTGGTCTTCTTCTCGATGGTGTAGGCCGCGAAGGCCGCCAGCAGCGCACCGCCGCCGGGCAGGATGCCGAGCGCCGCGCCGAGGGAGGTACCGCGCAGCACCGCAGGCAGCATGCGCTTGAAGTCTTCCTTGGTCGGGAACAGGCCGGACACCTTGGCGGTGAACACTTCCCGCTCGTGCTCGGGGCGCGACAGGTTGGCGATGATTTCGCCGTAGCCGAACACACCCATGGCGATGGTCACGAAGCCGATGCCGTCGGTGAGTTCAGGGATGTCGAAGCTGAAGCGCGCGACGCCCGAGTTCACGTCGGTGCCGACCAGACCCATCAGCAGGCCCAGCACGATCATCGCGATGGCCTTGAGCAGCGAGCCCGAAGCCAGCACCACGGCGCCGATCAGGCCCAGGATCATCAGCGAGAAGTATTCGGCCGGACCGAACTTGAAGGCCAGTTCGGTCAGCGGCGGTGCGAAGGCCGCCAGGATCAGCGTGCCGACGCAACCTGCGAAGAACGAACCCAGGCCGGCAGCTGCCAGCGCCGGGCCGGCCCGCCCCTTCCGGGCCATCTGGTAGCCGTCGATGACGGTCACCACGGACGACGATTCACCGGGCAGGTTGACCAGGATGGCGGTGGTGGAACCGCCGTACTGCGCGCCGTAGTAGATGCCGGCCAGCATGATCAGCGCCGACACGGGGGGCAGCGCGTAGGTGGCGGGCAGCAGCATCGCGATGGTCGCGACGGGGCCGATGCCCGGCAGCACGCCGATCAGCGTGCCCAGAATACAACCGACCAGGCAGTACAGCAGGTTGGTGAAGGTGAAGGCGACGCCAAAACCCAGCGAGAGATTGGTAATGAGATCCATGGTGTCGTCCTCAGCCCGTGATGAAGGTAGGCCAGACCTGGATCTGCAGCTTCAGTGCCCAGATGAAGGCGATGTAGCTGCCGACAGCCAGAACCGTGGCAAGAATCAGCACGTTGCGCAGGTTGAACTCACTGCCCGCCAGGCTGGAGATGATCACCAGCGCATAGATCGCGATGATCATGCCCATGGCCGGCACGCCGATGCTCGGCAGACCGCCGAGCAGCAGGCCGAAGGCAAGGTTGGCGCCGATGATGTAGACCACCTGCTTCCAGGCCCATTTGCCGATCGGCTCGCCGTCCTCGGTCTCGACCGTGAGGCCGGTGAACATGATGGCGAGGCCGATGATGGCCATCAGGATGCCGAGCATGAGCGGGAAGTATCCCGGCCCCATGCGGGCGCCGTTGCCGACGTTGTACGTCGTCGCGCCCCATGCGAATGCGACTCCGACGACGGTGAACATCACCCCCGAGAAGAAGTCTTTTTGACTCTTGATTTTCACGAACGTCTCCACGAAGAAATTTCGATCGGAGATTGTGTGGTCAGGCAGAAGTCAGGCGAATGTGGATTCCACTAACCGGCGGATCAGGGTATTCCCGGGACCTGGCAGCGCCAACCCCGGCTACTCCAGGGGGGGCGTTGCGCTCAAGACCTCTTCGATCGTGGTGACACCCTCTGCGACGCGGAGCGCGCCGGCCAAGCGCAGGGGCCGCATGCCGTCGGCGACGGCTTGCCGCCTGAGCGAGACCATGTTCGGCTCCTTGGTGACCTCGCCCTTGAACGCCTCGGTGATGCTGAGCAGTTCGTACAGGCCCATGCGGCCCATGTAGCCCGTCATGCGGCAGTCGACGCAGCCAACGGGCTTGTAGGCGCGCACCGAACCGTTGATCTGCCACGGCGAGACGAACTCGGCGAGCTTCTCCCGCGTCACCGACTCGTCGGGTTCCTTGCAATGCGCGCACAGCGTACGCACCAGACGCTGGGCGAGCACGCCGAGCATCACCGCGTTGATCAGGTATGACGGCACGCCCAGCTCCATCAGCCGCGTGATCGCGCTGGGGGCGTCGTTGGTGTGCAGCGTGCTGAAGACGAGGTGGCCCGTCAGTGCCGACTGCACCGCCATCTCGGCAGTCGCGAGGTCGCGGATTTCGCCGACCATGATGATGTCCGGGTCCTGGCGCATCAGCGCTCGCAGGCCCTCCGTGAATCCGAAGTCGAGTTGCGGCTGCACCTGCGTCTGATTGAACGAGGGTTCGATCATTTCGATCGGATCCTCGATCGTGCTCACGTTGACCTCTTCGGTCGCGACACGCTTGAGCGTCGAATACAGGGTGGTCGTCTTGCCCGAGCCCGTCGGGCCGGTCACCAGGATGATGCCGTGCGGCCGCGTCACGAGTTGCTCCCAGCGCCGCGCATCGTGCTGCGCGAAGCCGAGCGCGTCCAGGTCCTTCACCGCCGTGTCCGGATCGAAGATCCGCATCACCATCTTTTCGCCGAAGGCCGTCGGCAATGTCGACAGCCGCATTTCGACCTCGTCGCCGCGCATGTTGCGGGTCTTGATACGGCCATCGAGCGGCCGGCGCTTCTCGACCACGTCCATGCGGCCGAGCAGCTTGATGCGCGCGACCATCGCGTTCATCACGCCCATCGGCATCTGGTAGGCGGGATGCAGCACGCCGTCGATGCGGAACCGGATCACGCCCTGGTCGCGGCGCGGCTCGAGGTGGATGTCGCTGGCGCGCTGGTCGAAGGCGTACTGCCAGAGCCAGTCGACCACCTGCACGACGCTCTGGTCGTTGGCGTCGAGCTGCTTGTTGCTCTTGCCGAGCTCGACGAGCTGTTCGAAGCTGGCCCCGCCCGTGTTGCCGCCCGCTTTCTGCGCGGCCCGCACCGACTTGGCCAGCGCGAAGAACTCGGCCGTGTAGCGCTGGATGTCCGTGGGGTTCGCGACCACGCGACGCACCGACCGGCGCGACTGGCGCTCGACCTCGGCGATCCAGTCGGTGAGGAAGGGCTCGGCCGTCGCGACCACGACTTCGCTCGGCGTGACCTGCACCGGCAGCACCTTGTGGCGCTCGGCATAGGCCGCGCTCATGGTGTCGGCCACCTTGCCCACGTCGACCTTGAGCGGATCGATGCGCAGGTAGGTCAGCCCCGCGCGGCCGGCCAGCCACTGCGTGAGCATCTCGAGATCGAGAGGCTTGCCGTCGCTCTCGCGCGTCATCGCGACGTTCGCCAGCCGCACCAGCGGGGCCTGCCGGCTCTCGGCCTGGGCGCAGCGCGCCAGCGTGCGCTTGGCTTCCACCGGCGAGATCACCCCGTCCTTCGCCAGCCATTCGATCAGGTGGCGCAGGTCGAGCGGTCCCTCGTGGCGGGAAGCGGCAGATGCGGCGACGGAGACAGCGCTCATGGATGGAATCAGGTCTGAGGTTTGAACACTCGCAACCACTTGGGTGCAGGGAGGCCCCAGCGAGTCTGGATGGTTTGAGCGCGGTCGGCAAGCGCCGGGCGCTTGGGGCGGCTGGCGGTGCGCTGGCCGACCACCACGGTGTTGCCCTCGCGCGTCGGCTTGAAAGCCCAGACCGCTTCCTCGCCGAACGCGGCGGAGATCTTCTCCAGGCTGCGCTCGTAGCTGGACGACCGCCCGAACAGGTTGACCGTCATGCAGCCGTCGTCGGTCAGCAGTGCGCGGCAGTCTGCATAGAAATCCTCGCTGTCGAGTACGGGCGCGGCGGCCTCGTGGTCGTACAGGTCGACCTGCAGCGCATCGACCGTGCCCAGCCACTGCGCCTTGCGGATCTCCGCGGCCGCATCGGCCACCACCACCTGAAGCTTTCCGTCATCGGCCGGCAGCTTGAACCAGCCCCGGCATGCGGCGACCACCTGCGGATTGAGCTCGATCGCCGTCGTGCGCATGCGCAGCGTCTTGCGGCAGAACTTGGTGAGGCTCGCCGCGCCCAGCCCCAGCTGCATTGCGTGGCGCTTGGGGACGCTGGCGGCATCGACGAACAAGAGCCACGCCATCATGCGCTGCACATATTCGAGTTCGATCTCGAAGGGCGCATCGAGCTTCATCGAGCCCTGCACCCACTCGGTGCCCAGATGCAGATAGCGCACGTCTCCCCAATCGGAGAAGTTGACCTCGGGAAGGGAGACCTTCATGGAATGACCAGATACCTTTCAAACACCTCACGCCACGCCTGGACCTTGCGCTCGAAGCTCCACGACGCGTTGGCCGGGCTCGACGAAGGCAAGCGATGGACCGGCACACCCAGCGTGCGCGTGTGTCGCGCATGCCGGAAACTCTCGCCGCCGTTGTGGGCGATCGCCGCCAGCTTCGGCAGATGAAGGCTCGCGATGTCGTTGACCACCGCGTCGCGGATCGCGGAATCGAGACTGCCCTCCCGCTCGCAACTGGCGTACACGTCCCACACGCCCAGACCGCGGTCCAGCAACCACTTGCTACGCTTTTGATAGCTGCCTTCGCCCGCTGGAAGCGGGTTTCCGGGCCACAGGGCCTGCAATATTTTCCAGAAGTGGTTCTGCGGGTGCGCATAATACTGCTGCTGCGCGATCGACCGGGCTCCTGGAAAGCTGCCGAGTATCAACAAGGCGGTGTTGCCAGAAACGATTGGCGCAAGCCCCGTGAGCACAGCCTTCGCGTCGCCTGGGCGCAAAGCTGGCTTATCCATAACGCTTGCCGGTTCGCAGAAAAGCCGGCACCTGTGAGGAGAAGATCATGAATACGGAAGCGATCTGGATTTTCCTGACGACGCAAGGGGTGGATTTTGGCCTGAAAGTGATCGGCGCCCTGATCGCCTGGGGCATCGGCCGATGGCTCATCGGCCTCGCGCAGCGACTCGTGGGCAAGGCGCTCGAGCGCGGCAAGCGCATGGACCCGACGCTGAGCAACTACCTGGTATCAATCCTCGGCGTGGTGCTCAACATCGTCCTGATCCTCGCGATCCTGGACATGTTCGGCGTCAAGACGACTTCGTTCGCGGTGCTGCTGGCCGGCGCCGGGCTGGCGATCGGCACGGCCTGGGGCGGCCTGCTCACGCACTTCGCGGCGGGCGTGTTCCTCCAGGTGCTGCGGCCCTACAAGGTCGGCGACTACGTGACGGTGGGCGGAGGCGTCAACGGCACCGTCAAGGAGCTGGGCCTGTTCGGCACGACGCTGGTCACGCCGGACAACGTCATCGCCACGGTGGGCAACAACAAGGTGCTGTCGGAAACGATCCAGAACTTCAGCCACCTGCCATTCCGGCGGGTCGACACCACCGCGAAGGTGGCCAACGGCGTCGACGTGAACCAGGCCATCGAGTTGCTCAGGGCCGAGGTGAGCAAGATCCCCAACGTCTCGACCGAGCAGCCGCCCGACATCGAGATCCTGCAGTTCACGCCCGAAGGCCCCCTGCTCGCCGTACGGCCCTACACGCACACGGACCACTACTGGCAGGTGTACTTCGACACCCATCGCGCGGTCGTCAAGACCTTTGGCGCGGCGGGCTACCCGACACCAGAAACACCGCTCGTGCGCCGGGCGGTCGGACCGGCAACCGCATAGCAAAAAACCCGCCGAGGCGGGTTTTTCGTTTCGGCATGGAGCCGAAAGTCAGGGCTTCTCGCCCTTCTTGACGGCCTCGTTCTGGGCGGTGCCGGGGATCTTCTCGCCGATCTTGTCGCCGACCTTGCGCGTGCCCGCGGCGGCGTCGCTGGCCACGTTGTCGACGGCCTTGCCGGTCGCCTTGGCACCCTTCTCGGTGGCCTTCACGGCCTTCTTGGTGCCGCTCTTGGTCGCGTCCCAAGCCTTCTCGGTGCCGCTCTTGGTGGCATCCCACGCCTTTTCGCCGGCGTTTTCGGCCTTTTGGGTGGTGCTTTGCGCACCTGCCGATCCGCCAATGCAGGCGAAGGCCAGGGCCACTGCGGCCGACAGGATGCGAACGTTGGATGAGGTCATTGGAAAGCTCCTTGTATGAGTTGGAGTGACTGGCTCGCCACTGTGATGCAACGACTGCACAAGGTCAAAGGATGACACCAAAAACCGTTGCGCCGCATGCATGAATCCAAGTCGGGCGCTTTGCCTACGCCGGGCGCGGGCGTTCGGCCGACACGCCGATCAGCGCCGACAGACGAGGCAGGGCCGCGACGGCGTTGCGAGTGGTCGCTTCGGCCAGCGCTGCCGCGTCGATTCCGCGCAGGCCGGCCACCACATCGGCGATTCGGGGCAACTCGCCCGGTTCGTTGCGCCCCTGCGGCTCGCCCGCATCGCGCTCGGCCTGCGTCCGGTAGAGCCAGTGCGGCTGGATATCGGGCGAATCCGTTTCCATCACCATCGCCTCCAGCGGCAAGGTCGCCGCGAGCCGGCGCAACTGCAGTGCGCGTTCGAAGGTCACTGCCCCGCCGAAGCCCAGCTTGAGGCCGAGGTCGATGCAGGCCTGCGCCTGCTGCGCGCTCCCGTTGAAGGCATGCGCGATGCCGCGCCACTTTTGCCCCGGTGCCACTTGCCGCAGGTGCTTCAACACCTTGTCGACCGAGCGCCGCACATGAATGATCACCGGCAGTTCGTGCTTGCGCGCAAGTTGCAACTGAGTGTGAAAAAAATGCTCCTGCTTGTCCGCGTCGAGCCCTTCGACGAAGAAGTCCAGGCCGATTTCCCCGACCGCCACCAGGCGGGGGTCATCGCGCCGCCGGGCGAGTTCCGCGTCGAGCAGGGAGAGGTGCTCGTCCAGCGCATCGCCCGTGCACATCGGATGGATCCCGAGCGCGTAGGCATCGCCCTGAAGATGCGCGAGCTCCCGCACCGCCGCAAAGTTGGAGGCGGCCACCGCGGGAATCACGCAAAGCGCCACGCCCCGAAGCTGCGCACGGGCCCGGACCTGGGGCATTTCGGCGCCGAATTCGGGCGCATCGAGGTGGCAATGGGTATCGACGAAGACGGCCATCGACCGATGATGCCCGAACGGATGCACAGCCGCGGAAAGCGTGCTACCGTGCCTCCTCAAGCGTTCTCTTTTGCCGGAGGTGCCCGATGCGCAGGCCAGCTTTCTACAGCCGCTCGCCCCGAGGGCCGCAGGATGCGGCCGAACCCGGTGCGCCCGATGCATCCGGCGCTCCGGACGCGCCCGCGGCGACGCCGGCGGCCGTTGCCGAGCCACGCTGGCAACCCGGCCGCCGCAGCTTCGGACTGCTGCTCGCCCTCGTTGTCGCGATGGGCGCCACCGGCGTCGTGATGTGGCCCAAGCAGGGTACGCACACGCTCACCCAGAAGGACATCGACTCGGCCGTCCTGCGCACATTGCAGACCGCCACCCTGCCCTCGCCGGCTGCCAAGGCAGCCGACATCATCCGGCCGTCCGTCGTGCGCGTGGTGGGCTACGGCACCGAGAAGACCACGCCCGAAGCCAAGACCGAGAAGCGCGGCCGCAATCTCGCCAAGGGCAAGCCACCGGAGGCACCGCCGGACGCGGTGGCGCCCGGCCAGCAGGTGGAGCGCGGCGTCGGCACCGGCGTGGTGATCGTGGACAAGGGCATCATCCTCACCAACCTGCACGTCGTGGCCGGCGCGGAGACCATCAAGGTCACCTTTGCCGACGGGCTCGAGGCCCCTGCCACCGTCACCGGCGTGCAGCCCGAAAACGACCTGGCCGTGCTGCAGGCGCAAAAGCTGCCCGACGACCTCATCCCCGCGACCATGCGTTCGACGGCCGACCTCCAGCCGGGCGATCAGGTGGTGGCCGTGGGCTTTCCATTCGGCATCGGACCTTCCGTCTCGGCCGGCGTGGTGTCGGGCCTCAAGCGCTCCTTCCGCTCGCCCGAAGGCAAGCAGGAACTCGGCAACCTGATCCAGTTCGATGCCGCCGCCAATCCCGGCAACTCGGGCGGTCCTCTCATCAATATGAATGGCGAAGTGCTGGGCATCGTGACCGCCATCCTCAACCCGACCCAGCAGCGCACCTTCATCGGCATCGGATTCGCCGTGCCGATCGAGAACGCCGCCACGGCCGCCGGCTCACCGCCGTTCTGATTCCACCGATCCAACGAAGGCACTCCGCATGAGCACAGAGACCGAATCGCCTGCCGCCGCCACTGCCACCGCCGAACTGATGGAGCAGATCCTCTACCAGGTCAAGCGGGTTGTCGTCGGCCAGGACCGCTTTCTCGAAAGAGTCATGGTCGCGATGCTCGCGGGCGGGCACCTGCTGGTCGAAGGGGTGCCCGGCCTGGCCAAGACGCTCACGGTGCGGACGCTCGCCGATACGGTGCGCGGACAGTTCAAGCGCATCCAGTTCACGCCCGACCTCGTGCCGGCCGACCTCGTCGGCACGCGCATCTACAACCAGAAGACCGGTGACTTCAGCACCTCGCTCGGGCCCGTCTTCTGCAATTTGCTGCTGGCCGACGAAATCAACCGCGCGCCAGCCAAGGTGCAGAGCGCGCTGCTCGAAGTGATGCAGGAGCGCCAGGTCACCATCGCCGGCGAGACGCACAAGGTGCCTCGCCCCTTTCTCGTGATGGCAACGCAGAACCCGATCGAGACCGAAGGCACCTACCCGCTGCCGGAGGCGCAGGTGGACCGCTTCATGATGAAGGTGCTGGTCGACTACCCGACCGACGAGGAGGAATTCGTCATCGTCGAGCGCGTCATCGGCCCGCCGGTCGAGGCCGCCCCGGTCGCAACCACCGACCAGCTCGCCGCCTTGCAGGCCGAGGCGCGTCGCGTCTACGTCGATCCTTCGCTGATCCAGTACGCCGTCAAACTCGTCTCGGCCACCCGCACGCCCGAGAAGCACGGCCTGAAGGACATGCGCCGCTTCATCACTTTCGGCGCCAGCCCACGCGCCAGCATCAACCTGACCGAAGGCGCACGCGCGCTGGCCCTTCTGCGGGGCCGCAGCTACGCGCTGCCAGAAGACATGACCGCGCTGGTGCCTGACGTGCTGCGCCACCGCGTGACGCTCTCCTACGAAGGCCTGTCCGAAGGGCTCACCCCCGACAGCCTCGTCGACAGGATCATGCGGGCCGTGCCCGCTCCAGCCAAACCACTCGAACATGAAAAGCTGGTGGCCTAGACGCGCGAAGGCAGCGAACGACGAACAGCTCGCCGCGGCAGAAGCCGCGGCGAGTGGGGTCGAGCGCGCCTTGCGCCGCCTTGAGTGGACCGTGATCCGCCGGCTCGACGGCCTCCTGCAAGGCGATTACCGCACGCTCATGCGCGGCACCGGACTCGACCTGGCCGATCTGCGCGAATACCAGCACCACGACGACGTTCGCCACATCGACTGGAACGTCACCGCACGCCTGCAGACGCCGCACGTGCGTGTGTTCACCGAAGACCGGGAGATGGCCGCGTGGTTCGTGCTCGACCTGAGCCGCTCGGTCGACTTCGGCTCCGGCACCCGGGCCAAGCGCGAGATCTCGGCCGGCTTCGTCGGCGTCATAGCCCGTCTGCTGACGCGGCATGGCAACCGGGTCGGTGCGATGGTCTACGGCAACGACGTGGAAGCCGTGATTCCGCCGCGCAGCGGGCGTCGCCACGTGCTGCATTTGCTGCATGCGATGGAGCGCCGCGCGGACAAGGGCGCGCCCAACCAGAAAGGCATGACCCGCCTCGCGGACCTGCTCAAGTCGGCCGCGATGCTGATGCCGCGCCGCTCGACCGTGTTCGTGGTGTCCGACTTCATGAGCGAACCCGGCTGGGAACGCCCCCTCGCGCACCTGGTTCAACGGCACGACGTCGTCGCCGTGCGCCTCTTCGACCCGCTCGAACTCGAACTCCCCGACCTGGGCCTGGTTCCGCTGCGCGACGCCGAGACCGGCGAGCAGCTCTGGGTCGACACACACGATGCGGGCTTCCGCAAGCGCTTCGCACGCATCGCCGCGGAACGCGAGACCGCCTTGCGCGAGACGCTGGCCAGGATCGGCGTCGACGCGCTTGAACTTTCGACAGACGACGACCTGGTGGAAGCCATCGTGCGCTTTGCCGACATGCGCAAGCGCCGCGTGCGCGCCGGGCCGGCGAATCCCAAGGCGGTGGCAGCATGAGCCGCCCAGCCGCTTCGAAGGCGAATACCGCAGCGCGTAGCGCGGAGGTTGTCGAATGACCTTTCTCTGGCCCCAATTCCTCTGGCTGCTGGCAGCGATACCGCTGCTGGTGCTGCTGTATCTCTGGCTGATGCGCCGCAAGAAGAAGCTGGCGCTGCGCTACGCCAGCCTCTCGATCGTGCGCGAGGCGATGGGTGCCGGCCAGACCGTGCGGCGGCACATCCCGCCCTTCCTTTTCATGCTCGCGCTCGTCGCGATGCTGATCGCGGCAGCGCGGCCGATGGCGGTGGTGGTGCTGCCCTCGAACCAGCAGACAATCATCCTGGCGATGGACGTCTCCGGCAGCATGCGTGCGGCCGACGTGCAACCCAACCGCCTGGTCGCCGCGCAGGAAGCGGCCAAGAGCTTCATCAAGGAACTGCCGCGCACCGTGAAGGTCGGCATCGTCGCCTTCGCAGGCAGCGCCCAGGTCGCGCAACTGCCGACCACCAACCGCGAGGACCTCGTCACCGCGATCGACTCGTTCCAGCTACAGCGCGCGACCGCCACCGGCAACGCCATCGTCGTCTCGCTCGCCACGCTGTTCCCCGACGCGGGCATCGACATCTCCGACTTCGGGCCGCAAACCCGCGAACGCGGGGTGTCGATCGATCGCATCGGCAAGCCGCCACCGAAGGAATTCACGCCGGTCCCGCCGGGCTCCTACACCTCGGCCGCGATCATCATGCTGACCGATGGCCAGCGCACCACGGGCGTCGACCCGCTCGACGCGGCCAAGGTGGCGGCCGAGCGCGGCGTGCGCGTGTACACCGTAGGCATCGGCACCGTCGACGGCGAGACCATCGGCTTCGAGGGTTGGTCGATGCGCGTGCGGCTCGACGAGGAAACGCTCAAGGCCATCGCCAACAAGACGCAGGCCGAATACTTCTATGCTGGCACCGCGAACGACCTGAAGAAGGTCTACAACACGCTGAGCTCGCGTCTGACCGTCGAGAAGAAGGAAACCGAGATCTCCGCCCTCTTCGCGATGGGCGCCGCTGCGCTGGCGCTTCTCTCGGCAGGACTGTCGCTGCTCTGGTTCAACCGCATCCTGTAGTCCCGCGGCGCACGGCCCTCTTGCACTTTGGTGCAACGAGGGCTGCCCCATGAGCAGGTAGGCGCCGCGCCCCACCCCCGCAATAATTCCGAGCGTCTCGGCGATCCCGAGGCAAGGGAGCCACGGCCGCGACACAGCGGCGGCGAGGGGAGCAGATTCGTGTTCAGTGAGCTCGTCGACATCCTGCGAACGCATCCGGAAATCGCGCTCTTCCTGGTGCTCGCCCTCGGCTACGCCTTCGGCCAGATCCGCTTCGGCCCGATCCAGCTCGGAGGGGTCTGCGGCACCCTCATCGTTGCGCTGCTCGTCGGCCAGCTGGGCATCACGCTGGCCGACAGCGTGAAGAACACCTTCTTCATGCTCTTCATCTTCGCGCTCGGCTATGCCGGCGGCCCCCAGTTCTTCGCGAACCTGGATGCCAAAGGGCTTCGGATGGGCCTGCTCTGCCTCGTCGAGGTCGTCACCGTGATCGCGCTGGTGGTTGGCGCCAGCAGCATGTTCGGATTCGACCAGGGCACGGCCGCGGGCCTGATGGCCGGCGCGGCAACCGAATCGGCGGTCGTGGGCACTGCCACCGACGCGATCTCCAAGCTGGCGCTGCCCGCCGCCGAGATCCAGCAACTGCAGGCCAACGTCGTCACGGCCTACTCGATCACCTACGTGTTCGGCCTGATCGCGATCGTGGTGCTGACGAGCCAGGTCTTCCCCTTGGTGCTCCGCATCAATCTTCGCCAGGAGGCCGACAAGCTCTGGCGCTCGATGGGCGGCAGCGAAGACAACGGGGCCACCGCGCCGGCCACACCCGAAATGGTCGGCCGCGTGTTCGAAGTGACGACGGGCCAGGGCCGCACGGTGGCGGAGCTGATGGGCCCTCTCGATCGGCATGCAGGCATCGAGCGCGTCAAGCGCAATGGGAAGGACCAGGCGATCACGGCGTCGCTGCGCCTCGAAGCAGGAGACCAGGTGCTGGTGATCGGCCAGCGCAGCGCGTTGGTGAATCTCGGCGATCAGCTCGGCCGTGAATTCGCGGACACCACCGCATTCGACGTGGTGGTCGAGACCGCCGAGGTCGTCCTCAACAAGCCGGAGTGGTTCGATGCCGAGTTGCGCGACCTGAAGACACCCCGCGCCGGCAGCACGCTCACGCGCCTGCCGCAGAACGTCCACGTCGTCGGCGTGATCCGGGACGGGCATGCGATGCCGCTGCTTCCCGACCTCCAGTTGAAGAAGCGCGATGTCCTGAAACTCTTCGGCCCCGCCGCCGACATGACGAAGGTGGTGCCGCGCTTCGGCGACCGCGTCATCCGCTCGGTGCGCAGCAACATCAGCTACATGGCCGCCGGCATCCTGCTGGGCGTGTTCATCGGCGGCTTCAGCATCAAGCTGGGCGGCATTCCCTTCTCCCTCGGCACCGGCGGCGGCGCGCTGCTGACCGGCCTGGCCTTCGGCTGGTACCAGGCGCGCAACCCCCACCGCCTGAGCATTCCCGAAGACGCCCTCGCGCTGATGAAAGACATCGGGCTCGCCACCTTCATCGCCTGCGTCGGCCTGGCTTCGGGACCGCAGGCGCTGACGCTCATCCGCAAGTTCGGCGTGGCGCTGCCGCTGCTCGGGGTCGCGATCGCGGTGATCCCGGCGTGCATCTCGCTGGTCATCGGGCGTCACCTGCTCAAGATCCCGACGCCGGTGCTGCTGGGCGCCATCGCGGGTCAGCAATGCAGCACGCCGGCGCTCAGCGCGATCCAGAACGTGGCGGGCAATACCACCCCGCTGCTGGGCTACACCATCACCTACGCCATTTCGAACGTCGTGTTGCCGCTGATGGGCCCATTGATCGTGGGCATCGTCGGCGCCATGCAGGTGGCGAAATGACGCCGACACCCTGATTCACAGAAAGGAGCCGGACCATGGAGTGGTTGCACGATCTCTTCAAGAGGTCGCCAGAGATGGCGCTCTTTCTCTCGCTGTCCGTCGGCTATGCCATCGGCAAGATCAAGTTCGGCAAGTTCCAGCTGGGCGGCGTGGCCGGCTCGCTGCTGGTGGCGGTCGTGGTCAGCCAGGTCGGCGTGAAGGTCGACGATGGCGTGAAGGCCGTGCTCTTCGCGCTGTTCATCTATGCGGTCGGCTTCGAGAGCGGCCCGCAGTTCTTCAGCTCGCTCGGCAAGCGCTCGCTGAAGGAGATCGTGCTGGCCGCCTTCATGGCAGTCACGGGGCTCGCGACGGTGATCATCATGGCCAAGCTCTGCGGGCTCGACAAAGGCCTCGCGGCCGGCGTCGCAGCGGGCGGGCTGACGCAGTCGGCCATCATCGGCACGGCCGGCGACGCGATCGCCAAGCTCGGCCTTTCAGCCGCCGAGACGACCCGCCTGCAAGGCAACGTGGCGATCGGCTATGCGGTGACCTACGTCTTCGGCTCCTTCGGCGCGATCATCGTGTGCGTCAACATCCTGCCGAAATTCATGGGCCGATCCATCCGCGACGACGCGATCGCGGCCGAGACCGAAATGCTGGCCGGCGCCGCCGCGCTGGGGCCCGACCAGCAAGCTGCCGCACCCGCGCTGGTCGGCCGCATCTACCAGCTCACGAGCGATCCGCAGCGAACGGTCGCCGGCATCGAATATGCGAATCCGGAAACCACCATCACCATCGAGCGCGTGAAGCGCGGCGGCAAGTTCATCGAAGTCGGGCCCGACCTGAAACTGCAGCAGGACGACATCGTGCTCGTGGTCGGCCGGCGCGACGCCGTGGTGAGCAGCGCGCCGCTGATGGGCAAAGAGCTCTACGACGTCGATGGCATGGAGCTCACCATGCAGAAGCGCGAGATTGTCCTTACCAACAAGGAGTTCGATCACAAGACCTTCGCGCAGATCCGCGACGAGACGGCGGGCGGTGCGCGGCACGGCATCTTCGTCACCCAGATCAGCCGCATGGGCAATGCACTGCCCATGAAGCCCGACACGGTGGTCCAGGTAGGCGACCTGGTCTCGATCTTCGGTGCGGAGCAGGACGTCAAGCGCGTGTCGGCGCGCATCGGCGACGTCATCGTCCAAAGCACGAAGACCGACTTCGTCTACCTCGGCGCAGGCCTGGTGGTGGGTCTGCTCGTCGGGCTGTTGAGCGTCAAGCTCGGCGACATTCCGCTCACGCTGGGCAGCGGCGGCGGCGCGCTGCTGTCGGGCCTGCTGTTCGGTTGGTATCGCGCAAAGAAGCAGACCTTCGGGGCGGTTCCCCCGGGCGCGGTCCAGCTGCTCAAGGATCTCGGTCTCGCCGGATTCGTGGTGGTGGTGGGCCTGTCGTCCGGCCTGCAGGCCGTCGAGACGATCAAGCAGCACGGGCTGACGATCTTCGGCGTGGGCGTGGTGGTGACCATCGTGCCGATGATCATCACCATGCTGTTCGGCCGGTACGTCCTGCGCTACGACAACGTGGCGACCTTCGCGGGTGCGCTGTCGGGCTCGCGCAGCGCCAACCCGGCCTTCGGCGAGGTGCTCGACAAAGCCGAGAACTCCATGCCGACCGTTCCGTTCGCGATCACCTACGCACTCGCCAATGTGTTTCTCACCTTGCTCGGTCCGTTGATCGTCGCATTGACCTGAGCGCACCCACCCCTCTTTCAAACGAACCAAGGAGCACGCCATGGACTTCAGCGACGTCGAAAAACTGAGCAACCTGAGCCCCTTCGAACTCAAGGATGCATTGATCAAGGTCGCCTCCGAAGGCGACCGGCTCATGCTGAACGCCGGGCGCGGCAACCCGAACTTCCTGGCCACGACGCCGCGCCACGGCTTCTTCCAGTTCGGCCTGTTCGCGATGACCGAGTCCGAGCGCTCGTATGTCTACATGGACGACGTCGGCGGCTTCCCGCAGCGCGAGGGCATCGAGGCACGCTTCGAGATCTTCACGCAGACCCACAGGTCGCGCCCCGGCGTGCGCTTCATCGAGGCCGCGGTCTCCTACGTCCGCGACCAGCTCGGCCTCTCGGCCGGCGACTTCATCTACGAGATGTGCGAAGCCATCCTGGGCTGCAACTACCCGGTGCCCGACCGCATGCTGCGCCTGAGTGAAATCATCGTTGGCCAGTACATCCACCGCGAGATGATCGGCACGCACCCCTTCGTGGGCAAGTTCGACATGTATGCGGTCGAGGGCGGCACCGCGGCGATGACCTACCTGTTCAACAGCATGCGCGAGAACCACCTGATCGAGCCCGGCGACACGATCGCGCTGGGCATGCCGATCTTCACGCCGTACATCGAGATTCCGCACCTCAACGACTATCGGCTGATCGAGCTGAACATCGAAGCCGAGCCGGAGAACAACTGGCAGTACACCCGGAAGGAGCTGCAGAAGCTGCTGGACCCCAAGGTCAAGGCCTTCTTCCTCTGCAACCCGAGCAATCCGCCCTCGGTGAAGATGAGCGACGAGGTGCTCGCGAACATCGTGGAGATCGTCAAGAAGCGGCCGGACCTCATCATCCTCACGGACGACGTGTACGGCACCTTCGCGGACGACTTCACTTCGCTGTTCGCGATGTGCCCGCACAACACGATCCTCGTGTACTCCTTCTCCAAGTACTTTGGCGCCACGGGCTGGCGCATGGGCGTGGTGGCCACGCACCAGACCAACATCCTCGACCAGAGGATCGCGGCGCTGCCCGAGGCACGGCGAAAGGAACTGGACGAGCGCTACAGCTCCATCACCACCGAGCCCCGCGCGCTCAAGTTCATCGACCGCCTGGTGGCCGACAGCCGCACCGTCGCGCTGAATCACACGGCAGGTCTGTCGACGCCGGTGCAGGCGCAGATGGTCATGTTCTCGCTCTTCTCGCTGATGGACGAACCGCAGGCTTACAAGGCGGCCATGAAGCGCATCGTGCTGCGCCGCAAGCAGGCGCTCTACCGCGAGTTGGGCATCCCGATGGTCGTCGACCCCAACTCGGTGCGCTACTACCACCTGCTCGACATGGAGGACATCGCGACGCAGATGCACGGCGCGGACTTCGCGAAATGGCTGCTGACGCAACTCAAGCCCAACGAGGCGCTCTTCCGGATGGCGCAGGAAACCGGCGTCGTGCTGCTGCCGGGCCGGGGCTTCGGCAGCCAGCACGCATCGGGTCGCGTGTCGCTGGCCAACCTCAACGAATACGACTACGCCAACATCGGGAAATCCATCCGCGGCATGGCCTCCGAGTACTTCGAGCGCTACCAGCAGCAGGCCGCCGGGAGCCGCGGCAGCACGGGCGGCGCGGCAGCCGCCGGCAAGTCCCGGTCCGGCAAGAAGGGCAAGAAATAGCGCCGGGCTGGCCGGGGCCTGTCGCTCAGGTCTTGAGCGTGTTCTTGTGGATCCTGCCGTCCTTCATGACGATCAGAAGGCTGCTGTCGGGGTTCGCAAGCAGCGCGATGTTCTCGAGCGGATTGCCGTCGACCAGCAACAGGTCCGCGTACGCGCCTTCCTCGATGACGCCCAGCTTTCCGGGATAAGGATTGCGCGGACCTGAAAGGCCCAGCAGTTCCGCGTTGGTGGAAGTGGCCATGGTGAGGATCTCGGCGTTCGAGTACCACTTCGTCAGGTGCGTCAGCATCGTGCCCTGGCGGAGGGCCAGCGCCGGATTGAACAGCATGTCGGACCCCCATGCGGTCTTGATCTTGTACTTCCTGGCGAGCCTGTAGGCGTTGTCGGTTCCGGCGAACACCTGGAGCGCGGCCACGCGGTTCGGGCCGGTCAATTGGCCCGTGTCCTCCTCCGACAGGAAGGGCTGGATACTCAGCCACACGCCCTTGTCGGCCATCATCTTGGCGGTCGTCTCGTCCATCAGGTGCGCATGCTCGACGCAACGGGCGCCTGCGGCGATGGCGCGCTGCACGGTCTGCGACGCATAGGCGTGCACCGTGACGTAGGTGTTCCAGTCCTTCGCGACCTCCACGCCCGCACGCAACTCCGCCTCCGAGAGCGTCGTCAGGTCCAGCGGGCTGCGCGGCGAGGAGACGCCGCCCCCGCCCACGAGCTTGATCTGCGAAGCGCCTTGCGTGAGCTGCTCGCGCACGCGCAGCCGGATCTCGTCCGGACTGTCGACGATGGCCGCTGCGCCGGTCTGCTCCGAGAAGCTCAGGGTGCCCGGGTTGCGCGGCACATCGGACAACGGGCGCAAGTCGCCGTGCCCGCCACTGCCCGTGATCATCGCGCCGGAAGGATAGATGCGCGGGCCCGGCGTCAGGCCCTGGTCGATCGCCAGCTTGAAGGCGAACGCCGGCCCCCCGAGGTCACGCACCGTCGTGAAGCCCCGCAACAGCGTGCGCTGGGCTTCCGCGCTCGCCGCCACATGGATATAGCCCATGTTTCCTTGCAGGAGCACCTGGAGCGGCAGGGCCGCGAACAGCGAATGCCAGTGGGCGTCGATCATTCCGGGCATGACGACCCGCCCGCCGCAGTTGATCGTCTGGGCGCCTTCAGGCGCTGCCGGCGCGCCGCTTCCCACCGACTTGATCCGGTCGCCGTCGATCACCAGATGGAGACCGTCTCGCAGCGTCGCGCCCTTGCCGTCGAAGAGGCGGAAGTTGGTCAGGACGATCGGCCGGGCTTGCGCGCCGGGAGCGGGTTGGGCGCCGGCACCAAAGGGGAGCCCCAGCGTCGCGACCGAGGCGGCCATGCCGGCCACGAAGCCGCGCCTGGACAGGTCCGCGTTGATGAGTCGGGTGAGTCTCCCGATCTCGGGCCGATGACAAAGGCAGATGGCCCGGCTGACCGCCGAACCGTCCGCCATGGATTCGCAGGCGTACATCAATGACCTCCAGGGCTTGGCAAGGGAAACGCGCTTTGCACGCGTTCCCCGAGTCTGCCGTCACCGGCGCTGGATGCCAAGGCGAACGAAAGCGGCTTCCTACTTGCGAACCTTGGCGATCTCTGCCATCAGTTCCTTGACGGTGCCCTCACCCACGGATGCCGTGTACTTCTCGATCACCGGCTTCACCTTGTCGCGCAGCTTCGCCATTTCGGCGGGCGGCAGTTCGGTGACGGTCATGCCGGCCGTCTTGAGCGCTTCGAGCGCGCTGTCCGCGGCGCCGCGGGACACCTGGCGCTGGAAGGTCGTGGCCTCGGTCGCCGCATCGGAAATGATCTTCTTCTCTTCAGCGCTCATGCTGTCCCAGGTCTTCTTGCTGACGATCAGCGCCTGCGGGTTGTAGATGTGGCGCGTCTGCGTGAGGTACTTCTGCACCTCCGCGAACTTGGACGACAGGATCACGGTGTTGGGATTCTCCTGCCCATCCACCGCCTTCTGGTCCAGCGCCGAGTACAGCTCGGGGAAAGGCAGCGGCGTTGCGTTGGCGCCCAGCGTGTTGAAGAGGTCGATGTAGATCGGCGACTGGATCACGCGGATCTTCAGCCCGGCGATGTCGTCGGCCTTCGCGATCGGGCGCTTGCTGTTCGTCAGGTTTCGGAAGCCCAGGTCCCAATAGCCGAGGCCGTGAAGACCCTTTTCCTCGAGCTTCGCCATCAGCTTCTGGCCGAAGGGGCCGTCGGTGACCGCATCCGCTTCCTGTCCGTTGTTGAAGAGGAAGGGGAAGTCATAGGCGGCGAACTCCTTCACCTGCGCGGTCAGGATGCCGGCGTTCAGCACGGTCATCTCGACGGTGCCGCCCTGGAGCGCGGAGACCGTCTGCAAGTCACCGCCCAGCGAGCCGCCGGGGAAGAGCTTGACCGTGATCTTCTTGCCCGACTTCTCAGCCACCAGGTCGGCGAACTTCTGCGCACCTTGCGCCTGGGGATGGCCGGTCTGGTTCTGGAACGCGAACTTGATCGTGCGCTCCTTGACCTGGGCGCCTGCGGTGGTCATCGCGAGCACGGCAGCAGCCGCCAACAGCGTCTTTTGAATGAAACGGGACATGGACGAGTCTCCTCTAGAGTTTTTGGGAAATCAGCTCAACCGCCGAACAGCTTCGCCGGCCATATGACCAACCACGGGAACAGGACCATGATGAACATGATCACGAACTCCGCGATCATGAATGGCACCACACCGCGCGTGACATCGTCCATCGATATCTTCCCTACGCCGGCCACCACGTTGAGCACGGTGCCCACGGGCGGCGTGACGAGGCCGATGGAGTTGTTGATGATGAACAGCACGCCGAAGTACACCGGGTCGATGCCCGCGGCCTTCACGATCGGCATCAGCACGGGCGTGAGGATCAGGATGGTCGGCGTCATGTCCATGGCCGTGCCCACGATCATCACGAGCACCATGATCGCGAACATCAGCAGGATCTTGTTGCCCATGAAAGGCTGCAGCAGCCCGACCACCTTCGACGGCAGGTCGGCCACGGTGATGAGCCAGGCGCTCACCATCGCGGCGGCGATCAGGAACATGACGATGGCGCTGGTCTTCGCCGCGCCGACGAAGATGCTGTGCAGATCCTTCCAGGTCAGTTCACGGTAGATCACGGTCGACACGAACAGCGCGTACACCGCAGCCACCACGGCCGCTTCGGTGGGCGTGAAGACGCCCATGCGAAGGCCCACGAGGATGATCAGCGGCAGCATCAAGGCCCACAGGGCGCGACGGAACGCGGTCAGGATCTCGGCCGGCGACTTGCGCGGCGGCGGAATGATCTTTTCGCGACGAACGAGCCACGCCCAGGTGAGCCACAGCGCGGCACCGATCAGCAGGCCCGGCACGATCGCGGCGAGGAAGAGCTTGGAGATCGAGACGTTGGCCGCGACGCCGAAGATCACGAGACCGATGCTCGGCGGAATGACGGGGCCGATGACGCCGGTCGCTGCGATCAACCCGCCGGCACGCGCCTTGTCGTGCCCGGCCTTGACCATCATGGGCAGCAGCAAGGCCGTGAGCGCAGCCGCGTCGGCAACCGCCGAGCCTGACAGCGCCGACAGCAGGCATCCGGCCAGGATGGTGACGTAGCCCAGCCCGCCCTTCACGTGGCCGACCAGTGCCAGCGCGAAATCGACGATGCGCTTGGACAACCCGCCGACGTTCATAATCTCGCCGGCCAGCATGAAGAAGGGAACGGCCAGCAGCGGGAAGCTGTCGGCACCGCCGATGACGTTCTGCGCAAGGATCTGTGCATCGAACAAGTCCAGATGCCACATCAGCGCCACGCCGCTCGCCAGCAGCGAGAAAGCGATCGGAATGCCCATCGCCATGGCGAGGAGCAAGGAGCCCACGAAGACAAGGATGGTCATTTCTTGCTCCCGTGCGCGAATTCAGGGGTGGACGATTTTTCGGGCTCCGATGCCGAGCCGAGGATCTGCTGCAGTTGCACAGCCTCTTCCGACTCCTGGACCATGACGAGGTCTTTCTCCGCGATCTGCCCGGTCAGCAGCCGGTAGAGGTCGAGCGCCAGGATGAACGCAGCCAGCACCGAGAAGACGATGCCCGACGAATAGACCACCGCCATCGATGCCCCGGTGACGGGCGCCGTGACGTCCCAGTTGATGCGGGCCTGGGCCAGGCTGCCCTGGAAGAGCAGCCAGACGATGTACAGCATGATGAGGTGACCCAGCGCGAGGCAGATCTTCTTGCCCAGGGGCGGCAGCTTCTGCACGACCATGTCGACCCCGAGGTGGCCGTGCTCCTTGAGAGCCACGACGGCGCCAAGGAAGGTCACCCAGATGAAGAGCCAGCGCGAGACTTCCTCGGACACGGTGATGCCCGAGTTGAAGCCGTAGCGCAGCACCACGTTGCCGAACACCAGCACCACCATCACCGCGAGGAAGAAGGCGATCACTGCTTCGATGCCGGTACAGCATCGGTCAATCCATCGATTCATGTTGTTTGTCCCTGTGTGAATCCCGGGCCACGAGCTCAGACCGCTGCTCTTTGCCCCTTACTTGCGGATGCGTGCCAGCTCGTCGTTGTAGAGCTTGACGATGGCCGGGTCATAACTGGCTGCGAACTTGTCGATCACAGGCTTCGCGATCTGGCGCATGCGGGCCTGCTCGGCCGGCGTGACTTCGTTGAACTGCATGCCCTTGGCCTGCAGGTCGCCCACGGCGCGTTGCGCAGCCGCACGACTCACCTGGCGCTGGTAGCCGCGGGCTTCATCGGCGGCTTCCCGCATCCACTTCTGCTCGGTGGGCGAGAGACCGTCCCAGAACTTCTTGCTGACGAGCACGATGTTGGCAGCGTAGACGTGGTTGGTTGCGCTCAGGTACTTCTGCACTTCGAAGAACTTGTTCGACAGGATCACCGAGAAGGGGTTTTCCTGGCCGTCCACCGCCTTCGCCTCGAGCGCGCCATAGAGCTCAGCGAAGGGCATGGGGACCGGGTTGGCCTTGAAGGCCTTGAAGGTCTCGAGGAACACGGGGTTCGGGATCACGCGGATCTTGAGCCCGTCGAGGTCCTCGGCCTTGGCGATCGGTCGCTTGCTGTTGGTGACGTTGCGGAAGCCGAGGTCCCAGTAGCCGAGGGCGACCAGGCCTTTTTCAGGCAGCTTGGAGATCAGCGTCTGCCCCAGCGGGCCATCGAGCAGTGCATCCGCCTGTGCAAAGTTGGCGACTGCAAACGGGAAATCGACCAGGCCGAACTCCTTGACGATGCCGGCCAGCGAGGTCGTGGCGGGCGCGGACATCTGCTGCACGCCGCCCTGCAGCGCGGACTGCTGCTGCATCTCGGTGCCGAGCTGGGAGGCCGGGTATTCCTGCACCTTCATCTTGCCGCCGCTCTTGGCCGCCAGCAGCTCGGCAAATCGCTTGACGCCGAAGCTCACCGGGTGGTCGGGGTTGTTCAGGTGGCCGAAACGGATGACGCGCTCGTGTTCCTGAGCAAGGGCCGGTGCGGCCATGGCGAGGGTCAGGCCGGCCACTGCGAGGGTGCGGAAAAGAAGTCTCAAGACACTGTCCATAAGGAAGATCGACGAACGACAGCACGGTCCGGAAAAGGACGAGCCGCTGGAAAAACGGCGCGATCATATTCATATAGTGGAAAGCCTTTCCATTAGTGAAAACACTTTACAAAATGCCGACGAGCCGGATTAGGGTCATGGTCCGATCCGGAAACGTTGTCGCCGACGCATGCCGGTCCACCGGCCTCCAAGAGATTCCATGAGCTCAATACTCGAACGCAGCTTCAAAGTGATGGAGCACCTGGCGCAGCACCCCGGCGGGAGTGCGCTGTCGGCCCTGGCCGCAGACCTGGAGATGCCGCTGAGCGCCACCCACCGCCTGCTGGCCGAACTGGCGCGCAACGGCTATGTGCGGCAGGACCAGCGCCATGGCGACTACACCCTGACGATGAAACTGGTGTCGCTGGGCCTGAGCTTCCTGAGCAACAGCGGCATCGTCGATGTCGCGCAACCACTGCTCGACCGCCTGGCCACGGAATCGGGCGAACTCGTGCGCCTCGCCGTCGTCGACGGCGACGAGCTGACCTTCGTCGCCAAGGCCCAGGGTGCGACGCGGGGCTTGCGCTACGACCCGGACATGGGCCTCTCCGTCAACCTGTCATGCAGTTCGGCAGGCCATGCATGGTTGTCGACGATGACGGACGAACAAGCCCTTGAGCTGGTCGCCAGGCAAGGATTCGGCAAGCCGAAAGACTTCGGCCCCAAGGCGCCGACCACGGTCAAGGCCCTGCTGGCCTACATCCGGGCGGCACGCAAGCGCGGGTTCAGCATGATCAACGAGGTGTTCGCGCCTGCGATGGCGGCGATGGCCGCGCCAGTGCGCAGCGGCAACGGCGCGGCCATCGGCGTGATCACCATTGCGGGTCCTTCGGTGCGGCTGACGGAGAAACGCATGCTCGCGCTCGGCCCTGCCCTGCTTGCAACCGCCTATGACGTCGCCTTGGCCAGTGGTGGCTCGGCGATGTTCAAAAGAAGGGCTTGAAGTCCGCGCGCGTCAGGCGCCTTGCAGCGAGAGCGGGTCGCCGAAGTTCGCGAGCAGCCGCTCGCGGCCGGCCAGCACGTGGCGCTCGGCTGCCGCGCGGGCACGCGACCGGTTCGATGCCGCGATCGCATCGAAGATCGCACGATGCTCCACGTTCGATCGGCGCATGTTGCCCGGCGCGTTGAAGTACTTGCGCCGCACGAGGTGCAACTCCTTCACGTAATCGTCATAGGCCTGGTGGGCGCGGCGATTGTTCGAGAGGGTGAGGATCAGCGCGTGGAACTGCAGGTTCAGCTCGTAGTAGAGCGTGCCGTCCTCCGCTTCGCAGGCGGCGTCCATGGCGGACAGCAGGTCTTCCATCTGCTTCCTGGTCTCTTCGGTCAGATGCTCGCAGGCGCGCTCGGCCGCATAGCCGAACATGAGCGCGCGCAACTCGTAGATCTCGACCATCTCGCGAAGCGACAACTGCCGCACGTACACGCCGCGGTTCGCGACCGCCGTGACGATGCCGAGCCCCGCCAGCACCTTGATCGCCTCGCGGATCGGACCTCGGCTGGTGCCCATTCGCAGGGCCAGTGCCGCTTCGTTGAGCCGCTCTCCCGGCTTGAACTCGCCGGTGTAGATGAGTTGCTTGAGCTCGCTGACGATGCCCTCCGACAGGGCGGAACCACGGGTGCTGGAAGAAGGGGGAAGCATGCGCAATCCTAACGTCAGACCCTCACTCGACCTTGACGTTCGCGCTCTTCACCAGCTTGACCCAGAACTTCCCGTCTTCGGCCAGGAAGCTGTTGAACTGTTCGGGCGATGACGAGATGGACACCTCGGTGCCATCGCGCGCCAGCGAGGCCTTCACCGAAGGCTGCTGCATCGCGGTGACGGTCGCGTTGTAGATCTTCTGGACGATGGCCGGCGGCGTGCCGGCGGGCACGAACATGCCGTACCAGAACTCAAGGTTGTAGTCGGGCAGCCCCGCCTCCTTCATGCCGGGCAGATTGGGCACCAGCGGCGAACGCTCGCGCGTGCTGACGGCCAGGGCGAGCAGGCGTCCCCCGCTGGCCATGGGCAGCACCGAGGGCGAAGTGCCGAAGGTGAGCTGGGTATCGCCCGCCATCACCGACTGGATCGCCAGGCTGCCGCCGCGGTAGGGGATGTGCGTCATCTCCGCGCCGGTGACCTGGCTGAACAGCGCGGCGCCCAGGTGCGGCGCGGAACCGTTGCCGGAGGTCGAGTAGTTGAGCTTGCCCGGATCTTTCTTCGCAGCCGCGATGAGATCGGCGACCGAGCGGATGCCCGTGGCGGGATTGACCGCGAGCACCAGCGGCGAGGTCGTCATCTTCGTCACGGGCGCGAGGTCGCGTGCCGTGTACGACAGCTTGGGATTGAGCGCCGGATTGACGGAGATGCTGCTCGGGCTGGCGATCAGCAGCGTGTAGCCGTCGGCCGGCGCCTTGGCGACGAGTTCCGCCGCGATGCTCGATCCGTTGCCCGGCTTGTTGTCGACCACGACCGGCTGTCCGAGCGCCTTGCCGAAGGCCTCGCTCATGGCGCGGGCCACGTAGTCGGCAGCGCCACCCGGCGCGAAGCCGATGACGAGGCGAATCGGCTTGCTCGGGTAGTCCCCCGGCTGGGACCATGCGGCGGTTCCAAGGGCACAGAGGCCCAATGCCAGGACGCTCTTCTTGATGTTCATGTCTTGTCTCCTTCTTTTTCTGGTTTCAGGCCGCGGCTGGCATGCGCAGCACGATCTTCCCGACGTGGCCGCCGCTTTCCATGGTGGCCTTGGCTTCCCTCAACTGCGGAAATTCATAGACCCTGTCGATCTGCGGCCTGATGCGGCCGGCGGCGATGTGCGGCAGCACGTCCGCCACGAACCCGGGAATCGCCGCCGCACGCTGCGCCTTGCTGCGCAGCTTGTTCGACACGCCGAACACCGTCAGCCGCTTCGCATGCAGGGCCGCGAGGTCCAGTTCGGCGTGCACGACGCCGTCGACGTAGCCCACGGTGGCGAGCCGGCCTTCGAAGGCCATCGCGCGGACGTTCTCGGCGAACACCGTTCCGCCGACCGTGTTGATGACGAGATCGGCGCCGTGCCGATCGGTCACCTGCATCACCGCTTCGCCGAAATCGGGCGCACGCGTGCAGACGGCGAGATCGAGGCCCAGGGCCTTCAGCTTCGCCAGCTTTTCGGCAGAGCCCGAGGTGCCGATCACCTTCGCGCCCAGCACCTTCGCCAGTTGGAGCGATGCGACGCCAACGCCGGACGACACGCCGTTGATCAACACCCACTCGCCGGACTGGAGCCTGCCTTGCAGCACCAGCATGTCGTATGACACGAGGAAAGTCAGCGCGACGCTGGCGGCTTCTTCCCACGACAGGCTCGCGGGCTTGGCCATCGCCTCGATCTCCTCCATCAGCGCGTATTCGGAGAAGGCGCCGGAACAACGGCCCATGACCGCATCGCCCGGCTTGAAGCGGGTGACACCGGCTCCGACGGCGACGACTTCACCGGCACCCTCCCCGCCGATGGCTTTCCAGCTTCCCGGCTGGCCGTGCAGGCCGTGGCCCGCCACGAACTCGCCGCGATTGAGCGACGCGGCATGCATGCGCAACAGCAACTGCTGCGGGCCAGGCTGCGGCGCGGCCGTCTCGCGCATTTCGAGCACGGTCGACTCGTCGGTCATCTGCATCCAGTAGGACTGCATCGTTGGATCTCCTCGTTGTTCCATGGCTATCGGCCCGTGAAGACCGGCTTGCGCTTCTGCATGAACGCGGTGCGGCCTTCGGTGTAGTCGGCGCTCTCGAAGCAGCCGCGGATCAATGACGCGCACAGGGGCTGGTCCAGTTCCGGCGAAGGCTTGAGGATTTCGCGGGTGATGGCCTTGCCTGCCGCCACGGTCAGCGGCGCGTTGTCGGCCAGCGCCTTCGTGTACTCGGCCAGCAACTCGTCGAGCCCTTCCACGGTGCTGATGCGGGTCACGAGGCCGAGCGTTTTCGCCTCCGCGGCATCGATGCGGCGAGCGGTGAAGAAGAGATCCTTGGCCGCGCCGGGGCCGATCAGGTCGACCAGGTTCTTCATCGCGGAGTAGCGATAGCCCAGCCCCAGGCGCGCGGCCGGGATCGAGAACACCGAGTCGTCGGATGCAATGCGGATGTCGCAGCTGATCGCCACGTTCACGCCACCGCCGATGCAGTAGCCGCGGATGCAGGCGAGCGTCGGCTTGGGGAAGTCGTGGATGCTCATCAGCGCTTCCTCGGCCATCGCCTCGTAGCGGGTCACGGCCTCGCGGGCGGCGCGCATGTCCTCGAACTGCGAGATGTCGGCACCCGACACGAAAGCCTTTTCGCCCGCGCCGGAGAAGACGACGAGGCGCACCCTGTCGTCGTCCTGCGCGATACGCAGCAGTGGCGGCACGGCCTCCCACATGTCGACCGACAGCGCGTTGTGCCGCACCGGGTTGTTGAAGCGGATGTGCAGCGTGGTGCCGTCGAGCCAGGTCTGGACTCGCTCGGTGGTGGATTCGTAGGTGGGATTCGTCATGTCAAAAAACTCCGGTCGCTTTCATGCGGGCGAGGTCGTCCGCGCCGATGCCCAGTTCGAGCAGGACTTCCTCCGTGTGTTCGCCGCGACGCGGGGCCGCGCGGGCAATGGTGCTGGGCGTGCGCTCCAGTTGCATCGGCTGGCCGACCAGCCGCTGCGGGCCGAGGCGGGCCGACACGACTTCCTTGACCATGCCGAGGTGCTCGATCTGCGGCTCCGCGAAGACTTCGCGCATATCGCTGATGAGGCCGCAGGCCACGCCGCCGGCGTTGAACTGCTCGATCCAGTGGCTGCGGTCGTGCGCGGCGAGACGCCGGTTGATCTCGGCATTGAGCGCATCGCGGTTGACGGAGCGCGAGGGCTTGTCGTGGTAGCGCTCGTCGGTGATCCATTCGGGCGCGCCGAGGATGTTGCAGAAGCGCTCCCAGATCTTGGAGCCGAAGACCGCGATGTTCAGGTAGCCGTCGCGGGCCTTGTAGACGCCGGTCGGGATGCTCGTGGGATGGAAGTTGCCCGCCTGGTGGCCGACCTCGTCGTCGATCAGGTAGCGCGAGGTCTGGAAATCCATCATGTAGACCATCGACTCCAGCAGCGAGGTGTGCAGCCACTGGCCCTTGCCGGAAGACTCGCGCTCCAGCAGAGCGACCAGGATGCCTTGCGCCGCGAAGATGCCGGCGCACAGGTCGGCGATCGGGATGCCGACGCGCACCGGCCCGTCGCCCGGCAGGCCAGTGACCGACATCAACCCGCCCATGCCCTGCGCGATCTGGTCGAAGCCAGGGCGCGCCGCGAGCGGACCCGACTGGCCGAAGCCGGAGATGCTGGCGTAGACCAGCCCGGGGTTGTCGACCGCGAGCGTCTCGTAGTCGATGCCCAGGCGGAATTTCACGTCGGGGCGGAAGTTCTCGACCACTACGTCGGCGCCCGCGATCAGGCGCTTCAGGGTGGCGATGCCTTCGTCTTCCTTGAGGTTGAGCGTGATCGAGCGCTTGTTGCGGTGCGTGTACTGGTAGTCGGAGCCGTCCTGGCCGCCCAGGGTGTCGTCGCCGCGCATGTGCTCGGGCATTTGCACCTGGATGACGTCGGCGCCCCAATCAGCGAGTTGGCGGCAGGCGGTGGGGCCGGCACGAACCTGGGTCAGGTCGACCACGCGGAAGCGTTGCAGGGCGGATGAGGCAGGCAGATGGGGCATTCGGAATGAACTTTGAGGGCCTTTGAACGGACTGGATTGTTTGCATCGACGCACAAAGTGTCAACACTTTTATTGAAAACGTGGACATTTCAGTCGGCTGTCGTATACGATATGCGAACCACAACGGACTTTCGCATGCTGCCCTGGCTCACCGACCTCCCTTCCGACCAGCTCTCGACCTTGCGCGACGTTCCCCTCGCCAAGCTGGTTCGCGACGACATGCTGGCGATGATCCTGCGCGGCGAGTTGCCAACCGGGCAGCGCATCAACGAGCCCGACATCGCCGCGCGCCTGGGCGTTTCGCGGGTGCCGGTGCGCGAAGCGCTGCGCGAACTCGAAAGCACGGGCCTCGTCGTGGCGCGCAAGCATGCAGGCGTGTTCGTGCGCGAGCCGGATGCCGAAGAGCTGCGCGACCTCTACGAAATGCGCGGCCTGCTCGACGGCTTTGCCGGCCGCCGCGCCGCACGGCTGGGCGACGAGGCGCGCATCGCGCTGGCCGATGCGCTCGATGCCTCCATCGCCGACATGAACGCCGCCTTCGCCGCGCACGACGTGCAGCGCTACTACCGCGAGAACCTGAACTTCCACTGGGCCATCGTCGAAGCCGCAGGCAACCATGCGCTGGCCGACACCTACCGCGGCGTGGTGCAGAAGCTGCACCTCTCGCGCCTCAAGAACCTTTCGCAGGACATGGGCATGCGCGCATCGATCGCCGAGCACGTGGCGATCGCCCGCGCGCTGCGCGACGGCGACGTTGCCCGCTGCGAAAAGCTCATGGCACGCCACGTCGGCGATGCCTACACCCGGCTTTCGGGCCTGACGGGCTGACGCCCGCCCACCTTCAAGACAACAAGGAGACAACACCATGAAAAGACGCGCCTTCGTCCTCGCGCTTCCCCCGACCCTCGCCGGGCTGCACGGACTGGCCCATGCCCAGGGCTATCCGAACAAGCCCATCCGCTACATCGTGCCGGTGTCCGCCGGCGGCGGCAGCGACATGATCGGCCGCACCGTCACCGAGCGCTGGGGCAAGGTGCTGAACCAGACCTTCGTCGTGGACAACCAGGCCGGCGGCGGCGGCGTGATCGCGTCGCAGAACACCGCACGCGCGCCCGCGGACGGCTATACGCTCATGCAAGGCTATGTCGCCACCCACGGCACCGCCCCGGCCACGCGGCGCCTGCCCTATGACGCGGTCAAGGACTTCACCGCCATCGGGATGATCGGCGGCACGCCCAATGTGCTGGTGGTCAACGCCGACGTGCCGGCCAAGGACTTCAAGCAGTTCGTCGCCTACGTGAAGGCCAATCCGAGCAAGGTCAGCTACGGCTCCTCCGGCGCGGGCTCGCTCACCCACCTGACGATGGAACTGTTCAAGCAGCAGGTCGGGGTGTTCATGGTGCACGTGCCCTATCGCGGCATCGCACCGGCGTTCACCGACCTCGTGGGCGGGCAGACCCAGGTGATGTTCCCGGGCCTCGCCGCGGCGATGCCGCACCTCAAGTCGGGTCGCGTGCGCGCACTGGCCGTCACGGGTCTGAAGCGCCATCCCGCGGCGCCGGACGTGCCGACGCTCGAGGAACTGGGCCTCAAGGGCTTCGACGCCATGCAGTGGTATGGCGTGGTCGGCCCGGCCAACATGCCCGCGGACATCGTCCGCCAGCTCAACGAATCGCTCAACACGGTGCTCAAGGCGCCGGACCTGCGCGACAAGCTGTCGGTCGAAGCCGTCGAGCCCATGCCGATGAGCCCCCAGCAGTTCTCCGACTACATCCGCACCGACATCGCGCGATGGACCAAGCTCGCCCGCGACCGCAAGATCGAACTCGACAGCTAGCGCGCCACACTCTCCGCTTTTTTCCGTTTTTCTCCCCAACCTTCCAGCTAGAGCTTTCACATGGCACGCAATACCCAGGTCGCAGCCGACCACAACGCCCCTCCCATCACCCGCATCCTGGCCGAGTACGTCGCCGGCCACGCCTCGCGCGGCTGGAGCGATGCGGTGGACCACGAAGCCCATCGCACCTTCCTCAACTGGCTGGGTTGCGCCGTTGGCGCTGCACGCCACGAAGCCGTCGAAGCCGCACTGGCCGCCGTGCAGGAACTGCAGCCGGCACCGCAGGCCGCGGTGCTCGGCCGCGCCGAGAAGGTCGACATCGCGAACGCCGCAATGCTCAACGGCATCAGCTCGCACACCTTCGACTTCGACGACACGCACCTCAAGACCATCATCCATCCGGCCGGCCCGGTGGCTTCGGCCGTGCTGGCGCTGGCCGAGCACACCGGTGCAAGCGGTCGCGCCGTGCTCGACGCGCTGGTTCTGGGCATCGACGTGGCCTGCCGTCTGGGCAACACGGTCTACCCCGACCACTACGACCGCGGCTGGCACATCACCGGCACCACCGGCATGCTCGGCGCAGCCGCGGCTTGCGCGCGCCTGCTCGGCCTGGACGCAGACCAGACCGCAATGGCGCTCGGCATCGCCGCGTCGCAACCGGTCGGCCTGCGCGAGCAGTTCGGCACCATGACCAAGCCCTTCCATCCCGGCGGCGCGGCACGCGCCGGCCTGATGGCTGCGCTGATGGCCAAGCACGGCTACACCGCGAGCCCGAAGGCGATCGAGGCGCCGCGCGGCTGGGCGCAAGTGGTGTCCACCAAGTACGCGTGGAATGAAGTCACCGACGAGCTGGGCGAGCGCTTCGAAATCTCCTTCAACAGCTACAAGCCCTTCGCTTGCGGCATCGTGATCCACCCGAGCATCGACGCCTGCGTGCAACTGCGCGAGCGCGGCGTGAAGCCCGAGCAGATCGAGCGCATCGAACTCAAGGTGCACTCGCTCGTGCTCGAACTCACCGGCAAGAAGGAACCGGTGGACGGCCTGCAAGGCAAGTTCAGCGTGTACCACGGCTGCGCGGCCGGGCTGGTGTTCGGTCGTGCGGCCGAGGAGGAGTTCGCCGACGACATCGTGAATCGCCCCGATGTCGTGGCGCTGCGCCGCAAGGTCGTGGCCATGGTGGACGACAGCATCGACGAAGCCAGCGCCGACGTGACCGCGGTGCTCACCGACGGTCGCCGCGAGCACGTGTTCATCGAACACGCGATCGGCTCGCTGCAACGCCCGATGAGCGACGCCGACCTGGAGCGCAAGTTCCACGGCCTGTCCGACGGCATCCTCGGCGCGCAGCGGACTTCCGACCTGCTGGCCGCGTGCTGGTCGCTCGGCGAGGCCGCCGACGTCCGCACCCTGACCAGCCTCGCGCGCCCCTGAGCGGCTCGCGCAGTCCGGGTCCGCGCGGCACGGCGCGGCGGCATCACTTCATTCAGGAGACAAGTCGATGAAATCCAAAGAGATGTTCCTTGTTCTGCTTCTCATGGGGTTCGCCGCCTCGGGCGCATCGGCCCAGGCCACCGACACGACCCTGTCGGTGGAAGGCGGAAAGATCCGGGGTGTGTCCACCGACGTCGCGGGGGTCACGGTCTACAAGGCCGTGCCCTTCGCCGCGCCGCCCGTGGGGCCCAACCGCTGGAAGGCGCCGCAGCCGGTGGTGCCATGGTCGGGCGTGCGGGAAGGCGCCGCGTGGCCCAACCGGGCCTATCAACTCGCCAGCGCCAATCTGCCCGGCACCTTCTATTTCAACGAGTTCTATTGGGATCCGACAAAGGACCCGAAGGACAGCGAAGACTGTCTGTACCTCAACGTCTGGACACCGCAGAAGCCCGCGAGCGGATCGCTTCCGGTGATGGTGTTCTTCCACGGCGGCGGCAACCGGCACGGCAACATCTCCGAGGTCGAGTTCAACGCAGCCAGGCTGGCGGCCAAGGGCATCATCGTCGTCACGCCGGCCTACCGGCTTAACATCATGGGCTTCCTGGCCCTGCCCGGCGCGAAGGAATACGGCGCGGGCAACTTCGCGATCCTCGACGGCGTGGAATCGCTCAAATGGGTCCAGAAGAACATCCGCGCCTTCGGCGGCGATCCCGGCAAGGTGACCATCGCCGGCCAGTCGGCCGGCTCGCGCAACGTGCGAACCCTCATGTCGACGCCGCTGTCGAAGGGGCTGTTCCAGCGGGCCATCATGCACAGCAGCCCCACCGTCATGGCGCAGCCGGACAAGGCGAACTTCGTGACGTTCGACGACAAGACGACTGCCGCGGCGCCGGTGTTCGAGAAGCTCTATCCGGGCAAGACGCTCGAGGACCTGAGAAAGATCCCGGCGGAGGACTTCTACAAGGACGACGCCCGGGCCGAGCAGATGTTTGCCGTGACGAGCGGCAAATACGCCGTCATCGACGGTACCGTCCTGACGAAGGAATCGGTCGACCTGCTGCGTCCCGGAGCACTCAATGGTGTGGACGTCATGGTCGGCACCGTGGCCGACGAGCGCACGGCGCTGGATGGCGCGCCGGACAAGCAGATGGAAGTCGCCGATTTCCACGCGTACTGGAAGAAGCTGCTGGGTGACGAGCTGTACGCGAAGTACCGCTTCGAGAAGCTCTACCCGGCATCCACCAAGACCGATGCCTACCGCCAGCACCTCAAGGCCCAGGCCGACATGGCGCTGGAGCAGAACCGGATCGCGGGCACGGTACTGAAGGGGCAGAACCCCGGCAGCAAGGTCTACGTCTTCTACTTCGACCATCCCGCTCCCGGGCGCGACCGCGAGTACTACGGCTCGTGGCATTCGTCGGACCTCTGGTACGTGCTCAACTCGCTTCGCAATGAGCCGGGGCAGCGGTCATGGAGTCCGGCCGACTTCGAGCTGGCGGACCAGGCTTCCACCCTCTGGGCCAATTTCGTCAAGACGGGCGACCCCAACGGCGAAGGCCTGCCGACCTGGCGCCAGAGCGATCGCGCCAACAACGGCAGCTACCTGTGGATCGGCGAGAAGTCGACCGCATCGACCAACGGCTCGCCGTACCACGGCACGAGCGCCGAAAACCGCAACGCGCTGTTCCACGACTACCAGGTCAGGTTCTACGGCGTGGACCGTTAGCCCCTTCCCAGTTCATTTCCGCCAGTTCATTTTTTCAACAAGAAGAGAGAGAAGCACATGAAGAAACTGAGTTCCCTGCTTTCCACCGCCGCACTCGCCGCAGCCCTCGCCGGGTGCGCAGGCACCGCCATGCAGGCGCCCGCGTTGCAGCCGACGCAACCCGGGACCATCGCCGCGGGCAAGGCCGAAGTGCTATGGCTCGGCCAGGCCACCATGCGCATCACCACGCCCGGTGGCAAGGTCATCGTGATCGACCCCTGGCTCACCACCAACCCGAAGACGCCTGCCGCCTTCAAGAAGCTGGATGCGCTGGGCAAGGTCGACCTGATCCTGGTGACGCACGCCCACTACGACCACTTCAACGACGCGCCCGCGCTCGCGAAGATGAACAACGCGCCGGTCTACAACGCCGGCGGCATGGGCCCGGCCATCGTGAGCCTGGGCATCTTGCCGACGGCGCAGGTGCAGCGCTTCGGCAAGAGCGGCACCGTCGCGCCCTTCGGTCCGACGGGCCTGAAGATCACGGCCGTCCATGCCGAGCATTCGTCCGAACTGGTGTGGAAGAACCCCGCCACCGACAAGGAGGAAACGCACTTTGGCGGCGAGCCGGTGGGCTACATCATCGAGCTGGAGAACGGCTTCAAGATCTGGCACATGGGCGATACCGGCCTGTACGGCGACATGAAGCTCATCGGCGAAACGTACAAGCCCGACCTGGTGCTGATCCCGATCGGCGGCCACTTCACGATGGGGCCGCAGGATGCCGCCACCGCCGTGCGCGACATGATCAAGCCCCGGTACGCGATCCCGATGCACTACGGCACCTTCCCGCTGCTGCGCGGAACGCCGGCCGAGTTCACGTCGGCGCTCGGAGCCTCGACGACACGGGTGCTGGTGCCCGAACCAGGCCAGAAGGTCGACTTCTGATGGATGCCGCACGCCGCACCTTCTGTGCCGCGGGCGGGTTGCTGCTGGCCGGCTGCGCGAGCTCCCGGCCGGACGCCCGCGCAGCGGCCAGGGCCGAACTGGGCGCGACGGGCAAGCTGCGCGCCGCGATCAACTTCGGCAACCCGATCCTCGCGAGCAAGGACGCGGCGGGCGAACCGCGCGGCGTGTCCGTGGACCTGGCGCGCGAGGCGGGCCGCCGCCTCGACTTGCCTGTCGAACTCGTGCTCTTCAACTCCGCCGGCAACGTGGTGGAAGCGGTCAAGGCGCGACAGGTCGACCTCGCCTTCGTCGCGATCGACCCGGTCCGCGCGGCGGACATGGAGTACACGGCGCCCTACGTGATCATCGAAGGCGCCTACCTGGTGCGCAACGGCTCGCCGCTGCAGCGCAACGAGGATGTGGACCGCCCCGGAACGCGGGTCGCCGTGGGCCGCGGCAGCGCCTACGACCTGTTCCTGACGCGCGAGCTGAAGTCCGCGGCTCTCGTGCGCGCACCGACCTCGCCCGAAGTGACCAACCTGTTCCTCGCCCAGAACCTCGAAGTGGCCGCCGGCGTGAAGCAGCAACTCGAAGCGGATGCGAAGCGGGTGGGCGGCGTGCGCCTGCTGCCGGGGCGTTTCATGGTCATCGAGCAGGCCATGGGCGTGCCCAAGGGGCGCGTCGCATCGCAAGCCTGGCTCAGCGGCTTCATCGAGGAAATGAAGGCCTCCGGCTTCGTGGCGGAGTCGCTCAGGAAGCACGGCATCGAAGGCGCCGGCGTGGCGCCTGCCGATGGTCGTAACAGACGCTGAAAGGCCCTCCCGGACGATCGCCACGCAGGCGGTCGTCGTCTCCTGGTGTTGTTGACGGTCGCTCGCGCGCGGCACAGCAAAAAGCAATGGCTGGCCGCAGCTTTTTGATGGCATGCGGCATGGGCGGAACAACACAATGGTTTGGCTGTGCGTGAGGGCGGTGTCGTGCCGCCTGCCACAGCACACGAAAACCAACAGGAGACTTCACATGGCAACTGCAACCACCGCGCCCCAGGCGCATCCGAGCATCGACGACCCACGTTTCACGCTGGAGGGCTCGATCGCCCGGCACCAGGACACCGTGCTCCTGCTGGCCCGTCTTGCGCTCGCGTACATCTTCATCGAGAGCGCGATCAATCACGCGATGAACCTCGCCGGCTTCGCCGCGACGTTCAAGAATTTCCAGCTCCCCGAGGCGCTCGGGATTCCCGCTGCAGCGCTCGGCGTGGTCGTCGAACTGCTGGGCGGCATCGCGGTGGCATTGGGCTACCGTGTTCGCGAGACGGCCATCCTGATGATCGTCTTCCTCTTCGTCACGATCTTCATCGGACACCGCTTCTGGGAGTTCGAAGGTGCCGCCAGGCGCCTGCACGTCATCCAGATCAAGAAGAACGTGGCGATCATCGGCGGCTTCCTCGCCGTGCTCGTGTGTGGCGGCGGACGCTTCGCGCTGTCGGCATGGTTCGCGCAGCGCACGACCGGTCAAGCCGGCAGGGCAGCCTGAGCGCCCTCGGGCGTCAGACGCGGGAGTGCAACGGAAAGATGGAATCCGTGAAGCCCGGCGTCGAAGGATGCCCGGGCGGCACCAGGCCGTCGACCCGGTCTTCGTCCTCGGCGCCGAGCTGCAAGTCCACGGCCGGCAGGTAGCCCTGCCACTGCGCGAGGGTGCGCGGGCCGGCGATGACGCTGCTCACGTGGCGATGGTGCAGCACCCAGGCCGTGGCCCACTGGGCCAGGGTCACGCCCCGTGCCTCCGCGTGGGTCTTGAGTGTCTGGGCGATGCGCAGCGACTCCTCGCGAAATTCGGTCTCGTGCATGCGCTTGTCGCCCCGGCCCGCGCGCGTGCCTTCGGCCGGCACTTGACCCGGCGCGTACTTTCCCGTGAGCACACCCCGCGCGAGCGGGCTGTACGGAATGACGCCGATGCCGTAGTGCCCGCAAGCCGGGAGGATCTCGACCTCGGGCATGCGGTTCAGCAGGTTGTAGCAAGGCTGGCAGACGACGGGCGCCGGCATGCCCAGCCTGCGCGCGATGTGCACCAGCTCGGCCATCCGCCACGCCCGAAAGTTGGAGACGCCCCAGTAGCGCAACTTGCCGGCACGCAGCAAAGCATCGAGCGCCATGAGCGGCTCTTCGAGGTTCATGCCGCCGTAGTCGCGGTGCAGGTACAGGATGTCCAGGTGATCGGTCTGCAGGCGCTGCAGGATGGCCTCGACCTCGCGCAGCATCCAGGTGCGTGAGTAGTGGCCTTCGTTGGCCCGGTCGCTCATCTTGTTGCCGAGCTTGCTGGCAACGATCCAGTCATGGCGCTGGCCCTGCAGGATCTGGCCCAGCATGCGCTCCGAGCCGCCCTTGGCGTAGATGTCGGCCGTGTCGATCAGGTTCACGCCGTGTTCGCGTGCATGGGCGACGATGCTCGCCGCCTCGGCGTGCCCGGTCTGGTCTCCGAACATCATGGTGCCCAGGCACAAGGCGGACACGCGCAGGTTGCTGCTGCCCAACTGGCGATATCGCATGGTCATCGCGCGCCCGGCGCGGTCAGCCGAAAAGGATGCCGCCTTGCGGTATCTGGCCCGTCCACTCCAGCAGTTGGAGCGCGTCCCACAGCACCGCCTGGTTGCTGGTGACGACAGGCACGCCCAGTCGCTTCTCGAGCACTGCGACGGCTTCGAAGGCGCGCACGTTCGCGCAGGACAGCAGGATCGCGTCCATGCCCTTCTCGGCGTGCTGCATGGCGATGCCGGCCAGCTCTTCAGGGTCCATCTGCGCGGCTTCCCTGGCATCCACGAAGTTCAGGCCCACGGACTTGATCACCTCGAAGCCGGCGGCTTCGAGCGAGGCCTTTTCCTCGGTGGAGAACTTGTCGGCAAAGGGACACACATGCACGATCTTCCGGGCGCCGACCTTCTGCAGCGCACGCTTGATCGCCGTCATGGTGTTGGACGACGGCACACCGAGTTCAGCGGTCATGCGCTCGGCCAGCCGCCGGTCGCCCTCGACGCCACAGGCCACACTGGCGCCCGTGCAGTTGAAGGTGATGACAGAGGGGTTCAGGTCCTTCAGGAAGGAGGCCTCCTCGATCGCCTCCAAATGGGCTCGCAGCAGGCTCTCGGGCGTGACGACACCCGCTTCCTTGCGCAGGCGGATGCGGTGCACGTGGTAGTGCACGTCGGCGGGGCAGAACCGGCGAAAGTCATCCTCCCCGATGGTGTTGAGCGAGGGGACGATCATCCCGATGCGCTTGTTGGCTTGGCTCACAGGCTTCGTCTCCTTGCAGGGTCTACTTCAGGGCGGCGCCTGTGTCCTTGATGATCTTTCCGTAGCGCGCAATGTCCACGGCGATCAGCTTCCCGAAGGCTTCGGGGGTGTCGTGGAACTTGTCGTTCTTCTGCGCGAGGAAGAAGGGTTCGGATTCAGGGTCGTCCTGGATCTTGCGGATCTCCTCGTTCAGGCGCTTGACGACGCTGGCAGGCGTCTGGGCCGGCGCAAGGATGCCCATCCAGTTCACCACCTCGAAGCCGGGCAGGTTGGCCGCTGCCGCGACTGTCGGCACGTTGGGCGCGAGATGCGTGGGCTTCGTGGTGGTGACGGCCAGCATCTTGAGCTTGCCCGACTGGACGAAGGCGTCGGACGACGCGTAGCCGCTCGACACCAGGTCGGTCTCGCCGGCCAGGGTCGCCTGCACCGAGGCCATGGTGCCCCCATAGGGGATGTATCGGAGCTTGAGGCCCGCCGCCCTTTCGAACATGGCCATGCCGAGGTACATGGTGGTCGACCCGCTGACCGCGCCGTAGGTCACCTTCTCCGGATTGGCCTTGGCGTACGCGATCATCTCGTGCAGCGTGTTGTAGGGCGCATCGATGCGTGCCGCGATGCCGTTGGGCGCCGTCGCCACGGGCGACACCGGCGCGAAGTCCTTCAACGAATCGAAAGGCAGGCTCGGATAGAAGCTCTGGTTGATCGAATGGGCCACGCTGGTGAACAGCAGGGTATGGCCATCCGGCCTGGCCTTGGCGACATGAGCGGCACCGATGGTGCCGCCCGCGCCGGCCTTGTTTTCGACGATCACCGGCTGGCCCAGCCGGTCGCCCAGTTTCCTGGCGATGTAGCGGGCCATCAGGTCGACGCCGCCGCCCGGCGCGAAGCCGACGACGAGTGTGACGGGGCGCGAGGGATACGCGGGCTCTTCGGCGCTGGCCGCGCCGCAGGCCAGCAGGCTGCCCAGCGCCAACACCTTCAGCAGAACTCTCTTTTGCATGGCGGTCTCGAAGATTCCTCGCGGCTCAGAACCAGTGGTGCATGCCGACCGTCATCACACGGGGGTCGACAGCCTTGAAGATGAGGGGCTTGCCCTCGCTGCCCTTCATGTCGGTCGCGATGTCGGCGTAGAGCGCGGTGCGCTTGGACAGCCTGTAGAGCGTGCCGACGTTGACGACCTGCGAGTCGATCCCGTCCTTGATGCCGTAGGCGCCTATCCCGTTGGTGCGGTGCTGGCCGAACTTCAGGTAGGGCTCGAAGACGCTGACCTGGTAGACGGCCGTGACGGCCCAGTCACTGGCCCGGGTCCACTTGGCGGCGGGCCCGGAGGCGGTCTCGTACTGGTAGATCGCTCCCACCGTCAGGTTCTCGAACCTGTAGGTGCCGCCGATCGTCGAGAGGTCGCCCTTGGCGTTCCACAGCGGATCCGGACGCACCGACTCGTACCCGATGCCCACGAACAGGTTCTTGTCGCTGTACGTCACGGTGGCACTCAGTTGATTGCCGGAACCGTTCTTGGCGAAGTTGCCAGCCTCGCCCAGGGCATACATGAGCTTGCCCTGGAAGCCGCCGATCCTGGGCGTGATGTACTGCGTCGAGTTGTTCTTGCGGTTGGAGTCGGCGGTGCCCGCCGTCCCGGTGCCGCCGGAGAACACGGAGACGCCGTCGTTGTTGTTGCCGCCGCGCCCCGGAGTCCCCGAAACCCAACGGCCGACCGTGGAAACGTCGCCGTTGTACATGATGCCGCTGCCGCCAAAGCCACTGCCGCACCAGAACTGGTCGACCTGGCACACCAGATTCGCGGTGGAAGTCAGAAATTTGCCCATGCGGATTTCACCCAGGCTCTGGCTGGAAAGGCTCACCGAAGAATTTCGATTGAAAGCCCCGAATCTGCTGAGTTCACCCGTATCCACCTGGGGGGCCATTTCCAGATTGAAATTGGCGGCAAGGCCTCCGCCGAGATCTTCGGTTCCGGCAAAAATGAGACGCGACGCGGCAAAAGCTCCATTTTGCAAACGCTTGACCGTAGTTCCGTTGGTAGCCTTGTAGTATTGGATACCAGCGTCCAATTCCCCCATGATTTTCACGTTGGATTGCGCCATCGCCAACCCGGCAAATCCGGGAAATAGCGCCGCAGTGGCAATCATTGCCTTGATATTCATTGTCTCTCCGTTGTTTGTCTGACTTATTTCCTGCACCCGGCGTCTTTAGATAAATGTCGGTGTGTGTGCAGGTGTAATTCTGACAAAGAACAATTTGGCAGCCCCATACAAAATCTGCGCGCGTTATAAATTTAGACTTATCTCCAACGGGCCGCGGGTTAACCATATAAGAGATAACACCGAAGGGATCCGTCAAATCAGGCGGGCAAAAAAAGAGGGATGCCGGGCATCCCTCGATCGGGCAAAAAAACGTCAGGATTCGGGCGTGAAGTTCAGCGCTTCCACCGCCTTCTTCCAGCTGGCGCGTTCCTTCCGGATGTTCTGCTGCAGCTGCTCCGGATCTCCCCACTTGGCAGCCTGGAGTTGCTTGCCCATGGCGGCCTGGACTTCGGGTTGGGCCAGCCCCTGCTTGAGCACGCCGCGCAATTGCTGGACCCGCGCATCGGGCGTGCCCGCCGCGACGAACACGGCAATCCACACACCCATGGCGTATTCGCCGAAGCCCTGCTCCGCGAAGGTGGGCACGTTGGGCACGAAACGGCTTCTCGCGTCGCCGGTGGTGCCGAGGATGCGCAGCTTGCCCTGCGCCGCGAATTCAGTGACATCCACCAGCGGGACGACGACGGCCGAGACCATGCCGCCCACCAGGTCCAGCACCGCCGGGCCGGGCCCGCGGTAGGGCACATGGCGAAGCTCGATGCCCGCGCTGCGTGCGGTCATGCTGCCGACGAAGTGCGGCATCGACCCGGCACCGGGGGAGCCGAAGTTGGCGTCGTTCGGGTTCTTCTTCGCCCACTCGAAGTAGCTTTTCAGGTCATGGACGCTCGCAGGCACCATCGGGCCGACGGCCAGCGCCAGGTCGAAGGTTCCGAGGCTGCCGACGGCGATCAGGTCCTTGTCCGGGTCGTAGGGGAGCTTCTTGTAGGTGACCGGATAGACCGTGAGCGGGGAGGACACGCCCACATAGACGTTGCTGCCGTCCTTGGCCAGGGTCTTGAGGTAGCTCACGGCCATGATGCCGCCCGCCCCCGTCTTGTTCTCGACGAAGGTGCTGGCCGCGTAGCCCGGCTTGATCAGCTCCGCCACCTGGCGGGCGATGTTGTCCACCATGGAGCCGGCCGATACGCCGAGCACCACGCGGACGGTTTCGAGCTTGTCGGTGGCGCCGAACGCCCATTGGGGCAGCGCGACGGTGGAGGCGAAGGACGCCCCCAGGATGGCGCTGAACTTTCGGCGCGAGAGTTGGATTTGCATGTCGATGTCTCCTTTTCTTGTCTATCTATGCGTCTTGAAGGCCGCCGTCGCCGTCACTTCCATTCGAGCAGGTCGAGGATGTTCTGCCCCATGACCCTGGCCAGATCGGCCTCGCCCAGATACGGCAGATGCTCCCGGAAGTGCGCTACGCACTGGGCATAGGAATGGTGCAGGCGGCTGAGGTCGCTGCCCCAGATCACGCGGTCGGCGCCGAAGGCATCGAAAACCTGCCGCAGCGGTGCTTCGAGCGACTTGAACGGATAGGGGTCCATCGCGTAGTCGCCCACGCCGACCGCCTTGACTCTCACATTCGGGAATTGCGCCAGTTCGAGCAGTTCCGGCAGATGCTTGAAGGCCGTGGCGCCCACCGCGCCGCGCGGCACGCCGAGATGGTCCACGATCAGCTTGAGCCGGGGATAGGCCTGTGCGACTTGCCGGGCGATCTGCAAATGTCCGGGCGCCAGCATCGCCACCACCAGGCCCGTTTCCTCTGCGATGGGCCACAAGGGATCCAGCAGTCCGTCCGCCCAGGGCTGGATGCGGTCCGGCGTGTTGAGGAGGAAGCGCACGCCGCGCATGCCGGCCTGGTCGCGCCAGTGGCGCAACTGCTGCGCAGCGTCAGGACGCGCCGCGTCGAGCAGGCCCATCACGGTGAACTTGTCGGGCAATTGGCGCGCCATCTCCAGCGCATAGACATTCCCATGGGGGTCCCAGAGCGGGGGCACCAGCACCACCCGATCCACGCCCGCGGCTTCCATTTCCTTTTGCAGCACGGCGCTGGTAATTGGATCCCTGCGGTGATGACCCGTTGATTCCCCCTGCGCCCATGGATGGACCTGCGCATCCACAACCTTCATAAATCCCTACTTTCCTGATTAACGCCAAAGATCAGATCGAGGGATATATTAGTAGCGCAGCCATTCAGCAATTCATAAGAAGCTGATCGATCATCATAAAAAACATGCGCTATGCGTTTAATAGGCAAGCGGAATTCTTGCGAAAAACGTCGACGAAGTATTTCTGGACATCGGTCAGCTGTTTCCCGCGGGTGGTCGTAATGCCCGCCGCCGGCTGTTCGCAGGCAATGGTGAATGGCAGCGGGGCCAGCAAGCCAAAATGGCGCTCGCTCAGGATTTCCACCCAGCTCAGCACCGTCAGCATGTCCGACTCCGCCAGCGAAATACGGATGGTGGAGAGCGAGTAGGTTTCGATCAAGGCCGGCGGGGTCGTTGTTTCCGCAAAGATGTGCTCGTAGGCGCGTCGTCTCGGCGAACTCGCGGGCGGCAGGATCCACTGGTAGTCCTGCAGGTCCTCCACGGTGAGTTGGCTCTTGAGGCTCAACGGATGGCCCCTGCGCGCCACGATGCAGTAGGACTCCTTGTAGAGCAGTTCCTGCTGCAATCCCATGTCGGACTGCTGCGCCTTGAGCAGCCCGACGATGAAATCGACCTCCTCCCTCAGCAGCTTGTTGACCAGGCTGTCGTAGGTGCCGTTGATGACCGCGATGCGCACGTCGGGGTACTGCTCATGGGTTTCCTTCATGGCATTCACGATGAGCATGGACGGGTCGAGCAGCATCACGCCGATGTTGATGGTCTTGCTGCGCGGGTAGGTGAAGCCCTGCATCGCATCGACCAGCGCGGTGACCTGGGCCGTGACGTGCTTGAGGCGCAAGGCCAGCGCGTCGCCCAGGTCGGTGGTCTTGATGCCGGCGGCCGTGTTCTTGTACAGCCCGCAGCCGATGTTGGATTCCAGCGTGCGGGCCGAGCGCTGGAGCGAGGCATCGGTGATCTCCAGCTTGGCTGCGGCGGCCCGGAACGAATGGCACTCGTGGATCGCGACGAGCGCCTGGCTCTGGGAGCGCGTGATTCTGGAAGCGACCGCCAGAGGCGCGATTTTCTTTTCGCCCGGAATCAGCTCCATGGCCCCTTCCAGGGACTCGATGATTCTTTGCGTCCGGATATGCGCGGCAATGCCGGCTTCGGTCAGATAGATTCCGGTCTTGCTTCTTTCGAAGAGGGTCGCGCCCAGTATCTTTTCCAGCGAATTGATGCAGATGGTGATGGCCGGCTGGGTGCGCAATAGCTCGCTCGATGCCTTGGTCACGTTTTCCAGGCGTGCCACGCAATCGAATACGCGCAATTGCCAGATACTGGGGAGATTGTTCATTATTTCCAGAAAACCAACGCGATGAATCCTCCGGCCTTGACGGAGGATTCATTGGTTTCCGTCAAGGCTGGACGATCCTGTTGCCCAGCATCCCGATCTTCTCGATGCTGATCTCACAGGTGTCGCCGGCGCGCATCCACACGGGTGGCTTCCTGGAGAAGCCCACACCACTCGGTGTTCCCGTGGCAAGGATGTCGCCCGGCTGCAAGGGCGCCATTGTCGAGACGTATTCGATGAAACGCGGAATCTTGTGCAGCATCAGTTCGGCTTTGTCGGACTGCAGCAACTCGCCGTTGAGTCGGGTGTCGATGCGCAGGTCGTAGGGATTGCCGATCTCGTCCGCCGTCACGATCCAGGGTCCGATCGAACCACTGCGGTAGAAGTTCTTGCCGGGCGTGATCTGCCGCGTGTGGAACTGCCAGTCGCGCACGCTGCCGTCGTTGAGGATCGTGTAGCCCGCAACATGCTCGAAGGCGTCTTCCGCCTTGATGCGATAGCCCTCCTTGCCGATCACGACGGCCAACTCCCCTTCATAGTCGAACTGCTCGCTGACGCCAGGGTGCCAGATGTCCTCTCCGTGCGCGACGAAGGTGTCGATATAGCGCGCGAACACCGCTGGCTCCTTGGGCAGGTCCTGCACACGGCCGGCGGATTCCACCTCCTTGTGGTGGTCGGCGTAGTTCACGGCCAGGCACCAGATGTGCGCGGGGTTCGTGATGGGCGTGAGCAGTTTGACGTCGGCGACGGCGCAGTCGGCCTCGTACCGGGATGGATCGCCGATCTTGTCCAGGCCCGCCGCCAGCAGGTCGCGCAGCGTCGGGTACTGGCCGCCGAAGGTCTTGCCGAGGTCGATGACGCGTTCGCCCACGACCACGCCGTAGGAGGCCTTGCCGTTGCGCTCGAAGCTGATGAGTTTCATGGTTGATTTCCTTACACGAGGCCGGCGTACGAGCCGCCGTCGAGTTGCAGGTTCTGGCCCGAGATGAAGCTGGCCTGCTCGCTGCACAGATAGGCACAGGCATCCCCGAACTCGTTGGGCTTGCCAAGCCGCTTGGCGGCGATCGTGTTGGCGATGCGCTTGCGCGCCTCTTCGACGGTGATGCTCTCGCGCTGGGACATGCGCTCGGCCATGAAGCGCTGGCGGTCGGTGTCGAAGCGCTCGGGCAGCAAGTTGTTGATGGTCACGTTGTCGATGACCGAATCCTTCTGCACCGACTTGCTCAGCGCCGTGAGCCCTGAACGCACGGCAGCCGACAGGCCCATCGTCGCGCTCGGCGACTTCACCATCGCGGACGTGATGTTGATGATGCGGCCGAACTTGCGCTGACGCATGCCAGGCAAATGGGCCTTGATCAGCATGATCGGCGCGAGCATGTTGCTCTCCACGGCCTCCTGCCAGTCCTCGTAGGACCAGTCGGCGATCTTGCCCGGCTCGGGTCCTGCGTTGTTGTTCACCAGGATGTCGGCATCCGGGCAGGCTGCCAGGATCTTCTCGCGCCCCTCTTCGGTGGCGATGTCCGCCACGATGATCTCGCAGCGATGGCCGGTCGCGGCTTCGATCTGCCTCGCGGCCTCGACCAGCTTGCTTTCGGTGCGGCCGTTGATCCAGACCTTGCAGCCCTCGCGCACCAGCGATGTGGCGCATGCCAGGCCCAGGCCCTGGGACGATGCGCAGACGACGGCCTTCCGGCCCTTGATACCCAGATCCATCGGGTCTTCCTTCTCTTCTTCAGTCTTGGATGTATTGCTTGAGGCGCGGGTAGACGCGCAGCACGTTGCCCGCAAACACGGCCTGGCGCTGCGCCGCCGACAGGCTCGTCGTGGCTTCGACGTAGCGCTTGGTGTCGTCGTAGTTGTGGCCGGTCTCGGGGTCCACGCCCTTGACCGCGCCGATCATTTCGGAGCCGAAGAGGATGTTCTCCGTAGGCACCACCTTCGTCAGCAGATCCACGCCGGCCTGGTGGTACACGCAGGTGTCGAAGAACACGTTCTTCAGCAGGCCTTCGTTGAGCTTTTCCATGCCCATGTCCTGCGCCAGCCCGCGATAGCGGCCCCAGTGGTAAGGCACCGCCCCGCCGCCATGCGGGATCACGAAGCGCAGCGTGGGAAAGTCCTTGAACAGCTGCGGCGCAAGCAGGAACTGCATGAAGGCCGTCGTGTCGCCATTGAGGTAGTGCGCGCCCACGTGGTGGTGGCAAGGGTTGCAGGAGCTGCTCACGTGGATCATGGCGGGCACATCCAGGTCCACCATCTTCTCGTACAGCGGGTAGTAGGTGCGGTCCGTCAGCGGAGGCACTTTCCAGAAGCCGCCCGAAGGATCGGGGTTGAGGTTGCAGGCGACGAAGCCCAGCTCCGTCACGCAGCGCTCCAGTTCATGCACGCTGGCCTGCACGCCGAAATCCCCGGCGGACGAGGACTGCGGAAGCTGGCAGACGCCCGCGAAGTTGCGCGGGTAGAGCTGGCACACGCGATGGATGAGGTCGTTGCAGACCTCGGACCACTCGACGCTTTGCTCGGGCGTGCCCAGGTGGTGGCCCATCTGGCCGGCGATGGGCGAGAACAGGGTCAGGTCGAGCCCCCGCTCCTTCTGGAAGCGCAGCTGCTTGCCTTCGAGGCTCTGGCGCAGCTCCTCGTCTGAAATGTGGAGCGGCTGGCCGTGGACGCCGCTTCCTTCCAGCTGTTTCTTGCGCCATTCGTGCAGGGCGGTGGGAACGGTCGTGAAGTGACCGTGACAGTCGATGATCATGGGAGTGTTCGCTTGCTGCGGATGGACTACGAAAGGATGGGAGAAGCCTGCTTCACGAAGCGCTCGGGCGGACGCTCGCCGCTGTCGTGGACCATGCCCGAGCCGATCTGGATCTCGTTGAAGCGGCTCTTGTCGTTCATCCTTTCGCTGGACGACCAGTGCTCGTGCATCACGTTGAACGGCGACATCCAGTAGTCGAAGATCTGGCTGCCCAGCGCGTGGCGGCCGATGCCGCGCACGTGGTCGTAGTTCAGCTCGTGCAGGTGGTCCCCGCCGGTAAAGATCTCATCGACACGCTCCACTTCGAAGGAACAGTGGTGCAGGCCGTCCTTGTCGCCCCGGAAGACGAAGAGGATGTGGTGGTACACGGGCTCGTCGCCCATGTCGGCCCGGACGAACCTGCCGAGGGTGTTACCTGGCTTCTCGATGTAGAGCTCGTCCGTGGCCAGGAAGCCGAAGTGGCTCTGGTACCAGTCGAGCGTCTCGTGCAGGCGCGTCGTGGCATAGGCCGTGTGCACCAGCCGCTCGATCTTGGCCGGGCCGCGGTCCTTGCTCATGCCATCCGTGCCGCGCAGCAGGTTGCGGCGAGGCAGAGGGGCCACACGCTCGCGGCCCTGCACCAGCTCCACGCTCTGGCCGTTGGGATCCTTCAGGCGCAGGCGTTTGCCGCCGCCGGGCTCGTCGATGGCCTCGACAGTGGCGCCGAAGCGCTCCTGCAGCGACTCGATCGGCACATCGGGGTGCACGTTGTAGCCCACGGCGAGCACGCCGGATTCGCCCAGCTCGGTCACGTGGATGAAAGGCTCGTCGGCGATGCCGCGCATGTAGAGGCGCCGGGCGTCGCGGTGCACCTTCACCAGGCCGAACTCGGTGAGGAATTTTTCCTGCACGTCCAGGTCGGGAGCACCCAGTCGCACGTAGGCGATGGAAGAAATGATTCCAGGCATGGGGTGTACCTCTTACTTCAGGATGTTCAGCACGTCGCCGTACAGTTCGTCGGGCGCATAGCGCTTCTTGATCATTTGCTGGTCGTACGCATAGTCGATGACCTTCCGCAGCGACAGGTCGAGTTTCTCGAATCCGAAGGGCTGCAGCTCGTTCACGCCTTCGGCGCCGGCCGCCTCGCGGCTCTCGACGAGCATGCGGTAGACCTCGGCCACGGCGTCGGGATGTTGCCGGACCAGTTCGTTCTTCACGACCACGACGTGGTTGATCGGGATCACGCCGGTGCGCTGGTTCCATTCCCTGGCCGACGCCTGCGGGTTGTCGATCACGTGGCGCAGCTTGTCCTTGTTCTCGATCGCGCCGCCGGCAATGATGGCGTCGACCTTGCCGTCGAGCAGCGCCTGCTCCAGGCCCAGCGTCTTGTCCAGGCCCTGCACCCCATCGGGGTCCTTGTACTCGGCCACGTGGGCGCCCTCCTGGCTCCACCATTGCACGTCCTGCATTTTCAGGCCGTACTCGTCGCTGAGGATGCCGCGCACCCACGTCGGCGTGGTCTGCGAATACGAGCGCATGGCCACGCGCTTGCCCCGGAGGTCCGCGGCGGAGAAGACGTCGTCGGCGCGCGAATAGAGGCTCTTATGGTGGAAGTTGCCGTTCATCACGAAAGGCAGCAGCGTGTAGGGATGGCCCGCGTCGTAGGCGAGCAGGTAGGTGACCACGGCGAGTTCGGCGACGTCGAACAGGTGGTTGCGCACCACGTCCTTGAACGCCTTCTGCGCCGTGTCCACCGGCGCGATGTCGAGGGACACGCGATCGGAGGCGATCTCGTGATTCTTGAGTGCGGCAGTCTTGGGGTAGCTGCCGAACATGGCTTTCAGTGTTGTCTTTTCCACGGCTCTATTTCCATTCGGCAACTTGGCCGGTGTTGGCGGTGCGGGGGTCGATGAAGATGTCTTCGGCACGCACTTCCTTGCCGATCAGCCCTTGCGCGTGGGCATAGCGGATCAGCGCCTGCAGCGAGGCCTTGTTCTCTTCGAAGCCATAGGGCAGCGGGTCGGGCATGAACTTGCGCAGACGCAGGTAGCGCTTGTCGTCGCCCGAGGGCTCCGCGATTGACGCCAGGCCATCCAGGTACGCCTGCTTGGAGTGCACGAAGTGCTGGTACAGGGCCTTGGGGAGGTCCGGGTGCTTCTCGACGAGTTCGTTGCGAACGACGATGACGCCATGGATGGGATAGATGCCGGTCTTCTCGAACCAGGCTTTCTCCACCTCCGCGTGATTGGTCACCAGCTCTTCCATCTCGATCCTGGCGTCACCGGCACCGGCGAGCCCGTCGAAGGCCACATCGATCTCGCCGGCCTCGATGGCCTGCACGATCTTCCGGCCTTCGGGGAGGCGCTGCACGTTGGGCGGCAACTGCAGGTCGTCCAGGTTCTCGGCCTCTTCCGTCACCCAGGTCACCTTGTCCGAGTTCAGGCCGTAGTCGTCGGCGAAGACGCCGCGCGTCCACACCGCAGCGGTGACGGAGAAATTGCGCACGCCGACCTTGCGGCCTTCCAGATCCTTCGGGCTGGCAAGCGCCAGGCCCTTGCGCTGCTTGATGCCCGAGTGCCTGAAGCGACGCGTCATCGGGAGCGGCAGCGCCGTGATCGCGGCCCCGCGCTCCAGCGCCATCAGGTACATGGTCGGCGCCATCTCACAGATGTCGTAGGGCTGCGTGCGCGCCATGTCGCGGTAGGCGTCGGGCATGCGCTTGACCTCGATGAACTCGAACGCCACGCCCGGCGCGATCTCGGACCGGGCGCGCACACCGTCCAGCTGGGCGTGTTTGCCCAGCACCGTCTTGAAGCGGACCATCTCAGAGTTCCTTGACGAGATGACGGCCGGTTTCCAGCGCCGAGAAGTCGCGCCGCGGATAGCTCATGAGAAAGCGGTAGCCCTGGTCGATGATGTCCCTGGCGTTCTGCCTGGTCATGTGCGGATGGCCCACGGCCACGCCGTGCGCCTTGCCCACCTCCAGCACGTGGTCCATCATGCGCAGCAGTTCGGGGTTCTCGTAGTCGCGCGGGCAGCCCAGCTCCTGCGTGAGGTCGCCCTCGCCGAGCAGCAGGACGCCGATGCCCGGCACTTCCTTGAGGATGGTCTCGATGTTGTTGACGCCCTGCACGTCTTCGATCATCAGCGCGACCAGGATCTCGCCTTCGGGCACCAGCGGCCACACATCGGCGCGCTTGTAGTACTCCTGCTGCGACAGCCCCCAGTAGCGTGCCGCCGCCATCGGCGCGTCGCCGCGCAGGCCGGCCGGCTCATGGTGGGGCCGGGAGGGCAGGCGCGGGTAACGGCAGGCGGCCACCGCGTTGTAGGCCTCCGCGCTGTTGCTGATGCGGGGCCACACGATGCCGTACGCACCCAGGTCCAGGGCCTGCTTGGCAAACCACTGGTTCATCTCGCTGCCGCTGGCGGGGATGCGCACCATCGGCGTCATGGGGTTGGCGATGCTGCCCGACTTGACGATCTGCTCGCGCAGCAGAAGGAACTGCATCGCGGTGCGCAGCGCGTTGATGTCCCAGGGGTTGTGCTCCAGCTCGAAGACCAGGCCGTCGTTGCTCGACTGGGCGAAATTCACCGCATTCTCGATTTCCGCCTGCACGAAGGACGTAAAGGCAATGCCCTGGCCGCTTTCCAATGCACGGATGATTCCATTCAGACGCATTTGATTTTCTCTTTTTTATTCTCAGATCATCGCCACGCAGAATGCGTCGCCGGCATTTTCGGGAAGCTGCTTTTCAAACCAGGACTGCGCGCCGTCGAAGGTGTAGAAAACTTGCCCACCGCGCGTCACCGAAATCACGCCCTCCGGGTCGTGCTTGTGGGCATTGATGCCCATGATCGTGCTCAATGGCGTCACCTGCGCGTCGGCGCGGCGCCAGTTCTTGCCGAGATCGTCGCTCGTATAGACTGCACCGGCATTGCTTCGCGAAGCAATACTGAAGCATGAATACATTTTCTCGGGCATGCCGGCGGCAATCCGGAGATCACGGCAATAGGCAAATGGTGCGTATTTTCCGACCTCCAAATCCCTGAAGGTCTTGCCCAGGTCCGTGCTCTCGAAAATACCCAGTCGACAGATATAGAAGATCGAATCCGGGGCTGCGGGCGTGGTGGTGACGACGTGCGCGTCGAACATGCCCTCCGAGTCGTCGTCCGTCTCGATCTTGCTCCTCAGATGCTCCAGCTTGGCAAGCTCCAGCAGTCCGCGCGGCTCGGCATTCCAGGTCTTGCCGCCGTCCAGGCTGAGCATGAAACCATTGATCTCGGCAATGCCGTACAGGATCTTTTCATCGGTTGGATGGAATGCGAGGCGCATGGCGCGGGATGCGCCGAAGCGGATCGCGAAACGCTCGGGGTTGTTGACCTCGCAGGCGGTCCATGTTTCGCCGCAGTCATGGCTTTCAAAAACGCCAATGGGCGACGTGCCTGCAAAAAGGTGGTTCGGATTGCGCGGATCGACCTCGATCGACCAGAACTGAAAACCGGGATCGAGCCCTTCGATCCGGCGCCAGGTCTGGCCCCTGTCCTCGGATTTATAAATACCCTTGCGCGCTGCCGCGAAAATGATCTGGTCGAATTCCGGATGCGGAACGATGGCCTGAACGGCGGCATCGTCCGCAATATCTTTTGCCTTCTCCCACCCTTTTCCGTGCTCCAGCCTATAAAGCGAACCGACGGCACCTTCGCGCGTCACCGCCGTGCCGGCGAACAAAACCCTATTCATCATTGCCTCCTGGTCATACATGGCAATGCGATCTTAGGATTTAGCGTTTGCGCACTCTAATTAGTTCAGAAGCCCATCTATAAGTTTGTGCTGAACCGGGGGGGGGGGGTGGGAGGCAGGTCTGTCAGCGGAGGTAGCGGCCGCCCGGCCCCACCATCGCCAGCTCGACGAAGCGCGACCCATGGTGGTTTTCGGGGCTGTAGTCGACCGTGTAGCCGCCGATATCGGTCATGTGCATGCCCTCCAGGGCCGCGACGAGCTTCTGCGGCGTGACGCCTTTGCCTGCGCGCTTCAGGCCTTCGAGCAGCACCTGGAGGTTGAGGTAGCCGAAGAAGTGGTCGTAGTCGACCGGCAGATCCGCCGCCTCCATCGCCGCGTGATACCTGCGCGTCAACGCGCTCGTGGCGCGGAAGGGATAGGGCACGATCTGCGCGATCGCCAAGCCGCGCGCCTCGTCACCGAGCGCTTCGATCACGGCGCGCGAACTGGCGATGCTCACGCAGTAGATGGGTGCCGCGATCTTCTGGCGAGCCGCCTTGACGAAGGGCACCAGCGACGGCCCGAAAGACATGAACATCAGAGCTTGCGGCTTGGCGGCCGCGAGCGTGGCGACGGCAGCGGCGGCATCGCTGCCGCTGACTTCGAGCGGCGCCTTGGCGACCAGGGTGGCACCAAGTTCCTTGCAGGTTTCCTCCACCACGGGCGCCATCAGTTGCCCGAAGGGGCTGTTCTGGTAGACGAGTGCAATCTCGGAGCGATGCAGCGTGACCAGATTGCGCACCATCTGCACCACTTCATCGCGATAGCTCGCCATGGTCGTGAAGAAGTAAGGGTTGTGCTTGGCGCGCAGTGCGGGCGACCCGCTGTAGACGCCGACGAGCGGCACCTTCTTCTCCGCAATGAGCGGCAGCGCGGCGCCCACGCCGGCGGTGTTCGTCAGGCCGAACAGCGCAACCACGTCTTCACGCGCGAGAAGCTGGTTGACGTTCGCCACCGTCTTCTGGGCGTCGTAGGCATCGTCCAGGGTGACGAGCTTGACGCTGCGCCCGCCCAATCCGCCCTTTCGGTTGAACTCGGCCAACGCCATGTCCTGTCCGCGCAGCACGGCCTGGAGGGTCGGCGCCAGCGGCCCGCTCAGGTGCGCGCTCTGGCCGATGACGATGTCGCCGGCGGCCTTGGGCGCCGTGCCGCCCTTCGCGGGCTTTTCGGCGCTGGGCGTATCCAGCGCAAGCGCCGGCAGTGCAGTGACGCCACTGGCGACGGCGACGATGGCCATTGCAGCCTGTCGGCGATTGAGTGCAGTCGTCGATCCTCGGGTCATGGAAATGTCTCCTTGTCGTTGTTTGAGGCGGCCGGATGCTGCTGCCCGCGCCAGTTCAGGCGGTGTCCTGCCGGCGACAACCAAGTAACGAATGTCAAAACTTCGTGAATTGCTTCACTGCCGCGGTGAGTCCCGGCCCCCGGCCGATCGCGGCTTGCAGCCAACGACCTTGAACTGCAACATACGTTGCGCTGCATGGAGGCACTCCCGATGAACACCTCTTCGACCTTCCTGGCCACGCAAGGCGATGCCTACGAGAAAGTGATGGGGCGCTGGAGCCGGCAACTCGCGCTTCCCTTCCTGGACTTCGTCGGCACGGCGGAAGGCGATCGCGTGCTCGACGTCGGCTGCGGCACCGGCCACCTGACCTTCGCGGTAGCCCGGCGATCGGGCTCCGGCGAGTTGCGCGGCATCGACATGGCCCAGCCCTATATCGAGCATGCGAGGCGCCACAACCAGGATGCGCGCATCGTCTTCGAGGTCGGGGATGCCTGCGCCCTGCCCTTTCCGGAACGGAGCTTCGATCGGGTGCTGTCGCTGCTGGTCCTGCACTTCGTGCCGCAGGCGGAGCAGGCGATCGCCGAGATGCGGCGCGTCGCAAAACCCGGTGGGGTGGTCGGCGCAGCCGTATGGGATGTGCGCGGCGGCTTCGTCGCGAACCGGATGTTCTTCGATACCGCTGCTGCAATCGATCCCAAGGCCAGGGAGCGTCGCGCACGAAACTACACGCGGCCCATGACGCGACCCGGGGAACTGCAACGGGCATGGCGCACTGCCGGGCTGAAGGACGTGGTGGAAACCACGCTGATCATGCGGATGGAGTTCGCCTCCTTCGCCGACTACTGGACTCCCTATGAGGGCAGCGAAGGCCCCGCCGCAGAGTACGTCGCCAGCCTCACCGACGCGGAGCGCGAGCGACTGCGAGAGGCTGTCGAGGCGGCCTATCTGGGCGGCGAGGCCGATGGCCCACGCTCCTATGCGGCGCTGGCGTGGGCCGTGAAAGGAACGGCACCTTCCTGAGGACATGGTGGCGCCGTCGAAGCCACTGTCACATGCGTGCGACACACGACGGGCACCTGCGCCGTCGACTGCATCGTATTCGTCGATGCAACGCTCTTGCTGCCCGATTGCGTGCGCCATTGCGGTCCGCCGGGGTGCGGCGTATCGTGGCTGCACCATGAAGGAGCGGAACATGCCTTCACGAAGAAACCTTTCGGGCGGAACGACGCGGCACATGCCGCCGCCGATGCCGCCGAGTTCGATGGGCTACCCCATGGAACTGACGAAGCCGTCGGATGCCGAGTTGTGCGAACGCGCGGTGCAAACGATATGGCGCAGTCTGGATGAGCACGACCTCGTGGACGAACACGTCCGACAGGAACTGGCCGCAGTCCTCGAGCCGCTGACCTGCCTCGCCCTGGGGGATCGCCCGCAGCGCCTGATCAATGTCTTGAAGTTGCCCAACCCGATCGATGCTTCCCATCTGTATTGGCTCACCCGCCGCCTTCTGACGCTGGTGCCTGAGCTGCAAGCCGCGGCCATTGCGCGCAAGCTTTAGCGCCACCCTGTGGCAATAGTCACGAAATCGATCGTGACGATGTGGTCGCGTCGCATCGCTGGAATCTCCTTCGCTAGAGTGCCGGACAAATACGTCCGGCGCCGCCGCACGAACAACAACGAGGAGACAACATGCCGCGACGCAAGAAGACCGGACCGTTGGAGGACATGGTCGAGGTGGTGTCAATGCTGCCCTGGTGGGTCGGCGTTGCACTGGCGCCGGTGATCTACTTCCTTGCGCATGCATGGGCCGTCCGAATCACAGCCGAGATGGTCACCAAGCCGCAGATCACATCCAGTCTCTATTTCGCGCTGGCGTCGGTTGGACAGTACCTGGTGCCTTTCGTGTGCCTCGCTGGCGCGGCCTTGTCGGCATGGCGCCGCCATCAAAGGAAGCAACTGGCCGACAACGTGGCTGCCGCGAAGACCGCGGACGCGCTTGAAGGCATGACCTGGCGCGAGTTCGAACGCCTGGTCGGCGAGGGCTTCAGGAGAAAGGGCTTCCAGGTCGAAGAGCTGGGCGGCAGCGGGCCCGATGGCGGTGTCGACCTCGTCTTGCGCAAAAGCGGCGAGAAGCATCTCGTGCAATGCAAGCAATGGCGGGCCTACAAGGTGGGCGTGCAGGTCGTGCGCGAGCTGTACGGCGCAATGGCTGCTGACGGTGCGGCGGGCGGTTTCGTCGTGACTTCCGGACGATTCACCGAAGAGGCGCGAGCCTTTGCCGAAGGACGGAACGTCCAACTGCTGGATGGCGACGCGTTGTTCGCCATGATTCGATCTGCGCGAAGCGTCAAGCACGGCGACGACCCCGCGCAAGCAGCGAAGCCAATGCCTTTGCCTCCCGACAACGCGACAACAGCACTCCAGACGCCCTGCTGCCCGAAATGCTCGGGCGCGATGGTGCGCCGGACTGCAAGGAAAGGCGCACACGCCGGCGATTCATTCTGGGGATGCGCCGCCTATCCGAAATGCAGAGGAACCGCATGAAGAACGTGATCGTCCTGTTGATCCTGTGTCTCATCGGTTGGAAGGCATACACCCACTTCGAGCAGCGACAGCAGCAGGGAGTCCGTGTTGCGGTTCCGGACAAGGCGTGGAGCCCTTCAACCTCCGGTCGCCCCACGACCGAAGCGAACAACGCTTCGTTCAGGTGCGACGGGCGGACGCACTGCTCGCAGATGACATCGTGTGCCGAAGCGACCTTCTTTCTGAAGAGCTGCCCCGGCGTCAAGATGGATGGCAACGGCGACGGCGTTCCGTGCGAAAAGCAGTGGTGCCGTTGACCACCTGAAGAAGATCTCTCAGTCGACGACCAGCCCGCGGTCCCAGATCTGTGCCGACAGTACTTTCGTTTCGTTTGCGATCGTGCCGCGACAACGAGGCGTACTTCGGTCGGTTCTTCAAGTAGCACACCGGCCATCAGTCGACCGAATTCCGTGACATGGCGCGCACGAAGCTGGCGACGCCGTGACGACGCAGCACAATGACGGACAGCCCTTCCATCCACCCGGGCCGCCGGCCCGCTCATGACCATTGCGAGGCCTCACCATGTCGGACATCGGCCTGACCCATGTAGCGCTTCCCGTGCATTCGCTTGCGGCCAGCGTGGCGTTCTATGCAAAGTACGCAGGCATGCAAGCCGTGCATTCGCGGCCGGGGGTGGTCTGGATCAGTGACCGCACGAGGCCGTTCGCCATCGTTCTCATCGAAACGTCGAATGAGATCAAACCGCTGCTGCCGATGGCGCACCTCGGCGTCGGCGTGCGGTCCCGGGAAGAAGTCGACAGGCTCTGCCAGCTTGCACGCGAGGATCAATGCCTGGCGCGGGAGCCCCAGGATTCGGGCCCTCCGGTCGGCTACTGGGCGCTGATGCGGGATCCGGACGGCCACACGCTCGAGCTTGCGTACGGGCAGGAACTGGGTCACGCGGTCGAGGACGCGGCGTGAGCATCCGGGGCGCCATCACAATCGCCATGCCGTCGATTTCTTCTCCTTCAGCGATCCATGTTCACCCTGACCCGCTTGACAATTCAACGCGCCAAGAAAGAGCGCTTGCCCCAGGTCGCCGGGAGCCTCACGTTCACGACCTTGTTGTCCATCGTGCCCTTGCTCGCAGCGAGCTTCGCGCTGTTCACGCGATTCCCGATCTTCAAGCGGTTCAAGGACGCGCTGCAGGAGTTCCTGCTGAGCAGGCTGCTTCCGACGGACATCGCGCGCACGGTCCTGAAGTACCTCAACCAGTTCGCGGCGAACGCCAGCGGCCTCACATGGGTCGGCTCGCTCTTCCTGCTGGGCACGGCCATCGCGATGTTGCTGACCGTGGAGAACGCACTGAACCAGATGTGGGAGGTCCGGAAGAACCGGCCATTCTTCAGGAGGGTCGGCCTCTACCTGCTGATGCTGGCGGTCGGGCCGCCCGTTCTGGGCCTGAGCCTGTGGGCAACGTCGTATCTGCTGGGCATCTCGATGGGCGTGATCGGCGCGCTGCCACCATCGCTCGCATTCGTGCTTGACCTCGGACCGCTCATGCTCGGCGTCGCCGTACTGACGAGCATGTTCTACCTGGTCCCCAACGCCAAGGTACGGCTGCGCGACGCCGTCGCGGGCGGCTTGATCGCCAGCGTGGCCTTCGAGCTCGGCAAGCGCGGCTTCACCGCGTACCTCGTCAAGGTGCCGACGTACAAGGCGCTGTACGGGACGTTCGCCGCCCTCCCGATGTTCCTGCTGTGGGTGTACTTCTCGTGGCTGGTCACGCTGGTCGCGGCCATGATGACGGCCAACCTGGCGCTCACCCGGCGGCGATCGGGGGGCAAGTCCGCTCGCGGGTAGCCGCGTCGAGGCCGGTGGACAATCCCAGTCCCGAGACAATCCACCTGAATCTCCCGTACCGGCAATGTCCCTCACGCTCCTTTTCCTGCAGCTCACCGTCATCCTGGTCACCGCACGCGCTTGCGGCCTTGCGCTGCGCGCGGTGGGCCAACCCATGGTCATTGGCGAGATGGCGGCCGGCATCCTGCTCGGACCGGTGGTGTTCGGCGCGCTGTTCCCGCAGTGGCATGCGCAGCTCTTCCCGCCGGCGTCGCTGCCGGGCCTGTCCTCGCTGGCGACGATGGGCGTGGTGCTGTTCATGTTCATCGTCGGTGCGGAACTCCGCGCGCCCAGCGGCATGGGCGCCCAACTCAAGGCCGCGGGCTGGGTCGGGCTGTCGAGCATGGCGTTGCCGATGGTGCTGGGCGTGGCGATCGCACCCGTGCTGCATCCGTCGCTCGCGCCGCAGGGCGTTGCCTTCTGGCCGTTCGCGCTTTTCCTGGGCGTGGCGCTGTCGATCACCGCTTTCCCTGTCCTGGCGCGCATCCTGAAGGATCGCAACATGACCCGCACGCGTGTCGGCCAGTTGTCACTGGGCGCCGCTGGCGTAGTGGACGCGCTGGCATGGGTGCTGCTGGCGCTGGTCGTCGCGCTGGCGAGCACGGGCGGCGGCCTGCAGGGTTTCCTGCGCATCGCGCTGGGGTTGGCGGTGATGGTGGCCGTGGTGTTGCTGATCGTGAGGCCCCTGCTGGCCCGGCAGCTTCGCAGGCACGCACCCGACGGCGTGCCCTCTCCGATGGTGCTCGCCGCGCTGCTCATCGGCCTTTTCGTCTGCGCCATGCTCACCGAATGGCTGCACCTGCACGCGGTGTTCGGCGCCTTCCTGTTCGGCATCGCGCTGCCGCGCGACGACCGGCTGCTGCGCGCGCTGGAAGCCCGGATCGAGCCACTGTCGATCGTCGTGCTGATGCCGATCTTCTTCGCGCTGGCCGGCCTGGGCACCTCCTCCGGCGCGTTCGCCAATGCGGGCCTGGGTGCGCTCGGCCTGATCCTGCTGGTGGCCTGCGCAGGCAAGATCGTCGGCGGAGCGGCCGGCGCGCGTGTGTGCGGCTACGGATGGCGCGAAAGCCTGGCGACCGGCGCGCTCATGAATTCGCGCGGGCTCATGGAACTCATCGTCATCAAGGTCGGCCTTGACACCGGACTAATCGGCGCCGAGTTGTTCACAATGCTTCTGGTGATGGCGCTGGTTACCACGGCCGCGACCGGGCCGCTGCTGTCCCTGATCGGCCGGAAGAGCCTGGAAGCCGTCGACCAGGCCAAGCGTACCTAGACCCGGCGGTTCTGTCGGGGCGTTCATCATCGGCGGCGTTCACGCCACCCCCTTCAATTCGAAAGAGAGTTCCTTCATGGAAGCAAGGCAGGAGTGCGATGTTCTGGTGATCGGCGGCGGGCCGGCGGGCTCGACGATCGCGACGTTGTTGGCGCAAGAAGGCCGCCGGGTGGTGCTGCTCGAAAAAGACCATCACCCGCGCTTCCATATCGGCGAGTCCTTGCTGCCGGGCAACGTCGAGTTGTTCGAGAAGCTGGGCGTGCGCGAGCAGGTCGCGAAGATCGGGATGCCGAAGTTCGGCATCGAGTTCGTGCCGCCGGACCTGGACTACTGCAGCTACGTGGACTTTTCGGAAGGATGGGACCCATCCAAGGATTCCGCCTGGCAGGTGCGCCGCTCCGAACTGGACTTGCTGCTGTTCCGCAACGCGGAGCAAAAGGGCGCGCTCACGCTCGAAGGCGCGAAGGTGCGCCAGGTGGACTTCGACGACGCGGGAGCAACCGTGCGCGCGCAGCTCGAGGACGGCACCGCGCGCCAATGGCGGGCGCAATTCGTGGTCGACGCCAGCGGCCGGGACACCTTGCTGGCCAACAAGTTCAAGTGCAAGCAGAAGAACGCTGCCCACAACAGCACCGCGCTGTTCGGCCACTTCCGCAACGCGCGGCGTCTGGAAGGCCGGCGCGAGGGCAACATCAGCATCTGCTGGTTCGAGCACGGCTGGTTCTGGTTCATCCCGCTCGCCGACGGCACGACCAGCGTCGGCGCGGTCTGCTGGGCCTACTACCTCAAGGCGCGCGACAAGCCGCTGAAGGACTACTTCTACGACACCATCGCGCTCTGCCCCGAGCTCAAGGACCGCCTGAAGGACGCCACGCTGGTCGACGACAAGGTACACGCCACGGGCAACTTCTCGTACTCCAGCACGCACGCCACCGGCGATCGCTACCTCATGGTGGGCGACGCCTACACCTTCATCGACCCGATGTTCTCCTCCGGCGTGTTCCTGGCGATGCAGAGCGCCTTCGACGGCGCGAAGCTGGTGGCCACCGCGCTCGACCGGCCGGGCGAACTCGCGCCGGCACGCGTCGAGCTCGAGCAGCGCATGCGCGTGGGCCCGCGCGACTACTCGTGGTTCATCTATCGGGTGACCAACCCGACGATCCGCGACATGTTCATGCACCCGAACAACGCCTTCAACGTCAAGCAGGGACTCATGTCGCTGCTGGCGGCCGACATCCACCACGGGCCCGCGTACCGTCGCTCGCTCTTCATGTTCAAGGCGATGTATTACTTCGTGTCGCTCCTGAACTGGCGGCGCACCTACGCTGGCTGGAAGCGCCACCGCTTCAACATCCGCGACATGGGGCCGTTGAAGGGAGAGACGATCCAGCAGGCGGATTGACGCGGCCGCCGAGGCAGCTCAGGACTTGGGCTTCTTCGAGGCTTTCGACTTGCCCGAACTGTTCAGGTCGATCGCTTCGCGAATCAGTGCCTTGAAGGCGGACGCCTCGACCTCTTCGCCTTCCTTGATGTCTATCGCGCGGCGCGTGTTTCCGTCGAGGCTCGAATTGAAGAGGCCGGCCGGATCTTTCAGGGACGCACCCTTGGCGAAGGTGAGCTTCACGACGCTCTTGTAGGACTCGCCAGTGCAGATGATGCCGTCGTGCGACCAGACCGGCGTGCCCATCCACTTCCATTCCTCGACGACGTCGGGGTCCGCCTGTTTGACGAGCTCGCGCATCCTGGCAAGGGTTTCGCCGCGCCAATCGCCGAGATCGGCGATCTTCTGCGTGATGAGTTCCGATGCCGACTGGCCTTCGCTGGCGACCGACTTTTTCATGCTTTCATCCTAGGAATTGCAGGAATGGTTCGTTTGCAAGACTGTGGAGGATAGCGATGTCGGACGGCGGGAAGGCGCGTCAGCGAGGCATCGTGCGCGACAGCGTCTTCTGCAACAGGTAGGCGGCAACTCGCACGCTAAGCACCAGGTCTTCCCGCACGCGTGGGTGCCCGGCTGTGTCCATCGAACTGGGGATGGCCGCGCGACGGATCTTGGAGATGATGGCTCCCTACAGTCGCGTCAGGGAGGTGCACCTCACCCTTGCCTTGATCACTGCGCGCCCGCACAAGGAGACTGCCATGAAGCCATCTGACTTCTTCTTCGGAGCGATGGACTTCTTTGCCGTTCTGCTCCCAGGCGCCATCCTCACGTTTCTCCTGATCCCTCTGGGTTCCGTCTTTGCTCCGGTCGTGCCAGCGTTCAGTACCGCGCCTGAAAAATGGCTCGCTTTTGGGGCATGCTCCTATCTTTTCGGGCACCTGCTGCACCACGCGGCTTCCTTCCTGGATGCTCTCTACGATGGCTATGCCAAGCACCGACGGCGGCGGTTCGGAGACGATTTGCTGCTGACGGAGGCCAAGCGCCTTACGACAGAAGACCTTGGCGAGAACTACTCCGACGGGACATCGACCTTCCACTGGGCGAGTTCGTATGTCAAAGCCAACAACGCGGCCGCCTCCGCCGAGATCGAGCGCTCCGGAGCCGATTCGAAATTCTTCCGCAGCCTGTGCCTCGTCTCCGGCATTGCGACCGTGCTGTTCCTCATGCGTGGCTGGCCGAGCGAGGGACTCGTACCTGCTGCACTCGCCTTCGCCCTGACGGTGTTTGCCTACCAGCGGTTCCGCAAGCTGCGCTGGGAAACCACCAAACGGGTCTATGAGTACTTCGTGCTCCTGCGCAAGAAGGCGCCGCGATGAACGGCGCCGAATCCCCGGCCGGCGCCAAGAGCAACTGAGGAAAGCGGTCCTGATCATGGGGGTCATCCGATGAGGGCGCCGCGCCTTGGCTCGGGCACCCGGTAGATGTTGCTGCCATCGTCCGCAGTCCTGGGAAGCCCTCGTGGGGCGGCGCCCGTGCCCGCCACGCGCCGCGTGCAGGTTACAACTCCCGACCAACGCCGGCCGGCCCGACCCTTGAAAGCGTGCAAAAGGCCCTTATGATTAGCACTCGTCCAAGTTGAGTGCTAACAACACCGGCTTTTGACGTTGTGGAGCCGGCAACCGCGCCGGTGCCCGAACCAACCCCCGTTTCTTATCAGGAGATGCAATGAAACTTCGTCCTTTGCACGATCGCGTGATCGTCAAGCGCATTGAAAGCGAAACCAAGACCGCCTCGGGCATCGTGATCCCCGACAACGCGGCCGAAAAGCCCGATCAAGGCGAAGTGCTGGCCGTGGGCCCTGGCAAGAAGAACGACAAGGGCGAACTCGGCGCGATGAGCGTCAAGGTCGGTGACCGCGTCCTGTTCGGCAAGTACAGCGGCCAGACCGTCAAGGTCGACGGCGACGAACTGCTGGTCATGAAGGAAGACGACCTGTTCGCAGTCGTCGAGAAGTAATTTCTCGCCCGTCCATCCCCCCATCCAACTGAATCTCGGAGAAAACTCATGGCAGCAAAAGACGTAGTCTTCGGCGGCGAAGCCCGCGCGCGCATGGTCGAAGGCGTGAACATCCTCGCCAACGCCGTCAAGGTAACCCTGGGCCCCAAGGGCCGCAACGTGGTGCTCGAGCGCTCCTTCGGCGCCCCCACCGTGACCAAGGACGGCGTGTCGGTCGCCAAGGAAATCGAACTCAAGGACAAGCTCCAGAACATGGGCGCCCAGCTCGTGAAAGAAGTGGCCTCCAAGACTTCGGACAACGCCGGCGACGGCACCACCACCGCGACCGTGCTGGCACAAGCCATCGTTCGCGAAGGTTTCAAGCTGGTGGCTGCCGGCATGAACCCGATGGACCTGAAGCGCGGCATCGACAAGGCGGTCACCGCCCTGGTCGCCGAGCTGAAGAAGGCTTCCAAGGCCACCACCACCTCGAAGGAAATCGCACAAGTCGGCTCGATCTCGGCCAACAGCGACGAAACCATCGGCAAGCTCATCGCTGACGCGATGGACAAGGTCGGCAAGGAAGGCGTGATCACCGTGGAAGACGGCAAGTCGCTCGACAGCGAACTCGACGTCGTCGAAGGCATGCAGTTCGACCGCGGCTACCTGTCGCCCTACTTCATCAACAACCCGGAAAAGCAAAGCGCGATCCTGGACAACCCGTTCGTGCTGCTGTTCGACAAGAAGATCAGCAACATCCGCGACCTGCTGCCCACGCTGGAGCAAGTGGCGAAAGCCGGCCGTCCGCTGCTGATCATTGCCGAGGAAGTCGAAGGCGAAGCCCTCGCGACCCTGGTCGTGAACACGATCCGCGGCATCCTGAAGGTCGTGGCCGTCAAGGCACCTGGCTTCGGCGACCGCCGCAAGGCCATGCTGGAAGACATCGCCATCCTGACGGGCGGCAAGGTCATCGCTGAAGAAGTGGGCCTGACGCTCGAGAAGGTGACGCTGGCCGACCTGGGCCAGGCCAAGCGCATCGAAGTGGGCAAGGAAAACACCATCATCATCGACGGCTCCGGCGCTGCTGGCGACATCGAAGCCCGCGTGAAGCAAGTGCGCGTGCAGATCGAAGAAGCGACCAGCGACTACGACCGCGAAAAGCTGCAAGAACGCGTGGCCAAGCTGGCCGGCGGCGTGGCAGTGATCAAGGTTGGCGCTGCGACCGAAGTCGAAATGAAGGAAAAGAAGGCTCGCGTCGAAGACGCCCTGCACGCTACCCGCGCTGCAGTGGAAGAAGGCGTGGTTGCCGGTGGTGGCGTGGCCCTGCTGCGCGCCAAGCAAGCCGTGGGCGACAAGCTCAAGGGTGACAACGCTGACCAGGACGCCGGCATCAAGCTGGTGCTCAAGGCCATCGAAGCGCCCCTGCGCGAGATCGTCAACAACGCCGGTGGCGAAGCCTCGGTGGTCGTGAACGCTGTGTTGGCCGGCAAGGGCAACTACGGCTTCAACGCCGCCAACGACACCTACGGCGACATGCTCGAACTGGGCATCCTGGACCCGACCAAGGTGACCCGCACCGCACTGCAGAACGCCGCTTCGGTGTCCTCGCTGCTGCTCACGACCGAAGCCATGGTCGCTGACGCACCGAAGGAAGAAGCCGGCGCCGGCGGCGGCATGCCCGACATGGGCGGCATGGGTGGCATGGGCGGCATGGGCATGTAATTCACGCCCGGCTTCCAGCCAACAAGAAAACCCCGCAGCTCGCGCTGCGGGGTTTTTTCGTTTTGGGGGAAAAGCGCCACACTCGGAGGACATGAGGAGCCAGCCGGAATGAAATCACCCAACCATTCGAATCCCAGTCAATCCGCTACCGCCCTGCCACGTCGACCGGTGCTGGCGGCACTCGCCGCGCTGGCGGGACTGGGGCTGTGGCGAGCGACGCCGTCGATGGCGGCCGAGCGCGCGGTGGTCATCCCCCCGCCCAAGGACGACCAGGCCGCAGCCGGTGGCGCGACGTCCGAGACGGCCGTGCTCGCGGGCGGCTGCTTCTGGGGTGTGCAGGGCGTGTTCCAGCATGTCAAGGGCGTGAGCAGCGCGGTATCGGGCTATGCCGGCGGGGATGCCGCCTCCGCCAACTACGACGCGGTCGGGCTGGGCAACACGGGCCACGCCGAATCGGTCCGCATCACCTACGACCCCCGGCAGATCAGCTTCGGACGGCTGCTGCAGATCTATTTTTCGGTCGCCCACAATCCGACCGAGCTGAACCGGCAGGGACCGGACACCGGCACCCAGTACCGCTCGACGATCTTTCCGGCCAATGCCGAGCAGACGCGCATCGCCAGGAGCTACATCGCGCAACTCGACAAGGCCAAGGTGTTCGGCAAGCCGATCGCGACCACCATCGAGCCGCTGAAGGCCTTCTATCCGGCGGAGGGCTACCACCAGGATTTCATGACGCGCAACCCGGACCATCCGTACATTGCTTTCAACGACCTGCCGAAGGTCGACAACCTGAAGCGCGTGTTTCCCGAAACCTATCGCGTGAAGCCGGTGCTGGTGGGCTCCGGCGCCTGAGCGGCGCTGAAGCGAATCGCAGCAGCAGGATCAGGCGCCGGCCGGCACCGGCGCGGGTGGCGGCCCGTACTCATTGGACTCGGGCTGGCTGGGCTGCACCGTGAAATAGAGGAGCACCAGGCCCCCGATCACAGGGATCAGCCCGAGCAGCAGCCACCAGCCGCTCTTGCCGATGTCATGCAGCCGGCGTGCGCCGGCCGCCAGCAGTGGCAGCAGGAAGACCAGCACCACGATGAAGTAGATGTATTCGTGAATGAAGCCGGTCACGAACGCCAGGATGATGTACGCCAGGATGAACCACCAGTACTCGGGCCGCGATGCGCGACCCGAAAAGTCCACGTACTTGCGAAAGCAGGTCTGAACGGCCTGTTGAAAGTTCATGTGCAAACTCCTCTTGTTGATTCCCACGGGAAAACCCCGCGGCCATCATATAGAGCAGTTCGCCGGCCCCGAACGCTTCAGGCGTGCTGCCGCAAACGTTCGAGCAGGCCGGCGGTCGACGCATCGAGACCCTGAGCATTGCCCGAGGCAAGCCGCGGCTCGATGTCCTTGGCGAGCACCTTGCCGAGTTCGACCCCCCACTGGTCGAAGCTGTTGATGCCCCAGAGCGAGCCGCTGGTGAACACGCGGTGCTCGTAGAGCGCCAGGAAGGCGCCGAGCGACTCGGGCGTCAGCTTCTCCATCACGAAGAAGGTGCTGGGCCTGTTGCCGGGGAAGTTCCGGTGGCCGCCTTCGTCGCGCTGGCCGAGCATCAGCGCCTGAGCCTGCGCGAGCGCGTTGGCCAGCAGCTTGGGGTGATGGCCTTCGAGGTCGTGCGCAGCATCGCGCACCGCGATGAACTCCAGCGGGATCACGTCCGTGCCCTGATGCAGCATCTGGAAATAGGCGTGCTGGCCGTTGGTGCCCGGTTCGCCCCAGAGCACGGGCGAGGTCCCGAAGGTCAGCATCTTGCCGGCCATGTCGACCTGTTTGCCGTTGCTTTCCATTTCGAGCTGCTGCAGGTAGGCGGGCAGGCGCTTGAGCGCGCTGTGGTACGGGGCGATGCCCCGGCTGGTGAAGCGGTGGAAGTTGCGATACCAGACATCGAGCAGGCCCAGACGCACGGGCAGGTTCTGCTCGAGCGGCGCCGTGCGGAAGTGCTCGTCCATCGCATGCGCGCCGGCGAGCAATGCACGAAAGCCATCCGCGCCGATCGCCAGCGCAATCGGCAGGCCGATCGCCGACCACAGCGAATAGCGTCCGCCGACCCAGTCCCAGAATCCGAAGGTCGTCTCGATGCCGAAGGCGCGGGCTGCCTCGACGTTGGTCGTGAGCGCAGCGAAATGACGGGCGATGTCCACGCTGCCGGACTGCTCGAACCAGCGCTTGGCCGATTGCGCGTTCGCCATCGTCTCGGCCGTGGTGAAGGTCTTCGACGCGATCAGGAACAACGTGTGCTCGGGTGCCAGGCCCCGCAGGACGCCCGCCAGTTCATGTCCGTCGACGTTCGAGACGAAGTGGAACCGCTTGCCGGGCGCCACGTACTGGTCGAGCGCCAGCACCGCCATCTGCGGCCCCAGATCGGACCCGCCGATGCCGATGTTGACCACGTCGGTGATCGTGTGGTCGGCGCGCACTTCCTCTGCAAACGCAAGCATCGCGGTCAGCGTGGACTGCACGTCGCCGAAAGCAGCGGCGAGGTCTCCGGCGACGGGCGCCGAAGCCGGCCGCCTGAGGAGCGTATGCAGCACTGCCCGGTCCTCGGTCGCGTTGATGTGCTCGCCCGCGAACATCGCGTCCCGATGCGCCTCCAGGCCCGATTCGCGGGCGACGGCCAGCAGGAGTTCCTCGGTCCGTGAATCGAACAGATTCTTCGAAAGATCGGCAAAAAGATGCGGCGCCGATTGGCTCAAGGCGCCGAAACGCTTCGGATCGGCAACAAAGGCCTTTCGCACATCGAAGCCAAGGCCGACCCTGTCGTAGTGCAACTGGAGTTCGGCCCACGCGGCCGTTCGATCGCAGCGCGTTCTCGTCATGTGGCCTCCATCAGCTTTTCGAGCTTCACCGCGTCGGCCGCGAATGCGCGAATGCCTTCGGCGAGCTTTTCGGTGGCCATCGCATCCTCGTTCAGGGCGAAGCGGAATGCAGGCTCATCGAGCGTCACCTTCGGGATGTCGAGACGCCTCGCCGCCTCGGCGTCCAGGGCATGGCTCAGGGGCGCGTCGCTCGCGGCCAGCTCGCCCAGCAACTCGGGGCTGATGGTCAGCAGGTCGCAGCCGGCGAGCGCGGCGATCTGCCCGACATTGCGGAAGCTCGCGCCCATGACCTCTGTAGCGATGCCGTGCTTCTTGTAGTAATCGAAGATCTGGCGCACCGACTTCACGCCCGGATCGTTGGCGCCGGCCTTGTCCGCTTCGTTCCAGTGGCTGCCGGCAGATTTCTTGTACCAGTCGTAGATGCGCCCGACGAAGGGCGAGATCAGCTGCACCCCGGCCGCGCCGCAAGCGACTGCCTGCGCAAAGGAGAACAGCAGCGTGAGATTGCAATGGATGCCTTTTTTCTCGAGCTGCCGCGCCGCCTCGATGCCTTCCCAGGTGGAGGCGATCTTGATCAGCAGTCGCTTCTCGATATCGACGCCCTCTGCACGATAGAGCCCCACGATCCGCTCCGCCCGGGCGATGGTCGCTTCCGGGTCGAAACTCAGCCGCGCGTCGACCTCGGTCGAAACCCGGCCCGGGATGATCGAAAGGATCTCGGTGCCGAAGCGCACCAGCAGTCGATCGATGACCTCGTCGATGGGCTGGCCGTTGTGCTTCCTGACCGCTTCGTCCAGCAGCGGCCGGTATTCCGGCTTTTGCACGGCTTTCAGGATCAGCGACGGATTGGTCGTCGCGTCCTGGGGCTTGAACTGGGCCAGTTGGCGGAAATCACCGGTGTCGGCCACTACGGTGGTCCATTGACGGAGGGCATCGAGTTGGTTCATGCGGCCATTATCCCGCCGCAAAACTACAGCCCGTGTGGTCCCTGGCTGACGCGACATGGCGTGGCTGGTAACTAATCTTGCTGTTTGCTTGTATGCCCTCCGGAGAAACGCCATGCCCTCTCGCACTCCCAGCGCCCCGCCCACCGTTGTCTTCGACGACCGTGCGCACAGCGCATCGATCGGCACGCTCGCTGCGGCTTTCTGCGTCGGCGGCGCGTTGACCCTGCTGGCACTGACGAGCGCCCGCACCGCACGCGCGGCCAACCTCGCCGGTCCCGCCGACGGAGCACCGCTGATGCGTGCCCCGCTCCAGGTCGTGGCGCCGGTGGACCTGAAGCGCTATGCCGGCGTGTGGCACGAACAGGCGCGCCTTCCCAACCGCTTCCAGAAGCAATGCACCGGACCGGTGACCGCTGAATACACCCTGCTGGACGACGGCAGCGTGGAAGTGCGCAACCGTTGCATCCTCGAAAACGGAAGCTTCGACGAATCCGTGGGCTCGGCCAGGGTGGTGCCCGTCGCCGGACAGCCCGGCGCGGGCCGGCTCGAAGTGCGTTTTGCGCCCGAATGGCTGAGCTGGCTGCCGCTGGTATGGGGCGACTACTGGATCCTCAAGCTCGACCGCGACTACCAGGTCGCCCTGGTCGGTACGCCGAACCGGCAATACCTGTGGGTGCTGTCGCGCGCACCCCGGCTCGACGAGGCAGCCCTGCAGGCGGAACTCGACTACGCCCGCACGCTGGGCTTCGATGTCGACAAGGTCGAGCTGACCGGCAGGTAAGCAGCCAACTGCGCGGGCACGGCGCTCGGCCGCTCGCAGTGGATCGCGTGCCAGCCGAATTCGCGCGCCGCCACGACATTGGCGAGCGAATCGTCGATGAACACGGTCTCCGCGCCGTTGAGCCCATAGCGCTCGGCGAGCATCTCGTAGATCCTGCGCTGCGGCTTGATCACCTGCACGTCGCCCGAGAAGATGCCGCCGTCGAACCATCGGAAGAAGGCGTGGCGATACTCCAGCACGCGCGCATACGGCGAAGGCATGTTGGACAGGTAGTAGAGGCGCAAGTCTTCCCCCGCATCGCGGCGCGTGCGCAGCGATGCCAGGAGATCCACCGTGACGGCGATCGGCTCGAGCCGTTCGCCCATCGGCGCCAGCACGTCGCTGAGCCGGTCAGCCGGCAGCGCGAGGCGAAGCGCCATGCGGCCGATGGCATCGTCGAGGCTGTGCGTACCACGGTCGAATCCGAGCCAGTCCTCGTGATGGAACATCTGGCTGGCCAGCGTATGGGCGGCCTCGGCCGTTGGCGCGTGAGGCTCGAAATTCGCTTGCACCAGTGCCACGGGCTCCCAGGTCAGGAGAACGGCACCCAGATCGAAAACAACATTCATAAGGCGGCAGGCACGATGGAAACGCCGTGGCTCGTGAGAGAAAGGTGGGTCTCCGCACCGGCCATCAACGGATGGGCGAGATCGGTGGACACGACGAACACCGAACCGAGTGCGGTGTCGAAAGCGTACTCGTAAAAATTACCGAGGAAAGCGGCCTTGCGCAAGATCGCCGGCAGGCCGACCGCCGCGCCGATGTACCAGGCCTCCGGCCGCACCGCGACCTTGACGATGCCGGGCGCGATCGGGTAGCCGGGTGTCAGCATCAGCGGCCCCATCTGCACCCGGCCGTCGGGCTGGGCCAGCGCCGGGAACACCATTGCTTCACCCATGAAGCCGGCGACGAATTCGCTTTCGGGATGACCGTAGAGCTGCTCGGGCGTGCCTCGCTGCGCGATGACGCCATGGTCCATCACGATGATCTCGTCGCTGACCGCGAGCGCTTCGCTCTGGTCGTGCGTGACGTAGGCGACGGTGAGCTGGAGCCTTCTCTGCAGGTTGCGGATTTCCTCGCGCATCTCGCGGCGCAGCCTTGCATCGAGGTTGGAAAGCGGCTCGTCGAAGAGCAGCACCGCGGGCTCCAGCACCAGCGCGCGTGCGAGTGCCACCCGCTGCTGCTGGCCGCCCGACAGTTCGCTCGGCAGGCGCTCGTCGAAGCCGACCAGCCCCACGCCCTTGAGCGCGTCCCGCGCCCGCGCCGTCGCCTCGTTCTTGCGCACGCCGCTCATTCGCAAGCCGTAACTCACGTTCTCGATCACGTTCATGTGCGGGAACAGCGCATAGCTCTGGAACATCATGCTCACGTTGCGCTCGGCCGGCCCCAGCGTCGTGACGTTGCGGCCGCCCATGAGGATCGAGCCCGAGGTCGGCGACTCCAGCCCGGCAATCATGCGCAGGATAGTGGTCTTGCCGCAGCCCGAGGGGCCGAGGATGGTGGTCAGCGTGCCCGCCGGCACCTCGAAGCTGACCCCCTTGACCGCCAGAGGCGCGCGCGCGTCCTTGCCGTAGCGCTTGGTGATGTTGCGAAGTTCGATGCCGTTGCTCATGGGCTTTTCCGTCATCAATGCACCGGGGCGGCGAAGGCCTGGATGCCGACCTTGCGGCGTCCCAGCTTGCGTTCGCCGACGAGGAGTTGCACGAGCGCGATCGCGACCGACATGAGGATCATCAGCACCGTGCAGTAGGCGAGCGCGAGGCCATAGTCTCCGTTGCCGACGCGGCCGATGATGTAGGTCGTGGCCAGTTCGTTTTCGGCCGTGACCAGGAAGATCACGGCGCTGACCGTCGTCATGGCGCGCACGAAACTGTAGACCAGTGCCGCCACCAGGGCTGGCTTCAGCAGCGGCAGCACCACCTTGAAGAGCGTCTGCGACGTCGAGGCGCGCAGCATCAACGATGCCTCGTCGAGCGAGCGGTCGAGTTGCTTGAATGCCGCCGTCCCCGCGCGTACGCCCACCGGCAGGTTCCGGAAGATGAAGCACAGCACGATGATCAGGCCCGTGCCCGTGAGTTCGAGCGGCGGCACGTTGAACGCCAGGATGTAGCTCACGCCGAGCACCGTGCCGGGAATCGCGAAGGCAAGCAATGCCGCGAACTCGAACGCGCCCTGCCCCTTGAATTCATTGCGCGCCAGCAGCCAGGCGATCAACAGGCCGAAGCCCGCCGTCAGCGGCGCCGAGATGCCGGCGAGCTTGACGGTCGTGATCAGCGAATTCCACGCCGTACCCGCCCACACCAGACCGAACTGCCCCCATTCGAGCGCAAAGGCATTCCTGAAATGATTGAGCGTGAAGGTGTAGTCGCGCCCCCAGGTCTGCACGAAGCCGCCCGCGAAGGCGAAGAGATAGACGACCACGGTGAACGCGATCCACGGCAGCGCAATGCAGTAGGTGGTGCGGCGCACGCCGTCGGGCAGAGCCATGGGGATGCCCGCGTCGCCCTTCCCTGTCACCGTCGTGAAGCTCTGCTTGCCGAGCACCCAGCGCTGGATCGCGAAAACGCCGAGCGCGAAGATCGTCAGCACCCAGGCCAGCGATGCGGCGCGGCCCTGGTCGTACTGCGCACCGACGATCGCAAAGAAGATGTCCGTCGACAGCACGGAGAACTGGCCGCCCACGACGATCGGGTTGCCGAAGTCCGCAATGCTCTCGATGAAGCCGACAAGGAACGCATTGGCGAGCCCTGGCTTGAGCAGGGGCAGCGTGATGGTGAAGAAGGTGCGGCGACGGTCGGCACGCAGCATCTGCGCGGCCTCTTCCAGGCTCGGCGACACGCCCTGCACGACGCCCCGCATGATCATGAAGGCGATCGGCGTGAAGGCGAACAGTTGCGCGACCAGCACGCCCGGCATGCCGTAGAACCAGCGCGTGGGTTCGATGCCGAAGCTGCTTTCGAGGAACTGGTTGACCACGCCGGCCCGGCCGAACAACAGGATCAGGCCAAGCCCGACGACGAAGGGCGGCGTGATGATGGGCAGCAGCGCCAGCACGCGCAACGGCCCCTGCCAGCGCCTGCTGCCGCGTTCGGCCATCAGCGCCATCAGCGTGCCGAGGAAGGTGGTTCCCGCGGCGGTCAGCAGCGCCAACGCGAGGGTGTTCCAGGCCACGCCGCACCGAACGCCGCCCGTGAGACACCCCAGTCCCCAGATGCGCTCCATGCCGAGGCGAGCGGTGAAGGCCGTCAGCGACCATGCCCCATCCTCATTGATGAAAGCGCCCGCGAGCGCCTTGCTCACGGGGTAGGCGATGAACAGGGCCATCAGCACGCCGCATGCGATCACCGCGCCGGACACGAAGAGGTCGCCCTTGAAGAAGCCGAGCCGCGCCAGCCCGAAGGCTGTCAGCAGCACCAGCGACGCAAGAGCGATGGCTCCACCCGCGCCGATACCGAACTGGTTGACCGGCAGTTCACCGAGGTAGCCGTTGAGAAGGCCAAAGCTCCAGCCCTTCGCGCCGATGAGGAAGCCGCTGAGCGCCAGTCCCACGCACCCCACCGCGCCACCGACAAGCAACAGCCGGCCTTGTGCACGGCCGGCACGCAGAAAGCCGCCGATGGCGCACAACGCCAGTCCGATCAACCCGATGTAGAGCCAGCTTCGCCCTTGCAGCGCAGCCTGCATCACGCCGTTCGCGCCCTCGCCTCCACTGAGGACTTGCGGAAGCACTTCGTACCAGGAGGTGTCCTGGATCGCATACCAGGGGAGCGCGACATAGCCGAACACGCCGGCTGCGATGCACAGCCAGATCGGCGCATTGGCGCTGCGGCGCCGTGGGGATGCGGAAGGCGCGGACACGCTAGCGGGGCAGCGAGTTGACGTCCTTCTCCCAGCGCGCGATCAGGCGCCGGCGCTCTGCACTCGCGCCGTACTTGGCGTAGTCGTAGTTGATCATCTTGATCTTCTTGAAGTCCGGCACGTTCGGGTCCACCGGCGTCGCCTTGTTCGAAGGCAGTTGGTACTGCTTGGCCGCGGCCCCGAAGGTCTGCGCCTGCGGCGTGAGCGCCCATTCGTAGAACTTCTTCGCTTGCTCGAGGTTGCGCGCACCCTTGACGATGCTCATGGAACCGATCTCGGCGCCCGTGCCTTCCGAAGGCGTCGTGGTCTCGACCGGGAAGCCTTGCATCCTTTCCTGCGGCGCGTCGTGTACGAAGCTGATCGACACGGCCGTCTCGCCACGCGCGACCGCCTTGATCGGGCCGGTGCCGGAGCGCGTGTACTGGCCGACGTTGCGATGCAGGCCCTTGAGGTACTCGAAGGCCTTGTCCTCGCCCATCAGCTGCACCAGCGTCGCGATCATCGTGTAGGCCGTGCCGCTCGACGCCGGGTTCGCCACCTGGATGTCGCCCTTGTATTCGGCCTTCAGAAGATCGGCCCAACTGCGCGGCACGCCGAGCTTCTTCTTCTGGATGAGTTCAGTGTTGTAGGCGAAGCCCAGCGGCCCCGAGTAGATGCCGACCGTCTTGTAGCCCGATTGCTGGGCCTGCTGCTGGGCCCACGGATAGAGCTGGGGCAGGGTCGGCGACTTGTATTCGAGCGTGAGGCCCGACTCGGCCGCCTGCAGGTGCGGATCGCCGGTGCCGCCGAACCAGACGTCGGTCTTGGGGTTGTCCTTTTCTGCGATCAGTTGCGCAAGTGCCTCACCCGAGCCCTTGAGCGCCATGTTGAGCTTGACGCCCGTGGTGCGTGCGTACACCGTCGAGATCATGTTGCACCAGTCGGCCTGGACCGAACAGATGACGTTGACAGTCTGGGCCGAAGCGCCGGCAGACATGCCGACCCACGCAGCCATCACCGTCATGCTGAAAATCTTCTTCATCCAGGACCTTTCCAAATAATGAGGTCCTCCCTTTTTCTTGACACGAAGCACGTGTAGCTTGGCCGCAAGTTTCAGCCAGCTTAGCCCGGAGGCGCGGCTCTCCAGATCGGTACAAGTACCATTCGCTGGCAAGCTTCATGCTCGCTCCTCACAACCATACGGATGTATCCATGAGTTTCGACCTCGTCCTCTTTGGCGGTACCGGTGATCTCGCATGGCGGAAGCTGATGCCCGCCCTGTTCCAGGCGTTCCGGCACGGCAGCCTGCCCGAAGGCGGGCGCATCATCGGCGTGGCTCGCGATGAACTTTCCGACGACGCCTATCGCGAGCTGATCCAGTCGCGCTTCGAGGCGGTCGAGGGCGCCAAACGGCCGACGCCGGAAGAGTTCAAGAAGTTCGCGTCGCTGCTGTACTTTCTGCGCATGGATCTGTCGCAGCCGGGCGACTATGAAAAACTCGCCCAGGTGCTGAAGGCGCGCGATGCCAGCACGGTGGTGATGTACCTGGCCACGGCGCCGGCGCTCTTCACGCAGGTCGTCGAGCAGATCGCGAAGGCCGGCCTCAACGGGCCGCAGACGCGCGTCGTGCTCGAGAAGCCGCTGGGCCACGACCTGGCCTCGAACCGGGCGATCAACAAGGCCGTGTGCCAGGTCCTCGCGGAGCACCAGGTGTTTCGCATCGACCACTACCTCGGCAAGCCATCGGTGCAGAACCTGTTCGCGATGCGCTTCGGCAATGCGCTCTTCGAACCGATCTGGCGCCGTGAGCACATCGCGAACATCCAGATCACCATCGCCGAGGACCTGGGCGTGGAGAAGCGCGGTGCCTTCTACGACCAGACCGGCGCCCTGCGCGACATGGTGCAGAACCATGCGCTGCAACTGGTCTGCGCGCTCGGGATGGAGCCGCCGATCAATGCGCACGCCGATGCCATTCGCGACGAAAAGCTCAAGGTGCTACGCGCCCTGAAGCCCTGGACGGCCGAATCCATCGGGCTGCATGCGATCCGCGGGCAGTACACCTCAGGCACGGCGTACGGCCAGCGCGTGCAAGGCTACCGCGACGAGCCCGGCGTGGACCCGGAAAGCCGCACCGAAACTTTCGTGGCACTGCGCACCGAGATCGCCAACTGGCGATGGGCCGGCGTGCCGCTCTACATCCGCACCGGCAAGCGCCTTGCGTCGCGCGATGCGCGCATCGAAGTGAACTTCAAGCCGACACCGCATGCGATCTTCCGGGCGCCTGCGAACGCGGTCAACAAGCTGGTGATCAACCTCCAGCCCAAGGACGGCCTGGAACTGCACATGCTCGCGCAGGCGCAGGGCGACCGCCAGCGCAACGGCAATCGCCGCGCCGGTCCGCAATTGGCGCCGGTGCAGCTAGACCTCGATTTCGACAAGCGATTCGGCTCGGAACGCGTGGGCGCTTACGAGCGCCTGCTGCTCGATGTGATCGATGGCCGCCTCAACCTGTTCGTGCGCAGCGACGAGCAGGAAGAGGCATGGCGATGGGTCGAGCCGCTCATCGACAGCTGGAACTCCGATGGCGCCCCGCGACCCTATGCGGCAGGCACGTGGGGGCCTAGCGCGTCGAGCGCGATGATCGCCCGCGACGGCTACGCCTGGGGCGAGGAACAGTAGCCCGGAGGGGCTGGGCTAGGCCCTTCCCTCCTCCACGGCGTGGCAGGCGAACTGCACGCCGCGCAGCATTTGCAACTGCGGGCGTTCGGCCTTGCAGCGCTCGTTGGCCAGGGGGCAGCGCGGATGGAATGTGCAGCCCGTTGGCGGATTGAGCGGGTTCGGCACCTCGCCCTGCACCGGCGTGCGGCGTCGCCCGGTGTGCTTCATCTGCGGAATGGCATCCAGCAGCATCCGCGTGTAGGGATGCTGCGGCGAGTCGAACAGCGTGTGCTTGTCGGCCACTTCGACCAGGCGCCCCAGGTACATCACGCCGACCTGGTCGGCGACATGGCGCACCACCGCAAGGTTGTGCGAGATGAAGAGATAGGTCAGGCCCTGCTCTCGCTGCAGGTCCTTCATGATGTTGAGCACCTGCGCCTGCACGCTCACGTCGAGCGCCGAGGTCGGCTCGTCGCACACGAGAAATTCGGGCTGCGTCGCCAAGGCCCGCGCGATGGAAATGCGCTGGCGCTGGCCGCCGGAAAACTGGTGCGGGTACTTCACCATGTCCAGCGGACTCAGGCCGACCGACTTCAGCAGGTCGCCGACGCGCGCCTTGAGTTCGGGCCCCTTGCCCAGGATGCCGTGCTCGCGCAGCGGCTCGCCGACGATGTCCTCGACGATCCATCGCGGGTTCAGGCTCGCATACGGGTCCTGGAAGATCATCTGGATGCGACGGCGCAGCGTGCGCCCCTCGGCGGTCTTGAACGCCGCGTGCGCATCCTGTCCATCGAACTGCATCCCGCCGCGCGTGGGGTCGTACAGCCCCACCAGCAGGCGCGCCACGGTGCTCTTGCCGCATCCGGATTCACCCACCAGCGCGAGCGTCTTGCCGCGTTCGATCGAGAAGCTCACGCCGTCGACGGCCTTCAGCAGCACGCGCGGCTTGCGCTCCAGCACACGGTTGAGCCAGGGCGGCGAGACGTCGAAGCTCTTGGCGAGATCGTGTGCCTGCACCAATGCCGTCATGCCGCACCTCCGTAGGCCGGCGAGGCCGTGTGCGCTTCGTGCAGCCAGCAGGCGGCCCGGGTGGCACCGGCGTTGAGCAGGTCCGGGCGCTCGACCAGGCAGTGGTCGAAGACGCGCGGACAGCGCGGGTTGTAGGCGCATCCCTTGGGAATGGCATTGAGCCGCGGCATCGCGCCGTCGATCTGGTTGAGGCGTTCGCGGTCCATCGTCATGTCGGGGATGGAGGCCATCAGGCCCGAGGTGTAGGGATGGGCCGGCTGATGGATGACCTCATGCACCGGCCCGATCTCGGCCACACGGCCGGCGTACATCACGGCCACGCGGTCACAGGTTTCGGCAATGACGCCCATGTCGTGGGTGATCAGCATCACGGCGGCGCCATGCTCCTTGCAGATGCCCTTGAGCAACTGGATGATCTGCGCCTGGATCGACACATCCAGCGCGGTCGTGGGTTCGTCGGCAACGATGAGCTTCGGCTCGGCCGCGAGGGCGAGTGCGATCACGACGCGCTGGCGCATGCCGCCGGAGAACTGATGCGGAAAGTGATCGATGCGCTGCGCGGCCGCCGGAATGCCGGTGTCCTCCAGCAGTCCGATGGCGCGGCGGCGCGCCTCCGCCTCGGTCACGGGAAGGTGCGTGCGGATGGTTTCGATCAGTTGCCGCCCGATCGTGTAGAGCGGGTTCAGCGAAGTCAGCGGGTCCTGGAAGATCGCGCCGATCTTGCGTCCGCGAATGTGACGCATGGCCTCGTGGCCGAGGTTGTCGATGCGCTGCCCCTCGAGCACGATCTGCCCGCCGGCCACGCGGCCGGGTGGCTCGAGCAGGCCGATGATCGCGGCGCCGGTCAGCGACTTGCCCGCGCCCGATTCACCGACCACGCCGAGGATCTCGCCCGGCGCGATCTCGAAGGAGATGTCGTCCAGCGCGCGCAGTGTGCCGCGGCGATTCGGAAACTCGACGACCAGGTTCTGGACTTGAAGCAGGCTCATGGGTACGTTCCGCCTTCAGCGCAGTCGCGGGTTGAGGGCGTCGCGCAGCCAGTCGCCCAGCAGGTTCACGCTCAGTGCGATCAGCACGAGCATCGCGCCGGGGAACACGGTGATCCACCATTCGCCGGAGAACAGATATTCGTTGCCGACGCGGATCAAGGTGCCCAGCGACGGCGATGTCGGGGGCACGCCAACGCCCAGGAAGGACAGCGTGGCTTCGGTGATGATGGCTGTCGCGACCTGGATCGTCGCCAGCACCAGCACCGGGCCCATCACGTTCGGCAGCACGTGGCGCATCATGATCCGCCACGGCGATACGCCGGTCACGCGAGCGGCCTGCACGTACTCCCTGCTCCGCTCCACCAGCGTCGACCCGCGCACGGTGCGTGCGTATTGGACCCAGCCGGTGAGCGATATCGAGATGATCAGCACGCCGAAGGCCACCGAGGTGGGCGCATCCGGAAACAGCGCCCGGCCGACACCCGCCATCAGCAGGGCCACGAGGATCGGCGGGAACGACAGCATCACGTCGCACACGCGCATGAGGAAGGCATCGAGCCATCCGCCCCAGAAGCCCGCCAGCAATCCGAAGAGCACGCCGACGAAGACCGAAACGATGACCGACACCAGCCCCACGATCAGCGAGATGCGTGCGCCGTAGATCACCGCCGAGAGGATGTCCCGGCCCTGGTCATCGGTGCCGAGCAGGTACTTGGCCGTGCCTTCGGCGCTCCACGCCGGAGGAAGGCGAGCGTCGCCGAGTTCGAGTGTCGCGAGGTCGAAAGGGTTGTGCGGCGACACCCATCCCGCGAACACGGCGCAGAACACGCAGACGAAGGCGACCGCGGCCGCCAGCATCGCGACGGGCGAACTGCGAAAGCTGTGGCCGACATCGCTGTCAAGCCAGCGGGCTATGGTTTTTTTCATCGGGGTGAAGAAGAGATGGCGCGATCAGGCCCGTGCCGTGCCACCCCGTTCGGGGGCAGCGACGACACGAAGTGCGTGAGCAGTGCTCACACGCTCAAGGCTTGATGCTCATCCACTTGAACATCATCCAGTTGTCGGCGAGCTGAGTCAGCTCGACCTTCTTGCTCACGCCCCACGCCAGCGACTGCTGGTGCAGCGGCAAGTGGCCCACGTCATCAGCGTGGATCGCGAAGGCTTCCTTGATCATCGCGTCGCGCTTGGGCTTGTCGGTCTCGGACTGGATCTTCTTGGTCAGTTCGTCCACCTTGGGATTGCAGTAGGCGCCGAGGTTGAACTGGCCGGTTCCCTTGTCGTCGACGCAAGCGGCGAGCGAACTGAGCGCGTTGTGCGAGTCATACGTGGTCGGCGTCCAGCCGAGCAGGTAGAAGCTGGTGTCGCGGCGGAGGACCTTCGGGAAGTAGGTGCCCTTGGTCTCGGCCGCGAGATTGATCTTGACGCCGATCTTCGCGAGGCTGGCCGCCACGCTCTGGCAAATCTGGCCATCGTTGACGTAGCGGTCGTTCGGGCAGTTCATCGTCACTTCGAAGCCGTTGGGGTAGCCCGCATCGGCCAACAGCTTCTTCGCCGCCTCGACGTCGTAGGGCAGCCGCTTGTCCTGCTCGGCCGTCCAGCCATTGATGCCCGGACCCACCAGCAGCGCGGTGGGACGCGAGGCGCCGCGCATCACGGTTCGCTGGATGCCTGTGATGTCGATCGCCTGATAGAAGGCCTGGCGGACGCGCTTGTCCTTGAACGGGTTCTTTCCCTTCACGCTGGAGTACAGCAGCTCGTCGCGCTTCTGGTCCATGCCCAGGAAGATGGTCCGCAGTTCCGGGCCGGCGATGACACGTGCGTTCGGGCTCGCATTGACGCGTGCGACGTCCTGCACCGGCACCGGCTCCATCACTTCGACCTCGCCGGAAATCAGGGCGGCCACACGCGTCGCAGGATTGGCGATCGGCGTGAAGATGACTTCCTGGACGTTGCCTTCGATCTTGCCCCAGTAGTTGTTGTTGCGAACAAAGACCGTGCGCACATTGGGCTGGCGCTCACGCACGCGGAACGGTCCGGTGCCGTTGGCCTTGAACGACGCGGTGTTCTCGATGCCCTTGCGGCGATCGACCGGCCGTGTCGCCTGGTTCTCCTCGCACCACTTCTTGCTCATGATCATCAGCTGCGAGATCACGTCGGGGAGAATCGGAAACGGGCCGCGCGTTTCGATCTCGACCGCGAGATCGCCCACCTTGCGGACTTCCTTTATGTCGGTGGTGGCGCCCTGCATGTCCGAGCCCTCGCCCGCCGCGCGCTTGAAGCTGAACACCACGTCATCCGCCGAGAACGGCGTGCCGTCGTGGAACTGCACGCCCTTGCGCAGCTCGAAGCGCCAGACCGTGGGCGATGTCTGCTTCCAGCTCGTGGCGAGCAACGGTGCCAGGGTCAGGTCCTTGTTGCGTCCCACCAGCATCTCGTAGACGTTGGCGGTCGTGCTCAGTTGGAGCGTCTCATTGAGCGAGTGCGGATCCAGAGAGAGTGCATCGCCCTGGTTTGCAATGCGAATGGTTTGCGCACCGGCCATCAAGCTCGTGGCCGCCAGGACGGAAAGAACCGCTGCAGCAACCAAACTTTTCTTCAGACTCATGGGAAAGCACTCCTCGGGGTTGGAAAGACTCAAGACGCTGTCGAAGCGATCTTGTTTTTGGGTTTCTCGGCCACGGTGGCCAGCGGCATGCCCTGCTCGATCAGGCCCGCATGCAACGCGGCGCCGAGCGGCAGGATCTCGTCGTTGAAGTCGTACCGGCTGTTGTGCAGGAAAGCGCCGCCCCTGGCGTCCTGGCCGATGCGCAGATAGGCGCCCGCCTTCTTCTGCAGCATGAAGGAAAAGTCTTCCGCGCCCATGCTCGGCTCCATGTTGCGCTCGACGTTGTGCGCGCCCACCAGCGACTGCGCGACATCGCCGGCAAACACGGCCTCCGGCGCGGTGTTGATGGTCGCGGGGTAGATCCTCTCGAACTTGACCTGGGCCGTGGCACCGAATCCGGAAGCGACTGCGGCGCACAGCTCCGCCAATCGGCGCTCGACCTGCTCCTGCACCCTGGAGCTGAACGTGCGCACCGTGCCGACCAGCGTGGCCTTGCCCGGCACGACGCTCATCGCGCCCAGGTCGCCCGCGCTCACTGCGCAGATGCTGATCACGGCGGCATCGATCGGCCGCACGTTGCGCGACACGATGCTCTGCACCGCGGTGATGATGTGCGCGGACACCACAACGGGATCGACCGTCAGATAGGCATGCGCGCCGTGCCCGCCCTTGCCGGTGACTTCGATCGTGATGCGATCGGCCGCGGCCATCATCGCGCCGCGATTGATGCCCACCGTGCCGGCCGGCATGCCCGGCCAGTTGTGCATGGCATAGACCGAATCGACCGGAAAGCGGTCGAAGAGGCCGTCCTCGATCATCACGCGCGCACCGGCAAAGCCTTCTTCGCCCGGCTGGAAGATCAAGACCGCAGTGCCATCGAAGTTGCGGGTTTCCGCGAGATAGCGCGCGGCGCCGACGAGCATGGCGGTGTGGCCGTCGTGACCGCAACCGTGCATCAGGCCGTTCTTGGCCGAGCGCCAGGGGAAGTCGTTGTCCTCGCACATGGGCAAGGCATCCATGTCGGCGCGCAGGCCCATCATGCGACCGCTTGCCGTCGAAGCGCCGCGAATCACGCCCACCACACCGGTCTTGCCGATGCCGGAGTGGATCTCGTCGACGCCGCAGGCCCTCAACGCCTCCTGCACGCGGCCAGAGGTGTAGACCTCTTCGAAGCCGAGTTCGGGATGCGCGTGCAGGTCGCGACGGAATGCGGTGATTTCGGGATAGAAGCGGGCGATGTGGGCGAACGCCCTCCCCGCCGCTTGCAGACGAGGCTCAGTCATCAGTGACCTCCAGCGTTGCCAATACGCAACCGCGGGTCGACGACGAAATAGAGCAGATCGACCACGAGATTGATGACAACAAAGATGAGTGCGATCAGGCACAGATAAGCCGCCATCACGGGGATGTCGGCAAAGGTCACGGCCTGGATGAACAGCAGGCCCATGCCGGGCCACTGGAACACCGATTCCGTGATGATCGCGAATGCGATCAGGCCGCCGAGCTGGAGGCCGGTGATCGTCATGACGGGCACCAATGTGTTCTTGAGTGCGTGTCCGAAATGGATTGCGCGATCCGAAAGGCCGCGTGCGCGAGCGAACTTGATGTAGTCGGTGCGCAGCACTTCGAGCATCTCCGCTCGCACGAGCCGCATGATCAATGTGAGTTGAAAGATGGCAAGCGTGACTGCGGGCAACACGATGTGAAGCCAGCCGTCGGCCTTCAGCAGGCCCGTGCTCCACCAGCCGAACTGCACGGTGTCGCCGCGTCCGAAGCTGGGGAACCAGCCGAGCAGCACGGCGAAGACGAGGATCAGCAGGATGCCGATCAGGAAGGTGGGCAATGAGACGCCGAGCAGGGAGATCGTCATGAACACCTGGCTCATGAAGCTGCCGCGCCGCAGCGCCGTGTAGACGCCCATCGGAATGCCGATGGCCAACGCGAGCACGGCTGCGACCAACGCAAGTTCGAGCGTGGCGGGGAAGCGTTCGCCAATCAGGCGCGACACCTTCGCACCTTGCCGCAAGCTGAGACCGAACTCGCCTTGCGCGGCATTCACGAGGAAGTGCCAGAACTGCACGAAGAAGGGCTTGTCGAGTCCGAGGCTCTCACGAAGCTCTCGGATCTGCTCTGGCCTTGCGTCCTGGCCGAGCAGGAACACCACCGGATCACCCACGTACTGGAAGAGAAGAAAGGCGATGAAGGCAACCGCGACCATCACTATCACGGCTTGGATCAGGCGACGCAGTACGAAAGCGATCATTCAGGAAACAAAGTTTTCAATGATGCTAGCAGAGCAAAGTACGTGCCCATGCGGGAGTTCCCCGGGGGCACCACATCGGTCACCCAAAGAAAAAAAGCCATCCGACTTGCATCGGATGGCTTTCAAGAACTTCCCTTGAAGCTGGCTTACGCCAGCGTCAGATCAGAAAGCGTGACGGATACCGAAGTCGTAGCCCATCGAGCTCTTCGGGGTCAGGCTCGGCACTGCCAGGGGGTTGGGCGTGCCAACACCGGTGACCGGGTTCACGTTGATGACTGCCGGAGCATTGCCGAAGTACTCGGGGCTGCCGCCGATGGTCAGGTCAGCACCATTCTTGTTGTCGATGTAGGCGACCGTTGCGTACAGAGCGGTGCGCTTCGACAGGTTGTGCACGTAGCCCAGGGCCCACTTGCTGGCCTTCGGCTCAGGCAGACCAAAGAATTGGTTAGCCGGGGTCGTGTTCTTGTAGTCGACAGCGGAGTACGCAGCGCGGATCAGGCCAGGGCCAACCGGCACGGTCACGCCAACCAGCCAGCCGTCAGCGCCGGGCTCACGGAAGCCGAGTGCGCCAGCAACGGTGGTCGGGAACGGAGCCGACGATTGGATCTTGGTGTCAGCCTTCGAGTATTCACCGAAGAGCTTCACGACGCCGAAGTCGTACGAAGCGCCGATGCTGCCCGAATCCAGCTTGCTCGTGGTGCCGTTGACGAAGTTGCTGGCCAGCGTGGTTTCAGCGTAGGAGAGCGCGACGTCCAGAGGACCGTTGGCGTAGCCAACGCGACCACCGATGTAGCGGCCGGTGCGCGAGTCATTGAACGCAACGCCAGGGCCAGGAACAGCGGCGCCGGTCACGGGGTTCACGCCGGTCTGCACCAGCACGCCCGGATCCAGGCTAGCCTTCTCGTTGAAGGCGTACATGAACTGACCGTAGAAGCCACCCAGGTTCGGCGGCAGGAAGTAGCCGATCGAGTTGCTGGAACGCACGTATTGGTTGTTGATCGTGAAGCCGCTGTTCGCGATGTTGCCGCTGGCGTAGCCGTTGGCCGTCGAGATCAGGTTGGTACCCACGCCGTTGGTGCCGAACGGATCGAACACGGTGTCGTTCCAGAACGTCGGGGTGTAGTCGCGACCGAGGCGGACTTCACCGAATGCACCCGACAGGCTCACGGTTGCACGACGGTTGAACGTCAGGCCACCACCACCCGTGGCGGTCGGGCCAAGGCCAGTGATGGTCTGGCCGGTGCCGTCGTCGTTGTTGATACCGGCTTCGAGCCAGAAGCTGGCTGCCAGGCCACCGCCGAGGTCTTCCGTACCACGGAAGCCCAGACGGCTGGAGTTGTAGCCCGAGTTCGACAGCGCGGTGCGCTTGGTCGTAACGCTGTTGCCGAAGACATCTTCCGTCTTGTTGGAATAGCCGCTGACAGCGGCGTCAACCACGCCGAACAACGTGACAGACGACTGAGCCGAGGCGACGCCGGCGACAGCCAGAGCAGCCAGGGCAACTAGAGATTTTTTCATTGCAAGTTTCTCCAAGGTTAAACATAGGGCTCCGGTGCGAAGGGCTCACCGTGACTGGCACTTTTGTGCTCCCACCGGACCCCGGGCCAACCTCCTTTTGGGAAGTTGTCGCTATTGCACCAGAGCCGGTTCGCCAGGGCAAAACAATTCGCCCGAAAACACGGGTGTCCAGCGCGTTTCGTTGCAGTAGTGCAACAAAAGTTCTGGGGGTTTTGCGACACCACGATGTGAAAGGATTGGGCCCCGAGGAGTTGTGACTTTCTGTGTTTCGGGTCCAATCGGGCCATGACCCCATCTCTCGACTCCGTCCTGGCAGTGGCAGACGCGGCGCTGCGCACACTGTTCGCCAAGCCGCATGCAACAAGGGATGCCCCTGCGCCCGCAACTCCGGCAAGCGCGCTGAGCGATGCCGAACGGCGGGAAGCGGGGGCCCTGATGCGCGTGAACCACGTTGGAGAGGTCTGCGCCCAGGCGTTGTATACGGCCCAGGCGGCCGTCACCCGGGATCCGGCGCTGCGGATGCACTTCAGCGACGCGGCGCGCGAGGAAACCGATCACCTGGCCTGGACGCAGCAACGGCTTGATGAACTGGGCGCTCATCCGTCGGTCCTGAATCCAGTCTGGTACCTGGGCGCATTCGGCCTGGGCCTCGTCGCTGGCCGGCTGGGGGATTCATTGAGCCTCGGCTTCGTCGCCGAGACGGAGCGCCAGGTGGAGGCCCACCTCGATGGTCACCTCGACCGATTGCCGGCAGGCGACACCGCATCGCGGGCTGTCATCAACCAGATGAAACTCGACGAGGCGCGCCACGCCGCGCAGGCGTGGAGTGCGGGCGCGACGGAACTCCCGGCCCCCGCGAAAGCCATGATGCGCATGGCCTCCCGGGTGATGACGACCGTCGCTCACCGCATCTGAGCGAGCGCACGACAGGCGCGATCAAGCCTCGATCAGGTCGAAACTGGTCGTGATTTCTGCGGTCTTGGCCAGCATGACGCTGGCCGAGCAATAGGTGTCGTGGCTCAACGCGATCGCCCGTTCGACGGCCGCTGTCGGAATGCCTTTGCCCGCCACAGTGAAATGCATGTGGATCTTTGTAAAGACCTTGGGGTCCTTTTCGGCGCGTTCGCTGGTCAGCTTGACACTGCAACGCTCCACCTTGTGGCGTCCGCGCTTCAGGATGAGCACCACGTCGTAGGCCGTGCACCCGCCGGTGCCCGCCAACAGGGTTTCCATCGGGCGGGCGGCGAGGTTCTGCCCGCCGTTCTCGGGCTTTGCGCTGTCGGGCGCTCCATCCATCATGAGGACATGGCCCGTGCCGGTTTCGGCGACGAATCCCATCGCCGACCGCGTGCCGGTGTTGCCGGTCCAACTCACTGTGCATTCCATCTTTGCTGACTCCAGGACGCGCGATGGAGGTCAAAAACTCTCATCGGCGTGATTTAGTGTTCGAAAAGCGCCACTCGCTTGTTGCAATGCAACAAACAGTCGATATACTTTATTTCATTGCACACCGACACGTGTGCGCAGGTTGTCTCCTCCACCCTCCCAATTGGTGGATTTAGCCCCGAGCCGCAAGGCCCGGGGCTTTTTTCTTGGCGGCTCCAGCCCCTGCATCGGCCGGCCTATGATCGCGGCCCTATGTCCACGCCGACCACGCCTCTCACTCCCGCCGACTACCTGAAGAAAATCCTCACCGCGCGCGTCTACGACGTGGCGGTGGAATCGGCCCTCGAGCCGGCGCGCGCGCTGAGCGCAAGGCTCGGCAACACCGTGCTGCTCAAGCGCGAGGACCAGCAACCCGTCTTCAGCTTCAAGCTGCGTGGCGCGTACAACAAGATGGTGCAACTGAGCGAAGAACAGCTCACGAAAGGCGTGATCTGCGCGTCGGCCGGCAACCATGCCCAGGGCGTGGCCCTCAGCGCCCACAAGCTGGGTGTCCGCGCGGTCGTCGTGATGCCCGTCACCACGCCCCAACTGAAGGTCGATGCCGTTCGCGCCCTCGGCGGCGAAGTGCATCTGCACGGCGACAGCTATTCGGACGCGTATGCGTATGCGGTCGAGCAGCAAAAGCAGCACGGGCTGACCTTTGTCCACCCCTTCGACGACCCGGATGTGATCGCCGGCCAAGGCACCATCGCGATGGAGATCCTCCGCCAGCACCAAGGGCCGCTGGACGCCGTTTTCGTCGCCATCGGCGGGGGCGGATTGATTTCCGGCGTGGCCAACTACATCAAGGCCGTGCGCCCCGAGATCAAGGTCATCGGCGTGCAGATGAACGATTCGGACGCGATGATGCAGTCGGTCGCGGCCCATGAGCGGGTGACGCTGCCCGATGTCGGCCTCTTCTCTGACGGCACTGCTGTCAAGCTGGTCGGCGAGGAAACCTTCCGCATCGCGAGCGACCTGGTGGACGAGTTCATCACGGTCGACACCGACGCGGTCTGCGCCGGCATCAAGGATGTGTTCATCGACACGCGCAGCATCGTCGAACCCGCGGGTGCGCTCGCCGTGGCTGCGATCAAGCAGTATGTCGAGGAGCGTGGCACGCGCGGCGAAACCTACGCGGCCATCCTCTGCGGCGCGAACATGAATTTCGACCGCCTCCGCTTCGTCGCAGAGCGGGCCGAGGTGGGCGAGGAACGCGAGGGGCTGTTCGCCGTGACGATCCCCGAGGAGCGGGGCAGCTTCCGGCGCTTCTGCGAGCTGGTCGGCCAGTTGCCGGGCGCATCGCGCAACGTGACGGAGTTCAACTACCGGATCAGCGATTCGAAGGAGGCCCACGTCTTCGTCGGCCTGACGACGACCACGCGAGGCGAATCGAAGACGATCGCAGACACCTTTGTTGCGCACGGTTTCGGCGCCATCGACCTCACGCACGACGAACTCGCCAAGGAGCACATCCGCCATCTGGTCGGCGGCCGCACCGGCCTCGCGAAGGACGAACGCCTGCTGCGCTTCGTATTCCCGGAGCGTCCTGGTGCGCTGCTGAAGTTCCTGAGCCTGTTGCGGCCCAACTGGAACATCAGTCTCTTTCACTACCGGAACCAGGGCGCCGACTACGGACGCATCCTCGTCGGACTGCAGGTGCCAGGCGCGGACAACGAGGCCTTCGACGAATTCCTCCAGGCGCTGGGCTATCCCTTCGTGGAAGAGACCGCCAACCCGGCGTACCGGCTGTTCCTGCAGGCCTGAAGACCCTTATCGAACCGGGGCGACGGGCGCGCCAGGCGCGGCGGGCGCAATGACGGGAGGCGGCGAAGACAAGGCGGGCGGCGTCATCACCGCCAACGGCCGCGTCGGCAACTGCAAGGTGAAAGCCAACGCCGAATTCGCACTGGCACCGAAGGACGCGGCACGCGTCGTGACCGACTGGAGCACATAGCCTTCCTCGACCTTGGCGCCCACACGGAACGGCTTCGCCGGCTTGCCGTCTACGGCAATGAGCGCCGCGCCTTGCCCGTCGCTGTCCGCCACCACGCCGAGCAGCGCGAAGCGGCTCGCGGCTTCGGGCGCGGCCACCACCGCGGCCTGAGTCGGCACGGCACCCAGCAACTGGGCGACCGCGGCCGGATCGGCGGCCGCCTGAGGCGTGGCCACAGCGGGCGGCGCGATGGCGTCCGATGGTGCGGCCAGCCTCAGTCCCCAGAACACGATGCTCGCGGCCGCAAGCGCCCAGAGACCAGTGGTCGCCGTGGCCACGGGCCAGCGGGCAGGAGCGTAGGGAACTGACATGGGGCCGGATTATCATTCAGTGAACGCGGCACGTGCTGCCTCCCCGACGCTCTCACCACATCTTCATGCCCCTTTCTCACCGTTCTCTTTCGCGCGCGATCCAACGCGGCTTCACCCTGATCGAGCTGATGGTCGTCCTGGTGATCATCGGCGTGCTCGCCGCGCTGATCGTGCCGAACGTCATCGAGCGCGCGGACGACGCCCGCGTGACGGCGGCCAAGACCGACGTCAACAACCTGATGCAGGCGCTCAAGCTCTACCGGCTCGACAACCAGCGCTACCCCACGGCCGAACAGGGCCTGCAGGCGCTGCTCACGCGGCCGACGAACGGCCCGGCAGCCCCCAACTGGAAGCCTTACGTCGAAAAGCTCCCGAACGACCCGTGGGGCCGTCCCTACCAGTACATGAACCCGGGCATCAAGGGCGAGATCGATGTGCTTTCGCTCGGCGCCGACGGCCAGCCTGGCGGCGAAGGCAAGAATGCCGACATCGGCAGCTGGCAGTAAGGCGCGCTGCCGTCTCTCCGAAAGCGCTCGCCGCAGGACTGGCGGGTTCACGCTGCTCGAACTGCTGGTCGTCATCGCCATCATTGCCCTGGCCACGGCCGGGGTCGGAATGGCGATGCGTGATTCCGGCCAGGCCACGCTCGACCGCGAGGCCGAGCGGCTCGCAGCCCTGCTCGAGGCCGCCCGCGCGCAATCGCGCGCTGCCGGGGTCGCGGTCCGCTGGCGCCCCACGCCCGACGGGCCCGGCAATTTCAGCTTCGATGGACTGCCATCCAACTCTCTCCCAACCGCATGGCTCGCCGACGGCATCACGGCCCAGCCGATGAGCGCAGACGGCGTTGCCGTGCCTGCACTGCAACTGGGGCCCGATCCGATCATCGCGGCGCAACAGGTGCTGATCACGTCCGACGGCTCGCCGAGCCGCAGCCTGCGCATCGGCACCGACGGGCTGCGTCCCTTTGCGGTGGTTTCGCCGTGAAGCAGCGGCGCCGCAGCCCCATGCTCGGCTTCACGCTGATCGAGGTGCTGGTCGCCCTGGGCATCGTCGCCATTGCGCTGATGGCGGGCACGCAGGCGACGATGGCGCTCACGCGCAACGCCCAACGCCAGTCCGACGTGATGCTGGCCCAGATGTGCGCGGAGAACGAACTCATCAAGGCCCGCCTGGCGCGGCAACTCCCCGCTGTCGGCGATGCGGGCCTGGTCTGCACCCAGGCCAATGTGAGCTTTGGCGTCACGGTCTCGACCACGCCGACGTTGAACCCCAACTTCCGCCGCGTCGACGTGCAGGTTCGCGATGCCGACGAGGCGCCGGTGCTGCGGCTTTCCACCGTGGTGGGGCGCTACTGATGCGCAGGTCGCGCGGCTTCACACTGATCGAGTTGCTGGTCGCGATCTCGGTCATGGCGCTGCTCGCGATCATGAGTTGGCGCGGCCTCGACGGCATGGCGCGCGCGCAGGCCCAGAACCGCGAGCGCGGCGACGCCGTGCTCACGCTGCAGACCACGCTGACGCAATGGGGCGCCGATCTCGACGCCACCGTGGCGCTGTCGCAGACCCGCGCCATGGACTGGAACGGCCGCGTGTTTCGGCTCACCCGGCGCAGCACCGACGGCGGCACGCCGCGCGTCTACGTGGTGGCCTGGACCTTGCGCACCGACGCTGCCGCCGGCACGCACTGGCGCCGTTGGCAGTCGCCCGGCTTCACCACGCGCGCCGAGTGGCAGCAGGCCTGGGACCGTGCCGCCGCCTGGGCGGAGAACGGCAGCAACGAGGCCCACGACGCGGAGGTCGACCTGATGCCGGCCGACGGCTGGCAGATCTACTACTTCCGCAGCGACAACTGGTCGCCCGCCGTCAGCGCCGAAGCCCTGGGAACCACGCCCGTGCCGGACGGGGTGCGGCTGGTCCTGAGCCTGCCGCCGGGGCCGGCGCTCGCGGGCGTGATCACGCGCGACTGGGTGCGGCCCTCGTTGACGGTGCCCAAGACATGAAGCGCCGGACGCCCATTCCGGCTGGCGCGCGTCAACTCGGCGCCGCGCTGCTTGCCGCCATGCTCACCGTCACGCTGGTCGCGACCTTCGCGGCGGCGGCGCTCTGGCAGCAATGGCGCGCGACGGAAATCGAAGGGGCCGAGCGGGCACGGGTGCAATCGGGCTGGATCCTGCTCGGGGCGCTCGACTGGTCCCGGCTGATCCTGCGGGAGGACGCCCGCGCCGCCACTCCCACCAACGCGGCCGATCATCTGGCCGAACCGTGGGCCATCCCGCTGGAAGAAGCCAAGCTGACCAGCTTCCTCGCGGCCGACAAGAACATCGCCAGCGACGCGCTCGAGGGGCTGCCGGACGCCTTTCTCTCGGGTCGCATCATCGACGCCCAATCCAAGCTCAACGTGATGAACCTGGTGGCAAGCGGCAAGCCGGTCGACGCGTCGGTCAAGGCCTTCGAGAAGCTCTTCCAACTGCTCGGCCTGCCCGCACAGGAAGTCCCGTTGATGGTGAGGAGCCTTCAACAGGCGCTCCCGGCCACGGCGAGCGTGGCGCCCACGACCGGAACGACGGGAACCACAGGCACAACGGGAACCACGGGCGCGACGCTCGTCACGCCGGTGCCCACGGCATCGGCGGAAACCGACACGTCCGCATCGGCCACCGGCCCCCTGATACCGCAGCACACCGCCCAATTGGTCTGGCTGGGCGTGTCACCGACGACCGCAGCGGCGCTGGAACCCTATGTCACCGTCCTGCCCGTGGGCACCGCCACGAAGCTGAACATCAACACAGCCAGCGCCGAAGCCATCTTTGCCAGCGTCCCGAAGCTGGATCTCGCGAGCGCCAAGCGGGTGGTCGAGCAGCGAAAGGCGCGGGGCTATTTCCGCACCCTCGCCGACGCCAATGCGCTGATCCAGCAAAACTCGGCGCAGTTTGCCGAGGACCAGCACAGCATCGTCACCAGCTATTTCGAAGTCCATGCCCGGCTGCGCCTCGAAAGCGCCTGGGTGGACGAGCAGACGCTGTTGCGTCGGGACGGCATCGACGTCCGAATCGTCTGGCGGGAGCGTGGCGCAGGCGCCACGGTGGCAGCACCCAAACCCCTGAACCCGTGAGCAACGAAACCCTTTGGATCAAGAATTAGCGCAGCGCCCGTAGCCTCTGCATCACACGCTATCAAATCTGTAGCGCCTGCGATGACCCCACTCCTACAATACTGATCCTTTCGTTTTCTCCATGGCCTTGCTGCTTGTAACCATTCCTCTCACACCCGGTTCGGCTGCCGCCGAATACGGCTGGGCGATGTGGTCCAGCGACGGCCGCAAGCTGCGTTCACAGGGAAGCGCGGCGCCTGCGCTCCTGCCATCGAGCGATGAAGTCATCCTTGGCGTGCCCGCTGCCGCGCTCTCATGGCACCAGGTCACCTTGCCGCAGGGCAGCATGAGCGGCGCGGTGCGCCTTCGCTCGGTGCTCAGCGGCCTGCTCGAGGACCGCCTGCTCGACGATCCCGAGTCCCTGCACTTCGCGCTGGAGCCCGGGGCCCGCGTCGGCGTTCCGGTGTGGGTGGCCGCGTGCAATCGCATCTGGCTGCGCAGCGCCGTGCAGGCACTGGAAGGCGCGGGCCGCCGCGTCACGCGGATCATTCCCGAGTTCGCGCCCCAGCCGTCCGGCGCGCCAACGATGGTTTTCGCCATCGGCGAGCCTGGCGCGGCGCTCTGCGTGGTTTGCGGCACGGACGGGGTCGCGATGCTGCCGCTCGACAGTGGCGGACTTGCGCTGGCCGGCAACCTGCCCGCCGACACCACCGCGCTGGCCGAACCCGCGGTCGCCGAACTGGCGGAAAGCGTGCTCGGCTATCGCGTGCCGATCGTCAAGCCCGCGGAACGCTGGCTCCGGGCCAGCGAGTCGCCGTGGGATCTCGCCCAGTTCGATCTCGCGTCCACCGGCCGCGCCCGCGCGAGCAAGAAGTTCGTCGCCATCTCGCGGGCGCTGTGGCACGGGCCGCAGTGGCGCGCCGCTCGTTGGGGCGCCGCGGTCCTGGTGCTCGCGCAGCTCGTCGGCCTCAATGCGTGGGCCTGGAAAGAGCGCAACGCGCTCGACGCCAAGCGCAATGCGATGCGCAACGTGCTCACGCAGACATTCCCCTCGGTGCAACTGGTGGTCGACGCGCCCGTCCAGATGCAGCGCGAAGTCGCCGCATTGCAGCAGGCGACCGGTGGCGTCACTGCCGGCGATTTCGAACCCATGCTCGGCGCACTGGCCGCGAGCCTCCCGCGAGGGCGCGCGCCCACAGCGATCGACTTCAGCGCCGGCCAGCTGCGATTGCGCGGCCTCGGCCTGCAAGCGGCGGAGCTCGGCAGCGTGACCACCGCCATGGCATCGCGCGGCTACAGCGCCCGCAGCGAGGGCGACCTGCTGCTGGTGCAGGCAACGGAGGCAACGCGATGAAGGCGCTCCAATCGCTCCAGGCGCGCCGGCAGGCCTGGTGGCTCGCACTGGAACCGCGCGAGCAACGCATGGTCGCCATCGCCGGCACGCTCGTCGTGCTGGCGCTGTTCTGGTGGCTTGCATTGGCCCCGGCGTTGCGCACGCTGTCGTCGGCCCCGGCCGAACACGCGCAGCTCGATGCCCAACTGCAGCGGATGACCAGCCTGCAAACGCAGGCCAAGGCGCTGCAATCCCAGCCGCGCGCGAACCGGGAAGACGCCATGCGCGGTCTCGAGACCTCGGTTCGCCAGAACCTCGGGCCCAACGCCCAGATGCAAGCCGCGGGCGCCGGCGAGGGCGTGACCATCGCGCTGCGCGCCGCACCGGCGGACGCGCTCGCCCAATGGTTCGGACAGGCTCGCAGCAACGCGCGCGCCGTGCCGCGCGAAGTGCACCTGACGCGCAGCACGCAGAGCACCACCCCTTCCCCATCCTCGGCCCCGTCCGGCACCGCAACGACAGGTGACTCGTCGCGCGTGCGCTGGGACGGCACCGTGGTCATGAGCCTGCCGGCACGCTGACGCCATGGCGACCCGCCTGTCCAACCCCGACGCTCCCGCCAAGACCGGCTGGCGCTGGGCCGTGCTCGGCGTGCTCATCGGCTCCTTCCTGGCGTTCTCGCTGTTTGCGCCGGCTCGCTGGCTCGCCGCCGGCGTGGCGCGGTGGAGCAACGGCCACCTGCAGTTGGTGAACGCGCGCGGAACGGTCTGGACCGGATCGGCCGGTGTCGTGTTCTCCAGCGGCGCAGGCGGGGCGGAATCGATCTCGCTGCCGGGCACGCTCGGCTGGGCCTTGCGGCCGCGCTGGGACGGTGTCACCGCCGCGCTCGATCTCCCCTGCTGCGCGGCCAAACCGCTCGAATTCAGGGCTCTTCCGCGTGCAAGCGGCCTCCAGCTCGAATGGCGCGACGGGCAGTCGCGCTGGCCCGCCGCGATGCTCGCCGGCTTCGGCGCGCCATGGAACACGCTCAAGCTCGAAGGCATGCTGGACATTTCGACCCAGGCCTTCGTCCTGCGCTCGAACGGTCCGCAACTGGCACTCGAAGGACGTGCAACACTCGATGCCACCGACATTTCTTCCAGTCTCTCGACCCTGAGACCCATGGGCAGCTATCGCGTTGCCCTCGAGGGCGGCTCTGCGCCGAGCCTCCTGGTGACCACACGCGAGGGAAGCAGCCTGCTCCTCAGCGGCAGCGGCCGCTGGACCGGCATCGCTTTCCGCTTCGACGGCGAGGCCAGTGCCGCCCCGGGGCGGGAAGACGCACTTTCGAATTTGTTGAACATCATCGGGCGACGCGAAGGCGCGCGCTCGCTCATCACACTGGGATGAACATGAAGCCAAAGACTTCGACCGGCATCCGCATCGGAACCATCGCGCTCGCGGCGCAGATGCTGATCGCGGCCTGCATTCCTCTTTCCGCGTTCGCACAGGACACGATCGTGCGTCGCGGCGAACCGATCACGCTGAACTTCACCAACGCCGAGATCGAGTCCGTCGCACGCACCATGGCGGTCGTGACCGGTCGCGACGTGGTCGTCGACCCGCGCGTCAAGGGCACGCTCACGTTGCAGACCGATCGCGCCATCTCGCCGGACGCGGCATTCAACCAGTTCGCGGCGGCGCTGCGGCTGCAGGGCTTCGCAGTGGTGCAGTCCGACGGCCTCTACAAGGTGGTGCCGGAAGCCGACGCCAAGCTGCAGAGCAGCACAGTGACCACCTCCACGCCGACGGCGTCGAGCGTGAACGGCAACCAGATCGTCACGCAGATCTTCAAGCTCAACTACGAATCGGCCAACAACCTGCTGCCGGTGCTGCGCCCGCTGATCGCGCCCAACAACACGATCAACGTGAACCCCGGCAACAACTCGCTGGTGATTACCGACTACGCCGAGAACATGCGCCGCCTCGCACGCATCGTGGCGGCGCTGGACGTGCCGAACGCTTCGGACATCGAGGTGATTCCGCTCAAGCATTCGATCGCCACCGACATGGTGCCGCTGATCACGCGGCTGCTCGAAGGCGGCGCGAGCACGAGCGTAGGCACCGCCACGCCGGGCTCGGTCGATTCGTCGTTCCGCACCACGCTGCTCGCCGAGCCGCGCGGGAACGCGCTGATCCTGCGTGCGGCCAACCCGGCGCGGGCGCAACTGGTTCGCACGCTGGTCGACAAGATCGACCGCCCGGCCATCGACACCGGCAACGGCGCCGCTGGCAATGTGTACGTCGTCTATCTGAAGAATGCCGATGCGGTGAAGCTCGCGGCGACGCTGCGTGCGGCCATGTCCGCCGAGGCACGCGGAGGCACCGGCACCAGCGGCCTTCAGGGCACCAGCGGCACCCAGCAGGCGTCGCAACAGCTCAGCACCGCGCAGAGCAGCCTGTCGCAGGCCAGCTCGGCCGCGACGGCGCCCATCAACACCAACGCCAACCAGCCGTCGACCGGCGGCCAGGTGCAGGCCGACCCATCCACCAACTCCCTGATCATCACGGCGCCCGAGCCACAGTACCGGCAGATGCGCGCCGTGATCGACCGCCTCGACGGCAAGCGCGCGCAGGTGCTGGTCGAGAGCCTGATCGTCGAAGTCAATGCCGACAAGGCGGCTGAGTTCGGCATCCAGTGGCAGACCGGCATCGGCAACAGCGGCGACCGGAACGTCGGCTTCATCGGCACCAACTCCAGCCTGGGCGGCCAGAACATCGTCGACCTCGCGGTCGGCCTGGCGACCGGCAACACCGCGACGCGGCCTTCGACCGGCATCAACTTCGGCATCGGCACCAAGTACGGCGGCCAGTACATCCTCAGCTTCATCGCGCGCTTTCTCGAAAGCAATGGCGAGGGCAACGTGCTGTCGACACCCACGCTGCTGACGCTGGACAACGAGGAAGCCAAGATCGTGATCGGCCAGAACGTGCCCTTCCTCACGGGCCAGTTCACCAACACGGGGGCCGCCAACGGCTCGGTCAATCCGTTCCAGACCATCGAACGCAAGGACGTCGGCCTGACGCTGCGCGTGCGGCCGCAGATCAATGAGAGCAACACCGTCAAGATGGCGATCTTCCAGGAGGTCTCGACCATCCAGGCGTCGACCCTCAACAACGTGAACGGGCCGACCACCAACAAGCGCAGCATCGAATCGAACGTGGTGGTCGACGACGGCAACATCATCGTGCTCGGCGGTCTGCTGCAGGACGAGTATTCGAGCGGCACCGAGAAGGTGCCGCTGGCCGGCGACATCCCGATCCTCGGCAACCTCTTCAAGAGCGAGACCCGCTCGCGCAAGAAGACCAACCTGATGGTGTTCCTGCGGCCGGTGGTGGTGCGCGACAACGCCGTGAGTGACCAGCTCGCCCTGGACCGTTACGACGCCATCCGCGGTCTCCAGCAGACCTCGCAACCCGAGAAGAACATCTTCCTGCGCAGCGTGGAAGAGTCCGCGGTGCTGCCAGCGGCGCCGCCCGGCCAGGGCATGCAGCCGTTGCAGCCCGCGCCCGTGCTGCCGCCGGCCGCCAATCCGGACCGCCGCATCGAAGGCACGCGCCTGGTGCCGCCGCCGCTCACGCCGAGCGACACGCGCGCCCTGCGCCCCGGCACCATGAAGGGCGCATTGCCACCCACCGCCGATCCGTCGACGGCGCGCGAATTGCCCTAGAGTCCGGTCGTGCGCTATCCCCTCCCCTACGCCTTCGCGCGCGGCCAGCAATTGTTGCTGGAAGAAACTGACGAAGGCAGCTACACCCTCTGGATGCCCAGGCTGCCTCCGCGCAGCGCGCTGGGCGAAGTGCTGCGCAAGTACCCGGTCAAGACTTTCGAGCCGCTCGCGCCCGAGCAGCTGGCGCAGCGCATCAGCGCGGCGTACGCGCAGGGCGAATCGAATGCCGCTGCGGTGGTGAGCGAGGTGCAGGGCGATGCCGACCTCTCGCGCATGATGCAGGAGCTGCCGGCGGTCGAGGACTTGCTGGAATCGGCCGGCGACGCGCCGATCATCCGCATGCTCAATGCACTGCTGACGCAGGCAGCGCGCGATGGCGCCAGCGACATCCACATCGAGCCCTACGAGCGGACCTCGTCGGTGCGCTTTCGCATCGACGGCACGCTGCGCGAAGTCGTGCAGCCGAATCGCGCGCTGCATGCGGCGCTGATCTCGCGGCTGAAGATCATGGCCGACCTCGACATCTCCGAGAAGCGCCTGCCGCAGGACGGTCGCATCAGCCTGCGCATCGGCACCCGCGCGGTCGACGTGCGCGTGTCGACGCTGCCCTCGGCGCACGGCGAGCGCGCGGTGCTGCGCCTGCTCGACAAGTCGGAAAGCAAGCTCACGCTGGAATCGGTCGGCATGCAGGGCGACACACTGGCACGCTTCGAACAGCTGATTGGCCAGCCGCACGGCATCATCCTGGTGACCGGCCCGACCGGCTCCGGCAAGACCACCACGCTCTACGCCGCACTCAGCCGGCTCGACGCAAGCAGCAGCAACATCATGACGGTCGAGGACCCGATCGAGTACGAGCTGCCCGGCGTCGGCCAGACCCAGGTCAACGCCAAGATCGAGCTGACCTTCGCCAAGGCCCTGCGCGCCATCCTGCGTCAGGACCCGGACGTCATCATGATCGGCGAAATCCGCGATTTCGAAACCGCGCAGATCGCCATCCAGGCCTCGCTCACCGGCCACCTGGTGCTCGCGACGCTGCACACCAACGACTCCGTCAGTGCCGTGACGCGCCTGACCGACATGGGCGTCGAGCCCTTCCTGCTCAGTTCGTCGCTGCTCGGCGTGCTGGCGCAACGGCTGGTCCGCAAGCTGTGCCCCGTGTGCTCCGTCCCCGCGCCCGGTACCGAAGGCCAACCCGTCGGCTGCGACGCCTGCGGCCAGACCGGCTACCAGGGCCGCACCGGCATCTTCGAACTGCTCGTCGCCGACGACACCGTGCAATCGCTGATCCACAACCGCGCGCCCGAAAGCCAGCTCTTCGTCGCCGCCGAACGCGGCGGCCTGCGTTCGATGCGCGAAGACGGCGAACGCTTGCTCAAGGCTGGCATCACCTCCCGCGCCGAACTCCTGAGAGTCACCAGAGACTAAGCAGCCCTTACGCACGCCCGCACCCCCATTCGCGGGCTGCCACGGATCCGGCTCCGCCGGTCCGAAGGCAGCGCCCCCGGAAGGGGGTGGGCGGCCACACGAAGTGGGCAAGCCTGGGGGAGAATCACCAGATGCCCGCCTATTCGTTTGACGCCATCGACCAGCAAGGCCAGCCCCGCAAGGGCGTGCTCGAAGCCGATACCGCCCGCAGCGCGCGCGGCATGCTGCGTGCGCAGGCGCTGATCCCTCTCGAGGTCACGCCGGTCGGCAGTGTGCAAAGCGGCGCGCCTGCCGCGGGTGGCTGGCGCCGGCTGCTCGGCGGCGGCCGCATCTTCAACTCCACGACCCTCGCTGTCTGGACGCGCCAGATCGCGGGCCTCGTGTCTTCGGGCCTCCCGCTTGAACGCGCACTCACGGCGCTGACCGACGAAGCCGAGAGCGAAGCGCAACGCAACCTGGTCGCCTCCTTGCGCGCCGAAGTCAACGCCGGCTCACCCTTCGGTCGGGCGCTCGCGCAGCATCCGCGCGAGTTCTCGCCGATCTACACCGCCGTGATCGGCGCTGGCGAGCAAAGCGGCAACCTCGGCCTCGTGCTGGAGCGTCTGGCCGATGACCTCGAGCAACGACAGGCCCTGCAGCAGAAGCTCGTCGGCGCCGCCCTGTATCCGGCGATCGTGACGCTGGTCGCGATCGTCATCGTGATCTTTCTCGTCAGCTATGTCGTGCCGCAGGTCGCCAACGTGTTCGCGGGCACCAAGCGCGCGTTGCCGATCCTCACGGTCGCGATGCTGGCCCTCAGCGACTTCGTGCGCAACTACGGCTGGCTGATGCTGGGCGTCATCGTGCTCGGGGCCATCGGCGCGCGGATGGCGCTCGCCCGCGACGCGTTCCGCGAGAAGTTCGATGCGGCGTGGCTCAATCTCCCACTCGTCGGCAAGTTGTCCCGCGGCTACAACGCGGCGCGCTTTGCGAGCACGCTGGCGATGCTCGCGACGGCGGGCGTGCCCATCCTGCGTGCGCTGCAGGCCGCATCCGAAACACTCGGCAACCGGGCCATGCGCGCCGATGCGCTCGATGCCCTGGTGCTCGTGCGCGAAGGCGCGCCGCTGGCTTCGGCGTTGGCACAGAAGAAGCGCTTTCCCGGCATCGTCTCGATGTTCGCGCGCCTCGGAGAGCAGACCGGCACCTTGCCCTTGATGTTGCAGCGAGCGGCGAACCAGCTCGGTGCCGAGGTGCAGCGTCGCGCCATGCACCTCGCCACGATCCTGGAGCCCCTGCTGATCGTCGCGATGGGCGGCGTGGTGATGCTGATCGTTCTGGCAGTTCTCATGCCCATCATTCAACTGAATCAATTCGTGAAGTAGCGTATGGCGGTCTCCCTCGACGACAAGCTGGTGGTGGCGATCTCCTCGCGCGCACTCTTCAATCTCGAAGAGGAAAACCGCATCTTCGAATCAGGCGACGACGCGGGCTACATGAAGCTGCAGCTCGAACGCCTCGACGTACCGGCCCAGCCGGGCATCGCCTACTCGCTGGTGCGCAAGCTGATGCGGTTCAACGACGACGGCAAGCAGCGCGTCGAGGTCGTGATCCTGTCGCGCAACGACCCGGTATCGGGCATGAGGATCTTCCGTTCCGGCGTGGCCAACGGCATCTCGCTGCAGCGCGGTGTGTTCACGCAGGGGCGGCCACCGTTCGGCTACCTTCGACCGCTGCGCGCGCACCTCTTTCTCTCGGTCAATGCGGAAGACGTGCGCGAAGCCCTGGTCGCCGGATTCCCCGCCGCGCGGGTGCTCGTCGAATCGGTGCAAGCCAGCGACGCCTATCCAAATGAAGTGCGCATCGCGTTCGACGGCGATGCGGTGCTTTTCAGCGACGAAGCCGAACGCGTGTTCCAGGCCGAGGGCCTCGACGCCTTCCAGCTGCACGAATCGAGCAAGGCGCAGATGCCGCTGCCCGAAGGGCCGTTCAAGCCGCTGCTCGCGGCATTGCACCGGCTGCAGCAGGCCAGCAGCCCGGCCATGCGCATTCGCACCGCGCTGGTCACCGCACGCAGCGCGCCGGCGCACGAGCGCGCCATCCGCACGCTGATGGACTGGAACATCAAGGTCGACGAGGCGATGTTCCTCGGCGGCCTGCCCAAGGGCGAATTCCTGCGCGAGTTCGAGCCCGATTTCTTCTTCGACGACCAGACCGGGCACGTCGATTCGGCCGCGCGCCATGTGCCCTCAGGGCACGTGTCCAGCGGCATCAGCAATCCGCGCTGAGTTGCGCGGACGCAAGGCTACCGGCTTCTCCAGCGCTGCGTGCGGGCCAGCGCCGAGCGGCCCGCCAGCGCGAACACGCCGCGGCCGAGCGCAGCGGTCAGCATGATCAACGACGCCATGGCTGCCGCCGGCGCCACATCGCCCGCATCGTCCATGTTCAGCACCGCGATCGCCGCCAGCGTGGTCTGAGGCGAGTAGAGGAAGACCACCGCCGAAACCGTGGTCATCGCGTTGACGAAGAAGTAGCCGGCGACGTTGAGCACCGTCGGCAGCGCCACCGGCACGTGCACGCGCCACAGCGTGCGCCAGAAGGGCACGCCCATCGACTCCGACACCAGTTCGTACTCGCGGTCGAGTTGCCGCAGCGCCGTGAGCGAAGTCAGGTGCGCGACCGAGAAGAAGTGCGCCACCGTGCAGATCACGAGGATCGCCATGCCGCCGTAGAGCCCGCGCAGCGGGTTCGACGGCGCGTTGAAGAAGAAGATGTAGCCCACGCCCAGCACCAGCCCCGGCACCGCGAGCGGCAGATTCGCGAGGAGGTTCAGCGCCTCGCGCAACAGGCCGAAGTGGCGCGGCTTCTCCACCAGGTAGGCCGAGAGAAAGGTGGCGATCGCGCCTGCCACGGCCGCGCCCACTGCCAGCCGCAGAGAGTTGAAGTAGCTGCCCCAGCCGCCGCCGTCCATGTTGCTGAAGTCGTAGTTCCTGAGCGAAGGCGTCAGCTTGTAGGGCCAGTAGGTTGCGAGCGAGGCGAACACCGCCATGCCGATCATGACGACGATGCAGAACGCGATCAGCAGGCAAGCGGCCAGCAGCGCCCGGTCGCGCACCGGCACGGGCTCAGGCATGTAGGGCGTAGCACGCGCGGACAAGGCGGCCGATTGCCGGCTGCGCACGCGGCGCTCGACCAGGAAGGACAGCACGGCAGGGATCAGCAGCACGAAGCCGACCACCGCGCCCATCTGGAAGTTCTGCTGGCCGACGACCTGCTTGTAGATGTCGGTCGCGAGCACGCCGGTCTGGCCGCCCACCACCTTGGGCACGCCGAAGTCGGTGATGACCAGCACGAACACCACCATGCCGGCGACGATCAATCCGTAGCGCGAACCCGGCAGCGTCACGGTACGGAAGATGCGCCAGCGCGAGGCGCCCAGCGTCTGTGCCGCCTCGTAGAGCCGGCCATCGGACGTGGCCATCGCCGTGGTGAGAATCAGCAGCGCATGCGGCAGGGTCCAGAACACCGAGCCGAGCACGATGCCCAAGGGGCCGTAGATCGACACATCGCCGAGCCAGCCCTTGAACACGCCCTGGTTGCCGAACAGGTAAACCAGGCTGATCGCCGGCAGCAACGATGGCGCAAGCAGCGGCATCAGCGCGATGGCACGCAGCAGGCCCTTGCCGCGCATGCACGAGAGCGTGAGCCCGTAGGCATACACATAGGCGATGCCCGTGCACAACGCCGCGCTGACCACCGCCAGCCAGACGCTGTTGAAGGCCGATTGAACGAGCGCCGGGTTGTCGATGTAGCGCCCGAAGTTCGCGAGGCCGACGAAGGCTCCCGCGCGATCGAAAAAGCTCTGCCCGACCAGCGCGCCCACCGGCAGCGCGACGATCACGATCAGCACCGCCACGGCCAGCAGCACGCCGGCGCCGGTCAGCCAGCGGTCGCGGTCGAAAGCGGTGCGCCGGCGCGGCAGGCCGCTCGTGGGGGCAATGATCGTCGACACGGTCGTGGCGTCGACGTCAGCGAAGGCGCTCAACGCGCCAACACCGACAGTGCGTGCTGCGGCAACTGGATGTGCACCATGCTGCTGGGCACCAGCGGATCGACGCTGCGATGGTCGGCCGGCAGGTCGGCTTCGATCTCGATGCCCAGCGGTTCGCAGGCGAGGCGCGCGGCCGTCCGGTTGCCGAAGAACTCGGTGTCCAGAAGGCGCGCCGCGAAACTGTTGATGCCCACGTCGTCACCGAAGCGCCGGACCACCACATGCTCGGGCCGGATGCCGATGGTGGCCTCTGCGCCCACACCCATGTCACCCGGCTCGCAGACCAGTTCGCTGTCGCGCACGCGCATCCTGCCGTCGGGCAGGACCGTCGCGGGCAGCATGTTCATGCGGCCGACGAAGCTCGCCACGAAGCGGGTGCGCGGCCGGTGGTAGAGATCGTCCGGCGTGCCGGCCTGTTCGATGCGGCCGTTGTGCATCAGCACCACGCGGTCCGCCATCGACAGCGCCTCTTCCTGGTCGTGCGTGACCATGATCGTCACGACGCCGAGGCGCTTCTGCAGCGCGCGGATCTCGCTGCGCAGGCTGGTGCGCACCTGCGCATCGAGCGCGGAGAGCGGCTCGTCCAGCAACAGCAGGCGCGGATTGGGCGCCAGCGCGCGCGCCAGTGCCACGCGCTGCTGCTGGCCGCCCGAGAGCTGCACCGGGTACCTGTCGGCGTGCGCAGCCAGGCCGACGAGGTCGAGCATCTCGCGCGAGCGCTTGGCGATCTCCCGTGCCAGCGCACCGGTCGGCTGCAGGCCATAGGCGATGTTCTGCGCCGCCGTGAGGTTGGGAAAGAGTGCGTACGACTGGAACACCACGCCGAAGCCGCGCGCCGCCGGCGGCAGGCCCGCGATGTCCTGCCCGCCCAGCAGCAGCTGGCCGTGGTCCGCGTGCTCGATGCCGCAGACGATGCGCAGCAATGTGGTCTTGCCGCAGCCCGAGGGCCCGAGCAGGCACACGAACTCGCCGGGTTCGACGTCCAGGTCGATCCCGTCGAGCACGCGGGTATTGCCGAAGGATTTGCCGATGCCGCGCAGGGAAAGAAAACTCGTCATGCGCCAACCGTCACTGCGGAGCCTTCTTCTCGGACTTCGACTCGTAGCGCTTGGACCACTCGGTCAGGATGCGCTCGCGATTGGCGGCAGCCCAGTCGAAATCGTTCTTCGCGAGCAGCTTCTCGACGTCGCCCGGCACGAACTCCAGCTTCTCCTGGATGCCCGGCAGCGCGAGCACCGCAAAGTTCTTTGCATAGAGCTCGTTCGCCTGCTTCGTCACGGCCCAGTCGGCCAGCGCCTTCGCGGCCTCGGGCTTCTTCGTCGTCTTCATGACGCCGGTGGCTTCCATGTCCCAGCCCAGGCCTTCCTTGGGCAGCACGATGTCGATGGGCGCGCCGTCGCGCTTGGTCTTGTTGGCGCGGTACTCGAAGGACATGCCGAGCGCGAACTCGCCAGCGCCCGCCTGGCGGCAGGGCTTGCTGCCGGACTGGCTGTAGATGCCGATGTTCTGGTGCAGGGCGTCCATGTACTGCCACGCCTTCTGCTCGCCCATCATCTGGATCCAGCCCGAGACCATCAGGTAGCCCGTCCCCGAGGCGGCGGGGTTCGGCATGGTGATCTGGCCCTTGTAGACCGGATTCGTCAGGTCGGCCCAGCTCGTGGGCTTGGGCAGGTTCTTCTTCTGCGCCTCGGCGGTGTTGAAGCACACGGCGGAGGACCACACGTCCATGCCGACCCACTTGGGCGGGTTGGCGCTGTCGCGCATCGTGGGCTTGATGGCTTCCAGGCCCTTCGGGGCGTAGGGCTGCAGCATGCCCTCCTTGTCTAGCAGCATCAGCGAGGTCGCGGCCAGGCCCCACACCACGTCGGCCTGCGGATTGGCCTTCTCGGCGAGCAGCTTGGCCGTGACGATGCCGGTGGAGTCACGCACGAACTTCAGTTCGATGGAGGGGTTGTCCTTCTCGAAGGCCGCCTTGTAGGCCTGCACCTGATCGGCTTCGAGCGCGGTGTACACCAGCAGCTCGGTTCGGCCCTGGGCGGCCGCGCCGACGCCGATGGTCAGCAGGACGGCGGGCAGGGCCCATTGAAAAGTACGACGCAGCATGAGGGTCCTCTTGGGTTTTGGGGGCGATGGCCGGCGGCAGAGCGCCGATCGGTGCGCGGCTCCGCGCGAAACCTGCTGATCATCGGAAGCGCATGTGACAGGCGTTTGTCAAATCCCCGGGGACGGTGACGGCCTGTCACGGCACTGTCATCTCGCCGGCATGTTTCAGCACCACTTAAGAATGCGGCGCATCGGGACGCTAGGATGAAAGCAACGCGCCGCTCCGGCGTGAACCTATCCCCACGCCATGACCGTCATAGCCCGATCCAAGAACCTGTTGTCGATCCTGCGCAACATCGGCGCCCTGGCGGCGCCCTACTTCCGGTCCGAGGAAAAATGGAAAGCGCGGGCGCTGCTGATCGCCGTCGTGGCGCTCAATCTCGGCTCGGTCTATGTGACGGTATTGCTCAACCAGTGGAGCCGGGTCTTCTACGACGCGCTGGAAGCCCGCAACCAGCCCGTCTTTTGGACCCAGCTCGCGCGATTCACCTACATCGCGATGGCCGGGATCGGCGTCGCGATCTTCAAGTTCTACCTGACCCAGCTTCTGCAAGTGCGCTGGCGTGCATGGATGACGCGCAGCTACATGACCCGCTGGCTGGCCAATCGCACCTTCTACCGGCTGGAACTGGCGCGCTACGCCCGGCAGCCGAAGGACGCCAAGGCCGCCCAGGTCCATCCGGACAACCCGGACCAGCGCATCCAGGAAGACATGCAACTGTTCACCGACTACACGGTGAGCCTGTCGATGGGCATCCTCAATTCGGTCGTCACGCTGGCGAGCTTCATCGGCATTCTCTGGGCGCTCTCCGGTCCGTTCTCCTTCGCATTGGGCGGGCACGACATCTCGGTGCCCGGCCTCATGGTCTGGGTGGCGCTGGTCTACTGCGGCATCGGGACGGCCATCACGCATTTCATCGGTCGGCCGCTGATCGGGCTCAACTACCAGCAGCAACGCTACGAGGCCGACTTCCGGCATCACCTCGTGCGGGTGCGGGAATACAGCGAGGCGATCGCCCTGGACCGCGGGGAGCAGGTCGAGCACGCACAGCTCGACACCCGTTTCTCGAGCGTGCTGCGCAACTACCTGTCCCTGATCAAGCAACAGAAGAACCTGGTGGCCTTCACCGCCTCGTTCGGGCAGCTGGCCGTCGTGTTCCCCTTCTTCCTGGTGGCGCCGCGCTTCTTCAGTGGCGCCATCCAGTTCGGGGAGGTGATGCAGATCGCCCGCGCCTTCAATACCGTGCAGGAAGCGCTGTCCTGGTTCGTCGACAACTACGATCGCGTCGCGGTCTGGCGTGCCACCGCCGACCGGCTCACGTCCTTCGACGAAGCCATGCGCGAACACGAGGTTCCGGACAGTGCCGTCGAGCAGGGCAACGGCGCCTCGCTGCACACCGACGACCTCGACGTCTCGCTGCCGGACGGCAGCCAACTGCTGATGGGCGCCGCCCTCGCCGTGCAGCCGGGCGAGAACGTGCTGCTGCAGGGCCCCTCGGGCAGCGGCAAGTCGACGCTGTTCCGCTCCTTCGCCGGCATCTGGCCCTTCGCGGGCGGCAAGGTCACCATGCCTGCGAACGCGATGTTCATTCCGCAACGCCCCTACGTGCCCGACGGCCGCCTGCGCGACGCGTTGGCCTATCCCGAGCCGGCCGACAAATACACCGACGAGCAGCTCGTGCAGGCCCTCGGCGATGCCTTGCTGCCCGACCTGGCCGCCCGTCTCGACGACAGCGACGCGTGGAGCCAGAAGCTCTCCGGCGGCGAGCAGCAACGGCTGGCCATCGCCCGCGTGCTGCTGCGCAAGCCGGCCTGGCTGTTCGCCGACGAGGCCACCAGCGCGCTCGACGCCGAAGCGGAGGAGACCCTGTACAAGCGGCTGGCAGCCGGCGTTCGCGCCGCGGGTGGCGCCATGGTCTCGATCGCGCACCGCGCATCGGTCGGCGCCTTCCACGACAAGCGCTGGACGCTGGTGCCCGAATCCGTCGGCGCTTCCGCGCGCTACAGGGTCGAGGCCACGTAGCGCTCCCAGCCTCGCGAGCGCAACTCGCACGCGGGGCAGTTGCCGCACCCGTAGCCCCATGCGTGGCGCTGGTCGCGGTCGCCGAGGTAGCAGGTGTGCGTGTCCTCGACGATCAGGTCGATCAGCGGTTCGCCGCCGAGCCGGTGCGCCATGGCCCAGGTCTCGGCCTTGTCGATCCACATCAGCGGCGTCTCGATCACGAAGCGCCGGTCCATGCCGAGCGACAACGCGAGCTGCATCGCCTTCATGGTGTCGTCGCGGCAGTCGGGGTAGCCGGAGAAATCCGTCTCGCACACGCCGGTGACGATCACCTCCAGCCCGCGCCGGTACGCCAGCGCGCCGGCCAGGGTGAGGAACAGCAGGTTGCGGCCCGGCACGAAGGTGTTGGGCAGTCCATTGGCCTGCATCTCGAACGCGATGTCCTGCGTGAGAGACGAGGCGCTGACCTGCCCCAGCACGTCGACCGACAGCATGTGGTCCTCGCCCAGCCGCGGCGCCCACTGCGGGAAGCGTTCGCGCAGACGCGCCAGCACGGTGGTCCGGGCTTCGAGCTCGACGCGATGGCGCTGGCCGTAGTCGAAGCCGATGGTTTCCACGCGCTCGAATTTTTCGAGCGCATCGGCCAGGCAAGTGGTGGAGTCCTGGCCGCCGGAGAAGAGGACGAGTGCGGTGGTATGCATGGTGAGCGCCATTTTCGCCAAGGGGCGCGAGTCCGGCACTCAGGCGCTCACAGGAAGCGCTCCAGCAGCTTTCGCGAGGGACGGTCCAGCGCCTTCACGTCGGGAATGCGGAATTGCACGCCATGCGCGCTGGCGATCAGCAGCGCACCGCCTTCCAGGCGCCGGATGTCTTCTTCGGCCTTGAGCACGAAGCTGCTTTCGCCGCGGTCGGTGCTCACCTGCCAGGTGCTCGGCACGCCGAAGCTCGACACCTTGTGCAGTTTCAGCAGCGTCGGCGCGAAATCGCGCGCGGCCAGATCCTCGTCGAGCAACCGGCGCAACGCTGCGGGCAGCGCATCGAGGCGGTCGATCCACACGATTTCGCGGCCGTCGCTGCCGACCAGCGAGATGCCGTCGTCCGGCGCGGTGAGCGGGAACGCGCGCACCGGCACGACGCCCGCGTGGCGCACGCCTTCCGCGTCGATCAGCACGAGGCGGCCGAACGCATCGCGTTCCAATTGAAGTTGTTCGATCATGCTTCCCCCGCCGGATGGGCCGCGTGGCCGCCGAGCGCCATCGCCACCGACGCGCGTTCGTCCGCGGCGCCGGCGCTCTCGTCGTCCGCTTGCCGCAGTTGCGCCTGGTAGAGCCGCCAGTAGGCGCCCTGCCGGGCCATGAGTTCGTCGTGCGGCCCCACTTCGACTATCTCGCCGCGGTCCATCACCACCAGCCGGTCGGCCTTGCGCAGCGTCGAAAGGCGGTGCGCGATGGCGATCGTCGTGCGGCCCTGCACGAGGTTGTCGAGCGCCTTCTGGATTTCCTTCTCGGTCTCGGTGTCGACTGCCGACGTGGCCTCGTCGAGGATCAGGATGCGCGGATCGATCAGCAGCGCGCGCGCAATGCTGATGCGCTGGCGCTCCCCGCCCGACAGCCCCTGGCCGCGCTCGCCGACCAGCGAGTCGTAGCCATGCGCCAGCCGCAGGATGAAGTCGTGCGCATGCGCGGCGCGGGCAGCGGCGACGATTTCCTCGCGCGTGGCGTCGGGCTTGCCGTAGGCGATGTTCTGCGCGATGGTGCCGAAGAACAGGAAAGGCTCCTGCAGCACCAGCCCGACGTGGCGCCGGTAGTCGGCCACTGCAAAGCGGCGGATGTCGGTGCCGTCGACCTTGATGGCGCCGTCGGTCACGTCGTAGAAGCGGCAGATCAGGTTGACCAGCGTGCTCTTGCCCGATCCGCTGTGGCCCACGAGCCCTATCATCTCGCCCGGCTCGATCACGAGGTCGAGGTCGCGGATCACCGCGCGGCTGCCGTAGCGGAAACCCACGTCGGCCATCTCGATGCGCCCCTGCACGCGCTCGACCTTCACCGGGTTGGCCGGCTCGGGCACGTTGCTCACGTGGTCGAGGATGTCGAAGATGCGCTTGGCGCCGGCCGCGGCCTTCTGCGTGACCGAGACGATGCGGCTCATCGAATCGAGCCGCGTGTAGAAGCGCCCGATGTAGGCGATGAAGGCGGTCAGCACACCGACCGTGATGCTGCCGCGCGCCACCTGCCAGATGCCGAAGCCCCAGACCACGAGCAGGCCGATTTCCGTCAACAGCGACACGCTGGGCGTGAACAGCGACCAGGTCTTGTTGAGCTTGTCGTTGACCTGCAGGTTGTAGAGGTTCGCGGCGTGGAAGCGGTTGGCTTCGCGCTTTTCCTGCGCGAAGGCCTTCACCACGCGGATGCCGGGGATGGTGTCGGCCAGCACGTTGGTGACCTCGCTCCACACGCGGTCGATCTTCTCGAAACCGGTGCGCAGGCGGTCGCGCACGACATGGATCATCCAGGCGATGAAGGGCAGCGGAACCAGCGTGACGACCGCCAGCAGCGGGTTGATCGAGAACAGGATCACCGCCGTCATCGTGATCATCAGCACGTCGGTCAGGAAATCGAGCGCGTGCAGGGACAGGAAAACGTTGATGCGGTCGGTTTCCGAGCCGATGCGCGCCATCAGGTCGCCCGTGCGCTTGCCGCCGAAGTAATCCAGCGGCAACGTGAGCAAGTGTTCGTAAGTGGTGGTCCGCAGGTCCGCGCCGATGCGTTCGGACACCAGCGCCAGCATGTAAGTGCGCGCCCACCCCAATCCCCAGCCGACCAGCGCCGCCCCCAGCAAGGCGCTGAGGAACATCACCACCTTGGCGACCGCGATCTTCTGGCCGTTCTGGAACGGGATCAGGATGTCGTCCATCAGCGGGATGGTCAGGTAGGGCGGCACCAGCGTGGCGGCGGTGGAAGCCAGCGTCAGCAGGAAACCCGTGATGAGCTGCTTGCGGTAGGGCTTGGCGAAGCGGCCCAGCCGCAGCAGGACCCAGGTGGAAGGCGGGGTCTGGAGTTCGGGCTCGACGAGCGCCGCTTCATCGGCGTCAGCCCCCTCGACTGTCGCCTGCGCGACTCCGGCCACCTGCTGATCGAACAGCTTCTGCAGCCGCAGCGCGGCCGGCTGGTGCGCCAGGGTGTAGCGCCAGCGGGCCAGCCGGCCCCGGCCGTCTAGCAGATCGAGAGTGCCGATGCCCGCGTGGTCGGCCATCTGCAGTTCCAGGCCCGGTGCCGGAAGCGGCCATTCCTCCCAGCTGCCATCCGGCGCGCGGGCCATCAAGCGGCGGTCCGTCAGCGCCAGCAAGCCGGTGGCAAACCGAAGATCCCCGTCGAGGTCAACCGGCAGGCTCGCCAGAACGTTTTCCGCATCAGTGAGCCGGCTTTTCAGAATGTCTGAAGCCTCCTCCGCTTCGCCCCCCGGGGTGCCTACTGGATCGTGATGTTGCATTGTGTTTCTGTATCTCTGGCCCACCAACGGACCCTACATGGCGCTCGCCGGGCGCCGATTCTGACCGATCACCATGGGCGCTCTTGAAGGTGCCGCGGTGCTCGGCCAAAGCACATCGAACGTTTTCATGACCCGTTTCGACGACATACGCCTGCTGCGCATCAACTATTTGCGCGGCCCGAACCTCTGGACTTACCGGCCCGTGCTGGAAGTCTGGCTCGACCTTGGCGCGCTCGAGGACTATCCCTCCAACAAGATCGACGGCTTCACCGACCGCCTGACGACCCTGCTGCCGGCGCTGATCGAGCACCACTGCGGCGTCGGCGAGCGCGGCGGCTTCATCCAGCGCCTGACCGAAGGCACCTGGGCCGGCCACGTGCTGGAGCACGTCGTGATCGAGTTGCTCAACCTGGCCGGCATGCCGACCGGTTTCGGCCAGACGCGCAGCACCTCGCAGCATGGCGTCTACCGCATGGTGTTCCGCGCCCGCGACGAGCAGGTCGCCCGCGTGGCGCTCGCCGAAGGCCACCGGCTGCTGATGGCGGCCATCAACAACACCCCCTTCGACGCCGCCGACGTGCAGCGCGCGGTCGACGCGGTGAAGGCCAAGGTCGAGGACTGCTACCTCGGCCCGAGCACCGCCTGCATCGTGGGCGCCGCCACCGATCGCGGCATCCCGCACATGCGGCTCAACAGCGGCAACCTCGTGCAGCTGGGCTATGGCGCCAACCAGCAACGCATCTGGACGGCCGAGACCGACTACACCAGCGCCATCGGCGAATCGATTGCCAGCGACAAGGAGCTGACCAAGTCGCTGCTCGCCAGCTGCGGCGTGCCGGTGCCCGAGGGCCAGGTGGTCGCCTCCGCCGAGGAAGCCTGGGAAGCCGCCGAGGACATCGGCCTGCCCGTGGCCGTGAAGCCGTCGGACGCCAACCACGGCCGCGGCGTCTCGCTCGAACTCCACACCCGCGAGGAAGTCATCGCCGCCTTCGCCGTCGCCGAGCCCGAAGGCAGCGACGTGATGGTCGAGCGCTTCATCCGCGGGTCGGAACACCGTCTGCTGGTGGTCGGCGGCCAGGTCGTTGCCGCGGCGCGCGGCGAGATCATCACCGTGACCGGCGACGGAACATCGACCGTGGCCCAGCTCATCGACAGCCAGCTCAACAGCGACCCCCGCCGCGGTGCCGAGGAAGAATTCCCGCTGGACGTGATCGTTCTCGACACGGATGCCAAGCTGCAACTCGAACTCAAGCGCCAGGACCTCGACGGCGCCTCCGTGCCGGCCACCGGCCGGGTCGTCACGATCCAGCGCAACGGCAACATGGCCATCGACTGCACCGACCAGGTGCATCCCGAAGTCGCGCACGCCGCGGTGCTGGCCGCCCGCGTGGTCGGCCTGGACATCGCCGGCGTCGACCTCGTGGCGCAGGACATCTCGCGGCCGCTCGCGGCCCAGGGCGGCGCCATCGTCGAAGTCAATGCCGGCCCCGGCCTGCTGATGCACCTGAAGCCCGCCGTCGGTTCGCCGCGGCCGGTGGGGCGCGCGATCTGCGATCACCTCTTCCCTGACGACGCACCCGGCCGCATTCCGGTGGTCGGCGTCGCCGGCTCGCGCGATACCGCCGTGCTCTCGCGTCTTGTCGCCTGGCTTATCGGCCTGGGCGGCCGCCACACCGGACTCGCCTGCCGCGACGGCCTCTTCCTCGAACGCCGCCGCGTCGACGCTCGCGACAGCGCCAACTGGGAAGCCGGCCACCGCCTGCTGGTCAACCGCGCCGTGCAGGCCGTGGTGGTCGAGAACGGTGCCGAAACCATCCTGCGCGACGGCCTCGCCTACGACCGCTGCCAGGTCGGCATCGTCACCGACCTCGAAGGCGCCGACGCGCTCGCCGAATTCGACATCACCGAGAGCGACCAGATGGTGCGGGTGCTCCGCACCCAGGTCGACGTCGTGCTGCCCGAAGGCACCGCCGTCCTCAACGCCGCCGACCAGCGCGTGGCCGGGCTGGCGCCGCTGTGCGATGGCGACGTGATCCTCTATTCCGCCGATCCGCAGGCCGAGGCGCTGGCGAAGCACCAGTCCAGCGGCGGCAAGGCCGTGCTGGTGCGCCAGGACCGCGTGGTGCTGGCCAACGGCAGCAGCGAATCCTTCCTGCCCGGACTCGGCCGCCTGACGATCTGGCGCGCCACGCATGTGGGCGTCAGCCTCGAAAGCCTTCTCGCCGCCGTCGCTGCGGGCTGGGCACTCGGCATCCCGCTGAACCTGATCGGCGCTGGCGTCGAAGCCTTCGAAGCGGACCTGCAGGCGGCGCTGGCCTCACTGCAGCTGTCCCAGACCCTGATCTCACCCGAACTACAACTCGCCTAGAAATTACCCCGGGCTTCTCGACCAACGCCCCCAAGCGCCGCGGAGCAGCGGCGGGACCGGCTACGCGAAGCGACCAAGCACCGGGGGGGAGCCCAACATGGACATCACACGCATCCGCGCCTTGCGCGGCCCCAACCTGTGGAGCCGCCACACCTGCATCGAGGCGATCGTCACCTGCAAGGACGAAGAGAACGCCATCGAGCGGCTGGCCGGCTTCGAGCCCCGCCTGCGCGCACTGTTCCCGAACATCGGCGAACTGCACCCCGTCGTCCTAGGCCAGCCGCTGGCGCTCGCCCACGTGCTGGAAAACGCCGCCGTGGCGATGCAGGCCCAGGCGGGTTGTGCAGTGAATTTCGGCCACACCTCGCGCACGATCGAGGAAGGCGTCTACCAGGTCACCTTCCAGTACAGCGAAGAGGCCGTCGGCCGGCGTGCGCTCGAACTGGCCAAGGCGCTCCTCGACGCGGCGCAGAACGGCACCGAATTCGATGCCACCGTGGCCATCACCGAATTGCGCGACCTCGACGAATCCGAACGCCTGGGCCCGAGCACCGGCTCCATCGTCGATGCCGCCGTCGCGCGCGGCATTCCTTATCGCCGCCTCACCTCCGGCAGCCTCGTGCAGTTCGGCTGGGGCTCGAAGCAGCGCCGCATCCAGGCCGCGGAAGTCGACAGCACGAGCGGCGTGGCGGAGGCGATCGCGCAAGACAAGGAACTGACCAAGCAACTGCTCAACGCGGCCGGCGTCCCGGTGCCGCTGGGCCGGCCCGTCAGCGATGCCGAAGACGGCTGGGCTGCCGCGCAGGAAATCGGCCTGCCCGTGGTGGTCAAGCCGCAGGACGGCAACCAGGGCAAGGGTGTCACGGTCAACATCACGACGCGGGAGCAGCTGATCTCCGCCTATGACTCGGCCGCCGTCTATGGCGAGGTCATGGTCGAGAAATTCCTGCCCGGCTTCGACTTCCGCCTGCTGGTCGTGGGCGACCGGCTGGTCGCTGCCGCCCGCCGCGATCCGCCGCACGTGATCGGCGACGGCACGAAGACGGTTCGCGAACTGGTCGACGTCGTGAACCAGGACCCGCGGCGCGGCGAAGGCCATGCCACCTCGCTCACCAAGATCCGGCTCGACGACATCGCCATCGGCCGCCTGGAGGCGCAAGGCCTCGCGCCCGACAGCGTGCCCGCGCTCGGCCAGCGCGTGGTGCTGCGCAACAACGCCAACCTTTCCACCGGCGGCACCGCCACCGACGTGACCGACACGGTGCACCCCGAAGTGGCGGCACGCGCGGTCGATGCGGCCCAGATGGTGGGCCTGCACATCTGCGGCGTCGACATGGTCTGCGAGAACGTGCTGCGGCCACTGGAAGAACAGCACGGCGGCGTGGTCGAGGTCAACGCGGCGCCCGGCCTGCGCATGCACATCTCGCCCTCCTTCGGCCGCGGCCGCGCAGTCGGCGAAGCCGTGATGGACACGCTCTTCGCGCATGGCGACGACGGCCGCATCCCCGTGGTGGCGGTCACCGGCACCAACGGCAAGACCACCACCGCGCGCCTGATCAACCACCTGCTCGCCGGCAGCGGCCTGCGCACCGGCATGACCAACACCGACGGCGTCTACGTCGACGGCAGGCAGACCGACAGCGGCGACTGCAGCGGCCCCAAGAGCGCGCGCAACGTGCTGCTGCACCCGGACGTCGATGCGGCCGTGTTCGAAGTGGCGCGCGGCGGCATCCTGCGCGAGGGCCTCGGCTTCGACCGCTGCCAGGTGGCGGTCGTTACCAACATCGGCAGCGGCGACCACCTCGGCCTCAACTACATCACGACGGTGGAAGACCTCGCCGTGCTCAAGCGCGTCGTGGTGCGCAACGTGGCGCCCACCGGCTACGCGGTGCTCAACGCGGCCGACCCCAACGTGGCGGCCATGGCCGTCACCTGCCCCGGCAGCGTGATCTTCTTTGCCGCCGACCGGCAGCATCCGGTGATGGCCACGCACCGCGCGCAAGGCAAGCGCACGGTCTACGTCGACCAGGACACGCTGGTCGCCGCCGAAGGCTCGTGGCGCGAGCGCATTCCGCTGCGCGACGTGCAGATCACCCGCAACGGCGCCATCGGCTTCCAGGTCGACAACGTGATGGCGTCCGTCGCTGCCGCCTGGGCGGTGGGCCTGGACTGGGACACCATCCGCAGCGGCCTCGCCAGCTTCAAGAACGATGCCGCCGGCGTGCCGGGCCGCTTCAACGTCATGGACTACCGCGGTGCGACCGTGATCGCCGACTACGGCCACAACACCGACGCGATGCGCGCACTGGTCGCCGCGGTCGACACCATGCCCGCGAAGAAGCGCTCGGTGGTGATCAGCGGCGCCGGCGACCGCCGCGACTGCGACATCCGCGACCAGACCGCGATCCTCGGCGAAGCCTTCGACGACGTGATCCTCTACCAGGACGCGGCGCAGCGCGGCCGTGCCGACGGTGAAGTCATGGCCCTGCTACGTCAGGGCCTCGAAGGCGCCCAGCGCACGCGCTTCATCGACGAGATCCGCGGCGAGTTCATCGCCATCGACAGCGCGCTCGCGCGGCTGCAGCCGGGCGACCTCTCGCTGATCCTGGTGGACCAGGTCGACGAAGCGCTCGCTCACCTCGCCAAGCGCATCGCGGCGGGCTGAGCCGCACGGGAAGCCCGCCGCAGGCGCGGCGGACTTCTGCGAGCCTTCTGCCCGTTCGATTGCGGGATCTGTCCGACAAGAACGTGCGCTTCCGGGGACTGGCTGTCGGTCCGGATCTCCCACACACTCCGAACTTCCCAGGCGGCAGACTTCGTACCCATGGCGGTGCAAGTCCGCGCCCCAAGCCAAAGGAGTGATTCATGTCCAATGCCCTTCGTTCGTGCCTCGCGGTTCTTGTCGCGGCCGGTGGTCTGGTCGGCGCGTCGTCGGCGCTCGCCCAGGGGTCCGCTTCCGGGTCCCTCGTCTGCGACGGCGTCCAGCAGAACAAGCAGGCGTGCCTGCGCGAAAGAGGCGCGGCGCAGGATGCAGCGCGCCGCGGCGGGCTGTCGAGCCCCGATGCGGCCACGCTCCAGGCGAACGCACTGGCCCGCTGCAACCGGCAGCCGCCGGAAGACCGGCCCGCCTGCGAGGCACGCGTGCTCGGCACCGGACAAACCAACGTCACCGGCAGCGTGCTGGGTGGCGGGGTGATCCGCACGACCGTGGTGCCCGTGCCGGCGCGGTAGCCGCACGGCCGATACGTAGGACCAATGTCCTACTCCGTCATGCGGCTGTCACAAATGGCGCGGGGGCGCTGGCTATAGTCGAGGGCTTGTCTCCACGCGGAAAGCTCGCCCATGAACGCCATCAAGGTCGCTCGCCGGTTCATCGAAACGGACCCGGCCAACGAGTCGGCAAAGATCCTCGCCAGGCTGGTGCTGGCGCTCGAGTCGGAACACAGCTTCGAACTGGTCACGCTGTATGAACTCGATTACAAGAGCTTCCAGTTGGCGATGGACATCCTCAAGGAATGGCGGTTGGACCGCTACTACGCCAGCAAGTCGAAGCTGTTCGACCTGTCGATGCAGGTCAGTGAACTGGACAGCTGATTCCAGCGCGCCAGCGCTGCTGGGCGCGCAGTGACCGAGTTCGAACTCAAATTCCAGATCGATCCGCCGCACCAGGCGACGGTCGAAGCGGCGGTGGCCCGGGGACGGTCCTACCGCACACGGCTGCGTGCACGCTACTTCGACACCGCAGATGGCGCCCTGGCGGCGCAGCGCATCGTGCTGCGCCTGCGCAAGGAAGGCGGCACCTGGGTGCAGACGGCCAAGGCGCCGACCGACGGGCCGCTGCAGCGCCACGAACACAACTTCGAACTGCCCCCCATGGGCGCGCGCGAGTTGCCCTTGCCGCGCATCGACCGGCACGATGACACGCCCGTCGGCGAACTCGTCGCCAAGGCATTGCGCCAGGCCGGACACGACCCGGCAACGGTCGAGCTCGTCCCGCTCTACGGCACCGACGTCTGGCGCACCACGCGTGAGATGCGCACCGGCGACGCGCTGATCGAACTCGCCTTCGACCGGGGCGAAGTGCGCGCGGGCGAGCATGCGCATGCGTTGTGCGAACTGGAGATCGAACTCAAGCACGGCAGTCCGCAATCGATGCTCGAACTCGCCCAGCGCTGGCGCAACCGGTATGCGCTCTGGCTCGACACGGTGTCGAAATCGGCACGCGGCGAGCGGCTGGCGAAAGGCATCCAGCATGGCCCACCGACGAAGGCGGTGCAGCCTTCGCTGGAAAGCGATCCGTCCGGCCCGGAAGTCTTTCGCGCGGTATTGAACACCTGTCTCGCCCAGATCCTTCCCAACGCGAGCGAAGTCGCCGCGGGCAGCCAGGATGCGGAGCACGTGCACCAGCTGCGCGTCGGCATCCGACGCCTGCGGACGGCGCTGCGCGAGATGGCCGATTTCGCCCCGGACATCGACTCCGCGTGGGAGGCCCCGCTCGTCGGCGCGTTTCGCGCGCTCGGGCTTCAGCGCGATCGGGAGCATCTTCGGCAGACGGTGCAGCCGCAGATCGAGGCCGCGGGCGGCCCCCCTGTCGCATGGCCGGACGTCGCCCACATTCCGAAGCCAGCCGACGTGGTGCGGGGCGCGGATTTCCAGACGGTATTGATGGATCTGATCGCAGCCTCGCTTCCCCCCGAGGTGACGGACGATGCCACCACAGAGGAAGCGCCCCCCGCGCGCAAGCGCCTGCGGGAGCGGCTGGCGAAGCTGCATCGCCAGATCGCGCGCGACGGCCGGCGCTTCGAAGAGCTGGAGCCTGTAGCGCAGCACCGAGTCCGCAAGCGCCTCAAGCGTCTGCGCTACCTCGGCGAGTTCGTTGCCCCGCTGTTCGGCCGCCGCGAGGCCAGGCACTATCTGAAGGACCTGGAACCGGCCCAGGACGCCCTCGGCAAGCACAACGACGACGCCGTGGCGATCGCGGCCTACCGGGAGCATGCCGCCCAAGACGGGCGCGCATGGTTCGCCGTCGGCTGGCTGAGCGCGCGACAACCCGCCGACGCGGTGGAATGCCGCAAGGCGCTCGACAGGATCGCCGAGGCGCGGCCCTTCTGGAAGAAGAAGAAAACCTAGCTAGGTCAACGCGGCCGCCTGCGACCAGCCTCTGGGCATGGCATGCAGCACGGCCTTGGCGTCGAGCGACCGGATCGCCACCGAGGTGTCGGTCGGGATCCGCCCCTGAGCGACCATGGCTTCGTAGCGCAGCGCGCTGACGCGCAGGAACGAAGAGAAGTTGCCGACCTCTCCTCGCGCCGCGACCAGTTCATCGTAGAGCTTCTCGATCAGTTGCACGACACCCATGTCGTCGCGCGCCGCGATTTCCTCCAGCACCTGCCAGAAGAGGTTTTCGAGCCGGATGCTGGTGACGACGCCGTGCAGCCGGACCGAGCGCGTGCGGCTGTCGTAGCTCTGGGGATCGGCGCTGATGAAAACTTCGCACATGAGCCTTCTCCTGTGTCGGGGCAGGTGACGCGGATCAAGACTGTAGCGTCACCGGCGGCTGCGCATCAGGTCTCGATGCGCGTGCCGAGCACCTTGAGGAACTGTCCGATCCACGCCGGATGGGCCGGCCATGCCGGCGCGGTGACGAGATTGCGATCGGTCACGGCCTGGTCGACCGGGATGCCCATGTACTCGGCGCCGGCGAGTTCGACTTCGACCTGGCAGGCCGGATAGGCCGAGACCTTGCGGCCCTTCAGCAGCCCCGTGGCCGCCAGCAGTTGCGCACCGTGGCAGACCGCCGCCACCGGCTTGTCGGCGGCAAGGAAATGCCTGGCAATCTCGACGACGCGGCTGTTCAGGCGCAGGTATTCGGGCGCGCGGCCGCCGGGGATGACCAGGGCGTCATAGGCCTCGGGGCGCACATCGGCGAAGTTCGCGTTCAGCGTGAAGCGGTGACCCGGCTTCTCGCTGTAGGTCTGCGCGCCCTCGAAGTCGTGGATCGCGGTGTGGACCCAGTCGCCGGCCTTCTTGTCCGGCGCGACCGCATGGACCGTGTGGCCCACGGCCAGCAGTGCCTGGAACGGCACCATGGTTTCGTAATCTTCGGCGTAGTCGCCGCAAAGCATCAGGATCTTGCGTGCCATCGTGTCTCCTTCAAGGTGTGGACAGTCGAATCCGTGAGGATCCGGCCTGGCCCCATTGTTCGGAAGGAGAGGCGATGGGTGGTAGCAGTCGGTTGTGACATTCGGGCTAGCGTCCCCAGCGCAGCACCAGCGGATCGAGCCGCCGCGCGGTCTCGATCAGTCCCGCCCGCGTGTCCGGATGCATGGCCGCCAGCGGATGACGTGGCGCCTCGCACGCGATCACGCCGCCCTCCTTCATCAGCGCCTTGCACGCCAGCAGCCCGGCTTGCCTGTTCTCGAAATTGATCAAGGGAAGCCACTGCTGGTAGCGCTCGAAAGCCTGCTCGCGCCGTCCCGCGAGATGGTCCGCAATGATCGGCCGGATGCCGTCGGGGTAGCCGCCGCCGGTCATCGATCCCGTCGCACCCGCATCCAGGTCGGGCATCAGCGTGATGGCTTCCTCGCCGTCCCACGGCCCTTCGATGGCATCGCCGCCGAGCCGGATGAGTTCGCGCAGCTTCGTCGCCGCGCCCGCCGTCTCGATCTTGAAGTACGCGACGTGCTCGATCTCCTTCGCCATGCGCGCGAGAAAAGGCGCCGTCAGCACCGTGCCGCTGGCCGGTGCGTCCTGGATCATGATGGGAATGTCGACCGCATCGGACAGGCGCGCATAGAAGTCGTGGATCTGCGGCTCCGACACGCGGAAGGTCGCGCCGTGATACGGCGGCATCACCATCAGCATCGCGGCGCCCATGTCCTGCGCACGGCGGCTGCGCTCGGCGCAGACCCTGGTGCTGAAGTGCGTGGTCGTGACGATCACCGGCACGCGGCCGGCCACGTGCTCCAGGATCGCGCGGGTCAGCACTTCGCGCTCCTCGTCCGACAGCACGAACTGCTCGGAGAAGTTCGCGAGGATGCAGATGCCGTCCGACCCGGCATCGATCATGAAGTCGATGGCTCGCTTCTGGCTCGCGAGATCGAGCTCGCCCGACTCGGTGAAGGTGGTCGGTGCCACCGGAAAGATGCCCTGGTAGCGGCGTTGGGTCGAAGCTGTCATGAAAGGTTTCTCCGGATCAATGCGAATGGCGTGGCACGGCCGCGCCGCGGCAACCGACGAGGAAGTCGAAGTCGCAGCCCTCGTCCGCCTGCAGCACGTGCTCGACATAGAGACGCTGGTAGCCGCCGCCCTTGATGGGCGCCGCATCGGCCGAGATGGCTTCGAGGCGTGCGGCCAGTTCGGCGTCGCTGATGTCGAGATGCAGCCGGCCCTCATGGCAATCGAGCTCGATCCAGTCCCCGTCGCGCACTGCCGCCAGCGGGCCGCCATCCGCCGCCTCGGGCGCGACGTGCAGCACCACCGTGCCGTAGGCCGTGCCGCTCATGCGCGCGTCGGAAATGCGCACCATGTCCTTGATGCCCTGGCGTAGCAGCTTGGGCGGAAGGCCCATGTTGCCGACCTCGGCCATGCCGGGGTAGCCCTTGGGACCGCAGTTCTTCATCACCAGAACGGAACTGGCATCCACGTCGAGCGCCTCGTCGACGATGCGCTCCTTGTAGTGCTCCAGGTTCTCGAACACCACGGCGCGGCCGCGATGCTTGAGCAGCTCGGGCGAGGCGGCCGAGGGCTTCAGCACCGCGCCGCGCGGCGAGAGGTTGCCGCGCAGGATGCAGATGCCACCGTCGTCGATGAGCGGGTTGTCGAGCGGGCGGATCACCTCGTCGTTGTGGCTCGGCGCCTCGCGCACGTTCTCCCACAGCGTCTTGCCGTTGACCGTGAGCGCATCCGGGTACGGAAGGAGGCCATGCTCGCCGAGACGGCGCAGCACGGCCGGCAGGCCGCCCGCGTAATAGAACTCCTCCATGAGGAAGCGGCCCGACGGCATCAGATCCACCAGCGTGGGCGTACCGCGCCCAATGCGCGTCCAGTCTTCCAGTTCGAGCGGCACGCCGATGCGCCCCGCGATCGCCTTCAGGTGAATCACCGCATTGGTCGAGCCGCCGATCGCGGCATTGGTGCGGATCGCGTTCTCGAAGGCTTCGCGCGTGAGGATCTTCGACAGCGTCAGCCCCTCGCGCGCCATCGCGACCGCCCGCATGCCCGACATCTGCGCCAGCACGTAGCGACGCGCATCGACCGCAGGGATCGCCGCGTTGTGCGGCAGCGAAGTGCCCAGCGCCTCGGCCATGCAGGCCATGGTCGAGGCCGTGCCCATGGTGTTGCAGGTGCCGGCCGAGCGCGACATGCCCGCCTCGGCCGAGAGGAACTGGTGCACGTTGATCTCGCCGGCCTTCATCGCCTCATGCAGCTGCCACACGGCCGTGCCCGAGCCGATGTCGCGCCCTTCGAGCTTGCCGTTGAGCATCGGCCCGCCCGTGACGACGATGGCCGGGATGTCGCAGCTCGCCGCGCCCATCAGCAGCGCGGGCGTGGTCTTGTCGCAGCCCGTGAGCAGCACCACCGCATCGATCGGGTTGCCGCGGATCGCCTCTTCCACGTCCATGCTCGCGAGGTTGCGCGTGAGCATCGCCGTCGGCCGCAGGTTCGATTCGCCGTTGGAGAACACCGGGAACTCCACAGGAAACCCGCCCGCCTCCGAGATGCCCCGCTTCACATGCTCGGCAATCTTGCGGAAATGCGCGTTGCAGGGCGTCAGCTCCGACCAGGTGTTGCAGATGCCGATGATGGGCCGCCCGTCGAACTCGTGCTCGGGGATGCCCTGGTTCTTCATCCAGCTGCGGTACATGAAGCCGTTCTTGTCGGCCGTGCCGAACCATTCGGTCGAACGCAGTTTTCTCGGGGAGTCGGACATGCGATGGGTTCCGTGAAATGGGAGAGGGAGAAAGCCGTCAGTGACGCTCGGCCGCACGCGCAGAGAACAGGCGCTGCAGCAGGCAGAACACGAAGAGCAGCACGCCGACCACGATGCGCGTCCACCAGGAACTCAGCGTGCCGTCGAAGGAGATGAGCGTCTGGATGATCCCCAGCATGAGCACGCCGAACAGCGTGCCGACCACATAGCCGACCCCGCCCGTGAGCAGCGTGCCGCCGATCACCACCGCCGCGATGGCGTCCAGTTCAAGACCCACCGCGTGCAGCCCGTAGCCCGACAGCATGTAGAAGGTGAACACCACGCCGCCCAGCGCGGAGCAGAAGCCGGAGAGCGTGTAGACACCGATCACCGTGGAACGCACCGGCAATCCCATCAGCAGCGCGGATTGCTCGTTGCCGCCGATGGCATACACGGTGCGGCCGAAGGGCGTGTAGTGCGCGACGAACACCGCGATCGCCACCACCCCCAGCGCGATCAGCCCGCTGATCGTGATCGATGCCCCGCCCCACACCGGCATGCGCCACTGCGACACCTCCGAATAGAACTCGTTGGTGATGCTGATGGAGTCGATGCTGATCAGGTAGCAGAGCCCCCGCGCGAGGAACATGCCCGCCAGCGTGACGATGAAGGGCTGCAGGCGGAAGCGCTCGATCAGCACGCCCATGAAGGCGCCGAAGAGCGTGCCCATGACCAGCACCAGCGGGATCACGATCGCCGGGCTCCAGCCGTGCTTCTCCACCAGCGAGGCCGAGACCATCGTGGTCAGCGCGATCACCGAGCCCACCGAGAGATCGATGCCGCCCGACAGGATCACGAAGGTCATGCCGACCGCGACGATGCAGAGGAAGGCGTTGTCGATCAGCAGGTTCAGGAACACCTGCGGCGAGAAGAAGCCGTCGTAGAAAACCGAGCCCAGCGTCGCCATCAGCACGAAGAGCGAGATGGTTGCGCCCAGCGGCAGGTACTTGGGATTGAGGCGCGTGCGCGGTCGCTGCACCGACGTGCTGGACTCCGGCCCGCGCGCTGTGGACTCGGGCACCACGGCGCTCATCGCACCACCTCCCCACGCGCCGGCCGCTGCACGAGCTGGCGAAGACTCGCGCGGAACTCGGCCGACTGCAGCAGCATGACGACGAACACCACCGCCGCCTTGACGACCAGGTTGATCTCCGGCGGCACGCCCAGCGAATAGATGCCGTAGGTCAGCGTCTGGATGATGAGCGCGCCGATCACGCTACCTACGAGGCTGAAGCGCCCGCCGGTCAGCGCCGTGCCACCGAGCGTGACCGCGAGGATCGCGTCCAGTTCCAGCAACTGCCCCGCGTTGTTGCCATCGGCGCTCTTGACGTTCGAGCTGATCAGCAGCCCGGCCACGCCTGCGCAGAAGCCGCAGAACATGTAGGCGCCCACGATGATCCGCCGCGCCCGCACGCCCGCCACCCGCGCCGCGTTCGGGTTGATGCCCACCGACTGGATGAACAACCCGAGCGCGCTGCGCGTGATCGCGAGGTACAGCACGATGAACACGAACGCTGCGATGTAGACCGAGAACGGCAGCCCGAAGAGATAGCCGCTGCCGATGAAGAAGAACGGCGCGTAGTAGATCGTGATGATCTGCCCGCCCGTGATGAGCTGCGCGATGCCGCGCCCCGCGACCATCAGGATCAGCGTCGCAATGATCGGCTGCATGCCCACCCGCGCGACCAGCAGCCCGTTCCACAACCCGCACACCGCCGCCACGGCGAGCGCAGCGACGATCGCCAGCCACATCGGGAAGCGGCTCACCTCGGCCGCTGCACCATTGCTCACCACCAGCGACCCACCGATCATCCAGGCCGCGAGCGCCGCCGCAATGGCGACGACCGCCCCCACCGAAATGTCGATGCCCCGCGTGGCGATGACGAGCGTCATGCCGAGCGACACCAGCACCAGCGGCGCCGCGCGGTTGAGGATGTCGATCAGGCTGCCGTACAAGTGCCCGCTGCGCACTTCAATGTGCAGGAAGCTCGCGTTGAACGCGGCATTGATCGCCAGCAGAAGAAGAAGCGTGACCACCGGCCACGCCAGCCGATGCCGAAAGATGGCGCTCATGCCCGCACTCCAAAGAATCGCGCCTGAAGGCGCAAGCGAAAAGTCCCGCGGAACCGGCTCCGCCGGGCCGCCGGGGCTGCCCCCGGCACGGGGGTGGGCGGCCACACGAAGTGGGCAAGCCTGGGGGCGAGCTCAGTGACTCCGCGGAGCCGGCTCCGCCGGGCCGCCGGGGCTGCCCCCGGCAGGGGGTGGAGAGCGACACGAAGTGCGCGAGCCTGGGGGCGAGTCATATTTCAGCGATCAGGTCGTACACCGCGTCCTCGCTGGTACCGGCCGGCAGCTCGCCCACCTTGCGCCGCTCGCGCAGCACCGCGATCCGGTGCGACACCCGCACCACCTCGTTCATCTCCGACGAGATGAACAGCACTGCCATGCCACTGCGCGCGAGGCGCAGGATCTCGTCCATGATTTCCTGCTTGGCCGCGACGTCGATGCCGCGGGTCGGCTCGTCGAGGATCAGCAGCCGCGGCTCGATCGCCAGCCAGCGCGCCAGCAAGGCCTTCTGCTGGTTGCCGCCAGAGAGCAGGCCGATGGGCGTGTCGACGCTGGCCGTCTTGATGCCCAGCGCCTTGACGAAGCGCTCCGCGAGCGCGGTCTGTTCCGCGCGCGACAGCGTGTTGCGCACGCCGAGCCGTGCCTGCAGCGCCAGCGCAATGTTCTCGCGCAGGGACAGGTCGGCCACGATGCCATCGGTCTTGCGCTCCTCGGGGCACAGCGCGAGGCCGTGCTTCACCGCATCCGCCGGGCTGCCCAGCTCGACCGCGACGCCGTCGATGCGCAGGCTGCCGCCATCGGGCTTGGCCAGGCCGAACAGCAGCCGCGCCAGTTCCGTGCGGCCGGAGCCGAGCAGGCCGGCCAGCCCCACGATCTCGCCTGCGTGCACGCTCAGGTCCACGGGCTGCAACTGCCCGCGCTGGCCCACGCCCTCGGCCTGCAGCACGGCGGGCGCGCCCTCCTCGATCGGCGGAAGCTGCGCGTGGCCCGTGGCCTGAGCCGCGAGCTCGCGCCCGACCATCGCGGCGATCAGCGCCTGCGGCCCGAGGTCGCCCGTCGCCCACTCGCCGACCCAGGCGCCGTTGCGCAGCACCGTGATGCGGTCCGACACGGCGTAGACCTGGTTCAGGAAGTGCGTGACGAACAGGATGGCCAATCCCTCACCACGCAACCGGCGCAGCACGGCAAAGAGGCTCTTCACTTCGTCGTCGTCGAGGCTCGAGGTCGGCTCGTCGAGGATCAGCACCTTCGACGACAGGCCCAGCGCCCGCGCGATCGCCACCAGTTGCTGCACCGCGACCGAGTAGCTGGAGAGCAGCCGCGTGACATCGATGTCCACGTCCAGCCGCGCCAGCAGCGCGCGCGCCTGCCGGTTGACTTCGGCCCAGTCGATCCGGTAGCCCTGCGCCAATCCGCAACGCGGATAGCGCCCCGAGAAGATGTTCTCGGCCACCGAGAGGTTCGGGCAGAGATTCACTTCCTGGTAGACCGTGCTGATGCCCATGCGCTGGGCTTCCAGCGGCGACGCCGGGCGGATCGGCTGCCCGGCCAGCAGCATCTCGCCGCTGTCGGCAGCGTAGACGCCCGTCAGCACCTTGATGAGCGTCGACTTGCCCGCGCCGTTCTGCCCCATCAACGCATGGACCTCGCCGGCCCGCAGTCGCAGCGCGACGCCGCGGAGTGCCGGCACGCCGTTGAACTGCTTGTCGATGCCCGTGAGTTGCAGCACGGGTGCATCGGTTGAGGATTCGTTGGTCATTTGTTTTTGTTGTAGACGTCGATGAAGACTGCGGCCAGCAGGACCAGTCCCTTGATGACCTGCTGGTAGTCGATGCCGATGCCGAGGATCGACATGCCGTTATTCATCACACCCATCACGAAGGCGCCGATCACAGCGCCCATGACCTTGCCCACGCCGCCCGAGGCCGAGGCGCCGCCGATGAAGCAGGCCGCGATCACGTCCAGTTCGAAGCCAAGCCCGGCCTTGGGCGTCGCCGTGTTGAGCCGCGCCGCGAACACCAGCCCCGCCAGCGCCGCGAGCACGCCCATGTTCACGAAGGTCAGGAAGGCCAGCCGCTGCGTCTTGATGCCCGACAGCCGCGCCGCCTTCTCGTTGCCGCCGAGCGCATAGATGCGGCGGCCCACCGTCGTGCGGTTGGTGACGAAGTCATAGGCCACGATCAGCACCGCCATCACGATCAGCACGTTCGGCAGCCCTTTGTAGGTCGCCAGCAGGTAGCTGAGGAGCAGGATGGCCGCCGCAAAGAACAGGTTCCTGCCGAGGAAGAAGGCGAACGGCTCCTGTGCCATGCCATGCTGCGCGAGCCTGGCGCGGCCGCGCAGCTTGAAGAACACCAGCGCGGCGGCCGCCAGCGCACCGAGCAGCAATGAAGTGGTGCGCAAGCTCTCGCCGCCGAACACGTCGGGCACAAAGCCCGAACTCAGCTTCTGGAAAGCCTCGGGGAACGGCCCCACCGACTGCCCTGCCAGCAGCGCCAGCGTGAGCCCCTTGAACACCAGCATGCCCGCCAGCGTGACGATGAAGGACGGGATCCGGAAGAAGGCCACGAACCAGCCCTGCGCCGCGCCGATCACGCCGCCCGCGATCAGGCACACGATGAAGGTCGGCACGAAATGCCATTCGTATTCCACCATCAGCACCGCCGCGAGCGCGCCGACGAAGCCGCACACCGAGCCCACCGACAGGTCGATGTGCCCGGCCACGATCACCAGCAGCATGCCCAGCGCCATGATGACGATGTAGCTGTTCTGCAGCAGCAGGTTGGTGAGGTTCAGCGGCCGCATCAGCGTGCCATCCGTCAGCACCTGGAACAGCACCATGATCGCGACCAGCGAGATCAGCATGCCGTACTCGCGCAGGTTGTTCTTGAGGAAGCCCGCGTGCTCCCCGCCGGTCGAGGCCGGTGCGCTGATCGGGGTGGCCGGCTTCACGGCATCGACTTCAGGCGGCATGGACGCTGCTCCCGGACGCGACGATGACACGCATGATCTTCTCCTGCGAGGCCTCGGCCGCTGGAAACTCTGCGACGAAGCGCCCCTCGTTCATCACGTAGATGCGGTCGCACATGCCGAGCAGTTCCGGCAGTTCGGACGAAATCATGAGAATGCCTTTTCCCTCGCTCGCCAGCTGGTCGATGATGGTGTAGATCTCGTACTTGGCACCGACGTCGATGCCGCGCGTCGGCTCGTCGAGGATCAGCAGTTCCGGCTTGGCGAACAGCCACTTGCTCAGCACCACCTTCTGCTGGTTTCCACCCGACAGGTTGACCACGCGCTGGTCCACCCCGGCGCAGCGGATGTTGAGCGCCCGCCGGTAGTCGCTCGCCACCTTGAACTCGCGGGCGTCGTCGATCACGCCGCGATCCGACACCGCAGCCAGGTTGGCGAGGCTCACGTTCTTGCGGATGTCTTCCTCCAGCACCAGGCCCGCGCTCTTGCGGTCCTCGGTGACGTAGGCGATGCCGTGGTCGATGGCCTTGCGGATGGTGCCGACGTCCACCTCCTTGCCATGCATGAAGACCGAGCCGCTGATGCGCTGGCCGTACGAGCGGCCGAACACGCTCATCGCGAACTCGGTGCGGCCCGCGCCCATCAGGCCCGCGATGCCGACGATCTCGCCGCGCCGCACGTGCAGGTTCACGCCCTTGATCTGCTCGCGGTCGGCGTGCAGCGCGTGGTGCACGTGCCAGTCGCGCACCTCGAAGAGGGTCTCACCGATGTCCGGCGTGCGGTCCGGGTAGCGGTGTGCCATGTCGCGCCCGACCATGCCGCGGATGATGCGGTCCTCGCTGATCGGGGCCGCGCGGCATTCCATCGTCTCGACGGTCGCGCCATCGCGCAGCACCGTGATCGAATCCGCGACCTTGGCGATCTCGTTGAGCTTGTGCGAGATCAGGATGGACGAGATGCCCTGCGCCTTGAGTTCCAGCAGCAGGGCCAGCAGCGCGTCGCTGTCGCTCTCGTTCAGGCTCGCGGTCGGCTCGTCGAGGATCAGCAGCTTGACCTCTTTGGAGAGCGCCTTCGCGATCTCCACCAGTTGCTGCTTGCCGACTCCGAGGTTGGTGATGAGCGCGGTCGGCTGCTCCTTGAGCCCCACCTTCGCCAGCAGCTCGCGCGTGCGCGCATAGGCCTCGAACCAGTCGATCACGCCGCCGCGCGCGGTCTCGTTGCCGAGGAAGATGTTCTCCGCGATGGACAGCAGCGGCACCAGCGCCAGCTCCTGGTGGATGATGATGATGCCGAGCTTCTCGCTGTCGGCGATGCCCCTGAAGCGGCGCAGCTCGCCCTCGAAGTGGATCTCGCCCTCGTACGAGTCGCAGGGGTACACGCCGCTGAGCACCTTCATCAGCGTGGACTTGCCCGCGCCGTTCTCGCCGACCACCGCATGGATCTCACCCGCGCGCACCGCGAGGTTGACGTTGTCCAGCGCGTTCACACCCGGAAAGGTCTTGGTGATGCCGCGCATCTCCAGAATCACTTCGTTCACCCTGTCTCCTTCGAGCCTGCGGGGCCGGACGGCCCCGCATCGCATCCGGCGGCCGCTACTTGATCTGGCTCTCCTTGTAGTAGCCGCTGTCGACCAGCGTCTGCTTCCAGTTCGATGCATCGACGCTCACCGGCTTCAGCAGGTAGGACGGCACGACCTTCACGCCGTTGTTGTAGGTCTTGGTGTCGTTCACCTCCGGCTGCTTGCCCGCCAGCATGGCGTCGACCATGCCCACCGTGACCTTGGCCAGTTCGCGCGTGTCCTTGAACACGGTGGAAGTCTGCTCCTTCTTGAGGATCGACTTCACCGAAGGCACTTCGGCATCCTGCCCCGTCACCACCGGCATCGGCTGCTGCGCCGTGCCGTAGCCCACGCCCTTGAGCGAGGAGATGATGCCGATCGACAGCCCGTCGTAGGGCGAGAGCACGGCATCCACGCGGTCCTTGGTGTAGTAGGCCGACAGCAGGTTGTCCATGCGCGCCTGCGCGACCGCGCCGTCCCAGCGCAAGGTCGAGACCTTGTCCATGCCCAACTGCTTGCTGCGCACCACCAGCTTGCCGCTGTCGATGTAGGGCTTGAGCACCGACATCGCACCGTTGTAGAAGAAGAAGGCGTTGTTGTCGTCCGGCGATCCGCCGAAGAGCTCGATGTTGTAGGGGCCCTTGCCTTCCTTGAGCTTCAGCGCCTGCTCGATGTAGCTGGCCTGCAGCACGCCGACCTGGTAGTTGTCGAAGGTGGCGTAGTAGTCGACGTTCTTCGAGCCCTTGATGAGCCGGTCATAGGCGATGACCTTCACGCCCTTGTCCGCCGCCTTCTGCAGCACGTCCGACAGCGTGGTCCCGTCGATCGCGGCGATCACCAGCACCTTGGCGCCCTTCGTCACCATGTTCTCGACCTGCGCGAGCTGGTTGGGAATGTCGTCGTCGGCGTATTGCAGGTCGGTCTTGTAGCCCTTCTCGTTGAAGTACTTGACCATGTTCGACCCGTCGGCAATCCACCGCGCCGACGACTTGGTCGGCATCGAGATGGCGATGAGCCCCTTGTCCTGGGCATGGACCCACGGCGCGATGCCGACGAGCAGCGTGGTGGCCGCCCCGGCCAGCAGGGTCTTGAGAAAGTTGCGTTTCATTTGAAGCTCTCCATCATTCAGTTCATCTCGATCCGCCTGACGGCGGCCGCGCAGCGCGCCGCTGCTCGTGGGCTGCCGCGGATCCGGCTCCGCCGGTCCGCAGGCAGCGCCCCCTGAAAGGGGGTAGGCGAAGCGACACGAAGCGCGCAGCCTGGGGGTCAGTACTTCCGGTTCGGGAACTCGGCCTTGGCGACTTCCATGGGGAAGATGCCTTCCTTGGTCAGGATGCGCTTGGGAATGGGCTTGCCCGCCTTGATGTCCTTCACCGCGCTCATCAGTTGCGGGCCCAGCAGCGGGCTGCATTCGACCGACACGTTGAGCTTGCCGGCCATCATGGCCTCGAAGGCGCCCTTCACCGCATCGATCGAGATGATGATGATGTCCTGCGCCGGCTTCATGCCTGCTTCCTCGATGGCCTGGATGGCGCCGATCGCCATGTCGTCGTTGTGCGCGTAGAGCACATTGATCTTCTTGCCCTCGGCCTTCAGGAAAGCCTCCATCACTTCCTTGCCCTTGGCACGCGTGAAGTCGCCGGTCTGCGAGCGGATGATCTTGAACTTCGGGTCGGCCTTGATGATTTCCTCGAAGCCCTTCTTGCGGTCGATGGCGGGCGCCGAGCCCACCGTGCCCTGCAGTTCGACGATGTTGATCGGGCCGGCGTTGCCCTTCTCCTTCTCGACCAGCCAGCGGCCGGCCTTGCGGCCTTCCTCGACGAAGTCCGAGCCCATGAAGGTGACGTAGAGCGAGTCGTCCTTGGTGTTGACGGAACGGTCGGTCAGCACCACCGGGATGTTGGCGGCCTTGGCCTCCTTCAGCACGGTTTCCCAGCCCGATTCGACCACCGGCGAGAAGGCGATGACATCGACCTTCTGCGCGATGTAGGAGCGGATCGCCTTGATCTGGTTCTCCTGCTTCTGCTGCGCGTCGGAGAACTTGAGATCGATGTCGGACTCCTTGGCCGCCGACTTGATCGATTCGGTGTTGGCGGTGCGCCATTCGCTTTCCGCGCCGACCTGGGCAAAGCCCAGGACGATCTTCTTCTGCGCCAGCGCCGTGACGGGCAGCAGCGAGGACAGCGACGCGGTGGCGAGCGCAATGTTGAGCGTGCGACGGTTCAGTTTCATGTTGTCTCCTGGTTGACGTGGTGAAAGAAACTCTTCTTCTCTTGTTATCTGCTTCTCTTGTCGCTCAGGCCAGCACGTAGCCGGTCTTGACGGTGGTGTAGAACTCCGCGGCGTGGCGGCCCTGCTCGCGCGGCCCGTAGCTCGATGCCTTGCGGCCGCCGAAGGGCACGTGGTAGTCGACGCCGGCGGTCGGCAGGTTGACCATGGTCATGCCGACCCTGGCGTGGCGCTTGAAGTGCATGGCCCGCGCCAGCGATGTGGTGCAGACGCCGGCGCACAGTCCGAAGGGCGTGTCGTTGGCCAGCGCCAGCGCGTGCTCGTAGTCGTCGGCGCGCAGCACGCAGGCCACAGGCCCGAAGATCTCGTCGCGCGCCACGCGATGCTCGGGCCTGGCGAGAAAGAGCGCCGGGCTCATGTAGTAGCCCGGGGTCGCGCGGTTCAGGCGCTCGCCGCCGCCCATGTGCTCGGCGCCTTCGGCCGTGGCGCTTTCGATGGCGGCGAGGTTGCGTTCGAGCTGGTGGCGGTCGACCACCGGTCCGATGTCGGTGCCCTGCGCCAGCGCGTGGCCGATCTTGAGTGCCGCGAGGCGGTGGCGCACGCGCGAGACGAAGGCGTCGTGCACGGACGCTTCGACGATCAGCCGGCTCGACGCGGTACAGCGCTGGCCGGTCGAGAAGTACGCACCCTGCACCGCGCAGTCGACGGCGCGATCGAGGTCGGCATCGGCGAGCACCACCAGCGGGTTCTTGCCGCCCATCTCCAGCTGCACCTTGGCGCGCCGTCGCGTGGCGGCCTGCAGGATGTGTTCGCCAGTCGCGACCGAGCCGGTGAAGCTGATCGCATCCACGAGCGGGCTGTCGACGATGGTCTGCCCCACTTCGCGCCCGCTGCCCATCACGAGGTTGAAGGTGCCGGCCGGCAATGCCGCGCGGCTGATGATCTCGGCCAGCGCCCAGCCGCAGGCCGGCACCAGCTCGGCCGGCTTGAAGACGACGCAGTTGCCGTAGGCCAGCGCGGGCGCGATCTTCCATGCCGGAATGGCGAGCGGAAAGTTCCAAGGCGTGATGAGCCCGACGACGCCAAGGGGTTCGCGCGTGATGTCGACCTGCACGCCCGGCCGCACGGAGGCGAGCGTCTCGCCGTCGCCGCGCAAGGCCTCGCCGGCGAAGAACTTGAAGATGTGGCCGGCGCGTGCCGCCTCGCCGATGGCTTCGGGCAGGGTCTTGCCTTCTTCGCGGGCGAGGAGCGTGCCGAGTTCTTCGCGGCGCGCAAGGATCTCGCTGCCGATCTGGTCGAGCACGTCGGCGCGCCGTTGCGGCGTGGTCTGGCTCCAATGCGGAAAGGCATCGGCGGCCGCGCGAATCGCCAATTCGGTCTGGTTGCGATCGGCGCGTGCATATTCCGCGACGACTTCGCGGGTGTCGGACGGGTTTTCACTGATTCCCGTGGTGACACCCGTCTCCCAACGGCCGTTGATGTACTGCCGGGCGTTCTGTTGGAGGTCGCTGCGCTTCAAAGTGGGGCGAGTGTAGGAATCGCCCTCATATCTTTCCAATCAATATTTCGGTGGAATAGATATCAGAACCAGCATTCAGGTAAACCCCATATGACCAACTACACGCACTGGTTCATCCGTGCGCGCCTCAAGACCCGGCAACTGCTGTTGCTCGTGGCACTGGCCGAAGAGGGCAACATCCATCGCGCGGCGCAGGTGCTGAACATGACGCAGCCGGCTGCCTCGAAGCTGTTGAAGGACCTGGAGGACGTGCTGGAGGTGCCGCTGTTCGATCGTCTGCCGCGCGGCATGCGGCCGACCTGGTATGGCGAGACGATGATCCGCCACGCGCGCATCGCGCTCGCGAGTCTCAACCAGGCGCATGACGAACTCACCGCCCTCAAGGCGGGGAGCGCGGGTCAGGTCAACATCGGCGCGATCACAGCGCCCGGGCTGGTGCTGCTGCCGCCGGCGGTGGCAGCGGTGAAGCGCGATCATCCGAATCTGCGGGTCTCACTGGAGATCGAGACAAGCCCGGTGCTGCTGGAGCGGCTGGAGCAGGGCAAGCTCGATCTGTTGGTGGCTCGGCTTTTCGCGGAGCACGACAAGAACAACCTGCGCTACGAGGCGCTCACGGAAGAGCCGGTTTGCGCGCTGGTGCGGCCGGGACATCCGCTGCTAGGCATGACGGGGCTCGGCCTGCGCGACCTGGTGTCGGCGGGCTGGATCGTGCCGCCAGCAGGCAGCGTGCTGCGCCATCGCTTCGAACTGATGTTCCAGGAGGAAGGACTGGCGCCGCCCATCAACGTGATCGAGACGGCGGCACTGCTCTTCATCACGCGGATGCTGCAGCAGAGCGACATGGTGGCGGTGCTTGCTACGGACGTGGCGCGCTATTACGCGGCGCATGGGATCGTGTCTCTGCTGCCGATCGAGATTCCTTGCCACATGGATGCGTTCGGGATCATCACGCGCACCGACCGTTTGTTGTCGCCTGCGGCCAAGGTGATGATGAAGGCTTTGAAGGCGCAGAGCTTTGCGGCTTATGGGCGGCGGCTTGAGGACTGACCCTGCTTTTTTCGGCCGTTGGGGAGGCGTCGTCGGGCGGTGTGCCCTGGGCTGGCCGACGTCACCGGCCGCTTCGCGGCTGCCCTGCGCTGCTCACGACAGGCGGGGTCCGCGCAAACTCGCTTCGCTCAAACACGCGCGGCCCTTATCCGCCTGTCGCTGCGCTGCTCGGCGGTGCCTCAACGGCCGGCCCAGGGCACACCGCCCGACGACGCTGGGGACGCTGCGGTTGAACTGTCCGCCTCAACGGTTGTGGATACGCGCAGGCTGTGAGCGTTGGAGGCGCGCAGAACCGTTGCACACCCCAAAGCCCGGCAGGCGGTGCGGGCTGGCCGACCCCTCTGCGCCGCTGAGGAGCGCAGCTTCAGGCGGATCAGGGCCGCGCGTGTTTGAGCGAAGCGAGTTTGCGCGGACCCCGCCTGAAGCGAGCACCGCAAGGAAGCCCGAAGGGCCGGCGCAGCGGGGTCGGCCAGCCCGCACCGCCTGCCGGGCGTCCACCCCAGCGGAAACCCCGGCGGACAAGACACTTCCCTTGCCCCCTAGATAAGTACACAGTGCGGAACCTCCCGCCCCCAGGAGACATCCTTGAACGCAACACCCTCTGCCACCCGCCCCACAAACCCCGCAATCCTCGAAGCGCCGCGTTGCGTCTGGCCTGCAGGTGCGACCTTGGGCGAAGGCACCCTGTGGTCCCAGTGCGAGCAGGTTCTTTACTGGGTCGACATCGTCGACCGCCGTCTGCATCGCTTCGACCCGTCGAGCAACGGCCAAACGAGCTGGAACTTCGACGAAGAGATCTCCGCGGTCGCCGAACGAGCCAGCGCGCCCGGCCTGATCGTGACGTTGCGCCGCGGCTTCGCCCTGTTCGACCCCTCCACGAGCGACGTCGCACCCAAGTACCTGCATCAGCCCGAACCCGAACTCGCCGACAACCGCTTCAACGACGGCAAGTGCGACGCTCAGGGCCGCTTCTGGGGCGGCACCATGGACGTCGCGTGCGTCGCCCCCACCGGCTCGCTCTACCGCTTCGATCCCGATGGAAGGTGCAGCCGGCACGACCAGGGCTTTGCGGTCACCAACGGTCCCACGTGGTCACTCGACGGGCGGACGATGTACTTCAACGACACCGTTACCAGCCGCATCCACGCCTATGACTTCGATGAGGCCGAAGGCACCCTCTCCAACAAGCGACAGTGGCTTCGCCTTGCACGCGGCGACGGCTTTCCCGACGGCATGACCACCGATGCCGCAGGCCGGCTCTGGATCGCGCACTGGGGCGGCGCCTGCGTCACTTGCCACGATCCGGTGAGCGCCGACGAACTCTGCCGCATCCAGCTGCCGACCAGCCACATCACCAACTGCGCATTCGGCGGACCCGACCTGCGCACGCTCTACATCACGAGCGCGACCAGCGGCCTCACGCCCGCGCAGCGCGAGGCCGAGCCCGAAGCGGGCGGCCTCTTCGCCGTTCAACTCGACGTCCCCGGCCTGCCCGCATCGCTGTTCGGCGGCTGAGGCCGGGCTGTTCACGCTCGCAAGCGCAGGTCATCGGCGGCCGGTCGCCTGCGCCGCGCCGCCCCCGGCGACACACCGATGTAGCGCTTGAAAGACCGGCTGAACGCCGCCTCGGACTGATAGCCGAAGCGGCTTGCGAGATCGCAGAGCCTTGCATCCTTCTCCTGCAGCGAATTGAGCGCCAGATGCATGCGCCAGCGCGCCACGTAGCGCATGGCTGGCTCGCCCACCAGCGCCGTGAAGCGCGCTGCAAAGGCAGAGCGCGACATCGCCACTTCGCGCGCCAGCGCCGCCACGGTCCAGGGCCGCGCGGCGTCGCGGTGAATCAGCGAGATGGCGCGCCCGATCTGCTTGTCCTGCAGCGCGCCGAGCCATCCGGTCTGTGCGGCCGGGTCCTTCGCCATCCATGAACGGATCGCCTGCACCACCAGGATGTCCGCCAGCCGCGTGATGACCGTCTCGCCGCCCGGCTGCAACTCGCGCGCCTCCATGGCCATCAACCGGAGCAGGCTGCCGACCCAGTCGAGTTCGCGAGCGCCCGGCGCATCGATGCGAATCAGCGGCGGCAGAAGCTTCACGAGCTGGTGCGCGGCCGGATGGTCGAAGCGCACCGCGCCGCAAACCAGATGGGTCTGCGCCCCGCCGCCGCCGTGCTGCAGGATCTCGTAGCGTTCGCTGACCTGCTCGCGCGGCAGGTCGAACAACTTCGCGGTGCCGGCACCGGGCTCGCACGTGAGACGGTGGCCCTCGCCGTGCGGCACGAGTGCGAACTCGCCCGGTTGCAGCAGATGCGGTTCCGCGCCGTCGACCTCGAGCCAGCACTGGCCCGACGTCACGACATGGAACATCAAGCTGTCTTCCATCGGCGGCAATGCGAGTCCCCACGGCGCTGTGAACTCCGAGCGGCAATAGAAGATGCCGCTCATCCGCAGGAAGTGCAGCGCCTCGCCGAGCGGGTCGACCGGGGCCAGCGCTTCCTTGAGGTTCATGCGGCGCAGTATGCGCAGGGTGCATCTCATCGTCCAGCATGCCTGGACGCATGAGCATGAAAGCGCGACCGTTGGACATTGATGCGCCGGCCGCCGCGCACGATAGTGGACTTCATGCAAACAACCTGCTGGAGCAACGAAGCATGAACACCACCACCCACACCGTCACCGTCATGGGCGCGACCGGGCACACCGGCATGAAGATCACCCACCGCTTGCTGCAGTCGGGCGCCAAGGTCCGCGCTCTGGGCCGAAGCCAAGACAAGCTCGCGGCACTGCAGGGCGCTGGCGCCGAAGTGCGGGCCGGCAATGTGGCCGATGCCGGCTTCCTCGCCGAGGCCTTTCGTGACGCGGACGCCATCTACACCCTGCTGGCGACGGATCGCCACGCACCCGACTACACGGCTCGGCAGGCGCGGGAAGGCGAAGCCATCGCGAACGCCGTCCGCGAAAGCGGTGTCTCCCACGTCGTTGCGCTCAGCAGCCTGGGCGCGAACCTGCGTGAAGCAACGGGCGTCATCGCAGGCCTGCACGCGCAGGAAGAACGGTTGCGGCGTATCGCTGGGCTGAACCTGCTGCTGCTTCGCCCGGCGTCATTCTTCGAGAACTTCTTCGAGGCACTGGATGCCGTCAGGCAGATGGGCGTGCTGGCCGATTCCGTCGCGCCGGACATCGCGATGCCCATGGTCGCCGCCGACGACGTCGCCGCGGCCGCGGCCAAGGCACTCATGGCGCGGGATTGGAGCGGCATCGCCGTGCAGGAGCTGCTCGGCCCGCACGACCTCAGCCATGCCGAAGTCGCCCGCATCCTGGGCCGGCGCATCGGCCAGCCTGATCTCCCCTACGTCCGGCTTCCCGATGCCGAGATGACGGATGCACTCGTCGGCGCCGGGCTCTCGGCGGACTTTGCCGGTCGCTACATCGAGATGACGCGCGCCTTCAACGACAACAGGGTCCACCCGCTCGACGGACGCACCGCCCGAAACAGCACGCCGACCACCTTCGAGGCCTTCGCCGGCGAGCTCGCCGGCGCCTACATCGCGTTACTCGAAAACCGTTAAATCATTAAGACAAATTAGCTACATTTTCAAGTCCCTTCGTGGTGCCTTACACCAAAGGGCAGGTTGTCATGCACCTTGGCTGCGTGTTCAATGCACGTCCAGTCCTCGCTGTTTCAGCGCCCTACCTTGTACGGCCGCCGCGTGCGCCGGCCCGGGAGATGTGGAATGAGTGAAATGACGGCTTTGAATTCAGCGGAAGAAACCCCGGTCATTCGCTTGATCGATGACGATGTGTCCTTCAGGCGCGCGGTGCAGCGGCTGCTGCGGGCAGCTGGTCATCGGGTGGCGGAGTACGGCTCCGTGGGCGAAATGCTTCTGGAAGGCATCGGCAGCGCACCGGGCTGCCTGGTACTGGACATCCACATGCCCGGCCCCAGCGGGCTCGATCTCCAGGAGATGGTCGCCACGCAGCCCGAGCCCTTGCCTGTGATCTTCGTGACGGCCGAGGCGACCGTGCATGAAACCCTCCGCGCCATGAAGGCCGGCGCGGCGGACTTTCTCTTCAAGCCTGTCGATGGCGAGGCGCTGCTGTCCGTCGTGAACAAGGCTGTCCACGAGGATGCCATCCGGCGGCAGGCGCACCGGCGGCTGTCCGCCTTGCAGACCCGCTACTCGCGCCTGAGCCCACGCGAACGGCAAGTGCTCGATATGGTCGTCAACGGCGCGCTCAACAAGCAGATCAGCGCCGAACTCGGCGCGGCGGAGCGCACCGTCAAGGCGCATCGCGCGCATGTGATGGAGAAGATGGAAGTCAGCTCGCTGGCCGACCTCGTTCGGGCGGTCGGGCAACTCGGCGCCACGTCCGAGTCCTACAGCCGCGTCGGCGCCTGAGCGCTCGCGTCCCAGACCTCACCAGGCGCCATTCCACATGTCGCCCAAGCCCGCCGCAGGGATCGCGGTCTCGGCGTTGATCGCCTTGCTGCTGGCAAGCGCGTGGCCCGCATGGGTGTCGAGCCATCGGCGCGCGTCGATGGGGGGCCGGACAACGCAGCGGCGACCGTTCATCGCCGCGAGCACCAGCCCGATCCATGGCGTCGACGAACTGACGGCGTCCATCACCCACGAGATCAACCAGCCGCTGAGCGCCATCCTCGCGAACGTGGATGCGGGCGCCCTGCTGTGGAAGCAGCAGCCGCTGCCGGCGGAAGAGCTCAAGAGCATCCTCACGGACATCCGTGACGACGTCCTGCGGATCAGACAGATCATCCAGAAGCTGCGGACGCTGCTCGGCAAGCGTTCGCTCGAAGCCACGGTGCTCCAACTGAACGACGTGATCGCTGCAAGCAAGGGCCTGCTCGGCCAGCTTGCCCAGCGACACCAGACTCGCCTGCAGTTCGACCTCGCGCCCGGCCTGCTGCCGGTGATGGGCGACGGCATGCATCTTCAGCAAGTGCTGGTGAACCTCGCGACCAACGGCATGGAAGCGATGAGCCATCTGCCGCCCGGCCAACGCACGCTGAAGTTGACAACAGAAAAGGGCGACAAGGGCACTGCGGTCTTCACCGTGGCGGACACCGGTCCCGGCGTGGGCGCGAGCAAGCTGCCGGAGATCTTCAAGGTCTTCTATTCGACGAAGCCGGAAGGCATGGGGATGGGGCTCTCCATCGTCAAGACCATCGTCGACGCGCACGGCGGCAAGATCGAGGTCGGCACCAATGGCCGGGCCGGTGCGCTGTTCAGGGTCTCCTTGCCGACCATCGGCGTGGTGCGCAAGCGCGCAGGCCGCAAGCCGGCCACCGCGATCCCGTCGGCCTAGGACGCGCGCATTGACTGCGAGCGCAACGTTTCGCCCGATTGCCCCAAGGTGCAGGCCGTGTTGCCCATCGGGCCGATGGGCAATGCACGCCGGCCACTCCATCATCGATTCACCGAGACTGGCGATCCTTCATGACGACTGAACTACAGAGCAGGACGCGGACCGATGGCATGGTCTGGATTCCCGACGGTGCCTTCCTCATGGGCTCGGACCGGCACTACCCGGAGGAAGCCCCCCCGCACAAGGTGGCCGTGAAGGGCTTCTGGATCGACACACACACCGTGACCAACACGGAGTTCAAGCGCTTCGTCGAGGCGACGGGTCACGTCACGCTGGCCGAGCGCCCGGCCAATGCGGAGGACTACCCTGGCGCCGACCCCGCACTGCTCGCGCCTTCCTCGGTCGTGTTCCGCAAGACACCCGGGCCGGTAGACATGGGCAACCCGTACAACTGGTGGACCTACCAGCGTGGCGCCGACTGGCGGCATCCGCGCGGGCCCGGCAGTTCGCTGCAGGGCCTGTGGAAGCACCCGGTGGTGCATGTCGCCTTCGAGGATGCGGAGGCCTATGCCAAGTGGGCCGGCAAGGAACTGCCGACCGAAGCCGAGTGGGAATACGCCGCACGCGGCGGCCTTGAAGGCGCGCAGTACACCTGGGGCGACGAATTCAGTCCCCGCGGCAAGTTGATGGCCAACACCTGGCAGGGCGACTTCCCCTGGCAGAACCTGCTGCAGGACGGCTACGAATGGACCGCTCCGGTCGGCTCGTTCCCACCGAACGGCTACGGGCTGTACGACATGGCCGGCAATGTCTGGGAATGGACGACCGACTGGTACCAGGAGCACGGCAAGATCACCCACGCCTGCTGCACGCTGGACAACCCGCGCGGCGGCCCGATCGATGGCAGCTACGACCCGCGCACGCCGGAGGTCCGCATACCGCGCCGGGTGATGAAGGGCGGCTCGCATCTCTGCGCGCCGAACTACTGCCATCGCTACCGGCCGGCGGCCCGGATGGCGCAGCCGATCGACACCGCGACCTGCCATCTGGGCTTTCGCTGCATCGTGCGCAAGGAGCAGGCGCACCCATGAAAGGAAGAACGATGACGAAGCGCCTTGTCCGGCACACGTTGTGGTCGGCGCTGATGCTGGCCTCCTTCGGGGCGGCGGCGACCGAAGGCGGCATCGGGCGCCCCATCACGGGCCAGCAGGTGTACTCCGATGCCGGGATCGTGCCGCCAACGCCGGGCTTCGTGCTGTCGCTGGCCAGCATCTACTTCAGCGGAGATCTCGGCGGTTCCCGCCAGGTTTCGCTTGGCCGGACCCTCGCCGTGGGGCTCGACGCGACGGCGGTCTACAACATCGCGAACCTGACCTATGTGTGGAACACGGGCCCAGGCCGCTGGAACTTCGCGTCGTCCATCGGGCTGCCGGTGCAATACACCAAGGCCGAGATCGGCGTCTCCGGCCCCCTGCGCGGCGGATCTGTCAGCGACAGCAACACGCACTTCGCCGACATCCTGGTCAACCCGGTCGTGGCGGGCTATCACATCAGCGAGACGGAGCATCTCGCGCTGTCGGTGCCCTTCTATGCGCCGACCGGTTCGTACGACCCCGATCGCCTCGCCAATGCGGGCCAGAACACGTGGACCTTCTCGCCGACGATCGCATACACCAGGCTGCTCACCGGCGGGGGCGAATTCACCACGGTGGCCGCGTTCGACTTCTACACGCGCAACGACGACACCGACTACAAGAACGGCGCCGTGTTCCGCGTCGATGCCATGTGGACCACCACCATTGCGCCGCAATGGCACCTGGGCGTGGTCGGCGGCTGGATCGAGCAACTCGAGGACGACACGGGACCTACGGCGGACAAGCTCAACGGCTTCAAGGGTCGCTCGGTCGGCCTGGGGCCCATCGTCACCTGGAGCGGAAAGATCGGCAACCAGCCCGCAGCTTTCTCGGCGCGATGGGTCTATGACGTGGAAGCCAAGAACAGGCCCAAGGGCAACGGCGTGTCGGTGAGCCTCACGCTGCCGTTCATGTAAGGCCTGCGCGCCGCCGCCTCAATCGGGTTTGACGCCCAGCGACTTCAGCAGCACCTGGAATTCCGGCGAGCGCCGCAGCACGTCGCGACCCGCCTCGATCAGTTGAGTGACTTCCCAGCCGCTGATGGAAAACGCCGTCGGCGTCTGGAGCAGCTCGCGGCGCGTGTCGCCCTTGGCGTCGCGCAGGTTGACGGCCACCACATGGATTTCCGCATCCGCCGCGAAGGCATCGGAACCGTCGCCGCGATTCGCCTTGAGGTCTGCACGCCACTGGCGCGTGATGTCGGCGAGGAACTCCTGCGTCTCGATGGTCGCGCGGGAGCCGGTGCCGAACAGCAGCGCATCGCCGACCTGGGCGAGGCTGGGCACCTTGTCGTCCGCATCGATGTTGTTGGCCGGGTCGCGCTCGGAGTTGACGGTGACCAGCACCAGCTTGCGCACGCTGCCGGGCGGCAGCCCCGCCTCGGACAAGCTCTTGCGCAAGCCGCCTCCGGCCAGCGCGCGGTCGAGCATTCTGCGCACGCCGAGGTTGTCCGCCAGTCCGCCGTCGACCAGGTGAATGTAGGGACGCCGCTTCGCATCGAGGTAGCTCTTGGCCTGCGAGCGGTACATGCGCGCACGGTAGTCCGTGCCGGCACCGAAGACCTCGGGCGCGCGGATGCCCTGCTCGCGGCACTCGCCCGCGTAGTTCTTCAGCCCCATGGGGCTCAGCACGATCGGCACGGCCGATGAGGCCGCCACCGCAAAGGCCAGCGGCACGCTGCGCAGGTCGGAGCAGATCAGCGCGAACTGCTCCGGCGTGAACTCGAAGGTGGTGCCCAGCGACATGTCGGTGGCCGCGATGACGAGTTGCGTGCGCGGCGGGTTGTCCTCGACGTCGGCGAAGGTGCGGCCCTCGTAGAGTTCGTCGAGCCGCTCTGCGAGCACGTTGCTGCGGCCATACCAGGGCGAGGTCATCTTGTAGAGATGCACCGGGCGCAATGTCTGGGTGATGAGGCCGTTCTGGAAGTTCTGCCGTAGGAAGTCACGTTCGAAATCCGGCAGGCGGTCGGCGCCGAAGGCCGCGTAGTACGCGGCGAGGATGCTGCCGCCCGACACGCCGGTGATGACGTCCGCGGATGTCAGCAGGTCCGTCTCCCGGCCGTTCCACTTGAAAGTGGTGCGATGCAGCTCGGTCAGCACGCCGTAGCCGAAGGCCGCGGCTCTCGCGCCGCCGCCGGACAGGGTCACTGCAACGACGATGCTCGGGTCGGCAGAGGCGGCGATGGGCGGGGTGGTCGCGCCGTCGGCGACCAGCGGCGCATTCATCCACGGCCGCACGGACGAGCAGCCCGCAAGGCACGCGGCGATCATCACGCCGCAGAGGACGACGGTGCGGATCGCGGCGGCCAAGCGTTCAGCTCATGGGGCGCGGCCCCACGCTCACTGCGGAAGGATGCGGGCGCCCTCGCCGCTTCCTTCGATGTACACGCGCTGCCCGACACGCAAGGCCGGGTTGACCGGCTGGGTCACCGTCACCAGCACGCCGCTCTTGGTGCGAACGATGACCTGCTGACCCGGCTGCGGACGGTCGTAGCGCTTGGCGACCTGTGACCCGGCGATGGAGCCGCCGATGGTGCCCAGCACCATGGCCACGTCGCGTCCCGTCCCGCCGCCGATCAGGCTGCCGATGCCGAGGCCCGTCAGGCCGCCGACGACCGCGCCCACGCCCGTGTGCGAATCGCTCTGGATGTCTGCCGGTGCGATCTGCTCGATCACGCCCTGGCGCACTTCCATCGAACCGGACTGGGAACCGGGCGCCGCACAGGCCGCCAGAACGAGGGCCATTGCCAATGCTGCGATGCGAGAGAAAAGTTGAGTCATTTTGCGTCTGCTCCTTCTACGTTGTTGAAATCAGCCAAGGGGTTCAGGGGCGTTTCAGCCGAAGACCCGTCACCAGGTACGTCAGGCCCGTCGCCAGGGCGAAGATGCCGATGAGCGTTCGCCGCCCGTCCGCGGTCGAGAATCCGAACATGAGGGCGATGCCGAAGGCCAGCGTGCATGCGCTCGCGATGGCCGCCGGCATGTGCCCTTCGCGCGGCCCTTCGGGCGAAGCGCCGCGATTCATCATCACGTAGATCAGTCCCACGACGCCCAGCGCGATGCACACCGTGATGAGCGTGCCGAAGAACGCGACGGCGCCGACGATGCGCGCCTCGATGTTCGGATACGCGAAGGCCACCACGCCGATCACGAGGCGCATCAGGGCGTCGGCCAGCACCAGCGCGAAGAGCCATTTGCCCGGCGCATAGCGGGTCAGGACGAATGCCAGCGCGAGAGCGATCAGGCCGTCGACGATGCTGAAGTAGCCGTTCCGGCCGAGTTGCTGCCCCAGCTGCGCCACCGGGGGCGCGATCATCACGTACAGCCCGAACAGGACGCCCAACGCGCCTCGCACCAACAAGACGGATCGCAGGTTCATGATGGGTCTCCCCCGTCAGTTGGCGACCCAGGGGCCGACCACTTTCCAGGGCGTGGCCTTGACGGTGTTCGGGTCCTTGTTCCTGCAGAAGATGAACGACCCCGTGTTCTGCAACGAGCCGTGGCGGTTCTCTACCCGCGCCAGCTTGCAGTCGGCGCGACCCTGCGGGTCCTTGGCGGGCGTGACGCTGCCGCTGTTGGGCGTGCCCGGGTTCTCCCATTTGACCGTGACGCCGTCCTCGCCCGAATCCAGGGCCCGGAAGACCGTCCGCTTCATCAGGTCGACGTCGGCCTTCTGGAATCGCGTGATGGGCGTGTCACGCATGGAGTTGTAGATGTCCAGCGGCCTCGCCGCGGCCGGGAGCGCGGCCCCCATCGCCACGGTGATCGCCACCCACTTGATCCCCTCGCTGACTCGCATGATGGGCTCCTCATTTCGGCAGAATGAAATTGACCTGGAAGCGCACGAACCAATCCGATGCATTGTCCGGCCGAATGACGTTGTAGCCCGCTCCGGCCACGAAGTTCATCGGCACAAAGCTCTCCGGCTTGACCAGAAGCGAATACGACACGCCGAGCGGCACCGTCCAGCGCTGGCTCGACCGCTTTTCGTTCCAGTCCGCGGTGATGATCCCGATGTAGCCGATCGACTGCTTCGCGTCCAGCCGGTAGCTGACGATCGGCTGCAGCGAAAAGGCGTTGACGTTGGGCCGGCTGTCGTCGCCCGCGAAGGACCACACCTGCGTCGCCAGCGCGCCGACACTCCATGCACCCGTTTCCTTCAGCGCGACCACTGCCGGCCCGAGGGACCACTTGCCCTGGCCCAGCCGTTCATCGGTGGCCGTCCGCATGATCAGCGCGGGCCCCACGCCCCAGATCAGGCCGCCCTCCTTGGCTGGCGGCGCAAAGAAGCCCTCGTAGGTGATGTCGCCCAAGCCGTACTCACGGTCCTGCCCCGGCAGCACGGCCGGGTTGGACAACAGCGGCACGATAGCGCGGTTGATGAGCGACCAGCCGCCATCGAGCCTGACCGGATAGACCGGCTGGATGTTGAGCGTGTGCTGCGGCTTGCTGAACGGCCCGGTGTCGAAATTGGTCGTCCACTGGAACGGCAGCGTCACGATGTCGGCGATCGGATTGACGAGTTTCTTCTGCAGGTCCTCGTCACTTTGCTGTGCGCATGCGTCGCAGGCCACGAGCCATGCCGCGGCCGCGACACAAGTCGTTCTCCACGGCGGGTGCGGCGTTCGGTGCATGACGCACCGATCTTGGGGTGTGGGCGCGAAAGCTGCAAATCGGCCCAACGGGCAAGCGCTTCTGCACCTTCGGGCAATGGCCGGCATGAACGCCAGGTGCCGGCGGCGGCGCACTTTCATGCCGTTCGCGACGCTTCGACTCGAAAGGCGAACCTGATCCGCAATAGTTCACATGGTCGATGGCGCAACACGCAGACGCCCCCTTAGGATGCAACCGCAAGAAGCGTGATTGGATTCAGGGGGGTCGTATGAAAGCGCATTTCGAAATCGGTGCCGTCGTTGCGGCGTGCGTCATCGCCGTCCCGATGACGGCCAACGCCCAGTCGACGGGAAGCTTGGGCTCGATGGTGTCCAGCGAACAGCAGGAGGCCGACTACCGCGTGGTCGCCGCGCGATGCGGCACGCCGGCGTACGAGAAGGCCTTCTTCAAGCAGTCGAAGGCGGCGGTCGCAGCCGGCCTCGTCTCCAAGGGCCGCGATCCGGCGGAAGTCGAGAAGACCATCACCGCCCTGCGGCGCAGCCCCTTCGTGCTGGTCGCGGCGCCCGCCGACTGCCCCGAGCAACTGAAGATGCTCGCGGAGCTCCGCAACAGCCGGAGCATCCTCCTCAAGTCCAGACGCCTCCAATGAATCCGCGTCCCGAGCCGGCAATGTAGGCGGCCGGGCGCGGCACGGATGGGCCTCTTCCTACGCCCGGAATTCCGGGCGCGGTGCATCAAGCTCCTGGCGTCGGGCAACTCGTTCGGCGCATTGAAAACAGGAGACATCCATGCGCATCGGCGGAGTTGAATCGCGGACATCGACAACCTTGGCCCGTCTGGCGGGCATGGCCGTCGCCGTCGGGCTGGCGGCCTGCGGCGGTGGCGGAGGGCACGGCGGTGGAGGCTTTCCGGTCGTTCCCGGCCAGGCCAAGCTGACGTGCGACGAGTCGATGAAGACGCGCTTCACGCCGGACCCGCTCACGCAGGTTCTGCTCGTCAAGTCGTTCAAGGCGGGTGATCCGCTCCTGCTCTCGGGCACGGCCGGCGCCAACACGCCGGTGGCCACGAGCGATGTGTGCGTGGTGAAGCTGCTGGTCGGCCCCGGCAATACGGGACCGGCGGACGCGCCTTCGACCTCGCAGGGCATCGGCATCGAGATCTGGCTTCCCAGCGAGAGCAAGTGGAACCAGAGGATTCACGTGAAGGGCGGCGGCGGCTGGGCCGGCGGCGTGCACACCTCGCTGACCGCGCTCGCGGGCACGTCGGGCGGTACCTCGGGCGCGCCGGCAACGACCGCGATGGTCGAAGGCGCGGTTTCCGCCAGCACCGACACCGGCCATGCCAACACTGCCAACGGCGGTTCGTTCGCGATGAATCCGGATGGCTCGATCAACACCGTGCTCTGGAACGACTTCGCGCAGCGCGGCATCCACGAGATGGCCGTCAAGACCAAGGCGCTCACGCAGGCCTACTACGGCACACCGGCCAAGCGCGCGTACTGGAACGGCTTCTCGACCGGCGGTCGCCAGGGCCACATGGAGGCGCAGGCCAATCCGGCCGACTTCGACGGCATCCTGGCCGGCGCGCCCGCCATCAACTGGACGAAGTTCATCACCTCCGAGCTGTATCCGCAGATCGTCTACCAGCGCGACCTTGGCGGCGTGCCCCTGACCAGCGGACAGGCGGCGGTGCTGGGCAATGCCGCGATCGCTGCCTGCGACGCGGTCGGCAACCGGCATCTGGGCTACATCCCCGATCCGTTCCAGTGCCGCTACGACCCGACGCAGGATCTGAACGTGATCTGCCAGTCGAGCGGCGGCAACGCGCCCTCGGGCGACTGCGTCACGCAGGTGCAGGCCGTGGCGATGAACAAGATCTGGTACGGCCAGACGGCCGACGGCTCGGTGCCCTCGCCTTCGGCAGACAACGGCACCGCCGTCGAACCGCAGGGCGCGCAGCGCTGGTACGGCCTCACGCGCGGCACGAACATCGGCGGCCTCGGCGGGGCGACCCCGTTCACCATTGCGAGCGACCTGGTCGCGCTGGAATTGCAGAACGCCAGCTATGCATCGAGCAACTTCATCAACGCCACCCGCAACGGCGCGGACCTCTGGAAGACGCTGTCGTACCTCGACCTGTCGAACGCGTATGACAGGGGTGTGGCGCTGCAGGCGTCGTTCGCCAACATCAACACGGACGACAACAACCTCGGTGCGTTCGCGGCGCGGGGCGGCAAGATGCTGGTCTACCACGGCCTCTCGGACACGCTCATTCCACCGCAGGGCACGCTCAACTACTACAACCGGCTGACCGCGAAGATGGGCGGCGACACAGTGGTGAAGAACTTCTACCGGCTCTTCCTCGTCCCGGGGATGGCGCACGGCTTCTCGAACGGCACGAGCAACCCGGCCGCGAATCCGCCGCTGCCGACGATCGACCAGCTCTACCTGGCCCTCACGACCTGGGTGGAGGAGGACCAGCCGCCGAGCCGGATCGACATCTCGTCTCCGGTGACCGCGGCCAATCCGACCGCCACCTCGCGGCCGATCTGCATGCATCCGACAAAGCCTGCGTTCGTGGGCACGGACCCGCTGGTCGCGACTTCATACAACTGCTCTTGAATGGGCGGCGGCGTTCGCGCCACCAAGGACCCGCGTGGCTGCGGGTCCGGCTCAACGGCTAGAGCTCGCCGTAGATGCTCGCGTCGGGCTCGGCCCGGTCATGCTTCTTGGAGGCCGTGCGCAGGCTCATCACCCACAGCCGTGCGTGACGCTGTTCGCGGCTTTCGAAGCGTTCGGTGAATCGTCGGATGCCCGGCCGCTCGATGGCAGCGATGGTCATCCAGTCGGTTCCGCCGAAGGAAGCGGAGTCACTGCTTCGTTCGACCAGCGCCGGCCGCAGCGACATCACCCATTCGGTGGGAACGCGCGGGTCCCGGTCCAGCATTCGCAGCGCGATCTTTGCGGCCTTGGGGCTGAGCGCCTGAACCTTGTGCAGGTGGAAATCAACATCCATGGGGCGTCCTTTTTGAGACACACGAGGATACATGTGTAGCAAAATGACGCAAGAGTGGTAACTAGGATCCGCCGCTTTCCATCCGCTTGTATTCGTTGCGTTTCATCGACAGGTAGTCATTCCGTTCTACCTCATGCAGTTGGCGCGCGTAGCGCTCGGTGCTGTCGAACCAGGTGGCGAGCCGCCCCGGCAACTGTTTTGCATCGGGCGCGCCCAGATAGGCATCGATCGCGAGGTAGTAGCGCATCGTGTTGCGCTCCACCACGCCGCGCACGCCACCGACGTAGTCCTGCTCGCCCGACGCATTGGTGCCGGTGGCGGTGAAGCCGACCTTGTCGCTGCCGATCGTCGCGAGATAGCCCTGCATGGCGATGCGCGCCGCCGTGCCGTACGCGTAGCTGTAGCCGAGATGGATGAAGGTCTTGCCGCCGTCCAGCGGGGTCGCTTCCAGCTCGATGCGGTAGTCGCGGGTGGAGAGCGGGCCCTTGTCGGCGCTCAGACGCGCGCTGAAGTAGTCCGGCGAGACGGTCGCCGGCTGCCAGACGAAGTCGACCTTCTGGGCCTCCGACAGCGGCTGGTCGAACTTGCGGCCGACCGCGACCGCCACGGTCTTGGCGCTGTCCGTCTCGCGCACCGCGCAGTGCTTGGTGTTGAGGTGCAGCATGAGCACCTCGCACCAGCCGGAAGGCTTGCCGAGTGCGGCGCTGACCTGGTCGAAGGGATAGGCCACCACGGCGAAGATGTTGCCGCTCAGCTGGCCGGACGCCTCGGTGGATTCGAGTACCAGCGGGCGCCCGAAGACGTTCTTCTCGAGTTGGCCTTTCACGGAAGCATGCTTGGCCTGCATGGCCGCAGCGCTCCCCAGTTGCGTCTGCGCCAGCGCCAGGGCCGGCAGCAGCAGCAACCAGACCCAGAGCACAGTCCGGCGAATCGTCGCGTGATTCATGATGCCGCGCATTGTCACGCGGGATCACGCATCTGGCTAGCGACCGCCGCCGGACGGCGCTGCCGGGCGTCAGACCGCCATGATCGACACCGCCTTGGTGATCAGGTAGGCCTCCATGGCTTCCGGTCCGCCTTCGGAGCCGTAGCCCGAATCCTTCACGCCGCCGAAAGGCATCTCGGGCGACGGGGCTGCCGGCTGGTTGATCCACAGCATGCCGACTTCCATCTGCTGCGACAGCAGGTGCGCGTTCTTGATCGACTGGGTGAAGGCGTAGCCGGCCAGGCCGTACGGCAGGCGGTTCGCTTCCTTGATCGCTTCCTCGAGCGTGTCGAAGCCGCGGATGGCCGCGATCGGGCCGAAAGGCTCGTTGTTGAACACGTCGGCTTCCAGCGAGACATCCGTGAGCACGGTGGGCGCGAAGAAGTTGCCGTCCGTTCCCACGCGTTCGCCGCCGGTGGCGACCTTGGCGCCGGTGGCGCGCGCATCGTCGAGCACCTTGGCCATGGCGCTGAGGCGCCGTGAGTTGGCCAGGGGGCCGAGCGTCGTGCCTTCGGCGAGGCCGTCGCCCAGCTTGAGGCTTTCGGCGTGCTTGACCATCGCGCGCGCGAATTCATCGCGGATGCTGTTGTGCACCAGGAAGCGCGTGGGCGAGATGCAGACCTGCCCCGCGTTGCGGAACTTCGCGCCACCTGCAGCCTTGGCCGCCAGGGCGACGTCCGCATCGGCAGCGACGATCACGGGGGCATGGCCGCCGAGTTCCATCGTCGCGCGCTTCATGTGCGCACCCGCCAGCGCGGCGAGCTGCTTGCCCACCGGCGTGGAGCCGGTGAAAGTGACCTTGCGGATGATCGGGTGCGGGATGAGATAGCTGGAGATCTCGGCCGGATCGCCGAACACCAGGCCGACCGTGCCCTTGGGCACGCCGGCGTCGACGAAGGCCTGCAGCAGCGCGGCAGGCGATGCCGGGGTTTCTTCCGGCGCCTTGACCAGGAAGGAACAGCCGCTGGCCAGCGCGGCGCCAAGCTTGCGCACGATCTGGTTGATCGGGAAGTTCCAGGGTGTGAAGGCGGCGACGGGGCCCAGCGGCTCCTTGATCACGAGCTGCTGCGCCGACAGGTTGCGCGACGGCACGATCCGGCCATAGACACGGCGGCCTTCGTCGGCGAACCATTCGATGATGTCGGCGCCGGCCAGCACTTCGCCGCGGGCTTCGACGAAAGGCTTGCCCTGCTCCTGCGTGAGGATGCGGCCGATGTCGGCGGCGCGTTCACGCAGCAGGCCGGCTGCCTTGCGCATGGTCGCCGCGCGCTCGTTGGCCGGGATCCGGCGCCAGGCTTCGAAGCCGCGCTGCGCCGCGTCGAGCGCGCGGTCCAGGTCGGGGATGCCGGCGTGCGCGACCTTGCCGATGGGCTTGCCGGTCGCGGGATTGATCACGTTCTGGGTCTTGCCGCTCGCGGCGTCGCACCACTCGCCGTCGATCAGGAGGCGGGTGTCGGGGTAGCTGGGGGTCGTCATGCGAAGTCCTTGAATACGCTGAAGGGTGGGTCGAATCTCACCGATCCTAGCGCCCTTTTCCGGACCGCCTCGCCGCCGGCTAGGTGGGGTTGCGCCTTGTTTCAGCCGCCGACGACTCCGCGCGCACCCAGTAGAACTGCCGCGGCACCGGCATGGACGGCGCCCGCATGCGCCGCGTCGGCGTGAGCCGGATCGAGCCGTCCACCGCGCAGTAGAGCGGCTCGCCTTCCGGCAGCGTGCGATGGGCATCGAGCATCTGGCGCAGCGGGATCTCGGCGCTGTCGCACCACGGGTTCATCGAGCGGACGATGAAGAGTTCGCGCGTGGCGATCAGCTGGCTGGGAAAGGTCGAGTCGGCCTCCATATCCGGCGACCCGATGCCTTTCCACGTCGCATCGACATCGAAGGCCAGCATCACGGCATCGGGCGTTTCCATGCCGTGGAGCGAACCGCTCTGGGCAGCGGCCAGCCAGCCCAGCAGCTGCGGGGTGAGGTCGAACCGGACCGAGGCGGAAAGCGCCGAGCCCGGCACGTCGACGAACACGCTGCGCGACGTGCGCAGCGCTGCCTCGGCCTTGAGCGTCTGCTTCCGGCGCCGCGACGAGCGCACGTGCGCCACCGCCACCAGCCCCGCCACGGGGCCGGCTGCCGCGAGCACCTTCAAGGCGTCGATGCCATAGCCGGACAGGGTCATGCCAGTTCCCCCGCTCGAATGCCGCCACGGCTGTTTCCGACTCTCACGCTCACTCCTCGCAGGGCAGGCTCGTCCGACACGACGAGTTGCATGCACGCGATGGATATATCGGCGGGGTTCCCGAAAACTTGAGGCCTGCCCGAAGGGGCAGGCGGAACTGCACGTTCGGCCAATTGCCCGGTGCGGTCGGGGTGCCATCATGAAATTGACAACAACCCACCTCAGCAAAGGAAAAAGCCCATGGCAACCCGACTCTTCTCGCGCCTCGCGGCATTGGCCCTGGCACTCGTCCTGGGCGCCTGCGCGGCGCCAGGCGGCCCGGCATCCGGTTCGACGATCATTCGCCAGGGCGTGGTCGAGCAGATCTCGCCGACGACCATCCGCAGCCCGGCCCATACGGGCGTCGGCGCAGTGGTCGGCGGCCTCACCGGCGTGGGCCTGGGGAGCCTGATCGGCGGCGGAACGGGTCGCGACGTGGCGATGGTCGCAGGCGCCATCGGCGGCACGCTGGCCGGTGCCGAGGTCGCGAACCGCTCGGCCCAGTCGATGCCGGGACAGGAAGTCTTCGTGCGCACCGACAGCGGCGTGCTGATCGAGGTGACCCAGCCGGTGCAGCCCGGCCTGCGCGTGGGTCAGCGTGTCTTCATCCAGGGCAACGGCGACGCCGCGCGCGTCATTCCGCAATGAAGGCCACGGGCCGCGGCGTGATGGCGTCGGCGATCTCCACCCAGCCGCCGCCCATGGCCTGGTACACGTTGACGACCTGCGTGTAGCGGTCGGTCGTCAACGCCACCGATGCGAGTTCGGCGGCGAAGAGTTCGGTCTCGGCCACCAGCACTTCGAGGTAGCCGATCAGGCCGCTCTCGAACTTCAGCCGCGACAGCCGCGCGAACTCCCGCAGCGCCTTCACACGTTCGCGCTGCAAGGCCACGCCCTCGATCGTCTTCTGCGAACCGGTGAGCGCATCGTTCGTGTCGCGGAACGCGTTCAGGATGGTCTGCCGGTAGACAAGCTCCGCCTGCTCCTTCTGGGCCTCGGCCGACTTCACCTGTCCTTCGATCGCACCGAACGTGAAGATCGGCCCGGCCAGGCTGGCCGCCGCCTGCCATGCGGTCGCCGGCCCCGACAGGAAGTTGCTTGCGGCGGTGCTCGTCGATCCATAGGCGCCCGTCAGCGAAATGGTCGGGTAGTACAGCGCACGCGCCGCGCCGATGCTGGCATTGGCGGCCACGAGGTTCTGCTCGGCCTGCAGGATGTCGGGCCGCCGCCGCAACAACACTGAAGGCAGGTCGGCAGGGATGAGCGGCGCCGCGAGCTGCTCGATGGTCTTGCCGCGCGGGATCGGGCCCGGATTACGGCCGAGCAGGATCGAGATGCGGTTCTCCACCGCGGCGACCTGCTGCTCGATGGCCGGAATGGCGGTCAGCGCCTGCTGGTACTGCGAGCGCACCTGGTTGACTTCCGTCTTCGAGACGATGCCCGACTTGAAGCGCAGATCGAAGATGCGCGCCGTCTCGCCGAAGTTCGCAGCCGTGGCCACCGCGATCTCGCGCTGCCGGTCCAGCCCGCGCAGGGCCAGGTAGCTTGTCGCGACACCCGCCACCAGCGTGAGCACGACGCCGCGCTGCGCCTGCTCGCTCGCGTAGACCTGCGCCTGCGCGGCTTCGCTCAGCCGCCGCACGCGGCCGAAGAGGTCGATCTGCCAGGTCGCGCCGAGCGCCGCCTGGTAGAGCGAGAAGTAGGGATTGGCGGGTTCGGGGATCGGCGGGAACCCTTCCCGGCTCGCACGGGTGCGGCTCGCCGCGCCGCTGTAGCCGATCTGCGGGAAGGCCTGGGAGCTGGCCGTGCCGAGCGTGCCGATGAACTGGTCGACCCGCGCCGCCGCGACACGCACGTCGAGGTTTTCGCGCAGCGCCGTCTCGATGAGTTCGTTCAGCACCGGGTCGCCGAACTGCTCCCACCACTTCGTGTTCGCGACCTCCACCGCCTTGGGGTAGTCGATGCGCCAGGCCGTCGGCGCCTCCACCGCGGGTCGCACATAGTTCGGGCCGACGGTGCAGGCGGTGAAGGAGAATGCGGCGGCGACCAGCGCTGCGACCGTGTGCGTCCTCATGGCGTGTTCCTCGATGAAATAGGGATGGTGGGCATGTCAGGCCAGGAGCGTCCAGCCGAACAGCAATGACACTGCCAGCAACGCGATGCTGGCGACCGGCCAGCGCCGCAGGAAGGTGTCGGTGCATTCGAAGCGCGCGGCGGTCGCGCTGCATGCCCATTGCAGATGGCCCAATGCGATGCCCAGGTCGCCGGCGGGAATGCGCGGCAGATGCCGACCCGCCCGGTCGAGCACGACGGCCAGCACCGCGCCGATCAGCATCGGCCAGAGTGCCGACCAGAGCGCGGCCGGGGCCAGCGCGTCGGGCCGCATCTCGCCCGGGATCGCCAGATAGAACGCCCAAGGCACCGCCACCGACGCCACCGCCATCGCGAGCCACGACACCACGAGCACGGCAGGCGCCCGCGCATCGGGGTCCGGCGCCGCGTCCGCACTCAGGCGGCGGATGAAATGGATCATCAGCAGGGTGGAGGCCACCGAGGACACGACGGCCATGGTGCCGGCAAGCCCGTCGCCGAGGATGTCCTTGGCCGCGTACTTCGTCAGCGCGCCACCGGTCAGCGGCAGGCCGGCCAGCCCCAGCCCGATCACCGCGGCGGGAATGAGCATCGGCCACAGGTGCCGGCGGCCCGTGAGCACGATCACGCCGACGGCCAGGAACAAGGCGCCCTTCACCAGCAGATGATGCGCGGCATAGAAGGCGGCGGCCATGGCGGTGGAGCCGTCGCCCGCGGCGAGGCCCATGCCGATCACGGCAGCGACGAAACCCATCTGGCTGACGCTGGAGTACGCCAGCACGACCTTCGGCTGCGTCTGGGTGATGCCGATGGCGACGCCATAGAGCGCACCCACCATGCCGATCGCGGCGAGCGGGAGCCCGAAATCCGGCAACGCCACATCGAGCGGCAGGAACCGGATCAGCGCGATGACACTGGCCTTGACCACCGCGCCGCTCATGACGGCGGCGGCCGGTATCGGCGCGGCGCCGTAGGCGATCGGCATCCAGAAGTGCAGCGGCACCAGCCCCGCTTTCATGCCCAGGCCGACGAGCAACAGCACGAGCGTGAGGTCGCGCGTGGGAGACGTGGGCAATGCGGCTGCGGCATCACGGATCAGCAGGCTCCCCGCCGGCGTGGCCTGCGCCAGAAGAATGAGACCGGCGAGCAGGAAGGCCTCGGCCAGCAAGGCAAGTCCCAGGTACAGGGCGCTGGCGCGCAGGGCATCCGGCCCCTCGCCCTGGAGCACGAGCCCGCTGGCGCCCACGCTCAGCACCGCCAGCAGGAAATAGAAGGCGATGAGGTCGGCCGCGAGGAACACGCCGACGCAGCCGGTCAGCGTCATCAGCCAGCAGACGATGAACCCGTCGGCGTCCGGCCGGTCGCGCAGGGAGCGCGCGGCGTAGAGGCCCGCCAGGCTCCACAGCAGCGCCGCGACGGCGAGCAGCATCGCGCCCGGCGCATCGAGCGTGAGCGTCAGCGCGTAGCCCGGGTTGCCGATGATCAGCGCGGAGTCGCCCCCGGCGAAGAAGGCCGCCACCAGCGCGGGCAACGGCGCCAGGACGAAGAGCGCGGGCATTCGGCGACGCAGGACCGGAACCGCGCAGGCCAGCAGCAACACCAGCGGAACGGCGATGGCAGCGGCCAGCAGCCCCGCGGCGCCCAGGAAGATCACAAGCAGGCTGGCGGACCCGATGATCATCGCGCCCCCGCCAGCGGTATGTAGGAGCGGCCGATCTGCGTCATGTCGACCGGGCACAGCGCGGCCAGACCCAGCAGGAACGAACACAGGGCCAACGCCAGCACGGCCAGTTGCTGGTAGCGCGGAACGCGCGCCTTCGGCTCCCAGCCGGCCTCCGCGGGCGTCATCGCGCGCACGACGACGAGGAACACGTAGGCGCTGGTCAACAGGCCCCCCGCGAGCATCACCAGCACCCACCACCATTGCGCCGTCGCGATCGCCGCCGACAGCAGCAGCCACTTCGCGAGAAAGCCACCCGATGGCGGCAGCCCGATCAGCGATGCGCCGCCGAGCGCGAAAGCGACCATCGTCATCGGCAGCGCGCGCCCTGCCCCGCGCAGGTCCGCGACGCGGTCGTGCCCGAGCGTCGAGTAGATGAGTCCGGCGGCCATGAACATCGCAGCCTTCGCGGTGGCATGCGAGATGGCCTGCAGCATCCCGCCGCTGACGGTCGATGCACTGTCGAGCTGCGCGGCATCCATGCCGAAGACCAGCGGGAACATCAGGAAGAGGTAGCCGATCTGCGCGACGGTCGAATAGGCGATCAGCAGCTTCAGGCGCGCCTGCCGCAGCGCCACGACATTGCCGACCAGGATCGCCGCCGCGCCCAGCGCCGCCAGCAATTGGACGGAAGGCCAGGTCACGACATTGGCGAAGACGTCGAGCCAGAGACGCACCACCAGGAACCACCCGCCCTTGATCACCAGCGCGGAGAGCACCGCGCTCGCCGCCGCAGGCGCCCCGGCATGCGCGGGCGGCAGCCACAGGTGCAGCGGGAACAGTGCAGTCTTCGCGAGCAGCCCGCCCGTCATCAGCGCCGCCGCGGCCCAGGTCAGCGGCTCGGGGCGGACTTGGGTCGCCAGAAGCGAGATGTCCAGCGTGCCGTAGGCGCCGTACAGCAGAAAGGCACCGAGCAGATAGAGCATGGAACCGAGCAGCGCATAGACCAGGTAGCGCAGCGCGGCCTGCAGGGTCTCGCCCCGGCCATCGAGGCTGACCAGCGGAACGCCGGCGAAGGTCAGCAGTTCGAGCGCGACATACAGCGTGAACACGTCGCCGCTCACGAACACCAGGTTGAGCGACCCCCACACCGCGAGCAACAGCAGCCAGAACATGAACGGCGCCCGTGCCTCGCGCGTGCCCTTCGGCGTGCCGAAATCGCCGCACGCATAGATGCCGATGACGCCGATCACGACCGCGACAGCCACCAGCATGACGACCGACAATCCGTCCGCGCGCAGCGCCACACCGAGCGGCGGCGTCCAGCCGCCGAGCAGGTAGACGAGCGCATCGCCGGTCTGCACCAGCGCGCGGGCGATGGCGAACGCGATGCCGAGCCCGAGCACCAGCGTGACCATGGCCACCCGCTGCGCATTGCGCCCGCCCAGGAGCAGCCCGACGAACACGCCCACGAAGGGCACCAGCACCGCCAGCACGAGCCACAGGCCGTCGGGTGTCGTCAGGTCCATCGATGCGGAAGCGGGCACCTAGACCTCCCCATCGGCAGCTTTCGCCTGGGGCGGCAGATTGCCGGACAGCGTGACCGAACCGGCTTCCTCGAACAGCCGCAGCAGCAGCGCGACGGCGAGCGCGGACGCCGCGAAGGCCACGACGATGGCGGTGATCAACAGCGCCTGCGGCACCGGATCGCCGTTCATGCCGGCGGCCGCGCCCCGGCGCGCGATCACCGCGCACACCACGAAGATGCCGTTGCCGATGAGGTTGAACGCCAGGATCTTGCGCAGCGGCTGCGGGTTGACGATGAGCCCGTACACGCCCAGGCCGACGAGCACTGCACCACACAGTCCGAACAGCGTGGTCGGGCTCATGGAGGTGTCCTGCGTTGCGGCGCGCCGGCCAGCAGCAACGCCAGCGTCATAGCGAGAGAGGGCATCAGCGCCACTTCGATGACCACAATCAGCGGCTTCGCGTAGCCCTCGGGATAGGCGAGGAACGCACCCGCGATGGCAACGCCCGTGAACCCGATGGCAATGAACACCGCCGGCCCGGCCACCAGCACGGTGCGCAGCCAGACGCGGCTGACGGGCGGCGCATCGGCCAGGCCCGCCATCATCACGAGCAGCCACATCGCCGCGAGGATGGTCGCGCCCTGGAACTTGCCGCCCGGATCATCGGCGCCCACCCACAGGATGTAGATGGCGACGACGATCCCGATGGGCGGCAGCACCCGCGCGAAGTACGCGAGGATGCCGTTGGGGTCGGCCGGCTGCGCGGGGCCGGGACGACCGCCCCATGCGCGGTCCGGTGCCAGCGACCACACGCCGACCAGCGCGAACAGCAGCACGACGGCTTCGAGCAGCGTGTCCATCGCACGGAAGGAGAGCAGCACCGCCGTGATCGGGTTGCCGACGCCGGTCGAGGCGATGTTGGCGGCCACCTGGGGCGCGAGCGTCGGCGAGGGATCGGGCAATGCGAGCACGCACACGGCGATGACCCCGGCGACGCCGACTGCAGCCACCGCGGCCAGCACGCGCGTGAGCAGCCCCGGCCGGTCCGCGAGCGCTGCGGCCTCCGTCCGGCGCAGGCGCGAGGCGGCACCGACCAGCAACGCACCGGTCAGGCCGGCGCCGATCGCGGCTTCCGTCATCGCCACGTCGATCGCCGACAGCTGGAGCCACACCAGCGTGAGCAGCAGCCCATAGGGAATGAAGCCCGCGACCGCCGCGAAGGTGTCGCGCGCGAAGACGGTCCAGGCCGCCAGCCCGAGGAACAGGAGCGCCAGTGCGATGTTCAGGGTCAGGCTCATGGCTTCGGCCCCTCGCGGCGCACGGCGCGCGCAATGAGCTGGGACACCGTGGCGGAACCCAGCAGGACGAGAAACCAGACGAGCACCAGCTTGCAGGCCGTCGAGAGGCTGTCCACCTGCGGGAGCAGCCCCAGCACCACGAGCCCCAGCCCCAGGTTGTCGGCCTTGGTGAGCGCGTGCAGCCGCGTGAAGGTGTCGGGAAAGCGCAGCAGGCCCACGCTGCCGGCGAGAAAGAAGAACGCGCCCGCGCAGATGGCGACGATGGTGAAGATGTCGGCGGCGAGGTTCGTGGTCATCGGTCGCTCCCCGCATCGTCCCGCACGGTGGTGGCGCCGGCCTTCACGAAGGCGATGGCGGCAAAGGCCGCGAGGATCGACAGCGTCAGCACCACGTCGATGACGGCATCCATGTCGATCGCCGCGCCCGCCAGCAGCAGCGCCGCGATGCCGCCGGTGCCGAAGAGCTGCACGGCCATCATGCGATCGACGTTGCCAGGGCCGCGCAGGATGCAGATCAGGCCCAGCGCGACCATCGCGAGCACGAAGGCGGTGGCGCCGATCAGGAAGCTAGTCATGGCCCTCCCCCACCATCAACGCCTTGGTCAGCAGCTGTTCCTCTTCGGCCATGTGCTGTGCGAGCGGCTGGTCCATGTCCAGGCAGTGATAGACGATGGCGGTCTCGGTCTCGCCCACCGGAACGGAGCCCGGCAGCAGGCTCATGATCGAGGCGAACTCGTTGCGAGCCAGCCCCGGCGGAAAACCCACCGGCGCCGAGACGAACCCCGGTCGCATCGGCATGCGCGGATCGAGCGCGCGGCGGGCCACGTCGATGCCGGCCAGCACCGACTGCCACAGGAAATGCGGCACGAACCCCAGCAGCGCGCGGAAGCGCACGTGCCCCGCCTCGCGCGGAAGAAGGTGCAGGCTCGTCCAGGTCGCGGCGACGGTGGACAGCACGCCGAAGCCGAGGTCGGCCGGCTTCACGCTAGGCATCAGCACCAGCCACAGCGCCAGGAACATCAAGCCGCGCGTCAGCACGGTGCCGGCCAATGTGGGCGTGCGCGTCATGACGACGCTCCTTCGGCGCCTGCGCAGACCAGATGCACGTCCATGCGGCTCAGCCGCTCGTACAGCCGCATCTCCTCGCGGATCGGCCACCAGTCGTACAGGAAGATCTCCATCGGCCGCCACAGGGCGACCCAGCCGCCGATGACCAGGCTCTCCTGTACGAGCCGCGTGTAGCGCTCCTTGTCGAAGAGGCCCGCGATGAATTCGCCGACGAAGAAGGCGATCGCCAGGAACACGAGCCCGATCAGCAGGCTGATGCGGCCCAGACGCAGCAGGCGCCGCATCTGCCGCCGGGTGGCAAGCGCACGCTGGCGGAAGTACTCGCCGACGGCATCGCGCAGCATCGAGGCGGCTTCCGGTGTCGCGGTGTGGCTGTCGATGCGCACGACCAGCGCCAGCGGGCGGCTCGCCTGCACTTCGCGGGCCCAGTCGACGATGTAGTCCTGCGCCTTCGGATCGAGGTCACGCTCCCGGAACGGCGCCGGGTCCATTGAGTTGAAGAGTTGCCGCAGCTCCGCGACGTGCAGTTCGAGCACCGCGCGGCCGTCTGCGACCGGGCCCTCTCCGGAGGGCAGCCCGGCGGTTGCTGCGGATGCGGGGATCGGAGTCAAGCGGATGCCCCTCGTCCATCACGCCGGATCTGTCGCGGGACCAAGGGCCTCATCACGCGGCGGCGGCTTTTCCTTGCCGAACACCGTCACGTACACCGTCGGCAGGAACACCAGCGTCAGCAGCGTGGCCACCAGCAGGCCGCCCATGATGGCGAAGGCCATCGACCCCCAGAAGACGGTCGGCGCGATCGGGATCAGGCCCAGCACGGTCGATATCGAGGTCAGCATCATCGGGCGCATGCGCGACGTGCCGGAGGCCATGACCGCATCGATGACGCTCTGGCCTTCGGCGCGGTAGGTCTCGATCTGCACGATCAGGATCACCGCGTTCTTCGCGATCATCCCGATCAGCGCCAGGATGCCGAGGATGGCGACGAAGCCCAGCGGCCGGTTGAACAGCAGCAGCGTAAGGACCACGCCGATCAGCCCCAGCGGCATGATGCAGACCACCATCGCCAGCCGCCGGAAGCTCACCAGCAGCACCATCATGCTCACCAGCATCAGCACGATCATCAGCGGCACGACGGCGTACACCGAGGCGCTCGACGCGGCGCTCTCCTCGAACAGGCCGCCGGTCTCGACCTTGTAGCCCTTCGGCAGCTTGGCGTTGAACTCGACCATCCTCGGCGCGAGTTTCTCGACCACCTCGTCCGGCAGCACGCCGTGGATGACGTCGGCGCGCACCGTCAGCGTGGGCAGGCGGTTGCGCCGCCAGATGAGCGGCAGCTCCTGCTCCTCGGTGAAGGTCGCGAACTGGCTCAGCGGCACCATGCGCCCGGTGGGCGTCGGCACCTGCAGCGAACTCAGGGTCTGGAAGGACACGCGCTGCTCGTCGGTGGCGCGGGCGACGACGTTGATCAGGTAGATGTCGTCGCGCACCTGCGTGACCGGCGATCCGGTGACCGCCGCGTTCAGGATGCCCGACAGCGTGCGCGTGCTCACGCCGAGTTGCCGCGCCTCGTCCTGGTTGATGTGCACCCGGACCTGCCGGGCGGGTTCCATCCAGTCGTAGTTGACGTGACGCACGCGCGCATCGGAGCCCAGCACGTCGGCCAGTTCGAGCGCGTACTTGCGCACCTGGTTCGTGTCCGGCCCGGTCACGCGGTATTGCAGCGGCCAGCCCACCGGCGGCCCGAGTTCGAGCGGGGACACGCGCGCCACCACATCGGGGAACTGCTCGGCCAATGCCTTCTCCAGTTTCAGCTGGAGCCTGTCGCGCGCATCGAGATCCTTGGCGACCACGACGAACTGCGCGAAGAACGGATTGGCGAGCTGCACGTTGAGCGTGAGGATGAAGCGGATCGCACCGCGCCCGACGTAGGTGCTGAAGTGGTCGACATCGGCGTCTTCCTTCAGCAGGGCCTCGAAGCGCTCCGCCTGGGCCTGCGTCGCATGGATCGAGGCGTTCTGCCGCAAGGTCATGTCGATCGTCAGCTCGGGACGGTCCGATGCCGGGAAGAACTGCCGCGGCACGAACTGCAGCAGGAAGATCGTCACGGCGAACGCGGCGATGGTCAGCCCGATGGTCAGCCACTTGGCGCGAATCGCGCCCCGCAGGAAGCTGCCGTAGATCTGGACCACCTTGCTCGGCTTGGGCGGCTCGGCATCGGGCTTGGGCGCCTTCAGGATCGCCTTGCCGACCAGCGGCGAGAAGATCACCGCACCGAGCCAGGACACGATGAGCGCAATGGCGACGACCGCGAAGATCGAGAAGGTGTACTCGCCCGCGGAACTCCTCGCGAAGCCGATCGGCACGAAGCTCGAGATCGACACCAGCGTGCCGATCAGCATCGGCGCGGCCAGCGTGCGGTAGGCGAAGGTCGCGGCCTGGTCCTTGGTGTCCCCGGCCGCGAGCCGGTTGATCATCGCGTCCACGGTGGTCATCGCGTCGTCGACGAGCAGGGTCAGCGCGATGATCAGCGCGCCGAGCGAGACGCGGTGCAGGTCGATGTTCAGCACGTCCATGATGGCAAACACGATCGCCAGCGTGAGCGGGATCGACAGCGCCACCACCGTGCCCGGACGCACGCCGAGGCTCACGAAGCTGCACACCAGGATGATGATGATGGCCTGCCACAGCGAGGCCATGAAGTCGTTGATGGCGACGTCGACCGTGACGGCCTGGTCGGCGACCAGCGTGGGCTGGATGCCGTGCGGCAGGTTCGCCGTGATGTCGGCCATCTCGACGCGGATGTTGCGGCCGAGCGCGAGGATGTCGCCGGCATCGCGCATCGCGATCGCCAGCCCGATCGCCGGCTTGCCGTTGACGCGGAACATCGGCTGCGGCGGATCGACGAAGCCGCGCCGCACGGTCGCGATGTCGCCGAGGCGGATGATGCGGTTGCCGAGGACGAGATTGACCGCCTCGATGTCGCGCTCCGAATCGAAGGCGCCGGTGACGCGCATGAACACGCGCTCCTGCTCGGTCTGGATGGTGCCGGCCGGCCGCACGATGTTCTGCGCCTGCAGCGCGCCGACGATGGTCGGAAAGTCCAGCCGCAGGCCGGCGAGCCGCTCGGTGGAGAACTCGATGTAGATCTGCTCGTCCTGCGCGCCCATCACCTCGATCTTCGAGACGTCGGGCACCTGTAGCAGGCGCGAGCGGGCGGACTCGACGTAGTCGCGCAGTTCGCGGAAGGTGAAGCCGTCCGCCGTGAAGGCGTAGATGATGCCGAAGGTGCTGCCGAAGTCGTCGTTGAAGAACGGCCCGACCACGCCGGCCGGCAATGTCTGCCGCATGTCGCCGATGTTGCGGCGCACCTGGTACCAGATGTCCGGGACCTCGCCCGGCGGCGTCGACTGCTTCAGGTCGACGAAGATCGTCGTCTGGCCCGCGACCGTGTAGCTGCGCACCCGGTCGAGATGGTTGGTCTCCTGCAGCGTGCGTTCGAGCCGCTCGGTAACCTGCTGCAGTGTCTCGTCCACGGTGGCGCCGGGCCAGCCTGCCGCCACCACCATGGTGCGGAAGGTGAAGACCGGATCTTCCGCTCGCCCCAGCCGGATGAAGGACAGCGTCCCCGCGATCACCGCGATGATCATCAGGAAGATCACCAGCGAGCGCTTGGAAAGCGCCCACTCCGACAGGTTCGGGCCGATCACTGCGCAGCCTCGAGCATCCGGACCTTCTGGCCGGGCCGCAGCGCCTGCACGCCCGCGGTCACGACCACATCGCCGGGCGCAAGCCCCGACGTGACCTGAACGCGCGAGGCGTCATACGCACGCACCTCGATCGCGCGGGCCGATACCGTGCCGGCCTTCGGATCGACCACCCACACGGATGCGCTCTTGCCCGACCGGGTCAGCGCCGACGCCGGTATGTCGATGGCGGGAGCGCTGTCGAGCTTCATGCGCCCGTTCACCGTCGTGCCCAGGCGCATGGCGGCGGGAGCGTTGAGCAGGCGGACCCTGACGCTGAACGTGCCGGTCACCGGATCGGCCCGGGGCGAGACCTCGCGCACCTGGCCCTTGGCGGTGATGTTCGGATCGCTCACGAGCGAAACGGTGATCTCGGGGTTCGACGGCGTAGTGTTCTTGACCTGAGCGGGCACATCGAAGACGGCATCGCGCGCGCCCTCCCTCGCCACCTGGATGATCATCCGACCGGCTTGCACCACCTCGCCCGGCTCCGGCCCGCGTGCCGTCACGATGCCGGACACGTCGGAGACCAGGCGCGTGTAGCTCAGCCGGTTCTGCGCGAGCGTCACCAGCGACTGGGCAGACTCGACCTGCGACTGCGCCACCTTCAGCAGCGCCTCGGCCTGCTCGAAGGAAGCGCGCGAGACCGCGTCCTCCTTGAGCAGGTCTCGCAGGCGCGCGTGGTTGTTGCGGGCCTCCACGCCCTGGGCCTGCGCTGCCGACAATTGCGCCCGCGCGGACTGCAGGCTGCTTTCCTCGTTCAGCGGATCGAGCCGTGCCAGCACCTGGCCGGGCTTCACCCGGTCGCCGATCTCGACATTGCGCTCGATCAGCCTGCCGTCGATGCGGAAGGACTGGTTGATCTCGGTCTGCGCCTGCACGGTGCCGGTGAGGGTCACGGTGTCGCCGATCGAGCGCGTCTCGATCGTCATCACGCGGACCGGCCGGATCTCCGCCACCGGCGCTTCGTCGCCGCGCTTGCACGCCGAGAGCAACGCCAGCGCCGCCAGCGCCGCCAGCGCGAGGACGGTTGTCGTTCTGTGTAGATGGCCAACTCGCTGGACAGTGGATTTCACAGACACGGGGGTCGTCCTATCAATAAATGAACAGGGGCGGCTGCTTGCTGCCGCCCTGAGCTCAGAAGTCCACCGGATCGCGGACGATGGGGCAGGTCATGCAGTGGCCGCCGCCACGACCACGGCCCAGTTCGGCGCCGACGATCGTCACCACTTCGATGCCCTGCTTGCGCAGCAGCGTGTTGGTGTAGGTGTTGCGGTCGTACGCATAAACCACGCCCGGCGAGGCGCACACCAGGTTCGCGCCGCTGTCCCACTGGGTGCGCTCGCGCTGGTAGTCGCTGCCGCCGGCCTCCACGACGCGCAGCTTCTTGAAGCCCAGCGCCTGCGCCACGACGTCGACGAAGGGCTTGTTCTCCGCATGCAGCTCGACCCCGCTCGGATGGCTGCTCGGGCGGTAGGAGTAGGTGCGCGTCTGGTTCATGAAGTCGGGCGCGAGCAGCACGCAGTCGCGGTCTGCGAAGGTGAAGACGGTGTCCAGGTGCATCGCCGCACGGATCTTGGGCATGGCCGCGACGATCACGCGCTCGGCCGCGCCTTTCTTGAACAGCGTCGCCGCGAGCTGGCTGATCGCCTGGCGCGAGGTGCGCTCGCTCATGCCGATGAGGACATTGCCCTTGCCGATGGGCATCACGTCGCCGCCTTCGAGCGTGGCGAGGCCGTGGTCCTGGGTCGGGTCGCCCCACCACACGTTGACCTTGCCTGCGAAGTCGGGATGGAACTTGTAGATGGAGGTGGTGAGGATGGTCTCCTCGTGGCGCGCGGGCCAGTACAGCGGATTGAGGGTGACGCCGCCATAGATCCAGCAGGTGGTGTCCCGCGTGTAGAGGGTATTGGGCAGGGGTGGCAGCAGGTACTCGGTCGCACCGGCGGCTTCGCGGGCGACTTCCAGCGCCTTGCCGCCGTGCGCATCCGGAAAGTCATGGGTCGACAGGCCGCCGATCAAGGTCTCGGCCAGCGCGCGGTTGTCGAGCCCTTCGAGGTAGCTGCGCAATTCGTCGATGAAGCCGAGGCCGACCTGATTGGGCACGACCTGGTTGTCGAGAATCCACTTCTTGCCTTCCGGCACCGCAACGGTCTCGGCGAGCAGGTTGTGCATCTCCAGCACCTCGACGCCGCGGTCCCGCATCTTGGTGACGAAGTCGAAGTGGTCGCGCTTGGCGTTTTCCACCCACAGCACGTCGTCGAAGAGCAGCTGGTCGCAGTTGCTCGGGGTGAGGCGCGAGTGCGCCAGGCCCGGCGCACACACCATCACCTTGCGCAGCTGGCCTACTTCGGAGTGGACCCCGAATGCGGTGGGTTTTGTCTCTGTTGCCATGACGTTCTCCTGTGTGAGTACCCAGCCGGAGTGGCTAGATGGTGATGTAACCGGTCGCGAGCCAGTAGATGCCGACGACGGCACCGATGACTGCGAGGATGAAGATGATCCAGTCTGATGCCTTGGTGAACACCGGCAGGTTCTGCTCGCGGCGACACCAGAAGTAGAGCGCCGTGCCAGGCGCATACAGGACGGCAGACAACACGATGAACTTCATGCCGCCGGCATAGAGCAGGAAAGCCGTGTAGGCCGTTGCCACGATCGCAATGACGAGATCGCGCGTGCGCTCCTCGGGCCGTACGTCATAGCCTTCCCGACGCTTCGTCAATTGCAGGCCGTAGCCCGCAACCAGGAGGAAGGGGATCAAGGCCATGGCACTGGTCAGGTTCAGCATCAGCGAGAACGCATCCCGCGACCAGTAGGTGGTGATGACGATGAGCTGCACGATGATGTTTGTCGCCCACAGGGCCACCACTGGCACCTTGTTCTTGTTCTCCGTGGCAAAGGCCTTCGGCATGTCCTTGGTCTTCGCTGCGGCGAAGAGCACCTCGGCGCAGATCAGCGACCACGCCAGGTACGCGCCCAACACCGAGACGATGAGCCCCAGGCTCACGAAGACTGCGCCCCAGGGCCCGACCACGGCCTCGAGCACGGTCGCCATCGACGGCTGACGCATGACGGCCACGTCCGGCCGCTCCAGCACGGCATAGGGAAGCAGCGTGACCAGCACCATGAGGGTGGTCACCACGATGAAGCCGGTGATGGTGGCGGCGCCGACGTCGGAGCGCTTCTTCGCGTAGCGCGAATAGACGCTCGCACCTTCGATGCCGAGAAAGACGAAGACGGTGACCAGCATGGTCGCGCGCACTTGCTCGAAGATGCCACCTTCCAGGCCCGCCCCATAGAAGTTGAAGCGGAACATGTCCATCTTGAAGGCGAAGATCAGGATCACGATGAAGACCAGGATCGGAATGACCTTGGCGATCGTGACGACGGTGTTGATGAACGCCGCCTGCTGGACGCCACGCAGGATCATGAAGTGGAAGAGCCAGATGCCTACCGATGCCACCAGGATCGCGACCACCGTGTTGCCGTCGCCGAAGACCGGGAAGAACGCGCCCAGCGTGGACTTGATCAGAACCCAGTACGAGACGTTGCCGATGCAACTGCCGATCCAGTAGCCGAACGCGGAGAGAAAGCCGGGGTAGTCGCCGAAGCCGGCCTTGGCATAGGCGAAGACGCCGGCATCGAGGTCGGGCTTGCGCTCGGCAAGAGATTGAAAGACCCGCGCCAGCATGTACATGCCGGTGCCCGCAATGAGCCACGCAATGACCGCGCCGAACGGCCCGGTGGCATTCGCAAAGGTGCGCGGCAACGAGAAGATCCCCGCGCCGACCATGCCACCCACCACCATCGCGGTGAGCTGCATTCGCGACATTTTTTGTTCAGTCGAAGCCATGGAATTTCCTCACTCGTTTGAAATGATTCGAACTTCAATCCCTGAAGACCCGTGCCGCGCCTGAGCACCCATCCATGCTGTTTTTCAGGGGAAACAGCGGAGGCCTTGCGCGTTCACGGCCCTTACTTCTGGCCCGGTTCGAATGAGCATCAGTGGCTCATGGGCCTTTGTCAATAGCACCATCGGGCACCACGAAACGCAAGAACTCAGAAGCCCTTGCGCACGTTGATCCACACTTCGGTCGAGCTGTAGTTGGCGCCGATCGAATTGCTCTGATCCCGTATCCAGAGAATCTCCGGACGCAAGGTCCAGGTCGGCACGAACTCCCAGACCAGATAGGCGCCGACCTCGTAGAGGTTGTCCCTGCGCCGCAGGAGGATGGAGTTGTCGAGCGTGTCGGGGTGAAAGTGGATGTTGTCCGAAGCGAACATGTCGCGCTCCCACCATACGAAGCCGCCCCAGCTCAGGGTCTTGCTCACCGTGTAGTCCAGCGCGGCCGTGGCGCCGAACACGTTGGAATCGCCATCCGGCCGGCTCGTTGCGTAGTTGCGGCCGGCGTGTCCCGTCAGGGAGAAGCTGCCCTTGCCTTCCATGAACGAATTCACCCATCCCGCCGACACCAGTGCCGTGGTCCGGCTCCGATCGCGCTCCGGGCCCTCCGGATAGCGGCGCCGGCGGACGTCCGCGCCGACCGTGAACTGGTTGTCCGGGTCGTAGCGCATGCGATAGTCCGTGAAGATCGAGACATCGTTGCGGTAGTTGCCATCGCCGCGATAGCTGGTCCGGCCCCTGAAGCCGGCAGAGAGATTGTTCTCGCCCAGGGCCTTGCTGCCGGCGAGGCGCCAGCGCAGGTCGGAATCGTCCCTGCTGTCGGGGTTGTCGTAGTACCTGAAGCGGTAGTCGAGGGTCGCGTCGATCGAATAGCCGTTCTGCAACGCGTAGTTCGCGCCGCCGCCGACGCGTGCGTTGTAGAAGGTGTCGCTGCGATCGCCGCCGCCGAAGGTCCGCGTCCCGACGGTCTCGTTGACACGGTAGTGACCGACGCCGGTTTCGGCGTAGCCGAATCCCGTCAAGGACTTGCCCTCCTCCAGGGACTGCCGCGCCGCCTGGTCGTAGATCCCGACCTGGGACAACACGTCGGGCGGCAGGTTGTCGAAGCGCAGCACCGTCTCGAACTCGATCTTCGCTTCGGCGTACTGGCCGAGCGCGAAGTAGGCGCGGCCGAGTGCGAGATGCGCGGCGACGTTGTCCGGTCGTGTCGCGAGACTGCGCTCGAACAGCGCCTTGGCCTTCTCGCCCCGCTGGGTGCCCAGCGCGGCACGGCCGAGCAGGTAGGTGAAGGTGGCATCGTTCGAGTTGGCATCCTCGAACGGCGAGAGCAGATCGTAGGCTTCCTGGTACTTGCCTTCGCGCACCAGTTGCTCGGCGCGAGGGACATCAGGATCGGCGGCGAACGCCGCCTGGGCAGCGAGCATCGCCATCGAGACGGCGAATGCGCGAGCGGCGGAACGCCACGGTGAGCTCGCTTGGCCACGGCAGTCGGAACGGATCTTGATCATCGTCAATGTCTCCTTACGCTTGGAACCCGGCGTAAAACATTAGACACACGACTGCGGTCGCCTGCAACGCGACCAAAGTGGGGTTGTCAGGGCTGGCCGTTGCGCGACAGGAGCACGGCGAAGGGCCGGGTGCCGGGAAACTCCGAGAAGATGATCGTCAGCATCGCGGTGATCGGCACCGCCAGGAACGCGCCCGGCACGCCCCACAGCGCCACCCAGACCGCGAGGCTCACCAGGATCGCGAACGGGCTGAGATTGAGCGAGTTGCCCATGACGTACGGGTCGATGAAGTTGCCGATGACGAACTGGATGACGGTCAGCCAGAGCAGGATCGGGACGACGTGCGACGCATCGCCGAACTGCGCGATCGCCATCGCGCCGGGCAGCAGCACGCTCAGGAACGAGCCGATGTACGGGACGAAGTTCAGCAGCACGATCATCACCGCCCAGAACGGCGCGAACTCCAGCCCCGTGAACCGCATGACCGCATAGCTCAGCACGCCGAGCAGCACGCCGAGGAAGGTCTTCAGCGCGAGGTAGGCGCCCACTCTGGAGTTGATGTCGGCAATCACCTGCTTGATGCGCTGCGCATGCAGCGGGCTGCTCGCGATGCTGGAGATCTTCGCGTCGAGATGGGTTCGTTCGACGAGAAGGAAGCAGGCGTAGAGCGCCACGATCACCACGCTCGCGAAGATCGACGACACGGACGACAGCGCCGAGCCGACCAGTCGCTGAAGGCTCACCTGCGCAAGAAAGTCGCGCCGCAAGGTGGTCCATGTCGGCTCCGCCTCGACGTGGAAGAAGACCGCCACTTGCTGCACCGCCGCAAGCAGCGATTCCTGGTAGCGCGGGGCCTGGGCGATGACGCTGTCCTTGTTCGCGAGGATCGTGTAGACCACCATGAACAGGCCGAACGCGATGATGAGCACCGAGAGGATCGAAATGACGAAGGGCGGAAGCCTCGGCCCGACCAGCGGGATCTTCGCGATCAGCCGCGCGAGGCCGAGGATCACGTACACCACGAAGACGCTGAACATGATCGGAACGAACACGTCGCGCCCGATGAAGCAGATCCAACCGATCATCAGCGCAATGGCCGTGCCATACACGAAGGTTTGAAACCGGTGGTTCATCTTGAGTGCAGCTCCGCGGGTCGGGCGAGGCCGGGGTCGGCCATGCCAAGGCGGGCTCATCTTATGTGAAGGGCCGTCAGCAGCGGATCTGCCGGGCCCGTCGGTGACTCACCGGTTTCCGCGAGTTGCAGCCCGCGAAGTACAGGCCACCATGCGCTCCTTAACAGAATGTAAGCGGCGCGCGATGCGCCGGTGGCACCCGCATCCGCTTCAAAGGTCCTCGATGACCAGCATGCGATAGCGCTGCGCCATGGAATAGGGGCCGCGGCGCACGACCTCCATCATCCGTTCGGCCGCTTCCTCGTCCGGCGTCTTCACCAGCAGCCCGTGGTGCCCCTCCTTCGCCAGCTTGGTGTAGGCGCGCACAGTGGCGCCCTCGGTGCCGGCAGAGGGCAGCGGGTCGTCGGCGTCGCTGACGGTGGGCGTGATCTGCGAAAGGATCGCCGCCGGGGTCAACAGGAAGACCTCGCTGTCATCGAGACGTGTGCTCAACTCCGTGCCGACCGACACCGCCGTGGCTTCGTCCGGGAACATCACCATCGAATAGCCCGTGGGGTAGAAGGTGCCGCCGATGGTGGCGATCATCGAAGGGTCGAGGCTGAATGAAGTCAACATGACGGGTCTCTGGTTGTGTGAGAGCCTTCATGCTGCTTCGGCCGGGCAGGCCCCCGGGTAGGAATAGCCCGGCATCGCGCGACGGCCGCCGCCAGACGTGCCCCGAGAAGAGGCCGCCTAGTTGAGCGTCTGCTGCGGGGGTGGCGACGTGATGAAGAAGCGCATCGGCACCTCCCGCCAGACCACGCTGCCATCGTCGGGCGTCGGCTTGAACTTCCACTTCCAGACCGTCTCGGTGGCCGAGCGATCCAGGCGTGCGTAGCCGCTCGATTGCTTGACCTCGACGGCTGTCGGCTGGCCTCCCGGCGTGGTCCGCACGCGCAGGAGCACCATTCCCTGCTCACCCTTTTCGCGCGATTCGGCCGGATAGGGCGCGTTCGGGTTGGGCGGGTTCGGCGCCCATTCGCCAGGTTGCGCGCCGGGCGTCGCCGCGCAGCCGACCAACAGCGCAGCGGCGCCGCTCAAGACAATTGCCCTGCCGGCTTTCCAATTCCAGGTTTGCATCGAAGTCCTTTTGGCCTGCCCCAATACGGGCGCGCGTCGATGCTACCCGGCAAGCTCAGCGTGCTTCGGAACTCTCCATGCCCGCGTCGTACTTCCCTTCGCTGGCCGCACCGTTGAGCCGCGCACGCTTGCGCAACGCATCCTGCGCCTGGCGCGCCTGATCGGCCTTTCCCTGCCAGGCCTGCAGCGCGGGATCCTGCAAGGCGCGCCCATAGGAAAAGCTCAGATTCCAGGGCTGCGGCCCCAGCCGGTTCAAGGCGTCCAGGTTGGCCGTCGCTTCGGCAGGGGACTGGCCTCCCGACAGGAAGTTGATGCTCGGCACCGCCGCGGGCACGGTGCGCCGCAGCACGCGAAGGGTTTGCGCGGCCACTTCCGCCGGCGTCGCCTGCTGCGCGTGGTCCTTGCCGGGCACCACCATGCTCGGCTTGAGGAGCATGTGTTCGAGCACCACGTGGTGCCGGTGCAGCGCATGGAACACCTCGTGCAGCACGTCCTGCGTCACTTCGGCGCAGCGCGCCATCGTGTGGTCGCCGTCGATCAGCACTTCCGGCTCCACGATGGGCACCACGCCCTGCTCCTGGCACACGGCCGCGTAGCGCGCAAGCGCCTCCGCGTTGGCTTTGATCGCGGCCCGGCCGGGCAGCGCATCGGAGACGTTGTAGACCGCGCGCCACTTGGCGAAGCGCGCACCCTGCTGCCTGTAGCCCTGCAGGCGTTGCGCCAGACCGTCCAGCCCCAGCGTGATCTCATCGCCCGGCGCCAGAGCCAGCGGGATCTTGCCGGCATCCACCTTGATGCCCGGCACGATGCCCTGCCGCGCCGCCAGTTGCGCCAGCGGCTCGCCATCGTCGGCACGCTGGCCCAGCGTCTCCTCGTACAGGATGACGCCGCTCACGTGCTCGCCGAGTTTCGGCGTCGAGAGGAGCAGGCTGCGATAGGCGCGCCGGTTGTCCTCGGTGGATTCCACGCCGATCGACTTGAATCGCTTGGCGATGGTCGGACCGCTTTCGTCGGCGGCGAGGATGCCTCTGCCCCTCTGGACCAGCGCTTTGACTGTGGCTTCAAGTTCGCTCGAATTGGCCATGGTGCATCTCCGTTCGGGGCGGCCAGTCTCCTGCCGGCACGCACTTGGACGCAAGTGCCCCTTCCGGCCGTGATGCCAAATGGGGCTAGTCCGTCGCGCGCGGCAGGTAGCGCGCCGACAGCACCCCGTCGATGGAGGCGATGTCGGCCAGCACGGCCGCGCTCACCGCGCTGTCGATATCGACCAGCGTGTAGGCCATGTCGCCGCGCGACTTGTTGACCATGTTGTGGATGTTCAGCCCGGCATTCGCCATCGCGGTGGAGATCTGCCCGAGCATGTTGGGCACGTTGGCGTTCGCGATCGCGACACGGTAGGCCGATTCGCGGCCCATGCTGACGCTCGGGAAGTTCACCGCATTGGCGATGTTGCCGTCCTCCAGGAAGTCGCGCAGCTGGTCGGCGACCATGACCGCGCAGTTCTCCTCCGCCTCGCGCGTGCAGGCACCCAGGTGCGGCAGGCACACGATTCGCTCATGCCCCAGCAGCGCCGCACTGGGAAAGTCGCACACATAGCGCCCCAGTTGCCCCGCAGCCAGCGATGCCAGCACCGCCTCGTTGCTGACCACGCCCTCGCGCGAGAAATTGAGCAGCACCGCGCCGGGCGGCATCAGGCGGATGTTGTCCGCATTCACCATGTTGCGGGTCGCGTCCACCAGCGGCACGTGCAAGGTCACGAACTGGGCGTTGCGCAGCACGTCCGCCACGCTGGCAGCCTTGCGCACCTGCGACGGCAGGCTCCACGCGGCATCGACGGTGATGTCGGGGTCGTAGCCGAGCACGTTCATGCCGAGCTTGATGGCCGCGTCGGCCACCAGGCAACCGATCTTGCCTAGACCCGCGATGCCCAGCGTCTGCCCCGCCAGCTCGAAGCCGGCAAAGGCGCTCTTCCCGTTCTCGACCGTCTTCTCCATGTCGGCGCGTCCCGGTCCCAGCTCGTCGACGAAGCGCAAGGCGCCCGAGAGATTGCGCGCGGCCATCAGCATCGCGGCCACCACCAGTTCCTTGACGGCGTTGGCGTTGGCGCCCGGTGCATTGAACACCGGCACGCCGCGCTCGCTCATGGCCTTGACCGGAATGTTGTTGGTGCCCGCCCCGGCGCGGGCGATGGCCCGCACGCTGTGCGGGATGTCCATCGCGTGCATGTCGGCCGAGCGCACCAGCACCGCGTCGGGTGCCGTCACGTCCTTGCCCGTCACGTAGCGATCGGCCGACAGGCGCTGCAAGCCTCGGGCAGACACCTCGTTGAGCACCAGGATCCTGAGCCGGTCAGCCATGGCTGACCTCGAACTCCTTCATGTACTCGACGAGCGCCACCACGCCTTCGATCGGCATGGCGTTGTAGATCGACGCCCGCATGCCGCCGACCGACCGGTGGCCCTTGAGCTGCACCATGCCGCGCGCCTGCGCCCCCTTGAGAAAGGCCTCGTCGAGCGACTCGTCGCGCAGCTTGAAGGGCACGTTCATCAGCGAGCGGTCCTCGCGCGCCACCGGGTTGTAGAAGAAGGAAGTGGTCTCCAGGTGGTCGTACAGCACCGCGGCCTTCTTGCGGTTGTGCGCCTCCATCGCCTTCAGCCCGCCCTGCGCCTTGATCCAGTTGAACACCAGGCCGGCGATGTAGATCGTGTAGGTCGGCGGCGTATTGAACATCGAGTCGTTGTCGGCCTGGATCTTGTAGTCGAAGGCGGAGGGCGTGATGGGCAACGCCTGCCCGATCAGGTCGTCGCGCACGATCACCATGGTGACGCCGGCTGGCCCGACGTTCTTCTGTGCGCCCCCGTAGATCAGCCCATAGCGGCTCACGTCGACCGGGCGCGACATGAAGTTGCTCGACATGTCGGCCACCAGCGGCACGTCGCCGGTGTCGGGCGTCCAGTGGTATTCGACGCCGCCGATGGTCTCGTTCGAGCAGATGTGCACGTAGGCGGCGTCGGGGTCGAGCTTCCAGGTCTCCCGAGGGGGCACGCTGGCGTAGCCGCCCGCCTCGCTGCTGGCGGCCACGTTGACCTTGCAATACTTCTTGGCTTCCTTGATCGACTTCTTCGACCATTCGCCGGTGTCGATGTAGTCGGCGCTCGCGTGGCCGCGCAGCATGTTCATCGGCACGATGGCGTTCTCGCCGATGGCGCCGCCCTGCAGGAACAGCACCTTGTAGTTCGCGGGCACGCCCAGCAACTCGCGCAGCAGGCGCTCGGCCTCGGCGTGGATGGAGATGAACTCCTTCCCGCGGTGGCTCATCTCCATGACCGACATGCCGCTGCCTCGCCAGTCGAGCATCTCGTCGGCCGCCTGGCGCAGCACGGATTCGGGCAGCGTCGCGGGGCCTGCGCTGAAGTTGAAGACACGCGTCATGAATGAGTCTCCTGGAAATGGCGAGGAAGCTCGCCATTCGACAGGACGCCGACGCAAAAAGCAACGGCTTACGTCGCCGACTCCCGCAGCAGCCGGCGCAGCACCTTTCCGGTCCCGCTGGCCGGCAGCGAATCACGGAGCTCCACCTGGCGCGGCACCTTGTAGTGCGACATGTTGTCGCGCGCCCAGCGCAGCAGCTCGTCCTGGTCGAGACCCTTCGCGCCCGGCACGACGAAGGCCTTGATGACTTCGCCCTTGTCGGCGTCGGGCACGCCGATCACCGCCACCTGCCCCACGTCCGGGTGCAGGATCAGGATGGACTCGACCTCCTCCGGGAAAACACTGAAGCCCGACACCTTGATCATCTCCTTCACGCGCCCGATGAAGGTGAGGTAGCCCTGGTCGTCCATCTTGCCGATGTCGCCGGTGTGGACCCAGCCGTCGCGCAGGACCTCCGCCGTGGCGTCGGGCCGGTTCCAGTAGCCGTGGAACACGCCCCGGCTCCGCACGGCGATCTCGCCCGTCTCGCCGGTCGGAAGCTCGCGCCCATCGGGGCCGAGGATCTTCAGCTCGACGCCACGGCCCGGAATGCCGTTCGTTCCCCACCGCACCGCGTCGCGCGGCATGAGCACGTCGTTGGTGTGCGTCTCCGAAAGACCATAGCCCGCCTCGTACACCAGGCAGTCGTTGGCGAAGGCGCTCCAGCGTCGCGCCAGCTCCTCGGTCAGCTTGATGCCGAAGCTCGTGCCCATGGTGGTGTGCAGCGAGGACAGGTCGAAGCGCTCCGCGCCCGGCTCGTTCATGGCGGACACCAGCATCGGCGCCATCGCATACCACCAGCTCACGCGATGCCGCTCGATGGCCTGGAGCACCGCCAGCGGGTCCATCCGGTTGAGCAGCACCACCGTCGCGCCCGTGTAGGCCAGCATCGTGACGCCGCAGATCATGCCGGCGATGTGATAGAGCGGCGCCACCGCCAGCATCACGTCCTCGTTGCGGATGCGGAACATCTCCTGCCCCACGGCCGTCTTGTAGAGCGCATTGCGATAGCTGAGCATCGCCCCCTTCGGCATGCCCGTGGTGCCGGAGGTGTAGGTCATCAGCGAGACGTCGTCCATCGACAGCTCGACCGCGGGCGCGACCGGGTTCGCAAGAGTCACGACCGCGTGGAAGTCGATCGTGCCGTCCGGTAGCGGCCGGCGGGCCGCGACGTCGTCGGGCACGCGCAGGCTGGGCGTCTCCGGCAGGAAGTCCGCATAGCGCACGCTGAAGACGTGCGGCACCTTCACCCGGTCGGCCACCGACTGCACGATCGGCACGAGATGGTCGGCCACCACGATCGCCTTGGCACCGAGGTCGCCCACCTGGTAGGCGAACTCATGCGCCTTGAACATCGGGCTGCACGGACTGACGATGGCGCCGAGCTTCTGGATGCCGAAGTGCGCGACCAGGTATTGCGGGCAGTTCTGCATGAAGAGCGCCACGCGGTCACCCTTCGACACGCCGCGCTCGTGCAGGGCCTGCGCGAAGGCGTCGCTGCAGCGGTCCAGCTCGGCATAGCTGATCTCGCGGCCGTACCACACCAGCGCCGTCTTGCCGGGCTGGCGGTGGGCGTGCCCGCGCAGGTACTCGTGGAGGGGCTTCTCGCCCTGGAGGTAGTCAATGTCGTCGTTCATGTTCTAGAGACCCAGCGCATGCTTGGCCATGATGTTTTTCTGAACCTCGGTGCTGCCGCCGTAGATGGTCATCGCGCGGCAGAAGAGATAGGTCGCGACCGGCCCGAGCGCATGCGCCGGCCCGATCAAGGCGTCGTCGTTGTGGCCGAAGAGCGGGCCGGGCTGGTAGCGCAGCGCATCCGGGCCACTCGCCTGCACCAGCAGTTCGGTGATGCGCTGGGCGATCTCCGTGCCGCGAATCTTGATGAAAGACGACTTTCCCGGCCCGGCCGGCGCACCGGCATGCATGTCCGAGAGCGTGCGCAGCAGGCCGATCTCCAGCGCCTTGAACTGCACTTCCACCGCGCTCACCTCGGCCATGAACGACGGGTCGTCGGCCAGCCGCCGACCGTCGCTGCGCACTTCCGACGCCACCCGGCGCAGCTTCTGCAGCTCCTGCGTGATGAAGCGCAGGTTGGCGTTCTCCACGCGCTCGTGCTCCAGCAGGAACTTGGCATAGGTCCAGCCGCGGCCCTCCTCGCCGATCAGGTTGCGCTTGGGCACCCTCGCGTCGTTGAAGAAGACGGCATTGAGGTAGTGGCGCCCGTCCATCATGCGGATGGGCTGCACCTCGACACCCGGCGTCTTCATGTCGATCAGCAGGAAGGAGATGCCCTGCTGCCGCTTGGCCTCGCGGCCCGTGCGCACGAGGCAGAACATCCAGTCGGCATGGTGCGCGAAGGAGGTCCAGATCTTCTGGCCGTTGACGATGTAATGGTCGCCGCCGTCCTCCGCCGCCGTCTGCAGCGCGGCCAGGTCGGAACCCGCGCCGGGCTCCGAATAGCCCTGGCACCACCACACCGACGAGTCGCGGATCGCGGGCAGGTGTTCGGCCTTCTGCTCCGGCGTGCCGAAGGTGTAGATCACCGGGCCCACCATCGCCGGCCCGAAGACCTGCAGCTCGGGGCAATGCATCTCCCCGGCGATGCGGTTGAAGATGATGGTCTGCATGGCGCTCCATGCCTGCCCGCCATGCTCGCGCGGCCAGGCACCGGTGAACCAGCCCTTGCGCCCGAGGATCTTCTGCCAGCGCATGTAGTCGTCGCGTTCGAGGTGCCGGTCGAGCCGCACCTTCTCGCGAATGTCCTGCGGCAGCTCGCGCGCGATGAAGTCGCGCACCTCCGCTTCGAAAGCCCGCTCTTCAGCCGAAAGATTCAGGTCCACGCCGTTCCTTTCTGCTCGTCGGGGTCAGGCGTGCGCATGGCGCTGCAGGTGCCAGCTCATGTCGCCGAAGGTGACGCCGATCATCGACAGGCGCTTGAAGTAGTGGCCGACGGCGAGCTCCTCCGTCACGCCCATCGCGCCGTGCAGTTGCACCGCCTCCTGCCCGACGCGGCGCGCGGTGCGGTCGATTTCGATCTTGGTGGCCGACAGCGCCTTGCGACGCACGGCCGGGTCGGCCTCGCCGAGCATCAGCGCACCGTACAGCGCCATGGAGCGGGCCTCGTCGAGCGCGATGTACATGTCGACCATGCGATGCTGCAGCGCCTGGTTGGTCCCGATCGGCCGGCCGAACTGTTGCCGCGTCTTGAGATAGTCGAGCGTCATGTCGACCAGCGTGCTCATTGCGCCGACGGCTTCCGAGGCGATGGCGGCAATGGCCTGGTCGATCACGAGTTCCAGCGCCGGGTAGGCCGCGCCCTCTTCGCCCAGGCGCCGCGAGGCATCGACGCGCAAGCCTTCGAGCACGAGGTCGGCCGCCCGGCTGCCGTCGTGCGTGGCATAGGGGCGCACTTCGAGGCCCGGCGCCCTGGCATCGACGACCAGTGCGGTCAGCCCGGCGCTGTCGGACGACTCGCCGGAGGTGCGCGCGATGACGACGTGGAAATCCGCCACGCCGCCGCCGTGCACGAAGGACTTGCGCCCGTCGATGCGATAGCCCTCGCCCTCGCGGCGTGCGGTGGTCTCGCAGTGCGCGAGTTCGTAGCGCGAGGCCGGTTCCGCGTAGGCCAGCGCCAGCTTGTGGGCGCCGGTCATCATCGGCTGCAGCCATTCCGCCTTCTGGCCGGTGCTCCCGAGCGCGGACAGCACGCCGCCCGCGAGCACGACATTCGCCAGGTAGGGCTCCAGCAGCAGGCCGCGACCGATGCCTTCCATCACGATCCCGGTGTCGGTCGCGTCACCGCCGATGCCGCCGTCCTCCTCGCTGAAGGGCACGGCGAGCCAGCCGAACTCGGCGTAGCTGCGCCAGCAGCGCTCGTCATGGCCGCTGTCGCTCGCGACCAGCTTTCGGCGGTGCGCGAAGTCGTATTCCTCTCGCACGAAGCGCTCGACGCTCTCGCGCAACTGGTTCTGTTCGGGGGTGTACTGGAGATCCATGGAAGCCTGGAAGTTGACGTTGAAACGATGAGGATTCGGACGGAGGCTCAGAGCGCGAGGTAGCGCTGCTGCACCTGCGGGTTGCGGTCGAAGTGCTCCCAGTCGCCCTCGAACACCACGCGGCCGGTGTCGATCACGTAGACGTACTGGGTGCAGCGGCGGGCGAACCAGATGTTCTGTTCGCACAGCAGGAGCGCGACATTGCCTTCGGTGCAGGTCCGCACGACGTCGCGCGCCATCTCCTCGACGATGATGGGCGCGAGCCCTTCAGTCGGCTCGTCGAGCAGCAGCAGGCTCGGGTTCGCGGCCATGGCACGCGCCACCGCCAGCAACTGCTGCTGGCCGCCGCTGAGCTGGCCGCCGTAGCGCTGCTGCAGCGGCGCCAGCATCGGGAAGCGGGCAATGATGTCGGCCACCGGCACGGCCGGCCGCGTGGGCGAGGCCCCGTAGCGCGCAATGGCAATGTTCTCCGCTACCGTCAGGTGCGTGAAGATGCGACGGTCCTCCGGCACCAGCGACAAGCCCATGCGGGTGCGCTGGTGCGTCGGCACGCCATGCAGGTCCTTGCCGTCGAAGCGCAGGATGCCGCGCACGCGCGGGCCGGCATTCATCACGCTCTTCAGCAGCGTCGACTTGCCCGCGCCGTTGCGCCCGAGCAGCGCGACGCGCTGGCCGGCCTTCACCGAGATCTGCGCGCCGAGCAGGATGTGGCTGTCGCCGTAGAAGGCGTCGAGTTCGCGGACTTCAAGCACCGACCATCTCCTTGCCGAGGTAGACCTCGCGGACCTTCGGATCGCCACGCACTTCGTCGACCGTGCCGGTGGACACGACCTCGCCGTAGTTCATGACCATGATGCGGTTGGCCAGCCCGAACACCACGTCCATGTCGTGCTCGGTCATCACGACGGTGATGCCGCGCTCCTTCTGCGTGCGCGAGACCAGTTGCGCGATGTCGGCGCGGTCGCTCGGCGACATGCCGGCGGTCGGCTCGTCGAGCATCAGGATGGTCGGCCTGCCGGCCAGCGCGATCACGAATTCGAGCCGCTTCTTGTCGCCGTGCGACAGGAAGCGCGCCGCCTCACCCGCCAGCGAATGCAGCTTGACGTCTTCGAGCAGCGCCATCGCCTCGTCCCGCACCTCGCCCGATGGCGCGCAACGCCAGCGGGAGCCCAGCGGTTCGCGGCGGTACTGCCGGCGCGCCTCGACCGCCGCGATGACGTTGTCGAGCACGGTGAAGTCATGAAAGACGCGCGCGACCTGGAAGGTGCGGCCAAAGCCTTCCCGCACGCGGTCGTGCGCCGGCATGCGCGTGACGTCCTTGCCGCCGAAGTGGATGGTGCCGCCGTTGGACGGCACCTCGCCGGTCATGACCTTGAACATCGTGGTCTTGCCGGCGCCGTTCGGACCGATGATGGCGAAGACCTCGCCGGCAGCGACCGACAGGCTCACGCCGTGCAGCACCTCGATCGGCCCGTAGTTCTTGCGCACGCCCTCGACGCGCAGCAGCTCGGTGCTCATCGCGCACCTCCCGCTTCGAGCTTCGCGACGGGGGACACGCGCGCATCCTTGACCGGCTCCGCTGCCGCCGGTGCACGCGGCCTGCGGCCCCACAGCCGCTCCTCGACATTGCGCCAGAGCCCGACCGCGCCATTGGGTGCCAGCAGGATGATGGCGAGCAGGCCGGTGCCGACGATGAGTTCGGACAGCCCGACCAGCGTGCGCGTCGCATAGGTGATGGTCGCGAAGAGCCCTGCGCCGACGACAGGCCCCCAGAAGGAGCTGACGCCACCCAGCAGCGTGTTCAGCATCGGCTGCGCGGACGCCAGCCAATGCACCTCCTCGACCGTGACGATGCGCGACCATGGCGCATAGAGCGCGCCGGCCACGGCGGCGACCGCGCCCGAGATGACGAAAGCGGCGAGCCGGTAGCGCGCGACGTTGGTGCCCATGAAAGCGGCGCGCTCCGCGTCCTGCCGCACGGTCTGCAGGGTGCGGCCGAAGCGGCTGTGCAGCAGCCACCACAGGAAGCCGGTGATCAGCACGGTCGCGACCAGCAGGAACCAGTAGTACGCGTTGGAGCTGGCGAGATCGATGCGGAACACGCCGAAGTCCAGCGCGGGGCGCGGGATGTCGGTGATGCCGTCCTCGCGGCCGAGGAAGGTCGAGAAGCCGATGATGAGCCGGAGGGCCTCGGCCAGCGCCACCGTCAGCACCGCGAGGAACACACCGCTCATGCGTCGCAGCGCCAGCACGCCGATGACCCACGCCGCGATCGCTCCCAGCAATGCGGCGCCCGCGAGCACGCCGAGAAAGGGCACGCCCGCGATGTGGCGCAGTGCCAGCGCCGCGAGGTACGCACCGATGGCGAAGAAGCCCGCGTGCCCGAAGGACACCAGCCCCGTGTAGCCGAACAGGATGTTCCACGACAGCGCGAAGATCACCTGGACCAGCACCGTGCCCACCACATACAGCGGGCCGGCATTGACCCACAGCGGCAGGGTGGCCAGCACGCCGACCGTGGCCACGCCCAGCACCTGCCATGCACCGCGCGAAATCCTCGGGCGATGCAACGCACCCGAGCCATGGGACTCGGCCCCCGCCTCGGCCTGCGCACCGACGGCCGGGAACAGTCCGCTGGGCTTCCACAGCAGGAAAGCGGCCAGCACCACATAGATCGCAAGGCCGGGCACCGACGGCAGCAACACCGTGTTCAGGCTCTGCACCAGCCCCAGCACCAGCGAGCCGATGAAGGCGCCGCGGATGTTGCCGAGCCCGCCGATGATCACGGCGAAGAAGGCGTACATCAGGTAGGAATCACCCAACCCGGTCGACAGGCTCTGGTTCGGCAGCAGCAGGCCACCCGCGAGTCCGGCAAGGAAGAAGCTCGCCATCACGCTCAGCGCGATGCCGAAGGACACGTTGAGCCCGAGCACACCCGCCATCCACGGGTCGGCCGCGAGCGCCTGCATCAGCTTGCCGAACCACATGCGATGGATCGCCAGTTCGAGCACGATGTACACCACCAGCCCCGCCGCGATCACGAAGATCTGGTAGGCCGAGAAGAACATGCCGAAGGGATTGAGCGGCTGGTCCAGGCCCGGCGGCGGGTTGACCGAGAAGAAGTCCACGCCCCAGATGAGCTTGGTGACGCCCGTGCAGACCATCATCAGCGCGAAGGTGGCAATGAGCACGTAGTGCGGATCCACGTTGCGCAGCCGGCGCAGCACCAGCCGGTCGGTCACCAGTCCGAGCAGCGCCACGACGATGCCACCCACCAGCGCGGCGAGCAGGAACATCCACAGCGACTGCACGTCACGTCCCATCACCGAATAGGCGGTGTACGCGCCGATCATGAAGAAGCCGCCCTGCGCCATGTTGAGCAGGCGCATCAGGCCGAAGATGAGCGTCAGGCCCGCGGCGACCACGAAAATCGCCATGCCGAACGCCGCGGCATTGAACACCGCGAACATGAGTTCGTTGACCACGCTCAGCCCTCGTACTTCTTGCCCGGTGCGGCGGGTTCGACGATCTCGGTTTCGTCCAGGCGGACCACCTGCTCCAGCCCATAGCCCGGCGCGGCGTCGCGCGCACCGATCTTGGCGAAGTAGAAGGAGCCGATGCCCTGGTGGTCTTCCTTGCGGATGCGGTAGGGGCCGGCGGCCGTGTCGAACTGCAGGCCTTCGAGCGCCTGGATCACGGCGTCCGTCTCGGTCGAGTTCGCCTTCTTCACGGCGTTGAAGATCGCGAGCGCCGAACGGTGCGAGGCTTGCACGATGCCCGGCACGAAGGGCGTGCCGGCGACCTTCACGATGTACTCGCTCAGGTCCTTGCTCACGGGGAACTGGCTCTTGAAAGGCTCCAGTTCCGGCGCCCAGAAGGTCACGCCCCACAGGTTTTGCGGCGTTGACTTCTGCATGGCCTTGGCGATCATCAGTTCCGTGCCGGCTTCGCCGATGACCTTGAATTTCTTGTCCATGCCCACCGCCCTGCCCTGCTGCAGCAAGCTCACGCAAGGCGCCGCGGTGAGGCCGATGAACAGGCCTTCGGCGCCCGAGTTCATCAGGTTGTTGATCTCGATCTTGTAGTCGGCCTTGTTGAGGCTCGCGAACACGGGCTCCATGACCTTGACCTTGCGCCCCGCCTTGGCGGCGGCCTGCTCGACGCCGGCCTTGAAGTAGCGCGCCACGTCGCGGCCGTTCTCGCTGTCGGGCGCGATCACGGCCCAGGTCTGCACGTCGGCGAACCTGGTGGTCATCAGGTTGCCGATCCCGCCGTAGAGCATCAGCGCGTTCGACGACAGGCGGAAGAAGTTGCGGCTGAAGTTCTCGTGCGTCACCGACATCACGCTCGGCGCGGGTGCGACCACCACGCTCTTGAGTTCGCCGAGGATGGGCGCGATCGCCAGCGCCATGGGCGACTGGCCGGCTCCGATGGAGACGTTGACGCCCTCGCCCGCCAGCTCGCGCACCGCGCTCACGGCGCCGGCGCTCGTGAACTTGTCGTCGCGCACCACGATCTCGATCTGGCGGCCGAGCAGGCCGCCGTTGGCATTCCACTGCAACTGGGCGGCCTTGATGCCGTTGAGCCAGGCGGCGCCTGCCTCGGCCCCGATGCCGCTCATCGGCAGCATGGCGCCGATCTTGACCGGCGTGCCCTGCGAGTGCGCGAGGGAGGAGAACCGCGTGCCGGCGGCGCCCAGCACGGCGGCTGCGCTCGCGGCCTGGATGAGGGTTCGGCGATTCAGTGATGTCATGGTTGTGTCTCCGCGTTCACGCTCACATCGAGATGGCTTTGCCGGGCGATGGCGGCTCGGCCACGTCGGCTTCGTTGTAGGCAATGGCATCGACGATGCCGTAGCCCGGATCGGCCTCACGCGCGCCCACCTTGGCGATGTAGGCGGTGCCGAGGCCTTGGTGGTCTTCCTTGCGCACGTGGTAGGAGCCCACCGCGGTGTCGAAGGTGAGGCCCTCCAGCGCGGCGATGACGGCATCCGTATCGGTGCTGCCGGCTTTCTGGATGGCGTTGAAGAGCCCGAGCGCGCAGCGGTGACTGGACTGCACGATGCTCGGCGGATTCTTGTCGCCGGTGAGCTTCACGTAGCCGTCGTAGAGCGGCGTGCTCAGCGGGTTGCGCTTTCCGGCTTCGGTGCCCGGCACCCAGTAGCTGATGCTCCAGAGATTGGCGGGCGTGGATTTCTGCATCGCCTTGGCGATCATCAGCTCGGTGCCGGCGTCGCCGATGACCTTGAACTTCTTGTCCATGCCGACCGAGCGCCCCTGCTGCAGCAAGCTGATGCACGGGGCGGCCGTGAGCCCGACGAACAGGCCCTGCGAGGGTGCGTTCATGAGGCTGTTGATCTCGACCTTGTAGTCCGACTTGTTGAGGCTGGCGAACACGGGGTCGAGCACCTTCACCTGGCGCCCGGCCTTCGCGGCCGCACGCTGCACGCCGATGGTGAAGAAGCGCGCCATGTCGCGGCCGTTCTCGCTGTCGGGCACGATGCACGACCAGGTCTCCACTTCCTTGAAGCGGTCGGTGAGCATGTTGCCGATGCCGGCGAAGGCGATGTAGGCATTCCAGGACAGGCGGAAAAAGTTGCGCTGGAAGTTCTCGTGCGTGAGCGACATCACGGTCGGGCACGGCGCGACCATCATGGCCTTGAGTTCGGGGAGGATCGGCGCCGTGGCCAGCGCCATCGGAGACTGGGAGCCGCCGATCAGCAGGTTGACGCCGCTGCCGGCCAGTTCGCGCGCCGCCGCGACGGCGCCGGCGCTGGTGAACTTGTCGTCTCGCACGACCAGCTCCACCGGCCGCTGGAGCACGCCGCCCTTCGCGTTCCATTGCTCGGCGGCGACTTTCGCGCCTGCCAGCCAGGCCGCGCCGGCTTCGGCACCGATGCCGCTCATCGGCAGCATCACGCCGATCCGCACGGGGCCGGCCTGGGCCCGTGCGGATTGCAACGCAGGCAGGCCCAGCACGCCAACGGCAGCGGCGGTGGACTGGAGGAAGTGGCGCCTCTTCATGGACATCGATGTCTCCTTCGTTGACGCTCCGGGAACTCCGTTGAGCGATATTTGTTATAACAGATGTCAATTTACGAGCGTGCACAAAAAGACGTACTGGCGTAAACCCTCATGCGAAACATTCAGGCGAGCGCGAGCACGGCGCGAATCGACTGCGCCGGAACTTCCGGGAGGACGGGGAAGGCGCCGCCGCGCTCAGCGCACGCAGCAGCGCATCAGCACCGAGCGCAGCCAGCGGTTGGCGGCGTCGTTGTCGGTGCTGGCATGCCAGTACATGTAGGCATCCATCGAGGACAGCGGCACCGGGAAGGCCATCACCTGGTTGCCGAACTGGCGGTTGGCCATGTGCGCATAGCTCTCCGGCATCGTGAGGACGAGGTCCGTCTCCGACACCGTGCGGCAGGCCGCGAAGTAGAACTGGCATCGCAACGCGACCTGGCGCTGCACGCCCATGCGGCGCAGCTCGATGTCCTCGAAACCCGGCCCCTGGCGCCGCGAGGTCACGAGGATGTGGCGCTGCGCGAGGTAGGTGTCGAGGTCCACCGACCCATGGATGGCGGGATGCCCCTTGCGGGCCACCACGGCCATGCCGTCGACGCTGATGCGCTTGACCTTGACGGCATCCGACAGGGGCAGCAGCACGTCCACCGCCACATCGAGCGTGCCGGCCGCCAGCTCGCTTTCGAGGCTGCGCCGGTTGGCGCGCACGCCGGAGACCTCGACCTCGGGCGCCTCGATGGCGAGGGCGCGCATCAGCGGCGGCATCACCGTCGATTCCATGTAGTCGCGCAGGCCGATCACGAAGCGCTTCTTCGCGATGGCCGGCTCGAAACTCTGCGTGTCGTTGAGCAGCGAGCCGATCGACTGCAGCGAGCCGCGCAGCGGATCGATCAGGCGCTTGGTGAGCGGCGTGGGCACCATCTTGTGGCCCTGCCGCTCGAAAAGGGGGTCGTTGAACAGGTCACGCAGCCGGGCCAGCGCATGGCTGATGGCGGGCTGCGTCAGGTGCAGCTTTTCCGCCGCCTTGGTGATGCCGCCTTCGGTGTAGATGGTGTCCAGCACCACGAGCAGGTTGAGATCGACTCTCGAGATATGCATTCGCTGTATCCAGGTCCATTCCAAGCGTTCATTGGCTTGCGCGCACCGGTGCCCTTAGGCTGTCTCCCGAGAACGCGCACCATCATGCCGCGAGTTGGCCCGTGCGCGCATTCACCGAGGAGACAAGCCCCATGATCCCTTTGATTCACCCGCGGCCGCGCGGCCCCCTTGCCCCATGAGCGACGAGTTCAGCGGAACCACGGCAGTCCAGGAGCGGCAGCGCTTCGACGAGGCGTCCCTTCGGCGGTGGTTCACATCGCATGTCGACACCGGTGCGGGCAAGGGCTTCCGCGTCTCGCAGTTCAAGGGCGGGCAGTCGAATCCGACCTTCCTGGTCGAGGCCGGCCAGCGCCGCTACGTGGTGCGGCGTAAGCCATCGGGCGAACTCCTGCCCTCGGCCCACGCGGTGGACCGGGAGTTCCGGGTCATGAAGGCGCTGGCCGACACGGACGTTCCGGTCCCGCGCGTGCATGCGCTGTGCGAGGACGACACGGTCATCGGCACGTCCTTCTACGTGATGGACTACGTGGACGGCCGCATTCTCTGGGACCCAAAGCTGCCGGACGCGAGCAATGACGAGCGCACCCGCATCTGCGACGACATGAACAGGGTGCTCGCCGCGCTGCACGAAGTCGACGTCCAGGCCGTGGGCCTTGGCGACTACGGCCGCACCGGCAACTACATCGAGCGCCAGATCGCGCGCTGGTCGCGCCAGTACCGGTCGAGCGAGACCGAACGCATCGAGGCCGTGGAGAACCTGATCGAGTGGCTGCCGCGGCACATGCCGCCGGAGACGGCGACACGCATCGTCCACGGCGACTTCCGGCTCGACAACCTCGTGTTCGCGCACGATGCGCCGAGAGTCGTCGCCGTGCTCGACTGGGAGCTGTCGACCCTGGGCGACCCGATGGCCGACTTCGCCTACCACTGCATGGCATGGCAACTGCCGCCGCCGTTTCGCGGGCTCGGCGATCTCTCCCGCGTGCAACTGGCGGCGCTGGGACTGCCGTCCGAGGAACGCTACCTTGCGCGCTACTGCGAACGCCGGCGCCTCCCCGCGGTGACGACGGCGGCTTGGCGCTTCTACACGGCCTTCAATCTGTTCCGCGCGGCAGCCATCGCGCAGGGGATCATGGGGCGGGCCCTGGCGGGCAATGCCTCGAACGCCCATGCGCTGGAGGCCGGGAAGCAGGCCCGGCAGCTGGCGGAGCTGGGCTGGCAACGCGCCGCGCAAGGCTGATCCCCGGATGCCGGCCGCGCTGCAATCGCCCTCCTTTCGCGGACTCCGGCTCGCGGGTGATGACGACGGTGCGGCGGCATCGGTGTTCGAGCGGGTCTTTGGCGCGCCGGCCATGCGCGCGGAATCCTCGGGCGGGCCGCGCTTCCTGTTCGATGACCAGTGGATCGAGATGCGTGCCGCGCACGACGCTGCCGTGGACCTGCGGTGCGATGACCTCGACGCACAGCGCACGCATCTGCAGCGGCTCGGCATCGAGGCGCTCGACGGTTCGGCGCTGGGCTGCACGCCCTGCCTGCGGCTCGACGCCATGGACACAGGCGCCTGCACGGTCGATCTCCGCGAGCACTCCCTCGTGAACGACCGTCCCTCCGGGGACTGCATCGCGCGCCTGTGCGGCCTGGAACTGGCGGTGCGGGCACCTGAGCGCGTGGCGCTTCACTGGACTCAGCTTTTCCACGCACAGCCCTGCCGCGATGCCGACGGCGTGCCCTCCTTGAAGCTGGGCCCTTTCAGCCTCCGCTTCGCCTCGGCCCCAGACGGGCGCACGGGCGTGACTGCGCTGGATTTCGTCACGACCGCATTCGACGCGCTGGTCCGCAATGCGTCATCGCAAGGCTTCAACGTGCAGGGCGAAGCCCGTCATGCCGCGTTCATGGCACTGGGCATCGCGTTCCGGCTTCGACCGGATACATAGAAGCCCGAGCGCAGATCAGCTGAACGACTTGCCTTCGGCCACCAACTTCCGGATCAGCGCCGCGGGCTGCCAGAAGCTCGCGTCGTCTCGCGGGTTCCTGGCAAAGCGCTTCATCGATTCGGCCACGTTGTACAGGCCCACCTGGCTCGCGTAGTGCATCGGGCCGCCGCGCCAGATCGGGAAGCCGTAGCCCGTGAGGTACACCATGTCGATGTCGCCGGACCTGGAGGCGATGCCATCTTCGAGGATGCGAGCCCCTTCGTTGACCAGCGCATACACCAGACGCTGCACGATCTCTTCGTCGGTGATCTGGCGCGGCGCGACGCCCGCCTCCTTGCGCCGGACCTCCCCGTCGGCAACGTGGCCCATGCGGAACGGCCCCATCGCGAAGCCGAACTTCTCGATGGCCTTGTCGACCTGTTGCGGCGTCGCGCCTTCGTCCAGCAGGAAGCCGGCCTGGCGCGAGTACTGCTCGATCATGCGGTTGCCGATGAAGCCGTCGCACACGCCGGAGACGACCGCGGTCTTCTTGATCTTCTTGGCCGTGGACATGACGGTGGCGAGCACATCCTTGGCCGTTTCCTTACCGCGCACCACTTCGAGCAGCTTCATCACGTTGGCCGGGCTGAAGAAGTGCATGCCGACCACGTCCTGCGGACGCTGGGTGAAGGCGGCGATCTTGTCGACGTCGAGCGTGGAGGTGTTGGAGGCCAGGATGGCGCCGGGCTTGGCCACGCGGTCGAGTTCCCTGAAGACCTTCTCCTTGACGCCGAGTTCTTCGAACACGGCTTCGATGATGAGGTCGGCATCCTTCAGGTCGTTGTAGTCGAGCGTGGTGCTCAGCAGCGCCATGCGTTGCTCGTACTTGTCCTGCTTGAGCTTGCCCTTCTTGACCTGGGCTTCGTAGTTCTTCTTGATCGTGGCGATGCCGCGGTCGAGCGCTTCCTGCTTCATCTCGAGGATCTTCACGGGGATGCCCGCGTTCAGGAAGTTCATCGAGATGCCGCCGCCCATGGTGCCGGCGCCGATCACGCCGACGGCCTGGATGGCGCGCCGGGGGGTGTCTTCGGGCACGTCGGGAATCTTGCTCGCCGCGCGCTCGGCAAAGAAGGCGTTGCGAAGTGCGGCGCTCTCCGGCGTCCACACGAGTTCGGTGACCGCCGCGCGCTCATAGTCCACGGCCGCGTCGAAGCCGAGGCGCACCGACTGCGCCACGCAGTCCAGACAGCGAAGCGGCGCGGGATAGTTGCGCGAACTGGCCGCGACCATGTTGCGCGCGAACTGCAGGTACGCCTCTGCGTTCGGGTGCTCGACCTTCAGGTCGCGGGAACGCGGCAGCGGCCGAACGTCCGCCCTGGCATGCGCGAGCTCAATGGCTGCTGACACCACATCGTCCGGAACGATCCGGTGGAACAGCTTCTGCGACGGCATCGCGGCCAGCACATCGCTCATGACGGTGTCGCCGGTCACGATCATGTTGAGCGCCGCTTCGAGGCCGATCAGGCGCGGCAGGCGTTGCGTGCCGGTGGCGCCGGGCAGGATGCCGATGCGGACCTCCGGCAGCGCGACTTGCGTGCCGCCTTGCACGACACGGTAGTGGCATCCCATCGCGAGTTCGAGGCCGCCCCCCATCACGACGCCGTGGATCGCTGCCACCACCGGTTTGCTGCAGCCTTCGACGAGGCGGATCACATCGACCAGATCGGGCGCCGTCGTCGCCTCGGGCTTGTTGAACTCGCGGATGTCGGCGCCGCCGCAGAATGCACGGCCTTGCCCCGTCAGCACGATCGCGCGGATCGCGGGGTCGTCCTGCGCGCGCGACACGGACTCCGCGATGAAGCGGCGGTTGCCCAGCCCGAGGCTGTTGACGGGCGGGTTGTCCATCGCGACAACGGCAATGCCGTCGCGCACCTCGTAGCTGGCTGTCACGAATGTTCCTTTCGAAGCGGATGCGAAGCGATGTTCCCGCACGCGCGATGAGGCCGCATCAACAAGCCGCATGCGGCGGATGAAAAGCCTTCATGCGCCGGGCCTCTCGGCGCGCCCGAGTCGAGGCACCATCGATGCATCACCATTCCCGCCTGTGCGCCATGCCCCTCCTGAATCGCGACAACCTGCAGCAATACGTCGGCCAATCGATCGGCACCTCATCCTGGGTCGAGGTGCCGCAGTCGCGCATCGACGCCTTCGCGGACTGCACGGAAGACCGCCAGTGGATCCATATCGACGTGGATCGCGCGAAGCGTGAAAGCCCGTTCGGCGCGCCGATCGCACACGGCTTTCTCACGCTCTCGCTGCTGCCGATCACCTCCTACGAACTGCTGGGCGGTCTGAAGCCCACCAAGTCGGTCAACTACGGGCTCGACAAGCTGCGCTTCATGTCGCCGGTGGCGGCGGGTTCGCGCGTGCGCAACCACATCAAGCTGCTGGCCGCCGAGCCCCGCGAGGACGGCTGGACGCTGCTGCGCACGGAGAACACCGTCGAGATCGAAGGCCAGCCCAAGCCCGCGCTCGTCGCCGTCTCGCTGGGCCTGTTCTCCTGGGCCTGACCCCCATCCTTCCTTCACCCATCCTTCACTGACGCCGACACCATGCAATTCGAATACACGCCCAAGGTCCAGGACCTCCGCACCCGTCTGCTCGCCTTCATGGACGAGTACATCTACCCGAACGAGAAGCGCCGCGAGGAAGAGGCCCACCAGTCCTACCTGAACGCGCAGAAGGGCGGCAGCTACACCACGCTGCCGCTGATGGAAGAACTGAAGCCCAAGGCGCGCGCCGCCGGCTTGTGGAACCTGTTCCTGCCCGAAGCCGGCCACGGCGCCGGCCTGACGAACCTCGAATACGCACCGCTGTGCGAGATCATGGGCCGGCGGTACTGGAGCGCCGAGGCCTTCAACTGCAGCGCGCCCGACACCGGCAACACCGAGGTCATCGCCCGCTACGGCTCGCCGGAGCAGCAGGAGCGCTGGCTGCGCCCGCTGCTCGACGGCCAGATCCGCTCGTCCTTCGCGATGACGGAGCCGGCCGTCGCCTCGTCGGATGCCACCAACATCGAGTGCAGCATCCGCCGCGATGGCAACGACTATGTGATCAACGGGCGCAAGTGGTACATCACCGGTGCGATGAACGAGCGCTGCAAGCTCTTCATCCTCATGGGCAAGACCGACCCGGACAACGCCGACCGGCACCGCCAGCAGTCGATGATCATCGTGCCGCGCGATACGCCCGGCGTGACCGTGCTGCGCGACATGGCGCTCATGGGCCACTACGACGCGCCCTTCGGCCACCCGGAGGTGCTGTTCGACAACGTGCGCGTGGCGGCGTCGAACCTGCTGCTGGGCGAAGGCCGCGGCTTCGAGATCGCGCAGGGCCGCCTCGGGCCGGGGCGCATCCACCACTGCATGCGCATGATCGGCATGGCCGAGTCGGCGCTGGAAATGATGTGCGAGCGCGTGGTCTCGCGCGTGGCCTTCGGCAAGCCGCTGTCCGAGCAGGGCGTGTGGCGCGAGCGGATCGCCAAGGCGCGCATGCTGATCGACCAGACGCGCTGGATGGTGCTGCATGCCGCCTGGCGCATGGACACGGTCGGCAACAAGGTGGCGGCGAAGGAGATCGCGATGATCAAGGTCATCGCACCGAACAACTGCGTGCAGGTGATCGACGACGCGATGCAGGCCTTCGGCGCGGCCGGCCTGAGCCAGGACACGCTGCTGACCTCGTTCTACGCCTATGCGCGCCACCTTCGCGTGGCCGACGGCCCGGACGAGGTGCACCGCAACGCCATCGCCAAGCACGAGCTGGCGGGCTATCGCGCACCGGCCGCGGCGCGCTGAGCCGGCTCAGTTCACCGCCATCGAGGCGGCAGGGTCTCGCAGCATCCGCCGCAGCAGCTTGCCGTTCTTCGATGACGGCAGGCCGTTGCGGAAGATCACGGTGCGCGGCACCTTGTAGTGCGACATGTGCTGCAGGCACCACTCGATGATCTTCTGGTCGGCCCGATCGGTCTGCTGCCCGGCGCGAACGCGGGCCGCGGCCTCGTCCTTCAGCACGACATAGGCCTGCACGGCCTCGCCCCGGTCCGGATCGGGCAGGCCGACGACCGCCGCCTGCCGCACGTCGGGATGCATGGCGAGGATGGCCTCGACCTCTTCCGGAAAGACGCTGTAGCTCCACACCTTGATCATTTCCTTGGTGCGGCCGAGGAAGGTCAGGTAGCCCTCGTCGTCCACCACGCCTACGTCGCCGGTGCGCAGCCAGCCGTCGAGCTGCATGGCCTGGGTCGCCTCGGGCTGCAGCCAGTAGCCCTTGTACTTGATGGGGCCGCGCAGCAGGATCTCGCCGCGCTGGCCTGTGGGCAGGTCGCAGCCGGTCTCGGTGTCGACGATGCGCAGCTCCACGCCCGGCGCCGGCTTGCCGTTGGTGCCCCACTTGATCGCGTCGGGCGGCATCAGCGTGTCGCAGGTGTGCGTCTCGCTCAGGCCATAGCCGGCCTCGTAGACGAGGCAGCCGTTGGCAAAGCGGCTCCAGCGTCGGGCGAGCGATTCGGTGAGCTGCACGCCGAAGCTGGTGCCCACCGTGGTACGCAGCGAGGACAGGTCGTAGGTCGCGGCGTCATCGCAGGCCATGGCCGACGGCATCGAAGGCGCCATGGTGTACCACCAGGTCACGCCGCAGGCCTCGATGGCCTGCAGCACGGCCGTCGCGTCGAAGCGGTGCAGCAGTACGACGGTCGCGCCGCAGTAGATCGGCAGCGCCAGGCCGGTCATCATCCCGGAGATGTGGTGCAGCGCGACATCGGCCAGCATCACGTCGTCGGTGCCGAGCCGGAAGCTGTCGGCGCTCACCGCGGTCTTGAAGAGCGCGCACTCGAAGCTGATCATCGCGCCCTTGGGCAGGCCGGTGCTGCCCGAGGTGTAGGCCATGAGGGAGACGTCGTCCATCGCGATGGTGTCGACCGGCGTGAAGGCGTCCGCCTCGGCCAGCGCATCCGCGAAGTCGATGACGGCGCCCGGCAGCGGCGGCGCCGGTTCGTGCCGAAGACGGATGTTGGACGGCACGTCCATCGCGAGGGTCGCCGGCAGCATCTCGCCGTAGCGCACCGCGAAGACATGCGCCACCGTGCGCATCACGCTGGAACCCAGCACGACCTTGAGAAGCTCCTCGCCCGCCACGATGGCGCTGGCGTCCAGCTCGGTCAACTGGTGTTCGAGTTCGTAGGCCTGGGCGTCCGGGTTGCAGGGGCTCACGATCGCGCCGAGCTTCTGCACGCCGAAATGCGCGATGAGGTACTCCGGACAGTTGTGCAGGAAGAGCGCCACCACGTCGCCCTGCCCGATGCCCCGGTCGCGCAGGCTCTGGGCAAAGCGGTCGCTCATGTCGTCGAGTTCCGCGTACGAGATGCGGCGCCCGTACCAGATGAGGGCGGGCTTGTCGGGCGTGCTGCGGGCGTGCAGGCGCAAATACTCATGCAGCGGCTGAGAGCCGTGGCGGTAAGCGATCATGCTGACGTGTCTCCGAGGCGGTCTGCTCGTCCGGGTTCGGCCCGCGCTGCGGGGCGCCCGGTGTGTCCACGATCATGCGGCCTGGCGCCGGAAGCAACAAGCGAAGGTCATGAATATTGAGCATGCAGGTGCATTTCCCTGCTGCATGGACTGGCAGGCACGCTCCCTTTCCGGGGCGCACCGACGGCGCGTTGGCGCGGATCCTCAGGCGACGTGGCTGGCGGCCCGGCGTGAGGGCTTCACGGCCTGCGCCGGCTCCTGTGCGCTGCGTTCGCGCAGATACGCGAGGATCGGCGCCGAGGTGCGCTCGATCTCGTCGTGGATGCCGCGCCGCGCCACTTCGCCGTCGTGCTTGCGCAGGCCGCGCATCACCATGTGATGCGGATGCTGCTTGCGCGGCTGTCCCAGCGCATGGGTCTGCAGCGCCTTCATGAGCGGGCCGCACTGCAGCCACAGGCTTTCGACGATGCACTGCAGCACCGGCATGGCGGCCAGCGCATAGACCGCCATGTGGAAGCGCTCGGATTCGAGCAGCTCGCCGGCCGTATCCCCCGCTTCGCGCAGGGCGGCCATGCGGTCGTGGATGGCTTCGAGCTTCTTCACGTCGTCGCTGCCGGCATGCTCCGCGGCGCGCGCCGCCGCCTGCCCTTCGAGCATGAGGCGAAGCTCTCGCACTTCGGCGAAGCGCTCCTCGCTCATGACAGGCACCCGCACCGAATGGTGGCCGACCTGTTCCAGCGCCTGCTCGGAGATCAGCCGCGCCAGGGCCTCGCGCACCGGCGTCGGGCTGATGCCCATCTCGGCCGCGAGATCGCGCAGCTTGAGCTTTTCGCCGGGCGCGAACCGGCCTGCCTTGAGGTCGCGGCACAGGCGGCTGTAGGCCTGGGCGTTGAGGCTGTCGCGGGTGAGGATGTCTTCCATCGGAGTGGGAGGCATGCGGGTCGCACACCTGTTTTTGATAGCGTATATGTTATTTCAACGGTGCCGTTTGTATCAACGGCCGGTGAAGGCGGGAGCACGCTTTTCGAGGAAATGCGCCACACCTTCGCGGAAATCCTCGCTCGCGAAGGACGCCTGCATTTCCTCGTCGGCACGGCGCCACGCGGTGTCCAGGTCCTGGAACAGGCTGTCGTACACCTGCCGCTTGATGACGCCGATCGAACGCGGGGAGGCGTTGTCGGTCATGTCGCGGGCGACGGCCTGCACCGCCGCGAGAAAACCCTCGGCGGGCAGCGCCTTGACCAGGCCCAGCGATGCCGCCTCGGCCGTGACCAGCGTGCGCGCGGACAGCAGCAGGTCGAGCGCGTGGGTCGGCCCGACCAGCCGCGGCAGCATCCACGAGATGCCGTGCTCCGCGATCAGCCCGCGCTTCGCAAAGGCGGTCGTGAGCTTCTGGCCCTCAGCCATGTAGCGGAAATCGCAGAACACGGCCATGCACAGGCCGATGCCCGCAATGGGCCCGTTGATGGCCGCGAAGATCGGCTTGCGCACGCGCAGCAGGTAGCTGAAGCGCCAGGCGTAGTTGGCTTCGATGCCGGTGGCCCCGGACGACGCGGGAGGCGACGGGATCGTGGTGTCGGCCGCGCCGGCCGCTCCCGCTTCGAGAATGTCCATGTCGGCCCCGGCGCAGAAGCCCCGGCCCGCGCCCGTGACCACGACGGCGCGCACGGCCTCATCGGCCTCGGCCGCTTCGACGGCTTTGCGAAACTCGGATTCCATCCGGTGCGTCCACGCATTGAGCCGGTCGGGCCGGTTCAGCGTGATGGTGAGAACGCGGCCTTCGGTCGCGACGGTGATGTCCTGGTAGGTCATGGATGCTCCGGGGTCCGTCAGGCTTCGCCGCCGATCGTGGCGCCGCCGTCGATGACGATGGTCGTGCCCGTGATGAAGCGCCCCGCGTCGGAGCCCAACAGCAGCGCCGCACCGGCAATGTCCTCCGGATCGCCGATGGCGTTGAGCGGGCTGGAGGCCAGCGCGGCGGCCAGCGTCTTGGGGTTGTCCCACAGCGCCTTGGCGAAGTCGGTCTTGATGAGGCCGGGCGCAATGCAGTTGGTGCGCACGCCCTGCTTGCCCCATTCCAATGCGAGGTTGCGAGCGAGTTGCATGTCGGCCGCCTTCGAGATGGCATAGGCGCCCAGCACCCGCGAACCCGTCAGGCCCGCGATCGAACTGATGATGACGATCGATCCGCCGCCCCGCTCCGCCATGCCCGGCGCGACCCGGTTGACCATCCAGAGGTTGGAGCGGATGTTGACGTCCATCACCTTGGAGAAGGCCTCGTCGGTGATGCCCGACATCGGCCCGTAGTAGGGATTGACGGCCGCGTTGCACACCAGAACGTCGACCGGCCCGTAGGCCTTCTCGGTCTGGTCGACGAGCGCAGTCACCTGTTCCTTGCTGGAGATGTTGCAGGCGACCGCGGTGGCTTCCAGCCCTTCGCCGCGCAGTTGCTCGACCACCGCGTTGCAGGCATCCACCTTGCGGCTGGTGACGACGACCCGGGCGCCCGCACGGGCGTAGGCGATGGCGATGGCACGGCCGATGCCGCGCGACGAGCCGGTGACGATGGCGGTCTTGCCCTTGAGAGAAAAGCGGTCCATGGCGGGTTCCTTCAACGGTTGACGAACTTCGGCGTGCGCTTCTCGACGAAGGCGCGGGCCGCTTCCTGGTGGTCTTCGGTCATGCCGCAACGGATGTGGCGGATGGCCTCGTGGTCGAGCGCCTGCGCCAGCGTGGCGCCCTGCTCCGCCGCATTCAGATTGGCCTTGATATGGCCGAGCGTGATCGATGGGCCGTCCGCCAGTTGCTGCGCAAGCTTGCGGCCTTCGGCGTCGAGCTCGCTGTCGGGCACCACGCGCGTGACCAGCCCGAGCTGGAGCGCCTCGTCCGCCTTGAGCACGGGCGAGAGCAGCGCGAACGCACGCGCGCGCTGGCCCAGCAGCTTGGTCAGGAAATAGGTGCTGCCGAAATCGCCCGAGAGACCGACCTTGGCAAAGGCCGAGGTCAGCTTGACCGTGTCGCTCGCCAGCAGCAGGTCGCACGCCAGCGCAAGCGACAGGCCCGCGCCGGCCGCCGCGCCCCGCACCACGGCGATCGTGGGCTTGGGCATCTCGTGCAGCAGCCGCGAACACTCCATGTGTTCGCGCAACTGCAGGGTGCGGGATTCGAGCGTGTGCCGCGTCGCATCGTCCTCGGCCATGGCCTTGACGTCGCCGCCGGCGCAGAAGGCGCGCCCTGCGCCGGTCAGCACCACGGCACGAACCTCGTTGTCGACCGCGGCGCGGCGCAACGCAGCGAGCAGCGCCTCGGTCATGAGCACGGTCAGGGCGTTGAGGCGTTCCGGCCTGTTCAGGGTGAGCGTCAGTACGCCCGCTTCGAATTGTTCGATGAGTTCGGTGGTCAAGTGCGTGTCTCCTTGTGGGCGTGTGCAGGGTTAGGGTTCATCAGATGGCGCCTTCGGCCTGCAGCGCGGCGATCTGGTCTGACTGGAAGCCGAGCCACTGCTGGAGTACCTCGGCGTTGTGTTCGCCGACTTCCGGCATCGCGCGTTCGATCGCGAGCGGGGTCGCCGACAGATGGATGGTCACGCCCTGCACGGGCACCCTCGTGTCGCCGAACGGAATGTCCGCGATGGCGCCGCGATGGCGCAATTGCGGGTTGTCGACCACCTCGTCGATCGTCGCGATCTTGGCGCAGGGCACGCCCTCGGCTTCGAGGCGCGCCACGATTTCGTCGGCATCGTGCGCGAGCATCCAGCCCGCCACGATGCCCTCGACCGCAGCGCGGTGTTCGAGGCGGGAGGCCATCGAGACGAAGCGCGGATCGTCCAGCAATGCGGGCTGCTTCATGGCGCGCACGACGCGCGGGAACATGTTGTCGTCGCCGCCCACCATCAGCACATAGCGGCCGTCGCCCGTCGCGAAGGTATTGGATGGCGCCACGAAGCGATCGCGGCTGCCGACGCGCGTCATGGTGGTGCCGAAGAGTTTCTGCTGGGGGATCGCCGTCATGAGCATCGATGCGGCGCTCTCCAGCAAGGACACGTCGACCAGCTGGCCTTGACCGGACGCATGCCGCGCATTGAGCGCCGCAAGGATGCCGAGCGCGGCGTACATGCCGGTGGTGTAGTCGCACATGAAGGAGCCGATCATGGTCGGCGGGCCGTCCTCGGCGCCGGTCATGTCCATCAGCCCGCTCATGGCCTGCGCCACGCCGTCGAAGCATTGCTTTTGCGCGAGAGGCCCGTCCTGGCCGAAGCCCGAGATGCGCGCCATCACCAGCCGCGGGTTGAGCGCGTGGACTGCCTCCCAGCCCAGGCCCATCTTCTCCATCGTGCCCGGACGGAAGTTCTCGACCAGCACGTCGGCCTGCGCGATGAGGCCGCGCAGCACCTTCAGACCGCCATCGCTGCGCAGGTCGATCGCCAGGCTCTTCTTGTTGCGGTTGACGATGAAGGTGTAGAGGCTCTGGCCGTTCACGGCCGGCGTGGCGCGCCGCGCGTATTCGCCCTCGCCGGGGGGTTCGATCTTCACGACCTCCGCGCCCATGTCGCCGAGCATCATGGCGCAGTAGGGCCCGGCGATGAAGCGCGAAAGATCCAGTACGCGCAGTCCGGCAAGCGATGTCATGGGCTGTGGCCTTGTCTCTTGTGATTTGTATATTTGTTATATCATATTCAAAACCAAGCTCGTTGGGCGAGCACAAGGAGACAACGTTTTGACAACGACCTATCTGAGACTTCGCCAGCTTTGCCTGGTGGCCGCGCAACTGGCGCCGGTGGAGGAAGACCTGTGCGCCGTCTTCGGCGTGAAGGTCTGCCACCGCGATCCCGAGGTGGGCCAGTTCGGCCTGCACAACGCGCTGATGCCCTTCGGCACGAGCTTCGTCGAGGTCGTCGCACCGCTGCGCGAGGGCACCACGGCCGGGCGCTACATCGAACGCCGCAAGGGCGATGGCGGCTACATGGTGATCCTGGACAGCGAGGCGCTGCCGCGCTGGCGCGCGCACGTCGATGCGATCGGCGTGCGCATCGCCGCGCCGCTGGCGATCGGCGACTACGAGGGCATGCAACTGCATCCGCGCGACACGGGCGGTGCACTGCTGGAGATCAACACGACGCTCAACGGTGCGGCCCTGACCGGCCCCTACTGGCCCGCCGGGCCGCATTGGCGCGATGCCGTCTCGGAGGTCCGCGTGCGGGGCATCACCGGGGCGGTGCTGCAGGCGGACGACCCTGCGGCATTGGCGACGCGCTGGGGCGGCATCCTCCAGCGGCCCGTCGAGCGCGGCGATGCCGGCTGGCATCTGCGCCTCGACAACGCCACGCTTCGCTTCGTCGCGCCGCGCGACGATCGCGGCGAAGGGCTCGCAGGCATCGAACTGGCGGTGCGCGACGCCTCCGCCATCCGCAACACCGCGGAAGCCCGCGGGCTCGCGTCGGATGCGACCGGCGTCACGATCGGCGGCGTTCATTTCGCCCTGCATTCACAAGACTGACGGAGATCTCAGATGGAACTGGCCTTTTCGAAGGAAGAGCAGGCGTTTGCCCATGAAGTGCGCGCCTTCATCACCGAGAACCTGCCGCAAGACATATCGCGGCGCGTGGAGCACGACCTCCACCTGCATCGCGAGGACTTCATGCGCTGGCAGCAGATCCTCGGCCGCCGCGGATGGCACGCCTACACCTGGCCGGTGTCGCAGGGCGGGCCGGGCTGGAACGCGACGCAGCGCTACATCTTCGAGACCATCAGCGCCGAGCTGAACTGCCCCACCATCCAGCCCTTCGGGCCGCGCATGGTCGGTCCGGTGATCTTCAATTTCGGCAACGAGGCGCAGAAGGCGCAGCACCTGCCGGGCATCCGCGCCTCGACGACATGGTGGTGCCAGGGCTACTCTGAGCCGGCCTCGGGGTCGGACCTCGCCTCGCTCGCCACGCGCGCCGAGGACCGGGGCGACCACTACCTCGTCAACGGCCAGAAGATCTGGACCTCCTACGCCCACTACGCCGACTGGATGTTCTGCCTCGTTCGCACCAGCCGCGAGGCCAAGGCGCAGCGCGGCATCTCCTTCCTGCTGATCGACATGAAGTCGCCGGGCATCGTGGTGCAGCCGATCCCGATGCTCGAAGGCACGCACTCCTTCAATGCCGTGTTCCTCACCGACGTGAAGGTGCCCAAGGCCAATCTGGTGGGCGAAGAAGGCAGCGGCTGGACCTACGCGAAGTTCCTCCTCGAACACGAGCGGGTCGAGAACTCGAACATCGGCTTTTCCACCTTCGCGATGCGCAGGCTGCACCGCATCGCGTCGGGCGTGCGCCATCGCGGCCGCCCGCTCATCGAAGACCCGGTGTTCCGCGCCAAGGTGTCTGCCACCGAGGCGCAACTGAAGGCGCTCGAAGTGACGACGCTGCGCGCGCTGTCGAGCATGGGCACGGGCAGTTCGCCCGGCGCCGGACTGGCTTCGGCATTGAAGATCCGCGGCACCGAGATCGGCCAGCGCATCACCGAGCTGATCTTCGAGGCCTCGGGGCCCGATGGCCAGGTGCTCGACCCGGCCCAGATGCGCGGCGAAGGGAATCTCGAAGGCATCGAGGCGAGCGTTCGCGGCGCAGCGCCCAACTACTTCTGGCGGCGCGCGATGTCGATCTACGGCGGCAGCAACGAGATCCAGCGCAACATCATCGCAAAGCAGGAGCTGGGCCTGTAGAGGCCGGCGTCGGTGTCAGCGGGTCGCCCAGAAGGCCCGCTGCATCTCGATGGTTTCCTGCGCAATCTCGACCACCGGCCCGATCAGCTCCACGGGCTTCTGGCAGTGGTCGAAGACGTAGCGCGACGGCACGCTCATCGTCGGGTTCTCGGCATGACTGCCGGTCTCGGCGAGCAACTGGGCCTCGGTCATGCCGTACACCACGCGCCCGATGTTGGCCCAGTAGGCCGTGCCCGCGCACATGCAACAGGGCTCGACGGCGGTGTAGAGCGTGCAGCCCCAGAGGAACTCGGGCGTGTAGTTGGTCGCGGCCACGCGCGCCAGCGTCGACTCGGCATGGTTGACGGTGTCGATGTTGCATTGCTCCAGCAGCACGGTCTCGTTGTCCGGGCCGACCAGCACGGCGCCAAAGGGGTGATGGCCGAGGGCGATGGCGCGGCGGGCCACTTCGTTGGAGCGGCGCAGGTGGCGCACCATCTGTTCGTGCGTGGGGCGCGGGCCCTGGGTTTGCAGGGGATGGGTTTCGGACATGGCGTGTACTCCTCGATGGCCGCGATGCTCTCACACCGGGTTTCGAAACTTGACCGGGGCGTCCACGCCGCGTTCACGGCTGCTTGCTCCAGATGATTAATTCGATTATTCTCGAACGATGGAATCAACCCAAGTCGTCCAGGCCCTCGCAGCGCTGGCCCACCCACTGCGCCTCGAGGTGTTCCGCGCGTTGGTGGTTTCCGGCCAGAGCGGCCTTACCCCCGGCGTCATCCAGGAAGCCACGGGCGTACCCCCCGCCACCTTGTCGTTTCACCTCAAGGAACTGGCGAACTCCGGGCTCGTGACTCAGGAGCGAGCCAGCCGGAACCTCATCTACCGGGCCGAGTACGACAGCATGAATGCACTGCTCGGCTACCTCACCGACAACTGTTGCCAGGGTGCCGCGTGCGCGGTGGACGCGACCGGCGACGCCTGCCAGTGCTGACGCTGCCGACCGCCCCATGAGCACTCCGCCCATCACGGTCGAGGGCGCGCCGCCCGCGAGGCCGGCCATCAGCTTCTTCGAACGCTACCTGACCCTGTGGGTCGGGATCTGCATCGTCACGGGCATCTCGCTCGGACAGGCATGGCCCAGCCTCTTCCAGGCCGTGGCGAGGCTTGAGGTCGCCAAGGTGAACGTGCCCGTCGGTGTCCTGATCTGGGTCATGATCATTCCGATGCTGCTGAAGATCGACTTCGGCGCGCTGGGCCAGGTCGCTTCGCAGTGGCGTGGCATCGGCGTCACCTTGTTCATCAACTGGGCGGTGAAGCCGTTCTCGATGGCATTGCTCGGCTGGATCTTCATCCGCCATGTGTTTGCGCCCCACCTTCCCGCCGACCAGCTGGACAGCTACGTGGCCGGACTCATCCTGCTTGCAGCGGCACCTTGCACCGCCATGGTGTTCGTGTGGAGCCAGCTCTGCAAGGGCGACCCCTATTTCACGCTGTCGCAGGTGGCGTTGAACGACGCGATCATGGTGGTGGCATTCGCGCCCATCGTCGCGCTGTTGCTGGGGCTCTCCTCCATCGCAGTGCCGTGGGACACGCTGCTCGTATCGGTCGGTCTCTACATCGTGGTGCCCGTCGTCATTGCACAGCTCTGGCGCAGGGCCTTGATGCGCCGAGGCGTCGATCGCTTCCAGGCGGTGGCCGAACGGCTCGGGCCGCTGTCGATCTCGGCGCTGCTGCTGACGCTCGTTCTGCTGTTTGCATTCCAGGGCGAGTCCATCCTGGAGCAACCGCTGGTGATCGCACTCCTCGCAGTGCCCATCCTCATTCAGGTCATCGTGAACGCGGGCCTGGCCTATCTGCTCAACCGCAGGCTCGGCGTCGCGCATTGCGTGGCCGGGCCGTCGGCGCTGATCGGGGCAAGCAACTTCTTCGAGCTGGCGGTGGCGACCGCCATCAGCCTCTTCGGGTTCCAGTCCGGCGCCGCGCTGGCCACGGTGGTCGGCGTCCTCATCGAAGTCCCCCTCATGCTCGCAGTGGTGGCCGTCGTGAACCGGACGCAAGGCTGGTATGAAGACGGCCAACGACCCACCTGAGCGGAAGTCCATCTGCATCCCATGACTGAAATCACCATCTATCACAACCCGTCCTGCGGGACCTCTCGCAACACGCTGGCACTGATCCGGCACGGCGGCCTGGAGCCGCAAGTGATCGAGTACCTCAAGACACCGCCGAGCAAGGAGCGCCTTCGGGCGCTCATCCAGTCGATGGGCATTCCCGTGCGTGCGCTGCTGCGCGAAAAGGGAACACCCTACGCCGAACTGCGTCTGGAGGACCCGAAGTGGTCCGATGAGGACCTCCTCGATTTCATGCTCGCACACCCCATCCTCATCAATCGGCCCATCGTCGAGACGCCCCTGGGCACCAGGCTCTGCCGCCCCTCGGAAGCCGTGCTGGAGATTCTCCCGGTGCCGAAGCTCACGCCCTTCGTCAAGGAGGACGGGGAGCTTGTGGTCGACGAGGGCGTGCGTCGTGCTTGAAAAGCCGCCCACCTTCCCGGCGCTGGACGCGTCGCTTTTCGAGGTCCCGACACGGGAGCGGCTCGTTGTCCGCGAGCCCTCCGTGCATCGTCCACGCTTCCTGATGCTCTACGGCTCCCTGCGCCTGCGCTCGTACAGCAAGCTCCTGACGCTGGAGGCGGCACGGCTGCTCGAAGCCATGGGCGGCGAAGTGAAGATCTTCGATCCGGCAGGCTTGCCCCTCCCCGACAGCGTTCCGGACACCGACCCGAAAGTCCAGGAGCTGCGCAGGCTCGCCGAGTGGTCGGAGGGCATGGTGTGGACCTCCCCCGAACGGCACGGCGCGATGTCCGGCATCATGAAGGCGCAAATCGACTGGATTCCGCTGGCGCTCGGCGCGGTGCGGCCGACGCAGGGCAAGACGCTGGCGGTCATGGAGGTCTCCGGCGGTTCGCAATCGTTCAATGCCATCAACCAGATGCGCGTGCTCGGCCGGTGGATGCGGATGCTGACCATCCCCAACCAGTCGTCCGTCGCCAAGGCCTACCTCGAGTTCGACGAAGCCGGCCGCATGAAGCCTTCGAGCTACTACGACCGGGTGGTCGACGTGATGGAGGAGCTGTTCAAGTTCACCCTGCTCACGCGCGACGTCAGCCCCTACCTGGTGGACCGGTACAGCGAGCGCAAGGAGAGTGCCGAAGAGCTGTCCAGGCGGGTCGGCCAGCGCTCCATCTGAGCCGCGCGGCCGCACGCGCATCGCCGGTCAGGACGAAATTCACGCCGTTCGGCGGCGCCGTGCCGCGCGCGCGTCTTGCGCGTCTTGAAAGTGGCCGCGCCGGACGTACACTGCGCCGGGCATTTCCCGTGCCTTCCAGTCCAACATCGCTGTCCATGAACATCCGCTTTGCAGATTCCGTTCCACAGGCCCTGTCCGACGAGGCCGCCGCCATTGCGCGGCAGAAGAAGGAACTACTCACTCGCCCGCAGAAGCTGCCCGCGTTCTCGATGGAACTTCGCGCGCGGGAAGGTTATGCCTTCAAGGTCGGGCAGCGGTTGACGGTGGCGCTTCCCGCCATCGATCGCTATCTCGCAGCACCGACGACGGACGTTCCGCTGCATGCGCCCGATGGCGAGGACGTGCGCGCGGTTCCGACGGCCACTCAGCTCAAGGTGATGCTGCGCGCGCACTTCAGCGGCGCCACGGTCAACGTGATCATCCTGTCGGTGGAGCCTGCGCCGGTCCACGCGGGCAACCGCGAGGCGGTCTGGAAGGAAGCCGCGGCGACCGCGCGCGTCGTTTTCCAGTAAGCCGCCTTTTTCGCCGGTGATCCGGCAGCTCAATCCGGCTTGATGTTGGCTTCGCGGATCAGCTTGCCGTAGCGCGCGGCGTCGTCCTTGACCAGCTTGCCGAACAACTCGGGCGCGCCTGGCAATGCCACGCCGCCAGCCGCAGCCAGCTGGTCGCGCACTTCGCTGGATTCGAGCGCCTTCTGCACGGCCTCATGCACCTTCGCCAGGATCGGCTTCGGCAGGCCGGCCGGAGCGACGAAGCCGTACCAGACGCTGGACTCGAATCCGGGATAGCCGGACTCCGCCACGGTCGGCACGCCCGGCAGCACCGCGGAGCGCTCGGGGCTCATGACGGCCAGCACGCGCAGCTTGCCGCCCTTCACCAGCGGCAGCGCCTCCAGCGCATTCACCGCCACCACGTCGACGTGGCCGCCGAGCACGTCGGTGAGTGCCTGCGCGCCGCCCTTGTAGGGCACGTGCCGCCATGAGAGCCCGGCCGTGTGCTGGAACAGTTCCATCGCCAGATGCGGTGTCGAGCCGTTGCCCGGCGTCGCCACGCTGATGGTGCCGGGCTTGGCCTTGGTCGCTGCCGACAACTGCGCCAGCGTCTTGATCTCCGATCCCTCGCGCACGGCCAGCACCACGGGCACCCTTCCAACCAGTGACACCGGCGTCAGGTCGCGCTCCAGGTCGTAGGGCACCGGCTGGAACAGCGACGGATTCACGGCGAGCGCGTTGGCCGCCAGCAGCAGCGTGTAGCCGTCGGGCGGGCTGGCGATGAGCGCCTTGACGGCGATGTTCGTGCCGGCGCCCGGCTTGTTCTCGACGATGACGGGCTGCCCGAGGGTGGCGGCCATGCGCTGGCCGACCGAGCGTGCGATGGCATCCACCGCGCCGCCGGCGCTGTAGCCGACAAGGATCTTGATCGGCTTGGATGGATAGGCATCGGCCGCCGTCGCGCTCAAGGCGGCGAGGGGCAGCGATGCGACGAGCGCGAATGCGCAACGAAAGAAAAAGGATCTCATGGGTAGTTCCGAAGGTTCAACGAATGGAGGGCAAGAAAGCCCGCGGAGAGGGGTAGGCGGCCACACGAAGTGGGCAAGCCTGGGGGTGGTTCATTTGTTCCACGTCTGTGCCTTGGCATCCTTGCCGGCGACCGAATAGAGGGCGCCGGGGGCGTTGCGCGTCTGCTGGAATGCTTCCAACGTCTGGCCGCGCATGGCGGCATAGATGTGCAGGTTCGACACGCCGATGACCGCGCCGAGCTTCTCCAGCATGAAGAAGATGACGCCGTAGTGGATCAGGCCTCGCCAGTCGCGCCGGCGCACCAGGTCGCGCTCCTGCGCGGTCAGCTCCGCCGCCTCGAACGCGGCCTCCTCGTCCGCGAGGAACTGCGCCCGGTGCTCGGGGCGCGTCATGCCATGCAGGAACTTGTTGAGGCGGTAGGCGCGCACGCTGGTCTCCAGCGAGAAGGGATAGGTGCCCTCGAGTGCTTCGACGCCCGCGAGTTGCTCGTTCATGTGGCGCCGATGCCGCTCCACCTCGCCGGCGACCGGCGGGCTCGCGAGGTTCTCGTAGATCTGGGTCGCGATGCCGGTCATCGACGGCAGGTAGTAGCTCTGGTGCGTCTTGCGCACGTTGGCCGACAGGGCGCCGCGCATGACCAGCCACATGATGACTTCGGCGCCTTCCATGCCGCCGAGGGTTGCCAGCTCGGCCTGCGTCATTTCGGTGAGTCGCACCGGGTCGTTCTCGATCAGGTCGAGGAACTGCGCGTCCCACGCCGTGTTGTTGAAGCCCGCGCGCTCGCCGTGCACCTGGTGCGACAACCCGCCGGTGGCGACGATGGCGACCTTCAGGTCTTCCGGGTAGCTCTCGATGGCGCGACGCAGCGCCTGCCCGAGGCGGTAGCAGCGCCGCGCCGATGGCACGGGCGACTGCAGCACGCCGACCTGCAGCGGGATCACCGGCACCGTCCAGTCGGGCTGGTGGGGGCACAGCAGCGACAGCGGCGAGAAGACGCCGTGGTCCAGCGCCCGGTCCTGGAAGAAGGACATGTCGAACTCGTCCGCCACCAGCGAACGGCCGATGTGCCGCGCCAGCGCGGGATGTCCGGCAACCGACGGCAGATCCCTCGCGCCACCGCCCTCGTCCGCCACCGCATGACGCTCGCCCACACCCAGGGCGAAAGCCGAGTAGTGGTCGAAGAAGAAGGAACTGACGTGGTCGTTGTAGATGAAGAACAGGACGTCCGGCTGTTGTTCGGCCAGCCAGCGCTGCACCGGTTCGAAGTCCTTGAAGATGGGGGCCCAGACCGGGTCGTCCTGCTTGTTCTTGTCGAAGGCGAAGCCGATGGTCGGGGTGTGGGAGCAGGAGACGGCGCCGATGATGCGAGCCATGATGAATCCTTGTTGGTTTCAGTCGAGCGAGACGTTCGCCTGCTTGATCACCGCGGCCATGCGCTTGGACTCGCCCTGCACGTACAGCTCGAACTTGTCGCGCGTGACCGGGAAGGGCTCATAGCCGAAGGCGACGAACTTGGCCTTGAAATCGGGGTCGGCCAGGGCCTTCTCCACATCGCGCCGGATCTTGTCGCTCACGGCGCGCGGCAGGCCGGCCGGTGCGGCCAGCGTCGTCCAGCCGACGACCTCGAAGCCTGCGGGACCGCCGGATTCAGCCACCGTCGGCACGTCCGGGAACGCCGGATGGCGCTGCGGCGCAGCCACGGCCAGATAGCGCAGCTTGCCGGCCCGCTGCATGGCGCCCGCCGAACCCAGCGTGCCGAGCGCGAAGGACAGCTCGTTGGTCGCGACGCTGGTGTAGAGCTGCGTGGTCTCCTTGTAGATGACGTGCGTCATCTGCGTGCCCGTCATCGTCTCGAACAGCGCCGAGCCCAGGTGCACCGGATTGCCGATGGACCATGAGCCGTAGTTGAGCTTGCCGGGGTTGGCCTTGGCATCGGCCACGATCTGCCCGACCGACTTGTACTTGCTGTCCGTCGCCACGGTGAAGAAGAAGTTGGTGCGGAACAGCGGCGCAATCTGCTCGAAGTCCTTCACCGGGTCGTAGGGCAGCTTCTTGAACAGGTACGGATAGGCGACGAGGTGCACGTTGTCGAGCTGGATCAGGTCGTGCCCATCGGTCGCACCACGCCTGAAGGCATCGATGGCGATGAAACCATTGCCGCCCGGTCGGTTCTCGACCGTCACCGGCTTGCCCCAGGTACGGCTGAGCTTGTCGGCCAGCAGGCGCACCACACCTTCAGGGCCGCTGCCGACCGGGAAGGGCGTGATGATGCGCACCGGCCGGGTGGGGAAATCCTGCGAGTGGGAAGGCGTCGCGGCCAGGGTCAGCACGGCTGCAGCGAAAGTCCCCAGGGCCATGGATGCGTTGAGCTTTTTCATGGTGTCTCCAGTCAGTCGATGTAGCGCAGGCCCGCCTTGGCCAAAGGCTCGCGCATGGCGTACATGTCGAGGCCGAGTTCGCCGGCCGCGAAGCGCGCACGCTTGCTTGTCTCGTTGGCTTCGCGGGCTTCGGCCGCGTCGGCCACCTGCTGCGCGCGCGCGGCCGGCACCACCACCACGCCGTCGATGTCGGCCACCACAACGTCGCCCGGTTGCACCAGCGCGCCAGCGCACACCACCGGCACGTTGACCGAACCGAGCGTCGCCTTGATCGTTCCCTTGGAATGGATGGCGCGGCTGAACACCGGGAAGTTCATCGCGGTGAGGTCGCGCACGTCGCGCACGCCGCCGTCGATCACGAGGCCCTTGCATCCGCGCGCTTTGAAGGAGGTCGCGAGCAGGTCGCCGAAGAAGCCGTCGGTGCTGTCGGCGGTGCAGGCCGCGACCACCACGTCGCCGGGCTGGATCTGCTCGGCAGCCACGTGCAGCATCCAGTTGTCGCCCGGCTGCAGCAGCACGGTGACGACGGGGCCGCAGAAGTGCGCTTCAGGGTAGATCGGGCGGATGCGCGGTTGCATGAGCCCCAGGCGGCCGAGCGCCTCGTGCACGGTGGACACGCCGAAGCGCGAAAGCTTCTCGACGGCGGCCGGGTCGGCACGCGTGATGCGGCGATGGACGACGCCGAGTTCCTGGAGGGTGCTGGATGAGGTCATGTGTTCAGAGTCCCTTGGCAGTCAATGCGCGATCGAGGCGCGGATAGACGCGGCGGGCATTGCCCTCGTAGACCTTGTAGCGCGCGTCGTCGTCGAGCATCGGCGTCGCGTCGATGTAGCGGCGCGTGTCGTCGTAGGGGAAGCCGGTTTCCGGATCGATGCCGCGCACGGCGCCGATCATCTCGCTGGCGAAGAGGATGTTGTCGACCGGGATCACGCGCGTCAGCAGGTCGATGCCCGGCTGGTGGTAGACGCAGGTGTCGAAGAAGATGTTGTTGAGCAGGTGGTCCTTCAGCAGCGGCTTCTTCAGCTCCTGCGCGAGACCGCGGAAGCGTCCCCAGTGGTAGGGCACCGCGCCGCCGCCATGCGGGATCACGAAGCGCAGCGTCGGGAAGTCCTTGAACAGATCGGAAGTCAGGCACTGCATGAAGGCCGTGGTGTCGGCATTCAGGTAGTGCGCGCCGGTGGTGTGGAAGCAGGCATTGCAGCTCGTGCTCACGTGCACCATCGCCGGGATGTCGTGCTCGACCATCTTCTCGTAGATCGGATACCAGTGGCGGTCCGACAGCGGCGGCGAGGTCCAGTGCCCACCGGACGGATCGGGGTTGAGATTGATGCCGACGAAGCCGTAGTCCTTGACGCAACGCTCCAGTTCCGGAATGCAGGTGCGCGGATCGACGCCAGGCGACTGCGGCAGCATGGCCGCGCCGATGAAGTGGTCCGGAAAGAGCTGCGCGACGCGGTGGCACAGCTCGTTGCAGATCGCGGCCCAGGTGGCGCTCGTCTCGAAGTTGCCGATGTGGTGCGCCATGAAGCTCGCACGCGGCGAGAAGATGGTCAGGTCGCTGCCGCGCTCGCGCATCTTCTGGAGCTGGTTGCTTTCGATGGATTCGCGCAGCTCGTCGTCGCTGATCTTGAGCGACGAGGGCGATGGCGTCTCCGCCGGATTGCCGAGGCTGGCGATCTGGCGGTTGCGCCATTCCTCCAGGGCCTTGGGGGCAGTGGTGTAGTGACCGTGGCAGTCGATGATCATGCAGTTTCCAGTCTTCTCTTCGATTCAGGGGTTGCGTGGCACCAGCACCTGGCCGCGAAAGAGCGGACGTGCGGTGCGCAGGAGTGCGGCGCCGGCGATGGCGAGGCCGCTCTCGTCCATCAGCAGGCGCACGGTGAATTCGCCGGTCGGGTGCTCCACCGACAGGTCGTGCCGCGGCGCCGGCCCCAGGCGGCACAGCGGCTCGGTCACGGTGCCCGGCAGCACGCAGGCCGAGGCCACCGAGACCGCGCCCAGCACGCCGATGGCGTCGTGGCACTTGCGCGGGATGAAGGTGCGCGTGTTCAGCGAGCCGCCGGCTTGCGCGGGCGACACCAGCGTCATCTTGGGCACGACCTTGGCGCTCACGTCGCCCAGCCCCATGCGCTGGCCGGCCTGGAGGCGGATCGACTCGATGCGCGCCTTGAGCGCTGAGTTGGCGTCCAGTTCGGCCGGCGTCTCGTTGCCGGTGCAGCCGAGGTCCGCAGCACGCATCACGACGACCGGCATGCCGTTGTCGATGCAGGTGACGTCGACGCCGTCGATGCGATCGGTGGCCTCGCCCGTCGGCAGCAATGCGCCGCAGCTCGAACCCACGATGTCGGAGAAGCGCAGCTCGATCGGAGAACCTTCGCCGGGTACGCCGCTGATGTGCGTGTCGCCGCTGTAGGCCACCCGACCGCCGGGCGTCTGCACGACGGCGTCGCAGTAGGAGTTGGTGTTGACCATGCGGATGCGCACCACGGATTCCTGCGGCTGCGTTGCGACAAGGCCCTCTTCCAGCGCGAACGGCCCGACGGCCGCGAGGATGTTGCCGCAGGTGGGCGCATAGTCGACACGCGACTCGCCCGCCACCACCTGGCCGAACAGGTAGTCCACGTCGGCGCGCGAATCCTTCGAGCGCGAAATGATCGCCACCTTGGTGGTGAGCGGATTGCCGCCGCCGATGCCGTCGATCTGCCGTGCGTCGGGATGGCCCATCGCGGCGAGGATGAGCGCGTCGCGCGCGCCCGGTTCGCTGGGCAGGTCGCCCGCGTGGAAAAAGGCGGCCTTGGAGGTGCCGCCGCGCATCCACACGCAAGGGATCGCATCGAGGCTGCTGAAGGAGATCGTCGACATGGGCCGTAGTCTCGGCCGAAAGGGCTGCGTCCGGTGTGAGTTCTAATTTCGCTGCGTTCTCACTTTTTTATTGACCGAGGGTTTACCCTTTACACCTCACACCCCGTCCGTTACTTGAAGCTACCCTGCCGGAGCCTTCACCTTGCCATCGACAAAAGTTATCGAGAAGCCCCGGGTTGCGCAGCCGGATCCCTTTGCGATCAACCTGCGGCACCTGCAGGCTTTCGCGAGCGTCGCGACGAGCGGCAGCGTGACGCAGGCCGCCGAGAACCTGTTCCGCGTGGCATCCGCGGTCACGCGCGCGGTCGGCGAACTGGAGGCATCGCTGGGCGTCCCCCTCTTCGAGCGCAGGGCGCGAGGCATGCTGCTGACCGTCTACGGCAAGGCCGTGTTCGCGCGCGCGGTGCGTGTGGAGCAGGAATTCGTCGCGGCCAGCCTGGAGTTGCTGCCGAGCGATGGCGCGCGCAGGCTGGATGCGCGGGGCCTGCTGACGGCCATGTTCAGCGGGCGACGGCTGGCGCTCTTCGCCGGCCTGGCCGAAATGCACAACATGCCTGCCGTCGCGCGCGCCTTCGGCGTGACGCAGCCCGCACTCAGTGCACTGGTGCGTGATCTGGAAGAGCGATCCGGCTGCGCCCTCTTCACGCGTTCGGCGCGCGGCGTGCGGCCGACGCGATCCGGCGAGCTGCTCGCGTTCCGCTGCAAGCGCGCATTGGCCGAACTGCGCAGCCTCGATTCCGATCTGGCGGCGATCCAGGGCGTCGTGCAGGGCAGCGTCATGGTCGGCGCGCTGCCGTTGTCGCGGACGCTGGTGCTGCCTGCGGCCATCTCGGCGCTGCTGGCCGAGCATCCACGGGTGCACGTCGGCACCGTGGAGAGCCCCTACGAGGTGCTCGCCGCCGCATTGCGCAGCGGCGAGGTGGACTTCATCCTGGGGGCGTTGCGGCCCGAGGCCGAAGCAAGGGATCTGGTGCAGGAGCCCCTGTTCGACGACCGCATTTCATTGATTGCCCGCGCGGACCATCCGCTCGCCACGGCGCCGGACATCGGCTTCGCGCAGTTGCGGCAGGCGGGCTGGGTGTTGTCGCGGCGGGGCTCGCCCTCGCGCGAACTGCTGGAGCGCTTCTTCCATCACGCGGGGCAATCGGCGCCGGAGCCCGCCGTCGAGACGGGCGACCTGGCGCTGCTGCGCGGACTGCTGCTGCGAAGCGACATGGTGACGGCCATCTCCGCGCATCAGCTTCACTACGAGATCGAGGCCGGGACCCTGGTGGTGCTGAACTTTCCGCTGGCCAGCACCCGGCGGCAGATCGGGATCACGCAGCGCGGCGGCGCCCTGGCGGCGCCGTGCGCACTGGCACTGATGGAAGAGATCCGCCATTGCGTGAAGCGGCTGCCTTCCTATTGAGGACAAGGAGCGACGGGGCCGGACCGGTCGGCTCTCCGAGGGCTCGATTCGGAGGAATCTTATGTCTCCGCAATGGCACGAACAGCACAATCCGCCTGCTGCTGTCACGCTTCATCTGTCGGGCGCAGTCCACGGGAACGAAGCTCCTTGGACTGCGGCCTCGACTTCACCCACTCCCCGCCTTTTTCAGAACCTGCCGCCCGGCTCCTGGCCGGCCGAACGCTTTTCAGGCTGCAACGAAACGGAGGTGCGCCTCGTGCGCCAGCCCGTCGCGAACGATGTCCCGGGCGTCGTCATCGGCAAACTCGAACAGGGCGTCGGGGATCTCGTCCTCGTCCAGCGCGAAGAGGATCTCGATCGCATCCTGTTGCGCCTCGGAGAAGGCACCCACCTGGGTCAACCGATTGAACCTTGCGGCCGTCTCCTTCGGGGCGAGCGGGGACAACTCGAGCAGTTCGAGCACGAGCTTGATCTGGGACGGTGTGAGCGGCTTCGGGGCAGCAGACTTCTTCATGGCGATGAATCCTTTTTCGGTCGGCCTCAGGACGATTTCCTTTGCCATGAAATCAGTCTCCGCGCCGATCCTTAAGCATTGCTGAAGACGGTCCCGGGATGTTTCTCCCGCCCCGCAGAAACCCAAGCGGGGCGTGAGGAAAGTCTCGCCATCGCGGGCTACTCGCGGGCTACTGCATGTGCGCCAGGTCGCGCACGTCAGAGCGGATCGCCGCCGGGTCCGCGCTGTGCAGCGGCAGGCTGGTCAACAGCTCCAGTCGACGGCGCAGCGCATACAGCATCTGGAGTGCTGCACGATCGATTTCCCCGGCGCTGTCGAGAGCGGCGATATCCGGAAAGGACCACAAGGCCGCATCAGGCTGCCCGGGCCAGTTGGGTTGGACCGGCAAGGTGGTTTCGTCGAGGGTGATCACGAAATTCGCGTGCGGAGAACTCCACCGGATCATGTCGTCCCAGCCATGAGGCTGCGACAGCGGCACCGGCATGCCCGCGCTGGCGAGTGCGGCGATGGCGGCGGGATGGACCCGGTCGCTGACGTGGGCCGGGTGGCCGCACGAATAGGCGGAAAAGCGATCCCTGCCAAGGTGCGCCAGGCAGGCCTGGGCCAGGATGCTGCGCAGGGAATTGCGGCGCGAGACGAAGATCACCACGAAGCGCTTTGCGATCATTGCCGATGGATGGAAGCGAACGACAAGACGTAGCGTAGAGGCGCGAAGGCCATCTCCGCAAGGCGCCAAACCCGCTGCGTGCGAATTGAAGGACATCCACCCATCGGTGGATGCCGACATGGCCCTGACAGGACTACGATGCCGCGTGCGCCCGGGTCGCGGAGGTCCGGCGCATGCCCTGACCGCTCCGCACGTCCGCCCCGGAGGCATACATCATGGCAAGCTCCAAGAAGAAGAAGGGCCAGCCGGCCATCGAAACCTTTGTCGCCCACGCCAGCGTCAAGGCGAACGCGAGCGCAGCCGCCATCAAGTCCGCCTACAAGATCGAGGTTCGCTTCGTCGCCGGGCTGACGGCCACACAGAAGAATGCCTTCAAGACCGCGGCGAAGCGTTGGTCGAAGGTCATCATCGGCGACGTGCCGAGCGTGACCGTCAGCGGCGAGGTCATCGACGACCTGCTGATCATGGCCCAGGGCGTTGCGATCGACGGGCCGGGCAAGATCCTGGGGCAGGCGGGGCCGACGCACCTGCGGCCAGCCTCCGCAGGCGTCCACGCGTTCCTCCCGGCCAAGGGGCTGATGTCGTTCGACACGGCGGACCTCGCGGCGATGCAGGCGGATGGGACGCTGGTCGATGTCATCACGCACGAGATGGGCCACGTGATCGGCATCGGCACGGTGTGGGAACTCAAGAAGCTGCTCTCTGGAGGCACCACGACCAATCCTCGCTTCACGGGAGCCGCGGCCAAGAAGGAGTTCGGCGCGCTGAAGGGCGCCGGGCCGACGGCCGTCCCCGTGGAGAACACGGGAGGCCCCGGAACCATGAACAGCCACTGGCGCGAGACCGTGTTCAGGAACGAACTCATGTCGGGCTTCATCGCCGCCCCGAACAATCCCCTGAGCCGCGTCACCGTCGCGAGCCTGCAGGATCTGGGGTACGTGGTCGACCTGGCTGCGGCCGAGCCGTACGCATTGCCCAATCTGCAGGCGCTGGCGGAGGCCGGCTTGATGGCGGCCCATGGCGGCGAAGAGCCATTGCACGCACTTCCGATCTTTGCCCCCAAGGTGCTGCCGGACGACAGCCTGGTCTGAGTGGGACGGCGATGCCCAGGATGCTGCGCCCCCCGATGATGGTCCTGCCGGATTCAGCGCTCGTATCCAGCCCGAAGAAAACGAGCGTCCAACCTCGCAACCGGACAAACGCCACGGAGGAACCCAAGGTGCATCCGTTCGACCCAGGCTACACGGCCGAGCCCTTCCTGACGCTGTGCGCGGAATACCCCGAGGAGACCGTCTATCCCCCCGGTCAGTTCAGGGTGGAATGGGGCCCGATCTTTCACCGGGGCCGTCTCGACGGATCGGCGCGAGTCCTCGTGATCGGACAGGACCCGGCCCAGCACGAAACCGTCATCCGGCGCATCCTCGTCGGCGAGGCGGGACGGCGGGTGCAGGGTCTTCTCGCCAAGCTCGGCATCACGAAGAGCTACGTCTGCGTCAACACCTACCTCTACAGCGTCTTCGGAAGCGTGAAGGCGGCAACGTCCAGGAACCCGGCGCTCGTCGACTATCGCAACCGTTGGCTGAAGGCCCTGCTCATCGGCCAGAACATCGAACTGGTCATTGCGCTCGGCCAGGCCGCCCAGACCGCATGGACGCTGTGGCAGGCCAGCGCCGATGGACAAGGCCTGCAGGTTCCCTTCGTCGCGATCACGCATCCGACCCAGCCGGAGAGTTCGTCGAACAACGACAAGGCCAAGCTCGCGGCCGCGACGAAGAAGATGCTGCAGAACTGGAATGCTGCGCTGCAGGCAGTCCATCAGAACGTCACGCATCCGGATGTTGCGACTGCGCTCGCGCTCTACGGCGACACCTGGGCGGCCAACGACCGGCTGAGGATTCCGGACCAGGACTTTCCCGCCGGCCTGCCGCTGTGGATGCGCGAGAACGACGGATGGGCGCGGCGAGCCGGCGCGGACGCCCTGGCCAAGCGGCGCAACATCACGATCACGGTCAGCACGGGCGTTGTGTCATGAAGCACGTGGAGCGCCAGTGGTACCCCTTGAGCGGCCAGCAGCCCGCGGCACAGCCACGAGGCGCCGCCGCAGCGGCGAGGAAGCCGCCGCCCATCGACCCGCTGACCGGCCCCAGGTTTGCCCTCGCGGGGCGCGTCGTGACGATGGACGATGCGTTCACGGTCCTGGATGACGGCGTGGTGTATGTCGATCGCGGCACGATCGTCGCCGTGCAGGACAGGGCAAGGAAGCCGCCGGCCGATTTCGCCGGCGTCAAGGTCGTGGAGACGGGCGGAAGCATCTACCCTGGGCTCATCGAGCTTCACAACCACCTGAGCTTCAATGCCCTGACGCTCTGGAGCCCGGTGCCCAAGCTCTACCAGAACCGGGGCCAATGGCCGAAGCATCCCGACTACCGGCGCCTGATCAGCGGGCCGATGACGGTCGTCGGCGAACACCGCGATGCGAAGGGGAACGCCGCGCTCATCGCGCCGCTCGTGCGCTACGTCGAATGCAAATGCCTCCTGGGCGGGGTGACGACCAGCCAGGGGATCATGCTCAACAGCAATGCCGGCATCCGGCGCTACTACCGCGGCATCCTGCGCAACGTGGAGCAAACGGACGATCCGCTGCTGTCGGAAGCGCAGGCACGAATCGACGACGTGGATGCGAAGAACGCGCGATCCTTCCTCAAGCGGCTCAACAAGGAAGACAGCTGCTTCCTGCTGCACCTGAGCGAAGGCATCACGCCGGACGGCGAAACCGAATCCCCGGCCCGCAAGCATTTCCTGGCGCTGGAGGTGGCACCCGACGAATGGGCCATCAACGACCGCCTGGCGGCGATCCATTCCGCCGGTCTCCTGGCGGAGGACTTCGAGGTCATGGGCAAGCTGAAGGGCTCGATGGTCTGGTCGCCCCTGAGCAACCTGCTGCTCTATGGCGCCACCGCGCGCGTCGACGCCGCCCGCGCGGCAAAGGTCCGCATCGGGCTCGGAAGCGACTGGTCGCCCTCCGGCAGCAAGAACCTTCTGGGCGAGCTGAAGGTGGCCTGGCTCTACTCGCAGCACATGCTCAACAACCTCTTCACGGCGCGCGACCTGCTGGCCATGGCGACTCGCGACGCCGCCAAGATCCTGAAATGGGAACAAGCGCTCGGCTCCATCGAAGCCGACAAGCGCGCCGACCTGGTCGTGATGGACGGTGCGGCCGGAGAGCCCTGCGAGGCCTTCATCCGGGCCAGGGAGACCGACATCCGCCTGGTGGTCATCAACGGCGTCGCCCGCTACGGCATCCCGTCGGCCATGCAGGCACTCGGCGCCAAGGGCGAGGCGTTGAAGGTCGGCGGCCAGAGTCGCCAGGTGTTCCTGGCGCAGGAAACCGGAGACCCCGACGTCGGCCAGGTGAGCCTGAAGGCAGCGACCGCAGCGTTGAAGAAGGCGTTCAAGAACCTGAAGAGCCTGGCGCGCGACATCGAGAAGCCGAAGGTCAGAAAGCCGGCGCTGATGTCGGCGGATGCTCCGAGACGCGCCGTCTGGGGATTGGCACTGGACGAGATCAAGGACACGGGCGTGGACCAGCGGCCTCGCCTGCCATTTGCCGGGCCTCGCGACTTCACGGGCCCGAACCTGCAGGCGGCGAGCGCCAAGTCGCCGCCCCTGTCGACCATCCTCGGACCGATCGAACTCGATCCGCTCACCGTCGCCGACGATCCCCACTTTCTCGCCCGCATCCTGAGCGAACCCAACGTGCCGGCGGCAATTCGCGCAGGCTTGCCGCAGCTCTACTAGCGGCGCCGCGCCCTGCCCCGAGCCGGGGCGTATTGCACAACGACCGTCACGCAGTCAATGAGGAAATGATCGCGGTTGTCGTGTCGATGCGGACGGAGCCAAATGGTACGGACAGGCAATTTCGCCGACCGAGGAGAGAAGATGGATTCGAATCAAGACGAAAGCCGATTCACTCGCTCGGACCGCGAAAGATGCGATCCGCAGGGCTTCCGGCGCACCACCAGGCTGCGCGAGATCCTGCGGGTGGTGACCTTGCTGGTCGCCGGAGTCGCACTGGTTGCTTCAATCCCCTGCCTGAGCAATGCGAGCTTTCCGGTGACCAGCCTGATCATCTACACGGCGGGCATGGTGTTCATCACCATGCCTCTCTGCCTGATCTATGAAAGCTCCCTCCAGGTCCACGAGCTGACCGTCGCGCACGGACTCGGAGAACCGGCTCCCACCCTCGTCTAGGGCTGCCGCGCCGCGATCGGCCCCGGGCCTGCGCTCGCGACCTGGCGCAGGACGGCCAGCGCGGGTTCAACGATTTTCGGATCGGCACCGACGGCATACACAGCGTAGGCCGGATACAGGAATTCAGGCGTGTCCGGCACCCGGCGAAGATGGCCCGATTCCAGATGGGCGCGGACCACATCGAGCCGGAAATAGCCCGTGCCGCCAGCGGCAAGAAGGAACTCACGGCCGAGCGGACCGAGGCCGGCACTCACTGCGGCATGCGAGAGCTCGGGAAACGCGAGGTCGTGCTGCGTCGCGAACTCGGGGCCCCAGTCGACATAGACGTAGTCCGCCGGCTGCGGAATGCGCGCGTGTTTCGCCGTGGTCACCATGACGAGCTTTTCCTCGATGAGAAGCTCCACCCGGAGACCGGGACGCTGCTGCGGCGCGTACGCGATGGCAATGTCGAGCACCCCGGCGGCGACCTTGTCGAGCAGGTCGTGCGGAAAGCCCACCTCGGTGCGGATCGCCAGGCTGGCGTCTGCGGCGCGAAGTTGCAGCAGCCATCGCAGCAGCAGCGGGTCCCAGAGGCTGATCTCGCACCCCGCGGCCAGCACGGCGCGGCTGCCGACCGGCACGGCCACCTGATGGCGCGCACGCTCCCAGACCTGCACGAGCATGGTCGCGTGCGGCAGGAACTGCTCGCCGGCCCGGGTGAGCGCCGCGCCGGCCTTGTTGCGCACGAAGAGCCGGCGCTCCAGCAATTGCTCCAGCGTCCGCACACGCGCGCTGATGGAGGTCTGCGTGACGTTCAGCTTCTGCGCGGCGCGCTGGAAGCTCTGCGTCTCGACGATCTCCAGGAAGGTCCGAGCTAGAGTGATGTCCATGCCAACCCTTTGGATGCAATATTTTTGCATTCAACTGGCAATAAATCTCGTTTTACTTATCGAGAAGCCGCGACGAAGATGTTGTTCACTCGGGCCTGAACCTTGCACGCCACAGTCCCGATCCACTCGAAAAGGAACTCCTTGATGTCCGTCGTTCACCGATCAGCAAAAATCGCGGGTATGTCCGACCGCTTGCTCCGTGCACTGAACACCCTTGCCGAAGAAACCCAGACGCTTGTGCAAGCGCTGTTGAGCCCGCGCTCGATCATCGAAGAAGTGGAAGAAATGCGCGCCCTGCAGGTGAGGGCCAATGCCATCGAAGCCCGGGACCCCGCGCGTGCAGCGGTGTTGCGGTGGCACGCCTCGCGAGTCGGCCTGCGCTGAGGGCGAAGCCGCGCCGCCCGCGGCGAATCAGAGGCTCGGCACCGGGACGATCTGCGAGATCAGCGCAGTCCCGTCGCTCACGAGAAAGTCCTTGAAGGCCTGTGCCACCGGAGGCAGGCGCTTGCTTCTCCGATGCACGACATACCAGTTGAGGATCAGCGGAAGTCCCTGCACGTCGAGAACACAAAGGCTGCCGGACCTCAGTTCCTGGCTGACCGTGTGAGCGGACACGAAGCTGACGCCCATGCCGGCAATCACGGCCTGCTTGATCGTCTCCGTGCTGCGGATCTCCATGGCGATGTGGATTCCCGCCAGCTGTCCACCCAGGGCTTCTTCCATGGAGTTCCGGGTGTCCGAGCCCTTCTCGCGCACGACGAAGGGCTCATGCATCAGCCTTGCGAGCGGAATCCGTTTCACGCCGACCAGCGGATGACCTGGCGCCGCGACCACGACATAGGGGTGCGGCGCAAAGGGCTGATTGACAGTGTCGAGATCGGCAGGCGGCCGCACCATGATCGCCAGGTCGGTCAGGTTCTCGGTGATATGGATCAACAGCCCTTCCCGGTTGTGGACCGTGAAATTCAGCTTCACGCCTCGATGGCGACCCGCGAAGTCCACGAGCAGACGCGGAAAGAAATAATCGCCGGCGCTGATGACGCCGACATTGAGCCGGCCGCCCGAGACGCCCTTGAATTGCGTCATCGCGCTCTCGGCCGCCTCGAACTGCAGGATGATCGCGCGAGCGATCTGGAGCAACTCCGCGCCCGCCGGAGTCAGGTAGATCTTCTTTCCGAACTGCTCGAACAGCGCGTTGCCCGCGTGCTCCTCGAGCTTGCGCACCTGCGTGGACACGGCGGGTTGGGTCAGGTGGAGTTCCTCCGCCGCGCGCGAGAAGCTCAACAGTCTCGCGACGGCCTCGAAGACCTTCAGCTGCCGCAACGTGGCGTTCTTCACCCGGATGCGGCGAGGTCAGGCGAGTTCGCGCAGACGCACGTGGCCCCGTTGATCCGCCATCGACCGCGCGAGCAGCTTGACCAGTGAATGCACCGTGTCGATGTGCGGCGTGGGCGTGTCGGTGAGGCGCGCCAGTTCGACCACGGCGCCCACCAGCGCATCGATCTCCGGGGCGCGTCCCGCTTCCACGTCCTGCAGCATGGAGGTCTTGTGCTTGCCGACTTTCTCGGCGCCGGCAATGCGCTTTTCAAGTGACACGCGGAACTCGATGCCCAGCTTGCCGGCAACGGCCTGCGCCTCTTTCATCATCGCAGTGGCCAGTTCCCGCGAGGGCGGAAACTGGCAGATGTCGACCAGCGTCGCATGCGAGAGGCTGCTGATCGGATTGAAGGTCAGGTTGCCCCACAGCTTGAGCCATATCTCGGAGCGGATGTTGTCGAGCACCGGGGCCTTGAACCCGGCACCTGTCAGGCAGGCCGAGACGCGATTCACGCGCTCGCTCGACGACCCGTCGAGTTCGCCCACGGGAAAGCGATCGCCCTCGATGTGCCTGACGACTCCCGGCGCCAGCAGTTCCGAGGCCGGATACACCACGCAGCCGATGACCCGCTCGGCCGGGATCTTCGCGGCGACCCTTCCGTCGGGATCGACGCTGCGGACCGGCGAGCCCTCGAGCGCGCCACCGTGCTTGTGGAAGTACCAGAACGGTATGCCGTTCTGCATCGTCACGACCACGGTGTCCGGGCCGAACAGTCTCGGAACGTCGTCGGCCACCGCTTCGACCTGGTGCGCCTTCATGGCGAGGATGACGACGTCCTGCGGGCCGGCCTCGTCGTAGCGGTCGGTGGCCTTGACGTTGCGCGCCACCTCCTCCGCGCCGTCGTGCGCGATGAGCTTGAAGCCGTTGCGTGCAATGGCCTCCAGGTTGGCGCCGCGCACGATGAAGGTGACGTCCTCGCCGGCGAGCGCGAGCTTCGCGCCGACGAGTCCCCCGATGGCGCCCGCGCCGATCACAGCAATCTTCATGTCGATTCTCAGTAGTTGAATCTCTGTGGCGGGCTCACTCGAAGTAGTTGCCCAGCTTGCCGATGCCGTCGATCTCGACCTCGATCAGGCTGCCGGACTTCATCGACCCGACGCCGATCGATGTGCCGCACAGGATGACGTCCCCGGGATGCAGCGTCATGTCGTAGGAGATCAGGCTGACCAGTCGCGGCACCGGGAAGCGCATGTCGCTGATCGGGTAGTCCTGGCGGACTTCGCCGTTGAGCCGGGTCGTCACCGTGAGCTTCGACGGATCGAGCCCGGTGGCGACCACCGGGCCCATGGGGCAGAAGGTGTCGAAGCCCTTGGCACGCACCCATTGTGGAAAGGATGCATCGCGGTGCAGGATGTCGGCCGCCGTCACGTCGTTCGAGCAGGTGTAGCCGAACACGTGGTCCAGCGCATCGGCTTCGGCGACCGCCGTGCAGACCTTGCCGATGACGATGCCGAGCTCGCCCTCGAACACGATCTTTCTCTCGCCCTGCGGCTTGCGAATGAGTTCGCCGTGCGCCAGGTACGAGTTGGGCGCCTTCAGCAGGTACAGCGGCTCCAGCGGCACCGGCAGGCCCAGCTTCTCGCCGAGCGCATGGAAGTTGTTCCACAACGCGATGACCTTGCTCGGCTCGGTGGGTGTGCGCAGCCGCAGGTCGGCAAGGGCCAGCACGCGGCCCGTGGGCTCGCAAGCGCCGAACATGTCGCCCCGGTGCTCCCGGACCTGATCGCCATGCAGTGTGCCGAAGCCTGTCTTGCCGGCGTGGTCGAAACGGAGCCATTGGTGGTGCATGTCGCGTCCTCAGTCGAAGGGGAGGTAGTCCGGCATGACGAGCGACGCCAGCAGCTTGCCGATCTCCGCCGGGTTGTGCGTGACGTGAATGCCGCATTGCTTCATCAGCGCCATCTTTTCTTCCGCGCTTCCGTTGACGCTGGTGGCGATGGCGCCCGTGTCGCCCGCGCGCCAGTGCGGCGGCGCAGCCGCGCCGGCGACGAAGCCGACGACCGGCTTGCGCATGTGCTCGCGGATCCAGCACGCGCATTGCTCCTCGGTGTCGCCGCCGATCTCGCCGACCATGATCACCGCGTCGGTGCGGGGGTCGTCGTTGAACATCTTCAGCACGTCGACGAGTTGGAGCCCGCCAGGCAGGTCGCCCCCGATGCCGACCACGGTCGACTGCCCGATGCCGAAGCTCCTGAGCTGGCTGGCTGCTTCATGGGCCAGCGTGCCCGAGCGCGACACGATGCCGATGCGGCCTCTCTGGTGGATGTCGCTGGGCATGATGCCGATCTTGATTTCGTCGGGCGTGATGAGGCCCGGGCAGTTCGGCCCGAGCAGCAGCGTCCGGCTGCCCTTGAGCCGCCCGAGCGTGCGGATCATGTCGCGGACCGGGATGCCCTCCGTGACACAGATGACCAGGTCCAGCTCGGCATCGATCGCTTCGTCGATCGCCGCGGCGGCCAGGTCCGGCGGCGTGTAGATGACGGAGACCGTGGCGCCGGTCGCGGCACGGGCATCCCTCACCGTCGCGAAGACCGGGACGCCATCGAAGAACTCGCCCGCGTGGTCCGCGCTCACGCCGGCGACGAAGCACTTCCTGCCGTTGCCGTAGGCGCGGCACAGGGTCGTGTGAAAGCGCCCCGTCTCGCAGGCAATGCCCTGGGTCATCACCAGCGTGCGCTTGTTGACGAGGATCGACATCTCAGATCTTTCGCCGGGCCGCGGTCACGACCAGCTCCGCGGCCTCGGCCATGCCGTTCGCGTTCATGACCGGGAGGCCCGACTCCGCGAGGATGGCCCTGCCGAGCTTTTCGTCCGTCCCCCGCATGTGCACCACCAGCGGCACCGTCCGCCCGGCCTTGCGGATCGCGGCGATCACGCCATGGGCGATCACGTCGCAGGACGTGACGCCGCCGAAGATGCTGAGGAGGATGGCCTGCACCCTGGGATGCGTCGACATCCATTCGAATGCCTCGGACAACTTCCCGTCGGTCGCGGCGCTGCCCACGTCATGGAAGCTCGCCGGGGTCCCGCCGTAGAACCGGATCATGTCCATCGTCGCCATCGTCAGGCCCGGTCCGTTGACGATGCAGCCGATGTTGCCGTCCGCCGCTTCGAATTCCGCGGGGTCTTCTTCGTCGCGATCGCGCATCGCCGCGATGGCGGGTTGGCGGAACAGCGCGTTCGAGTCGAAGTCGAAACTGGCGTCCAGCGCAATCAGGCGGCCCTCGCGGGTCAGCACCAGCGGATCGATCTCCAGGCGCGACGCATCGCTCGCGTCGAAGGCCTGGTAGAGGTTCCGCAGGAGGACATTCGCCTCTGCGATCGACTTGCCTGCAAGGCCGATGTCCCGCGCGAGGGCATCCGCGTCGGCTGCCTTCAGGCCTTTGGCCGGATCGATCAGCAGCTTGTGGACCTTCTCCGGCAACGAGGCTGCCTTCTCCCGAAGCTCGATGCCCGCCTGTCCCGACGCCATCACTGCCACGCAGCCGGACTCGCGGTCCACCGCCATGCCGAGGTAGAGCTTCTTCCCGATCTCGACGCCCTCCTCCACCAGCAGGCGTTTCACGACGCGGCCTTCGGGGCCCGTCTGCTGCGTCCTCAGCGCCGAGCCGAGCAAGCCCTCCGCGTGCCGCCGGACGTCGGCGACCGACCAGGCCTGCTTCACACCGCCTGCCTTGCCACGGCCACGCACGTGCATCTGCGCCTTGACCACCCAGGCCCTGCCGCCGAGGCGGGTGGCAGCCTCCGCGGCTTCGTCGGCCGACGAACACGGCAGGCCGCGCGGCGTGGCAACACCGTACTTCCGCAGCAACTCCTTGGCCTGGTATTCGTGGATGGTCATCACTTTCCGGAACGGGCGACCAGAGGTCGTCGTCCGGAAAGCTTCAGACACCGCGGATTCCTGAACTGTCACTACTGTCTCCTTGAGTCGAACTGGGACTAACGGTCAACTGTAGGAATCTGCAGAAATAATTGATAGTTAAAGAATTCTTTGCAGAGCATTACGCAAGAGTTATGCATGAGGGGTCATTGCTCTGCCCGATGGCTGATGACTCAGATCACGCGCTCTTCGCGCAATGCCTCGATCTGCGACTGGCTGTAGCCGAGTTGCGCGAGCACCTCTGCCGTGTGCTCGCCCAGCAGCGGCGAGCGCTTCACGTGCGTCGGGCTGTCGGACATCTTGATGGGGTTGCCCACCGTCAGGTAGCGGCCGCGCGTCGGATGGTCGACCTCCACGATGGTTCCGCTTTCGCGCAACGACTCGTCTTCGGCGATCTCCTTCATCGACAGGATGGGGCCGCACGGAATGTCGTAGGCGTTGAGGATGTCCATGGCCTCGAGCTTGTCCTTGGTCATCGTCCACTTCTCGATGCGCGCAAAGATGGGCTTCAGGTGCAACAGCCGCGCAGCCGGCGTGGCATAGGCCTCGTCGGTGATCCAGCCCTCCTCGCCGATGACCTTGCACACCGCGGGCCACACGGCCGCTTGCGTGATGAAGTAGATGTAGGCGTTGGGATCGGTCTCCCAGCCCTTGCACTTGAGGATCGAGCCCGGCTGGCCGCCGCCCGATGCATTGCCGGCGCGCGGCACGGCTTCGCCGAAGGTGCCGTCCGGGTACTGCGGGTACTCGTGCATCGTCCCGGTGCGTTCCAGCCGCTGCTGGTCGCGCAGCTTGACGCGGCACAGGTTCAGCACAGCGTCCTGCATCGGCGCCAGCACCTTCTGCCCGCGCCCGGTGTTGTGCCGCTGGAGCAGCGCCGCCAGGATGCCCAGCGCCAGGTGCAGGCCGGTGCCGCTGTCGCCGATCTGGGCGCCGGTGACCATCGGCGGACCGTCGTCGAAGCCCGAAGTCGACGCCGAACCGCCGGCGCACTGCGCCACGTTCTCGTACACCTTGCAGTCCTGGTACTTGCCCGGGCCGAAGCCCTTCACCGAGGCCACCACCATCCTCGGGTTGAGTTCATGGATGCGCTCCCACGTGAAGCCCATCCGGTCGAGCGCGCCGGGCGCGAAGTTCTCCACCAGCACGTCGCAGTGCTTGATCAGGGTCTCCAGCACCTCCCGTCCCTTGGGCTTCTTGGTGTCGACCGTGATCGAGCGCTTGTTGTGGTTGAGCATCGTGAAGTAGAGGCTGTCCACGTCCGGAATGTCGCGCAGCTGTCCGCGGGTGGCGTCGCCCTCGCCGGCCCGCTCGACCTTGATCACGTCGGCGCCGAACCAGGCCAGCAACTGCGTGCAGGTCGGACCTGACTGGACGTGGGTGAAATCAAGGATTCGATAGCCTTCCAGCGCTTTGCTCATACGGGGGTCTCCGGTCTCTGTCTCTGTGGTTTTGCCTAGTGATCCGCCGCCGCCAATCCTTCGAGTTCCGCCAGGCGTTTGCGAAGCGCGCGCTCGTCTTGGAAGCGTTGGGTCTCGTCACGAATGACAGCCACGACCGCGCTCACAGCCCCCTCGGGCGTGAAGAGCATGGCCACCGTGAAAGCGATGGACATCGAGCGCCCGTCCTTGTGCGTGGCCGGTACGCGCAGCAGGTCATTGCCGTATTTCGTGGTGCCAGTATCCATGGCCTTGTGATAGCCGTCCCAGTGCCGCTGTCGCAAACGTTCCGGCGTGATGAGGTCGAGCGAGCGGCCGAGCGCCTCGCTCTCCGTGTAGCCGAACATGCGCTCGGCACCCGCGTTCCACAGCGTGATGGCGCCACTGGCGTCGGACGCGATGATCGCGTCGCCCACCGCCGCGATGAGTGCCTGGCAGTCGATGTTCGTGTTCATGGGGCTGGCTCCTTTTTCTTCATTCAAACGAAAACGGCACCCATCGCGGGTGCCGCCCAAGGACACATCGACCGTGCGACGACGTGTCCCGGCGGTCACACCGCCTTCGTTGAGCGCAACTCGCTGATCTGCGAGCTGCTGTAGCCCAGCTCGGCGAGGACTTCGTCAGTGTGCTCGCCCAGCAGCGGCGAAGCCGTGATCTCGGGCTTCAGGTCCGAGAACTTGATCGGGCTGCCCACGGTGTAGTAGCTGCCGCGTTCCTTGTGCGGCACTTCGACGATCGAGCCGCTGGCACGCAGCGACGGGTCGTGCAGCAGTTCCTTCATGGTCAGCACCGGCGCGCAGGGGATGTCGAACTTGCGCAGGATGTCCACCGCCTCGAACTTGGTCTTGTCGGCCAGCCATCCCTCGATGGTCGCGAAGATGTCGGTGATGTGCGGCTGGCGCGCCTTGGGCGTCATGTAGTCGGGGTCGGTCTTCCACTCGGGCTTGCCGATGGCATCGCAGATCGGCGCCCATGCGTGCCCTTGCACGGTGAAGTAGATGTACGCATTGGGATCGGTCTCCCAGCCCTTGCACTTGAGCACCCAGCCCGGCTGGCCGCCCCCGCCTGCATTGCCGCCGCGTGGCACGACGTCGCTGAAGGTTCCATGGGGGTACTGCGGGTACTCCTCCAGATAGCCGAGTTTGTCCAGGCGCAGCTGATCCCGCATCTTCACGCGGCAGAGGTTGAGCACGGCGTCCTGCATCGCGCAGGCCACGCGCTGGCCCTTGCCGGTCTGCTCGCGGCCAATGATGGCGGTCAGGATGCCGATGGCGAGATGCATGCCCGTGTTGCTGTCGCCCAGGGCGGCGGCGCTCACGGTCGGCGGGCCGTCCCAGAAGCCAGTGGTCGAGGCCGCGCCGCCAGCGCACTGCGCGACGTTCTCATAGACCTTGAGGTCGTCGTAGTGGTGCCCGTCGCTGAATCCCTTGACCGAGGCGACGATCATCTTGGGGTTGAGCTCCTGGATGCGCTCCCATGTGAAGCCCATGCGGTCCAGCGCGCCGGGGCCGAAGTTCTCCACGAGCACATCCGACTCGCGGATCAGCTTCTCCAGCACGAGCTTCCCTTCCGGCTGCTTGGTGTCCAGCGTCAGCGAGCGCTTGTTGCTGTTGAGCATGGTGAAGTACAGCGCATCGACGTCCGGGATGTCGCGCAGTTGCGTGCGCGTGACGTCGCCGGAGCCCGGGCGCTCGACCTTGATCACGTCCGCACCGAACCAGGCGAGCATCTGGGTGCACGCCGGCCCGGCCTGCACGTGGGTGAAGTCGATGATCTTGATGTTGCTCAGTGGTTTGTGGTTGCTGCTCATGTTCACGATCTCCTGGGTTTGACTTGAATTACTTCTTCTTCGCCGCGCTGGGGTTCAGACTGGTGATGCGACCGCTCTCGGTGCCGGCGGTCTCGTCGATCACGGCGTTGATCAGCGTGGGCTTGCCGGAAGCGATGGCTTCGGCCAGGCCGCGCTGCAGTTCGTCCGCGGTCGTGGCGTTCACGCCGACGCCGCCGAAGGCTTCCATCAGCTTGTCGTAGCGCGCGTTCTTGACGAACACGGTCGGCGCAACATCCGCGCCGCCGCTGGCGTTGACATCGGTGCCGCGGTAGACCCCGTTGTTGTTGAAGACGACGACGCAGACCGGCAGGTTGTAGCGGCAGATCGTTTCCACCTCCATGCCGCTGAAGCCGAAGGCGCTGTCCCCCTCGATGGCGATCACCGGCTTGCCGGTCACCACCGCCGCGGCGACGGCAAAGCCCATGCCGATGCCCATGATTCCCCAGGTGCCCACATCGAGGCGCTTGCGCGGCTCGTACATGTCGACAATGCTGCGGGCGAAGTCCAGCGTGTTGGCGCCCTCGTTGACGACGATGGCGTCGGGCCGCGCCTTCACCGCATCGCGGATCACGCTCAGCGCGCTCTGGAAGTTCATCGGCGAGGGCCGGGCCGCCAGGGTCACAGCCATCTTCGACAGGTTCTTGTCCTTGCGCTCGTCGATCGCGGCGGTCCAATCGGCCGGAGGCTTGGCCCAGCCGCTGCCCATGCCCGCGAGCAGCGCCGCGACGCAGGAGCCGATGTCACCGATCACCGGCGCGGCAATGGCGACGTTGCTGTCGATTTCCGTCGGCGCGATGTCGACCTGGATGAACTGCTTCGGCCCGCCCCAGGTCTTGCCCTTGCCGTGCGACAGCAGCCAGTTGAGGCGTGCGCCGATCAGCATCACGACGTCGGCTTCCTGCAGGACGTAGGAGCGCGCGGCCGCGGCGGATTGCGCATGCGTATCCGGCAGCAGGCCCTTGGCCATCGACATCGGCAGGTAGGGGATGCCGGTCTGCTCGACCAGCGCGCGGATGTCGGCATCGGCCTGCGCATAGGCGGCCCCCTTGCCCAGAAGGATCAGGGGCTTCTTCGCCGACTTGAGCAGGTCGAGTGCGCGCCGCACTGCGTCGGTCGCAGGAATCTGCCGGGGCGCGGGGTCGACCACGCGGATCAACGACCTCTGGCCGGCGCCAGCCTCCATGGTCTGGGCAAACAGCTTTGCGGGCAGGTCCAGGTAGACACCGCCCGGCCGGCCCGACACCGCGGCGCGGATGGCCCGCGCGATGCCGACGCCGATGTCCTGCGCGTGCAGCACCCGGTAGGCGGCCTTGCACAGCGGCTTGGCAATGGCAAGCTGGTCCATCTCCTCGTAGTCGCCCTGCTGCAGGTCGACGATCTCGCGTTCGCTCGACCCGCTGATCAGGATCATCGGGAAGCAATTGGTGGTGGCATTGGCCAGCGCCGTCAGGCCGTTGAGAAAGCCCGGCGCGGAAACAGTGAGGCAGATCCCCGGCTTCTGCGTGAGGAAGCCCGCGGCTGCCGCCGCATTGCCCGCATGCTGCTCGTGGCGGAACGAAATGACCCGGATGCCTTCGGCCTGCGCCATGCGGGTGAGGTCGGTGATCGGGATGCCGGGCAATCCGAAGATCGTGTCGATACCGTTGAGCTTGAGCGCATCGATGACCAGGTGGAATCCGTCGATCGTCGTCGGTTCTTCTTGTTCTTGCGAGGTTGCCGGCGGGGTGGCCAGGACAGCGGACATCATGTCTCCTTGAGTTCAAAACCGTGTGTCGTGGCAGGACTATCATTCGGCGTCCCCTGTCCGGCCGTTGACCTCGGTCAACTTTCGGAAAATCAGAACGCGGGGAAAACCCCACGAGAGCGAAGTGACCCTTCTTTCGAATCACCCAGAACACAACGTCATTCGTGTCCAGCTTCGGCAGAACGTCCTGCTCAAGGACTTGAGCGACAGCGACCGCGCCGAGCTGGAGGCCCACCTCACCATCGTGGACGGCAACAAGGGCGAATTCCTTCTCAGTCAGGGCGTGCGCGAGATGGAGCAGTACTTCATCCTCGACGGCATCCTCAAGCGGGTCGTGAGCAATGCGCAAGGCAAGGAGATGATCCTGCGCTTCGCCAACGAGCACGACATGGAGACCAGCTACGCCGCCTTTCGGCTGGGCACGCCCACGCCCTACGGCATCGTCTGCGTGACCAAGGCGCGCGTCGCGAGCCTGCCCTTGCAGGAATGGGTCGAGTTCCTGAAGAAGCGGCCGCACGCGAAGGAACTGTTCGAGTTCACGGTGATGCGGGGGATGAGCGAAATCATGGCGCACACCATCACCCTGCACCTGCTGGATGCGCCCGGACGCGTGCACCGCTTCATCCGCAAGCACGCGGAGCTGATGGACCGCATCCCCAGCAAGGAACTGGCCTCATACCTCAACCTCTCGGCCGAGACGCTCAGTCGGCTCAAGAAGCGCGGCAAGATCTGATGCGCGGCGGTCCGCTCAGGTCTGCTTGGACGACGCGAAGCGCCGTGTCGTCGCCATCAGCTTGAGCTGGTTGTCGACGTCGGTGACGCCGGCGACGTCCGCGGCGACGCTTTGCGTCTGTGTCCGCTCTTCATCGTCGAGCACGATGCCGCGCAGGGTGATGCGCCCCTTGTTCGCCTCGACGGTGATGCTGATGGCGCGCGTCGCCGGATGGTCCTTCAATGCCACGCGCACGCGCGCCGCCAGGGCCATGCCGGACAGGAGCGCGCGCGACTCGGCGGTCTCGGCAAACTCCGGACGGCGCATCAGAAGACTGATCTGCTCCACGCAGCTTTGCACCGAAACCCGGTCGGTGTTCAGGACCAGGTCGTAGAGCAGCGGGTCACCCCAGGTGACGCCGAACTGCTCGTGCATGCGCGACGCATGGGCCTGGTCGCTGCGGCGAATCTCGGCCTCGGCGAATTCGGCGTCATCGGTTTCGAGATCGCGCATCAACCATTCGACGCGCTTGCGCAGCGAGCGCGTGATCCGCACCGACACCACGTGCGGCACCGGGCGCAACAGGCAGGTTGCACCCCAGCCCCGCAGTACGACATCGCCGCGGTCGGCCAGGTCGTACAGCTCCTCGGCCGTGTACAGGGCCACGCTGCGCTGGTCGGTGGTCAGGCGCTCGACCAGCCCTGCCTTGCCCTCGCGCAGGCGGCCGATGAGGCTTTGCGGCACGTGCATCCGGTTGGCCACGTGCTCGGCGATCTCGTGGCGCACGATCTTCAATCCGAGGGACTGGGCAAGCTCGACCGAGACGTCCTTGGCGAGCGAACCCATCTCCTGTGTCATGGCGATGACTGGCATGTCGGCTCCCTGTTCAATCCAGCGGACGCTCGGCGGCCAGCTCGTCCACCTTGATCGGCCTGATCAGCCCCCAGGCCTTCGAGATCAGGGGCCAGAACAGCAGCGTCAGCGCGAGTGTCGTGATCGTGCCGACCAGCGGGTTCGAGAACATGATCATGACGTCGCCCTGCGAGACCAGCATCGCCTGCCGGAACGAGTCCTCGGCCTTGTCGCCGAGCACGAGTGCGAGCACGAGCGGCGCCAGCGGGAAGTCGAGCTTCTTGAACAGGTAGCCCACGATGCCGAAGCCCAGCATGAACCAGATGTCGAGCATCGCGTTGTGCACCGTGTAGGCGCCGATGGCACAGATGACAATGATGACCGGCGCGATGATCGAGAACGGAATGCGCAGGATCGACGCGAACAACGGCACCGTGCTCAGGACCACGATGAGCCCGACGATGTTGCCGAGGTACATGCTGGCGATCAGGCCCCAGACGAAGTCCTTCTGCTCGACGAACAGCAGCGGGCCCGGCTGCAGGCCCCAGATCAGCAGGCCGCCCAGCAGCACGGCTGCCGTAGGCGAGCCGGGAATCCCGAGCGCCAGCATCGGCAGCAGTGCACTAGTTCCGGCAGCGTGCGCCGCGGTTTCCGGCGCGACGACACCTTCCATCTCGCCGGTGCCGAACTTGGCCCCCTTGCGCGACATCTTCTTCGCCAAGCCGTAGCTCATGAACGAAGCCGGGGTGGCGCCGCCCGGGGTGATGCCCATCCAGATGCCGACCAGCGCGCTGCGCAATGAGGTGACCCAGTATTTCGGGAGCTGCTTCCAGGTCTCCAGCACGACCTTGGGGTCGATTCTGGCGGACTTGCCGGAGAACTTCAGCCCCTCTTCCATCGACAACAGGATTTCGCCGATGCCGAAGAGGCCGATCACGGCGATCAGGAAGTCGAAGCCACGCATCAGTTCGTCCTGGCCGAACGTGAGCCGCAACTGACCCGTCACGGTATCCATCCCCACGCTGGCCAGCGCGAAGCCGAGCGCCATCGACGCCAGGATCTTGAAGGGCGACCCTTTCCCCATCCCGACGAAGCTGCAGAAGGTCAGGAGGTACACCGCGAAGAACTCGGGCGAACCGAACTTGAGCGCGAACTTGGCGACCAGCGGCGCCATGAAGGTGATCATGACGACCGCGACAAAGGCGCCCACGAACGACGAGGTGAACGCAGCCGTCAGCGCAGCGCCGGCGCGTCCGTTCTGCGCCATCGGGTAGCCGTCGAAGGTGGTCGCCACGGACCACGGCTCGCCGGGAATGTTGAACAGGATCGAGGTGATGGCCCCGCCGAACAACGCACCCCAGTAGATGCACGACAGCATGATGATGGCCGAGGTCGGCGACATCGTGAAGGTGAGCGGCAGCAGGATGGCCACCCCGTTGGCGCCGCCCAGGCCGGGCAACACGCCGATGAGCACCCCGAGAATGATCCCGACGAACATCAGGAGGATGTTCATGGGGGTGAGGATCACCGAAAAGCCCTGTATCAGGGCACTGACTTCTTCCATGGTGTGCGTTCTCCTAGGAACTCAGTAGCCGAGAAAACGAAGGGGGTCGAGCGAGCCTTTGAAGAGCGGCACCTTGAACCACACTTCGAACATCAGGAAGAAGACCACGTTGACGACAACCGCCACCAGGGTGCTCTTCACGGGGGAGTAGTGGCCCAGGAAGATCATGAACAGCGCGATGTAGATCGCCGATGCAACGTACAGCCCGAGAAAGGCGACAGCGAGCACGTACACCGTTGCAGGCAACAGCACCGACATCACCCGCTTCAACTGCACCGGATCGACGAACACCTCGGTGTTCCTGTTCTTGCCGAGCACGGCCTGGTAGAAGATTCCCACGGCCGACACGACCACGATCACGCCGATCCAGAAGGGGAAGTAGCCAGAGCCCGGGCCATCGCTGGTCCAGCCGGCACCCAGCCGGCGGCTCTCGACGATCACCACGATGCCGATGGCCAGCAGGACCAATGCGATGACGGCGTCGACCACATAGGTCGCGATGCCAGTGCGCGGGGCGGCAACCGAATCTTCGCTCTGCTCCATGGAGCCTCCAATCGATAGGGGGAGAAGACGGGCGGGGTGCCTTGGACACACGCCCGTGGGGACGGCCGGCAGGACGCCGGTCTACTTGCTCGCGCCTGCCATGAATCCGGCTTCGGTCATGAGCGTGCGATGGGTCGCCTCGGCCTCGCCGAGCCACTTGGCAAAGGCGTCGCCGGTCATGAAGGTCGGGTTGAAGGCGCCCTTCTCCATGTATTCCTTCCAATCCGGCGTCGCGGTGATCTTGGTCAGCAGATCGACATAGAAGGCGCGCTGCTCGGCCGTCACGCCGGAAGGCATGAAGATGCCGCGCAGCATCGTGTAGTCGGTCGGCACGCCGGCCTCCTTGCAGGTCGGGATGTCATTCCAGGACATGGTGTCGGTGACCTTGCCCTTGAACGGCATGCGCTGGGCGTCGAAGACGCACAGCGGGCGAAGCTGGCCGGCCCGCCACTGGGCCACCGCCTCGATCGGGTTGTTCACGGTCGAGTTGATGTGATTGCCCACCAACTGCACAGCGACCTCGCCGCCGCCCTTGAAGGGCACGTAGATGAACTTGGTGCCGGTCGCCTTCTCGAGTGCGACCGTGATGATCTGGTCTTCCTGCTTGGAGCCCGTGCCGCCCATCTTGAACTTGTTCGGCCCCGCCGCCTTGACGGCCGCGATGTACTCGCTGGCGTTCTTGTAGGGCTCGCTGGCATTCGTCCACAGGACGAACTGGTCCAGCGCCATCATCGCGACCGGACTCATGTCCTTCCAGTTGAAGGGCACGCCGGTCGCCATGGGCGTGGTGAACAGGTTCGACAGCGAAATGATGATCTTGTGCGGGTCGCCCTTGGCTTCCTTGACCGCCAGGAAGCCTTCGGCGCCGGCGCCTCCCGACTTGTTGACGACGATGAGCGGCTCCTTCATCAACTTGTGCTTGACGATGATGCCCTGCATCAGGCGCGCCATCTGGTCGGCCCCTCCGCCTGTCCCGGCAGGAACGATGAACTCGACGGGCTTGGTCGGCTCCCACGCAAAGGCGGGCGCTGCCACTGCAAGCAGTGCCGCCATGACCGAGACGGCGACGGCGGAAGTCCTTGCGGCGCGAAACTGCGGGCGCGAGAAGAGGCTCTTGATCATGTTGTCTCCTGTAAGTCGTGGAATCACGTTGTTCTTTTTCGCGGAACCTGATCCCAAGTTCCGATGGGTGCTGATGCTGCGACGCCAATGGCGGAATGCGGCTTGACCGTGGTCAATTTTTCGAAGAATCGGTATCGGGGTTACCCGCAGCGGCACGGCCACGACGGGCTCGTGCGCCCCCGCACCGGCGAGCGCCGGCAGCGCCGGAGCAAGGTCGGCTAGAGCGCGGCGGCGTGCGGCTTGTCGATGGCCGCAGCCGGACCGGCAGGGGCTCGTGAGCGCCGCCGCCAGAACGGAGATTCGAAGCGCTGCTCGACCGCGTAGTGCTGCGCCCGCTCGATGAGGTAGTCCGTGCACTCGCTGTCGCGAACGGCGTCGAAGGACGCGATCAACTCATCCACGTGTGCGGGCCGTTCGATCGCTTCACCGATGACGGTGGCCGCTTCGCGCGCGTGCCGAAGCGCTCGCAGCACGCCACTGCCGGACAGCGGATCCACGGCCAGCGAGGCATCGCCCACTGCCAGCCACGGCCCCGGTGCAGGCACCGTCGGACGCAGCAGCCGGTGGCTGTGGGCAAGGTGCACCCGCGGCGCGCCGCAGGCCGCGGCGTCCACGCGGCATCGCGTGGCCACGCTGCGTGCCATGGCTGCACGCCATCCGTCCGCGCGATGCAGGGCGGCGCGGGCGCACAGGTCGCCGTCCGTCATCAGCATCGCGATCGTGGACGGTGCCGGGCCGCCGGGCAGCGGGGCCGAGTACCACCACCCGTCTTCCACCGCCTCCACGAGAAGGTGATGACGTTCGGCATGGCCCGGGTCGGCACATACCGCCGCGATGCCCACGAGCGAATCGAACAGCATCCGGCGCGCACCGATGCCCCGTGCGATGCGCGCGCTGCGCCCGGTCGCGTCGACGATCCAGCGCGAGCGCCACACGTTGCCTCCGGCGTGGACGCACCATGCCGTACCGTCGTGCCGCACGGCGCGCACCCTGCAAGCCTCGATCCACTGCACGCCGGTTTCCCGTGCGGCCTCGGCGAGCATGAGGTCGAAGGCAGTACGGTCGACGTGCCAGCCGCTGCACCACGGGCTGGTCAGGTGCGAGCGAGCCTGCGCTGCGGGCTCGCCCCAGATGCTTCGGGTGCCCCACGACGGCAGCGGCTTCAGCGCCAGGAAGCGGTCCCGCAGGCCGAGGCCGAGAAGCTCGGGTTGAATGTCGGGCGAGAGGCTTTCGCCGATGCGCGCGCGATCGAAGCGGGATGCCTCGATGAGCACGACCTTGCGGCCGTCGAGTGCCAGCCGGCGTGCCAGCGCCGCCCCGGCCGGCCCGGCGCCGACGATCGCCACGTCCTGCAGTTCAGCCGCGTTCATCGGTCGGTGCGCGGCGCGTCGTCGCGGCATGCGCCCGCCATGCACTTGCGGAGCTGGCGCAGGTCGAGGCCAGCCTCCAGCAGGCGCTTCTCGAGTTCGGGCGAGATCACGCCGCCCTCCTTCAGCACGCACGCCACCCAGTCGCACAGGTCGTGGTGTGCGCCTCCGCCCGGCGGCCGGCCGCCGCCCTCGGCATCGCGGTCCCCGCCGCGCCAGACCGCCACCGTCAGCGTGCGCTCTCGGTTGAAGGCCTGACCGGCGCGGCTGCGGCCATGCGCGCGCACCCGCAGCCGGTAGACGCCTCCGGAATCCGCGCGGAACTCGGCAGCAAAGCGGCCCGCCTCCGTCTCCTGCAGGGGGACTTGCAACCGGCTGCCGTCCGGGCGCGTGATCTCGACCCAGACGCTGCTCGGGCTTTGCAGCGGCACGGCCGATTGCGTCAGCGTCGCGGCCAGCCGCACCATCGCACCCGGCTCCCACCCGCCCTGGTGCGCTTCCGCTTGCAGGGAGATGTCGGAGTAGCTGTGCACCACGAGGCTGTAGGGCAGCGTGCGGCGCTGCTCCGTGTCGCCTGCGCCGACACCGGCGAGCCGCGGGATGGCGCCTGCCGGCGCACCGCGTTCATAGTCCTGCGCCACCTCGAAGCTGCGCAGTTGCTCGTTGGGCAGGGCTGCGGGCCTCGGCGGTCTCGCGCGCTGCCGCGCGTCGGCGTGCAGGCCGCGCAGGATCGACAGGTCGATGCCGTCCTCGCGGCCCTCCGTCGGCCTGGTGCGCGGCCGGCCGATCGTCAGCACCGCGTGCCAGGTGCCGGCCTGGTCGAATCGCATCGGCAACAGCTGTGTGGGCAGCACGAGGCGGTAGTAGGCGACGCCGCGGCCGAGCACCCAGCGCATGGTCGGCTCGCTCATCGCGCGCCACGGCTCGATGATGCGACCCGAGGGCGCCTGCAGCCGGAAGTCGAGCAGTTCCGCGAAGGGACTCAGCAGGATCACGTCGACGCCGGCATCCGCATCGGTCAACTGGAAGGGTATGCGCTGCACCTGCCCCGGTGCGATCTCGCCGTCGGGGTCGAGCACGACCTCGGCGTTGCCGACGCCGGCCAGGATCTGGAGGAAATACTTCTGCAGCAGGAAGCGGTTCTGCTGGCCGATCGCGCCGGTGATCAGCAGGAAGCCGCCGTTGTTGCCCGAGATGTTCTGCAGGGCCGCCGCACTGGTGTTCTGCGGCGTGCCCAGTCCGATCGCGTAGGTGTGTTCGTTGATCTCCGGCGCCACGTCCGCGATCCAGCGCGGTTGGTTCTCGATGCCGTCGGTCAGCACGACCAGCGCCTTGACGTCGAAGGTGCCTGCGCTGTCCAGGATCTGGCGGCCTTCGAAGATGCCGTCGCCGATGCTCGTCGCGCCGGCCGGATCGAAACTGTTGCCGCGGATGAGATCGATGGTGTCGGCGCGGTTCGTGTCGCTGATGCCGCCGGCGCCGAGCATCTTGACGGGTTGCACGACCTGCGCGTCGCTGTCATAGCGGACCAGACCCACCCCGTCGCCCTCGAGCATCACGTCGACGAAGATCTCGGCCGCCTGCTGCAGGGAGGCATGCTTGGTCTGGCCGTCGCCGCGGTCGTCCGACATGCTGCCGGAGCGGTCCAGCACCAGGGCGACCGCCGCCGTCTTGCGCGCGATGGTGTTGGCGTCGATGGTGATCGTCCAGCTCTGGCCGCCGGTGGCCTGCACCGTGACGGTCTGCGTGGGGATCGACGACGGCGCCGCGCCGGTCCGGTAGATGACCCACAGCTGCGCGGTGGCGATGCCGGCCCCGCCCGTCGGCCCGACGGTGACGCTGGTGTTGCCCGGCAGCAGCTGCGCATGCGACAGCGCGCCCCCGGGCGCATAGTCGAAGGTGACCGAGGCACTCGGCGCGCTGACCTCGAAGGTGATCGCGAGGGGCTGCTCGCGCACCATGCCCATCGGTCCCTGCGGCACGTCGATGAAGTGGAGGTGCGGGGTCAGCAGCGTGATCGACGCCGTGTCGCAGCGCTCGACTTCCACGTGCTGGGCACCCTGCTCCACCACGAAGCCGAGCTTGTGCCAGTTGGCGACCATCTCCTCGTAGTTGGTGACGCCGCGCGCCCAGTCTTGCGCAGTGGTCGTGCCCTCGGGTGTGACCATCGACGGTCGCGGCACGGGCCACCAGCTGCCGGCGCAGTCCTTGAAGTCCGCCTGCCACGGCAGGGCCATCGAAGCGCTCATCGTGCCGGGCAACACGCTCGCTTGGTCCACGCGAAACGCCTCGACATAGTTCGTGGCGAACAGGATCGGCCGGTTGGAGGGATCACGGCCGCCGGCCTCGATGCCGGGATAGAACGAACCGCCGACGCAGGCCTCCAGCGCCGCGCGGTCCAGTCCCCCGGGGGTGATGTCCGGCTCGACCACCGGCGCGACGCCCCAGTCGTTGAGGAAGTTGCCGGCCTCCCAGCGTTCCAGGTGCGCCAGCTGGATCTGCGTCGGTCCGGGGTCGGACCCCGCCAGCGCCGGCATGTTGCCGTTGGGCCTCACGCGGCTCAGCACCGCGGTGCGTACCGCCGGGTCGAGCACCGGGTCGGCCCAGGTGTGCTTCGACGCATTGACGGGATAGACCCACCGGATGTCGCGCGCACGCTGCAGGAAGGGCTGCACGTCGCGCGTGTACGCGGTCGTCGTCGGCTCGGTCGCCAGCCCTGCCGTGGCCATGGCTTGCAGCAGGCGGTCCCACAGGGTCGTGGGGGTGTCCTGATGCGGCGCGAACTTCGGCGGCGCGGTGATGACCCAGGCGCCCGTGACGGCTGGCGTGCTGCCGTCCGCGTTCAGGGTGATCGAGGCCGATACCGGACCGTCCGCGATGTCATCGAACCATCCGACGTTGCCCCAGAAACTGACGATTGCATTGCCGCCCGGCGAGGCGGACCGGCCCGAACCGGCGAGGACCAGCAGGCGGTTCTGCGTGTCGCTGCGGATCTCGCCGAGCGCCACGGCCGTCGTCGGCTCGCCGGTGAAGCGGATCGTGCCGGTGTCGAATAGCTGCTGCTGGTTGGGGCCGTTCGTGCTGCGCGGGCCGGGGTCGATCACGAGATCGCCGGCCGGGTCGTTGCCACGTCCGGGGTAGGCGGCCTTGCGGTTGGCGAGATGCACGGTCCAGCTGATCTCGGCCTCGGCATCGGTCACCTCGTTGAAGCTGCCGTCGTCGTGATGCGCGAAGACGCGGAATCGTGCCGCTTGCCGCTTCACGCGGCACTGGGAGTCCTTGAAGCCGCCGCTCGGATCGGGCCGCTCGCCGATGCGCTCGGGCCCGATGAAGAACTCGTCGCTGTTGCCGACGCGCGCGATGCCGATCGCGGGATGAATGCGGTAGGTGGTCGCCATGGTCTCTCCCCTGCTCTGGTGTCCCGGGCGATCAAGTCCGGGAGACTCATTAGAGGCGCCGTCCACGGCGAACTGCATCCACCGAATTGGCGATGTGCGGACGATCGGGCGTGAGCGGCGTGGCCAGTGCAGCCCGCCTGTTTGGGCGCAGAATGTTCCGCCCGTTCCCGCACGAATCCGCCTGCGGGCTCACCTCCCCTGAACATCGGAGACGACCATGGCATTCAACGGTTCGGCCATCGTGGCACTACTGGACAGCGCTGTATCGAAGGGTGCCCTGCACGGCGTTGCGGCGGTGGTGGTCGACCGCAACGGACAGCTGTTCCATCATGCGGCCGGCGAAGCGGGCGAGCGCACCTTGTTCCGCAACGCTTCGATGACGAAGGCCGTGGCCACGACGGCGGCACTGCAGCTCGTCGAACAGGGACGGCTGAGCCTCGACGCCACCGTTGAATCCATCCTGCCGGAGTTCGGCGAGCTGTCCGTGCTGGACGGCTTCGACGGCGACAAGCCCATCCTCCGGCCGCCAGCCAGCAAGGCCACGGTGCGCCAGCTCATGACGCACTCAGCCGGCCTGGGGTACTTCTTCCTCAACGACAAGCTGCTCCGCTACCACGCCCTGACAGGGGAGCCCAACCCCCTGTCGGGCCTGAAGCGCAGCCTGTCGGTGCCCATGGTCAACGACCCGGGCACCGCGTGGGAGTACGGCGTCAACACCGACTGGCTCGGGCTCGTCGTCGAGAAGCTCTCGGGGCAGAGTCTTGGCAGCTACCTGCGGCAATTCATCTACGGCCCGTTGGGCATGAACGACTCGACCTTCGCACCCGGCGCCGAACAGCGCGAAAGGCTGCTGCGCGTGATGCAGCGTCAGGCCGACGGCAAGCTCGCGCCCTCGCCGCACGACTTGCCGCCCACCTCGGAGTGGGACGCCGCCGGCCACGGCTCCTACGGAACGGCGCAGGACTATGGCCGCTTCGTGCAGGCCTGGCTGAACGACGGCGCGGGCATCCTCAATCCCGCCACCGTGCAGATGGCGCTGCAAGATCACCTGAGCCCCATCCAGCTGCCGACGCTGCTGAAGTCCGCGATGCCCGAGCTGTCGAACGACGTGCCTGCGCTTCCGGTTCCGCAGTCCTGGGGCCTGGGCTTTCATCTCACGCTGGCCGACCTGCCGGGCATGCGCAGCAACGGAACCGGCGACTGGGCCGGCGTCTTCAACTCCTACTACTGGATCGACCGCACGAAAGGCATCGGCGGGATACTGATGACGCAGGTGCTGCCCTTCTTCGACATGCCGGTCGTCGAGACACTGGTCGGTTTCGAGATGGCGGTGTACGAGCAGGTGGGCGCTGCAGTACCCGCGGCTTGACTCGCGTCGTGGCGAGCGCAAGAACCTGACTATGCGACGGCGTCGAAGAACGCCAGCTTCCTGTCGCGCGGCAGTGCCTTGAGCCTGAGTTCCGCCCGCAATGCATCACCCTTGCTGGGATATTCGCGGGCCGCAAGCACCCGCACGGGAGGCCGCGCGCGGGTGAATCTGGCGCCCAGTCCGAAGACATGCTGGAAGAAGCGCTGTTCCACGTCGAGCGCGATTCCGGCGTAGTACACGCCGTCCTTGCATTCCAGGAGGTAGAGCCAATAGGGCTTCGGTGGCAGGTCGGTCAGGGCTTGGGGCACGCTTCGATTGTGCAGCGGGCACGGCGCCTGAATAGCCGCCCGCCTGCTGTATGAGCATGCAGTATTCCTTCCCGCATATCGCTTCAGGCGCCTTCCCAATTTCCACCGCACTCCTAAACTGGCCCCATAGAAATGAGAACCTATTTCGTACTAGGAGAGGCTTCATGGAACCGTTCAATGATGATGCAGCCCAGTTGAGGGCCGCGGCGACGAGAGCAGACGCATTGGCCCGCCGGGCACAGCGCGCAGCGAACGAGGCATTCAGGGTGTTCCTGAAGGACGACGGCGCTCCCGCGCCCGACCAGGCCATCGAAGCGGCGAAGACAAGCGCCCGGGCGGCCCAGGAGGCGTGGCGCAACTACGTGCAATACATCGCTCTGCACGGCGGGCATCTGCACCTTTGCTAGTTTCGCGGTCGCCCCGGCCGATGGCGGGGCAACGCGTGAATTCCGTCAGGTTCGCGCCCGTGGATGTCGCGTCGGCGCCGTGGCGCGGCTCCCGTTCCCATTAAAGTCGCCCCTTCATACAGAGGCGGAGTGGCAGCGCGGAGCTCGCATAGGGCCTGACTTTCGCGCGCAGCATGAACTTGAAGAAACTTCGGATCACAGGCCCGCACGGCGTGAAGTACAAGCTCGGCGACCCGATGCTCGTACACGATGGCACGGAACTGCTTTGCACCCTGGACCCGGTGCCGGTCAGCCCGTCGGGGTCGGAGATTCGCGTCGAGCATTTCACGCCGTCTCTCGGAGAGGTCGAGGAAGGCCGTCATCTGGGGCGGCTCGTCTTCCTGGAGATCTGCGCCTTCGTCGTCGAGCACTTTCACCAGGTGCAGGCGGTGAGCTTCGCTTTCTCGCGTCCCGTGGAGCTTCTCGCCGGCGGATCGCAACACGCGGCCGATCGGGCGGAGATCATGCATCGCATCGGAATCGACAACGTTCGGGTCGCCCCCGTGCCCTCGGCCATCCCGGGGCACTTCGTCGTCACCGGCGTCTGGATCTACAGCGAACGAAACATGGCCGCCTTGAACGAGGTCCTCGGCGAACTGCGCGAGCTGTATCGCGATCGTCCGATCGGCACCGACCCCAAGGGCGGGGTCGGGGTGCTGAAGCGCATCGCTTCGCGGTGGCGCAAGCAGTAGAAGGGTTGCACCCGATTCCGCGGCGAAGCGTCCCGTCGCTGCGTGAAGTCGAACGACTGCAACCGGCCTGAAGCCCGCGTTTTGCAGCCATGGACCGGGACGGCGCGATGCGACCCGCGATCGATACCTAGAGGCCTCAATGGATCAACTGGGCCCGTATCAGCAGCGACTTGTCAATGTTGATTCCCAAGGCCCTGGCGGTCGTCATGTTGATCGTGAGATCGAACTTCATCGGCATCTCCACCGGCAGATCGCTCGCGCGCGCGCCGCGCAAGATTCGATCCACAAAGGTGGCAACGTGATGATGAAGCACCTCCACGCTGGGGCCGTAGGCCATGAGGCATCCAACTGCTGCCATCTCTCGCCACTCACAAAGTGTCGCTAGGCGATTCCGCAAGGCAAGCGCCGCAATGGCCTCGCGATCGTCGAAAAAAGTCGGGTTGGACACGACAAAGAGTCCCGCCGCCCGGCTCGCAGCTTGCGATATCGCCGACTCGTAATCCTTGGCGCCGTGGACTTCGAATACGAGCAGCTCTTTCCCCAGTGAACGGGCGGCCACATTCGCCGCCTCGACTTGACCCGGGCCTGCCGTATGCCCGGTCTGCGTGAGGATGGCGATGGGCCTCGACCCTGGCAGCACTGCGCTCAGGAGTTCGAGCCGTTTTCCAGCGATGACATCCGAGATCATGGCGACGCCTGTAATGTTGCCTCCGGGGCGTGCCAGACTGGCGACGAATCCAGATCGCACCGGATCTACCGAGGTCATGGCCATCACTATCGGGATCGTTGACGTAGCGTTCCTGGCGGCCTGAATCGCCGGTGGACTGGCCGCCACGATGACCTCGACCTGCAGCCTCACGATGTCGGCTGCCATGATTGGCAGCAGGTCAAGGCGGCCTCTTGCCATCCTCACCACCAAGACTGTATTGACCCCCTCGACGTAGCCCAGCTTTTGCATTGCTTCTTGAAAATGCTCAAGGTCAGCGGCTGCCGAGATATAGCCGTTGCGGTGGACCTTTGGAGGCTTCTGCGCACCGCCTTGGGCATACATGGCCTCAGCCCCGCAACACAGGGCGCCGATCAACAGCGTGCGCTTCAGCATGTCCTCTCCTCTCGCACAATCGCAACCGGCGAGCGCCCCATCGCGCCTCGAGAGCGTAGCCCGAACTAAGCGCAACCACAATCTCTCCCGCCACCGAACCCTCCATCAGCGCACCTCCGAAATCGCGAAAGCCTCGCCCCCGAACCCACTCGGCGTGCGAACCAGGGGTACCGATGGCCTTTCCGCTGGCGCAGAATGGCCAATTGCAGTCCCGCACCCCTCAAGTTCGATTCCGGCGACCAAGCAATTGATCTGAATGACGTTTCGCGTACGTCGCGAACCCGTTCAAGGACAAGTGATGCCTGAAAGACGCTCGCCTGCTGATGCTGAAATAGCACAAGAGATTCCTGCGAGCAGTTCGAGGGAGGACCGCCGCCGCTGGATGCTCGCGCTGGTCGTCAGCGTCTTCGCAGCGCCGACATGTGCCGGCGCGCAGACCCGCAGCCGTAAGCCACGGATCGGGGTCCTTTCGTATCCTGGCACCCCCTCCGATGCCGACCCAGACCCCCGCTTTGCCGGATTCAGACAAGGATTGCGAGAACTGGGGTATCTGGAAGGAGAAAACATCCTGGTCGAGGTCCACGATGCCAAGGGTCAAACGGCCCAACTCGCGGGGCAGGCCGCCGGGCTGGTTCAATCGAACGTGGACCTCATAGTCGCCTTTTCTCCACAGGCGCGCCAAGCCGCGAAGAAGGTCACCAGCAGCATTCCAATCGTGACGGTGTCCGGCAACGATCCGGTCCAGGAGGGCTGGGCCCAATCCATCCCGTTTCCCAGCTTCAACATGACAGGCTTTACTGTCGTGCGCCCCGAATCCATTCGGAAGTCGTTTGAATTTCTGAAGGAAGCGTGCCCAGGGCTGATCCGGGTGGCCCAGTTCTATGAGCCAGTCGGAGTAGGGGACGCGGAAATGATGCAGCTCAATGCCGGCGCCCGGCGGCTGGGGGCGGTGCTAGGGTTGGAATTTCAAGTCCTGGAGGTCGGAGGATCGAAGGACTTCGACGCAGCGTTCAGCCTCGCGCGGCAGGGCGAGGCCCAAGCACTCTTTGCTACTTCCCTGTCTTACCGGTCGCGTCTCGCAGAGCTCGCCTTGCGCGACCGTTTGCCGTCGATCAGCGTGTTTCCACAGATGACGCAGGCGGGATTCCTGATGAGCTACGGCACCGACATCTTCGACCTTGCTCGACGCTCCGCGAGGCATGTTGACAAGATTCTCAAGGGGGCGTGGCCTGGCAATGTGCCGATCGAACAGCCTGACAGATTCAAACTGAGCATCAACCTCAAGACTGCGACGGCACTGGGCATCTCGATTCCGCGGTCGCTCCTGAGGCGCGCGGACGAGGTGATCGAATAACTGCGGGACGCGCCAACTCCATTTATGCAATCACGCCGCCCCTCCTCTCTCGCAGGCTGCGCGCCCTATTCCACCGTCACGCTCTTCGCCAGATTCCGCGGCTTGTCCACATCCGTCCCACGCGCACATGCCGTGTGATACGCCAGCAACTGCAGCGGCACGACGTGCAACAGCGGCGACAGTGCCCCGTAGTGCTCCGGCATGCGGATCACGTGGATGCCCTCGCTGCTCTCGATGTGCGTGTCGCCATCGGCCAGCACGTAGAGCACACCGCCGCGCGCGCGGACTTCCTGCAGGTTGCTCTTGAGCTTTTCGAGCAGCGAGTCGTTGGGCGCCACGGCCACCACGGGCATCTCGCTCGTGACCAGTGCGAGCGGGCCGTGCTTGAGTTCGCCGGCCGCGTAGGCCTCGGCGTGGATGTAGGTCACTTCCTTGAGCTTGAGCGCGCCTTCTAGCGCGATCGGGTAGTGCAGGCCGCGGCCGAGGAAGAGTGCGTTCTCCTTGCGCGCGAAGTCTTCCGCCCAGCTGATGATCTGCGGCTCCAGCGCGAGCACGGATTGCAGCGCCACCGGCAGGTGCCGCATCTCCTTCAGGTAGCGCGCCTCGTCGGCTTCAGGCAGGCGGCCCTTGGACTGCGCCAGCGCCAGCGTGAGCAGGAAGAGCCCCGCGAGCTGCGTCGTGAAGGCCTTGGTCGATGCCACGCCGATCTCCACGCCGGCGCGCGTGATGTAGGCCAGCTTGCACTCGCGCACCATCGCGCTGGTCGCGACGTTGCAGATGGTGAGGGTGTGCTCCATGCCTAGCGATCGGGCGTGCTTGAGCGCGGCCAGCGTGTCGGCCGTCTCGCCGGACTGGCTGATGGTCACGACCAGCGTCTTCGGGTCAGGCACGGAGTCGCGGTAACGGTATTCGCTCGCGATCTCGACCTGCGTCGGGATCTTCGCGATGCTTTCGAGCCAGTACTTGGCCGTGCAGCCGCTGTAGTAGCTGGTGCCGCAGGCCAGGATCAGCACGTTGTCGATCTCGTCGAAAACGCGCCAGGCGGCAGCGCCCGGTGCGCCGTCGGCACCGATGCCATCGAAGAGCTCGGGGACGATGCCTTCCACGCCTTCGAGCGTGTCCGCGATCGCGCGTGGCTGCTCGAAGATTTCCTTCTGCATGTAGTGGCGATACGGTCCGAGTTCGGCCGCGCCGCTGTGCGCCTGCACCGTGCGCACGGCGCGGCTGACAGGCTTGTGTGCGCGGTCGACGATCCAGTACTTGCCCGGCTGGAGGTCCACCACGTCGCCCTCTTCGAGGTAGACGATCTGGTCGGTCACGCCGGCCAGCGCCATGGCATCGCTCGCAAGAAAGTTCTCGCCCTCTTCCTTGCCGACGCCAAGGATCAGCGGCGAACCGGCACGTGCACCGACCACGCGATGCGGCTCGTCGCGGCAGATCGCGGCGATGGCGTAGGCGCCCTGAAGTTGCTTGACGCTCGCCTTCACGGCTTCGAACAGGTCACCGTCGTAGTGGCTGTCGATCAGGTGCGCGATGACCTCGGTATCGGTCTGGCTCGCGAAGACATAGCCCTTGGCCTGCAGCGCGGCGCGCAGGGATTCGTGGTTCTCGATGATGCCGTTGTGCACCAGCGCCACCCGCCCGGGCCGCGCGACTTCCGCATCCGTGCCAGGGCCGTGGCTGAAATGGGGATGCGCATTGTGCACCACGGGCGCGCCGTGCGTGGCCCAGCGCGTGTGGGCGATGCCGGTGGTGCCTTCGATGCGGTCGTCCCGCACCTGCGTCAGCAATTCGGCCACGCGCGAAGTGGTGCGGGCGCGCTGCAAGCCACCCGCGTAGACCGCCACGCCGCAGGAGTCGTAGCCCCGGTACTCGAGACGCTGCAGGCCCTGCACGAGGACGGGAACGATATTGCGACCGGAAACGGCGCCGACGATGCCACACATGGGAACTGCTCCTGCGATTGAAAGTTGAGCGATGGTAGGTCGACGTGACTGAAAGTTTTAATCAGTTTTCTGACACTTTTGATCTGATATTTCCCATTTGACAGTAAGTGAATTTATATTCCATCATTGTCTTGGTGATGAAATTTTCAGACTTGGATTCAACCGATCTGCGGCTGCTGGACGCGCTGCAAACCGACGCATCCCAAAGCAACCAGTCACTCGCGGAGCGCTTCAGCATCTCGCCGCCCACCTGCCTGCGCCGGGTGCGCCGCCTTCGCGAGGGGGGATGGATCGAAAGCGAAGTCGCGATCCTGAGCGCCGACCGCGTCGGCCCTCTGCTCACGGCCGTGGTCGAGGTCTCGCTGGACCGGCAGGACGCCTCGGCGCTCGACGCCTTCGAGCAGCGCGTCGCCCCGGACGACGCGGTGCAGCAGTGCTATCGCGTCTCGCCCGGCCCGGATTTCGTTCTCGTCGTCACGGTGCGCGACATGCCGGCCTACCAGGCGCTCGCGCAGCGCCTCTTCACCAACGACGCCAACGTGCGCAACGTGAAAGCCTTCTTCAGCATCAAGCGCGCCAAGTTCGCCCCCCGGGTGCCCCTGCCCACCTGAAACCCCCCGTCAAGCGCACTGAGCAAGGGGGGGAGCGAGTCCAGAACCACCGCGGAACCGGCTCCGCCGGGCCGCTGGTGTTGCCCCCCGGCAGGGGGTAGGCGGCTACACGCAGTGAGCAAGCCTGGGGGCGAGCTACTTCTTCGGCCGCTGCCAGTTCGCGAAGCTCGTTTGACGCGCACGCGAGATCGTCAACGCACCCGGCTCCGTGCTCTTGGTCACCGTCGACCCCCCTCCGATCGTGCCGCCGGCACCGATCGTGACCGGTGCGACCAGCACGCAATTGCTGCCCACGTGCACGTCGTCGCCGATGATCGTGCGGTGCTTGAAGGCGCCGTCGTAGTTGGCCGTGATGCTGCCCGCGCCATAGTTGACGCGCTGGCCGACCGTGGCATCGCCCAGGTACGCAAGGTGGTTCGCCTTTGCGCCCGCGGCGAGGGTCGAGTTCTTGACCTCGACGAAGTTGCCGATGTGCACCTCTGCCCCGAGCCGGGCACCGGGCCGCAGCCGTGCGAACGGCCCGACCAGCGAGCCCGCGCCCACTGTCACGCCGGCCTTCTCGCCGTCGATGTGGGTGAAGGGATGGATCACTGCCCCGGTCTCGATGCGCGCATTGGCGATCACGCAGTTGGCCCCGATGCGCACGCCGGCGCCCAGCGACACGGCGCCTTCGAAGACGCAGTTGACGTCGATCTCGACATCCGATTCGCAGGCCAGCGTGCCGCGCAGGTCGAAGCGCGCCGGGTCCGCCAGCCGGACGCCCTGCACCATCAGCGCGTCGGCCTGGCGCCGCTGGTAGGCGCGTTCGAGCGCCGCGAGCTGCGTCGGGCTGTTGACGCCAGCCACCTGCAAGGCGTCGTCGGTGCGGTGCGCGACGACCGGAACGCCGTCGACGGTGGCAAAGCCCACCACGTCGGTCAGGTAGTACTCGCCCTGCGCATTCTTGTTGTCGAGCCGGACGAGCCAGGATCTGAGGAGGCGCGTCGGCACGGCCATGACACCGCTGTAGACCTCCCGGATGGCGCGCTGGGCCTCGTTCGCGTCCTTCTCCTCGACGATGGCGAGCACTTCGCCTTCGGCCTCGTGACCCGGCGCGCGGATGATGCGGCCGTAGCCCGTCGGCTCGTCGACGCAGATGGTGAGCAGCGCCAGGCGCCGGCCCGCGCTCTCGGCCACCAGCGCGCGCAAGGTGGCGTCGCCGATCAGCGGCACGTCGCCCGACAACACCACGACCGTGCCATCGTCCGGCAGGAGCGGCGCGGCCTGCTGCATGGCGTGGCCGGTGCCGAGCTGCGGCACCTGGCGCGCGAACTGGGGCGCCACGCCCGCCACGGCGCCTTCGAGCGCGGTCTCGACATCCGTCGCGCCATGGCCCGTCACCACGACCACATTCCGCGCGCCGATGCGCCCTGCGGTATCGATCACGTGCGCGACAAGTGCACGCCCACCCAAACGATGCAACACTTTCGGCAAGCTGCTCTTCATGCGCGTGCCTTTTCCGGCCGCCATGATGACGACGTCGACGGGTCCCTGGTTGTTGTCCTGCGGAGTCTGATTCATGCCTTTTTCCCTGATTCGTTGCGCAAAGCTGGCGCGAATTATCGGTGTGCTGGTTCTCGGTGCCGCGCTGGCGGCGTGCAGCGCGGTCAAGCTCGCGTACAACAACCTGCCGGAGGTCAGCTATTGGTGGCTCGACGGCTATGTCGATTTCGACGGCACGCAGACCCCTCGGGTGCGCGACGAACTGGACCAGCTGCTGGCCTGGCATCGCCAGAACGAACTGCCGAAAATCCTGGGCCTGCTCCGGAAGGCACAGACGCTGGCGCCCGGCGACGTGACGGCCGCGCAGACCTGCGACATGGTGAACGAGATCCGCACCCGGCTGCTGGCCCTGGCGGAACGTGCGGAACAGGCCGGCGCCGAGGTCGCGGTGAGCCTGACCGAATCGCAATTGCAGCAACTCGAACGCAAGTACACGCGGATCAACGCGGACTACCGCAAGGACTGGCTGGAGCGCAGCGTCGAGAAACAGCATGAGAAGCGCTACGAGAAGTTCGTGGAGCGCAGCGAGGACTTCTACGGCCGGCTCGATGCGGAGCAGCGCGACCTGCTCAGGCAGCAGGTGGCGCGGTCCGTGTTCGATCCTCAGGAACTCGATGCGGAGCGCAAGAGGCGCCAGCGGGAGGCGCTGACGCTGCTGCGCCGCTTCAATGCCCAGAAGACGCCGCCGGCCGAGGCGCAGGCGGCGATCCATGCCTACGTGTTGCGCATCGCCGATCCGCCGCCCGGGCCATGGCGTGACCGGCAGCAGGCGTTGCAGCAGGAGGCCTGCCATGACATCGCCGAGTTCCATAACCAGACCAGCGCAGCGCAGCGCGACAAGGCGATGCGCCGCCTGCAGTCGTACGAGAACGATGTGCGCGACCTGGCCGCGTCGCAATAGCAGCGTGGTCGCCTGGAATACGCCAAATGGCACATGAAAAGTGCCGCGACAAAGTACAACATTTGTTTACACTTGGCGCGCACTCACTCGTCCATCCATGAACATCACGCTCTGCACGCTCTTCGAGGGGAACTACCATTTCGGCGTTGCGGCGCTGTCGAATTCGCTGATCGCCGCGGGCTACGAAGGCGACCTGTGGGTCGGCTACCGCGGGGTGCTGCCGGGGTGGATCGTGGACTCGCCGGCTTTCGACCGCGCCACCGGGCAGTTGCAAGTCGCGCCCACGCTGAAGCTGTGCATGGTCGAACTCGACACGCCGCTGCACTTCACCTACTACAAGCCCACCTTCATCCGCGAGATGTTCGAGAAGCATGCGCCGGCCACGGCCATGGTCGCGTACATCGACCCGGACATCGTCCTGAAGTGCGACTGGCCCGCCTTCACGGGCTGGTTCACCGAAGACGGCATTTCGCTTGCGGAAGACGTCAACTGGTGCTTCCCGGCGCGGCACCCCAAGCGCCTGCTATGGAACCGCTTCTTCGAGCCGCACGGCGCGACGCCGCGGCGCACGCTGGAGCGCTACTACAACGCCGGCTTCATTGCAGTCTCGCGCCAGCACCTGGAATTCCTGGACCTGTGGCGCCGCCTGTGCGACCTGGTGGTGGCCTACAACGCCAACTCCAGGCAACTCAAGTCGGGCGGCTCGGCGGCCCTGTTCCATTCGACGGACCAGGACGCTCTCAACTTCGCCCTCACGGTCTGCGAGGCACCGCTCAACACCGCCGGCCCGGAGGCCATGGATTTCGCGCCCGGCGGCTACTATCTTTCGCACGCCATCGGCTCGATCAAGCCCTGGCACGGCGGCCACATCCGCCTGGCCTTGCGCGGCCGCCCGCCCACTGCCGCCAGCAAGTGGTACTACCACTTCGCCAACGCGCCGATCAAGGTGTATTCGGACGGCGAACTCGCCAAGCGCCAGTTCGCGCTGAAACTGGCCGCTGCCATCGGCCGCGTCTACAAGCGCGGCTGACGCCGGGGCGGCGTCAAGCCAGCCTCCATTGCCACCAGCGCAGCGCGAGCAGCGTGTACTGGTAGCCGAAGTTGGCCACGCTGGTCGCGATCGCAAAGCCCAGGACCGAGCGCAGGTCGCTCACGCCCACGATCGCGAGATACAGGACCTGCGTCACCAGCGTCGCCAGGATGCTGTAGCTCTGGCCCGCCGTCGCGCCGCGCACCGTCATCGTCCGGAACGCGAAGCCCGAAGCGTTCTGCAGGATCGAGGACAGGAACACCATCCACACCAGCGGCTCCATGCTGCGGTACTTCTCGCCCAGCAGCAGGATCCAGTACTGCGGAAAGTACACCGAGGTCAGCAGTACCAGCGCCATCAGGAACAGATAGACGAGATGCCCCTGGAGCAGCATGGTGCGCAGCCGCTGCCCCTCCGGCGCGCGCGCGATGACGGGGAACAGCAGGATGTTCGTGACCCGGTCCACCACGATGAGCACCATGGCCAGCCGGCCGAAGGCGCCTACCTCCGCCACCATGTTCGAGGTGCCGAACATCGAGACCAGGAACACCGTGATCACGCCCTGCACCTGGTAGAAGATCGCCGGCAGCACCAGGGGCTTGGCGATCTGGATCACCTGTGCATCCACGCGCCGGGCGTCGTCGCCTTCCAGCCGCGTGTTCACGATCTCGCGCGACCTGAACTCGGTGCGATAGAGCAGCACGCTCACCAGGCTCGCGGCAGCGGTGGCCGCCACGATGCCGGCCACGGACCACGAGGTCATCGGCAGCAGCAGCACTGCGCCGACGAAGGCGATCCGCACGAAGTGCGACGAGAACCCGATGCGGTTCAGGGTGGAGATGTGGCCCAGGATCAGCAGCACCGTGCTCGCGTAGTGCTCCCGCAGGCTCAGGAGCACGATGACGATCATGAAGGCCGAGGCCAGCAGATAGCCGCCGCCGCCCCAGCCGTGCTCGCGCGAAGTGACGAACCAGTACGGCGCGACGATGGCCAATCCCACCCCCAGCAGCAGCCAGCGCTTTCGGAAGACCTGCTGGCAGGCGCCGACCACCCACGGAACCTCGTTCGTGCGCTGCCCGACCACCGGCAGGCAGCAGTGCGCCAGCCCCAGGTCGGTCACGCCGAGGATCAGCGTGATGCAGGCCACCAGGAAGGTGTAGGCGGCGTACTGGTCCTTCGGCAGAACATTGACGATGAGCAGGCCGGCGATGCCGCCGACGGCCACGCCAAAGGTTTCGACACCGCCAACCATGGCGATCTGGCGCAAACGGGCAAGAAGCTTCACGGGCGGGCGGCGTCGGTCATGTGAATGGCCGGCGGCTGCCGGGCTGGCTGGGCCGCGGGTTTTCCGGGCTGGGCCTCTACGATAAGCGATGGCGTTCGAAAAACCGCGTCAGATCACCGGCGTCGGCCGCATAGGCCGCTCGAAATAGTCGCCCAGCCGCTCCAGCGCGTGCGGCTCCATGATGCGCAGCCATCCGTTGTCGAGCTTGTGCAGCCCCAGGTGCTGGAGGCGGCGCAATGTCTTGTTGGTATGCACCAGCGACAGGCCCAGCGCGTCCGCGATGTGCTGCTGGTTGAACGGAAACTCCGCCCACCCGTCGCGCACCATGCCGACGCGCTCCGCACGCCGATAGAGGTGCATCAGCAGCATCGCCACACGCTCGCTGGCGTTGCGCCGGCCGGCGGTGACGAGGTTGTCGTCCACCATCTTCTCCTCGCGCGCCGCGAGCCAGGTGATGTCGTAGCCGAGCTTGGGGTGCGAATGGAACAGGTCCCAGAGCTTGTCGCGGTCGAAGGCGCAGAGCGTGACCCCAGTCACGGCCTCCACGCCATGGGTCTCGCCGTCGGCGAATTCGTCCTGCAAGCCGATGAAATCACCCGGCAGCAGGAAACTCAGGATCTGCCGGCGCCCGTCGCTGAGTGTCTTGTAGCGAAAGGCCCAGCCGGAATACAGCGTGAAGAGGTAGGCGCTGGCACGTTGTTCCTCGATCACGGGCCGACCGGCCTCGACGACGCGCGTGCCGCTGCGAAATGATTCGATGGTGCGCACTTCCTCCGCAGTCACTGGCAGGAAGGCGGGGTTCCTGCGCAGGCCACATTCGTCGCACGGATGCGCACAGCGCGGCGGAGAAATGGGCGCCGGATAGTCCTCGAACTTCACCTGAACACTATAGGCCACATGCCTGTGTCTTTTGACATTTCCGCCTGCATTCCGCGCTCCTACACTGCCGGCGCCCCTCGTCAGATCGTCGAATGCAACTCCAAGAAATCCTCTATTCCAGCCTGCTTGCTCCCGACCAGCCCACCACGGTGGTCGGCCAGATCGTGACCCGGGCCCGAGCCCGCAACGCGGAGACCGGAATCACGGGCCTGCTGGTGTTCGACGGCGCTCGCTTCTGCCAGCACTTCGAGGGGCCGAGCGAACAGGTGCTTGCGCTGATGCGCCGCCTCCGGGCCGATCCGCGCCATGCGGAGGTGCGCGTGCTGTACGAGGGGTCGCTGCTGCAGCGCCGTTACCAGCGCTTCGAGATGGGCTTTGCCGAGGTCGAGGAACACGACGACCTGGCGGACGTGCATGTCCTGCAGGGCGCCGAGGCGCTGCAACGCTTTCTGGCGCTGCGCCCCCGGTTCGACATCGCAGGCTGAGTTCAGGCCGCGCGGGCGACCGCGACGGCGTCCCAGGTGTAGGTCGCGCCGTTGCCGTCCCACGGTTCCATCACGATGCGCTCGCCGGCTGCAACGGCCAGCGATTCGCCCGGGGCCAGCACGAGGTCCTCGCTGCCCGAGTGCGCTGTCGCATCGCGGGTGACCCATACCCGGCCTTGCCGGATGCGCATGACGCTGGCGCTGGAAGCCCTGAGACTTATCGCGTGCCCGGCCTCCAGCTGCCATGCACCGCGGCGCACTGCCGGCGGCACGGCGGCCGGACGGGCCAGTGCAACGGATGGGAGCGAAGAAGAGGTGCAGACGGCGGACATGGTGGACTCCTGGGAGGGATTTGAAAACACGCAAATGGCGCGCTTCGGGAATGAATGATCCGCCCGCCCTCGTTGGCAGTCCAATGAAAACGCGGTAGCCTACTGATTCCGGTTTCGCATCAATCGCCAGGCCCGCCAGCCCCTCCTCGACATGCTCCATTCGCAAACCCACCTCCGTTCCCGGCCGATCTCCGCCGGCCATCTGCGTGCGTTCGAGGCGGTCGCCCGTCACCTGAACTTTCGCGCGGCCGCCGAGGAAATGGCTCTGACTCAATCCGCCGTCAGCCGGCAGATCCAGTCGCTGGAAGAAGAAGTGGGCGTGCCGCTGTTCCTGCGCCACACGCGGGCGGTCGAACTGACGAGCGCAGGAGCGCAACTGCTGCTGGCGGTGCAGCAGTCGCTGCCTCGCATCGACGGCGCGGTGCGCATGATCCGCCAGAACGCGGGGCGCAAGAGCGTGTCGCTGACGACCTTCGCCTCCTTCGCCTCGATGTGGCTGATCCCCCGGCTGGAGGCCTTCCAGCGCGACAACCCGGAGATCGACATCCGCATCGACGCCAGCGACGCGGCGCTCGACCTGGACATCGCGGACGTCGACATCGCCCTGCGCTACGGGCCGCGCGAGAACATGCCGCCCGATGCCTTGCGGCTTTTCGGCGAGACGATCACGCCGGTGGCGAGCCCCTGGCTCATCAAGAGCAACCCGCAGATCAAGGGGCCAGCCGACATCGCCCACTTCACGCTGATCGAGGCCGGCGACGCGCATCGCACGCATCTCGAATGGCTGACCTGGCGCCGCTGGTTCGAGGTCAACAACCTGTCGCGCGCCCAGCCGCGGCGCTGGCTCTATTTCAACTACGCCTACCAGATGGTCCAGGCCGCGCTCACCGGCCAGGGCGTAGTGCTCGCGCGGAGCTCGCTCATCGCGGAAAGCCTGGCCAACGGCGACCTGGTGGAGGTGCTGCCGCACTACCGCATGGATTCACCGATGGCCTACTGGCTCATCACCGGCCCGCGCAGCGCACAGCGCTCCGAGATCCAGGCCTTCAACGAATGGCTGCTGAGCCAGGCAATCACCACCCGCGAAACCATCGGCGAAGTCCCCGACCCCGACACCATCGACCAGATGGACTAAAGCCCCCCGCATCACCGCCCCCCCATTCGGGAAACACCGTGGAACCGGCTCTGCCGGGCCACCGGTGTTGCCCCCGGTAGGGGGTAGGCGGCCACACGAAGTGGGCAAGCCTGGGGGCGAGCTCAGCCCCTCGGCCAGACGACGCCGGTGTCGTTGAGGATGGCGTCCAGCGGCACGTCATGCGCCTCCGGCTCGAAGTCGTGGACGAGCCCGTTCTCGAATCCCAGCCCCACCGTGAAGGGCCGCGGCTCCAGCGCCGCCAGCGTGCGGTCATAGAAACCACCGCCATAGCCGAGCCGATAGCCGCCCGCGCTGTAGCCCAGGCAGGGCACGAACAGCAAGGTCGGCACGACCAGCTCCGTGTCCTTGGGCTTCGGAATGTCGAAGGCATCGTTCTCCATCGGGCAGCCCGGATACCAGGAATGGAAGGTCAGGGTCTTGTGCACCCGATCGACCACCGGCAGCCCGATGCGCCGGCGATGCGGTTCGTCGAGCAGTTCGCCATCCTCTTTCCAGCGATGCAGTGCCGGCAGCGGGTCGAATTCGCCCTTGATCGGCCAGTAGGCGCCGATCACCGTGTCCGGCCGTCCCACCAGCCAGATGCGCATCACGCGCTGCAACAGGTCGGAGCGCACGAGACGATCGGGCATGGCGAGGCGTTGTTCGATCAACGCCGCACGCACTTGGCCCTTGAGAAATGTGGCAGTTGCCGAGGTGTCGGCACCCTTTGACTTGTCCATAATCCCCCGATGCAGTTCGCAAGCATTTTGGCATCCGCGCGCCACCGCCCCCGCGCCTCTTTTTCCACGCTGGTTCTTTCGCTCTTTCTGGTGGGCGCAGCCGTGCTGCAGCCGGCCCGCGCGCAGAACGGCAACGACGATGTCCTGCTGCAGATGAAACAGGCCGCCCAGCGCGGCGACAAGGCACGCCTCGCGGCCCTGCTGCCGCAGGCGCGCGGCCACACGCTCGAACCCTGGGCCGCGTACTGGGAACTGAAGGCCCGGCTGCAGGAGGCGAGCCCGCAGGAGGTGCAGGACTTCCTCGCGCGCTACCCCGGCACATACCAGGAAGACCGCCTGCGCAACGACTGGCTGCTGCTCGCGGGCCAACGCCGCGACTGGGACAGCTTCATGGCGCTGCATCCGGCCTATCGCATGAACGACGATGCGCAGGTCCGCTGCTACGCGATCCTGATCGACACGCTGCGCAACGGCAGCGCCACCCAGGCGCAGGCCGACGAGGTGCGCCGCACCTGGCTCGGCCAGCGCGAACTGGACGACGGCTGCCTCACCGCCGCCGACCGCATGATCGGCGCGCGCCTGATGTCGCCCAACGACGCCTGGAAGAAGGCACGCCTGTCCATCGAGGCCAACCGCCCGCAGGCCGCCCGCGCGGCGGTGATGCTCGTCGCGCCCGACGCCATCGCGCTGTTCGACGAAATGAACGCCAACGTCGCCAAGTTCCTGACCGGCCGCGGCTTCGCCGTCGCCAAGTCGCGCCGGGAACTGGTGGTGCTCGCGCTCATCAAGATGACCGTCGCCGACCCGGAGATGGCCGCCTTCCAGCTCGACAGCAAATGGGGGACGATGCTCTCCGCCGAGGAGCGCAACTGGCTCTGGGGTGCGATCGGCCGGCAGTTCGCCACCAAGCTCTCGCCGATGGCCAACACCTACTTCGCGAACGTCACGAAGATCGGCGACCTGTCCGACGACATGCTGTCGTGGAAGGCGCGTGCCGCCCTGCGCTCCGGGGAATGGAAGCAGGTGCTGGCGTCCATCGGCGCGATGAGCGAGGTGCAGCAGCTCGATCCGACCTGGGTCTACTGGAAAGGCCGCGCACTGAATGCCGTCGGCGGCGACGACCGTCGCGCCGAAGCCCGCACGCTCTTCGAGAGCATTGCAGGCACACGCGGCTTCTATGAATTGCTCGCACTCGAAGAACTGGGCCAGCGCGCCGCCGTGCCCACCCGCCCCGACCCGCTCACGCCCGAGGAAAAGGCCGCGGCACGCAACAACCCGGCGCTCCAGCGTGCGCTCTACGCCATCTCCATCGGCCTGCGGCCCGAAGGCACGCGCGAGTGGAACTACGCGACCAACCTGCACGACAAGGGCGGCATGGGCGACCGCGAACTGCTCGCCGCCGCCGACCTCGCCTGCCAGCGCGAGGTGTGGGACCGCTGCATCAACACCAGCGAACGCACCAAGGGCGTGATCGACATCGACCAGCGTTTCCCGATGCCCTTCCGCGACACCGTGGTGCGCAAGAGCCAGGAAATCGGCCTCGACCCCGCCTACGTCTACGGCCTGATCCGCCAGGAAAGCCGCTTCATCATGGACGCGCGCTCGGGCGTCGGCGCCTCCGGCCTGATGCAGGTGATGCCCGCGACCGCGCGCTGGACCGCCAAGAAGATCGGCATGGCCGACTTCACGCCGGGCCAGATCAACGACCGCGACACCAACATCACGATCGGCACCAATTACCTGAAGCTCGCGCTCGACGACTTCGACGGCTCGATGGCGCTCGCCGCCGCGGCCTACAACGCGGGCCCGGGCCGGCCGCGCAACTGGCGCAACGGGCCGGTGATGGACGCGGCGATCTGGGCCGAGAACGTGCCCTTCACCGAGACGCGCGACTACGTCAAGAAGGTGCTCGCGAACACGACCAACTACGCAGCGCTGATCTCCGGCCGGCCGCAGTCACTCAAGGACCGTCTCGGTCGGGTCGGGCCGCGTGATGCCGCGCTGCCGGAACCCAACAAGGACCTGCCCTGATCCGCATCCTGCAGAACCTGCGCGCCCGGCTGCCCGACTGGGCCAACGAAACGCTGGACATCGCCATCCCCCTGGCGCAGGTGGCGCTGATCCTGCTGGCCGCCTGGCTGGCGTACCGCTTCGTGCGCCGGCTGATCCTGCGCGTGACCGCGGGCTACCACATGCCCGGCAACGTGGCGCAGATCACGCGCCGCACGGCCGCCTTCCTGATCTATGGCGGTGCCGTGCTGTGGGGCCTGGAACGGCTCGGCGTCTCGGGCGGCGTGCTGTGGACCGCCTTCACGAGCTTCGCCGCTGTCGGCGCAGTGGCCTTCTTCGCCGCCTGGAGCGTGCTGTCGAACATCTTCTGCGCCATGCTGATCTACACCACGCGAATGTTCTGGCCCGGCGACACGGTCGAAGTGCTGGAAAACGGCGAGAAGCCGGGCCTCAAGGGCCGCGTGCTGGACATCAACCTCGTCTACACCACGCTGGAGGAAAGCGGCAGCGCCGAGGAAGGCACGACGCTGAAGATCCCCAACAGCATGTTCTTCCAGCGCGCCGTGCGGCGCTGGCACGGCAGCTGTCCCGCGCTGCCGCGAACGCTGGACCTTGCTCACCCGTCCCACCCCGCGGAGCCGCCCCCGCAGACCAGGGATAGCGCGGAACCCGCTTAGCCGGGCCGCCGGTTTCGCCCCGACAAGGGGCAGGCCGCCACACGAAGGGGGCAAGCCTGGGGGCGAGCCAGAGCCCTTGTCCTACAGTCGCCCGCGCGGTGCACGGGCCACACTGCGGCCCTCGTCACTTCCCGCCGCAGCATGGCCGCATCAGTCTGGGCCGCGACCACCGAGGTGCTCGCCGCTGAGTTCTCCGACGTCCCCGACCTCGCGCAGGTGCTGCGCATCCTCGTGCGCCTGCTGCTGGCCGCGATCCTGGGCTTCATGCTCGGCTTCGAGCGCGAGCAGCACGGCAAGGCGGCGGGCGTGCGGACCCACATGCTGGTGGCGATCGGCTCCGCCCTGTTCGTGCTCGTGCCGCAGCAGGCCGGAATCCAGCCGGCCGACATGAGCCGGGTGATCCAGGGCCTGGTGGCGGGCGTGGGCTTCCTGTGCGCCGGCACCATCCTCAAGCAGGGCAAGGACGAGCAGAACGTGCAGGGCCTGACCACCGCGGCCGGCCTCTGGATGACCGCCGCGATCGGCATGGCCTGCGGGCTCGGACGCGAAGTGACGGCGGTGCTCAGCGCCCTGCTGGCGCTGGCGGTGCTGGCCCTCGTGCCGCGGCTGGTGGCGCTGATCGAGCGGCTGGTCGGCCCGCCCACGCCGGAAGGTTCGTCGCAGCGGGTGATCACCCGGCCGGACGACGCTCCACCGCGCTGAGCATCAATTTCGGGCCGCGATGGCATCAATCGCCCGGGCCGCCGCCGCTACGATCGAAGGCTTTGCATCACCTCCGAGAGGCCCGCATGATCAAGCTCTACATCGGCAACAAGAACTACTCGTCCTGGTCGATGCGACCCTGGGTGCTCATGAAGCAGGCCGGCATCGCGTTCGAGGAAGTGATGGTGCGCTTCGACTCCTTCGACGAGCATTCGAAGTTCAAGCACACCATCCTGGCGCTCAACCCGACGGGCACGGTGCCGGTGCTGCAGGACGGCGACATCGTCGTCTACGACACGCTCGCCATCTGCGAATACCTTGCCGAGACGCATCCCGACAAGAAGCTCTGGCCTGCCGACAAGGCCCGGCGCGCGCGGGCGCGCAGCGTCTGCGCCGAGATGCACGCGGGCTTCCGCGCGCTGCGCAGCCACTGCGGCATGAACATCGAGGCCGATCTGAGCCAGCAGGGCCGGCTGATCCTGCGCGACCAGCCCGACGTGCGCGCCGACCTCGACCGCATCGTGCAGTTGTGGGGCGGTCTGCTCGATGCCCATGGCGGGCCGATGCTCTTCGGCGAGTTCAGCACCGCCGACGCCTATTTCGCGCCCGTCTGCACGCGCATCAAGACCTTCGCGCTGCCGGTGCCCGCCGCCATCTCGGGCTACATCGAGCGCGTGCTGGCCCTGCCCGGCGTCAAGGCCTGGATCGCCGACGCACTCGTCGAGAAGGACTTCGTCCTCATGGACGAACCGTACCGGCTGGAGCACTGAGTCGGCCCCGGGCGCAGATGCTGCAGCGGCGCCACGTCGCCCTACACTGCGCCCCATGCAAACCTATCTCGTCGGCGGCGCGATCCGCGATGCGTTGCTGGGCCGGCCCGGCAGCGACCACGACTGGGTCGTGGTCGGCGCCACCCCCGAACAGATGGTCGCGCGCGGCTTCCTGCCCGTCGGGCGCGACTTCCCTGTGTTCCTGCACCCCGAGACGCGCGAGGAATACGCGCTGGCGCGAACCGAGCGCAAGAGCGCGCCGGGCTATCGCGGCTTCGTCGTCCATGCCGCGCCGGACGTCACGCTCGAACAGGACCTCGCGCGGCGCGACCTGACCATCAACGCCATCGCATTGCCCGAAGCACGGATCAACGCCTCCGACCGCCTCGACCTGGACCCGGCCGATCTGGTCGACCCCTTCCACGGCCAGCGCGACCTGCAGCAGAAGCAGCTTCGCCATGTGACCGACGCTTTCCGCGAAGACCCAGTGCGCATTCTTCGCGTCGCGCGCTTCTCCGCGCGGTTTGCCGACTTCCACGTCGCCCCCGAGACGATGGTGCTGATGCGCGGGATGGTCGAAGCCGGCGAAGTCGATGCCCTGGTGCCCGAACGCGTCTGGCAGGAACTCTCGCGCGGCCTGATGGAAGACAAGCCCTCGCGCATGTTCGAGCTGCTGCGCGAATGCGGCGCCCTCCCCGTGCTGCTGCCCGAGGTCGACCGCCTCTGGGGCGTGCCCCAGCCGGAAGCCCATCACCCCGAAGTTGACACCGGCGTGCACCTGATGATGGTGCTCGACATGGCGGCGCACCTGCATGCGCCGCTGGCTGTGCGCTTCGCCTGCCTGGTGCATGACCTCGGCAAGGGCACGACGCCGGCCGAGGTGCTGCCGCGCCACATCGGCCACGAGCAGCGCAGCGCGAAGCTGCTGCGCGCGGTGTGCGAGCGCTGGCGCGTGCCCGTCGATGTGCGCGAACTGGCCGATGTGGTGGCGCGCGAGCACGGCAACATCCACCGCAGCGGCGATCTCAATGCCACCGCGGTCATCCGCCTGCTGGAGCGCTGCGATGCCTTCCGCAAGCCGGAGCGCTTCGACGAGGCGTTGCTGGCCTGCGAATGCGATGCACGCGGACGCCTCGGCCTCGAAGACGCGCCCTATCCGCAGCGCACGCGCCTGCTGGCCGCATTGGCCGCGGCGCAGTCCGTCGCCACGGAACCCATCGCACGGGAGGCGCAACAGGCCGGCGCGACCGGCCCGAAGATCGGCGAGGCGATCGCCCGCGCGCGCACGGCCGCAGTGGACGCAGCCTTGCAACCCTCCTCCTGAAGGTGGATTGACGGCTTTGGCCGACGCGCCGCGCGGCGTGAGTCTGCTATGGTTTTCCCTCCATGCTGCAGACGCCCCCCCGACTCACGCCCGACGCGGCCCTGTTCCTCGACTTCGACGGCACGCTGGTGGCCATCGCCGAGACGCCGGAGGCCGTCCACGTCCCTGCCGCCATGGTCCCGCTGCTCAGCGACCTGCATGACCTGCTGGGCGGCGCGCTGGCGGTCGTCTCCGGCCGGCAGATCGACGTGCTCGACCGATTCCTCGCACCGCTGCGCCTGCCTGCTGCCGGCGAACACGGCGTGCAGCGCCGCGACGCCGAAGGCCAGATGCAGGAGCAGCGCGCACTCGACCTGACAGCCGTGCTCGCGGCAGCCAACGAACTCGCCCGTGTGTACGAAGGGCTGCTGGTGGAGCGCAAGCACGCCGCCATTGCCCTGCACTACCGGCTGGCGCCGCAACTCGAGGCCGTGTGCCGCGATGCCATGTCGCGCGCCATCGACGGCCAGCCGCAGTTCGAACTGCTGCACGGCAAGTTCGTGTTCGAGGTCAAGCCGGCAGGCATCAACAAGGGCGTCGCCATCGACGCCTTCCTGCGCGAAGCGCCGTTCGCGGGCCGCGTTCCCGTGTTTGCCGGCGACGACACCACCGATGAAAGCGGCTTCGCCATCGTGCAACCGCGCGGCGGCGTGGCGATCAAGGTGGGTTCCGGGCCCAGCCTGGCGCTGCACCGGCTCGATTCACCGCGCGCGGTGTTCGAATGGCTGGTGGCAGCACGGGACCTGCTCGCCACCCCGCCGGCCGCAACCCCAAGGAAACCGGAATGAGCACTGTCCAGAAAGAGGTCGACGCGCCTGAAGACCGCGCCGGCCAGTCGATCGCGGGCGCCGCAAGCGCCAGCGACCAGGCGCCCACGCATCCCGAGGCGATCACCGAGCCGTCCGCGCGCACCGGCTTCGGTCCGCCGGCCAAGGCCTCGCTCAACGTTGGCGTGATCGGCAATTGCGCCTACAGCGCGCTGGTCGACGAGCGCGGCCGCGTCGTGTGGAGCTGCCTGCCGCGCTTCGACGGCGACCCTGTCTTCAACGCGCTGCTGCACACGGGCGAGGATGCGAGCGCCTGGGCGATCGAGATCGAGGACTTCGCATCGTCGAAGCAGTGGTACGAGCCGAACACGGCCGTGCTGCGCACCCAGCTCTTCGATTCGACCGGCCAGGGCATCGAGATCACCGACCTGGCACCACGCTTCCACAGCCGCTCGCGCTACTTCCGGCCGCTCACGATGGTGCGCCGCGTGAAACCGATCAAGGGCACGCCGCGCATCCGCGTCACGCTCACACCGCGCTTCCAGTGGGGCGCCATGGCGCCGACCATCACGCGCGGCAGCAACCACATCCGCTACGTGGGGCCCGAGTTCACCCTGCGGCTGAACACCGACGCATCGGTCTCGCACATCCTCTCGCACCAGCCCTTCGTCCTCTCGCGCGAATACAACTTCGTGCTGGGTGCGGACGAGACGCTGACCGACGGCATCGCCGACACGGCAAGGCATTTCGAGCAGGAGACCATCGCCTACTGGCGCACCTGGAGCAAGCGGCTCGCCATCCCCTTCGAGTACCAGGACGCGGTGATCCGCGCCGCGATCACGCTCAAGCTCTCGCTCTACGAGGACACCGGCGCGATCGTGGCCGCGATGACCACCAGCATCCCCGAGGCGCCGGGCAGCCAGCGCAACTGGGACTACCGCTACTGCTGGCTGCGGGACGCCTTCTTCGTCGTGCGCGCGCTCAACAGCCTCTCCGAAGTCGGCACGATGGAGGACTACCTGCGCTGGCTGTCCAACGTGGTGATCGGCTCGCGCGGCGAGCACATCCAGCCCCTCTACGGCATCGGCCTGGAGGGCGACCTGCCCGAATCCTTCGTCGAAGGGCTCAGCGGCTACCGCGGGATGGGGCCGGTGCGCGTGGGCAACCAGGCGCAGGAGCACTTCCAGCATGACGTCTACGGCAACATCGTGCTCGGCGCGGCGCAGGCCTTTCACGACCATCGCCTGCTGAGCCGGGCCGGCGTGGCGGAGTTTCCGTACCTCGAAGCCGTCGGCGAGCAGGCCATCCGCGTCTATGGCACGCCGGACGCCGGCATGTGGGAGCTGCGCACGCGCGCCCGCGTGCACACCAGCTCGGCGCTGATGAGCTGGGCCGCCTGCGACCGCCTCGCGAAGATCGCCCGCGCGCTCGGCCTTGCGGAGCGTGCGGCCTACTGGCACGGGCACTCGTCGCGCATGCGGGAAGAGATCCTCGCCAAGTCCTGGTGCGAGGAGCGCCAGGCCTTCGCCGAGAGCTTCGGCGGCCACGAACTCGACGCGAGCATCCTGCTGATGGTCGAGGTCGGACTGATCGACGCACGCGACCCGCGCTTCGTCTCCACCGTCGAGGCCATGGAAAAGTCGCTCTGCGACGGCCCCTACATGCGGCGCTACGAAGCCGCCGACGACTTCGGCAAGCCCGAGACAGCCTTCAACATCTGCACCTTCTGGCGCATCGACGCGCTGGCCAAGATCGGCCGCAAGGCGGAAGCGCGGCAGATCTTCGAGACCATGCTCGCGGCGCGCAATCCGCTCGGGCTGCTGTCCGAGGACACGCATCCCGTCACCGGCGAGATGTGGGGCAACTTTCCGCAGACCTACTCGATGGTCGGGATCATCAATGCCGCGGTGAGGCTTTCGGCGCCCTGGGACTCTTGCATATGAGCCGGCTGGTGGTTGTCTCCAACCGCGTGGCCGATCCACGCAAGCCGGCAGCCGGCGGCTTGGCCGTCGCGCTCGGCGAAAGCCTCCAGCAAAGCGGCGGCCTGTGGTTCGGCTGGAGCGGCGCGATCGTCGAGGAAGGTCCCACCGGCGAGGGCGAGATGCACAAGCAGCAGGCCGGCAAGGTCACGCTCGCCACCATCGACCTGAGCCGCGAGGACCACGACAGCTACTACCTCGGCTACAGCAATGACGTGCTGTGGCCGGTGTTCCACAACCGGCTCGACCTCGCGCACTTCGACGCCGGCTTCATCGGCGGCTACCGGCGCGTCAACCAGCTCTTCGCCCGCAAGCTGATGCCGCTGCTGCAGGAAGACGACATCATCTGGGTGCACGACTACCACCTGATCCCGCTGGCCGCCGAGCTGCGCGCGATGGGGTGCCGGCAGCGCATCGGCTTCTTCCTGCACATTCCGCTGCCGCCGCAGATCATCATCGCGGCGATCCCGCAGCACGAGTGGCTGATGCGCTCGCTCTTTGCCTACGACCTGATCGGCTTCCAGGCGCAGCAGGACGTGCAGCACTTCGAGCACTACGTGCAGAACGAGGCCCACGGCGAGATCCTCGGCCAGCATCTCTACCGCGCCTACGGCCAGACGGTGCGCTGCAACGCCTTCCCGATCGGCATCGACGTCGACGAGTTCGCCGCGCTCACGCACGCGAAGGAGTCTCGCGACATGTTCGAGACCATGCGGCGCGAATACTCCAGCCGCAGACTGCTGCTGGGCATCGACCGGCTCGACTATTCCAAGGGCATCCCGCAGCGGGTCCGCTCCTTTCGCGAGCTGCTCGCCAACTACCCCGAGAACCGCCGCAGCGCGACGCTGATCCAGATCGCTTCGCCGACGCGCGAGACGGTCGACGCCTATGCCGACATCCGGCGAGAGCTCGAGTCGCTGTGCGGCGCCATCAACGGCGACTACGGTGAACTCGACTGGATGCCGGTGCGCTACATCCACCGCATGGTGGCGCGCAAACGCGTGCCGGGCCTGTGCCGCGCGGCCGCCGTCGGCCTCGTCACGCCGCTGCGCGACGGCATGAACCTGGTGGCCAAGGAATACATCGCGGCGCAGGACCCCGCGGACCCCGGGGTGCTGGTGCTGTCACGCTTCGCAGGCGCTGCCGAGCAATTGAGGGAAGCGCTGCTGGTGAACCCCTACGACACGCACGGCACGGCGGAGACGGTGCAGCAGGCGCTGCAGATGCCGCTGGATGAGCGCCGCGAGCGCCACCAGAAGCTGCTGGCGCGCATTCGCGAGCAGGATGTGCACTGGTGGCGGGAAGGCTTCCTGAATGCGCTTCGTGAAGCGGAGAGCGTGCGCGAGCGCTAGTCGAAGCGAACTTCCGCAACGGTCGGCGCGTCCGGCGACATCGTGTCGGCGTTGGCCAGCGACGTGGCCGTGCGGAACCAGTAGCGGCACACCGTGCGATTCACCATCGTGACGCACATGCGCCCGTCGTCATGGATGACCCACGTGCCGGATGCGCGCCCGAGCCCGGTGCGGCTGGCCTCGACAGTGCCGTCGGCACGAAATTCCCAGTGCGACATCGAACCGCTCGACAGGTTCTTCGACATCACCGGCTTGCCGACCAGGCCGGCTTCGATGTCGGCGCGGCTCAGATAGACCCGATCCGCCGCGGCAGCCGTACCCGGATTCAGCAGCGCGGCGACGGCAGCCACCACGGAGATGAGGTAGATCACGTGAACGACGAAGCGGGTCATGAGCGGGCTCCCTTTCGGTGTCCGGAACGCGCGGCAGCTTCGCGCGCCCCATGGCCGTCAATGTAGGCAGAGACCGCGTCGGCGACGAGTAAGCAGTTCGCGTCCGCGATGTGACGCAGTTCACACGGCCGTCAGGCCGCGTTGCCGACCAGCAGTTGCACGAGCCGGGCGACGCGGGACGGCGCCGGCGGCACGGTCGCAGCGCGGGGCAAGCCGCGCACCTGCGCCGGCGACAGGGCCGAGACTTCGATCCAGCCGCCATGCTCGGCGACATAGGCCTCGCCTTCGTCCAGCGTGGACCGGGCGGTGAACACCGTTTCGCCGAACCAGCTGGGCGGCGACACCACGCTCACGCAGCCGCGGGTGACCAGCAGGGCGGCCCCCGCGTCGACGGCCACGCGCAGGGTCTGGCCCGGTTGAAGGCATGTGATTTCGGAAAACTCGCTCGTCATCGGAACACCTCTTTGGGACGGATGGGATGACTTCATCGTAGGGAAGCGACCGCTGGAAAAACAGGCACAGCATCTGGCATTCGCAGGCATAACAGTCACGATCGACGTGCATCTGTTATGGTCGATTTCTTCAAATCTGCATCTGTTTCCGCCGCTCCGGCTGCGGGAGCATCGTCCGCATGGAATCGCCCCCGCTCTACCGGCAACTGGCCACGCACTACCTGGACGCGATCCGCGCGGGTTCGCTCAAGCCGGGCGACAAGCTGCCCTCGCTGCGCAGCCTGATGCGGCAGCACGCCATCAGCCTCTCGACGGCGCTGCAACTGTGTCGCGCACTGGAAAGCGAAGGCTGGGTGGAGGCGCGCGACCGCTCGGGCTACTTCGTGCGGCGCCCGCGCCGGCTCGCGATCGCGACCATGGACGAGCCCGCCGCCGACGTCGCGCCCGACCCGGCGCAGTACGTCGGCATCCATTCCAAGGTGTCGGACTTCGTGGCGCGCCGGCGCCAGGGCGAGGTGCAGGTCGACTTCTCGATGGCGCGCGGATCGCCCGAGCTGTACCCGGCCGAGGCCTTGCGCGCCATCATGATGCGCATGCTGCGCCAGCGCCCCGCCCTGCTGACGACGGCGGCGCCTTCCCGCGCCCTCACGCCCCTGCGCGAAGCCGCGGCACGACGCGGCCTGCGCGTGGGCATGACGCTCGCGCCCGAGGAAGTGCTGGTGACCAACGGCTGCATCGAGGCGCTGAACCTCGCGCTGCGCGCAGTGGCCCAGCCCGGCGACACGGTCGCGGTCGAGTCGCCGACCTTCTACGGCCTGCTTCAGGTGCTGGAGAGCCTTGGCATGCGCGCACTGGAAATCCCGACCAGCCCGCAGACCGGCCTGTCGGTCGAGGCGCTGGAGATGGCGATCGAGGCCTACGGCCAGATCAAGGCGGTGGTCGTCGTGCCGCACCTGCAGAACCCGCTGGGCAGCGTGATGCCCGATACGCACAAGCAGCGGCTGGTCGAGCTGTGCGAGCGGCACGCCATCGCGCTGATCGAGGACGACACCTACAGCGAGCTGCTCGATACCGATGCGCCGCCGAGGGCGGTCAAGTCATGGGATCGCACGGGCAACGTGATCCACTGCGCCTCGCTGCACAAGGTGCTGGCGCCCGGTCTGCGGCTGGGCTGGATCTCGGCCGGGCGCTGGCACGGCCGGGTCGAGATGCTCAAGTACACCCAGACCCGCAGCAACGAAGAGCTCGCACAGTGCGCGGCCGGCGAGTACATGGGCACGGGCGCCTACGACCGGCATCTGCGCCGGCTGCGCGAACGGCTGCAGGTGCAGCGCGAGCGCACGGCCGATGCGATCGCGGCGCACTTTCCGTCCGGCACGCGGCTGAACCTGCCGCCCGGTGGCCTCCAGTTGTGGGTGGAACTGCCCGAGCGGCTGTCGTCCGCCACGGTGTTCGATGCGGCCCTGCGCGAGCGGATCCTCGTGGCGCCGGGAACGCTGTTCTCCAACTCGTCGCGCTTCGACCACTACCTGCGCATCAATTGCGGCTGGCCTTACGACGATGCCATCGATGCCGGCTTGCGCAGGTTGGGCGCGATCATCGGGGAATGCGCGGCGGCACGGGCTACCGAGCCGTCACGCAAGGCGGCCTGAGCCGGCCTCAGTCCAGCAGGGCCAGGGCGCCGTAGTCGCCGACCGTGTCTCCCAGGCCGGCGGGCACCAGCACCGCGCCGCGGGTGAGCGCCATCAGCTTGCCGTCGATCTGTGCCTGGAGTCGGGGCAACAGCAAATCGCGGTTGTTCCAGAACACGCTGCCGCCGAGGCTGATGCGTTCGAGGTCCAGCGTCGCGATCAGGTTGTAGAGCATGCGGCCCATCACGCGGCACAGCGCGTCGGTCGTTGCCAGCGCCTCCGGATCGCCACGCGCCGCACCTGCAAACAGGTGGGCCGCGGGGTGGCCGAAACGCCGGGCGATCGCATTGCCCGCGGCCAGCCCCTCGACGTCTCCCACGTTGCCGCAACCGCACAGCGCGTTGGCATCGCCATCGACGACAAAGCTGTGCCCCGCGTGCCCGGCATTGCCGTTCTTGCCGCGCAGCACCCGGCCTTCGACGCACAGCCCGACGCCGACGCCGGTGCTCCAGGTGACGTAGGCGCAGTGATCGCTTCCCTGGAGCGCACCCCACCGCCGCTCGGCTTCGAGCGCGGCGACCGCGTCGTTCTCGACCCGCACATGGGCGAACCGGCGCGCAAGCGGCGCCTCCAGCAACGCAGTCATCCACTCGTTGGGCAGGCCGCGCGCAGGGCCGGCGATGCCGCCGCAGATGTTGGGGGTGGCGAGTTCCACCAGGCCGTCGCGCAGCTCGAAGGGGCCGGCGGACGAAACGCCGACGCGATCGATCGTCGCGCTGTCGATGTGCTGCTCGGCGCAGATCTCGTCGACGAGCCGCATGATCTGGACCGCCACCGCGTCGTTGTCGCCGGTCTTGGCGGTCGGCTCGCTGCGGCGGCCGATCAGCGGCGACGCACTGTCGGCGGAGAGGCTCACGGCCACCTTGGTGCCGCCGATATCGACGCAGGCTCTCATCGGGTCAGATCCATCGTGCAATCAACGCCGCGATCATGCTGAGCACGACGGTGCTCGCGATCGGCAGCTGCCACTCGCGCCCGAAGGCACGGAACTCGAAATCGCCGGGCAGGCGCCCGAAGCCGAAACGACGCAGCCAGGCGGTGAGCCCGCTCATCAGCACCAGCGCGAGGACGACGACGATCAGCCAGCGAATCATCAGTGCAGTTTAGGCCGCAAGAAGGGCCAGTGCCTGTCGGTGAAGTTCGGGCGTTGCGGCCGCAACGACACGCGCATTGGCTTCGAGGCCGAGCGGGCGGCCTTCCCAGTCGGTGACGACGCCGCCGGCGGCCTCGATCAAGCCGGTCGGGCCCAGGTAGTCGTAAGGCTGCAGGCCGGTCTCGACCACCAGGTCGATGGTGCCGCCGGCCAGCTGGGCGTAGCCGTAGCAGTCGCCACCGAAGCGGCGCATCGCGCACTGGCGGCTCAGCCGGTCGAAGGCCTGCCAGTCGTCTGCGTTGAAGATGTCCGGCGAGGTGGTGACGATGCGCGCCTCGGCGATCGTCCTGCAATCCCGCACGCGCACGGGCTGCCCGTTGCGCTGCGCGCCGATGCCGGCCTGCCCGATCCAGCGCTCGCCAAGCACCGGCATGTCGACCATGCCCAGTTCGACCCGGCCGCCGCGCACCAGCGCGATCAGCGTGCCCCACAGCGGCGAGCCGGTGATGAAGCTGCGCGTGCCGTCGATGGGGTCGAGCACCCAGATGCGCTCGGCGTCGAGGCGCTCCTGGCCATGTTCCTCGCCGAAGATGCCGTCGGCAGGGCGTTCGGCGCTGAGGATTTCGCGCATCGCCGCCTCGGCCGCGCGGTCCGCCTGCGTGACTGGGCTTTCGTCGGCCTTGGCGATGATGTCGAGCGGGGTGCGGAAGAGGCGCAGCGAGTGCGCAGCCGCAGCACCGGCCAGCGCGTGGGCGACGCGCAGGTCTTCGTCGGGCGAAAAGTGGAGGCTCATGGGGAGGGATTAGAACTCACCCCATCGAGGGCGCGGAACGACTACAACCGCGCCGCCGTCTACGAGCACGTGGCCCGGACGGGGATGATGTCGCCGCACCCCGATAGGGGCGGAGACAGCAGCGGCAACTACTGGATGCCAACGCACGAGCCATGACCCGTGAATCGGCTTATCTTTGAGGGCCCTTCAGGGGTTCAGGGCAACAGGAGTTCGTCTTCACGCATGCGGGCTGCACGACCACCGTCACTTGGTCGATGGTGGCCGTCACAAGCGGTGAGCCGGCCTTCAAGGGGAAGACAGCCCAATGGATCGGTGCGGGGTTCTCGTCGCCGGTCTTTATCAGTCGAGTCACATTGTCGATGCGCTGCCGCGCGAGGACGTTGCTCGTCGAGTTGCCTTTGACAGCGTTCGCGAAGATCCCGATTTCGCCGATGCCTTGGGTCGCGCCGCTCTTGCGCGCTTGCCACAGGGTATGCCAGGCAACCAGTTCCCGGATTTGTTCGTTCTCCAACGCCGCGCTGTTCTGGCGCAATGCGATTTCATGCTCCAGGTCGCTTGGCTTGCACGCCAGAGACGCGGTGCTGGTGGCGACGCACGCCAGTGCTGCGATTGCTTTGCGAAAGTTCATGGGTCGCTGGGCTCGGCCTCATGGGAAAAACTGACGTCTGCTGTCTTCTTAAGGGCAACGATGTTGGCGCCTGTGACCGAGCCAAAGTTGGGGATTGGCAACGTGTAGCCCAGTGCTGCGCCCATGTCATCGTAGGTGGAAGTGGTCTGGAGCACAGACACGATCTGCTGATGGTTTGGACATTGGCAGACAACGATGTCGCCTTCCAAGGCGATTTCAGCGTTGTAGAAGAATCCCCTTCGCGAGCCACCCGCTTTCGTGATCACCCCGACGCTTCCACAACTCTCGCAATATGCGCGACCACCGATCAGCGCCACTCGATGCCCATGGATGGTCGAGCTCGGGCCTGTGTACGGCAACACATGCCCGCCGTGGATCAGTCGGTCGCCCACAACCGCAATTCGTCGCATCATTCTTTCGTGCCTTTCCCTGAGAGTGACTTCGGAAGGCACTAGCCTATCGACGCTGCGAACGTACAAAGCGGATGGCGAAAAATCCAGACAAGTCTCATCGCTTCAATGAATCGTCTGGTCGTTCGCGCACTTCGCGAACGCGCCCCTCAATGGGTTAGCGGTAGCCACCCAATGGGCGCCCCCTGCCGGAGTCGGCCCCGTCTTCGAGGAAGCGAGTCGCTAGCTCGGGCGAAGCTCGGTCCAGCAAGCGCTCTATGCGATTGCAGAGACGCTAGCGTTGTTGCCCCCAGCGGCGGACGGTCAGGCGCTCCAGGGTGGCGAAGCCCAGGTTCTCGACCAGCAGGCCGATCAGCACCACCATCGCCAGGCCGGCGAACACGCGGTCGGTGTAGAGCTCGTTGCGGTTCTGGAAGATGTACCAGCCCAGTCCGCCCTGCCCCGACGAGGCGCCGAACACCAGTTCGGCCGCGATCAGCGTGCGCCAGGCAAAGGCCCAGCCGATCTTGAGCCCCGACAGGATCGAGGGCAGCGCCGCCGGCACGAGGATCTGCAGCACGTAGCGCAGCCCCGTCAGGCCGTAGTTTCGGCCGGCCATGCGCAAGGTTTCCGGCACGCCCTGGAAGCCGGCGTAGGTGTTGAGCGCCAGCGGCCACAGCACCGAATGGATCAGCACGAAGACCAGGCTGCCCCGGCCGAGCCCGAACCACAGCAGCGCCAGCGGCAGCAGCGCAATGGCCGGCAGCGGGTTGAACATCGAGGTGAGCGTGTCCAGCAGGTCGCGCCCGATGCGCGTCGACACCGCGAGCGTGGTCAACGCGAAGGCCAGCACCACGCCCGCAACGTAGCCTTGCAACAGCACGACCAGCGAGATGCGGACCTTGTCGACCAGCTCGCCGCTGGCCAGCCCCTGGCCCAGTGCGCGCACGGTGGCCGTGAAGGTAGGCAGCAGGAGATCGTTGTCCTGCCAACGCGCGGCAAGCTCCCACAGCGCCGCGAGCACGCAGAGGATCAGGCCCTTGCGCAGCCAGCCCTGCGCCCAGAGACGCGAGGCAGCCGGCAGCGGCCTCTCGACGGGCAAAGCGGTGAAGGGCTCGAGCGGCAGTTCGTACTCGGGCCGGATGGGCGGATTGGCGCTCGTCATGCAGCCACCGCCTCTTGCGCCTCTGGCGCCTCTTCGAACAGCAGGCGGTGGATGCGCTGCGCCGTCGCCTGGAAGTCGCCCGCGCCCAGGCTGTCCTGGGTGAAGCCGTGGCTGTTGATCTCGGCACGCATGCGCCCCGGATGTGGCGACAGCAGCGCCACGCGGTTGCCGACCACCAGCGCCTCTTCGATCGAGTGCGTCACGAACAACAGCGTGAAGCGCACTTCTTCCCAGAGCGCGAGCAGTTCCTCCTGCATCTTGCGGCGGGTGAGCGCGTCGAGCGCGGCAAAGGGCTCGTCCATCAGCAGCACGCGCGGCTGCATCGCCAGCGCGCGCGCAATGGCCACGCGCTGCTTCATGCCGCCGGAGAGCTGGTGCGGATGCACGTCGGCGAACTTGGCGAGGCCGACCTTGTCGAGGTAGTGCAATGCGCGCTCCTCGGCCTCCTTCCGGCCGAGCGTTCCGGATGCGCGCAGCGGAAACATCACGTTCTGGCGCACGGTCTTCCAGGGCGGCAACTGGTCGAATTCCTGGAACACCACGATGCGGTCCGGCCCCGGCTGCGTCACGCGCCGGCCATCGAGGCGGATCTCGCCTTCCACCGGAGGGATGAAGCCGGCGACGGCCTTCAGCAGCGTGGACTTGCCGCAGCCCGAAGGGCCGAGCAGCACGAAGCGGTCCGCCTCGTGCACGTCGAAGCTCACGCGGTGCGTGGCCCGCACCAGGCGTTCGGGCGTGCGGTATTCGAGACTGACGCCGTCCACCTGCAGCAAGGGATCGAGCCCGCCGTGCTGCCCGGCGGACGCCGATCGGGCGGGCGCCGGATGGCGCAGCGGCGTCTCCGCGAAAGTCCGACGCAGGGTGATGCCTGCCGAGGTCGACGACACAGCCACGCTCAGTTTCCCGACGTGTTCTGGGCGTCGTCGAAGAAGTAGTCCTTCACCGAAGCCGGCTTGTTCTTGATGGCGCCCACCCGGTGCATGAATTCGGCCAGCGCATAGGTGTTCTGCGGCGTGGTCTTGAACTGCACTTCAGGGTTCTTGATGATCTTCAGCAGCAGGTCGCGATCGATCTTCGCGTTGCCGACCTTGAGATAGATGTCCGCGGCCTTCTCCGGATTGGCGGTGACGAACTGCGCGGCCTCGTTGAGCGCATCGAGGAAGGCGCGGTAGGTCTTCGGGTTCTCGTTGCGGAATTTCTCGGTGGCGTAGAGCACCGTGGCCGAGGCCGGCCCGCCCAGCACCTGGTAGGAGTTGAGCACGATGTGCGCATTCGGGTTGCCCGCCAGTTCCTGTTCCTGGAACGGCGGATTGCCGAAGTGCGCGCTGATCTCGGTGCCGCCCTTGATGATGGCCGCCGCCGCGTCCGGATGCGGCACGGCCACGCTGATCTTGTCGAGCTTGTTGAACTCCTTGTCGCCCCAGAGCTTGGCGGAGGCCAGTTGCAGCACGCGCGACTGCACCGAGACGCCGACGGCCGGCAGGGCGATGCGGTCCTTGTCGGTGAAGTCGGCCAGCGTCTTCACGTTCGGGTTGTTGCTGACGAGGTAGTACGGGAAGTTGCCGAGCGAGGCCACGCCGCGCACGTTCTGCTTGCCGTAGGTGCGGTCCCAGAGCGTGAGCAGCGGCCCGACGCCGGCGCCCGCGATCTCGATGTTGCCGGAGAGCAGCGCGTCGTTGACCGCGGACCCGCCCGAGAGCTTGACCCACTCGACCTTGGCGTCGACGCCTGCGGCCTTGGCGTGCTTCTCGATGAGCTTCTGGTCCTGGGCGACGTTGAGCAGCAGGTAGACGATGCCGAACTGCTCGGCGATGCGGATGCGGCCCTCGGCGTGCGCCGCGATGCTGCCGAGGGTCAGGCCGATGCCAGCGATCAGGGCAGCGGTATTGCGTGTGAAGCGGTTCATGTTTTCTTGTTGCTTGTGGCGGTAGGAGCCCGATCAGAAGGGCGTGTCGCCCTCGATCGTGGTGCGGTAGAGCTTGCGGCGCAGTTCGTCGGGCGTGCCGGCTGCCAGATGCATCAGCGAGCGGTTGTCCCAGAACACCAGGTCGTGCGGCGCCCAGTGGTGGCGGTAGACGAACTCGGGCTTCACGCTGTGCGCGAACAGTTCGGCGAGCAGCGCATCGCTTTCGTCCTGCGGCAATCCGACGATGCGCGTCGTGAAATGCTCGCTGACGAACAGCGCCTTGCGGCCGGTTTCGGGATGGGTGCGCACCACCGGCTGGATGGCGGGCGCTACCTGGTCGATCTGCGCCTGCGACAGCTTGGGGCGCCAGGGGTTCTTGGAACGCAGCTCTTCATACTTGGCGAGATAGCTGTGCTCCGCTTTCAGGGGCAGGACGCGCTTCTGCAGTTCAGGGCTGAGCGCCTCCCATGCCAGGTGCTGGTCGGCGAAGAGCGTATCCCCGCCCTGGCTCGGCAGTTCCTGCGCGTGCAGCAGCGAACCGAGACTGGGCTTGGGCTTGTACGAGATGTCGGAGTGCCAGTAGACGCCGGCGTCGCCCAGGCCGATGGGCTCGCCGTTCTCCTTGATGTTCGAGACGATCAGGATCTCGGGTTGCCCCTTGAGCTGGAACTGGTGGAGCACGTGGATTTCCAGCGGGCCGAAGCGGCGGCTGAACGCGACGTGATCCGCGGGCGTGACCTGCTGGTCGCGGAACACGACCACGTGATGGTCCAGATGTGCGCGATGGATGCGCGCGAAATCGGCGTCGTTGATCGGCTTCGAGATGTCGAGGCCGACGATTTCGGCCCCTACCGGCGCGTCGAAACGGCGCACTTCGAAATGCTGCGGCGGCGCGTTGCGCGTGCCGGCGTCAGAAGAGAGAACAGCAGTCATCCAAACAATCCATCGTGGAGCCGCCCATCCGGGTGGCGGGCAGCGAGCCGGCCACTTTAGGAGCCGGCCCGTGGATTTCCAACGAATTGTTTGTTGATAGCTTATTCAGGCCCTTTCACGGCCCGACGGCCTCACAAGGTGTGCATGCGATCGCCCTCGGCGAACCCGATCGCCTCCCATGGCTCGCCCACCGCGAAGCCGATCACCTTGAACAGTTCGCCCATCTCGTGCTCGTGGATCAGCCGCGCCGCCAGCGTCCGCTCGGCGAGCGACGCCTGTTCCAGCATCGGAAGCATGCCGGCATTGAGCAGGAATCTCGCCTGGCTGCAGTAGCCCAGCACGTCGAGGCCGGCGTTCTGTCCCGCCAGGGCCACGCCGGTGAAGTTCACGTGCGCGGTGATGTCCTTCTGGCCCACATCCGCCAGCGGATCGGGGTCTGCCAGATGGCCGCGATGGCACATCACGGTGCCCATGTGGCGCTGCGGGTGGTAGTACTCCGACTCGGGGAAACCGTAGTCGATGAAGAAGGCCGCGCCCTGTTTCAGGCGATCGGCCAGGGTGGCGATGAAGGCTTCGGCCTGCGGGTGGATCTCGGTCAGGTAATCGTGCGCGCCCTGCACTTCGACAGGCGGGCGAAGCCCGGTGGGGCGGTCCTGCCATGCAAAGCCTTCGCCCTGGCGCACCACGCCGCGCTCGAACCATTCACCCTGCGTGCGCACCAGCAACTGGACCGGCATCGCGTCGAGCACCTCGTTGCCGACGACCACGCCGCGCATCGTGTCCGGCAATTCAGCCAGCCATTCGACCTTGCCGGCGTGCTTCGCCAGCGTCTGCTGCTGGCGCTCGCGCAGCGTGCCGGAGAGGTCGACGATGCGGTAGCGCGCCACGCGGTCGCCCAGCGCGTCAAGCAGCTGGAGGGCGAGCGCGCCCGAGCCGGCGCCGAATTCCCAGACTTCGTCGGTGCCCGTTTTTTCGAGCGCCTCGGCCACCTGGATCGCCAGCGTGCGGCCGAACAGCGGCGTGAGTTCGGGTGCGGTCACGAAGTCGCTGCCGGACGCCGGCATCTGCCCGAATTTGCGGCTCGTGTTGGCGTAGTAGCCCAGTCCCGGTGCGTACAGAGCCGTGGCCATGAAGCGGTCGAAAGGCAGCCAGCCACCGGCGCGCAGCAGCGCGGCATCGATAATCCGGGTCAAAGGGGTGGCGCGATCGGCGCTCTGCTCCAGGTTCATGACGGAAATTTATCAGGATGGCTGAATCAACCCCACGCCGCGGCGTGCTCGTGACAGGCGGCGGCCAGCGGCTCGGCGCCGCTGTCTGCGAGGCTTTCGCGCGCGCGGACTGGCGGGTGTGGTGCCAGTACCGCGAATCGCGGGCCCAGGCGGAGGCATTGTGCGCGCGCTTGCGCGACGCGGGCCATGACGCAACCGCCATCGAGGCTGACATCAGTGCCGAGAACGACCGGCGCGCGCTGGTCGAGCATGTCTCGGCCGACGGCCCGCTGGCGTGCATCGTCAACAACGCCTCGGCCTTCGAGCCCGATACCGGGCTGGACTTCGAGGCCGACGCGGCGATGCGCCAGATCGGGGTGAACCTGATCGCGCCGCTGTCCTTCGCGCGGCTTCTGGCCCGGAGCGGGAAGGCGGACGATGGCGTCGACCGCTCGGCCATCCACGTGCTCGATCAGAAGGTCTACAACCTGAATCCCGACTATTTCTCGTACACCGTGTCCAAGCTGGCGCTGGAACGCGCCGTCGCCCTGCAGGCCCAGTCGCTGGCGCCGGCGGTGCGCGTCTGCGGCGTGGCGCCGGGCATTCTCTATAGAAGCGGGCCGCAGTCCGAGGCCAACTTCGCGCAGGCCTCGCGCGCCAACCTGCTGCGCCGGCCCATCGATCCGGCCGACGTCGCCAGGACCTGCGTCTTCCTCGCCGGCACGCCCAGCGTGACCGGCACCACCCTTTGCGTCGACAACGGCCAGCACCTGGTGCCGCTGCCGCGCGACATCATGTTCGTTGTCGACGACCTGCTGAAAGCCTCTTCCCCATGACCACTGCCGCCCTCGACCCCCTGCTGCTCTCGTGCCGGCGCGTCTTCCTGCGCGACTACGAGGTGTGGATCAACATCGGCGTGCATGAATTCGAGAAACGCGCCGAGCAGCGCGTGATCATCAACGTCGACCTCTACGTGCCGCTCGACCTCTCGACGCCGAAGTCGGACGAACTCGACGAAGTCGTGGACTACGACTTCATCCGCCGCACCGTCGCCACGCGCCTGAGCAAGGGCCACATCCACTTGCAGGAAACGCTGTGCGACGACATCCTCACGCAGGTGCTGGCGCATCCCAAGGTGCAGGCCGCACGCGTGTCGACCGCCAAACCCGACGTGTACCCCGACTGCGACGCAGTAGGCGTCGAAGTCTTTCGGAGCAAGTGAAATGAGTGCCGTATGGATCGACGAGGCCCCCTCGTCCGCCGCCACCAACAACCTGAAGATCGAGCGCGAGACCCACAAGCTCGAGAAGCGGCTGTGCCGCGAAGTCGGCCGAGCGATCGTCGACTACAACATGATCGAGGAAGGCGACAAGGTCATGGTGTGCGTCTCGGGCGGCAAGGACAGCTATGGCCTGCTCGACATCCTGCTCAAGCTGCGAGCCCGTGCGCCGATCCACTTCGATATCGTCGCGGTCAACCTCGACCAGAAACAGCCCGGTTTTCCGGAAGACGTGCTGCCGGGCTACCTCACGGCGCTGGGCGTGCCCTTCCACATCGAGGAGCAGGACACCTATTCGATCGTCAAGCGCGTCATCCCCGAAGGCAAGACCACGTGTGGCCTGTGCAGCCGGCTGCGCCGCGGCATCCTGTACCGCGTGGCGGATGAACTCGGCGCCACCAAGGTCGCGCTGGGGCACCACCGCGACGACATGCTGCAGACCTTCTTCCTCAACATGTTCTTCGCGGCCAAGCTCAAGTCGATGCCGCCCAAGCTGGTGAGCGACGACGGCAAGCACATCGTGATCCGTCCGCTCGCCTACGTGGCCGAGAAGGACCTGATCCGCTGGGCGCAGCACCGCGAATTCCCGATCATCCCGTGCACGCTCTGCGGCAGCCAGGAGAACCTGCAGCGCAAGCAGGTCGGCGAGATGCTGCGCGAATGGGACCGCAAGTTCCCGGGCCGCATCGAGAACATGTTCAGCGCACTGCAGAACGTCGTGCCCTCCCACTTGCTGGACGGAACATCCTTCGACTTCAAGGGTCTGAAGGCGACGGGCATCGCCGACGCCGATGGAGACAAGGCCTTCGACGCGCCCGAATTCCCGACGGCGCCATCGCCGCTGCGCATCGTGCAACTGTGAGGCCATGAAACTCGCCATTGCCGCCGTCGTCCTGACCGCCAGCCTGACTGGCTGCGCGAGCCGCTGGGTGGTGGACAGCGACGTCCGGACCTTCTCGAAGATCGAGACGGTCCCGGCCGCCTCCACCTACCGCTTCGAGCGCCTGCCTTCGCAGCAGTACGAGGAGGCGACGCAGCAGCAACTGGAGGCGATGGCCGCCGCCGCGCTCGAAGGCGCGGGCCTGCGCCACGACGACGCGAATCCGAGCTACAGCGCCCTGATCGGCGCGCGCGTGACCACCGAGCTGTCGCCCTGGGCCGACCCGTGGTTCTACGGCGGTCCGTGGTGGGGACCCGGTCCCCGCTACGGCGCATGGGGCGGCGGACCTTGGGGCGGCTGGGGCGGCCGCGGCTGGTATGGGGGCGGCTGGTATGGACCGGCCTTCCCGCCGCCCTCCCCCTGGTATGCCCGCGAGGTCAGCATCGTGCTGCGCGAACTGCCTTCCAACCGCGTGGTGTACGAGACCCATGCGCGCAACGACGGCCCCTACACGGCGAGCGATGCCGTGCTGCCCGTGATGTTCCAGGCGGCGCTTCAGGGCTTCCCGAATCCGCCGCAGGGACTGCGGCGGGTCAACATCGAGATCCCCACCGCAAAGCAGTAAGGGGCACCCCGTCCCCCTGCTGCTCGCGTTCTCCTCCTGTCAGAGAAGAACGAGTGCACCCTTCTCCTCGAACAGCGGCACCGTGTGGCCGCCGAGGTTCGAATAGACGCTGCTGCCCGGCGCGGGCTCGGCCTGCACGGCCGGACCGGCGCCCGGTGCCGACGGGGCAAGTGCAGGCAGAGCGATCAGCATGTCCGCGCCATCGAACAGGACCTCCGCGTCCGGCTGAACAAGCGGGAAGGTCCACGCGACAGGACCGGCTGCGTACACCTCTATCTCGTAAGGCTGACTCGGGACCTTCCTGTCACCCAGCTCATCCAACGCCACCACAGTGAACTTGTTGGAGCCGTCGGGCAGCTCCATGTTCACCTGATACTTCCAGCGGCCGTCTGCCTCCACGGTCACGGAGCCCAGTTCGACCGTCCAGGTGGGAATGCTGCCGTCCAAGCCGATGGACGGACCCGAACCTTCCGGAATGGCGCGCGGCTCGCCCTGCATCGTCACCCGCACGATGAGGATTTCACCCGCGGTGCCTGTGCCGTGAATCTCCGGCCGTGCGTCGTCCGTATAACTGCCCGCGGCCACATTGCCGGTGCGCGACCCGACGTCATCGAACACCCCCTCGATGCGCGGCAAGACCACCGGAACCAACATGTCCACGAAGACCTCGTAGGGTGCGCTCGTCGGGCTGTGATTGCCCGCTGCGTCGATCGCCGCGGCCGTGAATTCATTCGCGCCTGCCGGCAGGGCCCGCATCCATAGCGGCCACGACACGCCGTCCGACGGGGGATGAATGTGGAGCCCCTCGGGAATCGCTCCGACCTGCAGAGACCACGTGCCGTCCGCGTCCACGGTCGCTCGACCCAGGTCGTAGCTTCCCGAGCTGTTTCTGACGGACACGACGATGGTGTCGCCCGCCGTGCCCGTCCCACGGATCAGCGGATGCGTGTCGTCCGTCTTTTCACCCGGCGCCACGCCGCCGACCACCGACCCGACGTCGTCGATCACGTCCGCGATCACCGGAGCGAGGAGCGAACTGTGCGGGACCACCTCGACGGCGTAGAACACCGAGCTGATCGCGTCTCCGGCCTCGTCGTACAGGAAGGCCGTGAAGTCGTTCACGCCCCGCTGCAGCGGCCTCAGAGGTTCGGTCGACCAGTTGCCGTTTTCATCGACCATCGCACGGCCCAGTTCCTGGGACCTGTCGATGGACGTCCCTTCCCCATTGGCGGTCAGTGCCCACCCGTAGAGGATGACCGTGTGGCCCGGCCTGCCCGTGCCATGGATCACGGGGCTGGTGTCGTCGGTCACGCCCCACGACGCCACGTTGCCGGTTACCGGTCCCGTGTCGTCTTCCACGTAGGTGATCGCGAAATTGCTGACCGCCGACATGTCGACGGTGAAGCTGAACGCCTCGGTCCGCTCGGTCGTCCTGCCGTTCCCGTCGGTCGCGATCGCCGTCAGGCGGTGCAGGCCATCGGCCAAGTCGCTTCCGGGCACGAATGTCCAGTTGCCCTGGACATCCACTGTCGTGCTGCCCAGCACCGTATCGCCGTCATACACCGTGACGATGCTGCCGGCTTTGCCGGTGCCCAGCACCTCGGGACGCCGCTCGTCCGATACGCCGTCGCGGAAGATGTTGCCCCGCATGTCGCCGGCGGAATCCACCAGTGCATTCAGCGCCAGATGCATCTCGCCTGTTTCGACCGTCAGGAAGCGCACAGGCGCTCCCGCAAGAATCTGGCCGTTGCCCGCTTCATCGGCGACCCAGAAGGTGAAGCTGTAGTGGCCATCGGCCAGCGGGGCGGACGGCGTGAAGGTCCAGTGACCCGCGGGATCGACCAACGCCCCGCCATACCATCTGCCGCTGCCCTCGATGGACCGTCCCGAACCATCGAACGCATCGATCCAGATGGACACCGTGGAGCCCGGTTCGGCCTCGCCGTCGAATGTCGGCCGGCTGTCGTCGGTGACCGGCCCATTGAGCAACGGGTCGTCTTCCAAGACGCCACGCCAATCGCCCACGTCGTCCGTGATGGTCGGACGCCCCACGACACCAGCCGGCCCCCAGGTATCGACGACGAAGTTCCAGGGCTCGGTCGTGACGCTCTGGCCGCCCGGATCGGTCAAAGTCGCCGTGATGGCGTGCTTTCCGTCGATCAGATTCGACTCCGGCGTGAAGTGCCACTTGCCGTCGGCCTCGGTCACCACGCTGCCCAGCACGACGCCACCGTCGTGAATCGTGACGAGGCTGCCCGGCTGCGCTGTGCCGAAGATGGTCGGCGCCGCATCGTTGGTGACGCCGCCTTGCTCGAGCTTTCCTTGCACCGGGCCCACGTCGTCCACCACGCCCGTGATGACGGGCGCCTGCAGGACGGGCGTGTCCACGATCACCGTGTACGGCTCGCTCGAAGCGATCTTCCGGCCCGACGCATCGAACTCGACCGCGATGAACTCATTGGCACCCGGCCTGAGGGGCATGTGCGAATCCGGCCACGGCACGCCCGGCGCGGGCGGCGATAGCCAGAGGCCATCGGGCAACTGCGCGATCGCCAGCGACCAGTTGCCATTGGCGTCCACCGTCGCCTTGCCCATTTCACGGGTGCCGATGGCGTCGCGCAGGTGAACCGCGACGGTGTGGCCGGGCGTTCCCGTTCCGTGAAGCACGGGCCGGGTGTCGTCCATCGCGCCGCCCGGTGCGACGTTGCCGACTCGCGGTCCGACGTCGTCCATCACGGCCGTGATCCGAAGCTCCGGCCTCCACGCCGGCGCAATCGCATCGACGGCCGAGGTCGGCGTGGAGAGCCCGGTGGTCTCCTGCGGGGCCGTCGGTTCGAGTCCGCTGTCGGACGAACCAAGATCGACATCGGCAGGGGCGGGTGGATGGACCTCCGGTCCGGCCGGGGTTGGCGCGGCCACCTCGGCTGTCGAGAGGCTGGAGCCCGAGGATCCGGAGCCGGAAGAACTGGCTGCCAGCCCGACGGCTGCCACGCCGCCGCCCAGCAGCGCCATCGGCACCCAGCCCACGCCGTCGTGCGTTTCATCCGCGAGCGACGAACCCGCCGCTTCGGCAGACGGCCCGGCCAGGTCGGACGGGGTGCTTGCGATTTCAGCGGCGGGAGCATCGGTCAGTGTCGCGTCCGCACTGGCCGCCACTTGGTTGTCCGCCTGAACCGCGTCTGCAAGCGGGGGCGCTTCCGTTTCCGTCGCTGCGGCGGCGGTCGCGGTGGCGGCAGCTTTGGTTCCGGCGCGTTTCGCCGCGGCGGCACGCAGGGCTTCTGCCGGGGTCATATTCCCGTTGACCGAAGTCTCGCCCAAGCCTTCGTTCAACTCCGAACCATCGTTCCCACCTTTGCGCGGCTTGCGGCCACGCGGCGCGACAGCGGCTTGAACCGCCGATGCGTCGCCCGTGCTTGGCGTGGGTGCACCTTGCTTTACCTTTGGTCCCACTGAATTCTTTGAAGCCTTGTTTTGAGACATGAAAACCTCTCCTAGTTAAGAAATACCGAATACCAGCGACAACTGGCAATAATTCTGAAATTGACGCCATGAACTACGAATGAGCCTTGTCGGATTCAGACGTCGAATTTCCGGCCAAGGGTGCATGAACTCAGCGCAAAGTCAGCGGGTGCTCGCTCGCCAACGGGCAGAGGCATGCTCTTCCTAGTCGGCAATCGCGAGCGCTCACTTGTGAAATGGGAAATGCCGCCGCGTGCCTCCTCCCATGCTTGCGCGCATGGCTGGGGTTGCGACAAGCTGCCTGACCTCTCCAACAGGCGCTGAGAATCCAATTCATTCTTTTGCGCGGTTCACGTTTTTCTAATGCGTTTCAATTTCAATAAATTGTCAAATCTCGATCAGAACCGAATGAAATTCTACAAGCCGACAATTTGGACGAAATTGAAAACAATTCTTTATTTTCAAAGGGAATTTTCTCTATTAAGACGGGAATTCACCTGAGCGGACAAGGCCGGGGTTCTAGAATCCGGCAGATGCAACTCACCCGCGTCATCGCCGTCCGCCATGGGGAAACCGCCTGGAATGTCGACAGCCGCATCCAGGGCCAGCTCGACATCTCGCTCAACGACACCGGCCTGTGGCAGGCCCGTCGCGTGGCGCAGGCCCTGCGGGACGAGCCCATCTCCGCCATCTACGCCAGCGATCTCGCCCGCGCCCGGCAGACGGCCGACGAGATCGCCCGGTCCCACGGCATGGAGGTGACGGTCGATACCGGCTTGCGCGAGCGCTCGTTCGGCCTTTTCGAGGGACGCACCTTTGCCGACATCGACGCGGCGTTGCCGGACCAGGCGCGCCTCTGGCGAACCCGCGACCCCGAATTCGCGCCCGAAGGAGGTGAGTCCTTGCTCGCTTTCCGCGAACGCGTGACGAGCACCGCAGCCAAGCTCGCGGCCCGGCATCCGGGCGAACTCGTCGTCATGGTGGCGCACGGCGGGGTGATGGACGTGCTCTACCGCGCGGCCACGAGGCAGGAACTGCAGGCGCCGCGCACCTGGCACCTGGGCAACGCGGCCATCAACCGGCTGCTCTGGACGCCCCAGGGCTTCACCCTCGTCGGCTGGGCCGACACAGCCCACCTGCAGGGCGACGACACGCTGGACGAAGCGACCGCCTGAGCGCCGGCCGGCCAGAGGCGGGCGGGCTGGTCGAGCCCGAATCGCGCTAAAACTACTGCTTTTCTCTACGTTTCCTCATCTGGATGGAGGATTTGCGTCAGTCGTTTGTACTCATTTTGTAAAAATGGGCGCAGAATCGTATCGGCGTCGACGCATTCGTCTCCATGAAAACGAAACCAAGTGCGTCGAATGTTGCAGTGCATCCAAACGACATAGGCTGGCTGACATGGCTTTCGTACGGTGGCGCGAGCGCACTGTAGAGGGCAATATGGAGTCCCGGCTGAGAAATGAGCGCTTTGTGATTACTGCTCGGCTCTGATACATCTACCCGGTCGGAAAAGGTAACGGTTGAAACAAGCAGAGGTTCTGAAGGGCATCGGCCCTTCCATTCGCGGAGTCAGCAGTCCATGGAACAACAGCCTCTTTCCCCATCATCGCCCGAGGCAACGGCGCTCTCGCTGATCGACCTGTTCGTTCGTTCGTTCGGCACTGCGTCGCAGGCTTTCCAGACGGGCAGTTCCGCACTGTCTCCAATCCTTGCCTCGAAATGGGCAGAGGAAGCGCGGGCATCCGGATGGCTCCCGGACACGCTTTTCGTCGCCGCGTGGAGCCTCCTGCAGTCGCGCTGGCTGGGCACCACGGCCGTGGAAGTGCACGAGTCCCTGGCCGACGCCGCGGCGCCCTCCGGCATGGTCTGCGTCCTGATCCGTTGCGACGCCGAGGCAGCCGCCAGCCGCTGGCTCGCGGAGGTCGACCAGGCCCGTCGCCATGCGGTCACCGTCGCGACGGCCGATGCGCAGCCTTTTGCCGTGTGGCTTCGCGAGGGCGCGGCCGCCGTCGGCGACCCGGCTCCGATGCTTCAACTGGGTGCCCCGTCGGCCGGCGCCACGCTCCACTTGACGGCCGCGGCCGCCGCCCTCGAAAGCGCAGCAGCCGAAAGCCTGCTGGCTGCACTGATAGATACGGCATCCGATCTGCTGGAGCGACCCACGGCCCGCCTGCGCGAGATCCGCACCCTGTCGGCATCCGACCGCCAACGGCAACTGGAAGTCTGGAACGTCCCGCCCAGCGAGTACGACCCCGCACTCACGGTCCATGCGATGTTCGACCGTCAGGTCGCGGCACGAGGCGACGCCATCGCGTTGATCGGCGAGGACGGCCCCCTGAGCTACCGCGAACTGGCCGACCGGGCCGAGCGCATGGCACGCAGGCTGCAGGCGCGCGGCGTCCGCGCCGGGGACACGGTGGGCGTGATGCTCGACCGGTCGAGCGCGGCGGTCGTCGTCCTGCTCGGCATCCTGAAGGCCGGCGCAGTCTACGTACCGGTGCAGCCGGACTTCCCGCCTGATCGCATCGCGTTCATGCTGTCGCATTCCGATGTCGGGCTGGTCGTGACCCAGGCCGCGCACCGGCAGCTCGTTCCCACGGGACGTGCGCTGCTGTCGATCGACGAGACCATCGACGACGAAGCCTCGCTGCCGCCTTTCGCGCCCGCGCCGGCCGGCGGCGAATCGGTGGCCTACGTGATGTACACCTCGGGCTCGACCGGCACGCCCAAGGGCATCGAGATCTGCCATCGCTCGATCCTGCGCCTCGTGGTCGGCGCGCGCTACGTCGAACTCCCGCCCGGCGAAGCCATGCTGCACGCCGCGCCGCTGGGCTTCGATGCCTCCACGCTCGAACTCTGGGGCCCGCTGCTGAACGGCGGCATCTGCGTGGTCCATGACGAACAGGTGCCGACCGGCGCCGGACTGGCGCGCACGATCGCCCAGCACTCGGTCAAGACCGCCTGGCTCACGGCCGCGCTCTTCAACGCGGTGGTCGACGACGATCCCGCCCTGCTGGCCGGCCTGCGCCAGCTGCTGACCGGCGGCGAGGCGCTGTCGGTGCCGCATGTGCGGCGCGCGATGGCCGCGCTGCCCGGGATCACGCTGATCAACGGCTACGGGCCGACCGAATGCACGACCTTCGCGGCCACGCACCGCATTCCGCGCGACCTGCCGGCCGACGCGCGCTCCGTGCCGATCGGCCTGCCCATCAACGACACCGCGCTGCGCGTGCTGAGCCCGACGATGGCGATGCTGCCCGCCGGCCTCGTCGGCGAGCTTTGCATCGGCGGACGCGGCCTGGCGCGCGGCTACCTGCAACGGCCCGACCTGAGCGCGGAGCGTTTCGTGCGCGATCCTTTCGGCGGGCCTGATGACCGCCTCTACCGCACCGGCGACCAGGCGCGCTGGCTGCCCGACGGCACCATCGAGTACATCGGCCGAATCGACGGCCAGGTCAAGATCCGCGGCCATCGCATCGAGACCGGTGAAATCGAGGCCGCGCTGCTCGCGCATCCGGGCATCAAATCCTGCGCGGTCATTGCGCGTGCCGACGCGGCCGGCCGGCTTCGGCTGGTGGCCTACCTGGTGGCGCGCAGCGCCGAGGTGCCGTGGACGGCCCTGCGCCAGCACCTCGCCGAGCGCCTTCCCGAAGCCATGCTGCCTGCGGCGCAGGTCTGGCTCGACCAGCTGCCTGTCACGGTCAACGGCAAGCTCGATCGCCGTGCGCTGCCCGAGCCCCCGAGGCAACGGCCCGAGCTCGCCCAGACCTTCGAGGAAGCGCGAAGCGACGCAGAGCGCAGGGTGTGTGCAGCCTTCGCCCGCGCCCTGGGCATCGACCAGGTCGGGCGCAACGACAACTTCTTCGACCTCGGCGGCGATTCGCTGCTGGTGCTCAAGGTGCTGAAGGATCTGCAGCGCGGCAGCGAACGCCGCCTGTCGACCAACCTGTTCTTCCGCCAGCCCACGCCCGCAGCGCTGGCCGCCGGCATGCAGGACGGCGAAACCGCCACGCCGCAGCGCGAGGCCTCTCGGCCCGCGCCGCAAGCGACGCACGACCTGGAGCCGGTGGCCCTGATCGCCATGGCCGGCCGCTTCCCGGGCGCCGCAGACGTCGAGCAGTTCTGGGACAACCTGATGGCGGGCCGCGAGTCGATCACCTTCTTCGACGATGCGACGCTGGACGCCGGCGTCAGCGCCGCCTTGCGGGCCGACCCCTCCTACGTGCGCGCGCGCGGCGTGATCGACGACATCGAACAGTTCGACGCAGCCTTCTTCGGCATCAACCCGAAGGAAGCGGAGTTGATGGACCCGCAGCACCGCGTGTTCCTGGAGATCTGCTGGGAATGCCTCGAACGCGGCGGCTACGTACCCGACCAGGCGCCCGGCCCGGTGGGCGTGTTCGCCGGCATGTACAACGCCACTTACTTCCAGCGCCACGTGACGGCGCATCCGGACCTGATCGACATGGTCGGCGAGTTCCAGGTGATGCTCGGCAACGAGAAGGACTACATCACCACCCGCGTGGCGAACAAGCTGAGCCTGACCGGCCCGGCCGTGAGCGTGCACACCGCCTGCTCGACCTCGCTGGTCGCGGTGGCGGAGGCCTTCCATGCGCTGCGCACCGGCCAGTGCCGCATGGCGCTCGCGGGCGGCGCGTCGGTCACCTGCCCGCCACGCAGCGGCTATCTCTACAACGAAGGCTCCATGCTGTCGCCCGACGGCCACACGCGCAGCTTCGATGCCAAGGCCAAGGGCACGGTGTTCAGCGATGGCGCGACGGTCGTGCTGCTCAAGCGCCTGTCCGACGCCATCGCCGACGGCGACACCATCTATGCCGTGCTGCGCGGCGCGGCGATCAACAACGACGGCGGCGCGAAGGCCAGCTTCACCGCACCGAGCGTGGATGGACAGGCCGCCGTCATCGAGGCCGCACTGGCGTCGGCGGGCGTCGAGGCGCGCAGCATCTCCTACGTCGAGACCCACGGCACGGCCACGCCGATGGGCGATCCGATCGAGGTCGAAGGCCTCACGCGCGCCTATGCAGCGCACACCGCCGATACCGGCTTCTGCACCATCGGATCGCTGAAGAGCAATGTCGGCCACATGGTCACGGCCGCCGGCGCCGCCGGCCTCATCAAGGCCGCGCTCTCGTTGCACGCCGAGGCGATCCCCGCCAGCCTGCACTACGAGTCGCCGAACCCCGCCATCGATTTCGACGCCTCGCCCTTCCGCGTCAACGACCAGTTGCGCTCCTGGCCGCGCGAGGCCACGCCGCGGCGCGCCGGTGTCAGCAGCTTCGGCGTCGGCGGCACCAATGCACACGTCGTCATCGAGGAAGCACCGCTGCGCGCGCCCTCCGATGCCGCGACCGGTCCGCACCTGCTGACCCTGTCCGCCCGGTCGCCGGCAGCGCTCGCCGCCGCGGCTACCCGGCTGGCGGATCACCTCGACGCGCATCGCGATACCGCCTTGGCCGACGTTGCCCACACGCTTCGCGTGGGCCGCAAGCAGTTCGCACATCGCGCCTGCGTCGTCGCCGACTCCCTCGACGAGGCCGTCTCGGCGCTGCGCACCGCCGACTCGGCTGCACGCGCCAGCGGCTCGGTCAATGCCTGGGTGCCGCAGCCGGTCTTCATGTTCCCCGGCCAGGGCGCGCAATACGCGGGCATGGGCCGCGCGCTCTACGCCGGCGATGCCGTCTTCCGCGCCGCCTTCGACGATTGCCTGCGGGCCTTCGACGGCGTGCTGGGCTTCGACCTCCGCGAACGCATGTTCTCGGACGATGCCTCCGCGCTCACCCCCACGTCGGTCACCCAGCCGGCCACCTTCGCGCTCGAATACGCGCTCGCGCGCCAGCTCATGGCGTTGCAAGTGAGGCCCGCCGCCATGATCGGCCACAGCGTCGGCGAATTCGCCGCCGCCGTGCTGGCCGGCGTGATGCGCATCGAAGACGCTGCGCGGCTCGTGGCGCAGCGCGGCGCGCTGATGCAGGCGCTGCCCGCCGGCACGATGCTGTCGGTGCGCCTCGCCGCCGCCGAGCTGCTGCCGCTCCTGCCCGAAGGCATCTCGCTGGCCGCCGACAACGGGCCGGCCGTCTGCGTCGCCGCCGGTCCGAGCGATGCGATCGAGAACCTGCGCGCCGCTCTGGAGGCCAAGGGCATCGTCGCCAAGACGTTGCAGACCTCGCACGCCTTCCACTCCGCCATGATGGATGCGGCCGTCGCACCCTTCGAGGCGCTGGTGCGCGAGACGGCGCTCGCGGCGCCGAGCCTGCCGATCTATTCGACGCTCACGGGCCGCCTGCTGACCAACGAAGAAGCGACGGACCCGCACTACTGGGCACGGCACCTGCGCGAAACCGTGCGCTTCTCGCCCGCCGTGCGCGAAGTGCTGGGCCAGCTCGCGCACCCGTTCTTCATCGAGATCGGTCCCCGCAACACCCTGGCGACGCTGGTGCGCCAGCACGCGACCAAGGCGGTGCCCGCACCCGCCGCATCCCTGCTGCCCGACCCGGCGCAGGGCGAGAGCGCCGCATGGCGGCTCGCCGCCGGGCGTCTCTGGGCGCAGGGCGTCGAGATCGATCTCGGCGTGCTCGACCCGCGCGAGCGCAAGCATCGCGTGCGCCTGCCCACCTATCCGTTCGAGCGCAAGCGCTTCTGGGTCGAGATGGCGACGGCTTCGGCCGCGCCGGTCGCGCCCGAGGTGCCTGTTGCGGCTCCTGCTCTTTCTTTCGTCCCTTCCGCTCCTTCCGCCCCTCTTTCCACATCGATCCCGGAGTTGACAATGACTGTCGCTGCTGTCGCCACATCCGCGCCTCCCGCGCGCCGTGCATCCCTCGTCACGCGTCTGCGCGAACTCTTCGAGAACCTGTCTGGCGTCGACATGGCCGACGTCGAAGGCGCAGCGCCTTTCGTCGAGATCGGGCTCGACTCGCTCACGCTCACGCAGGCCGCGCTGCAGGTCAAGAAGAACTTCAAGGTCAACCTCACCTTCCGGCAGCTGATGGAGAGCTATCGCAGCTTCGATGCGCTGGCCGAGTTCCTGGATGCCACGCTGCCTCCCGATCCGGTGGCTGCGGTCGCGGCGCCGGTGGCGGCACCCGTAGCGGCGGCGGTGCCGCAACAGGCAGCACCCCTGGCGATGCCCGCCATGCCGGCGATCCAGCCCGCGGCCGGCCTGGCCGCCGGCAACGGCACCCTGATGCAGCAGGTCATCGCGCAACAGATGCAATTGATGCAACAGCAACTCGCATTGCTGTCGGCGGCGCCGACGGTTCCGGTCAGCCCTGCGCTGCCGGCGCCGGTGGCGGAGCAACCCACGCCCATGGCCACCGCCGCGGCCACGGCGTCCAATCCCCCCACGCCGGCTGCTGCCGAGGAGCCCGCCGCGCCCCTGCAGAAGTACGACGTCAAGAAAGCCTTCGGCGCCATCGCCCGCATCCACACGCAGAGCAAGGAACCGACCGAACGGCAGAAGGCCCGCCTGGCCGCCTTCATGCGGCGCTACGTGGAACGCACGCACAGCAGCAAGGCCTTCACCGAGCGCAATCGCCCGCACATGGCCGACCCGCGCGTGGTCAACGGCTTCCGCCCCGCGACCAAGGAGATCACCTACCAGATCGTCATCGAGCGCTCCAAGGGCTCCAGGCTCTGGGACATCGACGGCAACGAATACGTCGATACGCTCAACGGCTTCGGCATGAACCTCTTCGGCTGGACGCCGGACTTCATCAACGACGCAGTGCGCAAGCAGCTCGACCTCGGCTACGAGATCGGCCCGCAGCATCCGCTCGCGGCCGACGTCACGCGGCTCCTGTGCGATCTCACCGGCTTCGACCGCGCGGGCCTGTGCAACACGGGCTCGGAGGCCGTGATGGCCGCGCTGCGCATCGCGCGCACCGTCACCGGCCGCAGCACGGTGGTGCTGTTCACCGGCTCCTACCACGGCACCTTCGACGAAGTGCTGGTGCGCGCGGGCCGCAATGCCAAGGGCATGTCGGCGGCGCCCGGCGTGCTGCAGGGCATGTTCGGCGACGTCCGGGTGCTCGACTACGGCACGCCGGAATCGCTGGAATTCATCCGCGCCAATGCAGACGACCTCGCGGCCGTGCTGGTCGAGCCTGTGCAGAGCCGCCGGCCCGACTTCCAGCCGCGCGAGTTCCTGCGCGAAGTGCGTGCCATCACGGAGAAGTCCGAAACCTGCCTGATCTTCGACGAGGTCATCACCGGCTTCCGCTGCGACCTGGGTGGCGCGCAGGCCGTTTTCGGCATCCGTGCCGACCTCGCGACCTACGGCAAGGTGCTCGGCGGCGGCTTCCCGGTCGGCGTGATCGCCGGCAAGCGCACCTACATGGACGCACTGGACGGCGGCCCCTGGCAGTACGGCGACGACTCCGTGCCCACCGTGGGCGTGACCTACTTCGCCGGCACCTTCGTGCGGCATCCGCTGGCGCTGGCCGCATCCAAGGCCGCCCTCGAATTCCTGAAGAAGGACAACAACAAGCTTCAGACGCAGCTCAACCTGCACACCGCGGCCATGGCCGACGAGCTGTCGGCCTTCTGCCGCGAGGTCGGCGCGCCGGTCGAGATCCGCTACTTCTCGTCGCTATGGCGCGTGAGCTGGCTGGAAGACCACCCACTGCAGGACCTGCTGTTCGCCATGATGCGCAGCCGCGGCGTGCACATCCTGGACAACTTCCCCTGCTTCATGACGACCGCGCACACGCAGCAGGACATCGCGACCATCAAGTCGGCGTTCAAGGAATCGATCGCCGAGATGCAGGAGGCCGAGCTGCTGCCGCGCCGCGCGGCGCCGAAGCCGGCCTTCGACCCGTCCCATCCGCCCGTGCCTAATGCGCGTCTCGGCCGTGACAAGGACGGCCAGCCCGCATGGTTCGTTCCCGATCCAACCGCCCAAGGCAAATTCACGAAGTTCCAAGCATGACCGCAGCCGTCCTCACCCCCTCCGACGATAGCGCCGTGGACGAGTTCGACCCGTTCGCTGTTGGTCTGATCGAGCGCATCGTCGCGACGACGGAAGCGCAGCGCGAAGTCTGGCTCGGCGACCAGCTGAGCCCCCAGGCATCGCTGGCCTACAACGAGTCGATGCGGCTTCGCCTCAAGGGCACGCTGGACACGCCCGCTCTCGGCGCGGCACTGGACCAGCTGGTCGTGCGCCACGAATCGCTGCGATCGACGATCTCGCCCGATGGCACCCAGCTGCTGATCAGCGAGGCTGCACCGGTGCAGATGGCCCGGCACGACCTGCGGCACCTCGACGCGGCTGCGCAGCAGCGCCGGCTGGAGGAAGACGGGCTTGCCGCCGTGCAGGACCCCTTCCTGCTCGAGAAGGGTCCGCTCTTCCGCGCCGCGCTCTACCAGCTCTCCCCGACCGACCATGTGCTTGTGATGACCGCGCACCACGCGATCTGCGACGGCTGGTCGTGGGGCGTCATCACCGAGGATCTCGGCGCGCTCTATGCGGAGCAGACCGGCGCGGGCCCCGCGCTCGAACCGGCCGCGCGCTATTCCGACTACGCCACGTGGGAGGCCGAGGAAGCGTCGAGCCCCGACATGCAGAAGCACGTCGACTACTGGCTCTCGCGCTATGCCGGCGGCAGCCTGCCGGTGCTGGAGTTGCCGCTCGACCGCCCGCGGCCTGCCGTGCGCACCTTCAGCTCCTACCGCATCGACCACGTGCTGGACCAGTCGCTGATCGACGGCCTGCGCAAGGTCGGCTCGGTAACGGGCACCAGCCTTTTCGCGACGATGTTCAGCGCCTTCGCCGCGACGCTCCACCGGCTGACGGCACAGGACGACCTCGTCGTCGGCATCGCCGCCGCAGGCCAGATGCCCAGCGACATGCCGGACCTCGTGGGCCATTGCGTGAACCTGCTGCCGATCCGCGTGGCGGTGGACGCGAACGCGCCTTTCGATGCGCTGGCACGCCAGTCGGGCAGTGCGCTGCTCGATGCCTTCGAACACCAGACGCTGACCTACGGCTCGCTGCTCAAGAAGCTGCCGGTGCCGCGCGACCCAAGCCGGCTGCCGCTGGTGAACGTGCTGTTCAACGTCGACCGCGATGCGGCGCCCAACGACGGCAACTTCCCGGACCTGAAGGTCGAGCAGAGCACCATCGCGCGCCGCTACGAGAACTTCGAGCTCTTCCTCAACATCACGCCGGTGGTCGGTGGCATGCAGATGGAGGCGCAATACAACGCCGACCTCTACGACGATGCCACCGTGCGCCGCTGGCTGGGCATGTACGAATGCCTGCTTCGCGCCGTGGTGAACGATCCGGCGCAAGCGGTCGGCAAGCTGCAGGTGCTGTCGGCCGACGAAGCGCGCGCCATCACCGCGCTGCAGCCAGCCCCGACGCCGCTCCAAGGCGATCCGCTGATGCACGCAGGCTTCGTGGCGCATGCGGCCTCCCAGCCCGAGCGGCCGGCCCTGCGCGACGGCGCGCGGAGCATGAGCTACCGCGAACTCGACGTGCGCTCGAACCGACTGGCGCACGCATTGCGCGCACGCGGCATGGGCCGCGGCCAGCGCGTCGGCCTGTGCCTGGACCGCGGCACCGACATGTTCGTGGCCCTGCTCGCCGTGCTCAAGAGCGGCGCCGCGTATGTGCCGCTGGACCCCGCCTTCCCGCAGGCCCGCCTCGACTACTACGCCGAGGATGCGCGCCTGGGCCTGCTGCTGACCGCGTCGTCGATCAGTGCCGCACCGGCCAACTGGTGCGCCGATGCGGCGCAGCGCGTGTTCCTGCTCGACCGCGAGACCGCCTGGCTCGACGAGCCGGCGACGCCGCTAGCGGCCGGCCCGCAGGACGCGCAGGCCGAGGACACGGCCTACGTGATCTACACCTCCGGCTCCACGGGCAAGCCCAAGGGCGTGTGCGTGCCGCACCGCGCGGTGGCGAACCTCATGCAGACCATGCAGCGCGAGCCCGGCATCACGGCGCAGGACCGCCTGGCCGCCGTGACCACCCTGTCCTTCGACATGGCCGTGCCCGAAGTGATGCTGCCGCTGGCGGCGGGCGCCGAGATCGTGATCGTGCAGCGCGAAGTCGCGATGGACGGCAACCGCCTGCGCGGGCTGCTCGAATCCGAATCCATCACCATCCTGCAGGCCACGCCCGGCATGTGGCGGCTGCTGCTCGATGCGCAATGGTCGGGTGCTCGCGGCTTCCGGGCCTGGATCGGCGCCGAGCCGGTGCCGGCGGACCTCTCGCTCGAACTGCTGGACCGCAGCTCCGAGCTGTGGAACCTCTATGGCCCCACCGAAACCACCGTGTGGTCGACGGTCTGGCGCATGGAGCGGCCGCGCATCGCGGCGCGCGGCGTCTCGATCGGCCGGCCGATGGCGAATACCGGCGTCTGGATCCTGGACGGCAACCTGCAGCCCTGCCCCATCGGCGTTCCGGGCGAGATCTGCATCAGCGGCATGGGCGTGACGCTCGGCTACCTGGATCGCCCCGACCTGACGGCGGAGCGCTTCGTGACCACCGCCATCGACGGCGTGGACACGTTGATCTACCGCAGCGGCGACCGCGGCCGCTGGCGCAACGACGGCCTGCTGGAACACATGGGCCGCTTCGACTTCCAGGTGAAGGTGCGGGGCTACCGCATCGAACTGGGCGAGATCGAGGCGCGCTGCAATGAAGCACCCGGCGTGGCCCGCAGCGTGGTCGTCACGCGCGAAGACCAGCCCGGTGACGTGCGCCTGGTGGCCTACCTCGCGAACTCCCCCGGCGCGAGCGTCGACCTCGCGGCACTGGACCGCCATCTGCGCAGCCGCCTGCCGCAATACATGGTGCCGCAGCACGTCGTCACGCTCGACGCCATCCCGCTGCTGCCCAACGGCAAGGTCGATCGCAAGGCCCTGCCCAAGCCGAGTGCGACGCGGCAGGAGACGACCGAACGCGTCTTGCCGCGCAACGAGCGCGAGCGCGTCGTGATGGAAACCATGGAGCGCGTACTCAACCTGCCCGGCCTGGGCATCCGCGACGACTTCTTCGCGCTCGGCGGCCACTCGCTGCTGGCGGCGCGCGTGTCGACGCTGCTGAGCCGCGAGTTCGGCATCACGGTGCCGCTGCGCACGCTGTTCGAGGCACCGACCGCGGAACGCCTGGCCGCGGCGATCGAAAGCCTGAGCGGCGACGACGCGCCGCGCAGCGAACCCATCCCGCACAAGGCCGGCCGCCGCAGCGCGCCGCTCACGCCCATGCAGGAGCGCATCCGCTTCGTCGAGGAAATGCACCCCGGCCGCTCGGTCTACAACGCGCCTTCCGCGCACCGGCTCGGCGGACCGCTGGACATTGCCAAGTTCAACGAGGCATTGCGCGAGATCATCCGCCGGCAGGCCGCGCTGCGCACCTCGGTCGGCGTCGACCCGCAGACCGGCGAGCCGGTGGCGCTGATCGCCGACCGCATCGACTACGAGTTGCCGCTGATCGACCTCGGCAGCCTGCCCGCGGACCAGCGCGAGAACGAACTGCTGGAGCTGATGCAGGAGCTGGCCGACCGCCCGATCGACATCCACAAGGCCCCGCTCTTCCATGCGGCGCTCTACAAGGTCGCGGAAGACGACCATGCCTTCGTCTTCGTGCCGCACCACCTGGTGTGGGACGGCTGGTCCTTCGACATCCTGCAAAGCGAGCTCTCGCAGATCTACGGCGCGCTGGTGCGCGGCGAGCCGCACGGACTGCCCGAGCCCGCCCTCACCCACGGCGACTACGCCGAGTGGTACGCCAACTGGCTGGAGCAGCCGGAGCTGGAATCCCAGTTGCAATACTGGAAGAACCGCTTCGCGAATTCGCCGACGCCCAAGGCGCCCCAGACCGACATGCCACGCCGCGCGGGCATGAGCGGCCAGGGCGGCACGCACTGGCTCACCGTCGACAAGGAACTGACCGAGCGCCTGCGCGAGGTCGGGCGCGGCCACAACGTCACGCTCAACATGCTGACGCTCGGCGTCTACATCCTGATGATGAGCAAGGTCATCGAAACGGGCTCCATCGTCATCGCGACGCCGGTGCGCGGCCGCGAGGCGCCGGAGACCGAGTCGATCATGGGCTTCTTCAACAACGTGCTGCCGCTGTCCTTCCAGGTCGACGGTTCGCTGCGTTTCGGGGAGTTCATGCGCTACGTCAAACAGGAGCTGCTGTCGGTCATGAACTACCAGCAGGTGCCCTTCGAGCGCCTGGTGGTCGAGCCCGAATTCGTCGAGCGTGCCCAGGGCGTGGGGCTCTACCAGGCCCTCTTCTCGTTCCAGGATGCGCGCGAACGGCCGCTGGATATCGGCAACCTGCATGACCGGCAGATGCACCTGCTGCAACGCGGCGCGACGGACGACCTCGGCATCTGGCTCATGGACAAGCCGAAGGGGCTGGAAGGCGCGATCACCTACAACGCCGACATCTACCGGCGCGAAACGGGTGCCGCCTTCAAGGATCGCTTCGTCGAACTGCTGCGCCTCGTCGCGCAACGGCCGGACGACACGCTGGAAGCGCTCTGGGCCTCGGGTGAATCGGAAAGCACCAAGTACCTGAAGCGCCTCGCCGCCAGCGATGCGCCGCCGGTGCAGGCCGCGCCCGTGGCGCCGGTTCAGGAAGAGAAGGGACCGCCGGCGTTGCTGCTGCCGGAGCAGGCCCGCCTGGCGCAGATCTGGGCGAGCGCGCTGAGCATCGACGTCAACGACATCCGCGCCAACGACAACTTCTTCGACCTCGGCGGTGATTCGCTGCTGGCGATGCGTGTGCTGCGGCAGGCGGAGCAGAGCCTCGGCTTCCGCGTGGAGCCGCGCCGCTACGTGTTCGAAAGCCTGGCGCAACTTGCCTCGGCCGCCGCGGGCACCGCCATCGAGGCGACCGCGCAGGCCGCGGAAGAGAGTGGATCGAAGCGCGGGCTGCTGGGCCGCGTGTTCGGCTGGAGCCGCAAGGGCTGAAGAGGGGCGGCAGCCATGTCCATCGTCCAGATTCCTTCCGTGGCGCACTGTCAGTTGTGGCGTGTGGATCTCGATGTCGTGCCGGGGCCGGAAGCGGCCGCGTGCCTGTCCAACGAGGAGTGGGAGCGGGCCCACCGCTTCGTCTTCGCGCGGGATCGCCATCGCTACGTCGCCGCCCACTCGGCGCTGCGCGCAGCGCTGTCGGCGAACACCGGTATCCCCGGCGCGTTCCTGGACTTCACGCATGGCGCCTTCGGCAAGCCCACACTGGTCGAACCGGCCGTCGTGCGCTTCAACCTGAGTCACAGCCAGTCGGTGGGAATGATCGCGATCACGATGGATGCGGAGGTCGGTGTCGACGTCGAGTTGCTGCGCCACATGCCAGACGCCGAAGCCCTGGCCGACACCTATTTCACGGACGCAGAGCGCAGCGCGCTGGAGGCGGTGCCGCCGGACGAGCGCGACCGGGCCTTCCTACGCTGCTGGACGCGCAAGGAAGCCTGCCTGAAAGCCACGGGGATGGGCCTGAGCGCCGACACCCGCAGCTTCGAGGTGGGCCTGGCGGGCGATGCGCGCGAAGTGCAGATCACCAGCGACGGGAGCCTCGTGCGCCTGGCGCTCAGTTCATTCGATGGCGGGTTGGGCGTGGTGTGCGCAGTCGCCCGCGTGGTGGCGGTCGAGGCGATCGCACCGCGCCCCATGATGCAGGAAAGCGAGTTGTACGCATGATCCCGATGCTCTTCGGCCCGGCGTCGCGCCAGTTGTTCGGGCTGTTCCATGCGCCCGAGCGCGACGGCGGCGCGGCCCTGCTGATCTGCCAGCCCTTCGGCCAGGAAGCCATCCGCGCACACCGGCTGTTCCGCGTGCTGGCCGACCGCCTCGCCCGCGCCGGCGTGGCGGTGCTGCGCTTCGACTATTACGGCACGGGCGACTCGCCCGGCGAGGACACCGACGGCGAACTCGAAGGCTGGCGCCGCGACGTCTGTTCGGCCCACGAGGAATTGCGCCGGCGCGCAGGCTCGCGCCGCATCTTCTGGCTCGGCTCGCGCCTGGGCGCCGCGATGGCGGTGCTGGCGGCCAAGAGCGGCCGCTGCGATCCGTCGCGGCTCATCCTGTGGGACCCGATCGTCGACGGCGCGCGCTACCTGGACGTGCTGCGCGCGGGCCACGTCGACGCGCTCGAACGTTCCTACTGCGTGCCCGATCCGACGTGGCGCCGCCGCCTCGCCAAGGACCCGGACGCCTTCACCGACGAGCTGTTCGGCTTCGGCGTGTCACCGGTGATGCGGCAGCAATTGCGCTCGCTCGCGCCACATTCTTTGCAGTTGACCGCCCTGCACGAAACCGTGATGCTGGCGGGCCCCGAAGATCACACGGCGCACCAGTGGGCGAAGGCGGAGGCCGCCCGACACATGCCGGTGAAGATCTCCGAATTTCATCACCCCCTGATCTGGACGTCGGACCCACACCCCAACAACGCCATGGTCCCGACCGAAGCTCTGCAACGTCTGATGGCAGAAGTTCATGAATGATTGCAAGGAAACCCCGGTCCAGTTCGGCGCCGATGACTCGCTGATCGGAATCATCACGACGCCCAGCGAAGGTTCGATGGCGCCGGTCGCCTGCCTCATGCTCAACATGGGCGCGAACCACCACATCGGGCCGCGCCGCATCAACGTGAAGCTGGCGCGCCAGCTCGCGGGCCGCGGCATCAGCAGCATCCGCCTGGATCTCTCGGGACTGGGCGACAGCGGACCCGCCAGCGGCTCGGAGCACTTCCTCACGCAGGCGGTGTACGACCTGCAGGCGGCGATGAACCTGATCGAGACCATGCTCGGCGTGCGCCGCTTCATCGTGATCGGCTTGTGCTCGGGCGCGACCAACGGCCTGTCCCTCGCGGTCGCGGATTCGCGGGTGGTCGGCTTGCTGATGTTCGACAGCTACTCGTTCCCGGGACGCCGCACCCGCCTGGAGCGCATGGTGCGCCGGGCGGTGGCCGCGCCGACCAATCCGGCATTCATCGGCAAGCTCGGGCGCTGGGTCCAGCGCAAGCTGTCGCCGAGCGCGGCGGCGGCGGCGGCACCGCACATCTTCGATCCCGATCCGCCGGAAGTCACCGCCGCAACCTTCCGCCGCTCGATGTCACAGGTGGCGGCGCGGAATCTCGCGGTGCTGCTGCTCTACACCGGCACCCTGCACGTCACCGACCGGAATCGCGACCAGCTCGGGCCTTTTGCCAACGAGCCCTTCATGCGCCAGTTCGAATACGAGTTCATCGGCGAGATCGACCACAGCCTGACGTCGATGGCCGCGCAGCAGACCTTCATGACGGTGGTGTGCGACTGGGTGCTGCGCGTGACGCATGGCGGGGCATCCGCATCGGCGTCTGCACAGCCAGCAGCGACTGCGGTCGATAGGCATTCGGCGCGGGTTCCGCTGGCGGCGCAGGCCTTCACTCGAGACGCGGTTAGGTAGCTCGCCCCCAGGCTGCGCGCACTTCGTGTCGCTTCGCCTACCCCCGGCCGGGGGCAACACCGGCGGCCCGGCGGAGCCGGTTCCGCGGTGTTCCTGGTTTTGGACTCAGGTTGCTGCGGGGGAGGGGTGCGGCAGCTTCTCTCCGGGCAGTTCCTGCATGGGGCCGCTGCCGCTGTAGCGGTCCAACGCGAGGTAGATCGCCGGGGTGATGTAGAGCGTGATCACTTGCGAGAAGATCAGGCCGCCGACCACGGCGACGCCCAGGGGCTGGCGCAGTTCGGCGCCGGCGCCCAGGCCCAGCGCCAACGGTAGAGCGCCCATCATGGCGGCCAGCGTGGTCATCAGGATCGGGCGGAAGCGCAGGCGGCAGGCCTCGCGGATGGCGTCGATCGGCTTCATGCCCTCGGTGCGCTGCGCTTCGAGGGCGAAGTCGATCATCATGATCGCGTTCTTCTTCACGATGCCGATCAGCAGCAGGATGCCGATGGTCGCGATCAGCGTGAGGTCGAAGCCGAAGATCTTGAGCGACAGCAGCGCACCCACCGCCGCCGAAGGCAGGCCGGCCAGGATGGTGAGCGGATGGATGTAGCTCTCATAGAGCACGCCCAGCAGCACGTAGATCACCAGCACCGCCAGCACGAGCAGCACCGCCTGGCTCGATTGCGAGCTCTGGAACACCGCCGCATCGCCGCCGTAGCTGGTGATGATCGACGCCGGCATCTTCAGTTCGGCCTTGAACTGGTCGATCTTGGCCGTGGCATTGCCCAGCGGCACGTCGGGCGCCAGATTGAACGACACGGTCACGGCCTGCAGCTGGCCCTGGTGGTTGACCGAGGTCGGTCCCACCGTGCGCTTGACGGTCGAGAAGGCTGAGAGCGGCACCAGTTGCCCGGCCTTGTTGCGCACGGACAGGCGCGACATGTCTTCCTCGAACTGGCGATCGTTGTCCGCGGCCGAGAGGATCACCTGGTAGGTGTTGCTCGCACCGTAGATGCTGCCGATCTGGCGGTCGCCGTAGGCGTTGTAGAGCGCGGTGCGCAGGTCACCCACCGCGACGCCGAGCACGCCGGCCTTGTCGCGATCGATGTCGAGCGTGGCCTGGAGACCGCGGTTCTGCGAGTCGCTCGTGACATCGCGGAAGGACGGGTCGGCGCGCATGCGATCCATCAGCTTGTCGGCCCACACGCCCATGGTGCCGGCGTTCACGCTCTGCAGCGTGTACTGGAAGCGCGCCTTGCTCTGCCGGCCGCCCAGGCGCAGGTTCTGCACCGGCTGCATGTAGACGGCGATGCCCGGGATCTCGCGGAAGCGCTTGCGCAGCGATTCGAGCACCTGCGGCATCGGCGGGCGTTCCTTGCGCGGCTTGAGCACCGCGAACAGCCGGCCCGAGTTCTGCGTGGCGGTGGGGCCGCCGACGCCGATGAAGGAGTTGACGTAGTCCACGTTCGGATCGGCCTGCAGCGCCTCGGCGACGCGGTCCTGCAGGGCCTTCATGGCGGGGAAGGAAATGTCTTCCGCGGCTTCGGTCGTGATCTGGATCTGCCCGATGTCTTCCTCTGGGAAGAAGCCTTTCGGGATGGTGATGAACATCCATGCCGTGAGCGCGAAGGTCGAAGCGGCGACGACCAGCATGATCGGCCGGTGGCGCAGCGTCCAGTCGAGCGTGCGCATGTAGTTGCTGTGCACCCAGCGGTAGCCGCGCTCGAAAGCCCGGCCGATGGGGGTGCCCGGCTCGGGATGCTCTTCCTCGTGGTCGACTGCGCCGTCCTCGCGCGGCGTGTGCTTGAGCAGCCGGCTCGCGAGCATCGGCACCAGGGTCAGCGAGACGATCGCCGACACCATCACCGCCAGCCCCACCACCACGGCGAATTCGTGGAACAGCAGGCCGATGACACCCGGCATGAAGAAGATCGGGATGAACACCGCGACCAGCGAGATCGAGATCGAGATGATGGTGAAGCCCACCTCGCGCGCGCCGCGCAACGCAGCCGCAAAGGGCTCCATGCCCTTCTCGACGTAGCGCATGATGTTTTCGAGCACGACGATGGCGTCGTCCACCACCAGCCCCACGGCCAGCGTGATGCCGAGCAGCGACACGTTGTCCAGGCTGTAGCCGAAGGCGTAGAGCAGCGCCACCGCGCCGATCAGCGAGATCGGGATCGTCAGCGCCGGGATCAGCGTGGCCACCAGGCGGTGCAGGAACAGGAAGATCACCAGCACCACCAGCAGGATGGTGCCCAGCAGCGTGAGCTGCACGTCGTGCACCGCCTCGCGGATCGACAGCGAGCGGTCGTTGACCATGTTGATCTCGACCGACTGCGGCAGCTGCTCCTTGAAGCGCGGCATCAGCGCCCGCACCGCATCGACCACCTGCACCGTGTTGGCGTTGGGCTGGCGCTGCACGGCCAGCTGGATCGAACTCTGGCCGTTGAAGCTGCTCGCGGTCTTGACGGACTCGAAGCTGTCCTCGATGGTCGCGACCTCGTCGAGCCGCACCGGCGCGCCATTCCGCTGACCGACGATGACCTTGGCGAAGTCCGCCGCCTTCAGCATCTGCTCGTTGGCCTGGATGGTGAGGGTCTGGCGCGGGCCGTCCAGCACGCCGACGGGCGTGTTGGCGTTGGCCTGCCGCACGGCGTTGGCGAGTTCATCGAGCGTGATGTTGCGCGCGTTGAGCAGGTCGGCATCGGCCTTCACGCGCACCGCGAAGCGCTTCTGCCCGTACACGCCCACCTGCGCCACGCCGTCGATGGTCGACAGGCTCGGCGAGATCAGGTTCTCGGCATAGTCGTTCAGCTCCGCCGGGGTCATCGAGTTCGAGACCATCGCGATGAAGAGCACCGGCGCGTCGGCCGGATTGACCTTGCGATACGAAGGCAGCTGCGTCAGCTCCTGCGGCAGTTGCCGCTGCGCGCGCAGCAGCGCGGCCTGCACGTCGACCGCGGCCGCGTCGATGTCGCGCGAGCTCACGAATTCGAGCGTGACCGAGGTCACGCCCTGCGTATTGACCGAGCTGATCGTCTGCAGGCCCGGGATGGTCGAGAACTGCTTCTCGAGCGGCAGCGCGACCGACGAGGCCATGGTGTCCGGACTGGCGCCCGGCAGCTGGGCCGAGACGTTGATGACCGGCGTGTTGTAGCTGGGCAGCGCCGCGACCGGAATCTGGAAATAGGCAAAGATGCCGATCACCACCACCGCGGCGGAGAGCAGCACCGTCATCGCAGGACGACGGATGCACAGCTCGGAGATGTTCATGTCCGCTCCCGCTCCGCGACGATGCTCGCGTTGGAGGGCGCCACCGATGCTGCGCTGCCGGGCCCGGGCGCCGCGTCTCCGGGCCGTTGCGGCTGGGTGGATGCGTCGAGGCGTACCTTGCCGCCGGGGCGCACGTTCTGCTTGCCTTCGATGACCACCTGCTCACCCGCCTCGACGCCGCGCACGACGACCTGCGTGCCGAAGGTGTAGAGCGACTCGACCTTGCGCCGCGCCGCCTTCTTGTCGGCATCGACCACGTAGACCGAGACGCCGTCGGCCAGCATCATCAGCGCGGAAGCCGGCAGCACGGTCGCATCGTTGATCGTGCGGACGGTGACGCGGGTCTCGACGAACTGGCCGGGCCACAGGCTCTGGTCGGCGTTGTCGAACACCGCCTTGGCGCGCACGGTGCCGATCAGCGGATCGACCGTGTTGTCCACGAAGTTGAGCGAACCTTTCAAGGGTTCCTTGCGCCCCGTGACGACCGCCTCGACCGGCGTGTGCGAACGCGCCGCCGCCAGCAGGTCCTGCAGCTTGCCTTCGGGCACCGGGAAGCTCACCGCGATGGGATCAAGCTGGGTGATGGTCACCAGCGACACGCTGGGCTGCACCAGCGTGCCCGGGTAGATGTTGACCGCGCCGATGCGCCCCGCGATGGGCGCGCGCAAGGTGGCGTAGCCCAGCGCGACCTGCGCCGACTGCACTGCCGCGCGATCCGCCGCGACCGCGGCGCGCTGCGCCTCGAGCTGCGACAGCGTGGCGTCGGCGGCGCTCTTGGCGATGAAGTTCTGCGCCACCAGGTCCTGGCTGCGCTTGTATTGACGCTCCAGGTCGGCCAGCATGGCCTCGTCCTTCTGCTGCTGCGCCTTCGCCTTGGCGAGATTGGCCTGGTCGGGGCGGTCGTCGAGCGTGAAGAGCAACTGGCCGGCCTTGACGAACTGGCCTTCCTTCACATGCACTTCCCGGACCGTGTTCGTGACTTGCGGCCGCAGGTCCACGCTATTGAGAGAGACAACGCTGCCATTGACCTGCACCGTGACCGGGACGTCCTGCTTCTTCGCGGCGGCCAGGGTGACCAGTGCCGGGGCGCCCGTGCCGGCGGCTCCCGTGCCGGGCTTGGCCGCGCTGGCCTCGACTGCTGAACCGCCCTGGGCGGCGCCGCGCGTCTTCGCGCCGGACCACCACCAGGCGCCCGCTGCGGCGGCGACGACCAGCACACCCGACAGGGTGAGAACGAGATTCTTCTTCATGGGGCCTTGCTATTGGATCGAAAGGGTTCGCCGGGCCTGCGCGCAGGCACTATTTTCACGGCGGCAACTATTGGAGCAGCGAGAGCGAAAAAGAGCCCCTGGCTGCCGTAAAGATAAGTAAAGCGTTCATGCACATTGGCACGTTCCGCGGCTTCGTCTGGTGGAATGCGGCCGCTAGAATCCCCGCTCCCACAGCCTCTGGATGTACCCCATGAATCGCTGCAAAATCCCCCTGAACGCTCTCATTTTAATAGCGCTGAGCGCAGTGCTGGTGCCTGCTGCCGCCCTTTTTTCGGGCAATGCCGCCGCCCAGCTCGAAGATCCTTCCGCCACGCAGAACGAAGCCGCCAACGGTGGCCGCAACTTTCCGGCCGGCACCCTGCGCGGCAAGTTCATGGTCTTGAACGCGCCGGAGATCCAGCTCGACGGCCAGGCTGAACGCCTTTCGCCCGGCGCGCGCATCCTCGGCCCCAACCGCATGCTCGTGATGCCGGCTTCCATCACCGGCCAGAACCTGCTGGTGAACTACACGCGCGACGCCGCCGGCATGGTTCGCGAAGTCTGGATCCTCACGCCCGACGAAGCGCGGGCCAAGCGCGCATCGGCCGACAAGCCGCTGCTGAACTTCTGGCCCTTCGTGGCCGACAGCGGGCCGCGCGACGACGGCAAGACGCCGTTCGACCAACTGCCCAAATACGGGCAGTAGAGCTCGCCCCCAGGCTTGCTCACTTCGTGTAGCCGCCTACCCCCTGCCGGGGGCGACACCCGGCGGCCTGGCTGAGCCAGTTCCGCGGTGTCTTGCGAACACGCCAGGCTTCCGCCGGCGATATCTGAATTTCTCGGGAGAGAACCTATGACCCCCAAAGTTTTCATCAAGACCTTCGGTTGCCAGATGAACGAGTACGACTCGGACAAGATGGCCGACGTGCTGCGCGCCGCCGAAGGCTATGAGCCGACCACCAACGTCGACGAAGCCGACCTGATCCTGTTCAACACCTGCTCCGTGCGCGAGAAGGCGCAGGAGAAGGTGTTCTCCGATCTCGGTCGCGTGAAGCACCTCAAGGCCAAGGGCGTGAAGATCGGCGTCGGCGGCTGCGTCGCAAGCCAGGAAGGCGCGGCCATCATCGCCCGCGCACCCTACGTCGACGTGGTGTTCGGTCCCCAGACCCTCCACCGGCTGCCCGATATGCTGAGCCAGCGCGACCGCGAAGGCCGGCCGCAGGTGGACATCAGCTTTCCCGAGATCGAGAAGTTCGACCACCTGCCGCCGGCGCGAGTGGAAGGCGCCACCGCCTTCGTCTCGATCATGGAAGGCTGCTCCAAGTACTGCAGCTACTGCGTGGTGCCCTACACGCGCGGCGAGGAAATCAACCGCCCGCTCGACGACGTGCTGGTCGAGGTCGCCGGACTGGCCGACCAGGGCGTGCGCGAAGTCACGCTGCTCGGCCAGAACGTGAACGCTTACCGCGGCCGCATGGGCGACACCGCCGAGATCGCCGACTTCGCGCTGCTGATCGAATACATCGCCGAGATCCCGGGCATCGAGCGCATCCGCTATACGACCAGCCACCCCAACGAATTCACGCCGCGGCTCATCGAGGCCTACGCCAAGGTCCCGCAACTCGTGAGCCACCTGCACCTGCCGGTGCAGCACGGCAGCGACCGCATCCTGATGGCGATGAAGCGCGGCTACACGGCGATGGAATACAAGAGCACGGTGCGCAAGCTGCGCGCCATCCGTCCCGGCCTGGCGCTCAGCAGCGACTTCATCGTCGGCTTCCCCGGCGAGACCGACGAGGACTTCGCCAAGATGATGAAGCTCATCGACGACCTCGAATTCGACGCGAGCTTCAGCTTCATCTTCAGCCCGCGTCCCGGCACGCCCGCCGCCGCGCTGCACGACGACACGCCGCACGCCGTCAAGCTGGCGCGCCTGCAGCGGCTGCAGGCCGTGATCGACGGCAACGTCAAGCGCTTCGGCGAAAGCCGTGTCGGCACCGTGCAGCGCGTGCTGGTCGAAGGCGCATCCCGCAAGGACGCCCGCGAGCTGATGGGCCGCACCGAGTGCAATCGCGTCGTCAACTTCGAGGGCGACACGAGGCTGGTCGGCCAGATGATCGACCTGCGGATCACGCGCTCGCTCGCCTACACCTTGCGCGGCGAGGTCGTGACGGCCGAATCGACGCACGCCGCCGGCCGGCCCGCACCGGTGCCCGTCGCCTGATGGCGAAGCTGAAATCGGCGCGCGGTTCCTTCCAGCAGCTGCTGCTGTTCGCCTTTCTCCTGATCACCGCGCTGCTGGTGGGCGTCGCGCTGCGCGCCGTCTTCCAGTACGACCTGCTGATGACCGAAAGCCGCGACGCGGCGGCGCGCGCGCTCACGCTGTCGGGTGCGGCGCAGTCGCTGGCCGAGCGCAGTGCCGCGATGGAGCGCGCGGGGCGCCAGTCGCTGGTGCTGAACGATGCGGTGCTGCGCCGCCGCTTCGACGACGCCGCGCGCGACGCCCGCCAGGTGCTCGAACGGCTGGCCGCCAATGGCCTTTCGACCGACGGGCCGGACAAATGGCGCGAGCAACTCGAAGTGATCCAGGGCCTGATGAGCGGCGCCTCGGAGACGGCGCTGGCGCGCGAAAGCTCCATGGCGATGCAGTTTCGCGATCTGGATGCGCTGAACACCAACATCGCGCAGCAGGTCCAGTTCCTGATCGAGACGCAGAACAAGGCGCTCGCGGAGCGCATCGAGACGGCGCGCACGCGGCTGATGCGGCTCGTGGTGGCCGCCAGCGCGCTGGCCGCTGCGCTGGCGCTCGCTTTCGGCGTGTGGCTGGCGCGACCGTTCAAGCGGCTGGAGCGCGCCATCGTGGGGTTGGGAGAAAACCGGCTCGACGAGCCGATCGACATCCACGGCCCGTCGGACGTCCGCCGCGTGTCGCAGCAGCTCGAATGGCTTCGGCTGCGGCTCACCGAGCTGGATGCCGACAAGGCACGTTTCCTGCGACACGTTTCGCATGAACTCAAGACACCGCTGGCCGCCCTGCGCGAAGGGGTCTCGCTGCTGGAAGACGGCGTGACCGGCGCATTGAACCCCGCGCAGCGCGAGGTCGCACAGATTCTTCAGCAGAACACCGTCTCGCTGCAGAACCAGATCGAGGCCCTGCTGCGCTTCAACGCAGCGGCCTTCGAGGCGCGCCAGCTGCACCGCGAACGCACGCCGCTGCTCCCGCTGATCGAGGACCAGATCGAGGCGCAGCGACTGCAATGGCAGGCCAACGGGCTCACCGTGCGGGCCGAGGGCGAGCCGATCTCCGTCGTGGTGGACCCGGTCAAGCTCGGCACCGCACTCGCCAACCTGCTGTCGAACGCGATCCGGTTCTCGGCGCGCGGCGGCACCATCACGATGGCGGTTTCGAGCACGGCCGAGCAGGCCTACATCGACATCAGCGATGCCGGCCCCGGCATTGCGGACGGCGATCGCGACCGCATCTTCGAACCCTTCTTCCGCGGCGAGAAGCAACCCCAGCACTCGGTGAAGGGAACGGGCATCGGACTGTCGATCGTGCAGGAGTACATTGCAGCCCATGGCGGCCGCATCACGCTGCTGCCGGAGGGGCCGGGCGCGCGATTCCGCGTCGAGCTGCCGCGCTCCGCCTGACGACCACTGCCTCAAGCGCCATCATTTTCCGACCCATGTGTTTCTCGATCTTCCGCAGGTCCGTTCTCGTCATGACGATCGTCATGCCGCTGGCGCTTGCGGGTTGCACAACGCCGCGGAAGCCGCCGGCCGAAGCCGTCGCAGTGCCCGTCATGCCGCCGCCGCCCCCACCCGTCACGCCGGTCGAGGCCGAACCGGTCGCACCGGCGACGCAGCCAGGCGGCATCTTCGCGCAACAGCCGCAGGGCCCGGTCGGCACCATGCTCGCCTATGCCGACAAGGTGCGGCAGCTCGGCCCGCCCGAACTCGCGAACGAGCTGGCACGCCTCGGTGACCTCGTCGAGACGCCCACCACGCAGATGCAGACGGCGATCGTCCTGGCCCAGACCCGCGTGCCGGCCGACCTGGTCAAGGCGCAGGGCCTGCTTCAGCGCGTGGCCACGAACCCGTCGGCGGATGCGCTGCCCTTGCAGCCGCTCGCGCGGGTGCTCGGGGCGCGCTATGCCGAGCAGCGGCGCGTCGAGGACGACCGCGACAAGCAGGCACAGCAGGTGCGCGACAGCCAGCGCCGCATCGACCAGCTGAACGAACGCATCGAGGCGTTGCGTGCCATCGAGCGCAGCTTTGCACGCCCGAACCCGGCCGCGCCCGCCCCGACGATCAACAACACCAAGCCCGCACCGTGATCACACCGGCATCGTCGTCTTCCCCGGCCAAGGATCCAGGCGCCGTCACGGCCGCCGAAGCGCGCGGCGCGCGCCTGCTGGTCGTGGACGACGACCCGGACATGCTGCGGCTGCTGTCGATGCGGCTCACCTCGGTCGGCTACCAGGTCACGGCCGTGACCTCGGCGGAATCGGCGCTGACGCAACTGGAGATCGAACATCCCCAGCTCGTGCTGAGCGATGTCCGGCTGCCGGGGCGCGACGGGCTCGCGCTGTTCGACGAGATCCGCAAGCGCCATCCGACCCTGCCCGTCATCCTCCTGACCGCGCACGGCACGATTCCCGACGCGGTCGAAGCCACGGCGCGCGGTGTCTTCACCTACCTGACCAAGCCCTACGACGGGCGTGAACTGCTCGAGAAGATCGCGCAGGCGCTGGCCCTGGGCGCGCCCGCCGCGGCGCCCGGCAAGAGCGGCGACGAAAGCTGGCGGGCGGAGATCGTCAGCCGCAGCAACCGCATGTCCGAACTGCTGGCCGAGGCCCGCATGGTCGCCAAGTCGGACGCCAGCGTGCTGCTGCGCGGGGACAGCGGCGCCGGCAAGGAACTGCTTGCCCGCGCGATCCACCGCGCCAGTGCACGGGCCGACAAGCCTTTCGTGGCCGTCAATTGCGGCGCCATTCCGGAGGCGCTGCTGGAGTCGGAACTGTTCGGCCACATGAAGGGCGCCTTCACCGATGCGGTCGCCAATCACAAGGGCCTGTTCCAGCAGGCCGACGGCGGCACGCTCTTGCTCGACGAGATCGGGGACATGCCGCCGGCGCTGCAGGTCAAGCTGCTGCGCGTGCTGCAGGAACGCGCGGTGCGGCCGCTCGGCGCCAGCCAGTCCATCGCGGTCGACGTGCGGATCATCTCCGCCACCCATCGCGACCTGGATGCGGCGATGGAGGCCGGCCAGTTCCGCGAGGACCTGTACTACCGTCTCAACGTCGTGACACTGAGCCTTCCGCCACTTTCGGCGCGTCGCGAGGACATTCCGTTGCTGGCGAACCACTTCCTCCAGCGGCTGTCGACCAAGTACGGCAAGCGGCTTTCGGGCTTCGCGCCGGAAGCGCTGAAGGCGCTGACGACCGCGTCGTGGCCGGGCAATGTGCGCCAGCTGTTCAACGTGGTCGAGCAGGTGTGCGCCCTCTCGAGTTCGCCCCTGATCCCCCTGGCGCTGGTGCAGCGCGCGCTGCGCGTGCCGAGCGTCGAGGTGCAGACCTATGCGGAGGCCAAGCAGCGTTTCGAGCGCGACTACCTGGTCGGCCTGCTCAAGCTCACCGACGGCAATGTGGCGGATGCGGCACGGTTGGCCGACCGCAACCGGACCGAGTTCTACCGCCTGTTGCAGAAGCACGAACTCACGCCGGGCCACTTCAAGGCCGACGGCGTGTCGCCGGGTCCGGAAAACGGTCGCTGACCAGCGACACCCCTAAGTCGTTGATTTCATTGGGTTTCGGTAGTCAGGCTTGACGGCTTGTCGGGATTCGGCGACAGATTCGGGGGTTTCGGGGCCGTTTCCGGCCTCCCGGCCTTTCCAGACCCCTTCAAATCGCCCTAAGTGCTTGATTTGAAATAGATTTTCCGTGCTGGCACAGGGATTGCCCCTGTAGAGGCATGACAGCACTTACCAGCCCCTCTTTCGCGATGCGTCCGCAACGCGATGGCCTGCGTCAAAAGCAGTTTTCCCTCTCGCGGCCCCGTGCCGCGGGTCACTCGCTGGCAGCACTCGAAGCCTCCAGCGGCATCGCGCCGGATTGCGTGTTCAAGCGCTTTCCGGCTATTGGCGACACGCCCTCCGCCCAGAAGCAACGTTGAGCCGCCACATGAAGCCCAATGAATTCTCGCAACTGAAGGTGCTGACGGAAGGCGATTTCTCGCACCGCAGCTTCCTTCGCGAAGAGCGTCACCCCAACTCGGTGACCGCTCCCCCCATCAACCGCGGCTCCATGACGCCCCGCCCCTGGCGCGGCTTCTGGAACAGCATCGGCACCGCTCTGCTGGTCAAGCTCGGCGCCGGCGGCGCCGCGAAGGCCTCGAAGCAAGGCGCGGCACCCGCTGTGGCCGAGCAACCATGGCAGCGCGCCGCGACGCAGCGTCGCTGTGCCTTCATGGCGCTGGCGGTGCTCAGCACCGTGATCGCCTCGACGCTGTTCGCACGCGTGCAGCCCGACTACGACAATGTCTGGCTCGAATACAGCCAGATCGCCCTGTACGGCCTGCTGTCCGGCTGGGTCGTGACCGGCTTCGTGACCGCGCTGATGGGCTTCTATGTCTCGGTGCGCGGTGACAAGCATGCGCTATCCGCCAAGCAGGTGGCCCACCACCCGATGAACCCCGAGGCGCGGACGGCGATCATCATGCCGATCTGCAACGAGGACGTGTCCACCGTGTTCGCCGGCCTGCGCGCCACCTGCGAATCGGTCGCCGCGACCGGCCATGCGCAGCAGTTCGACGTGTTTGTGCTGTCCGACAGCTACACGCCCGAGATCGCCGCCGCCGAGCGTGCCGCCTGGGAAGACCTGCGCGCCGCACTGGCCAGCAGCCCGAACCAGCCGCAGGTCGAGGTCTACTACCGCCTGCGCACCCGCCGCACGCACCGCAAGGCCGGCAACGTCGCCGACTTCTGCCGCCGCTGGGGCAAGGACTACCGCTACATGGTCGTGCTCGACGCCGACAGCGTCATGAGCGGCGACTGCCTGACCTCGATGGTCAAGCTGATGGAAGCCAACCCCACCGCCGGCATCATCCAGACCGCGACGCAGGCCATCGGCCACGTCACGCTGCACGCCCGCGCGCAGCAGTTCGCCTCGCGCATGACGGGCCGCCTGTTCACGCTCGGCATGCAGTTCTGGCAGCTCGGCGAATCGCACTACTGGGGCCACAACGCGATCATCCGCGTCCAGCCCTTCATGGACCACTGCGCGCTGGCGCCCATCAAGGGCAAGGGCGGCATGTCCGGCGGCATCATGTCGCACGACTTCGTCGAAGCCGCGCTGATGCGCCGTGCCGGTTATCACGTGTGGCTGGTGGCCGATCTGGTCGGCAGCTACGAGCAGCAACCGCCGGACCTGCTGTCCGAACTGCAGCGCGACCGCCGCTGGTGCCAGGGCAACCTGCAGAACGCCCGCCTGATGGCCGAGCCGGGTCTGCACTCGGTGCACCGCGCGATGTTCGTCACCGGCACGCTGGCCTATGTGTCCGCGCCCCTGTGGCTGGCCTTCCTGACGCTGGGCACCGCCCTGTGGCTGACGGGTTCGAGCGTTGTCGAGCACTGGCTCGCGATGCCGATGGAACTGGCTGGCCTCTGGCTGTGGACGCTCTGCCTGCTGTTCCTGCCGCGCGTGCTGGGGATCATCGCCGTGGTGATTCGCGGCGAGCAGCGTCAGTTCGGCGGCGTGGGTGGCCTGCTGAAGAGCGCCGCCCTCGAAAGCGCCCTCGCCATCGTGCAGGCGCCGGTTCGCATGCTGGCTCATTCGCTGTTCGTGGTCGTGGCGCTCACCGGCATCAAGCTGGACTGGAAGTCGCCTCCTCGTGAAGCCGCTGCGGTGCCATGGCGCATTGCCGTCGCCCAACTGGCGCCGATGACGCTGGTGATTGCCGCGCTCGCCGTGGGCATCGCACTGATCGACGCCAGCGCGCTGGCCTGGCTGATGCCGGTGGGTCTGCCGCTGCTGCTGGCGATCCCGCTGACGGTGCTGACCAGCCAGATCGCGCTCGGCAATTCGCTGCGCGACAAGGGCTTCCTGCTGATTCCGGAAGAATCGCGTTCGCCGGCCGTTCTGCGGCGTGCGTGGATGCACGCAGTGCGACTGGCTCGCGCCTAAGCCATCTCACCGCCATGAAAAAGCCCGCTTCGGCGGGCTTTTTCTTTTCCAGGAATACCGCGGAACCGGCTACGCCGGGCCGCTGGTATTGCCCCCTGAAAGGGGGTGGAGAGCGACACGAAGTGCGGGAGCCTGGGGGTAAGTCAAAACCTCGGCATGCCGCCACCACCACCCATGCCCGGCATGCCCTTCATGCCGCCCATGCGCTTCATCATCTTCATGAGGCCGCCGCCCTTCATCTTCTTCATCATCCCCTGCATCTGCTCGAACTCGTTGAGCAGGCGGTTCACTTCCTGAACCTGAACCCCGGCACCGGCCGCGATGCGGCGCTTGCGCGTGGCCTTCAGCAGTTCGGGCTTGCGGCGCTCCAGCGGGGTCATGCTGTTGATGATCCCTTCCTTGCGGCGGATGTCGCGTTCGGCGCGGGTCATGTCGGCCTCGGTGGCCTTGGCGGCCATCTGCGCGGGCAGCTTGTCCATGATGCTGGAGAGCCCGCCCATCTGCTTCATCTGCTGCAACTGGCCGAGGAAATCGTTGAGGTCGAAACCGGCACCGCTCTTGACCTTGGCCGCCAGCTTCTGCGCCGCGGCGACGTCCACGCCGGCCGTGACCTGCTCGACCAGCGCGACGATGTCGCCCATGCCCAGGATGCGGCCGGCATGGCGCTCGGCGTCGAACACTTCCAGCCCATCGATCTTCTCGCTGACACCGGCGAACTTGATCGGCACGCCCGTGACCTGACGCACCGACAGCGCCGCGCCACCGCGCGAATCGCCGTCGGTCTTGGTGAGGATGATGCCGGTCAGCGGCAGCGCTTCCTTGAAAGCCTTGGCGGTGTTGATCGCATCCTGGCCCTGCATCGCGTCGACCACGAACAGCGTCTCGATCGGATTGAGCGCAGCGTGCAGTTGCTGGATCTCGGTCATGAGCACTTCGTCGATCGCGAGCCGGCCGGCCGTGTCGACCAGCAGCACGTCGAAGAAGTGGCGCTTGGCGTGGTCGAGCGCGGCGCGCGCGATATCGAGCGGCTTCTGGTCCGGGCTGCTGGGGAACCATTCGGCGCCGGCCTGCTTGGTGACGGTCTTGAGCTGCTCGATGGCCGCGGGCCGGTACACGTCGCCCGACACGGTCAGCACCTTCTTCTTGCGCTTCTCGATCAGGTGCTTCGCTAGCTTGGCGGTCGTGGTGGTCTTGCCAGCGCCTTGCAGGCCGGCCATCAGGATCACCGCCGGTGGCTGCGCGACAAGATTGATGTCCGCCACGCCCTCTCCCATCGTCGCGGCGAGTTCCCGGTTGACGATGCCGACCAGCGCCTGTCCCGGCTTCAGCGAGCCCAGCACTTCCTGCCCCAGCGCCTTTTCCTTGACGCGCGCGACGAAGTCACGAACGACCGGCAGCGCCACGTCGGCTTCGAGCAGGGCCATGCGCACCTCGCGCAGCATGTCCTGCACGTTGCTTTCGGTGATCCGGGCCTGCCCGCTCATCGTCTTGACGAGGCGGGAGAACTTTTCTGTGAGGGCGGTGGCCATGAAGAGGTACCTTGTTGCTCCGCTGAAGCAGAGCGAAAGAAAGTCGTGAAACACCGCGGATCCGGCTCCGCCGGTCCACTGGTGTTGCCCCCGGCAGGGGGTTGGCAAAGCGACACGAGTGCGCGAAGCCTGGGGGCAAGCCATTAAACTCGACCGATGATTTTAGCGATCCCCTCCCCGCTCGGCGTGGCACTGGGCATCGCCACCGCCGCAGCCTATGGCTTCACCGCGGCGGCATCCTCCTGGCTCAGCCGCTCGTCCACACAGTCGCTGCTGGCGCTGGCGTGGCTGCTGCATGCGTTCGCGCTGGGCTGCGGGCTGGTCGGCGGCACCCCGCGCTTCGGTTTCGCGCCCGCGATTTCGGTCACTGCCTGGCTGGTGCTGACGGTCTACGCCATCGAGAGCCGGATGTATCCGCAACTGAAGGTGCGCCGTGCCCTCGCAGCGCTCGGCGCGGCGCCCGTGTTGCTCGCCGTGCTGTTTCCGGGCACGCCGCTGCATGTTTCCGCCTCGCCCTGGCTGCCGCTGCACCTGGCGCTGGGCATCGCTTCCTATGGCCTGTTCGGCGCAGCGGTGATCCACGCCTGGCTCATGACCCGCGCCGAAAAGCAGATCCGCCTGGCGGCCGAACCGCAGGGCGGCGTTCCTCTTCTCACCATGGAGCGCCTGACCTTCCGCTTCGTGGCTGCAGGCTTCGTGCTGCTGTCGGCCACGCTGCTCGCGGGACTTCTCTTCAGCGAAACCCTCTACGGCACCGCCGTGCGCGGCTGGAAGTGGGACCACAAGACCGTGTTCTCGGTGCTGGCCTGGCTGGCCTTCGCCGTCCTGCTGATCGGGCGCGCACGCTTCGGCTGGCGCGGGCGCACCGCGCGCCGCGTGCTCTACGCGGGCTCAGCCCTGCTGGTGCTGGCCTACGTGGGTTCGCGCTTCGTGCTCGAAGTCGTCCTCTCGCGCACCCCCGCATGAAATACCTTCTCGTCTTCGCCGTTCTCTTCGTGGCGATCTGGATCTGGCGCAAGAACCGTCGCGAGGAAATGCAGTCGCGCCCACCGCCGCCTGCCAAGCCGCCGGCCGTCGGCGCACCGCAAGCCATGGTGCGCTGCGCCCATTGCGGGCTCCACCTACCGGCATCCGACGCCATCACCGGTCCAGAAGGCGTGTACTGCAGCGCGGCCCACCGCCAAGCCGCGGGCAGATGACACACCCCCAGGCTTGCCCACTTCGTGTGGCCGCCAACCCCCTTGCAGGGGGCAATACCGGCAGCCCGGCCAAGCCGGTTCTGCGGTATTTCCCGAACAAACCCCACCGACTCCCGGCCTGGGGGCGACCCCAATGACCTGGGCGCGAAACGACCCGGCTACCGACTGGAGTTCGCTCGAGCACTTCAGCGGCGAGAGTACGGCGTTGCAGCGCCTGTGGCGTGGCTTCATGGCCGCGCGATGCTTTGTCGCAGCGGTGCTGCTGCTGTTGCAGGCCGTGGCCATGGTGCTCGGGCAGCCCTCGCAGCCGGCCGCCATTGCGCTGTCGGGCGGCTACCTGGTCGCGGCACTGCTGGCGGCGCGCTTTGCGCCATTCAAACCGATACGCGGTGTCGGCGGCGCGTGGCTCTCGACCATCGGGGTCGACCTCGTCACCTTCACGGCGCTGCAAATGCTGCAGGTCGGCAGCATCAACTACACGCCGCTGTTCGCACTGCCCGTCCTGATGGGGGCGGTGCTGGGCACGAGTGCGGTGGGCCTCGGCACCACAGCCGCAGCCACCTTGCTGCTGCTCGCCCATGCGACGTGGTACTGGCTGGAACAGCCCACCGACACCTCGCCCCGATTCGTCCAGGCAGCGCTGACCGGTACCGGGCTCTTCGTGGTGGCCTTGCTGGCGCACGAACTGGCGCGCCGGCTGACGCGCGAGGAAGCGGTGGCGGAGCGCAACCGCAGCGCCGCGCAAATGCATGCGCTGGTCAACGACCTCGTGATCGAGACGCTGAGCGAAGGCGTCCTGGTGATCGACGCCCAGGGCCAGGTGCATGCCGCCAATCCCGCTGCCGATGCCATCCTCGGCCAGGGGCTCGCGGAGCTCCCGCTGCCGATGGCGCTGAGCGCGCATCCCGCATGGGCTCCGCTCGCCGCGCTCGCACGCCAGACCTTCGCGCGGCGCACGCCCCAGTCGAAGGAAATCCCCGTCGCGCAGGCGCAGGGCGCAGCGCGCGAGGTCCGGGTGCGCACACGCCTCACACAGACGAGGGATCGCCACACCGAGAGCCTGTGCGTGATGTTCCTGCAGGATCTGCGCGAACTCGAAGCCCGCATCCGCACCGAGAAGCTGGCCGCCATGGGCCGCATGTCGGCAGCGGTCGCGCACGAGATCCGCAACCCGCTCGCCGCCATCACCCAGGCCAGCGCACTGCTCAGCGAAGACCTGGTCGACCCTGCGCACCGGCAGCTCACGACGATGGTCCAGCAGAACGCACAGCGGCTGTCGCGCATCGTCGACGACGTGCTCGATGTGGCGCGCGCGCGGCAACAGCGGGTACTGCCGCTCGGCGAGCAGGTCACCCTCGACCCGACCGTGCGCACGCTCGCGGAGGAGTGGGTGCAACACGCACAGCGGCAAGGCGTGCTGCTGGCGCTCGACGCGACCGGCAGCGACGTGCGCTTCGACGTCGAGCACCTGCGCCGCATCCTCGTGAACCTGCTCGACAACGCCGCGCGCTATGCCGGGGATCGCGACGGTTCGATCCAGATCACGACGCGCATCAACTCTGCCGGCCGGCCCTGCCTCCAGATCTGGAGCGACGGCGCGCCGCTCGAACCCGCGGTGCAGCGGCATCTGTTCGAGCCCTTCTTTTCTTCCGAAAGCCGATCGAGCGGCCTGGGCCTGTTCCTGTGCCGCGAGTTGTGCGAACGCCACGGCGCGACGATCGGCTACGAGCGCCGCGCGCTCTCGCCGGCGGGGCCGGAGGGCAACGAGTTCTTCGTGGCATTTGCCGCCGCCGAAAACCGACTGACACAATAGCGGCGTGAGCACCCTCAACCCGTCCGCACCGCGCCCCGCCCAGATCCTGGTCGTCGACGACGAACCCGACCTGCGCACGCTCTATGAACTCACGCTGCTCCGCGAGGGCTATCGCGTCGAAGCCGCTGGCAGTGTGTCGGAGGCGTGGCAGCACCTGGAGGCCGGCCGATTCGATGCCGTGATCACCGACATGCGCCTGCCCGACGGGCTCGGCATGGAGATCCTCCTGCGCATCCAGCAGGACCAGCGCGCCGAACGCTGCGTCGTGATGACGGCCTACGGATCGGCCGAGAACGCCGTCGAGGCGCTCAAGGCCGGCGCCTTCGACTACCTCACCAAGCCGGTCGACCTGAAGCAGTTCCGCTCGGTCGTGGCGTCCGCCGTGCAGGCGACGGCGCAGCCGGCCACGGCCAGGGCCATTCGCACGGCAGACGACGGCGGCAAGACGGCATCGGCGATCGGCGGCAGCGGCGTGGCCGCGCTCGAGCGGCTGGTGGGCGAATCCGAACCGATGCGCCTCGTCAAGGCGCGCATCGCCAAGGTGGCACGCGGCATGGCGCCGGTGCTGGTGCGCGGCGAATCCGGCACTGGCAAGGAACTGGTCGCACGCGCAGTGCATGCCTGCAGCCAGCGCAGCGACGGTCCGTTCGTCGCAGTCAATTGCGGCGCCATTCCCGAGAACCTTCTCGAGGCCGAGTTCTTCGGGGCGCGCAAGGGCTCCTACACCGGCTCCTCGCAGGATCGCGACGGCTACTTCCAGGCAGCGCGCGGCGGCACCTTGTTCCTCGACGAGATCGGCGACCTGCCGCTGGCGATGCAGTCCAAGCTGCTGCGCGCCATCCAGGAACGCAGCGTTCGCCCCATCGGGTCGACGCAGGAAGACTCGGTCGATGTCCGAATCGTGAGCGCCACGCACAAGGACCTGCACGCCGAGGTCCAGGCCAGCCGGTTCCGGCAGGATCTTTTCTACCGCCTCAACGTGATCGAGATTGCCGTGCCGGCCTTGCGCGAGCGTCGCGGCGACCTGCCGGCACTGTGCAATGCGCTGCTCGCACGCATCGCGCGCGACGCCGGCATGCCGGTGCCCACGCTGTCGGTCGATGTGCTGCAGCGCCTGTCCGAGCACCCGCTGCGCGGCAATGTCCGTGAACTGGAAAACCTGCTGCATCGCGCGGTCGCGTTGAGCGACGGCGACATGCTGCACCTCGATTTCGTCGACAGCGCGGTGATGCCTGCGGAACCCGTGCTGGCGGAGCCCGTGGTGCTCCCGGACACCGGACCGGCGACCGCGACCGCCCCCCCATTGCCCGCGCGCCAGACATCGGCGATGCCGAGCGACCTGCAGGGCTATCTCGATCAGCAGGAACGCCAGATCCTCATCCGCGCGCTGCAGGAAACCGGCTTCAACCGCACGGCGGCTGCGGCGCGACTCGGCTTGAGCCTTCGACAGATCCGCTATCGCATCGCGCGCCTGGGCATCGCGACGCCGAATGGCGACGACGGCAATGTCGGTGCCGATGAATGAGGCCGGTGCCGGGCTCTGGGAGTCCGGCTGGTACCGCTTCGCCCGTCAGCTGCGCTCCCCCAATTTCGGGCCACGGCCGGACGGCGCGCAGATCGACCTCATCGTCCTGCATTCGATCAGCCTGCCGCCCGGCCGCTACGGTGGCGACGAGGTGCAGCAGCTCTTCACGAATCGCCTCGACTGGGACGCGCATCCGTACTTCGCCACCATCCGCGGCCTGGAGGTCTCGGCGCACTTCTATATAAGACGCAACGGCGAACTGTGGCAGTTCGTGAGCTGCGACGACCGCGCGTGGCACGCCGGCGCATCGTCGTGGCGCGGCCGGGCGAACTGCAACGACGATTCCATCGGCATCGAGCTGGAAGGCCTGGAAGGCGAGCCCTTCGAAGGCGGGCAGTACGAAACCCTGGCCAGCCTGTGCCCGGCGCTCGCGCAGCGCTACGCGATCGCATTCATTGCCGGCCATGAGCACATTGCGCCGGGCCGCAAGGAAGACCCCGGCCCCGGCTTCGACTGGCCCGTTCTGCGCGAGGAACTCGGCTGGGATCCGGCGATGTTTCCTCCGGGCGTCGCAACACGCTGAAATTTTTCAATCGCGAAGCAACGGGCGATGTGTCCCGGATGCATCGCCGCGAACGATCCCTCCGGGCCACGCAAGCGCAGCAACCATGCGCTTTTCAGGCCCAAATCCCTCGGAAACCCCCGTGGATCGCGGACCCGGCTACCGTGGGGCACTGGTGATGCGGGAAAAATGTGCCTTCAGCGTTCACCAACAAAAATCACAGTCGTTGTAGATTGTCGAAAACACTATATCTAGTGGGTTGTAGACCCCATAGGCCCCAGATATAGTGTGCCCTGCCCGGCGCTTACCGCCCGGAACTATGGCCAGCACAGTACTGCCGCCCAACAAGAATTGCCAACGAGGATCGAATGCAAACAGCCCTGAACACCCCCTCCACTCCCCGCGCCGTACCCTCGACGCCGCAAAACCGCGACGTCGCCGGCTCGCCCGCCGGCAATGCGCTCGCCCACTACCAGATCATCCGCCGCAACGGCGCGGTCGTGCCCTTCGAGCCGAACAAGATCGCCATCGCGATGATGAAGGCCTTCCTCGCGGTGCACGGCACCCAGGGCGCGGCTTCCGCCAGCGTGCGCGAGACGGTCGACACCCTGACCCAGGGCGTGGTCCGCGCCATGGTCCGCTCGCGTCCGGGCGGCGGCACCTTCCACATCGAGGATGTGCAGGACCAGGTCGAACTCGGCCTGATGCGCGGCGGCCACCACGAGATCGCCCGTGCCTACGTGCTGTACCGCGAACGCCGCTCGCAAGAACGCACGAAACAGGGCGACACCGAATCGCAGGTGGCCGTCTCCACGCTCCACGTGCTGGACCGTGGCGAGCGCGTGGCGCTCGACCTGAACGAGCTCAAGGACCTGATCGAATCCGCCTGCACCGGACTGGGCAACAGCATCACCGCCGGCCCGATCGTGGCCGAGACGATGCGCAATCTCTACGACGGCGTTCCGCTCGACGAGGTCTACAAGGCCTCGATCCTCGCCGCCCGCACGCTGATCGAGAAGGACCCCGACTACACCTTCGCCACCGCACGCCTGCTGCTGCACACGATTTTCAAGGAAGTGATCGGCCGCGAAGTGCCACCGGCCGAACGGGCCCAGGCCTATGCCGACTACTTCCCGCAGTTCATCAAGAAGGGCGTCGACAACGAGTTGCTCGACGAGAAGCTGCTGCAGTTCGACCTGGCCCGCCTGGGCGCCGCGCTCAAGCCCGAGCGCGACATGCAGTTCGACTACCTCGGCCTGCAGACGCTCTACGACCGCTACTTCCTGCACGTTCGCAAGAGCCGCATCGAGCTGCCGCAAGCCTTCTTCATGCGCGTCGCGATGGGCCTCTCGCTCAACGAGATCGACCGCGAAGCCCGCGCGATCGAGTTCTATGAAGTGCTGTCCTCCTTCGACTTCATGTCGAGCACGCCCACCTTGTTCAACAGCGGCACGCTGCGCTCGCAGCTGTCGAGCTGCTACCTGACGACCGTGCCCGACGACCTCGACGGCATCTACGAGTCGATCAAGGAAAACGCACTGCTCTCCAAGTTCGCCGGCGGCCTGGGCAACGACTGGACGCGCGTGCGCGCCCTCGGCAGCCACATCAAGGGCACCAACGGCGAATCGCAAGGCGTCGTGCCTTTCCTCAAGGTGGTGAACGACACCGCCGTCGCGGTGAACCAGGGCGGCAAGCGCAAGGGCGCCGTCTGCACCTATCTGGAAAGCTGGCACCTCGACATCGAGGAGTTCCTGGAACTGCGCAAGAACACCGGCGACGACCGCCGCCGCACGCACGACATGAACACGGCGAACTGGATTCCCGACCTGTTCATGCGCCGCGTGATGGAAAACGGCAACTGGACGCTGTTCTCGCCTTCCAACGTGCCCGACCTGCACGACAAGTTCGGCGCCGACTTCGAAGCCGCCTACGTCGCCTATGAAGAAAAGGCCTCGCGCGGCGACCTCAAGCCGAGCCGCACGCTGCCGGCCACCGACCTGTGGCGCAAGATGCTCACGATGCTGTTCGAGACCGGGCATCCGTGGATCACCTTCAAGGACGCCTGCAACGTGCGCTCGCCCCAGCAGCACGCCGGCGTGGTTCACTCGTCGAACCTCTGCACCGAGATCACGCTCAACACCAGCGACACCGAAACCGCCGTCTGCAACCTCGGCTCGGTCAACCTGCTGCAGCACCTGAAGGACGGCAAGGTCGACCAGGAAAAGCTCAAGCGCACGATCTCGACCGCGATGCGCATGCTCGACAACGTGATCGACATCAACTACTACGCGGTCAAGAAGGCACGCGATTCGAACCTGCGCCATCGCCCGGTCGGCCTCGGCCTGATGGGCTTCCAGGACGCGCTGTATGAACTGCGCATCCCCTACGCCTCGCAGGAAGCCGTGCAGTTCGCCGACGAATCGATGGAAGCGATCTGCTACCACGCCTACTGGGCATCGACCGACCTGGCGCGCGAACGCGGCAAGTACTCGAGCTACAAGGGCTCGCTGTGGGACAAGGGCGTGCTGCCGCCCGACACGCTCGAACTGCTCGAGAAGGCACGCGGCGGCTACGTCGAAGTGGACCGCTCGGCCACGCTCGACTGGGACGCGCTGCGCCAGAAGATCAAGGCCGACGGCATGCGCAATTCGAACTGCGTCGCCATCGCTCCGACCGCGACCATCTCGAACATCATCGGTGTGGATGCCTCGATCGAGCCCTGCTTCGGCAACCTCTCGGTCAAGTCCAACCTCTCCGGCGAGTTCACCGTCATCAACCACTACCTGGTGCGCGACCTCAAGCGCCTGGGCCTGTGGGACGACGTGATGGTGATGGACCTGAAGCACTTCGACGGTTCGCTGCGCCCGATCGACCGCGTGCCGCAAGACGTGAAGGCGCTCTACGCCACCGCGTTCGAGATCGAGACCACGTGGCTCGTCGAGGCCGCTGCGCGTCGCCAGAAGTGGATCGACCAGGCACAGTCGCTCAACATCTACATGGCCGGCGCGTCAGGCAAGAAGCTCGACGACACCTACAAGCTCGCATGGCTGCGCGGCCTGAAGACCACCTACTACCTGCGCACGCAGAGCGCCACGCATGCCGAGAAGTCCACTGTTCAATCGGGTCGGCTCAATGCCGTGTCCTCGGGCGGCAGCGATGCATCGCAAGGCATGAGCGCACTCGAAGCCGCAGCGCGCGCAGCACAAGCGCAGATGAATGCGATCCCCGCCACCGACATCGCGTTCTGCGGCGTCGACGATCCGACGTGCGAAGCATGCCAATGATGTCGGCATGAAGTGGAGGTCGTTCGCGGCATTGCCTGACAAATTGCGATGCATGCGAACAACATAACGACAACATAATTGGAGCGCGATGTGAAGGAGCACTTTGCAACTCACATCGTTGCTCACATAATTTGAGCATTGGATTTTTCTATGTTGACCTGGGACGAAGAAGTCAAGCCCTCCTTGCCAAAGGATCTGCAACAAGGATTGCGGCACACATCGAACAGCGGCACGCAAGTCGGCCGCTCGACGGAGTTTCCGACTTCGCAAATTGCCTCCCCTCTTTCTTCCGCTTCGCCCATCGCGCGCACGCTCGATGACGGCGCAGCAGTGCGGCCCGCTCAAGCGGCAACGACCGTCGCGCCGGTGGCGCATCGCGTCAAGGCTGCCGACAAGCGCATCATCAACGGCCAGACCGACGTCAACCAGCTGGTGCCGTTCAAGTACAAGTGGGCCTGGGAAAAATACCTCGCCACCTGCGCCAACCACTGGATGCCGCAGGAAGTGAACATGACGCGCGACATCGCGCTCTGGAAAGACCCCAACGGCCTGACCGACGACGAGCGCCGCATCGTCAAGCGCAACCTCGGCTTCTTCGTGACCGCCGACTCGCTGGCCGCCAACAACATCGTGCTGGGCACCTACCGCCACATCACGGCGCCCGAATGCCGCCAGTTCCTGCTGCGCCAGGCCTTCGAGGAAGCGATCCACACGCACGCGTACCAGTACATCGTCGAATCGCTCGGCCTGGACGAGAGCGAGATCTTCAACGCCTACAACGAAGTGCCGTCGATCCGCGAGAAGGACCAGTTCCTGATCCCGTTCATCGACGCCATCAGCGACCCGAACTTCCACACCGGCACGCACGAGAACGACCAGACCCTGCTCAAGTCGCTGATCGTCTTCGCCTGCCTGATGGAGGGGCTCTTCTTCTACGTCGGCTTCACGCAGATCCTCGCGCTGGGCCGCCAGAACAAGATGACCGGCGCCGCCGAGCAGTACCAGTACATCCTGCGCGACGAGTCGATGCACTGCAATTTCGGCATCGACCTGATCAACCAGCTCAAGCTCGAGAACCCGCATCTGTGGACTGCGGAGTTCAAGGCCGAGATCAAGGCCCTCTTCATGCAGGCCGTCGAGCTCGAATACCGTTATGCCGAAGACACCATGCCACGCGGCGTGCTCGGCATGAACGCCTCCATGTTCAAGGGCTACCTGCGCTACATCGCCAACCGGCGCGCTCAGCAGATCGGCCTCGAAACGCTCTTCCCGAACGAGGAAAACCCGTTCCCCTGGATGAGCGAAATGATTGACCTGAAGAAGGAGCGCAACTTCTTCGAAACCCGCGTGATCGAGTACCAGTCGGGTGGTGCGCTCTCCTGGGATTGAATCGTTCCGACAAGAATAAAAGTGAATTCAAGAATAGTTCTCGCCGACGAAACGCGCCAAAGAGTGCGGCATCGGTGAGGGCACAGGTGTTCATGGTGCTGGGGCCTGCTCCAACGCCATGAATCGCTTCACGCTGACCAACATGCGTGGAGTGCTTCAAAAGGTTGATTTTTCAACTTGATCAAGGAGAAATAGAAATGGCAACTGCAAAGAAAGCGCCGGCTAAGAAAGCCGCTGCAAAGAAGGCCCCGGCGAAGAAGGCTCCGGCAAAGAAGGTCGCAGCCAAGAAGGCGCCGGCCAAGAAGGTCGTAGCGAAGAAGGCCCCGGCGAAGAAGGTTGCAGCCAAGAAGGTTGCCGCCAAGAAGGCCCCGGCAAAGAAGGCTCCTGCCAAGAAGGTAGCGGCCAAGAAGGCGCCGGCGAAGAAGGCTCCTGCCAAGAAGGCAGCAGCCAAGAAGGCGCCGGCGAAGAAGGCCGCCGCCAAGAAGGCTCCTGCGAAGAAGGCTGCGGCGAAGAAGCCCGCCGCCAAGAAAGCAGCGAAGAAGCCCGCTGCCAAGAAGGCTGCGAAGGCCCCCGCGAAGGCTGCCGTCGCCCCTGCCCCTGCTCCCGCAGCGCAGACCACGTTGAACCCTCAGGCAGCTTGGCCGTTCCCGACGGCCAGCAAGCCCTGAGACGCTCAGCGGCCTTGAAGGCAAAGCCCGGCACCGCAAGGTGCCGGGCTTTTTTACGCCCGTCTCGTCAGAGGCCGAGGGCCTTCAGGTCCACCTTGTAGTTCTGCGGACCGCGCTGCGCGATCTTGAGCGCGCCCAGTTGATTGCCCAGCGCGGCACAACGCGCGAGCGGCCAGCCCTGTTCCAGCCCGAACAGCAGCGCACCACGCCAAGCGTCGCCGCATCCGGTCGGTTCGACCACCGCCTCCGGCTTCACGGCCGGCACCTGCTCTCGCTCGCCGTTGATCCACACTTCGCAGCCTTCGGCCGCCAAGGTCACGACCAGGCCGCGCACGCGCTTCGAGATCTCGGCAAGGCTCCAGCCCGTACGCTGCGAGAGCATCTTTCCTTCGTAGTCGTTCACCACGACCCAGGTGGCCAGGTCGACGAAGTGCGCGAGTTCCTTGCCGTCGAACATCGGCAGGCCCTGGCCCGGATCGAACACGAACGGAATGCCGGCTGCCTTGAATTGCTCCGCGTGCTGCACCATCGCGTCGCGGCCATCCGGCGCCACGATGCCGAGCTTGATGTCTTCGCGCGCGGCAACCTGCGTGATGTGCGCCTGCTGCATCGCGCCCGGATGGAACGCGGTGATCTGGTTGTTGTCGCGGTCGTTCATGATCATCGCTTGCGCCGTGAAGGTGTCGCCCACCTGCCGCACGAACTCGGTGCTGATGCCCAGCGAACGCAGGCGCTCCAGGTAGTCGGCGCCATCGCTGCCGACCGTCGCCATCGGCAGTGCCGTGCCGCCGAGCGCATTGAGGCTGTAGGCAATGTTGCCCGCGCAGCCGCCGAAGTCGCGGCGCAGGCCGGGCACCAGGAAGGACACGTTGAGGATGTGCAACTGATCGGGAAGGATCTGGTCCGCGAACCGGCCCTCGAAAGTCATGATCGTGTCGAACGCGAGGGAACCGCAAATTACTGCTGCCATGGATGGACCTGTTGAACCGAGGGTTGGAAGAAGAGAGAAAGGCCGCCGACGCTCAGGGATAGAGCGTCTCGACACGAAAGCCCGCGACCGGCGGCATCGCTGCGGCCTCAGGCCCGGTGAGCTTGAGCGACAGCGAAGCCGCGCGTTCGGCACGCGCCGGCAAGATGGAGGGCGCGCCGAACTCGGAAGGCATCAGCACGCGCCGCACCACGGCCCGCTCCTGCGTGTCGAGCAGCGACAACTCGACGGCAGGCATGGCGAGCGGCACGTCGGCGGAATTGCGCAAGGTGAAGCTGAGGCGGAAGCCTTCGTCGCTCTTTTCGTGCGAGAAGGAGGCGCCGTCGACCTTGATGTCATTGATCTGGCGAAGCGCGGAGAGCTCGCAACCGAGCGCCCTGCACATCGACGCGATCGCCGGGCGCCATGACGGCTGGCGCGCGACGATCAGGTCGCGTTCGTGATACACGACCTGCCCAAGCAGAAGCAATGCGGCAAGGACGGCCACCGCGACCATCGAGCGCCGAACCGCGGGACGCTGCCAGAAGCCCTCCGATCCCGATGCGCCCATGAACGAAGGCGTACCGCGGACCGCCTCAGCCGCCGGGTCCGGCTCGCTGGCAGCCAGGACCACCGGCGCCACGTCGACCGAAGCGGCTTTCTGATCGCGGGCCTTGGCCTTGGCGATCTTTGCGGACTTGACGCGTGCACGGCGCAATGCCTTCTGCAACTGCGCATTGCTGACGTCGTCAGCGCTCGGCTCGCCCTCGGGGATGCTCGGAGGAGGCGCAGGCACTCGCGCCGGCAAGGACAGATCGATGTCCGGGAACGAAAGCGGCGGCGGCACGGGGGGTCGCACAGCGGTGCGACCTTCATCGTCGAGGTTCAGCAGATCCGCGTCAGGCCACGGCTCGTCGGCGACGACGCCTGCAAACGTCAGCGTGTTCGCCGCCGGTTTCGAAGGTGCGGGATCGGAAGCAGGCTCGTCTTTGGTCGCCCGCGCCGCTTCGTGTTCGTCGTCGAGAAAGTCGGCCTCTGCCGCCTCATCCGCGCGAACATCGACGTCTGACGAGGCTGTTGGCTCCGTCGCTTGCTCCCGCTCGACCGGCGGCTCGATCACCGGGCCGTCTGCCGCGGGCTTCGATGCAGGGACAGGAACAGATGGCGATGGTGCCGACCCGGGCGCCTCCCGAAGATCAAGGGTTGCATCAAACACCTGGCTGCAGCGGCCGCAGCGCACCCAGCCATCCGAGATGCGAAGCTGGTCCTTCACCACCTTGAAAGTGGTTTCGCAGGCGGGGCAGCGGGTCACCAGGCTCATGTGGCGCAGATTGTAGAAGCTGGTTGCGCGCAGCCCGACGCCCACTAGATCTTTGCAGTCATCAGGATCCAGCCGTCTTCACTGTCGCTCACCTCCAGCGAGGCGTACGGCGCGTAGGCGAGCTTCAGTTCGTCCGCCTGACGCTCGAGGATGCCCGCGAGCACCAGCGCGCCACCCGGAGCGACATAGTCGCAAAGCAGGGGCGCCAGCACCTTCAGCGGGGTCGCCAGGATGTTCGCGAGCACGACGTCGTAGCGTCCGTTCGCCGCGTCAGGCAGGCCGGCATTCAGTTGCACGCCGTTCGCCTCGGCATTGAGCCGCGTCGATTCCACGGCAGCGTCATCGATATCGACCGCATCGATCTCGCGCGCACCGAATTTCGCCGCGCCGATCGCCAGGATGCCGGAGCCACAACCGTAGTCCAGCACACGTTGGCCCATCGGACTGCCGCGCCGGGCGATCCACCGGAGGCACATGCGCGTGGTGGGATGCGTCCCGGTGCCGAACGCGAGGCCTGGATCCAAGCGGATGATCTGCCGCGCCTGCGCCGGCGGCTCATGCCATGTCGGCACGATCCAGAACTCGGGCGTGACCTCGACCGGCGCGAACTGCGACTGCGTCAATCGGACCCAGTCCTGTTCCGGCACGTCCGCCAGTCCCAGCACGCGGCAATCCGCAAAGAAGTCCTGCGCGGCCAGCAGGGATGCCGCTTCACGCGCAAGTTGCTCGGTCGAGAACAGCGCGATCACGCGCGACCGCTGCCAGCCCTCCTTCGGCGGTGGCATGCCCGGCTCGCCGAACAGCGCCTGCTCCGCATCGGTCTGCGCATCCGCATCCTCGACCGAAACGCTCAACGCATCGAGCGCGTCCAGCGCATCACTGACGGTTTCGACCAGTTCCTCAGGCGCCATCAGACGAAGTTCGAACATAGAAAACCTCTCTCAAATATCAACGCGCCTGCGGCAAGCGCAGCGAAGCCCATTCCAGAAACACCGCGAGCCGGCTCGGCCGGCTCGCTGGTGTTGCCCCCGGCGAGGGGGAGGCGTAGCGACACGAAGTGCGCGAAGCCTGGGGGAGCTCAACGCTTATGCGTCGCCAGCCACTCTTCCAGATAGTGGATGTTGGTGCCACCACCCATGAACTTGGCATCGACCATCAGCTCGCGATGCAGCGGCATGTTGGTCTGGATGCCTTCGACCACCGTCTCGTTCAGCGCCGTGCGCATGCGCGCCAGCGCCTGCTCGCGGGTGTCGCCGTGCACGATGATCTTGCCGATCATGGAGTCGTAGTTGGGCGGCACGAAGTAGTTGGTGTAGATGTGCGAATCCACGCGCACACCCGGTCCGCCCGGCGGGTGCCACATCGTGATGCGGCCCGGCGACGGCGTGAACTTGTAGGGGTCCTCGGCATTGATGCGGCACTCGATCGCGTGGCCCCGCATCTCGATCTGGCGCTGGGTGAAGGGCAGCTTCTCGCCGGCCGCCACCATGATCTGCGTCTTCACGATGTCGATGCCGGTCGTGAATTCCGTGACCGGATGCTCCACCTGCACGCGCGTGTTCATCTCGATGAAATAGAACTCGCCGTTCTCGTAGAGGAACTCGAAGGTGCCGGCGCCCCGGTAACCCAGCTTCTTGCAGGCCGCCGCGCAACGCTCGCCGATCTTCTCGATGAGCTTGCGCGGAATGCCCGGTGCCGGCGATTCCTCGATCACCTTCTGGTGGCGCCGCTGCATCGAGCAATCGCGCTCGCCCAGGTAGACGGCGTTCTTGTGCTTGTCGGCGAGGATCTGGATCTCGATGTGGCGCGGGTCCTGGAGAAATTTCTCCATGTAGACGGCCGGATTGTTGAAGGCCGCGCCCGCCTCCGCCTTCGTCATCTGGATGGCATTGACCAGTGCAGCCTCGGTATGAACCACGCGCATGCCGCGTCCGCCGCCACCACCCGCCGCCTTGATGATGACCGGATAGCCGATCGCCCGTGCAATGCGCTTGTTGGTGGCCGCATCGTCCGACAGCTCGCCTTCGGAGCCGGGCACGCAAGGCACGCCCGCTTTGATCATGGCCTGCTTGGCCGACACCTTGTCGCCCATGATGCGGATCGACTCGGGCGTGGGGCCGATGAACTGGAAGCCGCTCTGCTCCACGCGTTCGGCGAAGTTGGCGTTCTCGCTCAGGAAGCCGTAGCCCGGATGAATGGCTTCGGAGTCCGTCACCTCGGCAGCCGAAATGATCGCCGGCATGTTGAGGTAGCTCTGCGACGAAGGCGCGGGGCCGATGCACACGGCCTCCTCCGCCAGCTTGACGTATTTCGCCTCGCGGTCGGCCTCGGAATAGACCATCACGGCCTTGATGCCGAGCTCACTGCAGGCGCGCTGGATTCTTAGCGCAATCTCACCGCGATTGGCGACCAGTATCTTCTTGAACATGGTCACTCGATGATGAACAGCGGCTGTCCGTACTCGACCGCCTGGCCGTTCTCGCCGAGGATCTGGGTGATGGTGCCGGACTTGTCGGCCTCGATCTCGTTGAGGATCTTCATCGCCTCGATGATGCAGACCGTGTCGCCTTCCTTGACCTGGCTGCCGATCTCGACGAATGCCGGGGCGCCAGGGCTGGACGAGCGATAGAAAGTGCCCACCATGGGCGACTTGATGGCATGGCCGGTGGAAGCGGCTTCCGGCACGGCCACAGGGGCCCCGGCAGCCGCTGCCGGCGCCGCGGCGATGGCTGGGCCCGCGGCCGGAGTGGCCACAGCTTGAATGTACTGAACCGGTGCGGCCACGCCACCCTTGACGATGCGGACCTTGCCTTCCGTTTCAGTGATTTCCAGCTCGGAGATGTTCGATTCAGACACCAGATCGATCAGTGTCTTGAGCTTGCGTAGATCCATGGGACTCCAGCGTATGCCGGTTATTAGAATGTAACTCGCCTGAAGATCGGCTTATTTCGGCGTTTCAACGCCAACTGCGCGATTTGTGGGGCTGGATTCTAGCCGTGAACTACGCCCGTCGCCATGATTGCAGGTCGCCGGCGTCGAGCTTGCCCATTTTACGCGCCGCCACGGACCCTCCCCCGTCGATGAACAGGGTGAAGGGCAACCCGCCCGCCGTGTTCCCCAATTGCTTGACCAGTTCGGTGCCTTGCAAGCCGGCCAGGCCGATCGGATAGCTGACCGGCGTCTTGCTCAGGAATTTGCGCACGGCGCTGGGCTGATCGATGGCCAAACCGATCACTTGCCAGCCGTTGGAAGCGTTTTCGCGAAAGAAGGCGTCGATCATCGGCATCTCCTCCACGCAGGGTGGGCACCACGTCGCCCAGAAGTTGACGATCAGCGGTTTGCCGCGCAGGGCATCGAAGGCCACCTCTCCCCCTTCCGGGCGCTCGAAGCGCTGAGACCAGAAGCCCTCATCGAGGGGCTCGCCACCCCCGCGCGCAGACTGGCTTCGCCAGAAAGCGCCCCCCACCCCGGCCAGCGCCGCGACTGCCGCGACGCCACCGTAAAGCCAGCCACGACGCGTTGGCCTGAAGGTCATCCACTGTCCTTTTCTATCAGCCGCCGGAGCGCGGCCTGGTTGCCTCGCGGGACGCGGCCCTGAGTGTCGGGCTTGAGCGCCCCTCGCAGATCGTCAAGGTCATAGACAAGAAGATGCACGCCAATTTCCTCGCCCAGCGCGCGGCTGGTGGCGTGCACGCTCAGTGCCTCGACCTGCTCACCATGGAAACCGGTGACCATGCGCGGCTCGTAGTCCACGTGATGGTCGATCAACGCGATTTCCGCCGATTTCGAGTCGTCGCAGAACAGCTGGATATAGATATCCGACAGACGCGTCGCAGTGCCATGCCACACCGCGCCGCCCACGTGCGGCCGGAACTGCGCCATCCGCTCCATCCACTCCAGTGCCAGCACGCGCAGCGCGTGCAACTCCTTGGGCTGGGTGTCGGCGCAATAAAGCTGGATGTAGTCGCGGACTTCCGCCTCGACTTCATCGTTGTTCGGCAGTGCGGTGCGCACGGGCAGCCCCAGGTCGCGCAGTGCGCGGCGCTTGGCGGGCCCGTACTCCAGCCCTTCCTCGACGACGAGGCGGGCCGCAGCGGCGGCGATTTCCTGCTTGGACATGTCCATCGGTTCATTTTGCCCGCAGTACGCCGCTCGCAGAAGACCGCATCACTTGCGTCCCTAGAATCGCCGGATGCACATTCACATTCTCGGCATCTGCGGGACCTTCATGGGAGGCGTCGCGGCGCTGGCGCGCGAAGCCGGCCACCGGGTGACCGGCTGCGACGCCGGTGTCTACCCGCCGATGAGCGATCAGCTGAGAGCGCTCGGCATCGACCTGATCGAAGGCTTTGGCGTCGATCAACTGGCATTGAAGCCGGATGTTTTCGTGGTCGGCAACGTGGTTTCACGCGCCCGGCTGGCCGACGGGACGCCCAAGTTCCCGTTGATGGAAGCCATTCTGGACGCGGGCGCGAGCTATACCAGCGGCCCGCAATGGCTGGCCGAACACGTGCTGCAGGGCCGGCACGTGCTGGCTGTCGCCGGCACGCACGGCAAGACGACCACGACGTCGATGCTGGCCTGGATCCTGGAGCGCGCCGGCCTGGCGCCGGGATTCCTGGTGGGCGGCGTGCCGCTCGACTTCGGCGTTTCGGCCCGGCTGGGGAGAGGCGTGCAATCGACCTTCGTCATCGAAGCCGACGAATACGACACGGCCTTTTTCGACAAGCGCAGCAAGTTTGTCCACTACCGGCCGCGCACCGCCGTTCTGAACAACCTCGAGTTCGACCACGCCGACATCTTCGATGACCTGGCGGCGATCGAGCGGCAGTTCCATCACCTCGTGCGTACGGTGCCGGGCACGGGGCGCGTGGTCGTCAATGCCACGGAAGAAAGCCTGCAACGCGTGCTGGCCCAGGGCTGCTGGAGCGAACTCGCCCGTTTCGGCGCCGGTGGCGAGTGGCAGGCGCTGGGATCGCACGATGCCTTTGACGTGCTTCGCCAAGGCGAGCGCATGGGGCGTGTCGAATGGGCGCTTTCCGGCTTGCACAACCAGATGAATGCGCTCGCCGCGATCGCGGCGGCCGAGCATGTGGGCGTCTCGCCGGCGGCTGCGGCTGACGCGCTCGGTAGCTTCCGCAACGTGCGCCGTCGCATGGAATTGCGCGGCACGGTGAACCGCCTGCAGGGGGCCATCACCGTCTACGACGATTTCGCGCACCACCCGACCGCGATCCGCACGACGCTCGACGGGCTGCGGCAGAAGCTCGACGCCGAGGGCAAGAAAAGTGAGCGCATCCTTGCAGTCTTCGAGCCGCGCAGCAACACCATGAAGCTGGGCACCATGACGGCCCAGTTGCCCTGGAGCCTGGAGGCAGCCGATGTCTCGTTCTGCCATAGCGGCGGGCTGGACTGGGATGCTTCCGCCGCGCTTGCACCCATGGGCGCTCGCGCGCAGGTCGCAGCCAGCATCGAGGCGCTGGTCGCTCAAGTCGTCGCGGTCGCCCGGCCTGGCGACCACATCGTCTGCATGAGCAATGGCGGCTTCGGCGGTATCCACGAAAAGCTCCTTTCGGCGCTGAACGCGACAGAATGAGCCCCATGCGCGCGAAACAACTCATCGAGACCCTTCAATTGCAGCCCCATCCCGAGGGCGGCTGGTTCCGCGAGATGTTTCGCTCATCCGCGCAGGTGATGCCCGCCGACGGCCGGCCGGCTCGCGACGCGCTCACCACCATCTACTTCCTGCTGGAAGCGCACCAGCACTCGCGCTGGCACCGGGTGCAGTCGGATGAGGTGTGGATCCACCTCGAAGGCGCCCCGCTCGCGCTCTGGATCAGCGATGCGGCACTGCGCACCGCGCCGGCCCATGTGCGGCTGGGGCCAGTCGACGTGCACGGCATGCGGCCGCAGCACACGGTGGCGGCCGGCCAGTGGCAGGCCGCCCGGCCCATCGTCTCGCCGTCGGGCGACGACTACACGCTCGTCAGTTGCACTGTCGGCCCTGGCTTCGACTTCAACGACTTCTCGTTCATGAAGCCCGATGGCGACGAAGCCGCCTTGCTGCGCCATCACTGGCCCGACTTGGCGGCACTGATCTGACCAGCGCCGCGCCCCGCCTCAACCGCGGCGCTGCTTGACGGCTTGCGACAGCGTCTCCAGCACCTTCGTCGAATCGTCCCAGCCCAGGCAGGCGTCGGTGATGCTCTTGCCGTACTCGAGACCGGCGATCGGGTCCTTGCCCGCCGTGAACTTCTGGGCGCCGGCCACCAGGTGGCTTTCGACCATCAACCCGAACACGCTGCGGCTGCCGCCCGCGATCTGCCCGGCGATGTCCTTCGCCACGTCGATCTGCTTCTGGTGCTGCTTGCTGCTGTTCGCGTGGCTGCAGTCGACCATGAGGGTCGGCGGCAGCTTGGCGGCCTCGAGGTCCTTGCAGGCTGCCGCGACGCTTTCCGCGTCGTAGTTCGGCGCCTTGCCGCCGCGCAGGATCACGTGGCAGTCCTTGTTGCCGTTGGTCTGCACGATCGCGACCTGGCCGTTCTTGTGCACCGAGAGGAAGTGGTGCCCGCGCGCAGCAGCCTGGATCGCGTCGGTCGCGATGCGGATGTTGCCGTCCGTGCCATTCTTGAAGCCGATCGGCGCGGAAATCCCCGAGGCCAGTTCGCGGTGCACCTGGCTTTCGGTGGTGCGTGCGCCGATCGCGCCCCACGAGATCAGGTCGCCAATGTATTGCGGCGAGATCACGTCGAGGAACTCGCTGCCCGCCGGCAGGCCCATGCGGTTGATGTCGATCAGCAACTGGCGCGCGATGCGCAGGCCTTCGTCGATGCGGAAGCTCTCGTCGAGGTACGGGTCGTTGATCAGCCCCTTCCAGCCCACTGTCGTGCGCGGCTTCTCGAAGTACACGCGCATCACGATTTCGAGCGTGTCGGCGTACTTCTCGCGCTCGGCCTTCAGGCGCCGGGCGTAGTCGAGCGCTGCGGCCGGGTCATGGATCGAGCACGGACCCATCACCACCAGCAGCCGGTCGTCCTTGCGGGCCATGATGTTGTGGATCGCGCGGCGGGTGCCGGTGATCAGCGATTCCACCGGCGTGCCCCGGATCGGGAAGAAGCGGATCAGATGCTCGGGAGGAGGCAACACAGTGATGTCCTTGATGCGTTCGTCGTCGGTTCGGCTGGTCTTTTCGACGTTCGCATACCAGGTGTCGCTGGCCGGGGCGGCTTTCGTGCTCATGTGTCGTCCTTTTCGGGTGTCTTGATTTCGTGAGGGCAATAAAAAAACCGCCGGGCTTTTGGCACCGGCGGTTTTGGGAGGTTCTGCTGTCTGCTGCTTTTACGCGCGCGCCTCTCGTCCGCCGGAAACCGGGAACCAAAAGTAGGCAAAGTAAAAAGCGCGTGCGGCGGACATAAGTCGCGAATGTAGCACAGGAAGGGCTCAGGCAGTGCCGCCGACGGTCAAGCCGTCGATTCGCAGAGTTGGCTGGCCCACGCCGACCGGCACGCTCTGGCCTTCCTTGCCGCAGGTGCCGACGCCCGAATCGAGCGACATGTCGTTGCCGATCATCGTGACGCGCGTGAGCGCATCGGGGCCGTTGCCCACGAGCGTGGCGCCCTTCACCGGATACTGGATCTTGCCGTTCTCCACCCAATAGGCCTCGCTGGCGGAGAACACGAACTTGCCGCTCGTGATGTCGACCTGCCCGCCGCCGAAGTTGGTCGCATAGAGCCCCTTCTTGATGCTGGCGACGATTTCCTCCGGCACGCGGTCGCCGCCCAGCATGTAGGTGTTGGTCATGCGTGGCATCGGCGCGTGCGCGTAGCTTTCGCGACGGCCATTGCCCGTGGGCTTGGCCTTCATGAGCCGCGCGTTGAGCGAGTCCTGGATGTAGCCCTTGAGGATGCCGTCCTCGATCAGCACGTTGCGCTGCGTCGCATTGCCTTCGTCGTCGACGTTGAGCGAGCCGCGGCGGTCCGCGATGGTGCCGTCGTCGAGCACCGTCACGCCCTTGGCGGCGACCCGTTCGCCGATGCGGCCAGAGAACGCGCTCGAGCCCTTGCGGTTGAAGTCGCCTTCGAGCCCGTGGCCGATGGCCTCGTGCAGCAGGATGCCGGGCCAGCCCGGGCCGAGCACCACGGTCATCTCGCCGGCGGGTGCCGGACGCGAATCGAGGTTGACGAGCGCCGACTTGACGGCCTGGTCCACGTATTCGGCGATGTGCTCGTCGTCGAAATAGGCGAGCCCGAAGCGTCCGCCGCCACCGCCAGAACCGACTTCGCGACGTCCGTTCTGCTCGGCGATCACGGTCACCGACAGGCGCACCAGCGGCCGCACGTCGGCGGCCAGCGTGCCGTCGGCACGCGCGACCAGCACCACGTCGTATTCGCTCGCGAGGCCCGCCATGACTTGCGCCACGCGTGGATCGCGGGAGCGGGCGAGTTTCTCGACCTTTTCGAGAAGCTGGACCTTCGCGGTGCTGTCGAGCGTGGAAATCGGGTCGACCGCGCCGTACAGCGAACGGCTGGACGCGATCCGGCGCGTGGGCGCCTTGACCCGCGCCGTGCGCCCCGCGGCGGAAATCGTGCGAACCGTGCGCGCGGCGTCGAGCAGCGAAGCCTCCGAAATGTCGTCCGAGTAGGCGAACGCGGTCTTTTCACCGCTGACCGCGCGGACACCGACGCCCTGGTCGATGCTGAAGCTGCCGGTCTTCACGATGCCCTCTTCCAGGCTCCAGCCTTCGCTGCGCGTGTACTGGAAGTAGAGGTCGGCATCGTCCACCTTGTGCGCGGTGATCTCGGCGAGCGCACGCGAGAGGTGCGTTTCATCGAGACCGAAGGGCGTGAGCAGGAGTTGCTGCGCCGTAGCCAGGCGCTCGATGGTAGGTTCGCGGGAAATCATCGAAGCATTCTAGGGCTCGCCCCCAGGCTGCGCGCACTTCGTGTCGCTTCGCCCACCCCCTTCCGGGGGCAACACGGAACATCAGGACTGCATGAGCCGCTTGGCGCGGGATATGGACATCAGGATGCCCAGGCCGAGCCCCAGCGTCACCATGGCGGTGCCGCCATAACTGATGAACGGCAGCGGCACGCCCACCACCGGCAGGATGCCGCTCACCATGCCCATGTTCACGAAGGCATAGGTGAAGAAGATCATCGTGACCGCCCCCGCCAGCAGGCGGGAGAACAGCGTCGGCGCGTCCAGCGCGATCGCGAGGCCGCGGAAGATCAGGAAGATGAAGGCCGCGATCAGGGCCAGATTGCCGGCGAGGCCGAATTCCTCGGAATAGGCTGCGAAGATGAAATCGGTGGTCCGCTCGGGAATGAATTCCAGGTGCGTCTGCGTGCCCTGCATGAAGCCCTTGCCGCCGACGCCGCCAGAGCCGATGGCGATCATCCCCTGGATGATGTGGAACCCCTTGCCGAGCGGGTCCTTGGACGGGTCGAGCAGCGTACAGACACGTTGCTTCTGGTAGTCGTGCAGGATCCGCCAGTCGAATCCGTCCGCGCACAGCTGCGATTCGAAGCCCACGATGAGCGTCACCGCCACGATGCCGATCAGCACCGGCGGCACGATCAGCTTCCACGACAGCCCCGCGAAAAAGATCACGGACAGCCCCGTCGCCAGCACCAGCAGCGCGGTGCCGAGGTCGGGCTGCTTCATGATCAGGCCGACGGGCACGGCCAGCAGGATCGTGGCAACCACGAAGTCCAGCGCCCGCAACTGGCCTTCGCGCCGCTGGAACCACCACGACAGCATCAGCGGCATCGCGATCTTCAGGATTTCGCTGGGCTGGATCACCAGACCCACGTTGATCCAGCGCTGGGCGCCCTTCTTGGTGATGCCGAAAAGCGCCACGGCCACCAGCAGGCCCACGCCCACCGTATAGATCGGCACCGCAAAGGCCATCAGGCGCTGCGGCGGCACTTGGGCGACCACGAACATGATGAAGCCGGCCAGCAGCATGTTGCGGCCATGGTCCATGAAGCGGGTGCCGTGGTCATAGCCCGACGAATACATCGTCATCATCCCGGCGAAGGCCAGCAGCAGGACGGCAAAGGCGAGGAAACCGTCGAAACCCTGGAACACGGGCAACAGGCGTCGCGCGAGCGAGGGTTGATGGAAGACGGCTGACATAAGGGACGCGAATATTTGGGAGCGGATTATCGCGCCCCGCGCACCCGGGAGAGGCTCCAGACGCAATTTCGGCCGGAGTCCCCATAATGCGCGCCATGCCGCGAACCACCCACCTGCTCTACCTGCATGGCTTTCGCTCGTCGCCCCGCTCGACCAAGGCCTCGCTCATGGCCCAACGTGTCGCGCGCGAGCACCCCAACCTGCGATGGTGGTGCCCCCAGCTGCCGCCGTCCCCGCGGGAGGCGATCGACCTCGTGATGCGGGGCATTGCAGACTGGCCGCGCAGTTCGATGGCGGTCGTCGGCTCCTCCCTGGGCGGCTTCTATGCCACTTATGTCACCAGCACGACCCACTGCCGCGCGGTGCTGCTGAATCCGGCCGTCCACCCGGACCGAGACCTGGTCCGCCAGATCGGCGACCAGACGCTCTGGCACAACCCCGCGGAACACTTCCATTTCCGGCCGGAGTACATCGGGGAGTTGCGCAACCTCGACGTCGGCCCCCTGGCTCGACCCGACCAGGTCTTCGCGATCATCGCCAAGGGCGACGAAGTGCTCGACTGGCGTGAAATGACCGACCGCTATCCGGGAAGCCGAATCGAACTGCTCGAAGGCAGCGACCACGCGCTCTCGGATTTCGAGGAGCGCCACCTCGACGACGTGCTGGCCTTCATCGACCCGGTCTGAGGGTCTGCGAGCACCCGGACTGCGCCGCAGCGCATGGGACAATCCGCGCCATGTTTGTATTGTTCGAAGAAGCCGGCAAGTACCTCGGTGGCCGCATCCTGTCGGAGGCCGAGGCCTCGGCACAGGTCGAGCTCGAGACCGGCAAGCGCGTCAAGGTCAAGGGCGCCAACATCGTCCTGCGCTTCGAGAAGCCGGCCCCGCCAGAACTGCTGGCCGAGGCGCGTACGCTGGCCGCAACGGTCGATCTCGACCTGGCCTGGGAGTTCGCACCCGAGGGTGAATTCAGCTTCGGCGAACTGGCCGCCGAGTATTTCCAGGCCCAGCCGAGTCTCGTGCAGCAGGCCGCCGCGCTGCTGTCGCTGTTCGAGGCGCCGCACTATTTCCGTCGAGCCGGCAAGGGCCGTTTCAAGAAGGCGCCGGCCGAGATCATCCAGCAGGCACTGGCCGCCATCGAGAAGAAAAAAGCCATTCAGTCTCAGATTGCCGAATGGTCGGCGCAACTGGCCGCCGGCGAGTGCCCGGCGCCGGTGCGCGAACAGCTGTTCAAGATCCTGTTCCGGCCCGACAAGAATGCGCCGGAATACAAGGCGGTGGTCGAAGCCTCCCGTGCCACGCAGCGCGCGCCGCTCGACCTGCTGAAGCAGGCCGGCGCCATCGACTCGTCCTACCAGTTCCACTGGCGGCGCTTCCTGTTCGAGAACTTCCCGAAAGGCACCGGCTTCCCGACGCTCAGCGCGCCCGTCATCGCCGACGAACTGCCGCTGGCCGACGTGCAGGCTTTCTCCATCGACGATTCGCAGACCACTGAAATCGACGATGCGCTGTCGGTTCGGGGCCTCGGCACCGGCACGGTGGTCGTCGGCATCCACATCGCCGCACCGGGCCTGGCGCTGGTGCCGGGCAGCCCGATCGACCAGGTGGCGCGTGCGCGCATGTCGACGGTCTACATGCCGGGGCACAAGATCACGATGCTGCCCGACCACGTGGTCGAGGCCTACACCCTGCAGGAAGGTCGCGACTGTCCGGCCGTCTCCATCTACGCGACCTTCGACGAAGCTTCGCTCGCCCTGCAGGGCACCGAAACGAAACTCGAACGCGTGCCGATCGTCGCCAACCTGCGGCACGACCAGCTCGACACCGTCGTCACACAGGAATGGCTCGAAGATGCATCGGTCAACGCCGACAGCACGCCCGAAGTCGCCCAGCGCGTGCGCGAGCCCCTGTCCTTCCTGTTCCGCCTGGCGAAGCAGTTGAAGGCGCAGCGCGAAGTCGTGCGCGGCAAGCCCGAGAGCTTCAACCGCCCCGACTACAACTTCCGCCTCGTCGGCAACGACGGCGAGCCCACCGGCAACGAACAGGTGCAGATCAGCACCCGCCAGCGTGGCGCGCCGCTCGACCTGATCGTCTCCGAAGCGATGATCCTGGCCAACAGCAGCTGGGGCGGCTGGCTCGGCGAACTCGGCGTGCCCGGCCTCTACCGCAGCCAGGCCAGCCTCGCTCCGGGCATCAAGGTGCGGATGGGCACGCGCGCCCTGCCGCACGCCGGCCTCGGCGTGAAGAGCTACGCGTGGAGCACCTCGCCCCTGCGCCGCTACACCGACCTCGTGAACCAGTGGCAGATCATCGCGGCCGCCCGCCACGGCAAGACTGCAGCGCTGGCGGCGCCGTTCAAGCCGAAGGATGCGGATCTCTTCTCGATCCTCTCGGGCTTCGACGCGGCCTACAGCACCTACAACGCGCACCAGGGCGGCATGGAGCGCTTCTGGACGCTCAAGTATCTGCAGCAGCAAGGCATCACCGAACTCGACGCGTCCTTGATCAAGGACGTGCCGAACGGCGCGCTGGTGCGTGCCGACACGCTTCCGCTGGTGTTCCAGGTCACGGGAACGCAAGGCCTGCTGCGCGGTGCGCGCGTGCGCGTCAAGCTCGGCGAGATCGACGAGATCGCCCTCGATGTGCACGGCACCGTCATCGAACGCCTTGACGCGGCACCCGCCGAAGCGCCGGCGGAGGACGAGGGCGGCGAGGACGAGGAAGAAGTCGCCGGCCCGATCGCCATCGCGGTCGACCTCACCGACAGCGAGGCTGCACCGGAGAACACGCCGGCATGATCCCGAGGAAGACCACCCCATGAACCTGCGCGACCTCAGCACGCTGCAGATTGCGCTCGGCCTGTCGGTCATCGCCCATGCGGCATTGCTGACAGTGCGCTTCGTCGATCCGGAGTCCTTCAACCGCGTCTTCAAGGAGACGCCGCTGGAGGTCATCCTGGTCAACGCCAAGACCAACGAACGCCCCGACAAGGCAAAGGCAATCGCCCAGGCCTCGCTGGCCGGCGGCGGCGATCTCGACAAGGGACGCGCCACCAGCCCGCTGCCGCCGTCCACCTTCACGACCGTCGGCGACGCGATGGAAGAGCAGCAGCGCCAGGTTGAGGCGATGCAGCAGCAACAGATGCTGCTGCTGGCCCAGATCAAGCAGCAGCTCGCATCGATGCCGGTGCCCGACCCGCGCAGCCAGGGCAACCCGAGCGAATCCGCGGCGCGCGAGGAAAAACGCCGCCAGCTGGTCGACCTGCTCGCGGAGATCGAGCGCCGCGTCAACGAAGAGAACGCACGCCCGAAGAAGCGCTATATCAGCCCGGCCACGCGCGAAGCGGCCTATGCCGTCTATGTGGACGCCCTGCGCCGGAAGATCGAGGTGCGCGGCACCGAAAACTTCCCCGAGGCCGCCGGCAAGAAGATGTACGGCGAGCTGACGATGATGGTGACCGTCAACCACGACGGCTCGATCCTTGCCACCGACGTCGTCGAGAGCTCGGGCAACCGCTTGCTGGACCGCCGCGCCCAGGCGATCGTGCGCAGCGTCGGCAATTTCGGCAAGTTCACCGACGCGATGCGCCGGCAGACCGACCAGATCGTGCTGCCCTCGCGCTTCAAGTTCACCCACGACGAGACGCTCGAGACACAGCTTTCGTCCAGACAATGATCGGAGACGCCATGGACCTGTATTGCGTGATGGGCAATCCGGTCGAGCACAGCCGCTCACCGTGGATTCATGCGCGCTTCGCCGAACTGACCAGCCAGACGCTGAGCTATGGACGCCGCCTCGTGCCGATCGGCGGATTCGCCGATGCCGTGGCGGCCTTCCGTGCCGACCATTCGGGCACGGCACGCGGCTGCAACGTCACCGTGCCCTTCAAGTTCGACGCGGCGGCGCTCGCGCAGCACCTGACGCCGCGTGCCGCCCTCGCACACGCCATCAACGTGATCAGCTTCCGCGACGATGGCATCCACGGCGACAACAGCGATGGCATCGGGCTGGTGAACGACATCACGCTGCACGCGGGCGTGCCGATCGCGGGCAGCGAGTTGCTGCTGCTCGGCGCAGGCGGCGCTGCCGCGGGCGTGCTCGGCCCCTTGCTGGAGGCCGGACCGCGTCGCGTCGTGGTTGCCAACCGCACGCTCGCCAAGGCCATCGCGCTGGTTCAGCGCCATGCGGCGCTTGCACTCCAGCACCACGTCTCGCTGGAAGCGCAAGAACTTCACGCGGTGCCCGGCACCTTCGACGTGGTGGTGAACGCCACGGCGTCGAGCCTGGCCGGCGGCGAAGTACCGGTCGATGGCGGCGTGCTGAAGCCCGGCGCACTCGCGATCGACATGATGTACGGCCCCGCAGCGGCCGGCTTCATGGCGTGGGCACGCGCGCACGGCGCCGTGCCGCGCGACGGACTCGGCATGCTGGTCGAGCAGGCGGCCGAAGCCTTCGAGACCTGGCGCGGCGTCCGGCCGCCCACGGCCACGGTGCTCGCCGAGCTGCGCGCCATCGTCGACGCGAAGTGAAGCCCTTTCTTCGTTGGCTCGGCTGTCTGCTGGTCGCGGCCTTCGCGCTAGAACTCTTCTTCATCCTGCGCATCGCCGCGATGGCGGCCATCGATCCGGAATCCACGGCCTTCCAGCGCTCCGAGGCATGGCAGGTCGCTGTCCACGGACGCAGCAACGGCGAACGCGACTGGAAGCAGCAGTGGGTCCCCTATTCGCAGATTTCCGACTCGCTCAAGCGCGCCGTGATCGCGAGCGAGGACAGCGAGTTCATCTACCACCAGGGCGTCGAGTGGGAAGCCATCGAGCGCGCGCGCCAACGCAACGCCAAGGCCGAGGAGATGGCTGCCCGGCGCGCAGCACAGATGCGCGCACGGGGCAAGGAGCCCCGCGCGCCCCAACTGCGCGGCGGCTCGACCATCACGCAGCAGCTGGCCAAGAACCTGCTGCTGTCCGGCGAGCGCACCTTGCTTCGCAAAGGCCAGGAGCTGGTGCTCGCCACGGCGCTCGAAGTGATGCTGAGCAAGCAGCGCATCCTCGAGATCTATCTCAACAACGTCGAATGGGGTGAAGGCATCTTCGGCGCCGAGGCTGCCGCCCAGCACTATTTCAGGAAGCCCGCGTCGCGGCTCACCGCCGGTGAGGCCGCAAGGCTCGCCGTGATGCTGCCGAGTCCGAAGTTCTTCGAGCGCCGTCAGGGCTCCGGCTATCTGGCGAGCCGTTCCGGCACGATCGCGGCCCGCATGCCAGCCGCAGAACTGCCCTAGCTCCACCTATCATCGCCGCCATGCTTGCTAAGTTCACAGGGTGGGGATTGCTGGCCTTGATCCGGTTGCTCACCGGCGCCCAGGCGCGATGGTGGGGCTGCCCGCCCAAGGCAGAGCAGCGCATCTATTTCGCCAATCACCAAAGCCATCTCGACCTCGTCATGATCTGGGCCGCCCTCCCCGAGGAGCTGCGCAGCATCACGCGTCCGATCGCCGCGCGCGACTACTGGGCCAACACGCCCTTCAAGCGCTGGATCACGACCGAAGTCTTCAACGCGATCTACGTCGAGCGGGGCGGTGGCGCGCCGGTGGTGCCGCCTGCGCCGCCCGCACCGCCGCCGGCCGTGCGCATCGAACCGTCGTTCGACGACGTGCCGCCGCCGGACCCGGAGCCTGTCGGGCCCTGGACTTCGCAAGGAGAACTGCCGCTGGCGCAGCCGGCCGCAGAGCCCGTACCGGCCGCAACACCCGGCAGCCTAGAGGCGCTTGCCCCATTGCAGCCCCTGATCGAGGCCCTGCAAAGCGGCGATTCGATCATCATCTTTCCCGAAGGCACGCGCGGCCACACGGGCATCCCGCAGAAGTTCAAGTCGGGCCTCTTCACGCTCGCGCAGATGTTCCCCGACGCAGTGCTCGTGCCTGCGTGGATCGACAACGTCCAGCGCGTCATGCCCAAGGGCGAAGTGGTGCCGGTGCCGATCCTCTGCTCCGTCACCTTCGGCGCGCCGATCCAGCTCGAAGAAGGCGAAGAGCGCCGTCCCTTTCTCGATCGGGCTCGCGAGGCGGTCATCGCGCTGCGTGAGGTCTAGATGAACCAGTACCTCCGCAATCTTTCATCGACCCATCAGGTCGCAGCGCTGTTCTTCATCGTGTTCGGGCTGCTCTTCGTCGTGAGCACGGCAGTCTTCCTGCTGAGCCTCAGGGAGCGCCGCAACCCGGTGCATGACGAGATCTGGCAGCGCGAGCTTCGTCATTTCCGCTCGCTGCTGCGCACGACCTGGGTGATGGTGATCGTGTTCTGGGTCGGCTGGGCGCTGGGCGAGAAGGTCGCGACGCTGCTCTTCGCGTTCATCTCCTTCTTCGCGCTGCGCGAGTTCATCACCCTGTCGCCGACGCGGCGCGGCGACCATCGCAGCCTGATCCTGGCCTTCTTCTTCGTGCTGCCGATCCAGTTCTGGCTGGTCGCGACCGCGCATTTCGACCTGTTCACGGTATTCATCCCGGTCTACGTCTTCCTCGCGATTCCGGTCGTGAGCGCGCTGGCCGACGACCCGAGCCACTTCCTCGAGCGCAACGCCAAGCTGCAATGGGGGATCATGGTCTGCGTCTACGGCATGAGCCATGTGCCGGCACTGCTGTTGCTTTCGTTCCCGGGCTACCAGGGCAAGAACGCGTTCCTGATCTTCTACCTGGTGTTCGTGGTGCAGACCTGCATGCTGGTGCAGCACCTGGTGTCGCGCCGCAAGACGATGCCCGTGGAAGGCGCTCCGCCGCCCGAGCCACCCAAAGGCTGGCTGGCCCAGGCGAGATATCGGCTCTTCATGCAGCCGCCCTTCGCGCCGAACGTGAGCCGCAGCTTCAACTGGACCAGCTGGGCGCTGGGCATGGCGATCGCGAGCGTGGTCGGCGCACTCCTGTCCTTCATCACCCCTTTCAAGTACGGCCAGGCGCTCGCGATGTCGCTGATCGCCTGCGTGGCGGGCTCGATGGGCCACCTCGTCATGAAGGCCCTCAAGCGCGACCGCGGCATTCCCAACTGGGGCCGGCGCGGCGTGGGCGTGACCGGCGCCAACGGCTTGCTGGACCGGGTCGATGCGCTCTGCTTTGCCGCGCCGGTGTTCTTCCACGCAGTGCGCTGGTACTTCGACGTCTAATGCCCTGATGCGCATCCTCGGCATCGACCCCGGACTGCAGACGACCGGCTTCGGCGTGGTCGACATAGACGGCCACGCGCTGCGCTACGTCGCGAGCGGCACCATCAGCACCAAGCACCTGGCGCGCGGCGAACTCCCGGCGCGGCTCAAGGTGCTCTTCGACGGCATCGGCGAGATCGCCGAGCGCTACAAGCCCGATGCGGCGGCGGTGGAGATCGTGTTCGTCAACGTCAATCCGCAATCCACGCTGCTGCTGGGCCAGGCGCGCGGCGCCTGCATCACCGCGCTGGTCACCAGCAACCTGACGGTCGCCGAATACACGGCCCTGCAGATGAAGCAGGCCGTCGCGGGCCATGGTGGCGCCGCCAAGGCGCAGGTGCAGGAGATGGTCAAGCGGCTTCTACAGCTCCCCGGTGTGCCCGGCAGCGATGCGGCCGACGCGCTCGGCATCGCGATCACGCATGCCCACGTCGGCAGCTCGATGGCGCGGCTCGGAACGGCCACGGCGCTCACGCGGAGCACCAGCGGGATGTATCGGCAGGGGCGGACGCGCTAGAACGCCCGCTCGGCAATGAGCACCGCGAAGAAGCCGAAGGCTGCGAGCAGCGTCCACTTGAGCACGATCCAGCCGAATCGACGGTACTTGGTCTGCCCCGTCCCGGCATAGAACGCGAAGGACACCCCGGCCACGAGCAGCAGCAACAGGATGGCCCAGCGGAAGATCAGCATCGGATGGGAGGCGGGCGCGCTACCAGGCGCGCGCGACTTCGGCGAAGCCCGCCGGTGCGCGCCTCTCGTCGTCGAAGATCACGATCTCGTGGGCGTCGTCGTGCGCGAGCAGCTCGCGCAGCAGCTTGTTGTTGAGCGCATGGCCCGAGCGGAAGGCACTGTAGGCGGCCAGCAGGGGTTGCCCGATGACGTAGAGGTCGCCCATTGCGTCGAGGATCTTGTGCTTGACGAACTCGTCGTCGTAGCGCAGCCCGCCCGCATTGAGCACCTTGGTGTCGTCCATCACGATCGCATTGTCGAGACCGCCGCCCAGCGCCAGCCCCTTGGACCGCATGTATTCGACCTCCTTGGTGAAGCCGAAGGTGCGCGCGCGCGCGATGTCGCGGCTGTAGGAGCCGCTGCCGAGGTCAAACTCGACGCGCTGGCCGGTCGAGTTGACCACGCGATGGTCGAAGTCGATCTCGAAGCTGAGCTTGAAGCCGTGGTACGGATCGAGCCGCGCCCACTTGGCATCGGCGCCCTCGCCTTCGCGCACCTCGACCGGGCGGGTGACGCGGATGAAGCGACGCGGCGCGTTCTGGAGTTCGATGCCCGCGCTTTGCAGCAGGAACACGAAGGAAGAGGCGGAGCCGTCGAGGATCGGCACCTCGTCGGCCGTGATGTCGATCTGCAGGTTGTCGATGCCGAGGCCCGCGCAGGCCGACATCAGGTGCTCGACGGTCTGCACCTTGGCACCGCCCGAGGACACGGTCGAGGCGAGCCGGGTGTCGGTGACGGCTTCGGCCGTCATCGGGATCTCGACGGGCTCGGGCAGGTCCACGCGGCGGAACACGATGCCGTGGTTCACCGGCGCCGGCCGGAGCGTGAGTTCGACGCGCTGCCCGCTGTGCAGGCCGACGCCGACCGCACGGGTGATGGATTTGAGGGTTCTTTGTGGAAGCACGGGCGCGATTTTAGAAGCGCGAGGCATCCGGCGCACCGTCCGCCTCGCTATCTCCGCAATAGCCTCCACCGGGAACCCGTCAATCGGCCTGGCGGCGCAGGAAAGCCGGGATCTCGAAATCGTCCATGCCGCCCGACGACAGCGCGTCCACCTTGGCCGCGGCCATGGTGCGGTTGGTGCGCCACACGCTGGGCACGGCCATGCCGTCGTAGTTGGGCTGGCTGCTCGCGTGCCCGTGTCCGTGTCCGCTCGCGGAGCCGAGGGTCGGCACGTTGAACGGGATGTTGTCGGTGCCGGTGCGGATGACTTCGAGCGTCGGCGCCTGGCGGCGCGCGTCCTGGCGCGAGAGGCCGGTCGCGACCACGGTCACGCGCATCTCGTCGCCGAGGTTGTCGTCGTAGGCTGCGCCGTAGATCACGTGCGCGTCCGGCGAGGCGTAGGCGCGGATGGTGTTCATCGCGAGCTTGGATTCGCTCAGCTTGAGCGAGGACTTCGACGCCGTCACCAGCACCAGCACACCCTTGGCGCCCGAGAGGTCGATGCCTTCGAGCAGCGGGCAGGCCACGGCCTGCTCGGCGGCGATGCGCGCGCGGTCCGGGCCGCTGGCTGCAGCCGTGCCCATCATGGCCTTGCCGGGTTCGCCCATCACGGTGCGCACGTCTTCGAAGTCGACGTTCACGCCGCCGTACTCATTGATGATTTCCGAGATGCCGCCCACGGCGTTCTTCAGCACGTCGTTGGCATGCGCGAAGGCCTCGTCCTGGGTGACGTCCTCGCCCAGCACGTCGAGCAGCTTCTCGTTGAGCACGACGATCAGCGAGTCGACGTTGGCTTCGAGTTCGGCCAGTCCGGCGTCGGCATTGGTCATGCGGCGGCCGCCTTCCCAGTCGAAGGGCTTGGTCACCACGCCCACCGTGAGGATGCCCATTTCCTTGGCGACGCGCGCGATCACTGGCGCGGCGCCGGTGCCCGTGCCGCCGCCCATGCCGGCCGTGATGAACAGCATGTGCGCACCGGCGATCGACTCGCGGATGTCGTCGATCGCGGCTTCTGCGGCGTCACGGCCCTTCTCCGGCTTGCTGCCGGCGCCCAATCCGTTGGTGCCGAGCTGGATGGTCTTGTGCGCATTGCTGCGCGACAGGGCCTGCGCATCGGTGTTGGCGCAGACGAACTGCACGCCCTGCACCCCACGCTCCATCATGTGGGCGACCGCGTTGCCGCCGCCGCCGCCGACGCCGATCACCTTGATCTGCGTACCTTGATTGAACTCTTCGATCTCGATCATTTCGATAGCCATTTTTCTGACTCCTTGAATTTGCAGTTGCCGTTTGTTTGCGAATAAGTTGTTGTTGGAACCGAGAGCGCTCATGGGGGTGGACCAGTCCTTCGCCATCGCTCGTTGAAGTGACGGGGTGGACCGGCTCGCGCCAGCCAAAGAGGAAAAGCATTCATCGCGTCGCCTCCCTGGTCATCAGAAATTCCCCACGATGAAGTCCTTGAAGCGGCCGAACGCGGTCTTGACCGAACCGTTCTTCTGAGCGACCTTGAAGCCGCGCAGTCGGGCGTAACGTGCTTCCTCGAGCAGGCCCATGACGGTGGCTGCACGCGGCTGCGCCACCATGTCCGACAGCGCGCTCGAATACTTCGGAATCCCGCGACGCACGGGCTTCAGGAAAATGTCTTCGCCGAGCTCGACCATGCCGGGCATCACCGCGCTGCCACCGGTGAGCACGACGCCCGAAGAGAGCACCTCCTCGTAGCCCGACTCCCGGATCACCTGCTGCACGAGCGAGAAGATCTCCTCGATGCGCGGCTCGATCACGCCGGCCAGCGCCTGCTTGCTCAGCATGCGCGGGCCGCGGTCACCGAGGCCGGGCACTTCGACCTGCGTGTCCGGATCGGCCAGCAATTGCTTCGCATAGCCGTTCTCGACCTTGATGTCCTCGGCGTCCTTGGTCGGCGTGCGCAGCGCCATGGCGATGTCGCTGGTGATCAGATCGCCGGCGATCGGAATCACGGCCGTGTGGCGGATGGCGCCGTTGGTGAAAATCGCGACGTCCGTCGTGCCGGCGCCGATGTCGACCAGCACCACGCCGAGTTCGCGCTCGTCCTCGGTCAGCACCGCCTGGCTCGACGCCAGCGGATTCAGCATGAGCTGGTCGACCTCCAGCCCGCAGCGGCGCACGCACTTGATGATGTTCTCGGCCGCGCTCTGCGCGCCGGTGACGATGTGCACCTTGGCTTCCAGGCGCATGCCGCTCATCCCGATCGGCTCCTTCACGTCCTGGCCGTCGATCACGAATTCCTGCGGCTCGACCAGCAGCAGGCGCTGATCGCTGGAGATGTTGATCGCGCGCGCCGTCTCCACCACGCGGGCGACATCGGCCGGCGTGACTTCCCGGTCCTTCACCGCGACCATGCCGCTTGAATTGATGCCGCGGATGTGGCTGCCCGTGATGCCGGTGTAGACGCGGCTGATCTTGCAGTCGGCCATCAGCTCGGCCTCCTTGAGCGCCTGCTGGATGCTCTGCACCGTGGCGTCGATGTTCACCACCACGCCGCGCTTGAGCCCGTTGCTCGGGGCGATGCCGAGACCGGCCAGCTTGAGCTCGCCGTTGGACTGCACCTCGGCTACCACCGCCATCACCTTGGCGGTGCCGATGTCGAGGCCGACAACGAGGTCTTTGTACTCTTTGGACATGAATCTTCCTCTAATCGCTATTTCTTCTTGGGGTCGGCAACGACCGTGGTGACGCCGCGCAGCCGCAGCGCATAACCCTCGTTGTGCCGCAAGTCGGCACCCTCGACCGCTGCGACCGTGCGTCCGTACTGGCTCGCCACCGGGGTCACGGTCTTCAGAAAACGCTGCGTGCGGGCAGCGACCTCGTCGCCCTGCCCGCGTCCCAATTCGATGACGGCGCCCGAATCGAGCACCGCCCGCCAGCTGCCGCGGCTCGACAGGCTCAACTCTTCGATCGACAGGTCGTAGGGCTGGAACAGCGGCGCCAGCACCCTGTACATCCCCAGCACCTGCCCCGCCTGTTCGGCCGGCCCGTCGAGGCGCGGCAGGCGGTCGTCCACCTCCGCCACATTGGCCTCGAAGACTTCGCCGAAGCCGTTGATGAGCTTCGAGCCCGCTTCGTCGCCCCAGTGCGCAACCGGCACATGCTCGGTCAGCGTGGCGCGCAGCTTGTTCGGGAACTCGCGGCGCACGACCGCCTTGCGCACCCAGGGCACCGACTCGAAGGCAGTGCGTGCACGCGCTAGGTCGACCGTGAAGAAATTGCCCGCCAGCTGCGGCGCGACGTTGGCACGCAACGTGACCACGTTGTTGTGCGTGACCTCGCCGTCGACCTTGATGCCGGCGAGCGGAAAGAACGGTTGGCGCAGCACCCACCATGCGCCCGCCGCCAGCAGCGTGCACGCGAACAGCGCGAACACCAGCGTCGCGGTCACGTTCATCAGCTTGACGTCGAAGGGCACGGGGATGCTGTCGCTCACGGGCTGGCCTCTTTCGGTTCCGAGCCGGAGTCCAGCGTCGCGGTGGCGAGCACGCGCAGGCACAGCTCCTCGTAGCCGATGCCAGCGGCGCGCGCCGACATGGGCACCAGCGAGTGCGAGGTCATGCCCGGGGAGGTGTTCATCTCCAGCAGGAAAGGCTTGCGGTCGCTGGCGCGGATCATCAGGTCGGCGCGGCCCCAGCCGCGGCAGCCGAGCTGGTGGTAGGCGGCCAGCGAGATGCGGCGGATCTCATGCTCCTCGTCGGCCGGGAGACCGCTCGGGCAGTGGTACTTGACATCGTCGGTGAAGTACTTGTTCTGGTAGTCGTACGCGCCTTCGGGTGCGGCGATGCGCACCACCGGCAGCGCGACGGCGTCCAGGCCGCTGCCCAGCACCGCGCAGGTGACTTCCTCGCCCTCGATGAACTCCTCGCAGAGCACATCGGCGTCGTAGCGGACGGCCAGCGAGACGGCGTCCTGCATCTGGGAGTAGCCGACCACCTTGGTCACGCCGATGGACGAGCCCTCGCGCGGCGGCTTCACGATCAGCGGCAGGCCCAGCACGTCGGGGACGGCGTTGATGTGCTCGCGGCTTTGCTGGTCGAAGGCCAGTCGCACGTAGCGCGGCGTCGGCAGGCCGTCGGCGTGCCAGATGCGCTTGGTCATGACCTTGTCCATTGCCACGCTCGACGCCATCACGCCGGAGCCGGTGTACGGAATGCCGAGCAGTTCGAGCGCACCCTGCACCGTGCCATCTTCGCCATGGCGGCCGTGCAGCACGACGAAGCAGCGTGCGAAGCCCTCGCGCTTGAGATCGCTCAGCTCGCGCTCCGCCGGGTCGAAGGCATGCGCATCGACGCCGCGCGAGCGCAGCGCCTCGAGCACGCCCGTGCCGGACATGATGGATATCTCGCGCTCGGCCGAGCTGCCGCCAAACAGGACGGCGACCTTGCCGAAGCCCTTGGGATCCACGAGGCTCACAGCGCCCTCCCTTCGCGCGTCAGGCGCTCTGATTTCGGGGGCACCTCGCCACCCAGTTCAACCACTTTCGCGGGCACGGCGCCGATCGAGCCCGCGCCCATGCAGATCACGACATCGCCGGCGCGCGCGTTGTCCAGGATCGCCCGCGGCATTGCGGCGACCTCGTCGACGAACACGGGCTCGACCTTGCCCGCCACCCGCAGCGCGCGCGCCAGCGAGCGGCCGTCCGCCGCCACGATGGGCGCTTCGCCGGCCGCGTAGACCTCGCCCAGCAGCACTGCATCGGCCTGCCCGATGACCTTCACGAAGTCCTCGAAGCAATCCCGCGTGCGCGTGAAGCGGTGCGGCTGGAAGGCCAGCATCAGGCGCCGGCCCGGGAAAGCCCCGCGCGCGGCGGCGATGGTGGCCGCCATCTCGACCGGGTGATGGCCGTAGTCGTCGATCAGCGTGAAGCTGCCCGCGTCGTGCGACGGGACCTCGCCATAGCGCTGGAAGCGCCGGCCCACGCCCTTGAAGTCGGCGAGGCCGCGCTGCACTGCTTCGTCGGGCACGCCAAGCTCGACCGCCACCGCAATCACCGACAGCGCATTGCGCACGTTGTGCTCGCCCGGCAGGTTCAGCACGATGTCCAGGTCCGGCAGCGTCACGCCGTTGCGGCGCTGCGCGGTGAAGTGCATTTGCGAACCCACGGCGCGCACATTGACCGCACGCACCTGGGCGTCCTCGCCGAAGCCGTAGCTCGTCACGGGGCACGACACCTCCGTCACGATCTCGCGCACGGCGGGATCGTCGGTGCACAGGATCGCGACGCCGTAGAAGGGCATGCGATGCAGGAAATCGACGAAGGCCTTCTTGAGCTTCGCGAAATCGTGCCCGTAGGTCTCCATGTGGTCAGCGTCGATGTTCGTGACCACTGCCATCACAGGCAGCAGGTTCAGGAACGAGGCGTCCGACTCGTCGGCCTCGACCACGATGTAGTCGCCGCTGCCGAGCTGCGCATTGGCGCCCGCGCTGTTGAGGCGCCCGCCGATCACGAAGGTCGGATCGAGCCCGGCGGCCGCGAGCACGCTCGCGACCAGGCTCGTCGTCGTGGTCTTGCCGTGCGTGCCGGCAATCGCGATCCCCTGCTTGAGGCGCATCAGCTCCGCCAGCATCAATGCGCGCGGCACCACGGGGATGCGCTTCTCGCGCGCCGCGACCACTTCGGGGTTGTCGGACTGCACCGCGGTCGAGGTGACGACCGCGTCCGCGCCGGCGATGTTCGCCGCGTCGTGGCCCACGCAGGTCGTGATACCGAGACCGGCGAGGCGGCGCAGCGTTGCGCTGTCGGCAAGGTCCGAGCCCGAGATCTTGTAGCCGAGGTTGAGCAGCACTTCGGCAATGCCGCTCATGCCCGAGCCGCCGACGCCGACGAAATGGATGTGACGGATCGCGTGCTTCATGAGCGGCCTCCGTTGGCGAGTTCCTCGCAGGCGCGGACGACCAGGTCGACCGCTTCGGTTTTCTGCATCGTCTTGGCCTTCGAGGCCCGTTCCATGAGCGCAGGGCGCCCGGTTTTCTGTAGCAAGTCGGCCAACAATTCAGGTGTGAGTTCAGTCTGTTGAACGAGCCAGCCGCCGCCCGCGTCGACAAGGAAGCGGGCGTTGGTCGTCTGGTGATCGTCCACAGCGGAGGGGAAAGGCACGAACAGCGCTGCTGCGCCGACGGCCGCGATTTCGGTGACGGTGCTCGCGCCGGCGCGAGCGACGATCAGGTCGGCTTCGGCGTATGCGCGGGCGGTGTCTTCAATGAAAGGCGTCAGTTCGCCTTCGACGCCTGCGGCCTCGTAGTTGGCCCGGAGTTCGTCGATCTGCTTGGCGCCGCTCTGGTGCGTGACACGGGGGCGTTGTGCCGGCGCGATCAGGGCCAGCGCCTTCGGCACCACGGCATTGAGCGCCTTCGCACCGAGGCTGCCGCCCACCACGAGCAATTGCAGCGGGCCGGTGCGATTCGCAAAGCGTGTCGCCGGATCGGGCTGCGAAGTGAACGCGGCGCGCAACGGATTGCCGACCCACTGCCCTTTCTTGAGCACGTTGGGGAATGCGGTGAAGACCCGGTCGGCCACACCCGCGAGCACCTTGTTGACGAGGCCCGCCACCGAGTTCTGCTCGTGCAGCACCAGCGGCTTGCCGAGCAGCACGCTCATCATGCCGCCCGGAAAGGTGATGTAGCCCCCGAGCCCGACGACGACGTCGGGCCGCACGCGGCGCACGACGCCGATGCTCTGCCAGAAGGCGCGCAGCAGGCGCATGGGCAGCAGCGCCAGCGTGACCGGCCCCTTGCCGCGCACGCCGCCGAACTGCACCGGCTCGAAGGCGAAGCCGCGCGGCGGCACGAGCTGCTGCTCCATGCTGCCGGGCGCGCCGAGCCAGTGCACGCGCCAGCCGCGCTCGCGCAGGGCCTCGGCCACGGCGAGGCCCGGGAAGATATGCCCCCCGGTGCCGCCGGCCATGACGAGTGCGGTCCGGGTCATACGCGGCCTCCGCGCATGAGAACCCGGTTCTCGTAGTCGATGCGCAGCACCACGGCCAACGCGATCACGTTCATCAGGATGGCGGAGCCGCCGAAGCTCATCAGCGGCAGCGTCAGGCCCTTGGTCGGCAACGCGCCCAGGTTCACGCCCATGTTGATGAAAGTCTGGAAGCCGATCCAGATGCCGACGCCCTGCGCGACCAGGCCGGAGAACACGCGGTCGAGCGCGATCGCCTGGCGGCCGATGTGCATGACGCGCCGCGTGAGCCAAAGGAACAGGCCGATGGCGAGCAGCACGCCGATCAGGCCGAATTCCTCGCCGATCACGGCGAGCAGGAAGTCGGTGTGCGCTTCGGGCAGCCAGTGCAGCTTTTCGACGCTGCCGCCGAGGCCGACGCCGAAGATCTCCCCACGTCCGATGGCGATCAGCGAATGCGAGAGCTGGTAGCCCTTGCCGAGCGCGTGCTCCTCGCTCCAGGGGTCGAGGTACGCAAAGATCCGCTCGCGTCGCCATGGGCTCGTCGCCACGATGGTGCCGAAGGCAACGACCACCAGCGTGGCGATCACGAAGAACATGCGGGCGTTGACGCCGCCCAGGAAGAGGATGCCCATCGCGATGACCGCGATCACCATGAAGGCACCCATGTCGGGCTCGGCCATCACCAGCATGCCGACCACCACGACCGCGACGCCCATCGGCAGCACGGCGCGGAAGAAGCGCTCCTTGATCTCCATCTTGCGCACCATGTAGCTGGCGGCATAGAAGATCATCGCGAGCTTGGCCAGCTCGGAGGGCTGGAAGCGCATGAAGCCCAGCGGCAGCCAGCGGCGAGCGCCGTTGACGTTGATGCCGATGTGCGGAATGAGCACCGCCACCAGCAGCAGCAGCGAAGCCACGAAGAGCCAGGGTGCGATGCGCTCCCAGGTTTTCATCGGGACCTGGAAGGTCAGCAGGCCCGCCACGAAGGCGATCACAAGCGAAGCCGCGTGCCGTGTGAGGAAGAAGGTCGGGCTGTAGCCGGCGCGCGCGAAGCGCGGGTTGTCGGGCAGCGCGATGGATGCGGAATACACCATCACCAGCCCCCACGCCAGCAGCGCCACCGTGACCCAGACCAGCGCCTGGTCGAAGCCGAGCACGCGCACGGGCGCCGCCTTGGTCTGCGTCATGCCTGCGTTGCCGAGGCGCACCGGCAGGTGCATGGGCAGTGCGTCGATGCCGCTCTTGGCGCGGCTGAACCAGCCGCTGAAGCGGCCGGACTTGTTCGGGGTTGCGGCTGCAGACGCGGTCATGCGGCCTCCCCCATGTCGTCGCCGCGCGGCGCATCGACGAGCGCGTCGACGGCCTCGCAGAAGACTGCGGCGCGATGGGCGTAGTCCTTGAACATGTCGAAGCTCGCGCAGGCCGGCGACAGCAGCACGGCGTCGCCGGGATGCGCGCGGCCGGCGGCCATGGTCACGGCTTCGGGCAAGGACGCAGCGGACTGCATCGAGATGCCGGTAGACGCGAGCGCGGCCTCGATCAGCGGCGCATCGCGACCGATGAGCACGACGGCGCGGGCGTACTGGCGAACCGGCGCAGCCAACGGCGCGAAGTCCTGGCCCTTGCCCTCGCCGCCCAGGATCACGACGACCCTGCGTTCCTCGCCAAGACCGATCAGCGCCGCGACCGTCGCGCCGACGTTGGTGCCCTTGCTGTCGTCGAAGTACTCGACTTCCTCCACGATCGCCACCGGCTCGACGCGGTGCGGCTCGCCGCGGTACTCACGCAGCCCATAGAGCATCGGTGCCAGTTGGCATCCCGCCGCGGCGGCGAGCGCCAGCGCCGCCAGCGCATTGAGCGCGTTGTGCCGGCCGCGGATGCGCAAGGCATCGGCGGGCATCAGGCGCTGGAAGAAGATCTCTTCCTCTTCGACGGCCGCGCCGCGCTTGCGCTTCTGCGTCTCGTCGGCTTCCAGCGCGCGGACGAGCCAGGCCATGCCGTTGAGGCGTTCGATGCCGTAGTCGCCGGGGCGCTTCGGCATGTCCGCGCCGAAGGTGATGACGGTACGTGCCACCTGGCCCTTGGGCAGCTTGACCGACGCGGGCCGCATGGCCATGACCGCTTCGTCGTCGCGATTGAGCACCATCGTGCCCTTCTTGCCGAAGACGCGGGCCTTGGCCGCCGCATAGGCAGCCATGTCGCCGTGCCAGTCGAGGTGGTCCTGCGACAGGTTCAGCACCGTGGCCGCCGTGGGCTCGAAGCCTTCGACGCGGTCGAGCTGGAAGCTGGACAACTCCAGCACCCAGACGTCCGGCAGTGTCTCGGCGTCCATGCGGGCCGACAGCGTGTCGAGCAAGGTCGGGCCGATGTTGCCGGCGACCGCAACCGTCTTGCCGGCGCGCTCCACCAACTGGCCCGTGAGCGAGGTGACCGTGGTCTTGCCATTGGTGCCGGTGATCGCCAGGACCGCCGGGGTGTAGCCCTTGGGCTCCGGCGGTGGGACGACGACTTCGGGGACCGGGGCGAAGGAGTCGTCGTCATCGTCAGGGGGTGTGACGGGCTCGAAGGCTTCGGGAGTCTCGTCGGCAACCTCGACAGAGGTAGCCGATGATTCCGTCGGCAATGCCTCGGCCGGTTCCGGCGCCGGTGGCTCCGCAGCTGCCTCGACCGCATTCGCGGCGTCGACGGGTTCGACGGGTTCGGCGATCTCAGCCGTCTCCGCGACCTCGACGATGCTCAAGTCCGCCAGCGCGCGTGCAAACAGATCCAGTTCGCCACCCACCGGCAGGCCCACCGCCTTGGCCGCATCGACCACCGCAGCCGTCGATTCCGGAGACAGGCCCGGCGAGCGGTACACGGCACGGATCGGCGTACCTTCCACCAGCGCCGCCGAGAACGGTCCACCGACGAACACTGCGTCGGGCAACTCGTCGCGCAGCGTCGCCAATTGAGGCGGCGCTTCGCGCGTGTCGGCCACCGTGACCTTCGCGCCATGGCGCGCGCACCAGCGCGCCATCGCCAGCCCGGACGCACCGAGGCCCAGGATGAGAACGTGGAGGTCTTTGAGATGCCGCATCGTCTTAACGCAGCTTCAAGGTGGAAAGGCCCACGAGGCACAGCAGCATCGTGATGATCCAGAAGCGCACGACGACCTGCGTCTCGCGCCAGCCGCTCTTCTCGAAGTGGTGGTGCAGCGGTGCCATCTTGAGCACGCGCCGCCCTTCGCCGAAGCGCTTCTTGGTGTATTTGAAGTAGGTGACCTGTGCCATCACCGAGATCGCCTCGACCACGAAGATGCCGCCCATCACGAAGAACACGATCTCCTGCCGCACGATGACAGCGATGGTGCCGAGTGCGCCGCCGAGCGCGAGCGCGCCCACGTCGCCCATGAACACCTGGGCCGGATGCGTGTTGAACCACAGGAACGCGAGGCCCGCGCCGGCCATGGCCGAGCAGAACACCAGCAGTTCGCCCGAACCCGGAATGTGGGGGAAGAGCAGGTAGCGCGAATACACCGCGCTGCCCGTGACGTACGCGAACACGCCGAGGGCGGAGCCGACCATCACGACCGGCATGATCGCCAGGCCGTCCAGCCCGTCGGTAAGGTTCACCGCATTGCTCGCGCCGACGATCACCAGGTAGGTCAGGATCACGAAGCCGATGCCGCCGAGCGGGTAGCTCACTTCCTTGAAGAAAGGCACCAGCAGGTTGATCTTGGGCGGGAAGTCCAGGTCGAAGCCCGAGCGCATCCAGGTGAAGAAGAGTTCGAGCACGCGCCAGTTGGAGCTCTCGGAAATGCTGAAGAGCAGGTAGAAGCCCGCCACCAGGCCCACCACCGACTGCCAGAAATACTTCTCGCGCGAGCGCATGCCTTCGGGGTCCTTGCGGACCACCTTGCGCCAGTCATCGACCCAGCCGATCGCGCCGAAGCCCAGCGTGACCCACAGCACGATCCACACGAAGCGGTTCGACAGGTCGAACCACAGCAGCGTCGAGAAGGCGATCGAGAACAGCACGAGCACGCCGCCCATGGTGGGCGTGCCGCTCTTGGTCAGGTGGGTCTCCATGCCGTAGCTGCGCACCTGCTGGCCGATCTTGAGCGCGGTGAGGCGGCGGATCACATAGGGCCCGGCCGCCAGACCGAGCAGCAGCGCGGTCAGCGACGCCATCAGCGCGCGGAAGGTGAGGTATTGAAAGACGCGCAGGAAACCGAACTCCGGCGAGACCGTCTGCAGCCATTGGGCGAGGGTCATCAGCATGATGTGAATGGGCGCGGCTCATGCGGCATGACCGGCCCCCTTGTCTTGTTGTTGTGATGCAGCGGCAACGGCCTGGACCACACGCTCCATCTGCATGAAGCGCGATCCCTTGACCAGCACGCTCGCGGTGCCCGGCAATTGCGCGAGCACGGCCGCATTGAGGGCATCGATCTCGTCGAAGTGGCGGGCATCGGCGTTGATCGCGCCTGCGAAGGCAGCAATGCTGTGCACCGATTCCTTGCCGAGCGCGAAGACGGTCTCGATGCCGCGCTCGCGCGCCCAGGCGCCGACCTCGGCATGGAACTGCGGCCCCTGGTCGCCGACCTCGCCCATGTCGCCGAGCACCAGCACGCGCGGGCCGGGCAGGCTGGCGAGCACGTCGATGGCGGCGCGCATGGAATCCGGGTTCGCGTTGTAGGTGTCGTCGACCAGCGTGATCGTGCGACCGCCGGCAAAGCGGAGCTCGCTGGCCTTCGAGCGCCCCTTGACCGGCTCGAACGCGGCCAGCCCCTCGGCGATCTTGTCGAGCGATACGCCGCTCGCCAGCGAACAGGCGATCGCCGCCAGCGCATTGACCACGTTGTGGCGGCCGGCGATGCGCAGCGTGCTGCGCACCTCGCCCAGGGGCGTGCGCGCCTCGAACTGCCACGCGCCGTGCTGCCAGTCCGCCGTCACCAGCGCGATATCGGCATCGGGGTCGTCGCCGAAGGTCAGGCAGCGGCGGGTCGCGCCTTCGTGCGCGATCTCGTTCCACAGCGGCGTGAATTCGTCGCCGTAGGGGAACACGGCCGTCGCATCGGTCGGCAGCGCGGAGAAGACGGAGGCGTTCTCGCGCGCCACGGCCTCGACCGTGGCCATGAATTCCTGGTGCTCGCGCTGCGCGTTGTTGACCAGCGCGATGGTGGGCCGCGCGATCGCCGCCAGCCGGGCGATTTCGCCCGGGTGGTTCATGCCCAGCTCGACCACGGAACGCTGGTGCCGTGCACGCAGGCGCAGCAAGGTCAGCGGCACGCCGATCTCATTGTTGAAGTTGCCGGCCGTCGCGAGCGCACCCTCGCCGCAGGCCGTGCGCAAGATCGACGCGATCATCTGCGTCACGGTCGTCTTGCCGTTGCTGCCGGTGACGGCGATCAAGGGCAGTTCGAACTGGGAGCGCCAGCCGGAAGCCAGCGCGCCGAGCGCGACCAGGGTGTCCGGCACTTCGAGCCCGGCGAGGCCGGCGGCTTCGAGTCCGCGATGGGCGATAGCCGCCACCGCGCCGCGCGAGCGCGCATCGGCCAGGAAGTCGTTCGCGTCGAAACGCTCGCCCTTGAGCGCGACGAAAAGATCGCCTGACGCGAGGGTGCGCGTGTCGGTGTGCACACGGAAGATCGGCGTCGCGGCGTCACCGACGAGGCGCGCGCCGGGGATCCACGCCTGGGCCTGGCCGAGCGTCATCATGGGCACGGATGCGATGGCATCGGTCATGCTGCGCTCCTCCGTGTCAGTGCATCGATGGCATGCGCGCGGTCCGAGAAAGCGATGCGTTCGCCCGCGATTTCCTGCCAGGCCTCGTGGCCGCGCCCGGCCAGCAACACCACGTCTTCGGGACGGGCCTGGGCCAGCGTGTCGGCGATCGCCTTTGCGCGGTCGGGCTCGACCTGGGCGGCCTCGGGCCGTGCCAGGCCCAGCAGGATCTGGCTGATGATCGCCGCGGGCTTCTCGCTGCGCGGGTTGTCGCTGGTGACGACCACGCGGTCGGCCTGGGCCTCCGCCACCGCGGCCATCATGGGGCGCTTGGCGTTGTCGCGATCGCCCCCGCAGCCGAACATGCACCACAGTTCGCCGCCACGCTGCTGCGCCAATGGCCGCAGGCCGGCGAGCGCCTTGTCCAATGCGTCCGGGGTGTGGGCGTAGTCGACGACGGCCAGCGGATGGCCGGGCACGCTCAGGCGCTCCATGCGGCCCGGCACGCTGTCGAGCCCCGCGCACGCCTGCACCGCGTCTTCTAGCGACAGGCCGAGCGCGCGCAGGGTGCCGAGCACGCCCAGCAGGTTCGCGACGTTGTACTGGCCGATCAGTTGCGTCTTCAGGTGCTGGGTCGTGGCGCCCTGCTCCACGACCGAGAAATGGAGGCCTTGCGCGTCGTAGCCGATGTCCTCGGCCCGGAGCCGTGCCGGGGCGCCTTCGGCCGACACGGTCCAGATGTCGAGCGCGCCGACGCCGGTCTCGACGAGATTGCCCACGAGCGAGGCACCATGCACGTCGTCGATGTTGACGACGGCCGCGCGCAGACCCGGCCACCGGAAGAGCTCGGCCTTGGCTTGCCAATAGGCATCCATGCTGCCGTGATAGTCCAGGTGGTCCTGCGTGAAATTGGTGAACACCGCGACAGCGATGCGGGTGCCATCGAGCCGGCGCTCCACGATGCCGATCGACGAGGCTTCGATGGCGCAGGCACGGAAGCGGCGGTCCGCGAAGCCGCGCAGTTCGCGCTGCAACAGCACGGGATCGGGCGTGGTCAGGCCGGTGTAGGTGAGTTCAGGCGGTACGCCGACACCCAGCGTACCCACGACGGCGCAGGGCGTATCGACCGAATGCGCCGCCGCCGACGACAGGGCCTGTGCCAGCCACCATGCGGTGGAAGTCTTGCCGTTGGTGCCGGTGACGGCGAGCACGTCGAGTTGCGCCGACGGCATGTCGTAATAGGCCGCTGCGATCGGTCCCGTCGCAGCCTTCAGGCCGGGGTACGCGGCAATCGCCTCGCCCTCGAAACCGAATGCCGCACTGCCCTCTTCCTCGACCAGGCAAGCCACGGCGCCTTGCGCCAGCGCGGACGCCACGTAGCGCCGGCCGTCCGTCGCGGCGCCGGGCCACGCGATGAATCCGTCGCCCGCACCGACGGCGCGGCTGTCGGCATGCAGCACCCCGCGCACGCGGGACCGGAGCCAGCGTGCGGCTTCGTCGGGGCTGCGAAGCGTCGTCGTCATCAGAAGCTCTCTTCCACGCCCTTGGTCACGACCAGGGGTTTCACCGCCAGATCGGGCGGTACGTTCATCATGCGCAGCGTCTGTTGCACGACCTCGCTGAACACAGGCGCGGCCACGATGCCGCCGAAATACGAGCCGTTGCTCGGCTCGTCGATCATGACCGCCACGATGATGCGCGGCTTCTCGATCGGTGCCATGCCCGTGAACCAAGAGCGGTATTGCTTGCTGGCGTAGCCCCTGCCGACCTGCTTGTGCGCCGTGCCGGACTTGCCGCCCACCGAGTAGCCGATGGTCTGCGCGAGCGGACCCGTGCCGCCCGGGCCGGCCGCCATCTGCAGCATCTTGCGCACAGCCAGCGCGTTCTGGGCGGAAAAGACCTTCACGCCCACCGCCGGCTCGCTGCTCTTGAGGATGGTTGCCGCAATGACGTCGCCGTCGTGCGCGAAGGCCGTGTACGAATGCGCCATCTGGAACAGCGATGCCGACAGGCCGTAGCCGTAGGCCATGGTCGCCTGCTCGACCGGCTTCCACGACTTCCACGGACGCAGGCGGCCCGTGACCGCCCCCGGAAACTGGATCTGGGGCTTCTGGCCGTAGCCCAGCGCCGTGTAGGTGTCCCACATCTCGTGCGGCGTCATCTTCTGGGCGATCTTCAGCGCGCCGATGTTGCTCGACTTCTGGATCACCCCTTCGACCGTCAGCGAACCGTAGTTGTGGGTGTCGCTGATGGTGAAGCCGCCCAGGCTGTAGCGGCCCGGCGAGGTATCGATCACGGTCTGCGGCTTGATGCGGCCGGCCTCGAGCGCGATGCCGACGGTGATCGGCTTCATCGTCGAGCCGGGCTCGAAGACGTCGGTCATCGCACGGTTGCGAAGCTGCTCGCCCGTGAGGTTCTGGCGCTTGTCGGGAACGTAGCTCGGATAGTTGGCCAGCGCCAGCACCTCGCCGGTGATGGCGTCGAGCACCACCACGCTGCCGGCCTTGGCCTTGTGCATCGTCACGGCGTCGCGCAGCTTCTGGTAGGCGAAGAACTGCACCTTGCTGTCCACGCTGAGCTGGATGTCCTTGCCATCGACCGGCGGCACCTGCTCGCCGACGCCCTCGACGACGCGGCCCAGCCGGTCCTTGATCACGCGGCGCGAACCGGCCTTGCCCGCCAGATCCTTGTTGAACGCGAGCTCGATGCCCTCCTGGCCGTTGTCCTCGACATTGGTGAAGCCCACCACGTGCGCGGCGGCCTCGCCCTCCGGGTACTGGCGCTTGTATTCCTTGCGCTGGTAGATGCCCTTGATGTTGAGCGCGGCGATCTGCTTGGCGATGGGCTCATCGACCTGGCGCTTGATCCAGACAAAGGTCTTGTCCTCGTCTTCCAGCTTCTTGTCGAAATCCTTCTGCGGCATGCCCAGCAGCTTCGCGACCTGCTTCAGCTTGGTCTTGACCTCCGGGTCGTCGCGTTCGACGTCTTCCGGGATCGCCCAGATGCTCGGCGCGACGACGCTCGAGGCCAGCAAGAGCCCGTTGCGGTCGAGGATGCGGCCGCGATTGGCCGGCAGCTCCAGCGTGCGGGTGAAGCGCACCTCGCCCTGGCGCTGGAAGAAATCGTTGCCGATCACCTGCACATACGCCGCGCGGGCGGCCAGCACGCCGAAACCGAGCGCGATGCCGGCGACGATGAACTTGCTGCGCCAGACCGGGGTCTTGCTGGCGAGCAATGGGCTGGTCGTGTACTGGACGCTGCGGCTGCGGCGGGTCATCAGTGCGCCCCCCGTGTCGAAGCAGTGCGCGGTGCGGGCGCGGCCGGCGGCGGCGCGGCGACGGCCGGAATCACGGTGCCGTCCTGCCGCACGTACTGCGTGATGGCCGGCGTGGTCGTGCGCATCTTGAGCTGCTCCTTGGCCAGCTTCTCGACGCGCAGCGGCGTCGCCTGCGCGCGCTTCTCGACCTGCAGCCGATCCTGGTCGAGTTCGAGGCGACGCGCCTCCAGCTCGATGCGGTGCAGCTCGGTATAGAGCTGGCGCGACATGTACTGCGTATGGACGAGATAGATCGCCGAGCCCAGCACGGCGATCAGCAGGAGCAGGTTGAGGCGAGCCATGTCAGCCCTCCTCCGCCGTGCGCTCGGCCACGCGCAGGATCGCGCTGCGCGAGCGCGGGTTGCCATCCACCTCGGCCTGCGAGGGCTTGATGCGCCCCAGGGCACGCAGTTTCATCGCTTTCGGCGCGGCAAAAGGCGCGCGGCGGTCGTAGACCTCGCGCGAATGCTTCGCGATGAACTGCTTCACGATGCGATCTTCCAGCGAATGGAAGCTGATCACCGCGAGACGGCCTTGGGGTTGCAACACGGACAGACTCGCTTCTAGCGCCTGTTGCAGCTCTTCAAGCTCGGCGTTGATGAAAATCCGAAGAGCCTGAAATGTGCGCGTTGCAGGGTTCTGGCCCGGCTCGCGGGTTTTGACCGTGCCAGCCACGAGCTCGGCCAGCTCGGCGGTGGTTGAAACTGGGCCCCGTTCTTGTCGGCGAGCAACAATCGCCTTTGCAATCTGAACAGCAAACCGTTCTTCGCCATAGTCACGAATCACCTCCGCAATCTGCTGTGTTTCGGCCGTCGCCAGCCACTCGGCCACGCTCTCGCCGCGCGTGGTGTCCATGCGCATGTCGAGCGGGCCGTCGAAACGAAAAGAAAAACCCCGTGCGGGGTTGTCGATCTGGGGAGAGCTGACACCGAGGTCCATCAGGAGACCTGACACACTCGCTGGCGGCAATTCCCCCAGGTCCTTGAATCCCTGGTGGCGGATGGAAAAACGCGCATCCTCGATGCGCGTTGCTTCGGCCACCGCTTCCGCGTCCTTGTCGAACGCGATCAGCCGGCCGGACGGCCCCAGCCTCTCCAGGATCGCGCGGCTGTGGCCGCCGCGCCCGAAGGTCGCGTCCACGTAGGTGCCGGTGACGTCCGATCCTTCCGGAAAGAGGGCATCCACCGCTTCGTTCAACAAGACGGTCGTATGAATCCATGGCTGTTCCACGTCGGGCCTCAGAACGAAAAGTCCTGGAACACGTCAGGCATTTCGCCTTGCGTGGCTTCTGCTTCCTTGGCGTCGTAGGTGGCCTTGTCCCACAGCTCGAAATGGTTGCCCATTCCGAGCAGCAACGCGTCGCGGCTGATGCCGGCGGCGGTGCGCAGCTCAGGGGACACGAGCACGCGGCCGGTGCCGTCCATCTCGACGTCCATCGCGTTGCCGAGGAAGACGCGCTTCCACCACTGTGCAGACATGGGAAGTGCCGCGATGCGCTCGCGAAATTTCTCCCACTCGGGACGCGGGAACACCATCAGGCAGCCGTGGGGATGCTTGGTGATCGTGAGCTGGCCGGCCGCCGTCGCGCTCAGGACGTCACGATGCCGGGTCGGCACGGAGAGCCGACCTTTGGCATCGAGACTGAGCGATGAAGCGCCTTGAAACACGAACACGAGACCCCGGTGGTGGGAGGCGTCGCGAACCCGAATGAGGCATCGCTCGACACTTTTTCCCACTTAACTGCACTTTTTTGCACTGTAGCAGGAAACGTCTACTGCGCAACGGTGTGCTGCGGGAATTTTTTGTAATGGAATCAACGACTTAGCGGTGTTTTTGCAACCACCAAAAACCGAATCCCGTTGCAAATGAAGCACTTAGCTCACGCAATGAATGTGATGCGTGAACCACCGGTAAGCGAGGGCCTACATCAGAGGATGAATCTGGAAAGGTCTTCGTCGTGACTTAGTGCCGCCAGCCGCGCATCCACGTAGGCCGCATCGATGTGCACCGCCTGGCCGCCCAGCTTGGTCGCGTCGAAGCTCACTTCGTCGAGCAGACGCTCCATGACCGTCGACAAGCGGCGCGCGCCGATGTTCTCGGTGCGCTCGTTGACGTCGAAGGCGATGCTCGCGAGCCGCGTGATGCCGTCTGGCGTGAACTCCAGCGTCACACCCTCCGTGGCGAGCAGCGCCTGGTACTGCTTGACCAGCGATGCCTGCGTCTGCGTGAGGATGCTTTCGAAGTCGGCGACCGACAGCGACTGCAACTCGACACGGATCGGAAAGCGCCCCTGCAATTCGGGAATCAGGTCACTCGGCTTGCTCAGGTGGAATGCGCCACTCGCGATGAAGAGGATGTGATCGGTGCGGACCACGCCGTACTTCGTGCTCACGGCCGTGCCCTCGACCAGCGGGAGCAGGTCGCGCTGGACACCCTGGCGCGACACGTCGGCGCCCTGCGCCTCGCTGCGCGTGGCGACCTTGTCGATCTCGTCGATGAAGACGATGCCGTTCTGCTCGGCGTTGTGGATGGCCTGGCTGCGGATCTCGTCCTCGTTGACCAGCTTGGCGGCTTCCTCGTCGATCAGCAGGCGCATGGCCTCGGCGATCTTGAGCTTGCGCGTCTTGCGCTTGCCCTGCCCGAGCTGGCCGAACATGCCGCGCAGCTGCTCGGTCATTTCCTCCATGCCGGCCGGGCCCATGATCTCGAGCGGCGTGCGCGTGTCGGCGAGATCGATCTCGATCTCCTTGTCGTCGAGTTCGTGCTGGCGCAGCTTCTTGCGGAAGGCCTGCCGCGTGGCATTGCTGCTGTCGGTGGCCGAGCCATCGGCCGTGCGGGCCGGCGGCAGCAGCACGTCGAGGATGCGTTCCTCCGCGCCATCCTCGGCCCGCATGCGGACCTTGGCGCTTTCGGCCTCGCGCGTCTGCTTGACGGCGATCTCGGCCAGGTCGCGAACGATCGAATCGACGTCCTTGCCGACATAGCCCACCTCGGTGAACTTGGTCGCCTCGACCTTGATGAAAGGCGCGTCGGCCAGGCGCGCCAGCCGGCGAGCGATCTCGGTCTTGCCCACGCCGGTGGGGCCGATCATGAGGATGTTCTTGGGCGTGATCTCCGCACGCAGCTTTTCCTCGACCTGCTGGCGGCGCCAGCGGTTGCGCAGCGCGATGGCCACGGCGCGCTTGGCGTCCGGCTGGCCGACGATGTGGCGGTCGAGTTCGGAGACGATTTCCTGGGGGGTCATGGACATGGGTTCACTCGATCCGTCTCACAGGGTTTCAATGGTGTGATGCATGTTGGTGTAGATGCAGAGTTCGCCCGCGATTTCCAGCGCCTTCTTGACGATCTGGTCGGCCGGCATCTCCGTGTGGTCCACCAGCGCCTTGGCCGCAGCCTGCGCGTAGGCGCCACCGGAACCGATCGCGATGATCCCGTTCTCGGGCTCCAGCACGTCGCCGTTGCCGGTGATGATCAGCGACGTGGTGACGTCGGCAACCGCCAGCATGGCCTCGAGGCGGCGCAGGACGCGGTCGGTGCGCCAGTCCTTGGTGAGTTCGATGGCGGCGCGGGCCAGGTGCCCCTGATGCTTTTCGAGCTTGGCCTCGAAGCGCTCGAACAGCGTGAATGCGTCCGCCGTGGCGCCTGCAAAGCCGGCGAGCACCTTGCCGTGATAGAGGCGGCGCACCTTGCGCGCACTGCCCTTGATGACGATGTTGCCCAGCGTGACCTGGCCATCGCCGCCGATGGCCACCTGGTCGGCGCCCGCAGCGGTCTTGCGGCGCACACTGATGATGGTGGTTCCGTGAAATTGTTCCATAAAGCATTATCTGTTGCTCGCCCCCAGGCTTGCCCACTTCGTGTGGCCGCCTACCCCCGGCCGGGGGCAATACCGGCGGACCGGCCGAGCCGGTTCCGCGGTATTCCAGATGGGGATTTCGAGCGGCCGCGGGGGCGGCCACAGAAGTGGCCGCGTCTTGGCGCTAGTCTTTGACTTTGATGGCGGCGTGGTCGGCGATGCCGACCACGTTGAAGAAGGCGGCGATCAGGCGGTGGGCGTCGACGAACTGGAGGGCGTGGCCGCGCGCGTGGTGGGCGGTGACCCAGTTCAGGAGCGAGCCCCCTGCGGCGAAGTCGACGCGGACGAGGGCCGAGCACGAGATCGTTGGCGTCGTTTCGCCGGTCAGCTCTTCGTCGAGACGCTGCCAGGTCGACAGCGATTCGCCGATGAGATCACCCGCGAGCACGGCCTGGCCGGCGCCGGCGAAAGGAGCCGGCTCGGCTTCGTCGTGACCGGCCGCGAGCGAGAAGCCGGGGGCGGACGGCTTGGCCCGGGCGGGGGTATCGAGCGTGGCGAAGTCGCCCTTCGGGTCTTCCCAGGGCGGCGGCGACACCTCGTAGGTGATGCAGTAGTTGAGCGCCAGCAGTTCGAACTCATCGGCTCGATGCATCACTCGCAAGGCCGCCATGTGCAATTGCCACCAGACGGCGTCGACGCTGCGGTCGTTGGCCGGCGTGGCTTCGGCGAGCACCAGCAGCAACTGGTCCGCTGCGGCAAAGCGCAACTGGACGGTCGAATCCGCCCAATGCGTGAACAAGGCACGCAGCGGGCCAGCGGCATCACCCTCGATGGATTCAAGGGCGCTCCAGTCGAGCCTCCAGGAGGGGCCGGCGGCGCCGAGCGCGCGCGTCAGGCCCATCAACCCCTCGCGCGTGAGGCGCGGCGGGCTCGCCCAGTCGGCATCACCTGCGGCGACCGGTTCGACCGGCTTGACCTGGGCCGCGACCGACGCGCGGACCGAGTTCGCCAATGCACGGAACGACACCCATTCGGGCGCCACGCGCTTCATGCGCTGTGCATAGCGCGTGCTGGCGGCGACGAACTTCTCGGCGTCACCGGTCGCGCGGTAGAGGTCGAGCAAGGTGCGCCACGTGTCGTCCTGGTCATTCGTCGAGCTGTCCGGCGCGAGCGCCTGGAGCAGGATGGCTTCGGCACCGGCGTCATCGCCGTGGGCAAAGCGGATCGACGCTTCCTCGACGCAACCGTCGTGCGCGGGGACTTGAACCTGCAGGCCGGGGACGCCGCCCTGCGGCACGCCGGGCACGGTGTCGGCATAGGCGCGCGCGTGCTGCGCGGCCATGTGCGCGCCCTCGGCAGGAGCGCCCTCGGCGTCCTCCTCGCTGCGGGGGCCGCGCGCCTTCCACCATTGCTGCGACATCTGCTCTTCGATCTCGTCGATCTTCTTGAGCGTGAGCGCCCGCCCCTCGGTCTTGCCGGAGGTGCTGCTGACATTGAAGGAGGATGGGGTCGCTGCGGGACCACCCGCCGCCTCGCGTTGCCGCAGCTTGCGCAGCATGTCGAACTCACGGCGGCGCACGAAGTCGTTGCGCTGCCGCCGCTCGATCATCTCCTTGAGCATTTCACGGCTGTAGCCGTTCTCGAGGGTCGACGAGTCGTCGGCGTCGAGCTCGGACCAATCCTTCAGCGGATTGCGCACGAACTTCGCCACTTTGGACAGCAAGCGACCGGTTTCTTCCTTGGCCATGCTCAGTGTCTCCCTTGGGCCCGTGTTGTCGATGCCGGATTCAATCTCCGAACATCTTCTGTTTCAGCTCGCGGCGCTGCTGGGCTTCCAGCGACAGCGTGGCGGTCGGGCGGGCCAGCAGGCGGCCGACGCCGATGGGCTCGCCGGTTTCGTCGCAATAGCCGTAGTCGCCGGCATCGATGCGCTGGATCGACTGCTCGATCTTCTTCAGGAGCTTGCGTTCGCGGTCGCGCGTGCGCAGTTCGAGCGCGTGCTCTTCCTCGATGGTGGCGCGGTCGGCCGGATCGGGCACGACCACGGTGTCTTCACGCAGATGCTCGGTCGTCTCGCCGGCGTTCTCGAGGATGCCGCGCTTGAGTTCCTGCAGCTTCAGGCGGAAGAACGCCATCTGCTTTTCGTTCATGTACTCCGAATCCGGCATCGCGATCACTTCGGCGTCCGTGAGCTCTTCGGCCGATTTGGCCTTCCAGTTGTTGGCGAGCTTCGGATCTTTCTTGACCGCGACCGGCGGAGGTGGCACCAGCGCGTTCGACGTGATCTGCACGAAGCTTGATTTGGCCGCGGTGGAAGCCACCGATTGCGGCATGGACGGCACGGTCAACTGCGACAGCCGCGACACGCGCCCGCCGCGTGCGGGTGCAGGCGCGGTGGTGCTGGCGGTCGTGGGAGGTGTCGCCGTGGTGGAAGAAGAGGCGGCAGCCGTTTTTTTCATGGGAGTCGATGGTGCAGGTGGCGCGGCATGGGAACCGGCCGGTTTGGATGACGGGGCACTCGCAGTCACCGCCTTGGCCTTGCTTGGAGCAGGGGCCTTCGACGGCACAGCGGGCTTGACGGGCTTTGCAGCGGAAACCTTCTTTGCCGCGGGCACAGCCTGCTTGGCAACCGACGTCTTCTTGACGGCCGGTTTCGGCGCGGGCTTGGCTTTGGCGGCAGGCTTCTTCACAGTGACTGGCTCCTTCGACGAACTCGAACGCACATTCAATGGGTGTCTTCCCCATGGAATCCACGTCGCCTGTCGGCATCGCGGAGCCCATGTTGTCAGGGTGCTCGCCGATGGCGAACCCCGGGGTTATACCCCCGAATTCGGCCCAGAAACGCACACAGTCCTATGGCGTAAGTCACACTTCGTCCTTAAAGAAGAACGAGGCGGGCCGCCGCAACAGGCGCGCGATTGTATAGAGAACTCAGGCCGCCCGGGGAATCAGACGAGACACTGGTCGAGACCCTGTTCCAGGATCTCGCGCGGCAGGTCGATGCCGATGAACACCATGCGGCTGTCGCGCTTTTCGTCGGGCCCCCAGGCGGGCCCGAGATCGCTGCCCATGAGTTGGTGCACGCCCTGGAAAATCACCTTTCGCTCGGTGCCCTGCATGTGCAGGACGCCCTTGTAGCGCAGCATGCGCGGACCGTAGATATTGACGATCGCGCCCAGGAAATCCTCCAGGCGGGCCGGGTCGAAAGCGCGGTCCGCGCGGTAGACGAAGCTCTTGACGTCGTCGTCATGGTGATGGTGGTGGCCATGGCCTTCATGCGCGTGCGAGGGGTGGTCGCAATGCTCGCCGTGCACGTGGTCATGGTCGTGCTCGTCTTCTTCCTTGAGGAAATCCGGGTCGATGTCGAGCTTGGCATTGAGGTTGAAGCCGCGCAGGTCGAACACGTCCTTCAGCGGCACCTCGCCGAAATGCACCTTCTGCTGCGGGGCGCGCGGGTTCATGTGCTTCAGGCGGTGGATCAGCGCCTCGGTCTCGTCGGCCGCGACCAGATCGCTCTTGCTGATGAAGATCTGATCGGCAAAGCCGACCTGACGACGCGCTTCCTGGCGGTCGTTGAGTTGCTGGGGCGCGTGCTTGGCGTCCACCAGCGTCAGGATCGAGTCCAGCAGGTAGCTCTCGGCGATCTCGTCGTCCATGAAGAAAGTCTGCGCCACGGGGCCCGGATCGGCCAGCCCGGTGGTCTCGATCACGACGCGGTCGAAATCGAGCAGGCCCTTGCGCTTCTTGGCGGCCAGCAATTGCAGCGCCTCGCGCAGGTCCTCGCGGATGGTGCAACAGATGCAACCGTTGCTCATCTGGACGATCTGCTCCTTCGACTCGGTGACCAGGATGTCGCTGTCGATGTTCTCCTCGCCGAATTCGTTCTCGATCACCGCGATCTTCTGGCCATGCGCCTCGCTCAGGATGCGCTTGAGCAGGGTCGTCTTGCCGGAGCCGAGGAAGCCGGTGAGGATGGTGGCGGGAATGAGGGCCATGGAGTGCTCCGGAGATCAGGATTCGGGGAAAGGCGGAAAGTTTAGCGATGGCGCCGCGGCCACGCTGTGGCAAGGTCAAACGCTATTTGCGCACCACGACGAGGCCTTTCAAGTACTCGCCCTCGGGAAACTCGATGGTCATCGGATGGTCGGGCGCCGCACCGAGACGCTCGGTGATGTAGCCGTCGACGCCGGCGTCGATGCCCGCCGAGGCCACGATCTTGTGGAACAGGTCGGCGCCGATTCCACCGGAGCACGAGAAAGTGAGCAGATGCCCACCTGGCGCCAGCAGCTTGAACGCCTGCCGGTTGAGGTCCTTGTAGGCCCGCGCGGCGCGCTCGGCATGCGCCACCGTGGGAGCGAACTTCGGCGGATCGAGCACGATGGCGTCGAAGGTGCGGCCCTCCTCCACGAAGCGGCGCAGGGTGGCATTGACGTCGGCATCGAGGAACTCCGTGCGAGCGCCCTCGAAGCCGTTGAGCGCCAAGTGGGCACGGGCCCGCTCCAGCGCGGGCAGCGATGAATCGATGGAGATCAGCTCCGCCCCGTCGACCGCGCCCGCCGCCTTCAGGCCGGCCAGCGCCGCGACGGTGAAGCCGCCCGTGTAGCAGAAGCAGTTCAGCACGCGCCGGAAGCGGCGATGCTTCGAGAGTTCGGCAAAGCGCTGGCGGCTGTCGCGCTGGTCGAGATAGAAGCCGGTCTTGTGGCCCGTCGCGACATCGAGCGTCAACCGCCAATCGTGCTCACGGATGGTGATTTCAGTCGGGCCGCTGCCGTGCAGCCAGCCCGCCACGGGCTTCAACCCCTCGCGCTCCCGGCCGCTTGCATCGGACCGCTCATAGAGCTTCTCGAGCCCCGTCGTCGCCAGCAAGGCCTCGGCCAGCACCGCCTTCCAGCGCTCGACCCCGGCCGAGAGAAACTGCGCCACCAGCGTGTCGCCATAGCGATCGACGATGAGGCCGGGCAACCCATCCGCCTCGCCATGGATCAGGCGCACGCCATCGCTGTGCAGGTCGAACAGTCCTCGCGCCTCGATCGCGCTCTTGACCCGCGCCGCCAGGAATGCCCCGTCGATGCGCTGCTTCTCTTCGAAGCTCCACGCCCGGGCGCGGATCTTCGAATTCGGGCTGAAGAAGGCCCAGGCGAGAAACTGGCCCTCGCCGGACTCGACGCGCACCGTCTCGCCCGCATCGCCGCCGCCCTTCGCAATCGCGGATTCGAAGATCCACGGATGGCGCCGCAGCAGTGAGCGCTCCTTGCCGGGTCGGAGCCGAAGAATCTTCATGGGGACCTGCTTTTGTTCTTGCGGAGGGCCTCGCCGATGGGCGGAGCCTCGTCGCGTGCCTGCGCGCGCGGGTGCGCGGCGTCATAGGCTTTGGCGAGATGCTGGAAATCCAGCCGTGTGTAGACCTGCGTGGTCGAGATGTTGGCATGGCCCAGCAGTTCCTGCACCGCGCGCAGGTCGCTGCTGGACTGCAGCACGTGGCTCGCGAACGAGTGGCGCAGCATGTGCGGGTGCACGGGCGCGTTCAGTCCGGCCTTGAGGCTGCGGCGGCGCAACTGGGTCCACACCGAATGCGCCGAGAAGCGCGTGCCGTTGCGGCCGATGAAGAGCGCGGCCGCGCCTTCCGGATCGCGCAGGCGCGCGGCGCCGAGCGCCGGACAGTCGTCCCGCACGGCGAGCCATGCGCGCAGGGCCTCGGCCGCCTTCGCGCCCAGCGGCACGATGCGGCGCTTGCTGCCCTTGCCCAGCACATTGGCTTCGCCGGCATCCAGATCGACCCAGCCGCGCGCCGTGGTGCTGGCCCGCGCGTCCAGCCCCGTCAGCTCGCCAACCCGCAGGCCGCAGCCGTAAAGCAGTTCGACAATCGCCCGATCCCGCGCCTCGGCCCATGGATCGGCCTCCGCGTCGTGAAGATCGGCCAGTTGCACGGCCTCGTCGACCGCCAGCGCCTTCGGCAATGGCCGCCCTGCCTTCGGCGCATGAACGTCCTGCACCGGATTCGCCACCACCAGCCCCTCGTTGCCGAGCCAGCGGTAGAAACTGCGCCAGCAAGACAGCACAAGCGCAATGCCCCGCGACTCCCGTCCCGCGCTGTGCAACTGCGCCATCCAGCGCCGAACGTGCACGGTCTGCACCTTGTCGACCGCCAGCCCCGCCGCGGCAGCCTTTTCGGCCAGCGTCTTCAAATGGATGGAATAAAGCTCGACCGTACGCGCAGCAAGCCGCCGTTCCACCCGAACATGCTCCAGATACCGCTCAACCAAATCCAGACTCACCGCACGGCTCCTTCCAAAAATACCGCGGATCCGGCTCCGCCGGTCCGCCGGTATTGCCCCCAGCGAGGGGGTAGGCGGCCACACGAAGTGGGCAAGCCTGGGGGAGTACTAAAAGTACCCATTGGCCGCATTGTTCGCGATTGCCAGAGGCTCGCGCAATGCGCCCTTGAAAGCCATGCCCCAGCGCTGCCAGCACGAAGTCGGCGCGGCAGCGTACTGGACGTCGAACGCCTGGTCGAAACCCGACGCGCGCGCGAGACGCTCGGCACGCCACAGGTGATAGGGCTCCGTGACGATGATCACGCTCTTGACGCCCGCGGCCTTCAGCACCGCGCGCGACATCGAGAGGTTCTCGCGCGTCGAGGACGACACCGGCTCGAGGATCAGGGGGCCCTTGTAGCCCGATGTGCGCGCGTGGCGCTCCATCACCTCGGCCTCGATGCGGCCGTCTTCCGTGTCGATTCCCCCGCTCAACACGAGGCCCCGCACACGGCCTGCGTTCGCCAGTGCGATGCCAGCGTCGACGCGGCCGGTCAGGCAGGGGTTGGGCTTGCCGTTGCGGTACGCCCGGTTGCCCAGGACCAGCGCCGCATCGGCAGAGCGCTGCGGCGGATGTTCGAGCAGCCGCAGCCCATGCCGCCAGATCATCACGTGGATGGCCGCGTAGCCCGGCAGCAGGATCAGCAGCGCGCCGATCACCGAACGCCGGACAGCGGGGCTCAAGACCGCAGCCGCGAAAGAGCGCCCGAGGCGAGTTCGGCGATGCGCTCGAGGAAGTCGGTGCCCATCTCGGGATTGAAGCGCTGGGCGTCGGGCGACGCGAGAACCAGCAGTCCGAATGCCGGCGCGTCGGCTTCCTGCCGCAGCGGGATCAACGCGATCGACACCGCGGCGTGCGGCTCGGCCAGCCAGTTGGCGGCCTCGAAGCCGGCGTTCAGCCCGCAATAAGGTGCCGTCAACGAAGTCGCCAGGGTCTTCACGTCGTCGCTGACCCATTGGGCGTAGGACTCGTCCAGGTAGGCGCTGTCGCAGTCCCAGACCTTGATCGCGGTCTGCGGCACCAGGAACAGCGACTGCAGCTGGGTTGCAATCTGGGTCGGCAGCGAGCGTGGGTCGCGCGTCGTCAGGAGCCCGCGCGTCCAGCGCTGCAGGCGGTCGGCGGTAACCACGTTCTCGGTGCCGTGGCGCACCATGTCCATCACGCGGTGCTCCAGCGCCTTGATCTTCTCGCGCAGCATCTCGGCCTGGCGCTCCTGCAGGCTCACGGCACGATTGCCGTGCGGGCTGGTGAGCTGCACCTGCGCCAGCAACTGCGCGTGGCGCTCGAAGAAGTCAGGCGTGTTCGACAGGTAGTTGGCGATATCGTCTTCGGTGATGGGATTCATGGCGTTCTGGTTGTAATGATTCATGGCTGGTCCGGCACCTCGATGTCGCCTTCGAACACAGTGACGGCGGGCCCGGTCATCAGCACCGGCGAGTTGCCGCCTGCCCATTCGATGGTGAGCAGCCCGCCGCGCGTCTGGACATCGACGCGCGGTTCGAGCAGGCCCAGCCGGATGCCCGCGACCACGGCCGCGCAGGCGCCCGTGCCGCAGGCCAGCGTTTCGCCGGCGCCGCGCTCGAAGACCCGCAGGCGCACGTGCGAGCGGTCGACCACTTGCATGAAGCCGGCATTGACCCGCTGCGGAAAGCGCGGATGGTGCTCGATCAGCGGACCCTGGGTCTCCACGGGCGCGGTGTCGACGTCGTCGACGATCTGCACCGCGTGCGGATTGCCCATCGACAGGACGGCCACCGACACGATGGCGGTACCGGCGCGGGTGCCCATGGCCAGGTGCCATTTCTCCCACGCGCCTTCGGGTTGAGGATCGAGGCCGGCCGTGTCGAAAGGCACGCGTTCAGGCTCGAAGATGGGCGCGCCCATGTCGACCGTCACGCGGCCGTCGGCGCCCATGCGCGGCTCGATCACGCCGGAAAGCGTCTGCACGCGCACCGCGTCCTTGGGCGTGAGGCCCCGTTCGCGCACGAAACGCATGAAGCAGCGTGCGCCGTTGCCGCACTGCTCGACCTCGCCGCCGTCGGCGTTGTGGATGACGTACTGGAAATCGATGCCCTCGCCCGGCGATGGCCGGACGGTAAGGATCTGGTCGGCGCCGACGCCGAAATGGCGGTCGGCCAGGAAGCGGTACTGGGCCGTGTCCAGGCCGAGCGTGCCGCGGGTTTCGTCCAGCACGACGAAGTCGTTGCCGGCGCCTTGCATCTTGGTGAAGCGGATTCGCATCGCGGGATTATCCGCTGCGTCAGCCTTTCCAGACCTGCGTAGCGGCATGGATGGCAAGGCCGACCAGGCCGCCCACCAGCGTCCCGTTCACCCGGATGAACTGCAGGTCCCGCCCGATGTTCAGTTCCAGCTCGCGGGTCATCTCATCGGCATTCCATTCGGCGACCCGCTCGACGATGTAGCGGCGGATGTCCTCGCGGTAGCGCTCGATCGCGCGCGGCGCGGCGTCGACGATCTGCTCGTTGATCCAGCGCCGCATGGCCTCATCGGCCTGGAGGCGCGCGCCCATGGCGCCGGCCATCGCGACGATGCGTTGGCGAATGCTCGAATCGGTTCTCGCGAGATCGTCGTGCAGCCATTCGAGCACCTCGCTCCAGAGCCCGTGCAGGTAGTCGCCGAGCGCCGGGTGCGCCTGCAGGTCGGCGCGGATGGCCTCGCCGCGCCGCTGGAACTCGGGGTCGGTCTTGAGGCGCTCGACGAATCCGGCCATGTAGGTATCGAAGCGCAGTCGCAGCGGATGCGTGGGCTCGCCCGCCATCTCGCCGATGGTGTGCGCCACCGCGGCGACGATCTTGCGGGTCGCGAGCTTGGCGGCGACCTGGTCCAGCCCCACGTAGCGCAGCGCCTTGACCTCGCGCGCGATCGCCTCGGTGATGCGCTCCTGCACCTCGTCGCCTTCGACCACGCCGGCGACCTGCGCCAGCACGTCGTCGAGCAAAGCTTGATGCCGGCCGCCTGCCGTCAGGGCATCGAGGGCCTGGCCGGCGAGGCGCGACACGTCGACCTGCGCCAGCCCCGCCGTCGTCATGCGGCCGAGGAAGTCGCGAACTCGCGTGTCGTCGAAAGCGGTCAGCCCGTAGCGGACCGCAGCCACCAGGTGCTCGCCGAGCTTCTCCGCGCGGTCAGGCCGCGAGAGCCAGTCCGCCAGCCTGGCGGCCGGATCGATCTGCTCCAGCTTCGCCAGCACCTGCGGCGTGCTCAGGAAGTTGTTGCAGATGAAGCCGGCGAGCTTGGCGCCGATGCGATCCTTGTTGGCCGGGATGATCGCCGTGTGCGGTATCGGCAGGCCGAGCGGATGGCGGAACAGCGCCACGACGGCAAACCAGTCGGCGATCGCACCGACCATGGCCGCTTCCGCGAAGGCGGCAACATAGCCCCAACCGGCATGCCTCGGTTCGAGCACGGTCGCCACCGCGTAGAGCAGCGCGGCGGCGCACAGCAGGCCGAGTGCAACTCTTTTCAGCGCAATTCCTTGGTCTTCGCCAGACCTTGAAGGAATTTCTCGCAGCGCGCCAGTTGCGCGAGCGTGACGTACTCGTCCGGCTGGTGCGCCTGCGTGATGCTCCCGGGGCCGCACACCACGGTCGGGATGCCGGCATTCTTGAAGAGCCCCGCCTCGGTGCCGAAGGCAACCAGCGTGGTGCGCTGCTCGCCTGAGAGGCGCTGCGCGAGCCGCGTCACAGGTTCGTTCTCGGAACTCAGGAAGCTCGGGATCTCGCAGATGGTCTCGAAGCTGAAGCCGGCATCGGGCGCGATCTTCTTCATCGCCGTTTCCGTGCGGCTTGCGTAGGCGGTGATCTCCTTCTGCATCTGCGTCGCGTCGGCCGTGGGCAGGTTGCGGAATTCGTAGCGGAACTCGGCATCGCGGGGCACCACGTTGTCGGCGATGCCCCCGTGGAACTGGCCCACGCTCGCCGTGCTGAAGGGCACGTCGAAGCCCGCATAGCGGGGTTCGTCGCGCTCGAAGCCCTCTGCCATGTCCCGCAGCTTGCCGACCACGCGCGCCGCCATCTCGATCGCATTGACCGACTGCGGCGTGAGCGACGAATGTGCCTCCTTGCCGCGCACGCAGCACTTGTAGCGGTAGACGCCCTTGTGCGCGATGGCCGGGACCATGAGGGTCGGCTCGCCGATGATGCAGGCCAGCGGCTTGATGCCCTGGTCCTTCATGTCGGCGATGAGTTCCCGCACGCCGAAGCAGCCGACTTCCTCGTCGTAGGTCAAGGCGAAGTGCACCGCGAAAGGCGAATCGCTCTCGATGAAGCGCTCCGCATTGGCCAGCGCGAGCGCAATGAAGCTCTTCATGTCGGCCGAGCCGCGCCCGTAGAGCCTGGGCTCGACATGGGCGACTTCGGCATCGGCATCGTCCCGCGGCCAGTCCTGCACGATGGCCGAGAGCGGATCGACGCTCCACTCCTGCCCGTCCCACGGCACGGTGTCGGTGTGGCCCGAGATGATCACGCCGGCCTTCTTGCCGGCACCCAGCGTGGCGAAGAGATTGGCCTTTGTCTTGTCGGCGTTGTAGGTGAGCCGGCTGCGCACACCGAGCCCGGCCAGGTGGTCGCGCGCGAAGTCGATCAGCTCCAGGTTGCTGTGCGCGCTCACGGTGTTCATGCGCACGAGCGTCTGCGCGAGTTCGAGGCTGCGGGGGGAAAGCACATGTGACATGCGGATCATTGTCCCGGAAGTCCGCGATGCCGCGCCAGGGTGACCGAAGTGTCATGCCGGCGGAGTAGGCTGCGCCTTCTTTCAGCAAGATGGAGAAGACGACCGTGACGCCTTTCAAGACCCGCACCGCCACGACGGCACTGGCCGTGACCGCAGCGCTCGGCCTCGCCGCGTGCACTGCGCCCGGCACCACCGCCTCGTCAAGCCGCCTGCCCACGCTCGACGGCCAGCCGCCGCTGGTGGTGGCGCATCGCGGCGCCTCCGGCTACCTGCCGGAAGAGACGCTGGAAGCCTATGCCCGCGCCATCGAACTGGGCGCCGACTACGTCGAGATGGACCTCGTCTCCACCAGGGACGGCGTGCTCATCACCCGCCACGATCCCAATCTCGCCATCAGCACCGACGTCGCCACGCGGCCGGAGTTCGCGGCCCGCAAGAAGACCATCCAGGTCGATGGCGAAACGCAGACCGGCTGGTTCAGCAACGACTTCACGCTGGAGGAAATCAAGCGCCTCGGCGCCATCTCGACCGATGCCGAACGGCCGCAGCAGTTCAACGGCCGCTACAAGGTGCCGACCTTCCAGGAAGTCATCGATCTCGCGAAGGCGAAGTCGCGCGAAACGGGCCGCACCATCGGCATCTATCCGGAGACGAAGAACCCCACCTATTTCCGCGACCTGGGCCTGCCGATGGAGGACAAGCTCATCGCCGCGCTCGACGCCGCGGGCTGGAACAGCCGGAGCGCTCCGGTCTTCGTGCAGTCCTTCGAGCCGGGCAGCCTCAAGTACATGAAGGGCAAGGGGCTCAAGACCCGGACCGTGCAACTCATCGACGGCGACGGCATCGACATGAAGACCGGTGCGATGACCTACGCCGTGCCGGTCGACCGACCCTACGAATGGACCAAGGCGGGAGACAGGCGCAACTTCGACGTCATGGTCACGCCGGCCGGGCTGGCCGAGATCAAGACCTACGCCGATGGCATCGGCCCGTGGAAGCGCTACATCGTGAGCATCAAGGGCACGGTCGGCGCCGACGGCAAGCCGGTCGACGTGAACCGCGACGGCAAGATCAACGATGCCGACGCCACTTCGACAGCGCCGACCAGCCTGGTGGCGGACGCGCACAAGGCGGGGCTCTTCGTGCACCCCTTCACCTTCCGCAACGAATCGCGCCGGCTCGCGTCCGACTACAAGGGCGACGCGGGCAACGAATACATGGTGTTCTATCGCCTCGGCGTGGACGGCGTCTTCTCCGATTTCACCGACACCGCGCTGGCCGCGCGCGGCACGTGGCTGAAGGAAACGGGGCGCTGATCCGGAGAGGGCACGTTCTTTGCGGGCACTCCCCGCAAAGCCTAGACTCCTGCCCATGAAACTCATCGATTCCCTCGTCACCCAGGCGGCCGGCATCGCCGCAGTTCGACGCGATCTGCACGCCCATCCCGAACTCTGCTTCCAGGAAGTCCGCACCGCCGACGTGGTGGCGGCCAAGCTCACGGAATGGGGCATCCCGATCCACCGCGGGCTCGGCACCACCGGCGTCGTCGGGATCGTCAAGAATGGCACCAGCACGCGAGCCGTCGGCCTTCGTGCGGACATGGACGCACTGCCCGTCACCGAGCTCAACACGTTCGCGCATGCGAGCCAGCACCCCGGCAAGATGCACGCCTGCGGGCACGACGGTCACACGGCCATGCTGCTCGCTGCAGCGCAGCATCTGGCGAAGCACCGCAACTTCGACGGCACCGTCTACCTGATCTTCCAGCCCGCCGAAGAAGGCGGCGGCGGCGCGCGCGAGATGGTCAAGGAGGGGCTCTTCGAACAGTTCCCGATGGAAGCCGTCTTCGGCATGCACAACTGGCCCGGCATGAAGGCCGGCCAGTTCGCCGTCAGCCCCGGTCCGGCGATGGCATCGAGCAACGAGTTCACCATCACGATCCGCGGCAAGGGCGGCCATGCTGCACTGCCGCATACGGGCGTCGATCCGGTGCCTGTCGCATGCGAAATGGTGCAGGCCTTCCAGACCATCATCACGCGCAACAAGAAGCCGACCGATGCCGGCGTGATCTCGGTCACGATGATCCACGCGGGCGAGGCCAACAACGTGATTCCCGACACCTGCGAACTCAAGGGAACCGTGCGCACCTTCACGCTGGAAGTGCTCGACATGATCGAGACGCGCATGAAGAAGATCGCCGAGCACGTGAGCGCCGCCCATGACGCGTCGTGCGACTTCCATTTCCACCGCAACTACCCGCCGACCATCAACACCGCCGCCGAAGCGAACTTCGCCCGCCGCGTGATGGCCGGCATCGTCGGCGAGGACAACGTGCTGGTGCAGGAGGCGGCCATGACCGCGGAGGATTTCGCCTTCATGCTGCTGGCCAAGCCGGGCGCCTATGCCTTCATCGGCAACGGCGACGGCAGCCACCGCGCCATGCACCACGGCGGCGGCCCGTGCATGCTGCACAACGCGAGCTACGACTTCAACGACGACCTGATCCCGCTGGGCGCGACCTGCTGGGTTCAGTTGGCCGAGCAGTTCCTGAACACGCCGAAGAACACCGAGGGGGCCGCGGCATGATCGGCGTCGGCGAGGCCTTCTCGTCCCGCTACATGCTGGCCCGGCAGAAGTTCCTGAAGGCCTGTGCAAGCGCCGGCCTCACTGTCCGCTCGCATGTTCATCCCCTGAAGGGGCGCGATGGCGAGGAACTGGCGATGGACGTCGCCCTCGACGGCAACCCCGATGCCCAGCGCCTGCTGATCGTGACCAGCGCCTGCCACGGCGTCGAGGGCTATTGCGGCAGCGGCGTGCAGATCTTCGCGCTGCACGATGACGAATGGCGCGCGAAGGCGCGCGACCAGGGCGTCGCGGTGTTGTATGTGCATGCGCTGAATCCGCACGGCTTCTCGCACGTCCGGCGGGTGACGCACGAGAACGTCGACCTCAACCGCAACTTCTTCGATTTCGACGAGCCCTTGCCCGTCAACGAGCCCTATGCCAGCCTGCATGCGCTGCTGCTGCCGGCCGAGTGGCCGCCCACCGCAGAGAACCACGCAGCGATCGCCGCGTGGATCGACCAGCACGGCGCAGTTGCCTTCCAGGCGGCAGTGACGCGCGGGCAGTACCAGTTTGCGGACGGGCTCTTCTTCGGCGGCAACGCGCCGACCTGGAGCAACAAGACCATCCGCGACGTGCTGCGAACGCATGCGCAATCCGCGCGACAGCTCGCGTGGATCGACCTGCACACCGGCCTGGGTCCGAATGGAATCGGCGAGCGCATCTTTTCCTGCAAGGACGACAAGGCGGCCTACGCACGCGCCAACGCCTGGTGGGGCACGCCCGCGGCGCCCGTCACGTCCATCTACGACGGCTCATCGACTTCCGCGTTCCTCACCGGGCTCATGTGGAACTCGGTCTACGAAGAGTGCCCGCGCGCCGAGTACACCGGCATTGCACTGGAATACGGAACCGTGCCCGTCATGGAGGTGATGGGCGCGCTGCGCGGGGATCACTGGCTGCACCAGCATCCCGAGGCGCCAGAGGAACTGGCGGCGTCGATCCGCGCACGGATGCTGGAGGCGTTCTACACGGACAGCGATGCCTGGCGCGGACAGATCATCAGCCAGGCGCGGCAGGCGATGTTCCAGGCGGTCGATGGGCTGGCCGGAACGGCCTGATCCCGGTCAGCCGGGCAGCAGACGCTCCTCGGCAATCACGAGCAGGCCATCCATGATGAGCCCGTCCACCAGTTCGAAGTCGCCGTTCATGCTCGGGGCCATCTTCCACCCTGCCCCGCCCGTCATATAGCAGGCCGGCTCGGCGCCGCAATGCGCGCGCACGTGCTGCACCATGCGCTCGACCGCGCCGGCAATCGCATAGGTGCCACCGCTGGTCAGGGCGTCGCTGGTATTGGTCGGAAACTCGCGCACGTCGCCGGTCGGCACATGCAGGCCGGCGGTGCCGGATTCCAGCGCGCGCAGCATGATCCCGTGGCCCGGCAGGATGAAGCCGCCGAGAAACTTTCCGTTGGTGTCCACGGCCTCCACTGTGACGGCGGTGCCGATCATCACCACGACCATCGGCCGCGCGGGCCCCTGCGTGAGCATGCGGTGGCGCGCCCCGATCATCGCGACCCACCGGTCGGCACCGAGGCGCGTCGGATGGTCGTAGCCATTGACGATGCCGGCTTCCGCCACGCTGGACACCACCCATCGCGGCGAGCAGTCGAAGCGCTCGACCACCTGCTCCTCGGCGCGGCGCCGCACGGCATCACCGGCGACCACGCAGCCGAGCATCGACGTCGGCGCGGGCAGTTCGGCCCATGGCCCCTCGGCGAGCCGCTCGATGTGGTCGAGAAATTCGGCCCCGTGCGCGACCAGCGTGGCACCGGGCCGCGCGGCATCGTAGAGGGACCACTTGAGACGGGTGTTACCGATGTCGATCGCGAGGAATGCCATGCGCGGCATTATTGCGAGTTGTGCTTACGGTCGCTTGCACATGCGCCGGCCTGCCTCGTCGGGACGGTCATCTTCCGCGGTTAAAGTGGCTTTTCCAGTCATTCAAGGAGTAACCATGGGTTTGCTAAGTTTCATCAAGGAAGCGGGCGAAAAACTGTTTGGCGGTTCGACTGCGCACGCAGCGGAACCCGATGCGAACAAGGTGGCCGCAGACGCCATCAAGACCTACATCGAGACCCAGAACCTCGGCCTCACGAACCTGGCGGTGGCCTATGTCGCGACCAGCGGCGTGGTCACTCTGTCCGGCAACGCGCCTTCGCAGGAAGCCAGCGAGAAAGCCTCGCTCGCGGCAGGCAATGTCGCCAACGTCACGCAGGTCGACAACAACCTGGAGGCACCGGCAGCGGACCCGGCCCAGTACCACGACGTGGTGCGCGGCGACACGCTCTCGGCCATCTCCAAGAAGTACTACGGCGACGCCAACAAGTACAACGCGATCTTCGAGGCCAACAAGCCGATGCTGAGCCACCCGGACAAGATCTATCCCGGCCAGAAGCTCCGAATCCCGAAGCTCTGAACTCGCCCCCAGGCTTGCTCACTTCGTGTAGCCGCCTACCCCCTGCCGGGGGCATCACCTGCGGCCCGGCAGAGCCGGTTCCGCGGTGATTCTGGACTCGCCCTCAGGGCTTCTTTCAGTTTTGTTTCCAGGGGAGGCCGCGGAGGCGCCAGCCGCCTTTGTGGCCGCGATGGCCCGCTTCGTCGGCGTCGCCTTCGAAGCCTTCCAGGATGTTGTAGGCCTCGATGCCCAGTTCGGTGGCGCGCTTGGCGGCGGCGATCGAGCGGACGCCGCTGCGGCAGAGAAGCACTGCCTTTTTTCCTGATGGCACTGCGGTGCGCAGGCCTTCGTTGAAATTCGGGTTGAAGGCCATGCCGGGCCACTGCTTCCAGGCCAAGCCGACGGCGCCGGGGACGTAGCCGACCCACTCGCGCTCTGCATCACTGCGCACGTCGACCAGCACGGCGTCGCCGCTGTTCATCCACTGTGCTGCCTGCTCGGGCGTGACGTCGCCCGCATAGCCTGTGGCGGGTCTCACGCCAAATCTGTCTCCGGTGGGTGCATTCGCCTGGGTTGGCGAACTCGTATCCGGCTGGGTCATGGTGCTTTCGTCCTTGCGCGTTCTAGGGTTACTGCGGGTGGCGGGCCTTGCTTTCGCTCTGGAGGGCCCGGCCGATGAGGCCAATTTTTCTCCAGTTCGTGAAAACCCTCTTTGTCACGAATGTTTACGTATTAAAGATGGCAGCCTGGATTGTCCAGACCAACCACCGGAGACACGCAATGACAGAGAAACAACCGACCCGTCGACGCAGTCTGCTGAAAGGAGCGGCCGTTGCTGCCGGCGCGATGTCCGCGCCGATGGTCAGCATGGCACAGACCACTTCGCTGCGATTCCAGAGCACCTGGCCGGCGAAGGACATCTTCCATGAATACGCCAATGACTTCGCCAAGAAGGTGAACGACATGGCCGGCGGCCGCCTGAAGATCGAGGTGCTGCCCTCCGGCGCGGTGGTGCCGGCATTCCAGCTGCTCGAGGCCGTGAACAAGGGCACGCTCGATGGCGGCCACGGCGTGGTGGCCTACCACTACGGCAAGAACTCCGCGCTGGCGCTCTGGGGCTCGGGCCCGGCCTACGGCATGGACCCGAACATGGTGCTCGCGTGGCACTACTACGGCGGCGGCAAGGCGCTGCTGGAGGAAATCTACAAGTCCATCAACATGGACGTGGTGTCGTACCTCTACGGTCCGATGCCGACACAGCCGCTGGGCTGGTTCAAGAAGCCGATCGCCAAGGTCGAGGACCTGAAGGGCCTGAAGTACCGCACCGTCGGCCTTGCGGTCGACATCTTCACCGAGCTGGGCGCCGCGGTGAACCCGCTGCCCGGCGGCGAGATCGTGCCCGCGCTCGATCGCGGCCTGATCGACGCGGCCGAGTTCAACAACGCATCGAGCGACCGCGTGCTCGGCTTCCCCGACGTGGCGAAGAACTGCATGCTGCAGAGCTTCCACCAGAGCGGCGAGCAGTTCGAGATCCTGTTCAACAAGGGCAAGTACAACGCATTGCCGCAGGAGCTGCGCTCCGTCATCGACTACGCCGTGCAGGCGGCGAGCGCCGACATGAGCTGGAAGGCCGTCGCCCGCAACACGCAGGACTACGTCGAGATGAAGAAGGCCGGCGTGAAGTTCTACAAGACCCCCGACGCCATCCTGCGCGCCCAGCTCGCGGCGTGGGACAAGACCATCGCCAAGAAGTCGGAGGAGAACGCGCTGTTCAAGAAGGTGCTCGAGTCGCAGAAGGCCTTCGCGCAGCCCGCCGGCCAGTGGCAGAACGACTACATGATCGATTTCAAGATGGCCTACAACCATTACTTCTCCGGCCAGGCGAAGAAGGCCTGAACGCGATCCACCGCTGTCGCCTTCCGGTCCCGGCCGGAAGGCGTCTTTTTGTCTGTCGTACCTCGGGCCGCCGATGACAACCCAACAGATATTGCATGCCGCCGACCGCCTGAGCACGTGGACCGGCAAGACCTTTGCCTGGCTCATCGTCGCCCTGATGCTGGTGGTGTGCGCCGAGGTCTTCAAGCGCTATGCGCTCAATGCGCCGACCGCCTGGATCTACGACGTCAACAACATGATGTACGGCACGCTCTTCATGATGTGCGGGGCCTACACGCTGTCGCAGGACGGGCATGTGCGCGGCGACTTCCTCTACGGCAGCATGAAACCGCGCACCCAGGCCACGCTGGACCTGGTGCTCTACATCGCCTTCTTCCTCCCCGGCATCGGCGCCCTGACCTGGGCTGGCTGGGGCTACTACCAGGACTCGCTGGCCATGCACGAGCAGACCTTCAACGCCACGCCGCTGCCGGTGTACCCCTTCAAGTTCGTCATTCCGGTGGCCGGCGCGATCGTGATGCTGCAAGGCCTCGCGGAAATCCTGCGCTGCGTGGTGTGCCTGCGCACCGGCGAATGGACACCGCGCCTGAAGGACGCGGAGGAAATGGACGTGGTCGAACAGCAGCTCGCCAGCAGTACCTTCGTGGACGAGGAAGCGCGGCGCGACGTCATGGAACGCGCCAAGGACCTGGACGAAGCGGCTCGCCAACGCGGGAGGGAGTCGGCATGAGCGCCGCACGGCCGCCCGAAGGCGATCGCCCCCGCGAGGGGGTGCGCGAAGCACACGCAGTGGCAAGCCTGGGGGGGATCACATCATGACTCAGGCAGCCATGGGTCTCACGATGCTCGGGCTCATCGTGGTCGTGATCATGCTGGGCTTTCCCACGGCGTTCACGCTGATGGGCCTGGGCATGCTGTTCGGCTTCGCCGCTTTCTACGACCCGGCCGTGCCGTGGTTCGACAACCACGTCTTCGACCTGATGGTGCAGCGCACCTTCGGCGCGATGACCAACGAGACGCTGCTGTCGATCCCGCTGTTCGTGCTGATGGGCTACGTGATGGAGCGCGGCGCGCTGGTCGACAAGATGTTCCACAGCGTGCAGCTCGCGTTCCGGCGCGTGCCGGGATCGCTCGCGGTCGCCACGCTGATCATCTGCACCTTCTGGGGCATCGCGAGCGGCCTCGTCGGCGCGGTGGTGGTCCTGATGGGCGTGATCGCCATGCGGCCCATGCTCAACGCCGGCTACGACACGCGGCTCGCGGCCGGCGTCATCACTGCCGGGGGCACGCTGGGCATCCTGATCCCGCCCTCGGTGATGATCATCGTGTACGCCGCGGTGGCCGGGCAGTCGGTCGTCAAGCTCTACGCGGCGGCGATGTTCCCGGGCTTCTTCCTGGCCTTCCTGTACCTGCTCTACGTGATCGGATGGGCGCTGATCCAGCCGAAGGTCGCGCCCAAGCTGCCGCCCGAAGCGCAGCGGGCGCCGATCTCGCCACAGGTGGCCCACATCGCCGCGAGCTATTCGCAACGCCTGCTGCCGGCGCTGGCCGCGGCGGTCTTTGCGCCGGCGCGCGCCTTGAGCGCGGCGGCGGCGGGCGCGCGCGTCAGTTGGCTGATGCTCGTGCGCTATCTGACGCTCGCGCTCGTGCCGGTGCTGCTCGCGGTCGTGACGCTGGGCTCCGTCTGGTGGTACGTGACGATCTATTCACAGAAGGACAACACGCCGCCGGCGCCGGAGGTGACACAGTCGCAGCCGGCGTCACAAGGGAGCACCGCACTGGCCGAGCCGCCCGGCGCCGAAGGCCTGCAGGAGCCGCCCGGTGCAGAAGCACTGCAGGAGCCCCCCGGCGCCGAAGGCTCTGCGCCCAAGGCGGAACAGGGCCTCCAGGCCCTCGGCGAGCCGGTCGCCGCGCCACACGCAGAAGCGGTGCCCGAGACCTTCTACACCGGCTTCTGGCTGACCTGCGCCTTCGTCCTCGCGCTGCTCGTCTGGTACTACGCGAAGATGGACGCCGAGCAGTTCGAGATCCTGCGCATGCTGGTGTCCTCGGTGATGCCGCTGGGCATCCTGACGCTGGTGGTGCTGGGGGTGATCCTCTTCGGCATCACGACAGCGACCGAGTCGGCGGCCGTCGGCGCGGCGGGCGCCTTCCTGATGGCCTGGCAGGCGAAGACGCTGAACTTCCAGCGCATCAAGGAAGCCGTGTTCCTGACCGCGAAGACGACCGCGATGGTGTGCTGGCTGTTCGTCGGCTCCGCGCTCTTCTCCGCGGTGTTCGCGCTCCTGGGCGGCCAGCGCATCATCGAAGAGTGGGTGATGGGCATGAACCTCACGCCCCTGCAGTTCCTGCTGCTGTCGCAGGCGATCATCTTCGTGCTCGGCTGGCCGCTCGAATGGACGGAGATCATCGTGATCTTCATTCCCATCTTCCTGCCGTTGCTCGCGCACTTCCAGATCGACCCGCTGCTCTTCGGCGTGCTCGTGTTCGTCAATCTGCAGGCGGCGTTCCTGTCGCCGCCGGTCGCGATGTCAGCCTTCTACCTGAAGGGGGTGTCGCCGCCGCACGTGACGCTCAACCAGATCTTCGCGGGGATGATGCCGTACATGCTCATCGTGATCCTGTGCATGGTGTTCATGTACATCTGGCCGGGCCTGACGACCTGGCTGCCCAGGTACCTTTACGGCGGCTAGAGGCTCGAGTCTATAAATCACCATCCAGAAACCATCCAGTCGGATGGTGTTAGGATGGTGACATGCAACCCGCCCTCACCCCGGTCGTCCAACGAACCAAGCTGCCCGACGCCGAGAAGATCACCATCAATCTCGGCTACGTCGACCTCGGCCACATCGACCTGCTCGTGGCCGAGGGCTTCTATTCGAACCGCACCGACTTCATCCGCACGGCCATCCGCAACCAGCTCACCACCCACGGCGACGCGCTGAAGCAGGTGGTGGCCCGGAAGATGCTGGTCCTGGGGCTGCAACAGTTCGGCACCGGCGACCTCGAAGCGGTTCGCCGCGCCGGCGAGAAGCTCGAAATCCGCGTGCTCGGGCTCGCCAGCATTTCGGCGGACGTCACGCCCGAACTGGCGCTGGAGACCATCGGGTCCATCACCGTGCTGGGCGCGCTGCACGCGAGCCCGGCCGTCAAGGCCGCACTGGCCGACCGGATCCATTGACCGGCTTCTCCCTTCACTCCAACCCAAGGCCCCCATGAATCCCCTTTTCAAACGGCTGATGCGTCAGGCCACCCGCCTGACCAGCACCGGCAACCTGCACGAAGCGACACGCGCCATCCAGCGCGCGCTGGGCGGATTGGGTACCGCGGAGCCCGCTCCCGCACGCCCGGCCGACGCGCCCACGCCGACCCGCGCCGCCAACGAGGACACGCTGGTCGTCGACGTCGAGGCACGCTTCGTCGAAGCGGCTCCGCCGGAAGTCGAGTCGCCCCTCGCCCCGACACCCGCGCCCGCCACCGAAACGGAAGAGGAGCAGTGGATCGACGGGCTGTTCGCGCACCAGCACCGCTCCGTGGCGTACAAGCTCTTCGTGCCCACGAAGGGCGCCGGCGAGCCGCGTCCGCTGCTCCTCATGCTGCACGGCTGCACCCAGCACCCCGAAGACTTCGCGGCCGGCACGCAGATGAACCAGCTGGCGCGCGAGCATGGCTTCCTGGTGCTCTACCCCGCGCAGACGCAGCACGCCAACTCGTCGAAATGCTGGAACTGGTTCAAGCCGCAGCACCAGCAGCGCGAGCGGGGCGAACCGGCGTTGCTGGCTGCGCTCACGCAATCGGTCATGGCCGCGCAGGCGGTCGACCCGGCGCGCGTCTACGTTGCCGGCCTCTCCGCCGGGGGCGCCATGGCCGACATCCTCGGACGCACGCACCCGGACCTTTTCGCGGCAGTCGGCGTGCACTCGGGATTGCCGACCGGCGCGGCAAGCGATCTGATGTCCGCATTGAGCGCAATGCAAGGCGGCCATGCCAAGGGCGCAGCGGCCGGCCAGATGCCGCCGACCATCGTCTTCCACGGCGATGCCGACACCACGGTCCACCCGCGCAACGGTGATCAGGTGGTCGCCGCCGCGCTCGCCGGGCAGCCGGATGGCACTGCGCCGCAGGAGGCCAGTGGCACGTCAACCCGCGGCCGTCACTTCACCCGGCGCACCTACGCCAGCGCCGAAGGGCGCCCCGCCGTCGAACACTGGGTGCTGCACGGCGCCGGCCATGCCTGGGCGGGCGGCAGTCCGCAGGGCTCGTTCACCGACCCTTCGGGGCCGGATGCCAGCGCCGAGATGCTCCGCTTCTTTCTTTCGCATCCCCAGCCGTCCGCGAGCGCCGTGCACTGAGCCCACACCGGCACGCGCGCCGGGCTTACACGCGGTTGCCTCCCGCGCGAGATATTTGCGTTGCTTTGCATGGCGGATGCCAGCCCGGAAGCGTGCTCGCGCGTTGAACCGGAATGACAAAGGAACATCCATGAGACAACGCACCACCTTGCTTCCAGGCCGCGCGGCCGCCTGGTTGCTGGGATTCGCATTGCTCCTGACAGGGTTTCAGGCTGCCGCGCAGCAGGACCCACCCGGACGCGTCGGCCGGCTCAACGCCCACCAGGGCGCCGTGAGTTTCTCGCCCGCCGGCGACGACAGCTGGTACGAGGTCGTGCCCAACCGTCCGCTCACCACAGGCGACCGCCTCTGGACCGACCGCAACGCCCGCGCCGAGCTGTACGTCGGTTCGTCCGCCATCCGGCTGGACGAGCAGACCAGCGTCACCCTGTCCGAAATCGACGACGACACCGCGCGCATCACCGCGGCGCAGGGCAGCCTGCAGGTGCGCGTGCGCGACAACCTCGCCGGCCAGCGCTTCGAGGTCGACACCGGGAACCTCGCCGTGGTCATCGATGCGCCGGGGGACTACCGCATCGAGACGGATCCGGCCTCTGACACGACACGGGTGGCCGTCGCCTCGGGCAATGTCACGCTGTACGGCGACGGCGGCGAATCCATGCCGCTGGGCGCGCACCAGCAGATCACGACCTCCGGCCGCAACCTCGCAGCCGCCAATGGCGCGCCCGTGCGGCCTGCCGGCGAATTCGATCGCTGGGTCGCCGAACGCGACCGCATCGAAGACCAGTCGATCTCCGCACGCTACGTGTCGCGCGACGTGGTCGGCTACCAGCAGCTCGACGCCTACGGCGACTGGCAGAGCGATCCCGACTACGGCAACGTGTGGTACCCGCGCGGCGTGGATGCCGAATGGGCGCCCTACCGCGACGGCCAATGGGTCGACGTGGCGCCGTGGGGCTGGACCTGGATCGATGCCGCGCCCTGGGGCTTTGCGCCCGCGCACTACGGGCGCTGGGCACGCATCGGCCCGCGCTGGGGCTGGGTGCCCGGCCGGCCGCACGCGCGCCCGATCTATTCGCCGGCCGTCGTGGGCTTCGTCGGCGGCGGGGCGAACCCCAACCTGCCGATCCCCGGCGGCCGCCATGGCGTGGGCTGGTTCCCGCTCGCGCCGGGCGAGGCGTGGAGGCCGGGCTACCACGCGAGCCAGCGCTACATCGACGAGGCCAACCGCGCCGCCCTCATGCAACGGCGCGGTGGACGCAGCGGATACGCGAACCCGCAGACGCCGGGCGCGGTCACGATCGTGCCCACCGACATCTTCGGCCGCGGCCCCGTGGCGCGGCGCGACCTCATCCGGGTTCCGCCTGACCGCCTCGTGAGCGTCCCGGTCGGCATGGGTGCACCGATACCGCTGCGGGGCGATCGTCCGCTCGGCCCGTTCGGCCGGCCCGCGACCATGCTCCCGCCGCCCGCATTCCAGGCGCGGCAACACCAGCAGTTCCAGCAGGCGCAGCAGATGCAACAGGCGCAGCAGCAGATCCAGCAGGCACAGCGCCAACAGCTGGAAGGCCAGCAACGCGCCACGGTGCAGGCCATTCAGGCCCAGCAAGCGCAACAGGCCCAGCAATTCCAGAACGTGCAACGGCAGCAGCAGGAGGTCCAGCAGCGCGCGGCGGCACAAGCCCAGCAGATGCAGCAGCTCCAGCAGGCGCAGCGGCAGCAGCAGGAAGCGCAGCAGCGCGCGGCAGCACAGGCGGTGCAGGCCCAACAGGCGCAACAGTTCCAGCAAGCCCAACGACAGCAGCAGGAAGCCCAGCAGCGCGCGGCGGCGCAGGCCATGCAGGTTCAGCAGGCACAGCAACTCCAGCAGCAGGCGATGCGGCAGCAACAGGAAATCCAGCAGCGTGCCGCTCAAGCCCAGGCGCAGCAGATGCAGCAGCAACAGCAGCAGGCCCTGCGACAGCAGCAGGAGATGCAGCAGCGGGCGGCCCAGGCACAAGCCCAGCAGATGCAGCAGATGCAACAGCAACAGGCCTTGCGCGCACAGCAGCAGATGCAGGCCCAGCAACAGATGCAGGCGGCGCAACAGCAGATGCTGCAGGCCCAGCAGGTGCAGCAGCAACAGGCCATTCGCCAGGCGCAGGAGGCACAGCAACGCTCGTTGCAGGCACAGCAGCAGCAACGGCAGCGCCTGGGCGTCCCCGGCCGGGATCCCAACCAGCAGCCTGATCGCCCCTAGCACCCGCGCGCAGCGGCTCCTTCGCCCGCCGGCTACCGCTACAGTCGGCGCGAGAAGGAGTTCCCATGCGCACATTCGACTTCGACCTTTTCGTGATCGGTGGCGGCAGCGGCGGCGTGCGGGCGGCACGCATGGCCGCCCAGCGCGGTGCCCGCGTCGCGCTCGCCGAATGCGCGGAGCTGGGCGGCACCTGCGTCAACGTCGGCTGCATTCCCAAGAAGCTCTACAGCTACGCAGCGGGCTATGCCGAAGCCTTCGAGGAGGCCGAAGGCTATGGCTGGCACGTTGGCGAGACGCGCTTCGACTGGGCGCAGCTGAAGGCCAACCGGGCGCGCGAGATCACGCGGCTCAACGGCGTCTACCGCAGCCTGCTCGAAGCAGCGGGCGTCCAGCTCATCCAGGGCTGGGCCCAGCTCACGGATGCCCACGGCGTGCAGGTCGGCGAAAAGCATTTCACCGCGCAGCATGTGCTCGTCGCGACCGGCGGCATGCCCTTCGTGCCGGACATCCAGGGCCGCGAGCACGGGGTCGTCTCCGATGCGATGTTCGACCTCGACCCGTTCCCGAAGCGGCTGGTGGTGGTGGGCGGCGGCTACATCGCCTGCGAGTTCGCCTCCATCTTCAACGGGCTGGGCGCGCAGGTCACGCAGGTGCAGCGCAGCGCGCACCTGCTGAACGAGTTCGACGAGGATCTTCGCCAGTTCCTGGCCAAGGAGATGACGCGCACGGGCGTCGACATCCGCTTCAATGCCGAGATCTCCATGGTGACGCGCCTCGAAAGCGGCCTGTGCGCCCTGCTCTCGCGCGGCCAGCGCGTGGAGGCCGACACCATCCTCTTCGCGACCGGCCGCGTTCCCAACACGGCGGGCATGGGCCTCGAAGCCGCGGGCGTCGCGCTGGACGAGCGCGGCGGCGTGATCGTCGATGCGCACTACCGCAGCTCGGTGCCGTCGGTCCTTGCGGTGGGCGACGTGTCCACCCGCCAGCAGCTCACGCCGGTCGCGCTGGCCGAGGCGATGGTGGTGGTCGACACCCTCTTCGGCAAGGGCAAGCGCCAGCTCGACTACGACTACACGCCGACGGCCGTGTTCACGCATCCGAACGTCGGCACCTGCGGCTACACCGAAGCCGCCGCACGCATGAAGTTCGGCAAGGTCACGATCTTCTCCAGCGAGTTCCGGGCGCTGCGCCACACGCTGTCGGAAAGCAAGGAGCGCACGTTCATGAAGCTGATCGTCGACAAGGCCAGCGACCGTGTCGTCGGCCTGCACATGGTGGGCCCCGACGCGGGCGAGATCGTGCAGGGCTTTGCCGTCGCGATGCGCTGCGGCGCGACGAAGGCGGACTTCGACAGCACCATTGGCATCCATCCAACGGTCGCGGAAGAATTCGTCACGATGCGCGAACCCATGCCTTGAACTGGCACACCCCCAGGCTTCGCGCACTTCGTGTCGCTGCGCCTACCCCCTTGCAGGGGGCAACACCTGCGGACCGGCGGAGCCGGATCCGCGGTGTCTTGCGAAGGGGTCGGGCTGCGCCGGCCCTCTGGTGGGGGTGACGGCGCGTGCGCCACAATGGCTCATGCCTTACATGCCTGCTTTCATTGCGCCAGCCCGCTTTACCGATCCCGACGCTGCCCTGGAGCAGGTCCGACTCATCTACAACGGTGGTTTGCAGCACCTTCGCGAGGCCATGCAGCGATTCGTGGCGGGGGAAAGCCTGCCGGGGCGCGTGCGGGCCTGCTACCCCTTCGTGCGGGTGCACACGCACACCGTCTCGCGGAACACGCCGGTCGCCAACGCCGGGCTGAGCTACGGCTTCGTGTCGGGGCCTGGGCGCTACGAGACGACGCTGACGCGGCCGGACCTCTTCCTGCGCTACTACCGCGAGCAGTTCAGGCTGCTGCTGGAGAACCACCGCGTCGAGCTGGAGATCGGCACCAGCACGCAGCCGATCCCGATCCACTTCTCCTTCGCCGAGAACGATCACATCGAAGGCACGATGTCCGCCGAGCGCCGCGCGCTGATGCGCGACGTGTTCGACCTGCCCGACCTCGGCGCGATGGACGACGGCATCGCCAACGGCACCTTCGAAGCCAAGCCCGGCGAGGCGCAGCCGCTGTCGCTCTTCACCGCGGCGCGGGTCGACTACTCGCTGCATCGCCTGCGCCACTACAGCGGCACGGCGCCCGAGTGGTTCCAGAACTTCGTGCTGTTCACCAACTACCAGTTCTACATCGACGAATTCGTGCGGCTCGGCCACGAGGCCATGACCGACGAGAACAGCGAATACATCGCCTTCATCGAGCCCGGCAACGTCGTCACCCGCCGGCGCGGGCTGGCCCCGGGTTCGAGCGAGCTGTACGGCGAGCTGCTCGACGGCTCGCAGGGCACGCCGCCGGCGCGACTGCCGCAGATGCCGGCGTACCACCTGGTGCGCGAGGACTGCACGGGCATCACGATGGTCAACATCGGCGTCGGTCCGGCGAATGCGAAGACCATCACCGATCACGTCGCCGTGCTGCGGCCGCACGCGTGGATGATGCTCGGCCACTGCGCCGGCCTGCGGCAAGGGCAGCAGCTCGGCGACTATGTGCTGGCGCATGCCTATGTGCGCGAGGACCACGTGCTCGACGAGGAGCTTCCGCTGTGGGTGCCGATCCCGGCGCTGTCCGAAATCCAGCTCGCGCTCGAAAAGGCGGTGGCCGAAGTCACCGGCACCCAGGGCACCGAACTCAAGAAGATCATGCGCACGGGCACGGTTGCCAGCACCGACAACCGCAACTGGGAACTGCTGCCCGGCAACCAGCCGCAGCGCCGCTTCAGCCAGAGCCGCGCCGTGGCGCTCGACATGGAAAGCGCGACCATCGCTGCCAACGGCTTCCGCTTCCGCGTGCCCTACGGCACCTTGCTGTGCGTGAGCGACAAGCCGCTGCACGGCGAGATCAAGCTGCCTGGCATGGCCAACCAGTTCTATCGGGAGCGCGTCGAGCAGCACCTGCGCATCGGCATGGCCGCGATCGACATCCTGCGGCAGGAAGGCTCCAGCCGCCTCCACAGCCGCAAGCTCCGGAGCTTTGCCGAAGTCGCGTTCCAGTAGGTCGCCCCCAGGCTTGCCCACTTCGTGTGGCCGCCCACCCCCTCTCCGGGTGCAACCCCGACGGACCGGCTGAGCCGGATCCGTGGGGTTTCCAGGTTCGGGCTGCGTGCTTTCAGGGGGTGAAGAGTTCCGGCAGTTCGCGGTGGGCCTTGGGCGTCAAGGCGAGTGCGCGGCCGTCCAGGTCCTGGCGGACCCAGCCGCGGCGCAGGGACAGTTGCAGCCACGCGGCGCCGAGTGCACCGCCCAGATGGGGACGCCGCTCGCTCCAGTCCAGGCAGGCGCAGGCAAAGCGACGGCGGGTGTTGCGCGCATCCTCGACGTCGATGCCCAGGCTTTCGAGCGCGACGGCGCCCTCGGGCGTCAGGTCATAGTCGCCCTCCGCAACCTCTTGCAGCCAGCCTTGCGCATGCAGGCGATCGTGCAGCGCGACACCCGCCGTTCCGGCCATATGGTCGTAGCAGGTGCGCGCGCTGCGCAGGCGGCTCGGCGTGGTCGGGCGGAACTCGTTGCGCGGGGCGCCGGCGATCACCAGCAGGCCTTCGAGCGCGGCGGCGACCTCGCTCCCGGTGAGGCGGAAGTAGCGATGCTTGCCCTGCGCGACCGACTCGACGAGCCGCTGTTCCTTGAGCCGCGCCAGATGCGCGCTGGCCGTCGAGGCCGCGACCTCGGCCACCGCGGCCAGTTCCGTCGCGGTGCGGGCATGGCCATCGAGCAGGCAGCACAGCATGCGGGCACGCGCAGGTTCGGCGATGGCGCCGGCCAGGCGCGCGAGGTGGGTGTCGGCGGTGGATGCATCCATATTTCGATCGTAAGCGAAGTGTGTGTGTTCGAAAAGCGCCAGACTGCGGGCATGAAACACCTCGATCCACCGGCCGATGCGATCGCCGCCGTCACGCACTGCAATCCCTACCCGTGGTACGCCACGCTGCGCAACGGGCCCGCGCTGGTCCGCGACGAACGCCTGAGGGTGTGGGTCGCCAGCCGGGCGGACATCGTTCGTGAAGTGCTGGCGAACGATGCGTTGCGCGTGCGCCCTCCGGCTGAACCGGTGCCGGGCGCCATCGCCGGAACCCCGGCGGGAGAAGTGTTCGGGCGGCTCGTGCGCATGAACGACGGCGCGCCGCATACGGCCCACAAGCCTGTGCTGCAACGCGCGCTGGCGGAACTCGACCTGCGCGCCGCGCACGCCGCGGCACGCCAGATCGCCGGGAGCATGGCAGTCGACTCGCTGTCCGATGCATGCTTCGCCATGCCGGTGCGTGGCGTCGCTCACCTGCTCGGCTTTGCGAACGACGAACTGCCGCGCGTCTCCGATTGGATGCGCGATTTCGTGGCCTGCCTTTCCCCTCTGTCGAACGCCGCCCGGCTCGACGCCGCAAGCGAAGCGGCGGCCGCCCTGATGGCGCGCTTCGAGGAATTGGCCGCTTCCCGGCCGGCGCGCCACGGCACGCTGCTGGCGGCGGTGCAGGCGCAGGCGCCGGCCGATCGATCACCCGCGCTCCTGGCGAATCTCGTCGGCCTGCTGTCGCAGACCTGCGAAGCCACGGCCGGCCTGCTGGGCAACAGCCTCGTCGCGCTGGCGCGCGAGCCCGGTCTGCGCCGGAGGATCGACTCGCGCTGGGAGCTGCTGCCCGCGCTGGTGGACGAAGTGGGTCGCCACGATCCTTCGATCCAGAACACGCGCCGCTTCGTCGCGCAACCGACGGCCGTCGCCGGCATCGAACTCGCCCCAGGGGATGCGGTGCTGCTGGTGCTCGGTGCCGCCAACCGCGACCCGTCGCTCAATCCGGCGCCGGCAACTTTCGAGCTGATGCGCGCCGGGCGCCAGACCCTCGGCTTCGGCCATGGGACGCATGCCTGTCCCGGGCAGGCGCTCGCAGGCACGGTCGCGGCGGCGGGGCTCGAAGCGATGCTCTCGCAAGGCCTCGACACCGATGCACTGCTGGAACGCGGCTGGGACTATCGCCCCTCCGTCAACGCCCGAATCCCCACGTTCCACTGAGAGGCGAAGCTCAGGCAGCCTCCAGCCAACGTCCCGTCGGGGCGAGGAAAGGCGACATATCGGCGCGGCCCCAGCGCAGCGGCAGCACGGCCGGCATGTGCAGCGCAGACACGACCTGCATGCGAAGCAGCCGCTGCGCGCCAGCGAAGCCCTCGAGGTCGGGGCCATCCCAGATCGTCTCGGCCGTCACGCCCAACTGGAGCAAGTCGCCGGTTTCGAAGTCGATGAAGAGCAGGCCCGCCCGTGGATGCACTGCGATATTGCCCAAGGTGTTGAAGAAGGAGTTGCCGACGAAGTCCGGCACGGTCAGCGTCCCTTCGCCCGTCAGCCGCACAAAGCCGGACCGGCCGCCACGGTGCGATACGTCGACGCCATGCGACGCCGCCGCATCGCCGGCCGCGGGATGGGCCGTGGCGATGAAGAAGGTGTCGGCCTGGCTCACGATGCGCCGCGCCACCGAGTCCATGCGGTCGCTGCGCCGTGCGCTTGCCACTGCGTCGGCTCCTTTCACGAACAGCGGCTCACGCGCCTGGATGTACTTCGGGCAGTTGCCGAAGCTCTGTTGCACTTCGACCGAAAAGCCGCGTGCGTCGACCTGCTCCACCACGCCGTTCATGCGGTTGCGACGCCGCGTGTGCGGCTCGATGCCGAGCAGGCCAAGCGGCGCGCCGGGCACCAGCGCCGACGCCAGCGGATCGCCTGCGAGCGGGCGCGCATCGATGCGCAGATGGTGCTCGTCGGGCGATTGCGCAAAGCCGGGCGGCGCAGCGAGCACGCTCGCCCAAGGCTGAAGTTCGGCATCGAGGCTGCCCACGATCAGGAAGGGCAGTTGCGCGAAGAAGCTGCGATGCTGTTCCGGCATGTAGTCCCGGATCACGCGCGGGCCGAGCGCGTCCATGTGCTCGCGCACCCCCGCTAGTCTCTGCATTGCGCGCTCGCCCTCATGCCAGGGCGATGCGACGGCGTCCCCGGTGGTCATGCTGCCAGCCCGATGCGTGACGGGGCCATCGGCACGAAGCCGGGCAATGCCTCGACCCGCGCCAGCCACTCGCGCAAGCGGGGATAGGCTTCGAGCGACACATTGCCCTCCGGTGCATGGGCGATGTAGGTGTGGTTGGCGATGTCCGCCAGCGTCGCGGAAGCGCCTGCAAGGAAGGGACGCTCCGACAACTCTCGCTCCATCACGCGCAGGAGGTCGTGGCTGCGCGAGATCACTTCGGTCGCGTCCCTGGTCTGGCCGAACAGCACGATGACCCGCGCCACCGACGGGCCCACCGCGAGCGGTCCGGCCGCGACCGACAGCCAGCGCTGCACCCGGGCCGCGCCGAGCGCATCGCGCGGATACCAGCGCGCCGGGTCGGCGGCATAGCGCTCGTTGAGGTAGACGAGGATCGCGTTGGAGTCGGCCAGCGTCGTGTCGCCGTCCTCGATCACCGGCACCTGTCCGAAGGCATTGCGCTGCAGGAATTCGGGGGTGCGTTGTTCGCCGGCACGCAAGTTGACCTCGACCGCCTCGAAGGGCAGCCCGAGCAGCGAGAGAAACAGCTTCACCCGGTGCGTGTGGCCGGAGATGGGTGAGCCGTAGACCTTGATGGGCTGGGCGGGACGGGTGGCTGTCATGTCGGTTCTCCTGTGGCTGTGTGCGATGGCTCGATTCTGTTTTCTTCTGCCTGATGAAGTAATGGTTCCAGATGGAGTTGACTGCTGCGTTTTCCGGTTTAATCGCGTCATGGACCGTCTCAAAGCCATGCAGACCTTCGTGCAGATCGCCGACCGGGGCAGCCTCACCAAGGCGGCCGACGCGCTCGACACTTCGCTCCCGGCGGTGGTGCGCTCGCTCGCCGCGCTCGAAGCCCACCTGGGCGTGCGGCTGTTCCATCGCACCACCCGGCGCATCTCGCTCACCGAGGAAGGCCGCAGCTACCTGCAGAGTGCACGCGAGGTGCTGGCCGCCGCAGACGCGGCAGACCAGGCGCTCACCGTCGACGCGGCCGAACCCGCGGGGCAGCTCACCGTCACGGCACCGGTGCTGTTCGGCCACATGTACGTGTCGCCTGCCATCGTCCGCTTCCTGCAGCGCTACGACAAGATGCGTTGCAGCGTGCTGCTGCATGACCGCAGCGTGAACCTGCTGGAAGAAGGCATCGACGTCGGCATCCGCATCAGCGCGCTGGAGGATTCGTCGCTAGTCGCCCAGCAGCTCGGCAGCATCCGCCGCGTGGTGGTCGCGAGCCCGGACTATCTCCAGGCGCACGGCACGCCCCGGCATCCGCGCGATCTGCTCGACGCCAATTGCGTGCGCATTCATCCGAGCAGCACGGTGCACTGGAGCTTTCGCGACCATGGCCGACCGCTGGCGATCGCTGCGCGCGGCAACCTGGAGTTCAACCACATCGCACCGGCCGTGGAAGCCTGCGCGGCGGGCATCGGGTTCGGCATGTTCTTCTCCTACCAGGTGCTGCCCTTCGTCAGGCAGGGACGGCTCGCGATCGTGCTGGAGGAATTCGAGCATCCGCCGCGCCCGGTGAGCGTGATCTACCCTCATGCGCGCCTGCTGCCGGCACGCACCCGGACATTCATCGACTGGATGAAAGCCGAATTCGCCGGCCTTAGTCTCTAGAGATCTCCCCCAGGCTTGCCCACTTCGTGTGGCCGCCCACCCCCTCTCCGGGGGCAACCCCTGCGGCCCGGCGAAGCCGGTTCCGCGGGGTTTCCGGCATTGTTTGCACTGACATCGAATCCTTGCTCATACGCCACAATGCCGCGGTGCCGCCTCCCCTCTTTCACGCCAGCCACCTCCACAAGCGCTACGGCGCGACCACCGTGGTGGACGACTTGTCCTTCGAGATCGCACCCGGCGAATGCCTGGGCGTGATCGGGCCCAACGGCGCCGGCAAGACGACCACCATCCGCATGTGCCTCGGGCTGACCACGCCCGACGGCGGCACGATCGAGGCGCTCGGCGGCCTCTCGATGCCCGAGGATGCGCGCGCCATCAAGGCGCAGCTCGGCGTGGTGAGCCAGTTCGACACGCTCGACCCCGATTTCACGTGCGCGGAGAACCTCATGGTCTACGCGCGCTACTTCGGCATGCGCCGCGCCGAGATCGCACCGCGCATTCCGCAGCTTCTGGAATTTGCCGCGCTCTCGCACAAGGCCGACGCCAAGCCAGGCGAACTCTCCGGCGGCATGCGGCGGCGGCTTTCACTCGCGCGTGCGCTCGTCAACGACCCGAAGCTGCTGATGCTCGACGAACCCACCACCGGCCTGGACCCGCAGGCGCGGCATCTCATGTGGGAGCGGCTCCAGGTGCTGTTGCAGCAAGGCAAGTCGATCCTGCTGACCACCCACTTCATGGACGAGGCCGAGCGCCTGTGTTCGCGCCTGCTGGTGCTGGACCACGGTCGCAAGATCGCCGAGGGACGCCCGCGCGACCTGATCGCCGAGTATCTGGAGCCGGACGTGGTCGAGCTGTATGGCAACGGCGCGCTCGAACTGGCGCAATCGCCGTTGAAGGACTACGCTGCCCGGGTCGAGGTCAGCGGCGAGACGGTGTTCTTCTACACGCAGGATGCACGCGGCCTGATGGCGGCGCTGGGCGACCGCAGCGGCCTGCGCACCTTCCACCGGCCGGCCAATCTCGAAGACCTGTTCCTCAAGCTCACAGGTCGCCAGATCAGAGAGGACGGTTGATTCGCATGTCGAGCCTGGCTTCTTCTTCCCCCGTCGCAGCGACGCGCTCCGTCTGGCGCCCGCCCGAACTCTCGATGCGCTGGTGGCCGGTGTTCCTGCGCAACCTGCTGGTGTGGCGCAAGCTCGCGATCCCCAGCCTGATCGGCAACATCGCCGAGCCGCTCATCTGGCTGGTGGCCTTCGGCTACGGCATGGGCGCGCTGGTGGGCGACGTGCAAGTCGATGGCACCCCCATCCCCTACATCCTCTTCCTTGCCAGCGGCTCGGTCTGCATGAGCGCGATGAACGCCGCCTCCTTCGAGGCGCTGTATTCGGCCTTCTCGCGCATGCACGTTCAGAAGACCTGGGACGGCATCATGAATGCGCCGGTCGGGCTCGACGACGTGGTGCTGGCCGAGATGCTGTGGGCCGGCTTCAAGGCGATCTTCACGACCACCGCCATCCTGTTCGTGATGCTCGGGCTGGGCATCAGCCACACTCCGAAGCTCTTCATCGCATGGTTCGTGCTGGTGGGCGTGGGCATCACCTTCTCGTGCATTGCGCTGATCTTCAATGCGCTGGCGAAGGGCTACGACTTCTTCACCTACTACTTCACGCTGTTCATGACGCCGATGATGTTCCTGTCGGGCGTGTTCTTTCCGCTGGACCAGTTGCCCGGCGTGGTGCGCGCGGTCGCCGCGTGGCTGCCGCTGACCAACGCGGTGGCGCTGGTGCGGCCGCTCTTCATGGACCAATGGCCGGCCGACTGGTGGCGGCATGCGCTGGTGCTGGTGGTGTACACGGTCGCCGCGTTCTGGATCGCACTGGGACTGACGCGAAGGCGCTTCCGGGCCTGAAGCGGAGCGCTCGCGCTTGTCTCCGGCGTGACTGCAAAGCGAGCCGCCGCTCCTAGACTGCGGCGGGGACTTCCACAACGAGGAGACAACATGAAGCGGATCTTCGGCGGCGCCTTGCTGGCGTCGGCATTCCTTCTCGGCGCGTGCACCACCGCGCCGCCGACCCGGCCCGGCGCCTGGGCTCCCCCCGAAGCGATCGTGGCGCCCTCCTCCTTCTCGGGCGTGCACGGCCTCGCGGTCGACCAGCAGGGCCGGCTCCTCGCGGGCTCCGTGGTCGGCAACACCTTGTGGGAAGTCGACCGGCAGACCGGCGCCGCACGCGTGCTGATCAAGAGCGTCGAGGGCCAGGCAGACGACATCGCGATCGGCCCCAAGGGCGAACTGGCGTGGACCAACTACCTGATGGGCATGCTGCGGATGCGCGAGAGCGACAGCGCGCCGATGCGCGTGCTCGCCAAGGACCTGCCCGGCCTCAACTCGCTCGACTTCGACCGGCGCAACGGCAAGCTCTACGCCTCGCAGGTGTTCCTCGGCGACGCGCTGTGGGAGATCGACGTCGCGGGCCAGAAGCCGCCGCGCCTGATCAAGAAGGACATGGGCGGCTTCAACGGCTTCGAGGTCGGCCCGGACGGCATGCTCTACGGCCCGCTGTGGTTCAAGGGCCAGGTCGTGAAGATCGATCCGGCCAACGGCGCCATGACCGTGATCGCCGATGGCTTCAAGATCCCTGCGGCGGCCAATCTCGACGGCAAGGGCAACCTGTGGGTGGTCGATGCGCGCAGCGGCGAACTGGTCCGCGTCGATCTCGCGACGGGCCGCAAGACCGTCGCCAAGCGACTCAAGCCATCGCTCGACAACCTCGCCATCGCGCCGGAAGGCACGGTCTACGTGTCGAACATGGCGGACAACTCGGTCGAGGCCTTCAATCCGGCGACGGGCGAACTGCGCCTGCTCACGGGCGGCAAGCTCGCCGTGCCGGCAGGCCTCAAGATCGACGGCAACGACCTCTGGGTGGCCGACATCTTCGGCTTCCGCCAGGTCGATGCCACGAGCGGCGCGGTGCGCGACATCTTCCGCATGCAGCGCGACCCGGATCTGGAATACCCGTTCGCGGTCGGCCTGTCGGCCACGCACTTCGCGCTGACGTCGTGGTTCACGGGCACGGTCCAGCTGGTGGACCGGAAGACGCTCAAGACCACCGGCGTGCTGCACGGCCTGAAGGCGCCGGTCGACGCCATCCCGATGCCCGACGGCAGCGTGATCTACGCCGAGATCGCGACCGGCAGCGTGAGCCGCGCGAGCGGCCCGAAGTTCGAGAACAAGGAAGTGATCGCGAGCGGCCTGGTCGGGCCGGTGCAGATGACCCTGGGCAAGGATGGCGCGCTCTATGTGACGGAAGCCGCGGGCAAGCTGACGCGCATTCCGCTCGACGCGAGCGCTCCGTTGCGCGCCGTCGCCGAGGGGCTGGCGATGCCCGAAGGCGTGGCGCAGACGCCTTGGGGCACGTTCATCGTCGCGGAAAGCGCGGCGCGGCGGCTGGTGGAGATCGACATCGCGAGCGGCACGCGGCGCACGGTTGCGGAAAACCTGCCGATCGGCCTCGAAGGCGGGCCGGGCATGCCGCCACCCTACGTGCCGACCGGCGTGGCGGTCGGCAGCGACGGGACGATCTACATGACGGCGGACCGCAACAACGCGCTGTACCGGATCAGGCCGCAGCGCTGAAGGCTCGAAGGGCGTGATCAGGCCGGGGCGCTGCCGGCGTTGCAGTACGCCGTCAGCGCGGCGACGAGGTGCGTGAAGGTTGCGCGCACCCTTCGCATGCGTCGCAGATCCTCGTGCATCGTGACCCAGGTCTCCAGCTCGTAGCGGAACTCGTTCGCCAGCACCGGCACCAGCGATGGATCACGCCGGGCGAGCGCCTTCTGGCAGATGCCGATGCCGAGGCCGGCGCGGATCGCGCCCAGTTGCGCGAGCTGGTTGTCGGTGCGGCAGCTGAACATCGCGCGCTTCAAGTCGAGGCCGGCGGCCCGCAGGGCGCGCAGGTCGGCAGTCTCCCGATCGGGGCCGATCAACGCGAAGCGGCGGAGGTCGTCCAGGCTGGTCGGCGTCCCGTGCTTTTTCAGGTAAGCCGCCTTGGCGTAGAAACCCAGTTCCACCACGCCGACGCGCGTGGCCACCATGGCGGCCTGGGTCGGCCGCACCATGCGCACCGCGATGTCGGCTTCGTGCCGCAGCAAGTCCTCGTTGCGGTTCGTGAGGCTCAGCTCGAACACCAGCCCCGGCTGCGCATCCTGCAGGCTGGCCAGCACCGCGGGCAGCACCTCCGCGCCCATCACGTCGCTGGCGGTGATGCGGACCGTGCCTGACGCGGCATCGGTGTCCGCCGAGGCCGCGCGTGCAAAGGCATCGGCTGCGGCGGCCATGGTTTCCGCATGGGCGCCAAGCTCCCGTGCCGCGTCGGTCGGCGTCAGGCCGCTGGGGGACCGGGTGAAGAGCGCGACGCCGATGGAGCGCTCCAGCGCCTCGAGGCGGCGGCGCACCGTGGGCTGCGCGATGTCGAGCGCCCGGGCTGCGGCCGACAGGCTGCCCTCGCGAAGGACGGCGAGAAAGGCGCGCTGGCTTTCCCAGTCCAGTGGATTCAGGCTCATACATTTCATACTAGCTGATGGCATCGCCATGACAATTGTGTTTGCACCACCCTGCCTCAAGAATTGGCCTCTTCACGAAAGGAATGGCTCATGGAACGAGGTACGGCACTGGTGCTCGGCGCGACGGGCGGAATCGGCGGCGAAACGACGGCTGCGCTGCTGCGGCGCGGCTGGCAGGTGCGGGCGCTGGCGCGTGACCCGGCGAAGGCCGCGGCGCAATGGCCGGCCGGCATGGCGCGGCCGGAATGGGTGGCGGGCGACGCGCTCGATGCCGACAGCGTCATCGCCGCCGCACGCGGCGCGTCGCTGATCGTGCATGCGGTCAATCCGCCCGGCTACCGCCACTGGAAGACGCTGGTGCTGCCGATGCTGGAGAGCACGATCCGCGCGGCCGCAGCCTCCGGTGCGCGCATCGTGCTGCCGGGCACGGTCTACAACTACGGACCGGACGCATTCCCCGACCTCGTCGAAGACTCGCCGCAGCATCCACGGACACGCAAGGGCGCGATCCGTGTGCAGATGGAGCAGCGCCTGCGCGACGCCGCCGATCGCGGTGTGCGCACGCTGATCGTGCGGGCCGGCGACTTCTTCGGGCCCCGCGCAGGCAACAACTGGTTCGCGCAACTGGCGAAGCCCGGCCAGCCGCTCGCCGCGACCACCGACCCCGGCCATCGCGGCACCGGACACCAATGGGCCTACCTGCCGGACGTTGCGGAAACCATCGTCCAGCTCGTTGAACGCGACAGCGCGCTGGCACCCTTCGAGACCTTCCACATGGCAGGGCATTGGGATGCGGACGGCACGCAGATGCAGGCCGCCATCCGCCGCGCGAGCGGACAGCCCGATCTGCCGGCCAGGCACTTTCCGTGGTGGCTGGTGACCCTGGCGTCGCCCTTCGTGCCGTTGTTCCGGGAACTGCGCGAGATGCGCTACCTCTGGGAGCAACCTGTGCGGCTGCGCAATGCAAGGCTGCTGTCGGTGCTCGGGAGCGAGCCGCATACGCCGCTGGACACCGCCGTGGCCACCACGCTGCAGGGGCTCGGCTGTCTGCGCGACGGGGGACCGGCCGGCGCACTCCGCGGCACCCTGTAGCCACTTCCCGCAAGCACGGCGGGCGCGGCCGGGCCTAGAGTCGGCGAAGCTGACAGAGGACCGACCGGAGACAAGGCATGCAGTACACGCACGAGCATCTCGAGATCCAGAAGACGATGCGTCGCTTCATCGACGAGGAGATCAATCCCCATGTGGATGAATGGGAGGCCGCCGAGAGCTTCCCGGCACACGAGGTGTTCAGGAAGCTGGGCGCGCTCGGGCTGCTGGGGCTCAACAAGCCGGAGGACTACGGCGGCGCCGGCCTCGACTACTCGTACGCGATGGCTCTGGCCGAGGCGCTGGGCCACGTGAGCTGCGGCGGCGTGCCGATGGCGATCGGCGTGCAGACCGACATGTGCACGCCCGCGCTCGCCCGCTTCGGCAGCGACGCCCTGCGCCGCGAATTCCTGGTGCCCGCCATCGCAGGCGAGACGGTGGGTTGCATCGGCGTCAGCGAGCCCGGCGCCGGCAGCGATGTCGCCGGCCTCAAGAGCCACGCGCGCAAGGACGGCGATGACTACCTCATCACCGGCCAGAAGATGTGGATCACCAACAGCCTGCAGGCCGACTGGATGTGCATGCTGGTCAACACCGGCGACGGGCCGGTGCATCGCAACAAGTCGCTGGTCATCGTGCCGATGGACAGCCCCGGCATCGAGAAGGCGAAGAAGATCCGCAAGATCGGCATGCATTCGAGCGACACCGGGCTCATCTACTTCGACAACGTGCGCGTGCCGCAGCGCTACCGCATCGGCGAGGAGGGCCAGGGCTTCGTCTACCAGATGCAGCAGTTCCAGGAAGAGCGCCTGTGGTGCGCGGCGAGTTCGCTGGTGCCGCTGGACGACTGCATCGCCGAGACCATCGAATGGGCGCAGCAGCGCAAGCTCTTCGGCGGCACGCTGGCCGACCAGCAGTGGGTGCAGTTCAAGCTCGCGGAACTCAAGACCGAGGTCGAGGCCCTGCGTGCACTCACCTACCGGGCCTGCGACCTGCACGTGCAGGGCCAGGACGTGACCGAACTGGCCTCGATGGCCAAGCTCAAGTGCGGCCGGCTCACGCGCGAGGTGGCCGACACCTGCCTGCAGTTCTGGGGCGGCATGGGCTTCACCTGGGAGAACCGCGTGTCGCGCCTGTACCGCGATGGCCGGCTGGCCTCGATCGGCGGCGGCGCCGACGAAGTGATGCTGGGCATCCTCGCGAAGACGATGGGCATCGCGAAGAAGCCGCCGAGGGAGTGATGCGGCGGCGGCCAGGCGGGCCTAGCCGCCGCCGAGGTCGGCGCTCTCCGGATCGGCCGAACTCCGCTGGATCCAGTCGATGAAGTTGGCGACTTCGCTGCGCTGGGAGTGGCGCTGCGGACACACCAGGAAGTGCGCCTGGACCTTCACGCACCAGTCTTTGTCGAAGACCTTGCGCAAGCGCCCCTGGTGAAGATGGCCCGCAGCGATGGACGAGCTGTCCAGCGCGACGCCAAGCCCCTGCACCGCCGCATCGAGGGCCATGGAAGTGCGGTCGAAACGATAGGCGAACTGGCCGACCGCGAAGTCGACGTTGCGGCTGCGAAACCAGTCCCCCCACTGCACCACGTTGACGACCGACTGGATCAAGGGCACGTGCAGCAGGTCTTCCGGTGTCTCGATGCGATGCTGCTCGATGAACGCCGGGCTCGCCATCGGCTGGATGCGCTCCTCGAAGACCGGCTGCACGTGCAGGTGCGGCCAGTTGGGCAGGCCGTAGCGGATGTCGATGTCGATCTGTCCGCTCGAGAAATCCGAGTGCACGGCCGACGACGACAGCGATAGCGAAACGCCCGGATGCGCCTTCGCGAAGACCGCGAGCCGGGGCATCAGCCACAGGCTCGCGAAGCTCGGCGCGGCATGCACGTACAGCGAATTCCGAACGCCCTTGCGCACGTTGTCCGTGGCCGAACTGATGGCGTCGAGCGCCACCGACACCCGGCTCATGTACTCGCGCCCCGCATCTGTCAGCTCGATGCTGCGCACGGTCCGCTCGAACAGCCGAACGCCCAGCAGCTGCTCGAGCTTGGCGATCTGGTGGCTGACCGCCGAGGGCGTGAGGTTCAGTTCGACCGCAGCCGCCGTGAAGCTCAGGCGACGCGCCGCGGCCTCGAAGGCCAGCAGGCAGCTCAGCGGAGGAAAGGACGAACGCACGGGTAAACCCTTTATGAAGGCGATTCACTCATCGCTGAAAAAGTGTCGTTTGTCTTCATGCGTACGGGTGTCCATAGTTACCCCCATCCCGCACACACCCATAGGAGACATACCGTGCTGCTTACCGATCGCGTCGCCCTCATCACCGGCGGTGCCGGCCTCAACGGCCTCGGATTCGCCACCGCCCGCCTGCTCGCCTCTCACGGCGCGCGAGTCGTCATCACCGATCTCGAAGCCGCGACGCCGGCGCAGGCCGCCGCCCAGCTCGGCGACAACCACCTGGGGCTGGTCGCGAACGTCACGGTCAAGTCCGAAATCGACGCGGCCGTGGCGCGCGTGGTCGAGCGATTCGGCCGCATCGACATCCTCGTCAACAACGCCGGCATCACCCAGCCGCGCAAGACGGTGGACATCACGGGTGCCGACTACGACGCCGTGCTCGATGTCAGCTTGCGCGGCACGCTGCTGGCCTCGCAGGCGGTGATCCCGCACATGCAGCGCCAGAAGAATGGTTCGATCGTCTGCATCTCGTCGGTCTCGGCACAGCGCGGCGGCGGCATCCTGGGCGGCCCGCACTATTCGGCGGCCAAGGCCGGCGTGCTCGGGCTGGCCCGCGCCATGGCGCGCGAACTGGGAGCCGACGGCATCCGCGTCAACTCGATCGCGCCCGGCCTCATCAGCACGGACATCAACAAGGACAAGCTGACCGACGAGCGCAAGGCGCAGATCGCCGCCGACATCCCCATCGGCCGCCTTGGCGTGCCCGCCGACGTCGCCGGCGCCTGCCTGTTCCTCGCCAGCGACCTGTCCGGCTATTGCACCGGCATCACGCTCGACGTGAACGGCGGCATGTTGATTCACTGATTCCATCCATCACTACAACGGAGACAAGACCATGAAGCGCAGACATTTCGCCCTCCCCCTCCTCATCGGCGCACTGATGGCCTCGGGCCTTGCGTTCGCGCAGCAGGCCGTCAAGCTCACCCTGGGCCACGGCGCGGCGCCGGGCAATCCGCGCCATGAGGCGGCCGTGAAGTTCGCCGACACCGTCAAGGCCAAGACCAACGGCCGCTACGAGATCCAGGTGGCGCATTCCGCGCAGCTCGGGGACGACGCCGCCATGGTCACCGCCCTGCGTTCCGGCTCGCTCGACATCTCGGCCAACAGCCAGGGCGCGATGGCGAACGTGGTGCCGGAGTACGCGGCGCTGGGCCTGCCCTTCCTGTTCGCCGACATCCAGAAGGCGTGGCAACTGCTCGACGGGCCCATCGGCGAGGACCTGTCCAAGCGCACCGCCGCCAAGGGCATGGTCGTGCTGGGCTACTGGGACAACGGCATTCGCCACGTCACCAACAGCAAGCGGCCGATCAAGGCCCCGGCGGACATCAAGGGCCTCAAGCTGCGCACGCCGCCCGATGCCATGACCATGGACATCATGCAGGCGCTCGGCGCCGACGCGCAGCAGATCAAGTTCTCGGAGCTGTACGTCGCGCTCCAGCAGGGCGTGGTCGACGGCCAGGAGAACCCGCTGACCAACATCTCGTCGGCCAAGCTGTACGAAGTGCAGAAGTACCTCTCGCTCACCGGCCACAAGTACGAAACCAATCCCTTCGTGATGAGCAAGCGCTCTTGGGACAAGTTGAGCCCTGCGGACCAGAAGGTGTTCACCGAAGCCGCGGCCGAGGCCACCCAGGTCCAGCGCAAGCTCTCCAAGGAAGCCGACGAGAAGCTCGTCGCCGAACTCAAGGGCAAGGGCATCCAGATCGACACGGTGGACCGCAAGGCCTTCGCCGACGCGACGAAGTCGGTCTACACCAAGTGGGCCGCCGGCCCTGCGGGCGACTTCGTCAAGCGCGTCGTCCAGCAGGCGCAGTAACCCACACCACCATCACGCCCCAAAAACCAGGAATGCCGCGGAACCGGCTTCGCCGGGCCGCCGGTATCGCCCCCGGCCGGGGGTGGAGAGCGACACGCAGTGCGCGAGCCTGGGGGCGGGCAAGGAGACTTTCATGGCGATCCTACAAACCATCGACCGGTGCATCGGCGCCGCGTGCAGGGGCGTTCTGTACCTCACGCTGGCCGTCGTGTTCGCGATCCTCAGCGCGAACGTGGCGCTGCGCTATGTGGCGGGCACCAGCCTCGCGTCGGCTTCCGAGCTGCCGGAGCTGATGTTCCCGTGGCTCATCATGGCCGGCGTGGTGCTGGCCGCCCAGCATGGCTCCCACATCGCCGTGGTGCTCCTCACGCAGAAGCTCGGCGCCGCGCGGCGCTGGGTGCTGGCGGGCGGATCGATCGCCGTGGCCGTGCTCTACCTTTCGCTCACGGTCGCGGCCTGGCCGCTGGCCGAGATCGCAGCCGACGAGCGCAGTCCGATGCTGCAAGTCCCCGGCTCGGTGAGCGTGTGGGCCCTGATGCTGGGCTTCACGCTGCTGAGCATCGTGACGCTGTGCAAGCTGCCCGAGATCTGGGCCGACGCCACCGTGGCGGAGCCCGAGGCCGCCGAAGCCCTCGCCCACGGAGCCTGACCATGACCGCACTGATCATTGCACTCTTCATCGTCACGGCGCTGCTGTCGATCCCGATCGCCCATGCGCTGGTCCTGGCGTCCGTCGGCGGGCTGCTCATCATCGACAAGGTGCCGGTGCACCTGGCGATCGAGCAGATGATTTCGCAGACGCAGAGCTTTCCGCTGATCGCCATTCCCTTCTTCATGATGACCGGCGCGCTGATGGTCAGCGGCAAGCTGGGCCAGAGCCTGGTGACCCTGCTGTCGATGATGATCGGTCGCGTGCACGGCGGGCCGGCCCAGGTCGGCGTGCTTTCGTCGACGATCTTCGGCGGTGTCTCCGGCTCGGCCGTGGCCGATGCATCGGCGATCGGCTCGATGCTGATCCCATGGCTCAAGAAGCTGGGCTACCCGGCGCCGTTCGCGGCCGGCACGCTTGCGGCGGCGGCGACGATCGACATCCTGATCCCGCCGTCCATCCCGATGATCGTGTATGCGCTGGTCTCCGGCGCATCGATCGGCGCGCTGTTCGTGGCGGGCATCCTGCCGGGCCTGCTGATGTGCGCGGGCTTCATGGCCGTGTGCTACGTGCAGGGTCGCCGCCGCGGCTTTCCCCGCGACACCACGCCCTTCGAGTGGCCCCTGTTCTGGCGCCAGCTCGCCCACGCGGGGCCCGCGCTCGCGATGCCGGTGCTGATCATCGTCTTCCTGCGCTTCGGCATCGCGACGCCGACCGAAGTGAGCGTCATGTCCACGCTGTACGCCCTGGTCGTGGCGGTCGTGGTCTACCGCGACCTGACCCTGGCCAAGCTGAAGCACGCAGCCATCGAGGCGGGCATCTCCACCGGTGTCGTGCTGCTGATCATCATGGCTTCGAGCGTGGTCGGCTGGATCGTCACCTACGAGCAACTGCCGGCCGAGTTCACGCGCTTTGCCAAGGAAACGCTGCAATCGCCCTGGCTGATCATCCTGGCGATGAACCTGATCATGCTGGCCACCGGCATGTTCATCGACCTGCCCGCGGCCGTGCTGCTGCTCACGCCGATGTTCGTCCCGCTGGCCTCGGCGGTCGGCATGGACGCCGTGCAGCTCGGGATCATGATGATCGTCAACCTCTCCATCGGCCTGTACCACCCGCCGATCGGCACCACGCTCTTCATCACCAGCACCATCGCCAAGGTGCGCATCGGGGATGTGGTGAAAGAACTGATTCCCTTCTATTTCGTGGCGATCGGATTGCTGCTGGGCTTCGCCTACCTGCCCTGGCTCACGATCCGCTGACCTCCGCCCCCGCTCTTCATCCAAAGGAACACCATGTCTGATCCATCGAAGCTTTCCGAGCGCGCCTACCGCATCCGACGCAATGCCCTGCGCATGGGCGAGGTGCAGGGCCAGGGCTACATCGGCCAGGCGCTGGGCTATGCCGACGTGCTGGCCGTGGCCTACGGCCATGCCATGAAGTACCGGCCGGAAGATCCGCAATGGGAGTCGCGCGACCGCTTCCTGCTCTCGCACGGCCACTACGCCATCGCCTTCTACGCCGCGCTGATCGAGGCCGGGATCATCCCCGAGGAGGAACTCGAGACCTACGGCAGCGACGACAGCCGCCTCCCCATGTCCGGCATGGCGACCTATACGCCCGGCATGGAGATGTCCGGCGGATCGCTGGGCCAGGGCCTGCCGATCGCCGTCGGCATGGCGCTCGCCCTGCGCCACAAGGGCAACCCGGCCTTTGTCTACAACTCGATGTCGGATGGCGAGCTCGATGAAGGTTCGACCTGGGAGGCCGCCATGGGGGCGGCGCACCACGGACTCGGCAACCTGATCTGCCTGGTCGACATCAACAACCAGCAGGCCGACGGCCCCTCGGGCAAGGTGCTGGGCTTCGAGCCGCTCGCCGACAAGTGGGCCGCGTTCGGCTGGCACGTGCAGCGGATCGACGGCAACGACCTCCCCGCGGTGGTGGCCGCCTTCGACTCAGCGCGCGCGCTGACCGATGCGAAGCCGCGCGTGATCCTGGTCGACACGCTGATGGGCAAGGGCGTGCCCTTTCTGGAGCAGCGCGAGAAGAACCATTTCATCCGCGTCGATCCGCCCGAGTGGCAGCAGGCGATCGCGCACCTGGACCAGGCCCAGCACGAAGGAGCACTCTGATGACCGCGACGACCGAGAAGAAGCCACGCCTCACGACCTCGGCGATGATCGCCTCGATCGCCACCGAAGGGCAGCGCGTGAAGGCCGCGCCCTTCGGCAAGGCCCTGGTGGAACTGGGGCGCGAGCGCCCCGAGATCGTCGGCATGACGGCGGACCTCGCCAAGTACACCGACCTGCACCTGTTCGCGCAGGCCTACCCCGAGCGCTTCTTCCAAATGGGCATGGCCGAGCAGTTGCTGATGGCTGCCGCCGGCGGCATGGCCAAGGAAGGCTTCGTCCCGTTCGCGACCACCTACGCCGTCTTCGGCACGCGCCGCGCCTACGACTTCGTGCACCAGGTGATCGCGGAAGAGAACCTCAACGTGAAGATGTGCTGCGCCCTGCCGGGCCTCACCACGGGCTACGGGCCCAGCCACCAGGCGACGGAGGACCTGGCGATGATGCGCGGCATCCCCGGCATGACCATCGTCGATCCCTGCGATGCGCTGGACATCGAGCAGGCGGTGCCGCAGATCGCCGCCCATCAAGGGCCCGTGTACATGCGGCTGCTGCGCGGCAACGTGCCGCTCGTTCTCGACGAGTACGACTACAAGTTCGAGCTCGGCAAGGCCAAGCTGCTGCGCGGCGGGAAGGACGTGCTGATCATCGCCAGCGGCTTCATGACCATGCGCTCGCTGGAGGTGGCCGACGCCCTGCGCCGCGACAGCGTGGACGCGGCCGTATTGCACGTGCCGACCATCAAGCCGCTGGACGAGCCAACCCTCCTGCGTGAAGTGAAGCGGGAAGGCCGCCTGGTCGTGGTCGCCGAGAACCATTCGGTCATCGGCGGGCTCGGCGAGGCGGTGGCCGGCCTGCTGCTGCGCAGCGGCAATGCACCGGCGCAGTTCCGCCAGATCGCGCTGCCCGACGCCTTTCTCGATGCCGGTGCGCTGCCGACCCTGCATGAGCGCTACGGCATCTCCGCCGAAGCGATGGTCTCGCAGATCAAGGGCTGGCTGGGCTGAGGTGGGCCATGACGTCCCACGCACTCGCGCCGCTGGCGCATGCCATCCGCTTCCTCTCGATCGATGCCATCGTGCGTGCCACCGAGGGGCACCAGGGCGTGCCGCTCGGCATGGCCGAGATCGCGACGGCGCTGTACACGCGCCACCTGAAGTTCAACCCGGCCGACCCGACCTGGCCGGACCGCGATCGCGTGGTGCTGTCGAACGGCCATGGCTCGATGCTGCTGTATTCGCTGCTGTACCTGACGGGCTACCGGAACATCTCGCTGGAACAGGTCCGGAGCTTTCGCGAGTTCGGCTCGCGCTGCGAAGGCCATCCGGAGTTCGATCCGTCGAGCGGCATCGAAGTCACGACCGGGCCGCTCGGCCAGGGCATCGCGAACGCCTTCGGCATGGCGGTGGCCGAGGCCTATCTCGGCGCGCGCTTCGGCCCGGGTCTGGTCGACCACTTCACCTATGCGTTCGTCGGCGACGGTTGCCTGCAAGAGGGCATCGGCCAGGAAATGATCTCGCTGGCGGGACATCTGCGGCTGGGCAAGCTGATCCTGCTGTGGGACGACAACCGCATCACGGATGACGGCAGCACGGCGCTCTCGATCAGCGAGGACGTCGCGGAGCGATTCCGCGTCGCCCACTGGCACGTGATCGAGGTCGACGGCCACGACATCGAGGCGGTGGCCGACGCCCTCGCCCTTGCGCGGCAGGACCCGCGCCCGTCGATGATCGCGTGCCGCACGGTGATTGCGCGCGGCATCGCGAGGCTCCAGGGCCAGCGTGGCGGCCACAGCGCGAGGCTGCATCCCGAGGACGCCGATGCCGCGCGACAGGCGCTCGACTGGCCCGGCGCGCCGTTCGAAGTGCCGGCGCCGGTGCTGCAGGCCTGGCGAGACGCCGGGCGCCGGAGCACAGCGGCCTACGACGAGTGGCAGCGCAGGCTGGCCGGCTTGCCGGCGGCCGATCGCGCCGAGTTCGAGCGGATCATGGCCGGCGACTTGCCGCTGGAGTGGCGCGACGTGCTGCACAGCTACAAGCGCCGCATGCTCGACAGCGACGACCAGCCGCAAGGGGGCATCCTGATTTCGGCCGAGATCAACGACCTGCTCACCGATGTGTTGCCCGAGCGCATGGTCGCTTGCGCAGACCTCGAAGCGCCGACCAGCCACAAGCGGCGCCTGAACGCCTTCACTGCCGACGACCGCGGCGGTGCGTATGTGCACTGCGGCGTCAGGGAACACGTGATGGGCGCGATGGCCAACGGCATGGCGGCGCATGGCGGCGTCATCCCCCTGAGCGTGACCTACCTCGCCTTCTCCGACTACGAGCGGCCCGCGATGCGCATGGCCGCGCTGATGGGGCTGCCGGTGAAGTTCGTGTTCAGCCACGATTCGATCGGCCTCGGCAAGAACGGGCCGACGCATCAGCCGGTCGAGATCCTCGCGTCCCTGCGCGCCATGCCGAACATGCTGGTGTTCCGCCCGGCCGACGCGGTCGAGGCCGCCGAATGCTGGGAGGCGGCACTCGAGCATCGCAGCGGACCATCGAGCCTGGTGTTCGCGCGACAGGCGCTGCCCCGGGTCCGCCGCCGCAATGCCGGCGACGACAACAGCAACCGGTCGAGCCGCGGCGCCTACGTTCTGGCTGCGGCGGAAGGCGGAGTGCGCGCGGCGGTGACGCTCATCGCGACCGGTTCCGAAGTCTCGCTCGCCCTCGAGGCCCGCGAGGCGCTGCAAGCCGACCGGGTTCCGACGGCCGTGGTGTCGATGCCGTGCTGGGAGCTGTTCGAGGCACAGGACGATGCCTACCGGGCCTCGGTGCTGCCCGGCGGCACCGTGCGGATCGGCGTCGAGGCTGCGTTGCGCTTCGGCTGGGACCGCTGGCTTGGCGAGCGCGGCGGCTTCGTCGGCATGACGGGCTTCGGTGCCTCCGGCCCTGCCGATGTCCTGTACAGGCACTTCGGCATCACGCCAGGTGCGATCGTGGCCGAGGCTCGGCGGCTTCTCAAGACTGGATAAACCTCTCGCCCCCAGGCTCGCTCACTTCGTGTAGCCGCCAACCCCCTTCCGGGGGCAATACCGGCGGCCCGGCTAAGCCGGTTCCGCGGTATTCCTGGGATTGGGCATGGCGGTCAACGCGCGGCGGCGCGCAGCTTGTCCTTCTTGCTGGGGCGCTTGCCCTTGATGCCGCCGGTGCCGGCGGGTGCGGGCACGGCGGTTTCGACGGGCTCGAAGCCTGCCACGCGCTCGCGCGGCACGTTGAGGCCCTGGCGTTTTTCGATGAGCCTGAAGTGCGCCTCGGTAGCCGCGCTGACGAAGCTCACGGCCAAACCGCTTTCACCCGCGCGGCCGGTGCGGCCGATGCGGTGCACGTAGTCGACGGCCGAACGCGGCAGGTCGTAGTTCACCACCACGGGGAGCTGGGCGACGTCGATGCCGCGCGCCGCGAGATCGGTCGCGACGACCACCTGCACCCTGGACGCCTTGAAGTCGGTGAGCACCTGCGTGCGCTTGCCCTGGCTGAGCAGGCCATGGAAGGGCTCGGCCTCGATGCCGGCCTTGCGCAGCTTGTCGGCCACGATCTCCGAGGCGTGCTTGGTGGCGACGAACACGAGCACGCGAGTCCAGCCGCTGTCTTTGACCAGCTGGCGCAGCAGTTGTGTGCGCCGCGCGGCGTCGACCTCGATCGCGCGTTGCAGGATCGCGGGCTCCTCGGCCGCCTCGGATTGCACTTCGACCCGCACCGGGTCCTGGAGCAGTCCTTCGGCGAGCGACTGGATCGCCTGCGGGAAGGTTGCGGAGAACAGGAGGTTCTGGCGCTCCTTCGGCAGCAGCGCGAGGATGCGCCCGAGTTCCTCGGCAAAGCCGAGGTCGAACAGGCGGTCGGCCTCGTCCAGCACCAGCGTCGACACCGAAGACAAGCGCAGCGCGCGATGGTCGATCAGGTCCAGCAGCCGGCCCGGCGTGGCGATCATGACGTCGGCACCGCCGCGCAGCGCCATCATCTGCGGGTTGATGGAGACGCCGCCGAACGCGACGGCGATCTTCACCGGCACGGGCAGGTGCTGCGCCAGGCCGCGCATCGACTCGCCCACCTGCGCCGCCAGCTCGCGCGTGGGCACGAGAATCAGCGCTTGCAGGCGCCGCGGCGACGAGCGTGGCTCGCGCGCCAGCCGCTGCAGCAGGGGCAGCGAGAATGCCGCCGTCTTGCCGGAGCCGGTCTGGGCCGCGCCCAGCAGGTCCCGCCCTTGCAGGATCGCCGGAATGGCTTCGAGCTGGATGGCCGTGGGCGCGACGTAGCCCTTGTCAGCGGCGGCACGCACCAGGGCAGGATCGAGTCCCAGGGATTGGAATGGCATGAAGAAGCGGGCCTGAATGGAGCCGATGAATGGAAAAAGCGAGGGTCGCAGAGATGAAGGAGCATAGCCACCATGGGCTGCCGGACCGTTTCGAAGTCGAGCACCGCAGCGCGAAAGCGCGGAGCTTGCCGTGAAGCCGGAAGACCTGGAACGCCTGGTGACCCTCGAAATGCCCTTCGGCAAATACAAGGGTCGGGTCATCGCCGACCTGCCCGGAAATTACCTCACCTGGTTCGCGCGTGAGGGTTTTCCCGCAGGAGAAATTGGCCGTTTGCTCGCTCTGATGCATGAAATCGACCACAACGGGCTCAAAACGCTGCTGAATCCGCTCCGAAAAAGGCCCTGAATCGCGAATACGTCGCAAATACGGTGCACACGGATACAAATAGGTTCAAAAATAAAAAGCATTTCACCCAAAAGTTCCATAGTGAAGGAAAATGCCGGGACGTCGCGGCCACTTGCTGCCCGCGCGTGATCCGGGTGATCGGTCAGTTTCGCGCCACAGCGCTGTTTAGTTTGTTGTGATTCTGGGACTCCATCGCTTTGTCTGTTAGGTTTGATTAGGAGTCCCTCCATGGGCAAGAAACTTTACGTAGGCAACCTCGCCTACTCCATCCGCGACAACGATCTCGAACAGGCCTTCGGCCAGTACGGTTCGGTCGCCAGCGCCAAAGTCATGATGGAACGCGACAGCGGTCGCTCCAAGGGCTTCGGCTTTGTCGAAATGGGCACCGACGCGGAAGCGCTGGCAGCCATCGAAGGCCTGAATGGCCAGGCACTCGACGGCCGCAGCCTGACCGTCAATGAAGCACGTCCGATGGAGCCCCGTTCGCCCGGCGGCTTCGGCGGCGGCGGTGGCCGCAGCGGCGGCGGCGGTGGTTACGGCGGCGGTGGTGGCGGCGGCTACGGCGGCGGCAACCGCAGCGGCGGTGGCGGCTACGGCGGCGGCGGCGGTGGCCGCGGCGGCTACTAAGCCCTCGTCAGCACATACGGCAAAAAGGCTCCTTCGGGAGCCTTTTTCATTGGGCGCGGCCGGCCCGTACGTGGAAGTCCGTACAGTAGTGGTCAGCGAACAGTCAGCCGCGGAAGACGACCCTCGAAGGCTCATCAACGAGGGTCGAGACAATGCGTATCAAGAGTCAGGCTGACTTCTTTTCAGGAGTCATGTTCTTAGCGGTGGGGGGCGCCTTTGCCATAGGCGCCACCACCTACAACATCGGCGACGGGGCCCGCATGGGGCCCGGCTACTTTCCGCTCATGCTGGGGATCCTGCTGGCGTTCCTCGGCGCACTGGTCATGTTCCAGTCGCTGGTGGTCGAGACGGCCGACGGCGACCCGATCGGCAAATGGGCCTGGAAGCCGCTGTTCTTCGTCATCGCGGCCAACCTCGCGTTCGGCGTGTTGCTCGGTGGCCTGCCGAGCGTCGGCGTGCCGGCCATGGGCATGATCATCGCGATCTACGCGCTCACCATCATCTCCAGCCTCGCGGGCGAGCACTTCAAGCTGCGCGACGTGCTGGTTCTCTCGACCATCCTGGCGGCAGGCAGTTATGTAGCGTTCATCTGGGCGCTCAAGTTGCAGATCCAGGTCTGGCCCACCTTCATTTCGGGCTGAGGAGACCTTCATGGATCTGATTCACAACCTCGCGACCGGCTTCGGCGTCGCCTTCACGCTCACCAACCTGCTGTACTGCCTGGTCGGTTGTATTCTGGGCACGCTGATCGGCGTGCTGCCGGGCATCGGCCCCGTCGCGACCATCGCGATGCTGCTGCCCGCCACCTACGCGCTGCCCCCCGTGTCGGCGCTGATCATGCTGGCCGGCATCTACTACGGCGCGCAGTACGGCGGCTCCACCACCGCCATCCTGGTCAATCTGCCGGGCGAGTCATCCTCGGTGGTGACCTGTATCGACGGCTACCAGATGGCGCGGCAGGGCCGGGCGGGGCCCGCGCTGGCGGCTGCCGGCCTGGGTTCGTTCTTCGCGGGCTGCGTCGGCACGCTGATCCTGGCGGCCTTCGCACCGCCGCTGACCGAACTGGCCTTCAAGTTCGGCCCGGCGGAGTACTTCTCGCTGATGGTGCTCGGCCTGATCGGCGCCGTTGTGCTGGCGTCGGGCTCGCTGCTCAAGGCGGTCTCGATGATCGTGCTGGGCCTGCTGCTCGGCATCGTCGGCACCGACGTGAACTCGGGTGTCGCGCGCTTCAGCTTCGACATCCCTGAGCTCACCGACGGCATCGGCTTCGTGGTGATCGCCATGGGCGTGTTCGGCTACGGCGAAATCATCGGCAACCTCTCGCAGCCGGACGAAGAGCGCGAAGTGTTCACCTCCGAGGTGAAGGGCCTGTGGCCCACCAAGAACGACTTCAAGAACATGGCGCCTGCCGTGCTTCGCGGCACCACGCTGGGCTCCGCGCTCGGCATCCTGCCCGGTGGCGGCGCGCTGCTGGCTTCGTTCGCGGCCTACGCGCTGGAAAAGAAGATCCGCATGAAGCCCGGCGAAGTGCCCTTCGGCAAGGGCAACATCCGCGGCGTGGCTTCGCCCGAGTCGGCCAACAACGCCGGCGCGCAGACCTCCTTCATCCCGCTGCTGACGCTGGGCATTCCGCCCAATGCGGTGATGGCGCTGATGGTGGGTGCGATGACCATCCACAACATCCAGCCCGGCCCGCAGGTGATGACCAGCAACCCCGAACTCTTCTGGGGCCTGATCGCCTCGATGTGGATCGGCAACGCGATGCTCATCATCCTGAACCTGCCGCTGATCGGCATGTGGATCAAGCTGCTGACGGTGCCCTACAAGTTCCTGTTCCCGGCCATCGTGCTCTTCTGCGCGATCGGGGTGTACTCCACCAACAACAACACCTTCGACATCTGGATGGTGGCGGCCTTCGGCTTCATCGGCTATCTCTTCATCAAGCTGCGGACCGAGCCTGCGCCGCTGCTGCTGGGCTTCATCCTGGGGCCGATGATGGAAGAGAACCTGCGCCGTGCGCTGCTGCTGTCGCGCGGAACGTGGAGCGTGTTCGTGACGCGGCCGTTGTCGGCCGGCTTGCTGGTGGCAGCGTGTCTGCTGCTGGGCATCGTGCTGCTGCCGTCGATCAAGGCGAAACGCGAAGAGGCCTTCGTAGAGGATTGAGCTCGCCCCCAGGTTGGCTCACTTCGTGTAGCCGCCCACCCCCTTCCGGGGGCGATACCAGCGGCCCGGCGAAGCCGGTTCCTCGGTATCTCTGGAAGGGGAGCCTCAAAAAAGCCGCCCTTGGGCGGCTTTTTCTTTGCGGGTTCGTTCGCCGCGTCAGGGCGCCACGTAGTCCGATACGACTTTCCACTTGCCATCCACGATCTGCGACAGGCGCGACTGCTCGTTGCCGAGACGCTTGGTCGCGGTGAAGGTCATCTTCGGCGCACCGAACATGTCCGGCTCGAAGGTGCTGCTGTCCATCGCCTTGATGAACGTGTCCGTCGTGAGGTTCGGCCCGGCCTTGTTCGCGGCCTGGATGAAGCTCTGCACGATCATGTAGCCGTAGACCGAGAACACCGTCGGGTCCTCGTTGAACTTGGTCTTGTACTTGTTGGCCCAGAAGCGCAGCGGCTGCGATTGCTCGTCCGTGTAGGGGTTCTGCACGGTCATGGTGGCGTAGATGCCGTCCATCGGCTTGCCGCCGAGCTTGTGGATCAGGTCGGTGTAGGCCGCGCTCGACCCGAGGAAGGTCGGGTTGAAGCCCGTCTTGCGCGCCTCGCCCACGGTCCCGATGGTCTCGCGGATGATGGTGCCGAGCACCACGAGGTCGCAGTTGGCGGCCTTCATCTTCGCGACTTGCGACGAAAAGTCGGTCGCGCCGCGCTTGAAGGAGGTCTTCTCGGTCAGCTCCAGGCCCGCGGTCTTCAGGCCGGCTTCGGCGCCGCGCTGCACTTCGAGTCCGAACTCGTCGTCCTGGTAGATGGTGCAGACCTTCTTGGCGCCCTTCTCCTTGATCATCTTCGGCAGCGCGATCCGGATCTGGTCGTAGTAGGTCGCCGCAAACGAATACTTGAGGCGGTTGAGCGGCTCGTACATCTCGCGCGCCGCCGTGATCGGGAAGAAGTTGACCACGTTCTTGTCGAACTGCACCGGCATCGCCGCCATGTTCTGCGCGGTGCCGATGTGGCCGGCCATGATGAAGATCTTGTCCTGGTTGACCAGCTTCTGCGCCGCCAGCACCGCCTTCTTGGGGTCGTAGCCCGAGTCCTCGACGAAGAGCTTGAGCTTGCGGCCGTTGACGCTGCCCTGCTCGTTGAGTTCGTCCACGCCCAGTTGCATGCCGTTGCGCGCCTGCTTGCCGAAGCCGGCGAGCGGACCGGAGAGATCCTGGATCGTGCCGATCCTGATCTCGTCCTTGCTGACGCCCTGCTGCTGCGCCCCGGCCAGGCCGGAAACCAGCGCCAGGCCAGAGGCCGCGGCAAGGGGGATGAGTGACTTGATCTTCATATCCGCTGTCTCCTCTAGGTTGGCAAAAAAATCAGGCGTACATCGCCTCGATGCGCTCCGCGTACTTGGCCTGCACCAGCTTGCGCTTGAGCTTCATCGTGGGCGTGAGTTCTTCGTCCTCGGCGCTGAGCTGGGTCTCGAGCAGGAAGAACTTCTTGATCTGCTCGACCCGCGCGAACTTGGCATTGACGCGGTCGATCTCGGCCTGGATCAGGTCCTGCACTTCCTGCGTGCGCGTCAGGCTCTGGTAGTTGCTGAAGGGCACGTCGTGGTCCTGCGCGAATTTCTCGACGTTCTCCTGGTCGATCATGACGATCACCGTGAGGTAGGGCTTGGCATCGCCGATCACCACCGCGTCCGTGATGTAGGGGCTGAACTTGAGCTCGTTCTCCAGCTCGCTCGGCGTGATGTTCTTGCCGCCTGCCGTGATGATGATGTCCTTCATCCGGTCGGTAATGCGGAAATACCCGTCCTGGTCGACCGTGCCGACGTCGCCGGTGTGCAGCCAGCCGTCTGCGTCGATGGTTTCGGCGGTCTTCTCGGGCAGGTTGAGATAGCCCATGAACACGTTGGTGCCGCGCACGAGGATCTCGCCGGTGGCGGGGTCGATGCGCACTTCGTTGTAGCCCGCGGCCGGCCCGATGGCGCCGGGCTTGATGCGCGTCGCGGGCACGCCGGTAGACGCACCGCACGATTCGGTCATGCCCCAGACCTCCAGCATCGGCACGCCAAGCGCGAGATACCAGCGCACCAGGTCGGGCGAGATCGGCGCGGCGCCGGTCACGAGGAATCGCGCGCGGTGGATGCCGATCAGCTTGCGCACGTTGTCCAGCGCGAGCCAGCGCGCAATGCGGAACTTGAAGCGCAGCATGCCGTCGACCGGCTGGCCGGCGAGCACGCGCTCGGCGATGGCTGTGCCCACACCGATGCTCCAGCCGTAGGCCGCCTGCTGCAGCGCACTGGCTTCCTTGAGCGCGATCATCACGCCCGAGTAGAACTTTTCCCACACGCGCGGGACGGCGGTGAAAACGGTGGGCGCGATCTCGCGCACGTTCTCCGGCACGGTCTCGGGGTTCTCGACGAAGTTGAGGATGGAGCCGGTGTACATCGCGAAGTACTCGCCGCCCATGCGCTCTGCGATGTGGCACAACGGCAGGAAGCACATGCGCTCGTCGTGCTCGTCCTGCGAGATCAGGGTGTTGTAGCCGCGCGCGGTGTAGACGAGCCCGCGATGGCTGTGCATCGCGCCCTTGGGCTTGCCGGTGGTGCCGGAGGTGTAGACGAGGATGGCGAGGTCCTCGGGGCGGCAGGCGGCGACGCGCTGCTCCAGTTCCTGCGGATGGCCCTTCAGGTAGTCGCGCCCCAGTTCGCGCAGGGCATCGAGGCTCATCACGTCGGTCTCGCGCAGGTCGCGCAGGCCTTCCATGTCGAACACGATGATCTTGCGCAGCAATGGCAGGGCGCCGCGCACTTCGAGCGCCTTGTCGAGCTGCTCGTCGTCCTCGACGAAGAGCACGGTGGTGCGTGAGTCTTCGCAGAGGTAGTGCACCTGCGATGCGGCATCGGTGGGATAGATGCCGTTGGAGACGCCGCCGCAGCTCAGCACGGCCACGTCGCACAGCACCCATTCGATGACGGTGTTCGACAGGATGGAAGCGCATTCGCCGGAGGCAAAGCCGATGGCCATCAGGCCGCCGGCGATTTCGCGCACGGCATCGGCGGTCTGCTGCCAGGTCCAGCTGCGCCAGATGCCGAGTTCCTTTTGCCGCATCCACACCTTGTCGGCGCGCAGGCGGGCCGCGTTCCAGAACATGGCGGGAATGGTGTCGCCGGGGACCGCGATGTTCTGCCGGGGCTGGAGGTGTTCCAGGTCCCACAGGCCGGCGGGTGCCTTGGCTCGCATGGCGTTGTTCTTCATCTCCAGGTCTTCTTTTTCTTCCAGCGCCGCTCGCCGCGCACGCCGTCGTCCTTGAGGCCGAGGTAGAACTCCTTGATGTCCTCTTTCTCGCGCAGGCGGTCGCAGGTGTCTTCCATGACGATGCGGCCGTTCTCGAGGACATAGCCGTAGTCGGAGGCGTTGAGCGCCATGTTGGCGTTCTGTTCGACCAGCAGGATGGTGGTGCCGCGCTCGCGGTTGATGCGCACGACGATCTCGAAGATTTCCTTGGTGAGCTTGGGCGACAAGCCGAGGCTGGGCTCGTCGAGCAGGATGAGATGCGGCGCGGCCATGATGGCGCGCGAGATGGCGAGCATCTGCTGCTGCCCACCTGAGAGCAGGCCGGCGTCCTGCGTCGCGCGCTCCTTCAGGATGGGGAAGTAGGTGTAGACCGTTTCGATGTCGCGGGCCACGCCGTCACGGTCCTTGCGGGTGTAGGCGCCCATCAGGAGGTTGTCGCGCACCGACAGCAACGGGAACACTTCGCGGCCTTCGGGGACGTGGCTCAGGCCCTGCTGGACGATGTACGCGGGGTCCTTGGCGGTGATGTTCTGGCCCTGGAATTCGATGCTGCCTTTTCGGGGGTCGATGATTCCGGAGATCGTCTTCAGGATCGTTGTCTTGCCTGCGCCGTTGGAGCCCAGGACTGTGGCTATTTCTCCTGCGCGGACCTTGAGGCTGACGCCTCGGATGGCCTTGATGGGGCCGTAGGCGCTTTCTACGTTCAGCAGCTGGAGGACTGTTTCGCTCATCGTGCGGCCCTCTTGTGCGTCGGTTTGGGGGGGCGACGACGGGCGGTGTGCCCTGTGCCGGCCGACGTCACCGGCCCTTCGGGCTGCCCTGCGCTGCTCGCGGTACGCGGGGTCCGCGCAAACTCGCTTCGCTCAAACACGCGCGGCCCTTTTTCCGCGCACCGCTGCGCTGCTCGGCGGTGCCTCAACGGCCGGCACAGGGCACACCGCCCGCCGTCGCAGGGACGCTGCGGTTGAACTGTCCGCGACACGCGGTGTGATGACGCGCAGGTCTTGGGCGTTAGAGGCGCACTCGTCCGTCGCACACGCACGAAGCCCGGCATGCGGTGCGCGCTGGCCGACCCCTCTACGCCGCCGAAGCGCGCAGCTTCAGGCGGAAAAAGGGCCGCGCGTGTTTGAGCGCAGCGAGTTTGCGCGGACCCCGCCTGAAGCGAGCACTGCAGGGCAGCCCGAAGGGCCGGCGTAGCGGGGTCGGCCAGCGCGCACCGCATGCCGGGCGCTCTTCCAACGGACACCACAGCAGTAAACACTACGCAGCCCTCCGCAAACTACTCACGTCATCCACGGTCCCCAGATAGGCTTCGATCACCCGCGAATCCGACTGAACCTCACGTGGAGTCCCCGTAGCCAGCGCCTCCCCCATGTTCATAGCCAACACGCGGTCAGACACCTTGGACACGAGCGACATGTCGTGCTCCACCATCAGCACGGAGATCCCCAGCTCATGCTGGATGTCCTGGATCCAGAACGCCATGTCCGCCGTCTCCTCCACATTGAGCCCCGACGATGGTTCATCGAGCAGCAGCAGCTTCGGCTCCGTACACAGCGCACGCGCCAGCTCGACCACCTTTCGCACCCCGTAGGGCAGCCCCGCCACCATCGAGTCGCGGTGATGCTGCAAATCCAGCAAGTCGATCACTTGCTCCGCCTTCTCGCGCGCCGCGATCTCCGCGCGGCGCGTCGCCGGGGTGAAGAACACCTCGCTCCAGAAGCCCGTCTTGCGATGCGTGTGCCGGCCGATCAACAGGTTGTGCAGGACAGTCGCATGCTCGAACAACTCGATGTTCTGAAAAGTTCGGGCGATGCCCAGCGCCGCGATCTCGTGCGGCGCCTGCTGCGTCAGCGCGATCGGCTTGCCCTCGCCATGCCAGACGATGTCGCCCGTAGTCGGCGTGTAGATCCGGCTGATCAGATTGAACACCGTCGTCTTGCCCGCACCGTTCGGCCCGATCAACGTGAAGACTTCGCCACGCCGCACATCGAAGCTCACCTTGTTGACCGCGAGCACGCCGCCGAAGCGCACGCTCAGGTCGCTGGCCGAGAGAAGAACGTCGCTGGCACTCATCTCAGGCGATCCGACTTGGTGAAGGACTTCTGCCGCTTGAACAAGCCCTTGCGATAGAAGGGAAAGAGTTGAAGCCACGTACGAATCTTGAGCCACCGCCCATACAGCCCCAACGGCTCGAACAGCACGAACGCGATCAGCACCAGCCCATAGACCAGTCCCTGCAAGCCCGGCGCCTGCCCCACCACCGGCGGCAACCAGTCCTTCCCCAACGCAATCAACTGCGGCATCGCGATCAGGAAAATCGCGCCGAGGAACGCGCCGTGCACCGAGCCCAGCCCGCCAATCACCACCAGCAGCAGCAGATCAATCGACTGGAGAATGCTGAACTGGTCCGGCGAAATGAAGCTCAGCTTGTGCGCATACAACGCACCGCCCAGACCCGCCAGCGCAGCCGAGATCGCGAACGACAGCGTCTTGTAGCGCGCCAGATGAATGCCCATGCTCTGCGCCGAAATCTCCGAATCGCGGATGGCGACGAAGGCGCGCCCGGTGGGCGAGCGCAACAGGTTCAGGATCGCGAGCGTGCACAGCACCGCGACCAGCAGGCACACGAGATAGAAGCTCTCGCTCGACCCCAGGTCCATGCCCAGCAGCTTCGGCGACTTCACATGCAGTCCCGAGTTGCCGCCGGTCACGCTCTCCCACCGCGCGAACACCTCCTCGACGATGAAGCCGAAGGCCAGCGTCGCGATGCCCAGGTAGATGCCCTTCACCCGCAAGGCCGGCAACGCGACCACCACCCCCACCGCCGCCGACAGCGCCGCAGCCGCGACCAGCGCCAGTGGAAACGGCACGCCCAGGTTGCTCAACACCGCCTGTGTGTACGCCCCCGTGCCCAGGAAGGCCGCATGCCCGATCGAGAACTGCCCCGTGAAGCCGGCGAGCAGCATCAGCCCGAGCCCGACGATCCCGTAGATCAGCACGAAGGTCAGTTGCGCGAGCCAGTACTCCGGCAGCGCCCAAGGCGCCACGATCAGCGCCGCGCCCAGCAGGCTGTACCAGAAGACATGGCCGCCATGCTTGGCGAGGTCGATGTCCTGCGTGTAGCTGGTCTTGAAGGTGTAGCGCATCTCAGATTTCCACCACGCCGCCCCAAGACTCGCACCCCATGAAACGGGCGCGACCAAAGCCCGGGAATACCGCGGAACCGGCTTCGCCGGGCCGCCGGTATTGCCCCCGGTAGGGGGTAGGCGAAGCGACACGAAGTGCGCGAAGACTGGGGGCGAGCTTCATCCTTAGACTTTCTTGCGCAGCTTCTCGCCGAAGAGGCCGTTGGGCTTCACCATCAGCATCACGAGCACCACGATGTACGGCGCCGTGTCCTTGAAGCCGTCCGGCAGGTAGAAGCCCGCGAAGGACTCGACGATGCCGATCACCAGCCCGCCGACGATCGCGCCCGGCAGGCTGCCGAAGCCTCCCACCACCGCCGCCGGAAAAGCCTTGAGCCCGATGAAGCCCATGTTCGCGTGCACGAAGGTGATCGGCGCCAGCAGCATGCCGGCGATCGCCGCGACCGCCGCCGCCAGCCCCCACACCAGCCCGTTGAGCCGCTTCACCGGAATGCCCATGTAGTACGCGGCCAGCTGGTTCTGCGACGAGGCCTGCATCGCGATGCCGAGCTTGCTGTAGCGGAACATCGCGAACAGCAGCCCGCACAGCACTGCGGTCGCCACGATGATCGCCATCTGCTCCACGTTGACGACCAGTTCGCCGACCTTCCAGATCTGGTCCTTGTAGGGCACCGGCAGCGCGTGCGTCTCGGTGCCGATGGCCGGGATCATCGTGATCAGCCCGCGCGCCACGTAGCCGATGCCGATCGTCAGCATCACGATCGAGAACTGCGGCTGCCCGAGGATCGGGCGGATCACCACCAGCTCCAGCAAGACGCCGAAGGCGATCATGGCGACCACCGCGAGCAACGCCGCGAGCCAGAAGGGCAGCCCGAACAGCGTCATGGCCGCGAAGGCGCAGAAGGCACCGAGCATCATGAGTTCGCCCTGGGCGAAGCTCACCGTTTCGGTGGCCTTGTAGATGAGCACGAACCCCAGCGCGATCAGGCCATAGATGCAGCCTTGCGCAATGCCTGAGAGCAGGAGCTGGAGTATTTGCAAGGGGGTTTCGTTCGGGTTTCGCGGTTTATAGCGGTGAGCACCGCGCGCCGCGCAGAGGGTTGTCCCGCATCCGTCGTGGCGCGGCCGTGCGCGTCATTGGTGCACGGCGAGCCGACGCGAGCCGGCGAGGATGTCGCTGGGCCGCAGGCCGTAGACCTGGCGGATCGAGTGGCTGAAATGGGTCGAATCCGGATAGCCGGTGTCTAGCGCGATGTCGGTCAGCGTGGCCGTCTGGCGCACGTGGCGCAGCAGGCTTCGCGCGCGCTTCCAGGCGCGGAAGGCGCGGAACGGCACGCCGGTCTCCTGCTTGAACAGGTGCAGGAAGCGGGAGAAGGACAGCTTCACCGCCGCGGCGCATTCCTCGGCCGAGGTGGGCGCGGCCGGGTCGGCGTTGATGCGGTCCACCACGGCGCGGATGCGCGCATCGAGCGGACGCGGTGCGAGCGGCTGGCCGAAGAAGAGCGTGTCGAAGTCGAAGCCGTCGAAGCTCTCGCGGCCCGAGGCTTCGAGCAGGCGCGCATGCGCATCGCGGACGCGGCGGACGAACTGCGGCGCATCGACCGGCCCGCAGTGCTGGAGGAAGTCCGGCAGCAGCGCGGGGTCGACCGATTCCGATTCGACGAGGAGATTGAGGATCAGGCGATGGTCCGTCGCCACTTGGTGCGGCACCTGCGGCGGCACGACGAGCAGTTCGCCGCTCTGCCACGCGCTCCCGCCGATACGGATGCGCAGCGGAGCGCCCGTCGGCGACACGTACACGCCGTGGCCGCCAAGGCTGCGTTCAGCCGCCGCGCCGAGAAGCCCTGCATAGAACACGCGTTGCGTCGTGATCCACATGAGACGCTCGCCGTGGCGCCCGCGCGCCACCACTGCCGGTTGTCTGGTCACCAAGATGCCCTTTCCTCCGCTTGGCGACGCTGGGCCTCGGGGCCCGCGTCGTTTCGGAGGATCGTAGCGGCGCGAACGGAAACGGGGGTGCCGATTGCGCGGGGACTTTCCCTAGGGCTCTAGGCGCGTGGCAGCAGCGCGCGCCGCAATTCGCCAGCGCACAGCGCCACCGCCGCATTGGCCTCGTCGAGCAAGCGGCCCATGGTGATGAAGCCGTGGATCTGGCGTTCGAAGCAGACGTAGGTTGCGCGGTTGCCTGCCTCGGTCAACGCACGCGCGTAGTCGAGTCCCTCGTCGCGCAGCGGGTCGTAGCCGGCGGTCAGCACCAGTGCGGGCGGCAGGCCCGCAAGGTTCTTGTGCAGCAGCGGCGAGGCGCGCCAGTCGAGATCGTGCGCGGGGTCGGTGATGTAGTGGTCGTGGAAGTACGTGATCGTGTCGCGCGTCAGCACATAGCCCTGCCCGTTCGTCGTGTGCGACGGGTGCCCGCGGCGCATGTCGGTCGCGGGATAGATCAGGAGCTGGAAGGCGATCGGCAGGTCGCCGGCATCGCGCGCATCGAGGGCGACCACGGCCGCGAGGTTCCCGCCCGCGCTGTCGCCGCCGACGGCCAGCCGGCTCGGGTCCACGCCGAGCGATGCCGCTTCCTTGCGCACCCAGCGCGTCGCCGCGAGCACGTCGTCCACGGCCGCGGGAAAGCGATGCTCCGGGCCCATGCGGTAGTCCACCGCCACCACGGCACAGCCCGACAGGTTGGAAAGTTCACGGCACAGCGTGTCGTGCGTGTCGAGATCGCCGATGGTCCAGCCGCCGCCGTGGTAGTAGACGAGCACCGGCAGCACCTGCTTCGCATCCGAGCCCAGCGGACGGTAGAGCCGCATCGGAATGGGGCCGTGCGGCCCCTCGGCGACCAGCTCGCGCACCTCGGCCACTTCACCCGGCTCCGGCTGCGTGAGGGCGCGCCGCTCGCGATAGAACTTGCGCGCGTCGGTGTGCGGGAGCGTGTGGGTCGGCGGCACGCCGCGCTCGACGAGGAGATCGATGAAGGCCTTGGCTTGAGGATGCAGCATGGTCGCTCCGGGTGGGTGGTGATGAATCAGGCTTGGCGAGGCTTCACGCGCGACGCCGCTTCCTTGGCATTGCGCCGTGCGGTGTCGACGTCGGCGGCATGCGCCAGCGCCACGCCCATGCGGCGCTTGACGAAGCTCTCGGGCTTGCCGAAGAGCCGCACGTCGGTGCCCGGCACGGCGAGCGCTTCCGCCACACCGTCGAAGGCGATGCCGGTGGCATCCACGCCGCCGTAGATGACGGCGCTGGCGCCCGGGCTCTTGAGGGTGGTGTCGACCGGCAGGCCGAGGATGGCGCGGGCATGCAGCTCGAACTCGTTCTGCCATTGGGTCGCCATGGTCACCATGCCGGTGTCGTGCGGACGCGGGCTGACTTCGCTGAACCAGACCTGGTCGCCCTTGACGAACAGCTCGACGCCGAAGAGGCCCTGGCCGCCGAGGTCCGTCGTCACGGCCTGCGCGATCTCCTGCGCCTTCTGCAGCGCGGCCGGCGCCATCGGATGCGGCTGCCAGCTCTCGACGTAGTCGCCGCTCACCTGCACGTGGCCGATGGGGTCGCAGAACTGCGTCTGCACCGCGCCGGCGCCGTCCTTCGCACGCACGGTCAGCAGCGTGATCTCGTAGTCGAAGTCGATGAAGCCTTCGACGATCACCCGTCCGTGGCTCACACGGCCGCCGGCCATGGCGTAGTCCCAGGCCTTCTGCACGTCGGCCGGGCCGTCGATCTTGCTCTGGCCCTTGCCGGAACTGCTCATCACGGGCTTGACGATGCAGGGGTAGCCGATGCCGCCGTCGATCGCCGCCTGCAGCTCAGCCAGAGAATCGCAGAACTTGTAGGGGCTGGTCGGCACGCCCAGCGTCTCGGCGGCCAGGCGGCGGATGCCTTCGCGGTCCATCGTGAGGCGCGCGGCACGGGCGGTCGGGATCACGCGCACCACGCCGGCATCCTCGAGTTGCTGGAGCATGGGCGTGGCGATGGCCTCGATCTCGGGAACGACGAGCTGCGGCTTCTCGGCCTCGATCAGTGCCTGGAGCTGCGCCGGGTCGCTCATCGTGATGGTGCGCGCGTGGTGCGCCACCTGCTGGCCGGGGGCGTTCTCGTAGCGGTCGACGGCGATGGTCTCCACGCCCAGGCGCTGGAGTGCGATCAGCACTTCCTTGCCGAGCTCGCCGGAGCCCAGGAGCATCACGCGGGTCGCGGAAGGAGAGAGGGGGGTGCCGAGGGTGGTCATGGTGCGGTTCCGTGGCTGGGGGATGTGAACGCGGCACTTTAAATCACTCGCGCTGTCACACGCGGCAACGGCGCCAGGCGGCCGCTGTTTCACAATGCCGGGCATGGATCGCCGCGGCAGTGGCATCCCCTCCCCTTTCATCTTTCAGTTCAAGGAGCATTTCTCATGGCTATCCAGACGGTCGGCATCATTGGTGCGGGAACGATGGGCAACGGCATCGCGCAGGCCTGCGCGGTGGCGGGCGTCAACGTCGTCATGGTCGACATCGCGCAGGCCGCGGTCGACAAGGGCATTGCCACGGTGTCGGGCAGCCTCGACCGGCTCATCAAGAAGGACAAGCTCACCGCCGCCCAGAAGGACGCGGCGCTGGCGCTGATCAAGGGCTCCACGAACTACGAGGACCTGAAGGCCGCGCAGCTCGTCATCGAGGCCGCCACCGAGAACCACGAGCTGAAGCTCAAGATCCTCAAGCAGGTGGATGCCATGCTGGCGCCGGAAGTGATCATCGCGTCGAACACCTCGTCGATCTCGATCACGCAGCTCGCCGCCGCCACCTCGCGCGCCGACCGCTTCATCGGCATGCACTTCTTCAATCCGGTGCCGATGATGGCGCTGGTCGAGATCATCCGCGGCTACCTCACCAGCGATGCGACGCACGACGCGGTGAAGGAGCTCGCAGTCAAGCTGGGCAAGTCGCCGATCACGGTGAAGAACGCGCCCGGCTTCGTGGTCAACCGCATCCTGGTGCCGATGATCAACGAGGCCTTCTTCGTGCTGGCCGAAGGCCTCGCGACGGCGGAAGACATCGACGCCGGCATGAAGCTCGGCTGCAACCAGCCCATCGGCCCGCTGGCGCTCGCCGACATGATCGGTCTCGACGTCTGCCTGGCCGTGATGGAGGTGTACCTGGAGCAGTTCGGCGACTCGAAGTACCGCCCCTGCCCGCTCTTGAAGGAAATGGTCGCGGCCGGCCAGTTGGGGCGGAAAACGGGCCGGGGCGTGTACACGTACTGACCCCCAGGCTTGCCCACTTCGTGTGGCCGCCCACCCCCTTTCAGGGGGCGCCGCCAGCGGACCGGCGAAGCCGGGTCCGCGGCAGCCCACGAAAGCGAAGCTGACTGAATAACGGAGACGAATACTCATGACTGCCACGCCTACTACCCCGCCGCCTGAAGGCTGCATCGATACCCAGGTGCTCGACCATGTGCTGCTGATCGGCATCAACCGTCCGGCCAAGCGCAATGGCTGGACGCCCGCCATGTTCAGGCAGCTTGCCGAGGCCTACACGCGGCTCGACGACGACCCGGCGCTGCGCGTCGGCGTGCTGCATGCCTTTGGCGACCACTTCACGGCGGGGCTCGACCTGCCGGCGGTGACCGAGTTCATGAAACGCGGCGAGAAGGCGGTTCCGCAGGGGCTGGTCGAGCCGCACGATTTCGGCTTGCCGGGCTATCGACGCCGCACCAAGCCGATGGTGGTCGCGGTCAAGGGGATCTGCTTCACGGTGGGCATCGAGCTGATGCTTGGCGCGGACATCGTGGTCGCGGCAGACAACTGCCGCTTCTCGCAGATGGAAGTCCAGCGCGGGATCATGGCGACCGGCGGCGCCACGCTGCGCATGGCCGAGCGCGCGGGACTGGGCAACGCGATGCTGCATTTGCTGACCGCCGACGAGTTCGACAGCGCCGAGGCCCTCCGCCTGAACTTCGTTCAGAAGGTGGTGCCGGCCGGGAAGGAACTCGACGAGGCCCTGCGCATTGCGCAGCGCATCGCGGCCCAGGCACCGCTCGCGGTGGTGGCGACACGGCTCAACGTGTTGAAGGCGATCGAACACGGACCGCTCGCGGCGGTGGAGGATTTCATCCCCGTGCAGCAACGTCTTGCCAACAGCGAGGACGCCGCCGAAGGCGTGCGCTCCTTCGTGGAGCGGCGGCCGGCGCGATTCAGCGGGCGCTGATCCGGGATGCGGCGCACAGCGCCGCATGCGGAACATCCTGCTACAAATTAAATTGCACACAATTCAATTGCCAGCTAAACTTCAGCCCATGCCCGCTCCAGCCCCTCCCGCCCTTTCAGCCGACGAGATGCTGCGGCTCGACAACCAGCTCTGCTTCGCTGTGTATTCGGCGTCGCTGGCGATGACCAAGCTGTACAAGCCGTTGCTCGAAAAGCTCCAGCTCACCTACCCGCAATACCTCGTGATGCTGGTGCTGTGGGAGCGCGACGGCCTCATGGTGTCGGAGCTTGGCGAGCGCCTCTTTCTCGACTCCGGCACGCTGACGCCGCTGCTGAAGCGGCTCGAAGCCAACGGCCTGGTGGCGCGCATCCGCGACGTGGGCGACGAGCGTCGCGTGCACGTCAACCTCACCGCTGCCGGCCGCAAGCTCAAGGCGCGTGCGGGCAGCGTTCCCGCCTGCCTGCTGGCCTCCTCGCAATGCTCGCTGGCCGAACTGACCGACCTCACGCAGCAGATGCAAGGCCTGCGGGACCGCATCAAGGCCGCCTAGATTTCCCCTCCACGCTTCGACTCGTCGAAGCACCCTTTCCTCTCTCACCAACCAAAGGAACCACCATGGTCAAGAAACTCGACAAAGTGCTCTACACCGCGCAAGCCCACACCATCGGCGGCCGCGACGGCGCCGGCAAGACCAGCGACGGCTCGCTGGACGTCAAGCTCAGCTCGCCCGGCAGCGGCAAGCCCGGCACGAACCCCGAGCAACTGTTCGCGGTCGGCTATTCGGCCTGCTTCATCGGTGCGATGAAGGCCGTGGCGCCCAAGATCAACGTGAAGGTGCCTGAGGACGTCGCCATCGACGCGAGCGTTTCGCTCGGCCCGATCGACGCCGGCGCGGCCTACGGCATCGCCGTCAAGCTCGCGATCACCCTGCCGGGCCTGGACGACGCGCAGAAGAAGCTGCTGGTCGAAACGGCCCATCAGGTCTGCCCGTACTCGAACGCCACGCGCGGCAACGTCGAAGTCGAACTCTCGATCGCCTGATCACCGCAGGCCACCGGCCTCGCGCAAGGCCCGGCAGGGCGTCGCCTACGCGACGAACTGCCGGGCCTTTTTCATGCAATCGACGCAAGCCTGCGCTAAGGTCGCCCACGACTTCGCAGCGCACAGCACGCACAAGGAGCAACCATGAGCACGACCGACCTGCTGATCCGCAAGGACGACCTCTCCTCCACCCGCCTGCGCACCGCCGAGGACCAGCGCCTCGCCGACGGGCAGGTCCGGGTGCGCATCGACAGCTTCGCACTCACCGCCAACAACATCACCTACGCCGCGTTCGGCGACGCGATGAACTACTGGCAGTTCTTCCCGACGGGCGAGGAGGGCTGGGGCACGATCCCGGTGTGGGGCTTCGCGACGGTCGTGCTCTCGCTGCATCCCGGCGTCGCGACGGGCGAGCGGCTCTACGGCTACTTTCCGATGGCGTCCGCCGCCGTGCTGACGCCCGAACGCCTGTCCCCCGAGCGCTTCACCGACGGTGCCCAGCATCGCGCCGCCCTGCCGGCCGTCTACAACCAGTACTTCCGCTGCCGGTCCGACCCGCTCTACACGGCGGACACCGAGGACATCCAGGCGCTGTTGCGACCGCTCTTCATCACCTCCTGGCTGATCGACGACTTTTTCGACGACAACGACTTCTTCGGCGCACGCCCCGGCGTGGCGCTGCTGTCGAGCGCGTCGAGCAAGACGGCCTACGGCACCGCCTTCCAGCTCGCCCAGCGCGAAGGCATCGAAGTGATCGGGCTCACATCGGCGGCCAACAAGGCCTTCTGCGAAAGCCTGGGCTGCTACAGCCGCGTGCTGGCCTACGAGGAACTCGACCAGCTCCCGGCCGACACGCCCTGCGTGTACGTGGACTTCGCCGGCAACGGCGCGCTGCGACGCGCGATCCATACGCGGTTCACGAACCTCAAGCACAGCGCCTCCATCGGCGGCACGCACGTCGACCAGTTGGCCGCCAGCGGCTCGGGCAAGGACCTGCCCGGCCCGCGCGCGACGCTGTTCTTCGCGCCAGCGCAGATCAAGAAGCGCACCGCCGAATGGGGTGGCGAGGCATTCGGCCAGCGCATGGTGCAGGCCTGGCATGCCTTCATCGCACGCGTGACCAATGCCAAGGCGCCGTGGCTGCGCGCCGAACACCATGCCGGTGGCGAGGAGGCGCAGGCGGCCTATGCGGAGGTGCTGGCCGGACGCGGCGATCCGCGCGTCGGACACATCCTGTCGATGTCTTCGTCGTCTCCTGACTGACAACCCGCAGCATCGGTGAAGCGCTGGATCTGAGCCGCGCCGCCGTCGACCTTCAGCGGATCACCTTGTCCGCCTCCAGCGTGACAGCGTCCTGCCCCAGGGGCACATCCGCGACCGAGCCGGTCAAGTCACCCGGCTGCGACGCCGCCTGACCCGAGCGCGTCACGCGCACCTCGATCGTCACCGCGTCGAAGCGCGAGATCGGGAACTCCGGCGACATCGCCAGGCTGTCGTCGAGCACGAACCGCGCGGGCAGATCCTTGACTTGCAGGCGCAGCACCGCGACCGGCATGCGTCCGGTGGCCGCAGACCGGGCCAGCACGAACACGGTGTCTTGCGGCGAAGTCTTCTCCCGCAAGGCCGCGGCGACGGACACGGTGCCGGCGACGCGCTGGCGCGCCGCTTCGACGACGCGCGGCGCTGCTGGCTGTTTCGTCGCGCCGAGTTCAGCGAGATTCGCGCCGATCTTCCGGGCTGCCTCGGAGTCCGGCGGCAGCAAGGCCAGCACATGTTCCCAGCGTTGCCGCGCCTGCGGCAGGTCGCCCCGCTTGAAAGCGGCCATGCCGGCCAGCGCGAGGGCCTTCGGGTGGTCGGGATCGATGGCCAGCGCGGCATCGATGGCGGCCTGCGCCGGGCCGCCCAGGTCGCCGTCGCGAGCCGATGCCAGCGCGTCCGCATAGTCGGCAAGGAGCTGGGGCTGGTTCGGCGCCAGCGCCATCGCCTTCTGGTAGGCGACCACCGCATCGTCGTAGCGCTGGAGGTACTCGTAGGAGCGTGCCAGCACGATCCAGCCTTCCACATCGTCGGGTTGGGTGCGCAGGCGCGCTGCGAGGCGGCCGATCATGCTCTCGACCTCGACACCCTCGCCCTCATGGGAGCCTGATCGCTCCGCCGCCAGCATCTGGCTCGCGGCGGCCATCGGGTTGCCGACCTGCAGATACAGCAGCAGCGCGGTGGCAGGCAGGCCGACACTCAGGATGCCCGCGACGCCCCAGCCCATCCAGGGCCGCGACGCGAGCCCGGTGCGCGGCGCCGATGGCGATGCCTCGTCGAGCACCTGCCGCTGCAGTTCGTCGATGGCCTGCGCGCGGTCCTGCGCGCTCAACGCATGCGATTCGAAGTCCTTTTCGATCCGCGCCAGTTGGTCCGCGTGGAGCCTGCGCACGGTATCGCCCTGCGCCAGCGGACGCGCCGCCGAAGCCCTGAGCAGGGGCGGCACGACGAAGAGCAGCGCCAGCACCAGCAGCGCCACGGCAGCCAGCCAGAGGGCGGTCACGGCGCGTCCCCTTTCAGGAGCGTCTCGGCTCTTTCGCGCTCGGCCGGCGTCAGCGGCGCGGGTTCCGAACGGCCGTGCCGCCGCACCACGCGCCACAGCGCCCCGAAGCCAGCCGCCAGCAGCACGAAGGGTCCCAGCCACAGCAGCCAGGTCGACGGCCCGAAAGGCGGGTCGTAGCGCACGAAGGCGCCGTAGCGCTGCTCGAAGTAGTCCCTGATCTGCTGCTCGCTGCGACCCTGGCCGAGCTGCTCGCGGATCTGCTGGCGCATGTCCGCAGCCAGCGGCGCATTCGATTCGGCCAGGGTCTGGTTCTGGCACACCATGCAGCGCAGGCTGGCAGAGAGTCGCGCCTCCCGGTCCTCGATCGTGCCGGCGGCTGCGGCGCCCAGCATCGCTGCCCACAGCAGGGCGAGGCAGATCCGGCGGCTCATTGCAGGCTCCGCACGACGGGCAGCAAGCGCTCGCGCCACAACTCGGCGCTGATCGGGCCCGCATGCTTGTATCGGATGCGCCCCGCGCCATCGATCACGAAAGTCTCGGGCACGCCGTAGACGCCATAGTCAATGCCGACGCGCCCGTCGCTGTCCACCGCCGATCCCCGGTAGGGATTGCCGAATCGCTGCAGCCAGCTGCGCGCCGCATCGCCCTTGTCCTTGTAGTTGAGGCCATAGAGCACCACGCCGTCCTTGCCGGCGAGTTCCATCAGCACGGGCAGTTCGTCGCGGCAGGGTGCGCACCACGAGGCCCACACGTTCAGCAGCCAGACCTGGCCGTGCAGGCTCTCGACCCGCAATCTTTGCTGCGGGTCGTGCAGCAGCGGAAGGTCGATGGCGGGTGCCGGCTTGTCGATCAACGCCGAAGGCAGCAGCTTCGGGTCGCGACGCAAGCCCACCGCCAGCAGGATCGCCAGCACGATGAAGATCGCGAAAGGCAGCTTGAAGCGCATCAGGCGCCCTCCTGCGGCCGCAATGCGGCCGTGGCGCCGCCGGCCGGTGCCGCCTTGCGCGCGGCCATGCCCAGGCGGTAGCGCCGATCGGTCGCTGCGAGCAAGCCCCCGAAGGCCATCAGCAGACAGCCAGCCCAGATCCACGCCATGAAGGGCTTGACGTGGAGCCGGAGGGTCCACGCCCCATCGCCGAGCGGATCGCCCAGCGCCACGAAGAGATCGCGCGTCAGGCCCACGTCGATGGCGGCCTGGCTCAGCGGCATCTGTTGCGCGCGGTAGATGCGTTTTTCCGGATGCAGCGTCACGACCGGCTGGCCGTGGCGCGACACCTGCACCGTGGCGCGCTGCGCGTCGTAGTTCGGCCCGCTGGCCGGCGCGATGCCTTGGAATCGAAACTCGAAGCCGGCCAGCGCAGCCCGCTCGCCGATGTTCAGCCTGAGTTCCTGCCGGCTTTCGAAGCCGTTGGCCATCGTCGCACCGAAGATGAAGACGCCGATGCCCGCATGCGCGACCAGCATGCCGTACCAGCCGCGCGGCTGGCGACGCGCGCGTTCGATCCAGCCGCCGCGCGCGCCACCCAGCCGCTGCCAGGCGTGCGCCGCGGCGCTGGCGACGGCCCAGGCCGCCAGCAGGAGCGCAAAGGTCGACATCGCCGACCAGCCGCGCTGTTCCGCCGGCAAGGTGAAGGGCAACAACAGCGCAGCCGCGCCGCTGGCAGCCAGGGCCCAGCGAAGGCGGTGCGCCAGTTCGGGCAGCGGCGCATGCTTCCAGCGCGCGACCGGACCCACGCCCATGAGGAAGACGGCCGGCACCATGATCGGCACGAACACGGCCTCGAAGTACGGTGGCCCCACGGAGATCTTCTGGCCTGCCAGCACGTCGAGCGCCAGCGGATAGAGCGTGCCGATCAGCACCGCCATCGCCGCGACCGTCAGCACCACGTTGTTGGACAGCAGGAGCGACTCGCGCGACAGCAGGCCGAAGCGTCCGCCCAGCCCGATGCGCGGCGCCCGCCAGCCGAAGAGCAGCAGCGAGCCGCCCACCACCGCGACCATGAAGGCCAGGATGTAGAGCCCGCGCCCCGGATCGACCGCGAAGGCATGCACCGAGGTCAGCACGCCGGAGCGTACGAGGAATGTCCCCAGCAGGCTCAGCGAGAAGGTGCAGATGGCGAGCAGCACGGTCCAGCTGCGGAAGGCGCCGCGCTGCTCGGTCACCGCCAGCGAATGGATCAGCGCCGTGCCCACCAGCCAGGGCATGAAGGAGGCGTTCTCCACCGGGTCCCAGAACCACCAGCCGCCCCAGCCGAGCACGTAGTAGGCCCAGGCGCTGCCCATCAGGATGCCCAGGGTCAGGAACATCCAGGCGGCCACGGTCCAGGGCCGCGACCAGCGCGCCCACGCGGCGTTGAGTTCGCCCGACAGCAGCGCGGCGATGGCAAAGGCGAAGGCGACCGAGAAGCCGACGTATCCCATGTAGAGGACCGGCGGATGCACCACCATGCCCGGGTCCTGCAGCAGCGGGTTCAGGTCGCGGCCCACCAGGGCGGGCGGCATCAGTCGGGTGAAGGGATTCGAGAGAAACAACAGGAACAGCAGGAAACCCACGCTGAGCCACCCCATCACGGCGAGCACGCGCGCGACGTAGGCCTCGGGCAGTTGCCGGCTGAACAGCGCCACCGCCACGGTCCACGCACTGAGCAGGCAGAGCCACAGCAGCATCGAGCCTTCGTGCCCGCCCCACACGGCCGCGAACCGGTAGGCGGTGGGCAGGTCCGCATGCGAGTTCGACGCCACGTAGAGCACGGAGAAGTCGTTATCCAGAAAGCTCCATGCGAGGCAGGCGAAGGCGATGGCTGCAAAGATGAACTGGCCGAGCGCCGCGGGACGCGCCAGCCGGATCCAGGCGGAGACGCCCCAGTGCGCACCCGCCAGCGGCAGGCTGCCCTGCACCACCGCCACCAGCAGCGCCAGCACGAGGCTGAAGACGCCGATCTCCGGGATCACTGCGGCGCCTCCAGCGTAGGCGCCGTGTGGGCCTGTCGCGCCTGCTCCAGGGCCGCGGCCGCTTCGGGCGGCATGTAGTTCTCGTCGTGCTTGGCCAGCACCTGCGTCGCCTCGAAGGAGCCGTCGGGCAGCAGCCGGCCGGCCACCACCACGCCCTTGCCTTCGCGGAACAGGTCCGGCAACAGGCCGCGATAGCTCACCGGCACACGCTGCGCCAGGTCGGTCACCACGAAGCGGACCGTCAGTCCGTCGCCGCCGCGCTGCACCGAGCCGTTCTCCACCAGGCCGCCGATGCGGAAGGCGCCACTGCGCGGCGCGGCACTGGCCGCCACCTGGCTCGGGCTGAAGAAGAAGACCAGGTTGGAGCGCAGCGCGTTCAGCACGAGCAGCGCGGCCAGACCGAACGCCAGCAGACCGGAGCCGATGATCGCGAGACGCCGCGTCCTAGGCTTCATCGTGCGGCTCCGAAGGCAACGGCACCCGGGCTTGGGCGCGGCTGCGCCGCACGAGGCTCCAGACCTCGGCGGCGATCAGCACTGCTGCGACGCCGTAGGCCGCGAGGATGTACAGGGTTGCGTCGCTGCCGCTCATCGCCGCCTCGCCAAGGTGTCGCGCTCCACGATCAGGCAGCGCACGCGCGCCAGCGCCACCGCCACCGAATAAGCCCAGCAGGCGCCCGCCATCAGCAGCATGCCCATGAGCATGGTGTGCGCCATCGCGGGCGCGGCCGTGAAGCTGACCGATGCGCCCTGGTGCAGCGTGTTCCACCACTGCACCGAAAAATAGATGATCGGCACGTTGACCACGCCGGCCAGCAGCAGGATCGCGCCGCCGCGGTCCGCGCGCCGCGGATCGTCGATGGCCGACACCAGGCCCAGGTAGCCCAGGTAGAGAAAGAGCAGGATCAGCTCGGAGGTCAGCCGCGCATCCCATACCCACCAGGTGCCCCAGGTCGGCTTGCCCCACACCGCGCCGGTCCACAGCGCGATCACGGTGAAGAGCGCGCCCGTGGGTGCCAGCGCCCGCGCCATCAGCGCCGACAGCCGCGTGTTGAACGCGAGCCCCATCGCGGCATGGAACGCGGCGACGAGATAGATGAACATCGACATCCACGCCGCAGGCACGTGGATGAAGATGATGCGGTAGACCTCGCCCTGCTGGTGATCGGTCGGCGCCACCAGGAAGCCGACCACCAGCCCCGCCACCGCCAGCACGCCGGCGAGGGCAGCGAACCACGGCACCATGCGGCCGGCCCAGCCATGGAACACCGCTGGCGACGCCAGCTGCCGCCAGCGACCGCGCCGACCGGCCGGCCGTGGCGCCAGGGCTTGCGGGTCGATGCGTCGGAGCGAGTCCATGGCGCGACCGCTCATTCCACCGCCAGGCGCAGGGCCGCGCCCACCGCCCACGGACACAGGCATGCCGCCACCAGCAGACAGGCGCCGAGGAGCGACAGGTGCGGATTCACGGGCAGCCCCTGATGGCTGGCTGCGACCGCGCCGCTGCCGAAGATCAGCACAGGCACGCACAGCGGCAGCACGATCAGCGCCAGCAGCACATTGCCGCGAAGCCCGAGCGTGAGCGCGGCACCGAGCGCGCCCAGCAGCACCAGCGTCGGCGTGCCCAGCAGCAGCGACAGCAGCAGCACGCCGATGGCCTGCGCCGGCAGCCCGAACTGCAGCCCCATCAGCGGCGCGACGGCGACCAGCGGCAGGCATGTGATGAGCCAATGCGCCGCGATCTTGGCGTAGACGATGCCTGTGAGCGAACGCGGCGACAGCAGCAGCTGTTCGAGAGCGCCATCCTCCAGGTCGGGCAGGAAGAGCCGATGCAGCGAGATCATCACCGCCAGCAGCGCCGCGACCCATACAACGCCGGGGCCGATGGCCGCCAGCAGTGCGGCGTCCGGCCCGACGGCCAGCGGGAACACGCTGCCGACCACGATGAAGAACAGCAGCGCGCTGAGCGCATCCATCGGCCGGCGCGAGGCCGTGCGGACTTCACGGCCGATGATCGGTAGGGCGAATGCCATCGCTCAGCCTGTTCATGTCCAGCGTTTGCGCGCAAGGGCCATCGCGATCGATGTCGCGATGGGTCGTCACCACGGCCATGCCGCCGCTGCGGACGTGTTCGGCCAGGCAGGCGTCGAAGCTCTCCTCGCCTTCGGCGTCCAGGCCCGCACAGGGCTCGTCGAGCAGCCACAACGGCCGCTGGCTCAGGAGCACGCGTGCCAGGCTCAGGCGACGCTGCTGGCCCTGGGACAGATGGCGCATCCGCTCGTTCTCGCGGTCCGCGAGCCGCAGTTTCCGCAGCACGTCGCGGCATGCCGCATCGCTGCTTGTTGCGCCCGCGACATGCAGCGAAAAGCGCAGGTTCTCGAACACCGTGAGTTCGCCGCTCATGCCGCCCGCGTGTCCCATGTAGGCCACCTCGCTGGCAAAGGCGGCGTCACGCGTGCCGACGCGGCGGCTGCGCCAATGCACATGGCCTCCGGTCGGCTGCAGCAGGCCGCACAGCAGCCGCAGCAGGCTGCTCTTGCCGCTGCCGTTCGATCCGCGAATCTGAATCACGTCGCCCGGCGCGGCGTCGAAGCTGACGCCGGCAAACACACGCCGCCCTCCGCGCGCGCATGCCAACTCGCGAACGCAAAGCCCGTCGTGCAAGACCTCAGCCACCCGCTTTGGCGCCGCCCGGACCGCCGCCGGCGGGCGCCAGTGCCTCGTCGCCTTCCTTCGGAACGACCTGCCCCGGCGTGTCGGTCGGCGCCTGGCCCGGCGGGATGTGGGGCAGCCTGTGGGCGATACCCTTGTGGCAGTCGATGCAGGTCTTCTCCTTGTTCGCCAGGAAGGTCATGTGCATGTTCTGCGCACGGACGCTCTGGCGCGTGAAGTCCATGTACTCGTAGTTGTGGCAATTGCGGCATTCGAGCGAGTCGTTGGCCTTGAAGCGCGCCCACTCGTTCTGGGCCAGCCGGAGACGTTCCTCCCGAAACTTCTCCTGCGTCGAGATGCTGCCGAATATCTTTCCCCACACCTCCTTGGAGGCCTGCATCTTGCGCGCCATCTTGTCGGTCCAGTTGTGCGGCACGTGGCAGTCGGAGCAGATCGCGCGCACTCCGGATCGATTGGTGTAGTGGATGGTGGGCTTGAGCTCCACGAACACGTTGTCGCGCATCTCGTGGCAGCCGGTGCAGAACTTCTCGGTGTTGGTGAATTCCATCGCCGTGTTGAAGGCACCCCAGAAAATGATGCCGCCGATGAAGCCGCCCAGCGTCAGGAACCCGAGGCTGAAATGCACGCTCGGCCGGCGGATGATGGCCCAGTAGCGCTTCAGGAGGTTCATCATGGTGTGGCGTCCCCGCGGCTACTTCTTGTTGGCCTGGGCGGCCTCGGCGGCCCGCTTCGCGATCGTGTCGGCATTCTCGAAGTCGTTGCCCACCAGCGGCTGGACCGGGTCCTGCGCCACATGGCACTGCATGCAGAAATAGCGCCGCGTCGAGATCTGCGGCAGCACCTTGCCGCTGCGGTCGATGTAGTGCGTCGGGCTGACGGGAATCGCCTGCGAGAAATCCGTGCGGGTGCGCGCATGGCAGTCGAGGCACTTGTTGAAGTTCTTGTCGATCTGGTAGCCGTCCACCCGGTGCGGGATGGTGGGCGGCTGCATGTCGTAGTTGCGCGGGCGCCGCACGTCGTCGTTCACCGCATTGCCCAGGCGCGGCGGCTCCGTGGGGTCGGGGATCGGCACCGGGCCGCGCGCCGGGTCCACCAGCCCGCCCGACTGGGCCCACGCGAAACCGGCCAGCAGGCCGAGCAGCGGGAGGAGCTTGCGTGGGGTCATGCCGGTGTCTCTGGACGTGTCAGACCCTGACGATCTTCACCGCGCACTTCTTGAAGTCCGTCTGGTAGGAGATCGGATCGGTCGCATCCAGCGTGACCTTGTTGATCAACTGGCTGGCGTCGAACCACGGCACGAACACCAGCCCGCGCGGCGGCTTGTTACGGCCCCGTGTTTCTATCCGCGTGCGCATGCTGCCGCGCCGCGAGCTGATCTCCACCTCGATGCCGCGCCGCACGCCCAGGGCCCGCGCGTCCTCGGGATGCATGTAGCAGACGGCATTGGGCACGGCCTTGTGCAGTTCAGGCACTCGGCGCGTCATCGAGCCCGAGTGCCAGTGCTCGAGCACGCGGCCGGTCGACAGCCAGAAGGGGAAGTCCTTGTCGGGCGCTTCCGGCGGTGGCTCGTAGGGCAGCGCGAAGATCAGCGCCTTGCCGTCGGGGAAACCGTAGAACTGGAAGCCCGTGCCGGGCTTGACGTAGGGGTCCGAGCCTTCGCGGTAGCGCCAGAGGGTTTCCTTGCCGTTCACCACGGGCCAGCGCAGTCCGCGGACCTGATGGTAGGTCTCGAAGGGCGCCAGGTCGTGGCCGTGGCCGCGGCCGAAGCTGGCGTATTCCTCGAACAGCCCCTTCTGCACGTAGAAGCCGAAGGCCTTCGCCTCGTCGTTGTCGTAGCCGGCCTCGATCGCCGAGTTCGGAAACTTGTCGACCTGCCCGTTGCGGAACAGCACCTCGAACAAGGTCTTGCCCCGGAGTTCGGGTTTCTTGGCGATCAGTTCCTCGGGCCACACCTCTTCGACCGTGAAGCGCTTCGAGAACTCCATCAGCTGCCAGAGGTCGGAGCGCGCCTCGCCGGGCGCGCGGACGAGCTGGTGCCAGAACTGCGTGCGGCGCTCGGCATTGCCGTAGGCGCCCTCCTTCTCGACCCACATCGCGGCTGGAAGGATCAGGTCGGCACTGAGCGCGGTGACGGTCGGGTACACATCCGACACGACGATGAAGTTGTCGGGGTTCCGGTAGCCCGGGTAGCCTTCCTCTTTCAGGTTGGCCGCGGCCTGCATGTTGTTGTTGACCATCACCCAGTAGGCGTTGAGCTTGCCGTCCTTCAGCATGCGGTTCTGCAGCACCGCGTGAAAGCCGGGGATGTCGGGGATGGTGCCCTCGGGCAGCTTCCAGATGCGTTCCGCCTCGGCCCGGTGCTTGGGATTGGTCACCACCATGTCGGCCGGCAGCCGATGGGAGAAGGTGCCGACCTCGCGCGCCGTGCCGCAGGCCGAAGGCTGGCCCGTCAGCGAGAAGGGGCTGTTGCCGGGCGTCGCGATCTTGCCGGTGAGCAGATGGATGTTGTAGACCATGTTGTTGCACCACACACCGCGCGTGTGCTGGTTGAAACCCATGGTCCAGAAGGACATCACCTTGACCTTCGGATCGGCGTACATCTCGGCCAGCGCCTGCAGGCGGTTGCGCGGCACGCCGCTGAGCCTGGCGGTGTAGTCGAGGTCGTAGGTAGACACGAACTTCGCGAACTCGTCGAAAGTCATGGGCTTGGAGCCGCCCGCGTCGTTGGCGTTCTTGGCCGCCTTCTGCAGCGGATGCTCCGGCCGCAGCCCATAGCCGATGTCGGCGTTGCCCAGCCTGAACGAGGTGTGCTTGTCGACGAAATCGCGGTTCACGCGGTTCGTCGTGATGATGTGGTTGGCGATGTAGTTGAGGATCGCCAGGTCGGTCTGCGGCGTGAAGGTGAGCTCGATGTCCGCCAGTTCATAGGACCGGTGCTCGAAGGTCGACAGCACCGCCACCCTAACGTTGCGCCCGCTGAGCCGGCGGTCGGTCACGCGCGTCCAGAGGATGGGGTGCATCTCGGCCATGTTCGAGCCCCACAGCACGAAGGCATCGGCCGCCTCGATGTCGTCGTAGACGCCCATGGGTTCGTCGGCGCCGAAGGTCCGCATGAAGCCCACGGCCGCCGAAGCCATGCAGTGACGTGCGTTGGGGTCGAGGTTGTTCGACCGGAAGCCCGCCTTCATCAGCTTCAGCCCGGCGTAGCCTTCCCAGATGGTCCATTGGCCCGAGCCGAACATGCCCACCGCCGTCGGGCCCTTCTCCTTGAGCACCCGCTTGAACTGCGCGGCCATCACGTCGAAGGCCTGGTCCCATGAGACGCGCGTGAAGTCGCCATCCTTCGCGTACTGGCCGTTCTTCATGCGCAGCAGCGGCGTCAGCAGGCGATCGTCCGCATACATGATCTTCGACAGGAAGTAGCCCTTGACACAGTTGAGGCCGCGATTGACTTCCGCCTCGGGGTCGCCGTGCGTGGCAACCACGCGGTTGTCCTTGACCGCCACCGTCACGCCGCAGCCGGTGCCGCAGAAACGGCACGGCGCCTTGGACCACTTGAGCCCGGCCGCGTCGGGAGCTACCGCCTGCGCAATTCCCGTCAGGGGAATGCCGGCCACCGCGCCTGCGGTCGCCGCCGCCGTCTGGCGAATGAAGTCCCTCCTGTCAATGGGCATCGGGGATCTCCTCGTTCATCGCTTCCACGGTGTCCGCGTACTGGTACACCAGCGCGGCGGAGAGAACGCCGTCGGTGCGCTGGATCGCGTTCACCCGGGAGAGCATCTGGTCGGCGCTGTCGGCATCCAGGGTGACGACCAGCTTGCCATTGGGCGAACTGCCGAAGATCCGTGCGCCGGGCATCAGCGCAATGGCATCCTCGACACGCTGCAGGCGCTTCGGCGTGGCATGCACGACCAGACTGCTGATATGCACTTCCTCGGGCACTTTGGCTTCCTTTTCTTGAAAGGTGGCTGATGCGCTGCGCGGGATGCGTCAACCTCGACTGCCGGGCGGCCCCGCAACGAGAAGCTGATACATCCAGACAAGAAAGCCGTAGCCCGCGACGATGATGCCCGCGAGCACAGGCGCCATGACGACGGAAAGAAACAGGAAGCTGCGCAGTTCCTGTGCTTTGGTGAAAGGCCCATTCGGTTGTTCCACAGGTCTCCTTCATGGCGGGCTACCGCAAGAATGCCGGGCGAGAACCGAGAAAGTCCAATTCATTCTTCTCCGAAGGCCCGGCAGTGTCAATTTGCCCAAAGGTGCAACGGCGAACGCCGACAATGTGGCCGTGTCGCTTTCTACCCCCCCTCCTCCTGGTGCGGCTTCGGCCGGTCATCCCTACGAAACCCTCACGCCCGACGTCGTGCTCGATGCGCTGGCGACGCTGGGCCTGCACGGCGACGGCCGGCTCACCGCACTCAACTCCTACGAGAACCGCGTCTATCAGGTGTATCTGGAGGATCGCAGCGCCGTCGTCGTCAAGTTCTACCGGCCCGGGCGCTGGTCCGATGCAGAGATCCTCGAGGAGCACGGCTTCTCGCTCGAACTCGCTGCTGCCGAAGTGCCCGCGGTGCCGCCGATCGCGGTCGATGGCGCGACGCTGCATCGACATGGCGGCTTCGCATTCAGCGTGAGCCCCTACCGTGGCGGACGCGCGCCGGAGCTGGACGATTTCGAAGTGCTCGAATGGATCGGGCGCTTTCTGGCGCGCATCCATGCGGTCGGCTCGCGCAAGCCCTTCGCAGCGCGCCCGGTGCTGGACCTGCAGACCTTCGGCATCGCATCGCGCGACTGGCTGCTGGGCCACGACATGGTGCCGCTCGACGTCCAGCGCGAGTGGGAAACGGCCTGCAACGCGGCCTTCGAGATGATCTCGGCCACTGCGCTCGGCACCGGCGCGCAGTCTGCCGACGCGGCCTTGAAGAAGCTGCGACTGCACGGCGACGTGCACCCCGGCAACATCCTGTGGACGCCGACCGATCGCCCCGATGGCGGCCCACACTTCGTCGACCTCGACGACGCCCGCACCGGCTTCGCAGTGCAGGATCTCTGGATGCTGCTGTCGGGCGACCGCGCGCAGCGCACCACGCAATTGAGCGGCCTGCTCGACGGCTACGAGCAGTTCCGCGACTTCGACCGGCGCGAACTCGCGCTGATCGAGCCGCTGCGCACACTGCGGCTCATCCACTACAGCGCATGGCTGGCGCGGCGCTGGGAAGATCCGATCTTTCCGATCAACTTCCCGTGGTTCGGCTCGAGCGACTACTGGAAGGGGCAGATCCAGATGCTGCAGGACCAGTGCGAGGCGATGGAGGAAGAGCCTCTCTACGCCTAGGCGGCCGACGACGGGTCAACCTGCATCGCCCGCAGGAAGCCCTGCACCACCGCATTCTCCGGCCCGTCGCGCCACACGCAGAACGCTTCGGACCGCGCGACCTCTTCTTCCAGCGGCCGGAACACCGCACCCCGCAGCGCCGTGTGGCGCATGGCGCTCGGCACCAGCGCCACGCCCATGCCCTGCGAGACCAGCGACACCACCGACAGCCAGTGCCGAACCTCATGGCGGACTTCGGGCCGGAAGCCGGCCTGCGCGCAGATGGACAGGATGCGCTCGTGATAGTCGGGCGACACGCTGCGCGAGAACAGCACGAAGGGTTCGTCGCGCAAGCTGGCGGTGGATACGGTGCGCCGTCGCGCCAGCCGGTGATCGACCGGCAGACAGGCCACGAAAGGTTCCGACACCAGCAGCACGTGCCGCAGTTCCGCCGGCATGCGGCTGGTGTGCACGAAGCCGAGGTCCAGCCGGTCATGCAGCAGTTCGACGATCTGCTCGCCCGAGTTGAGTTCGACCATCGTGACCCGCACCGCAGGGTGCTTCGCCTGGAACTTGCGTAGCGCAGGCGGCAGTCCACGGTAGAGCATCGCGCCGACGAAGCCGATGCGCAGCCGCCCGGCCGAGCCCTGCGACACGTCACGCGCCTGCAGCGCCGCTTCCTCTGCCTGGCGCAGCAGGAGCGTTGCGGATGTCTGCAGCGCCTCGCCGGCAGGGGTGAGGCGCACCTCCTTGCTGTTGCGGTCGAACAGGCGCGCGCCCACGGCGTCCTCCAGCTGCCGGATGGCCACGCTCAGCGGCGGCTGTGAAATCGCCAGCCGCCGCGCGGCGCGGCCGAAGTGCAGTTCCTTCGCCAGCACGACGAAATAGCGCAGATGTCTCAGTTCCATGCGTTCCATCCGAAGCAGTTTTTCACAATAGGCAAATCAGATCAATCAAGACATATCTGATATTGGACAGGAATCGTTCGAGACTCAAAGATGGCGGCCCAAGGAGACAGGCCATGACCACCCGCACCGCCGCATCGACCGGCAACACCGCCGCCCATCCCGTGCCCGACCGCCATGGGCAGAACCTCTTCACGACCGACACCGAGCTGCACACGCTGCTCGCGCTGTACCTGCCGCCCGAGCTGCTGCAGCACATGCAACCCCACTTCGAGCGGCTCGGCGGGCTGGCCGGCGGCCGGCTCGACGAGCTGGCGCAAGTGGCGGACCACAACCCACCCACCCTCCAGTTGCGCACGCGCACCGGCATCGACGACCAGAAGGTCATCAAGCACCCAGCCTACGTCGAGATGGAGCGCCTGGCGCTCAGCGAGTTCGGCCTGGCCGCGATGTCGCACCGCGATGAAACGCTGGGCTGGAAGGGCAAGATGCCGCCGCTGGTCAAGTACGTGCTGACCTATCTCTTCGTGCAGGCCGAGTTCGGCCTGTGCTGCCCGGTCTCGATGACCGATTCGCTGGCGCGCACGCTCAAGAAGTTCGGCAGCCCCGAACTGGTCGAGCGCTTTCTGCCGCGCTTCCAGTCGCTGGACTTCGACACGCTCGCGCAGGGCGCGATGTTCATGACCGAGCAGGCCGCCGGCTCCGACATTGCCGCGACCGTCACGCGCGCCTGGCAGGACGACGCCGGTCAATGGCGCCTGAGCGGCGACAAGTGGTTCTGCTCCAACCCCGACGCCGATTTCGCGATGGTGCTGGCGCGCGCCGACGATGCGCCGGCCGGCATGAAGGGCGTGTCGCTGTTCCTGCTGCCGAAGCAGCTCGACGACGGCAGCGCCAACCACTACCGAATCCTGCGTCTCAAGGACAAGATGGGCACGCGCTCGATGGCCAGCGGCGAGATCCGCCTCGAAGGCGCGGTCGCCTACCTGGTTGGCGAGGCGGGCCGTGGGTTCCAGCAGATGGCCGACATGGTCAACAACTCGCGCCTGTCGAACGGCGTGCGTGCCGCCGGCCTGATGCGCCGTGCAGTGGCGGAGGCCGAATACATCGCGAGCGAACGCCGCGCCTTCGGCAAGCGCCTGGCCGACATGCCGCTGATGCAGCGCCAGTTGCAGAAGCTGCGCCTGCCAGCAGAGCAGGCCCGCACGATGGTGTTCCAGACCGCGCTGGCACTCGCCCGCTCGGACAGCGGCGACAAGACCGCCTACCCCCTGCTGCGCATCCTCACGCCACTGATCAAGTTTCGCGCCTGCCGCGATGCCCGCAAGGTGACCGGCGATGCGATGGAAGTACGCGGCGGCTGCGGCTACATCGAGGAATGGGCCGATCCGCGCCTGGTTCGCGATGCACACCTGGGCTCGATCTGGGAAGGCACTAGCAACATCGTCGCGCTCGACGTGCTGCGCGCGGTCAAGCGGGAGAACTCGCTGCCCGCGCTGCAGGACCATTTCTCGATGCTGCTGGATCAGGCCGTGGTGGCGCCTGCATTCGCCGCCGCCCTGCGCGATGCGCTGTTGCGCGCCGCCGCGCTGGCCGAACACGCTTCGCAAGAGGGCGGCGAATTGCTGGCGCGCCAGGCCGCTTCGGCGCTCTATCACACCTGCAGCGCGATCGCGATGGCCTGGGAAGGCTCGCGCACCGGCTCGGCGCAGCGCATCCAGTGGGCACAGCTGGTGCTGCTGCATCGCGTGCTGCCGCGCGATCCGCTCGACGCAGGTGGCGTGCCCGAGTCATGGCGCACCGACACCACCGCGTTGCGCGCCAAAGTGGCCGCAATGGCCTGAGACCCGACGTATTCACAAGAAGCACTTCAAGGAGACAAACATGAAACTGCTCAAGACCTTCGCTCTCGTCGCCTGCATCGCCGTACTGCCTGTCGTGTCGACGGCCCAGGCGCAGACCTTCCCGACCAAGCCGGTGACGCTGGTCATCCCCTTCCCGCCGGGCGGCCCCACCGACGCCATGGCGCGCACGCTTGCGGCCGAGATCAAGGACCACCTCGGCCAGCCCGTGATCGTGGAGAACCGCGCCGGCGCCGGCGGCAACATCGGAGCCGACTACGTGGCGCGCGCCGAGGCCGACGGCCACACGCTGTTGTTCGGCACCTCCGGACCGCTGGCGATCAACGCCAGTCTCTATCGCAAGATCAACTACGACCCGGTGAAGAGCTTCGCGCCGGTGATCCAGGTCGGCCACCTGCCCAACATCCTGGTCGTGAATCCCTCCGTGCCTGCCAAGGATGTGCGCGAGCTCATCGCCTATGCCAAGGCCCATCCGGGCAAGCTGAGCTATGCGTCGTCGGGCAACGGCGCCTCGTCGCACCTGGCGGGCGTGCTCTTCAACGGCATCGCCGGCACCGATCTGCAACACATTCCGTACAAGGGCACCGGCCCGGCGCTCAACGACCTGCTGGGCGGCCAGGTGTCGATGAGCTTCACCGACGTGCTGACCGCGCTGCCCTACGTAAAGGCCGGGAAGCTGCGCGCGCTCGGCATTGCCACTGCGCAGCGCTCGCAGGCCCTGCCCGACCTGCCGACGCTCGCCGAGCAAGGCGTCACGGGCTATGACGTCAGCGTGTTCTTCGGGATCGTGGCGCCGGCTGGTACGCCGCCGGCCACGATCGCGAAGCTCAACAAGGCCTTTGCGGACGCGCTCGCCACGCCGAAGGTCAAGCAGTTGTTCGCCTCGCAGGGGCTGGAGCCGGCGCCTTCGAACACGCCGGAGCAACTGGGCAAGTACATCGGGGCGCAGGTGACGAAGTGGTCCTCCGTCGTCAAGCAGTCAGGCGCGCAACTGGACTGAACGCACAACGACATCAAGGAGATACGTCATGAGGTTCCCGCTCACTCGAAGAAGGCTTCTGTCCGCAGCCACCGCCACCTTGGCCCTGGGCGCCGGCGCAGCGATGGCCGCGCCCTTCCCCGAACGCCCGATCACGCTCATCGTTCCCTATGCGGCCGGAGGCCCGACCGACCAGCATCTGCGCACGCTCGCCGACGAAGCCGGCAAGGTGCTCGGCCAGGCCATCGTGCTCGACAACCGCCCCGGCGCCAACGGCATCAACGGCGCTGCAGCGATGCCGCGCGCCACGGCCGACGGCTACACGCTGGCCGTGCTGCCCGCATCGGTGTACCGCGAGCCCTACGTCAACAAGGTGGCCTTCGACCCGGCCACGAGCTTCTCGTACATCGTGATGCTGTCCGACTACACCTTCGGCCTGACCGTGAAGGCCGATGCGCCCTGGAAGACCTGGAAGGAGTTCGCCGCCGATGCCGCGAAGCGCCCGGGCCGGATCAACATCGGCGCGACCGGCGCCGTCGGCACGCCGCGCATCGTGATGGACGAGGTCGGCGCCATGGCCAACCTGCAATTCAACATGGTCCCGTACAAAGGCGACGCCGACGTGGCCAACGCCATCCTCGGCGGCCACATCGATGCGGCCCCGCTCTCGGGCGTGGCCGTGCCGCACATCGAGGCGGGCAAGATGCGCTACCTCGCGATGCTCACGCCGAAGCGCGTGAAGCGCTACCCCGACCTGCCGACGCTCAAGGAACAGGGCATCGACGCGTTCATCGATTCGCCCTACGGCATCGCCGGACCGGCAGGCATGGACCCGGCACGCGTGAAGGTCGTGCACGACGCCTTCAGGAAGGCGCTGGAATCCCCGGCAAGCCAGCGTGTGATGGACCAGCTGAACCAGCCGATGAACTACATGGGCTCCGACGACTACCGCAAGTACGCGCTGGCGAGCCTGACCCGCGAGAAGGACCGCGTCGACCGCCTGCGCAAGGCCGGGCTGCTGGATTGATGCCGTGACCTTCGACAACGAAGCCCCCGGCATGCTTTTCGGCCTGCCCATGCCGATGGCCAAGGCCTTCGGACTGCGCGGCGAGGAGATCGGCGATGACCGGGCGCGCGTGCGCATGCCGCCCGACCCGGCACACACCAACAGCCGCGGCGACGTGCACGGCGGCGCCTTCGCCGTGCTGATGGATTGCACCCTGGCAAGCGCCACCCGCGCGCATGCGCCGACGCGCTACGGCGTCGTGACGATCGACCTGTCGCTTCATTTCGTCGCGCCCTGCGCCAGCGACGTCATCGCCACGGCCACCTGCGAACGCCGTGGCCGCTCGCTGTGCTTCGCGCGCGGCGAGGCGCGCAATGCGCAAGGCGATCTGTTGGCGCTCGCCACCGGCACCTTCAAGCTCGTAGAAAGATCATCATGACCCCGACTGCCAACACCGGCGCACTCGCCGGCATCCGCGTACTCGACATCTCGCGCATCCTCGGCGGCCCGTACTGCGGCCAGATCCTCGGCGACCACGGCGCCGACGTGCTCAAGGTCGAGCCGCCGCAAGGCGACGACACGCGCACCTGGGGGCCGCCCTTCAAGGAAGGCGTGGCGTCCTACTACCACGGGCTCAATCGCAACAAGCGCACCATGGCGCTCGACCTCGGCAGCGCCGATGGACGCGACGCGCTGCTGGCGCTGGTGGCCGAGGCCGACGTGCTGGTCGAGAACTTCAAGACCGGCACCATGGAGCGCTGGGGCATCGGCTACGACGAGCTGTCGAAGCGCTTCCCCCGGCTGATCTGGTGCCGCGTGTCGGGCTTCGGCGCCGACGGCCCGCTCGGCGCGCTGCCGGGCTACGACGCGGCGGTGCAGGCGATGACCGGCATCATGAGCATCAACGGTGAGGCCGACGGCGGTCCGCTGCGCGTCGGGCTGCCGGTGGTCGATATGGTCACCGGCCTCAACGCGACGATCGGCGTGCTGCTCGCACTGCAGGAGCGCACGCGCAGTGGCCGCGGCCAGTTCATCGAGGCGGCGCTGTACGACAGCGGCCTCTCGCTGCTGCATCCGCATGCCGCGAACTGGTTCATGGATGGCGCGGTGCCCCGGCGCACCGGCAATGCGCATCCCAACATCTACCCCTACGACGCGCTCGCGACCCGCACGGACCCGATCTTCGTCGCGGTCGGCAACGACCGGCAGTTCGCGAGCTTCTGCGTGTGCATCGGACAACCCGCGCTCGCGGACGATCCGCTCTACCGCACCGCGGGCGCGCGCTCGATTCACCGCGAGGGGCTCAAGCAGCGGCTCGAAGCCGCGCTGGCGGACTTCGATGGGCGCGCGATGGTCGAGACCTTGATGGCCGCCGGCGTGCCTGCGGCGCCGGTGCTGTCGGTGGACGCCGCGCTGGAGCATCCGCACACGGCCCATCGCGGCATGGTGGTGGAATTGGAAGGCGGCTACCGTGGGGTTGCGTCACCCATCAAGCTGAGCCGTACGCCGGCAACCTACCGGCATGCGCCGTTGACGGCGGGTGAGAGCTTCATCGAGTCCGATACCGCCGCCTGATCTCGACCCGCCGCGGAACCGGCCAAGACGGGCGTGCTCAGACCAGCAAGGCGTTCACGCGCCGCACATACGCAGCCGGGTCCGCCGGCAAGCCGCCCTCGGCCAGCAGCGCCTGGTCGAACAGGATATTCGCCAGATCCTCGAAGTGCGCCGAGCCTTCCAGCTTCTTCACCAGCGGATGCTCCGCATTCACCTCCAGCACGGGCTTCACTTCCGGTGCCGGCTGGCCAGCCTGCTTGAGCATGCGTGCGAGCTGCGTGCTCATGCCGCCGTCCTGCACCACGAGGCAGGCCGGTGAATCCACGAGGCGCGTGGTGACGCGCACGTCCTCGGCCTTGTCCTTGAGGACTTCCTTGAGCCGCTCCAGCAGCGGCTTGAACGATTCCGCAGCCTCTTCAGCCGCTTTCTTCTCGGCTTCGTCCTGCAGCTTGCCGAGATCGACCGCACCCTTGGCCACGCTCTGCAGCGGCGTGCCGTCGAATTCGGTCAGGTAGTTGAGCGCCCATTCGTCGACGCGGTCGGTCATCAGCAGGACCTCGATGCCCTTCTTCTTGAAGATCTCGAGCTGCGGGCTGTTCTTGGCCGCGGCCAAGGTGTCGGCCGTGATGTAGTAGATCGCGTCCTGGCCTTCCTTCATGCGCGACTTGTAGTCGGCAAAGCTCACGCTCACCGTGTCGGTCGTGCTCGACGCGAAGCGCAGCAGCTTCGCGATGCGTTCGCGGTTGCCGAAGTCCTCGCCCAGCCCTTCCTTCAGCACGGCGCCGAACTCGGCGTAGAACTTGGCGTACTTGCCGGATTCGTCGGTGTAGCCAGCGGCGGCTTCGGCAGCGGGCGTGCTGTCGGCCGCCTTCTTGTCGACGACGTCCGTCACACCTTCGGTCGGCTCGGGCGTGGGCACGGATTCGCCGGAACCGACGTCGATCTTGCCCTCGCTGCTTTCGCTGCCGGTCTTCTGCTTCTTCGCGAGGTCTTCCAGCATGCTCAGCACGCGCTTGGTGCTGCCTTCGCGGATGGCCTTCACGTCACGGCTCTCCTGCAGCAACTCGCGGCTCACGTTGAGCGGCAGGTCGGCGGAGTCGATCACGCCCTTGACGAAGCGCAGGTAGCTCGGCAGCAGCGCCTCGGCGTCGTCCATGATGAAGACGCGCTTGACGTAGAGCTTCACGCCCGCGCCCTTGTCGCGGTTCCACAGGTCCATCGGCGCCTTGGCCGGGATGTAGAGCAGCTGCGTGTACTCGGTGTTGCCCTCGACGCGGTTGTGGCTCCAGGCGAGCGGCGCCTCGTGGTCGTGGCTGATGTTCTTGTAGAACTCGACGTACTGCTCTTCGGTGATGTCCTTCTTGGCGCGGCTCCAGAGTGCGTTCGCCTGGTTGACCGGCTCCCACTCGCCGGTCTTGACCATCGCGCCACCCTTGTTGTCCTCGCCTTCCTTCCACTCTTCCTTTTCCATGAGGATGGGCAGGGAGATGTGGTCGGAGTACTTGCCGATGATGGACTTGAGCTTCCAGGCGTTCAGGTACTCGTCGGCATCGTCGCGCAGGTGGAGGATGACACTGGTGCCGCGCTGCGGGCGCGTGATGCTGTCGACCTCGAAGTCGCCCGCGCCGCTGCTGACCCAGCGCACGCCTTCTTCGGTGGGCAAGCCTGCGCGGCGCGATTCGACAGTGATCTTGTCGGCCACGATGAAGCCCGAATAGAAGCCCACGCCGAACTGGCCGATGAGCTGCGCGTCGGCCTTCTGGTCGCCCGAGAGCTTGCTCATGAACTCCTTGGTCCCGCTCTTGGCGATGGTGCCGAGGTTGTCGATGGCTTCCTGCTGGCTCAAGCCGATGCCGTTGTCGGTGATGGTGAGCGTCTTGGCGTCCTGGTCGAAGGACACGCGCACGTCCAGGTTGGGCTGGTCTTCGTACAGCGCGGGCTGGTCGATGGCCTCGAAACGCAACTTGTCGCAGGCGTCCGACGCATTCGAGATCAGCTCTCTCAGGAAGATTTCCTTGTTGGAGTAGAGCGAGTGCGTGACGAGGTAGAGCAGTTGCGCGACTTCGGCCTGGAAGGGGAGTTTGGTCTTGGGAATGGTCATGGCACTGAAGACAGTCAGAGAAAAAACATCGCCGCCTGCGGCGAACGGAAGACTTTACAAGACGGCGCCCATCGACGGCGCGCGTGAACAACTTCACGAAGACAAGCACACCGGATTGGCGACCAACGGTAACCGCAAAGACTTACATCACGGATTTCCCGCAAATGAACACTTTGAGACTTTTCTGAGAACTATGTCCTTACGCGGGTTGTAGGTCGCCGCCTACAGTCCGGCCACCTTCACATCAACCCCTTGCGGGAGTCTTCATGAAAAAGCTTGTCCTGGTTCCGGTTCTTGCGGCTCTTGTCTCTCCGTTGGCCGCGCTGGCCGATTCCACCTTGGTGACACCGGCGGGCGCTGGCCCAGCCACTGCCCAGGCGCGCCTCGATTTCAGGGTCAACGTTCCGCGTGTCCTGTTCCTCCAGGTCGGCACCGGGAGCAACCTCGCCAATGGCACCACGGCTGACCTGATTGACTTCACGGTCCCGGCGACCGGCGTGACCGGCGGCGCGGCCACCACCGTTGGCGGCGATCTGACCGGCGGCGCCGTGACGGTGCGAGTTCTCTCCAACGGCAGCGGCACCCAGAACGTCACGCTGAATTCCTTTACCACGGGTCAGATGAAGAACGCCGCGGGGCAGACGATCGGCTGGAACCAGATCACGGTCGCCAAGGCCCCCCTGGCCGCGAACACGCCCGGCTACAACAACATCGGCATCGACCACCCCACCTTCAACAACTCCACCGGCGGTGGCAACGGAAGCGTGACCACGCTGGCACCGACTGCGGGCGTGGTCAATGTGGAAGGCAAGTGGACCTTTGCCTACGCGAACACGGCGGCGGTCGCTGCCGGCACCTACGGCGGCGTGGGCACCACCAACAACGGCCGCGTGGTCTACACCGCGACCTCGCCCTGAACGCACCCCCTCCGGGAAAACGAAGCACCATCATGCGGACCTGGGCGCGGCTAGCGCTGCTGGCCGGGCTCGCCGCTGCGCTCGCCCCGGTCCACGCCGAATCGAAATTCGTCAGTGGCGACAGCGGCACGCTGTCGGCCACGGCGCGGCTGGACCTCGTGGTGACCATCCCCCGCATCCTGTACCTGCGGGTCGGCGCCGGCACCGACTACACCACCAGCAACAGTCCCGACCTGATCAGCTTCACCGTGCCGGCCGGCTCGATCGGCAAGGGCGTGCCGGTCGCCGGCGTCGGCGGTGACCTGACGGGCGGCGCAGTCACCGTGAGGGTGATGGGCAACGGCGGCGACATCACGCTCAACTCCAGCACCGTCGGCCCGCTGAACAACGGCACCGCCAGCCAGCAGATCGACTGGAACCAGATCACGGTGGCGAGCACCGCGCTGGCCACGACCACGCCCAACTTCAACAACGGCAGCATCACGCACCCGACCTTCAACGCCACGGGCGGCGCTGGTTCGTCCGTGCTGTTGCCATCCACCAACAAGATGGTGCGGCAGGAAGGCAAGTGGACCTACGGCTACGCCAACACCAAGGTCGCCGCTGCCGGCACCTATGGTGGCGTCGGCATCAACCATGGCCGAGTCACCTACACGGCCACCATGCCCTGACCCCCCGGAGATCGCGACAATGCCCCTCGTGAAGCACGTCACCCTGCCCGCCCCCTCCGCGCATGCCGCCGCGGCCGTCGTGCTCGCAGCGGCAGGCCTGTCGTTCGGCGGCGGGGCGCAGGCCTACCTCGTCAACATCACGCCCGCCGCGCGCGCAATCTATCTGCAAGTGGGCACGGGCACCTTCACCGGCACCTACACGGGCGGTGGCACGCCGGGCACCAACACGGCGGTCAACACGGTGACGGCCACCGTGCCGGCCAGCGCGATCGGCGCGGGGCCGCAAACCATGGCGACCAACAGCACGACCGCCAACAGTCCTTACGACAACTATGCGTTCTGCACGCCCGGCAACGGGCAGGTCTACGTCGGCGGCTTCTTCCGGTCGACCAACGCCAGCGCGAACGCCACCCTCGCGGTCACCGCGCCCGCTACGCTGGTCAATACCACCGGCGAGACGATTCCGATCAACACGATCTCATGGGTCTCGGGCGGCAACGGCGATGCCTCGGCGACGATTCCCAGCGGCACCTTCACCGGTTCGAGGCAGCAGTTGCTCACCGTCACGCGCAACAACTGGTTCGAAAGCTGCCTGACGTTCAGCTACTCCAATGCGCAACTCGCGCCGGCCGGCACCTTCAAGGCGCAAGCCGTCTTCGAACTGGTCGCACCGTGATGAACTTCCTGCGCCGTTCTCCCAAAGGCATCGCTCTCGCGCTGCTTGCCCTCCAGTACGCGCTGCTCGCGATGCCGGCGCAAGCCGCCACCTTCCGCGTCGACGACACCGGCACGCTGGTGAGCCAGCCAGTGACGCCGATGAAGTGGCGCCAGATGGTGCCCTCGCGCACCGGCGACAACGCGATCGAAGGACAGCTCAGCGTCGCCCTGCGCCTCAACCTCACGAACTGGGTCAACCGGCCGGCGCGGATCTTCATGGGGCTGGCGCCCACGGAAGGCGAGCAGCTCGTTGCCACCTGGCGCACCCAGGGCCGCCTGTTGCCGGGCTCCGTCCAGGGCGGCAGCCGCACGCTGGTGTTCGACGGCGTCGTGCGCGACCCTTTCCTGACTGAAACCATTCAGCTCAACCTCCTGGCCGATGGCCGCCTGTTGACGCGCACCCAGCGACTTCAGTTCTTTTTCGAGATCGAGGTATCGCCTTGAACCGCATGACTGCTTTCCGACCATTTCGACCGCTTGCCCTGATCGCACTCGGCATCGGCGTGTGGTGCCCCGCCGCCTTTGCGCAGTTCGCGCTGGCGGTCTCGCCCCCGCGCTTCGAGCTGAGCGCCAAGCCCGGCGCGTCGCTGCGCGAAGTGATCGAACTCTCCCAGGTCGACGCGCGTCCGGGCAACTACAGCGTGCGCACTGCGGATTGGACTTTCAAACCCGATGCCACGGTCGAGTTCATCGACGCGCTGACGCCCGGCAGCTGCCGCCCGTGGGTCGCGATCGAGCGCAAGGAAGTGGTGGCCGCGCCCGGCCGGCCCTATCGCTTCCGCTTCGAGGTCTCGCCGCCTGCCGACACCCCACCCATGGAGTGCCGCTTCGCGATCCTGATCGAAGGCAAGGAACAGGCGGCCAGCGCCACCATGCCGATCGGCCTCGCGGCCCGGGTCGGCGTGATCGTCTATGTGGCGGTCGGCGACGTGAAGCCCGCGCTCAGCGTGGTCGGCAGCAGCGTGCAGACGGTCAACGGACAGAAGCTGCCGGTGCTCAAGGTGCGCAACGACGGCACCGCGCATGGCCGGCTCAGCGGCTTCCTGAAGGGCACGGACGCCAGCGGCACCTCCCTCGACTTCACCGCCAGTTCCCTTCCCATCCTGCCCGGCGAGACGCGCGACATCACCTTGACCGCCACCCGCCCCGGCAATGCCGACGCCACCGTGCAGATCGGCTTCCCGGTCACGGTGCGCGGCAAGCTCGAATGGGGTGAATCCGGATCGACCGAGATCGATCAGCGCTTCGCTCCATGAGCCGACGGCTGACCTGGCTCGCGCTCGGCATGCTCAGCGCGGGCTTCGCGGTGGGCAGCCGCGCCGCGGAACCGGCAGCGCCCGCCTATGAAGACCGCGTGCTCGACAGCGCCCCGCAAGCGCAGATCGACGAGAGCGCCGAGCAAGCGCCCGCCACCGGCTGGCCGCGCGGCGGCAGCGTCGAGCTGCAGACGCAGCGCCAGCGAGCGCTCACCGAGCAACGCAACCAGACGCTGCAGTTCACCGGCTTCCTCGACACGCCCAACTACGGCGCCTTCTCGGCCGACCTGAGCCTCAACCGCTACCGCAACACCGTGACGGCCTTCGACATCTCGGGGCAGAACGGCAACCTCTACAACCTGTCCTACCTGAGCGGCAACACCGGGCGCATCGACCAGCGCGCCATGCCCTTCAACAACGGCTGGTACGCCCACAACAGCATCGGCGACATCAACACCGCCGCCACCCAGTTGTCGCGCGGACTCGGCCGCATGTCCCTGCCCTCGCTGCCCATCGAAGGCTTCGCGACGACCTTCGAGAAGCCCGGCCGAACCAGCCTCAATGCTTCCAGCGGGCGGCTGGGCTTCTTCGATGGCATCAACTCGCAAGGCTTCACCACCGGCCGCGGCACCGCCACCACCTTCGGCGGGCAGCAGCAGATCGCGGGCGACGACAGCCCGCTCGGCATCGGGCGCACCGACATGGCCTTCCAGTGGGTGGACGCACGCAACGTCAACCTCAACAGCATCACGGGCTATGCACAGGACACCACCTCGTTCTGGGGCGCGACTTCGTGGCAAGGCGTGGCGCCGTGGGCCGATTCGATCGGCGCCGGCATCGGCCCGCTGACGGAGCGGCCGGGGGGCTTGCGCGTGCAGGCCAACTACGCACACAGCACCGGCAAGCCCTCGGACCTGGGCTCGCTCGCGCCGCACGATTCGGCCAACGGCTTCTGGGTCGACGCGGACTGGCGCAGCGACTGGGCGCGCCAGGGCGCCAGCGCCTTCTATTTCGACCCGGCCCTGCGCTGGGGCAGCAACCCGATCGCGGGCGACCTGCAGGGCGCGAGCTGGCGCGCGGACGTGTCGACCCGGCAATGGCAGCTCGGCGGCAATGTCGAACTCAGCGAAAGCGTGAGCGGCCAGCAGGGCCGTTCGCTCTTCGGCAATTTGTTCGGGCGCTACCGCTTCGACTCGCGCGACGCGATCTCCAGCACCGTCGCCGCACGCACCGGCACCCAGGCCGCGCAGTCGCTGCAGGTGACCTGGGAACACATCTCGCCGACCTGGGGCCAGAGCCAATGGCGCACGGACCTGGCGCACGGCCGCGACCAGCAGGTGGTGCGCCTCGGCCTCGACCAGGCCTGGGCGATGCCCGAGTCGAGTTCTTTTTCGACCACGCTGGCGTTCGAGCAATCGGAGCTGTTCGGCGCCACGGCGCGGTCGGTGATCTGGGGCGCGCTCGGCAGCCTGCCCTTCCTGGCCAGCGGCCGGCTCGACCTGAGCGTGCGCGGCAGCAACGGCATGGGCAGCAATTCTTCGCGCTTTCTCAATGCCAATGCCCGCGTGAGCTGGGCGCTGGGCGCCGGCTGGTCCTTCTATGTGCAGTACAGCGCCTCGAACGGCCAGGAGTCGCTCAACCCAGCGGTGGTGTCGGCGCTGACGGCGGCGACGCAGCAGCCGATCTTCGTGCTGCCCTCCAGCCGCACCCTGCTGTTTGCCGTGCGCTACGAGGCACGCGCAGGCACCGCGACAGCGCCGATCGGCGGCGGCCCCGGCGTCGGCTCGGGCCGGCTGGAAGGCCACGTGTTCCTCGACCAGAACAGCAACGGGCTGCGCGAAGCCAACGAGGGCGGTGTACCGGGCGTCACGGTCGTGCTCAACGGCCGCTTCGTCGCGCGCACCGATGCGCAGGGCTTCTACAGCTTCCCGTCGGTGGCGGCCGGCAACCACGAGATCGAACTCGTCCCCGACAACCTGCCGCTGCCCTGGAGCAACCCCGGCCCGGCCACGCGCCGCGTCGACGTGTTCGTGCGCGACACCGCCACCGCCGACTTCGCGATCCAGCGCGACCGCTGATTTCACGCCCTGGAGCCCTGGCCGACCCTACAGTTTTGGATCACACTGCCGATATCCCCGAGGTAGGCATCGCCGGGATGCCCACGCCCCAAGCTGCAAGGGTGGAACTCGATGTCGGGAAGATGGATCGGTGCAAGTCGCTGCGTCGGCGGACGCGAAGCCAGGGGCATGCTGCTCGCGCTGCTGCTTGCGCCCGCGCTTTGTGCGGCCGAATCCACGGTCGGTTCGAACAGCGCCTCCGCCCACCTTTCGTTCCGGGTGGTGATCCCGCCGGTGTTCCGCGTGCTGCAGGTCACACCGATCAAGGAAGGCTACCAATACCGAGTCTGGACCAACGTGCCGTCCATCCTGCTCAACGGCATCGAATACCGCTTCAACCGCGTCGGCGAAACCCTGCTCACAATCCCGGCTCCGCCGGCGGGCGTCTTCATAATCCACGGCCTCTGACCGAAGTTCCGGAAACACCACGGATCCGGCTCCGCCGGTCCGCCGGTGTTGCCCCCGGCGAGGGGGAAGGCGAAGCGACACGCAGTGCGCGCAGCCTGGGGGAGCGCTATCTAGGTTGTGACTCGACTTCCCGCGTCCAGCGGTCGATCAGACGCTTGCGTTCCGCCGCCTTGCCGTACTTCTCGAAGTCGTACTTGATGAGCCGCACATCGGCCATGGACGGAATGCGCGGATCAGGCTTGAAGGTCCTGTTGGCCGGCGATTGCAGGCTCCCCGCCGTGGCGCCGATCGCCTGCCCCGCCGGACTCATGAGCCAGTCGTAGTAGCGGACGGCATTGGCCTTGTTGCGCGCGCCCTTCACCAGCGCGATGCCGCCGATCTCGTAGCCCGTGCCTTCGCAGGGCGCCACCGCTTTCACCGGGTACTTGTCGAAGCGCCACTTGTCGAAGCCAAAGATGAAGCTCACGCCGATGGCGACTTCGCCTTTCGCCACGTTGGGCGCTTGCGCCTGGCCGCTGCGCGTGTAGGCGATGGTGTTGCGGTGCAGCTTCCGGAGATAGTCGAAGGCCTGCTCCTCGCCCATCAGCTGCACCAGCCCGGCGACGATGGTGTAGCCGGTGCCGCTCGTGCCCGGGTGCGACATCTCGACCTCGCCCTTGTATTCGGGCTTGATCAGGTCGGCCCAGCAATGCGGCTCGGGCAGTTTCTTCTTCTTGAGCACGTCGGTGTTGAAGCCGAAGCCCATCGCGCTCGTGTAGAAGCCGCCGACCATGTTCCCCGACATGGCGTACTGCCGCACGGACCAGTCGTACAGGTCATTGATGTAGGCGGGCCGGTACGGGTCGAGCAAGCCCTGTTCCGCCGCCTGCAGGAAAGGATCGCCGGTGCCGCCCCACCAGATGTCGGTCTTGGGATTGGCCGCTTCGGCACGCAACTGCGCGCCGATTTCGCCGGTGCCCTTGTGCGCCTGGAGCACCCGGATGCCGGTGGCCCGCGTGAACTCCGCCGCCGCGGCTTCGCACCATCCCGCATCCGTGCTGCACAGCGCGTTGACTGTGCCCTGCGCGGCGGCATTCGTTGCCGCGAGCAAGCCGAACAGCGCGCCGACGACGGCAAAGGATCTGGGGGCGACGTAGCGCATGGCGTATCCCGGGTCTCACGAAGGAAACCCGAGGATAGCGCCTGCCTGCGCGGCGAAGCGCAGGCCAAAGGGGACGCGAGCGTTCAGTGCGGCGTGCCCGAGGTGATGCCGGCCATGCCGGTCGACTGGCCGATGGACTCGGTGTTCATGGGGTGCGATGCCTCGATGGCGCCCCTCCTCACCTCTTCGCGGGTGAGCTGCGAACTGACCATCGGTGCGGCCGTCGACTGGCCGATGGATTCGGTGCCGGTCGGCCGCGCTGCCGCCATGGCGCCTGCGCTCACTTCGTCGCTGGACACCGAGCCGGTCGTCTGCATCGGGCGATAGTCCGACCCGTCGGACTGTGCGCTGGCGGTCATTGAAGCGAATGCGGCAAGCGTCGCCAAGATTCCAGCGGCGAGGACTTTGAGTGAAGCGTGCATCAGGGTCTCCTGGAGTGGTTGACTTGACTCTAGGTGGCCTGAATGAGGCGGGAGTGAGCAAAGACTTAGCTCAGGATGAGCGCGGCAGGAACACGCGCGCGAGCAATCCGGGGCCGTCCTTGCGATTGGACAGCTCGATGCGCAGGCCATTGCGCAGCGCGGCTGTCTGCGCGATGGCGAGCCCAAGCCCGCTGCCGCCGGGCGGCGCGCCGGCCACACGGAAGAAGCGGTCGAACACGCGCCCGAGTTGCTCTGCCGGAATCCCCGGACCGTTGTCCGTCACGTCGACCACCGCATGTCCATCGACCTCGTGGAGGCGCACATCGACGACTCCGCCTTGGGGTGCGTAGCGCACCGCGTTGTCGATGAGGTTGTCGAACACACTGCGCAGCTCGGCGGCGGGCGCGGTCACGAGCGGCGTGATGCGGCCGTCGAAGCCGACGTCCACGTGGCGCTGGTCGGCGAGCACCAGGAGCTGGCTCACGCTGTCGCGCAGCAGGGCCGCGATGTCGACCGGCCCGCGCGCGCTGGCCGCGGGCGCGTCCTGTCGCGACAGGCGCAGCAACTGTTCGATCAGATGCTGGGCGCGTTTCACTCCGCCTTCGAGCTGCGCGAAGCGTTCGGCCGCATCGCCCGGGGGCACATGGGCGCGCAGGTTCTCGATCTGCAGGCCGATCGCGGTCATCGGGGTGCGCAGTTCGTGGGCGGCGTCCTGCATGAAGCGGCGCTGGGCCGACAGGGTGTTGCGCAGGCGGGCGAGCAGGCTGTTGAAGGCGGAGACGAGCGGCGCGATTTCCTCCGGCACCCTGGCGACGGCCAGCTCGGCCGGGTTGCCCTCCTCCTGCGCTGCGACGTCGCGCGCCACGGCGCGCAGCGATCGCGATGCGGCCGACACGATGAGCAGCAGGATCAGCAGCGTGATGGGCAACAGCACGAGGATCGGCAGGCTCTCCAGCAGGGCGCGGCGCACGATGCGGTTGCGGCGGAAGCTGTCGTTCTGCACGACCTGCACGCGCGGCATGCCGGCCACGGGGTTTTCCTCGGCGGTGTAGACGCGCCATGCATCGCTGCCCCGGGTGCCGAGACGCACGTCGCTGAAGCCGGGCTCGGTCTGCAGTGGCATGTCGAGCCCAGGCCATGAACTGGCAAGGAGCGCCCGGCCGTCCGCATCGAAGATCTGCACGACGAAGGTGCCGCGCCGGAAAACATCCTCGTCGCTCGCGGGCTGAAGCGCGGGCAGGCGATGGTGGGTCGCATGCGACTCGGCCACCAGCCGCATCTGGTCGTCCATGAAGTTGTTGACCAGGCGGCCGTAGGCCACGTAGGAGAGCCAGGCGGTGGTCGCGATGGCCAGCAGGTGGAGCGCGACCAGCCACCACAGCAGCCGCGCGCGCAGCGATCGGGGCCGGAATCCCGATACGGTCACGCCGGCACGACCCGCCACCCGAGCCCGCGCACGTTGCGTATGGCCTCGGCGCCGAGCTTGCGCCGCATGCCGTGGATGAGCACGTCGATGGCGTTGCTGGTGACTTCTTCGCCCCATCCGTAGATGCGGTCTTCGAGTTGCTCGCGGGACAAGATGGCGCCGGGCCGTTCGAGCAATGCGTGCAACAGGGCAAATTCGCGGGCGGTGAGGACTTCCCGCACGCCGTTGACGATGACGTCGCGGGTGGTGAGGTCCAGTTGCAGCGCGGCCGTGCCGATGACCGAGTGCGCGGCACCGTCGCGTCGGCGCACGACGGCACGCATGCGCGCCAGCAGTTCGCGCAGTTCGAAGGGCTTGAGGAGGTAGTCATCGGCCCCGAGGTCGAGGGTGTGGATACGGTCGTCGAGGCCGTCGCGCGCCGTGAGCACCAGTACCGGCGTGGCGTCTCCGCGTTTGCGGGCGCGTCGCAGTACCTCGGTACCGTCTTCCTTGGGCAGGCCGAGGTCGAGCAGCACGCAGGTGTAACCACCGTCGGCAAGCGCGCTGTGGGCAAGCGCACCGTCGCGGACCCAGTCAACCGACCAACCGGCGTTGTCGAGCGCATGCATGAGGCTGCGGCCGATCATTTCGTCGTCTTCCACAAGTAATGCGCGCACGAGGGCTCCTTGTGCCTGGACACAGTTCGCGGGAGGCTACGCTGGAATTCTTAGTTGTGCATGAGGGGTTGTTTCCCTTCGGGCGGGCGCCCGGTAGGCGGTGCGGGCCGGTCGACCCCGCTACACCGGCCCTTCGGGCTGCCCTGCAGTGCTCGCTTCAGGCGGGGTCCGCGCAAACTCGCTTCGCTCAAACACGCGCGGCCCTGATCCGCCTGAAGCTGCGCGCTTCGGCGGCGCAGAGGGGTCGCCCAACCCGCACCGCCCACCGGGCTCTGGGGTATGCGACGGATATGCGCGCCTCTAACGCGTCCCAGCCTGCGCGCATCACCACCATTGAGGCGGACAGTTCAACCGCAGCGTCCCGCGTCGTCGGGCGGTGTGCCCTGGGCCGGCCGTTGAGGCACCGCCGAGCAGCGCAGCGGTACGCGGATCAGGGCCGCGCGTGTTTGAGCGAAGCGAGTTTGCGCGGACCCCGCGTACCGCGAGCAGCGCAGGGAAGCCCGAAGGGCCGGTGACGTCGGCCGGCCCAGGGCACACCGCCCGACGACGCCACCCCTACGCCTCCCGCTAACCCAGATCAAGCAACGGCCACGCCAGAAGACGCAGCACCAGCGATCTGTCGCAACGCGCGCTCGAAGACTTCCACCGGCTGCCCCCCAGAGATCAGGTGCTGGTTGTTGATGATGATGGCCGGCACGGAATGGATCCCGGCATCGGTGTAGAGCCGTTCGCGCTCACGAGTCCCAGCCGCGAACTCGTCGCTGTCGAGGATGGCACGCGCCTTTTGAGGATCGAGCCCGGATTCACTCGCGAGGCGCACCAGCACATCCGGGTCCGACGGGTTCTCGCCGTCGGTGTGGCAGGCCTTGAGCAGCGCCTTCTTCAGCGCGACCTGTTTCGCCACGTCCTCCAGTTCAGCCCAATGGAGCAGGCGGTGCGCGTCGAACGTGTTGTAGACGCGCGAGCGCCCTTCCCGCCTGAATTCGAAGCCGACTGCCGCGCCGCGTGCGCGAATCGCTTCGCGCGCCTGCGCCTGCTGTTCACGCGTGGAGCCGTATTTCTGGTTCAGATGCTCGAAGGCATCCTGGCCCTCGGGGGGCATCTGCGGGTTCAGCTCGAAGGGCTGAAAGCGCAGGTCGGCAGTCACGTCCGGCGCAACGTTCTTGAGGGCGGCTTCGAGCGCACCAAGGCCGACGGCACACCAGGGGCAGGAGACGTCGGACACGAAATCGATGTGGAGTTGGGTAGGCATGGCACGGATGATGGGGCCGTCCGTGTCACTTTCAACCGCCCGGGCGTCGATCACCCCACTGGCCTTGCGTCATCGTGGGCGACGAGTTCGCGCCCGAACTGAGCGACCAGGCCGCGCAGCCAGCGGTGCGCCGGCGAATGATGCACACGGTCGTGCCAGAGCTGATAGAAGCGCATGCGCGGAAAACCCTCCGGCGCTTTCAGCAACGCCAGCGGCAACAGGCGCGCATGGTATTCGGCGAAATGGCGCGCGGTCGTGAAGATCAGTTGTGTGCTGGCCGCGATCGAAGGCGCGAGCCCGAAGTAAGGCACCTGCACGCGCGCATCGCGCCCGAGGCGACGCTCGCCCAGGTAAGTCTCGACCACGCCGCGCTGCGCCATCGCATAGGGCACGGGGACCACGTGGCCCGCAGCCAGGTAGTCGGATTCGCTGAGCTGCGTGGCGCCTTGCGCCAACGGATGATCGCTCGCCATCAGGCAGACCAGATCGTCCTCCAGCAACAGCGAAATATGCAGGTGCTCCGGCGGCGCAGGCCAGTTGCCGATGACGAGGTCGAGTTCGTCGTCGCCGAGCGCACGTTCGAAATCGAAAGTGGGGCCGAGTGCCCGAAGCTCGATGCGGCAGTGCGGCGCCTCGAGGCCGACGTGCTGCGCCAACCGGGCGATCCACGAAGGCGCGATGTAGTCGGGCGAGGCGATGCGAAAGCGCTGCTCGGCATCCGCGGCCACGAACTCATCGGGCTCGACCAGCAGTGCTTCCAGTTCGCCCAGCGCTCGCCGCGCCTGGCTGGCCAAGCCCGCGGCACGGGCGGTCGGCACCATCGCAGTGCCGTCGCGCACCAGCAGTGCGTCCCCGAAGATCTCGCGCAGGCGCTTGAGCGAGCCGCTCACCGCCGGCTGCGTCTGGTGCAGGCGCGCAGCGGCACGCGACACGCTGCGCTCCTCCACGACCGTGGCAAGCACCCGCAGCAGGTGACCGTCGAGCAGATCGACGCCGCGTTGCATGGCTGTTGGGATCCTTGTCTATCGATATGTCCGATGCAGTCTATAGCGATTCGCATGCCGCGGCGGTATCGACAGGTCGGGGTGTCGGCTGGCCCAATCCGCAGACCCCTTCGATGTCCCTCATTGATCCGCCAAGGAGTTGTTCATGGCCACCCTGGAAGTCCCCCAACACGCAGCGCCCATCGCGCCGCCCAGCGCGCTCGACGCGGCATACAGCCGCATCACCTGGCGCATCATTCCCTTCATCTTTGCGCTCTGGGTACTGGCCTGGATCGACCGCGTCAACGTCGGCTTCGTCAAGCTCACCATGCTCGACGAACTGGGCTGGAGCGAAGCGGTCTACGGTCTTGGCGCCGGCATCTTCTTCCTGGGCTACTTCTTCTTCGAAGTGCCGTCGAACCTGCTCCTGCAGAAGATCGGCGCCCGCAAGACCATCATGCGCATCACCATCGGCTGGGGCATCGTCTGTGTCGCGACGATGTTCGTGAAGACGCCGGCGATGTTCTATTTCCTGCGCTTCCTCATGGGCGTGTTCGAGGCCGGCTTCTATCCCGGAATCATCCTGTACCTGACCTACTGGTTCCCGAGCGAGCGGCGCGCAAAGGCCTTCGGCATCTTCATGTCGGCCTCGGCGATCGCGGGTGTCCTCGGCGGGCCGCTGGCCGGCAGCATCATGAACAACCTGCACGGCCTGAATGGCTGGTCAGGCTGGCAGTGGGTGTTCCTCATCGAGGGGGTGCCCTCGGTCATCGCCGGCTTCGTGACCTGGTTCTACCTGACCGACCGCCCCGAGCAGGCGAAGTGGCTCACGGCCGAACAGCGCCGCCTGATCCACGAGGACATGGCGCGTGACGGCAAGGCACTCGGCCATCGCGAGGAGAGCCTGATCGCATCGCTGAAGGACGGCCGCATGTGGCTGCTGATCCTGATCTTCTTCTGCATCATCGCGGCCAATTCGTCGCTGACCTTCTTCGGCCCGTCGGTGGTCAAGGAAGTGGGCTTCACCAACCCCGCGACCGTGGGATGGATCATGGCCTTCTCGTACCTCTGCGGCGCGGTCGGCATGATCTACAACGGCCTGCATTCCGATCGCCACCAGGAAAGCCGCCTGCACTGTGCCTTCGCGGCAGCGCTCGGCGCGGTCGGCCTCGCGCTCACCGCCCTCTTCATGAAGCAGAGCCCGATGCTTGCGCTTGCGGCGCAGACCCTTGCCATCGTCGGCACCATGAGCGCGATCCCGGTCTTCTGGCAGTTGCCAGGACGGTTCCTCGCCGGAGCCGCCGCGGCGGGCGGCGTGGCGCTGATCAACTCGATCGCCAACCTTGCAGGCTTCGGCGCTCCTTCGATGTTGGGTGCCATCAAGGCCTCGACCGGTCTCCTCTCGCCGGGCCTTTTCATCGTGGCTGCGGTCGAGATCTGCGCCGCGATTCTCATCATCGCGTTCGTTCCGCGCTTCGCGAAGAAGGCGGTGGCCCGATGAGCGCCGTACTCGCCATGGAAACGCCGGCATTGACGCTGGCCGACATCAACCGGCTCGACTGCGTGCGCTTCGTCGCGGCACTGGGCGGCGTGTTCGAGCACTCACCGTGGGTCGCAACCGGCGCATGGGCCGAACGCCCGTTCGTGAACATCGACCACCTGCACCGCGCGATGATGGATGTGGTGCGCGCAACGTCCCGCGAGGTGCGTATCGACTTCCTGCGCATGCATCCGGAACTGGCGGGCAAGGAAGCCCAGGCCGGGACCATGACCGGTCACTCGACCACCGAACAGGCCGGCCTCAACGCGCTCAGCCGCGACCAGTTGCAGACGCTGCGCTCGCTCAACGCGGCCTACGCTGCGAAGCATGGCTTTCCCTTCGTGATTGCCGTGCTCGCCAACACGCGCGCTCAGATCTTCGAGGCGCTGCGTACCCGCACTGCGCGCGACACCGACATCGAGCTCGAAGCCGCGCTGGACCAGATTGCGATCATCACGCGGCTGCGGCTCGGACGCCTGCTGGCGTCGCCGGTCATGTAGTCACCCGGAACGAAGAAGCAGGAGACAAGACACCATGACTTCGCCCGCCCTCACCCGCCGCGCCTTTCTGCCTGCGGGCCTCGCCCTCGGCAGCCTGGCGGCCGGCGGTGCCGCCGCCCAGAACGCTCCCGCCGCACTCGCGACAGCGCCGGTATCGCAGATCAATCTGAGCCCGCGCCTCACGATGCATGCGATCGACACCCACAACGGGTCGCCCGGTGCCGCGATGAAAGTGCAGCTCTCGATGCACGACGGCACCGAATACCGCGTGCTGCGCCGCTTCGAAACCAACCGCGGCGGCCGCACCGACGAGCCGCTGCTCGTCGACCAGAGCTACCAGCCGGGCCGCTACGAACTGCTGCTCCAGGTCGAAGACTATTTCGCGGCGCGCGGCACGGCGCTGCCGAAGCCGAACTTTCTCGCTCAGGTGCCGGTGCGCTTCCTGATCGCAAACCCGGCGGAGCGCATCCACCTCGCGATCCTGTTCACGCCCTGGGGCTACTCGTACTACCGCGGTTCTTGACCCGCACAAGGAGACAACGAACATGGCCGGCATTTCCACCCATGTACTCAACAGCGGCACCGGTCGCCCCGGCGCCGGCATGCGCATCGATTTCTCGGTGCGCGACGGCGACGGATGGAAGCTCGTGAAGAGCATCACCACCAACGCCGACGGCCGCACCGACCAGCCGGTGCTGGCGCCCGACGCGGCCCGCACGGGACAGTACGAATTGCTCTTTCATGTCGGCGACTATTTCCGGCGGCAACCGGGCGCCGCGAACGACACGCCCTTCCTTGACACGGTGCCGGTGCGCTTCGCGATCTTCGACACACAGCAGCACTACCACGTGCCGATGCTGTGCACGCCGTGGAGCTGCTCGACCTACCGGGGCAGCTGAGCGATCCGGCAGCGGCGCGTCAAAGGCTGCGCCAAAAATCCACGAGCAGCTGGGTGAACTCGACCGGCCGCTCGACCGCGCTCAGGTGGGCCGCCTCGATGGTCGCGAGACGCGATCCGGGGATGGCCTGCACCATCGCCTCGGACATCGAGGGCGGCGTGGCCTCATCGCGGGTGCCGGCGATCACGAGCGTTGGCACGGCGATGCGTCGGTTGCTCTCCCGGAAGTCGATGGCGGCGACGGCATCGCAGCTCGCGACGTAGCCGGCCGCATCGGTGCCCACCAGGGTGTCGTGCAGCACCCGTGCGGCGGCCGCGCCTTCCGGCGTAGCTACGTACTCCGGCGTGAGCCAGCGCGCCACGGCCCCCGGAGCAATGGCAGCCACGCCTTGCGCCTGCACGGTCTCCACGCGCGTGCGCCACGGCGCGGCGTCGGGATAGTGCGCCGACGAATTGGCGATCACCACGCTCCTGAGCAGCTTCGGATGATTGGGCGCGAGCGCCTGCGCAGTCATGCCACCCATCGACAGGCCGACGAAATGCACCGGCTCGCCCTGAGCCTCGCGCTCGATCAACTCGGCCGCATCGTCTGCCAGCATCTGCAGCGTCAGCGGGCCGGCGACCTTTTCCGAGGCGCCGTGGTTGCGATGGTCGTAGCGCAGCACCGTGTGGGCGCGTGCCAGCAAGTCCGCGACGCCGTCCCACATGTGGAGGTCGCAGCCCAGCGCGTGGCTCAGCACGACGATCGGGCCATTGCCCTCGCGCACAACGTTCAAACGGGTCATGGTGTTTCCTTTCGTGAATGAGAGACGGGCAGGCGCGGCAGCCAGAGATAGGCGATCAGCACCAGCGTGACACCGGCCAGCGCCATCGGCACCACCATCGGCCACGCACCGTTGCTGAATTGTGGATTGACGAAGCTCGCGGCGATCTGACCGACGACGAACGCAACCGCCATCATCGCAAAGCCCGACCATGAAACGGCACGCCCCGCCAGATGCGGCAGGTCGCCCACGGCGCCCGCCTGCCCGCAAGGCTGGTGAATGCCGTGGCCGACGCAGTAGATCGCGTGGCCCAGCAGCAGCGGCCATGCCGACATCGGCAACAGCCAGCAGCCCAGCGCCTGCACCAGCGGACCGGCCAGGCTCAGCACCGAGCCCATCTGCACCGTGCGGACCGCCCCGTGGCGCGTGAGCAGGCGGCGGCACATCGTGGTGCTGAAGATATAGACCAGCGATCCGCCCGCCGGAATCCAGCCGTACCAGGCCGGCGAAAGCCCGAGAAAGCTGATATAGACCATTGGCGAAAACAGCAGGAAGCAGAACAGCCCGCCGTAGGTCACCGCGGAGACGGAGGCCCAGGCACGAAAGCTCTGGCTGGCGAAGACCTCGCGAACGCTGCCCTTTGGCGCGGACGGATCGGACACCTTGATGCGGGTTTCGGTGAATCCACGAAAGCACAGCGCCCACAGCACCACCGCATACACCGCCATGCCGCCAAGCACCCAGCGCCAGTCCGTGGCTTGCACGACATAGGCGCCCAGCACTGGCGCAACGAGCGCCACCACCCCGAGCCCGGTCAGGCCACGCGCCATGACGTGCGGCCCCTCGTGTGCCGGATAGAGATCACGAACGGCCGCTCGCGCACAGACCAGGATGGCCGCCATCGAAAAGCCCTGCAGCGCGCGACAGATCACCAGCATGGGGATGCCCGTCGACAACGCACAGCCGAGAGCGGCAAGCGCGTAGCAGGCCAGGCCGGTCAAGAGCACGGGACGGCGCCCGAAGCGGTCCGACAGCGGACCACACGGCAACTGCCCAAAACCGAAGGCAAGCACGAAGACCGTGAGACTGGCGCTGGCCGCACCCAGGTCCCGGGCAATGGCCGGCAGCGCCGGAAGATAGCTGTCGGTCGCCACAGGCTGGGCGGCGAGCAGCAGCGGCAACAACAATGCGAAGGAGATGCTGCTGCGCGCAGCAGCTCCTGTCACTTCGGCGCGTCCGCGAGCAGGCCTTTTTCGCGCAGGATGCCCGTCGCGATGCCGAACGCATGGTTGGCGACCGGCACGCCGCAATAGATCGCGGCCATCATGATCACTTCCTTGATGTCGTCCGGCGTGAGGCGCGATTCGGGCGGCCCGTCGAGCGCCGCGCGCACGTGCATCGCGAACTCCTCGTAGGCATGGATGCCCAGCATCATCGACAGCACCATGTAGCGGCGCGTCTTGTCGCCCAGCGCAGGGCGGCCCCAGATGTCATTCCACGCATGGCGCGTGATGAGTTCCTGGAACTCGCTGTTGAAGGCGTTGCGATTGGCGAGCGACCTGTCGACCCACGCGTCGCCGAGCACTCGGCGCCGGTTGACGAGTCCGCTTTCGTAGGTGTCCGAAGAAGCGTTGGTCGGGATTTCGGGGGAAGTCATCTTGCAGTGTCCGGTGTGTTGAGTTGAGCCTGCAGCGCCAATGCCTGCGCGAGCGCGATCGCGCCGGCGGGCTCGGCCAATGCGGGATCGAACCATTCGTCCGCGGCATCGCGGGGCAGTTCGCCGCGCAGGCGGTCGATATTGGAACGCATCCGCCCGGCATCCACCTGCAAGCCGGGCAATGCGCCAGCCAGAGCGCGTGCGCTGCCATGCGCGGACATCAGCAGTTGCGGCCATTCGGCCAGCTCGGCCTGCCAGGCGCCGAGCGCGCGCTCGTGCTCCTGCGGCATCGCGGCCAGCAGCGCCGCCACGCGCTGTGGCGCGCGCTGTGCCGCGGCGAGCGCGACCATCGACGCCACCGGGTTGCGCTTGTGCGGCATCGCCGACGAGCCGCCGCGCCCCGGCTCGCTGGGCTCGGACAGTTCGCCGACCTCGTACTGGCCCATCAGCGCGATGTCCTTCGCGATCTTTCCGAGGCTCCCGACCATGAGACCCAACTCGCATCCGAGCGCAATCCATTCGTCGCGCTGCGTGTGCCAGGTCGCGCCGGGATCGCCCAGGCCCAGCGCCTGCGCCATGTGGCGGCGGACCTCGGGCCCCTGACCTTTCATTTGCGAAAGCGTGCCAACGGCACCGCCCAGTTGCACATTGAGCGCACGCTGTGCCGCCTCGGCAAGCCGCGCCTTGCTGCGCACGAGCGGCGCCGCCCAGCCGACGCACTTGAATCCGAAACTGGTCACCGACGCGGGCTGCATCAGCGTGCGCGCCAGGATCGGGGTGGTGGCGTACCGCTGCGCATGCTGCAGCAGCGCCTGCGCGGCCTTGGCAAGATCCGCCTCGACCAGTGCGACCGCTTCGCGCGTGACGATGGCCATTGCCGTATCGATCACGTCCTGGCTGGTGCTTCCGAAATGCACGAAGCGCACCGCCTCGGCGTTGAAGAGACCCACTGCTTCCTTCAGGCTCTTGACCAGGGGAATCGCGACGCTGCCCGCCCGGCCGCTGTCGCGCACCATCTTGGCAACATCGAACAGTTCGACCTTGCAGCTTCCGACGATGGAATGCGCGGCCGACTCGGGAATCAGCCCGACCTGCGCCTGCGCACGCGCAAGCGCGGCCTCGAAGCGCAGCATGGCGTCGACGAAATTGCGGTCGCTGAACGCGGCCAGCGTTTCGGACGTGGAGAGGAAACCTTCGAAGATGCTCATGGAAATGCTCGTCAGTAAGCGAGCGTTGCCACGGCCCGCAGGTCTTCCGACGTGGCGGTGCCGTAGCCGAAGAATTCAAGATAGGCAGGGATCATCTCGAACAACATGTCGGTGCCGACCTGCACCATGCAGCCCTTGTCGCGCACGGCGCGCAGCAGCGGCGTGTATTCGCTCTTCATCACGACCTCGCCCACAAAGGTCGTCGGCGCGATGCGGCTGACGTCGAAAGGCAGCGGGTCGTCTTCCTTCATGCCGAGCGGCGTGGCGTTCACGATCACGTCGTAGCCGGCCGGATCGCTGGAACCGGTGGTGACCTTCAGCTTGGGGTAGTGCGTGCGCAGCCGCCCTGCAAGCGCTTCCGACGACGCAGTGTTGGCATCGAAAAGCGCCATCTCGGCAACGCCGGCCGCGGCCAGCGATGCGGCGATGGCCGAGCCCACGCCGCCGCTGCCGGAAACCAGCACGCGCGCACCGTCGAGCGCACGGCCCTTGCGCAGCACCCCGCGCACGAAGCCTGCGCCGTCGAACTGGTCGCCCAGCAAGGTGCCGTCGGGCCGCTTGAGGATGGCATTGCAGGCCCCCGCGATCTTCGCGGTCGGGGTCACCTCGTCGACCAGCGACATCGTCGTGATCTTGTGCGGCATCGTCACCAGCGCCCCGCGGATGTTCGTGAGGCGGAACACCGAGGCGAGCACCTCGGCGTAGTCCTCGGCCTTCACGCCCATCGGCATGACGACCGCGTCGATGCCCTGCTTGTCGAACCACGGGTTGTAGATCATGGGAGCCTTGAAGCTCTCCGTGGGGTAGCCCAGATGGGCGATGAGGGTGGTTTTGCCGGAGATCATGATCTTCCTTGGTTAGCGCGCCGGCACACCGCCGGCAACATGCGATTCGCTGATCCAGCGCGCGCTCTTCATCGCTCGCTGGCCGACCACCACGGGATCTGAGTTCACGTAGTCGTCATTGAACACCTCGAAGGTGTAGTAGCCCCGATACCCCTTGTCCTCGAGCAGTTGCACCATGTCGCGCACGTCGTGCAGGCCTTCACCCGGAAACAGTCGCTGGTGGCGCGCGAGTTCGATCATGTCCGCCTGGCGGTCACTGTATTCGAAGAAGTAGTCGGCGAGTTGCACCAGGAAGATCTTCTCCACCGGCACCTCGGCCAGTTGCGCGAGCGTCTCGGACGTGTCGTCGCCGTGCACCGACATGTGGAAGAAATCGAGGTTCAGGCCGACGTTCTCGCGGTCGCAGCGGCGCACGATGTCCCAGGCCTGATGCCAGCGGTTGGTATGCCGGCCCCACGAAAGCGCCTCGTAGCAGATGCGAATGCCGAGTGGCGTGGCCAGGGTCGCGAGGGTGCGCAGATCCTCGGCCGCGCGGTCGGGGTCATCGATGGCAAGCGGCGACGTGGTCGAGCAGCACAGCAGCATGTCGGTACTGACCAGCGACATCTGCCGCAATTGCTCGCGCGCCATTTCGAGCCGGTGCGGGCGCATGGCGTCGGGCGCGCATTCGAAGTCGCGCAGCGGCTGGAAGTCGGTCACCTTCAGGCCACTCTCCTTCACCAGTTGCGCCGCCTTCTCGACGCCCGTCGGATGATTGATCAGGTCCCGCGCCCACAGTTCGACGCCGGCGAACCCAGCCGCCTTCATGCACTCGAGCTTGTGGCCGAGCTCTCCGCCCATGGTGACGGTGTTGAAGCCGAAGCGATCGAGGGCAATGGCCATGAAGTGTTCTCTGTCGTGAAGGCTCGGGTCAGGCCAGGAAGGCGCGGCGGGGCACATCGACGAGTTCGGGCTCCGGTTTCAGTTCGAGCATCGTCGGGGCGGCCGTCGTCGAAGCGTGCGTCAGGCCACGCTGGCCGAGTGGTAACGCAGCGGGTGATGGATTTCATCGGCCATCGCGGCCGGGTAGATGAGTTCGCGCAGGAAGTTCGCGTCGTGGCGCACGCCGTTCGCCGCGTCCTTGTGGCCGAAGAAATCGAGGTAGTGCGGCATCTGCTGGATCAGCATCTCGAAGCCGGCCTGCGCGTTGAGTCCACGCTCTCGCGCGGCACGCACCAGGGGCGTCGGCTGGTTGCGCAGCAGGATGTCGAACAGCGCGGCATGCGGCTCCATGCGGGCCACGTCGACCGGCAGCACGTCGTCGGGCGACAGGCCCAGCGACGTCGCGTTGACGACCAGGTCGTAGCCTGCCGGGTCGTTGCTGTCCACGGCCACCGTGTTCGCATCGAAGAACGAGTCGAGCTTGGCCGCGACACCCGCCGCCTTGCCGGCCGCCGTGTCGTAGAAGGCGATGTGCTCCGCGCCGTTGACCGTGCCGCCTTCGGCCAGCGCCACGCCGATGGCCGCAGCGCTGACCCCGGCACCGAGGATGAGCACGCGCTTGCCGCGGAACGGAATGTTGTAGCGGTCCAGCGCGCCGATCAGGCCCTCGCCGTCGAACAGGTCACCCTCGAGTTCACCGTTGTCGATGCGGCGCACGACATTCACCGAGCCGGCCACGCGGCCGAAGAGACCACAGCCGTCGAGCAGGTCGACCAGCAGGGGCTTGTGCGGCGGCGCGATCGCCATGCCGCGCACGTTCTTCGCGAGAAAGGCGCCCTTGACGAACACCGCCAGATCGCGGCGAGGCACCTGCACCGGCGCCATCACGGCGTCGATGCCGAAGCGCTCGAACACCGCGTTGAACATGCGCGGCAGGCGCACGTTCTTCACGGGGTCACCAGGGAGCAGATAGAGGGCAGTGCTGCCGACGATGGGAGGGAACATGGATCGTGCCTCGCTTGAAGTTTGTTCGACTATCGCGCGATTCCGGAAGAAGCGCCGCTAATGTAGTAGCCGGCGAGTCTAGCCAGTAGATCAGGAGCGCGGAAAAATGCGATCATCGAACCCATCGGTTCGATAAACGGACGAATTCAGGGTTTCTCCCGAAGCACCTCTTCATGAACACAGACCTGTCCCCTGCCCCGCCCGGCCTCGACAAACGCGACTGGATCGCCGGCCTGGAGCGCGGCGTATCGATCATCGACGCCTTCGATGACGCCCATCCCCGCATGACCGCCAGCGAGGCAGGCCAGCGCACGGGCATGACGCGCACTGCCGCACGCCGCTATCTGCTCACCCTGCAGCACATGGGCTATGTGGCGAGCGACGGCAAGCTCTTCTGGCTGACGCCGCGCGTGCTGCGCCTGGGACAGTCGTATCTGGAATCCGCCCGGCTTCCGCGCATCGTGCAGCCCTTTCTGCAGCGTGTCGCGGCCGGCACGCACGAGATTGCCTACCTCAGCGTGATGGACGGCGACGAGGTCGTCTACATCGCGCGCAACGGGCCGAACCGCAGCATGAGCACCGGCTACGTGCTGGGCGCGCGGGTGCCGGCCCAGGTGACCGCCGCCGGCATGCTGATGCTCGCGATGCGCAGCGACGAGGAGCGGGGTGCCTGGCTCGCCGAGCGTGAACTGGCGGTCTTCACGTCGCACACCATTTCGAGCAAGGAACGCATGAAGCTGGAACTCGCGCGCATCCGGGCCCAGGGCTGGGCGCTGTCGGAGCAGCAGTTGGACCTGAACTCTCGCGGCATCGCGGTGCCGCTGCGCGACCGGCACGGCGACCTGGTGGGTGCGCTCAACGTGACCATGCCGATGGGCCATGAAAGCAGTGAAGACGCGGTTGCCCGCGTCTTGCCCGTTTTGCGCGAGACCGCACAGGCCATGCGGAGTCTGATCTAGCTCGCCCCCAGGCTTGCCCACTTCGTGTGGCCGCCTTCCCCCTGCCGGGGGCAACCCCTGCGGCCCGGCAGAGCCGGTTCCGCGGGGTTTCTGGTCCGAACCTGTGCGCTGCACGCTTCAGGCAGTCGCCTTGACCATCCTTGCGTCGGCCAGGGTCTGCTCGCGCATGCGCTCGTAATCCGGCTTGGGCACCGGCACGGCGTTCGGATTGCCGAGGTCTTTCATGTGGACGCGATAGGTTTCGCGTGCGCTCAGGACGGCCAGGGCCGAGATGATCGTGATGCCGAAGGTGAGCGCGCCGATCGTGAGCGGGATGTTGGCCGCGCCGGGAGGCGCCACGGCGACGAAGAGCGCGGGCAGCAGGGCCGTGACGGCAGTGCCGAGGTTCTGCGAGATGGCCATGGCCGAGCAGCGCGAACGTGTCGGGAACAGCTCCGGATAGAAGCTGGGGAACACGGCGTTGTAGCCTTGGTACACGATGCCCCACATGAGCAGCGACATCACGATCGCCAGCGGCACGTGGTGAATGCTGATGGCATAGAGATAGCCGAAGGACAACAGCCCCGCGCCGAGCGCGCCGATGATGATGGGCGGCTTGCGGCCGATCTTGTCCGAGAGGTTGCCGACGTACGGGATGACGAGCACGGCGAGGATGTTGCCGAGCACCGGAATCCAGAGGTAGATGTCCTTCTCGAAGCCGATTCCGTAGGCGGGTTGCACCGCATAGGCAGCGCCGAAGACCGTCGCGACCACGGGGATGACGTTCATCAGGGATGCACAGATCACGCGCAGCATGTCGCGCCAGTTGTTCGTCAGCGCCTCGACGATCGGCGCCTTCTGCACTTCACCCTGGCGGACTTCCTCGGCGAACGCGGGGGTTTCGTCCACTTCACGGCGAATGATGTAGCCCGCGACGATCACCACGAAGCTCAGCAGGAACGGAATGCGCCAGCCCCACGAGAGGAACGCATCCTGCGGCATGTAGTGCGCCAGCGGCAGGAACACGGCGGCGGCGAGGATCTGGCCGGCCTGCACGCCCTGGAGGCTGAAGCTGGCGAAGAAGCCGCGGCGGCCGAAGGGAGCGTGCTCGAGGATCATCGAGCTGGCGCCGGAGATTTCGCCGGCCACGGCAAAGCCCTGGATCAGGCGCAGCACGACGAGCAACGCCGGTGCGACCAGGCCGACCTGCGAATACGTCGGCAGCAAGCCGACTGCGATGGTCGAGAAACCCATCAGGAACATGCACACGATCAGCACGTGCTTGCGGCCGCGCGTGTCGCCCCAGTGGCCAAGCACGAAGGCGCCGATGGGTCGCGCGATGTAGCCGACGCCGTACGTGGCCAGCGACGCGATGATGGCGATCTTCGGGTTGCCCGACGGAAAGAAGATCTGCGGGAAGATCAGCGACGCCGCGGTGGCGTAGATGAAGAAGTCGTAGTACTCCAGCGCGGAGCCGATCCAGCCGCTGGCGGCTGCCTTTTTGGACTGGTGTCGGCCTTGCGGCTCGTGATCCTTGGTGCTGCTCATTTGTCTCTCCGATAGGGATGGGGTCGAATGGGTCTGCAAACAATGGGGAACTGGGTTCAGTCGATTGCGACGCGGTTGACTGAGGACGCGACTTTGAAGGGCAGCCGGCTTCTTCACAACGCCGCGACCCTGCCGCCTGATCGATCATCGAACGCAGCTATTCACTGTTCGCACGCAGTCAGGGTTTATCCCAGCCTTTGACGGCGGGAGAGGGAGCGGTTCAGGCAAAGATCGCCGTGGCGATCGCAGCGGCGCCCGACGCGATCAGCGCCAGGGCCCAGACGACATCCAGATCAAGCCAGGCGGTGCGCAGCGCCCGGAGTCCGAGAAAGCGGTAGACAACCCAGGCGATCGCCAATCCGGAACCGATCATGGCGACGCTGTGCACGAGAGAAACCGTGATGGCGATGCCGACGCTCGAACGCATCAACGTCATCATGGACTCGTGATCGAAGACGCGGAGGGAGGCCGCTTCGGCCATGCCAGCCGAAAGCGGCTCGCACAGCCCGAGGAGGATCGGCAGCAGCATCAGCGCCGCGCCGTGTGCGGTCGCCATCAGGAAGGACCACAGCGCCAGCTGCGTGGGCCGGATGCGCCCGGCCCACCGGTGGCGATGCGGCAGCACCAGCCTCGACACACCGAACAGCATCACCAGCGCGCCCACGCCGATACGGATCTCCTGCCCCCATTGCAGCATCCACGCGAGCATCGCGAAAGGCACCAGCACGAGGGCCATGGCCAGCAGATGCCCAATGCCCAGCGGCACCCAGGTCGCCAACACGGCAGCATTGCGCTTTTCACCCAGGCCGTTGGCTACCGCCAGCGGCCAGCCCATTGCGGGATTCAGTCCGTGGAAGATGCCGATCGCCACCACGCCGGCCCACAGCGACGCAGTTGCGGCGGTGGTCACGATGAACCCCGCATCGGCCCGCCTCAGGCCGATGGATAGCAGAAGGAATCGGTCGAGCAGTCGCCGCCCTGCAGGCGAATCTGGTGCGCGCCGTAGTCCGGGCCGAAATCGACGACGAACTTCTTGTCGAGTTCGATGCCACCGTCCTTGCCGACGTTGCACATCACCTGCCGTCCCGGAATGCCGTCGGGATAGAACTGCGCATCCCAGCGGCTGTAGAGCGAATTGGTGAAGTACACACGCTTGCCGTCGCGGCTGATCTCTGTCATCTGCGGCCCTCCGCCGAAGGCCGAGCCATTGGGGTGCGCAGTGTGCTTCGCGATGCCGCCAATGCGAACGCTGCCGGCCAGGCGCGGATTCATCGGGTCGGTCACGTCGTACTGGCGCAACTCTCCCGTACCCCAGCACGCCACGTAGAGGAACCGGTCGTCCAGCGAGAGGTCGATGTCGCTGATCAGCGGCGGCACGGCGCCGAAGCCCTTCAGCAGTTCAGGCAGGAGCGACGCATCGGCGGGCTCCGGCGGAATGACCGCTGTCTTCTTCGCATGGAACTTGCCGCCTTCACGCCACCAGGTCCATATCGAGCCTTCGAGGTTGGTGGTGTCGACCACCACGCCGACGAATCCGTACTCGCGCGTCGGATCGTGCGCGGGCCGGATCTCCAGCGCCATCTGGTGGTTGGCGCCCAGGTCGATGGTCTGCACATGGCGGCGCGCGCGCAAGTCCCAGAAGTGAAGCTGGTGGCCGTAGCGGTTGCCCAGCAGGTCTTCGGCCACGATGCCGTTCTCGAACTGCGGTGGCAGGCCCCATTCGCTCGACACCATGTAGTCGCGCGGCAGGTTCCACCAGAAGTCGTAGTGAAGCTTCTGCGGCCCACGTTCGATCTCCCATTTGCCAAGGATCTCGAAGCTTTCGCAGTCCATCAGGAACACGCCGGGCGGCCCCTCGGTTCCATCGGCACCTGCACCGCCGAGCGTGCTGATGTAGAGACCTTCCGGCCCGCAATGCACCGTGTGAGGACGCGAATAGCCCGTCTTGCGGACGACCTCCTCGGGCTCGATCACACGCACGATCGTCGGGCGCGTCGGATCGGGCTGCGTGTCGACGACGTACACCCGCGACGAGCGTATGCCCGGGATGATCAGGTAGCGCCGCTTGAGGAATGCGTGACCCGACATCGGCGACAGGGCCGAACTGCAAGCGTTCCAGCCGAAGTGATGGAACTCGTCCCCACGGTTCGGCATGTCGAGCCGGTGGAGCACGGTGCCGTAGGTTGCAGAGGCCGGATCGACATCGACGACAGCCAGGGCGTCGGGCCGCGAGGCGTCGGGCGAGAGCAGCGCCGTGTAGGCAATGCGCTCGGGCTCGGCTTCCATCGCGAGACGCGGCGAGGGGTGGAAGGTGGGGTCGGTTCGCAGAGATTCGAGCATGGCGGGCTCCTCCAGAATTTTCGACGCGACCGGCTTGGCCACACGGCCCGGTCGCGCGACAGTATGCGCGCCGCGGGCGCCCGCCGGTAGTCCCTCGGTGCATCACAAGGTGCGCGCCGATACGGTGATGACGGGAAGCGCCCACCGGCACGCGGCGACGAGCCCGAATACATACTTTCTTGCATTTTTTCGGGTTAACCCTCAACGGTTTGAGAGGCCGCGCTCCTACTATTTATTCAACTTGAATTAATTAATGACGCCGCTTCAGCGAGGTGGCCAGGAGACAGTCAGTGAAATCAGCCGGTCCCGGTCGAGGCACGAATTCAGTCAACCTCCGCCTGTACAACGAGCGCACGCTGCTGCAGCGTCTTCGCCGTGCGGGCGAGGCGTCGAAAGCGGACCTCGCCCGCTGGGCCCAGCTCACGAACACCGCCGTCGGCAGCATCGTGCAATCGCTCGAAGAGTCGCGGCTGATCGAGCCCGCCGGCCGTCGACAGGAAGGCCAGCGCGGTCAGCCCGCCGGGCTCTACCGCATCAACCCCGAGGGCGCTTACGGCATTGGCGTGCGGCTCGACCGCACGAGCATCGAGACGGTGCTGATCGATCTCGGCGGCAAGATCCTGGCGCGGGAAGCGCACGACCTGCTTCTCCCCCACCCCGACCAGGCGCTCGCGCTGATTCGCAAGGATGTCAGCCGGATGCTGACGGCGCTTGATGCAGCGCAGCGCCGCCGCTTGATGGGTGTCGGCCTGGCGCAGCCCTACAACCTCGGCAGCTGGCTGCGCGAACTCGACCTCAAGGCGGACTTCCGTGTCTGGGACGAGGTGGACTTCGGCACCCTGTTGGCGCAGGCCGTGGAACAGCCGGTCTTCAAGGAAAACGACGGCAATGCGGCAGCGATCGCCGAGATGTTCTTCGGCGTGGGGCGCGAGGAAAGCGACTTCCTTTACGTCTTCATCGGTGCGGCGCTCGGCGCGGGCGCGGTGATCGGCGGCGAGAGCCTGCGCGGCAGCAGCGGCAACGCGGCCGACCTCGGGCTGATGCCGGTGCCACCCAGCCGCCTGGCTTCGGCGCCCGTGTCGGGCCGGCCGTGGGACATCCTGCTGTCGCGCGCTTCGCTCAATTCGCTCGCGCGCCATCTGCGGCACCACGGCGTCACGGTGCGGGGCCACGCGGACCTGGAAGCCTGCGTGCAGTCCGGCAGCGCCGAAGTGCGCGAATGGCTGGACGACTGCGTAGATGCGCTGGTGCCCTCGATCCGTGCATCGCTCGCCGTGCTCGACCTGCCCGCGGTGGTGATCGACTGCGACATCGACAACGGCATCGTGAGCGAGTTGATGAAGCGCGTCGACGCCGGCCTGCGGCTGATCGCGCCCGAGGCCCGCCAGACGCCTCGCATCCTGCGCGGCACCTTCCGCGCCGACGCCGGCGCCATCGGCGCGGCGAGCCTGCCCATGTTCTTCAATTTCTCGCCGCGCGCCGACGTGCTGCGCGGCCGTCCGCACCCCGCCAACCAGGAGACTGCCAATGCCTGACTCCCCCGCCGCGCTGCTCGAACTGCGCAAGATCTCGAAGACCTTTCCGGGCGTCAAGGCGCTGCAGGATGTGCGCCTCAGCGCGCGTGCCGGCCACGTGCACGCGCTGATGGGCGAAAACGGCGCCGGCAAATCGACGCTGATGAAGGTGCTCTCGGGCGCCTACATGCCGGACCCCGGCGCCGAGATCCTGATCGACGGCAAGCCGGTCCATATCGACGGCCCGCTCGCGGCCAAGAACCTCGGCGTGTCCGTGATCTACCAGGAGTTGAGCCTCGCGCCCAACCTGACCGTCGCAGAGAACATCTACATGGGCCGGCCCCTGCGCCGCGGCGGCCTGGTGGATCGCGCCGGCATGGCGAACGCCTGCGAGGCGACCCTCCAGCGGCTCGGCGCGGATTTCGTCGCGGCGACGCGCGTGGCGACGCTCTCGATCGCGCAACGCCAACTGGTGGAAATCGCCCGCGCGGTGCATTTCGACTGCCGCATCCTGGTGATGGACGAACCGACCACGCCGCTGTCGACCCACGAGACCGATCGCCTCTTCGCGCTCATCCGCCGCCTGCGCGACGAAGGGCTCGCGATCCTCTACATCAGCCACCGCATGGACGAGATCGACGAGCTGGCGGACGAGGTCACGGTGCTGCGCGACGGCACCTACGTCGGCACGCTGGATCGCGCCGAACTCTCGCGCGACAAGCTGGTGAAGATGATGGTGGGCCGCGACCTCTCGGGCTTCTACCGCAAGGAACACCACGGCCAGCACACCGGCGCCAAGGCGCTCACGGTGCGGGGGCTGAGCGACGGCCGGCGCGTGCATGACTGCAGCTTCGAGCTGCATTCGGGCGAGGTGCTGGGCCTGGCCGGACTGGTGGGCGCAGGCCGCACCGAACTGGCACGACTGATCTTCGGCGCCGATCCACGCACCGGCGGCGAGGTTTCGCTGAACGGTGCCGGCGCGGTGCTCAACATCAACAAGCCGATCGATGCGATCCGCTCCGGCATCCTCTATCTCACCGAGGACCGCAAGGGGCAAGGCCTGTTCCTGGATCTCTCGGTGCGCGACAACATCAACGTGATGGTGTGCCCGCGCGACGCGAATGCCGGCGGCGTGATGGACGGCAAGCGTGCAGCACAACGGGCGCGCGATGCGATATCGCAGCTGTCGATCCGCGTGGCCTCTGCCCGCGTCAACGTCGGCTCGCTCTCGGGCGGCAACCAGCAGAAGGTGCTGCTCGCACGCCTGCTCGAACTCGCGCCTCGCGTGCTGATCCTGGACGAGCCGACGCGCGGCGTCGACATCGGCGCCAAGAGCGAGATCTACCGGCTCGTCGACGAGCTGGCACGGCGCGGTGTCGCGGTGCTGGTGATATCGAGCGAGCTGGCTGAAGTGGTCGGCATCTGCGACCGCGTGATCGTGATGCGCGAAGGCCACCTCGTCGGCGAAGTCGGCGGCGGCACCGGCCAGGCCATCACCCAGGAAAACATCGTCGCGCTCGCCACGGGCGCGGTTCCCACCCACACCCCGACGCTCCACTGAGACGGCCCCCAGGAGACATGCAATGAACAAGCAAGCATCGCCCGCCATCCCGGCGGCGGAGAACCCGGCCCTCCCCTCCGCGCTGCGCGGCGCCACGGGCAAGGAGATCATTCGCGCACTCGGCATGCTGCCGGTGCTCATCCTGCTGTGCATCGGCTTCAGCTTTGCGAGCGAGAACTTCTTCAGCCTGCAGAACCTGTCGATCATGACGCAGCAGGCGTCCATCAACATCGTGCTCGCGGCCGGCATGACCTTTGTGATCCTGACGGGCGGCATCGACCTGTCGGTCGGCTCCATCCTCGCCGCGTCGGCCGTGGTGGCAATGCTGGTGTCGAACTTTCCGCAGTTCGGCATGCTCGGCATCGCGGGCGGGCTGGCATGCGGGCTGCTGTTCGGCCTGATCAACGGCATCCTGATCGCCTTCGTCAAGCTTCCGCCCTTCATCGTCACGCTCGGTTCGCTCACCGCGGTGCGCGGCATCGCGCGGCTGATCGGCAACGACACGACGGTGTTCAACCCGCAGCTGCCCTTTGCCTTCATCGGAAACGGCGAAGTGCTGGGCGTGCCCTGGCTCGTGATCATCGCCTTCGCGGTGGTGGCGCTGTCGTGGTTCATCCTGCGGCGCACGGTGCTGGGCCTGAACATCTACTCGGTGGGCGGCAACCCGGAGGCCGCGCGGCTCGCGGGCATCAAGGTCTGGGCGGTGCTGCTGTTTGTGTACTGCACCTCGGGACTGCTCTCAGGCCTCGGCGGCGTCATGGCCTCGGCACGACTCTATGCGGCGAACGGGCTGCAACTAGGGGCTTCCTATGAGCTCGACGCCATCGCGGCAGTGATCCTCGGCGGAACCAGCTTCGTCGGCGGCACCGGCTCGATCCTCGGCACGTTGATCGGCGCACTGATCATCGCGGTGCTCACCAATGGCCTGATCCTGATGGGGGTCTCCGACATCTGGCAGTACATCGTCAAGGGCCTCGTGATCATCGGCGCCGTGGCGCTCGACCGCTATCGCCGCAAAGACTCGGCAAGAACCTGACTCACCCTGCTCATCAACCCAACCACCCGGAGACTCTCTCATGCGCACCAAGCAACTCTTCACCGTCGTCGCCATTGCCGCTGCCTTCGCCCTGCCGGTGGCACACGCCCAGCAGAAGGAATTCAAGAACGTGGGCATCACGCTCGGCTCGATGGGCAATCCCTTCTTCGTCTCGCTCGCCAAGGGCGCGGAGGCCAAGGCGAAGCAGTACAACCCGAACGCCAAGGTCACGGCGCTGTCGGCCGACTACGACCTGAACAAGCAGTTCTCGCAGATCGACGGCTTCATCTCCGCCGGGTCGGACCTGATCCTCGTGAACGCGGTGGATGCCAAGGCGATCGAACCTGCGCTGACCAAGGCGAAGAAGGCTGGCATCGTGGTCGTCGGCGTCGACGTGGCGGCCAATGGCTCCGACGCGACGGTCCAGACCAACAACGTGCAGGCTGGGGAGATCGCCTGCCAGTTCATCGTCGAGAAGCTCGGCGGCAAAGGCAACGTGATCATCCAGAACGGGCCGCAGGTCTCGGCCGTGGTCGACCGCGTCAACGGCTGCAAGACGGTGCTCAAGAAGAGTCCCGACATCAAGGTCCTCTCGGACGACCAGGACGCGAAGGGTTCGCGCGAAGGCGGCCTCAACGTGATGCAGAACCACCTGACGCGCTTCCCCAAGATCGACGCCGTCTTTGCCATCAATGATCCGCAAGCCATCGGCACCGACCTCGCGGCCAGGCAACTCAACCGCAAGAACATCATCATCACCTCGGTCGACGGCGCGCCGGACATCGAGAACGCCCTCAAGGCCGACACGCAGGTGCAGGCATCGGCCAGCCAGGACCCGTACATGATCGCGCAGAAGGCGGTCGAGATCGGGCATGACATCCTCAACGGCAAGAAGCCGGCCACACCGATGACGCTGCTGCCGTCGACCCTGATCACGCGCGCCAACGTCAAAGACTACAAGGGCTGGCAAGCACCTCGCTGAGCAGGAGATCCGCCATGTTCGTGGTTTGCGGCGAAGCGCTGATGGATGTCTACATGGGTGAGGCCACGCCCACCGGCATGACGCTGGACGCACGCATCGGCGGCTCGCCGCTCAATGTGGCGCAGGGGCTCGCGCGGATGGCGCGGCCGGTGGCCTTCCTGACGGGCCTGTCGACCGACGCGCTCGGCGAGCGGCTGCTCGCATCGCTCCAGTCGGAGGCCGTCGACACCTCGCTCATCCTGCGCAGCGATGCGCCGAGCACGCTGAGCGCCGTGAGCGTCGACGCCAGCGGCGTGCCGCGCTATGCCTTCCACGGCAACGGCGCGGCCGACAGGCAGATCACGCACGACTCGCTGCCCACCCTGCCCCCGGCCACGCGGGTGCTGCAGTTCGGCTCCTATGCGCTGGCGGTCGAGCCGGTGGGAAGCGCCCTGCGTGCCCTGGCCGCACGCGAGCGCGAACGGCGGCTGATTGCCTACGACCCGAACGTGCGCCTCAACGTCGAACCCGACCTCTCGCACTGGCGGGCCGTAGTCGAGCAGATGGTGTCGATTGCGCACCTGGTGAAGGTGAGCGACGAGGACCTCGGGCTGCTTTATCCGTCGGAAACGCCGGAGCAGGTCGCCGCCCGCTGGCTCGCGCAAGGCGCTGCGCTGGTGGCGGTGACGCGCGGGCGGCACGGCGCGAGCGCGTGGACACGCACTGCGCATGCCGATGCGCCATCGCCCGAAACGAAGGTGGTCGACACCGTTGGCGCGGGCGACACCTTTCAGGCAGCGCTGCTGACCTGGCTGGACGAGCACGACGCGCTCACGCCCGATGCGTTGTCGGCCCTGGACGGCGCATCGCTCGGCGCGCTGCTTCGCTTTGCTGCGCGCGCGGCAGCCATCACCTGCTCGCGGCGCGGTGCGGATATGCCTCGGCGGGCAGAGCTGGGTTGATCGGCTCTTTTATGTCGCGCTGAACTGCTCGATGAAGGATTCGACCCCGATGATTCGAATTGGCGTCGAGCCCGCCAGCACGAGAAGGTCCCGGTCACCCGTCACAAGCGTGGCCTTGCCGGCGCTTGCAAGCTGGAGAAACGGCAAGTCGAATGGGTCACGGCAGGCAGGGACGATCGGGAGCGGATCGGGCAGCGTCATGACTTGCGCATAAGGAAGGTAGTCGGCGAGCAGTTCCTCCTGCTCCGACGGCGTCAGTTTGAATTTCGGGTAGGCGAGCACGCGGAGAAGCTCCCGGGCTGTTTCGGTGCTGACCAACGGCGCGCACTCGCCTTCCTGCCAAATTCTTCGAAGGCGACCGGTCGCAGGGCCTCCAAACAGCAACGCCGAAAGAACTACATTGGTGTCGAACACTACACGCCGGGCGCTCACGCGGCTCAGGCCTTGCGTCGAGGCTTTGTGGCCTTCGCGCCTCCGGACCGGTTAGGCGTCACGTGATATGCCGCTTCGGGCTCTGCTGCCACCGGGGCAGGCCGATCATGCGTCTGCCTCGCCCAGTCGATTGCACCCTGTACATCCGCGCTCGTCAGGCCCAGCGCCGCGAGCTTGGCGCGCAGCGCATCGCCCCGCTGAATGCGAACAGGCGTCAGCACGATCTGACCTTCGCGCACCTCGACGTCGAAGTAGTCCGTGGCCCCAATTTGGTCAGTGACGCTGCGAGGCAGCGTGAGCTGATTCTTGGACGTCATCTTGGCGAGCATGGAAAATATCGAAAAGTAAGGAATCCTTACTCTAGCCATGGCCTAGGTCGAGGTCAACCCGGGCGACTCCAGCCGCTGGACTCGCCATGCGCACACGCTGGCGATCGCCGCGAGCACCGTCGCCACCCCGAACATCGCCACGTAGCCGAATCGCTGAGCGATCGCCCCGCCCGCCGGCACACCGAGCACGCCGCCGAAGCCGTAGCCGATCACGGTGAACAGCGCCTGCCCGCGCCCGCGCAGCCGACCCGGGAAGTGGCGCGAGACCATTGCGATGCAGGTGGTGTGGTGCGCCGCGAACGACAGCGCATGCAGCGCCTGCGCCACCACAAGCGCCCAGATCCATTGCCCGCAGCTTGCCGTGATGCCCATGCGCAGCACCGCCGCGAGCCCGCACAACAGCAGCCAGCGCGGCATCGCCATCAGCCCCAGCAACCGCCCCTGCAGGAAGAACCATGCGATCTCGGCCACCACCGATAGCGCCCACAACAGGCCGATCGTGCCTTTGCCGTAGCCGAGCGAATCGAGGTAGAGCGACAGGAATCCGTAGACGGCGAAATGCGCCATCACGTGGAAGAACAGCGAGACGAAGAACCAGCGCACCGCCGGCACGCGCAGCACCGGCCCGACCGGCTCCCGGGCCTGCGCATGGGCCGCCACCGGCTCGCGCACGTCGGGCAGCCGCAAAGTCGCGATCAGCACGATGGCCAGCGTGCCGCCGGCCCACGCCGGGAAGTGCCGCATTCCGAAGCGCTCGAACCATTCGCCGGCAAAGAACACGGTAACGAGAAAGCCTGCCGAGCCCCACAGGCGGATGCGTCCGTAACGGCCCCAGTCCCCGGCAACCAGATGCGCCATCGCCGCTTCTGTGAGCGACATCATCGAGCTCGTGTGCGTGAACATCACGAGCAGCACCAGCCCCAGCCACCAGGCGCCACCGCTCCACCACAGGCCGAAGGACGACACCAGCGCCACGGCCGCACTGAAGCGCAGCAGTTTCACGCGCTCGCCCGTGTGGTCGCTGAGCGCTCCCCACGCATAGGGCGCGAAGACGCGGGTGACCGACTGCACCGACGTCAGCAGGCTGATCACGAAGATCGGCAAGCCCAGTTCCTTGAGCCAGAGCGGAAGGTACGGGTTGAAGAAGCCGATATGGGCGAAATAACTCGCCGAAAGCGCCGCAAAGGCCAGCAGGTGGCCGCGGCCACCCGCCACTTGCGGGGCGGACACTAGAGGAAGGACGCCTGGGGCGACGAGGGGTCTTGCGACACGTTCACGTCGCCGCATTGCGCGCGATTGCGCAGTGCGTGTTCCATCACGACCAGCGCCAGCATGGCCTCTGCGATCGGCGTCGCGCGGATGCCGACGCAAGGGTCATGACGGCCCTTGGTCACGACCTCGACCGGCTGGTTGTTGACGTCGATGGACTGGCGCGGGCTGATGATCGAACTCGTCGGCTTGATCGCGATGCTCACTTCGAGATCCTGCCCCGTGCTGATGCCACCGAGCACGCCGCCCGCATTGTTGGTCACGAAGCCCTCGGGGGTGATGGAGTCGCCATGCGTGGTGCCGCGCTGCGTGACGCTCGCAAAGCCGGCGCCGATCTCGACGCCCTTGACGGCGTTGATGCCCATCATGGCCCAGGCGATGTCGGAATCCATCTTGTCGAAGAGCGGCTCGCCGAGGCCGACGGGCACCTTCGATGCGGTCACGCGGATGCGCGCGCCGCAGGAGTCGCCGGCCTTGCGCAGCGCGTCCATGTAGGCCTCGAGCTGCGAGACGTCGGCGACGGGTGCGAAGAACGGGTTGTTCGGAACGTGGTCCCAGCTTTCGAAGGGAATCACGATGTCGCCGATCTGCGCCATGCAGCCGCGAAACACGGTGCCGTACTTTTCGAACAGCCACTTCTTCGCGACTGCGCCGGCAGCGACCATCGGCGCCGTCAGGCGCGCCGAGGAGCGACCGCCGCCGCGCGGATCGCGGATGCCGTATTTCTTGAAATAGGTGAAGTCGGCATGGCCGGGCCGGAATTGCTGCGCGATCTGGCCGTAGTCCTTGCTGCGCTGGTCGGTGTTCTGGATCAGCAGCGCGATCGGCGTGCCGGTGGTCTTGCCTTCGTACACACCGCTGAGGATCTGCACCGCATCGGGTTCGTTGCGCTGCGTCACGTGGCGGCTGGTGCCGGGGCGGCGGCGATCGAGGTCGCCCTGGATGTCGGCCTCGCTGAGCGCCATGCCGGGCGGGCAGCCGTCGATGACGCATCCGATTGCGGGGCCATGGGATTCGCCGAAGTTGGTGACCGCGAAAAGGGTGCCGAAGGTATTGCCGCTCATGCGGGGATTATCCCAACAAAGTCGCTTCCGCCTGCGCCGAAGCTGGCGCGGGCGGCGTTCCGACCCCGCGCAGCATGATCGCGGCCAGCAGTGCGGCCGCCAGCGCCACTGCTGCGCTGATGGACGCCGTCGTCTCGAAGGCCTGCGCGAACGCCTCGCGGGAAGCCTCCATCAACCGGTCGCCCGCCGGCCCGGCCAGCCCGGCCGCCACGTCTGCTGCTGCACCCAGGCTGGAGCGTGCGGCTTCGGCTGCCGCGGGCGGCACGCCGGCCAGTGGGGACTGCGCCAGTTCATGCCTGTAGACCCCGACGATCACGCTTCCCAGCACGGCGATGCCGAGCGCGCCGCCAAGTTCCGAACTGGTCTCGGAGATCGCCGACGCCGCACCGGCGCGCTCCGGCGGCGCGGTACCCACCAGCATGTCGACCGCCAGAGTGAAGACGAAGGACAGCCCCAGCGACAGGGTCACGTAGCCGGCGATGAGCATCGGCAAGCCGTTCTCCCGATCCAGCCGCGCCAAGAGCCCGAACCCCGCAGCGGCAAGCACCAGCCCTCCCGTCACGACAAAACCCGGACGCACCCGCCGGACGATGCGCGGAACGAGGTTGGACCCCACGATGAAGGCCAGGCTCGACGACACCGACCACAGGCCCGCCTTGAGTGGTGACAACCCAAGCACGAGTTGCAGGTACTGCGCGATCAGCAGAAAGGCGGCAAAGCCGACGAAGAAGCCCATCGTGTTGCTCACCAGCGCCGCACTGAAGGCCGGGGCGCGAAAGAGACGCAGGTCGATCAATGGGTCGGCCAGCTTCCCTTGACGCCGGATGAAGGCGAAGCCGATCGCGACGCCCGCCGCCATCGCCCCGACTGGCAGCGCGCCCACTCCCGCCTCGGCGATGCGCTTGAGCCCATAGATGACGGCCAGCACCGCGACGAGGGACAGCGCCGCGCTGAGCAGATCGAGCCGACCGGCCTTTTCATCGCGATATTCGGGCAGAAGCCAGGGGCCGAGCACGAGCAGCAACGCCATGACCGGCACGCCCACCAGGAACACCGAGCCCCACCAGTAGTGCTCCAGCAACAGGCCGCCGATCAACGGCCCAATGGCGCCACCGACTGCGAAGCTCGCGACCCAGATGCCGATCGCGACGGTGCGTTCCTCCGCGTCCAGGAACATGTTGCGGATCAGCGAGAGCGTCGAGGGCGCGAGCGTGGCACCGGCTACACCCAGCAGCGCCCTTGTGGCGATCAACATTTCCGCACTGGTCGAGAAGGCGGCGAGCACCGAGGCGATGCCGAAGCAGGCCGCGCCGATCAGCAGCAGCTTGCGCCGCCCGATGCGGTCGCCGAGCGTGCCCATCGTGATCAGCGATCCCGCGAGCATGAAGCCATAGATGTCGACGATCCAGAGCATCTGCGCGCTCGTGGGGCGCAGCGCCGCGCTCAGGTGGGGCACCGCCAGATTGAGGACCGTCAGGTCCATCGAATAGAGCAGGCACGGCAGTGCGATGACGGCAAGGCCGATCCATTCGCGCGCCGCCGCCTTGGGGTTCGCGTTCGCGGAGTTCATCGAGCGTCTCCTCGGGCCTCGCCACGCCGCGCGATCACGGGACGCACTTCGATGCTGCCCACGCGCGCCGATGGAATGCCAGCCGCCATGCGCACAGCCTCCTCGTCGCTCGCAGCCTCGACGAGGTAGAAGCCGCCGAGCTGCTCATTGGTCTCGACGAAAGGACCATCCGTCACGGACAACCGGCCATTGCGCATGCGGACGACCACCGCCTTGTCGGAGGATTCCAGCCCTTCGGAGGCGACCAGGTTCCCGCTGGCGCTCAACCGGTCGTCGTAGTCGAGGTGCGCATTCACGAAGCCCGGCAGTTCGTCGGGCGGGATCGCGTTCGTCTGCGCGTCGGTCGCGAAGATCATGCAGAGGTATCTCATGACGTGCTACCTTGCATCCGCTCGACCTTGGCAATGGGCCGCACTTCGACACTGCCCACGCGCGCCAGCGGAATCTTCGATGCGATCTGGATCGCTGCGTTGAGGTCGCCGGCCTCGACCAGGATGAAGCCGCCGAGCTGCTCCTTGGTCTCGATGAAGGGCCCGTCCGTCTGCGAGGTCTTCCCTCGCCGGACTTGCACGACCTTGGCTTTCTTCACGCGCTGCAACGCATGCGCAACGACCAGTTGGCCACGCGACTTGAGTTCTTCATCGTACGCAATCGATTCGGCCGTGAGCGCAGCGCTCGCGCCTTCGGAAAGCGCATCGAGCAGCGCTTCTTCGATATAGACCAGGCAGAGGTATTTCATGGGCATCTCCAGAGCTTCAGGTGACAGGACACCCACTGGTCGATTGGCGGGCCCTTGAATCGACATTCGCCGGTCGATACGCTCGAATATTTGTATCGGCATGCATCGCCTGCCCTGCTCCGCGGACTAGACCGGCAACGACGCCAATCGTCTTTCCAGGAACTTCCGCTCGGGCGCCTGCCGGGCGAGCGTCAGCGCACGTTCGTAGGCTGCGCGAGCCTGTGCCGTGCGGCCGAGGCGGCGGCAGAGGTCCGCGCGCGCTGCGTGGGCAAGGTGGTAGTCCCCCAGTTCGCCACGCGCGAGGATGCCGTCGATCAACGCCAATCCCGCCGCCGGCCCATCGCGCATCGCGATCGCGACGGCACGGTTGAGTTCCACCACCGGTGAAGGCTCGGCTCTCGACAGGACCTCGTAAAGGCCGACGATCTGCGCCCAGTCGGTCGCGGCGGCGTCAGCCGCTTCGGCATGCACGGCGGCAATGGCGGCCTGCAGCGCGTACGGACCGAAGCGGCGCGACGACAAGGCGCGCGTCACGAGCGTCGACCCTTCCGCGATCAGCCCGCGGTTCCAGAGGCTGCGGTCCTGCTCGTCGAGCAGCACCACGTCGCCGGAGGCGGCTGTACGCGCGGCACGTCGCGATTCGTGCAGCAGCATCAGCGCCAGCAGGCCCATCGCCTCGGGCTCCGGAAGCAGGTCGAGCAGGAGCCGCCCCAACCGGATCGCCTCGGCCGACAGATCGGGCCGAGTCAGCGTCTCGCCCGAGGACGCGGCATAGCCTTCGTTGAACACCAGGTAGATCACGCGCAGCACCGCATCCAGGCGGTCCGGCAAGTCGGCGGTCGAAGGCACCTGGTACGGAATGCACTCGTCGCGGATCCTCGCCTTGGCGCGAACGATGCGCTGGGCCATCGTGGGCGCCGGCACCAGAAAGGCGTTGGCGATGTCTTCGGTCGCGAGACCACATACCTCGCGCAGCGTGAGCGCTACCTGAGCGTCCGGTGTCAGCGCTGGGTTGCAACAGGTGAAGATCAGACGAAGGCGATCGTCCTCGAGCACCTCCGCGTCGTCGTCCCATGCGGGTGCGACATCGATGGCCGTCTCGACGGCATCCGCCGCGTCGTCCCACGCTTCGAAGCGCGCACGGCGGCGGATGGCATCGATGGCCTTGAAGCGCCCTGCCGACACCAGCCAGGCCCGTGGATGCGCGGGTACGCCCTCTGTCGGCCACTGTTCGAGAGCGGCGCGAAAGCCATCGTGCAAGGCTTCCTCGGCCAGATCGAAATCGCCGAGCAGCCGAACCAGCGTGGCAAAGATGCGGCGCGATTCGTCGCGGTACACCGCGTTCACCGTTTCGCGCACGACATCCGACGCGATCGGCCGAGGATTCATCCGTCGGCTCTCGCACTGCCCAGCAAGGCTTGCAGCTTCACCATGGAGCCGGTCCAGCCGTGGTTGTGGCCGTCGCGTGCGGCTTCGTCGAAGAAGCTCTCGTGCCTCAGCGTCAGTTCGCTGCCGCGCCCGTCAGGCTCGATCAGCACGGTGACGCGAGACACGCGTTCAGGCGTGCTGACCCACGACCAACTGAACACGAGCTTCCGGTGCGGCACGATCTCGCGATAAAGGCCGCTGACCTCATGGCGCTCGCCATCGGCGGCGACCATCACCACGCGAAAGCCACCGCCGATGCGCAGATCGACCTCGGCGACCGGCACCGAGACGATCTCCTCGGGCCCGAACCACTGCTTCAGCGCTTGCGGCTCGGTCCACGCCCGCCAGACTTTGTCGGGGGCGGCGTCGAAGCGCCGTCGGAGGGTGAGCGAGGGGCGCTCTTCGTCGCGGGTGGCTGGGCTCGCCATGCGGTCTCCTCTTGGTGGTACAGGAAGCGGGCGAGCGCGTCGAGGCGTCCGGCCCAGAACTTTTCATAGCGGGACAACCACACGGCAGCCTCCTGCATCGGCTGGGGGGACAGCGCGCATCGCACGATGCGGCCCTCCTTCGTGCGGGACACCAGGCCGGCGTTCTCCAGCACCCGCAGGTGCTTCATGAATCCGGTGAGCGACATGCCGTGCGGCTGTGCGAGTTCGGTCACGGTGAGGCCGCCCCCCTCCCCGAGTCTTTCGAGCACCGAACGGCGCGTCGAGTCGGAGAGCGCGGCAAAGATGGCATCGAGCGTGCCGTCGTCAGAGTGAACCATGCGGTTGAGTTTCGAAGCGCGACGGGCCGCTGTCAAGGCAATTTCGGGAATGGTTTATGCGTGCTGCGGCGCAACATCCATCCCCCTTTGAAACCTCCGAGGAGTGCACATGCTGGACCGTACCGACACGAAGTTCTCCCACGTCAAGCTTGGCGACACCGAGTACGTCTCGGGCGGCTTGCGCGACTTCTTCCTCTACCGCGACCTTGGCATTTCCGAGGCCACGAACGGCAAGGTGATCGCGCACCTCGTCAAGGCGAACATGGCACCGGAAACGGGCACCGGCTGGCACCGGCACGAGGCGGACTTCCAGATCGTCATCATGGTGAAAGGCTGGGCCCGCTTCATGTACGAAGACAAGGAAACGCTGGTCGAGGCCGGCGACGTGGTGCACCAGCGCCCCGGCATCCGGCACTTCCTCTTCGACTACTCGCCGGACATGGAGTACCTGGAGATCGTGTCGCCGGCGGACTTCAAGAGCGTAGATGTCGAACCCGCCTGCGAGGTGCCGTCGCCCACGCCCTGGAAGTAGGCAACGGCGCCCGTCGCCGCGCGCGTCGCGCCGGTGAGTGAAAATCCCTCGATGCCCGCACAGCCCCTGCCTCCCCTCAACCGCCAGTTCGTCGCCCACTTCGGAGAAATGGGCAGCAAGTGGGGCATCAACCGCACCGTCGGCCAGATCTATGCACTGATCTTCCTCTCCGAGCGGGCGCTCAATGCCGACGAGATTGCCGAATTGCTGGAGTTCTCCCGCTCCAATGTGAGCATGGGCCTGAAGGAACTGCAGGCGTGGCGGCTGGTGCGCCTGCGCCATCACCCGGGCGACCGGCGCGAGTACTTCGAGGCGCCTTCCGACGTTTGGGAGATCTTCCGCGTGCTGGCCGAGGAACGGCGCCGCCGCGAGATCGAGCCCACGCTGTCGATGTTGCGGATGGCGCTGCTCGAAGAGCCCTCCTCGGACGAGGAGCGCCACGCCCAGCAACGTATGCGCGAAATGCACGACCTCATCGACCGGCTCATGAAATGGTTCGACGACGTACAGCGCCTCGCGCCCGAAACCGCCATGCAGCTCATGGGCATGGGCGCCACCGTGACCCGGGTCCTCGGCCTGAAGGACCGGCTGACCGGCGCCAAGGAAAAGAAGCCGGCCGCGTAGCGCCTACGGCTTGTTCAGCTTGTCTCGACGAATCGCCTCGTCGTCCATCAGCTCGTACCACATCGCGTTGAGCACGGCGAAGGTCGCGGCAAGGGGCAGCCCCAGGATCCAGGCGAAGTACCACATGAGTGAATTCCTTGGTTGATTCTTGAAGCGGATCAGTAGGCGTGGCCGCGGTCTTCGCTGATCGCGTTGGCGTCCACCTTCCCTCGGAGCACGTAATAGACCCAGCTCGTGTAGGCCAGGATGATGGGGATGAAGATCGCGGTCACGACCAGCATGATGAAGAGCGTGAGGTGGCTCGACGACGAGTCGAACACGGTGAGGCTGGCGCGCGGATCGATCGACGACGGCAGGATGAACGGGAACATCGAGACACCGACGCTGAGGATGATGCCGGCGATGCTCAGCCCGCTGGCCATCAAGGTCAGCATCTCCGCGCGCATGCGCAGCCCGAGCAGCGCGATCAGCGCGCCGCCAAGGCCCAGCGCCGGGACGACATACAGCCACGGATATGCCGCGTAATTGGTGAACCAGGCGCTCGCGTGCACTTCGACGGTCTTCAACATGGGATTGGAGGGACCATCCGGCGGCAACGAACTCGTGACGCGGTAGCCGTCCACAAAGGACCACAGCATGAATCCGGCCAGTGCATAGAGGACGACAGTCGCCACCGCAGCGACGCTTCCGTAGGCGCGCGCGCGCTGGGAGACGAGCCCCTGTGTCTTCAATTGAAGCCAGGCGCTGCCGTGCATCACGAGCATGGCGACGGACACCAGTCCGCACAGCAGGGCGAACGGATTCAGCAGGCCGAAGAAGGAGCCGTCGTAGAAGATGTGCATGTCCCTTCCAAAGCGAAACGGCACGCCCCTGAGCACATTGCCCATGGCAACGCCGAAGATCAGCGAAGGCACGAAACCGCCGATGAACAACGCCACGTCCCAGCGCGCCTTCCAGCTCGCGTCATCGCGCTTGCCCCGGAACTTGAAGGCCACGGGCCGCAATATGAGCGCGACGAGGATCGCGAACATCGCAAGGTAGAACCCCGAGAACGAGACCGCATAGAGCTGCGGCCACGCCGCGAAGATCGCGCCGCCGCCAAGGATCAGCCAGACCTGGTTGCCCTCCCAGACGGGCCCGACGCTGTTGATGATCACGCGGCGCTCGAGGTCGTTGCGCCCGGCAAAAGGCAGCAGCATGCCCGTGCCGAGGTCGAAGCCATCGGTCACGGCAAATCCGATCAGCAGCACGCCGAGCAGCAGCCACCAGACGACACGCAGGAATTCGTAGGAAAGGAGTGTGTGCAGGATCATGGTCGTGCTCCGGGTTCAGTCGGCGGAAAGAGGCGTGGACCGAAGCGAGGCCAGCTCGGGGTCGGCTTCGGCGCGGTAGACCGAGGGCGCCGGCACGGGATGCTCCTTGGGGCCCTTGCGGATCGCCTTGAGCATGAGCTTCATCTCGATCAGGAAAAGGATCGTGTAGATCAGCACGAAGCCGAAGATGGTGATGAGCAGCGTCGTCGCGCCCAGGTTCGACACGGCGACTGCGGTCGGCAGGACGCCTTCGATCACCCATGGCTGGCGGCCGACCTCGGCCACGATCCAGCCCAGTTCGGCGGCAAGCCACGGCAAGGGAATGGCGAAGACCGCCACCTTGAGGAGCCAGGGATACGCGTCGAGCTTGCGCCGCGCCGAGAGCACGAAGAAGGTGGCCGTGAGCACGATGAAGAACATGCCGAGCCCGACCATGATGCGGAAGGACCAGTACAACTCCGCCACCGCTGGCACTGTGTCCTGGGCCGCCTGCGCGATCTGCTCGGGAGTGGCCTTGCGCGGGTCGTCGACGTAGCGCTTGAGAAGCAGCGCATAGCCCAAGGCGTGGCCGTTCTGCTCGAAGATGTTGCGGGCCGATTCCGGCACCGCGCCCGTGCTGCCGGCTTCGCGTATCTGCTGCAAGGCGTCGTAGGCCGAGATGCCGACGCGGATGTTCAGTTCGGCGCGATGCACTAGGTCGTCGATGCCGGGGATCTCTGTGGTCAGCGAGCGCGTGCCGATCAGGCCCAGCAGCATCGGGATGTGAACGGCGAAGTGCGTCTCGCGGGTCCGCTGGTCCGGGAAGCCGAAGGCCGTGAAGGCCGCGGGCGCGGGCTCGGTCTTCCACATCGCCTCCAGTGCGGCGACCTTCATCTTCTGATGCTCGGTCGAGAGATAGCCGCTCTCGTCGCCCAGCAGCACCACCGAGAGCGAGGCTGCCAGGCCGAACGAGGCCGCCACCGTCATCGAGCGCTTCGCAAGCTGCAGATGGCGGCCCTTCAGCACGTACCAGGCCGACACGCCCAGCACGAAGATGGCGGCCACCGTATAGCCCGCCGACACCGTGTGCACGAACTTCGCCTGCGCCACCGGGTTGACCAGCACCGCGAAGAAGTCCGTCACCTCCATGCGCAGGGTCTGCGGATTGAAGGCCGCACCGACGGGGTTCTGCATCCAGCCATTGGCGATGAGAATCCACAGCGCCGAGAAGTTGGAGCCGATGGCCACCAGCCAGGTGACGATCAGGTGGGCCACCTTCGACAACTTGTCCCAGCCGAAGAAGAAGAGCCCGACGAAGCTCGCCTCGAGGAAGAAGGCCATGAGCCCCTCGATCGCCAGCGGCGCGCCGAAGACGTCGCCCACGTAGTGGCTGTAGTAGCTCCAGTTCATGCCGAACTGGAACTCCATCACGATGCCGGTCGCCACGCCCATCGCGAAGTTGATGCCGAAGAGCACTCCCCAGAATTTCGTCATGTCGCGCCAGATGGTGCGGCCGGTCATCACATAGACCGTCTCCATGATCGCAAGGATCACAGCGAGGCCGATGGTCAGCGGGACAAACAGGAAGTGATACAGCGCCGTGAGGGCAAACTGCAATCGTGAGAGGGCGACGATGTCGAGGTCCATGGGGTTCCTTTCGTGTTCTGCCTATCGCTCGTTTCTCAGTCCGGTCGCAGCGCGCTCAGTGCGGCATCGAAAGCGGGCGTGCCGCGCTTCAGGTCGGCCACGATGCGGCCTTCCTTCATGCAGACCAGACGGTCCGCCAGCGCAGCCTCGCGCCGCAGATGGGTCGCGATCAGGAGAGTGCGACCTGCGGCATGGACTTCGAGGCGCTGCAACACATCGTGCGCAGCCGCAGTGTCCAATGCTTCGGTCGGCTCGTCCATTAGCCAAAGGGGTACTTTTCGCAGCAGCAGCCGCGCCAGTGCCAGGCGGCGTGACTGGCCCCCGGACAGGCCCAGGCCGCCTTCGCCGAGCAGCGTGTCGAGGCCGGAGGCCATCGCCTTCACTTCATGCGCGAGTCCGGCCGCTTGCAACGCGCGCCAGAGTCGGGCGTCATCTGCAAGGGAGTCGGCGAGCCTGAGGTTGGCGCGCAGGCTGTCCTGGAAGAGCTCCGTGCGTTGCGTCAGCAGGCAATGCGGCTGCACGAGAACGTGGCCGGATTGCAGCGGCAGTTCGCCCGCCAGTGCGGCGAGCAAGGTGGATTTGCCCGCGCCGCTGGGGCCGACAAGTGCCACGCGTTCTCCTGCGGACAAGGTCAAGGAGACGTCTTGCAGTGTGGCGGTGTGACTGCCGGCATGGGACACGGCGGCCCCGGTCAATTGCAATGCATATCCGTCACCGGGCATGCCGGTCGCGGCGCAGGCCGTCTCATCCTGCTGCGCCATGCGCGGCGCCAGCCGCCGGGCAGCCAGCCAGGCACGGCCGGTCTCGAGCGCACCGCGGCGCAGGGCGGCGAAGGGCTCGATGGCCGTCAGCGCAACCAGCAGCGCAAGCGCTGCGGCCGGCGCCCCGATCGCGCCCTCGCCGGCGAGCCAGCCCACAGCGACCAGCACGGCCGTCAAAGTCAGCGTCCCGGCCATGCCATAGGCCATGCCCGTCCCCGCCTCCAGACGATTGAGCCTCAGGTCGGCTTGCGCGAGATGACGATCAGCGGCGGCCAGCGCTTCGCGCTGCGCACCGAGCCTGCCGGCCATGACCAGTTCCGTCTGGCCTGCCACCAGGTCCACGGCGCGCGCGCGCAAGGCTTCCATGGCCTGGGCGCGTCGGACGGCGGCCGGCCGCGCACGCGCGGCAACCAGCAATGCGATGCCCCAGCCGGCGCCCGTCAGCCAGAGCGCCAGCGCGACTCCCATCCACGGGCTCATGAAGCCGAGGACGATGCCTGCCAGCAATGCGGCGCCGAATGCCGCGGCGCCCGGCACGAGCATGCGCAGGTAGAGTGACTCGAGTGCATCGATGTCGGCCGTGAGGCGGAACAGCAGCCGCGCAGGACGTGCCAGCAATTGGCGCGCCGCGTCGGGACGCGCCCATCCACGAAAGAGCCGCTCTCGCAGTGCGGCCAGCACGCCGAAGGTGGCGTCATGCGTCACCAGCCGCTCGCCATAGCGCGATGCGGTGCGACCCAACGCAAGCAAGCGGATGCCGGCCGATGGCATGAACACGTCGAAGCGGATCGCCGTCATTGCGTTGAGGCCTGCAATCGCCGTGGCCGTGATGAACCACCCCGAGAGCCCCAGCAGTGCCATGCCCATCAACACGGTCAGCGCAGCCATCCCTGCGCCGAGCGCCAGGCGGCCCGGCTCAGCGGCCAGGAATGGAAGGATGACCGGACGAAGGTCGCGCCAGAGCTTCACGCGGCCTCCTCTTCCGGCACCGCATCCAGGCGGATCACACGGTGCATTCGCGCGGCGAGCACGGGGTCGTGCGTTGCCACGATCAAGGTCTTGCCGCGCGCGAGTTCGAGCAACGCATCGGCCACGCGCTCCGCGGTCTGGGTATCGAGGTGGGCGGTCGGTTCATCGACCAGCAGCAGGTCGGCCTCGGGATTCGCGGCGACGCGCGCCAGCGCCAGCCGCACGGCCTCGCCACCGGAGAGACCAGCCCCGCCCTCCCCGAGCGCAACGCTCGGATGCGCCTGGGCGACGTCGTCCAACGCGGCGAACTGCATCGCGGCTTCGACCTGTGGCGTATGGACACCTGCGCGCCCCAGGGCGACATTTGCCTGGACCGAGCCCGCAAACACGTGTGGCCTCTGGCCCATCCACGCCATGCGGGCGCGCAGCGTGACAACCGTGCGATCCGACAGCGGAACGCCACCGATCACGATCTCGCCGTGGTGCACAGGCGCCAAGCCGGCAATCAGGCTCAGCAGGGCCGTCTTTCCCGAACCGCTCGGGCCCATCAACGCGACATGCTCGCCAGCGGCGACGCGCAGGTCGTAGCCTTCGAAGAAGGCATCCTCGCCGGAGTGCGAGAAATGCAACCCATGGACGCGGACCGAGGGCGCGCCGGCCACAGCCAGGGCGTGCGGCGATACGGTCGCTCGCGCCCCCGGCAATGGCACGCCTTCATGCGCAAGCCCTTCGAGCGAATCCAGCGCGGCCTCGCCCGCCGCGCGGTCGTGCCACACCGCCGACAGTTCGCGCAACGGTTCGAAGAACGCGGGCGCCAGCAGCAGGATGAACATGCCTTGGCCCAGGCTGAGGCGCACGCCCCACGTGCCGAATTCGAAGGTGCCCAGCAGATGGAAGCCGACATACGCCGCCACCATGGCGACACCCAGCGCGGAAAACAATTCCAGCACCGCGGACGACAGGAAGGCGATGCGAAGCACCGCCATCGTCCGTGCGCGCAGGCTCTGCGCTGCGTCGCCCAGTCGTCGGGCAGTCGCGTCGACGGCGCCGAGGGCACGCAACGTCGCCAGGCCGCGCAGGCGATCGAGCAGGAAGGCATTCATGTCGCCGACTTCGATCATCTGCGCCTCGCTGGCGGCCTTGGCGCGCCAGCCGACGATGGCCATGAAGGTCGGGATCAGAGGCGCCGCGATCAGCAGCACTAGGGCCGCAACCCACGACAGGCTCGCGACCGCCACCACGATCACGAGCGGGACCACCATGGCGCGCCAGCGGGCGGGGCCGTAGCGCACGAGATACGGCACCACCGCCTCGGCCTGTTCTGCGATCACGCTGGCGGCGAGCCCCGAAGCAGGCCGTGCCCTGTCGAGAGGCGAACGCGCAGCGAGCGCAGCGGCAACTCTTGCGCGCAGGCCGGACAAGCGTGAACGGGCCGCCGCATAGACGCGACGCATGCCCCAGGCTTCGCAAGCCGCTCGCAGAAATCCCAGCAGCAGGATGCCGGCTCCGGGCCAGATGACCGCTGCGACACCCTCGCCCTGACCCAAACGCTGCACGGCCCACGCCAGCAAGGCCGCTTGCGGAATCCAGAGCAGTGCCGCGAAGCCCTGGACCAGGCTCCCCAGTCCGGGAGAGTCAAGGGAGCGCAGGCCAGGAATCGATGCGGGTGGGTTCACTTGTTGAATTCGTGTAATTTCAGTATTTACTGAAAACTCGACAATCATAAGAGATGTCACGCTGCGTCCGCGATCTTCGCCGCAAAGCCGGCGCCAGAATGCCAAATCCCCATGACGTAACCGCTAAGCTCCAGTGTCGATCGACGGAGAACGCCAATTGAAGATCCTTTCCATCACGCCGACGTACTTCCCGGAGGTCGGAGGTATCGAATCCCTCGTGCGTGAACTCGCGACGCGCGTCTCGCGTGGCGGCACGCAGGTGGATGTGGCCCACGTCTCCGCGAACCACGCGGCCTTCTCGGTGAGCGAGATGGACGGGGTCATGGTGTACCGCGTGCCGATCACGGGCAACCGCCTCGTGGGCTACGCGCGAGGATTGGGTCGACTGGCTGCCGGCTACGACTTGCTGCACGTGCACGACCCGCAACTGATGGTGTTGACTGCGAACATCGTCCTCCAGTGCCGAGGCGTTCCTGCGGTCTTGAGCCCGCATGGCGGCTTCCATCACACGGGTCAGCACCAGGCGTTCAAGTGGCTCCACGAGCGCTTCCTGATGCGCACGCTGTTGCGGCACTACCGCAAGGTCCTGCCCGGCAGCGATTCCGACATGACCTACTTCGCCCGCTTCTCGGACAACATAGCGAAGAACGAACCCGGCATCAACTTTGCCAAGTTCCAGAGCGGCCGCACGGCCGGCACGCCGGACCCCACCCGTTGGATCTACTGGGGCCGGTGGTCGCGCAACAAGCGCATCGACGCGGTCATCGACACCGTCGCCATGGCGAGGGACAACGGCATCGCGATCGACCTGCTGATCGCCGGCCCCGATTTCGACAAGCTGGGTGAATCACTGCAGGCCCGGATCGACTCGCTCCAGCTGGGGGGCTCGGTCAAGATGCATCCGTACATCGAAGACGCGGCCTTGATGCAGGAACTGCAGCAACGCACCGTGTTCATCACGGGCAGCGAATACGAAGGCTTCGGCATCGGCATCGTCGAGGCGATGGCGGCGGGCAAGATCGTGGTCTGCCGCGACATCGCGCCGATCAACGGCTTCGTCGACAAGTCGGAGACCGGCTTCTTTCTCGATTTCGACAAGGGGCCGAAGGATCTCGCTACGGTACGGGAGATCGCCGGTCTCGCCCCGTCACGCTGCGACGCGATGTCCGACGCCGCGCAACGCAAGGCCAAGCGCTACGACTGGGAATCCGTGGCCTTGCGGTTTGCGGACCACTACGCGAAGGCGCTCTCCGGCCAGGGCCAAAGTGGCGCCCTGCGCGCCCGCTAGCTCGAAAACACCAGGCCGCAGGCCAGCAGGCCCGCGAACAGGCCCAGCACCGCACGCCATGTGGCGGGCCGCGATTCGACCCAGCGATACAGCAGCAATGCCGCCGCGATCGACAACGCAAAGGTCGCGACAAGCCCCAGCATGTCGATCCATGGGGTTGCAGGCATCAACCGGCTCACCACCGCGCTCACCAGCAAGAGCACCGGAAAGTGGATGAGGAACAGCGAATACGAGATGCGCCCCAGCCGCACCAAAGGCTCGCCCAGGGACGGCCACGCGGCAGGCTTCAGACCGTCGAGGTGCTGGACGATGGCGACGCCGAGTGCGGTCACCAGCGCCGTCGCAATGCGACTGCGCCAGTCGAGCGCCAGCGCGGCGGCCCCGAGCAGCGCGAGCAGCACGACCGCAAACCCCCAGGTGCTCGTCCGCGTCGCCCGCCCGATCCAGAAAACCAGCATGCCCAGCCCATAGGAGCCGAAGAAGTACAGCGCGGTGGTGTCGAACTCCTCGTGGCGGTTGAACACCGCCAGCGACGCGATGACCAGCGCCAGCACCAGCGCTGCCACCATCCAGCGTGATCGCTCGGGCCGCACCGACCAGCGCCGCTGCATCAACTCCGAAAAAGCGATCGCCGCGAGCGCGAGCACGAAGAGCTGGAAGTCGATGGCCACGTACCACACGCCGGTCGACAAGGCGTCGTAGCCGAGCAGATCCTGCAGCAGCAGACCATGCGCGAGCAACTGCGCCATGCCGGGCGCCGCAGGCACGGCCTCGTCGTCGAGCCATGGGCGGACCAGGGCGGCGACCAGCACGCTGAAGATCAGCGCCACGAGATACGGCATGACCAGCCGGCCGTAGCGTTGGAAGACCCGCATCAGCGGACGGTCGACGCGCAGAATGCCGTCGGGCGCGAGACTTCCCGCCGCCAGGAAACCGGCCAGCACCAGGAACACCTGGACGGCCAGTCGCCCGTCTTCCGCCAACCAGTCGAACAGCCCCGGCGCCAGCGACGATGCGCCTGCCGGCATCGGACCGTAGCGCGAGAGGTGGTGCCCGACGATGACGGCACAGGCAATGCCCTTCACTGCGTCGAGCAGCGGCATGCGTCCTGCGGCGGGTGGCACTGGGGTGCCCATCGTCATGCGCTCAGACCGCAAGACGGCGCCGCGCTTCCTGGTATTCGCGCTTGAGCTTCTCGATGAAGACCGCGGCGCTCGCGACCTCGGTGACAGCGCCAATGCCCTGACCCGAACCCCAGATGTCCTTCCACGCCTTGGCCTTGCTGCCTTCGCCACCGCCGAAGTTCATGGTCTTCAGATCGCCCTCGGGCAGGTTGGCCGGGTCCATGCCGGCCGCGACGATGCTCGGCGCGAGATAGTTGCCGTGCACGCCCGTGAACAGGTTCGAATAGACGATGTCGTCGGACGTGCCGTCGACAATGGCCTGCTTGTACTCGGCGCTCGCCCGCGCCTCTTCGGTCGCGATGAAGGCCGTGCCGATGTAGGCGAAGTCGGCACCCATGGCCTGCGCCGCCAGCACCGCACCGCCGTTGGCAATGGAGCCCGACAGCGCGATGGGGCCGTCGAACCACTGGCGGATTTCCTGCACCAGCGCGAACGGGCTCTTCACGCCCGCATGGCCGCCAGCGCCCGCAGCCACGGCGATGAGTCCGTCGGCGCCCTTCTCGATCGCCTTCTTCGCGAAGTTGTTGTTGATGATGTCGTGCAAGGTCACGCCGCCATAGCTGTGGACCGCATCATTGACATCGGTGCGCGCGCCGAGCGAGGTGATCACGATCGGCACCTTGTACTTGACGACCATTTCCATGTCGTGCGCGAGCCGGTCATTGCTCTTGTGCACGATCTGGTTGATGGCGAACGGCGCGGCCGGCTTGTCGGGATTCGCCTTGTTGTAGGCCGCGAGTTCCTCGGTAATTTCAGCAAGCCAGTCTTCGAGCTGCGACGCGGGCCGCGCGTTGAGCGCGGGCATCGAGCCCACCACGCCCGCCTTGCACTGAGCGATCACCAGCTTGGGATTGCTGATGATGAACAGCGGTGAGCCAATGATGGGCAAGGGAAGATTGGCCAGGACGGGCGGCAACTTGGACATGGGGTCTCCGGGGAAATGTTGGACGAAGCGTTATAGGGTCATGCGCGAGCCGCGCCCGTCCGCTGGGTGACAGGTGCGGAGCGCGCGTTCAGAAGGATTCGAGAGCGAGCGCGGTGACGCTTTCCGCTCCGTCGACGATGCTGTCGCGAAGGCCTGGCGCCTTGTTCAGGATGTGCTCGGCGTAGAAGCGCGCGGTGGCGACCTTCGCTTTCATGAAGGCCACGTCGGTGCCTGCCTTTGCCAGGTCCTCCGCGATCAGCAGCGAGCGCGCGAGCTGCCAGCCGGCCACCACGTTACCCGCGAGCATCAGGTAAGGCACGCTGCCCGCAAACACGGCATTGGGTGACGCCTTGGTCTGGCCCGCCACGAACTCGACCACGTCGACGAAGGCTTCGCGTGCGCCCTTCAGGCGCCTGGCCATCGCCAACGCATCGGGCGTGTCGCGCTTCGCGAGTTCGGCTTCGGTCTTCTCGATCTGCGCGGCAATCGCCTTCGCGGTCTGTCCGCCGTCACGCGCGGTCTTGCGGCCCACGAGGTCGTTGGCCTGGATCGCGGTCGTGCCTTCGTAGATCGTCAGGATCTTGGCGTCGCGCAGGTACTGCGCCGCACCGGTCTCCTCGATGAAGCCCATGCCGCCGTGCACCTGCACGCCAAGCGAGGCGACTTCCAGGCTCATCTCGGTGCTGTAGCCCTTGACCAGCGGTACCAGGTATTCATAGAAGGCCTGGTTCTGCTTGCGCGTGTCGGCATCGGCGTGGTGGTGCGCCGCGTCGTAGGCAGCAGCCGCCACGGTGGCCATCGCGCGGCAACCTTCCGTGTAGGCACGCATCGTCATCAGCATGCGCTTCACGTCGGGGTGATGAATGATCGGCGCGCTGGCGTTGATCGAGCCATCGACCGGACGGCTTTGCACGCGGTCCTTGGCGTAGGCCACCGCGTGCTGGTAAGCGCGCTCGGCGATCGCGATGCCCTGCATGCCCACGGCGTAGCGGGCCGAATTCATCATGATGAACATGTACTCGAGGCCGCGGTTTTCCTGGCCGACGAGATAGCCCACCGCGCCGCCATGGTCGCCGTATTGGAGAACGGCAGTCGGCGAGGCCTTGATGCCCAGCTTGTGCTCGATGCTCACGCAATGCACGTCGTTGCGTGCGCCCAGCGAGCCGTCCTTGTTCACGAGGAACTTGGGCACCACGAACAGGCTGATGCCCTTGACGCCTTCGGGTGCCCCGGTCACGCGCGCCAGCACGAGATGCACGATGTTCTCGGCCATGTCGTGCTCACCGTAGGTGATGAAGATCTTGGTGCCGAACACCTTGTAGGTGCCATCGGGCTGCGGCTCGGCACGGCTGCGCACCATCGCGAGGTCGCTGCCGGCTTGCGGCTCGGTCAGGTTCATCGTGCCGGTCCACTGGCCGCTCACGAGCTTCTCGAGATAGGTCGCCTTGAGCTCGTCGGAGCCGGCGGTGAGCAGTGCCTCGGTGGCGCCGTCGGTCAGCAGCGGGCACAGTGCGAAGCTCATGTTGGCCGAATTCAGCATCTCGCCGCATGCGGCGCCGATCGTCTTGGGCAGTCCCTGTCCACCGAACTCGGCCGGATGCTGGAGGCCTTGCCAGCCGCCTGCGACGTATTGTGCGAAGGCTTCCTTGAAGCCGGCCGTGGTCGTGACCTTGCCGTCCTTGAACGAGGACGGGTCCCGATCGCCCGCCACATTGAGCGGTGCGACCACGTCCTGGTTGAAGCGCGCGCATTCTTCAAGCACGGCCTGTGCGGTTTCGAGGCCGGCTTCTTCGAGGCCCGGCATCTGCGACACCTGCGCGATGTTCGCGAGGTGTTCGATGTCGAACAGCATGTCCTTGAGGGGAGCGATGTAGCTCATGTTTGTCTCCTGTGGCCTTTTGGGGCCGAACGCGAACCGATGTGAAAAAGGGCATCGCGAACGATGCCCTTTGGCTCGAACATCGAGTGGGTCTATCTCACAGTGCCTTGACCAGTTCCGGCACGGCCGTGAACAGGTCAGCCACGAGGCCGTAGTCGGCCACGCTGAAGATCGGCGCTTCTTCGTCCTTGTTGATCGCCACGATCACCTTGGAGTCCTTCATGCCCGCCAGATGCTGGATCGCGCCCGAGATACCCGCTGCGATGTACAGCTGTGGCGCCACGATCTTGCCGGTCTGGCCCACTTGCCAGTCGTTCGGCGCGTAGCCTGCGTCCACCGCGGCGCGGCTCGCGCCGAGGCCTGCGTTGAGCTTGTCCGCGAGAGGCGCCATCACCTCGGTGAACTTCTCCGCGCTGCCCAGTGCCCGGCCGCCCGAGACGATGATCTTGGCTGCCGTCAGCTCAGGGCGTTCGCTCTTGGTGACTTCGCGGCCCACGAAGCTCGACTTGCCGCTGTCGGCCACGCCGTCCACGGTTTCCACCGCTGCGCTGCCGCCGGTCGCCGCTGCCGGGTCGAAGCCCGTGGTGCGCACGGTCACGACCTTGATGGCGTCGCTGCTTTGCACGATGGCGATGGCGTTGCCCGCATAGATCGGGCGCTCGAAGGTGTCGGGGCTGTCGACCTTGGTGATGTCGCTGATCTGGGCCACATCCAGCTTGGCGGCCACGCGCGGTGCGACGTTCTTGCCGTTGGCCGTGGCCGGGAACAGGATGTGGCTGTAGTTCTTCGCAATCGCCAGCACCTGGGCTGCGACGTTCTCCGCGAGGTTCTCGGCCAGGCTGGCGCTGTCGGCCACGATCACCTTGGCAACGCCCGCCACCTGGGCGGCGGCCTTGGCGGCTTCAGCGGCATTCGCTCCAGCCACCAGCACGTGGACATCGCCGCTCGCACAGGCAATGCCTGCGGTCACGGTGTTCAGGGTCGCCGGCTTGAGCGTGGCGTGGTCGTGTTCGGCAATAACAAGTACGGTCATGATCAGATCACCTTGGCTTCGTTCTTCAGCTTGTCCACCAGCGTGGCGACATCAGGCACCTTGATGCCGGCACCCCGCTTCGGCGGCTCGCTGACCTTCAGGGTCTTCAGGCGCGGCTTGACGTCCACGCCGAGGTCTTCGGGCTTGACGGTGTCGAGCTGCTTCTTCTTGGCCTTCATGATGTTGGGCAAGGTCACGTAGCGCGGCTCGTTCAGGCGCAGGTCGGTGGTGATGACTGCGGGCAACGACAGGGAGATGGTCTCCAGGCCGCCGTCCACTTCACGGGTCACGCTGACCTTGTCGCCCGAGACTTCGACCTTGGAGGCAAAAGTCGCTTGCGGCAGATCGCCCAGCGCAGCCAGCATCTGGCCGGTCTGGTTGGCGTCGTCGTCGATCGCCTGCTTGCCCAGGATGATCAGCTGGGGCTGTTCCTTGTCGACCAGCGCCTTCAGCAGCTTGGCAACGGCCAGCGGCTGGAGTTCTTCGGTGGTCTCGACCAGGATGCCGCGATCTGCACCGATGGCCATGGCCGTGCGCAGGGTCTCCTGGCACTTCGCATCGCCGCACGAGACAGCGATGATTTCCGTGGCAACGCCCTTCTCCTTCAGGCGCACCGCCTCTTCGACGGCGATCTCGTCGAAGGGGTTCATGCTCATCTTGACGTTGGCGATGTCCACACCGGTGCCGTCGCTCTTGACGCGCACCTTCACGTTGTAGTCGACGACCCGCTTGACGGGGACCAGGATCTTCATTGGTTTGACTCCATTGAATTGCGAAACCGGGGGGGTGCAGGGCAGCCGGAGATTTTAGGCGCCGGCCTCTGCGCGAACTGTCCATTTCAATCAGGGCACACCGTCGGCGCCTCAAAAACGAACGATCGTGCTTTTTTGCAATTATAGGCGAGGCTGATCCGCCGGAATCACAACAGGTGGTAACGATTCGACGCGCACCACCCGCTGGGGGCCGGCCACAACGATGCCGGCTTCGCGCAGCCCCTGAAGAATCGCGATGTTGATGGCGGAGCGAAGGTTGTCTCGCCCCTTGTCCGGATCGGACACCCAGAGGTTGAGGCTGAACTCCAATCCGTCCGGCACGAAGTTGAGCAGGAAGGCAACCGGCGCGGGATCGGTCATCACGCGCGGCTGCGCGGCCGCTGCCGCACACAGGATCGCCTGCACTTTCGCGACGTCGCTGTCGTAGCCCACCACGATGTTGGTCGTGATGTTGAACTTGAGATCGGCCAGCGAAAGGTTCTCGACCCGGCTCGTGATGAGCGATTCGTTGGGCACGATCGATTCGCGCCCGTTGCCCGCCCGCACCAGCGTGTAGCGCGTCTTGATATCGGTGATGCGGCCTTCGAAGCCGTCGACCCGCACGTTGTCGCCGATACGGATCGACCGTTCGAGCAGGATCACAAAACCGCTGACATAGTTGGCCGCAAGCTTCTGCAAGCCGAAACCCAGACCGACGCCCAATGCACCGCCCAGCACCGACAGGGCCGTCAGATCGACCCCCACCGCCGACAAGGCGAACAGCAGGCCGATCAACAACAGAAAGGCGCGGATTGCATTCGACGCCACCTTGCGCATCGAAAGGTCGTGCACCGCCTCTCGCAGGATGCGGTTCTCGATGGTCGACGAAATCCAGAGCGCGATCACGAGCACCAACCCGGCCGACAGCAATCCGTCGAGGATCGTGCGCAGGCTCACCCGCGTCCGGCCGAAGGCCAGCGTGATCTCGTCGAGTTCCGCCAGCACCGGCGGCAACAACCCGACAATCCAGAGCACGGCTCCGATCCACGCGAACCACCAGATGGTCCGCTCCACGAGCCGCGCCATGGCCGACGCCGGAAACACGGCCCGAAGCACGAGCGCGAAGAAGCGAATCACCGCGAGCGAGACGAACACCGACACCGCGATGCGCAACACCAGCACCGGCTGGAAGGTCAATGTCGCGCGGCGCGCAAGATCGGTGAGCACCAGCGCCAGCAACGGGAACAGCACGCCATCGAAGGTCCGCGTGCCGAACCAGATCGAATCCTTCGGCTGGTCGCGTCCGAACCACCGGCAGGTCGCCCAGGCAACTCCGACGCATGCGACCAGCACGACCACTTCGATCCACACGCCCCGCGCATGGATTTCGCTGAATCTTTGGGTAAAGACGCTGAAATCCATCGGTCCGGGCTAGAGATCCGCCAGCACCCGCAGATGCTCTTCGACGCTGCGGGCCAAAGCGTCCAGGTTGTAGCCCCCTTCGAGCATCGAGACGATGCGGCCCTTGGAATGCCGCCGTGCCACGTCCACGATGCGGCTCGTGATCCAGCCGAAGTCCTGCTCGTTGAGCCGGAGTTGGCCCAAGTCGTCGTCACGGTGCGCATCGAAACCGGCGCTCACGAAGATCATTTCCGGCTTGAACTCCTCAAGCCGCGGCATCCAGCAGGCCTCGATCAGTTCGCGTACATCCATGCCGCGCGTGTACGCCGGCACCGGCAGGTTGAGCATGTTGGGCGCCGGATGCTCCGTACCGCTGTACGGATAGAACGGGTGCTGGAAGATGCCGACCATCAGCACGCGAGGGTCGTTGCTCAGGATGTCCTCGGTGCCGTTGCCATGGTGCACGTCGAAGTCGACGATGGCGACGCGTTCGAGCCCATGCTCCTCGATCGCATGGCGCGCGGCGATCGCGACGTTGTTATAGAAGCAGAAACCCATCGCCTTGTCGCGGCAGGCATGGTGGCCGGGCGGGCGCACCGCACAGAACGCGTTGTCGATCTCACCCGCCATCACTGCATCGGTCGCCGCGATCGCGGCACCGGCGGCGCGGCGTGCGGCCAGCACGGTGAACCGGGTCAGCATGGTGTCGGGGTCGATCTGCGCATGGTCCGGGCCACCGGCCGGGGCGTCCTCGATCAGCCGCTGGCTCAGCGCTTCGAGGTGCTCCATGTGCGCAACGCTGTGGGCGCGGGTGATCTGCGGGAGCGTGGCGAGCGGCACTTCACCGCGTTGCAATGCGTCGCCGACGCCGGTGACGAGCAATCTGTCCTCGATCGCGTCGAGCCTCGCAGGGCACTCCGGATGGCCGGCCCCCATGTCGTGCTTCCAGCAATCGCGGTGTGTGAAATAGCCAGTTTTACCCATGGATCGAATCGCCTCGTAGCCTCACGCGGCATGGGGCCGCAAGGCTTACGGTATTGTTTGCATATGGATACAAAAATGGACGTCGCCGCGAAGCTCGCCAGTTTGCTCGGTCAGCTTAACACGGTGATCGTGGGCAAAGAGGCGCAAGTACGCGACTGTGTGGCCTGTCTGCTGGCGGGCGGCCACCTGCTGATCGAGGACGTTCCGGGGGTCGGCAAGACCACCCTGGCGCATGCGCTCTCGCACACCTTCGGGCTGCAGTTTTCACGGGTGCAGTTCACGGCCGACCTGATGCCGGGCGATCTTTCGGGCGTAGCGATCTACGACCGGGGCCAGCAGGCCTTCGTGTTTCACCCCGGCCCCATCTTTGCCCAGGTACTGCTGGCGGACGAAATCAACCGCGCGAGCCCCAAGACCCAGAGCGCCCTGCTCGAGGCCATGGAAGAGAAGCAGGTCACCGTCGAAGGCGAGACGCGACCGCTTCCCACGCCCTTCTTCGTGATCGCCACGCAGAATCCGCACGACCAGCTGGGCACTTTCGCACTGCCGGAATCGCAGCTCGACCGTTTCCTGATGCGTATCTCGCTCGGCTACCCTGACCGCGCCGCCGAACGCGAGTTGCTCGCCGGTGCCGATCGGCGCGAGATGCTCGCATCGCTGCCCGCCTTGCTGACCGCGGGCGAACTCACGGCACTGCAGCAGCGCGTGCTGCAGGTGCATGCTGCCGAGCCCCTGCTCAACTATGTGCAGGACCTGATTGCCGCGACGCGTTCCGGCCGCTGGTTCTTGCAAGGCCTTTCGCCGCGCGCGGGCATTGCCGTGCTGCGCGCTGCCAAGGCGCAGGCGCTGCTGGCCAACCGCGACTACGTCGCACCCGACGACGTGCAGGCGGTGCTCCCGCAAACCATCGCGCACCGCCTGACGCCCGTCGGCGACGCCGGACGCGGCGCGGTCGAGCAGGTTCGCGCCATGACCGCGGCGGTACCACTGCCGTGAAGGCCCCGGCGCTGGCCCGCGCGCAGATCGCGCGCCCCTTCGCGCCGCTGCGTTCGCGTATCGACCGTTGGTTCCTGTCGCGCCGACCACCGTCGGACACGCTCGAACTCACCCAGCGCAACGTCTACATCTTGCCGACCAAGGCGGGCTGGATGCTGGCGGCCACCCTGCTCCTGCTGCTGATCGCGTCGATCAACTATCAGCTCAACCTCGGCTACCTGCTGACCTTTCTCCTGGCTGGCAGCGTGGCGGTCGGCATGCACGTGTGCCACGGCACGCTGCGTGGACTTGCGATGCGCCTCATCCCGCCTGACGCCCAGTACGCGGGCGCGGCCGCCGTCTTTCGCGTAGTACTGAACAACGCCCGGCGCACGACGCGCTACGGCATCGGCCTGGCCGTCCACCGCAGCGGGCAATGGTCGTGGAGCGACGTCCCCGCCCAAGGGAGCGCCACGGTCGAGGTGGCGTTCAGGCCCGAACGCCGCGGGCTCCATCCCGTACCGACGCTCACGGCGGAAACCCGCTTTCCGCTGGGCACCTTCAGGGTGTGGACGATCTGGCGGCCGGCGTCGCAGATGCTCGTGTACCCCGCTCCCGAAACGAATCCACCGCCGCTGCCCGCCGGCGAGCCGCTGGCCGGGCAGGCTGCTTCGGCCCCGGCGCGCACCCACCTGGCGGGCGAATACGACGGCGTTCGCGCCTACCGGCGCGGCGACCCGCTGAAACTCGTCGTCTGGAAACGTGCCGCGCAAGCCCAGGCCAGGGGCTCCGAGGACCTGGTCAGCAGGGACACACAGCAGGCGCAGCGCCAGGAACTCTGGCTGGATGCGCAAGGCGCCGGCCTGCCCGGCACCGAGGCGCGCCTGTCCCGCCTGTGCGCCTGGGTGCTCATGGCCGATCGCCTGGGCGTCGACTACGGACTGCGCGTTGCCGGGCGCACCGTTGCGCCGTCGCAGGGCGAAGCGCACAAGCGGCGGTGCCTGGAGGTGCTGGCGGTATGTTGATTCCCCGGCTCCAGAGCTTGCCCAGGGACGCGCGGGACACCCTCTTCCTCCTGGTGGTCATCGGCCTCATCCTGCTGCCGCAGGTGCCCAACCTGCCCTGGTGGTGCAGTTCCCTCGCGGCCATCGTCCTGCTCTGGCGCGGCACCTTGGCCGTGCAGGCCAAGCCCTTGCCCGGCAAGTGGTGGCGCGTCGCCCTCCTCGCCATCACGCTGATTGCCACCTATTCGACCCACCGCACGCTGCTCGGCCGCGATGCCGGCGTCACGCTGATCGTGATCCTGCTCGCGCTGAAGACGCTGGAGCTCCGCGCACGCCGTGACGCCTTCGTGGTTTTCTTCCTGGGCTTCTTCACGATGCTCACGAACTTCTTCTATTCGCAATCGCTGATGACGGCGTTCGCGATGCTGCTCGCCTTGCTCGGCCTGCTGACCGCGTTGGTGAATGCCCATATGCCCGTCGGCAAGCCCCCGCTGGCGCAAGCCGCGCGCACCGCGGGATGGATGGCACTGCTCGGCGCGCCGATCATGCTGGTGCTCTTCATGCTGTTCCCCCGCATGGCGCCGCTGTGGGGCACGCCCAGCGACGCCATGGCCGGGCGCACCGGCCTGTCGAACACGATGCGCGTGGGCACCATTGCGGAGCTTGCGCTCGACGACGGCATTGCCGCGCGCATCCGGTTCGATGGCGATCGCGTCCCGCCGCGCGCAGCCTTGTACTTCCGCGGGCCCGTGTTGTCGCGCTTCGACGGCCGCGAATGGACCGCCCTCCCCCCTTTCTCGCGCGGCTCCATGCCAGCAAGCCTACGCGTGCGCGGCGAGGTGAGCAGCTACGAAGTCACCCTCGAACCCACCAACCGCGCCTGGCTGCTGACGCTCGACGCCACGCCGGACAAGCCCTATCTCCCCGGCTACGAGATCTTCGGCACGCCTGAACTTCAATGGATCGCCTCCCGCCCCATCGGCGATCTCGTCCGCTACCGCGCGGAGAGCTTCACGCAGTTCCAAAGCGGCCCCGTGCGCCGCACGCCCGCCCTGCAACCCTACGTCGCGCTGCCGCCCGGCTCGAACCCGCGCACCGTCGAACTCGCGGCGCAGATGCGTCGGGATCCGGCGCTGGCAGGCGCGTCCACCCAGGCTTTCGTCCAGGCCGCTCTGCAACGGCTTCGCACGGGCGGCTATTCCTACACGCTCGAACCCGGGCTGTATGGCGACGACACCGCCGACCAGTTCTGGTTCGACATCAAGGCCGGGTTCTGCGAGCACATCGCCTCGGCCTTCGTGGTGTTGATGCGCGCGCTCGACATTCCGGCGCGCATCGTCACCGGCTACCAGGGCGGAGAGATCAACGACGTCGACAACTACTGGGTGCTGCGCAACAGCGATGCGCATGCATGGGCCGAGATCTGGCAGGAAGGTGCGGGCTGGGTGCGCGTCGACCCGACCGGTGCGATATCGCCCGATCGCGTCGGCCAGTTCCGCCGGCTCGCGGCACAGCCGGGCCTGCTCGCAGGCGCGATCGAGGCGATGAACCCCACGCTGTCGCAAACCTTGCGGGCCACCTGGGAGGCCGTCAACAACGGCTGGAACCAGTGGGTGCTCAACTACACGCAGAGCCGGCAGCTGGACCTGCTCAAGAACATCGGCTTCGAAGCGCCCAGCCTGCAAGATCTGGTGATCGTCTTGCTCGTGTTGATGGTGGCCGCCAGCCTCGCCGGCGCCGCCTGGACGCTGTGGGAGCGCAGCCAGCACGACCCCTGGCTGCGCCTGCTGGGCCAGGCCCGCGCGCGGCTGAAGCAGGCCGGCATCGACGTGCCCGAAGCGACGCCGCCGCGCCAGATGGCCGCTCGGCTGGAAGAACGCTTTGGAGCCGGTGCGCAAGCCGCGCGCGACTGGCTGATCAGGCTCGAGGCCCAGCGCTACGCCAAGGCACCGGGCGATGGCCTGTCGGCACTGCGCTCCGAATTCCGTCGCCTCGCGTGGCCCCGCTGAAACCACTTGTGTCCACTGGAGACGCCGTCCGCGCGAGCGGCACAATCGGCACGATGCGACGCCATCTCCCCCACGCCCTCGCGACAGCCCTCGTCGTCGCGACCACGCTTCTGCAGGCGGCGCCCGCCTCCGCCCAGCCGCCCTCCGAAAAGCGCAATGGCCCCGTGCGCGGCGGCGTTCCCTATGCCACGCGTGAAGATGCAATGCAGTTCGCGGACGAGATCGCCGCACGCCGCAATCTCGATCGCAAATGGGTGCGGGAAACCATCGGCAATGCGCGGCAACTGCCCAATGTTCCGCGCCTGATGCTCCCGGCGCCGACCGGCACACCCAAGAACTGGTACGTCTACCGCAGCCGCTTCATCGACCCCGTGCGCATCCAGGCCGGCGTGCGCTTCTGGCGCGCCAACGCCGACACGCTCGCACGTGCCGAAGCGAAGACCGGCGTGCCCGCCGAAATCATCGTCGGCATCATCGGCGTCGAGACCATCTACGGCCGGAACATGGGCAACTTCCGCGTGATCGACGCGCTTGCGACGCTGTCCTTCGATTTCCCCGACGCCCACCCCCGCGCGGCCGAGCGCCGGGCCTTCTTCCGCGGCGAGCTCGAAAGCTTCCTCAGCACCGAAAGCCGCACCGCCGAAAACCCCATGATCCCGGTCGGCAGCTACGCCGGCGCGATGGGCATGCCCCAGTTCATGCCCAGCAGCATCGCCAAGTACGCGGTCGATTTCGACGGCGACGGCCGCATCGACCTGGTCAACAACCCGGCCGACGTGATCGGCTCCGTGGCCAACTACTTCAAGGCCTTCGGCTGGAAGCCCGGCATGCCGGCGATCTTTCCGGTGAGCCTGGACGAGTCGCGGCTCCAGAAATCCGTTCTGCTGGCGCCCGACATCGTGCCGACCTTCAGCACCGACGCCTTCGTCGCCGGCGGCGCCGTGCTGCGTGGCGATGCGCTCAAGTACAACGGCCTGCTCGCGCTCGTCGAACTGCAGAACGGCGGCGAGACTGCCACCTACGTCGCAGGCACCCAGAACTTCTACGTCATCACTCGCTACAACTGGAGCAGCTACTACGCCATGTCGGTGATCGAGCTGGGGCGCGAAGTGCGGGCGGCGATGGAGCAGTGATGGATGCCATGGCGCTGCGAGTCCCGGGCGCGTTTCTTAGGCGCCAACCGCTGTATCTCACCGCCTCGATGCGCTCGAAGCTCGGCCAAGCCGATCGCGCCAATCTGAGCCAGGCAATCGCTCGCTAAGAAGCGCGCCGGCCTGTCTGGACGGGCTGGCCGCAACACGCCGTCCTGCTGCATTCGCTGCCGTCAAGCCTGTCAGTCAGCCGGCAAAAGCGGCTGCTTCTGCCATCATGAGCGCCTAGCCCGTCCGGCCGGACACCCGCCCCCTTACCGGAGCACGCACTTGCCACAAGACCTCCACCTCGACGCCTACGTCAGCTTCACCCTCGCGGTTCTGCTGCTCTTTGTCGGCAAGGCGTGCACGCGCCGCTTCGAGCTGTTGCGGCGCTACAGCATTCCGGAACCGGTACTGGGCGGGCTGGTATGCATCGTGGTTGTCAGCGCTCTGTATCTGACCCTTGGGCTGAAGGTCGATTTCCAGCTCGGTGTGCGGGACATCCTGCTCCTGTACTTCTTCGCAGCCATCGGGCTCGCGTCGGATGTTCGGACCCTGAGCCAAGGCGGGCGGCCGCTGGCGGTGCTGCTGGCGCTCGCCGCTGTCTTCATCGTGGTGCAAAACCTGGTCGGCATGGGGGTGGCGCTCGGTTTCGGGATGGACCGCCGCGTGGGGCTCCTGACGGGCTCGATCTCCCTCACCGGCGGCGTAGGCACCACCCTGGCGTGGGTGCCCCATTTCGTCCGCGACCTCGGCATCACCAATGCAGAGGTCATCGGACTGTCCAGCAACATGGCGGGGCTGATCGCAGCATGCGCGATCGGCGGCCCCATCGCCGCCTACCTGATACACCGGCACCAGCTCGTTTCGTCGGCCGAGGCCGCGCTGGAGCCCGGTGCCCACTACGAAGACGAGAACCGCACGCGTCTCGACTACAACGGGGTGCTGATGGCGCTGCTCTGGCTCAACGTGGCGTTGATCCTGGGTCGCGGCATCAGCGACCTCATCGCGTTGACGGGGCTGAGGCTGCCAGCCTTTGTCGGCACCCTCATCGCCGGCATTCTGGTCCGCAACGTGACCTCGTTGTTCACCAAGCAGAAGGGCCAGCTCTGGCATTGGGACCGCATGCGGGCCGGAGTGTCCCTGATCTCGGATGTCTGCCTCGGCGTCTTCCTGACCATGGCGCTCATGGGCCTGCAGCTCTGGCAGATGCAAGGTGTCGCGGTGTTTGTGCTGACCGCGGTGGTGCTGCAGGTGGTGCTGGCGATCGGCTTCACAGTCTTCGTCGTTTATTGGTTCATGGGGCGCGACTATGAGTCGGCGGTGATCTGCGCAGGCTTTGGCGGCATCGCGCTGGGCTCGACCGCCACCGCCATCGCGAACATGAGTGCGGTGACGCGGGACCATGGCTCCGCGCCGCGTGCGTTCATCGTGGTGCCGCTCGTATGCGGCTTCTTCATCGACCTGGTCAACGCATTGGTCATTGGGTTCATGGCGAAGTAAAGGCGACCGACCGCCTGCGCTGCCAATGCGACTGCAGAGAGGTCGCGTATAAGCCGAGAATTGACGGCCGCAAATCGTCACAACCGGAGGGAAATCAGATGCGACAAACCGCACTTGCCCTTGTTCTGACTCTCGCTGGATGCGCCACGCCTGCAATCTATCAAGACCCGAAGACGGGCCAGGTCCAGCAGTGCACCACGAATGTGCCTCCGACGCTCCCGCTTCTCGCGCAGCAGGACATCGACAAATGCGCTCAGGCGTTCGAGCGGATGGGCTGGAAGAAGCAGTAGGCCTCCTGCGTGGATCCGCTTCAGGGGCTCGGCGCCTTGCGTTTCCTCAACCTATCGGCTGGCTATACTCGGCCCCGTCACGTCGAGAGACGCGACCGGGATTGGTCTCCCGTATGCACCTCTGCGACGCAAGCCGCAGCATCTACCGCAACGTAGTCTGCGGCTTCGTCGTCTCGTGCCCCATTTTTTGGCGGCTCGGGCGGGGAGCCGCAAGGCTCGCCGGTTCTCGCAAGAGGTGCCCGGTAGACCAACCTGTTCGAGTCGCCGCCTCCGATTGGTCTCGGTAGCGGCGGCTGTTGCAAACCGCACCTCTTGGAGGCCATTGATGGTCCACCCTACTTGCGCGCTCGCGCGCCCCCCAGACGATCCCCCCGCCAGGGACAACCCATCCGCCCCCGCTCAAAGCGATCTCGCAGCGCTCACCAAGCAGGCGCTCGCCCATATCGACTCATTGCGGGAAGCCCATGAAGCGACCGCATGCATCCAGGACCTTGTCGCTTGCGCACGAGTTGCGCGCGGCGATGCGTTCCAGCCCACCACGACCGGATTGCGCTCTCTCTTGACCTTGGTCCACGACGAATACGAGCGCCGCTCCGAGCGCACGCCCGCGATCATCACCGCGTTGAGGCAATGGACTTCGCCTTGAAGCAAAGCCACGCGCGAGACGACTGCGCTCGCGCGTGCCTCGTCGCCCTGGTTACCGCACCTTGCCTTCGCGCCAGGCCGTCAGCAGCTTGGTGTAGTCGATCGTCTCGCCCTTCGGCTTCTCGTTGTCGAGCTTCTTCCACGGTGCGTGCTCGGTGCTCAGCATCTTGGCCGGGTCGCCCTTCGGCGCGAGCTTGGGCGCGCACTTGGCCATGCCGGCGCGCTCCAGGCGACCCATCACGTTGTCCATTTCCTCGGCCAGGTTGTCCATCGCCTTCTGCGGGGTCTTCTCGCCGGTAACGGCCTCGGCGACGTTCTTCCACCAGAGTTGCGCCAGCTTCGGATAGTCGGGCACGTTGGTGCCGGTCGGTGTCCACGCCACGCGCGCCGGGCTGCGATAGAACTCGATGAGGCCCCCGTACTTGTCGGCGTTCTTGGTGAAGAACTCGTGGCGGATGTCGCTCTCGCGGATGAAGGTCAGGCCCACCACGCTCTTCTTGGTCGACACGGTCTTAGAGGTCACGAACTGCGCGTAGAGCCATGCGGCGGCCGTCTTGTTGGCGTCATGGCCCTTGAAGAAGGTCCACGAGCCGACGTCCTGGTAGCCGTTCTGCATGCCCTGCTTCCAGTACGGGCCGTTGGGGCCAGGGGCCATGCGCCACTTGGGCGAGCCGTCAGGGTTGACGACGGGCAGGCCCGCCTTGGTCATGTCGGCGGTGAAGGCCGTGTACCAGAAGATCTGCTGCGCGATCTGCCCTTGCGCGGGTACGGGACCGGCTTCGCCGAAGGTCATGCCGGTGGCTTCCTTGGGCGCGTATTTCTTCATCCAGTCGACGTACTTGGTCAGCGCATAGACGGCGGCCGGCGAGTTGGTCGCGCCGCCGCGTGACACGCTGGCGCCGACGGGGGTGCACTTGTCGGCCGCGACCTTGATGCCCCATTCGTCCACCGGCATGCCGTTGGGGATGCCCTTGTCTGCCGTGCCGGCCATGGAGAGCCATGCGTCGGTGAAGCGCCAGCCGAGCGATGGGTCCTTCTTGCCGTAGTCCATGTGGCCGTAGATGGGCTTGCCGTCGATGGTCTTCACGTCGTTGGTGAAGAACTCCGCGATGTCCTCGTAGGCGCTCCAGTTGAGCGGCACGCCGAGCTCATAGCCGTACTTCGCCTTGAACTTGTCCTGCAGGTCCTTGCGGGCGAACAGGTCGGCGCGGAACCAGTAGAGGTTGGCGAACTGCTGGTCGGGCAACTGGTAGAGCTGGCCGTCCGGCGCGGTGGTGAAGCTGGTGCCGATGAAATCCTTCACGTCCAGGCCGGGGTTCGTCCATTCCTTGCCGGCGCCGCCCATGTACTCGGTGAGCGACATGATCTTGCCGTAGCGGTAGTGCGTGCCAATCAGGTCGGAATCCGAGATCCAGCCGTCATAGATCGACTTGCCCGACTGCATGGAGGTCTGCAGTTTCTCGACCACGTCGCCTTCCTGGATCAGGTCGTGCTTGACCTTGATGCCGGTGATTTCCTCGAAGGCCTTGGCGAGCGTCTTCGATTCGTACTCGTGCGTGGTGATGGTCTCCGACACCACCGACACTTCCTTCACGCCCTTGTCCTGCAGTTTCTTGGCGGCGTCGATGAACCACTTCATCTCGGCGGTCTGCTGCTCCTTGCTCAGGCTCGATGGCTGGAACTCGCTGTCGATCCATTTCTTGGCTTCCGCCTCCCCGGCCCAGGCGCTCTGCAAGGCGAAAGTCGCCGCGGCCAGTGCCAATGCTGTGTAGCGAATCTTCATGGTCGTCTCCTCGATGGCGCTTCCCGGTTCTTGCGGAGGCGGCTCCGGGAAAGCGGAGAGCCGGTCCGTTGGAAATCGAAGCTCAGCCCTTGCGCATGATCAGCACGAGAACGAGCATCGAAATGACGAAGCTGATCCAGATCGACGGCTCGGCTTCCAGGCTCATCCACTCCTGCAGCTTGCCCGCGATGCCGATGAAGATCAGGTTGATGTACGCGGCGATGAGCAGCCCGATGAAGAGCCGGTCGCCCCGGGTCGTTTCCAGCGGCAGCCAGCCGCGGCGCAAGGTGGTGGGCGACTTGAGTTCCCACACGGTCATGCCGACGAGCATCAGCGCGATGCAGGTGAAGAAGACCGCCACGGGGGTGGTCCAGACCATCCAATCGAACATGCTGCCTCCTTAGACGCGACCCATCGCGAAGCCCTTCGCGATGTAGTGGCGGACGAACCAGATGACGATGGCGCCGGGCACGATGGTGAGTACACCGGCCGCCGCCAGCGTGGCCCAATCCATGCCCGATGCGCTGACGGTACGCGTCATCGTTGCGACGATCGGCTTGGCGTTCACGCTGGTCAGCGTGCGTGCCAGCAACAGCTCGACCCAGCTGAACATGAAGCAGAAGAAGGCCGCGACGCCGACGCCCGCCTTGATGAGCGGCAGGAAGATGGTGAGGAAGAAGCGCGGGAACGAGTAGCCGTCGATGTAGGCCGTCTCGTCGATCTCGCGCGGTATGCCGCTCATGAAGCCTTCGAGGATCCACACCGCCAGCGGCACGTTGAAGAGCAGGTGTGCCAGCGCGACGCCGAGGTGCGTGTCCATCAGGCCGACGGTCGAGTAGAGCTGGAAGAAGGGCAGCAGGAACACGGCCGGCGGCGTCATGCGGTTGGTCAGCAGCCAGAAGAAGACATGCTTGTCGCCAAGGAAGGAATAGCGCGAGAACGCATAGGCAGCCGGCAGCGCCACCGTGATCGAGATGACCGTGTTGATGCCGACGTAGATCAGGCTGTTGATGTAGCCCGAGTACCAGGATTCGTCGGTGAAGATGCGCCGGTAGTTGTCCCAGGTGAAGGTCTGCGGAAAGAACGAGAAACTCGACAGGATCTCCTCGTTGGTCTTGAAGCTCATGTTGACCATCCAGTAGATGGGCAATAGCGCGAACACGATGTAGAACACCAGGAACACGCTGCGCTTGCGGAAGCGGTCTTCGTTCATTTGGTTTCCTCCACCACGTCCTGGGTGCCGACTCTCAGCATCCAGCTGTAGAGCACGAAGCACAGCAGCAGGATGATCAGGAAGTAGATCAGCGAGAACGCCGCCGCCGGGCCGAGGTCGAACTGCCCGACCGCCTTCTGCGTGAGGTACTGGCTCAGGAAGGTGGTCGCATTGCCCGGCCCGCCGCCAGTGAGCACGAAGGGCTCGGTGTAGATCATGAAGCTGTCCATGAAGCGCAGCAGCACGGCAATCACGAGCACACCGCGCATCTTGGGCAACTGGATGTAGCGGAACACCGCGAACTTGCTGGCGCCGTCGATGCGCGCGGCCTGGTAGTAGGCGTCTGGGATCGAGCGCAGGCCGGCAAAACACAGCAGCGCGACCAGCGGCGTCCAGTGCCAGACGTCCATCAGCAGCACCGTGAGCCAGGCATCCCTTGCGTTGCCGGTGTAGCTGTAGTCGATGCCGAGCTTCTGCAACGCGTAGCCGAAGAGCCCGATGTCGGCGCGGCCGAAGATCTGCCAGATGGTGCCGACCACGTTCCAAGGGATCAGCAGCGAGAGCGCCACCACGACCAGCACGGCGGACGCCTTCCAGCCGGTCGACGGCATCGAGAGCGCAAGCACGATGCCCAGCGGGATCTCGACCAGCAGCACCGCAATCGAAAAGCCGAGTTGCCGCCACAGCGCGGCGTGCAGTTCACCGTCGCGCATCACCGCGGCGAACCATTCGGTGCCGACGAATACACGGCGCTCGGGAGAGATGATGTCCTGCACCGAGTAGTTGACGACGGTCATCAGCGGCACGATGGCCGAGAAGGCGACGCAGATCAGCACGGGCAGCACGAGCCACCACGCACGCTGGTTGATGGGCTTGTTGGTTCCGTTCATGGAGCAACCTCCGTGCTTCGCGCTGCGGTGTTCGTCCTGGGTGCGGCCGGGCGGCTCATGCCACCAGCTCCTCGTCGCGGTAGAAACAGCTCTTGCGGCCGACCACCTGCAGCCAGACGGTGCTGCCGACAGGTGGGACCACGGCGTCGGACGCCAGCCGAGCCTTCAGCGCACTGCCGTCGAGCTTGGCGCTCAGCATCAGATGCGTGCCGACGTCCTGCAGCTGCGTCAGCGTCGCGGGCACTGCGCCCGGCGCATTCGGCTCGACCAGCGCGACGTACTCCGGCCGGATGCCGAGCTTGAGCGCGCCTTCAGGCAAGTCACGCGTTGAAGGCAAACGCGTGCCCGCGATGTCGAGCATGCCGCCCGCACTCTGCGCCGGCAGGAAGTTCATGCCCGGCGAACCGATGAAGTGCCCGACGAAGGTGTGGGCCGGCCGCTCGAACAGCGCCTCGGCGCTGCCGATCTGCACCGCCTTGCCGCGCGTCATCACGACCACTTCCTCGGCGAAGGTCAGTGCCTCGACCTGGTCGTGCGTGACATAGATCAGCGTGAGCTTCAGCTCGCGGTGGATCTGCTTCAGCTTGCGCCGCAACTGCCATTTGAGGTGCGGGTCGATGACGGTCAGCGGCTCGTCGAAGAGCACCGCGGAAACATCGCTGCGCACCAGCCCGCGACCCAGCGAGATCTTCTGCTTGGCATCGGCGGCAAGGCCGGCCGCGCGCTGGTTGAGCTGGCCGCTCATGTCGAGCATCTCTGCAATCTCGCCGACGCGCCTGCGGATCTGCTCTGCGGGCATGTTGCGGTTGCGCAGCGGAAACGCGAGGTTCTGGGCCACGGTCATCGTGTCGTAGATCACCGGAAACTGGAACACCTGCGCGATGTTGCGCTGCTGCGGCGTCTCCAGCGTCACGTCGCGGCCGTTGAACTTGACGCTGCCCTTCGAAGGCGCCAACAGGCCCGAGATGATGTTGAGCATGGTGGTCTTGCCGCAGCCCGAGGGGCCGAGCAAGGCATAGGCGCCGCCGTCTCGGAAGCTCATCTTGAGCGGCAGCAGCGCATAGTCGCTGTCCTGCGTCGGGTTGGGGCGATAGGCGTGGGCGAGGTCCAGGTCGATGCGGGCCATGTCAGCCTCCCTTGCGCCAGGCGGGTGCGACGGCCAGCCGCTCGCCGCTGTCGAACACATAGGCTTGCGACGCGCTGAAATACAGCGTGATCGCCGCGCCGAGATCGAAGCGATGCACGCCGGTGAGCTGCGCGACCAGCTCGCCAACCAGCGTCTCGACGTGGACAAAGGTGTCGGAGCCCGAGATCTCCGCGAGTTCCACCTTTCCCGGCAAGGCGATGTCGCCATCGCTCGCGCCGACGTTGAGGGCGCTCGCGCGCAGACCGATCGTGACCGCACCCTCGATGCCGGCCGGCAGGCCGATCGGCAGCATGGGCCCGCCTTCCGTCTGCACGCCGCCAGCCACCACGTGCCCCGCCATCAGGTTCATCGGCGGATCGCTGAAAGCGCGCGCCACGCGCAGGGATTGCGGCGCATGGAAGACTTCTGCGGTCGGGCCGTACTGCAGCAGTTCGCCGGAATCCATCACCGCCGTGTAGCCGCCGAGCAGCAGGGCTTCGCCAGGTTCGGTGGTGGCGTAGATCACCGTTGAATCGCCCGTTGCGAAGAGCTGCGTGAGTTCCTCGCGCAGACCCTCGCGCAGCTTGTAGTCGAGGTTCACCAGGGGTTCGTCGAGCAGCATCAGAGGGGCACCCTTGGCCAGGGCGCGGGCCAGGGCCACACGCTGCTGCTGCCCGCCCGACAGCTCGGCCGGGTAGCGGTCGAGGAACATGCCGATGTGCAGCTTGTCGGCCAGCTCGCGCACGCGCGCATCGATGTTCTTCTCGCCGCGCAGCTTGAGCGGCGAACCGATGTTCTCCGCGACCTTGAGCGAGGGGTAGTTGATGAACTGCTGGTAGACCATCGCCACGTTTCGCTCGCGCACCGGCACGCCCGTCACGTCCTTGCCGTCGACGAAGACCTTGCCTTCGGTCGGCGCGTCGAGCCCGGCCATGAGCCGCATCAGGCTGGTCTTGCCGGCCTGCGTGGCGCCCAGCAGCACGGTCACCGCGCCGCTCTTCGGGGCGATGCTCTGCGGGTAGAGCCAGGTCTGCGCGCCCACCTTCTTGGTGACGCGTTCGAGTGTCAGCTGCATGGAGCTCCCTCTTTCAAGCGTGCATGGGCCTGCATCCAGACGTTGACCTGGTCGCGTTCCGCCTGGGTGAAGTGGAGGCCGAGCTTGGAGCGGCGCCACAGCACGTCGTCGCCGCTGCACGCCCATTCCTCGTCGCGCAGGTAGTGCAGCTCGCGCTCGTGGAGCCCGGGCGCGACGGCCTCGCCCATGTCGTCCATCGATTGCGCGTCGCCGATGACGTCCGCCACGCGGGCGCCGTAGGCCCGTGCGAGCCGGCGAGCGAGGTTGAATTCCAGCCACGGGTATTGGATGCGGACTGCATCGACGAAGCGTTCGAAGTCGTCGTCGGGCCGCGACGTGCGGCTGGTGCCGCCAATCCACGCCGAAAGATCCCCGCCGGCCATGAACGCGCCGTCGGTCCACGCCGGCCGGGTCTCGCCAAGCATCCGCCCTACTTCGTCGGCCGCATCCTCGGCCAGCTTGCGGAAGGTCGTGATCTTGCCGCCCCACACCGACAGCAACGGCGCTGCAGCGGTGTTGGTCTCGAGCATGTAGTCGCGCGTCACCGCCGACGGGTCGCCGGACGCGTCGTCGAGCAGCGGCCGGACGCCCGAATAGGTCCAGACCACGTCCGCTGGCGTGACCGGCTTCCTGAAATAGCGGCTGGCCTGCGTGCAGAGGTAGTCGACTTCGTCATCGCTGATGCGCGCGGCGCCCGGGTCGTCGCCCTGCAGTTCGATGTCCGTAGTGCCGATCAGCGTGAAGTCGTCCTGGTAAGGGATCGCGAAGATGATCCGCTTGTCGGGGTTCTGGAAGATGTAGGCGTGGTCATGGCCGAAGACGCGCGGCACCACGATGTGGCTGCCCTTCACCAGTCGCAGATGCCGGGTCGCCAGCGCCTCGCCCTGCGCCGATTGCGCCACGCCGCGTAGAAAGGCTTCGGCCCACGGCCCGGCCGCGTTGACCACGGCGCGCGCGCGCACAGTGCGCTGGCCTTCCGGGCCTTCGAGCACGGCCGTCCAGCCATCGGCATTGCGTTGCGCTCTGACGCAGCGGGTGCGCGTGAGCACCTCGGCGCCGCGTGCGCGTGCATCGAGCGCGTTCAGCACCACGAGCCGCGCGTCGTCGACCCAGCCGTCCGAGTAGACGAAGCCGCGCTTGAACTCGGGCTTGAGCGCCGCGCCGGCCTCGTGCCGCTTCAGGTCGACGGTGCGCGAACCCGGCAGCACCTCGCGGCGGGCCAGGTGGTCGTACATGAAGAGGCCGATGCGGATCATCCAGGCGGGACGCATCGACGGATCGTGCGGCATCACGAAACGCAGCGGCCACATGATGTGCGGGGCGCTCTTGAGCAGCACCTCGCGCTCCTGCAGCGCCTTGCGCACCAGCGAGAACTCGTAGTACTCGAGATAACGGAGCCCCCCGTGGATCAGCTTGGTGGAGGACGACGAGGTGTGCGCCGCGAGATCGTCCTTCTCGCACAGCACGACGCGCCAGCCCCGGCCGGCCAGGTCGCGCGCGATGCCGCAGCCATTGATGCCGCCGCCGACGATCAGCACGTCGCAATCAGCGGCGGAGGCGCTCGGTGACGGGGGTGATTCGCTCACGAGGGATGGGTCCGTTTGAATGTGACTTAATGCACGGTTTGCGGGCTCTTCGCTTTCGAATTTTTTCATTCTGGTTCCTTATGGCGCGATTTTCTTCGGCGTTAACCCTTAAGTCCATTCGTTTCCTTTCGTTCTACAGTCGTTTGCCCCCTCGATCCGCCGCCCGTGAACTCCAATCCGCGTCAACTCAAGCTGCTCAATACCGTGCGTTCGCGCGGTTCCATCACCGTCGAACAGCTGGCCGACATGCTCGGCGTGACCCTGCAGACGGTGCGCCGCGACGTGCAGCGCCTGGCGGACGAAGGGCATCTCACGCGTTTTCATGGCGGCGTCCGGGTGCCGAGCTCGACCACGGAGAACATCGGCTACCAGCAGCGCGAGACGCTGCATGCCGAGGGCAAGGCGCGGATCGCGCGCGCGGTGGCGGCGCGGGTGCCGAACGACTGCTCGCTGATCCTCAACATCGGCACCACGACCGAGGCCATCGCGAAAGCGCTGCTCCGCCACACGGGCCTGCGTGTGATCACGAACAACCTGAACGTCGCGACCATCCTGAGCGACAACCCGAACTGCGAGGTGATCGTGGCGGGCGGCTCGGTGCGGCTGCGCGACCGTGCCATCGTCGGCGAGGCGACAGTCGATTTCATTCGCCAGTTCAAGGTCGACATCGCGTTGATCGGCGTGTCGAGCATCGAGGCCGACGGCACGCTGCGCGACTTCGACCTGCGCGAGGTGAAGGTGGCGCAAACCATCATCGCGCAGGCCCGGGAGGTGTGGCTCGCTGCCGATGCGAGCAAGTTCAACCGCCCTGCGATGATCGAGCTCGCGAAGCTCTCGCAGATCGATTGCCTCTTCACGGACGCGGAACCGCCACCGCCCTTCCCCGAGCTGATCGAGCGTGCGCAAGTCCGCTGCGAGATCGCGCGCGAACACTGAAGGACTTTTCTCCATGACCTACCTGCTCGCCCTCGACCAGGGCACGTCGAGCTCCCGCAGCATCGTCTTTGACGGCGAGGGGCACATCGTTGCCATCGCCCAACGGGAACTCACGCAGATCTACCCGCAGCCCGGCTGGGTCGAACACGACCCGATGGAAATCTGGACCAGCCAACTCGCCACAGCGCGCGAGGTGCTCGCCAAGGCCAGGCTGAAGCCGAGCGACATCCACGCGGTCGGCATCACGAATCAGCGCGAAACCACGGTGCTCTGGAACCGCAAGACGGGCCATCCGGTGCATCACGCCATCGTCTGGCAGGACCGCCGCGCAGAGCCGCTGTGCGCCAGGCTGCGCGAGGACGGCATGACGAACACCATCCAGGAGAAGACCGGCCTGGTGATCGACGCCTATTTCTCAGGCACCAAGCTGCGCTGGCTGCTCGACAACGTGCCTGGCGCACGCGCCCAGGCCGAGCGCGGCGAACTCGCGTTCGGCACCATCGACAGCTGGCTCATCTGGCAGCTGACCGGCGGCAAGGTGCATGTCACAGACGTCAGCAACGCGTCGCGCACCATGCTCTTCAACGTGCACGGCAACCAGTGGGACGCGGATCTTCTGAAGGCGCTGGACATCCCCGCATCGCTGATGCCGGAGGTCAAGCCGTCGAGTGCGCACTTCGCCGATACCGACGCGGCGCTGCTGGAGCGCAGCCTGCCGATCGGCGGCGTCGCGGGCGACCAGCAGAGTGCCCTTTTCGGCCAGGCCTGCTTCGAAGCCGGCATGGCGAAGAACACCTATGGCACCGGCTGCTTCCTGCTGATGCATACGGGCGGCGCCTTCCAGCCCTCGCACAACGGCCTGCTCGTCACCAGCGCCGCGCAGACCAGCGCGCAACCGCAGTACGCGATGGAAGGCAGTGTCTTCGTCGGCGGCGCGGTCGTGCAGTGGCTGCGCGACGGCCTCAAGGCGATCCCGGGCAGCGCGCAGGTGCAGGCGCTTGCCGAGAGCGTGCCCGATGCGGGCGGCGTGATGATGGTGCCGGCCTTCACGGGACTCGGCGCACCTTATTGGGACGCGGAGGCGCGCGGCATCATCACCGGGCTCACGCGCGGCACCACCGTGGCGCACATCGCGCGTGCCGCGCTGGAAAGCATCGCGTACCAGAGTGCCGCGCTGTTGCAGGCAATGAGCCGCGACGCGGTTGCGGCGGGCGGAACACCGGTGGCGGAATTGCGCGTGGACGGCGGCGCGTGCGTGAACGATCTGCTGATGCAGTTTCAGGCCGATCTGCTCGGAATACCTGTCGTGCGGCCGGAAGTGACGGAGACCACTGCGCTGGGGGCGGCCTATCTTGCGGGGCTGTCCACGGGCGTGTACAGCGACGTGGCGCAGCTGTCGAAGCTGTGGCGCATCGAGCGTCGCTTCATGCCCACCTTGAGTCGCTCCAAGGCAGACGAAGCGATGGGGCGGTGGGAGATGGCGGTGCGGCGGGCAACGCTGGATGGGCGGCCGTAGGGCATTGCCAAACCAGAAGGCGGTGGCCTTGGTCAGGGCTCCCCGGGAGGAACTCTGACCAAGGCCACCGCCTTTAGTCTGCTCTTCAGTTCAATAGGGCTCACCCGGCCCTACTGGGCTATCAGAGCACTGCCATGCCGGCCTGCACGTACAGCGTCACGTCGGTCAGTTGGGTGTTCTGGTAGATGTCGTAAGGCACGTCACCGAATCCGGTCTGCCCCACGATCTGCCAGTCAGCCTTGTCGGTGAGCGTCAGGGTGTCCCTGCCGTCGCCGGAGACGCGCAGCGTCTTGTCCGACGACATGCCCGAAACCACATCACCCGACAACGTCAGCCTGGTTTCGGCCGTGTCGGTCATGTTGAGATGCTCGAAGCTGCGCAGCGAGTTCGTCGCCAGCGCAGTCAGGTCGAGATCCGCCACGCCGCTGAACAGCAGGGTGTCGGTGCCGCTGCTGCCGTCGTAGATGTGGCTGGCCTCAGGCAGGGCCGTCAGCTTGGCGACGTCGTCGAAGATGTTGAAGAGGTGGTACGTCGTCTCCAACTCATCGCCATCGGCTTCGCGCACGGTCGTCACCAGTTTCAGCTCGGCCGGTACTTCCGCACCGTCATCCATCGCAAACCGCACCGGGGCATGGCCCTTCTCCAGCACTTCCGGGTTGAAGGTCCAGAGATCGGACTTTGCATCGTAAGTGCCATCGGCGGCAGAGAGGCCGACGCCCGACGGCAGCCAGACCGACATCGACAGCGTCTCGGACCCATCCGTGTCGGTGACGGCCACATCCAGGTCGATAGCTGACTGGTTCACGCGCACCACGTTCAGCTCGGGCGCATCGGCCACGCCGGTGATCTTGAAGGTCGCGGTACCGGTCGCCGCACCGCCCACGGCGTTGGTCATGGTGTAGGTCACTGTGTCCGTGCCAGACCAGTTCTCGTTGGGCGTGTACTGGACCGTACCATCGGCTGCGAAGGTTACAGTGCCGTTGGCGGCGCCCGTCACCGCGGTCAGCTGCATCCCGAACATGCCGGCGGCGGGGATTCCCGTCATCAGGTTCGCGCTCAGCGCCGTGTCCTCCGTGCCGGCGAACTGCTGGGCCGTGACGTTGCCGATTTGCACGCGTTCCCAGTTGATGACCTTCAGGTCGATGGACTTGAACTGGAACGCATCGCACGACTTCCCTGCATCCAGGTGAGCCTGGTAGGCAGCCAGGTCGGCCAGGATCGCGGGATTCTTCAGCTCGGCTTCCGTCAGCTTCAGCACCAGGGTGTCCCTGCCGTCACCGCCACCAAGGAAGTTCTTGTTCAGCTCGTTGCCGGCGAAGGTGAAGTGGCCCGTGTCATTGCCGCCGCCCGCGTACAGCGTGCTGCTTCCGACGCCGAGGATGATCGTGTCGTCGGAGTCGCTCAGCTTCAGGTATTCATTGCCGTTGCCGGTTTCGATGTAGCTGGTGTTGCCGGGCAAGCCCCACGCATAGATCGTGTCGTTGCCATTGCCGGTGAACAACTCGTTGTTGCCGCCGCCGAGCTCGATGCAGTTGTTGCCGTCACCCGCATGGATGATGCTGTTGCTGTCGGCATCATGAGCCGCGTAGATCTTGTCGTTGCCGGCGCCAGCCGTGACCAGGTTGTTGCCCTTGCCCGCGTAGACGGTGTTGTCGCCTTCGCCTGCGTGGATCTCGTCGTCCCCGGGACCGGCATGGATGGTGTCGTTGCCTTTACCAGTCTCGACGTAGTTGTTGCCTTCGCCCGCCTTGATGTAGTTGCTGCCGTCGCTGCCGTAGATCGTGTCGTCGCCCTCGTAGGCGGTGATGGTGTCGTTGCCCGTGCTTCCACGAGCGTCGACCGAGTTGTTGCCTGCACCAACGGAGATGTTGTTGTTGCCCCCGGCCACCGTCACGACGTCGTTGCCCGAATTCGTGATGATGGTGGAGTTTCCGCGACCGCTGGCGATGGTGTTGTTGCCGTGGCCTGCGTCGATGTGGTTGTTGCCGTCCCCGGCGTCGATCACGTCGTCGCCGTAGCCGCTGTAGATGCTGTCGTTGCCCGCACCCGTCGTGACCTTGTTGTTGCCCTCGTTGACGTCGACATAGTTCTTGCCCTCGCCGGCGTTGACGGTGTCGTCTCCGGAGTAGGCGTAGATGTTGTCGTTGCCGCTGCCAGCGATGACGCTGTTGTTGCCGTGGCCGACATTGATCACGTTGTTGCCGTCGCCGGCGTCGATGATGTCGTGGCCGGCGTAGGTGCTGATCGAATCGTTGGTCGAGCCTTTGGTGACCACCACTTGCTCCGCCTCCGCCTTGGGCGTGTAGGCAGCGTTGTCGATCAGCACTTCCATCTTTTCCCAGCCGTCCACCTTCAGGTCGATCGACTTGAACTGGTATGCCGAGGTATCGCCCGCGGCCAGGCGCGCACGATACGCGTCGACGTCCGCCTTGACGTCGGCCCGTTCCATCTCGGCCGAGGTGAAGCTCAGAACCAGCGTATCGACTCCGGCGCCGCCCGACAGGACGTTGCGCGCGGTCAGGTTGTCGCCAAACCGCAGGAACGCGGTGTCATTGCCATTGCCGGCGCTGAGCGTGCTGTTGCTGGCAGTGCCTTCTTCGGCCAGGTAGACGATGTCGTTGGCATCGCCGAGCACGATCGTGTCCATGCCGCCACCGGCTCGGATCACGTTGGTGTTGCCGAGGTAGCCCGCAGCATGAATGGTGTCGTTCCCCGTGCCCGTGACGACGTCGTTGTTGCCGTTGCCCACGCTCACGAAGTTGTTGCCTGCGCCGGCGTCGACGGTGTCGTGACCGAGGCCGCCATGGATGGAGTCGTTGCCCGTCCCGGCCGTGACCTTGTTGTTGCCGTAGCCCACGTCGATGTAGTTGCTGCCATTGCCGACGACAACGACGTCGTTGCCCACGCCCGCGTAGATCTTGTTGTTGCCGCCACCGAGGGTGACGTTGTTGTTGCCTTCCCCGGCTTTGATCGTGTTGGCGCCGTTGCCGGCCACGATCGTGTCGTCTCCGGTGTGGGACGTGATCGAGTTGTCGCCGGTGCCGGTCGTCACGTTGTTGTTGCCGTAGCCGACGTTGATCGTCTTCTTGCCGTCTTGCGTCACGACGACATCGTTGCCCCCACCCGCGGTGATGGAGTCGACACCATTGCCCGAGGTGATGCTGTTGTTGCCCCCGCCGCCAACGATGGTGTTGTTGCCGCTGCCGGCATCGATGGTGTCGTTGCCGTCGCACACCTCGATGCAGTCATTGCCGCTGCCGGACACAACGGCATTGTTGCCGGCGCCGACGTCGATGTTGTTGTTGCCTTCGCCGGCGGAGATGGTGTCGTTGCCGGCCAGAGCGCGAATCGTGTCGTCGCCCGTGCCGGTCACTACCTTGTTCTGGCCATAGCTCACGTCCACGTAGTTCTTGCCGTCGCCGGCATCCACGGCATCGCTGCCGTGATTGGCATGGATCGTGTCGTTGCCAGCGCCTGCGAGGATGGCGTTGACGCCGTGGCCGGCATTGATGCGGTTGTGGCCCTCGCCGGCGTGGATGATGTCGTCGTCGTCGCAGGCCGTGATGGTGTCGTTGCCGGCCTGGGTCGTGATCACGTTGTTGCCGTCGCCAGCGTCGATCGTCTTGTTGCCGTTGCCCGTGGTGATGACGTCGTGGCCATCACCTGCGACGATATTGTCGGTACCGTTGCCGGTGGTGATCTGGTTGTTGCCATGGCCGGCCTTGATGGTGTTGTTGCCATCGCCAGCATGGATCGTGTCGTTGCCAACACCCGTCTGGATGGTGTCGTTGCCGAAGCCGGTGTGAATGGTCTCGCTGCTCCCAGCGGTCTTGATGATTTTCTCGTCTGCCATGCAGTTCTTTCTTATCCCTGTTTGTCTTGCCGTTCCTTCGGCATTCGCCCAGAGCCCATCTCCGGGCGAAATGGGATGCTAGTAGGCAGGTGGCGGAATGGGTTGCTCCAGGCCCTCTCAATTGCCACGCGAAAATTCAGGGATTGAGGTTCATGCGTTCACACACCGCTCATGAGTCAGCGCGTGCCTGCCGCGCGTTCAGTTCGCCGTGCTGATCAGTTGGTCATACCGTGCCAACCCTGCATCACGGCTGTACTTCCCGGCATCGAGCTTCGCTTGCTTGCGTAGCGGCCATTGAGCCTGCGGCGTCTCGAGGACATCCACCACCGTCTTCGCGATGGCCTCGACATTGAAGAAGTCCACAAGGCGCCCGTTCACCCCCTCGTGAAGTACTTCACGTACCGGCGCGGTGTTCGAGCCGACGACGAGCGCGCCCGCAGCCATGGCCTCCAGCATCGACCAGCTCAGCACAAACGGATAAGTCAGATAGACGTGCGCGGCGGACACTTGCAGCACGCGCAAATACTGCGCTCTAGGGATTCGTCCCATGAAGTGCGTCCTCGCCGGATCCAGCACGACTTCGCGCAACATCTTCTCGCGCCAGTTCGCCGCGTCCCTGGGTGGCGACCCGTAACTGACCTCGTCACCGCCCACCACGATGGCATGGCATCCCGGGTGCGCCTTCTGGATCCTCTCCAGTGCCCGCATGAAGATGTGGAAGCCACGATAGGGCTCCAGATTGCGCGCCACGTAGGTGATGACAGGATCGCCGACCTTGAGCAAGGTCCCATTCGAGGTAGCGACAGTCGCGGCTGGATCGGGTCCCAGGCCCTCGGTGTCGATGCCCTCGTGCTGCATCACGATCTTCGGCCGCAGGATTTCGGGGTACCGGCTGCGCTGCCACTCGGTCGGGCTGACGGCGACATCGCAATTGACGAGGTTCAGCGCGTGCTGCGCGTTCCAGGTGCGGATGCGTGCGCGATCGTCGAAGCTGATGGGATGCTCCGGATCAAAGCCCAGGTCGGCACCGTCCGCGTTGTAGTACCACTCGCAGAGATGCACGAGCCGAGCGTCCGGAAAGACGTCCTTCGCGTACAAGGCCTCGCCCCAACCCGGATGCGCCAGGATCACGTCGGGAACGAAGCCTTCGCGACGAATCTCGAGCATGGCCCGAGCGGTGGCCTGGCCGTGCAATGTGGCCGCCTCCATTTGCCGGAGGTACGGGTGTTGATGCACATGCGGCTCGCGCGCAACGCGGTATCGCATCAGCTTGTCGAAGCCGGGCAGTCCGGGAGCGCTGTCGCGCCCGAGGGCCCGGACGTCCCATCCCGGTCGCGCCGCCCACGCGCGCGCAAAGTGACCGAACTGACCCGGGAAGTTCTGGTGCATGACCAGAACCCGCTTCCCATTCGCATGCGACGGCTGACCGGCGCCCGACAAGACAACGGGCGCTCGTGCGCCCGCTTTGACTACAGCCTTCTTCATGGGCCGCCTCCTTGAACCTGTGTGACAGGCGGAGACGATACATCAGGCTGTTCTTCGGAGTTCCCTCAGTGACCCGGGACCAGGAAGTCCTGGCTGATCCGCCACCCCAGTTCATTCACGCGGTCCAGGAACTGAGTCAGGTAGGCATGCAGTCCGGTCGCGAGGATCTCGTCGACGCGCGCGTATTGCAGGTCGGCCAGCAGCTTTCCGGCGCGGCGCTGGGTCTCGGCGCTTTGCTCGTTCTTCACCTTGTCGAGGTTGCTGACGACCTCGTTGAGACTTGCATGCAGCGAGCGCGGCATGTCGGCGCGCAGGATCAGAAGCTCGGCCACGCGCTCGGGCTTGATCACGTCGCGGTAGACCTTGCGGTAGACCTCGAAGGCGGAGACGCTGCGCAGGATCGCGCTCCAGTGATAGAAGTCGTACTCCTGGTCTTCCTCGGTGGCGGTGCCGAAGAACTCGCTGTTGAGCGCGTGGAACTTGACGTCGACCAGCCGCGCCGTGTTGTCCGCGCGTTCGAGGAAGGTACCCAGGCGCGAGAAGTAGAAGGCCTCGTCCTGCAGCATGGTGCCCAGGGTCACGCCGCGCGAGAGGTGCGAGCGGAACTTGACCCACTCGAAGAACTGCGCAGGGTCGCGCTCGAAGTCGCCGGCACGCAGCATGCGATTGACTTCGAGCCAGGTGGTGTTCTGCGTTTCCCAGGCTTCGGTCGTCAGCGCGCCTCGCACGGCGCGGGCATTCTCGCGCGCGGCGCGCAGGCACGAGACGATCGACGAGGGATTCGACTCGTCCTTGACCATGAACTCCATCACCTCGGCGGGCTTGAACTGGTCATGCTTCTCGTTGTAGATCGTCAGCAGTTCGCTGATGGAGAGCAGCCCCTGCCAGCCGTACTTGGCGACTTCGGCGGACTGCGGCAGCAGTGAGGTCTGGTAGTTGACGTCGAGCATGCGCGCGGTGTTCTCCGCGCGCTCGGTGTAGCGCGACATCCAGTAGAGGTGATCGGCGGTGCGTGACAACATATCTGTGGCTCCCCTGATCAGGACGACGACTGGCTTTGCGATTGCACGGATTCGCGCGGCTTGGCGCTGCGGTCCGCCTCGAGGATCCAGGTGTCCTTGGTGCCGCCGCCCTGCGACGAGTTGACGACCAGCGATCCCTCCTTGAGCGCGACGCGGGTGAGGCCGCCCGGCACCATCTGGACTTCCTTGGCCGACAGCACGAAAGGCCGCAGGTCGATATGGCGCGGCGCGATGCCGGCATCCACGAAGGTCGGCGAGGTGGAGAGGCTCAGCGTCGGCTGCGCGATGTAGCCGTCGGGCTTGGCGAGCACGGCCTTCTTGAAGTCCTCGATCTCGGCCTGGGTGGCGGCCGGGCCGATGAGCATGCCGTAGCCGCCGGCGCCATGCACTTCCTTGACGACCAGGTCCTTCATGTTGGCGAGCGTGTAGTCGAGTTCGTCCTTGTTGCGGCACATGTAGGTGGGCACGTTCTTGAGGATGGGCTTCTCGCCGAGGTAGAACTCGATCATCTTCGGCACGTAGGGGTAGATCGACTTGTCGTCCGCGACGCCGGTGCCGACGGCATTGCAGATGACGACGTTGCCCTCGCGGTAGGCGCGCATCAGGCCCGCGGTGCCGAGCGTAGAAGTCGGACGGAAGACCTCGGGGTCGAGGAAGTCGTCGTCGACGCGGCGGTAGATGACGTCCACACGCTTGGGGCCGCGCGTGGTGCGCATGTAGACGAAGTCGTCCTTGACGAAGAGATCCTGCCCTTCGACCAACTCCACGCCCATCTGCTGCGCGAGGAAGGCGTGCTCGAAGTAGGCGCTGTTGTACATGCCGGGGGTGAGCACGACGACGGTGGGCTCGGCGGTGGCCGGCGGCGCGGAGGCGCGCAGGGTTTCGAGCAACAGGTCGGGATAGTGCGCGACGGGTGCGATGCGGTTCTGGCTGAAAAGCTCGGGAAAGAGCCGCATCATCATCTTGCGGTTCTCCAGCATGTAGCTCACGCCGCTGGGCACGCGCAGGTTGTCTTCCAGCACGTAGTACTCGCCGTTGCCGCTCGCGTCCGGTGCCCGGACGATGTCGATGCCGGCAATGTGCGAGTAGACGTCGTTGGGCACCTTCACGCCGACCATTTCGGGCCGGTATTGAGCGTTGTTCAGGATCTGCTCGGCCGGAATGACGCCGGCCTTGATGATTTCCTGGCCGTGGTAGACGTCATGGATGAAGCGGTTGAGCGCCGTCACGCGCTGCACCAGGCCCTTTTCCATCGAGGCCCATTCGTGCGCCGGGATGATGCGGGGCAACAGGTCGAAGGGGATCAGCCGCTCGGTGCCGGAGCCGTCCTCGTCCTTCGCACCGTAGACGGCAAAAGTGATGCCGACCCGGCGGAAGATCATTTCCGCCTCCTCGCGCCGCGATCGCATCACCTCGCCGGGTTGCTTCGCAAGCCATTGGTCGTAGCGTCTGTAGTGGCTTCGGACCGCTGCGCCGTTGTAGGGCAGCTGCTCATACATCTCATCGAATTTGTGCATGGGACGACCAATCTCCTTGGGCATAGCTTAGCAAGTTCAAGGCCAAATACCGCCGGAAAGCTGCGGCATTTCGTGGTGCCAGTAGCGGCGTGCCTGCTGCCGCAGGCACCCTACCGTGCCCGGGGCCATGCTCGACCACGACGCCGCGCCGCAATGCGGGGTGTCGGTCAGCGCTATGCCGCGCTCGACATAGCGTCCGACCACCTCCGGCGCGGGATGTCCGAATCGGTTCCGATAGCCGGCCTGGACGAGCGCGACGCGCGGGCGGACGGCATCGAGCAGCAGATCGCTCGACGAGGTCTTGCTCCCGTGGTGCGGCACGAGGAGCAGGTCGGCGCGCAAGTCGGGCGTGCGCGCGACCAGCGCAGCCTCTTGCAGACGCTCGATGTCACCGGCCAGGAGTGCCGATGCCCGCCCGTTGGTGATTCGAAGAACGCAAGAGATCGCATTGGGCTTGGTGAAGGTCCGGTAGTCGGACGCAGCCGGTTGAAGCACCTCGAAGACCACACCGTCCCAGGTCCAGCGCTGGCCTGTCTCGCAGCGTCGGGCTGTGCGGAGCGCCTGCAGCGGATGCCCCGCCTCGATCGAACTCAGCAGCTCGGCCTGCGGCTGCATGGTCAGCACCGCGGACGCCCCGCCGGTGTGATCGCTGTCGCGATGGCTCAGCACGACGGTATCGAGCCGTTCGCCGAAGGCCCGCAGCAAAGGCACCAGCACACGCTGGCCCGCGTCGCTCTCCAGGCTGTAGCGCGGCCCGGCGTCGTAGAGCAGGCTGTGCGTGGCCGTACGCACCAGCACGGCATTGCCCTGCCCGATATCGGCAGCCAGAAGCTCGAATTCGCCCGTGGACGGACGTGGCGCCTGCCAGAGCAGCGCCGGCAGCAGCATGGGCAGGCCCAGCACGCGCATGGACCAGGGCAGGCGCATGGCGAGCAGGACGCCGCCCGCCACGCCCGCGACCGCCATCCACAGCGGGGGCGCGGGCATCGACAAGGTGGCGAACGGCAGGCGTGCGAGCCATTGCAGGAGCAGCGACAAGACCTGCACCGTCCAGGCGGCAACGTCCCACAGCAGAGGCAAGACGGCGCCAAGCATCGCCAACGGCGTCACGACAACGGTGACCCAGGGAATCGCGACCACGTTCGCCAGCATGCCGATGGCCGAGATCTGCTGGAACAACAGCAGCGTGAGCGGTGTCAGCGCCAGCGTGACCACCCATTGCTCCCGCCAGACGCGGACCAGCCGGCTGGCGACGCCGGAACGATCGCCTTGCGGCTCCCTGGCGTCCGCGGCGAAAAGAACCCCGACCGCGACGAAACTCAGCCAGAAGCCGGGCTGCAGCATAGCCCAAGGGTCGAGCGCCACCACGACAGCGCAGGCACAGAGCCAGACATGAGGCCAAGGCCAGCGCCGGCCAGTCAGACGCAGCAACGCGACGGCACCCAGCATCCACACCGTTCGCTGGGAGGGCAAGCCCCAGCCGCTGAATGCGGCATAGAGCGTGGCGAGCAGCACGCCGCCGACCAGGCCCGCATGCTGCGCCGGCCAACGGAGCATCAAGCTGCCGCTGCGCCGCCAGAGCGTCTCGACCGCCAGCGCGGCCAGCCAGGCGAACATCGTGATGTGAAGGCCCGAGATGGCCATCAGGTGGGCGACCCCTGTCGCGCGGAAGACATCCCAATCCGCTCGTTCGATCGCGTTCTGGTCACCGGTGACCAGCGCCGCGATCACCCCGGCCGGTCGTGGATCCGTCACGCGCTCGAACACGGCATCACGTACCGCCTCGCGCAGGCGCTCGATCGGGTGGTGAAAGGTGACCGCGATGCGTTCGGGACGTGGGTCGCGGGCGCCGGTGCGTACATAGCCGGTCGCGTGCACGCCCTGCTCCCACAGGCGAAGTTCCTGGTCGAAGCCATGCGGATTGAGATGGCCGTGCGGCGCCCTGAGCCGCACCGTCATGCGCCAGCGTTCGCCGGCGTGCACCGATCCGGGTGGATCGCCCCCACCGGCTCGACCCCAGAGCCCTGAGCCTTCGGCGTACCAGCCCAGCGAAATGCGCCCGGGCACGTTCGGTAGATCGGCTGATTCGACTTCGAATACGAAGCGCACCATGCCGTCGCCGCGCTGCGGCATCTGTGCAACGACCCCGACCACCTGCACGTCCCGGCCTTCGAGCGCCGGCGGCAGCGCGCCACCGGCATAGGCCGTGGCGCGCCAGCCTGCCAGACCTGCGCCGCCGATCGCACCCAGGAGCAGCGCCATCGGCAAGAGGCCTCGCCCGAGTCGTCGCGACGAGAGCAACGCCAGCCAAGCGGCCAGCGCACCGGTCGTCAAGCCAGCATAGGCAACCCAGTTCCACAGCACCGGCTGCTGCACCTGAAGCGCGGCGCCCAGCACGGAGCCGGCCATCGCGGCAAAAACGGTCAGGCCGCGCGCTTTCCCGCCCGGCATCACGAGACTACTCCCCGTCGCATGCAAATCACTCCCTGGCACCGCTCTATGGCGCGCTATTTGCTTTCTGTGTCGGCTAGTATGCGTCTCACCCGAGGCACGCTCGACGCACTGAGAACCAATGTCCATCCACGCCGCCCTCCACCACGTCACTCACTACAAGTACGACCGTCCGGTGCAACTAGGGCCTCAGGTGATCCGCCTGCGTCCTGCGCCGCATTGCCGGAGCAACGTGATCTCCTATTCGCTGCGCGTCGAGCCCGAGCAGCACTTCATCAACTGGCAGCAGGATCCGTTCTCGAACTACCTCGCCCGGCTGGTGTTTCCAGAGAAGACGCGCGAGTTCAAGGTCACCGTCGACCTCGTGGTCGAGATGGCGGTCTACAACCCCTTCGACTTCTTCCTCGAGCCGCAGGCCGAGACCTTCCCCTTCAAGTACACCGAGTCCCAGGCGCAGGAACTCGCCCCCTATCTCGTGGCCGACGAAGCCACGCCGCTGGTGCAGGCCTATCTGGAGAAGATCGACCGCAAGGAACAGCGGACCATCGACTTCCTGGTCGGCATCAACCAGCAGGTACAGAAGGACGTCAACTACCTGATCCGCATGGAGCCCGGCGTGCAGACGCCGGAAGAAACGCTCACCAACGGCTCCGGCTCATGCCGCGACTCCGGCTGGCTGCTGGTGCAACTGCTGCGCCATTGCGGTCTGGCGGCGCGGTTCGTGTCGGGCTACCTCATCCAGCTCACGCCCGACGTGAAGGCGCTCGACGGCCCGAGCGGCACCACTGTGGACTTCACCGACCTGCATGCCTGGTGCGAGGTCTTCCTGCCTGGCGCGGGCTGGATCGGACTCGACGCCACCTCCGGCCTGCTGGCCGGCGAGGGCCATATCCCGCTGGCTTGCACGCCGACGCCATCAAGCGCCGCCCCGATCGAAGGCGTGGTGGACGACGCCGAAGTCAAGTTCGGCCACGAGATGAAGGTCACGCGCATCCACGAATCGCCGCGCGTCACCAAGCCCTACACCGAGGAACAATGGACCGAAGTCCTGGCGCTCGGCGACGCGGTCGACAAGCGCCTGAAGGCCGGCGATGTGCGCCTCACGATGGGCGGTGAGCCAACCTACGTGGCCACCAGCGACCGCGACGCGCCCGAATGGAACACCGACGCGCTGGGCCCCACCAAGCGCGGCTACGCCACCGAACTCGTGCACAAGCTGCGCGCCGAATACGGACAAGGCGGTTTCCTGCACTTCGGGCAAGGCAAGTGGTATCCGGGTGAGCAATTGCCGCGATGGGCGCTGTCGATCTTCTGGCGCGCCGACGGCGAGACGCTCTGGCACAACCCCGCGCTCTTCGCCGACGAACGCAACCCCACCCACTACACGAGCGAAGACGCGCGCCGCTTCACCACCGTGCTCGCGCATCGGCTCGGCCTGACCGAGCGCTACATCCAGCCGGGCTACGAGGACGTCTACTACTACCTCTGGCGCGAACGCCGGCTGCCGGTGAATGTCGACCCCTTCGAATCGAAGCTCGACGACGAGATGGAGCGGGTGCGCCTGCGCCGCGTGTTCACGCAGAAGCTCGACGCCGTGATCGGCTACATGCTGCCCATCGAGGCCGCGAACGCCGACACCGACGCGCCCGCGCTGAAGGGCCCCGGCTGGAAGACCGGCCCCTGGTTCCTGCGCGACGACCGGATGTACCTGATCCCCGGCGATTCGCCGATGGGCTATCGCCTTCCGCTCGACTCGCAGCCTTGGGCCAGCAAGGGCGACTACCCCTACCTCGTCGAACGCGACCCGACCGCGCCGCGCGGCAGCCTGCCCACGGGCGCGGACTACCGTGCCCGCTACGCGGGTCCGCCGGCCGGTCCGCAGGCCGATCGAAGCGCGGTGCCCTATGCCTTTGGCGCGCCGCAGGCAGCCCCCGCCGCCGTGCGGCTGCAGACGCCCGGTGCAGATGCGGGCGACACGACGGACGCGGCATCCGACGACCCCACCACGCCCCGCATGCCAAGGCGTGGCGAATCGGCCCACTGGGTCACGCGCACCGCGTTGTGCGTCGAGGTGCGCGATCCGCGTCGCGCCAACGGCCCGGCCGCCGAAAAGCTCGGTAGCGCCTCGGGCGTGCTCTATGTCTTCATGCCGCCCCTGGCGCGGCTGGAGGACTACCTGGATCTCGTCGCCGCAGTCGAAGCCACGGCCGAACAACTCGGCGTGCAGATCGTGATGGAGGGCTACCCGCCCCCGCGCGATCCCCGCCTCAAGATGCTGCAGGTGACGCCCGACCCGGGCGTGATCGAAGTCAACATCCACCCGGCGCACAACTGGCGCGAACTGGTCGACCACACCGAGTTCCTCTACAACGCCGCCTTCGAGACGCGCCTGTCGGCCGAGAAGTTCATGACCGACGGCCGCCACACCGGCACCGGCGGGGGCAACCACTTCGTGCTCGGCGGCGCCGTGCCGACCGACAGCCCCTTCCTGCGCCGGCCCGAATTGCTTGCGAGCCTCCTGCTGTACTGGCACAACCATCCGTCGTTGAGCTACCTGTTCTCGGGCATGTTCATCGGCCCGACCAGCCAGGCGCCGCGCGTCGACGAGGCGCGCAACGACCAGGTCTACGAACTGGAAATTGCGCTCAAGGAAATCGCCCGCAACCGCGAGATCTACGGCCAGAACATGCCCGCATGGCTCGTGGACCGCACGCTGCGCAACATCCTGGTCGACGTCACCGGCAACACCCACCGCAGCGAGTTCTGCATCGACAAGCTCTATTCGCCCGACTCCAGCACCGGCCGCCTCGGCCTGCTGGAATTGCGCGCCTTCGAGATGCCGCCGCATGCGCGCATGAGCATCGCTCAGCAACTGCTGCTGCGCGCCTTCGTCGCGCGCTTCTGGGACGAGCCGTACAAGGCGCCCGCCACCCGCTGGGGAACCGAACTGCACGACCGCTTCCTGCTGCCGACCTTCGTGAAGATGGACTTCGACGACGTCATCAGCGAAATGCGGCAAGCCGGCTTCGCCTTCGACCCGAACTGGTTCGCGCCGCATTTCGAGTTCCGCTTCCCGCTGGTCGGGCAGGTGCAGGCGATGGGCATCGAGCTATCGCTGCGCAATGCGCTCGAACCGTGGCATGTGATGGGCGAGGAAGGCTCGGCCGGCGGCACGGTGCGCTATGTCGACTCCTCCCTCGAACGCATCGAGGTGCGCGTCACCGGCCTGAACGAAAGCCGGCACGTCATCACCGTCAACGGCAAGGTGCTGCCGCTGCAGCCCACAGGCACGGTCGGCGAGTTCGTAGCCGGCGTGCGCTACAAGGCCTGGAACCCGCCTTCGGCGCTGCATCCGAGCATCGGCGCGCATGCGCCGCTGACCTTTGACCTGGTCGACACCTGGATGAAGCGCTCGCTGGGCGGCTGCCAGTACTTCGTCGCGCATCCGGGCGGGCGGAACTACGACACCTTCCCTGTCAACGCCTACGAGGCCGAGAGCCGGCGCCATTCGCGCTTCTCGCGCATGGGCCATACGCCGGGACTGATGAGTACGCCGCCGGCGACCATCGAGCTGGCCGGAAGCCGCGAGTTCCCCTTCACGCTCGACCTGCGCCGCTAGACCATGAATACCGCGGAACCGGCTTCGCCGGGCCGCCGGTATGGCCCCCGGCCGGGGGTGGGTGGGCACACGAAGTCGGCAAGCCTGGGGGCAAGTCCTGCTTCAGCAGTGTGACAATCGGCGCACCGTGGACCCAATGAACGAATCCCTCTTCGACGCGCAGGCGCTGGAAGCACCCGCAGCGCTCGCGTCGGCGCTCGCTCCCCCGGCTGCACCTGGCCATTTCGATGAACTGCGCGGCGCCGCCGCGCCGGAGAGCGCATCGCGCCTCGGAGTGCCGTCGCAACCCGCACCGCTCTACGATGCCGCCTCGGTGCCGCCGGCGGCGCCCGCCCCCGAACAGGGCCAAGGCGGTCAGCGCGAACATGCCCCTCTCTCGCCCTCATGGGCCGGCTTCTTCGAGGAGCTGGGCCCAGGCGGGTTCGATGACCTGCCGCGGCGCGCGATCAGCCTCGAACGACAGATCCGCGACAACGGCGTCACCTACAACGTCTACGCCGATGCCGACGGCCCCCAGCGGCCGTGGTCGCTCGACCTGTTCCCGCTGATCGTCTCGCCGGCAAGCTGGGCGCAGGTCGAGGCCGGCGTGCAGCAACGCGTGCGCGTGCTCGACCGCGTGATGGCCGACGTCTACGGCCCGCAGCAGCTGCTGGCCGAAGGCCTGCTGCCGCCAGCGCTGGTGCAGGGCCATCCGGGCTACCTGCGCGCGATGCACGGCGTCCGGCCGCCCGGCGACACCTGGCTGCACATCGCCGCCTTCGATCTGGCTCGCGGGCCCGACGGCAACTGGTGGGTGATCTCTCAACGCACGCAGGCGCCTTCGGGGCTGGGCTACCTGCTCGAAAATCGGCTCGCCATCGCGCGGCAGTTTCCGCAGGCCTTCGAGAACCTGCACGTGCAGCGCCTCGCCGCCACCTACAACGCGATGATGGAAGGGCTTCAGAACATGTGCCCGGCCGGTCAGCCGCCGCACATCGCCCTGCTCACGCCCGGCCCCTACAACGAAACCTACTTCGAGCACGCCTACCTCGCGCGCTATCTCGGCGTGACGCTGGTCGAGGGCAACGACCTTACGGTGCGCGACCAGCGCCTGTACCTCAAGACCCTGCAAGGCCTGCGGCCGGTGCACGGGCTCATCAAGCGCCTGGACGACCAGTACCTCGACCCGCTGGAGTTGCGCCCCGACTCCACGCTCGGCGTGCCGGGCCTGCTGCAGGCCATTCGCGCGGGGAACGTGCTGGTGGCCAACATGCCCGGCTCGGCCTTCCTCGAATCGCCTGCCCTGCTCGGCTTCCTTCCAGCACTGGCACGGCGCCTGATCGGCGAGAAGCTGCGGCTGCCGGCGCTGCCCACCTGGTGGTGCGGCGAACGCGCCGCCATGGAAGCGGTGCTGCCGCAACTGGCGGACTGCGCGATCAAGTCCACCTACCCCGGCGACGATTCGCACACCAGCTTCGACGCAGTACTCGGCCGCCACATGGGCCGGCGCGAACTCGACGAATGGGCCGGCCGCATCGTGCGCCAGGGCGACGAGCACACCGTGCAGAGCTACCTGCCGCTGTCGCAGATGCCGACGTGGACGCAGGACCTTGGCCGCGGCCACATCGCCCCGCGGTCGGTGCTCTTGCGCGTGTTCGCCGTGAGTGACGGGCCGCGCTCGTGGCGCGTGCTCCCCGGAGGCCTTGCCCGCCTGGTCGGGCCCGATGCGCAGATCGCCTCGATGCAGCGCGGCGGCAGCAGCGCCGATGTCTGGGTGCAGACGCTCGACGAGATCGATCGCACCACGCTGCTGCACCCGCACGCAACGCCGGCGTCGCTGGCGCGGCATCGCGCACCGGTCACCAGCCGCGCAGCGGAGAACATGTTCTGGCTGGGCCGCTACACCGAGCGCGCCGAGAACGCCGTACGCCTGGCACGCCTCACCATCGACCTGCTGGGCGGCGAAGATCAGTCCTCGCGCGCCCTGCTGATCTGGCTGCATCAGCTCGCCCTGCGCAATGCACTGGTCTCGCCCGAAGTACCGAGCCTGCCGAAGTCCCGGCGCGTGTTCGAGCGCGCGCTGATCGCGGAGCTGGGCGACGTCGAAAAGGGCGGCAGCGTGGGCTACAGCCTGCGCTGCGTTCGCCAGGCTGCGGCTGCGGTGCGCGAGCGCCTGTCGCAGGACCACTGGAACCAGATCGTCCGCGCGGAGACCGACTTCCTCCGCCGCAGCGCCGAGCAGGCGAGCGAAAAAGGCGAAGGCGGCTATGCGACCGGCGCCGCGCTCCGCCTGCTCGAATCCGCGAGCACCGCGCTGGCCGCGATGACCGGCGCCCAGACCGATCGCATGACGCGCGACGACGCCTGGCGGCTGCTTTCCATCGGCCGGCACATCGAGCGCCTGGGATTCCTCTCCAGCGCCCTCGCATCAGGCTTCGAGCACGGCTCGGTGCACGAGGTGAGCGGCTTCGAGGCGATGGTGGCACTGTTCGACAGCACGATCACCTTCCATGCGCGCTACCAGCAGCGCCGCGACGTCGCGACGTTGGTCGACCTGCTGGTGCTCGACGGCGACAACCCGAGATCGCTGGCGTGGGTCACGCAGACGCTGCGCAAGCGCATCGCCCGCCTGGCGGGCAGCGCACCGGGCAAGCTGACCGCCCTCTCCCACGAGTTGCCCGACCCGGACACCTGGACGCTGGAGCATCTGTGCGAGGCCGGTCCCGACGCGCAGTATCCTGCGCTGGTCCACCTGTTCACCGCCTGCGAGACGGCCGCCTACCATGTGTCGGATGCGATCGGGACGCGCTACTTCACCCTCACGTCCGAATCGCTGCGCTCCGTGGGAGCCTGATCATGCTGCTTCACGTCACCCATTCCACGCGCTACGACTACACACCGCCGGTTGAGACGGCGCAGCACCTGGCGCATCTGAAGCCGATGGACACGGTGTCGCAGCGTTTGGTGAGCCACGCGCTGACGATCAACCCCACGCCCGCGCAGTGCAGCGAAGCGCCGGACGTCTACGGCAACACGCGCGCCTTCTTCGCGCTCGAATCGACGCACGAGGAACTCCTTGTCACGGCCGAGAGCGTGGTCGACACCTCCTCGCCGGTGCTGTCGCCGGACGTGGCCCGCGAACTGCCCTGGGAAGAGGTGCGCGAGCGTTTCCGCTACATCAAGGACTCAGCCTACGACCCGGCGTCGGACTTCGTCTTTCCCTCGCGCTATGTGCCGCGGCATGACGACTTCGCCGCCTATGCGCGGCCGAGCTTCGCGCCCGGCAGGCCGACTTTCGATGTTGCGATGGATCTCACGTTGCGCATGTACCGCGATTTCGAGTACGACTCCGAGAGCACGGAGATCAGCACGCCAGCCATCGAGGCCCTGGCACAGCGCAGGGGCGTCTGCCAGGACTTCGCGCACATCATGATCGGCTGCCTGCGCACGATGGGCCTTCCGGCGCGCTACGTGAGCGGCTACCTGCTGACGCAGCCGCCGCCGGGACGGCCGCGCCTGATCGGCGCGGATGCCTCGCACGCCTGGGTGTCGGTGTACCTGCCCGGCGACGACGGTCCGGGCGCATGGGCCGACTTCGACCCGACCAACGGCCGTCAGCCGGGCGAGGACTACGTGACACTCGCCATCGGGCGGGACTATTCCGACGTGTCGCCCATGCGCGGCGTGCTGCACGGCGGCGCCCGCCATACGCTGGATGTGAGCGTGACGGTGCGGCCGCTCGAAGAACTGCGCGAGGAAGCGGCACGCGTCGCGCAATCGCAGACACAAACGCAATCGCAATCGCAATCCCAGAACAAGGAGCCCTCATGAGCGTCTACGACAAGCTTTCCAGCCTCGGCATCACCCTGCCGCCCGTCTCCGTACCAGTCGCGGCCTATGTGCCTTTCGTAAGGACTGGCAATCTGGTCTTTCTTTCGGGCCACATCGCCAAGAAGGACGGCAAGCCCTGGGTCGGCCAGTTCGGCGCCACGATGACAACGGACGAAGGCAAGCAGGCCGCACGCGCGATTGCCATCGATCTGCTGGGCACCCTGCACGCGGCGGTCGGTGACCTGAACAAGGTCAAGCGCATCGTCAAGCTCATGAGCCTGGTCAACTCGGTCGGCACCTTCACCGAGCAGCACCTCGTGACCAACGGCGCAAGCGAACTGTTCGCCGAGGTGTTTGGCAGCGAAAAAGGCGCCCACGCGCGCAGTGCCTTCGGCGTTGCGCAGAACCCGATGGGCGCCTGCGTCGAGATCGACCTCATCGCCGAAGTGGACTGAGGCCCGCCCTCATTGGACGACACCGATCGCCACCTGCTGAGCCTGCTCCAGGCGAACGCCCGGGAGCCCGCCGCGCTGCTCGCGCGCAAGCTGGGGGTGGCGCGCACCACGGTCGTCGCCCGCATAGCCCGACTGGAGCGCGATGGCGTGATTTCCGGCTATGGCGTGCGCCTCGGCCAGCGCCTCGAACAGGCCGCGGTGCGCGCCTATTGCGGCCTGAGCGTCGCGCCCAAGATGGGCAGTGCCGTCGTCCGGGCGCTCGAACGCCTGCCCGAAGTCGAAGAGTTGTCTGCCGTCAGCGGCCAGTTCGACTACATGGTGTTCCTGCGCTGCGAAACCAACGAGCAACTCGATGCCTTGCTCGACAGGATTGGCCTGATCGAGGGCATCCAGCACACGCACACCTCGGTGGTGCTCAGCCGCAAGGTGGACCGGCGCACAGCCGTTGCACCGCCACCCGTCGCCTGAAACGGCCTTTCGGGCGTCCGGCCCGCAGGCTCAGTCGAGGCGGATCTCTCCATCGAACTTGACCTTCAGGTTCAGGCCAGGGATCTCCAGCGTCATCGTTGCCGGCAGGTTCGCGTCACCCTGGATGGTGCCCGCTGCGAGCGCCTTCGCCACGGCCTGCTCGATGTCGCGCTGCGAACTGACGCCCACCATCTTGAGGTACTTCCGGATGCTGAGATTGAAATTCTCTTCATTCATGGCGATCTCCGAAGACATGAGCTGCGGCGCTCGGACGGGATTGATTTTCGACCGCGGAAGGTTCAAATTCAACGGCAGGAGTCCTGCCCCATGCCTGCAGTGCGCCACGCCGCCGTCGATGGCCTGTTCTACCCCGCCGCGCCCAAGGCGCTGCGGGAGCAGGTCGCGGATTGCCTGGACGGCGTCGTCGTCGACCAACCTGCGCGACGCCGGCCAAAGCTGATCATCTCCCCGCATGCCGGTTACGAATACTGCGGCGCGGTGGCAGCGCATGCCTATGCCTTGCTCGAACGCAGGCGCGAACCGATCGTCAGCCGCGTGGTGCTGCTCGGACCCGCACACCGCGAATGGGTCAGGGGGCTCGCCGCGCCCGAAGCACTGAGTTTCGAGACGCCGCTGGGCCGGGTCCCCGTGGACGTCGCGGCGCTGGCCGGCCTCGACGACCTGCCGCAGGTGGTTCGCAGCGACCGTGCGCACGAACGAGAGCATTCGCTCGAAGTCCAATTGCCCTTCCTGCAAAGCGTGCTCGGCCACTTCACGCTCGTGCCGCTGGTCGTCGGCGAGGCCAGCGCGGAGGCGGTGGAACAGGTGCTGGAGAGGCTATGGGGCGGCCCGGAGACGCTGATCGTGATCAGCTCCGACCTCTCGCACTACCTCGGCTACGAAAAGGCGCGGGCCACCGACCGCGCCACCGTGCAACGCATCCTGGCATTCGACGCCGGCCTCTCGTCGCACGAGGCCTGCGGGTCGGCGGCCATCAATGGCGCGCTCCGGGCCGCGCGCCGCCACGGCCTGGCCGCTCACCTGCTCGACCTGCGCAACTCCGGCGATACCGCGGGCGACCGTGATCGCGTCGTCGGCTACGGGGCCATTGCATTCGAGGAGCCCCCTTGACGAAGCTCGAAGTAACGCCCGGCCGCTGGTGGCATCGGCTCGATGACGGTCGCGTCCAGTGCGACCTGTGTCCGCGCGACTGCCGCCTGCACGAGGGCCAGCGCGGCATGTGCTTCGTGCGCCAGCGCGTCGGCGACGCGATGGTGCTGACGACCTATGGGCGCAGTTCGGGCTTCTGCATCGACCCGATCGAGAAAAAGCCGCTCAACCACTTCTTGCCCGGCAGCAGCGTGCTGAGCTTCGGCACCGCGGGCTGCAACCTCGCCTGCAAGTTCTGCCAGAACTGGGATATCTCGAAGAGCCGCGAGATGGACCGGCTGATGGACACGGCGTCGCCCGAACGCATCGCCGAAGCGGCCCGTGCCGGCGGCGCCTCGAGCGTGGCCTTCACCTACAACGACCCCGTGATCTTTGCCGAGTACGCAATGGATACCGCCGATGCCTGCCACGCACTCGGCCTGCGCAGCGTCGCGGTGACGGCAGGCTACATGCATGCCGCGCCACGGCGCGAGTTCTACGCCCGGATGGATGCGGCCAACGTCGACCTCAAGGGTTTCACCGAAGGGTTCTACTTCCAGCAGACCGGCGCACACCTCGCGCCCGTGCTCGACACGCTGCAATACCTTCGCCACGAGACCGATTGCTGGTTCGAGATCACGACGCTGCTGATCCCCGGCCACAACGACAGCGACACCGAGATCGATGCGATGACGCGCTGGATCGCCGACCACCTGGGCCCCGACGTGCCGCTGCACTTTACCGCGTTCCATCCCGACTACCGGATGCTCGACGTGGAACCGACGCCGCCCGCCACGCTGACGCGGGCGCGCGCCATCGCGCTCGGCAACGGCCTGCACCACGTCTATACCGGCAACGTGCATGACATCCAGGGCGGCACCACCTTCTGCCCCGGCTGTCACGCAGCGCTGGTGCGACGCGACTGGTACCTCGTGCTCGATTGCGATCTCGATGCCACCGGCACCTGCCCGCATTGCGGAACACCGGTTGCGGGCCGCTTCGACACATTCGAGGGCGCGTTCACGCGCGGCTTCGGCCGGCGGCGGATTCCGGTGCGGCTCTCGGCGTAGCGCCCCGATCAGCCGAACCGGATGCCTTGGGCCAGCGGCAGTTCGGTCGAGAAGTTGATGGTGTTCGTCGTGCGCCGCATGTACTGCTTCCACGCATCCGAACCGCTCTCTCGGTCGCCGCCGGTCTCCTTCTCCCCGCCGAAGGCGCCGCCGATCTCCGCCCCGCTCGGGCCGATGTTGACGTTGGCCATGCCGCAGTCCGAGCCCGCCGCCGAGAGGAATCGCTCGACCTCGCGCAAGTCGTTCGAGAAGATGCACGACGACAAGCCTTGCGGAACGTCGTTGTGAATCGCAATGGCCTGGTCGAGGTCGTCATAGGCCAGAACATGGAGCAAGGGACCGAAGGTCTCGCGCCGCACCAGCGCGGTCTGAGCCGGCATGTCGGCGATGGCGGGGCGCACGTAGAAGGCCTTGGGAAAGCGCTCGGCGAGAACGCGATCGCCTCCGGTGAGGATGCGGCCGCCCTGCGCCTCGACTTCGGCGATGGCATGCCGCAAGGTGTCGTAGGCGGCCTCGTCGATCAGCGGGCCGACCAGCGTGCCCTCCTCCAGCGGATGGCCGATGCGCAGGCTTTCGTAGGCTGCGAGCAGCTTTGCCATCAGGGCCTCCTTGACCGCGCGATGAACGATCAGCCGGCGCAGCGAGGTGCAGCGCTGGCCCGCGGTGCCGACCGCACTGAACAGGATCGCCCGCAAGGCCATGTCGAGATCGGCCGCCGGCGTGACGATCATCGCGTTGTTCCCCCCCAGTTCGAGGATACGGCGACCGAATCGGGCCGCCACGCGCGGTCCGACCTCGCGACCCATGCGCGTGGAGCCGGTTGCCGACACCAGCGGAATATCAGGGCTGTCGACCAGCGCCTGCGACTGCGCCGCGCCACCGATCACGACCTGCGCGAGCCCCTCGGGCGCACGGTCGCCGAAGCGCGCGATCGCCCGTTCCAGCGCCCTGAAGGTCGCGAGGCCGGACAGCGGCGCCTTCTCCGACGGCTTGAAGATCACGGGGTCGCCACACACGAGCGCGATGGCGGCATTCCATGCGAACACCGCGCTCGGGAAGTTGAATGCAGTGATGACCGCGACCGGCCCCAGCGGGTGGTACTGCTCCATGATCCGGTGGCCGGGCCGTTCCGAAACGATGGTCTTGCCGTAGAGCTGGCGCGACAGGCCGAGCGCGAACTCGCAGATGTCCACGCCCTCCTGCACTTCGCCCAGGCCTTCCTGTGCGATCTTGCCGACCTCGAGCGAGATGACCTGGCCGATATCGGCCTTGGACGTGCGCAGCTCCTCGCCCCAGAGCCGCACCAGCTCGCCACGCGCCGGCGCAGGCACCTCGCGCCAGCCGCGGAAGGCGGCTTGTGACCGTGCGATCACTTCGGGCATCGACGCGGCCGGCGTCTCATGCAGATGCGCGAGATCGGCGCCGTCGATGGCCGAGCGCACGCGCAGTGCGCCACCCGACAGTTGCGCGGCGCTGATGCCGCAGCGCTCGAAAACAGCTTGTACTTCGCTCATGCCTGGGGCTCCTTCCGGGTCCGACGTCGTGCCTGAGGCGGCCAAGTATGTGCGAAGGCCTGGCCGCGCGGCGGGCTTGCGTGACCGGAGCCTGCGCCCCCTTCACCCAGGGCCGCGTAGCAGCTGCCAACGCGCGTGGCGAGAAAGGCTTCGAGCGCAACCTGCTCCTGCCCGACAAACCCGCATGCGGGCAGATGCCCATTGCGCAGCAGTTCGAACACACCCACCACACCAGCGGCAGTGGCGAGTTCGATCGCGGTACGGTCCACGCCGCGGAGCCGGCCGCCATGGATGCGCGCCGTGCGCGTTTCCTGCTCCAGGCGGCCGTGGCGCAGGCCCGATGCCGACGCGAACACGATCACCTTGTCCTCGCGGCTGTGCGGGACCGCGTGGTCCAGGACCTGCCGCAGCAGGTCGCGACGTTCGACCAGACGGAGATCGTGCAGCAGCAACGCCATGGCATCGCGGTGGCCGGGGTAGCGGAGGGTCTTGTAGTCGAGGTTCCGCACGCGGCCCGCGAGCGTCTCGCACAGCGTGCCGAGCCCGCCCGAGGTGTTGAAGGCTTCGTAGCTTTCCCCGTCGAGCACCAGCGTCTCGAGCCCATCGAGCGGCTGCACCGACACCGGATGGCCCTGCACGATGGCCGCGCATGGATGGCAGTACTCGTTGATGACACCGTCGATGCTCCAAGTGAAGTTGTAGCGCAAGCCGTTGGTGGCGTGCCGCGACAGGGCGCCGACGCGCAGGTGCAGGTCGTAGAGTTCGTCGAAGCGATTCGCCAGGTAGCCGCCCAGCATTCCGATCACGCCGGGAGCGAGACCGCTCTGCGGCATCAGCACCGTGCGCGCGCCCGTCGCCATGGCACGGATGGCGGTGGTTGCGGCGACGTCCTCCGTCAGATCGAAGTAGTGCACGCCAAGGGATCGGGCCGCCGCGGCGACGCTCGACGCGAGATGGAAAGGCAGCGCATTGATGACAACGTCATGGCCGACGAGCGCAGCGGCAAGCGCGGTGTCGTCCTCGACGTTGACGATGGTGCGCTGCACCAGACGATCGCCGGGTTCATGCCCACGGTGTTCGCGGTCCGCGAGCGTGACGGGCAGCCGGTGGTACTCGGCCACCATGTCGGCGACCGTGCCGCCGACCTTGCCTGCGCCCAGAACGAGGACCTTGCGGATGTCGACCGGGTTCATGGGGCACCTCCTTCGTCTTGAGCATCGAGTTGAAGGAACTTTAGGGGGGGCCGCTGGCAGGGAGAAGCCGGCATTGCGTCGAAGGCGTGCGGCGTTCGGTCGAAATGACGCGGTGAACGCTCGATTGGTCAGCGCGCACGCCGCGAGAAAAACCTTCGGTGTTGTAAAGCCGTTGACATACGGTGTGTGCGGGCGTTCCTAAACTGGGCCGCAACTCCGAATCACAGAATCAGCGCTCGCCGCCTCAATCCGTCCAGATCCCGAATCACGCAATGCGACTTGGCCATCTCGATCACCCCCTGGTCCTGCAGCTGGATCAGCACGTTCGAGGTCATGACGCGGCTCAGGCCCGCGATGTTGGCCATCTCCTGATGGGTGAAGGAAATGCTTATGGCAACCCCCGCCGCCTGCGCCTCGCCGTAGGTATCGGCCAACTGCACCAGGTGGTGGATCACCCGTTGCGCCGCCGAGGCCTGGCTCAGCAGCAGGTTCTGGTGAGCCAGCACGCGCAGCTTGACGTTCATCAGCCAGAGCACCTGGCGCAGGCACACAGGGTCGCGCTCCAGGCAGCGCAGCAATTGCTGCCGCTCGACCTGGCGCGCGACCACGTCCGACGAAGCGACCGCGGTCACGGAGTGCCGGCCGTCGAGGAAAGCGCTGCATTCGCCGACCAACCCGTGGGTCCCGACGATGGCCATGTGCTTCTCGTGGCCGGACTCCGACAGGAGCACCAGGCGCACGCGCCCCTCCTCGACGACCAGCACGTGGTTCACCGGATCGCCCTGCGAAAAAAGAGTCTGGCCCTTGCCGAAACGCACCGTCGGCGCGCCCTCGGCCGTCAGCGTCTTCCAGTCGAAGTGCGGCACCTCGATCCATGCCGAGGGGGAAATCGCCGTGTCGCCGTTCTTGTTCATCGCCTCAAGGCCTTGTCGTTGCACAAGGCAATTCCATGAATCATCCATTTTCTTCGTACCGCAAGCTCTTCCCCATCCTGGACAACGCGATCCAGCTCTCCAGCTGTTCGCAAAGCGCGCTCAGCCTGCCGGTGCGGCAGGCCATCGACGACTACCTCGATATCTGGGTGCGGCGCGGCGCCGACTGGGGCTACTGGATGGAGCAAGTCGCCCTGGCGCGCGTAGAGTTCGCTCGCATGATCCATGCCGATGTGGATGACATCGCGGTGCTTGGCAGCGTGTCGGATGCGGCTTCGAGCATTGCTTCGGCGCTCCGCTTCGATGCGGACCGCCGAAGCATCGTCACGACCACGCTGGACTTTCCGTCGATCTGCCATGTCTGGCTGGCGCAGCAGCCACGCGGCGCGCAGGTTCGCCTGGTGGAGGCGGAGGCAGGCAGCACAGGCACGACGGACCGCGTCGTCGGGGCCATCGACACGCAGACGGCGCTGGTGTCGGTTTCGCACGCCTGCTTCTATGACGGCCAGATCACCGACATCGCCGCGACCGGCCGGGCAGCGCGCGAATGCGGCGCCATCCAGTTCGTCGATGCATATCAGTCCGCCGGCTCCATCGCGATCGACGTTCGCCAACAGTCCGTCGACATCCTCGCGAGCGGCGCGCAGAAGTACCTGCTGGGCATCCCGGGGATTGCGTTCCTCTACGTGAGGCCCGAACTCGCGAGGCGGCTCACACCCACGGTCACAGGCTGGTTCGGCCGCGTGAATCCCTTCGAGTTCAATCCCGCCAACCTGGATTTCGCGGCCGGCGCAACCCGATTCAACACGGGCACGCCGCCCATGATGTGCGCCAGCGTGGCCCGGGCCAGCATGAGCCTGTTGAACGAGATCGGGATACCGGCGATCGAGGCCTATCTGACTCAGCTTTCGGCGGTCGCCATCGAGGAAGCGGCGCGCCTGGGCCTTTCGGTTGCCAGTCCGACCACACCATCGGCCAAGGGCGCCAACACGGCCATCCGCATTCCCAATGCGGCTCAAGTCGAGGCACAGATGCTGCAGGCCGGCTATGTGGTCTCGGCCCGCAATGACGTGATCCGGGTTGCACCCCACTTCTACAACACCGCCGACGACGTCGTGGGCGCCCTGCGCGAACTCGCGCGACTGACGCGCTGATGATCATGCGAAACGCAACCCAGGACGGCTCCAGTTCGCATTGCGCATCGGTCGAATGCCGGGTGTCCGCACCCGAGGCCCTGGCCTTCCTTGCCGATGGAGTGCAACTCGGACATTGGGCCCTCGGCTGCTGGCAGACGGAGCCGGTCGGCGCTGGCGTCGTGCGCGGCCATTCGCTGTTCGACGATCAACCGGGCTATGTGCGTCCCGTCATGGACGAGGCACTCATGAAGGTGGTCTACCACGTAGGCGCCTCGCCCGATGCATTGAGCCCCCGAATCAGCGCGGTGGTCGAGCCCGTCGCAGCAACCGACGGCGCCGGCGAGTCTTGCCGCATCAGCCTCCTCGCAACGCGCACGCCCGACATGGACAACGCGCGATGGCTGCGCCTCATGCATTGCCACGAGGTCGAAGTGCTGCTGATCCAGGCACGCCTGCAGCTTCGGACCGCGTCCCCACGTCCCACGCCACCCGCCAGTTCTTTGAAACCACGATGAGGAAGAGACCATGAATCGACGCCATTTCGGCCAGGCATTCTCGGCAGCCCTGCTTGCGCCCGCGCTCTCGTCCCCCTGGAGCGCCAACGCCGCTACCAAGGCCTATACCGGGCCCATCCGCGTGCTGGTCGGCTTCCCGCCGGGCGGCGCCACGGACGTGGTGGCGCGTGCCGTCATCGACAAGCTGGGCAAGGCCATGGACGGCCAGGTGTTCATCGTGGACAACAAGCCGGGCGCCGGCGGGCAGATTGCCGCGCAGCTTCTCAAGGCGGCGCCTCCGGACGGCTCGACCATCATGCTGTCGATCGACCACACGCAGGTGATCATTCCGCTGACCATCGCCGCCGCCGGCTACGACCCGGTGGCCGATTTCACCGCGCTGGCCGGCGTGGCGAACTACTACAACGTGCTCGCGGTCAGCGCCGCCACTGGCGTGAAGAACATGGCGGAGCTCGGCGCATGGGTCAAGGCCCATCCGAACGAGGCCAACTACGGCATTCCCGCCGCCGGCAGCGTGCCTCAGTTCATCGGCCACGTCATCGGCAAGTCCTTCGGCGTCACGATGAACTCGGTGCCCTACAAGGGCGGCGCGCCGATGGTGCAGGACCTGCTCGCGGGCCAGATCCCGATCGGCATCGCCTCGATGACGGAGCTCATCGAATACCACCGCGCCGGCAAGGTCCGCATCCTCGGCAGCTCGGGCCAGGAGCGCAGCAAGACCGCGCCGGAAATCCCCACCTTCCAGGAACTGGGCTTCAGCGGCATCGACAAGAACCCGTGGCTGGCCTTCTTCGGACCGAAGGGGATGCCGCCGGAATTCGTCGACCAGTTCGACCGCGCGATGAAGACAGTGCTGGCGCAGCCCGACCTTCAGGAGCGCCTTGCGAAGATGGGCAACGAGGTCACGGCCGCCCCGTCGAAGGAAGTCGAACAATGGGTGATCGATGCCAACCGCAACTGGAGCAAGGTGATCCGCGATTCGGGCTTCAAGGCGCAATGAACACCGGGACACACATGGGACGCGAATTCATCCAGAGCGGATCGCGCTGGGAAGAGTTGGCCGGCTACTCGCGCGCCGTCGTCGACGGCGAGTGGGTCTTCGTCTCAGGCACGCTGGGCCAGGTCTTCGCCACCGGGGAGTTTCCGGCCACGGCGCAGCAACAATGCGAGGTCGCGCTCGACACCATCGAGGCCGCGCTCGCGCAGGCGCGTTCGAGCCTCGCCGACGTGGTGCGCGTGCGTGTCTACGTTCCAGACCGCGGCGACGTGATCGCCGTCAGCGAAGTGCTCCGCCGCCGCTTCGGCGCCAACCGTCCGGCCAACACCACGCTGTGCAGCGCGTTGGCCGTCGAAGGCGCCAAGGTCGAGCTTGAAGTGACCGCGCGGCGCCAGGTTTGAGCCGCGCGACTTGTGATTTGTTCTTTTTCGATTGGATCTTCGATGACCATCCTCACGCAACTCACCCAGGCCCTGCGCGACCGTTCGGTTCGCACGATCGACCTCACGCACACCTTGAGCGAAGACTTCCCTGCCCTGCAGCTGCCGCCGCAGTTCGGCCAGGTCTCCCCGTTCAAGATGGAGCGCATCTCGCACTACGACGAAGCGGGCCCCGGCTGGTACTGGAACAACTTCTCGTGCGGCGAGCACACCGGCACGCACTTCGACGCGCCGGCGCACTGGGTGACGGGCAAGGACCATCCCCGCAACACCGTCGACACCATTGCGCCCGACAACTTCATTGCGCCGGCTGTCGTCGTCGATGCCAGTGCCGAGGTGGCGCAAAACCCCGACTGGCTGCTGACCACCGAGTTCCTGCAGGCCTGGGAAGCCCGGCACGGCCGAATCCCCGAGGGCGCGTGGGTGCTCTTTCGCACCGACTGGTCCAAGCGCCTTGCTGACCCGGCCGCCTTCGTGAACATGCGCGAAGACGGCGCCCACACGCCCGGCCCCACGCAGGCGGCGGTGGAATGGCTCATTCACGAGCGCAAGGTGCATGGCTTCGGCGTGGAGACGATCAACACCGACGCGGGACAGTCCTACAGCTGGCCGGTGGCCTACCCCTGCCACACCCTCATGCATGGCGCCAACCGCTATGGTCTGCAATGCCTGAAGAACCTCGACCAACTTCCGCCCACCGGCGCGCTGATCGTGTCCGCACCGCTGAAGATCCAGGAGGGCTCGGGCAGTCCACTGCGTGTGCTGGCGCTCGTCGAGAGCTAAAGATCGGGGGATGACGCCCGGAGTCGAATCGCCACCCCGCGGAAGCGCTTCTTCTCGGTCGGCACATCCTTGCACTTCTCGTTTCCGATCGACACCTCCCCGTCGTCGCTCAGGACATAGGCCATGCCCGGCTTCTTCCCCTTGACCTGGAAGATGGCTTCCGGATTCAAGCGGCCGAAGTCGACCTTCTTGTCTTTGACGGGCTTCGATCCGGGGCCAGCCCAGCGATAGAGCTTGAAGTCCAGCGCCTTGTCGTTGAGGGAGCGATCGTCGTGGGCGCCGGCAACGATCACGTAGCCACCGTCCATCCACTCGATGCTTCGAATCCCGCGCCGGTCCAGGTCGAGCGGAATCAGGTCCCCGAACCGGGGATCGGCAGCCGAGTCGATCACCGCGGCCGGATTCAGGAGAGGCAAGACCAGCGCCTTGCCCTCCGGTCTCGGGTTCCTGAACCCGATCAGAAGGTGTCCGTCCGGTGTCGCGGCAAGACCTTCGATGTTGAGGCCCTCGCCACTCTTGGGCGCAAACCGCGACGCTTCCTTGAGGACCGCAAAGCGCGGGTCGGCGGCGATGAAATCGAGCAGCTTCGTGTAGGGCAGCGTCGAGACCTCCTTCACGACCGGAACAGCGCCTGTCTCGTCGATGGTGGTCGCAAAGAAGCGCATCCGGCTGGGCTCGACTTTCGCATGCTTGTCCCTGCCGTGCGATGAAATCCAGTAGATGCGTTGCCCGACGCGAGCCGCGCCCTCGATATCGGAATCCTTGTCATCTGTCCCGCGGAGATAGGCCGTCAAGTCCACCTGAGCCTTGGACTCCGGGTCGCCGTAGCGGTAGACGTGGAGCACGTTGCGCTCGTCCTCGCCCACGACGAAGTGGTCCTTGCCGATTGCGATGGCAGCAGAAGCATCGCAGATGGCGCGATAGGTAGCCGGACCCGCCAGGGCGGGCTGGGCCGCGGCGCACGCCAGCACAAGCGCAACGGCACAGGGTCTCCAAGAGCGTTGAGGCAGTTTCACGTCCGCACTCCTCACGATCACCTCGTTGTGGGCGTCTTCGTCGCCGGTCGGCAACGAAGCTCTGGCGCAGCAGCGTAGAGTCTGCGCCGGGTGGCTCGGGGCGCGCATCCGCCCCATTGGGGACGCTCCGCCGAATCAGGCGGGAGTCGACGATCCGCGCACCACCAGTTCGCCCGGCAGCAGCAACTGCCGCGCAGGGCCTTCGAGGCCGCGCAGGCGCTCGATCAGGCAGGTGGCCGCGGCGCGTCCGATGGCGTCCGTCGGCTGAGCGACGGCGCTCAGGCCGGGGCCGATCAACGGCGCCCATTCGGCATCGTCGAAACCGACGAAGCCGACATCCGTACCGAAACTCAAGCCCAGCCGTGCCATGGCCGCGGCCACGCGCAGCGTGACCACCGCGTTGCCCGCCAGCACGGCGGCGCGGCGACCGCGCCTGGCCCGCTTGTGAAGGGCGCGCAATGCCGTGTCGAGGGCATCGCCATCGTCACCCGTGCATTCGAAGACCTCGCCCGCCACGCGCGGCTCGTGCGCGGCCACGCAGGCGCCGAAGGCAGCGGAGCGCTCGCGCCGCGAACTCACGCCCTTGAGCGGTTCGGTGATGTAGAGCAGCTCGCGATAGCCGCCTTCGACGAGATGCCCGCAGGCCGTCTTCATCGCTGCGGCGTTGTCCAGGGAAACGAAGTCGGTGTGCATGCCCGCGTGCCTGCGGTCGACCAGCACGGCCGGCTTGCCGTGCAGGGCATCGGCATCGACCAGCCCCGCGCCACGCCCGAGCGTGTTGAGGATGAAGCCGTCGACCTGGTAGCCGGCGAGCGCATCGATGGCCTCGCGTTCGCGGTCGATGTCGTTGCCGAGGTTGAACAGCATGACCAGGTAGCCCGCATCCTGGCAAGCCTTCTCGGCGCCGCGCAGCACCGCCACCGAATAGGGGTTGGTGATGTCGGCCACGATCAGGCCGATCAGGCGCGAGCGGCCATGGCTCAGCGCCTGCGCCATGGGGCTCGGCGTGTAGGCCAGCTGGGCCACCGCAGCTTCGACGCGGGCTGCAATGTCGGGACTCAGCAGGCGTTCGCGGTGATTGAGGAATCGCGAAACCGTGGCCTTCGACACGCCAGCCGCCTTCGCCACATCCGCAATGGTTGCGCGACCCGGGCGCTGCATGGGGGTTCTGGCGTTCAAGCGGAGGCCGTGTCGAAGACAGCCAGGGGCTTTTCACCAGCCAATGCGCGCAGCAGATTGGTGGTCGCCAGCTCGGCCATGGCATGGCGCGTCTCGTGCGTGGCAGAGCCGATGTGCGGCAGTGGCGTCACGCGCGGATGCGTACGCAGCGGCGACGCCGCCGGAAGCGGCTCGGTTGCGAAGACATCGAGACCCGCGGCGCGCAGCGTGCCTTGGTCGAGTGCTGCGAGCAGCGCCTCTTCCTGCACCGTTGCGCCCCGGCCGCCGTTGATGAAGATCGCGCCCGGCTTCATGGCGCCGAACATGCTGGCGTCGATCATGCCGCGCGTACTGTCCGACAGCGGCAGCATCGCGACGACAAAGTCGGAACGCGCGAGCAGTTCGTCCAGCGGCGTGTGTGTTGCGCGCCCCTGCAGCTCCGGTGCCTGCGCGGCCAGATCGACGGGGCGGCGCGCGTGATAGAGCACCGGCATGCCGAACCCGAGCGCTGCGCGCCGCGCGATCGCCTGGCCGATGCGGCCGAAGCCCAGCAGTCCCAGCGTCTTGCCGTGGACGTCATAGCCGAACAGGTCCTCGCCGACGTTCTGGGTCCACCGGCCCTCGCGCACGAGGTTCGAGAGTTCGACCACGCGCCGGCTGGTCGCCATGAGCAGTGCGAAAACGGTGTCCGCCACCGTCTCGTCGAGCACGCCGGGCGTGTGGCACAGCGTGATGCCGCGCGCATGCAGCGCCGCCAGCGCATAGTTGTCGACGCCGACCGAGACGCTGGACACCACTTCGAGCTGCGGCGCGCACGCCAGCAGCGCGTCGTCGACGGGAAAGCTCGAGCCGATCAGGCCATGCGCCGTCGGCAAGGCCGCATCGAAGGCGGGGCGCTGCGCCGCCGCACGCGGATTCGCGACGGTGACCTCATGCGCCGCGTGCAGGCGCGCCAGCTGATCGTCCGGCAACTCGCGGAAAACGAGGATGTTCTTGCGCGTCATAGCCGGGCCTCTTCGAGTTGCATCCGCGTGGGCAGGCCTTCCGTATCGCCGAGAACCTGCACGGCGCGTGCACCGATCCAGGCGCCGCGCCGCACGGCTTCGGGCACCGTCCTGCCCTCGAGCAGCGCGCTCACAACGCCCGCCGCAAAGCCGTCGCCAGCACCCACGGTGTCGACGATTTCCTTGACCGGGAAGCCTTCGACGCGCCCGGTACCAGCGACGTCACTGTCGTAGTAGGCGCCCTCGGCGCCGAGCTTCACGACCACCAGCTTCGCGCCGCGCTGCCGGTAGAAATGCGCGACACCTTCCGGCGTGCTCTCGCCCGTGAGGAACAGGCCCTCTTCCATGCCCGGCAGAACCCAGTCCGCGCGCGCCGCGAGATCGTTGATGGTGTCTCGCATCACCTCGGGCGAAGACCACAGCGTCGGCCGCAGGTTGGGGTCGAAGGAGATCGTCCGGCCAGCTTGGCGCATCACCTCCATCGATCGGATCGCCGCCTGCAGGCTGGTGCCGGAGATGGCCGCGAACACGCCGGTTGCGTGCAGATGCCGTGCGGAGCGCAGCCAGGCTTCGTCGACGTCGGCCGGCCCCATCTGGCTCGCAGCCGAGCCCTTGCGGTGGTATTCGACCGGCGGATCGCTGCCGTCCGTCACCCGGCCCTTGAACTGGAAACCGGTGCGCTGCGTCGCATCGGTGATCACGTGCGAGCAGTCGATGCCCTCGCCCTGCATGGTCGCGAGCAATGCGCGCCCCATCGAGTCGGTGCCGAGCCGGCTGGCCCATCCGACCTTCAGGCCCAGGCGCGAAAGGCCGATCGCCACATTGGTCTCGGCGCCGGCCGTGCGCTTGTGGAAGGCCGTCGCGTTCTCGATCGGACCGGGCTGGTCGGCCACCAGCAACAGCATGGCTTCGCCGAACAGCGCGACATCAAAGGAAGGATGGGTCATGACGTGCCTCGCAAGGAGCGGATATGCGAGATCTGGTCGCGCGTGATGGCGAACAGGTCATCGCCGATCAGGGGATATTCGATGGCGTGCGGCACATCGGCCGGAAGCGCGCGCAGCACGGCGCGCCAGGGAGCCACCGAATCGGCAAGCGGCACCGCCACCCACTTGGCCGGGAGCCGCTGCGCGCCCTTGCAATGCACGTAGCGCACGCGGCGGCCCAGCGCCTGCGCAGCCTGCAACGGGCATTCGCCGACCCAGTGCCAGTTGCCCATGTCGAAGGTCATGCCCAGATCGAGCCCCGCACGGTCCGCGGCGTCGAAGAAGGCCTGCAATGCCGGCAGCGTACCGGCCGAAACGGTCTGGTCGTTCTCGATCACGAGTTCGATGCGGGTCTCGGCGAGCTGCACCTTGAGGCCCCACAGCGACCCATGCGACGACGGACCGAAGTCCCCGATCGACATCTTGAGCCGCCTGGCGCCCAGCGTGGTCGCGGCGGCGATGCCGCGTCCGAGGGCCGCGCTGTCGAGCCAGCCACCTTCGGCCCAAAGTCCTTCCGGGCTGGAGTAGACCGAGGCAAGGCCGGCCAGCGCCGGGAGTTCAGTCGCCGGATCGCGCAGCAGTTCGCCGCGAACCTCGACACTGTCCGCGCCAGCGGCCTTGGCAAGCTGCGAACACCACAACTGGCCGTGGCGTCCGATCTCCGCGGCGCCAAACGATGAGAGAGAAATCAATACCTGCGACATACCGTTGGCGATCGGCGCGTCAATGCGCCTGGTGAGAACTGAGGATCTGACCCAGGAACTGCCGCGTCTTCTCATGCTGCGGGTTGCCGAAGAACTCCGCAGGCGGCCCCTGCTCGATGATCTTCCCGTCAGCCATGAAGATCACCCGATCGGCCACGCTGCGCGCAAAGCCCATTTCGTGCGTGACGCACAGCATGGTCATGCCATCGTCGGCAAGGCCGATCATGGTGTCGAGCACTTCCTTGACCATCTCGGGATCGAGCGCGGAAGTCGGCTCGTCGAACAGCATGATCTTCGGTGCCATGCACAGCGCACGGGCGATCGCCACGCGCTGCTGCTGGCCGCCGGAGAGCTGGCTCGGGTACTTGTGGGCCTGCTCCGGAATGCGCACGCGCGTGAGGTACTTCATCGCAACCTCTTCCGCCTGCGCCTTGCTCATGCCGCGCGAGCGCATCGGCGCCAGCGTGCAGTTCTGCAGGATGGTGAGGTGCGGGAACAGGTTGAACTGCTGGAACACCATGCCGACCTCGGCGCGCACAGCATCGACGTTCTTGCCGCCGGCCGTGAGGTCGATGCCGTCGACCACGATGCGCCCCTTCTGCACCGTCTCCAGACGGTTGATGCAGCGGATCAGCGTGGACTTGCCCGAGCCCGACGGCCCGCAGATCACGATGCGCTCGCCGGTGCGCACCGAGAGGTCGATGTCGGTCAGCACCTGGAAGGTGCCGTACCACTTGTTCACCGCCTCGAGCCGGATGATCGTCTCGGCGCCGGCGTGAGTCGCGACTGCGTCGGTCATGCGTGTTCCCTGAAAGGCCTATGGGCTTACTGCAGCTTGGGCAGGTCGGTCTGGAGCCACTTCTGATAGAGCTTGTTGAGCTCGCCGTTGGCCGTGTTCTTGGCGATGAACTCGTTCACGTTCTTGAGCAGGTCGTCCTGGCCCGGGCGCATCGCGATGCCCATGTTCTGCTGCACCAGCGTGAACTTGTTCTCGAAGGTATTGGCCGGCACACGCTTGGCGATCTGCGCCGCGACAGTGGTGGACGCGCCGATCGCGTCGACCTGGCCCGACATCAGCGCCTGCATGGCCGATGCGTCGTCGTCGAAGCGGCGGATCTCGGTGCCTTCGGGCGCGGCCTTGGTCACGGCCACGTCCTGCGTGCTGGCGCGAGCCACGCCCACGCGCACGCCCTTCAGGTCGGCAGCGCTCTTGATCGGCGCACCGGTCTTGCCGTACAGCACGATGGTCGCGGCCGCATAGGGCTGCGAGAACTGCACCTGCTTGGCGCGCTCCGGGGTCACTGCGAGCGAGGCGACCAGCAGGTCGACCTTGTTGGTCAGCAGGAAGGGAATGCGGTTCGGGCCCGTGACCGGCACGATGTTGGCTTTCACGCCCCAGTCCTTGGCCAGCAGCTTGGCGACGTCTGCGTCGTAGCCGTCGGGCTGGTTCTGGGCGTTGGTCGTGCCGTAGGGCGGGAAATCGACGAGCATGCCGATAGTGATCTCACCCTTCTTCTTGATGTCGGCCACGCTCTGGGCGGATGCGAAAGGGGCGAACGCGGTCAGCGCGGCGCCGAGGCCCAGGGCTGCAATGGCAGCGCGGCGGGTGGTCAAACGGATCATGTCGAGTCTCCTAGATTAAGAACAGAAACACAGAGGAAGGGTTCGGCGAAGCGCTCATCTCGCGAGGGCGCGCGCCCTCTTGCGCTCCATGCGCGCCGCCAGCAGCGACAGCGGCCAGCAGATGACGAAATAGATCGCGGCCACCGTCGTGAAGACGTGCAGCGGCTGGAAGGTCGCGTTGTTGATGATCTGCCCGGCGCGCGTGATCTCGGTGAAGCCGATGATGGCGGCGAGCGACGTGCCCTTGATGATCTGCACCACGTAGCCCACGGTCGGCGGCAGTGCGATCTTGAAAGCCTGCGGCAGCACCACGTCGCGCATGCGCGAGGTGTAGTTGAGGTTCAGCGCCTGGGCCGCTTCCCACTGGCCGCGCGGAATGGCCTCGATGCAGCCGCGCCAGATCTCGCCGAGGAAGGCGGCGCTGTTGAGGATCAGCGCGATGCCCGCTGCAATCCACGGATTGATGTCGAGCCCCAGCACCGGCGCGCCGAAGAAGATCAGGAACAGTTGCAGCAACAGCGGCGTGCCCTGGAAGATCTGGATGAAGCCGGTCGACAGCACGCGCGCCGTCTTGCTCTCGGAGGTGCGGGCGAGCGCAATCACCAGCCCCAGGATCGCCCCGCCGACGAAGGCGATGAGCGACAGCGCCAGCGTCCACTTGGCCGCTTCGAGGATGAACAGGAATTCGGGAAAGCCGAAGGTACGCATGGTGTTCAGCGCCGATCCGGATAGTTGAGCGTGCGCTTGTAGATCAGCTTGAACAGCGCCGAGAACGACAGCGCCAGCGCAAGGTAGATGCACGCGACCACGATGTAGATCTCGAAGCTGCGGAAGGTCTGCGACTGCAGGTTGGCCGCGACCGAGGTGAGGTCGTCGGCCGAGATCACCGACACCACCGCCGAACTCAGCATCAGCAGGATGAACTGGCTCGTGAGCGCCGGGTAGATGGCCTTGAGCGCCGGCTTGATGATCACGAAGCGGAAGATCTCCCACGGCTTGAGGTTGAGCGCCCTCCCCGCTTCGATCTGGCCCTTGGGAATGGACTCGATGCCGGCGCGCACGATCTCGGCCGCGTAGGCGCCGAGGTTCACCACCATCGCCGTGAGTGCCGCCGTGTAGGGCGACCAGCGCAACCCGATGGCCGGCAGCGCGAAGAAAAAGAAGAACAACTGCACCAGGAAAGGCGTGTTGCGGATGACCTCGATGTACGCGTTCACGATGAAGCGCAGCCAGGCCGGCCCCGAGGTCTTGCCCCACGCACAGAAGATGGCCACGACGAGGCCCAGCAACGTGGCAACGAGCGAGAGCTGGATCGTGATCCAGGTGCCCTTCAGCAGCAGCGGCCAGGCAGCGAAGACGGCGTCGAACTGGAATTGGTAATTCACGGGTGACGGTGGCTCGGATGGGGATTCAGGATGGTGCGCCGCACTGCGAAAGCACTTCATTGCGGTGCGATTCAGTATATGTGAAACCGGTTTCAGCACCACCCTAGGGATTCCCCTAATCACCCCGCGTGCCTACACTGGCGCGATGCTGATCACCGATACGTCCGACGCAAAGGCACAGCTTGCAACCGCGGCATCTGCACCCGCGGTGCATCACTTGCGCCAGACCTTGCTGTGGCCGCTGCGCCTGATGCCCACCTCCCAGCCACGGCACGCGCATCGCGGCCCCTGGCAAGTGCTGCGCGACCTCGGGGATGCATCGCCGTGGCGCGAGGAGATCGACGAATACACCGGCAGCAGCGACCGCTTCCACGAACGCCACTACAACGAGTTCGTCAGCTTCCTGCCCTATGTGCAGCGATTCCTCTACGGCGATGGCCGCAAGGGTCGGCAGGCCGGCACCGATTCCGGCAGCGATTCGCCCATGCGTGTGTTCCGGCGCAGCGACGTCGCGGCGGTACGTGTGGTGGCACGCCCCGGCGACGCGCCCATCACGCTGCAGGTGGTGCATGTCGACCTGTACTTCTTCTTCGACGTCGACGTCGTGCTGCTCAACGTCGAAGTCGGCGTCGACGACCTGAGCCTGCCGCAGGCGCAGGAGATCCTCTACCGCTTCGGCCGTGCCTATCCCGGAGGCTGGGACGCGCAGGGGCAGGCTCTGCATTGCATGAGCAGCGTCGAATGGCTCGCGGCCGACGGCAGCGTGTTGTCGAGTTCCGATGCACAACAGCGCGAGGCCTTTCTCTCGCATGTGGCCGAGCACCGCGCGCCGCGCCTCGCGGCGCATTGGGCGTGGCTGATGCGCCCGCTCGTGAGCGACCATTCAGACGAAGCCGGCGCGCTGCGCTTCCGCCAGATCGAGTACTACCGCATGCCGGTGATGGCCTATCTCGCGCTCGACGACCCGCGCCGCCTGTCTCGCGCAGACTTCGTGCGGCTGGCCCTGGTCAGCGGTGCTGCGGATCCGGTCATCTCCGGCGGCGGGCCGCTGCCCTTCGCCGAGGACAGCATGGCCGACTTCGAGCAGCGCTACTGCTACGACCGCTTCTGGGTCAACGCGGGTGCCGCGCCCAACACGCGCTACCTGTGCAACGGCCGGGCGCTGATCGTCATCGGTGATGCGAACGCGGAGTTCTTCTGCTGCCGCGACCGCGGCGTTCTGGCGCAGTTCCGGCACCAGCACTTCCTGCTCTTCCTCATCGCCCATTTCCAGAAGGCGGCGCTGCTGATGTATTCGGACCGGCTGGTCGAAGCGCTGCGCAATCTCGACATCCACGACGTCGCGAGCGTCAAGCGCTTCAAGCGCGCGATCCGGGCCAGCTTCGAAGGCTTCCTGCGGTTCACGCACCGCTACTGGTTCCACGAGATTTCCGAACAGGCGCAGGTGCGCGCGCTGTCGCACCTTTGCACCACGCACCTCGGCCTCGATCCGCTCTACGAGGAAGTCAAGGAGCGCATCGCCGACATGAACACGTACCTCGATGCCGACAGCCTGCGGCGCCAGGCCAACACGGTGGTGCGGCTCACGGTGGTCACGCTGTTCGGCCTGATCGGCACCATCACGACCGGCTTCCTCGGCATGAACCTGCTCGCCGAAGCGGATTCGCCGATGTGGCGCAAGCTGATCTGGTTCGGCCTGACCTTCGCGTTCACGACCTGGCTCACGGTCTACACCATGGTCAAGTCGAAGCGGCTGTCGGATTTCATCGATGCGCTGTCCGACGAGCGTCACACGCTGCGTACCAAGCTGGGCGTGCTGGCCCGCGTGTGGCGGCCGGGATCGGACTAGGCGCTCAGGCTCCGCCGAGTGACATCGCTAATTGGATGCCAGGACCTCGAGAAGGTCGACGTCGATATAGCGGCCGGCGAATCCTCGCTCCACTTCTCCCGTGATCCTGACGGTCGTCGTGGGCGTGACCCGCTGGCCGCGGAAGTCCTTGGGGGAAATCTCGACGCGGATGCTGCCGGTCGCGTCCTTGAACGTGAAGTAGTCTTCGCGCAGGCTCTCGACGATATTCCCCGTCAAGGTGACATTCGAGCCCACCCGCGCACTGCTGGTGGCTTGCGCCACCGTCGTCGCGCGCGCGGCAGCGCTGGGGCCTTCGAACTGGGCATGGACAGGCAGGGACAGCGCACCGGCCAATACAGTCGCGACGTACCATCTTCCTCGCATTTCTTGCTCCCGTTTGTTGAAGAGACGCGTGCAATGTAGGGTGGCTCGGCAAGCCGGGCAACCCGAACGAATGGGATCGACTCCGACGCATCGGGACGGGCCGCGCTAGGGTCTGGGCAACCACACCTCGATCGCACCGGGATCGGCGTTGATCGGGCGAGGCAGCAGCTTGACGACCCAGGGCTGCCCGGTCGGCGTCGGCGCGGTCTGGACCAGGGCCAGCGCACAAGGCCGCGATGACTCCTCGCGGATGACCACGGTCGGGGCCGGATGGCCCACGGGGGGCGCCCTGCCCTGGCGCCGCGAAGTGCTGAGCACGTCCTCGATCGGCGGCACGGACGCGCCCAGTTCGCGCCACGGCCCGCGCCACAACCGTGCCTTGTCGCGGAACGCGGTGCCGTAGGTCTGGATGTAGACGACGGCGCCTTCGCAGACATCGGGTGGGATCGGCGCCGGTGCGCCGGCCGAGCCGGCTGAACCCGTCGAGGGCGCATAGGGCGGCGGCGCGGCCGCCACGCGCGTCTCGCCGCGCCACCCCGCCACCAGGTCTCGCATCCGCACTGCAATGGCAAAGGGCTCCGGGAGGATGCCGCTGCAGTTCTGCTTCGACCCGGTCTGCCCCGTGTAGTCGCGCGCCCAATAGCGCGGCGCGCACGGCTGGGCCGGTGGAGGCTGCAGGCAGTCGATGCCGTTGCCCGGGTCGAGCAGGCGCGCACAGGCTGGCGCACGCTCCTCCGCGGCTTCATTCGTGCAGGCCTGCTTGGCGTCGTCGACGATGCGCACCGACAGGCGGAAATTCGCCATGAAGTTGTCGCTGCCTTCACGGCACAACAAATCGCCCGTGCGCAGCAGTTCGGCCGCCAGCAGGGCCGGTGCATCACCACCACCGGTCCCGCTGCGCAGGTGTGCCCAGCGTTCGGTGAGATCCTTGAAGGCACTGTTCTCCGAGCGCTCGGCCTCCGCGCGCTGCGCGCGCCAGCTATCGATGCCCTGCCAGGCTGCCACGCCGAAGGTGGCGGCAGTGCCGATGCCGATCGACGCCGTGACGGCACCGGCCTTGAGCACCCGTGCCTGAAGGCGGCTCATCGAGCCTACCGCGGCTGCGGCGGCGCTGTCCTTGTCGCCGGGCTTCGCGGCATGCGCGGTGGAATCCGGTTGGCCGTCGTCCGGTACGAACAGGCCCGGCGCGCCCGCCGCGACGTGCTCCAGCATTTCTTCCTCGAGCCGATCGCCGATCTCGGCGCCAAGGCGGAAGTAGCTCTCCCATTGCGCCTCGTCGAAGAACTGGTCGGTCGTCGGCTGCTGCGGAAACAGCGGATTGGCCGCCTTGAAGTTCACGAGATCCACAGGCAGCGCGGCCGACACGTTCGGCTTGACCAGCACGATCTGACCCGTGGCCCCGCTCGCGTAGCGCACCTGCGCCAGCGCAAGGCAGGCCTGGCTGCTGGGCGATGCAAGGTCGTTGAGCGAGCCAAAGGAGCCGAGGTGCGTCCAGTCGGCTCCCGGCCGCGGCTTCATGAAGGTGATCTCCGCGTTGAGATCGATGCGCGCACGGCGGATGAGGATCTCCAGGTCACAGAAACGGTAGTCCGGATCGGCTCCGCAGTCGGCGATCACGATCAGGGCCGCTTCCTGCCGCAGGAGTGCGTACGCGCCGGTGTTCTCGAAATGGCCGCCGTCGCTCAGGTACCAGTTCGCCGAGCTGCTGCCCGGGAACGCGCCGAAGCATTCGAGCAGCATGAAGCGTGTCTTCATCAGCAGGGGGCTCGCATGCACGACAGCGCCGCGTTGCGCGATGCCGGCATCGGCACTGTTCCACCAATAGCCCAGCCGCAGGCCCGCGAAGACCGACAGCGCCGAGATGCCGCGCTTGGTCAGCCTGCCGAGTCCCGGCGCAAAGGCCGCGCCCGAGATCGCGGTCCACGCGCCGAGCGAGAGCGCGCCGTCGCCATGCGCCTGCGTCCATGGCGCGCCGGCTGCCTGCATCCAGCCGCATGGCCCGATGGTGAGCGGCAGGCTCTTGCGATCGCGATTGAACAGCTTGTCCTTGGTGCCGTGCGTCTGGTTGATGCAGACGTTCGCAAAGTGAACCAGCCCGCCGTGGGACTGGGGCGCGTAGTGGAGTTGCGAGATGTCGTCATGCGAGTCGACCTCACCCACCGGGACCTGCGGCGGCTCGAGGCCCGAAACTTTGTCCGTCGGGCTCGCGCCGAGGCGGCGCGCATTGGCGGCACCGAGATAACCGCGAACGATGCGCGCCTTGTAAAACATGTGCAGCGACGAGACGTTGAGAAATGCGAAGTTCCGGCCCGTCACCAGCGCATAGGTGCCGAGGATCACGGCGATGGTGCCCAGCCATGCCCAGCCGCGCATGAAGTCCAGCCCCGCGGGCGTGAACACGGGCAGCAGCGCCACCGAATACACCACGCTCACCCACCACGCCGCCAGGCAGAAGGCCAGCACCAGACCGAGCAGGCTCGCAAGCGACATCACCAGGGTCTTGCCGATGCCAGGTATCTCCTGCCGGTGGGAGAGCAACATTGGCAGCACGCCCCGCAGCCCTGCGGCCACGACCAGCAGCACGGCGCCGTAGGAGATGGACTGCCGCGGTGTCTCCGCGGCCAGCCACCAGGCGCTGCGATCGAGCATGCCGAGCATCACGATCAACAGCGCCGTGTTCATCACCGACGCCAGCCAATCCGTCAGTTCGTTGCGAAGCTCGGCGGCCGATCGCACCCGGCTGCGGTACAAGACCCACAGCAGAGCGATGACCCAGCACAACGCAAAGACCTCGAATGCCGGTGCCAGCCAGGGCGGCCCGCTGTAGCGCCGCAACAGCGGCGGACCGATCCAGCATGCGCCGAGGCCGAGCGCAACCCACATCGCGACCTGAAGCAGCATCGACGAGGTCGATGGCCTGTCGCGCACCGACCAGTACGCACAAGCCAGTACCACCGACGCGATGAAGGGCCCGACGAGCGTGAACCACAGGGTCGGCCACTGCGTCGCCCATTCGACCAGCAAGCGTACGCACTGCACGCTGGTGAGCGCGCTCGCGATGTTTGCGTTGTCTGGCGAAATGCTGTTGAGGTCCACGGCCCTGAACACCGCGTCCCACAGCAGCAAGTTGGTTGCCGCGAGCACGATGCCGATCAGGCTGGCAGCGATCGCGAGTTCGATGTGCGTGCCGAGCAGGTTGCGCAGGTAGAGCGCCGCCGCAAAGAGCGTGTCGCGCATGCCGCCCGGAATCAGGTAGCGGCCATTTCCCCGCAGCCACCAGCCGAAGCGTGCGCGATCGACGTCGCCCAGCGCGCGTTCGATCTCGCGCACTTCATCGGCCGACTTGGCATTGGTGCAAAGCCGGCCGAGCGTGGCGCCGATGTAGCCGCCGCCTGAAACCGTCGACATGAGGTCGAACTTGAGCAACTGCCGGTGTGCTGCCAGCGACTTGAGCAGGCCCAGGCAGAAGGTCGCGCTGCGGATGCCGCCGCCCGACAGCGCCAGGCCCCAGGGCCGATGGCCGTCATCGGCGCCATGAAGTGCACGGCGACGCTCGGCAACCAGCTTCTGGATGGTCTCGTCCATGCGGGTCCTCGTCGTTCGGCCCCAATATTTCATGCTTGCCTCGACGCATCAATGGAGCGAACGGTCTATGCCGGACCGCAGTGCCACATTGGTTAAGCTCGCCCGGGATCGATTCGACACCGCCTTCGGGAGCCACCCTCATGACAACAAGCGCCGCGCCCGCACCACCGGCATCCACGTCGCGGCCTCCACGGCCAGGGCTGCGCGAGTGGTGCGGCGGCATCGTGGTGGCGGCGTGCGCCCTGCTCGCCAGTTGCGCCAGCCACGGCGCCTGCGAGACGCCCTACGCCGCCTCGCCACAGTTCCGGGACTGCGGGTTTCGCAATCCACCCAACCCCGATGCCCTCCCCTCGGCGAGCCAGTGGAAGATCTGGTCGCGATTCCTCGCCGGCACCAAGACCGATACGGTGCCGACCGACCCGATCCCGGTGCACCCGCTCACCCCTGCGCAACTGGATGCGCTGGACCCGCAGGCCAATCACGTGATCCGCCTGGGGCACTCGTCCCACCTGCTCAAGCTGCGCGGCAAGTTCTGGTTGATCGACCCGGTCTTCAGCGAACGCGCGTCGCCTTTCCAGTGGATCGGTCCGAAGCGCTTCCACAAGCCGCCGCTCACGCTCGAGCAATTGCCGCCGATCGAGGGGCTGATCCTCTCGCACGACCACTACGACCATCTCGACATCGCGACCATCGAATACCTCGCGAAGCGCGTGAACCGCTACTTCGTGCCGCTGGGCGTGGGCGCTCGGCTGGTGGAACTGGGCGTGCCGGCCGATCGCATTGCCGAGTTCGACTGGTGGCAGGCCGGGCAGCATGACGGCGTGCAACTCACGGCCACGCCGGCCCAGCATTTCTCGGGACGCACGCTGAACGACCGCGACAGCACGCTGTGGGCGTCGTGGGTCATCCAGAGCGGCAGCCAGCGCATCTTCTACAGCGGGGATTCCGGCTACTTCAAGGGCTTCAGCCAGATCGGCGAGCGATTCGGCGGCTTCGACCTCGCCATGATGGAAAACGGTGCCTACGATGCCTACTGGCCCGCGGTGCACATGACGCCCGAGCAAAGCGTGCAGGCGTTCCAGGACCTGCGCGGCAAGGTGCTCTTCTCGGTGCACAACAGCACCTTCGATCTCGCCTTCCACACCTGGCACGATCCGCTGGATCGCATCGCGGATCTGTCCGAGCGCCAGAAGATCGAACTTGCAACGCCGGCCATCGGCGAAGTGCTGACCGTCGGCCAGCGCCGCACCAACGTGCGCTGGTGGCAGGGCCTGAAGTAGCCCTGCCGCTGCTCGATCGCGTGGATCAGCGCCGCCGCTGGCGCTCGCGCGCGCGCCGCACCTGCCGGCTCTGCCCGGCCTCGGCGACGGCACGGGCCTGATCGGCTTTCTTCTGCCGCCGCTTGTTGGAAAGCCAGCGACCGAGCGCAAAGCTGGCAAGGCCGCTGACCACGGCGATGAGCAGACCCAGGATTCCGATGTCCATCTGAGTTCCCGTATGCCGCGCTACTGGACGCGCACGATGCTCGTCGGCTTGAAGCCGAGATCGGCCGCTTTGCCCTTGCGCGCACGGCTGGCGCGCGCGTTGTTCAACGTGCGGATCTCCAGCGTCTCCTCGCGCTCCTTGCCGCCGCGGCCGATGCCTTCGATCTTTACGCTGCGCGTGTAGGCGGCCGCACCGGCGAGCGTGTCCTTGGCTTCGAGGTCGATGAGCGTGAGCCCCCGTCCGCCCTTCGGCAGCGACTTGAGTTCGCTGATCTCGAACGTGAGGATGCGGCCGCCCGTCGAAGCGCAGGCCACGTGCGTCGCCGCCGGCAGCGGCTCGGCACCACCCGCGCCGCCGACCAGCGAGGGCCGGCACATCTGCTCGCCCTCGCCCACGTCGATGAAGGCCTTGCCGCCGCGCTGGCGCGAGATCATGTTCTCGACCGCCGCGATGAAGCCATAGCCGCCGGTGTTCGACAACAGCAGGTTCGCGCCCAGCGGGCCCGCGAAGTAATGCGCCACGTGCGTGCCGCTGTCCAGGTCGATCAGCGTGGTGACGGGCTGCCCGTCGCCACGACCGCCCGGCAGCGATGCCACCGGCACGCTGTAGACGCGCACGCCCTTGTCCTTGGCGGTGCCGAAGACGAGCAGCGTATCGACTGTTCGGCATTCGAAGGCGCCATAGAGCGCGTCGCCCGACTTGAAGCTGTATTCAGGCGGCGCGGCACCCGCCGCACGCTCGCTGGGCCATCCCTTCTGCGTGCGGACCCAGCCCTTCTGCGACACGATGACCGTGACCGGCTCGTCGACCACGCGCACTTCGGCGACGGCGCGCTTCTCGGCCTGGATCAGCGTGCGGCGCGGATCTTCGAAGCTCTTGGCGTCGGCCTCGATTTCCTTCACCAGCAGCCGGCGCAGTGCGGCCGGGCTGCCGAGGATGTCCTCGAGCTTCTTCTGTTCTTCGCGCAGGCTCTTGAGCTCCTGCTCGATCTTGATGGCTTCCAGCCGCGCGAGTTGGCGCAGGCGGATTTCCAGGATGTCCTCGGCCTGCCGATCGCTGAGGTTGAAGCGCGCGATCAGCGCAGCCTTCGGGTCCTCGGCGGCGCGGATGATGGCGATCACCTCGTCGATGTTCAGCAGCACCAGCTGCCGGCCTTCGAGGATGTGGATGCGGTCTTCCACCTTGCCGAGCCGATGGCGCGAACGCTTCTCGACCGTGATCTCGCGAAAGGCGATCCACTCATTGAGCATCTGCCGCAGCGACTTCTGCGTCGGCTTGCCGTCGATGCCCACCATCGTCAGGTTGATGGACGAGGAAGTTTCCAGCGAGGTCTGCGACAACAGCGTGGTGACGAGCTCTTCCTGGCTGATGCGCGAGGTCTTGGGCTCGAACACCAGGCGCACCGCCGCGTCCTTGCTCGACTCGTCGCGCACCACGTCGAGCACGGACAGCACCGCAGCCTTCAGCTGGGTCTGCTCGGCCGTGAGTGCCTTCTTGCCGGCGCGGATCTTGGGGTTGGTGAGCTCCTCGATTTCCTCCAGCACCTTCTGCGTGCTGACACCCGGCGGCAGTTCGTTGACCACGAGTTGCCACTGGCCGCGTGCCAGGTCCTCGATCTTCCAGCGCGCACGCACCTTGAGCGAGCCGCGTCCGGTGCGGTAGGCGTCGGCGATGTCGGCGGCACTGCTGATGATCTGAGCGCCCCCCGGATAGTCAGGGCCCGGCACGAAGGAGAACAGTTCCTCGTCGGACAGCTTGCCGTTGCTCTTGATGAGCGCCACGCAGGCGTCGGCGATCTCGCGCAGGTTGTGGCTCGGGATCTCGGTGGCCAGGCCGACCGCGATGCCGCTCGCGCCGTTGAGCAGCGCGAAAGGCAGGCGCGCGGGCAGCAGGCGCGGCTCTTCGGTCGAGCCGTCGTAGTTGGGGATGAAGTCGACCGTGCCTTCGTCGATCTCGTCGAGCAGCAGGCTCGTGATGCGGGCGAGGCGGGCTTCGGTGTAGCGCATGGCTGCTGCGCCATCGCCGTCCCGGCTGCCGAAGTTGCCCTGGCCGTCGACCAGCGGATAGCGCTGCGAGAAATCCTGCGCCATGCGCACGAGTGCGTCGTAGGCGGCCTGGTCGCTGTGCGGGTGGAAGCGGCCGAGCACGTCGCCGACCACGCGTGCGCTCTTGACGGGCTTGGCGCCCACCGTGCCGTTGGCGCCGCCGTAGCCGAGGCCCATGCGGGACATCGAATAGAGGATGCGCCGCTGCACCGGCTTCTGGCCGTCGCTGACGTCCGGCAGCGCGCGGCCCTTGACGACGCTGAGCGCGTACTCGAGGTAGGCGGTCTGCGCGTAGTCGGCCAGCGTCAGCGCGCCGTCTTCTTCAGGGCTCTGGAGATCGAGCGAAGGTTGGGAGTCCATGGAAAAAAAGTGAGAGAAGAAATGAATCGCGGGTCAGCGCACCCTTGCGCGCTCAACCCAGTGTGAATGCCTCATGCACCGCGGACTGCACGGCGCCGCCGAGGACGGCACCGCCGCCGGCGACGTAGATCCAGTCGCCGATCACGGCCGCGCCGACGGCATGGCGCGGCGTGGGCATCGGCGCGTGGCGTTGCCAGGTGTCGGTCGCCGGATCGTAGCTTTCCATTTGGCCGAAGACCTTGGCTTGGCGTGGCACGCCGCCCACGAGGATGCCGCCCTCGCCACCCATGGCGTAGTAGCGCCCGCGGTAGACCACCAGACCATGGCCCGAGCGCGCCGTGGGCAGCGGCGACCGCAGTTCCCAGGTGTCTCGCGCCGGCAGGTAGACGTGATGCAGATCGGTGTTGTATTCGAAGGTATTGAAGCGCCCGCCGATCACGTGGATCTGGCCGTTGTGCGACACGCAGCCTACGTGGTCACGTGCACCAGGCAATGCCTTGCGCGCGGACCAGCGGTCGGTCTTCGGGTCGTAGACCTCATGCCAGCCCACGCTGGCGCGCTCGCTCGCGGGCTCGGAGGCGCCGCCGATCAGGTGGATCGCGCCATCCATCACCACTGCCGCGGCTGCTCCGCGCGGGCGTGGCAAGGGCGCAATCGCCACCCAACGGTCCGCGGTGATCTCGTAGGCGTAGGCGTTGGTGTCAGACCGGCGGTTTTGCTCGACGAAACCGCCAAACGCATAGACCCGGCCGGCGTCGGCCGTGACGGCGACGTGGTTCGCGCCGCGTGGCAGTGGAGCGCCGGAGAGCCAGCGGTCGGCCGCCGGGTCGTAAATGTGGTGATAGTCGCGGTTGACCGCCCCCTCGCCGTAGCCGCCGACCACGTGCATGCGGCCGGCCGCGGCGGTCGCCCAGGCCATCTCGCTGCGCGGGATCGGCAAGGCCGCGCGCGGCACCCAACGCCCCGGCGCACCGGCCGGCGCCGGGCTCTCGGTGAAGCGCTGCGCCTCCTGCTCGGGCGTCATGTGGTGCGGCACGCCGCCCTGCAGCCGCGCGTAGGGCTCGTCGGCGGAAGGTGCCACCGGCAGCCGTGGCGATGCACCTTGCGCACGCGCGATGCCGACCACGGCGGCTGACGCAGTGGCGAGCACAAGGTTTCGACGTTGCATGGCGATTTCCTTCATCGGATCGAATGGCGCGGGCGCGCTCAAGGCACCGCGGGCGGCGCCTCGGGAATGGGCGGCATCGCCGGCAACTCCCCGGAGGCGGGCGGCATATTGCCACGACCGATGGCCCCTCCCTGCGGAACCGTCATTTCCATGCGGATGCGCGCCGGCCCCTTGCCCTTGCCACGGGGCAGGCCTGCCGATGGCTTGAGATAGGCGTAAAGCTGCAGCACGGTCTGCACGTAGTTCTGCGTCTCGGGGTAATTGGGAATCTTGTTGCCGGCACGCTGCACGGCGCCCTCGCCCGCGTTGTAGGCCGCGAGCGCCAATTCGATCTGGCCCGGGAACATGGCGATCAGGTCGCGCAGGTAGCGCGATCCGGTGGCGATGTTGATGCGCGGGTCGAAAAGCTTCTTCTCGATCGTCGCGCGAGGGTCGGCCGAGATCCCGTAGCGCTGCGCCGTCGCAGGCATCAACTGCATGAGCCCGAGCGCGCCCCTGGGCGACACCGCCTGCGCATCGAAGCCCGATTCCGTCGCGATCAGCGCCTGCAGCAGTTCGTAGTCGATGTCGTGTTTGCGCGATGCGTCGCGCAGCGCGGATTTCGCAATCTTGTAACTGGGCGAAGCTTCGAACAGCGCCAGCAAGGTCTGCGACGCTCGCGGCACCTTGCCGTCGATCGTGCCCTTGCGCGCCCGGCCCAGCGGGCTGATGCCGTTCGCGGTGTCGAAGCTCTGGCCGCCCCGAAAGAAGAGCTGGTAGCGCTCGTCGAGCTTCTCCGATGCGAAATGCGCCACGCCCTTCTGGTCGATGTAGCCATAGATGTCGGCGGCGCGGGCGGCCGACTGCCATGACAACAGCGCCAACAGCAGGGCCGGCAGCAAGCAGCCGCGAGCCAGAGCACGTGAGAAATTCATCGCCGGTGGAAGGTCAGCGCCCGTGGTGCGTCGGCAATCAGCCCGCACTGCGCCAGCGCGCAGGGTTCCCGCAAGAGGTCAACAGTCTGTCTTGAACCGTCATAAGGTGCATTGTCGTCGATGTGCCCCTGCGGCGACCGCTGGGAACAGGACAGCGCCCGCGTCCATCCAATGGGCAGAGACAACCACCATGCACAACGCCAAACCCCTTGACTCAGCCGCGTCGTCCAGCCTCCTGGCGGACGCCGAACTGGCGATGCGTGCCGCGCGAGGCGACACCCTGGCCTTCCAGCACATCATGCGTCGGCACAACCGGCTGCTGTTTCGCACCGGCCGCAGCATCCTGCAGAACGACGAGGAGACACAGGATGCGCTGCAGGAAGCCTACCTGCGGGCATGGCGTTCGCTCGCCAGCTTCAGGGCCGAGGCCAGGCTCTCCACCTGGCTGGTGCGGATCGTCGTGAACGAAGCGCTCGGAAGACTTCGCGGTCGCCGCAGCGCGCAGGTCATTCCGCTCGACACCGTCAGCGATGCTGCCGAAGCGCAAGGGGAGACATGGATGCACGCAGACCCGGACGAGCAGCCCGAACGCCAGGCGATGCGCGGCGAATTCCGCAATCTGATCGAAACCCGGATCGATGCCCTTCCGGACGCCTTTCGCACCGTGTTCGTCCTGCGCGCGGTGGAGGACATGAGCATCGAAGAGGTCGCCGCGGCCCTGGAGATTCCGGAAGCCACGGTAAGGAGCCGCTTCTTCCGAGCGCGCGGCCTCTTGCGCGAAGCGCTGTCGCGCGAGGTCGATCTTGCGATCGGCGATGCATTCTCGTTCGCGGGCAAGCGCTGCGACGACATCGTCGCCCACGTGATGTCCGCGATCGCCGGCGACGCATCGAGCCCACGGCCGCACCCGTGAATCCAATCACAAGGAGACTGTCATGTCCTTCTTTCAGATGCCCACGCCCATCGCCGCGCGCCGCCTTTTCCTGGGCCGTTCCGGCCTCGTGCTGTCAGGCGCCGCAGTCGCGCTTCTGGCCGGCAAGGATGCCCTGGCGGCCAAGGCGGACGGGGACACTGCCGGGGACGTGCAGATCCTCAACACTGCGCTCGGCGCGGAACTCGAAGCCATCGCGGCCTACCAGGTTGGCGCGGAAAGCAAGCTCCTCGAGAAGCCCGTGCTCGATCTCGCCGTGACCTTCCAGGGGCACCACAGGGCGCATGCGGCCATGCTGGCGGGGACGGTCGCGAAACTGGGCGGCAAGCCTGTGCTCGCAAAGAGCAAGTACGACTTCCCGGTCGAGCAGTTGAAGTCGCAAGCGGACGTGCTCCGCTTCGCGGCCAAGCTGGAGCAAGGCGCCGTCAGCGCCTACCTGGGTGCCGTGCCGCTGTTCGGCGATCGCGACCTCTCGAAGGCCGCAGCGAGCATCCTCGGCGACGAAGCCATGCACTGGGCCGTGCTGCGCCAGGCGCTCGGCGAGGTACCGGTGGTTCCATCGGCCTTCATGTCCTGAACCCGCCGGACGACGAGGGCACGCGGACCCGCCACCAGCTCAAGCAGGCCAACGGATCGCCCGAATGCCGCCGGTAGGCAAGCTCAGACGTCCACCTCGACGTCGTCCGCGCGCAATTCCATCAGTTCACGCCGCGCGGCGGCCTCGCCCTTGCCCATGAGCTTGGTGATCTCGCCCTGCGTGCCCAGCACGTCGAAGCGTCCCAGGCGCACCTGCAGCAGGCGTCGCGTGTCGGGATTGAGCGTGGTCTCCCACAACTGTTCGGCGCTCATTTCGCCCAGGCCCTTGAAGCGGCTGATGCTCCACGCACCTTCACGCACGCCGTCCTTGCGCAGCTTGTCGAGGATGGCGGTGAGCTCGCCCTCGTCCAGCGCGTAGACCTTCGAGGCCGGCTTCTTGCCGCGCGCCGGTGCGTCGACGCGGAACAGAGGCGGCTTGGCGACGTACACGTGCCCCGTCTCGATCAGCTTCGGGAAGTGACGGAAGAACAAGGTGAGCAGCAGCACCTGGATGTGCGACCCATCCACGTCGGCATCGCTCAGGATGCAGACCTTGCCGTAGCGCAGGCCGGACATGTCGGGCGTATCGTCCGGCCCGTGCGGATCGACGCCGATCGCGACGGAGATGTCGTGGATTTCCGTGTTGGCGAAAAGCCTGTCGCGCTCGACCTCCCAGGTGTTGAGCACCTTGCCGCGCAGGGGAAGGATGGCCTGGCTTTCCTTGTCCCGTCCCATCTTGGCACTGCCGCCGGCGGAGTCGCCCTCGACCAGGAAGACCTCGTTGTGCGCAATGTCCTTGCTCTCGCAGTCGGTCAGCTTGCCCGGCAGCACGGCCACGCCGGAGCCCTTGCGCTTCTCGACCTTCTGGCCGGCCTTCTGGCGCGTCTGCGCGGCCTTGATGGCCAGTTCGGCGAGCTTCCTGCCGTAGTCGACGTGCTGGTTGAGCCACAGCTCCAGCGCCGGCCGCACGAAGCTCGACACCAGCCGCACGGCATCGCGCGAATTGAGCCGTTCCTTGATCTGTCCCTGGAATTGCGGGTCGAGCACCTTGGCCGAGAGCACGTACGACGCGCGTGCGAAGACGTCCTCAGGCAGCAGTTTCACGCCCTTGGGCAACAGCGAATGCAGTTCGATGAAGCTCTTGACCGCGTTGAACAGGCCATCGCGCAACCCGCTTTCATGCGTGCCGCCGGCGCTCGTGGGGATCAGGTTGACGTAGCTCTCGCGCACCGGCTGGCCGTCTTCCGTGAAGGCCACGCACCATTCGGCGCCTTCGCCCTCGGCAAAGTTGTCGGCATTCTTGTCGGCATGGCCCGCGCCTTCGAAGAGCGGGATCACCGGGTCGCCGTTGAGCGTCTGCATCAGGTAGTCGCGCAGTCCGCCCTTGTAGAGCCAGGTCTGGGTTTCCTTGGTCTTCTCGACCACCAGCGTCACCGTGACGCCGGGCATCAGCACCGCCTTGCTGCGCAGCAGATGCGTGAGTTCGTTGATCGGCAGCGCCGGGGATTCGAAGTACTTGGCGTCCGGCCATGCGCGCACCGTCGTGCCTTGCCGGCGGTCGCGCGGACCATCGCCGTTGGAAGCGGCTGCGCTTTCCTGCGGCCGGAGCTTGAGCGGCTCGACCACATCGCCGGCCGAGAACGCGATCTGCGCCACCGAGCCTTCGCGATAAGAGGTCACCTCCAGACGCTTCGACAGCGCATTGGTCACCGAGACGCCGACGCCGTGCAAGCCGCCCGAGAAGCTGTAGGCGCCGCCCGAGCCCTTGTCGAACTTGCCGCCCGCGTGCAGCCGGGTGAACACCAGCTCGACCACGGGGGCCTTTTCCTCCGGGTGCAATCCGAAGGGAATGCCGCGGCCGTCGTCCTCGACGCTGACGGAGCCGTCCGCATGGAGGGTGACCTTGATCTTCTTGCCGTACCCCGCCAGCGCCTCGTCGGCGGCGTTGTCCAGTACTTCCTGAATGATGTGCAGCGGGTTGTCGGTGCGGGTGTACATGCCCGGCCGCTGCTTGACGGGCTCGAGGCCCTTGAGGACGCGAATCGACGCCTCGCCGTAACTGCCTGGTTCCTTGCTTGCCATGGCGCGGGATTCTAGGCGTTGGTCTCGTGGCCACCCGGGCGCTTTCGGGGCGAGGCGTTCGTCGATCGCATCAAAGTCGCTCGAAAATTTCACCAATCTCCAATGGGAGCGCCGCCGACGCAGGGCCTGGCTTTTCGGTACATTTGCCCGGGATGACTTCCTCCTCCAGCCAGCCTCTCAGCCTCAAGCAGGTCCTTGTTTGCGGCGCCATGATCGTCACGTTGTCGATGGGCATCCGCCACGGCTTCGGGCTCTGGCTCCAGCCGATCACGCAGGAACAAGGCTGGTCGCGGCAAACCTTCTCCTTTGCGATCGCCATTCAAAACCTGTCATGGGGCGTGATCGGCGTGTTCGCGGGGATGCTGGCGGACAAGCTGGGCGCGTTTCGCGTCCTGCTGGCGGGCGCGGCACTCTATTCGCTGGGCTTGGTCGGCATGGCGCTGTCTCCGACGCCGCTGATGTTCGCGCTTTCGGCGGGCGTCCTGATCGGCGCCGCGCAGGCCGGCACGACGTACGCCGTCATCTACGGCGTCATCGGCCGCCAGATCCCTGCCGAAAAGCGCTCCTGGGCGATGGGCGTCGCCGCAGCGGCCGGCTCCTTTGGCCAGTTCCTGATGGTGCCCGTGGAGGGCCAGTTGATCGCCCGCCTCGGCTGGCAGACCGCGCTGCTCGTGCTGGCCGCGATGGTGCTCCTCATCGTGCCGCTGGCTTTCGGGCTGCGCGAGCCCCGGCACGAAACGACCACCCATGTGCGCCGCAGCCAGACCATCATGCAGGCCATGCAGGAGGCCTTCAGGTACCCCAGCTTCGTGCTGCTGACGGCCGGCTATTTCGTCTGCGGCTTCCAGGTGGTGTTCATCGGCGTGCACATGCCGAGCTACCTGCGAGACAAGGGTCTGTCGCCCGAGGTCGCGAGCTACGCGCTGGCGCTGATCGGGCTGTTCAATGTGTTCGGCACCTACATCGCAGGCTCGCTGGGCGCACGGCTGGCCAAGCGCAAGCTGCTGGCGGCGATCTACATCAGCCGGGCGGTGGCGATCGCGCTGTTCCTGATCGTTCCGATCTCGCCGCTGACCGTGTACGTCTTTGCCAGCGTGATGGGCTTCCTGTGGCTTTCGACCGTGCCGCTCACGAGCGGCATCGTGGCCCAGATCTTCGGAGTGGCGCACCTGTCGATGCTGGGCGGCATCGTGTTCCTGAGCCATCAGGTCGGCTCGTTCCTCGGCGTCTGGCTCGGCGGCTACCTCTACGACCGCACCGGCAGCTACGACCTGGTCTGGTACATCGCCATTGCGCTGGGCGTATGCGCGGCGCTGATCAACCTGCCGGTGAAGGAAGGCGCGATCGCGCGCCCGACGCCGCAACCGGCCTGAGCACGGCCATGTCCGACCTCACACGCCATCGCCTCGTGCAAGCCGGCTGGCTGGGCGTGGCTGCTTTGGCCCTGGCGGCGGTGTTCGCGCTTTACACGCGTCCGGCGTTCCTCGTGACGCTGATCGACCAGATCTGGGCCTGTTTTTGAACCATTCGACGCTCGCGCCTTCACCCTGGATCGTGCGCTGGTCCCACCTGCCGGCGCCCGGCGCCACGGTGCTGGACGTGGCCTGCGGCTCTGGGCGACACATGCACTGGTTCGCCGAACGCGGCCATCCGACGATTGGCGTGGACCGGTCGCCGGAAGCGGTCGCTGCCGCGGCGCCCTTCGGCCGAACGGTGCTGGCCGACATCGAATCCGGGCCCTGGCCATTCGCAGGGCAGGCTTTCGGTGCGGTGATCGTCACCAACTACCTCTGGCGGGCACGGATGGCCGACATCGTGGCCGCCGTCGCGCCCGGGGGCGTGCTGCTGTACGAAACCTTCGCCGCAGGCAACGAAACCGTCGGCAAGCCGTCGCGGCCGGACTTCCTGCTGCAGCCGGGCGAACTGCTCGTTGCCTGTGCAGGCCTGCGCGTCGTCGCGTACGAAGACGGGTACCTTGCCGAACCGGACCGCTTCGTCCAGCGCATCGCGGCCGTCCGGCCTGCGAGTTCAGCCGCCTCGACTCCGCCGCGTCATCCGCTGGAGCCCCGCTAGCCAGCCTCTCTGCGAGCCTCGCCGGGCCGCCCCGGGCAAACCCGCGCGGAAGGGGGCCGAGTTAGTAGAATGTCTGCTTTTCGTCCACCGACAAAGAGATTTCCCTTGGAGCAACTGACAGGCAGCATCGTCGCGCTCGTCACGCCGATGCATGACGACGGCAGTGTCGACTATCCCGCCCTGCGCCGGCTGATCGACTGGCACATTGACGAAGGCACCGATTGTCTCGGCGTGGTCGGCACCACCGGCGAATCGCCGACGGTCGACGTCGAGGAGCATTGCGAGATCATTCGCGTCTCGGTCGAACAGGCCCGCGGCCGCGTTCCCGTGATGGCGGGCTGCGGCGCCAATTCCACCAAGGAAGCCATCGAACTCGCCAAGTTCGCCAAGGGCGTCGGTGCCGATTGCCAGCTCCAGGTGGTGCCCTACTACAACAAGCCGACGCAGGAAGGCCAGTACCAGCACTTCAAGGCGATCGCCGAAGCGGTGGGCGACCTCCCCACCGTGCTCTACAACGTGCCCGGCCGCACCGTCGCCGATATGGCACACGACACGGTGCTTCGACTGGCCCAGGTGCCCGGCATCATCGGCATCAAGGAAGCGACCGGCAACATCGAGCGTGCGCAGTGGCTCATCCGCGACCTGCCGAAGTCCTTCGCCGTGTATTCCGGCGACGACCCGACCGCAGTCGCGCTGATGCTGTGCGGCGGCCAGGGCAACATCAGCGTCACGGCCAACGTTGCACCGCGCAAGATGCACGAACTGTGCATGGCCGCCATTGCCGGCGACGTCAAGCGCGCGATGCAGATCCAGTTCGAGCTGATGCCCTTGCATCGTCATCTCTTCGTCGAACCCAATCCGATTCCGGTCAAGTGGGCCATGGCACGGCTGGGGCTGTGCGGCGGCGCATTGCGCCTGCCACTCACCCCGCTCGCCGAATCCGGCCGGCCAGTGGTCGAGTCCGCACTGCGCGCCAGCGGCCTGCTCAAGGACTGATCCCATCTTTACCGTGCCGTCGACGAACGCCGGCAACCTTTTGCCCTGGCTGCGCTCTGAAACTGCGGGCGCCGCGGCGGCTCACTGATTGAGTTAGATATTCCAAGAAGGAAGACGACGTTGAACACCATTTCGCGATTCGCACTGCTGGCCCTGGTTGCCAGTCTCGCCGCCTGTTCGGTGCTTGAGAGCGACAAGATCGACTACAAGAGCGCCGGCAAGGCTCCCACCCTCGAAGTGCCGCCGGACCTGACGCAACTGTCGCGCGACAACCGCTATGCGGTGCCGGGCGGCGCCGTCACGGCGAACAGCTACCAGGCAGGGCTGGCCAACGCACCCGGCCTTCCGACCGCGGTCAGCAACATCGGCGACGTGCGCATGGAGCGCTCGGGCTCGCAACGCTGGCTGGTCATCAACCGGCCCGCCGACCAGCTCTGGGATCCCGTCAAGGACTTCTGGCAGGAGAGCGGCTTCCTGATCACCACCGAGCAGCGCAACCTCGGCATCATGGAAACCGATTGGGCCGAGAACCGCGCCAAGCTGCCGCAGGACATCATCCGGGGAACGCTCGGCAAGCTGGTCGAGTCGATGTATTCGACCGGCGAGCTCGACCGCTTCCGCACGCGCATGGAGCGCACGCCCAACGGTACCGAGATCTTCGTCAGCCATCGCGGCATGCAAGAGGTCTACAGCAGCTCCCGCCAGGACCAGACGGTGTGGCAGCCCCGTCCCAGCGACCCTGAACTCGAGGCCGAATTCCTGCGCCGCCTGATGGTGAAGCTCGGCGTCTCGCAAGAGCAATCCAAGGTGATTGCCGCAGCCGGCGCGCCGGTCCAGACCGCTCGCGTTGCCAACGTCGGCGGCCAGCCGGTGGTTCAGATCAGCGAAGGCTTCGAGCGCGCATGGCGCCGCGTCGGCCTGGCGCTGGACCGCACCGGCTTCACCGTCGAAGACCGTGACCGCACCGCCGGCACGTACTTCGTTCGCTATGTGCCGCCGAACCCGAACAAGAGTGACCCTGGCTTCTTCGGCAAGCTATTCACCTTCGGTTCGGGCAAGACCGAAGCGCCGCTCAAGTTCCGCATCCTGGTCAAGGGCCAGGGCGATGCGAGCAGCACGGTATCGGTGCTCGACGGCAACGGCGCACCGGACACGTCCGCCAACGCCCAGCGCATCGTTCAAGTCATCGCCGACGACCTGAAATAAGGCCTTGCCGATGCTGCGCTTCCGCAGTCTGGGCAGCGGCAGCACCGGCAACGCCACGCTGGTCGAGGCGACCAGCGGCGGGCGGACTTCGAGGCTCCTGATCGACTGCGGCTTCACGCTGCGTCACCTGGACGCCCGGCTCGCCCGGGCGGGCCTCGCAGCCGCGGATATCGACGCGGTCTTCATCACGCACGAGCACGGCGACCATATCGGTTGCGCGCACGCGCTCTCGCGTCGGGAGCGCATTCCCGTCTGGATGAGCGAAGGCACCTGGCTGGCGACCGGCGCGCGCGATTTTGAAGGCCGCCTCCATCTCGCGCGGGACGGTCTCGACATCCAGGTCGGCGATCTCGTGGTTCAACCCTTCACGGTGCCGCACGATGCGCGCGAACCGCTGCAACTGCGCTGCACCGATGGCGCCCGCAGCCTCGGCGTGCTGACCGACCTTGGCCATGCCACGCCGCATGTGCTGGGCCGACTCATGGGACTCGACGGGCTGCTCCTCGAGTTCAATCATGATGGCGACATGCTGGCCGGCTCGGCCTACCCGCCCTTCCTCAAGCAGCGCGTCGGCGGCAACTATGGCCATCTCTCGAATGCAGCAGCCGCAGCGATTGCAAGGACGGTGCTGCACTCCGGTCTGCGCCACGTGCTGGGCGCGCATCTGAGCGAGCAGAACAACCGGCCCGACATCGTGCGGCGCGCAATGGCCGAAGCATTGGGCTCGAACGAGGATGAGATGCTCACAGCCACCGCGGCCGAAGGCTCGCCATGGCTCGACCTCTGAAACTTCGAGCGCATGAAAAAGGCCGCCCGAAGGCGGCCTTTTTCATGTTGCAGTTGCTGTTGGAAGCGTAGGCGCAGCCCAGAGGCTCAAGGCTTCGCTGGCGGGGTTTCCGCATTCTTCTTGGCTGCCTCCGTCGCGGCGTTGGCGGCATCGAGCGCAGACGACGCATTGGGTGACGGGGTCGCCGATGCATCAGGTGCCGGCGCGGGCGCAGGCGCGGCAGGCGGAGCGACCTGGGCAGGCGGCGGCGCGACCACTGCCGGTGGCTCTTCCTTCTTTCCGCATGCGGTCAGTGCGGCAGCGGCGATCAGCGAAGCAAGCAATACATACTTCTTCATTACATGACTCCTTTGGATGAAGGTCTCAAAGAAAAAATTCTAGACCTGCACCCTCCGCGGAATATGTATCGGGGTGCGATTCGCGGCATTGGCTTACAAGCCGAGCGTCGAAGCGGGGAAGGCGGGCCGCGCATGTCGCAGGCACTCGTCGAGCCGTTCGCGCAACGCGCGCCGACTGTCGGGCTCGCGTCCGCAAACGCCGCGGCCATGATCGATGTCGATGCGATGCAAAAACCATGACGGCGTCCAGACCGCACTCTGCACCTCCGGCAGACCCGGTCCGCTGCAAGCCCGGCACTCGATGATGTGGCTCCACATGCGCCGCCAGTGCACGAAGCGCGCATGTTCGCGCTCGAAGACATCGAATCGCTGCGCCAGCAACACGAAGCGGCGTCCCGCCGCAGACCAGGCCTGAAGCGCATCGACCATGGCACGTTCGCCCAACGGCCAGTCGTCGAAATCGGGGTCGCTCAGGACGATTTCACGCCAGTTCTGCCGGGCAGCTGCTGAAAGAGCCGTCTGCAGATGCGCGTGGAATGCGTGGCGCCCATCGAATTTGCCGTCGGGCAATTCGGCAGCAGATGATTCATTCGGCATGCACCCACCCTGCTTCGCACCAGTCGCTCAGGAGCGCGAGCGCGTCTTGGCTCGCGCTCGCGAGGTCGCGTGGCCCGAGCGCTCGCTGGTCCGCGAGGCGCCGCATCAGCTTGGCATCGCGGCCGGAGGCTCGAAAGCTCTCGCCGTTGATATAGAGATGCCGCTCGTCGTAGAGCATGCGCGTGCGGCGATCGAGGGCGACCGCATTCAGTTCGGGCGGCGTCTCGCCTTGGTCGAACCAGACCGTCGGCTTGGGTTCGGTCATCGATTCGCCGAGCGCGCGGTCGATGATGTTGCCATCGCGCATGACGGCCAGCACCGCATCGCGCGCAAATGCCTGCAACGCGGATGGCATCGCAGCCGGTGTGTCGAGCGCGGGCTGGGATGGATCGCGATAGTGCACCGCGGCCTGCGCCGCGGCGTCCTGCACGGCATCGGCCTGGGCCTCTGCGATGCGCGCGAGCAGGTCCGCGCCGAGCGGGGCAGCGGCCGGCGAGCGAAGGCCGATGGAATAGGTCATGCAGTCGTCGCCCTCTGCCACGCCATCATGGGCGTAGCGCGGCGGCAGATAGAGCATGTCGCCCGCCTCCAGCACGAAGCTCTGCTCGGGCTCGAACTGGGCGAGGATCTTGAGCGGCACATTCGGGTGCAGACGCAAATCGCGCTGCCTGCCGATCGACCAGCGGCGTCGCCCCTGTGCCTGCAGCAGGAACACGTCGTAGCTGTCGAAATGCGCGCCCACGCCGCCCGTGTCGCTCGCGTAGCTGATCATCACGTCGTCGAGGCGGGCATCGGGAACAAATCGGAACTGCTGCAACAATTCATGCACACCTTGGTGATGCAGGTCGACGCCCTGAACCAGCAGCGTCCAGCCGGGTTGCTTGAGCGAAGGCAGCCCGCGGCGCGCGAAAGGGCCATGCTTGAGCGTCCACCCCGTCTTGCCATGCCGGATGAGGCGCGACTCGACGTCCTCGCGGGCAGCCAAATCGAACAGATCGGGACGCACAATCGGTGGCACCATCGCGGGCACGGCCTGGCGAACCAGCAGTGGCTTCTTTTGCCAGTGGCGGCGCATGAATTGCTGGGCGCTCAGTCCACCGAGCAAGGTCAAGGGTTGATCAATCTCCATGGGAGAATTCTCGTATGGAAATCTCTGAACAATGCGTGGTCGGCCTGACCTGGACGCTGAAAGACACGCTGGGCGAAGTTCTGGACGTGCTCGATGACCCTGTCGAATTCCTGGTCGGTGGCGACGACCTCTTCGAGGCCATCGAGGCCGCGCTCATGGGCCATGGTCCGGGCGCCAGGGTGCAGCTTCAACTCGAACCCGAACAGGCTTTCGGCGACTTCAACGACCAATTGCTCTTCCTCGAGCCTCGCAAACTGTTTCCCGAAGGCACCGAAGAAGGCATGACTTTCGATGGTGCCGCCTTGCCGCAAGGCACGAACCCGGACATGCCCAAGGACGTGCTCTACACGGTGAGCGAAATCTATCCGGACCACCTGGTGCTGGACGGGAACCACCCGCTGGCAGGCATCGCGATCCGGCTGGACATGACCGTGAAATCGGTGCGCGAAGCGACCGAAGAAGAAATCGGGCGCGGCACGGCAGGCACCGGCTTCTTCAAGGTGCCCAACACGGCGCCGGGCAACGATCTGCTCCACTGATTCCCGTCAAGCGCGCATGAAAAAGCCGGGCATTGCCCGGCTTTTCGCGTTGGCGCCTCGCGAGATCAGAAGCGTGAAATCTGCCCATTGTCGATGCGGACGCGATCGCCGATGCGAAGGTCGCCGGGCGACGGCACGTCGAATGCACGGTATCCACCGTTGTCGGTCTGGACGGAGACGCGATAGCTCTCGTAGGCGCGCGGACCGTTGCGATTGGACTCGATGCTGTTGCCGAGCAGCGCGCCTCCGACCACGCCCGCGACGGTCGCTGCGGTCCGGCCGTTGCCCTTGCCGATCTGGTTGCCGGCCACGCCGCCGAGCAGACCACCGGCGATGGCCCCGACACCGCTGGAGCCAGTCCCGGCAGTTTCGCTCCGGAGAACTTCGATGTTGGCCACGCGGCCGTACTCAACGTACGGGCCTTGCGCCATCGGCTGGACCGGCTGGTACGGATAGCGGGAGGTCTGGTAGACCGGCGCAGGCGCCACACAGGCGGTCAACGTGGCGAGAGCGACGAGCGAAGCGCCGACGGAAAGCGAACGAATAGGGATTTTCATGATGTAGTTCCTCAAAACGGCGCGGCGATTCGCACCCTGCATGTGGGATTAACGCAGCGCAGGCGCGCCGGATGACCTTGAACACATGTTGAAACCTTCGACGCGCAACGCCGTCTCCGGTTCCATTCTTTACGCGTGGGTGCGCCTTGCGCGCTCTTGAAGGACCGGGCCTACAGCAGCCCTCTCACCCAGCGCTCAGTGCTTGCCGGTCGAACCGTAGCCGCCCTCACCGCGCTCGCTGGGCGGGAATTCGGCGACGACGTTGAACTGCGCTTGCACGACCGGAACGATCACCAGCTGGGCCAGCCGCTCCATGGGCTGCAGCACGAAAGGCGTGTCGCTGCGGTTCCATGCGCTGACCTTGAGTTCGCCCTGATAGTCGCTGTCGATCAGGCCGACCAGGTTGCCCAGAACGATGCCGTGTTTGTGCCCGAGACCCGAGCGCGGCAGGATCATGGCCGCAAAGCGAGGGTCGGCCAGATGGATCGCGATGCCCGTTCCCACCAGCTGCCACGCATTCGGCTCCAGCGTGATGGGCGCATCGAGACAGGCCCTCAGGTCCAGTCCGGCACTGCCGGGAGTTGCATAGGCCGGCAGTTGGTCCTGCATGCGGGGATCGAGGATTCGGACGTCGACTTTCACTGATAGCGCCTTTGATTTTGCGATGGCTGTTGATTCATGGGTGCAGCCCGGCGGGCAAACGGGCCGCGATCTCCGCGACCAGCTCGCGCGCGAGCGTGAGCTTGGGTGCGCGTGGCAGTTCCCGCACGCCCTTGGCATCGACCAGCAACAAGCTGTTGTGGTCCTGCCCGAACGTGAGCGGCCCGATGTTGCCGACCAGAAGTGGAATGCCCTTGCGCTCGCGCTTGGCTTTGGCATGTTCCGCGAGGTTTTCACTTTCGGCAGCAAAACCTACGCAGAACAACTGACCGCCCTTGGCGCGCGCGCCCTGGGCGACGGTCAGGAGGATGTCCTCGTTCTCGACGAACTGCAGCACCGGCGGCTTGCCGCTGCCGTCCTTCTTGATCTTCTGCTCGCTGTGCGCGGCCGGGCGCCAGTCGGCCACGGCGGCGGTCGCGACGAAGATCGACGCGGTCTGCACTGAATGCAGAGTGGCTTCGAGCATCTGCTGTGCCGACAGCACGTCGACACGGCGAACTCCACGCGGCGTCGGCAGGTGCACCGGACCGGCCACCAGCGTGACCTCGGCGCCGGCATCGCGCGCGGCGCGGGCGATGGCGAAGCCCATCTTGCCGGACGAGTGGTTCGTGATGCCGCGAATCGGATCGAGCGCCTCGAAGGTCGGCCCGGCTGTCACGACGACATGCTGGCCCGCCAGCACCTTGGGCTGGAACTGGGCGATGACTTCGTCCAGCAGTTGGTCGGCTTCGAGCATGCGGCCATCCCCTGTCTCGCCGCAGGCCTGCCAGCCATTGCCCACGCCCAATACGCGGGCGCCGTCGGCGTCGACCTGCCGCAGGTTGCGCTGCGTCGCAGGATGGCTCCACATCTCGCGGTTCATGGCCGGCGCGATCAGCAAGGGCACCCGGTCCACCGGACGCGCGAGGCACATGAGGCTCAGGAGTTCGTCGGACCGCCCCTGCACCAGCCGCGCGATGAAATCGGCGCTGGCAGGCGCCAGCACGATTGCATCCGCCTCGCGGCTCAGGTTGATGTGGGGCATGTTGTTTACCTCGCGCACGTCCCACTGCGAGGTGTAGACGGGGCGCCCGGACAACGCCTGCATCGTCACCGGCGTGATGAACTGCGCTGCCGCCTCGGTCATCACGACCTGCACGGTGGCGCCGGCCTTGACCAGCAGCCGGCAGAATTCGGCCGACTTGTAGCAGGCGATGCCCCCGGTGAGCCCCAAAACGATGTGTTTGCCTGCGAGTTCTTGCATGGCCGGCAGTGTAAAGGGGCAAGTGCCCCCACCTATAATCCCTATTTCCCACTTCCCGGACCTGCACGTTCGGAACTGGCATGACCAAATTCGTCTTCGTCACCGGTGGTGTGGTGTCTTCCCTGGGCAAGGGAATCGCCTCCGCCTCGCTCGCCGCGATCCTCGAGTCGCGCGGCCTCAAAGTCACCCTCATCAAGCTGGACCCCTACATCAACGTCGACCCCGGCACGATGTCGCCGTTCCAGCATGGCGAAGTCTTCGTCACCGACGACGGCGCCGAAACCGACCTCGATCTCGGCCACTACGAGCGCTTCATCACGACGCGCATGCGCCGCGCGAACAACTTCACCACGGGCCAGATCTACAAGACCGTGCTCGAGAAGGAGCGCCGCGGCGACTATCTCGGCAAGACGGTGCAGGTGATTCCGCACATCACCAACGAGATCCAGGAATACGTCAAGCGCGGCGCCGGCATCGGCACGGCCCACGAAGTCGACGTGGCCATCGTCGAGATCGGGGGCACGGTCGGCGACATCGAGTCGCTCCCCTTCCTTGAAGCCGTGCGCCAGATGAGCCTTCGCATGGGCCCGAACAATTCGGCCTTCGTGCATCTGAGCTACGTGCCGTGGATCGCCGCCGCCGGCGAACTCAAGACCAAGCCGACGCAGCATACGGCGCAAAAGCTCCGCGAAATCGGCATCCAGGCCGACGCCCTGCTGTGCCGCGCCGACCGGCCGATTCCTGACGACGAGCGCGCCAAGATCTCGCTCTTCTCCAATGTGCCCGAGTGGGGCGTGATCTCGATGTGGGACGTGGACACCATCTACAAGGTGCCTCGCATGCTGCACGAGCAGGGTCTGGACGGCCTGATCTGCGACAAGCTGCGCATCAACACGCCGCCTGCCAAGCTCACGCGCTGGGACGATCTGGTCTACGAAGTCGAGCATCCGCAGAAGGAAGTGTCGATCGCCATGGTCGGCAAGTACGTGGACCTGTCCGACAGCTACAAGTCGCTGAACGAGGCGCTGCGCCACGCCGGCATGAAGAACCATGCCCGCGTCAAGATCGACTACATCGACTCCGAGACCATCACGCGCGAGGACGTAGCCCGGCTCGCCAAGTACGACGCGATTCTCGTTCCGGGCGGCTTTGGCCAGCGCGGCGTCGAAGGCAAGATCTCGGCGGCGCGTTTCGCCCGCGAAACCAAGGTTCCGTACCTGGGCATCTGCCTCGGCATGCAGGTCGCGACCATCGAGTACGCGCGCAACGTCGCGGGCCTCAAGAACGCCAACAGCACCGAGTTCGACCCCGAAACGCCCTGCCCCGTGATCGCGCTGATCACCGAGTGGAAGGACAGCGACGGCACGGTCAAGGTGCGAGACGAGAAGTCCGACCTCGGTGGCACCATGCGCCTGGGCGCACAAAGCTCCGACGTGGCGCCGGGCACCCTCGCCCACAGCATCTACGGCGACGTCGTGACCGAACGGCACCGCCATCGCTACGAAGCCAACGTCAACTACCTCGACGAGCTGCGCCGTGCGGGCCTGGTGATTTCGGCGCTCACCCAGCGCGAGCACCTGACGGAGATCGTCGAACTGCCGCAGAACGTGCACCCGTGGTTCATGGGCGTGCAGTTCCACCCCGAATTCAAGTCGACCCCCTGGGGTGGCCACCCGTTGTTCAACGCATTCATCAAGGCTGCGCTCGAACATCAGAATGCGGACTCGGACAAGAAGGCATTGAAGGTGGTTGCATGAAGCTGTGCGGATTCGACATCGGGCTCGACAAGCCTTTCTTCCTGATCGCGGGTCCCTGTGTGGTCGAGTCCGAGCAGTTGCAGATGGACACAGCGGGCACGCTGAAGGAAATCACTTCCTCGCTCGGCATTCCCTTCATCTTCAAGAGCAGCTTCGACAAGGCCAACCGCTCGTCCGGCACCAGCTTTCGTGGCCCGGGGCGTGACAAGGGCCTGGACATCCTCGCCAAGGTCAAGCGCGAACTGGGCCTGCCGGTGCTGACCGATGTACACACCGAGGACGACATCACGGCAGCCGCCCAGGTGGTCGACGTGCTGCAGACGCCAGCCTTCCTCTGCCGCCAAACCGATTTCATTCGTGCGGTGGCGCAGTCGGGCAAGCCGGTCAACATCAAGAAGGGCCAGTTCCTCGCGCCGCACGACATGAAGAACGTGATCGACAAGGCGCGTGCGGCGGCCAAGGAAAAAGGCCTGCCCGAAGACAGCTTCATGGCCTGCGAACGCGGCGCGAGCTTTGGCTACAACAACCTCGTCTCCGACATGCGCTCGCTCGCAATCATGCGCGAGACGGGCGCGCCGGTGGTCTTCGACGCCACGCACTCGGTGCAGTTGCCCGGCGGCCAGGGCACGAGTTCCGGCGGCCAGCGCGAGATGGTGCCCGTTCTGTCGCGTGCCGCCGTCGCGGTAGGCGTGGCCGGCTTGTTCATGGAAACCCACCCGGACCCTGCCAAGGCGCTCAGCGACGGCCCCAATGCCGTGCCGCTCAAGCACATGAAGGCGCTGCTCGAGACGCTGCTGGCGCTCGACGGCGTCACCAAGAAAAACGCATTCCTAGAGGACATTTTTCAACAATGACCAGTGCCTACATCATCGCCAACGTCGAAGTCACGAATCCGACGCAGTACGAGGAATACAAGAAGTGGTCCACCGAGGCCATGAAGGTACACGGTGCCGAAGTCTGCGTGCGCGGCGGCAAGGTCGAAGTGCTCGAAGGCGACTGGAATCCCCAGCGCCTCGTGATCCTCAAGTTCCCGACCGTCGAGGCTGCAAAGAAATTCAATGACTCGCCCGAATACGGCAAGGCACGTGCCGCGCGCCAAGGCGCGGCGATCATGCGCATGATCGTGGTCGAGGGCGTTTGACAGGCTGAGTTTCAGGTTTTGAGTGCTGGGTGATTAACTTTTAGGTTTTTTCGGAGCAAGAGAACAATGAGTGCAATCGTTGACATCGTCGGGCGTGAAATCCTCGACAGCCGCGGCAACCCCACCGTCGAATGCGACGTGTTGCTCGAATCGGGCACCATGGGCCGTGCGGCGGTTCCGTCGGGCGCATCGACCGGCTCGCGCGAAGCCATCGAGCTGCGCGACGGCGACAAGAGCCGCTATCTCGGCAAAGGCGTGCTCAAGGCCGTCGAGAACATCAACACCGAGATCTCCGAGGCCGTGCTGGGCCTCGACGCGAGCGAGCAGGCCTTTCTCGACCGCACGCTGAACGACCTCGACGGCACCGACAACAAGGCACGCCTGGGCGCCAATGCGACCCTGGCCGTGTCGATGGCCGTGGCTCGCGCCGCTGCCGAAGAATCGGGTCTGCCGCTGTACCGCTACTTCGGCGGCATGGGCGGCATGCAGCTGCCCGTGCCGATGATGAACGTCATCAACGGCGGCGCGCACGCGAACAACAGCCTGGATCTGCAGGAATTCATGATCATCCCCGTGGGCGCCAAGAGCTTCCGCGAGGCCGTGCGCTATGGCGCCGAGGTGTTCCACGCGCTCAAGAAGATCCTGGGCGACCGCGGCATCAGCACCGCCGTGGGCGACGAAGGCGGTTTCGCGCCGAGCGTCGAGAGCCATGAAGCCGCGATCCAGCTGATCCTCGAAGCCATCGACAAGGCCGGCTACACCGCCGGCGAGCAGATCGCCCTGGGCCTGGACTGTGCCGCGAGCGAGTTCTACAAGGACGGCAAGTACCTGCTCTCCGGCGAGAACCTCAGCCTCACCGCAGAAAGCTGGACCGACATGCTCGCGACCTGGGTCGACAAATACCCGATCATCAGCATCGAGGACGGCATGCACGAAGGCGACTGGGATGGCTGGAAGCACCTGACCGAACGTCTCGGCAAGCGCGTGCAGCTGGTCGGCGACGACCTGTTCGTGACCAACACGAAGATCCTGCAGGAAGGCATCGACAAGGGCATCGCCAACTCGATCCTCATCAAGATCAACCAGATCGGTACCCTGACCGAGACCTTCGCCGCCATCGAGATGGCCAAGCGCGCGGGCTACACGGCAGTGATCAGCCACCGTTCGGGTGAGACCGAGGACAGCACCATCGCCGACATCGCGGTCGGCACCAATGCTGGCCAGATCAAGACCGGCTCGCTGTCGCGCTCGGACCGCATCGCCAAGTACAACCAGCTTCTGCGCATCGAAGAAGACCTCGGCGACGTCGCGTCGTACCCCGGTCGCGCCGCCTTCTACAACCTGCGCTGATCTTCCCGGGATCAGGCGCCATGCGATCGCGCATCGTCCCGATCATCCTGGTCCTCGTGCTGCTGATACTCCAGTGGCAGCTGTGGACCGGGCGCGGCAGCGTGCGCGAGGTGGCGCAGCTGCAGGAAAAGCTGGCTGACCAGAAGGAAGCCAACGCCCGCGCCGCCTTGAACAACGAACGCCTTGCCAACGAGGTCAACGACCTCAAGGAGGGGCTGGAGATGGTCGAGGAACGTGCCCGGCAGGAGCTCGGCATGGTCAAGCCCAACGAAGTCTTCGTGCAGATCACGCGCTGAATGGCATCGCTCCCGGCGGCCGCATGACGCCCGATCTCCCCGCTGGCTGCGTTATCGCGCTGCTTGGCGCCCAAGGCACCGGCAAGACCGAACTCGCGAACGCGCTCGCCGCGCGGCTCTCGCAACGCGACATCGTGGCCACACTGGTCGCGGACGTCTCGCACGAATGGCAGATGCGCGAACGGCGCGCCCCGGACACCGCCGAACTGGCGGCCATCGCCCGCGAACAGACACGCCGCATCGCATCCGCGGCCGAGCAAGGCGTGGTCGTGGCCGACACGACGGCCCTGGTGGCCGCGGTCCATCACGACATCCTTCTTGGCGAGGACGCGCTTTACGCGAACGCGCTGACGGCGCATCGCGGTTATGCCATCACGCTCCTCATGGCGCTCGACCTGCCGAATGTCGGCGACGACGCGCAACGCGATCGAGTGGATGCATCGTTGCGCGCAGCCCTCGCCCGCGCGGGAGCACCCTATTCCGTGATTCACGGCCGTGGACCGGATCGGCTCGCTGGCGCATGGAATGCCATCAACGCCAGCGCCGAAGCCGCGGGCAATGCGTCGGGCAGGGGCAGCCCCAACGCCGAGCAGCGCCCATGGTTCTGGCCTTGCGACAAGTGTTCCGACCCTGCGTGCGAGCACAGGCTGTTCAGCGATCTCGTGGCCCGGCGGCCCTAGGCCACAGCCCCCCCAGACCCATGGCAAGTTCATCGCACCTCCGCTTTCGCATCGCCACCTCCCTGGCCTCGGCATGCTTCTTCTGCGCATCGGCGTGGGGCGCACCCGCCACCGTGACCGTCGAAAACCAGACGCGCCCCACGGCCTGTGCAGAGGAGGACAACGTGTCGATGACCCTCAGCGCCCGGGGCATCACCCGATTCCGGGTCGAAGCGCTGCCGCCGCCCTACCTGGCCGACATCAAGGCCGACGTCACGGCGCCCGACTTCTCCAACTGCAACTTCGACGGCGGTGCGCATCCCACCGACCCGAGCTTCCCATTCAAGCCGCGCCGGGTCGTGTTCCATGACGGCAAGGACTGGATGGTCGTCGGCCTCACGCTGCCCAGTTTCTGGCGGCCGCACCGGGTGCCGGTGCGTGTCGGCAAGCGCACGGAGGACGACATCCATCTGCTGCAGGTCTATGCGAAGAAGGCCGGTGCCAAGCCCCTCGAAGCGCTTGTGATGTATCCGGCCGACGGCTACTGGCGCCTCAAGCCGCTTCCGCTGGCCCGCTTCGGTGACGGCGTGTACGGCTCATCCTTCCTGATGGGGCCGGTCGAGACCGATGGCCGGCCGGTGGTGAACATCGCATCGATCGACGTCAGTACGCAGCCGCTCGCCTTCCATGTCCGCTTCGCCGATGGCGGCCGCGCAGACGTGAAGGTCGCGGAGATCAGCGAGAAACGCACGGCGCTCGATGTTTCCCTGAAGCCGGCGACACGAAGCGACCGGCCCTTCGCGATGCTGCGCTCGATGTATGTGGCCGCCGACAACGCGGACATGAGCGCAATAAGCTGGCAGGCAAGCCCCACTTCGGCGTTGCGGACGCAGGACCTGCCCTCGGTCTCCAGGCTCGAGGCAACGATGGTCCGCTTCGGCCGGACGGTCCCCTCGCGCCACAACACCAGCGCGCCGGACATCCGCTTCAGTCGCTTCGAGGCCGAAACGGGACGCTCCGCGCCCAAGCCATGAAAGTTGAATCAGGTCCTGTGCCGACCGGCAGGAAGCCCGATGCGTTCGAGATGAGGGTGCGGTTCATCTGCGGCGCGCTGTTCGGACTGGTCGTCGGCGTGGGCCTGTGCGTCAGCCTGTGGCCGCTCGGTGTCCTGGGCCTGAGTGCGCTCGTGGCGCTCGCCGTCGTTGGATGCGGCCTGGGCGCCGCGCGGTTCGGGGACCGGTTCTGGGCCCGTGTTCGCTGGTTGCAGCCCTATTGAACCACCGCCGTGCCCGGCATCTGATCTCCCGGCGCGGTAAAGATCTGCGCGGCATCAACCGCATCGAAGCGGTACTGCTTTCCGCAGAAGTCGCAGCCGACCTCGATGTCGCCTCGCTCGGCGAGGATGCTGTCCGCTTCCTCGACCCCGAGCCCGCGGATCATGTTCGCCACCCTCGTGCGCCCGCACGTGCATGCGAAATGCGGTCCCAGCAGGCCCGCCTGTGGCTCGAAGCGCAACAGCTTCTCCTCCCAGAACAGGCGGCGCAGGATGGTGTCGACGTCCAGCGTGAGCAGTTCGTCGCGTGTCAGGCTCGACGCAAGGATCGAGATGCGGTTGTAGTCCTCGTTGCGGCCGATCTCGTCCTCGTTGGATTGGTCGTGATCGCTTCCGGATGTGCCTTCGAGGTTGGCTTCGCCCTTGACCGGCAGGCGCTGGATCAGAAGGCCGGCAGCCACCTTGTCGTCGGCCGCCAGCACGAGCGTCGTATCGAGCTGTTCGCTTTGCAGCATGTAGTGCTGCAGCACGTCGCTCAGCCGGTCGAGTTTCTCGCCGCGATCACCGAACAGCGGCACCACGCCCTGGTAGGGCTGCTGGCCCGGCAGCTTGTCCTTCGGGTCGAGCGTGATTGCGCAGCGGCCCTTGTTCCTGACGTTGACCATGTCGGGCAGGCGTGCATCGGCGGCGAGATCCCCCACCACCTTGGCCGTGGCGCGCAGGCTGAGATCGGGCTTCACTTCCGCGACCGCGATCTTGACCGGGCCGTCGCCGAAGATCTGGAGGATGAGCGCGCCGTTGAACTTGATGTTGGCCTGCATCAGCGTGGCGGCAGCCGTCATTTCGCCCAACAACTCGGCCACGGGGGCCGGATAGGCTCCGGTGCCCGTGTTGGAGGCGCGGCGCGCCAGGATTTCCTGCCAGGCATCGGTCAGGCGCACGATCATGCCGCGCACCGGCAGGCCGTCGAACAGGAACTTGTGCAACTCGCTCAATTGAGACTCGCTCTCCCGCCTCTTCAGGCGATTTTCTTGAGGCCCTTCGCGAAGCGACGGCCGTTTTCAATATAGTGCTCGGCACCGTGCCGAAGCTTTTCGGCAGCGGCATCGTCGAGCGTGCGCACCACCTTGGCCGGCGATCCGATGATGAGCGAGTTGTCGGGAAACTCCTTGCCCTCGGTCACGACGCTGCCGGCGCCAACGATGGAATTGCGGCCGATCTTCGCGTTATTCAAGATCACCGCCTGAATGCCGATGAGCGAGTTGTCGCCGATCGTGCAGCCGTGCAGCATGACCTGGTGGCCGATCGTCACGTTGTCGCCGATGGTCAGCGGGCAGCCTGGGTCGGAATGAAGCATCGACAGATCCTGCACATTGCTGTTGCGCCCGATGCGCATCGCCTCGTTGTCGCCCCGCAGCACTGCGCCGAACCAGACGCTCGCGTTCTCGGCCAGCACGACGTTGCCCATGACCTGCGCGCTGTCGGCGACCCAGGCGCCTTCGCCGAGTTGGGGCGCTACGCCATCGAGTTCGTAAAGGGCCATCGCGGTGTCTCCAGAGATCGAAAACCTAGAATTGTAGGGATGCACCTCCGCCTTGGCGCCCTGGCCGCTCTGCGCCTCACCGATCCCGACCTCAAGGTGGCCGCGACACGTGCCACATTCGCGCAATCGGCCCTGCACCCGATGCCCGCGGAGCCCGTCCGCACCGAGGGCGACGAAACCGGCGTGCCGGGCCGTCCGGAGCGGCCGCTTCGCGTCTCCGCCACCGAGGTTGAGAAGCGGTCGCCCTTCACGACGGAAGGACGCGCCGCGCTGATCCACTCGATCTGCCATATCGAGTTCAACGCGATCAACCTCGCGCTGGACGCAGCCTGGCGCTTCGACGGCATGCCGGAGGCCTACTACCGCGACTGGCTGCGCGTGGCCGACGAGGAAGCCCACCACTTCACGCTGCTGCACGACCACCTTCGCAGCATGGGCTACCGCTACGGCGATTTCACCGGGCACGACGGCCTGTGGAACATGTGCGAGAAGACGAGGAACGACGTGGTCGCCCGCATGGCGCTGGTGCCGCGCACCCTCGAAGCACGCGGCCTGGACGCGACGCCGTTGATCCAGGCCAAGCTGCGCCGCGTGAACACGCCGGACGCACTGGCAGCCTGCGCAATCCTCGACATCATCCTGCGCGACGAAGTCGGCCACGTGGCGATCGGCAACCACTGGTATCGCTGGTTGTGCGAGCGCGAGGGCCTCGACCCGATCGCGCTCTACCGCGTGCTGTATCGACGCCACGAGGCGCCGCGCCTGCGCGCGCCGTTCAACCTGGAGGCCCGCGCCCGCGCCGGCTTCACGGACGAAGAGCTGCAGGCGCTGTCGCAGACCTGAGCACTCCCCGGTTGAGACTATTCCGCGCGGATGCCAGCCGCCCGCACGATGCGGCCATTGCTCTCGAATTCCCCCGCGATCTCGTTCGCGAATTCTTCGGTGCGCCCACCCGTGGGCACGTTGTCCGTCGCCTGCAGCTTCGCGCGCAGGTCGGGGCTGGCCAGGGCCTTGTTGATCTCGACGTTGTACTTCTCGATAAGGATCGACGGCGTCCCGGCGGGCGCGAAGACGCCGAAGAGCGATGACAGGTTGGCGGCCGGATAGCCCAGTTCGGCCAGTGTCGCGACCTTCGGCAGGTTGTCGAGCCGTGCCGGCGCCCCCACGGCCAGCGGACGCAGCTTGCCGGCCTTGATCTGCGCGGCGACGCTGGGCCCCGCATTGGTCGACAGGATCTCGAACTGGCCGCCGAGCGCATCGTTCAGCTGCTGGCCGCCGCCTTTGTATGGGATGTGCGTGATGTCGACCTTCGCCGCTGCGCGCAATTGCTCGAGCACCACGTGGCCCAGCGAAGCCTGCCCTGACGTCGCCCAGCGCACGGCACCGGGCCGCGCCCTCGCGTCATCGAGCAACGAGCCGAAATCGCGTGTTCCCGTTGCGGGCGTCGCCAGCAGCAACACCGGCGAATACATGACGCTGACCACAGGCGCGATGTCCTTCAGGGGGTCGAAGGGCGACTTGCCCAGGTGCGGATTCAGCACCAGCGGGCTGATAGCCGAAAAGCCCAGCGTGGCGCCGTCGGGCGCGGCCTTGGCGACGGCGTCCATGCCGATCGTTCCGCTGGCACCTGCCTTGTTCTCGACCACGACCGTGCTGCCGAGCTGGGCCGCGAGCTTGTCGGCCAGTGCGCGGGCGACCACGTCACTGACACCGCCCGCCGGGTAGGCGACGACGAGGCGGATGGTCTTGGGGATGACTTGCGCCTGCGACGCGCCGGCGAACAGTGCAAGACCCAGCGCGAGCGTGACGGCTCGCCGGGGAAATTTCAAAGGCATCGATACAACTCCTGGACTGGGCTGGGATACGAATACAGCATCCGATTCTCCGGCGAAAGACGAACGCGCGATGTCAGCCGCGCGGATGGTGCTGCGCATGCAGCTGCTTCAGGCGCTCGCGCGCGACGTGCGTGTAGATGGTGGTGGTCGAGATGTCCGCATGGCCCAGCAGCAATTGCACCGCACGCAGGTCGGCCCCATGGTTGAGCAGGTGCGTCGCAAAGGCGTGACGCAGCGTGTGCGGCGACAGCGGCACATGAATGCCGGCCGCCACCGCGTTTTTCTTCACGATGACCCAGAACATCATCCGCGTCATGCCCGCACCGCGGCTGGTGACGAACAGGTCCGGAGTCTGCTGCCCATCCAGGATGACGGGGCGCGACTCGTGCAGATAGCGCTCGATCCAGCGGCGCGCCTCGCCACCGAAGGGCACCAGCCGCTCCTTGCTCCCCTTGCCGAGGACGCGCAGCACGCCGTCGTTCAGGCTCATCTCGAACACCTTCAGCTCGACCAGTTCGCTGACGCGCAGCCCGCTCGCGTACATCAGTTCGAGCATGGCGCGATCGCGCAAGCCCAGCGACGTATCAACATCGGGCGCGGCGAGGAGATCGTCCACCTGCTTCTCCGACAGGGTCTTGATCGCGCGCGGCATCTGCCGGGCCGGCGCCAGGCGCAGGCTCGGGTCGGCGGCAATGCGCTGTTCGCGCAGGGCCCATCGGTAGTAGCGCTTGAAGACCGTGAGGCGCCGGTTGGCCGAGGTCGCCTTGCCCTTGTCGGAAAGGCGCACGCCCATGTAGGCCTGCAGGTCGTTTTCCTGGGCGGTGTCCAGCACCTTGCCGCGCTCGGTGGTCATCCATTGCGCGAACAGTTCGAGATCGCGGCGATAGGCTGCCAGCGTGTTCTTGGAGAGGCCGTCCTCGAGCCACAGGGCGTCGATGAAGTCATCGATCTCAGGCCTGTCGGCAGGCGTACGGGTGGGCGTTTCGGTGGCCGCGGTCATTCGAGCAAGATAACAAAAGAAAAAGCCGCCCGGAAAGGGGCGGCTTCGAGCGAGAGTGCCCTGGTTCAGTCGAGCTTGAGCTTCTGCTTGGCCACGACCTGCTTGTAGACCTCGTACTCGGCCTTGATCTGCGCAGCGAACTGATCGGGCGTGTTCGCCACGATGAGCGAGCCCGTGTCCTCGATGCGCTTGCGCACGGCCGGGTCTTCGACGGACTTCTTGACGCCAGCGTTGATCTTGTCGACCACCTCCTTCGGCAGGCCCTTCGGGCCGAGGATGCCGTAGTAGGCCATGCGATTCACCGGCTCCAGGCCGACTTCCTTGAAGGTCGGCACATTGGGCAGCGCGGCAAGGCGCTGCGGCGCCGACACGACGATCGGCACCAGCTTGCCGGTCTGGATGAACGGCAGCGCCGACGGGAGGTTGTCGAACATGATCGGCACCTGTCCGGCCACGACGTCGTTCAGCGCCGGGCCGGCACCGCGATAGGGGATGTGCGTGACGAAGGTGTTGGTCAGGCTCTTGTAGAGCTCCATCAGCAGGTGCCCGATGCCGCCCGTGCCAGACGTCGCGTACGAATACTTGCCCGGGCTCTTCTTCAGTTCTGCGACGAATTCGGCGTAGTTCTTGGCCGGGAAGCTCGGATGCACCGCGATGATGTTGGGCGTGGCCGCGATGTTGACGATCGGCGTGAAATCATTGATCGGGTCGTACGGCGTCTTCGGGTTGATGGCCGGATTGGCCGCCGTACTCGACACGGTCGCAACACCGAGCTTGTAGCCGTCCGGCGTGGCCCGGGCCGTCTCGGCCGCACCGACGATGCCACCGCCGCCCGCCCTGTTGATGACCACCACGGGCTGGCCCAGCGTCTTGCCCAGCGGTTCGGAGATCACGCGCGCCACGATGTCCGTGGTGCCACCGGGTGCGAACGGCACCGAAAGTTCGATGGGCTTGTTCGGATAACCCTGCGCCCAGCTGGACCCTGCGAGCGCAAACAGCGCGGCTGCGCTGGCAAACGCATTCCATTGACGACGTTGCATGTGGATAGCCCTCCTTGGGCCAATAAACAAAAGCCCGGATGCTAACGGGTCGCCCGCCCACCCACCTCGTGGATTACCCATGTCGCGGGATATCCTCGAACGGGTGAACTATGCGCAACTGCTTTTCCCCGACTTTTCCCTCATCGCCTGCGGCTGGCTGTTGTGCCGCTACACGGCACTCGACCGCAGCGTGTGGAACCAGGTGGAAAGCCTGGTGTACTACTTCCTCTTCCCGGTCCTGCTGTTCCATTCGATCGTGCGCAGCCCGCTCGACTTCGGGGCCACCTCCAACCTGCTGACCGCCGGCGTGGGCGTCGGGCTCAGCGGCATCGCGCTGGCCTACGCCCTGCCCTTCCTGCCGGTGATCGGCGCGCACATCGACCGTCGCGACCACGCGGCCAGCGCGCAGATCGCCTTTCGCTTCAACTCGTTCATCTGCCTGGCGCTGGCCGACCGAATCGCGGGGCCCGAGGGACTGCTCATGATCGCGGTGCTGATCGGGGTGTGCGTGCCGCTCTTCAATATCGCGGCCGTCTGGCCGATGACGCGCCATGCGCAGACCGGCTTTGCACGGCAGCTTGTACGCAACCCCCTGATCATCGCCACCGTGACCGGCCTCATCGCGAATGTGCTGGGCCTCGGCGTGCCGACCTGGCTCGAGCCGACGCTCACCCGCATCGGCGCGGCATCGCTGGCGCTCGGGCTGATGGCGGCCGGTGCGGGCATGCAGTTCGCGACACTCGCACAAGGCAAGGTGCTGGCGGTGTCGGTGCTCGCCATCCGGCACCTGGTGCTGCCTTTGATCGGCTGGGGGCTCGCGGTCGTGCTCAAGCTGGACCCGGCGCAGGCGGCGGTGCTGATGACCTTCTCTGCGGTGCCCACCGCGTCGAGCGCCTACGTGCTGGCGGCTCGCATGGGCTACAACGGCGCCTTTGTGGCGGGGCTGGTGACACTCTCGACGCTGCTCGGCGTCTTGAGCCTGCCCTTCGCCCTGGCACTTACGCGATAGCCGGCAAGCTTCACGGCTACCATCTCCCGATGCGCCGCTACCTTCTGGCCGTCATCGCTGCATCGTCGCTGGCGGGCACGGTGCATGCGCAGGAATACACCCGCTACCAGGGCGGCTGGAATGGCCCTTTCCTCTTCTACGTGGTGCAGCAGGACACGGGTGCGCAGGGGCCCCCGGAGGTCTACCCGGGCGTGCTGCAGATCGACTTCGACGGCCGGGTGCATGGCACTGTCCCGGAAGCCGCCTGCACCCTGATGGGGTCGAGCACGGACTACGTGTCGCCCGCGAATGCCTCGATCGAACTCACCGTGAGCGGCTGCAAGGATGCCCGCTTCAACGGCCACTTCAGCGGCAAGCTGATCAACAACCCGGCGTTGAAATACGGTTCGCTCCGCCTAAGTTCGATGCGCTCGCTCGACTCGGGAACAGCCCAGATCTCCGCCATCATCCGGCACTGAGCGCCAGCGCCCATTCGACGTGCTCGCGCACCAGCGCGCTCGGGTGTTCGAGGCGCGAGACCAGGGCCTCGCGCGCACTGTCATCGCCGGCGCGCAGTGCATTGCCGAGCGCGACAGCCACGTTGCGCAACCATCGCTCGTGGCCGATGCGCCGGATCGGACTGCCTTCGGTGTAGCGCAGGAAGTCTTCTTCGCTCCAGGCGAAGAGTTCGCTCAATTGACGCCCGGTGAGGCCATCGCGCGCGTCGAAATCAGGCAGCGCGCTCTTCTTGGCGAACTTGTTCCACGGGCAGATCAACTGGCAGTCATCGCATCCGTAGATGCGGTTGGCCATCAGCGGGCGCAACTCAAGGGGGATCGACCCCGCATGCTCGATCGTCAGGTATGAAATGCAGCGCCGCGCGTCGAGCCGGTGCGGCGCAATGATGGCCTGCGTCGGGCACACATCGATGCAGGCGCTGCAGCTGCCGCAATGCGGCGTGACCGGTGCGCTCGGCGGCAGGGCCATGTCGACGTAGATCTCGCCGAGGAAGAACATCGAGCCGGCTTCGCGGTCCAGCACGAGTGTGTGTTTGCCGCGCCAGCCCTGGCCACTGCGCGATGCGAGTTCGGCCTCCAGCACGGGCGCGGAGTCGGTGAAGGCGCGGTGACCGAAGGGCCCGACCTCCCCGGCAATGCGATCCGCCAGCTTCGAGAGGCGCGAACGCAGGACCTTGTGATAGTCCCGGCCGCGCGCATAGAGCGAGACGATGCCTTCGTCCGGCCGCCGAAGGCGAGAGAACTCGATCGCCTGCCAATCGTCTGGAGTGGCGCGCGGAAGATAGTCCATGCGGGCCGTGATCACCGACACGGTGCCTGGCACCAGTTCCGCCGGCCTTGCGCGGCGCGTGCCGTGGGTGGCCATGTAGTGCATGTCGCCATGGAATCCCTCGGCCAGCCACTGCATCAGCCCCGGCTCCGCGCTCGATAGATCGACACCCGCGACCCCGATTTGGGAGAATCCGAGTTCCCGGGCCAAAGCCTGAATCCGAATCACGAGTTGATGGCTGCCGATCACCTGCCGATTGTAGAAACGCACAGCGCCACCCTGGTATGGCGTACCGAAGACGACACCGACGCCCTGGCGCGCGCCCTCGCGCAGTCGCCCGCCCTGCGCGACGCCTTCATCTCGCTGCAAGGCGACCTGGGCGCAGGCAAGACGACCTTCGTTCGCCACCTGCTGCGCGCGCTGGGCATCACGGGCCGCATCAAGAGCCCCACGTATGCCGTCGTGGAGCCCCACGAGGCACCCGACGGGCTCGCCATCTTCCACTTCGACTTCTATCGCTTCAGCGATCCGCGCGAATGGGAGGATGCAGGCTTTCGTGACATCTTCGCCGGACCGGGGGTGAAGATGGCGGAATGGCCTGAAAACGCCGCGGGGCGCATTCCGCTTGCGGACCTCGCTATTAAAATCGAAGCAATGACCGACGACACCCGCACAGTGACACTCCGCGCGCACACGCCGCGCGGCAGCCTGTTGCTTGCCGACGCCGCATGAGGGCGAGCGGACTGAAGCGACGTGCGCTGCTACAGGGCGGCAGCATTGCTCTGCTGCTGGGCGTCCACGAGATTGCGCAGGGCGCGACCATCGTGGCGGTCCGCGTGTGGCCCGCCTCCGACTACACGCGCGTCACCATCGAATCGGATGGCCGGCTGAATTCGCAGCAACTCGTGGTCGGCAGCCCACCGCGGCTGGCGGTGGACATCAACGGCATCGACCTCAATCCCGCGTTGCGCGAGCTGGTCGGCAAGATCAAGCCCGACGATCCCTACATCAACGGCCTGCGCGTCGGCCAGTTCGCTCCCGGCGTCGTGCGCATCGTCTTCGACCTCAAGCAGGCGGTGGCGCCTCAGGTGTTCTCGCTGGCACCGGTCGCCGCGTACAAGGACCGGCTCGTGCTGGACCTCTATCCGCAACAAGCCGCCGATCCGCTCGAGTCGCTGATCGCCGAGCGCCTGCGCGACGCGCCGAAAACCGCGGTGGCTGGCGCCGCGCCTCCTCCTTCCGGCGACACGCCCACGCCATCACGATCGGGCGGCGAGGCTGCCGATCCGCTGGGCGAGCTGATGGCGCAGCAATCTGCGCGCGCGACGCCGCCGGTGTCAGTCACGCAGGCCAATCGCCCGTCAGCGCCGGTCGGCCCTCTGCCCATTCCCATGCCGCCACCGGCAGTCAGCGCGCCGCCTCCACCGGTCACCACCGGGCGCGGCATCGCCACGGCGAGCCAGACCGACCGCATCATCATCGTCGCGCTGGACCCGGGCCACGGCGGCGAGGACCCCGGCGCCATGGGGCCGAATGGCACGCGCGAGAAGGACATCGTCCTGCAGATCGCCCACCGGCTGCGCGAACGCATCAATGCGAGCAGCGTCAACGGCAACCCCATGCGCGCCTATCTGACGCGCGACGCAGATTTCTTCGTGCCGCTCGGCGTGCGCGTGCAAAAGGCGCGCCGCGTGCAGGCCGACCTGTTCGTGAGCATCCATGCGGACGCGTTCACGACGCCCGAAGCACGAGGCGCGAGCGTGTTCGCCCTGAGCCAGGGTGGCGCATCGAGCAGTGCGGCACGTTGGCTCGCCAACAAGGAAAACCAGGCCGACAAGGTCGGCGGCGTGAACGTGGGCAATCACGAGGCGCAGGTGCAACGCGCACTGCTCGACATGAGCACCACCGCGCAGATCAACGACAGCCTCAAGCTGGGCGGCGCGATGCTGGGCGAGATCCGCAGCATTGGTGCACGACTGCACAAGGCGCAGGTCGAACAGGCCGGCTTCGCGGTGCTCAAGGCGCCGGACATCCCGAGCGTGCTGGTCGAGACCGCGTTCATCAGCAATCCCGAGGAAGAGGCCAAGCTGCGCAGCACGGCCTATCAGGAAGACTTGGCGGACGCGCTGATGCGGGGGATTCAGCGCTACTTTGCGCAGAACCCGCCGCTGGCGCGCAGCCGCCAGTTGTAGTTCCGCGCGCCGATGGCCGCGGGGCCCACTCCGGCTGGATTGATCACAGCTTGTAGGTCGACAACAGGATGCTCGTCTCGCTGTTCGATATCCCCGGGATCGAACGGATGGCCGTGAGCACCCGGTCGAAGGCCTCGAGCGTGTCGGCTCGCAACTCCGCCATCAGGTCCCAGCGCCCGTTCGTGGTGTGGAGGGTCACGACATTGGCGTGACCCCGCAGCGCGCGTCGAACCTCGGCGCCATGCGGCCCGTCGACCTCGATGCTCATCATGGCGCGGATGCGATGGGGCTCCGCATCCGGCCGAAGTCGCACGGTGTAGCCGACGATGGTTCCGTCGCTCTCCAGCTTGCTGATCCGGTTCTGCACGGTGGCGCGCGCCACGCGGAGCTTCTCCGCCAGCGCGACCACGGACATGCGGGCGTCGTCGCGCAGCAGGGCGATGAGTTGGCGGTCGGTGTCGTCCATGGAATTGTCATTTTGCAATCTTCGATCGACACAATGCAAGCATCGATGTCATTTATGACAAGTTGAACGGTTCACTTTGGCACCTCCGGCTGAAACAATGGATCCATCACCCCCCAGCCAGCGGTGCAGTCTTCAGGAGAACCCAACCATGTCGCGTTTCCTCTCGATTCAAGCCCCTTCCGCGGTCGTCATGATCCGGCCGCATGGCTTCACGCCCAACCCGGAGACGGCAGCGGACAACGCATTCCAGAGCCGGGCGGAGCAGGAATCCGCACAGGCCATCGCCCGCTCTGCATACCGCGAAGTGACTGCTGCCGCAGAACGCCTGGAAGCCGAAGGCGTGCGGATGCATCTCTTCGAGGATCGCGGCGAGCGCGATACCCCGGATTCGGTCTTCCCCAACAACTGGTTCTCCACACATCCGGGCGGCCATGTGGCGCTCTACCCGATGTACTGCGAGAACCGTCGCCGCGAGCGCCGCCCGGAGGTCATCGAGATGCTCAAGTCCGAGTACCGCGTGCAGGAGGTCATCGACTATTCCGGGCTGGAGCATGACGGCCTCTTCCTAGAAGGAACCGGTGCGATGGTGTTCGACCACATGGCGCGCGTCGCCTACGTGGCGCGCTCGCATCGTGCGGACCCCGTGGCCCTGGAGCGCTTCAGCACGCATTTCAACTTCGAGCCGATGGTGTTCGACTCGGCCGATCCGAGCGGCCGGCCGGTTTATCACACCAATGTGCTGATGTGCGTCGCGACCGAGTTCGCGATGGTGGGTCTTGACCTGATCTCCGACAGCCGGCGCGCAATCGAAGTGCGTGCACGCCTGGAAGAATCGGGACGCGACGTCATTGCACTGGACGCACGGCAGATCGCCAATTTCGCAGGCAATGCGATCGAGCTGTCCGGTCGCGACGGCCGCATCCTTGCGCTCTCGCAGCGCGCGTTCGACAGCCTCACGGCGCAGCAAAAGGCAGTCATCGAGCGCTCCGCGCGGCTGGTTCCGCTCGCGGTGCCCACCATCGAGATGGCGGGCGGATCGGTGCGCTGCATGATCGCGGGCATTCATCTTTCGCGCAGGCGTCCGACCTGAGCAGGTTCTGGTCGTGCACTGCAGGTCGCCGCAGTCGCGCAAGGTGCGACCACCCTTTCGGGCAATACACCGGGGCCGTCTCCTACATGTCGGCAAAGGGTTCTCCAGAGAATGAATTCACCAATCACTGAAAGGTGGACATCATGAAGACGAGACTCTGGATTTCCGCAGCAGCAGCTGCTTGCGTTCTCACATTGGCCGGCTGCGCAGGTGGCCCCAATCAGCAACTCGGCACTGCCGGTGGCGCAGTGGGTGGCGCGCTGATCGGCAACGCGGTCGGCGGCAACACCGCCAGTACCGTGGGCGGGGCAGCCATCGGTGGCCTGATCGGCAACCAGGTTGGGCGCAGCGCGGATGAGCGCAACTACCAACGCAACTACTACCCCAACAACACCTACTACCCGAACAACGGTCCGCGATATTGAGACCGTGCAAAGCAGAGAGCGCGCCTTCGGGCGCGCTTTTTCGTGGCGGCCGCGTGACCGTATAAACGCGGGATGAGACAAAACATCCTTCGATCCTTCGTTGCCGCCGGAGCCTTCGTGCTGAGCGCGTGCAGCACGATCCCCAACGACAAGCCGGCCCCGAAAGTCGCAGGCGCCTCACCCGTCACGGCGCCTTGCCCCCAGGGCCTTCCCGCCGATACGCGTTGCTACAGCGGGCAAGACAGCGCTGGCGCCTTCTATTGGATTGCCATTCCTGCCAACTGGAACCGGGTGCTCGTGATGCACGCGCACGGCGGACCCGAGTTGGGCGCGCCGTCCATGGCGCGCGCCACCGAAGACCTGCAGCGATGGGCCGTCACCGTGAAAGCCGGCTACGCATGGGCAGGATCAACCTATCGGCGCGGCGGCTACGGGGTCACGATGGCCGCCGAAGACACCGAGCGCCTGCGTGCCTTGTTCGTCCAGGCCTTCGGCGCACCGCGGCGCACCTTGTTGCACGGACAGAGCTACGGTGCTGGCGTAGCCGCGAAGGCCGCCGAGCTGTACGCGACCGTCGACGGGCGCAAGGGGCCGTACGACGGATTGCTCCTTACCAGTGGCGTGGTCGGCGGCGGCACGCAAGCCTATGACTACCGGCTGGACCTGCGCGTGGTCTACCAGTACGTGTGCAAGAACCATCCGCTGCCCAGCGAGCCTGCATATCCGCTCTGGCAGGGACTTCCGCGCGAATCGACCCTCACGTCCGCGGAACTGCTGCAGCGCATCGACGCCTGCACCGGCGTGCGCAAGTCCCCGATGGACCGCACAGCGCAACAGCGCGCAAATCTCGCGACACTGCTGGACACCATTCGCATCCCCGAACGTTCGCTCGTCGGCAACATGAACTGGGCGACCTTTCTGTTTCGCGACGTGGTGCAGGAGCGCCTCGACGGCGGCAACCCCTTCGGCAACATCGGCGTGAAGTACAGCGGCTCGCGCGACGACGCTGCGCTCAATGCCGGCGTTCAGCGCTACCCAGCCGATCCTGCCGCAGTGAGCAAGCTGGCCGCCGATAGCAACCCGACGGGCCGCGTGAACGTGCCGACGCTCGGCCTCCACGCCATCGACGACCCGACGGCCTTCGTCGAACTCGAATCGGTCTACCGAGATGTACGCGAGCGCGCTGGCACGGCGGACTTGCTGGTGCAGACCTTCAGCCGCGAATCCGAACACAGCTACCTGAGCGATGCCGAATACCCGACGCTGTTCGCCGCCCTCCTGGAGTGGATCGACAACGGCCGCAAGCCGACACCGGAAGGCATCGCCGCGCGCTGCAAGGACATCGAAGCACGCTTTGGCGGTGGCTGCCATTTCGATCCCACCTATGTTCCGCGACCGCTGGCAGCGCGCGTGCCGCCCCGGCAGAGGCCGTAGCCTGGACGACGACTCAGTGCGCCGACGAGGCGCCGCGTGCGCGCCAGGCGCCGTAGATCGCGATCAGCCCCGGCACCAGGATCAGCGCCCAGATGATCTTCTCGAGATGTTCCTTCACGAGCGGAAGATTGCCGAAGAAGTAGCCGGCGGTGCAGATCCCGACCACCCACAGCAGCGCACCCACGATGTTGAAGAGCGTGAACTTGCCCCGGTTCATCGCAGCCACGCCCGCCACGAAAGGCGCGAAGGTGCGGATGAACGGCATGAAGCGCGCCAGGATGATGGTGACGCCGCCGAAGCGCTCATAGAACGCGTGGGCCTGGTCGAAGGCCTTGCGGTTGAAGAAGCGCGAACTCTCCCACTTGAAAACCTTGGGCCCGAAATAGCGCCCGATGCTGAAGTTGCACTGGTCACCCAGGATCGCCGCGACCAGCAGGATCGGCACTGCCAGCCCGAAACTCATGAGTCCGGCTCCGCACAGCGCGCCGACGATGAACAGCAGCGAATCGCCTGGCAGGAACGGCATGACCACCAGCCCGGTCTCGACGAACACTATCAGGAACAACAGCCCGTACACCCACGGCCCATAGGCGATGACGAAGGCTTCGAGGTGTTTATCGACATGCAGGATGAAGTCGATGAGAAAGCTGATGATTTCCATGGCGCGCATTATGGCGACAGGGGCGCAAGCCCCCTTCTAGAATGTTCGGGTGAGTGCCCTTCCCTCTTCCATCGATCCGGCAGCGCGCCGCCCCATCCGCGAGCTTCCTGACGAACTCATCAGCCAGATCGCGGCTGGCGAAGTGGTGGAGCGGCCCGCTTCCGTGGTGCGCGAACTGCTCGACAACGCCCTCGATGCCGGCGCGCGCCAGATCACGGTGCGGCTCTCCGCCGGCGGCGTGCGTCTCATCTCGGTCGAGGACGACGGGCAAGGATTGCCACGCGACGAACTTCCTCTGGCCCTGCGCCGCCATGCCACCAGCAAGATCGCCAGCCTCAACGACCTGGAGACCGTCGGCACGATGGGTTTTCGCGGCGAGGCGCTCGCGGCCATCAATGCCATCGCGGAGCTGAGCATCCTCTCGCGCTTCGCCGGCGCCGACAGTGCCTTCATGCTCGATGGCCGCACCGGCGAATTGCGCCCCGTGGCCCGCGCGACCGGCACCAGCGTCGAAGTGCGCGAACTCTTCTTCGCGACACCCGCGCGCCGCAAGTTCCTGAAGACCGACGCGACCGAACTGGCGCATTGCATCGAGTCGGTGCGTCGCCACGCCCTGGCCCGGCCCGAGGTCGGCTTCTCGATCTGGCATGAAGGCAAGCTGGTCGAGCAGTGGCGCGCCGCCACCACGCGAGATCAGCGGCTCGCCGACACGCTCGGCGACGACTTCGTCACGCACAGCGTCGCGGTCGAACACGTCCACGGCCCGGTGCGCGTGACCGGCCGGGCCGGCATTCCCGATGCGGCGCGATCGCGGGCCGACCAGCAGTTCTTCTACGTCAACGGCCGCTTCGTGCGCGACAAGGTGCTCGCGCACGCCGTTCGCAGCGCCTACGAAGACGTCCTGCACGGCCAGCGGCAGCCGGTCTATGCGCTGTATCTCGAGATCGATCCCGCACGGGTCGACGTCAACGTGCATCCGACCAAGATCGAAGTTCGATTCCGCGATGGACGCGAGGTGCATCAGGCGGTCCGCCACGCCATCGAGGATGCCCTGGCGGCACCGCGCGCCGGCGACGCCACGAGCGCACCGGCCGAACCGTTCTTCAAGCCGCGCCCGCTGCCAGCCTCGGCTTCGTGGACGCAACCCGCCATGCCGTTTGCCGCGGAGCGCGGCATCGGCGATGCCGCTGCCATGTGGCCCGCCTATCGGCAGGAAAAGCCCGCAGAGAGCCCGGTGGTCGCCAGCACGCCTTGGGTGGCCCCTGCGGAGCCGCAGCCCTTCTCGCCCGCTGCACGGCCGGAACCGAGCCCCGCCGAATCCGAAGCCTGGCCTCTCGGACGCGCACTCGCGCAACTGCAGGGCATCTACATCCTGGCCGAGAACACCCAGGGCCTGGTGATCGTGGACATGCATGCGGCGCACGAGCGCATCGTGTACGAGCGCCTCAAGACCCAGTTGGACGGTGCTTCGATCACCAGCCAGCCGCTGCTGATCCCCGCCACCTTCGCCGCCACGCCTCAGGAAGTGGCGACGGCCGAGGCCTGCGCCGCCGTGTTGCCGTCGCTCGGCCTCGAAATCATGCCGTTTTCGCCACGCACGCTGGCCGTGCGCGCCGTGCCCGGCACGTTGGCCGACGGCGACCCGGTCGAGCTCGCGCGCAGCGTGCTCGCCGAACTCGCCCTCCACGACGCCAGCACCGTCGTGCAGCGCGCACAGAACGAACTGCTCTCCACCATGGCCTGCCACGGCGCGGTGCGGGCCAACCGCAAGCTCACGCTCGACGAAATGAACGCATTGCTGCGCCAGATGGAGGCGACCGAGCGCTCGGACCAGTGCAACCACGGTCGGCCGACATGGCGCCAGCTCTCGGTGCGCGAGCTCGACTCGCTGTTCATGCGCGGGCGATAGGCCAGAACTTTCCTTCGCTTACAAACTGCCGCCCGAGGCGCTTTCTCCGGCTGCAGGCCGCGAAATTCGGCACATTTGGCAGTGGTTGAGCCCTGAACCGAGGGTTTTCATGGGTCATCGCGCGACCGGGCACGCGCGTTGCATGAGGTCTTTCGTTGAACTTTCCGGCCTCCCGCCTGTCCTTCAGCCTTCATGAAATCCTGGACCCTCTTCGCATCCGCCACCGCCCTGGTCGCCCTGCTGGCGGGCGGTTGTTCCACCCTCGACGAGCGCCAGCGCGAGTGGATCTTCCAACCCAGCGACCGAAGCTGGGGCAATTCGGAAGCCATGAGCCAGGGAATGGACGACGTCTGGATCGATTTCAAGTCATCGCTCACCGGCGAGCCTGCGCAGCTGCACGGCCTGTGGCTCGGCGGGGCGCCTGAATCACCCGATACGCCCGTTCTGCTTTACCTGCACGGTGCGCGCTACAACGTGGCCGGCTCCGCACCAAGAATGCGCCGAATGCACGAATTGGGCTTCGCGGTGCTGGCGATCGACTACCGAGGTTTCGGCAAGAGTTCCAAGGGCTTGCCCTCGGAAGATTCCGCCCGCGAAGATGCGTATGCCGCATGGACCTGGCTGGCGGCGAAGCACCCCAGGCAACCGCGTTACATCTTCGGCCATTCGCTTGGCGGCGCGATCGGGATCGACCTGGCCTCCCGCGTGAACGACGAGAGCGGCACCATCGTCGAAAGCACCTTCACGTCGATCGCGGACGTCGTGAGCAGCTTCAAGTGGGGCTGGCTGCCCTTCGGCCCCTTCATCACTCAACGCTTCGAGGCGATCAGCAAGGTCAAGGACATCGGCGCGCCGCTGCTGGTGGTGCATGGAGCGGCGGACAGCCTGATCAACCCGACGCTGGGCCGCAAGCTGTATGACGCGGCGACCGTGCCCAAGCTGTTCGTGCTCGTCGAAGGCGGCTCGCATCACAACGCCAACTCGATCGGGCAGGTGCAGTACCGTGCGGCCCTCTCGCAGCTCTTTCGCATGAAGGAGCCGCCCACCGAGATGGCTGCGGGGGCCGAAACGGCGGCTGCGCCTCCGTTGCCCGCGCTCCCGGACACCCCCGCGCGCCGCCAAGCCCGGTTGGCCGGACAGGCGATCTGACGCGGCTCGGGCGCTCCGCTCTCCGGCTTTGTTAACCTCGGGCGCATGCCGCCCCCTGCCGCACCGGCCCTTTCGCAAACCGTGCCGCGTGCTCCAGGCACGTCAGCAGCCCCCACCACCCCGCGCTACGTCGCGCTGGCCGGACCCACCGCATCCGGCAAGACCGCAGCCGCCTTGGCCATCGCCCGCGCGCGGCCAGTCGAGATCGTCAGCGTCGATTCGGCGCTGGTCTATCGCGGCATGGACATCGGCACCGCCAAGCCCACGCCCGAAGAACGCGCCGAAGTCCCGCACCACCTCATCGACATCCGCGATCCGAGCGAGACCTACAGCGCCGCCGCGTTCGTGCAGGACGCGAAGCGACTGATCGGCGAGATCACCGCGCGTGGCCGGCTGCCGCTGCTGGTGGGCGGCACGATGCTCTACTTCAAGGCGCTGGCCGATGGCATCGATGCCATGCCGGCAGCCGATCCCGAAGTGCGCAGGCAGCTCGAAGCCGACGCTGCTGCACTGGGCTGGCCCGCGATGCACGCTCGCCTCGCGGAAGTCGATGCCGTCACTGCAGCACGCCTGGCACCCAACGACAGCCAGCGCGTCCAGCGTGCGCTCGAGGTCTGGCACAGCAGCGGGCGGCCGTTGTCGAGCTTTCACGCGGCAGGCGCCGCCGACGATGGCTGGCAGGCCACCGCGCTCCTGTCGCTCGAACCGACCGACCGGGCCTGGCTGCACGAACGCATTGCCGCGCGCTTCGACGCGATGCTGTCAGGCGGCTTCATCGCCGAGGTGCAGGCTCTGCGCGCAAGGGGCGATCTGGTCGCGGATCTGCCGTCGATGCGCTGCGTCGGCTACCGCCAGACCTGGGAAGCGCTCGACGGCACCTGGCCCATCACCGAGTTGCGCGAGCGCGGCATCGCAGCCACGCGCCAGCTGGCGAAGCGCCAGATCACCTGGCTGCGCAGCATGCCGCAGCGCCGCGTGATCGCCGCCGAGGCACCAGACGCCATCGAGCAGGTCGTGCGACAGGTCGTCGAGATCGCATGACGCTGCACATCACGGATCTGGACAAGCACTACGGCGAGGTGCCGGTGTTCGAGCACGTGTCGCTCGACGTCGCGGCCGGCGAATTCGTCGCGATCGTCGGCGAGTCGGGCGTCGGCAAATCGACGCTGCTCAACTGCATGGCCGGCCTCGACAGCTGGAACGCCGGGACGGTCGTTCACGACGGTGTCGACATCGGCGCACTCGACGCCGAGGCGCGAGCGCTTTGGCGCCGCAAGCACGTCGGCTTCGTGTTTCAGGCTTTTCATGTGCTGCCGCATCTGGATGTCGCGCAGAACGTCGGGCTGCCCCTGTTGCTGCTCGGCCAACGCGGCCCGGCCAGCGATGCGCGGGTGACGCAGATGCTCGACGCGGTCGGTCTTGCGGGATTGGGTAGGCGACTTCCCCAGGAACTCAGCGGAGGCCAGTTGCAGCGCGTGGCCATCGCGCGCGCATTGGTGCACCGCCCGTCACTGCTGCTGGCCGATGAGCCGACGGGCAATCTCGACCCGAGCACCGCCGCCCGCGTGATGGACGTCCTGATTGCACAGACGCGCGAACATGGCGCGTCGCTGGTGCTGGTCACGCATTCGGAGGCAGCCGCAGCGCGCGCCGATCGGGAGCTTCACCTCAGTGCGGAAGGAATCAAGGCCTAGGCGGCTCCTGCCACGAGCGCGGCAAAGCGCCCCAGGTCGACGTTGCCGCCACTGATGACCACGCCGACGCGCGCTCCGCGAATCGCTTCGCCTGCGGCACAGGCGCCCGCGAACGCGAGGCAACCGGTGGGCTCGACCACCATCTTCATGCGCTCGGCAAAGAAGCGCATCGAATCGACCAGTTGCGCATCGCTCACCGTGACGATGTCGTTCACGTCGCGCCGGATGATGCCGAAGGTGTATTCGCCCAGATGCTGGGTCTGCGCGCCGTCGGCGATGGTCTTCGGTGTTTCGATATGGACGATGTGGCCCGCGCGAAGCGATTGCTGGCCATCGTTGCCGGCTTCGGGCTCGACACCATAGATCTTGCAGTCGGGCGACAGGGCGCGAGCCGACAGCGCCGAACCGCTCGTCAAGCCGCCGCCGCCGAGGCAGATATAGAGCACGTCGAGCGCACCCGCTTCTTCGATCAGTTCCTTCACTGCCGTGCCCTGCCCCGCAATCACATCAGGATGGTCGTAGGGCGGGATCAGCGTCATGCCGCGCTCCTGCGCCAACCGGCGGGTGAGCGCTTCGCGGTCTTCGGTGAAGCGGTCGAATTGAACCACCTCGGCACCGTAGCCGCGGGTCGCGGCGAGCTTGGCTGCAGGCGCGTCATTGGGCATCACGATCACGGCCGGCATGCCGAGGATGCTGGCCGCGAGCGCGATGGCCTGCGCGTGGTTGCCCGACGAAAAGGCGATCACACCGGCCTTGCGCTGCGCCGCGTCGAATTTCGACAGCGCATTGAACGCACCGCGAAACTTGAAGGCGCCCATGCGCTGGAAGTTCTCGCACTTGAAGAAAAATTGCGCACCCCAGCGGGCGTCCGCGGTCCGGGATCGCAGCACCGGCGTTCGGTGGGCATGGCCGTCGAGCCGCTCGGCCGCGGCGATCACGTCGTCGTAGGTGGGAAGTGTCGTCATGAGCAGAGCTTACCTCCGCATCGATAAAAGTCTTCCGGATCGACCTGTCGAAATGACCGCTTGCGCATCGTCATTGCTGTGAGCGATCCTGCTCGGTGTTTTCTCTCTTCGTGGAGGTTCCATGCAGTACATGTTGATGTTCTACCAGCCCCAGTCGGAATTCGACCAGCGGGATGAGGCGGCCGCGCAGGCCTACCGGGCGGGCTGGATGGCCTATGTGGGCGCGGCGCGCCAGTCCGGCATCGTGCAGAACGGCCACGGCCTGCACCCGCCGATGACCGGCACCACGCTGCGCGTGCGCGGCGACAAGCGCCAGGTACAGGACGGCCCCTTTGCCGATACCAAGGAGCAACTCGGCGGCTACTTCGTCATCGATGTGGCGGACCTCGACACCGCTCTCGAGTGGGCGGCCCGCGCGCCCTGCGCCAGCACAGGTGGCGTGGAGGTACGGCCAGTCTTCAGCACGCCCGACATGTGACCGGTCCGGCCGTCCAGGAGGCACGCGCGGCCGCGGAGAAGGCCGCCCGCCAGTCGTACGGGCGGCTGGTGGCCATTCTTTCGGCACGCACGCGCGACATTGCGGCGTCGGAGGATGCGCTCGCCGATGCCTTCGCGCGCGCGCTGGAGCGATGGCCGGTGGACGGCGTGCCCGACCGACCCGAAGCCTGGCTGCTGAGCGTCGCGAGAAACCGCACGCTGGACGCCTGGCGCCACACCCGTGTGCAGGACGAGGCTGCGCAGACTCTGCTGCTCCTGGCCGATGAAGTCGGCGCCGATGCCGTTGGCGGCGATGCCGTACCGGACGAACGCCTTCGCCTGCTCTTCGTCTGCGCGCACCCGGCCATCGATGCGGCGGCGCGCGCGCCGCTGATGCTGCAGACCGTGCTGGGGCTGGATGCCGTCCGCATGGCCGGCGCCTTCCTCGTCGCGCCGGCCACCCTCGGGCAGCGGCTGGTACGGGCCAAGGCGCGCATCCGCGCCGCGGGCATTCCTTTCGAGTTCCCGCGCGCCAGCGATCTGCCGCAGCGGCTGCAGGACGTACTCGACGGCATCTACGCCGCGTACGGCACCGGCTGGGACGAGGTCGACGGTGCCGATGCCACGCAGCGCGGCCTCACGGCCGAGGCGATCGACCTGTGCCGCATCCTTTGCGGGCTGATGCCGGGCGAACCCGAGCCGCTGGGTCTGCTCGCGCTGATGCTGTTCTGCGAAAGCCGTGCAACGGCCCGGCGCAGCGATGCGGGTGCCTACGTACCCCTCGACGAGCAGGACATCCAGCGTTGGAATACGCCGCTGCGCGAAGAGGCCGAGCAGGCGCTGCAGCATGCGGCGGCCATGAACGCCGTAGGCGCCTATCAGATGGAAGCGGCCATCCAGTCGGCCCACTGTGCGCGGCGCCTCGGTGCGCAGGTGCCGCCGCACGCGGTGGTCGCGCTCTACGACGGCTTGATCGCGCTACGCCCGAGCATCGGCGCGAGAGTCGGACGCGCGTGTGCGCTCGCAACGGCCGACGGGCCGGCCGAAGGCCTGCGCGCGCTCGATGCCTTCGCTTCTGACGAAATCGCCAACTACCAGCCCTATTGGGCTGCACGCGCGCACTTGCTGACCCGCACCGACGACCGCGTGGCTGCCCAGCAGGCATATGCCCGTGCGGCGGGGCTCAGTACCAGCCCGGCGGTGCGCGCCTACCTCGCCCTGGCGTCCGGCCGAACTTGACCCGGCGCATCGCGCGAGCAGTCCATCCGCAAGTCAGACGCCTTTCCCGCGACAAGGTATCCACGTGGATCCTGATTCGAGAAAGTACTCGATCTTCACGAGGGAATTCTCAAATTTCACCGCGCAAATCCTCCCGGCTTCGCTTCACCCTTAGCCTCCGCTGCGTCACATATCAACGGGGGAGCTTCTTGAGCGACGGTTTTCAAAGATGGAAGGACGGCATCGACAGGGCCAATGGCGACTGGGATGCGTACGACGCCACGATCAAGGAAGTGGTGGCGACCTACAACGCTCATTTGCTGGGGAACGCGTGGTATCCCCAACTCAACTGGCGCGTCATAAAAGCGATGCTTTGGGCAGAGACGGGCCCGCACGACAAGGACTGGCAAAGAAGGCCGATGCGAATCGGTGTGCCAAACGATCCCGGCCTGACCGTGTTGCTCACACGGTCAGAGGGGAGTGCCCTCGTCGTCCCACCAACCATCTTCATCACCTCCGATGCACGAACCCAGCCTCGCCAGAACATCCGGGCGGGTGTCGGGTACTTGCTCACGCGCATGGCGAACTACGACTTGGCGACGGTAATGGACCGAGACAACAGAATCTTTGATGTAACGGTTCAGCCTGGAGACAGAGGCTGGGAGTCGGTCGCCCGTCGCTGCAGGTCCACCAGTGAGGTCTTGCTAAGGCTGAACCCCGGCCACCGATACATCCATGGTGGACAGGTACTCAAGTGTCAGAAGGCGTCAATTCAACAGGTCATCACGGGCTGGAAGGCTTTTGACTACCGGACCATCGCGAGACGCTACAACGGCAACGGCGAACCCAAGGGTGACGCGAAGTACGCGGAGAAGTTCGATTACGCCATGCGGAAGATCGGCAAATGACGGGACGCACGATCGGAGCGGCGACTGCAGGCCTTCTTTCCGTCCTCGTGCTGTACGCGAAGCCAGCCACCGCCGATGCTCCTTGCGAGGGCGCTTACAGAAGCGCGGTTCGAGGCTGCTTCGGGGGAGCCTATGTGCGCCGCGACACCATTGAATGGAATACCCCCTGGAGCGTCTGCAAGCCAACACCCTACGAGATCATCGACAGCGAGATGGAAGGCGACCAGCGCCGCGTGGTCTACATGCTCAAGAAGCCCAGCAAATCCTGTGGCTACCAGATCATCGAGATCGAGCACATGGGAGACGACTACTGGAGCGTCAACGGCTACCCGACAAGGGAAAGCTACGAGAAGAGGGATGACCACGCCTGGATAGACGCTGCGGAGGGACGCACCAGTTTGTCGTGCCCCGTTTACTTTGATAAGCCGCAGATTCGCTGCGACATTGAAGTCCCGAAAAAGACTCGACGGTGATGGACATCGTCAAGGGGCGCATAGGGGGTGATTTCGCGCCAAACGGCGCCGTGCGCGCGCGTCTCGCCCCGGGATCCAGCCGGCCTTGACCGACGCACATCGCGCAGAATGGGCCGGCATGCATTCGCTGCTTTCAACCTTTTCATGGCAGGAATTTCGCCACCATCCGTGGCGCAACGCTGCGGCGGTCGTCGCCGTGATGCTAGGCGTCGCGCTGGCCTTTTCGGTCCAGCTCATCAACGCGTCGGCGCTCGATGAGTTCTCGAGCGCGGTGCGCTCGGTCAACGGCCAGCCCGATCTTGAACTGCGCGCGGCGCAAGGCAGCTTCGACGAGGCCGTGTTCGCCCTGGTGGCGCAGCATCCGCAAGTGACGCTGGCAAGTCCGGTGCTGGAAGTGCAAAGCCTGGCGATGGCCGGCGAGCGCCGCTTGCCGTTGCGCGTAGTCGGAGTCGATGCGCTGGTGCTGCCGTCGATCGCGCCGGCGCTGATGCCGCGGCCCGCCGAAGGGGCCGATCGGCTGGCGCTGCTGGCGCCTGGCCACGTGTTTCTCAACGCCGCCGCCCGCAACGCCTTGGGTGCATCCGCGTCCACCGTGCAATTGCGCGTCGGTACCCAATGGCGAACCCTCAACGTCGCCGGCGAGGTCGCGGCCGGAGGCCCCGCACTCGCCGTGATGGACATCGGCGCGGCGCAGGACCTGTTCGAGCGTGGCGGCCGGCTCACGCGCATCGACCTGCGGCTCGCGCCGGGTGCCGATCGCGCGGCCTTCATGCGCTCGCTGCGCCAGTTGCCGGGCTGGCCGGCGGGCATCCAGATCGCCGAGCCGGGCGACGCGGCGCAGCGAGTGAGCAACCTGTCACGCGCCTACCGCGTCAACCTGACAGTGCTCGCGCTCGTGGCTCTGTTCACGGGTGCCTTCCTGGTGTTCTCGGTGCTCGCTCTCAGCGTAGCCAAGCGCGCGCAGCAGTTCGCGCTGCTGGGCGTGCTCGGCGTCACACCGCGCGAGCGGCTGCGGTTGGTGCTGGCCGAATCCATCGCGCTCGGACTGATCGGCAGCGTTGCCGGCATCGCGCTCGGCACCGCGCTGGCGCAGTTTGCGCTGCAGGTGCTGGGCGGTGATCTCGGCGGTGGCTACTTCGAGGGCGTGGCACCGACCCTGCGATGGAGCACGAGCGCAGCAGTGCTTTATGGCGCGCTGGGCGTGCTCGCTGCGGGCGTCGGCGGCTGGTGGCCCGCGCGGGCTGCCAAAGCGCTGCCGGAGGCCCAGACGCTCAAGGGCTTGGGCGCCGCGCCGCCGCGCAGGAACGCCCATGGCATTGCGCTGCTGTTGATCGCGGCCGGCGTGGCCCTGGCGATGGCGCCCGCGGTGTTCGGCATCCCGATTGCGGCCTATCTCTCCGTCGGATTCCTGCTGGTCGGCGGCATCGCGGCGCTCCCGTGGCTCATCGCCCTGCTCTACGACCGCCTCGCGCCCCTGTTCGCGCGACGCGTGCTGCCGATGCTGGCGATCGAGCGCGCGCGACGCATGCGCGGGACTGCGGCAGTGGCCGTCAGCGGCGTGGTCGCGAGCCTCAGTCTCGCCGTTGCGCTGACGGTCATGGTGGCGAGCTTTCGGGAGTCGGTCACACACTGGCTGGATGTGGTCTTGCCGGCCGATCTCTACGTGCGCAGCGCGGCCGGCGGAAGTTCGAGCAGCGAACAGGCAAGCTTCTCGCCAAGCTTCGTGCAGTCGCTGGCGAAACTGCCGGGCGTGACGCGCACCGGCACGCTGCGCACAAGGCCCCTGCTGCTCGATCCTTCGCGGCCCGCCGTCACGCTGATTTCACGCAGCCTCGAGGAGGATGCCGGACGCTCGCTCCCCTTGCTGGGTGCGGCCTTGCCGGTGCCGGCGGGACAGATCGGCGTCTATGTCAGCGAGGCGATGGTTGAACTCTATGGCGCAAGGCCGGGCACAGTGTTCGAGCCGCTGGCGCGCGCCTGGGCCACGGGGCCGACCGTCGAACGGGCCGTGCCACCGGTCTTCTTCGTTGCGGGCGTGTGGCGGGACTACGTTCGCCAATTCGGCGCAATCACCATGGATGCGCGAGACTTCGAGCGGCTCAGTGGCGAGCGCAACGTGAGCGACATCGCGCTCTGGCTTACGCCGGGAACGCATGCCGGCCAGGTCGAACAGGCAGTGCGCGCGCTCGCCACGCGCGAACTCGGCGCGAGCGAGCCCATTGAAATCGCCTCGGTGGGCCAGATCCGCGCCACCTCGCTGCGCATCTTCGACCGCAGCTTCGCCGTGACCTACTGGCTGCAGGCCGTCGCGATCGGCATCGGCCTGTTCGGCATCGCAGCGAGTTTCAGCGCACAGGTGCTCGCGCGCCGCAAGGAATTCGGCTTGCTCGCGCACCTGGGCTTCACCCGCGCGCAGGTGCTCGCCATCGTTGCCGGCGAAGGTGCGGCATGGACCGCGATCGGCGCGGTCGCCGGGCTGGTGCTCGGCCTGGCGGTGTCCGTGGTGCTGGTGCATGTGGTCAATCCACAAAGCTTCCACTGGACCATGGATCTGCTGGTGCCCTGGGCACGCCTCCTCGGGCTGTGCGCGGCCGTGCTGGCGGCCGGCACGATCACGGCATGGCTCGCCGGCCGCGCGGCGGCCGGGCATGACGCGGTGATGGCGGTGAAGGAAGACTGGTGAGCTGAAATCGACTCTTCATTCTTTTCAAAGAGATTTCAGAAACCGGCAGATTTCATCGTTGACGACCTCCGGATGCGTCACGGGGCCCATATGCCCGAGCGAATCGAACTCGACGACCCGGACATTGGGCAGCGTTCGCGTCAGCAGCCTGGCCACGCCAAGCGAAGACTCCGGCGACTTCTTCCCTGTCATGTAAAGCACCGGAATATTCATCGCGGCAAAGGCTGCGAGAGGCGTGGGTTCGGTGAGCAACGCGTGCGCCCAGTTGCGGACGTTCACCATCGAACCTTCAATCGGCCCCTTGCGAGCATCGGGCGTGTGCTTCCACGCGCCTGCGCCCATCCAGTAGTCGATGAAACACCTGGCGGCCTCGGACGGGTCGCCCTTGTCGAGCGCGACACCTGCGCCCGCAACGGCCGAGCGAATGCCATCGGCTGCGTTGGGCGGTGGCGTCTCGGCATCCACCAGCGCAAACAATGTGGGCTCGAACAGCGCCAGTGCGCGCACCCGCTGCGGGTGAACGATCGTCGCGATGAGCGCGATGGCAGCACCGTACGAATGCCCGACAAGCACCATGGGCTCGCCGGCAAGAGCAAAGACGGGTTCGAGCAATGCGACCTCGTCGCGAAGCGCGACTTGCCGGTCGATCGGCCACGCCGGGCTCTTGCCTGCGCCGAAGGAGTCCGCCGCCAGCACGTGGAACTGCGGCGCCAGGCGCTCCATGAGGCCGCGCCATTGGCTCGAGCTGCTCGCATTCGAGTGCAGACACACCACGCCGGGACCGGTGCCGGCTTCGCGAAAGAACGCGCTGAGATCCTGCATTTTCAAGACTCCCCAAAGCGATGCGCCGACCTGGCTCGCTCAGTTTAAGCCGCGCGCCATGTTCGCGAATCAATCCCGCCTTGCATCGAGCGTCGGATCACCGAGCGTTCGGTTGAGTTCGACCGCCTTTCGCGTCAGCAGGCGCACCGTCGCGGCATCGACGGTCATCCCTTCTCGCAGTTCCAGAGTCGCCATCTCGTACTTCCCTCCAGGCTTGAGCCCCGGCGCAATGGTGCGCAGGCGCTGACCTCGCCAAAAGCCGAACAGGACGCGGGCGTCCTCCGCGCGGATGAGCAGCACAGGCCCGTTTGCCAGATAGACAAGGTGGCGCCACTTCACGACCTCTTCCATGGCGGACGCGGCACGCACCGCGGCCCGCAATCCTTCCACGCACTCGCGTCGCCAGCCATCGAGGGCCAGCACATAGGCGTCGGGACTTGAGGCGGGCGCGGACTTTTGCATCAAAACTCCAGAGGCCGCATTCTGGATCGAATGGCTGAAAATGTGCGAATGAACGCTTCCACCTCTTGCAGCAGCGTCCGACCCAGCACGGCCATCCTGCGCATCGAAGCCGACCACCTGCGCAGTACCCAGACCCGCCTGATTCCGCTGCGTCTGCGGCGCTTCGACACGACGCCTGGAGAATGAGCATGAGGGCACTCGGCCTGTCGCGTCGCGCCCTGTTGCTGTCGGCGTTCGCGGTGCCCGCAGCATGGGCACTGCCGCCACGTGCCATGCAGTTCCCGCGCGATTTCGGCAGCCATCCGGACTTGCGAACCGAGTGGTGGTACATCACGGGCCATGCGAAGTCCGGTGCGCGCGACTTCGGGTTTCAACTCACCTTCTTTCGCTCGCGCGTCGAGGCGACGCAATCGATGCGATCCGCCTTCGCCGCCCGGCAGTTGATCTTTGCGCACGCAGCCATCACTGACCTCGAAGGTCGCAAGTTGTGGCACGACCAGCGCATCGCACGCGAAGGCTTTGGCGTGGCGTTTGCCTCCGAAACCGACACCGACGTCCGCCTGCGTGACTGGACACTTCAACGCGACAGTGAAGGCTATGCGGCCCGGTTACCCGCCAACGGCTTTGCGATCGATCTGCGATTCAGCCCTACCCAACCGGTCATGTTGCAAGGCAGTGCGGGCCTCTCCCGCAAGGGCCCGGACGCCGAACAGGCCAGTTACTACTTCAGCGAGCCTCAACTCGCGGCCAAGGGCAGTCTGAGCCTGCAAGGCAAGCGCTTCGATGTGCAGGGCTCCGCATGGCTCGATCGCGAATGGAGCGAGGCCTACCTCCATCCGGGTGCGGCAGGCTGGGACTGGATAGGCATGAACCTCTTCGATGGCAGTGCGCTGATGGCTTTCCGCATACGGGGCCGCGACGGATCGGCACTGTGGGCGGGCGGTTCGCATCGCACCGCCGACGGGCGCCAGCGCGTGTTCGGCCCCGACGAAGTGCACTTTGATCCGGACGGCACCTGGACGAGCCCACGCACGCGCGCGGTCTATCCGACGCGATGGCGAATCCAGACGCCCGCCGGCGCGTTCGCGGTGCGCGCCCTGCTGGACGATCAGGAGCTCGACAGCCAGGGCTCGACCGGCACGGTGTACTGGGAAGGCTTGAGCGATTTGTTGGACGCGAGCGGAAAGCCGGTGGGTCGCGGCTACCTCGAACTCACGGGCTACGCGCAGCCACTGCGGCTCTGAGCGTCTCTGTCGAAGACCGATTGGCTCTACAGCCAGCCGGTGAGTCCGTTCGGCCTTCGCTCAGCCCTTCGCCGCCCCGCGCCGGCGATCGATGAAGGCGATGATCTCGCCCATGATCCCGCGCCGGAAGGCCAGCACGCAGATCACGAAGATCAGGCCCGTGACCATGGTGACCGATTCACCCAGTGTGTTGAACCAGTCGACGGTCGTGATGCGCGCCAACAGGTGGCCGAATTCGCCGATCTTGTTTTCGAGCAGCACCACCACGGCCGAACCGACCAGCGGACCCGAGAGCGTGCCGAGGCCGCCAACCAGCGTCATCAGGATGACCTGGCCGGAAGCGCTCCAATGCACGTCGGACAGCGTCGCAAAGCCAAGCACCAGCGTCTTGAGCGAGCCCGCCAAGCCTGAGAGCGCTGCCGAGATCACGAAGGCCAGCAGCTTGAAGCGGCTCACGTCATAGCCCAGCGAGAGCGCACGCGGCTCGTTTTCCTTGATGCCCTTCAGCACCTGTCCGAAGGGAGAGTGGATGGTGCGCACGATCAGAAGGAATGCGGCGACGACGATCACGAGCGTGACGTAGTACATGGTGAGGTCGCTCTGCAGATCGAGCACACCGAAGAGCTTGCCCCGCGGCACGCCTTGCAGGCCGTCTTCGCCGCCGGTGAACTTCGCCTGCAGCGCGACGAAGAACACCATCTGCGCGAGGGCCAGCGTGATCATCGCGAAGTAGATGCCCTGCCGACGGATCGCCAGTGCACCGAAGAGCCAGCCCAGCAGCGCGCCGGTGACCGTGCCGGCGATGAGGCCGAGTTCGGGCGTGAGGCCCCAGACCTTCATCGCATGGCCCGCCACGTAGGCCGATCCACCCAGAAAGGCCGCATGGCCGAAGGACAGGAGCCCCGTATAGCCCAGCAGCAGATTGAACGCCGATGCAAAGAGCGCGAAGCACATGAGCTTCATGACGAACACGGGATAGGCGCCGGCGAACGGCGCCACGACCAGTGCGGCAAGCAGCAGCAGATAGATGACAGTGGAAAGCTTTTTCATGCGGCTGCTGTCTTATTTTTCTTTGCCGAACAGGCCGGCGGGGCGGATGAGCAGCACGATGACCATGATCACGAACACTACGGTGGAGGAAGCCTCCGGATAGAAAACCTTGGTCAGGCCCTCGATCACACCGAGCCCGAGACCGGTGAGGATGGCGCCCATGATCGAGCCCATGCCGCCGATCACGACGACCGCGAACACGACGATGATGAGGTTCTGCCCCATCAGCGGCGACACCTGGATGACCGGCGCGGCAAGCACGCCGGCAAAGGCCGCGAGGGCGACGCCGAAGCCGTATGTGAGCGTGATCATCAGCGGCACGTTGACGCCGAAGGCCTCCACCAGCCGCGGGTTCTCGGTGCCGGCGCGCAGGTAGGCGCCGAGCCGCGTCTTCTCGATGACGAACCAGGTTGCGAAGCAGACGGTGAGCGAAGCGACAACCACCCAGGCGCGATAGTTGGGCAGGATCATGAAGCCCAGGTCGGTGGCGCTCGCGAGCGCATCGGGCGTGTCGTAGGCGAGGCCAGAGACGCCGTAGATGGAACGCAGCACGCCCTCGATCAGCAGCGTCAGGCCGAGCGTGAGCAGCAGGCCATAGAGATGGTCCAGCTTGTAGATCCAGCGCAAGAGCAAGCGCTCGATGAGCACGCCGAAAAGCCCCACGATGACCGGCGCCACGACCAGCATCACCCAGTAGTTGACGTTGAAATAGTTCATCGCCATCCAGGTGAACACCGCCCCCAGCATGAACAGCGCGCCGTGCGCGAAGTTGATGACGTTGAGCAGGCCGAAGATCACCGCGAGCCCGAGGCTCAGAATGGCGTAGAACGACCCGTTGACCAGCCCCAGAAGAAGCTGGCTCAACAAGCCGGGAAGAGATATGTTCATAAACGTTCAGACAACCGGGTCAGCGCTCTTACTCTCTACCAGAGGGCCGCAGCGCCCGGCCGCCCCCGGCAGGGGGTAGGCGAAGCGACACGCAGTGCGCGCAGCCTGGGGGCGAGCATTATTTCCAGACAGCGCATTTGCTCTCGGCCTTGGTCGTGAAAACCTGCTCGCCGGGCAGCTTGGCGACCACCTTGTAGTAGTCCCATGGTTGCGTCGATTCAGCCGGCGACTTGACCTGCATCAGATACATGTCGTGCACGAAGCGTCCATCCGGGCGGATGTTGCCCTTGGCGTAGAAGTCGTTGATCGGCATCTTCTTGAGTTCGGCCATCACCTTGTCGGCGTCGGTGCTCTTGGCAGCCTGCACGGCCTTCAGGTAGGTCGTGGTGGCCGAGTAGTCGGCGGCCTGGATGTCGGTCGGCATGCGCTTGGTCTTGTCGAAGAACTTCTTGCCGAAGGCGCGCGTCTGCTCGTTAAGGTTCCAGTCCCAGCTCGTGGTGAGCAGCAGGCCTTCGGTGTTCTTCAGGCCCAGGCTGTGGATGTCGGTGATGAACACGAGCAGGCCCGCCATCTTCATGCTCTTCGTGATGCCGAATTCCTTGGCAGCCTTGATTGCATTGATGGTGTCGCCGCCAGCGTTCGCAAGGCCGAGGATCTGCGCCTTGGAGTTCTGTGCCTGCAGCAGGAAGGACGAGAAGTCCGACGCGTTGAGCGGATGCTTGACGCCACCGACCACCGTGCCGCCCTTTTCCTTGACGACCTTGGCCGTGTCGGCTTCGAGCGCCGCGCCGAAGGCGTAGTCTGCCGTCAGGAAGAACCAGTTCTTGCCGCCGTTCTCGACCACCGCGCCGCCCGTGCCCTTGGCCAACGCCACCGTGTCGTACGCATAGTGAACCGTGTACGGGCTGCATTGCTCATTGGTGAGCGCCGAGGTACCCGCGCCATTCACGATGAAGACGCGCTTCTTCTCCTGCGCGACCTTCGCCATGGCGAGGCCGGTGCCCGAGTTGGTGCCGCCGAACAGCATCGTCAGGTTGTCGGTGTCGATCCACTCGCGCGCCTTCGATGCCGCGATGTCGGCCTTGTTCTGATGGTCGGCCGTGACGAGTTCGATCGGCAGGCCATTGACCTTGCCACCGAAGTCGTCAATGGCCATCTGGATCGCCGTCGCGCCGTTCTTGCCTTCGACGTCGGCGTACAGGCTCGACATGTCGGTGATGAAGCCGATCTTGACCTTCTCCTGGGCCTGCACGGCGCCGGTGGCAAACGCAACGGCAAGGGAAACGGCGGTGAGTGCAATGGTTTTCTTCATGTTCAGCTCAGGTCCAGGTTGGTGGGTAACAAAGGGGGCGGTTATTTCCAGAGGGCGCACTTCGAGTCGGCCTTCGTCGTGAAGACCTGGTCACCCGGCAGCTTGGCGTTCACCTTCAGGTAGTCCCAGGGCTGCTTCGAGTCGGCCGGGGACTTGACTTCGACCAGGTACATGTCGTGCACGTAGCGGCCATCGGCGCGGATCTGGCCCTTGGCGTAGAAGTCGTCGAGCTTCATGCTCTTGAGTTGCGCCATCACCTTGTCCGCGTCGGTGGTCTTGGCAGCCTGCACGGCCTTCAGGTAGGTCGTGGTGGCCGAGTAGTCGGCCGCCTGGATGTCGGTCGGCATGCGCTTGGTCTTGTCGAAGAAGCGCTTGGAAAACTTGCGCGTGTCGTCGTTCAGGTCCCAGTACCAGCTCGTGGTGTGCAACAGGCCTTCGGTGTTCTTCAGGCCCAGGCTGTGGATGTCGCTCAGGAAGATCAGCAGGCCGGCAAGCTTCATGCTCTTGCCGATGCCGAATTCCTTGGCCGCCTTGATGGAGTTGATGGTGTCGCCGCCCGCGTTCGCAAGTCCGAGGATCTGCGCCTTGGAGTTCTGTGCCTGCAGCAGGAAGGACGAGAAGTCCGACGCGTTGAGCGGATGGCGGACCGCGCCGACCACCGTGCCGCCCTTCGCCTTCACCACCGCGGTCGTGTCGGCTTCGAGCGCATGGCCGAACGCATAGTCGGCGGTCAGGAAGAACCACGATTTGCCGCCGCGTTCGACCACTGCACCGCCGGTGCCTTTGGCCAGCGCCACCGTGTCGTAGGCGTAGTGGACGGTGTAGGGGCTGCACTGCTCGTTGGTGAGCGCGGAGGTCGCCGCGCCGTTGTTGAAATAGACGCGCTTCTTCTCCTGTGCCACCTTCGCCGTGGCCAGCGCGGTGCCCGAATTGGTTCCGCCGAAGACCATGGTCACGCCGTCGGTGTCGATCCATTCGCGCGCCTTGGATGCGGCGATGTCAGCCTTGTTCTGGTGATCGGCGGTGACCAGTTCGATCGGCTGGCCCAGCACCTTGCCGCCAAAGTCGTCGATCGCCATCTGGATCGCGAGCGCGCCGTTCTTGCCCTCGACGTCGGCGTAGAGGCTGGACATGTCGGTGACGAAACCGATCTTGACCTTCTCCTGCGCATGCGCGCCCGAGGCGACTGCCAGGGCCGCCACGGCCAGGGTCAGTGCGGTGAGCTGGTTTTTCATGGGGATCTCCAATCCAATCAGGGGGTTGAGAATTTCAAACGCCGAGAAGCTCGTTGAGCACCGGCATCTTGGCTTCGAGTTCGGCGGCGCCGAAGGCCTCGACCATGCGGCCGTGTTCCATCACGTAGAAGCGATCGGCCAGCGGCGCGGCGAAGCGGAAGTTCTGCTCGACCATGACCACGGTGTAACCCTTGCCGCGCAGCGTCTGGATCATGCGGGCCAGCGCCTGCACGATCACCGGCGCCAGGCCTTCGGAGATTTCGTCGAGGAGCAGCAGCTTGGCGCCCGTCCGCAGGATGCGCGCGACGGCCAGCATCTGCTGTTCGCCGCCGGACAGGCGCGTCCCCTGGCTGTGGCGGCGCTCGGCCAGGTTGGGAAACATCGCGTAGATCTCGTCCACCGACATGCCCTGCCCCGCCCCTTTCAGGGCGGGCGGCAGCAACAGGTTCTCCTCGCATGACAGGCTCGCGAAGATGCCGCGCTCTTCCGGGCAGTAGCCAATGCCCTGATGGGCGATGCGGTGCGTGGCCATGTCGATCGTCTCGGTGCCATTGACCTTGATGCTGCCCTTTCGGGCGCCGGTGAGGCCGAGGATCGCGCGCATCGTCGTGGTGCGGCCTGCGCCATTGCGGCCCAGCAGCGTGACCACCTCGCCGGGTTGCACGACCATGTCGACGCCGTGCAGCACGTGCGACTCGCCATACCAGGCTTGCAGTCCCTTGATTTCGAGTGCGGGGGCCGCCATCAATGCGCCCCTTGCAATTGGCCGTCGGTGGTGCCCATATAGGCTTCCATCACTTGCGGGTTTTTCGAGACTTCGGCGTACGGCCCTTCGGCCAGGACGGCGCCGCGCTGCAGCACCGTGATGGTGTCGGCGATGGTCGACACCACGCTCATGTTGTGCTCCACCATCAGGATGGTCCGGCCGGCGGAAACGCGCTTGATCAGTTCGGCCACGCGATGCACGTCCTCGTGGCCCATGCCCTGCGTGGGTTCGTCGAGCAGCATCAGTTCGGGCTCCATCGCGAGCGTGGTTGCGATCTCCAGCGCGCGCTTGCGGCCGTAGGGAAGATTGACCGTCAGTTCGTCTGCCAGGTCTTCGAGACCTACTTCGGCCAGCAACGCGCGAGCGCGATCATTGAGGGGCGTGAGCGACTTCTCGCTCTTCCAGAAGTGATAGGAAGTTCCGAGCGCGCGCTGCAAGCCCAGGCGCACGTTCTCGAGCAAGGTGAGGTGCGGAAACACCGCCGAAATCTGGAACGAGCGGATGATGCCGCGGCGCGCGATCTGTGCCGGGCGCTCGCTGGTGATGTCCTGTCCGTTGAACAGGATGGTTCCAGACGTCGGCTCGAGGAACTTCGTGAGCAGGTTGAAGCAGGTCGTCTTACCCGCGCCATTCGGCCCGATCAGCGCATGAATCGATCCCCGAACGACCGAGAGATTGACCTTGCTGACCGCGGTAAAACCCTTGAATTCCTTGGTGAGCTGGCGTGTTTCGAGAATGATGTCGCTCATCTCGCGCGGTCACCCGGGTGCTGGCAGGAAAAATCAGTCATGCGGTCCATCTGTGCGCACCACCATGGCTGCGCGGACCGCATTGTTTGCGGGGCCACCAAAACTTGCCTACTGGGGCAAATGCCTAGCTTTGGCTCCCCCCAGGCTTCGCGCACTTCGTGTCGCAGCGCCACCCCCCTACCGGGGGCAACACCGGCGGCCCGGCAAAGCCGGTTCCGCGGTGTTCCGCGAACAGGCCTCGCTTTGGTCGCCGTCGTGTTTCTCGTGCGTTCTGTTGCCCCCGTGCCACGGGGGCTGCCGCGGACCCGGCTTGGCCGGGCCGCGAGCAAGCCTGGGGGGTGAGTCCAGGAACACCGCGGAACCGGCTTTGCCGGGCCGCCGGTGTTGCCCCCTGCAAGGGGGTTGGCGAAGCGACACGAAGTGCGCGAAGCCTGGGGGTAAGCTCTAATGCGCTCCGGCGGCAGCGTCGGCGGCGCCGGGGCTGCGGGTGGGCTTGGCCAGCCAGACCAGCGGGATCAGCAGGAGGAAGAGGATGGCTGAGCCGTAGAACAGGTCGTTCGAAGCGAGCATGAACGCTTGCTGGTCGACGAAGCGATTGAGCTGGGCCAGCACTTGGTCGGCGCTGAAGCCACTGCCCCCCAGGCCGGCGATGGCGCTGCTTGCCGCCCCGCTGCCCTGCGTGACCGATTCGACCAACTGCGCGTGATGCAGCGCCGCCCTGCTCTCCCACAAGGTCGTGGCGGTCGAGGTGCCGATCGCGCCTGCCGTGATGCGCAGGAAGTTCGACAAGCCCGACGCGGCCGGAATCCGGTCGGGCGAGAGGCCCGACAAGGTGATCGTGACCAGCGGGATGAAGAAGAACGCCATCGCCACGCCCTGGATGATCGTCGGAATCATGATGGTCCAGAAATCGGCCTGCGTATTGAAGTTCGATCGCATCCACAGGACCAGCGCAAACACCAGGAAGGAGAAGGTCGCGTAGCGGCGCGGATCGATCTTGCCCACCGTGAGGCCGACGATTGGCGAGAAAAAGATCGCCAGAAGGCCCACGGGCGCCATGATCATCCCGGCCTGCGTCGCCGTATAGCCCATGAACTGCTGCAGCCACAGCGGCAGGATCACCACGTTGCCGAAGAAGAGGCCATAGGCCACCGCCGTCGCAAGCGCGCCCGACCAGAAGTTGCGTCGCTTGAAGAGCGACAAGTCGACCACCGGATGCTTGTCAGTGAGTTCCCAGACAAGGAAGAACGCGAATCCGACGCCCGCCACGATCGCAAGAGTGACGATCTCGGCGGAGTGGAACCAGTCGAGTTCCTTGCCCTTGTCGAGCATGAGTTGCAGCGAGCCGACCCACAGCACGAGCAGCGCCAGTCCGATGCCGTCGATCGGCACCTTGCGCGTGCCGCTCTCGCGCTTGCGGTAGATGCCCCACGTGATGGCCGCGGCGAGCAGACCGACCGGGATGTTGATGTAGAAGATCCAGGGCCAGGAGATGTTGTCGGTGATCCACCCGCCGAGCAGCGGGCCCATGACGGGCGCCACCAGCGTGGTCATCGACCACATCGCCATTGCAAGACCGGCCTTTGCCCGCGGATAGCTCGACAGCAGCAGCGTCTGCGACAGCGGAATCATCGGACCGGCAACGAAGCCCTGCAGCGCGCGAAACGCGATGAGCATCGTCATGTTGGGTGCGAGCCCGCAAAGCCACGAACTGATGATGAACAGCAGCACGCTGGTCATGAACAGGCGCACCTGGCCGAAACGCTGGGTCAGCCAGCCGGTGAGCGGCACGGCGATGGCGTTGGCCACCGCGAAACTGGTGATGACCCACGTGCCCTGGGTCGAGCTGACGCCGAGGTCGCCGGCAATGGCCGGAAGCGAGACGTTGGCGATCGACGTGTCCAGCACGTTCATGAAGGTCGCGGCAGAAAGCGCGACCGTCCCCCACACGCGGGCGGAGCCCTCGAGCGGCGGGAGCGGTTGGGAAACCGGGGCGTTCGACATCGCGCGAGAGCCGGGCTGATCAGCCGGGTTGGGCCTGCGAGGCGGCCGGGCCGCCGTGGTTGTTCGAGTTCGTCGCGGGCGCCTTGCGCGTCATTTCGCGGCCCAGGTTCGCGGCGATGATGCGTTCGACTTCGGCGTCGGCGCCGTGGTCGAGCTTGCTGTAGACCTGCGTCTGGACCAGCGCGCTGTCACGCGGTGCGTCGGCGAGCATCTTGCCGCCCTTCTTGCTCACGTCGATCTCGGCGTCCATCGAGAGACCCACGCGCAGCGGATTGGCCTTGAGCTGCTCTGGATCGAGTGCAATGCGCACGGGCACGCGCTGCACCACCTTGATCCAGTTGCCGGTCGCGTTCTGCGCAGGCAGCAGCGCAAAGGCTGCGCCGGTGCCGACGCCCAGGCCGGCGACGCGGCCGTCGTACTCCACCTTCTTGCCGTACAGGTCGGCCGTGAGCTTCACGGGCTGGTCGATACGGATGTTGCGCAGCTGCACTTCCTTGAAGTTGGCATCGACCCACAGCTGGTTCAGGGGCACGATCGACATCATCGGCGTGCCCGCAGCCACCCGCTGGCCGAGCTGCACGGTGCGCTTGGCAACGTAGCCCTCGACCGGCGCCGGCATCGCGACGCGTTGCGTGGCGAGATAAGCCTCGCGCACCTTGGCGGCGGCGGCCTGCACGCTCGGATGCTGCTCGACGCTCGTGCCTTCGGTCAGCGACTGGTTGCTGGTGAGTTGTTCGCGCGCGGCGAGTGCGTTGGCCTGCGCGGCCGCGAGGGCACTCTTGGCGTTGGCCAGCGCCGTCTCGGAGTGGTTGAGCTCTTCCTTCGACACCGCGCCGTTGCCAGACAGCGCTTGGCGGCGCTTCAGGTCATCCTGCGCGCGGGCGATGTCGCTCTGCGCCCTGACGATGTCGGACTGACGCAGCGACACCTGTGCCGCCAGCGAGGCGTTGTTAACATACAGGGTACGCACCTGGCGCACGGCCTGTGCAAGCGCAGCTTCGGCCTGGTCGAGCGCCACCTTGGCGTCGGACGGATCGAGCTGCACCAGCGGCTGGCCGGCCTTCACGAGGTCGGTATCGTCCGCCATGATGGCCATGACCGTGCCGCCGATCTGCGGCGTGATCTGGATCACGTTGCCCTGCACGTAGGCGTTGTCGGTCGATTCATAGTGGCTGGCGACCAGCCATTCGTACACGCCCCATCCGGCACCGGCGAGGACGACGACCGACGCGAGCGCGGTCAGCGCGCGACGGCGCTTGTTGCTGGGGGCCGCGGCCTCGGCAGCGGGTGCAGCGGGTTGAGCGGCGTTGTTGTTTTCCATGGCAATGTCTTTCGGCTTCAGAGCGATGTTCAGGGGTGTTGGGGCGCTGATTGAGCGGCGGCGGTCGTGTCGGCGGTGGGCTGCCAGCCGCCGCCCAGTGCGCGTGCGAGGGCGACCTGGCTGTCGAGCGCACGCGCGGCGAGATCCACGCCTTCGCGGCGCTGCAACAGGACGGTGGTTTCGGCCGACAGCACGTCGAGGAAGTTGCCGAGGCCCGCGCTGTAGCGCTGTACGGCGATCTGGTAGGCCGCTTCCGCGGCATCCTGCGCGTCGCGCTGCTGGACCTGCTGACGCGCAATCGACTGCACGCTCGTGACCTGGTCGGCCACGTCGCGCACGGCGTCGAGCACGGTGGTGTTGTAGCTTTCGATCGCGGCGTCGAGATCTGCAGCCTTGCCGCGGAGATTGGCGCGCAGCCTGCCGCCCTCGAAGATGGGCAAACGAATGGCAGGGCCGACGCCCCACTGCTGGCTGCCCGACTTGAGGAGGTTGTCGAAGCCGATGCTCGAGAAGCCGGCGAAGGCCACCAGATTGATGTTGGGATAGAACTGGGTCTTGGCGTTGGCAACGTCGCTGGTCGCTGCTTCGACGCGCCAGCGCGCAGCAGCAATGTCCGCGCGGCGACCCAACAGGTCGGCCGGGATCGTCGACTGCAGCGCCATCGCCTTGAGGCCGTCGAGCGCCGGCGGAACGAGTGCCTGCGTTGCGCCCGGCCGCGCCACCAGCGCGTCCAGCGCATGCTGCGCGATCTCGATCTGCTCGCGCAGCGACTCGATCTGCTGACGCGCCTGGGGAATGGCGCCTTCGCTCTGCTTGGACTGCAGGCGCGTATCGAGGCCGGCGGCGACGCGGTCGCGCACCAGCTTGAAGACTTCTTCTCGCTGCGCAAGCGTGCGCTCGGCGACAGCGAGCTGATCGTGCAGGCGAGCCCATTGCACGTAGCTCCGTGCGACGTTGCTGGCCAACAGGATGCGAGCAGCATCGGCTTCGGCGGCAGCAGCGTTCGCGGAGCCGATGGCGGCTTCGATCGCGGTGCGGTTCTTGCCGAAGAAGTCGATTTCCCAGCTGCCGTTCAGTTGAAGGGCACCCGTCTCCTGGACCGACCCGCCCAGCGGCGCCGGATAGATGTAGTTGCCGCTGAACTTCTGGCGCGTCAGGTCGAGCGAGCCGTTGATCTGAGGCTTGTCTGCAGCTTCGGTTGCCGAAACGGCGGCCTGCGCGCGTGCGAGACGGGCGCGTGCGACTTGCAGATTGGGATTGCCTTCGATCGCCTGGGCAACGAGCGAATCGAGTTGCGCATTGCCGAAAGCGAGCCACCACTGGCTATCGATCGTCAGGGCAGCAGCGCTGGCGCCGGGCGCAGTCGAGGGGGCCGGCGCAGCCGTGAGGCCGAGCGACTCCGCATCGCGAAGCTTCGCGTGCGAGGCGACGTTGCCCATGTCGGCACAGCCGGCGAGGACCAGCGCGAGCGCCGCGGCTGCCACTGCAGTCGTACGGCGCATGGCGCCATCAGGAAGAAGTTGAGTCATCTTTTTCTCCACGGGCCGACAGGGCCTGTGCGTTATCAAGGATTCGGCGCAAATAGCTCTTGAGCTGTTGCCACTCTTCGTTCGTGAACCCGGCGAGATGCTCGTTCTGCACGCGGCTGAGCACATGTGGCACTTCTTCGGCGGCCGCGCGCCCTTCGTCGGTGAGCTCGATGTTGACCACGCGCCGATCGGACACGGAGCGCACCCGGCGGCACAGGCCCTTGGCTTCCAGGCGATCGAGAAGGCGGGTCATGGCGCCGGTATCGAGTTGGCATTCGCGGGCCAGTTCGGCAACCGTCGTAGCCTGCCCGATGTGCAGCTTGTGAAGCGGAACCCATTGCGGATAGGTCGGACTACCCGGCTCGCACATCTGGATCTCGACCGATTGGCCGACCGCCGTCAGGATGCGGCGCATCATGTAACCGATGCTTTCCTCCGCGCGATAGTTCTCGGCCTTGTAGAAGGCCTTGACCTCGGGCAACTTGCCTGGCGAAGGAGCCGGAGGCCCCCCGGAGTTCTTTGGATCGGACATGACGCAATAATAGTTGCCTCGACAATTACTGTCAAGGCGACCTTTGAGTGGGCAACCGTTAGCTAGAATCGGGCCATGGCTTCCCCTGCTTCCTCATCCCCGGGCAAAGGCTCTCCCAAGTCGCTGTCCGGACTGGCCCCTTTTCTGCGGCCGTACCGCGTTCAGATTGGTCTCGCGGCCGTTTTCCTCGTGCTGGCCGCGGCGACCACGCTGGTATTCCCGGTGGCGCTGCGCAGCCTGATCGACGGCGGGCTGGTGCCCGGCGACAAGGGCGAACAGACCATGGCGCTGCGCGACCACTTTGTCGCTCTCTTCGCGGTGGCCGTTGCGCTGGGGGTTTTTTCCGCGGCGCGCTTCTATACGGTCAGTTGGCTGGGCGAGCGGGTCACAGCCGACCTCCGCAACGCCGTGTACGCACATGTCCTGCGCCAAAGCCCTGTCTTCTTCGAGACCACGCAAACTGGCGAGGTGCTGTCGCGCCTGACGGCCGACACGACGCTGGTCCAGACCGTCGTCGGCTCCTCGCTCAGCATGGGATTGCGCAATGCCGTGATGGGCGTCGGCGCCCTGGCCATGCTGATCTGGACCAATCCCTACGTGATGGTGCAAGTGCTCGGCATCCTGGTGCTCGTGGTCTTGCCCAGCATGTGGTTTGGCCGGCGCGTGCGCAAACTGTCGCGCGCCAGCCAGGACCGCGTGGCCGATTCGAGCGCCATCGCGGCCGAGGTGCTGAATGCCATTCCGGTGGTGCAAAGCTATACCGCTGAAAGCCGCGAGGCCGCGCGTTTCGACGCGTCGACCGACAGCGCATTCCGCACCGCAGTCCGTCGCACGAAGGCGCGCTCGGTGCTGGTGGCCTTCATCATCATCGCGACGTCCGCGGCGCTGCTCTGGGGTCTCTATCAGGGAACGCAGGCAGTCCTGCACGGCGACATCACCGCCGGGCACCTCGGCCAGACGGTCGTCTACGTCATCATCCTGGCAAGCGCGGCCGCTGTCCTCGGCGAGGTCTACGGCGACCTGCTGCGCGCCGCGGGCGCCACCGAAAGGCTGATGGAATTGCTGCACGCCAAGCCGGTCATCCTGTCGCCCGATCAGCCGGCCCAGGCGCCCATTCCCGAGGCCGGGAGCGCCGTCAGCTTCGAATCGGTGGGCTTCCACTATCCCTCGCGAGCCGGCACGCCTGCCCTGCGCGACTTCCATCTGTCCGTCGCGCCTGGCGAAACTGTGGCGCTCGTCGGGTCGAGCGGCGCCGGAAAGAGCACGGTCTTCCAGTTGTTGCTGCGCTATTACGATCCTCAATCAGGAAACATCAGGCTCGACGGCACACCGCTCGCGTCGTTGTCGCTCGACGAACTGCGCACGCGCATTGGCCTGGTGCCACAGGATGCCGTCATCTTCTCGGCCAGCGCCTTCGAGAACATCCGCTACGGCCGCCCCGATGCCAGCGCGGAGGAAGTCCACGCCGCGGCCAGGGCCGCGTTCGCGGACGGTTTCCTCAGGGCACTGCCCGAGGGCTACGACACCTTCCTGGGTGAGCGCGGCGTGCGCCTCTCGGGCGGACAACGCCAGCGCATCGCGATCGCGCGTGCCATGCTCAAGAATCCGCCCTTGTTGCTGCTCGACGAAGCGACGAGCGCCCTCGATGCCGAAAGCGAGCGCATGGTGCAGGCTGCGCTCGAATCCGCGATGTCCGGTCGCACGACGATCGTCATCGCCCATCGGCTGGCCACGGTCCAGAAGGCGGACCGCATCGTGGTGCTGGATCATGGCGGCATCGTCGAGCAGGGAACGCATGCGGCGCTGGTCGCCCAGAACGGCGTCTACGCGCGATTGGCAGCCCTGCAATTCGCGGCTTGAGGAAGCGTCAGCTTGCGTTCTTGGCGCAAGCCGCGATCACTGCAGCGTTTCCTTGAGTGCCGCCGGCAACGGCAGCGAAAACACCGAGATCCCTTCGTCGATCAAGGTCTGGGCTTGTTCTCGCGTGGCCTGGCCACGGATGCCGCGCTCTTCGGCCTCGCCGTAATGCATCTTGCGGGCTTCGTCGGCGAAGCGATCGCCGACGTCTTCGGTCTGTGCGATCACCTCGCGCACGGCGCGCAACCAGCGCGCCTCGGGCGAATTGCTCTCCGGCGTGGTCGCGGGGACATCTGGGGACGGCTTCGGTCCGCCCAGGTTCAGCCGCGGCGCCGCCAGCATCTTGGTGATCGCGGTGTCGCCGCAAATGGGGCATTCCACCAGCCCGGCCGCCAGCTGGGTGTCGAAAGCGTCATGCGATGCGAACCACCCTTCGAAGCCGTGGCCATGCGCGCACTGGAGGTTGAGGACCTTCATGCGCAGATTATCCGGCGCGATCAGAAAGCTCGCTGCTTTTCCAGTCGAGCGTCCATGCGCCCGACAGGACGTTTTGCAGCCAAAGCGTGCAAGTGAGCGTCTTGGCGTCCGACACGGTTCCGTCCCGGCACCAGTCCATCAGTTCTTCCGGCGTCGCGGAGATCACATCGAGAAACTCGCCATGATCCAGCTGCCGGGCGCCGAGCGACAGGCCGCGCGCGAAGTAGATATGGATGATTTCCGTGGAGTACGCGACCGCCAGATGCATTGCCCCCGCGTGCGCCCACTCGCTGGCGGTGTAGCCGGTTTCCTCGAGGAGCTCGCGCTGGCCGCACAGGAAGGGATCTTCGCCGGCATCCAGCTTGCCGGCCGGAAACTCGGTCATCACGTGGCCGACGGGGTAGCGGAACTGGCGCTCGAGCACCACGCGGCCATCATCGAGCAGAGGCACGACGACCACGGCTCCCGGATGAATGATGTATTCACGGGTTGCAGTGTGGCCATCGGGCAGCCGGACGGTGTCGCGCTTCGCCTGCAGGAAGCTGCCCTTGAAGAGCAGCTCGCTCGCGGTGACTTCTTCCTTCAGATGCAGATCATCCATTTCAGCCTAGCTCCGATGCTTGAGCAGATAGCGCCAGGTGAATCCCGGAAACGCGAGCACGATGAACAACGCACCGGTGACCGCGTAGAACTCCCACCCTTGAGAGGAAATCTGGCCGACACGGCTTTCGAACAGGAGCCCGATACCGCCCGCGATGAAATAGAGAAACACCAGCTCACCCAGTCGGACGGCCAGCGTCTTGGTGCGGGTCGAGAGTGGCACCAGCCCCAGCAGGCGATCGGTGACGAATGGCAGGTTGGCAGCCACCAGGGCGACCAACAGGACCATCCAGACCGACGCGCTTTGCGACACGGCGAGATCAGGTGGCCAGTGTGGCCACGATCGCCTCCGCGCAGAGCGTCATGAGCCCGCCGGGCAGGATGCCGAGGATCAGGATCAGGGCGCCGTTGAGCGTCAGCACAGTGCGCACGTCGCGCGGTGCGGACACCGTGCTCGCGGTCACCGGCGCATCGAAGTACATGACCTTGACGACGCGCAGGTAGTAGAACGCGCCGATCAGCGACATCACGACGGCGAAAACAGCCAATGCAATGTACATCGCCTGACCCGAGGCGATCAGCGCCTGCAGCACGGCCAGCTTCGCATAGAAGCCAACCAGGGGCGGCACGCCAGCCAGCGAGAACATCGCGACCGCCATCACGCCGGCATAGAGCGGGCTGCGCTGGTTGAGGCCTGCGAGGTCAGTGATCTCTTCGCTTTCGAAACCCTCGCGCGCCAGGAGCAGGATGATGCCGAAGCTCGCCAGCGTGGTCAGCACGTAGGTCACGATGTAGAACATCGAGGCGCTGTACGCGAACTGCGCGTTGTAGGTGTTGTCGTTGGACACGCCCGCCACGAGACCGAGCAGCATGAAGCCCATCTGCGCGATCGTCGAATAGGCCAGCATGCGCTTGAGGTTGGTCTGCGCAATGGCCGCAAGATTGCCCACCAGAAGCGACGCTATCGCCAACAAGGCAAGCATCTGCTGCCAGTCGATCGCGAGCGGAAGCAGTCCCTCCACCAGCAGGCGGATGATGATCGCGAAGGCTGCGAGTTCCGGCGCCGCGCCGATCATCAGCGTGACGGCGGTCGGGGCACCCTGATAGACGTCAGGCACCCACATGTGGAACGGTGCAGCGCCAACCTTGAACGCCAGACCGGCCACGATGAAGACCAGGCCGAATACGAGCACCTGATGATTCACCTTGCGGCTCGCGATCGCCTTGAACACCTCGTTGATGTCGAGCGAACCAGTCGCGCCGTACATCATCGAAAGCCCGTACAGCAGGAAACCGCTCGCCATCGCGCCCAGGACGAAGTACTTCATCGCCGCTTCGCTCGCCACCGCGTTGTCGCGGCGAAGCGCCACCAGCGCGTAGCTCGAGAGCGTCAGCAATTCAAGGCCCAGATAGATCACCAGGAAATTGCTGCCGGAAATCATCACGAACATGCCGAGCAAGGAGAGCATGCTGATCGTGAACATCTCTCCGCCGCGGAGCATCCCGCGGTCTGCCGCGTACGGGCGGCCATAGACCAGCGTGACCATCAGCGCGACGGTGGCGAAGCACTTGAGCCAATTGCCCATCGGGTCGCTCACCACCATGCCGCCGAAGCCGTAGATGGTCTTGCCCGTGGAGGCATTGAAGCCGCAGAGCACCGCCACGATGGCAAGCGTCATCAAGGTCAGGATGTAGGTGGCCGTGCGGCGCGGGCTGGTGGTGGAAAGATCCAGCAGCGCAATGATGCAGGTCGCGACGAGCAGCACCACCTCGGGGTAGATCGTCATCCAGCTGAGTTTGTCAATCATCTCGTTCTCTTGTTCAGCCTGGACTCAAGGCAGCTTGGAAATCGCCATGTGGTTCAGCAGTTCGGCCACGGACGCGTTCATCACGTCGGTGAACGGCTTGGGATAGAGGCCCATCCACAGCACCGCGATCGCCAGCAGGGCCAGCATGAGGAATTCGCGCGCGTCGATGTCGCTCAGTTCCTTGACGTGGTCGTTGCCCACGGGACCGAGATAGACGCGCTTGTACATCCACAGGGTGTAGGCCGCGCCGAAGATCAGCGCCGTGGCGGCACCCAGGCCGAGCCAGAAGTTGGCCTTGACCGCACCCAGGATCACCATCCATTCGCCGACGAAGCCGGCCGTGGCAGGAAGACCGCAGTTGGCCATCGCGAACAGCAGCGCGAAGGCCGCGAACTTGGGCATGGTGTTGACCACGCCGCCGTAGTCCGCGATCTGGCGCGAATGCACGCGGTCATACAGCACACCGATGCAAAGGAACATGGCGCCCGAGACGAAGCCGTGCGCAATCATCTGCACGATGCCACCAGCGATGCCGAGGTCGTTGAAGATGAAGAAGCCGAGCGTCACGAAGCCCATGTGAGCCACCGACGAGTAGGCGACGAGCTTCTTCATGTCCTGCTGCACCAGTGCAACCAGACCCACGTAGATCACAGCAATCAGCGACAGCGCGATCATGAGCCAGGCCCATTCGTGCGACGCGTCAGGCGCGATGGGCATCGAGAACCGCAGGAAACCGTACGCCCCGAGCTTCAGCATGATCGCGGCCAGCACAGCGGATCCGCCCGTGGGAGCTTCGACGTGCACATCCGGCAACCACGTGTGGACTGGCCACATCGGAACCTTGACCGCGAAGGCGGCAAAGAATGCAAAGAACAGGAAGGTCTGCTCGCTCGCGGTCAACCGCAGCTTGTGCCAGGTCAGGATGTCGAAGCTGCCGCCGGACCTGTTGTACAGGTAGATCAGCGCGACCAGCATCAACAGCGAGCCGAGAAGCGTGTAGATGAAGAACTTGAAGGCTGCGTAGATCTTGTTGGGACCGCCCCAGATACCGATGATCAGGTACATCGGGATCAGCGTGGCCTCGAAGAAGACGTAGAACAAGACGCCATCGAGCGCGGAGAACGACCCGATCATGAGGCCCGACAGGATCAGGAATGCGCCCATGTACTGGTTCACGCGTTCGGTGATCACCTGCCACGCCGAAATCACCACGATCAGCGTGATGAACGCCGTCAACAGCACCAGCCAGAACGAGATGCCGTCCAGACCGATGTGATAGCTGATATTGAAGCGCTCGATCCAGCTCTCTTTCTCGACGAACTGCATCGCCGCGGTTCCGGTCTGGAAGCGCGAATAGAGCGGCAAGGTGACCAGGAAGCTCGCGATCGAGCCGACGAGCGCCACCCAGCGCACGCCCCTTGCGTGATCGTCACGACCAAACGCCAGCAACACGACGCCGAAGGCAATCGGCATCCAGATGGCAAGGCTCAACAAACCCATTTTTGTTTTTCTCCAGCGAGAGCCGCTTACCGTTTAAACCAGACGAAGTACGTCATCAGGATGAAGATGCCCAACAGCATCGCGAAAGCGTAGTGATAGATATAGCCGGACTGCACCCAGCGCACCACGCCGGAGATACGGCCGACCAGTTTCCAGGAACCGTTGACGATCGCGCCGTCGATGATCCCCTGGTCGCCACCTTTCCACAGGCCCGTGCCCAGTGCACGGGTGGCGCGCGCAATCACGTTCTCGTTGAACCAGTCCATGTAGTACTTGTTCTCGAGCAGGCGGTAGATCGGGCCGAAGGCACGCTTGATCGCGGCGGGCAGCGCCGGATTGATCAGGTACATGTACCAGGCCATGACCACGCCCGCGAGTGCGAGCCAGAAAGGCGCCGCAGTGAGGCCGTGCAATGCCATGGCCATCGGGCTGTGGAATGCCTCGGTCAGTTCCTTCATCGCCTCGTGTTTGCTCGAGTCGATGAAGATCGCGTCCTTGAAGAAGTCGCCGAACAGCATGGGCTGGATGGTCATGAAGCCGATCACCACCGACGGGATGGCCAGCAGCACCAGGGGCAGCCACACCACCCAGGGCGACTCGTGCGGCTCGTGGTGGTCGTCGTGATGGCCGTGGCCATCGTCGTGGTGATGCGCGTCGGGATTCTGGTCGAAGCGTTCCTTGCCATGGAAGACGAGGAAGTACATCCGGAACGAATAGAAGGCCGTGACAAACACGCCGGCCAGCACAGCAAAGTACGCGAAGCCCGAGCCCCAAAGGTGGGTCTCATGCACGGCCTCGATGATGGTGTCCTTGGAATAGAAACCGGCGAACAGCGGCGTACCGATCAGGGCCAATGAGCCGATCAGCGAGGTGATCCAGGTGATCGGCATGTACTTGCGCACGCCGCCCATCCAGCGGATGTCCTGGTTGTGATGCATGCCGATGATCACCGAACCGGCGCCGAGGAACAGCAACGCCTTGAAGAACGCGTGCGTCATCAGGTGGAACACGGCAGCCGAGTACGCCGATGCGCCGAGCGCGACGGTCATGTAGCCAAGCTGCGAAAGCGTCGAATAGGCGACGACACGCTTGATGTCGTTCTGGATGATCCCCAGGAAGCCCATGAAGAGCGCAGTGATCGCGCCGATCACCAGGACGAAGCTCAGGGCCGTGTCACTCAACTCGAACAGCGGCGACATACGCGCCACCATGAAGATGCCGGCCGTGACCATGGTCGCGGCGTGGATCAGCGCGGAGATGGGGGTCGGACCTTCCATCGAATCCGGCAGCCAGACGTGCAGCGGGAACTGCGCGCTCTTGCCCATCGCACCGATGAACAGGCAGATGCAGATGACGGTGATCAGCATCCATTCGGTGCCGGGGAAACCCAGCTTTGCCAACTCGTTGGCCTTGGCAAAGGTTTCGCCGTAGTTCAGCGTGCCAGCGTAGGCAGCAACCAGGCCGATGCCCAGGATGAAACCGAAGTCGCCCACGCGGTTGACCAGGAAGGCCTTCAGGTTGGCGAAGATCGCGGTCGGACGGTTGTACCAGAAGCCGATCAGCAGATAGGACACCACACCCACCGCCTCCCAGCCGAAGAACAGCTGCAGCATGTTGTTGCTCATGACAAGCATCAACATCGAGAAGGTGAACAGCGAGATGTACGCGAAGAAGCGGTTGTAGCCCTCGTCCTCTTCCATGTAGCCGATCGTGTAGATGTGCACCATCAGCGACACGAAGGTCACGACGCACATCATCATGGCCGTGAGACCGTCGACCAGGAAGCCGATTTCCATCTTCAGGCCGCCGACAGTCATCCACTCGTAGATCGTGGCGTTGAAGCGGGCGCCGTCGGACACCACGCTGTTGAGCGTCATGGCCGAGAGGATGAAGGCGATCAGCACGCCGAGGATCGTCAACGAATGCGTGGCGCGGCGGCCGATGAGGTTGCCGCCCAGCTTCGTGCCGAACAGGCCGGCCACGACGGCGCCGGCCAAAGGAGCCAGCGGAACGGCCAGCAGTGTGGATGCGGAAAGTGTTGCGCTCATGAGAAAACCTTCAGCCCTTGAGCGCGTTGAGTTCGTCGACGTTGATGTTCGACTTGTTGCGGAACAAGAGGACCAGCAGCGCCAGCCCGATCGCCGACTCGGCCGCGGCGACCGTCAGGATGAAGAACACGAAGATCTGTCCGTGCATGTCGCCCAGGAAGTACGAGAAGGCGACGAAGTTCATGTTGACGGCCAGCAGCATCAGCTCGATGCACATCAACAGCACGATCAGGTTCTTGCGGTTCAGGAAGATGCCGATGACGGAAAGCGCGAAGAGCATCGCGCCCAACGAAAGAAAGTGTCCAAGCGTGAGCGTCATGCCTTGGTCTCCGCTGCTGCCGAGGGTTGTTCAGCGGCAGGTTCAGCCGCACGCGTCACGGGCATCTGCACGATGCGCACGCGGTCCCGCGCCTTCACGCGAACCTGGTCGGCCGGATTCACGTACTTGCTGTCCTTGCGGGCGCGCAGCGTGAGGGCGATGGCCGCGAACATCGCGACCAGCAGGATCACGGCCGCAATCTCGAGCGGATAGAGATAGTCGGTGTAGAGAAGCTTGCCAAGTTCGAGCGTGTTGGACGTGTCGGGACCGGTTGCGAGCGGGCTCTTGGGCGCGCTCAGGCGGAAACCGCCCATGAGCACGGCGGCCATCTCGAGCGCGATCAGGGCGCCGACGCCCGCAGCCAGCGGAAAGTGCTTCCAGAAGCCTTCGCGAAGCCCTTCGACGTCGATGTCCAGCATCATCACGACGAAAAGGAACAGCACCATCACCGCGCCAACGTAGACGAGGACCAGCGCGATCGCGAGAAACTCGGCGCGCAGAAGCAGCCAGATGGCCGATGCCTGGAAGAAGGCCAGCACCAGGTAGAGCGCGGCATACACGGGGTTGCGCGCGGTGATGACGCGGAAGGCTGCAAACAGCAGCACCGCGGCAAACAGATAGAACAGACCGGTCTTGACGTCCATGGATCGAATTTGTTTTCTTCCCGCTCAGCGGTACTTGGCGTCAGCCGCCTTGTTGGCGGCAATTTCTTTTTCGTAGCGGTCGCCCACGGCGAGCAGCATGTCCTTGGTGAAGTACAGGTCGCCGCGCTTTTCACCGTGGTACTCGAAGATGTGCGTCTCGACGATCGAATCGACCGGGCAGCTCTCCTCGCAGAATCCGCAGAAGATGCACTTGGTCAGGTCGATGTCGTAGCGCGTGGTGCGACGGGAACCGTCGTCACGCACGTCGGATTCGATGGTGATGGCGAGCGCCGGGCAGACGGCTTCGCAGAGCTTGCAGGCAATGCAACGCTCTTCGCCGTTGTCATAGCGGCGCAGTGCATGCAGTCCACGGAAGCGAGGCGACAGCGGCGTCTTTTCTTCGGGGAACTGAATGGTGATTTTCCGGCTGAACGCGTATTTGCCGGTGATGGCCAGACCCTTGAACAACTCGAACAGCATGAAGCTGCGCAAGAAGTCCTTGAGCGAGAAAGGCGCGGACGCTGTTGCGGAGTGCGCAGACATGGCGATTCCAGTTATTTCCAGATGTTGAACGGGGTCTGCATCCAGGCGCCGACCACAACCAGCCACACCAGCGTGACCGGAATGAAGATCTTCCAGCCGAGCCGCATGATCTGGTCATAGCGGAAGCGCGGGAAGGTCGAACGAACCCACAGGAACATCGTGACGACCACGAAGGTCTTGATGCCCAGCCAGATCCAGCCCGGGATGAATGCGAGGAAGTCGAACGGGGGCAACCAGCCGCCGAGGAACAGGACCGCGCACAGGATCGAGACGAGCCACATGTTGGCGTACTCGGCCAGGAAGAACATCGCGAAGCTCATGCCCGAGTACTCGATCATGTGGCCGGCAACGATTTCCGATTCGCCTTCGACGACGTCGAACGGATGGCGGTTGGTCTCGGCCAGACCCGAGATGAAGTAGACGACGAAGATCGGCAGCAGCGACAGCCAGTTCCACGAGAGGAAGCCGATGCCCATCGACGCGAAGTGGCCCTTGCCCTGCCCCATCACGATGTCGGTCATGTTCAGGCTGGCGGACACCATCAGCACCACGACGAAGCAGAAGCCCATCGCGATTTCGTAGCTGACCATCTGGGCCGAAGCGCGCAGTGCACCGAGGAAGGCGTACTTGGAGTTCGACGCCCAGCCCGCAATGATCACGCCGTACACCTCGAGCGAGGTGATGGCCATCACGAACAGCAGGCCGGCATTGATGTTGGCCAGCGCGACCTCGGGTCCGAAGGGAATGACCGCCCAGGCGGCCAGCGCCGGCATGATGGTCATGATCGGCCCCAGCAGGAACAAGCCCTTGTTGGCGACCGTCGGAAGGATGATTTCCTTGGTCAGCAGCTTGAGGGCGTCGGCGATCGGTTGCAGCAAGCCCAGCGGCCCGATGCGGTTGGGGCCAATGCGAATCTGCGTGAAGCCGATGGCCTTGCGCTCCCATAGCGTGAGGTAGGCAACGGCCCCCATCAGAGGCAGCACCACCACGACGATCTTGATCAGCGTCCAGATCACCGGCCAAGCCAGGCCGGTCCACCAACCCGCGGAGATCAGGCCCAGGCCGAAGCCATGCAGCGCGTCGATCATGCGAACACCTCCTGTCCCGCAGAGGCTTGCGCCAGTCGCGCATCGGCCGTGAGTTGCAGGGAAGGCGCGCGACGAACGATCGAGTCGAGCTGGTAGATGCTCGCGACAACCGGCGATGCCTGCGAGCCGTTGCCAGCCTGAATCGGGGCCGAAGTGGCGTTGCTCAGGCGGTCGGCCAGCACCTCTCCAGGCGAGCCGATGTCGGCCAGCACGTCAGCCGTCGATTCGAACGCGAAGCCCGAGAGGCCAAGCAGATTGGCCAGCACACGCAGGACCTTCCAGGCCGGACGCGTTTCGCCCAGGGGCTTCACGACAGCGTGGAAACTTTGCGCGCGGCCTTCGGCGTTGATGAAGGTACCAGGCGTTTCAGTGAACGGCGCGACAGGCAACAGCACATCGCTGAATTCCAGATTGGCCTTGAAGGGGCTCAGCGTCACGACCATTTGCGCGTGCGCCAGTCCCTCGACGGCTGCCGCGCCGGCTGCCGAATCGAATACGGGCTCGGTGTTGAGCAGCAATGCGGCCTTGAGCCCACCGCCGAGCATCTGGCCTGCGTTCAGGCCGCCGGCCTTCGGCAGTGCGCCGACGACTTGCGCACCGACGGTGTTGGCCGCTTCAGTCAGGTAGCCCACGCTCGCACCGGTTTGCGCACCGATCCAGTTGGCCAGGGCCAGCAAGGTGCTGGCCTCGGAATGATGCGCCGCCGCGTTGCCGAGCAGGATGGCCTTGCGTTCGCCGCCAAGCAGCGATGCAGCCATTGCCTTCGCGGCGTCGCTTGCAGCGACATTCCTCGCCATCGGGGCCGAGCCGCCGGTACTTTCAGCGATCGCAGCAGCGATGTCGGCCAGGGAGTCGACCCACTGTTGAGCCGGAACGCGAACGACGTTCGCCACAGGCATCGCCCAGGCGTCGGCATCGGCCAGCAGTTCCGGGGAAGTCAGCGCGTTGAGCACGCCACCCTTGCGGATCGATTGGCGAATGCGCTGCGCGAACAGCGGATGGTCCTTGCGCAGGTTCGAGCCGATCACGAACGTGCGCTGCAATTGCGACAGCGACGCGATCGACGTTCCGAGCCAACGGACACCCTCGAATGCGGTGAACTCGGCGTTGCGCAGGCGATAGTCGATGTTGTTGCTGCCCAAGCCATGCGTCAGCAAGTTGGCAAGGTGAAGCTCTTCGAGCGTGCTGTGCGGGCTGACGAGCGTGCCGATGCTCTGCGCACCATGGTCGGCCTTGATCTGCTTCAGACCATTGGCGACGTATTCCAGCGCAGTTTGCCAATCGACCTGCTGCCACTGACCGCCCTGCTTCAGCATCGGCTGGGTCAGGCGTTCGGGCCCGTTCAAGGCTTCGTAAGAGAACCGATCGCGGTCGGCGATCCAGCACTCGTTAACGTCTTCGTTCTCGAGCGGCACCACGCGCATCACGCGATTGTTCTTGACCTGGACGATCAGGTTGGCGCCGGTCGAGTCGTGAGGGGCCACCGACTTGCGGCGCGACAGCTCCCAGGTGCGGGCGCTGTAGCGGAACGGCTTGCTCGTGAGTGCGCCGACGGGGCAGATGTCGATCATGTTGCCCGACAACTCGGAGTCGACGGAATCGCCGAGGAAGGTCTCGATCTCGGAGTGCTCGCCGCGATGCGACATGCCGAGTTCCATCACACCGGCCACTTCCTGGCCGAAACGGACGCAGCGCGTGCAATGGATGCAGCGGCTCATCTCTTCCATGCTGATGAGCGGCCCGACGTCCTTGTGGAACACGACGCGCTTCTCTTCTTCATAGCGCGAAGACGAACCGCCGTAGCCCACGGCCAGATCCTGCAATTGGCACTCGCCGCCCTGGTCACAGATCGGGCAGTCGAGCGGATGGTTGATCAGCAGGAACTCCATCACCGACTGCTGCGCCTTGATGGCCTTCTCGCTCTTGGTGCGGACGATCATGCCTTGCGTCACGGGCGTGGCGCAGGCCGGCATCGGCTTCGGCGCCTTTTCCACGTCGACGAGGCACATGCGGCAATTGGCCGCAATGCTGAGTTTCTTGTGATAGCAGAAGTGCGGGATGTAGGTGCCCGCCTTGTCGGCCGCATGCATGATCATGCTGCCTTCGACGATGTCGACCTTCTTGCCGTCGAGTTCGATTTCAACCATATGTGTTCTTCTTGCGCTCAGGCCTTGGCGGGCGTCTTCGGGACGTAGCCCGGAATCAGTGCCTCGAACTCGTGGCGGAAGTGCTTGATCATGGCCCGCACCGGCATCGCGGCGGCATCACCCAGCGCGCAGATGGTGCGGCCCTGGATGTTGTCGGCGACGGAGTTGAGCAGGTCCATGTCGGTAGCCTTGCCTTGGCCGTTGTGGATGCGATCCACCACGCGCCACAGCCAGCCCGTGCCTTCGCGGCACGGCGTGCACTGGCCGCACGACTCGTGCATGTAGAAGTACGAGAGTCGCTTGAGCGATTCGACCATCGAGCGGCTGTCGTCCATGACGATCACGGCGCCGGAGCCCAGCATCGATCCCGCCTTGGCGATGGAGTCATAGTCCATCGTGCATTCCATCATGATGGATGCCGGCAGCACCGGGGCCGACGAACCGCCGGGAATCACCGCCTTCAACTGGCGGCCCTTGCGCACGCCGCCGGCCAGTTCGAGCAGCTTCGAGAACGGCGTGCCCATCGGCACTTCGTAATTGCCGGGCAATTCGACGTCGCCACTGACCGAGTAGATCTTGGTGCCGCCGTTGTTCGGCTTGCCGCACTCGAGGTAGGCCACGCCGCCGTTGTTGATGATCCAGGGCACCGCGGCAAAGGTCTCGGTGTTGTTGATCGTCGTCGGCTTGCCGTAGAGGCCGAAGCTCGCCGGGAACGGCGGCTTGAAGCGCGGCTGGCCCTTCTTGCCTTCGAGTGATTCGAGCAGCGCGGTTTCCTCGCCGCAGATGTAGGCGCCGAAACCATGCGCTGCGTGCAGCTGGAAGTTGTAGCTGCTGCCCATGATCGCGTCGCCGAGGTAGCCGGCGGCGCGCGCCTCTTCCAGCGCTTCCTCGAAACGATCGTAGGTCTGGAAGATTTCGCCGTGGATGTAGTTGTACCCCACGCTGATGCCCATCGCATAGGCCGCGATGGCCATGCCTTCGATCACGATGTGCGGGTTGTAGTGCAGGATGTCTCGGTCCTTGCACGTGCCCGGTTCGCCTTCGTCGGAATTACAGACGAGGTACTTCTGGCCCGGAAACTGGCGGGGCATAAAGCTCCACTTGAGACCCGTCGGAAAGCCCGCGCCGCCACGGCCGCGCAGGCCCGACGACTTGACTTCGGCGATCACCTGGTCGGGCGTCAGCCCTTCGCTCAGGATCTTGCGCAGCGCCTTGTAGCCACCACGCGCCTCGTAATCTGCCAGCCGCCAGTTGGTGCCGTTCAGGCCGGCGTAGATCTGCGGCTCGATGTGTCGATCGTGGAAGCAGGTCTGGACACCGGTGGCCTGGAACTGCGAAAGCACTTGTTCGGGCGACATCATTGCGCTCCCTTCAAGCCGTCGATCAACTGGTCGAGCTTTTCGTTGCTCATGAAGCTGCACATCGTGCGATCGTTGACCAGCATCACCGGCGAATCGGCGCATGCGCCCAGGCATTCGCTCTGTTGCAGGGTGAACATGCCGTCCGCCGTGGTCTCGCCCATCGTGATGCCGAGCTTCTTCTCCAGATGCTTCAGCGCCACGGCGCCGTCGCGCAACTGGCACGGCAGGTTGGTACAGACGTTGAGCTTGAACTTGCCCACCGGCCGCTGGTTGTACATGTTGTAGAAGGTCGTGACCTCATGCACCGCGATCGGCGCCATGCCCAGATAGGCGGCAATCTCGCGCTCGCGCTGCTCGCTGACAAATCCTTCGTCCTGCTGCACGATCGCGAGGCAGGCCATCACGGCGGACTGCTTTCCTGCCGCCGGGTACTTGGCAACCTCTCGCGCGAAGCGCTCCAGCGTCGCAGCCGACAGCGACGCCTGAGGGCTGTGGGTGGTGTCGGAATTCATGGGCTCTCTTACCTGTCAATCTCGCCGAACACGATGTCCATCGTGCCGATCACGGCCACCGCGTCGGCAATCATGTGCCCGCGCGCCATTTCATCGAGCGCCGCCAGATGCGGGAAGCCGGGTGCGCGGATCTTCAGACGGTAGGGCTTGTTGGCACCGTCGCTCACCAGATAGATGCCGAACTCGCCCTTCGGGTGCTCGACGGCGGCATACGCCTCGCCTTCGGGCACATGGAAACCTTCGGTGAAAAGCTTGAAATGGTGGATCAGCTCCTCCATGTTCGCCTTCATCGATTCGCGCGCAGGCGCAGCCACCTTGTGGTTGTCCGTGATGACCGGACCCGGATTGGCACGCAGCCATGCGGAGCACTGCTGGATGATGCGATTCGCCTGACGCATCTCTTCCACGCGGACGAGATAGCGGTCGTAGCAGTCGCCGGTCTTGCCGACGGGCACGTCGAAGTCCATGCGGTCGTAGACGTCGTAGGGCTGCTTCTTGCGCAGATCCCATTCGACGCCGGACCCGCGCAGCATCGGGCCGGTAAAGCCGAGGTTCAGAGCGCGCTCCGGAGAGACCACGCCGATGCCGACCGTGCGCTGCTTCCAGATCCGGTTGTCGGTGAGCAACGTCTCGTACTCGTCGACCATCTTGGGGAAGCGCTTGCAGAAATCGTCGACGAAGTCGAGCAGCGAACCCTGGCGGTTCTCGTTGAGCCGCTCGATTGCCTTCGCGTTCTTGATCTTGCTGGCCTTGTACTGAGGCATCGCGTCGGGCAGGTCGCGGTAGACACCACCCGGACGGAAATAGGCGGCATGCATGCGCGCACCCGATACCGCTTCGTACATGTCGAAAAGGTCTTCACGCTCGCGGAAGCAGTAGATGAGCATGTTCATCGCACCGCAGTCCAGGCCGTGCGCACCGAGCCACAGCAGGTGGTTCAGCAGGCGCGTGATCTCGGCGAACATCACCCGGATGTATTGCGCGCGAATCGGCACGTCGAGACCCATGAGCCGCTCGATCGCGAGGCAGTACGCGTGCTCGTTGCTCATCATCGACACGTAGTCGAGACGGTCCATGTACGGCAGCGACTGGATGTAGGTGCGCGACTCGGCGAGCTTTTCGGTTGCGCGGTGCAGCAGGCCGATGTGCGGGTCGGCGCGCTGGATGACTTCGCCGTCCAGTTCGAGCACGAGCCGCAGCACGCCGTGCGCTGCCGGGTGCTGAGGCCCGAAATTCAGCGTGTAGTTCTTGATTTCGGCCATCAGTGGAGTCCGCCGTAGTTGTCTTCGCGGATCACGCGCGGCGTGATCTCCCGCGGCTCGATCGAGACGGGCTGATAGATCACGCGCTTCTGGTCCGGGTCATAGCGCATCTCGACGTGACCGGACACAGGGAAGTCCTTGCGGAAAGGATGCCCGATGAAGCCGTAGTCGGTCAGGATGCGGCGCAGGTCGTCGTGGCCTTCGAACACGATGCCGTACAGGTCGAAGGCTTCGCGCTCGAACCATCCCGCGGCGTTCCAGACACTGGTCAGCGAATCGACGACGGGGAGGTCTTCATTCGGCACGAAGACCTTGAGGCGGACACGCTGATTGAGGCTCACGGAAAGCAGATGGGACACGACGCAGAAACGCTCGCCCTCCCATTCGCCTTCGCGGTAGCCGGAATAGTCCATGCCGCAGAGGTCGATGAGCTGCTCAAAACGGCAACCTGGCGCATCACGCAACAGGGTTGCAGCCGCCAGGTAGTCGGCCGCACGCACCACCACCGTCACCTCGCCCAACGCGAGCGTGACGCTCTTCGCCTTGGTGCCAAGCGTTTCGGTGATCTGGGTCTGCAGCGCCTCGGGAGAAATGGCAAAGTCGGTCATCGTCTCTCGCTCTTCAGGCGCGCGCGATCGTGTTGGTACGGCGAATCTTCTGCTGGAGCTGGATCACCCCGTACAAAAGCGCCTCGGCGGTCGGCGGGCAACCCGGCACGTAGACGTCGACAGGCACGATGCGATCGCATCCACGCACGACCGAATAGCTGTAGTGGTAATAGCCACCACCATTGGCGCACGAACCCATCGAGAGTACCCAGCGAGGCTCAGGCATCTGGTCGTAGACCTTGCGCAGCGCCGGCGCCATCTTGTTGCACAGCGTGCCGGCGACGATCATCAGATCGGACTGGCGCGGACTGGGCCGGAACAGCATGCCGAAACGATCGATGTCGTAGCGCGCAGCACCCGCATGCATCATCTCCACGGCACAGCAGGCCAGACCAAAGGTCATGGGCCACAGTGATCCGGTTTTGGCCCAGTTCACCACCGAATCGTAGGTCGTGGTGACGAAGCCTTCCTTCATGACGCCTTCAATGGCCATTTTTCGGATTCCTTGTCATTCCCAGTCGAGGGCGCCTTTTTTCCACTCGTAGACGAAGCCCACGACGAGGATGGCGAGAAAAATCATCATTGCCCAGAAGCCGACGGGGCCGATTTCCTTGAGCGCGATAGCCCAGGGAAAGAGAAAAGCGATTTCGAGGTCGAACAGGATGAAGAGAATCGCGACCAGGTAGTACCGGACGTCGAACTTCATGCGCGCGTCTTCGAAGGCCTCGAAGCCGCATTCGTAAGGGGAATTCTTTTGAGCGTCGGGCCGGTTAGGACCGAGGATGTAACCCAGAACCTGGGGTGCGACGCCGACCCCGACACCGACCAGGATGAACAACAGGACGGGGAGGTAGGAATCGAGGTTCATCAGGGGGTTCTATCACCGCTTGCCACCGGCAGGAAGCATGGCTTCCTGCCGGTGAGATTTGGTGCGGTCGGCGAGACTCGAACTCGCACAGCTTTCGCCACTACCCCCTCAAGATAGCGTGTCTACCAATTTCACCACGACCGCGGTTTTTGCTGTCCGGATGGCATGAGGAACCTCGAGAGGTTTTGGCTTTCCGGAACAGCTTTAGAGTTTACCCTGAAAAACAGCCGTTTTCACTCGACGACTGCAGAGAAGATGACAGGATTACTTTGCCGGGATCTGCGCGGCGCCCGAAGCGGGTGCGGCCGGAGCCGAAGCCGGTGCATTCGGCGCAGGGGCAGCCGGCGCAGGACCCGACGGAATCTCCGCAGCGGAACCCGAAGTAGCCGGCGCCGGTGTCGGCGCAGGCGTGCCGACCGCGGCACGTTCGAGCAGGCTGCCGCCGCCTGCGGGCCGCGAGTGGCCGAAGTAGGCCAGCAGCAGCGTGCAGGCGAAGAAAACGGCAGCAAGAACCGCCGTCGTGCGCGAAAGAAAATTCGCACTGCCACTGGCGCCGAACAGGCTGCCCGCGCTGCCACTGCCGAAAGCCGCGCCCATGTCGGCGCCCTTGCCGTGCTGGATCAGGATGAGGCCGATCATCGCGAGTGCGGTGAGCATCTGCACGCCCACGAGAATATTGAGGACCACGTTCATTCGTTCTAACTCCTAAATTGTTGGCCGCCGCGCTGTATCAGCGCGCCGCAGCAATGATCTGCAGAAAGTCGGGGGCTTTGAGGGACGCGCCACCGATCAACCCGCCGTCGATATCGGCTTGCGCAAGCAGTTCTGCCGCGTTTGCAGCGTTCATGCTGCCGCCGTAAAGAATCCGGATGCCGGCCGCATGCTCGCTCGCCGCGTGGTGCAGTTGCGCGCGCAGCACTGCGTGCACAGCCTGCGCCTGCTCGGGCGTTGCCGTCTTGCCGGTGCCGATGGCCCAGACGGGCTCGTAGGCCACGACGATTTCGCTGATGCAGTGGCCATTGACGTGGATCACCGCCGCGAGTTGTCGCTTGACGACTGCTTCGGTCTCCCCTGCTTCGCGCTGCGCCAGCGTTTCGCCGACGCAGACGATCGGCGTGATGCCATTGGCCAGCGCAGCCGCCGTCTTCGCCGACACGATCTCGTCGGTTTCGCCGTGGTACTGACGCCGCTCGGAGTGCCCAACGATCGCGTACCGCACGTCGAATTCCTTCAACATCGTCGCCGATTGTTCGCCCGTGAAAGCGCCCTGCGCCTGAGCCGAAACATCCTGCGCACCCACGGCGATCGGCGAGCCGGTCACCAGCGATTGCACCTGCGCCAGATAAGGCGCCGGCACGCACACGGCGATGTCGCAAGCCGGCGTGGCAACGCCCGCCACCAGGGCCTTCACCAGCGCCTCGTTGGCAGCAAGGCTGCCGTTCATCTTCCAGTTGCCCGCGATCAGCTTCTTTTTTGTCATGTCTGTCTTGTTCACCAGGTCAGCACGATCTTGCCGATGTGCTGATTCGATTCCATCAGGACGTGCGCCTGCGCGGCGCCGCTGGGATCACCCTCTGCAGCGAAGCGGCTGTGAATCACCGGCTTGACGGCGCCACTCTCGAGCAGCGGCCACACTTTTTCGCGCAATGCCTTGGCGATTGCACCCTTGAAGGCGACCGGCCGCGGACGCAACGTCGAGCCGGTGATGGTGAGCCGCCTGCGCAGCACCAGTCCTGCATTGATTTCACTCTTGACCCCGCCCTGCACCGCGATGATCACGAGCCGGCCGTCCTCGGCCAGGCATTCGATCTCGCGCGCCACATAGCCGCCGGCCACCATGTCGAGCACCACGTCGACGCCTTTTCCGGCAGTGAGGCGTTTGGCCTCCTCGACGAAATCGGCAGTCTTGTAGTTGATCGCATGGTCGGCACCGAGCTTCAGGCAGGCTTCGCATTTTTCGTCGCTGCCCGCGGTCACGATCACGGTGGCGCCGAGCGCCTTGCCAAGCTGGATGGCCGTGACGCCGATACCGCTCGAACCGCCCTGGATCAGCAGGGTTTCACCCTTCTGCAGGCGGCCGCGCTCGAACACATTGCTCCAGACGGTGAAGAAAGTCTCGGGCAGCGTGGCCGCCTCTACGTCGCTCCACGTCTTGGGAACCGGCAGGCATTGCGCGACGGGCGCGACGCACAACTCGGCATAGCCGCCTCCCGCAACCAGCGCGCAGACGTGGTCGCCGATCTTGAAACCGGCCTCAGCCAGCGCCTTCGTGTCGCCCGACACGATCTCACCCGCCACTTCGAGGCCGGGCAAGTCCGACGCACCCGGCGGCACAGGGTAGTGGCCCATCCGCTGAAGCACGTCGGGGCGATTCACGCCGCTTGCGGCCACGCGAATCAGCAGCTCGCCCTCGCCAGCGACGGGCGCGGGACGCTCCACCATGCGCAGCACCTCGGGGGCGCCGAACGATGTGATCTCAATGGCTTTCATGGTCTTCTCTAGGCTGCAATGCCCGCGGTCAGGCGGGCATTGCTCGGTCTACAAGTGCGGCGGCGTCTCCGCCACCGCTCCTCTTCAGGCCTGATGGTCGCCGCGGTTGTTCGCCTCTTGCAGCGGCAATTGCTCGACCAGTTGCTCGGCCTGCTCGCCGCCACGCTCGTTGTTCTCGAAGCGCGGAGCACGTTCGGTGCGCGGCGGACGATCGCCACGGTCGCCACGGTCGCCACGGTCCGAGCGCTCACGGCGGTCGCCGCGATCGCCACGGTCTTCACGCGGAGGACGCTCGCTGAACTCCATGCCGGCCGGACGCTCGGCCAGGGCCTTCATCGACAGCTTGACGCGACCCTTTTCGTCGGTCTCGAGCACCTTGACCTTCACGATCTGGCCTTCGCTCAGGTAGTCGGTGACCTTCTCGACGCGCTCGTGCGCGATCTGGCTGATGTGCAGCAGGCCGTCCTTGCCGGGCAGCAGGTTGATGAGTGCACCGAAATCGAGGATCTTGGTGACCGGGCCTTCATAGACCTTGCCGATCTCCACTTCCGCGGTGATCTGCTCGATGCGCTTCTTGGCCTCTTCGGCCTTGGCCGGATCGGTCGAGGCAATGGTGATGGTGCCGTCTTCGTCGATGTTGATCTGCGTACCGGTTTCCTCGGTCAGCGCGCGGATCACGGAGCCGCCCTTGCCGATCACGTCGCGGATCTTCTCGGGGTTGATCTTCATCGTGAACAGGCGCGGGGCGAAGCTCGAGACTTCGGCCTTGGCCTCGCCCATGGCTTCCTGCATCTTGCCGAGGATGTGCATGCGGGCTTCCTTGGCTTGCGCCAGCGCGACCTGCATGATTTCCTTCGTGATGCCCTGGATCTTGATGTCCATCTGCAGCGCGGTGATGCCGTTGGTCGTGCCGGCGACCTTGAAGTCCATGTCACCGAGGTGATCTTCGTCGCCCAGGATGTCGGTCAGCACCGCAAAGCGGTTGTCTTCCTTGATCAGGCCCATGGCGATGCCGGCCACGTGGGCCTTCATCGGGACACCGGCGTCCATCATCGAGAGGCAGCCGCCGCAGACCGAAGCCATCGACGAGGAGCCGTTCGATTCGGTGATTTCCGACACGACGCGGATCGTGTACGGGAATTCTTCCTTGCTCGGCAGGCAAGCGACCAGCGCGCGCTTGGCAAGGCGGCCGTGGCCGACTTCACGACGCTTGGTGGAACCCATGCGGCCGACTTCGCCGGTGGCGAAGGGAGGCATGTTGTAGTGGAACAGGAAGCGGTCTTCGTACTCGCCGGCCAGCGCGTCGATGCGCTGCGCGTCGCGTTCGGTACCCAGCGTGGTCACGACCAGCGCCTGGGTTTCACCGCGCGTGAACAGGGCCGAGCCGTGAGTGCGCGGCAGCACGCTGTTGCGGATTTCGATGGGGCGCACGGTGCGCGTGTCGCGGCCGTCGATGCGGGGCTCGCCCGACAGGATCTGACCGCGAACGATCTTCGATTCGATCGAGAACAGCAGGTCGTTGACCTTGCCCGCGTCGAAGGGCTCGCCACCCTCCTTCAGTGCTTCCATGACGCTGGCATTGGCTTCGCGCAGGGCTTGCGTGCGTGCCTGCTTGCTGCGGATCTGGTAGACGGCGCGGAGCTTTTCCTCGGCCAGGCCCTTGACCTTGGCGACGAAGGCTTCGTCTTCGGCCGGCGGCTGCCAGTCCCACACCGGCTTGCCGGCGTCGCGCACGAGTTCATGGATCGCGTTGATCGCGATGTTGGCTTGCTCATGGCCGAACACCACGCCGCCGAGCATGATTTCTTCGCTCAGTTGCAGGGCTTCGGATTCGACCATCAGCACGGCGGCTTCAGTGCCGGCCACGACCAGGTCCATCTGCGAATCCTTACGTGCCGTCTGGCCCGGATTCAGCACGTACTGGCCGTTGATGTAGCCCACGCGGGCAGCGCCGATCGGGCCGCTGAAGGGAATGCCGGAGATCGACAGGGCGGCGCTCGTGCCGATCATGGCGGCGATGTCGGCGTCGACTTCGGGGTTGAGCGACAGCGTGTGGATGACCACGTGCACTTCGTTCAGGAAGCCTTCGGGGAACAGCGGGCGGATCGGACGATCGATCAGGCGGCTGGTCAGCGTTTCGTGTTCGCTGGGCTTGGCTTCGCGCTTGAAGAAGCTGCCCGGAATCTTGCCCGCGGCGTAGGTCTTCTCGATGTAGTCGACGGTCAGGGGGAAAAAGTCCTGACCGGGCTTGGCGGATTTGGAAGCGACCACGGTCGCCAGGACCACGGTGCCCTCGATGTCCACCTTGACGGCGCCAGTCGCCTGGCGCGCGATTTCGCCGGTTTCCAGGACGACGGTCTTGTCGCCCCACTGGAAGGACTTGGTGACTTTGTTGAAGAGGCTCATGTTCAGCTCCTGTTTTTTGATAGCGGCTCGACCTGTGGTGTCACAGGCCCCGCGGGGCCGGAGCGCTTCTCAGAACACGATGCCATTCCAGAGAAGCTCGAAGGGAACCTCGTTGGAATGACACAGCTTCGCTCTGTTTGGCGGCTCCGAAGTAAAAAACGCCTGAGCTAGCGGACTAACCCAGGCGTTCTTGCATGCGATTCGGCTTACTTGCGCAGACCCAGCTTGGCGATCAGCGCGGTGTAGCGGTCGGCGTCCTTGGACTTGAGGTAGTCCAGCAGCTTGCGACGGCGGCTCACCATGCGCAGCAGGCCGCGACGACCGTGGTGGTCCTTGGCGTGCGTCTTGAAGTGCGGGGTGAGTTCGTTGATGCGGGCGGTCAGCAGTGCAACTTGCACTTCGGGACTGCCGGTATCGTTGGCGGCGCGGGCGTTGTCCTTGACAACTTCGGCCTTGATGGAGGCTGCGATCATTTGATTTTCCTTGTTCCGGGATGTTTGACTTGCGGTGTGTGCTGGAACTGCGCGCACCGTGCGCCTTGCGGCATGCAAAGCTTTGGGATTATAGCTCGCCCCCAGGCTGCGCGCACTTCGTGTCGCTTCGCCTACCCCCTGCCGGGGGCAACACCCTGCGGACCGGCGGAGCCGGATCCGCGGTGTTTCACGACTTCTGCTGCGCGGCCAGCCAGCGCTTCAGGCGGTTGACGCCCTCGACCAGGCGCTGCTTGTCCTTGGATGCGAAGCACCAGCGGAGCCAGCCTTGCGCCTCGGGCGCGAAGGCGTTGCCGGGGGCTAATCCCAGGCCGGCTTCGGCCACCAGGCGCTTGGCCACTTCCAGGGAATCTTCGAAGCCGTGGAGCTTGAAGAAGGCGTACATGCCGCCGCGGGCCGGGGCCACCTCCACTCCGGGGATGTCGGCCAGCAAGGGGACCAGGGTGTCGCGGCAGGATTTCAGGTGCGCGACGATGTTGGGGGTGATTTCCTCGGTGTGCGCCAATGCGGCGACGCCGGCGCGCTGGGTGAAGACGCTGGCACAGGAGGTGTTGAATTCGATCAGCTTGCCCATGCCGTCCATCAGCGCGGGGGGTAGCACGAGCCATCCGAGGCGCCAGCCCGTCATCAGGAAGCTCTTGGAGAAGCTATGGGCCACCACCAGGCGGTCGTCGGGTGCGGCGACATCGAGAAAGCTGGGTGCACAGCGATTGGGCGTGGGTTCGAAGTACAGGCGTTCATAGACCTCGTCGGCGAGGATCCAGGTGCCGGTCGCGCGGCAATGCTCGAGGATCGCCTGCTGCTCCGCCCGAGTCAGCGTCCAGCCTGTCGGGTTGTTCGGTGCGTTGACGATGAGCAGCTTGGTCGCGGGCGTCACTGCGGCGCGCAGCGCTGCGAGGTCGAGAGTCCACTGTCCTCCCGTAGGCACCAGGGGTACGCAGCGGACTTTCGCGCCGAGGATCGCCGGTTGCGCCGTGAGGTTCGGCCACACCGGGGTGATGGCGACGACCTCGTCACCCGCATCGACGAGCGCCTGCACGGCCAGCATCAGCGCGCTGACGCCGCCGGAGGTGATCGCGATACGCGACGACTCGATCTTCGGGTGCAGGCCACTCATGTACTTGGCGACGGCCTCACGCAGTTCGGGCAAGCCCAGGTTGTGCGCATAGAAAGTTTCGCCGCGCTGCAGCGAATCGATGGCCGCCTGGCGGATGACCTCGGGCGTGACTTCGTCGCTCTCGCCGAACCAGAACGCGAGTACGTCGCTGCGCCCGAGGCCGGCGTTGGCGACTTCGCGGATCTTGGAGGCTTCGAGGTTGTGGATGGCTTCGCGCATCGATGTTTTTCCTTGGATTTCAGGGGCGCTGCATCTGGCAGCTGGTGGGCATTTCGGCGCGGCTGGCCGGGATCGTCTTCACGACGCGGAAGCCGTAGCCGGAACCTTCGACGTCGAATTTCACGCCAGGCGTACCCTGCCGGTCCATGACGCCGACGACAAGGCTCTGCTGGAACTGATGGTCGGCAGCGCGCATGTGGCCGCTCTGGCCCGCGAGCGTCACGTTGGCCTTTTCGAGCGCGCGTGCCACTGCCACGGTGTCGACACTGCCCGCACCTTCAATCGCCTGCGCCAGCGCCTCGATCATGAGTTGCATGCGCATGTGGACGTAATCGTCGGCAGCCTTGGGGAAACGCTCGCGGAAGGACCGGTAGAAGGCCTCGGACTGCGGCGTCTGCACGTTTGGCAGCCAGTCGGCCACCGCGACCACGCGACCGATGCCGGCATCGCCGATGGCGGCCGGCGCACCGAGGGCGTTGCCGTAGAAGGTATAGAAGGTGCCGTTGAAGCCAGCTTCGCGCGCCGCCTTCACGAGCAGCGTCAGGTCGTTGCCCCAATTGCCGGTGATGACCGCCTGCGCGCCGCTCGCCAGGATCTTGCTCGCGTAGGGGGCGAAATCCTTGACGCGGCCGATCGCATGCAACTCGTCGCCGACGATCTTCACGTCCGGACGCAGCACCCCCAGTTGCCGCCTGGATTCGCGCAGCACCGCCTGGCCGAAGCTGTAGTCCTGGCCGATCAGGTAGACACGCTGGAGCGCCTTGTTGTCCTTCAGGACGTCCATCAGGGCGGTGACGCGCATGTCGGCATGCGCATCGAAGCGGAAATGCCAGAAGCTGCAGCGCTCGTTGGTCAGCACCGGATCGACAGCCGCGTAGTTGAGGAACAGCACGCGACGCGATGCATCCCGCTCGTTGTTCTTGTCGATCGCGTCGATCAGCGCTCCGGCAGTGGCCGACGAGTTGCCCTGCAGCACGATGCGCGCATCGTTGTCCATCGCGGCGCGCAGTGCCGACAAAGCCTCTTCGTTCTGGCTCTTGCTGTCGTAGCGGTCCAGTTGCAGTTGTCGGGCGCCGCCTGGCAGCTTGACGCCTCCTCGTGCGTTCACGCGCTCGACTGCCCACAGCAGATTGCGGAACACGGCCTCGCCGGTGTTGGCGAAGGGGCCGCTCAGGCCCTCGACGAGCGCGATACGGATGGGGGCTGCGGGCTGCGCCCGGGCCAGACCCAACGCCGATGCGCATAGTGCCGAGGCGCCGAATTTCAAGGCGGCGCGACGGCAAATAAAGCTTGGATTCATTGCTTGAAAGTCCCTGGGGCCGCTCCTAGTTGAGGTGGCATGCGGCACTGGTCTTGTTGAAACGCCGCGCAGTGTACGGGACACACATTCTTGTCCTCATCCTCAACGCCCAGGAGTTCTCATCATGTTTTTCGCACCTGCCATTCGCACCGCCCGCTTCGTCCCGCGTTCGTACGACCGCAGCCTGGAACGCTTCGTCAACGAGGCATTTTCCGGCGCTCAGCGCTCGCTCAATGTCGAGCAGGACGACAAGACCTGGACCTTGACGCTCGACGTCCCCGGCCTGTCGCGTGAAGACCTCACGATCGGCATCGAAGGCGCCGTGGTTCGCATCGAGAGCAAGGCCGAAGCCAAGCGCCAGTTGAAGGCCGCCTACGAGCTGCCGCAAGACATCGACGTCGCCGCAAGCGAAGCAAAGCTCGAAAACGGCGTGCTGACGCTCAAGCTCGGCAAGCTGGTTCCGGTCAGCAACGTCGCCCAGCTCGCCATCAACTGAAGCCGACGCCTCCAATTCAAAAAAGGCAATACACGGGCCGGTAACTTTCAGTTGCCGGCCCGACGCGTTTTTGACTCACAATCGGTGCGTATTTCGTCACGTTCTGTGACGATTTTTTCAATGCTTTCCTCTTAACCTGCGCCGGAAGCGTGCGGACTGCGATGGCAGCCGACGCGAGGCGCCCGACGAAGCAACATGAAAACGCACTTGAAGTTTGCAGTCGACGATGCCCGTTCGGACACCCTGCTGGTGTTCCTCCCGGGGGCGTTTCTCAAGCCTGAAGAATTCGAGCGCGAAGGTTTCATCCATGCCGTCCGGGAACGCGAGTTGGCCGCAGATGCCCTCCTCGTCGATGCCGACGTGTCGTACTACTACGACCAGACTTTCATCGAACGCCTGCACCACGACGTCATTCAGCCGCAGCGCTCGTTGGGCTACAAGGCGATCTGGCTCGTGGGCATTTCGATCGGCGGCTTCGGCGCGCTGATCCACGAATTGGCAAAGCCGGGTGCCGTCGATGGCATCGTGGCGCTGGCGCCCTATCTCGGACGCCGCCCGATCGGGGCGGAAATCCACAAGGCCGGCGGCCTGCGCGCCTGGAAGGCACCCGACGGTCCGCCGCCCGACGAGGAAGTCGATCGCAAGCTCTGGCCCTGGCTCCAGCAATATGCATCGCCGAAGCGCGCCGCAAACCTGCCGCCGCTGTATCTGGGATTCGGGCTCAGCGATCGCTTCGCATCGAACCACCAACTGCTGGCGGATGCGCTGCCGGCCGGCCGCGTGTTCACCACCGAAGGCGGACACGACTGGCCCCAATGGTCGAAGCTCTGGCGCAAGGTGCTCGACGTACTCCCTCTCCCGTCGCACGCCGGAAACGGCTCTACGCGAGCGGTGACGCCTCTGTCAGCGACGCCAGCGGCCATCGCGGCTTGACGTCGAAGGCGTAGCGTTCGGTCGGCGACTGCATGCCGGCCTGAAGACGCATCGCGGCAGCCATGGCGATCATGGCGCCGTTATCGGTGCACAGGTGCAGCTCCGGATAGTGCACGCGCACCCCGCGTTTTGCGCACGCCGCGTTGAGCTGCTCGCGCAGCGCCCGGTTGGCGCCCACGCCTCCGGCGACCACCAGCCGTTTCAGGTTCGTTTGTTCAACGGCTCCCAGGGATTTCTTCAGCAGGACTTCCACGATCGCGGCCTGGGTCGATGCCGCGAGATCGGCCTTGCGCGCTTCAAGCTCGCCGCCCAGCTTCTTGGCCTGCGTGAGAACGGCCGTCTTGAGGCCGGCGAACGAAAAGTCGAGGTCACCGCTGTGCAACAGGGGGCGCGGCAGCTTGAACGCCGCCGCATCGCCGCCTTCCGCCAGCTTGGCAAGCCAGGGACCGCCCGGATAGGGGAGGCCCATGAGCTTGGCGCTCTTGTCGAAGGCTTCGCCGGCAGCGTCATCGATGGTTTCGCCCAGCAGCTCGTAGCGCCCCACCCCGTCGACCCGCATCAGTTGCGTGTGCCCACCGGACACCAGCAAGGCGACGAAGGGAAACTCCGGTGGGTCCGCGCTCAGGAAAGGCGACAGCAGATGCCCTTCGAGGTGATGCACGCCGAGCACCGGCTTGCCCAGCGCCGCTCCCAGCGCGCAAGCCACGCCGGCGCCGACCAGCAGGGCACCCGCCAGTCCCGGCCCGCGCGTGTACGCCACGACGTCCACGTCCGCGAGCTTCTGGCCGGCCTCGTCGAACACGGCCTGCGCCAACGGAAGAACGCGGCGGATGTGGTCGCGGCTCGCCAGTTCGGGCACCACGCCGCCGTAAGCCTGGTGCATGGCGATCTGGCTGTGCAACGCGTGCGCGGCCAGGCGAGGCAGGCCGCTCTCCCCGGCTTCGACGAGTGCAACCCCGGTTTCGTCGCAAGACGATTCGATTCCCAATACAAACATCCGGCAAGTGTAGGTTGCGCCCGCTTTCGGGGCACGGATGTTGCTGGAATGGGCTCACCCCCAGGTATATAGATAGAGACTTGAATACACGATGAAATCCGGTTTGAGCTTTTTGGTTGCCGCCCTGCGATGCGAGATCGAGGGGTTGGAGCAACTCGACCGGACCAGCCAGCTGGTCGGGACGATCAGCCGCCTGGTGCATGCCTTGCAGCGCGAACGGGGGATCTCGAACGTGTTGCTGGCGTCGCAAGGCCAGCGCTTCGCTGCACAACGTGACGAGCAGATCGCGGAGTGCCTGCGAATGGAAGAAGCGACGCGGATGGGTTTCGAGCAACTGGAGGCGGAGACCGCCCGCATCGGCAACGGCGCGCGACTGTTCAGCCGCATTGCGTGGGTGTTGCCGGGGCTGGATGCGCTACCGGAACTGCGTCGCCGCATCGGCGCGCTGGAGGTGGATGCTGCCGAATCGACCGCCGCCTTCGTCAAGTTGATCGCGGGCCTGCTCGCCGTGGTGTTCGAAGCGGCCGACGGCGCGACGGATCCGGAAGTCTCGCGCGTGCTCGTGGCGCTCTTCAACTTCATGCAGGGCAAGGAGTTCGCGGGGCAGGAACGCGCCTGCGGTGCCGCCGCCTTCGCCTCGGGCCACAACGACAGCACCCGGCAACAACAATGGCTGCACCTCATCGACTCGCAGGAGCGGTGCTTCCAGGTGTTCACCGAGTTCTCGGCGCGGGACCTCGTAGACATCTGGCGTGCGAGCCTGCCGACCACGCAGATGGCCGAACTGGAGCGCCTCCGCCGCATCGCCTGCGCGGCGCCGGTGGGGGTTGCGCTGGATACCGAGCTGAGCCAGACATGGTTCGATTGCTGCACGCGGCGGATCGACGCGATGCGGTCCATCGAGGAACGCCTTGCCGACGACCTCCACCGGATCTGCCAGCAGAAGAACACGCAAGCGCGCGTGGAGTTGCAGGCTCACCAGGCACTGCTCGCGAAGGTCAGCGGACAGCCGGATGCAACATCCGCCGCGTTCTTCGACGGGCCGGCGACGCCGGACCCCGCGCCGTACGGCCGGCAGCTCGAACGGTCGATCCTCGACATGGTCCAGGAGCAATCGCACCGGCTCCAGGCGATGAGCGACGAACTCGGCACCGTGCGCGCGGCCCTCAACGAGCGCAAGCTGGTCGAGCGCGCGAAAGGCCTCCTGATGGCGCATCGCCGGATCAGTGAACAGGAGGCGCACAAGATGCTGCGCCAGACCGCCATGAACCAGAACCGGCGGCTGATCGATGTCGCCGAGTCGGTGCTCGCCATGGCCGAATACCTGCCCAAGGATGCGTCGTCCTGAGCGTGCCGCCAATCCGGAATGGTGCGCCGCACAACAATCGGGCTTCCGTCGAAATCGGAGCGCAACCCCCTTCCAATCCAATGCAGACGTTGATCCGAAGCTATCATTTTTATAGCAACCGGATCTCGAAATGCGCTGGCACGTAGCTTGCAATCAACCCACCCATAGACCAACGAAGGTCTGAAGGCAGGCGGCATCCAACGGCGGGTGCAGCCCACCGAACCGGACAAAGGCGTCCCCACCCGCAAGGGCTCGTTTTCGAGCAGCCCTGCGCGGTGAGGACGCCTTTTTTGTTTTTCTGCATTGCCCTGTTTCCACTTCGGAGTTCGCCCCATGACCGATTCGCTGACATCCAAACTGAGTCGCCGACGCGTGCTGCAGGCCGCCGCGGCTGGCGTCGTGGGGCTCGACCCCGCGCTGCGTGCTGCCGTCTGGGCCCAAGGCTCGGACAAGCCCGAGAAGGAGGAAGTCAAGATCGGCTTCATTCCGCTCACCGACTGCGCCAGCGTCGTCATGGCCTCGGTGCTCGGCATCGACAAGAAGTACGGCGTGAAGATCGTGCCCAGCAAGGAAGCGAGCTGGGCCGGCGTGCGCGACAAGCTCGTCAACGGCGAGCTCGACTTCGCGCATGTGCTCTATGGCCTGGTCTACGGCGTGCACCTCGGCATCGGAGGCCCCAAGAAGGACATGGCCGTGCTGATGACGCTCAACAACAACGGCCAGGCGATCACGCTGTCGAAGAAGCTCGCCGACAAGGGCGCCGTGGACGGCGCGTCGCTGGCCAAGGTGATGGCCGCCAACAAGGCCGAATACACCTTCGCGCAGACCTTTCCGACAGGCACGCACGCGATGTGGCTCTACTACTGGATGGCCGCCAACGGCATCGATCCGCTGAAGGACGCCAAGGTCATCACCGTGCCGCCGCCGCAGATGGTCGCGAACATGCGCGTCGGCAACATGGACGGCTATTGCGTGGGTGAACCGTGGGGACAGCGCGCGATCATGGATGGCATCGGCATCACCGCCATCACGACGCAGGACATCTGGAAGGATCACCCCGAAAAGGTGCTCGGAACCACCGGCGACTTCGTCAAGAAGTACCCGAACACCGCGCGCGCGGTGACGGCGGCCATCCTCGAGGCCGGCAAGTGGATCGACGCCGGCTTGCAGAACAAGAACAAGATGGCCGAGACCATCGCAGACAAGAGCTACGTCAATACCAGTGTGGATGCGATCAACCAGCGCATCCTGGGCCGCTATACCAACGGCCTCGGCAAGAACTGGGACGACCCCAACCACATGAAGTTCTACAACGACGGTGCGGTCAGCTTCCCGTACCTGTCGGACGGCATGTGGTTCCTCACGCAGCACAAGCGCTGGGGACTGCTGAAAGAGCATCCGGACTATCTGCAGGTGGCGACGCAGATCAACCAGATCGACATCTACAAGCAGGCCGCCGCTGCCACGAAGACTTCCGTGCCCAAGGAAACGATGCGCAGCAGCAAGCTGTTCGACGGCGTCGTCTGGGACGGCAAGAACCCGAAGCAGTACGCCGATTCGTTCAAGGTCCATGTCTGAGGAGCGCACCATGGTCAGTGCCGTCTTTCACTCCCCCCTTGACGCGACCCCGGCGATGCCGGTCGCTGCGAAGACCGTTGCCGTTGCCAGGCGCGCGGCCATGGCCAGGCAGGTGGACCCCGAGCCACGCACGCCGCGCGATTTCAGCGGCCTGTGGCTGCGCGTGCTCCCGCCTCTTCTGGGCTTCGCGCTGCTGATCCTGATCTGGGAACTCGTTGCGCTGAAAAGCACCACCGGCTTCCCCTCGCCGCTGGCAACCTGGCAGCAAGCCCTGACGGTGTTCAGCGACCCCTTCTACAGCAAGGGACCCAACGACCAGGGAGTGGGCTGGAACGTGCTCTCTTCGCTGCAGCGCGTGGGCCTCGGCTTCGGCCTGGCGGCCGCGGTGGGCATTCCGGCGGGCTTCGCGATCGGACGCTTCGAGTTCCTCTCCCGCATGTTCAACCCGCTGATCAGCCTGCTGCGACCGGTCTCGCCGCTGGCCTGGCTGCCGATCGGACTGCTGGTCTTCAAGGGTGCCAATCCGGCCGCCATCTGGACCATCTTCATCTGCTCGATCTGGCCGATGATCATCAACACCGCCGTCGGCGTGCAGCGCGTGCCGAGCGACTACATGAACGTCGCCAAGGTGCTGAACCTCAGCGAATGGAAGATCTTCACCAAGATCCTCTTCCCTGCCGTGCTGCCCTACATGCTGACCGGTGTGCGGCTTGCAGTCGGGACGGCCTGGCTCGTGATCGTCGCGGCCGAAATGCTGACCGGCGGCGTGGGCATCGGCTTCTGGGTGTGGGACGAGTGGAACAACCTCAACGTCGCCAACATCATCATCGCGATCTTCGTCATCGGCATCGTCGGCCTCGTGCTCGAGTTCGCGCTGATCAAGATCGCCACGGCATTCACGTTCGAGGAGGTCAAGTCATGAACGACGACAGCAAGTACATCGAGATCCAGGGTGTCGAGCAGCGCTTCAAGACGGCCAAGGGCAGCTTTCTCGCACTGCGCGACGTGACCCTCAACGTGGCGAAGGGCGAGTTCATCACGCTCATCGGGCACTCGGGCTGTGGCAAGTCGACGCTGCTGAACCTGATCGCCGGGCTCACCACGCCGACGCAGGGCGTGCTGCTCTGCGCCAATCGAGAGATCAAGGGCCCTGGTCCGGAGCGCGCGGTGGTGTTCCAGAACCATTCGCTGCTGCCGTGGCTCACCTGCTACGAGAACGTGTACCTCGCCGTCGAGCGCGTGTTCGCTTCGACCGAAGGCAGGGTGCAACTCAAGGCGCGTACCGAGGCGGCGCTCGCGTTGGTCGGCCTCACGGCCGCCGCGCAGAAGCGCCCCGGCGAGATCTCCGGCGGCATGAAGCAGCGCGTGGGCATCGCCCGCGCGCTGTCGATGGAGCCCAAGGTGCTGCTGATGGACGAACCTTTCGGCGCCCTCGATGCCCTCACCCGCGCCAAGCTGCAGGACGAACTGCTCGCCATCGTGCAGAAGACGCACAGCACCGTCGTCATGGTGACCCACGACGTGGACGAGGCCGTGCTGTTGTCGGACCGCATCGTGATGCTGACCAACGGCCCCGCCGCCACGATCGGTGAAGTGCTGGCAGTCGACATCCCGCGCCCGCGCAACCGCGTCGATCTGGCCGAAGACCCGGTGTACGTGCACGCGCGCAAGGCCGTGATCGATTTTCTGTATACCCGTCAGGCGCACGTGGAGAAGGCTGCCGCCTGAGCGGCTGCCCGCCGGACGACGCGTTCGACCGGAGTCAGGACATGATGACCTGCAGGCTGTGTTCGTACGACGCGGTGAGATGGTCGAAGGTGTCGACCAGCGCGTCGCTGGAACGCACCAGTGCGGCGCGCCCTGAGGCGCTGTCGACTTCGCGCACGCCGTGCACGAGTTGCAGCCATTCGTCGCGCGCAACCGCCAGTGCGGCACGGATGTCGGGCGAACTCAGGGGCGCGCGCTCCAGTTCGAGCAATGCGGACTCGAACTCGTCCATGGTCGGCGCCAGTTGCTTGAGCGGGGCGTCGGCCGGGAAAGTGGTCGCCAGCAACGCATCCTTGGCGAGGCGCTGCGCACGCATGCGCTGGCGTCCACAGATATTGACCATGCGCAGCGCACGCCGCGCGCCGGAGGCTTCCAGCGCGTCGGTGAGGGCCTCGGCGGCCGACAGCAAGGCATCGGCGCGCGCATCGATATCGGCCAGCGTGCGGGGCCCGAGGCGCACCGCGAGCGCCGTCTCGAGGGCGTGCCACGCCTGGCGCGCATCGGCCAGCGCCTGCGCGCCGGCGTCCTGGAGTCCGAGGGCAACCAGATGATCCAGGTTGTCCTGCACCCGCTCGGACGACTGCGTTCGCAGGACGCGTGCTCGCCGCGCGTCGATGCCGAGCAGCGACTGCGCCGCCACGCGCACCAATCGTTGCGAGAGCATGCGCAATTGCCCGGCGCGGTTGATCGCTTCGGCCCAGCGCGACGCCTCGACCACGGAGCGCGAGACTTCGCCCAGGCGCAGATTGGCATGCATGGCCGCACCGCGCAGCAGACCGAAGGCCTCGTCCTCGCCGATGCCTCGCGCGGACATCAGCAGGCCCTTGGCGCGATCGATCCACTTGCGCTCGTCCATGCGGGTGCGAAGCGATTCCAGCTCGGTGCGCAAGGCGGCCTCCCGCTGCCAGCGGGCACGCGCGCGGCCACGCACCGCGTCGAGCGATTGCGCGTCCAGGGCCTCGATCGACTCCCAGGCGTGCACGCCGAGTGCCACCAGGTTCTCATGCGCGTCGCGAGTCACCGGGGCGCAGACGAGACACAGCGCACAAGGCGGTGCGCCCGACCATGCCTTCAGTGCATCCAGGAGATCCTGTGTCGGCTCGGGGACGCAGATCAGGATTTCTCGAGGCTCGAGCATTTCGGTCCGCATGACCATCGTGCGGCTGGTCGCAAGTTCGATCGCCGAGGCTTCAGGGCTGGCCAGTGCCCGCTGCAGCATTTCGGGGAGATCCGTGGCTTCGTGGGGCAGGACAACAAGAAAGGGATTCACGGCAGGCTTCGTTCTGGAGTCGAAAGCATAGGTCACGCCGGCCTGCGCACACTGGCACGTCTCTTGCGTAAAACGACGCGCGGTGTAACGAAGCACCGCTTTGGTGAAGCGGCAGGCATCTGCACGCAACCCGGCAGCACAGAGGCCGGACACACCCCTCACGCGGCCGGCGCCCGCTGCCGGCACGCCACCCCCACCTCGCCCGAAAACACGGCCCGCCAACGGCCGCGCCGCGGCATTTCGCATTGAGAGCCATGTCCAGCTTCAAGACCTTCTTGCACTCAGGCCACAGCCCGACGCTGTTCGCGGCCTTCCTGTACTTCGCCTTCTCGTGCTGCATCTGGGTGCTCAACGGCGCCATGGCGCCCTTCATCGGCGAAACGTTCAACCTGTCGCCGGCGCAGAAGGGCCTGATGCTGTCGGTGCCGATCATTGCCGGCGCGCTGATGCGCTTTCCGCTGGGCATCCTGTCGCAATACATCGGCCGCAAGAAGGCGACCCTGGTGGAGATGGGTCTGATCGCCGTCGCAATGCTGTTCGGATTCTTCTTCGTGAAGAGCTTCAACGACCTGATCGCCATGGGCGTGCTGCTGGGCATTGCGGGCGCGAGCTTCGGCGTGGCGCTCTCGCTCGGTTCGGGCTGGTTCCCGCCGCAGCACAAGGGGCTCGCCATGGGTCTGGTGGGCGCGGGCAATGTCGGTACCGCGGTGTCGGTGCTGGTGGCGCCGCCGCTCGCGCAATGGCTGGGCTGGCAGAGCGTGTACGGCGTCGCGGCAATCGCGATCCTGCTGCCGATGGTCGTGATGATCGTCTACGCCAAGGAGCCGCCGGACGTCGACAGCCACGCGAGCTTCCGCGAGCACATCGCCTGTCTGTTCGAGAAGGACGGCTGGGTGTTCAGCCTGATCTACGGCGTGACCTTCGGCGGGTTCATCGGACTCACGACCTTCCTGCCCTCGTACTACTACGACCAGTTCGGCGTGAGCAAGGTGCAGGCGGGCCAACTCACCATGCTGGCGGCCTTCATGGGCGCCGCCGTGCGCGTGATCGGCGGCTGGATTTCCGATCGCTGGGGCGGTGTCAACACGCTGACGCTGGTCCTGCTGGTGGTGGCGATCAGCCTGGTGCTGGTGGGCCTGTCGTCGGCATCCCTGACGCTCACCACGCTGCTCCTGATCACCTGCTTCGCCGCACTCGGCGCGGGCAACGGCGCACTGTTCCAGCTCGTGCCATTGCGCTGGCCCGCCAGCACGGCGGTGGCCGGCTCCATGATCGGCGAGATCGGCGCGCTCGGCGGCGGCCTCGTGCCCAACGCCATGGGCCTTTCGAAGCAATACCTCGGCAGCTACCTCTGGGGCTTTGTCTTCTTCGCCGCACTCTCCCTCGTCATGCTCGGCGTCATGCGCGTGATGCAGATCCGCTGGACCCGCACCTGGGCCGAAAAAGGCGGCCGCGCCCGCACCACGACGCACCAGCCTGCCCCCGCCAAGTTCACCAAAGCCCGCAACGCATGACCCCCCCCACAACCCTCATGCCAGGAATTCCGCGGACCCGGCTCCGCCGGTCCGCCGGCATTGCCACCTGCAAGGGGGTGGAGAGCGACACGCAGTGCGCGAGCGTGGGGGTGTGCTCAAGTCCGGGGCAAGAAGAGCAGCCAGAACACCAGCAGCGCATTGAGCAGCAACGACACGCCGAGCGCAATCTTGTACAGCGCCGCCGGATCGCGGCGAACGAGCGGCGTGGCGCTCGGGGCATTGACGGGACGCGAAGCACCCCGCTCCAGCGCCAGCAGCAATTCCTCGGCGGTCTCGAAGCGCTCCCGCGGATCGCGCGCGACGGCCTTGCGCACCAGATGGTCGAGCCACATCGGCACATCGGGCCGGATGCGCGACAGCGCGGCCGGATCGCGCCGGTAGCGCGCGACCTGGTAGGGCTCGATCTCGCCGTAGGGCAAGCGCCCGGCAAGCCACTGGTAGAGCGTGACGCCCAATGCAAAGAGGTCGCTCGCCCCGTCGGCAACGCCACCCTCCCACTGCTCTGGATTGATGTAGCTCGGCGTCCCGGCGTGCAGTTCCCGCTGGGCCGCGCCTTCGCGTCCGGACAACGCGACGCCCAGGTCCAGGATGCGCCAGCGTCCGTCATCGCCGAGGTGGAGGTTGCCCGGCTTGATGTCTCGATGCACCACGCCGTGGCGATGCAGCCGTCCGAGCGCGCGGGTCACTTCGATCGCCGCGGCCACGACTTCGGCGACCGCGCCGCGTCGGCCGGATTTCTGCATCTGCTCGAGGGTACGGCCGCCATGCCAATCGAACACGGTGTACAGCGCGCTCGCATCCCCGGCGCGTTCGTGAACGCGCACGAAGCCGCTGTCGGCACGGGCGCTCACGCGCAGCCCCAACCAGGCTTCGTGCGCGAGCATCGCGCGCTCCTGCGGATCGCCGGCGCGCGACGGATGCAAGGTCTTGAGCGCAACCAGCGCTCGCGTGCCCGGCTGGCGCGCCTGGTAGAGCAGGTGCACGCCGGTATCGGCCACCAGGGCCGTGATGACGTAGCCGTCGATCTCGTCGCCCACCTTCAGCGGGGGCGGCGGCGTCAGCCGCCGCACGTCGCCCAACTCGTCGTCGAGTTGCCGCGCATCCAGTCCGATGACGCGAATCACCAGCGCAGTCGCGTTGTCGCGGGTCCCCGCGGCCAGTGCGGCATGCACCAGCGCATCGCTGGCTTCGCCCGCGCTGCCCTTCAACGCGATCGAGGCGACCTGCTGCGCCTTGAGCGCCCCATGCACGCCGTCGGAGCTGAGCACGAAGCAGTCACCGACGCGCACGTCCCCCTGCACGTAATCGACGCGCACCTGGTCGTCCAGGCCGACGGCGCGCGTCAGCCGGCTGCGCAAATCGGGATGCTCCAAGGCATGGTCGTGGGTCAGCGGCATGGCGGCCTCGCCATCCGCGCGAACGCGCCAGGCGCGCGTGTCGCCGACGTGCGCGAGCGTGTAGCTCTGTCCGTGCAACACCAGCGCGGTCAGCGTGGTGAGCGCGGTGCCGCTGCCCTGGCGCCGGCGGTTGTGGTCGGCCAGCCAGGCGTTCTGGGCACCGATCAGCCGGTCCAGCGCCACGGTCGGTTCCCAGGTGTCGGGCGTGGCGAAGTAGTCGCCCAGCAGCCCCATCACCGTGGTTTGCGCGGCCTCCAGGCCGCGTCCACCGGTCGACACGCCATCGGCAATGGCCGCGATCAGTCCGCGCGCTTCCTCGCCGCGCGGCGCATGCACCGCGCCGGCGAAGTCCTCGTTGACCTCGCGCGGCCCGCGCTGGCTGCTGTAGCCGATGTCCACTTCAAAGCTCATGGCGCGATTCTCCACGTGCGTCCCGGGCAGCTCGCTTGATCGAAATCCACGAAAGGCCCCACCCCATGAAGAAGATGAAACTCGTGATGGTCGGCAACGGCATGGCCGGCGTGCGCACCATCGAGGAACTCCTCAAGATCGAGCCCGACCTCTACGACATCACCGTGTTCGGCGCCGAGCCGCATCCCAACTACAACCGCATCCTGCTGTCGCCGGTGCTCGCGGGCGAGCAGACGGTCGACGAGATCGTGCTCAACAGCTGGGAGTGGTATGCCGAGAACCACATCACGCTGCACGCCGGCAAGAAGGTGGTGGAGGTCGACCGCGTCAAGCGCATCGTGCGCGCCGAGGACGGCACCGAGGCCGCCTATGACCGGCTGCTGATGTGCACGGGCTCCAATCCCTTCATTCTCCCCGTGCCCGGAAAGGATCTGAAAGGGGTGATCGCCTACCGCGACATCGCCGACACCGACTACATGATCGAGACCGCGCGCACGCACAAGAACGCGGTCGTCATCGGCGGCGGCCTGCTGGGCCTCGAGGCCGCCAACGGCCTGATGCTGCGCGGCATGAATGTCACCGTGGTGCACGTCATGCCCTGGCTGATGGAGCGCCAGCTCGACGACGTGGCCGGCAAGCTGCTGCAGAAGTCGCTCGAGGACCGCGGCCTCAAGTTCCTCATGGGCGCCCAGACGCAGGACCTGGTCGGCGGCGAAGACGGACGGGTGAAGGCGATCCGCTTCAAGGACGGCACGGAGGTCGCGGCCGACCTGGTCGTGATGGCCGTCGGCATCCGCCCCAACACCGGGCTGGCCGAGAAGATGCGCCTGCACGTGAACCGCGGCATCGTCGTCACGGACACCATGCAGACCGTGACCGATGCACGCATCTATTCGGTCGGCGAATGCGCGGCGCACCGCGGCATTGCCTACGGGCTGGTCGCACCGCTCTTCGAACAGGCCAAGGTCGCGGCCAACCACCTCGCGCATTTCGGGATCGGTCGCTACATGGGCTCGCTGACCTCGACCAAGCTCAAGGTCACCGGCATCGACCTGTTCTCGGCGGGCGAGTTCATGGGCGGCGAGGGCACCGAGGAGATCGTGATGAGCGACCCCTTCGGCGGCGTCTACAAGAAGCTGGTGATCAAGGACGACAAGCTGGTCGGCGCCTGCCTGTATGGCGACACGGTGGACGGAAGCTGGTACTTCAAGCTGCTGCGCGACGGGCGCAGCGTGCACGACATCCGCGACAAGCTGATGTTCGGCGAATCCAACATCGGCGACACGGGGCACGAGGGCCACAGCAAGGCCGCATCGATGCCCGACGACGCCGAAGTCTGCGGCTGCAACGGCGTCAACAAGGGCACGATCTGCAAGGCGATCAAGGACAAGGGACTGTTCACGCTCGAAGAGGTCAAGAAGCACACCAAGGCCAGCGCGTCATGCGGCTCGTGCACCGGCCTGGTCGAGCAGATCCTGATGTTCACCGCAGGCGGCGACTACTCGGCCACGCCGAAGAAGAAAGCCGTCTGCGGCTGCACCGACGTGAGCCACCAGGACGTGCGCGATGCCATCCGCAAGGAGCACTACCTGACGCACGACGCGGTGTATCGCAATCTCGGCTGGCGCACGCCCAATGGCTGCGCGACCTGCCGCCCGGCCGTCAACTACTACCTGATCTCGACCTGGCCCAAGGAGGCGAAGGACGATCCGCAGAGCCGCTTCATCAACGAGCGCAGCCACGCCAACATCCAGAAGGACGGAACCTATTCGGTGATCCCGCGCATGTGGGGCGGCCACACCACGCCCGATGAACTGCGCCGCATTGCGGACGCGGCGGACAAGTACAAGATTCCGACGGTCAAGGTCACCGGCGGCCAGCGCATCGACCTGCTGGGCGTGAAGAAGGAAGACCTCGAAGGCGTCTGGAAGGACATCGGCATGCCTTCGGGCTTTGCCTATGCCAAGTCGCTGCGCACGGTGAAGACCTGCGTGGGCAGCGAGTGGTGCCGATTCGGCACGCAGGACTCGACGCAGATGGGCAAGGACCTGGAGCGGGCGCTGTGGGCCATGTACTCGCCGCACAAGGTCAAGCTCGCCGTCTCCGGCTGCCCGCGCAACTGCGCCGAAGCCGGCATCAAGGACGTTGGCGTGATCGGTGTCGACTCGGGCTGGGAGCTCTACGTGGGCGGCAATGGCGGCATCAAGACCGAAGTCGCGCAGTTTCTCGTCAAGGTGAAGACCGCCGAGGAAGTGATGGAGTTCGCCGGCGCTTTCCTCCAGCTCTACCGCGAGGAAGGCTGGTACCTGGAGCGCACGGTGCACTACATCGGACGCGTCGGCCTCGACCACGTGAAGAAGCGGGTCCTCGAAGACGCGGAAGGCCGCAAGGCACTCTGGGAGCGGCTCCAGTTTGCACTGGATGGCGAGCCCGATCCGTGGTTCGAATCGAGCCAGGCCTCGGTCGATGTGCGCCAGTTCAAGCCTGTCGCCGTCGTCGACATCACGAGCGCCGCCGCGCATCCGGCCTGAGGGGAGCCACCATGAGCGAATGGAAAGTCATCTGCCGCGTCGACGACATCCCCGTGTTGGGCGCACGTCGCGTGACGCGTCCCGTGGGCGTGGACGTAGCGGTATTCCGCAATGCCGACGATGAGGTTTTCGCGCTGCTCGACCGTTGTCCGCACAAGGGCGGACCGTTGAGCCAGGGGATCGTCTTCGGCACCAGCGTGGCCTGCCCCTTGCACAACTGGTCGATCGGCCTCGACGACGGCTGCGCAAAATCGCCCGACGAAGGCTGCACGCCGCGCTTTGCGGTGAAGGTGGCGGACGGCGTCGTGCATCTGGATGCGGACGAACTGGAATCGCATGCGACCGATCTCGAGCGCCCGGTCGCCGGCCCCCGGCGCAGCGTCGCGGCCTGAGGAAACACCATGAAGGAAACACGTTCGACTTGCCCCTACTGTGGCGTGGGCTGCGGCGTGATCATCGAGTCCGATGGCGCACAGATCTCCGGCGTGCGCGGCGACCCGGAGCATCCCGCGAATTTCGGGCGCCTGTGCACCAAGGGCTCGACGCTGCACCTGACTGCCAGCGCCGCCGTCACGATGCAGACGCGGCTGCTGCGGCCGATGCAGCGGGCCACGCGCGGCTCCGCGCCCGAAGCGATCGGCTGGGATGGCGCGCTGGACGTGGCCGTCGAGAAGTTCTCGCAGGTCATCCGTGACCACGGCCCGGACGCGGTCGGCTTCTACGTCTCCGGCCAGTTGCTCACCGAGGACTACTACGTATTCAACAAGCTTGCCAAGGGCCTTGTCGGCACCAACAACATCGACACCAACTCGCGCCTGTGCATGAGCAGCGCGGTCGCGGGCTACAAGAAGACGCTGGGCGCCGACGCCCCGCCCGCCTGCTACGACGACCTGAAGCATGCCGAATGCCTCTTCATCGTGGGCAGCAACACGGCCTGGGCGCATCCGATCCTGTTCCGGCGCATCGAGGACGCCAAGGCGGCGAATCCGGCCATGAAGATCATCGTGGCGGACCCGCGGCGCACCGACACGGTGGAGATCGCCGACCTCTTCCTGCCGTTGCAGCCGGGCACCGACGTGATGCTCTTCAACGGCATGTTGCACCTGATGCTCTGGGAAGGCTGGACCGATGCGCGCTACATCGCCGCCCACACCAGCGGCTTCGACGCGCTCAAGGCCACGGTGCGCGACTGCACGCCCGATCGCGTGGCGCAGGTCTGCGGCATCTCGAAGGAAGACCTGCTGGAGGCGACCCGGCTCTTCGCGACTTCGGCGGCAACGCTGAGCCTCTACTGCCAGGGCCTGAACCAGTCCTCGTCCGGCACCGCGAAGAATGCCGCGCTGATCAACCTGCACCTGGCGACCGCGCAGATCGGCAAACCCGGCGCCGGCCCCTTCTCGCTCACCGGGCAGCCCAATGCCATGGGAGGCCGCGAAGTCGGAGGCCTCGCCAACCTGCTCTCGGCGCACCGCGATCTCGCGAATCCGCAGCATCGCGCGGAAGTGGCGGCCTTGTGGGGCTTGCCAGACGTTCCCCAGCACCCCGGCAAGACGGCGGTCGAGATGTTCCAGGCCGCCGCCGACGGCGAGATCCGCGCGCTGTGGATCGCCTGCACCAACCCCGCGCAATCGATGCCCGACCAGGCGACCGTCCGGCGCGCACTCGAACGCTGCGAGTTCGTGGTGGTGCAGGAGGCCTTTTCGACCACAGCCACCTGCGATTTCGCCGACCTCCTGCTGCCGGCCACCACCTGGGGCGAGAAGCAGGGCACCGTCACCAACAGCGAACGGCGCATCTCGCGCGTGCGGCCGGCCGTGCCCGCGCCGGGCGATGCGCGCGACGACTGGTCCATCGGCGTCGCTTTCGCGCGCCGGCTCGAGGAAAGACTGGGCCGCACCGGGACGCTCTTTCCGTATGCCGACGCCGAGTCGGTCTGGAACGAGCACCGCGAATCCACCCGCGGGCGCGACCTCGACATCACCGGCATGAGCTACGCGATGCTCGAAGCCGCGCCGCGCCAGTGGCCGCTGCGCGAAGGCGAAACCACCGGCCGCGTGCGGCTCTACGAAGACGGCATCTTTCCGACACCCGACGGCCGCGCCCGCTTCGTCGACACGCCCTACAAGGCGGTGACGGAGGCACGCGAGGCCCGTTACCCCTTCTCGCTCAATACCGGCCGCCTGCGCGACCAGTGGCACGGCATGAGTCGCACCGGCACGCTGGGCCGCCTGTTCGGCCATGCGGCGGAGCCGACGGTGCAGATGCATCCGCAGGACATGGCGCGCCGCCAGATCGCCGAAGGCGACCTCGTGCACGTGACATCGCGCCGAGGCTCGATCGTGGTGCCCGTCGCGGCCAGCGCCGAGTTGGGCTTGAGCCAGGCCTTCATCGCGATGCACTGGGGCGGCGAGTACCTGAGCGGCTCGTCCAGCACGGGCAAACGGCTTGCCGGCGTCAACGCGCTCACGACGCCGAGCTTCTGCCCCGATTCGAAGCAACCCGAGCTCAAGCACGCTGCAGTGAAGATCCTCAAGGCCGAACTGCCCTGGTCGCTGCTCGCCGCTGCCTGGCTGCCCCAGGACGCGGTGTTGCACACGCTCGCGACGCTGCGCGGCCTGATGCAGGGCTTCCCCTTTGCGAGTTGTGTTCCTTTTGGCACCGGCGGAGCGCTGGAAGGCAGCGGAGGGGAACGCACCGGCATCCTCTTTCGCGCGGCCGCGCACGAGGCGCCGCCGGACGAATTGCTCGCACAGATCGAGGGCCTGCTCGAGCTCGGGGGCGCCCAGACGCTGCGATATGCAGACACCAAGCGCGGACAGCGCCGGGCGGTCCGGCTGGAGCGGGACGGCGCGGACGCTCACCTGGAAGGATTTCTGCTCGGGGGCGACACCCGGGCCGAAGCCTGGATCAAGGCACTCCTGCAAGAGCGGCTGCCTGCCCAGGCCTACGGCCGTCAGCTCTTGCGGCCCGGTGCTGCGGCGCCCGGCGGCGTGGCCACGCGCGGCAAGGTCGTCTGCAGTTGCTTCGGCGTGACGCAGACGGCGATCAACGAGCAGCTTTGCGCCACCTCCGGCCCCGATGACCAGCGTCTCACGAAGCTCCAGGGTGCACTGAAGTGCGGCACCAATTGCGGCTCCTGCCTCCCCGAACTCAAGCGGATGGTGCGCGCCAGCGCCCCACCGGCATTGGCGGAGGCGCCGTGATGATTGCAAACCCTGCTGCGCTTCCGGGCATAAGCGGGCCCGATTTGCGGCATAAGGCATGCGGGACAATCCGGACACCCATGGGAATCAGCCAGTACATCAAGGAAATCGGCCGCGGCGCGCGCGGCGCGAAGCCGCTCAACCGCGCGCAGGCGCTCGACCTGTTCGGTCAGGTGCTGGACGGCACCGTCACCGATCTGGAGATCGGCGCCTTCTGCCTGGCGATGCGCATCAAGGGCGAGACGCCCGAGGAGATGGCCGGCTTCCTCGATGCGACGCACGAGCGGCTGGCCCGCTTTCCCGCGACCGATCGCCCACTGATCGTTGTGCCCAGCTACAACGGGGCGCGTCGGCTGCCGGTGCTCACACCGTTGCTGGCACTTCTGCTCGCCCGCGAAGGCTTGCCGGTGCTGGTGCATGGCGCCGCCACGGAATCGACACGGGTGCTGGCTTCCAACGTGCTCGGCACGCTGGGCGTGCCTGCGCTTGGCGCCGTCCGGCCCATCCGGAACGGCGAAGTCGTCTTCGCGCCCACGGAGCTGCTGAGCCCCGGCCTCAAGCGCCTGCTGGACGTGCGCCGCGTGGTCGGCCTGCGCAACCCGGGGCACAGTGTCGTGAAGCTGATGCAGCCCGGCGCTGGCACCTGCGTGGTGATCGGCAGCTACACGCATCCGGCCTATGCGGAGTCGATGGCGGCGACCTTCGAGTTGATGGGCACGACCGCCCTGCTCTCGCGCGGGCTCGAAGGCGAAAGCGCAGCGGACCCGCGCCGCGTCGCGCAAGTCGACGGCTTCGTGAACGGCCGGCGCGTGGAGCTGCAGGTCCAGCAGCCGGGCACCCAGGCCGAAGTTCCGGGCCTGCCCAAGGAGATCGACATCGAGACGACCGCCGACTACACGCGGCGCGTGCTCGCTGGCGAGACGCAGGTGCCCGACGCCATCGCCCAGCAGGTGGCGCAGATCCTGCAATTGGCGCAACTGGCACAAGCAGCGCAAGAACGGCAACAGGTGGAAACCGAATGAGCAACCTTTCACATCACGGCAGTTGCACCCTCGTCGGCGCCGGCCCCGGCGACCCGGAACTGCTCACCATCAAGGCCGTCAAGGCCATCCAGGCCGCGACGGTGCTGCTGGTCGACGACCTCGTCAGCGAAGAGATCCTGGCCTATGCCCGCCCCGGCGCGCGCATCGTGCACGTGGGCAAGCGCGGCGGCTGCCGCAGCACGCCGCAGGCCTTCATCGAGCGCCTGATGATCACGGCAGTGCTCGAGGGCGAGAGCGTTGTGCGCCTGAAGGGCGGCGACCCTTTCATCTTCGGCCGCGGCGGCGAAGAGGTCGAACACCTGCGCGAAGCGGGCATCGAGGTGCGCGTCGTCAACGGCATCACCGCCGGGCTGGCGGCCGTCACGGCGCTGGGCGTGCCGCTCACGCACCGCGACCACGCGCAGGGCGTCGTGTTCGTCACCGGCCACGCCAAGACGGGCCATTCGGCCGAGGAACATCCGACCGACTGGCAGCAACTCGCTGCCACCGCACGCGACGCGCGACTCACGCTCGTGATCTATATGGGCGTCTCCGGCGTCGCGCACATCCAGGACCAGTTGCTTCACGGATTGCCGGGCGAAACGCCGGTGGCCGTGATCCAGCACGCGACCCTGCCGCAACAGCGCCACATCGCAACCACGCTTTCCCAACTGCGTGCCGACATCGCGGACGCAGGGCTGGCGAGCCCCTCGGTGATCGTCGTGGGCGACGTGCTGCGCGGCCTGGCTGCGGCCGGCCTGCCGGCAACACGTTTCGGCACCTGATGCGGCTGATGGACATCGCACGTTGAGCAGCTTCGACGTCGTCGTCATCGGCGCGGGTGCCGCAGGCCTGTACTGCGCAGCCCTCGCAGGCCAGCGCGGGCTCAAGGTGCTGCTGCTCGACCACAACGAGCGCATCGCGGAGAAGATCCGCATCTCCGGCGGCGGGCGCGCCAACTTCACCAACCGCGACCTGGACGTGCGCGCGCCGCAGCGGCACTTCATCGGCGACAACCCGAACTTCTGCCGCTCGGCCCTGTCGCGCTACACGCCGCAGCAGTTCATCGAGTTGGTCCAGCGCCACGGCATCGCCTTCCACGAAAAGCACAAGGGCCAGTTGTTCTGTGACGGGCCCTCGCAGCAGATCATCGACATGCTGCTGGCCGAATGCGCGGCAGGGAATGTCGCGCACTGGCAGCCCTGCAGCGTGGGCGGCATCGCGTTCTCGGCGGAAGGCGGCTACGAGGTCGAGACCAGCCGCGGCAGCGTCAAGGCGCCGCGCCTCGTCGTGGCGACCGGCGGGCTCTCCATCCCGCAGATCGGCGCCAGCGACTTCGGCTACCGGATCGCCGCGCAGTTCGGGCTGCGCGTGGTCACGCCGCGCCCGGCGCTCGTGCCGTTGACTTTCGGCGGCGAAGCCTGGGAACCGTACGCCGGGCTGGCCGGGCTGGCCCTGCCGGTGCAGATCGAAACCGGCAGCAAGAAGGAGCGGATGAGCTTTCTCGAGGACCTGCTTTTCACGCACCGAGGCCTCTCGGGCCCCGCCGTGCTGCAAATCTCGAGCTATTGGCGGCCGGGCGCGCCGCTCACGATCGACTTTGCACCCGGGACCGATATCGCTGCCTCGCTCGGAGAGGCCAAGCAGCGGTCGCGCAAGCGGATCGGCAACGAACTCGCCGCGCTGGTGCCTTCGCGGCTCGCGGACGCCTGGGTCGGGCAGGACGCCGCCCTGCAGCGGCCGATCAACGAAGCCGCCGACCGCGCCCTGGCCGCGCTGGCGGAGCGCATCACACGCTGGCAGATCACGCCCAGCGGTACCGAAGGTTACAAAAAGGCCGAGGTCACGGCGGGCGGCGTCGACACGCGCTACCTGTCGTCGCAAACCATGGAATCGAAGCAGCCCGGCCTGTATTTCATCGGCGAGGTGGTGGACGTTACCGGGTGGCTGGGCGGCTACAACTTCCAGTGGGCGTGGGCCAGCGCCCACGCTTGCGCCCAGGCACTGGCACTCGACGCCCAAGCTGACGCTATAATGTCTGGCTAACTTTGGCCTCCCCTCAACGGCCTACCCTATTTTCAGTTGAGGAACCCCGGCCCGGGGCCCGATCTTCCCCAGGCCAAATTCAACCAACCGATTCTTAAATGACCACCATCCGCGTAAAAGAAAACGAGCCGTTCGACGTCGCGCTGCGCCGCTTCAAGCGCACCATCGAAAAGCTCGGCCTGCTGACCGACCTGCGTGCCCGCGAGTTCTACGAAAAGCCGACCGCCGAGCGCAAGCGCAAGAAGGCAGCAGCCGTCAAGCGCCACTACAAGCGCGTGCGCAGCATGCAGCTCCCCAAGAAGCTGTACTAAGCACCTGCCGCGTTGGCTTCTGGCCAACGCCCGGTTCAGCAGCTTCCGAGCCGCGCCAGGAATACCTGCCGCGGCTTTTGTTTTTTGACCGCCAGAACGAAAGCCAGCCATGAGTCTCAAGGACCAGATCACCGAAGACATGAAGACCGCGATGCGCGCCAAGGACTCGGAGCGCCTGGGCACCATCCGCCTGCTGCTCGCAGCGCTCAAGCAGAAGGAAGTCGACGAGCGCATCGAGCTCGACGACGTCGCGGTGGTGGCCGTTGTCGACAAGATGGTCAAGCAGCGCAAGGACTCGGTCGCCGCATTCACCCAGGGCGGCCGTACCGACCTGGCTGACAAGGAAGCCGCCGAGATCAAGGTGCTGGAGGCCTATCTGCCACAGCGCATGAGCGCCGACGAGGTGGCTGTCGAGGTCAAGGCCATCGTCGCCGAACTCGGCGCCAAGGGCCCGGGCGACATGGGCAAGGTGATGGGCGCCGTCAAGACGCGTCTGGCCGGCAAGGCCGACATGGGCCAGGTCAGCGCCGCGGTGAAGGCCGCGCTCTCGGGCGCCTGACGCGCATGGCGGCAAGCCCCGTCCTCAAGGCCTGCGCCTGCCTGGTGGACGTCCAAGGTCGACTGCTGGTGTTCCATCATCCCGAGGACAAGGGCATGCAGTTGCCCAAGGGCACCATCGAGCCTGGCGAAGCGCCTGAAGACGCGGTGCGCCGCGAACTGCTGGAGGAATCCGGCATTCACTACACCGGCGACCTGGTGCCGCTGGGCACCATCGACCGCTACTGCGAAGCGGGTGTCGAAGGCAACAAGTACCGCCACCCGCAGCTCTGGCACCTGTTCCTGATGCGCCACGAGGCACCCTTGCCCGAGACTTTCGACCATGTGGCCATGGGCAGCCCCGAAGAAGACGGTCTGGTGTTCAGCTTCAGCTGGCTGACCGCCAACGCCCCCCTGGACAACTTCGGAGCGCCCTACGTCAAAGTCATCACCAAGGTCCGCAGCGCCCTGAAGTCGTGAAACACCGCGGAACCGGCTTCGCCGGGCCGCAGGTGTTGCCCCCGGCAGGGGGTGGGCGGCCACACGAAGTGGGCAAGCCTGGGGGCGAGTTCAGCTCCCCGCGACCTTCATGCGATTGACCAGCAGCGACCCCGTCGTCTTGGCGCCATAGTTGTAGGCATCGGCGCCAACCGCCTCGATCCCCATCAGCATGTCCTTGAGGTTGCCGGCGATCGTGATCTCCTGCACCGGGAACGCGATCCGGCCCTTTTCGACCCAGAAGCCACTCGCGCCGCGTGAGTAGTCGCCCGTCACGTAATTGACGCCCTGCCCCATCAATTCGATCACCAGCAAGCCGGTGCCGAGCTTGGCGAGCATCGCATCGAGGTCGTCGCCCTTCTTCGTGAGCCGCGAGGTCAGCGTGAGGTTGTGCGAACCGCCGGCATTTCCGGTGGTCTTCATGCCCAGCTTGCGCGCCGAATAGGTGCTCAGGAAATAGCCCTCGAGCCGCCCCCCATCGACCACCTTGCGCTTGCGCGTGACCACGCCTTCGTCATCGAAGGGCGAGCTGCCCTTGCCCCGCATCACGTGCGGGTCTTCGAGCACGTCGATGTGCTTGGGCAGCACCGGCTTGCCCAGCGAATCGAGCAGGAAGGTGCTCTTGCGATACAGCGCACCCCCGCTCGTGGCCTGCACGAGGCCACCGAGCAAGCCGGCCGCCAGGGGCGACTCGAACAGCACGGGGCACTCGGTCGTCTTGATCTTGCGCGACTTGAGGCGGCTCAGCGCTCGCTCCGCCGCATAACGCCCGACGGCTTGCGGGCTCGCCAACTCATCGGCCGAGCGCATGGAGCTGTACCAGGCGTCGCGCTGCATGTCGTCACCCTTGCCGGCGATCGGCGCGACCGAGATCGAATGCCGCGAACTGGCGTAGCCGCCGCGAAAACCGCGCGTATGGGCACTGAAGAAGTGACTCTGCTGCGCCGAGACGCCCGCGCCCTCGCTGTTGGTGATGCGCTTGTCGGTCGACAAGGCGGCGGCTTCGCATTCGAGCGCCATCTCGGCGGCCTGCTCGCTGGTGACAGCCCAGGGGTGGAACAGGTCCAGGTCGGGCTGCTCCTTGGCGATGTCGGCTTCGTCGGGCAGGCCGCTGACCGGGTCCTCGGCCGTGAAGCGCGCAATGTCGTAGGCCGCCTGCACGGTCTGCGCCACGGCAGCCTCGGAGAAGTCGGAAGTGCTGGCGTTGCCGCGGCGGTGGCCGACGTACACCGTGACGCCGAGCGACTTGTCGCGGTTGCGCTCGACGTTCTCGAGCTCGCCCTTGCGCACGGAGACGCTCAGGCCGCAGCCTTCGGACGCCTCGGCGCCGGCATCGGTCGCTCCGAGCTTCTTGGCGTGGGCCAAGGCCGAGTCGACCAGGTTTTCGAAGAATGAACGGCTGTAGGCGAAGCCGGAATCGGCGCGCGAGGTTGATGTGGTCATGTGTTGGCTATGATACTTGCGCCCCCTGTTCCCGATGGTGCGGCCAACGATTGCCTCTATGTCCCGCAAACCTAAAAAAGGCTACTTCGTCCGTGGCCAGTTCGTCGCCGAAGGCAGCGAACTCGATCTTGAACTCAAACGTGAGCTCAAAGGCACCGACGCGGCAAGCAAGACCGACCTCAAACGCGAAAGCGCCGAACTCCAGGCGCTCGGCGAAGCGCTGCTCACGCTGCGCGCCGGCCTCTTCGACAAGCTGGACCTCGGCGACAAGCTGAAGGACGCCGTCGAGGAAGCCAAGCGCATCACCAACTTCGAGGGCAAGCGCCGCCAGATGCAGTTCATCGGCAAGCTGATGCGCGGCCTCGACGCCGCCACGCTCGACACGGTCCGCTCGGCGCTCGACGAGCAGAACCGCGGTCCCGCGCAGGAAACTGCCGTGCTGCACGATGCCGAGCGCTGGCGCGACCGCCTCATCGCCGACGACGATGCGCTGGGCGGCTGGATCGAGACACATCCCGGCACCGACGCCCAGCAGCTGCGCGCCCTGATCCGCCAGGCGCGCAAGGACATCAAGGCCGGGCCGCCCGGCGAGGCGCCGCGCCAGGGCAAGGCCTACCGCGAAGTCTTCCAGCTTGTGCGCGCGCAGCTGAGCGTGCACGGCACGGACGACCACGCGGCCGAAGCGGCCGCCCAGTCGCGCGAGGAAGACGCATGAGCGAGTCGTTGCCGATGGATCCCGTCCGGATCGGGATCGTGTCGATCAGCGACCGCGCGTCCAGCGGCGTCTATGAGGACAAGGGCCTGCCTGCACTGCAGGAGTGGCTCCAGCGCGCGCTGCGCAACCCGATCACCTTCGAGTCGCGACTGATCCCCGACGAGCAAGCCGGCATCAGCGCCGCGCTGATCGACCTGGTCGACGCAGGTTGTTCGCTGGTGCTGACGACCGGCGGCACCGGGCCGGCGCTGCGCGACGTGACGCCAGAGGCGACGCTCGCCGTCGCACACAAGGAAATGCCGGGCTTCGGCGAACAGATGCGGCAGATCAGCCTGCGTTTCGTGCCGACCGCGATCCTGTCGCGGCAGGTCGCCGTGATCCGGAACCAGAGCCTGATCATCAACCTGCCGGGCCAGCCCAAGTCGATCGCCGAAACGCTCGAAGGGCTGAGGAACGCGGACGGAACCCAGGCGGTGCCGGGCATCTTTGCCGCGGTGCCCTACTGCATCGACCTGATCGGCGGACCCTATCTGGAAACAGACGACACGGTCTGCAAGGCCTTCCGCCCCAAGACCGCGATCCGCACTCGCTGAGTGCCCCCTCCCCGGAGGGAGGGGGAGCAGGAACTCAGGCCAGCGTGTAAGCCGTCTTCACGACAGTGAAGAACTCCTGCGCATACCGCCCCTGCTCACGCGGACCGTAGCTCGAACCCTTGCGGCCGCCAAACGGCACGTGGTAGTCCACCCCCGCCGTCGGCAGGTTCACCATCACCATCCCGGCCTGGCTGTGGCGCTTGAAGTGCGTCGCGTACTTCAGGCTGGTGGTCGCAATGCCCGCCGAGAGACCGAATTCCGTGTCGTTGGCCGTGGCCAGCGCCTCTTCGTAGTTCTTGACCCGGATCACGCTGGCGACCGGACCGAAGATTTCTTCCTTGTTGATGCGCATGCTGGCGACGGATTCGCTGAACAGCGCCGGCGACATGTAGAAGCCCTCGGTGTCGAGCTTGAGCCGCTCGCCGCCCGCTGCCAGCGTGGCACCTTCGCCCTGGCCGATCTCGATGTAGTTCAAGTCCTGCTGCAACTGGCTCTCGCTGGAGACCGGACCGATGTCCGTGCCCTGCGCGAGCGCATCGCCCACCTTGATCTTGGCCATGCGCGCCTTCATCGCCTCGATGAACTTGGGATAGATGCCTTCGGTCACGATCAGCCGGCTCGAAGCCGTGCAGCGCTGACCCGTCGAATAGAAAGCGCTCTGCACGCTGAGTTCGACGGCCTGATTCAGGTCGGCGTCGTCCAGCACGACTTGCGGGTTCTTGCCACCCATCTCCAGCTGCACCTTCTTGTGGTTGGTCGCGCACTGGATGGCGATGTTGCGGCCCACGCCCACCGAACCGGTGAAGCTGATCGCGTGGATGCCCGGATGATTGACCAGCGCATCGCCGATCACGCTGCCGCGTCCCATCACCAGGTTGAACACGCCGGCCGGAATGCCCGAGCGGCTGATGATCTCCGCCAGCGCCCAGGCGCAGCCGGGCACGAGGTCGGCGGGCTTCAGCACCACGCAATTGCCGAAAGCGAGCGCCGGCGCAATCTTCCACGCGGGAATCGCGATCGGGAAGTTCCAGGGCGTGATGAGGCCCACCACGCCCACGGGTTCGCGCGTGATCTCCACGCCGATGCCGGGGCGCACGGAGGGAATGACTTCGCCCGAGAGGCGCAGGCATTCGCCGGCGAAGAACTTGAAGATCTGGCCCGCGCGCGTGGCCTCGCCGATGCCTTCGGCCTTGGTCTTGCCTTCCTCGCGTGCGAGCAGCGTGCCGAGCTCTTCCTTGCGCGCGATGATTTCATTGCCGATCTTGTCGAGCGCTTCGGAGCGCGCCTGGATGCCGCCGGTCGACCAGGCGGGGAAGGCTGCAGTGGCGGCTGCGACCGCGGCATTCACCTGGTTCGCATCGCCCTGCGCGTATTGGCCCAGCACGTCGGCCAGGTTGCTCGGATTGGTGTTGGCGCTGTAGCTGACACCGGCGAGCCATTCGCCGTTGATGAGGTTGTCGAAGTTCTGCATGGCTTGGGTCCTTGGAGTCGGTCGGAAAAAGCACAGGGCCGCATGGCGGCCCTGCGCGCATTGGCAAAGGGTAGCGGGTCGGCCTGCCGCACAGGGGAATCAGCCCGCTTCCCAGCGTTGGCCGGAGGGCCACGCCGCTTATTGCGGCGGGCGCACCGCCTGGCGGGCCAGCAGCTTCCAGTAGTCGCCCTGCTTCTGCCAGACGCCGAGGATCTTGATGCTGACCTTGCCGGGCTTGCCCGAGTCGTTCGTGTCGGCCGTGAGCGTGTGCCGCACGATCGCCACGTTGTCGATCACGTTGATGGTCTGCTCGGTGATCGTGATGGTCACGAAGTCCGATTTGCCGTCCATCAGATCGCTGATGAAACTCGTCTTGGTATCGACCTTGCCGCCGGAATGGCCGTAGCTCAGATCGTCGGCGACCAGCGCGCCGAGCGCCTCGGGCGTTGGGTCGATCATGGCAACGCGCAGCTTCTCAGCTGCAGCGGCCACGGCCGGCGCCGCAGCGGGGTCCTTGGCGCGCATCGTCGTGCAGCCGGCGAAAGCCGCGGTTGCGGCAGCGATGAGGATGAGTTTCTTCAGCATGTCTTTGTCTCCTGGTGTTGTGGTTGTGGATCGGCGAAAAAAACTTACTGCGGGCCGAGCTTGTCGATCAGCGCCGCCAGGGCTTCGTACTCATTGGACTTGAGTTCGGTCAGCGGGGTACGCACGGGGCCCGCGTCGTGTCCGACGATCTTGGCACCGGCCTTCACGATGCTCACGGCGTAGCCCTGGCCCTTGTTGCGGATCTCCAGGTACGGCATGAAGAAGTCCTTGAGGAGGCGGTGCTGCGTGGCAATGTCGTCCTTTGCGACCGCATGGTAGAAATCCATCGCAGTCTTCGGGATGAAGTTGAAGACGGCCGACGAATACACCGGCGTGCCCAGGGCCTTGTAGGCCGCTGCATAGACCTCCGCCGTCGGCAGGCCGCCGAGGTACGCGAAGCGATCGCCCATGCGCAGGTGGATGGAGCTCATCAGTTCGATGTCGCCGATGCCGTCCTTGAAGCCGACGAGGTTGGGGCAGCGTTCGGCCAGCTTTTCGAGCGTCGCGGGATAGAGCTTGCTCTGGCCGCGGTTGTAGACGATGACGCCGAACTTCACACTCTTGCAAACGGCTTCGACGTGCGCGGCGAGGCCTTCCTGGCCGGCTTCGGTGAGGTAGTGCGGCAGCAGCAGCACGCCGTGTGCGCCCGCCTTCTCGGCTGCTTGCGCGCACTGGATCGCGAAACGCGTGGGGCCGCCTGCGCCCGCGATGATCGGCACCTTGCCGCGGCAGGTATCGACTGCGGTCTGAATGATCCCGGGATATTCGTCGCCGGTCAGCGAGAAGAATTCGCCCGTGCCGCCGGCAGCGAAGAGCGCGCTCGCGCCGTAGGGAGCCAGCCATTCGAGGCGCTCGATGTAGCCCTTCTTGTTGAAGGTGCCGTCGGCGTCGAAGTCGGTCAGGGGGAACGACAGCAGGCCGGAGCCCATGATGGATTTGAGTTCTTGAGGATTCATTTCAGAAGTAGTGAGACGAAGGGAAAAGGTCCGGAAGACGGCCAGCGCCGCGCCGCCCCATGGCGAGCCGCGGGAAGGCCAGGGTTCAGTCGAGCTTGATCTGTGCGGCGTTCACGACCTTGGCCCAGCGCGAGCGTTCCTTCTCGAAGAACTGCTCCTGTTCGGCCGGCGCCATGGTCACGACTTCGGCGCCTTGCCCCGCAAGGCGCGAGCGGATGTCGGCGGAGCGGATGATCGTGACCAGTTCCTTGTTCAGGCGCTGAACCAGTGCGTCCGGTGTGCCGCGGGGCGCCAGCACGCCCTGCCATGTGCCGGACTCGAAGCCGGGAACGCCCTGCTCCGCGATGGTCGGCACATCGCCGATCAGCGGCATGCGCGTGCCCTTGGAGACGCCCAGCACCTTCAGCTTGCCGCTTTGCACGTGCGGCAGCGTCGCGAGCATGCCGTTCATGAGCACCTGGGTCTGCCCGGCGACGGTGTCCTGCACCGCCTGCACGCCACCCTTGTAGGGTACGTACTGCCAGCGCGCGCCACTCGCGCGTTCGAGCGCCACGCCCGCGAGGTGCGGTGCGCTGCCGGTGGCCGTCACCGCGAAGTTCAGGTCCGACTTCTTCGACAGCGCAATCAGTTCCTTGAGGTTGTTGGCCTGCACCGACGGGTGCACCACCAGCAGATGCGGCGAATAGGCCAGCATGGTGACGCCGCGCAGATCCTTGGACGGGTCGAAAGACAGCTTGGTGTAGACCGACGGGCTGATCGCCAGCGCACCGACGTCGCACAACAGAAGCGTGTAGCCGTCGCCCGGCGCCTTCGAAACCAGGTCCGCGCCGAGATTGCCGTTCGCGCCGGCCCTGTTCTCGACGATGACGGATTGCTTCAGTGCCTCCGACAGCGGCTGGCTGATGGAACGGGCAATGATGTCGGACGACCCGCCGGGCGGGTACGGCACGACGATGCGGATCGGCCTTGCAGGCCAGGCATCGGCCGCCTGTGCGCCGCCGGCGGCCACGAGGCCGGCTGCTCCCACTGCGCCGAGCATGAGATCGCGTCGATTCAAGGTCATGTGTTGGTGTCTCCTGGTGCGATTGAGGGGTTGAATTGCGCGTCGTCTACCGGCGGCCGGATGCGACGTCGAATGTCATCAGTCATCGTACAACTAGATTCGTGCGATGTCCAGCCTTGCAGCACATGCTGATTCAAGTCGCCGGAGCGACGGGGGTCGAGGCCGCAGCGTCGGAGGCCGGCGCTGGCTCGGCGGCGTTCTTGGCCGCTTCCTGCGCGACGCGCAGGCGCTCGCGGCTATTCGTCAGATGGATGCGCATGGCGGCCCGCGCCGACTCGGGATCCCGGCGCGCGATGGCCGCGTAGATCTCTTCATGCTCGCGGTTCACGCGGGTGAGGTACTCGCCGCGCCGGTCGTGATTGCGGATGGCGGTGATGCGCGTGCGCGGGATGATCGTGGTGCCCAGATGGCTCATGATGTCGGCGAAATACGAATTGCCCGTTGCCTGCGCGATCTGGAGATGGAAGCGGAAATCGGGCTCCACCGTATCCCCCGCCACGGCGACGTTGCGCTCGAAATCATCCAGCGCCTCCCGCATGGCAAGCAACTGCTCTTCGGTGCGACGCGTCGCGGCCAGGCCGGCCGATTCGGTCTCGAGGCTGATGCGAAGCTCCAGCACCGCAAGCACATCGACCGAGGTGGCGATGTCCGACGCATCGAGCCGGAACATGCCGGCCGTGCGCGGCTGAAGCACGAAGGTTCCAATGCCGTGATGCGTTTCCACGAGCCCTGCTGCCTGCAGCTTCGACAGCGCCTCGCGCACGACGGTGCGACTCACGCCATAGGCTTGCATGATGGCGGACTCGGTCGGCAGTTTGTCGCCCGGCCGCAGTTGCTGGCTGCGGATCTTCTCGCCCAGATCGTCCACCAGGCCATGGGCCAGCCCACGAACCCTCCGACGCGGATTCGCGCCGAAGGCAGGTTGTTCGGTCGTTGCGGTTGACCCCGTTGACAGGCTCGACATGCCATGATGATAATCGCCGCGATGTTGTATGACAACAGATAACTTACGACCAGAAACCTGACACCCATGAGCGAGACATTTCCCAACCCGCTGCGCGTTAGCCGACTGCTCTTGACCGGGGCCGCCGGCGGCTTGGGCAAAGTGCTGCGCGAGCGCCTGCGCCCCTACGCCGACGTGCTGCGCGTCTCCGACATCGCGGCCCTGTCCCCGGCCGAAGGCCCGCACGAAGAAGTCGTGCCCTGCAACCTCGCCGACAAGGCGGCCGTCGACGCACTGGTCTCCGGCTGCGACGCCATCGTGCATCTTGGCGGAGTGTCCGTGGAGCGCCCCTTCGAGGAAATCCTCGAAGCCAACATCAAGGGCGTGTTCCACATCTATGAGGCCGCGCGCCGCCACGGCGTGAAGCGCGTGGTCTTCGCCAGTTCCAATCACGTGATCGGCTTCTACAAGCAGAGCGAACACCTGGACGCCCATGTCGCCCGCCGTCCGGACGGCTATTACGGCCTGTCGAAATCCTTCGGCGAGGACGTGGCCCAGTTCTACTTCGACCGCTGGGGCATCGAGACCGTCAGCATCCGCATCGGCTCCTCCTTCCCCGAGCCGGCCAACCGCCGGATGATGAGCACCTGGCTCAGCTACCGCGACCTGACCAACCTGATCGAGAAGTCGCTCTTCACGCCCGACGTGAAGCACACCGTCGTCTACGGCATGTCCGCCAACCGCGACGTGTGGTGGGACAACGATGCCGCGGCGCACCTGGGCTTCGTGCCGCAGGACAGCTCCGAAGTCTTCCGCGCGAAGGTCGAGGCACAGCCGCCCGTCGCGCCCACCGACCCGAACGCCATCTACCAGGGCGGAGCCTTCACGGCCCAGGGCCCCTTCGGCGATTGAGCGCGATGTCCGCCAACGCCGAACTCGTGGTCGACGCGCGCTGCGGCACGGGCGAAAGCCCCGTCTGGTCCGTTGCGGAAGAGGCCCTGTACTGGGTCGACATTCCCGGCCGTGCGCTCCACCGCTGGTCCGCCGATGGCCATGCGCAGTGGACCTCCGACGAAATGCCCGCCTGCATCGCACCGCGCGCCGACGCGCCGGGCGCCTGGATCGCGGGCATGGAAAGCGGGATCTTCTCCATCGAGACGCAGGATGACGGCCGGCTCGAAGCCTTCCGGCTGGCGTCCGTCACGCACGCGGCGCCGGGCATGCGCTTCAACGACGGCCGCTGCGACCGCCAGGGCCGCTTCTGGGCCGGCACGATGCTGATGGACATGGCCGCCGGCTCGCGCGTCGGACGCGTCTACCGCCAGGACAAGTCCGACACGGCGCCGACGATCCAGCTGGAGGACTTCATCGTCCCCAATGGACTCGCCTTCAGCCCCGACGGCCGCACCATGTACCTGTCCGACTCGCACCCCAGCGTGCAGACGATCTGGGCTTTCGACTACGACATCGCGACCGGAACGCCCTCCAACCGGCGAGTGTTCGTCGACATGAATCCCCTCCCCGGCCGACCTGACGGCGCGGCGATCGACGCCGACGGCTGCTACTGGATCTGCGGCAACGACGCCGGCCTGGTGCATCGCTTCACGCCCGAGGGCAAGCTCGACCGCTCGCTCGCCGTACCCGTCAAGAAGCCCGCCATGTGCGCATTCGGCGGCCCGAAGCTCGACACGCTGTTCGTCACGTCGATCCGCCCCGTCGGCGACCTCTCCGATCAACCCTTGGCCGGTGGCGTTTTCGCGCTGCGTCCGGGCACCCAGGGCATCCCCGAACCCATGTTCGGGGCCTGAATCCAGATTTCATTTTCACGACAACCACCAGCAGAGGAAGACAAATGAAGGTTCATAAACACGCACTCATCGTCGCCATCGCGGCCTGCATGACCGCGATGGCCGCACAGGCCACCGAGTTCCGGTCGGCCGACATCCATCCCGACGACTACCCGACGGTCACGGCCGTCAAGTTCATGAGCGAGCGTCTCAAGCAACTCTCGGGTGGCAAGGACAGCATCAAGGTGTTCAACAACAGCGCCCTGGGCAGCGAGAAGGACACGATCGAGCAGGCCAAGATCGGCGCGCTGCAGATGGTGCGCGTCAACATCGCCCCGATGAACAACATCTGCGCCGAGACGCAGGTGCCGACCATGCCCTTCCTGTTCCGCTCGGTGGACCACCTGCACAAGGTGCTCGACGGCCCGATCGGCGAAGAGATCCTCAAGTCCTGCGAAAAGCAGGGCTTCATCGGCCTCGCCTACTACGACAGCGGCGCACGCTCGATGTTCACTGCCAAGAAGCCGGTGCGCAGCTTCGCCGACATGAAGGGCCTGAAGGTCCGCGTGCAGCAGTCCGACCTGTGGGTTTCGATGCTCGAAGCCATGGGCGCCAACGCCACGCCGATGCCGATGGGCGAGGTCTACACCGGCCTCAAGACCGGCCTGATCGACGCCGCCGAGAACAACTACCCCACCTACGAAAGCGCACGCGCCTTCGAAGTCGCCAAGTACTACACCAAGACCGAGCACTCGATGGCCCCCGAGATGCTGCTGTTCTCCAAGCGCGCGTGGGACAAGCTCTCGCCCGAAGAGCAAGGCTGGATCCGCCAGGCCGCCAAGGAGTCGGTGCCCTACATGCGCAAGCAGTGGGAAGAACGTGAAGTCAAGTCGCTCGCGACCGTGAAGGCCGGCGGCGCCGAGATCATCGAGATCGACAAGGCCCCGTTCCAGGCCGCGATGAAGCCCGTGTACGACAAGTTCATCGTCGACGCGAAGCTGAAGGACCTCGTCAAGCGCGTGCAGGACACCAAGTAAGTCCGGTCTTCCCCACCCTGCCCCTCTCCGCACGCGAGAGGGGCAAAGGCACATCATGTACACGAAAATCTGCCGCACGCTGGCTCGCGCCTGCATGTGGCTGGGCATCTTCGGCCTCGTCGCGGTGATCTGCGCCGTGAGCTGGCAAGTGTTCGGCCGCTACGTCCTCAACAACACCCCCACGTGGGCAGAAAGCCTCGCGCTGCTGCTCGTGCTCTACGTGACCATGCTCGGCGTTGCAGTCGGCGTGCGCGACGCGGGCCACATCGGGCTTGAATCCTTCCTCGTGCTCGCGCCCGACTGGCTGCGCCTGAAGATGGAGTTCCTGATCCATTTCCTGATCCTGCTGTTCGGCGCCGCAATGGCCTGGAATTGCGCCTCGCTGGCCGAATCGGTCTGGAGCTATCGCCTTCCCACGCTGTGGATCTCCGAAGGCTGGAAATACGTGCCGGCCGCAGTGTCCGGCGTCCTGATCGTGATGTTCTCGATCGAACACATCATCGCGCTTGCCAAGGGCGGCGAAGTCGAACCCGCCTGGACCTGAGCAATGACCATTCCTCTCCTCATCCTCTGCGTTTCCTTCACGCTCTTCCTGCTGCTGGGCGTACCGGTCGCGTTCTCCATCGGCCTGTCGGCCCTTTCCACCCTGCTCTATGAGGGTCTTCCGCTGGAAGTCGGTTTCCAGCAGATGACCTCGGGCATGGGCATCTTCTCGTTCCTCGCGATTCCGTTCTTCATCTTTGCCGGCGAGCTGATGCTCTATGGCGGCATCGCCGACCGCATCGTGAATCTCGCGCGCGATCTGGTGGGTCACGTGCGCGGCGGCCTCGGCATGTCGAACGTGGTGGCCTGCACCTTGTTCGGCGGCGTCTCGGGCTCACCCGTGGCCGACGTCTCGGCGATGGGCGCCGTGATGATCCCGATGATGAAGAAAGAGGGCTACCACGCCGACTACGCCGTCAACGTGACGACGCACGCGGCACTTGTGGGCGCTCTGATGCCGACCAGCCACAACCTGATCATCTATTCGCTCGCGGCAGGCGGCAAGGTGTCCATCGCGGCGCTGATCCTGGCGGCGTTGCTGCCGGCGGCAGTGCTCACCATCAGCAACCTCGCCGCGGCCTATCTGGTCGCAGTGAAGCGCGGCTACCCCGCAGGCACCTTCCCGGGCTGGCAGATCGTGGCGCGTTCGTTCGCGGCGGCGTTGCCGGGCCTGTTCATCGTGGTGCTGATCCTCGGCGGCATCCTGTCCGGCGTGTTCACCGCGACCGAATCGGCCGCCGTGGCCGTGCTGTACGCGCTGGCGCTGACGATCTTCGTCTACCGCACGCTGAAGTGGGAGCACTTCATCAAGGCGGCGTCGAAGGCGGTGCGTACCACGGGTGTGATCCTGCTGCTGATCGGCATCTCGAGCACCTTCGGCTACCTCATCAGCCTGTACGGCGTGGCGGAGCTGACGGGCCAGATGCTGTCGCAGATCACGAGCACGCCATGGGTGATCTTCCTGCTGATCAACGTCATCCTGTTCGTCCTGGGCACCTTCCTGGACATGGCTGCGACCATTCTCCTGTGCACGCCGATCTTCCTGCCCATCGCACAGCAGTACGGCATGACCTCGGTCCAGTTCGGCATCGTGATGCTCATCAACTGCGCGCTGGGCCTCAACACGCCACCGGTGGGCACGACCCAGTTCGTGGGCTGCGCGATCGGCGGGGTGTCGGTGGGCACAGTGATGAAGACGATCTGGCCCTTCTACGGCGCATTGATCTTCGCGCTGGGCGTCGTCACCTTTGTTCCGGCCTTCTCCACGTGGTTGCCAAGCCTCTACATGGTGGTCAAATGATGGACACCCCCGGGCTCGCGCACTTCGTGTCGCTCTCCACCCCCTTGCAGGGGGCAACACCGGCGGCCCGGCGAAGCCGGTTCCGCGGTGTTTCCGGCATCCGGGCGTGCGAGTCTTCGGGCCAAGCTGCGGAGAACTGACATGTGGGAAAGCGCGAAGGCGCCGCTGTGCATCAGCATGGATGAACGCGACAACGTCGCGATCGTGGCCAACGACGGCGGCCTGCCCGCGGGCACCGTGTTCCCCTCGGGCCTGACGCTGGTGGACAAGGTCCCGCAGGCGCACAAGGTGGCGCTGGTGGACATCCCCGAAGGCGGGGAGGTGCGCCGCTACAACGTCGTGATCGGCTATGCGCTCAAGGCGATTCCCGCCGGCAGCTGGGTGCATGAGCGCTTGCTCAAGATGCCCGCGGCGCGCGAACTCGTCGGCCTGCCGATCGCCACCGTCAAGCCCGAGCCGCAACCTGCGCTGGAGGGCTACACCTTCGAGGGCTACCGCAACCCGGATGGCTCGGTGGGCACCCGCAACATCCTGGCGATCACGCAGACCGTGCAATGCGTGGCGGGCGTGACCGATTTCGCCGTGAAGCGCATCAAGTCCGAGCTGCTGCCGAGGTTCCCCCACGTCGATGACGTCGTGGCGCTCGAACACAGCTACGGCTGCGGCGTCGCCATCGATGCGCCGGACGCCATCATCCCGATCCGCACCCTGCGCAACATCAGCCTCAACCCCAACTTCGGCGGCGAGGTCATGGTGGTGAGCCTGGGCTGCGAGAAGCTCCAGCCCGAGCGCCTGATGCCCCCGGGCACCATCCCGCTGATCGACGAACGCAACGTGGCCGACGTCGGCGACAGCGCGGAGAGCAAGCTCGACGTCGTGTGCCTGCAGGACGACGCGCACGTGGGCTTCATGTCGATGGTCGATTCGATCATGCGGCAGGCGGAAGAGCACCTGGAGCGGCTCAACGCCCGGCGCCGCGAGACCGTGCCGGCCAGCGAACTCGTGGTCGGCGTGCAGTGCGGCGGCAGCGACGCCTTCTCGGGCGTCACGGCCAATCCGGCGGTCGGCTTCTGCACCGACCTGCTGGTGCGTGCCGGCGCGACGGTGATGTTCTCGGAAGTCACCGAGGTGCGCGACGGCATCGACCAGCTCACCTCGCGCGCCACCACGCCCGAAGTGGCCGACGCGATGATCCGCGAGATGGCCTGGTACGACGCCTACCTGGACAAGGGGCGGGTCGACCGCAGCGCCAACACCACCCCCGGCAACAAGAAGGGCGGGCTGTCCAACATCGTGGAGAAGGCGATGGGCTCGATCGTGAAGTCGGGCAAGTCGCCCATCTCGGGCGTGATCTCGCCGGGCGAGAAGGTCCGGCAGAAGGGGCTGATCTACGCGGCCACGCCCGCGTCGGACTTCATCTGCGGCACGCTGCAGCTCGCCGCGGGCATGAACCTGCACGTGTTCACCACCGGCCGCGGCACCCCGTACGGGCTGGCCGAAGTGCCCGTCATCAAGGTCGCGACGCGCGCCGACCTGGCCCGCCGCTGGCACGACCTGATGGACATCAACGCCGGGACGATCGCCACCGGCGAGAAGACCATCGCCGACGTCGGCTGGGAGATGTTCCAGTTGATGCTCGACGTCGCGAGCGGCCGCAGGAAGACCTGGGCCGAGCACTGGAAGCTGCACAACGCGCTGGTGCTGTTCAATCCGGCACCCATCACCTGAAGGAGAGCGAAACATGGAAGACCTCAAAGGCCGCAGCGCCCTTGTCACCGGCGCAAGCACGGGCATCGGAGCCGCCGTTGCCATCGGCTACGCCCAGCGCGGCATGCGCGTGGCTGTGCACTACAACAGCTCGGCAGATGCCGCCAAACAGGTGGTCGCGACGATCCAGGCGGCAGGCGGCGATGCCTTTGCTCTGCAGGCGGACGTGCGCGACAGCGCAGCGATCCGGCGTGTCGTGGCCGAAGCCAACGAACGGCTCGGCGGCATCGACGTGCTGGTCAACAACGCGGGCAGCCTCGTGAAGCGGCTGCCGATCGCCGAGTTCGACGACGCGCTGTTCGACGACGTGATGCACATCAACGCGCGTTCGGTGCTGGCGTTCTGCCGTGAGGTCGTGCCGTTGATGCGCAAACAAGGCCGCGGCGGCAGCATCATCAATGTGTCGTCGATCGCGGCGCGCAACGGCGGCGGCCCGGGCGCGTACCTGTACGCAGGTGCGAAAGGCTTCGTCAGCACCGCAACGCACGGCCTTGCCAAGGAACTGGCGCCCGACAACATCCGCGTCAACGCAGTCGCGCCCGGCGTGATCCAGACGCCCTTCCACGACCGCTTCTCCACGCCGCAGCTGCTCGAATCGTTCAAGGCGGCCATCCCGATGGCGCGCATCGGCGAGCCGGACGATTGCGTCGGCGCCTTCCTCTATCTTGCGTCGGCTCAGCTCTCGGGCTATGTGACGGGGCAGGTCATCGAAGTGAACGGCGGGCAGTACATGCCCTGAGTTCCAACGTGCCGCGACACAACGACAAGAAGCGCGGCGCCCACCTTTCAACGGAGACAAGAACATGCAACGCCGCACACTCATTCATACCGCACTCGCCTCGCTCGCCGGCGGCCTTCCGGCCCTGCCCGCTTTCGCACAGGGCCAATGGCCCACGGGCAAGACCATCACCTATCTGGTTCCCTTCCCGGCCGGCGGCACCACCGACGTGCTGGGCCGGCTGATCGGCCAGAAGCTCGGCCCGGTGCTGGGCACCACGGTCGTCATCGACAACAAGGGCGGTGCCGGCGGCAGCGTCGGCTCCGAGATCGCATCGCGCGCCGCGCCCGACGGGTACACGATGCTGGGCGGCACGATCAGCTCGCACGCGATCAACGTCAGCCTCTATCCCAAGATCGGCTACGACCCGCAGAAGTCTTTCGCGCCCGTCACGCTGATCGGGACCAATCCCGTCGTGCTGGTGGTCAACCAGGCGAGTCCCTACAAGACCCTGAAGGACGTGCTCGAGGCCAGCAAGGCCAAGTCGGGCGGCCTCTCTTCGGCGTCTGCCGGAACAGGCACCTCGCAGCACCTGGCGCTCGAACTGCTGGCCTACAAGTCCGGCGTCAAGTTCACGCACATTCCCTACAAGGGCAGCGGCCCGGCGATCCAGGACGTGATCGGCGGCCAGGTCGACATGATGTTCGACACCACCGTGGTGGCCGGCCCGCATATCCAGAGCGGCAAGCTGCGCGCGATCGCCGTCACCTCCGGCAAGCGGCTGGCGTCGATGCCGGACGTGCCGACGGTCGCCGAATCGGGTGTTCCGGGACTCAAGGATTTCGAAGTGGTGTCCTGGCAGGCTATCTTCGTGCCGGCCGGCACGCCGGCGCCGGCCATCGACCGGCTGCACAAGGAGATCCGCACGATCCTGGCGCAGCCGGACATGCAGGACAAGCTCAAGGGCTTCGGCATGGAGCCCGCCGACATGACCACGGCACAGATCGCGGCCTTCCAGAAAGCCGAGGTCGAGAAGTGGGCCCAGGTGATCAAGGCCGCCAACATCAAGGCGGAGTAGGTCCCGTCCTGCGAAATGCGCGGGAGGCGGTCGATAGAATCGCCCACCGCTTTTTTGGGAAGACCCCTTGTCCGATCGCCTCCCCGTCCTGCCGCAGTACCTGTTCCCCAAGCAGGCGCTGACCTCTTTTGCCGGCTGGGTTGCCGGCAAGGAACGCGGCGCCGTCACGACGTGGATCATCCGGCGCTTCGTCGCGAAGTACGGCGTCGACATGGAGGAAGCGCTCGACAGTGACATCGCAAGCTACCCGAGCTTCAACGAGTTCTTCACGCGCGCGCTGAAGCCCGGCGCACGCCCGCTGGCGCAGGCCGACCTGGTGTCGCCGGTCGACGGCGCGATCAGCCAGTTCGGCCCCATCGAGGGCGACCAGATCTTCCAGGCCAAGAACCACCGCTACTCGACCACCGCACTGGTCGGTGGCGACGCGGCGCTGGCGGCGCAGTTCGAGCACGGCAGTTTCGCCACGCTCTACCTGAGCCCGAAGGACTACCACCGCATCCACATGCCTTGCGACGGCCGGCTGACCCGGATGATCTACGTGCCAGGCGATCTCTTCTCCGTCAACCCGACCACCGCCCGAGGCGTGCCCGGCCTCTTCGCGCGCAACGAGCGCGTGGTGTGCGTGTTCGAATCGGCGGCGGGTCCGTTTGTGCTGGTGCTCGTCGGCGCGACCATCGTCGGCAGCATGGCGACGGTGTGGCACGGCGTGGTGAATCCGCCGCGCGGCGGCGAAGTGCGCGAATGGCGCTATGACGACCAGCAGGTCGTGCTCCGACAAGGCGACGAGATGGGCCGCTTCCTGCTCGGCTCGACGGTCGTGATGCTTTTCCCGCCTCCCTCGCTGGAATTCAATCCGGCATGGGCACCGGCTCGCCCGATCCGGCTCGGCGAGGCCATGGCCAACTACCCGACGCACTGAAGTGCGCGGCTGCAAGCCGCAGCCGGCTTGCTTTCACAGCTATAAAACTTGTAGCAGCAGCTCTTCTGGGCTATAGTCGCCGGCCGTTTCGAGTGGTCACGAGCCAGTCACAAAGAACAAGCGGGCGCCGCCGTGCGTCGCCCGGCCGCCGCGCCCCGAGGAGATGAAGTCGATGAGTAGCAAGGAAAACGCAGCCATCAGCCAATTGCTTGCGCTGCTGGAAGCCCGCTACGCGCTGCGCGTCCTCTGGGCCCTCCGGGACGGACACGCCCAGACCTTTCGCCTGCTCCAGGACAGCGTTGGCAGCATCACGCCCAACACGCTGAACACCCGCATCAAGGAGCTTCGCGAAGCGGGCCTCGTGAACCACGGCACCGACGGCTACAGCCTGACACTCAGCGGCCAGGATCTGCTCAAGCGGCTTTCCGACCTGCAGGCCTTCGCCGGGAAATGGCAGCAGAGCCAGGTGAAGAAGACGCCGCCGCCCGTCGCGCCCACCTGAAGCGGCGACGCCCCGCCCGGGGACCTGCCGTCCAGCCTCGTTAAACTGCGCGGTTTCCTCCCCAATTCCCAAAGGAGCGCTCCATGCCCACCACTCCCTCCGGCCTGCAATACGAAGACACCACGGTCGGCGACGGCGCCGAAGCCAAGGCTGGCCACCACGTGCACGTGCACTACACCGGCTGGCTCTACAACGACGGCGTGCAAGGCGCCAAGTTCGATTCGAGCCGCGACCGCAACGACCCCTTCGCCTTCTCGCTCGGCGCCGGCCAGGTCATCAAGGGCTGGGACGAAGGCGTCGCCGGCATGAAGATCGGCGGCAAGCGCACGCTGATCATCCCGGCTTCCCTCGGCTACGGTGCCCGCGGCGCCGGCGGCGTGATTCCCCCGAATGCGACCCTGAAGTTCGACGTCGAACTGCTCGACGCCCACTGACGAGGCCGGGACCCACCCGCCTCCTCGAATGCGCCCTCTGCGGCGCATTTTTTTGCCTTGAAAAGCCCATGGCAGGCCTCAAATGGCTGCCTATTGTTCGTTTTCACTGTTTTCCGGCATGGCCGCCGGCTTTTTGAGCATGACTGACCCGAAAAACCCTCAACAGAATCCACAGACCCTGCAGGGCGAGCCCAGCCCCGAAGAGCTGGAAGCCGCACAGGCGGCGAACGACGCCGATGCGCTGGCCGCGGCCCAAGCCGAAATCGCCGCGCTGCAAGCCAAGAACGCCGATCTCGCCGACCAGTTCCTGCGTGCGCAGGCCGACGTGCAGAACGCGCGCCGACGCGCGGACGAGGAAGTCTCCAAGGGCCGCAAGTTTGCGATCGAAGGTTTCGCCGAGAGCCTGCTGCCGGTGCTGGACAGCCTGGAGGCCGGCCTGGCGATCCAGGACGCGACGGCGGAGCATCTGCGCGAAGGCACCGAAGCCACCTTGCGACAGCTCAAGAGCGCTCTGGAGCGCAACAAGGTCATCGAGATCGCTCCGCCGGCCGGCAGCAAGTTCGATCCGCACCTGCATCAGGCGATCTCCGTCGTGCCGGCGCCCGGGCAGGAGCCCAACACCATCGCCAGCGTGCTGCAGAAGGGCTACACGATCGCCGACCGGATCCTGCGCCCCGCTCTGGTGACCGTCAGCAGCCCGAGCTGAAAACCAACAAGAAACCCACAGGAAATCCCCGCTTCATCCCTTGAATCGAACCGGGTTATCCACAAGTTCACAACAACCTCATTTCAGATCCCAGGAGCAATAACATGGCCAAAATCATCGGCATCGACCTCGGCACCACCAACTCGTGCGTGTCGATCATGGAAGGCAACACCACGCGTGTGATCGAGAACTCGGAAGGCGCCCGCACGACGCCCTCGATCGTGGCCTACCAGGAAGACGGCGAAGTGCTGGTCGGCGCCTCGGCCAAGCGCCAGGCGGTGACCAACCCCAAGAACACGATCTACGCAGTCAAGCGCCTGATCGGCCGCAAGTTCGAAGAGAAGGAAGTGCAGAAGGACATCGACTTGATGCCCTACAGCATCACCAAGGCCGACAACGGCGACGCATGGGTCGAAGTGCGCGGCAAGAAGCTCGCTCCCCAGCAGATCAGCGCCGAAATCCTGCGCAAGATGAAGAAGACCGCCGAGGACTATCTCGGCGAGGCCGTGACCGAAGCGGTGATCACCGTGCCGGCCTACTTCAACGACAGCCAGCGCCAAGCCACCAAGGACGCCGGCCGCATCGCCGGTCTGGACGTCAAGCGCATCATCAACGAGCCCACCGCGGCTGCGCTGGCCTTCGGCCTCGACAAGCACGACAAGGCCGACCGCAAGATCGCCGTGTATGACCTCGGCGGCGGCACCTTCGACATCTCGATCATCGAGATCGCGGACGTGGACGGCGAAAAGCAGTTCGAAGTGCTGTCGACCAACGGCGACACCTTCCTGGGCGGCGAAGACTTCGACCAGCGCATCATCGACTACATCATTTCCGAGTTCAAGAAGGACCAGGGCGTCGACCTGAGCAAGGACGTGCTCGCACTGCAGCGCCTGAAGGAAGCGGCTGAAAAGGCCAAGATCGAACTGTCGAACAGCGCGGCGACCGACATCAACCTGCCGTACATCACGGCCGACGCATCGGGCCCGAAGCACCTGAACATCAAGCTCACCCGCGCCAAGCTCGAAAGCCTGGTCGACGAGCTGATCGAACGCACCATCGCGCCCTGCCGTACCGCCATCAAGGATGCCGGCGTGAGCGTCTCGGACATCAGCGACGTGATCCTGGTCGGCGGCATGACTCGCATGCCCAAGGTGCAGGACAAGGTCAAGGAATTCTTCGGCAAGGAACCGCGCAAGGACGTGAACCCCGATGAAGCCGTGGCCGTCGGCGCCGCCATCCAGGGCCAGGTGCTCTCCGGCGACCGCAAGGACGTTCTGCTGCTCGACGTGACCCCGCTGTCGCTCGGCATCGAGACCATGGGTGGCGTGATGACCAAGATGATCACGAAGAACACCACGATCCCGACGAAGTTCGCGCAGACCTTCTCGACGGCCGAGGACAACCAGCCTGCCGTGACGATCAAGGTGTTCCAGGGCGAGCGCGAGATCGCATCGGGCAACAAGCTGCTCGGCGAGTTCAACCTCGAAGGCATCCCGCCGGCCTCGCGCGGCACGCCGCAGATCGAGGTGAGCTTCGACATCGACGCCAACGGCATCCTGCACGTCGGCGCCAAGGACAAGGGCACCGGCAAGGAAAACAAGATCACCATCAAGGCGAACTCGGGCCTGTCGGAAGACGAGATCCAGAAGATGGTGAAGGACGCCGAGCTCAACGCGGCCGAAGACAAGAAGAAGGTCGAGCTGGCCCAGGCCCGCAACCAGGGCGAAGCCATGGTTCACAGCGTGAAGAAGTCGCTCGGCGAACACGGCGCGAGCCTGGATGCCGGCGAGAAGGAAAAGATCGAAGCCGCGATCAAGGACGTCGAAGAAGCCCTCAAGGGTGAAGACAAGGCCTCGATCGAAGAAAAGACCAACACGCTGATGAGCGCCAGCCAGAAGCTCGGCGAGAAGATGTACGCCGACGCGCAGGCCGCGGCCGGTGCGGCGGGCGGCGCGGCAGGCGCTGGCCCGGAAGCTGCAAGCGCTCCGGCGGACGACAACGTGGTCGACGCCGAAGTGAAGGAAGTCAAGAAGGGCTGATTCTCACGCCCTGACACGAGGCTGGACCCGCTGCAAGGTGGTCCAGCCTTTTCCGCTTCCTGAAGACGATTCCGCCACCGACCCCCGACCATGGCTACCAAACGCGACTATTACGAAACCCTCGGCGTTCCCAAGAACGCGAGCGAGGAGGAAATCAAGAAGGCTTATCGCAAGTTGGCGATGAAGCATCACCCTGACCGCAACCACGGGGACTCCAGCAAGGAAGCCGAGTCCAAGTTCAAGGAGGTCAAGGAAGCCTACGAGATGCTGTCGGACTCGCAGAAGCGCGCCGCCTACGACCAGTACGGCCACGCGGGGGTCGACCCCAACATGCGCGGCGGCCCGGGCGCGGAGGGCTTCGGCGGCTTCGCGGAAGCCTTCGGCGACATCTTCGGCGACGTGTTCGGCCAGCGCGGCGGCCGCCAGGGCGGCGGGCGTCAGGTGTTCCGCGGCAGCGACCTGAGCTACGCGATGGAGGTCACGCTCGAGGAAGCAGCCGAAGGCAAGGACGCGCAGATCCGCATCCCGAGCTGGGACGATTGCGGCACCTGCAAGGGCACGGGCGCCAAGCCCGGCACCAAGCCGATCACCTGCACCACCTGCCATGGCCAGGGCGCAGTCCAGATGCGCCAGGGTTTCTTCAGCGTGCAGCAGACCTGCCCGACCTGCCACGGCTCGGGCAAGATCATCCCGGAACCGTGCGCCACCTGCCACGGCCAGGGAAAGATCAAGAACAACAAGACGCTGGAAGTGAAGATCCCGGCCGGCATCGACGACGGCATGCGTATTCGCAGCACCGGCAACGGCGAGCCCGGCACCAACGGCGGCCCGCCCGGCGATCTATATATAGAGATCCGCCTCAAGAAGCACGACCTGTTCGAGCGCGACGGCGACGACCTGCATTGCGTGGTACCGGTCAGCGTCACGACCGCAGCGCTGGGTGGCGAGATCAACGTGCCGACGCTCAAGGGCGCGGCGGCGATCGATATTCCCGACGGCACCCAGAGCGGCAAGCAGTTCCGGCTGCGCGGCAAGGGGATCAAGGGCGTCCGCTCGAGCTACCCCGGCGACCTGTATTGCCACGTGCGCGTCGAAACGCCGGTCAAGCTGACCGAGCATCAGCGCAAACTGCTGAAGGAACTCGACGAGTCGCTCAAGAAGGGCGGCGAGAAACACAGCCCCACCGACAAGGGCTGGTTCGACAAGGCCAAGGAATTCTTCAGCTAGATAGGGCTCGCCCCCAGGCTACGCGCACTTCGTGTCGCTTCGCCTACCCCCTGCCGGGGGCAACACCGGCGGCCCGGCGGAGCCGGTTCCGCGGTGTTTCACGAATGGGCCTGGCTTCGCGGCCTTTGGCCGCCTTGGCCTTTTTGCGCCACATCAGGTCACGATGGCATGGACGCGGTGAATTCGAAGCCGCCCTGCTCGCGAAGGCAGCGTGATCGAGGGCCCGCGATCAGGTCGACAAAGCGCCGGGCAAGGTCCGGCTGCGCGGCCGTGGCGCTGACCGCGGCCGCATAGTTCGTGGCCAGTTCGAACGCAGGGGGCAACGACCCCACCAGCGCCACACCCGGCGTGTATCGGATCTCGGTGACTTGCGTGCAACCGATCCCGCCGGGTCGGCGGTCGGCGGCGAGTTCGCGCATGGCGGTGGCGCCGTTCGGGAAGGTGCGCAGGCGCGAGGCGACGGCCTCGGCGATCCCGAGCTTCACCAGCACGCCGGCGAAGTGGATGCCGGCGGTCGATCGCTGCATGTCCGGAAGATAGATCGAGCTCGCCGCGAGCAGGGCTGCCTTCAGATCGTCGGGCGTGGCGATGGCGGGCAATGCGTCGCCGGCACGGGCAGCGATGCCGGTGCGCACGCGGCCGAGCGCGGCTTCCGAGCCCGGCGCCAGCCGTCCGTCCGCCTGCAACGAGGAGATCAAGGCCTCGGTGACGATCATCACGTCGCAGGGCTCGCCCGCAAGAAGCGCCTCCTTCATCGCGCCGACGGCGCCGAAGCGCCCTTCGACCTTGGCGCCGGTCAATTCCAGGAACACGCCCTGCAAGGCCTTCACGAGGCCTTGTGCGGCGCCAGCACAAAGAATGTTCATTGGTCCGCCTTGGCGCCGGAGATCTTCACGATGCGCGACCACTTGTCGATGTCCTCGTTCATGTAGCGCGTGAAGTCGGCCACGTTCATGGTCAGCGGTGTCGCGCCCTGCGCCTTCCAGGCGCGGACCACCTCGGGGTTGGACACGATCTTCACGACTTCGGCGTTCAGGCGATCGACGATCGCAGCGGGCGTGCCCTTGGGCGCCATCAGGCCGAGCCAGATCGTGGCTTCGTACTTGGGCACGCCGGCTTCGTTGACCGTGGGCACGTCGGGCATCACGGCGGAACGCGACAAGCCGGTGGTCGCCAAGGCCTTGACCTTGCCGCTGCGGACATGCTCCGTCATGGTCGGCACGGCGTCGAACATCATGTCGACCTGGCCGCCCAGGACGTCGGTGCGCGCACCGGCGCTGCCCCGATAGGGAATGTGCAGGATCGAGACGCCCGCCATCGCCTTGAAGAGTTCACCGGCCATGTGATACGGGGTTCCGGGGCCGGAGGATGCATAGGAGAGCGCCCCGGGCCTCGACTTGGCGAGCGCGATCAGCTGGCCCAGGTTGTTCACCGGCAGCCCGCTTCGCGTGACGAGCACCAGATCCGAGTAGTTGATGGCGGCGACCGGCACGAAGTCGCGCATGAGCTGGAAGGGCTTGTTCGGGATCAGCGACTCATTGACCGTGTGCGCATTCGACATCAGCAGCAGCGTGTAGCCGTCGGGCGGGCTCTTTGCCACGGCGTCGGTGCCGATGACCGAGCCGGCGCCGGGCCGGTTGTCGACCACGAATCCCTGCCCGAGCACTTCCTGCAGGCGCGTGGCGATGAAGCGCGCATAGACGTCGGCGGGACCACCGGCGGCGAAGGGCACGACAAGGCGCACCGGACGCGACGGGTACTCCTGCGCCGCGACCCAAGGAGCCACGACCAGCAGGACAGCAGCCCACCAGCGATGGCTCAGACGCAGACTTCGGGCAGACGGTGTCTTCACGGTTGTCTCCAGGCAGTGGGACGCGGTCGCCGTCCGATGTCGCAACGATTGGTACGAATTGGTATCCATATATGCCAATCGAGGACCAATATAGCGACCGCCACGTCCAGGGTCAATGCGGGGCCGGGTTTGTCCGCAACAAGGCCCGTGCAGGGTCAGTAGCCGAGGAGATTGCGTCGCACGTGCGTCAGGTGGCCAATGCAGAGTTCGTTGGCGCGGGTGCCGTCGCGGTCCTTCAGCGCGGCGACGAGTTCGCGGTGTTCGCGCTGGTAGTCCAGACGGCGCTCGGGCGTGGCGCTCCTGCGCTTGAGCATGCCCCACTCGCTTTGCGCCCGCGCTTCGTTCATGCGCTGGAACACGGCCGAGATGAAGGCGTTGTGCGCGGCATCGGCGATGGCCTCGTGCAGCTTGCCATCCCACAACTCGAACTCTTCGATCGTGTCCGCCGCCTCGCCCCTCTCGCAGCAATTCTCCATTCGGTCGAAGTCGGCATGGGTGGCATTGCCGACGACCATCGCGATGATCGCGGGCTCGAGCACCAGGCGGGCACTCATCAACTCCGCCGGGCTGGTCGCGAGCGGGGCGCCCCCATGCGTGATGTTCGCCAGCGCCTGCACCACCTCATCGCTGACATAGGTCCCGCTGCCCACGGTCTGGGTGATGAGCCCCCGGCCCTTCAGGTCCGCGAGGACGCGGCGAACGGTCGACCGGCTGAGCCCGAACTGCCCACTCAGCTCGCGCTCGGTCGGCAGGCGGTGGCCGGCTCGCCATGCGCGCGATTGGAGGTTCTCGAGAATGGCTTCCCGGAGGGTCTGGGCACTTTGCACGGTCGCAAGCACGTGTAGGTTGGATGGGGTGCGCCGATCGTATCAAGCCGATCCTCGCGCATGCTCTATTGTGCACTTGGTATCGGATTGGTAGCATTTGGTCGTCAATCAGGAGATCATTTTGCGCATTGCTACATATCAATATCAAGGCCGACGGCAGGTGGGCCTGGTGTCGGAGGACGGAGCCACCGTCCGGACGCTGCAGTTCGACGCGCCCCGCTCGCGTCGCGGCGCGCTGTCGCTCATCGAAGAACGCGCCACGGGCGCCACCCAGTTGCCGCCGACCGGCGAACCCGTGCCGCTGGGCGAGGTCAGACTGGAAGCGCCATTGCCCATGCCGCGCCGGAACATCTTTTGCGTGGGCCGCAACTACCACGCGCACGCGAAGGAACTTTCGGCCTCGGTCTTCAAGAACAACGCGGCCAAGGTGGATACGTGGCCCATCGTGTTCACCAAGGTGCCCGAGTGCGTGATCGGGCCGAACGACGAGGTTCGCCTGCCGGGCGAATCCATCTCCGCACAGATCGACTATGAGGCCGAGTTGGCCGTCGTGATCGGGAAAGGCGGCCGCAACATCTCGCGTGAGGACGCGCTGTCGCACGTGTTCGGCTACACCATCGTCAACGATGTGACGGCGCGCGACGTGCAGATGCGCCACCAGCAGTGGGACCTCGGCAAGTCCTTCGACACCTTCTGCCCGATGGGTCCATGGATCGTGACCGCCGACGAAATGGACGGGACACGCACCCGGGTGCGTTGCTGGGTCAACGGCGAACTGCGGCAGGACGGGCAGACCACCGATTTCATCTTCGACATCCCGACGCTGATCGAAACCTGCTCGCGCGGCATCACGCTCCATCCGGGCGACGTGATCGCCACCGGCACGCCGGCCGGCGTCGGCATGGGCCTGACGCCGCCGCAGTACCTGAAGGCGGGCGACGTGGTCCGCATCGAGATCGACGGCCTCGGCACGCTGGAAAACCGGTTCGTCTGAGCCGGCGCCCTTACAAGACATACAACGGAGACAGACAAATGCATCCACCACGTCGCGCGCTGCTGCGCGCCGCGCTTCTCGCAGCCTCGTGCTGCGCCACTGCCGCGCTGGCCCAGGGCGGCTGGCCCGACAAGCCGATCACGATGATCGTGCCCTTCCCACCCGGCGGTGTAGCCGACACGGTGGCTCGGCCGGTGGCCGAATCCCTGTCGCGCGAACTGAAGCAGACCGTCATCGTCGAGAACAAGGCCGGCGCGGGCGGCGCCGTGGGTATTGGTTTCGTGGCTCGTGCACCCGCGGACGGCTATACGGTGTTGTTGAGCCTTTCGTCGATCTCGATCCTTCCCGAGGCCGATGCGATCCTCGAACGCAAGCCCGCCTATCAGATGAGCCAGTTCAAGCCGATCGCCCGCTTCACCGCGGATCCGACGGTGCTGGTCGTGCGCGCCGATGCGCCGTGGAAGACCTTGTCGGAATTCATCGCCGATGCGCGCGTCAAACCCGGCACTTACAACTACGGCAGTTCGGGCAACTACGGCACCATGCACGTGCCGATGGAGATGCTGAAGAATGCCGCCGGATTCAGGATGACGCACATCCCTTACACGGGCGCGGGCCCCGCCGTCGTCGCCCTGCTCGCGGGACAGGTCGATGCGGTGGCAAGCGGGCCGTCGACCGTGGTGCAGCAGATCAAGGCCGGCAAGCTTCGCGCGCTGGCGCATTGGGGCGACAAGCCGCTGGCTGCGCTGCCGGACGTGCCGAGCCTCGAACAAGCCGGCTACAAGGTGAAGTTCGCGCAGTGGTCGGGCCTTTTCGTGCCCGCCGGGACACCGGAGGACATCGTGCGCAAGCTGCGCGCCGCCTCGGCCAAGGTCGCCGCGGACCCGGCCGTCGTGCAAGTGATCGAACGCGCCGGCAGCCCCCTGGCCTACCTCGACGCGCCCGAATTCCAGACGTACTGGAACGCTGACGCGAACACGATGACCGACGCGGTGCGGAAGATCGGCAAGGTCGAGTAGCGACGCCCGACAGGCGTGAAGCCCATCGCAAAAAGGCGGCCCCGACGGCCGCCTTTTTTTGCGCGCGTCCGCTGCCTTGGGAATAGTTCACGGTGATTGTCGCGCTTTGCGCGTTTATCCGTATGCCGATGGCAAAGCACGGGCGTTCGTGCAGAAATAGACGTTCAAGGCATATGGAAAGAACGGACAAGCGCAGATGACGAAATCCGACAGCCTTGCTTGCGCGACCCCCATCAAGATGCTCGTTGACAGGACCGCCGCGCACGTGAGGACTGGCGATTGTTTCGAACGCCGCCATGCCTTTCCCATGAACTTTTTCACCTTCTTGTTGTTCTTAACGGAAAAGCAAGAAAAGCAATTTGCTGGAGGCGCTCTTTGTTCTATGCTTTAACCAAGTTCCTGCTTGAGGAGTTGATCCAAAGCGTGCACACATCACCTGGCACCATTCCTGCGAACGATGCAACGTGTGCAGCACGGAGACTCCGGGCAGCGCCCCGCTGACTCGATGGAGGTGTCTATGGATGTCATCAGCAACTTCGCCGCTCGTTACGAGCGTACGCGCGAAGAGGTCCTGTCCCTGCAGGAATATCTCGAGATCTGCAAACGGGAGCCCATGGCGTATGCCACTGCGGCGGAACGCATGCTCGAAGCCATCGGTGAACCCGAACTGGTGGACACGCGCAACGACCCTCGCCTGTCGCGCATCTTCGCCAACAAGGTCATCAAGATCTACCCGGCCTTCCGCGAGTTCTACGGCATGGAGGACGCCATCGAGCAGGTGGTCTCGTACTTCAGGCATGGCGCGCAAGGGCTGGAAGAGAAGAAGCAGATCCTCTATCTGCTGGGCCCGGTCGGCGGCGGCAAGAGCTCGATCGCCGAGCGCCTCAAGCAGCTCATGGAGCACGTGCCCTTCTATTCGATCAAGGGTTCGCCGGTCAACGAAACGCCGCTCGGGCTCTTCGACGCGACGGAAGACGGCGAGATCCTCGAGAAGGAATACGGCATCCCTCGCCGCTATCTGCAGCGCATCCTCTCGCCCTGGGCCGTGAAGCGCCTCGAGGAGTTCGGCGGCGACATCCGGAAGTTCCAGGTCGTGAAGCGCTACCCCTCGGTGCTGCGCCAGATCGCGGTTGCCAAGACCGAGCCGGGTGACGAGAACAACCAGGACATCTCCTCGCTGGTCGGCAAGATCGACATCCGCAAGCTCGAGGACTACGCGCAGGACGACCCTGACGCCTACGCCTACTCCGGTGGCCTGTGCCTGGCCAACCAGGGCTTGCTGGAGTTCGTCGAAATGTTCAAGGCGCCCATCAAGGTGCTCCACCCGCTGCTGACGGCCACGCAGGAGGGCAACTTCAAGGGCACGGAAGGCTTCGGCGCCATCCCGTTCGACGGCATCGTGCTCGCACACAGCAACGAGAGCGAATGGAAAGCCTTCCGCAACAACAAGAACAACGAAGCCTTCCTTGATCGCATCTACATCGTCAAGGTGCCGTACTGCCTGCGCGTGTCGGAAGAGATCAAGATCTACGAGAAGCTGGTGCGCAACTCGTCGCTCGCCGCAGCGCCCTGCGCGCCCGGCACGCTTCGCATGATGGCGCAGTTCTCGGTGCTTACGCGCCTCAAGGAACCCGAGAACTCCAGCATCTTCAGCAAGATGCAGGTCTACGACGGCGACAACCTGAAGGACACCGACCCCAAGGCGAAGTCCATCCAGGAGTACCGCGACTACGCGGGCGTCGACGAAGGCATGAGCGGCACCTCGACGCGCTTCGCGTTCAAGATCATCTCCAAGGTCTTCAACTTCGACAGCAGCGAGGTCGCGGCCAATCCGGTGCACCTCATGTATGTGCTCGAACAGCAGATCGAGCGCGAGCAGTTTGCGCCCGAGACGGAGCAGAAGTACCTGTCCTACATCAAGGAACTGATGGCGCCGCGCTACGCGGAGTTCATCGGCAAGGAGATCCAGACCGCCTACCTCGAAAGCTACTCGGAGTACGGCCAGAACATCTTCGACCGCTACGTGACCTACGCCGACTACTGGATCCAGGACCAGGAGTACCGCGACCAGGACACCGGCGAGGTCTTCGACCGCGGATCACTCAACGCCGAGCTCGAGAAGATCGAGAAGCCCGCGGGGATCAGCAACCCCAAGGACTTCCGCAACGAGATCGTCAACTTCGTGCTGCGCGCGCGCGCCGGCAACGCGGGCAAGAACCCGCTGTGGACCAGCTACGAGAAGCTGCGCACGGTGATCGAGAAGAAGATGTTCTCCAACACCGAGGAGTTGCTGCCCGTCATCAGCTTCAACGCCAAGAGCAGCGCCGACGAGCTCAAGAAGCACGAGGACTTCGTCAATCGCATGGTGCAGAAGGGCTACACCGCCAAGCAGGTGCGTCTGCTGTGCGAGTGGTATTTACGCGTTCGCAAGAGCTCATGATGAGCTGAAGGAGTTCCGGCCGTGGCCATGCTGCAGCAGATCATCGACCGCCGGTTGTCGGGCAAGAACAAGTCCATTGGCAACCGCGAGCGTTTCCTGCGGCGCTACCGCGAGCAGATCGGTGAAGCCGTGCGCCGTGCCGTCAGCGGCCGCGGCATTCGCGACCTCGAACAGGGGGAGGACATCACGCTGCCCAAGCGCGATGTGTCCGAGCCCGTGTTCGGCCACGGCCAGGGCGGCGACCGCGAGTACGTGCATCCGGGCAACAAGGAGTACGTCAAGGGCGACCGCATCGAGCGGCCGCAAGGCGGCGGCGGTTCGGGCAGCGGCTCGCAGGCCGGCGACGGCGAAGGTGGCGAGGACGATTTCGTCTTCCGCCTGACCAAGGAAGAGTTCATGCGGGTCTTCTTCGAGGACCTCGCCCTGCCCCATCTGATCCGCACCCAGCTGGCCGAAGTGCCGGAGTGGAAGAGCCACCGCGCCGGCTTCGTCAGCGACGGCAATCCGAGCAACCTGCACGTGGTGCGTTCGATGCGCGGCGCGCTGGCACGGCGCATCGCGCTGGGCGGCGACTCCCGGCGCGAAATCCGTGAACTCGAGGCGCATCTGCTGCATCTGCAGCGCAGCCCTCGCGTTTCTGATGCGCTGGTGCAGCGCGAGATCCGTGAAACCGAAGCCAGGCTCGAGGAACTGCGTGCCAAGGCCAAGCGCATTCCCTATCTCGACCCGATCGACCTGCGCTACCGCAATCGCGTGAAGGTGCCGGTGCCTTCGGCCAAGGCGGTGATGTTCTGCCTGATGGATGTCTCCGGCTCGATGGACGAGGCGCGCAAGGACATGTCCAAGCGCTTCTTCATGCTGCTCTACATGTTCCTGACGCGGCACTACGAGAAGATCGACCTCGTCTTCATCCGCCACCACACGCAGGCGGCCGAAGTCACCGAGGAAGAGTTCTTCCATGCCACGGAGACCGGCGGCACCGTGGTGTCCAGCGCCCTGACCTTGATGAACGACATCATCCGCGCGCGCTACCCGAGCAACGAGTGGAACATCTACGGCGCGCAGGCCAGCGACGGCGACAACTGGCACCAGGACAGCGGCCGCTGCCGCGAACTGCTGAGCGACCACCTGCTGCCGGTGGTGCGCTACTACGCCTATGTACAGGTGGCCGAGGCCGAGCAGAACATGTGGGAGGAATACACCCAGCTGGTCGGCTCGCACAAGAACTTTGCCATGCGCAAGGTGGCCGATGCGCAGGACATCTACCCCGTGTTCCGCGACCTGTTCAAGAAAGAGAGAGGACCGGCGTGAACGCGAAGACCCGAACCCCCTTGCCCAGCCCGTCGGACTGGACTTTCGAACTGATCGAGCAGTACCACGGCGAGATCGCCCGCGTGGCGCGCGGCTACAAGCTGGACACCTACGCCAACCAGCTCGAGATCATCACGGCCGAGCAGATGATGGATGCCTACGCCTCGGTGGGCATGCCGGTCATCTACCGCCATTGGTCCTACGGCAAGCAGTTCATTGCCACCGAGAAGAACTACCGCCGCGGCCACATGGGCCTGGCCTATGAGATCGTGATCAATTCCGATCCGTGCATCGCCTACCTCATGGAAGAAAACACCATGGCGATGCAGGCCCTGGTGATCGCCCATGCCGCCTACGGCCACAACAGCTTCTTCAAGGGCAACTACCTCTTCAAGATGTGGACGGATGCCTCGTCCATCATCGACTACCTGGTCTATGCCCGGAACTACATCAGCGAGTGCGAGGAACGCCACGGCGTGTCGGCGGTCGAGGACCTGCTGGACTCCTGCCACGCGCTGATGAACCACGGCGTCGATCGCTACCGCCGCCCCCAACGGCTGTCGCTCAGCCAGGAACAGGCGCGCCGCGAGGAGCGCGAGCATCATTTGCAACAGCAGGTCAACGACCTGTGGCGCACCCTGCCCCGGCGCAGCGGCCGAAGCGCCGAGGAGGAAGAAGCGTCCAAGCGCTTCCCCGCGGAGCCGCAGGAGAACCTGCTGTACTTCATCGAGAAAAATGCACCATTGTTGGACCCCTGGCAACGCGAAGTGGTGCGTATCGTGCGCAAAATCGGGCAGTACTTCTATCCGCAGCGCCAGACGCAGGTCATGAACGAAGGCTGGGCGACCTTCTGGCACTACACCCTGCTCAACACGCTCTACGACGAAGGCCTGCTGGCGGACGGCTTCATGATGGAATGGCTGCAGTCGCACACCAACGTGGTGTTCCAGCCGCCGATCGGTCACCGCGCTTACAGCGGCATCAATCCCTATGCCCTCGGATTCGCGATGTACACGGATCTCCGTCGCATTTGCGAAAAGCCGACCGATGAAGACAAGCGCTGGTTCCCCGATCTGGCGGGCACCCCCTGGCTGACCTCGCTCGATTACGCCATGCGCAATTTCAAGGACGAGAGCTTTATCGGCCAATTCCTCTCGCCCAAGCTGATGCGCGATTTCCGGTTTTTTGCGGTGCGCGACCAGGAAAGCGAGCCCGAACTCGAGGTGTCGGCCATCCACGACGACAGCGGCTACCGCCAGTTGCGCGAATCGTTGTCGCGCCAGTACGACCTCAACCACCGCGAGCCCAACATCCAGGTGTGGAGCGTCAACCTGCGCGGCGACCGGTCACTGACGCTGCGCCACACCCAGCACAACAACCGCCCGCTGCACGACGACTCGCAGGAAGTGCTCAAGCACGTGGCGCGGCTGTGGGGCTTCGACGTCCATCTGGAGAGCGTCGACAGCCAGGGCCGCGTGAACCACCGCAAGGTGGCGGGGCCGCAGGCTGCGTAGTTGCGGGGTCAGCGCGGCAGCTTGAGCTTCGCGCGAGCTTTGAGCGCCTTGTCGCGGGCGTGGCAGCCCTCGACGTGATCGTTGACCAGGCCCATGGCCTGCATGAAGGCATAGACGGTCGTCGGACCGACAAAGCTCCAGCCGCGCTTTTTCAAATCCTTGGACATCGCGATCGATTCGGCCGACGTCGTCATCGCGCGCAGGGCCTCGTGCGTGATCCGCTTCGGGCGTGAAGCGGCCTCAGGCTCGAAGCGCCACGCATACGCAGCCAGCGAGCCGAACTCCTCGCGCAGTTCGAGCACGCGCTGCGCGTTGTTGATGGCCGACTCGATCTTGCCGCGATGCCGCACGATGCCCGCGTCGGCCAGCAGCCGGGCCACATCATCGGCACCGAAGCGCGCCACCCGCTCGGCCTCGAACTGCGCAAAGCCGAGGCGGAAAGCCTCCCGCTTGTTGAGGATGGTCAGCCAGCTCAGGCCAGCCTGGAATCCTTCGAGGCACAGCTTCTCGAAAAGCCGCCGGTCATCCGTGACCGGAAAGCCCCATTCGCTGTCGTGGTAGTCGCGATAGATCTGCGTCGATTCGCACCAGCGACAGCGCAACGCGCCGTCCGTGCCTTCGAACAAGCCAGCCCGCTCGCTCATCATGCGGTGGCCTGGCGGTACTTCTGCCAGGCGTCGGAGGTCGGGGTGGTCCCTGCGCCGGGCTCTTGCGGCAGCGCGAAATGGCCGTCCACCACTTCGGCCGGATCGGTGAAGCAGGCCTTGATCCAGGGGATGTACTCCAGCACCTCGCAGGCCGGATGGGCGTAGCTCAGATGCACGTGGACCTGGCTCATGTCGCCCGCATGCGGCGCGACCGGCAAGCGGAACGCATGCGCGGCCTCGCAGACCTGCAGGACTTCGGTGATGCCGCCCATGCGCGTCACGTCAGGCTGCACCCAATGGATGGCCTGCTGCGCAAAGAACTCCGAAAACGCGTCGGCCGTGTAGAGCTGCTCGCCGAGCGCCACCGGAATGCGCGTGGCGCGCGCGAGTTGCGCATGGCCCTTGACGTCGTCGTACCAGAGCGGTTCTTCGAACCAGAACACATCGGACGCCTCCGCGCCGCGGCAGAAGCGCAGACAGTCGGCGAGGCTCCACTTGCCGTTGCCGTCGACCGCCAGCGTGACATCCGGCCCGATCGCCTTTCGCACGGCTTCGAGCCGGCGCAGATCGCGGCCCACGGTCGAACCGACCTTGATCTTGATACCGGTGAAGCCTTCGTCCACCGCACGCCGTGCGCCTTCGACCAGCTTGTCATCCGCGATGCTGAGCCAGCCGATGTCGGTGTTGTAGGCCCTGACCTTCTGGCGGACCTGACCGCCCAGCAGCTTCCAGAGCGGCACGCCGGCAAGCTTGGCCTTCAGGTCCCACAGCGCGATGTCGATCGCCGCCAGCGACAGCGTGGTGATGCCGGCACGGCCGATCCACTGCAGCGCGGGGTTGCGGGCGAGCTTGAGCCACAGCCGGTGCACGTCATTCGCGTCTTCCCCGACCAGCAGCGGCGCGTGGCAGGTTTCGATGCAGCGCGTGATGAGCTGGTCGCCGGGCAAGTGCGCGTGCGTACCGGTGAAGCCGTAGCCTTTCAGGCCGTCTTCGGTTTCGATCTGCGCGCCGACCACGCCCCAATGCGTGATGCTGTGCGTGCTGTCGGCGATCTGGCTGCCGGTGACCGGCACGTGCAGGATGAAGGGCTGGACCGATCTGATCTTCACTTCGGCTCGCTCACGCGCACCAGCGCCTCGATCGCGAGCGGATAGCCCTTCACGCCGAAGCCGACGATGATTCCGCGCGCCGCGGGCGAGATGTACGAGTGATGGCGAAACTCTTCGCGCGCGTGAACATTGGAGATGTGCAGCTCGACCAGCGGCACGCTCGCGCCCTTGATGGCGTCGTGCAGCGCAACCGAGGTGTGCGTGTAGGCACCGGGGTTCATGACCACGCCGAACATGCGGCCCGCCGCCACTTCGCGGCCGGCCTCGTGGATCCAGTCGATGAGCTGGCCTTCGTGGTTGGACTGCCGGCACTCGATTTCCACGCCGATCTTCGCACCGGTTTCGGCGCACATGCGCTCGACGTCGGCCAGGGTTTCGTAGCCGTACTGCGCGGGCTCGCGCGTGCCGAGCAGGTTCAGATTCGGGCCGTTGAGGACAAGGATTTTCTTCATGACATGACGCTCCTGTGCCGGGCATCTTATAGTGCCCGGTTCCCGAACCGAACCCCCAAGGACCCATGAAAACCAAAGCCGCCGTCGCCTGGAAATCCGCCGCGCCCCTGACCATCGAAACCGTCGACCTCGAAGGCCCCCGGTTCGGCGAGGTGCTGGTGGAAATCAAGGCCACCGGGATCTGCCACACCGACTACTACACGCTGTCGGGCGCCGATCCCGAAGGCATCTTCCCGGCCATCCTCGGCCATGAAGGCGCTGGCATCGTGGTCGACGTCGGCCCCGGCGTGACCACGCTCAAGAAGGGCGACCACGTCATCCCGCTCTACACGCCCGAATGCCGGCAGTGCAAGTTCTGCCTCTCGCGCAAGACCAACCTGTGCCAGCTGATCCGCGGCACGCAGGGCAAGGGCCTGATGCCCGACGGCAGCAGCCGCTTCAGCCTGGACGGCAAGCCCATCTTCCACTACATGGGCACGAGCACCTTCAGCAACTACACCGTCGCGCCCGAGATCTCGCTGGCCAAGATCCGCGAGGACGCACCCTTCGACAAGGTCTGCTACATCGGCTGCGGCGTGACCACCGGCATCGGCGCCGTGATCTTCACGGCCAAGGTGGAAGCCGGTGCGAACGTGGTCGTGTTCGGCCTCGGCGGCATCGGCCTGAACGTGATCCAGGGCGCGAAGATGGTGGGCGCCGACAAGATCATCGGCGTCGACCTGAACCCGGCCCGCGAAGCGATGGCGCGCAAATTCGGCATGACGCACTTCATCAACCCGAAGGACACGCCCAACGTGGTGGACGCCATCGTGCAGCTCACGGACGGCGGCGCCGACTACAGCTTCGAGTGCATCGGCAACACGCAGGTGATGCGCCAGGCGCTGGAATGCACGCACAAGGGCTGGGGCCGCAGCATCATCATCGGCGTGGCGGAGGCAGGCGCGGAGATCAGCACCCGCCCCTTCCAGCTCGTGACCGGACGCAAGTGGGAAGGCTCGGCCTTCGGCGGCGCGCGCGGACGCACCGACGTCCCGAAGATCGTCGACTGGTACATGGAAAACAAGATCAACATCGACGACCTGATCACTCACACGATGCCGCTGGAAGACATCAACAAGGGCTTCGACCTCATGAAGAGCGGCGAATCCATCCGCGGCGTGGTCCTGTACTGAGGCCGACATGCCGACCATGCAGGCTCTTCGCACCGTCCGGGCCGGCGTGCTCGACATCGCGTACCACGAGGACGGCCCCGCCGACGGCCCGCCGGTGTTGCTCATGCATGGTTTTCCGTACGACATTCACAGCTACGCCGAGGTCGCACCCCTGCTGGCCGGTGCCGGCTGCAGGGTGATCGTGCCGTACCTGCGGGGCTACGGCGCCACGCGCTTCCTTGGCGACGCCACACCGCGCTCCGGCGAACAGGCTGCGCTGGGCGCGGATTTGCTCGCGCTGCTGGATGCGCTCGCGATCCCGCGCGCCGTATTGGCCGGCTACGACTGGGGCGGTCGCGCCGCCTGCGTCGTGGCAGCACTCTGGCCCGAGCGCTGCGCAGGCCTGGTCTCCTTCAACAGCTACAACATCCAGAACATCGCCAGGTCCATGGAGCCGGAGGTCGCGGAGAACGAACACCGGCTCTGGTACCAGTACTACTTCCACAGCGAGCGCGGACGTGCCGGACTCGCGGCCGACCGCCGCGGCATCACCCGGCTGCTCTGGCGGCTCTGGTCGCCGACATGGAAATTCGACGACGCGACCTTCGAGCGCAGCGCGGCAGCCTTCGACCACCCGGATTTCGTCGAGGTCGTGATCCACTCGTACCGCCACCGCTTCGGCCTCGTGCCGGGCGACCCGGCCTATGCCGCCATCGAGGCACGACTGGCCGCGCAGCCATCCATCACCGTGCCGACGATCACTTTCGACGGCGCCGACGATGGCGTGAGGCCCGTGGCCGATGCCTCCGCCCATGCGCACCGCTTCACCGGACCCCGCTCGCACCGTGTCGTGCCCGGCGTCGGCCACAACATGCCGCAGGAAGTACCGCGCGTGTTCGCCGACGCGGTGCTCGAACTCGTACCCGCACTCAAGACATGACAGACAGCCTGAAGACACTTTCCGAACACCGCTGCTTCGGCGGCGTGCAGCGCTTCCACGAGCACGCCTCGCGCGAGATCGGGCTGCCGATGCGCTTCTCGGTGTACCTGCCGCCGCAAGCGGAGCGTGGGCCCGTCCCCGCCGTGATGTACCTCGCGGGCCTGACGTGCAACGAGGAAACCTTCATGGTGAAAGCCGGCGCGCAGCGCGTCGCGGCCGACCTGGGTCTTGCATTGATCGCACCGGACACCAGCCCGCGCGGACCGGCGGTCGAGGGCATCGACGGCGCCACGGCGAGCTGGGACTTCGGCATTGGCGCCGGCTTCTATCTCGACGCAACGGCCGAGCCCTGGGCCGAGCACTGGCGCATGGAAAGCTGGCTGATCCACGAGTTGCTCCCGCTCGCCGCGCAAGCCTTCCCGATCGATTCGAAGCGGATCGGCATCTTCGGCCACTCGATGGGCGGCCATGGCGCACTCACCCTCGCGCTGCGGCATCCGGGCAAGTTCAGGTCGCTCTCGGCATTGGCGCCGATCTGCGCGCCTTCGCAGTGTCCGTGGGGCGACAAGGCATTCAGCGGCTATCTCGGCAGCGACCGGAGCGCCTGGCTCGCGCACGACGCCTGCGCGCTGATGCAGTCGCAAGTCGTCGCGCCCTATCCGGAAGGCATCCTGGTCGACCAGGGACTGGCCGACAAATTCCTGGCCGAACAACTGCACCCGCAGCTCTTCGAGGCGGCGTGCTTCTCCGCCGGCCAGCCGCTCACCTTGCGTCGCCACGAGGGCCACGACCACGGGTACTACTTCATCCAGAGCTTCATGGCCGATCACCTGGCGCATCACGGCAAGGCCCTGAGAGCCTGAACAGGCCTTCCCCTCCGATGAATCACGCCCTCCCCCCGCTACCCGAACGCGAGCAGATCGCGCTGCTCGAACCCTTCGAGGGCCTCGGACTGCAGGACATCCGGGTCGTCACTTCGCACCAGGACGCGCAGGCTGCAACCGCGGCGCTGCTGGCCAGCGGCGTGGTGGGCTTCGACACGGAATCGAAACCGACCTTCGCGAAGTTCGAAGTCTCCGGCGGCCCGCACGTGATCCAGTTCGCGACGCTTCGCGAGGCCTGGTTGTTCCAGTTGCATCGCACGGAGTTCCATGGCGAGCTGGGCGCATTGCTCGCATCGACGGAACTCACCAAGGTGGGCTTCGGCCTATCGAGCGACCTGGGGCTGATCCGCCAGCGCTTCGGCGTCGAGCCGCAGGCCGTGTTCGACATCGACAGCGAGTTCCGCCGCCGCGGCTACCGCAAGTCGGTGGGCGTGAAGACCGCGGTGGCGCTGGTGTTCAACCGCCGCTTCATCAAGTCGCGCAAGGCGACGACATCGAACTGGGCCAACCGGCAGCTCACCGACGCGCAACTGCGCTACGCGGCCAACGATTCGTACGCGGCGATCCGGGTGTTCGACGCACTCGGACTTCGCGCCGAGGGCTAGCCCTGCGGAGCGGGCCCGGCGAGCCAGGCGCGTGTCTGCTCGACGAGTTCCGCCTGCGCTGCCGTCGCATCGAGTTCCAGAACGCCCGCCTCACCCACCGGTGATTCGAGCGTCGCGAACTGGTTGGCGACCAGGCTGGCCGGAAACATGTGCGCCCCGGCCCGCGACGCGACGCGCCGCTCGGACTCCTCGCGCGTCAACGCCAGGAAAACGAAGCGCAGCCCCGGCACCGCCGCGCGGAGCCGGTCGCGATAGTCGCGCTTGAGTGCCGAACAGGTGAGCACCGCCCCCTCCGGGTGACCCGCCAGTTCCTTTCCGAGGGTGGCGAGCCATCCTGCGCGGTCGGCATCGGTCAGCGCGGTGCCGGCGCGCATCTTGCTCACGCTTTCCGGCGAATGGAAATCGTCCCCTTCGATCAGCGGCAGCGCCAGTTCTCGCGCCAGTGCCGCACCCAGGCTGGACTTGCCGCAGCCCGAGACGCCCATCACCACCAGCCAATGAAAGCTGTCGCGGCCGGGAACGTAAAGCTGCTGCATAGGCTCCATTGTGTTGCCATCTCTCCTTATGATGGCGGCCTCGTTGTCGAGAAGTAACAAGTCGTGTCCATGGTTCAGCTGGCTCTGCGTCGCCCGTACACCTTCATCGTGATGGCGATGCTCATCGTGTTGGCCACGCCTTTCGTGTTGCTGCGGATGGCGACCGACATCTTTCCGGAAATCAATATTCCGGTCATCAGCATCATCTGGAACTACGGCGGCCTGCCGGCCCAGGAGATGGGCCAGCGCATCGCCGGCCAGACGGAACGCAGCCTGACCACGACGGTGAGCGACATCGAGCACATCGAGTCGCAGTCACTGGCGGGGGTGACCGTCATCAAGGTCTTCTTCCAGCCGACGGCGAACATCGAGACGGCCATCGCGCAGGTGGTGGCCTCGATGCAGACACAAGTCCGCCAGTTGCCGCCGGGCATCACCCCGCCGCTGGTCATCAAGTATTCGGCATCGAGCATTCCGGTCATCCAGCTCGCGCTGTCGAGCCCCACCCGGGCGGAAAACGCCCTGTTCGACGCGGCGATCAACCAGCTTCGGCCGCAACTCATCACCGTACCGGGCGTGGCGGTGCCTTTCCCCTACGGCGGCAAGAACCGGCTCATCTCGGTCGACCTCGACACGCAGGCGATGCAGGCGCGAGGCCTTTCGCCGGCCGACGTGGTCAACGCGGTCAATGCGCAGAACCTGATCCTGCCGTCGGGCACGGCCAAGTTCGGCGCCACCGAATACAGCGTGCGCATGAACGGCTCGCCCGAGGCGATTGCCGGTCTCAACGACCTGCCGGTGCGCACCGCCGCCGGCGCGACCACCTACCTGCGCGACGTCGCGAACGTGCGGGACGGGTTCTCGCCGCAGACCAACGTGGTGCGGCAGGACGGCGTCCGCGGCGTGCTGCTGTCGGTGCTGAAGAACGGCGGGGCCTCGACCCTGGACATCGTCTCCAACCTGCGCGCGCTGCTTCCCGTCGCCGCGCAGGGCATGCCGGCGGACATCAAGATCACGCCGCTCTTCGACCAATCGGTCTTCGTCAAGGCCGCCGTGCAGGGCGTCGTGGCCGAAGCCATCATCGCGGCAGCGCTGACGGCCGCGATGGTGCTGCTCTTCCTGGGCAACTGGCGCAGCACGCTGATCATCGCGCTGACGATCCCGCTGTCGATCCTGGCGTCGATCCTCGTGCTCTATGCGCTGGGCCAGACGCTCAACCTGATGACGCTGGGCGGCCTGGCGCTCTCGGTCGGAATTCTGGTGGACCAGGCGATCGTGACGATCGAGAACATCGAGCGCCATCTGCACATGGGCACCGAACTCAACGAGGCCATCCTGGTCGGTGCCGGAGAGATCGGCCCCGCGGCTTTCGTTTCGACGCTGTGCATCTGCATCGTGTTCGTGCCGATGTTCTTCCTTTCGGGGGTGGCGCGCTTCCTCTTCGTGCCGCTGGCGGAGGCCGTGGTGTTCGCGATGCTGGCGTCATACATCCTCTCGCGCACGCTGGTCCCGACGCTGGTCATGCTGCTGATGGGCGGCGTCCACGCCAAGGCCGCGGCCGACACCAACCCGAGCCTGTTGCAGCGGGTTTACCGCAGCTTCGACCGCAAGTTCGAGCGCGTGCGGCGCGCGTACACGCTCGTGCTGTCGGCCTTGCTGGCGAAGCGCGGTCAGTTCATCGTGCTTTTCCTCGGTTTCTGCGTCCTGTCCTGCCTGCTGTATCCGGTCCTCGGGCGCGACTTTTTCCCCGGCGTGGATGCAGGCCAGATCCGTCTTCACATGCGCGCCCCCACCGGCACCCGCATCGAGGAAACGGCGCGGCTCGCCGACGAAGTCGAAGCGGCCATCCGCGAGCTGGTGCCCAAGGACCAGCTCGAAACCATCCTCGACAACCTCGGGGTGCCCAACAGCGGCATCAACCTCTCCTACAGCAATGCCGGGACCATCGGCACGCTGGACGGCGAAATCCTCCTGTCGCTGCGCGACGGACACCGGCCGACCGAAGAGTTCGTGTCGCTGCTGCGCGCGGAACTGCCCAAGCGCTTTCCGGGTACGGAGTTCTTCTTCCAGCCGGCGGACATCGTCACGCAGATCCTGAACTTCGGCCTGCCAGCGGCCATCGACGTCCAGTTCAGCGGCAACGACGTCAACGCCAACGCCGCCCGCGCGGCGGAACTGGTCAAGGCCATCCGGCAGATTCCCGGCGCGGTCGACGCGCACGTGCACCAGCGGCTGGACGGCCCTGGCCTGAACCTGCAGATGGACCGCACGCGGCTGCAGCAGTTCGGACTCACGGCGGCAAACGTCGGGCAGAACGTGCTGATCGCCCTGTCCGGCAGTTCGCAGACGGCGCCGGCCTTCTGGCTGAATCCCCAGAACGGCGTGGTCTACAACATCGCCGTGCAGTCGCCGCAGTACAACGTGGACTCGCTCGATTCGCTGCTCAACATCCCCGTGGGCGCCGGCGGCGGCGGCGCGGCGTCCGGCAATGCGCCCCAGTTGCTGGGCAACCTGGTCGACGCCCAGCCGGGCCGGCAGCCGGCGGTGGTCTCGCGCTACAACATCAGCCCGGTGGTCGACGTGTACGTCAGCGTCCAGGGGACCGACCTCGCGAGCGTGGCGTCCAAGGTGCAGGCGCTCGTCGACGAGATGCGGCCCAAGCTGGCGCGCGGCAGCCAGGTGACGGTGCGCGGGCAGGTTCAGACCATGCAGTCGTCCTTCATCGGGCTCGGCGTCGGGCTTGCCATGGCGATCGTCCTGGTCTATTTGTTGATCGTGGTCACCTTCCAGTCGTGGGTCGACGCCGCCATCATCATCACCGCCCTGCCGGCGGCGCTGGCCGGCATCGCCTGGATGCTTTTCATCACCGGCACCACGCTCAGCGTCCCGGCGTTGACCGGCGCCATCATGACGATGGGCGTCGCGACCGCGAACAGCATCCTGCTGGTGGCATTCGCGCGAGAGCGTCTCGCGGCGGGCACGACCGCGCTGTCCTCCGCGCTCGAAGCCGGCGCGACGCGCATCCGGCCGGTGCTGATGACAGCGCTGGCCATGATCATCGGCATGATCCCGATGGCACTGGGGCTCGGCGAAGGCGCCGAGCAGAACGCGCCGCTCGGCCGCGCCGTGATCGGCGGCCTGCTGTTCGCGACAGTGTCGACGCTGTTCTTCGTGCCGGCCGTCTTCGCCGAAATCCACAGCCGCCGCGCGCGCCGCCAGGCAGCGCGCGAAGCCGCCACATCTGCACCACCCTCGCTCGGGGCCGAGCCCCAGGAGACCTGAAAACATGTCGGAGCAACGCCACGCGGCATTGGCCATCCACCCGATCGCCGTCGATGAAGACGGCGGTCACCATGAGTTGCCGAAGCGCCGGCAGATCGTGCGCCGCACCCGGATCGCGGTGCTCATCGTGCTCGTCCTGCTGGCCGTCGGTGCCGCGCGCACCGTGGTCGTGCGCATGAGCAATGCGCGCGCGCTGGAGGCCGGTACCACCGAGCGGGCCGCCCAGTACGTCAAGACCGCCCTGCCCCAGACCGCGGCCGCCGGCCAGACGCTGGCGCTGCCGGGCACGCTGCAGGGTTTCGTGCAGTCGCCGATTTCGGCGCGCGCCAGCGGCTATCTGCGCAGGTGGACCAAGGACATCGGCAGCCGCGTCGAAAAGGGTGAACTCCTGGCCGAGATCGAGACGCCGGAAATCGACCAGCAGCTCTCCCAGGCCATCGCCGCGCGCCAGCAGGCAGCCTCCGGCCTGGAACTGGCCAAGAGCACGGTCGCGCGCTGGGAAAACCTGCGCAAGAAAGACGTGGTCTCGCAGCAGGACCTGGACGAGCGGCGCAGCGCGCTCGCGCAGGCCACCGCGAACCTGGCCGCCGCCGACGCCAACATGCAGCGACTGCGGCAGACCGAGGGGTTCAAGCGCGTGCTCGCGCCCTTCGCCGGCGTGATCACCCGGCGCAACGTCGACGTGGGCGACCTGATCGATGCGGGCGGCGGTGGCGGCGGGCGAGCCCTGTTCATGCTCGCGCAGACCGATCCGCTGCGCGTGTACATCAACGTGCCGCAGGCCTATGCGCAACTCATCAAGACCGGGCAACCGGTCGTGGTCACGCAGGCCGAACTGCGGGGCCAGAGCTTCAAGGGCGAAGTGGCGCGCACCTCGGGCGCGATCGACACGACCACGCGGATGATGCAGGTCGAGGTGTCCCTGCCCAACAAGGAAGGCACCCTGCTGCCCGGCGCGTACGTTCAGGTTTCGCTGCCGCTCGCGGCCAGCCAGTCGCTCACCATTCCCGCCAACGCGCTGCTCTTCAGGGCCGAAGGCACGCGCGTCGCCGTGGTCGATGCGCAGGGGCGCGTTCGCCTGCGCACCGTGCAACTCGGCCGCAACTACGGCGAGACGGTCGAGGTGCTCGATGGCCTCGGCCCCTCCGACCGGCTGGTGCTGAATCCCTCCGATTCGCTGGCCGAGGGCGATGTCGTCGTGGTTGCCAAGGAACCGGCGTGAGCTTGCCGCGGATCTCGATACTGGCCGCCGCGTTGCTGGCGGGCTGCGTTTCAGGGCCGGACTATCGCAAGCCGGCCGTCGAAGTGCCGGTGACATGGCAGCTCGAAGAGCCCTGGCGCCAGAGCACGCCCAGCGACGCCGACGACAAGGGCCCGTGGTGGCAGCGCTTCGGCGACGCGCAGCTCGATGCGCTGCAGCAGAAGGCGCTGGCCAACAGCCCGACGCTGGATCTCTCCAGCGCCAGGCTCGCACAGGCGCGGGCATCCCTCTCCGGCAGCGAGGCTGCCCGCTATCCGCAGATCGGGCTGGGCACGCGGGCGGCGCGCTTCAAGATCTCCGAGAACCGCCCGCTCACCAACTACAACGCCCCGAACTTCTCGACAGTGCAGAACGACTTCGCGCTGTCGCTCACGGCAAGCTACGAACTCGACCTCGCCGGGCGCGTGCAGCGATCCGTCGAAGGTGCGACAGCGTCGGCCGCGCAGTCGGCGGCGGACCTCGAGAACACCCGTCTGCTGCTCACGACCGACCTGGCGTCGAGCTACTTCAACCTGCGTTCGACGGACGTGGAACTGGACGTCCTGGCGCGCTCCATCGCCCTGCAACGCCGTGCGCTGGGCTTCGTGACCGACCGGCACGATCTGGGCGCCGTGTCGGGCCTGGACGTGGCGCAGCAGCAAGCCCTGCTGGACAACACGCTGGCGCAAGTCGACGTGCTCAAGAAGCAGCGCTCCCAGTACGAGCACGCAATCGCCACGCTCACCGGAACGCCGGCACCGCTGTTCTCGATCGCACCCGACCTCAAGCCACTCGTCCCGCCCGCGATTCCGATCGGCGTGCCCTCGGAGGCGCTGGAGCGCCGGCCCGACGTGGCCTCCGCCGAACGCGCGATGGCGGCTGCCAACGCGCAGATCGGCGTTGCCACCGCGGCCTTCTATCCCAGCGTGATGCTGCTGCCGTCCGGGGGCCTCGACAGCCGAACGATCTCCAACCTGTTCGATGCCAGCAGCCTCCTCTGGTCGATCGGGGTCTCGGCCACGCAGACGATCTTCGATGGCGGCCGCATCCGCGCCAATGTCGATTTCAGCCGCGCCGGCTACGACGCCGCGGTGGCCAGCTACCGCCGCGTCGTCCTGACCGCGATGCAGGAGGCCGAAGACGGCATCACCGGTCTCGCGTCGCTCGACCGCGCATCAGCGCAGGCGCTCACAGCCGTCGCCAGTTCGCGCCGGGTGCTGGATATGGCGGCCAGCCGCTACGAAGGCGGTGCGTCGACCTACCTCGATGTGATCACCGCCCAGCAGGCCGTGCTCAACACCGAGCGCCAGGCCGCGCAGATCAACGGCCAGCGCATGCTGACCTCCGTCTTCCTGGTGAAGGCGCTCGGCGGCGACTGGTGTGGCGTCGAGCCCCGCGGCACGACCGAAGCTAGAACAGGCTGCCCTGCCCCGCTGCGCCAGGTGGTCGGAACGCGCTGAGGTCCTGCACGGTGCGCTCGCGGTTGAATCCGATGCGATTCGTGGCCTTCTCGAAGCGCTGGCGGATCAGGTCGGACCACAAGCCACTGCCCTTCATGCGCGTGGCGAAGTCGGCGTCGTAGTCCTTGCCGCCGCGCATCTCGCGGATGCGCGCCATGATGCGCGCCGCACGCTGCGGATAGTGCAGCTCCAGCCACTGCTTGAAGAGCGGCGCGACTTCCCAGGGCAGGCGGATCACCGTGTAGAACGCGCTGCGCGCGCCGGCCTCCCACGCCGCTTCGAGCACCTGTTCCATGTCCTCGTTGACGAAGGGAATCTGCGGCCCGACGCTCACGCCCACCGGCACTCCCGCCTCGGCCAGCGTGCGCACCGTACGCAGCCGGCGATACGGCGCGGCCGCCCGCGGTTCGAGCTTGCGAGCGAGTTCGCCGTCCAGCGTGGTGATGGTGACGTACACGGCGGCCAGACGCTCGGCCGCCATCGGCGCGATCAGGTCGAGGTCATGCTCCACCGCGCTGGACTTGGTGACGAGGCCGAAGGGGTGGCGTGTTTCCTTCAACAATTCGATCACCGATCGCGTGAGCCTCAGTTCGCGCTCGATCGGCTGGTAGCAATCCGTCGCGGTGCCGATCACGATGGGACTCGGCACGTAGCTCTTGCGCCCGAGTTCGGCGCGCAGCACCTCGACGATGTTGCGCTTGGCGATCAGCTTGGTCTCGAAATCGAGCCCCGGCGACAGATTGAGGTAGCTGTGGGTGGGCCGGGCGAAGCAGTAGATGCAGCCGTGCTCGCACCCCCTGTAGGGATTGAGCGAGCTGTCAAAGGGCACGTCAGGGGAATCGTTGTGGGTGAGCACCGATTTGACGTCCTCGAAACGGACCTCGGTTGCGAGCGGCGGCAAGTCTTCGGCATCGGCGGCCCCTTCCTCGAGGGTGCCCCAACCGTCGTCGAAGGCGTTGCGCGCGTCGCGCTCGAATCGATGCGGCAAGCGCGTGGCCGCGCCTCGGCCCTTCAGGGCATGCAGGGGGATGAAAGCGTCGGCCATGATCGGCGTCCTGAATACTGTATGAATTCACAGTATTTCACCATTTGGGCGGCCGTGCAGCAAGCGCTTGTTACCGATGGGCAGGCGAAAGCGTAAGCTCCACCCTCCTCCGGAGTTCACCATGCCGCGCCGCCCCGAAAACCTCTACCCGCAGTACCACGCCCATATCTATTTCGGGCCGGACACTGTCGCCCAGGCGAGGCAACTGGCCGAGGATGCCGGCCACAGCCTGCTGGTGGTCGTCGGACGCGTCCATGAAAAGCTGGTCGGCCCGCATCCGTACTGGAGTTGCCAGATCGCCTTCGATGCCGCCGAGTTCGACGAAGTCATCGGCTGGCTCGACGAGCATCGCCATGGGCTCGACATCTTCGTGCACGGCCTGACCGGCGACGACTACCTCGATCACACGGCGCACGCGATGTGGCTGGGCAACGAGGCGACGCTCGACCTGCGCATGTTCCGCAAGCCCGCAGCCTGAAACGGCCGACCGGCCGGCAAGAGCTCAGAACTCGGCGTCGAGTTCGTCGATCTCTTCCGGCTCCTGCTTGGCAGCCTTGATCCATTCCTGCATCGCAGGCAGTTCGATGATCCGCTTGCAGTAGGCGGCGCAGGTCCGGTCGAGCGCCACGTCGTAGGTCATGAAGCGCGTGACGACCGGTGCGTACATGGCGTCCGCCATGCATGGCTGCTCGCCGAACAGGAAGGGGCCGCCGTACGCGCCCAGGCATTCGCGCCAGATCGCGACCACCCGGTCGATGTCGGTCTGGGCACGCGACCAGATCTTGAAGCCGGGGAATTTCGCCTTGACGTTCATCGGCAGCGATCCGCGCATCGAGCTGAAGCCCGAGTGCATCTCCCCGCAGATCGCCCGGCAGTGCGCACGGGCCTTCATGTCGGCCGGCAGCAGGCCAGCCTTGGGCTTGATTTCGTTCAGGTACTCGCCGATTGCGAGCGTGTCCCATACCTTGACGCTGCCGTGCTGCAGCGAGGGCACCAGCATCGAGGCCGAGAGCAGCAGCATCTCGGCCTTCATCGCTGGGTCGTCGGGCGGGATGATGTTCTCAGTGAACTCCAGGCCCGCCAGCCGGCACATCAGCCAGCCGCGAAGCGACCAGGCACCGTAGTTCTTGCTACTGATAGTGAGTACGGGTTTGGCCATGCTGACGCTCCTCGGCTGCCGGATCGGCCAGCAAGCTGTGCAAGGCCTGTGCCAGAACGGTGCGCCTCGCTGACGACTTCGCCTGGCTTGGCCCGCAACTTGCCTACAGCATGTGCATGCTGTACCGGGCCTACCAAACCAATGCCGACCTGCTTTCGCCATCCCGGCTTGCGGCCCAATACCTCGGCAGCGCGCTCTGGCATTCGAAGGCCGACCGCAGCCTCACCCGGCGAATGGCCGCGGCAATGGAGGTGTACTCGCGCATGCGGCTCACGCACACGCGCCCGCCCTATGGCATCGACAGCGTGATGGTCGATGGCGAGGAAGTCGCCGTCCACGAAGAAGCCGCGCTGGTTGCGCCCTTCGGCACGCTGCTGCACTTTCGCAAGGACACCAGCGCGGTGCATCCGCCCGTGCTGCTGGCCGCACCGTTGTCGGGCCATTTCGCGACGCTGCTGCGCGAAACGGTGCGCACCCTGCTGCGCGACCATGACGTCTACATCACCGACTGGCACAACGCGCGCGACGTGCCGCTCTGGCATGGCGGCTTCGGGCTCGACGACTACACACGGCAGATCATCAGCTTCCTCGAAGCGATCGGCCCCGGCGCGCACATGGTCGCGGTGTGCCAGCCCTGCGTCGCGGCGCTGGCGGCCACCGCGCTCATGTCGGAAGACGACAACCCGGCCACGCCCTGCAGCCTGACGCTGATGGCCGGGCCGGTCGACTGCCGCATCAACCCGACAGCCGTGAACAAGCTCGCGAACGAGCGCTCCATCGGCTGGTTCGAGCGCAACCTGATCAGCCGCGTGCCATGGCCGCATGCCGGCATGATGCGGCGCGTCTACCCCGGCTTCCTGCAGCTCAGCGCCTTCATGAGCATGAACCCTGACCGGCACAAGCAGCAGTTCGCCAAGCTCTACCAGCACCTCGTCGACGGCGAGGTCGACCAGGCCGCCACCATCCGGAACTTCTACGACGAATACCTCGCAGTGAACGACCTGCCGGCCGAGTTCTATCTGGAAACGGTGGAACGCGTGTTCCAGACCTACGACCTGCCCCGCGGCGAACTCACGGTCGGCGATCGCAAGGTCAACCCCGCCGCCATCCGCAAGACTGCGTTGCTGACGGTGGAGGGCGAGCGCGACGACATCTGCGCCGTGGGCCAGACCGTCGCTGCGCAGGACCTCTGCACCAGCGTCCGCCCCTACCTCAAGATCCACCACCTGCAAGCCGGCGTCGGCCACTACGGCGTCTTCAGCGGCAGCAAGTGGAATACGCAGATCTATCCGCGCGTGCGGGAAACGATCCACACCGCCGCGGAATTGCATTAGCGCCCGGCGCAGCCAAGGCCGTTGGTGAAACACCGCGGAACCGGCTCCGCCGGGCCGCCGGTGTTGCCCCCGGCAGGGGGTAGGCGCAGCGACACGAAGTGCGCCGAAGCCTGGGGGTGAGCTTAACTTTCGTCTTCTGCAGGCCAGTCGCGGATGTAGGCCTTGAGCATCTTGTTCTCGAAGTTCTGGCTATCGACCACTGCCTTGGCAACGTCGTAGAAGCTGATCACGCCCATCAGCATGCGCTTGTCCATCACCGGCATGTAGCGCGCGTGGCGTTCCAGCATGATGCGGCGGATCTCGTCGAGATCGGTTTCGAGGGTGCAGGTCACGGGATGGTCGTCCATCGCCTTGCGCACCAGCGTGCCGCCGACCTGGCCGCCGTTGGCGACGATCGCGACGATCACCTCGCGGAAGGTGAGCATGCCGACCAGGTCGCCATGCTCCATGACGACGAGCGAGCCGATGTCCTTGTCGGCCATGGTGTTGACCGCGTCAGCCAGGGGTTGATCGGGCGTGGCAGTGAAGAGCGTGTTGCCCTTGACGCGCAGGATGTCGCTGACTTTCATCGTGTTGCTCCTCTCTTACTCGGCGGCGTGCCGATTTGAATATAGCCCACAATGGCCGCCCATCCATTCGCCCACGTCGACGTCGCAGGGTTTGCACGCGTAACGGGGCATTGCAGAAACGACACTGAAAGGCGCTCATGTCCGGCTACTCCGACCCCGGCTTCGACACGCTGGCATTGCATGCCGGCGCAGCACCCGACCCTGCCACCGGCGCGAGGGCGGTGCCGATCCATCTGACCACCTCCTTCGTCTTCGAGTCGAGCGACCACGCGGCGGCGCTCTTCAATCTCGAGCGGGCGGGCCATGTGTACTCGCGCATCAGCAACCCGACCAATGCCGTGCTGGAGCAACGCGTGTCAGCGCTCGAAGGCGGCATCGGCGCGATCGCGACGGCCAGCGGCCAGGCGGCGCTGCATCTGTCGATCGCGACATTGATGGGCGCAGGTTCGCACATCGTCGCGAGCACGGCGCTCTACGGCGGCTCACAGAACCTTTTGCATTACACGATGCGCCGCTTCGGCATCGACACCACCTTCGTGAAGCCGGGCGACCTCGACGGCTGGCGCGCTGCCATCCGGCCCGAGACCAAGCTGCTGTTCGGCGAGACGGTGGGCAATCCGGGCCTCGATGTGCTGGACATTCCGGCCGTGAGCGACATCGCGCATGCTGCCAAGGTGCCGTTGCTGGTCGATTCGACGCTGACCTCGCCCTACCTCATCAAGCCCTTCGACTGGGGCGCGGACCTGGTCTACCACTCGGCCACCAAGTTCCTGTCGGGCCACGGCACGGTGATTGGCGGCGTCGTGGTCGACGGCGGCAGCTTCGACTGGGAACGCTCGGGCAAATTCGCCGAGCTGACCCAGGCTTATGACGGCTTCCACAACATGGTGTTCAGCGAGGAGAGCACGGTCGGCGCCTTCCTGCTGCGCGCACGGCGCGAAGGCCTGCGCGATTTCGGCGCCTCGATGAGCCCGCACACCGCGTGGCTCATCCTGCAGGGCATCGAGACCCTGCCGCTGCGCATGGAACGCCATATCGACAACACGCAGAAGGTGGTGGAGTTCCTCGCCTCGCACCCCTTCGTGGCGCATGTGGGGCATCCGCTGCTGGAGACGCATCCGAGCCACGCACTCGCGAACAAGCTGCTGCGGCATGGCGCGAAGGGCGCCGGCGCGGTCTTCAGCTTCGACCTGAAGGGCAACCGCGAGCAGGGCAAGAAGTTCATCGAGACGCTCAAGCTGTTCAGCCACCTGGCGAACGTGGGGGACTGCCGAAGTCTCGTGATCCATCCCGCGAGCACCACGCACTTCCGCATGACCGACGAGGCCTTGGCCGGGGCGGGCATCACGCAAGGCACGATCCGGTTGTCGATCGGCCTCGAAGATCCGGCCGACCTGATCGACGACCTGAAGCGCGCCCTGAAGGCGGCAGAAAAGGCAGGTGCCTGATGGACCTCATCGTCAACGGCCACCGCACTTACTGCTACACCGGCGGCAAATCGCTCGACAGCGCCAAGCCGACCGTGGTCTTCATCCATGGCGTCCTCAACGACCACAGCGTATGGATCCTGCAGAGCCGCTGGTTTGCCAACCACGGCTGGAACGTGCTGGCAGTGGATCTGCCGGGCCATTGCAGGAGCGAAGGGCCGCCGCCCGCGACGGTCGAGGAAGCGGCTGCGTTCGTCGTCGGTCTGCTCGATGCGGCCGGGGTCGCCAAGGCTGCACTGGTGGGCCACAGCTTCGGATCGCTGATCGCGCTCGAAACCACGGCGCGATCGCCGGAGCGTGTCACGCACCTGGCGCTGGTAGGCACGGCCTACCCCATGACGGTGTCTCCGGCCCTGCTCGATGGCGCACTCAACGACCCACAGCGCGCGATCACCATGGTCAACACCTTTTCCCACTCGCTGCTGGCGCCGCCGCCCTCCTCGCTAGGCCCCGGCACATGGCTCTATGGCGGTTCGCGCGCGCTCATGCGCCGCGTGCTGGCGAGCAACCCCGACGCCAACGTGTTCCACATCGGCTTCAAGGCTTGCAACGACTACGCGAACGGCGAACAGGCGATCGCATCCGTGCAGTGCCCGACGCTGTTCCTCCTCGGCGAATCCGACCAGATGACACCGCCGCGAGCCGCGCGAGCGCTGGCCTCGAAGGCGCACAACGCCAAGGTCGTGACCGTCAAGGCCGGCCATGCCCTCATGAGCGAAGCGCCCGACGACGTGTTGTTCGCGCTGGGCGCTTTCCTGAAAGGCTGAAGATGACGCGCGACGCCGGCGTCAGCGCAGGGCGTTGATGTCGGGCACCTCGACCAGCGGCATGGGCGCGCCGCGCTTGGCCGCCACGAGCATCGCGCGCCCCACCTGCACGCTGGTCGTCACGCGGTTGGGAGCCCACCGGCGCAGCAGCCCGAACACCGGCTTGGCGATCACGTAGGCCGCCTGGTAGAGCGCCGTCTTGGAGCGCACGCCGTGCATCGGCTCGATGAAGCCGGGGCGGAACATGTAGGCGGCCCTGAAGGGAAGACGCATCAGCGCGTTCTCGGTCGCGCCCTTGACCCTGGCCCACATGCTTGGCCCACGCTCGGTGCTGTCGGTTCCGGCGCCTGACACATATATGAAGGTCATTTGGGGGTTGAGACGTGCCAGCGGCTGTGCCGCCGCCAGCGTGAGGTCGTAGGTGACGCGGCGGTAGTCTGCCTCGTTCATGCCAACGGAGGAGACACCCAGGCAGAAGAAGCAGGCATCGAAACCCGAGAGCCTGTCCTCGACAGCCGAGTAGTCGTACATGTCCGGAACGATGAGCTCGCTGAGCTTCGGATGCTCCTGCCCGGTCGGTTTGCGGCCGACGCAGAGCACCCGCGTCACGTCGCCATCGACCAGGCATTCGCGCAGCACCCCCTGCCCCACCATGCCCGTTGCGCCAAAGAGCATGATTTTCATGAAGGCTCCAGAGAGGGTCAGTCGACGGTGAAAGTCTCGGGCTCGCGCACCAGCGCGCCGAGCAGCGTGGTCACTTCGGGCGCCGAAGCCTGCGCCGGTTGCAGCGCACCCAGCAGCCGTGCAAGGGTTTCCGCATGCGGCAGCAAGGGACCGAGAAAACGCGTGCCGGCCGTGCCGGCGACCAGCATCGTCGGAAAGGTCTCGACATCGAAATCGTCGGCGATATCCGCATGGTCCTCGACGTCGACCCACGCAAAGCGGAATTCGGGATGCGCTCGCGCCACCTGCTCGAACAGCGGCCGGTACTCGCGGCAGGCGCCGCACCACTCGGCACACAGGCAAACGACCCACAGCGGGTCGCCGGGCGACTGGGGGTCCGTGGAAGTGGAGAAGTCGGTCAAGGCCAGGATGGAAGAAGAAAAGGAAATGAAACGCGTCGCGCCATTATCGATTCGGCAGCAGATCTTGCAGCAGCAGCGCATCCAAAGGGCCTTTGCGCCACAGGCTCTCGAGCGGCGGCACTTGCGGCATGAGCAGTTCCTTCAGCAGCGGTTCGAGCGCCGTCGTGGCCGGGTCGGCCAGGAGGACGTAGCGCGGGTCCTCGTTGTCCGGCTCCTCGTCGAGTGGCGCGATCCAGTCGATCGCGACCAGGGTTGCGAGCACCGGCGCGAGCTGCAGCGCGTCGATCCGCATCCGGGCCACCAGTTCCGCTGCGCCAAGCCCCTTGCCGGGCCTGTTCCTGGCACGATGCAGATGCTGCAGCGCCTCGACCGCGAGTTGCAACGACCAGCCCGCCATGCCGCCCCGCCGCGCCACGCCCATCAACAGGCTGGGCAGGTAGGCGACGATCACTGCGCCGAACAGCACGATGAGCCAGGCCACATAGATCCAGATCAGCAGGATCGGCACGGTCGCGAAGGCGCCGTACAGCACTGAATAGGTCGGCACCAGGCTGAGGTAGTAGCCCAGCACCCGCTTGGAAATCTCGATCGCGGCTGCGACAAAGAAGCCGCCGGCCCATGCGTGCGACCACTTGACGTGGGTGTTGGGCACATAGTGATAGAGGGCCGCCATCCCGCCCGCCAGCAGCACGAATTCGAAGGTGTCGAACAGCAGTTTGACGACGCTGACGCCGACCACCCCCCTCGAAGCCGAGAAGAAGGACGCGGTGGTGCTCAGGCTCAGAGCCAGCACCAGCGGGCCCAGCGTGATCGCGGCCCAGTAGATCAGCACCCGTTGCGCAAAGGGCCGGGGCGTGCGAACGCGCCAGATGTTGTTGAGGGTCTTGTCCATCGTGAGGATCAAGGCGACCGCGGTGACCAGCAACACCACGAGCCCGGCCACGCCCAGTCCGCTGGCCTTGCTCGCGAACTGGTTGAGATAGCCCAGCACCTGGCGCGCGATGTTGTCCGGGATCAGGCTTTCGATCAGCCAGCGCTGCACGCGGCCCTGCATCTTGGAGAACATCGGGAACACCGTGAACAGCGCCGCCGCGACGGTGAAGAAGGGGACCAGGGCGATGGTGGTGGTGAAGGTCAGGCTGCTCGCCGTGAGGCCCAGCCGGTCTTCCCGGAAGCGCTCGCCGAGCACTGCGGCGGTGTTGCCCCAGGGGAAATGCGAAAGGTCCCTCCAAAGTTGCCGGCGATTCATGGCCGGTATCATCTCACCCCCTGGGCTTCGCTCACTTTGGGTCGCTTCGCCCGCATTTTTTCTCGTGACCCCATCCACCCTCCCGCCCGCCTCCGTTTCGGCCACCCGCTGGCTGGCCGTCGGCAGCCTCGTCGGCCTGATCGTCCTCGGCCTTGCCTGGGAGCTGTGGCTGGCGCCGTTGCGTCCTGGGGGCTCGTGGCTGGCACTCAAGGTGCTGCCGCTGGTTGTCCCGCTCGCGGGGCTGCTCAAGAACCGCATGTACACCTATCGCTGGGTCAGCCTGATGGTCTGGCTCTATTTCACCGAAGGCGTGGTGCGCGCCTGGAGCGACACCAACGGCGTCGGGCAAGTGCTCGCGCTGATCCAGGTCTTGCTGTGCCTGGCGCTCTTCACCGCCTGCGCGTGGCATGTTCGACTCCGCCTGCGCAATGCCGCGCAAGCGCGAAGCCTGGAAGGAGCGACGCAATGAGCGTCCTGATCGAGAAGTTGCGCGCCATCGTCGGCGCACCGCATGTGTTGACCGACGGCGATCTCACCGCCTGGGAACAGGACTGGCGCAAGCGCTCGCGCGGCAAGGCGCTGGCCATCGTGCGGCCAGCCAGTGCGCAGCAGGTCGCGGACGTGGTCAAGGCCTGCGCCGACGCCGGCATTTCGATCGTGCCGCAAGGTGGCAACACGGGCCTTGCGGTCGGCTCGATCCCTGACGACAGCGGAACCCAGGTCCTGCTGAGCCTGCAGCGCATGAACGCGATCCGCGGCATCGACGCCGCCAACCTCACCGTGACCGTCGAGGCCGGCTGCGTCCTGCAGACGCTGCAGGAAGCCGCCAGGAACGCCGGCTTTCTCTTTCCGCTCAGCCTCGCCGCCGAAGGCAGTTGCACCATCGGCGGCAACCTCGCGACCAATGCCGGCGGCACGCAGGTCGTGCGCTATGGCAATACGCGGGACCTGTGCCTCGGCCTTGAAGTGGTCACGCCGCGGGGCGATATCTGGGAAGGCACCAGCGGCCTGCGCAAGGACAACACCGGCTACGACCTGCGCGACCTGATGATCGGCAGCGAAGGCACGCTGGGCATCATCACCGCGGCGACCATGAAGCTCTACCCGCTGCCCGCCGCGCAACTGACTGCGTGGGCGGCAGTGCCTTCGCTGGCGCACGCGGTCACGCTTCTCGGCCTTGCGCACAAGCGCCTGGGCGCGGGCCTGACGGGGTTCGAGGTCATGGGCAAGTTCGCGCTGAGTCTGGTGGCCAGGCACTTTCCCGCGATGCGCGTTCCATTCATCGACGACGAAGCAGTGCCTTATTGCGTGCTGCTCGAGAACTCCGACAACGAGTCGGAGGACCACGCGCGGGCCCGCTTCGAGGCGCTACTCGAAACCGCCTTCGAGGCGGGTTGCGTGACAGACGCCGTGGTCGCCGAAAACCTCACGCAGGCGCACCAGCTCTGGCACATCCGCGAGAGCATTCCACTGGCACAGGCGGAGGAAGGGCTCAACATCAAGCACGACATCTCGATCGCGGTGTCGCGCATTCCCGATTTCGTGGCCGATACCGACGCACTCCTCGAACGCGAGATTCCGGGCGTCCGGCTCGTGAACTTCGGCCACCTGGGCGACGGCAACCTGCACTACAACGTGCAGGCGCCGGCCGGCGGCGACAACTCGGCCTTCCTGCGTGACCATGAAGATCGCATCAACACGCTGGTGTATGACGCGGTCGAGAAATTCGACGGCTCGTTCTCGGCCGAACATGGCGTCGGCTCGCTGAAGGTCGACAAGCTCGAAAAGCACAAGTCGCCGGTGGCGCTCGGCATGATGCGTGCGATCAAGCGCGGCCTCGACCCGCTGAATATCCTGAACCCGGGTCGGGTGATCCGGGTGGAGACCACTGAATGAACCGCCCCATCCGCTCCCAATACGAAGATTTCATGCGCCACGTCGACACGACGGGCGTACAGAAAGGCGATCGCACCGGCACGGGCACGAAGAGCGTGTTCGGCTACCAGATGCGCTTCGACCTCGGCGAAGGCTTTCCGCTCGTCACGACGAAGAAGGTGCACCTCAAGTCCATCATCCAGGAACTGCTGTGGTTCCTGACCGGGTCGAGCAACAACAACTGGCTGAAGGAACGCGGCGTCACGATCTGGGACGAATGGGCACGCGAAGACGGCGACCTCGGTCCCGTGTACGGCGTTCAGTGGCGCAGCTGGCCGACGCCGGACGGCGGCCACATCGACCAGATCCAGCAGGTGATCGACACGCTCAAGAGCAACCCCGATTCGCGCCGCATCATCGTGAGCGCGTGGAACGTGGCCGAACTATCGAAGATGGCGCTGATGCCCTGTCACGCCTTCTTCCAGTTCTACGTGGCGCCGCCGCAAGCGGCCGGCGAGCGCGGCAAGCTCAGCTGCCAGCTCTACCAGCGTAGCGCCGACATCTTCCTGGGCGTGCCCTTCAACATCGCCAGCTATGCGCTGCTCACGCACATGATCGCGCAGCAATGCGACCTCGACGTGGGCGACTTCATCTGGACGGGTGGTGACTGCCATATCTACAGCAACCATGCGGAACAGGTGGCGCTGCAACTCGGCCGCGAGCCGTTCCCCTACCCGACCCTGGTCATCAAGCGCAAGCCCGCCTCGATCTTCGACTACGAGTACGAAGACTTCGAGGTCGTGGACTACCAGCACCACGCCGCCATCAAGGCACCCGTCGCCGTCTGACCATGGGCACCCGCATCAACCTGATCCTCGCGCGCGCCGCCAATGGCGTGATCGGCCTCAACGGCGTGATGCCCTGGCATCTGCCCGAGGACATGGCGCATTTCAAGAAGCAGACGGCCGGTGCGCCGGTGATCATGGGACGCAAGACCTGGGATTCGCTGCCCCCCCGATTCCGGCCTCTGCCCGGGCGGCGCAACATCGTCATCACGCGCCAGCCGGATTGGCAGAGCGACGGCGCGGAACGCGTGCCGAGCCTCCAGGCGGCCTTGGCGATCTGCGAGCACGACAATTCGCCCGAAGCCTGGGTGATCGGCGGCGCTCAGATCTATGCGGAAGCCGAACCTCTCGCCCGACGCGCCATCGTGACCGAGATCGAGCGGGACTATGAAGGCGACACCTGGGCACCTCGATTCGGCCCCGGCTGGCAAGAAATTGCGCGCGAGTCTCACACCGCAGCCAATGGACTTCCGTTCAGCTTCGTCACGTTCGAACGGCGCTGACCACTGAGAACTTCGTTACAGAGACGTCACGCTCTCGAGCCTCATCCCCATGAAAATCGCCACCTGGAACGTCAATTCCCTCACCGCACGGCTGCAGCATGTGCTCGACTGGCTCATCGCCAACCCCGTCGATGTGCTGTGCCTGCAGGAACTCAAGATGAGCGACGACAAGTTTCCGCTCGAAGTGTTGAAGTCGGCCGGCTATGACGCCGCCGTGTTCGGCCAGAAGACCTACAACGGCGTCGCGATCCTGAGCCTGGCGCCGGTGCGCGACGTCGTGAAGAACATCGGCGGCTTCACCGACGAGCATTCGCGCGTCATCAGCGCGACCATCGACACCCCTGCCGGCGAACTGCGCGTGGTCAACGGCTACTTCGTCAACGGCCAGGCGCCTGGCACCGAGAAGTTCGAATACAAGATGCGCTGGCTGAGCGCGTTGCGCGACTGGCTGCGCGAGGAGCTTGTCGCCCATCCGAACCTGGTGCTGCTCGGCGACTTCAATGTCGCACCGGAAGACCGCGACAGCTTCGACCCCGTCGGGCTCGCGGAGACGATTCATCACACCACCGCTGAGCGCGACCACTTCAAGGACCTGTTGAAGCTGGGCATGACGGACAGCTTCCGTCTCTTCGACCAACCCGAGAAGAGCTACTCGTGGTGGGACTACCGCATGCTGGGCTACCAGAAGAACCGCGGACTGCGCATCGACCACATCCTGGTGAGCGCACCGCTGGTGCCGCGCGTCAAGGGTTGCGTGATCGACCGCGTGCCGCGCAAGTGGGAGAAGCCCAGTGACCACGCCCCTGTGATTCTGGATTTAGCACCATGAAAAACACGCTCCTCCTGACCGTTCTCGTTGTCTCACTCGGCCTTGCAGGCTGCGAGGCCTTGAAGCAGGAGGGGAAAGGCGATGCCGCGAAGGGCACGCCGAGGGACGACACCCCCTCCGCGCAGGCGGCGCCCGAGCGGCTCATCACCTCGCAGACGCCCGCAGTGAAGGCCTACCGCAAGACCGGCGCGGCCTACATCTACAAGACCTATCCCAAGCGCATCTACAAGGGCAAGATTCCGCCGTTGGTGTACGCCGTGGTCGTGACCGAGACCGACATCGACAGCACGGGCAAGGTGACGGGCGTGTACTTCAGCCGCACGCCGAGCCATGCGCCGGAGGTAGCCCCGATGATCGAGGAGCTGATCAAGGCCGCATCGCCCTTGCCGAACCCGGGCAAGGTGGGTGGCCACACGTACGTCGACACATGGCTTTGGGACAAGAGCGGCCAGTTTCAGCTCGACACGCTGACGCTGGGTCAACGCAACCGCTGACCCTTGCCACCTGATCAGGTCATTCCAGGCCGAGTTCCTGGATCTTCCGAGTGATGGTGTTGCGGCCGATGCCGAGCTTTTGCGCGGCCTCGATGCGGCGGCCCCGCGTGTTCGCCAGCGCCGTGAGGATCAGGCGTGATTCGAAGCGGCGCGAGAGCGCATCCCATACGTCGGTACGGCCCGCCGCCAGCATGCTTTGCGCTTCGAGCTCGAGCCCGCTTTCCCATGCGGCCGAGGCTGAAGCGCCGGCGACCGGCGCGGTCGGCGTTGCCGGTGCAGCAGCCGCTGAACCCACCGCTACGGGCTCGCGCTCGACAGTCGACGCCTGTGCCGATGCAACGGCTGCTGCCGTTGCGGGCGCTTCGATATGCGCGCCTGCCATCACTTCAGGCGGCAAGTCCTTGGCCTCGATGAGTTGCGCCGGCGCCATCACCGTCAGCCAGTGGCAGATGTTCTCGAGCTGCCGCACGTTGCCGGGAAAGGCGAAGGTCGCCAACTGGGCGAGGGCCGCATCCGAAATGCGCTTGGGCTCCACGCCCAGTTGCTTGGCGCTTTGCTGCAGGAAATGGCGCGTGAGCGCGGGCACGTCCTCGCCGCGCTCGCGCAATGCAGGCAGCCGCAGCCGGATCACGTTGAGCCGGTGAAAAAGGTCTTCGCGGAAGCCGCCGAGCTTGACGCGCTGCTCCAGGTCCTGATGCGTTGCCGCGATCACGCGCACGTTGGCCTTGACGGAGTTGTGGCCGCCGACGCGATAGAAATGCCCGTCGCTCAGCACGCGCAGCAGGCGCGTCTGGAGATCGAAAGGCATGTCGCCGATCTCGTCGAGAAACAGGGTACCGCCCTCGGCCTGTTCGAAGCGGCCGCGCCGCATCGTCTGTGCGCCGGTGAAGGCGCCGCGCTCGTGGCCGAACAGTTCGCTTTCGAGAAGGTCCTTGGGGATGGCCGCGGTATTGATCGCGACGAAGGGCCCGCTCGCGCGCGGTGAATGCTTGTGCAGCGCACGCGCCACGAGTTCCTTGCCGGAGCCGGACTCGCCGGTGATCAGCACCGTCACATTGCTTTGCGACAGCCGTCCGATCGCACGGAACACGTCCTGCATCGCAGGGGCCTGTCCGAGCATTTCGGGCGCCGCCTGCATTCGCTCCTCGGCAACCTCCTCGCGCTGGCTTTCGTCGACGGCACGGCGAATCAACTCCACCGCGCGCGGCAGGTCGAAAGGCTTCGGCAGGTACTCGAAGGCGCCGCCCTGGAAGGCCGAGACAGCGCTGTCCAGATCGGAGAACGCCGTCATGATGATGACCGGAAGTCCGGGGTGCTTGGCCTTGATCTTGTCGAGAAGATCGAGGCCCGAGCCGCCTGGCATGCGGATGTCGCTCACCAGGACCTGGGGGCCCTGCAGTTCGTCGTCGGCAGCCGCTTCGAGTGCGGCGAGAACTTCGCGCGTGTTGGTGAAGCTACGGGTTGGCAGGTCTTCGCGCAGTAGCGCTTTTTCCAGCACAAAGCGGATCGATTGGTCATCATCCACTATCCAGATCGGCTTCATGCAGCTCCTTGTTGCTTGGCTGCTAGGGCAGCGGTATCAGTATCTTGAAATCGGTCCGGCCCGGGACGCTGTCGCACTCGATCACTCCGTGATGCTGTTGCACAAAAGTTTGCGCAAGCGTCAATCCCAAGCCAGTTCCGCCTTCCCTGCCCGACACCAGCGGGTAAAAAATGCGGTCCTTGATCGCGTCCGGCACGCCCGGTCCATTGTCGATGACATGCAATTCCAGTGCCAGTCGATACCACTGCTTATTGAAGATAACCTGACGCGCGATGCGGGTCTTGAACGTGATCTGCGCATCACCCGCAGCGCGCCGCTCCGCCAACGCCTGCGCAGCGTTGTGGACGATGTTGAGCGTGGCCTGGATGAGCTGCTCGCGGTCGCCGCGGAACTCCGGGATCGACACGTCGAAATCACGCTCGATGTGCAGGTCGCGCGGGAACTCGGCCAGGATGACCGAGCGCACGCGCTCGCAGACCTCGTGGATGTTGACGTCACCCACCACGTGCGGCCGCCGGTGCGGCGCCAGCAGCCGATCGACCAGCGTCTGCAGGCGGTCGGCCTCGTGGATGATGACTTGCGTGTATTCGATGAGGTCGCGTGATTCGACCTCCATCTGCAGCAACTGCGCCGCGCCGCGAATGCCGCCGAGTGGGTTCTTGATCTCGTGCGCAAGGTTGCGGATCAGTTCCTTGTTGGCCTGCGCCTGATCGAGCAGCCGCTCCTCGCGGTCCTGCCGCACCTGCTGCTCAAGCGGCGACATCTCGATGATCAACTCGCCCGCCTTGTCGCTCTGCGCGAGCGTCACCTGCACCGGCATCAGCTCGTGGTTGACGCGGCGCAACAGGGCCTCGTAGCGCAGGGTGGCAAAGTCATTGCTGCGCGCGCCATCGATGGCGGTACGCAACACCTGCGGTTCATGAAAGCAGGCGCCGAATTGCGAACCTTCGAGCGTGCGCCGCGAAGTGCCAAGTGCGTCTTCCAGGCCGGAGTTGGCAAAGAGCACTGAACCATCGGTGCGCACCACCGCAATCAGCGTCGAGAGCAGGTCGAAGGCTTGAAAGCGCTTGCCCGGCCCGGCGGATTTACCAAAAGCCACGTGAGAAAGTCCCTTCCTGGAACGCCGCGAACCCGGCTTCGCCGGTCCGCAGGTGTTGCCCCCGGCAGGGGGCAGGCGAAGCGACGCGAAGTGCGCGCAGCCTGGGGGCGAGTGTCATTTCACCGGCAGGCGACCGATCTCGCGCTGGATGCCGGCAATATCGCTCTCGTTGCGCGCAAGCTCGGCTTTCATCTCGGCCACGCGGTCGAGGTACTTCTGGTAGTTGCGACCTTCGCTGCCCTGCTTCTCGGGTTCGCCGTTGTTGTATTCCTTGACCAACTGGGCTTGCCGGTCCTGCGCCTTCCGGAGTTCGGATTCGAGCACCGAACGGGCCTCGCCGTCGCGGGCACGCTGGTCAGCGCCATCGACTCGCGGGCTGCCCGCAGGGCTGCTTGCGCTGGCCGGGGCGCGCACCGCGCTGCTCGATGCAGCGGAAGCAATCGGCCGGTTGCCCTGTACGACGGTGACGTTGCCGCCTTCCATCAGCTTGCAACCGCGCTGCTGCGCCTGGGTCGCGTTGTTGGTGTATTCATTGCCGCAGCGCCAGACACGCTCTTGCGCCTGAGCTTGCACGTGAACACCGGCCGCGGCAAATGCGGTCAGCAGGAAAACGGAAAGAGTCTTCATGGTCATGGTTGGAGTGCGCAGCAATGCGGCATTTTCGTGCAATTCGATACGAGTGCCATGCTGGTGTTCCCACCCAAAGAAAAAGGACGGCATTTGCCGTCCTTTTTAACGCCCAGGTGTGCTGGCACTCCCTTTCAGGGGGCCGCCGCGCGCGGCCGCCCGAAGCGGCCGGACCGCCCCCGGCAGGGGGTGGGCGAAGCGACACGCAGTGCGCGCAGCCTGGGGGTGAGCAACATTACAACGAATAGTACATGTCGAACTCGACCGGATGGGTCGCCATGCGGAAGCGCGTCACTTCTTGCATCTTGAGATCGATGTATGCATCGATGTACGCATCGGTGAACACGCCGCCCTTGGTCAGGAATGCACGGTCCTTGTCGAGGTATTCCAGAGCCTGGTCGAGGCTGTGGCACACGGTCGGGATCAGCGCGTCTTCTTCCGGCGGCAGGTGGTACAGATCCTTGCTGGCGGCTTCGCCCGGATGGATCTTGTTTTCCACGCCGTCGAGGCCAGCCATCAGCAGCGCTGCGAAACCGAGGTACGGGTTCATCAGCGGATCGGGGAAGCGCGCTTCGACGCGACGGCCCTTCGGGTTCGCCACGAACGGAATGCGGATCGAGGCCGAGCGGTTCTTGGCCGAGTAGGCCAGCTTCACCGGGGCTTCGAAGCCGGGCACCAGGCGCTTGTAGCTGTTGGTGCCGGGGTTCGTGATGGCGTTCAGCGCGCGAGCGTGCTTGATGATGCCGCCGATGTAGTGCAGCGCGAAGTCGCTCAGGCCTGCATAGCCGTCGCCGGCGAACAGGTTCTTGCCGTCCTTCCAGACCGACTGGTGCACGTGCATGCCGGAGCCGTTGTCGCCGACGATCGGCTTGGGCATGAAGGTCGCGGTCTTGCCGTAGGCGTGGGCGACGTTGTGGATCACGTACTTCTGCAGCTGGACCCAGTCGGCGCGCTGGATCAGCGTGCTGAACTTGGTGCCGAGTTCCATCTGGCCGGCGTTGGCCACTTCATGGTGATGCACTTCGACCGGGATGCCGAGCGACTCGAGCACCAGGCACATTTCGGAGCGCATGTCCTGGAAGCTGTCGACCGGCGGAACCGGGAAGTAGCCGCCCTTGACGGCCGGGCGATGGCCCGTGTTGCCGTGCTCGAATTCCTTGCCCGTGTTCCAGGCGGCTTCTTCGGATTCGATCTTCACGGAGCAGCCGGACATGTCGTTCTGCCAGCGCACGCCGTCGAACACGAAGAATTCGGGTTCCGGTCCGAAGTAGGCGGTGTCGCCCAGGCCCGATGCCTTCATGTAGGCCTCGGCGCGCTTGGCGAGCGAACGCGGATCGCGCTCATAGGGCTTGCCGTCCGAAGGGTCGACCACGTCGCAGGTCAGGATGAGCGTGGTTTCTTCGAAGAAGGGGTCGATGTTGGCCGTGTTCGGGTCGGGCATGAGCTGCATGTCCGATGCTTCGATGCCCTTCCAACCGGCGATCGACGAGCCATCGAAAGCATGGCCCGAAGTGAACTTGTCCTCGTCGAACGCGGAAACCGGCACGGTGACGTGCTGTTCCTTGCCGCGAGTGTCGGTGAAGCGAAAGTCGACGAACTTGACCTCGTTTTCCTTGACGAGTTTGAGTACATCGGCGACGGTCTTTGCCATCAGGTTCTCCTGGTTTGGATAGTGGTTGGAAGTACGGGTATTCCGGAATGCAGTTTCTGTGCCATTGTCACTGCAGCCGAGGGGGGTTTGGCGCATGCGCCAGAACCCAAAAACAGGCGAGTTGTAACCAATTTGGTGCGATGCGAATCAACGCACCATTTCAGGGCCGAGACGTGCGCCAAACGCGTGCAGGCCCGCCAGCAACTGCGCATAGGCGGGCCCGATTTTGTCGGCGTCGCCCTTCACACCGAGTTCGATGTGTCGCCCATGTTCGGCGTGGTCCACACTCGGCAGGCTGAACACCTTGATGCCGGCATGCGCCTGCTCGATGGCTTCCATCAGCGGGGTCAACGTGGCCTCCATCGCGCCGTAGACGATCACGGATCTTTCGGCGGCGCGGCCGCGGGCGAAGAGGTCGGGATATCGCTCATCGAGAACCGATTCGATCATCGGCCAGGCCATGACCGGGAAGCCGGGCACGAAGTGCACGTCGCCGACACTGAAGCCGGGGATCTTGTTGTACGGGTTGCGGATGATGTTGGCGCCCAACGGGAAGACACCCATGTTGAGACGGTGGATGTTGTCCGGCCGGTCTGGCTCGTAGACCGTACCCTGCTCGCGCGCGGTGTCCTGCATGCGCTCGCGAATCAGCGCCTCGGCCTCCGGATGCAACCCGAGTGGTACGCCGAGAGCCGCGGCCGCGCACTGGCGCGTGTGGTCGTCGGGCGTGGCGCCGATTCCGCCAGTCGAGAACACGATGTCGCCGGAAGCGAAGGCGCGCGCCAGCGCCGCCGTGATGCGCACCGGCACATCGCCGACGTATTCGGCCCATCCCAGTTCGAGTCCGCGCTCGGAGAGCAACTCGATGACCTTGGGCATGTGCTTGTCGATGCGCTTGCCAGAGAGGATTTCGTCGCCGACGACGATCAGACCGAATGAACGACTCATGGGGCACCCCATTGGCTTGCGGCCGCGTTGGCGTCGGCCAACTCGACCGCGGGTGGTGAAACAGCTGCGACCGCGCGCTGCACGCGCAATTGCGCCAGCGCGTCGAGGCAATAGTGTGCGAACCACAGCGCCGAGAACGCAAAGACCAGCGTGTAGATCCAGATCGCAACGGGCACGAGCACGAAGAAGGCGGCTGCGAACAGCACGCCGGATGCCCAGACGATGCTCGGCGCCGCTCCCAGGTAGCCGCACAGCACACCGATGCCCAGCAGCGTCAGGCGGTGGATCCGAAGGAGTTCGTCGCGCTCCTCCGGGCTCGCATGCTCGGCGAGCGCGTCGAAGCTCATCACGCGATAGGTCAGCCAGCCCCAGATGAGCGGCGGGAGGATCAGGACCAGCGGCGGGATGAGCCAGAGCGGCATCGAAACCACGAGCGCCAGCATGGCCAGCAGGGTCAGGCCGAGCGAGCGGGCAACGCTGCCGATGAAGGATGCGCCCTTCTTGCGCTCCAGCGAAGGAAAGCGCCGCTCCGCCACCAGGCGGGTGAGCGCGGGTGCCATGAAGCCGGCAACGATCAGCAGCGACGCCACCACGATCAACGGCGTGGCCGCGAACACAACCACCAGCGGCGCGAGCATGGCGGTGACATCGCCCGAGAACATGCGGCCAATCCAGGCCCAGAAGCCGGCCAGCAGGGGCCAGGCGTCCAGCGCCTGGCGGGTCCATGCGACGGACGCATCCCAGTAGAAGTAGCCGAACACCGCCGCGAGCAGCACCATGAGCCCTAGCGGCAGCAAGGACAGCACGATCACGCGCGGGTGCATGCAATAGGCGACAGAACGCCAGAATGAATCGAGAAGAAGACGCATCGATGTCGAGGATAACGCCAGCGTGTGGAGCGGCGGTCAGCCTCGGCTGACGAGTCGCCGGAGCCCCAGCCATTGCTGCGACCAGAAGCCGCGTCCGTAGTCCTTCACACGGCCACGGTCGTCGGGCTCGACCTGGTCGCGAATGCCTGTCGGGTCGTAGCGATCCTCGAAATTCACCGTCCTGAACAGCATGTCCCACCAGGGAAGCAGCACGCCGAAGTTGTGACCGCCGAGCGTCTTCGGGCCTTGCGACTCATGCCCGATCCCGATGCTGTGGTGCAGGCGGTGGAAGCGCGGACTGATCCAGAGCCGCTCACCGATCGCGCCGAAACTCAAGCGCAGGTTGGCGTGCTGCAGGCTCTCGCTCAGTTGCATGAATGCGACGATGGCGATGAACTGCCCCGGCGCGACGCCAATCAACTGGGCGACGATCACGATGATCGTGTCGTGAATCACGTCGTCGAGCAGGTGGTTGCGGTTGTCGCTCCACATCGTCATCTGGCGCTGCGAATGATGAAGCGAATGCAGGGCCCACCACCATTCGAAACGGTGCTGCCCGCGATGAATGATGTATTCGACGAGATCCAGCACGAGGAGGTAGATCACGAGCGTGACCCAGGGCACGTCAGTGACGCCGGGCCAGAGCTGATCGAGATGGAAAGTTCCCCAGCCCGCCGAGCGCACCGCGCCCAGCGCGTCGTCGAAGAGTGGCTGGAGCGCGAAGAACATCGCCAGCCGGAAGAGGCCCAGCCGGTGGATCAGCGTATAGATCACGTCGATGCGGATGGCCGGCCGGTCGACCACCGGCTCGGCCGGGCGCCAGCGCTGCAGCGGGCCGATCACGGCCAGCAGCACCGCGATCTGGATGAGGCCGACCAACAGCCAGCCCGTCGCGTCGAACGCGTCCTCGACCCAGCCGCCCAGGCCGACGGCGTAGACCACAGGCTGAATCGCCGTCTCGAACAGCCATTGCTGCAGGTTCGCAAACAAGTCAGTGAGCCAATCCATTGGCGTGCGATCCCGGCCGTTGCGGAAAGGTTCAGGGATGCGCCGAGATCCAACTGCGGTAGGCCGGATGCTGGCGCAGCGTCTCGAAGCAGAAGCCCTTGGCCTTGAGCCCGACGATCAGCGGTTCGAGATCGGCAGGCGCCCATGGATCCTTGCGCGACCAGATGCCCAGGTGCGCCAGCAGGATGTCGCCCGGCTCGATCTTGTCGAGCGCCTGTTGCAGCAGCTTCTCGTTGCTGAACTTCTCGCTGGGCAACTCGTCGCCGAGGAAGCCTGCAGGCGCCCAGCCGACGTGCTCGAAGCCGCAGGCCTTGGCGGCCGCCAGCAGTTTGGGCGAAGTCTTGCCGCCCGGTGCCCGGAACAGCGGAAGCGGCTTCTTGCCGGTGATGTCCTGCAGGCGCTCGGAAGCCTTGGCCACGTTGGCGCAGTACTGCTTGGCGTCCCAGGTGAACTCACGTCCCGCGAAAGCACCTGCCGTCGGCTTGATGCGAAAGCGCGGCTCGACGCTCGGCAGATCGCCGCGCCAATAGGCATGGTCGTATGTATGGGACGCGAACTCATGCCCTTCAGCCGCCCTCGCCTTCCACCATGGCGCCCAGTGGTTGTCGAGGCTGTCGCCGTCGGTCTGGGTGCGCTCTGCCGCGGCAAAGAAAGTGACGCGGACGTCCTGCCGCTTCAGCACTTCGGCCACCAGGGGCGCAACACCCATGTGGCCGGTGTCGAAGGTCAGATACACCGGCTTGCTGCAGGTGCCTTGGGCGACCGCGCCGGTGGAGACGACCGAAGCCGCCACCAGGAGCAACGCGGCCCCGAACTCAGATCTTGGCATGGTCAAGGGTCCAGACACCATGCGGCGAACGGCCCACGTTAACCTGTCGCACCACCTTGCGGCTGGCAAGGTCGACCACGCTGAGCTTCTTGGCCCAGCGCGAGGTGACGAAGAGCGTCTTGCCGTCGGCCGAGACATCCATGCAATCGGGCCCACCCGGCACCGGATAGGTGTCGGTGACTGTGAGCGTCTGGATGTCGATGCGGCTGATCGTGTTGGCCACGCGATTGCTGACGAACACGCTGCGGCCGTCGCCTGCCGAACGGAATGCGTGGGCTCCCTTGCCGGTCAGGAGCTTGCCGACCAGTTTGGGCTGGGCACCCGCCACGTCGAACACCTGCACGCCATCGCTGCCCGTCAGGCCGACCAGCAGCGTCTTGCCGTCGTGGATGCCGAAGATGTCAGCCGGCATCGGGCCGGTGGGCGTACGCCAGCGGATGGTTTGCGTGGCAAGGTCCACGGCGATCAACTCGTCGCTGTCCTGCATGGTGACGTAGGCCGTCGTGCTCTTGCCGTCGATCCAGATATGGCTCGGGGTCTTGCCGGTGGGAATGCGCTTGACGAGCTTGGGCTCCTTGCCATCCCATCGGTAGATGTCGACATGGTTCAAGCGGTTGGCCGCCGTGACGAACCACTTCATGTCCGGCGAGAAGCGCAGGTGATACGGGTCGATGATCCCGTAGACCACGCGCTGGACTTCGGCCGTGCGGGGGTTCAGGAAGGTCAGCGAATCACCAGCCGAGTTGGCGACGATCAACGAACTCTGATCGGGCGCGAGGTAGAGGTGGTGCGGCTCCTTGCCGGTCGGAATGCGCTGCTTCTCGGCCCAATTGCCCGGATCGATCACGCTCACCGTCGCGTCGAGCGAATTGAGCACGAAGATGGGAGGGGGTTCGGCGGCTTGCGACGGCAGCACCGCGCAGGCAAACAAAAAGGCCGCTAGACGGCCCGTCAGGAATGAATTGGAGCGCAAGGGACGTTTCCGGCAGAAGACCACTTTGGATTCTAACGAGCGACTGTCACAGGAAGCTGACTGCCACGAGCGTTTCGCAGGGCGTCGACCTCCTCCGGTCGCAGCCAGCGCCACTGACCGGGCGCCAGGTCGTCGGGCAAGGCAAGGATGCCGATGCGCGATCGGTGCAAGGCCTCGACCCGGTTGCCGACAGCCGCCAGCATGCGCTTGACCTGGTGGTACTTCCCCTCTGTGAGAGTGAGGCTCAGATGCAATGGCCCGGCCAGCTCGCACGCGGCCGCGCGGACCGGCTTCGGGTCGTCGTCCAGGACCACACCGGCGAGCAGGCGCGCCACCTGCGCGTCATCGACCGGATGCTTGGTCGTGACCTCGTAGACCTTCGGAACATGGTGCTTCGGCGAACCCATCCGGTGAATGAACTGGCCGTCGTCGGTCAACAGCAGCAAGCCTGTGGTGTCCTGGTCGAGCCGGCCGATCGCCTGCACGCCCTGCACCGCGCCTTTGTTCGGCCGCAAGCGCAAAGGCGACGGCAGCAAGGTGTAGATGCTGGGATAGGTTGACGGCTTCTGGGAGCACTCCGTCCCTGCCGGCTTGTGCAGCATCAGGTACGCTTTCTCGTGGTACTCCCACTCGGTGCCCTGCACGGTGAAGCGAAGACCTTCGGTCTCGATATCCGCGCCCGGATCGTCCACCGGAGAGCCCGCGATGGTCACGAAGCCCTGCTGGACCAGCCCGGCGCAGACTCGGCGTGTGCCGAAACCCTGCGTGTAGAGAATTTCCTCTATGCGCATCAGTAGCCGAGCGCCAGTCCGGTGTTGCGGCGCGGATCGTTGGCGCCATAGAAGCGGTTGGCGCCCACCGGCTTGCCACCGAGCGACGGTGCGCCGACGATGATCGCCGCCACATGGTTGGCGGGCTGCGGCACCCCCAGGTTGTGGCCCATGTCCGCCAGGATCTTGCGAGTGTCCGGCGAGAGCGCGAAGGTCTCCACGTTGGTCACGTCCGGCAGCCATTGCTGGTGGAAGCGCGGTGCGTCGACCGCCTCCTGCACGTTCATTCCATAGTCGACCACATTGAGGATCGAGTGGAGCACGACCGTGATGATGCGGCTGCCGCCCGGTGTACCGACCACGAAGACCGGCTTGCCATCCTTGGTCATGACGGTCGGACTCATCGAACTCAGCGGACGCTTGCCCGGCGCGATGGCATTGGCTTCGCCCTGCACGAGGCCATACATGTTGGGCACGCCGACCTTCGAGGTGAAATCGTCCATCTCGTTGTTGAGCAGCACGCCGGTCTTGGCGGCCGTCACCTTGGCGCCGAACCAGTCATTGAGCGTGTAGGTCACCGAGACCGCATTGCCCCACTGGTCGACGATGGAATAGTGCGTGGTGTTGCTGCCCTCGTGCGGGGCGACGCCGGGCTTGATGTCCTTGGAGACGCCCGCCTTCGCCGGGTCGATCACGCCACGGATTTTTGCGGCATAGCCCTTATCGAGCAGCCGGTCGAGCGGATTCTTCACGAAGTCGGGATCGCCAAGGTAGCTGTTGCGATCGACGTACGCGTGGCGCATGGCCTCGATCTGGTAGTGCACGGCCTGAGCCGAGCGGAAGCCGAGGTCCTTGAGCGGATAGCCCTCGAGGATGTTCAGCATCTCGCAGATCACCACGCCACCCGAACTCGGCGGCGGCGCCGAGACCACGTGATAGCCCCGGTAATCGCACTCGACCGGCGGTAGCTCGCGCGTCTGGTACTGGTCGAGGTCGGCCTGCGTGATGAGCCCCTTGCCGGCCTGGCTGGATGCCACGATCGCGGCACCCACGGGGCCCGTGTAGAAGCCGTCGGTACCGTTGCGGCTGATGGCCCTGAGCGTCCTGGCCAGGTCCTTCTGGACCAACTTCTGGCCGACCGCGAACGGTTCGCCCTTGTTCAGGAAGATCGCGCCAGAGACGGGATCCTTCTTGAAGTCGGACGTGGCGGTGGTCAGCATGTCGATGTCGCCCTGCTGCAGGACAAAACCGCGCTCGGCCAGTGCGATCGAGGGGGCAATCAGGGCGGCGCGCTTCATCGTGCCGTACTTCTCGCGGGCCAGTTCGAGCCCGGAAACGGTGCCCGGTACGCCGACAGCCAAGTGGCCGTTGGTGCTCAGGCCCTTGATGACATTGCCATCCTTGTCAAGGTACATGTTGGCAGTCGCTGCCAGTGGCGCCTTCTCACGGAAATCCAGGAAGGTCTTCCGTCCATCGGCCAATTGCACGGTCATGAACCCACCGCCGCCAAGGTTGCCCGCCGCGGGATAGACCACCGCCAACGCGTAACCGACCGCGACCGCAGAGTCGATCGCGTTGCCGCCCCGCTTGAGCACGTCGACACCGACCTTGGTGGCGAGATGCTGGGCGCTGACGACCATCCCGTTTTCGGCTGCGACCGGCGCCACCGAAGCCGCGTGAAGTTGCGCGGCTCCGGCCAACGCAAGCGTGAGTGCGACGGAAGTGCGAAGCGCCACTGTCCATTCCAGATTTTTCATGTTTCGTGTCCCATGTATGCCGCAGCGACGTCGGGGACTATAGCTCGCGCATGCAGGGCGAAAGAGAGCATGGCCATGTCGTGCGACACGGCCCGTGCAATACCCGCGGAGTGAAGGATCTCGGGCGCTCTGGCGACGGCGATCGGCACCGCAAACGCGAGGAAGGGAGAGGTTCCGGGGGTGAGCCCGGCGCCGAGCTCTTCGTCGGTGCCGGTTGTCGTGTGTGGTGGAGCTGGGGGGATTTGAACCCCCGTCCGCAAGCCTTCTTCGCGCAGATCTACATGTTTAGCGGTCTGATTTAGGTCTCGCCACCGGTGTCGCGCAGTCGCACGCTACACCGGCCGCCAGTACCCTATTTTCTCGTCCCGACCCAAGGTACCCGGATCGGAGCCAGCCCATGTAGATTATCTTTGCAGCCGGGAGGCGTCAGATTGCTCTAGCGCCCCCTTGCCCAGCCCATCGGCATGCTGTTGCAAAGCTCACCGGCAATTAAGCGGCGAGTGCGAAACGTTCGTCGTTTGCAGTTAGTTTGTTTGAATCTGTTTTACGAGCGCATTCAGCTCGACATGCCCCGCTGCGATTCCGAACCCGCGTCGAAACCAGTGCAGCCCCAAGCGATTCATTTTAGGCCTGTTTGAGCAACTGCAAGAGCTCGAGGGGCGAAGAAATGGCGGCGTCTGCGTCCCACCGCGCCACTTCCGCCTGTTCGCCCATATAGCCGTAGGTTGCGGCCACGGTTCGCATGCCAGCGGCACGGCCGGCCATGATGTCTCGCTCGTCATCGCCGACATAGACACAGGAGGTCGGCGGCACGCCGAGCTGGCGCGCCGCTTCGAACAAGGGCTCCGGATGGGGTTTGGCGTAAGGCGTCGTGTCACCGCTGACGATGGCTCGGGCCGTGTCAAACAGGGGGATCGAACGCGTGAGGGGGCCCGTGAATCGAACCGACTTGTTGGTGACCACTCCCCATCGCAAGCCACGCGCTCGGAGCGCCTCGACCAGTTCGGCCACGCCCTCGAAGACCTGCGTGTTGCGAAGCATCCGAGCCTCGTAGTTGAGGAAGAACTCTTCGCGGAGCGCCGGAAATTCGGGCGAATCCGGCGTGATGCCGAACGCCACGCCCAGCATGCCGCGTGCGCCGGCACCGGCCATCGGGCGATAGCGCTCCAGCGGGATCGAAGCAAGCCCCCGGCCCGTGCGCATCTGGTCGGCTGCGGCGCCAAGGTCCGGGGCGCTGTCGATCAAAGTGCCGTCGAGGTCGAAAAGGACGGCTTGTGTTTCGTTGCCCCCCCTCACTGACGCACCGCCGGCTTCTGGGTCGCAAACATGTAGTTCACGCTGGTGTCGTCGCTGAGCCAGTAGCGCCGCGTCACGGGGTTGTGCTCCATGCCGCGCGTATGGCGCAGGTCGAGGTGGGCGGCTCGGCAGTGGGCGGCGAGCTCGCTGGGACGGATCAGCTTCTGGTACTCGTGCGTACCGCGCGGCAGCATCCCCAGCACGTACTCCGCACCCACGATCGCGAAGAGGAATGACTTGAGATTCCGGTGGATGGTGGAGAAGAATACCCATCCGCCCGGCTTGACGAGATCGGCGCAGGCCTTCACGACCGACGCCGGTTGTGGTACGTGTTCGAGCATTTCCATGCAGGTGACCACATCGAAGCTTTCGGGCTGTTCAGCCGCTAGGGACTCGACGCTGACCGATCGATATTTCACACCCCTGGTCCCGGCTTCCAGCGCATGCAGCTGCGCCACCTTGAGAGCCTTGTCGGCCAGGTCGATGCCCAGCACCTCGGCACCCTTGCGCGCCATGGAATCGGCAAGAATCCCGCCGCCGCAGCCGACGTCGAGCACCTTGAGGCCCGCGATCGGCGCGATGCCGTCGATCCACTCCAGGCGCAGCGGATTAATTTCATGCAGCGGACGGAATTCACTTTCAAGATCCCACCAACGGTGCGCCAGCTCGGAAAATTTGGCGAGCTCTGCGGGATCGGCATTCACGGTTTCGGTCATCCAGCGATTATGAATGGATGGAATTGCCGGCACACGCCGGCAAGTCATTGCCGGCGTCCGGATCAGCCATAAAAAAACCCCGCCGAGGCGGGGTTTCATTAGGGATTCCGGAGAATCACTTGTTGGGGCGGGTACCGACCACTTCGATTTCCACGCGGCGGTTCTTGGCGCGGCCTTCGGCAGTGCGGTTGTCAGCCACAGGCTGGCTCTTGCCCTTGCCTTCGGTGTAGACGCGGTTCTTTTCGATGCCCTTCGAGACCAGGTAGGCCTTGACGGCTTCAGCGCGGCGGACCGACAGCTTCTGGTTGTAGGCAACAGTACCGATCGAGTCGGTGTGGCCGACAGCGATGATCACTTCAAGGTTCACGTCCTTGATCTTCGAGACCAGGTCGTCAAGCTTGGCACGGCCTTCGGGCTTGAGGACGTACTTGTCGAAGTCGAAGAATGCGTCAGCTGCGAAGGTAACCTTCGAAGCGGCGACAGCCGGAGGCACAGGTGCCGGCGGGGTCGGAGCCGCTGCTACGGGCGGGGGCGGGGGAACCAGCGCGCCGTCGCAACCAGCGGCGGCCGTTGCGGGCGTCCAGTTGGCATCGCGCCAGCAGAGTTCGTTGGTGCCATTTTTCCAAACCAGTTCGCCGGTGCCGTTTTGCCAGTTGTCGATCACCGGACCACCATCCGCTGCGGTGACACGGTTCTGCGCGCCGGCGGCAGTGGCGAGCGCAGCGACTGCAAACATCATCGCCACTTTATTCAGTTTCTTCATGGTTCTCCTCTTGGGGAAAAAGCCGCAGCCGCGCTGCGAATCAAGGACGCTTTAAGTGACCACCACCCAAAACGTTGAGGCGATTGTGCCATAGGGTCTTTGGCAAACAGCCCGGCGGACGCCCCGGAAGCGTAGGACGGAGGCGGAATACCGGCCTTGTGTTGCGGCGGTGCGACACCCCCGGCAGCGTAAAATTTCGCCTCCTTGCCGTCTGCCCGCCGCCCATGACCTCGTTCGCCAAAGAAACTCTCCCCATCAGCCTCGAAGAGGAAATGCGTCGCAGCTATCTCGATTACGCCATGAGCGTGATCGTGGGACGCGCCCTCCCGGACGCCCGGGACGGCCTCAAACCGGTGCACCGGCGCGTGTTGTATGCGATGCACGAACTCAACAACGACTGGAACCGGCCCTACAAGAAGTCGGCCCGTATCGTTGGCGACGTCATCGGCAAGTACCACCCTCACGGCGACCAGTCGGTCTACGACACGATCGTGCGGATGGCGCAGAACTTCTCCATGCGCCACATGCTGGTGGACGGCCAGGGCAATTTCGGCTCGGTCGATGGCGATATGGCAGCAGCGATGCGCTATACCGAGATTCGGCTTGCCAAAATTGCCCATGAAATGCTGGCCGATATTGACAAGGAAACTGTCGATTTCGGTCCGAATTACGACGGCTCCGAAAAAGAGCCATTGGTATTGCCAAGCAAACTGCCGAATCTGCTGGTCAATGGCGCCGGCGGTATCGCGGTGGGCATGGCGACCAATATTCCGCCGCACAACCTGAACGAAGTCGTCGACGCCTGCCTGCACCTCCTGCGCCATCCGGAAGCCAGCATCGACGACCTGATGGAGATCGTGCCGGCGCCCGATTTCCCCACCGCCGGGATCATCTACGGCATCAACGGCATCAAGGACGGCTACCGCACCGGCCGCGGCAAGGTCGTGATGCGCGCCAAGTGCCACTTCGAGGACATCGACCGCGGCCAGCGCCAGGCGATCATCGTCGACGAGCTCCCCTATCAGGTCAACAAGAAGACCCTGCAGGAGCGCATGGCCGAACTGGTGCACGAGAAGAAGATAGAAGGCATCAGCCACATCCAGGACGAGTCGGACAAATCGGGCATGCGCCTGGTGATCGAACTCAAGCGCGGCGAAGTACCCGAGGTCGTCCTCAACAACCTCTACAAGCAGACGCAACTGCAGGATACCTTCGGCATCAACATGGTGGCCCTCGTGGACGGCCAGCCGAAGCTGTGCAACCTCAAGGACCTGATCGAGGTCTTCCTGCAGCACCGTCGCGAGGTCGTGACCCGCCGCACGGTGTTCAACCTGCGCAAGGCCCGCGAGCGCGGCCACGTGCTGGAAGGCCTGGCCGTCGCCCTCGCCAACATTGACGAGTTCATCGCGATCATCCGCAACGCGCCGACGCCGCCCGTTGCCAAGGCCGAACTGATGAGCCGCGCCTGGGACAGCAAGCTGGTGCGCGAGATGCTCACCCGCACGCGCGCCGACGGTGGTGTGATCAACGCGGACGACTACCGCCCGGACGGTCTCGAGCGCGAGTTCGGAATGAGCGCGAATGGCCTCTACAAGCTGTCCGACACGCAAGCCCAGGAAATCCTGCAGATGCGTCTGCAGCGCTTGACCGGCCTGGAGCAGGACAAGATCGTCGCCGAGTACAAGGAAGTGATGGCCGAGATCGACGACCTGCTCGACATCCTGGCCAAGCCCGAACGCGTCTCGGTGATCATCGGCGACGAACTCACCACCATCAAGCAGGAGTTCGGCCAGACCAAGCTCGGCGTGCGCCGCAGCCAGGTCGAGCACAGCGCCTTCGACCTCTCGACGGAAGACCTGATCACGCCGACCGACATGGTCGTGACGCTGTCCCACAGCGGCTACATCAAGAGCCAGCCGCTCGGCGAATACCGGGCCCAGAAGCGCGGCGGACGCGGCAAGCAGGCCACCGCGACCAAAGAAGACGACTGGATCGACCAGCTCTTCATCGCGAACACGCACGACTACATCCTCTGCTTCTCGAATCGCGGCCGACTTTACTGGCTCAAGGTCTGGGAAGTGCCTGCGGGCTCACGTGGTTCCCGTGGCCGACCGATCGTCAACATGTTCCCGCTCCAGGAGGGCGAGAAGATCAACGTCGTGCTGGCGCTGACCGGCGAGAAACGGACCTTCCCCGCCAACCAGTACGTGTTCATGGCCACCTCGATGGGCACGGTCAAGAAGACCGCCCTCGACGAGTTCAGCAACCCTCGCAAGGCCGGCATCATCGCCGTCGATCTCGATCCGGGCGACTACCTGATCGGCGCCGCGCTGACAGACGGCGCGCATGACGTGATGCTGTTCTCCGACGGCGGCAAGGCAGTCCGCTTCGACGAAAACGACGTACGCCCCATGGGCCGCAACGCCCGCGGCGTGCGCGGCATGACGCTCGAGGACGGCCAGGGCGTGATCGCCATGCTCGTCGCCGAGGACGAGGAGCAGAGCGTCCTGACCGCCACGGAAAACGGTTACGGAAAAAGAACAAGCATTACCGAGTACACGCGTCATGGCCGGGGAACCAAGGGCATGATCGCTATTCAACAGAGTGAACGTAACGGCAAGGTGGTGGCCGCGACTCTCGTGCACGCCGAAGACGAGATCATGCTCATCACCGACAAGGGTGTGCTCGTGCGCACCCGGGTCGCCGAAATTCGCGAACTCGGTCGCGCGACGCAGGGCGTCACGCTGATCGGGCTCGACGAAGGTGCCAAGCTCAGCGGGCTGCAGCGTATCGTCGAGAACGACGCGAATGTCGAGACTGAACCCGGCGCCGACGACACTTCTTCCTCATCTTCAACGGAGAATCCCCAGTGAAAAAAATCAAACTCGCGCTCCTGACGGTCGCGCTTGCCGGCAGCACGCTGGCCATGGCCCAGGACAAGTCCGCACTCATCAAGCAGTTCATCGATCTGCAGAAGCCCGGCATCGAATCGCTGGCGCGCGGTCTGGTCGAGCAGTCGAGCGCTCCGATCGCCCAGGCTGGCTCGCAGTACCTGCAAACGCAGGTGCCCGCCGAAAAGCGCGAAGCCGCAGCCAAGGCAGCCGACGCCGAACTCAAGAAGTACTTCGATGAGGCCTACCCCATCGTGCGCGACAAGGCCGTGCAACTCGCACCGGGCGCCTTGACGCCCATCATGGAACAAAACTTCAGCGAAGAAGAAATGCGCCAGCTGCTGGCGTGGATCAACTCGCCGCTGAGCAAGAAGTACCAGGAGATGAATCCCAAGCTGCAGACCGCGCTGACGGAAAAGCTGGTTGCCGAAACGCGCGCCTCGATCGAACCCAAGATGGTCGCGCTCGACAGCAACGTCGCCAAGGCGCTGGGCGCCCCGACGGGTGGAGCAGCAGGAGCCAAGGCAGCGCCCGCCAAGGCGCCCGCCAAGAAGTGACGCAGCCAGCGGGTCCGCGCCCGTACAACTTCTCCGCCGGTCCGGCCGCCATGCCGGAGGCGGTGCTGCAACGCGCCGCCGCCGAGATGCTGGACTGGGAAGGCAGCGGCATGAGCGTGATGGAGATGAGCCATCGCGGCAAGGAGTTCGGCGCGATCTGCAGGCAGGCCGAAGCCGACATCCGCGAGCTCCTCGCGGTGCCGGAACAGTTCCACATCCTCTTCATGCAAGGGGGCGGGCTGGGCGAAAACGCAATCGTGCCGATGAATCTTTCGCGCGGTACCAGCGCGGATTTCGTGGTCACGGGCAGCTGGAGCGCCAAGTCCCAGAAAGAAGCGCAGCGCTACTGCAAGGTCAACATCGCCGCCACCAATGCGGCGGACCAGCACACGCGCCTGCCTGACCCGTCGACATGGCAGCTGTCGGGCGACGCGTCATACGTGCACATCTGCAGCAACGAGACCATCAACGGCGTCGAATTCCAGGAAGTGCCCGACCTCGCGGCCCTCGGCAGCAAGGCTCCGCTGGTGATGGACTTCTCGTCCCACGTGGCATCGCGGCCGGTCGATTGGCGCCGCGTCGGCCTCGCCTTCGGGGGAGCCCAGAAGAACCTCGGGCCAGCTGGCCTCACGATCGTGATCGTGCGGGACGACCTGCTCGGCCACGCGCTCGAGATCTGCCCCAGCGCCTTCAACTACAAGACGGTCGCCGACAACCAGTCGATGTACAACACGCCCCCCACCTGGGGCATCTACATCGCCGGGCTGACCTTCCAGTGGCTGCGGCAGCAGACCGAGGGTGCGCTCACAGGCGTCGCCGCCATGGAAGCACGCAACATTGCCAAGGCGCGCCTCCTGTACGACTTCATTGACGGCTCCGCCTTCTATGACAACAAGGTCGACGCCGCCTGCCGCTCGCGCATGAACGTGCCCTTCTTCCTGCGCGACGAAAGCCGCAACGACGCGTTTCTCGCAGGCGCGCGCGAAGCAGGCCTGCTCCAGCTCAAGGGCCACAAGTCCGTCGGCGGCATGCGTGCCAGCATTTACAACGCCATGCCGCTGGCCGGGGTGCAGGCGCTCGTGTCCTACATGCGAGAATTCGAGCGGTCGCATGCCTAGACGCTGCGCACCTCAACGATGACCGCACCCGCTCCACAGCCTTCCACCCCTGACAACTCCTCCAGCCTTGCCGATCTGCGCGTGCAGATCGACTCGCTCGACCAGCAGCTTCTCGACCTCCTGAACCGGCGCGCGCATGTCGCCGAGCAGGTCGGCGAGGTCAAGAAGCGCGAGGGCACGCCCTTCTTCCGCCCCGATCGCGTCGCGCAGGTCATCGAGAAGATGCAGCAGAGCAACGGCGGCCCGCTCAAGGACGTGCACGTCGCAGCCATCTGGCGCGAGATCATGTCGGCCTGCCTCGCCCTCGAGTCACCCCAGCGGGTGGCCGTACTAGGCCCCGAAGGCACGTTCTGCGAACAGGCGGCCGTTGAATACTTCGGTGGCGCCGCCGACCTGATCTATTGCGCGAACTTCGACGAGGTCTTTCACGCCACCGCAGCAGGCAGCGCCCAGTACGGTGTCGTCGGTGTCGAGAACTCCACCGAGGGCGTCGTCACCCGTTCACTCGACCTGTTCCTCCACTCGCCCACCCACGTCGTCGGCGAAGTCAGCTTGCTGGTACGGCACCATCTGCTGCGTACCACCAACGAACTCGGAGGCATCGAGGCAGTGCTGGCGCATCCGCAAGCACTGGCCCAGTGCCAGACCTGGCTTTCCAAGCACCTCCCGAACGCAGAGCGGCGTGCAGTCTCCAGCAATGCCGAAGGCGCGCGTCTCGCGGCCGGCAATCCGGCCTGGGCCGCACTCGCGAGCGAGCGCGCCGCCACCCGGTTCGGGCTGCATATCGTTGCGCATGCGATCCAGGACGATTCGTACAACCGCACGCGCTTTGCCGTCATCTGCCTGCCGCAGACCCTCGCCATGCCGCCCTCGTCGGGCAAGGACTGTACGAGCCTCGTCGTATCGGTGCCGAACCGCCCCGGCGCGGTCCACGACCTGCTCGTTCCGCTGAAGAACAACAACGTCTCGATGACCCGCTTCGAGTCGCGCCCCGCGCGCACCGGCCAGTGGGAGTACTACTTCTACATCGACCTCGACGGGCATCCCTCGCAGCCCAACGTGGCCGCCGCACTGGCCGAACTGCGCAAGCTGTGCGCGTTCTACAAGGTCATCGGCGCCTACCCCGTCACCGCCTGAGGCCCCGACGATGTTTGAACAGTTGGGTCTGATCGGCTGCGGATTGATGGGCGGGTCGTTCGCCCTGGCGCTCAAGCGCGCCCGTCTGGTCAAGCGCGTGGTCGGCTACAGCAAGTCGCCCTCCACCACCGAGCGCGCCAAGCAATTGGGCGTGATCGACGTGGCGGCACCATCGGCCTTGCTCGCGGTGTCGGGGGCCGATCTGGTCCTGATCGCCGTGCCGGTCGGCGCCTCCGAACAGACATTCAAGGCAATCCGCCACGGCATCACCGAGCAGATGCTGGTCATGGACGTGGGATCGACCAAGGGCGACGTGATCGAGGCGGCGCGCCGCGGACTGCAGGATCAGCTCGGCGCGTTCGTGCCTGCGCATCCCATCGCCGGCAAGGAAGTCGCTGGCGTCGAGCATGCCGACGTCAACCTGTACTCGGGGCGCCAGGTAGTGCTCACGCCGATCAAGGCCACGCTGCGCTCCAACGTCCAGCGGGCCACGCAGGTCTGGACCGGCATCGGTGCCAAGGTCGTGACGATGACGCACGAGGCACACGACAGCGCCTTCGCCGCTGTCAGCCACCTGCCCCATCTGCTCGCCTTCGCTTTCACCAACGCCATTGCCGCCCACCCCCAGGGCGAACGCTTCCTGGAGCTGGCCGGCCCCGGCTTTCGCGATTTCACGCGCATCGCGGCCAGCGAGCCTGCGGTGTGGCGCGACATCCTGCTCGCCAATCGCGAACAGGTGCTGCTTCAGTCGCAGGCGTTTCGTGACGCCTTGACGCAGCTCGAAGCCATGGTGGCCTCGGGAAACGCGCAGGCGCTCGAAGACGCCATCGCCGCGGCGAGCCGGACTCGCACGCAATGGCAGCCCGGCGTGGCGGCTTCGCCCGACTGACATGTTCTCGACCCCTTTCCTCGATATTCCGCCGCTCGCATCGGCGGCCGGCACCGTCCGCCTGCCGGGCTCCAAGAGCATCTCCAACCGGGTGCTGCTGCTGGCAGCGCTCGCCAGCGGCACGACGACGGTGCACGACCTGCTCGACTCGGAAGACACGCGCGTCATGCTGGACGCGCTCGCCGCGCTCGGCTGCGGCATCGACCAGTCCGGCACCACCCTCCGCGTCGAAGGACTCGGCGGCAAGCTCCGGACACCGGAAGCCTCGCTGTTCCTAGGCAACGCCGGCACGGCGATGCGCCCGCTCACCGCTGTACTGGCACTCCTGGGCGGCGAATTCGAGTTGCGCGGCGTGCCTCGCATGCACGAGCGTCCGATCGGCGACCTCGTCGATGCGCTGACACAGCTTGGCTGCCACATCGATTACCTTGGCAACCCAGGCTATCCACCGCTGCGGATTCACCCTGTCGGGCCCGATTCGCTCCAGCTCGACGCGCCGATCCGCGTTCGCGGCGACGTCTCCAGCCAGTTCCTGACCGCCCTGCTCCTGGCCCTTCCGCTGGCGGCGCGCCGGGACATCGTGATCGACGTGGTCGGCGAGCTCATTTCCAAGCCGTACATCGAGATCACGCTCAACCTGCTCGCGCGCTTCGGCATCGCCGTGAAGCGCGATGGGTGGCAGCGATTCACGATTCCGGCGGGTAGCGAGTACCGTTCGCCCGGGGAAATCCACGTCGAGGCCGACGCGTCGTCGGCGAGCTACTTCATCGCGCTCGGCGCCATCGCCGACGGCTCGGGGATCCGGATCGAAGGCGTCGGCGCCGAATCGATCCAGGGCGACATCCGTTTCGTCGAGGCCGCACGCCAGATGGGCGCCCGCGTCGACAGCGGCCCGAACTGGCTTGCGATCTCGCGCGGCACCTGGCCGCTCAAATCGATCGACATCGACGCGAACCACATCCCGGACGCGGCCATGACGCTTGCCGTGATGGCGCTTTACGCCGACGGCCCCAGTACCCTGCGAAACATTGCGAGCTGGCGCGTGAAGGAAACGGATCGAATCGATGCCATGGCGAACGAGCTGCGCAAGCTTGGCGCCACGGTCGAAGACGGCCTGGACTTCATCCGCGTCCATCCGCTGGCCGCGGCAGATTGGCGCGCGGCGAGCATCCGCACCTATGACGACCATCGCGTGGCGATGTGCTTTTCGCTGGCGGCGTTCAATCCGGCCGGCCTGGCGGTGCGGATCCTGGACCCGCACTGTGTCGCCAAGACCTTCCCCGAGTACTTCGAAACCCTGTTCTCGGTGGCCAAGGCCGTCGAGGTGCCGGTGATCTGCATCGACGGCCCGACCGCCTCGGGCAAGGGCACGCTCACCGTCGAAGTGGCGCGGAGCCTCGGCTACCACTACCTCGACTCGGGTTCCCTCTATCGTGTCACGGGCCTCGCCATGCGCCGCAACGGCCTGGATGCGATCGCCGAGCACGAGGCCCGGATCGCCGAGCTTGCCCGCAACCTGCCCTTGAGCTTCAGCGAAGGCAACGTCCTCCTGGCCGACGAGGACGTGAGCGACGCGATCCGCACCGAGGCCGCCGGCATGGATGCCTCCCGCGTATCGGCACTGCCCTCCGTGCGCAACGCATTGCTGGCGCTGCAGAGGAGGTTCCGTCGCCTGCCCGGCCTGGTGGCCGACGGCCGGGACATGGGCACCGTGGTGTTCCCCGACGCTGGACTCAAGGTCTATCTCACCGCGAGCGCCACCCATCGGGCCGAGCGGCGCTATAAGCAGTTGATTTCAAAGGGTATTTCGACTACAATCGATACCCTTCGCGCCGACCTGGAAGCGCGTGACCTCAGGGATTCGTCTCGCAGCGTCGCGCCACTCAAGCCGGCGCCTGACGCCCGCCTCCTGGACAACTCCTTCCTTTCGGTCGAGCAATCGGTCGAACAGGTGCTGGACTGGTGGCAGCAAGTACAGCCTTTCAAGTCTTCTTGATCGGCGTTTCGGTCCAGCAGGTCCCCGCCGCGCGACAGCGCACCGGCCTGCTGGTTGTTCAACCTCAACCGGGCCCCAAGCCCAAACAACCGCCGTCTCCAGATCCAAGTCAGCCGCAATGGTGCTGCTGCAAACCCTGCGTGACGGAAGGAAAACACAATGTCTGAATCTTTTGCCGACCTATTCGAAGAATCCCTGAAGCGTTCCGAAATGCGCACCGGCGAGGTCATCACCGCCGAAGTCGTGCGTGTCGAACACAACCACGTCGTGGTCAACGCAGGCCTCAAGTCCGAAGCCTACGTGCCGATCGAGGAGTTCAAGAACGACAAGGGCGAGCTCGAAGTCCAGGCCGGCGATTTCGTTTCCGTTGCCATCGGCAGCGTTGAAAACGGCTACGGCGACACCATCCTCTCGCGCGACACCGCCAAGCGTCTGGCTTCGTGGCTCGCACTGGAGAAGGCCCTCGAATCCGGCGACTTCGTCACCGGCACGACGAGCGGCAAGGTCAAGGGCGGTCTCACCGTCCTGGTCAACGGCATCCGCGCATTCCTGCCGGGTTCGCTGATCGACACGCGTCCTATCAAGGACCTGACCCCCTACGAGAACAAGACCCTCGAATTCAAGGTCATCAAGCTCGACCGCAAGCGCAACAACGTGGTGCTGTCGCGCCGCGCCGTGGTCGAAGCCAGCATGGGCGAAGAACGCGCCAAGCTGATGGAAACCCTGAAGGAAGGCGCAGTCGTGCGCGGTGTCGTCAAGAACATCACCGAATACGGTGCGTTTGTCGACCTCGGCGGCATCGACGGTCTGCTGCACATCACCGACATGGCATGGCGTCGTGTTCGCCACCCGAGCGAAGTGGTGCAAGCCGGCCAGGAAATCACCGCCAAGATCCTCAAGTTCGACACCGAGAAGAACCGTGTCTCGCTGGGTCTCAAGCAAATGGGCGACGACCCGTGGATGGGCGTTTCGCGCCGCTACCCGCAATCGACCCGCCTGTTCGGCAAGGTCACGAACATTGCCGACTACGGCGCGTTCGTCGAACTCGAACCTGGCATCGAAGGCCTGGTGCACGTCTCCGAAATGGACTGGACCAACAAGAACATCGCTCCGAACAAGATCGTCTCGCTGGGCGATGAAGTCGAAGTCATGGTCCTCGAAATCGACGAAGACAAGCGCCGCATCAGCCTGGGCATGAAGCAGTGCAAGGCCAACCCGTGGCAAGAGTTCGCGCAGAACACCAAGCGCGGCGACCGCGTCAAGGGCCCGATCAAGTCGATCACCGACTTCGGCGTGTTCGTGGGTCTGGCTGCCGGCATCGACGGCCTGGTTCACCTGTCCGACCTCTCGTGGAACGAAGCCGGCGAAACCGCCGTTCGCAACTACAAGAAGGGCCAGGAAGTCGAAGCGATCGTGCTGGCTGTCGACGTCGACCGCGAGCGCATCAGCCTTGGCATCAAGCAACTCGACAGCGATCCGTTCACGACGTTCACCACCGTGAACGACAAGGGCCAGATCGTCACCGGCAAGGTCAAGACCGTGGACGCCCGCGGCGCTGAAATCGACCTCGGCGAAGACATCATCGGCTACCTGCGCGCCAGCGAAATCTCCCGCGACCGCGTGGAAGATGCACGCAACGTGCTCAAGGAAGGCGACGAAGTCACGGCCGTGGTGGTGAATGTGGATCGCAAGACCCGCAACATCCAACTGTCGATCAAGCAGAAGGACATGGTCGACCAGCAGGAAGCCATGCAGAGCCTGAGCCAGCAGTCGGCACGCGAGAACGCGGGCACGACCAGCCTCGGCGCCCTGCTGCGCGCCAAGCTGGACAACAGCGACAAGTAAGCTGTGACCGGGGACAGAGTGGGCCTACGCGCCCGCTCTGTCTTTTTTTTCGTCTCCGTTTTTTCTTGCCATGACCCGCTCCGACCTTGTCGAAGAACTCGCAGCGCGCTTTGCGCAGTTGACGCACCGCGATGCCGAATACGCCGTCAAGACCATTCTTGACGCGATGAGCGACGCGCTGGTGCGCGGGCATCGGATCGAGATTCGCGGATTCGGAAGCTTCACGGTGAACCGGCGCCCTCCGCGCATCGGGCGCAATCCGCGCTCGGGCGAGAGCGTGCAGATTCCCGAGAAGCGCGTGCCGCATTTCAAGCCGGGCAAGGCCCTGCGCGAAGCGGTCGATGCACGAACCGTCGAACTCGACGCCGCGAAACAGAAACGCGGCTGAGGCGATTGGGGTCCGCGACAGGCGGGCATAGAATTCCCCCGCCAACGGGGACGCGCATGAAATACCTCCTGTGGCTGCTCAAGGCAGCCATTTTTTTTACCCTCTTCGCCTTCGCGCTGAACAACCAGCACGACGCCACCGTCTACTTCTTCTTCGGCACGTCCTGGCGCGCCCCGCTCGTGCTCGTCGTGCTCGCCGCCTTTGCGGGCGGACTCGTGGTCGGCGCGCTCGGCATGCTGCCGGGCTGGTGGAAGCATCGCAGTGCGGCAGCCCAGTTGCCCGTGACCCCGGTGCCGACCGGAACAACCACCACGACGCCCGCCCCGCCGGTCGTCACCACCGACCTACCCGCCGTACGCCAACATGGACTTTGATCTCAGCTGGTTGCTGCTCGGCCTTCCCATCGCCTTCGTCCTCGGCTGGCTTGCGTCCCGCTTCGACCTCCGGCAACTGAAGATCGAGAACCGCCAGGCCCCCAAGGCCTACTTTCGCGGCCTCAACTTCCTGCTGAACGAGCAGCAGGATCAGGCCATCGACGCGTTCATCGAAGCGGTCCAGAACGACCCAGACACCCAGGAACTGCACTTCGCACTCGGCAACCTCTTCCGCCGCCGCGGCGAATACCAACGTGCCGTGCGCGTGCACGAACACCTGCTGGGACGCGGCGACCTGAGCCGAGCCGATCGCGACCGCGCGCAGCACGCACTCGCACAGGACTTCCTGCGTGCCGGATTGCTCGATCGCGCGGAAGCCGCGCTGCAGAAGCTCGAAGGCACGCGCTACGAGAACGAGGCCAGGCTGTCGCTGCTCGCCATCTACGAACGTTCGCGTGAATGGGCGCAGGCCGCGGCGGTGGCGCAGAAGCTCGACGAATCCGAACAGGCCAGCTACAGCACGCGCCGGGCCCACCATCTTTGCGAGCAGGCGACCGAACGCGTGGCAGCGGGCGATCTCGATGCAGCGGCGGTATTGCTTCAAGAAGCTGTCGCACTGGCGCCGCAAGCGCCGCGGCCCGCCATTGAGACCGCCTCCCTGCAATTGCGCAACGGCGATTCCGCCGCCGCCTTCGACACGCTCGAAGCGCTCAGCGAGAACGCACCGCTGGCGTTGCCTTTGTACGCCGCCATGCTGCAGCAGGCCGCTGTCGCCTCGCAGCGTTCCGGTGAAGCGTTGGCGCTGCTTCAACGCCGGTACGTCGCATCGCCATCGATCGACGTGCTCGAAGCCATCATTGCATTGGGTGGCACGCCGGCCTTGCCCGACGATGCGCAATCCACGGCAGACGCGGTGCCCGAACCGCGCGACGGCTATATCGCCCATCTCGCGCATCACCCCTCGCTGGTGGCTGCATCGCGGTGGCTCAGCGGCGAGCGCTTTGAGCACGAGCAGTTCCATCCGCAGGTGCAACGCTCCCTCGACCAGGCCACGCGACCGCTCATGCGCTATCGCTGCGCAGCATGCGGCTTCGAGGCTCACCAGTACTTCTGGCATTGCCCGGGCTGCCAGGCCTGGGACAGCTATCCGCCACGACGAGTCGAAGAACTCTGACCGCGTGCGGCAAGTTGGCCGGCTTGTGCTCGACGCGCGTGTCGCTCTATGATTTTGGCGCTGTCGCGCACCGGGCGCCCAGCGGAACGCTTCGGCGTTCCTTGCATTTGCATAACAATGTCAGGGAGTTTGAATGTTTAAGAAGATCCTGGCCGTTTCGGCCATGCTGTTTGCTGCTGCCTCCTGGGCGGCTGTCGATGCCAACAGGGCGTCGGATGCTGAACTCGATTCGATCAAGGGCATCGGGCCCGCGCTCTCCAAGCGCATCATCGAGGAGCGCAAGCAAGGCGAGTTCAAGGATTGGCCCGACTTCATGAGTCGCGTCAAGGGTGTGAAGGAAAAGGCAGCGAGCAGGCTGTCGGGCGAGGGCCTCACGGTCAACGGCCAGACCTTCGGCAATGCCCCGGCAAAGGCCAGCGCCAAGCCCTGAGTTCGTCCACCGCGCGGAAGCACCGCGCTGATTGAAGGCCGCCCCACGGGCGGCCTTTTTCATTTCCTTGGCGTGCGGTTCAAGCCGAGCCATGGCAGGGAAATGCCCGAGCGATGGCCCGATATTTGCACGTATGCTCCCCGTCGCCTTTTTACTTTCGCACGTTCTGGAGAGCCCATGAATCACAAGTTCGGCATTGCACTCGCTGGCCTCACCCTCGGCGCAGCAGCCTTCGCGCAAACCAAGTGGGACCTGCCCACCGCCTACCCCGCCACCAACTACCACACCGAGAACATCGCGCAGTTCGCGAAGGATGTCGATGCGGCGACGGCAGGCAAGCTGAAGGTCACGGTGCATGCCAACGCCTCGCTCTTCAAGGCGCCTGAAATCAAGCGTGCCGTCCAGAGCGGACAGGCCCAGGCCGGCGAGATCCTGCTGGCCAATTTCGCCAACGAGAATCCGATCTACGCGCTCGACGGCGTGCCTTTCCTCGCCACCACCTACCCTGAGGCCAAGAAGCTCTACGACGCGTCCAAGCCGGCGATGGAGAAGCTGCTCGCCGCGCAGGGCATCAAGGTGCTGTTCATGGTGCCGTGGGCGCCGCAAGGCATCTATTCGAAGAAGGAGATCGGCTCGGTGGCCGACCTGCGCGGCATCAAGTGGCGCGCCTACAGCCCGGCCACGGCCAAGATCGCGGAGCTGATCGGCGCACAGCCAGTGCAGATCCAGCAGGCCGAACTCAGCGCCGCAATGGCGACGGGCGTGATCGAGAGCTACATGAGCTCCGGCTCGACCGGCTACGACACCAAGACCTACGAGAGCATCAAGAACTTCTACGACACCCAGGCGTGGATCCCGAAGAACGCGGTGCTGGTGAACCTCAAGGCTTTCGAAGCGCTCGACCCCGCGACGAAGGCTGCCGTCACCAAGGCCGCCGCCGATGCAGAAGCACGGGGCTGGAAAGTCGCGCAAGAGAAGAACGACGAGTACAAGCGGCTGCTCGCCGAGCGCGGCATGAAGATCCACAAGCCTTCGCCCAAGCTCGACGCCGACATGCGCCAGGTCGGCGGCATCATGCAGGCCGACTGGCTGAAGGCTGCCGGCGCGGATGGCGCTGCCATCGTCGACACCTACAAGAAGAAGTAGCCGATGCGCCGCTTCCTCGACCGTCTCTACGACGGGGCGGGTGCGCTCGCTGCGTTCTGCGTGTTCCTGATCTTCGTGCTCATGATCGTCGCGGGCGTCGGCCGGCAGGTGAACTGGCACGTGAGCGGGCTCAACGACGTGGTGGCATGGCTCTGCGCCGCGGCCGCGTTCTTCGCGATGGCCCACGCCTTCCGGCACGGCGACTTCGTCCGCGTGACGCTGCTTCTGGACGTCGTGTCGCCAAAGCTTCGACGCGCGCTCGACGTCACCTGCCTGCTGATCGCCGCGGTCGCCGTGACCTACCTCGCCTACTCGGCCACCAGCTTCACCTGGGAAAGCTACGAGTTCGCGGAGATGGCGACCGGCCTCGTCGTCATTCCGATCTGGATTCCGCAATCGACCTTCGTGATCGGCTGCTGGCTGCTGCTGATCGCGATGATCGACGAACTCGTCGGTGTCGTGCGCGGCGAGAAGCCGAGCTACCAGCGCGCAGTCGAGGAACGGCACGCCGCAGGCGATTTTTCCTCCGACGTCTAGAAGGCAATCAATGCTCGAAACCCTTCTGATGGGCGCGCTGCTGCTCGCCATCATGCTGGTGCTGCTGGCCGGCGGTGTCTGGATCGCGATGACGCTGGCCATCGTCGGCTGGGTCGGCCAGGCCTTCTTCACCAACACGCTGCCCGCCAAGAACCTCTTTTCGTCCTTCTGGGAATCCAACGCGTCCTGGGAGCTGGCGGCGCTGCCGCTCTTCATATGGATGGGCGAGATCCTGTTTCGCACCAAGCTGAGCGAAGAGATGTTCGAGGGCCTGCGCCCCTGGCTCAACCGCGTGCCCGGACGCCTGATGCACACCACGATCCTCGGCTGCGGCGTGTTCGGCTCGGTGTCCGGATCGTCCGCCGCGACCTGCGCCACCATCGCCAAGGTCGCGCTGCCCGAACTCGTGCGCCGCGGCTACAACGAGAAGCTGGCCATCGGCTCACTCGCAACTGCGGGCACCCTGGGCATCCTGATCCCGCCATCGATCACGATGGTGGTCTATGCGGTGGCAGCCGATGCGTCGATCATCCGCATCTTCCTGGCCGGCTTCCTTCCGGGGCTGTTGCTGATGGTGCTGTTTTCGGGCTACATCGGGTGGTGGAGCCTGCGCCATCCAGATCAGGTGCCGCCAGCCGATCCGCCGACCAGTTTCATGGAGAAGATCCGCCTGTCGGGGAACCTGATTCCCTGCGCGCTGCTGATCATCTTCATTGTCTGGGTGCTGGTCGCAGGCTGGGCGACAGCCACGGAATGCGCGGCCTTCGGGGTGCTGGGTTCCCTGGCCATCGCGGCCTGGGGCAAGAGCCTCACGTGGCAGAACTTCAAGGACGGGATCATGGGCGCCACGCGCACCAGCTGCATGATCATGTTCATCCTTGCCGGCGCAGCCTTTCTGACCAAGACCATGGCCTTCACCGGCATCCCGCGCGAACTGGCCGAGTGGGTCGACAGCATGCACCTGTCGCCCTACGCGCTGATCGGCGCACTGGTCCTGGTGTATCTCGTGCTCGGCACAGCGCTCGACGGCATCTCGATGATCGTGCTGACGAGCGCAGTGGTGCTGCCGATGATCCAGAAGGCCGGCTTCGATCTGGTGTGGTTCGGTATCTTCATCGTGCTGCTGGTCGAGATCGCCGAAGTCACGCCACCGGTCGGCTTCAACCTGTTCGTGCTGCAGAACATGACAGGCAAGGACAGCAATGTGATCGCCAAGGCGGCCATTCCCTTCTTCTTCTGCCTGGTGCTGTGCATCGTCTGCATCACGGTGTTCCCGAGCATCGTGACGATCCTGCCCGACGTCGTGATGGGCGCCGAGAAATAGCCGGGTCCTTGCAAAGATAATCGCCCGATGCTGCTCAATGTCATCGTCATCTGCGTTTCTGCCTGCATCGGTGCGCTGCTGCGCTGGGGGTTCGCGATGTGGCTCAATCCGGGCGGATTGCTCCCTTGGGGCACGCTCGCGGTGAACCTCATCGGCGGCTACCTCGTCGGCCTGGCAATCGCGGGGTTCACCGCGATGCCCGATATCGATCCCGCGTGGCGTCTCATCGTGGTCACGGGCTTCCTGGGCTCGCTGACCACCTTTTCCAGCTTCTCGGCGGAGGTCGTCGGCATGATCGTCGGCGGACGTCCCGGCCTTGCGCTAGGCACCGTCGCGTTGCATCTCGGCGGCTCGCTGCTGCTGACGTGGCTGGGCTTCCGTACGGTGCAGCACTTCATCTCCTGAACGAGCTCGGTGCAAAGGTCGATCGATAGAATCGATCGCAATGCCCCTCGTATTTCTCGTCGCTCTTCCCTTCATCGCCAGCGTGCTCGCGGCACTGCTGCCGTCGAATGCGCGCAACCGGGAATCGACGCTGGCGGGATTGGTCGCGCTGGGCTGCGCGATCCAGGCCGCATGGTTCTTTCCGCACCTCGCCAATGGGAACGTGATCCGGCAGGAGATCGAGTGGCTGCCCGCCCTCGGCCTCGATCTCTCCTTCCGCATGGACGGCTTCGCATGGCTGTTCTGCATGCTGGTACTGGGCATCGGCGCGCTGGTGGTGCTCTATGCGCGCTACTACATGTCGGCGTCGGATCCGGTGCCGCGCTTCTTCTCGTTCCTTCTCGCGTTCATGGGCGCGATGATGGGCGTGGCGCTCTCGGGCAACCTGGTGCAGATGGTGTTGTTTTGGGAGCTCACCAGCCTGTTCTCCTTTCTGCTCATCGGCTACTGGCACCACCGGCGCGATGCGCGGCGGGGCGCCAGCATGGCGCTTGCGGTCACCGGCGCAGGTGGCCTCTGCCTGCTGGCGGGCGTGCTGGTGCTGGGCCGCATCGTCGGCAGCTATGAGCTCGACATCGTGCTGGCCTCGGGCGACCTGATCCGCGCACATCGCCTCTACCCTGTCGTGCTGGTGCTGGTGCTGCTCGGCGCCTTTACCAAGAGCGCACAGTTCCCCTTCCATTTCTGGCTCCCACGCGCCATGGCAGCGCCCACACCGGTGTCGGCCTACCTGCATTCGGCCACGATGGTGAAGCTCGGCGTATTCCTGATGGCGCGCCTGTGGCCCGCGCTCTCCGGCACCGAGCAGTGGTTCTGGATGGTGGGCGGCGCCGGCGCCATCACCCTGCTGCTCGGGGGCTACGTGGCGATGTTCCAGCGCGACCTCAAGGCGCTGCTCGCCTACTCGACCATCTCGCATCTCGGGCTCATCACCTTGCTGCTGGGCCTCAACAGTCCGCTGGCAGCCGTCGCTGCGGTCTTCCACATCATGAACCACGCGACCTTCAAGGCATCGCTCTTCATGGCGGCGGGCATCATCGACCATGAAAGCGGCACGCGCGACATCCGCAAGCTCAGCGGGCTGCTCAAGCTGATGCCGATCACCGGCACGCTGGCCATCATCGCAAGCGCGTCGATGGCGGGCGTGCCACTGCTCAACGGCTTCCTGTCCAAGGAGATGTTCTTCGCGGAGACCGTCTTCATCCAGTCGACGCCCTGGGTCAACTGGAGCTTGCCGGTCATCGCGACCATTGCGGGGATCTTCAGCGTCGCCTACTCGGCGCGCTTCGTGTTCGACGTGTTCTACGGACCGCCCTGCGCCCCCCCTGACGTGCCGAAGCAGCCGCACGAGCCACCGCACTGGATGCGCGTGCCGGTGGAGCTGCTGGTGCTGATCTGCCTGGTGGTCGGCGTGGCGCCGGCCTGGTCGGTGGGCGCCTTCCTCGCCACGGCAGCGATGCCAGTGGTCGGAGGCAACCTGCCGGCGTACAGCCTGGCGCTGTGGCACGGCTTCAACCTGCCGCTGCTGATGAGCTTCGTTGCGCTGGCCGGCGGCGCGGTGCTCTATGTGCTCCAGCGTCGCCGCCGCGCACGCGGCGCGCTCGAGTTCACGCCGCTCATGCATGGTCTCGATGGCCAACGCGTGTTCGAGAACGTCCTCGCACGACTCAGCGAAACCGGTCGCCGCAGCCGGCGCCTTCTGGGCACGCGTCGCCTTCAGACGCAACTGCTGCTGCTTGTCGCGGTGGCACTGGCGGGCGCGGGCGCATCGCTCTGGTTCACGCCAGCCGCTCGCGGTTCGCGCGAGTTGCTCCCCTTCTCGCCGATGTTCGCGATGACCTGGCTCATCGGCTGCGTCTGCGCGGTCAGCGCAGCATGGCAGGCGAAGTTCCACCGCCTCGCTTCGCTGATGCTGGCGTCCGCTGCCGGGCTCGTGTGCTGCATCACCTACATCTGGTTCTCGGCGCCCGACCTCGCGCTCACGCAGTTGGTGGTGGAGGCGGTGACCACGGTGCTGATCCTGCTCGGACTTCGATGGCTCCCGATGCGTACCGCCAAGCCGGAACCCATCCGTTCGATGCTGCGGCCCTGGGGGCGGCGCGGGCGTGACCTGATCGTCGCCATCGCGGCCGGCGCCGGCATGGCCGCGATCGCATGGACGGTGATGACGCGGCCCTTCCCGCAGAGCATCTCGCCTTTCTTCCTGGAAAACGCCCTGGCCCTGGGCGGCGGGACGAACGTGGTCAACGTGATGCTGGTCGACTTCCGCGGCTTCGACACCTTCGGCGAGATCACCGTGCTCGGTGTCGTCGCACTCACCGTGTATGCGCTGCTGCGGCGCTTCCGCCCCGCGCCCGAATCGATGGCCCTGCCGCCGCAGCAACGCGTGCAGCCCGACGACGGCAGCAGCGACCTGCTCAATCCGCGCCGCGCCAAGGACACTGCGGTGGGATACCTCATGGTGCCTGCCGTGCTGGTCCGGCTGCTGCTGCCGCTGTCGGTGCTGGTGTCGGTCTATTTCTTCATGCGCGGCCACAACCAGCCGGGGGGCGGCTTCGTCGCCGGGCTCGTGATGTCGGTCGCGCTGGTGCTCCAGTTCATCGTCTCGGGCACCGAGTGGGTCGAGGAACACCTGCGCATCTATCCGCGACGCTGGATCGCGGTCGGGCTGATGCTCGCGCTGGCCACGGGCGGTGGCGCGGTGGTGCTCGGCTATCCCTTCTTGACGACGCACACGGCGCACCTGCATCTGCCGCGGCTCGGCGAGATCCATGTGCCCAGCGCGCTGTTCTTCGACATGGGTGTGTTCGCGCTGGTCCTCGGCGCGACCATGCTGATCCTCACGTCGCTGGCCCACCAGTCGATCCGCAGCCATCGCTGGGTCGACGAGCAGGCCGAAAAAGAAGCCGCGCGTGTCGCAGCCGAAGCGGAGGGCGCGGCCTGATGGAAATCGTCCTCGCCATTTCTATCGGCGTGCTCACCGGCTCGGGCGTGTTCCTGCTGCTGCGTCCGCGCACGTTCCAGGTGATCATGGGTCTCACGCTGATCTCCTATGCGGTCAATCTCTTCATCTTCAGCATGGGCCGCCTCAAGATCGACAGCGAGCCAGTGCTGATTCCCGGCTTCACGGCCACGCTGGCCAACACGGCGGACCCGATGCCCCAGGCGCTGGTGCTCACCGCCATCGTGATCGGCTTCGCGATGACGGCCCTGTTCCTGGTTGTTCTGCTGGCCTCGCGCGGGCTCACCGGCACCGACCATGTGGACGGCGAGGAACGGCGGGAGCAGCAGGAATGATGACCTCGCTCTTCCGCCTGCTGGACCGGCTGCTCGACTTCAGCATGCCGCACCTGATCGCCGTGCCGATCCTGGTGCCGATGCTGACGGCCGCGCTGATGCTGCTTCTCGGTGAGCAACGCCGCCGCACGAAGTCCGCCCTGAGCGTGGTGTCGGGCCTCATCGGCCTCCTCGCCGCGCTCGCGTTGCTGCGCTGGGTCAATGCCGCGGACACCGGCGGCGGGCCCGGCTCGATCGGGGTCTACCTGCCCGGCAACTGGCGCGCGCCCTTCGGCATCGTGCTGGTGGCCGACCGGCTGTCGACGATGATGGTGGCGCTCACCGGCGTGGTGGCCTTTGCGGCATCCATCTATTCGACTTCGCGCTGGGATCGGGCGGGCGTGCATTTCCACCCTCTGCTGCAGCTCCAGCTCATGGGACTCAATGGCGCCTTCCTGACGGGCGACCTGTTCAACCTCTTCGTCTTCTTTGAGGTGATGCTGGCCGCGTCCTACGGACTGCTGCTGCACGGCTCCGGGCGACTGCGCGTGCAGGCCGGCCTGCACTACCTGGCGATCAACCTGGCCGCGTCGTCGCTGTTCCTGGTCGGTGCCGCGCTGCTCTACGGCGTGACCGGCACGCTCAACATGGCCGACCTCGGCGTGCGCATCGCGCAACTCGCGCCGGCTGACCGCGGACTGGTCCATGCCGCAGCCGCCATCCTCGCAACGGCGTTCTTCGCCAAGGCCGGCGCGTGGCCGCTGAACTTCTGGCTGGTGCCGGCCTACAGCGCAGCCGTCTCTCCGGTGGGCGCAGTGTTCGCGCTGCTGACCAAGCTCGGCATCTACACCGTTCTGCGTCTGTGGACCCTGCTCTTCGCACCCGACACGGGCGCTTCCGCGCAGTTCGGCCAGGGCGTACTGGTCACGATCGGGCTGTCCACGTTGTTTGTCGGCGCGCTCGGCATCCTCGGCACCCAGCGGCTCTCGAACCTCGCCGGTTTCAGCGTGCTCGTGTCGGCCGGCACCCTGCTGGCTGCCATCGGGTTCGGCCAGCCGGCCATGTGGGCCGGCGCGCTCTACTACCTGCTGAGTTCGACGCTGGCGGCGAGTGCCTTCTTCCTGCTGATCGACATGATCGAGCGCTGGCGCAATGCCGGCATGAGCATCGCCCCGCACGAGGCGGCCGGCGGTGCGCCCTTCCTCTCGGAAGACCTCAGCCGGCTCGACGACGTGAACCTCGACGACGAGGCGCAAGCCCTCTATGGGCGCGCTATTCCGGCCGGCGTGGCCTTCCTCGGCCTCAGCTTCGTCGGGTGCACGCTGCTGCTCACTGGCCTGCCGCCGCTGTCCGGGTTCGTGGGCAAGTTCGCCATGTTGTCGGGCCTGTTCGGCGCCGAGCACATCACCCCGGCTGCCTGGACCTTCATGACGCTGCTGCTCGTCTCGGGATTCTTCACGCTGCTCGCCCTGGCACGCACAGGCATCCGTCATTTCTGGACGCAGGTGCACGCCACCATGCCCGCGCTGCCCGCGCTCGAAGTGCTCCCGGTCGCCGCGCTGCTGGCCGCCTGCTTCGCGCTGACATGGGAAGCCGGGCCCGTGATGCAGCATGCCGCCGCCACCGCGGAGGGCCTGCGCTCGCCGACCGCCTACCGCAACGCCGTGCTCGGCGCGCAGCAGGTGCCCAGCCCCGCCGCCAAACCGGAAGCCGCGAAATGAAGCGCTGGATCCCTTCGCCGCCGTTGTCGCTGGGCCTCTTCGTGGTCTGGCTGCTGCTGAACCAGTCGATGGATGCTGCGACGCTCCTGCTCGCAGCCATCCTCGCCCTCGTGGTGCCGCTGCTGACCCAGTCGCTGCGACCCGCCACGGCGAAGATGCGCCGGCCGGGCCTCGCGCTGCGGCTTTGCGGCGTCATCGCCTTCGACCTCGTGCATTCGGCGCTCACGGTGGGGCGCCTGCTGCTCACCCGCCGCAGCGCCGACATGAAGCCGCGCTTCGTGCACGTGCCGCTCGAGATGCGCGACCCCAACGCGCTGGCGGTGCTCGCGATGATTCTTTGCCTCACGCCCGGTACCGCCTGGGGCGAGATCTCGTTCGACCGTTCGAGCCTGCTGATCCACGTATTCGACGAGGCTGACGAGCAGGCCTTCATCGCCATGGTCAAGTCGCGCTACGAGCGCCCGCTGATGGAGATCTTCGAATCATGACGCCAGTTCTCTTCTGGGCGCTCAAGCTCGCGCTGCTGCTGCTCGCGGTGGCCATGCTGTGCGCCGTCGCACGACTGCTCATCGGCCCCACCGCGCAGGACCGCGTGATGGCGCTCGACTGCCTCTACATCAACGGCATGCTGATGATGCTGGTCCTCGGCATCGTGTACGCGAGCAACGTGTACTTCGAGGCCGCGATGCTGATCGCGCTCTTCGGCTTCGTCGGCTCGACCGCACTCGCGAAATTCCTGCTGCGAGGCGAGGTGATCGAATGAACAAGGAAGCGACGTCATGACGGATTTCATCATGGGCCCGCTGCCGCTCTGGGCGGAGCTTCTGACGGCGGTGTTCGCCGTGCTGGGCGCCGCGTTCGCCGCCGTCGGCTCGTTCGGACTGGTGCGCCTCCCCAATTTCTTCCGGCGCATCCATGCGCCCACGCTCGGTGCAACGGTTGGCGTGTGGTGCATCACGCTCGCGACCATCATCTACTTCTCGGTGCAGGGCGGAAACCTGTTCCTGCACGCCACACTCATCGCCCTCTTCGTCGCGCTCACTGCGCCGGTCACCACGATCTTCCTGATGCGCGCGGCCCTGTTCCGGGAACGGCAGAAAGGCGGCAACGTTCCCTCCCCCGAGCCGGCATCGCCGGCCGGTCGCGCGCCGTAGGATCCGGCCAGCCTCTCATTGGAGGCCTTGTTCCTCATCCATCGGTATAGGTTTGGGCGGTCCCAATGGGCCTACCCCTCCCGACGTGCCAGGGAGAGCATTCGATCGGCAGAAGCCGCTGATCGGAACACCCCATGGCAGGCATCCTCGTCGGACGCGAAAACTCCAGGCCCATCGAGCTTCACTACGAGGACCACGGCGCCGGGCCGCCCGTCGTGCTCATCCACGGCTGGCCGCTCGGCAGCGATTGCTGGGAGAAACAGATCCTCGCATTGCTCGACGCCGGCCACCGCGTCGTCGCCTACGACCGGCGCGGCTTCGGGCAATCGAGCCGTGCCATCAGCGGATACGACTACGACACCCTCGCCGAAGACCTTGACCAGCTGCTCAAGGTGCTCGACCTGCGCAATGCCGCACTCATCGGCTACGGCATGGGCGCCGGCGAGGTCATGCGCTATCTCGGCACGTTCGGATCGGATCGCGTGAGCCGGGCCGTGCTGGTCGCCGCGCTGCCGCCCCTGCCTTCCAGGTCCGACAGGAATCCCGATAGGCTGGACCGAAGCACCTTCGATGACATGCGTACCGCGCTCGAGAAGGATCGCCCCGCCTTTCTCAGGCACTTCCTGGAACAGGCCTGCAACTTCGACGAACTCGGCGGAACCCTGGTGAGTGAAGAGAGCATTCGCGCGAGCTGGACCCAGGCGATCCAAACCTCCGCCATCGGAACATTCGAAGGGCTCGCCGCATGGCTCACCGACTTTCGCGACGACCTCAGGCGCATCGACGTTCCCGTGCTCGTCATCCACGGCGACGCCGACCGCGTGTACCCCATCGACCTCTCCGGCCCGCCGCTGTCACATGGCATCGAAGGCGCTCGACTGGTCGTCCTGCGCGGCGCACCGCACGGCCTGCTCTGGACGCACGCGCCGCAAGTCAACGCCGAGCTGATCCGCTTTCTTGCCTGAGCCATCGGCAGGACCAGCCGTCAGGGATAGCCGCTACTGCCCCTAAGGGCAATTGGCCTTCGTCGCACGAAGGAGGATCATGGCGCGTCCCTTCGATGATGTTTCCTGGAGTTTGATATGAAGAAGATTCTTGCTTTGACAGTCGCAATGGCCATCGGCCAGATGGTCGCCCTGAGCGCGCACGCACAAGCCATCGGTGTCGACGACAAGGCCGCCGCCCGCGCCGAGCGCAAGAAGGAAGGTTCCGAAGCCGCACGAGGACCGCAGATCGGCGAAGGCCAGCCGATTCCCGACGCCAGGCCCAAGACTACGCCGCAGGAACGTTCCGCTGCACGCAGCTCTCGCAAGGCCGTCGGCGCCGAAGCAGCCAAGGGGCCGCAACTGGGTGAAGGCGATCCCATACCCCACGCCGAACCGAAGGTGTCGGGCGCGGACCGCTCGACGGCCCGCAAGGCACGCAGGACCGCAGCGGCACAAGCCAACAAGTCCGGCCAGATCAAGTCCAAGGGCGAGACGAGCTACTGAGTCCAGCCGGGAGGCGCCCATTGCGCCAGCAAGGCATCGGCGGCCCGCAGGTCCGCCGTGGCGAAGCCCTCGGTGAAGCGCCCTCTCACCCCTCCCAGCAACTCGTGCGCCGGGGCGACACGCCCCTGCTCCTGCCACAGACGGCCCAGGCTGGTCGCCGTGCGCAGCTCCCACGACAAGGCGCCCTGGCGCCGCGCCAGTTCCATCGACCTGAGAAAGAGCGACTCCACGTCGCTCGCGTCGGCGCCGCGCGCCTTCAGGTTTTCACCGTGTGCCCGAAGGATCTCCGGCGCACACCAGCCAACCTTGCCGCACTCGACGCGCTCGATGCCCGTCGCACCGACCTGAGCCGCCACGAGCGTGCCGAACATGTCCATCTGCTTGGGATCTGACGGCGACACGAGCGGCACTTGTTGCGACAGCACGCGCTCGTAGTTGCGTGCCCATGATTGCCAGTACTCGAGCGCGTACTTGGCAGATTGCTCGCGCAAGGTCTGCGCCAGGCTTCGGGCCGCGACGATGTCTCCCGACCACAAAGCCACCGGGCACGCCGCCCAGGCCAGCGCATGGCAGACGCCAAAGGCCACGTCGGACAGCGCGAATTCGAAGGCCTCGGAAGCCGTGCCGGCCGCCTGCTCCGGATAGCCCTCGATCCACTGGATACGCGCCAGGATGATGCGCATCGACACGCGGCGATCGACCGACGGCAGCTTGCTCTTGACGAACTGAAGCTGCTCCAGGGGACGGTCCAGCACGCGCCCCGCGAAATGGCGCGCCGCTGCGTGATGGCCCAGGCAGTGTTGCGACTGCGCCATCATCCGGTCGCTGACCAGCATGGCCACTGCATCGGCGTCTGCCTTGGCCGCGGCCGCCATCGTGTCGGCGAGGCGGAGGGACTCCACATACTCCGCGGACGTGAAAGCGCCGACCCACAGGCCGAAGAGCGATTCGATCCTGTGTTGGGTCTGGCCGGTCTGCTCCGCCAGTTCGAAAGCGCGCCCGAAGGCACGCCTCGCCACGTCATGCGCACCGCGCGTCTGTCCCGCGAACGCGCCGAGCGCGACATGGAGGCGGAGCTCCACCAGCGGTTGCGGCGTTTCGAGAGACGCAATATCGCCAAGAGCCCGCTCGACGCGAACGCGGTACTCGTCGAGCAGCGACAGTTGATGTGCCAACGATGTCGACGCTTCCGTCAATCGCACGCCGAGCGCGGCGTCGCCGGCGAGCGAAAACGCCCAGTCCAGGGCGGCACGCACCTCGTCGATCAAGCGGCCATAGGTCGCGAGCCATTGCGATCGCACCGTCGCCGGTGCATCGACGTCAGTGGCGCTCAGCAATTCGCACAGGTGCTCGGCATGCCTGCGGAAGATCTTCGGACCCTCGTCGCTGCGGACCAGCTTTTCCAGGGCGTAGGTCCGCGTGGTGTCGAGCAGCCGATAGCGCGTGACCTCGTCGTTCACGTCGACCGTCACGAGCGATTTGGCGGCCAGCGTGGTGAGATCGCCCAGCACGTCGACTGCACCGAAGGCACTGTCGACCACCGCGACCGCCCCAGCCGATTCGAGCGTGAAGCTGCCCTTGAACACGGCGAGTCGCCGCAGGGTGACGCGCTCACTGTCGGACAGCAGTTCGTAGCTCCAGTCGAGCAATGCACGCAGGGTCTGGTGGCGCGCGAGCACGGTGCGGCGTCCGCTGGTCAGCAGACGGAAGCGGTCGTCCAGCCGGGCGACCAGTTCCCGGATGCCGAAGAACCCCACGCGTGCCGCAGCAAGTTCGATCGCCAGCGGCAGGCCGTCGAGCCGGCGGCACAGTTCGCCGGCCAGCGGCGCATCGGCATCGGTGAGTTCGAAGCTGTCCAGCGTGGCCACCGCGCGCTCGACGAAGAGCTGGACGGCCGGGTAGCCCAGTGCCGCGGCGGCGGTCGGATGGGTCGATTCCGGCGGCGCTGCCAGGGACGCGAGACGGACCACCCGTTCGCCCTCGGCACGCAACGGCTCGCGGCTGGTCGCCAGCAGGTGGATGCCGGGCGCCGCCTTGAGCACGCGTACCGCGAGTTCGGCGGCGGCCTCGATCACATGCTCGCAGTTGTCGAGCACGATCAGCAGGCGCTTGTCCTGCAGATGCGTGACGAGGCCGGACACCGGATCGTCGATGGCGACCGAGACATCAAGCGCCGCAGCCAGCGCACTCGGCACAAGCTGTGGATCGGCGAGCAGTGCAAGATCGACGAAGCGCGCGCCGTCCGGGTAGCTCGCCAGCGTGTCCTCAGCCACCGCGAGCGCGAGCGTGGTCTTGCCCATGCCCCCCGGCCCCACGACGCTGACGAAGCGGTGACGGGGCAACGCGGCCGCCAGCGATTCGACGAACTGCGAGCGCCCGATCATCCGGGTGAGGCGCACGGGCAGGTTGTGAATCGGCCGGTCGGCCGCAGCCGGGGATTCGCTCGCGATGACCCGTTCCAGGGGCCGGAAGACCGGTGCGACGAAACAGTAGCCCCGCCCCGGCACATTGGCGATGTAGCGCAGGCCTTCCTGGCCATCGCCGAGCGCCCGCCGCAGCGCGGCGATGTGCACGCGCAGGCTGTTTTCTTCCACGACCGTATCCGGCCACGCATGGGCGATCAGCTCATCCTTGCTCACGACGTCGCCGGCCCGTTGGGCCAGGAGCGTGAGGATGTCGAAGGCCCGGCTACCCAGGCGCAGCGGCTTCTCCCCTTCGAGCAGCAGTTTCTGCGAACGCAGCAGCCGGAAAGGTCCGAAATGCAGGGCGCCTTCGATAGCTGGCATGAGTGCTTGAGACATGGAGTGTGTGCGCCAGGATGCGGCCGCGGAAGGACCCGCGGCGCGCGGGGCCTCGCAGCCTACATCCGTCCAGGCTTCGCTTTCCTTACGCGTGCCTGGCTGCATGATGGCGCCCATGCATCTCTCCGAACTGCTCCAGCAATATGGCTATGTCGCAGTCTTCATCGCGGGCCTCTTCGAGGGCGAGACCATCCTCATGCTCGGCGCCTTCGCCGTGCATCAGGGGTATCTCTCGCTGGTGCCGCTGATCGCCTGCGGAGCGGCGGCGGCATTCATCACCGACCAGTTCTACTTCCACCTCGGGCGCCGCAAGGGTGCCGCCTTGCTGGCGAGTCGGCCGAAGCTACGGGCCCACATCGAGCGCGTCGACGGGTTCGTGTCGCGCCATCCGGTGGCGACGATCTTCCTCATGCGATTTGCGTGGGGATTGCGCATCGCGCTGCCGGCGACGCTGGGCATGGGCCGGATGTCAGCGGCGCTCTATGCGGCGCTCAGCGCGATGGCAGCGGTCGTCTGGGCGACGACGGTGAGCCTCTTCGGCGTGAAGCTCACGGGCTGGATTCATGCCTCCGTCGGCCACCTGCGTCCGTACGAGCATGATCTGATTGCTGCCGCGCTGGTCATCACGCTGGCGGTCGCGCTGCTCAGGCAGTGGCGGTCCAGGCGCTGAACCCGCCACCGCATCGGTTCAATCGCGGATTTCGAGTGCGCGATTGACCCTGAGGGCAACGAGCGTGCAGACCGCGCCCGAAAGCAGGTAGACGCTCACATAGCCCAGTCCGAAGTTGGCGGACAGGCCCAGCGCCACCAGCGGCGCGAAGGCCGCGCCGAACAGCCAGGCCAGATCGGAGGTCAACGCGGCGCCGGTGTAGCGGTACTTCGACTCGAAGTTGGCGGTCACGGCACCCGCCGCCTGGCCGTAGGACAGCCCCAGCAGCACGAAGCCCAGCAGGATGAAGACGTCCTGTCCAAGACGACCGCCATCGAGCAGCGTCGGAGCGAATCCACTGAACACGGCAATGAGCGCGGCGAGGCTGCCCAGCGTCTGGCGGCGGCCGACGCGGTCGGCGATCACGCCGGAGGCGACGATGCCGATGGCGCCGAGCACGGCACCGATCATCTGGATCACCAGGAACTCGGTGACGGACTGGTTGGAGTACAGCGTGATCCACGACAGAGGGAACACGGTGATCAGGTGGAACAGCGCATAGCTCGCCAGGGCTGCAAAGGCGCCGATGACGATGTTGTAACCCTGCGAACGCGTCAGCTCGACCACGTCGGTGGGCTGGAGTTCGCGCGCTTCGAGCAGGCGGTCGTACTCGTTGGTGGACACCAGGCGCAGCCGGGCGAACAACGCGACCACATTGATGGCAAATGCGACGTAAAAGGTGTAACGCCATCCCCAATCCAGGAAATCCTCGGTCGTCAGGCTGGAATAGAGAAACGCGAACAGCGCACTGGCCAGGAAGAAGCCGACCGGCGCACCCAGTTGTCCCAGCATCGCGTACCAGCCGCGGCGGTTGGCCGGGGCATTGAGCGCGAGCAGCGAAGGCAAGCCATCCCACGAGCCGCCGAGCGCCAGACCCTGGCCCACGCGCAGGATCGACAGGAGCACGATCGAGGCGAAACCCATGCTGGCATAGCCGGGCAGGAAGGCGATGCCGGCCGTGGAAACGCCCAGCAGGAACAGCGCGATCGTCAGCTTGGCCTCCCGCCCGAACCGTCGCTGGACGGCCATGGAGATCACCGTGCCGAAGGGCCGTGCGATGAAGGCGAAGGAGAAGATCGTGAAAGCGAAGAGCGTGCCTTCGAGGCGGTTCTCGAAGGGGAAGAACACCGCCGGAAAGACCAGGACCGACGCTATCCCGTAGACGAAGAAGTCGAAGTATTCGGACGCACGGCCGATGACCACGCCGACGGCGATCTCCGACGGGGTGACGTGCGCATGATCCGCGTCGCCTTCGGGGCCTTCGTGGAGGGTTTCGTGCAGCGGGGATTCGGTGCTGGAGGGACTGATGCCGGACATCATCATTTCTACTGTGCTTCGTGTGTCATCTGTAAATGACGAGCGTCTCACTGAATGAAGATTGCCGCCATAGGACAAAACGTCCAATATCCGGCACGGGCCAAAACAAGTAGATTGTGGTCCCTTTGCGCTCCATACGCTCATCCTTCGGCATGCCTCCCCTCAAGAACCTTCGCGGACTGCTCCTGCTCCCGCTCGCCCTGTTGGCGGGCTGCAACACGGTGGTGCTGAACGCGTCCGGCGACGTCGCCCGCCAGCAGGGCAACCTGATCGTCGTCTCCACCGTGCTGATGCTGCTGATCATCGTGCCAGTCATTGCACTGATCGTCTTCTTTTCATGGAAGTACCGGCAGTCCAACAAGCAGGCCAACTATTCACCGGACTGGGACCACTCCACCGAGCTTGAACTGGCCATCTGGGCGGCGCCGCTGCTCATCATCATCGCCCTCGGCGCGATCACGTGGATCAGCACGCACACGCTCGACCCCTACCGGCCGTTGCGCCGCATCGACGTCCAGCGCCCCGTGCCGGAAGGAACCAAGCCCCTGACCGTCGAAGTGGTCGCCCTCGACTGGAAGTGGCTGTTCATCTACCCCGAGCAAGGCATCGCCACCGTCAACGAACTGGCCGCGCCGGTGGACCGGCCGATCGTCTTCAAGATCACCGCTTCGTCGGTCATGAATTCCTTCTTCATTCCGGCGCTGGCAGGGCAGATCTACGCCATGCCAGCCATGGAAACCAAGCTCAACGCCGTCATCAACGAGCCGGGCGAGTTCGAGGGCTTTTCCGCCAACTACAGCGGCGCGGGCTTCTCCGGAATGCGCTTCAAGTTCCACGGCTTGAAGGACACCGACTTCGACCAATGGGTGCAAAAAGCCAAGGCGGGCGGTGGCGAACTGACCCGCGAGCGCTACCTGGAACTCGAACGCCCCAGCGAACGCGAGCCGGTGCGCCGCTTCGCCGCCGTTGCGCCGGACCTGTACGACGCGATCCTCAACCGCTGCGTCGACCGCAACAAGATGTGCATGAAGCAGATGATGGCCATCGACGCGAGCGGCGGCCTGAGCGGCCCGGTGGGTGCGTACAACATCACCACCAAGCCCTTGCAGCCTGACCAGAATTCCCCGATCCGAACCTATGTCACGGCGATGTGCACCGTCGACGATCCCGCCGGCATGTCCATTCCGCGTTCCAACCTTCGCATCGAGAACTAAGAGATGCTTGACCATCCTGACCTGACGAGGCTGATTTTCGGCCGCCTTTCCTGGGACGCGATCCCGTTCCACGAGCCAATCCTTCTCGCGACCTTCATCGCCGTTGTCCTTGGTGGTGTGGCGCTCCTCGGTGCGATCACCTATTTCCGGGTGTGGGGCACCCTGTGGCGCGACTGGATCACCAGCATCGACCACAAGAAGATCGGCATCATGTACATCATCCTCGGGCTGGTGATGCTGCTGCGTGGCTTTGCCGACGCGATCATGATGCGCGCCCAGCAGGCCGTCGCCTTCGGCGGCGAAGCGGGCTTCCTGCCGCCGCACCACTACGACCAGATCTTCACCGCGCACGGCGTGATCATGATCTTCTTCGTGGCGATGCCGCTGGTCACGGGCCTGATGAACTACGTCGTGCCGCTGCAGATCGGCGCTCGCGACGTGGCCTTCCCCTTCCTGAACAACTTCAGCTTCTGGATGACCACCTTCGGCGCCGGCCTCGTGATGGCGTCGCTGTTCGTCGGTGAGTTCGCCCGCACCGGATGGCTCGCCTATCCGCCGCTGTCCGGCATCCAGTTCAGTCCGGACGTGGGGGTCGACTACTACATCTGGTCCCTGCAGATTGCGGGGGTGGGTACGCTGCTCTCCGGTGTCAACCTGATCGCGACCATCGTGAAGATGCGCGCGCCCGGCATGACGCTGATGAAGATGCCGGTGTTCACCTGGACCGCGCTGGCCACCAACATCCTGATCGTCGCCGCCTTCCCGGTGCTGACGGCTGTGCTCGCGCTGCTGTCGCTGGATCGCTACGTCGGCACGAACTTCTTCACCAACGACCTTGGCGGCAACGCCATGATGTACGTCAACCTGATCTGGATCTGGGGCCACCCGGAGGTGTACATCCTGATCCTGCCGGCCTTCGGCATCTTCTCCGAAGTGGTGGCGACCTTCTGCGGCAAGCGGCTCTTCGGCTACGCGTCGATGGTCTACGCCACGCTGGTGATCACGATCCTTTCGTACCTCGTCTGGCTGCACCACTTCTTCACGATGGGCTCCGGTGCCAGCGTGAACTCGTTCTTCGGCATCACGACGATGATCATCTCGATCCCGACGGGCGCGAAGATCTTCAACTGGCTGTTCACCATGTACAAGGGCCGCATCCGCTTCGAGCTGCCCATGATGTGGACCATCGCCTTCATGATCACCTTCGTGATCGGTGGCATGACCGGCGTGCTGCTGGCGGTGCCGCCGGCCGACTTCGTGCTCCACAACAGCCTGTTCCTGATCGCTCACTTCCACAACGTGATCATCGGCGGCGTGCTGTTCGGCATGCTGGCCGGCATCACCTACTGGTTCCCGAAGGCATTCGGCTACAAGCTCGATCCGTTCTGGGGCAAGTGCTCGTTCTGGTTCTGGGTGATCGGCTTCTACTTCGCGTTCATGCCGCTGTACGTGCTGGGCCTGATGGGCGTCACGCGCCGCGTGAGCCACTTCGAAGACCCCTCCCTGCAGATCTGGTTCCAGATTGCCGCCTTCGGCGCGGTGCTGATCGCGCTGGGCATCGCTTCGCTCATCATCCAGTTCGTCGTGAGCTACATCCGCCGCGACCAGTTGCGCGACAACACGGGCGACCCGTGGGACGGCCGCACGCTCGAGTGGTCGACCTCCTCGCCACCGCCCGCGTACAACTTCGCCTTCACGCCGCGGGTGCACGACAACGACGCCTGGGCCGACATGAAGAAGCACCACTACCAGCGTCCTGAAGAGGGCTTCATCCCGATTCACATGCCGAAGAACACCGGCGCGGGCTTCATCATTGCCGCCCTGGCCGCAGTCTGCGGCTTCGCACTGATCTGGCAGATGTGGCTGGTTGCCGGCGTCGGTTTCTTCGCCATGCTGGCCGCCATCATCATCCATACCTTCAACTACAAGCGCGACTATCACGTCCCGGCGGACGAGGTCGTCCGCACCGAAGGCGCTCGCACTCGCCTTTTGGCTGCCCATGTCTGACGTCACCGTACTTTCCACGCCCGGCGCAATCAGCGCCAATCCCAGCGCCCGCTTCTACGTGAGCGGCGAGCATCACCCCGAGAACGGCACGATGCTCGGGTTCTGGCTCTACCTGATGAGCGACTGCCTGGTCTTCGCCTGCCTGTTCGCCGTCTATGGCGTGCTGGGGCGCAACTTTGCGGCAGGACCTTCGGGCGCCGACCTGTTCGACCTGCGGCTGATCGCGCTCAACACCTCCCTGCTGCTGCTGTCGTCGATCACCTACGGCTTTGCGATGCTGGAGATGCAGCGCAGCAAGGTGCGCGCCACACTGATCTGGCTGGTCGTGACCGGCTTGCTGGGCGCCGGCTTCATCGGCATCGAGCTCTACGAGTTCACACACCTGATCCGTGAAGGCGCCGGACCGCAACGCAGCGCGTTCCTGTCCTCCTTCTTCGCACTGGTGGCCACGCACGGCCTGCACGTGACCTTCGGCATCATCTGGCTCATCGTGCTGATGGCCCAGGTGACCAAGCACGGCTTCATCGCAGCGAACCGCCGGCGCCTGATGTGCCTCTCGATGTTCTGGCACTTTCTGGACGTCGTCTGGATCGGCGTCTTCACCTTCGTCTACCTGATGGGAGTGCTGCCATGAGCGCGCATACCGACACCTCCGCTCACGGCGCCGATCATGGTGCGCACGACGACCACCACGGCCACGACGACGGCGCCCCCCACGCCACCTTCAAGGGCTACATGACGGGCTTCGTGCTGTCGGTGATCCTGACGGCCATTCCGTTCTGGCTGGTGATGGGCAATGTGTTCGACAAATCGAGCACCACGGCCATGGTGATCCTTGGCTTCGCTGTCGTGCAGATCCTCGTGCACATGGTCTATTTCCTGCACATGAACGCCAAGTCCGAGCACGGCTGGACCATGCTGGCACTGATCTTCACGATCGTGGTGGTGGTCATCACGCTGAGCGGCTCGTTGTGGGTGATGTATCACATGAACCACAACATGATGCCGGGCCTGATGCACGACATGCACAAGGCGCCTTGACCCAGCCCCGCTCCAGCGCCGTCCTCTCCGCGCTGGCGCTCTGCGCCCTCCTCGCCTTCGCGGGATTCGTCGCGCTCGGCATCTGGCAGGTGGAGCGTCGGGCCTGGAAGCTCGACCTCATCGCCCGGATCGACCAGCGTGTCCACGCACCGGCCGTCGCGCCGCCCGCGGCCGATCAGTGGCCGAAGGTGAATGCGGCCGATGACGCGTACCGGCGCGTGCGCGCCACCGGCACCTTTCTCCACGACCGCGAAACGCTCGTCCAGGCCACGACCGAACTCGGCGGCGGCTACTGGGTGCTGACACCGCTGCGAATCGCCGACGGCAGCATCCTGCTCGTCAACCGCGGCTTCGTGCCGCCCGAGGCGCGGGATCGCTCAACGCGCGGTGCGGCCGATGGCGAAGACGAGTCCACCGTCACCGGTCTGCTGCGGATGACCGAACCCGGCGGCAGCTTCCTGCGTCACAACGACCCGGCCGCCGATCGCTGGTATTCGCGCGACGTCCAGGCGATTGCAGCGGCTCGCGGACTGCGCGGCGTCGCGCCCTACTTCGTGGATGCCGAAGCAGCCGCGCCGGTACGTTCCAGCGCAGGCGCGGCGAACGCCCCACGCACGTGGCCGGTCGGCGGCCTGACGGTCATCAGCTTTCCCAACAACCATCTGGTCTACGCATTCACCTGGTTTGCGCTGGCCTTGATGGTGGCCGCGGCCGCCTGGTACGTGGGACGCGACGAGCGACGCGTACGGGGTGCGCGCATCGGCGAAGATGCCGGGCATGACTGAAGTCACTGCGATCGCTCCCGGTACGCCCTCCGACCGGACCGAAGCCGTGAGCCACGGCGACGCGACCGGCCTCAAGAACATGCAGCAGCTGATCCAGCTGCGATGGATTGCGGTGGTCGGCCAGATTGCCACCATCCTCGTCGTTCATTTCGGCTTCGGCATCCGGCTGCCGCTCGACCAGATGCTGGCCGTGCTGGCATGCCTCGCCGCTTTCAACGCGGCGAGCCAGTTTCGCTGGCGGATCCACCGCGATGTGTCCAATGCCGAGTTGTTCGTCGCGCTGCTGGTCGACGTGGCCATGCTCACCGCACAGCTCTACCTCAGCGGCGGCGCAGCAAATCCCTTCGTGTTTCTCTACCTGCTGCAGGTCATTCTGGCCGCGGTGCTGCTGGAGGCCTGGTCGACGTGGACGATGGTGGGCGTCACCACCGCCTGCTTCGCGAGCCTGGCCCTGTTTTCGGGACCGCTCGCGATCCCGCTCAACCACGATCGCGGCCTGCTCAGCCCCTACATCCTGGGCGTCCTGGTCTGCTTTGCGCTCATCGCTGCGCTGCTGGTCGTCTTCATCACCCGGATCACCCGCAACCTGCGCGGCCGCGATGCGCGTCTGGCGGCGCTGCGGCAGCGCGCCGCCGAGGAGGAACACATCGTGCGCATGGGCCTGCTGGCCTCGGGTGCCGCGCACGAACTCGGCACGCCGCTCGCCACGCTGGCGGTGATCCTCGGCGACTGGCGGCGGCTGCCCCACTTCACCTCCGACCCCGAGCTGCTGGACGAGGTGAGCGAGATGCAGGCCCAGGTGCAGCGCTGCAAGAGCATCCTGAGCGGGATCCTGCTGTCGGCCGGTGAAGCGCGTGGCGAGAACTCGGTGGAAACGACCGTCAGCACCTTCCTCGACGACCTGGTCGAAGAGTGGCGCGACACGCGCCCTGCGACTTCCTTCACCTACGAGAACCGGTTCGGCCACGACCTGCCCATGGTTTCCGATTCGGCGCTGAAGCAGATGATTTGCAACCTGCTCGACAATGCCCTGGAAGCCTCGCCGCGCTGGGTGGCCCTCGAAGCGGCGCACGACGGCGACGATCTGACGCTCACGGTCAGCGATCGCGGACCGGGATTCGCGCCCGGAATGCTCGCGCAGTTCGGCAAGCCCTACCAGTCGACCAAAGGCCGGCCCGGCGCCGGGCTGGGATTGTTCCTCGTCGTCAACGTGGCGCGCACGCTGGGCGGCAGGGTCGAGGCGCGCAACCGGCCGGAAGGCGGTGCGGTCGTGACGCTCACGCTGCCGCTGGCTGCCATCACCCTCGAAGAGGACGAGGACGACGAATTGGAAGACGAAGGACATGGAAGCTGAACGCCTGCTGCTGATCGTCGAGGACGACGCAGCTTTTGCGCGGACGCTCGGCCGCTCGTTCGAGCGGCGCGGCTACGCCGTGATGCTCGCTGCGAACCTGGACGAAGTGTCGGCACTCCTGAAGGAGCATTCGCCGGGATACGCGGTGGTCGACCTCAAGCTCAATGGCGACGCATCGGGGCTGGCCTGCGTCCAGACCCTCAACCAGCATGACCCGGCGATGCTCATCGTGGTGCTGACCGGCTTCGCCAGCATCGCCACCGCGGTCGAGGCCATCAAGCTCGGCGCCTGCCACTACCTCGCCAAGCCGTCGAACACCGACGACATCGAGGCGGCTTTCGGCCGCGCCGAGGGCAGTACGGAAGTGGAGCTGACGAACCGTTCCACGTCGATCAAGACGCTCGAATGGGAGCGCATCCACGAAACACTCGCGGAAACCGGCTTCAATATTTCGGAGACGGCGAGGCGGCTAGGGATGCACCGCCGCACGCTGGCGCGCAAACTGGTCAAGCAGCGCGTCAAGTAGGCGCCAAGGCAGCGTCAGGACGGCCGCGTGACATCGCGTCCGTCGGCCTGCGCCAGCAACCGGGCCGTGGCCAGCGCGGCCATCTCCAGTCTCTTCACGTCGCGTTCGTCGAGGTCGGCGCGCGGCTCGAAGCTGAATCCGCACAGCACACCGTACAGGCTGCCGTCCGAAAACCTCACCGGCACGCCAATGTGGGCGCCCAGCGCCTCGTAGTAGTCGGGAAGGCCATTCGCGACCCGCACGCGCTTGACGTCGGGCACCAGGCAGGGCATTCGCCCGTCGACGATCCGCTGGCAGATGGTTTCAGCGAGCGGATGGAAATCCCCGGGCCGGATGATGGCCTCCAGGGCCTTCGCGGAGATCTGCCGGAACACGCGGTTCTGGTCCACGAACTCGCCCACGAAAACCACCTCGAGATTGAGCTGCTCGCGCACGACGCGCAGAAGGCTGCCGATGCAGCGCTCGGTGAAGCTGCCGTCCGTGCCGATGCCGGTCTCCGCCGTGATCGTGGCGATACGGGATGCCCAATCATCCAAGTCGTGCGGCTCGGCCTGGGTTAATTTGCTCGTCAAACTGTTTGTCCTTCCGGGAGCCATCGTACGACAGAGTGTTTGCGCCATTGCGAGCCCTGCATGGCCGCCCCACAATTTCCGGGCACCACCCTGGCAAGCCCGCCGGGGCGGGCACTCACCGGACGCGGCCATGCACCATTCATTCGGTGGACTCACCGGCCTCCGGGCATCCGGTGCCCTGTGCAGCGCGTTGATCGGGGCCGGCATCGCGGCAGACACCTTCGCGGAGACGCCGCCAGCGCGCTTTGCCAGCGTCGCGATCGTCGGTACCTATCGCGCAGCGGGGCCGGCGAAGAACCAGTACACACTGCTGTCGATATTCCGCCAGGAATCGGCCGAAGGCCAGCCGGCCGGCATCGCCACCTTCGGCTGGCTGGACACCGGCGAGGTCCTGCTCGTCCAGTACACGGGGTACGTGCCCTCGATCAAGCAGGCGATGTCGCGCCGCAGCGTGATGACGCCCAGGCCCCAACCGCTGGACATCCAGGCCGCGCCGCGCTACGTGATGGTCTGCGCGTGGCCGCTGGATGCAAAGAAGGCACCCGGCAAGCCGATCGCCGTCTACGGTGAGCGGGACGACGCCAATGCCCAGATCGATTCCTCGGCGAATTCCACCCTCACGACCGTGACGTGGGTCCCGGTCCCGGCCGCGCGTGCGGCCAGGAACTTTGCCGCCAAGGACTATTGCGGCGAGATCGCGCGCACAAGGAAATCTTCGGCACCCACGTGGCTGATCGACGCCAGCGAATAGCCCATCCGACCCTGCGGCCCGCCGACTTGTGCCGTCCTTCTGTGGATAACGTTGTGTGTAGCGCGTGGAGGCGCATGCGCAAGGGCTGACGCCATGCGGGTTTCCGCTGCATTGCCTGCGAAACGGGCACACGGCGGATACTGGCCTGCTACGCTGGATCGACCACCCGGAGGAACACCATGGCCGAGCTTCCCACACCCCCGCGACGCCGCATCGCGCTCATCGCCCACGACGGCAAGAAAACCGCCATGCTGGCGCTGGCGCGCGAATTCGAGCCCCTCCTGCGCCAATGCGAACTCTGCGCCACGGGGACCACGGGCGCGCGGCTGGCTTCCGAGGTCGGCCTCACGGTCGAGCGCCTGTTGAGCGGACCGCAAGGCGGCGACCTGCAGATCGGCGCGCGGCTCGCCACTGGCGGCGTCGACGTCGTCATCTTCCTGCGCGACCCGATGACGGCGCAGCCGCACGAGCCCGACATCAATGCCCTGGTGCGGGCATGCGACGTCCACGACGTTCCCTGTGCGACGAACGTGGCGAGCGCGAGACTGGTGCTGCGGCAGTTCGAGTCCGAGAAGCCTTGACCCGCCGCTAGGCGTAGCGTGCCTGGCCTTGTTCCTGGAACAGCGGCGTGACCGTCGCGCGGCTTGCCCGCGCACGAACCGCCACCACCCCTTCGCACGGCCCCTGGCTCACCAGCCCGCGCTGCGCCGCCACGATGACGGCATGCGTGCGCGTCGTCGCATCGAGCTTTTCGAGGATGCCCTTGACGTGCACCTTGACGGTGCCGACGGCAATGCCGAGCTCCTTGGCGATCGCCTTGTTGCACGAGCCTGTCGTCAGCAGCTTCAGCACCTCTGTTTCCCGCGTGGTGAGCCGCTCGCGGGTGAGGCTGTCCGCGATGCGCCGCGAGACCGAATGGGCCAGGTAGCGCTGCCCCTGGCTCAGGGCGGTCACCCCGTCGATGAGTTCGTCGACCTGGCAACCTTGCAGGAGGTAGCCGTGGATGCCGGCATTGATGGCCGAGCGGATTTCCCACTCGCGATCGATCGGCGTGACGACCATGACCTTGGGGCCGCGATGGCGCCGGGCGCCCTTGGCGGCCTTCGCATCGGCCAGGAATTCAAGGCCGCTGCGATAGTCCGCGACGACCACGTCGGGCGTGTCCGCCCCTTCGGCCGGCTGCACTGCGCTTCTGACAGTCACGGCCAGTCCGGGCCGACTGCCAAGGATCGCGGCCAGGCCGGCGGACATGACGGGATCCTCATGAATCACGGAAACCTGGATGGGTTCGATCGTCGGCATGCTGTGTCCTCTCATCGGGTTGCGGCGGGGTGGGAATGATCAGCGCGCGCGCATCGCGGGACAAATTAAGCGATGTGAATCCTTGTGATTCGAAGCCCACCCTTTGGAGGTAGGCGGCGGGGGCCCTTCAGTCAGAGTCGAAAGCACTGCCGCCCTTGAACACTCTGGGCACCCGCGCAATGATCCGCGCGGGCGACCCGGGCCCCGCCTGCCGCTGGCCTTCAAATTGCTTTCCCGCCCAGCCTTTCATCCAAGGAGCTGACCCATGTTCTACGGCTTAACCCCTCTTGGCATCGTCCACACCGTCATCAGCCTCGTGGCGGTGGCGGCCGGCCTCGTCGCGCTGGTGCGCTACAAGGAAATTGCGCTCGCCACGCGCGCGGGGCGAATCTATGTGGTTGCCACCGCGCTCACATGCCTCACGGGTTTCGGCATCTTCCAGCACGGAGGCTTCGGCCCGCCGCACGTGCTGGGCATCGTGACGCTCGTGGTGCTCGCAACGGCGATGGCTGCGGAGCGAGGGAAGGTGTTCGGCAAGCTGTCGGCCTATGTGGCGGTGGTCTGCTATTCGCTGACGTTCTTCTTCCACATGATTCCCGGCGTGACCGAGACGGCGACCCGGCTCCCGCTGGGCGCCCCCCTGGTGGCGGACCGTGATGCGTCACCGGGATTGCGAGGAACGATCGGCGCCCTGTTCATCGTGTTCCTGATCGGCGCAACCGTGCAGGTGCTGCGGTTGCGCGCCACGCGCCAGCGCGACGCACTGGACGGTCTGCGCATGCAGGGCTGACGGCCGTTTCAGAGCTTGATGACGTACTTGAAGACGACGACCAGCGCGACACCCAACACGGCAATGAACACCAACCGACCCCAGCGCACCCCAGGCTGGCCAAGATCGGCAAGCTCCGTCCGGTGCAGGCCCGAAAACGAGGTCGAATCCGGCTTGTCTCGCGCCCAATCGTGAAAGTTATCTCTGTCGGTGTTCATGTAATACATTCTAACTACAGTTACACCGGGTTTAACACCGTGTCGTCGCGACGACAGCCACACAAGCGACGCAACACTACACAAGATTTCGTCGGCGCATTACCTCCGGTTCACATGGCGCAAGCAGCATGGAGGCTCCTCACAGACAGGAGCCCCACCATGAAAAAGATTGCTTTTGCCCTCGGCACCGTCGCACTGCTTTCGCTGGCAACGCTTAGCGTGCCAGCGCTGGCGCAGCCCTACTCGAACCGGGTGATCGTCGTCCCGGCCCCGCCTCCGCCGCCGGCGCGCGGCTACGTCGTGACCCCTGGCTATGGCTACGTGCAGCCGGGCTATGTGCATCGCGGGCCGGGCTACTACCAGGGCCGCGACGGGCGATGGGACCGCCGCGGTTACGGCGACCGCGACCATGACGGCGTCCCCAATCGCTACGACCGTGACCGCGACGGCGATGGCGTTCCCAACCGCTACGACTACCGTCCGGACAACCCCTACCGCTATTGAATTCCGGCGCCGGGCGTGACGGCGTTCCAGGGGATGTGGACGCCGTCCAGTATCTCTGCTAAGGTTTGTGGATGCTGTACACAAGCCGGAGAGATCGATGCTGCTGTTCGACGACAAGTGCGCCGTGATCTACGGCGCCGGCGGTGCCATCGGCGGTGCGGTAGCCCGAGCCTTCGCGCGTGAAGGCGCAAAGCTCTTTCTCGCCGGCCGCACGCAATCCAGGCTGGACACAGTCGCCGCCGACATCGCCGCCGCCGGAGGGCTGGCCGAAGCCACGGCGCTCGACGCTCTCGACGCCTCCGCGGTCGAACGCCACGCCGATGACGTGGCACGCAAGGCCGGCGGCATCGACATCGCCCTGAACGCCATCGGCGTCGCCCACGTCCAGGGCACGCCCTTCGCGGACCTCTCCCTGGAAGATTACGAATTTCCGATCACGACCTACACGCGCACCAATTTCATTACGGCCAAGGCCGTTGCGCGACACATGGCGGCGCAGGGCTCCGGCGTGATCCTCACCCTTTCGACCCCCGGGGCGCGGCTTCCTGGGCCCGGGTACATGGGCAATTGCGTCGCCAGCGCAGCCGTCGAAGCCATGTCGCGCCACCTGGCCGGTGAACTCGGCGCACAAGGCATCCGCGTCATCTGCATCCGGCCGCACGCCATTCCTGAAGCCGCGGCAGCGGGTTCGCACACGCAAGCGGTCTTCAAGCCCATGGCGGACCGCGCCGGCGTGACTGTCGAACAGATGCTGGCGGGCGCAGCCGGCGGCACACTGCTGAAGCGGCTGCCCACGCTGGACGAAGTCGCGAACACGGCCGTCTTCCTGGCCTCCGGCTACGCGGGTGCCATGACAGGCACGGTCGCCAACCTGAGCTGCGGCTTTCTGGTGGATTGAGGATGACGCATCGCTGGGCCGCCCTCATGGTCCTGTGCCTTGGCGTGTTGATGATCGTGCTCGACACCACGATCGTGAACGTCGCCCTGCCCTCGATCCGCCAGGACCTCGGCTTCTCGGAAACCTCGCTGGTCTGGGTCGTCAACGCATACATGCTGACCTTCGGCGGCTTCCTGCTGCTGGGCGGGCGGCTGGGAGACCTGTTCGGCCACCGGCGCCTGTTCCTGCTCGGCATCACGCTCTTCACGGTGGCCTCGCTGGGCTGTGGCCTGTCAACCTCGCAAGCCCTGCTGATCACGGCGCGCGCCGTGCAGGGCTTGGGCGGCGCGGTGGTTTCGGCGGTCTCGCTGTCGCTGATCATGAATCTCTTCACCGAACCGGCCGAGCGCGCGAAGGCGATGGGCATCTACGGCTTCGTGTGCGCCGGCGGCGGCAGCATCGGCGTGCTGCTGGGCGGCCTGCTCACCGATGCGTTGAGCTGGCACTGGATCTTTCTGGTCAACCTGCCGATCGGCGTGGCCGTCTACGCGCTGTGCCTTGCGCTGCTGCCCAAGGTCGACGGACATGCCGCCGGCGAACGCCTGGACATCGGCGGAGCGGTGACCGTGACAACTGCGCTGATGCTGGCTGTCTACGCGATCGTCAACGGCAACGACGCCGGCTGGACCTCCCGGCAGACGATCCTGCTGCTTGGTACTTCGGTGGGGCTGTTGGTCGCGTTCCTGGCGATCGAGGCGAGAGTGAAGCATCCGCTGATGCCGCTGCGCCTCTTCAGGCTGCGCAACGTCGCGACGGCGAACATCATCGGCGTGCTGTGGGCCGCGGCGATGTTCGCCTGGTTCTTCATCTCCGCCCTGTATCTGCAACTCGTGCTGGGCCGCAGCCCGATGCAAGTGGGGCTGGCGTTCCTGCCGGCCAACCTCATCATGGCGGCCTTTTCGCTCGGCCTCTCCGCAAAGCTGGTGATGCGCTTCGGCAACCGGGCACCGCTCTCCGTCGGGCTGCTGCTCGCGGCAGCCGGGCTGGCCTTGTTCGTCCGGGCACCGGTGGATGGCAGTTTCCTGGCCGATGTCCTGCCTGGCATGACCTTGCTCGGCATCGGCGCAGGCATGGCGCTCAATCCCCTGTTGCTCGTGGCGATGAGCGACGTCGCGCCGAGCGAGTCCGGCCTGGCGTCGGGCGTGCTGAACACTGCCTTCATGATGGGCGGCGCGCTTGGCCTCGCGGTGCTCGCGAGTCTGGCCGCGGCACGCACCGGCCACCTGCTCGCGACGGGCGCGAACCCGCTGGTCGCGCTCAATGGCGGCTACCACCTCGCCTTTCTCGTGGGCGCGGTTTTTGCGGCCGCGGCGGCCCTCCTCGCATCCGTGTTTCTCCGTGCGAATGTCCGGACTTCGGCACCTCGGGACGATGACGCGATGGGTGCCGCACGTAGCAGCTGAATCCGGCCGAAACGTAGGCGTTGGCCTACAGAAATTCCGCCCGCGCGCGCCCACCATCAAGGCATGAAAAATCCGATCAAACTCGTCATCGACGAGCCGGCGCCGGGGTCTTTTCTCTGGACGCTGCTCGAAACCGACGCCGGCGGTGTGCCTCGGAAGGTCGTGAGAGCGGCCGAGTACGGGGCAGACACCTACGAGGCCGCACTGGCGGCCGGCACCCGGATGATGGACGCCGAAATCCGCAAGAACCTCAGCGCCCCGCCGGAGCGGGACAGCGTCTCGAGCTAGGCGAGGTGCGTCTTCAGCGGCACGGCCGGATCGGCCGCGACCGCGGGGTCCGGGCTGCGACCTGCTTCCAGCAACTTGCGGCTCATCATGTGGTCGACCGGCGCATTCACGGACTCGACACAGCGAAGCTGTCCGTCGACGTAGTGCAACAGGGAGAACGATGCGGCATTGGCGCCGGGGCGCCGGACAGTGACTGCACCAACCGTGCCTTCGGCCGGAACCAATCCGGCCATCTGGAGCCGAAGCCCGCCCTGATCGGACCAGAACCACGGCACCGCGTCATGCGGCCGCGGCGCACCTGTGAGCGTCGCCACCGCCGTGCGCGCCTGGTCATTCGCGTTCTGTACGGATTCGAGCCTTAGCGGCTGGCCCGCGCGCCGGTCGGGAAAGCGCGTGCAGTCGCCGACGGCCAGCACGGCCTCGTCGCTGGTCTGCATGTAGGCGTCGACCACGATGCCGTCCACGCACTCGAGCCCGGCGGCCTGTGCCAGCGCGGTTTCGGGCACCGCCCCGATGCCCAGCAGCAGCAGGTCGATCGGCTGCGGCTGGCCGTCCAACTCGATCGCCGCGAGCCGCGTGCCATCGATCTGCATGACCCCGCACTGCACGCCGACGCGCACATCCATTCCGGCGGCGCGATGGGTTGCCAGCACATGCGCGGACAGTTCCGGCGACACCGCGCGGCTCAGCAGGCGCGGCGCGCTTTCCAGCACCAGGACCTTCTTGCCGAGCGCCAGCGCCGTGGCCGCCACTTCCAGTCCGATGAAGCCTCCGCCCAGCACCGTGACATGCTGCGCCGCCAGCAGCTGTGCACGCAGCCGTGTCGCTTCGTCGACGGCGCGAACCAGGGCCACGTTCTCCAGCCCCGCCAGCGCGGCCAGCCGACGCGCCCGTGTGCCGGTCGCGAGCACCAGCCGCTCCCAGCCGAGCACCTTGCCCGAGCGCAGCGTGACGGTGCGCGCCGCCCGGTCGATGGACACCGCCGGATCGCCCATATGCATGGTGATGCCCGATTCGCCGTACCACGTCTCGGCCTTGTGAGACTGCGGTGCCTCGTCCGGGCTCTTCAGGAAGGCCTTGGACAGCGGCGGCCGGTGATAGGGAATGGCGGTCTCTTCGCAGACCAGGTGCACGCGCGCGCCCTGCCCCGCTTCCACGAGGCCTGCGCACAGTTGCGCGGCCGCATGGCCGCCGCCGATGATGACGATGTTCGAATTCATGAAAGTAGTCCGTGGCTGTCGGTGATCCCCACAATGTCGGGATCGAGCCCGCCACTGTAGCCTCAGGGACCACGGCGACGGCGCCCAAGGACAAAACCACAGAGACAAGCAGATGAAGATTCGCATCATTGGCGGCGGCCCCGCCGGCCTTTTCTACGCCTACCTGATGAAGCGCGACGACCCGTCGCACGACATCCGCGTCTACGAACGAGACCCGGAAAGCGCGACCTACGGCTGGGGCGTGGTCTTTTCCGACGTGGCGCTCGCCTTCGTGCGCGACCTGGCGCCGGAGCTGTACGAATCGATGACGCACAACCAGGAGGTGTTCGACGAGATGGCCGTGGTGCACCAGGGCGTGCACGTCACGCTGGCACACAATACCTTCCATCGCATGGCGCGCATCGACCTGCTGAAGGCGCTGCACGCGCATTGCCGCAAGGCGGGCGTAGTCATCGAGTTCGAGCAGCGATTCGACGACGTCACGGCCTTTGCCGATGCGGACCTGATCGTCGCCGCCGACGGTGCCAACAGCGCGATCCGCACGCGCTACAAGGAGCACTTCGGGCCGACGCTCGACGAGCGTCCGAACCTGCTGGCCTGGTACGGCACCACGCAGCTCTTCAACCCGCTCTCGCTCATCTTCCGCCAGAACCCCGATGGGCTGGCGATTGCTCACACCTACCGCTACAGCCGCACGCATAGCACCTTCCTGGTCGAGGTCGATCCGGCAACCTTCCGCCAATCGGGCCTGGACCGCATGAGCGAATCGCAGAGCCTCGCGTGGTGCGAGAAGGTGTTTGCCGATGACCTGCAAGGCCACCCGCTGCTGTCCAACAAGTCGAGCTGGTTCCGCTACACCGTCGTGAAGAACCGCAACTGGCACCACGGGAACATCGTGCTGATTGGCGACGCGCTACGCACCGGCCACCCGTCTGTCGGATCGGGCACGCGGCTCGCCATGCAGGACTCGATCGCGCTCTTCGATGCCTGGAAGGCCTGCGGCCCCGACGTGCCGAAGATGCTCGAGGAATTCGTGCGCATCCGCCAGCCCGGTTCCGACTCGCTGCAGAAGGCCGCGATCAGGAGCACCGAGTGGTACGAGAACCTCGGGCCCAAGCTGCCGCTCGATCCGATCTCCTTCGCCTACGACTACGTCACGCGCAGCGGTCGCGTGGACCATGCGGACGTGCGCAAGCGCGATCCGGAACTCGCAGCCGCCTACGAGAAGCTCCATCCCGAACTCGCGTTCTGACCTGAAGGAATCCACCATGCTCGAAGGCTGCATTCCCTGGCCCGCAGAAGCCGCTGAAAGGTACCGCCAGCTCGGTCTGTGGGAAGACCTCACGGTGGGCGAGATGGTCGAGCGCACGATGCGCGCGGCGCCGGGCAAGACCGCCCTGGTCTTCAACGACCGGCGCATCAGCTATGAAGAACTGGTGCGCAGTTCCAGGCGGCTGGCACTCGCACTGCTCGACCTGGGGTTGAAGCCGCGCGACCGCGTGGTGGTGCAGTTGCCGAACGTCCCGGAGTTCGTCATGGCGTACCTCGCGCTCAACTGGATGGGAGCCATCCCCGTGATGGCGCTGCGCGCCCACCGGCATGCCGAGGTGCGCCATTTCATCCGCGCTTCGGGCGCGACCGCCTACCTGGTGCCCGATGTCGTCGGCAACTTCGACTACCGGCCGATGGCGGCCGAAATGGCCGCGGAGTTTCCGTTCCTGCGCCACGTGATCGTTGCGGGCGAGCCGGCGCCGGGCCAGCGCGCACTGGATCCGTTGATCGACGGCGGCCCGGCCGAGGACGACAAGTCCACGCAACGACTGCTCGCCGCGCGCCCGTCGCCCGACGAAGTCTCGACCATGCTGCTCTCCGGCGGCACGACCTCGGTGTCGAAACTGATCCCCCGCACGCACAACGACTATGTGCTCAACGCCCGCCTCTGCGCGCAGGCCGCGGGCTTCGACCGCAACACGGTCTTCATGGCGATCCTGCCGCTGGGCCACAACTACAACCTTGCGTCGCCGGGCCTGCTCGGCACCTTCTACGCGGGCGGCACGGTGGTGATCGCGGCGGGCACCGACATCGAGGCCACCTTCGCATCCGTCGAGCGCGAACGCGTCTCGGCCATCGCGAGCGTGGTCCCGCTCATTTCCAACTGGCTCAACAGCGACGTGCCGGCGCGCTTCGATCTCTCGTCGCTCAAGGTCGTGCAGAACGGCGGCGCCCGGCTCGCGCCCGAGCTGCGCACGCGCTTGCGCGAACAGCTCGGCTGCACGCCGCAGGAAATCTACGGCACGGCCGAAGGCCTGATCAACATGACGCGGCTCGACGACGCGGACGGACTGCTGCTCGAAAGCTCCGGCGCACCCGTGAGCGAGTTCGACGAAATCAAGGTGCTGGACGACGACGACCGCGAAGTGCCCGACGGCGAACCCGGCGAACTGGTGACACGCGGCCCGTACACCATCCGCGGCTACTACAAGGCGCCAGAGAAGAACGCCGAGGCCTTCACGGCCGATGGCTTCTACCGCATGGGCGACATCGTGCGCAAACGCGGACGCTACGTGTTCACCGAAGGCCGCCGCAAGGACCTGATCAATCGCGGTGGCGAGAAGATCAGCTGCGACGAGATCGAGAACCTCATCTTCGGATTGCCGCAGGTGAAGGTGGTCGCGCTGGTCGGGCTGCCCGATCCGGTCTTCGGCGAGAAGGCCTGCGCCTGCGTGATCCTGCAGCCGGGCACGACGCTCGGCTTCGATGAACTGATCGCCTACCTGCGCCAGCAGAAGATCGCGTCCTTCAAGCTGCCCGAGCGGCTGGAGATCATGCAGGAGTTTCCGGTGAGCCCCGTCGGCAAGATCCTCAAGCGCGAGCTTCGCGACCGGTTGACCGCGTAGAGTGCGCGAATGATCGTCCTCTACCACTGCGTGAGCGCCCGCTCCTTTCGTCCGTTGTGGACGCTCGAAGAACTGGGCGCAACGTACGAGCTGCGCATGCTGCCCTTTCCGCCGCGCGCGCTGCAGCGCTCGTACCTCGACATCAACCCGCTGGGGACCGTGCCCTATCTGATCGACGGCGACACCCGCATGTCGGAGTCTGCCGCGACGTGCCAGTACCTGGCGCAACGCTGCGATCCGGCCAACACGCGAGGGCTCGCAGTTCGCGCAGACGAACCCGGCTTCGGCGCCTGGCTGAACTGGCTGCACCACGGCGAGGCCACGCTGACCTTTCCGCAGACCATCGTGCTGCGCTACGGCCGCTTCGAGCCGGACGAGCGCAAGCTGCCGCAAGCCGCCGACGACTACGCCAGGTGGTTCATTGCGCGCCTGCGCGGCATCGATGCCGTGCTGGCGAAGCACGAATTCCTCTGCGCCGACCGCTTCACGGCCGCGGACATCTCGGTCGGCTACGCGCTGATGCTGGCCGAAGAAACCGGCCTCCTCCCGCGCGTTCCTCCCGCGGTTTCGGCCTATTGGGAGCGCCTGAAGCTGCGCGATGGCTACCAGCGCGCGCTGGCCGCGCAGCACGAAGCGGCACTGGCGCAGGGTGTGTCGCCCTCGTCTTCGCCGGGTCCCTGGCCTTCCGCGCCAAGCGCTTGACGCGAGGCGCCGCCATTGACTGAACCGCCCTCGCGCCTGCATAACCGCGGGAATGGATTTCCACCACCCGCTCTTCCGGAGCCTTGCGCTGCCGCTGGTACTTGCGTTCGCGGCAGCCGGCCTGCTGCGGGGTGGACTGGGGCCGGTCCACGGCCGGCGCTGGGCCTCGGCCGGCACAGGCATCGCGATCGTCGTGGCATCCGTGTGGTTGCTGGGCTGGGACCTGTGGCCCCGCACCCTGACGGAGGAGCTGCCCTGGATCTACATGGCCGCCGCCTTGCTGGGCCTCGGCCTGGAAGCCATGCGGGCCGCCACGCGAACCACCTGGCTCGCCACCTGCGTCCTCTGGACGCTTGTGCTCGCAGGGTTGAGCGACCAGCCGCTCGCCGTGCAGGCCGCGACCTGGCTGGTCGGCATTGCGGTGATTGCGGCAGTGCTCGGCCAACCCCCGGAGAGCGCCCATGCATCGGCAAGCCTCGTCATCGCCGGCCTCGGACTGGCCGTGGTCGCCTTTGTCAGCGGCTCGGCGCTCCTGTTCGAACTGAGCCTGTCGATCGCCGCCGCAGTCGCGGGCTGTGCGCTGTGGCTCTGGCCCGTGGCGCGCATCGCCTTCGGCGCTTGCGGGGCGGTGGTCTCGGTGATCGCCTGGCTGGCCGTGGCGGAAGGCGTTGCGTTGCTGTCGCCCGTGCGGCCCCTGGTGCTCTTGCTGCTGGCGTGCGCCTTCCTGTCCGGGCCGATCGTGCAATGGGCGGGTCGATGGCTTCGGCAGGCGCCGCCCGGTGTCTCGAGACGCAAGGGGCTCGCTGCACTGATCGTGGCCGTGCTGGCCGCAATCTGGGTGACAGGCGCGGTGGCGCTGGCTTGGCACGACGATGCGAAGGCACCGGCCAGCGGCCTGGACGACCCCTACTACACGCCTCGATGGTAGAAGTGGCAAAGGACACGGATCGACGCCGATGATGCCCACCCAATCCTCCATTCCGGGCGTCGACGCCCTGTGGCCCCTGTGCCTTGACATCGTGGCTCAGCGCCGGGCGCGCGCTGCACCGCAGCAATGGGACGCGGGTTCGCCCCTCGCCTGGGACGCATCGCAGGGCTTTGCCCTGCGCGGCGTCTGGGACGCCGACGCGGTCGAGTTGTTCGACCTGCTCAAACCCCTGCTGGACCGCCCGCGCGAAGGCAGGCCCTGGCTGATCGGCCAACTCGGCCAGAGTCTCGACGGATGCGTGGCAACGCACGGGGGCGACTCCAACTACGTGAATGGCCGCGAGGTGCTGGTGCACCTGCATCGACTGCGCGCGTTGAGCGACGCGGTCATCGTGGGCGCCGGCACGGCCGCCATCGACAACCCGCAACTCACGACGCGTCATGTGGCGGGCGCCCATCCGGTGCGGGTGCTGCTTGATCCGGAACTCAGCCTTTCACCGACCTTGCGTGCTTTCTCGGACAGCGAGGCCGCCACCTTGCTCGTGTGCGATGCGGCCCGTGCGGTCGAAGCGGCAGAACGGGTCGGCGCCCATCAGGTCCTCGGCGTGCGCGGTCTGACGGGAGCCGACGGTTCGTTGAACCTCCACGCGCTGACGGCCGCACTGGAAGCGCGCGGCCTTCGGGTGCTGTTTGTCGAAGGCGGTGGCGTCACGGTCTCACGCTTCATCGCGCAGGGGTGCCTGGATCGGCTGCACCTGAGCATCGCACCGGTGATCATCGGCGCCGGTCGACCCGGGCTGCAGTTGCCGAGGAGCGCCGCGATGCGGGATTGCATGCGGCCCTCGGGGCGCATCTTTCACATGGGGGCCGACGTGCTGTGGGATCTCGACCTGCGCGCGGCCCAACCCGCAGCGCCGCGCAGCTAGGTCGCGAGAATTTCCTGGTGCCCGATGCACAGGGAGGTGTGATCGAGGACGTCGATCCGTCTCTGCATCCACTCGCTCACCGAGGCTCTTGCCGTCGGGTCCTGTTCGATCGCCGCGGCGCCCATGCCTTCCACCATGGCGGTCAGCATCGCCGTGCCGCTTGCGTTTTCGCCGGCATCGATGCGCCAGTCACTGGCGGCTTGAGCTACCTCATATTTCAACGCGCGGAGACGACTGACGGCAAAGCTCACCGCTGTGCCACCAAGCGCGGGTCCGAATCCCTTGTCTCGGCGCTGATGCGAAGCGAAGAGCCGATCGACCTCCGCGTCACCCGCAACCGGCGGATTCCAAGCGATCCGGCCGTCGACATTCAGGGCGAACAGCATGGCCGCGCCCGCCATTCGAGCATGAGCGAACAGCGCGTCGAGCCAGGATGCGGACACGAGGTCCAGCAGCGCAGATGCGGTGACGAGCCTCGTTCCCGCAAAGGGAACAGCGCCGAGTTCAAGCGCAAGGTCGATGCACACGGGCCGCACCTCTGCGTTCCAGCCCGGACCTTCGATGTGCATGCGCGTTGCGCCAGCCTCCAGGACGAAGCCGTTCGCCTGCGTCCATGCGGCGAGCACGCCGGGCAATGCGCCCAGCAGCGCCGGGTCGTGATCAACCAGAGTCCAGCATTGCGAACCGCCCAGACGCGGAGCGAGCTCGCGCAGATTGGCGCCCGTTCCGCAGGCCAGGTCGAGCACTGCGAGCGTCGGATCTCCACCGCGCAGGCGGGTGGCGAGTGCGTTTCGTGCCAGCGAGTGTGCCGCGCTGGCGCGTGCCTCGCGGTCAAAGGGTTCGCGCAGCGCGAGCCAGTCGGCGCTGAAGCCGGTCATGTGCGAGGCGCGCCCTGAAACATGCCAAGTGCCGTCGCGAAACGCCCGGCGCTTTCCGCCCAGCTCGGCAACCGTTGCCGCGCCGCGCGAGCGCCCTCCGACAGCTGCGCGCGCCAGTCGGCGTCGTCCATCACCCGCTGCAAGGCCGCCCGCAAGGCCAGGCCGTCACCGGGCGGAACCAGCACGCCCGCTTTGGCGGGCACGGTGTCCGGGATGGCGCCGGCGTTCGTGCTGATCACTGGCAAACCATGCGCCAGGGCCTCGGCCAGCGCCATGCCGTAGCCTTCGTGGAAGGACGGCAGCACGAACGCGTCGGCGTTTCCATAGAGCGCCCTCAAGCCGGCCTCGTCCTGCTCGCCGTGCAGCACGACTCTGTCGGCCATGCCATGGCGTTCGATGGCTTCGATCAAGGCAGCGGCGCATGCGGGGTCCATCGTGAGGCTGCCGGCGCAATGCAGCGTCCAGCGTCGGTCGCGCAATCCGGCAAGCGCTTCGATCAGCAGGGCGTGGCCCTTGCGCGGCGTCACGGTCGCCACGCAAAGCAGCGACAAGCCGGCAGCGTTGGACCCGATCGCGAGCGGTGCCGGCTCGGTCCCGGGCTCGACCACGGCGATGCGGGACGCGGGCACGTCGAACGCCGCGAGTGCGCGTGCGGTGGAGGGGCTGGTCACGATCACGCCGCAGGCGGTCGCGAGCGCACGTCGCTCGCTCTCGAACAGTGCGCGCTGCACGGCAGGGGCGAGACCGGTTTCGAGCGACAGCGGGTGGTGAACCAGCGCGACCCATCGGAGGCGTTGTGCGTGGGCTTCAGCCAGTGCAGGCATCGCTCCGAATGCAAGGGCATCGACCACCGCAAGTTCGCCATCGGGAATGGCCTCCACGATGCGATGCGCCAGCCCCTGCGACGATGCGTCCGGCATGGGCCAGCCCTCACCGAGCGAACGGACATCGACCTGCCACTGGCGCGCGCACAGCCCGTCGATGATGTGGCGGTCGTAGGTATAGCCACCGGTCCGGGTGTTCAGGTCACCCGGCACGAGGAAGCTGCAGCGACCGTTCAACCCGCACGCGCCGGCAAGGCGCCCTCGTAGGCCGCCCAGGCCACGTGCGATTCGTTGAGTCGCACGCGCATTGCCGAAAGACCGTTCGCATGGGGGCCCAGTTCGCCCTTGGCGATGCTGTCGGCGATGCGATCGAAGATCACGCGCGCCATGAACTCGGTGGTCGTGTTCTTTCCCTTGAACGCCGGATCGTCGTCGAGATTGCGCAGGTTGAGTTCACCCAGCACGCTGCGCAGCACCTCGGTCGCGAGCGCGATGTCGACCACCACGCCATCGGCGTCCAGCTCGGCGCGGCGAAGTTCGAGATCGACCACGTAGGTCGCGCCATGCAGGCGCTGCGCGGGGCCGAACGCCTCGCCGCGAAAGCTGTGGGCGATCATGAAGTGGTCGCGGACGTTGACGCTGTACATGGGGGCCTTTCGGGTTGCGATGGGGTTCAGGGGTAGTCGATACGCTGGCACAGGGTGTCGGGTGCACCTGCGGCAAGGCGCGCGAGCACATCCGGCAGCTCGTCGAATGGGGCGCTGTCGGTGATGAGCACGTCGAGCACCGGATCGCGCAGCAGCGACAAGGCCAGCGCGAGCCTGCGGTGATGGTTCCAGCGCGCGCGCTGGGCACCGGCCACATGGCCCACTTGTGAACTCTTCAGCGTGAGGCGCCGCGCGTGGAAGGCTTCTCCCAACGGAAGCGCGACTTCGCGACTGCCGTACCAGCTCATCTCGATCACGGTGGCCTCGAACGCCGCCAGATGCAATGCGGTGACAAGCCCTTGCGCACTGCCGCTCGCATGCACGACGAGGTCGGCTTCCGGCTTCGCATCCTGCGGGCTCGCAAATGCCAGGCCCAGTGCTTCCGCCACCCCGCGACGCGAGGGGTTCAAGTCGATCAACTCGACCGCGCAACCCGGCAACCGCGCAGCCAGCCACGCCACGAGAAGCCCCACCACGCCCCCGCCCACCACGGCGATGCGATCGCCGATGCGGGGCGTCGCATCCCACAGGGCATTGACGGCCGTTTCCATGTTGGCGGCCAGCACGGCACGCGCGGCAGGCACGCCTTCGGGAACCAGGTGCAGGGCATTGGCCGGCACGACGTAGCGGGTCTGGTGCGGATAAAGGCAGAAGATGGTACGGCCCAGGAGCGCGTCCGCCCCCTGCTCCACCACTCCCACACTGGCATAGCCATACTTCACCGGCGCCGGGAAGTCGCCCTCCTGAAACGGCGCCCGCATCCGGTCGAACTCGGTGGCCGGCACCTCGCCGCCATAGACGAGCATCTCCGTCCCGCGGCTGATGCCGCTGTGCAGCGCCCGCACCAGCACGTCACCGGCGGCGGGTGCATGGACTTCGGCACTGCGGATCGCCGCCCGGCCGGGCGCCTCGATCCAGCAAGCCCTTGACTCACCTGAAAACACGTGGGACGGATATGCTGGCATGCTGCTTTTGGCGCTCGCTGGCCGCGAGCGATCCCTGTTCAAGCCGATGGAAGGCGATCTTAAGACGATGACTTCGCAGTCCTCCAACGACCGTCGCGTATTCCCGTCGAGCCCCGCGGCAGCACTGCGGCATGACGCCTGGCGCGAGGCCCTGGCCTGCCTCGTGCTGCTGACGCTGCTCGCCGGCGGCGCCGGGCTGCTGGCTGGACTGGGTCCGTGGTTTCACGTCAAGGCTGTGGGGCTGTTCATCGCGGCCTTCGCCATCGTCCAGCGCGGTCTTCTGGAGCATTCGCCCAATCTGCGCTTCGGCCCCGCCAACCGGGTGACGCTGGTGCGCCTGGCGCTCGTGGCACTGCTCGCAGCCGGCGTCGGCGAACCGTCTGCCGACGCCGCTGCAATCGCCTGGGCGACCATCGTCATCGCCACGACCGCCGCGCTGCTCGATGCACTGGACGGACCGCTGGCACGGGCGCGCGGATTCGCCAGCGAATTCGGCGCGCGCTTCGACATGGAGACGGATGCGCTGATGGTGCTCGTCCTGTGTCTGCTGGTGCTTCATTTCGACAAGGCCGGCATGTGGATCATGGCGGCCGGTCTCATGCGCTACGTGTTCGTGCTGGCCGCCGCGGCCTGGCCCTGGCTGGCCCGACCGTTGCCGGCGAGCCAGCGGCGCAAGGCCGTGTGCGTGGCGCAGATCACCAGCCTGATCGTGTGTCTCGGCCCCATCGTCCCGGTCGCCTGGAGCCAGGTCATTGCCGCCGCCAGCCTGGCCGCCCTGAGCGCGTCCTTCGGAATGGACATCGTCTGGCTGGCCCGTCGTCGCCATTCCCCCCTGGAGGCTGCACCATGAATGCTTCGCCCATGCGGCTGCTGTGCCTTGCCCTGCTCCCGCTGATGGTGCTGGCCTCGCGGGCGCGGGCCGAACCGGCGCGCTACGAGCTCGACCCGAATCACATCACCGTCGCCTTCATGGTCGACCATCTCGGCTACGCCAAGGTGCTCGGGATGTTTCGCGCGGCGCGCGGCAGCTACAGCTTCGACGAAAGCACCGGCACGCTCGGCAACGTGCGCATCGAGGTCGACACGCAGAGCGTGTTCAGCAACTACGCCAGGCGTGACCAACATCTGAAAAGCGCGGATTTCCTCAACGCCAGCGAGTTCCCGCGCATGGTGTTCACGGCGGCCACCGCCCGGCGGACCGGCGACCGCAGCTTCGAGATCCCCGGCCAGCTCGAACTGCTGGGCCGGCCGCAGCCGCTGACGCTCACCGCGACCTGGAACAAGAGCGGCCCCTCGCCGATCGACAAGGTCTACACGATGGGCGTGTCGGCGCGCGGCAGTTTCAAGCGCAGCAGCTTCGGCATGAACTACGGCGTGAGCAACGAGTGGGTTGGCGACGAGGTGCCGCTCATCATCGAATTCGAGGCCCAGCGCAAGTGACTGCCGGCGGCCGGCATCCCCCGCCGCCTGGCGCCGTGCCCTGGCCCGGATGGGCGCGATGGCTCCTGCGCTTTGGCCTGCCCTTCGTGGTGCTTGATGCGATGTTCACGCTCGAGAACATCTGGCCGACGTTGTGGGCGCGACCGGGCCTGCGCCTGTCCTTCGAGTTGTGCATGGCGGCGCTCGCGCTCACGGCATGGCTGGCCGCGCGCGGCACCGCAAGCGCGCGGATGTTGCGCGCGCTGGCGCTCCTCACCACCTTCTGGGTCGTCACGCGCTATGTGGAGGTCACTGCATCGGCGGTCTTCGGCCGGCAGATCAACCTGTATTGGGACGGCCGTCATCTGTTCGACGTGCTTCGCATGGGCAACGTCGCGGGATGGCAGATCGCGCTGGGTGCGGCCGTTGCGGTGGCGGTGGTGTGGCTCGTGTACCGGATCGCTCACCGGTGCTGGGCGGCCATCGCGCGCGAACTCGCGTGGCGCCGGCCGCGTCCGGCGATCGGCGTCGTCGGCGTCCTTCTGCTGGCGACTTTCACGGCGCACGGCATGGGAGGACGCGACACACGCTGGTTCTTCTCGATGCCGGTGACGCCCATCATTGCCAGACAGGCCGGATTGCTTGCAGCCCAACTGTGGCCCGACGGCGGCTCGACGCGGCTCTCGCCCAGCCCGACCTTCGACACGCATCTGGGCGCACTCGGCGGCGCCGACGTTCTGCTGATCTTCGCGGAGTCCTACGGCGTCACGACACTCGACGACCCCGCCCAGGCTGCCGCGCTCGCACCGCACCGTGCGCGGCTCGCCGAAGCCCTGCGGGCAGGCGGACGACAGGTGGTGTCGGCGCGGGTGCGTTCACCCACCTACGGTGGCGCTTCATGGCTCGCCCACGCCGAACTCCTGAGCGGTGTCGACATGCAGAAGCCTGGGGACTACGAACTGCTGCTCGCTACGCAACGACCCACCCTCGTGCGGCACTTCAAGGCCCATGGCTACCGCACCGTGAGCTGGATGCCGGGACTGCAACGGCCCTGGCCCGAAGGCAGCTTCTATGCCTTCGACCGCTACGTCGATGCGAACAACATGGGCTACGGCGGCCCGGGTTTCGGCCACTGGCGCATTCCGGACCAGGCGTCGGTCGCGTTGATGCAGTCACAGGAGCTGGCCATCACACCCGCCCCGCGCGCACCGCGCCTGATTGTCTTCCCGACATTGGCCAGCCACGCGCCGTTTCGCCCCCTGGCGCCCTACGTGCCCGACTGGGACCGGCTGCTTGGCGCCGATGCCTTCACACCGGACCAGGTGGCGCGGGCCGTCGCCGAGCCGCTGTCATGGCTGGAGCCGGTCCGCGCCTATCTCGATTCGCTGGCCTACACCTTCGAGTGGCTCGGCGACTACCTGTCAGGCCGCGCCCCACCGAACATGCTGACGATCGTGATCGGCGACCACCAGCCGATGGCGAGCGTGAGCGGCCGCGGCGCATCATGGGATGTGCCCGTTCACATCATCAGCGACGACCCGCAGCTCCTGAAGCGATTCGAAGCTGCCGGCTTCACACGAGGCCTCCTGCCAATGCAGGCTTCCACCATGTCGATGCATGGCCTCACGTCCGTGCTGCTCCACGCATTCGACGACTCGGCGCGCCATCCTGCGGGCGCCGCCGAATAACCCGGAGGGCCTGCCGTTTTGTGCACTATTTCACGCGGTCTGCCGGGGCTTCTCTGATAGCCTGCTCCGCCATGCGCGCCATCATCCTGCTTGCCAATCTCGGCGTCCTTGCCCTGGCCTACTACCTGGGATCGTGGATGGGCCTGTTGATCGCGGCCGGCGTCTGCGTCGTGCTCGTCGCAGCCTTCTTCGTCTTCTCGATGGCCAGGCTCGAAGCGCGCGAATCCAAGGACACGCAAAGGGCCATGGGGCGGAGCAGCACCTTCCTCGGCGGGCTCTTCCACCCCAGCAAGCACTGATTCCCCGCGGTTATTCGACGGCCGCCTTGGCCACGGCAACGGCCGCCTCGCGCGGCAGCGCGACCGCATTCTTCACAGCCAGGATCTCCGCCATCACGCTCACCGCGATCTCGGGCGGCGTCTTGCTGCCGATGTAGATGCCGATCGGCCCGCGCAGGCGCGCGAGCGATGCCTCGGTCTGGTCGAAGTGATCGATCATGCGTTCGCGCCGCGCCTCGGCATTCCGGCGGGAGCCTATGGCGCCGACGTAGAAGGCCTCGCTGTTCAAGGCTTCGAGCAATGCGAGATCGTCGAGCTTGGGGTCGTGCGTGAGTGCGACCACGCAGGTCCGGCGATCGGGCTTGAAAGCCGTCACGGCGTCGTCGGGCATCTCGGTGGTGATCGCCACGCCCGGCAGGGACCAGGCGGTGTGGTACTCGGTGCGCGGGTCGCACAAGGTCACCGCGAAGCCGCTGAACTTCGCCATCGTCGCGAGGTATTCGGCCAGTTGGCCGGCGCCGATCAGGAGCATGCGGTACTCGGGGCCGAAGGTGTTGACCAGCTCGGTGTCGTTGACCGACAGCTCGGCAGGCGATGCTGCCTCGGCGAGCGTGACGGCGCCGTCGGCAAGCGCCACCGTGCGCTGCATGAGCAGGCCCTGCTCGAGCGCCGCGACCAGCTTCTCCAGCGAGGCGGGATCGGGGTCGTACTCGAGCAGCAGTTCCAGCGTGCCGCCGCAGGGCAGCCCGAAACGATGCGCCTCGTCGGCGGTGATGCCGTACTTGACGAGCGCCGGTGCACCGGACGGCATCGCGCCATCGCCACCGTGCGCACGGCTGTAGCGCGCGATCAGGTCGTCTTCGATGCAGCCGCCCGAGACCGATCCGACGACCGCGCCGTCCTCGGCCAGCGCCATGATCGAGCCAATGGGACGGGGCGACGATCCCCAGGTGCGAACCACGGTGGAGAGCAGCGCGCGACGACCGGCCAGACGCCAGTCGCGCAGGGTGCGAAGCACCATGACGTCGAGGTTTTCCATATCTGTATCCCGCTTTCCGAGGCGCCTTATTCGCCTGGCTTCTCGTCTGTCTTTTCGTCGGCAGCCTTGTCGGACTTCCTGCCGATGCCGAGCTTCTGCATGAAGCCGGCCACGGCGCCCGTCTTTTCCGCCGGCGCTTCCTCCGCGGGCGCTTCAGCGGGCGGCGGGCCGTAGCGGCTTTGCATCTCGGCTTCGAAGCGCTTGAAGAAATCGTCGGCGGTCGACTTGGCCGCGCCGTCGATCAGGCGCTGGCCGAGCTGGGCGATCTTGCCGCCGACCTGGGCCTGCACCGTGTAGTCGAGTTCGCAGCCTTCGCCGCCATCCGCGACCGGCTTGAGCGACACGCTCGACGCGCCCTTGGCGAAACCCGCGACGCCGCCCTGCCCTTCGAAGGACAGCTTGTAGCTGTCGGGCGGTGCGATGTCCGCCAGGCTGACCTTGCCGTTGAACTTGGCCGACACGGGGCCGATCTTGACGGCGAGCGCGACGGTGTACTGGTTCTCGCCGGTCAGCTCGAACTTGTCGCAGCCGGGGATGCATTTCTTCAGCGTTTCAGGATCGTTCAGTGCTTCCCACGCCTGCTGCTGCGTGACGCCAAGCCTGCGATTGCCGAGCATTTCCATGGTGGATTCCTTTTTTTGGTGGTGTGTTGCGCGGCGCCGCCGCTATCGGCCGGACCGCATCAACCTGGCCAGGCTCGTGGCCAGTTCTTCCAGAGCACTGAGATTGTGGACTGCGAGCATCGCGTCTGCATGGCGGTGCAACATGGCCGCGCCGCGCGCCAGCGGCGCGTAGCCCTCGTAACGCAGCAGCGGGTTGAGCCACAGCACGCGTCGCGAATGGCGCTTGAGCCAGAGCAACTCGTTCTCCAGCGTTTCGGGCTCGCCGGTGTCCAGGCCGTCGCTGATCACCAGCACGAGCGTGCGACGGCCGGTGAGGCGGCGCGCATGACGCCGGCGCAGCTCGCCGAGCGATGCCCCCAGGCGCGTGCCGCCCGCAAAGTCGTCGATGGCTTCGCTGGCCGCGGCCAGCATCGCATCGGTGTCGGCAATGCGGAAGGCCGGGGTCAGGTCGGTCAGGTGCGTGCCGAATGCGAAGACGTCGCGCCGACCGGAGCGCCGCGTCGAAGCGTGGAGAAAGGCGAGCAGCAAGCGCGCATAGCGCTCCATCGAGCCGGACACGTCGACCAGCACCAGCAGCGGCAGGGGTTGCTTGCGGCGCGACCACCGCGGCAGCCGCATGATCTCGCCGCCAGTGCGAGCCGCCTCGTGCAGCACGCCGGGCCAGTGCATGCGCGAATGGGCGCCGGCGTCACCGATCAGACGCAGGCGGCGCGCGGGCAGCGTCGGGATCGGCAGCGCGATGTCGCGGGCCAGACGCTCCACCAATCGGTACTCCGCAGCGCCGAGCGCGTTGAAGTCGGCGTGGTGCACCCGCAGCCGGTCGCTCGCCGTCATGGCGGCATCGAAGTCGACCTCGCGATCGGTCTGTGCGGGCTTGACGGTATCGCGCGGCGCAGCGAGCGCCTCGCGAACGCGTGGCCGGCGCTTCGACGGCTCGGCCTTGCCTTCGGCGCTCGGCAGCATCTGGGCCAGCAGCTTGTTGGCAAGCTCCGGGTCGCGAAACCAGGCATCGAAGAGTTCGCGGAACACCAGCCGGTCCTCCTCGCGGCTGATCATCACGGCCTCCATCGCGGCCGCGAGGTCGAGACGGTTCTCGACGCCGACCAGCGTGGCCGCCTCGGCGGCGAGCGCGATGCGCATGGAATCGGTGCGCACGCCGGCACGCCGCAGCGCGCGGCCGAAGCCCAGCAGGTTGCTCGCGAGCTTGCCTCGCCGCGCATCACCCAGCTGCTGGACGCGGGTGCTCAAGGGGCGGCCTCCTCCTCGGGCTTGAGGAGATCCGACGCAAGCTCGTGCGTCAGCGCGGCGACGTCGTCGCGCTGCTTGAAAAGGATGCCGGCGGTGTCGACCACGATCTCGGGATCGAGCTCGATGGTGTCGAGCGCGACCAGCGCCTTGGCCCATTCGACGCTCTCCGCGATGCCCGGTCCGCGCTGGAATGCGCTCGCGAAGGGGGCGCTGCGCAGCCGTCCGACGAAGGCCGCGACCTGCCCGGAAAGCACTTCCCCCGCCTGCGGCACCTGCGCCCGCACGATCGCCAGCTCGCGCTCGCGCTCGGGGTAGTCGAGCCAGTGGTAGAGGCAGCGCCGCTTGACGGCATCGTTGAGTTCGCGCGTGCGGTTGCTGGTCAGCAGCGTGACCGGCGGCACCAGCGCGCGCACCGTCCCCAGTTCGGGAATGCTGACCTGGTACTCGCCCAGGTATTCGAGCAGGAAGGCCTCGAAAGGCTCGTCGGCACGATCGACCTCGTCGATCAGGAGCACAGCGCCGGGTGCCGGCGCCTGCAACGCCTCCAGCAGCGGCCTGCGGATCAGGTAGCGCGGCTGATAGACCTCGGATTCGATGTCGCTCGAAGCACCGTGGGCCTCGGCCGCGCGCATGTGCAGGAGCTGCGCCGCGTAGTTCCATTCATAGAGTGCCTCGCGCTGCTCGAGCCCGTCATAGCACTGCAGGCGCAACAGCTCCCGCTGGAGCGCAGTCGACAGCGCCTTGGCGAGTTCGGTCTTGCCGACACCGGGCTCGCCTTCCAGCAGCAAGGGACGCTGGAGCTTGAGCGCGAGATACACCGCCGTCGCAAGCCGCCGATCAGCGTAATAGCCGGCGCCTTGCAGCGCCTGCACAACCGCGTCGATGGTGGGGAACGGTGCGGTCGTGGCAGGCGTGGTCTCGGTCATTTCTACAGCTTAGCCGAGCGCCTTGGCGACCGCTCGCTGCGTCAGCACGCTGATCAGGTTGCCACGGTAGGCGGCCGAGGCGTGCAGGTCGCTGTTGAGATCGCTCGAATCGATCTTCACGGCGGCCGCCGATTCGGACGTGAAGCTCCTTGCCAGCGCGTCTTCCAGACCCTTGTGCCGGAACACGCCGTTGCCCGCACCCGTGACCGCGACGCGCACTCCGCCGTCGTACTGTGCGACGAAGACGCCGACCAGCGGGAAGTTCGAGGCCTTCTGGCGCAGTTTTTCATACGCGGCGCGCTTCGGGATCGGAAAGCGGATGGCCTTGATCAGCTCGCCATCCGTCAGGGCGGTGGTGAAGAGGCCCAGGAAGAAATCGTCCGCAGCGATTTCCCGCTGCGTGGTGACGATGGTCGCTCCCGAGCCGAGCACCGCGCTGGGATAGCAGGCGGCCGGATCGTTGTTGGCAACGGAACCGCCCAGGGTGCCCATGGCGCGTACCTGCCGGTCGCCGATGCGCGAAGCGAGATCGGCCAGCGCCGGGTAAGCGGCCTTGATCTCGGCGTTGTTCGCGACATCGAGATGCCGCGACATCGCGCCAATCAAGAAGGCGTTGCCCTCCTTGGTGATGCCGGTGAGCTCCTTGACGCCGCTCAGGTCGGCGAGTTGCTCGGGCGCAGACAGGCGCAGCTTCATCGAGGCCAGAAGGGTCTGGCCGCCGGCCAGCGGCTTGGCACCCGCAGCGGCGAGCTTGACGGCGTCCGCCAGGGTGGTGGGGCGTTCGAGGGTGAAGGCGTACATGGTGTTTTTTCCTTCTGGTGTTCAGGGCGCGGGACGGCCTTGGGTGCTGGCGGCCAGCGACGGCTGCTGCGGCTGCTGCGTGGCGCTCACGCTGCCCTTCTGCATCGCCTCCCAGACGCGATGCGGCGACGCCGGCATGTCGAAGTCCTTGACGCCGAGCGGCGCCAGCGCGTCGAGCACGGCATTGATCACCGCCGGCGGCGAGCCGATGGCGCCGGCTTCACCGCAGCCCTTGGTTCCGAGCGGGTTGTGGGTACAGGGCGTGCACACCGTGTCCAGCTTGAACATGGGGAAGTCGTCGGCACGCGGCATGGCGTAGTCCATGAAGCTGCCGGTGAGCAGCTGGCCGGTCTCGTTGTCGTAGACGCAGTTCTCCATCAGCGCCTGGCCGATGCCTTGCACCAGCCCACCGAGAACCTGCCCTTCCACGATCATCGGATTGATGATGGTGCCGAAGTCGTCGACCGCGGAAAAGCGGTCGATCTTGACTTCGCCCGTCTGCTTGTCGATCTCAACTTCACAGATATAGGTGCCGCCCGGGAAGGTGAAGTTGGTCGGGTCGTAGAAGGCGGTTTCGTTCAGGCCCGGTTCCAGCTTGTCGAGCGGATAGTTGTGCGGCACGTAGGCTGTCAGCGCAACCTGGCCGAAGGGGATCTTTTTGTCGGTGCCCTTCACCGTGAACTCGCCATTGGCGAACTCGATGTCGGCATCGCTCGCCTCCATCAGGTGCGCCGCGATCTTCTTGGCCTTGGCTTCGATCTTGTCGAGCGCCTTCATGATCGCCGCACCGCCGACCGAGATCGACCGCGAACCGTAGGTGCCCATGCCGAAGGGCACGCGGCCGGTGTCGCCGTGCACCACGTCCACCGCCTCGACGGCGATGCCGAGCCGCGCTGCGACGACCTGCGCGAAGGTGGTTTCGTGGCCCTGGCCATGGCTGTGCGAGCCCGTGAACACCGTGACGCTGCCCGTCGGATGCACGCGGATCTCGCCGCACTCGAACAGGCCGGCGCGCGCACCGAGCGCGCCCGCGATGTTCGACGGGGCGATGCCGCAAGCCTCGATGTAGCTGGAGTAGCCGATGCCCCTGAGCCGCCCCCTGGCCTCGCTCGCGGATTTGCGTTGCGCAAACCCCGCCACGTCGGCCAGCGCCTTGGCCTTGTCCATGCAGGCATGGAAGTCGCCCGTGTCGTACTGCAGCGCCACCGGCGTCTGGTAGGGGAAGCTGCTGATGAAGTTGCGCTTGCGGATCTCGTCCTGGCCCTGGTTCATTTCCCAGGCGCAGCGCGACACCAGCCGTTCGAGCAGATAGGTGGCTTCAGGCCGGCCCGCGCCGCGGTAGGCATCGACCGGCGCGGTGTTGGTGAACCACGCATCGACCTCCACGTAGATCTGCGGCGTGGCGTACTGCCCCGCGAGCAAGGTCGCGTAGAGGATGGTCGGCACCGCCGTCGCGAAGGTCGACAGGTACGCGCCGAGATTGGCGTCGGTGTGCACGCGCAGCGCGAGGAACTTGCCTTGCGCATCCATCGCCATCTCGGCATGGCTCACATGGTCGCGGCCATGCGCGTCGGAGAGGAAGCACTCGGAGCGCTCGGCTGTCCACTTGATGCTGCGGTTGAGCTGCTTCGCGGCCCAGGTCAGGCACACGTCTTCCGCGTAGAGGAAGATCTTGGAACCGAAGCCGCCGCCCACGTCGGGAGCGATCACCCTCACCTTGTGCTCGGGCAGGCCGAGCACGAAAGCCGTCATCAGGAGCCGCTCGACGTGCGGGTTCTGGTTGGCAACGTAGAGCGTGTACTCGTCGTTTCCGCGGCTGTAGTTGCCGATGGCGACGCGCGGCTCGATCGGGTTGGGGATCAGGCGGTTGTTGACCAGGTCGAGCTTGGTGACGTGCGCCGCGGTGGCGAATGCGGCATCGACAGCCGCCTTGTCGCCGATTGCCCACTTGTAGCACTGGTTGTCGGGCGACTCGTCGTGGATGGTGACGCCGCTCTGCTTCTTCGCGGCATCGGCCACGCTGACCAGCGGGGTCAGCACTTCATAGTCGACGACCACGGCTTCGGCGGCGTTCTTCGCCTGCTCCACGGTCTCGGCCACCACCATCGCGACGTGGTCGCCCACGTAGCGCACCTTGTTGATCGCGAGGATCGGGTGCGGCGGTTCCTTCATCGGCGTGCCGTCAGGATTGTTGATGAGCCAGCCGCAAGGCAGGCCACCCATCTTGCCCTCGATGTCCTTGCCGCTGAAGATGCCGACCACGCCCGGCATCTTCGCGGCTTCGGCGATGTCGACGGACTTGATCTTCGCGTGCGCATGCGGCGAGCGCACGAACACGGCGTGGCTCTGGTTGCCCATCGTCACGTCGTCGGTGTACTGGCCTGCGCCAGTCAGGAAGCGATAGTCTTCCTTGCGCCGGAGGGCCTCGCCGATGTGCGGGAGGCCTGCGAAATCGGATGCACCCATGTCGTGCTCCTCAGGCCGAAGCCGTTGCCTTGGCAGGGGCAGCGGCCATCGCTTCGCCGCCCATCTGCACGGCCTTCACGATGTTCTGGTAGCCGGTGCAGCGGCACAGGTTGCCGTCGAGCAACTCGCGGATTTCGGTTTCGCTCGACTTGGGATGGTGCGTGCAGAGGTCGATGGCACTCATCACCATGCCGGGCGTGCAGAAGCCGCATTGCAGGCCGTGGCACTCCTTGAAGGCGGCCTGCATGGGATGCATCGTGCCGTCGGGCTGGGCGATGCCTTCGATGGTGGTGATGTGAGCGCCAGCCACCTGCGCGACCAGCACGTTGCACGACTTGATCGCGCGTCCGTTGACGTGCACGGTGCAGGCGCCGCACTGCGCGGTGTCACAACCGACATGCGTGCCGGTGAGGTGCAGATGCTCGCGGATCGCGTGCACGAGAAAGGTGTTGGGGGGCGCGTCGACCGTGACCTCGCGGCCGTTGACCGTGAAAGGAACCTGCATGTGGCTGTCTCCGTTGTAGGTGATGGCTGATTTCGGCCAATTGAATCTTGGCCGTGCGACCTGACCATCATCCTAGGCAAAACCCTAGCCGCTTGCGCCTTGGTCCTTAAATTCTCAAAATGAAACAGCTCGCTCTTCGGCGAGCCCAGACACGGCGCCGCTTCAGGCCCGAACCACACGATGACCGTTTCCTCCGCTTCGCCCCTGCCCGAGCGTTCTCTCTCCATCGCCCAGGCACGGCGCGAATGGATCGAAGGCGAACCCGCGTCCGGCATGCCGGTTGCACGGGTGGAGCCCTGGCTGGTGCGCTCGTGGCAGCGCTGCCTGGCGGTGGGCCACGACCCCCGGCAGCGCGTGAGCTTCGATCCGGTCTCGGCATCGTCAGCGCGGCATGTTGCCGAGCGCAACCGGGCGCTGGTCGCGGCCGCACGGCCGGTGCTCGACCGCTTGTCCCGCGCGATCGCCGACACGCGCTACTTCGCGATCCTGACCGACGCCGACGGCATCGTGGTCGACGTCGGCGCCCTGCCGGGCGGCAGCGACGCGGCGGCCCAACATGCGCGCGACATCGCGCGGATCGGGGTCGACCTGTCGGAGCGCGCGGTCGGCACCACGGCGATCGGTGCGGCACTCGCCGAGCATGAGTCCGTATGGCTGCACCGCGGGGAACACTTCTTTCATGACACCAGCATCTACAGCTGCGCGGGCGCCCCCCTGTTCGGGCCGCAAGGCGAATGCATCGGCATGCTGGACCTGACCGGCGTGCAGGTGGTCGAACGGCCCGAGTTGCGACACCTGGCTGCGCTGTCGGCACGCAGCATCGAGAACACGCTCGTGCAGAGCCATTCATGCGACCTGCTGCTGCGCATCGGCTGGCCGGGCTGCGCGACCGGCGCGGACACCGAAGGGCTGCTCTGCATCGATGCAGACGGCAATGTGACGGGCGCCAACGCCGCGGCGCGCCACATGCTCCATCAGCCGCTGGGCGCTCGTCCTGCGCTGAACTGCAACGACCTCTTCGCACTGCCGCCGCAGATGCTGTTCGACGCAGCACGACGCGGCGACGCGGTGCTCGAAGTACCGCTCTGGTCGGGCCTGCGCGTCCAGGCCCGGCCACAACTCGGCAACCGGTCCTTGCCGGCGTCGGCTGCGGTTGCCGGAACGCCCCGGCCGCGCCTGCGCGACGTCGAAACCGAGCTGATCCGCAAGGCGGTGGACGACGCGCGCGGCAATGTCGCGGAAGCGGCGCGCGCGCTGGGCATCAGCCGCGCGACCGTCTATCGCAGGCTGTCACCGAGCCGGCGCCCGGGTTCCTGAGCCTCACGGCCGCCGTCGCCGGCGGAAATCTCACACTTTGGTTCGTGCTCTTCGCCACACGGCACTTTCCTTCCGCGCTCGACTCATTTACATTTAGTTTCTATTGTTATCGTTTGTCTATAACTACCTGCGCGCCGGATCGGCGGCATGACTGGGACGTTTGACCATGAGCGCATCCGAGGCCCGTACCTTTTCCTTGTCGCCCAAGCCGACGAGGCGCCAAGTCCTGACCCGGATGACCGGCGTCGCCGCGGCGGCCAGCATGGGACTGCCGGTGTTTGCGCAGGCCAAGTCCATCCGCATCGGCGCGACCTTCGACAACAGCAGCGTCGAGAAAGCCAACGGCACGGGACTGTTCCTCGGGTCGTCTGCATACTTCAATGCGCTCAATCGCGCAGGCGGGATCAACGGCACCAAGGTCGAGCTCGTACTGGCCGACGACCAGTTCAAGCCCGACCTCGCCAAGTCCAACGCGCTGGCCTTCCACGCCGACAACTCGGTGCTCGCCATGATCCATCCGCTGGGCACGCGCCAGACGGCGGAGGTGAGCGATGCGGTTCCCGGCATGGCGGTGGTCGGCCCGAACACCGGAACGGTGTCGCTGCGCAAGAAGGCCGCGCCCAACACCTTCTGGGTGCGCGCCAATTACGACCAGGAAATCGACAAGCTCATCGCGACCGCAGCCGTGCTCGGCCAGTCGCGCATCGGCATCGTCTATTCGAACGATCCGCTGGGGCAGTCGCTGCTCGCCGGATTCAAGGCTTCGCTGGCCAAGGCCAAGCTCGAGCCGGCGGTGATCGCCAGCACGCCGAGCACCACCAGCATGGAAGTCGAGGCCGCGGCGAAGCAGATCGCCGAGGCAAAGCCGCAGATCGTCATCATCGGCCTGGCCGGCACCGCGCCCGCCTTCGTGCGTGCATTCCGCGCCGCGGGCGGCAAGAGCAGCGCCTACGGCCTGTCGATCACGGCCGGCTCGCTGGGCGCGATGGGCGACCTCGCCCATGGGCTGGGCTTCGCAATCGTCGTGCCCTCGCCTTACGCGACCAAGTTCGAGCTCGTGCGTCGCTATCAGGCCGACATGCTGGCGAGCGGCGCCAAGGAGTTTTCGCTGCCGAGCCTGGAGGGCTACATGGACGCGTACGTGCTGGCCGAAGGCCTGCGCCGCGCGGGCCCGTCACCGACGCGCGCCGCCGTGCTGGCGGGTCTGGAACGCATCGAGGGCTTCGACCTTGGCGGCGTCAAGATCAATTTCGGGCCCAGGAACCGCGAAGGCAACCAGTTCGTGGATGTGGCGGTCATCAGTGCCAATGGAAGACTGATCAGTTAGGCTCGCCCCCAGGCTTGCCCACTTCGTGTGGCCGCCTACCCCCGACCGGGGGCAACGCCTGCGGACCGGCGGAGCCGGTTCCGCGGCGTTTCCTGATGGGGCCGGGCATTCGCCGGCCGGGCGAGCGGGGTTGCTGATGGTCGCGCAGAATCTTGCGATGAATCAAAGCTACGCAAACGTTGAACCTTCGCGCGCCGAGGTCGACGCCCTTCCTGGTCTCACGTTGGTCGAATTTGGAACGCCGTGGTGCGGGTTCTGCAAGGCGGCGCAACCGCTGCTCGCCGATGGACTGGCCGACGCGCCAGGGCTGCGTCATCTCAAGATCGAGGATGGGAGCGGGCGGCCTCTGGGTCGGTCGTTCCGGGTCAAGTTGTGGCCCACGCTGATCTTCATGCGGGATGGCAAGGAGGTCGGGCGCCTGGTGCGGCCGGAGAGCGCTTCGCTGATCCGGCGGGAACTCGAACAGGCGCAAGCCGTCGGGCTGTAGATCCGACCGCCTGCGCCCTTGCATCAGGCTCCGGTCGGCACCTTGTCGAGGAAGCCCGTGACCGAGCGCAGCTTGCCGGCCTCGAGTTGCACGAAGTCGGTTCCCTCGATCAGATCTTCCGAGCCGCTCGGGCCGAGGGTCCACGAGAAGCGCAACTGGTCGCCATGGCCGTCGGGCTGGCCCTTGAGTGCAAAGCGGAAGCCCGGGTAGCGCTGGTGCACGCCGCCGACCAGCGCGCTGATCTGCGTGCGGCCGCTGCCCTGCATGATGGGATCGACGTACTGCGCATCGTCGGCCCAGTGGGTTTCGAGCAGCTTCAGCCGACGGGCTTCGTCGGTCTCGTTCCAGACGGCGATGTAGTGCTCGGCGACATGGCTGGCATCGGGAGTGGCGGTGTTCATGGCGATTCCTTTCGGTGTTCACGACCCGCAACGGCGCGGGGTGAATGAATGGTCGCAACGACAGCGCCGCGGGTCGATGACGTGGGAGGTCATGTCCCTCCCTCGAGGCTCAGGCCTTGTCGGACTTGCCCGCAGCGTTCGCGAACTTGCTGAGCATCCGGTCGACGAGCCACGGTTGGCGGTTTTCGTCTTCCGCCCGCTCCTTGCGGCGGATCGCGTTGCGAACCACGATCGATCCGACATAGCGGATCGGCTCCGGCGGAAAGTGCCCGAGCGGCCCCTTCGTCAGGGGGCTCCGGGTCCAGGCGTTGTCCTGGTCGAGCAGCATGGACGACAGGATCTGGCCGCCCATGTAACTCGGCCCGACGCCGTTGCCCGAATAGCCGAACCCGTAGAGGATGTGCGGCGCGCCATCCAGCTTGCCGAAGAAGGGGAATCCCGTGACGGACCGGTCCGACGGACCGTTCCAACTGGCAGTGATGGGCGTGTCCCGCAAGGCCGGGAAGAACGAATGCAGCGCATCCGTCAGCTCCGCCTCGTAGGGCGACCGCTGGTCGAAGACCGGCGCGATGCGCCCGCCCCACGAGAAGGTGTTGCCGCCCTTGCCCAGCATGAGCCGCCCGTCGACCGTGCTGCGGTAGTAGTAGACAAAGGTGCGTGAATCAAGAACGGAGACACCGTCGACCAGACCGCTCTGCCGGAGCAGCTCCGGGCATCGTTCGGTGATCACCATGTCGCTCGACACAACTGCGATCGTGCGCTCGAACTGCGGGAAAGTGCTCGCCATCCAGGCGTTGATCGCCAGGACCAGCTTCTTCGCCTCGATGCTGCCGCAGGGCGTTCGCACTGTGACGGGATGGCCGGTGCTGAAATCCAGCATCGGGCTGCGCTCGTAGATCCGGATGCCCATCGCCAGCGCGGCGCGACGCAGGCCGCGGACCAGCTTGCCGGGATGCACGGTCGCGGCGATTGGTGAATACACGCCCGCCAGGTTGCGCGCAGAGCCCGAGCGGCGCGCAACCTCTTCCGGCGGGAGCGCGTGGTAGGACTTGATGCCGCAACTCTCCAGCGCCTGCATCACAGGGTCGAGGGTGCCGATCTGGGCCTGCGAGGTCGCGGTGTAGAGCGTGCCGTCCTGGCGCAATTCCGCATCGATGCCGTGCTCGCGGCAGAAGCGGGCGATGTGATCCACCACCGCCTCCGAGGCCTTCACCAGACGGATTGCCTCCGCTTCGCCGAAGAGCCGGCGCAGGGTGAAGAACTTCGCCGACCAAGTGAGGAGGCAGCCGCCGTTGCGCCCACTGGCGCCAGCGCCGCAGAGATCGCTCTCGACGATCGCGATATCCAGGGAAGGGTCCTGCTGCTTGGCCTGGATCGCCGTCCAGAGCCCGGTGAAGCCGCCTCCGACGATGCAGATGTCTGCACGCTGCGCGCCTTGCAAGGCCGGCGCCAGTTCGCCATCCTTGAAGAGCGCCTGCTCGATCCAGAAGGGACGCATGCCGGACTAGGCCGCTACGGCACGCCGATGATCGGCAGCGCAGGATTCCATGTGCCGGACGAAGTGCGCCAGGTCCGGCACCATGGCGTCGGCGGACTTGGCCGTGTCGTCCCAACGGCGCAGGCGCACCGCATCGCTGGCGAAGGGCTGAGCCTCGAAGGCCTTGGCCTGCGCGTCGTCGAACACGCCACCTTGCAGCGCCAGGCTGCGCTTCGAGTCCGGCGACAGCGATTCGAGATATCCGGCCACGCGGGCGCAGAGGAAGCGCTTCGCGTCCACGTGCATCCGGATCGGCTCCAGCGTTGCCGGACCGAACAGCGGACGGAGAAAAGGCAGGCAGCGGTACTGGTGCAGATCGTCCAGGCCCTGCTGCGTCGGCGTACCGCCGAAGTCATGCAGCAGATGGCCGAGGTCGTGCAGCAGCGAGGCCGTGATCAAGGCGCTGCCGGCGCCCTCCTGCTCGGCCAGATGGGCGGACTGCAGTGCATGCTCCAGTTGCGTCACGGGCTCGCCGTCGTACTGGGCGTGGCCTTTCGATTCGAACAGGCCGACGATGTCGGAAATGGTGAGGCTCATGGTTACCAGGGGAGCGAATAGGTCTTGCTGTTGGTGAAGCTCTTCATCGCCTCGAGCACACCTTCCTTGTAGCCCAGGCCCGAGTCCTTGATGCCGCCGAAGGGCGTGAGTTCCAGCCGGTAGCCCGGCACCTCGCGCACATTCACGCTGCCGACGTTGAGCTCGCGGATGAAGCGCGTGATGTAGTCGAGCCGGTTGGTGCACACCGACGACGACAGGCCGTAGGCCGTGCCGTTGGAAATGCGGATCGCCTCCTCGATGCTGCCGAAGCGGATGACGGGCGACACCGGGCCGAAGGTCTCGTGTTTGGCCACGGTCATTTCCGGATCAACGCGGTCGAGCACGGTCGGCGAATAGAGTGCGCCGCGGCGCACGTTGCCGCACAGCAGCTTGGCGCCCGCGGCGATGGCTTCGTTGACCACCGATTCGAACTGGATCGCGGCGGCTTCGTCGATCACCGTGCCCATGTCCATGTTCGTATCCATGGGGTCGCCGTACTTGAGCGCCTTGGTCTTCTGCACCAGCAGTTCGACGAAGCGGTCCGCCACGGCCTCGTGCACGAGCATGCGCTTGATCGCCGTGCAGCGCTGGCCCGAGTTCTTGTAGGAGCCGCTGGCGGCGAGCGTCGCAGCCTCCTCGATGTCGGCGTCTTCCATGACGATGATGGGATCGTTGCCGCCGAGTTCGAGGATCTGGCGCTTGTACGTGGCCTTGCCCGCGATGTACTTGCCGATCGCGACGCCGCCGGTGAAGGTCACGAGATCGACGTCGGGGTGGGTCAGCATCTCGTCGGCGATCTCGCGCGGGTCGCCTGTGATGACCGAGAGCATCTCCGGCGGCAGCCCCGCTTCGTACAGGATGTCGGCGAGGACGAAGGCCGTCAGCGGTGTCTTCTCGCTGGGCTTGAGCACGATGCGGTTGTTGGTCGCGATGGCCGGCGCCACCTTGTGGATCACCTGGTTCAACGGGTGGTTGAAAGGCGTGATGGCCGTGATGACACCCAGCAGCGGCTCGCGCAGCGTGTAGACCTTGCGGCTCTTGCCGTGGTGCGTGAGATCGCAGGAAAACACTTGCCCGTCGTCGACCAGCGCCTGGTTCGCGGCGAAGAGCAGCACATCGGAGGCGCGGCCGACCTCGTACAGCGAATCCTTGCGGCAGAGTCCCGATTCGAGGGTGATCGTGCGCGAGATCTCGTCGAGGCGCGAAGCGATGAGCTCGCCGGCGCGCATCAGGATCTTGTAGCGCTCGTAGCGCGTCAGCGTCGGCTTGTAGTCCCGCGCGATGCGGTAGGCGCGGCGCACATCTTCCAGCGTCGCCTTGGGCACGGTGGCGACCACCTCGCCCGTGTACGGATAGGTGACCTCGATCACCTCGTCGCGATAGACGCGCTCGCCGGCAATGCGCAGTGCTTCGATGTGGATGTCGGCTGGCTTCGGCATGGGCTGGCTCATCGTGATGCTTCCGTGCGACGTTACTGGGCGTGGTTCAGGGCGAGGTCGAGCGCGTCGAAGTTGCGCAGGCGACGGCTGCTCGCGATGCCGTTGACGGGCCGGTTGCAGATCAGCGGCACGCGCTGCTCGGAGACGCCGCCATGCGAGCGCAGCGGCACTTCGAGCGCGGAGAGATCGTGACGGCTGGCGGAGGTGCCGATCACGGTGTTGCGTTCGCTCACGACAACGATGTCGCCGATGCGGTCCGGCGGCAGCTCGAAGCGCTTGGCGGCTTCGGCGCGGGAGAGCACCGACTCCATGCCCTGCACTTCCTTGATACGCAGGATCCATTGGGCGGCGGTGGCCTCGTCAGGCGCATAGACGGTCGCGAAGGACCCGAGCGCGCCGTGGTGCACCACGTAGGGATCGGTGATCGGGAGGATCACGCGCGCCTTGTCGACGCCGTACCAGCCGTCCAGCACGTCCTGCAGGTAGATCACGTTGGGCTTGCCTTCGCTGTCGTGCTTGTCGTTCATGCCGTGGTCGGCCGTGAGCACGATGGTCGCGCCGAGTTCGTCGAGCTGCGCGAGGTAGCGGTCCATCATCGCGTAGAAGGCATTCGCGGCAGCGCTGCCGGGGGCGGCCTTGTGCTGCACGTAGTCGGTGGTCGACAGGTACATCAGGTCGGGGCGGCGCGTCTCCATGAGCTTGACGCCGGAGGCGAAGACGAACTCGGACAGCTCGGCGCTGTACACCGAAGGCACCGGCATGCGGACGAGATCGAGCACGTTGTCGATGCCGTTCTCTGCCATCGTCACCTGGTCGGCCTTCTCGGACGAGAAGCAGATGCCCTTCATATGGTTGCCGAGCAGCTTGCGCAGCTTGTCCTTGGCCGTGACCACGGCCACCTTGGCGCCCGCGTCCGCGAATGCGGCCAGGACGGTGCCGGCGCGCAGGTACTTGGGATCGTTCATCATGACTTCCTCGCCCAGCTCGCGGTCGAAGAAGTAGTTGCCGCAGATGCCATGCACCGCCGGCGGTGCGCCCGTGACGATGGACAGATTGTTGGGGTTGGTGAACGAAGGGACCACGCAATCCGCCAGCAGATTGGCGCCCGTCTTCATCATGCGCGCGAGGTACGGCGCCACGCCTGCCGCGACTGCGGCGTCGAGATAGGCGGGCTCGCAGCCGTCCACGCACACCACGACCACGGGCCGGCTCATCCAGCGGTAGTTCCTGGCGTTGACTTCGATGGTCTCCGTTGTCATTTCAAGCTTCCTTGGTAGGTGAGTGAGTCAGGGGCGCGGTTGGCGCCGAATCAGTGCGGCCCAACGCCTTGTGCATTCGCGAGCGGCTGCCGGCGACGTGCTCGCGCATCACGCGGCCCGCCCGCTCGGCATCGCCGGAAGCGATGGCTTCGACGATCTCGCGGTGTTCGTCGACCGACACGCGCAAGCCACCGCCGCCGTCGAGCGCACGCATGCGAAAGAGGGACAACTCCTTGATGAGGCGCTTGTAGGTCTCGGTCAGCTTCTGGCTGCCGGCGGTGTCGAGCAGGATTTCGTGGAACTGGAGGTTGAGTTGCGCGTACTGCTCCAGGTCCTCCGCCTGCGCGGCGGATTTCATGGGGTCGAGCATGGCCTTGAGGCGCTCGAGCGCATCCGGTGCGATGGCGCGCGTGACGCGGCGGCCGATGATTTCTTCCAGCGCCTCGCGCAGTTCGTAGATCTCGTCGGCTTCCTCGAACGCGATCTCGCGCACGAACACGCCGCGGTTCTTCTCGTTGCGCACGAGGCCCGCTTCTTCCAGCGCGCGCAGAGCCTCCCGGATAGGGCCGCGGCTGGTGCTGAAACGCAGCGACAACTCGCTCTCGTTGATGCGGCTCCCGACCGCCAGTTCGCCCGTCATGATCAATCGCTCGATCTCCTCCTGCACCAGCATCGGCAGCGAACTGGATTGCAGGAAAGCCAGGGCGGCGGTCGATTTGTTCGTTTGCATGGAACGCATTTTTCGCCCCATATCGTCAACTGTCAACAATTTTTTATTGACAGTCTCCAATCGACAACCTACATTGAACCCACCGAAGCCAGTCAAGAGCTTGGGCCGTGATCACTCCAACCCCCTCTCTACCGGAGAAAACGATGAACACACGAAAGAGCGCGCGTCCTCTCGCGATCGCCCTGTGCGCCGCCATGCTTGCCTTTGCCACGGGTGCCGCGCTGGCCCAGCAACGGACGCCACTTCTCGTCTACACCGCCCTCGAAACCGATGCGATGAAGCTCTACAAGGACGGCTTTGAGAAGGCCAATCCCGACATCGAAGTGAAGTGGGTTCGCGACTCCACCGGCATCGTGACCGCCAAGCTGCTGGCCGAGAAGGCCAATCCCCAGGCCGATGTGGTGGCCGGGGTCGCAGCCAGCAGCCTCGCCCTCCTTGACCAGGAAGGCATGCTCGCCGCGTATGAGCCGAAGGGCTTCAAGGCGCTGACGCCCGCCTATTCGGACAGCAAGAGCCCGCCCGCCTGGGTCGGCATGGACGTCTGGGCCGCGACGATCTGCTTCAACACGGTCGAAGCCCAGAAGCGCGGCCTGCCCAAGCCCGAGAGCTGGAAGGACCTCACGAAGCCCATCTACAAGGGCGCGATCGTGATGCCGCACCCGGCTTCCAGCGGCACCGGCTACCTCGACGTGGCCGCGTGGCTGCAGATGTGGGGCGAGCCCGAGGGCTGGAAATACATGGACGCCCTGCATGAAAACATCGCGCAGTACGTGCATTCGGGTTCCAAGCCCTGCAAGCAGGCCGGCGCCGGGGAATTCCCGATCGGCATTTCCTTCGAATTCCGCGCGCATCAGGTGAAGAAGTCGGGCGCACCGGTCGAACTGGTCTTCCCCAAGGAAGGCCTGGGCTGGGACATCGAGGCCACCGGTGTCATGAAGACCACCAAGAAGATGGAACAGGCCAAGCGCCTGGCCGACTGGATGGCCAGCAAGGAAGCCAACCAGGTCACCTCCAACTGGTGGGCGATCGTCGCCTATCCCGGCGTGGCAAAGAAGCTGGAAGGCATTCCGGAGAACTACGAAAAGCTGCTGGCCAAGAACGACCTGAACTGGTCAGCCAAGAATCGCGAGCGCATCCTTGCCGAATGGAGCAAGCGCTACGAGGGCAAGGCCGAAGCCAAGAGCAATTAGCACCCCTCGGGTTGGCTCGCTTCGTGTAGCCGCCCACCCCCTCGCCGGGGGCAACACCCGCGGCCCGGCAGAGCCGGTTCCGCGGTGTTCCTGGCAGGGGCTTGTGTCCCTTGCGTTCCGGAGTTGCTGTAAATGGATATGACCGCCGCCAAGTTCATCGCAGACGAGTTGCAACAGACCGCCGCCCTAGAGGTCGTCGGCATCCGCAAGGACTTCGAGTCCTTCAGCGCGCTGCGCGACGTGCACCTACGCGTGAGGCCCGGCGAGATGCTGTGCTTCCTCGGCCCCTCCGGCTGCGGCAAGACCACGCTGCTGCGCATCATCGCGGGGCTCGAAGCGCAGACCTCGGGGCAGATCCTGCAGAACGGGCGCGATGTCTCCTGGCTGCCGCCCGACAAGCGCGACTACGGCATCGTGTTCCAGTCCTACGCCCTCTTCCCCAACCTCACGATCGCGGACAACGTGGGCTACGGCCTGGTCAACGGCAAGGCGAAGAAGGCGGAGATCAAGTCGCGCGTCGACGAGTTGCTCGCATTGGTCGGCCTGCCGACCTCGGGGCAGAAGTATCCGAGCCAGCTCTCGGGCGGGCAGCAGCAGCGCGTGGCGCTCGCTCGCGCGCTCGCCACGCGGCCGGGCCTGCTGCTGCTGGACGAACCGTTGTCGGCGCTCGACGCACTGGAGCGGATTCGCCTGCGCGGCGAAATCCGCCGGCTGCAGAAGCAGGTCGGCATCACGACCATCATGGTCACGCACGACCAGGAAGAAGCCCTGTCGATGGCCGACCGCATCGTGGTGATGAACCATGGCGTCATCGAGCAGGTCGGCACGCCGATGGAAATCTACGAGCGCCCTGCCACGCCTTTCGTCGCGGACTTCGTCGGCAAGGTGAACGTGCTGCGCGGGCATGCGCTCGGCGGCAATCTCTTCCGCGTGGGCGACATGGAGCTGCAGTGCGACGCCTGCGACACGGGCTTCGAGCCCGGCGATGCGGTGAACCTCTACCTGCGGCCGGAAGACCGCGTTGCCGAACACCTCGGCCCCGACACGCCCAACCGCCTCAATGCACTGGTCACGAAGGTCGAGTTTCTCGGGGGGCTTTGCATCGCCGAAGTCACGGCCGACGCGCTGCACGGGCAGACGCTCGGCCTGCATTTCTCGCTCAACCAGCTGCACGACCTCGACATCCGCGAAGGCAATCGCATCGATATCGCCCTGCGTGCGAACCGCATCCGGGCCTTCTGCGAGAGGACCACGAAAAGATGAATACGCTGGCACACGCCCAACCCGTGCGGGCCGCGTGGTACGGCCGCCCCGGCATGCGCTGGAGCCGCGACGAACTCATCGCGCGCGGCGTGCTGCTTCTCGTGATGGCGATGCTTTTCGTGTTCCTGATCGCGCCGCTCTTCACGATCCTGGTCAACGCCGTGCTGGACAAGGAGGGCCGCTTTGTCGGCCTCGCCCACTTCATCACCTACTTCCAGACGCCGAGCCTGATGCGGGCCGCATGGAACTCGATCTGGGTCTCGACGGTCGTCGTGTTGATCTCGGTGCCGACGGCCTTCGTCTGCGCCTATGCGCTGACGCGCACATGCCTGCCGACGCCGTTCAAGGCCACGTTCCGGCTGATTGCGCTGATTCCTCTGCTGGCCCCTTCGCTGCTGTCCGCCATCTCCTTCGTGCAGTGGTTCGGCAACCAGGGCGCGCTCAAATTCCTGCTGGGCGGTGCATCGATCTACGGGGCGCCGGGGATCATCCTGGCCGAGGTCTACAACACCTTTCCGCATGCACTGATGATCCTCGTCACCGCGCTCTCGCTCGCCGATGGCCGGCTGTACGAGGCAGCCACGGCATTGCGCACGCCCGCATGGCGACAGTTCACGACGATCACGCTGCCTTCGTGCAAGTACGGCCTGATCAGTGCGGCGACGGTCGTCTTCACCTATGTGGTCAGCGACTTCGGTGCGCCCAAGGTGATCGGCGGCAACTTCAACGTGCTGTCGGTGGACGTCTTCAAGCAGGTGGTCGGGCAGCACAACTTCTCGATGGGTGCGGTGGTCGGCATGCTGCTGCTGGTGCCGTCCATCATTTCGTTCGTGATCGACTACACGGTTCGGCGCAAGCTCAAGGCGCAACTCACGGCGCGCTCGGTGCCCTACAGCCCCAAGCCGAGCCGGCTGGGCGACGCGCTGCTGGCGCTGTTCTGCACGGTGGTGTGCCTGCTGCTGCTGGCCACGATCGGCATGGCGGTCTACACCTCGCTGATCAAGCTCTGGCCGTACGACTTGTCGTTCACGCTCAAGCACTATCACTTCGCGCTGGTCGAGAGCGACATGGCTGCGGCCTACACCAACAGCCTGATCCTGGCGATCTCGACTGCTGTCGCTGGCTCGCTGATCGTCTTCGTGGGCGCGTACCTGATCGAGAAGACGCGCAACATCGGCCTGATGCGGCGAACGATGCATCTGATGGCCGTGCTGTCGATGGCCGTGCCGGGGTTGGTGCTGGGCCTGGGCTACGTGATGTTCTTCAATCATCCGGCCAATCCGCTCAACTTCATGTACCAGACGATGGCGATCCTGATCGTGTCGACCATCGTCCACTACTACACGTCGAGTCATCTCACCGCGGTGACGGCGCTGAAGCAGATCGACAACGAGTTCGAGGCGGTGTCGGCCTCGCTGAAGGTGCCGTTCTTCAAGACCTTCGTCCGCGTGACGGTGCCGGTCTGCCTGCCGGCCATCCTGGACATCGGCCGCTACTTCTTCGTGGTGTCGATGGCGAGCCTGTCGTGCGCGATCTTCCTGTATTCGCCGGAGACGATCCTCGCTTCGGTCGCGATCATGCATCTGGACGAGGCCGGCGACATCGGCCCTGCCGCCGCGCTGGCGAGCCTGATCGTGGCGACCTCGACCATCGTCTGCATTGCCTATTCGCTGCTCACGCGCGTGATGTTGACCCGCACGCAGGCGTGGCGCAACTTGCGGCGCGCCTGAGCTTTGTCCTTTTCCTGCTGACCTTCCCTCACCTGGAGACACCATGAGCCAAGCCTCCCACCCGATCCTTCTCACGCCCGGCCCGCTGACGACGTCCGACCGCACGCGGGCCGCCATGCTGCGCGACTGGGGTTCATGGGATTCGGATTTCAACCAGATCACCGGACGCATTCGCCAGCAGGTGCTGCGCATCGTCCACGGCGAGGGCACGCACGAATGCGTTCCGCTGCAAGGCAGCGGCACCTTTTCGGTCGAGGCGGCCATCGGCACGGTAGTTCCGCGCGACGGTCATGTGCTGGTGCCGAACAATGGCGCGTACTGCCAGCGCATTGCGCGCATCTGCAAGGTGCTGGGGCGCAAGCTGACGACGATCGACTACACGGAGGACAAGCAGGTGTCGGCGGCCGACGTCGACCGCGTGCTGGCAGCCGATCCGACGATCACGCACGTGGCGCTGGTGCATTGCGAGACCGGAACGGGCGTGCTGAATCCGCTGCACGAGATCGCGCTGGTTGTGGCGAAGCATGGCCGTGGGTTGATTGTCGATGCGATGAGTTCATTCGGTGCGTTAGAGATCGATGCGCGCAAGACGCCCTTCGATGCGGTCATCGCAGCCTCCGGCAAGTGTCTCGAAGGCGTGCCGGGCATGGGCTTCGTGGTCATCAAGCGAAGCACGCTGGAGAAATGCGAAGGCAACTGCCATTCGCTCGCGATGGATCTGTACGACCAGTGGGTCTACATGGGCAAGACGACGCAATGGCGCTTCACGCCGCCGACGCACGTGGTGGCGGCGCTTGACGAAGCGATCACGCAGTACTTCGAGGAAGGTGGCCTGGAGGCGCGTGGCGGTCGGTATGCGCGCAACTGCAACGCTTTGATCTCGGGACTGGGTGCGCTGGGTTTTCGCACCTATCTAGATCCCGCAATCCAGGCGCCGATCATCGTGACCTTTCACGCGCCGGACGATCCGAAGTACGACTTCAAGACGTTCTATCAAGAGGTCAAGAAGCGTGGGTACATCCTCTATCCAGGCAAGCTGACGCAGGTGGAGACCTTCCGCGTCGGCTGCATGGGGCATTTTGGCGATGCGGGGATTCCGGGGGCCGTGGCGGCTGTCGCGGATACGTTGAAGGCGATGGGGATTCGGCAGGTTTCTGCTGTTGCCCTGGCTTAGGTCTTTGTGTGTGGGTGCTTGTCCTTGTTGGGGCGGGCGCCCGGTAGGCGGTGCGGGCCGGTCGACCCCGCTGCGCCGGCCCTTCGGGCTTCCGTGCGGTGCTCGCTTCAGGCGGGGTCCGCGCAAACTCGCTTCGCTCAAACACGCGCGGCCCTGATCCGCCTGAAGCTGCGCTCCTCAGCGGCGCAGAGGGGTCGCCCAACCCGCACCGCCTACCGGGCTCTGGGGTGTGCAACGGATGCGCACGCCTCTAACGTCCCAGCCTGCGCGCATCACAACCGTTGAAGCGGACAGTTCAACCGCAGCGTCCCGCGTCGTCGGGCGGTGTGCCCTGGGCCGGCCGTTGAGGCACCGCCGAGCAGCGCAGCGGTACGCGGATCAGGGCCGCGCGTGTCTGAGCGAAGCGAGTTTGCGCGGACCCCGCGTACCGCGAGCAGCGCAGGGAAGCCGCGAAGCGGCCGGTGACGTCGGCCAGCCCAGGGCACACCGCCCGACGACGCCCGCCCCGCCCTCAGTTCAGGCAGGAACCCCAGCCGGCCGAGCTGTACCCCGCGGCCCAGAACTAGGCGCCAGGTAGCGATCAACCGAAAGACCATCCGTGCGAATGTCCGGCCGACGCCCCATCACCTGATCCGCCACCACCTTGCCCGAACCGCAGGCCATGGTCCAGCCCAAGGTGCCGTGTCCGGTATTGAGGTACAGGTTGGCATAGGGCGTCGCGCCGACGATCGGCGTGCTGTCCGGCGTCATCGGCCGCAGGCCCGTCCAGAACGTGGCACGGGGCAGGTCACCACATGGGAACAAGTCGGTGATCACGCGCTCCAGCGTCTCGCGTCGGCGGGGATTGAGGCGCAGATCGAAGCCGCCCAGTTCGGCCATGCCGCCGACGCGGATGCGGTCGTCGAAGCGGGTGACGGCGACCTTGTAGGTCTCGTCGAGCACGGTGGATTGCGGCGCGGCCGATGGGTCGACCAGAGGCACCGTCAGCGAATAGCCCTTCACCGGATACACCGGAATATCCAGGCCCAACGGCGCGATGAAGTCGCGGGAATAGCTGCCGAAGGCAAGCACGTAGCGGTCGGCCGTCAGCACTTCACGGGACGCGCCACCAAGGCGAACGCCCGTGATGCGACCACCTTCGGTGATCAGGCCATCCACCGCCTGCTCGAAACGGAAGTTCACGCCGAGCCCGCGGGCGATATCGGCCAGGCCTCGCGTGAACAGGTTGCAGTCGCCCGTTTCATCGTTCGGCAAACGCAGACCACCGGCGAGCAGACCGCCCGTGTGCGCCAAAGCCGGCTCGACCGTCGCAAGCTGGCTGCGATCGAGCAGTTGATAAGGAACCCCGCACTCCTGCAGCACTGCGACGTCACGCTGCACGGCATCGAGTTGCGCCTGCGTGCGAAAAAGTTGCAACGTGCCCTGCGTGCGGTGCTCGTAGTGGATGCCCGTCTCGGCGCGCAACTCGCGCAGGCAATCGCGGCTGTACTCGGCCACGCGCATCATCCGTTCCTTGTTGACGGCATAGCGTTCCGGCGAGCAGTTCTTCAGCATCGCGGCCATCCAGCGCAGTTGGAAGAGCGTGCCGTCAGGACGGATCGACAGCGGAGCGTGCTTCTGGAACATCCACTTCAGTGCCTTCAGCGGGATGCCAGGCGCTGCCCAGGGCGTGGAATAGCCGGGCGACACCTGCCCGGCGTTGGCGAAGCTCGTCTCCTGCGCGGGGCCACCCTGGCGATCGACCAATGTCACCTCGGCACCGGCACGGGCCAGGTAATAAGCGGTCGTGACACCGATGACACCGCCGCCCAAAACGATCACCTTCATCGCAAAACCCCCCATGTGCAGGAAAGGAGTCAAGCGTATTCTTACGAACGCCATAAACTCCACTGAAAACTGAACCGCACGCAGTGGTTTTGACTGATTTTGGAGCCCAATCGGGCCTGGAGGAGTGAAATGATCGATCTCGACCGCACCGACCGAAAAATCCTCGACATCCTGCAGCGCCAGGGACGCATTTCGATGACCGATCTGGCCGAGCAGATCGGGCTGTCGACCTCCCCCTGCTCCGAGCGGGTACGGCGCATGGAACGCGACGGTGTGATCACGGGCTATCACGCCCGCATCGATCCGCAGGCCGTCGGCAAGACGCTGCTCGTGTTCGTCGAGATCACCCTGTCGTCCAAATCCGGCGACGTCTTCGACAAGGTGCGCCAGGAACTGCTGCACGTGCCGGAAGTGATGGAGTGCCACCTGGTGTCCGGCGGTTTCGACTACCTCATCAAGGCGCGGCTGCGGGCGATGAGCGACTACCGCAATCTGCTGGGTGACTTGCTCAAGAAGCTACCGGTCACGGCAGAGTCGCGCAGCTATATCGTGATGGAAGAAGTCAAGGAAAGTCTGTACCTTCCGATGGACCGATGAACCGCCACCCCGGAGTCGACCCATGCGCTTCTTTCGACATGCTGTTCGCCTGATCCTGCTGTGTGCCATCTGGACGGTCGCCTCGGCCCAACCCAGCCAGCAACTCGAGGTCGGCGGTGCGCTCAAGCAGACCCTGAAGCTCGACGCGGCATCGCTCGCCGCGTTCCCCGAAAAAGAGATCGGTCGCTTCACCCAGACGCGCAGCGGACAGGGCACGGACGCGCAGTCCACGGTACGCGGCGTGAAGCTTTCGGCCCTGGTCGAACGTGCCGGCCTCGCCGCTGGGGGCCGCAACGACTGGAAGACGCTCGTGGTCGTCGCGACCGCGACCGATGGCTACCGCGCCGTCTTCTCGTGGCCCGAGATTTCCAATACCGCCGTGGGAGATGGCGTGCTCGTTCTGTTCGAACGCGACGGCAAGGCGCTCAACGAGCGCGAGGGCCGCATCGCGCTGATCTCGACCGCGGACCAGCGCCTCGGACCGCGGCATGTGCGCAACCTCGCGCGCATCGAGGTCCGCGCGCTCGATTGACAGCGTTGGTCAGGGGGCCATGAATCCGGCCTGACGCAGCGCCTGCTGCCCGGCACCGCTTCGCAGATCGTCCGCAAACGCCTGCGCCGCCTGGGGCGCACCCTTTCGCACGGCGAGGCCGTACTCCGCGCTCACGTTGATCGCCGGCGGTACGTCGACCATTTGCAGGCCCGGTGCCTCGGCGACGGCGAGCACTGCGTTCGTGCAGTACGTCAGGAACACATCGGCCTGCCCTTGCGCGACCAGCATGCCGTACACGTTGCGGCCCGCAGGTGGCGCTGGGGAGTTCGGACCGCCGGTCAACTGCAGGGCCTTGTCGGCCAGCGACCTGGCAGAACCCGCCGGCGCAACGCCGCTGCGCTCCACCTTCTCGAACAGTTCGAACGCGTAGTCACCCGAGGGATCAGCCTTCGGCGTCGACGTGCCGAGCTTGATCCCGGGATCGAGCAGCGTCTTGACCAGCGTGTCACGCGTCACCACGAGGCCGGGCCGCGCGAGCGCACACAGCGCGTTGCGGGCGAAGGCCGAGGTGGGGCCCCAGGCGCCGCTCGCGGACAGCGATTGCGGGTGCGCCATGTTGGCCGATGCGAACACATCCACGCTCTCTCCCGCCGCGATGCGATCGCGCAGCAGCCCCGAAGCGCCGAAAGTCAGCGCGACGCGCGTGCCCGGGTTCGCCTTCTCGAAGGCCTGCACGGCCTGCGTGATCGGCCCGCGCAAACTGCCGGCGGCAAAGACCGTCAAGGTCCCGCCGGACGCGCCAGGCTGGGCGCCGGTCGCGCCCGCAGTCAGGCCCGACGCGAGCACCATGGCGCGCAGTGCCCTACTTGGTTGCATTGGGGAAGAACAACTGCTCGCCGCCAATCTTGTAGCCGGCGATGGTCGACTGCCCGGCCGGCGAGATCACCCAATCCACGAACTTCTGCGCACCCGCACTGTTGAGCTGCGGAAATTTCGTCGGGTTCACGACCATCACGCCGTACTGGTTGAACAGCCGCTTGTCGCCTTCGACCAGCACCGCCAGGTCCGCGCGGTTCTTGAAGCTCAGCCAGGTTCCGCGATCGCTCAGCACGTAGGCGCCGCTCGATACCGCGATGTTGAGCGCCGGGCCCATGCCGCATCCGCACTCCTTGTAGCCCGTGCCCTTCTTTTCGTTGGGCACCGGCTGGCCCGCCTCGCCGATACTGGTTTGCGTCCAGAGCCGCCGCTCGGCGGCGTCCGTGCCGCTCTTGTCGCCGCGCGAAACGAAAGGCGCATTGGCGGCGGCGATCTTCTTCAGCGCCGCGACGATGTCGCTGCCCTTCACGCCCGCTGGATCGGTCTTCGGCCCCACGAGCACGAAGTCGTTGTACATGACCGGAAAGCGCCGTGCCGCAAAGCCCTCGGCGACGAACTTCTCCTCCGCAGCCGTGTCGTGCACGAAGAGCACATCCGCATCGCCGCGCTTGGCCATGTCGATCGCCTGGCCGGTGCCGACGGCAACCACCTTGACGTCGATGTTCGTGGCCTGCTTGAACGCCGGCAGCAAATGAGCGAACAGGCCCGATTGCTCGGTCGACGTGGTCGAGGCCATCGTGATGGTCTCGGCATGCGCAGCCAGCGCGCCCGCCGCGAGAACGATCGCGCCGAACGCGGAACGCGCGCTGCGGGACAGGTTGAAAAAGCTCATACCAACTCTCCTTTGACAAAAAGACGGGCTTCCTCGGGCAAGGGCCCGGTGAAGAAATCGCGTGCCGGAAGATCCGCGAGGACGCGGCCGTGTTCCAGATAGACGACGCGGCTTGCGAGCCGTTTGACCTGCCCGAGGTTGTGGCTGGCAAACACCAGCGTGCGCCCTTGCGCGGCGTCCGCAATCAATGCCTCAACCTCGCGCTTGGCGGTGGGGTCCAGGCTGGCGGTCGGCTCATCGAGAAACAGCACGTCGGGATGCAGCACCCAGGCCCGCGCGAGCGCCATGCGTTGCTGCTGTCCGCCCGACAGCGTGCGCGCATTGCGCCCCGCGAGATCGGCGAGCCCGACCTTCCCGAGCGCGACGACGGCCTCCTGCCGCGCATCGCGCCAGCGGGCGCCATGCAGCCAGAGGGCGAGCGCGACGTTGTTGCGCACGCTCGCGCGCAGCATGTGGGGCCGCTGGAACAACATCGCCTGCGCGCGGGGCGGCACCCGGGTGACGACCGCGCCGGCGGCATGCGGCATGAGGCCATGCAATACGCGAAGCAAGGTGCTCTTGCCGCTGCCGTTGGCGCCGATCAGCGCAACGCGTTCGCCGGGATGGATCGATAAGGTGGCACCCGCCAGCGCCTGGACGCGGCCGAAGCGCACATCGACACCGTGAAGGCTGAAGAGCGCCTCATCGTTCGAGGGCCCGACGTCTGTCCGGTTCACGAAGCCACCTCCAGCCGTCGCACCGCGGACGCATCGGCTGCGCCGCCATCGACCCGCTCGCGCCAGCCGCGCAGGGCCGCGATGGCAAGGTTGAGCACCAGCACCACGCCGAGCAGTACGAGCCCGAGGGCCAACGCGAGGGGCAGATCGCCCTTGCTGGTCTCCAGCGCGATGGCCGTGGTCATCACCCGCGTGAAGCCGTCGATGTTGCCGCCGACGATCATCACCGCGCCGACCTCCGACACGGCACGTCCGAAGGCGGCAATCACCACGGTGACCAGCGCATAGCGCTCGTCCCACACGAGCAGCAAAGCGCGCGCGAAGGCACCGGCGCCGAGCGAACGGAACTGCTCGCCGTGCGCGCGGTCGGCGTCATCGATGGTCTGCCGCGTGAGCGCCGTGACCACCGGGAGCACGAGGATCGTCTGGGCGAGCACCATCGCCTTGAAGCTGAAGAGCCAGCCCAGGAAGCCGAGCGGCCCCGAGCGCGAGAGCAGCAGGTAGATCACCAACCCCACCACCACCGAGGGAAGCGCCAGCAGTGTGTTGAGCAGCGTGAGAAGCAAGCCCCGGCCGCCGAACCTGCTCACTGCCAGCCATGCGCCGAGCAGCAGGCCGAAGCCGCAGGCCAGCAGGCAGGCCGTGGCACTGACCGCCAACGACCGGCCGACGATGGCAAGCAGGACGGGATCGCCGGAAACGACGAGATGTCCAGCGGCGGCAACGCTATCGGCAAAGGTATTCATGCAAGGGGGTTCTGAAAAAGCGCACGCAGTATGGGCAAGCGAGGCCAGGCAACTTATGCAAACCCTTGCATAGGTCGCAAGCGGCATCTGCATAATCCTTCGCGCACTTTTCGCGTCCCCACCACCCCGTGCAACAGATCGAACTTTCCTACGTCATCGGGCCACGCCGCAGTGGCCGTACGCTGATCCGCAACCCCCTCATGGAACTGCTGCACGCGGTACGCGAGCACGGCTCGATCTCCGCCGCGGCGCGTGCGCTCGGCTTCTCCTACCGGCACGTGTGGGGCGAACTGAAGCGTTGGGAGCAGGCCCTGGGCCATGCGCTGGTGACGGGCGATCAGGGCCGCTCGGCACAGTTGTCCGAGTTCGGCGACAAGCTGCTGTGGGCGGAGCGGCAGGCCCAGGCCCGGCTGGCCCCTCAGATCGAAGCACTGCACGCAGACCTCGAACGCGCCTTCGCGCTCGCCTTCGACGACCGCACGCATGTGCTGAGCCTCCATGCAAGCCATGACGACGCGCTGGTGCTGCTGCGCACCCATGCGGCCGCGACGGCGCAACTGCAACTGGATATCCGCTTTACCGGCAGCGTGGATGCGATCAGCGCACTCAATCAGGGCCGATGCGTGATGGCCGGCTTTCACACGCTCGAGCGGCCGCCGATCGGCTCGCTCGCGCAACGCACCTACAAGCCCCTGCTCAAGCCGGGCCTGCACAAGGTCATCGGCTTCGCGCGGCGCACGCAGGGCCTCATCGTCGCACCCGGCAATCCGCTGGGCCTGAACAGCCTGTCGGACGTCGTCGCGCGTCGCGCGCGCTACGTGAACCGGGCCCTCGGCACCGGCACGCGGGTTCTGCTCGACGAACTGCTGGCCCGCGACGGCCTCGACGCAGATGCAATCGACGGCTACGCGAAGGACGAGCCGTCGCACGCAGCCGTGGCGCACGCGGTCGCGGCGGATCAGGCCGATGCGGGGCTCGGGCTCGAGTCTGCGGCGCGCAGTGCGGGTCTTGGCTTCGTGCCATTGGTGAACGAGCGCTACCACCTCGCCTGCCTCAAGTCGGCATTGGAACAACCGGCGATCGAGGCCCTGCTCAAGCTGTTGCGCGGCGCCGCATGGCAGCACCAGCTCGGCACCTTGCCAGGCTACGAAAGCGCCAGCAGCGGCGAGGTGCAATCGCTGAGCGCGTTGCTGCCGTGGTGGAATTTCAGGTCGAAGAAGACCGGCTGAGCCGCATCAGAGCGAGCAGGTCCGGAAGCCGAAGAATCCATCGTCGCGCCCAGGCAGTGCAAAGCCGCGGCGCTTCGGTGAACGCAGGCGTGCCCGCGTCGCGAAGGATGCGCCGCGCAATACGCGGGCCTTGCCAAAAGCAGGCTGCGGATCGAACTCGCTGCCCTCGCTCCACGGATCGATCGTGAAGCCCTCCCATGGCTGCAAGGTACCCGCTGTCCACTCGTGCACGTCGGCCCATCGGAAGCCGCGCCGACCCAAGGTGTGCGCAGCTATCTCCCACTCGACCTCGGTAGCGATTCGACGACCGGCCCAGCGTGCCCATGCATCGGCCTCCCACCAGCTCACGTGTACGGCGCTCTGGTTGCCCGCCGCGCGCACGGTCCGGCCGAAGTGCTGTTGCAGCACCGAGCCGCCGGTGCCATGCCGTGCCGCGCCGATCTGCTCGACGTGTCGCGGCCCGCGCCGTCCATCGATCTGGCGTTCGAGCCATTGCAGTCCCTCGGGGCGCCACAGTTCGGCACGGTCGTAGCCGCCGTCGTCGACGAACTCCACGTACTGGTCCCAGGTCACCGGCTGCGCATCGATCTCGAATTCCGGCACATCGACGTGCTGCACGCCGCGCTCCTGCGCGAATGCAAATCCCGCGTCGGCCAGGCCGAGACCCCACGGCGTCGCAGGCACCAGCAACGACTCCCGCGTGACGGTGGCCGCTGGAAGCTCGACGCCCAACGGCAAGCCGAGCGTCTGCGCCATCACGACCAGTTGCTCGCCGCGCAAGTCCTCATGAAACAGCGCAAGCCGGTAGAAATACAGGCCGGCGTCGGTTTCCGCTGCGTGCTCGAGCAACTCGAGCGTGCTCTCCAGCGTTTCGAGCAGATAGGCCTTGGTCTGAATCAGGTCGGGCATCTCGGGCGACCAGCGCTCCTGCACGTCGATCTGAAGCGGGTTCCACCACGCGTCGGCATTCGGCTCGATCGCGGCTAGGCGCGTGGGCCGCACCGGACATTCCGCGCCGAACGCGCGCTGCGTATTGCGCGCGATCCACCACTCCGCGAACCAGCCGATGTGCCCGGCCAGCCAGACAGGCGGATCGACCCCCTCGACCCGGGGCACTGCCAGTTCCGCCGAACCGAGCGCCTGCTCGTAGAGCGACAGGAGATGCAGCGTGTGATTGCGCGCGTCGATCAGCGCCAGCGAGAGCAACTCGCGGCCCGCGCGACGCATGTCCGGCGAGTCGATGGAATGCGGCAAGCCGGGCGTGCTGAACGGCGTCGAAGACGGCGGGCTCGAAGGCATGGGCCATTATGGCGACGCGCCGAGCCCGGGCGCAGTGAGGGTCCGCTTCGGGTAAACCCGGCATGGGGCCGGGGAGAGCGGCAGCAACAGAGCGTTACCATTGTCAACTTTGCGCCGAACGATCGGCGCCACTGTATTTCATCCCTCAGGGAGACAAGAAGTTGCCAGCATTTCTCAAATTCGCGCTCGCCATGGACTGGATCAGCGCCCAGTTCGGCAAGGTGGCCGCCTGGGCCGTGCTGGCCGCCTCGGTCATCTCTGCCGGCAATGCCGTCATCCGCTATGGGCTGGATCTCAGCAACAACGCGTGGCTCGAGATCCAGTGGTATCTGTTTGCCGCCACCGTCATGCTCGGGGCACCGCTGGTGCTCAAGCTCAATGAGCACGTTCGCGTCGACATCATCTACGGCAAGCTCAAGCGCAACGGGCCCGTCTATGTCGACCTGTTCGGCCTGGTGTTCTTCCTGCTGCCGGTGATGGGCCTGCTGTTCTGGCTCACCTTCCCCTTCTTCCTCAACATGCTGCGCACGGGCGAGATCTCCGGCAACATCGGCGGCCTCATCCGCTGGCCTGCCGCCTTGATGATGCCCCTGGGCTTCGGCGCGATGTTCCTGCAAGGCGTGGCTGAAATCATCAAGCGCGTCGCCTACCTGCGCGGTTTGATCGAGATGGATACGCACTACGAGAAGCCCGTGCAATGAGAGCCGCCCCCACGAGCCCCACCCGACTCTCGCATCGCTTCGCAGGATAAGAAAAATGGAAATGGAAAACTTCGCCCCGATCATGTTCGCGGGGCTGGTCGTGATCATGCTGATCGGGTTCCCGGTCGCCTTCTCACTGGCGGCACTGGGTCTGTTCAGCGGCTTCTTCGCGATCGAGATGGGCTGGTTCCCGGCCGGCTTCATGGCCAACCTGCCGCTCAACGTGTTCGGCATCCTGTCCAACGAAACGCTGCTGGCGATTCCGTTCTTCACGCTGATGGGCGCGGTGCTCGAGAAATGCGGGCTGGCCGAAGACATGCTCGATTCGATGGGCCAGCTCTTCGGTCCGATCCGCGGCGGCCTGGGCTACTCGGTGATCATCGTCGGCTTCATCCTCGGCGCCATCACCGGCACCGTGGCCGGCCAGGTGATCGCGATGGCCATGATCTCGCTGCCGGTGATGATGCGCTACGGCTACAACATGCGCTACTCGACGGGCGTGCTGGCGGCCTCGGGCACCATCACGCAGCTCGTGCCGCCTTCGCTGGTGCTGATCGTCATGGCCGACCAGCTCGGCACGGACGTGGGCCAGATGTACAAGGGCGCCTGGGGCCCGTCGATCCTGCAGGTGCTGATCTTCGCGATCTATACCTTCCTGGTCGCGCGCATCCGCCCGAGCTACGTGCCGGGCGTGCCGGCGTCGGCGCGCACGCTCACGGGCTGGGCACTGTGGGGCAAGTGCCTGCGCGGCATCATCCCCTCGGCCATCCTGATCTTCGCGGTGCTCGGCTCGATGGGCGGCCTGCCCTTCATGGACCACGCGATCGCCACGCCGACCGAAGCCGGCGCGATGGGCGCCGTGGGCTCGCTGATCCTCGCCGCGATCCACCGCCGCCTGAACTGGCAGATGCTCAAGGAAGCCATGGACGGCACCATGCGCCTCACGGCCATGGTGGTCTTCATCCTGATCGGCTCGCGGATGTTCTCGCTGGTCTTCCAGGGGGTGGACGGCGCGAAATGGATCGAGCACATGCTCTCCGGCCTGCCGGGCGGACAGATCGGCTTCCTGATCGTCGTCAACATCTTCGTCTTCTTCCTGGCCTTCTTCCTCGACTTCTTCGAGATCGCCTTCATCATCCTGCCGATGCTGGGCCCGGTCGCTGCCAAGCTCGGCATCGACATGGTCTGGTTCGGTGTGCTGCTGTGCGTGAACATGCAGACCTCGTTCATGCATCCGCCTTTCGGCTTCGCGCTGTTCTATCTGCGAGGCATTGCCGACACGCTGTTCAAGAACGGCGCGCTGCCGCGAAAGATCGAGTCGCGCGACATCTACCTCGGCGCGATCCCATGGGTGGGCCTGCAGTTGCTGCTGGTGGCGATCGTGATCTTCTTCCCGCAGACCGTGACCGTCTTCCTCGACAAGAAGGTGGTTGTCGACGTGGACAAGGTGCAGCTTGAGATGCCGGCCGAATCCCAGGGGTCCGACAACAGCGGCATGAACATGGAAGATCCGTTCGGCAACCAGAAGCAGGCCACGCCGGAAGAGCCGGCGCCGGCCAGCCCGGCGCCGAACGCCGACACCAAGCAGTGAGCGCGACCGAGGCAGAACACACCGTCACGCAGGGCGAGCACCCGGCCGCGCTCGAGAGCCCCGCCTACCCGCCCTTCGTGCGAATTCTGGCGGTCATCCTGGTGGTCGACCTGATCGGCTTCGGCATCTGGAGCCTGCCTGCACTCAGCGGCGCGTCGTGGTCCGTCGGAAGCATCGTGCTCTTCGGGTTGGCGGCGCTGTGCATCGCTTGGATGGGCTTCTGGATCGTCAACAGCCGCACGCGCCTCGATGGCGATGTGCTCACGCAAACGTGGTTGTGGAACAAGCGCGAGAACGCAGCCGATGTGGCGCATCTCAAGCTCGTGCACTGGCGCTGGCTCGAACGCATCATTGCGCCGCGCCTGCTGGTGCGCCGTCGCAATGGCGCCGTCACCTGGATCCATTCGGCGGATGCGCGCCTGCTGACGGGCTTTGCCGAGCGCGTCGCGGCGCGGAGTTTCCCCGGCGCCAAGCCCTGAGCTTCGAGCTCCGATCGGCGCCCCATGGAAAAAAAGCCCCGCTGTTGCCAGCGGGGCTTTTTGCTTTTGGAGGCTACCGGCCTGAGCCGGACCCGCTCACAGCTTCTGTTGCTGCATGAAGCGGTCGAAGGTGCCTTCGGTGAAGCGGAACCAGGCGTTCTGGTCGGCCAGGAACTTCGAGTAGTCGGAATAGACCTTCTTCCACTCGGGATTGCTGCCGTTCAGATCGGAGTAGATCTGCTGGGCCGACTTGAAGGCCGCGTTCATCACGTCCTGCGTGAAGGGACGCAGCTTCGTGCCCGAGCCGACGAGCTGCTTCAGCGCGACGGGGTTGCGCGCGTCGTACTTCGCCGTCATGCCGATGTTGGCCTGCGCGGCGGCCGCGGTGACGATCGCCTTGTACTCGGCCGACAGGCCTTCCCAGGCCTTGGTGTTGATGTAGAAGTCCAGTTGCGGACCGCCTTCCCACCAGCCGGGGTAGTAGTAGAAGGGTGCGACCTTGTTGAAGCCGAGCTTCTGGTCGTCGTACGGGCCGACCCATTCGAGCGCGTCCAGCGTGCCCTTCTCGAGGGCCGGGTACAGGTCGGCGCCGGGGATCGACTGGGGAATCACGCCGAAGGGTTCGAGCACGCGGCCCGCGAACGGGTTGGTGCGGAACTTCAGGCCCTTGAGGTCGGCGACCGACTTGATTTCCTTGCGGAACCAGCCACCCATCTGTGCGCCCGTGTTGCCGCCCGGCAGGTTGTAGATGTTGTACTTGGCGTAGAAGTCGCGCATCAGCTTCAGGCCGTTGCCTTCGTACATCCACGCATTCATCTGGCGGGTGTTCAGGCCGAAGGGCACCGCGCAGCCGAGGCAGAAGGTCGGGTCCTTACCGTAGAAGTAGTAGGGCGCGGTGTGCGCCATTTCGACCGAGGCGTTCTGCACGCCGTCGACCACGCCGAAGGCGGGCATCAGTTCGCCGCCGGCATGCACGGAGATCTGGAACTTGCCGCCGGTCATGTCGCTCACGCTCTTGGAGAACGTTTCAGCCGTTCCGAAAATGGTGTCGAGGGACTTGGGGAAGCTCGATGCCAGGCGCCAGCGGACGGCTGCCTGCGCGTGAACTGCCGGCGCGATGCCGGCAGCGAGGACGCCGGCGATGCCAGCGTTTTTGATGAGGGAACGACGATCCATTGAATTCACTCCGAGTGCTTTTAGAAAACGAGAACGCGGCTTGTGGCCGCGTTACTGACTTTTTGAGTCGACAGCGATTGTAAAAAGCGCTTACAAGCTGCCGGGGGGGGTTTTCCCTGCGGCAGGCGCTTCGAATCGCTGGCGAATGGACTGTTCGATGCCCGATGCGTCGAGCCCGATGCTGGCCAGCAGCTTGGCCGGATCGCCATGCTCGATGAAGCGATCGGGCAAGCCGAGCTGGAGCACAGGCTTCTGGATGCCGGCGGCCTGCAGGGCTTCCAGCACCGCACTGCCTGCGCCACCCATGATGGCACCCTCTTCCACGGTGACGATCGCATCGTGCGTGCCGGCGACCTTCAGCAGCAGTTCGACGTCGAGCGGCTTGGCCCAACGCATGTTGACCACCGTGGCATCCAGTGCCTCGGCGGCCTTCAGCGCCGGATAGAGCAAGGTGCCGAACGCGAGGATCGCAATGCGCCGGCCTTCACGGCGAATCTCGCCCTTGCCGAAGGGCAGCGCCTCGAGCGTGAGATGCGGCGTGACGCCGGCACCGGCGCCGCGCGGATAACGCACCGCGACCGGATGGTTCTGCTCGTAGGCCGTCGTCAGCAACTGACGGCATTCGGCTTCGTCAGCCGGACACGCCACGCTCATGTTCGGAACGCAGCGCAGGAAGGGAATGTCGTACGCGCCGGCATGCGTCGCGCCATCGGCGCCCACGAGGCCGGCACGATCGAGCGCGAAGACCACCGGCAGGTTCTGGATCGCGACATCGTGAATGAGCTGGTCGTACGCCCGCTGCAGGAAGGTCGAGTAGATCGCCACCACGGGCTTGAGACCTTCGCATGCGAGTCCGGCCGCGAAGGTCACGGAATGCTGCTCGGCGATGCCTACGTCGTAGTAGCGATTGGGAAAGCGCTGCTCGAACTCGACGAGCCCCGAGCCTTCACGCATGGCGGGCGTGATGCCGACCAGGCGACCGTCCTGGGCCGCCATGTCGCACAGCCAGGTGCCGAAGACTTGCGTGAAGGTCTGCTTGGGCGCAGTCGCCGGCTTGACGAGGCCGACGGCCGGATCGAACTTGGCGGGGCCGTGATAGGCCACCGGATCGGCCTCGGCCAGCTTGTAGCCCTGGCCCTTCTTGGTGACCACATGCAGGAACTGCGGACCCTGCAGATGCTTGAGGTTCTCGAGCGTGGGCACCAGCGAATCGAGGTCGTGCCCGTCGATCGGCCCGACGTAGTTGAAGCCGAACTGCTCGAACAGCGTGGCCGGCACGACCATGCCCTTGGCATGCTGCTCGAAGCGCTTGGCCAGCTCGAACAGCGGTGGCGCCGCACGCAGCACGCTCTTGCCGACGTTCTTGGCGGCGGCGTAGAAATTGCCGCTCATCAATTGCGCGAGGTAGCGGTTGAGCGCGCCGACCGGCGGGCTGATCGACATGTCGTTGTCGTTCAGGATCACGAGCAGCTTGCAGTCGTCGCACACGCCCGCGTTGTTCAGTGCCTCGAAGGCCATGCCGGCGGTCAGGGCGCCGTCGCCGATGATCGCGACGGAATGGCGGTCTTCGCCCTTCTGCCGTGCAGCCAACGCCATCCCGAGCGCTGCCGAGATGCTGGTCGAGGAATGGGCGGTGCCGAAGGTGTCGTACTCGCTCTCCGTGCGTTGCGGAAATCCGGAGATGCCGCCGATCTGCCGCAGCGTCGGCATGCGCTCGCGCCGGCCGGTCAGGATCTTGTGCGGATAGGTCTGATGGCCCACGTCCCACACCAGGCGGTCGTGCGGCGTGTTGAACACGTGGTGCAGCGCGACCGTGAGTTCCACCGTGCCGAGGTTCGAGCTCAGGTGCCCGCCGGTGCGCGACACGTTGTCGAGCACGCAGGTCCGTACTTCGTCGGCCAGCTGCTTGAGCTGGGCGCGGTCGAACTGCCGCAGGACGGAAGGATCGTGGATGGTGGGTAGCAACGGGGCCATGGAGTGTGTTGTTGTTATCTATCGATCGCGGTCCACGACCATGTGGGCCAGCGCCCGGAGGGCGCCGGTGTCGGCCAGTGTGCTGCGTTCCAGCGCGGCGAGCGCCTGGGCCAGCAGTTCGCGGGCCTCGGCGCGGGCGCCGTCGAGGCCGAGCAGGGATACATAGGTGGGCTTGTCGCTCGCGGCATCCTTGCCGGCCGTCTTGCCGAGCGTCTCCGAATCGGCGATGACGTCGAGGATGTCGTCCACCACCTGGAAGGCGAGGCCCATGGCTGCGCCGTATTCGCGCAGCGCGTCGAGGGCGCGGGGTGCGAGCGCATCGCCACAGGCCGCGCCCATTTCCACACTGCCCTGCAGCAGGGCCCCGGTCTTCAGTCGATGCATTTCGCGCAGTTGCGCTTCATCGAGCGCGATGCCGACGCTCGCAAGATCGATCGCCTGGCCACCCGCCATGCCCTGACTGCCGGCAGCGCGCGCCAGCAGCCTGCACAGGCTGGCCTGCACGGCCGGTGCGATGGCGTCGCCATCGGGCGTGAGCAATTCGAAAGCCAGCGCCTGCAAGGCATCGCCGGCCAGCAGCGCGCCGGCTTCGCCGAACTTCACGTGCACGGTCGGCTTGCCGCGGCGCAGAACGTCGTTGTCCATGCACGGCAAGTCGTCGTGGACCAGCGAATAGGCGTGGATCAGTTCGACCGAGCAGGCCGCGCGCAACGCGGCTTCGGCGTGACCGCCGACGGCCTCGCTCGCGGCGAAGACCAGCATCGGCCGCAGCCGCTTGCCGCCGTCGAGCACGGCATAGCGCATCGCGTCGCCGAGCTGCACCGGCGCATCGACGCCGACCCATTCGGACAATGCGGCTTCGACACGGGACAGCTTCGGCTCACTCCACGCGGCAAGGCGGGCGGCGTCCCAGCGCAAGGTGTCGGCGACCGTCATTCGGCCGCCCAGACCTTGAGGCTGCCCGCATCGAGCACCTTGATCTGGTCTTCGACCGCCTGCAGCTTGTCGCGGCAGAACGCAAGCAGCGCCGCGCCCCGCTGGTAGCTGCCGAGCAGCTGGTCGAGCGGCAATTGGCCCGACTCGAGTTCGGTGACGAGTTGTTCGAGTTCCTGGAGCCCGGCTTCGTAGCTCGCGGGCAGCGCGCCGGTGTCTGGCGCGTCAGGCGAGGCCGACGGGGAGGAGGAAGGCACCTTGGGCATTCGGGCGGATCGTGGATGAAACACAAGATTTTAAGTTCACCCCCAAAAGCTCTTGCTTACCCCCAGGCTTGCCCACTTCGCGTGGCCGCCCGCAGCCGCCCCCTTGAAACCTGAATGACCGCCTCGGAGAAATTTCTCCGGGGTACAATCCGCGGTCCTTTCCGGCACGAGCCGGCGCAACTTCGGGCCGTCCCGCACCTTTGACGGCAGCCTTCCGTTCTATCTTTCTCCCTGTGGGGAGCTTGGTCAGGTCACCCATGTCTGATTTAAGTCTTCAACTGCAGCAGGCTTCGAGCCAACTCCCGGTTTCCGCGTACTTCGACGAGGCACTCTATGCCCGCGAGCTGCAAACGCTCTTTGCCGCGGGGCCGCGCTATGTCGGCCACCGGCTCACGGTGCCCGAGCCGGGCAACTTCCACACCCTCCCGCAGGAGCAGCAGGGTCGGGCACTGGTCCACACGCCGAAAGGCGTGGAACTGATCTCCAACGTCTGCCGCCATCGCCAGGCCCTGATTCTCAAGGACCGCGGCGAGCTCGACACGCAGACGGGCGGCAACATCGTCTGCCCGCTGCATCGCTGGACCTACGCAGCTGCGGATGCGCGGACCACCGGCACGCTGATCGGTGCGCCGCATTTCGAGCAGGACCCCTGCCTCAACCTGCACAACTACCCGTTGACCGAGTGGAACGGCCTGCTGTTCGAGAAGAACGCCGCCGGCAAGGGCCGTGACGTCGCAGCCGACCTCGCGAACCTCGGTCCGCGTGCGGACCTGGACTTCGAGGGCTACGTGTTCGACCGCGTCGAGCTGCACGAGTGCAACTACAACTGGAAGACCTTCGTCGAGGTGTACCTCGAGGACTACCACGTCGGCCCCTTCCACCCAGGCCTCGGAAGTTTCGTGACCTGTGACGACCTGCGCTGGGAATTCAACCGCCATTTCTCGGTTCAGACGGTGGGCGTCGCCAACCGCCTCGGCCGTGCCGGCAGTCCGGTCTACCAGCGGTGGCAGGAACAGTTGCTGAACTACCGCGAAGGCAAGCCGCCGAAGTACGGCGCGATCTGGCTGCTCTATTACCCCCACGTGATGATCGAGTGGTATCCACACGTGCTGACCGTCTCCACGCTGCATCCCATCGGGCCGCAGAAGACGCTCAACATGGTCGAGTTCTTCTACCCCGAGGAAATCGTCGCCTTCGAACGCGAATTTGTCGAAGCGCAGCAGGCTGCCTACATGGAAACCTGCGTCGAAGACGACGAGATCGCCGAGCGCATGGACGCCGGCCGCCGCGCCCTGATGCTGCGCGGCGACGACGAAAGCGGCCCGTACCAGAGTCCGATGGAAGATGGCATGCAGCAATTCCACGAGTGGTACCGCCGCGAGATGTCGTCCTGATGCAATCGATGCTCCTCACACCCGCTGTGTCAGGAACACAGCGGAAGCGGCTCTGCCGGGCCGCCGGTGTTTCCCCCTGCAAGGGGGGTCGCGAAGCGACACGAAGTGCGCGAAGCCTGGGGGTGAGCTCCTGATGCAAGCGCTCTGGATGGTTCTGGGGGCGCTCATCTTTGCCACGATGGGCGTGTGCGTGAAGATTGCCTCGGCCTGGTTCTCCAGCGCCGAGCTGGTGCTCTACCGCGGCCTGATCGGCATCGTGTTCCTCTGGGTGCTGGCGCGCAGCCGCGGCGTCACGCTCGCCACCCGATACCCCGGCATGCACGCCTGGCGCAGCCTGATCGGCGTGGTGTCGCTCGGCGCCTGGTTCTTTGCGATCGCGCACATGCCGCTCGCCACGGCGATGACGCTCAACTACATGAGCAGCGTCTGGATCGCAGCCTTCCTCGTCGGCGGCGCCCTGCTCGCGTGGGTGCCGGTTCCCGGACGCGACGGCAGCGCGCCGCGCCCGCCGCTGCAGGGCCCGCTGGTCCTGACGGTGCTTGCGGGCTTCGGCGGCGTGGTGCTGATGCTCAAGCCCACGGTCGGCGACAACCAGGGTTTCGCGGGCCTGATGGGACTGCTGTCGGGCCTCACCGCCGCCTTCGCCTACATGCAGGTGGTGGCGCTTTCGCGGCTCGGCGAACCCGAGGCGCGCACGGTGTTCTATTTCGCGGTTGGCTCGGCCGTGGCCGGCGGCCTCGGGACGTTCCTGCTCGGAGAAGCCACCCCCTGGTCGAGTTGGACCTGGTCGCATGCGCTCTGGCTGCTGCCCGTCGGCGTGCTGGCCGCTCTCGGCCAGCTTTGCATGACGCGCGCCTATGCCAGCGCCAAGACCGAAAGCGGTACGCTGCTGGTTGCCAATCTCCAGTATTCGGGCATCGTCTTTGCCGCGATGTACAGCGTGCTGCTGTTCGGGGACCACATCGATGCCGCGGGCTGGGCCGGCATGGCGCTGATCGTCGCGAGCGGCATCGCGGCCACGGTGCTGCGCCAGCGCTCGCTGCCGAAGGCGCCGGCCGAGGAACATTGAAGGAACTCGCATGTACACGACCCTGATTTCCGCCGAAGAACTCATCGCCTTGCAGGCCAGCGACTCTCCGCTCATGGTCTTCGACTGCACCTTCGACCTGATGAAGCCCGAAGCCGGCGCGCAGCAGTACCGGTCGGCGCACATCCCCGGCGCGGCGTACGCCAATCTGGACACCGATCTCAGCGCGAAGCACGGCGTGGCTGGCGCCCACGGCGTCGTCGTGGCGCAGGACGAGGGCCCTCCCGCATCGGGCGGGCGCCATCCGCTGCCGAGCCGCGAGAAGTTCGCGGGCTGGCTGTCGAGCGTCGGATTCGCCAACAACATGCAGGCGGTGGTGTACGACCGCAACGGGGCCAACTACTGCGGCCGGCTCTGGTGGATGCTCAAGTGGATGGGGCATGAAGCCGTGGCCGTGCTCGATGGCGGGCTGCAGGCCTGGCAGGCGGCGGGAGGCGTAGTCACGGGCCGCGAGGAGCCCTCGCACTTCCAGTCGAACTTCGTCGCCGACAAGCCGCTCCTCACGCTCACGAACACGAAGACCGTGGCCGCGCACCTCGAGCAAACTGACCAGACGCTGATCGACGCGCGCGCGGCAGCAAGATATCGCGGCGAAGTGGAACCTCTGGACCCGATCGCCGGTCACATCCCGGGGGCCCTGAACCGGCCCTTTACCGAGAACCTCGGTCCGGACGGGAAGTTCAAGCCGGCCGCGCAGTTGCGCGCCGAATTCGAAGCACTGTTGGCGGGCCGGGATCCCACCACGGTCGTCCACCAGTGCGGCAGCGGCGTGAGCGCGTTGCCCAACCTGCTCGCCATGCAGATCGCAGGGCTCGGGCCGACCGCGCTCTATGCCGGCAGCTGGAGCGAGTGGAGCAACACGCCGGGGCTGCCGACCCGGCAAGGCGCACAACCATGATCCTGATGAGCAGGCCGCTTTCGACGCTCGCACTGACCGCTCTCTTCGTACTCCCAGCATTCCCCCTCGCCGCCTCGGCTCAGGCCCAGCACGCCCACGTGCATGGACAAATCAAGCTCGACGTCGTCGTCGAAGGCCCCACCGTCGTGATCGAGATGGGGTCGCCGCTCGACAATTTCGTCGGCTTCGAACGCGCACCGCGCACCGACGCCGAGAAGAAGGCCGTCGACGATGCCGTCGCGCAGCTTCGCGCGGCGGACCATCTCTTCAAGATCGATCCGACGGCCAATTGCAAGCTCGGCCCCGTGACGCTGCGTTCCGCAGCCCTGGGCATGGGCAAGCCCGACGCCGGCGCCGCCGAGGGCCATGCCGACCTCGACGCCACCTTCGCGTTCAACTGCACCAACGCGGCGGCTGCGAAATTCATCGACATCGATCTCTTCAATGCCTTCAAGGGGCCGCGCCAGATCGACGCCCAGATCGCCTCGCCCCAAGGCCAGTTCAAGCGCACGCTGAAACGGCCGGCCACGCGACTGACCTGGACCAAGTGATTCGCTCGTGACCCTCGTCCTTTCAGCCGAATCGCTGCGCTTCACCTGGCCCGGCGCCCGGACGCCCTGCATCGACATCGAGCGGCTCGACATCTCGGCCGGCGAAGCCGTGTTCCTGCATGGCCCCAGCGGCTGCGGCAAGAGCACGCTGCTGTCGCTGCTGGCCGGCGTGCTGGTGGCCGACGCGGGGCGCATCACCCTGCTCGGGCATGACTGGGCGGCACTGTCGGGCGCCGCTCGCGACCGGTCGCGCGTCGCGCACGTCGGCTACATCTTCCAGCAGTTCAACCTGCTGCCGTACCTGAGCGTGCTCGACAACGTGCTGCTGCCCTGTCGCTTCTCGGCGCGGCGCATGGCGCGGGCGTCGCGCGACGGCACAGCACGCGCGCAGGCAGAAGAGCTGCTCGCGCAGATGGGCCTGGATGCCAGCCTGTGGCAGCGCCAGGCGATGCAGCTCTCGGTCGGCCAGCAACAGCGCGTGGCCGCCGCACGCGCGCTCGTCGGCCATCCCGAAGTCGTGATTGCCGACGAGCCGACCTCGGCGCTCGACGAAGACCGCCGTGAGGCCTTCCTCGATGTGCTGCTGTCTGCGTGCAGGACGAACCACAGCGCGCTCGTCTTCGTGAGCCACGACCAGCGCATTGCCGAGCGCTTCTCGCGCCATGTGCTGCTGCCCGAGATCAACCGGGCGGCTTCGGTGGAACCGGCATGAAGGCTTTGTTCGGCATCGCATGGCGCAGTGCCTGGAACCGGCGCTTCACTCTTGCACTGACCGTGCTGTCGATCGCGCTGTCGACCTTTCTGCTCCTCGGCGTCGAACGCATCCGTACCGAATTGCGCGAGAACTTCTCGTCCTCGGTGTCGGGCACCGACCTGATCGTCGGCGCGCGCACCGGGTCGACCCAGTTGCTGCTCTATTCGGTGTTCCGCATCGGCGCCGCCACCAACAACGTGCAGTGGAAGAGCGTGCAGGCGCTTGCCGCGCACCCCGGCGTGGCCTGGGTCGTGCCGCTGTCGCTGGGCGACTCGCACCGCGGCTTCTCCGTGCTGGCCACCACGCCCGAGTACTTCGAGCACTTCCATTACGGCAATCGCCAGGCACTCCAGATGCGCGAGGGCAAGCCCTTCGGCGAACTCTTCGATGCCGTGGTCGGCGCAGAAGTGGCCGACAAGCTCGGCTACCACGTGGGCCAGAAGATCACGCTCGCCCACGGCAGCGGCGAGCTGAACGTGTCCGAGCATGCCGACAAGCCCTTCACTGTGGTGGGCGTGCTGGCGCGCACCGGCACGCCGGTCGATCGCACCGTGCACATCGGGCTTTCGGCCATGGAAGCCATTCACCTCGAATGGATGGGCGGCGCTCCGATGCCGGGCGTGAAGATTCCGGCCGAGCAGGTGCGCAAGTTCGACCTCACGCCCAAGAACGTGACCGCCGCGCTGGTCGGCCTGAAGAATCGCGCCGCCGTGTTCGCAGTGCAGCGCTGGGTCTCCACCTACGCGGACGAGCCGCTGATGGCCATCCTCCCCGGCGTGGCGCTCGACGAGCTGTGGGGCGTGATCGGCGTCGGCGAGAACGCGCTGCTGCTGATGTCGGCGCTCGTCGCGCTCGTCAGCCTCGCGGGGCTGGTGTCGGTGGTGATGGCCAGCCTCAACGAGCGGCGCCGCGAGCTGGCCGTGTTGCGCGCTGTCGGAGCCAGCCTGCGCCATGTGCTCGCACTGCTGGCGCTCGAAGGCGCGCTGGTCACGCTGCTGGGCGTGGCGATCGGCATCGTCTTTGCCGTGCTCGGTATCGCCCTGCTCTCGCCCTGGCTTCAGTCGCAGTTCGGACTGGCGCTGCACCTGTCCGAACCTACACTGAACGAATGGACGCTGCTCGCGGCCCTCGTCGTGGCCGGCTGGGTCGCCAGCCTGCTGCCGGGCATCCGCGCCTACCGGCTTTCACTCGCCGATGGCCTCTCTCCAAGGATCTGAACATGACATTGCGCCTTCCCGTTTCCTTCCTTCTCGCGGTCGTCATCGCCGGCAGCGCATGGGCCGCCGAGCCCTCGCCCCAGGCCACCTCCCCGACCAACCCGCTCGGCGGCAAGCCCGCCGACGCCAAGGCCGCGCCGGGCCAGCCGCGGGTCATCTCGTGGGAAGAACTGGTGCCCAAGGACTGGGATCCGATGAAGGAACTCAAGGGCGTGGACCTCAGCAAGCTCGACGACAGCGACCCACGCGCCAACGAGATGCTGATGAAACTGCAGGACATGTCGAACAACGCGCCGACCAACGCCGCGATGAACGGGGTCGAGGTGAAGATCCCCGGCTTCATCGTGCCGCTGGAAGAGAACAAGGGCGAGGTCACCGAGTTCCTGCTGGTGCCCTACTTCGGCGCCTGCATTCACACTCCGCCGCCCCCGGCCAACCAGATCCTGCACGTGCGCCCGAAGCAAGGCGCGAAGTTCCGCGCCATGGACACGGTATGGGTCACCGGCAAGCTGCAGACCCTGCGCAACGATTCGATGATGGGCGTGAGCGGCTATCACGTCACGGCCGACAGCGTCACGAAGTACACCGGCGGCGCGAAGTAGCAGGGGCCTGCGCTAGAGCGACTTCGTCATGAAGACGCTGTGCGGGTCATCGAGGTAGCTGCCGAAGGGAGCGCAGTACGTGAAGCCGAGCGACTCGTACAGCTTCTGCGCCGGTTCGAACGCCTTCATCCGGCCTGTCTCCAGACTCAACCGATCGTAGGTTCGCGCCCGCGCCTCCTCGATGATGCGCTGGAGCACGGCGCGTGCGACTCCTCGTCCGCGATGCGCTTCCGAGGTTCGCATCGACTTGACTTCGCCGTGTTTGGGCGAAAGCTCTCGAAGCGCACCGCAGCCCAGCAGCTCGGTGCCTTCCCACACGGTCCAGAACGTGACATCCGGCTGTCGCAGCTTGTCGATGTCCAGCGCGTGAATGCTGCCCGGCGGTGAAAGCTCGTGCATGCTGCGCAGGTGCGCCTGCAGCAACGCACGAATCTCCGGCCCCGAGAGATCGTCGAGCCTGATCTGCATCTCCGCCGCCGGGAGGCTCACTGCTTGCCGATCTCGGTCAACAGCCGCGTGACGAGGTACAGCCGCGGAACGATCGAATCGACTTCGATGTACTCGTCCTTCGCGTGGTAGCCGAAGCCCGCGAGGCCGAAGCTTTCGAGCACGGTCGCCTTGCCCGAACGGCCCGCGAAGCCGGCATCGGTACCCCCGCCCGTCATCGGGGCCAGTCCGAGGTCGCGGTCGATTTCCTTGTAGATGGCTTGCGCCTTGGCAGCGAGTGCTGCCCCCTTTTCGCCAGCGACGAATGCAGGGCGACCCACTTCGACCTTCAGCGTGGTTTCGGTGTCGGGAATCAGCTTGCCGCTGGCGAGCTTGCTTTGCAGCGCGGCTTCGAGTTTTTTCTCGGCGCCGGGCTGCGTGATTCGGATGTCGCCCAGTGCCTGCGCCTTGGCAGTGATCTGGTTGAGCGGCCCATTGGCGCTCGCCACCGTCCAGTTCAGCGTGGCGCCGGGCGTTTCCTTGGGAATGTCCTTGGTCTGCAGCATCTGGTAGGCCAATTCGTAAAGCGCATTGCGGCCCAGTTCGGGTGCGGCGCCGGCATGCGAAGCGCGGCCCTTGACCTCCAGCGTGGCCGTCGCAATGCCGGCGGCACCGAGCAGCAGAGACTCGCCCTTGGCCACCGACTTCGCCGCGGTCGGCTCGAAAGACAGGACGGTGTCGTGCTGGTCGGCCAGGGTGGAAATCAGGTCGCCCGAACCGACGGAGCCGACTTCCTCGTCCGGGTTGAACAGCACGGTGAGCGTGTCGTAGTCGCGCCAGCCTGCGTCGGCGAGGATCTTCAATGAAGCGAGCATGACCGCGATGCCGCCCTTGTCGTCGGCGATGCCTGGGCCATAGATGCGATTGCCGTCGACCTTGTACGGCTGCGTGCCAAGAATGCCCTGCGCGTACACGGTGTCCATGTGCGCCTGCAGCATGATCTTGCGTTTGCCTGTGCCCTTGAGCGTGCCCACGACGATGTCGGCGCCCGCGCCGGCTGTGGCCTTGCGACGCTCGGTCTTGAAGCCGATGCCCTTGAGCTGCGCTTCGATCACGCTCGCGATTTTCATCAGGCCGTCGACGTTGAGGCTGCCTGATTCGATCAGCACCATTTCCTTGAGGTTGTCGATCACCGCGGGCTGTGCCTTTTCCGCTGCTGCGAGCAGCCTGGCATCGGGCGCCGCCTGCGCCGTCACGGCCGCAAACACGAGACCACAGGCCAGTGCCATGGAAGAGAGGGCACCGGGAAAGCGCTTGTTCATCATTTCAGGAATGTCGGAGTTGAAAGGCGAAGGGAAGCATATTTCACGCCCGTGCGGCCGCAAGCAAATGCGGGACAAGGGCATGCAAGCCCCGGGTTTCAACTAGGAGTGCCGACCGCCCATGACGTGCCAACATGGCGCGGCGAGGCATGTGCAATCCGCACGTCCCCCTGCGACTGGAGGCCCCCATGTCCAATCACGTCTACAAGCTCCTCGAACTCACCGGCTCATCGCCGACGAGCAGCGACGATGCGGTGCTGCGCGCCATCGCCAAGGCCAGCGAATCGGTTCGCAACATCCAGTGGTTCGAGGTGACCGAAACGCGCGGCCATGTGGTCGACGGCAAAGTTGCGCACTGGCAAGTCACCATCAAGGCCGGCTTCACCCTGGAAGACTAACCCGGCATTCCAGAAATACCGCGGAACCGGCTCAGCCGGGCCGCCGGTATTGCCCCCGGCAGGGGGTAGGCGGCCACACGAAGTGGGCAAGCCTGGGGGCGAGCCAATTCAATCAGGTGCCTGGATGACACGGTCGAATTCTTCGTCGGCGGGCACGTTGTCCGCATCGAGTTCGCTGGCATCGGTCAGGTCGATGCCGGTTTCTTCGGAAAGCTCGTCGGTCGCTTCGGATTCGTCTTCGTCGAACGCCTCGTCGTCCTCGGGCAAGGTGTCTTCGGCTTCGTCGATCTCGGGTTCGTCTGCGGTTTCTCCGGGACGCAGAGGGGGGTCGGCGCTGATCATGATCGGGACTCCTGGCTGACTGATGTTTCGCATGATGCACCCCGAGTGTGGGTCCCAGCCGAATCAGCCACTTCGGCGAAGGGGCAACAAGCGTGTCAGAAAGTGCCGCGGGTGTCCACTCAGTGCTTGTGGTCGGACGCCTCGTGCGCGTGATCCGGATCGGCAGCAGCGCCGTGCGCATGGTCGTGGTCGGCATGCGCGAAGCGACTCACGAGCGTGACGAGGAGGATGCCGATTGCCAGCCACACGATCTGCAGGGCCGTCTGCCGCGCCGGGAGCCGCTTCTGCAGTTGCGGGATCAGGTCAGCCAACGCCACGTAGACGAAGCTGCTGGCCGCCAGCACCAGGAAGTACGGCAGCCAGCCATGCAACTGATCGACCAGCCACCAGCCCGCCAGGCCGCCGAGCGCCGTCATCGTCCCGGCCAGCGAGACCTTGACGAGCGCCACGCGCTGGTTGGACGAGCTTTGCCGCAGCACGACCAGGTCGCCGATGTGGTGAGGCACCTCGTGCGCGAGCACGGCGATCGCGGCCACTAGGCCCAGGCGCAGGTCTGCAACAAAGGCCGAGGCGATCAGGATGCCGTCGCCGAAGCAATGCACGCTGTCGCCGGTGAGGACGGCCCAGCCACCACCCTTGGCATCGTGCGCATGGTCGTGGGCATGCGGGTGGTGGTGATGATCATGATCGTGCGCATGGGCCCGGCTGTGCCCATGTCCGTCGGCGTGCTCGCCGTGGTGATGCTCATGCCCGTGGTGCCACAACTCCGCCTTGTCCAGCAGGAAGAAGAAAACCAGCCCGAACAACAGCACGCCGAACAGCACGGCCGGCGCGATGTGGCTCTCGAAGGCTTCAGGCAGCAGGTGCATGAAGGCCGTCGCCAACAGTGCGCCGGCGGCAAGGCTCAACAAATGCTGCGGATTCACGCCGCCGGCGCCGCTGCGCACGCCCACGCGCAACAGCAGCGCGGCGATCCAGACACTTCCGATGCCTGCGACCAGGGTCGCGGCGATGATGGCTAACAAGTTCATGACTGCTTGCGCAATGGTGGCAAAAACAAAAGCCGTCCATCGGACGGCTTTCGATTGAAAGCGGCTGGCGGATGCGGCTAGGCCACACCGTTGGCTTTGAACCAGGCCAGGGCGCGCTTCCATCCGTCCTCGGCCGCTTCCTTGACGTAGCTGGCCCGGTTGTCGGCATGGAACGCATGGCCCGCTTCGGGGTACACGACGAACTGCGACGCCTTGGCGGCCGGTGTGCCGGTTGCCAGGGCGGCTTTCATCTTATCAACCGTGTCAAGAGGGATGCCCTGGTCCTTGCCGCCGTACAGGCCCAGCACCGGCGCCTGCAGGTGGGCGGCGACGTCGACGGGATGCCGGGGCGTCAGGTCCGAGGGCTGCCCGACGAGCCGGCCGTACCAGGCGACGCCGGCCTTGACCTTGCCCGTGGCCGCATAGAGCCAGACGATGCGCCCGCCCCAGCAGAAGCCCGTGATGGCTGCTTCCTGCACGTCGCCGCCATTCGCGGCCGCGTACGTGAGCGCGCCGTCGAGGTCGGCCATGACTTGCGCGTCAGGCACCTTGCTGACGATTTCGGCCTGCAGCTTCGGGATGTCGGTGTACCCCTTCGGATCGCCCTGTCGCGCGTAAAGCTCGGGGGCAATGGCGAGATAGCCGGCCTTGGCGAAGCGGCGGCAGGTGTCGGCAATGTATTCGTGCACGCCGAAGATTTCCTGGACCACGAGCACCACGGGCAAGCCGGTCTTGCCGGCCGGCGCGGCGGCATAGGCCGGCACCTCGAAGCCGTTCACCGTGTACTTGATGGGGCCGGCCCGGAGGCCTTCGTCGGACGTCTTGACGACGGTCTGCGCCGCAATCGGCAAGGTGGCGGCCGCGTAGCCCACGCCGATGGCGGCCTTGAGCGCCGTGCGGCGCGTGGCGCCTTGCTCGGTGCTGTCGCCGGGGCGGAGCGAATCGAAATCGGCTTGCAGATCGGAAGCGTTCTCGGAACGAGGCATACGGGCGAACTCCTGTTGAATCGGACAATGGGCCTGGCGCACGACGCGCAGGCCGCAATGTAGGCGATCAGGCGACGGCGCGGAAGGCCGGCGCAGAAGCCTCTTCATAGGCCCGTGCCGCGAGCGCGGTCGCGAGAACCCGCGCCGGGTCGATGAGGCGCAGCCCGCCGACCGCCGCCGAGCCCTCCAGCCCCAGGGGGATCTCGGTGCATCCCATGACAATGGCCACCGGCCCATGGCGCCGCGCGAGCTGCAGCGCGACCTCGCTGAAGCAGGCCTGCGCCAACGGCATGTCGCCCGCCTTCACGCCATCGTAGATGCCGCGCATGAGCATTCGCCGCTCCTCGGCCAGCGGCAGGTGGCACGCCATGCCGGCGTCCGCCATCGCCTGCTCGTAGAGACCGATGCGGTAGGTGCCTTCGGTCGCCATCAACGCCACGTCCCGTACGCCTTGCGCCGCCAGATGGGCCGACACCTCGCGCGCGACATGCAGTACCTCGATCTGCGGAAAGCGTTCCTGCAGGGTGGCGTGCCACGCATGGGCCGTGTTGCAGGCAATCGCCACCGCCCGGCTGCCCAACGCCGCCAGCCGCCCCAATGCCTGCAGCATCGGCTCCAACGGCTGATGCGCGCCCAGGCCCTCCGCCTCCAGTGCGCCGCTGCGATCCGGCACCGGCACCTGCGCGAGCCAGTGCTCCGGAAAGCCCTGGTCTCGCACCGTCTCGCCGCGCGCCCGCATCCGGCGCGCGCAGGCATCGACGAACAGACGCACGAAATCCGCGCCCGCCGCCGGCCCCATCCCGCCAAGGATGCCAACTACTCGTGTCATTGCCGTGCGCTCATTTCGTTCACGCCCCTTCCCAGCCTCTTCCAGAAACACCGCGGATCCGGCTCCGCCGGTCCGCCGGTGTTGCCCCCTGCAAGGGGGTAGGCGGCCACACGAAGTGGGCAAGCCTGGGGGTGTGCTCCCAAGCCTCGGGTGTGCTCAGGTCGCCGGCTTGTCGCTGGGGGTCTTGATGTTCTCGCGCAGCTGCGGGCTCATCGGCAGGTTCAGCGGCACGCCCTTGGGCGGGATCGGCTGCATGAACCACTTGTTGTACATCTTCTCGAATTCGCCGCTCTTCATCAGGCCGATGATGGTGTCGTCCACCACCTTCTTGAAGGCCGGATCGTCCTTCGCCAGCATGCAGCCGTAAGGCTCGACCTGCAGCGCATCGCCCACCACTTCGAAGTCGGCCGGATTCTTGGCGTTGGCGATCAGGCCGAAGAGCAGGATGTCATCCATCGCGAAGGCCACGGCGCGGTCGCCTTCCACCAGCAGGAAGGCATCGGCATGGTCCTTGCCGAGCACGATGTCCATGTCGAGGTTCTTCTCGGTGTTGTACTTGCGCATGACCATGGCGTTGGTGGTGCCGGTGGTGCTGGCCACGGTCTTCTTCGCGAGGTCGCCGTAGTTCTTGATGCCCGATGACTTCTTCGCGAGCAGCCGCGTGCCCGTGTAGAAGTGGTTGATGGCAAAGGCCACGTCCTTGCCGCGCGCAGAGTTGTTGGTGGTGGAACCGCACTCCAGGTCGATGGTGCCGTTGGTGATCAACGGGATGCGGTTCTGCGAGGTCACCGCCATCAGCGCCACTTCCAGATTGGGCTTGTTGAGCTTCTTCTTGACCGCGTCCACCACCGCATTCGACAGCTCGACCGAGAAACCGATCGGCTTGTTCGGACCGTCGAGGTAGCTGAAAGGCACCGACGATTCCCGGTAAGCCAGGGTGATCTTGCCGGATTCGGCGATCTTGGCCAGGGTGTCGGCGGCTTGGGCGCCCGTGACGACAGCGGAAAGCAGGACGGCGGCCATCAATGCGGATAGTTTCATGCGAGCCCTTTCGAATTTGAAGTGAAACGAAGTGTAGGAAGCATTCGCCCGTCCGTCACAATTCCTTTTGCACCCAAGCCCATGACCAAATGTTATGGCTGCGCCGTCCCATGAGCTTTGGCTATGGGCCGCGATGTTTTTGGCATTTCCAGACGGAGCGCGCGCCACCTAGAGTCGGCGCATTCGAACTTCAAGAGGAGGAAGCGTCATGCGCGTGTGCGTGCTGGGTGCCGGCATCGTGGGCTTGGCGACCGCGTGGCAGTTGAACCGCGACGGCCACGAGGTGATCGTGATCGACCGCGCCGCCCCCGGCGCAGGCGCAAGCGGCGGCAACGGCGCGCAGTTGAGCTATTCCTACGTGCAGCCGCTGGCCGACCCGTCGATCTGGAAGCAGTTGCCAAAGCTGCTGCTTTCGCCCTCCTCCCCGCTCAAGCTGCGACCGCAGCTCGATCCGTTGCAGTGGCGCTGGGGCATGGCTTTCCTGGCGGCCTGCAACGCGGAAACCTCGCGCGACACGACGGCTCGCCTGCTCGCCATGGCGGCGCAGAGCCGCGCTGCGTTCGAGGAGATGCGCGCGGACATCGCGCCCGATTGCGATTTCTCGGCGACGGGCAAGCTGGTGCTGTATGCCAGCGCGTCGTCGCTCGAGGGCGCGCGCCGACAGCTCGAATTGCAGCGGGCACTGGGCAGCGAGCAGCGCCTGGTGACGCCCGAGGAATGCGTCGCCATCGAACCGGCGCTGGCCTCCTACCAGGGGCAGATGGCCGGTGCGATCCACACGCCGAGCGAATGCGCGGCTGACTGTCTCAAGGTATGCACGGAGCTCGTCAATACCTTGCGGGTGCGAGGTGTCGGATTCATGCTCGACACGGAGATCAAGGGTTTCGACGTGCGCCGCGGGCGAGTGGCGGCGGTGCAGACTGCGGCGGGCGATGTGGAAGCGGATGCCTTCGTGATGGCGCTGGGCTCGGCGTCGCACAGGCTCGGGCGCCAGTTGGGAGCCTATTTGCCGGTCTATCCGCTCAAGGGCTACAGCATCACGGTGGACGTCGATCCGGCGCCGGGCGCGGCACCGCACGTCAGCGTGACGGACAGCGCCCGCAAGGTCGTGTTCGCGCGCATCGGATCACGGCTGCGGGTGGCGGGCATGGCCGAACTGGTCGGGCATGACGCCAGCATTCCGGCCACGCGCATCGAGACGCTCGCGGAGGCTACCCGCGCCGTGTTTCCTGACGCCAGCCGGCTTGATGAATTGCATCCTTGGACTGGAATGCGGCCGGCCACGCCGACGGGCGTTCCGATCGTCGGTCGGGTTGGTCCGGCGCCCGTCAACATGCTCTTCAACACGGGTCATGGGGCGCTCGGCTTCACGCTGGCTTTCGGGTCGGCGCGGAGGGTGGCGCACGAACTTGGCGAGGTCGCGACTGCGGCCGGCGCCCGGTAGGCGGCGCGCCTCCCGCCCCAACCCCATCAACTCATCTCTTCAATCGCCTCGCGCATGAACCGGGTGATGCTCCGCACAGCCACCGAATCCGGCCTCCCCGCAAATCGCAGCGCACGAATCGGCACCGGTATGTGCGGCTCCAGCGTCAGCACATCCACTTTGGATCGATCTGCAGAATTCGCGGTGCATCCATCGACCAGCGCGACCCCCAACCCGTGGTGCGCCATCGCCAGCGCCGCGTGGTACGTCTGCACCGTCACGACCGCCTGCTGAAACCCAACGCCCGCCTGCCGACAAGCCTGGCTCAGGCTGGTCCCGACCGGATCGCGGCTGTCCAGCCCCACCACCGGCAGGTTCACCAGATCGTGAAGCGCCACCGATCCATTGCGCAGCAGCGCGCGCGACAGCATGCCCTTGGGCGCGATGCACACCATGCGGCTGTCGGCAACCGACTCCTGGGTGAGCGACGGATGCACTGCCGGACTGAATGCGAAGCCGACATCCGCCTCCTGCAACAACAGCGCCGACATGATCTGCGGCGAATGCAGCGACTCGACGATCACCGCGATGCCCGGATGCTTCTCCCGGAAACGCTTGAGCGCGCGCGGCAGCACCTCGTAGCTCAGTGCCAGCACCGTGAGGATGCGCAGCTCTCCCGCATCGCTGCCAGTTCGCAGATTGGCCGCGAGCCGCTGTACCTCGTCGAGTTGCGCGAACAACCGCTCGATGTGCGGATACAGCGCCAGCGCCTCGGTGGTCGGCGTCAGTCGACCTTTGGCTCGCTGGAACAGCGAGAACCCGAGCTGGATCTCGGCATGCTGCAAGGTCCGGCTGACCGCAGGCTGCGTGATGTTGATGAGCCGTGCCGCCGCACTCACGCTCCCCGTGAGCATGATGGCGTTGAAAACCTCGATGTGGCGGAGACGCATGGCAGCAGACAGAACCGGACCGCCGGACCTCAGGGAGCCGGCCGTGCCGACACCTTGCCGCGCGAGATGTCCATGATCAGCTGCGCCGCAAGATAGAGCCGCGGCTCGATGGAATCGACCAGCACGTACTCGGCATCGGCCGAATGTGCGCCAAAGCCCTGCAGCCCGAAGCGCTCGACCACGGCCGCCTTGGTCTTCAGCGCCGCGAACGCTGCATCGGTGCCGCCGCCGGCGACCTTGTCGTCCGCGCCCAGTTCCTTGCCGAGTTCCTTGTAGATCTGCTGCGCATGCAACGCCAGGGCGCGCGAGGCATCCGTGGCTTCCAGCGGCGGACGGCGGCGCTCGAATTTCATCTCGACCATGGCCTGCGGAATGAGCTGTTTCTTCACGCGTTCCTGAACCTGCTGCTCGATGCGGTCGTAGTCGCTGACCCTCAGCACCCGAACATCCGCACCGGCCGTGGCGGTCGCCGGAATCACATTGCGATTGGAGCCCGAGCGCGAAACGGTCCAGTTCATCTTGAGGCCTGTCGCCGGATCGGACAGGTCCCTCATCTGCAGGATCTGGTGGGACAGCTCGTACAGCGCGTTCACGCCCAGCTCGGGCGCGGAGCCTGCGTGCGAGGCCTTGCCCGTGACGTTGAGCGTCACCGACGCGATGCCCGCGGTGGCGAGCGAGAGCTTGTCTTCCTTGACCGAGGAGCCCTCGAACGACATCACGACATCGTGCTCCCCGCCCAGGCGCGTGATGAGCGTGCGGGCGCCGGGCGAGCTGATTTCCTCGTCACCGTTGATCAGCACCGTGAGCGTGCCGTATTCCTTGAAGTCCATCGCCTTCAGCAACGCGATCGTGTGCGCGATGACCGCGATCCCCTGCTTGTCGTCCGCGATCCCGAGCCCATAGGCCTTGTCGCCCTCGACCCGGAACGGCTGCTTGTTCAGCATCCCGATCTGATAGACGGTGTCCATGTGCGCGATCAGCATGATCTTCTTCGTGCCCGTGCCCTTGAACGTCGCACGCATCACCTTGCCGATCTTCTCGGGCGTGTCTTCCATCCGATACGCATCGGCCGAAGGATCGATGAGCTCGACCTGCCCGCCGAGCGCCTTGAACTTGTCCGCGATCAGGTTGGCAATCTTGTCGAGTCCTTCCAGATCGCGGCTGCCCGACTCGATCGAGACCAGTTGATTGAGCGTCTCCAGCAACGCCGGCTTCTCCTTCGCAGCCAGCGAAGCGATGCGCTGATCAGGCGCAGCAAAAGCGCACGCACAGGCCGCCGCGAGCGCAGCGAACAAAAAGGCCTTCCGCCCCGTAGCAATAGCAGTGTTCATTGGTTCCAAAATCTCCTCAACGCCAAAAAAAATCCAGAAATGCCGCGGACCCGGCTCCGCCGGTCCGCAGGCATTGCCCCCGGCCAGGGGGAAGGCGAAGCGACACAAAGTGCGCGCAGCCTGGGGGCGAGCCAATCTAGTGGGCTTTGTCCCAGTTCGGGCCAAACCCGATCTCGGCCAGCAGCGGCACCTTGAGATCCGCCACGCCGGCCATGAGGCGCGGAATCTCGGTGCGCACCCACTCGACCTCGCCCTCGGGCACTTCGAACACCAGTTCGTCGTGCACCTGCATGATCATCTTCGTACCGCGCTTTTCGGCGTCGAGTACGTCCTGCACCTTGACCATGCTGAGCTTGATGAGATCCGCCGCGGTGCCCTGCATCGGCGCGTTGATCGCGGCGCGTTCGGCTCCGCCGCGGCGCGGCCCGTTCGGCGAATTGATCTCGGGCAGATAGAGGCGGCGGCCGAAGACGGTCTCCACGTAGCCCCTCTGCTTCGCGAGCGCCTTCGTCTCGTCCATGTACTGCTTCACGCCGGGATAGCGCGCAAAGTACCGCTCGATGTAGGAAGCGGCCGCCTTGGTCTCGATGCCCAGGTTGCGCGCGAGGCCGAAGCTGCTCATGCCATAGATCAAGCCGAAATTGATGACCTTTGCATAGCGGCGCTGCTCGCTCGACACCTGGTCCACCGCGACGCCGAAGACCTCTCCCGCCGTCGCGCGGTGCACGTCGATGCCCTCGGTGAAGGCACGCAAGAGCGACTCGTCGCCGCTGATGTGGGCCATGATGCGCAGTTCGATCTGCGAGTAGTCCGAACTCGCGATCACGCTGCCGGCCGGCGCCACGAAGGCTTCGCGCACGCGGCGTCCCTCGGGGGTGCGGATCGGGATGTTCTGCAGGTTCGGGTCGTTGCTCGACAGCCGACCCGTCACGGCCACGGCCTGCGCGTAGTGCGTGTGCACGCGGCCGCTGCGTGGATTGGCCAGCAGGCCGAGCTTGTCGGTGTAGGTGCCCTTGAGCTTCGACAGGCCCCGGTGCTCGAGGATCTTGGCTGGCAGCGGGAAATCCTCGGCGAGCTTTTCCAGCACCTCCTCGTCCGTGCTCGGCGCGCCGCTCGGCGTCTTCTTGACGACCGGCAGGCCCAGCTTGGTGAAGAACACCTCGCCGATCTGCTTGGGCGATCCGAGATTGAAGGGCTGGCCAGCGAGTTCGTAGGCCTCCTGCTCCAGGGCCATGATGCGCTTGCCGAGTTCGTTGCTCTGCGCGGACAGGGTGGGCGCATCGATCAGCACGCCGTTGCGCTCGATACGGTAGAGCGTTTCGCTCGACGCCATCTCCAGTTCGTAGACGAAGCGCAGCTTTTCGTTCGCTTCGAGTTGCGGCCACAGCGCAAGATGCACGTCGAGCGTCTGGTCGGAGTCTTCGCACGAGTATTCGGCGGCTTTCTCGATCGACACCTGGCTGAACGGGATCTGGTGCGCGCCCTTGCCGCACAGGTCTTCGTAATCGATGCCGGTGCGCCCCAGGTGCCGCTCCGCCAAGCTGGCAAGCCCATGGGGCTTGTGCACTTCGAGCACGTAGCTCTGCAGCATGGTGTCATGGGCGTAGCCCTTCACCTCGATGCCGTGGTTCGCGAACACGTGGCGGTCGTACTTGACGTGCTGGCCCAGTTTCTTCTTCGCGCCATCCTCGAGCCAGGGCTTGAGCTTCGCGAGCACCTCGTGGCGCGGCAATTGCACGGGCGCGTCCGGATAGTTGTGGCCGACGGGGATGTAGGCCGCTTCACCGGGCTTCACGCTGAAGCTCAGGCCGACGATCTCGGCGCGCATCTCGTCGAGCGAGTTCGTTTCCGTGTCGATCGCCACCAGTTCGGCGGCTTCGAGCTTCGCAAGCCAGGCATCGAAGACGTCCCAGGCCATCACGGTGTCGTAGACCAGATTGGTCGCCTTGGAGGCGGCCTCGAAGCTCGGATCGTCGAAGAGGCCGGTGCCCCCCTGCGGACCCTTGCGCTTCTTGTTTTCCTCGATCAACTCGGGCTGCACCTCGTGCGCCTCCAGCGTCTTCACGAGGCTCTTGAAACCGTACTGTTCGTAAAAAGTCTTCAGGCCGTCCGTCTGCTGCGGGCCGATGGCGATCGCGTCGAGCGCGGGAAGGCCGCTGACATGGCCATCCAGATCGCAATCGGTGCGGATCGTCACGAGCCGCCGCCCCTGCGGGAGCCAGTCGAGCGCCTTGCGCAGGTTCTCGCCTGCCTGGCCCTTGACCTCGGCGGCATGCGCGATCACGCCGTCGAGCGAGCCGTACTGGAGCAGCCACTTGGCGGCCGTCTTGGGGCCGACTTTTTCCACGCCGGGAACGTTGTCGACGGTGTCGCCCACCAGCGTCTGGTAGTCGATCATCAGATTGGGCGGCACGCCGAATTCGGCCGTCACGCCCGCCACGTCGCGCTTCTTGCCGTTCATCGTGTCGATGATGGTGATGTGCTCGTCCACCAGCTGGCTCAGGTCCTTGTCGCCGCTGGACACGATCACCTCGATGCCCTGGCTGGCGGCCGTGCGGGCGAGCGTGCCGATCACGTCGTCGGCCTCGACCTCGGGCACGCAGAGCACCGGCCAGCCGAGCATCCTGACCACCTGATGAATCGGCTCGACCTGGCTGCGCAAATCGTCGGGCATCGGCGAGCGGTTCGCCTTGTAGTCGGGATACCAATCGTCGCGGAAGGTCTTGCCCGGCGCGTCGAAGATGCAGGCCGCATAGTCGGCCCGTACCTCTCGGCGGAGGGCCTGCATCATGTTGATCATTCCCCGGATGGCGCCGGTCGCGGGGCTGCTGTTGTCCCCCGGTACGGCGCGAAGGTCGGGCATCGCATGGAAGGCACGGTAGAGGTAGCTCGATCCGTCGACGAGCAGCAGCGTTTTCTTGTCGGTCATCGGGGCATTTTGCCGTGCCGCGCCGGCCGCCCCGGACGCCGCGGAAGATCCTCACTTAGTTGTACCCCTGACGGGAACGCGGACCTACAATCTCTTCATGTCCTCCTCCACGCTCCTCGTTCGCCGCACCCGGCTTGTTTCGCTGGTGCTGGCTTGCGCCGCGCCGACCGCCGCTGTGTTCGCACAGAATCCGCAGCCACCTGCCGCCACGCCCGGCCAGGCGCAACCGGATCCGGACAAGGCTGCGGGGCGCCACAACCAGAAGATCGAGCGTATTCACGTCGAGGACCGCAACGCGACGGTCGACGAACTCCGTGTCGGCGGCCAGACCGAAAACATCACCGTGAAGCCCGCCAACGGACCGTCCTACCAGGTGATGCCCAACGAAACGGAACGCGTGCGCAACCAGGGGCAATCCGACCAGAGTTCCGGCGAGAGCGGTTCCCGGGTTTGGTGGAACGTCTTCAAGTTCTGAGCGCGCAGTGGCGGTTTTCACGGAAGTCGGATTCGACGAAGCCGACGCACTGGTGCGTCGCCTCGGCCTGGGTGCCCTCACCGAACTCAAGGGGATCGAGGGTGGCATCGAGAACACCAACTACTTCGCGACGACGGAGTCGGGCGAGTTCGTCCTGACGCTGTTCGAGCGCCTCGGCGCCGAGCAATTGCCGTACTACCTTTGTCTGATGAAGCACCTCGCGGCGCGCGGTCTCCCGGTGCCCGAGCCGGTGGCCGACCCTGCGATCGCGGCGCCCTCTGGCCATCCGCTGTCGATTCCGGCCAACGCCCCATGCGAACTGCTGCACACGGTGGCAGGCAAGCCGGCCGCCATCGTGCAACGCCTGAAGGGCAAGAGCGAACTGTCGCCCACGGCGGCCCATTGCGCCGAACTCGGCCGCCTGCTGGCCCGCATGCACCTTGCGGCGCGGGACTATCCCCGCATCCAGCCCAATCTGCGTGGCCTGCCCTGGTGGAACGACACCGCGCCCGTGGTCCTGCCCTATCTGGAAGCCCCGCAGGCCTCGCTGCTGCGCAGCGAGCTCGCCTACCAGAACCACGTGGCAGAGTCCTCGGCCTATTCGGCGCTGCCGCGTGGTCCGGTGCACGCCGACCTGTTCCGCGACAACGCCATGTTCGACACGCATGCCAGCGCCGACGCGCCGCGTCTGACCGGCGTGTTCGACTTCTATTTCGCCGGCGCCGACACCTGGCTCTTCGACCTGGCCGTGTGCCTGAACGATTGGGCCATCGACCTCGCGAGCGGCCGCCACGACACCGCGCGCGCCGACGCCCTGCTCGCGGCGTACGGCACTGTGCGACCCCTGACCGGCCCCGAGCGCGCCCTGCTGCCCGCCATGTTGCGCGCCGCCGCGCTGCGCTTCTGGATTTCGAGGCTCTGGGACTATTACCTGCCGCGCGAGGCGAGCATGCTCAAGGCCCACGACCCGACCCACTTCGAACGCGTGCTGCGCGAACGTGCCCATGCGAGCTTCGAGTTCGACTGCGGCGCCGAACCGTTGGCCGCCTGACCCGATCCGATGAAACTCAATCTCGTGCCGGCGCGCACCGGCGTGCTGTGGGTCCGCACCGGCCTCCAGGCATTCGCACGGCAGCCGCTGGCCTTCATTTCGCTGTTCTTCTTTTTCATGGCGATGGTGTCGATCGCGTCGCAGGTGCCGCTGATCGGCGCCGCCCTCGCGCTGATGCTGCTGCCGACCATGACTCTGGGCCTGATGGCCGCCGCCGCGCAGGCCGCGGGTCCGGAAAAGCCGCCCGCGGGAGCGGTGTTCATGGCCGCGCTGAATGCCATTCGCGCGGACGTGCGGCCGATGGCGGTGCTGGGCGCGCTCTATGCCGCGCTGTTCCTCGTTGTGATGGCCATCTCCGCCCTGGCCGATGGCGGCCAGTTCGCCCGGGTCTACCTGCTCGGCGGTCCGCTCACCCGCGAACTGGCCGAAACCACTGAATTCCAGGTGGCGCTCTGGATCGCGATGGGCCTGTACCTGCCGCTCTCGCTGGCCTTCTGGCATGCGCCGGCGCTGGTGCACTGGCATCGCGTGCCGCCAGCCAAGAGCCTGTTCTTCAGCTTCGTTGCCTGCTTCAAGAATTTTGGCGCGCTCACCGTCTTCGGCCTGGTCTGGGTCGGCGTCTTCATCGGCGCGGGCATCGTGCTGAGCCTGCTCGCGACGCTGCTCGTGGCCGTGGGCGTAATGGGGATGGGTGAAGGCGCTTCGGCGGCCGGTGGCGCGGTGATGGTCGGCGGCGCGCTGGTGATGGCGGCGATGTTCTTCACCAGCACGTGGTTTACCTTCCGCGATTCATTTCAGGAATGAACCCAGTTAGACGGGCGTCAGCTTAGCCACAGAGAGCGCCAGCCACTTGACGCCATGGCGGGGGAAATTCACCTGCGCGCGGGCGTCGTCGCCGCTGCCTTCCAGCGCCGTCACCGTGCCTTCGCCGAACTTGTTGTGGAACACCTGCATGCCTGAACGCAGTCCATGGGACGGCGCGGCCTTCTGCGGGGGCACGGGCGGACTGGCGAAGGTGTCCTTGCTGCCGTAGCTGCCGCCACCGCCGCGCGTGGTGGCGTAGCCGCCGCCATAGCCGAAGGCCGACGGGGTGAATCCCTGGTTCTTGGGCGTGAGCCACTTGAGCGCGCCCTCGGGCAGTTCCTCGAAGAAGCGGCTCTTGACGTTGTAGCGGGTCTGGCCGTGCAGCATGCGCGTCTGCGAATGGCTCAGGTACAGGCGCTTTCGGGCGCGCGTGATGGCAACGTACATCAGGCGACGTTCCTCCTCGAGGCTTTCGTAGTCGCTCATCGAGTTCTCGTGGGGGAACAAGCCCTCTTCCAGGCCCGTGATGAACACGCAATCGAATTCGAGCCCCTTGGCGGCATGCACGGTCATCAGTTGCACGGCATCCTGGCCGGCCTGCGCCTGGTTGTCGCCTGATTCAAGTGCGGCATGGGTGAGAAACGCGGCAAGCGGGCTCAGCGTTTCGCCGGTTTCCGCATCAGGCGCCAGCGCTTCGTCGATGAGGGGGCGATTCGGATCGAGGCCCTGGCTGGCGGGTGATTGCCGCAGTTCGTCGACAGGGAGCGCCACCGCATCGCGGCCGAAGCCTTCCTGCGTGACGAAGCTCTCGGCGGCGTTGACCAGTTCGTCCAGATTCTCGAGACGATCCGCGCCTTCGCGATCGGCCTTGTAGTGCTCGACCAGGCCACTGTGGTCCAGAACGAGTTCGATGATCTCGCGCAGCGACATGCCCTGCGTCTGCTCGCGCAGCACGTCGATCTTGGCGACGAAGGCCGAGAGATTGCCGCCGGCCTTGCCACCGACCGCGCTCACCGCGTCGTGCAGCGACCGGCCGGCCGCGCGAGCCGCGTCCTGGAGCTGCTCGATGCTGCGCGCGCCGATGCCGCGCGGCGGGAAGTTGACGATGCGAAGGAAGCTGGTGTCGTCGTCCTTGTTCTCCAGCAGCCGCAGGTACGCCAGCGCGTGCTTGATTTCGGCGCGCTCGAAGAAGCGCAAGCCGCCGTACACGCGGTACGGCACCGCCGCATTGAAGAGCGCCGTTTCGATCACCCGGCTCTGCGCGTTGCTGCGGTAGAGCACGGCCATCTCCTTGCGGTCGATGCCGTCGCGTACCAGTTGCCGCATCTCCTCGACCATCCACTGGGCCTCGGCGAAATCGCTGGTCGACTCGTAGACGCGAACCGGCTCGCCGGGGCCCTGGTCGGTGCGCAGGCTCTTGCCCAGGCGCTTCTTGTTGTGGCTGATCAGCTCGTTGGCCGAATCGAGGATGTTGCTGTAGCTGCGGTAGTTCTGCTCCAGCTTGATCTGGTGCGACACATCGAACTCGCGAACGAAGTCCGCCATGTTGCCCACGCGCGCGCCGCGGAATGCATAGATGCTCTGGTCGTCGTCGCCGACCGCGATCACGCTGTTGTCGCCCGGAATGAAGCGGCCGTCGGCCGTGGTGCCCGAGAGCATCTTGATCCACGCGTATTGCAGCCGGTTGGTGTCCTGGAACTCGTCGATCAGGATGTGGCGGAAGCGCCGCTGGTAGTGCTCGCGCACAGGGTCGTTGTCGCGCAGCAGCTCGTAGCTGCGCAGCATCAGCTCGCCGAAATCGACCACGCCTTCGCGCTGGCACTGCTCTTCATACAGCTGGTAGAGCTCGACCTTCTTGCGGTCGTCGTCGCTGCGGATCTCGACATCGCGCGGGCGCAGGCCGTCTTCCTTGGCGCCGGCGATGAACCATTGCGTCTGCTTGGCCGGAAAGCGCTCGTCGTCGACGTTGAACTGCTTCATCAGCCGCTTGATGGCCGAGAGCTGGTCCTGCGTGTCGAGGATCTGGAAGGTGGACGGCAGGTTGGCGAGCTTCCAGTGCGCGCGCAGGAAACGATTGCACAGCCCGTGGAAGGTGCCGATCCACATGCCCCGCACGTTGACCGGCAACATCGCGCTCAGCCGGGTCATCATTTCCTTCGCCGCCTTGTTGGTGAAGGTGACGGCCAGGATGCCGCCCGGCGACACCTGGCCGGTCTGCAGCAACCATGCGATGCGGGTGGTCAACACCCGCGTCTTGCCTGAGCCGGCGCCGGCGAGGATCAGTGCATTGCCGGCCGGGAGCGTCACGGCGGCGCGCTGCTCCGGGTTGAGGTTTTGAAGCAGCGGCGAATCTGCGGCGGCCGCGAGGTCGGTGAACATCCGTCGATTGTAGAAAGCACTGCGTATGGGGGTTATACGAAGCGGCAGAAGTCATGCGCCGGGTCGGGCGGGTAGAATCAGTCACCGGGCCCAAGTTTCTTGACGTCCGGTTTTTTTGTGCCTGCGCACAGCAGGGTTCGGTCGCGCCGCCACGGCGCACCCGCAAATCCGGTCTCCAAGCCAAGCGCCCCATCGCCGCCGAAATCCTTCGGCGACGACCCTTTTCAAGGAGCTTGGATCTCATGCAAATCTTCGACTACGACAACATTCTTCTGCTGCCCCGCAAGTGCGTGGTGGAAAGCCGCTCCGAGTGCGACGCCAGCGTCACCCTCGGCGGCCGCAGCTTCCGCATCCCGACGGTGCCCGCCAACATGAAGACGGTGGTCGACGAGACCATCTGCACCTGGCTCGCGAAGAACGGCTATTTCTACGTGATGCACCGCTTCGACCTGGACAACGTCCAGTTCGTGAAGGACATGCACGCCAAGGGCGTGTTCGCCTCGATCTCGCTGGGCGTCAAGAAGCCGGACTACGACACGGTCGACCAGCTGGCCGCCGCCGGCCTGGCGCCGGAATACGTGACGATAGATATCGCCCACGGCCATGCGGACACCGTGAAGAACATGATCGCGTACCTCAAGAAGAAGCTGCCGAAGACCTTCGTGATCGCGGGCAACGTTGGCACGCCGGAGGCGGTGATCGATCTGGAGAACTGGGGCGCCGACGCCACCAAGGTCGGCATCGGCCCGGGCAAGGTCTGCATCACCAAGCTCAAGACCGGCTTCGGCACGGGCGGCTGGCAACTGTCGGCGCTCAAGTGGTGCGCCCGCGTGGCGACCAAGCCGATCATTGCCGACGGCGGCATCCGCGACCATGGCGACATCGCCAAGAGCATCCGCTTCGGCGCGTCGATGGTCATGATCGGCTCGCTCTTCGCAGGCCACGAGGAATCGCCGGGTCAGACCGTGGAAGTCGACGGCACGCTCTTCAAGGAGTACTACGGCTCGGCCAGCGACTTCAACAAGGGCGAGTACAAGCACGTCGAAGGCAAGCGCATCCTCGAACCGATCAAGGGCAAGCTCGCCGACACACTGGTCGAGATGGAGCAGGACATCCAGAGCTCCATCAGCTACGCGGGCGGCCGCAAGCTCATGGACATCCGCAAGGTCAATTACGTCACGCTGGGCGGAGACAACGCGGGCGAACACCTCCTGATGTGAGGCCGCCGCCAGCGCGGCTCAGGCTTCGAGCAGTTGCACGGCAAGACCGTGCAGCCGCTGGCCAGGGTCGGCCAGGGCATCCACGATGCTGAAGTGGTCGAGCCCCGGAAGCACCTCGCAGACGGGCACTGCCTTGCGGCCCCACGCATCGCGGATCAGCGTGTTCTGGCGGATGAACTCTTCGCTTTCGTCACCACCGGCGACCGTGTAGAACGGGCCGCGCTTCGGCGCCGGCCAGAGCGCCGGACTCAGGCGCAGCGCATCGGCGTCGGTCAGCCGGAGCGCATCCGCGATGAAGGGCGCGTGCTGCAGCGGCCGCAAATCGTAGAGGCCGGAGAGCGACAGCGCGTTGCGAACCAACCCTGCCGGCAGATCCGGCGCCACGGCCTTCCAGTCGCAATCGAGCAGCATCGCGGAGAGATGCCCGCCAGCCGAATGTCCGGCAACGGTCATGCGCGAAGGATCGCCACCGTGGGCCGCGACATTTCGCCAGGTCCATTCGAGCGCACGTACCATTTGCAGGGCGATGTCGGCGATGCCCACAGGCTGGTCAGGCGTGCCGGGACATAGCGCGTAGTTGGGCACCACGACACACACGCCGCGATCGTTGAACGCCCGGGCAATGAACGAATGGTCGCTCTTGTCGAGCGAGCGCCAATAGCCGCCATGAACGAACACCAGCACGGGCGCATCCACGACCGGCGCGGGAAAGATGTCGAGCGTCTCGCCAGGCCCGTCGCCATAGCGCAGGTCGACGCTGCATGGCATCGAGGCCCGGAGTGCCGCGGAATCCGTGGCCCAGCGTTCGAGGTACGCGGGGTGGCCCGGTACGCGCACCCGGTTGTTGTACATGCGGTCCAGCCAGGCGGGATCGTACGAGACCATTCTTCTTGCTCCGGAGTTGGCGAGGCGCGCATCTTGGCACGCCGCAGCCGGCGCCTGCACCGGACGCCGGCTTCTGGTTAGAATTCTGCTTGCGTTGGGGGGGTAGCTCAGCTGGGAGAGCGCCGCGTTCGCAATGCGGAGGTCGGGAGTTCGATCCTCCTCCTCTCCACCAACCGTCTCAGCCCTTCACGGGCCCGCAGATACTAAGCGCCAGCCGCCGGAATCGGCAGGTCATCAAAGCGCTTGAACTCCTGCAACGAAAAGCTCGTCTGCACCTGCTTCACCCCAGGCAGCCGATGCAGCTTGCTCTGCAACAGCTCCGAATACGCATCCAGATCGCGGGCCACGACCATCAGCAGGAAGTCCGCCGTGCCGGTGATGCCATGGAACATCAGCACCTCCGGGATCGCACGCACGGCATCGACGAACGCCGTTGAGCGCAGTTCGTTCTGGTGATCGATGCTGATGCTCACGAAAGCCACCACGCCATAGCCCAGCCCGCGGCGGCTCAGGCGCGCGTGATAGCCGTCGATCAGGCCCGACTCCTCGAGGCGCCGGATGCGGCGCCAGCACGGCGATTGCGACAGACCCGTCATCTGCGCCAGCTCGCCGGTGGTCAAGCGCGCGTTCTGCTGCAGGGCCGCCATCAGTTGCCGATCGATGTGATCCAACTCGATTTGCATAACTCAACCTCAATTATTCGAATATACGGATGAATTATGCGCAAAGTAAAAATCTGTTGGCTTCAAAAACCAGAGAACTGAAAATTCAAAGATAGCCATCCTTGCTCTCGCACCATGACCACCATTGCTCCCTCCCTGTTCGCTCACGTCCCGCCTTACGCAGGCGACCCGATCCTGTCCCTGATGGAGTCGTTCCAGAAGGACGCCCGCCCCCACAAGGTCAGCCTGAGCATCGGCGTGTACTTCGACAACGAAGGCCGGCTGCCCGTGCTGCCCTCCGTTCGCCAGGCCGAAAGCGCGCTGCTCGGCGACATCGGCCCGCGCCCATACCTGCCGATCGAAGGCATGGCCGACTTTCGCTCGGCCGTGCAACGCTTGTTGTTCGGCGCCGGACATGAAGCTGCCACCAGCGGCCGCATCGCCACGCTGCAGACCCTGGGCGGTTCCGGTGGGCTGAAGGTGGGCGCCGATTTCCTGCACCGCTATTTCCCCGAGGCGGGCGTCTGGGTCAGCGATCCGACCTGGGAAAACCATCACGCCATCTTCGAAGGCGCAGGCCTGCAAGTGCACACCTATCCGTACTACGACCCCGACACCGGTGGCCTGCGCTTCGATGACATGCTTGCGTCCTTGAGCGCCCTGCCCCGCCGCAGTGTCGTGCTGCTGCATGCCAGCTGCCACAACCCGACTGGCGTCGACCTGTCTGTCGCCCAGTGGCAAGTCCTCATCCCGGTGCTGCGCGAGCGCGACCTGATTCCCTTCGTGGACATCGCCTACCAGGGCTTCGGCGACGGCCTCGACGACGATGCCTTCGCGGTGCGCGCCATGGCCGATGCCGGCCTGCAGTTCCTGGTTGCCAACTCGTTCTCCAAGAACTTCTCGATGTACGGCGAGCGTTGCGGCGGGTTGAGCGTGGTCTGCGCCGACCGCGAAGCGGCCGACATCGTGCTGGGCCAGCTCAAGGCGACGGTGCGACGCAACTATTCGACACCGCCGACGCACGGCGCGCGCGTGATCGCCCGCGTGCTGCAGGACCCTGCGCTGTTCGCGCAATGGTCGAACGAGACCGCCGGGATGCGCCAGCGCATCCGCGCGATGCGCGAGCGCCTGCATGCGGTGCTCAACGAAACCTTCCAGGGCCGACGCAACTTCGACTACCTCGTCACGCAGCGCGGCATGTTCAGCTACACCGGCTTGAGCGAAGAGCAGGTGAACCGCCTGCGCGAGGAGCATGCGGTCTATCTCGTGCGTTCAGGCCGGATGTGCCTGTCGGGGCTGACCACCGGAAACGTGGACCATGTGGCGCGCGCCATGGCGGCCGTACTGGGCTGACATGAAGGAAGTCGTCGACACCGGCTTGCCGCCGCTCAAGCAACCGTTTTCCTGGGCCGTGAAGGCCTCAGGCAACCTGCTGTTCACTGCCCACGGACCTGTGCGTGCCGACGGCAGCATCGACACGGGGGCCATCGAGGATCAGGCGCGCCTGACCTTCGCCAATCTGCGGCAAGCGGTGCGCGCGGCCGGCGGCGACCTGAGTGACGTCACCCAGGTGCTGATCTACATGACGGACGTGAAGGACATGCCGGCGATCGACGGCGTGTACCGCGAGTTCTTCGAGCCACACTATCCGAACCGCTCCAGCATGGGCGTGGCGGGCCTCGTGGTGCCGGGCATGAAGATCGAGATCGTGGCTTACGCCGCGATCCCGTAGATCACGCGAACAAGGCTTCATCGGCGCAGCCGGAGGTAGCGAAGCATGACGTTGGCCATGGTTCCGGCGCGTTGAAAAACCGGTTCGAACAAGGCGTTGTAAACGCCCGTTCCGATCACCGATCCGAGGCCGATCGCAACGATCGAGAACAGCGTCGCCACGAAGTTCTCCACGCCTGCCAGACGATCGTTGCCGACGAGTTCGGCCATGCCGATCAGGCCGAGCGATCCGGGCACCAGCAACCACAGTGCGGGCGTGAAAGTCACCATCGAAGGCGGGCCGCCGAGGCGGTACTGCACCATGTACGACGCCGGCGTGATCAGCATGGCAGCAAAGAAGCCGCTCATGTAGCCGCCGAACGCCGCATTGCCTATCAGTTGTCCCGCCTGTGCGACGCACAGGAGCGCCAGCATCCACGGCAGGGTCCGAAGTCGCGCCGAGTAGTGAAGCACGTGCCCCACGCCGAACAGCAGCACGCCAAGCCATGGCGCCCAGGCGCGAACCGCACCTTCCGGTCCTGGCGTGAGCAGCTTGTCCGGCGGCAGGCCGACGATCGACGCGGCGGCCAGCATGCCCAGCACGAGAAACACGAGTTGCAGCAAGCCGGACACGAAGCGCGTGCCGCCTGAAACGATGTCGCCGTAGGCCAGTTCGACCGTCGCGATCGCGAGCGTTCCGCCGGGCAGAAAGGTCACGAGCGACGCGACGAGCACGTAGATGGGACTCGCTGCAAATCCATGCTGCGCCGCGAGCAGCGACACCAGCGCCACGACGAAGGCCGCGACGGTCGGCAGCAGCGTCGTGATGATTCCGCGGTTGCGCGCCAGCACCTTGAGCACGCCAACCACCAGCCCGAAGAACGCGGCGGCCCCCACCACGTCGGCGGCAGGTCGCAGCACCAGGGCGATTCCGACCGTGACCATCACATGCCCCAGCACGCCCCACGCCAATCCGAGCCGGGGCTGCATCGAGAGGATGGCGTAGATGCGCTTCAAGCCCTCGGCCGGGTCGATCGGGTCGCGCTCCGCGTCGCGGGCCAGTTCATGGGTCGCCTCGATCTGGTCGAATCGCAGGATGAGGCCCTGCTCGGCAGTGAATTCGATCTGCAGCGAATCCTCTTCCGCGAAATTGACGAACACCACGGTCGGCAGCGCCAGCGCATTGAAATGCTCGACGCGGTTGACGCGAGCCACGCGCCGAAGCGTCGTCTCCACCAACCCGGCCGGCGCGCCCGTGGCCAGCAGCAGGTGACCGAGTCGCAGCAGAAACCGCAGCAGATGCCGACGCTCTGCCACCGAGCGCTCGCCGGCAGCATCCGTCGGCGCGCCGGGCGGCGAACTCGTTGGCTCGGAATCGGAGGTCATGCCGCGACTGACTGCCTTCCCTTTGGCCCTGGCGGGCTAGCGTTTCACGCGCCTTTCGTCGGTTCCAACGGCGTCTTGATCTGCATCTCGGCGCGCCCTGCGAGCGCCAGCCAGGCCGGACGCGGCATGAGCCTGGCACCGATCGCCACCGTGAGCCCCACGATGATCGCGATGATGCCTTCGAAGTTGCCGAACATGTCTGCTTTCGTCCGGACGAACATGGGGAGCGCCCTCATCCGAAGGGCCCGCTGTGGAACACCATGCTGGCGACCGCCAGCAAGCCGATGACCAGAAGCAGCAGTGCAACGACCAGCGTCAGGGATACCGGGAACTGGCTTTCGGCATGAACGAGCCCCTGTGCCTTCATCGCCTGGCGTTCCCTGCGCAGCCCGAGCATGAAGAAGCAGTGATAGCCGATGCCCGAGACCAGCATCGCAATGCCCAGCAGCACCAGCGCGACGCCGAAGTGGCGCGCCGCCTCGCTGCTCCTGAGGACTTCCGCGTCGTGCAGTTTCTGGAACACCTGGAAGATGGTGAACCCGAAGCCGATCAGCGACAGCGAGGTCCGGATGACGGACATCAAGGTGCGGTCCGCGCTCATGCGGGTGCGCTGGAACGACATGCCGGTGCGGCGTGAAGACAGCTCGACCGAGATGCGCTCCGACTCCGATCCCGGACCCATCAGTGGTTCTTGGTCAGGCATTCATGACTCCCAGATCGTGAAGTGCATACAGGATGATGGTCACTGCAAGAGCCACCTGGAGCACGCCGAGCACGGCTCCGAGGATCTCCAGCACGATGGCCGTCACGCCGCCCAGGATGCGGCGCGCAAAGAGCATGGCGACAAGATTCAACAGCATCACGCCGACCACGATGACAAAGATCGTCAGCATGCGCTCCACTTCGTGCGTGTGCGCGAGCAGCACGATGACCGACGCGGTGCCGTAGGGCGTGACCACGGTCGGAAAGGCGATGCGCATGGCCGCCGCCATCGGTGAATCCGGCAAGTGCGGCGGCGGTGTGGACGCCGGCGAATATTGCTCCAGCACCACGCGCATGCCCACGACGAAGAAGATGGCCCCTCCCGCAAGCAGGAGCGCGGGCGGCGAGATGGACCAGCTCTGCAGGAGTGCCCGCCCCACGAGGGCGCCTGCAATCACCGCGACGAGGGCGATCACGAAGGCACGGACCGCGATCTTCTTGCGCGCCGCGTCGTCCATCTCGTGCGTGAGCTTGGCAAAAGGTCCGATGACCTTCAACGGCCCGAGCATGACGAACATCAGCGTGAAGATGCTTCCCGCGCCCAGGGAGAAGTTCGTTTCGTGCATGGACGGTCGTGGTGCTATTTGTCGAAGGAGAACACGCGGTTCCAGTCCCGCTTCATGTCGACCACGGTCCACGCCCTGGCCGTCGCTTCGTCCAGCGCCTTGTCCAGCTTGCCGATGTGCGATGTGCGGTCGTAGGCGTACTCACGGTCGGCATCGGTGTGGTGGACGATGCCCATGAAGCGAGGCCCGGACCCTGCGGCCGTCCACTCGAGCATCTGCTGGTCACCGTCGGAATTGCCGAACGCGAAGATCGGGCGCCGGCCGATGAAGCGCTGGATGCCGACCGGCTTGCCGGGGCCGTCGTCGACCAGATCGATCTTCGCGAGCCGCATGAGCACCGGCTTGCCGTCGCCCCCCATGCGAAACGCGAGTTGCCCCGTCGAGCCGACCACCTGCTCCGGCGGAATGCCGTAGGCCTTCTCGGTGAACACGCGCATGAACTCGACCCCGCCGCCCGAGACGATGAAGGTCTTGAAGCCGTTCTCGCGCAGGTACGCGAGCAGTTCGAGCATGGGCTGGTAGACCAGCTCGGTGTAGGGCCGCTTGAAGCGTGGATGGCGCGCGTTCGCCAGCCATTGCGCCGCTGTCTCCGTGAACTCCTCGGTCGTCATGCCGGCATGGGTCGCGGCCAGGACCTGCATCACCCCTTTTTCGCCCGACGCGGCGAAGCCTTTCATGTCGCCCTTGAGGATCGCGCTGAACGGAGGCGTCGTCTTCCACTCCGGATGCTTCGGCGCCAGCGCCTTCACGCGGTCGAGCGCAAAGGCGAACTGGAAGTAGATCGGCTGCTCGGCCCACAGGGTGCCGTCGTTGTCGAACACCGCGATGCGCTCTGCCGGCGGGATGAAGGTCGCAGCGCCGGGCGAGGTCACATCGGCGACGAACTTCAGGATGGCCTGCTTCGCGGGGCCGTCGTTCCACGAGGGAAGCCCCTGTGACTGCGCGTGCGCCATCGCGGCCATCAGCAGCAGCGCCGCGGCGGCCATGAAACGCCGAAGCGTTCGGATCGAAGAGTTTCCTAGCATGTTCATTTCGCTTTCACCATCGGACTACCGGCGCCCCCGGAATCCACCGCCGCCATGGAAGCCGCCGCCTCCAAATCCGCCACCAAACCCGCCGCCTCCGCCTCCGCGAAATTCGCCGCCACCGAAGGAGCGTTGCATGCCCATCGATGACTCGCGAAGGTCTGCCGAACGCTGGGCCCCGAAGTCGCGCGCACCGCGGTCGCTGTCGAGTTGCTGGAAATGCTGCTGCTCGCTGCCGCCGAGGCCACCCGCCGCGTCGCGCGTCGCCTGTGCCTGCCCCTGGAACTCGCCGCCGCTGCGCGCGGATTGATCCTCCCAGCCGCTCGGCGTCGCCTTCTGCCAGCCGTTGCCGGTGTTGCGGTAGACGTTGCCGTCCTTGCCGGCGTAGACGTCGTTGCCGACGTGCGCGACCGTCCCGCCTCCCTCGCCTGTGGCGCGGCCGTAGGTCGTCACCTGGCCGGTGTTCTGGTTGTAGACGGCGCCCCTGCCGCCCGACACCTCGTTGCCCGTGTAGGCATTGCCTGCCGTGCCCCGCGCACCGACCGTGACACTGCCGCCCGGCCCTGTGGCCACGCCACGGGAGCCGGCCGCATAGTTGCCCGTGTAGACATTGCCGACCGCGCCGCGCTGGCCCGCCGAGGCAACGCCGGTGCGGGAGTTGTACGAAGAGCCGACCTGGCCGGCCCAGGCGTTGCCGGTCCACGCGTTGTAGCCGCCACCCACGCGCGTCACGCTCGCGCGATTGCCCCACTGGCTGTAGATGTTGCCGGAGTACCCGGCCCAGCCGCCGGGGCCCCAGGCCACCGCGCCGCCGCGCGGCCCGAATGCCGCACCGCCCCAGACCGGCGCAGCCCATGGCCCCCAGTACGGATACGGCCCCCAGCCCCACCCCGTCGCCACCGTGGCCGCACCCCACGCCCAGCCGAGACCGAAGGCCACGGCCCAACCGGTCCAGGGCGTGTAGGCCACCGCCGCACCGTAGCCGTAGGTCACGGGCGGGCCATACCAGACGGTGCCGACCCATGGGTCGTAGACATAGCCCGTGCCATAGACCACGACGCCCGATACCGGATCGACGATCGAGCCCATGTAGCCCGGCGAATAGCCGACGTAGACGGTATCGGGAGTCGTCTCGTAGACCCGTACAAAGGTCACGTAGTGCAGCGGCGAACTCGGCGGGATGGCATAGATGGCGGCCGGCACCGACCGGGCAACGGCCCATGGACCGCGCACCGAGCCCGCGACGAACCACACGCCGTTCTCCACCGCGTAGTAGGCGCTGTCGCTCACCCGGATGATCGGCGTCGGCGAGTTCGCGACGTAGGACAGCGAGGTGCCGTCGATGGTCCTGAAGCTCGGCTCGCCGTCGAAGCGCGGCGTCTTGAGTTGCGTACCCGCAACCTTCACCGCTGCGGTCTGCGGCACCGAAGCCGCGATCGCCGCCTCGCGCGCCTGCGACGTGCCCGCGATCGATGCCTTCACGTTCTCCTTCGGGCTGTCGTCGGGAATCTTCGCGAACTCCGCCGGCAAGGCATTGGCCGGCACGTACTGCCATGGGCCGTTGTCGGTGGTGGAACGGAACCAGCGCCCGGCGATGAGCACGTAGGTCATGTTGTCCAGCATGTTCTTGAAGATGTTGCCTGTCGTGTTTTCGACGTAGAGCAACTGCGCACCGTTCACCGGCACTGGGCGCGGCGTGCCGTCGGTCACGATGAGTTCCGTCGGCGCGGTCGCCACGACGATCGCCGGCGTCTGGCTGTCGAGGCGCGGCGCCGGACGGTCGGCCGTGGACTGGCCCGTGAGCGGATCGATCGAATGCGCATCGGAAGCCTGCTGGAAGGCCTTGCCGAGCGCGGCCGACGGCGCGTGCAGGACCGCCCACGGCCCGCCGATGGCCGGCGCATTCATCCAGCCATCAAACACCTTGAGGTAGTGCGTGCCCGTGCCGTCGCGCAGCAGCAGCGGCCGGGTGTTGAGCACGCGCTCGAAGGGCAAGCCCTGCATCCGGCCGTACCTGGGCTCGCCATCGATGTAGACCAGGATGGCGGGCACGGTCGAGAACACGATCTGCGGCGGGTCGTTGCGCAGCGGCAGGCGGTCGGCCGTCTGCTGCGTTTCCACGATGTGCATCGCGGCTTCGAGACGGTCCAGCGCGATCGTGCGCGATTTGCCGCCGATGGCCTGCGCGATCGCGTCGCTCCAGGCCTTGGACTGCACCTGCGTCGATGACGGAAAGTCGATCTTGGTCAGGCGAACGCTGTCGATGGTGACCACGCGCCGGCTCTTGTCCGTGAGCGTGCGGGCATCGAAGGTCACGACGCCGTAGCGGGTCTCCGGGTGATCGGCGCCGATCTCCACCTGCACCGCCGAGCGGCCTGCGAGCCTGACGCCGTCCCAGCTGTCGAGCTGCGGCTCGTAGACCATCATGGTCACGTTGCCCGTCTTCACGGTGCGCGGCCATGGCGTCTCCGCACCGATGGCCGCGGCGCCCGAAGCCGTCGCGTCCTGCGCCCAGGCCGTACCGCCCTGACCCCACGCGACGAAACAGATCGCCAGGATGACCACGCCGCCTGCAACACGTCTCATGAGGTGCTCCTGATGATCCTGGTGAATTACGACGCCCTGACCACCGCCGGCGGGGTCCAGCTGCCGTCGAGGGCTGCCGGCTCGGGCCAGTAGGACCGGATGTAGAGCGAGAACTCGCTCGTGCCATCGGCAGGCGCGGGCAGCCAGTTGCTCTCCTTGTCCGCACCCGGTGAATGGGCCTGCACATGGATCGTCAGCGAGCCATCCTGGTCGTAGCGCAGCGCCTTGTTCTTGGTGCCGACCGAATACCGGGCAAGCGAGTTCGGCTCGAAGAAATGATGGCGGTTGTAGAGCGTCAGCGACCAGAAGCCCTTGACCGGTGGCGTCGCGCCCTTCGGGAAGGTCACCGTGTAGCGGTTTGCGCTGTTCAGCCTTTCGCCGTCATCGTCAAGATCCTGATAGAAGTACATGGTCTCGTTCTGCTTGTTGACGAAGATGTTCGACTTCGCCACCGCCGTGCGCGTGAAGTAGTCGCTGCCGAAGCTCGCGCCGTTCGCGATGGTCGACCAGTGGTGCGGCAACTGCCGCCCGTAGTTCCTGAACTGGAACAGCGGCTCGACCAGTTCCTTGTCCGCCGCTGCCAGCGCCTGGTTGAAGACGTCCCTGACGCGCGCGTCCTTGCTCGCCGCATCCACTACCGCCAGCACCTGCGCGTAGCGCGCCGATTCGCCGGCCATCGGCTTCGCATCCGCGAGCGCACCCGGGAGCATGTCCAGGAACTTGTCCGGCGGCACCCACCTGGTCTCGGCGCCGTCGCCGCTGCTGTCCGACGGGGTCCTGACCGTCGGCACCTTGCGCCAATCGGTGACTTTCATCCTTCCGTCGAAGTCCGCCACCGGGTACAGGCCGATCTGGTTGATGGCCGGCTGCAGCGCCTGCAGATCCTGCGCCGTGTCCTCGCGGAACACGCGCGGCACCACGACGCCGGTGCCGGTCTGGGACACGAACACCTTGCTGATGCCCTGCGGCACCGTGCCCACCCAGTTCGGACCCACCAGCAAGTAGAAGCCGGGACGGGTGCCATACATCCGCCCCAGCTCCGCAAAGCTGTCGGTGCGTGCATCCACCACCTGGTACACCCAGAAGCGATCGCCGAAGTCCGGCACCTGCACCACCACCGGCGACACGTCCAGCGCCAGGATGCTGTTGCCATAGACCACGTCCTGGTTGGGGCACGCCACCGCGCGCTCCGCCGGGTCGATGTAGTCGGTGAGCATGGTCACCGTGTTGAGCGGCCCGACCGGCAGCACGCCACCCAGCAGCATCGAATGAGGCAAGGGCCCAAAGGTGAGGCGCCGGTTGTAGACGTTGACGATCGGCCACGCCCAGAAGAAGGCATCGCGCGCGACATGGCGCACATAGTCGTCGGTGAGCTTCATCCGGGTGTCGGGGCCGGGGATCACGTGCGCCATCGTCATCTCCTGGTGAAATGCACCGGCGCGCGGCTCAGCCCGCGAACACCTTGTTCCAGTCGCGCCGCATGCTCACGACCTCGATGCCGTACGCGTCGGCGTGGTCCAGCGCTTCGACCAGCGGACTGAGACGGAACTCGCGGTCGTACGCGAATTCGCGCTCCGCATCGTCGTGATGCAGCAGCAATGCCAGCCGCGCGCCGCTTCCCGACTTCACATAGCGCAGCATCGACAGGTCCCCGTCGGAATTGCCGAAGGCGAGGATCGGCCGCCTTCCGATGTGCAGCCCGATGTTCTGCGGCTTGACGTCGCGGTCGTCGAAGCTGCCCAGCTCCGGGAGCTTGAAGAGTTCGGCGCGCCCGTCGCGCATCTCGAAACGCGTCTTGACGCTGCTGCCGATCACCCGCTCGGGCGGGATGCCGTAGACCTCTTCCGCAAAGGCGCGCATCAGGTCGATGCCGCCGCCGGAGACGATGAAGTTCTTGAAGCCGTTGGCACGCAGGTGGTCGAGCAACTCGATCTGCGGTTGATATACGCACTGCGTGTAGAGCCGCCCGAGCTTGGGGTGCCGGGCCGAGGCCAGCCAGGCACGCGCCGCGCTCATGAACTCATCCTCGGTCAACCCGGCGTGCGTGGCGAACGCGACTTCGAAGGCGCCCTGCTTGCCCAGGCTCGCGATGGTCTTCAGATCGTGCTCGAGGAAGGCCTTGTAAGGCTGGCGATCCTTCAAGGTCGGATCCTTCCCGGCCAACGCCCGGAGGCGGTCGTCGGCAAAGAAGAGTTGCGACTGCATCGGCTGCTCGCACCACAAGGTGCCGTCATTGTCGAAAGTCGCGATGCGCTCCGCGGGCCGCACGAAGTCGGGCCCGCCCTCCTTCGTCACGCGGGCGACGAAGTCGAGCAGGGTCCGCTTGGCCGGACCGTCGGTCCAGGAGACAAGAGGAGCTCCGTCCATGGCAGCCAGCAACCTGGGCCATCGAGGCCCTCAGTTGCTGCCTCCGGCCGCGGCCTCGGCCATCTTCGAGAGCGCGTCGTCGATCGTGAAGGTATTGGGCTTCTGGATCGGCGGGAAGTCCTTGAAGGTCGCCGCGAACCCGTCCGCGATCGTGTAGGCGCCGTAGAGGATGTACGCGTGGTAGAGGAACCACTCGTAGTAGCTGTTGGACGTGACATCGGCCCGCTCGTAGGGGTCCGTTCGAAGGTTGAAGATCTTGGGCAGCCGCAGCGCCACGAAGGGCTCGGCCCAGATTCGCAGCGTTCCCGGGGCGCGCTGCTCCATGAAAACGACCTTCCAGTTGTCGTAGCGGATGCCGAGCACGTCGCCGTCGTCGCTGATGTAGACGAAGAGCTTGCGCGGACTCTCCTTCTCCTTCCCCGTAAGGAAGGGAAGCAGGTTGATCCCATCGATGTGGTTCTTGTATTTGCGCCCGATCGCGTCGACGCCCTTCTTCACCTTCTCGACGATGTCGGGCTCGCCAGCCATTGCGAGGAAGGTGGGCAACCAGTCGTGGTGCTGCACGATGCCGTTCGAGACGGTGCCGGCAGCGATCTTGCCGGGCCAGCGCACGACCATCGGGACGCGGAATGCACCTTCCCAGTTGCTGTTCTTTTCGCTGCGGAACGGCGTGGTGGCGCCATCGGGCCAGCTGTTCGTGTGAGGGCCGTTGTCGGTCGAATACATGACGAAGGTGTCCTCGGTGATGCCGAGTTCGTCGAGGTAGTCGAGCAGTTCGCCCACGTTCTTGTCATGGTCGATCATCGTGTCGTGGTAGGGCGACTGCCAGCGGCCCGCCTGCCCCATGCTCTCCTTCTTCGTGTGCGTGAAGAGGTGCATGTGGGTGAAGTTGAGCCAGACGAAGAAAGGCTTGCCGTCCTTGTGCTGCTGTCCGATGAAGTTCTTGGCGGCCGACGCGAACTCGTCGTCACAGGTCTCCATGCGCTTCACGTTGAGGGGACCGGTGTCCTCGATCTTCTGCTTGCCGACGCGACCCCAGCGCGGCTCCTCGGTCGGATCGTCCTTGTCCGTCGCCCAGGAATGGACCACGCCGCGCGGGCCCACCTTCTTCCTGAAATCCGGGAAGTCCGCCTCGGGGTAGTAGTCGTACATCTCCGGCTCTTCCTCGGCGTTCAGGTGATACAGGTTGCCGAAGAATTCGTCGAAGCCGTGGTTGGTCGGCAGCATGCTGTTCAGGTCGCCCAGATGGTTCTTGCCGAATTGGCCCGTCGCGTAGCCCTGGTTCTTGAGCAGCGCCGCGATGGTCACGATGTTGGTGTTCATGCCAACGGGCGCGCCCGGTATGCCGACCTTCGACAGGCCCGTGCGATACACGCTCTGCCCGGTGATGAACGACGAACGCCCCGCCGTGCAGGATTGCTCGCCGTACGAATCGGTGAACTTCATGCCCTCCTTGGCGAGCCGGTCGATGTTCGGCGTCCGGTAGCCCATCAGCCCATCCGAATAGCAGCTGAGGTTGGTGATGCCGATGTCGTCCCCCCAGATCACGAGGATGTTGGGCTGCTTCGCTGCCGCTGCCGGTTTCTTCGATGCCATTGAGAGCTCCTTGGTTGGTGCATGGTCATTCGCCCGCCGCTCCGGGCGGAACCCGGCCGGTCAGGGCGATCGATGGGCGCGGGCGCGACTGAACTCCGCCGCGCCGGGGCGTACCGCTAGCATGCGCACGCCGTCCGCAAAGCGCACTTGTCCCAAGGTGAAGCGCCCCTTGCACCTTGGTGCAAGGGGCCGCGGACACTTGGCCCGAACGTCAGAAGGGTCTTGAGGAAAGAGGCCTTCCCCGGGGCCTCAGGCGTCGAGCGTCAGGTGCTGCCCGTGCAACGCCGCAGCGGCAGGAGACGCCAGGAAGCCGATGGTCTGCGCCGCCACGCCGGTCGACACCCACCCGGCCGGATTGGCATCGGGCATGGCCTGCCGGTTGGCGGGCGTGTCGAGCACGCTGGGCGCGACGCTGTTGACGTTGATGCCGTGCGGCGCCAGCTCGGCTGCCGAGGCTTCGACCAGGCGCTGCAAGGCGCTCTTCGACGCGATGTAGGCCGACATGGCCGCGGCGCCGCGGGATGCCGTCTTGGCGGTGACGGCGATCACGCTGCCGGCCTTGCGTTCGATCATCGAAGGCACCAGCGCCTGCGAGACCGCCACGAAGGACCAGGCGTTCAGGGTCATCATCCGGTCCCAGGCCTCGCGGCTCAGCCCGTGGACGGGCTCGCCCATCTCGAAGCCGCCTGCAATGTGGACCAGCGCATCGACCTGCCTGAAGGCGCCGAGGATGCGCTGCGCCGCCCCGGCCATGGCCGGCACCGAGGTGACGTCGGCTTCGATCAGCAGGTGCTGCGAGTTCTCGAGCCCCGGAAAGGTGCTCGACAGGTGCTCCATCCGATGGTCGATGAGCGCCACGCGGGCGCCCTGGTCGAGAAAGTGCTGCACGACGGCGCGGCCCAGCGCGCCTGCCGCGCCGGTCACGACCACGTGGCGGAGGGTGTTGGCTTCGATCATTGGAGGCTCCTTGTTCGGGGCACGGATGGTAACGCCGGCGTCAGCGAGGTCCGCGGCGAACGGCCCCTGGACTGGCATCATCGACCTTTTCGTTTTTTGCATCGGAGACTTTTCATGAAAGAAGTGGTTGTTGTCAGCGGCGTGCGCACCGCCATCGGAACCTTCGGCGGCGCCCTCAAGGACGTTCCGCCGACCAAGCTCGCGGCGCTGGTCACGAGGGAGGCGCTGGCACGCGCCAAGGTCGACGGCAAGGACGTCGAGAACGTCGTCTTCGGCCACGTCATCAACACCGAGCCGCGCGACATGTACATGGCGCGCGTGGCCGCCATCGAAGGGGGCTGCGCCCAGGAGACGCCGGCACTGACCGTCAACCGCCTGTGCGGATCGGGCCTGCAGGCCATCGTGAGCGCGGCGCAGAGCATCCAGCTCGGCGACGCCAAGGTGGCCGTGGGCGGTGGCGCCGAGAGCATGAGCCGCGCGCCCTTCGCCTCGCTCAGCGCACGCTGGGGCGCGCGCATGGGCGACACCAAGATGGTCGACATGATGCTCGGCGCGCTGCACGACCCCTTCCAGACAGTCCACATGGGCATCACGGCGGAGAACGTCGCGAAGAAGTGGGGCATCAGCCGCGAGACACAGGACCAGACGGCGCTCACCAGCCACCAGCGCGCCCAGAAGGCGATCGAGAGTGGTTATTTCAAGTCGCAGATCGTTCCGGTGACGCTGGAAAGCCGCAAGGGCACGACCCAGTTCGACACCGACGAGCACGTGCGCTTCAACGCGAAGCTCGAGGACATGAGCAAGCTCAAGCCCGCCTTCCTGAAGGAGAACGGCACCGTGACCGCGGGCAACGCGTCCGGCGTCAATGACGGCGCCGCCGCGGTCGTGCTGATGGAAAAGGAAGAAGCCGCACGGCGCGGCCTCAAGCCGATGGCGCGCGTCGTGGCCTACGCCTTCGCCGGCGTCGATCCGGCCTACATGGGCATCGGCCCGGTCCCAGCATCGCGCAAGGCGCTGGAAAAGGCGGGACTGAAGGCCTCCGACATGGACGTGATCGAAGCCAACGAAGCCTTCGCCGCGCAGGCCTGTGCCGTGAGCAAGGACCTGGAACTCGACCCTGCCAAGGTGAACCCCAACGGCTCGGGCATCTCGCTCGGCCACCCCGTGGGCGCGACCGGGGCGCTGATCACCGTCAAGGCCCTGTACGAGCTGGAACGCATCCAGGGCCGCTACGCGCTCGTGACCATGTGCATCGGCGGCGGACAGGGCATTGCGTGCATTTTTGAAAGACTGTGAACGGGTGCCTGAAAGTTGTGGCTATAATCGTGGGATTGCCTGAAACGACATACCAGTCAATCAGGGGCTCTTAGCTCAGTTGGTAGAGCAGCGGACTCTTAATCCGTAGGTCGAGTGTTCGAGTCACTCAGGGCCCACCACCAACAAACCTCAGTGGTACTTGAAAAGCCTGCTATCGAAACGGTAGCAGGCTTTTTTCATGACTGCGCCGCTGTGTGGTTCTGGTGTGAACGTGTCAGCCAAACATCTGCGAGATGACCGCCATGAACATCGAAGGATTTCTTGAGACCGAGGCGTCAGGATCTGCGAGCTTGGTTGCCCCTTACATCTCGGCATCAGAAGAGTTCGACGATCTTTCCTCGGGATGCGCGGCCGGCAGTGACTGCGGTTTTTTTGGAAGGCCACACGGAGTCTTCGATACCACCGAAGGACAGGCGGATCAATTTGATCATGCTGCGCTCGGCAATCGAACCCTGCGCCTCAGCGCGCGTCGCCCGTTCGTATCTGCAACTTGTCCATCTCTGTCCGAATGTGCTCGACTTTCCGATGCGCGTACTTCTCCGCCATCGCCAGTGTCTTGTGGCCACTGATCCGCTCCATGGTCGGCGAGTCGGCGCCCTCCTGCACCAAGTGGCCGATCGCGGTATGCCTCAGTGTGTGGCGCAGCACCTGAGCGGGATTCAGCCCGGCCGCCGCGGCGCCCAGCCTGAACGGCTACTGTCGGCGACCCGATTTCGATTGCGGCTTGCCGCCTTCTGTTACGTATGGGAACACCACGCTCTGGCCACCGGCATCGACTGGCCAAGTACGTCGATGACGCGCTGGGCAATGTTGATGTCCACCTTGCGGATCGCGAGCACTTCGGACATTCGCATCGAGGCTTCGAGTGCGACGAGCACGAACGGGTAAAGCTGCCCGTTGACGGATCCCTTCGCCGCCTGCAGGAACGCCTGCGCCTGTTCGGACGTCAGGTAGACGATCCGCCCCTCCCCTTCCTTCATCCGCCTCATCTTCGGCTTGGCGGTTGTGATCCATCCCCACTCGATCGCCTGAGTGAACAGATGCGACAGCGTCGTCAACTCGCGGTTCACGGCGCCTGGGCTTGTTTGTGGTCCTGCCGATGTCGCGTGGCACCTGCGCGAGCGAGCGATGCTTCTTGTGGACCTCAACATCGAATGAGCTAATCTTCGTTGGAGGCGAGATGCTGAAGAACGAGACTAGGCGCTGCTGCAGATGCTGGTTCTTCGTGTCGATGTCCTTACCGCCCGATTCCCTGAGCTTCGCGACGTACTTGTCGGCTGCGTCCTTGAACGACAGCGCGACCTTGCGACCCTTGGTCAGCATGTGGCGATCGTGCCGGGCATCGGTCCTGGCCTTTTCGATGAACTCCTCGACCTGGCTGCGCGTCGTGCCGTGCGACGCGCGGCCGGGGTGACTATCGCTGAACTCTCGTCGCGTCTTGGGATCGGAAACATCTCCGAACCATTGGCGCAGCGTAAGCCAAGAAGAATCGAACGACAGTCGGGACGGCTACCGCCAGCGCACTTGGCACATTCGTGCAGACAGTGCGAGTCGAATGCCCAAGCTGTGCACGGCCTTGCGGATCCGGAGCCCCGCCCTCACGGCCCCAGATCAGCGGGCTTTCGGGAAGTTCCACGAGCACGTCAACGCTTTCCTTGGCAGATCCAGGGCGACTGGCCTACTTGTGGATCGACGCGACTTTCGTGAAGGCGCGCGAGGCCAGGCGATCACGCGCCTGGCGGTGCCAAGATGCTCTGGCAGAAGTGGTCGCTCAACCGGCCCACTACATATAACTTGAAGGCTTGCAGACCATGAGCGACACTGCGCCCACTCGGCTGTCCGCTGCGGCTCGCTGAACACCATGCAATTCAGGCTTCTCCGGGCTGTGACCTACACCACGTGGAATGGGACGCTCTGGGCTGGCCCCTCTCTTGCCGTCAAGCGATGAGCGTCACACATACGCATCTTCAACCGGTTCAAGTCACAGGGGATTTAAATGACGACGAAAAGGGTATTTGTCGCCGGTCATCGTGGGCTCGTCGGCTCAGCGACCATGCGTGCAATTGAACAGAATCCCGACTATGAGATCTTAGCGCGCAGCCGCGGAGAACTCGACCTCCAGGACCGCGCAGCGACTCGAGCCTTCTTCCTCGAACACCGCCCCGACCACGTGGTCATGTGCGCCGCGAAGGTCGGAGGCATCCTGGCCAATTCGACCCTGCCCGTCGACTTTCTTCACGACAACCTCCGCATCCAGTTGAATGTTTTCGATGCTGCGTACGAATCCGGCGTCGATCGCATGATCTTTCTCGGCTCGTCGTGCATCTATCCGCGCGATTGTCCTCAGCCTATCAAGGAGGAGCACCTGCTCACCGGCCCACTGGAAGCTACCAATCGCCCGTACGCACTAGCGAAGATCGCCGGCGTGGAATCCTGCTGGGCATTCAATCGGCAATACGGCACGCGGTACCTCGCCATGATGCCAACCAACATGTACGGGCCGGGCGATAACTACCATCCAGAGCATTCGCACGTGCTTCCCGCCTTGATCAAGCGATTTCACGAAGCGAAGGTCGCCGGGGCACCTTCGGTGGTCGTTTGGGGCTCCGGCAATCCTCGCCGGGAGTTCATGTGTTCGTCGGATTTGGGCGACGCGATCCGTTTCCTGCTTAGCTTGCCGGGGGAGCAATTTGCCTCGCTCACAAGTGCAGACGTGACGCCGTTGATCAATGTCGGCGTCGGAGAAGACGTGACGATCCGCGAGGTCGCCGAACTCGTGAAGGCGACGGTCGGCTACACGGGCGAACTCAAGCTTGACGCCTCCAAACCTGATGGCACGCCGCGAAAGCTGCTTGACGTGGGCCGGCTATCCGCGTTGGGCTGGAGGGCGAAGACGAGCCTCGCTGAGGGCCTCCGATGCGCGTACGAGGACTTCCTCAAGCGCCATGGGTGAAGGCACTTTCGGCGCTATGCGCGAAGCCGGCCAAAATCGCGGCAGCTTCAATCCCCGCCTCAACGCATACGCACGGCGTTCACGGCTTCCAGGCCGTCGCAGCGGTGCGACTTTCGCAGTGAAACGCAGACCGCATCTACCGCTGCCGGCCCTGATGGACATCCCGATGTCCGGCCTGACACTGCAACGCTGGGCGCCTGCGAAGTCATCGGTATCAGCGTCGGCAGCCGCCTGACCACTGGCCTCATGGGCGTCCGGTCATGTCCTTCAGCGTGCTGATCATCTGGATGCTGGGGCACACCCGCATCGGAAATTGTTCGTAGGGCGTGTCGCCGCGCCATCGGTTGTGGCTCTCTGCCGAAAGATAATAAGTCTCAGGGTCCTTTTCCATATCGCTCAGCATTCGGTCGAGCTTTATCGACGAAAGCCCGAATCCGGCAATCATGAAACGGAGCTTCTCGAAATGCTCGTCGGCACCGATCCCCTTGTGGACGTGGTCCACGGCATGGATGGAGACGCCATTGGGTTTCAAGAACTTCTGCATTCCGCGGAACACGCCCTGTAGCCCAAGGTAGTCGATGTGCTCCAGCACAGAGATTGAATAAATGCAGTCGAACGAAGCTGCAGGAGGTTCGGTCAGGCGATCATCGAAGAGTGTCCGGACAAACCGTACCCCCGGACTCTCGCGCTTGTAGGTTTCGAATTCGACGGGCCCGTTGCCGGACCCATCATATGGGTCGACTAGCCAGACCTCGTATCCCAATCGTGCCAGCAGATCCGCAACATAGGGCTGCCCACCACCTATTTCGAGCACGCGGCCACCCTTTGGCACCTTTGCGATGATTGCCTTGAATACCCAAGGTCGTTGCACATCCTTTAGATCGCCCTGCGCAGTGGTCAATCGATTCAAGTGCTGGAAACCGTCGACGAAGTCAGTGACGGTGGCATAGCTGACATCGGTCACTGCGAACTGACGATAACGTTGGGCAACTGAGGACAAGGCCTCGTCATCGATCCAGGTGCTAGTGATTGACATAGTTCGGTTCCGGCCAGCCGTTGTTTGTACTATCGGATCGACAGGTCCTTCGTCGAGCAGATCCGGCTCCAGACCCAACAAAGCAAGCAACTCGCCGCGCGACACGTCCATGCCCTGCGCCCGATAGAAGGAACGGATGCCGTCGACCCGTCCGCTCAAAGTGGCCCTTAACCACGCGTGCCCATAGCGTTGGTCAGGCTCCAGGTGAGTACCTTCTGCCCACTCGTTCCAGGCATTGACGAATATGAATGGCTGCTGGTGCGATGAACGCCCCATTGCCTGGAGAGACAGCTTCCTGATCCACTCCGCGTAAAGCTGGGGCGTGGAGTTGACCAAAATATGCGAATGACTACCGCGTCTGGCAGTGTTGTCCCAAGATGGCATCGCACCGCGGTACCAGACGAATTCGGGCAACGGCTTCTTCACTTGGTCCTGCATGACCGCTACATAGTCTTCGATGTATCCCTCGAACTCGGCGTCCACTCCAGGGAACTGGTCCTTTGGCAACAAAAATCGGTTCGTGTGTGGCGGAAACTCCATCGCAGCATCGAATCCATACGTCCTCGGATCGCCGAGCCCAAAGCTCTGCACCGCGACCAGATGCAATTCCAGGCCCGCCAGCTCGCGGGCAAGTTCGCGCCATCGCGCGACGACGCTGCAGACGTCGGGGAGGATGTTGGCTCGATATATCAGCAGCATCGGCGCATTGCCGACACGCAAGTAGCGCTGGTCGATCAGGATCGGCAGTACGTCGGCAATGAATTGCTCAGCCCATTCCCCGGTGTAGTCCTGCTGAAGCAGGACCTCATGCTCCTGGCCATCCCACCGCCGAGTCCAATTCTCGTTGGCCCAGCAAATGCAGAACGGCATGCCGGGCTGGCCGCTCGCCAGCATTTGGTCAATCGGCCGTTCCAACACGCGCCGGCCGTTGAACCAATAGTAGTAGTAGCAGAACGCCTCGATTCCGTATCGGCGGGCCAGCTCGGCCTGATGCGCCAGCACTTCGGGGAGTCGTAGATCATAGAAACCCAAGTCTGACGGCAAGTGCGGCTGGTAGTGATCCTGGAAGTTCGGCTTGGCCCGCGTGACATTCGTCCATTCAGTGAAGCCACGGCCCCACCATTCGTCATTTTCCGGAATCGGATGGAACTGCGGCAAATACATCGCCACGATCCTCGGCATCGCTGCGATGGACTGTTCGACGACCGATCCCGGGGCAGCGACTTCGGCCAGCGGACTCGCGGCCGACCCGCCCGCCAGCACGCGTTCATAGAAGGCCTCGATCTTCCTGACGTTGTCATCCCAGCTCAGTCGCTCCTGCGCGAATTGGCGTCCTCGGTCGCCGAGGGCGCCGCGCATCAACGGGTCGCCGACCAGCTTGGCCACCTTGTCGGCGATCTCGAATGCGTCGCCTTGATCGAGGAGCATCACATTCTCACCGTCGGTCATGAATCGCCCGATGTTCGTGCGAGGAAGAATGACCGGTCGACCCGAAGCAAGGAATTCGGGGAGCTTCGAAGGGAAGCGAAAATCGTTGAATGGGTTCGCCGAGCCCGGCTGCACCAGGACGTCGGCGGCTGCCAGCAATTTCGGAATGTCTGGCCGAGGCAGGAAGCCCAGGTCATGGACGAAATCGCGCAAACCGCACTGGGCGATCCAGTCCATCGACACATGGTTCCATCCCGTTTTCAGCAGCTGCGCTGGATGGCCCCTGCGTCGCAGCAGGCCGATCGCCAGGATCAGACTGCGGACCTCTTCTTCGTTCGACGCATGGACATTGCCGGTATAAACGAGCACTAGGTCGTCGTCGCGCAGCCCAAAGGCGGCCCGCCCATTGCGGCTTGAGGTTACATCGAGGAAAGCGGGATCGAACCCCGGCCAGAAGACCTCACCCGGGATGCCCTCAGGTTTGAATTCGAGGAGCCGGTCCATCAGCACGGTTACGCCAGCCGCCCGCAGCATGAACGTTTCGCCCTTAATAGGATGCATCCGCGAAGGACTGATCAGTTTGTCGATGATCGGCGTCGGCAGCTGTCTGATCGCCTTGTATGTCAGGCCGCCCGGCAGCTCGTCCGTCACGATGACCTGTTCGTTGTCCTCGAGGTGGACGATATAAGGGCAGCGGTGTCGCTCGCACAATTGTTCTACGATCTTGCGGACGTGTTCCCGTGGGGTAAATGCGTGGATGAGGTCGGCGAGCCGTTCGTCCGGAAACTGCGCATCCACCGCGGCCTGCTCGTACGTCAAGACTGGAAATGGCGGCCTGCCGACTTCGGCGATCGTTTCGGGCTTGTTCGGTATGCAGACGATGGGGCTGTGACCATGCCGATGCAAGGCTAAGGCGACGGAGTGTGCGTGATACGCACTGTTGCCTTCGTAGTTGCAATGGCTGATCAGCAGGATATTCATCAGTCACACACTGTAGCCGCCCGACCGGACATCGAACTGGCGATTGTGATAGGGGTCCCGCACGAACACCGACTTCCATCGTTCACGGATCAACTGGCTGTCCAACTGCGATGCGGGATCGGGCTCGCAGGATGCGGGCTTGCGAACGACTATTACAGTCGGAAGGACAAGGTTGTACCTGCCACATTCTGTTGCACGGGCGGAAAGATCCAGCCACTGGTGCTCGCTCGTTTCGAGCCTGTCGTCGATCCCGCCTAGTTCATCGAAAGTGCGCACGCTGGTCGCCATCACCGACCCTTTGACCGCGATCACTTCGCGTACGCAGGAGAGCGATCCGGCATATCCGTCACTGTCGATATCCCAGCCGGTCATTGCGTCGCTGAAACTGCCCGCCGCGTTCAGGATCAGCCCCGCATCGATGACCTTCCGTTCCTCACCGATGCCGACGCCCGCAACGACTCCCGCCCCCGAGAGCCCGCAGAACGCGATCAGAACCTGCAGCCAGTCCGCAGACTCGAATCCGACGACGTCCCGGCCGATGGTCAAAACGTAGTCCGCGTCGGCAATGACCCGACGCAAGGCACTGGCGCGCGACTCACCGTGTAGTTCCTCTACCGAAGGGCACAACTCGACCTGGTGCAGGCCACGACTCTCCTCCAGCCAACCCGCCAGGCGGTCAATCCTCAGGCCCCGCGCCGGCACGACGACCACTTTCGCAGACCGATCGGCGGAGGATGGTCGCAGGGTCGCGCGATGTGCATGTCGCGCGTGCGGGGTTGCCACCAAGTTGATTCCTCGCCTGGCCAAGTGCTCCGACACCGCCCGCGATTGCAACACCTCGATGTCCGACTTCGCGTCCCCGCGATGGGCGACGCTCCCGGGGATGCGCCGCCAATGATAGAGGACCTTGTCGACGTGGGCGATCCGCGATGTCCGCTCGCTGACTCTCAGCATGAACTCAAAGTCCTGGACGTTATTGAAGCGCCCATCGAATCCGCCAACTTCGTTGGCTAGGGTGCGTCGGACAACCAGTAGATGGCCGACAAACATCACGCCATAGAAAAGCATCGGTGACCAATCAGGCTTTAGCAAGAGGCCTGATGGCCTGCCGTCTGCCTCGATATAGTCCTGATCGGTGTACACCACATCCAGATCGGGATCGGTATTCAGCTTCCGTACGATCTCTAGCAGCGCGTCGTCAATCAACTCGTCATCGTGGTCGAGCATCGCGACGAACTCGCCTCGAGCGCGCCCGAGTGCGTCATTGGTGGCACCTGAAATTCCCTGATTCACAGTGTTCCGTTGAACTTGGATCCGATCATCCCGTACCGCCAACTTTGTGAGTACCTCAAACAGCTCTGGCGATGTGGAGCCGTCGTCCACGATGATCAGTTCCCAGTTCTGATAGGACTGGCGGACGACGGAGTCCACGCAAAGAGTCAGGTACTGCACCGGGGTGTTATAGGTCGGCAGGAGAACCGAAACCAACGGTCGATACTGTAGCTCCTCTGATTCGGAGACAGTACGCAACCGCTCACACGAGCGCCGAGCATCCTGCAGCAGCTTCTCGTCAGAAGGCTCGTCGGGACACTCGTGGGCGATCGGCTCACCGGTGCCGTGGCTGGAGTCGGAGCGGTCGTCCACAATAAAAGCCGCGGCGCTTCGCCCTTCCCGAATCCCGAATCTAACGAAATGCGCAAGGGGATTAAAACCCGCTTCCGCGACGTCCGGATACCGCCGCAGGTATGCGCTGGTGCTGAAACCCGGCGCGGGGTCCCGATCTTCACGGACTCCGTATCGCAGGTAGTGGAGCAGAGAATTTTTCCCCGATCTCGCAACGTCGGAATAGCTGTTGCGGTACCAATCAGCGGAAAAGTGGCTGCTGTTTGACAGGAGGACGAAGTCGCGGGCCAACCGGACCCATCGCGCGGCACGAGCCTCGCCTGTCGCCGACCTAGGCGCGTGTGCACTGCGGACGAGTCGCATGAGTGCCCGCAGTGGGCCAGTGATTCTCCAGGATGTAGAGGCGTGGATCGCCTGAATCGTTTCATGCAGGCCAGCGAGGGACGCGGCCTGACCGACGATCTTGAATTGTGCATCTTTCAGCGCCGCTGCGAGATCTGCCCCCGTGAAGCGTTCCGTTGCCAACTCGTTCTGCAGCCTGGCAAACTCGCCCTGCCGCCTAGTGAGTTCGTCATGCAGCGTGGTGATCTCGTCCCGCCGCCTGGTGAGCTCGTCATGCAGCTTGGTGATCTCGTCTCGCTGCTTAGTGAGTTCACCCTGCAGCTCGGTGAACTCGTCCCGCCGCTTAGTGAGTTCATCCTGCAACTCGGTGAGCTCGTCCCGCAAGCCACCCAGATCGCCATGAGCAGCAGTCAACTGCTCTGCGTAGCGACCGGTCTCCACATGGGCGTCACGAAGAGCTTCAGTCTGATGTGCAATTCGCCCTTCTCTGTCGCTGACCTCGTTCCAGACTTTCTCGAGCTCTGCCCGATACGCGGAGTGGATTCCAGGGAGAAACGAATCATCCCAGAGCATGCTATCGGGCAGGGGATATATCGGAGCCCGGGATGCCTGCGCGATCAGGTACACCGGACGTTCCAATTGCTCGGAAGCCAGATAGGAGGTGCGATCGGTCCGCCTAAAATAGTTCCGACTCGATGCCGAATCATCCGAAAGCTGGGCGATCGTCGATGACAGAGCGGCAACCTGGCCGCCAAGGTGGTAGTACGGAAAATGCGCGCCGAGCAGTCGTTCAAACTCGTCGCGCGTCAACTCCCTGAGATGGAATTCGTTTGGTGCCGTTCCGGGCGGCGAGTAGACATTCTTGTCAGGGGTCGAGATGATCAGCTGTCCATCGTCCCGCAAGACGCGCGATATCTCCCGCAGGAATTCATCGTGTTCGATCATGTGTTCGAGCGTTTCAAAGCTGACGACTACATCGATCGAGCGGTCGGGAAGGGAGATGGACAGCGCGTTGCCCACCAGGAACTCGACGTTCGGTGCGGGATAGTTCTTCCGACAGTGCTCGATGACAGTTTCATCGATGTCGATCCCGGTCACATGGCGCGCAACGAGCGCGATTGCGGCCGAACCGTAGCCTTCTCCGCAGGCAATATCCAGTACATCTTTGTCCCGGCAAGCTTCCATTGCAAAGAGATAGCGATGAAAATGCTCGTGCTCTATCGTCCCTTCCGCCAGCGATGTGAAGCGCTCGCCGCAGAACTCCAGAGGGATCGAGGCAGAGGGGAGCCTGAGTTGCCTGGGACGCAAACGCTCCCCATCAGCTTTTCGGGAAGTCATGTTTTGCGACGAACCACGTACGGGGACACCTGGAGGCTGCTGATCAATTAGAGGGGCGTTGCAGCACGACGAACGCCTGCGGCATTTCGTCGCGTTCCTCGAACGCAACTACGCTGAGCCCGAGTTCCGGCGCTTTCTCGATCAAAAACTTCTCAGTCACCACGGCTTCGCCATAAAACGACGAGTCCCGCATGTCGCCGCCGCCAGTCGGAACGTATAGAAACTCACCATTTGCGCGTCGCGCCAGCCAGCCCTCATGATCGAACCCCGCGCGCTTCAGGTATTCCACGTACCAGGGGTCACTGCCGGTGGACAGTCGGTGCCACGCGTCGAGGTGGGGACCCTTAAGGGTGGTGAACACGACCAACCCACCTGGTTTCAAGATCCGGGCAAACTCCGACATATAGGTCCTGAACGCGTGTTCGGCAAGGTGCGAGAATACGGAGTAGGCATATACGATGTCGAACGTGGCCGGCGCAAACGACAGCGGCGGGTCGCCGGACAACTGGAACGTGCCGTAGGGCATCGCCTCGCTGCACAACTGCACGCACTTAGAATCGATGTCGACGCCGATCAGCGAATGCGGGGTACAGTGGTTCAGCAGGATGCGGTACAGGCGTCCCCAGCCCACCCCAAAGTCAAGCAGGCGGCAATTGGCCAAAGTGTCTTGACCACATTTCATCGCCGCTTCGCGCAACTTCTCGCAAAAGATGGAAGCCTCATTCAGCGCAGCCCGACCGTTGGATCCAACGAACTGATCCTGCATTGCGACTGAGGGCATCGCTGGCGGCGTCAGGCCGTCAACGGCTTTCTGATGCAAAAGGAAATCGATCCAGTCAGCGACAGGAAGGCGAGGCGGCGCGGCGGGCCAATCGGCAGAGACGTTGACACTTGACATTGGCGTTCGCCCCCATGAGTACGTCGTTCAAAACCCATTAGAACTGTTAAGGGAAGACTGATCAAGTCCCCCTGGCCCAAGGATGCTGTGTCGGCGGCGTAGCGATGGCGCGAGTGCCGAGGACGAAGCAGTAGACATTGACAAATGGAGGCGGACGATGACGCGGCATTCGAACGATTTCGTCACCGTACGAAGCGCGAGGATTTTCTGAAGCACCGTTGTGCGCTTTTGTCGAGCCGCGCCATCCCAAGGCGCGAGACCCTGGCAACGTCAGGCTGTGGTCGTTGAGCAAACATGACAATCAGACGGCGCGCCGACCTGATGCAGTTGCCGCATGTCGATCACCTGTTTGATCAGTGTTTTATTCGGCTCAAAGACGATGGCGCTCGGATCGTCAGCTCCGCCCTTCCTCGCGAAGTCTTGTCAGCCTGGGGCATCGGCGAGAGCGACCATAGGGCTTCTCGCGGCTGCAGACCGCTTTCTTGTCCTTACATCAAGCGCACGTCTTCAGGCACTAGCGGTATGCGCCGGGCTACAACTTCGAGTGTCGCTGTGCTGCCAGTTGCCGTACGCAAGCCAATGTCCCGCGCGTAGTCCTCTATGCAGAAGTGACATTGCGCCAGAAGGTCTGCGTTGTAAAGTGGGTAGACCTTCACCTCCCGCGGGTTGACAGGCAGGGCTCTCGCAGAGTTGAGCCCTTCAAGGGATAGGAAAATGTTGCTAGCGATACCGAGGAAACCGAGCGGTGAGTTCAGCGACAGGGCGCGAAGCACGGGATTCACCAACAACTCAAAGTGCCCTTGCAGGAACCCAGGATCATCCCGAAATATGCACGGCTCTACATATACCAGCACCCTAACTGTCATGAGCTACCCCTCAGTATCCAATCGTCGCCGCGATCCGCGCTAGCGTGTCACTTGGATAGTATTCGGAAGCGCGATTTCGAAAATTACATTCGAAAAAATATGGATCTAGCGGGAGTGTGGCTGACGCGGGTTGCAGCCGTCAATCGCCAGAGTCACTCAGGGCCCACCACCAACACTGAAAAAGCCTGCTACCGGAAACGGCAGCAGGCTTTTTTCTTGGCCGCCTTTCTGGCCGTTCACCCGTGCGCCAGCAGCATCTTCAGGAAGCTGATGCCATTGCGCTGCCCTTTGTCCTCATCGCAGTTGTTGAAGATGATGTGCGTGTTCCGCACCCTGTAGGCGATTCGCAGGGCCTCGACGACCAGTTCGCGAATCTCCTCGTCGGGGTAGTCGTAGTCGAATCGCTCGGCGGCCGAAGGCGCGCCCCGGGCGTTGTAGGTCTCGGTATTGCGGCCGTGCAGCCGCACCAGCGCGTAGTCCGGATGCGTCGTCTCGACCAGCATCGGCACGCTGTTGTCGAAGCCTTGCGGCCCATCCACGATGGTGTGCACGGCGTTCATCTCGCGCAGGAAATCGAGGGTCCCGGCGCGGTGGGCCTCATCGAGCCATGACCGGTGCCGGAACTCGATGCTGACCGTGTGGCCCTCCATCATCTCGACGCAGTGCTCCACATGCGCGTGGCCTTCGGGATTGCACAGGAGCCAGGGCGGGAACTGGAAGTGGACGAGTCCGAGCTTGCCCCCGATCCTGAGCGGCGCCAGCGCATCGATGAAGCGCCGCCACAGTTCCGCCCGGATCTCCGGCGGGGTGCTGCGGTAATAGAGCGTCTTGGTCGTGCCCAGTGCTTCCTTGATGTCCTTGTGCATCACCTTCGGGTCCGTCTGGTGCCCGGTGAAGAGCCGGAAGGCCTTGGCGTTGAAGGTGAAGGCTTCGGGCGTGCGCTCGACCCAGTGCTGTGCGGTGACCGGATCGGGAATGGCGTAGTAGCTCGAATCGATCTCGACCAGCGGAAAGATCGACGCGTAGTAGCGCAGCCGTGCTTCGGGCGTTTTCGCCTCCTTCGGGTAGAAGCGCCCGCAGTCGATCAGCGTCTTGTCAGTCCAGGAGGCGGTGCCGACGAGGATGGCCATCGGCGCATGCTAATGGCGCCGACGGTCCAATGCGATTTGTTACGCGGCCAGGTAGGCACGGATCGCGGTCCGGGCCTGCCGCGAGAGTGCCTGCAGGTCGGGCTGGCCGGCCGCCCCGATATGGGCGTTCGCAATCAGCCCGTACATGATGGTGAAGCTCACGCGCGCGGCCTCATCCTTCTCGCACGCCGGCGACAGGTCGCTCGCCGCGCCGAGGGCGCCGACCCACTCGTCGACGAAGCGGTCGTACATCTTGCGATAGGCATCCGGGCCCGAAAGGTGCCGTTCCAGCAGATAGTGCGCGCCCCATTCGAGCGGCTGCTCCCGGTGCGCCTCGATCTGCGATTCGACCACCGCATCGACGATCTCCCGCAGCGGCCGGCCCCGATGCCGCTCGACGGCATCGTGCAGCGCCATCAGCAGTGCCTTGGAGCGCAGGTGCAGGCACACGCGCGCCAGGTCCTCCTTGCTCGCGAAGTACTCGTAGAAGCTGCCGAGGCCCGTGCCGGCGACCGAGACGAGTTCGCGGATGGTGATGCCCGCATAGCCACGCTCCACCAAAAGCCGAACAAAGGCCTCCTGCAAGGCCTGCGAGGTGTGGCGCGCACGGGACTGGCGCGGCTTTCTCCTCGGCGCCGCGGGGGATCGACCGACCTTGGCTTTCATGCGGCGGAACCCGAACACCCTCGACGCGTGTTGTTCCTAGAATTTTCGACACCCATCGGATGCATTTTGCAGCGCGGAGACACCATGACCGACAGCCCCCTTCCCACCGAGGCCGCGCCCTCGCCCGCCGTATTCGCCCGCGATGGCGATACCTGGCACCCCGGCAAGCTGGCCCGCGGCCCGTGGGACCCGCGCGCACAGCATGGCGGGGCGCCTTCCGCGCTGCTCGCCCACATCGCCGAAAGCGCAGTGGCCGAGCCCGGCTGGCAGCTTGCGCGGCTGAGCGTCGAACTCGTCAGGCCGGTGCCCATCGCACCGCTGTCCGCACGCCACAAGGCGGAGGCCTCGCGCTCGACGACGCGGGTGACGATCGACCTCCTGGCCGGCGACACCCTCGTTGCTCGCGCCCATGCACTCCTGCTGCGCGAGCAAGCGCTCTCGCTCCCGGCCGGATTGCCCGGCTGGTCGCCGGCGATGCTGTTGCCGCTGCCGCAGGATTGCGAGGATCGGGTCCGCATCCCCGGCCTGCCCGAAGGCGAGTATTTCCATCGCATGGCGGTGGAGTCGCGCGTGGCGCATGGCGACCCGGCCAGGTCCGGCCCGGCCGCCGCCTGGTTCCGGCTCATCGTGCCAGTGGTGCAAGGCGTCCCCACGTCGCCGGCCATGCGCGTGGCCGCCGCAGCGGATTTCGGCAACGGCCTGAGCTGGATCCTGTCGCCCGAGCGCTACCTCTTCGCCAATGCCGACCTCAGCGTGCACCTGCATCGCCCGCCGGCCGGCGAATGGGTCGGGCTTGCGTCCGAAACGCAGGCCGACGGCGGCGGCGCAGGCACGACGCTCTCGCGCCTCTACGACGAGCAAGGCCCGATCGGCGTCGCCATCCAGACGCTGGTGCTGCGCGAGCGCGGCGCCGGGGCATAAGCGACCCTCCACCACGGAGCCTCACCCAATCGTCGAGACACACCATGACTGGCATTCACCCCCACAACCAGGTTCCCGAACTCAAGGACTACAACGTCTACACCAGCGACCCCGTACTCCGCCGTGCCGTGGAGCGAGGCGGCGCCGGCTGGCGTGACGCCGAACTCGTGCGCCAGGGCGCGGAATACGGCGCGGAAGCCACGCTGCGTGCCGCCGAGGACGCCAACCGCCACGAACCCGAGCTGCACACGCACTCGCGCACCGGCGAACGCATCGACCTCGTGAAGTTCCACCCCGCGTGGCACACCATGATGTCTATCGCGCGGCGCAACGGCATCGCCAACCTGCCCTTCTTCGACGAGCGCCCCTCCGCCTGGACGGCCTACGGCGCCTCGCTCTACATGCACAGCCAGATCGAATCGGGCTCGACCTGCCCGACGACCATGACCAAGGCCTGCATCCCCGTGTTGCGCCACAACGCAGCGCTGTTCGGCGCGGTCGAAGCGAAACTGGCGGCGACGGAGCACGACGAGCGCGACCTGCCGCTCGAACAGAAGCGCTCGATCGCCGTCGGCATGGGCATGACCGAAAGGCAGGGCGGCAGCGACGTGCGAACCAACACCACGCGGGCCGTCCCGTTCGGACAAGGTCCGTGGGGCAGCGAATTCCTGATCACCGGCCACAAGTGGTTCTTCTCCGCACCGATGTGCGACGGACACCTCGTGCTCGCCAAGACCGACGAGCGCGGGTCGACCTGCTTCTTCGTGCCACGCTGGCGGCCGGACGGCAGCAAGAACCCCATCCACATCCAGCGCCTGAAGGACAAGGTGGGCAACCGTTCCAACTCCAGCAGCGAGGTCGAGTTCAAGGAAGCCTGGGGTGTGCTGGTGGGCGAGGAAGGCCGCGGCATCCCGACCATCATCGAGATGGCCACCTTCACGCGGCTGGACTGCGCGCTGTCCAGCGCCGGCTTCATCCGGCAGGCGCTGGCGCAGGCGCTGCACTACACACGCAACCGGCATGCCTTCGGCAAGGCGCTGGTCGATCAACCCGTGATGACCGAGCTGCTCGGCGACATGGCGCTCGAATCCGAGGCCGCGACGCTGCTCGCGATGGACCTCGCCTCGCATTTCGGATCCACCGACGCGCTCGACGTGGCCTGGCGCCGCCTGATGACGCCTGCAGCCAAGTTCTGGAACTGCAAGCGCGCGGTGGCCCTGACCGGCGAGGCGATGGAAGTCTTCGGTGGCAACGGCTACGTGGAGGACGGCCCGATGGGCCGCCTGTTCCGCGAAGCGCCGGTCAACTCCATCTGGGAAGGATCGGGCAATGTGATGAGCCTGGACGTGCTGCGCGCCGTCTCGCGCAACCCGGACGACGCACACCTCGTGCTCGACCATCTGCAGGACGTGGCCTCGCAGGACGCCCGGGTGCTGGCGCAAGTCCATGCGCTGCGCGACGCGATCCAGCTGCCGCCGGCCGAACTCGAACGCCAGGCCCGGCGCTTCACCCAGCGGCTCGTGCTCACGGCGCAGGCCTGCCTGATGCTCCGGCATGCGAGCCCCGAAGCATCCGCCGCCTTCATCGGCAGCCGCTTCGACCCCGACTGGGGCCCGGTGGCCGGCATCAGCGCCGGCACCAGCGATCCGGCGGCGCTGTTGCGCGCGGCGTGGTCCTAGGCTGGACAAGTCACCGGGGATTGCTGCACGCTCCGCCTTCCATTCTCAAAAACTGAAAGGCGGTTATCCATGGACTTGAAGCTCAAAGGCAAGCTCGCGCTCGTTTCCGGCAGCACCGCGGGCATCGGCCATGCCATCGCGGCCGCGCTCGCTGCCGAAGGCGCGCGGGTGATCGTCAATGGACGCTCCCAGTCTTCCGTCGATGAAGCAGTGGCCCGCATCCGCGCGGGAGAAGGCGGAGAAGTGCTGGGCTTCGCCGGCGACCTCGGCACGTCCGCCGCAGCCGAGGCATTGGCGGCGCGGTTTCCGGGCATCGAAATCCTCGTCAACAACCTCGGCATCTTCGAGCCCAAGCCCTTCGAGGACATCCCCGACGAGGACTGGACGCGCTTCTTCGACGTGAACGTGCTGAGCGGCGTGCGGCTCGCCCGCCTGTGCCTGCCGGCGATGAAGCGCGCGAACTGGGGTCGCATCATCTTCATCTCGAGCGAAAGCGCACTGCAGATTCCCGCCGAGATGATCCATTACGGCATGACGAAGACCGCGCAGATCGCCGTGGCACGGGGGCTGGCCGAATCACTGGCAGGCACCGGGATTACCGTCAACAGCGTGCTGCCCGGCCCGACGAAATCTCGCGGGGTCGGCGAATTCGTCGAGACCCTCGCCAAGGCCGACGGCAAGTCCTTCGAGGCGTTCGAAAAGGAATTTTTCGAGAAGGTGCGACCGACCTCGCTCATCAAGCGATTCGAATCGCCCGAGGAGATTGCCAGCCTGGTCACCTACGTGGCCAGCCCGCTCTCGTCGGGAACCACCGGTGCGGCGCTGCGTGTCGATGGCGGCTGCACGAAGAGCGCTTTCTGAGCCCTGGGACACGGCGCGTTCGGTTGAGCGGCACGCCGGGGGTTAGCCGTTGATTGCCCCAAAGGACTATTGCGTCGCAAGCCGCCTGAAGCGGAGACTCCGTCCTTCGCCGCCGCAAGCGGCTCGGCGCATCGCGCCCACAACCCGAGGAGCAACCGTGTTCAAGTCCCTCTTTGGATGGCTCGCTGCCGCCCTCATGGCCAGCGCCGCCCAGGCACAGGTGCCGCCCTTCCCCGCAAGCTTCAAGACCCAGGAAATCGCGGTCAACGACACCAGGCTGCATGTCCGGGTGGGCGGCAAGGGCCCCGCAGTGACCCTCATCCACGGCTACGGCGAAACAGGCGACATGTGGGCGCTGATGGCCGCCGACCTGATGAAGGACCACACCGTCGTCGTGCCTGACCTGCGCGGCATGGGCCTCTCGGCGCATCCGGCCGGCGGCTTCGACAAGAAGAACCAGGCCGCCGATATCGCGCAGGTGCTCGACGCCCTCAAGATCGACAAGACCGACCTCGTCACCCACGACATCGGCAACATGGTCGGGTTTGCCTTTGCCGCACGGTATCGCGACCGTGTCGGCCGCTTCGTGCTGATCGATGCGCCCGTGCCCGGCGTCGGCCCGTGGGAGGAGATTCTCAAGAACCCGCTGCTCTGGCACTTCCGCTTCGGCGGCCCCGACATGGAGCGCCTGGTGGCTGGCCGCGAGCGCATCTACCTCGATCGCTTCTGGAACGAGTTCTCCGCCAATCCGAAGAACTTCGACGAGGCCTCGCGCCGGCACTACGCCAAGCTCTACGCCCGCCCCGGCGCCATGCACTCGGGCTTCGCGCAGTTCGCGGCCTTCGATCAGGATGCGGTCGACAACAAGGCCTTCCTGGCGGAGAAAGGCAAGCTCACCGTGCCCGTGATGGCGATCGGCGGCGAGAAGTCCTTCGGGCCGACCATGGCGGTCGTGATGCGCGCCGCCGCCGACAACGTCACCGAGGGCGTGATCCCCGGCTCGGGCCACTGGATCATGGAAGAGAACCCGCAGGCCACCGTGAAGATGGTGCGCGGGTTCCTCGGCGCGGCGAACTGATGGGGTGCTACCGCCCGGCGTCGTTCGAAGACGCCGGAGGCCGCAGCCGTCACCCGACTACTGCGAAAGCTGCTTGACCATGCGGTACATGAACTCGCGGCCGTCGTAGAGCCGAGGGATCGCGACGCGCTCGTCCAGACCGTGCGCGCGGGCGTCGCTGGGCTCCGAGAAGATGCCGGAGACGCCGTACATCGGAATGCCGATGTTGCGCATGAAGCGGCTGTCGGTGGCGCCCGTGCTCATCGTCGGCACGACCGGGATGCCGGGCCACATCTGCTGCGTGAGGGACTCGACCACGCCCAGCACGTCGGCGCGCAGCGGCGACGGCGGGCTCTTGAGCGGCGGATTGCTCGCTTCCATCTTGATGCGATTGCTGCCCAGCACCTTGCGCAGCGCAGCGTCGACCTCGGCGGGATCGTCGTGGGGCAGGATGCGGCAGTTCACCGTGGCCTTGGCCGACTGCGGCAGCGCGTTCTCCGCATGGCCGGCCGTGAGTTGCGTCGCGACGCAGGTGGTGCGCAGCGTGGCGTTGTAGAGCGCCGAGCGCGACAGGCGATCGATCGCGGCCTCATCCGGCTTTCCTGACGCAACGGCTCGCATGTCCTCGGCCATCTGGCCGGTTTCGAACAGGGCGCTCTTCTCGAAGTAGCTGCGCGTGACGTCGGCCAGCTTCACGGGGAAACGGTAGGCGCCGAGCCGGTCCAGCGCAGAGCTGAGTTCGTAGATGGGATTGGCGGGCGTGGGCAGCGAGCTGTGGCCGCCGACATCGCGCACTTCGAGCTTGTAGGTGGTGTACATCTTCTCGGCCACCTGCACCCGGTGCAGCACCGGCTTGCCGTTGTTGAGCTGGCCGCCACCGCCTTCGTTGATGCCGAACTCTGCGTCGAGCAGCGCGCGCTGGTTGTTCACCAGCCAGAAGGCGCCATTGGTGGGCACGTCGCCGAGCTCCTCGTCGGCCGTGAGCGCGAGCACGATATCGCGGGTGGGCTTGAAGCCCTCGCGCTTGAGCTGGCTGAAGATCGAGACGAACGAAGCCGCCATCGCCTTGTCGTCCGACGAGCCGCGCGCAGTGAAGTAGCCGTCGTCTTCCTTGAGCTTGAACGGATCGGTCTTCCAGTCCGCGCGGCGGGCCTCGACCACGTCGATGTGGGCCAGCAGCAACAGCGGCTTCTTGCCACCCGTGCCTTTGAAGCGGACGACCAGGTTGCCCTTGTTGGGGTAGGGCTCGAAGAGCTGGATCTCGTCCGCCTTGAAGCCCGCATCCAGCAGGTGCTTGCGCATGGCCTGCGCAGCCTCCGTGTTGTTGCCCGTCAGATGGGTCGTGTTGATCTCGACCAGTTCCTTGTAGATGTCGTGGAAGCGCTGTTGCTCGGGCGTCAGCGGCGGCATCTGCGCGGGGGTTTGGGCACCAGCCCAGGAAGCGGCACACAGCAGGGCTGCCGCGGCGCAATGTCGTAGCTTGTTATTCATCAAGTATCAGTCTCCGGATTGAACGCTATGCAAGCCCGGCCATCGATGCGGCGCAGGCCCGATTCAGTATAGGGGGCGGTCTGGGACCGCCCTGTCCCATAAACGACGCAGGACGCGCGCTAGAGGCCCAGCACATCGGACATGTCGAAGAGTCCGCTGCGCTTGTCCGCAAGAAAACCCACGGCGCGAAGCGCGCCATGGGCGTAGGTCGCGCGGCTCGATGACTTGTGGGTGATCTCGATGCGCTCGCCGGTGCCCGCGAACAGGACGGTGTGGTCACCCACGATGTCGCCGCCGCGAACGGTGGCGAATCCGATGGTCGATGGATCGCGCTCGCCGGTGACGCCTTCGCGCGCGTAGACGGCGCAATCCTTCAGGTTCCGGCCGAGCGCCCCGGCCACGACCTCCCCCATCCTGAGCGCCGTGCCGGAAGGCGCGTCGATCTTGTGCCGATGATGCGATTCGATGATCTCGATGTCGTAGCCGACCGAAAGCGACTTCGCGGCCAGGGCGAGCAACTCGAAGGTCACGTTGATGCCAACCCCGGTGTTCGGCGCGAACACGATCGCGACATCCTGCGCGGCCTCGCTGATGCGAGCCTTCTGCGCGTCGTTGAACCCGGTCGTGCCGATCACGAGCTGCACGCCGAGCGCCCGGCACATCGCGAGGTGCTCCAGCGTGCGCTCCGGATGCGTGAAGTCGATCAGCACATCAGCGCCGGACAGGCCTGCGCGCAGATCGGAAACGACCTTGACGCCGGTCTCGAACCCGAGCGCCGCGCCGGCATCCTGGTTCAGCGCGCTGCTGCCGGCGAGCGCGCCCGTGAGGCGGCAATCGGGCGCGTCGCGCATGGCCTCGATCAACATGCGGCCCATGCGACCGGTGGCGCCCGCGACGGCGACGCGGCGTTCGGAAGAACGGCTCGGTGCGAAAGTGCGCATCGAAAGCTCAGGCCCGCTGCTTCAGCGCCAGCACCGACAGGCCCGAGGCGATGAAGGTCAGGCCCGCCCCGACGTTCAGGCCGGTCCCGACGCGCGGACGCCGCTGGAGCCACAGGGACAGCTTCGAGGCCCAGCTGCCCAGGATGCTGAAGATGACTGCGCTCATCACGGCGAAGATGGCACCGTAGACGAGCATCTGAACGGTCACCGAGCCCCGCCCCGCGTTCACGAACTGCGGCAGGAAAGCCAGCACGAAAAGGCCCGGCTTGGGATTCAGCACGTTGGACAGCAAGCCGGTGAGGAACACCTTGCGCAAAGGCTGGTGCGAACTCGGCACGAAGGAAATCATGTCCCTGGAAGCCAGGGCCTTGTACCCCAGCCAGAGAAGGTAGAGCCCACCGGCCGCCTTCACCACCCAGAACGCCACGGGCGATGCCTGGATGACCAGCGACAAGCCGAGTGCCGCGGCGACCGTGTGGAACATGATCCCGAGGCCGGCGCCCGCGGACGAGAGGCAGGCCGCAACCCGCCCCTGGCTGAGGCCGCGGCTGATGGCCAGGATGTTGTCGGGGCCAGGCGCCAGGACGACGACGAGGCAAGCCGCCAGATAAGTGAAAAGGATGTCCAAGGGGAACATGCGTGAGGGTCCGTAATGGGTGGTTGATTGTCCGCGGGACCGCAGATTGTCCGATGTTGGCCGTAACCCCTCTTCCGAAATGCCGAACCGCGGGCGCCGGGCCCATGGCATTCTCCTTCGGCGATCCCGCAAGTGTTTCTGGAGTGATCCGATGGTTGAAGGAAAAGTGGTTCTCGTCACCGGCGCTGGCGGTGGTATCGGGCGCGATATCGCGCTCGCCATGGCGAGTCATGGTGCACGCGTGGTGGTCAACGACATCGGCGCCGCAGTCGATGGCCAAGGGAGCAACGCCGGACCGGCGCAGCAGGTGGTGGACGAGATCCATGCACTGGGCGGCGAGGCGGTCCCCAGTACCGACAGCGTCGCGGACGCCGCGAGCGCCGCGAAGATCGTGCAATGCGCGGTCGACAACTTCGGCCGCATCGACGCCGTCGTCAACAACGCCGGCATCCTGCGCGACCGCTTCTTCCACAAGATGTCGGTGGACGAGTGGGATTCGGTGATCAAGGTGCATCTCTACGGCTCGTACTTCGTCAGCCGCGCGGCTGCGACCTTCTTCAAGGAGCAGAACTCGGGCGCCATGGTGCACATGACCTCGACCTCCGGGCTGATCGGCAACTTCGGCCAGGCCAACTATGCCGCCGCCAAGCTCGGCATCGCGGCGCTGTCGAAGTCGATCGCGCTGGACATGCTCAAGTTCAACGTGCGCTCCAATTGCATCGCGCCCTTTGCGTGGAGCCGGATGATCGGCGCCATCCCCACCGACACCGAGGAGCAGCGCGTGCGCGTCGCCAAGATCCAGCAGATGACGCCGTCGAAGATCGCGCCGCTGGCGGTCTACCTTGCCAGCGATGCGGCAAAGGAAGTCAATGGGCAGATCTTCTCGGTGCGCAACAACGAGATCTCGCTGATCAGCCAGCCGCGCCCCGTGCGCTCCATTCACCGCTCCGAAGGCTGGACGCCTCAGACCATCGCCGAGCACGCGATGCCGGCGATGCGCGCGAGCTTCTACCCGCTCGACCGCTCGGCGGACGTGTTCAGCTGGGATCCTGTCTAGTTGCTCGCCCCCAGGCTTGCCCACTTCGTGTGGCCGCCTACCCCCTGCCGGGGGCAACACCGGCGGACCGGCGGAGCCGGATCCGCGGTGTTTCACGAAATGACGGGGCGCTGTGCGGGCTGGCCCCAGGGGGCCTTAGTGGGATTGGCGGGACAATCAATGTCTTGTCCTCACTGCTTGGCGCGTGCGTGCCTTTCTTGCGTGAATCTGCATTTCGACCTTTTTGACCTGAAGCTCTTTGCCTATGTGGCTGAGGCCAGGAGCCTGACGCGTGGGGCGGACAAGGCCTGCATCTCGCTGGCGGCGGCGTCGACGCGCATCAAGCAGATGGAGGAAGCCATCGGCGGGAAGCTGCTGCACCGCAACGCGCAGGGCGTGAGCCTCACTGCGGCGGGCGAAGCCCTGCTCTACCACGCCAAGCGCGTGATGCAGCAGATGGAGCACCTGCGCATCGACATGCAGGACTTCGGCAAGGGCATCAAGGGGCACGTGCGCGTGTTTGCCAACACCACCTCCATCACCGAATACCTGCCGGAAAAGCTGGCCGGCTTCCTCACGCGGCATCCGGCCGTGCAGGTGGATCTGCGCGAATATCTCAGCGAGGAGATCGTGCGTGCGGTCGCCGATGGAGGTGCGGACATCGGCATCCTCGCCGGCGATGTGCACACCGGGGATTTCGATTCGCAGCCCTTCGGCCGCAACCAACTGGTGCTGGTGGTGCCCGCGACGCATCGCTTCGCAGGCGCGGAGTCGATGGCCTTCGTCGACACGCTCGAAGAGCAGCACGTGGGCCTGCACCATGGCAGCGCCATCCATCGCTTCCTGCAGCGCAAGGCGGAGCTGGCCGGCCAGGGCTACAGCCCGCGCATCCAGGTCGGCAGTTTCGAGGCGATCTGTCTGATGATCGAAGCCGGTGTCGGCGTCGGCGTGCTGCCCGCTTCATCCGCGCGGCGCCTGTCGCGCGCCTTGCGCATCACCACCGTTCCGCTGGCCGATGCCTGGGCGGAACGCGAACTCAAAATCATTGCGCGCAACCGCGAGCAACTACCCGCTTCGGCGCGCGAGCTGTTCGACTACCTGGGCCAGCGCGACGCTGGCCCATAGCCCACGCGTCAGCGATCAGCCGCGCGCAGCAAGGCTTGCGCCTTCAACACCACCGGCCGGTCGACCATCTTGCCGTCGACCGTGACCGGCGCGCCGCCGCTGGCCGCATCGGCATCGATCACCCGCCTTGCCCAATCGATCTGAGACGACGTGGGCAAGAAGCCCTGGTTGACGACTGCCACCTGCTTCGGATGAATGCACAGCTTGCCGCCGAAGCCGAAGCGTCTCGCCTGCAACGCATCGGCCTCGATGCGCGCGGGGTCGTCGATGGCGGTGCTCACCCCGTCCACCGGCGGCTGCAGGCCCGCGAGACGCGAAGCCAGCACGATCCGCGAACGGAAGTACAGCAACTCCGGCCCATCGCCTTCGATGTCGAGTTCGGCCTGGAAATCGATGGTGCCGAACACCAGCCGCTGCACACCAGGTGCCGCCGCGATCTCGTCGAGCCGGTCGATGCCGCGTGCGGTTTCGACCAGCGGCAACAAGGCCACGGCAGGAAGCGACGCGGCGATGGTGCGCAGCACGGCGGCGTCCTCTGCCTTGGGCAGCATGAGCGCATCGACGCCCTGGTGGCCGCACAGGGCGAGGTCGGCTGCATGCCAGGGCGTGCCGACGCCGTTGATGCGAAGAGCGACGAGAGGGCCTGCGCCGTCGCCTTCCTCACGTCCGGCTAGCCACTGCGCCACTTGGACGCGAGCCTCCTCCTTGCGATCGGGCGGCACGGCGTCTTCGAGATCCAGGACGATCGCATCGGCGCCGCTCTGGCAGGCCTTGTCGAAACGCGCGCCCTGGTGGCCAGGGACGAACAGCAGGCTGCGCACGACAGCCCGCCCCAATGACGGTGCGAGTGACATCGGCGTCGCCCTTCAGCCCAGCAGCCGTCCGACACGCGGTTCGCCGGCCAGACTCCAGATGCGATCGCACAGCGCCTGCGCCTCTTGCGGCGTGGCGGCCTCGCCGTACTGGGTCAAGCGCTTCATCTTGTCCTCGATCTCCGCGCGGCTCAGCGTGTTGCCCGGATCGCCCTTGGGCTCGTCGACCCGGCCCGACAGCGTCCGGCCGTCAGTCGTGGTCACGCTGACCTTGCCGATCCAGCGCGCGGGGTAGGCGGTGTCGACTTCGCGGTCGAGTTCCATCATCACCTTGTCGCGGAAGCCCGCGACTTCGGGTGCGAGGAAGTCGCGATCGAACTCGGTCAGCCCGGCCCGTCCGTGCACGGCGATCAGGCCCAGCACCGTGCCCATCGAGAACTTGCCCTGGTGCACCGTGGCCGGCACGACTACGCGGCCGAGCACGTCGACGGCACCCTGGTGCACGTGGGTGACAACGCGCTCGATATCGCCCGCCTTCAGGCCGTTCCGCGACATGACCTGCAGCAGCGCGTCGGCAGCCGGGTGCGTATGGCGGCACGACGCATGGAACTTGAACGAGGTCTCGGCCAGCGCCCAGCGCGTGCCCAGGCCGTCGATGAGGCGCGCCGGATCGGCGTCGGTCGACATGCCCACGCCCAGCCCCTGCGCGCCTTCGAGCACACGCGCCGCGCCGGTGAAGCCATCCTGTGCAAGGTAGGCCGACATCAGCCCGCTGGCCGCCGCATGGGCGCAGTGCAGTTGCTTCGAATCGGCGGCGTCGCGCAGGAACTCCCACACGCCCGCCGACTGCGTGCCGGCCGAGCCGAAGGCGTGCAGCATCTGCGCAGGCGAGAGCCCGAGCAGTCGCCCCACGGCTGCTGCGGCAGCCAAGGTACCCGCAGTGGCCGTGGTGTGAAAGGTGCGGTAGTGCGAACGTCCGAGGAATTCGCCGACGCGGATGCCAACCTCGTAGCCGGCCACCACCGCCGTCAACAGCTGCTTGCCGCTCGCACCCAGCGCCTGCGCAGTCGCGAGCGCCGGCGCGAAAACCACCGCCGCGGGATGGAAGACGGAGCCGTTGTGCACGTCGTCCTGCTCCACGTAGTGCGATGCCGCGGCGTTCACGAGCGCGGCGAAGACCGGCGACGTCGTGCGGCGCGAGGTCAGCACTTCGCTTGGCCCATCGGCCGGCCCCATCATCTCGGTGAAACGCTGGATGCTGCGCACCGGCCGGGCGGAGCGCGCAGCGAGCACGGAGCCCAGCCAGTCGAGCATCAGGTCCTCGGCACGGCGAATCACCGCGTCGGGAACCAGCTCGAAAGAGAGTTCGGCAGCAAAGGTGGCCAGGGCCTGGCTGGGGTGCTTGTTCATGGCGAAGGTGACTGGAAGGTGGATTGAACAATCGGACGGCGAGATGGCGATCTCACACGGCTTCCTGTGCGCGCAGCGCGGCGATGGCTGCCGCGTCGTAGCCGATCTCGGCCAGGATCGCGTCGGTGTGCTGCCCCAGTGTCGGAACCGCATCCATGCGCGGGTCCCACTCGCGCGGCATGCCGGGTGGCCACAGCGCTGGGATCGCGCCCGCACCGGTGCCGACCTCGGTCCAGCGTTCGCGCGCGCGCAGTTGCGGATGCGCCCACACGTCCTGCATGGTGTTGGCCTGCGCATTGGCGATCTGGGCCGCATCGAGCCGTTCGATGATCTGCGCCGCGCTGAAGGGGGCGAAGGACTGCACGATGATCTCGCGCAGGGCCTCGCGCGACGCCGTGCGCAGCGTGTTGGATGCGAAGCGCGCATCGGTCGCGAGCGCGGGCTGCTCCAGCACCTTGGCGCAGAAGACCTGCCACTCGCGCTCGTTCTGCAGGCCCAGCATCACCATCTTGCCGTCACCGGCCGGGAACGGACCGTAGGGGTAGATGGTGGCGTGCGCAGCCCCTGCGCGCGCCGGCGGCGCGGCGCCGTCGAAGGCGTAGTACATGGGAAAGCTCATCCACTCGACCATGCTCTCCAGCATCGAGACGTCGATGCGGCATCCCTTGCCCGTCTTGTCGCGCTGCAGCAGCGCCGCGAGGATGTTGCTGTACGCGTACATGCCCGCCGCGATGTCGGCGATGGAACAGCCGGCCTTCGCCATCTCGTCCGGCGTGCCGGTGACCGACAGGAACCCCGACTCGCTCTGGATCAACAGGTCGTAGGCCTTCTTGTCGCGATAGGGTCCGGGCTGTTTCGCGTCATCGCCATAGCCGGAGATGTCGCAGACGATCAACCCCTTGTGCTCCTTCGACAGCGCCTCGTACGACAGGCCCAGCCGCGCAGCGGCGCCGGGCGCGAGGTTCTGCACCAGCACGTCCGCCTCGGCAACGAGACGCCTGAGCACTTCCTGGCCCTGCGGATGCTTCACGTCCAGCGTCAGGCTTTCCTTGGAGCGATTCGTCCAGACGAAGTGCGAGGCCAGGCCGTTCACACGCTGGTCGTAGGCGCGCGCAAAATCGCCGGTGCCTGGCCGCTCGACCTTGATGACGCGTGCGCCCAGGTCAGCCAGTTGCCGCGTGCAGAACGGTGCTGCGATGGCATGTTCGAGCGTGAGGACGGTGATGCCTTCGAGCGGACGGTTCATGTCGGTTTCATCTCAAGTAAAGGGCCGAGATTGCATGGTTTCTGGAATACCGCGGAACCGGCTTTGCCGGGCCGCAGGTATTGACCCCTGCAAGGGGGTGGGCGGCCACACGAAGTGGGCAAGCCTGAGGGTGTTCAAAATGACCTCGGCAAGCCCAGCATGTGCTCGGCGACGTAGCTCAGGATCAGGTTCGTCGAGATCGGCGCCACCTGGTAGAGGCGTGTCTCGCGGAACTTGCGCTCCACGTCGTATTCGGCCGCGAAGCCGAAGCCGCCGTGGAACTGCAGGCAGGCGTTGGCCGCCTCCCACGAGGCCTTGGCCGCGAGGTACTTCGCCATGTTGGCCTGCGCGCCGCAAGGCTCGCGCGCATCGAACCGGCGGCAGGCCTCGTAGCGCATGAGGTCGGCAGCCTCGATCTCGATGAAGGCTTCGGCAATGGGAAACTGCACGCCCTGGTTCTGGCCGATGGGCCGGCCGAAGACGACGCGCTCCTTCGTATAGGCCGTGACCTTGTCGATGAACCAGTAGCCGTCGCCGATGCACTCCGCCGCAATCAGCGTGCGTTCGGCATTCAGGCCATCGAGGATGTACCTGAAGCCCTGCCCTTCCTCGCCAATGAGGTTCTCGGCCGGGATCTCCAGGTTCTCGAAGAACAGCTCGTTCGTCTCGTGGTTGACCATGTTGAGGATGGGCCGCACGGTCAGCCCGTTGCCGATGGCTTCGCGCAGGTCGACGATGAAGATCGACATGCCTTCGGATTTCTTCTTCACGTCAGCCAGCGGCGTGGTGCGCGCGAGCAGGATCATCAGGTCGGAGTGCTGGATGCGCGAGATCCAGACCTTCTGGCCGTTGATGACGTAGCGGTCGCCCTTTTTCACCGCCGTGGTCTTGATCTTCGTGGTGTCGGTGCCGGTGGACGGCTCGGTCACGCCCATGGACTGCAGGCGCAGGTCGCCGCTCGCGATCTTCGGCAGGTACTGCTGCTTCTGCGCTTCGGAGCCGTGGCGCAGCAAGGTACCCATGTTGTACATCTGGCCATGGCAGGCCCCGGAGTTTCCTCCGGCGCGGTTGATCTCTTCCATGATGACCGAGGCCTCGGTGAGCCCGAGGCCCGAGCCGCCGTACTCCTGCGGGATCAGCGCGGCCATCCAGCCGGCCTTGGTCAGCGCATCGACGAACTCGGCCGGATAGGCGCGTGCCTCGTCGACCTTGCGGAAGTATTCATTGGGGAACTGCGCGCACAGGTCGCGCACCGCGTCGCGGATGTCCTGGTGTCGGGGATTGGAGTCGCTCATGGCAGTGGGATCGTGTTGTTGGGTGTGAACTTCATTCCAGTCGCGTGGTGGCCTGCATCAGCAGTGCGCCCTGCGCGTCCTCGGCCCACAGGAAGACGGTGCCGTCGGGCTGCGGCGCATGGCCGCACACGCGCAGCAACTTGCCGCAGGTCAGCGGCCGGACGGCCTTGAAGCTGTACGAACGCACGGCGCGGCCCGGGTTGTTCTGCTGCGCCGCTTCGAGCAGCAGCGTGGCGATCAGCGGGCCGTGCACGATGAGGTCGTCATAGCCCTCGACCTGCGTCACGTAGGGATAGTCGTAGTGAATGCGATGGCTGTTGAAGGTCAGCGCCGAATAGCGGAACAGCAGCGGCGCATCGGGCCGGTGCTCGACGGACCAGGCCGGATCGGCAGGTGGAGTCTGCGGCGGTGCGGACTCGCCGGCCTTCGGTGCTTCGCGGTAGACGATGTCGTGGCCCTCGCGCAGCAGCAGCGTGCCGCCGGCATGCACTTCGTGCTGCACCTTCACGAACACGAGCGCACCGCCCTTGCCCTGCTTGAGGCTGACATCGGCCACGCGCGAAGTCTTGGTCGCGGGCGTCGCGACTTGCAGCGGCGCGAGGAATTCGAACTGGCTGCCCGCCCACATGCGCCGCGGCAGCGGCACCGGCGGAAGGAAGCCGCCGCGCGCGGGATGGCCGTCCGGCCCCAACTGGTTCTGCGGCGCCGTCGGCAGGAAATAGCACCAGTGCCACAGGGGCGGCAGGGCTTGCCCCGCTTGCCAGTCTTGCTCGCCGTTGCGCACGGTCGCGGCCATGGCGCTCGCCGTCCAGGGCGACAGGAGTTCATCGCGCTTCTCGGTGCGGCCGATCCAGCTGCGCAGATGGTCGAGGTCCAGGGTGTCGGTCATGGGCGGGACTCCTTCGCTCAATCCTGGCGCGGGCCGCCGGCTTCGCGCTCCACGCGCTGCCAGATCTCCACGGCCATCGGGTCGTCGATTTCCTCGAGGATGTGGCCCACGAGCCCGATGGCGCGCGCCATCACGCCGAAGCCACGGATGATGCGCCACGGAAAGCCGAACTCGGCAGCGATCGCGCCGATGGCGCCCGTGGCATTGATGGGCAGCGACTTGCCCGACACGCGCTCGGCCTCGGCCTGCACCGCCTGCATCAGTGCGACGTAGTGGCTCGACAGGCCGTTCTCGGCAGCGATCTGGAACAGGCGCGGCGTGCGCGGATCGATCGGCTTGTGCAGCGGGTGGCCGAGGCCCGGCACGATCTCCTTGCGGGCGCGGTAGTCGGCCACGATGTCGCGCGCCATGTCGGCGAGCGGGCGCTCCGGCCTGGCACCGAAGGGAATGGCCTCGTACAGCATGCGTGCCGCGCCCTCGGTACTGCCGACGAACACGGTGCCCAGGCCGCAGAGCCCGGCGGCAACGGCGGCCTGCAGTGCCTCGGGCGCGCCCGCATAGGTCAGGCGGGCGGCCAGCGCGCTGGGTGTGATGCCGTGCTCGACCAACGTGACCACGATGGCGTTGAAGGTCACGGACTCCTGCGGCGTCGGGATGCGGCCGGTGAGTTCGAGGAACGCCATGTCGCCCAGGTTGAGATGGCCGAGGATCTCGGTCGGCAGGTCGCGTCCGCGCACGGTGATCTTGTCGGGCGTGCTGTGGCCCAGTTCGGTGTGCAGGGACTTCTTGATCTTGGTCATGGGTGTGCTTGAGGGGAAAAACGGCGACAAAGCGAATCTATCCCTCTGCCGGCGACGCGGGTCAGTGATTGCCGAACCCTCCCTTTCGGAATCGCGAATGCCCTCGCGCGGCACCTTCTGGCACGCTCGGTTTCGTCCTGACAGCAACGAAATCGCCGCGAGGACGATCAGCCGTCGGCGCTCGAATTCCGATTTGACGACCGCGTGCAGCGCCTCCAGTTCGGAGCGCATGAAATAGCGATTGCAGCGGCTTGCAGAACCTGAACGGCAAGGCCTGCGGGTGCTGATCTACGCAAGGCGTCGTCAGTGCGATTGAACCGGCGCGGACACCCTCACGCCCAGATGTGCTCGCCATACTCGCGAATCGCCCGATCGGACGAGAACTTGCCGGATCGCGCCGTGTTGAGGATCGACATGCGCGTCCAGCGCGCGGGCTCCTGCCAGGCCGCATCGACGCGCGCCTGGCAGGCCATGTAGTCAGCGAAGTCCGCGAGCACCAGGAAGTGATCCGACAGCATCAGGTTGTCCACCAGCGGGCGGAACACATCGCGGTCGCCATGTGAGAAATGTCCCGAGGCGATGAGGTCCAGTGAGTCGCGCAATTCCTCGTTCGCTGCCACGCACTCCGCTGGCCGATAGCCCTCGCGTTGGAGACGCTCCACTTGTTCAGCGCGCAGGCCGAAGAGGAAGAAGTTTTCCGCGCCGACCTCCTCGCGGATCTCGACATTGGCCCCATCCAGCGTACCGATGGTCAATGCGCCGTTCATCATGAACTTCATGTTGCCGGTGCCTGATGCCTCCTTGCCGGCCGTCGAGATCTGCTCGGAAAGGTCCGCGGCCGGATAGATGTGATGGGCATTCGTGACATTGAAGTTCGGAAAGAAGACCACCTTCAGCCGTCCTTCCATGGCTGGATCGTCGTCAATCGCTTCTGCGATTCCGTTGATCAGGCGGATGATCAGCTTGGCCATCGAATAACCCGGCGCCGCCTTGCCGCCGAAGACGAAACAGCGCGGCGCGAGGGCGAGCTGCGGATCGCGCCGCAGACGCTGGTAGAGGGCAACGATGTACAGCGCATTCAGATGCTGGCGCTTGTACTCGTGGATGCGCTTGACCTGGATGTCGAAGAGCGCGCTCGGATCGACGACGATGCCGGTGGCGCTGCGAATGCGCTGTGCCAGCACTTCCTTGTTCGCGCGCTTGATCTGGCGCCAGCGCTGCTGGAACGCCGGGTCGTCGGCATGCGCCTCGAGACCCCGCAAACGCGTGAGGTCCGTCATCCACCCCTCGCTCACCGTCTCGTCCAACAGCCGCGCAAGGCCGGGGTTGCACAGGGTCAGGAAACGCCGCGGGGTGACGCCATTGGTGACGTTGTGGAAGCGGTCGGGCCACAGCTCGGCGAAGTCCCGCAGTACCGTGTCCCGCAGCAGCGTCGAATGCAGTGCCGCAACGCCGTTGACAGCATGGCTGCCGACGGTCGCCAGGTGTGCCATGCGGATGCGCCGGACTCCGGACTCATCGATCAGGGACATACGGGCCACGCGGGGTTCGTCGCCCGGCAAACGCTGTCGGACCGTATCCAGAAAGCGGCGGTTGATCTCCAGGATGATCTCCAGCGGCCGCGGCAGAAGGCTTTGGAACAGTGGCAGCGGCCAGGTCTCCAGCGCCTCGGGCAGCAGCGTGTGGTTGGTGTACGCAAGGGTGCGGCAGGTGATGTCCCAGGCCTGGTCCCACGGCAGTTCGCGCTCGTCCACGAGAAGCCGCATCAGTTCGGCGACCGCGATCGAAGGATGGGTGTCGTTGAGCTGCGCCGCGAACACGTCGGCGAAGCGTTCGATCGGCTCGCCCTTGAGATCGAGCAGACGCAGCATGTCCTGCAGCGAGCAGGAAACGAAGAAGTACTGTTGGGCCAAGCGCAGGCGCTTGCCGATCTCGGGCTCGTCGTTCGGATACAGCACCTTGGAGAGCGTCTCCGAGATCACCTTCTGCTCCACCGCGCCGTAGTAGTCGCCGACGTTGAAGTCCGCCAGGTCGAACGACTCGACGGCCTCGCTCTTCCACAGCCGCAGGGTGTTACAGCGATGGACCCGATAACCCGACACCGGCGTGTCGCAAGCCACGCCTTTGACCTGCCTGGCCGCGACCCAGCGGACGTGGTACCGGCCCTGCGCGTCGGTCACGGATTCGGTGTGCCCGCCGAATTGAACGTAGAACGCGACATCCGGCCGCACGATCTCCCATGGGTTGCCTTTCTGCAACCACTTGTCGGTCTCCTCGACTTGCCAGCCATCGCGGATCGCCTGGCGAAAGATGCCGAATTCGTAGCGGATGCCGTAGCCAATGGCCGTCTTCTCGAGCGTCGCGAGCGAGTCCATGTAGCAGGCCGCGAGCCGGCCGAGGCCGCCGTTGCCCAGGCCCGGCTCTTCCTCCAGGGCCATCACCGCATCCAGATCCTGGCCGAGCGCGCGCATGGCGGCACGCGCCTGCGACTCGATTCCGAGGTTGATCAGGTTGTTGCCGAGTTGCGGGCCGATGAGGAATTCGGCGGACAGGTAGCAGACGACCCGCGCGTCACGCGCGCGATCGGTCTGCATCGTGTCGACCCAGCGCGCCAGCAGGCGGTCGCGCACCGTGTAGGCCAGCGCCATGTACCAGTCGTGCGGCGTGGCGATGGCCGGAAAGCGCGCCTGCAGGCACACGAGGTTGTCTACCACGTCGCGCTGCAACGCATCGGCATCCAGGCCGCGCCGGGCGGGTCCGGCGCCGTCGTGGACCGTGCTCGGAGTGGGGCTGCCTGGCATGCTTCACTCCCCGCCTCATCCCGGCCACACCCAGTTCGCGATTTCGGCGCGATCGGTGCCGTGGGTGTGCGCGTAGTTCAGGTTGTCGATGATGGCGTTCTTCATGTCTTCCCGCAGGTGCGCTGCCCGGCCTTGCAGGCGCGGCACGCGGTCGAGGACGTCGATCACGAGGTTGAAGCGGTCGACCTGGTTGAGGATGGCCAGTTCCATCGGCGTGTTGATGTTGCCCTTCTCCTTGTAGCCGCGCACATGCAGGTGCTCGTGATTGCAGAAGCGGTAGGCAAGCTTGTGTATCAGCCAGGGGTAGCCGTGGAAGTTGAAGATCACCGGCTTGTCGCGCGTGAACAGACTGTCGAACTCACGATCGGACGAACCATGCGGATGCTCGCTGGCCGGCTGCATCCTGAACAGGTCCACCACGTTCACGAAGCGCAGCTTGAGGTCGGGCATCCGTTCACGCAGGATCGCCGTTGCCGCCAGCGCCTCCTGGGTCGCGACGTCGCCGCAAGCGGCCATCACCACGTCCGGCTCCTGCCCCTCGTCGGTGCTTGCGCGCTGCCAGATGCCGATGCCTTTGGCGCAGTGCGCGATCGCCTCGTCGATGGTCGTGAACTGCAGGTGCTTCTGCTTGTCGGCCACGATCACGTTGATGCAGTCGGTGGAGCGCAGGCAGGCATCGGCCACCGCCAACAGCGTGTTGGCGTCCGGCGGAAGGTAGACGCGCGTGACCGACGGGCTCTTGTTGGTCACCAGGTCGATGAAGCCGGGGTCCTGGTGCGAGAAGCCATTGTGGTCCTGCCGCCAGACGGTGGACGACAGCAGGATGTTCTCCGACGCCACCGATGCGCGCCACGGCACATGGTTCTTGCAGATGTCCAGCCACTTGGCGTGCTGGTTGAACATCGAGTCCACGACATGGGCGAAGGCCTCGTAGGTGTGGAAGAAGCCGTGACGGCCCGAGAGCAGGTAGCCTTCGAGCCATCCCATCAGCGTGTGCTCGGACAGCATCTCCATCACGCGGCCGTCGCGGGCGAGTTCTCCACCGTCCGCGTCCTCGGGCAGCAGGTCGGCCATCCACACCTTCTTGCTGACCTCGTAGACCGCCTGCAGACGGTTGGACGCGGTTTCGTCGGGGCCGAACACCCGGAAGGTGCTCATGTTGTTGCGCATGGTGTCGCGGAGGAACTCGCCCAGCGGCCGAGTGTTTTCGTGCAGCACCTTGCCGGCCTCTTGGACGTCCACGGCGTAGTCGCGGAAGTCGGGCAGCTTCAATTCCCGGCGCAGCAGGCCGCCATTGGCGATCGGGTTGGCGCTGATGCGCCGAAGGCCGGAGGGTGCGAGGGCCCTGAGTTCGGGGACCAGCCTCCCGCCGGCATCGAACAGTTCCTCGGGCCTGTAGCCGCGCATCCAGCTCTCGAGCAGTTCCAGGCTCGCGGGGTTCTCCCGCACGTCGGAGAAGGGCACCTGGTGCGAGCGCCAGGAGCCCTCGATCTTGTGGCCCCGGATTTCCTTCGGCCCACTCCAACCCTTGGGCGTGCGCAGCACGATCATCGGCCAGCGCGGCCGCTCAGCGCGGCCGCTCACGCCCGCCTTCTCCCTGATGTCGCAGAGCTCGGCGAAGATCGTATCGAGCGTTGCGGCCATCTTCTGGTGCATCTCGGCGGGGTCCGAGCCCTCGACGAAATACGGCTTGTAGCCATAGCCGACGAAGAGCGCCTCCAACTCCTCATGGCTGATGCGCGCGAGGATGGTCGGGTTGGCGATCTTGTAGCCGTTCAGGTTGAGGATGGGCAGCACGGCGCCGTCTCGCACCGGATTGATGAACTTGTTCGAATGCCAGGCCGTGGCGAGCGGACCGGTCTCGGCCTCGCCGTCGCCGATCACGCAGGCCACGACGAGGTCGGGGTTGTCGAGCGCGGCACCATAGGCATGCGACAGGCTGTAGCCCAGTTCGCCGCCCTCGTGGATCGAACCCGGCGTCTCTGGCGTGACATGCGAGCCGATGTGACCCGGAAAGGAGAACTGCTTGAAGAACTTCCCCATGCCCTCCGCGTCCTCGCTCTTGTCCGGGTACACCTCCGAGTAGGTGCCTTCCAGGTAGGCGGGGCCGAGCACGCCCGGGGCGCCGTGCCCCGGACCGGCCATGAAGATCAGGTTCTGATCGTCGCGCCGGATCACGCGGTTCAGGTGCGCCCACACGAAGGACAGCGCCGGGCTCGCGCCCCAGTGCCCGAGCAGGCGATGCTTGACGTGCTCCAGCTTCAGCGGCTCGCGCAGCAGCGGGTTGTCGCGCAGGTAGATCATGCCGACCGAGAGGTAGTTGCACGCGCGCCACCAGGCGTCGATGCGTCGCAGTTCGTCCTTGTCCAGCGGGCTCTGCTGCGTGCCACGCGAAGAGGCTTGCTTGGTCATGCTGCGTCTCCTGTCATGCAGGGTCGCCCAAGGCGGATGGGAGGCGCCGGGGCGCGCTGCGTCGGCGCTTTTCCGGGCTGGTGGACCGCCTCGCGCCTGTGGCCGGCCCCCGGGGAATCGAGCGGACTGCCTGGGTCGCCCGCTACACCTCGTCGGTGAGCCGAAGGACTACCCGGCCCTCGATCTCGCCCTTGCGCATGCGGTCGAATATCGGGTTGATGTTCTCGATGCGGTCTTCGCTGTACACGGTATGGACCTTGCCCTCACCGGCGAAGGCCAGCGCTTCCTGCAGGTCCTTGCGGGTGCCCACGATCGAGCCGCGCACCGTCTTTGCGTTGAGCACCATATCGAAGATCGGCAGGCTGAAGTCGCCCGGCGGCAATCCCACCATCGCCATGGTTCCCCGTTTGTGCAGCATGCCCAGAGCCTGAGAAAAGGCGGCGCGCGAGGCCGCCGTCACGAGCACGCCGTGCACCCCCTTGAGCTCGCGTTGAAGCACCTGGGCGGGGTCGGAGTTGGCGGCGTTGACGACCATGTCCGCTCCGACCTGTTCGGCCAGTTGGAGCTTGGCATCGTCGATGTCCACGGCCGCCACATGAAAGCCCATGGCCTTGGCGTATTGCACTGCCAGATGGCCCAGCCCGCCGACACCCGAGATCGCAACCCAGTTGCCTGGCTGGCAGTCGAGCACCTTGAGGCCCTTGTAGACAGTCACCCCCGCGCAAAGAATGGGCGCCAGTTCGGCGAAACCGCGTTTCGCGGGCAGGTGTCCGACGTAGCCCGGATCTGCGAGCACGTATTCGGCGTAGCCTCCGTCGACGGTGTAGCCCGTCATTTGCTGCCCATCGCACAAGGTTTCCCAGCCCGTGATGCAGTACTCGCAATGGCCGCAGGCGGTATGCAGCCACGGCACGCCGACACGGTCGCCTTCCTTCACATGCTTCACGCCAGCGCCCACGGCGGCCACATGCCCCACACCTTCGTGGCCGGGAATGAAGGGCGGCGATGGCTTGACCGGCCAGTCGCCGTCGGCGGCGTGCAGGTCGGTGTGGCAGACCCCCGACGCCGCCACCTTCACCAGCACCTGGCCCGGTACCACCTTCGGCACCGGCACTTCTTCGATCACGAGCGGTTTGCCAAACTCGTGGACCACTGCGGCCTTCATCGTCTGCATTGCGACCTCCGGAAGGTTGTGGGCAACAGCGCAAGCCAGAGTCAAATTGTCGACCGCGACAGCGCGCGGCACAACAAGAGGACCAGGGCAAATGCCGGCGTTGCATTTGGGTACAAGGGCGGCAGACGAATCAGTTTCCGCACGACGCGCCAGTGACTTAAATGGCGAACATCCGCGCAAAATGGGGCCACGGCCGTCGGCCTGCATGTCGTACTGACACGAGTCGCTGCCTGCCGATGCCGCTCTTCGCCGCCTCGTACTGGCGCAGGCCAGGCTGGAAGTGAAGCCTTAACTTTTGTCGAGCGCCTGACTGGGCGCGCCAGGAGCCCTTCATGGATCGGGCGTCTGTGACTTCCGCTATCGACGACATGCTTGCCGAGCTGGACCGCAAGCAGGCCAGTATCCACGTGCAGGAAGCGAGGAGAGCACTCACTCGTGCGCGGAAATTGATCGAGGCCAACCCGGACGGCTCGCCGGGGAACGAGGAGCTTGTGGACGCGATGACCCAATTGGTCATGTTCGGGATACCCGGATAGGACGCCTCTCCAATGAAGTTGCGATCGGGTGCCGCAGCGATGCGATCGTCGAATCCAGCGATCGCAGGCCTGGGCGTCGCGACTGTCGCGGGGCGCTGCCTCGGACCCGGTGGCGAGGCGCTCAAGCGTCCGGCATTTGCGCAGACGCAGATCGAAGAATCGGCCGGCCAAGCGGCGTAGAGTGTCCGCTCAGGCTCATCAGAGCTTTGGAGGTTCAACATGACCAGCCAGATCGCGCAATGGCATGCCGAGCACGGAAACTTCTCCATGCTCCTCAGCTTCCTTGAGGAGCAGGTTGCCAGATTTCGAGATCGCGAGAGCCCGGACTACCACCTGATGCTTGAGATCGTTTCGTACCTGCGCGAGTTCGGCGATTGCTTTCACCATCCGCGTGAAGATGCCGCGTTCACGATCCTCGCGACCCACGATCCGCGGATGCGACTGCCGATCAACCGTTTGCAGCAGGATCATCGCGTCCTCGCCGTCGCAGGCGAAGAGCTTGTCGCGCGCCTGAACCAAGTCATCAGCGAGACCTATGTGCGGAGCGCGACGGTGGAAGCGGCGGCTGCGCTCTACCTGGCCTACTACCGGCATCACCTTGCTGCGGAGGAAAGACAGATCCTGCCGCATGCGCGACTGCTCCTGACTGCGCAGGACTGGAAGGTCGTGGCCAGAGCCGCGCCCTCGTGCCCGGATCCACTGTTCGGAAGCACACCGACGGGAACCTATCTGAGGCTGGCCGGGCTGATGGCAGCGCGGTCCTCGAGCGAAAAGAAGCAGGGTTCGGCCGCGAGCGGTTGAGCCGGGACAGCGGTTCATGAACCCTTCGCGGGGACTCTTCACGCCTTCAGTGGTCACGAAGGGCAGCAGGTTGTCGCCGTCGAGATGCAGCTTGAACTTCTTCCCGTTCGCAGAGTACTAGGTGGACCAGAAGCATGCGCATCCGACCATGCAGGGACTAGTTGTCCCAAGGGGCGGAAAGAGCTGCACTTTGGTGCAAGGGGGCAATCAGCGTTCGCTCAACCGAGCGGGTGCTCCAAAGACGGCAGTGCACAGCATTCCCATGACGCCGCCTTGCGACCATCCGTTGCCAATGCGCCATCGCGCCGTTCCACCGCTGCAAGAAGTGAAACCGAAAGCTCCGCAATCTCGATGGGCGACACACCCGGTTGCGTATGCATGCGACGGAGGGCTTGCCCGCATCTAAGGTGCGTGGCTCAACTGGCTTCGGCTGAGGCTCTCATCCACATCAACAAAGTGAGGCTTTCATGTTCGACCGACGCGCCCTTGCAGCTTGCTGCGTGCTTGCCCTCCCGTCCGCCGCCTGCCTTGCGCAGACCACCTTTGCGGCGGACCAGTACTACGACAACCGCTGGTACATCACGCCCTTCGGCGCGTATGTCCATCCGGACGGCGATCGCAACGCCGACAACGGTTGGGGCGGAGGCGTATCGATCGGC
>NZ_JASZYE010000004.1 GCF_030317145.1 Variovorax flavidus
GGTCGCGCTGTTCGCGGGCTACGTCAAGAAGTGGCAGCGCTGGGAGCTCAATGCCTTTGCGCGCATCGACAACCTGCTGGACAAGCGCTATGTCGGCTCGGTGATCGTCAACGAAGGCAATGCCCGCTACTTCGAGCCGGCCCCGGGGCGCAACTGGACGGTCGGCATGGGAGGCGCGTATCGTTTCTGAATTCCGGCTGCAAGGAGTGCAAATGGAATTCAAGGATCGACGCGATGCGGGACGCTTGCTCGCGAATGCGCTCGGCGCCTGGCGCGGGCGCTCGGATCTCCTGGTGCTGGGGTTGCCGCGCGGTGGCGTACCGGTGGCGTGGGAAGTCGCACAGTCCCTGCGGGCACCGCTCGACGTGCTGGTCGTGCGCAAGCTCGGCTTTCCCGGGCAGGAGGAATTCGCCATGGGCGCGATCGCGTCCGGAGGCGTGCGCGTGATGGGCGATATCGACGGCGCCTGGCCGGTGTCGGAACGGGCAGTCGAGGCCGTGGTGACGCGTGAGCAAGCCGAGTTGGCTCGGCGCGAGCGCCTCTATCGCGGCGAGCGCGCGCCGCTCGCGCTGGCTGGAAAGGTCGTGCTGCTGATCGACGACGGCCTGGCGACCGGGGCCACCATGTGCGCCGCCGTGAAGGCCGCCCGGATGGGCCAGCCCCAGCGCATCGTCGTGGCCGTGCCGGTGGCTTCCCGAGAGGCGGTCCAGAGCGTGGGTGCGCTGGCGGACGAGGTCGTCTGTGTTTCCACGCCCGAGCACTTCCGTGCCGTGGGTCTCTGGTACGAGGACTTCGGCCAGACCAGCGACGAGGAGGTCTGCGAGTTGCTGCGCAGACCTTCCTGATTCAGCGGCGGATGGTCTTCAGAGACCGGCCGCGGCGCGCAGGGCGGCTGCGTTGGCCGTGCTTTCCCACGTGAACTCGGGCTCTTCGCGGCCGAAGTGGCCGTACGCTGCCGTCTTGCCGTAGATCGGGCGCAGCAGGTCGAGCATCTGGATGATGCCCTTCGGGCGCAGGTCGAAATGTTCCTGCACCAGCGCTGCGATCTTCTCGTCGGAGATGACGCCCGTGCCTTCGGTGTAGACCGTCACGTTCATCGGCTTGGCCACGCCGATCGCGTAGGCGACCTGGATCTGGCACTGGCGTGCAAGACCAGCGGCCACGATGTTCTTGGCCACGTAGCGTGCGGCGTAGGCGGCCGAGCGGTCGACCTTGCTGGGGTCCTTGCCCGAGAAGGCGCCACCGCCGTGCGGGCAGGCGCCGCCGTAGGTGTCGACGATGATCTTGCGGCCTGTGAGGCCGCAATCGCCTTGCGGACCGCCGATGACGAAGCGGCCGGTCGGGTTGATCAGGTAGCGCGTGTCCTTGAGCCACTCCTTGGGCAGCACGGGCTTGATGATCTCTTCGATGATGGCTTCGTTGAACGATGCCTTCATCTTGGTCGGCGTTTCGCTCTGGTCGGGGTGGTGCTGCGTGGAGAGCACGACGGTGTCGATGCTGTGCGGCTTGCCGTCCACGTAGCGCATCGTGACCTGGCTCTTGGCGTCAGGACGCAGGAAAGGCAGGCGGCCGTCCTTGCGCAGCTGCGCCTGGCGCTCGACGAGGCGGTGCGCGTAGTAGATCGGCGCGGGCATGAGCTCGGGCGTCTCGTCGCAGGCATAGCCGAACATCAGGCCCTGGTCGCCGGCGCCGGTGTTCAGGTGGTCGTCGCTCGCGTGGTCCACGCCCTGCGCGATGTCGTTGGACTGCTTGTCGTAGCAGACCATGACGGCGCAGCCCTTGTAGTCGATGCCGTAGTCGGTGTTGTCGTAGCCGATGCGCTTGATGGTGTCGCGCGCGACCTGGATGTAGTCGACATGCGCGTTGGTCGTGATCTCGCCGGCCAGCACGACCAGGCCGGTGTTGGTCAGGGTCTCGGCCGCAACGCGCGAGCGCGGGTCCTGGGCAAAGATCGCGTCGAGAATCGCGTCGGAGATCTGGTCCGCCACCTTGTCGGGATGGCCTTCGGAAACGGATTCGGAAGTGAAGAGGAAGTCGTTCGCCATTTTGATGAAACTCCATGAAGGTTCGATTGGCGCGTTGCCAACCCAGATGGAGCCTTGGCGAACGCTTTAGCAGTGGTGTTTAACGTCGCCCTGCAAGTAGTTCCATAACTCAGCGACAATTTGCATTCTATTCGAGCCGCGCTGTAGGCTGCGCGCGCGTCCTGTTTCACCCTCCCATTTGTCGATGATTTCTCTCTTCCGTTTGCTCGCCCGAGTGCCGCTGCCCGTGATGCACGCGATCGGCGGAGGGTTGGGCTGGCTGGTCTGGTGGCTGGCGCCGGACTACCGCAGGCGCTTCCGGGAAAACGCCGAAGCCGCCGGATTCACGCCGGCGCAGTACCGTCCCGCGATCACCGCCGCCGGCGCCATGGTTGGCGAGCTTCCCTGGGTCTGGGCGCGTCCGCAGGGCGAAAGCCTGCTGCCGAAGATCGTGCGCTGGGAAGGCGTCGAGGCGTTCGAGGCCGCGCTGGCCGCGCGCAAGGGCGTGATCCTCGTTTCCCCGCACCTCGGCAGTTGGGAGACCCTCGGGCAGGCGGTTGGCGAGCGCTTCTTCGAAGCCTACGGGCCGATCACGGCGCTGTTCAGGCCCGCTCGCAAGAAATTCATGGCGGAACTGATCGCCGGCTCGCGGGACCGCCCCGGCCTGCAGACCTTGCCCACGACCGTGGCCGGCGTGCGCGGCCTCATCCGTACGCTGCGCAACGGCGGCTATACCGGCCTGTTGCCGGATCAGGTGCCGCCGCTGGGACAGGGGGTCTGGGCCCCGTTCTTCGGCCGGCCGGCCTACACCATGACGCTGTTGCCGCGCCTCGCGCAACAGACGGGCGCCCGCGTGTTCCTCGGCGTGTGCGAGCGGTTGCCGCGTGGCGCGGGCTACGCCATCCGGTTCGAGCCCTTCGACGGCACCGCCATGAGCGACCCCAAGGCGACGCCCGAGGCCGCCGCAACGGCGATGAACGAAGGCATTGCACGGCTGATTCGCCGATTGCCGGGCCAGTACGTGTGGGACTACGCGCGCTACAAGCAGCCGCGCGCAGAAGCGGAAGCCGAGGTGGCTTCGTGAGCCTGACGTCGAGACTCGGCATCGCCTTCATGCGAACGCTGGCGCATGTGCCTTTTCCCCTGGTGCGAGGTTTCGGCGCGCTGCTCGGGCCCGTGCTCCACGTCGCCGCGGTGCCTCGCCGGCGGGTGGTGGATGCCAACCTGGCCGTGTGTTTTCCGGACAAGTCGCCCGCCGAACGCCGCCGCATGGCGCGCGAGACCTTCGTCTACGTGGCGCAATCCTGGCTCGACCGCAGCTGGCTCTGGCACGCGCCGGAAGAGGTCGTCGCGCGGCGGCTCAAGGTGCATGGCGCTGCCAGGGAAATCGACGAGATCGCCAACGGCCACGAGCCGACGATCCTGTTCGCACCGCATTTCTACGGCCTGGATGCGGCGGCTACTGCGCTGACGATGCACACGGCACGGCCATCGACCACCATCTACACCACGCAGCGGGATCCGATGGTGGACGAATGGATCCGCGAAGGCCGCAAGCGCTTCGGCAACGTGATCACCCTGAACCGTGTCGACGGCATCAAGCCGATCATTGCGGGGCTGCGCAAGGGCGGCTTGCTGTACCTCCTGCCCGACATGGATTTCGGACGGGATCAGACGGTCTTCGTGCCCTTCTACGGCGTGCAGGCTGCCACGGTGCCGTCGCTGTCGCGCTTCGCGCGGCTGGGACGGGCCAAGGTGGTTCCGATCGTCTCGAAACTCACCAAGGATGGGTATGAGATCGAGGTGCTGGAGGCCTGGAAGAACTTTCCGACCGACGACGTGATGGCCGACACCGCGTTGATGAACCAGCGCCTGCAGGGCTACATCGACACGATGCCGTCGCAGTACTACTGGGTTCACCGCCGCTTCAAGACCCGCCCCGAGGGCGACCCTCCGATCTACTAGGGCGGCCGGGTCTCCTAGGAGGTTCGCCGTATGAAGGCTTCGATCTCGCTGGCGACGAACTGCGGCTGTTCGTGGATCAGCCAGTGCGTCGCACCCGGCATCTTCTTGAGATCGAGCTTCGGGACGTAGTCTTCCAGCCCTTCGAGCAGGCCCGGCAGCAGGGCCGAATCGTCGAGGGCCCACAGCACGAAGGTCGGCGCCGCGACCGTGAGCCGTTCGCGCGGCAGCGTGGGGATCTGGGGGGCCGGCTGGCCGGGGGCCGCCGGCTTCATCGGCGTGACGCGATAGAGATTGCAGGCGCCGGTCAGGCCCGCATTCCAGACCTCCCGGTACTGATTCTTCACGTCTTCCGTGAGCCAGCCGAAGCCGTCCGGCCCGGCCTTCATCAGGGTGAAGAAGGGCCACATGCGCCGATAGTCGTCGGCCGACAGCAGCGCTTCGGCATCGGGCCGGGCCAGGAAGTTCATGTAGGCGCTCGCGGCCTGCTGCGCCGGGTTGTTCAGCAACTCGCGCGTGAAGGTGCCGGGGTGCGGCGAATTGATGATGACCAGCCTGCCGAGCTTGTCGCCGTGCTGGTTCGCGTAGCCCCAGCCGAAGGCGCCGCCCCAGTCATGCGCCACCAGGACCTCGATCCTGCCATCGGGGTTCTCGCTCGCCGCGAGTTCGGCGACGTCCTGCACCAGGAGGTGGGCACGGTAGGCCGACACCTCGGTGGGGGAGCTGGACTTCTCAAAGCCGCGCAGGTTGGGCGCGATGCAGCGAAATCCGCCGTGCTCGGGCTGCGCGAAGTACTCGAGCAACTCGTCCCAGATGAAGGCGGCTTCGGGAAAGCCGTGCAGGAACACCATCAGCGGCCGTCCCGGCGTACCGGTCGCGCGGCAACTGAGGGTGGTGCCGTTCGGCAGCGTGCGGGCGAAAGTCTCGATCACGGGTTGTCTCCTTGTTGCTCTCGGTTGGATGTCTCGAATTCAGCCAGAGAGGGGAGAGCCGCCGTGGCCGGTCCCTCAGCCCTGTTCGTCGACCTGGGGAGCCGGCTCCGCGGGCTTCTCGCCCTCCGGGTGCGCCCAGCGCCAGAGCAGCTCGGCCGCCTCGTCCACCCCTTGAAGTTTCAGTGCCGAGAAGAGTTTGACCTCGCCGCCGCCGGCCTGCAGTCGCGCAATCGACAGTGCCTTGGCGCCGTCCGAGCGGGTGAGCTTGTCTGCCTTGGTCAGCAGCACCAGGAACTTCAGCCCCTGTTCGACCCTGGGGCGGATGACATCCAGCAGGATCTCGTCCAGTTCGGTGAGTCCGTGGCGCGGGTCGCACATCAGCACGACGCCCCTCAGGTTCTCGCGCGTCATCAGGTAGTTGCCCATCACGCGCTGCCAGCGCAGCTTGGCCTCGCGGGGCACGGCGGCATACCCGTAGCCCGGGAGGTCGGCCAGAACGGCGTCGTCGATCTTCTGCTTGCCGACGCCGAACAGGTTGATGTGCTGCGTCCGGCCGGGCGTCTTCGATGCGAAGGCCAGGCGCGTCTGCTGCGTGAGCGTGTTGATCGCGGTCGACTTGCCGGCGTTGGAGCGGCCGACGAAGGCGATCTCGGGCAGGTCGAAGGCGGGCAGATGCTCCAGCTGGGGCGCGCTGGTGAGGAAGTGGGCGGTGTGCAACCAGCCTCGGGCGACGCGGGCGCGTTCGGCGGCCGCGGCGTCCACGGCCGGGGCCGTGCGGGAGTAGGGTGCGGCCGGCTTGCGCGGCGGGGTGGTCATCAATGAGCTTTCGGAACGGGGCGCCATTGTAGAATCGCCGGGTTTTGCGCCCTAAATCTAAGCCCCCGATATGAAGTTGTTTGCCAAATTTCTGCTTGCAGCCCTGTTGGGCATCGCCGCCAGTGCCAGCTTCGCCGCCGGCGAGCATGCCGCCAAGCCGGCAGCCGAGGCGCCTCCCAAGGCGGCCAAGCCCGATCCTGCCAAGGGGGACACGATCTTCAATGCCACGCCGGCCAACAGCCAAAGCTGCGCCTCGTGCCATAACGCTGACGGCAACTCGGCCATCGCGGCAAACCCCAAGCTGGCGCAGCAGCATCCCGAATACATCCTCAAGCAGCTGCAGGACTTCAAGTCCGGCAAGCGCAAGAGCGCGATCATGAAGCCGATGGCTTCCGCCCTGTCTGACGAAGACATGCGCAACATCGCCTGGTTCGTGGGCTCCAAGAAGATCAAGACCGGCTTCTCTAAGGAGAAGGACCTGGTCGCGCTGGGCGAGCGCATCTTCCGCGGCGGCATTGCGGATCGCCAGATTCCTGCCTGCGCAGGCTGCCACAGCCCCGACGGCGCCGGCATCCCGGCCCAATACCCGCGCCTCGGCGGCCAGCACGCCGACTACACGGTGGCGCAACTCGTCCAGTTCCGCGACAACGTCCGCCTGAACTCGGCGCCGATGAACGGTGTTGCCGCCAAGCTCAACGACCGCGAAATCAAGGCCGTGGCCGACTACATTGCCGGGCTGCGCTGATTCCCAGCGGTTCAGCTTGAACTAACCGCCGATAACAAACCCCAAACAAGGCGGGCCGATCCAGCAAGGATGGCCCGCCTTTTTTGCTTCCTACGGTTCGCTCCACATGTCAGTTTCCACCCACGGCCTTCGAGTCCGTCGCGGCCCCCAGGTGGTCCGCGCGGCGGTGGAGCTGTTGTCGTCGATGCGCTTCGCTATTGCGCTGCTGACGATCATCTGCATCGCATCGATCATCGGCACCGTGCTCAAGCAGCACGAGCCCATCAACAACTACATCAACCAGTTCGGGCCTTTCTGGGCCGAGGTGTTTCGCGCGGCGAGGCTCGATTCGATCTATAGCGCCTGGTGGTTCCTGCTGATCCTCGCGTTTCTGGTGATCAGCACCTCGCTGTGCATCGCCCGCAACACGCCGCGCATCCTGTCGGACCTGAAGACCTACAAGGAAGGCATCAGGGTCCAAAGCCTCAAGGCCTTCGGCCAGCGGGCCGAGACGGTGCTCGACGAAACGCCGGACACGGCGGCCAACCGCATCGGGCAATTGCTGGCCACCGGGGGCTGGAAGGTCAAGCTGCAGCATCGCGATGGCGACGGCTGGATGGTGGCCGCGCGTGCGGGCGGGGCGCACAAGCTCGGCTACATCGCAGCGCACAGCGCGATCGTGCTGGTGTGCATCGGCGGCTTGCTCGACGGCGACCTGATCGTGCGGGCTCAGACCTGGTTCAACGGCAAGAGCGTCTACACCGGCGGCGGCCTCATCGCCGATGTGCCGCCGCAGCATCGCCTGTCGCCTCGCAACCCGACTTTCCGCGGAAACATCCTGGTGCCCGAGGGCGCGCAGTCGAGCGTTGCCATCCTCAACCAGTCGGACGGGGTGCTGCTGCAGGATCTGCCTTTCTCCATCGAGCTCAAGAAATTCATCGTCGACTACTACTCGACCGGCATGCCCAAGCTGTTCGCGAGCGAGGTGGTGCTGCACGATCGCGAGACCGGCAAGCAGATTCCGGCGCGCATCGAAGTGAATCACCCGGCGAGCTACAAGGGCATCGAGATCTACCAGTCGAGCTTCGACGACGGCGGCTCGACCGTGAAGCTCAAGGCGGTGCCGATGGCCGCCGCGGCCAAGCCTTTCGAGATCGAAGGCACGATCGGCGGCAGCTCCGAGATCACCAATGGCACCGACCGCCTCACGCTGGAGTACACGGCGCTGCGCGTGATCAACGTCGAGAACTTCGCTGAGAGCAACGGTGGCGCCATGACGAGCGGTGCCGACGTGCGCAAGGTCGATCTGCACAACAGCCTCGAATCGCGCCTGGGTGCGGCCAACAAGACCAACAAGCCCAAGGTGTTGCGCAACATCGGGCCGAGCGTCGGCTACAAGCTGCGCGATGCCGCGGGGCAGGCCCGCGAATACCAGAACTACATGGTCCCGGTCGATACCGGCGATGGCCAGCCGGTCTTTCTGCTCGGCATGCGGGAGCGGCCCGAGGAGCCTTTCCGCTACCTGCGCGTGCCGGCCGACGACAAGGGGTCGATGGAGACCTTCGTGCACATGCGCGCGACGCTGGCGGATGCCGATGCGCGTGCGCGTGCCATCGACCGCTACATCGCGCGCGCGACCGATCCGAAGCGTCCCGAACTCGCCAATCAGCTTCGCACTTCCGCCGCGCGCGCCCTGGCGTTGTTCGCGGGCGCCGAGCGCGCCAAGACAGACGCCGTGAGCACCGGCGGCTGGCAGGCCATCGCCGAGTTCATGGAAGCCAACATTCCCGAGGGCGAGCGGGAACGCGCGGGCGCGGTGCTGGTGCGCATCCTCAACGATGTCCTGTTCGAGGTGCTCAACGTGAGCCGCGAGAAGGCCGGCCTCGCGGCGATGCCGCCGGACGAGAAGACGCAGACCTTCCTTACCCAGGCGGTGCTGGCCATCAGCGATGCCCATTTCTACCCGGCCCCGGTGGCACTGATGATGACGGACTTCAAGCAGGTGCAGGCCAGCGTGTTCCAGGTCGCCCGTGCCCCTGGCAAGAACATCGTCTACCTGGGCTGCCTGTTGCTGATCATCGGCATTTTTGCGATGCTGTACGTGCGTGAGCGCAGGCTGTGGGTCTGGCTGGCGAAGGACGACACTCACCCGCGCGGCACGGCGGCCACCATGGCCTTTTCGGTCAATCGCAAGACCATCGACAGCGATCGCGAATTCGAGCACCTCAAAGACAAGCTGCTCGCCATCAGGAAAGACTCGGCGTCATGACCACCACCACCCTCACGCTCAACGACAGCTGGCTTTCGCGCCGCAACGCCTTCGACTGGGTATTCGCGGTCCTGGTGGTGGCGGGCGGGCTCTTTGCATTCGCGCGCTATGCCGGCTCGATGGACTACTACGAAAAGACCATCCTCGTGGCAGCCATGCCTGCGGCGATCTGGCTCGGCTGGTTCTGGCGTCCGCTGCGCGTGCTGGCGATCGTCGTTGCGGGCGCGGCGCTGCTGGCCATCGCGTCCTACCAGGGCGACCTGGCGCGCGCCGATTCCGTTTTCTGGCTCAAGTACTTCCTGTCGAGCCAGTCCGCCATCCTCTGGATGAGCGTGCTCTTCTTCATGAGCACGCTGTTCTATTGGATCGGCTTCTTCGGCGGCAAGCAGGGCGACACGATGGACCTGATCGGCTCGCGCCTTGCATGGGCCGCCGTCACCATGGCCCTGATCGGCACGATGGTGCGCTGGTACGAAAGTCATCAGTTGGGCCCGGACATCGGCCACATTCCCGTCAGCAACCTCTACGAGGTGTTCGTCCTGTTCTGCTGGCTGACGGCGACCTTCTATCTGTACTTCGAATCGCGCTACGGCACGCGTGCCCTGGGCGCGTTCGTGATGCTGGTGGTGAGCGCCGCGGTCGGGTTCCTGCTCTGGTACACGCTGGTGCGCGAAGCCCATGAAATCCAGCCGCTCGTCCCGGCGCTGCAGAGCTGGTGGATGAAGCTGCACGTGCCGGCCAATTTCATTGGCTACGGTACTTTTTCGCTGGCGGCGATGGTCGCGTTCGCCTATCTGATCAAGGAGCAGGCGAGCGAGACGCGCTGGTACAAGCTCACGCCGATTTGGCTGCTGGGCGTGGCGCTGTGTTTCGTGCCGGTGGCGTTCCGCCAGCGCGTGCAGGAGGCCGGCGGGAGCTACTGGGTGGGTTACGCGGCCCTTTCGGCCCTGATCGCCGCAGGCATCCTGCTGGGCCGCAAGCGCATCGCTGCACGCCTGCCCGCGAACGAGGTGCTGGACGACGTGATGTACAAGTCCATCACGGTCGGCTTTGCCTTCTTCACGATTGCCACGGTCCTCGGCGCGCTGTGGGCGGCCGACGCATGGGGCGGCTACTGGAGCTGGGATCCCAAGGAAACCTGGGCGCTGATCGTCTGGCTCAATTACGCGGCCTGGCTGCACATGCGTCTGGTGAAGGGGCTGCGCGGCACCGTGGCCGCGTGGTGGGCCCTGGGCGGTCTGGCGGTGACGACCTTTGCCTTCCTCGGCGTCAACATGTTCCTGAGCGGCCTGCACAGCTACGGCACCCTGTAGGCGTCGTCGCGCCGAAATTTCGCCATGAACTGAACCGACGGCGCGTTTTTCGCGTAACCGGATCATCGTTGGCAACGAACTCATCTGGGCACAGCAATTCAGGCGAAAGGCAACCATGTTGATTCAATCCCGTGAGAACGGCTTCATTCATCCGCTTTCGAGCGAGATCACGCCGCGGGGCGTCTATGAAGGCCGGCGCGACATGCTCAAGTGGCTGGCCAGCGGCGCGGCCGGTGCGGCCATGGCGTCATGGGCGGCACGCGATGCGCTGGCGCAGGCGGCGGCGCCGGGCAAGCTGGCGCCATTGCCTGGCGTGAAGTCGACGGTTCCGGGCGCGCAGACCATGGAGAAGGTCAGCGACTACAAGGACGCGACCAGCTACAACAACTACTACGAGTTCGGCACCGACAAGGGCGATCCGGTCAAGAACGCCGGCACGCTCAAGACGAAGCCGTGGACCGTCGAGGTCGAAGGTCTCGTCAAGAAACCCGGCAAGTACGGCATCGAGGATCTGATCAAGCTCAGCGCGCAGGAAGAGCGCATCTACAGGCTTCGCTGCGTCGAGGGCTGGTCGATGGTCATTCCGTGGGTGGGCTATTCGCTGGCCGAGCTCATCAAGAAGGTCGAGCCGCAGGGCAATGCCAAGTACGTCGAGTTCATCACGTTGGCCGATCCCAAGACCATGCCCTTCGTGGGCTCGCGCGTTCTGGATTGGCCGTACGCCGAGGGACTGCGCATGGACGAGGCGATGCATCCGCTCACCCTGCTGACCTTCGGCATGTATGGCGAGGTACTGCCCAACCAGAACGGCGCGCCGGTGCGCATCGTGGTGCCGTGGAAATATGGCTTCAAGAGCGGCAAGTCGATCGTCAAGATCCGCTTCGTCGAGAAGGAGCCCGGCACGGCCTGGAACAAGGCGGCGGCGCAGGAATACGGCTTCTACTCCAACGTGAATCCGAACGTCGACCATCCGCGCTGGAGCCAGGCGACCGAGCGCCGCATCGGCGATGGCGGCGGGCTGTTCGCCAAGCGCACCAAGACGCAGATGTTCAACGGCTACGAAGCGCAGGTCGGCCAGCTCTACGCGGGCATGGACCTGAAGAAGTTCTACTGAAGCCGGGCCTGCCGTGAACAAGCTCCTGATGCACCCGGCGGCCAAGCCGCTGGTGTTCGTGTTGTGTTTGCTGCCGTTTGCGTGGCTGTTCTACGGTGCACTCACCAACGGGCTGGGCGCCAATCCGGCGGAGCACCTGATCCGCTCGACCGGCGACTGGACACTTCGCTTCGTCTGCATCGTGCTGGCGGTCACGCCGCTGCGGGTGATGACCAAGACGAATGCGCTGGCGCGCTTCCGCCGGATGCTGGGCCTGTTCGCGTACTTCTACGTCGTCGTGCACCTGCTGAGCTACAGCTGGTTCGACATGGGTTTCGACGTGCCGGAGATCGCCAAGGACATCGCCAAGCGACCGTTCATCCTGGTGGGCTTCTCGGCCTTTGTGCTGCTGACGCCGCTGGCTGCGACTTCGTTCAACCGGGCCATCAAGGCATTGGGCGCGAAGCGCTGGCAGACGCTGCACAAGCTGGTCTACGCCATTGCCGGCCTGGGCCTGCTGCACTTCTTCTGGATGCGCGCGGGGAAGAACAACTTCGCCGAAGTGTTCGTCTACGCAGCGATCGTCGCGGTGCTGCTCGGCTGGCGAGTGTGGAACTACGCCAGCAAGAAACCGCGCCCGGGCGGCGCCGCGCTCAGCCGGCCAGCCGCTCGCTGAGCAACTGGTCGTCGATGGTTTCGCGTCGGCGAATCAGCGTGGCGCGCCCACCACTCACCAGCACTTCGGGGGCACGCCCGCGCGTGTTGTAGTTGCTGGCCATCGCCATGCAGTAGGCACCCGCGGAAAGCACCGCGAGGAGGTCGCCCGATTGCACCTTGAGTGCGCGGTCGCGGCCGATCCAGTCGCCGCTCTCGCAAACGGGGCCCACGACGTCGTAGGTGAGCGCGTCGGTGTCGCCTCGTTCCGCCTCCACGGGGACGATCTGGTGGAAGGCTTGGTACATCGCCGGCCGGGGCAGGTCGTTCATCGCCGCATCGACGATGCAGAAATTCTTGTCCTCTCCGGGCTTGGTATAGAGCACCTCGGTGACGCACACGCCTGCGTTGCCGACCAGCGAGCGGCCGGGTTCGACGATCAAGCGGCGCTGGCCGAAACCTCGCGCGTCCAGGCGCGCCAGAAGCTGGTGCCAGAGCGCATCGGCCGCGGGCGGTGTGTCGCCGTTGTAGTCGATGCCGAGGCCGCCGCCGAAGTCCAGGTGGTGCAGAGCCACGCCGGTCTTCTCGATGGCTTCGACGAGGTCGAGCACGCGCTCCAGCGCCTCCAGGTAGGGCGAGGCGTCGGTGATCTGCGAGCCGATATGGCAGTCGATGCCGACCACCTTCAGGCCCTTCAGAGAGGCGGCGTGCTGGTAGATCGCGACAGCGCGGTCATGGGCAATGCCGAACTTGTTGCCCTTCAGGCCGGTCGAGATGTAGGGGTGCGTCTTCGGATCGACGTTGGGGTTGATGCGCACGCTGATCGACGCGACGCGGCCTTCCTCGAGCGCAACTTCGTTGAGCACGTCGATTTCGGCTTCGCTTTCCACGTTGAAGCATCCGATGCCTGCGGCGAGCGCCTGGCGCATTTCGCCGCGCGTCTTGCCGACGCCGGAAAAGATCACCTTGGCCGGATCCGCGCCCGCAGCAAGCACGCGGGCAAGTTCGCCGCCAGAGACAATGTCGAATCCGCAGCCGGCTTCGGCGAAGACGCGCAGGACGCCGAGCGACGAGTTGGCCTTGATCGCATAGCAAACCATGGCGTCGCGACCCTCGAACCCGCGCTGGTAAGCGGCCAGGGCGTCGAGCATCCATTGCCTTGAATAGACGAAGAGAGGCGTGCCGTACTCGCGTGCCAACGCGGAGAGCGGTTGGCCTTCGACGTGAAGGATGCCGTCCTTGCGTGCGATGTGCGGGTGGCCTGGCAGGCGTGCAGTGGTGTTCATTCGGCGTCCCCCTTCTTGGCGGGGGTGTTGCTGGCAGGCGAGGGCGACTGGGCCGGCTTGGCTGCCGCATCCGGAGCGGACGAGCCCGGCAGCAAGAGTTCCGGAAGGGTTGCGCGGTTCTTCGCGGCAGCTTCCGTCGGCAGGTAAAGCGCACCCCTCTGGCCGCAGGCGGTCAGGCCGACCCCAACGAGCGCGAGGCCAACGGCGCTCACTAGAATTTGACGAACATTCAACATGGCGAAATTGTAATGACCGACCCTGAGTACATGGACCGCGCGGAAGCAGCGCTTGCAGCGATCGAACGAAGCTGCGATCGCATCAATGACGCGACCGACGTCGACATCGACAACCAGCGCGTGGGCGGCATGATCACGATCACCTTCGGCAATGGCAGCCAGTTGATCGTCAACCTCCAGAAACCGTTGCAGGAAATCTGGCTGGCCGCCCGTTCAGGCGGCTATCACTACCGCCACGACGGCAATGCCTGGGTCGACACCAAGACGAGCGAGGAATTGTTCGGCAACCTGTCGCGCGAAGCGACGCTGCAAGCCGGCCAGCCGCTGGAATTCGCGGCCGACTGATTCGTCAGTTGCGGAACAGGTCGAGGATCCGGTTGCGCTCTTCCGGTGCCGGTGCAGCGCCGATCGGCGCGCCCGAGACGGCCTCGGCCGGTGGCGTCGGTCCGCTTTCGACGCCCAGCGTCGCGACGCCGCGGCCCGGCGCGTAGTCGTCGTAGTACCACTCGCCGCCGACGTTGACCACACCCGAGGGCGCCGGCACTTCGGCGACAGGAACGCCCTTGATGGCCGTTTCCATGTAGGTGATCCAGATCGGCAGGCTCAGGCCGCCGCCCGTTTCGCGATCGCCGAGCTTGCGTGGCGTGTCGTAGCCCATCCAGGCCACTGCGGTCATGGTCGGCTGGAAGCCGGCGAACCAGGCGTCCAGCGAATCGTTGGTGGTGCCGGTCTTGCCGTAGATGTCGGTGCGCTTGAGGGTGGCCTGGGCCTTTGCCGCGGTGCCGCCGCTCGCCACCGATTGCAGCAGGCTGTCCATGATGTAGGCGTTGCGTTGCGGGATGGCGCGCAGGGTTTCGTTGAGCAGCGGGGGCTGCTTGTCGACCAGCACCTTGTCCTTGTGGTCGGTCACGCGCGTCACGAGGTAGGGGTTCACGCGGTAGCCGCCGTTGGCGAACACCGAATAGGCCGTGGCCATCTGCATCGGCGTGACGGAACCGGCACCCAGTGCCATCGGCAGATAGGCGGGATGCTTTTCGCGCTCGAAGCCGAAGTTGGTGATCCAGTCCTGTGCGTAGCGTGTGCCGATCGACTGCAGGATCCGGATCGACACCATGTTCTTCGACTTCATCAGCGCGCGACGCATGGACATCGGTCCCTCGAAGTTGCCGTCGTAGTTCTTGGGCTCCCAGGGTTGGCCGCCGGTCGTGCCCGCGTCGAAGAACAACGGCGCGTCGTTGATCACCGTTCCAGGGGTGAAGCCCTTTTCGAGTGCAGCCGAATAGATGAAGGGCTTGAAGCTCGAACCAGGCTGGCGCCACGCCTGCGTGACGTGGTTGAACTTGTTCTTGTCGAAGTCGAAGCCGCCGATCATGGCCTTCACGGCGCCGTCGCGCGGGTCCATGGCGACGAAGGCGCCCTCGACCTCGGGAAGTTGCGTGATTTCCCATGCGCCCTTGGGCGTCTTGGCGACCCGGATCACCGCGCCGCGGCGAATCCTGATGTTGGGCGGTGCCTTGTCCGACAGCCCCGATTGAGCGGGCTTGAGGCCGTCGCCGACGATCTGCAGGGTGTCGCCATTGCCGCGCACCGCGGTGATCTCCTTGGCGTTGGCCTTCAGCACCACCGCCGACATCACGTCGCCGTTGTCCGGATGTTCCGCCAGCGCGTCGTCAACTGCCTCGTCGAGTTCTTTCGGATTGTTGGGCAGGTCGACGAACTTCTCGGGGCCGCGATAGATCTGGCGGCGCTCGTAATCCATGATCCCCTTGCGCAGGGCCCGATACGCTGCAGCCTGGTCGGCGGCGACGAGGGTGGTGTAGACCTTGAGTCCGCGCGTGTAGGTGCTGTCGCCGTACTGGGCATACATCAGCTGCCGCACGGTTTCAGCGACGTATTCGGCATGCAGGCGGGTCGGGTCCGCGGCGTCGCGCAGGTGCAGTTCTTCCTTCTTGGCTTCGGCTGCCTGGTCGGCATTGATGAAGCCGGCTTCCTGCATGCGGTCGATCACGTACAGCTGACGACCGCGCGCGCGGGCCGGGTTGTTGACCGGGTTGTTGGCGCCGGGCGCTTTCGGCAGTCCGGCCAGCATCGCTGCCTGCGCGATCGTGATGTCCGACAGCGGCTTGCCGAAATAGGCTTCCGATGCCGCCGCGAATCCGTAGGCGCGGTTGCCCAGGTAGATCTGGTTCAGGTAGATCTCGAGAATCTGGTCCTTGGTGAGCAGATGCTCCAGCTTGAAGGTCAGCAGAACTTCATAGATCTTGCGGGTCAGCGTCTTTTCGGAGCTCAGGTAGACATTCCGGGCCACCTGCATCGTGATGGTGGAAGCCCCCTGGCTCTTGACCCGGTTCATGTTCGCGAGACCGGCGCGCAGCATGCCTTTGTAGTCGACGCCGCCGTGGTCGTAGAAGCGGGCGTCCTCGGCCGCCAGGACGGCGTCCTTCATCACTTTCGGGATGGTCGAGATCGGTGTGAGATTGCGGCGCTCCTCTCCGAATTCACCAATCAGGATGCCCTCGGAAGAAAAGACACGCAGCGGCAGCTTGGGGCGGTAATCCGAAAGTTCGGATATATCGGGCAGGTTCGGGTAGGCGACCGCCAGTGCGACGGCAATCACGCAAATCACGGCAACAACGCCCGCGGCTGCGATCCCCAGACCCCACAATACGATCCGCATCAGCCAGGTCAGCCAGGCTGCGCGTTTGGGTTTGGAAGAGGGGGCCTTGGATGGCCCTTTGGGTCGAGATGTTTCGGGCATTGAGGCTGTTGGAGTCAGCGAGCATTATAAAAACGTGGCTCTTCAAGACGGTCGGTCTGAAGCAGTTAAGCCCCAAGTACTCTTATTTGTGACGTAAGTTGCAGATCGGAACCGTTACGTCGACTTTTGACAACGATTGGCACCGCACTGGGGATTCGCCGCTTGGTTGGCGTTGTACCTTGCTGCTAGCATGCAACCACTCGCAATTTTTTCCAATCGTTACAAACGGATGGGATCGAACTTGACTGCTCTGGGATCCTTGTTTCGCCGTCAGCCCGCGCCACTGCTCGGGTTAGACGTCAGTTCGTCCAGTGTCAAACTGGTCGAGCTTGGCCGTGACGCGAGCGGCAAGTTGGTACTTGAGCGCTGTGCAATCGAGCCGCTCGAGCGTGGCTGGATCACGGACGGCAACGTGGAAAAGTTCGACGAAGTCGCCGAAGCTGTTCGCCGCGTCGTGCGCAAGAGCGGCACGCGTACCAAGAACGTCGCTTTGGCATTGCCGCCATCTGCCGTCATTACCAAGAAGATTGTCCTGCCGGGCGGCATGAGCGAGCAGGAGCTCGAAATTCAGGTCGAGTCCGAAGCCAATCAATACATTCCCTTTTCGCTGGATGAAGTCAGCCTCGATTTCTGCGTGATTGGCCAGAGCGCCAATTCGGCAGGCGACGTCGAAGTGCTGATTGCAGCGTCCCGCAAGGAAAAGGTCCAGGACCGCCAAGGCCTCGCCGAGGCGTCCGGCCTGAAGGCCGTGATTCTGGATGTGGAGTCCTATGCTTCGCGCCTTGCCACGGCGCGCCTGATCGAGCAGCTTCCCGGCCAAGGCCGCGATGCGGTGGTCGCGCTGTTCGAGGTCGGCGCGTTCACGACCAGCATGCAGGTCTTGCGCAACCAGGAAGTGCTTTACGACCGCGATCAGGCTTTCGGCGGTGCGCAGCTGACGCAACTCATCGTCCGGCAGTACGGCTTTTCCGCGGAGGAGGCCGAAGCCAAGAAACGGAGCGGGGAATTGCCCGATGACTACGGATCGGGCGTGCTCAAGCCTTTCGTGGCCAGCATCGCGCAGGAGATCGCCCGGGCGCTGCAATTCTTCTTTACCAGTACGCCGCACAACCGCGTCGACTATGTCTTGCTGGCAGGGGGCTCCGCAGCGCTGCCGGGCCTGACCAGTGCCGTCACGCGCCAGACCTCCTTTGCCTGCTCGCTCGTGAATCCGTTCGATGGAATGGAAATCGGCAGCGGAATCCGTGAGAAGAAGGTGCGACGCGAAGCGCCGTCCTATCTGACATCGTGCGGCCTCGCGATGCGGAGGTTCCTGCAGTGATCCTGATCAACCTGCTCCCCCACCGGGAGGCTGCGCGCAAGCGCCGGCGCGAGACCTTCTACGCCACGCTGGGACTCTTCGCAGTGCTTGGCGGCGTGATCGCCGGCATGGCATTCCTCTGGTACCAGGCACAGATTTCCAGCCAGCAGTCGAAGAACAGCCTGCTGCAGTCCGCGATCACCAAGCTCGAAGGGGAGATCAAGGAAATCTCGACCCTGCAGGCTGAAATCGCGGCCTTGCGGGCCAGGCAACAAGCTGTCGAAGACTTGCAGGGCGATCGCAACATGCCTGTGCATTTGCTCAATGAACTCGTTCGGCAGCTGCCAGACGGCGTCTACCTGACGAGCATGAAGCAGGACAATCAGGCCGTCACGCTGCAGGGCATGGCTCAATCCAATGAGCGGGTGTCCGAACTGCTCCGCAATCTCGGCAACAACAGCCCGTGGCTGGTCAAGCCGGAACTCATTGAAATCACGTCCGGCACCGTCAGCCTGAGCCCGCGCGATCAGCGTCGCGTCGCGAACTTCACGATGCGCATCGGCCTCAAGCGACCCACCGATGCACAGAAAGCCGCCACGCCCGCGGGCAAGGCCGCGGCGCCTGCAGCCAAAGGATAGGCGTTCATCATGGCAACCAAACGCTCATCCCAGAAGATCGACCTCGCGACCGCCATGCGGCGCTTTGGTCAGCAGTTCCAGGGCCTCAATCCGAACGATCCGTCGGTCTGGCCGGCCGTTCCGCGGTACGCCTTGTGCGTTGCAGTAGCGGCGCTGGTGCTGGTGGCCCTGTGGTTCGTGTGGCTCACCAATTCCAACGACGAGCTCGAAGCCGAACGCGCCAAGGAAGTCACGCTCAGGGCGGACTACCAGAAGAAGGTTGCGCAGGCCGCCAATCTCGAGTTGCTGAAGAAGCAGCGCGAGCAAGTGCAGCAATACGTCACGCTGCTTGAAAAGCAGCTGCCGAGCAAGGCTGAAATGGATGCCCTGCTGTCGGATATCAACCAGGCCGGCCTCGGGCGCAGCCTGCAGTTCGAGCTGTTCCGGCCGGGCCAGATTTCCGTCAAGGACTACTACGCCGAGTTGCCGATCGCCGTGCGCGTGACGGGCCGCTACCACGACATGGGCGCCTTTGCCGCCGACGTTGCCAACCTCTCCCGGATCGTGACCCTGAACAACCTGTCCGTCACGCCGCAGAAGGATGGAAACCTGGTCATGGATGCCACGGCCCGGACCTATCGTTATCTGGATGAGGAAGAGCAAGCCATGCAGAAACGTGCTGCCGCGGGGGCAAAGAAGAAATGAGATCGCTCCGTTTTCTCTGGCTCGGCGTGGCCGCAGTCAGCCTGAGCGGCTGCTTCGGCTCCGAACAGGAGGATCTCCAGCGCTGGATGGCAGAACAGCGGGCGCAGGTTCGCCCGACGGTGCCGCCCATCACGGAGCCGAAGAAATTCACTCCTCAGGCCTACACGGAGGGCGCGGTCATCGAGCCTTTCAACATGCAGAAGTTGACGCAGGCATTGCGCCGCGACTCGAGCCAGCCCAGCACCTCGGGCCTGATTGCACCGGAGCTCACCCGTCGCAAGGAGGCCCTGGAGGCCTTCCCGCTCGATTCGATGGCGATGGTCGGCAGCCTGAACCGCAATGGACAGCCGGTCGCACTCGTCAGCGTCGACAAGCTGCTCTATCAGGTTCGGGTAGGCAACTATCTGGGACTCAACTACGGGCGCATCACCCGTATCAGTGAAACCGAACTCGCCTTGCGTGAAATCGTGCAGGACGCCGCCGGTGAATGGATTGAACGCGTGGCGACGCTGCAGTTGCAAGAGAGGACGAAATGAATCAACAAAAATCAATGTTCGCACACTGGCTGCGCGTTGCCGGTGCGGCTGTCCTCGCCTTGAGCGCGGCGGCTGTCGTTCACGCCCAGAATGCCATCGAATCGGTCACGAGTTCGATGCAATCGGGCGCCGAGGTCATCCGGATCGATTTCACCCAGCCGCTGGCGGCGCCGCCGGCGGGCTTTGCGATTCAATCGCCGGCACGCGTTGCGCTGGACTTCCCGGGCGTGACCAACGCGATCGGCCGCTCGGCGATCGAGGTCAACCAGGGCAACCTGCGCTCGGTGAATGTGGTGCAGGCCGGCGAACGGACGCGCCTGGTGCTGAACCTCAAGCAGGCAACTGCGTACAAGACCGAGATTCAGGGCAAGTCGCTCCTCGTCTCGCTGGAGCCTGTGCCTGGTGCGGCCCTCGTCGCCTCGACGCCGTCGGCATTCGCGGAGAACCGGAATCGCGACACCCTGCCTTTGCGTGACGTCGACTTCCGCCTGGGCTCGGACAACACCGGCCGGGTGATCGTCGACCTGGCCAACAACCAGGTGGGCGTCGACATTCGCCAGCAAGGCAAGAACCTCGTGGTCGAGTTCACCAAGTCGACCTTGCCGGAAGGCCTGCGCCGCCGGCTCGACGTCTCGGATTTCGGCACGCCGGTCCAACTCGTGACGACGCAGCAAGCGGGCGACCGCGTGCGGATGGTCATCGAGCCCAAGGGAGATTGGGAGCACAGCGCTTATCAGAGCGAGAACCAGTTCGTGGTTGAAGTGCGTCCTCGCAAGGTCGATCCGACCAAGCTGACGCAAGGCGTCGGCTACACGGGCGAAAAGCTCTCGTTGAACTTCCAGAACATCGAGATCCGCTCGCTGCTCCAGGTGATCGCCGACTTCACGAACTTCAACATCGTGACGTCCGATTCGGTGACCGGTGCCCTCACGCTTCGTCTGAAGGACGTTCCTTGGGACCAGGCGCTGGACATCATCATGCAGGCGAAGAACCTGGGCATGCGCAAGAACGGCAGCGTGCTGTGGATCGCACCCAAGGACGAAATCAACGCCAAGGAAAAGCTGGAGTTCGAGGCACAGGCCGCCATCCAGAACCTGGAGCCGCTTCGCACCCAGTCGTTCCAGCTCAACTACACCAAGGCGATTGCGATTGCACAGGGCCTGACCGGTACCGGCGCTGCCGCGGGCAGCGGTGGCGGCGCAGGCACGACTTCGCGCATCCTGAGCCCTCGCGGCAGCGTGATCGCCGAATCGCGGACCAATCAGCTGTTCGTTTCGGACATCCCGTCGCGTCTGACCCAGGTGGCTGAACTGATCCAGAAACTGGATATCCCGGTGCGCCAGGTCCTGATCGAGGCCCGTATCGTCGAAGCCTCGGACACCTTCGGCAAGTCCCTTGGCGTGCGGCTCGGCGGTGGTATCGCCGGCGGCTCGGTGGGTTCGTTGAATGGCAGCCAGGTTTTCGGCAACGCCGGTGTGATGCCGGTCGTGACGCCTGGCGTCAACGGCGCTCCCCCGACCGCACTGACGACCTTCACGAACTCCAACTTCGTGAACCTTCCGTCCACTGGTGTCGCCGGCAACGGAAATGCACCCGGCACGTTCGCGATCTCGCTGTTCAATTCCAGCTTCTCGCGGATGCTGAACCTCGAAATCTCCGCCCTGGAAGCCGATGGCAAGGGCAAGGTGGTGTCGAGCCCCCGTGTCGTGACGGCAGACCAGACCAAGGCGTTGATCGAGCAGGGTACGGAACTGCCCTACCAGGTCGCCACGTCCAGCGGCGCCACCTCGATCGCGTTCCGCAAGGCCAACCTCAAGCTCGAGGTGACCCCGCAGATCACGCCCGAAGGCAACATCATCCTGACGCTCGACGTCAACAAGGACACGGTGGGTCAGGCGACCACGGCCGGTTTCGCGATCAACACCAAGCACGTGCAGACCGAGGTGCTGGTCGAGAACGGCGGCACGGTCGTCATTGGTGGTATCTTCGAACTTGTCGAAGCCAATGACGAGTCGCGCATACCGGTGCTCGGTGAAGTGCCCTATGTCGGTGCACTGTTCCGTACGCGCACTCGCACTGCCAACAAAACTGAAATGCTCGTCTTTATCACCCCGAAGATGATTACCGATCGCAACGCTGCGCGTTGATGCGCGGCGTTCGTAGCACCGCATGGCGGTCGCACTCGTCGGCTTGCCCGGCGCCGGAAAATCCGCTGTAGGCCGGCGCTTGGCGCAGCGCCTGCAGCTTCCTTTCATTGACAGCGATCATGTGATCGAGGACCGGATCGGCTGCTCGATCCGGGACTATTTCGAGCGGGAGGGCGAGGCCAGCTTCCGCGATCTGGAGCAAACGGTCATCGCCGAGCTCGCGGCGGTGCCCCATGGCGTGGTCGCTACCGGCGGCGGCTCCGTACTCCGAGAGGCCAACCGCACCCAGTTGCGCTCACGCTTTCATGTGATCTATCTGCGTTCGGCGCCAGAGGATCTGTTCCGACGACTTCGGCATGACGTGAAACGGCCACTCCTGCAAGTCGCCGACCCTCTGGGCCGCTTGCGCGAACTCTATGGCGCCCGCGATCCGCTCTACCGCGAAACTGCCCATGACGTGGTCGAGACGGGCCGGCCCACGGTTGCCATGCTGGTGAACATCATCGTGATGCAACTGGAACTGGCGGGCATTGCTTCACCCGCCCCAGAGGGGGATCAACTCGACTGAGGAGGGCGCGGACGGCATGCACCTAAACTCGGGGGCATGCGATTGTCCGTCCCTCCTGAACACGTCGAGATCCAGCTTGGCGAGCGCAGCTATCCGATATGGATCGGCAGCGGCCTGCTCGGCGACCCGAGCAATTACCTGGCCTTGCCTGCAGCAGCCACGGCGCTGATCGTCACCAACACCACCGTTGCGCCTCTTTATGCCGCCACCCTGCGCGCGGCGTTGGCCGGTCGCTTCCGCGAGGTGCATGTGCTCGAACTGCCCGATGGCGAAGCGCACAAGGACTGGCAGACACTCAACCTGATCTTCGACGCGCTGCTGAGTCACGGCAGTGATCGCAAGACAGTGCTTTTCGCGCTGGGCGGCGGCGTCGTGGGCGACATGACCGGCTTTGCGGCCGCCAGCTATATGCGAGGCGTGCCCTTCGTCCAGGTGCCGACCACCTTGCTGGCGCAGGTCGATTCGTCGGTGGGCGGGAAGACCGCCATCAACCACCCGCTGGGCAAGAACATGATCGGCGCGTTCTATCAGCCGCAACTCGTGCTGTGCGACCTGGCAACGCTGGCCACCTTGCCGCCGCGGGAGCTCAGCGCGGGATTGGCCGAAATCATCAAGTACGGTCCGATCTACGACATGGATTTCCTGGCGTGGATCGAGAGCCACATCGATGCCCTCGTGGCCCGGGAGCCTGTTGCGCTGGCTCACGCCGTCAAGCGCAGCTGCGAGATCAAGGCTGCCGTGGTGGGGCAGGACGAGCGGGAAACCGGCTTGCGCGCGATTCTCAACTTCGGCCACACCTTCGGCCACGCGATCGAATCGGGGCTTGGCTATGGTGAGTGGCTCCACGGCGAGGCCGTCGGTTGCGGCATGGTCATGGCGGCCCATTTGTCGGAGCGCCTGGGCGGCATCGACGCAGCCTTCGTCCAGCGACTCACGGCGCTGATCCGCCGCGCTGGCCTTCCCGTCGTGGCGCCCGCGCTTGGCGCGGAGCGGTATCTGGAGCTGATGCGAATCGACAAGAAGTCGGAGGCGGGCGAGATCCGCTTTGTCGTGCTCGACAAGCCCGGTTCGGCCATCATGCGCGGCGCTCCCGATGCGATGGTGCGCGAGGTGCTTGCGCAATGCTGCGCCGCCTGAATTGCCCGCCGACCTGCGCAGCGGTCAACGGAAGTTCGACAAGTGGAGCAGGGACGTGAGCCTCGCACCTTACGCCTCCGATCCGGCTCTATCGCGCGGGCGCAGGCATCCCGAACTGCCGGCGCCCACGCGCGATGCGTTCCAGCGCGATCGCGACCGCATCGTGCATTCGACGGCGTTCCGGCGCCTGGTCTACAAGACGCAGGTTTTCCTGAACCACGAAGGCGATCTGTTCCGCACACGGCTCACTCATTCGTTGGAAGTCGCGCAGCTCGGCCGCTCGATCGCGCGCGCGCTCCAACTCAACGAGGATCTGGTCGAAGCGATCGCTCTGGCGCATGACCTCGGGCACACACCCTTCGGGCACGCTGGCCAGGACGCGCTCGACGAATGCATGCGGGATCACGGCGGCTTCGAGCACAACCTGCAGAGCTTGCGCGTCGTCGACGAACTCGAACATCGCTACCCGCAGTACGACGGCCTCAACCTGAGCTTCGAGACGCGCGAAGGCATTCTCAAGCACTGTTCGCGGGCCAACGCGGAGCGCATAGAGGCCACGGAGCCGGGCGGCGTGGCGCGACGTTTCTGCGACCGCACGCAGCCAGGGCTCGAGGCGCAACTGTGCAACCTTGCAGACGAAATTGCCTACAACGCGCACGACATCGACGATGGCGTGAGATCAGGGCTGATCAGCATCGAGCGGCTCGGCGAGGTGGCGCTGTTCGATCGATACCGCCGCGAAGCGCTGGCCGAGTTCCCTCAACTTCACGGGCGACGCGTGCTCTACGAAACGATTCGCCGGATGCTCAGCGCGCAGGTCTATGACGTGATCGACGCGACGCGCGGCGCACTCGAAGCGACGGCGCCGCCCGACGCGGATGCCGTGCGCCGCGCGACGCCGCTGGTGCTTTTCAGCCGGTCCATGCGGGCCGAATCCACGGAGCTGAAGCGCTTCCTTTTTCACAATCTGTATCGGCACGAGCGAGTGATGCAGACCGCAGATCGGGCGCAAGGAGTGGTGCGCGCACTGTTCGCCGCGTACCTCGACAAGCCGGTCGAAATGCCCGAGGGGTACGGCCAGCGCGAGGACCGACATCGCGCGGTGGCGGACTATATTGCCGGGATGACTGATCGATTCGCGATCCGTGAATATGAACGCCTGACGGGGCAGCGGTGGGTCGAATGAGCGGCGTGTCGAGGATCCCCGCTGCGGCGCTGGCCGTCGTGGCCGCGGGCGTTGCCGCAGCGTTGCATCTGGGCAAGTTGCCGCCCGCGGTGCCTGCCTTGCAATCGAGCCTGGGCATCGGTCTGGTGGAGGCAGGCTTCCTCCTGTCGCTGGTCCAGGTGGCGGGCATGACGCTCGGCATCTTCGTCGGATTGGCAGCGGACACCATCGGGCTTCGGCGCAGCATGCTTGCCGGATTGACGGTGGTCACCATCGCGAGCGTGCTGGGCGGACTGGTGGGAGTCTGGTCCAGCGACGGTCCACAAGCCTTGCCTTGGCTGCTGGCGCTGCGTGCGCTCGAAGGGGTTGGATTTCTCCTGGCGGTGATGCCGGGTCCGGGCCTGGTCCGTGCGTTGGCGCCGCCCCATTCGGAGAAGGCGGCGCTCGGCCTGTGGGGCGCCTACATGCCGCTCGGGGTGGCATTGGCGCTCTTGCTGGGGCCGGCGCTGATCGCTTGGGCGGGCTGGTCTGGATGGTGGTGGGCCCTGTCCTCGGTCTCCGCGGCCGCGGCGATCTGGGTGGCGGTGGTGGTGCCGGCGGACAAAGCCCGGCAGGCGACGGCTTCATCGTCAACCGAGAGTTGGTCCGTGCGGCTGCGCGGCACCGTCGGCGCGAGCGCGCCCTGGACCCTGGCACTCGCCTTCGCGGTCTACTCCTCGCAATGGATGGCCGTGATCGGCTTCCTGCCTGCAATCTATGCCGACGCCGGCGTGCCAAGTGCGTGGAATGCAGGGCTGACCGCTCTTGCGGCGGCGACCAACATCGTCGGCAACGTGACGGGCGGCCGGCTTCTCCAGCGCGGCGTGGCGCCCGATCGCCTGCTGCGCTGGGGCTTCGTCGTCATGGCGCTCGGCAGCATGGCCGCTTTTGCGCAATTCGGTGGCCCGCACGACCCGCTGGGCCTGCCGCCAGCGCTGCGTTACCTCGCGGTCTGCATGTTCTCCCTCGGCGGCGGCGTGGTGCCTGCCACCCTGTTCATGCTGGCGGTGCGGCTCGCACCGGGGCCTTCCACGGTGTCGACGACCGTCGGGATGATGCAGCAGGCGTCGTCGCTCGGCCAGTTCATCTCGCCGCCGTTCGTTGCATGGATCGCGCATCGTGTGGGGGGCTGGCAATGGACGTGGACTCTCACGCTGGCGTGCTCGCTGGCGGGCCTGGCGCTCGCAGCGCGTCTGTCGCCTGCGATCGCGCGCAGGGGCGCCACATGAGCAACCAAGCCATTTCTTCTTCGCAGGCCGAGGTCGACACGCAACGTTGGCTTGAGCGCGCAGTGATCGGGCTCAATCTCTGCCCATTTGCGAAAGCTGTGCATATTCGGGGACAGATTCACTATGCTGTGTATCTGCCGAACGAAGAGGGTGGGCTGATCGATGCCCTGATCGCCGAGGCACACGCGCTCGCCGCCTGCGAACCCACCGAACGCGACACCACACTTCTGATTGCGCCCAACACCTTGGCTGATTTCCTCGACTTCAATGATTTCACTGCGCGTGCCGAGCGCCGCCTTGCGCAGGCGGGCTTCGAAGGCCAGTTCCAACTCGCCAGTTTCCATCCGCACTTTCAGTTTGCCGGCACGGACGCCGTCGACATCACGAATGCGACCAACCGTGCGCCATACCCCACGTTGCACCTCCTGCGCGAGGACAGCGTGAGCCGCGCCGTCGACGCCTTCCCGGACGCCGAAGCCATCTTCGGCCGCAATATCGACACCCTGGAAGCGCTCGGCGCTGAAGGCTGGGCTGCGTTGGGCGTCGGCCCCGGAGGCGCCGCGCGATGAGCAAGGTCGCCAAGGCCGCGAAGGCCGAAGCCGAGGTCCTGAGTGAACTGCGGCCGGGGCAGTCCGTCGAGCTGCTCAAGGAACTGCACATCCTCACGCGCGAAGGCCGGCTCAACCAGGATTCGCGCCGCAAGCTCAAGCAGGTCTATCACCTGTTCCAGTTCATCGAAAAGCTGCTGCGCGAGTTGCCAGACGACGGTGCGCAGGCGACGCTGGCCGACCATGGGGCAGGCAAGTCGTACCTGGGCTTCATCATCTATGACCTGTTCTTCCGTGAGCGTGGCGGCGGGCAGGTGTACGGGATCGAGACGCGGGCGGATCTGGTCGACAGGTCGCGCGACCTTGCCAGGCGCCTGGGTTTCGACCGCATGTCGTTCCTCAACCTCACGGTGGCTGAGTCGGCCAGCGCGGCGGCCTTGCCGGCACGGATCGACGTGGTGACCGCGCTGCACGCCTGCGACACCGCGACCGACGACGCGATCGCATTCGGGCTCGCAAAGAAAGCGCGCTTCATGGTGCTGGTGCCTTGCTGCCAGGCCGAGATTGCAGCCTGCTTGCGCCAGACCAAGGCGCTGGCGCTCTCTCGCACGCCATTGGCGGAACTGTGGCGCCATCCGTTGCACACCCGCGAGATCGGAAGCCAGCTGACCAACGTGCTGCGCTGCCTCTACCTCGAAGCCAATGGCTACCAGGTCACGGTCACGGAACTGGTGGGCTGGGAGCACAGCATGAAGAACGAACTCATCATCGCGCGCCACACAGGGCAGCACAAAGCCAGCGCGGCGGCGCGGCTTCGCGAGCTGCTGGCCCAGTTCGGGCTGGAGTCGTTGATGGAGACTCGCTTCCGGCTGCCCTGAGCCTTTCGCCGCCTCGCGCCATGGCACGCCTGCCCCGCCTCACCCTGGCCGATCAGCCGCACCACGTCATCCAGCGTGGGAACAACCGGCAGCTGGTCTTCGTCGATCGCGCCGACCGCGAGTTCTTCCTGAGCCTGCTCGGGGAGAACGCCGCGCGCCTCGGCGTCGCGCTTCATGCGTACGTGCTGATGGACAACCATTTCCATCTGCTCGCCACGCCATCGACCGCCGACGGCTTGCCGCAATGGATGCAGGCGGTCGGGCGGCGCTATGTGCGGTACTTCAACGACCGGCACGGCCGCAGCGGCACCTTGTGGGAAGGGCGGTACAGGTCCACGTTGATCCAGACCGATCGCTATCTGCTGGCCTGCATGGTGTACATCGACCTCAATCCGGTGCGCGCGGGCATGGTGACCGACGCGCGCGACTATCCCTGGTCGAGCCACGGGCACTACGCCGGCTTGCGGCAGGACAGGTTCCTCACGCCTCATCCGTTGTACTGGGCGCTGGGCAACACGCCCTTCGCTCGCGAGGCTGCATATGCCGAATTGGTGCGCAGCGGCATATCGAGCGCAGTTCATGCCGCCTTGACCGACGCCACGCTTCGCGGCTGGGCCGTTGGCGATCAAGATTTTCTCCATTCGTTACAAAAAACGACGGAGCGCCGCGTGCTCAAGGCGCGTCCAGGGCGTCCTCCGATCTCAAGAGACGAGTAGAAAGACCGCCGGATACCGCGTGTTCTAAAGCAGTCTTGCTACAGTTTTTGATATGTCCCCAAATTAATTCCCACTAAATCATTCGGAATTTAATTTGAATCTGACCCCAATTAAACCGTTTGGCATTATTTGTGCAAAGCAATATGCTCCTTTTCCCTGCGAAAACTGAAGGAGCACGCCCATGACGACGGCTGCCGAGATCCAGCATCTCCAAGAACACGGTCTTTATTCTGCTGCCGACGAGCACGACGCCTGCGGCGTTGGCTTCGTGGCCCACATCAAGGGCGAAAAGAGCCACGCCATCGTGTTGCAGGGCCTCAAGATTCTTGAGAATCTCGACCACCGCGGCGCAGTGGGCGCTGACAAGCTCATGGGTGACGGCGCCGGCATCCTGATCCAGCTGCCCGACCTGCTGTACCGCGAAGAGATGGCGAAACAGGGGGTCACCCTCCCGCCGCCTGGCGAATACGGCGTCGGCATGATCTTCCTGCCCAAGGAACACGCGTCCCGCGAGGCCTGCGAGCAGGAGATGGAGCGCGCGATCAAGGCGGAGGGCCAGGTCCTGCTGGGCTGGCGCGACGTGCCGGTCAACCGCGAGATGCCCATGTCGCCGAACGTGCGCGCCAAGGAGCCTCTGCTTCGCCAGATCTTCATCGGCCGCGGCAACGACGTGATCGTGCAGGACGCACTCGAGCGCAAGCTGTATGTGATCCGCAAGACCGCCAGCGCCAACATCCAGCGCCTCAAGCTCAAGCACAGCAAGGAATACTACGTTCCGAGCATGTCGAGCCGCACGGTCGTCTACAAGGGCCTGCTGCTCGCCGATCAAGTTGGTACTTACTACCTGGACTTGCAAGATAAGCGCTGCGTTTCGGCTCTGGGCCTGGTGCATCAGCGCTTTTCGACCAACACCTTCCCCGAGTGGCCGCTGGCCCACCCGTACCGCTATGTCGCGCACAACGGTGAAATCAACACCGTCAAGGGCAACTACAACTGGATGAAGGCGCGCGAAGGCGTCATGTCTTCGCCCGTGCTCGGTGCCGACCTGCAGAAGCTGTATCCGATCAGCTTTGCGGGCCAGTCCGACACCGCGACCTTCGACAACTGCCTCGAGTTGCTGACCATGGCCGGCTACCCGATCAGCCAGGCCGTGATGATGATGATTCCCGAGCCGTGGGAACAGCACGCCACGATGGATCCTCGCCGTCGCGCCTTCTACGAATACCACGCCGCGATGCTGGAGCCGTGGGACGGCCCCGCGTCGATCGTCTTCACCGACGGCCGCCAGATCGGCGCCACGCTCGACCGCAACGGCCTGCGCCCCTCGCGCTACTGCGTGACGGACGACGACCTCGTCATCATGGGTTCGGAATCCGGCGTGCTGCCCGTGCCCGAGCAGAAGATCGTGCGCAAGTGGCGCCTGCAGCCCGGCAAGATGTTCCTGATCGACCTCGAACAGGGCCGCATGATCGACGACGAGGAGGTCAAGGCCACCCTCGCCAACAGCAAGCCCTACAAGCAGTGGATCGAAAACCTGCGCATCAAGCTCGACAGCGTCGAAGCCGAGACGGTGCAGGCGCCGCCGAGCCAGGTCAGCCTGCTCGATCGCCAGCAGGCCTTCGGCTACACGCAGGAAGACATCAAGTTCCTGATGAGCCCGATGGCTGCCGCCGGCGAAGAGGGCATCGGTTCCATGGGCAACGACAGCCCGCTGGCCGTGCTGTCCAACAAGAACAAGCCGCTCTACAACTACTTCAAGCAGCTGTTCGCGCAGGTGACGAACCCGCCGATCGACCCGATCCGCGAAGCGATCGTGATGTCGCTGGTGTCCTTCATCGGCCCGAAGCCGAACCTGCTGGACATCAACCAGGTCAACCCGCCGATGCGGCTCGAAGTGAGCCAGCCGATCCTCGACTTCGCCGACATGGCGAAGCTGCGCGACATCGGAAAGTACACGCAAGGCAAGTTCAAGAGCTACACGCTCGACATCACCTATCCGCTCTCCTGGGGCGATGAGGGCGTCGAGGCCAAGCTGGCGTCGCTGTGCGCCGAAGCGGTCGATGCCATCAAGGGCGGCCACAACATCCTGATCGTGAGCGACCGCGCGGTCGGCCCGACCCAGGTGGCGATTCCGGCGCTGCTGGCGCTTTCGGCCATCCACCAGTACCTGGTGCGTGAAGGCTTGCGCACCACCGCCGGCCTGGTCGTCGAGACGGGTTCGGCCCGCGAAGTCCACCACTTCGGCGTGCTGGCCGGCTACGGCGCGGAAGCCGTGCATCCTTATCTGGCGATGGAAACGCTGGCCGCGATGCACGAGGACCTGTCCGGCGACCTGAGCGCGGAAAAGGCCATCTACAACTACGTCAAGGCGGTCGGCAAGGGTCTGTCCAAGATCATGTCGAAGATGGGCGTCAGTACTTATATGAGCTACTGCGGCGCGCAGCTGTTCGAGGCCATCGGCCTCAACAGCGAAACCGTCGGCAAGTACTTCACCGGTACGGCCAGCCGCGTCGAAGGCATCGGCGTGTTCGAGATCGCCGAGGAAGCGATCCGCATGCACAAGGCGGCCTTCAGCGACGACCCGGTGCTCGCGCACATGCTCGACGCCGGCGGCGAATACGCCTGGCGCACCCGTGGCGAAGAGCACATGTGGACGCCCGATGCGATCGCCAAGCTGCAGCACAGCACGCGCGCCAACAACTTCAACACGTACAAGGAATACGCGCAGATCATCAACGACCAGAACCGCCGGCATCTCACGCTGCGCGGCCTGTTCGAGTTCAAGATCGATCCTGCCAAGGCGATTCCGGTGGACGAGGTCGAGCCTGCGACCGAGATCGTCAAGCGTTTTGCCACGGGCGCGATGTCGCTCGGCTCCATCAGCACCGAGGCGCATTCGACGCTGGCCGTCGCCATGAACCGCATCGGCGGCAAGAGCAACACCGGCGAGGGCGGCGAGGATCCGAACCGTTACCGCAACGAGCTCAAGGGCATCCCGATCAAGATGGGCGACACGCTCAAGAGCGTGATCGGCGAAGCCAACGTCGAAGTCGACCTTCCGCTGAAGGACGGCGATTCGCTGCGCTCGAAGATCAAGCAGGTCGCCTCGGGCCGGTTCGGCGTCACCGCCGAGTACCTCTCCTCGGCAGACCAGCTGCAGATCAAGATGGCTCAGGGCGCCAAGCCCGGCGAAGGCGGTCAGTTGCCCGGCGGCAAGGTGTCCAACTACATCGGCCAGTTGCGCTACTCGGTGCCGGGCGTGGGCCTGATCTCGCCCCCGCCGCACCACGACATCTACTCGATCGAGGATCTGGCCCAGCTGATCCACGACCTGAAGAACGTCGCGCCGCATGCGAGCGTGAGCGTGAAGCTGGTGAGCGAAGTCGGCGTCGGCACGATCGCGGCTGGCGTGGCCAAGTGCAAGAGCGACCACGTCGTGATCGCCGGCCATGACGGCGGCACGGGCGCTTCGCCCTGGTCGTCGATCAAGCACGCGGGCAGCCCGTGGGAAATCGGCCTGGCCGAAACCCAGCAGACCCTGGTGCTGAACCGCCTGCGCGGCCGTATCCGTGTGCAGGCCGATGGCCAGATGAAGACCGGCCGCGACGTTGCCATCGGCGCGCTGCTCGGCGCCGACGAGTTCGGATTCGCGACCGCGCCGCTGGTGGTCGAAGGCTGCATCATGATGCGCAAGTGCCACCTCAACACCTGCCCGGTGGGCGTGGCGACGCAAGACCCGGTGCTGCGCAAGAAGTTCTCGGGCAAGCCCGAGCACGTGGTGAACTACTTCTTCTTCGTTGCCGAGGAAGTCCGCCAGATCATGGCCCAGCTGGGCGTGCGCAAGTTCGACGACCTGATCGGTCGTGCCGACCTGCTCGACACCAAGCAGGGCATCGAGCACTGGAAGGCGCGCGGCCTTGATTTCAGCCGCCTGTTCGCACAGCCGAACGTTCCGGCCGACGTGCCGCGCTATCACGTCGAGAACCAGGACCACGGCCTGCAGAAGAGCCTGGACAACAAGCTGATCGAGCGTTCGCGTCCGGCCATCGACAAGGGCGAGAAGGTCCAGTTCATCGAGGTCGCCCGCAATGTGAACCGCTCGGTCGGCGCCATGCTCTCGGGCGCGTTGACCAAGGTGCATCCGCAAGGCTTGCCTGACGACTCGATCCGCATCCAGCTGGAAGGCACGGGCGGCCAGTCCTTCGGCGCCTTCCTGGCGCGCGGCATCACGCTGTACTTGATCGGCGATGCGAACGACTACACCGGCAAGGGCCTGTCGGGTGGCCGCGTGGTGGTGCGTCCGAGCCTCGATTTCCGGGGCGAGGCGATTCGCAACACCATCGTCGGCAACACCGCTCTCTACGGTGCGACCACCGGCGAGGCCTACCTTTGCGGCGTGGCCGGCGAGCGCTTCGCTGTGCGTCTCTCGGGCGCCACCGCAGTGGTCGAAGGCACGGGTGACCACGGCTGCGAATACATGACCGGCGGAACGGTGGCGGTGCTCGGCAAGACCGGCCGCAACTTCGCGGCCGGCATGAGCGGCGGCGTCGCCTTCGTCTACGACGAGGACGGCCAGTTCGCTTCGCGCTGCAATCTCTCGATGGTGTCGCTCGACAAGGTGCTGACATCCGCCGAGCAGACCGCGAGCGTGCATCGCAAGGTGTGGCACGACGGCGAGACCGACGAGGCGCAACTCCGGAAGTTGCTCGAGGATCACCACCGCTGGACCGGCAGCAAGCGCGCGCGCGAACTGCTCGACACCTGGGCCGTGGCCCGCACGAAGTTCGTCAAGGTCTTCCCGAACGAATACAAGCGCGCGCTGGCCGAGATCCACGACCGCGAGGTCGAGCTCGCCAGCAGCGGGAACAACGCACATGCAGGCATGGAGCCGCACGCCGCAACGGCCGCCAAGCCGGTGGCAGCCGTCTGATAGCCGCAACGACAAAGAACAGAGGACAGCACGATGGGAAAAATCACCGGCTTCATGGAGCATGAGCGCGTCGAGGAGGGCTATAAGCCCGTCGAGGAGCGGGTCAAGCACTACAAGGAATTCGTCGTCGGTCTCGACGAGGCGCAGGCCAAGGTGCAGGGTGCGCGTTGCATGGACTGCGGCACGCCGTTCTGCAACAGCGGCTGCCCGGTCAACAACATCATTCCGGACTTCAACGACCTGGTCTATCGCAGCGACTGGCAGAGCGCCTTCGTCGTGCTCGACTCGACCAACAACTTCCCGGAGTTCACCGGCCGCATCTGCCCCGCGCCGTGCGAGGCAGCCTGCGTGCTAAACGTGAATGACGATGCGGTCGGCATCAAGTCGATCGAACACGCGATCATCGACCGCGCATGGGACGAAGGCTGGGTGGCGGCGCGTCCGGCCAAGCACAAGACCGGCAAGAAGGTCGCGGTCGTCGGTTCCGGCCCGGCCGGCATGGCCGCTGCACAGCAACTCGCGCGCGTCGGCCACGACGTGACGCTGTTCGAGAAGAACGACCGCATCGGTGGCCTGCTGCGCTACGGCATCCCCGACTTCAAGATGGAGAAGGTGCACATCGATCGCCGCGTGGAGCAGATGAAGGCCGAAGGCGTGACCTTCCGCACCGGCGTGATGGTCGGCGCGGCCAAGGATCCGCTGGGCAAGGGCTCCAAGGTCACGAACTGGGCCAAGGAAATCGTCACGCCCGAGCAACTCGACAAGGAGTTCGACGCGGTGCTGCTGACCGGCGGCGCCGAGCAGTCGCGTGACCTGCCTGTTCCTGGCCGGGATCTCGACGGCATTCATTTCGCGATGGAGTTCCTGCCGCAGCAGAACAAGATCAACGCGGGTGACAAGGTCAAGGGCCAGTTGCGCGCCGACGGCAAGCACGTGATCGTGATCGGCGGCGGCGACACCGGCTCCGACTGCGTGGGCACCAGCAACCGCCACGGCGCTGCCAGCGTCACGCAATTCGAACTGCTGCCGCAGCCGCCCGAAGAGGAAAACCGCCCGCTGACCTGGCCCTACTGGCCGTACAAGCTGCGCACCAGTTCCAGCCATGAAGAAGGCTGCGAGCGCGAGTTCGCGATCTCGACCAAGGAATTCATCGGCGAGAAGGGCAAGGTCACCGGCTTGAAGACCGTCCGCGTCGAGTGGAAGGACGGCAAGATGGTCGAGGTCGCGGGCAGCGAGCAAGTGCTCAAGGCGGACCTCGTGCTGCTGGCGATGGGTTTCGTCAGCCCGGTCGGCAATGTGCTGGACGCCTTCGGCGTCGAGAAGGATGCTCGCGGCAATGCCAAGGCCACGGTCGAATTCGTGGGCGGGTATGCGACCAACGTGCCCAAGGTGTTCGCCGCAGGCGACATCCGCCGCGGCCAGTCGCTGGTGGTCTGGGCCATCCGCGAAGGACGCCAGGCGGCGCGCTCGGTGGATGAATTCCTGATGGGGTTCAGCGACCTGCCGCGTTGAAGCCGGGAAGGGCGCACCGGCCCGCATGCCCGCCGTTTCGGAGCAGTCCGAAGCGGGCGGGGGCCGGGCATCCCGTATCATTGTGTGTCACCGCAAGCCGGGATGCCTGAGGGCGCCCCGGCTTTTTCATTTCCATGGACGCATCTCCCGCCACTTCCCTCGTCGAATTCCGCAATGTCACCTTCGGGTATGGCCAGCGCGCGATTCTCGACGGCGTCTCCTTCGCCGTGCCGCGTGGCAAGGTGACCGCGCTCATGGGGGCTTCAGGCGGCGGGAAGACCACGGTCCTGCGCCTGATTGGCGGCCAGTTGCGTGCGCAGCGTGGCGAAGTGCTCGTCGACGGTCAAGACATCGGTCGGTTGGGCGCGGATGCGCTCTATGCCGCAAGGCGCCGCATGGGCATGCTGTTCCAGTTCGGGGCGCTCTTCACCGACATGAGCGTGTTCGACAACGTCGCCTTCCCGTTGCGGGAACACACCCAGCTGCCCGACGCCCTGATCCGCGACATCGTGCTCATGAAGCTCGATGCGGTCGGACTGCGCGGTGCGCGGCAACTGATGCCGAGCGAGGTGTCCGGAGGCATGGCGCGCCGCGTCGCGCTGGCGCGCGCGATCGCCCTCGACCCCGATCTCGTCATGTATGACGAGCCCTTTGCCGGGCTCGACCCGATTTCGCTCGGAACTGCAGCCCGGTTGATCCGGCAGCTCAACGACACGCTGGGGCTCACCAGCATCATCGTTTCGCACGATCTCGAAGAGACGTTCCGGATCGCCGATCACGTGATCATCCTCGCGAATGGCGGCATCGCTGCGCAGGGCAAGCCGGACGACGTGCGCAAGAGTTCGGATCCGCTGGTCCACCAGTTTGTCAATGCACTGCCCGACGGGCCGGTGCATTTCCACTACCCCGCCGTCGGAGTCGAGGACGACTTCGGCAATGCCGAAGGGGGCCGCGCATGAGTTGGTACAAGCCTTCGGACGTCGGTTTTGCGGTCCGCAGCAAGCTCGCCGATCTCGGCCTGGGTGCGCGCCTTTTCCTGCGTCTCGTATTCCGTGGCGCGCACAGCCTGCGCCGTTTCGGGCTGGTGCGGGACCAGATCCATTTCCTCGGCAACTACTCGCTCGCGATCATCGCGGTGTCGGGTCTCTTCGTGGGCTTCGTCCTCGGCCTGCAGGGCTACTACACATTGCAGCGCTACGGCTCATCCGAAGCGCTCGGCCTGCTGGTGGCCCTGAGCCTCGTCCGCGAGCTGGGGCCGGTGGTGGCTGCGCTGCTGTTCGCCGGGCGTGCCGGCACTTCGCTGACGGCGGAGATCGGTCTCATGAAGGCTGGCGAGCAGCTGAGCGCCATGGAGATGATGGCGGTCGATCCCGTACAACGCATCCTCGCGCCCCGTTTCTGGGCCGGCGTGATCACCATGCCGCTGCTGGCGGCGGTGTTCAGCGCGGTCGGCGTGGTCGGCGGCTATGTGGTTGGCGTCTTGATGCTGGGCGTCGATCCGGGCGCGTTCTGGGGGCAAATGCAGGGCGGCGTCGATGTCTGGCGGGACGTCGGCAACGGCGTCGTCAAGAGCATCGTCTTCGGCATCACAGTCACCTTCATCGCGCTGCTGCAAGGCTATGAGTCGCAGCCGACGCCTGAAGGCGTGTCGCGCGCCACGACCCGGACGGTCGTCGTGGCCTCGCTCGCGGTGCTCGGGCTCGACTTCCTGCTGACGGCCATGATGTTCAGCATCTAGAAAAATTCGATCAGGAGAGTGCAACACATGCAACGTTCCAACAATGACATCTGGGTCGGCCTGTTCGTGCTGATCGGCGCTGCGGCGCTGCTTTTTCTCGCACTCCAGTCGGCCAACCTCTTGAGCCTGAACTTCCAGAAGACCTACACGGTGACCGCGCGCTTCGACAACATCGGTGGGTTGAAGCCGCAGACCGCGGTCAAGAGCGCCGGCGTGGTCGTCGGACGTGTCGAATCGATCACATTCGACGACAAGAACTTCCAGGCCAGCGTCACGCTTGCGCTGCAAAGCCGATACAGTTTCCCGAAGGACAGTTCGCTCAAGATCCTGACCAGCGGCCTGCTCGGCGAGCAGTACATTGGCATCGAGGCGGGCGCCGACGACAAGAACCTCCAGGCCGGCGATGTCATCACGGCAACGCAGTCCGCGGTCGTGCTGGAGAATCTGATCGGTCAGTTCCTCTACAGCAAGGCGGGCGAGGGAAGTGCGCCTTCAGGTAACTCCAACAAGAAATGAAACCACGATCTCTTCTCGCCCTGCTGTTCAGGGCTGCTGGTCTGCGCTGGGCGTTGGCCGTGAGCACCCTGATCCTGATGACCGGGTGCGCGACCGGCCCCAACGCCAACCCGGCAGACCCCTTCGAGCCGCTCAATCGCCAGGTGGCACGCTTCAACGACACCGTCGACGATGCCGTCCTGCGGCCGGTCGCAACCGTCTACCAGCGTGCGCTGCCTTCGCCGATACGCGCGGGCGTCAACAACTTCTTCGGCAACCTGTCGGATGTCTGGAGCTTCGTCAACAGCGTGGCGCAGCTCAAGCTGCAGGACAGCGCCCAGACCTTCATGCGCGTGAATGTCAACACCGTCTTCGGGCTCGGCGGCATCCTCGACATTGCCACCGAGGCGGGCATTGACCGTCACTCCGAAGACTTCGGCCAGACCCTGGGTCGCTGGGGCGTGCCGAGCGGGCCGTACCTGGTTCTTCCGCTGCTCGGGCCTTCGACCGTGCGCGATGCCGCAGCGCTCATCGTGGACGTGAACGGCGATCTCGTGAACCATGTCAACGACATTCCGGTGCGCAATTCGATGTATGCGCTGCGCCTGGTGGACCTCCGCTCGAACCTCCTGCGTGCAAGCCAATTGCTGGACGATGCCGCCCTCGACAGATATTCGTTCACGCGCGATGCCTTCCTGCAGAGAAGGCGAAACGAAGTGCACGACGGCAACCTGCCCGACGACGGAAACTAGCCATCGGGGCTTTTGCATTCGGTTGCAGCGGACCTTGGTATGGTGGAACCCTGTGGATCGGGCAGCCTCCAACCCTCCAGCTGCCCGACGCGGGAACAGATACAAGGGAATTATTCGATGAACCAGATTCTTCAACGCCGCACCTTGGGCCGCTTTGCGCTCGCCGGGCTCCTGCTCGCCGGTGCCGCCGTCGCGTTCGTTCGACCTGCGCACGCTGCTGACGAAACGCCCGATGCCCTGGTCAAGCGCATCTCGAGCGATGTGCTGGAAACCATCAAGTCGGACAAGTCGATCAAGGCCGGCGACGTCGACAAGATCATGGTGCTGGTCAACACCAAGATCATGCCCAACGTGAACTTCCAGCGCATGACGGCATCCGCCGTGGGCCCGGCCTGGCGCCAGGCCACGCCCGAGCAACAGAAGCGCCTGGAGGAAGAGTTCAAGACCTTGCTCGTGCGCACTTATGCGGGCGCGCTGGACCAGGTGAGCGACCAGACCGTGAGTGTGCGTCCGTTCCGCGGTTCGCTCGACGACAAGGAAGTCCTCGTCCGTACCGAAGTCCGGGGCGGCGGCGACCCGGTGCAACTCGACTACCGGCTCGAAAGAACGCCGGGCGAAGCAGCCGGCTGGAAGATCTACAACATCAATGTGCTGGGCGTCTGGCTGGTCGACACCTACCGCACGCAGTTCGCACAGCAGATCAACAGCAAGGGCATCGACGGCCTGATCGCAGCGCTGGCAGCCCGGAACAAGTCGAACGGCAAGAGCTGACCGGATGCTGGTGCTGCCGCCGAAGTTGACGCACGACGAGGCGCCCGCCTGCGTCTACATGCTCCAGCAGGGGCTTGCCGGGCAGACGGACACTTCCACAGTGGTCGACGCCAGCGCGCTGGTTCAGTTCGATTCCTCGGCGCTGGCGGTGCTGCTCGAGTGCCGGCGCGAGTCGAGCGCGATGGGCCGAGGATTCGCCGTGAAGGGCTTGCCGCCGCGCCTGCGGGAGCTTGCTTCGCTGTACGGCGTGGCAGGCCTTTTGCCCGCCGCGCCCTGACAAAAACACCAGCCCCGTAAAATCGAGGGTTCCCATGCCCGCGATCTCCTTCCAATCGGTCTCCAAGACCTATCCTGCCTCACGCCAGCAACGGGCCCAGGGAAAACCGGGCCTGCGAGCGGTCGACGAGGTGAGCTTCCAGATCGAGGAAGGCGAGTTCTTCGGTCTCCTCGGACCCAACGGCGCCGGCAAGACCACCCTGATCAGCATGCTTGCGGGCCTGTCGCGCCCCAGTGCGGGCTCGATCAGCGTCCATGGCTTCGACGTTCAAAAAGAGTACGCCAAGGCGCGCAGACAGCTTGGCGTAGTGCCCCAGGAGCTTGTTTTCGATCCGTTCTTCAACGTTCGCGAGGCGTTGCGCATCCAGTCGGGCTACTTCGGCATCAAGAACAACGACGCCTGGATCGACGAATTGCTGCACAGCCTGGGCCTCGCCGACAAGGCCGGCGCCAATATGCGCCAGCTCTCCGGCGGCATGAAGCGCCGCGTTCTCGTCGCGCAGGCGCTGGTGCACAAGCCGCCCGTCATCGTGCTGGACGAGCCGACGGCCGGCGTCGACGTCGAGTTGCGCCAGACCTTGTGGCAGTTCGTGGCCAAGCTGAACAAGCAAGGCAGCACCGTGTTGCTGACCACGCACTACCTGGAAGAAGCCGAGGCGCTGTGCCACCGCATCGCGATGCTCAAGCAGGGGCGCGTGATCGCGCTGGACCGCACGAGCGAATTGCTCCGTTCTGCGGCCAGCAACGTACTGCGCTTCAAGACCGATGGCATGCTGCCCTGGGCGATCGCGCAGCATGCGCGCATCACCGGCCGCATCGTGCAACTGCCCGCGCAGAACGCGCACGAGGTCGAGCAGCTTCTTGCCGCCATCCGCGAAGCGGGCCTGGACGTCGAGGACGTCGAGATGCGCAAGGCCGATCTGGAGGATGTCTTCATCGACTTGATGGCGGGTGAGCAAACACCGCTGGAGGTTGCCCGATGATGATCAATGCATTGGGCTGGCGTGCGCTGCTCTACAAGGAAACGCTGCGCTTCTGGAAGGTCGGCTTCCAGACCGTGGGCGCTCCCGTCCTGACGGCCTTGCTCTACCTGATGGTGTTCGGCCACGTGCTCGAAGCTCACGTCAAGGTCTTCGGCACAGTCAGCTATACCGCTTTCCTCGTGCCCGGCCTCGTGATGATGAGCGTGCTGCAGAACGCGTTCGCCAACAGCTCGTCGTCGATCATCCAGAGCAAGATCATGGGCAGCCTGGTGTTCGTGCTGCTGACGCCCCTGTCGCACTGGGGCTGGTTCTTCGCCTATGTTGGCTCGTCCATCGTGCGCGGACTCGCCGTCGGCCTGGGCGTGTTCGTCGTCACCTCGCTGTTCGCCATGCCGGGCTTCGTGGCGCCCTTGTGGATCATCGTTTTTGCGTTCCTGGGCGCGGCCATCCTTGGCACGCTGGGGCTCATCGCAGGGCTCTGGGCCGAGAAGTTCGACCAGATGGCGGTGTTCCAGAACTTCCTGATCATGCCGATGACCTTCCTGTCGGGCGTGTTCTATTCCATCGGCTCGCTGCCGCCTTTCTGGCAGAAGGTCAGCCACCTGAACCCGTTCTTCTACATGATCGACGGCTTCCGTTACGGCTTCTTCGGCGTCAGTGACGTCTCGCCGTGGACGAGCTTTGCGATCGTCGGCAGCGCCTGGCTGGTGGTGAGCGCCATCGCGGTTCATTTGCTCCGCATCGGCTACAAAATCCGCGGATAAACCTTGCTATGACTGCTGAAGAACTCAAATCCATCATCGAGGCGGGCATGCCCTGCGAGCACATCGCACTCGAGGGCGATGGCCGCCACTGGTACGCCACCATCGTCTCCGCGGAGTTCGAGGGCAAGCGCGCCATCCAGCGACATCAGCGCGTCTACGCCACCCTGGGTGCCAAAATGCACACCGACGAGGTGCACGCGCTCTCGATGAAAACCTTCACGCCCGCCGAATGGGCGGACCAGAATTCTTCGCCCTCCCGCTAGACCTCCGCTGGATTTCTCATGGACAAACTTCTGATTCGCGGCGGGCGCAAGCTTCGCGGCGAGGTACTCATTTCCGGCGCCAAGAACGCCGCATTGCCCGAGCTTTGCGCGGCGCTGCTGACCGACCAACCCGTCACGCTGCACAACGTGCCGCGCCTGAAGGATGTGGCAACCATGCTCAAGCTGGTCCACAACATGGGCGTCACCGCGGATCGCGACGATAACGGCACCGTGCGCATCAATGCGCGCACGCTGGAGGTGCCCGAGGCACCCTATGAGCTGGTCAAGACGATGCGCGCTTCGGTGTTGGCGCTGGGCCCGCTGCTGGCCCGTTTCGGCAAGGCCAAGGTCTCCCTGCCGGGCGGCTGTGCCATCGGTTCGCGGCCGGTCGACCAGCACATCAAGGGCCTGCAGGCCATGGGCGCCGATATCGTGGTCGAGCACGGCTACATGGTGGCCAGCATTGCCGGGGGGCGCCAACGGCTGCATGGCGCCCGCATCACGACCGACATGGTCACCGTCACCGGCACCGAGAACTTCCTCATGGCCGCCGCGCTGGCAGAAGGCGAGACGGTGCTGGAAAACGCCGCTCAGGAGCCCGAAATCGCCGACCTGGCCGAAATGCTGATCGCCATGGGCGCGAAGATCGAGGGGCACGGCACCAGCCGTATCCGCATCCAGGGCGTGGAGAAGCTGAACGGCTGCACGCACCAGGTGGTGGCCGATCGGATCGAGGCGGGCACCTTCCTGTGCGCCGTGGCGGCTACGGGCGGCGATGTCGTGCTGAAGCACGGACGGGCCGACCATCTGGACGCCGTCATCGAGAAACTGCGCGCCGCGGGCGCGAGCGTGGCGACGGTGGATGGGGGCATCCGTGTCCAGAGCGAGGGCCGCCTCAAGGCGCAGGGCTTCCGCACCACGGAGTACCCAGGCTTTCCGACGGATATGCAGGCGCAGTTCATGGCGCTCAACGTGATCTCCGAAGGCACCTCGACCGTGACCGAGACCATCTTCGAGAACCGCTTCATGCATGTCGACGAGATGCTTCGGCTGGGCGCCCGCATCCAGACCGACGGCAAGGTGGCAGTGATCGAAGGCGTTTCGCAGCTTTCGGGTGCGACCGTGATGGCGACGGACCTGCGCGCCTCGGCGAGCCTCGTGATCGCCGGCCTCGTGGCCGACGGCGAGACGCTGGTGGACCGCATCTATCACCTCGACCGCGGCTACGACCGCATGGAAGCCAAGTTGCGCGGCCTCGGCGCCGACATCGAGCGCGTGGCTGGCCCTGCCGAGGTGCAGCCATGATCACGCTGGCGCTCTCGAAGGGGCGCATTTTCGAGGAAACGCTGCCCCTGTTGGCCGCGGCGGGCATCGAGGTCACGGAGGATCCGGACAAGTCCCGCAAGCTGATCCTGGCGACCACCAAGCCCGACGTGCGCGTGGTGCTGGTCCGCGCCTCGGACGTGCCCACCTACGTGCAATACGGCGGTGCCGACCTGGGTGTGACCGGGCTCGACGTTCTGCTCGAGCATGGCAACCAGGGCCTCTATCAGCCGCTCGACCTTCGCATCGCGGCCTGCCGCCTCAGCGTGGCGGTGCGTGCCGACTACGACTACGCCTCGGCTGTCAAGCAGGGTTCGCGAATCAAGGTCGCGACCAAGTACGTCGGGCTGGCGCGCGATTTCTTCGCCAGCAAGGGTGTGCACGTCGACTTGATCAAGCTCTACGGCAGCATGGAACTTGCGCCGCTCACGGGCCTGGCGGATGCGATCGTCGACCTGGTTTCGACCGGCAACACCCTGAAGGCCAACCACCTCGTCGAAGTCGAACGCATCATGGACATCAGCGCGCGCCTGGTGGTCAACCAGGCCGCGCTCAAGCTCAAGCGCGAGGCAATTCGGCACATCGTCGACGCCTTCTCTTCGGCCATTCCTTCCACGTGATCCGGCCATTGCCATGAAACAGAAAGCTGCTCCCGTCCTTCTCTCGACCACTTCGGCCAGTTTCGAGGCCGATTTCAAGGCGCGCCTGCATTGGTCTGCCGAGGCAGATGCGGCGATCGAGCAGGTGGTGGCCGACATCCTGGCGGACGTGCAGCGCCGCGGCGACGAGGCGGTGCTGGAGTACACCCGCCGCTTCGACCGGCTCGACGTGGCCGGCATGGAGGCGCTCGAACTCACGGCTGTCGAACTGCGCGCCGCCTTCGAGTCGCTGCCCGCCGCGCAGCGCGACGCGCTCGAAGCGGCTGCTCGCCGGGTGCGCACCTATCACGAGGCGCAAAGGAAGGCGAGCGGCGAAAGCTGGAGCTACCGTGACGACGACGGCACCCTGCTGGGCCAGAAAGTCACGCCGCTCGACCGTGTCGGCATCTACGTGCCGGGCGGCAAGGCGGCCTATCCGTCCAGCGTGCTCATGAACGCGATCCCCGCGCACGTGGCGGGAGTCGGTGAAATCATCATGGTCGTGCCGACGCCGGGCGGCGAGAAGAATCCGCTGGTGCTGGCGGCCGCGCACGTTGCTGGCGTCACGCGCGCCTTCACCATCGGTGGCGCGCAGGCCGTGGCGGCGCTGGCCTATGGCACGGCGACCATCCCGGCCGTCGACAAGATCACCGGCCCCGGGAATGCCTACGTGGCCGCTGCCAAGCGCCGTGTGTTCGGCACCGTCGGCATCGACATGATCGCCGGCCCGAGCGAGATCCTGGTGCTGGCCGACGGCTCGACGCCGCCGGAGTGGGTGGCGATGGACCTGTTCAGCCAGGCCGAGCACGACGAACTGGCGCAGAGCATCCTGCTGTGCCCTGATGCCGACTACATCCAGAGTGTCCAGCAGGAGATCGATCGGCTCCTGCCTTCGATGCCGCGCGCCGAGATCATCGCGGCCTCGCTCAACGGACGCGGCGCGCTCATCCATACCCGCAGCATGGAAGAGGCCTGCGCGATCAGCAACCGCATCGCGCCCGAGCATCTGGAAGTCAGCAGTCGCGAGCCAAGCCGCTGGGAGCCGTTGCTGAGGCATGCCGGCGCGATCTTCCTGGGCGCCTACACCAGCGAGAGCCTGGGCGACTACTGCGCCGGCCCCAATCACGTGCTCCCCACGAGCGGGACGGCGCGCTTCAGCTCGCCGCTGGGCGTCTACGACTTCCAGAAGCGGTCGAGCCTCATCGAGGTCAGCGAAGCGGGCGCGCAAGTGCTCGGCCGCATAGCGGTGACCCTCGCGGAAGGCGAGGGGCTTTCCGCACACGCCGAGGCCGCCCGCATGAGATTGCGCTGAGGGTGCGCGGGATGGGTGCCGTGACGCGAATCCGTTTCCACCGGCTCGGACGGCTGCTGGCCTTGGCCGCGCTGGCTGGCGCCGCGAGCGCCCAGGCCATGACAATCCGCGAGTTGCGCACCCTGGAAACCAATGAAAAAGACGGCAAGCTCTACGCCAACTACTACCTGGTCGGCGTGATGGAAGGCCTGCGCGAAGCCAGCGATGCGGCGCAGCGCGCGGGCCAGAAGCCGCCTTTCTGCATCAACGGCCGCAAGTTCGAGCCGGTGATGGCTCGATCCCTCTATCAATCCGAACTGACGCGCAACGCCGACAGCTACGAAGCCGACATGCCGGTTCAGCTCGTTCTCTCCGCCGCCCTGCGCAACAGCTACCGCTGCAACCCCTGAACCGAATGACCTCCAAGACCGCCACCCCCGTTGCGCTCGGCCGCATCCGCGCCGATGTGCAATCCATGCATGCGTATGCGGTGCAGGATGCGCGCGGCCTGCTCAAGCTCGACGCCATGGAGAACCCCTACGGCTTGCCGCCCGAGCTGCAGGCCGTTCTCGGCCAGCGGCTGGGCGCGCTCGCGTTGAACCGCTATCCCGGCGAACGCGGCGCCGACCTGCAGCGCGCCCTGGCGCGGCACGCCGCCATGCCGGAAGGCTTCGCGCTGATGCTTGGCAATGGCTCGGACGAGCTGATCTCGCTGCTCGCGATGGCCTGTGACCTGCCCGGGGCGGCGATCTTGGCGCCCGTCCCCGGTTTCGTGATGTACGCGATGAGTGCGCAACTGCAAGGCCTCCGCTTCGTGGGCGTGCCGTTGACGGCCGACTTCGAGCTCGACGAAGGCGCCATGCTCGACGCCATCGCACAGGAAAAGCCGGCCATCGTCTACCTGGCCTATCCGAACAACCCGACCGCCAACCTGTGGGACGACGCCGTGATCGAGAAGATCGTCGATGCCCAGGGAGCACAAGGCGGCCTGGTCGTCATCGACGAGGCCTACCAGCCCTTTGCCGGCAGGAGCTACATCGACCGCGTCGCTCGCCGCGAACACGTGCTCCTGATGCGTACGCTCAGCAAGTTCGGCCTCGCCGGCGTCCGGCTGGGCTACCTGATGGGCCCGGCCGCCTTGATCGCCGAAGTCGACAAGGTGCGTCCGCCCTACAACATCAGCGTTCTCAACTGCGAGTGCGCGCTCTTCGCGCTCGAGCACGCGGACGTGTTCGAGCGGCAGGCCGCCGACATCCGGAGCCAGCGCGCCCGCATCTTCGAAGGGCTGGCGCGCCTGCCCGCCGTTAAGGCCTGGCCCAGCGAAGCCAACATGATCCTGGTGCGTGTTCCCGATGCCACAAAGACCTTCGAGGGCATGAAGGCGGCCGGCGTGCTGGTCAAGAACGTTTCTAAAATGCATTCCCTGCTCGCGAATTGCCTGCGCCTGACCGTCGGAACCGCCGACGAGAACACGCGGATGCTCGCGGCACTCGAAGCCTCACTATGAATACCCCCACGGCACCCGAAGCAGTCGTCGTCGCCTCCGCTCGAACGGCGGCGGTCACGCGCAACACGGCTGAGACCCAGATCACGGTCGAGGTCAACCTCGACGGCACCGGCCGCTCGAAGCTGTCGACCGGCATCGGCTTTTTCGACCACATGCTCGACCAGATCGCCCGCCACGGGCTGATCGACCTCGACATCGATTGCAAGGGCGACCTGCACATCGACGGCCACCATACGGTGGAAGACGTCGGCATCACGCTGGGGCAGGCGGTCGCCAAGGCCGTTGGCGACAAGAAGGGCATCCGCCGCTACGGCCATGCCTACGTGCCGCTGGACGAGGCCCTGAGCCGCGTCGTGATCGACTTTTCCGGCCGTCCCGGCCTGGTGATGGATGTGCCCTTCACGAGCGGCATGATCGGCACCTTCGACAGCCAGCTCACCTATGAGTTCTTCCAGGGCTTCGTCAACCACGCGTTCGTGACGCTCCATATCGACAATCTCAAGGGCGTCAACGCGCACCACCAGTGCGAGACGGTCTTCAAGGCCTTTGCCCGGGCGCTGCGTGCGGCACTGGAGCTGGATCCGCGCTCGGCGGGCGTCATTCCGTCCACGAAGGGTTCGCTCTGACAAGCAATACTGTTGCCGTCGTCGACTACGGCATGGGCAACCTGCGATCCGTCTCGCAGGCCGTGCAGCATGCGGCCGACCAGGTCGGGGTGGAAGTGTTCGTCACCTCCGACCCGGACGTCGTGCGCCGGGCCACCCGCGTGGTGCTGCCGGGGCAGGGCGCCATGCCCGACTGCATGCGCGAACTGCGCGATTCGGGGCTTCTGGAGACCGTGCTCGAGGCGGCTGCGAGCAAACCCCTGTTCGGCGTCTGCGTGGGCATGCAGATGCTCTTGTCCCACAGCGACGAGGGGCCGACCGACGGCCTGGGCCTGATTCCCGGCAATGTGCGCAAGTTCGAACTGGCGGGCCGCACGCAGCCGGACGGCAGCCGCTACAAGGTGCCGCAAATGGGCTGGAACCAGGTCCGGCAGGTGCGGCCGCACCCGGTCTGGGCGAGCGTTCCCGACCAGAGCTACTTCTACTTCGTCCATAGCTTCTACGCCCGGCCGACCGACGCCAGCCACAGTGCGGGCGAAGCCGAGTACGGCGAGCGCTTTACCGCCGCCGTCGCACGCGATAATATTTTTGCTACCCAGTTCCACCCGGAGAAGAGTGCGGACCACGGGTTGCAGCTCTATCGAAATTTCCTCCACTGGAATCCCTGACACCTTGAACGCATCGACCGTGCGGCTCGCGCCCGTGCCTGCGGCGCCGGCCGGATTCTGAGTACGATCGCGCGTTTCGCCACCAATTCCGCTCGTCCGCACGATCCCCCAGCGATTTCATCGTTCGTTCCACGCAATCCCGCACCATGCTCCTCATTCCTGCGATCGACCTCAAGGATGGCCACTGCGTTCGCCTCAAGCAAGGCGACATGGACCAGTCCACCACTTTCAGCGAAGACCCGGCCGCGATGGCGCGCAAGTGGCTCGAAGCCGGCGCGCGGCGGCTGCATCTGGTCGACCTCAACGGCGCTTTCGCCGGGAAGCCGCAGAACCATGCAGCGATCAAGGCGATCCTGAGGGAGGTCGGCGACGACATTCCGGTGCAGCTCGGCGGCGGCATCCGCGATCTGGACACCATCGAGCGCTATATCGATGACGGCCTGCGCTACGTGATCATCGGCACCGCCGCGGTCAAGAATCCCGGCTTCCTGAAGGACGCCTGCAGCGCCTTTGGCGGCCACATCATCGTGGGGCTGGATGCCAAGGACGGCAAGGTAGCGACCGACGGCTGGAGCAAACTGACCGGTCACGAAGTCGCCGACCTCGGCAAGAAGTTCGAGGACTACGGTGTCGAGTCGATCATCTACACCGATATCGGGCGCGACGGCATGCTGTCCGGCATCAATATCGAGGCCACGGTCAGGCTGGCCCAGGCGCTGACCATTCCGGTGATTGCATCGGGCGGTCTTTCGAACATGGCCGACATCGACAAGCTGTGCGCCGTCGAACCCGACGGCGTGGAAGGCGTGATCTGCGGCCGCGCGATCTACTCGGGCGACCTGGACTTCGCCGCAGCACAGGCCCGCGCCGACGAACTGGCCGACGCCGCCTGACGCCTCGGGCCCCGCAGCGCAAATCCAGAGACACCGCGGAGCCGGCTTTGCCGGGCCGCCGTTGTCGCCCCCTCCAGGGGGAAGGCGGCTACACGAAGTGAGCAAGCAACGGGGGTCATTCAGACTTGACGGCCATCGTCTGGATGATCGTCTCCAGTTGAGGGCTCATCGGCAGGTTGATGCTGGTCCCTGACGGGAGCTTGCGCAAGAACCAGCGCTTGTACTGGCGCTCGATCTCGCCATCCTCGGCCAGATCGTGGAAGGTGTTGTTGACGACCGTCGCCATCTGCGGATCGTTCTTCCGGAACATCACGCCGTAGGGGTCGTACGAAAGAAAGTCGCCGACCACGTAGTAGTCGCTCGGGCCCTGCGCCGTGCCGCGGTCCTGTGCGATCAGACCGTACAGCAGCACGTCATCGGTCGCGAAGGCGTCGGCCTTGCCGGACTTCACCAGTGCAAATGACTCGGCGTGGTCGCGCGACACCAGAAGGTTCAGGCCAAGCTTGAAGCGGGTCGAGAGGTCGCGCATCGTCTTCTCGTTGGTGGTTCCGCTGGTCACAGCCACGTTCTTGCCCACCAGATCGGTAAACGACTGGATCGGCGAGCCCTTCTTGACCAGCAACTTCGTGCCCGACACGAACATCGTCGGCGAGAAGCTGACGCGCTTCTGGCGTTCCAGGTTGTTCGTGGTCGAGCCGCACTCGAGGTCGACCTGACCGTTCGCCACTGCGTCGATGCGCGACTCGGAGGTCACCGGCACCCATTTCGTCGTGAGCGACTTGTGCACCGCGTCGCTCATCGCCTCGACCACCGCCTTGCACAGCTCGATCGAATAGCCGATGGGCTCGTTGCGTGCGGACAGGTAGGAGAAGGGCACCGAGGATTCCCGGTAGCCGATGGTGACCGTCCCCGACTCACGCACCTTGGCCAGCGTGCCGGTCAGCTCCGCCGGAGCGGCCGGGATCGGCTCTGTCTGGGCCATTGCTTCCGGCGACAGGCACAGGAGGCCGCCAAGCAGCGCCGCGGCCATCGACAGCTTCTGCGCGCGCTTCATGTCAGCCTCAGGCGTGTGCAGGATGGGCGAGGGTGGCCGCCAGTTCGGCGTCCATCGACCGGGCGTTCGCCTCGGCCTCGCTTTCGGTGAGGAGCTCGCCTTCCCACTTGGCGACTACCGCCGTGGCGATGGAATTGCCCACCGCGTTGGTCGCCGAGCGGCCCATGTCCAGGAAGGTGTCCACGCCCAGAATCAGCAGCAGGCCCGCCTCGGGGATGTTGAACTGGTTCAGCGTGGCGGCAATCACCACCAGTGAGGCGCGGGGAACGCCGGCCATGCCCTTCGACGTCAGCATGAGGATCAGCAGCATGGTGATCTGGGTGCCGATCGACAGCGGGATGTCGTAGGCCTGGGCAATGAACAGCACGGCGAAGGTGCAATACATCATGGAGCCGTCGAGGTTGAAGGAATAACCCATCGGCATCACGAAGCTGGAAATCTTGCGCTTGACGCCGAAACGGTCGAGCGCGATCAGGATCTTCGGGTAGGCGGCCTCCGAGCTCGCCGTGGCAAAGGACAGCAGGAAGGGCTCCCGGATGAGCTTGAGCAGCTTCACGATGCGCGGCCCCAGGAAGACGAAGCCCGCAAATGCGAGCACAGCCCAGAGGATGAACAGACTGAGGTAGAACCCGCCCATGAAGACTGCGAACTTGAGCAGGATCTGCAGGCCGTTGGTTGCCACCGTGGCAGCCATGGCGGCCATCACCGCCAGCGGAGCGAGCTTCATCACATAGCCCGTGATCTTGAGCATCGCGTGCGAGAGTTCGTCGATGGAAGCGACCAGCGTCTTGCCCTTTTCGCCGAGTGAGGCGAGCGCGACGCCGAAGAACATCGAGAACACCACGATCTGCAGGATCTCGTTGTTGGCCATGGCCTCGACGAAGGACTTGGGAACCACGTGGCCGACGAAATCCTTGAGGGTGAACTTCGAGGTCGCGAGGTTCGCCGAAGACCCGATGTCCGGCAACGGCAGCCCCAGGTTGTGGCCGGGCTGCAGCAGGTTGGCCATGATCAGGCCGAGGATGAGAGAGACCAGCGATGCCGTGATGAACCACCCCAGCGCCTTGCCGAACACCCGCCCGACCGCGGAGGCGTCGCCCATGTGGGCGATGCCGACGACCAGGGTGGAGAAGACCAGCGGCCCGATCAGCATCTTGATCAGGCGCAGGAACACGTCCGACATGATCGAGATGTAGCCCGCGATCTCCGCAGCGGATTTCTTGTCCGGGAAGTTGACGAAGACCATGTAGCCCAGAATGATCCCGATCACCATCGCGATCAGAATCCAGGCCGCTGGCGGCAGTTTCCTTCTCATGGGAGCTCCTTGCGCGTGAGTTCTGGAGAGAGTCTTTCTGGCCGACAGCCGCATCCGGCAACCGTCTGCTGATGCGATTTCAAGCCAAATAGGCGCCGGCTGCAATGCCAACGAGCGCCCGCATCTCCGGACGCCGATCCGGAGCATGCGGGCCAAACCTAGAATCGGGTCATGTCTCTCCAAGCCTTCGCCTACCGCGGCCAGCCGGCAGTGCGTCTCGCCCTGCCCGGCGGCGATAGCTGCACTGTGGCCCTGCATGGCGCCCACGTGCTGTCCTGGACCACGGCCGACGGCGTGGAGCGGCTCTACCTGAGCCCCGATGCGCGCTTCGATGGCCAAAGCGCCATCCGCGGCGGTGTGCCGATCTGCTGGCCGCAGTTCAACATGCGCGGACCCTTGCCCAAGCACGGTTTCGTCCGCAACCTGGCTTGGCAGGCCGAGTCGGAGGAGGGCGACGGCAAGCGCCGGACCGCGGTCCTCTCGCTCCAGTCCAACGACGCCACGCGGGCGATCTGGCCGCATGCATTCCATGCCCGGCTGGCCGTCACGCTGGCGCCGCACATGCTGCGCATTGCCCTGACGATCGACAACTCCGGCAGCGGACCCTGGTCGTTCGCCGCCGCCCTGCACAGTTACTTGCGGGTGGACGACGTCACGCAAGCCCGACTCGAAGGCCTGCAAGGAGCCAACCGGTGGGATGCGGTGCGCGACGACCGCCATGTCGAGCTGGCGCCCTCGCTGGGCTTCGGCACCGAATTCGACAGCGTCTACGCCGCGCCTGCCAAGCCGCTGCGGCTCGTGCAGCCGTCGGGCACGCTCGAAATCTCGCAAAGCGCGAGCTGCAGCGAAACCGTCGTGTGGAACCCGGGCCCTGCGCTGAGCGCCAAGCTCGAGGATCTGCCCGATGACGGCTGGCGCCAAATGCTCTGCGTCGAGGCTGCGCGCATCGACGAGCCTGTCCTGCTCGCGCCTGGTGCCCAATGGCAAGGCTGGCAGCAACTTCACGTCCTTTGAATCCCTGTCTGAACGAATCCATGCTTGCCAAACGCATCATCCCCTGCCTTGACGTCACCGGCGGCCGCGTCGTCAAGGGCGTCAATTTCGTCGAATTGCGCGATGCCGGCGACCCGGTCGAGATCGCGGCGCGCTACAACGCGCAAGGCGCCGACGAACTGACCTTCCTGGACATCACCGCGACCAGCGACGGGCGCGACCTGATCCTGCCCATCATCGAAGCGGTGGCGTCGCAGGTGTTCATTCCCCTGACCGTGGGCGGGGGCGTGCGGACGGTCGCAGACGTGCGCCGCCTGCTCAACGCCGGGGCGGACAAGACCAGCTTCAATTCCGCCGCGATCGCCGATCCCCAGGTGATCGAGGATGCGTCGCGCAAGTACGGCGCGCAGTGCATCGTGGTGGCCATCGACGCCAAGCGGCGCAGCGTCGAGGACGCGGCCACGCGCGGCCCGGGTTGGGACGTCTACAGCCACGGCGGTAGAAAGAACACAGGCCTCGATGCTGTGCAATGGGCCGTCGAGATGGCGCGCCGCGGCGCTGGCGAGATCCTTTTGACCAGCATGGACCGCGACGGCACCAAGAGCGGCTTCGACCTGGAACTCACGCGCGCCGTGAGCGACGCCGTCAGCGTGCCCGTGATCGCCTCGGGTGGCGTCGGCAGCCTGGAGCATCTGGCGGATGGCATCCAGGCCGGCGGCGCCGATGCCGTGCTGGCGGCCAGCATCTTCCACTATGGCGAGTTCACCGTCGGCGAAGCCAAGCAGCGCATGGCCGCCCGCGGCATTCCGGTCCGTCTGTGACCGACAATAGCCCGATGAACTGGCTGGAAGAAGTGAAATGGGACGCGAACGGCCTGGTGCCGGTGATCGCGCAGGAACAGGGCAGCAACGACGTGTTGATGTTTGCCTGGATGAACCGCGAAGCGCTCGCGAAGACCGCTGAAATCGGCCGCGCCGTGTATTTCAGCAGGTCGCGCGGCAAGCTGTGGTTCAAGGGCGAGGAGTCCGGCCACGTCCAGACCGTGCACGAAATCCGACTCGACTGCGACAACGACGTCGTGCTTCTCAAGGTCACGCAGCTTGGCCATGAGCCGGGCATTGCCTGTCACACGGGCCGTCACAGCTGCTTTTTCAGCAAGTACGAGAACGGCCAATGGACCGTGACCGAGCCGGTCTTGAAAGACCCCGCATCGATCTACACATCGTCCCCAAGATGAGTACTCCCGAACGCAACGCGGAGGACGCGCTGGCGCGTCTGGCCGCCGTGATCGAAAGCCGGCTGCCCGCGCACGGCGGCGATCCCGACAAGAGTTACGTCGCGCGCCTGCTGCATCGCGGCCCGGATGCCTTTCTCAAGAAGATCGGCGAGGAAGCCACCGAAGTCGTGATGGCCGCGAAGGATGCGGATCACGGCGGCGACCGCGCGAAGCTGGTGAACGAAGTGGCCGATCTGTGGTTCCACAGCATGGTGGCGCTTGCCCACTACGGCTTTTCGCCTCGCGACGTGGTGGCGGAACTCGAGCGCCGCGAAGGCACCAGCGGTATCGAGGAAAAAGCCCTGCGCAAGGCGCAGGATCGCGAAGCTTCCAACGACTGAGAGGACGCGCCATGCCCAACGACATCGTGACGGTCGAACCCGACGACTCGCTGAAGACCTGGGGCTGGGTCAGCTATATCCTGCATCTGGTGGTGGCCGTGGGCGCCGTGCTGCCGGGCGCGCAGGCGTCCATCGGGCTGCTGCTGATCGCGCTGGTGATCGACCTGGTCAAGCGCGACGATGCGGCGGGCACCTGGCAGGCCTCGCATTTCAGCTGGCGCATCCGGTCGGTGCTGTGGGCAGGCGTGCTATACGTGCTGACCTCGTGGCTGTGGTTGCTGTTTCTCGTGCCGGGCTGGATCGCCTGGGCGCTGATTTCCCTCTGGTTCCTCTACCGCATCGTCAAGGGGATGGTGCGCATGAATGCGGGCCGGTCCATGGAGCCTTCCAATGTCATCTGACCCGAACTGCGTTTTCTGCAAGATCATCGAAGGGAAGATTCCCTCGCGCAAGGTATACGAGGACGACGAGCTGTTCGTGTTCCATGACATCGCGCCTTGGGCCCCGATCCACTTCATGATCGTGCCGAAGCGCCACATTCCGTCGATGGCGCAGGTCACTGCCGATGATGCGGCGTTGCTGGGAAGGATCATGACGCTGGCGCCCAAGCTGGCAGTCGAGCAGGGTTGCAGGCCCTATCCCGCCGGCGGCTTCCGCATCGTCGTGAATACAGGCGCGGAGGGCGGGCAGGAAGTCCACCATCTCCACGTGCACGTCATGGGTGGCCCGCGGCCCTGGTTGAAGGGGTGACCCCAGTCTTCGCGCACTTCGTGTGGCTTCGCCGATCCCCGCCGGGGGCAACACCGATGGACCGGCCCAGCCGGATCCACGGTGTTCCCAGGTTGTGGACGTTCGGGAAAACAGATAGCCATCGTTTTCGGCCGGTCAATTCCGCCGACTAAAATCGTTCACATTCTTCAGGAGTAATCCATGGGTTCACTTTCCATCTGGCACTGGCTGATCGTGCTGCTCGTCGTCGTGATGATTTTCGGCACCAAGAAGCTCCGCAACATGGGTTCCGACCTCGGCGGCGCCGTCAAGGGTTTCAAGGACGGCATGAAAGACGGCGCGGCGCCCGAGACGCCGGCCGGTCCGAACGCTCAGGTCACGGGCAACACCACCGCTGACAAATCGACGATCGACGTCGAGGCGCGTCAGAAGTCCTGAGCTAGGCATCCGTGATCGACCTCGGCATCTCGAAACTCGCGCTGATCGGCGCAGTTGCGCTGATCGTCATCGGGCCGGAAAAGCTGCCGCGCGTGGCCCGCACCGTCGGCACCTTGCTTGGCAAGGCGCAGCGGTACGTGAACGACGTCAAGGCCGAGGTCAATCGCTCGATGGACCTCGACGAGCTGCGCAAGATGAAGGACACCGTGCAGGACGCTGCCCGTGATGTCGAGCAAAGCATCCAGTCGGGCGCCAGCGACTTCGAAAAGCAGTTCTCCGAAAGTGGCCAGACGCTCTCCGAACTGGCGGAGCCGACGCCTGCCTATCCTGAATACAAGCACCCGCGCAAGAACTGGCGCCTGAAGCAGGGCGCCACCCCGCAGTGGTACAAGGCGCGCAACGGCGTGCGCACCAAGGCGCTCTCAGGCGCAGCGCGCGTGGCCCGTTACCGTCCTCACAAAATCAACTAGCCGCAACGCCGATCCGGTTGCGCCCAGCGCGCATCCATTTCCTGCCCGCAGCGTCCCCACATGGCCGACCCCACCGACAAGAACAAAGAAGACGAACTGGCCGGTACCGAGCAGCCTTTCGTCCAGCACCTGATGGAGCTGCGGGATCGCCTGCTCTACTGCGTCTACGGCCTCGTCGTGGCCGGCATCCTGCTCGCCATCTGGCCGGGCCCCGCCGGTCTGATCGACATGATCGCGGTGCCGATCCGGGCCCACATGCCGCCCGATGCGAAGCTGATCGCCATCGGCGTGTTCTCGCCATTCTTCGTGCCGCTGAAGGTACTGGGCATGACGGCCGTGCTGCTGGCGCTGCCCTGGCTCATGTACCAATGCTGGATGTTCGTGGCACCAGGCCTCTACAGCCACGAAAAGAAATTCGCGTTGCCGTTGATCTTCTTCGGTAGCCTGCTGGCCTATGGCGGCATCGCCTTCGTGCAGTTCTTCGTGCTGGACAAGATGTTCGGCTTCATACAGAAGTTCACACCTCCGTCGGTGAATGCCACGCCTGATATCTCGTCCTACGTGGAGGCGATCCTGTCGCTCTACATCGCGTTCGGCGTGGCCTTCCAGGTGCCGATCGTGGTGATGCTGCTCGTGCGTTTCGAGATGGTCACCATCGAGAAGCTGAAATCCTTCCGCGGCTATTTCATCGTGGTCGCATTCGTCGTGGCGGCGGTGCTGACGCCGCCGGACGTCGTTTCGCAGCTCGCGCTGGCGATTCCGATGTGCCTGCTGTACGAGGTCGGCATTATCGGTGCGCGCTACTTCGCGAAGCACACCAAGGTGCCGGAAGAAAGCGCGGATTCCGCCCAGTCCTGAACGCCCCCTCGGGGGCGCTGCCTACTCAGTCGGGTTGGGCACGCGCCGAACCGGTGACCGGGGCCGCAGGCCCGGCGTGACGTCGAGTTCCAGCTTGTCGCTGCCGCGCTGCAGCGCAAAGCGCGCCGCGCTGCCCGGCTTGAGTCCGGCCACGGCGGTCAGGAGTTCCTGCACGTTGCCGATGCTCTTTTCGCCCACGCCGGTGATCACGTCGCCGGGGCGGACGCCGGCCTTGGCGGCCGGGCCGTTCTGCAGCACGCCCGTGATGATCACGCCAGCGTCGGCCTTGACGCCGAAGGTTTCCGCGAGTTCGGGGGAGAGGTCGTTGGGCTCCACGCCGATCCAGCCTCGCGTGACCTTGCCTGCCTTCACGATGTCTTCTAGCACTTGCTTGGCGGTCGAGACCGGAATGGCAAAGCCGATGCCCATGCTGCCGCCGGAGCGGGAATAGATCGCGGTGTTGATGCCTTCGAGGTTGCCGTTGACGTCGATCAGCGCGCCGCCCGAATTGCCGGGGTTGATCGCCGCATCGGTCTGGATGAAGTTCTCGAAGGTGTTGATGCCGAGCTGGTTGCGCCCGAGTGCGGACACGATGCCGCTCGTCACGGTCTGGCCGACGCCGAAGGGGTTGCCGATGGCGAGCACCTGGTCGCCTACCTGAAGCGAGTCCGAATTGCCGAGCACGATCACCGGCAGCTTGTCGAGCTCGATCTTGAGCACGGCCAGATCCGTATCGGGGTCGGTGCCGATCACCTTGCCGCGCGCGTGCCGGCTGTCGTTGAGCGTGACGTCGATTTCGTCGGCGCCTTCCACGACGTGGTTGTTGGTGAGGATGTAGCCGTCGGCGCTCACGATGACGCCGCTGCCCAGTCCGACCTGGGGCTGGTCCGCTCCCTGGTCACCGAAGAAGAAGCGAAACCACGGATCGTTGCTGCGCGGAGAAAGCTGCGCCGCCTTGCTGGTGTTGATGCTGACCACGGCAGGCGACGCCTTCTTGGCGGCGGCGCTCAGGCTGCCCGGGGCGATCGTGGCCGGACCCGCGGCTGGCGCTTCGATGACCGCCACGACGCCGCCGAGCGAGCCCCGCCGATTGAGCCACTCGGGCTTGAGGGTCGCGACGACGAAATAGGCCGCGAGCAGGACCGTTACGGCTTGGGCAAACAGCAGCCAGGTGCGTTTCATTTAGAAGGTGAAGAGGACGTTGGGCCAAAGCGCTTCAGGCGATCTGAGCGTCAGAGACCCGATTGTCCCTCAACGGTCCCGAAGCCCGGGCCGTCCGCCCCCAGCGACCGGAGCGCGGGCCTGATCCAGACTGGCAGGGTGGGTTAAGGGGAAACCCTTAAAATGGAAGGACTTGCAGCCGGATGCCCTACAGGGCCTGTTTCCGGTGTGGCGCGCACGAGACCCGCAGCGACAGGCCGCTTACGCAAGAGCCCACGGGCTTCGGATCGCCGAAGCGCCTCGTCCCACCGTTCCGCTTTGACGTATGCCCATGACTGCATCAGCCCTTGGCGATGGCGTTTCCGCGCCATCGACACCCCCGCGCACGCTCGGCGCCCGAGACTACAAGACGCTCGCCTTGTCGGCGCTCGGAGGCACGCTCGAGTTCTACGACTTCGTCATCTACGTGTTCTTCGCAACCGTGCTCGGGGCGCTGTTCTTTCCGGCCGACATGCCGGACTGGCTGCGACAGCTGCAGACCTTCGGCATCTTCGCCGCCGGCTATCTCGCGCGGCCCCTGGGCGGCATCGTGATCGCGCATTTCGGCGACCTGCTGGGGCGCAAGCGCATGTTCACGCTGTCGATCTTCCTGATGGCGGCGCCCACGCTGGTGATCGGCTTGTTGCCGACCTACGCCAGCATCGGCGTGGCGGCGCCGCTGCTTCTGCTGGCGATGCGCGTGCTGCAGGGCGCGGCGATCGGCGGCGAGATGCCAGGCGCCTGGGTTTTCGTGGCCGAGCATGTGCCGGCACGCCGCTATGGCTTCGGCATCGGCACGCTGACTTCGGGCATCACGGGCGGCATCCTGCTGGGTTCGCTGGTCGCCGTCGCCATCAACAAGCACTACACGCCGGCCGAGGTCAGTGACTTTGCGTGGCGCATTCCGTTCATCCTTGGCGGCGTGTTCGGCCTGGTGTCTGTCTATCTGCGCCGCTTCCTGCATGAGACGCCTGTCTTCCAGGAACTCGCGGATCGTCGCAGCGTGGCGCGCGAACTCCCGCTCAAGACAATCCTGCGCGAGCACCGCGGCGCCAGCGTGTTCGTCGGACTGCTGACCTGGGTGCTCTCGGCCGCGATCGTGGTGGTCGTGCTCTTCACGCCGACCTACCTGCAGAAGGTGCACCACATTCCGGCGACCCTCGCATTGGAGGCGAACGCAGTCGCAACGCTGATGCTGACGCTGGGCTGCATCCTGGTGGGGTGGGCTTGCGACCGCATCGGTACGCGGGCGGTGATGCTGATCGGCTGGGGTGGGCTGGTCGTCACGACCTATCTCTTCTACACGAGCCTGCCCGGAACGCCGACCTCGCTGGTCTGGCACTACGGCCTGGTGGGCCTGTTCGTCGGCACCATCGCGACCGTGCCGATCGCCGGCGTGCGAGCGTTCCCCGCGCCGGTGCGCTTCTCGGGGCTTTCGTTCGCGTACAACATGTCGTACGCCATCTTCGGCGGCCTCACGCCCATCATCCTCACGCTGTGGCTGCAGAAGGATCCGATGGCGCCGGCGCACTACGTTGCGGCCCTCGCCGTGCTCGGCTTCGTGCTCGGCCTGCTGCCCCTTGCGTCGCGCGGCCATGCCATGCGGGCAGCGCCGGCCGGGTCCACAATGGCGGGATGAGCACGACCCGCCACGAACTTCTTCACGCGTTCGACCTGCTGCTCGCTCCCGAGCGTTTCAAGGACTACGGCCCCAATGGCCTGCAGGTCGAAGGCCGCACGAAGGTGCGCAAGATCGTCTCCGGCGTCACGGCAAGCCGTGCGCTGATCGAGGCGGCCATTCGCGCGGAAGCCGATGCGATCTTCGTTCATCACGGCTTGTTCTGGCGCGGCCAGGATGGCCGGGTCACGGGTTGGATGCGCCAACGCCTCGGCCTTCTGCTGGGCGACGACGTCAATCTCTTCGCGTACCACCTGCCGCTCGATGCGCATCCCGAGCTCGGCAACAACGCGCAACTCGGAGCCAAGCTGGGGCTCGTGGCCCGCGCGGGCTCTGCAGGCCGTTTTGGCGAACAGGAACTCGGATTCATGGGGGGGCGCGAGAACGGCGAAGCCTTCACGAGCGCCAAGGCGCTGGCCACTCATGTGGAGAAGGCGCTCGGCAAGCCCGTGACGCTGGTGGATGGCCTTCCTCGGCAGATCCGAAGCGTCGCGTGGTGTACAGGGGGGGCGCAAAGCTACTTCGAGGCCGCGATCGCGGCCGGAGCCGATGCCTTCATCACCGGGGAAATTTCCGAGCCCCAGACCCATTACGCACGCGAACTGGGTGTTGCCTTTCTCGCTTGCGGACACCACGCCACCGAGCGCTACGGCGCGCCGGCCGTGGCGGGCCATGTGGCCGCGCAACTCGGCCTGGCGCACGAGTTCATCGACATCGACAACCCGGCGTGAGCAGCGTCCAGCGTCCCATCGCCGTCACACTCGGCGACCCGGCGGGCATCGGCCCCGAGATCATCGTCAAGGCGTTTCGTAACGCGGCCGGCGAGATGGCGGGGTGCTTCGTGGCCGGGGATGTGGGCACGGTGAGGCGCGCTGCTCATGCGCTCGCGGCACCCGGCATGCTCGCGCTGCCTGTCGCGGCGATCGAGGTGCCGACGGAGGCTGTCAGCGTTCCGCCCGGGTGCATCCCCGTGCTGCAGGCGATCGAGCCGCCCGAAGGCACGATCGCGGTCGGCGAAATCAGTGCCGCGGCGGGCCGCATGGCCGGCGACTGTGTCGTCTGGGCTGCACGCGCGGCATTGCGCGGAGAGATCGCGGCGATCGTGACGGCGCCCCTGCACAAGGAAGCGTTATCGGCCGCAGGCTTTTCCTTTCCGGGCCACACCGAATTGCTGCAGGCCGAGGCCGCTGCACACCTTGGTCGTCCGGTCGCTGATGTGCCGGTGCGCATGATGCTGGCCAACGACGAGCTTCGGACCGTGCTCGTCAGCATTCACATGTCGCTGCGCAATGCAATCGAGGCCGTGACCTTCGATGGCGTGCTCGAAACGCTGCGGATCGCCCACCGTGCGCTCACCGCCGTCTTGGGGCGGGCGCCGAGGATCGGCGTCGCGGGCCTCAATCCTCATGCGGGAGAGGGCGGCCTGTTCGGATCGGAAGAGCGCGACATCATCGTGCCGGCCATCTCGTCGGCGCGGGCCGAGGGCATCGATGCAGACGGGCCTCACGCCCCCGACACGATCTTCATGCGGGCCCGCGCCAAGGCGCCCGGCGCCGCCGGCGAGTTCGATGTGGTGATCGCGATGTACCACGACCAGGGCTTGATCCCGGTCAAGTACCTCGGCGTGGAGAAGGGTGTGAACGTCACGCTGGGCTTGCCCCTGGTGCGCACCAGTCCCGATCACGGGACTGCGTTCGACATTGCAGGGACGGGGCAGGCCGACGCGTCCAGCCTCGTCGAGGCGGTCAGAATGGCGAAGTCGCTGTCGGGCGCCGTCAGGGGCGCTTGAGGCTGTCTCGAATCTCGCGCAGCAGCACGACATCCTCGGGAGGAGCGGGCGGAGGGGCTGCCTCCTGGGACTTCTTCAGCTTGTTGATCTGCTTGACCATCAGAAAAATGATGAAGGCCAGGATCACGAAGTTGACGGCGATGGTGATGAAATTGCCGTATGCCAGCACCGGTGCTCCGGACTTCTTGAGATCGGCCAGGTTGTTGGCAACGCCTGTAGGTGTTGGTCCCAGCACGATGTAGAGGTTCGAGAAATCGAGCTTGCCGAACACCAGGCCGACGATCGGCATGATGATGTCGCTCACCAGGGAGTCGACGATCTTCGCAAAGGCAGCGCCGATGATCACGCCGACCGCGAGGTCGATCACGTTGCCCTTGACGGCAAATTCGCGGAACTCCTTCAGAAAGCTCATGTCGGGTACCCCCTCTGATGGTTGTTGAACGCAGTCGAGTATAGAGGCCGGACTTGCGGCGCCAGCCTCGCGGAATGCCTGCGCCAGGGGCCTGCGTCACGTTGAATTCACTTCTTACGCTCCGCTACAATCGTTGGTTGACCCAAGACCCTAGCGAAGAACATTGAGGATCCCCATGAGTGACAGCACCGCCGGCCGCCCCCGGATCGACACCAGCAAGCGGACCTGGTTGATCGCATCAGGTTGTGCGGGCGCAGTGGGCGGGGTGGCAGTGGCCGTCCCGTTCGTGAGTTCCTTCCAGCCCTCCGAAAAGGCCAAGGCGGCCGGTGCGCCGGTCGAGGCCGACATCAGCGGCCTGCAAGTGGGCGAGAAGATGACGGTCGAATGGCGCGGCAAGCCCGTGTGGATCCTGAAGCGCTCTCCCGCCCAGGTCGCCGAACTTCCCAATCTCAACGCCCAGCTCGCTGATCCGCTCTCCAAGCGCAATCCGGACGAGTTCACTCCCGAATACGCTCGCAACGAGCACCGCTCGATCAAGCCTGAAGTCCTGGTGGTCGTCGGCATCTGCACGCACCTCGGCTGCTCGCCGACGGACAAGTTCCAGGCCGGCCCGCAGCCCTCGCTGCCCGACAACTGGGAGGGCGGCTTCCTCTGCCCGTGCCACGGATCGACCTTCGACCTGGCCGGTCGCGTCTTCAAGAACAAGCCTGCGCCGGACAATCTGCCGGTGCCTCCGCACATGTACCTCTCCGACACGCGCCTCCTGATCGGCGACGACAAGAAGGCTTGAGGAGAAGGACGACATGGCTGAATTCAAGGAAATCTCCCCCAATGCACCCGCAGCCGAGAAGGCTCTCAACTGGGTCGACAACCGTTTCCCGCTGACCAAGCTCTGGAACGACCAGTGGGGCAAGTACTACGCACCGAAGAACTTCAACTTCTGGTACATCTTCGGTTCGCTCGCGATGCTGGTCCTCGTGATCCAGATCGTGACCGGCATCTTCCTGGTGATGCACTACAAGCCCGATGCCTCGCTGGCGTTCGCGTCGGTCGAGTACATCATGCGCGACGTGCCGTGGGGCTGGCTCATCCGCTACATGCACTCGACGGGGGCCTCCGCCTTCTTCATCGTGGTGTACCTGCACATGTTCCGCGGGCTGATCTACGGCAGCTACCGCAAGCCGCGCGAACTGATCTGGATCTTCGGCTGCGCGATCTTCCTGTGCCTGATGGCCGAAGCCTTCATGGGCTACCTGCTTCCCTGGGGCCAGATGAGCTACTGGGGCGCACAGGTGATCGTGAACCTGTTCTCCGCCATCCCCTTCGTGGGCCCGGACCTCGCGCTGCTGATTCGTGGTGACTACGTGGTGAGCGACGCCACCCTCAACCGCTTCTTCAGCTTCCACGTGATCGCCGTGCCGCTGGTGCTGCTCGGCCTCGTCGTCGCGCACTTGATCGCGCTGCACGAGGTGGGCTCGAACAATCCCGACGGCATCGAGATCAAGGCCAATCGCGGTCCCGATGGTCACCCGGTGGACGGCATCCCGTCGCATCCGTACTACACGGTGCACGATATCTTCGGCGTGGTCGTCTTCCTGACCATCTTCTCGGCCGTGATCTTCTTTGCGCCTGAAGCCGGTGGCTACTTCCTGGAGTACAACAACTTCATCCCGGCCGATTCGCTGAAGACGCCGAACCACATCGCACCGGTCTGGTACTTCACGCCCTTCTATTCGATGCTGCGTGCCATCACGAGCGAGATGATGTATGCGCTCATCGCCTGCGTGGTGGGTGCCGCGGCATTCGGTGTCTGGAAGGCGCGTTTGCCTTCGCTCATCAAGGGCGTGATCGTGATCGCTGCGGTCGTCGTTGCTGCCCTGATGCTGTCGATCGACGCCAAGTTCTGGGGTGTGGTCGTCATGGGCGGCGCCGTCATCATCCTGTTCTTCCTGCCTTGGCTGGATCACAGCCCGGTCAAGTCGATCCGCTATCGTCCGGGCTGGCACAAGTACCTGTATGGCATCTTCGTCATCAACTTCGTGGTGTTGGCCTATCTGGGCGTGCAACCGCCGTCGCCGATCGGCGAGCGCGTGTCGCAAGTCGGTACCCTGTTCTATTTCGGTTTCTTCCTGTTGATGCCGTGGTGGAGCCGCCTCGGTGAATTCAAGCCGGTCCCTGAGCGCGTGACCTTCGCAGCGCACTGACCGGGAGAGCACAAGAATGAAGAAACTGATCCTCACGTTGATTGCAGCGCTTGGCATCGTCACTGGCGCACACGCCTCCGAAGGCGGGATTCCCTGGGACAAGGCACCGAACCGGACGAATGACCTGGCCGCCCTGCAGAACGGCGCCAAACTCTTCGTCAACTACTGCCTCAACTGCCACTCGGCGGCGTTCATGCGCTACAACCGGCTGCAGGACATTGGCATCTCGGAGCAGCAGATCAAGGACAATCTGCTGTTCGCGACCGACAAGGTCGGCGAGACCATGAAGGCCAATATCGACCCCCGCCAGGCCAAGGAATGGTTCGGCACGGTGCCGCCCGACCTGACGCTGGTCGCACGTTCGCGTGCCGGCCACGGCGGCACCGGCGCGGACTACCTGTACACCTACATGCGCACGTTCTACCGTGACGACACGAAGGCAACGGGTTGGAACAACCTGGCGTTCCCGGCTGTCGCCATGCCGCACGTCTTGTGGGAGTTGCAAGGCGAACGCCGCCCGATCTTCGACAAGGTCGAGTCGCACGGCCATGAAACCGAGGTATTCAAGGGCTGGGAGCAGCTCAGTCCCGGTACCATGACGCCCATGCAATATGACCAGGCGATGGGTGACCTCGTGAGTTATTTGCAGTGGATGGCAGAGCCGGCGCAGAACACCCGCATCCGTGTGGGCGTCTGGGTGCTGCTGTTCCTTGTCATGGCAGTGGTCTTTGTATGGCGCTTGAATGCCTCTTACTGGAAAGACGTCAAGTAATTCGATGCCGATCGGGCGCCTCGGGCGTCCGGTCCCGCAGAGTGGGTTGCTAGCGCGATCCACTCTTTTTGATTTTTAGGAGCCTTTCGCCATGATGGTCTTGTATTCGGGAACGACCTGCCCTTTTTCACATCGCTGCCGATTCGTGCTGTTCGAGAAAGGCATGGATTTCGAGATTCGCGATGTCGATCTCTACAACAAGCCTGAAGACATCAGCGTGATGAACCCGTACGGCCAGGTGCCAATCCTGGTCGAACGCGACCTGATCCTGTACGAGTCGAACATCATCAACGAGTACATCGACGAGCGCTTTCCGCATCCGCAACTGATGCCCGGCGACCCGGTCGACCGCGCGCGTGTGCGCCTGTTCCTGCTCAATTTCGAGAAGGAACTCTTCGTGCACGTGTCGACGCTGGAAAACCGCACGTCCAAGGGCAACGAAAAGGCGCTCGAAAAGGCGCGCTCGCACATCCGCGATCGCCTGACGCAGCTCGCACCGGTGTTCCTGAAGAACAAGTACATGCTGGGCGACAACTTCTCGATGCTCGACGTCGCGATCGCTCCGCTGCTCTGGCGCCTGGACTACTACGGCATCGATCTGAGCAAGAACGCTGCGCCGCTTCTGAAGTATGCCGAGCGCATCTTCTCGCGCCCCGCCTACATCGAAGCGCTGACGCCGTCCGAAAAGGTCATGCGCAAGTGAGTCTCTGCAGCCGGCCATGATCAACGCGCTCGAGTCGTCTTCCACCCGCCCGTATCTCATCCGGGCGCTGTATGAATGGTGCACGGACAACGGCTTCACGCCCTATGTCGCGGTGCAGGTCGACGACACCGTTCAGGTGCCGCGCGAATACGTCAAGAACGGCGAGATCGTGTTGAACATCAGCTTCGATGCGACAAGTTCGCTCAAGCTGGGCAACGATTTCATCGAGTTCAAGGCGCGTTTTGCGGGCACGGCTCGGGAGATCAGCGTTCCCGTGGGCCGCGTGATCGCAATCTATGCGCGCGAGAACGGGCAGGGGATGGCCTTTCCCGCACCCGCTCCTGCGCAGGCTGATGGCGGCGCGGCACCTGCTGCGGCAACATCCTCGTCCTCTGCCACGCGCACGCCATTGCGCGATGCGTCCCGTGGCACCGAAGGCGACGCCAGCAAGATCGTTCATCTCGTGAGCGGCGAAGGCGCGGAAGAAGCCGTCGAGGCCAGCGGCACGCCCGCCGATCCCGAGGATCCGCCGCGCCCGCCGGCCGGTGGCGGCTCGCGGCCCTCGCTCAAGCGGATCAAATGAGCGATGCGGCAAATGCCGCGCCGCTAAAATCCTTTTTCCGCCGCTTTAGCTCAGTTGGTAGAGCAACCGCCTTGTAAGCGGTAGGTCGTCAGTTCGATTCCGACAAGCGGCACCATCACTATCCGGGGATCGCTCCGCTCCCCAGTTCCCGACAACGGGACGGGCTCGGCCCTACGATATGGACAACGCCATCCAGCACCACCTTGATAGCGCCGTCGCAGACCCGGGCGTGACCGACATTGCCACGTCCATTTCCATCGAAGCTCGAAAGCGCTCGCAGCAGCGCCGCTCCACGGTGGTGCAATGGATTCGCAAGACTCACGGCTGGTTCGGCCTGTGGGGCGCGATCCTGGGGTTGATCTTCGGCACCGCTGGCATCTGGCTGAACCACCGCGCGGTACTCAAGTTGCCGATGGCGCAGCAGCGCATCAATGCCCAGTTGGCCTTGCCCGAACCGGCACCGGCAACCGCGGAGGAAATGGCCGCGTGGTTGCAGGAGGCACTGGGCCAGAGCGGTCCGCCGAATTCCACACGCACCGAGCCCGCGAAGCCTGTGGCGTGGACCGAGAAGGGCAGGCGCACCCCGGCAGCTGACGCGTCCGACAATGCGGCGCCTGCGAAGCCGCTCCTGCAGCCGGAGCGCTGGATCTTCAATTTCGGCGGTCCCGATGCGGTCGTGCAGGCCGAATACTGGCGCGGCAATCGTTCCGTGGGCGTCACGACCACGAGCAACGGTTTCGTTGCGACGCTGGCCAATCTGCACAAGGGCGTCGGCATGCCGGTCGCGTGGATCCTCCTGGTCGACACACTGGCGGGCAGCTTGATCTTCCTTTCGATCTCGGGCGTGGCGCTCTGGATGCTGACCCATCGGCGCCGGCGTGTCGGCCTCGTCATCTTCGGTACATCGGTTGCGCTCACGCTTGGGTTGGTGATCGCGCAACTCTGAGGCGTGCCGCGCTCAGTGGCGCGATTGCACCTTGATGCGGATCGTCGCCACGTCCCATCCGCGGGATTTCAGCCGCGCCTGAAGGATCGGCGCCAGCTGGCGAAGCTTGGCGGCAGCCGCGCTCCCGTAGACCAGCATGCACCAGACATCCCCTTCCGCGGGGCCGGCCTTGACGCCGGCACGCATCTCCGGGGGGATCAGGTCCTGCACCGCCGCCAGGCGCTCTCCCGCCTCGCGGGCACGCGCAGCCAGACTGGCGAGGGTGGGAGAGCCCTCTGTGGCCTCGAGCAAGGTGACGGCGTTGAAACGGCGGTTCATGGGGAAAGGTCTGCAGTCAGTGGGTTCGAACAAGGCGGCTAAAATCAATGGTTTGCCAGCAATCCTGCGGGCCGGTCGGCTTGCTTTCTGGCAAAGCGCGCCCAAGTTCCTTCTCGTCTATCTTAGGGATTTCGGTCGAAGTAGTCGCATGCAGCGAGTTTGCTTCGATCTCCATTCATGGCCACCAATTTCCTGACTCAAATTTTCGGCAGTCGCAATGACCGGCTCCTGAAGCAGTATCGCAAGACGGTCGAACGCATCAATGCGCTGGAACCCTCCTTCGAGAAGCTCGACGACGATGCGCTGCGTGCCAAGACGCAGGAATTCAAGGAACGCATCGCCAAGGGCGAGACGCTCGACGACCTGCTGCCTGAGGCCTTCGCCACAGTCCGCGAAGCGTCCAAGCGGGTCATGAAAATGCGCCACTTCGATGTCCAGCTGCTGGGCGGCATGGCGCTCCACAACGGCAAGATTTCGGAAATGCGCACGGGTGAGGGCAAGACCCTGACCGCCACGCTGCCCGTGTACCTGAACGCGCTCACGGGCAAGGGCGTGCACGTGGTCACCGTGAATGACTATCTCGCCAGCCGCGATGCGACCTGGATGGGTCGGCTCTACAACTTCCTCGGCCTCTCCGTCGGCATCAACCTGCCGCAGATGCCGCGCGAGGAAAAGCAGCAGGCCTACGGCAGCGACATCACCTACGGCACGAACAACGAGTACGGCTTCGACTACCTGCGCGACAACATGGTCTACGAGCCGGGCGACCGGGTCCAGCGCGGGCTGAACTACGCCATCGTCGACGAAGTGGACTCCATCCTGATCGACGAGGCGCGCACGCCGCTCATCATCAGCGGCCAGGCCGAGGACCACACCGAGCTGTACCTGGCGATCAACAAGGTCGTGCCGTTGCTGGTTCGGCAGGAAGGCGAAGCTGATCCGCGCACCGGCGAAGGCGTCACCAAGCCCGGCGACTTCACCGTCGATGAGAAGACGCACCAGGTGTTCATGACCGAAGACGGCCATGAGAAGGCGGAGCAGGTTCTTTCCGAGTTCAAGCTGCTGCCCGAGGGCGCCTCGCTCTACGACCCGGCCAACATCACGCTGATGCACCACCTGAATGCGGCGCTGCGTGCACGTCACCTCTACCACCGCGACCAGCACTACGTGGTGCAACAGGGCGAAGTGGTCATCGTCGACGAATTCACGGGTCGCCTGATGACAGGGCGCCGCTGGAGCGACGGCCTGCACCAGGCCGTCGAGGCCAAGGAAGGCGTCGAAATCCAGGCCGAGAACCAGACCCTCGCGTCGATCACTTTCCAGAACTATTTCCGTCTCTACGCCAAGCTCGCGGGCATGACCGGCACGGCCGATACCGAGGCCTATGAATTCCAGGAGATCTACGGTCTGGAGACCATGATCATTCCGCCGAACCGGCCGAGCAAGCGCGAAGACCAGCTGGACCGGGTCTACAAGACCACCCGCGAAAAGTACGACGCGGCCATCCAGGACATTCGCGAGTGCTACGAACGCGGCCAGCCGGTGCTGGTCGGCACCTCGTCGATCGAGAACTCCGAAATCATCGCCGGACTGCTCGAGAAGGCCAATCTGCCGCATCAGGTGCTCAACGCCAAGCAGCATGCACGCGAAGCCGAGATCGTGGCGCAGGCGGGTCGCACCAAGATGATCACGATCGCCACCAACATGGCGGGTCGTGGTACCGACATCGTGCTCGGCGGCAACGTCGAGAAGGCGATCGAAGCCGTCGAGGCCAGCGAGGAACTCGATTCCGCAGCGAAGGCCGCGGAGATGGACCGGCTGCGTGCGCAATGGGACAAGGACCACGAGTTCGTGAAGTCGCTGGGCGGCCTGCGCATCATCGCGACCGAGCGTCACGAGTCGCGCCGCATCGACAACCAGCTGCGCGGCCGTTCGGGTCGCCAGGGCGACCCGGGCTCCTCTCGCTTCTACCTGAGCCTGGACGATCCGCTGATGCGCATTTTCGCGGGAGATCGCGTGAAGGCGATCATGGACCGCCTCAAGATGCCCGACGGCGAGGCGATCGAAGCCGGCATCGTCACGCGCAGCATCGAGAGTGCGCAGCGCAAGGTCGAGGCGCGCAACTTCGACGTGCGCAAGCAATTGCTCGAGTACGACGACGTGTCGAACGACCAGCGCAAGGTCATCTACCAGCAGCGCAACGACATTCTCGATGCGGGCGACCTGACTGCGCAGATCGAAGGGTTGCGCGAAGGCTGCTTTGCGGACTTGGTTCGCCAGTACGTGCCCAACGAATCGGTCGAAGAGCAATGGGACCTCGCCGGTCTCGAGAAGGTGCTTGCCGACGAATGGCACATGGACATGCCGCTTCGCAAGGAAGTGGAAGCTGCGACGGCCATCGGCGACGAAGACGTGGTCGAGAAGGTCGTCTCCGCGGCCAACGAGGCATTCAACGCCAAGGTCTCGCTGATCGGCCAGGAGAACTTCACGCAATTCGAGCGCATGGTCCTGCTGCAGAGCATCGACACGCATTGGCGCGAGCACCTGGCTTCGCTCGACTACCTCCGCCAGGGCATCCACCTTCGCGGCTACGCGCAGAAGCAACCCAAGCAGGAATACAAGCGCGAAGCTTTCGAGCTCTTCGGCCAGTTGCTCGATTCGGTCAAGAACGAAGTCACGCGTCAGCTCATGACCGTGCGCGTGCAGTCCACCGAGCAACTCGAACAAGCCGCCGAGGCGATGGAAAGCCGCGGCGAAAACGTGGCGAACATCACCTACACCGCGCCCACGGAGACCGGCGAAGTCGAAGTGCGTGTCGATGAAGAAAGCCTGCGCCGCCAGGCCGCGAGTGGCCTGAGCGCCGGCGCGGCCGCGTTTGCGCGCGTGGGCCGCAACGATCCTTGTCCTTGCGGCAGTGGCAAGAAGTTCAAGCAATGCCACGGCAAGCTCACCTGATATCCGTATCCGTCAGCAGGACTCATCCATGCCCGTGAATCTTTCCGCTCCCGATCCCGCAGCGTTGCACGCGGTGCCCGGCGTCCGCATCGGCGTTGCCGAAGCCGGCGTTCGCAAGGCCAATCGCAAGGACCTGACGGTGGTGCTGATCGACGAAGGCGCCGCCGTGGGCGGCGTGTTCACGCAGAACCGCTTCTGTGCCGCGCCCGTCCAGCTTTGCCGTGACCACCTGGCCGCGAATTTCGGCGTTCGCGCCATGCTGATCAACACCGGCAATGCGAACGCCGGCACGGGCGAGGACGGATTGGCGCGTGCGCGTGCCACGTGTATCGCGCTGGCCCGCAAGCTCAATCTCGCGCCGGAGCAGATCCTGCCTTTCTCTACCGGCGTGATCATGGAGCCGTTGCCGATCGACCGGATCGAGGCGGGGCTGCCCGCCGCGCTGGCCGATGCTTCGCCATCGAACTGGGCGCGCGCGGCCGAAGGCATCATGACGACCGACACGGTGCCGAAGGCCTTCAGCCAGCAGGTGCAGATCGGCGGCGCCACCGTCACGATCACCGGCATCAGCAAGGGCGCGGGCATGATCCGCCCCAACATGGCGACGATGCTTGGCTTCATGGCCACCGACGCGAAGATCGATGCTTCGCTGATCCAGCCGCTCGCGAAGGCCCTGGCCGACGCATCGTTCAATCGGGTGACGATCGATGGCGATACGTCGACCAACGATTCCTTCGTGGTCATCGCCACGCAGAAGGCCGATCACGGCACCATCACCTCGCTCGAATCCGCCGAGGGACGCGCCTTGCTGGAAGCCATGCAGGGCGTCGCGCGCCAATTGGCGCAGGCCATCGTGCGCGACGGCGAAGGCGCGACCAAGTTCATCACCATCCGTGTCGAAGGTGGACGCGACGCGGCGGAGTGCCGCCAGGTGGCCTATGCGGTCGCGCATTCGCCGCTGGTCAAGACGGCGTTCTACGCGAGCGACCCGAATCTCGGCCGCATCCTGGCCGCTGTCGGCTACGCGGGCATTGCCGATCTGGACCAGACCGGCATCGATCTCTATCTCGATGACGTCCACGTGGCCGTCAAGGGGGGGCGCAACCCCACCTACCGCGAGGAGGATGGCCAGCGCGTCATGAAGCAAAGCGAAATCACCGTGCGCATCGCGCTCGGCCGTGGCGATGCCGCCGATACGGTCTGGACTTGCGACCTCAGCCACGACTACGTGTCGATCAACGCCGACTACCGGTCATGAACGAGAAATTCGAACGCCTGATCGAGCGCGCCGAACAACTGATCAGCCGCATCGAATCCATCCTTCCGCAGCCCCTGGCAGCACCCACCGACTGGAGTGCCTCCATCGCCTGGCGCTACCGTCGGCGCAGTTCGGGCCATGGCACGCTGGAGCCGGTGCGTCATGTGGCAACGATGCCGCTCGACGCGCTGAAGGAAATCGACGTCCAGAAAGAAAAGATCGAGCGCAACACGCGGCAGTTCGTCGAAGGCAAGCCAGCCAACAACGTGCTGCTGACCGGCGCCCGCGGCACCGGCAAATCGTCGCTGATCCGCGCCTGCCTGCAGGCCTACGCGTCGCAGGGCTTGCGCCTCATCGAAGTCGACAAGGCCGAACTCACGGACCTGCCGGACATCGTCGAGGTGGTTTCGAATCGGCCCGAGAAGTTCATCGTCTTCAGCGACGACCTGAGCTTCGACGAGGGTGAGCCGGGCTACAAGGCGCTCAAGTCGATCCTCGACGGCTCCATCGCCGCGGCCACGCCGAATGTGCTGATCTACGCGACCAGCAATCGGCGCCATCTGCTGCCCGAGTACATGAAGGAAAACCTCAGCTACACGCACACCGAGGACGGCGAAGTGCATCCCGGTGAGGTGATCGAGGAAAAGATCTCGCTCTCCGAGCGCTTCGGTCTCTGGGTGAGTTTCTACCCGTTCAGCCAGAACGAATACCTGACGATCGTCGCGCAATGGCTGTCTTCCTTCGGGGTGGACGCGAAGGCCATCGAAGCCGCTCGGCCGGAGGCGCTCGTCTGGGCGCTCGAGCGGGGCTCGCGCAGCGGGCGCGTGGCCTACCAGTTCGCGCGCGACTACGCAGGGCGCGCTGCCGCTTGAGGCCCGTGATGACGCCGGATTCGCGCAAGCACACCGAAGTGGCCGTTGGCATCCTGATCCGTGAGGACGATGCCCTGTTGCTTTCGACCCGGCCGGAAGGCAAGCCCTACGCCGGCTACTGGGAGTTTCCCGGCGGCAAGATCGAGGCGGGTGAGTCGGTCGAGCAGGCCTTGCGGCGCGAATTGCACGAGGAGCTCGGGATCACCATCGCTGGTGCCGAAGTGTGGCGGGTCACCGAGCACGACTACCCGCATGCGCTGGTGCGCCTTCACTGGTGCAAGGTCAAGGCTTGGGACGGCGACTTCGAGATGCGCGAAGGCCAGTCGATGTGTTGGCAGCAATTGCCGCTCGAGGTGGAACCCGTACTTCCGGGCGCGCTGCCCGTCCTGGGATGGCTTGCCGACGAGCGCGGCCTGCCCGATCCTGATGCGGTAAGGCGCTGAGCGCTATCCGCTGCTCGCGCTGGCGAGCTATTGCTGACGCTTGGGGTCGCCGAACGGATCTTCGTCCGGCGGCGCGTCTGCCGGCATCCTGAATTCCTCGCTGGCCCAGGCGCCCAGGTCGATTCCCTTGCAGCGGGCGCTGCAGAAAGGCCGGTAGGGGTTGCTCGGAGCGTAGATGCTGTCCTGGCCGCACGCCGGGCAGCGCACGATCCGCTCGCCGAAGGTGTTGGTGCCGCTCATGCGCAGAGAGTCAGTTCGAAAGGTGTGTCATCCGTGCTGTGGTGCAGGCGGTCGTCAGCTTCGTGGCGCATCAGCCGGACGGACACCATCAGCCGATTGCCGCTGATTTCCGGAATCAGGCCGAGCTTGGGGTCGATGCGCAGACGCAGGAGCTGGAAGCTCCGGCCCTGCGGCAGGGTCTGCTGGAACTGTCCGTTCGTTGCGATGACCTTGTAGGGAACGTCGGCATCTCGCAGGAGCTTCAGCAGCAGATAGATGGACTCCGCCAGCGGCGAGAGCGTGGAGGACCAGCGCTCGAGGTCGGCGCGCCGCTCCGGGGCGCGGCGGTTTTGCCACGCGTAATACGCCGGCAGATCGAATTCGCAGGTGCCACCCGGAATGCTGGCACGACTGCGGATGCTCATCAGCCACTCGTTCTCGGTCAATGCCTGGCCGGCCTTGCCGGGAACCGTGTTGAGCGTGTTGAAGTTGCTCTCCAGCTTGCCCACCACCTGATCCAGCACCGTTTCGGCGATCGCCGGATTCCCGCGGTAGCTGTTGAACACATTCTTGTGCTTGTCCAGGTCCCTCAGGACATCGGCCTTCAGGTCGGCGCGCGCAGCCACGTCCATGATCTCGAAGATCGTGACGAGTGCGTAGTGGTGCAAGAGGGCCGAGTCGGCAGGCACCAGCTCCCCAAGACGGCGAAACAGGTGCTCCAGCCGCAAGTAGGTCCGGATGCGCTCGTTGAATGGGTACTCGTAAAGGATCACGCGTGAGGGCTTCCTGTCGGAATGATAGCTTCAAGACGCCTTGGCAGGCGGCTCGGGCAGGATCTTGCGTACCGCCTCCAGCATGCGCTGCCCGACGAGCAATTGCCCGCGCAGTGACAAGTGCGTGTCATTGGGAAAATAGAAGTCACGGACCTTCTCTTTTTGTTCCAAGGCGAATCCGAAAAGGTCGGGACCCAGGCCGGTGCCCCTGAACGCATTCACAAAGTCTTTCGAATGGTCCGGGTTGACATAGATCGTCGTCTTGTTGGGAATCACCATCCAGATGATCGAGCGAGCGGTATGGGCAGCGCCGAAGGCGCGCATCTGCTCCACGTGTTCCGGGGTGAGTTCGCCGTTATCGTCATCGTCCCGGAAGAATAGTGCCTTGTTGCACAGTCGATTGCTGAACATTGAACAGCCGTCGACAACGGGCCGGGCCCAGGTCTGCTTGCCCGCGAGGGTCTCGCCAGCCGTTCCCTTTGCCCTGCGCGTGTTTCTGTAAGTGACATAGCCCGAGGTCAGCTTGCCCTTCCAGTTGAGCTCGAATCCTGGCACCTTTTCCGTAGGCGAGGTGAAGGGATCGAGCCGGGCTTCGAAAGGCCGTTGCATCTTGGTGCATTTTTGTGTTTTGGTCAGGCGCTCGCCGAGCAGGCGTTCGACGCTTTCGAGAATGACCAACTTCCCACGAAATCCTGCGCGGTCGAGCCAGGCGTCGAAATCGTCACAGAGGGCTTCGTTGAGTTGTCCCCAATAGATCGTCGTGACGCGGTAGCCTGCCTTGGTCAGGACAGACTGCCAACGGTAAATCATGGAGAAACTGTCTCCTATGACAAGGATGTCCGCTTCAGTGACCGGGGAGGCGCGGAGGTATTTCGGTTCGACGTGCGGCTGATCGAGTTGCCAGCCGAACTCGTAATCCGAAAGCTGGCCGATCCGGGACAGGTCGCCATAGGGGGGCGTCGTGGCCAAGGTGGTGACCAGTAGCGCAACGATGACCGCGAAGCCGGCCAGGAATATCTGCAGCCAGAGTTTTGCAGGCGTCATATCGGAACTCAGAACTGAAAATAGAGGAACGGGCTGTAGGAGCCCAGCTTCGACACGCAGAGGCCGAGCAGGATCACTGTCGCGAGCGCCATGAAGCCGGTGAAGATCCTCGCGACGCGTGGGCGACCGGCCAGCGCCTGGGCTTGAGGCACCCAGCGCTGCAGCGTGATGGTGGGCGGCAGTGCGAGGCAGATGAACAGACCCACCAGCATGGTCTGGAAGAACTCCGGCTTCCGGATCGGGACCGGCCCGAATTCATGGAAGGCCACAAGCTCGGTACCGTGCATCCCCAGCATGCCCTTGTAGATGTCCATCGCCGCATTCATGCTTTCGGCGCGGAAGACCACCCACGCGATCATCACGCAGATGAAGGTCACGAACCAGCCGAGCACGCGTGCCAGGCGCCCGGGTTTGGCGTTGCGTCGCACCTTCGCATTCCAGAGATGGTTGATCATCAGGAAGGTGCCGTGCAGGGCGCCCCAGATCACGAAAGTCCACGCGGCGCCGTGCCAGAGACCACCCAGGAGCATGGTGAGGAAAAGATTCAGATATCGCCGTGCCGGACCTTTTCGGTTTCCGCCCAGGGGCACGTAGAGGTAGTCGCGCAGGAAGGTGGACAACGAAATGTGCCAGCGGCGCCAGAACTCGATGATGCTGGTCGACTTGTAGGGCGAATTGAAGTTGAGCGGCAACTGCACACCCAGGCACAGCGACAGGCCCACGGCCATGTCCGAGTACCCCGAAAAGTCGAAATAGATTTGCAGCGTATAGGCCATCACCCCAAGCCACGCGGTGTAGAGCGTCGGAACGGTGCCGTTGTGGACGCCTGTGAACATCAGGTCCGCGTACTCCCCCATCCGATCGCCGATAAGCAGTTTCTTGGCCAGGCCGAAGACGAAGATCGCGAGGCCCAGCGAGACCTTGTTCAGGTCCATTCGGTAGGTCGCCGGATTCGCGAACTGCGGCATCATCTGCGCGTGATGGAGCACCGGCCCGGCGATCAGGTGCGGGAAATAGGTCACGAAGAGCACGTAGTGCACGAAACTGCGCTCGTGGACCTTGTCCTGCCAGCAATCGACGAGAAAGGCGATCTGCGTGAACGTGTAGAAGGAAATGCCGATCGGCAGCGCCACGTGCAGAAGCGGCAACGGAGAGAGGCCGGCTGCCGCGAGTCCCTCATTCACATTGCTGACGAAGAAATTCGCGTACTTGAAGGTGGCCAGCACCCCGAGATTGACCACCAGCGCAAACACCAGCATGCGTTTTCGCCCGGCATCGGTTCGTCCCGGGCCTCGCGTCAGACGCAGTCCCGCCCAGTAGTTGAAGCAGATGGATCCGACCAGCAGCGGAAGCGCCTGAACGCTCCACCAGCCATAGAAGAACAGCGACGCCAGCGCGAGAAAGCCTGCTGCTGCACGCGCGTTCCGTTTACCGATCAGGAAAAACCCGAAAAAGACGATCGGGAAAAAGCAAAAGATGAACGCGTACGAATTGAAGAGCATCTTGTGGGAGGTGGCGCGCGGAGCCGTCTCGCGCTCCGCATTCTTGTTGTCTGGCGCAGGGGCCGGTTGGTGGCCGGCCGATTATCGCGCGACGATACCAGTCCACCGACTCCACAGATCCCGAACATCGCACGCGAGTTCCGGCATCGACAGGTTCTCGTTGAAGATCACCGCATCGGCCGCCGCCCGGCGTTGGGCGCGGTTGGCCTGTTGCGCGATGACGGAGCGAACGGCATCGGCCGCCCATCCCGAACGAGCCAGCACGCGACGCAACTGGGTTTCTTCTGTGGCGTCGATCACCAGCACCCTGTCGACGAGGGCGCGCCAGCGTCTTGATTCGACCAGTAGCGGCACGTCGAACACGATGGGTTGCCCGGTGGCTGCAGTTGCCGCCTGCCGCTCGCACTCCGCGCCGATCAGCGGATGCAGGATCGCCTCGAGCCGCTTCTTGGCTTGAGCATCGGCGAACACGAGGCTTCGCATGCGCGCCCTGTCCAGACCGCCATCCTCGGCGAGGATGGATCGACCGAATTCCGCTTCGAGCGCCGGCATGGCGGCCCCCTGCGGCTCGGCGACGGATCGCGCAATCGCATCGGTGTCGACCAGCTTCGCACCCAGCGAGACCAGCATCGTCGCGACAGTGCTCTTGCCGCTGCCGATGCCGCCGGTCAAGCCGATGCGCATGGCTTCAGGCCCTCAAAGGCCGGCCACGCGGAGGATCGCGTCCGGTCCGAAGATCATGGCCGTAAAGCCGGCACCAGCCAGGAACGGACCGAAGGGCACATAGCCACCTTCACGCAATCCGCTGCTGAACTTGAGCGCGAGACCGACAACCACGCCGATGACCGACGCCATCAGAATGATCGGCACCAGTGCCTGCCATCCGAACCATGCGCCGAAAGCTGCGAAGAGCTTGAAGTCGCCGTAGCCCATGCCTTCCTTGCCCGTGGTCAGCTTGAAAAGCCAGTAGACGGCCCATAGCGAGAGGTAGCCCGCCACCGCACCCCAGACAGCGCTTGCCAGCGGTACGCCGCTGAAGCCAGCGATGGAGGCCAGCAGGCCAGCCCACAGCAAAGGGAGAGTGATGTCATCCGGCAGCAGGGTGGTGTCCCAGTCGATGAGCGCCAACGCAAGCAGCGCCGCCGCGAAGCCGCACCATGCGAGGCTGCCGATTTGCCCAGGCATGCGCCAGACGCACCAGGCGAAAAGCGCACCGGTCACCAGTTCGACCACGGGGTAGCGCATGCTGATCGGCGTCCTGCATGCGGAGCACTTTCCGCGGAGCATGAGATAGCTCAGGACGGGGACATTCTCATACCAGCGGATCGCGTGCCCGCATTGCTGGCAGCGCGAATGCGGCACCATCAGATTGAACCGCTCGGCAGGTGCGGCGTCGCCGCCTTCGGCACCCGCGCATTCTGCCGCCCATTGTGCTTCGAGCATCTTGGGCAGGCGATAGATCACGACATTGAGGAAACTGCCGATCAAGAGCCCCAGCACACCCGCCAGTGCGGCGTCCACCCCCTGCGAAACCAGCATCAGACGACCTGGCCGAGCTTGAAGATGGGCAGGTACATCGAGACCACGATCCCGCCGATGATCACCCCCAGGAACACGATGATGATGGGTTCCATCAGGCTGGAAAGGCCGGCAACCATGTCGTCGACTTCGGATTCGTAGAAGTCGGCGGCTTTGCCCAGCATGTGGTCGATCGAGCCCGATTCCTCGCCGATGGCGGTCATCTGCAGCACCATCGACGGGAACAGGTTGGCATTGGTCATCGCCGCCGTGAGGCTGGTTCCGGTCGAGACCTCCTGCTGGATCTTGCTGGTGGCTTCCGCGTACACCGAATTGCCGGATGCGCCACCCACGGAATCGAGCGCCTCGACCAGCGGCACGCCAGCGGCGAACATGGTCGCCAGCGTCCGGGTCCAGCGCGCGACACACGATTTGTCGATCAGGGCACCAAAGATCGGCAGGCGCAAAAGGAGGCGATCCATGACCTGTTGAACGCGTTCGTTGCGCTTCCAGGCCTGAATGAAGAAATAGAGGCCGCCGCCGATCACGCCGAAGATCAACCACCAATAGGCCACGAAGAACTCGCTGAGCGCCATGACGAACAGCGTCGGAGCCGGCAGGTCCGCGCCGAAGGAGGTGAACACCTGCTTGAATGCCGGGATCACGAAAATCATGATGATCGCCACGACGACGAACGCCACGACGACCACGGACGTCGGATACATCAGCGCCGACTTAATCTTCGACTTGATCGCCTCCGTCTTTTCCATGTAGGTGGCAAGGCGGTCGAGAAGGTCTTCCAGAATACCCGCGGCCTCGCCGGCTTCGACCAGGTTGCAGTAGAGGCTGTCGAAGTATTTCGGGAACTTGCGGAACGCGGACGACAGCGATGTGCCTGTTTCCACGTCGCTGCGAATGTCGTTGAGCAGCTTCGCCACGCTGGGATTCGCATTGCCGCGGCCCACGATGTCGAACGCCTGCAGCAGGGGCACGCCAGCCTTCATCATGGTGGCCAACTGGCGGGTGAAGATCGCGATGTCCTTCGGCTTGATCGCCTTGCCGGAGCGCATGCGCCGCTTCTTGATCTTCGTCGTGAGCACGCCCTGGCGCCGCAGCGCCGCCTGCACCTGGTTTTCGCCGGCGGCACGCACTTCGCCGCGTACCGTCTTGCCGTTGCGGTCCTTGCCCTCCCACTCAAAGACATATTCCTTGAACGTTCGGTTGGATGCTGCTGCCGTTGCCATTGAATCTCCGCTTCTCGATGCTATTCGTTGGTGACTGCAAGCACTTCTTCCAGTGAGGTCAGTCCCTGCATGACTTTTTTCAGGCCCGATTGACGCAGCGAGCGCACGCCCTCGGTCTCGGCCTGCCGCGCGATGTCGAGCGCGCTTCCATCGCGAAGAATGATCTTCTGGATCTCTTCGCTGATCGGCATCACCTGGTAGATGCCGACACGACCCTTGTATCCGCCATTGCACGCCGAGCAGCCGACCGGGTGATAGGGCTTCCAGGAGTTGTCCAGTTCGTGCGGCTTGAAGCCGGCATCGAGCAACGCCTGTTTCGGCAGGTCGGCAGGTGCGCGGCACACGGTGCACAGGCGCCGTGCAAGCCGCTGCGCGGTGATCAGGATGACGCTGGATGCGATGTTGAAGGGCGCGATGCCCATGTTGCGCATCCGTGTGAGGGTCGTGGGCGCATCGTTGGTGTGCAGCGTCGAGAGGACCAGGTGGCCCGTCTGCGCAGCCTTGATCGAGATGTCGGCGGTCTCGAGATCGCGGATTTCGCCGACCATGATGATGTCTGGATCCTGCCGCAGGAAGGCCCGCAGCGCAGTCGCGAAGGTCAGGCCCGCCCGCTCGTTCACATTGACCTGATTGACGCCCGGCAGGTTGATTTCCGACGGATCTTCCGCCGTGGCGATGTTCACGCCGGGCTTGTTGAGCAGGTTCAGGCAGGTGTAGAGCGACACGGTCTTGCCGGAGCCGGTCGGCCCGGTGACCAGCACCATCCCGTAGGGGCGCCCGATGGCGTTGAGCAGACGCTCTTTCTCATCCGCGTCGTAGCCGAGTGCATCGATACCGAGGCGCGCGCTGCTCGGATCCAGGATACGGATCACGATCTTCTCGCCGAACAGCGTGGGCAAGGTGCTCACCCGAAAATCGATCACGCGTTCCGGACCGATCTTGAGCTTCATCCGGCCGTCTTGCGGAACACGCTTCTCGGAAATGTCCAGCCGGGAAATGACCTTGATGCGCGAAGCCAGCTTGTCCTTGATGACCGTTGGCGGGCTTGCGATCTCGCGCAACTCGCCGTCGATGCGGAAGCGAACGCGGTAGTTGTGCTCGTAGGGCTCGAAGTGAATGTCCGACGCACGCATGCTGAATGCGTCGAGAAGCATCTTGTGCAGGAAACGGACGACGGGCGCGTCCTCGACCTCGGCGACTGCCGGGTCGTTGGCCTCGCTGGACGTATCCGCGGAGACATCGTCGAATTCGAACTCCGCGCCGATGATGCTGTCGATGGTTTCGGAGGCGGTGACCGCCGCCGCCTCGATCATGCGGGAGAGCTTGTCGTACTCCGCGATGACCCAGTCCACGCCCATCTGGGACGCGAACTTGATTTTTTCGGCGGCCTGCTGATCGGAAGGGTCGGCTGTTGCAACAATGAGACGATTGTTGCGCTTGCTCAGGACGACGACTCGATACGCTTGGCACAGCTTCGCGTCGAGAAGGTCCTTCGGAAGCCGTTGCGGATCAATGGCATCGAGATCGAGGAGGGGGGCGCCAAACGCGCTCGACAGCGTGTGGGCCAGATCGGCCGCCGACACGGCGCCGGTGCCGGTCAGTTCCGCAATGAAGCTGGTGCGCCCGCTCAGGGACTTCTGGTAGATGTCTTCCGCGGCCTTCGCGGCAAGCTTTCCGGCCGAGACCAGCGCGCGTGCGAGCCCGGGGAGGGCGATCGACGAGCTTTCTTTGACGAGGGGTTCGGCAGCGGCCATTCAACGAATGTAAGAGACGTGAAAAATTGCTTCACGATCATCGCTGATCGCCTAAGGACTGTAAACCGCTGCGCGCGCTTTGATCGCGCAGCATTTGGCAATTACAGCCCGAAAAGGCTGGTCGGGGTGAGAGGATTCGAACCTCCGGCCTCTACGTCCCGAACGTAGCGCTCTACCAGGCTAAGCTACACCCCGATGGTTGCAAGAAAAGAGAGTCGTCCTTCGTGGTGACTTAGGCGCGTCGCTCAAGCAACTGAGCCGCTAATTGTAGCAAACCCGCGGAGTGCGGATTTGCAGGAAAACCACGAAGTGCGTCCATCGCGCGTTGGGCCTCTGCGGCGGCCGCTGCGCGCGTGGCTTCGAGAGCCCCCGTTTCGCGCACGATGGCCACGATCTGGGGCAGTTGCGTCGTGTCGCCTGCTTCGATGGCCGCGCGGATCAGGTCGCGCTGTTCCGGCGTGCCTCGTTGCATGGCAAGAATCAGCGGGAGCGTGGTCTTGCCTTCGCGGAGGTCGTCGCCCACGTTCTTGCCGGTCTCGTTGGCGTTTCCGGCGTAGTCGAGCACGTCGTCGATGACCTGGAAGGCGGTGCCGAGCGCCTGTCCGTAGGTCGCACAAGCTTGTTCGACTTCAGGCCCTGCGCCGGCCAGCACGGCGGCGAGCCGCGTGCTTGCTTCGAACAGCTTGGCTGTCTTCGAGCGAATCACCCGAAGGTAGGCCTCCTCGTCGAGAGATGCGTCGTGCATGTTCATCAACTGAAGCACTTCGCCCTCGGCAATGACGTTGGTCGCGTCTGCAAGGATTTCCATGACCCGGACGTCGTTGGCGTCCAGCATCATCTGGAAAGCGCGGGAATAGAGGAAGTCTCCGACGAGAACGCTGGCCGGGTTTCCGAACGACTCGTTGGCTGTCGGACGGCCGCGGCGAAGGGTGGATTCGTCCACGACGTCGTCGTGCAGCAGGGTCGCCGTGTGAATGAATTCGACAACCGCAGCGAGGTTGAAGCGTTGCTCCTCGCGGTAGCCGAGCGCGCCGGCCATGAGAAGGAGCAAGGCGGGTCGCAAGCGCTTGCCGCCTGCGGAAATGATGTATCTGGATACTTGGCGGACCAGCGGCACGCCAGTGTCGAGGCGGCGGCTGATGACGCGGTCGACTCCCGCCATGTCTTCGGCGATGAGGTCGAGAACGGCAGCGGCGGGGGAGGTGTCGGCGGCGGGAACTGACAAAGCAAGGGCGCTTGCGCGCTGCGTGAGATGCGACGATGGCGCAGGGCTGAAGTCACGGATTATAGGGAGACGAATCCGCCCGATTCGGCTCCGCTTCCGCCCCGTGGCCCAAGAAACGCCTCTCGTGCTAGAATCTAGGGCTCTGCGGAATTCGCCGCGGAGCCATCTTATTCCCAAGAGGTCAACATGTACGCGGTCATAAAAACCGGCGGCAAGCAGTATCGCGTTGCTTCCGGCGAGAAAATTAAAGTAGAACAGATTGCTGCGGACGTAGGCCAGGAAATCGTGATCGACCAAGTGCTCGCAGTCGGCGACGGCAGCGCAATCAAGGTTGGTACGCCCCTGGTGTCCGGCGCAACGGTGACAGTCACGGTACTGTCGCACGGCAAGCACGACAAGGTTCGCATCTTCAAGATGCGCCGTCGCAAGCACTATCAGAAACGTCAAGGCCATCGCCAGCAGTTCACCGAGCTGCAAATCGGCGCGATCGCCGGCTAAGGAGCTGATTCCATGGCACAGAAAAAAGGCGGCGGCTCTACGCGAAACGGGCGCGATTCGAAGCCCAAGATGCTCGGCGTGAAGGCTTTTGGCGGTGAACTGATCAGCGCAGGCTCGATCATCGTGCGCCAGCGCGGTACCCAGTTCCACCCCGGCGTCAACGTCGGCGTGGGCAAGGACCACACGCTGTTCGCCCTGGTCGACGGCCACGTGTCGTTCGGTACCAAGGGTGCACTGAACAAGCACACGGTCAATGTGACCCCGGCCTGAGCCAGTCACTTCGATCTTTTCGAAGCCCCGCTTTGCCGGGGCTTCTTCATTTGTAAACTGGACATCTCATGAAGTTCGTGGACGAAGCCTTCATCGACGTTGCCGCTGGCGACGGTGGCAACGGCTGTGTGTCGTTCCGCCATGAGAAGTACAAGGAGTTCGGCGGGCCGAACGGTGGCGATGGTGGCCGTGGCGGTCACGTTTTTGCCGTGGCCGACCCGAACCTGAACACGCTGGTCGACTTCCGCTTCTCGCGCCGCCACGACGCCAAGCGCGGTCAACACGGCATGGGGTCGGACATGTTCGGCGCCGCCGGCGACGATGTCACCCTGAAGATGCCCGTCGGCACGATCATTTCCGACGCGGAGACGGGCGAGGTCCTGTACGAGTTGCTGACGCCGGGCGAGGTGATCACCATTGCCAAGGGCGGCGACGGCGGCTTCGGCAACATGCGCTTCAAGAGCGCCATCAACCGCGCACCGCGCCAGAAGACACCTGGCTGGCCCGGCGAAAAGAAGAATCTCAAGCTCGAGCTGAAAGTGCTCGCCGACGTGGGCCTGCTGGGCATGCCGAATGCCGGCAAGTCGACGCTCATCAGCGCCATTTCCAATGCGCGTCCGCGCATCGCGGACTATCCCTTCACCACGCTGCACCCGAACCTCGGAGTGGTGCGCGTCGGTCCGGAGCAGAGCTTCGTCGTGGCCGACTTGCCGGGTCTGATCGAGGGTGCCTCCGAGGGCGCCGGCCTCGGCCACCTGTTCCTGCGCCACCTGCAACGCACCCGCCTGCTGTTGCACGTGATCGACATGGCGCCATTCGACGAAGGTGTCGATCCGGTCGCGCAGGCCAAGGCCATCGTTGGCGAACTCAAGAAGTACGACGCAGCGTTGTATGAAAAGCCGCGCTGGCTGGTCCTGAACAAGCTCGACATGGTGCCGACCGACGAGCGTGCCGCGCGCGTCAAGGACTTCGTCAAGCGCTTGCGGTTCAAGGGGCCGGTGTTCGAGATCTCGGCACTGACGCGTGAGGGCTGCGAGCCATTGGTGCAGGCGATCTACCAGCACGTCAAGGCGCAGCAGGTTGCCGAGCAGCCGCCGACGGAGATCGATCCGCGTTTTTCCTGAGTTCCGGGTTCCGTTCGATGGCATTCCAGAGACAGTGATTCCGGCAAGCATTCCACGACCGCAACAGCTTTCAATGACCTCTAGCACTGGTTCCACCGCCCTTCGTGATGCACGGCGCATCGTCGTCAAGGTCGGCTCCAGCCTCGTCACCAATGAAGGCCGTGGCCTCGACGAGAGCGCCATCGGCGAATGGTGCCGCCAGCTCGCCACGCTGGTGCGCGATGGGCGGGAGGTGGTGATGGTGTCGAGCGGCGCCATTGCCGAAGGCATGAAGCGACTGGGCTGGCGTGTGCGCCCGCACGAAATCCATGAGCTTCAGGCCGCCGCCGCTGTCGGCCAGATGGGACTGGCTCAGATCTACGAGACCAAGCTGCGGGAGAACGGCATCGGCAGCGCCCAGGTGTTGCTGACCCACGCCGATCTTGCCGATCGCGAGCGGTACCTCAATGCACGCTCCACCCTCGTCACCTTGCTGGCGCTGGGCGTCGTGCCGGTCATCAACGAGAACGACACGGTCGTCAACGACGAGATCAAGTTCGGTGACAACGACACGCTGGGCGCGCTGGTCGCCAATCTGGTCGAAGCCGATGCGCTGGTGATCCTGACCGATCAAAAGGGCCTCTTCAGTGCGGACCCGCGCAAGGATCCCGACGCCCGCTTCGTGCATGAGGCGGCGGCCGGCGATCCCGCGCTCGAGGCGATGGCCGGCGGTGCGGGCAGCAGCATCGGCCGCGGCGGCATGATCACCAAGATCCTTGCCGCCAAGCGCGCTGCGGGTTCCGGCGCCTCCACCGTCATCGCCTGGGGCCGCGAGCCGGACGCGCTCTTGCGCCTGACGCGTGGCGAACCGATCGGCACGCTGTTGGTGGCACAGACCGCCAAGCACCAGGCGCGCAAGCGCTGGATGGCCGACCATCTGCAGTTGCGGGGTGCCGTTGTGGTGGATGCCGGCGCCGCCGCCAAGGTGCGCGGCGAGGGCAAGAGCCTGCTGCCGATCGGCATGACAGGCGTCGAGGGTGAGTTCTCGCGGGGCGACGTGATCGCCATCCGCGACGGGCAGGGCGCCGAACTCGGCCGCGGCCTGGCGAATTACTCGAGTGCCGAAGCGCGGATGCTTTGCCGCAAGCCTTCGTCAGAGTTCGAGCGTCTGCTGGGCTATGTTGCGGAGCCGGAAATGGTCCACCGCGACAACATGGTGCTGATGCCGGACGGCCGCTGAACGCCTACTGGACCTCGCGGATCGGGTCCTTGATGTTCCTGATCATCTCGCTGACGGATGCACGAGGGGCGTGACCGCGGCACAAGGCTTGCGCGGCCAGTTCCTTGGCGTATCGCGAGCTGAGGTTGTTGATGCGCTTCCATTCCGGGTTGGCCACGTCGTGCCAGGTTCCCTGGTTGAAGCGGGCGTACTGCTTTACCTCTTCGGTCGAACAGCGCACGCCTTCGTAGAAGGCGTTGGAGGCACCGCCAGCCTTGTTGCTGGCCACGACGACATAGCGAACCACGCCGTCACCGGTCACGGAAATGGTGGCCGGGTCGACGCCGTAGTTGAGGCTCAGGTGCGGTGGCATCTCGATCGGGAGCAACCTCTTTTCCTCGAAGGCAGGGGGCGGCGGCAGTGCGCTTTCCTTCCATTCGTCGGGCTGTGCCGTCACAGTGGCCAGCGGCGGCATGCCGGCTTGCGCCCAGTCCCGGTTGTCGGTGTCCCTCGGGCCCGAGCTGCACGCGGAGAGCACGCATGCGACGGTGAGGACGAGAACATGCTTAGCGCTGCACGTGAAGAGGGTCGCTGGGATCGGGCGCTGGATGAGAGGCATTGGGATTCGGGTCGAAACTGGCCCCCGGGGGCAGTTCGAAATGGGATTCATGGCCTGCAGCAGGCGGATGGCGCTCGAATTCGCGAGCGCGCACGTTGCTGCGCAGGAAGCGGTTGCGGAAATCCTGCCGAGGCAGGTAGCGAGCGAGTTCGGTCAGCGCCATCTCATAGACGCCGCGCTTGAACTCGACCACGACGTCCAGCGGGACCCAATAGTCGTGCCAACGCCAGGCGTCGAACTCCGGATGGTCGGTGGCACGCAGGTTCAGATCCCAGTCGTGGCCGATGAGTTGTAGCAAATACCAGATCTGCTTCTGGCCCTTGTAGTGGCCGCGCGCGTCACGGCGGATGAACCGATCCGGCACCTCGTAGCGCAACCAGTCACGGGTACGGGCCACGATGCGCACATGCTCCGGATGGAGGCCTACTTCCTCGTGCAGTTCCCGGAACATGGCCTGCTCGGGACTTTCGCCGCGATCGATGCCGCCTTGCGGAAACTGCCAGGAATGGGTGCGAATGCGTTTACCCCAGAAAACCTGGTTTCTCTGGTTGAGCAGGATGATGCCGACGTTGGGCCTGAAGCCGTCCCGGTCGAGCATAATCAAACCCCAATTTTTGAACTGAGTCGATTATGCATGCCGGGTTGCACTCGGCAAGCGACCCGTTCCAGGTCTTCTCCAGGCCTGCCCCCCAGTAATCCTACCTGTAGCCCTCAGCGCCGCGACCGATGAAAGCTTCCCGATTCTTTGTCTCCACCCTCAAGGAAGCGCCGGCCGATGCCGAAGTCGCGAGCCATCGGCTCATGATGCGCGCCGGCATGATCAAGAAGCTCGGCACGGGCATCTACACGTACATGCCGATGGGCCTGCGGGTCATCCGCAAGGTCGAGGCGATCGTCCGTGAGGAAATGAACCGGGCGGGCGCGGTCGAACTCACCATGCCCGTGGTGCAGCCAGCCGAATTCTGGGAAGAGAGCGGTCGCTTCCAGGGCTATGGCGCCGAACTGCTCCGCATCAAGGACCGGCACGAGCGCTCTTTCGTCATCCAGCCGACCAGCGAAGAGGTCGTGACCGAGATCGCGCGCCAGGAAATCCGCAGCTACAAGCAACTGCCGAAAAACTTCTATCAGATCCAGACCAAGTTCCGCGACGAGCGTCGTCCGCGCTTTGGCCTGATGCGCGGGCGCGAGTTCATCATGAAGGACGCCTACAGCTTCGACCGCGACCTGGATGCCGCCAAGGCCAGCTACCAGGTGATGGCGGATGCCTACCGCCGGATCTTCGACCGCTTCGGCCTTCGCTACCGGGCCGTGGCTGCGGACAGCGGCGCCATCGGCGGCGACGTCAGCCAGGAGTTCCAGGTCATTGCCGCGACGGGCGAGGACGCGATCGTCTACTGCCCCGACAGCGACTACGCCGCCAACATGGAAAAGGCCGAGGCGCTCGCACCGGCCGGTCCGCGGCCAGCAGCGGCCCAGCCCGCGACGAAGACACCCACCCCGGGCAAGAGCACCTGCGAGGACGTGGCTGCCCTGCTGGGCGTGCCGCTGTCGACCACCGTCAAGTCGCTCGTCCTGGCCACCGACATCGTGGATGCCGCCGGCAACATCAAGGGCTCCCAGGTCTGGCTGCTGCTCGTTCGCGGCGACCACGACATGAACGAGATCAAGGTGAGCAAGGTGCCGGGGCTGGACGACGGTTTCCGCTTCGCGACCGTCACCGAGATCAAGGACCACTTCGGCAGCGAGCCTGGCTACCTGGGCCCGCTCAACCTGAAGCAGGCCGTGAAGATCGTCGCCGACCGTGAAGTCGCCGTCATGGCCGACTGGATCTGCGGTGCGAACGAGGTCGATTTCCACATCACCGGCGTCAACTGGGTTCGTGACCTGCCCGAACCCGACGTGGTGGCAGACATCCGCAACGTGGTTGCCGGCGATGCCTCGCCCGACGGCAAGGGCCTGCTGGCGATCGAACGCGGCATCGAAGTCGGCCACGTGTTCGTGCTCGGCACCAAGTACAGCAAGCCGATGAATGCGACCTTCCTCGACGAAGCGGGCAAGCCCCAGTTCCTCGAAATGGGTTGCTACGGCATCGGCATCACGCGGCTGCCCGCGGCGGCCATCGAGCAGAACAACGACGAACGCGGGATCATCTGGCCAGACGCGATCGCGCCTTTCACCGTGGTGGTCTGCCCCATCGGGATGGACCGCAGCCCCGAGGTCAAGGTCGCCGCCGAAGCGCTGTACGAGCAACTGCTCACGGCAGGCGCCGACGTGCTGCTCGACGATCGCGGCGAGCGCCCCGGCGCGATGTTCGCCGACTGGGAACTGATCGGCGTGCCGCATCGCGTCGTGATCTCCGACCGTGGCCTCAAGGAAGGCCAGTTCGAGTACCAGCACCGTCGCGACACCGCCGCAACGAAGGTGCCTGTGGCCGGCATCGCAGAATTCATCGCCGGCAAGCTGGCAGCGGCATGAGCCTTGTGGCGCGGACGCCAGCGTCCAGCCTTTCCCGACGACTGTGTCTCGGCGGCGCCGCTGCCGGGGCGATGTCCCTGATGCTGCCCCGCAGCGCCATGGCGGGTGCACAGATCGAGGAACCGCTGATCGATTCGGTCCGTACCGCGCTCAGCTCGGCGATCCACAACAAGGCGCCGCCGGTGCCGGAGTTCGGCAGCACCGAGGCGCGCCTCGCCTACCTGCGATGGCTCGGCGAGATGAGCGAGCGCCTCAAGAAGAAACTTCCCGACTGGCCGACGCGCAAGGAATTCCTGCAGACCGTCTGGTACGAGGCGCGTCGCTCGGGGCTCGACGTCAGCCTGGTGCTCGGCCTGATCCAGGTGGAGAGCAACTTCCGAAAATTTGCCGTATCGAGCGCCGGCGCTCGCGGCTACATGCAGGTGATGCCCTTCTGGACGCGCGTCATCGGCGACGGCGATCCGTCGACGCTGTTCCACATGCAGACCAACCTGCGATTCGGCTGTGTGATCCTGCGGCACTACCTCAATCGCGAGCAAGGCGACCTCTTCATGACGCTCGGCCGCTACAACGGCAGCCGTGGCCGCTCGCCTTACCCCGACGCCGTCTTCGCGAACCAGCGGTTGTGGGTCTTCAAGGACCGCCGGCTGGAGGATTGAGCCTCAGCTCTTGCCCGCAGCGCTCGCGCGGGTGACCATCACCTGGTCGATGCGGAAGCTGTCCACGTCCATCACCTCGAAGGTGTAGCCGGCCCAGGTCACGCTGTCGGTCCGCTTGGGCACGCGGCGCAGCATCACCATCAGGAAGCCGGCGAGCGTTTCGTATTCGTCGTCATGGGGCAGCGAGTCGATGTCGAGTGCGCGCTGCACGTCCTGGATCGGCGTCACGCCGTCGATCAGCCAGGAGTTCTCGTCTCGCTTGACGATCTGCTGCTCTTCATCCTGATCGCCGACCAGATCGCCCATCACCGTGCTCATCACGTCGTTGAGGGTGATCACGCCCACGACCAGGCTGTACTCGTTGACGATGATCGCAAAGTCTTCATGCGCCTGCTGGAACTGCTCCAGCACTTCGGTCAGCGACAGCCGGTCGGGGATGACCAGCGCCTTGTGCAGTGGCAGTCCCTGGGAGAAGGACAGCGGCTGCCCGCTCAGCACGCGCTGGAACATGTCCTTGGCGTCGACATAGCCCAGCACGTGGTCGATATCGCCCTCGCACACCGGGTAGGCGGAAAAAGGCTCGGCGACGATGCGCGCACGCAGCACGGATTCCGGATCGTCCCGCAGGAACCACGCGATACGGTCGCGCGAAGTCATCACGCTGCTGACCAGCCGCGTGTCGAGTTCGAACACGTTGGCGATCACCTGCTGTTCCCGTTGGGCGAGGACCCCGGCGCGCGCGCCGGCTTCGGTCATGGCGAGGATGTCGGCCGAAGTGATCTTCTCGTCACGCTGGCTCGGCATGCCGAGCAGCTTGAACAGCAGGTCGGTGCTGACCGTGAAGAACCAGACGAGCGGCTTGAAGGTGGTGATCAGGACCTGCATCGGTCCGACCATGCGTACCGCGAGCTGCTCCGGGTTGCTCATGCCCAGACGCTTGGGAAACAGGTCCGCGAACACAAGGAACACCGCGATGATCGTGACGAAGGATGCGAGAAAGGCAGCGTTCTGCGACGCTTCCACGCTGAGCCACATTTCGAACAGGCGCGCGAAGTAAGGGCTGAGCGAGCCTTCGCCGACCACGCCGCCGAGGATGGCGACCGCGTTGAGGCCGATCTGGACGACGGTGAAATAGTGGCCGGGCTGCTCCTGGATGCGCATCACGCGCTCGGCGCGCACGTCGCCCTCGTCCGCCATCTGCCGCAGGCGCAGGCGACGGGAGGCCGCCAGTGAGATTTCGGCAAGAGAGAAAAAGGCGCTCGTTGCGATCAGCGCAACGAGGACCAGCAGGCTTTGAGTCAGGGTCATGGGTCGGTCAATGAAGACCGACATGGTGCCATGACCCGTCCGGCGCCTTCTATTGGACGAACCCGATGCGGCTCCGGGCGACGTTGGCACGCGGCAGATCGTCGACGCGAATCTCGTCGCGGCCGGCCAGCCGGGCGTTGCCGAAGCCGGTCATCAGCGCGCGGCGCATCTCGCGCGGGGCGAGCGTAGCCAGATGGTCGAGCACGTCGCCGGCGGGCTCCTCGGCCAGCAGCCGGCCCCAGTCGTGGTCGTTGCGGATCGAGATGTAGAGCTGACGCGCGATCTGGCGGGCGGCTTCGGGCGAAGGCGCCTCGATCTCGAATACGTTCATCCGGTTCAGGATGGGCTCGGGAATGCTGCGCTCATCGTTTGCCGTGGTGATCCAGATCACCTGGCTCGCGTCGATGGGCACTTCGGCGAATTCATCGACGAAAGCGTGCGCCGTGTCATGTTCGAGCAGGTTGTACAGCGCGCCGAGCGGGTCGTACTGGCTGTCGGCGCCGGCCTTGTCGATCTCGTCGATCACCATCACCGGGTTGGCGTACTGGCCGTCGACCAGCGCCTCGAACACCTTGCCCGGCTTGGCGCCCTTCCATTGCGAGGATGCACCCGAAAGCAGCCAGCCGGCGGTCATCGAATTCATCGGCACCAGGGACATGCCGGTGCCGAGCAATTCGGCCAGCTTCTTCGCGAAATGGGTCTTCCCGATGCCGGGCGGGCCGAGGAGCAGCATCGGCGTCACTTCCAGTCCATCGCGGCTGTCTTGCGCGAGCGCGACGTGGCGGCGCACGTCGTCGAGCACCTCGGTGAAATTGGGCAATTGGGCATAGAGCGCGGCCATCTCGGGTACGCCGCTGGGCTTGACCTGGAAGCGGTCGGGACCGCGCTCGAGCATGCGCTCGTAGGTGGTCCGCAGGTGTTCGTGGTCGCGATCGGGGAGCTTGGCGAGCTTGCGTTCGACGTCGTGCGTCTGGAACACGCTGCGCAGATGGGCCACCGGCAACTGGAACGCCGGCGTGGCGGGGACGAGACTGCGGGAATCCATGGACACCTCCGGTTTCGAACACTCTTTGGACAGCATAAGCCGTGCCCGGGTTCGACGGGTGTCTACGTTTTCTCGCTTTTCAGGGTTTTGGGATTCTGTCGCGGCGCAGTCACACGCCGCCTTGCGGGTGGGTCGGATCGACCCACAGCACCGTATCGGGCTTTTCGACAGGCTCGATGTCCAAGTTGATCGCCACCGCCTGCCCGTCGCTGCGGCAGAGCACGCATTCGAGCGCTTCGGTCTCGCTGGCGTTGATTTCCTGGTGCGGCACGTAGGGCGGCACGTAGATGAAGTCGCCCGGACCGGCTTCGGCCGTGAATTCCAGCCGTTCGCCCCAACGCATGCGGGCGCGTCCCCGAACCACGTAGATCACCGATTCGAGATGGCCGTGATGGTGAGCGCCAGTCTTGGCATTGGCGTGGATGGTGACCGTGCCCGCCCAGAGCTTCTGTGCCCCGACCCGCGCGAAGTTGATGGCGGCGGCCCGGTTCATGCCCGGTGTCTGCGCGGTGTTGGTGTCGAGCTGGTTGCCCGGGATCACCCGCACACCATCGTGCTTCCAAGCGCCTTCGCCATGCGAATGCCCGTGATCGCCGTGATCGTGAGTCATGCCCGCACCAGCAGCTTGAATTCCCGCGAAACACCGCGGAACCGGCTCCGCCGGTCCGCCGGTGTTGCCCCCGGCAGGGGGTAGGCGAAGCGACACGAAGTGCGCGCAGCCTGGGGGCGAGCCATGATCACGCAGGGCTGTTGTTCAGCATCTGCTGCAGCTCGCCGGATTCGTACATCTCCATCAGGATGTCCGAACCGCCGACGAACTCGCCCTTCACGTAGAGCTGGGGGATGGTCGGCCAGTTGCTGTATTCCTTGATGCCCTGGCGGATGGCGTCGTCTTCCAGCACATTGACGGTCTTGAGCGTTCGCGTGTCGACACCCACGGCCTTGAGGATCTGGATCGCGCGGCCGGAAAAACCGCACATCGGGAAGCTGGCGTTGCCCTTCATGAAGAGCACGAGGTCGTTGGTCTTGACGAGGTCGTCAATGCGTTGCTGGGCTTCGGACATGGGGATCTCCTGGAAATTGGGCTGGGCGGATTATTTCACCGTGCGCCAGATCCCGCCGGAACATCGTGCGATGCCGGCGAGGTCGTTGCGGCTTTGGACCTCGGCAAATCCGCGGCGCGCGAGCAATTGACGCACCGTCTCTGCCTGGTCATAGCCGTGTTCGAGCATCAGCCAGCCGCCGTCCGCCAGATGGTCCGGTGCTGACTCGACGATGCGGCGGATATCGTCAAGGCCGTCGGCGCCGGAAACGAGCGCCTGGACCGGTTCGTGGCGCAGGGCGGGCAAGTGGGAGTCGCCAGCGGCGATGTAGGGCGGGTTCGAGACGATCAGGTCATGACCCGTGCCCGCGCCGGCCAGCCAGTTGGCCTCCTTGAAGCGCACCGGCAGCCCGAGCCGAGCCGCGTTGGCGCTCGCGACGGCGAGGGCGTCGGCGCTGGCATCGACGGCCGTGACCGTTGCATCAGGGCGAGCGTGCTGGATCGCCAGTGCGATCGCGCCGCTGCCGGTGCCGAGGTCCAGAACGGAGGGCACCGTCCGGCCATCCAGGCACTGCAGCGCCCATTCGACCAGCGTTTCAGTGTCGGGTCGGGGCACCAGCACCCGCCGATCGACCTGCAAGCCGAGTCCGTGAAATTCCTTCTCGCCGACCAGATAGGCCACCGGCTCGCCCTCGACCCGTCGCGCGCACAACTGGGCAAATGCAGGCCAAACCTCAGCGGTGAGCACATCGGTGTCGTGCGCCATCAGCCAGGCTCGCTCGCTCCCGCTTCGACCCAGCACGTGCAGCAAAAGCAGCTGGGCGTCGAGCCGCTCGACGCCCAATCCCGCGGCGGCGGCCAGCATCTGGACCGCGGTGGACGGCAATGGCGTGTCTGAAGTCGTCACGCCGGCAAGCTGGCTTCGAGTTCGGCCAACTGCTCCGCTTCGCGTGCCGACTGCAGCGCCGCCAGCACGTCACCCAGGTCGCCTTCCATGATGGCCAGCAACTTGTAGAGCGTGAGATTGATGCGGTGGTCCGTGAGCCGGCCTTGCGGAAAGTTGTAGGTGCGGATGCGGTCGCTGCGGTCGCCGCTGCCGATCAGCCCCTTGCGCAGCGCCGCATCCTTGGCCGCGCGCTCGCTGCGGTCCTTCTCCTGGATGCGTGCCGACAGCACCTGCAGCGCCTTGGCCTTGTTGCGGTGCTGGCTGCGGTCGTCCTGGCATTCAGCGACGATGCCGGTCGGGATGTGCGTGATGCGCACCGCCGAGTCCGTCTTGTTGATGTGCTGCCCGCCCGCGCCGCTGGCGCGATAGGTGTCGATGCGCAGGTCGGCCGGATTGATCTGCACGGCCTGCGTCTCGTCGGGCTCGGCCAGCACCGCGACCGTGCAGGCGCTGGTGTGGATGCGGCCCTGCGTCTCGGTCGCCGGCACGCGCTGCACGCGGTGGCCGCCGGACTCGAAGCGCAGCTTGCCGAACACGTCGTCGCCCACGATGCGCACCACCACCTCCTTGTAGCCGCCGAGTTCGCTCTCGCTTTCGCTCACGAGCTCGCAACGCCAGCCTGCGCGCTCGGAGTAGCGCGTGTACATCCGCAGGAGGTCGCCGGCGAAGAGGGCCGACTCGTCACCGCCGGTGCCTGCGCGGATTTCGAGGAAGGCGTTGCGCGCGTCGTCCGGGTCCTTGGGCAGCAGCAGGCGCTGGAGTTCGTCTTCGAGCTGGACGAGTTCAGCCTCGGCGCTCGCGATTTCCTCGCGAGCCATCTCGGCCATGTCGGGATCGTCGAGCATCTCGCGGGCGCCGGCCAGATCGGCCTCGCGCTGGACGTAGCGGCCATAGCGGCCGGCGATCTGCGTGACTTCCGCATGCTCGCGCGAGATGGTGCGGTACTGCGCCATGTCGGACATGATGTCCTCCCGCGACAGCAGGAAGTCCAGTTCGCCGAGGCGTTGCGCGTAGCGCTCGAGTTGGTGACGCAGGAATGGTTTCACGGCAGCAGGGGAATTGCGAAAGATACGGGGCCGCGCGGTCGCGGCAACGGCTGGTGGCGGCAAGCGCCGCCGGTGCGACGAGCGTCGCTAGGGCTCTTTGCGCGGATCGCCGCGAAGATCGTTGCGCAGGAACAGGCGCGAGATCGCCAGCGCCGTGTGCTCGCGCGCGGCGGCGTCGCCAGCGTGCAGCTCGGCCATGGCGCCGTGCAGCATCTTCTGCGTGAGCCCGCGCGAGAGCGCTTCCAGCACGGCGTCGACGCTTTCGCCCTTGGCAAGCAGCTTGCGAGCGCGCGCCAGTTCGGTGGCGCGCCACTCATCGGTCTGCGCGTTGAGCTGCCGGATCAGCGGCACGGTGCCGCGCTGGTCCAGCCAGTGCATGAAGCTCTGCACACCGGCATCGATGATGACTTCGGCCTGGGCCACGGCGGCCTGCCGATTGGCGTGGCCCTGCTGCACGACTTGAGCGAGGTCGTCGACCGTGTACAGGTAGACGTCTTCCAGCGCCTTGACCTCGGGCTCGATGTCGCGCGGCACGGCGAGGTCCACCATGAACATCGGGCGGTGCTTGCGCAACTTGAGCGCACGTTCCACGGCGCCGAGGCCGATCAGCGGCAGCGTGCTCGCGGTGCAGCTCACGACGATGTCGAATTCGGCAAGACGCGATGGCAGATCCGCGAGCCGCATGGCTTCACCACCGAAGCGGGACGCCAGCTTCTCGCCGCGCTCCAGCGTACGGTTGGCGATGACGATGGATTTGGGCTGCTTGGCGGCGAAGTGCGTGACCGCCAGGTCGATCATTTCCCCGGCGCCGACGAAGAGCACGCGCGTGCGCTGCAGGTCTTCGAAGAGCTGGCCTGCCAGCCGGACCGCGGCAGCTGCCATGCTGATGGAGTGCGCGCCGATCTCGGTCGCCGTGCGCACTTCCTTGGCCACCGCGAAGGATCGCTGGAAGAGTTGGTTCAAGGTGCTGCCAAGGGCGCCGGCGGTCTCGGCGGCGCGAATGGCGTCTTTCATCTGGCCGAGGATCTGGGCCTCGCCGAGCACCATCGAATCGAGTCCGCTGGCCACACGGAAGGCGTGGCGCGCCGCCTGGTCGTCATGCAGCGTGTAGGCGTGCGATCGGAGCAGGGCCGGCGCGACGCCGCCGCTCTGCGCCAGCCAGTCGACCGTGTGGTCGAGCGCTTGGTGGTCGGCGGCGCAGTAGATCTCGGTGCGGTTGCAGGTCGAGATGATCGCGGCCTCCACGCTGGGGTGCCGTTGGGAGCCGAAAGAGTGCCGCAAGCTGTGCAGAGTTGGGGCGATCTGGTCGATGGCGAACGCAAAACGACCGCGCAGGTCGAGCGGCGCGGTCGTGTGGTTCAAGCCGAGGGCCCAGACTGACATAGCTGCTGATTATAAAATCAGCAGCCCGCACACGGCATGCAGCCCGAAAAAGGCCGTGGCCATCGCGGCGATACCCGTGGTCGCCCTTGCACCACCCCTCCCATGGCCCCGCTGGATTTCCTCAACCACCTGCTCAATTTCGTTGCCCCCGCGTTTGCGGTCGGCTTCCTGTGCGCCATCCTGGGCCGGGTCTCGATGCGGCGGGCGGCCAAGGCCCCCGCCTGGTGGGCTCAGGGTGCTATCAATTTCGTAGTGGGCGTCGCGGTGCTGGCGGCCGGGCTGGTCATTTTCGGGCGCGACGGAAAGATGACCACCTACGCGGCCCTGGTGGTCGCGTGCGGCACCAGCCAGTGGCTGGTCGCCGGAGGCTGGCGCCGCTAAGGCGCGATCAGCGGCCCCACGGGGGCGGCCGCCGCGGGCGCCGGCACGGGTGGGGCGCCCGGTGTTCCGGGCGGGGCCGGCACGCCCGGATAGGCTGCCAGCGGCAAATCGGCTGCCTGCAAGCCATCGAGGATCGCGAAGAGGATGTCGCTGCGCACGCCACCGGCCAGGCGCGGGCTCGGCACATAGGCGATCGCCTGGAAGATCAGGAAGCCCACCTCGATGCCTTCGAGCGTGACGGTCGGCGCTGGCGTTGTCAGCACGCCAGGGTGGTTGGCGAACGCCGCCAGCATCACTTCGCGCGCGCGGCTCGCGTGGGTGGTCAGTGGCATCGGCAGACGGATGAGCACGCGGCCCTCGGCGTTCGTGAGGGTCATGTTGCGCACGGTCTTCGTGATGAACTCCGAATTCGGCACGATCATCGTCGAGCGGTCGCCCAGCTGGATCTCCGTCGCGCGCACGTTGATGCGCCGCACGTCCCCCTCGGCATTGCCCAGGACCACCCAGTCGCCGACCTTGACAGGCCGCTCCGCCAGCAGGATCAGGCCCGAGATGAAGTTCTGCACGATCGCCTGCAAGCCGAAGCCGATACCGACCGACAGCGCGCTCGCCACCCACGCAATCCGCTCGATGCCGATGCCCAGCGCCGAGAGCGCGAAAGCAACCACCATGATCCCGCCCACGTAGCCGAGCAGGGTGGTGATCGAACTCTGCATGCCGGGCTCGAGCGCAGTGTTCGGCAGGTAGCGACTCTCCAGCCAGCGCTTGACGACACGCAAGGCGACAAAGCCGCCCACCAGCACGGCGACCGCGCTGAAGATCGCGCCGGGAACGAGCTGGATCTCGCCCACCTTCACGCCGCCGACGAACTTGCCGCTGCGCAGGAAGACCTCGCCCGGGCTGGTGCCCAGCGGGGTCGCCAGCGCGATCAACATATAGAAGAAGAGCGCGACGCGGCTGAGGCCCGACAGCGCGACCGCGGCCTGGTCCAGCGTCCGCGACTCCAGCCCGAAGCTCGCCTGCAACCGATGTCCGAAATTGCTGCGCGACGACACCACGGCCATGAACAGGTCGTCGGCAAACTTGAACAGCACATAGAACGCCGCCGCGACGATGCAGGTCCAGTTGAGCTGGCTGGCCAGGAAGCTCGCCATCGCCACATAGCCGGTGGCGACCAGGATCCAGATGACCACCAGCGCCAGGGCGACAACGGCCAGAAGGATGCCCACCCAGAGCGGGCGCTCCGCCGCCTCGGGGGGCTGCGTGGCGGCATCCGTCGCCGGTGCGTCCGGAACGGCAGGAGCCGCTCCTTCGGCAGGCGAGGGATGCACCGGCTCGCGCAGCCGCAGCAGCATCGCGCCGATCATGGCGGTGAGGGCCAGGGCCGTCACCACGTGCGAGCCGACCACGGCGGCGAAACTGGCTTCCACCACCGCGTTGACTTGCGTCGGCGCCCACACCAGCGCCGCGACCACGGCCATCAGCCAAGGGAAGGGCGCGAGGCGCCGGGCCATGTCGTCGGGTATCGGCGGCAGGCGCCACGACGGCCGGCTGTTGGACAGCAGCGCGCGTCCGAGCCCGACCACGAAGGCGATGAAGATGCTCGACTGCACCACGGCCTGCCCGAGCTTGCGGCTTTGCGGTCCCCAGATGCCGTGGAAGTCGAAGGTCGCGTAGACGGCCTGCGCCGCAATGCCGACGATCAGGACATTGGCGGTGACGATGGCGATCACCAGCAGCGAACGCCGCAAGCGGCCCCCTGGCAGGAAGCGCGCCGCGAGCTGGGTCAAGACGCGCTCGGCGATCCAGTTGCCCAGCAGCGCGACCACCAGGGCAACGACGATGCTGAGCAATGCGGGCGCCCTATGGGCCGGCTCCCTCGCCACGTCGAAGCCGTTCTGCAGTTCGGCACCGAGCGCGCTCAGGCGATCGACGTCGGAGGGCCACGCATCGGCGATGTCGCGCCAGAACTCCCTGCCCAGGGGCGAAGGCGAGCGTTCGGTCAGCTGGGCCTCGAACAGCGCGCGTCGCTTGGCGAGCAGGTCGCTGGCGCGCTGCTGGGCGTCCACCGTGACGAGACGTGCAAGCCGGATGTCGGCGTCGAGCGCGTTGCGCTCCTTGGTCAGCGTGGCGCGCCGGCGGGTGATGTCGGGGTTTTCGGCTGGCGCCCCGGCCGCGGGCGGGTTGCCCAGTTCGCCGAGGCGTGCGTTGAGGTCGTTGAGCTCTCCCGTGCGCGCCGCGGTGAACTTGTCGGTGGCCGCGCTGATGCCGTGCAGTTCTGCAATCAGGCCGGCGACGTCATCACCGGCATCGACGGACTTCGGAATGCGATCCAGCTGAGCCCGCAATGCGGCGACGGTAGGGGCGACTTCGCTCGAATCACCCTGGGCGAACACGGGGCCGCAAAGCACGGCGGCGAGCAGCAGTGCCGCGAGACGTTGGAGCCAACTCATGACTTCATCATAGAAGGCGTCCGTTCTGTCGGCGAAATGCGCGCCGCCGCCAGCCTCGATGCTCAGCTTGCCGGGCTGAACCTGTCGACGCGATCCGTGATGATCCCGTCGGTGCCGAGCGCGATCAGATGCCGGGCCGCCCAGTCGTCATTGACGGTGTAGCTCAGTGCGCGCAGGCCAGCGGCGTGTACCCGGGCGACCGTGGCGGCGTCCCACAAGGCGTAGTTGCAGACAACCGCTACGCAGCCGAGTTGCGTGGCCGTGTCGAGCCAGCCGTCCCACAGCGTGTCCAGCAGCAGGCCGCGCGGCAGTTCGGGCTGTGCGGCCTGGGCGCCTCGCAGGGCGTCGGGCGCAAATGAAGTGAGGAACGGAGGCGGCAGGGGCGCGCCGGCCCACAGCGCCGCGGCATCTCGCGCCACGGTTTCGCCGGTCACCCGCTCGAGCCCTGGCGTCGGCTTGATCTCGATGTTGAGCGCGTGGCTGTTGGCGATGCAGAACCGGATGAGGCCTTCGAGACTCGCCAACGGCTCGCCGGCATAGCGCCGGGAGTGCCAGCTGCCCGCATCGAGCCTGGAGAGTGCGGCCCAGGGCTGGTCACCTGCAATGCCACGGCCGTTGCTCGTGCGATCGAGCGTGGCGTCGTGCAGGAGAAAGGGCACGCCATCGGCGCTGAGCTTGGCGTCGCATTCGAACATGCGATAGCCGTGTTCGGCGCCGAGCCGGAATGCCGCCAGCGTGTTCTCGGGTGCGAGCTTGCCGGCGCCGCGATGCGCGATCCAGCGCGGGTAGGGCCAATCGGAGGCCGCCATCGTGGCACTCATGCGGTGCGCTTGCCGGAGCCGGCGTCGAACCAGTGCAGCTTGTCCTGGCGCGCGGCGATCTTGACGGTGTCGCCGGCGGCCGGCGGTGTCTGGCCTTCGTCCACGCGCATGATCAACTGCTCTTCGCCGATGCGGCCGTAGATCAGCCGTTCCGCGCCCAGCAACTCCACGTGCTCCACCTGCACCGACCAGCCGTTCGCGTCGAGCGTCATGTGCTCCGGGCGGATGCCCAGGATCGTGCCCGGCCGCACACCGGGTGCGTGCTTCAGCAGGTTCATCGGGGGCGAGCCGATGAAGCTGGCGACGAAGGTGGTCGCGGGGCGCGAATACACGTCCTCGGGCGTGCCGAACTGGTCCATGACGCCCGCGTTCATCACGATGATGCGCTGCGCCAGCGTCATCGCTTCGACCTGGTCGTGCGTCACGAAGAGCGAGGTGATGCCGAGCTCGCGGTGCAGCTTCTGGATTTCCAGGCGGGTCTGTGCGCGCAGCTTGGCGTCGAGATTCGACAGCGGTTCGTCGAACAGGAACACCCGCGGCTGACGCACGATGGCGCGCCCCATGGCCACGCGCTGGCGCTGCCCGCCGGAGAGCTCGCGCGGCTTGCGCGCCAGCAGGTGGCCGAGTTCCAGGATCTTGGCTGCCTTGTCGACACGCGTCTTGATCTCCGGCACCGGCACCTTGGCGATCTTCAGGCCGTAGGCCATGTTGTCGAACACCGTCATGTGCGGGTAGAGCGCGTAGTTCTGGAACACCATCGCGATGTCGCGCTCGGCAGGTTCGAGGTTGTTCACCACGCGGTCGCCGATACGAATCTCGCCGGCGCTGATTTCCTCCAGGCCCGCGACCATGCGCAGCAGCGTGGACTTGCCGCAGCCCGAAGGTCCGACGATGACGATGAATTCGCGGTCTGCGATCTCGGCGCTGACGCCATGGATGACCTGGTTGGCCTTCGGCCCGTGGCCGTAGCGCTTGATGACGTTGCGAAGCGAAAGAGCTGCCATGTTGTTGCTTATCTAATTAGTGAGGCTCGATGCGTGCCCCGTTCCAGAAATACCGCGGAACCGGTTTTGCCGGGCAAGCCTGGGGGTGTGTTCACTTTTCGGTGTCGACGAGGCCCTTGACGAACCACTTTTGCATGAGGATCACGACGATGGCGGGCGGCAGCATGGCGAGAAGTGCCGTGGCCATCACGATGTTCCATTCGTTCTGCCCGTCGCCCCCGGCGATCATGCGTTTGATGCCGATCACCACCGGGTACATGTCCTCGCTGGTGGTCGCGAGCAGCGGCCACAGGTACTGGTTCCAGCCGTAGATGAACTGGATCACGAAGAGCGCGGCGATCGAGGTCTTCGACAGCGGCACCAGCACGTCCCAGAAGAAGCGCATCGGCCCGGCGCCGTCCATGCGGGCGGCCTCGATGAGTTCGTCGGGCACCGTCAGGAAGAACTGCCGGAACAGGAAGGTCGCCGTTGCCGAGGCGATCAGCGGGATCGTCAGGCCCGCATAGCTGTTCAGCATGCCGAGATCCGACACCACCTGGTAGGTCGGCCCGATACGCACTTCGACCGGCAGCATCAGCGTGATGAAGATCGCCCAGAAGCACAGGCTCTTGAACGGGAAGCGGAAGTACACCACTGCAAATGCCGACAGCAGCGAGATCGCGATCTTGCCGAAGGTGATGACCAGCGCCGTCACCAGGCTCACCCACATCATCCGGGCGACCGGCGCGGTGGAGCCGGCGCCGGCGGTGCGGCCGAACAGTGCGGATTTGTAGGTTTCCCAGAAGTGCCCGCCGGGAAGAAGCGGCATCGGCGCCTGCACGATCTCCTGGGCCGTATGGGTCGATGCCACGAACGCCAGGTAGAGCGGAAAGGCGACGAGCAGCACGCCGAAGATCATCACGGCGTGCGCCAGGATGCCGAGAGAGGGACTGCGTTCGACCATGTCAGTAATTCACTTTCTTCTCGACGTAGCGGAACTGGATCACGGTCAGGACGACCACGATCGCCATCAGCACCACCGACTGCGCGGCCGAGCCGCCGAGGTCCATTGCCTTGAAGCCGTCGTGGTAGACCTTGTAGACGAGGATCCGGGTGGCCGTGCCCGGTCCGCCCTGGGTCGCCGCGTCGACGATCGCGAAGGTGTCGAAGAAGGCGTAGACCACGTTGATCACCAGCAGGAAGAAGGTGGTCGGCGAGAGCAGGGGGAACTGCACCGTCCAGAAACGCCGCCAGGGCCGCGCCCCGTCGATGGCAGCGGCCTCGATCAGCGACTTGGGAATCGACTGCAGGCCCGCGAGGAAGAAGAGGAAGTTGTACGAGATCTGCTTCCAGACCGCGGCCATCACGATCAGCGTCATGGCGTGCGTCGAATTGAGCAGGTGGTTCCAGTCGATGCCGATCTTGCCGAGTGCATAGGCCACGACGCCGAGCGAGGGCGAGAACATGAAGACCCACAGCACTGCGGCCACCGCCGGCGCCACGGCATAAGGCAGGATCAGGAGCGTCTTGTAGACCATTGCGCCGCGCACGATGCGGTCCGCGAACACGGCCAGCACCAGAGAGAGCGCAAGGCCGAAGCCGGCGACCAGGATCGAGAAGAGGGCCGTGGTCTCGAAGGACTCGATGTAGGCCGGGTCGTTGAACAGGTCCCTGAAGTTCTGCAGGCCGACCCATTCGGTCGAGGTGCCGAAGGCATCCTGCATCTGCATCGATTGCATCAACGCCTGGCTCGCGGGCCAGAAGAAGAACACGATGATGACGATGAGCTGCGGCGTGAGCAGCGCCCAGGGCAGCCAGCCCGAGCGAAAGACGACGCGTTTTTCCATGAGCGATATCGATTAAAAGTTATTCGCCCCCCTGATAACAATTCCGCCCCGACTGCTGGGCAGGCGGGGCGGTGGATGTTAGCCGGTCGGGCGCGGTCTGAACCGCGATGAGAGCGTCAGCTCTTGTTGGCTTTCTGGAAGCGTTCGAGCAGTTCGTCGCCGCGCTTCACGATCGAATCCAGGGCTTCCTTGGACGACTTCTTGCCGGACCAGACCTGTTCGAGTTCCTCGTCCTCGATCGCGCGGATCTGCACATAGTTGCCCAGGCGGATGCCGCGGCTCTTGTCGGTCACCTTGCGGATCATCTGCGTGACAGCCACGTCCGTGCCCGGGTTCTCCTTGTAGAAGCCCGATTTCTCGGTGAGCTGGTAGGCCGCGGTGGTCACGGGCAGGTAGCCCGTGCGCTTGTGGCTGGCGGATTGCACTTCAGGCGTCGAGATGAACTTGAAGAACTCGGCCACGCCCTTGTATTCGGCTGGCTTCTTGCCCGACATCACCCAGAGGCTGGCGCCGCCGATGACGGTGTTCTGCGGAGCGCCCTGCACATCCTGGTAGTAGGGCAGAGGTGCCAGACCGTAGGCGAACTTGGCGTTCTTGGCCACGTTGCCGTAGAAGCCCGACGAGGTGTTGATCATGGCGCACTCGCCCGACACGAAGCTGGCTTCCGGCACGTTGCCGCGGCCCTTGTAGACGAAGAGACCCTGCTTGGCCATGTTCGCCAGGTTGTCGATGTGGCGCACGTGCAGCGGCGAGTTGATCTTCATGCGCGCGTCGAGGCCGGAGAGGCCGTTGTTCTTGGTAGCGAACTCGACGTTGTGCCAGGCCGAGAAGCTTTCGAGCTGGGTCCAGCCTTGCCAGGCGGTGGTGAACGGGCACTTGTGGCCGGCGGCCTTGAGCTTGGCTGCGGCGGCGACCACTTCGGGCCAGGTCGCCGGGGCCTTGGTCGTGTCCAGGCCAGCGGCCTTGAAGGCGTCCTTGTTGAAATAGAAGATCGTCGTCGAGCTGTTGAACGGGAAGCTCAGCATCTGGCCGTTCGGCGCCGTGTAGTAGCCGGCGACCGCGGAGATATAGGCGTTCGGGTCGAACTTCGCGCCGGCGTCCTTCATGACCTGGGCCACCGGGATGACCGCGCCCTTGCTGGCCATCATGGTGGCCGTGCCCACTTCGAACACCTGCAGGATGTGCGGCGCATTGCCGGCGCGGAAGGCGGCGATCGATGCGGTCATCGATTCATCGTAGGTCCCCTTGTATGTCGGGATGACCTTGTATTCCTTCTGGCTCTCGTTGAACTGCTTGGCCAGATCGTTGACCCATTCGCCGTTGACGGCAGTCATGGAATGCCACCATTGGATTTCGGTTTGCGCGAACGCGGGGGTGAACAGCGTCGCGGCAAGCGCCGATGCCATGGCGAGCGTTTTGAATCGCATGAAGACTCCTGAGGGGGGAAATAAAAAGCGCGAATGCTAGGTCGCTTGTATGACACGACAGCGTCACATATTTTTCGCGCCGGGCGCATTGTTCACCAGCCGGGGAAACCCTTTTTGGTGCAACGCCCCACCGCCTGCATGTTGCGGCGCACCATGCTAGCATCGCGCTCCCTTTTTTCGGCTCTGCCGGCTCTGGCTTTGGGGTTCGGGCGGGCCTCCGCACTCGCATGAGCAAGACCTCCCTCGACAAAAGCAAGATCAAGTTCCTCCTGCTGGAAGGCATCCATCCTTCGGCGGTCGAGGTGTTGCATGCGGCCGGCTATACGAACGTCGAATCGCTCTCCGGCGCCTTGCCGGATGCCGAGCTGAAGGCGCGCATTGCCGACGTTCACTTCCTGGGCATCCGGTCGCGCACGCAGCTGACGGCCGAGGTGTTCGCCGAGGCGCAGAAGCTCGTGGCCGTCGGTTGCTTCTGCATCGGCACCAACCAGGTCGACCTGGATGCGGCGCGCGAGCACGGCGTCGTCGTCTTCAATGCTCCCTATTCCAATACACGCTCGGTGGCCGAGCTGGTGTTGGCCGAGGCCATCCTGTTGCTGCGCGGCGTGCCCGAGAAGAGCGCCGTCGCACACCGCGGCGGCTGGCTCAAGACGGCCGACAACGCTTTCGAGATCCGCGGCAAGACGCTGGGCATCGTGGGCTACGGCTCCATCGGCGCGCAGCTGTCGGTGCTGGCCGAGGCGCTCGGCATGCAGGTGGCATTCTTTGACGTCGTCACCAAGCTGCCCTTGGGCAATGCACGCCAGGTGCGGCTCCTGCCTGACCTGCTGGCGCAGAGCGACATCGTGAGCCTGCACGTCCCGGAGACACAGGCCACGCAGTGGATGATCGGCGCGACGGAGATCGCGGCCATGAAGCCCGGCGCCATCCTGATCAATGCCTCCCGTGGCACGGTGGTCGAGATCGAGGCCCTGGCTGGCGCCCTCAAGGAGAAAAAGCTGCTGGGCGCCGCCATCGACGTGTTCCCGGTCGAGCCGCGCAGCAACAAGGACGAGTTCCAGTCGCCGCTGCGCGGGCTGGACAACGTGATCCTCACGCCGCACATCGGCGGATCGACCATGGAGGCGCAGGCCAACATCGGCCTCGAAGTGGCCGAGAAACTCGTGAAGTACAGCGACAACGGCACTTCGACCTCGTCCGTCAACTTCCCCGAGGTGGCGCTGCCGGCCCATCCGGGCAAGCACCGGCTGCTGCACATCCACCGCAACGTGCCGGGCGTGCTGTCGGAGATCAACCGGATCTTCTCGGACAACAACATCAACATCTCCTCGCAATACCTGCAGACCAACGAGAAGGTGGGCTACGTGGTGACCGACATCGATGCGGAGTCGTCCGACCTGGCCCTGGAAAAGCTCGCCAAGGTGCCTGGAACCATCCGCAGCCGCGTCCTGTTCTGACTCTCCGGCAGGCCCCGCGGGCCTGCCTTAAAATGCACGCCCCTGGTTGATGGGCGCGCAGCGCCCGACCGAGGCCACTCCCCGATGAATGCTCCGACCGCTTTGACGGCGTTGTTGTCGCAGGCCGCAGAGCCTGTGCGATTGCGTGAGATCCCCTACAACTACACCAGCTTCTCCGATCGCGAGATCGTGATTCGCCTGCTGGGCGAGCGAGGCTGGGAACTCCTGCAGATCCTGCGCTCCGAGCGCCGAACCGGCCGATCCGCCCGCATGCTCTACGAGGTGCTGGGCGACATCTGGGTCGTGCAGCGGAATCCCTATCTCGTCGACGACCTGCTCGACAATCCGCGCCGGCGTGGCCAGCTGGTGGACGCGCTCAACCACCGCCTGACCGAAGTGCAGAAGCGCCGCACGCCCGACAGCGATGCCCAGCGCGACCTGCTCGTCGGCGAACTGACCGGCCTGGTGGCCCAGGCGATCTCGGCCTTCGACACCATGTTCCGCGACGTCGCAGCCCTGCGGCGCAAGGCCACGCGCACGCTGCGCCGGCTCACCGCCAAGGACAACATCAAGTTCGACGGGCTCTCGCGTGTGTCGCACGTGACCGACGCGACCGACTGGCGCGTCGAATACCCCTTCGTCGTGCTGACGCCCGACACGGAGGCCGAGATGGCCGGGCTGGTCAAGGGCTGCATCGAACTGGGCCTGACCATCATTCCGCGCGGAGGCGGCACCGGCTACACGGGCGGCGCGATCCCGTTGACCTGGAACAGCGTCGTCATCAACACCGAGAAGCTCGAGGCGATGACCGAGGTCGAGACGATCTCGCTGCCGGGGCTGGACAACCCGGTGCCGACGATCTGGACCGAAGCGGGCGTCGTCACCCAGCGCGTGGCCGACGCGGCCGAACGCGCGGGCTTCGTGTTCGCGGTCGATCCGACCTCGGCCGAGGCTTCGTGCGTGGGCGGCAACGTCGCGATGAATGCCGGCGGCAAGAAGGCGGTGCTCTGGGGCACTGCGCTGGACAACCTCGCGTCCTGGCGCATGGTCACGCCGCAGGCCGAGTGGCTGGAGGTCACGCGTGTCGGCCACAACCTCGGCAAGATCCATGACGCCGAAAGCGCCGTGTTCGAACTGCAGTACTTCGCCGCCGACGGCAAGACCGCACTACGCGCCGAGCGACTGGAGATCCCCGGCAAGACCTTCCGCAAGGAAGGCCTCGGCAAGGACGTGACCGACAAGTTCCTCTCGGGCCTGCCCGGCATCCAGAAGGAAGGCTGCGACGGCCTGATCACCAGTGCGCGCTGGATCGTGCACCGCATGGCGGCGCACACGCGCACGGTCTGCCTCGAGTTCTTCGGCAACGCGAAGGATGCGGTGCCGAGCATCGTCGAGATCAAGGACTTCATGTTCGCCGAGCAGAAGCGCTCCGGCGTCCTGCTGGCCGGCCTGGAGCATCTGGACGACCGCTATCTCAAGGCGGTCGGCTATGCGACCAAGTCGAAGAAGCACGGCGGCCTGCCGAAGATGGTGCTGTTCGGCGACATCGCCGGCGACGACGCCGACGCCGTGGCGCGCGTGACCTCCGAGGTGGTGCGCATCGCGAATTCGCGCAGCGGCGAGGGCTTCATCGCCATCAGCCCCGAGGCGCGCAAGAAATTCTGGCTCGACCGCAAGCGCACGGCCGCCATCAGCAAGCACACCAACGCCTTCAAGATCAATGAAGACGTGGTGATCCCGCTGCCGCGCATGGCCGAGTACACGGACGGCATCGAGCGCATCAACATCGAGCTGTCGCTGCAGAACAAGATCGCGCTGGCCGACGAGCTCGAAGCCTTCCTGGCGCGCGGCAACCTGCCGCTGGGCAAGAGCGACGACGCCAACGACATCCCGTCGGCCGAGTTGCTGGAAGACCGCGTGGCGCAGGCTGTGGCGCTGGTGCGCGAGGTGCGCGCGTTGTGGCAAGGGTGGCTCGACAACGTCGAGGCGCTGTTCCCGCAGCTGCAGGACCATTCGCTGCGCGCGAGCTGGAAGACCCAGGTCCGCGCGCCGCTGGCAACCATCTTCTCGGGTGCCGAGTTCGCGCCGATCCTGGCCGAGTGCAACGAGATCCACAAGCGTGTGCTCAAGGGCCGCGTGTGGGTCGCGCTCCACATGCACGCGGGCGACGGCAACGTGCACACCAACATCCCCGTCAACAGCGACAACTACGAGATGCTGCAGACTGCCCATGCGGCCGTCGCACGCATCATGGTGCTGGCGCGCAGTCTCGACGGGGTCATCTCGGGCGAGCACGGCATCGGCATCACCAAGCTCGAATTCCTGAGCGACGACGAGTTGCAGCCCTTCACCGACTACAAGCGCCGAGTCGACCCCGAAGGCCGGTTCAACAAGGGCAAGCTGCTGCGCAGCAACGAACACCAGGCGCAGGACGGGCGCGCCCTGCAGGCGGACCTGACCAATGCCTACACGCCGAGCTTCGGCCTGATGGGCCACGAGTCGATCATCATGCAGCAGAGCGACATCGGCGCCATTGCCGACAGCGTCAAGGACTGCCTGCGCTGCGGCAAGTGCAAGCCGGTCTGCGCGACGCACGTGCCGCGCGCCAACCTGCTCTATTCGCCGCGCAACAAGATCCTCGCGACCTCGCTGCTGGTCGAGGCCTTCCTCTACGAGGAGCAGACCCGGCGCGGCGTGAGCATCAAGCACTGGGAAGAGTTCGAGGACGTGGCCGATCACTGCACGGTCTGCCACAAGTGCCTCTCGCCGTGCCCGGTCAAGATCGACTTCGGCGACGTGTCGATGAACATGCGCAACCTGCTGCGCAAGATGGGCCAGAAGTCCTTCCGGCCCGGCAATGCGGCGGCGATGTTCTTCCTCAACGCGACCAATCCGCAGACCATCAAGATGATGCGAACGGGCATGGTCGACATCGGGTTCAAGGCACAGCGCCTGGCCAACGACCTGCTGCGCGGCCTCGCGAAGAAGCAGACGGCCGCACCGCCCGCCACGCTCGGGCCGGCGCCGGTCAAGGAGCAGGTGATCCACTTCATCAACAAGAAGATGCCCGGCGGATTGCCCAAGAAGACGGCGCGCGCGCTGCTCGACATCGAGGATGCGGACTACGTGCCGATCATTCGCGACCCGAAGACGACCACGCCCGAGACCGAGGCGGTGTTCTATTTCCCGGGTTGCGGCTCGGAGCGGCTTTTCTCGCAGGTGGGCCTCGCCACGCAGGCCATGCTGTGGCATGCGGGCGTGCAGACCGTGCTGCCGCCTGGCTACCTGTGCTGCGGCTATCCGCAGCGCGGCAGCGGGCAGTTCGACAAGGCCGAGAAGATGATCACCGACAACCGGGTGCTCTTCCACCGCGTCGCCAATACGCTGAACTACCTCGACATCAAGACCGTGGTGGTGAGTTGCGGCACCTGCTACGACCAGCTGCAGGGCTACCAGTTCGACAAGATCTTCCCGGGCTGCCGGATCATCGACATCCACGAGTACCTGCTGGAGAAGGGCATCACGCTCGCCGATGCTGGCGGCGGAGGCTACCTCTATCACGACCCCTGCCACACGCCGATGAAGCTGCAGGATCCGATGAAGACCGTCAAGGCGCTCGTCGGTGACAACGTGCTCAAGAACGACCGCTGCTGCGGCGAGTCGGGCACGCTGGGCGTGACGCGCCCGGACATCTCGACGCAGATCCGCTTCCGCAAGGAAGAGGAGCTCCGCAAGGGCGAGGCCGCGCTGCGCGATGCTGGCAAGGTGGCGCCCACGGACAACGTCAAGATTCTCACGAGCTGCCCAAGCTGCCTGCAAGGCCTGAGCCGCTACGGCAATGACTTGAACAACGGCCTGCTCGAAGCCGACTACATCGTGGTCGAGATGGCCAACAAGATCCTGGGCGAGAGCTGGATGCCAGAGTACGTGGCCGCTGCCAACCAGGGCGGCATCGAACGCGTGCTGGTGTGACGGACATGCGCGTCACGGGCTGCCCCCTGTGCGATGACCTCGGCGGCCGGTTGGTCTTCGACGCGGCGAAGCTGCGCGTGATCCATGCAGCAGAGGCGAACTTTCCTGCCTTCTATCGCGTCGTGTGGAAGGACCACGTGGCCGAATGGTCCGACCTGTCGCCCGAGGACCGCGCCCTTTGCATGGAGGCGGTGGCCGTGGTGGAGCAGGGCCTGCGCGAGGCATTGGCGCCCGCCAAGATCAATCTCGCCGCACTTGGCAACATGGTGCCGCATCTGCACTGGCATGTGATTGCTCGCTTCGACTGGGACACGCGCTTTCCGTCTCCCGTGTGGGCGTCGGCACAGCGCCAGCCCGACGCCGGGCGGGAAGCCTCGGTCGAGGCAAAGCTGCCGGCAATGGAGCGCGACATGATCCAGCGTCTGGCGACAAGGAGTTTCTGATGGCAGGTTTGAAATCGGGCGCACCGACGCCCCAGTCGATCACCTTGCACAGCCAATCGCGTGTGCTGGAGGTGGGCTTTTCCGATGGTGCGACCTTCCGCATTCCCTTCGAGCTGATGCGCATCTATTCGCCCTCGGCGGAAGTGCAGGGCCACGGACCGGGCCAGGAAGTGCTGCAGACCGGCAAGCGCAACGTCGGCCTGATCGACCTGCAACCGGTGGGCAACTACGCCGTGCAGCCGACTTTCAGCGATGGCCATGACAGCGGGATCTTCTCGTGGGACCTGCTGTACGAACTCGGCACTCGCCAGGAGGAACTCTGGGCCGAGTACGAGCAGCGCCTCGCTGCAGCGGGCGTGGACCGGGATGCCCCGATGCCCGAAAAGGGCGGGCACGCCTGCGGTAGCCATTGATCACGAAAGTCCGGTGTCCCTGCGGGGTCGTCGGCTTGATGCGAACGCTTCCGGCCTAACATCGGGAGCATGAGTACCACCCATTTCGGCTTTGAATCGGTCGACGAAAGCGACAAGGCCCGCCGCGTACGCGGTGTCTTCGACTCGGTAGCAACGCGCTACGACCTCATGAACGACCTCATGTCCATGGGGCTTCATCGCGCTTGGAAGGCCTACACGGTGATGGTCGCGAACGTGGGCGAGGGCTCGAAGGTGCTCGACATCGCCGGTGGCACGGGCGACCTGGCGCTCGCTTTCGCCAAGAAGGTCGGCAGCACCGGCGAGGTGGTCCACACCGACATCAACGAGGCCATGCTGCGCACAGGTCGTGACCGGCTGCTGGATGCCGGCGTTGCCTTGCCCACGCTGGTCTGCGACGCGGAAAAACTGCCCTTTCCGGACAACCATTTCGACGTGGTGACAGTCGCCTTCGGCCTGCGCAACATGACCCACAAGGACGCCGCGCTGAAGGAGATGAACCGCGTGCTGAAGCCACGCGGCAAGTTGCTCGTGCTTGAATTTTCCAAGGTCGCCAAGCCGCTGCAGAAGGCCTACGACTGGTATTCGTTCAGTGTGCTGCCACGCCTGGGCAAGGTGGTCGCTGGCGACGATGCCAGCTACCGCTATCTCGCCGAATCGATTCGCATGCATCCCACCCAGGAAGAACTCAAGACCCTGATGAAGGAGGGCGGTTTCGGGCATGTGGACTATCACAACATGACTGGCGGTGTTGTCGCCCTGCATGTTGGAATCAAGTGTTGAACAATTTTGTTTGCCGAAGAGGAGACGTCATGAAGAATTTCTGGTCCGTGATGCTGGTGTGTGCGCTGGCCATCGTGAGCATCGATGCCGACGCTGCCCGCATGGGCGGCGGAAAGTCGTTCGGCAAGCAGTCCGGTAACGTCACCCAGCGCCAGGCGACCCCGCCTGCCACAACGCCTGCCACGCCGGGCGCTCCCGCACAGAACGTCAACAACGCCGCGGCCAAGCCCGCGCCGGCCGCTGCCCCTGCAGCAGCCCCCAAGCGTCCGTGGGCCGGCATGCTGGGCGGTCTGGCCGCAGGCCTGGGCCTGGCATGGCTCGCACACTCGCTGGGTCTCGGCGCTGCCTTCGGCAACATCCTGCTGATCGGCTTGCTGGTGCTGGCAGCCGTGGTCGTTTGGCGCATCTTTGCGGCGCGTTCGCGCAACAGCGCTGCGCCACGGGCCGGCGGCTTCGCCTTCCAGGGCGCGGGCAACCCCGCAGACGCCACTGCGCCTGCGCAGTACAGCCCCAACAACGTGGGCAATGACGCGTCGGCCCGTCCTTGGGAACGCAATGCCGCCGCTTTCGACACGACGCCGGCGCACCCGCATCAGTCGGGCTCGTCGATGGCAGGCGCAGCCGCCGCGGGTGGCAGCATCATCGGCTCGGCGCTGGCCGGATCGCAAAGCTGGGGCATCCCCGCCGGCTTCGATACGGATGGCTTCCTGACGGCAGCCAAGCGCAATTTCGTGACGCTGCAGGACGCCTGGGACCGTGCCGACATCGGCATGCTGCGCTCGATGATGACCGACGGCATGGTCGGCGAGATCCGCCAGCAACTGGCCGAGCGCGAGAACCACACCGGCGGCCAGCCGAACAAGACCGAGGTCGTGATGCTCGACGCCAAGCTGCTGGGCATCGAGGAGCTTCCGGACGCCTACCTGGCCAGCGTGGAATTCTCCGGAATGATCCGCGAGGACGTCTCATCCGGCCCGAGCCCGTTCCGTGAAGTGTGGAACATGACCAAGCCGACCAGCGGTTCCAGTGGCTGGCTGGTCGCCGGAGTGCAGGCACTTCAGTAAGCGCTCGGCGATTCGATCGGGTCGCAAGCCCGGATAATGGGGACATGGTTACACCATCGTCCCCATTTTCATTTCTCGACGACCTGTTCAATCGCGTCGGCAGCCGCCTCCAGCCGCCGGCCTGGGCGGTTCACGAGATCCAGCACCGCACGGTGCTCTTCCTGAACCATGTGCTCCAACAGGAGCCCGAGGCACAGCAGCGCCTCATGCGCCAGCAAGGCCGCGTGGTGCAGTTCGAGTGGCGCTTCGTGACGATGAAGTTCGTCGCCACGCCGGCCGGCCTGCTCGACCTGGCGCCCGAAGGCGCCACGGCAGAACTCACGCTGACCGTGACCGAGGAGTCTCCCTTCGGCCTCGCACGCGCGGCATTCCGGGGCGAGAAGCCCGCCGTGCGCATCGAGGGTGACGTTCAGCTTGCGGCAGAGGTCAACTGGCTGGTCGACCATGTGCGCTGGGATGTGGAGGACGACCTTGCGCGCGCCATCGGCGATGTGCCCGCGCACACGATCGCGACGGGCGCCCGCCGCGTGGTGGAAGCGCTGCGGCACTTTGTCGGCGAGCGCTCCGGCAAGGCCGGCGGGCCTGCGGGCACCGAATGAGCCGCGTCTATCGCGGCATCTTCATCGTCTGGGTCGCGCTTCGCTACGGCCTCGACGAACTCGTCCTCACCAGCTTCCAGAAGCCGTGGCTGCGCGTGGTGGCCCGCATCGTCTCGGTGGGCCGCAAGCTCGACGCGCCGCGCGGCCAGCGCCTGCGCGAGGCGCTGGAGCGGCTGGGGCCGATCTTCGTCAAGTTCGGACAGGTGCTGTCGACCCGGCGCGACCTGCTGCCGGCCGACATCGCCGACGAGTTGGCGTGGCTGCAGGATCGCGTTCCTCCGTTTCCGTCGAAGGTGGCGATTGCCACCATCGAGCGCGCATTCCGCCGGCCGGTCAGCGACATCTTCGTGCAGTTCGACGAGACGCCGGTGGCGAGCGCGTCGATCGCGCAGGTGCATTTCGCGACCGTGCGCGTGAGCAACGGAACGGTGCGCGAGGCAGCGGTCAAGGTGCTGCGGCCGGGCATGCGTGACGTGATCGAGAAGGACCTTGCGCTCATGGCCATGATGGCCGGCTGGGTCGAGAACCTCTCGGCCGACGGCAAGCGCCTGAAGCCGCGCGAGGTGGTCGCCGAGTTCGACAAGTACCTCCACGACGAGCTCGATCTGGTGCGTGAGGCGGCCAATGCGGCGCAGCTGCGTCGCAACATGGAGCCGCTCAAGCTGGTGATGATCCCCGAGATGTTCTGGGACTTCTGCCATCCGGAGGTGATCGTGATGGAGCGCATGAAGGGTGTGCCGATCGCGCAGCTCGATCGCCTGCGCGCCGCCGGCGTCGACATCCCGAAGCTGGCGCGCGACGGCGTCACCATCTTCTTCACGCAGGTGTTCCGCGACGGCTTCTTCCACGCCGACATGCATCCGGGCAATATCCAGGTGAGCCTGGCGCCGGAGACCTTCGGGCGCTATGTATCGCTCGATTTCGGCATCATCGGCACGCTGACCGAGTCCGACAAGGAATACCTCGCGCAGAACTTCGTGGCCTTCTTCCGGCGTGACTACAAGCGCGTCGCCGAGCTGCACCTCGAAAGCGGTTGGGTGCCGATCGGCACCCGCATCGACGAACTCGAGGCCGCGATCCGGACGGTGTGCGAGCCGTACTTCGACCGGCCGCTCAAGGAGATCTCGCTGGGCATGGTGCTCATGCGCCTGTTCCAGACCTCCCGCCGCTTCCACGTCGAGATCCAGCCGCAGCTCGTGCTGCTTCAGAAGACCCTGCTCAACATCGAGGGCCTGGGGCGCCAGCTTGACCCCGAACTCGACCTCTGGAACACCGCCAAGCCCTTCCTTGAAAAGTGGATGAGCGAGCAGATCGGCCCTCGCAAGCTCTTCGAGCAACTGCGCGCCGAGGCGCCGCGCTACGCCAAATTGCTGCCGCAGCTGCCGCGGCTCATGCACGATTTCCTGGAAAATCGGCCCGCGGACCACCGCCGCGAACTGATGGAGCTTCTGGCTGCTCAGAAGCGTACGAACCGTCTCCTGCAGGCGATCATCTACGGTGGCATAGGTTTTGTATTGGGGTTGATCGCGATGCAGGTGCTGGTGCGCGTGCGTCTTTTCTGATTTGGAGAATTTGCCGTGCTGTTGACCCTGGTCATCATCTACCTGCTCGTCACCATCGCGATCGGCCTGTATGCGGCCAAGCGCGTCAAGAACACCACCGACTTCGCGATCGCAGGGCGCCACCTGCCCCTGTACATGATCGTGACCACCACCTTCGCGACGTGGTTCGGCTCCGAGACCGTGCTCGGCATCCCGGCCAAGTTCATCGAAGGCGGCCTGAACGGCGTGATCGAGGATCCCTTCGGCGCCGGCACCTGCCTGATCCTGGTCGGCCTGTTCTTCGCGGGCAAGCTGTACCGCATGACGCTGCTGACCATCAGCGACTACTACCGCGAGCGTTTCGGCCGCACCATCGAGATCGCCTGCTCGCTGATCATCATGCTCAGCTACCTCGGCTGGGTATCGGCCCAGGTCACGGCGCTGGGGCTGGTGTTCAACGTGCTGTCGGGCGGCGCGATCAGCGTTTCGCTGGGCATGGTGATCGGGGTCGTCTCGATCCTGGCCTACACGCTCTTCGGCGGCATGTGGTCGGTTGCGGTGACGGACTTCATCCAGATGATCATCCTGGTGCTCGGCCTCGCGGTGATCGCCGTCTTCGCCGGCAACATGGCCGGCGGCGCCGACAAGGTGGTGGCCTTCGCGGTCAGCAAGGATCTGTTCAAGTTCTGGCCGGAGCCGAACCTGAAGGACATGGTCTTCTTCTTCGCCGCGGCCATCACCATGATGCTGGGCTCGATCCCGCAGCAGGACGTGTTCCAGCGCGTGATGTCTGCCAACAGCGTCAAGTCCGCGACGCGCGGGCCGGTCATCGGCGGCGTCGCCTACATCCTGTTCGCCTTCGTGCCGATGTTCCTGGTGGCGAGCGCGCTGCTCATCATGCCGGAGGAAACCGCCACCCTGCTCAAGGACGACCCGCAGAAGGTCCTGCCGACGTTGGTGCTGGAGAAGATGCCCTTCGTGATGCAGGTGCTGTTCTTCGGCGCGCTGCTGTCGGCCATCAAGTCCACGGCTTCCGCGACGCTGCTCGCGCCAAGCGTGACCTTCACCGAGAACATCTGGCGGCAGTTCCGGCCGGCGGGCAGCGACAAGGCCAACCTGATGACCATGCGCATCACGGTGCTGCTGTTCAGCGCGGCGGTGCTGACCTACGCGATCCGGATGCAGGGCACCCCGATCTATGAACTGGTCTCCGGCGCCTACCAGGTGCCGCTGGTGGGCGCTTTCGTGCCGCTGGTGTGCGGCCTGTACTGGCAGCGCGCCACCACGCAGGGCGCGGTGGCGGCGGTGGTGCTCGGCATCGGCGTCTGGCTGCTGTTCCTCGGCATGCCGTGGGGCAAGGAGTTCCCGGCCCAGCTCGCAGGCCTGCTGGCGTCGTTCGGCGGGATGGTGGCCGGGTCGCTGGCGCCGCAGTGGGTGTCGAACACGCGCACGCCGCACCGCCCGCTGGCCGTCGATCCGGCCTGATCCGCGCGGGAGGGCGGCCAGAGGGCGCCCTTATAATCGAGGGCTTTGCGAGCGGCCGCCGGCCGCCCATTTCGCCCCCCAATCCATGCCTATCTACGCCTACAAGTGCAGCGCCTGCGGCTTTGCCAAGGACGTGCTGCAGAAAATGTCCGACGCTCCTCTTTCGGAGTGCCCGGCTTGCGGCGCGAGTGCGTTCAGCAAGCAACTCACCGCCGCCGGCTTCCAGCTCAAGGGGTCCGGCTGGTACGTGACCGATTTCCGCGACGGCGGAGGCAAGAAGGGCGGCGACAGCGCCGGGGCGAGCGCCAGCCCAGCCGCGCCAGCGGAAGGTGCTGCCACCAAGGCCGCCGATGCGCCAGCGAGCGCGCCCTCGCCGGCGCCTGCGCCGGCGCCCGCTGCGGCCCCCACATCCAGCAGCGACTGAGATCCCGCCATGCTCGCGCTGCGCAAATGGCTGCTGTCCGGCTTGCTGGTCATCGTTCCGCTGGTCATCACGCTGGGCGTGCTGAACTGGATCATCGGCACGCTGGACCAGACGCTGTGGCTGCTGCCCGAGGACTGGCAGCAGTACCTCACCGAACACAAGGTGCGCGGGCTCGGCGTTCTGCTGACGCTGGCCATCCTGCTGTCGGTCGGCGCCATCGCCAGCAACTTTGTCGGCAAGCGCCTGCTCGGCTGGGGTGATGCGGTGGTCCGCCGGATTCCGGTGGTTCGCTCGATCTACTCCAGCGTCAAGCAGGTCTCCGACACGCTTTTCTCCGAGAACGGCAACGCGTTCCGCACCGCGGTGCTGGTCCAGTGGCCGCGTGAAGACGTCTGGACCATTGCCTTCGTGACCGGCACGCCTGGTCATGAAGTCCTGGCCCACCTCGGCGGCGGCGACTATCTCGGCGTCTACGTGCCGACCACGCCCAATCCCACGGGCGGCTATTTCGTGATGCTCAAGCGCAGCGACTGCATCGAACTCAAGATGAGCGTGGACGACGCGCTCAAGTACATCGTCTCGATGGGGGTTGTCGTTCCTGGCGGCCCCGCAACGATCGCGATCAAATAATCACGCGCCACCCCGGCGCCGGAATTCACCTATGCCCATGCGTTCAATCTATTGCGGTCTCGTGACCGAAGCCCTCCTGGGCCAAACCGTCACCCTTTGCGGCTGGGTCAATCGCCGGCGCGACCATGGGGGCGTGATCTTCATCGACCTGCGCGATCGCGAGGGCTACGTCCAGGTCGTGTGCGACCCGGATCGTGCCGCGACGTTCGCGGCGGCCGAAGGCCTGCGCAACGAGTTCTGCGTGCAGATCACCGGTCTGGTGCGCGCGCGGCCGGAAGGCACCGTCAATGGCAACCTCAAGAGCGGCAAGATCGAAGTGCTCTGCCACGAGATGAAGGTGCTGAACCCTTCCGTGACGCCGCCGTTCCTTCTGGACGACGACAACCTGTCGGAAACCACCCGCCTCACGCACCGCGTGCTGGACCTGCGCCGCCCCGTGATGCAGCGCAACATGATGCTGCGCTACAAGGTCACGATGGAGGCCCGCAAGTTCCTCGATGCCAACGGCTTCATCGACATCGAGACGCCCATGCTGGGCAAGTCCACGCCTGAAGGCGCGCGCGACTACCTGGTGCCGAGCCGCGTGCACGACGGCAGCTTCTTCGCGCTCCCGCAATCGCCGCAGCTTTTCAAGCAGTTGCTGATGGTGGCCGGCTACGACCGCTACTACCAGATCGTCAAGTGCTTCCGCGACGAAGACCTGCGCGCCGACCGCCAGCCGGAGTTCACGCAGATCGACATCGAGACCTCGTTCATGGCCGAGGAAGAGATCCGCGAGATGTTCGAGGGAATGATCCGCAAGGTCTTCCGCGCGGCTGCCGAGGTCGAACTACCGCCGTTCCCCGTGATGAGCTACGGCGACGCGATGTTCAAGTACGGCTCGGACAAGCCCGACCTGCGCGTCAAGCTGGAGTTCACCGAACTCACCGATGTGATGCGCAATGTCGAGTTCAAGGTGTTCGCCCAGGCGGCCAGCACGCCCGGCGGCCGTGTCGTGGCGCTGCGCGTGCCTGGTGGCGGCGGTGAAGGCGGCATGTCGCGCGGCGACATCGACGCCTACACCGAGTTCGTCAAGATCTACGGCGCCAAGGGCCTGGCCTACATCAAGGTCAACGACGCGGAGCAAGGTCGCGAAGGCCTGCAGAGCCCGATCGTCAAGAACCTCAACGACGCATCCTTGGCCGAGATCATCGCGCGCACCGGCGCGCGCAATGGCGACATCGTGTTCTTCGGTGCCGACAAGGAAAAGGTCGTCAACGACGCCATCGGCGCGCTGCGCGTGAAGATCGGCCACAGCGCCTTCGGCAAGAAGAACGGCCTGTTCGAAGACCGCTGGGCGCCGCTGTGGGTGGTCGACTTCCCAATGTTCGAGTTCGACGAGGAAGGCCAGCGCTGGTCCGCGGTGCACCACCCGTTCACCGCACCGAAGGACGGCCATGAAGACCTCATGGACACGGCCCCCGAGAAGTGCATCGCCAAGGCCTACGACATGGTGCTCAACGGCATCGAGATGGGCGGCGGCTCGGTGCGTATCCACCGCGAGGAAGTGCAGAGCAAGGTGTTCCGCGCGCTGAAGATCAGTGCCGAGGATGCACAGAACAAGTTCGGCTTCCTGCTGGATGCGCTGCAGTACGGCGCGCCCCCGCATGGCGGCATCGCGATCGGCCTCGACCGCCTGGTGATGCTGCTGAGCGGCGCGGAATCGATTCGCGACGTGATCGCCTTCCCCAAGACCCAGCGCGCGCAGGACTTGCTGACGCAGGCACCGAGCCCGGTCGACGAGAAGCAACTGCGCGAGCTGCACATCAAGCTGCGCAACACGCAACCGGCGGCGTGATCGGGCAGGGGCCGCCAGCATGAGCGAGCGCCCCTGGAAAATTCCCGAGTCGGTGCTGGTCGTGATCCACACGCCGGCGCTCGACGTGCTGCTGATCCAACGCGCCGACGCCGACGACTTCTGGCAATCGGTCACCGGCAGCAAGGACGCGGCGGACGAGCCGCTGAGCCTTACCGCCGCGCGCGAGGTCCAGGAGGAAACAGGGATCCTCTGCGGCGAGGGCAGCGAGCTCGGCCCACGGCTGGTCGACTGGCAGCTGCAGAACATCTACGAGATCTACCCTCGCTGGCGCGCCCGCTATGCGCCCGGCGTCACCCACAACACGGAGCATTTGTTCGGCCTGTGCGTGCCGGAGCGAGTGACGCCGCGGCTGGACCCACGCGAACACACCGCGTGGCAATGGCTGCCGTACCGGGCCGCGGCGGACGCCTGTTTTTCGCCGTCGAACGCCGAAGCGATCCTGCTCCTGCCACAATTTGTGCAATGAATTCGCCGGCGAACAGCTTTCGGGTGGCCACCTACAACATCCACAAGGGTGTGCAAGGCATCGGGCCGGCGCGGCGCCTCGAGATACACAACCTCGGCCACGCCATCGAGCAGCTCGATGCGGACATCGTGTGCCTGCAGGAGGTGCGCAAGATGAACCGCCAGGCGGCGGCCCGCTTCCGGCACTGGCCCGAGTTGCCGCAGGCGGATTTCCTCGCGCCCGAGGGCTACACCGCGGTCTACGAGACGAACGCCATCACCAAGCACGGTGAGCATGGCAATGCGCTGCTCACCCGCTGGCCGGTGCTGCGCAAGACCCACCAGGACATCTCGGACCACCGCTTCGAACAGCGCGGACTCCTGCACGTGGCGATCGACCTCGACGGCACGCCCGTCCACGCCATCGTGGTGCACCTGGGCTTGATCAAGGGCAGTCGCGTCCGCCAGGTCGCCCAACTGCGCGAATTCATCGAGCGCGAGATTCCGCCCGGGGAGGCGCTGATCGTCGCCGGGGACTTCAACGACTGGGGCGCGCGGATGCGCTACGCGATGAACGCCATGGGCATGCGCGATTCCAGCGACCTGCGCGGGCCGCGTACCCTGACCTATCCCTCGCGCTTACCGGTCGCGCAGCTCGACTTCATCTACGGCCGGCAGCTGGAGCTGCTCGCATGCTCCGTGCCGCGCGGGCCGATCTGGGCCCGCATGTCCGATCACCTGCCGCTGGTGACCGACTTTTCGCTATCAAAACAATAGCAATACGACGAGGCGGGTAGGGCGCTGTAGGGGCAATCGCCTTCCATCCATTCGCTGTTAGGATGCGCTAATGCTTAGGACTATCGACGCCGCGAGGCGCCCCGCGGAAGGGGCTGAAGACGAGGGCACACCCGTGTCCGTGAAGATTCGGGAGCGCCTGCTCGCCGCCCGCAAGCGCTTCAACGCCAACGACAACATCGCCGAGTTCATCGAGCCCGGCGAACTCGAGCATCTGCTCGACGAAGTCGAAGGCAAGATGAAGCACGTGCTCGAAAGCCTGGTGATCGATCTCGACAACGACCACAACACGGGCAACACGGCGCGCCGGGTTGCCAAGATGTACCTCAACGAGGTGTTCAAGGGCCGCTATGTGGCGCAGCCTTCCCTCACCGAATTCCCGAACGCAGAGCATCTCAACGAGCTGATGATCGTCGGCCCGATCACCGTGCGCAGCGCCTGCTCGCACCACTTCTGCCCGATCATCGGCAAGCTCTGGATCGGCGTGATGCCCAATGAGAAGACCAACGTCATCGGCCTGTCGAAGTACGCGCGGCTGGCCGAGTGGGTCATGGGCCGCCCACAGATCCAGGAAGAAGCCGTTGTTCAGCTGGCCGACCTGATCCAGGAAAAGACGCAACCCGACGGTTTGGCCCTGGTGGTCGAGGCGGAGCACTTCTGCATGCAGTGGCGCGGCGTCAAGGAGATGGACAGCAAGATGATCAATTCGGTGATGCGTGGCGTCTTCCTGAAGGACCCCAACCTTCGCCGCGAATTCCTTTCCCTTCTTCCACGCAAGCGCTGAATCATCATGCTCGTACGCCTTCTCTACGCCAGCCGCGCCGTGGACACGAGCCCAGGCGCCATCGAGGCCATCCTCGCGCAATCGCGCTCGCACAATACCGCTTGCGGCATCACCGGCATTCTTTGCTATGGGGCGGGCGTGTTCCTGCAGGCCATCGAAGGCGGCCGGATGGCGATCAGCGAGCTGTACGGCCACATCCAGAAAGACCCCCGGCACAAGGACGTGGTGCTGCTGCACTACGAGGAAATCTCGGAGCGCCGCTTCGGCGGTTGGACGATGGGGCAGGTCAACCTGTCGAAGCTCAATGCGTCGACCTTGCTCAAGTACTCGGAGCGGCCGGAACTCGATCCGTACTCGGTGTCGGGCGCGGTCTCGCTCGCGCTGCTGGAAGAGTTGATGGCGACTGCCGCCATCGTCGGTCGACACTGATCCACCATCCTCCGGGTGTTGCTGCTCGGCTGTGATTTTTCGAGCGCGCCGACAGCGCGCAAGCCGATCGTGATGGCGCTCGGTACCGCAGAGGCGGAGCGGGTCACCCTGTCAGGCTTCGAGTGCTTCGATTCGCTTGACGACTGGGGTCGATGGCTTGGCGCTTCACCGGAATGGGTCGGCGCATTCGACTTCCCCTTCGGATTGCCGCGCGAACTGGTCGAACACCTGTGCTGGCCGCTGCAATGGCACGCACTCATCGCGCACTACGCCGGCCTCGGCCGCGCCGAGATTCGTCAAACCTTTGCTGCCTTCTGCGCCGCGCGGCCCGTCGGCGGCAAGTTCGCGCACCGGGCCACGGACGGTCCTGCGGGCTCCAGCCCGTCGATGAAGTGGGTCAATCCACCCGTCGCCTTCATGCTGCACGCCGGCGTGCCACGGCTGCTGGAAGCGGGCGCGGTGCTGCCGGGATTGCACAGGCCTGCGCACGGCGGTGCGCGCATCGCGCTGGAGGGCTATCCGGGCCTCCTCGCGCGTGAGTTGATCGCGCGGCGCAGCTACAAGAGCGACGATCCCGGCGCGCAGACCGAGGCGCGCCGGCAGGCAAGGGTCGATCTCGTCGAGGCAATGGAAAAAGGCTCCGCCCGCCTGGGCGTTCGACTCGTCCTGAACAAGTCCATGCGGGAGCGCCTGCTCACCGATGCCAAGGGCGATTGCATCGATGCGGCGCTCTGCCTGCTCCAGGCCGCCTGGGCGGCGGCGCGCAGCGCGAGTGTCGGCACCGGCTACGGTCTTCCAGCGGAAATCGACCCGCTCGAGGGCTGGATCGTGACAGCCTGACTTCCCCGAGTCCTACAGCAGGTTGAGCCCATGCCGGAGGCCACCGGCAGGATGCCCTCGCTAGATTGAATCCAGTGGTTCGGGCGAACCACCACTCACCAACTTTGCGAAGGAATTGTTATGAACAAGGATCAAGTGGCAGGCCGTGTCGAAGAGGCCAAGGGCAAGGTGAAGGAAGTCGCCGGGAAGGTCACCGGAAGCGAAAAGCTCCAGACCGAAGGCGTGGTCGACCAGGCCGCGGGCAAGGTCCAGAAGACCTATGGCGACGTCAAGGAACAGGCCAAGGACGCCATCAAGCGCGACGCCGACAAGCTGTGACACACCGGCCTTGCGCATGGATGGCGCAAGGCCCTTTCATCGAACGACCGGAGGTTCCCTCATGACTCATCTCAACCCCATTTCCAGACACTCGCGCCATTGGCTGGCACTGATGCTTGCGAGCGGCGTGCTCGCGTTGACCGCCTGCGGCGACAAGGCCAGCAACCAGACGGCGGGCCAGAAGGTGGATTCGGCGATTGCCAAGACTGAACAGGCGGGCGCGGATGCCAAGGCCAAGTCGGAATCCGCTGCGGCATCGACCAAGGAGTCGGTGAAGGATGCGGGCGCCAGCGTCGCTGCCGCCGTGGACGACGCGACCATCACGGCTGCCGTGTCGACCGGACTTGCCAAGGATCCGGACTTGAGCGCCATCAAGATCGACGTCGACACCAAGGGCGGTACGGTGAGCCTGAGCGGTCCGGCGCCCAATGCGGCTGCCAAGGCACGTGCGGAAGAGATTGCCAAGTCCGTGAAGGGCGTAAGCGCAGTCAATAACAATCTGGAAGTCAAGATGTAAGTCCGCTGCCGGACCTCACGCATGAAAAAGCCCGGGACTCCCGGGCTTTTTCATGCGTCCTTCGACGCGTCGTCAATCGAGCCAATCCTTCAGTTCGTCGGCGTGCTCTTCCTCGTCGGCGAGGATTTCTTCCAGCATTCGTCGGGTAGTCGGATCCTTGTCGCCGATGAGCGAAATCATCTGGCGATAGGACTCGATGGCGATTCGTTCGGCGACGAGGTTGGCGCGAACCATGGCTTGCAAGTCCAGCGATGCGTCATAGTCGGCATGGCTGCGATCCAACAGGGTCTTGGGATTGAAATCCGGCTCACCGCCGAGTTGGACGATGCGTTCGGCGATCTTGTCCCCGTGCGCCGACTCCTCATTGGCGTGAACGAGAAATTCCTCGGCGATCTTCGGCGAAGCCTCTCCGCTGGCGGTGAAGTAGTGGCGCTTGTAGCGCAAGACGCAGACCAGCTCGGTTGCGAGTGCGTCGTTGAGCAGCTTGACGATGTCGTCCCGCCACGGGCCGTAGCTCGGTGTGACGGCGCCTTCGTCCAGGCTCTTCGATGCCGCATCGATGGCGGCCTGGTCGAGAACCAGATGTTCGGGGCGTTCTTTGACGGCGGAGTTCATGGAGGATCCTTTCGTGGGGTTGCGTTTTTCTGCATCAGCGTGTTCACCAGGTCAGCCATGTCCGATGTCTTGAGGACGGCGGCCAGCACTGCAGTGATGGACAGCAGGCGCCATGGCTTGACCAGCACCAGCAGCGCGCCAGTGGCTGCCGCCGCTGCCACGAGCTTTGCGGGCTCTTCGCGCGCGTAGCGCTCGAGCAACGGCCGCGCGACCTGGGTGACGGCATTGGCCGGATGCCTTCGCCACCAGCGCCGCACCACGTTCTGCGCCAGCGCACCCCAGGCAAACCGACTGGATGGCGCAACACGGTGTGGGCGAGGGAGGTCCAGGGAGGGGGGCTCATCCGGTGCGCGGCGACGGTCGCCTTGCAACTGCGACACCAGGGCCCTGCGGGAAATTGCCAAGCGCTCTTGCGGCGAAAGCGAATCGAGTTCAGCCGCCATGGTTTTCTCCGGCAACGTGGAGTGCGCGAACGTCAGCGTCTATCTGCGCCCGAAGATCCGCGAAGGCATGGAACTCCTGTGGCCGTGATGCCACGTAGGCCGACACCAATGCGATCAGGACCGCAACGCCGGGCACCACGGCGAGAACCCAGTGAAAGCTGCCGTGCAGTACGCCAAGCATCACGGCGACGCCGATCAGGCCCAGCGCCAGCATCGCACTGACCGCTGCCAGCACGCCGGCGATCAGTCGCGCGATCAGGCTGCGGCTCGCTTCGTGCGTCTCCTGCCGCACGAGCGCGCCGTAGTTGGCCATGTGATCGGCGATCAGCTCGGGATGCCCGAGCACCGTGGAGTAAATGGGATGAAGCATGCTGCTACAAGGTGCTGTGGGCTGGGCTCGCCAGAGCCGACGGGGACGATCAGGCCATCAGATCAATAGTCATCCCGACGACGGCTGGCCAAGACGATCAGCGCCGTGATGGCGGCGCCAGCCGCGGCGGCCACGAGCACCGAGCGGACAGGTTGGTCGGCGATGTACTTGCCCGTGACGTCCGCAGCGGCCTCCAGCCGGCGCTGGGCACGAGCGCTGGTGGTCGAGGCGGCATCAATGCCGCGCTGGACGGCCTGCTGGACGCGAGCAGCGAGTTGCTCTACCGCAGGCTCTGCTTCGCGGCGGAGGTCGCGCACTTTTTCGCCCGCGGCGTTCACTGCGTTCTGCGCATAGGCGCGCGTCGTATCGATCGCGTCGTTCGCCGTCTGGCGTGCATCTTCAGCCAGCTGCGAGGGAGTCTTGGTGGTCGTGTTCATGAAATGGATCCTTCCAGGAGGTTTGGATTTGTTTGCGAGTGCCTGCTCATCGTAACGACGCTACCTGCGTCGCATCAAGCCCGCGATGAAACTGGCGAGGGCCAGGATCAGGAAGATCACGAACAGGATCTTCGCGATACCCACGGCGCTGGCGGCGATCCCGCCAAAGCCGAACAGCGCGGCGATCAAGGCAATGACCAGGAACACGACTGCGTAGTGCAACATGCTGAACTCCTTCAAAGGACGGCCTCGTTGAGATGAATACCAGCGCGTTCGGTTGGAGAACGGCCTGGGTTCCACGTTAAGAGGGCCGTCTCTCCCACCCTGTCAGCAGCAGCGGCCTGGGGGCGTAGGAGAGGGCCGAATCACCGCCGCCGTGGCGGGGAGGAAGGCGCAGAAGGGCTCAAGCGGGGCTGGACGGCAGGATGGCGCTCAGTTTCGTGCCCTGGCCCGCCGCCGACGAAACGGTCAGCTTGCCCTTGGCCGCTTCGACCCGATGCCGCATGCCCGCCAGGCCGTGCGTCGACGGGCGTGCGTGCTGCGTGTCGAAACCCTTGCCGTTGTCGGCCACTTCCACGACGACGTGGTTGCCGTAGTTCTTCATCACGATGCTGGCCTCGGAGGCCTGCGCATACTTGCTGATGTTGGTGAGGCTTTCCTGCACCATGCGATAGACGGTGAGCTGGTTCGATTCGTCCAGGACCACGGGTTCGAGCACCATCTCGATCTCCATGTTCGAGCGCTCGGCAAATTCGCGCCCGAGGATTTCGAGGGAAGCAACGAGTCCCAGGTTGGAGAGCGAAGACGGCCGCAGGTCTTCGATGATCCGGCGCTTGAGTGCGATGCCGCTGTTGAGAAGCTCGTTCAGATGCTGGAGCCGTTGCGTCGCATCGGGGGACTCGGACAGACGGGACTTCAGGCGTGCGACGTCGAGCTTGGCTGCGGTGAGCAAGGAGCCCAGCTCGTCGTGCAGCTCGCGGGCCAGGTAGCCACGCTCGGTTTCGCGCACCTGCTGGAGGTGGGTGGCGAGCTCGGCCAGCGTCGTGGTGCGCTCGCGCACCTCGTCTTCCAGTGCGTTGCGTTCACGCTCCAATGCCTTCTGCTGGCGCTCGCCGACGGAGCGCAGCGCATGGGTCTGCCTCAGGTAGAGGAAGAAGGCGGCCAGACCTGCCAGCGCCACGAGGCCGATGCCGATGCGCGCGAAGCGCAGGGATTTCGCGATCTGCAACTGTCCGCGCGTCAGTTCTTCGTTCCGGATCGCGATCAGATCGTTGATCTCATTGCGAATGGCTTCCATTTCTTCGCGACCCACGTCGGTCGTGATCACGAATTTCCATGCGTCTTCGTTGCCGTTCTGCCGCAAGCGGACGCTCATTTCCATCTCGGCGAGCTTGCGTGCCACGTGCTTCGCAAGCTGGCTCAGTTGCGCGAGTTCGTTCGGTCGGCCGGCATAGAGGATCTGGAGTGCAGCGAGGTGACCGTCCACCTGCTTGACTGCGTTGTCATAGGGCTCCCGATAGCGGGGTTCCCCTGTCAGCAGAAAGCCGCGCTGGCCCGTTTCTGCATCCAGGACGTTCTGGAGCATCAGATTGAGAACCATGCGCGCCCGTTGCGCGTCGCCGACTTCGGTGAGCGCCTGGGACGACTGTCGGTAGCCGGCTTCGTTGATGCCCACCAGCACCAGCGCTGCCAGCACGGCGAGCGTCAGGCCCAGGGCCATCTTCGGGAAAGCTAACCAGCGCATGAGGTTTCCGAGTAATGCCTAGGGTTCAAATTCGGGAATAATCGAAGCCGACCAGGGACCGGCATGGTGCGACGCAAAAGGCCGCGCGATACAACGAAGGTAACAGATGATCAAGATCGGAATTGTGGACGACCACGCCATCGTGCGCTCCGGCTTGCGCCAGTTTTTCTCTGAGCACGTCGACCTGCGCGTTGTAGGGGAAGCTGCCAGCGGCCGCGAAGCGATCGAACTCGTTCGCACGACTGAACTCGACGTCCTCGTGATGGACCTTTCCATGCCCGGGCAAAGCGGCATCGATGCACTCGCGATGATTCGCGCCAAGGCGCCGGATGTCGGCATCCTCATCCTGAGTGGCTATCCGGAAGAGCACTACGCGATGAACCTCATCCGTCAGGGCGCGAGCGGCTACCTCAACAAGGAATGCGATCCGATCGAAATCGTGAATGCGATTCGCACGATCTCGCTGGGCCGCCGCTACATCACGCCAGCGGTGGCGGAACTGCTGGCGCGCCAGCTCGACCGCAAGGACGATGCCGCGCCGCACGAACAGCTGTCCGAACGCGAGTTCCAGGTGTTCCTCAAGCTGGCGAAGGGCGAGACCGCGGGCGACATCGCCAAGACCCTGTCGTTGTCGGTCAAGACCGTGAGCACCTACCGCACGCGCCTCATGGAGAAGATGAACCTCTCCTCCAACAGCGACCTGACGTACTACGCGCTCAAGAACAAGCTGATTGATTGATGCTCGCCCCCAGACCGCGATCCGCAGTGTTCCGCGGGTGAGGGCGGATGGTCAGGTTCGGGTTGGGGACTGACGCAGGGCCGCCTGCTCGATGCAGTAATCGATGAGGCCGTCGATCTCGTTCGACTTGTCGAAGACGGCGTCCACGCCGAACTGGGCGCAGCGCTTCCGGATGTCGGGGGTCGCGTAATTGCTGAGCACCACGACTTTCTGGCTCGGGCGGCGGGACATGCAGGCCTGCAGGACACCGAGTCCACTGCCCTGCTTGAGGAAGAGGTCGACGATTGCCAATTCCCATTCGTCGCTGTTGTCGCTGAGCCACTGGCTGGCCTCGGCTTCCGTCTCGGCAAAGCCAATGGCCGAAATACACGTGAGCTCTTCCAGAGTGCCAACGAGATTCTCTCGGATCGTGACGTTGTCTTCGACGATATAGGTTTTCAATCGTGGGTCCATGAGAACCGCTTGCCCCCTTGGCGAGCATCTCGGCCACCTGGATTGCGCCAGGAAAGCTGTCGTTGCGAATGCTACTGATTATTGGCCGACATCATGCAGGGTTCCTGGAGCAGCGGCTGTAGGCTTGTTCTTACGTCCGAATGCGAACTTCGGACGTAGGCGCGCCCCCACAGTAACTGCGGCCTGCTACCGACCTGGCGGGCGGGACCGTGCCACTACGCTCGTCCACACGTTCACCGAACACCCGCCAGAAGGTACTGAAATGAATATCGTGTGGAGCTATGTCGCCACGGGCCTGCTGACCGTTTCCGCTGCTGCGGCGGTCGCGGGAGGAGAGCCTGCTACTGCCGAGTTGAGGCTCGTCGAAGCGGCCACCATGGCTGCGGCCGCCGGCATCTCGGCCGTCTGTTTTCTCGCTGCGCCCCAGGCCGTCACATCGGTCGGCAAGACGCCAGCGATCGACTGAAACGGGTCCGTCACCGTGGACGCGACTGCTGCACCCTCGCCGCGTCGCCCCGTCTGGTTCAGGGTCGCCGCGGTATTGCTCGGGCTGCTGGTTGCGCTCCTTCTGGTGATTGCATTCTTTCCGTGGGACCTCCTTCGTGAGCCGGTCAATCGCTATGTAAGCGAGCGAACCGGGCGCAAGTTCGAGATCACGCGCCACCTCGACGCAAGCCTCGGGTGGCGTCTTGCCACGGTCAAGCTCGACGGTGTCGAGTTCGCCAACCCCGCCTGGGCTCGGGACCCCTATCTGGTGCGCGCGGAGCGTGCCGAGTTCGACATCAGCTTCTGGAGGTTGCTCTCGGGCAAGGTCGTCCTTCCCAGATTGGCGCTGGATTCACCTTCGCTGGGCCTCCAGATGGAAGAGGATGGACGGCGCACCTGGGCTCTGGGCAAGGACACGTCCGATGAAGGGACCGTGCCGACCATCGGCCTGCTGCAGGTCGACGGCGGTTCGCTCGATTTCCTCGCCAAGCACCTGGAAGTGGACCTGCACGCCGATTTCACGTTCGACACCAGTCGCGGCGACATGCCGCTGAGCTACGAAATCAAGGGCCGCTACCGTCAACAGCCGCTCACGGCCGAAGGGCGTACCGGCAATGTGCTGCAACTCAACGCCGCAGGGCAGCCGCCGTTTCCGATCGAGATCAAGCTCTCGGCAGGCCACACCCGACTGAAGGCGGAGGGGACGGTCGTCGAACTTGCCAGTCTCGACGGTCTTGACGCCCAGTTCGACATGAGAGGGCAGAACCTCGGAAATCTCTATCCGGCGCTGGGCATCGCCTTGCCTCAGACGCCGCCTTACGCCCTCAGCGGGAATTTGCGCAAGCAGGCCTCCCTCTGGGAGGTGCGGGGCCTGAAGGGGCGCCTGGGGCTTTCCGACATCGGCGGAGACATGCAGTTCGACAAGTCGCAGAAGGTGCCGCACCTCGGCGGCACGCTGCGCTCGCGCGTGATGGACATGGATGACCTCGGCCCTCTCATCGGCTTGCCGCCGACAAGCCGCTCGGCCAACGCCGTGGAAGGTGTCGCGCCGCCGCCGACCATCACGCAGGTCAAGCGCGCGCAGCGCGATGCGGGCCGCAAGGTGCTTCCCGATGCCACGCTGGATTTCGAACGCCTGCGCGCCATGAATGCCGACGTGAAGTACACGGCGGACCGCATCCAGAACGTGCGCGAATTGCCGCTGGACAAGGGAAGCGTGCAGGTGAAGCTCAAGGACGGCGTCTTGACGCTCGACCCGCTCGCCCTCGGCATCGCCAGCGGCAAGGTGGCCGGCGCGATTCGCATCGACGCCACGCAGAATCCGGCAGACATTCGCGCATCGCTCGACGTCCGCGCCATGCAACTGAACCGGCTGATCCCCAAGGTCGAGACCTTGAAGACCAGCTTCGGCAAGCTCGACGGGCGAATCAATCTGTCCGGGCGCGGCAATTCGGTGGCGAGCTGGCTCGGCGGCGCCTCGGGCGACGTGGCGGCGATCACCGGCCGCGGCCAGTTCAGCAATCTGCTGCTGGAGTTCATGGGACTCGATGGGGGCGAGATCATCAAGTTCCTGCTGGAAGGCGACCATAACGTGACCTTGCGATGCGCGGCGGTGGCATTCGACGTCGAGAAGGGCGTGATGAACGGCCGCAGCCTGGTCTTCGACACCACGGACACCGTGTTCAACGCCACCGGCAACATCAACCTGGCGAACGAGACGATGGATATCGTGGTGCGGCAGCAGCCCAAGGACATGAGCATCCTGGCATTGCGTACGCCGCTGGTCGTTCGCGGCACCTTTGCGTCGCCCAAGGCGGGCGTCGAGGCCGGTCCGCTGGCGACACGCGGCGCAGCGGCCGTCGCGTTGGGTTTGATCAATCCGCTGCTCGCACTGGCCGCGACCATTGAAACCGGACCGGGCCAGGATGCCGACTGCCAGGAGGTTTTGGCCGAAGCGAAGCAGCCGAGTTCGCGCGCCGCGGCCGCGGGTGCCGCCAAGGCCAAGAAGCAGCCTGCGCAGAGCGGCGGTTAGTCGCCCGGGCGATGCCCGCAGACGCTGCAGCCGGGATCGCGTGCGACGCGCAGGGTGTCGAATGCCGTGCGGCGACCGTCGAACATGAGCAGGCTTCCTGCGAGCGAAGGTCCGATGCCCGCGAGCAGCTTCAATGCCTCGCTGGCCTGCAAGGTCCCGATGGTGCCGACAACGGGCGCAAAAACGCCGAGCACGGCACAGCGGGTTTCCTCGAAATTCGCGTCTGGCGGAAACAGGCAGGCATAGCAAGGCGATGCCGGGTCGCGCGTGTCGTAGACGCTCAACTGCCCGTCAAAGCGGATGGCCGCGCCGGCCACCAGTGGCTTGCCGAGCGTCACGCAGGCGCGATTGACCGCATGGCGCGTGGCGAAGTTGTCGCTGCAATCGATCACTACATCCGCCGCAGCGACCAACCGGGCGAGAAGCTCGCTGTCGGCCCGCAGCCGGTGCGTTTCGACCGCGATATCGGGATTGATTGCGCGCATCGCCTCGGCGGCCGAGTCGACCTTGGCCATTCCCACCCGGGCCGTGGTGTGCGCGACCTGGCGTTGCAGATTGGTCAGGTCGAGGTCGTCGTCATCGACCAGCGTGATGCGGCCCACCCCAGCCGCAGCAAGATACAGCACGACAGGCGACCCCAGACCCCCGACACCGATCACCAGCGCATGCGCCGCACTGACGCGCGCCTGGCCGTCAATGCCGAATTCTTCCAGGAGGATGTGGCGCGAGTAGCGCAGCAGATCGTCGTCGTCCATGCGTACCCGACTCGGCGAACCCTTCAAGAAACACCGTGGAACCGGCTCAGCCGGCCCACCGGTGTTGCCCCCGGGCAGGGGGTGGCGAATTACACGCAGCGAAGCGAAGTGAAAAGCCTGGGGGGCGAGCCTAGTTCTCTTTCTTCTCTTCCTTGTTGTCGACGATCACCTGCGTCTTGCTCACGAGGACCGGCTGGCCCTTGAGACGGTTGAACGCCTGCATCAGCGGGAAGTCCTGCGGAGTGCCGAATTCAGGCACCTTGCGATCCTGCGGCGGCTTCTTGGCTTCTTCCTCGAGGCGCTTGCGTGCTTCGTCGCGTGCCTTTTCGCGCTCGGGGTCCTTGTTTTCCGGACCCTGGCCGCTGGCGAGATGCTTCTCGAGGTCGGCTTCGCGCATGCGCAGCGCGGCAAAGGGGCTGCCTTCGGCGCTTTCGTCGACCAGCACGTTCGGAACGATGCCCTTGGCCTGGATCGAAGTGCCGCTCGGCGTGTAGTACCGCGCCGTCGTGATCTTCAGGCCAGTGTCCGGACCGAGCGGGCGCACGGTCTGCACCGAGCCCTTGCCGAAGGTCTGGCTGCCCATGACGGTCGCGCGCTTGTGGTCCTGCAGGGCGCCGGCGACGATTTCGCTGGCAGACGCGGAGCCTTCGTTGACGAGCACCACCAGCGGCACGGTCTTGAGCGCAGCCGGCAGGCCGCGCAGCGGGTCGCTGCCGGCACGGCGTTGGTAGAACTCCGGCGCAGCCTTGTAGACGGACTTGCTCTCGGCCAACTGGCCGTCGGTCGAGACGACGGTGACGTTTTCCGGCAGAAATGCCGCGGAAATCGCCACGGCGGCGTCGAGCAGGCCGCCCGGATCGTTGCGCAGGTCGAGCACGAGCCCCTTGAGGTTGGGCTCCTGTTTGTAGAGCTCCTCGACCTTCTTGACGAAATCGTCGACGGTGCGTTCCTGGAACTGCGACAGGCGGATCCAGCCGTAACCCGGCTCCATGATCTTGCCGCGAACCGATTGCGTGCGGATTTCCTCGCGCGTGATGGTCACGGGGAAGGTACGGTTCTCGTCCTTGCGGTAGATCGTGAGCAGCACCTTGGTGTTGGCTTCGCCGCGCATGCGCTTGACCGCTTCATTGAGCGAGAGACCACGCACGGCGGTGTCGTCGATCTTGGTGATCAGGTCGTTCGGCTTGAGGCCGGCACGGAAGGCCGGAGAGCCTTCGATCGGAGACACGACCTTGATCAGGCCGTCTTCCTGTGAAATCTCGATGCCCACGCCGACGAAGCGGCCGGTGGTGCCTTCGCGAAATTCCTTGAACGACTTCTTGTCGAAGTACTGCGAGTGCGGGTCGAGGCCGGCGACCATGCCTGAAATGGCATCGGAAATCAGCTTTTTCTCATCGACCGGTTCGACGTAGTCGCTCTTGACCATGCCGAAAACTGCAGCAAGCTGTTGCAGTTCTTCGAGCGGCAGAGGAGCCAGAGAGCCTCGTGCAACAGTTTGCAACGAGACGGTGGTCAGCGCGCCGGCAAAGGCGCCCGCGGCAACCCAGCCGGTGATCTTCAATTTCTGGCCCATGTGTAAGTGTCCTTGTCGCCTGTCAATCCAATATACAGGGCTTGGAAGCAAGTTGTCTGCCGTGGTTCCGCGAAACCAGTGATGAAGTCAGACTTTCGTTAACCCTTGCCTTGGGCGGCTACCGCGGCTACGGCCTTCTCGGCCGCATCGGCATCGCCGAGATAGTAGTGGCGCAATGGCTTGAGCTCGTCGTCCAGTTCGTAGACCAGCGGAATCCCGTTGGGGATGTTCAGGCTCACGATGGCGTCGTCGGAGATGCCGTCGAGGTACTTCACCAGGGCGCGGATCGAATTGCCGTGCGCGGCGACCACCAGACGGCGTCCGGCGCGGATGGCCGGCGCCATGGATTCGTTCCAGAAGGGCAGCACGCGCGCCACGGTGTCCTTGAGGCACTCGGTCAGCGGCACCTGCTCGGGCGCCAGCTTGGCATAGCGCACGTCGCCGCGCTCGCTGCGCGGATCGTTGGCTTCCAGGGGCGGCGGCGGCGTGTTGTAGCTCCGGCGCCAGACTAGAACCTGCTCATCACCGTACTTCTTGGCCGTTTCGGCCTTGTTGAGGCCCTGAAGGCCGCCGTAGTGGCGTTCGTTCAGCCGCCAGGAATGCACCACCGGCAGCCATGTGCGGTCGAGTTCATCGAGCGTGTGCCAGAGGGTGCGGGTGGCGCGCTTGAGCACGCTGGTGTAGGCCACGTCGAAGTCGTAGCCCTCGGCCTTGAGGAGCCGGCCGGCCTGCTTGGCCTGTTCGACACCGGTCGGTGTCAGGTCGACATCGGTCCAGCCGGTGAAGCGGTTTTCGAGATTCCAGGTCGATTCGCCGTGGCGGATCAGTACCAGTTTGTGCATGGGAGAGGCCTTTGGGAACGCGTGCGGAAAGCCGACATTCTAAAATCCGAGGTTTGCCACTCAAGGAATACCGTGAAATTCATCGTCGACAACTGGATGCTGATCCTGATTGCACTCAGCTCCGGCGGCATGCTGGCGTGGCCGATGGTGCGCGGCGCGAACGCCGGATCGCTCACGGCCCAGGGCGCAGTGCAGCTCATCAATCGCGAGCGCGCCGTGGTGGTCGACGTGCGTGAACCCGAGGAATTTGCCGCGGGCCACGTCACCGGCGCGAAGAACGTGCCGCTCGGCCAACTCGAGCAGAAGCTCGCCACCACGGTCAAGAACAAGTCGTTGCCATTGTTGCTCGTGTGCGCCACGGGCGCCCGCGCCCAGCGCGCGGTGGCGACTGCCAAGAAGCTCGGGTACGAACAGGCCCAAGCCGTCGCCGGCGGACTCAAATCCTGGAAAGACGCTAACCTGCCGGTTGAAAAGGCCTGAACTTCCCCGAGATACCCCCGATGCAAGCCGTCAAGATGTACACCACCGCCGTCTGCCCCTACTGCATTCGCGCGAAGCAAATCCTCAAGTCCAAGGGCGTGGAGCAGATCGAAGAGATCCGTATCGACAGCGACCCCAAGGCGCGTGCCACGATGATGGACATCACCCAGCGGCGCACCGTGCCGCAGATCTTCATCGGCGACACCCACGTCGGTGGCTGCGACGACCTGATCGCGCTCGACGGGCGCGGCGGGCTGATCCCTCTGCTGCAGAGCGCCTGACTTCCGCCGGGCGATAATCGCCGGCTACCTCCAGAAGCCCGCTCTGGGACATCCCGGGCGGGCATTGTTTTGACACTCGAAAGTTCAGCCATGGCCGACCAGCAAGCACAAGATCCCGTTTTCCAGATCCAGCGCGTCTACCTGAAAGACCTGTCGCTCGAACAGCCCAATTCCCCGGCCATCCTGCTCGAGCAGGAACAGCCTACCGTCGACATCCAGCTCGGCGTCGACGCCCAGCCGGTGACCGACGGCATCTTCGAAATCACCGTGTCGGCGACCGTGCAGACCAAGATCCAGGACAAGACCGTGTTCCTGGTCGAGGCCAAGCAAGCCGGCATCTTCGAAATCCGCAACCTGCCTGAAGACCAGATGGGCCCGATCCTCGGCATTGCCTGCCCGCAGATCGTCTACCCCTACCTGCGCGGCAACGTGGCCGACGTGATCCAGCGCGGCGGCTTCCCGCCCGTGCACCTGGCCGAGATCAACTTCCAGGCGATGTTCGAGCAGCAGCAGGCACAAGCCGCGGCGCAGACCTCGCCGATCATCACGCAGTAAACCGCAAGCGCACGCACCGATGAGAATCTGCGTGCTCGGCGCCGGTGCCTGGGGCACGGCGCTGGCGGTCAATGCGGCTGCCCGGCACACGGTCACCCTTTGGGGTCGTGACGCGGCCCAGGTCCAGGCCATGTCGGCATCGCGCGAAAACGCGCGCTACCTGCCCGGCGTTGCGTTTCCTCCCTCACTGAATCTCCTGGCAGGCGATGCGCTGGCCGAGGTGGCGCTTGCCGATCTGGTGATCGTTGCGACGCCGATGGCCGCCTTGCGAGAGCAACTCGGCAGGCTGCGAGACGTGGCCTGCCCGGTCGCCTGGCTGTCGAAGGGCGTCGAGCCGGCCATTGCCGATTCGGGCGAGGAAGGCTTGCTGGCCCACGAAATCCAGACGCGCGTGGCGCCCCGCCTGCTTGCGGGCGTGCTGAGCGGTCCCAGCTTTGCGTTGGAAGTGGCGCAGGGCCGGCCGACGGCGCTGGTCGCCGCGAGTTCGCATGCATCGGTGCGCGACGCGCTGGTCAGTGCCTTTCATGGCCCCGCGCTGCGCGTCTACGCCAACGAGGACATCGTCGGCGTGGAGATCGGCGGCGCGGTCAAGAACGTGCTGGCCATCGCGACAGGTCTCGCGGACGGCCTGGCGCTCGGCCTCAACGCACGTGCGGCACTGATCACGCGCGGCCTCGCCGAAATGACGCGACTTGGCGCGGCGCTGGGTGCGCGGCCGGACACCTTCATGGGTCTTTCGGGGCTGGGCGATCTTGTCCTCACCGCCACGGGCGATCTCTCCCGCAATCGCAAGGTCGGCTTGCTGCTGGCGCAGGGCCTCACGCTGGAGCAGGCGGTGAACTCGCTGGGCCACGTCGCCGAGGGTGTCTATTGCGCTCGCACGGTCGTGCAGCGCGCTCGGCATCTGGGCGTCGAGATGCCCATTGCGTCGAGCGTTGTCGCGTTGCTCGATGGGCGGGTGAGGCCGGCGGAAGCGGTTGCCGAACTGATGGGCCGCGAGCCCGGCGTCGAATCCGCCTGAGGCGGGTCCCCAGGACCGGCTTCAGGCTGGCGAATAGGCCAGCCGCACGTAGATCGGCGCGAAGGCTTCGGCCTGGGTGATATCGATCAGCGTCTCTTTCGCGAGTTCGAGCATCGCGATGAAGGTGACGATCAGCACCGGCGTGCCCCGCGTCACGTCGAAGAGCTTTTCGAACTCCACGAACTGGCGCCCCTGCAGGTGGCGCAGCACGATGCTCATGTGTTCGCGCACGCTGAGTTCCTCGCGCGAGATCTTGTGATGCTGCACGAGCTTGGCGCGCTTCATGATGTCGGCCCAGGCTTCGCGCAGGTCGACCACGTTCACGTCCGGGAAGCGCGGCTTGAGCGATTGTTCGATGTAGACCTGCGCCTTCCAGAAGTCGCGCCCGGCCTGCGGCATGGCGCTCAGCGAGGCGGCCTGCAGCTTGGTCTGTTCGTATTCGAGCAGGCGGCGGACCAGCTCGGCGCGCGGGTCTTCGGCTTCCTCGCCCTCGGCCGTCTTCTTGGGCGGCAGCAGCATGCGCGACTTGATCTCGATCAGCATCGCGGCCATGAGCAGGTATTCAGCCGCGAGCTCGAGGTTGGTCTGGCGGATCTCGTCGACGTAGCTGAGGTACTGCCGCGTCAGCCCCGCCATCGGGATATCGAGGATGTTGAAGTTCTGCTTGCGGATCAGGTAAAGCAGCAAGTCCAGCGGGCCTTCGAAGGCCTCCAGGAACACCTGGAGTGCCTCGGGCGGGATGTAAAGGTCGTTCGGCAGTGCGAACAGGGGCTCGCCGTAGAGTCGGGCGAGTGCGACCTGGTCGATCACATCGGGCATGCCGGCGACGATGGCAACGCCGTCGTCGGCGATGACTTCGTCCTGCGTGGAACGCTCGTCCATCGCGGCGCCATCGCCCTTCCGGCGGCTGCCGGAGCCCGGTACGGCCCGAATGGTCACTTACTTGACGCGGGTCTGGTAGACGTAGGGCTGCTGCGGCACCTTGGCTTCGCTGTACTCGCTGAGCAGGGTGCGGTCGAGGTGCTTGTCCCACAGAAGTGCGCGGCCCGCGCGCTGCTCGGCCTCCAGCGTCGGCTTTTTCTCCTTCATCTCCTCGATGAAGTTGGTGATTTCGGACGTGTAGTGGGGGCGAGCGAAGATGGACATGGCAGTGGGGGGACCTTTGGCGGGGATTTTACCGGGTGGAATCCGCCTTGAAGCGGTTATCGGCATGCGCTAGCGTGGCGGCACTCAACCACAAGGAGACTGCTCATGAAGCGCCGACACTCGATGTACTTCGTTGCAACCGCCGCCGCCGCCGCCGCCGTGCTGCTGGTCGCCTGCACCGGCATGGGATCTTCCACGCCGCAGAGCAAGACGAGCTTCTTCGTCACCAGCGCGAACCCGGGCAAGGGTGCCGACTTCGGTGGTCTGGCGGGCGCCGACCGCTATTGCCAGAGCCTGGCTGCAAGCGTTGGCGCGGGTGGTCGTACCTGGCGCGCATACCTGAGCACGAATGCTGCGGGCGGCAGCCCCGCGACGAATGCCCGCGATCGCATCGGCACCGGCCCCTGGTACAACGTCAAGGGCCAACTGATCGCGGCAAACGTCGACGAACTGCACGGCACCAACAAGCTCACCAAGCAGACGGCGCTGACCGAAAAAGGCGACATCGTCAGCGGCCGCGGCGACCCGGTCAATCAGCACGACATCCTGACCGGTTCGACGTCCGACGGCCGTGCTTCGGCCGACGCGAAGGACACCACTTGCGGCAACTGGACCAAGAGCGGCGACGGCTCGGCCATCGTCGGCCACCACGACCGCACCGGCCTGGACGAGAGTGCGCCCGCCAAATCGTGGAACTCCTCGCATGCCACCCAGGGCTGCAGCCTGGATGCGCTGAAGAAGACGGGTGGGGGCGGCCTGCTGTTCTGCTTTGCGCAGAACTGAAGCCGGCACCTGAACAGGTCGCCGGGAGGCGGCCTTAGACTCGGCGCCACTGACTGAATAGTGGAGGCGCACATGGCGCGATCGAGAACCCGTTGGCGCCTGGCGACCGCGCTGCTGGGCACCGTCTTCTGGCTCGCGGCCTGTGATGTGAAACGCATCAGTGAACTGGAGGAGGGCGTGTCCACCGAGGCCGACGTACGCGCACGTTTCGGCCAGCCGGAGAACATCTGGGATTCGCCGCAGGGGCGGGTGTTCGAATACAACCGCCAGCCCCAGGGCCAGAAGAACTACATGATCACCATCGGCGCCGACGGCAGGATGAGTGCCTTGCGCCAGGTGCTCACGCCGGAGAACTTCGACAAGGTGCGGCCCGGCATGCCGATGGAAGACTTGCGCAAGCTGCTGGGCAAGCCCGCCAGGCGCACGCCCTACCCGCTCAAGAACCAGACCGATTGGGAGTGGCGCTGGGTCCAGCCGCCGAACTCGCCCATGGTCTTCACGGCCACGCTCAATGACGATCAGCGCGTGGTGAGCGCCGCGTCATCGCCGGATCGCAGCACCGAGGCGAACTAGGGGCCGTCGACCTCGAACTCGCGCAGCCACCGCCACAAGGTCGAGCGGCTGACGCCCAGCTGTTTTGCGGCACGCTGCCGGTTGCCATCGGCCAGGCGCACGGCTTCCAGCACGCGCTCTCGCAATGGTTGTGTCCCTTGAGCATGCCGCTGGAAAAGCTCCGGGCAGTCGTGGCGCAGTTCGTCGTAGCGGATGTCCTCGATCCGGTCGAACTGCAGAAGGAACACCGCGACTCGTTCGCTGATGTTCTCCAGTTCGCGCACATTGCCGGGCCAGTCACAGGCAAGGAACTGGGGCAGCAGCGGTGCCAATGCGGCGCCGGCATCGATGCGCGAGCCCAGCCGATGCAGGCAACGCCCCACATGAGCCTTGGCGAGCACGGCGATGTCGTCGCCGCGTTCGCGCAGCGGCGGCAGCGACAGGCGCAGCGTGTTGATGCGGTAGTAGAGGTCCTGCCGGAAGCGCCGCGCTGCAATCATTTCTTCGAGCGGCTGGTGGGTGGCTGCGATCACGCGCACGTCGACCGGAATGGGCGCCGTGGCACCGAGCCGCGTGATCTCGCGTTCCTGCAGCACGCGCAGCAGGCGCGTCTGCAGCGACAGCGGCATGTCGCCGATCTCGTCCAGGAACAGCGTGCCCGTGTGGGCCGTCTCGAAGAGTCCGCGCTTGCCGCCGCGGCGTGAGCCGGTGAAGGCGCCTTCCTCGTGGCCGAACAGTTCGCTCTCCAGCAGCGTCTCCGGAAACGATGCGCAATTGACCGCAACGAAAGGCCGGTCGGCGCGCGCGCTGTCGTTGTGGATCGCCTGTGCGAAGAGTTCCTTGCCGACACCACTCTCGCCGGCGATCAGTACGCCGAGGTCGGTCTTCGCAAAGCGGCGCGCCGTGTGCACCGCGCGAAGGAACGCCGGGCTCTGGCCAACGAGGCTGCCGAAACCGTGCTTCGCGGCATTCTGGTGGCGACGCTGCTGCATGCGCAGGCTGGTGTCGGCCTCCTGGATCTTGCGCGCGTCGTACAGCGTGATGGCCGCACCCACGATCTCGCCATGCTCGCGGATGGGGGTGCGATTGGCGATCCAGTCGCGCCGCGCAAAGCGCTGCACCGCCGCCCGCTCTTCCGTGCCGGTGTCCAGCGTGGACTGGAGCGACAGCTCGGGCTCCACGAGGTCGAGGCGCTGTCCCAGCAGCGGTCGATGCGGCGTGCCCAGCAACTGCTGCATCGGCGGGTTGACCGCGATGATGCAGTTGTCGCGGTTCACGGCCAGCACGGCTTCCTGCAGGTTGTGCAGCACGCCGTTGAGCTGCTCGTAGCGGCCCGCCTCGAGCCGGGCCACGCGCGCCAGCTCGATGGCGTCCTCGAAGCCCTTGCGGATGCTCGCCAGCGAATAGGCCAGCAGCCCGTGCAGCCCGGCTTCCTCGGCCAGCTCGACCACAAGGCTCGATCCCACGATGACCTCGAAGCCGTCCCGGCGCAGCATCTCGAATTGCTGGCGCGCGTCGTCCGGCGTCTGGTAGGCGTGCTGCGTGATCTCGATATTGAGCAGGTCCTTCACCGCGTCCAGCTCGGGGATCGTCTGGCCGTACATCACCACGCCGACGCGGCTGGATATGCGGCGGGCCTTGATCAGGGCCTGCAGCAGATCGAAGCCGCCAAGCTGGATGGTGGCGACTGGTGCTTCGAGGCCCGCCCGCAGGATGCTGGCGTTCGAGCCGGCGCTGACAAAGGCGTCGACCGTGCCGCGCGCGATGCGATCGCGCGCGATCTCCAGCGCGCCGCCGAAGGTGCCGTCGACCACCTCGATGTCGGCGCGGCCGACGTATTCGGCGACCACAGGCATGGCGAATTCACGGATCTGCCGGTAGCTCAGAAAGCAGAGGCGGGGCAGGCGCGTTCGGTGGAATGACTGGGCGACCATGGGAGAGAGTATGTCTCATTGAAACAAAACAATGTTTCATGGATGTCTCATGGGACGAAATCCGAAAGAAGATGGTTGAATAAGTTGTTTGAAATCAATGGGTTACGCGATTGCGGCACCTTGGCACGACGCATGCGATGAGTAGAGCGAACACGTTCTACGGAGACATCGCCCTTGGCACTCGAACACATCACTGTGCTGGACCTGACCCACATGCTCTCGGGTCCCTACGGCACCATGCTTCTGGCCGACCTCGGCGCACGCACGATCAAGGTCGAACCGCCCGGCACCGGCGAGGGCACGCGCCGGCTGCTCGAAAACGACCCGGACTACGCCCGCGACGGCATGGGCGCCTACTACCTGACGCTCAACCGCAACAAGGAGAGCGTCTGCGTCGACCTCAAGAGCGAAGCCGGCAAGGCCGTGTTCCTCGACCTCGTGCGGCACGCCGACGTGGTGTTCGACAACTTCAGTGTCGGCGTGACCGCGCGGCTGGGCATCGACTACGAGTCGCTGTCGCAGGTCAACTCGCGCATCGTCACCTGCTCGGTCACCGGCTTCGGCCAGAGCGGCCCCGAGACGCACCGGCCGGCCTTCGACCAGGTGGTGCAGGCGATGGGCGGCGGCATGTCGATCACCGGCACGCCCGAGACCGGACCGACGCGCAGCGGCATTCCGATCGGCGACCTGGGCGGCGGCATGTTCGGCGCGATGGGCGTGCTCGCGGCGCTCGCCGAGCGCGAACGCACCGGCCGCGGCCAGCACGTGGACATCTCCATGCTCGACGCGCAGATCTCGCTGCTCAACTACATGGCGACCATGCACCTGATGTCCGGCCACGTGCCCGCCGGCATCGGCAACGGGCACTTCGTGCATGTGCCCTACAACAGCTACCCGACGGCCGACGGCCACATCATCATCGCGTGCATCGGCGATGCCTTCTTCGAGCGCTTCGTCGAGTTCATCGACCTGCCGGCGCTGCGCAAGCCCGAGTACCTCCAGCAACCGGTGCGCTACGCGGCGAAGGCCGAGATCGACGCCATCGTCGGCGCCGAACTGCGCAAGCAGCCGACCGCCTACTGGCTGGAGCGCCTGCGCGCCGCGCGTATTCCGTGCGGGCCGGTCAACAACTTCGAGCAGGCGCTCAACGACGTGCAGGTGCGCGCACGCGACATGGTGGTCGAGGTGCCGCTCAAGACCGGCGAGAGGCTGCGCATGCCGGGCAATCCGATCAAGCTCTCCGCGGCGACTCCCAAGGCCTACACCTGTCCGCCCGCGTTGGGCGAGCACACGCGCAGCGTGCTGGCCGACCTGGCCGGCTACTCGCCCGAACAGCTCGAACAGCTCCGGCGCGACGGCGCGATCGCATAGGGCCCGCACACCATGGAACGAATCCACATCACCGATGTCTCCCCGCGCGACGGGTTGCAGAACCAGCAGGTGCAGGTGTCGACCGCGGACAAGCTGGAGCTGATCCGCCTGCTGGCCGCCGCGGGCGTGCAGAGCGTGGAGGCCACGAGCTTCGTGTCGCCCAAGGCCGTGCCGCAGATGGCCGATGCCGGCGAACTGGTTGCCCGGTTGAATGCCGCCGCCCTGCCGGGCCTGCGCAGTTCCGTGCTCGTGCCGAACCTCAAGGGGCTGGAGCGCGCGCACGCGGCCGGCGCCCGTGAGATCGCGGTCGTGCTCTCTGCCACGGAGACCATGAACCGCAAGAACATCAACATGGGGCTGCAGGAAGCCACCGAGGTGAGCGCGCAGACCCTGGCCGAAGCGCAGCGCCTCGGCATGCGCACGCGCGCCTATGTGGCGGTGGCCTTCGATTGCCCCTTCGAGGGCGAGACGCCGCTCTCCGAGGTGGTGCGTCTGGCCGCGCGCATGCGCGAGGAGGGCGCCGGCGAAATCGTGATTGCCGACACCATCGGCTCGGCCTCGCCCGGGCAGGTGAAGGCGCGGCTTGGCGCCTTGCGCGAAGTGGTGCCCGTGGCGCAGCTCGCCGTGCATTTCCATGACACGCGCGGCATGGGCGTTGCCAACGCCTGGGCCGCATTGGAGGCCGGTGTGCGCCGCTTCGATGCCAGTGTCGGCGGCATCGGCGGCTGCCCCTTCGCGCCCGGCGCCGCCGGCAATGTCGCGACCGAGGACCTGGTGCTCATGGCAGAGCGCAGCGGCTTCTCGACGGGCATCTCGATCGACGGCCTGCTCGACGCGGTGGACTTCGCCGAAGCGCAGCTGCAGCGCGCGCTGGGCGGGCGCGCCATCACCTGGCTGCGACGCCAGCGCGAAAAGGAGCGAGGGACGCAAGCCGCCCGGACAGCCTGAATACGCCGCCGCACGAACACAGATTCCAACGAAAGAGACAACCCATGACGAGCTCCCTCATCACCTTCGCACGCCGCGCGGCCCTCGCGGCTCTGGCATCGATCGCCGCCACCTCCGCGTGGTCGCAAGCCGCGGACGCGAAGTTCCCGAGCAAACCCGTCACGCTGGTGGTGCCCTACGCGGCGGGCGGCGGCACCGACATCGTCGGCCGCCTGATGGCGCAGAAGCTGTCGGAACTCTGGGGCCAATCGGTCGTCGTCGACAACCGCACCGGCGCCAACGGCGTCATCGGGTCCAGCCATGTCGCCAAGTCCGCGCCCGACGGGCACACGCTGCTGCTGGTGGTCGGTTCACATGCCATCAACCCGGTGCTCATGAAGAGCATGCCCTACGACACCATCAACGCCTTCACGCCGATCACCAACATCGCGAGTTCGCCGATGGTGCTGGTGGTGGCCGCCAAGGGGCCCTACAAGACGCTGAACGACGTGGTCAAGGCGGCTCGCACCGAGGAACTGGCGGTGGGCTATTCCGAAGGCCAGACGCGGCTGACCGGCGAACTCATCCGCCAGGCCGGCGACCTGAAGATGACCGGCATCCCGTACAAGGGCGGCGCGCCGATCATGGTCGACATCATCGGCGGCCATTTGCCACTCGGCGTGACCAGCGTGCTCACCGCGCTGCCGCACGTGCAGTCGGGCGCGCTGCGCGTGGTGGGCGTGGCGGCAGACCAGCGCATGGCCATCTTCCCTGACGCGATGACCTTCAAGGAGGTCGGCCTGAAAGGCGTCGAATCGCTCAGCTGGTACGGCCTCTTCGGCCCCGCCGGCATGTCGTCCGCGGTCGTCGCGCAGATCAACCAGGACCTGAAGAAGGTCACGGCCGACCCTTCCGTCGTCAAGCAGATGCAGGCCCAGGGCGCGCAACTGGTGCTGACGCCGCCGGCCGAGTTCCGCAAGTTCCTGGCGGGCGAGACGGAGAAATGGGCACTGGTCGCACAGCGCGGCGGCATCAAGCCCGAGTAAGCACAGAGTTCCACAACCAGAAAAACGGAGACACCCATGCCATTGAATTTCGACCGGACGACGCTACGCCGATTCTTCGCGCCGACGCTGTTGACGCTGGCGGCCATCGGCGCGACAGCGCCCGCAGCGGCCGACGACTACCCGAGCAAGCCGATCCGCCTCATCGTTCCCTTCGCGCCCGGCGGCGTCACCGACACCGGCGCGCGCGTGGTGGCCGAACGGCTCGGCCAGCGCCTGGGCCAGCAGGTGGTGGTCGACAACCGGCCCGGCGCCTCGGGCAACATCGGCACGCAGATGGCCGCCACCGCGGCGCCCGACGGCTACACGCTGGTGGTCGGCTTCGATGGCACGCTGGTCATCAATCCGCACGTCTACGGCAAGGTGCCCTTCGACCCTGTGAAGGACTTCGCGCCAGTCAGCAAGATCGGCGATGCGGCGCTCATCATCGTGACGCACCCGTCGGTGCCTGTGAAGACCTTCGACGAACTGGTGGCCTATTCCAAGTCCCACCCCGGCGGCGTGTCCTACGGCAGCGCCGGAACCGGCAGCACGCCCCATCTCGCGGGCGAACTGCTGAAGATGCGCACCGGCGCCAATTTCGTCCATGTGCCCTACAAGGGCGGCGGCCAGGCCATGGCCGACGTCGTGGGCGGCACACTGCCGATGCTCTACACGGCCGTGGCCGGCGCCTATCCATTCATCCAGAAAGGGCAGATCAACGCGATTGCGGTGTCGAGCAGCAAGCGCCTGCCGTCGCTGCCCAAGGTGCCCACCGTCTCCGAGGCGGGCGTGCCGGGCTTCGAGTCCAGTTCGTGGATCGGCATCCTCGCGCCGGCGAAGACGCCGCAGCCGATCGTCGACAAGCTGCAGCGCGAACTCCACGCGGTCGTCCAGTCGCCGGACATCAAGGAGCGGCTGGCGTCGCTGGGCATCACCGCATCGGGCAACACACCGGCCGAGTTCGGCCAGCAGATCCAGTCGGACCTGAAGCGCTACGCGGAAATCGTCCGGACGGCCAACATCAAGGTGGATTGAGACTTCAGACGCCGTGCGCGGCCGCGTCGGGCACACCACCCGATGTGAGCTCTGCCGCGAAGCCCGAACGCACGATCAACTCGAGCGGCTGCGGCTGCAGCGACTCGATGCGTAGCACCCCATCGCGCGACAGCACGGCCTTGTGCACCTGGCGCAGCGCATCGAGCCCGGTCGCGTCCAGCGAGATCAGGTGCATCGCATCGAGCACCACTGTCATGCCGCGCGGCGCGCGTTCGACCGCCTGTACCGTCGCGTCCAGCTTGGCCGCGGCGCCGAAGAACAAGGCGCCGAAGAGCCTGAAGGTCAGCACCGGCGGTTCCAGCGACACCATCTCGACGCTGAACAGCGTGCTCATCCGCCGGACAAAGAGGGCGCACGCCAGCACGATGCCCACCTGCACCGCCACGGTGAGGTCGAACACGACGGTGAGGAAGAAGGTGCCCAGCATCAGCAGCCGGTAGTGCTGGCTGAAGCGCCGCAGCATGTACGGCGAGAACTCGCGCCACTCGCCCATGTTCCAGGCCACGAACACGAGGATGCCCGCCAGCACCGCGAGCGGCACGTGCTGCGCGAGCGGAGCGGCGACCAGCACGACCACCATCAGTGTGAGCGAGTGCACGATACCCGCGATGGGTGAACTCGCGCCTGCCCGCAGGTTGGTGATGGTCCGCGCGATCGTGCCGGTCGCCGGCATGCCGCCGAAGAAGGGAGTGACCGCATTGGCGATGCCTTGTGCCATCAGCTCCTGATTCGGATCGTGCCGCGGCAGCCCGCTGACCTGATCGGCGACGCGAGCGCACAACAGCGATTCGATCGCGCCGAGCAGCGCGATGGTGAGGGTTGGCGTCACCAGTTGCTTGACAGTCTCCCAGGTGAAATCGGGCAGCGCGAACGCCGGCACGCCGCTGGGGATGCCGCCGAAGCGCGTGCCGATGGTCTCGACGGGCAGGCTGAAGCCCCACGACACCAGCGTCAGCGTGACCAGCGCGACGATGGGCCCCGGCACGCGCGACCCGGCTCGCGCGGCGCGCGTATCGGCCATGCGCCCCAACACGAAATGCACGGCGTGGCCGAAGCGCGTCTTGTCGTGCAGCAGGTGCGGCCACGCGAACAGGCCGACGAGGCAGGCGAGGCCAAGCCCGAAGGCATAGGGATTGAAGCTGCCGAGGTTCGTCGCCAGCGTGTGGATCTGCGAGAACATGTCGGCCGGCATCTTCGCGATCGAAAGGCCGAGCCAGTCCTTGATCTGCGAAATCAGGATCAGTGTCGCAATGCCGTTGGTGAAGCCGATGACGATCGACACCGGCACATAGCGCACGAGCGTGCCCAAGCGGAACAGCCCCATCAGGAAGAGCAGCACGCCGGCGCAGGCAGTGGCGATCAGCAGGTTCGCGACGCCGTAGCGCTCGACGATGCCGTAGACGATCACGATGAAGGCGCCAGCCGGGCCGCCGATCTGCACCGCCGAACCGCCGAGCGCCGCGATCAGCAAGCCCGCGATGATGGCCGTCCAGATGCCTGCCTCGGGCTTGAGCCCCGAGGCGATTGCGAAGGCCATCGCCAGGGGCAGCGCCACGATGCCCACCGTGGCACCCGCGCCGAGGTCCTTGAAGAAGCGTTCCTGGTTGTAGCCCGCGAGGGCGTCGATGAGCCGGGGACGGAAGCTCGCCAGCTTCAGGGGAGAGGTCATGGGCGCTATTGTGGACGCGCCCTGTGCTCAGTCCGAGTCGCCGGGCAGTACGGCATCGGCCGCCGCGCCTACCGCCTTGCCGGTGATGCGGGCGGTGCCGATCGCAGCATCGGCCGCCAGTCCGACCGCGCCCGCGCCCACGCTCACGGCCGTGCTCGTCACGCTGATCGCCGCACCCGCCACCGCACATCCGCTCAATGCGGCGGCGCAGACCAGGGCGGCCAGCAGGCCGATCCGGGAAACGCCGCGGAACCGGCTTTGCCGGGCCGCAGGCGTTGCCCCCTGCAAGGGGGAATGCATCACCTGACTCGCATGCCTGGTGTGGCGCCGGGCCAGGGTTCCAGCACGTGGATGCCTGGGTTCGCCTTCTCGTCCGCATGGCTGGCTGCCAGCACCATGCCTTCGGAGATGCCGAACTTCATCTTGCGCGGCGCGAGGTTGGCGACCAGCACCGTGAGCTTGCCGACGAGCTGCTCCGGCTCGTAGACCGAGGCGATGCCCGAGAACACGTTGCGCGTCTTGCCTTCGCCGGCGTCGAGCGTCAGGTGCAGCAGCTTGGTCGATCCCTCGACCTTCTGGCAGGCCACGATCTTCGCGATGCGCAGGTCGATCTTCGCGAAGTCGTCGATGGTGATGGTCGGCGCGATGCCTTCGCCACCTGGCAGTTGCGTTGCGGCGGCAGCAGGTTCGGCCGCCGGCTCGGGCAGTTCGAAGAGCTGGTCGAGCTGCTTGACGTCCACGCGTTGCATCAGGTGCTTGTAGTCGTTGATCGCGTGGCCGGCGCCTAGCAGTCGGCCCGCATCGGCGAACAGCAGCGGCGCGCTGCCCAGGAAGGACTCGACCTGCGCCGCCAGCGCCGGCAGCACCGGCTTGAGGTAGATCGTCAGCAGGCGGAAGGCTTCGATGCAGGCGGTGCATACGTCATGCAGGCGCGCTTCCATGCCTTCCTTCTTGGCGAGTTCCCAGGGCTTGTTCTGGTCGACGTATTCATTGACCTTGTCGGCCAGCAGCATGATCTCGCGCAAGGCCCGTGCGTAGTCGCGGCCGTCGTAGAGCGACTGCATCGGCGCCGAGGCTGCCTGCAGGGCGGCCAGCAGCGCCGCGCCGTCGGCCGACACCGTGCCCAGCTTGCCGCCGAAGCGCTTGGCGATGAAGCCTGCCGCGCGGCTCGCGATGTTGATGTATTTGCCGATCAGGTCGGCGTTGACGCGGGCCATGAAGTCCTCGGCCGTGAAATCGACGTCCTCGACCTTGGCGTTGAGCTTGGCCGCGATGTAGTAGCGCAGCCATTCGGGGTTCATGCCGATCGAGAGGTACTTGAGCGGGTCGATGCCAGTGCCGCGGCTCTTGCTCATCTTCTCGCCCGACACGGTGATGAAGCCGTGCACGTTCACCTGGCTCGGCGTCTTGCGCTCGCTGAACTGCAGCATCGCAGGCCAGAACAGCGTGTGGAAGTAGACGATGTCCTTGCCGATGAAGTGCACCTGCTCCACCGCCGGATCGGCCACGAATTCTTCGAAGCTCTGCGAGGTGCGCGAGGGCTCGTGCCAGTGCTGCGCTGCCTGCCCCTTGTCGAAGTGGTTCTTCAGGCTCGCGAGATAGCCCACGGGCGCATCGAGCCACACGTAGAAGTACTTGCCCGGCGCATCGGGGATCTCGATGCCGAAATAGGGCGCTTCGCGCGAGATGTCCCAGTCGGCCATGCCGGCCTCGAACCACTCGCTGGCCTTCTTGGCCATCTCCGGCTGCAGCTTGCCGTCCTGCGTCCAGCCCTTGAGGAAGTCGACGACCTGCGGGTCGGAGAGCTTGAAGAAGAAGTGCTCGGAGCTGCGCAACTCCGGCGTCGCGCCCGTGAGCGTCGAGTAGGGGTTGATGAGTTCGGTCGGCGAATAGACGCTGCTGCACACCTCGCAGGCGTCGCCGTACTGGTCCTTGGCGTGGCACACCGGGCATTCGCCCTTGATGTAGCGGTCGGGCAGGAACATGCCCTTCACCGGGTCGTAGAACTGCTCGATGGTGCGCGTGGCGATCATGCCGCCGGCCTTGAGCTTCTTGTAGATGCCCTGCGCGAGTTCGGTGTTTTCGCTGCTGTCGGTCGAGTGCCAGTTGTCGAAGCGGATGTGGAAGCCGTCCAGGTATTCCTTGCGGCCCGCGGCGATCTCGCCGACGAACGCCTGCGGCGTCTTGCCGGCCTTTTCGGCCGCAATCATGATCGGCGCGCCGTGCGCGTCGTCGGCACCCACGAAGTGCACCATGTGGCCCTGCATGCGCTGGAACCGCACCCAGATGTCGGCCTGGATGTATTCCATGATGTGGCCAACGTGGAACTTGCCGTTGGCGTAGGGCAGGGCGGTGGTGACGAAGAGTTTGCGCTGGGACATCGCGAGGGGCGCTTTCGGGGAGAGGAGGAACTGCGGGTAGGGACTGCGGCTGGCGCCTGCGCCAGCGGAGGAGCAGCATTTTAGGTGGCGGGGCTATAGTCGTCGTGCCAACCCAGGATGCCCTGTGATCACCCAGTACGAAATCACCCTTGCGCAGGCAGCGGACGCCCCGGACATCGCGGAGCTGTCCCGGGACGCGATCGAGCTGGGGCTCTCGTGGCGATGGACCCAGCGGCGCGTGCTGCGCTGCATCCGCGACGAGGCCACCAACGTGGCCGTGGCCCGCCGCGACGGCGTTCTTCTCGGCTTCGCGATCATGCAATACGGGGACGACGACGCGCACATTTCGTTGTTCGCTGTGCAGGCGTCGCAGCGTCGCAACGGCCTGGGATCGGCCTTGCTGGCCTGGCTCGAAGCGACAGCGGGCGTTGCCGGCATCCGCACGATCCGCCTTGAAGCAAGGGCTGGCAATGCCGCCGCCAAGTCCTTCTATGGCCGCCACGGCTTCATGGAATCGGGCATGAGCCCGGGCTATTACGAGGACGTCGAGGACGCGGTGCGCATGGTCAAGCGCCTGGGGCCGGAGCCATGATCGCGGTGTCCGTGTCGCGTTCGCGGCGCCATGCTCCGGGCGGCTTCCCGACCAGCCGCTTGAAAGCCCGCACGAACGCAGCCTCGGAGTCATAGCCCACGTCGAGTGCGATCGCGGCGATCGTGGCACGGGTGTCGATCAACAGGCGCGCCGCGCGCTGCATGCGCCACTGGGCCAGGTACTGGATGGGCGGCACGCCGAGCATCAGCACGAAGCGTTCGTGCAGTGCAGAGCGCGACAGGCCGACAAGCCGCCCGAGTTCCTCGATCGTCCAGTTGTGCGCCGGCTGCGCGTGCATCAGCGCCAGCGCGCGGCCGACGAAGCGATCGCGCAGGCCCGCGAGCCATCCCGCGCTCTGTGTGGGAAGGTGATCGGCATAGCGCCGCACGGCGTCGACGAACATCATCTCGCTCATCCGGGCCAGCATCGCCTCGCCGCCGGCACGCTGCGCATGCGACTCGGCCACCGCCTGCTGGGTGAACTTCGCGATCCAGGCGTCGTCCTCGGTGGCGCGCAAGTGCAGCAGGCGCGGCAGCGCGTCGATCAGCGGGTTGAAGGGCTGCAGGTCGCAACCGAGAAAGCCGCACACGATGGTTGTGTCCACCTCCGAATCCGGCAGGGCCGAGCGCAGGACGTTCTGACCGTTGTAGGCCAGGCGCAATGGCAGCCGTTCGACCTCCATGTCGGCGAACCAGTTGAGGTCGCTGTCGCCGCGCATCCCGGGCGCGCTCGACACCACGTGTGCGTCTCCGTGCGGGAACATCACCACGTCGCCGGCGAAGAGCTGGACGGACGGTCCGCCGGGAATGCCGGCCCAGCAACTGCCCTGCGCGACGGCGTGGTATTCGATCACGTGATCCACGCCGCGCATCAGCAGCGGCGCGAGTTCCTTCGCCGAAGGTGCCTCGGCTGCCCAGTCGCTGCTGGCGCTGATGCTGAAGAAGACGGCGCCGCGCAGACGCACGCCCTGCAGCACATCCGACAGCGTGTCCTGGCTCATCCGGGTGTCACCGCGGGGCTTCGATCAAGTCCGGCGGACGGCCGGTCAATGCGGAGGGCCGTGCGCCGCAAACGGCGGACGCGCAATCAACTGCCGAGGACGCCGCGCGAAGCAAGGGGGCAGTCAGGCAAGAAGAATGAATCCACCCCTCGCGACCGATGCGCGGCGGACCGTTCCTCAATGCGTTCATATCAGGAGCCCCCTATGGAATCCGTGACCTACCTTACGCTGGACAAGGACGTCCGGCAAGCCCGGCAGCCGGACCTCTCGGCATTCGCTGCGCAGATCAGCGGCGGCGTGCTCGATGCTGCAAACCCCGCCTACGACGAAGCGCGCAAGGTCTGGAATGCGAGCGTCGATCGCCGTCCCGCGCTGATCGCGCGGTGCCTGACGGAAAGCGATGTCCAGGCGGCAGTCCGCTTCGCCGCCGCACACCGCATGCTGCTCAGCGTGCGCGGCGGCGGCCACCACATCGCCGGCAATGCGGTCGCGGAGGGCGGCCTGATGCTGGACATGTCCGGCATGCGCGCGATCCAGGTCGACGCGGCGAAGCGCACTGCGCGTGTCGGTCCGGGTGCGCTGCTCGGCGATTTCGACCGCGAAGCGCAGGCCCATGGCCTGGCCACGCCGCTCGGCATCAACTCGACCACCGGTGTAGCCGGGCTCACGCTGGGCGGTGGCTTCGGGTGGCTGACGCGGCGCCATGGCATGACCGTCGACAACCTGCTGAGCGCCACCGTCGTGACGGCGGACGGTGCCGTGCGCGTGGCCTCGGCCACCTCGGAGCCCGACCTGTTCTGGGCCCTGCGCGGCGGCGGGGGCAATTTCGGCGTGGTGACGTCGTTCGAGTTCCGGTTGCACCCCGTCGGCCCGGAGGTCTACGCCGGGCTGGTGGTCTATCCGATGGCGCAGGCGCAAAAGGTCCTGCGCGCATGGCGCGACTTCAATACCGGGGCGCCCGACGAGCTGAGCGTCTGGGCGGTGCTGCGCAAGGCGCCTCCGCTGCCCTTCCTGCCCGAATCGGCCCACGGCACGGGTGTGGTGGTCTTTCCGCTGCTGCATTGCGGCAGCGTCGAAGCGGGGGAACGCGATGCCGCGCCGGTGTTGCGTTTCGGCGAGCCGATCGGGAGCGCGCTCGGCGCGACGCCCTATGCGGGCTTCCAGACCGTCGTCGATCCGCTGCTGGCGCCCGGCGCCCGCAACTACTGGAAGTCGAACAACTTCAGCAAGCTCAGCGACGAGGCGCTGGACCTCGTGATCGCGTCGGCCGAACGGGTGCCGGGGCCGGAATGCGAGATCTTCCTGGCCCAGCTCGGCGGAGCCATGGCGAGAGTCAAGCAGGATGCGACGGCCTTTGCCGGACGCGATGCCAACTACATCATGAACGTGCATGGCCGCTGGCAGGACCCGCGTGACGACGAGAAGGTGCGCACCTGGGCGCGCGGCGTCTTCGAGGCCGCGGCGCCGCACGCCACCGGAAGCGGCTACGTCAACTTCCTGACCGAGGACGAGGCGGAGCGCGTCGCCGCGAGCTATGGCGCGAACCACGAACGGCTGCAGGCCGTGAAGCGGCGCTTCGATCCGGACAACCTGTTCCGGATGAACCTGAACATCGCGCCGGCCACGTCGGCGAAACAGTAGGCAGGGGGCCGAGCCATGAGCAGCAGCGACGCACGCGGATGCAGCGTCACCGGTGCCACGCCTTCCGCCCTGGCAGCGTACGAGCGCGCGCTCGCTGCGTACCAGAGCTGGCGCTGTGGCGTCGAGCCGGCACTTGCGACCGCCCTGCAGGAGGCGCCGGACTTCGTGATGGCGCACGCCCTGCAGGCCTACCTGCTGCTTTGCAGCCGCGATCCGCGCAAGGTGCGGCTGGCACGCCAGGTGGTGGCGCGCGCGGCCAGCCTGCCGGCCAACCCGCGCGAGCGCCTGCACCTGGCGGCCATTGCAGCGGCGCTCGGCGACGACTACGCACTCGCCAAGACCCGGTTCGGCGAAGTGCTCCAGCAGCACCCGCTGGACGTCCTGGCACTGCAGGTGGCGCACATGTTCGACCACGTCACGGGCGACCTCGCCCGCATGCACGACCGCGTGGCGTCGGTGCTGCCGGCGTGGTCGCGCGAGGTGCCGGGCTATCACGCGGTGCTGGCCATGCACGCCTTCAGCCTCGAGGAAAGCGGCGAGTACGGGCATGCCGAGGACGTCGCCTGCGAGGCGCTGGCCCTGAACCCGCTGGACGCCCGGGCGCATCACGCGATGGCCCACGTCTTCGAGATGTCCGAACGCGCGGAGGCGGGCTTGCGCTGGATGAACGCGCATCGGGACTTCTGGGGCCTCGATACCGTGGTGGCCACGCACGGCTGGTGGCATGTGGCGTTGTTTCACCTCGCACGGCACCGCTTCGGCGACGCGCTGTGGCTGTATGACCGGCGGGTGCGTGCCCAGCCGTCCGGCGAGATCGCGGACCTGATCGATGCCTCCGCGCTGTTGTGGAGGGTCGAACTGGCGGGAGGCGACGTCGGGCCGCGGTGGGGCGAGCTGGCGACGGCCTGGGAGCCCTACATCGACGACGGCTTCTGCAGCTTCAATGACCTGCATGCCATGCTGGCGTTTGTCGGCGCGCGCGACTGGCGCCGGGCCTTGCAACTCGAACGGGCGCTGGTCAAGTCACAGGCACGCCCGACGCGCCACGGCGAATCGACGAGGCAGGCCGGCTTGCCGTCGTGCCGGGCGCTGATGGCGTTCGGACGCGGCAACGACAGCCTCGCGATCACGCTTCTGGCGAGCCTGCCGGAGCTGGCACACCGCCTCGGCGGAAGCCACGCGCAGCGCGATGTGCTGAACCTGACCTTGCGCCGGGCCGTCGAGCGCGTCCGCAGCCCGGCCCGGGGGAGGCACGTCCCGACACTGCCGATGGACGCGCAGAACTGAGCGTTTGGCGCGCCCAGAAAAAAGCCCCCTCACATGACTGCGGGGGGGCTAATCCATCGAAAAGACGATGGAGGAGACAACTGGGGTCTGTCTGTCAGCGAAGCTCGTCCAGCTTCTTCGAGGTCACATAACCCGAAGCAACGACGCCGGCGACGGCAACAAGGCAGAGAAAAACTGTGAACATTGGGTACTCCTCAATGACTGCGTTGGCTCGATTATAGGGTAAACCCTAATTTCATGCAAGGAGCAGCTCCCGGCCACGTCAGATCTCGATCAGCGCCGGCGCGTCTGCTGCCAGCGCCTGCTCCACCACGCCACGCGGCAGGGTCGGCGCGAACGACTCGATGAAGGCATGGACGTAGCCGCGCAGGTAGTTGCCGCGGCGCACCGCCAGCTTGGTGAGGTTGATGCCGAACAGCTCGCCCGCATCGAGCGCGCGCAGCTGCGTGTCGCGCTCGGCCTCGTACGCGATGCCGGCAACGATGCCGACCCCCATGCCGAGCTGCACGTAGGTCTTGATCACGTCCGCATCCATCGCGGTCAGCACGATGTTCGGCGCCAGCCCCTGGTCCTCGAAGGCCTTGTCGATGCGCGTGCGACCGGTGAAGCCGGTGTCGTAGGTGATCAGCGGATAGCGCGCGAGCGCTTCGAGCGTGAGCGGCGCATCGAGCAGCGGATGCCCCGGTGGCACGACCACCGAGTGCGTCCACCGGTAGCAGGGCAGGGCCACGAGTTGCGGGTAGTCGCCCAGTGCCTCTGTCGCGATGCCGACGTCGACCTCGCCACTCAGGAGCATCTGGGCGATCTGCTTGGGCGAGCCCTGGTGGAGGTGCAGCTTCACGTTCGGAAACTGCGAGCGAAACTCCTGCACCGCGACCGGCAACGCATAGCGTGCCTGCGAATGCGTGGCCGCGACCGAGAGCAGGCCGCTCTGGCGCGCGACGAACTCCTGTCCCGCGTGCTTGAGGTTGGTGCTCTCCATCAGCATGCGCTCGATGATGGGCAGCACATGGCCACCGGGTTCCGTGAGGCCGGTGAGCCGCTTGCCGGCGCGCACGAAGAGTTCGATGCCCAACTCTTCCTCGAGCTCGCGGATCTGCCGGCTCACGCCAGGCTGTGAGGTGTGGAGCGTATGGGCGACTTCGGTGAGGTTGAAGCCGCAGCGTACGGCCTCGCGCACCGAGCGCAATTGTTGGAAATTCATGATGCTCGAACGAAAAACGGCGCCCACAGGGGCGTGGCGGGCCATTGTCCGCAGAGGCATCAGATTGGGGAACGACCGAATCGTTGATTCCAAATAGGGAAATCATCTTTGGCCGCGGCGGCGGCCTCAGGCGCCGGTCGCAAAGCCGGCGTCGAAAGTCGGGCGCACGTCCAGCGGCTGCTTGATGAGCCCCACCTGGTGATAGAAGTCCGCCGTGCGCTGCTGGTCGGCAATGACCTGCGCGTCGATCGGCACCCACTTCTGCTGGCGCCGTTCGAACTGAAGCTTCGCGGCCTCGGGCGGGATGCCGATGATGCGTGCGAGCGTGGCCGAGAAAGCGTCGACGTTGCGGTACGACCAGGCCTGCGCCTTGACCACCCGCTGCAGGAAGTCCTGCAGTACCGGCCGCTTGGCGGCGATCGCTGCGTCGGTCGCTGCCAGGTAGCTCAGGCCCGGCAGCAGGCTGCGTCCACTGACCAGCACCCGCGCGTGATGGCTGGTCTCGGCCAGCGCGGTGTAGGGCTCCCAGGTCGCCCAGGCGTCGACCGAGCCTTGCGTCAGCGCGAGCTTCGCATCTGCGGGCGCGAGAAAGCGGATGTTGACGTCCTCGGGCTTCAGGCCGGCGGTGGTGATGGCTTTGAGCGTCACGTAGTGGCCGATGGAGCCGCGGTTCGTCGCGATGCTCTTGCCCTTGAGGTCGGCGGCGGTCTTCAGCGGCGAATCCGGCCGCACCAGAACGGCCGTGCCGTAGGAGTCCGAGCGGTTCGCACCGATGGCCTTGACGCGCGTGCCGGCTGCAAGCGCGAAGATCAGCGGCGCATCGCCGATCGGGCCCGAATCCACGGCGCCAGCGTTGAGCGCTTCGGCCAGCGGCGCGGCGGCAGGGAACTCCGACCACTGGATGTCGTAGGCCAGGCCTTCCAGTCCGCCGGCCGCTTCGAGCAACGCCCGCAGGCCGCCCTTCTGGTCGCCGGCCTTGAGCACCGGGCGCGATTGCGCATGCAGCATGGCCGCCGGCAGGGCGAGCGCTGCAGCGCCGGCAAGCGAGTGGGTGATGAATTGGCGGCGGGATGCCTGAGTCATGAGGGAACTCCTTGAAGGATGGAAATTCGGAAGAGGTCAGTGGACGAAGCCGCCCTTGAGGAAGCGCACCGGCTCCGCATCCATGCGGGCGATGAGCGCGCCCAGGCCGTCGGCGGGTGGCGGGTCGTCCTGCGCGCTGCCGGGTCCGGCGGCGGTGCGGCACAGCAGGTCGTCTTCGGACCAGCCGGCCTTGCCCGGCGCGCTGCGCGCGCGCAGCCAGCCATCGCGGTCCGCGAGCAATTGCGTGCCGCCGAGCTGGTCGGTGCCGGCGATCAATGCGAACGCCTCCCACGCTGCGGGCGAATCGGCCACGCAATCCGCCACATGTGGCTGCGCAGCGCTCGCAGCGGGTCGAAGCTGCACGGTGACCACGCGCGGGTCTTCGGGCAGGGCGGCCGCTGAGCCGGCCGCGACGATCCGCAGGCGCTGTCCTCGCCAGGTCGAGAGGGGACGCGGTTCGCGGCCTTCGCATCGGACGATGACTTCAGGCAAGCCGATCGGCTGGCTCCAGACGCCGGTGGCCCGCAGGCTCTGTCCGGCACCCTGCGCCTTCATGAAGTCGATCAACGCCCACGCCTCCGCGTCCGCGAGCCGATCGAAGGCCGGCATGGTGGTTGCGCCATGCCGATCCTTCGTGCCATGGAGCACGTGCCACAGCAGATCGCCATCGGCGCGCCGCCACAACAGGGGCCCGGCAAGGTTCGGCGGCCATACCGCCTGCGCTGCGGCCAGCGGACCTTGTCCCCGGCCGTCGGCGCCGTGGCAGCCCACGCAATGCTGGGCATAGAGCGCGCGACCCTGCGCGATGGACGCGGCGCTGAAACCGGTGGGCGAGCGATGGAAGCTCGTGGGATACGCAGGCACGAGCACCACCTCAGCTTGCGGCCATGGCGCAAGCACCAGCAGCAACGGCACTGACCCGAGCAGGAGCCATCGGCGCCGTCGCCAGACCAGCGCGCCCAGGAGCAAGAGCACGACGAGCGACAGCACGAGCAGCGTCAACGCCAGCCGCCGCGCTTGCCCGAGGTCGATCAACAGGTTCTCGCCCGAGAGCCGGAGCGGCCACGGCCAAGCAGGTTGTCCGTGGCTGGAGCCGGCCAGCCCCAGCCAGGCCAGCAGACGGAGCAATCCGAGTTGCACGCCCTGCAGCAGCCCGATCAATGGATTCAGCCATCCGGCATCCGCCAGCGCCGTCATGCCTCAGGGTGGGCCACCGTCACCACGTCGCGTCCAGGCCGAGATGGCGAAGTGCTTCATGTCGAAGCTCCGCCAGCCGAGGATGGCCCCGATGCCGTGGATAGGGCAGGTCGACCACCAGCTCCGCCGAGATGCGCGCAGGACGGTCGCTCAGCACGATCACGCGGTTGGCGAGGAACAGCGCCTCCTCGACGTCATGCGTCACCAGCAGCGCCGAGAACCCGGCGCGCTGCCACAGGCTCACCAGCTCGCTTTGCATGGCAATGCGCGTGAGCGAATCCAGCTTGCCCAGCGGCTCGTCGAGCACGAGCAGGCGCGGGTCGTTGACCAGCGCGCGGGCGAGCGCCACGCGCTGCGCCATGCCGCCCGACAACTGATGGGGAAAGCTCTTCGCGAACTCGCTGAGGCCCACGAGCTTGAGCGCATCGTCGACCCGCGAGCGCTGGGTCTTCAGCAGGCCGCGCGCCTGCAAACCCAGCGCGACGTTGTCCCAGACGCTGCGCCATGGGTAGAGCGTCGGGTCCTGGAACACGACGATGCGCGACGGGTCGGGCCGCGTGATGGGCTCGCCGTCCTGCGCGATGCTGCCCGAGGTCGCGGGTTCGAGCCCGGCCACGAGCCGCAGCAGGGTCGACTTGCCGCAGCCGCTCGGCCCCAGCAGCGCGACGAACTCGCCGGGCCGCACGTCGAGGTCGATGCCGTCGAGGACCTGCAGCACGCCCGTCGGCAGCTTGAACCAGTGGCTGACATTGCGGATGTCGATGTGCGCGCCCGCACTGGCGGCCGGCGCGGCCGCGTGGACGGTCGCCGTGTCTGCCGTGTCTACCATTTGACCGTCCCCTTCTGCCAAGACAGCGCACGGTCGCGCACCGCGAAGAGCAGCGTGATCAGCCCGGAGCACAGCACCGCCATCACCAGCAGGGCGGCGTACATGTTGGCGTAGGCCGCCCAGCCCTGCGCCCACTGCAGGTACCAGCCGAGGCCGGCCTTCACGCCCATCATCTCGGCCGTGACCAGCACCGAGAACGATGCGCCGAGGCCCATGAACAGGCCGACGAAGACCTGCGGCAGCGCGGCCGGCACGGCAACGCGCAGCACCAGGAACCACTCCGGCGCGCCCAGCGTGCGTGCCACGTCGTAGTAGTTCTTGTTGACCGAGGCCACGCCCGACCAGCTCAGCACCGCGACCGGGAAGAAGGTCGCGAGCCCGACCAGGAAGACGGCCGCCGCATAGCTCGACGGCGCGAAGAAGAAGGCCAGCGGCAGCAGCGCCGACGCGGGCACCGGCCCCAGGAAACGCAGCAGAGGATGCACCCAGTAGCCCGCGATGCGCGACCAGCCGATCCACACGCCGGTCGCGAAGCCGACCAGCGCGCCAAGCACGAAGCCGTGCGCGAGCAGCCGCAGCGAATGCACGGTCGAGAGGCCGAGCCGGCCCCAGTCCTCGTAGGCGACATCGAGCAGGCTCTGCGGCGGGGCGAAGAAGGGCGGGGGCAGCACGCCGAGCTTGGCGGTCAGCACTTCCCACAGCGCGAGCAGCAGCGGCGCAGCGATGAGCCAATGGCCGGCAGGCCGCAGCTTGCGGCCGACCCGGCCCGCGCGAGCGCCGAGCAGGGCCACGACCAGGAGCAGCGCCGCGACGGTGATCGCACCGAGGCCGAACTCCCGCGTGAAGTTCCAGTCGCTGAAGCCGACCTCGCGGTTTGGCCAGGAGACCGTCAGCACGCCCAGCGCGAGCCACGCCGTGGCCGCAACGATGCCCGTGCGCCAGATGCCGGTCAGCTCAGGCTCGCGCAAGGCGGCGGGCGCGGCGATGGCGGGCGTGTCGCGTCGGGCGCGCACCGGCGGCGGGACCGCCTGAGGCCGCGCGCCGCCAAGGAAGCTTTCAGCCGTCGTCATGCCAGCACGTCCACCGACACGTGATTCGCGAGCCGTACCGGATCGGTGCTCTGCTTCAGGACACCGACCGACTGGAAGTCGCGCGCATAGAACTCCACCTCGTCGCGCAGATTCTTGCCGACCGGGTGGTGCGCGTGGGTCAGCGTGCCCAGCAGCGCCTGCAAGTCCTCGACCGGCACCTTGGGCGAGTACTTCGCGAACAGCCTGGCCGACTCGTTCGGGTTCTCCGCCACGAAGTCCGACGCCTGCACGATGGAGCGCACCAGCGCCGCCACCACCGGCTTTTCCTTGCGCACCAGCTCGCCGCGCGCGCCGACGATGCAGCAGACCTTGTCCTTGTATTCGCCGGAGAGGTTGGATGCCAGCTCCAGGTAGCGGCCCTTGTTGCGCTTCTCGATCAGGTAGAGCGTCGGATCGCCATCCGCGATGGCCTGGATCTCGCCCTTGTTGACCGCGATGTCGAGCAGGTCGGCCGGGTACTGGCGCCAGGTCACGTCCTTGTCGGCGTCGATGCCGTTCTTCTTGAGAAGGATGGAGAAGAAGTTCTTGCCGGGGCTGGCGATGTCCGACACGCCGATGGTCTTGCCTTTGAGCTTCTGCAGGTCGGTGACGCCGGCCTCCTTGACGCCCACGAGCCGCACGCAGCCGCCGTGCGAGCTGCCGACGATCTTCACGTCGAAGCCCGATTCGAGCGGCTTGAGCCAGCGGTGGATCATGCCCACCGCCGCGTCGGCCTTGGCTGTGGCGAGGGATTCGAGCAGCTGGTCGGTCGAGCCCGTGTAGTTGATGAGGTCGACCTGCAGGCCGTTCTTCTCGAAGATGCCGCGTTCCTGCGCGACCACCACGGGCGAGAGGCAGAAGGCTGTTGCGTTCCAGGCAAAGCTCAGCTTGCGCTGCTGCGACCACGCACGCGTGGCGATCAGGCCGCTGGATGCGACGACGGCCGCGGCGCCGCCGGCGCGCAGCACGCCGCGGCGCGAAAGGGATGTGTTGTTCATGATGGGGAGAGGTTTGCTGGGTTGCGGGGTCACTGAAGCAGATCGGGCTCGGCCTCGACCAGCCCTTCGTAAAGGCTCTCGAAGGCATGCAGCGCGCCTTCAGGTCCGCCGATCTGCCCATGCGTGTGGCGGGCGACCGATTCGTCGATGGGCTTCGGCGTGCCGGCGGCTTCGGCCAGCAGTTGGGTGTGGCAGGCGTTGTCGAGCGCGATGTACCACCACGCGGCGGCCTCCACGCTCGGGCCGGCGCTCAGGATGCCGTGGTTCTGGAGGATCGCGCCCTTGCGATCGCCCAGCGCCTTCGCGATGCGCAGTCCTTCGCTCTCGTCGACCACCATGCCGGTGAAGTCGTCGAAGAGCGCGTGGTCGTCATGGAACACGCAGGCGTCCTGCGTGAGCGTGTCGAGCTTGCGGCCCAGCGTCGACCACGCCTTGCCATAGGTCGAGTGCGTGTGCGCGGCGGCAATGATCTTCGGGTTGTATTCGTGGATCGCGGCGTGGATGGCAAAAGCCGCCTTGTTGAGCGGGCGATCGCCGATCACGGTCTCGCCCTTCGCGTTGACCAGCAGCAGGTCCGACACCTTGATGCGCGAGAAGTGCACGCCCAGCGGGTTGACCCAGAAGTGGTCCGTCAACTCCGGGTCGCGCGCCGTGATGTGGCCGGCCAGCCCTTGCGCGAAACCGAATCGGGCGAAGAGGCGGAACGCACCCGCCAGTCGCTCCTGCCGATGACGGCGCTCGGCCTCGATGCTGGTGCGCGGCGCGGGCGGGTCGAACCAGTACTTCTGTTGCGGCTTCGGGTTGAGGGCGAGCCGCGTGCGGGGAGGGTCCCCGCCGCGCTCGATGTGGAGGACGGCGCTCATTCGGTTCCTTCTGGCCAGGGGGTGCATCGTCGGGTCAGGCGGCCTTGCGCTGCGCGGCCAGGCGCTGTGCCACCAGTTCGCGCGTGCGCGGAATCAGTTCGCGGCCGTAGTCGATGGCGTCTTCGAGCGGGTCGAAGCCTCGGATCAGGAAGGTGGTCACGCCGAGGTCGTAGTAGTCCAGCAGGGCATCGGCCACCTGCTCGGGCGTGCCGACCAGCGCCGTGCTGTTCGAGCGGCCGCCGATTTCCTGCGCCACGGCTGTCCACAGGCGCTTGTCGAGCCGCGTGCCCTTTTCGGCCGCGGCGAGCAGGCGCTTGGCGCCTTCGCTCTGCTGCGGGCCGCCGCGTCCGAAGCCCTGCACGACGCGAAGACGGCGCGTCTCCGCGAGGACGCCGTCGGCGCGTTCCCAGGCCTTCTCCTCGGTCTCGGCCAGGATCGGGCGGAAGGACACCGAGAAGCGGACCTTGCGTCCGTGCCTCGCGGCCTCCGCCCGCACACGGCCCGTGAGCTCGCGCGCCTGGTCGAGCGATTCGCCCCACAGCGCGTACACGTCGGCATGCTTGCCGGCGACCGGGATCGCGGCCTCCGACGCGCCGCCGAAGTACACCGGCACGTGCGGCCTGCCGTTGAGCGACTGCGCCGGCTTCACCTCCGAGAAGGCATCCTTGAAGCGGTAGTGCGCGCCTTCATGGTCGAAGGGCTTGTCGCTGGTCCACACCTTGCGCAACACGTCGAGGTATTCGTCGGTGCGGGCATAGCGCTGGTCGTGGTCGAGCCAGTCGCCGTCGCGCTTCTGCTCGTCGTCCGAGCCGCCCGAGATGTAGTGCACGCCGAGCCGTCCGCCGCTGAACTGGTCGAGCGAGGCGAACTGCCGCGCCGCGAGCGTCGGCGCGACGAAGCCGGGCCGGTGCGCCAGCATGAAGTGGATGCGCTCGGTGACCGATGCGGCATAGGCCACGGTCAGCGTGGCGTCGGGGCTGGTGGAGTGGTGCGGCACCAGCACGCGGTCGAAGCCGGCCTGCTCGTGAGCCTGGGCGAAGGCGCGCACGTAGTCGCGGTCGATTGCGGGGCCGCGCGCGGGGTGGATTTCCGAGACCTTCTGGGCCTGGATCATGCCGATGAATTCGATGTCGCTCATGGGTGCGTCCTTGCAATGAAACGAGGGTGGGAAGAGGGGAAGGCCAGTAAAAGGAAGCGTCTTCCGTGTCGTCTGGAGAAAAGGCGTGACCGTAAGGCGCGTGTGCTCGAAAACGAACGCAGAAAAACGAGTTTGGATATGCACCTTCCGTCGTTTTCCGCGCGCGTGGCGGCGGCTAAGGTCCGGCTCCATGAGTTCACCAGTCCTGCGCCGCGTATCGGCCGCACCCGAATCGGACGATGCGCTGCTCGCGCAGCTGTCCTCCCTTTTTGCCGAAACCGCGGCCGATCACGATCGCAGTGGCGCATTCCCGCGCGAGAACTTCGCCGCGCTGCAGGCCAACGGGCTTGTCAGCCTGGTCGCGCCGCGCGCGCACGGCGGTGGTGGTGCGTCGCTCGAAACCGCGCGCCGCGTGCTGGCAGCCGTCGCCTACGGCGAGCCCGCGACCGCGCTGATCCTCACGATGACCTGGCTGCAGCACCTCGCGATCGGCCGTACCGACAGCCGCTGGCCGCAGCATCTGCGCGAACGCGTGCTGCGCGATGCCGTGCGTGGCGGGGCATTGATCAACGCCTTGCGCGTGGAGCCCGCGCTGGGCTCGCCTGCGCGAGGCGGCCTGCCCGCCACGACCGCGCGTATCGAGGGCGATCAATGGAAGCTCAGCGGCCACAAACTCTACACCACCGGCATCGAGGGCCTGAGCTGGCTGTCGGTGTGGGGCCGCACGGACGAGGACGCTCCGCGCGTCGGCGTCTTCCTGGTGCCGCGCGATGCGCCCGGCGTTCGCGTGATTGCCAGCTGGGACCACCTGGGACTTCGCGCCTCGGGCAGCCATGAGGTGATCTTCGAGAACGTCGCGATCCCGCTCGACCATGCGGTCGATCTGCGCGCGCCGGCCGATTGGGCGCCCGATGCGGGCAGCCAGACCGACATCGACGCCCACGCGACGCAGCAGGCCTGGATGGTGGTGTTGCTGGGCACGCTCTACGACGCGGTGGCGCGAGCGGGACGCGACTGGCTGCTCGGCTTCCTCAACCGGCGGGCTCCGAGCGGGCTCGGCGCGCCGCTGGCCAGCCTGCCGCGCGTGCAGGAGGCCGTCGGCGAGATCGAGGCCTTGCTGAGCGCCAGCCGCGTGCTGCTGGACCATGCGGCCGCCGAAGTGGACGCGGGCCGCGCGCCCTCCGCCACGGAGAGCGGCTTGCTGAAGTACACGGTCACGGCCCATGCGATCCGGGCGGTCGAGTTGGCCTTGCAGCTCAGCGGCAACCACGGCCTCACGCGGCAGAACCCGCTGGAGCGCCACTACCGTGACGTGCTGTGCAGCCGCATCCACACGCCGCAGAACGACGCGATCCTGGTAACGGCCGGCAAGGCCGCGCTCTCGCGATGAGCGCGCGGCTGCGCGATTTCGTCGTCGCTTTCGGCCGGCTGATCGACACCCATCCCGCGGAGCCGCGCATCCTGGAAGAGGGCGGTGCCTTGCTGCGCGGCCTCGTCGCGCGCGACGACTGGCTGCCCGATGCTTTTGCGAAGCCGCATCCGGAGCGCTATCAGCAATACCTGCTGCACCTCGATGCGGCCGATCGCTTCTCGGTGGTGAGCTTCGTCTGGGGGCCCGGCCAGGCCACGCCGGTGCATGACCACACGGTGTGGGGCCTGATCGGCATGCTGCGCGGCGCCGAGTACAGCCAGGCCTATCGCGAGCGGGATCGGCTTCTGACGGCGCAAGGGGCTCCGGTCCGGCTCGATCCGGGCGATGTCGAGGCCGTGTCGCCGACCGTCGGCGACGTGCACCGCGTGCGCAACGCCTATGACGATCGCGTGTCGATCAGCATTCACGTCTATGGCGCCGACATCGGCAAGGTCCGACGCCATACTTACCCACCGGGCGGCGGGCGCAAGCCTTTTGTCTCTGGTTACTCGGAATTTCCTCAAGGCTTGCCTGTTTCATCGCCATGACTGCTTCCCTCTCCTTCGCCTCCGTGCGTGCGCATCTGCTCGCGCGTGACGAAATCGCCTTCCTCGACGTGCGCGAGGAAGACCCGTATGCACAGGCTCATCCGTTGTGGGCCGCCAATCTGCCGCTGTCGAGGATCGAACTCGATGCGTGGCGCCGCATTCCGCGGCGCGACACGCTGATCGTGCTCTATGGCGATCACGACGGTGTCGATCTGGCGCCGCTCGCGGCCGAGCGACTCGCCGCCCTGGGCTATGTGCGCGTCCATCTGCTGCAAGGCGGGCTCGACGGCTGGCGAGATGCGGGCGGCGAGCTGTTCCGCGACGTCAATGTGCCGAGCAAGTCCTTCGGCGAGCTGGTCGAGCATGAGCGCCATACGCCTTCGCTTTCGGCGCAGGAGGTCAAGGCCCTGATCGATGCGCGAGCCGATGTGGTGGTGCTCGACGCACGGCGATTCGACGAGTTCCAGACCATGAGCATTCCCACCGCCACCAGCGTGCCGGGCGCCGAGTTGGTGCTGCGCGTGCGCGAACTGGCGCCGGACCCGGCGACGCAGGTGATCGTCAATTGCGCCGGCCGGACGCGCAGCATCATCGGCACGCAGTCGCTGGTGAATGCGGGCATTCCCAATCCGGTCGCGGCGCTGCGCAACGGAACCATCGGCTGGAAGCTGGCCGGGCAGGTGCTCGACCACGGCGCCTCGCGCCCCGCACCCGCGCCGGGATTCGCGAACCGCGCCGCCGCGCAGGCGAACGCGCAGGACGTGGCGCGGCGCGCGGGCGTGCGCACGATCGGCCTCGATGCGCTCGCCTCGCTCGAAGCACCGGGCCGGACGGTCTATCGCTTCGACGTTCGCACGCCTGAGGAGTTCGAGGCCGGCCACCTGCCGGGCTTTGCCAGCGCGCCCGGCGGCCAGCTGGTGCAGGAAACAGATCACCACGTGCCGGTGCGCGGCGCACGTATCGTGCTTGCCGACGACGATGGCGTTCGTGCACCGATGACGGCATCGTGGCTCGCGCAGATGGGCTGGGAGGTGTATGTGGTGGAGGCGCAGCCCGTATCGGCCCGCAGTTCCCGGGGTGCGACGCCGGCCGACCATGCGGGTGCACCGCCGGTTGCAGGGATCACGCCGGCCGAACTCGCCGACGCCTTGCACACGCCGGGAGACATTGCGGTGATCGACGTCACGACCAGCGCCAACCACGCGAAGCGCCATATTCCGGGCGCCTGGTTCGCGATCCGCGCGCAACTGGCGCAGGCGCTGGATGTGATTCCCGTCGCGCGCCGCTACGTGCTGACATGCGGCAGCAGCCTGCTCGCGCGCTTTGCCGCCGTCGATCTGCGAGCCTTGCTCGCCGCGCGCGGCCGTGATGCCGATGTGGTCGTGCTGGAGGGCGGCAACGCCGCATGGTTCGCCGCCGGCCTGCCCGCGGAAACCGGTTGGATTCGCCTCGCCACACCGACCACCGACCGCTACCGCCGTCCGTACGAAGGCACCGACGCGCCGGCCGAGGCAATGCAGGCCTACCTCGACTGGGAATTCGGCCTTGTCGCGCAGCTTGCAGCGGACGGAACGCATCACTTCAACGTCATCTAGCCCGCCCTCAGGCTTCACGGCTTTAAGGGCAAGCGGGGCGGGCTGCGGGCTTCCTGCGCCGTCGCACTAGACTAGCCGCCATTCAGGAGTTTCCAAAATGGCAGTTACACAAGAGGCGCTCGGGCAGGCGCTCAAGTCCGTCCTCGACCCCAATACAGGCAAGGATTTCGTCAGCACCAAGGCGCTGAAGAACCTGCAGATTCACGAAGGCGACGTGTCCTTCGACATCGAGCTGGGCTATCCGGCCAAGAGCCAGATGCCGGCCCTGCGCAAGGCGCTGGTGGCCGCGGCCAAGACAGTGGCGGGTGTGGAGAACGTGTCGGTCAACATCGCGACCAAGGTCATCAGCCATGCCGTGCAGCGCGGCGTGCAGCTGATGCCCAACGTGAAGAACATCATCGCCGTGGCATCGGGCAAGGGCGGCGTCGGCAAGAGCACGACCGCGGCCAACCTGGCGCTCGCGCTCGCGGCCGAGGGCGCCAGCGTCGGCCTGCTCGACGCCGACATCTACGGCCCAAGCCAGCCCATGATGCTGGGCATCGACCGCCGCCCCGAGAGCGAGGACGGCAAGACCATGGAGCCGCTGGAGAACCACGGCGTGCAGGTCATGTCGATCGGTTTCCTGGTCGACCAGGACGAAGCCATGATCTGGCGCGGCCCAATGGCCACGCAGGCGCTGGAGCAGTTGCTGCGCCAGACCAACTGGAAGGACCTGGACTACCTCATCGTCGACATGCCGCCCGGCACCGGCGACATCCAGCTCACGCTCTCGCAGCGCGTGCCGATGACGGGCGCGGTGATCGTCACCACGCCGCAGGACATCGCGCTGCTGGACGCCAGGAAGGGCATCAAGATGTTCGAGAAGGTCGGCGTGCCGATCCTCGGCATCGTCGAGAACATGGCGGTGCACGTGTGCTCGAACTGCGGCCACGTCGAGCACATCTTCGGCGCCGAGGGCGGCAAGAAGATGGCCGAGCAATACAGCATGGACTACCTCGGCGCGCTGCCGCTGGACATCAACATCCGCCTGCAGGCCGACAGCGGCAAGCCGACAGTGGTAGCCGATCCTGACGGGGAGGTGGCCGGCATCTACAAGTCCGTCGCGCGCCGTGTCGCGGTGGGCATCGCGGAAAAGGCCAAGGACTTCTCCGCCAAGTTCCCGACGATCACCGTCAGCAAGAACACCTGAGATCGTTGCTTTGCCCCCTACGGGGGGCCGGTCGATATGCGAAACCCTATTGACCTTTTGTAACAATTTCGCCCACACTCCGCGGGCCCCCTTCAGAGGGGCCACAGACCACAACAAACGGTACAGGAGTTAGGTAAATGGCAAGTTCAAGCGCTGGCGTCCTCGGCGGGGGCGGCAACATCGACGTGTTGGGTCCGCAGCCCGGCATTCTCGACAAGGAAAGAATCATTGCGGGGCCGGGTTTCAACCGCTGGCTCGTGCCGCCCGCGGCTCTCGCGATCCATCTCTGCATCGGGATGGCCTATGGCTTCTCGGTGTTCTGGCTGCCGCTGTCGAAGGCGCTGTCGACGGCAGGCCACGGCGCACAGGCTTGTCCCAAGGACATGAGCTTCTTCGCCGAGCTGTTCGCCACCGGCTGCGACTGGCGCATCGCCACGCTGGGCTGGATGTACACGCTGTTCTTCGTGTTCCTGGGCTGCTCGGCAGCGCTATGGGGCGGATGGCTCGAACGCGCCGGTCCGCGCAAGGCCGGTGTCGTTTCCGCGCTGTGCTGGTGCGGCGGCATGATCCTGTCGGCGCTGGGTATCCACCTGCATCAGTTCTGGCTGATGATCCTCGGCTCGGGCGTGATCGGTGGCATCGGGCTCGGCCTGGGCTACATCTCGCCGGTCAGCACGCTCATCAAGTGGTTCCCCGACCGGCGCGGCATGGCGACCGGCATGGCAATCATGGGCTTCGGCGGCGGCGCGATGATCGGTTCGCCGCTCGCCGTCGACCTGATGAAGGCCTTCTCCAGCGCGACCGACGTGGGCGTGATGCAGACCTTCGTCGTGATGGCCCTCGTCTACTTCGTCTTCATGATGGCCGGTGCGTTCGGCTATCGCGTGCCGCCCACCGGATGGAAGCCGGCAGGCTGGACGCCGCCACCGGCGCAGACCGGCAACGCGATGATCACGCAGCGCCACGTGCACGTGAAGAAGGTCTGGGGCATCCCGCAGTTCTGGCTCGTGTGGCTGGTGCTCACGATGAACGTCAGCGCAGGCATCGGCGTGATCGGCATGGCGAGCCCGATGCTGCAGGAGGTGTTCGGCGGCAACCTGATCGGCGTCGCGAAGACCTTCGGTGAACTCGACAAGGCGCAACTCGCGTCCATCGCCGCGGTGGCCGGCGGCTTTGCCGCGCTGCTGTCGCTCTTCAACATCGGCGGTCGCTTCTTCTGGGCGAGTCTCTCGGACAGGCTCGGCCGCAAGCTGACCTACACCGTCTTCTTCGTGCTCGGCGGGTTGCTGTACTGGAGCATCCCGTCGTCGGCGGGCGCGGGCAGCAAGCTGCTGTTCGTCGGTGCGTTCTGCATCATCCTGTCGATGTACGGCGGCGGCTTCTCGACGGTGCCGGCCTATCTGGCCGACCTGTTCGGCACGCAGATGGTGGGCGCGATCCATGGCCGCCTGTTGACCGCCTGGGCCACGGCCGGCATCCTCGGTCCGGTGGTGGTGAACTACATGCGCGAGTACCAGCTGGGGCTTGGCATTCCGCGCGAGCAGGTCTACAACCAGACCATGTACATCCTGGTCGGCATGCTGGCGGTGGGATTGATCGCCAACCTGCTGGTGCGGCCGGTGGCGGACAAGCACTTCATGAGCGAAGAGGAACTCGCGATCGAGAAGAGGCTGGCGCACGAGAAGGCCGCCGCTTCCGAAGTCGGCTCGGGCTCCGCAGCGACCAGCGGTGCGGTGAGCCCGCTCGTCGTCGTGCTCGCATGGGTGGCTGTCGGCATCCCGCTCGCGTGGGGTGTCTACAAGACACTGGTGGCCGCTGCGAAATTCTTCAACTGACAGACCAGAGACAAGCGCCGGCCCGGAAGGCCGGCGCACAAGGCCGAGGCATATGCAATACCCAGGCACTCCAGGCACGCCGGAAAAATTCAGGGAAGTGACCCTCGGCACTCCCGACGAGATGCGCGATCGCATCCGTCGCAAGAGCAAGCTGAAGGGGCGCCAGCCCGAAGAGACCTCGCTGCAGCAGGTCCGCGAACTCATCGGCCCGCGACCCGATGAGGGCTACCGGCGCGACCTGCTCATCGAGCATCTGCATCGCATCAACGATGCGCACGGCTGCCTGCACGACCGGCACCTCGTGGCCCTGGCGTCGCTGACCGGCATCCCGATGGCCGAGGTCTACGAGGTCGCGACCTTCTATCACCACTTCGAAGTGGTGCGCGGCGACGAGGCGGCTCCGGGCCTGACCGTGCGTGTATGCGATGGTCTCGCGTGCGAAATGGCCGGAGCCAAGGATCTCCTCGCGCGCCTGCCGGCCTTGCTGGGCGCGGCGGGCCGCGGCGACGTGCGTGTGATCGCGGCGCCCTGCATCGGCCGCTGCGAGCAGGCGCCCGCCGTGGCGTTGCATCAGCGCGCGGTGCCGCTGGCGACGGCGGACAAGGTGCTGGAGGAACTGGCGTCCTGCTCGGCCTTCAGCGCGACGGAGCCCGTTCACGGGATTGCCAACTTCGAGCCTTCGGCGCTGGCGGAACAAAGCATCTCGCCGTTGCCCAATGCCGTCGACGCGTTCCCCGCCTTCACTGACTACGCCACCTACCGCGCCAACGGCGGGTACGCGCTCGCGGCCGCGCTGGTCCATGGCGAGGAAGATGCCGAAACGGTCATCAAGGCCATGGAAGACTCGGGCCTGCGGGGCCTGGGCGGGGCCGGATTCCCGGCCGGGCGCAAGTGGCGCATCGTGCGCGACCAGCCTGCGCCCAAGCTGATGGCGGTCAACATCGACGAGGGCGAGCCTGGCACCTTCAAGGACCGGACCTACCTCGAACGCGATCCGCACCGCTTCCTCGAGGGGCTGCTGATCGCCGCGCAGATCGTCGGCATCGACGCCTGCTACATCTATCTGCGTGACGAGTACCACGATTGCCGCGCACTGCTGCAGGCCGAACTGGCCAAGCTCCAGGCGGACCCGCCCTGCGAGCTGCCGACGATCGAGCTGCGACGCGGTGCCGGCGCCTACATCTGCGGCGAGGAGTCCGCGATGATCGAGAGCATCGAAGGCAAGCGCGGCGAACCCCGCATGCGCCCGCCCTACATCGCGCAGGTCGGCCTGTTCGGGCGGCCGACGCTCGAACACAACTTCGAAACCCTCTACTGGGTGCGCGACATCATCGAAAAGGGCCCGCAGTGGTTCAGCGGCTTCGGCCGCCATGGCCGCAAGGGCCTGCGCAGCTTCAGCGTGAGCGGGCGCGTGAGGCATCCGGGCGTCAAGCTGGCGCCTGCGGGCATCACGGTGCAGGAACTGATCGACGAATACTGCGGCGGCATGCTCGAAGGCCACACGCTGCACGCCTACTTGCCCGGCGGCGCCTCGGGTGGCATCCTGCCCGCGAGCATGAACGACATTCCGCTGGATTTCGACACGCTGCAGCCGCACGGCTGCTTCATCGGCTCGGCCGCCGTGATGGTGCTGAGCCAGCATGATCGTGCGCGCGATGCGGCGCTCAATGTCATGCGCTTCTTCGAGCACGAGAGCTGCGGCCAGTGCACGCCCTGCCGCGTCGGCACGGCCAAGGCCGCCGCGCTGATGCAGGCGCCCGTGTGGGACAACGCCACGCTCGAGGATCTCGCGCAGGTGATGGGCGACGCCTCCATCTGCGGGCTCGGACAGGCGGCACCGAATCCGATCCGCAGCATCCAGAAGTATTTCCCGCAGGAGATTGCATGAACGCGCCAGCCACGCTCGCGGAGTTGCTCCCGCAGACGATCGAGTTCCAGCTCGACGGCCGCAGGGTCGAAGCCGTGGAAGGCGAGACCATCCTGAAGGCCGCCCAACGGCACGGCATCGACATACCGCACCTTTGCTACAAGGACGGCCTGCGGCCCGACGGCAACTGCCGCGCCTGCGTCGTCGAGGTCAAGGGCGAGCGCGCGCTGGCGCCGAGCTGCTGCCGCGCCGCGACGGCGGGCATGGAGGTGCAGGCCACCAGCGAGCGGGCGGTGAAGAGCCAGAAGATGGTGGTGGAGATGCTGCTGTCGGACATGCCCGATGCGGGCTACAAGTGGAACGATGCGGGGGTCGCGGAGGCTGCGCACCCCCACGCCAACCCGCCCGGCCAGCACGGTGAACTCAGTGACTGGGCCGGGCGCCTGGGCATCGAGGTGCGCCCCGCGCTCAAGGCGCTGCGCCGCGAGCAGCCCGTCGCCGACATCTCGCATCCCGCCATGGCGGTCAATCTCGACGCCTGCATCCAGTGCAACCGCTGCGTGCGGGCCTGCCGCGAGGAGCAGGTCAACGACGTCATCGGCTACGCCTTGCGCGGCGGCGATTCGAAGATCGTCTTCGACCTCGACGACCCGATGGGCGACAGCACCTGCGTGGCCTGCGGCGAATGCGTGCAGGCCTGCCCGACCGGCGCGCTCATGCCCAAGAGCCACATCGGCTCGCAGCAGGTGGATCGCAAGGTGGATTCGGTCTGCCCCTTCTGCGGCGTGGGCTGCCTGATCACCTACAACGTCAAGGACGAGAAGATCGTCAGCGTCGACGGCCGCGACGGGCCGGCCAACCACAGCCGGCTGTGCGTCAAGGGCCGCTTCGGCTTCGACTACGCGCACCATCCGCAGCGCCTCACCAAGCCGCTGATCCGCAAGCCTGGGGTGCCCAAGCACTTCGACGATGCGCCGCGGCCCGGCGACTGGAGCGAGGCCTTCCGCGAAGCCACGTGGGAAGAGGCGCTTGCGCTGACCTCCGGCAAGCTCAAGGGCCTGCGCGACACGCACGGCAAGAAGGCGCTTGCCGGCTTCGGCTCCGCCAAGGGCAGCAACGAAGAGGCCTACCTGTTCCAGAAGCTGGTGCGCACTGGCTTCGGCAGCAACAACGTCGACCACTGCACGCGGCTGTGCCATGCGTCCAGCGTCGCGGCGCTGCTCGAAGGCGTGGGCTCCGGCGCGGTGAGCAACCAGGTCAACGACGTGGAGCACGCGGAGCTGATTTTCATCATCGGCTCCAACCCGACCGCGAACCATCCGGTGGCCGCCACCTGGATGAAGAACGCCGCCAAGCGCGGCGCGAAGATCGTGCTCGCGGACCCGCGGCGCACCGACATCAGCAGGCACGCGTGGCGCACCCTGCAGTTCAAGGCCGACACCGATGTCGCGATGCTCAATGCGCTCATCCATGCGGTGATCGATGAAGGGTTGGTGAACGAGGCCTTCATCCGTGACCGCGCCAGCAACTTCGAGGCCCTGCGCGAGAACGTCAAGGGCTACAGCCCCGAGGCGATGGCGCCGATCTGCGGCATCCCGGCCGAGACCTTGCGCGAGGTGGCCCGCGCCTTCGCGACCGCCAAGGGTGCCATGGTGCTGTGGGGCATGGGCATCAGCCAGCACGTGCACGGCACCGACAACGCGCGGTGCCTGATCGCACTGGTTACCGTCACCGGCCAGATCGGCAAGCCCGGCTCCGGCCTGCATCCGCTGCGCGGGCAGAACAATGTGCAGGGCGCGAGCGATGCGGGGCTGATCCCGATCGCGTTCCCCAACTACCAGCGCGTCGACGACCCGGGTGCGCATGCGTGGTTCGAGAAGTTCTGGGGCGTGCCGCTCGATGACAGGATCGGCTACACGGTGGTCGAGATCATGCACAAGGCGCTGGCGCCGGACGACGATCCGCACAAGATCCGTGGCATGTACATCATGGGCGAGAACCCGGCGATGAGCGACCCGGACCTGAACCACGCGCGCCATGCGCTGGCGAGCCTGGAGCACCTGGTCGTGCAGGACATCTTCATGACCGAGACCGCCTGGCTGGCCGACGTCGTGCTGCCCGCGAGCGCATGGCCCGAGAAGACCGGCACGGTGAGCAACACCGACCGCATGGTGCAGCTCGGCAAGCGCGCGCTGAACCCGCCGGGCGACGCAAAGCCCGACCTCTGGATCATCCAGGAGATTGCGCGGCGCATGGGCCTGCCGTGGAACTACGAGGGCGAGGAATGCGGCGTCGCCGCGGTCTACGAGGAAATGCGCCAGGCCATGCATGCGGCCATCAGCGGGATCACCTGGGATCGGCTGGAGCGCGAGTCCAGCGTGACCTACCCCTGCCTGAGCGCCGACGATCCCGGCCAGCCGACCGTGTTCATCGAGACATTCCCGACCGCGGACGGCCGCGTGAAGCTCGTGCCGGCGGACATCATTCCGGCCGACGAGCGGCCCGACGCGATGTACCCCTTCGTGCTCATCACCGGCCGGCAGCTGGAGCACTGGCACACCGGCAGCATGACGCGTCGCGCCACCGTGCTCGATGCGCTGGAGCCGATGGCAACGGCGTCCATGAACCAGTCCGACCTGGAGGCCATGGGCCTGAAGGCGGGCGACGTGATCACGATCCAGTCGCGGCGCGGCGAGGTGGCGATCCACATCCGGCGCGACGACGGCACGCCGAGCGGCGCGGTGTTCGTACCGTTCGCGTACTACGAGGCTGCGGCCAACCTGATGACCAACGCGGCGCTCGATCCCTTCGGAAAGATCCCGGAGTTCAAGTATTGCGCGGTGCGGATCGTGCGTGGCGGCGTACCGACGGCGGTGATCGGCTATGGCAGGGGATCGACGACAGGGGACAATGCGCCCCAGACATGGACAGCCTCGACCTGATCAGGACCTTTCGCGAGGTCGCCTCGCACGGCAGCTTCTCGCGCGCCGCCACCAAGCTCGACGTGTCGAAAGCCACGGTGAGCAAGTACATCGCCGAACTGGAGACGCGCCTGGGCGTGCGTCTGCTCAATCGCTCGACGCGCGCGGTGAGCCTCACCGACGCCGGCTCGCTGCTGCTCGAACGCAGCAAGCCGATGATGGAGATGTTCGAGCTCACCCAGGCCGAGGTGCAGGAGCATGCGAGCCGGCCCACCGGGCGGCTGCGCATCTCGGCGCCCCTGGGGGCGGGTCAGGGCGACTTGCCGAAGTGGCTCGGCGAATTCATGGGCCACTACCCCGACGTCAGCATCAGCCTCCACCTGACCAACCGCACGCTCGACATGGCGGAAGAGGCGATCGACCTGGCGCTCCACTTCGGCCCCATCGAGGACGAGAACCTGATCGTCCGCAAGCTCGCGCGCCGCAGCCTGGTGGTGTGCGCCTCGCCGATGTACTGGAAGAAGCACGGCAAGCCCGAGCACCCTGGCGATCTCGCGAAGCACGATGCGTTGACGCAGTCGCGCCTCGGGGTGCATCCCCAATGGCGCTTCGAGGTCGACGGCAAGCCTTTCGACGTGCCGGTGAAGTCGCGTATGGATGCCACCGAGTCTGCGCCGCTGATCCAGGTCGCGATGCAGGGCTTCGGCGTGATCTACATGGCCGAGATGCTGGTGCAGCCGCACATCGACCACGGCGAGCTGGTGCCGGTGCTGCAGGACTATGTGCGCAGCGACATGTGGCTTTCGGCCGCGTACCTCCAGCGGCGCCACAACAGCGCGGCGCTGCGCGCCCTGGTCGACTTCCTGGAGTCGCGCTTCAGGGGGCGGAGCAAGCCCGGAACCTGAGCAGTCCGACTCCCTTGGGGCATGCATCCATGAACCAAAGGGCAATTTACGCGCCGCGGACGGCCCCCTATATTCCCCGCTGGAGTCAGTTTCCAGAGGGGCATTCGTGCCGGAAGGAGAAACCATGGCGATCGAGAACATGTTCGGACACCTGCGCGGCAACTGGGGATGGATGGCGTTGCGCGGTGTCGCGGCCATCCTTTTCGGCGTGCTGGCCTTCGCGTGGCCGGGCGCCACGCTGCTGACGCTGGCGCTCCTCTGGGGCGCTTACGCCCTGGCCGATGGCGTGTTCTCCATCATCGCGGGGCTGCGCATCCGCGACGGCATCAAGCCGGTCTGGCCGCTCGTGCTGACCGGTCTCATCGGCATCGTCGCGGGTATCGCGGCACTGGGGTGGCCGGGCCTGACGGCCATCGTGCTGCTGATGTTCATCGCCGCATGGGCGATCGTCATCGGCGTGCTCCAGGTCGCGGCCGCGATCCGCATCCGAAAGGAAATCGACAACGAGTGGATGCTGATCCTCTCCGGCGTGGTGTCCATCCTGTTCGGCGCGCTGATGATCCTGAGTCCGGGGCGCGGTGCGGTGGCGCTGGTGTGGGTGATCGCGAGCTATTCGATCGTCTTCGGGCTGATGCTCGTGGTGCTCGCCTTCGAGATGAAGGGCCTGAAGCCGCAGGACCAGCCCGGCATCCCCAGCCGCTTCGGTACCTAGGCAGGCACTTACCCTGAGCCGCTTTGCGGCCCTGGTGACTACGATCGCCCGCAGCCGGACTCCCTCCGGCGAACAACAACAACGGAGACACCATGCGCCTACGCCTTTGTTCCTTCCCTACGTTCGCACTGGCCGCCCTCGCCGCAACGGCAGCACTGTCGGGCTGCAGCACGACGCCGGCCGGTTCGCAGCCGCAGTTGATGCTGGTTGCCAACGACGAGAAGCAGAGCTGGAACGATGCGGGTGCCGTCATCCTCGGCGCCCCGGGCCGCGACACCCTGCAGGTGATCGACATCGGCACCGACCCGCTCGCGCCGCGTTCGCTGGTCACGCTGCCGCTGGACAACACCATCGCCGGTCCGCCGACCAACCTGGCGATCACGGCCGACCAAAAGCTCGCGCTGGTCGCGAACTCCGTCAACGTGGTCGAGGAAGGCGGCGTGCGCAAGCAGGTGCCCGACAACCGGCTGTTTGTCATCGACCTGACCGCCACTCCGCCAAAGGTCATCGATACCGTCGCGGTGGGCAAGCAGCCATCGGGGCTGTCGATCAATCGTGCGGGCACGCTCGCGCTGGTCGCGAACCGCGCCGACAACTCGATCAGCGTGCTGCGCATCGCGGGCCAGAAGGTGAGCCTGATCGACACCGTGGCGATGGGCGAGTCGGTTTCGCACGTGCGCTTCACGCCCGACGGCCGGCGCGCGCTCGCGTCCAAGTTCCCGAACCACAAGATCGCGCTGCTCGACATCGACGGCGAGAAGGTCACCTACAACAAGGTCGATCTCGCTGCGGGCCTCTGGCCCTACAACGTCGACGTGACGCCGGACGGAAAGCTCGCGCTCACTGCCGACAACGGCAACTCGGGGGCGTCCGACGGGCAGATCGACACCGTGAGCGTGATCGACCTGGAGGCCACGCCGCCGCGCGTCATCGATAAGGTCGTGGTCGGCGATGGCCCCGAGGGGCTGGCCGTGAGCCCGACCGGCAAGTTCGCGGTCGCCGTGCTGCTGCGTGGCAGCAATTCCGCGAAGAACGCGTACTTCTACAACCGCAACGGCTCGGTGGTCGCGCTGAAGATCGACGGGAAGAAGGTGACGCGCGGCAACGAGGTCGAGGTGCGCGGCCTGCCCGAAGGCGCGGTGTTCAGCGCGGACGGCAAGTACCTCTATGTCGGCAATTTCATCGACCAGGACATCACCATCCTGCGCGTGGACGGCGACACGCTGGTGAACACCGGCAAGTCCTTCGGGCTCGCGGGACATCCGGCGTCAATGCGGGGTCGCGTCACCCACTGAGCGGCGAATGCCAAAAACTGACCGCCCTGCAATGAACAAGAATGGATTAAGCCTTCTGTTTCAGTCTTCCGAAACCGGGCCCCCGTCCTAAGCTCGATGCCATTCCAAGATAACGAGAGGAATGGCTATGGCAAGACTGATCATTTTGGCGCGGCACGCCAGCGTCCGACAGGTCAATATCGCGGGGCCGCTCACCACCATCGGGCGGTCCGGCAGCAACAGGGTATGCATCGACAGCGAACGGGTGAGCCGGCATCACGCCGCGATCCAGTGGACGGGCGAGGGCTTCATGCTCACTGACATGGGCAGCCGCAACGGCACCTACGTCAACAATGAAAAGGTGCGGGCGCACACCTTGCGCAACGGCGACGCGATCGTCGTGGGGGATTGCCAACTGCGCTTTCTCTTCAGCAGCAGGACGCTGCCGCCGGTCGAGGCCCTGCGGCTCCTGACGGCGCCGGACGCCCTGCTGCAACTCGAGGAAATGGAAGTGCAAAGCGGACGGGGCAGGCTCCCGAGCGGCCGCATCGGACTCGACAGCCGTACTTTCGTGCGTTGAGCCTCAGGCGAACTGCGCTGCAGCAGCCTGGCGTGGGGCCGCCGGAACAGCTGCGGGCGCAGCGCCGGCAACGGCGCGCGGCCGGCGTTCGTCGATCAGCCGGGCGGCCAGTTGCGCCGCCATTTCCAGCTTCTTGAGGTCGCGCGCCTCGATGGCCGGGTCAGGGTTGAAGCTCGAGGAATAGAAGGTGCCGTACATCGCGCCGCTGGCGAGCATCACGGGCGCACTCAGGTAGCAGCCGGCCGGAACGCGCACGCTCAGCACCTGTTTGCAAAAAGCCAGTTCCAGCGGCTCGGCCTGTTCGTCGATGAACTGGGCGCGGTGGGAGGGTTGCATGCGGTGCGACACGCGCTGGCCGTCGTTGACTTCGCAGGCGAACGCGGCCTCCATGGCGTGCTGCTCGCGCAGCAGCCTCAGGACCTGGTAGACCGCCGGATCGAGCAGCGGATCGCACAAATCCGGCGTGGCGATGAGCAGATCGGACACCTTCACCTCGAGGGCGCCAAGTCCGTAGTCGTTTTCGTAGTAGCTCATGCGGGATCTCTCTCCGTTGGAATGGCTTGATTGAAACGCACAACGATGCGATTTCTCGAAAATGAGAACTATGGTTTCGCTTTTGTGCCGACTTTTGTCACAAAAGCTGTACGTGATTGAACATTTGGAAACAAGACGGGCCCAATCCCGCACTGGCAGGCGCTGTCCTCGGTTCGGCTATCGTCCGGGCCATGCAGAACCCCGAAACCCCCACCGCAGACAGCCGGCCGGCGGCGCTCGACGTTGCGGTCGTGATGCGGCGCGAGCGGCTGCACGGCCCGTCGAGCCACTGGCAGCCCTGGCGCTGGACGCTCGACGCCGTCCTCCCGGATGAACCCGGCTTCGGCGAGCAGCCGCGCCTCATGGACGACCATGACGGCGAGCAGCACTGGCTGCATCCCGGCTTCAAGGTGGAACTGTTCCGCGACGAGGCGGAGGGCTACCACCTCAACGCGACTGCCCCGGCTCCGTGCTGGTTCGTGCTCTGGCGCATGGAGGAGGAAGCGACCCTCGCGTCCGAGCCGATCCCGAGGCCGGTCGTCGTGACCCTCAGCTACTACGAAGCCGGACGCTGGCTCGATGCGCAGGAAACCGTCGAGCAAGTGCCGGCCCCCCTTGAAGTGGTGGACTGGCTCCGCGCCTTCGTGCAGGCGCACTACGTGGTCGAACCCAAGCGCCGCAAGCGGCCCGAAAGCTTCAGGCCGCTTGTCGATCGCTTCGGCAATGCGGCCAGCGTGTCAACCGAGAAGAAGCGCGGCCGGGGGGCGGGTGATGTCTGAAGGCTTCTTCGACCGCTGGTCGCGACGCAAGCAGCAGGTGCGCGCCGGGGAGGTGCCTGAGGAACCGGAGCCGAAGCCCGAAGCGCCAGCGGCGAGCACGGCGCCTGTGTCCGTTCAGGCAGCGCAGGAGGCGGCTCCTCCGGTCGATCTCCCGCCCGAGCCGCCGCCTCTCACGCTGGCCGACGCCGAGGCACTGACCATCGATTCCGATTTCAGGCCTTTTGTGGCAAGTGGCGTTGCACCGGAGGTCAAGAACGCCGCCTTCAAGAAACTTTTTGCGGATCCCCACTTCAATGTGATGGACGGACTGGACACCTACATCGACGACTATTCCAAGCCGTCGCCCTTGCCCGAAAGCGTGCTGCGCCAGATGGCAAGCGCGAAATTTCTGAATCTCTTCGACGAAGAGCCCGAAAAGCCAGAAGAAACCCCCAGGGACGATGGATTGCCGGGCGTGGCACAGTCGAGCAATCCAGAGCCCCCTCCCAGCCCGCCGGTTGCAGATGCGCAACCCGCCAGCCAAGAACCTGATGACCACCACGCTGATCTGCGACTGCAACAAGACGATGCCCCTCGAGCCGAAGACGCTCGGGACGGCACTGGCTGAAACACTGCCCCTTCATTCCGCGCTGTGCCGCCGCGAGGCGGCTTCATTCCAGCGCGCCATTCAATCGGGCGACGACGTGGTGGTCGCCTGCACGCAGGAGAAGCGACTGTTCGGCGAGTTGGCCGGGCAGACGCCCGAGGCCACGTCGCCGATCCGGTTCGTCAACATTCGCGAAACCGGCGGGTGGAGCCGCGATGCCAAGAGCGCGATGCCGAAGATCGCGGCACTGCTCGCCGCTGCCGGCCTGCCCGATCCCGATCCCGTTGCGACGGTGAGCTACGCGAGCCAGGGTCGGCTGCTGATCATCGGCGCGTTGGACGCGGCGGAGAAGGCCGCGGCGATGTTGGCCGACATCCTCGACGTCACGATCTTTTCGCAAGGCCCCGGCGAACTGGGTGGCGCGCAGGAACGCCGCTGGCCCGTGGCCGCGGGACGGATCGATTCGCTCGCGGGATGGCTGGGCGCGTTCAGGCTGCAGTGGACCCGCGACAACGCGATCGACCTCGACCTCTGCACCCGCTGCAATGCCTGCGTGGCCGCATGCCCCGAACAGGCCATCGGCCTCGACTACCAGATCGACAACGCCAAGTGCACCTCGCACCGCGATTGCGAGCACGCCTGCACCGTGGCGGGCGCCATCCACTTCGGCCGCGCGCCCGAACAACTCGATGGCGCCTTCGACCTCGTGCTCGACCTCGGTGCGGCCCCGGTCATCGACTGGCATGCGCCTCCGCAGGGCTACTTCCATCTGCCCGGCGGCATGACGAATGCGGAGGGCCTGCAGACGCTGCTGCGCCTGCGCGAGATGGTCGGCGAATTCGAGAAGCCCAAGTTCTTCGACTACAAGCAGAAGCTCTGCGCGCACAGCCGCAACGAGGTCGTCGGCTGCAATGCCTGCATCGAGGTGTGCTCCGCGCACGCGGTATCGAGCGACAAGGAACGCCAGCGCATCGTCGTCAACCCGAACCTCTGCGTCGGCTGCGGCGCTTGCACCACGGTGTGCCCGACCGGTGCACTGGGCTACACCTATCCGCGCGCGCCCGACCAGGGGCTCAAGCTGCGCACCTTGCTCTCCACCTATGCGGGCGCGGGCGGACGCGATGCCGCGCTGCTGCTGCACAACCAGGAAGCCGGGCAGGCGCTGGTAGAGCAGCTCGGGCGCCAGGCCCAACTCGGCAAGGCGCAGGGCGTGCCGGCGAACGTGATCCCGGTGGGGCTCTTTCATGCGGCGAGCACCGGCATCGATTTGTGGCTCAGTGCCACGGCCTTCGGCGCATCGCAGGTGGTCGTGTTGGTCACCGGCGAGGAAGCGCCGCAGTACGTCGCCGCGCTCAGGAAACAGATGGAGATCGCGCAGGCACTGCTGCTGGGTCTCGGCTATGCGGGGACGCATTTCAAGCTGATCGAGGCGGCTTCGGTGGCGACGCTCGACAGCGCGCTGGCGGCCTTGCGCGACACGCGACAGCAGGTGCCCGCGCGGGCAGCGCGCTACGCCGTCGGCGGCGAGAAGCGCAGCACGCTCGAACTCGCGCTCGATCACCTGATGGACGAGTCGCCGGCCCTGAAGACCCCCGCCGCCGAGCCGTTCGATATCCCGCTGCCGCAAGGCTCGCCCTTCGGCGCCATCGCGGTGGACAAGGACAAGTGCACCCTGTGCCTCGCCTGCGTCAGCGCCTGCCCGGCGAGCGCGCTGCAGGACAACCAGAACGCGCCGCAGCTTCGTTTCATCGAAAAGAACTGCGTGCAATGCGGGCTGTGCGAAACCACTTGTCCCGAGAACGCGATCGCGCTGGTGCCGCGCCTGCTGGCCTCGCCGCAGCGGAAGCAGCCGGTCGTTCTCAACGAGGCCAAGCCCTGGTCCTGCATCCGTTGCTCGAAGCCCTTCGGCACGCAGAAGGCCATCGAGGCCATGCTCGGCAAGCTGGCCGGCCACGCCATGTTCCAGGGCGAGGCGCTGGAGCGATTGAAGATGTGCAGCGACTGCCGGGTCATCGACTTGTACAGCGCGCAGAACGAAATGAAGATCACACAGCTATGAGCGAGCGTTTCCCCGTTACTTCCGCCCTGGACGAAGAGATCGCGCGAGCCGAACTCTATGGGCTGCTCGCGCGCCTCTGGTACGCCGCACCCGACGCGGAGCTGCTCGAAGCCTTCCAGGTCGCTCCCACCGAAGCGCCGGCCGCCGGGGCGTTTCTGGAGGAGCCCTGGCAGCAACTCGTGGGCGCAGCGCGCCGCATCGATGCAGCCGCGGCGCGCGACGAGTACGACGCGCTGTTCGGCGGCATCGGAAAGCCGGAGGTCTACCTTTTCGGCTCGCACTACCTCAGCGGATTTCTCAACGACAAGCCGCTGGCGCATCTGCGCAACGACCTGGATCAGATCGGTCTCGCACGCGATGTGTCGATTCCCGAAACCGAGGATCACATTTCCTGTCTTTGCGAAGTCATGCGCTATCTCATTGCAGGAGAAGACGTGGCGGTGGCGAACCTGACGCGCCAACAGGCCTTCTTTTCGACCCATGTGCAGTCATGGTTGCCCGCCATGTGCGACGCTGTGTCGCAGCATCCCAAGGCCCGGTTCTATGCTGCGCTGGCAGGGTTTACCCGCGCCTTCGCGGAGGTCGAGAGCCAGGGCTTCGACATGCTGGACTGAGATCGAGGGGTATTCAGGACCCGACTATTAGGGTCTGGACTAGTATCCAAACGTATGTAACTGGTTTCATATCTCGTTTAGCCTAAAGCCACTCCTGGAGCAGTCATGCAGGACAGCCATTCCGCCGGCCCCCAGCCGGCGTCCCGCCGGGGATTCTTTTTCGGTGCCGCCACGGTCGGCGCCGCAGCAGCAGCCGTCACGGTGCTGCCGAAAGTCGTCGAGGCGCCTGTCGCCTCGACAGCACCTGAACTCAAACCCGCGCCCGAGAAGGGCGGCGGCTACTCGCTGAGCGAACACGTCAAGCGCTACTACAAGACCACATCGGCCTGAGAACGAGGCAACACACGATGCTATTGACCAAAAAAGCGTCAGGCGCCACGCGTGACGGCGCCTCTCCCTCCACGTCGCCCTTTGTCCACAGCCTGCGACGCGGCCTTTCCAACGCGCTGCCGACCATGGACCGGCGTTCCTTCCTGCGCCGTTCGGGGCTGGGGGTCGGCGTCGGCCTCGCGGCCGGCCAGCTCACGCTGCTCCGCAAGTCCAATGCGGCCGAAGGGCGGCCGACCGCCGTCGGCGCCGGCAAGGTCGAGGTGCGGCGCACAGTCTGCTCGCACTGCTCCGTCGGCTGCGCATCGGATGCCGTGGTCGAGAACGGCGTGTGGGTCCGCCAGGAGCCGGTGTTCGACTCGCCGATCAACCTCGGCGCACACTGCGCCAAGGGTGCGGCGCTGCGCGAACACGGCCATGGCGAATACCGCCTGCGCTATCCGATGAAGCTCGTGAACGGCAAGTACGAGCGCATCAGCTGGGACACTGCGCTCGACGAGATCACCGCCAAGCTCAAGGAGCTGTCGAAGGCCAGCGGCCCCGACTCTGTCTACTGGATCGGCTCCAGCAAGCACAGCAACGAGCAGTCCTACCTGCTGCGCAAGTTCGTGAGCTTCTTCGGCAGCAACAACTGCGACCACCAGGCCCGGATCTGCCACTCGACCACCGTCGCGGGCGTGGCGAATACATGGGGCTACGGCGCCATGACCAATTCGTACAACGACATGCGCAATGCAAAGGTCGCGCTGTACATCGGCTCCAACGCCGCCGAAGCCCATCCGGTGAGCATGCTGCACATGCTGCATGCCAAGGAAAACGGCTGCAAGATGATCGTGGTCGATCCGCGCTTCACCCGCACCGCGGCCAAGGCGGACGAGTACGTGCGCATCCGCTCGGGGTCGGACATTCCCTTCCTGTTCGGCGTGCTGCACCACATCTTCAAGAACGGCTGGGAAGACAAGAAGTACATCAACGATCGCGTCTTCGGCATGGACGAAGTGCGTGCCGAGGTGCTGGCCAAGTGGACGCCGGACAAGGTCGAGGAGGCCTGCGGCGTGAAGGAAGCGCAGGTCCTCAAGGTCGCGACCTGGCTCAACGAGAACCGTCCCGGCACCATCGTCTGGTGCATGGGCCAGACGCAGCACACCATCGGCAATGCCATCGTGCGCGCGTCCTGCATCCTGCAGCTGGCGCTCGGCAATGTCGGGACGTCGGGCGGCGGCACCAACATCTTCCGCGGCCACGACAACGTGCAAGGCGCCACCGACGTGGGCCCGAACCCCGATTCGCTGCCCGGCTACTACGGCCTGGTCGAAGGATCGTGGAAGCACTTCGCGGCAACCTGGGGCGTGGACTTCGACTGGATCAAGAGCCGCTTCGCCTCGCCCGCGATGATGAGCAAGCCCGGCATCACCGTGTCGCGCTGGATCGACGGCGTACTCGAGAAGAACGAGCTGATCGACCAGGATTCGAACCTGCGCGGCGTGTTCTATTGGGGCCACGCGCCCAATTCGCAGACCCGCGGCCTCGAAATGAAGCGGGCGATGGACAAGCTCGACCTGCTGGTGGTGGTCGACCCGTATCCTTCGGCCACCGCGGCCATGGCCGCCATGCCCGGGCGGCCCGAAGACCTGAACCCCAACCGCGCCGTCTACCTGCTGCCGGCTTGCACGCAGTTCGAGACCAGCGGATCGTGCACGGCGTCAAACCGCTCGCTCCAGTGGCGCGAGAAGGTCATCGAGCCGCTGTGGGAAAGCCGCAGCGACCACATGATCATGCAGCAGTTCGCCGACCGCCTCGGATTCGGCAAGGAACTGAGCAAGAACTACAAGATGCAGAAGGTCAAGGGCTTGGACGAGCCCGTGCCCGATGACATCCTGCGGGAGATCAACAAGTGCTGCTGGGCCATCGGCTATACCGGCCAGAGCCCTGAGCGCCTTCAGGCCCACATGCGCAACATGGGTGCGTTCGACGTGCGCACGCTCAAGGCGAAGGGCTCGATCAAGGACAAGATCAACGGCTACGACATCGCGGGCGACTATTTCGGATTGCCGTGGCCCTGCTACGGCACGCCCGAACTGAAGCACCCGGGTTCGCCCAACCTGTACGACACGTCCAAGCACGTCATGGAAGGCGGGGGCAACTTCCGCGCGAACTTCGGCGTGGAGCGCAACGGCAAGAACCTGCTGGCCGAGGACGGATCGCATTCGCTCGGCGCTGCCATCACGACCGGCTACCCGGAACTCGACCACCTGCTGCTCAAGAAGCTCGGCTGGTGGGATGAACTCTCCGACACGGAGAAGGCCAAGGCCGACGGCAAGAACTGGAAGACCGACAGTTCGGGCGGCATGATCCGCGTGTTCATGAAGAACCACGGCTGCCATCCCTTCGGCAACGCCAAGGCGCGTGCCGTGGTGTGGAACTTCCCCGATGCGATTCCGCAGCATCGCGAGCCCCTCTATGGCACGCGGCCGGATCTCGCGGCAAAGTACCCGACGCACGACGACAAGATGGCCTTCTGGCGCCTGCCCACGCTGTACAAGAGCGTGCAGCAGCGCAACATCGCGGACAAGATTGCGGAGAAGTTCCCGTACATCATGACCTCCGGTCGCCTGGTCGAGTACGAGGGCGGCGGCGAAGAAACGCGCTCCAACCCCTGGCTCGCCGAACTGCAGCAGCAAATGTTCATCGAGATCAACCCGCGGGTGGCGGCCGAGAAGGGCATCCGCGACGGCGAGCGCGCCTGGGTCCACACGCCGACCGGCGCGCGGCTCAACGTGCAGGCGCTGGTAACCGAGCGCGTCGGTCCCGACACGGTGTTCATGCCCTTCCACTTCTCCGGCCACTGGCAGGGGGCGGACTTGCTGGCCCACTACCCGAAGGGTGCGCACCCGATCGTGCGCGGCGAGGCTATCAACACCGGCACCACTTACGGCTACGACAGCGTGACGATGATGCAGGAAACCAAGACGACGGTGTGCAACGTCGAGAAGGCATAAGAGAGGAATCCCCATGGCAAGAATGAAATTCGTCTGCGATTCCGAGCGCTGCATCGAATGCAACGGCTGCGTCACGGCCTGCAAGAACGAGAACGAGGTGCCCTGGGGCGTGAACCGCCGCCGCGTGGTCACGCTCAACGACGGGGTGCCGGGCGAGCGCTCCATCTCCGTGGCCTGCATGCATTGCTCCGACGCGCCCTGCATGGCGGTGTGTCCGGTCCAGTGCTTCTATCGCACTGAAGAAGGCGTGGTGCTGCACGACAAGGACGTGTGCATCGGCTGCGGCTATTGCTCCTATGCCTGCCCGTTCGGGGCGCCCCAGTTCCCGTCGCAAGGCACCTTCGGTGCGCGCGGCAAGATGGACAAGTGCACCTTCTGCGCCGGCGGTCCGGAAGAAAACGGCTCGCAGGCCGAGTTCGAAAAGTACGGCCGTAATCGACTGGCTGAAGGCAAGCTGCCGGCCTGCGCCGAGATGTGCTCGACCAAGGCGCTGCTCGCGGGCGATGGCGACGTCGTCGCCGACATCTTCCGCACGCGCGTGGTCCATCGCGGCAAGGGCGCCGAAGTCTGGGGCTGGGGCACCGCCTACGGCTCGCAGACGGCCGGTACGCCGACCAACGGAGTGTCGAAGTGAAGCGCGCGTTCGCAACGGCGGCGCTGATTGCGGCGGCGGTACTCCTGGGTGCCTGCGGCGAGAAGCCGCAGACGAATGCGCACGGCGTCCGGCTGGACGCCGCGCCGTGGACCGGTACGGGCACGCAGCCCAACACCGGAACGGCTTTCACCGCCAGCGGCTGGCAGCCAGGTGACAGGGCGTCCTGGGAGCAGCACCTCAAGGTGCGCGCCCAGAACCAGAACGAATACAACCGGATCAACTGACCCGGAGGTTGAATGAGACAAGTGCTTAACGCCCTGGCGATGGTCGCGGTACTGGGCTGTGGCATCGCCAATGCACAGACGCCGGACCCGTCCGCCGCACCCACCGCGCCGGCAGCCGCTGCACCCGCTGCACCCGCACCCGCGCAGGCGGCTGGTGGCATCCGCAGCCAGAACATCTTCGACGTCAGGCCGGAAGCCAGCGCCGACCCGAACTTCCTCAACCAGACCAATGGCGAGCGCCAGCGGGTGCAGCCGGGCAACAACGCGCCGATGTGGCGCCAGGTGAGCGGCGGCGTCACGGGCTTCAGCAGCCTGCCAGTCAGCGAGGCCCCCGAGGCCGGCAATCTGATCCAGCGCTTCGTCCAGTATCCGGGCTCGCACTACACGAACGCCGGCGAGGCATGGCGTCAGGTGCGGAACAACTGGATCATTCCCTACGGTGCCGCACTGCTCTTCGTGACCTTGCTCGCCCTGGCAATCTTCTATTTCACGCGTGGCACGATCGGCCTGCACGGCCAGGAAACCGGCCGCAAGATCGAACGCTTCACGCCCTTCGAGCGGGCGACGCACTGGTCGAACGCGACGGCCTTCGTCGTGCTGGCGATCTCCGGCATCGTGATGGCGTTCGGAAAATTCTTCCTGCTGCCGGTACTCGGCGGTGCGTTGTTCGGGTACCTGGCCTATGTGCTGAAGACCGTGCACAACTTCGTCGGCCCGCTGTTCGTCGTCACCACGATCTTCATGATCTTCACCTTCATCCGCAGCAACTGGCCCAGCAAGGATGACCTGATCTGGCTCAGGCATGGCGGCGGTCTGTTCGGTGGCGGCTCGGAACCGCCGTCGCATCGCTTCAATGCGGGCGAGAAGCTGGTGTTCTGGGGTGGCGTGCTGTTCCTCGGCAGCCTCGTGATCGGCTCGGGGCTCTTCCTCGACAAGCTGCTGCCGGGCTTCGTCTACACGCGCGGCCAGATGCAGATCGCACACATGATCCACGCCGTCGCCACGCTGTGCATGATGGCCCTGATCCTGGGCCACATCTACATCGGCACGCTCGGTATGAAGGGCGCCTACAAGGCGATGCGCGAAGGCTATGTCGACGAGACCTGGGCCAAGGAGCATCATCCGCTCTGGTACGACGACGTCGCAGCCGGCAAGATTCCGGCGCAGCGCAGCGGCCAGGCGCGCGAACATGCGCCCGTGCAGGGCGTCCGGGTCGAAGGAAATCCCTCATGAAGAAAACCCTGAACCTCTGCGGCGTCCTGCTCGGCTTGGCCGTCGCATCCAGCGCCGTCGCCAAGCTGCCCGCACCGGCTGGCACCCCCGAAGCCAAGCTCAAGGCGGCCGAGACCGCCGCGAAGACGGCCTGGAGTGGGAAGGTCGACGCCTACCAACTCTGCCAGGCGCAGACCCGTGTCGCGAACCATGTGCGTGAAGGCCTGGTCGCCGCCGGAAAGCCCGTGCCGACCCCCACGCCGACGCCGCCTTGCGCCGATCCGGGTCCCTTCGCCTTCGCGCCGCCCGCCGAAGTGAAGCCGATCGAAGCCTCGGGCGCCCATTCACCCGCGACGACCGCCGCTTCGCCGCCGAGTTCCAACCAGACTTCGGCCGAGACGAATCCCGCGCCCAAGAAGTGAGGCTGCCACGCCTGACGCAGGCCCAGGCCCCGCTCACGCGTGAGGTCGAGATCGTCGATGAGCTTGGGGAACGGGGCCTCGTCTCCATCCCTGCCGAACGCGACCTGACGGTCTACGTCGACCGCCGCGAACTCGTCACGCTGATGACGCTGGGCGCGCAGCCCGAACTGCTGGTGCTCGGCTACCTGCTGAACCAGCGCCTCATCGAATCGGCAGCGGACGTCGATTCCATCACCGTCGACTGGGAAGTCGGCGCAGCGGCCGTCAAGACGCACACCGGCATCGACCGCATCGAAGAGCGCACCGCGAAGAAGGTGGTCACCACCGGTTGCGGTCAGGGCAGCGTGTTCGGCGAACTGATGGCCGGCATCGACCGGCTCCAGTTGCCCGGCACGCGCATGACGCAGGCGCAGCTTTATTCGCTCGTGAACGCGATCCGCCTCCAGGAGAGCACCTACAAGTCGGCCGGGTCGGTACACGGCTGTGCGCTCTTCACACTCCGCGACGATGGCATCGAGGTGCAGATGCAGTGCTTCATCGAGGACGTGGGCCGCCACAACGCCATCGACACCATCGCCGGCTGGATCGCCATGCAGCCGCCGAGCCAGCTGGCCGGCGGGCGCGTGTTCTACACCACCGGCCGCCTGACCAGCGAGATGGTCATCAAGTCGGCGCAGATGGGCGTGGCCATCGTGGTGTCGCGCAGCGGCATGACGCAGATGGGCCACGAGGTCGCGACGCGCGTGGGCCTTTGCGCAATCGGGCGCGCGACCAACCGGCGCTTCGTCTGCTATGCCGGTGTGGATCGGCTCGTGCTTCAGCCGGAACTGGCCGGCGCGCGGCGGGCGGCTACCGCCTAAGACCTTCGGTTTGGCGGGCGCTGGCCGCTCGGCTATCGTCGTGCCCCATGAACGCATTCCTCCGCCTTGGCTGGCGCACGCTCTGGCGCGATCTTCGCGCGGGCGAGCTTCGTCTCCTGATCGTTGCCGTGTTGCTGGCGGTGGCTGCGCTCACGGCCGTCGGCTTCTTTGCCGACCGGCTCAAGGGCGGCTTGCAACGCGACGCGCGCCAGTTGCTGGGCGGGGATGCAGTGCTCGCAACCGACAACCCGACGCCGCCCGTATTCATTGAACGCGCGCGATCCCTGGGCCTGGAGGGTGCGAGCACCTACGGGTTCCCGACCATGGCACGAGCCGACGAAGCGCAGGGCGGCGCCAGCAAGCTGGTTGCCCTCAAGGCCGTCACGGCAGGCTACCCGCTGCGAGGCAATCTGCAGGTGAGTACCGATCCGGCGGCTCCGGGCCAGATCACGCGCGACGTGCCAGCGCCCGGCGAGGCCTGGGTCGATGCCTCGCTGCTCGATTCGCTCTCGCTCAAGGTGGGCGACACGCTGTTGCTCGGCGATGCCGGCCTGCGCATCGCGCGCGTGATCACGCTCGAACCCGATCGAGGCGCCGGCTTCATGAGCTTCGCGCCGCGCGTCATGCTCAATCAGGCCGACGTGCCGCGCACGGGCCTCGTGCAGCCGGCGAGCCGCGTGAGCTATCGCTTTGCGGTGGCCGGCGAAGCGGCCGCGGTGAAGCGCTTCAGCGACTGGGCCGAGGCGACGATCAAGAAGGGTGAGGTGCGCGGCGCGCGTCTCGATTCCTTCGAGAGCGGCCGCCCCGAGATGCGCCAGACGCTGGACCGCGCGGAGAAATTCCTCAATCTCGTCGCATTGCTTGCAGCGTTGCTCTCGGCTGTGGCTGTCGCTCTGGCCGCGCGCGGCTTCGCGGCCAGCCACCTCGATGATTGCGCCATGCTGCGTGTGCTCGGCCAGAGCCAGCGCACCATCGCCGGCGCCTATGCCTTCGAGTTCGCGGTGATCGGCGTGATCGCCAGCGCGCTGGGCGTGGCCATCGGGTTTGGTGTGCACTACGCGTTCGTGGTGCTGCTCGCGGGGCTGGTGCAAAGCGCGCTGCCCGCACCGACGCTCTGGCCGGTCATCTTCGGCTTCGGCGTGGGGCTCACGTTGCTGTTCGCCTTTGGCCTGCCGCCGGTGCTGCAACTCGCGCGCGTGCCGCCGCTGCGCGTGATCCGGCGCGACGTGGGCAACCTGAAGCCCGCATCGATCGCCGTGCTCGGGCTGGGCGTCGCAGGTTTTGCCGCGCTGCTCGTGGCCGCCAGCAGCGACCTGAAGCTGGGGCTCATCGCCGTCGGCGGCTTTGCGGCAGCCGTGGCCGTGTTCGCGTTGCTGAGCTGGATCGCGGTGATCCTTCTGCGCCGCAGCGTCAACGAGACCACGGCGCCGCGCTGGCTGGTGCTCGCCACGCGCCAGATTTCCGCGCGGCCCGCGTATGCGGTGGTGCAGGTCAGCGCACTGGCTGTGGGCTTGCTCGCGTTGATCCTGCTGGTGCTGTTGCGCACGGACCTCGTGTCGAGCTGGCGCAAGGCCACGCCGCCGGATGCACCGAACCGCTTCGTCATCAACGTGATGCCGGACCAGAGCGACGTGTTCCAGAAGACGCTGCGCGACAACGGCGTGCGAAAGTTCGACTGGTATCCGATGATTCGCGGCCGCCTGGTGGCCGTCAACGACAAGCCGGTGTCGCCCGACGACTACCTGGACGATCGCGCGAAGCGGCTGGTCGATCGCGAGTTCAACCTGAGCAACAGCGTCGACGCACCGGCGCACAACATCGTCACTGCCGGCACGTGGAAGCCGGGCGCGGCGGGCGAGGTGAGCGTCGAGGAGGGTCTCGCCCAGACGCTGGGCCTGAAGCTCGGCGACACGCTGCGCTTCGACATCGGCGGCATGCAGAACGACGCGCGCATCACGTCATTGCGCAAGGTCGACTGGGGATCGATGCATGCGAACTTCTTTGTGATGTACACGGTGGCCTCGCTGGCCGACGTGCCGGTCACGTACATGGGTGCGTTCCGCGCGCCCGACGTGAAGGGCTTCGACAACGCGTTGGTGCGCACCTATCCGAACGTGACCAACGTCGACATGAGCGCAACGATCGGGCAGGTGCAGCGCGTGCTCGACCAGGTGATCCGCGCGGTGGAGTTCCTGTTCGGCTTCACGCTGGCGGCGGGGCTGGTGGTGCTGTTCGCGGCCGTCACTGCCACGCGCGAGGAGCGCGCCCGCGAGTTCGCGGTGATGCGTGCGGTGGGTGCGCGGGCGAGCCTGCTGCGGCAAGTGCAACGCGCCGAGCTGGTGGGCGTCGGCCTGCTGGCGGGCTTCCTGGCGAGCATCGTGGCCTCGGTCATCGGCTGGGCGCTCGCACGCTTCGTGTTCGACTTCACGTGGACCGCGTCACCGCTGGTTCCCGTTGCAGGTGCGCTGGCAGGTGCTGTCCTGGCGCTCGCAGCCGGCTGGTGGGGGCTGCGCGAGGTGCTTCGTCGACCCGTGGTGGCGACGCTGCGGCAGGCCGCGGAATAGGTGCGCTGGCGGATGGCTGAGTGCATCGAGTTCGACACCGAACGCCTGCATCTGCGGCAATGGCGGGCCACCGATCGGGAACCCTTCGCGCAGCTGAACGCCGATCCGCGCGTGATGGAGTTCTTCCCCGCGCCGCTCTCGCGCGCCGAGAGCGATGCGGTGGCAGACCGTTGCGCGCAGGGCATCGTGGAAAGAGGCTGGGGGTTCTGGGTGGTCGAAGAACGCGCGAGCGGGAATCCCATCGGCTTCACCGGACTGAATGTGCCAAGGGCCGATCTGCCGTGCTCTCCGTGCGTCGAGATCGGCTGGCGGCTGGCGCGTGAGTATTGGGGCAAGGGCTATGCGACAGAGGCTGCACGGGGCGCCTTGAGAGTGGGGTTCGGGCGGCTTGCCTTGCCGGAGATTGTTGCTTTCACTGCGGTGCCCAATTTGCCCTCGGAAGCGGTGATGAAACGGCTGGGGATGGTGGCTGATGGGACCTTTGAGCATCCGGCGATTCCTGGGGGGCATCCGCTTCGCTTGCATAAGCTCTACCGGCTTGCGCGTGACGCCTGGCTTGCTCGGGGCTTGTAGGTCCAGGGTTTTGAAGGCGTTGGGGGGCGTCGTCGGGCGGTGTGCCCTGTGCCGGCCGACGTCACCGGCCGCTTCGCGGCTTCCCTGCGCTGCTCGCGGTACGCGGGGTCCGCGCAAACTCGCTTCGCTCAAACACGCGCGGCCCTTTTTCCGCGTACCGCTGCGCTGCTCGGCGGTGCCTCAACGGCCGGCCCAGGGCACACCGCCCGACGACGCGGGACGCTGCGGTCGAACTGTCCGCTTCAATGGTTGTGAATGCGCGCAGGCTGGGACGTTGGAGGCGCGCAGAACCGTTGCACACCCCAAAGCTCGGTAGGCGGTGCGGGTTGGGCGACCCCTCTACGCCGCCGAAGCGCGCAGCTTCAGGCGGATCAGGGCCGCGCGTGTTTGAGCGCAGCGAGTTTGCGCGGACCCCGCCTGAAGCGAGCACTGCAGGGCAGCCCGAAGGGCCGGTGTAGCGGGGTCGACCGGCCCGCACCGCCTACCGGGCGCCCCTCCAAGGAAAAGGAAAACAGCCCCAAAACAAGGCCACAACCTAAAGAACTTCATCCCGAAGCTGAGGAAACACCTTGGACACTTTGGCAAGCAAGTAGTCACCGTACTTGCCGCTGAAGGCATGCACATTCGCGCGATCCCAGCGTGCAGCACTGTCATCCTGTGCATTGGCACCGACAAGTCCTTCGATGCGTTGCACACGCGCCTCGAAGTTGGGGTCGAAGAAGAGCGGAAAGGACAGCCGATCGCGACCCGAGGTGTTGCGCGTCACGCGGTGCGGCGTCGATTTGTAGAGCCCGCCGGTCATGCGGTCGAGCATGTCGCCGATATTGCAGACGAAGGAATGCGGCACCGGCGGTGCTTCGATCCACCCTTCCGGCGTGCGCACCTGCAGACCGCCCACATCGTCCTGGCGAAGGATCGTGAGCAGGCCATAGTCCGTGTGCTCGCCGACGCCCCAATGCACGTCCATGCCATCGGGCACCGGCTGGGTCGGGTAGTTGAAGATGCGAAACAGGATCAGCGGATCGGCCGTATAGCGCTCGGCGAAGTACGTCGCCTGCAAGCCAAGGCTCAGCGCGATGCCTTCTATCAAACGATGGCCCAGCCGCGTGACCGCGTCGATGTAGGCGAGCACGGTGTCGCGGAATCCTTCGATGTCCGGAAAGAGATTTGGCCCGTGCACCGGCGTGCGAGCCCGCACCAGCGGATGGTCTTCAGGCAGTTCGGTCCCGAGATAGAGGCCTTCCTTCCAGTCAGGCCGGCCCGAGGTCAATTCGCCTGCGAGCGGGAAATAGCCGCGCCACGCGCGTCCGCCCAGCGCCATCCGCCACTGCATCTTGGCGGCCTCGTCGAGTGCGAAGAAACGGCGGCTCAGGTCTTCGAGCCGCTCCACGAGGCCCTCGTCGACGCCATGGCCCGTGACATAGAAAAAGCCGTGCGCACGGCATGCGGCGCCGATCCGTGCGGCCACCTCGTCGCGACCGGGGGAATCGGCCACCAGCGCCGAAACGTCGATGACGGGCAGGGCATCGCTGCCGGAGGAGGGTGGGGTCAAATCACGCATGCCCCGATGGTGCCGCAAGTCTTGGAGACAATGTCACCCATGCAAATTCAGGATAAACCGCCGTTCGACACGCCCTTCGAATGGATCGGCGGCGAAGACAAGGTCCACGCCCTGGTCGAACGCTTCTACGATCTCATGGACCTCGAGCCGGCCTACGCGCAATTGCGCGCCGTGCATGGCACGACGCTGGACAACGCGCGGCAACGCCTTTTCTGGTTCCTCTGCGGCTGGCTCGGCGGCCCGCAGCACTACACCGACCGCTTCGGCCATCCGATGCTGCGCGCCCGCCATCTGCCCCAAAGCATCGGCGGCCACAGCATCGGCATCAAGGAGCGCGATCAATGGCTCGCGTGCATGGACCAGGCGATGGGTGAAACCGGCGTGCCGGAAGACTTGCGTGAGCGCCTGCGCGGGTCCTTCTTCCAGACCGCCGACTGGATGCGCAACCGCGGCGAGTAGACCGCTGGGCGCCGGTCAGCGCCGCGACGGTGCCAGCAGCACCACCAGCGCCCCCGCACCGCCTTCAGCCGGCTTGGCCTGCACGAAGGCCAGCGTTTCGTTCTTCTGGATCAACCAGCGCTGCACCTTCGCCTTGAGCACCGGCTGCTTGCCCGGCGAGCCCAGGCCCTTGCCGTGCACCACGCGCACGCAGCGCAGACCCTGCTTGTAGGCCTCGCGGATGAAGGCGCCGAGCGCGTCGCGTGCTTCGTCGCTGCGCATGCCGTGCAGGTCGATTTCGCGCTGGATCGACCACTCGCCCGCACGCAGCTTGCGCGTCACATCGGTGTTGATGCCCGGGCGGCGGAAGCTCATCGCATCGTCGGTGTCGAGCAGGGTGCTCACGTCGAATTCGTCGGACAACGATTCGCGCATCACGCGCTGCTCGTCCAACTGCTGCTGCACCGGGATGGGCGCCGGAGGCTCGGGCGCCAGCGGCACTGCCGCCTTTTGCCGCAGGGGCTGCGTGGCGCCGATCGCGCGGGAGAAGAGGTCCTGGTCGGCCAGGCGCTTCTTCTGCTCCGCCGCTTGCGCCGCGGCTTCAGCCGCGTCGCGCTCGCGCTGTTCGGCGAGCGAGCGTTGCACCTGCTTCAGGTCGGCAAGGCTCTTGAGATTCTTGGATTTGGCGGGCATGGAAATTGGGCGATAGAGAGGGCTCAGGCAACAACCGCGGCCTCGATGGGACAACGCAGTTCCATTGTGGTTCCCGAGGTGCCGGAGCGGATATCGAGCGTTCCGCCCAGGCGCGCGGCGCGGGCGTGCATGTTCTTCAGTCCCATGCCAGCCGATGAGCGAGACGCGGCATCGGGCGCAAAGCCTTGCCCATTGTCCCGGATCGAAAGGGCAAGCTGCCCCTGCCTGGCGTCGATGCGGATGTCGACCCGGGTAGCGCAGCTGTGCTTGAGCACGTTGGCGAGCGCTTCCTGCAACACGCGCAGGAAATCGAGGCCGCGCTTGCCGGTGAGCTGGCAGGTCTCCAGGCCTTCGAGGCTCCAGTGGCATTCGATGTTCGCCGCTTCCAGCAGGCGGGTGCTCCGGTGGCGCACCGGCACCAGCCGCTCGGCCAGTTCGTCGGTGTCGTCGAAGGCCGAGCTCTCGATGATGAGGCGCAGGTCGTCGTTGACTTCCTTGAGCGCCCACAGCGCCACGCCATCCACTTCGCCCTCACGGTTGCCCAGCGTGTGGATGTGGCTGCTCAGGGTCATGCCCAGCCCATCGTGGAGGTCACGCACCAGGCTCAGGCGTTCGGTCAGCCGGGTCTGGACCAGCTCGGCCGCGTGCTGGCGGCTCAGGCCGTCCGCGAGGCGACGGGTGGCTTCGTCGACGCGCTGCCGCAGCTCGGCATTGAAGTTCTCCACCAGCCGCAGGCCCTTGACCATGCGCCAGGTCAGCGCAAAGGAGATGCCTAGAAGCGTCGCACTGGCCGACAGCGGCGCGTAGTAGCGGTTGCCGGGCAGCCATTGGAGGAACACCAGCGTGTCGTGCGCGGCCGCCACCACGGGGAGCATCAGGCACAGCGCCAGCACTGCAACCTCCATGCGCCGCGAACGGAATGCGTGCCGCACGATCAACGCGCAGCCGCCGAGGTAGATGGCCAGCGTGCCGAGCACCGTGGCGCTGCGCACCGGCTCCTGCAGGGCTTGCGGCGCCAGGATGAGTGTCGCGATGCACGCGCCGCCGACAGCCAGGATCGACCACTGCAGGCGTCGCCCCGCGAGATCGCAGAAATGCAGCGCGAAGAGGAAGAAGGAGGTGAGGCTGGCCAGCAGCGTGACGTGGTTGGCGCGCTGGAATGCATCGGTGCTGGCAAAAGGCCAGGCTTCCACCGCGACGAAGTTGTACGAGAACAGCACCCACAGCAGCGAGAACAGGCTGAACCAGCCGTACGAGACCTCGGCACGCCGCAGAAGCCAGAGCATGCCGTAGACGATGCCCATCACCAGCGTCAGGCCGATGCCGACGAGCTGCAGCGTTCGCTGCATCACGTTGATCTGCCGGAAGGTCGATTTGACGAGGGCGGGTTCGCCGCGCGACACCGCGCCGAGTCCGGGTTGGTACGCCGACATGCCCGACACGCGCACGAGCAGTTCGTTGGTGCCGGGCCGCAGGAGCGGCGCGTCGAGCAGCCAATGCCGCGGCATGTTCCAGGAGCGCGACAGCGGCTCCGCCAGGTGGGTATCGCGTCCGATCAGGCTGCCGTTCAGGTACATGGCGCCGGCCATGTTGACGTACTCGACCATCAGGCCGAGCGGCTGCACCTGCGATACATCTGCCGCCTCGGTCCAGCGGAGCCGGTACCAGACCACGCCGTCGAAGCCGGGCCAGCGCGTGGCCCAGTTGTCCGGCAGGGTGACCGTCGTCCAGCCGCCGGATGGGGGAGAAGTGGCGTTCCAGTCCGACCGCACGGCCTCGACCTGATCGAAGCTCCGGGACAGCGGCGTCGCCGCATCGGTCGGCGCGCCGTGGGCGGCGGTGAAGACGAACAGGCAGGCGACAAGCAGGCCTGCCCGGCGGATCAGGGCAGCAAGCCGTGCGCGCGCGCGCTGTAGACCGCGCCAGCACGGGACCGCACCGCTAGCTTGCGGTAGATGTTCTTGGCGTGGCATTCGACTGTGTTGATGGACAGGGACAGGCTCCGGGCGATCTCGCGGTTGCTGTGACCCTGCGCGACCAGCCGCAGTACATCCATCTCGCGTTCGCTCAGTTCGGCGGTGGCCGCCGCCGGTGCGGGGGCCGCGTCGATGGTAGCAAGCGCCGCCGCCGGCTGCGGCGCCGCCATGAGCTTGAGGATGCGGCGCGCGATCACCGGGTCGATCGGCGCGCCGCCGCGCTGCATGCTGCCGAGGGAGAGTTCGAGTTCCATGTCGCTGCCGTTCTTCAGCAAATAGCCGACGGCGCCGCCGCGGATGGCCTGCAGCACCGTGGCATCGTCGCCCAGGCTGGAGACCACCACGGCATCGACATCAGGCGCATGGGTCTGCATCCACGGCAGGAGATCCAGCCCGCTGCCGTCGGGCAGGCCGACGTCGAGCAGCGCGAGGTCGAAATGACCTCGCGCCAGTTGCTCGCGCGCCTCGGCCAGCGTTCCGGCCATGGCGCAGCGTGCCTGCGGTGCGGCCTGGGCGGCCACGCGTTCCAGGCGATGGCGCACGGCCTGGTCATCGTCGACGATCAGAATTTCTTCCACTGCGGCCTCTGCATCTCTACTTCCAACAGGTGTGCATTGTCGATGGAGCCGGGCTAGGTGCCCGAGGGCTTCGTGGCGCCGGTTGCAGCGGCCGCTTTGTCCTTGGCTTTCTGAGCTTGCTCCTTGGCCGCGTCGGCCTTCCTGGACGCGTCCTCCTTCGCCTGCAACTTGGCCTTGGCTTCAGCCGCCGCCTTTGCGGCCGCTTCCTTCTTCTGCGCGGCCGTAGTGGCGGGAGCTGGCGCAGTGGCTTTGGCCTGGCCGCCCTGGTTGATCACGATGCCGCCCGAGCCGCCGTCGAGCTTGACGCTCTGCGAGCTGCTGCTCTTCTGGTTGTCCACGTACACGTCCGCGACGCCGCTGCCTTTTTGCTGGGCGTTGGGATTGACCGGCGCCTTGGCGGTTGCTGCGGCGGTCGTGGGCGTGGCCGGTGGCGGCGTCGCCGGCGGCTTGCTGGCGCCGCCGGCGGCCGGCGTGCCGTTCGCGGACTTGGTGGTCGGCGTCGGCGGAGGAGGCGTGGCCGGTGGCTTGCTGGGCGCCGGCGGGTTGCCCGCAGCTGGCGCCTTGGTCGCCGGCGAAGCAGGAGCCGGCGCAGGCGCAGGGCTGCTGCCCGCGGCCTTCTTGGTGGGCGACATGCTCGAACCCGAGCCGGAGGCCGAGAAGCCCACGGTCTCGGAGCTGGACGTGCTCTTGGCCTCCTTCTGGACGAAGGCGCCGCCGACATCCGCCACGATGCCGTTCGCAGCCTTCACCTGGGTGCCTTCGAGCGTGGTATTGCCGCCCGACGACAGCTTGATGGCGCCCCCGCTGGTGATGCCGCCCGCGGTGGCGGTGTCGCTGCTGGACTTGGAGGTGCCCACGCCGAGCGACGCCTCTCCGCTGCGCGTGTCCATGGTCTCGCCGCCGGTCTTCTTGCCGCCGGCCGCGCGGGTGCCGCCCACGTGTTCCTTCTTGCCGCCCGAGGCGGACGCGGACACGTCGACGCCGACCGAACTGCTGCTCTCGACCTTGCGCGCCGCGTTGATGGTCAGCGCACCGCCAGCGGCCACCGACACGTCGCCCTGGTTGCTGGAGATCTGCGTGCCGGTGAAGGTCGCGTCGCCGCCGCTCTTGATGGACAGCGGACCGCTGCCGCTCCGGATGCTGCCGGCCACGTCTTCGTTGAGGCTGCTCTTGGACTCCGCGTAGCCGACCGCGGCGCTGCCGCTGCCGCCCGACTTGCCTGCCGTGACGCCCACTTCCACGCCCACGTCCTGGCTGCTCGACGACGCGGTGTTCTTCGCGGCCGCGAAGTCGACCTTGCCGCCGGCGTCCACGCTCGCTGCGCCGCCGGCCGCGATGTTCGTGCCTTCGAAGCGCGTGTCGCCCGTGGTCTTGACCGTGACGTTGCCGCCGGCCTGGATGCCGCCCACGACCGCCGTGCTGGAGCGGCTGACGCTCTTGCTGCCGTCGTAGTTGACGCCGACGCTCACGTCCTTGTTCACCAGGTCCACGCCCACGGAGGCGCCGGCGCTGGTGTTGCTGGAACTGGAGCTGCTGGTGTTCTGCGCCGCCTTGTAGTCGAGCGAACTTGCGCTCAGCGACACATCCTTGCCTGCCGAGATCTGCGTGCCTTCCATCGTCGTCTTGCCGCTGGAGCTGCTGTTCACGCCGCCGCCCATCCGGATGGTCGAGACCACCGCGGTGCTGGTGTTCGACTGCTCGGAGGCGTTGTCGTACTCGTAGCTGGCCCGCACGCCCGCGCCCGCGCTGACCTCCTTCTTGACCGGCTTGCTCGCGCCGGGGCCCGCTGCCGCCGTGGCGGAAGCGCTCGCCGATGCCTCGGCATAGGCGCCGACCTTCGCCGTGTGCGTCGTGCTGTCCGACGAGCTGTACGTGGTGTCGGCCGCCGCGAGGCTCGTGATGGTCTGGGCCGACTGGTTGAGCGTGCCGCTGCCTTCGATGCGCGTGCCCTGGTCGGTGATGCTGTTCGTCGCCTTGCGGTTGATGTCGCCGCCCGAGGACAGGCTGGAGGTCATCGCCTGGGTCGAGCCGTCGAGCGTGCTGGACTTGGTGTTCGATCCATACAGGCCCACCTCGATGGAGGCCGAGGCCTCGCCCTTTGCGCTGGCCTGCGCGCCGATGCCTGCATTGGCGCCCGCGCTGCCCTTGACATCGGCCTTGGCCGTTGCGTACAGGCCCGCGGTGGTCGTGTCGCTCGTGGTGCTCACCTGGTGCACGTCGTTCACGGCCTTGAAGCTCATGTCCGTCGCGTTCAGGTTCATGTCGCCGCCGGACTTCATGCTCGAGCCTTCGAGCGCCAGGGTGCCGGTGGCGTTCACATTGAGTTGGCCGCCCGCGTTGATGGCCGAGCCCTGGTGCGTGATGTCGAGCGTGTCCTTGGTCGTCTTGGTGTGCTGCACCAGGTCGACATGGTTCTCGGACGTCGCCGAGGCCTCCGCGCCCGCCTGGGCGCTCGCGCCCGGCGAACCCTTGCCACCGGCAGCCTGCGCACTGGCGCCAGCCTCGGCGCTCGCCTTGTTGTCCGAACTGGCCATCAAGCCGACCGAAGTCTTCGTGGTGGTGGTGCTGGAAGTCGATTTGTCCTCAGCGGCCAGCAGGTTCACGTTCTGTGCATTGACGGTGGCCGTGCCGCCCGTGTTGATGGTCGAGCCCTGCAGGTTGACGTCCTTCGCCGCGTTGACCGTGAGGTCGCCGCCGAAGTTCAGGTTCGAGCCCACATGCTTCAGGTCGCTGGTGTCCGTCTGCGTCGTCGTGGTCGAGCTGAGCGCCAGGCCCGCGGCGCCGGTGCCCGCGGCACTGGCCGAAGCCTCGGCGGAGGCAGACGCCACGCCACGGCCGGACGACGCTTGCGCCGAGGCTCCGGATTCCGCTGAGCCCTTGCCCGATGCGCTGACCTGCAACACGCCGGTGTTCTTGGTGGTGGTGTGCGTCTCGTCGTAGTTGCGGCCGGCGAGCACGTTGACGTTGGTGGCGTTGATCTCGCCCTTGCCCTTGACGTCGAGGTTCGAGCCTTGCACGGTCATGTCCTTGCCGGCCGTGAAGCTCGCGTCGCCGCCGACCTGCAGGGTGCTGCCGACGTTGCGCACGGAGAGGCTGTCGGTGGTGGTGCTGGTCGTGCCGTAGAGCGAGTTGTTCATGCCGACGCCGCTGGCCTTGCTCTCGGTGTGCGTGGTCGTGCTGTTCTCGCGTGCGACGATGTTGAGATCGCCGCCAGCCTTCAGGTCGGCGTTGCCGCCCACCTTGGCATCGGTGCCGGCCAGCGTGATGTCCTTGCCCGCGTCGACGTTGAGGTTGCCGCCGACGGTCAGGCCCGACTTGAGCTGTTCCACCTGGGTGGTCGTGGTCGTGGTGCCACCGCTGCCGTGGTCGACCTTGTATTCGCCGACCGTGGTGCTGGTGGTCTTCTTCTCGATCGTGTCGAAGGTGACGTTGCCGCCGGCCTTGAGGCTCGCGTCGGTGCCGGCGCTCATCGTGGCTCCGATGTTCGCGATGTCCTTCGCAGCATCCAGCTTCAGCGAGCCGGTCGATTCGATGCCGGCGGTCTTGCCGACGACCGTGTTGTAGAACTGGTCGTTGCCGCTGCCGCTGCTGGCCGTCTTGTTGACGATGCTGCCTTCCGTGGATGTCAGGCTGACGTCGCCGCCCTTGATCAGGCCCGACAGATTCGTGATGTCGCCAGTCGAGGCGATCACGAGCGCCTTGCCGCCGACGATGGTGCCGCCGGTGTTGGTGAGCGAGGTGAGGTTCAGGTTCGCTTCCTGCGCCGAGATCACCGCGCCGGTCGCGACGGTGTTTCGGGTGCTCTGCGCCAGGTAGACCACTGGCGCGAGCACGACCTTGCCGCCGATCTCGGTTTGCACCATCCACACGATGTCGTGCTTGAGCGCCGCCTGCTGGTCGGGCGTGAGCGCCTTGCCGTACTGCAGGCCCAGCGCCTGGCTGTCCTGCGCGGCATTTTCCATGAGGCCCTGCATCTGCTTGTCTGCATTCTGGTAGCTGGCCAGGAGGGTGTTGCCGGTCTGCGCGATCAGCTGCTGCTTGACGAGGTAGGCCTCGTAGCTGGCGTCGCCCAGGCGCTGGCCGATCTGGTCGGGGTTGTAGCCCAGCAATTTGGAGAGGTAGTCGGAGCCCATGGTCGCCGACCCCACCATGTACAGCGGGTTCGTCTCCACGAGGTAGCGCGCGCCCGGCGTCTTGGCGATGACGAAGTAGCCGTTCGGGTTTGTCGGCAGCGTGACGTTGATGCCGCCGAAGGAGGTCCCGGCCACGCCGTTGGCTGCGTTGTCGGACAGGAAGCTTCGGCCCGCCGCCAGTGTCGCCGTGCCGGCGCCCGCGAAGGCGCTGCCGCCCAGCGCCAGCGTGCCGCTGGCTGTCTCGGCGAGATCCTGCGCATCGGGGGCGCTGCCGCCGGCGGTCTTCTTGACGTTGACCGCCTGTGCATCGGCCGCCCGTGCGACCTGGATGGTGCTGTTGTTGGCGGTCACCCCGGTCGAGCCATTGTTGTAGAGCGCGAAGCCGGAGCCCGTCAGCGTGCGCGCGAAGACACCGGCCCCGACCGACGAGATGACATCCGCGCCGGTTTGCGACGAACCCTGCGCAATGGCGGTGGCCTTGGAGAGGACGGTGTCGTTGCCGGTATAGCAGTCATCGCCGTTGGAGCAGTGGCCCTGGTACCAGCCGGAGTCGTTGTAGGTATCGGATGCACCCACGAGCGCCTGCCAGTGGATGTAGTGGAAGTACTGGCTCTGGTAGTACTGCCGGTTGAGCGCGAGGTCGTCGTTACGGAAGCTGGCGCCGCTGGCGGTGCCGAGGAGGTTGACGTTGAAGCCCGAGACCACGCCGCCGATGTTGTCGAACGCGTGCGAGAAGTTCGCGTTCAGCGTGCCGCCAGCGGAGAGCAGGGGCTTCACGCCCGGCGCCACGCCGCTCGCGTACTGCTGGTACACCTGCCAGCTGTCGGTGTAGTTCCAGCGTTCGCGGTAGCCGTTGTGGCCGTCCCACTTCTGGTAGCTGTCCTCGGTGGTGCTGCGTGCGCCGGTCACCCAGGTCCGGTCGTCGCCGCCGTACACCACGTTCTGGATGTCGGTGGCGTTGATCGTCAGGTTCGTCCCCGCGTTGACGGCACTCTGGTTGAGGAGCGTCCTGGCATTGAGCGTGATGGCGCCGTCGGAGTCGATCGAGCCGACGTACGCGGTGCGCGTGCCCGCGTTCGTCAGCGTGCCCTGCTGCGCGTTCGCGACGAGGGCGGTGCGGCCGTAGAGTGCACCCGCGTTGGTGAAATCGCCGTTGGACGCCGTTGCCGTCAGCGTGCCCAGCGCCGCGATGCCGCCGGTGGTGCTGTTGGTGATCTGCGGTGCAGTGAGGTTCAGGTCGCCGCCCGAGAAAAGCAGGCCGTTGTTGGTGAGCGCGTTGTCGACGTTCACCGTGGCCGTGCCGCCGACCTTGGCGGCCAGCACGCGCGCGGTGCCGGTGGCGTCGCCCGCGAGCTTCAAGGTGGCGGCGTGCAGCGTCATGTCGCTGTCGGAGGCCAGCAGGGCGTTCTTCTGGAGGTCGATCGTGCCGACGTCGATGTCCACCGTCCTGCCGCTGGCGCTGCGGCCCTGTGCAAGTGCGAGGGTCGAGCCGGCGCCCTTGACGCTCAATTCGCCGCCGCTTTGCAGCGTGCCGCCGATCGTGGCGGTGTAGCTGGCGCCGGCTTGCGCCGCGATGCCCAGGTCGCCTGCAGCGAGGATGTCGCCGGTGCCGCTCAGGCCGCCGGCGCCCAGGTTGACGACGAGGCCACCCTGCGATTGCAGCGCGCCGGCGTTCGCGATCGTGGTCGCCGACACCGTGCCGGAACCTGCCGGCGCCGCGCCGGCTGCCGCGCCCATCGTCACCACGCCGGTGCCCTGGTTGGTGAGGGTGCCGTCCGCCGTCACCTGGCTGTCGGCGGCGCTGCCGCCCTGCACGATGCCTGCGTTGTCGATGCTGGCCGCGTGGATGTCCAGGCGGTCGCCCAACAGCTTGCCGCCCGCCTGGTTGGTCAGGCCGGAGGACGCCGTTGCGATGCCGAGCGTGCCGCCGGCCTGCACGGCGCCGGCGTTGGTGAGGCCGCTGGCCACGGTCATGCCCAGGTTGCCGCCGGCGCGGAGGGTGGCTGCGGCCTGGTTGTCGATGCGGTTCGCGACAAGGGTCGCGTCCTGCTGCGCCTGCATGGCTCCGCCGTTGGTCAACGTGCCTGCCACGCGCACCTGGCTCACCGCGCCGCCGCTCTTCGTGGAGAGTAACCACGTGCCCTGGTTGTTCAGGCTCGAGGCATCGACGGTGCTGGCATCGGCCGCCTGAATCCAGGCGCCTGCCTGGTTTTGCACGTCGGCGGCCTTGAGTGCGAGCGTGCCGTCCGCGATCAACTGGCCGCTGTTGTCCAGCGTCTCGCTGGCACTTCCGTTCGCATCGGCGAGGTCCAGCGTGCCGGTGGCATGGATCTTCCCGCTGTTGTCGATGGTGCCGTTCGCGCGCACGACCGTGTCGCCGGAGGATGCCGTGACGTAGCCCGCGTTGACGAGGCCCTGCGCGGCGTTCAGCTTCACGTCCGCGCCGCTGAGCGTGGCCCCGGCGCCGTTCGCCAGCGTACTGCCGCTGGAGAGCGCCAGGGATTGCCCGGCCTGCAGCACTGCGCCGGCCGCGTTGGTCAGCGCGCCGCTCGCCTGGGCCGAGAGCTTGCCTGCGGCCGCCAGCACGCGGCGGTTGTCCAGCGTGGCAGCAGTCAGTGTCGCGTCGCCGGCCGACTGGATGGTGCCTGTGTTGGTCAGGCTGCCGCTCACGTCCACACGGTCGGTGCTGCCGGCTTGTTGCGAGAGCAACCAGGTGCCCGCGTTGTCGAGCGTGTCGGCGCCGATGGTGCTTCCGGTCGCTGCCTGGATCCAGCCGGTTGCGCTGTTGTCGAGCGAGGCGGCCTGCAGATTCACCGTGCGCGCAGCAAGCATGTCGCCGCTGTTGGTCAACTGTTGCACGGCGCTGCCGCCGCGGCTGGTGACGACGATGTCCTGCGCGGCGCGCACGCTGCCGCTGTTGCCGAGCGTGCCGTCCACGCGCAGGGTGGCGCTGCCGGTGACGGCGATGATCTTGCCGCTGTTGTCCAGGCTCGCGGCGTCGATGGTGTTGGCGCTGCCGGCTTGCATCCACCCGCTGTTGCCGACCGTGCTGGCGCGCGTCGTCATCGCCTGCGCGGCCAGCAGGTTGCCGGTGTTGTCGAGCGACTGGCTCGAGCCGCCGGTCGCGTCGCCGATGTCGAGGTTCTGGCCCGCGTTGATCGTGCCGCTGTTGGCAATCCGCGATCCGGCGCGCAGCGTCACATTGCCCTGGTCTGCGCTCACGACGCCTGCGTTGGTCAGGCCCGTCTGCGCGTCGATGTCGATCCGGCCACTGGTGCTCTGCACGCCCTGGCCGTCGCCGCCGACGATCGAGACCTGTCCCGTGCTGCCCAGATGCAGGTTGCCGCCGGCGCGCAGCGCCGCCGTGCCCAGGCTCAGGTCGCCAGCGGTGGCGACGATGTCCAGTGCGCCGCCGGCTTGCAGGTGCGAGCCTTCGCCGGCGTCCGAGCGCGTGGCGCTGGCCTGCAGATCGGCACCTGCGATCAGGGTGCTGGCCTTGACGTCGAGCCCGCCCTGGCTCGCGACGAGGCGGGTGTCGCGCGCGGCGTTCAGCGTGGCGCCGGTGAGCGCGACGGCGGCGACGTCGTTGCTGGTGCTGGCAACCAGCACGTCGCGCTGCGCCGAGATCTTGTTGTTCAGTTCCACCCGGCCCGCTGCCGAGAGAGTGAAGTCTTCGGCGCTCGCCGCCGCATCGCCGAGCATGCGCACGCCCACGCCGGCTTCCGTCGCCGTGAGCCTGATGCGGTTGGCGTACATGCCGCCGAGCGCGGAACTGTCGATGGAATAGGTCGGCGCCGTACCGGTCGCGCCCACGCTGCCCGTGACGGCGCGCGTGCCGTAGTCCCACGCGTTGGTGCCGGTGGTGATGGAGAGGTCCTGCGCGTTGATCGTCCCTTCGATCCGCACCGAGCGCGTCACGAGGTCCAGCACCTGCTGCGCCGTCGCGTTCAGGCCGTTGCCGGTCACGAGGATGTCGCCCTGGCTCACGTTGAAGCCGCCGAGGCTGCCGTCGGCGCGCATGAAGGGCAGGCCGGTGCTGAGCGTGACCCGGTCGGTGTTGATGAAGCCGCAGCCGGCGCAGGTGATGCCGTAGGGGTTCGCAAGCACCACGTCGGCCCTGCGCCCCAGCACTTCGGTAAAGCCGGCCAGCGTGCTTCGGTTGTTGGCGATCACCTCGTTGAGGATCACGCTCGCCGGTGCCGCGACGTTGTAGTTGGCCATGATCTGGCCAGCCAGCTGCGAGCTGTACGCGATCTGCTGGGTCGTCGTGTTGTTGAGGATCAGGCCGGCCGCGTTGACGTTGAACTGCTGATAGCGGTTGTGCGAGAGGCCCGCCGCGTTGGGATTGGCGATGTTCACGACCGTCACGCCATTGCCCGCGACATAGGCATTGGTCTGCCCGCCCGGCGCCACCACGACCGACGGCGGCGGCAACAGCTGCGCCGTCGCGAGGCCCGCGCCAAGTGCGGCCGCGATCGCGACGACGGCCGGGCGTGCGGACTTGCTGCTCTTGCCGCGGCCGCGTGCGTTCTCGGCAACGGCGACCCAGGCGTGGCAGGCGGTGTTCCAGACAATGCGATAGATGTGGTTCATGGCGATTCCTTCGTCGGGGTCACAGCGAGTAGGAGAGGCGGACGCTGTAGAGCGTCCCTTCGCTCGGCATCGAAGCCGGCAGGTGCGCAGCGCGCGAGGCAAAGAGGTCGACGCTCAGGCCGCGCCACAGGAATGCGACGCCGAGCGTGACGCCCGACATCGAGCCGGTGGGCACGCCGGGCGCGTTGTTACCGACGGAGCCGAAGTCGTAGCCCGCGTAGGCGCGGCCCGCCAGCACCTGGCCGCCGAGCGAGACCTGCCAGGGCAGCGAGAGGTCGTTGCGCCAGAAGTAGCCGGTGTCGCCGCTCAGGGTGTTGAGCATCGATCCGCGCACCGAACTCGCGCCGCCGATGAGAATCTGCTGCGAGCCATAGAGCGTGTCGGTCGTGTACTGGCCGCTGAACTGGGTGGAATAGAGCAGCGGCTGGCTGCCGATGTCGAAGCGCCGGTTGAAGCCCGCATCCAGCACGAACTTGCCGAACTGCGCATGCGGCAGGTATTCGGGCAGGTTCGCCGGATCTTCCAGCGCACCGAAGATCCGGAGGCCGCGCACGTACCCCAGCCTGGCGTTGAGGATGCCGCCGGCCCCTTGGGTGAAGCCCGTCGCGCCGATGTCCAGGGTGCTCAGCTTGCGGCTGCTGACCGCCATGTATTCGCCGCCGAGGAAGTTGCGCGTGTCCTGCGCCGTCAGGCGGCCGGACAGCGAAATGCGGCTGGCCTGGTCGCGGAAGACCACCCGGTCGGCCGAGAAGCTCTGGGTGGATGTGGTGCCTTCCGAAGCCAGCTTGTAGCCGCTTGGCAGCTGGAGCGTGTTGACGTAGTTGCTCTCGCTCGCATCCAGGCTGAAGGTGTTGTAGCCGAAGGGCACCGCGGCGCGCAGTGCGGTGGTGTCGGAGTTGTGCTCGCTGTCATGCGGCACCGACTGGCGGCGCGTGATCGCGATGAGTTCATTGAGGCCCAGGAGGCTGTCGAAGCTCACCGTGGCGGACACCCCATCCCGGCCGGTCGATGGCGTGCCGAGGTTGTCGTAGGTCGCGAACAGGTTGACCGGCGTGGTCGCCTTGTTGCGCACCACCACCACGCTCTGGCCGGGCTTGGTGCCCGGCTGCACGTCGAGCGTGGCGGAGTTCGAGGCCAGGCTGTTCAGCTGGTCGATGCCTTGTTCGAGGTCGCGGAGGTTCAGCAGGTCGCCCGGCCGTGCCGGGAAGGCGCCGCGAATCGACACGGCAGCGTCGGGCCGGCCCGATTGCTCCAGATCGAAGCGCTCGATCGACCCCTCGACCACGGTGATCTCGAGCACGCCGGTGCGCAGGTCCTGCGCCGGCAGGTACGCCCGCGTGGTGATGTAGCCGCGGTCGATGTAGCTCTTGGTGAGCGTGGCGAGGATGGCCTCGAGGTCGCTGGCGGCGAGGCAACGGCCTGCGTGGTCGCGAACGAGGCCCTGGCGGACTTCGTCGGGCAACAGGCTGGCGCCGCTGATCCGGATCTCGCGGATGTCTCGGCAAGGCACACCCAGATCCGGTACGGAGATCTGGGGCGTGATCGGCCCGAGGTCGGTGCCGCCGCGTGGCGCTTGCTGAAGTGCACGTTCCTGCTCTTCCCGCAGTCTTTCCTGCTGCTGGCGTTCGATGACCTGGTTCTGGCGGTCGATGGCTCGCGGGTCGATCTGGGCCTGGGCCGTCAAGCCCAGAAGCAGCGGCGGCAGGGCCAGCAGCGAGGCAATATGTAACCGGATGACGGCCCGGCGAGGCACGGTCGAAAGAGGGGAGAGAACAGCGAGAGGCATTGGGCGCAGCCGTGGATCGAGCCTGGACCGGGTGCGGGATGCGGCCCTTGGCGGGCGTCCGGGTGGCTTCTTTTGGCGCGCGAACTTTTACATAAAGTTTCAATATTGAAAATCACGGAAACCGGTGGTTCCGCTCTGGAGCCCCCGCGCAGGGCTTGGGGACGATCAGACGAGGCCGCGCTCGGCCATTGAAAGGGCGCCGCCCTTGGCCACGATCACATGGTCCAGCACCCGGATGTCGATGAGCGCCAGGGCGGACTTGAGCGTCTGGGTGAGCGACTCGTCCGCCCGGGATGGCTCCAGGCAGCCGCTCGGATGGTTGTGCGCCAGCACGACGGCCGCTGCGTGGTGGTGCAGGCCCCGGCTGACGACTTCTCGCGGATAGACGCTGGTCTGCGTGAGCGTGCCGCGAAAAAGCTCCTCCATCGCGATCAGGCGGTGCCGGGCATCCAGGAAGAGGGCCGCGAAGACCTCGTAGGGCCGCGCGGCCAGATGGAGTTGCAGGTATTGCTTGACCGCCTCCGGCGAATCGAAGACGGTGCGTTCCTTCAGGCGTTCGGCGAGCACGCGGCGCGCGAGTTCGAGGACCGCCGCCAGTTCCGCGCGCTTCGCGGTGCCGCCCAGCCCCTTGACGCGCTTGAGATCGTCGGGCCCGGCATGGAGCAGTCCGGCAAGGCCTCCGAAGTCGTCAAGCAGCTCCTGCGAGAGCTGCAGGACGTTCTTTCCGGGGATGCCGGTTCGCAGGAGCAGCGCCACCAGTTCGGCATCGGCCAGCGCCCCGGCGCCGAGCCCCATGAGCTTTTCGCGCGGCCGCGCTTCTTCGATCAGGTCCTTGAAAGACATGGCGCATTCGGGGTTCAAGCCCCACTCCCTAAAATATGGGCCCCAGTCTATCGGGACTCCTCACCTTGTCTTCGACCTCCACCGCCCCCGTCGTCACGGCCGGTTCCTTCCTCACCCTGCACTACCGGCTGGCCGGGCCTGCGGGCGACATCATCAATACCTTCCAGGACAAGCCTGCCACGCTGTCACTGGGCACGGGCGAACTCTCGCCGGCGGTCGAACAGCGGCTGATCGGCATGGAAGAGGGCACGCACGCCACTTTCGAGCTGCCCGCCGGCGACGCCTTCGGCGACCGCAACCCCGAGATGCAGCAATGGGTGGCGCGCAAGCTGCTCGCGCAGATGGGCGATCCGGACGAGCAATACGCCGTCGGCGACGTCGTGCAGTTCCCCACGCCTGACGGCACCGGCAGCTACGCGGGCGCCGTCATCGAATCGAACGAGACCGCGGTGCGCTTCGATTTCAACCACCCGCTCGCAGGTCAGCCCGTGACCTTCGAGGTGAAGCTGATCGGCGTGTTGTGAAGACCATCGAGGAAGTCATCCTCGCGGAGCCGCGCGGCTTCTGCGCAGGCGTCGACCGCGCGATCGAGATCGTCGAACGCGCCATCGCCAAGTTCGGTGCGCCGATCTACGTGCGCCATGAGATCGTGCACAACACCTACGTGGTCAACGAGCTCAAGGCCAAGGGCGCGATCTTCATCGAGGACCTGGCCGACGTGCCCCCGGGCGCCACGCTTGTGTTCAGCGCCCATGGCGTCAGCAAGGCCGTGCAGGCCGAGGCGCGCGAACGCGGCTTCGAGATCTTCGACGCTACCTGTCCGCTCGTCACCAAGGTGCACGTCGAGGTCGCGAAGCTCGCCAAAGAGGGCTACGAATTCATCATGATCGGCCACAAGGGACATCCCGAGGTCGAAGGCACGATGGGGCAGCTGTCGAGCGGCATCCATCTGGTGGAAGACGTGGAGGACGTGGCGCACGTCTCGCCGGCGCAGACGCTGAAGCTCGCGGTCGTCACGCAGACCACGCTGTCGGTCGATGACGCGGCCGAGATCTCTGCCGCCGTGCGTGCGCGTTTTCCGAACGTGCGCGAACCCAAGCAGCAGGACATCTGCTACGCGACCCAGAACCGCCAGGACGCCGTGAAGATCCTGAGCCCGCAGGTTGACCTGGTGATCGTGGTGGGCAGCCCGACCAGTTCCAACAGCAATCGCCTCCGCGAACTCGCGCAGCGCCTGGGCACTGAAAGCTACATGGTCGATTCGGCTGCGGAGCTGAAGCCCGAATGGTTCGAAGGCAAGACCCGCGTGGGCCTCACGGCGGGTGCCTCCGCGCCCGAAGTGCTGGTGCACGAGGTGATCGATCGCGTCAAGGCGCTGGGCGCTGTCTCGGTGCGCAAGATGAACGGCATCGAGGAAACGCTCAAGTTCCCGCTGCCCAAGGGCCTCAAGCTGGACGACATGCCCGCGCCGGGACATATCTCGTGAGCTGGCGCAGCGACATCGAGGCCGCATCGCGGCGCATTCACGAGCGCGCGCCGCACTTCCTGCGCGAGACGCCGCTCTGGAAGTTGTCCGGTGAGGCCGTGGGCCTCCAGTTGCCCGGCGTCGAAGTGTGGCTCAAGCTGGAGCATCTGCAAGTCAGCGGCAGCTTCAAGGCGCGCGGCATGATGAACCGGCTGCTCGCCAACGACATACCGACCGCCGGAGCGATCGTCGCGTCCGGCGGCAATGCCGGCATCGCGACCGCCGCTGCCGCGCAGGCGCTCGGCGTGCACTGCGCGGTCTTCCTGCCCGAGGTGTCCACCGAGGCCAAGCGGGCACGGTTGCGCGCGCTCGGTGCGGAAGTGGTGGTGGGCGGCGAGGCCTACGCCGACGCCCTGGCCGCCTGCCTCGAACGCCAGCGTGAAACCGGTGCGCTCCTCACCCATGCCTACGACCAGCCCGAAGTGGTCGCCGGCGCAGGCACGCTCGGACGCGAGATCGAGCAGCAGGGCGGCTTGCCGGACTCCGTGCTCGTGAGCGTCGGCGGAGGCGGCCTGATCGGCGGTCTCGCGGCCTGGTTCGAACAGCGCAGCCGCGTGGTCGCACTCGAGCCGGAGCGTGCGCCGACGCTGTTTCGTGCGCGCGAGGCCGGGGAGCCGGTGGATGTGGAGGTCGGCGGCGTCGCGGCCGATTCACTGGGTGCACGGCGCATCGGCGCTATCGCCTGGGACGTCACGCAAAGCCACGTGCGCGACGCGTTGCTGTTGCCTGACGACGCCATCCGCGCGGCGCAACTCTGGCTCTGGAAAGAACTGAAGCTGGCCGTCGAGCCGGCGGCGGCCCTGCCGCTGGCCGCATTGCAAAGCGGGGCCTACGTGCCGCGCGAGGGCGAGAAGGTCTGCCTCATCGTCTGCGGCGCCAACGTCGATCCGGCAACGCTGAACTGAGCGCTCAACTGCTGGCGGGCGGCTGCTCGCAGTTGACCATCCACGGCACGCCGAACTTGTCTTCGAGCATGCCGAAGCCCGAAGACCAGAACGTCGCCGCGTAGGGCATCGTCACCTTGCCGCCGGCGGAGAGTGCGTTAAAGAGCTTTTCGCCTTCCGGGACGTCCTTCGCCTGCACCGAAAGCGAAAAACCCTTGTAGCCGTCGAAGGGGTAGCCGGGCGGCAAGTCGGACGCCATCAGCTTGTCGCCGCGTGCCTCGAGCGTGGCGTGCATGATCTTCTGCTTGTGCGAATCAGGTGTTTCCTTGCCCATGGGGCTTTCGCCGAAAGTCATGCTGAAGGCGATCTTGCCGTCCAGGCACTTGGCGTAGAACGCGAGCGCTTCGGCCGCGTTTCCGTTGAAGGTCAGATAGGCTTCCATTGCATCTCCATGAGGTGAGCAGGCAGGGGAGAACGATCCTACGCGCACCTAAAATCACGCAAATGCTCGATATCACTCTGTTACGCAAGGACCTCGCGTCCGTCGTTTCCCGCCTCGAAACGCGCAAGAAGGACCAGCCCTACCTCGACGTGGCGAGGTTCAGTTCGCTCGAGGCCGAGCGCAAGACCCTGCAGACCCGCACCGAGGAAATCCAGGCGCGCCGCAATGCCCTCAACAAGCAGATCGGGCCACTGAAGGCCAAGGGCGAGTCGGTGGACGCGCTGATGGCCGAAGTCAACGCGCTCAAGGCGGAGCAGGAATCCTCGGCGACCCGGCTCGACGCGCTCCAGCCCGAACTCCAGGCGCTGCTGCTGGCCGTGCCGAACCTGCCGCATGCCAGCGTGCCGGTTGGCGAGGACGAGCACGCCAACGTCGAGGTGCGGCGCTGGAGCCCCAAGGGCGGCGCGGGTGCATCGGCGTCTCCGTTGGGCTTCACGCCTAAGGATCACGTGGATCTCGGCTTGCCGCTGGGCCTGGATTTCGAAATGGGCGCCAAGCTGTCGGGATCTCGCTTCAGCGTGATGAAGGGGCCGATCGCACGCCTGCATCGCGCACTCGCGCAGTTCATGCTCGACATCCAGACGCAACGGCACGGCTATACCGAGTGCTACGTGCCCTACATCGTCAACGCCGACACGCTGCGCGGCACCGGCCAGTTGCCCAAGTTCGAAGGCGACCTGTTCGCCGCCAAGAAGGGCGGACAGGATGGCGAGCCGGCGCCCGATCATTCGGCGCTCTATCTCATCCCGACCAGCGAAGTGCCGCTCACGAACTTCGTGCGCGACGAAGTGGTGGCCGAGGCGCAATTGCCGATCAGGCTCACCGCGCATACGCCGTGCTTCCGCTCGGAGGCGGGCAGCGCCGGGCGCGACACGCGCGGGATGATCCGCCAGCACCAGTTCGACAAGGTCGAGATGGTGCAGATCACCCACCCCGAGAAGAGCTACGAGGCACTGGAGGCCATGACGGGCCACGCAGAGGCCGTGTTGCAGGCGCTGGAGTTGCCTTACCGCGTCGTATTGCTGAGCACGGGCGACATGGGCTTTGGCTCCACCAAGACCTATGACCTCGAGGTGTGGCTGCCTGCGCAAGACACCTATCGCGAGATCAGCTCGGTGTCGAACTGCGAGGCCTTTCAGGCACGGCGGCTCCAGGCTCGCTTCAAGAACGCGCAAGGCAAGAACGAACTCGTTCACACGCTCAACGGGTCGGGCCTGGCGGTCGGCCGTACGCTGGTGGCGGTGCTGGAAAACCACCAGCACGAAGACGGCTCGATCCATGTGCCGGCGGCGTTGCGGCCCTATCTGGGCGGCACTGAAGTGCTGCGCGGCTGAAAAAATGCGCTTTAAGGTCTGCTAGAATCGAAGGCTCGACAGACACCGGAGAGGTGGCAGAGTGGTCGAATGTACCTGACTCGAAATCAGGCGTACGTGCGAACGTACCGAGGGTTCGAATCCCTCCCTCTCCTCCAAGTAACGCTAAGTAGTTGCTTGGCAAGCGATTTTTCAGAATCGCGCCTCCAGTCCGCTGTTTGGTGGCACAAAGTGGTGGCACACGCGGATTGCGCGTCGTCGCTGCCGCCATCAGGTTTCGCCATTCCGGCATCCCCTCAACTGGAGATGCTCGATGGCTCGAAACGCCTACCTCACCCTTCATCACGGAACCTGGTGGTTCCAGATCCGCGTTCCCCAGTCGCATCAAGCGGCCCTCGGGCAACAACGCATCCGGGTCAACCTGCAAACCGACGATGTCGCGCTCGCCCGGCCGTTCGCTCTTCGGTTGGCGTCCGAATGGTTGCTGCGTTTCGCCTCGGCCCCTGGCCTTCCCGGGCTGCCCTCGACCTCTCTCGCAATCGCGCTTCCTTCTCGGGAGCTTGCATCCGCAATCACGACCCCTGCCCGTAACCTTGGCGCTGTCCAGTTGCCGGTCGAGGTCAAGGCTGCGCCCGCATCGCACGCACTTTGCGCCGATATGCTTGCCCTGTTTCGGTACTGGCGCGGTCTGAACACCGAACGAGCCCCCAGTTCCGTCAAGGAGTTTGAGAGCACCGCGCGCAAGTTCAAGGCCGTCATCGCGAAGGCGCCTCATGAGTTGGTCCGCACAGACATCACGCAGTTTCGGGACCACCTTCTGCAGGTCGGTGATGCTCGGGCGACCGTTACCAAGAAGCTGTCCTTCGTCAACGCGATGCTGCAAAGTGCCTACGACGCCGGGTATTTGCCCGCGAACGTCGCTCGCGGGATGAAAGTCCCGCGGCCCAAGGTCGAGACCGTCAAGCGAATGGCTTTTTCCGTGGAGAGCCTGACGCGCATCTTCACGTCCAAGGTCTACAACGACGGCTTCCGCCCGCAGGGCGGGGGAGGGGAGGCCCTGGCCTGGGTGCCGATGCTCGCTTTGGTCACGGGTGCCCGCTTGGAAGAACTCTGCCAGTTGCGGTTGGCAGATGTTCTCCATGACCAGGCACTCGGTTGGTATCTGCGCATCGATGATGGGGAGGGTCAGCGCGTCAAGACTACTTCGTCCCGGCGACTCGTGCCCTTGCACCTCGACATCGTCGACTCGGGGTTCGTCCGCTATGTGCAGGGGCTGCAGGCGGCCGGACACGAATGGGTCTTCCCCGTCCTGGAGCCCGACAACGACGGGCGGCGCGGCGGCAATTTCGGTAAGGTTTTTGCGCGCCTGCTGCGCAGCCCTACGGGCTGCGGCGTCGACGACCGCCGACTCGTTTTCCATAGCTTCAGACACACCTTCAAGACGATGTGCAGAGCGAGCGGCATCTCCGAGGAGGTGCACGATGCGCTCTCGGGCCACGTTGGGCACACCGTCGGACGGGACTACGGGAGCGTGCCGCTCGGCCGCCTCTTCGATGCCGTGCGGAGCATCAAGGTGCCCATCGGATTGCCGAAGGTGGCTTGACGGCGGAGCAGTGCGAGGGCCGTTCAGCGCCTGTCGAACGTTGCCCGCGATGGCGCGGGCGGCCGGCAGCAGGTCGTCCGCATCCAGTTGGTAGTCGGCTTCGTAGTGTTTTTGGTGCACCGACTCGGGGGCGTGTCCCAGGAAGCGCACGCGGCGGGGTCCGCAGATCTCCGCGTTGCGCATTGCGACTGCGGCGGTCGTGCGCAATGACTGGAAGACCAGACGCCTGTCGCGGTTTGGAAAGATTTGGTCGAGGCGACGATTGAGGACCTTGCTTGCCGCAGTCGATAGCTTGTCGTACCGGTCGGGCGTGAGATTCGGAAACAGCCTCTCCGACGTGCCGATCCGAGAGTTCAGGAAGGCATCCAAGTCGGGCACGGTACCCACCATGACGGGGAGCCGGCGGTTCGACTGGAGATTCTTAAGGCGAGCGTCGCCGCTTCCAGCGGCGGCGGCGCTTGCAATGCGGACAAGCCAATACGCTTCGCCGTCGGCGCTTCGTTCGAGTGCAATGTCGGTCCCTCTCAACTGGCACACCTCTTCCAGGCGTGCGGCAGTCAGCGCTGCCAAGCACGTGATGTGCTTGTAGCTGGGATGGAGGGTGCCATCGTTGAATACGCCGTGGAGCAGCGCGGACAACTGGGTGAGGGTGAATTTGATGCGCCCCGGTGAACTGGACGACAGCAGTTCTCTTGCGTCGTCAATGGCCTCACAAACCGTTTGCGTTTCGTCGTATTGGGCGACGAGGGACGACAAGATGCCAAGCTTGGTGTCGACTGTCCTGTCGCTGTTCGGTCGGCATGCCTCGACAAAAGCGGCGACGTCCACCGCGGTAATCATTTCGAGCGGCCGGCGGCCGAGCAGGGGAGCAAGGGTGCGAGCGATCTGCTTGTACTTGTCCAGGGTCTTCGGATTGCGGGGCTTGCGAAGGTCGATTCCCTTTTGCTCCCATTTCTGGACGGCACTTTCGATACTGTTTCCCCAGAGTTCGAGCAGGGGCAGTTGGTCGTTGAGGGCTGGCCGAAGCTTGGTCGCTGACTCGCCCCCGTCGCATACGGCAATGGTTTGTGCAAGATAGGCCACGCGTTCGGCGTTGAATACCGCAGCGAACCTGACGCGGACCTTGTCGCCGCCGAAGAACTGCACGCAGTGACGCTCTCGAAGCGTTTCGATTGCCGCGCTCGCCAGGTCGCCACACCCATCTCGCTGGAGCGCCTTTGCTTCGGCGTGCAGGCGCTTTTGTTGCTGAGCAAGCTCGTCGAAGAGTCGATCGCGTCGTTCCCTGCTCGACTCGGCGCGGAAGGCCTCGACCTTCAGCAGAAATTCTTGTGCTTCTGCGTCAATCGCGGTTGATGCAGCCCGTGCGGCAATCTCGGGGGTGAGCTGAAAACTGACGACCCGCTTGGGATCCATGGCAGGCGATGTGGCAGGCTCGGCGCCTGCGCGAAATTCATCTGAATGCGCCATGCGAAGTTCGTCGAACTCCGCAAGGAACTGTTGTGCGAGTGCATCCTTACGTGCCAGGATGACCTCCATGGGAAGCTTGTTCGCGCGTCCTATCGTTTTCTTGCGGATGGACGACCCATAGCAGTGCTGCAGGTCCGCTGGCACCTTGCGCTGGCAGTAGTACTCATTTTTTCGCTTGTCGAACCCAAGATACTTGGCTTTGATCGGATGCGTTTCAGAACTCAAAAGAATCTCGTCGCCCAGCGCCTCACCACCAGCGAGGAGAGACGCAGGGTCAATGACCTAATGAACTGCTGATGGCGTGATGTCTAGCGAGTAGAAGCGTCGGATTGACCGTCTAAGGCGGTGCATGCGTTTTAGGCCAATGAGTAGTGCCTGGGATTGCCGAGGCAGGTCGCTGCATCGGGTGGGTGGAAGCGGTCCCTGCGCGGCAATCCGCTTCGGGCTACGCCTCACGCGCGTCGCCGCGCAGCGAGTGATCGAAGACTTGCACCACCTCCCGGGACATCAACACCAAGCACGGCGGCATTCGCTACGTCTCGTATTGACACGTCCGTATGCTCAGGGCCATACGGCACGAGGCATATCAGCCATACCGGCATATTGGTATGGCTGATATGAATGGATGGAGCGCAGCAAACCATTCCGCGCGCCTCCAGGCTCGAGTCGCCGAAATGCAGACGCGATAAAAAAGTCCCCGCCGAAGCCGGCGGGGCGAAACCAGTCGTTCGACTAGAAGGGACTCAGAGAGGGCTGTATCGCGATGACCGTCGCGTACCGGCACCGCGCTGGCAATTGACGACTACCGGGGCGGGCCCGATAGACCGTGCTTGAAGCGCTGCGGCTTGGATGCGACGTTCCGGCCTGGCTTGAGGAAGCGCCGGGACGCCGTGGTGGCCCGCAGCTCTTCAGCCGCGGCTTCGGCAGCGGTTGCGCGCTCGATCGCGTCTTTGGTGGCCGTGAGTGCTGCATCGAGTTCCGTCCGCAGGCGCTCAGTGACCTGCACGCCATCACGGGCCGCATCCTGCCAAGTCGCGCACTTCGTTTCCAGATCCGCGCGTTCCGCAGCCGCAGCGGCGAGCTGCACAGCGGTCGCCTCCTGACGTACGCGCGCGTCCGCCAACGCCGCCTGGCTTGACTCCAAGTGAGTCCGGCACTCAACCAGGGCGCCGAGTGCTTCGTCCCGCTCGGACGTTCGCAGGGCAACGTCGACTTCGAGTTGTGCGATCTGCTCTTCCAACTTGGAGTTCAAGCCGAGCAGCTCTTGCGCATCGACGAGCATGCCGTCAAGGCGGGCGTCACATTCGGCTTTGGCCTTGACAGCTTGCGCGTGGAGTTCGGTCCTCAGCGCGTGGACCAGCGCGCTCGAAATCACGGTCGCTGCGTCGCCGTCGCTCGCTTCACGGTCACGGCGCCACTCCGACAGGAAAAGATGCACGTACTTGGTGTCGCCCAGGGCTTCATGTGGTCGCATCCGCTGCATCTCGGCGCGGACATGGCTTGCGCTTCGCGGGGATTCGTCTTGAGCGAGGAGAGCGTCGCAAGCGGCGTAGACGAACGACTTGCGTGCTGCGATTTCGACTTCAGTGAGTTTGGGCATCGTGTTTTTGCGTTGTTGAACTACGGCCTATAGCCACCGATAACTTGCCGAATGGACGCCGGCGCGCAGCCTCGCCGGGTCTAGGTGTTGGCGCCGCCCGCGGGCAGGGTGTCTTCCGCGATGATTGAACTCGTGCAGGCGGCGGCGAGCACCTCTTCTGCATGTGCTGAGGCTTGCCGCTCTGCTTCATGCACCCGGTGTTGCATCACACGGACCAGCACGTCCAGTCGCAGCGGATCCGGTCGGTGGTAGCACCGGAAGGCCTTCGTCAGGTACGGTGCCATGTCTGTCCAAGGAAAGGGTTCGTCCGCGTGATGAGCCCGGCGCCAGGCTTCGCGCCCCGCCCGCTGTAAGGCGAGCTTTTGCTCACGAATTCCGGCGAATCCAGGCAGCGCCTTCAACGACTGCACAAGCCGATCGAGGCGCTCGCCGACTCGGGAGTCCGGACCATGCGATCGGGACAGGGCACAGATCGCCTCTAGGTGCCGTTCGTAGGCTTCCGGGCTGAGCACCCAAGTCCACCGCTTGGAGCCGCCTTGCTCGCGTGCGCGCTGGCGACGAACAAGGCGCAACTCGGTTCCGAAGGCCAACCGCTGGCCGGCAGCCCAGGCGTCCTGCAACTGCTCGCGCTCGTGCACGACGCCGACGCCGTCCGAGGCCAAGAGCCACCAGCGCAGCGTCGTAGGGGAGTTGGGCCAGAAGAATACCTGCGCCGCCGCCCGGTACCGACCCCGGGCGGCGGACCGCTGTGCGGGCGTCGCGTCCGCTCCGTAGAGGAGCGCGAACTTGTCCGCAAGTTGTAGTGCTTTGTCGACGTGAACCGTGCCTCCGGTCCAATGCCGGGAGCCTCGCTCTACGGTCTCCAGCAACACCCTGAGGCATGCCGCCTTCGACGACGGGATGCGGACGTACGACGTACCGGAGGGGAAGAGTTTCGGCAGGGCGATCACGGTGCCAATCAGGTAGTTGAGGAATACCGTGTAGAACGCCGTCGGATAAGAAGAAGCCAGGTCTAAGGCGCAGCGGGGGAGTACAGATTGCACCGTGTGATTCGGCGCTAGCCGAATCACACATAAAGATGTTCCAAGGGGGGTGGAGGGGGAGCGCCCCCTCCTGCGCGCGGACCGCCCTCAATGGGCGGTTCGCGCGCTCAGCCTGGCGCACGCGCGGGCGGCTGTGAAGCCGTCCGCGCGTGCCGCGCCGCTGCGCGTGGGCCCCGGTGCAGCGCGGTGCACGCCAAGCTGGGCCGCGTGCTACACGAGGCTGGGTAAAGGAACGAACACAGGATTACCAAACGGGCGAACCGCCCCTCGCAAGCTTTCTTGCCGGGGTGCGCCAACGCCCCGGTAAATCGAGTCTCCCGCCGTGAGAGCCAACTCTCGGCGAACGACTGCCTGTCGCGGTGTGCTTCTAATAGAGCTCGCACCGTGGCGACGGGCGCTGCAAGTTAACCAGCTTGCTTCGACCCAATCCGGAATGGATGTTGGGCGACGCGGACACGGCCCACCAGGTGACTGGAGGGGGACCTGTCGATTCGCGAAACCGGGGGGTGGCCAGAAGGCCGCCGGAAGGCCCGGCCAGGGGCAGCGGGTAACCGTTGAACCTGTGCCTCGGAGGTGGGCTTCACGCGCGCAGGGTGACCTGCGCGAGCTGACCAGGCGAAAGCTCGGGTCGGTGGTACTGGGGGGCGCAAGCCGCCCAGATCGATGGATAGCTTAAGCCTCTAATCGCACCCACGAGGGGGTGCGTCGAGGAGATCATGAGAGCCATTGGCCCGCCTGAAGTGCGGGTCGATCACAGTTGGAAGCGGCGTACCAGACTAAGGGGGAGCTATGGAACATCGTCCCCCTGAAATCGAGACCAGTCATGGTCTGAAAGCCCAAAGGGCCAGGTATGTACGCGAGGCAGTGGCGCTCTTGATCGCAGTAGCGGTCGAATAACGCGGGAAGTCTCTGCAGGTTTCTCCGGGTGGCACCGGGGATGAACACCGCGCCAGTGGAAAAGCTGGCTTGGCAGGACGGGAGCGGCGCTGAGTAGATGTCGAAAGCCGATGTGCGATGTGATCGAAGCACATGGGCGACGGCCTGCTAACGCAGCCGCCCAGGCGGGCAGGTACTGCTCATCGCGCCTTCAAGTCGGCGATGCACCTGCGGAGCTGTCCCCCGGGCCCAGGCCCGCGCCTGCGTCGCCGCATCCAGCAAAGCCGGATCGGCGAGCCTCATCGCCTCGTGCGCGGCGGGCGCGTACTTCACGGTTGCATCGCGAGAGGGCGCCGCGCAGCGCTCGGTGAGTGCCGCGGTCGAAGCGGCGACATCAGATATCTCCTGCATCACGATCCGGCCGGTGCGCTGCGTTGTGCGCGGGTGCGTGGTCACGCCCGCGTCAGCATGTCCCACGATAGGGGGCCGGCGCGGCGCAAGGCGAGCGCGCACCCCGAGTGCGCCTTCAGGGCAAGCGCAGGTGGTCTACTTCCCGGACGAGACATCCGGCTTCGACGAGACGGGCCACTGCTTCCGTAAACCGCGTCGTTGCGTGGCGACTGCCAGGCTTGTATTGGGCCTTGAAGGCAGAGAGGGCTTCGGACTCCCGAACACCCTGGCCGCCGTAACTGCGGACTATTTCCACCACGATCCTCTCGTTAGGGCCGAGACGTTCTTGAGCAGGCTTGGGCAAAGGACGAGGCGCGCCGTTAGCGTGGGCCCCGCCGGCCATCTCGTATGTCACGACGCACGAGGCGACATCCCCCTCGCCAGCTACTTCAAGGAGTTCGAAGGTCCACTCATCGCCGACCTTGGCGTCTCGCTGCTTCTCCACCACCAGGGATCGCTTGCCGGCCTTCTTTTTCAGCTGGAAGATAGTGTCGCAATCCGCGGGAAGCTTGCTCGAGCCACGAAGACCCTTCGCCGAATCCTTGCCGGAATGCGCAATCAGAATGATCATGCCGTCGGTGAGCTTGCGCAGGTGGCGAATCCTCTTCATGGCACCGCCCATGTCGGCGCTGGAGTTTTCTTCAAGGCCCATCATCGCCGCAGACAACGTGTCGATGAAGATCACTGGGTGTTCATCGAGGTGAAGTGCCGCGATGGATTTGGCGAGGTGCTCGACATCTTTATCGTTGTCGAGGCCGAACCCCTCTTCCAGGATGAATCGAGCGCGATCAGGCAGGGGCCGTCCATGGTGTGTGGACCAAGCGCGCACCCGCGCTGCGATTCCGTCCGATCCTTCCAGTCCTACGTAAACAACGCCGCGCGCCTTGGCTGTATTTCCAAAGAACTGCCCCCCTTCGGCGATGGCGGCCAGGAGTTCGAGCGCAATGAAAGTTTTTCCCACGTTGGTAGCGCCGTAAATCGCGGCCACACCGGTCGCGGGCAGCATGCCAGGAATGGTCCACTCCTTTGGTGGCCGGCTAAGAAGTTCCGCAGCCGTCATCGCGGCATAGAGGGGTTTGGAATCGGGAAGTTGTTCGCGAATTTTCATAGTGTCCTTGTGGGTCAAGGACGCCTATAGCGACTGGAAGCGCGGTCAAGCCCGTGCACGTCGGCACGGATGTGCGCGGTCGACGTTGGCGGCGCTGCGCCGGATAATTTCGGCGGGCGGCGTTGGTATTCCCGATATTCCCGATAGGTTCGGTATTCCCGATAACTCGCATATCTCGGAAATCTCGGCCACCCAGGCATGCCCCGAAGTGCGCGCTATGTCGATATGTCGACATGCCCTATATGCGCGATATCTCCGATATTGCCGATATGGCCGATATGGCCGATATGGCCGATATGGCCGATATTTCCGGTATCCCCCATATCCCCGATATCCCCGATCTCCCCGATATCCCCGATATCCCGCAGCGTTCGGCAGTATTTGTGAGCGTAAAAAAAGAAGGCCCAGTAAGGGCCTTCTGATATTGGTGGCATGGAGACAGATCCTGCCTACCGGGTCTCCTTCTTGCGTCCTGGTTTGACCCTCTCGACCTTGTCAAGTGCGGCCACGAGGTCCGGCCCGCTTAGTGCGGAAAGGAGCAGGAGGCCGGCGCGCGCAATCTCGGAGTTCCAGGTGACGCGTCCTTCACGTGCCGCCCGCGCCTGAAGCTCCCGGATCAGCGAGACCTCCGTCGGAAGCAGGGAGAAGCTGACGCAGACTGTCACCTTGGAGGACGCCTGACCAGGAATCCGTCCGTTGGCACCGTCTGCGGCGTCGAGGCGCTTTTCCAATTGGCGTTTGTTCGACTGCAAGCTGTGGCGAAGATCGTTCTTGACGCTGGCGCTCATCAAAGCCACCCCATCCTTTCGTACATCTCCCTCGCAACCGCTTGCGATTCCGCCGCGGCCACCTTGTGTGCAGAGCCCATGCGGGCAGGGACGCTGCCTTCGAGGGCTGCTTGCTGGAAGCTCATCCGACTTCCGAGCGTGGCGTCCAGAACGGGGACGTCGCTGTCCTCGCGCATCACGTCCAGGGCGTCGTGGCACAGGCGCGTGTGGGAAACGCGGTTGGCGACAACGAAGGCGCGAAGATCATTGTTCACAAGGCGTGCCCGATTGATCAGTTCGGTAATCCCTTGGGTAGCCCACAGGTCCGAAGGGGTGGGCTGCAGCGGGATGAGGCACACGTCCGAGGCCAGGAGTGCACTTTGGGTCACTGGCGCATCGACGGCCGGTGGGCAGTCGATGACGATGTACTCGTAGTCAGCGGCCAGCGGCCGGACCAACTGATGGAGCTTGTTCTGGGCATGCGCTATGCCCATCACGGCCGCCGGAAACGGTTTGTGCTCGGGTGCGCTCGTCAGCGCTTGCGACGTGGCTGGACGTTCGGACCTGGAGTCGCTGGAGATCTCGGCCGTGGACTGCAGGCTGTACGCGCTGCTGGTGGGACAGAGCCGACCCGGCATGGCGCCGCTGGTGCCCATAAGGGGCTTCAGCGAACTGCTGTCCGAAACGGAAGAGCTGCGCAGGTTGACGGAAAGCGAGGTCTTCGACGCGGTTGCGGGGCTGCGTGAAGACCTGCGGGGGCCGAAGGCCTGCTCCGTGCTGATGCTGCCGGGTGCGCAGAGGCTCAAGTCGCTGACCATCACGGTTTGCCAGCCGCGATAACAGGCCAACTGCGAAAGCCGAGAAGTAGTTGTTTTGCGAGGCCCCACCAGTTGGTGGGCCTCTTTTCGTACCAAGCTGGAGCACACGTCTTTGCCAAATACACCCGCGTGTGCCAGGCGCGGCCCCGCCAACCTCGAATCGAATCACTTACCCCTTCGGAGCGTCGCCAGCTTCAGGTGAAAGCGGCCCGACGATCGGCGCCCATTCGGCAGTTCTGGCGCTGGCCGGTAAGCGACCGCCTATCCCATTTTGAACAAGTGTTGGTTCCTCGGCCCGCGCGGGCATAGGTTTCGGCTGACGTCCACGGGCAGTCTTTCAGCCGTCGGTCTCTGGACGTCCGGTCTCGAACGCAAAGCTGCTGTTGGCCTGTCGGATTCCATCGACAGCTCCGTGCCCGTTGCAGACATTCGCCTGCGCTTGTGGAGCTGGAGCAACCGGCCATCACCGGTCCTCGGACTGCGTAAAGCGAAAGGTAAGTCAAGACTGGGTGCTGTCCTTCGAAAGTTGATGCCGAATGACGGCGGTCTCAGCAAGCTGACTTTCGGCCTCTTCTTCACGAGCGACTGGTCTACCTTGGAACTTGGCGTCCGCCGAAATCATTGAAGAAATTTGCCTCGGCGACGGTGATCGAATGTTTGAAGGGCTGCTTTCCAATGTCCCGAAATGGCGTTCGGGGCCCATGGCGGTCAATGAGTGTCGCGCCGCTAAGGATAGCTCCGCAGCGGGTGCGGTCAGTGGCCGCCGGCGGCCGTTCTCAGCCACCTGGCATTGAGCAGTCGCTGGCGCCGGGGAGCGGTGCCGGCCCGAGCGGCGGCGCGGCAGGCAAGATCAGTTCGCCCTGACGGACGGCTTTGTTCGCGGGTGAATCCAACGATTGATCAATTACTGATCTGCCGAGACCGTAATGATCGATGCGTGGATAGACCGATAGTCTCACCTACTTGGCAAATCCAATCTCAGCCGCCGAGGCCGATCGCCAACTGAGGTACTCCATCACACACTTCCCTCCGAATGGAAATTCGGGGGATGCCTTGAATCAGATCCGCGTGCTAATCGGTTGTGCCGACTATCTGGTGACGCCAGACATCGAGCGTGACGTCCGCGCCTCGACGGAAATGCACCTGGTCGCCGATGCTATGACGCCCGGCGAGGCTCTCCGCCGCCTTGATGCGGATCCGACGCTGGTCGATGTGCTACTGCTCATCGGAGATGTACCGGCGTTCGACCGCACTGGCTTGTTGAAGCGGCATGCATCGCTGCGCATTCTGCAACTCCTGACCTTGGATTCAGCAGTGCGCTTTGATGCCCTCGGTCTGAGCAAGGAGCAGGTGATCGATTTTCTGGTGGCCTTCGGGCGCGAGCGCGATTCGACCCTGGGGGGGCGCTGGCGGACGATCGCACCGACTGACAGAGCTCCCGGCCAGGCTGTCGCATTGCCACTACCGAACCCCGCGGCTGAAGCGAAGCCAGGTGAGGCGAACCGTGGTGAGCCCAAGGCGGCGCCGAAAATCACGGGTGCACCTGAGACGGATCAGCTCTGGGCCATCGTTTGCGATTGGCTGGATGCCGCCTTGCATCGATTCAACGATGCACGACCGACCGCGCCGGACGAGATGACCGGCCTGACGGTGCCCCAGGCCCTGGTGGTCAAGCTGCTGACCCGCTGCGCCGCCGAAGACGGCGAGGACGCCGGCGCCGACGCCGTCAACGCGGCCTTGAATGCCCTGGACAACGCGCTGCGCACCCAGGCGGCCACGCCGCTCGCGCGGCTCTTCCGGGCGCTTGACCTGCACCCGGAGGCGCGCCAGCTTTTCTTGCTGGCCTTGGCGCCGGAACTGGATTGCCGATACCAGCGCGTCTTCGGCGTGTTCAACGATGACATGGGCCAGCGCGCGCTCGGCTTCGGCGTGGCCTGCGCGGTGATCGGGCCGCAAGCCCAGGTGCGGACATCGCTGGCGGCCTTCGACGGGCTCGACCGCCTGCGCCTGCTGGACCGGGACTCGCGGCATCCGCCGGCTTTCGATGAAGCGCTGCGGGTGGATCCGCCCTTGTGTGCGTGGCTGCTCGGGCACGCCGAGGCGCTGGAGGCCGACCCGGCCTTGCAGGGCGCCCTTCGCAAGGCGCCGTGGCCGGGTAGGCGCTGGCTCGTCGGTGAACAGGACAGGCAGCATGGGGCGGCGTTGATCGAGGCGCTGAGAAAGGCCGCAGGTGCCGGACACGGCGTCGTGCTGGAAGGCTCCGACGTGGACGGCTGGCGTGCGCTGCTGGAGTCGGCGAAGGGCGCGGAGCCGCTGTGGCGCGTCGATCTTGGGGCTCTAGGCGAACGGTCGGTGGCCGAGCAGCAGGATCTCGCGGCGCGGCTGGAGCGCCTCACGCTGCTGCGCGGCGGATGGCTGGTGCTGGACGCTTCCGCCTTCCCTGATCGGCCTGCGCTGGTGGCGCCGATGGGACCCTTGCTGGGCTCGCTGGGCTCGCTGGGCTCGCTGGGCACGATGACGCGCGTTGCTATCGTGGCGCGTCGCGCGGAGATCGTGCTCGGCGCGCTGGCGGGGCACGAGCCGCAGGTCTTGAAGCGCGAGCCGGCGCCGTTGAAGGCCCGCGCCGCGGTGCTGGCACGGGCCGGTACTGACGCCGGGCTGTCTTTGACCGGCGCAGATGCCGAGCGCCTGGCGGCGGGCTTGCCTGTCGGTCTGGCCCAACTCGACGAGGCCGTGCGCCTGATGCAGGCGCGATCCGCGCGCGGGGAGCCCCAGGACTCCGCGCGCGACTTTGCCCGCGCGCTTCGCTGGGCGGCGAGTCCGGACCTTCCGCGTTTCGCGCGCCGGCTCGAGGCGTCGTTCCAGCTGGACGACGTGGTGCTGCCGCCCGAACCCGCGGCGCAGCTGCGCGAAATCGTGGCGAACGTGTGCCATGCCGCGCGCGTGATGCAGGACTGGGGCTTCGAAGCGCAGTTGCCGTATGGCCGCGGCGTGACCGCCTTGTTTTCCGGGCCGAGCGGGACGGGCAAGACGATGGCGGCGCAGGCGATCGCGCAGACCCTGGGAGTGGAGGCCTTTGTCGTGGACCTGTCGCGGATCGTCAGCAAGTACATCGGCGAGACGGAGAAGCACCTCGACGCGGTGTTCGACGACGCCGAGCGTGCCGGTGCCGTGCTGCTCTTCGACGAGGCCGACGCGCTCTTCGGCAAGCGCAGCGAGGTCAGGGACGCGCACGACCGCTACGCCAACATCGAGGTGGCCTACCTGCTGCAGCGCCTGGAGGCGTTCACGGGCCTGGGCATCCTGACGACCAACCTGCGGCAGAACATCGACTCCGCCTTCCTGCGCCGCTTCCGGTTCATCGTAGAGTTTCCGCAGCCGGATGTGAAGGCGCGGGAGGAACTCTGGCGGCGCTGCCTGCCGACCACGGCACCGCGAGAGGCCGGGCTGGAGGCTGGGCTGCGGCAGCTGGCGGCGAACTGCGAACTCAACGGCGGAAACATCCGGCAGATCACGGTGCGCGCCGCCTTCGCGGCCGCGCAGCAGGCGGCACCGGGCAGGGAGGGCCGGATCGGCATGTCGCATCTGCTGGAGGCGGCGCTGGCGGAGGTGCGCAAGCTCGGCCTGGTCGGCACGGAACGCCGCCTGACGGCCTTGTCCGCCGAGTTCAACCGGCCCCTGCGGGCGGCGTGAGGATTGAAATATGAGCGCGGCCGCCATTGAACTCGTCACGCTGGCGTTGCGGGACCGGATTGCCGAGGCCTTGGAGTCGACGTCCGCCAATGGCGACGTCTTCATCGGACCGCTGAGTGCGAGCGGCACGACATCACGGCGGGTGGTGCTGTTCCTGTACCGCGTGGCGGTCAACACGGAACTGCGCAACCGGCCGTATTCCCACGTCAAGGAAACCAGCAAGGTCGCGGAGCTGCACGAACACGCCGTCCCCTTGGATCTGCATTTCCTGATCACGCCGAGCCTGCGGCCTGACGTTGACAGCGCAAACGAGTCGGACCGTGCGGAGCTGCGGGATCTCGGCCAGATCATCCTGGCGCTGCACCTGGATCCGGTGATCACGGGCCGCTACGTCGCTGGGCAGACCTGCAAGCTGGTGCTGGAGCAGTTGTCCTCGGAGGAGATGAGCCGGCTCTGGGGTCTGTTTCCGACCGAGAACTACCGGACGTCGGTGTCGCTGCTGGTGTCGCCGGTGTGGCTGGTGCCGACGCTGAAGCCGCCTGGCGCGCCGGTCCTGGACGAGACCTACGCGACTCGCGCGGGCGTGGAGGTCTGACCATGGGCGACGCCGTGATCTCTGATTTCGACAGCGGTTTCGACCGCCGTGCCTTGCTGGCCGTGGAACTCATCGATGCGGTGGGCGGCCAACTTGTGTCCCGCGGCGTCGGGGTGCGGGCGAATGTGCTCCGCCGGGCGCCGATCGTCAGCCGCTCGGGACGCTTCGTCTGGCTGCGCGAGGAGGATCGGTGGCCGACCCAGATCGACGTGGATGTGGGGCGTTTGCCCTATGAGAAGACCAGCAGATCCGTCAAGCGGCCGGCGGACATCGACAAGCCGACACCGGCTGAACGCGTGGTCACGATCGTGCTCCAGCCGACGCAGGCCTACGACTTCCCGGACGGCGTCACCGCGCTACGCGGATGCGTGCTCGATGGCAATGGCACGCAGGCTTCGCCGGTGCAAGGCGCGCGGGTGAGCCTGCTGTCCTCGACCAAGGACTTCGGGGACGCGGTGATGCCCCGGCCTGTCTCGATCACCGCCGAGGACGGGGGTTTCTTTTTCTTTCTCCCGGGGGTGGCGCGCGACCTCGAACGCCCCTTGTCCAACGGCTACCCGCCCCGATTCCTGCCGGTTGTGCTGCAGGTGGAGCACGCCGGCCAGACACGCGTCACCGGTGCGAAGTTTCGATTCTTGGAGGGCGCGCCGCCGGGCTGCATCCGCGAAGGAATGCCGCTGCGGGCGACCGTTGCCTTGAAGTGGTGGGTCATGGAACCCGGTGCTCAATAGCCTGACAGAGGAGATACGCATGAATGATCCTGAGAGGACACTGACGGCGCCGCCGCCGCCACCCCAACCCGCCGAGCCGCCCCCGACCGAGGTCGAAAAGCTGGTTAAACAGGCCAAGGACGTTGATATGGTCTATCAGGCGCAGCATTTGCTGGGCCTCGGAGCCGAACTCACGGCGTTCACGAAGCAACGCGATGCGGCGTTGAAGAGCTACGAGACCGTATTCCCAAGCCTGGAGGCCGACTGGTGCGAGCAACACACCCTCGTGCTGGAACTCGCCAAGCAGTTGAAGGGCGTCTTCAACGACGCAGAACGCAAGCGGCTGGTGCATCAGTATGTGTGTCCTCAGCTCAATAAGATGCAGGACACCATCACCGCGGTGGAGAACCGGCGGACGGCCAGCATCGGGACGCTTGAGAAGGCGCTGAGCGAAGCCCGCGAGAAGGAAAACCAGGGCAAGGCGCTGTTGGCCGCGCTGCTGGACAACGCCCGTGTCGTCGCTTCGGCGCTTGCCCAGGTGGACAAGTGGAGAGCCGAGATCAAGGACCTCCTGGCCGGCCCCAAGCAGGCGCGTGCGATCTACGTGTTCTGGTTCAAGCTCGCGCCGCTTCATTGGGCCGTGCGCCCGGAGCGCCTAAAGGACAGCTGCGCCTTTCCGGAAGCCGAGGACGCAAAGGCGCTGTGCCCATCGGCGAGTGTTCTGACCTTGCCCCTCAGAGTGGGGCGGGAGCATGGGGCGTGGCTCTTCGACCCCAAGTGCTTCGAGGCGAAGGCCGACGCCGCTTGGATCGCCCTCAACTCGCAGTGCGGGTTCAAGAAGGCACGGGTGCTCGCGGAAGCGAAGTTCAAGGCCGCACCGGACGACCTGGCGTCCAGCGAGAAAACGCGTGATGCGCAGATGAAGGGCCTCGACGAGGCCGTTCAGAAGGCCCTGGAGCAGGAGAAACCCATCGACCAATGCTGCACTCCCGCCGCAAAGAAGACCGATGAACCTGTCGCTGCGTCATAGCGCTTGCCTGCCCACGTCATTGGATCGAGGAGCCCCACCATGCCCGAATATCTGACCCCCGGCGTCTACATCGAAGAGATCGAGCGCGGCCCGCGGCCGATCGAAGGCGTGCCCACCAGCACCGCCGCGTTCATCGGCGAGACGGAGCGCGGCCCTGTGCTGCCTTTGCTGGTGACCAGCTACAACGACTACCGGCGTTGGTTTGGCAATGTCTTCGGTGACCTGCCGCGCTACATGCCCTATGCCGTCAGCGGATTCTTCGACAACGGCGGCAAGCGCCTCTACGTCAGCCGCGTGGTGGGCAAGAACGCCGAGACCGCCACGCTCGAGGCCGCGCCGTTCAGCTTGCGCGCCCTCGGCCCGGGCGAGTGGGGCAACCGGATCTGGGTGAAGAAGCAGGGCGGCAGCACGCTGGACGCTGACGGCACACCCATCGGCTTCCGGCTTCGGCTCGCCTATTGGTCGACCCTGCCCGATCCGACCTACGATCCCTTCTCCGATGAGGAGGACGCCCGCAAGGCCCGGCCCCGCCCGACCCTCGTCGAGGACTTCGACGACCTGTCTTATGACCCCGCGTCGAGCGACTACTTCGGCAAGCGCTTGCCAGGCAATTCCGTGCTCGTGGCGCTGACGGTCTCTGAAGGCACCCCGGCCAACACCCCCATGGACGACATCCCAGGGACCTTCCTGGCCGATGGAGACGACGGCGACGCGCCCCTCGAGGCGGACTTCAAAGGCGAAGCCGCCGACGGCCGGCAGGCGCAGGGGCTGGAGATCCTCAAGCAGGACGCCTACCGCGACGTTGCACTCGTGCATGCGCCATACCCACGCGAGGATCCGGTGCTCATCGGCAAGCGGGTGGTCGAGCACTGCGAGGCCAACAAGTTCCGCTTCGCCGTCGTCGATTGCGACCCGCATCAGTCCAATGTCTCCGAGCTCGTGCCGCGCTCGAAGGTCACGGACTCCCAGTACGGCGCCTTCTACTATCCCTGGCTCTACGTCTCCGACCCCCGGACCGGCGCTCGCAAGCTCGTCCCGCCCGGCGGGCACACGCTGGGCATTTACGCCCGCACCGATACCGAACGGGGCGTCTTCAAGGCGCCCGCCAACGAGATCGTGCGCGGCGCGATCGACCTCGAGTACGCCATCGACGATGAACGGCAGGGCGCGCTCAACCCCGCCGGCGTCAACGTCACGCGCAACTTCCCGGGCCGCGGCATCCGCGTCTGGGGCGCGCGCACCTTGTCGTCCAACGGGCTCTGGAAGTACGTCTCCGTGCGCCGCCTCTTCATCTTCCTCGAGCGCTCCATCTACGAAGGCACGCAGTGGGTCGTCTTCGAACCCAACGACGACCGCCTCTGGGCCCGCGTCAAGGACACCATCCGCCTCTTCCTGCGCACGCAGTGGCGCAACGGCGCCCTGTTCGGCCGCACCGAGGACGAAGCCTTCTTCATCACCTGCGACCGCACGACGATGACCCAGGACGACATCCTCAACGGGCGGCTCAAGTGCCAGATCGGCATCGCCCCCGTGCGCCCGGCCGAGTTCGTGATCTTCCAGATCTTCCAGAACACCGCCGAATCCCAACGCTGACGCTTCTCCGCCGCGCCCCGCGCGCGGCGGCCCCACCCGACCAGGAGGACCAAATCCATGGCACGCATCGACCCCCTGCGCAATATGCGCTTCCGGCTGGAGATCGACGGCATCCAGCAGGCCGGCTTCAGCGAGATCGCCATCGGCGAAACCACCACCGACGCGATCGACTACCGCGAAGGCGACCAGGCCACCCACGTCCGCAAGCTGCCCGGGCTGGCCAAGTTCGGCAACATCACCCTCAAGTGGGGCGTCACCGACTCCGTCGAGCTCTACAACTGGCACAAGCTCATCCTCGCCGGCCAGATCAAGCAGAACCGCAAGACCGTCGCCATCGTCGTCATCGACGAGGCCGGCGACAACAAGGCCCGCTTCGTCGTCAGCGAGGCCTGGCCCGCCAAGTACGACCCCAGCGACCTCAACGCCAAGGGCAACGAGGTCTTCATCGAGGTGCTCGAGCTTGTCAACGAAGGCATCGAGCGCGTGCAGTAGTGACCCGCGCGACGGAGACCGCCATGTCCCACCACCCCTGCTTCCAGACCGAGATCGACTTCGCCCTGCCCAAGGGCTTCCTCGATGCCGGCGGCGCCCTGCATCGCCACGGCACCATGCGCCTGGCCACCGCGGCCGACGAGATCCTGCCCCTGCGCGACCCGCGCGTGCAGCAGAACCCCGCCTACCTGCCGATCATCGTGCTCGCCCGTGTGGTCGTCCGCCTGGGCGACCTGCCCGACGTCGATACCCGGATCATCGAAGGCCTCTTCGCCGCCGACTTCGACCACCTGCAGCGCCTGTACGAGCGCATCAACGCCGGCGAGGACGACAGCACCTCCGCTGCCTCGGAGATCGCGTCCGCCCAGGTGCCCCGGTCACCGAACGCGGACCGCTTCGACGGCGAGGACGCGTCTCCCTGGAGGGCTCGCTCCGTGGGGGAAGCATGAGGGTCACTCCGCCTCGTCAGCTCGAGGAGGAGATGGCCTTCATCGCCTGTCATTTCCACTGGGGCCGCCATGAGCTGATGGCGCTGGAGCACGCCGAGCGGCGGCGCTGGTGCCGGGCAATCTCCAGCATCAACCGGCGCCTGGACGGCGTGCGGCCCAACCCCTTCGAACTCGTCTGAGGAGCCGTGATGAAGCCGCTCGCCGATCCCTACCAGGGCTTCCGCTTCCGGATCGAGCTCGACCGGATCCAGCACGGCGGCTTCAGCCGCGTGAAGGGCCTCGTGCGCGAAACGCGCCACGAGTCCTACCGCGAGGGCGGCGTCAACGACCACGAGCACAAGCTCGCCACGATGACCGCCTACGGCCCCATCGTCCTCGAGCGCGGCCTGGCGGACGACCGCATGTGGGCCTGGCACGAGGCCGTGATCGAAGGGCGGGTGGAGCGGCGCGATTTCGTCGTCGCGCTGCACGACGCCGAGGGCAACGAGGTCTGGCGCTGGCTGATCGAGCAGGCCTTCCCCGTCAAGTGGTCGGGCACCGACCTCGACGCTACCAGCTCGCAGGTGATGGTCGAAAGCGTCGAGCTGGTGCATCACGGGATCCGGCGCGGATGAACACGATCCCGCTCCTGCGCCCGCGCAGCGGCGCGCCAACGCGGCTGGTGATAGCGGCGTCCCGCGCGCGCGCCCTGCCGACGAGGCCCGCCCTCGCGCTGCAGTGGCGGCGTCGGCTGCAAGGCGGCGACGCGCAGCCCACGGTCCACCGCGGCGCCCAGGTTCTCTCGCTTACCCATTTCCACACGCACGCCCACACGCACGTCCACCTCCACCGCCTGGCGCGCAATCTGCCGCCCCAGGCCGCCCTGCAACAGGAACGCTCGGTGACGATTCATCTGGATCCGGACCCGAAGCCGGCGCTGCGGATGCCGTCGTTTCACGCGTGGCGCTCACAGGCGGTAGCGGCGCGTCCGGACGGCGGCGCGAGCAGGACGACATCGCCGATGGGCGTGCGCGCGTTGACCTCACCCGGGTGCGTGAGCCCCGGCCGGACCGCGGCGCCCCGCGCCGGCGCTGTCGTCGCGCAGCCGGTGACGATCTGGCGCGGCGCGCGCGATGCCGCGCATGGGGCCGATGCCGGAGCAAGGCCTCGTCATGCATTCCCAAGGGCTCGCGTGCTGGTGACGGACGACGTTCGGAACAGCCTGCCGCCGCAGGGCATCGAAGGTCGATCGAGGCCTGCATCGAGCGGATCGACGCGCGCGCGCCCGGCCGGTGTCGCTTTCGACGGCCATCGGACCCCGGCCTCCACCGCACGCAGCGCTCTGGGCGTGGCGTTGACATGGCGAGCGCCTGAGGCAGCCCGGCCCGACGTCCGACCCGCGAGGCCCTTTGGTAGCAAGGTCGCGATGACGGCGCGCGGCGCTGTCGGGCTCGCAGCGCAAGCTCGCGCTGCAGGGGCGAGGCCCAGCTCGCGGTCGTCTGCCCCTCCCGCGGAGCTGACCTGGCGCGCGCTGCGCCGGGACAGGCCGTCGGCCGATGACTCGCCGGCATCGGACGGCTGGCCCGGCGAGGGCAGCGCGGCGGCGACGCCCGCGCTTCGCACGGCGGCGCCGCGGGGTGATGGGATAGGCACGAGCGGCGCACCGGCGCCGTCCCCGGCCGCTCCGGCCTTCCCGCCGCCGGGCAGCGCAGCCGCCGCGGCGATGGCGGACCGTCTCGCGCAGGACGTGATGCACCGTCTGGAGCGTCGCCTGCGCATCGAGCGCGAACGGCGCGGACTCTGAGGCAGGACCCGGCCATGGCAATCGAGAAAGCGGTCATCGAGATTGTTGCCGGCGCGCATGCGGGCGACCGGATTCCGGTGCTGTTCAATCCGAACGAATACAGCATCGAGCGCAGCAACAGCTTCAAGGCCACGACCATCGTCGGGCTGAGCGGCCCGCTGCTGCACTTCATCAACGGTGAGGCGGACGTGCTGTCGATGGAACTCTTCCTCGACGACTACACCGACCGCGGCACCGGGCCGAGCGTGGCGCAGCGGCTGGACGCGCTGGCGGCACTGCTGGAGATCGACCGCGAGCTGCATGCGCCGCCGCCCGTGTGCTTCCTCTGGGGCACCCTGAACTTCAAGGCGGTGATCGAGAAGCTGTCGCGCAAGATCACGCTCTTCCGGCCCGACGGCACGCCGGCGCGGGCGACCCTGTCGGTGAGCTTCAGGGAATACAAGACGCTCACCGAGCTGATCCGCGACGTGCCGCTGCAGTCGTCCGACAAGACCAAGCGGCGCTGCCTCAACGCCGGCGAGGCGCTGTGGGCGCTGGCGGCAGCCGAGTACGGGGACGCCGCGCTGTGGAAGGTGATCGCCGAGCACAACGACCTGGACGACCCGCGCGAGCTGCCGCCGGGCACCTGGGTGACCGTCCCGCCGCTGGAGGACCGCGATGGAACTCGCGCCGCTTTCTGAAAAATACGGCGCGTTCTACGCGCCGGCGTTCCAGGTCCTGGTCTCGGGCCGGGACCTCACGCACCAGCTCGCGATCGACGTGACGCAGGTGGAGGTGGACCTGAGCCTGGGCGCCGCCGGCCGCTTCAGCTTCGTGGTGGGCGGCGCGTACGACCTGGAGGGGCGCGCATTCGTCTCGGGGCTGAACCGGCAGGTGCTGGAGGTGCTGACCTTCGGCGCGACGGTCGAGATCAAGCTGGGCTACGGCGATCGCTCGAATCTGCCGGTGCTGTTCAGCGGCGTGATCACGGAGATCTCCATCAGCTTCCCGGAAGGCGGCACGCCGGAGCTCACGGTGGCGGGCTATGACCACGCCTTCACGATGACGCTGGGCAAGCAGTCGCGGAGCTGGAAGAACTGGACCGACACGGCGGTCGTGCTGCAGCTGGCGGCGGAGCATGGCCTTGATCCGGACATCGAGCCGACGCTCGAGCAGCACGCGCAGATCGAGCAGAACCAGGAGAGCGATTTCGAGTTCATGAAGAAGCTCGCGGACCGCAACCACTGCGAGTTCTACGTGACGGAGAAGAAGGCGCTGCGCTTTGCGCGGCCGCGCGACGGCGACGACGGCGTCGTGACGCTGCGCTGGGGGCAGGGGCTGCTGTCGTTCCGGCCGGAGGCGAACCTCGCGGCGCAGGTGTCAAAGGTGGAGGTCTATGGCTGGGACTCCGCGAAGAAGCAGCCCATCGTCGGGCGCGCCGGCGCGGGGGAGGAGTCGGGCCTGGACCCGCGGCGCATCGGCGCCGGTGCGCGGCTGCGCCAGGCGGTCGGCCGCGACGCGGTGCTGCAGCTGCGCCAGCCGGTGTTCACCGAGGCGGAGGCCAAGCGGCGTGCCGAGGCGGTGCTCAGCGAGCACGCCAAGCGCTTCGTGACCGGCGAGGCCGAGTGCATGGGGCTGCCGACGCTGCGGCCGGACTGCAATGTGGACATCGCCGGGCTGGGCGCGCCGTTCTCCAAGACCTATTACGTGCAGCAGACCGTTCACAAGATCGATGCCAACGGGTACCGGACCCGCCTCAAGGTGAAGGAGACCTCGCTATGACATTGCTCGCCATCGCGCCCGGCGAATCGGGGCTGGAAGCCGGCGGCCACGCCAAGGGTGTGGGCATTGGCATCGTGCGGCAGAACCGCGACGACGGCGGGCAGGGGCGCGTCAAGGTCAGCTACCCCTGGCACAGCGAGCCGCGCGAGAGCTACTGGGCGCGGATCGCCGTGCCCATGGCCGGCGGCGAGCGGGGCACCTACTTCCTGCCCGAGGTGGGGGACGAGGTGCTGGTCGCCTTCGAGCGCGGGGATCTGCGCTTCCCCTACGTCATCGGTGCCTTGTGGAACGGCGTGGACCGTCCGCCGGATTCGAACGACGACGGCCGCAATGACCGGCGGGTGATCCGCTCCCGCAAAGGGCATGTGCTGGTCTTCGACGACGGCGCAAAGGGCGCCGTCCGGCTGGCGCTGGACGACGGCAAGCGCGTGGTGCTCGACGACGAGGGCATCCGCGTGGAGGACGGCCAAGGCAATGCGCTGCGCATCGACAGCCGCAGCGGCGCGCTCACGGTGGAGGCGCGCGGCGCGCTGACGCTCAAGGGCGCCTCCGTGCGGATCGAGGCGACGGGGTCCATCGACGTGAAGGCCGGCGGCCTGCTCGGCCTGAACGGCGCCATGGTCAACATCAACTGAGGAGCGGACATGGGACTGCCAGCAGCCCGCGTGGGCGACCCCACCAGCCACGGCACGCCGTTGACCGGCGCCGGATGTCCGACCGTGCTGATCGCCGGCGTGCCGGCCTGGCGCGTCGGCGCGGACATGCACCTGTGCCCACTGTCCAACGGGCCGCAGCCGCACGTGGGCGGCACGGTGGCCGTGGGCAGCGCCACTGTCCGCATCGGCGGGCTGTTCGCGGCTCGGCAGTCGGACCGCGTGATCGAGGCCGGCGGGCCCAACGTGATCGTCGGCGGCGCCCCGACGGTGCTCATCGGGTGACGTGATGGACCCGCAAAAGGACTGGATGGGGCGGGGCTGGGCGTATCCGATACGCCTGGACCCCAGGACGGGTGGGGTGGCGCTCTCCGAGCATGAGCGGGACATCCGCGAGTCCGTTCGCATCATCCTGGGCACGACGCCTGGCGAGCGCGTCCGGCGGCCGGATTTCGGCTGCGGGATCCATCGGCTGACCTTTGAAGTGGTGGACACGGCGCTCATGACGCGCATCGACGCCGCGGTGCGCGACGCGATGAAGCGTTTCGAGGCCCGCATCGAAGTGCTGAACGTGGAGATCGACCAGACGGACTTGAGCTGCGGCACCCTGCTGATCAAGCTCAAGTACCGCGTTCGGCAGACCAATCAGACCGGCAACGTGGTCTACCCCTTCGCCTTCCGTGAAGCGGGCACCGGCTCGAACTCGGGGAGCCGGTCATGAGCGAACGCCGGCCCGGACCCCGTGACGACGATGTGCCTAGCGAAGCCGCGCTGCTGGCCGACCTGCAGGCGCGCGCGCGGAGCTGGCTGCCGGCTTGGCGGCCGCGCGGCGGGGAGCGGGATGTCGGGCTGGCGCTGCTGGAGATCGCGGCGCGGCTGAGCGCGGAGGTGAACCAGCGCCTGAAGCGCGTGCCGGAGAAGAGCCTGCGCGCCTTCATCCACTGGATCGGCCTGGAAGGCGCGGGCGCGCGCGCGGCGCGCCTGCCGGTGGTGCTGGGCATGGGCGCGACGGCGGAGCCGCTGGACGCCGGGGAGCGCGTGCAGTTGCAGGCGCAGACGCGCGATGGCGTGGCCGTGATGCTGGAGACCGAGCAGCCGCTGCGCGTGCTGCCCGGTCGCCTGCAGCACCTGGTGGCGGCCGATCCGGTGGAGAACGCCTTCTACCTGCCGCCGCCGGACGTGCTGGCGATGGAGGCGCCCAAGGCGACGGCCGGCCGCTGGGTGCTGCAGGCCGACGCGTTCGCGGGCAATGAGTGGGTGCAGGTGGAGGCTGCGGAGGGCCTGGCGCCGGGCCTGATGGTGCGCACGCCCGCGAAGACGCTGCAACGCGTGGTGGAGGTGGAGGCGCGGATGGTGCGGCTGTCGCCGGCGCTGGCGGCGCCGATGCCGGCCAGGCAGCGGCTGACGCTGGAGCGCGCCTTCCGTCCGGCGCAAGCCTGGATCAACGCCCAGGACCACGCGCTGTACATCGGCGCCGGCGACCTGCTGAAGATCGAGGGCGCGGCCCTGATCGTGGTCAGCGCGGACGGGGGCGTGGCAGCGGACGCCGAGTGGCGGTACTGGGGCAAGCTCGACCGGCTGGGCAAGGACGCGCCGGCGGGATGGCAGCTGCTCAAGCCGGTGCCGGGGGAGGTGCCGCTGAAGCTGATGAAGGAGCCCGGCTCGATCGAGGTGCTGGTCCTGGAAGGGCACCGGAGCCGCTGGCTGCGGGCCACGCGCGAGGCGTCGGCGCTCAAGCACACGAAGGGCGCCACCACGTCGCAGCTGAGGCTGAGCGTCAAGGGGAAGCCGAAGGACTGGCCGGAGGCGTTCACGAAGCTGCTGAAGGCCGGGGAGGCCAAGGTGGCCGAAGCCGAGAAGGCGAAGCGAGCCGCCGAGCCGGCGGCGGACGACCGGCAACGGCCCGCCGGCGCGGGCCGGACGTCGCTTCAGCTCGACGGCCTGGCTAACACGGCGCCGCTGGTGCTGGACGCACCGTTCTATCCGCTCGGCCGCGAGCCGCGGCAGTTCGATGCGTTCTACCTCGGCTGCGGGGAAGCGTTCTCGAAGGCCAGGGCCAAGATCACGCTCGACTTCACGGTGGACGACCAGCTCCGCACGCCCCTGACGGCCGTGCCCATGGGGACCGATGAAAAGGTCAAGGTGGATCTGCTGATGGGCATCGGCAACGACGGTCGCTTCATCCGGCTGAAGGCGACCCGCTCCGTGGACGGGGAGCCCGGCAGCCGGGCCGTCCTGACCCCGCAGGACCGCGTGGTGCTTGCGGACGATCATGACCTGCCGATCCAGCTGTCGCCGGCGTACGGGCTCGGCGCCGTGGCCAGCGGCGGCATTGCGTTCGCCAGCGCGGTCGAGGTCGGCGCCGACGGCCTTTCCGTGGCGTGGCTCTACGAGCAGGGCGTTCCCGACACCGAAGGGATATGGACACGGCTGGGATTCCCCCCGGTGGCGCCAGCGAAGCCCGACGACGCAGGCGGCGGATCCTGCGGGATCTTGATGCTGGCGCCCAGCCAGGGCGTGCCGATGGTGTACGTCCTGCAGGGCGGGACGGTGCATTCGCGGCCGGCCAAAGGTAACGCGCAATGGCCGGAGGTGGCCCCGGCGAAGCCACTCGGGGGCATCCGCGTGATCGTTCCTGTGCACACGGAGAAAGACGCGTCGCAGGACCAGCGCCTCATCGCCTTGGACGGCAGCGGAGCGTTGCATCTCCTCTCGTCCCCGCCCGCCGGAGCGGAGCGGTGGGACACGGTTGCGGGCGGTCACCGCTTCGACCTGGCGTTCACGCCCTTGGCCTTCATGCGTGGAGGGTTGCTGCACGTGGTCGGGTGGGAGAGCGATAAGAAGACGCTCCTGGCGATCCGGATGAAGGCGAAGGCGAAGCTGGAGGGGGAGGTGGAGGTGGAGGTGGAGGTGGAGGCGGAGGAGGCGAAGCAGGAGGGTGCGGAAGTCGTCGGCCATACCTGTGCCTATGCCCTCGAGCATCCGCTGGGGGGCGAAGCCGACGAGCTCGCGATCTACCTCGTCGTCGAGGAGAAGGAGCAGCGCTACCCGGTCCGCTGGACGCCGTTCAGCAATCCGCGGGGATGGATGCGCGGCGCGGCGCCGGCCGAGTCCAAGGTCATGAGCGCCGCGCCCATCGTGCTGGGGGAGGACCTGATCGTGCCGACGGACAACGCGAGCGGGGTCGTCACGCGGGCTGAGCGGTGGAAGAGCCAGACGTTCACTAGCGTCCCGCTGGTCGATGCAGCGCGGTGCGAGGAAAACGTTTCCTCTATCGACGACCCCGAGAAGTTGCTCGCCGAGCTCAGCATCGGCAAAGGCCGGAAGTTTGAGCCCGTCGCGGCGCTGCTGTCGACGCCAGATGGGCGATCAATGGTGCGTTTCAAGCAGCGAGTGTCAGAAGAAAGCGCGACGGCGCTTGCGCTGATGGAAGAAGAGTCCGCGGATTTCCAGCCGTTGAAGCACACAGTCAAATCCTTGACCCGCTCGGAATCCGACACGATCGCGATCGCGGTTGGGAAGCTTCTTCTGATTGAACTGGACGGCGAGAAGCAGTTGGTCAAGGTCGCCAAGATGGCCGAGGGCGGGACGGTCGTGGAGTTCCGCCCGGTCCTTGCGAAGGCGGCCACGATCACGCGCTACTGGCATGCGAGAAGGGTTTGCGGGCTCGAGTCCGCGTTGCGTTCCGCGCTGTACCTGCGCGCGACGGACCCACCGGCCGAACTGGACGTCGTCGATCTGCTGGAACTCGAGGGTTGGACCCCGCCGCGGCACACCAGCTTCTCCCTCAGTCGCGCCGCTTCACCTGGCACCTGGATCCTGCTGCCGCCCGAGAGCCGAGAGGGCGCGCCGAACGCGGGCTCCGGCATCAACCTCACCACCTACTCGAACAAGCCCTTCCGCGAATGGACGCTCCAAGGCGGCGCCTTTCGGCGCAATCCTTCGCTGTCCTGGGAGTTCTGGGACGGCCAGGCCTGGCGGCGGATCGAGAAGGTGACGGACGTGACCCGACATCTCATCAACACCGGGGAGGTGAGCTTCGACGTCCCCGACGACCTCGCCCCCACCGACGTGATGGGCCGCAAGAACCACTGGATCCGCGCGCGTCTGGTCGGCGGCAATTACGGAGAGGAGTCGGTGACCCTCACCACCGCGAAGACCGGCGACGGCCAGACCGTGACCCGCAACACCGCCACGATCCGCGCGCCTTATGTGATCAAGCTCGACGTCGCCTACGACCTCGCCGACAAGGTGCTGCCCGACCTCGTCCTGACGCGCGACGGCGGCGCCCTCGTGGACCAGACCGCTGCCAACAACGCCCACAAGGCCGCGAACGCCGCCCATGCCACGCTGCGCTACTTCGTCCCCCTGGGCGAGACCCTCCAGCGCTTCGACGCCGACGGCGCACCGGCCACCTCCGGCCAGCCCGCCCTCTACCTCGGCCTGGACCGCCCGCCCTCCGGCAGCGCGGTCAGCCTGCTGTTCCTCGTGGAGGACCGCCTCGACGCCGGCGGCGCCTTGCCCCTGTCGGCCAGCGTCCTGCGCCGGCGCGGCTTCGAGCCGGTGCCCGTGGACGACGGCACGCGCGGCCTCACCGAAAGCGGCACCGTGGTGCTGCAGATCGGCGAGCCGCCGGAGTCCTCGCAGCTCTTCGGGCAGACCGCCTGGTGGCTGCGCCTGCAGGCCAACCCGGATGCGGCCGGGCTCTGGCCGCCGGTCGTGCGCGGCGCATGGCTCAACGGCACTTGGGCGTCTGCCTGCGAAACGCGAGAGAACGAATGGCTGGGCTCCTCCGACGGCTCGCCGCTGCAGCGCGTGATGCCCGCCCGCCCGCCGGTGATCGCCGGCAGCCTGGAGCTCCGCGTCCGCGAACGCCTGGGCGAGGAAGCGCTCCAGCGGCTGCGCGCGCTGGACCGCACGCTGGTGGAAGACGAGATCGCGTTCAACCGCGGGCCCTGGATCCGCTGGACCTGCGTGGCCGATACCGACGATGCCGGCCCCGACGAGCGCGTCTACAGCCTCGACGACGCCAGCGGCGAGATCCGCTTCGGCGACGGGCGCCACGGCCGCATTCCGCCGCCCGGTGCCGACACCATCCTCGCGCGGCGCTACCGCCACGGCGGCGGTGCCGCGGCCAATGCGCTCACCGCCTGGACGCAGGTCCAGCTTGTCACGCCGCTGCGCGGGGTGGACACCGTGATCGCGCCCGACGGCGCGGCCGGCGGCACCGACCCGCAGGACGCCGCGGAAGTCATGCGCTTCGCGCCGGACACGCTGCGCCTGCGCGGCCGCGCGATCTCGCCCGATGACCTCGCCGCGCTCGCCCGCCAGTTCTCGCCGGACATCGCTCAGGCGGCGCCCGTGACCGAGGGCGGCGCGCTGCGCCTGGTGGTCGTGATGCGCGGCCGCGACCCGCGGCCGACGCAGGCGGCCCTGCGCGAGCTGCGCCGCTTCCTCGCCGCGCATTCGCTCCCCTCGCTCATGGCGCCGGACGTGCTGGAGATTCGTGGCCCGGTGCTGCGGCCGCTGCGCGTGGAGATCCGGCTCGTGGTGGACCGCCTCGCGCATGGCGGCGGCGTGGACGGCCAGGCGCGGCTGCGCGTGCAGGCGCTGCTCGATCCGGCCACCGGCGGGCTCGACGGGCGGGGCTGGCCGGTCGGCCACTGGCCCACGCGCGACGAGATCGCTGCCGTGCTGGCGCCGCTCGCGGCTGTGGAGGAGATCGAGGACGTGACGATCACCGCCGTGGCGGCCGATGCCGATGCCGACGCCGATGCCTCCCGCGATGACGCTCCCGAAGCCCCGCCGCGCCTGGCCGCCGATGCCTTGGCCGTGGTCTCCGCCGACGACGTCCGGTGCACGATGACGTCGCGCGAATCGGAGCTGGCACCATGAAGGACGTCCGCCTCCAGCTCGACGACATCGGTTACACGGAGCTGACGGAGCTCGCGCGCTCGCTGATTCCGACGCTCGCGCCGGCCTGGACGGATCACAACGCGCACGACCCGGGGATCATGCTTACCGAGCTGCTGGCCTGGATCGCCGAGGCGCAGATCTACAGCCTCGGCCGCGTGCGGCGCGACGAGCGCCGGGCCTTTGCCGCCTTGCTGGGCGTGCGCGCGCGCGGCGCGGCGCCGGCGCAGGGGCTGGTCTGGCCGACCGACCCGCTGCCCGTGGCGCGGGTCCTCGCCGCCGACCAGCGCGTGAGGCCGCCCGGCGCGGAAGCGCCGCCCTATTGCTGCAGCCATTCGCTGCTCTTGTGGCAGGGCAAGCGCATCGCCCAGCTGAAGGCCTGCCGCGGTGACGGCAGCGAGGACGACGTCACCGATGTGAATCGCCTGCACGGCGTGGGCTTCACGCCCTTCAGCGATCCGCCGCTGCCGCAGGACCGTCTGGAGCTTCAACTCAACGGCGACTGGCCGGCCGTGCCGAGCGATCCGCACGCGCCGCTGGGGGCGGATGCCCTGCTGTCCATCGGCTTCGATCTCGCCTTGCCGGGCCAAGGACGTCCGCGCGGCGGCGTCGAGGAGGCACCGGACACCGTCGAGGCCGACGCCGACGCCTTCGGTGCCGCGTGTCTCCCGACCTGCCCGGAGAGCGCCTCGCTGCAGGTGCTGCTGCGCGGCGGCGGCGAGGAGCGCGAGCTGACGGTGGTCGAGGACACGACCCACGGCCTGCTGCGCAGCGGCGTCGTGCTGGTGGCCTGCAAGCCGCGGCGCGTGCTGAAGGCGCCGCTCACCCTGGTCCTGCGCGGCGCGCAGGGCGGCTTCCTGCGGTCGCCGGTGATCCGCCGGGTCGATCTCAATGTGGTGCCCATCGTTCAACGCGAGCAAGTGGCGCTGCGCGTCGAACACTTCGGCACCGGCGCGCCGGATCGCAGCTGGACCTTGCCGGTGGGCGCGATGGTGGAGCGCGGAAATCCGACGCTGGAAGTGAAATCGGAAGCGCGCAGCGGCCACATGCTTTCCTGGTCGCGGGTCGAGGATCTGGCCGCGTGCAGCCCCGAGTGCCGCGTCTATCGCGTGGACACGGCGAACGGGCAGCTCGTCTTCGGCAACGGGCTCAACGGCCGCGCATTCCCGCCGGGCGCCAGCCTGCAGGTCGCGTGCTGGACGACGAAGGGCGCGGGCGGCGGCCTGCCCGCCGGCTTGATGTGGCGGGTGCCGGGCGTGCAGGCGGACTTCGGCAGCAATATCGCCGTGGTCAGCGGCGGCCGGGCGGTGGACGATCTGGCGGAACTGCGGCGGCGGGCGCGGGAGCGCGTCCGGGAAGCGCGCCCGCTGGTGACGAGCGCGGACCTGGGCGCAGCGGCGCTCGCGCTGACGGGGCTGGGCGTGGCGCGCGTGGCAGAGCTGCCGATTCCGGCGCTCAAGCGGGGCACGCCGCCCCGCCCGCGCGGCCTGCGGGTGCTCGTGGCGGCCGGCCGGCATGGGGCCGACGGGCGCGACGGCGGCACGGAATCCGCACGCTGGCTCGACGAGATCGCGCGGCGGCTGGCGCCGCGCCTGCCGCTGGGCCAGCGGCTGCGGGTGATCAGCCCGCGCTTCGTGGAGCTGCGCGTGCGCGCGACGCTGCAAGCCGCTGCGCAGGCCGATCCCGAGCAGGTGGCGCGGCGTGCGATGGCCTGCCTGCGCGATCAGCTGTCCCCGCTGGACGACGGCGAGATCCGCGCCTGGCCCTTCGGCCGCGATGTGACGCCGCTGCAGGTGCGCAGCTGCTTGCGCCAGGTGGCCGGGGTGCTGCGGGTGGAGGCGGTGGAGCTGGTCCTCGGCGGGCGGCCCTTGCCGGCGGGCAAGGCGCTTCGGGTGGGGCTGAGCGGCTTGCCCAAGCTGGTCATCGACCGGCAGGACCTGACGGTGACCCGCGGACCGGGGAGGGCGCCATGAGCGTGACCGGCTTGAAGGCCTATCGATTCACGACGCCAGCGCATTGGAAGCGCTGCGTGCGTCACCGCCTGGGCGTGACGAATGAGGGCGGGCTGCGCGTGGAGCCGCCGCTCGGCACGCACGCCGTGCAGGCGGTGCGGGGCGCGCTGCTGCGCGTGGCGGCGGGGCGGCGGGGCGTGCGCTGGAGCACGCACGGGGACACGCCGTCGAAATGCCTGCTGCAGACCTCAGGGGGCATGGCGAGCGACTGTCATCAGTTCCAATCCGTCGCCGCGGACCGGCTGCTGGCGCAGAGCCCGCGGTGGATCCTGGAGGGCGAGGGGCTGTGGGGCTTCGGCGCAAAGAGCCTGTGGCTGCAGCGCGTGGAGGCGGATTCGCTGGCGGCCGATTCGCCCTTCGAGCTGGGCAGCGACCTGGACCTGCGCCTGGCCGACCGGTGCACGCCCGCGCCGCGGCGCATCGTCGATATCGCCGGGGACGGTGGCGGCGGGCTGTGGGTGCTGGCGGAGCTCGGCACGGCCGGGGGCGACGCGGCGGGGCCGGCCGGGCAACGGTGCGAGCGCGTGAACGCTGCGGGTTGCGTCATCGAGCGCTGGCAGCCCGAAGGGGCGAAGGCCGCGCGCGAGATGGTGAGCGTGGACGGCGGGCGCACACTGGTCCTGCTCTCCCAGGATGGCGCGAGCCTGAGCTGGGCGCGGCTCGGCCCGATGGCTTTCGACGGCGATGCGGATGCCGATGACATGGCCTCGGCCGTCAAGCCGGTGCCGGTGGTCGAGCGCTCGGTGGAGACGCTGGCGCCCGGTTGGCGCGTGAAGCGCATGAGTTCGGACGGCTGCCATCGGATCGCGCTGTGGCTGGTGCAGTCGGCAGGCGGCAGCACGCGCAGCGCGCTGATGGTTCTCGACGCCGACGGCGGCGTGCTGCACGAGGCGGCGCCCGACGTGATGCAGGAGCCGGTGGCGTTCAGCGACCTAGCCGTGCAGGGCGATGTGGTGTGGATCGCGACCCGGCAGGGCTTGTGGCGGCTCGACGGCGGGCCGGCGTGCGGCCGGCAGATGGCAAGGGGCCTGCTGATCACGCCGGTGCTGGATTCGCCGCCGGGCGCCGAAGGGCGGGGATGGCTGCGCGCGGAGCTGCGGCTGTCCCTGCCGCCTGGGGCCCGGCTCGTGGTCGAGGCCGCGGGGACCGATGACGAGCTGAAGGCGCGGGACGTGCGGGCGTGGCTCGAGCGTGGGGACCTGCCGCTCTCGCAGCGCTGGGAACGGCTATGGCATCGATCTCAGGGCGCCGGCTTCACACGGCTGCCGGCCTTCCGCATGGAAAAGCCGGGTGAGGTCGACGGCGAGATTGCTGTGCCGCTGTTCAGGCTGCAGCAGCGCTGGATGTGGCTGGGCATCGAGATCGTGATGCCGCCCGGCGTGCCGATGCCCGAGCTGGAGGCGCTGGCGGTGCGCTATCCCGACCGCTCGCTGATGGCGCATCTGCCGGAGATCTTCCGCTGCCGGGAGGGCGATCCGGAGGGCTTGCTGCGCGGCTGGGTGGGCGTGATCGAGACGATGACGCAGGGCCTGGACGAACGCATCGGCGCGATCGGCGCCGGGATCGATCCGGAGACGGCGCCGGCGGCGCGCCTGGACGAGCTGGCCGGTTGGCTCGGCCTGCCCTGGGACGAGCGGATGGCGGCGGCGGACAAGCGCGCACTGCTGAAGGCTGCGGGCGGACTGATGGCGTCGCGGGGGACGCGGCAGGGCTTGCGCGGGCTGCTGCATGCGCTGCTGGGCGCGTCCAGCTGCATCGGGATCGAGGACCGGATGGTGGACCACCCGCCGGACGCGCTGGGCGGCCGCACGGGGCCGGGGCCGGCCTTGCCGCTGGTGATCGCCGGGGCGCCGCGGGCCACGGCGACGCTGGGGGAGAGGGCGCGGGTCGGCCTCGCCAGGCTGCCGGGCGCGGGCGCGGTGCCGGCGGTGATGGGCGATCCGCTGCGGGCGGTGGCGGCCGTGGTCCATGTGGACATCACCACGACGCCGAAGCGGAAGAAGGAACTCGCCAGCGCGCTGCCGGCGCTGCTGGCGCAGTTCCTGCCCGCGGGCGTGCGGGCGGACCTGCACTGGCACACGCGCACGGACGGCGTGCTCGCGGGAGACGGTGACACGAGCGAGACCGCCGATGTGTGGCGCCTGGACGGCCTCACGCCGGGGCGGCTGGGCGAGGACCAGGTGGTCGGACGCTCGGCGCTCGATCGTGGCCGGGAACGCCGCCTTGATGAAGGCACGGATCTGGGTTTCCGATTGCGTTGATGGACCCGCCGGGCAATCCCGGCCGAACAGGACTTTGAACACCCAAGGAGCATCACCATGCCCAACGACATGCAGGACCATGACCGATACGGCCACGAGGACCATCACGAGGGTCACGACCACCATGATCACCGCGGACCGAAGCCGGGGTGGCGCAACCGCTTCTTCCCGCAGAAGGCGATGAAGGCGGAGTCGTTCCGGATCGAGCAGCAGTACTTTCTCCAGCGGCGCCGGCTGATGACGCGCAGCATCATGGGGTGGGGCATCGCGTTCGGACTGGGCCTCGACGTCAAGAACTCGAAGGTCACGCGCGGACTGGCAATTGATGAGGCAGGACGCGAGATCGAAGTGATCAGCCCGAATGGCGTCGTGCTGAACCAGGACAATGTGTTCCTTCTCAAGCGGGGTGAACCTTGTCCCGACGGACTTGACGAGATGGACGAGGACGAGCAGCAATATCTGCTGTCCATCCACTACGCAGAGAAGGACGTCATCAGCACGATGGTCTCCGACAACTGTGGATGTCACAAGGAGTGGCAATACGTTCGCGAGACCGTGTTGTTCTCGCTGACCCCGGCGTCGGAAAGACTATGCAGGGAGCCGGCCGACGATCGCAAGACATCGCTGACGCCCGATGCTTGCGGGGCTCGCCAGCGTGGGCCGCACCGGCAGCTCAGCGAGTGGTCCAAGGAACTTGTTGTTTCCGAGGACCAGGAGCTTTCAGATCGGCAGAAATGGCGCGACATGCGCGTTGATCATTCCCGCGGCATCGCCTTGGCCTATGTCAAGGCCAAGCGTCCAGACCCTTGTGGACCGCTGACGCTATCCGATCAGACGGACGAGCATTCGCCGCGACGCCTCATCAAGCGCAATGACATGCTCTATGACCTGATCCAGGGAAAGGATCTCACGCGGATTGAATCGATCAGTTGGGCTGCGTACCACCGGAGATCCGAAAAAAAACCGATCCCGTTCAAGGAGTTCCTGGCTTTTCTGAACCTCCAGCCCGACGAGGATCCGGCGCCCGCGGCGACAACGGCGGCTGTGGATGCTGCAGCCCCGGGCGAAGGCACCCCTCCCAACGCGCCCGTTGCGCCTGCTCTACAAGGAGTACAGGCCACAGTAGGGGCGATGCCCGAGAAGTCCGAGCAGATGCGGACCGACCTGAGCGTCACGTTCTCGGGACCGGTAGATGTGACCACCTTGCTGGCTGACTGCTTCTCGCTCAATTTCATGGTCTTCGCGAGTGACACCGGCTGGCGCGATATGCGATTCGTTCCTGTGGGTGAGCCGATCATCGACAAGAAGACCGAAGGTGATCCGGATGAATCCACCCGCAAAGTGACCTTGAAGGTCGACAAGGACTGGGCGGAGGAGGTCACCAAAGGAGCGAATGTGTTTCAGTTGTTGAAGTTTCGCATGGAGATCCTGATCCACGGCGACTTCATCCTCGACATGCGTGGTCAGGCCATCGACGCCAACGCACGAGGCCTCGCACTTTCAAGTCGCGGTGGCGGGGAAGGCGGCAATGGCACACCGGGCGGGACCTTCCGGTCCCTGCTGTGGATTGAGAAGGCCGATGCGTCGCGGGGCGGCGGCACCTGATTGACCCTCAAAGGCAAACCAGATCGGAGGATCCAGACATGAACGGCACCAAGAAGGAAACGACCGGCCGCGGCAGCCTGTCGCGCCCGAATTTCGCGTCGGGCCAACTGCTCGAAGACGATGACCTCAACGCGAGCGTCGCGTACACGCGCAACGTCGTGAGGCTGCTGCTCCGATCCGTGTTCGGCGCCGGCATCGTGTGCGGATTGAAGGTGGAGGCCAAGCGGGTGAATGACGACAAGGGCGTCGGGCTCATCGTCAGCCCCGGCGTGGCCTTCGATTGCGCCGGCAACGTGATCGAGGTCGAGGGGCAGCAGACCCTCACGCTGGAGCGCTGCGATATGAGCATGCACCCCCTGTGGGTCACGCTGTATTACGACGAATGCCGGAGCCGGCCCCGCGAGGTCGCCTGTGACAGCGCCTGCGGCAAGGACGCGCAGACCGTGTCCACGCGCCTGCACGAAGGCTTCCGGATTGAAGTCATCCAGGCCGAGAAGAGCCCGGAAGGCGCTTGCCGCTGCGGTGAGGTTGATGACGAAGGGAATGACGTCCCCTGCTTCTCATCGGAGCCCTTCAGTTGCGGATGCAAAACGGACGCCGCCAGCGGGGTCGTTCTCGCGCATATCGAGGTGCCGGCTAATGCCGAGCCGCTGAAGGTCAATGACAAGGTCAAGCCTCGACGGCTGATCCGACCGACGCCCTACGGCGCCGCGTGATCCCGGGACCGGATCAACGACCGGCTTGCCGTGCCCGCCCGCAGCGCCGTTCGCCAGACAGCCGCACCGACGCGGCGCGCCGCTTCGGCCGTGGCGGCGGCGCGGGGCAAGGCCGTGGCCGCGCCCCATTCGACGCAGGTCCTGCGCAGCCGCCTGGGCAATGACATGGCGCAGGCCGTCGTCGAGCGCCTGAGGTCTGCGGCCGTCCAGCGACCGGCGGCGAACGCCGCGGCAGCGCCGGTCAATGCGGCGAAGTTGGTCACGCCAGCCGCCGCCGCGCCTGAACGCGCACCGGCCGCGCCCTCGCCGGAAGAGGCCGTCGCGCCCGTCGTCACCGCGGTCCACCAGCGCGCCACTACCGCCTCTCGGCACGGCCCGCCGGCCGCGGCCATTGCGTCCGCGCAGGCGGCCGCGGTGCAGCCGCTCACCGAGCAGACGCGCGCTGCCGCCACGCAGACGGTCGGTGCGATGGACGCCGTCCAGCTGGAGGCGCTGCGCCGCGGCGCGTTCAAGGGGCAGCTGCGCCAGGCCATCCGCGACGCGACCCCGCAACCCAAGACACCGTCCGAGGCGGAGGCCATCATGGAAGGCGGCGCCCGGCAGGCCAGCGGCGTCCTGCGCGGCCAGCTCACCGAGCAGCGCAGCGCCGCTGCCGGCCCGATGGCCTCGGCCGCCGCGGCCGAATCGCCGGCCTCTGCCCAGGCGGTGCCGCCCGCCACGGCGCTCCGCGTGGAGCCCCTGGGGGCGCGTCCCGGCGCCGTGCCTGCCGGGCCCGTGGTGCCGGCGCCGCTGTCGCCGCAGCAGCTTGACTACCGCGCTGACCGCGCGCCCGCCGACGCAGCCTTGGCCCAGGCCGGCGTTTCGCCTGATCGTTTGAGCGGCGCATCCGACCCGGTCTTCGCGCCGGCGGCCGACGCGCGCGGCGCGGCCGAGCGGCATGAGGCCTCGGCACAGGCCCGCTATCGCGCTGGCGAGGCCAAGGAGCACGCCGCCGCGCGCGCAGGCGCCGAGCTGGTGATCGCCCGCGGGCTCGACGGGCTGCACGCGGCGCGGCTGGGCAAGCTGGCGCAGGTGGGCGGGCGCCAGCAAGGCGTCGTGGACAAGGACGCCGAGCGCCGCCGCCAGGTCGCCGCCGAGATCACCGCGATCAAGGATTCCACGAAGAACGACGTGGCGCTGATCCTGGCGGCGCTGGAGTCCGAGTCGGTGCGGCTGTTCGAGGACGGCCTGAAGGCGGCCGAGGCCGAGTACGAGGCCGCGTTCGAGGACGCCAAGGGTGGCCTCGGCACCTGGCTGACCACCTGGGCCGAAGACTGGGAGGCACACATCGCCCAGGCCCTGGCGGTCGCGCGCGAGCGCTACCTGGCGCGGGTGGACGTCGCGATCGAGACGGTGGCGGATGTCGTGGATGCCAAGGTCCGGGAGGCGAAGCGGCGGGTGGCGCTCGGCCGCAAGACCGTGGACGAGCGGATCGCCGGCCTGGACGCGCACCTGCGCGAGGCGGGGCTTCAGGCGCGCGATGCCGTGGCGGGCGACTTCGACGCGATGAACGCGCAGATCGACGAGCGCCGCGACGGGCTCGTGGCGCAGTTGACGCAGCGCTACAAGGACTCGTGCGAGCGCATGTCAGCCCGCGAGCAGGAGCTGCGGGACGCCAACAAGACCTTGTGGCAGCGCGCGCTCGACGCCACCGTCGGCGTGGTGAAGCAGATCCTCGCCTTCAAGGCGATGCTGAGCGCCCTGCTCGGCCGGGCGGCGGGCGTGGTGGAGGACATCGTCGCGGACCCGATCGGCTTCCTCGGGAATCTCGTCGCCGGCGTGATGGCGGGGCTCAAGGGCTTTGTCGCGAACCTGGCGTCCCACCTCAAGAAGGGGCTGATGGACTGGCTGTTCGGCGCGCTCGCCGGGGCCGGCCTGACGATGCCCGAGACCTTCGACCTGAAGGGCGTGGTGAGCCTGGTGCTGCAGTTCCTGGGGCTGACCTACGCGAACTTCCGGGCCCGCGCCGTGGCCCTCATCGGGGAGCCGGTCGTGCAGGCGCTGGAGCAGGCGGCGGAAGTGTTCAAGGTGCTGGTCACCGAAGGGGTCGGCGGCCTGTGGCGCTTTATCAAGGAGAAGGTGGCCGAACTCAAGTCCATGGTGCTGGACGGGATCGTTGACTTCATCCGCGAGAAGGTGATCGTGGCAGGGGTGACGTGGATCATCGGGCTGTTGAATCCGGCCTCGGCCTTCTTCAAGGCCTGCAAGGCGATCTACGACATCGGGGTGTTCTTCGTCCAGCGCGGGCAGCAGCTCGCGACGCTGGTGAGCGCGGTGGTGGCGTCCATGGCCGCGATCGCGAAGGGGAACCTGTCGGCAGCGGCAGCCTTCGTCGAGAACGCGCTGGCCCGCGCGGTGCCCGTGGCCATCGGCTTCCTCGCGGGACTGCTGGGACTGAGTGATCCGTCCAAGCCGGTTCAGGCGCTGATGAAGAAGGCTCAGGCGCCGGTCAACAAGGCCATCGATGGGGTGATTCGCGGGGCTGTTGGGTTGGTGAAGGCGGCGGGGAGGGTGGTGTTGGGGAAGAAAGACGAGAGAGACGAGCCCCAGCAGGATGATCCCCAGAAGGCCGCCAAGATTGCTGCAGGTCTTGCCGACCTTGATGCGGATGAAGGGCGGATTCTAAAAGGGGGAGGCATCACCCTAGCGGACGCGCAAATCGTCGCTCGGCGTATCAAACGAGCACATCCGGTATTCACTAGCATCGTCGTGGTCGATGCCGGAGATCGGCTGGCGTATCGGTACACTGCTAGTCCACCCGTTGTCCGAGAGTCCGTGCATAAGCGATCGGATTTGCGGCTCGAGCTGGTGAAGATCGAAGTAAAAGCAGGCATTGGAGCGCGAGCGCTTTCTGCGAATACGAGGATGCCATTGATAGCTCCTCGCAAGCCCGAGACTCACTCGTGGGAGGCGTTTGAACTCGGCGCAAAGAGTCTGGCGTTCGACACGCTTATCCGACAGCTCATTGCTAAGGACAGCGAATGGTCGAAGGCTGGTCTTATCAAGTCCGGGAAAAGACCGAGCCTGAAAGACATTCCACTCGATCGCAAGGAAATTGCAGATGCCATGCCAGGGAAGAACCAGCCGGCTCAGTACTTCTACCGGTCGTTGCTGAAGTTCGAAGGGAAGGTTGTTGGCTCTTCGAAACCGGATCTGATTGCGCTTACCTCGGATGAAATTATTCCCGTGGAAGTCACGCTGCGGAGCGACTGGTCGCTTGAGCATGTATCGAGTGCGGAGCGTGGGCGTCGCATGCATAAGCAATCGCAGGCGATGAACCTGATGGCCAATTTACAGCCGTTCCTCAAGGAGCATCCGCAGGTAAAGGTCCGGCTTGTGTTCATCTCCGATCGGGAGCCCGACGAGAGGGCCGTGGCGGTCGTTGAGGAGTTGGCGAATAAGACCTATCGCGGGCAGATTTCAAAGATTCATTGGCTTCACTTCTGAAGTCAAGACGCACCGTTTCTTGCTCAGTCAGGAGACTTGGCGAGCTGCACCTGCGGGGTCATCGGAGCGTTCGCAATCCATGGCATCTCCCTCACCTTCCTCATCGCCTGCGCCCGGCGCGGCAGCTCGAGCTTTTCGAGAACGTGATGCACGTGGTGCTTCACCGTGGCGATGCTGAGCGTCAGCTCGCGGGCGATCTCCTTGTTGGACATGCCGCGGCCGATCAGCTGCAGCACCTCGCCCTCGCGGCGCGTCAATGCCACGCCAGGATCCACGCGGTCAGCAGCAAGGTCGTGACGAAAGAGCGCCCGAAGGAGCCCTCCCGAAATCTCTGCCGGACAGAGCAAGCGTCCCGCCTCCACGTCCAGCAGGGCGCCGCACAAGGCGTCGACCGTCGCGTCCCTCGGCACATACCCCTTGAAGCCTGCGCGCCCACACCGGATGACGTCATGTCGCTGCTCATTCAGGCCGAGCGCGACAAAGGCGATCTTCGGGTGCTCGCAAGCCAGCGTTCGGACCTCGTCCAGGTCCACGCCCAGGGTCACGTCCATCAGGACCACGTCCACCGTTTCAGAGGCGAGGATTTCCCTGAGCCCCGCTAGATCGCGCACGGTCGCGAGCAGAGAAATCTCGGAGTGGCACGACAGACAATGGGACAGCCCGTCCGCGAGAAGACGGATAGGCGTGACGACGACAAGTTGCATAACGTCTCTCCGGCGCCGCGCGGCGCTAGCCTCAAATGTTCGCAGAAGAGCAACGGCTTGGCCCGTCAATTCATTGGATGCGACCTTGGCTATCACGGTCATCACCACTTTGTATGAGGCTTGTTGACGATTGAATCGATCGGATCTGTCGCGATGACGGAATGAATTGCCTCGGCGGACCTGCGCCACCCGGACGCCAAGCGCATGCGGCAAGTAGTGCTGCCGGTGATGCCGGCCGCACTACTTGCTTCTGTCACGTCGCGGAAACGCCATGACTTGAAGCTGTACTTACGCACACCGCCCTCGTCGACTGCGCACTCAAGTAGCCGCAGCCCGGCATCACAGCGTGAGTACGCCGAGCGACTCGCAACCGCTGCACACCTGCCGGACACCGGTCGATGCTGACGGGCTGAGATGGGCCCTGACGTCCAGTTGGGCGGCTAAGAAAGCGGTCGTTCAACCCTGCGATAGCGGTGTGGCCGCAGGGACGCAGCCGAGCTACGACTGCAATACCTTCGGACCGGTCGTTGAATCTGGGGAATTCTTCGCCCATGGACGACAGGATTCGGCCTCACAGCGTGAGTTCGACGAGCAACCCGCAAGACCGCAGACGCTGCAGAGCCAAAATTCAGGCGAAGAAATCGGAGGATGGCAACGGGCCCGGAAGTGCGATCGACAGGCCGTCGGGCGGAATGCCGTTCTGCAGCGTTTGCGGTCCTTGACTGCCCCGGGGTGAATTCACGCTGTGAGGCCGACACCGGTCGCTCAACAGCGATGGACGCCCCGGTATCAACCGCCGGTCCCGAGGCATTGCAGTCATAGCCCCCTGCCCTTTGGCGACCGTGCCATGGAAGTATCGAACGTCCGCTGTCTTCGCCGTCGAAATGGAAGTTTGGGCCCGTTGCAGTCCTACGTCAAAGGGATCCCGCAGCCCAAAAGCAGCCGTTGAACGTTTGAGTTCAGCGGATAGCAAAAGAGCGTATTTTTGACAGTCCACTGGAACGGTTTGTTGGGCGGCATTGCTTTGTCGGCGGCGGTCGCGCTGTGTTCGACGGCAGGCTTCATGCCCCGCATTCTCGCCGTCCACTCTTCAACAACGTGGCAGTACCTTCGTCACTGATCGACCGAAGGAGGTGCAGTGTGAGGATAGCCCTTGCCGTACGTGTCGCCCAACGAGCCCATGAGGGCCCAGCCCACGATGCGCCGGTCAGCGGGTTCTCGTTCACTCATGTGCCCTGAGTCGCCGGGCGGACCCGTGCGGATCATTGAGCCCGAAAACGCAGCAGCAGATAGCGGATCAGAAGCGAGGTGGCATCGACGACGCTGTCTTCGGTCGCCAGCCTCTTCAACAGCGGCAAGTCGCCGCCAGCGACTTGCTCGAACGCTTCGCGGTTTCGTCCGAGTTCCGCGAGGCCAGACTCATAGCGATCGGCGTCGTCATGCTCGCTCCTCGGTACCCGCTCGTCGACAGCGAGAAGTCCCAGCGCGATCGCGATGTCGCGCGCGCTGCCTCCGAAGCCACCGAGCACGGCGACCGGCTTGCGCTGCTGCAGGCTGAACAGCGCCTCCTGCGTGAGACCGGACATTTCCCCTGCGAAGCCGCTGAAGCGACCGCCTACGACGATGCGCGCATCGCACATCCTGGTCATCGCATCCCGCATACGTTCGAAGCTGAGCGCGGGGTGACTAACGTTCGTCCCCAGGAGGCGATAGGCGTGTGTGGCGCACAATTCGGACGCGCTAGAAAACGTCTCGCGTTCCGGGCCGTCGATGTCGGCAGCCGGATGCGGCTTCAGCACGAATCTTGGCCGCCCCATGTCGTCGCCGATGTAGGCAGCGATGAAGGCGACACGCTCACTGTCCATTAGCCAGGCCTCGCCATACGGCGCCAGGGCCCGCAGATGATTGAGCACCTTGGCCGGCTCCGTCCTCTGAACGAAGCGGTGCTGCGCGATGAAGTGCGCGAAGGGCCGGAGCCCCGGTTCCACATCGAGCCGCCGGTAGGCTTCCCCGAGCACGCTGACGATCTCCAGCGTGTAGTTGCGGCGCATTCCTTGCGGGATCTCGATTCGGCCACCATAGGCGATTCGGGCGCCGTCGCTGACGAGGGGCGTCAGCACGGCTTCGAGCACGCGATCCAACTGGTCCGGTGGGAACCCGAGCCGTGCGGTGTCGTCGGCCTCCGAAATGGAGATGGCGACGAGACGGTCGGCGAGGCGGCTACCGATCGCGGAATTGCGGGCGGGGTTCATGCGATGGCCTGGCTCAGGGTGCGAAGGTCGATGAACGGGAAGGCCCGGCTCAGCAACTGGATCTCCTCTGTGCTGAGCGGGGGGTCCGGGTAGAGCACTCTTCGGCTTCGACCTGGCAGGCTCGCTGCGATCAGCGCGAGATCGCTCAACTCGGGCGGCCTGGTCAGCAGGCTGTCGTCCTCCTGCGCAATGCGGCCGGCAAGGCGGCGCCAGAGTTGGATGCGCAGCGATTCGCTGAGCAAGGCCTGGATCAAGACTTCCACCGATTCGTTCGACAGCGACTCGGGTGCGTCGTTAAGCCGGATCGTCGGTACGTTGCCGATGTAAGGAAAGCTGCGTTCGATGCGCCCACGACTCAAATCCGCGACGACCACGGGCCGGCCAAGTTCCTTCGCGCACAGCATCTCCCACCGGCACCATGGCCGCGCGTGATAGGTATCCGTCACCAGCGCCAGCAAGCTGGCGCGGCCGATTGACTCTTCGAAGCGTTTCGGGTATTCGTCTCCCGGGATCAGGCTCGCCTTGTCGAAGAAGCATTGCGGCCCGAGGCTTTCCATCACATCGCGCAATTGCCGGGCGATTTTTTCGGCGGCATCCAGCCCGTCGCGCTTGGCATGCGAGATGAACACCGCATGGCCGGCGCCGGCCGCGTGCCGGTTGCCTTCCGGGTCCAGCATCACGAGTATGGCATTCAGCAGGCTGACGAAAAGCTGTCGGGTGCCCTCCTCGTTGGGCGCCCCGCTGAGCACGTGTTTCGGCATCTCATGCAGTTCGCGGAAGTGCGCGGCGCCCGCATCGCCAAAGGCGATCGGGATGACCGTGCTCGCGGCCTCGTTACCCGCGTACCGAGACATGACGTTCGCCAGGTACGGCCCCCAACGCTCTCGATGGTCCATCATGTCGACGTCCTGCAGGACGACAACGACGTTCCACTCCGCGCGACCGAAGTCGATGCAGCGTGGGTTGGCATCGAGCAGCCCGTCCTGGGGGCCATCCCAAGTCGCTGATCGCCGATGCACCGGCACGCTGAATCGCAATCCTTCGCGCTGCATGCCGATACCGTCGAAGGCCTTCGAAAGCGCTTCGCACCACAGCGGCGTCACGTCATGGTCCGGATTGAAGACGATGTAGATCCGCAACACATCCATCAATGGCTCCTGTCGATCCTTCTCAGCGCGAGGTGACGAACGGCAACGGCACCTGCGCAATGGCAGTGCGCTGGCCGCTATCGCGAGGGCTGAGCTGGATCAACTGGTTGGCGCCGACGGCTTGTTGATCTAAGCCAAGGCGCACGACGACGCGGTCGAAACCGCAGGTCTGGACGTTCCCGTTCGCTTCGCGGATGTCCACCTGGTAGGGCAGCCCTGATACACCACGGCCGCGCTGCAGCGCGCCGGCGGCTTCCGACCCGAAGTAGAGCCGGTATTCGACAGTGCGATTCCAGCCCGCCTCGCCGTTGGCGATCGCCGTCTTGCCTGCCTCGTCGATCAGGTGCACCACGAATCGGTTCAGCAGATAGGCTTTGCCGAAGTGCGCATCGCGGACGAAATGTTGAACGCAGCCGTTCCCCGTCCGCAACTGCCGCACCAAGCTGTCGCGAAGCGCACGATTGGAGGCAAGGGCCGCCGCCACGTCGCGGCTGGCGGCGTCCACTTCGGCGAAAACGTCCTGGCCGAGTGTCCACGTGCCGATCAGGCGGCTCTGCTGCTCGATCGTCAGCAGCGCGCCTTCGTGCCGGGCGAGTAGCTTCCTGACCACAGCGTCCTTGCGGAGCACTGCGAGCAGTTGCAGCGGATGCTCGAACTGAGTCAGCAAGCGCAGCACGTCCTGCAACGCGCCGTCACCCCCGCCGAAGACGCCGACCCTGAGGTCGGCGAACGCCGGGTCCTTCAGGTCGTCGACTTCCCAGAAGCGTCTTCCGCTTACCGTCGACGGGCTTCCCGCGGCGGGTGGCAGCGAGGTGTTCTCCTGGCCCATGCCGGCCGCGAGCACGACGTAATCGGGCGTATAGCCTGCCAATGGTGCGGCGCCCGGCGGGTTGGCCGGATCCGCACTTCCGCGCGTCAAGGAGAGGGGCGGCATCGGCCGCTGCGGCAGCCCCGCCATCCAGCGCCAGAAGTTCAAGGTGGAAGCGTGGACGAACCGGCGAACGAACGTTTTCACTTCGGCCTTGTCGACGTCGAACCACAACGCAGGTGCGGTGCCACGCAGCGCATGTCGTGCCTGGCGCAGCCAGTCGAGGAATTGCGTGGCCATGGCCGCCGCGCTCACCGGCTGGTCGTCGCCCCACGTCGGCGTGAGGGGTGGGGCCGTGCCGAGATGTCGGCCGGGATCGGGCGGATAGTTCTGGTCGTCGTGGAACACGCTCGGCCATTCGTAGAGGAACGGTCCGACGAATCGGGTCGTGACGCCCGACTGCAAGTGCAGCGGATTCGCGTCGGCCTCAACAACGGCGACCTCCAGCCCCGCCTGGGCGGCCTCGATAGCGAAGGCGGCGCCGGCGACGCCGGCGCCCACCACCAACACACGAACGGCGTCAGAGTCGAATCGCTTCAGGTCGCGCGCGAGCAATTGGGCGCGCACGATCTGGTCGCGCATGCTGACATGCGCGAGGCGACTCGAGAGATCGAAGGTTCGCGACGCGCACTTCAACGACAGCAGCGACAGGCTGTCGACGACGATTGGTTTGACGGTGGGCATGACGGCAGCCATGGTCACTCCGGCAGCATGTGCACGAGCGTGGACTCGAAATCTTCCGGCGACAAAGCAAATAGCACCGGATGGGCGAGGACTTCAGGAAATCGCCGCGGGCTGGAGGCCGGGCCGTCGTCGTTCGGCGTGAGTCCACCACCGCCGTCGTCACCACCGCGTCCGAGCGTCGCCGCGTAGGCCGGTGCCGTCACCCATGTGTTCGTCGACACACCACCCGCCTGCTCGGCAGGCGACAGATCTTGAATCAGCCCGAGCGCGCGCAACTGCTCAAGAACCTCCTTGACGTCACGGCAGTCGATCGACATCACTTCCCCTACATCGGCGCAGACGTCACAGGTCGTCCAACTCCCCACTTCGACCTGCGCCCTCACGCGCAGCAGATCGAGGATCAGCCCCGCCAGAAGCCGGCGCCCCTCCGCTCCCGGGGCCGTCATCGCTTGCGCCGATCTGCCGTCTGACATACCGTACCTCCGAAGAGCGCAGATTCTGCCCAATCCGACACAGCCGCACCCCCATTTTTGGGGATGAACCCGCTGCGACGGCTCGGGCGAGTCGCTGCACCGTCAAGGCTCCGACTCAGACCGTCGAACGCGTCCCGAAGGAACCTGGTGGTCAGCTTCTTGCGCCCCGGCACGCTGCCGCGCGCGCGGATTTCGCCGCGTAGTGAAATCGCTGCGACGCTTGATGCGGTCCTCGCCGTGAATGCTTTTCACGATGGAGAGCCAAACCTCGCCGGTGCCCGAGCCGAACAGGGCACGCATGGGAACGAGAGCGCGGGAGTTCCGTAATCTACTGCTTCGGCTTCCAAGGGCCCTGCTGTGCGCCCGGGCGTTCCGGCGGCGGCGCCAGGTTCCACAACCGCAACCAGGCGGTTCCGATCTCGGCCCACCTGGACATGATGTCGACGAAATCCGTCGGCGCCGCGGCAAGGCCCTTCTGCAGGCGATTGCCGTAAGCGGCCGTGGCGACCTGGTCGGCATAATCGAACATCGGTGGACGCTTTGCGTCAACGAAGACCAACTCGACGCCACCAAGCGGTTCGGTCGATCGCTGCTCCTTCGAGATGAACTCCGCCAGATAGCCGGCCCGCCCCGCCAGCGGCACCTTGGGGTAGATACGCAGGTACTCGATGCCCTGGGCGTTGCGTTCGGCGGCGTCGTCGATCGGATAGATGAACACGCGTCCGCGAAAGCCGTCGAAGTAGCCGAGTTCCCACGGCATCCAGCTCGACCGTCGCGAGTTGGCGGTGATCACGTACAGTAGCGACGAGCAATCGCGCATTGCGCGCCTGAGCGACTCCGCGGTGTCGGCGGTCACATCGGTCGGACGTATCGCTGGCAGGACGTCGATGTCGAGGGAGACGCTGAAGCCTTGCGCGACCAGTTCTTCCTTGATCAGACGTACCTGCTTCTTGTCGCGTGAGGAGTGTGAGAGAAAGATGTCTCGCATCGATCGCCCGCTACTGTGGTTGCAAGAAGTCATCGCCAAGCTCCACATACCGCCTTGCGGTAGTCGGCGCTGCGAGTCTTGACTTGTCTTCAGGCCGGTCCGGGTGTCCCGCTAGGCCACCCACAAGCTGGCACAACGCCTCGCTATCGGCCATGGCCCTGCTGCGCGGCGCGCGATTGGGCCCACCGACCAAGACCCAGCGCCACTAGAGCCGCGATTTCCGCCGGGCGGTGGGTCATCGAAAGCTGCAGGTTCTCGGCCTCATCCAGCCCGTTGTTCAACCGCCGCCAACCGTCGGAACTGATCAGGGCACGCAGTTCGTCCAGCCCTGCCATTGCCGACTGATCCAGAGGAGGATCGCTGCCGTGCCGCGGACAAAGACCAGCGCAGCGGCCATCGATCGCACCAGTGATGTCCAGCGTCACTCCCCCCAAGCCTGACGCGAGATAGAGCGGCTGCGCTGCCCGCAGCGCCAGCAGCGCCTCCTGCAGCACACCGGGCATCGGTCCGGTGTAACCCTGGCGCTTGCCGCCGAGGAGCAGGCGGGCCGATGTCTGGCCGGTCATGTAGGTGCGAAGCGCGCTCAATCCCTGCGCCAACACGGCCTTGTCACTGGGATACGGCTCACCTTCGGTCAGGCGGTTCGCGCTCCAACCGACGATGACTCGGCCATCCAAGTCGAGGCAGCGCATCTCTCCGTACACGCCAAGTTGGCTATTCGTCGCGTTCAGCTCTTCCAGGCTGCGGTGTCGGTGCTCTTGCCAGGCCAGGCATACCAAGAGCGCGGGCCCGCGGTGGCCTGCGTTGAACAACCCGGCTTGGGCGTATCGATGCAACTCCCCGATCAAGAACTCGGTGTAGCCGCCCGGGACGAGATGACCGCCGTACGCCAGTGTGCCGCCACCGACGAGCACGATGCGAGCCAACTCACGCAGGGCGAGGTTGAAATGCGATGACAGCAGACCCAAGCGCCTGAGATCCGCGCTGTCGGAAACGGAGATGCCCACCCGCTGGCCCGAGAGCGCGTTCGCAGGCAGAAGGCTCGACGAGAAGGCCGGTGTGAATGCCGATCCGCTGTTCATCCTTGCGCTCCTCAGGCGCCGCGGGCCGAGAGCAGGCGCGGGGTGGTGAGGTCCAGCGCACTGTGACCCGCAAGGGAGGCGATCTGCTGCAGCACGTTTCGCTCGTCGGCACCGAGCGGCGGGTCCGGATGCAGGACGTGCAGGTCCCCATCTGGCCCGCTCGCCGACGCGCGCATTGCTGTCACCTCGGGCAGCCACGCGGTGAACGTGCTCGGCTCGGGTGCGTGCGGCGCCCACCAGTAGCGCTTCAGATCGGTATGCTCGGCGGCGAGCTCGCGCTGTCGCAGCCACAGCACACGGTGCAGCCAGGCGTCGGCCAGCAGGTTTACGGCACGCCGGATGCATGCCACCGACCAATGATCGGGCGTATCTCGATGCACCGGGATCCGCGGCATATGGTCCATCAGGAACGAGCCGCGCACCTCGCCCTGCGTCAAGGCCTCGAGCACGACTACCGGCATGCCATTGACCTTCGCCGTCAGCATCTCGCGCTGGCACCATTCGCGCGTCGCGTAGAGATCGGTGCGCAGTGCGAGAAGCGCGCTGGCACCTGCCTTCTGCCGCAAGGCCCGGTTCCAGTCCTCTCCGGGTTGCAGGTCGTGCGCGTCGAAGAACGCGCTGACCCGGCTGTTGTCGAAGACTTCGCGCACCTGTTGCAGCAGGCTGCCCACAGGCTCGTCCGGCGAGCCTTGTCGCTTGGTATGGCTGATGAAGACGCACAGCCGCTCCCCACGCTGCGGGCTGATCCACTGCGCGAGCCCCTGCGCTAGGTCGCGGTGACGCAGTTCGTCTATCGGCTCTTTCGATGTCGAATGGGCGTCAGGCTCGCCCAGATACTGGTGCCCCGACAAAAGATTGCCCAGGCGCCCGCTTGGCTGTACGCCGGCGAGGCGCAGCGGGAAGATGCAGACATGTACCGGGTTCAGGCGCCTAGCATCGACGATGTCGCCGAGGTAGGCATGCCAGGGGCCATCGGCATCCTCGACCGCGCGAGCAAGTTGCAGGCCGACGATCGGCACGACGGCCGTGAAGAGCGCCGGAGCGACGTTGCCGGCAGCCGGCGCCGAACCGGGCCAGACGATCGGGCGTGGGGAGGCGTCCCCGTTTTCCCAAGGCGCGCTGCGTACGTAGACCTCGACCGCGCCGCTCAGCAGACTCCCGAACGCGCCGCCCTGAAAGTGCTCAGCCAGATCGAGCGCGATCGCTTCGGCGTTCTGCACTTCTTGCGGATGCCAGACCACATAAACCTCGAGCACGGGAGCGAGCATGACGGTTTCTTCGATCTCGAGAATGCCGATCGCGAGCATGCCGGGTCGGTCTCCGGAACGCAAGTGTTCGTCACGCAATGCGCCGAGGACCCCGCCGGCGCCATCAACTGGAATCGCATCCATTGAACTCAGCAAATGGCAGCCCAGAGGTCCTGAGTAGGACTGCAGCGCCCGCGCCCTAAAGCCCTCCGGCCGGCGCCTCGAACGTGGCCTAGGGTCGATCCGCGCCCCCATCGGCCGCGTACGCAAACGATGACAACCGGCGCCATGCCCCGTGCTGCAGGCAGCGCCAACATCCGAAAATCAGTCCTGCTCAAGCTTCGTCAGGTCCTCGACGTCGGCGAGGTCCGAAAGCAGCCCGGCGTAGTGCGTCAGCACCACCTGAAGCTCGGCCAATTCGGCTCGGAAGCGCTCGCGCTGCTTCGAATCGTCGAACGCGCCGGCGAGCGAGGGCTTGTGCCAATAGGCGGTGAACGGCCGCACCTTCTGGTTCAGCACGACGATCGCGATCTTGGCGAACTTGTCGGCATGGCGCCGGCCGGGTTCCTTCAGGATCTCGCGCGTGATCGCGAACAGGCTATGCACCGATGCGAGCGCGGCCGCTTCGTCACCGTGTTCGGCCGGCAGCGCCTGGGTCGTAATGCGCGTCAGCAGCTCGACGTACATCGACCACGCGGCGTCCCGGTCCTGGTCGTTGGCCTGGAACTCGGCGTCGAGGAAGCCGGCGCTGATCTTCAGCTTGGTCAGGCTCCACTTGTCGAGTAGTTCACGCAGCTTCATCGCGCAGCCCTCCAGTGTACTGAAGCAAATTCAGTATATATAGTATCGACGCCATGCGGTGCGTCGGGCCCGCTTTGCGGGCGGGGCTGCTTGCGCGATATGGTCACGATCTGCCTCATCGATCCAGCCCCGCAGCCTGAGAATCCAGGAACTCGAACGTCAGCGGTGCCCGCTCGAGTTCGGCGCGCAACTGGGCGACGAGATCACGCTCCGCTCCGAGCGCCCCCGTGGTCAGGCGTGAACGCCACACACCCGGACTGCGGGGCCGCGCACGCGTGAGCAGGTCGCGTGCGGCCTGGCTGGTGGGGTGAAGCCGAACGCGCAAGGTTCGCACGCCTCGACCCAGACCGTGGTCGACGTAGCGCACGAAGCAGGCCTCGACCAAGGGATTGATTTCGGCCAACCTACCGCGACGGGCCAGCAGAAGGCCGAGGTAGGCAAGGTCCTCGGGCGCTTTGCACCCCAGGCCGGCCGGGGTCATGGTCTCTTCCACAAGCGTCACGATGTCCAGCTCGACCGGCGATGGAGCGAAAAGCCAATCCCTGACCAGCGCTTCCTCGAAGCCGAGCATGAACTCGAGCGCGGCACGCACGGGGTTGGGATCGACGTCCCGGGGATGAAAGCTGCTGCTCAATACGTCTTGGTAGGCACTCCACAGGCGCGGGGGACTGACCTGCACGAAAGGATGCTCCCCGGCCAGCAGGCGGGCTCGGTCCCGCGCAAAGCCGAGCGTGGCCTGTTCGTAGGTCTCCTGCATCACGCGCGCAGCCTCCGCGTCGGGGACCAGCGGCGAAGCGGCGCGCTCGGGCATGTACAGAGGGCGATCGCCGGCAAGAGCTTCGAGATCGACAAACACGTTGCGCCCGAAGCCTCTGCCGCCGGCGTCCCTGGCAGACACCAGGGTTTCGGCGACGCACCAGGCGCGACTGGCATATTGGTCGCCGCCGAAACGCAGCGCCACGAGCGTGGCGCTGTCGATCAGCGTGTCGAGCTGTCGCAGCGTCGTTTGCAACTGGCCCCGCTCATTGTCGGACTGCGGCGCCTGTGGCACGGAACAGTAGTCGATCCAGACGCCGATGCGTGTGGCCAGCCACGCCGCAAAGGCATCGCTCCGTGGGCCGAGTTCGCCCGCCATACGGTCAATCTCGGCGCGCCGCAGCTGCCCTGGCATGAGGGCAGCTTCCATCGGTTCGAGATCGAGAATGCGCAACGCGATGGTGAGGGCCTGAAGGGAGCCCTCGATGGCCAAGTCGGGCATGAAGATGTCGCGCTCGTCCTTCCGCAGGAATGCCACACCTACCCAACGCGCGATCAGGCGGACGAGCTTCTGCAGGGCGCGCAGCTGCCTCGCTTGAGGGTCGGGGTGATCACACGCCTCCCAGCGGTGGGAGATGAACAGGACACACAGCGGTGGTCGATCCCGCTCGAACCAATGCGCGACGTCGCGAAACTGCTGATGTCGAGCGAGGCGCTCGAGCCCGAAGAAGTCGGCTGCCGACGCGATTCGAAACTGCTTGGTCAGATCGGATCCGATCGTCACTGTAGACACCTCTTCGAGCTAGCGCGCAGCAAATTGAAACCAACGCAATCTGGGGAGCGGACGCTGGGTCACGAACGTCGGACGAATGTACACCTCGCCATCATCGGAGGTTCGCTCTTTCAGGCAAAGGACTCGCCGGCTTCCCCCAGCTATCGCCCGGAGGGACGCATCTCGGACTGGCAGAGTCTCGGGTACCTGCCCACCAACTCGTGGGCCCGCGACTCACCGGGAGCGCGATCCCGTGAGCCTGTCGCAGTGTTGATGCTGGTAGCAGTGCGAGCATGGCCAGGCGCGGCGCCAGGAAGCTGCCGGTGGCCATGCGATCCTTGCCGTATGCCTTATCATCGTCGTAAGCCGCATCGATGTGCCGCATGGTCAGCTTCATAGGTGTACCAAGAAGCTGATGCTCGCGACGCATGATGCGATAGGCTTGTTTGAAGATGCGGCGCACAAACTTCCGCAAACCAAACGTGTATCGATGGATGGTGCTCGCATGCGCGTCGAAGTCGATGTCGACCACGCCCAAGACAACCGCAATGTCATCTAATAGGCCGCGAAACGCTGGATCGTCGAACGCATCGGGAAGCATCACAATCGGCTCCGACAGCAGCCTAGGCTATCTCTCGCAGCACGCACCATGCCAACGACATTGCGCTCCTGCGGTGACAGCCGAAGGATGATCGGTCTTAGGAAGCTCGTGGCCGACGCGAGGAGCAGCATACCGAGGAGCAACCAAGCCACACACGCCCAGATGATGGCAGCGGCCACTCGATTGCTGGTCGCCGCTCCGAGAATGAGGCCAGCAGCGCAGGCAAGTAGGAGAGCGGTTCGTTCCAAATCTATGTTCCAGAAAAGGCGTTTGGTGAAGGTCGGCTGAAGTCAGAACGCACCTTCAGCACGCCAAGCGCAGCAAATTGAGGGTGCATGACGAACTTACGGTTTTGGCCGCTTGGCGTCCTAGCCCCGATTCTTCAGGAGCTTGACGCACGTTGCAGTTGCCTCGCCTAGATTCGTTGGCACCTTTGGTACTGGTGGACGAAGGGCGTCATCGAGACAGTTGCGTATTGCGGTGGCATTGCACCGAGACGACCCGCAAGAGCCGGAGGCGTTGCTAGCCCATGCGGCTCTCTCAGAAGAACTTGCGCCAGGCCAAACAGAAGCGGGGTCTTGCGCATTGAGCGGCGCTGCATGTGCACTGGTGACTAGCAGCACAAGCAACAAACACGTCGAAGAAAGGCGTGCAAGCATGATCTTCCTTTTCGTTTGAGCCTAGACGATTGGGTCACCATTCTCCCGAATTGAGAACGCCCGCTGGCAGTCGGCTCCTGGCCGGGACTGCCTGTTCGTCAAATTCGCCGTTAGCGGTCCTCGGCCAACCGAGCGATCACGCCGAAGGTCAGCTACCAGGCACGGCCGCGAATAGGTTCTCGCGGCCATCAGCCGACGCTGTCGATGTCGTCAAGAAGGGGCAAGCGGTAGGGTCGGTGGCGACGCTTGTGCTCGAGGAATTGGGTATTCACGCAAAGCCCGCGTGAGCCTATTTATCCCAGACAAGATCATCCCTGCGACCACGCTCACGCAACACGTGAGCCGCACGTAATACAAGTCGAAGCCCCCAATGGCTCGTGGGCGCCCAGGTACTTTGTTTGCCCTGAAGTAACCGCGTCAAAACAAGTCCAAAGTCTTCGCCACGTCGACTGACCGCAACCAGCCAGTCTGGAGAGCAAACGTAGAGGTCGAGTCCGCGAACTTCGTCTGCAATCTAGCTCTGACCGGACAGTCGACCCAGCAGTTCGGATCGCCTGCTCCGTGCCCTGAACGGTTATGGGCAGGGCAAAGAGGCAGGCGCTCGGGAACCAAGATCGCCTTGATCTGTGATCTCCGTGAAATGACCCGAGTCGCGCCCTACTGAACAAGAAATCCCCAATCAAGAGGACGCACTCGAGAGACGGCGGGGATAAAAGTGCACGCAGCCAAGCGGTAGCGCTGGGATGCTATGCCTCATCGGACCAGACCCTGGAGGTTGCTATGAAAGTCGTGGAACTCCGTACCACGCAATTGACGGTACTCGCGATCGCCGGCCTCGTTGGCCCGGGTGGGGCTTTCGCGGGGCCTCTCGACGCGGCGCTTCCGGAGACGTACTGCGCAGGTTTCCAGAAGATTGACACGACAAACCCTGTCTCTGGTTGTGCGCAAACTGGAATGCGGGCCAATACAAGACCTGGATGCCGAGGGGCACATTCGTTGAATTGTGCGAGCTGATCTACCGCACGCCAAGGATTCGTTCTATGACAAGCCCTCATGTCCCAACTGAACCGCCTAGCCAAGAACCACAACGCGCAAGTTCGGATTTGCTCAGTGGCGTCACCCGACTGGCCGCAATCGCAGGAGCCTTAGTCGCGGTTGGCCAGTCGGCCTCCACGTGGATCGACGGCATGTTCAAGGCGGATGCGGAGCGAGAGAGGACCCAGCGCGAGATCGCCCTTGCCGACATAAAAGAACGCAGCGCTTTGGCCGAGAGCTACCTTAAGCTCATCCTAGCGAAGGACACGCCAAACGATGGCCGTGCCATCCTCTACAGCGCCTTAGGCCAACTCAAAGGGCACCCGCTGCAAAACTGGGCACAGCACCGCTATGAACAGTACGTCAAGTTCAATACCGACCTGGCCGATGCCTACAAGGCCAGAGTGGATGCAACGCAGGTGGCGGATGAAGCCGACGGCCAGATCCGTGCACTGGAAGCAGACATCCAGACACTGAACGTGCAGATCTTGCTGGCGATGGACAATCCACCGGTGGCGGCCAGCTTGCAGAAGCAGAGAATCGAGAAGTCGGGCGCCTTGGCGCGGGCTCAGGCTGCGCGCTCGGTAGCTAAGCTGACTGTTCAAGCTGCGGTGGTCACAATAGATCGAAGCAGTCAAATTGATCCGGCCATTCGCGCCGCTTCGGCACAGCCAAGCCCAGCAGCGGCTATTCGCTCTATTACGGAGCGCGTGGATGCTCAATTTCTGATGAGGTATTTTCCGCCGCAAGCGCAGGCCAATGTGGCAGTCAACGCACCGTTTCTTCGGGCCGCCTTGCAGGAATTCAGTATTTCCGATGCACGCATGGTGGCCGCGATCGTTGCCACCATCGTTGTGGAGACGCCGCTCTTTGAGATCTATGAGGAACCGGAGTCCATGGCCCAGCGCTATGAGGGCAAGCTTGGCAACGTGAACGCTGGCGACGGCGTGAAGTTTCGGGGACGTGGCTCATTGGGACTGACCGGCCGGTCGAACTATGCGCGGACCAGCGAACGCCTGGGCTTAGGCACTCGTCTTATCGATTCACCTGACGACGCTAAAAGTCCAGAAGTTGCCTCCCGAATTTTGGTCTCCTGGTTCGCTGACCGAGACGCGCGCTTTTCGCAGGCCCTCCAGAACGACGATGTGGCTAGCGCTCGTCGGCTGATATCCGGAGGAACACGACAAGTCGAACGGTTCGAAACCGTATACCGCAAAGTTTTGGCAGGCCTGTCAGAAGGTACGACAGGGACTCCAGCGCCCGTTCCCAAAACAGGGCCGGTCGCCATGGGAACAGTTCCAGCCCGCCCCTTAACTACGACGGCTCCCGCATCGAGCACTCCGTCGCCCCTCCGGTCCAGTACGCCAACCACCAAAGAACAAAGCTCCACGGCCGCGAACTGATACGTCCCGAAGGCTTGCACGAGCTTAGCGACAAAGCGAACGTGCCTTAAGGTGGCATGCGCTTCCGTGATGCTCTACTTCTTGCAAGGATGGCATTTTCCTCCCCGTCGTTCCCGAAGCATCGACCACTGCACGTTGGAGCCGTGCCCAGTGCAATGTTTGACCAGGGCTGAGACTTACCGCTTTGCAGCGTAAGCAGACTTCCAGGGAGGCAAGCACGGAAGACTGCAAGCTGGCGCTCTACGGACATTTAGTGGCGTTCAGCGCCGGGCCCAAGCCCGCATGATTTCTTTGACCATCACATTCTCCAGATCCGGAAATATCGGAGCAGGCGTCAGCTGCGCCAGCGTCCCGCATGTCGTCAGGAGATGTCCGTTCTACGTCCGGGCAAATGCTGGGAAGCCTTCATACCACCGCGCATATTCTTCGTCGGGTGGCGATCCGTTCGCAATCTCGATGGCCGGCTTGATGTAGCTTCGGATTGCGCGCTGACCCGTTCGCCACGGTGAAAGCGATGCTGGTCGAGCGGCGAAGAATGGAGAGCGAGTTCCTACAAGGGATGCTGGAAGACTTCCGGGAAAGGATGCGAATGCTCCGGGTGATGGGCGACGACCTCGATGCATCAATTCAGAGGTCCCACGGGCATGTCAAAGACATTCTCCAGTCTTTCGACCAAAGGCGGACGCAATGACGACGCGAATCTCTTCCGTTGCATTGCACGAAAGCGCACATGCAGTGATCGCATGGATTTTTCGAGCCACCGTGAACCGGATCGAAGTCGGCGCGAATCCGTGCTGCATCTATTCCAAAGACCTGATGGCGGTAGAGGTCCACGATCCGGAGGAGCTGGTCCACGTGATGCGCGAGCGGCTGATCCTGATTGCCCTCGCCGGCGATGCCGGAGAAGGCATTCCGCATAGGGGCCACGGCCCGGACCATGCGCGAGCGTGGGGGTTGATCACCGAAGACACGCCGGGGTTCTATGCGAGGGCTCGGCTCGACTGGCTTATGTGGCTTTCGAGAGAACTGGTGGAACGCCACCGCGAAGCGGTCAACCGTGTGGCAGTCGCGCTCGATGTCCGTGGTTCGCTGAACCGGGGCGAGTTCCTCAAACTTGTTGCATCGGATCAACATCGGTCGACTTAGCCGGCACTCGGCGCACGGTCCAGGTGGCCACCGCCACTTAGACTGGCTCCATGCACATTCTCGGCCCCGGCAGACCCGCGTTCCTTGAGTTCCTCCGAAACCTGACACCGATGGTGCTCTTGGCGTCGATCGCGTTCGTCACGTGGGCACAACTTGATTTCCGCGTCGATCTCGACAACTGGAAGACCACGATGGTGTTCTGGATCTGCTTCATCACCGCCGCGCTATCCATCGCCGCGAACATGATTGGCTTTCTGGAGAAAGCTGTCGCGTTCCCGTTGGGACTAGAACGGGGGATTCGAAGGCTCCGTTTTCGCGGGCATTCGGACCCGCTCCTTGTCGGCGCCCTATTCAAGATGGCATTGCGTGCGAAGCCTGCCGTGGTTGCCGAAGCGGTCATCGCAGTCGTCGTTATCTACGGCGCGATGATCGCTTCCATCATGTCAGCCAGCAGTGTCGCGCTGACGGCGCTCAAGAACGGCGTGAGGTAGCCAACTTCTCTCGGCTCGCCGCCGGCTTGTTGAAGAGTTCGTCAAATGCTTCCTCTGCAAGCTGCCGCACAGGTCGAGAGCTTCCTCGCATCGGATGAACGAGAACTAGCCATTGGTACCCTGAGTAAGGCTCTTGGTTCACGTTTATGCCGCTTGCTCCGCCTGGCTCAAGCTTGAGGCAATGAGGCCAGTAGTCCTCGTGATACTGCTTCCCGGGGTTCTTCAGTCTGTAGGCATCTGCGCGCTCGTGGTAGGTCGAGTGATAGCGCGAATTTGACAAATGACTCATGACCCGTTGGCGAGTCTTGGTGCATTCGCCGCGGTAGACAGCTCGAAGATCGGGCGTGTGCAGGCGGCAAGTGTTCTCTTGGACCGGATAGTTGGTCAGAAGTATGTAGAAGCCCTCGCTGCTGACAATCTTGTCAATGTCTGAATCACTGGTGATTTCATGGCGCTTTAGAGGCGACCCGATGTTGACGGAGGATGCCTCTGGAACTCTTTCTCCTTCGTAGATTCTCCGGAATGCAGCCTTGAAGTCATCTTTGATGCGATTGCCGACTACTTGCGTTGCATGGTTCAAGTCATGCTTCATCTTCACAACGTCATACACGCGGAACTTCTCCTAGTTTCTGGTTCCGGGGATTCGGACCTTCTTCATGATCCCCCGCAGCGCATCCCGCCGGTTCCCGTGATGGGCTTCGCGGTGGTGGAGCGGGCACAGACAGATCGCGTTCTCAATGACGTCCTCTCCACCTTCCGCAAGCGGGTCAATGTGGTGGACCTCGCAAAATTCTTCGCCACCATCGGTGGAAAAAGATGGTGTCGTACAACCGGGAATCTCGCATTTTCGTTTCGCTCGCTCTTGAGCGATCGCGACGACCAGCGTATTCCGGATGAACTCTTGCCTCTCGACGGTTGTGGTCTTGGGCAGCTTCAAATATGCGCCTTGCTTGGTAGCGGTCTCGTACTTCTCCATCAGCGCTTCAAGCGAGCCGACGGCAGGCCGGGTGTTGGGTTGTGGCTGGGCTACAGGCGGCGGTGCATCTTCAGAGAGGTGTATTCCCAGTCGAGCGAGCTCGTCCCTCAGTGCCCGTCCGTCAATATGCCTGGTTGTCTCGTCATAGAACCGATGCCACACCTCACGGTCGATATCCGCATTCGACGGAAAGCCGTCCCGATCGTCCGTCGGATCGAGCGCACGAAAGTTCATCAGTTTGTTGTAGACCCCGGTGATGGCTCTACCAATGGCGAGAGATACCTTTGAGACTGGAGAGCCGGGAAGCTTTGAAACCTCTCGACCTTTGGTGACGTCAAACGCCCACAGGGCCGCGACCGCCTCGGTCCACGTCCAATCGACTCCAGTGCGCTGCCAAAGGATCGCAATCCGAGCGGCGTGGTCATCATCAAGCGGAAAGTTCGTGCCTTGCGCCATCTTGAATATGCGCAGTTCTCGCAGCACAGGGTCGCTCTTTAGCCACTCGCGCTTCAGTACTTGCCGGGAGCTAGCAATCCTAAGGACGATGAGGGAAACCCGGTTCTCGTTGTCCGGGCTCGGCTCCTTCCAGAACGGAGCCGCCTCCGGTTCGGACGGCATTGGCGCCACCGGAGATGCAACCCGGCATTCGGCGACGATGCCCGAAGCCTCCTTGTCCTTGCCCGCAGACCGCCATATGTAGACGGTGTCGCCCACTGCGATCTTGTTCGCTTGCTGCCGAACTACCCACGTGATGGTCCCGAGATCCGCCCGGAGATACCCATCAAGATCGAACTTTTCGGGGTTGCCCTGAAAGATCCATGCCGCCATGTCCTGCTCCTCTTTTGGGCCGTGAGCATAGCGAAAATGATGCCCCCTAACCGTGAGGAAGTGGCTTCGACAAACTCAAGCTAGCATCCTTAATTGGCTTCGCGCTGCCAAGGGGCTTGCGAACCGCACCAAGAGGGGAAATAGATGTTTGAGACTGGTACTTTGGTCGACGGCCGCTTTCTGGTGGAGGGCCTCTGTAGTTCGGCTGGAGGCATGGGGACCATTCTGTTTGTGCGCGATGCTCAAGCTCCTGAGCAGCGCCTGGTACTGAAGTATTGCTCGCACCACGCCGAGGAGGTGAAAAATCGGTTCCGGCGCGAAGTTCGCGTGATGCAGACCCTGCGCGGCAATCCTCATGTCGCTCCCATCAAGCATGCGAACCTTGATCATGTGCCGCCGTACTTTGTCATGCCCTACTTCGAGCGGGGCGATCTCACCCAACTCATTCCAAGGCTGCGGAGCAACCTGGCGGAGGCCGAGTTTTGCTTTAACCGGATGATCGACTGCATCGAGCAGCTTCACAGCCAAGGCATCTTTCATAGAGACATCAAACCGCAGAACTTTCTTGTTGGCAACGGAACGATAGTGGTGTCCGACCTTGGTCTTTGCACAGAGCATGGCTCTGCGACTGCGATGACCCGCTCATCCCAATACGGCGGAACTCCGGGGTTCATGCCGCCGGAGTTTTGGAACGGGGGCTTCAAATCCGCTGACGCGCAGAGCGACATATTCATGCTGGGGGTCAGCATCCTCAACATACTGGCTGACGCTGAGTCGCCAGGCGATGCATCGGACTACATTCCTCCACCTCTTTTGGTTGTCATTGAGCGAGCATGTTCACCTGATCGGACTAGGCGCTATTCGTCGCTCGCGGCGCTTAGACAAAGTCTGACTCTCGCGTTTGATACCGTGCTGAATAGGACCTCTGGTACCGGCGGGGTTTTAGGCGCACAGCAAGCCATCGTGGACAGGTGGAAGTCGACCAGATCCTCGGATGTGAACGAGGTAGAAGTCTTTCTACGCGAACTCGAAGCGCTCCAGCCCAATGATCAACAGCGCGTGTGCAAGGACCTGCCGACCGACTTCTTTCAAGCGTTGGCGAGTACGCCTTTGCCACAGGGATGGCTCGGTGCCTTCCTCCGTTCTTATATGAACATGGCTAGCGAGGACGAGCACGGTTGGAGTTTCGCCGAGGTGATTGCCTCGAACATGTCCTTGATCTTTTATTCCCCGCATTCAACTGCGGAAGAAAAGGCGGAGGCGCTGAGGACGGCGATCGTTTCCGCAGAGCGACAATCTCGGTTCGCCGCGATGGATACGTGTAAGGCCATGATCGCTTCGGTTGTGGACCAAGAGCTATCGCAAAGAGTAGTGGATGTGATGTTGGAAGAGTCCGCCTCTTTTTTGCGAAACGTGGATCCGCTTGCCTGCAAGTCCGGGATCATTCGCCAGCTCGTCGCACAACTCAACGCGGATTCAGTTTCAGGCACTGGAAGAAACCAACCCGGTTCCAACCCGTTTTTGGATTGACCGTACGCTCGGTGGCTAGCGTCTCTTCGATAGCAAGAACACGTCCCATTGTTGGAGGGTCCACACGCGAGAGGGTGGCGGCGCCCGCTCGAAGCCGAGGAACCGGATCTCATCGTCGACCACATCGGTGACCTTTGGGTCGTACAGGACCGGCGACTCAACCGGCAAGCCGTTCGGGCTTTCCATCTGCAGGAGGTGGAGGAACATGACGCTGCGGCCATCGAACTCGCGCCGCCCGGTTTCCAACTCGCCGATCAGGTCAACCTGTTTTCGAAACCTCGCTATCCAGGCGCCCTGATTTCTTCTCAGTTCGACCCGGACGCGCATGCACTGCCACTGATCGGCCGGAGCCATTCGACAGCCGCCTCTGCTGGCGGCATTGCCCGGAGCCGGTCATCGTGAGCGAGGTCTTCGGCCACATCCTCCAGTTGTTCCGGATCGACCGTGCGCCACCGCTTCGCCAGTTCGTGGGCGCATGCGGCGATCCGCACGTTTTCGGGCAAGGTAAGCGACGGAGTCATGGACCGAAGAATACTGGATAAACATACAGCGTTCAAGCGCGAGGCCTGTGGATTGATTCTTGCGCTCGCTATCATGGGCTCGGACCCAATAGCATGAATAAAGAATACGACCCTCGCGACTACGGACCTGTCCCGATTTGGAGTTGGGCGGGCCTCAAGGTCGACGTTGAGCGCCTCGACGGGAAAGATGCAGCCGACCTTGTTGACACATTCGCTCGCTCGGTAGACGACCGAATTAAGTTCGCGAAGTATCACTACCAGGAAGCAGTCAGGCTACTTGCGGACGACCTCGAAAAGATGGACCCGGCAGATGCGTTCGTCTACTTCTTTACGAGGGACGCCGAGGCACGTTGGATCGAGAGCAATGCGAGGGCCGCGCTCACCGCTTTCTTCCAGTGTTTGCATCCGATCGAGGACCACCTCGGACACGCTATCTACTACGGGTTGAACTTCGACGGCACCTCGCCTTTGAAGGCCCGGGACATCTCCCTTATGGCAGTCAAGAAGAAGTTGACCCCGTGGGCGGTGCTCAAGGAGATGGTGGACGACATGGAGAAGGACCTCGCCCTCAAGTACGTCCGCGATCTCGTCAATCACACAAAGCACCGGCATATCGTGAAGATCGAAGTGAGTGGGAGCGACGACGCCGCACCGGGACTGATGATCAATGCGTTCACCTACACAGACGGAAAGGGTGTCTCTACGTCGTACGTAGAAGAATGGGCGCTTCCAAAAGTCCGGGAGGCGTTCTATGCGATGCAGCGCCATGTCATGCGGATCGGTCTTCGGCTCAATTGGGACGTCGCAGCAAGAACATGAGATTTGAACCACGCACCGGCACCTTTGGCCCCTATGAGGTGCTCTACGTGCCCGAACCGCAGCCGGAGATTGCATGGGGCCCGCCATTGGACGGAACCAGCATCTACGTCGATCCGGAAATCAAGGGTTCCATGGGGCGGGTCTATCGATACGTCACCCCCGACCTAGAAGCAGCCGCGTTGGTGGATCACCACCGGATGCGGTTCGATCATCCGACCGCGTGGACCGACAAGTACGAGACCTACATCGCGGACAACCTCTTCGGCGAAGTAACCCCTGGCGATCCTCCGCTTGCGGGGGGCGCGCCATTCGAGGGGATGGCGATCTATGCGAAGTGCGTCACCTACCACTACGCGTCGGAAGCCCTCTGGAGGTTGAACCTGGGAAAAGTCCGGCTCGCGTTCGACTTCGGGGAGCTCGTCAAGCTCTTGAAGACCGCGAAGCGGGAAGACGGATTGCCGATGCCGAAGATCTACATCGGGCGAGCACGGTACATGGAAGGCCCCAAGATCAGGCAGGAACTTCTAAGGCTTCGGACTGAGCCTCAAGAAAAGGTCAGTCGGCTGGCGGTCCCGGCGCTGCTGATGAAGCGGGTTGGTTTCCACTTCGAGAATGAAATCCGCATCTGCATTGTTTGCCCTCCGGGCGAACCGGTGACGAAGTTCCTGGAGCTGAAGCTGGCGGGCAACGGCCTCAAGGAGTTGATGATCAACCCCTACACCGACCGGCCGACCGCTTTAGCCCTTGCAGACCGGTTCTACATGCGGGGGTTCAAGGTCCACCAGTCCAAGTTCAACCTGGACCCCCGCGCCCTCTGATTTCCTGCCCCTGGTGGCAAGTAGCCCCGTTCTTACTCAAATCTAGCTACCACCTAGCCGGAAACCCGCGCCGTACTTACCGGGTCGATCCATTTCTTGAATAGAACGACTTGAACGAGATCCCTGGCAAGGTCGGGTCTCGGGGCCAGACGCGACATAGTGGGCACCTGGATCAGACTTCCGCAACCAGTCTCGACGTGTCTTTCGCTTTGCTGAGCCGAAAGACCGATGATGGCCGACTTGCGTGAGCCGGGCGAAAACGCGGCGGTCGCTCCCCCAATAAACCCGCCTCACCGCAGCAGCTCCCGTCGCATGCCGAGGACCGGCCGTCGTTACAATCGCAGGTAGCCGGAATGGCGTTACTTTTTGGTGGCACATGGACGGTAGCGGAATCAAAAATTTCCTTGTGTGACAAGGACTTTCCAACGAATCCCTCCCTCTCCTCCAGTACACGATTTCAGGACTATCCCGGATAGCCTCGAAATCGGCTCAGAAGCCCCGCCAGCCGGGGCTTTTTTGTGTCTGGTCCATTGACGGCCGGCAAGCAAGGCGGAGAGACATGAAGAAAATTGCACTTGTCATCGCGCTCTGCGTGGGAGCCTGGTACTTCTTCATCGGCGGTCGCAAGCTCGACGAAGCCATGGTTCGCGAGTACTACGAGAAGGAGGCGCACGCCATCCTGTCGCGTGACCCCGAACTGCTCTGCAAGCAGCTCAGCAGCAAGGCAGTGATCCAGGACCACACCGTCATGATGGGGCAGGCCCAGGACGCGACGCTGAATCGCGATCAGGCCTGCGACGCCACCCGGGAAACCTTCAAGCTCTTCGAGAACGTCGGCAGCAAGATGGGCGGGATGCTCACCATCGAGTACGACTTTCATCTCGATTCGGTCCAAGTGGCGACCGACCGCAAGAGCGCCAAGGTCGAGGGGACCAGTACATTGAAGATGGGCGAGACGGTCATGCAGTTCAGGTCGAGCTTCACCCAGGAACTGGTGCGTGAACTCGGGCAGATGCGGCTGCTTCGGTCCGACCAGCGCAGCGTCGTCCGCATGGGCGGTGCAGGCGCTATGACACAGAGTGATTTCTTCCGCAAATAGGCCGAGCGATTTCGGGTTTCGTTGTGCGCACGCTACGCATTCCGCAACGATCGGAACGAGGGCCCCGGCGCTGGCAATTAAGATCATGCGGATGTGCTGCTACCCCAAGGGTGGCGGTCCGCAGCGGCACAAAAATGCCGGCTAGCGTTTCATTTTGCGAGCCATAGCGCCGTACATGCAGGGCCCCCTCGCGAGGGGCCTTTTTTGTGGCCGGGCTGACAGGGGGCGGTAAGCCATGATTGGAAATTCGTCGTTCGCGGGACTGGGCAACTCGTCCTTTGCAAGTCTCACACCGGCGCCGGCTTCGGCCGATGAGGCAGAGCCGTGGGTGCGTGGCGAGCTGATCCGCAGCCTGATGCGGGCGTCTCGTGGTTCGTACCTGCTGGCGGCGGCGCTGATGCCGGCGATGGTGGGCTTGAGCTGGGGTCACGTGCCGCCATGGCAGCTGATCGTGTGGTTCTGCATCGGCATCGCCGCCACCGGCTGCCGGATCTGGGGCGAACAGCTTTACGCCCGGCACTACGCCGACCGCGACTCGGCCGCGCAGCAGTACTTCGTCGAGCGCTATCGCTGGCTGTGGAGTACGAGCGCGTTCGCCTGGGGCCTGTCGATCCTGATCTTCTTCGAGCGCACGCCGCTCGTGAACCAGTTCATGAGCTGGTTGATCGTCGCCGGCGTGGCGACCTTCCCGCTCAACGGGCTCGCCTTGCATCCGCCGCTGCTCAAGCGCTACGTGAACACGCTGTTCTTCACGATGCTGGCGGCGATCATCCTCAGGATGATCGAGCTCAACTTCGAGCGTCCCCATTTCCACTACGGATTCCTGATGCTGCCGGGGCTGCACTGGTGGCTCCTGCTGCGTGCGGGGCGGCGCATCCATGAGACGGCGCGCAACAGCTTCGAGCTGCTCTTCCACAACCACATCCTGATCAACTCGCTCACGCAGCAGCGCCAGGCGGCGGTGTCGGCGGTCGCGATGAAAAACCGCTTCCTCGCCAGCGCCGCGCACGATATGCGCCAGCCGGTACTGGCGCTCTCGCTCTACGCCGACTGGCTGCGCAACGAGCCCGAGCTGGTCGCAGAGATCGCACCGAAGATCGTGCGGGCCACGCACGCGGTCAATGCGCTCTTCGATTCGCTTTTCGACCTGGCGCGGATCGATTCGGGGCAGGTGAGACTGCACATCGAGCGTGTCGATGTCGCCCAATTGCTGCATGACCTGGAGCTGCAATACCGCCCCGTCGCGGAAGCCAAGGGCCTGGCCTTCCGCATGCACGTCACGCCCGGCACCGTGCTGACCGATCCGATCCGCGTGCGCCGCATGATCGGCAACCTGCTCGCCAATGCCATCAAGTACACGGCAGAAGGCGGCATCCTGCTGGCGTCAAGACAGACCCGCGATGGCCTGCGCGTGGAGGTGTGGGACACGGGCATCGGCATCGCGCGCGAGCATCTGCGCGACGTGTTCCTGGAGTTCTACAAGGTGGCCGATCACGCCGGCACATCGGACGGCTTCGGCCTGGGCCTGGCGATCGTGGCGCGTCTGTCGCACGCACTGGGACACCCCGTCAGCGTCCGATCACGCCTGGGCCGTGGCAGCGTCTTCCGCGTCGCATTGCACGACGCCGACGAATCGCAAGCCCAAACCCGAATCTCAGGCGCAGTCGGCTGAAAAGCGGACCGCGCACACCGCGCGCCCTTAATGAGCCGCCGCGGATCCGGCTTTGCCGGGCCGCAGGGCGGCGCCCCCTGAAAGGGGGTGGGCGGCTACACGAAGTGAGCAAGCCTGGGGGTTAGCCAGACAACAATCCGTTGGTGCGCGCGTGGTGCAGCGCCTGCGTGCGGCTTTTCACACCAAGCCGACGGAACAGGCGCCACAGGTGAACCTTCACCGTGTGCTCCGAGATGTCGAGCTCCGTCGCGATGTCGCGGTTGCTCATGCCCTGGTCCAGCATCGCGATCAGCTGGGTCTGGCGCTTCGACAGCTTGCTGTTCGCGGCGGCGACCGGCTCTTCAGCGTCGGTGTCGGCCATCAGCAGCCCGCGCAGCGCCGCGGTGAGTTCCGCTGAGCTGGCCGACTTTTCGATGTAGGTATCGGCACCGGCTTCGATGCAGGCTTCTTCCATGTCGGCCGAAGGCGATGCGGAGTAGACCGCGATCGGCACGTCCGGATAGGCGCGCTTCACCTCGACCACGCCGGAAACGCCCGTCGTGTCGGGCAGCTTCAGGTCCAGGCAGAAAAGGCCCGGCGCACCGTGCTGCTTGACCGCGGCGCCCAGCTTGTCGAGCCGCTCGAGCTCGACGATGTTCTCGGCAGGTCGGAGGCGCCGCAGCACCATCACGATGGCGTCACGCATCAGGGGGTGGTCGTCGATGACATAGATACTCATGGTTTTCTCACTGTGTCCGCGGGTCGGGCGTGCCCATCGCCGCGCGTTGCTGTCACTTCACTTCGCTCTTCTCGCCGGCTGCGTCGGCAGCCAGCGCCTCCAGTGCGGCAGTTGCCGCACGCGTTCCCTCTTTATCCATGGGCTCGAGCTGCGCGGCAAGCTGGGCCAGTGCGGCGCCACCCTGCTGTCGCAACGTGCCGATTGCACGACCCGCTTCCTGCGGCGACGCGAACCCCCGGCTTTGTACCAGCTGTGCGCCGCTCGCGTCGAGCAGCTTGAAGTAGAAAAGGCCGTCGCTCTCGCGATACTGCTTGAAGCTGGGGCGCGCGACCTTCGCTGCCTTCTGCTTTGCAGACTTGTCCTGGGTTGCCAGGTTGCGAAGGCCCACCGCGTGGCGCAAGTCGGCCATGAACGGGCGCGAGATCTCGCGCGCCTTGTCGGCACCGGCGCGCAGGACCTTCTCGATCTGCGCCGGATCGTTCAGCAGGGACTCGTAGTGCTTGCGCATGGGCGCGACTTCGCGGTCGATGCGCTCGAACAGGATCTGCTTGGCGTCGCCCCAGCCGATGCCATCGGCGTAGGCCTTGCGCAAGGTCTCGGTTTCCTCGCTGTCCGCGAAGGCCTGATAGATCTGGAACAGGGCAGAGCCCTCGGTGTCCTTGGGTTCGCCGGGCGCGCGCGAGTCGGTCACGATGCCGGCGATCAGCTTCTGCAACTGGGCGCGCGGCGTGAAGAGCGGGATCGTGTTGTCGTAGCTCTTGCTCATCTTGCGGCCGTCGAGGCCGGGCAGCGTGGCCACGGCATCGTCGATCTCGGCCTCGGGCAGGGTGAAATGCTCGCCGTAGAGATGGTTGAAATGCTGCGCCATGTCGCGCGCCATCTCGATGTGCTGGACCTGGTCGCGGCCCACCGGCACCTTGTGCGCGTTGAACATCAGGATGTCCGCGCCCATCAGCACCGGATACATGAAGAGGCCGGCGGTGACGTCGGCGTCGGGGTCCTCGCCCTTGGCGACGTTCTTGTCGACCGACGCCTTGTAGGCGTGGGCACGATTCAGCAGCCCTTTGCCCGTGACGCAGGTCAGGAACCACGTCAGTTCCGGGATCTCGGGGATGTCCGATTGCCGGTAGAAGGTGACGCGCTCGGGGTCCAGGCCGCAGGCGAGCCAGGTCGCCGCGATTTCGAGCGTCGAGCGCTGGATGCGGGCGGGCTCGTCGACCTTGATGAGCGCGTGATAGTCCGCCAGGAAATAGAAGCTCTGCACATCGGCCCTGCGGCTGAAGCGCACGGAATGCCGCACCGACCCGACATAGTTGCCGAGGTGCGGCGTGCCGCTGGTGGTGATGCCGGTGAGGAAGCGAACGGGATCGGTAGAAGACGAGGCCATGGGAGAAGACTCAGCGGATCAGGGCGGCAAGGGGCGAGAGCAGCAGGTCGACGGCGGCGTAGCCAAAGCTCATCAGCGGCCGCAGCCAGTAGTTGCTGACGATGCCCGCGAGGACCAGGCCCATCACGATGAAGAAGCCGTAGGGTTCGATGCGCGCCAGGAAGTTCTGCGCGCTGCCGCGGGGCAGCAGGCCGGCCAGCACGCGTCCGCCATCGAGCGGGGGCAGGGGGAACAGGTTGAAGGCCCACATCACGAGGTTCACGAGCACGCCGCCCTGCGCCATCTTGATGAAAAAGGGTTCATTGATGCCTGCGCCGGCGAGCCCGTAGAAGAACAGCGCCCAGATGATCGCCTGGATGAAGTTGGATGCAGGGCCGGCGAGCGCGACCCAGATCATGTCCCGCTTCGGATTGCGCAGGTGGCCGAAATTGACCGGGACCGGCTTCGCATAGCCGAACAGGAAGGCGCCCGAGGTCGCGAAATACAGCATCAGCGGCATCAGGATGGTGCCGATCGGGTCGATGTGCTTGACGGGGTTGAGCGTCACGCGGCCGAGCATATAGGCCGTGTTGTCGCCCAGGTAGCGGGCCACGTACCCGTGCGCGGCTTCATGCACCGTGATCGCGAAGATCACGGGCAGTGCGTAGATGAGGACGGTTTGGATGAGGTTTGAGAAATCCACCGCTGGATTGTCTCAGACGGTTGCCTGTCCCTTGCGGGACTCTCAGAGGCCGAGCACCGCGAGCGGTCCGCGGCCCTGCCGTACCAGCAAGGGATCGCCGCCCGTGCCCATGGGCGTGAGGTCGACCACGGTGGTCGGCTCGGAGGGGCAGGCGCCGGAGTCGATCACCGCGCCGATCTGTTTTTCGAAACGCTCGCGGATCTCGGCGGCGTCGTTCAGGGCCTCGGTTTCGCCGGGAGGGATCAGCGTGGTCGCCAGCAGCGGCTCGCCGTGCAGCATGAGGAGTTCGCCGAGCACCCTGTGGTCCGGCACGCGCAGGCCGATGGTCTTGCGCTGGGGATGGCTCACGCGTCGCGGCACTTCCTTGGTGGCTTCGAGCAGGAAGGTGTAGGGGCCGGGTGTGGCGGCCTTCAGGAGCCGGTATTGCTTGTTGTCGACCCGTGCGTAGTTGGAAAGCTCGCTCAGGTCGCGGCACAGCAGGGTCAGGTGATGCTTCTCGTCGACCTGGCGGATGCGCCGCAGCTGGTCGACCGCGTCCTTGTCGTCCAGATGGCAGGCCAGCGCGTAGCTCGAATCGGTCGGCACGGCGACGATCTCCCCGCGCGCGAGCAGGGCCACGGCCTGCTTCAGCAGGCGCTGCTGCGGATTCTCGGGATGGACTTCGAAGAACTGGGCCATGGCGTCACTCGATCAGGGAATGCAAGTATCGGGCTTCAGGACTCCGCCGGCTCGATCGGCACGCGACGCTCGCGCACCGTGAGCCATGCGCCTGCCGCGCCGCAGATGGCAATCAGCGCCATGCCTGTCAGCGAGATCTTGTCCGGAATCTGCGAAAACATGAGCCACCCGCCCAGCATCGCGAAGGCGATCTGCGCATACAGGTAGGGCGTGAGCGTCGATGCCGGCGCACGCTGGTAGGCCAGGATCAGGATGAAGTGGCCCACCGTCCCCATGAACCCCATGAGGCACAACAGCGCCCACCAGTGCCATGAGGGCAGGCTGGTCCAGACGAAGGGCAGTGCGACCGACGCGAGCAGCGCGCCCACCCAGCCGGTGTAGAAGTGCATCGTGAGAGGGTTCTCGGTCCGCGCGAGCTTGCTGGTCAACACCTGGAACCAGGCGTTGGTGAGCACCAGCCCGATCGGCAGCAGCATCGCCCAGCTGAACGCCTCGCCGCCCGGCCGCAGGATCACCAGCGTGCCGGCGAACCCGCCTGCCACGAGCGCCCAGCGCAGCGGCGACACCTGTTCCTTGAGCGTGGTGGCGGCCAGCAGCGTGATGACCAGCGGCGCGATCAGCACGATCGAAGTGAATTCCGCCAGCGGCATGTAGCGCAGGCTCAGGAAGGCCAGCGTGCTCGACGCGAGCAAGAGGGCGCCACGCAGGAGCTGGTATTTGGGGTGTTCCGTTCGCAGCAGCCGCGGGCCGTGCTTCGGCAGCAGCACGAGCGTCGTCGCGACCGCCTGGAAGGCATAGCGCACCCACACGCCCATCAGGATCGGCACAGCGGCGGTCGAGAGCTTGGTGGCGGTGTCCAGCGTGGCAAAGCACGCGACGGCGAGCAGCACGAGGCCGATGCCGGCGAGGATGCGCTCCGATTCGAGGTCGCGCGTGCTCTTTCTCGCGGCGATGCCGCCGCTTTCCAACGCGCTCACTGGATGCGGTGCTCCAGCAATTCCCACACCGGCGTGAGCTTGCCCGGGAGCCAGGGCAGCTTGCCCAGGTCGCAATGGCTTTCGTCGGGGCTGTGGAAATCGCTGCCGCGCGAGGCGGCAAAGCCGAACTCCAGCGCCTTGTCGGCGTATTCGACGTACTCGGCGGGCGTGTGGCTGCCGGTCACGACCTCGATTGCCTTGCCGCCGTGCGCCTTGAATTCGACGAAGAGGGCGTATTCCTCGTTGGCAGTGAACCTGTAGCGGCCGGGATGGGCGATCACGGCGAGCCCGCCGGCGGCGGTGATCCATTGCACCGCGTCCTTCAGCGTGGCCCAGCGGTGCGGCACGTAGCCGGGCTTGCCCTCGGTGAGGAACTTGCGGAACACCTCGGAGGTGTCGCGGCAGTGGCCTGTTTCCACGAGGAAGCGGGCGAAATGGGTGCGCGAGATGAGTTCGGGGTTGCCGACGAATTTGAGCGCGCCCTCGTAGGCGCCGGGAATGCCGACCTTGGCCAGCCCTTCGGACATCTCCTGCGCCCGCTTGCCGCGGCCGCCGCGGGTGTCGTAGAGGCCTTCGCTGATGGCCGCGTCGTCGGGATCGAAGCCCAGGCCCACGATATGCACGGTTTCGCCGGCAAAAGTGACCGAGATCTCGGTGCCGGTGAGGTATTTCATGCCCTGCTCGCGGGCAGCGGCCGCTGCCCGGTGCTGGCCGCCGATTTCATCGTGATCGGTCAGGGCCCAGAGCTCGACGCCATTGGCCGCGGCGCGAGCCGCCAGCGCTTCGGGCGTCAGCGTGCCGTCCGATACCACGGAGTGGCAGTGCAGGTCGGCGTTGAGGATGGAAGACACTCCACAATCTTATTCTTTCTCGAAAATGCTTGCAGAGCGCATGGCGTCTGCGGCAGGTGCTACCAAATGAATAGCGCCCGTGCGGCTCCGGCCTTGCGGGAGCCCTCGTTGCCCTCAGCGCTTCTTGCGAAACGCCACCCACGCCGCGACGGCCGTGAAGCTCAGCACGATGGCCACGACGATCCAGAACCCGTGCTTGTGCTCGGCCAGCGGAATGCCGCCCACGTTCATGCCGAACAGCCCGGCGAGGATGTTGATCGGCAGCGCCAGCACCGTCACCACGGTCAGTACGAACAGGCTGCGGTTGTTGTCCTCGTTCACGTTGTCGGCAATTTCTTCCTGCAGGAGCTTGATGCGTTCCTGCAGCGCGCCCATGTCGCGCAGCACCACGGAGAATTCTTCGGTGGACCCGCGCAGTTCCTGCGCATCGGCCTCGGCCATCCAGGCTGGCGGGTTCTGCAGCAGGCGGAAGAGGGCGGCCGGCTCCGGCGCCAGGAGGCGCTGCAGCCGCACGAGCACCCGGCGCAGCACGCCGAGCCGGGCGCGCTTGTGATCGAGACGGCCGGCCAGCAGTTCGTCCTCGATCCTGTCGATGCGCGTCGTCACGCCGCGCACGATGTTCACCAGCACATCGGCCTGCACGCGCAGCAGGTGTTCGAGCAGTTCGGTGCTGGAGCGCGGCGCGTCACCGGCCTTCACGGCCGTTCGCAGGGCATCGACCGAGCGCAGCGGCTGCGTGCGCGCCGTCACCACCAGGCGCGGACCGACGCTGATCCACAAGGTCGAAATGTCGGAGGGCTCGAAGCTGAACTCGAAATGCACGTCGTTGATGACGGCGATCAGCGAGTCGTCGGCGCGCTCGATGCGGGTCGAGTGCAGTCCTTCCTTGAGCGTCTCGAAGAACAGGTCGGAGAGACCGGCGTGCCGCAACAGCCAGCGCTCGGCCTGCGCGTGGCTCAGGTTGAAGTGGAGCCACATGTAGGCGCCGCCCGCGTCAGCGGTCGCGTCGCCGTGCCGGGCGAGCCATTCGGCGGCCTGCGGTGAATCGATGGAGCGCGCCGGCTCCGGCGAATCCGCATCGAACAGGTAGCCGCAGATCAGTCCGGCTTCGTCGCTTCCATACGCGCCGGCCATTGAAACTCAGGGGGTCCTTGTCATGAACGCGCCATCGTGGCCGGCGCGTGTGTCAGCCGTGTGACGACGCCGTGTGGGCACACTTTCTGTCACATGACCGTCACGCCGCGGGGTGAGCATGCGGTTTTCCCTCGCCCTCAGAGAACGACCATGACGCTCCCCAGCACCCTCGGAGATCACGACGATCTCATGGATCGCATCGCACGCGACCTGATCGACAGCTATGACGAAGAGATCGAACTCGAACTCGAGGACCGGAGCCTCGACGAGCTCGAATCCGGAAGGATCACCGACAAGGCCGGCCGACAGGCCTATTTCAAGGAACTGTTTCGCCTCCAGGGCGAGCTGGTCAAGCTGCAGGATTGGGTGCAGCACAGCAAGCAGAAGGTCGTGATCCTGTTCGAGGGGCGCGACGCGGCTGGCAAGGGCGGCGTGATCAAGCGCATCACGCAGCGGCTCAACCCGCGCGTGGTGCGGGTCGCCGCGCTGCCGGCGCCCAACGACCGCGAACGCACCCAGTGGTACTTCCAACGCTATGTGGCCCATCTGCCGGCCGCGGGCGAGATGGTGCTATTCGATCGCAGCTGGTACAACCGCGCGGGCGTCGAGCGCGTGATGGGCTTCTGCACCGACGACGAGTACGAGGAGTTCTTTCGCACCGTACCCGACTTCGAGCGGATGCTGGTGCGCTCGGGCATCAAGCTCATCAAGTACTGGTTCTCCATCACTGACGAAGAGCAGCACATGCGCTTTCTGGGCCGCATCCACGACCCGCTCAAGCAGTGGAAGCTGAGTCCGATGGACCTGGAATCCCGCCGCCGGTGGGAGGAGTACACCAAGGCGAAAGAGACCATGCTCGACCGCACCCACATCCCCGAGGCTCCGTGGTGGGTCGTGCAGGCGGTCGACAAGAAGAAGGCACGCCTGAACTGCATCACCCATCTGCTGGGGCAGTTGCCCTACCAGGAGGTCGAGCACGCGCCCATCACCTTGCCCGCGCGCGTGCGCAACGACGACTACCTCCGCCACCCCGTGCCGGCGGACATGTACGTTCCCGAGGTGTACTGAGCCGAACGCGCGGCCGGGCCGGCCGTTCGTCTGGGTGGAAAGCCGTGGTCGAAGCTGCTACCGTGCGTCGACCGACCCACGCGCACCTCGATGCCCCGCCGCCTCCTCTCCCCGCTCACGCGTGCCTATCAGCGCAACCTCAAGGCGCTCACGAAGGCCACGCTGAGCAGCAGCAAGCGCATTGCCAACCAGGTTCAGCGCGCGGCAGTGAAGCAGCTCAAGCCGCCGCCCGGCAGCGGGGACTGGCTTCCGGGCGTGGCGCTGGGCCCGGCAGGCGGGCGGCGTTTTCACCTCTACCGTCCGCCTGACCTGGCCCTGCAACCCGGCGAAAAGCTGCCCCTGATGGTGATGCTGCACGGCTGCGGTCAGACCGGGCGCGACTTTGCCGTGAGCACCCGCATGAACCGGCTCGCCGCACGCGAACGCTTCCTGGTGCTCTACCCCGAGCAGGACCGCCTCGCCAACGCGCAAGGCTGCTGGAACTGGTACGAGCGCCGCTCGGGCAAGGCCGACGCCGAAGCCGCGACGCTGATGGCGGCCGTCGACCAGGTGCAGATGCTCTATCCGGTGGACCGCGATCGCATCGCGATCGCCGGTCTGTCGGCCGGCGCGAGCATGGCGGCCCTTCTGGCCACGCGCTATCCGACGCGCTTCAAGGCGCTCGCGATGCACTCCGGCGTTGCACCCGGCGCCGCCAAGTCGCCCGCCACCGCGCTCGGCGCCATGCGCGGGCAGCACGTGCCGCTCATGCCGGCGACCGCGGTCGGCAAGGCCATGGGCGCCGCGGCCGCGCTCACGACGCTGCCGCCGCTGCTGATCCTTCATGGCGACGCCGATACCGTCGTCTCGGCCAGCAATGCCGGCAGCACCGCCGAGGTCTGGGCCGTGGCGACCGGCGCACGGGCCGGCACGACCCGGCTGGCGCAGCGTGGCAAGCGGCATCCCATGCGCATCACCGACTACACGCGCCGGGGCCGTACGGTGGTCACGCTGTGCGAGATCGCCGGCCTCGGGCATGCGTGGAGTGGTGGCCTGGCCAGCATGCTCTTCACCGACGCGGCTGGCCCGGACGCGACCAAGCTCGTGTGGGCATTCGCGTCGCGGCAGTTCCGGCTGGCCAGGGAACCGCAGTAGAGTGGACGCGCGAGGCCCCGGCCCATGCCCACCATCTCCTACGACGCAAGCCGAACGGCGCTTTATTCGCCCGAGCGGCACGAGGCGTTGTTCGAGCAGGGCCGCAACTACACGCCCACGCAATGGGCCGTCGAGGCGTCCAGGCTGGCCTACTACCGCGCCGAGGGGTCAGAGGCCGAGAAACTCCGGTTGACGAACGCGCTGGCCAATGCGGGCTTCGGCGCACCGAGGCTCTTCCTGGACGGCGCGACCTTTGCGTTCGGCGCATTGCACGCAGGCGATCGCAGCGCGCTCATCGCCTTTCGTGGCACCCAGCCCGACGAAATCCGTCATCTCGCGACCAATCTGCAAGCGCAGCAGTCGGCGTGGAGCGAAAGCGGCGGCCGCGTGCACGCGGGCTTTGCCAAGGCGGCGCGTGCCGTCATGCCGCAGCTGAGCGCATGGCTGGAAGGCGAGGGGAGCCGCCGCAGCCGCCTGATCCTCGCCGGCCACAGCCTGGGTGCGGCACTCGCCACCTTGACCTCCACGGTGCTCCGACCGGACATGCTCGTCACGCTCGGCTCGCCGCGCGTGGGTGACGCGAGTTTCGTCGCCGCCCTGGCGGAGACGAACATCGTGCGCCTCGTCGACGGCTGCGACGTGGTGACGCAATTGCCGCCGGCCCTGTCGTTCTACGCGCACGCGGGCGCGGTGACCTATATCACCTGCCTGGAGGGCCTCTGCGTCGACGATCCGGCCCCTCCCATGATCGAAGCCGACCGCATCGAGGGCCGTGCCCGCTATGCGGCCGAGCATGCGTGGAAGCCCGGCGCGGTGCTGCTGCGCGAACTGGCGGACCACGCGCCGATCAACTACGCGCGAGGGTTCTTTTAGCTCGCCCCCAGCCTCGCCCACTGCGTGTGGCTCGGGCACCCCCTACCGGGGGCAACACCAGTGGCCCGGCGAAGCCGGTTCCCCGGTGTTTCACCGACCGGCCGGGCGCTCGCTGCCCCGCACACCCTTCCGGTGGCAGCCGAGGAACCGGCTTCGCCGGGCCTCCGGCTGCGCCCCCGGCAGGGGGTGGGAGGGCTACACGCAGTGAGCCCGACCTGGGGGCGAGCAACAGCATGTACGCCACCGGGCGTATTCACGGCCCGGGACCGATTCCGCAGACTCCTCTCCATCGTTCACACCACTCCAGGAGAAGGAAGTCACCATGCAACGTCGTTTCACCCTCAAGGCGCTCACCGCCGCTGTCGCTCTGGCGAGCCTGTCTGCCGCGCCTGCGTTCGCTCAGGACACCATCAAGGTCGGCGTGCTGCACTCGCTTTCCGGCACGATGGCAATCTCGGAGACCGTGTTGAAGGACACGGTGCTCATGGCCATCGACGACATCAACGCCAAGGGTGGCGTGCTCGGCAAGAAGCTCGAGCCCGTGGTGGTCGACCCGGCTTCCAACTGGCCGCTCTTCGCTGAAAAGACCAAGCAGCTGCTCGGCCAGGACAAGGTTTCCGTGATCTTCGGCTGCTGGACCTCGGTGTCGCGCAAGTCGGTGCTTCCGGTCGTCGAGGAAATGAACGGCCTGCTGTTCTACCCCGTGCAGTACGAAGGCGAAGAACTCAGCAAGAACGTGTTCTACACCGGCGCAGCGCCGAACCAGCAAGCCATTCCGGCCGTCGACTACCTGATGAGCAAGGAAGGCGGCGGCGCCAAGCGCTGGGTGCTGCTGGGCACCGACTACGTCTACCCGCGCACCACCAACAAGATCCTGCGCGCCTACCTGAAGAGCAAGGGCGTGGCCGACAAGGACATCGACGAGAAGTACACCCCCTTCGGCCACAGCGACTACCAGACCATCGTCGCCGACATCAAGAAGTTCTCGGCCGGCGGCAAGACGGCGGTGGTCTCGACCATCAACGGCGACTCCAACGTGCCCTTCTACAAGGAACTCGGCAACGCCGGCCTGAAGGCCAAGGACGTGCCTGTGGTCGCCTTCTCGGTGGGCGAGGAAGAACTGCGCGGCGTGGACACCAAGCCGCTGGTCGGCCACCTTGCTGCGTGGAACTACTTCATGAGCATCAAGAACCCGACCAACACGGCGTTCATCAAGCAATGGAGCGACTACGCGAAGGCCAAGAACATCGCCGGCCACAAGGACAAGCCGCTGACCAACGACCCGATGGAAGCCACCTGGATCGGCATCCACATGTGGAAGCAGGCGGTCGAGAAGGCCAAGAGCACCGACACCGACAAGGTGATCGCGGCGATGGCCGGCCAGACCTTCACCGCCCCTTCGGGCATCGTCTCGAAGATGGACGAAAAGAACCACCACCTGCACAAGAGCGTGTTCATCGGCGAGATCAAGGCCGACGGCCAGTTCAACGTGGTGTGGAAGACGCCGGGCCCGGTCAAGGCCAAGCCGTGGAGCCCGTTCATCGAGGGCAACGACAAGAAGCCTGACTACCCTGCCGGTAAATCGCTCTAACCCCCAGCCTCGCCCACTTCGTGTGGCTCGGACACCCCCTTTCAGGGGGCAACACCAGCGGGCCGGCAGAGCCGGCCCGCGGTGTTTCTGGAAGCTGAGAACGACCGTCACACACCTATGCGTCTTATCTACTCCTGTGCTGCGGCATTCTTGCTGCTCGCGAATATCTCAGCCCATGCGCTGACGGCCGACGAGGCGAAGGCTATCGCTTCGGGCGAATCCGAAGCCCGCATCACGGCGCTCAACAAGGCCGTTGCGACGGCTGACGAGAAGACCGCTGCCTTCATCCAGGCGATGTCGGACGATGCGGTCAAGTTCACTGAAGACAAGGTGTTCGTCATCAAGGACGACAAGGCCTACGACCCCGTTTCCGGCGCGGAGCTGAAACTGCCCGACGATGCGGAGGACGTGGTCAACAACAACATGATGCGCGGTGCGCTCGATGCCGCGCAGGCTGCGCTCAAGCTCACGAGCAAGGACGACGCAGTGCGCGCCGAAGCGGCGCAGGCACTGTTCAAGGAACCCGACGAATCGCGGCTGCCGATGGTCGAGAAGGCGCTGGCCGCCGAGACCAACCCGAAGATCAAGGCACAACTCGAGCTGGTGCGGGCCGCCAGCATGCTGAGCAGCGCGGACAAGGGCAAGCGGCTCGTTGCGGCCAAGGAACTGGGTGAGAGCCGCAGTCCGGATACCAAGCTGCTGCTCAATCAGCGGCTCGCCGACGAGACCGAGGCGGACGTCAAGGCGGCCATCGTGGCGTCGATCAGCAGCATCGACGGCTCGCTCGTCTGGGGCGACCGCATCAACGCGATCTTCAGCGGCATCAGCCTCGGCTCGGTGCTGCTTCTTGCCGCCCTGGGGCTGGCCATCACCTACGGGCTGATGGGCGTGATCAACATGGCGCACGGGGAGCTGATGATGATCGGCGCCTATGCGACCTATGTGATGCAGGGCATCTTCCAGCGCTACTTCCCGGAGTCGGCCTTCGGGTGGTATCTGGTCGCGGCGATTCCCGTCGCATTCCTCGCATCGGCCCTGGTCGGTGCCGTCCTCGAACGCGGCGTGATCCGCTTCCTGTACGGCCGGCCGCTCGAAACGCTGCTCGCTACCTGGGGCATCAGCCTGATGCTGCAGCAACTGGTGCGCTCGCTCTTCGGTGCGCAGAACGTCGGCGTCGAGAACCCCGCCTGGATGAGCGGCGGCTTCACCATGCTGAGCAACGTGACGCTGCCGTGGAACCGCATCTGCATCATCATCTTCGCGGGCCTGGTGCTGCTCGCGATGGGGTGGCTGATCGGCCGCACGCGGCTCGGTCTCTTCGTTCGCGGCGTCACGCAGAACCGGCCGATCGCGTCGTGCATGGGCGTGAACACCGCGCGCATCGACACCTACGCCTTCGCGCTGGGTTCGGGCATCGCGGGGCTCGCGGGTTGCGCGCTCTCGCAGATCGGCAACGTCGGGCCTGACCTGGGCCAGAGCTACATCGTCGATTCGTTCATGGTGGTCGTGATGGGCGGCGTCGGCCAACTCGCGGGCACGGTGTATGCGGCGATGGGCCTCGGCATCCTCAACAAGTTCATCGAAGGCTGGGCCGGCGCGGTGCTCGCCAAGATCGCGGTCCTCGTCTTCATCATCATCTTCATTCAGAAGCGGCCGCAGGGGATCTTCGCCGTGAAAGGCCGGAGCGCAGAAGCATGAGCAAGGTCGTACTTCCTTCCAAAGGCCCGCTGCTCAGCGGCAAGGGCTGGACCACCTTCTTCGTCGCGCTGATCGTCGTGTGCGCGCTGGCGCCAGTGCTCAACATCGTGGTGCCCGCGGGCAGCGCGCTGCACATGAGCGACTACGCCGTGGCGCTGGTCGGCAAGATCATGTGCTACGCCATCTGCGCGCTGGCCATGGACCTGATCTGGGGCTACACGGGGATCCTGTCGCTGGGCCATGGCCTCTTCTTCGCGCTCGGCGGCTACATGATGGGCATGTACCTCATGCGCCAGATCGGCCGAGACGGCAACTACAAGAGCGACCTGCCGGACTTCATGGTGTTCCTCGACTGGAAGACGCTGCCCTGGCACTGGACCTTCAGCGACAGCTTCATCGCCACGCTGGTGCTGATCGTCGCCGTGCCGGGCCTGATCGCTTTCGTGTTCGGCTTCTTCGCCTTCCGCTCCCGCATCAAGGGCGTCTATTTCTCGATCATCACGCAGGCCATGACCTTCGCGGCGATGCTGCTCTTCTTCCGCAACGAGACGGGCTTCGGCGGCAACAACGGCTTCACGGACTTCAAGCGCATCCTGGGCATTCCGCTGGCGACGCAGGAGATGCGCATGACGCTCTTCGTGCTCACCGGCCTCACGCTGCTCGGTTTCTTCCTGTTCTCGAAGTGGCTGATCGGCAGCAAGTTCGGTCGCGTGCTGCAGGCGATTCGCGATGCCGAGTCGCGCGTGATGTTCTCGGGCTACAACCCGCTGGGCTACAAGCTCACCATCTGGGTCATCTCGGCCATCATGTGCGGCGTGGCCGGTGCGCTCTACGTGCCGCAGGTGGGCATCATCAATCCGGGCGAAATGAGTGCAGCGAACTCGATCGAGATCGCCATCTGGGCGGCCGTCGGCGGCCGTGCGACGCTGATCGGGCCGATCATCGGCGCTTTCATCGTCAACGGGGCGAAGAGCTGGCTCACCGTGGCCTATCCCGAGTATTGGCTGTACTTCCTCGGGGCACTGTTCATTGCCGTGACGCTGTTCCTGCCCAACGGCATCGTCGGCCTGGTCAAGAAATGGGCGACGAGGGAGAAGGCCGCGCCGAGCGAAGGCCGTCGCGAGGTGCAGCGCGCCATGGCGGCGGAGCAGGGCGTCGAGCCGGCTGCGCTCACGCCCCCCCTTGCCGTCGAACCGAAGGGAGCACGCGCATGACCCCCGACCTCATGGACGCCGGCGCCGAACGCGTCGCCAAGCACATCGCCTTCGACCACGCGCTGCAAACCGAATCGGGCGGCCGCTCGGCGGGCTACGGCCGGCACATGACGGCGGGTGAAGTCGACACGACGCACGGCCGTATCCTCTACCTCGAAGACGTGAGCGTCAGCTTCGACGGCTTCAAGGCGATCAACAAGCTTTCGCTCGACATCGCACCGGGCGAGCTGCGCTGCATCATCGGACCCAATGGCGCGGGCAAGACCACGATGATGGACATCATCACCGGCAAGACGCGTCCCGACGAAGGCACCGTCTTCTTCGGCAGCACCATCGACCTGCTGCGCCACAAGGAGGCCGAGATCGCCCAGCTCGGCATTGGACGCAAGTTCCAGAAGCCGACGGTGTTCGAGCATCTCACCGTGTTCGAGAACCTCGAACTCGCGCTCAAGACGGACAAGGGCGTGAAGTCGTCGATGCTCTTCAGGCTGGACTCGGCGCAATGCGACCGGCTGGCGGAGGTGCTGCACACCATTCATCTGGAAGGCAGCGTGCTGCGCCTGGCAGGCAACCTGAGCCATGGACAGAAGCAGTGGCTGGAAATCGGGATGCTGCTGATGCAGGACCCGAAGCTGCTGTTGCTCGACGAGCCGGTTGCGGGCATGACCGACGAGGAAACCGCGCGGACGGCCGAACTGTTTCTTTCGCTGAAAGGCAAGCACTCTCTGATGGTGGTGGAGCACGACATGAGCTTCATCCGGACCATCTCGGAGATCGTCACCGTGCTGTGTGACGGCGCTGTACTGGCTCAAGGGACGCTGGACGAGGTCCAGGCGGATGAGCGGGTCATCGAGGTTTATCTCGGACGTTGAGGATTGCATGCTGAGCGTAAAGAACATCCATCAGTACTACGGCGGCTCGCACATCCTCCGCGACGTGAGCTTCGAGGCGCGCCTGGGCAAGGTCACCGTCCTGCTCGGCCGCAACGGCGTGGGCAAGACCACCCTGCTCAAGTCCCTGATGGGCCTGGTGCCCATCAAGAGCGGCAGCATCGAATTCGATGGCGCGCCCATCCAGAAGAGAACCCCCTATGAACGAGCCCGCGCCGGCATGGGCTTCGTGCCGCAGGGCCGAGAGATCTTTGCGCGCCTCACGGTCGAAGAGAACCTGCGCATGGGCCTGGCCTACAAGTCCGGCGGCACGCCGATCCCTCCGGAGCTCTATGAGCTGTTCCCGGTGCTCAAGCAGATGCTGAACCGCCGCGGCGGCGACCTCTCCGGCGGGCAGCAGCAGCAACTGGCCATCGCCCGTGCACTGGCGCCGAAGCCCAAGCTGCTGATCCTGGACGAGCCGACCGAAGGCATCCAGCCCAGCATCATCAAGGACATCGGTCGCGTGATCCGCATGCTCGCCGACCGTGGCGACATGGCGATCGTCCTGTGCGAGCAGTACTACGACTTCGCGCAGGAGCTGGCCGACGACTACCTCGTGATGGAGCGCGGCGAGGTCATCGCGCGTGGGCTCGGCAAGGACATGGAAGCGCAGGGCGTGCGTCAGTTGGTGGCTATTTAGCTCGCCCCCAGGCTTGCCCACTTCGTGTGGCCGCCTACCCCCTGCCGGGGGCAATACCGGCAGCCCGGCGGAGCCGGTTCTGCGGTGCGTCTGAACTCGCCCCCAGGCTTGCCCACTTCGTGTGGCCGCCTACCCCCTGCCGGGGGCAACACCGGCAGCCCGGCGGAGCCGGTTCTGCGGTATTTCTGTAATTGGGGGGACTTAGCGGGGGGGGGGATCTGGGGCGGCCATTCGCTTACGCGTCAGGGTGGCGAAGGCTTGCAGTTCGGACGCGTTCAGGTCCGAAACTGCCCAGGCCTGCATGCCGCCCTCGGACCAGTGCACGAGGTTGTAGCCGCGTCTCGTGAGCAGGCGGGGCGCTGCCGGTTTGTCCGCCGATGCCGGCCATACGAACAGGTTGATGATGTGCTGACCTGATTGATAGACCAGCGCGGCGACCGGGCGGCCGCCGATGTAGTCGAGTCGCGCACCGACCAGCGGCAGGCCCTCCGCCGCGAGATCGATCACCGGTGGAGAGAAATCGAGCTTGCCGGCAAACCAGGGCTTGACGGTGTGACGCTCGGACGACAGCACGTCGGCAAGGTGCGATCCCATCAAGGAACGCACGTGGCTGTCGGTGATGGACTCGCTCATGAGGTCCTGCGCGGGCACCACCAGCAAGCTCAGCGCGATTCCCCAGGCTGTGGCGGCGCCCGCGCCGAACAGTGTGACGGCCTGAAGCCAGCGCCACGCGGCCGGACGGCGCGGCCGGCGGACTGGTTCCTGCACGTCCGCCTTGCGCAGGTCGGCGAGGATGCGTTCGGCCAGCGCTGCGGGCGGCGCATGCCGGGTCGCTTCGCGCCGGATCAGGAGCCCGAGTTCGTCGTCGTCAGGTGCTTGCATCACGCTTTCCTCCAGCCTGCGCGCGCGGCGCTTCCGCATGCAGCGCGGCACGCAATTGGGCGCGGGCCCGCGACAGGCGCGACATCACCGTGCCGATGGGAATGCCGGCAATGCGCGCGATGTCCTCGTACGGAAGATCCTCGAGTTCCCGCAGCACGATCACCTCGCGAAAGGCCGGCGCCAGCGCCTCGATCGCCGCATCGACGCGCAGGCCGCGCGCACGCTGTTCCCATAGCGCGGCCGGGTCGCCGCCCCCCGGCGGGCCCGACCCGAAGCCGGGCTCGTCGATACCGCTGTCGCGCAACTCGTCGAACTCCACCTGGTCCGCCAGATGGCGGTGCTGGCGCATCCAGTCGTAGCAGGCGTTGCGCACGATGCCCAGCAGCCAGGGCCGAGCGTCCTCGGCGCGCAGGTCGTCGAAAAAGCGAAAGGCGCGCAGGCAGGCTTCCTGCACGGCGTCCTCGGCCTGACGGTCGTCGCGCAGCAGCCAGCGCGCGAGGTTGTACGCGGCGGGCAGGTGCGGCAAGGCGGCGGCCTCGAATCGACGGGTGCGGTCGTTCAACGGATTCCTTCCCCTGCATGACGGGCAGGCGGTTCGCTTTATTCCGCGATTCGTTTCGCTGGATCGGGAATAGCCGGCAATCCCGGTCCGTCATGCGTGATGGCGATTCTGTTCCTTCTCCATCCACTCGGGAGTGCGCTCATGAAGCTTCATTCGATTCTTGCGCCCGCGATCGCGGCGCTGTTCATTGCCGCACCTGCCTGGGCCGCGGGGCCCAAGGCCTACATCGGAAACTTCAAGGACAACACGGTCAGCGTGATCGATACCGGCGCCTCGCGCGTGGTCGCCACGGTGCCCGTGGCCGCGGGGCCTGACGGGATTGCCGTCGCGCGTGACGACACCCAGGTCTTCGTGAGCGGGTCGAGCGCATCGAGCCTCAGCGTGATCGACACGGCCAGCGATCAGGTCGCGGCCACGGTCGAGGTCGGCAAGGGGCCGCAGGGCCTTGCCATCACACCCGACGGCCGCTGGCTGCTGGTGGCCGTCAACGGCGACGACCGCGTGGCCTTCGTCGACACGGCCACCCGTGCGGTGAGCGCGACGGTGCCTGTTCCCAAGCCGCACACGATCGCGATCCGGCCGGACGGCAAGCAGGCCTACGTCTCCTCGCAGGCGCCGGGGAATTTCGCGTTGGTGGTGATCGACCTCCCCACGCGTGCAGTGACGGCCAGCGTGCCGGTCGAGAAGACGCCTCGCGACCTCGAGTTCGGCCCTGACGGCAAGGCGCTCTACGTGACGCTGGCCGGCGTCAGCGCGGTGCAGGTGTTCGACCCCGCGTCGAACCGCATGGTGGCGCAGATTCCCACCGGCGTTTCGCCGCATGTCGCCCATCACTTCGCCGGCACCCCGGCGGGCGTGGTGGTGGTGCAGGGGCCCGGCGAGCTCATGCTCTTCGATCCGGCGACGCGCACCGCGTCCGGCAGCATCGCGGTGGGCAAGCAGCCGCATTGGGTCGACGTGCTGCCTGACCACAAGAAAGTGCTGGTGACCAACGAGGGATCGAACGACGTCAGCGTGGTCGACCTCGCGGGTGGTCCGGTCGGCACCATCCCCGTCGGCAATGCGCCGCGCAAGGTGGCGGCGCAGCATCGCGCAGGGGCAGGGACCGAGCCGAAGGCAAAGGTCTCCATCGACAACTTTGCCTTCGCACCGGTGCAGGTCGCCATTGCCGCGGGGCAGAGCGTGACCTGGACCAACAACGACGGCGCGCCGCACGGCATTGCCTTTGCGGACGGCGCCCGGGGCATGGACCTGATGCTGCCGGGCCAAGGCTTCAGCCGCACCTTCGCGAAGCCCGGTGTGTACGACTACGTCTGCTCGGTGCATCCGTACATGACGGCGCGGGTGACGGTCGGCGCGCATTGAGTCTCCGCTGCAGCGCGTTGGCGCTGGCGCTACGCTCGGGGGTTTCCATTGCCGAGAGAGCTCATGGCCCAGTCCCCGACTTTTCGCTGCGCATTGCCGACCGGGAGCATCGCGTGCAAGAGTTGATGGCGCTCTTGATCGTCCACGCCATCCCGGTGGTTTTCCTCGCCACGTTCGCGGCGCGCGTCGGGCTGCCGGTGCCGGCGTCGCCGGTGCTCGTGGTGGCAGGCGCGCTGGCGGCCGTGGCGGAGCCGTCGCTGCTGGCCGCCATGGTCGCGGTCGCCGTGCTGGCGAACGTGCTCGGCGACGGCGTCTGGTTCTATGCGGGGCGGGCCTACGGCTACCGGTTCATGCGGCTGCTGTGCAAGATCTCGATCTCGCCGGATTCCTGCGTGCGCCGCAGCGAGACGCTGATCGGCCGGTGGGGCGGCATGTCGCTCGTGGCGGCCAAGTTCGTGCCGGGCGTGTCGGTGGTGGCGCCGCCCATGGCCGGTGCGCTCGGCATGTCGTCGCTGCGCTTCCTCGTCTTCGAGGTGGCGGGTGCGTTGCTGTGGGTGGCCGTTTTCCTGGGTTTGGGCTGGCTCTTCCGCGATCAGATCCAGGCCGTGCTGGATGTGCTGGCGGACGCAGGCAGCGTCGCGACTGTCGCGCTGGTGGTGGTGCTGGCTGCAATGCTGGTCGTGCGCTACCTGCGGCGGCGTGCCTTCCTGCGGCTGACCGGCGTGCCGCGCGTCACGGTCGGTGAACTCCAGGCATTGATGACCGGCGAGGCCCCGCCCATCGTCATCGATGTGCGGGGCGACGCGGGCGTGCAGGTCGATCCGCGGCGCATTCCGGGCGCGTTGCCGGTGTCGCTCAAGGAAATCCAGCAGCGGCGGTCCCAGTTGCCCTTCGATGGAGAGGACCGCGAGATCATCCTGTACTGCAGCTGCCCGAACGAAGTGTCGGCCGCGCTGGCTGCACGCGCGCTCGCGGCGAGGGGCATGAAACGCGCGCGCCCGCTGCTGGGCGGGCTGGAGGCCTGGGTCGCGGCAGGGCACCCGACGACGCAGCACTGATGGCGCTCAGCCGCCGCCGACGCGCTCTTCGGTATCCGATCCCAGCGGAGGCGCCACCTCTTCCAGCGGCTTGCGCTCGGCATTCACTGCATAGCGCAGCGCGAGCAGGCCCGCGACGATGACCAGCGCCGCACCGATCGCGTAGCCCACGGCCACCGCGCCGCGGCTGCCGGTCTCGATCAGCGCGCCGAACAGGACCGGCGCCACGAAGCCGCCTGCGCCCGTGCCCACCGCATAGAAGATCGAGATTGCGATCGCGCGCATCTCGAGCGGGAACACTTCGCTCACGGTGAGATAGGCCGAACTCGCCGCCGCTGAAGCAAGGAAGAAAACCGCCGACCAGCACAGCGCCTGGCTGCGCGCGTCGAGCCAGCCCTCCATGAAGGCCCACCCGGTCAATGCCAGGCCCACCCCCGACAGCACATAGGTCAGCGCAATCATCCGGCGCCGGCCCACCCGGTCGAACAAGGGACCGAGCAGCAACGGTCCGAGCACATTGCCGAGCGCGAACGGAAAGATGTAGAGCGCCACCTTGCCTTCGGGCACGCCATGGAAACGTGTCAGCACCAGCGCGTAGGTGAAGAAGATCGCGTTGTAGAAGAAGGCCTGCGAGATCATCAACGCCAGCGCGACCATGCTGCGCTGGGGATAGCGCCGGAAGAGCACCTGCGCCACCTCCCGCCAGCCGGGGCTGGCGCGGCCGCCGAATGTCACATGACCGATGACACTGGGCAGTGCGCCGTGCTGAGCAACCACTTCTGCTTCGATGCCCCGCACGATGCGCTCGGCTTCCTCGGCCCGACCATGCGCGATCAGCCAGCGCGGGCTTTCCGGCACATCGCGACGCACGAGCAGGATCGCCACTGCCAGCATCGCACCGAGCGCAAAGCCCACGCGCCAGCCCAGGACCGGCCCCAGCACGCGCGGGTCCAGCAGCCACAGGCTCAGGCCTGCTCCGAGCGCAGCGCCGATCCAGAAGCTGCCGTTGATGGCGAGGTTCACGCGACCGCGCACCCGAGCCGGAATCAGCTCGTCGATGGCGGAGTTGATCGCCGCGTACTCGCCGCCGATACCGAGCCCGGTGGCAAAGCGGCACAGCGCGAAGAAGGCGAAGTTGGGCGAGAAGGCCGTTGCCAGCGTCGCCAGCGCATACACCGCCAGCGTGACGAGAAAGAGCTTCTTGCGGCCCAGACGGTCGGCGAGCCGGCCGAAGACCAGTGCGCCGATCACCGCGCCGCCGATGTAGAGCGAGCCGGACCAGCCGATCTGCGCGGCGTTCAGCCCAAGCGTGTCGGGCCGCTCGAGCACGCCGCCGATCGAGCCGACCAGCGTCACCTCCAGCCCGTCGAGCACCCAGGCCACGCCGAGCGCGATCACCACGCGCCAGTGCCAGCGCGACCACGGCAAACGGTCCAGGCGGGCCGGGATGTCGCTGTGCGTCTGGCTCATGGCGGGCCTGTCCCGGTGGCTACATCGACCAGATCCGTGGCGCCTGGCCGGGCAATTTCCACAGCTCGGCGCGCCACGCCATCCACACCCGGCGCAGCAGCTGCATGGCGGGCTCGACCACCGGCGCCAGCACGCGCAACACGATGATTTCCGCGTGCGGGCTGGTCGCGCCCGCGCTCTCGTGCAGGGCATCGGCGTCGATCAGCGAACGTGCGATGTCGAGCGCGGCATCGCGACGCGCCCGGTCGATCGGCGACCCGGCGACGAAGAAGATCGACGCGATGCAGCGATGGCCCGCGAAGCCGATCGGGCTCTGCAGCAGCCGCTGATCGGCGGCGTCGATGCGCCCGCGTTCCAGCCACACGCCCGGCGCCTCGATGTGCTGCTGCAGCGTGCCGAGCTCGAAGGGCTTGCCGGCATGGGGCAGGCCGAGCGCGGTCACGTCCCAGCCGATCAGCTCCGCGCCCTCGGCGACGCGCAGGGTCAGCCGGTTTTCGGCGCGGCAGCCGCTGTAGCAGATTGCTTCGAGCGGCAGCCATTCGAGGCGTGCACCGGCCTCCACGGTCAGTTCGGTGCGCTGCAGTGCCAACTCTCCGTCGGAGCGATAGAAGCGGCTGGCACCCGGGGTGGTGATCAGGCCGTGGCTGCCGGCCTTTGCGTGCACGCGGATGTCCAGCGTGTCGCCGCCGACCAGGCCGCCCGGCGGATGCACCAGCACGTTGTGGCACACCGCGTCGCCTTCCGGGTAGAGGCTCTGCAGGATGCGCAGCGGCCCGTCATGGCGAAAGCGTGCAACGCTGCGTTGTTGTTCAAGTTGATAGTCGAGGTCGAGTCGCGCGTGCCATGGCATGGCTGAAGTGTAGGCACTCGGGCTGCACTGCCGGCTTTCAACGGGGGCCAGATATGAATATCAGTGCTCGCAACGTCCTTCCTGGCAAGGCTTGCTCGCTTCGCGTGGCCGGTTCCGCGGCGATTTCCGAATGGCTCGTGGGCCTTTCTATTCGCCTTTGAGCAGGCGACGCAGTTTTCCGCGCAACGGCGTCTCTTCCCGGAGGGAGGAGATGCCCAGCCTTTGCGCCGCGAGGTCACGGCTGACGCCGTCTCGCAGGTTAACCTCGCGCACCACCTGGCCGGCCTGGTAGACGAACGCGACATCGGCCAGTTCGAGCACGTCGTCGATGTCGTGCGTGATCATCAGCACCGGAATGTCCCACTCGCGGCGCATCTTCGCGAGATCCTCGCGAACGGTGCTGCGCAGCATCGGGTTGAGCGCAGCGAAGGGCTCGTCCAGCAGCAGCACCTGGGGGCGGCAAGCGAGTGCGCGGGCCAGTGCGACGCGCTGCTGCTGCCCGCCGGAGAGCGTTCGGGGTCTGCTCTGGGCCATGGCCGTGAGGTCGAAGCCTTCGAGCAAGGCGTCGACCCGCTCGCCGTCTTCCCTGGACAGGCGCCGATGACGCCAGGTCCTCAGCCCGAACGCGATGTTGTCGCGCACGGACAGATGCGGAAACAGCGCGTAGTTCTGGAAGAGGTAGCCGATCCGGCGCTCGGGCGCCGGCACGTCGATGCGCTGGGCGGAGTCGAACAGGGTGCGGCCATCGAGCCGCACCTGCCCCCGGTCGGGATGGAGAAGGCCGGCGATCGCCTGGAAAGTCAGCGATTTGCCTGCGCCGGATGGGCCGTAGAGTGCGGCGAAGGGCGCGCCAGTCGCGAAGCGTGCCGCGAGGTCGAAGCGCCGTGCCCCGTCGGTGACCGTCAGTTGAATGTCGACATCGATCACGGTTTGCCGAAGCCGAAACGCGCCAGGGTCTGCTGCGCCGCATCGGTCGACAGGAAGGCGATGAAGTCCCGGGCCAGCGCCTTTTCCTTGCTGTCCGCGACGACCGCGATCGGATAGGTCACTGGCGTATGGCCCGACGGCGTGAGCACCACTTTCACCTTGTCTCCCATGATGGCTGCGTCCGTACGGTACACGAATCCGGCCTCGGCCTCGCCGCGGCCGACGTAGTCGAGCACCTGGCGCACGCTGTCGGCCTGGACGAACTTGGGTTCCAGCGCGGCCCAGAGATTGGCATGGTCCAGCACTTCCTTGGTGTAGCGGCCCACAGGCACGGTCGCCGTCTTGCCGACAGCAATCTTCTTGACAGCCGGGCCCGTCAGGTCCTGCAAGGTCTTCACACCTGGGCCGTCCTTGGCGGGCTCGATCAGCACCAGGCTGTTGGTCACGAAGTCCTTGCGCGTGGCTGCATCGATCAGCTTCTGGTCGGCGGCGCGGTTCATGGTTTCCTGGTCGGCACTGGCAAAGACATCCACCGGCGCGCCCTGGCTGATCTGCTGCAGCAGCACGCCCGAGGCAGCGAAGTTGAAGCGCACCGTCGCGCCGGGCTTGCCTGTCTCGAACTTCGTCCCCAGTTCCTTGAACGCATCCGTCAGGCTCGCGGCGGCCGAGACGGTGATCTGTTGCGCGGCGGCGCTGAAGGGCAGGGCCAGCGCGAGGACGATGGAGGCAAGACGGGACATGCGCATGGTGCGGCTCCTTGAAATCGGTGAATCAGCGAAGGGAGAAAAAGCGGTTCGACAGAACCAGCACGGTGATGGACAGCAGCGAAGTCACGATCACCAGCACCAGCGCCAGATCGTCATTGCCGGCCTGGGCGGCGTCGTAGATCGCCATCGACAGCGTCTGGGTCTGCTTGGGGATCGAGCCCGCCACCATGAGCGAAGCGCCGAATTCCCCCATGGCGCGCGCGAACGCGAGCAGCGTGCCAGCCAGGATGCCGGGCCACGCCAGCGGCAGGGTTACGCGCAGGAAGATCGAGAAGGGCGACTGGCGCAAGGTGCTGGCCGCGGCTTCGAGCGAACGGTCGACCCCTTCGAAGGCGGCACTCGCCGACTTCAGCACCAGGGGCAGCGCCACCACGGCCGAGGCCACGACGGCGCCGTGCCAGCTGAAGATGATGGTGTAGTCGAAGTGTTCGCGCAGCCAGCCGCCCAGCGGACTGCGCCGGCCCGCCGCGACCAGGATGGCGTAGCCGATGACGGTCGGCGGCAGCACCAGCGGAAGCATGAACAGCGATTCCAGCACCGAGGAGCCGGGAAACTGCTTGCGTGCGAACAACCAGCCCAGCGCCACGCCGGTCACGAGCGCCAGCACCGTGGCGAAGGCGGCGACCTTGATCGACAGGAACAGGGGCGACCAGTCCATCGAGGCGAGGAGCGATGTCGTTGTGTTCATGAGGGAATGACGCGATTGTTACACATGGCTGCGGTTCGGCGCGGCAAGTTCAATCGTGTCGAGGCCAGGCTGGCTCCGTATCCTCGCGGATACAGCGTCAACCGTCATGCGCCGCCTGGGCGGGCGCCGTCACTCCATCCGATCGTCCGACCGGACTTGGGGCAATTGATCGAGGCGGGATGCGAACCAGCCGGTGCGCCGGCAGGTGATGGTCATTGCGCCAGCAGCCGGGTCAAAGCCGTGATGTCTGCCGCCGCGGCAACTCTCGCGGTGCTCTCGATCGCGCGATAGTGCTTGACGATCTGCTCGCCCACCGCGGTGAGCGCGGTGCCGCCACCATGCGACCCGCCCGCGGCCGTGCTCACGGCAGGCGAGTTCAGCGCCTTGTTCATCTCGTCGATCAGCATCCAGGCGCGCCGGTAGGACATGCCGAGCTGGCGGCCGGCGGCCGAGATCGAGCCGGTTTCGGCGATGGCCTCGAGCAGCGCGATCTTCCCGGGGCCGATGGCGATGCTGTCGTCCCGGTAGATGCGCAGGCGGAATTGCACTTTGGATTTCATGCCGAGCGAGTATCAGGTGTTCAACGCAGCAGGTTAAACGATCCGGCCCGGCAACCGGCGTGCGAGCGGCCTCAAGGCCTCAGGTCTTCCACGCCCCCACGTGCGCGGCACTGGCCTCGTCGATCAGCGCAGGCCCGATGCATTCGATCGGATGCGGCGACGCGCGGAACACGTCTCGGCACGACAGCTCGGCATCGCGCTGGTCGCCGCGCTCGCCGCGAAAGAGGCGCAGGCGTTCGGCGTCGATGCCGAACACCACACGGCCGATGTTCGACCAGAAGATCGCGCCCGCGCACATCACGCAGGGCTCGCCCGACGAATAGATCGTCGCGCCGGCCAGTTCCCCGCGCGACAGCTTGCGATCGGCGAGCATGCGCACGGCATTGGTCTCCGCATGGCCGGTGACGTCACCCGTCTCCGCCGTGTTGCAGTAGGCCTCCGCCAGCACTTCGCCGGCGGCCGACACCACCACTGCGCCGAAAGGGCGATTGCCACGCCGACGCCCCGCATGCGACCACACGATCGCCTTGCGGAGATAGCGGCCATCGCGTTCGTCGAGCTGGATTTCCGGGAGAAAGGTGTCTGGAGGATTGGAGCTCATGCCTTGATGCTACGTTCGCTGCGCGCGGGCAGCATCGAGCTGTTGAAAATCGCATCCGCCGAGGGCCTGGTCTTCAGGCCGAAGACCTCGGCCACCTCGTCGACTTGCTGCTCGAGCGTGAGCTTCCGGATGTCGCCCAGGCCGTGCGCGCGCGTGTCGGCTGCGCCAACGTACTGCGCGGTGATGCTCCAGCGGTCCAGTTCCACCTTGGGGTCGAGGATGGGTTCGCGCTGCCGCATCGCCGCGATGCTGGGGGCGGGGTTCGCAAAGGTCTCGACGATGGCGCGGTTGGTGGCGCGCAGGAAGGCGGCCACCGCCTTCGGGTTCTGCGCGATCAGGTTGCTGCTCGCGAGGATCGCGTTGCCATACAGGTTCACGCCCGCATCCGAATACTTGAGAACCGCGAGTTCATCGGACTTCATGCGCGCAAAGAGCGAGACGGCCGAGTCATGGAAGTAGGTGGCGGCATCGACGTCGCCGCGCACCATCACGTTGTCGCGTGCGCTGAAATCGGTGGTCTGCCACTGGAAGGCGTCGGGCTTCATGCCCTGCTTGCGCGCCACCATGGGCCAGGCGCGCCGCGTCGATTCGACCGCGGCGGCCGCGACCTTCTTGCCCTGCAGGCTCTTGAAGTCGCCGGTCACGCCGCGGTCCTTGCGGCCGATGATGACGAACGGTGCGCGGTTGTAGTACTGGTAGACCGCCTGCACCACCGGCGTGCCCGGATTCTGTGCGTTGAACTCGACGAGCGAGCTGATGTCGCCCAGGCCCAGCTGGTACACGCCGCTCGCGATGCGGGTGATCGAAGCGACCGAACCCGCGCCGGTGTCGATGGTGACGTCCAGGCCCTCGTCCTTGTAGTAGCCCTTGCTCTCCGCGAGGAAGAATGGCGCGGTCTGTCCGTTGATACGGAAATCGAGCGTGAACTTGAGCGGCGTCAGCTTGGCTGCGCCCTGTGCGAAGACGCCGGGAGCGGCAAGGGCGGCGGCGCTGGCTGCGCCGGAGGCGAGAAAGGAACGGCGTTGCATGGAAAGCTATCTCCGGAAGATCGTGGAACTTGAACGCCCGCCGCTGCGGCAGGCACTTCAAGAGCAATTTCCGGGCGGCGCACTGATGCGGTGCGTGCGCTGCTGAACGCTTCTACTCTTGACCTCGTCATGCACGACGCATGCCAAGGTGCCTTGCCGCGGGATGCGGCTGCCGCGCTTCTTGCCATGCGCACCTGTGAGGCTGGACAATCCGGGCGCGCAACTTGCATCACTGCTTGCGCAGAGTAGAAGCGTTCAGCCGGCGTCCGTCGTTCGACAGGACATCCCGGCGGGAAATTGCTCTTTCATGGTCGTCCCCACGCACACCCGAAGGAGTCTTTTTCATGCTCGTCACGCAACAACCCGTCTTCCGCAAGTTCTGGCATGCCGTCATGCCGCTGGCCGATCTGCAGCAGGGCCCCAGGCCCTTCACGCTGCTGGGCGAGAACATCGTTCTCTTTCTCGATGCCGAGGGCCAGCCCGCCGCGCTGCGCGACCGCTGCTGCCATCGCACGGCCAGGCTTTCGAAGGGCTGGTGCGTCGATGGCGAAGGCAAGGCCTGCGGGCAAGGTGCGATCCAGTGCGGCTACCACGGCTGGACCTACGATCGCCGCGGACAGGTGATCCGGATTCCTCAGTACGAGCCCGAGCGCAAGATCTCGCCCGAGTACAAGACCACGGCCTATCACTGCACCGCACGCTATGGCTATGCATGGGTGGCACTGGAGGAGCCCATCGCCGATATTCCCGCGATTCCCGAGTTCGCCGATCCGGCCTACCGCACCATCCACCAGTTCTACGAAGAATGGCAGACCAGCCCGATGCGCGCGCTGGAGAACTCCTTCGACAACTCGCACTTCAGCTTCGTGCACCGTGCCACTTTCGGCGTGGCGGCCAGCCCCAAGCCGAGCAAGTACGAGCTGGTCGAGAACGACAGCGGCTTCTACGCCGAGACGGTGATCGAGGCGGTCAACCCGGCCAAGTTCCATGCGATCAGCGGCGTGACCGACCCGATCACCACCCGCCACATGCGCAACGCCTATTTCCTGCCGTTCTCGCGCCGGCTCGACATCGAATATCCCTCGGGCATTCGCCACATCATCATCAACTGCTTCACGCCCATCGACGACGGCCGCATGCAGCTGTGCCAATGGCTGTTCCGCAACGACACCGAGGCCGATTGCGCGGCGCAGATGCTGATCGACTTCGACGAGGAGATCACCCGCGAGGACAAGGACATCCTCGAATCGACCGACCCCGATGCGCTGGTCGACACCCGCCGGCGCGGCGTCGAGTATTCGATGGAGTCCGACCGGCCCGGCATGCTGATCCGCAAGCACCTGATGCAGCTGCTGGCGAAGCACGGCGAGGCCGAGGTGCATCGCGGCATGCGCGTCGTCCCACTTGCGCAGGCAGCCTGAAGGGGTAGCGCGAGTCCGCCCTACTGGCGCTGCCGGCTGACGGCGGCCGGCGCTACCATCGAGCGCCAATCATCAGGAGTGCCCGATGGCAACGCGTGGATTCACAGGACGCCGACCGACTGCCGCCTTTGCGCGCCGCCTGCCGCCCGGCCAGTTCGAGACAGACGACTTTCCGGTGTTGGCCAAGGGGCCGACGCCGCGCGTCGATCTCTCCACCTGGCGCTTCACCCTGAGCGATGGGCCGCGTCCCCTCGCGAGCTGGAGCTGGGCCGAGTTCGGGGCACTGCCTCGCACCGTCTGGGAGGGCGACATCCATTGCGTCACCAAGTGGTCCAAGTTCGACACCACGTGGGAAGGCGTGAGCATCGACGACCTGCTGGCCGCTGCAGGCGTCGCGCCGCCGACGGCCTACCTGCTGGCGCTCTCGCACGACGACTACGACACCAACGTGCCGGTGGCCGATCTCCTGGGCGGTCGCGCGATGGTCGCGACGCACTTCGACGGCAAGCCCCTGGACGCGGAGCACGGCGGACCGGCGCGATTGCTGGTGCCGCATCTCTATTTCTGGAAAAGCGCGAAATGGATCAAGGGCCTGCGCTTCACGCCGCGGGACGAGGCGGGCTTCTGGGAACTGCGCGGCTATCACATGTACGGTGATCCGTGGCGGCAGCAGCGCTATTCGGACGACCCATGACTGCCGGCGAAGCCACGCCGTCGCGCTGGCATGAAGCGGAGATCGAGAAGGTGGTGCGGGCGACGCCACGCATCGTCAGCGTCTTCCTGAAAGCGCCGATCGCACGGCATGTCGCGGGCCAGCATCTCGACGTCCGACTCACTGCGCCCGATGGCTACGAGGCGCAGCGCAGCTATTCCATCGCGTCGGCACCGGGCGAGGCGCGCGTCGAACTCCTCATCGAGAAGCTCGACGATGGCGAGGTTTCGCCCTATTTCCACGAGGTGGCGCGAGCCGGCGATACCTTCGACGTGCGCGGTCCGCTCGGCGGGCATTTCATCTGGCGCGCGCAGGACGGCGGCCCTGTGCTGCTGGTGGCCGGTGGCTCCGGCATCGCACCCTTGATGGCCATCGTGCGCGACTGGGCGCGCGAGCGGGTCAAGGTGCCGCTCCTCCTCGCCTACTCGGTGCGCACGTGGGAAGAACTGGCGTTCCGTGATGAGCTGATCGACCTCGAGGCGCGGCATCCGGACTTCCGATTCATCGTGACGACCACGCGCGGCCCCGAGCACCGCATCGGCGACCTGCACCGGAGGCTGAACGCCGCTTCCATCCGCGAGATCCTGACCCACTGGAAGCAGGCGGCGCGGCACGTGTACGTCTGCGGCTCCAACCGCTTCGTCGAAGCAGTGAGCGCCGGGCTGCTCGATGCATCATTGCCCGCAAGCATCATCCGCACCGAGCGCTACGGCGGCGCCGACTGACCGCAACATTTTTCAAAGGAGATTTCCCATGAGCATCACCGTTCGACGCGACAGCATCACCGGCACCCGGCACACCGTGAAGGTGCGTGCGCACGAGATCCCGGTCGACGCGTCGCCGGAGGCCGGCGGCAAGGACGCGGGACCGTCGCCGCACGACCTCTACGATTCGTCGCTGGGGGCCTGCAAGGCGCTGACCGTGCTGGTCTATGCGCAGCGCAAGGGCATTCCGGTCGAGGACATCGAGGTCGTGGTCGAACGCGACGACAGCGAGGAACGCAAGGGCACCTATCGCCTCAGGACCTCGCTGCGCGTGACCGGCAACCTGAGCGACGAGCAGCGCGCCGAGTTGCTCCGGGTGGCCGGAAAGTGTCCGCTTCACCGGCTGATGACCGAGGTGAAGACGGAGATCGAAACGGTGCTCGTGTGAGCGCCCGGGGACAGGCTAGCCCACGACCACTTCGCTGATCTGCAGCACCGGCTGGAGGTCCGTGTAGTTCGGAATGTCGCCCAGGATTTCCTTGGCATGCGGCCCGAAGGCGGCCTGAAAGGACTCGACGGAGTCGCAGAAGACGTGGCACATGCCGATATAGGTCGCCGGTTGACCCGGCGCGCCGCCCGCGATGCCCTTGTCGATCGTGTAGGACCTGCAGGCATCGCCCATCCTGGCCTTGAGCAGCGGCATGTGCTTGTCGCGGTAGTACTCGTGATCGAAGCGCGCGCCGGGGGTGTTGGGGTACATCACACTGACCTTGATCATGGCTTGTCTCCTTGTCGGGTTCGCGAGCATAGGAGATGCCGTCGCTGGAAACAAGGGCACCCCCCGAGCGCCCCTGTCGCCCGTTACTCGTTCTGCGAGCCGCGGTGCGCCCAGCCGGTCGTGTGCTTCTCGATGGCGCTGAAGAGCTCGTACATCAGCATCGCCATCGCACCCACCGCCATCAAGCCCGCGAAGGCCAGGCCCATCTGCATGGCCGAGCCGGCCGAGATGAGCAGGTAGCCGATGCCCTCGTTGGCGGCCGTCATCTCCGACACCGTGGTGCCGACGAAGGCCAGTGTGATCGCAACCTTGAGCGAGCCGTAGAAGTAAGGCATCGAACGCGGCAGGCCGATCTTCATCAGCACGTCCCAGCGCTTGGCGCCGAGCACGCGCAGCACGTCTTCCAACTCGGGCTCCAGCGTCGCGAGGCCGGTCGCGATATTGACCATGATCGGGAAGAAGCTGATGAGAAAGGCCGTCAGGATTGCCGGGCCGACGCCGATGCCGAACCACACCACCAGGATCGGCACGAAGGCCGCCTTGGGCAGCGCGTTGAAGGCCGTCATCAGCGGGTACACCGCCGCGTAGGCGAGCCGCGAGCTGCCGATCACGAAGCCCAGCAGCACCCCCACCACGATCGCGATGCCGAAGCCCGCCATCGTGACCCAGAAGGTGCGCCAGGCATGGCCCGCGATGATTTCCTTGAATTCCCAGAACTGCGTCCAGATGCGCCACGGGCTCGGAAAGATGAACTCCGAGACACCGAAGCCCGAGCAGATGATCTGCCACAGCACGATGACCGCCGTCAGCAGGAGCCATGGCGACCAGCGTTCGATTTGCTTGTTGTTTTTCATGAAGGGCTTACTGCGGGATCGCGACGGGCGCCGATGCGGCGCCCGTGTTGCTGCGGATGGCGCCGATGTGACTGCGCAGTTCGAGCACGATGTCGGTGAACTCCTTGGTGTAAGTCAGTTCCAGCTCGCGCGGGCGCGGGAGTTCGATCTCGCGTTTCACGACGAAGCGGCCGGGGCTCTTGCTCATCACGTAGACCGTGTCGGCCAGGAACACCGATTCGCGCAGGTCGTGCGTGACCAGGATCACGTTGAACTGCTGCTCGGTCCAGAGGTCGCGCAGGATGCACCACAGCTCCTCGCGCGTGAACGCATCGAGCGCGCCAAAGGGCTCGTCGAGCAGCAGCATCTTGGGCTCGTGGATGAGCGCGCGGCAGATGCTCGCGCGCTGCTGCATGCCGCCGGAGAGCTGCCACGGGAACTTGTCCTCGTAGCCGCCAAGGCCGACCTTCTGCAGCAGCCTGCGCGCCCGCTCGACGTATTCCTTGCGCTTGGCCTTGAAGGTCGAGCGATAAGGCTCGACGATCTCCAGCGGCAGCAGGACGTTGTCGACCGTCGTGCGCCAAGGCAGAAGCGATGGCGCCTGGAAGGCCATGCCCGAGATCTTCAGCGGCCCGGTAACGGGCTCGCCGTCGATCCTGATCTTGCCCATCGACGGCATCTTGAGACCCGTCGTGAGCTTCATGAAGGTCGACTTGCCGCAACCCGAAGGCCCGACGATGGCAATGAATTCCCCGCGCTTCACCTGCAGGTCGATGGCCTCGACCGCGAAGTGGTTGGCGCGAAGCAGTTCCTCGTTGTAGGCGAGCCAGACGTCCTGGAAATCGACGAAGGGCGCTGTCTGCGTTTCCCCCATCACTTGCGGAGGATGTTCAGCTCGGCGCTGGTGGGCAGCATGGCGCCGTTCCACACCGCGTCGGGGTTCACGCGGGTCTTGGTCGCGAAGGCATCGGACACTTGCGACGCCATCAGGGACAGGCGGCCGGCGTTGACCTGGCCGAAGCCTTCGGCGCGCGCATCGGGCGTGTTGACCACGGTGTCGATCGCGAGCTTGAGGCGGCGCGTCTCCAGTTCGCTGTTGACGATGCCGTCACGTGCCTTGATGGATTCGATGGCGACCGCCGGGCTGGCGATCACTTCCTTGGCGCCCTTCGTGAAGGCCAGCAGGAAGGCCTTCACCGCGGCCGGGTTCTCCTTGATGAGCTTGGGCGAGGCGATGATGGCGTTGCCGTAGAGCTTCACGCCGAAGTCGGGGTAGGGGAGGATGACCACGTCGGCCGTCTTGGCGCCGCGTGCTTCGAGATTCAGCAACGAGGTGAAGGTGAAGCCGGTGATGGCGTCGATGTCGCCGCGCATCAGCATGGTCTCGCGCAGGGTCGGGTCCATCGCGGTCCAGTTCACCGCGCCGACGTTGTTGGCCTTGGCGAAGATCGGGAACGAGCGACGGCCCGCATCGAACACCGGCGCACCGAGCTTCTTGCCGGTGAGGTCGGCAGGCTTGGTGATGCCGCTCTTCTTGAGCGCCATGACCGACGCCGGCGTGTTGTTGTAGACCATCATGACCGCGACCGGCTTGTTCGGACTGTCGGGGTTGTTGGCATGGAATTCCATCAGCGCCGCCAGGTCGGCGAAGCCCATGTCGTAAGCGCCCGATGCCACGCGCGTGACCGCGCCGCCGGAGCCGTTGCCGGCGTCGACCGTCACGTCGAGGCCACTGGCCTTGAAGTAACCCTTGGCGGCGGGGTGGGTGAAGAAGGCGCCGGGCCCCTCGAAGCGCCAGTCGAGCTGGAACTTGATCGGCGTGGTCTGGGCGTGGGCGGTGCTCAGGCCAAAACTCAAAGCCGATGCGGCGAGGAAAGTCTGGATCAGTTGGCGCTTGTTCATGCAGGAGGATTCCGTGAAAGGTGGATGCACGGGATTCAAGCAAAAACGGTGCCGGCACGCGATTGGTGCGAACCCTTCCGATGAGCCAATGGGGTGCATGGCGGAAGGATGGCGCAGGGCCGTCGCAGGCGACAGCCGAACGTGACAACGCCCCGGCGCGTGCACCGCGACGGGGCGTCTCTTTTGGTGCGGGCTTAGCGGGTCGAGCTGGCGTTGGCCACGGCCAGCGCCGTCATGTTGACGACGCGGCGCACAGTGGCCGAGGCCGTCAGGATGTGAGCCGAGCCTTGGGCGCCCATCAGGATCGGGCCGACCGTCACGCCGTTGCCACCGGTCATCTTCAGCACGTTGAAGAGGATGTTGGCCGCATCGAGGTTCGGGCAGATCAGCAGGTTGGCTTCGCCCGTGAGCCTGCTTTCAGGCAAGGCCTTGCGCCGCACGTCCTCGGACAGTGCGGCGTCGCCGTGCATCTCGCCGTCGCATTCGATGTCGGGTGCCATCTTGGCGAACAACTCGCGCGCGTGCCGCATCTTGCGTGCCGAGCCGCGCTCGGACGAGCCGAAATTGGAATGCGACAGGAAAGCCACCTTGGGCGGCAGGCCGAAACGGCGCACTTCCTCCGCGGCCATCATCGCGATGTTCGCGAGCGTCTCGGCGCTCGGGTCTTCATGCACGTTGGTGTCGGCGATGAAGAGCGTGTACTTCTCCAGCGTGAGCGCATTGAGCGTCGCGAAGCCCGGCGCGCCGGGCTTGAGGCCGAGCACGTTGTCCAGGATCTTGAGATGGCTGTCGAAGCGCCCGACCAGGCCGCACAGCATCGCATCGGCATCGCCCAGGTGCACCATCAACGAGGCGATGGTCGTGTTGGAGCGGCGAACCATGGCCTTGGAGGCTTCGGGCGAGATGCCGCGACGGCCCATGAGCTTGTGGTACGTCTCCCAGTAGGTCCGGAAGCGCGGATCGTCTTCAGGATCGACGCACTCGACGTCGGTGCCCAGGCGGATGTGCAGGCCGGCTTTCTTGATGCGCGCCTCGATCACGGCCGGACGACCCACGAGGATCGGCCTGGCAAGACCTTCGTCGACCGCCAATTGCGCAGCGCGCAGCACCCGGTCGTCCTCGCCTTCGGCGTAGGCCACGCGCTTGGCGGTCGCCAGCTTGGCGGCAGTGAACACCGGTCGCATGAACATGCCCGTCTGGTAGACGAATCGCGTCAGGTGCTGGCGGTAGGTTTCCAGGTCCTCGATGGGACGCGTGGCCACGCCCGAAGCCTGCGCGGCCTTGGCCACGGCGGGCGCGATGCGCAGGATCAGCCGCGAATCGAAGGGCTTGGGGATGATGTAGTCGGGTCCGAAGGACAGCTCCTGCCCGGCGTAGGCGGTCGCGACTTCCTCGCTGATATCGGCCTTGGTGAGATCGGCGATCTCGCGCACGCAGGCGAGCTTCATTTCTTCCGTGATCTTGCTCGCGCCGCAGTCGAGCGCGCCGCGGAAGATGTACGGGAAGCACAGCACGTTGTTGACCTGGTTCGGGTAGTCCGAGCGGCCGGTCGCGATGATGCAGTCGGGCCGCACGGCCTTGGCGAGTTCGGGGCGGATCTCGGGCTCGGGGTTGGCGAGCGCCAGGATGATCGGCTGGCTCGCCATGCTCTTGACCATGTCCTGCGTGACCACGCCGGGTGCCGAGCAGCCGAGGAAGACGTCGGCGTCTTTCATGACGTCGGCCAGCGTGCGGGCGCCGGTGTCCTTCTGCGCATAGCGCGTCTTCGAGTCGTCGAAGCCGCCCGCGCGGCCGATGTAGATCAGGCCCTTTGAATCGACCGCATAGATATTCGAGTGCTTGGCGCCGAGGCCGACCATCACGTCGAGGCAGGCGATGGCCGCCGCGCCCGCGCCGGAGACGGCGATCTTCACGTCTTCGATCTTCTTGCCGACGAGCTCGAGGCCGTTGATGAGCGCAGCGGCCGAGATGATGGCGGTGCCGTGCTGGTCGTCGTGGAAGACGGGGATGTTCATGCGCTCGCGCAGCTTCTTCTCGATGTAGAAGCACTCGGGCGCCTTGATGTCCTCGAGGTTGATGCCGCCCAGCGTGGGTTCGAGCGCCGCGATGATGTCGACGAGCTTGTCGGGGTCGGTCTCGGCCAGTTCGATGTCGAACACGTCGATACCGGCGAACTTCTTGAACAGGCAGCCCTTGCCTTCCATCACCGGCTTGCTCGCCAGCGGGCCGATGTTGCCCAGGCCGAGCACCGCGGTGCCGTTGGTGACCACGCCGACGAGGTTGCCGCGCGAGGTGTATTCCGCCGCCAGAGACGGGTCGGCCTCGATGTCGAGACAGGGGTAGGCGACGCCCGGCGAGTAGGCCAGGGAGAGGTCGCGCTGGTTGAGAAGAGGCTTGGTGGGCGAGATCGAGATCTTGCCCTTGACCGGCGAGCGGTGGTATTCACGCGCTGCGTCGCGCAGTGCCTGTTCGGCGGGGGATAGTGTGTTTGCCATCAGTGTCTCCTTGCTTCTTGGCTCAGGAGAGAGGCTACCCCAAAGTTCGGTGATGCAGGGGGGAAGCGATTGGTATTCGCTCTGCATTGGGGGTGCTTTGTTCATCCCTGGAACGCGGGTTCAGGAAGTTCGCGTTCAGAGCCCGCCCAGCAGCCGCGACAGCCATGCGGCCACCAGCGAGGTGCTGCCGATTGCAGCGAAGGGGATCAGCATGGCGGTGAACATGGTCCGTTCCCAGAAGGGGGCGAAAGCGCCTTCGTCCAGCGCGGCGACCTTGGCGCGAAAGAAGTTGAGCTGGTCGATGGTCGCCGTCGGCTTTTCCGAAGACGCGGCAGGCGGGCCCTTCGCGCGCATCAAGGCGGCGTCGATCTTGCAGAGAATGCGGGTGCGCGCTTGCGCCGCCGCGCGGTTGAGCGACCATGCGCAGAAAACCGCCACCACCACGCCGATCAGGGCCAGGATCACGGGCCCGATCGGAATGCGCTGGGCACCGAAGAAGCCGCTGGTCGAGAGCATCAGAAGCGACGGGATGAGGAACGGGTAGTAGACGAGGCCTGCGACCGCCTTGGTCCGCCGGACGATGAACTGCAATTCGATCCAGCTGGGCAGCAACTCGCCCGGTACATTGGCCAGCTCCCTGAACTTGTCCAGTGTGGCCTGCGGCCAGGTCCGGATGGCGTCGTCCAGGTGATCGACGAAGTTCGTACAGGCCACCACGGTGTCGACAACGAACAGTACGACGAAACCCATCATCGTCAGGACGACGAGTTCCAGCCAGACATGAACGGAGCGGGAGACAGCGCCGCGAGACGGAAAAAGGCTTTTATCCCCGAAGGCCTCCAACAACAGCCATCCGGCGAGGAATACCATCACCAATGCGCCACCGGTACGGACGGATCGCGCGAGGAGCGAATTCTGTCGAACGTAGTCTCGCCAGAAGAGCTTTGCAGGGAGCGAAGGGTCGGCATTGTCCTGCTCCGCGGCGACGACTTGATGCCTGCTTCCCCCGAGATCAAGGTCATGGCCGATGTCGTCGAGATTCTCCGCCAGCTTCGCCTGGCCGCGCAGCAACAGGTAGACGCACAGCAGGATCGTGAAGGCGCGGATCGTCTCGGTGGGCCAAAGGCTAATCCCCTCGAAGGCCACCAGCGGACTGGCATCGGTCGTAAGCCATCCCGCGAATTGGACCCACCGCGAGGTGAGCCAGAGCGGCAATGCGACCTGGAGCAGAAGTACGAAGCCCCCGGTCGCCGCGATGCGGAAATGCGTCGGCCTGTCCTTCGGGAGGCTCAGGATCGCCTGTCTTGCGCTTCGCAACATCATCAGCGGCGTCAGCCACAGGCTTAGGACGACCAACGAAAAGAACATGAACAGCGTGAGTGAGCGCAGGGCCGGGAAGCGCGCGGACCCCGGAGGGTGCACGTTGGTGCACTTTGTCAGGTCGTATTCGCAACCCCTGGCGTCGACGTCTGGCGCCGGATCGGAGAAATCGAAAGCCGCGGTTCGCCCGATCTCGAAGACGCGCGGCTTGCCGAACCACGTGTTGGCGTGCGACTGCGCAATCCCGGCGTTCCTCTGGCGCGCACTCTGCCCTTCGGTGACCGCGAGCATGGTGCTGAGGTACACCGAGGTCTGGTAGCTGTCACGGAAGGGCGGGGCGCCGCCCTGGAATTCGTCGCTCAGTCGCAGTCCATAGTTGGAGGCGACGATCATGTTGCGCGTCCAGCCCTGTTCGCGCGGGTGCAGGAAGCGGGCATCGATGTCGGTCGTGAAGAAGACCACGTCGGGGAATTCCGGCTTCAGCGCCTGAAGCACCAGCAGCTTGTCATGAACGTCCGTGCCGAGCACGCCGATCGCACGCAGACCGCCCCGGTCATCCGCGCTTTCCCGACGCAATTCGCTGTCGCGCTCGCGCAGTCGGACCGCGATCCGTCGCAGGTAATCGAACTGCTGCTGGCCGGCAGCAAGTTCGGTGAACACCGCTTCCTCGACGCCGTTGGGGTTCTTGGCGGCCTGCGCCGCCCGTGGCGCGGCCTCGGGCCGCTGCGCAGAGGTGCCGTCGGTCGGCAGTTCGCCATCGAGGCCTCGCAGGTAGTCGAAGCTGTCGATGCAGAAGCCATCGGCCGCGCTCCGGTTGCCGAACTCACCCAACATGCTGCGTGCGTACAGCGTGTCCCTCTCGGCGACGATCGCGATGCGGCTCAGCGGGGCCTTTCCGTTCTTCCGATGGAGCGCGCAGGGGTCTTGCTCCTGCGCCACTTTCGAGTTCGCCGGCGACCGGGGCACCACGCCCCGGAGCTTGAGTTCCTGGATCAATGCATCGGCAAGCGCATCATCATTGCCAATGGTCCGCACCAGCGAGACGCCAGCCTTCTTGGAGTCAAAGAAGCTACTCAGTGACTTTGGGCGATCGGGAGGTTCTCGGACGTCTTCCAGCAAGCGTTTGTCGGTGGCGGTCGCGAAGGGCGAATAGAAGCGCAGTGACGTTGCCTTCTGCTGCGGGAGATTCGACTTTTCCGTCTCGTCGATCAAAGCCTTCAAGCCGTCCGATCCGAAAGGACCGATCACCCGCCAAGTCTTGGTTGTGCTGTGCAAGGTCGCCTTCAATGCCGTCAGCTGGCAGATAGGCTCGGCGCCGAAATCTTCGGTGCTCAGCCACATGACCAGGACCCGCGGCTTCAAGTCGACTTTGGCGCTGGCACCCGCGACCGGAGGCCGGTACCACTCGAAGGGGATCGGCGCCGGCGCGCTCTGGGTCGCGCCGGCCTTGTCGCCGCAAGACGCGAGCTTGGGAATGAAGTAACCCAGCCGCTCCGATCGCTCCGAGACCAGGTGTTTCGCATTGAGCCCGGCGATCACCGCGTAGCGCATTCGTCGGCGAGTCTCTCCATCTTCGGAATAGGGCCTGTCAGGAACCAGCGCGACGATTATTTCGGTGGGCCCGGCGGCGATCAATTCGCCGAGCTTGTCCGTCGGCACCTGACCGTCTTCCTGCTTGTTTGCGCTGCCGCCGTTCTTCCGGACCGCGGAGCGATGCTTTTCGATGGCTGCGAAGGGATCCTGCCATGACCTGGCGTTGATCTCCTGTGGCGAAAGATGCTGGGGCTCGTTGACTGGCAGCCGCGTGTTTTCGAGGGGCGTGCTCTGGACAAAGATCACCCCTGCGACGGCGAGCCCCACGACGAGCACCCGACTGTCCGACAGGCTCTTGAATCCGAACTTCGAATCCTTGTCCATCTTCCCCCTCCGGAGCCGCCTCGCGCTCGACCCGTCATATCGCATGCGGGAACTGGATCGCCTTGGGGACGCGACCTGTAGTGGTCATTGAGCGTAGAAGAAGCAAGGCGCCGGCGCATCCCCCCTTTTGACTAGCGCCCTCGAGAACTTCGAGACTGAAGCCAGCGCGGCAAGAGACCGGGCTTCGGGCATAGCACGTTTGTCTGATGCGCGACGGCCCGCGTAACGTCACGATCCAGATCGGCTGCAACCTCTGGTCGCGAACGCCGCATCACCATGGCCTTGCTGCGCGACGCATTGAACGACTTCACCATCAACTGGCGCAACGACCTCACGCCAGCCTGGCGCACTGCGCTCGCCGGTGCCAGCCCCAACCCGACAGCCGTCGGCGGCGCGCTCACCTATGACGACCTGCAGCCCATCTACCCGTCGCGTCGCGACAAGCCTCTGACCGGTGCGCCGATCGATGCGCACGTGTTCCGGGCCTTCGATGGTATTGCGCCCGAGGATGTGCGCTGCGTGTGGATCGGCCAGGATCCCTATCCGGCGCTGAGCCGCGCGACCGGCCGCGCCTTCGAACAGGGCGACATCGACGTCTGGGGCCTGCCCGCGGCGTCCGTCGCGAACAGCCTGCGCGCGCTGTTGCGCATGATGGTCGCGGCGCGCACCGGCGACCCGGCCGTGCTGAAGATGAGCTGGACCGCCTTCGTGCGACACGTTGCCACGCCCGCCGTCGCACTCGAATCGCCGCGTGCGCTCTTCGACAGGCTGCAACAGACTCAGGGCGTACTCTTCCTCAACGCCGGGCTCACGATCACACGGTACAAGTCGGGTGGTGCGCCGGAGCAGACGCGCGGCCACATCCCCTTCTGGCGACCGGTGGTCGGCCAGATACTGCGATCCGTGGCGACACGCCAGAGCGGACAGGTCGTCTTCCTCTGCCTCGGTGCCATGGCGCAGAAGCTGTTGGCAAGCGAGAGCGTGAGGCTGGCCGCCACCCAGGCGGGCACCTGGGATGCGCGCGCCGGCGACGTTGCGCTGCCGCATCCGGTGGCGCCGGGCTTCATGAGCGGGCCGAATCCGTTCGAAGCGGTCAACGCAAAGCTCGTGGCCTTCGGGTCGGCGCCGATCGCCTGGTAGCCCTCCAGGTGCCCGACAGAATCAGGCAGCGTCCGGCGCCACGGTGTGCTGCGCCATGGCCTCCAGCGCGCGCACCAGCGCCGAGTGGTCCTGCTGGCCATGCCCCAGCGCCGAGCAGGCATTCATGAGTTGCGCCGCACTCGCGGTCTGCGGCAGCGCCACGCCGAGCGCTCGTGCACCCTGCAAGGCGAGGTTGAGGTCCTTCTGGTGCAACGCGATGCGAAACCCCGGCGCGAAGGTGCGCTTGATCATCCGCTCGCCATGCACTTCGAGAATGCGCGAGGACGCAAAGCCGCCCATCAGCGCCTGTCGCACCTTGGCAGGGTCGGCGCCGGCTTTCGATGCGAACACCAGCGCCTCGCCGACCGCCGCGATGTTGAGCGCCACGATGATCTGGTTGGCGACCTTGCAGACCTGGCCGTCGCCCGCACCGCCGACCAGCGTGATGTTCTTGCCCATCTTCTCGAGCAGGGGCCTCACGCGGCCGAAGGTGCCTTCGTCGCCGCCGCACATGATGGTGAGGCTGGCCGCCTTGGCGCCCACCTCGCCACCGGACACCGGCGCGTCGATGTAGCCGCAGCCGAGCTCGGCGATCTTCTTCGCGAAAGCCTTGGTCGCGATCGGGTCGATCGAGCTGCAGTCGACCACGGTCTTGCCCTTGGTCAAGCCGGCGGCGACGCCGCCTTCGCCGAACAGCACCTTCTCCACGTCCGGCGTGTCCGGCACCATGATGAAGACGATGTCGGCCTGGCGCGCGACCTCGGTGGCCGACGCGCAGACCATCGCCCTGGATGCAAACGGCTCCGGCGCGTTGCCGTGCGTGTTGACGAAGAGCTGGTGGCCCGCTTCGAGCAGGTGGCCCGCCATCGGGGCGCCCATGATGCCGAGTCCGATGAAGCCGATTTTTTGTGCGGTGGATGACATGTCGCTGGAGTTCCTTGTCGTCGCGTCGTTGGGGTCTGTCATGCGGTCAGGCTGATGCGCCACTGGAGGCCGTCGAGCGTCGTGCCGCGTGGCTTGTATTCGCACCCGATCCAGCCGGCATAGCCCAGCGAGTCGATGTGCCTGAAGATCCACGGGTAGTTGATCTCGCCCGTGCCCGGCTCACCGCGGCCGGGGTTGTCGGCGAGCTGGATGTGGCCGATGCGCGTGATGTTCTTCGTCAGCGTCGCGCCGAGCTCGCCTTCCATGCGCTGCGCGTGATAGATGTCGTACTGCAGCAGCAGGTTGGACGAGCCGACCTCGTCGATCAGGGACAGCGCCTGGTCGGTGCGCGTGAGATAGAAGCCGGGGATGTCGAAGCTGTTGATCGGCTCGATCAGCAGGCGGATGCCCGCGCCCTGCAGTTCCTTTGCCGCGAAGCGCAGGTTGTCGACGACCACCTTGCGCGCATCGCCGTTCGTCAGGCCTTCGGGTAGCTTGCCGAGCAAGCAGTTGACTTGCGGGCAGCCGAGCGCGGTCGCATAGTCGATCGCGCGGCCGACGCCTTCGCGGAACTCGCCCACGCGGTCGGGGTGACACGCGATGCCGCGCTCGCCAGCGTCCCAGTTGCCCGCGGGCAGGTTGTGCAGCACCTGCTCCAGGCCGTTGGCGCGAAGCGCGGCAGCCAGCTCCTTCTTGTCGTACGCGTAGGGGAACAGGTACTCGACGGCCTTGAAGCCCGCCTTGGCGGCGGCCTCGAAGCGCTGCATGAACGGCAGCTCGTTGAACAGCATCGTCAGATTGGCTGCAAATTTCGGCATGGTGTTGTCTTTCCGGTTTGTGCGGGAAACACCGCGGAACCGGCTCGGCCGGGCCGCAGGTGTTGCCCCCTGCAAGGTGTGCTCGGTTCAGTCCAGCATTGCGGCGGCAATGGCGGTGGGTGCGTCTTCGGGCCGCTCTGCGAGCGGTTCGAACTCGTTGATGGCATCGATCTCGGTGCCCATCGAGATGTTGGTCACTCTTTCGAGCATCACCTCGATCACCACCGGCACGCTGAACTCGGCCATGAGCGCTTCGGCGCGCTGGATCGCCGGCTTCATCTCTTCCTGCTTGTAAACGCGGATCGCCTTGCAGCCCAGGCCCTCGACCACCTTGAGGTGATCGACGCCGTAGCTGCGCTCGACGCCGCTGTCTTCCGTGGCGTTGATGTTGTCGAAGCCGAGCTGCACGCAGTAGTCCATCTCGAAGCCGCGCTGTGCCTGGCGGATGAGGCCGAGGTAGGAGTTGTTGACCACGATGTGGACGTAGGGCAGCTTGAACTGCGCGCCCACGGCCAGCTCCTCGATCATGAACTGGAAGTCGTAGTCGCCCGAGAGCGCGACGATCTTGCGGGTCGGGTCCGCAGCGCGCACGCCGAGCGCGGCGGGGATGGTCCAGCCCAGCGGCCCGGCCTGCCCGCAGTTGATCCAGTGGCGCGGGTTGTAGACGTGCAGGAACTGCGCTGCCGCGATCTGCGAGAGCCCGATGGTGCTCACGTAGCAGGTGTCGTTGCTGAAGTTGTTGTTCATGCACTGGTAGACACGCTGCGGCTTCATCGGCACGTCGTTGAAGTTGGTCTTGCGCAGCATGGTCTTCTTGCGGTCGCGGCATTCGCCGGCCCAAGCGCGGCGGTCGGGCAGGCGGCCCCCGGCTTTCATTTCCTCCGCCACCTGCACGAACAGTTCGAGCGCGGCCTTCGCGTCGGACACGATGCCGAGGTCGGGCGTGAAGACGCGGCCGATCTGCGTCGGCTCGATGTCCACGTGCACGAAGGTGCGGCCCTTGGTGTAGACATCGACCGAGCCCGTGTGGCGGTTGGCCCAGCGGTTGCCGATGCCGAGCACGAAGTCGCTGGCGAGCATCGTTGCGTTGCCGTAGCGGTGGCTGGTCTGCAGGCCGCACATGCCGGCCATCAGCGGATGGTTGTCCGGAATGGAACCCCAGGCCATCAGGGTGGGAATCACCGGAACGCCGGTGGCCTCCGCGAAGCGCACCAGCAGGTCGCTGGCATCGGCGTTGATGATGCCGCCGCCGGCCACGATCAGCGGGCGCTCTGCCGCATTGAGCATGGCGATGGCCTTCTCGATCTGCGCGCGCGTGGCGGCCGGCCGGTAGGGCGTGAGCGGGGTGTAGGTGTCGATGTCGAACTCGATCTGCGCCATCTGCACGTCGAAGGGCAGGTCGATCAGCACCGGGCCCGGACGGCCCGAACGCATCAGGTGGAAGGCCTGCTGGAACACCTGCGGCACCTGGCCCGGCTCGCGCACGGTGACGGACCACTTGGTGACCGGCTTGGAGATCGACTCGATGTCCACCGCCTGGAAGTCCTCCTTGTGGAGCCTTGCGCGCGGCGCCTGCCCGGTGATGCAGAGGATCGGGATCGAATCGGCCCAGGCCGAGTAGAGGCCGGTGATCATGTCCGTCCCGGCGGGGCCCGATGTGCCGATGCACACGCCGATGTTGCCAGCGACGGCGCGCGTGTAGCCCTCGGCCATGTGCGAGGCACCCTCGACGTGGCGCGCGAGGATATGCGCGATGCTGCCTTGCTTGCGCAGGGCGGAATAGAGCGGGTTGATGGCGGCGCCGGGCACGCCGAAGGCTTGTGTCACGCCTTCTTTTTCCATCACGAGCACGGCGGCCTGGGCCGCGGTCATCTTTGCCATGTTGATTCTCCTTGGGTGTCTCGACTGTAGGAATTCGAGGCATCCGGCAGAAGACGGCGCGGTGCCATAAAGCCTATTCCGTGGCGGAATAAGTGGCTACGATGATGCGATGGACCGACTGCAAGCGATGGAGATGTTCGTGCGCGTGGTGGAGACCGGCAGCTTCTCCAAGGCGGCGCGCGAGTTCAACACCACCCAACCCACCGTGACCAAGCAGGTCGCGGCGACCGAGGCGCGCCTGAAAGTCCGGCTGCTCAACCGCAACACGCGCGGCGTGAGCCTGACCGAGTCCGGCGCGCTCTACTACGAGAAGTGCAAGGCCATCGTCCGCGATGCGGAAGAAGCCGAGAGCATCGTGAAGCTGCGACAGTCCCAGGCACAGGGGCTGCTGCGCATCGGCACGTCGACCGCCTTCGGCCGCCGCGTCGTGGTGCCGCTGGCGCTCGAATTCATGGCGCGGAATCCCCAGGTTCAGGTCGACCTGAGCTTCGAGGATCGCTACGTCGACCTCGTGGCCCAGGGGATCGACGTCGCGATCCGCATGGGCAAGCTCGCCGACTCGTCGCTGGGGGCACGCTTCCTCGGCATGAACCCCTGGGTGATGGTGGCTGCGCCGGCCTATCTCAAGAAGCACGGCACGCCGAAGAAGGCGCAAGACCTGAGCGCGCATGTGGCGCTGATCTACAGCAGCGTGGTCGGCGACGATGTCTGGCACCTGCAGACGCCCAAGGGCGAACCCGTCACGGTGCCGGTGTCGGGCCGGCTGCGGTCGAACAACGTATCGGCCGTGCTGGCCGCCGCACGCGCGGGGCTGGGCGTTGCGCTGATGCCGCGCTACGTGGCGAGCGACTCGCTGGCTTCAGGGCAGGTGGTGGAGGTGCTGGCCGACCACGCGCTCGCCGCGCAGGAAATCCATGCCGTGTTTCCGTCGCCCAAGCTGGTGCCGGGCAAGGTGTCGGGCTTCGTCGCCTTCCTGCAGGGGCGCTTCGGGGAGAACTGGTGGAGCAGCCGCTCAGGGTAGGGGCGGCATGTCGCGCTCGCCTTCGCCCGAGGAGGCGAACAGGTCCCACGCCGCCATGAACAGCGCGGCGATCACCGGCCCGATCACGAAGCCGTTGATGCCGAAGAGCGCGATACCGCCGATGGTGGACATCAGCACGATGTAGTCCGGCATCTGCGTGTCCTTGCCGACCAGCAGCGGCCGCAGGATGTTGTCCACCAGCCCGATCACGAACACGCCGATGAAGATCAGCGTCAGCGACTTGCCGATGTCGCCGACGGCCAGGAAGTAGATCGCCACCGGCGCCCAGATCAACGCCGCGCCGACCGCGGGCAGCAGCGACAGGAAGCCCATCAGCACGCCCCAGAGCAGCGCGCCCTGCACGCCCAGAAAGGAGAAGGCGATGCCGCCGATGATGCCTTGCGCCGCCGCGACGGCAATGTTGCCCTTGATGGTGGCGCGAATGACGGTCGTGAACTTGTTGAGAAGGTAATGCGTGTGCGGCTTCGCGAGAGGCAGCGAGTTGCGTATGGTCTTCGACAGTTCGGCGCCGTCGCGCAGCAGGAAGAACAGCAGATACAGCATGATGCCGAAGCTGACCAGGAACTCGAAGGTGTTCTGCCCGATGGAGACGGCGTGCGTCGCGATCAGCTGGCTGCTCTTGAGCGCGGATTGCGAGACACGGCCGATGAAGCCTTCGACATTGCCGAGCCCGAAGCGGTTGAGCAGGTCGAGCGCCCAATGGGGAAGGGCGTTCACGATCTGCTGGAAGTAGCTGGTGAAGCTGATGTCGCCGGAGCGGATCATCTGCTGGACGACGGACACCTCGTCGACGACGGACACGGTGATGACCACCAGGGGGATGACCACGATGATCGTCGCGAGCAGGAGCGTCGTGAAGGCGGCGAGGTTGCGCCGCCCGCCCATCCTCTTGACGAGCCGCCGATAGATCGGTGTGAAGAGGATCGCGAGCGCGACGCTCCACATGACCGCACCGGAGAAGGGAAGCAGGATCCAGCCGAACGCGATCGTGACAACGGCCAGCAGGAAAAGGAAGGTGCCGCGCTGCAAGGCTGGGGAATTCATGGAAAGCGATCCTAAACGCTCCCTCTGGCCTCGACTGCGCCCGAACTGACCTACTTCGTGTAGTCGCCCACCTTGGCCTGTTGTTCAGCGCATCGCGCGCGGCAGCGCCACGGGGGCCAGCGTCGTGCGCAGGCGTTCGTCGGCCGTGGGGTCGGCGGTGGCTTCGACCTGCAGCGCTTGTTCGACGTTGCCGATGTGGTCGAGCATGAGTTGCCGTGCGCGTGGGGTGTCGCCTGCTTCGAGGGCAGCGACGATGGCTGCGTGCTCGGCGCAGGATTGCGAGGCTTCGTGCTTGGACTGGAAGAGGGTGGCCGCGAGCGTGGTGCGGGCGGTGAGGTCGCGCAGCACGTCGCAAAGCAGGCGATGGCCCATCTGGTCTGCAAGGCACACGTGGAAGTCCGCGAGGAGGAAGGCTCGGGTGGCGGCATCAGCGCCGGCGATGGCGCGTTTCTCGTCGGCGATGTGCTCGCGCAGCTTGCGGATCACCTTGGAGAGCGGGCGGCCGGCTTCGGCCAGGATGCCGGACTCGACGATGCGTCGCGCGGCGAAGGCATCGCGCGCCTCTTCGGCCGAGGGCTCGACGACATACCAGCCCCGGCGCGACTGCACTTCCACGAAACCGCGTGCCTGCAGTTGCATCAGCGCCTCGCGCACCATGGTGCGGCTGACGCCGAAGTTCTCCGCCAGCGCCTGCTCGCCGAGCCGTTCGCCGGGCGCGAGCTTCTGCGCCAGGATGGCTTCGACGACGCGCTCGGCGATCGTGGTGGGGGAGACTTCGATCATTCGGGCACCTCAATGCGCAGGCTGGATGGCGATGGGGCTGGGCTCGGCTTCGGCCAGCGGTTCGTCTTCGGGCGAATGCGTGCCGTTCAGCACGGCATGGGCGCGTTCGCGATCGATGTCGCCCTCCCAGGCGGCAATGGCGACCGTGGCGACGCAGTTGCCGATGAGGTTGCCCAGTGCGCGGGCGATGCCCATGAACCAGTCGACTGACAACACCAGCACCAGTCCGATCGCGGGGATGGCGGGAATGGCATGCAGGGTCGCGGCGAGCACCACGATGGCCGAGCCCGGCACGCCGTGCGCGCCTTTCGACGTGACCAGTGCAATCGCCAGGATGGTCAGCAGGTCGGCCATCGAGATCGGCGTGTTGGTCGCCTGCGCGATGAACACCGCGGCGAGCGTGATGTAGATGGAGAAGGCGTCGAGGTTGAACGAGTAGCCGGTCGGAATCACCAGGCCCACCGTCGAGTCACGGATGCCCATGTGGCGCAGCTTGGCCATGATCTGCGGCAGCACGCTGTCCGACGAGGTGGTGGCGAAGACGATGGTGAGCTCTTCGCGCAGGTAGCGCAGCAGCTTGATGAGGCTGAAGCCCGAGAGCCGCATGACCAGCCCGAGGATCACGAAGACGAAGAGCAGCACCGCGGCATAGAACAGCGCTACCAGCATGCCGAGTTGCTTCAGCGAGCCGATGCCGTATTGCCCCACCGTGAATGCAATGGCTCCCAGCACGCCCAGCGGTGCCAGCTTGATGATGATGCCCATGATCTTGAACAGCACCAGCGAGAGCGCATCGACCACCATCCCCACCGGGCGGCCACGCTCGCCGAGCAGCGAGAGCGCGCAACCGAAAAGCACCGCGAACAGCAGCACCTGCAGCACGTCGCCCGTGGCGAAAGCATTGACCACCGTGGTCGGGATGAGCTTCATGAGGAACTCGACCGTGCCGCCGCTGGTGAGCTTGTCGGCATTGGATGCGTACGCGCTCATGGCCGCGGGGTCGAGCTTCGACGGGTCCACGTTCATGCCGACACCCGGCTTGAACACGAAGGCCAGCACCAGCCCGAGTGCCAGGGCGATGGTCGTCAGCACCTCGAAGTAGATCAGCGCCTTGACGCCGACGCGCCCCACGCGCTTCAGGTCCCCCGCGCCGGCGATGCCGTGCACCACCACGCAGAACACCAGCACCGGGATGATCATCTTGATCAGCTTGATGAAGCCGTCACCCAGCGGCTTGAGCTTGACGGCGAAATCAGGAAAGAACAGGCCCGCCACCACGCCAAGAACCAGCGCGATGACCACCTGACCGAAGAGCGATTTGGCGAAACGGGGCATGGAGATCTCCGTGAGGAAGGTTGCATGCAAGTCTTTCGCTTTCTTGCATACAAGCAATGTAGGCAAGGATCGGGATTTTTCTGTGCGGGTATTCCCGGTATGTGGTGACAGGGCGTAGATCGTGTTCTAGGTAAATAAATGCGCGAACAAGTCATTAAATGCGCGAACAACGCAATAAATGCGCAAACAAGGGAGGGCGGCGGGAAGGCCTCTCGGAGATCTAGTCGCGGGTTGCGATGGCGAGGCGTGAAGCGCGTGCACACCCACTCGACGTCGGGCAGGATGCGGCCAGAAGCGGACCGTCGCGCGCCGGTCTCAGTTCGCTCGTTTTCACTACACATGAGCCAATGAAGTCGACTTTGAGGAAAGCAGCAGTGACAGGGGCGTTCTGGCACCTCGCCGATGAATTCGAACGTCGAGGTTGGGCGCTGGAAGAGCGTCCCTCATCCAGGCTTACGATGCTTCGACAGCCATCTGAGGACGTCCAACACAAGCTGATTGTTCACGAGCCCTTTGGCCCGACCGGCCTGGGCTTGCCTTCGCCGGAAATGCTGGGTCTTGCGTGCACCGTAAACGTGGTCTTCTCTAGTATTGAGGCGACAATCGACCGGGCCTTCGGCCACGAAGAAGGAACGGCGGGACATCTATCTTTTCGTCTCACCTTGAGCCAGTTGATTGGCCCTGAACACCTGCACGCGGGCAACGTTCACCTGCTCGCGATACACGACGGTTCGGTGGCCGCCTCGGCGGCGGAATTCTTGAACGACTTTGACCGCGTGCTGGAACCAGTGCGTTTGCGGCTTGCGACCTCTGCGGTCTTTCTTGACGAAGGCTTCGTGCCGCACGGTGTTGATGGGTGGTCGTGGAACCTGCGTCGAGCGGCGTATCTCCGCGAACACGCGGACGACGCGACATGGCACACCTATTCAGCTTGGATTGAAGGTCGCGCGGCGAAGCTGGAAGCCGAGTCGCCCGCGAACGAGGAGTCTGTCGACGGTGCATATTCGAGTCTCGCATCGCTCAGAGCCGATGCGGAACGCCGTGGTGTCGCTCAGGTCCTTCGTTTCCTCCGGCACGAAGCTCGTTGAAGCGGCCCGCGCGTCGCTTCGGCAGAATCCGGCCAGAAGCGGTCAGTCGACTCGACGGCCTGACGGGACCGAGCAACCTGTTCGATGGCCGGGGCATCAACCAGTTTTGGAGAGCTATGAGATTTGTTCGTTGGTTTACTGCGCTCGCGTCGATAGCACTTGCCGGCTGCTTCGCGTCCAAGCCCGTCGAGGTCCGCATCACACCAAGTGACTATCAAGTGAACAAGGTCAAGTCTGCTATCGCCACGACGGTGGTGGATGAAGTTCTGCGCATCAAGCCAAGGAGGGTTCTGATTGTGGCTTGCCGGGCTACGCGCCCGCCAAAAATCATCCAGTTTGAGCAAGAGCTGAGAGCTCGGCACCCGGATGTGGAACTCACGTTGACTTTGGCGGAGCAAGGGTGTCCATCTGCTTAGCCGCAGTCGGCCAGGAGCAGACCTTCGCGGCGTGTAGGAATCGCAGTTCTAAGTGCCTCAGTCGTGGCCTTCGTCCTATGCAGTGTTCTCGGCTGGGTCGACGGCTGGTATGGCGTCGTGATGGTGCTCCTTGGGTTCGGCGCGGGGATGCTCTGGGAGGGCGATTCAACCCGTGGGCGGTCGAAACACTCGTCCAGTTGACAGCAGGCGGCCAAAACCGGTTGGTCGGCCGTGTCTCATATCTCGCCCGACAGCAAACGTTCGCGGCTTGTGCACAACGACCTTGCGCCGGATTAAGGATGCTTGACCTGGAGCGAGTGCGCACAAACCTGACGTTCATGACAATCAGGCCATATGGGACCTATTCGAACTTCGAGCGAGCTGACTAGCGCATTTCGTCTGCGTTGGGCGGCGTACAGCTGTAGATGGCTCGCTGGCCTTGTTCCGTCGCTTTGCGTTGTACTCGCCATCAATCCTCCGGGGCCAAGCTTTCATGGCAGCTTGCTAGGATTTTTTCTACTGCTTGGGCTCGCGCTGGGAACGTGCGTCGCACTTGTTGCGTGCGCGGGCTTCCTCGTGGGGGCAATGTGGTCTGGATGGCTGGAAAGAAAGCTCGGGAGAGAGTCGGCCTGGCTGCGCGTAAAGCTACTGATGGCTCTCATTCTCACCGGCGGTTCAGTCATGTTCGGAGCGTACTGGGTGACTCGAGGTCTGTCCCATGGCGCAACCCTTGCCTTAGCCAGGAACGCGAAAGTCATCACGTACGCGGAGCATCCTGTTCAGTTCGCCATCGCGCTTACCTTCTGGGCCTGCGTCCCGTTGTACGCGGCGTGGTCGACTTGGAAGAAGTGGAAGGCGAGCGCATGGAGCGTGAATTCATGACAGACGGCAGGATGCGGCCAGAACCAGACATTCCAGACGAAGGGCTAGTTGTGCCATCGAACGAAGCATCCATCGAGGAACTCCTGCGGCAGCTTGAGTCGCTGCTCCGCGCTCGTGGCGAGCAGAACTGGCTGAGAGGCGTGACGGCCGCGCGTGCAGCTCTCGCGTCCGCGGAAGGAATGGAAGACGCCAGGTCCATTTATGCTTCCATGAATCGAGGGGCTGGCTCATTTGCGGACTACAACGTATGGGGCGAAGACTTCGATGAGCGCGTCGAATTGAACCAGCCGCTGGACCGCATTCGCGCCGACCTCTGGCAGCGATTTGGCCTCGCCCGATGACGGGCGGAATGCGGCCAAAACCGGTCATCCGACGACCCGGTCAATTCACTCGACCAGCACATTTGTTCATGACCTTTCACCTTCCCCTCCGTGCTTCTTGTCTTGGGCTTTTCCTGCTCGCAACGCTGCTCGCAGGCTGTGCCAACCATTCGAAACCGCAGTCTTCCGCGGCTGACCAGAGATGCACTTCAGAGATTGAAAGATTCGCCGGCCCGATGTATCCCAGTGCGGCTCGGGCGGCCAAGACGGAAGGGTGGGTTGTGGTGCTCTATGACCTCGATGGCTCGGGGCGAGCAAGGAATGTTCGCGTTGATGAATCGCAGCCACAGAACGTGTTCGACGCAGCAGCTGTTCGAACTATCGAGGAAACCCTGTACAAACGTGACGCGGTGCGCAAGAACTGTCGGCAGGTCTTTAACTTTGTCCTCTCACCCAGGCCTGCGGGTTGACATCAAACGCGCGGGCAGCAGCGACGAACGACATGAGCAGCAGACAAATTTCGGCCAGCCGCTGACGGCCAAAACCCGCCATTCACCATCACCTCCCAGCGACGATGAGCCGCGTGACCATTTCGATAGCGCCGTGTGACCCCTCCGTCTCGCTCGTGGGCGATGTTCGCCGGATTACGAACCTAGGTGTGCTCGAGGTGCGTCGTCGTCTGTCGGAGGGCGAGCCATTGTTTGACCAAGAGCTTTTCGGAAACCGAGCCGAAGACGTTTTCGCGAAGGCGCGGGCACTCCTATCGGCCATCGAGGACGGCGGGCATCAACCACTTGTCGCCGAGGCTGGCAGACCCATCACGCCGCAGACCCTGCGGAACATCTTCCAAGCGTCCGAGGACGAGGGCGAGGAGTTTCGTCGGCTCGACGAGTTGGGACATGCGTAGGCGACAGCAGAATGCGGCCATGAGCGGACCTTCGGCCGCGGCGTTCGACGTGCGTGCGCACTGACGGCAAAGCGGACAACAATCAGCCACCAGCGCGCTTTGAAGCAGCACCAACAATGAAGTTCAGCTATTCCTTCAGCCTTCCTTCGGCGGCTCCATCGCAGCCGGAGGAAAAGCTCTACCCGTACGACTACAACGAGTTCATGCTCAGCCTTCCTGGAGATTGGAAGCAAGTTCCGACCGCAGAAGAAAGGACACTGAACTGGTATTCGGAACAGGAGCAAGCCAGCATCACGGTGAGTGTCGATTTCTATGAGGTTCCAGAGGACAAGTGGGCGGCCGTTGCTGAGGTCAATTTGGATGGTCGACACAGGGCGCTTGAGCATGCCTCTGTGGGACCCGTGAGCGTCATTAGTCGGAGCGTCAAGCCCTACTCCGGCGGTGGTGGCCTAGAGCTCAGCTTCACGGCCCAGACCTCTGAAACGACGTACCTGTACTTGGGCTACGTTACCTCTCGCAAGGTGTTCAATTTCACGCTCACCAGCGGTGCGGGAAAGACCGCTGCCGTCGACCTCTACAACAAGACGATGCAGAAGCGCTTGCGAGTCAAGGTTCCCTAAACAGAGCAGTAGTCCGATGGGCTTGAATCGGCCAGAAGCGGAAGTACAACGCGTCCCTCCCATTGCCCGCTACGAAGACTCCCTGCACATGGATTCGTCGTTCGAGACTTCACACCGCCTTCATACTGAGCGCGCACACGGCCGCTAACGTGGACGGGCTATGAAAACCCCTAGCCATAGAGCCGGCTCTCTTCTTCAGATTTCTGGGCTCCTGGCTTTCTGGGCCGGGAGCACTTTGCCGTTCCTGTTCACGTGGGCACGTCTTGGTTTGTGGTTCGCCGTGGCTGGTGTCGCGCTTTACCTGTCGGGCCTTCTTCTTCAGCTGCGCACGACTCGCCATTCCACGGACACGGCCCCGTTCGAGGTCCAGCGCCAGAGCCAGGGCATCTTCCTTTGGGAGTTGACCTACCGGCGGACAGTTTTCGCCCTTTGCGTGGCGCTTGGCATGTTTGTACTCGGTAGCGGCCTATGGTCTGCGAGTGGCACTTTTGGTCCGCTGAAGTTGGCGGAAGCGGAACGCGAGGCGATGAGGACGCACACGCAATTCTTCATGCCTATTTGCTTCGGCTTCGTCATCGGTGTATTGCCGGGCGCCTATGCCTCGCAGAAAGCGGTGTTGTTGAGCGTTTTGTTGGCTGCCGCTGGCGGGGTCGTGCACTGGGTCGCCGCAAAGTCGGGAATTCAGGTCGATTGGCCGACTGGAGTGGGTGCAATGATGCTGGCGTTCCTGTCCGTTCTCTTCATGCTTCCACTGACGATGCTCGGCTTGGTCGTTGGCAGGGTCGCCCTGCACATTGTGCGGCGCGTCGGGGAACCTGGGACACGGTCATAGGAACGAGTGGAACATTGGCCGTCGCCTCATCTGCAAGCTGCGCTCCAAGGCTCCTGTATCGCCCGCTAGGAACTCAAATGCGAAGGCAGAATGCGGCCAGGACTAGGCGGTCGCAAGGAGCCTTATGGATGCCGTCTTTGAGATAGTTCTTGGCTTGACTGGAAAAGGCTTGGTACGGCAGCTTTCTTTCGGAAGATGGCGCGGCGAAACGCAGACCGGCAATGAGGCACAGCTCCATGCCGCTGCCGGAGCACTGTCCTTCGTCCGCGAAGGAAGGCGTGTGGTCACGGTCGCCGGGCTAACCTTGGTCGGCATAGCCTTCTATGGATTGCTCGTAGGGCTGGGCTTCTACTTGGCAACACGCGGGTAGTTCAGAATCCGACCAGAAACAGACATTGGTCTGCCTTATGAGAAACAACATGACAAAGCAATTGGGCGTCGCGTCTGACCATGCCGGCCTGGAGTTGAAACGCGCCCTCGTCGCGGAACTGCAAGGTCGCGGCATCGCCGTACGAGATTTCGGAACTGACGCGAGCGCCTCTTGCGACTACCCCGATTTCGCACATGCAGTTGGCCGCGCCATTGAGTCCAACGAGATTGAGCGTGCGGTCCTTGTGTGTGGAACTGGCGTGGGAATGTCGATTGCTGCAAATCGGCACGCAGCCGTCCGCGCCGTCGTGTGCAGCGAGCCTCTGAGCGCACGCATGTCACGGCAGCACAACGATACCAATGTCCTTTGCCTCGGCGCAAGAGTCATCGGCGCGGGTACGGCAATCGACATAGTGGATGCCTTCCTTAACGGCGAGTTCGAAGGCGGACGGCACGCTTCTCGCGTCGCGAAAATAGAGTTGAGCTAAGTCTGCTTTGGGCCCAATGGCCTTGGTGCGGGTGTGGCAGGATGCGGCCAAGAACGGAAGTTCAGGGGTAGAACAATCCTCGTCCGGAACCGGTCGCTAAGCAGTCATGAGGCGTGCACCTCGTCCGTCGGCTCCGTGCCCGAAGCGGAAGTACGGCAGCCTCCGAAGCGGCCGTTCAACTTCCATCCATGCTCGAAGATGAGCCGGAAGATTTCGCTGTAGCAGTCGGTCCCATGCAGCTTCAGCAGCGACGGCACGTGGGGCGCCAGTACTTCGTAGATTCTCTGAATGTCGAAAGCGTCACGAGGTGATGGCACCGTGGTCCTCGCGCGTGCAGTCTCCGCAAAGATTTCCTTGACCAAGTTCGACGAGAAGGACTCGCCGGCATGGAGGCGTTCGGACATCAGGTACCAGCGTGAAGCAGCCCGCCTCGCCGATCGACCCTACCAAAGAGACGTCGAAGATAGAACCCGGCGGTGAGGGACCAGGACCAATCGGCCCCAATGACGGGCCCAACATCACAAAGGGGACCGGGTGCGCCCGGCACACCCAGCAAGCCCCCAACTTCTTGACAACGGAGACACACATGCCAGACGACACGAATTACCGCGGCGCACAGGATCGCGCCAGGATCTATGTCAGGGAGGACCACGAGGTCCGCTACTGGACGGAGGCGGTCGGCGTGTCTGAAGCCAACGGTGCAGCACACGGGCCTCAGAAGTGAGGGCGCCCGCTTTCGCGCGACGCCTTTAGCCGGACCCCGGGCCAGGCACGCGCCGCTTCATTGCCTAGCGCTGTCGTCGCCCGCGGCTTCCTCGGTTTGCGCCGCATCTGTGCCGATGTCGGGCGTGCCCGGCAAGCCAACCTTTTTATTCGCCTCGCGTCCCATTCGGCTGCCCTCCTCAGGCGGGTCCTGCCCGATGGCGCGGCTCTGCTCGATGTTGCGGCCCGAGGACGCACCACGGTCTCTAAGCCTTGCTTGATGCGCCGGTGAGGGAACCGCGGTGGGTCGCTTGTCTTCAGTCATTTCGATCTCCTTGGACGAATCTGAAGACTGGTCATACCACGGACACGGCGAGGTAGCAGTTCGCCCACGGGTGCGTAGGAGACCATCGGCTTCTTCGGCTTCTTCGGCTTCTGCGGCTTCTGCGCCTTCATCGGCCTCGGCGGGCAAGGCACTCCGCAGCCTCACACGTACGATTCCTCATCTAACCCACCTTGAGGAAGCCCCAACTGATGACTGACCATCTCCGCTCGATCGCCATTACCGTAGACAAACCCGATCCGGGCTTCCTCATTGGGTGCTGATCGAGAGCTCGGCGGATGCGTCGATCTCGGTCTACTGGGAACTTGAGGCATCCGAAGGCAGCTTCGACAGCTGGACGCATGCCCTCAGACAAGGGACGGAGCGGCTGACGGCGCTCGCAAAAGATTCGCCGGTGAATTATTCGCGCGGGGGGGCGAAGACGAGGACGCAGACCCCGTTGGCGCACCAGGCGGCGAATGAAGATGGGATCGACAAGACGGCACCGTGGCCGACTTGTCGATCATGAGGCCCTATCGACCGTCGCGGTCCGAATCGCCGGGGATGGCTCGTTCGACGTTGTCGCTGAGCCGTTGCCACGCGTCGCGTGTGGCGTGCTTCGCTCGATCCCATTCCAACGACGACCGGCCGCGAGCCGTACCCCAGTCGCGACCGAGGTCGGCTTCAACATCGTCGAACTTCCGATCCGGGTAGCGCGAATACGCGTCGACACCGTAGCGGTAGGCGGGCGAGTAGTCGTCATAGCTGGTGCCGGCTTGGACATAGTCCCGGGTCGAGTAGTTGTCGCGCCAATAGGCGTCCTCGGCGACCGGGTCAGCTTTGACTGCTCGGCCAGCCAGTGCGCCGGCGACGGCGCCGACCGCCGCGCCGACGGCTGCGCCGACAGGACCAGTCATTCCGCCCACGGCGGCGCCGGCGGCAGCGCCGCCCGCTACCCCGCCAGCCACTCCGCCGACGACGGCTCCTACGCCGGTCGCAGTACCGGTCCCGTCTTTGTCAGTCGGCAATCGAGGATCATTCAGATCAGACATTGCAGGTCTCCTGATAAGTGATTGGAGACGAAAAGATGCGCCATTTCGGCGGCTGCGTTCGGCCGTTTGGAGCGCGTTAGCCTGCGAGAGAGAAGCGGCAGTCGATGCCGGTCGGAGCCTACGTTTCGAAGCCCCGACTCGGCGTGCAGTCGATCGAGTCAGCCATCCTTGCCGGGCGCAAACCCCGCTTCCAATTTCTCGAGCGCATGGCGGACCTGCGCGATGGCCGCGGCGCTGCCAACCCTCCTCGAACGTCGCGCCTTCAGGCGGATCCATCACGAAGCCGAGACGCTCACAAGCAAGCACCCACGTCAACTGGGCCTGGCGCTGCTCGGGTGTTCTGTCCATCACGATCCTCCTCATGGCGAACCAGTCCGTAGGCCAGATGCAGCATTGGAAATGCAGCGCTGAGACCTTCCTGAGGAAACGATCTCCATCAATCACTTTTTCCCCCATCCCCTTGAACTCGCGCAGGCGGCTCCTAATTTCGATACCGGAAGCGCTGGAGACGCCTCCGGCGCTCCGTTCAACCCTTGAATGGAGGTATTCGCCATGTATCGATCCCTGTTCCCGCGCGACATGTTCGCGGAGATGGATCGCCTGCAGCGCGAGATGCAGCAGGCCTTCGATCTCTCCCCCACCATCCGTGGCTTCGGCCGTAGCGGCTTTCCGGCACTTAACGTCGGCGGCACCGCCAAGACGGTCGAGATCTATGCCTTGGCGCCGGGCGTCGACCCCGGGACGCTGGACGTCCATCTCGACCGCGGCATTCTGACCATCGCCGGCGAGCGCAAGGGCGCCGCGCCGGCTTCCGAGGAGAAGGAGACCTTGCACATCAACGAGCGTTTCGAAGGTGCCTTTCGGCGTGTACTGACTCTGCCCGACGATGCGGACCCCGAGTCCGTCGAGGCCAAGGCCCGCGACGGAGTCGTGCACATCACGGTGCAGCGCCAGGCCTCGTCCCTGCCACGTCGCATCGCCATCCAATGAGGAGAACCGACATGAACGACATTCAGAAGACAAACGACACCGCTCGCACGCCGGCGCGCACGGAGGACAGGCGCTACGCCGAGTCCTCCTTGACGCCGCCCGTGGACGTGATCGAGGACAGCTCCGGCATCACGCTGTATGCCGACCTCCCAGGCGTACCCCGTGACAAGCTGCACCTGAACGTCGAAGCGGACTCGCTGACGATCGAGGGCGAGATCGACTTGGCGATCCCGGATGGGCTGCAGACAAGCCACACCGAGGTCGGATTGGGCCGGTTCCATCGCGTCTTCACGCTGAGCAAGGAGCTCGATACCGAGAAGATCTGCGCGGAATTGGCCCAAGGCGTGCTCAAGCTGCGGATTCCGAAAGCGGAGCACGCTCAGCAGAGACGGATCAACGTGCAGGTGAGTTGAGCGCCCTGGCCGGGCGGGACCCGGTGATCTGGTCCTGCTCGGTCGGATTAGACGCTCGTTGATCGCCGTCCTGCCAAGGATCTGCAACTCGGCGTTCACTTTCTCAGGGACCAGACCCAAGCCATGATTTATCTGGGCCAAATGCGCCCGAAGGTCCGTACTGCGAGCTCCTGGGCAGAGCTTCTTGCCCAAACACATAGCGGTCCAGCAGGACTTGGGAGCGCATGAAGCTGCTGGCCGATGAAAGGCGTCCACCGCAGTTGATCCGGCAGCAGCGAAATTCGTACGGCGCAATCTCTGAGCACGCGCAGACGGCTCCTGCGTTTTGCCGAGTGAACGTACGGTGCCACAATCTCACAGCGCGGGGCGTCATCGTGTTTTCGCCTCCTAGTCCCCGCGCATATGCCCTCGGTGAAATCCGGGGGCTTTTTTTTGCTCGCGACAGCCTGACCGGTTCCTCAGCGCCCTAGCGTGCTCTAGACCGGCTCCTCGGAACGAGTAGGCGCGAAACTCGCTGGATCCGACGAACTGCCTCGCGGGCAATGAGGTACGCGTGGATCTCGTTCTCGCTCATGACCGCCCTGCAGGATCCTGAACGCCTACGAGCCGCTAGGCCGCCGTCCGAGAGGGAGGCGCCAAATCTCGATGACATGATCAACTCCTTTCTCAAAGTGTGCGGGTCAGAAAAAGCTGTCTCAGCGGTCGTCGTTTCGCCCCGCTGACCGGATTGCTTCGCGAGCGCGCTCCGCCGCGATCTGGAACCAGCTGTTCCGGGCAGTGCCTCGCTTCTTACTGGCCTCAGGGTAGTGATAGCGCAGCAGTTCACGGTTTCCCTTTTCCGTGATCGCCAATACGCGGGCACCGCGCTCCGGTGGCTCATCCACCAAGGCCAGCACCAAACCGGCCTGGCGCAGTATCCTGATCGCGTCGACATCCCTCGCAGCATTGAACGACTGGGGCAGGGGAGTGGCAGCGATCTGCCGCAGGAATTCAACCGACATAGCAACCTCCTCTAAAAAGTTCGCGAAGCAGAATATCGACGGCACTGCGCTGGTCAAGTCAGTACGCACCCAAGCCCTTGTCGGCCCTTGTCTGACAGAAGAGAGGATCGACGTCGGCCGGGGCCGCAAGGAGAAACGCGTACCTCGGCGCCTTGGCCGTCAAGCCGAGCCCGAAGAGGTAGCGGGCCGATCCAGCCGTCAACAGTTCTCAGTGGTTTCATCAGCCTGCTGGAGCTGACGAATGCGTCACCGGACTCGCAGATTACAAAAAGCCGCTCACAAGGGCCCGGAGATCGAGCATATGCGCGGAGCAACTCGCACATGACCGGCCGTAGCCGCTCGTCGGCGTAAAGGCGGTGGGGCTCGTAGGCGTACCGGTGTAACGCCGCATGACAAGCGTCTTCGGGTGACACCTCGGCATTGACCCCTGCGAGCCCTTTCAAGTCGAGGCACTGGGTCTTCCAACCCAGCCATCGTCGCGGCAAGCGCCGCCCACCTAGACGCAGTTCCGCTTTCAGCTTTGATTGAACTTCCGCTACTTTCATCATGACCTTAGGTCTGCACTCGCGACTGAATGCGGCCATGACCAGCCGTTCGCGGCCGTCCGCTTTCGGGCCGCAACTTCCGGCAGGCGTCGACGCTTCCCAGAGCATCGTGACCGGACAGATAGCCGATCTGTGAGCGCTGAGGTCTGTTCTCTCTTCGGGAGGCATTGCCGCAGCAGGCCATTGGCGTTCGTTGGTCCCTCTCTGCCACGGGCTCTGGGGATCGGAGAAGTACACCTCCAAGCCGATGGGTGGTGCCCGACTAGCCGCCCTGAGCCTTGGTCGGCGGCGGCTGAGGGATCGTCCGCGCGGTCGCCACGGTGATCGAGCGGCTGCGGCCTAGCGGGGCCCGGCAATTTTCTTTGCCTTCTTGGCTACGGTCTTCCTCGCGGCCGCCCGCGCCATCGGCTTGCGGGGCTCCTTGCGCATCGAGGCGAGCAGGCGCGCGGTGTCCGAGTCGTACTTCGCGTTGCCGGGGCCCATCGCCCCCTTCGCGGTCATTTCTTCCGCAGGTACTCGCGCACCTTCTCCGCTGAGTCGCCCACGGCCGCGACGGCCGCCTTTAGCTGCTGCTCGGTGACGCCGAGCGATTCGGTCCAGCTGCGCACCTCGTGCGGCTCCTTGAGGGAGATGCGTTTGCGGTCCTGGCCGGTCTTCTTGGGATCGTCAGACATGAGGGTCTCCAGTTGAAGTTGATCAACGCGCGGCTCAGCCCGCGCTATGGACTGGATACGTTCCACCCAACGCCTTCGATCAGCCATTACCTTTTATGCTCCTTTTGCTGACAGTAAAAGCCCATAGCCTATGTGAACGTGAGCTTATTTATGGAGCTCCGCGACTACCCGCCGATGCTGTTCATCGAACGCCCGCTGGCGTTCGAAGCGCTTGGCTGGATCTGGGAGATCAAGCTTGACGGGTGGCGCCTCACCGCCATGTTCGGGGACGGTCAGTGCAAGCTGCGCACGCGTGGGGGCGCCGACGCGACGCGGTGGTTCCCAGAGGTAAGCAAGAGTCTGGCCCGCGTCCCCGGTGGTCCCTACATCACCGACGGGGAGGTCTGCGTGTTCGATGACCTCGGGCACTCAGATTTCGACCGACTCCAGGCGCGAGGCCAGCGCAGACGCTTCGTCGACGGCGGCGACCGGGTCGGCTACGCCATCTTCGACCTGATGGTTGATCACGGCATCGATGTGACAGGCCAGACGCTCTTGCAGCGCAAGGCGATCCTCGGTGAGCTACTCGACCCGTGCCCCGACAACGTCCTGGTGGTCGGCTTCTTCGACTCCGACATCGAACGCGTCTTCAACGAGGCCGTGCTCGGCATGAAGCTAGAGGGCTTGGTCGCGAAGCGCATCGACAGTCCATACATGCCGGGCCACAGGACATCCGACTGGGTGAAGGTGAAGCGAAAGGACGCCGGGCCGCCCGAGCGGTTCAAGTGTTAGGGGCCCGGCTCATCCTGGTGCGGCTGAACCGGTCATGAATCCCATTGTGGAAGGGCGACCTTCCACATCGACCTGGTGATCGTGGTTCAGCGGGCTTGAGTCTGAAAAAGCAGCCCATGATGCACTGGCCGCCAATACCGTGAGGGCGACCCACCGGGGGACGCGTTGCTTCCAGATAGCGAGAACCCCGAGCGTGGCTGCACTTACGGTTAGTCCGACGAAAGCGGGATCGTGCATAGGGAACTCTGGCGTGCTCTTTCTGAAGATGGAGGGCGATTTTCCTCTGAAGGGTGTCGCGCCGTTCGCTTGAACAAAGGCCTATTGGGTTTGCTGCTCACGAGAAGGAGACGCCGCAAAGGATGCCTTCGACCGCGCCATCGCGTAACCGGCCGACGGCCCGAGCCCGCTGGTGGTGGCAAGCTGCCCTGGGCTCAGTCCGCTCGGTGACGACACCGTTGGTGCCACCACGCTCAAGCTCATCGAGGTGGGCGCACAGTATCGGGACTGTCGGGCAGAGCTACCTTGCGCTGGGCGACGTTTGCGCATCTGTTGCGTTGTTCACGCATTGAACGACTTGGTTGCGCGGTGGTGCCACTACCATTTCGGTCATGAAATGGCTCTCCAGAACGATCGTCGTGCTGTCTTGCCTTGTCGCAGTGGGGTGGGCCGTGCTGATCTGGGTGCTCTGGGATGCAAGTCGCATGCAAGGGCTTCACTGAATCCGCGTTCGGCCAGGCGCATCGTCCGCGCACTCAGCCTTCGAGAATACCAACGTCACCTCGAGGCGCTTTGTCGGCACCAAGCGTTCCTGACCTTTCGCTATCGCCGTGCCCGGGCTCCCGCACGCTCCTTGCACGAAAGATCGACCGCGCCTCCGTCAGTGCAAGCATGCGGAGTGCCGCAAGTCAGTACACGTAGTCCACCAACAGCGAGACCGCACGCAGGAACGCGAACTCACACGGCTTGACTCTTCCTGTCGCCGCAACAGCACCGGCTATGGTTTAGCCAACCCTCTCGAATGCCAAACTTCATTACAACGTGGACTACACGCCGTATGAAGGCAAGCGTCTCAAGGCTTGGCCGGCCATCACACTGAGCAGAATTCCTACGTATCCTGGGCGCGTGCTACGCCACTGCCGTTCACCGGCCGCGTCTGAGCGGAGCTTGCGCTATTCGCCTCGCTTGCTTCGCTGCCGACCGTCCACATAAGAAGTGCGACCGTGATGCCGACGGCAAGCCATCGTAAAGGCTGGGCTTTCCAAACCGCAAGGACGACCAACATTGCCGTGCTCAACATCACTCCAAAGGTGACGGGGTCTCTCATTGTTCAGGAACAAAGCGCACGAATGTATCTGCGCCACATTTACCAATCCTGAACGGCTCCCCGCTAGAATCTTCAAGCTCCGCTAGGCTTGGTTGCCATGAACCAGGCGGAGATGATCAAGCCGATGCCGACTCCGATGCCAAGCGGATATGCCATATCGTATGACGGTGCGGCAATGGGTCCGCCGCGAAGCTCGATCTCTGAGGTCACGAGCTGACATCCGCAAAACGCAATAAGCGCCAGCCCTACGACCAGTTCGATCGTGGCCTATCGCGACGTAGAGAACTTACGCCGGTATCCCATCGGCTTCCTCAGGCGAACCGCGTATTGGAAACTCTCTCCGCTCAACACTTGAGGATGCGGCCGGAATTGTTCCAGCGGGCCAAGAAGGGGAGGCGTGATGCACGCGTAGGTCTTCAGCCGCGTTCACGGTCAGCATGCTGAAGCTGAAGAGCTCTTGTCCGGTGGGGAACACGGTGGCGGTCAGATCATCGCGATCCCTCGCCACGCCGAAAAAACTCAGCAGGCGATCGACGCGGGAAACGGCCTCGTAGTTCGAACACATGGCGCAATGATGCCGCAGGCCATTTACCGTTGGACCGGTAGCGCTGGCAGCACGAGGCAGTCCCCTTCCGGCGGATGCCGGGCGAGACTGCATTGACTTCCTGGAGTAGCCGACCTTCAGGGACCATTGTTGGAAGACCGCACAGGGCCCCGTTGCAGACATCTGCGTGGGCTTGTCAAACCGGAGCAACCCGTCATTCGCAGACTTGGTCCAATTTGCCTGGAAGCCGACCTTTGCGCCGGGCATACGACAACCTCTGCAGGTCCGGAGCGCCCGACCCGGCGCCCAGCGCCCGCGTGCCGGCAAGTCATCCGGCTCGTGGCGTCGCATTGCAGTAGTCGAAGAACGCCTCCAACTCGCCAGATTTGTCGAAGACCGCATCCGCGCCCAAATCAAGACACCGACGGCGCATCTGGGGCGTGGGATAGTTGGTCAGAACGACCACGCGCTGGTGCGGAGACCGACTTTGGCAAGCACGCAAAACGGTCAGCCCGGAACCCTCTTTGAGGAAAAGATCGACTACCGCCAGATCCCAATAGCTGCTGTATTCCTCCATGGCAGCCAGAGCCTCGGCTGCGGTCTCGGCGACGGCGACGACCACGATGTCGGCGAGCTCGCCCATCGCTGGGATGAGGTTGTCCCGGATCGTCTTGCTGTCCTCGACAAGGATAGTGGTGAGTGGCATCGTGCATACGCTTTTGGCGTCCCGTTCAATACTGCTCACATACGTAAATAACCGGCCACCGGGTCTTAGCCGGGCAGGTGGGATTTACTCCTCTATTAGGCGGTTCCGATGTCAGACGGCTGCCCGACATCCGGCAGCGCGGCGGCTGAGCGAAACACGGGAAGCTGCTAGCAAGATGAGCGATGAGCGGCGACGGTCCCTTCCTGGATGCGTCCCTGCAGCAGAGCCCTCAGCCCTTGGATCACCAAACGGGTTTCGGCTTGGGCGTAGTTGCCCGAAGGGGCAAGTGCCTTTGCCCCAAAGCAGAGCGGGCACCCTCGAAGTGATGCTTGGGGCCCGCGCCCGTGGGGCGTTGCACCACAGGGCAATATCAGTGGGCGATTGCGTACCCCTGTTGAGTTGCTTTGCAGCTCGAAGCTGCGCGCAGTTCCGTAAACGGTACCGTATCCGGGCAAAGCGGCTACCATGGTCCCCCCTTAAAGAGGAGAGTGGAAATGTCTGGCCGACCAATGCACGAGGAACCACCACCCGTACTGGATGCCTTGGGCAAGAGCAAACAGGCAACCGAGACTGTCCAGCAGGCAGCGGACGATCTCGCAGTCGTACATACAGTGCTCGATACGCAAGTCCCTGCAGAGGCTCGGAACGATGAAGTGGATCAGGCCCTCGCCCAGGCTGATCAACTGCAGGCGGAGTTGGACAAGTCCGTGGAACTCTTGCACGACGTCACCAGGACCTTGGAAGCTGAGGTTAAGAAAAGCACGGCCTGATCTCGGTCGAACCGAGCGCGCGAATCCTGCATTTCCTTAGGGTCCTTGCTTCTTGGGCGAGGGAATCCTTGCTCTGTTCGCCGGCAGTTACGAAAAACCCGAAGGCACGCATAGAAACCGTCTGGCTAAAACCCACGTTTGGCCTAAGCGGGACGCGCAACCGCGCCTGACACTTCGCGAACACCCTGGTCGGCAGCCTCGCCGAAGGGCGTTTCGATGTGCAACGAACAGCCACTTCGGAGCATGCCGTACACCCAAGGCCACTTCACCGGCGACTCTCATCGCTACACCGGGTTCACGCCGAAGGTATTCCGGTTGAACGCGCGAGAGGCGTAGAGGCGTCCAGCCGGGCCCATTAGATGAGATCGTCGGCCGGGATCGGGAGCGATGCAGGGGCGAAATGCATTAACCCCCAGACGCTGTCGAGATCCTGCGGCGACGCTTCGGCCGGACACAGGGATGCTTGAGGGCTCGCTGCAGCAACGCTGTGCACCTTTACAAAATCAGCACAACTACGGCCAGCCCAAGTCTGCTTCTCCTCCCTCAAGCCGCGCACGTAGCGGCTCAGGCCGCCGCCTGCCTGGCGCGCACTAGATGGCGGTAGCGCAGGTTGAGCAGCACGTAGCAGATCATGGTCGCCGTGAGGCCCACCAGTATGGCGCCGAGCCCGAGCGGCAACATCAGCACGAGTGCCGTCAGGGCGAACACGGCCGCGGTGTTGGACAGCAGGTAAGGCCGCAGTTCGGGCACCTCCATGTAGTAGCCGTATTGCTTGCCCAGGAAGAACAGCACCGTACCGACCGCGGCCAGCTGACGGAAGTCACCCGGGTCGAGATCGTCCAGGATCGCATGCCGGATCAGCGAGGCCAGGATCGCCAGGCCGATGAACAGGAAGAAGTGCGAATAGAGGATCGAGTGCCCGGTCGCCAACTTGCGGTGTTCCAGCAAGTGGAAGCTGTCGTAGTAGATCCACCAGATGGCCGACACCATGACGAATCCGCTGACTGCGGCGATGACGTTGGATCGGATCCAGGTGATGTCCGCCAGCGCCGCGGAGATGCTGATCACCGATTCGCCCAGCATGATGATGGTCAGGCAACCGACTCGTTCGACCAGGTGTGCCCCATGCGCCGGCACGACGTGCAACCTCCGGCTCAGCAGCACAAGGGCCGCCATGTCGAACACGATCCCGGCATAGAAGACCAGGTAGCTCCACGGTGGCTCCAACATGACCGAGGAAAGGCTGATCGCGGCGCCGACGGCGAACACGGTGCCCACCGTCGACGCGAAGCCACCACGGTCGTGGTGCTTGCGCCTGGAGACGAAGTACATCACGGCGATGATCAGCCGCGCCCCGCAGTAACAGGCTACGGCCAGCGCGTAGTGTTCCTGGAGGCCGGCCGAGATCTGCGCCGAGATCACGATCAGCAGGAACATGATCAGCAGGGTGGAAAGCCTGTGCTGGCGGCTGTCGGTGTCGAAGCGATTGGCGTAGATCGTGTGGCCCGCCCAGATCCACCACAGTGGCAGGAACACGAGCACGAAGCGCAGGATCTGATGCGCCCCGATGTGGCCCTCATGCGCTTCGCTCAGAATCTCGCCGGCGTCGCCAATGGAAACGACGAAGATCAGGTCGAAGAACAGCTCCAACCACGTCGCGCGCCGGTGAGGGTCGAAATATCGCAGGTCCTTCATAGGCCATCATAGGCCTGAAGCCCGGCCCTGCGCGTAGGGCGCGCCGCTCGAAGGTGCCGTACGGGATCTCCAGCCGCCGCACCGACAGGGCGGGCACCAGCGGCACCGGGTGTGTTCCGCGCACGACGCTTGCGCCGGGGCTCGCCGACCACCTAGATGCGTTCGGCGCTCACGCCCGGCATGGCGACCAAACAAGGACGATCTCGCGCTTGTTTTCGAACAGGTCCACGGCGGCTCCCAGACCACCTGGGCCTGCTGCACCGCCTCGGGACGGAAGAACTGGCGGTGCAGCCGCTCGGCCTGGTCCATCAGGTCGCAGGCCTGCCCCCGCATCCAGCCGCTGGTATCCCTTTCGCGCGCCATGGGAGCGGTGCTCAGGAGTCTCCGGCCGCGACCAGCATGATCGAGGCGAGCAGGGAAGTCTCGTCGTACCCGCCCCGGTGGAGCACGCCGTTGATGAAGAAGGCCGGCGTTCCCTTGACGCCGCTTTGCAGCCCACCCTTCATGTCGTCCTGGACCTTGGGCAGGAACACGTGGCCGGAGAGGTCGCCGGCGAACCGATTCAGGTCCAGGTGCAGGGCGGCGGCGTACCTCAGCAGGTCGGCGGGCGCCAGTGCATCCTGGTGCTCGAAGAGCAGGTCGTGCATCTTCCAGAACCGGCCCTGGGCCCCCGCCGCTTCCGCGGCCTCGGCCGCGAGCTGCGCGTGCGGGTGCACGCTGACCAGCGGGAACTGGCGGAACACGACGGCCAGCGTGTCCGGCAGGTCCTGCTCCAGCTTCTTCACGACCCCGTAGGCCGCACCGCAGTACGGGCACTCGAAATCGCCGTATTCGACCAGCACCACCGGTGCGTCCGGTGAACCGCGCAGATGGTCGCGCTCGTTGATGGAAGCAGTGAATTTGTTCATGGACCGAAGTTAGCCGCGCGCCGCCGACGTTTATTTCGGTTTCCTGCTGTCCATGGCGGCGGCCGGCTGACATTTGAAGCCTGGACACGCGGCGTCCGGTTTCGCCGCCGGCCAGGGTCGACACTTCGGCTCGTCATGCCCGAAAGAAGGAGTCCTTTATGTCCGCCACCATCGAGTCGCCCGCCGCGACAAACCAGGCCGCTGAGCCCCAGGACGCGGAGCAGCGGCTGTTGTTCCAGCCCATCAGAGTCGGTCGCTTCCAGTTGCCGCACCGCATCGTCATGGCACCGCTGACCCGGTCGCGTGCACGCCAACCGGGGAACGTGCCGTGGGCGCTGAACGCCTGCTACTACCAGCAGCGCGCCTCGGCCGCGCTGCTCATTTCCGAGGCGACGCAGGTCTCGATGCAGGGGCAGGGCTACGCCTGGACTCCGGGCATCCACAGCCGTGAGCAGGTAGAGGGGTGGCGCCTGGTCACCGATGCGGTGCACGAAGCCGGCGGCCGCATCGTCCTGCAGATGTGGCATGTGGGCCGGATCTCCCATCCCTCGCTGCAACCCGATTGCATGCCACCGGTCGCGCCCTCTCCCATCCGGCCGGAGGGGATGGCCTTCATCGAGAACGACAAGGGCGAAGGCGAGCTGACGCCCTTCGTGACGCCGCGAGCGCTGCAGTCCGAGGAAATGCCTTACCTCGTGCGCCAGTACGAGCGCGCGGCGCGCAACGCGATCAAGGCCGGTTTCGACGGCGTGGAGGTCCACGGTGCCAACGGCTACCTGCTCGACCAGTTCTTGTGCAGCGGCACCAACCGCCGAACCGACGCGTACGGTGGTCCGGTCGAGAACCGCGCGCGCCTGCTGCTGGAAGTCGTCGACGCGGTAACCCAGGTCTGGGACGCCGACGCGGTGGGCGTGCGCCTGTCGCCGATGGCAACGGCAAACGACATCCGCGACGACGATCCCCTGACCACCTTCACTTATGCCACGTGCGAGCTGAACTCCCGCAAGCTGGCCTACCTGCACGTCGTCAACCCGGCCATGGCCGCGCTGGAGAGCAAGACGCCTCCCAGTGCGGCGGCCATGCAGATGCTGGAGCGCATTCGCCAGGCCTGGAGCGGCCCGCTCATGCTCGCTGGCGGATTCGACGCCGAGACGGCCGAACAATGGCTGAGGGAGGGCCGGGCCGACCTGATTGCCATCGGCCGCAACTTCATCGCCAACCCGGATCTTCCGGAACGGCTGCGCGCGCACGCGCCTTTGAATGCGGACGACAGGTCCACGTACTACGGCGGCGGCGAGAAGGGCTACACGGACTACCCCAGCCTGGCGCAGGAGCGCGGCGAGGCGCCCAAGGCTTGCGTGGACGAGAGCTGGCGTTAGGCTCAGCCGAGGGGATTGGCGCGCCAGATGTCCTGCGCATCCGGAGAGCAGGAAAGGTCTGACCGCGGATCGCTCGAGGGCACCGGGCCCTAACGCGAGCCGAGCGGCGTTCCCGTTGTCGCACGCGTGGACCTGCGTGGGATTCCCCGCACGCAGGAGGCTCGATGCCGATGGCATCGGTGCGAATGGCAAGCACGACAATCTGCTCTTTGCTGGCCGCAACATCAGTGCGAGTCATGCAGGCTTGGCGCTACGCGGGTGATGGCCACCTGCGCTGTCATGGGCGAGGCGGCGGGGACCGCGGCGGCCATGTGCCTGGACCTCGTCGAGGAGCACTGACTGCTGGTTCAGGCTCAGAGCAAGCGTCGCGCGCGCTCATGCAGAATTTGAGCAACGGGTTCTCTGGGCTAGGCCATTGCGAGCGGGTGGTTCGCAAATACGCGAGGGACCGGCACCAGCACCTGCGATCAAGCCTTGGCCTGCCCCATAGCCACCGAGATCGAGGATGCCACCGCGGCCCATTCCTCGCGCGTCAGATGCGTCGCTGTCTGCGAATGCAGCAGAGAGTCTTCTTCGTCTAAATGGACGAGCATCAATCGGCGGTGCTCATGCAGCAGCGCTTCAATGCCGTCACCTACGCCGGCCGGGCCGGAGGCCGCGGCCTTCAATCTCGTCTTGGCCTGCAGAAGCAGGTCATCGCAGCAATCGCGTGTGGATTCGAGGCGGATCAGCAGGTCGTCGGCCTGCACCGATCTGCCGCGCAGCGTTTGCACCAGAACGACGCCTTTGGGCCGATGCGTGGTGTGGTCGAATGCTTGCAAGCGTTCGATAAGCGCGGAAAGCGCCCCCGCTTGAGGGCCGCTGCAGGCCCAAGCTCCGTCGTTCAGGGCGTCGTCGACGAGGTTGAGCAATTCACGCAAGCGCGCGTGCTCGACACGCAACACTGCCCATGCACACTCAGCTGCCAACATGTCTTTGTCCCCTTAGAGCAATGAGGTACTTCTACTGCGTCCGGCGCAGCGCCGCAACATGATTTCAGTGGGGGTGTCGCCGATCGCCGCCGTCGATTGAGGAATGGGAGTTGTTCTTGACAGGGTGTTTGGAACACAGGCTGCAGATGGCATCGGATGGGCCCATTGCTGCCCTCCACCTCGATGCCAAGCACTGCGCCTTCGCGGCGCCAGTGGACGTTCAGGCCGTGATCTATACACAGGCGTAATGGGCCCGTTCGTGTCTTTATCGAGCTTTGAAGCGCCGCTTGCGCTCCGGAGGCGAGCTGCGTCGCGACAGCCTGTCCTAGAACTGCTCCGTGGGGATATGGTGAAGATGCACCCCGTGCTCGGCAGATCCCTGACGGTCAACACCCCCCATCGGCCTCTACGTTCCGCCGCGCGATGGATAGGCCGAGGCCCAATCCGCTCCTGTTGTCACCAACCTGCACAAGCGGCTGAAAGATGGACGTGGTCGTTCCTGGTGGAAGACCTCCGCAGTTGTCCTCCACGTCCAGCAGAACATGGTCGCCCTCGGCATAGGCGCCTAGCGAGACCTCTGTGTGCGCATGCGTGAACTTGAATGCGTTGTGAAGCAAGTACACCAGGGCCGCCAGCAGCAGGTCTCGATTCCCGGAGATGGCGAGGGTGACGTCTACATCGGCAACCGAGAACATGCAGCCCTTGGGGCTCGCGTCGACCCAAGCGGCATTCTCTCAGCATCATTGCGGTCCATTCCGTTCTTCGACTGCCCCATTCGCCACCTCGGTCTGCCATGAGGCAACGGATCGCTTTCTGCGACCTCAAGGACTGCAGGATGCGCCTGCATGACTGCTGGCGAGGTGCGGAGTGCGGCTTGGACTGGGCCCGTCGAGCTCGAACGCTGAGCTCGCGAGCATCGAGGTTTCGGACGACCGGACTGGCTGGGCTTTGAGTTGAGCCCCGTCACCCTTGCATCAGGGATGTCGCAAGTTGGCCGACAGTTTGCATGGCCGACGTAAAGCGCGGATCGCCGCCGTGGCCATAGTTCAGGCGCAGGCAATGCGTGAAGCGCCTGTTGGCGGAAAACAGCGGCCCCGGCGCCAGGCTGATGCCGTGCTCACGCGCCAGCGCGTGCAATTTGGTCGTGTCCACGCTCTCGGGCAATTCGAGCCAGAGAATATAGCCGCCCTGCGGTGCTGACATGCGCGTTCCGGCGGGAAAGTTGGCCTGCACGGCCTCCATGGCGACAGCCAAATACCGGGCGAGCGCTGCGCGCATGCGCCGCAGGTGCCGGTCGTAGCCGCCACGGTCAAGGTAGGCGGCGATGGCCGCCTCCGAGGGAATCGCCGGCGAGAGTGTGTACATGAGGCGCATCTGTTCAATCTTCGCGGCGAATCGTCCGCCCGCAACCCAGCCGACGCGGTAGCCGGGCGCCAAACACTTCGAGAAGGAGCCACAATGGATCACGAGGCCTTTGGCGTCGAACGCCTTGGCAGGCAGCGGCTTCTTTGCGCCGAAGTAAAGCTCGGCATAGACGTCGTCTTCGATCAGCGGAATCTCATGCTCTGCGAGCAGCGCAACCAGCGCCTTTTTGCGATCATCGGGCATCAAACTTCCCAGGGGATTCTGGAAGTTCGTCATGAGCCAACAGGCCGCGACGCTATGACGTTTCAGCGCTGCGGCCAAGGCGTCAATGTCGATGCCCCAAACCGGCGAGGTCGCGACCTCAAGCGCGCGCAATTGCAGTCGATCGAGCGCCTGCAGCGCGGCGTAAAACGTCGGAGACTCCACCACCACCACGCTCCCCGGCCTCGTGACCGCCTGCAGGCTCAGGTTCAGCCCCTCCATCGCGCCATTGGTCAGCACGACTTCGGTGGGAGAGATGACCATTCCGTCCATCGCGTAGCGCAATACGATGTGACGGCGCAGCGCCTCGTTGCCCGGAGCGAGGTCCTCGACCAAGCGCCATGGATTGAAGTCACGCATTTCGCTCCCGAGGTGTCGCGCCAGTCGCGTGAGCGGGCACAGCGACGGGCTCGGGAACGCCGAGCCGAGCGGTACGAACTCGCGGCGGTTCATTGAACCCAGCAACTCGAAGACCAACTGGCCAGTGTCCACCATCCTCGCTCGTCCATTGGGCCTCGAATCGTCGGGCGCCGTTATTTCCGCCTGGGCAAGGTCTCCTTTCACGTAGTAACCGGAGCGGGAGCGCGCCTCGACCAGACCGCGCGTTTCGAGCAGATAGTAGGCTTCAAATATGGTCGTCCGGCTGAGGCCGCGGGCTGCGCTCGCAGCTCGCACCGAGGGAAGTCGGTCGCCCGGCCGCAGCATTCCGGAGCGGATCAGCTCAGCAATTTCGTTCGCATAGCGTTCGTAGAGGTTCATGAATTCAAGGAAGGGGGCTGCTCCATTTGCACAAGGCGTCGCCTGCATTAGGCACCCACATGTTTCGGTGCGGACAACAGTAATTCGCGTCCGCCCGCACATGTCGCTGTCCTTGGGCAGTTTTCGCAGCAATCGGGAATACTGGCGCCCTCGCCCTGCGTACGCTTGCGCCATCAAACAGGAGCGCGCATGCTGAAAGTCAATTCGATGGCCACGGTCGACGAAGCGCCAGGCTTTAGTCGCATGTTCCGCGTGGGCCGCCTCACGCTCGGCGTCTTCTTCCCCATAGAGGCCTACACAGGCGATGAGGCGTCGATGCACGACCAGGAGCGGCTTGCGCAGCGCGCCCAGGCGCTCGGCTACGCCGCCCTGTGGGTGCGCGACGTGCCGCTGCGCGATCCGAGCTTCGGCGACCTCGGTCAGATCTACGATCCCTGGGTGTACCTCGGCTGGATTGCGGCACACACGCAAACGATCGCGCTGGCCACGGGCTCCATCGTGCTGCCGCTGCGGCACCCGTTGCATGTGGCCAAGGCCGCTGCCTCGGTCGACCGGCTGTCGGGCGGCCGGCTGGTGCTGGGTGTGGCGTCGGGCGACCGACCGGTGGAGTTCCCGGCCTTCGGCGTCGACATCGAACGGCGCGCCGCCCTGTTCCGCGAATACTTCGAGGTGATCCGCCGCGTGCTGGAGCGCGAGTACCCGACGTTGACGTCGACGGCCGGGGTGCTCGCCGCCAACGCGGACCTCGTGCCCAAGCCGGTCGGACGTCTGCCGATGCTCGTCACCGGAAACAGCGGGCAGCCGCTGCCGTGGATCGCCGGGCATGCCGACGGCTGGATCACCTATCCGCGCGGCATCGATCGCCAGGCCGAAACGGTGGGGCGCTGGCGCGACGAGGTCCATGCCGCCAAGCCGGGCGCCTTCAAGCCGTTCGTGCAATCGCTCTACGTCGATGTCGCCGACGATCCGCACCTGCCGCCGACGCCCATCCATCTCGGGTTCAAGGCCGGGCGGCACTTCCTGCTGCGCTTTCTCGACTCGCTGCGCGTGGTCGGCGTCAACCACGTCATCCTCAACCTCAAGTACGGCGCGCGGCCGGCGTCCGAGGTGCTCGAGGAGATCGGCACCGAGGTGCTGCCGGCCCTGGCCGACGCGCAGGGCGACAAGCTTGTTGGCGGCGAGTTGGAACCTGGCGATGCCGAGGTCAACGAAACGCTCGCGCCGCAGCATTGAGGCGTGCGCCTCAGGAGACCACCGATAAAGCGCAGCTTCGTTTTCCTCGCCACCAAGCTCGGGGAGCGGCGCGGTCCCTGGCGATCCCGTTGGTGGCTCAGTTGGGGCAAGTACCGTTGCACGCGGAGTGCCCATCTGGCCCGGTCGGAATTGCCCGAAACTGGTCATGTTCGCCGGGCGCTTGATTGCCGAGAATGGAAAGCCTGACCCGAGGCGGCGACACACTCGCGCGGCATCTGGCCGCCACGCCGCCGCGGGCAGTCATACGTCAGATGAAAACAACCGAAATGCTAGAGCTCGAACGGGCACTCCACTCGATCGAACTGATCCTGGCCGCCCGCTACGGCGACCATGAATTTGCGCCCTGGTCCGGCCCCACCAATCTAGGCGAACTGCCTCCGCCAGCGCAGGAGGTCGTCATCCGCAGAGTCGAGGAGGCCAACAAGGCATCCCAGGAGCGCGCGGCCATTCATTTCTGCCTGACGTCCGCCGCCAGGCTGCTGACGGTGACACAGCTCCTCATGACCGAACCCGTCTACCGGTCGCCCGAGCATCACGCCCGGCGGCTACGCGAGTTGGTGGACGAAATCCGCGCCGGGGCGCGGTCCGCCCACCAGGCCGCATTGATGCTGCTGGGCTAGCATACCGGCTCGGCCGAGGCCGTCGATGGGGCAATGCAACAAGCTGCCGGCAGGAACACTTGAGCCGAACGGGTGCGGGCGAAATGGTCGCGATCGAGCATTTGCGGACCGGCGCTTCACCCACTGCGTGCGCATCAACTAGGTCATGGAGGTGACGGGCGCTTCCTCCCCGCAGTCCGCAAAGTGGGCGAGTTGGCGGTTCGACTTGCCGCGAGCTGACTTTGAACTTCCCAGATCGAACTTGAGGTGACTACACGCGGCCATTGCGAGGCACAAAGAATTGGCTCGGCCGCTGTTACTCAGCTTCAGATAGATCCCCCTCGTTTGGCCGGGAGGTCGAGCTCCAGTGGCGCCGTGGGCGCGAAGTGCTCGTCGTCGACCTGCTGCTCGAAGTCCCATGCGGCCAACCTGAAGCCGGCTGCGTCAACAGGCCAAACCGTGACGCATCGGCCAGCTTTCAATTCGCTGGCTGCGTATTGCAGCGCTTCCTCCATTCGTGCAAACGAAGTCGCTGCTCGGGTCTGCTCGTCGAGCCGTTGCGGTGTTGAAACCGCCGCGGTTCGCGTCTTGACAGAATTCTTCATCGCACTCAGTCCCTTCCCGTCAAAAGTAATCCCGCCTGGTAGGCCATGCGTGCCGCCATCTTGATTTCCTCGAGTAACGCCCTCAAACGCTCTGCGCCATCCCTGGCCGTCAAGGATTCGGGCTGGACCATCAGTTGATGCGCAACGCCCATGAGCATCCTCGATGACTCGAGGCTCTTCTGAACCGCCCTCCTGTCCTGAACGGTGACATTCGATTCGAATGCATCGCCACTCTTGCACCGGTCGAGCATGACTTCTATCAATTGGCGGGCGATCGCCATGTCCATCACTTCAGGGGTTTTCATTCCGATATTCCAACGCCCAATCAGGAGCGCGCGGCAACGATTCGCAAAGGAGGCAGTGTTGCCGACCAGGCACCAGCTGCACAGGGTCAGTTCCAACGCATTCGGGCGGTCCAGTTCGGGGGACCGGAGAGCCGCCGATGGACTGGCCCGGTCGAACTAGCACCGACTGACCCTGTTCGGCGCAGGCCGGGTTGCAAACAATCGGAACGCCGGAGATCGAACGGTTCTTCACACCAAGACAATGCCATTCAATTTTTTCAGCCGCCCGCGCGCGGCCGCAGCATGCGGTGTCGAGGCGAACGAGCCGGCCGTCAGCGAGGCCATGCGCGTCGAACCAGGCGGCTTCGTGACCTACGCGCTTCTGTTGGACGCCGAGAAGCGTGTCAAGGGCTACAAGCTCGCATGGCGCATGGCATTGCCGAACGGCGAGCCGAACGCTTTCGAGAACTTGCGGGCGCTCCTCTCCTGCGTCGCGACTAACCTCAATCCTCCCAAGACCGGGTGGCGCCTTGGCAGGCTTGTCCTCTTCTTCGACATGACGGTCGACGGGCTCTTCCTGAATGAGTTGCAGGCCTTGCCACCGGAGAACGTCGTCCTGTGCATGGGTCAAGACGACCTGATGGATGCGGACATCCGGCCGACGCTGCTGCAGCTTCGCACACAGGGTTATGGCTTCATGCAATGCGGCGCCGAGGCGCTGCCTGAAGACCTTGAGTTGTGCTCCATCATCACCTACGTGGACGTGGGTGACGGTCATCCCGAACTCGTCACGAACATCCGGCGCGAACAGCCGCTACGGACGCCGATCATTCAGCCTATCGCCACGCACATGACGACCTGGCAGGACTTCGACGCCTGTGCTGCGCGCCGCCTGGATGTTTTCGTGCAGGGCAGGGAAGCGATCATCCCCAGAATCGAAACGGGGGCCATCTTGCAGCCGGAGGCCATGCTGATCGTCCGCCTGATGCAGACGATCCGACGCAATGAGGACTTGCGCACCATCGAAGCGGCCCTCAAGCATGACGCCGCGCTGGCCTACCGCCTGCTGCGTCACATCAATTCACCCGGCATTGGAATCGGCGTCCAGATCCAGTCGCTGCGCCACGCGGTGGCCATGCTCGGCTATTCGCCGCTGTTCCGGTGGCTTTCGGTGCTGCTGGCGACGAGCAACAAGGGCTGCGCGGCGTTCATGACGAAGAAAGCGATCATCCGCGGCCGGTTTGTCGAGCTGATGGGCCAGGGGATCGTGCCACGGGACGAGGCCGACAACCTGTTCGTCGCCGGCATGTTTTCACTCATCGATCACTTGCTCGGCGTCTCCCTGGAAGAGGTCCTGGAAAAGGTCCAGCTTTCCGAATCGGTGCAGCTCGCGATCTTGAAGCGCGAGGGCGTATATGGACCCTTCATCGCTTTGGCTGAATCCTGCGAAGTCGACGGCAGCGAGGCGGCGCATCTGTCCGAGTCGCTCTTCATGAGCGCGGAGAAGGTGAACGCCGCGCACCTGTCGGCGTTGGCATGGGCGCAGGACGTGGCCACTGTGGACTCGGCCTGCTAATGGCCAATTGGATTTCGACCTGCTCGGCTCCGTGAGGCGCGCCGCGTGCGCGGGCAATGCCTCTACCTGGCCTGCAGTACGTTGATGAAACTGACCCTTGGTGGAGCGCCCGATCGGGCTCACATTGATGTTCCCATGCTCGTACCAGTGACGCTTCGGCCCGACTTGACCTTCTACGGGCTGGTCGCCCTGCACGCCAAGGAGGCCCTGCGCGACTGCCAGTGCGAAGGTCGGCCGTACTCTCCCATCGCGCAATGAGCCCCGCCGGGACACTGCGAAAGAGGCCGTCACGAGCTTTCGGCCGACTCGACGAACTCCGGCGGTCAGGGCGAGGGCACGCTGCCCTTGCCACTGTCGTCATCGCCTGCGCCATACGTACCCGGGCAGGGGGTGACCCGCGGCCATTCGTACTCTCGCCCCATCATCGCCCTTGCGAACAGGTAGTTGTTCCTCGCGCGTTCGCTGCAATGATCGAGGTCGACATGGCCATGGCAATCACAGGGAAACGAGAGCGCCCGGCCCAGTTGGTACAGCGACTGGAACCGCAGCTCGAACGCGACGGCGTTGTGCATGGATGTCTCATCGGTCATGGTGGCCTCCTGATGGATCAATGGGCCGGCTCGAGGCCTCGCGCGCGCTCGTCCGGAATACCTTCGGCGTGAACCCGGTGTATCGATGAAAGACGCCGGTGAAGTGGCCTTGCGTGCGAAAGCCCACATCAGCGGCCACTTCGATGATCGGCGAGTCGGTGCCGGCCAGGAGCTCCTTGGCGCGTTGGATGCGCTGCAGAAGGATGTACAGGTGCGGCGACTGTTCCGTCGATTGCTTGAACATCCGCGCGAAATGAAAGGGGCTCAGATTCACCTCGGCGGCCAGCTGTTCGACGCGGATCGTCTCGCCGAGATGCTCGGCAACGAAGGTGCGGACGCAGCGCATCTTGTGGGGCGCCAATCCGCCGGTGGGCATGGCCTTCGCAGGTCCCGCGGCCACGTAGTTCCTGGCGACGTGGGCAGCCAGCAGGGCGGCCAATGCGTTCAGGAAACTGGCCGCCAGTCGGTGGCTCGGGAATTCCCGGTCGACAGCGTCGGCGACTTCGCGGATCAGCGAATCGGTCGCCGCATGGGGTTGGACAAAACTGAACTCGTCGCTGCCCAGCGCGGCACGGGCCGTCTCGCTGAAGAAGGGCTCTGCGATGCTGAGGATGAGCGTGTTGGAGCCGGGTCTGTCTGCAAGCGAATGAGGGAGCGCCGGCGGAACAACAGCGACCAGCGGCGCGCGGACGTAAGCGGTTCGGTCTCGCGCGGCCTCCATGCGATGGGTGGTGCACAGATTCGCGGTTTCCTTCGGCACGAGGATGTCGACGGAATTGCGTGTGCGCACGCTGCCGAGATCCGCTGCACCCAGATGCGCAATGCGCATGACCGGATCGCACACAGTTCCTGGAGGCGGAGGAGACGGCCGCTTTGGAAAATGGACACTCAACAAGCCGTCGTTTGCGGCATGGTTTTCTGCAAGCATGGGGCCCCCTTCTTCAACTGTTTCCTGCGCTGCCGACGACAGGCATGCTGTTCATCTCGCAAGGGACGTGCCGATATCGCGAGCGCGGGCGAATGACGCGCTGCCTTGCAAAATCACGAGGCGTGACAAGGGTTTAAGCCAGCAGGACCGCGCTCGCGACTCGCTTGATGAGGCACTGGGCTGCCGGCCCTCCGTCACCGCTGCCGGCATTCCGGCAGCGCGGTCAATTGCGCGTGATGCCGAGCTTCTGCATCTTGGATTGCAGCGACGTGCGCTTCATGCCCAGCTTGGCGGCCGCACCGGCAGGGCCGGCGATGACCCAGTTGCATTCTTCCAGGGCCCGCAGGATATGCTGGCGCTCCATGCGTTCGAGACTTTCGTCCGAGGCATCTTCCGCATTGGGGCGAGGCTTCAATTCGCCGGCCGGGACTTCCAGCGTGGCGCCTTGCGTGAGGATCACGCAGCGCTCAATGAAGTTCGACAGTTCACGCACGTTGCCCGGCCAGGAATACCGGCAGAGCGCCGCCAGGCTTTCGGGGGCAATGGTCGTGATCGACCGGTTGTTGGCGCGCGCGTGAACCTGCAGAAAGTGCTGGGCCAGCACGGGGATGTCGTCCGCGCGATGGCGCAAGGGCGGCGTCTCGATCGGGAATACCTTCAGGCGGTAGTAGAGATCGTCGCGAAAGGTGCGGGCGGCGACCATCCGCGCCAGATCGCGATTGGACGCCGCGATCAGCCGCACGTCGGTCTTCTGCGTGTGGGTGCTTCCCAGGCGTTCGAACTCGTGCTCCTGCAGCACGCGCAACAGCTTGGCCTGCAGTTCAAGCGGAATCTCGCCGACCTCGTCGAGGAAGATGGTGCCCTTGTCGGCCAGTTCGAAGCGCCCGATGCGCTTGCCGACGGCTCCGGTGAAGGCGCCTTTCTCGTGGCCGAACAACTCGGCTTCGATCAGCCCGGTGGGGATGGCTGCGCAGTTGAGCCGGACAAAGGGGTATTGTCGGCGGCGGCTGAGCCGGTGTATGGCATGCGCGATCAGCTCCTTGCCGGTCCCCGTCTCGCCCTGGACGAGGACGCATGCATTGGTCGGCGCAACGCGCTCCACCAGCGTCAGTGCCTGTGCGAGCGACTTGCTGCGACCGACGATCTCGCCCCAAGGCTGTTCGGTTTCCTGGCGCAGGTAGGCGTTGTGCGCCTTGATCTCGTCGTTGAGCCGTTCCGCGGCCTCGGCGCGCTGTCGGGTGGCGGCCAGCTGTGCCCGCTGGAGTTCGACGGCCGCCTGGTTCGCGGCCACCCGCAGCAGCAGCGTTTCGGTGGCGCTCGGAAATCCGGGGCGCCGGGAGGCAGCCAGCATCACTCCGACCTCTTTCTTGACCCCGAGCCATAGGTGCGTGACGCGGAGATCGCCTTGCTGGAACGGATTCGGCACCACATAGGGCACGCCGGGGTGCTGTGCCAGTAGCCACGGTTCGATGACTGCGCCGATCTCGTCCGCACGTCGGGCGATGTCGGGCAGATGCTCGCTGCGTGCCAGCTCGAGCATCGGCGCCGCCTCGCCGTCCAGCCGCGCGTATGCCAAGTCCAGGGCCAGCATGCGCGCCAGCATCTCGAGCAACGTTCGCAGGATGGACATTGGGTCGCGGCTGTCCCACAGGGACGGCAGAGCGAGCAAACTCATCAGTCCGCTGATGCAGTCCTGAAGGCGGCGGATTTCAATGGCGGTTTCATCCATGGTCTGCGATTCAAGGGCAACCAGCAAGCGTGGCACGGATCGCCCTCGGAAAGTGCACTTTCTTTTTCAGAAAGGTGCTAAAAGTTTCTGAGGATCCGCGTGCGACCGCTCGCGCCGCGCGCGGTTTGGCGTACGTTGGCAGAAAACCTGGACGAAATATCATGAATTCAAGTTTCACCGGCCTCGTGGCTTTGTCGTCCGGTCAGGGCGAACAGGTCGCCATGGAAATCGCAGGCTCGACACTGGGCAAGTACCGCCACATCTGCGCCTTCTTCCGCACCGCCGAGGAGGAAAACCGCATCATGATGCCCTTCATCAAGGATGGGCTCGAGCGAGGCGATCGGGCCTTCCAGATCGTTGACCCGTCGCTTCGCGATGAACATCTGCGGCAGCTCTATGCGGCCGGCATCGACGTCGCGCAGGAGGAGCGCGAAGGGAAGCTCGAGGTCCACTCGGTGTTCGACATGTACCTGCGGGACGGGCACTTCGACGTTTCCCGCATGCTCAGCTTCATCCAGCAGCATATCTCGGGCGGTGCGCAGACCCCGATCTCACGGATCACCGGTCACGCCGAATGGGCTGGCGAAGACTGGCCGGGCGTGGAAGACTTCCTCGAGTACGAAGCCCGCCTCAACGACGTAGTGCCGGAAGGGCGCGATACCGTGGTGTGCATGTACGACCTTTCGACGACCAGTGCGGCGCTGATGGCAGACGTCCTGCGCACGCACCCCGTCACTATCCTCGGTGGCGTGCTGCACGAGAACCCCTTCTTCACACCTGCGGACCAATTCATCACCGAACTTCGTGCGCGCAAGGAAGCGTCCTGACGGCCCGCCTTCCGCGCAGCAGGCTCGTTACCAGTCCAGGTCGATCTGCGGGCGCCCCGGATCCTGTTGCACCGCGGCAGGTCTGCGCGGCAGGTGCCGGTCCACGAAAGCGGCGAGCTGGGACTCGCTCATCATCCCCGGCTGCATGGCCAGCTTCTGGCTCTGGTGGAACAGCATCAGCGTGGGCACCGAACGGATCGCATATTTCGCCGCGATGGACGGCGCCTCGTCGATGTCGACCTTGACGACGGCCAGTTCCTGACGCCGGCGCTCCGCGAAGGACTCCAGCGCCGGCGCCATGGCTTGGCACGGTCCGCACCAGGAGGCCGAAAAATCGACCAGCACCGGATTCTGCTGCGCGGCGAGCGTCGATTCGAAATCGCGTTCGCCTGCATGGATTACTGCTGACATCGGGCCTCCCTCTTTCAATGCGCCATCAGCACGGGCAGCGTCATCGAGCGCAGCACGGTCCGCGTCACGCCGCCGAGCAGCAGTTCGTGGATGCGATGGTGACCGTAGCAGCCCATCACCAGCAGGTCGCTGGCCTGATCCGCGGCGTGTGACAGCAGCAGCTCGCCCAGCTCACTCGGCTCGTCGGGGTAGCGGTTCGCGGACGCCTCGACGCCATGCCAGCGCAGCGCGCGCACGATGCCGAAGGTGGTCTCCGCCGGGCCGTAGTTGTCCGGTCCCCAGGACACCACGTGCACGCGCTTGGCGCGCCGTATCAGCGGCAGCGCGCCGGCAACGGCGCGGGCGCATTCGCGCGTGGGCTTCCATGCGATGAGCACGTTCTGGCCGACGGCCGGATAACGCCCGACATACGGAATCACCAGGGCAGGCTTACCGCTTTCCATCACGACCGATTCGACGAAGTCCCTCGGCACGTCCCTCGTTCGCGGCTCTTCGGGATCATGCTGGCCCAGCACTATCAGATCAACATAGAGCGAGGCCTGCGCCGTGCCCCAGACGGGCGGATCGCCCGGCACCTCCGCCCAGGTCATGGCCGGATCGCCGGAGGCCAGGGCCCCGTTGAACAGGGTGCGGGCGAAGTCGCGATGCTCGGGGTCGATCTGGGGCACGATCGGCACGGCCAGGGCCTCGACATCGACGCGCAGCGGCAAGGGCAACAAGCGCGGCTCGACGGCCAGCAGCGCGATCAAGGTCGCCGCGCCGCGGGCCGGCGCGATCCTGCGCGCCATCGCGAGCCGCTCCGCGCAGCGCGGCGAGGCATCCAGGTGAACCAGGATGGATTGGTAGCCGTCCATGTCATTGCTCCCGGTGCGCTGCCGCGACGGGCACATCGTCCGTATCCATGGATGAGGTCCTGGTATCTGTCTGTGCGCACGGGGCGAGGGCCAGCGCGACGACGAGGGAAAGTGTCTTCATCGGGTCTCCTTGAGAGTGCAGGTCAAAGATGTGACGGGTCGAGCATAGGAATCGCACCTGCGCCGCGTCTTCCTGCGGCCTGCGATCTGTGTCCAATTTCGGGGGGGACAGCTGCGGCGGGCCTATTGGCACCTGATGACGCGTGAAGAAGGCGAGATCAGCTGGCGTCGAGATGGCGGTGCACGAAGGCCACCGCCATCGCGCCTTCACCCACCGCCGATGCGACGCGGCGCACCGCGTTGTGCCGCACGTCGCCTGCCGCAAAAACGCCTGGGGTGCTGGTCTCGAGAAAGTACGGCTCGCGGTCCAGCGGCCACTGCGGCGGGCGCCGGCCACCTTGCAGCAGATCAGGGCCGGTGAGGACGTAGCCAGCCTCGTCGCGCTCCATGCCGATCGATTCCGCCCAATGGGTTTGCGGCTCGCCGCCGATGCACACGAAGAGCCATTGCGTCGCGACGCGGCGTTCGGCACCGGCGGCGAGGTCGCGCAACGTGATCTCGCGCAGCGCGGTATCGCCGTGCAGCGCACTCACCTCCGTACGCGCAAGGACCTCGATGTTGGCACTGGCGGCAATGCGGTCGATCAGGTAGCGCGACAGGGTGCCCTTCAGCGATGCGTCCCGGATCACCATACTGACGCGGCTCGCGTGTGACGCGAAGTGCATCGCAGCCTGGCCGGCCGAGTTGCCGCCGCCGACGATGAACACATGCTGGCCGCGCGCCAGCGGTGCCTCGCTGGCCCCGGCGCCGTAGTAGAGGCCGGAGCCCATCAACTGATCCTCGTTGGGCAGTCCGAGCCGCCGGTAGGCCACGCCGGTCGCACAGATCGCGGCGCGCGCGACGATTCGAGTGCCGTCCTCGAGCACGCCCACGCCGCGTCCGGGCTCCAGTTCTGCGCGCACGCCTTCGCGGGCGAGCAGGATCTCGACGCCGAACTTGCACGCCTGCTCGCGGGCGCGCTCCGCGAGGTCCATGCCGCTGATGCCCTGCGGAAATCCCAGGTAGTTCTCGATCTTCGAACTGCTGCCCGCCTGGCCGCCGACCGCAAGGCGCTCGACCAGAACGGTCGACAGGCCGTCGGCCCCGGCGTACACCGCGGCGCTCAGGCCGGCCGGCCCGGCGCCGTAGATGGCCAGGTCGTATTCGGAGCGCGACGGATTCCTGAACCAGCCGAGCTTCTCGGTGATCTGCCGGATCGTCGGGCATTCCATGCGTGTGCCGTCGGGGAAGAGGCAGACCGGCAGGCGCGCATCGTGCAAGTGTTCGACCTGCGCTTTGCTGCGTGCGCTGTCGTCGCTCGGCAGAGGGATCCATTCGAAGGGCACGTCGCTGCGATGCAGGAAGTCGCGTATGGCCCAGGCGGCGGCATTGCCCAGCCGTCCGTAAATCCTCACCAGCGCCGGCCCCGCCGGCGACGGCGGGGCTCTGAAATCGTTAAAGGCCATGATCGAAGCCTCAGTTCGCCCACGGCACGGGGCTTCCATGTCCGACCTGCAGCGCTGCCATGCGCTGCTCCAGCGGCGGATGGCTGGCGAACAGATGCATCCACGACGGGAGGCCGGCGAAGCCCAGCGTCCGCAGCGACTGCGGCAGCTCACCGGCTTCGATGCCGCCAAGACGGCCCAACGCGCGGATCATCGGCTCCGATGTTCCCAAGAGGCGTGCCGAACCCGCGTCGGCGCGGAACTCGCGGTGGCGCGAGAACCACGCCACGATCAGGGAAGCGGCGATTCCGAACACGATCTCGCAGGCGAACACCGTCGCGTAATAGCCGATCCCGCCGCCGGCGTGTTCGTCATCGTCGCGGCGAAGCACGAGCCTGTCGACCAGGTAGCCGACCATGCGCGCGAAGAACACCACGAAGGTGTTGACCACGCCCTGGACCAGGGTCATGGTCACCATGTCGCCGTTGGCCACGTGGGACACCTCGTGGCCGAGCACCGCCTCGATCTCCGCGCGGTTCATGCTTTGCATCAGGCCGGTCGACACGGCCACGAGCGATGCGTTGCGAAAGGCACCGGTCGCGAAGGCGTTGGGCGCACCCGGGTAGATCGCGACCTCCGGTAGGCCGATGCCCGCGCGCCTCGCCAGCGCGTGCACGGTGTCGCGCAGCCAGACCTCGTCGGCGCTCTGCGGCTGCTCGATGATCCGAGCGCCGGTGGACCATTTCGCGATCTGCTTGGACATCAGCAGCGAGATGAACGAACCGCCGAAGCCGATCACCAGCGAGAAGATCATCAGCGTGCCGACGTCCAACCCAGCGGCAGTCAGAAAGCGGTCCACGCCCAGCAGCCGCACGGTGACCGACATCACCATCATCACTGCGAGGTTGGTGGCGAGGAAGAGGAACAGACGCTTCATCGGGCTTCTCCTTGAGTGGGGTTCGGCGCATTCGGTACTGCGAAGCGAGGGTCTCGTCGGATTCGAGAATCGTCGGCTCGGCATGCCTGCTCCTCATCTCCAATGATTGACTCTCGACGGGCCAGCGTAAGGCGCAGTGGCCGCAGTCGTCTTCCGGATTCCTGCGCATGCTGGCGAAGTCCGGCGCTGGGCAGTGCGTCGCATTTCAAGCACATGGCATCGCGAGCGAAGGCCGCATGGCAGGTCACCGAGCGAGGCCTCGGCATCAAGAGGTCGTGAGCCCATTCCGTTGCGTCCGCATGATCAAGCAGCGACCGGCAGCCCCGGCATCTCTAACGGGCAGGCGGCCATACCGGCCTCACGCCGCGCAGCTTCAGGATGAATGCGCGGCAGTGGCTTGATTCGTTGCGCGCAGTCCCGCGACATAGCTGCGCAGGTCTGAGCAAGACCGCGCCGATCTGCCGACCTATTCTTCAAACAACCGACTTTCGCGCCATTGCGCCCGCGTGTGGTTGTCGGATGGAAGTCGCTTCTCCCCAGCGGGCGCTGGATGAACAGATAGAGGATCAATCATGACCGTTGCTACCGCTGCCCGCACCGACGTCGATATTCAGAACGAGGTGCTGGCCGAACTGAAATGGGAACCACGCGTGCAATCCAACGAGATCGGCGTGGCCGTGAAAGAAGGCGTCGTCACGCTGACCGGCTATGTCGATTCCTACACCAAGCGCTGGGCCGCGGAAGAGGCTTCGCATCGCGTGCGCGGAGTGAAGGCTGTGGCCAACGACATCGAGGTCCGGCTGGGTTCCAGCTACGAGCGCACCGACTCGGATATTGCCGCCGCCGCAGCGCGCGCCCTGCAATGGGACATTCTGCTGGAGCGGGAAAAGATCGACGTCACCGTCTCCAAGGGCTGGGTCACGCTGAAGGGCACGGTCGATTGGCAATACAAGAAGCAGCAGGCCGAGCGGGTAGTGCGCAATCTCGCCGGCGTGAAGGGCGTCAGCAACCTGATCGAGATGAAGCCCAAGGCGCAAGCTTCGGACATCAAGAAGCAGGTCGAGGAGGCACTGGTACGCAGTGCGCAGACCGACGCCGCGCGGATCACGGTCGAGGTAGACGGTGGCAAGGTGACCCTCAAGGGCAGGGTGCGCGCCTGGGCCGAGCGCGAGGAAGCGGAGCGCGCGGCCTGGAAGGCGCCGGGCGTGAGCGCGGTCGAGAACCGCATCACGATCGGTCTTTGAGTCTGGCTCCGCACCTTTGCGGCACGAACGGCAGGATCGGGCAAGACAGGCCGTCGCCGGCGCTCTAGCCTCGGTCCTCCCACCGACTTATACGAAGGAGCATTCAGATGTCGACCAATGCAGATCCTGGGGCGAATGACGAGTCATCGAATACGCAAGCCGACGGCGCGGCGTCCTGGATGCTGATCTTGCGCGGCGCATTCGCGATCCTTTTCGGGGTGCTCGCGATCGCGTGGCCGGGCCTGACGCTGATCCTGCTCCTGGCGATGTTCGCGGCCTACACGCTGGTGGGCGGTTTTTCCTCGGTGGCGGCCGCCTTCGTGAGGCGGCACAGCGATCGGCAATGGTGGCTGCTTCTGCTGCTGGGCAGCGTGAGCGTCGGGGCCGGCGTCTATACGCTGGTCTATCCCGCGCTGACCGCCCTCGTGCTGGTGCTGATCATGGGCGTCAACGCGGTATTGACCGGTGCGCTCGACGTCGCGCTTGCGATCCGCCTGCGCCGCGTGCTGCGCGCCAGGTGGCCACTGGTGCTGAGCGGCATCGTCTCGCTGGTGTTCGGCGCGCTGGTCATCGCGGCGCCCGGGGCTGGCGCGCTGACCCTCGTGTGGCTGATCAGCCTGCATGCGGTGCTCACCGGAGTGCTCCTGCTCGGCGTGGGCCTGCACATCCGACGGGCAGCAAAAGAACCCGCGACGCACGCGCCGCTCGCATTGGGCAGCCATTGAGTCTTCAGTCTCAACAAGGAGCTCGAACATGACACTCGATCCACAGAAGTGGTTTCCCTTCAAGTTCAACCGAAGCGGCGCCGCCGAGCGGCCTGCCGACAGCGGCGCCACCGGCGAGGCTTCGTCGCAGGCGCGCTCGTCAACCGAGTGGCCCGCACCGACGAAGCTGCTGCAGGCGCTGGACCCCTTCAACATGCTACCGGGCCCGTTGCGCGGCGCATTCGGCGGGACAAGCGGGTGGTTCGGCGACTTCGGCCCGGCCGTGTTCGAGCCGCGCATCGACATCTTCGACGACGGCGACGCATTGCGCCTCACGGCCGAGCTGCCAGGCATGGAAAAGAAGGACCTGGAAATAGACGTCGAAGACAACATCCTGGTGTTGCGCGGCGAGAAGCGCGTGGATGCCAAGCGGGTCGGGAAGGCCTGCTATCCGCTCGAGCGGGCCTTCGCCAGTTTCCAGCGCGTGCTGCCGCTGCACGATGGCGTGGACCTGGAGCACGCCGAGGCACGCTTCGACCAGGGCGTGCTGACGCTGCGATTGCCAAAGAAGGCCGGCGACACCAAGGCTTCGCGCAAGCTCGAAATCAAGTGATTCCCTTCAACCCCTACGGAGTAAAACATCATGGACACGAAACTTCTTCGCACCAGCATCGTTTGTGCAATGCTCGGCCTCGGCCTGACGCAACTCGCCGGCGGCCAGGCAGCCCCTGACCCCGCGGCGCCGAAGGAAGCGGTCATCAAGGCAGCCCCGGCACCGGTGGCTGCGAAGGCCACGATTGGCGTGACCATCGCCGAAACCCAGTTGGTCGCCACCGGCTACCGCGCCTCGAAGCTGCTTCACCAAGATGTCTACAACGAGAAGGGCGAAAAGATCGGCAAGGTTGACGACCTCGTGGTCTCGACCGACGGCAACCTCTCGACCGCGATCGTGAACGTCGGCGGCTTTCTCGGCATGGGTAAGCACCTGGTTGCGATTCCGGTGCGTCAGTTCACGCACATAGCGCCGAAGGCCGTGCTGCCCAAGGCGAGCAAGGACGAACTGAAGGCCCTGCCGAAGTTCGAATACACCGCCTGAAGAAGGAGCAGTCATGGCCAAGTGCGACGTGTGCGGACGCCCCGCCTCCACCCAACTGACCCTGCGCGAAGGCGGCAAGACCCGCCAGGTCGCACTTTGCGACGAACACTATGCGGAGACGATGGGCAGCGCCCTCGGGCGCTCGCCGCTTGAGTCGTTGTTCGGCGGCGGTCTGTTCGACGAGTTCCAGAGCTTCTTCGGCGATCGCGGCTCGCTGTTCGGCGAATCGCCAGGCGCCGGCGGCGCACGCGGCGCAGGCGGCGACAAGGCGCGGCCACATGCCGGCGCGCCGCGGCGCCAGCGCTCGCGCGAGGCGGTGGACCTGCGCAGCTTCCTGAACGAAGCGGCGATGGATCGGCTCCAGGTCGCAGCCGAGAAGGCGCTGGAGTACGGCAAGGACGAGGTCGACACCGAGCACCTGCTGCTGGCGCTGCTCGACAACGAAATCGTTCAGGAGATCCTGCGCGATTACAAACTGTCGGAGGCGGACTTTCGGTCGAACATCGAAGAGAACGCGCCCCGCGGCGAGCGCAAGGTCGTGAAGGGCGAGACGCCGCAGATCGGTGTGTCGCCGCGCGCCAAGAGCGCCCTTGAGCAGGCCATGATCGCGTCGCGCGAACTTGGCCACAGCTATGTCGGGCCGGAGCACATCCTGATCGGCCTCGTGGAAGAAGAAGACGGCTTTGCCGGCGAACTGCTGCGCAAACTCGGCCTCAATTCGCAGTCGCTGCGCCAAAAGGTCGTCAAGGTCGTCGGCAAGGGTGCGGAGGAAGGCAAGCTCAAGCAGCGCAGCGGCACGCCGACGCTCGACAAGTACGGCCGCGACCTGAGCGAACTGGCCCGACAGGGCAAGCTCGACCCGGTGATCGGCCGCGCCCAGGAGATCGAAACGACGATCGAGGTGCTGGCGCGCCGCAAGAAAAACAACCCGGTGCTGATCGGAGAACCCGGTGTCGGGAAGACCGCGATCGTCGAGGGCCTGGCGCAGCGCATCGTGCAGGACCAGGTGCCCGACGTGCTGCGCGGCAAGCGCGTGATGGAGCTCAACGTCAACAGCATGGTCGCGGGCGCCAAGTACCGCGGCGAATTCGAGGAGCGCGTCAAGCAGGTGCTCGACGAGATCATCGACAGGCAGGACGAGCTGATCATCTTCATCGACGAGCTGCACACCATCGTCGGCGCGGGTGCCGGCGGCGGCGAAGGCGGGCTGGACATCGCCAACGTGTTCAAGCCCGCGCTGGCGCGCGGCGAGCTTCACCTGATCGGCGCGACCACGCTCAATGAGTACCAGAAGTACATTGAGAAGGATGCAGCGCTGGAGCGGCGCTTCCAGCCGGTGATGGTGCCCGAGCCCAGCATCGAGGACACGATCGAGATCCTGCGCGGCCTGCGCGACCGGCTGGAGGCGCACCACAAGGTGAAGATCAGCGAAGGCGCGATCGAGGCCGCCGCCAAGCTCTCGGCACGCTACATTGCCGCGCGCTTCCTGCCTGACAAGGCGATCGACCTGATCGACCAGGGTGCGGCACGGGTGCGCATCCATGCCAGCTCCCGGCCGCAGGAGCTGCAGCATATCGAAGCGAACGTCCGCAAGCTGCGTCAGGAGCAGGACGCCGCGGGTGCGGCCAAGCAGTACGACAAGGCCAAGGACCTGGGCGACCGCATCAAGGGCGACGAGAAGAAGCTCGCCGACGCGACTGCGGCCTGGAAGAAGCGGCGTGGCACCAGCTCTTCCGAAGTGAGCGTGGAAGATGTGGCGCAAATCGTCTCGGCGCTGACCGGCGTGCCGGTGTCCGAGCTGACCACCGAGGACCGCGAGAAGCTGCTCCAGCTCGAAGACCGGCTGCGGGAACGCGTGGTCGGCCAGGAGGAGGCGGTGCACGCCGTCAGTGAGGCCGTGCGCCTGGCGCGAGCCGGCCTGGGCGAAGCAGGCAAGCCGACCGCGACCTTTCTCTTCCTCGGCCCCACCGGCGTCGGCAAGACCGAGTTGGCCAAGGCGCTGGCGGCGACGGTCTTCGGCAGCGAGGAGTCGCTGGTGCGCATCGATATGAGCGAGTATTCCGAGCGGCACACGGTCGCCCGGCTGGTCGGCGCGCCGCCGGGCTACGTGGGCTACGAGGAGGGCGGCCAGCTTACCGAGCGCGTGCGGCGCCGGCCCTACAGCGTGGTGCTGCTCGACGAGATCGAGAAGGCGCATTCCGAGGTGCACAACATTCTGCTGCAGCTATTCGACGAGGGGCGCCTCACCGACGGCAAGGGACGGGTGATCGACTTCACCAACACCATCGTCATCGCGACCAGCAACCTCGGGTCGGATGTGATCCAGCGAAACCTCAAGGCCGAAGATCGTGAAGTTCTCGAGTACCCGGCGCTGCGCGACCGGTTGATGGAACTCCTGCGCCACCACTTCCGGCCCGAGTTCCTGAACCGGGTCGACGAGGTCGTCGTTTTCCACGCGCTGGGCAAGCCGGAGATTCATGCCATCGTCGGGCTGCAGTTGCAGCGTGTGGCGCGCACGGCGGCCGCGCAGAACGTACAGCTCGAGTTCGACGACTCGCTGGTCGACCACCTGGCGGAAATCGGCTACGACCCCGAGTTCGGCGCTCGCATGCTCAAGCGCAAGCTGCGCTCGGAGGTCGAATCGCGGCTGGCAACCGCCATGCTCAAAGGCGAAGTGTCGGCGGGCCAGAGCGTGAGGCTCGGCTACGACCCGGTTCAAAAGGCGCTTCGCATCGACAGGGTGTCCGACCAGACGGCGCCGGGCGCGAAGCCGCGCGCCGACGCGACGAAGACGAAAGCGCAAGCAGAGGCGGAAGCGGGGGCGGAGGCCCGTACGGTGACGGCCTGAGCGACGACGGCCGGAACGGCGTGTTCAAGCGCATGCTGCACACAACGATGGTGAACACGTGCGGTGCCGCGCTGTCGTCGAGCGACCTGCTAGCTTTCACGCGACCGACCGTGCAGCACCGGCGCGAGGTAGCGCGCCGTGAGGCTGCCTGCCGCGGCCACCTGCGCAGGTGCTCCTGCCACCACGACGCGGCCGCCTTCATGGCCTGCGCCAGGCCCCATGTCGATCACCCAATCGCACGCTGCCACGACCCGCATGTCGTGCTCCACCACGATCACCGTGTTGCCGGCCGCGACCAGGCTGTCGAGTTGCAGCATCAGCTTGTCGACGTCGGAGGGGTGGAGTCCGGTCGTGGGTTCGTCAAGGACGTAGAGACCGTTGCCACGTTGCGAGCGCTGCAGTTCGGTCGCGAGCTTGATGCGTTGTGCCTCGCCGCCCGAAAGCTCGGTGGCGGGCTGGCCCAGCCGCAGGTAGCCAAGCCCGATGGCCTGCAACAACATCAGCGGGCGCTCCACCGCAGGCTCGTCGATGAAGAAGCCGACGGCTTCGTCGACGGTCATGCGAAGAATGTCGGCGATGCTTTTCTCACGCCAGCGGATGGCGAGGGTTCTCTCGTTGTATCGCGCGCCGTGGCAGGTCGGGCAGGGCGCGTAGACGCTGGGCATGAACAGCAACTCCACGCTGACGAATCCCTCGCCCTCGCATGTGTCGCACCGCCCCTTGGCCACGTTGAAAGAGAAGCGGCCTGCATCGAAGCGCCGCGCCCTGGCCGCCGGCGTGGCGGCGAACAGCTTGCGCACGTGGTCGAACAGCCCGGTGTAAGTGGCGAGGTTCGAACGCGGCGTACGGCCGATCGGCTTCTGGTCGACATGCACCAGCCTGCGCAACGATTCCGCGCCGCGGGCGATATGACCCGTGACGCGGTCCTGCGCCGCTGCCTCGATCCGGTCTTCCTCGTCCTGTGGCGCCTCGTGGCCGAGGTGCGCGGCGACGAGTTCTGTCAAGGCCCGCGTGACCAGGCTCGATTTGCCGGAGCCCGAAACACCGGTGACAGCCGCGAGCACGCCGAGCGGAAACTCGATGTTGAGTCGACTCAGGTTGTTGCAGCTGACTTGCGCGAGGGCGAGCCAGCCTGCGGGCTCGCGCGGCGTGCGGGGCGGCGGTGGCGCCGTGTCGAACAGGTAGCGCGCGGTATGCGACGCCCCGACCGCTCGAAGTCCGGCCGGCGGGCCGCTGAAGAGCACCTGGCCTCCCTTTTCGCCGGCATCGGGGCCGACATCGATGAGCCAGTCGGCACGCCGCATGATGTCGAGGTCGTGCTCGACGACGAAGAGCGAATTGCCGGCCGCCTTGAGTCGGTCCAGCGCAGTCAGCAGAGCCTCGCTGTCTGCAGGGTGCAGGCCGGCGGAGGGTTCGTCGAGGACATAGACGACCCCGAACAGATTCGAGCGGATCTGCGTGGCCAATCGCATGCGTTGCTGTTCGCCGGGCGACAGCGTTGGCGTGAGGCGGTCGAGCGACAGATAGCCGAGCCCGAGTTCCAGCAGAGTCGTGACACGTTGGAGCACATCGTGGGCGATGCGTTGGGCGGCGATGCGTTTTTCCTCCGAGAGTGCTGGCGTGTGCCGCACGTCGGGGGCGGCAAGATGGGCCGACCCGCCAGCGGCCACGCGCTTCACCGTGGCGCGCTTGGCCGCGTCGCGACTGAGTACGTTGGCGTCGGGCTTCCCGGAAAAGGAGCCGCCCGCTGCCGGTGCCAGCACACCCGCCAGTTCGGACAGCGGCAGTTGCGACAGCGTGCCGATGTCGTGGCCCGCGAAAGTCACCGACAAGGCCTCGCGCTTCAGCCGGCGTCCTTTGCAGGTGGGACAGACACTGGGCTCCATGAACCGGGCGACGCGCTTTTTCATGAGGTCGCTCTGCGTGGTCGCAAAGGTGTGCAGTACGTAGTTGCGAGCGCCCGTGAAGGTTCCCTGGTAGCTCGGCTCCATCTTGCTGCGCAGTGCAGCCCGTGTTTCCGCGGGCGTGAACCCCGCGTACACGGGCACCGTCGGCCGCTCGTCCGTGAAGAGGATCCAGTCGCGCACCTTCTTCGGCAGGTCGCGCCACGGCTTGTCGACGTCATGGCCCAGCGTCACGAGGATGTCGCGCAGGTTCTGCCCATGCCATGCGGGCGGCCAGGCAGCGATGGCGCGTTCGCGAATCGTCAGCGAATCGTCCGGAACCATCGTTCGCTCCGTGACTTCGTAGGTGCGCCCCAGCCCGTGGCACGTGGGGCAAGCACCCTGCACGGTGTTGGGCGAGAAGTCTTCAGCGTACAGCATCGGCTGGCGCGGCGGGTACGTGCCGGCGCGCGAATAGAGCATGCGCAATGAACTCGAAATCGTCGTCACGCTCCCGACGGACGAGCGCGAGCTGGACGTGCCGCGCTGCTGCTGCAACGCCACGGCGGGCGGCAGGCCTGTGATCGAGTCGAATTCGGGCACGCCGGCCTGGTCGATGAGACGGCGTGCATACGGTGCGACCGATTCGAGGTAGCGCCGTTGCGCCTCGGCGTAGAGCGTGCCGAAGGCCAGCGAGGATTTGCCCGAACCCGAAACGCCGCTGAACACGACCAGTGCATCGCGTGGCAAGTCGACGTCCACATTCTTGAGGTTGTGTTCGCGTGCGCCGCGGACCCGGACGCATCGGTCTGTCCGTCTGCGGTCTTTGCTCTGCTCGGGATCGTCAACCATGGGACCCTTTCTTAGGCATCGTTCGTCGGGCCGCTTTGTCGGGCGGCGCCTGCACAGGCTCTGCACCTTGCACCTTGCGCTCTGTCGCACGGTTGCCTTGTAAGTCGCTGCCTCATCCGCGCACACGAACGGACCTCGCAGTCGATCCGCCAGGCAAGCCCAATCGATGGTATCTCGGGGTGACTCGGTACACGACCAGCGCTTTCCTGCGTGCTAGGTGGGCGATGCGCTGTCACGGCGAAGGCTTTCGCCGCACATATTGAGACGCAGGAAGAAGCCATGGCGGCTTTGCCAGATCCTCTTTCCAACGTTGCAGTCGGGCTAGGGCTCTTGGGAGTTTGGCGTTTCCCCTGGGACGACCTCGGAAAGCCGGACCCGTTTAAGACTCGCGACCGTCATGTGCCCTCCGGTAAGGCGCGCGCCTCTGATGCCCGCTAAGCAGCGAATGCCGACGTCGAGGTTAGGACCGCTTGATGCTTGAAACCAGCCGCTGCAAGTTGCAGGAGCTAAGACGGCAGTGGGCCCGAAGCGGCTGTACGATTTTCTCTAGAGCGGCCGCTCGCGCCGTGTCGCTGTAAGACGGATAACGGTCTTTGCGGGCCACCTCCCGGGCTCACTTGGGAGAGACCCCGGGGCTTCGGTTCGGCCCGGAGATCACTTTCTCGCGAAAATCGGTTGCTCGTAGTGCGCCACGCGGATGGCTTGGCCGGCAATGCACAACTCGCGGAACTGATAGAGGAAGGCCGCGGTCGGCGCGGCGATCCACGTATCGCCCACGGGCATGCGCAAGACAGGGTGCACGCTGTCTTCGATCGCATCGAGCAGCGGTGCATCCGGTCGCATGAACTCGGCCAGCGGGATGCGATGGACACTCGCCACTTCAGCATCGTTGGGCACCAGGCTTTTCGCCATCCCCGCCCACATGACGACAGGCGTGATGACAAATCCTGATCGCGTCGTGAAGTCATCCAGCTTGCCGAGAACCTGCTCCATGCCGAGCTGCAGCCCGACCTCCTCGCGCAGTTCTCGCAGCGCAGCCGCTTCGGCAGACTCTCCGGGATCGATCGTTCCTCCGGGAAGCGCCCACTGACCTGCGTGCGCGCGAAGCTTTGCGGACCTGCGGGTCAGCAGAATCGCGGGACCGTCGCTCCAGGTCGGAGGAGGTTCAATGCCCGGAAGATTCCCGCCCGGCCCTTCTTCCAGAACGACGACTGCGACCGCAGCGGGCCGGAACGCTTTCGAGTCCATCACGAGGCGCTCTTGGCGCCCGAGACCGGAGCAGATGCGTCGTCTCAAGTTCTCGTCCAATGGCATCTGGAGGCTGGGTCACAACCCTGAAGTAAATTCCGAAAGCGGCGCGAGCAGATCTGCGGCGAGCAGTTCGTCTGCGAAGGCGTGGGGCCAGCGTGTTGCGCCAAAATCATGCGCCCTTCAGATTCACTTCCCGACGGTGGCGGAAGCGGGCTCTGAGCAGGGCCGTGATCACCAGGTCAAGCCTGCGTTGGCGAATAGGCCAAGCGTGACGAACAATGCTGCACGGTCCGCAAACCCTTGACCAAAGTCGAGGAGCAGAGGGGCAAGGGACCACGGCAGAGCTCAAAGGATTGCGAACATGAGGAGGATGCTCTGTTCACTCGGCCGCAGCGTCGGGCGGCCAACGTCGCTGCCGGGTGGAGCATACGCCCGGCAACCACCACGCGTGGCGATACAAGGTGGGTTGGCGAAGGGTGCTCATGGCTGAAATTGTGCGGCGAACGGAGCCCTAACACCCTGGCAATCTCACACGCGAGGTTTACGGATCTCGATCTTTGTGGCGTGTTGCCCACAAGGCGCGGAGGGCATTCAATCGGTTTGACCTATGCCGGAACGCCACAGGGCCGGTTCCCGAATAGTTGGCGATGAGACCATGAACGACATGGCACATCGGTAGACGCGGCGAAAGGAAGCGTTTCGCCGAAGCCCGCGATCCTGCCGAGGGGTTGGACCTTCGGTGGTGGAAATGTCTGGGGTCCCGCGTCAGGCCGCTGCCTTATGATCGTCGCCATCATGAAACCCGCTCGGAGGCTCTTGCCTCGCGCTGGGGCGCGGCTATTCGCCAGCCTCCCCAGGCCATTTGGCCGGTCGCTGTTTGCGGGCTTCTTGAGCGGGCTCACTGCAGGCCTTGGAAATGAGCGATAGGGCTGACGACGGGCTGGAAGGGCCGCCCACGATCAAGCGTAGGCTCGCCGCCGTGGCGTTCGCCGACGTGGCGGGTTATTCGCGGCTTATGGCAAGTAGCGATGTTGAGACGGTGCGGCGCTGGAAGGCGCTCCGTAGCGAGACCATTGAGCCGTTGATGGTTCGCCATGGAGGCCGCGTCGCCGAGATTGCAGGCGACGCCATGCTGATCGAGTTTTCGAGTGTGGTCGATGCTGTGCGCTGGGCGGCACAGACGCAGCGGATGCTGCACGCGCGGCATGACGCGTCAGACCCGTTCATGATGAAGTTGCGCATCGGCATCAATGTTGACGACGTGATCGATGACGACGGGATCCTGCAGGGCGATGGTGTAAACATTGCGGCGCGAATCCATCAGGCGGCCGAGCCGGGGCAGATCGTTGTGACCGGGTTCGTGCGCGAGTGCGTTCTCAACCGCCTGTCCCTAGCGTTCCGGGACCTCGGCACGCCTCCGATGAAAAACATCGTGCGGCCAGTTCGCGTGTTTGCCGTTGAGTGGCTCAGCGTTGGTGAGGTGCCGCTTGTCCCGCAGCCTTACCTGCAATGGTCCTCGCGGCCGACCCTTGCGGTGCTGCCTTTTCGCAATGTCCGTGGAGACGCTGAGGATTCGTACTTCGGCGACGGCATTACCGACGAGATCATCACCGGACTGTCGCGTAGCCGATCGATGTACGTTATCGCGCGCAATTCGACCTTGCGCTACAGCAACCGCGGTGGAGGCGAGGACCTGCGGCAAATCGCCGCTGAACTCGACGTCCGCTATCTGCTCGATGGAAGCGTATGGCGCCATGGATCGGAACTGCGCATAAAGGTAGAGCTGCTTGACATGACAGACAACCGCTCGGTGTGGGCGCAACACTTTGATGGCGGCAAAGACAGGCTGTTTGAGTTCCAGGACCGCATTTCGGCCAGCGTTGTCGGCTCGCTGGAGCCTCGGTTGCGCGCGGTGCAGGCGGCCCGGGTGGGTGAACGTCCGACCGAGAACCTGGATGCTTACGATTGCGTGTTAAAGGCTTTGTCACGACTGTACCGTTTCAGCGACGATGGCTACCGTGAAGCCCAGGAACTCCTTGAGCGGGCGGTGTCGCTCGACCCCAGCTATGCGCAGGCGCACGCTTACACGGCATGGTTGTTCACCTTCCAGTCCAACCCGGCTGCCGATCGGGAGCGCGCTATTGCGGCGTCGCAGCGTGCCCTGGAGTTGGACCCGGACGATCCGTACGTGCTGAGCATGGCTGCGCACTTGCTCTCCTTCTTGACGAAGGAACTCGAACAAGCCAACGACCTGTTCAACCGTGCGTTGGCGCTGAACGAAAGCTCAGCCTTCGCCTGGGGTATGAGCGCGCCGACGTGTGTGTACCTCGGGCGTCCTGATGAAGCCCTTGAACGACTGCAGAATGTCTGGCGGCTGAACCCATACGATCCGATGAACTTTTACTTTTGGGCCGTCGCGGGTCTGGCCGAGTTCGTAGCCGGACGCTACGGTGAGGCGATCGCCTGGACGCGCAAATCCAGCCGCGTAAACCCGCGCTTGCCCCCGACCCTGCGTATTCTTGCAGCGTCACTCGCGCTGTCCGGTGATGAGCCCGGCGCGCACGCGGTGGCGCGCGACCTGCTAGAGATCCATCCGAGGTTCAGCGTTGCAACATTCATCCGCGGGTATGCCCTGCGCAACCCTGACGATCTCGCTCGGCTGGCTGAGGGCTTGAGGATCGCGGGCTTACCAGACTAGTTTGAGCGCGCGACTGTCCCTCTCTCCTCATCAGGGAGGATGACCGATCTGTGCATGGAACGGTCTAATTCGCGAGCAGGGGTCGTACGTTTGAGTTCCGTTTTCGCTCTAGGCAACCCTAACGTCGCGAAGACCCCTTAGGAGGTGCTCATCATGGATACCGATTTGCCTGACCCCATCCAGGGCACCCCGGTGCCCATTGCACGCCTGCTTGTCGGTGTGCACGCACCACTTGCCGCCGAATCCGGTCTCAAACTGAACGAGGCGCTGCGCGAGGTCGCTGAAGAGGCCTTCGCAGAAAGTCTGGACGGTGTACTCAGTGCGTATCCCGCAGGCACCTTCAAACCGATGTGCCACATAGATAGGTCATTTTCTGGGTCGTGGTGGATTGAGGCCACCATGAACCTTTGGTCCGGCCTTCACTTCAGCTACGAGGCCGTCGCGGTGGTGGCCACGCTGGCGACGGCTGCCGACGCAATCGATTCCGCCATCAAGAAGGTGAGGGAGCGATTCCCTACCAAGGCTGCGGCCATGGGCCTAGGCACAGCCACGACAGTGAGTGGGGCGGCCATGTCGCCACCTGTCCAAGGTACCTCCGACATCGCGGCGATGGAATCGGCGTTCAAGTCAGTACTGCCGGGCAAGTCGTGGGTTATTCCCCATTTCAGGGGAGGCGGGCGACACATCGAGGGCAGAGTTGTCGCAGTAACAGCATCTACCGTAACCCTGGAAACGGAGGATCGGAAACCGGCCGTCTACCTACTTTCGGCGATTGTGGGGTTTGAGTCGAGGCCCGGTCCGTGATAGCAAAGTGCGCGCGAAGCGCCTTCGCATTCCGCAATGGCCTTCGGTGCACCAGCCCTCTCACTGCGGAGCGGGCTACGACGTTGATGTTCCCTTGGCGCACAGTGCTGGGCAGGTGCCGGCGAGCGTCTGTTGCTGCAGGCGAAGGGTACGTCGAAACTTCCCTTGCGAACGTCGTCTTTTCCAGGCCTCAAACTTCCGCAAAGGGCCAGACAGCGGCGGTCGATTCACTTGCGTGTGCGACCACGCTTGAACCTCAGAAACCTTTCCAACGCTAGCGCCGCAAGAATTCGGTGCTGACCGACTGCTTCTGGCCGGATCCTGCCTTCCAGCCAGTGGGTGTGCACGCGCTTCACGAGGGGGAAGCGGCAGACGTCTTTGCTGACGCCCTACGCAAAGCGTTCGCAGGATGGCCCGCTGGACGCCGTTGGGGGCGGCTCCGCCGGCCTTGGTCAGGGGCACAACGACGCGACGTCGCAATCGGTATCTGGTCACGGTAGGACAGCCATGCTCTGTCACAACCTTGGCACTGGTAGCCATGGGCAAGGGCTACACGCTGGCGCTTTGCCATCCATGCTCTGCCTCGCTCCATCTCTGTGCTGCCTGCCTTAGCCTCGAGCATCGGCGCCCTGGTTGTCTTCAGGGTGCCGAGTCTCGGCTTCAATGTGGTGAGTGCCATCGGACTACCTCGGCTGGCGCTCGCCGTCTTCCTTGCTTGATGACGGTCGGAGCTGACCGCGGAGAAACCGCCACCTTTACCCGGGTGGCTCGCCTTCAAGTTCGACGATGAAGCGGGTGGTGATGAATTGCCCGGCGCGGGACGAACCGTGACTGGTTAGCTCCGAGTAGAGAAATCCCGGCCAACGGTCTCCCCAAAACGGCGGATGGCAGCCAACACGGCTCACGTTAACGTGGCGTGCAACACCTGACGGCAGGCGGCGAACCGCCGGTCCGCGACACAAGCCCGCACATAAGGAGACAGAGATGTACCTTCGAGCCTTTGCGTTTCTCGCACTCGCGTTCACCGGTTTCAGCAGCGCGGCGCAGCAATCGCCGCCTACACCCATCGGCGTGTCCGGGGACGGTACTTCCTCAATCACTTGGCTGCTAGATTCAGAAAAGAATCGCCTCATCGTCTGCCGAATGCAGTTCGTCACGGGCGGCCCAAGAGGTTGCAGCGTGATGCCGTTACCCAAGTGATGCGACCGCAAAAAAGCCGCCTCGAGGGCGGCTTGGTTGGGGCGAGCGTGACCATCTAGGTCGGCTCGTCAGGCTTTCACCTGGGAGAACTTCGAATTGCAAGAACGCTTGAGTGCGAGGTGCTCAGCGGCGCCGCGGTTTCACGTCGCATTGCTATATCAAACTGACCCACGTTGCAATCAATGAAGCGAGAATGCTGTTGACTCACCTTCATTGCCCAGTAACTTGCGTCGTACTGATGGAAGGATCGCGCGATGGCCCCAACTCCAATCCAGAATGAATCCAAGCCGATTGGGCCCGCACGGCGAATGTTCAACGCGATCGCGCGGGGGATGCGTTGGGCTTGGAAGTTGTGGGACGGCACCGTAGGTAAAGTCTCGGCGATCTTGGGAAAGACCGCAGCGATCCTCGGCCTAGTCGCGGTTATTGTGAAAGGGATTTTGATGCTCTTTCCACCAGCCCCTAACTGCTTTGCGGTGGACATTACGCTTGAGCACCTGCGTCAATGTGTCCAAGAAAAGGAGGAAATCGTCGACGACCCGCGCTTCAAGGAAATTCATCTTGGGAGGTCAGTTGAGTGGACTGGCGAACTGCTGTTTCCTCCATCCAAGCTTCGAGCTGCAGCAGATACCAGCAAGAACGTCACAATCCACGTCGCACGATGGACTACCTCAAACAACCCAACGATGGTGGGAGTTGGAGGTCTGGTCTCATGCTCCGAAAGCTTCCCGACGGTCGAGGCGGCGGCTTCGTATGTCAAGCGATGGAATCAAAGGACTGAAGGCGCGCGCCTGAGATTTTCCGGCGTGATCACAAGACTCAACGCAGACGCATTGGATTTGGCGAACTGCTTGGCAGTGGCTAGGTAACCTTCGCGAGTCAAACCTGGCGAGTGTGCCGAGCAGAAGAAAAACGCCGAATCTTCTGCCGCGCGCGATGCACGCAATCCGGGAGAAGGAGCGGCGTTACTGCAAGGACGACCTTGGCAAAGGAAATGGCGCATGCCTGCACAGTCCGGAATGGCGATTTTGGACTGACCTCGAACTCGCAGGCTATCGAGAGCGGCTGTCGACGCAAGCGGTTTGCCGTCCCCAAGGCTCGTAGCAACGTAGCAACGAGCAAGGCGTTCGAGTCCTGGAGACGAAGTTGCCAGGCTGAGATGGGGCTATTGGGGGGAGTCTGCTCGCTCGGCGCGTCGAAGTAGTAGTCGAGCAACTTCGGAAAAGAAATAAGCGGCGGGGCGGTGAGACATCACTGCACGCCCATCAGCATGTCGTTGAGTTCGTCCTTTGTCGGCACATGCTTCGATTCAATGATCTGAGTCAACACAGCACGCAGAATTCCGTATGACTGCGCCAAGTGGAGTTCGCTGTGCTTCGGCTTGCCGTGGGCAGCAGCTGAGCGCTTGTCATAGAGGTCGAAGATTTCCTTCTGCTTCTCAAGACGCGCTTTTCCAGGCTTGCAAAGGTACGACGAGATCAACACTGAAACCCGAAAGCGTAGCTCAGCGGTGGATGGCGAAAAGAGCGCTTCGAGAGCACCCCACAATGACACGAGGGTCAGTGCATGCGATGGAACGAATGTCGACAGTTCATAGGCTTCCATCGCCAACTTGAAGTCAGCCTGCAATCCCATCAGGTCAACGGCGGTCTGCCAGTTCTGCACAACCCACATTAGTCGGGACGCCGCTGCTTCCAATCCGTCGTCGCGCATCTGCAGATGGATGTAGTGGGGCGTTGACTCGATCGGCCTGATGATCATGTCCCGATCCGGTACTGCCGCGAAGGCACTCAGCGAATGGTTCGCCTCAAGCAGAAATAGAATTTCTGGATTGCAGTGAAGGCGCAGCATGCATGTGAGAGTGCGGACAACCTCAATCGGCTTGAGTCCATGCGGCGGCTTGTACGTTGAGGGGATGTAAATCTCAGTGAACACATCAAAACCATCACCCTGAGTCGTCGCTTTCCACGGACCTCCGTGGTGCTTGCCTGGTGCAACGGGCGGCCTGAATGCGACAGTGTTCGAGATCATGAAGTGTGCAAACGTCCTTCGCATAACCAAACCCTTGCCGAGCTTGACCTCCTCCACGTCTGGGTGCAGCACGAGGTTCGTAAGCCCGGCGTAGTAGCCTGGAGGGGGATTTGGTTTCGACATGCCCCGATGGTAGCTACCCGCTGGGGGCCGTGCCGTGCCGTTTTCTGACTTCGGGACAACCACAAAGCGCTCGGTGTTCTCCAATACGCGCTCAAGGTGTCCACTCACACGCTGCTGGAACGCTCAGTTATCCACGTGGCGCTGGGGTTTGTAGACGCGGTCCGAGTCGTCCGCATAGCGCAGCTGACCTGACGTTCGATCGTGGCAGCGGTACTTCCGCTTTCGCTGCGTGCCGGGCTGCCGGGCAGGGCGGTCCAGCTGTTCAGTGCCCGTTGCGAACGTAGCGCCCTGACATATGAGGTCCTTCCGCGGAGCTGGCTCGGAACTCCCCTGTCTGCCGCCGGCCACTTCTCCAGGCAGTGCGCGAGACCAGGGAACTGCTACCCCAGTTTTCACATGACAACGTCTTCGATTCTGCGAATTTCAAGCTTCCGAACTTCGCGGCAACCAGCTATCGGCACGCTCATTTGCCGAAACCTCGTCGATAGCTACGCTCAGAAATGGATAGGATGCTCCGATTCGTACCTGGAGCCGATCCGCAGCGGGAGCGGACGCACAACGCGACTACGACGTGAGCGTCGGCGTTACGGGACGGTACATGCATCACACCACCACGCCCAAGTTCAACCGGAGATCCCGTGCCTTCCGAGCTCGCAACAACTTTTCTGTACAAGACTGAAGACGCATACAAGGAGATCGTGGGCCGCTACTCACCTAGGAGTTGGTTCTCGTTCGACAAGAAGGTTGAACAGGTGCGGCGTGAGGGCGCATCGAAGTTTGCTATGACCGTTTGGAATGAGCGAGAAGGCAACCGCGAAGGTAGTGCCGGCTTCATCGAGGACCAAGCCACACGGGAGAGGTGGTATCGAGTCCCACGCCAGTGGCAAGACAAGGATCCAAAGAAGCGAGTTGCGCTCTTCAATGCCATCGATCTGGCGATTGGTCTGGGCATCGAGATGACGGCGCTACTGAAGGACCACAAGACGGGCTTGGTATCCTTGGATCACAAGTTCGAAATAGTGGACGCCGCCTACGAATGCGACGGCTCCATGATTTGGATAAAGCTGGAGAACGGCGGCAAGCCGGCGGGGACGCCAATGGCATCAGGGTCGCTCGGGCGGTTACGTGACTTACCTCGACGTGACCCACTCCTCGCACGTCCTAAGAGTCAAGGCAAGGAAGCGGTAACCGCCGCGCAGATTGAGATTGCTTGCACCGTCGGCAGGCAGATCTTCTCAGGACTGCGCACGTTCAACGACGGACTGTCCGACCTCGTCGCAGCTGGCTATCACAAGGCCACCGGAGGCGTCGCGCTTCGCAACTACTCCCACCTCCGAAGAGGCGAGGGCTTCAGTAGCTTGATGTCTATTGAAGCCATCAGGTACTTCGTGGCAAGCATCCTTCTCGATGACGGCCCCGAGGCTTTACCGACCGTTCTACGCGCCCTTCGTGCACACGCGGCAGGAATGAAGTCCGGTCGCCCTCACATGCTAATGCGTTTCATAGCGGAGCTTGAAAGCCAGGAAGAGGAACTTCCCGCACTGAGAGCAGCCGCGGAGCTCTCCAAACAGGCGACGCTTGCCTCCCTTGCCTCAGAGATACAGCGGCTTATCTGGGCGCGTGGCCCACACCACAAGGCGTTCAGAGACATGCTCGAGATTCGCTGGGGCGCTTGCTGCTCGGTTCACGGCGACGACTGCCAATCGCTCCTTAGAGCCTCGCATATCGTTCCCTGGGCTGAATCAACAAGCGAGGCTCGCGCCGACCCCAACAACGGCCTGCTGCTCTCAGTGCCCTTGGATGGGCTCTTCGACCGAGGTCACATCTCCTTTGATGTCGAGGGCTGCCTTCTTCATGAGAAGGTGCCGAAAACGATGCGCAAGCACTACGGTATCACCGAAGGCTTGAAGCTGCGTTGGGATCGGTTGGGGCCAGGCGATCGTGAGCGCATCCGCGAGAACCTGGCCAAACACAGGGCACGACACGGCTTTTAGTCGCAGCCAAATCGGCCGAGCGGATCAGAAAAGGCCATTCCTAGTTCATTTGCACGCAGTCGGGCCATAGGTGTCCGGTTAGCAGCGGGGACCTAACGTTCGATCGAGACCGGCCGTACGTCCGCTAACGCTGCGTAGCTGCCACCGATGCCATACATCGACGGTGCACTCGACCCAGTGCATCGGATTTCCGCCCAATGCAATAGCACGTATCGTGGCAGATAGCTCACAGCTAGGCGCCGAGGTCCAGATTGAACAGTACTCTGCCGAAGCCGCCAAATACTGGTCATATTTGAGCGCACCCAAGGCTACGAGCCAACGTCGAACCAGCACCCCAAAAAATGGCCTCTTCGCGCGCCATGGTGGCAAGTATCGAGGTGGCGCTCCGGTGGTGACGAACCTTGTGTTGCTGCCGGTCCGCGTGGACCGCTCTGGCGCATGAGCCTTGGTCGGCGGCGGCAGAGGGATCGTCCGCGCGGTAGCCACGGTGGTCGACCGGCTGCGGCCTAGCGGGTCCCGGCAATTTTCTTTGCCTTCTTGGCTACGGTCTTCTTCGCGGCCGCCCGCGCCATCGGCTTGCGGGGTCGACGCGAGCAGGCGCGCGGTGTCCGAGTCGTACTTCGCATTGCCGGGGCCCATCGCCCCCTTTGCGGTCATTTCTTCCGCAGGTACTCGCGCACCTTCTCCGCTGAGTCGCCCACGGCCGCGACGGCCGCCTTGAGTTGCTGCTCGGTGACGCCGAGCGATTCGGTCCAGCTGCCCACCTCGTGCGGCTCCTTGAGGGAGATGCGTTGGCGGTCCTGGCCGGTCTTCTTGGGATCGTCAGACATGAGGGTCTCCAGTTGAAGTTGATCAACGCGCGGCTCAGCCCGCGCTATGGACTGGATACGTTCCACCCAACGCCTTCGATCAGCCATTACCTTTTATGCTCCTTTTGCTGACAGTAAAAGCCCATACCCTATGTGAACGTGAGCTTATTGATGGAGCTCCGCGACTACCCGCCCATGTTGTTCATCGAACGCCCGCTGGCGTTCGAAGCGCCTGGCTGGATCTGGGAGATCAAGCTTGACGGGTGGCGCCTCACCGCCATGTTCGGGGACGGTCAGTGCAAGCTGCGCACGCGCGGGGGCGCCGACGCGACGCGGTGGTTCCCAGAGGTAAGCCAGAGTCTGGCCCGCGTCGCCGGTGGTCCCTACATCACCGACGGGGAGGTCTGCGTGTTCGATGACCTCGGGCACTCAGATTTCGACCGGCTCCAGGCGCGAGGCCAGCGCAGACGCTTCGTCGACGGCGGCGACCGGGTCGGCTACGCCATCTTCGACCTGATGGTTGATCACGGCATCGATGTGACAGGCCAGACGCTCTTGCAGCGCAAGGCGATCCTCGGTGAGCTACTCGACCCGTGCCCCGACAACGTCCTGGTGGTCGGCTTCTTCGATTCCGACATCGACCGCGTCTTCAACGAGGCCGTGCTCGGCATGAAGCTAGAGGGCTTGGTCGCCAAGCGCATCGACAGCCCATACAAGCCGGGCCACAGGACATCCGACTGGGTGAAGGTGAAGCGAAAGGACGCCGGGCCGCCCGAGCGGTTCAAGCGTTAGGGGCCCGGCTCATCCTGGTGCGGCTGAACCGGTCATGAATCCCATTGGGGAAGGGCGACCTTCCACATCGACCTGGTGATCGTGGTTCAGCGGGCTTGAGTCTGAAAAAGCAGCCCATGATGCACTGGCCGCCAATACCGTGAGGGCGACCCACCGGGGGACGCGTTGCTTCCAGATAGCGAGAACCCCGAGCGTGGCTGCACTTACGGTTAGTCCGACGAAAGCGGGATCGTGCATAGGGAACTCTGGCGTGCTCTTTCTGAAGATGGAGGGCGATTTTCCTCTGGAGGGCGTCGCGCCGTTCGCTTGAACAAAGGCCTATTGTGTTTGCTGCTCACGAGAAGGAGTCGCCGCAAAGGATGCCTTCGACCGCGCCATCGCGTACGTGCGCGAGCTACCCACCCGGCCATCGATTCTCAATCTGAGAATGGAGGCTTGTGTTGGCCTGTGCTTGCTCAGCCTCGGTATCGGCAACCTCTCTGATTTCCTTGGTTGACTGGTCGGGTGTAGCGCCGGGGTGGCGCTTCGCAGCTTGCTCGACGCTCATCCTCCATCGGGAACGGATCCACTGAAGGACAGTGGGCCCGCCATGTTGTGCTCGTCCTTCGTCTGAGCCATGCCCTCATCCTTCGGCAAATCCAACATCCGTAACAGACTATTCGCGCGGATAAAACGCAACGAAGGTCTGTCGCTTACCGATGTTGCACATCAATGCGAGCGGCTAGCCGCCTTAGCTTGCTTGAAGCGTGGCAAATTCCTGAAGCGGGATGGAGGGCGGAGCTGCATTTCCGCCTCATCAGCGCCGGTCTGCGCTTGCAATGTGACACTCGATCCGTCGCCAGCGAACCAGTTCCTTGAATCGATTTTCCCGCGCAAAGCTCTTCTACGATCTACTAGGGGAAGGCGCCAATGCAGCGCTCCGAAGTTCCTTCCTGTACCGCTTCGAAACGGCGGTAATCAGCACGGCCGGATCGACCTCAAGGCCCTCGGCGATGCGAAAGACGCTGGACAGCGAAGGCATGGCAATTGCTCGCTCGACTTTTGCCACAAAGGTTCGATGGACTTCAGCCACCAGCGCGAAGCGGTCCTGGCTGAGCCCGAGCGCCAACCTGCGAGCCTTCAGCTCTGCTGCAAATGCCCGGAGCAACGCCGGATCCTGGTCGGAACGCATGAGACGAATCTCGCCTCTTGCAATCTTTTGCGCACCAGCCTATCGGGTTCAAAATGCACGAATGCGTACGAAACTGCGCAGCGCGTGCCTTCCACAACTGCAAGTCAAACTCCCATAGTGTTACCGAGTTTGCTTGAGCTTTTAGGCACCTGCGTATAAGATACAGGACCGCCGACGACGATCGCGAAGTTGATCTTTGGTCTGCTGGACCTGGTCTGACGACGAGACCGGGCGATCGCGTTGGCTCTGGACGGAGCGATCAGCATGAACGGTGCTCTTTTAAAAGCGCGCTTTCCGTACATGTTCGAAGGTGACCACGTTGGCCTGACCTTCTATCGCGGCTGGACGCCGATCCTGGGCCGCGCGTGTGAGCAAATTGACCGGCTCCTACCCCCAGGCAAACTCGGCTTTCGGTGGGTTCAGCTTCGAGCCGACCAGGGCTGCGGGCTCTTCTTGTATGTCTTGGGCGAATTTCGGACGTTCGTGGTCAACCTCAAGGGCGATACGCGCCGAGCCATGCTGTTCGCGGCCTACGATGTTGGCGCAGAACTGACGCCCGAGGTAGATCGGGTTGTGCTCGAAGCAGAGCGGCTGACAAGCACCGCTTGCATGGTCTGCGGCCGGCGCGCCGAAGCAGCTTCCTATTTTGGAACTGAGCTCACGCTGTGCAGCTTGCATGAGCCGAGCGCTCTTGCCCGAAGCGGTGATGAAGGGCTTGAGGCCTTTTGGCGGGAGGCGGTCGAGTGGGAGGTTCAACCATCGTGAGCCAGATCCGTCGAAGAACAGATTTGGGTAGCGACTCCCACGCTCCGGAGGGCTTTTCCTTGTATCGCACGGAGGTCTCTCAGGACTCGTATCAAGTCGTGGAGATCTTGCTCCCCATTGCGCTGCAATGGCGCCTGGCCGAGGAGCGCCGGGCATTGGCCCGGACTCGCGAGGAAGAGAGGCGCACCTCAAGCTTGGAGCGCCTGCGGGTCGAGCGTGACGCGATGAGGCCCGCTGAGGCACCTGCTGCCCATTTGCCCGCAGGACCAGAGGGTCGACTCGCTTTCATCAGGCAATTTGAGCGAGGCGTGGCACGTCGCGACCGGAGGCGAATTCATCTGGTGTTGAAGGCTGAAGAGGTCTTGCGTGTGCTCGCCAAGACGGCGACCGTGCGAAACAGGGACGAACACAAGCGCGAGCTTGAACTGATGGAGAAAGTGAAGTCCTTGGGCGCGCTCAGAGAGGTCGCCAACCCCGCCCGCCATCCGGATCGATGGGCTCGCAAGATGGCAAATTTGCGTGCATCTCATCCACATTTTCTGCCTGTCACTGACTTCGTCGCCGAGCACGTGGCGCTGTCGATGAGCAGCAAGGGGCCGCTCTCAATCCCTCCGCTCCATCTGTGGGGGCCACCGGGTATCGGCAAGTCTCACTACGCGAACGACCTTGCGATTGCGCTGGGCGCTCCGCTGCGTCGTCAATCCATGGAGAACGCCCAAACCACCTCTTTGCTGCTCGGCACCGAGCGGCATTGGAGTACCGCATGTCCAGGCGCGGTATTCGAAGAGATCGTGCTGGGGAGGTTCGCGAATCCTGTTTTCCTGATCGATGAACTCGACAAGGCTCCCACAAACTCAACGTATGACCCGCTGAGACCGCTGCATTCCTTACTTGAGCCGCTTACTGCGGCAACCATTCGCGATGCCGCGCTAGACATCACCTTCGACGCAAGCTTGGCCATTTACATTGCAGCCTCAAATGACCCGCAGAAGATCCCCGAATCGCTGCGATCACGGTTTACGGAGTTCGAGATTCCAGTTCCCCGGGGAGAGCACGCGCTTCAAATCGCGCAGGTTGTCGCGGCTCGCACGATCGAGAAGTTGTTGGTTCCGGGCTTCCTTCCGCCGGAGCCGCGTTTGGCACATCGCCTTGCGCACCTGACGCCCCGAGCCATCCGCAAGGCCGTACAGGGCGCAGTGGCACATGCCATCGTCAACGACCGGCGGTATCTGAAGGCCTCGGATCTGCCTGTCGATGTGCTTGATGAAGACGGGCCGAAGGTCGTTCTCCACTGAACTTCGGGGACTATGACGTCAGCAAGACCGGTCCACACATATTTCCGTTTGAAGGAGATGAGTCGCTGTGCTCCGGCCGACCGGAGCCGGAAAGATGGACTTCTGTCATGACCAGAGATCTCTATGCCACGGCCGCAGAGACGGCGACCTTGCTCCAATGAGGGGCATAGGTAGCCCAGGGAATCGATTCTGGATTAGGTCAAGGGGCATGTTGACGGAGCCAAAACTGACCTATCTACCCGATGAAACCGTGTTCAGCCTGGTCGGCAGGCAGCACAGGCTTTGGGGATTCTCCAGCACTCGCTCGACGGCTCACGTCCTCTTTGGGAATGCACGTTGCCGCCTTCGACACGATTTCCCTCGAGCACTTGAAAACCTCGCGAGGCAGATGGACGGAGCCGCAGGCAGTGCCCTTGATGCGGCTCTCGAGCACACCGTGCTTCGCTATTACTTTCCATTCCAGACGGACGAAGGTGCACGGTGTGCACTGCAAAGCATGTGTCGTTCGGGAGGAACGAGCACAAAGAACTGCTTGGGCCTGCAGTACTCGCGAGTCGGAGCCCAACACCCCCTCAAGGCCTGTCCAACATGCATGCGGAGCGACCTCGCGAGCTACGGCTGGACGTACTGGAAATTGCGGCACCAGTTTCCCGGGGTGTGGGTGTGTCCTTTTCACGGAGAACCTCTGATGGTTTGCTCGGACCACGAGTGCATCAGAGAGGGAGGGCCCTGGCGATTGCCTCAATTCGAACGACTTAATCGGAACTGGGCTGCCAAACTAAAGGATCAAGACGTAAACCGTCTAGCGAGGTTTTCCTCCATGACGATTCGTGCCGTGGAAATCTACCAAACAATTTATCATTTTGATATCCGCGCCGTAGTTCAAATGCTAAAAATAAAGATGGAAAAGTATGGATGGATAAACGCGAAATCAGGACACATAAAGGCACGTGACGCGGCTTGGAGTTGGTCGCGGTACTCGAGTCCGTTGCGCTTTGTGCCGGGGTTTCGTTGGGATGAAGTGACGCTGGGAAAGTACTTTCCAGCGCTCCTCATTCATTCGACTAGGGCCCGTGCTCACCCTCTCGAAGTCTTGATGGCGATCGACTGGCTTGTAGGCGATCTGGAGGCATTTGTGAGCGCGTGCTCTTCGGGAGACTGCCGCAAAATGGGAACGCGAGAAGCGGAGCCGGCACAGGGCTGTCCTGTCGAGAGGTCCATCGTCTGGCGCCCAACACGGTCTGATCGTCCGCTCTACGCTCGCCGACCTGGCGCGCCTTTCGCGTTGAAACCAACGCCTTCGGCCCGTCGGCGAATTAAGAAGTCTCAGGCAACTTGGGGCCGCGGCAAGAAACGAATCGCTGTAACCTCAATCGCCAAATACCAAGGGACGCCTTCGAGGAGGTCCGGGCGCAGTGGGGCTAAATTTCATGTTAATTGAATGTTTGGAAATGCGCAAATCACCGATGCTTGCGCCTCCTCATTGATCCTAGTCTTGCGTTGATTTGGCTCCTGCAACCCCTCCTAGCGTCGGAGCAGAAACGGGCCGGATCTTGGAGGCCTAAATGGGTAAACGATTTACTCCGAAACTCTTGGCGCGATTTGCGCGGGAGCGCCGCGGTGAGGGAACGTACGCGAATTACGTTCCGTATCACAAGGTCGCGCGCGGCGATCCCTCAAGTTCCGGCCGAAGCAATTTGCTCATGTTCCGAAATCGCCTGCGCCACCTTCTGTCGGACGGCGAACTCGGGCAACAGTACTTCGCTGCGATGCTGCCTGGGCTTGATGACTGCGTCGAGCAGTTCAAGTTGACGCTGGAGCCCTCAGCGCACCCCCTTGCCGCATACAGCGAGCACGATGCACTGACACTCTATCCCGGGACGCTGGCACTCGCCGCGGAACTGGGGATGAAGCACCCGTGGGTCTACGGGGACGGTCAGAACGCGCCTTGGAAGGCATCAACCGATCTCGTGTTGGTCTTTAGAAGGCAAGCGCTTCCACGGGAGATGCTCGCTCTCTCGTTCAAACCCAACGGATGGTCGCTCCACGAGCGCACGATTGCTCTTCTTCGGCTTGAGCGAGAGTACTGGGTGAGGCGCGGCGTCAAGTGGCTCTTGATCACGCCGGAAATCTTCGACAAAAGAGTCGCACTGACGATGCGTCGGACCGCTGCCTGGGCCCTTACAGACCCGGCATCGGAAGAGCAGCGTGCAGTTGCAACGCAGCTTGGCTGTCGGCTCAACGGCTATCTGCTGCAAGAGGTGCTTCAGGAACTGCAGCAGCATCTTGGATCGATGGAGGTCGCCCAACTCGCTCTCTGGCAATCCGTGTGGAGAGGAGATCTTCCACTTGATCTGAGCCGTGGCTGGCGTCCACATCTGCCGATTGTCGTGCTGACCCCTCAGGCGTTCTGGGCGCAGAACCCTATCGCCTCCCAGAGGTCTGCATGGCTTTGGAATTGATTCACAACGCATGCTTCCAGTGCGACACACGGAGCGCGGACACGCTGGAGCCGGGCGTGTACAGGGTGATTCTGGATGAGCCCCAGCTCCAAAAGTTTGTTGTCGTTCGCATCGCTCCGGAGAAGGAACGCCCATCGAAGACGGTTGACGCTAGCGCGGCCGAGACTACACCGGCCAAGAAGAAAAGGAAGAGAAAACCATCGCCGCCCCTGGTGGGGGACTTGATATGGACCGATCGGGATGCACTCATCGATCTCAGGGCTCGCGGATTGCTCACGGCGGTTGAGATCGAGCGCGAGAACGTCGATGAACCGAAGAAGAAAAGCCAGATTAAGGAGTATGACCGTCGTTGTCGAACCATGGCGTGCTTCCTCGACTACGACCGACTTGTGGACGGAATCTTGTTGCATCGCGGGCTCGGAGGACTTGTGGCGGAGGCGAGAGCGGTGGACGGCACGGGTCGCTCGTTCGTCTATGCGTTGTGGTCGCTACTATGCAGGAAGGGGCTACTCGCAAGCAGCCTCATTCCCCGCCATGACCTAAAAGGGGCGCCGGGCGTATCGCGCCCTTGTGACCCCGATGGTCGCGAGAAGGCCGGCAGGAAGACGAAGGAGCAGCGTGTTGCTCGAGACACTCTCAACGTGATCCTCCCTCCCAAGCAGCCGGGAATGAGTTCGGAATGGACATTCAGGATTCTGGCGGCTGACAGTGCAATCAAGCCGCCAAAACCTCGGATGCCGACGCGCTGCGACATCATCCTAAAAGACTTTCGTTCCAAGGTCGTTGAAATCAACGGTCGAACTGAGCTGGTCCTGTCCGAGCTAGGTTCGTACCCCACGGATGAGCAAATCGCGCGTGTACTAACGAGCAACTTGACTGAGCTCGAGAGGATTCGAGAAAAGACGACGAAAGGGCACTTCCAAAGAAGTCAGCGGGGCCTCACCGGGCGAAACTGGATGGGAGTTGCCGGCCCCGGGCACACATGGGCGATCGATTCAACGATCGCCGATATGCATCTCAGAAGCTCGGTCAATCGCAACTGGATCATAGGCCGACCTATCGTCTACGTCATCGTCGATGTCTGGTCGACCGCCGTCGTCGGGTTCTACGTCTGCCTGACAGGACCGAGCTGGGACACCGCGAAAGTTAGCTTGTTCAACGCCGTGGCGTCGGCCGAGTTGATGGGGGAGCTGTGGGGCTGCCAGTGGCAAGCTACGCTGGATCCGGCTCCGACCCTTTGCTTTGCCCTCATGTGCGATCGGGGTGAGTACCTGTCGGCGAAACATCGGGCCACCGCCATGAAGTTGCTGCCACTGACGAGTTATGCAATGCCGTACAGACCAGACCTCAAGGGTCTGGTTGAAGTGCTTCATCGGATCGAGAAAGACTCGCAGTTCCAGTTCTTTGTCCCTGGCGCGATAGATGCAAGGAGGAAGGAGATGGAGCTTAAAAGAGTTGATCCATCGAAGAGTGTTTTGACTTTGGCGCAGTACACCCGGTACCTCCACGAGATGTTCTCGATGTACAACCTGACTGCCGATCGGTCTGAGCGGCTCGACGCACATATGATTGCCGCGGGGGTATATCCAAGTCCGAGCGGGCTCTGGAGGTGGGGACATCAAGTCGGCATAGGCGTTCGTCGTCAAATCTCCGAAAGCGAACTGATCTCCGAACTACTACCCCACAGCATCGCTACGGTCGGACGCTCGAGCATCCGCCATGTGCGATGCGACTACATGTCGGAGGAGATTAAGCAAGAACAGTGGACGACCATCGCTCGAAACCTGGGTAGCTGGGATATTCGGACTCACTATTATCCTGGTTCGATGTCCAGGATCTGGACGCCAGATCCGGCCGCCTCCGGGATGCTTAAGCTGGAACTCTGGGACGAGTCGCGCGCATCTCCGGAAACATCCTACGACGAATGGTTGGATGCGCTCGCCATCCAAACAATGAGGCGTCCGCAAGAAAAGCACCAAGTCAAGGAAATCAGTCAGAGTTCGATGGATCGCATGCAGGCGATTGTTGACTCCGGGCGACGTCAAACCGCCGACGCTCTCGCAAAGTCCTCGGGTTCGAAGCCGCCTCCCATCAGGGAAGCGCGTGCTGCCGAGATTGCTGCCCAGACGTCTCGTGACAAAAAGCCGTCCAGATCCAAAGTTGTTGAGAACCTGCGCAACGAAGCCTTTGCCGCGTATTACGCAGCCTACAGCGATGTGATGAAAAAGGTCTCCACATGAGCGATTCCTGGGATCCCGATGAGGGAAACATTCTTGCGTCGAACCTCAACCTCATCAAGACGCCTGAGGAAGTACTGGCTGATCTAATTACGAATCCCGTCTTTCCTGAGGGCATTGAGGATGCACCTCACCACATCAGATTGCACTATCTGATGAGGCTGCTGGCGCTTCACGTTCCATCTCAGCCAGACCAGGACCTATGGAGAACCATTGAGTTGGTGGTGCGGGAGATCTATCGTTGTCGCGACCCTCGGCTCAATACTACATGGGCTGACCTTAGTGGGGAAGTGCCTCTGTTGAGGCGTCCCGACAGTCCGCCACTGGCCGCGGCGGTTGGAGGCCCCTCTGGCACTGGGAAGTCGCAAGGCGTCAAACGGTGCTTGCGTGGCTGTCTGGGGAAACAGACCCACAGGCATGAGTCGTTTCCCGGCTTGCATGGACCTGTTCTGCAACTTGTCTACCTTTCGGTTGAGATTCCGGCGTCGGGCAAGGCGAAAGATCTCGCACTAGCATTGATGGATGCCTCGAAGGAAGCCACAGGTACTGACCGGTTCGACGGATGGCTCGCCAAGCGAGTTTTGAAGAACCCCCTCCAAGCGCTGGAGGAATGGCATAGCTGGGCGAGAAGTCACTTTCTCGGAATCCTTCATCTCGATGAAGTCCAGAACTTTTTCAAGTTGCAAACTCTCAAGCAGCGGTTGCAGCGCAGGGGGAGGTCGGGTGAGCCAGAGCTCAGTGTTCAAGAGGATCAAGCGATCAAGTGGTTCCTTTCAATCGTCAACAAGGGCCAGTACGCGGTGCTGGCTTCTGGCACCAACGACGGTATCAATGCTCTTGGTCATCGATTCAGCACCCTTAGCCGGATTACGTCGATGGGGTTTCATGCCTACGAGCCTTTTCGCGACGCGGACGATCCTGCTTTCGTCTTAATCTTCCTTCCGCCACTGATCGCGTGCCAGTTGACAAAGAAGAAGCTGAAACTGACGACGACACTTTCCGCCGAGATCTTTCAATTGACCGCGGGTGTGCCGCGGATCATCGTCACCCTATGGTTCATGGCGCAACGGGTCGCACTCTCGCTCCGCCATGATGAACTGCGATTGGATCATCTGCGTCATGCCTCTCAAACCTTTCTCGCGCCCCTTGCGCCGGCGGTGGCTGCGCTGCTCAGCAACGACCCCGACAGGTTGAGGTTGTATGAAGATTTTGTACGAGCCGTCGACCCTTCGATCTGGATCGCCTAGTTGTTCTCATACGCCATAAGGCGGGTTGCTTGATAAAGATTTCCCGCCGTAGCGCGTAGCAAGTTCTCGAAGTAGGAAACATCGAGGCCCAATCCTTCACAGGCCTCGCTTACAGATTGGCCGTCCTCGACAAATCGCTCGATCGCCCTCCTCAAACGTAGCAATGGCTCCTCTGCGGACGTTGAGGGAACGCACCCGATTCTGTCCAAACTTGGCAGCCCCATTCGATGGAGGTGATTGATGGTGGTACGCCGCGGCAGGCCCAATCTCTTGGCCACTCTGCGATGTCGGCCCGACTCTTTGACGTATGCCCGACGCAGCTTGTCCACATTCATGATTTGCGGGCTCGCAGGGCCTGCTAGCGACAGATCGGGAACCTCCGAGAGCAGAGCATCGATCTCAGAGGAGCCGGCGTCGTATAGCGCGGCCAGAGCAACGATGAAGGCGGTCACACTTGCGTATCCCTTACTCAGTCCCTTGTCGATGGTTTCCAATCGTAAACCCATCTGCTTCTCCCTGAACACGGGAAGAACTGAGCAGAGCCACTGAGCGCTGAACTTGGAGTGCAGCAAGTCGCTGAACGGCGTGTGATTGGCTCCTCGCCAATCGCGAACCCCCGCTTTGGCGGCGGCTTCGAGCAATACGCGTGTTACGGCCAGACCATCCAAGGGCTTGTGAGCCGCGAGGAATCCCTTTTCAATCTGCAGGAAGCGCTTGATGAGATTGGCATGACCCATATCTTCAAGCCGGGAGAACTGACTTTTCGAGCAGTTCCTCAGCGCTTGTGAGGGGCTGTGGTAAAGAGCCTTGCTGTTCTCAACGCACTTGAGGGGACTTTCGTGGACGAAACACCAATAGTTGCCCGGCAGTTGATGTTCGCGGTGCCAGTAGGCCATACCGTAATGCTGCAAGTCGTCCTGCACGCATCTTCTGCACAGGTAAACGTTTGGCCTCAGGAGCATCAACGACTGCCCAAGCCCCAGGCGCTGTTGCCCGGGCTGCCAGATTGCATTGCTGAGGTAGTGCAAAGAGTGATGCTGCAGGTAGTCGATTGGTTCCAGGCCGGCGGCGGCCGCCAGGGGCCTCACTATCGTCGCGTTTCGTTTGCCATGAGCTTTGGAATCCTCGCCGGTCCAGGAGAAAAGGTGTTGACGAGTGGCGTCGACGGAGATGAACCCATTGAGCGCCTTCAGGCGCCCTATATGGCCCCAGCCTCCGAGTTCGTCGGGCATTAGGATCGGCCTGATGAAAGGTGGATTGTCTAGATTGGTCGTACTGGACTCCATGCTCGCACCCTGGTTGCCTAGTCAAGACACATTGCAGCAGACGAGGGGCCGCTATTCAATAGTCAGCGTATCGGCGCGACATGGAAAGGCACCGCCGAGCACCCCGGCGGCAAGTTGTGCGCCCAACACGACAGACGGCCCCCCGCATTGACTCGTCGGGTCTGGTGTATACAGTCGCGGCTTTTCGCGTCGCGCAAGGAAGCGACCAGCTCTCCCTATCGCGTTGTCAAAGCCGGTACTAGAATTTCTTGTCAAGGGCCGCGCGCTGGGCTTCTGGGTGGAGAAAGGCCGCCTCATCCGCGAGGACGCTAGCTACAGGCTCACTCCGGGGGGACTCGTGAGTCGGCCTTCGCACAACAACTCCCGACTCACAACACGACGGCTGAGGAGGTAGGCTACTGGGAGCATCAGTTCCGCTGGAACAGTGAGCTTCCGCGCGTTAGTACGTTCGAACTTTGGGCCCCCGCCTGCTGACGGCCAGGACCAGACATTCGCCGCGACCTCCCAAATGCTTGATGCTCTCGTTTCACCTTGGTCTCGTCTTGGCGCCCTTGCCGGCTTGGCGCTCGCGATGGTGGTCCACTGGGCTGCGCGGGCGACATCGACACCATTCAGGCCGGGCATGGTTGGTGGGCATCGGTTGGGTTGCTGGCCTTGCGTGGGACCTCATAGGTCGCGGGAACTCCAAGGTAGCCAGCCAGCCCTCGACGCCCGTGGCGGCGTCAGCAGGAAAGGCAGAATGCGGCAAATTGCGGACCTTCGTCCCGCTTGCGTGACGTGAGGCGAGTCGATAACGTCGCGCTATGAATAAAAAGGATGACGTTCAGGAGCACCGGCCAGACGATTTGGCAGTCGGAGCTTTGGAGACCATCGCCTTCCACTTTCCGCTCGTCGCGATGGTGGTCGTCTTCGCGGCCATCGCCGTCTGGTCGGCCTTCAGCTTCATCAGAGAGAATTGGGCCGCGGTCGCGCTTGTCATAGCGGTGCCCGGCCTTGGCTTGCTGGCTTGGCGCTACCGGTCCGCGCACATCAAAGAATCGGTTAGGAAGCCGCCTGGCCGATAGTGCGATGCCGGCCTATAAGGGACGCAGCCACACAATGCAGAATCGCTCCAGTTTTGAACGAGATGCATACCCAAGCCTCACATTCCGAGCGGTGCCAATGCATAAACCAAACCTTTCGCTCAGGGCGCTGCTAATCCTTGCTTTATGCGTCCTGCCGTTTGTGCACGCGCATGGGCAAGGCGCGCCAACTCCCGGGGCCGCAGTCAATGGCCGGCCAGCCTACTCAGGGCGCTACTTCGAGGCCGCCGGCAAGCTGGAAGCTCAGTTGGAGCAAGTGATTTCCGCTCCAGACGGCGTCATCACGCGCGAGACTGCGGAGCAAATCTTCGCAATAGAGATTCCTCGCCAGCAGGCCTGCTCGGCTCCCTGCGCCGGGGATGGCTTCGAAGTCGTTCCAGGGAAAGATTGGTACTTCAAGCTGCATGTATCGAGACAGCCCAACGGAGCCGCTGCATTTAGCTTCGAACCCCGTCGCGCGCAGGATACCCGGGTAGAGATTTGCCTTCAGGCAAGGGACTTTGAGGAAGCCGCGACGAGGATAGGCTGGCGCGTTGTAGCCGAACACAAGACTCTCTTGTCGGTGCCTCCCGTGCGCACGTTTCGAAAAGGCCGCGGGGTACTCTTCGTCAACAGGACTCCCGATGAAGAGTGCGTGGACCGGGTCATGATGTTTGGCAACGTGAGCGACGACCTGCGGCTCTGAGCAATCCGAAAGGGCGGAGCGGCGGAATACGGCCAGGACCGGTCATTCGGCGGCGGGGCAGAATTCGCCTAGGAGCGGACGTTGCGAGAAGGACTTCGATGAACAGTCACTGTTGCCCAGCGATGCGCGAACAGGTCAGTTTTCAGTGTGACATGCACAAGGATTTGTTTGAGTGTCCCGATGTGCTCGTTGCATATGCGGCTCGCTATGACGAATACGGGCTCATCATCCGCGACGGCGGCCAGAGCGTGCGTTTGATAAGCCACTGTCCCTGGTGCGGTGCAAAGCTACCGGACTCGCGTCGAGATCGGTGGTTCGACGAGCTAGAGGCGCTCGGCTTCGATGAGCCAACTGCGCAAGAAATCCCCGAGAAGTACAAGACAGACGCTTGGTATCGTGACGCCTGACGGCCAATACCGGTCGGTCGCAGGCGTCCCAGAATTCACGGGAAAGCAGACGTTCGCCACGCCTTGGGAGCAGCCCCCCGGTCGTGATTCGACTATTTCAGCGCAGGACCTCGTTCAACTCGAAGCTCAGAAATCTCCGGAAGCGGGACAAACGTCAGGTCGATCGACGGCGCGACGCGTCGCATTTAAAGGGGGCAACCATGAAAATTGCTGGCCTGGATCACATCGTTCTCTGTGTTGCGCGCGTGGACCGAACGATTGAGTTCTA
>NZ_JASZYE010000005.1 GCF_030317145.1 Variovorax flavidus
GCCGCGGATCGAGATCTGCAGGTCCTGCGCGAGGTTCTGGCGGTTCTGGATCTGCAGGCCCGGCACCGCGCTCAGGCCTTCGGAGAGCTGCGCCTGCAGCCGCATGTCGCGGATGTCCGAGCCTTCCACCCGGTCCACCGAGCCCGCCACGTCGAACACCGGCTCCACACCACGCGGCGTCGTGACCGTGACTTCGCCCAGGGTCGGTGCGGTCCCGACGTCCTGTGCGTGGATGGAGGACGAAGTGGCGACCAGCAGACAGGCGACGGTAACAGGAAACTTCATGGCGGCGATTCTGCGTCGAGCCGCCACCGCCCGCTTGGAGGGCAAGACCCTATGGCGCCGCGCCTCGAGCCCGGCCTACGGATGCCGCGAAGACCGGAACCAGCCGAACCAGATGCCCACCGCGACCGGGATGCCGAGCGTGACCCACGCCAGCGCATCGCCCAGCCCGCCGTCGCTGAAAAGCGCCGACACCAGTCCGATGCAGGTGAGCAGGCCCAGCACGATCGGCCAGCCCCAAACGCGCCAGAAGTGACCGTGATGCGGCTTCATGTGCCCACCTTTGCCGCCGCCGTCGACGCGGGCTGCGCAACGGGTGCGTGCGCCGCGTGCGGGTCCGCACCTGCCTTCGCCGAAGCCGGTACCGTGTTGCCGCGCTTCAACCACAGGTAGAGCCCGCTGCCCAGCACGATGATGGTCGCGATGTCGAGCAGCGCCCACAGGATCTGCATCGGCATGCCACCGTAGTCGCCGAAATGCAGCGGCTGCGACACCAGCAGCGCCGTGAGGTACCACGGCAGCCTGGGGCTCGCGGTGATCACGCCGGTCTGGGCATCGACGAGCACCGGCTGCAGCAGCCGCGAAGTGAAGGGCTCGTTGCCGCGCAAGAAGAAGGTGTTGTGGTGCGGGCTCGAGAACGCCGTGCCCGGAAAGGCGATGAAGGAAAGCTTCATGCCCGGCGCGCTTTGCAGCGCCACGTCCATCGACTGCTGCACGGAGCCGCGCTCCGCCATCGGGACCGTCGGCTGCCCCTGATACGGCTTGAGCAGCGCGCTCAACTGGTCGTGCTGCCAGTACTTCACGATCAGGTCGGCCCAGGTGTTGATCATGCCGGTGGCACCCACCGTGAAGGCCCACACCAGCGTCACGATGCCGAGCAGGTTGTGCAGGTCCAGCCACTTGAGGCGTGGCCGGCGTTCGCGCCGTACGGTGCCGAATTCGAGTTTGCGCATGAAGGGCGAATACAGCACCACGCCGGAGACGATCGCCACCAGCAGCAGAAAACCCATGAAGCCGAGGAACAGCATGCCGGGAAGCCCCGCGAACAGGTCGACGTGCAGCTTGAGCATCACGTACATGAAGCCTTCGTCGGTCTTGGGCTGCGCCAGCACCTTGCCGGTGCGGGCATCGACGGCGACCTGCTTGAAGTCATCCGTCGGCGCCGGCGTCGGGGTGAGCGTCACGAACCAGATCGCGTCGTCGTCCTCCGGCTGCGAGGCGTACTGCACCACGCGGTCCGGATGCAGCGCCTTGGCCGTCTCGAGCACACGGTCCAGGCTCTCGCGCGGCGTGCTGGCCGGCATCTTCGGCGCTTCCACCTCCGTGCCCAGCAGATGCCCGATCTCATGGTGGAAGATGAGCGGCAGCCCCGTGATGCACAGGAGCAGCATGAACACCGTACAGACCAGACTGCTCCATTTGTGGACCCAGGCCCAGGTCTTGATTCGTTGGCTCTTCATCGGTGCGATTTTGCCGGAGCGTCAGAAGCGGTAGGTCGCGCTGGCCACCGCATTGCGGCGGGCGCCCCACCAGCAATCGCCACGCGACAGGCAGATGGAGTTGTAGACCTTGTCGGTCAGGTTGTTGATGTTCAGCGCCAGGCGCCACTTGGCCGTTTCGTAGGCCACCATGAGATCGAGCAAGGTCACGGAAGGCGTCTCGGGGGCCACGCCATCCTGGAACTTGCCCATCCAGCGCACACCGGCGCCGGCGGAGAAGCCCGGCATTCCGTTGACGGTAAAGCGGTATTTGGCCCACGCACCCGCCTGGTGGCGGGGCACCTGGGTCAGCTGCGGATCGACGTCGGTGTAGTTGTAGAACCCGAGCACGTCCCAGTCCCTGGCCAGCGTGGCCTTGACCTCGAACTCGGCGCCGGTGGTCTTGGTGCTGCCGGCCTGCACATAGTCGATGCCGCCATTGGGATCCAGGATCAGGCGGTTGTCCTCGCGCAGGTCGTAGACCGCAGCGGTGAACTGGATGGGCCGGTCGTTCGGCAGGTACTTGACGCCCACCTCCCATTGCTTGCCGCGCTGCGGCGTGAAGCGCTCGTTGTTCGCATTCAGGCCAGCCACCGGCGTGAAGGATTCGCCATAGCTCATATAGGGCGAAACGCCGTTGTCGGCCGCATACATGAGGGAAAAGCGCTTGGTCGTGGCGTCGCTCTTCTCGTCGTCGCTGCCGACCAGGCCGTTGGTCACTTCGTCATGGCGCAGTCCGGCAAGGACGATCCAGTTCTTGGCGAACTTCATCTGGTCCTGCACGTAGACGCCGTACTGGCGCTGCGTCGACTTCGGGCTGTCGACCAGTTCGTAGGTCGGGAAAGGCTGGCCGTACAACGGCGCGTAGGCGTCGATGAGCGGCTGGGTGCCGCCGAGGTAGATCGGATAGTCAACGCCCGAGCGCTTGTTCATCGAGTAGCGGGCGAAGTCCAGGCCGGTGAGCACCTGATGCTCGACGGCGCCGGTCTGGAAGCGGCCTTCGACATTCTGGTCGGCCTGCAGCATGTTGACCTTGGTGATGCTCGAATCCCAGAAACGACCGAACAGGCGCTTGTTGACCGGATCCCCGGCCCAGCCGCCCGGCACCGTGAACGAGTCACCATAGAAGCCGGTGTAGTCGACATTGTTGTGCGTGTAGCGCAGGTTCTGGCGCACGGCCCATTGGTCGTTGAACCGGTGCTCGAAGAGCCAGCCCGCCGTCGAGCGCTCGGTGTCGTAGCGGTCATAGCCCGGCTCGCCGATGAAACGGCGGGTGGGCAGGATGCCGTTCGGGTTGGGGAGCAGCATGCCTTCCCAGGGGAAGAATTGGGAGGTCGAGCCCGTCTTGTCTTTCTGGTAGAGCGCCTGGAGCGTCAATGAGGTGGCTGCGTTCGGCCGCCACGTCAGGGACGGGGCGATGAGCTGGCGATCGTCGCGCACGTAGTCCACCTGCGTGTCCGCATTGCGGCCCACGGCAATCAGGCGGTAGAGCCACTGGCCGTCTTCGGTCAGGGGGCCGGTGAGGTCGGTCTGAAGCTGCGTGCGGTTCCAGCTTCCGAACTGCACGCCGACCTCGCGCTGGGTCTCGGCCAGCGGCCGCTTGCTCACCATGTTGACGACGCCCGCCGTGCTCCCCTGCCCGAAGAGCATGGCCGATGGGCCGCGCAGGACTTCGATGCGCTCGAGCGTGTACGTTTCGGTGCGTGCGTTGCTGGTGTAGTAGTCGAAGTTCTTGCGCAAGCCGTCGAGGTATTCGTCGGGGTTGCCGCCGCGCACCAGCACGCTGTCAGTGCGCGAATCGACGCCGTAGGCGTCCGAGCGCACGCCGGCGGCATAGCCCAGGGCATCCTGAACGTTGTTCGCGCCCTGGTCGATCATCTGGTCGCGGGTCACGATGGTGACCGATTGCGGGGTCTCGGACAGCGGCGTGTCCGTCTTGGTCGCGGACATGGCATTCCTGGCCCGGTAGCCGACCACCGGCGACGTGGCGCTTTCGACCTCGGCGTTCGCATCGACCCGGACCTCGGGCAAGGTCGTCGTGCCGCCGGTCTGCGCCAGGGCCTGTTGTTGGACGTAAATGGCAAGGCAGCCCGCAAGCATTGCGGCCGCCTGGCGCCGCCCGAAGTTGATCCGCATCGAAGGCATCGAGTGATATTTGATTGCAATTGATAATAATTCGCATTCTATTCATGAACAGAATGTGAACGCAACGTCAATTCAGTCGACACCCTGACGGGGAACCCGGACATGGGCGGGCCGGCTACGATCCGCTGGCCGCAACAATCCAAGCTACATGCCCAGACTCTCCGCGATGCCTGCGTCGATGCTTCGTTGCCTGGCGATCGCGTTCGTCTGCCTGATTTCAGCCTGCGCCAGCTTGCCGTCGCGGACGGTCACGCCGTACAGCCCCGCCGTCACGGCCTCGCCGGCAACGGAACTGGGAAAGCTCACCGCCGCCTTCTACGAACAGCGCGACGGCGTATCCGGCGCACGGGTGATGCCGCAGGCCGCCCTGGCGCTCGATGCGCGAATTGCGCTGATCCGCCACGCCCAGACCGCGCTCGACTTGCAGTACTACCTGCTCGGCAACGACAAGACCGGCAAGCTGATCCTCCGCGAACTGCGCGACGCGGCGCGCCGCGGCGTGCACGTGCGGCTGCTTCTCGACGACTTCTACACGGTCAAGCTCGATCCCGTGCTGCTCGGACTGGCTGCCCATCCGAATGTCGAAATCCGCCTGTTCAACCCCTTCGTCACAGGCAGGGACCACACCGCGACCCGCTGGCTCAGCTTTGCCGGCGATTTCAGCCGGCTCAACCACCGGATGCACAACAAGCTCTTCGTCGCCGACGGGGCCGTGGCGATCGTGGGCGGGCGCAACCTCGCGGACGAATACTTCCTGCGCAGCGCGGGCGCCAACTTCATCGACCTGGACATGCTCACGGCCGGCCCCGTCGTGACCGAGCTCGAGACGATCTTCGACAACTACTGGAACGCCGAGGTCGTCTACCCGCTGCACGACATCGTCCCGACCAGCGAAGCGCCCGAAGCGCTGCGGGCAAGATTCGACATCCTCACCTCCGAGGCAGAAGCCCCGCCGCTCGAGCCCCCGCCGGAATCGGACATGTTCGGCGATCCGCCTGTCAGCGCGGCCCTCGCCCAAGGCAAGCTGGAGCTGATCCCGACGCGCGCCAATGCGGTGGCCGACTCCCCCACCAAGGCGCTGCGCGTCGAGGGCGGTGACATGCCAGAGCATCGCCCGCCCACCGTGGCAGAGCGCATGCGCGCCCTCTTCGACCTGGCGAAGTCCGACATCAACATCATCACACCCTACTTCCTCCCGAGCGACGCGGTCATGGACCACATCGCGCGGCTGCGCGCACGGGGCGTTCGGATCACCATCGCCACCAATTCGCTGGCCGATTCGGACGAGCCGCTCGTCAACATCAACTACAACAGCTTCCGCGCCGAGATGCTCCGCATGGGCGTGACGCTGTACGAGGTGAGTTCGGAGCAGATCAAGCGCAGCCTCAACCTGCGCAAGGTGTTCCGACAGTCGCGCGGACGCCTGCACGCCAAGCTGGCGCTGATCGACCGCGAATGGGCGCTCGTCGGCTCGCTGAACTTCGACCCGCGCTCGGCCTACATCAACACCGAGCTCGGCGTGCGCTTCGAAGGCTACGAAGTGACGCACCGGCTGGTCGACGCGTTCCAGGTCGACAACGTCGAGAGCGTCTACGAAGTCCGGCTGAAACCCGGCACCGACCACATCCAGTGGGTGACGACCGACGGCGAGAACATCGTGCTGGACGAGGAGCCGGATGCGAATGCGCTGGTGCGGCTGAAGCTGCTGCTTTTCTCCTGGTTCGTTCCGACCGACCTGCTCTAGACGCACCGTCCACACCCAAGCGCCCGATCCGAGCCTCGCTCGACTTTTTCCGTGGCCGGGAAGATGATGCCCCGCCGCCCCTGCCGTCTATGGAACTCGACGACCAGGACGCGTTCACACATCACCCAACCGGACTCACAGGAGCATTCGCGATGCAAATCGGCATGATCGGACTCGGACGCATGGGCGCCAACATGACGAACCGCCTGATGCGTGGAGGCCACGACTGCGTCGTGCACGACAACGCCCCCGCCTCCATCGAGCGATTGGCCGCCCAAGGCGCAACCGGCGCGGCCACGCTGCAGGACTTCGTTGCAAAGCTCGCGCAGCCGCGGGCAATCTGGCTCATGGTGCCCGCCGCAGTCGTGGACTCCGCGCTCGCCTCGCTCACCCCGCTGCTGGCGCCAGGCGACATCGTCATTGACGGCGGCAACTCCTACTACCGCGACGACATCCGCCGCGCCACCGAACTGCGCGCCATGGGCCTGCACTACGTCGACGTGGGCACCAGCGGCGGCATCGCCGGCTTCGATCGCGGCTACTGCCTGATGATCGGCGGCGAAGCCGAGACCGTGCAGCATCTCTCGCCGCTGTTCGCCACGCTGGCGCCCGGCGTCGGCGAACACGCACCGACACCGGGCCGCGCCCCCGGCGGCGGCACGGCCGACCAGGGCTATCTGCATTGCGGCCCGCATGGCGCGGGCCACTTCGTCAAGATGGTGCACAACGGCATCGAGTACGGGATCATGGCCGCCTACGCCGAGGGCTTCAATATCCTGCGCGGCGCCAACATCGGCAAGCGCTCGCACGACATCGACGCCGAGACGACGCCGCTGCGCGACCCCGCGCTCTACCAGTACGACATGAACCTGCCCGAGATCGCCGAAGTGTGGCGGCGCGGCAGCGTGATCGGCTCCTGGCTGCTCGACCTCACCGCCGCCGCGCTCGCCGCCGACCCGGAGCTGTCGAACTTCCAGGGCCGCGTCTCCGATTCCGGCGAGGGCCGTTGGACCCTCCAGGCCGCCATCGACGAGGGTGTGCCGGCGCCGGTGTTGAGCTCCGCGGTGTATGCCCGTTTCAGTTCGCGCGGCGAGGCGGACTTTTCCAATCGCGTGCTGTCGGCCTTGCGGCACCAGTTCGGCGGCCACGCGGAAAAGAAATCATGAGCAGCGACGCACCGCCACTCGACCTGTTGTGCATCAACACGCTGCGCACGCTGTCCATCGACGCGGTGCAAAAGGCCAATTCGGGCCATCCCGGCACGCCGATGGGCGCAGCGCCCGTCGCCTACTGCCTGTGGCAGCGCTTCCTGCGCTATGACCCCAACGACCCGGACTGGCCGAACCGCGACCGCTTCGTGCTGTCGGTCGGCCACGCGTCGGCACTGCTCTACAGCCTTCTGCACCTGTGCGGCGTGAAGGCGAAGGGGCCGCATTACGCCACGCAAGACGGCCTCGCCGTCACGATGGCCGACCTGCAGAGCTTTCGCCAGGAAGGAAGCCGCTGCACCGGCCACCCCGAATATGCATGGACCTCGGGCGTCGAGACCACCACCGGCCCGCTGGGCCAGGGCGTCGCCACCAGCGTCGGCATGGCCATCGCGCAGCGCTGGCTCGCCGCCACCTACAACCACAACCGGCCCGGCCACGAACTCTTCGACTACAAGGTCTACGCCCTGTGCGGTGACGGCGACATGATGGAAGGCGTGAGCGCCGAAGCCGCATCGTTGGCCGGCCATCTGAAGCTCGCCAATCTGTGCTGGATCTACGACGACAACCAGATCAGCATCGAAGGCTCGACCTCGATCACCTCGGACGAGGACGTCGGCGCGCGCTTCGAAGCCTACGGCTGGAAAGTCGTCCGCGTCGCCGATGCGAACGACCTCGAAGCACTCACGCAGAGCCTCCGCGACTTCAACGCCACGCTGGACAGGCCGACGCTCATCATCGTGCGAAGCCACATCGGCTACGGCGCACCGAACAAGCAGGACACCAAGGAAGCACACGGCGAGCCACTCGGCGCGGAGGAAGTCCGGCTCGCCAAGAAGTTCTTCGGCTTCGATCCGGACGCGCAGTTCACCGTGCCCGATGGCGTGCGGTCCCACTTCGAAGCGCAGTTCGGCCAGCGCGGCAAGAGCGCCCGCGACGCCTGGAATGAAGGGTACGCGGCCTACCGGGCGCAACACCCCGAACTCGCCGCAGAGATCGACCGCATGCAGCGCCACGAACTGCCCGAAGGCTGGGACAGCGAACTGCCGGCGTTTCCCGCCGACGCCAAGGGCATGGCCACGCGCGAATCCTCGGGCAAGGTGCTGAATGCCATCGCGAAACGCGTGCCATGGCTCCTCGGCGGCGCAGCCGACCTGTCGCCATCCACCAAGACGGCGCTCGGCTTCGAACAGGCCGGCGAGTTCAAGAGCGGCAACTACGGCGGACGCAACTTCCACTTCGGCATCCGGGAGCACGCGATGTGCGCCATCGCCAGCGGCATGACGCTGTCGAGGCTGCGCGCGTATGCCGCGACCTTCTTCATCTTCACCGACTACTGCCGTGGCGCCGTGCGGCTCGGAGCGATGATGGGGATTCCCGTCATCTACATCTGGACCCACGACTCCATCAGCATGGGCGAGGACGGCCCCACGCACCAGCCGGTCGAGCAACTCGCATCGTTCCGCGCGATGCCCGGCATGACGTTGCTGCGCCCGGCCGACGCCAACGAGGTCGTCGAGGCCTGGCGGGTCGTGATGCAACTGACGGACCGCCCCGCGAGCCTGGTGCTGTCGCGACAAGCGCTGCCCACGCTCGACCGCAGCCGCTATGCCAGCGCCAGCGGTGTCGCCCGTGGCGCCTATGTGCTCGCCGACGCGCCGGACGGCAAGCCCGATGTGCTGCTTCTGGCCAGCGGCAGTGAAGTCGCGCTCTGCATCGCCGCCCATGAGCAGCTGCAGCGCGAAGGCATCGCGGCGCGCGTCGTCAGCATGCCGTCGTGGGATCTCTTCGAGAGCCAGAGCGACGAATACCGAGACAGCGTGCTGCCGCCTGCGATCGCGGCGCGCGTTTCCGTGGAAGAGGCTTCGCCGTTGGGTTGGGAACGCTATGTCGGGCGCCGGGGCGCCATCCTCGGCATGCGCTCGTTCGGGCTCTCCGCGCCGGGCAAGGTTGCCGAGGCGCATTTCGGTTTCGACGCCGCGCATGTCGTCGCTGCCGCCAAGGAGCAGTTGGCAAGGCATGCGCGCCCAGCCTAGGGTCCATCATGGCCGAACGCATCAGTCCCCTCGCCGGCAAGCCGGCACCGCCCGAATCCCTTATCGACGTGGATGCGCTCGTTGCGGCGTACTACGCGGATGCTCCCGACCCCGGCGTCGCGGCGCAGCGTGTCGCGTTCGGCACCTCCGGCCACCGGGGATCGGCCTTCGAGCGATCCTTCAACGAGTGGCACGTGCTGGCGGTCACGCAGGCGATCTGCGACTACCGAAAGACCCAGGGCATCGACGGGCCGCTGTTCCTCGGCATCGACACCCACGCCCTGTCGCAACCCGCCTGCGCGAGCGCACTCGAGGTGCTGGCCGCCAATGGCGTCGACGTGATGCTGGCGACGAATGACGAATACACGCCGACCCCTGCCCTGTCGCACGCGATCCTCGGCTACAACCGCGGGCGGCAGAGCGGCCTGGCCGACGGCATCGTCGTCACGCCTTCGCACAACCCGCCGCGCGACGGCGGCTTCAAGTACAACCCGCCCAATGGCGGCCCAGCCGGCCAGGACGTCACCGGCGGGGTCGAGGCCGCGGCCAACCGCTACCTCGAACGGAAGCTCGACGGCGTCAAGCGCATGCCGCACGCAGCAGCCCTGAAAGCCGCGACGACGCACCGCCACGACTTCCTCGACGCCTACGTCGGCGACCTCGGCCACGTGATCGACATGGACGCGATCCGCGATGCCAGGGTCCGCATGGGCGTCGACCCGCTGGGAGGCGCCGGCGTCCACTACTGGGCGGCGATTGCCGACCGCTACAAGCTGGACCTTACCGTCGTCAGCGAGACGGTCGACCCGCGCTTCGGCTTCATGACGCTGGACTGGGACGGCCAGATCCGCATGGACCCTTCCTCGGGCTATGCAATGCAGCGCCTGCTCGACATCAAGGACCGGTTCGACGTCGGCTTTGCCTGCGACACCGATCACGACCGGCATGGCATCGTCACCGGCGGGGCGGGGCTGCTCGCGCCCAACCACTACCTTTCGGTCGTCGTCGACTACCTGTTCCAGCATCGCCCGCAATGGGGTGCGCAGGTGGCAGTAGGCAAGACGGTCGTTTCGACACAGCTGATCGACCGGCTCACCGCACGGCTGGGTCGACGTCTCTACGAAGTGCCGGTCGGCTTCAAGTGGTTCGCGGATGGATTGCTCGACGCCTCCCTCGGCTTCGTCGGCGAGGAAAGCGCGGGCGCCACCTTCCTGCGGCGTGACGGCTCGGCATGGACCACCGACAAGGACGGCATCACCGCCGCTCTCCTCTCGGCGGAAATCACCGCGCGCATGGGCCGCGACCCCGGCGCGCTCTATGCCGACCTCGCGAACGAGTTCGGCAATCCGGTCGCCAGCCGGATCGACGCACCGGCCACGCCCCGGCAGAAGAAGCAGCTCTCGGCGCTCTCGCCGCAGCAGCTCGGCGCCAGCGAACTCGCCGGCGAGAAGATCGAAAGCGTGCTGAGCCATGCGCCGGGCAACGGCGCCGCGATCGGCGGCATCAAGGTGATCGCCCAAGGCGGGTGGTTCGCCGCGCGCCCCTCGGGCACCGAGGACATCTACAAGATCTACGGCGAGAGCTTCCGCGGCGCCGACCACCTGCGCCGCATCCTTGACGAGGCCCAGACCATCGTCGACGCGGCCATCTCGCCTTGACCTCTCCTTTTCCTGCACGCTGATTCGCGGCTTGTCCTACGCGCGCTCGGGTCGCCCGCAGACAGGCGAAGGCGGGCGTCGGCCGCATGCTTACCCGGCCAATAAACTTGAGGAGTAAGCGATGATCAAGATCGGAATCGTGGACGACCACGCGATCGTGCGTTCGGGCCTGCGGGACTTTTTCTCGCAACACGTCGACCTCCGCGTCGTCGGCGAGGCTGCCAGTGGACGCGAAGCGATCGACCTGGTGCGATCCAACGAGATCGATGTTCTGGTCATGGACCTGTCCATGCCGGGCCAAAGCGGCATCGACGCGATCGCGATGGTCCGCGCCAAGGCGCCCGACACCGGCATCCTGATCCTCAGCGGCTACCCGGAAGAGCACTACGCGATGAACCTGATCCGCCAGGGTGCGAGCGGCTACCTCAACAAGGAATGCGACCCCAAGGAGATCGTGGAGGCCATCCGCACCATCTCGTTGGGCCGGCGCTACATCACACCCGCGGTGGCCGAACTGCTGGCCCGCCAGCTGGACCGCAAGAACGACGCGGCGCCGCACGAACAGCTGTCGGAGCGTGAATTTCAGGTGTTCCTGAAGCTGGCCACCGGTGAAACGGCCGGCAGCATCGCGGAACACCTATCGCTTTCGGTGAAGACGGTGAGCACCTACCGCAGCCGCTTGATGGAGAAGATGAACCTCGCCTCCAACAGCGACCTGACGTACTACGCCCTGAAGAACCAGCTGATCAGCTGAGCGTGGGTTGCTGCAAACTTTGTTCCGGCGCTGCAACTGATCGGCGGAAAATCACTCTCAACTTCCATCCGCCAGGTGCGGAAGCGAGGGTGACATGAAAGCGCGATTCAACGTCCGGGCTTTGCTCTGGGTCTCTGCGATCTGCCTTCCCTGGGCCGCAAGCGCCCAGCCGGCCGACCTGTCTGGCGAGCAGCAAGAGGCGGACTATCGCGTGATCGCCGCCCGCTGCGGCACGCCGGGATTCGAGAAAGCCTTCTACAAGCAGTCCAAGGCTGCCGTGGCCGCCGGGCTGGTGGTCAAGCATCGCGATCCGGTCCAGGTCGAGAAATCGGTCACTGCCCTGCGGCGCAATCCGGTGGTGCTGATCGGCACCCAGGCGGACTGCCCCGATCAGGTGACGCGCCTCAAGGAACTGCAAAAGGAACGGGCCAAGGCGCTGGGATCGCAGCGCAAGTCGGGCAAGGGCTAGCCGTGGACACGTCCCCGGTGCAATGTCAAAAGCTGTACGCCGTCGTTTAACAACACCTGTCGATTGGCAGATTCACACGAGGGCGGCGTCCGTACAGACTGGAGCCATCGAATCGAAGGGAAGCGGATCATGGATTCAGACCTTTACACCCTTGGCGCGCTGGCGATGGTGCTTGTCGGCGGATGGCTGCTCGATCATCTCGGCTGGTGGGGCGGATCGCACCTTTCAGAGGAAATGGAGCGCCAGCTCCAGAAATCCGCCGACACGATCCGCGGCGCGCCGCTGAACTGATGGAGCCTGTGCGGCCGGTGGCCGCCATGGCAGCCGTGCGCCGGAAGTCGGCGCTGCTGGCGGCCGTTTCCCTGGTGCTCGCCGCGCTCGGCCTGGAGGCCTACGCCGCGGGCTACCCCATGGGCATGTCCCTGCTTGCCGCAGCCACGCTGCAGGCGCTGATCTGCTCCGCCATGTTCCGCAGCCGCCTGCTGGTCGCCGTGGTCGTTGCCAACCTGGTCCTCTTCGTGGCCCACGCCGTGGTCATCAGCCGCTTCCTCGCCCAGCCCTATCCGCCTGCGGTCTTCCAGCTGGGGGATTTCTGTTGCGCCGTGCTCGCAGCGGCGTCGCTGGTCTTCACGCCGATCGAGACGATGGCGCTCGTGGTGCGGGAGGCCTATCTCAAGCGCCCGCGGCGCCGTCCTCCACGCTGAACTTCCCGCTTTCGGCGCTCAACAGCCCGCAGAAGATCGGCCGTACGTACAGCGCGACCACCGACTCTTCCGTGACCGCCGGCACCCAGCGGTGCACTTCCGCGGCACCGTTGACGAGCCCCATGGCCATCTGCGCGGCGACCGACGTGTCCAGCGCACGCACCGAGCCATCCATCAAGCCGTCGACCAGCACGTTCGCCATGCGTTCGGTCAGTTGCTGCAGCGTCTTGTGAACGCGCGCGCGATCCGCCTGATCGGGCAGCGCGCTGGTGGACGACAGCCGCAGCAGCGGGCCTTCTTCGGAAAGCTGGAACCGCACCAGCGCCCGCGTCGCCGAGACCGCCCGGCTCCAACCGCTGCCACTGCCCGACTGGGCAGCCTCCAGCGCATGCCGGACGACCTTGAAGGTGCGGTCGAAGCAGGCCGCGATCAGGTCGGGCTTGTTGTCGTTGTGGTGATAGAAGGAGCCCTTCGTCACATGGAGCCGAGCCGAGATCTTGTCGACCGATGCGCCGCGGTAGCCCTGCTCGTTCACCAGTGCGGTGGCGGCGCGCAGGAAGGCGTCCATCGGGCCGGCGCCCGCAGGCGCGAGCCACGGTGCATCTCCCGCCTCCATCGGCCATTCGGCCGTGGCGGATCCCATGCCATGGAGCGCGATGTCGGCCACGCGGTCGGCCATCCGGACGTATTCCGACTCCTCGTAGCGCCCGAACCAGACCGGCAGCCAGTGCGCGAGCGACAGGAGCATGTGGGTGCGGGCATTGCGCGTGTCTTTCGACCACGCCGCGCTCTCCTCGCCCCTGAAGAGCGAGCGCACGCGGCGAAACATGTCCGTGTAGGCGCGATGGACCTCTTCGAGTTGCGGACTCGGCAGCGCCCGAACGTCGCTGAAGACCACCACCGGCGGATGCCGCCCGAGGCGCACGGCGGCCTGCAGCGCTGCATGCCTGCGCAGATACGACCGCACCCGATCGGCCACCTTCGGCTCCCGCGCCGAGGCCTTCGCCATGTCGTCGAACAAGGCAATCGCACGCAGGAAACAGGCCGTCGCAAGGTCTTCCTTCTTTCGGTAGTAGTAGGTGACGCTGTTGGTCACCAGGCCCACGCTGGCCGCGATGTCGGCAAGGGTGGCGCCCTTCACGCCCTGCTCGTTGAATCTCAGTGCCGCGGCGCCCAGAATGGCATCGCGCTTTTCGTTGAAGCGCGCAGTCTGCGTGTCTCTCGAGGTCTCGACGGGCATGGGTGGCAATCGATGGTGGGGCGCGCGATTATGCAGACGGCTGCGCCGCCGATCCGCAAGGTGTGGAAATTCCAGTACGCCGGAAACACGCGGCCGAGTCACTTAGAGGACCGTCCTTTTCGCCTCGTTCTTCGAAGATCCGGTCTTTGCATTTGAGGCAGTCAGGAGACATCCATGTCCTTGTTTTCGCTGGCCGGCAAGGTGGCCATCATCACGGGTTCCTCGCGCGGCATCGGCCGCGCCATCGCCGAGCGCATGGCCGAGCACGGCGCCAAGGTCGTCATCTCGTCGCGCAAACCCGAGCCCTGCGCCGAGGTGCGCGACGCCATCAACCGGGCCCACGGCGAAGGCGCCGCCATCTCGATACCCGCCAACATCTCTTCCAAGCAGGATCTCCAGCATCTGGTGGAAGAGACGACGCGACAGCTCGGCCGGGTCGACATCGTGGTCTGCAATGCGGCATCCAACCCCTACTACGGTCCGCTCGGCGGCATCGAGGACGACCAGTTCCGCAAGATCCTCGAGAACAACGTGATCGCCAACCACTGGCTCATCAACTTCGCGGTGCCGCAGATGATCGAGCGCAAGGAGGGTTCGATCATCATCGTCTCGTCGATCGGCGGGCTGCGCGGGTCGCCGGTCATCGGCGCCTACAACGTGTCGAAGGCCGCGGACTTCCAGCTCGCGCGCAACCTGGCCGTCGAGTACGGGCCGCACAACGTGCGCGTGAACTGCATCGCGCCCGGCCTCATCAAGACCGACTTCGCCCGCGCGCTGTGGGAGGACGCCGAGAACCTGAAGCACCGCACGTCCAACACACCGCTGCGGCGCATCGGCGAGCCCGACGAGATCGCCGGCGCCGCGGTCTTTCTCGCATCGCAGGCCGGTGCCTTCATGACCGGTCAAAGCCTCGTCATCGACGGCGGCGTGACCTGCTGATTTCATTCAAGAAAGCCCCACATGGACTTCACTCTTTCCGATAAGCAGGTGCACTGGCGCGACCGCGTTGTTGCCTTCATGAACCAGCACGTCTATCCCGCCGTGCCGGTGTACATGCAGCAGATGAAGGACTTCGGCGAGAACCGCTGGCAGGTCGTTCCCATCGTCGAGGAACTCAAGGCCAAGGCCAAGGCCGAGGGGTTGTGGAACCTCTTCCTGCCGCGCGATTCGGTGCCGGAAGGCAGCCCCTACCGCGGCGCGGGCCTGACCAATCTCGAATACGCGGTGTGCGCCGAAGAGATGGGCAAGGTCGGCTTCGCGTCCGAGGTCTTCAACTGCTCGGCGCCCGACACCGGCAACATGGAAGTGCTGATCCGCTATGGCAGCGACGCGCACAAGGATCGCTGGCTGCAACCGCTGCTGGCCGGCGAGATCCGCTCGGCCTTCCTGATGACCGAGCCCGACGTGGCGTCGTCCGACGCAACCAACATCCAGACCGAGATCCGCCGCGACGGTGACCACTACGTCATCAACGGCCGCAAGTGGTGGTCGTCAGGCGTGGGTGATCCGCGCTGCCAGATCGCGATCGTGATGGGCAAGACGGACCCCGAGGCACCGCGTCATTCGCAACAGTCGCAGGTCCTCGTGCCGCTGGACACGCCCGGCATCGAGATCGTCCGCATGCTGCCGGTGTTCGGCTTCGACGATGCGCCGCATGGCCACGCCGAGGTGGTGTTCCGCGACGTGCGCGTGCCGGCGTCCAACCTGCTGCTGGGCGAAGGCCGCGGCTTCGAGATCGCGCAGGGGCGCCTCGGCCCCGGACGCATCCACCACTGCATGCGCACCATCGGCAGCGCCGAGGTCGCCCTGGAGAAGATGGTCAAGCGCCTGCAGTCGCGCGTGGCCTTCGGCAAGCGCATCTCCGAACAATCCGTCTGGGAGCAGCGCGTCGCGGAGGCCCGCATCGACATCGAGATGACGCGCCTGCTGTGCCTGAAGGCGGCCGACATGTGGACCGGGTGGGCAACAAGGTCGCGCAACTCGAGATCGCGATGATCAAGGTCGCCGCGCCGCGCATGGCGCTGAAGATCATCGACGACGCCATCCAGGCGCACGGCGCGGGCGGCGTCACGACGGACTTCGGGCTGGCCAAGCAGTACGCCAGCATGCGCACGATGCGGCTGGCCGATGGCCCGGACGAAGTGCACAACCGCGCGATCGCGCGCATGGAGTACGGCAAGCACCGCGTGGCCTGACGGGCGGACGGCGGGGCGAGCTTTCACCCCGCCAGTTCCTCCACCCGCAGCGTCGTCACTGCCCCGGCGACCATCGGGTGCGCCTGCAGCATGCGCACGGCCCGATCCAGCGCGCTCTGCACCACCGGGCCTGTCAGCACCAGCACCTGTGCGCCCATCGCCGGCCTGTCGGCTGCCAGCGCCACCTGTCGCACGGGCAGCTTCTCACTTGCCAGCCAGGCCGCGACCGCTTCGACCTGGCCCGCGCCATGCACGGGCACCCGCAGGTAGTGCGGCGTGCACACCGCGGCGCGGGGCAGCACCGGCAGCCCGTTCATCGCATCCGCATGAAAGCCCAGGTGCGGCACGCGCTGCGCCGCGCGAGTGCCATCGAGCCGCGCGACATCCACGAGGTCGGCAATCACGGCCGATCCCGTCTGCTCGGACCCCGCCCCGGCGCCGTAGTACATCGTCACGCCGGCCGCGTCGGCCTTGACCATGATGCCGTTCATCGACCCGTTCACATGCGCCATCAGGTGCGTGGCGGGCACCAGCGCGGGCTGCACGCGCAATTCGACGCCATCCTCGCGGCGGCGGGCCACGCCCAGCAGCTTGATGCGAAAGCCCAGTTGCTCCGCGCAAGCGACGTCGAGCCCTTGCAGTGCGGCGATGCCCTCGATCTGCACATCCGCAAAGTGCAGCGGCATGCCGAATGCATTGGCTGCCAACAGCGTCAGCTTGTGGGCCGCGTCGATGCCTTCGATGTCGAAGCTCGGATCGCTCTCCGCATAGCCGAGCGCCTGCGCCTGCGCAAGGGCGGCGGCGAAGTCCAGGCCCTCGTCGCGCATCTTGCTCAGGATGAAATTCGTGGTGCCGTTGATGATGCCCGCCACCCATTCGATGCGGTTGGCCGCCAGGCCTTCGCGCAGCGCCTTGATGATGGGAATGCTCACTGCCACCGCCGCTTCGTACGCCACGGCGACGCCGTGTTGGCGCGCGGCGGCAAAGATCTCCGTGCCGTGCACGGCCAGCAGCGCCTTGTTGGCCGTGACCACGTGCTTGCCGTGCGCGATGGCCGCCAGCACCCAGTCGCGCGCCGGGCCCGTGCCGCCCGCCACTTCCACCACCACATCCACATCGGGATGCATTGCCACGCGCAGCGGGTCGTCGGTCAGTTCGATGCCTTCGCCCACGATGCCCGCGGCGCGTGCCAGATTGCGGGCCGCGACGATCACCATCTCGATCGCCCGGCCTGCCCGGCCGGCAATATCGGCCTGGTTGCGCGCCAGCACGCGGAACGTGCCTGCGCCGACCGTTCCGATGCCGATCATGCCCACGCGCAGAGGGCGGATGGGTGCGCAGCGGCTGCGCAATGGCTCGAATGACTGGACTGGATCAAGGTACATGGACTTCTCCGGACAAAAAGACAAAACCCAGCTGCCAGAGCTGGGTTTCATTCATTCGGGGAGAAGAGCGATCACCAGGTGGCTGCCGGAACGGCCACCTGCGCGTGCTCAGGTAGCCGCGGTGGTAATCGTGGTAATCATTCGCGCACCCTTTGCCCGCACGAGGGCGAGCAGCATCGCGCGGCCCGGGCGGGCTGCATCGAACGCGGTGTGGAGTGGGTGGCGCGACATGGAGGCAGCAGTGTACAGGACCGGCTTTTGCCCTACTGGCCGTGCCGTCCGGCGCCGGCCACGAAGCGCGCTGCCCCCGCCTCGCCTTCCGCAAGTACCACCGGAACGCCCTGCGCGCCTTCGCGGCGCAAGGCCATGTCGAGCGGAAGATCCCATTGCTCGTAGGCCGAGCGACGGTCGGCCAGCATGCACTGCTGCGGAAACGCCGCGATCTGCCGGGCCAGCTCCTGTGCGGCGGCCAATGCACCGCCCGGCGGCGTGAGCCGGTTGACGAGCCCCATCGCCAGAGCCTCGGGCGCCGGCACGGCACGTCCCGTGAGAATGAGATCGAGCGCGCGCGCCATGCCGACGATGCGCGGCAAGCGCACGGTGCCGCCGTCGATCAGCGGCACGCCCCAGCGGCGGCAGAAGACGCCGAAGGTGGCGTCTTCGTCCGCAACGCGAAGGTCCGCCAGCAGCGCGAGTTCGAGTCCGCCAGCCACCGCATAGCCGTTGACCGCAGCGATCAGCGGCTTCGACAGCGCCATGCGTGTAGGCCCCATCGGCCCGCTGCCACCGCCTTCGGCGTCGAGTTCATTCCGCTCGGCCGGATTGCCGACGGCACCCAGGTCGGCACCACCGCAGAAGTGGCCGCCCGCGCCCGTCAGCACGGCGACGCGCAACCCGTCATCGGCCTCGAAGCGCTCGAACGCAACGCGCAGTTCGGTCGCGACCACGCCATTGACGGCGTTGCGCTTCTCCGGCCGGTTCAGGGTGATGGTGCAGACCGCCTGGTCGGCTTCGAATGAAACATAGGACATGGCATGCCTCTCTTCCTTCGAGCGGACCTGGCGCGGTCCACCGTTACTTCATCAGGTCGCTCAGGTTCACCGGCTTGATCTTGCCACCCTCGACCGTGGCCACCAACGGGTCGACGATCGTGCCGCCGACCGCGTCCACGCCGTTGAAGTTGCCGGCATTCGTCTCCTTCGGCAGCTTGGTCAGCGCCTCGCCGATCTTGGCGCGGATGGCGGTAGCGTCGGTCGTGGAGCCGGCCAGCTTCATGGCCAGCGCCACCGCATGCGTCAGCGCGTAGTTGTACGAGGACTCGGTGGTCGGGTCCTTGTCCGCGCCATAGGCCTTGCGGTAGTTGGCTGCGAAGGTCTTGGGGCCCACGCGATCGTCATACGACACCGGCAGCACGCCGATCGATCCTTCGAGCGGCGCGAGGCCGCCCGTGACCTTCGCCATCTCGTCGAGCTTGGCCTGGTCCATGATCAGGAAGCCGCCCTTGAAGCCCAGTTCGCGCGCCTGCTTGGCGACCAGCGCGGTCGGCTCCGACGGGCCGCCGACGAAGAGCACGTCCGGCTTCTCGGCCAGCACGCGGCTCACGCCGCTGTAGAAGTCGGCCGAGCGGTTGTAGGACATCGGGTTGTTGGATGCGATGGTGCCGCCCGCCTTCTCCCAGGCCGGGCCGAAGAGCTGGGTCCAATTCTTCGCGTACTCATGGTCGCCCGGCAGCATGCCGACTTTCTTGCCGAACTTCTTCATCTCGTAGTTGGTGAAGGGCTCGATGTACGAATTGAAGGTCGGCGGAATGCGGATGGTGAGCTTGTTGCCGGTCTCGGTGATCTTCGGCGTGCTGGAGTACGCCATCACGATGAATTTCTCCTGCTCGTTGAAGGCCTGCATGGCATAGATGCCGCCCGAGTGCGGCACGAACACCGCCGGGCTCTGGTACTGCTGCACCAGGCGGCGCGCGTTGATGGCCGCATCGGCCGGCGAGTACTTGTCGTCCAGCGCCACCAGTTCGAGCTTGACCTTCTTGCCGGCCACCTCCAGGCCCGCGGCGTTGATTTCCTTGATGGCCATTTCCATGCCGTTCACCACGTTCTTGCCGTAGAGGGCTGCACCGCCGCTCAGCGGGCCGGTGAAGCCGATCTTGACGGTGTCCTGCGCGAGCACGCTGCCGGCGCCGAACGCAGCCACGAGGGCCACGGCAACGGGCAGAAGGTTCAGGCGACGACGGGATAGGGCGGTTCTGTTCATGAGGCAATGTCTCCGGTTGATGGAAAGAAGAAAAGGCGTCGGCTCAGGCGCCGATGTAGGCGGCGCGCACGGCCTCGTTGTGGAGCAGCGAATCGCGGTCGCCTTCCAGCGTGATGTGGCCGCGCTCGATCACGTAGGCGCGGTGCGCGATGGCCAATGCCGAATACGCGTTCTGCTCGGCCAGCAGCACCGTGGTGCCCGACTGGTTGATGCGCTGGATGACTTCGAACACCTGCTTGACGATCAGCGGCGCCAGCCCGAGCGACGGCTCGTCGAGCAGCAGCAGCTTGGGCCGGCCGAGCATGGCGCGGCCGATGGCGACCATCTGCTGCTGGCCGCCCGACAGCGAGCCGGCCGGATCGTTCTGCTTTTTCTCGAGGATCGGGAACAGCTCGAACACCTCGTCGAGCGAACGCTGGATGCCGGCCTTGTCGCGCCGGTGCACATAGGCGCCGAGCGTGAGGTTCTTCTTGACCGACATCATGGGGAACAGCTTGCGCCCCTCGGGGCAATGCACCAGGCCTGCGCTGACGATCTGCGCGGGCCGCTGGCCGACCAGTTCGCGATCGCCGAAGCGGATGCTGCCTGCGCTCGGTTTCTGGATGCCGCTCGCCGCCATGAAGATCGACGTCTTGCCCGCGCCGTTGGCCCCCAGCAGCACCACCAGCTCGCCGGGTGCCGCGTGCAGGTTGACGCCGCTCAGCGCGCGGAAGCTGCCGTAGTGCAGGTCGACGCCTTCAAACCGCAGCATGGTCGGCTCCCAGGTAGGCCTCGATCACGTGCGGATCGCGCCGGATCTCCGCGGGCGTGCCCTCGGCGATCTTGGCGCCGTTGTTCAGCACGACGATCTTGTCGGCCAGTCGCATGATCATGTCCATCTTGTGCTCGATCAGGCACACGGTCTTGCCGTGGTCCACCAGCTTGCGGATCAGGGCCGCAAGGCCCACCGTCTCCTCGGGGTTGACGCCACCGGCCGGCTCGTCGAGCAGCAGCAGTTCCGGGTCGGTGGCGAGCGCCAGCGCGAAGGCCACGCGCTTGCGCTCCTCCTGCGTGATGTCGGCTGCGATCCGGTTGGCGACGTGCGAGAGGCCGACGAAGTCGAGCGCTTCCTGCGCCTTGTCGCGGCACAGGCGCTCCTCTTCCTTCAGCCGGCTCGTGTTCGCGAGCACGTCCCACAGCCCCGACTTCGTGCGCAGCCGGTGGCCGACGATCAGGTTGTCCAGCACCGTCGCGTTGTCGAACAGGTGCGTGGTCTGGAAGGTGCGCGCGATGCCCAGCTTGGCGACGTGGTCCGGCCGCATGCCCGTGACGTCGCGGCCATTGAAGCTGATGCGCCCGGAGGTCGGCTTGTGCGTGCCCGCCACCAGGTTGAAGAAGGTGGTCTTGCCCGCGCCGTTCGGTCCGATGATGGCGCTGACCTGTCCACGCTCGAAGCGCGTCGACACCTGGTCGACCGCGGTGAGGCCGAAGAACTGCTTCGTCAGGTCGTTGATCTCAAGCATTGCCTTGTGCCTCCCTCGCGCCTGCGTCGGCGACGGCCGGTTCCGATGGGCGCGCTTTCGCCGCCTTGGCCGCATCCGCGCGCTGTGCGCGCCGTTTGAGCCAGGTGCCGACGATGCCGTCGGGCAGGAAGATGATCAGCGCGATCAGCACGGGGCCGAACACGACCATGCGGTAGTCCTGCAGGAACTGCAGGCTCTGCGTGAGCCAGGTGACCAGGAAGGTGCCGACCAGCGGCCCGAGCAGCGTGCCGATGCCGCCGACCAGCGTGAACATGACGAGGTCGAAGGTCACCACCTCGCTCGCGAGATCCGGCCCGAGAAAGCGGACCTGCCCCGCATAGAGCGCCCCGGCGAACCCGGCATACACCACGGACAGCACGAAGGACAGCGTCTTGGTCCGCATCAGATCGATGCCGAGCGCTTCGGCCAGGTCGTCGCTGTTGCGCACCGCCATGAAGCTGCGGCCGAGCAGCGAATTGACGATGCGCGACATGATCCAGATCCCCAATGCCAGGAAGGCCAGCACCAGGTAGTACTGCGAGAGCGGCGTGCCGAACTGCAGCGGCCCGATGCCCGTCGGCGCCGGGATGCCCATGATGCCGACCGGCCCGTGCGTCAGGCTTTCCCACTTCTCGATCAGCAGGAACATGATGTAGCTCACGCACAGCGTGAAGATCGAGAAGTAGTGGCCCTTGAGCCGCAGCGACAGCAGGCCGATGAAGAAGCCGAGCACACCGGTCACGACGCCAGCCAGCACGAAAGCCACCCAGAACGGGACATGGTGATCGACCGTCAGGATGCCCACCGTGTATGCGCCGACCGCCATGAAGGCGCCGTGCGCCAGGTTGAACTGGCCCGTGTAGCCGGTGATCAGGTTCAGCCCCAGCGCGGCAATCGCCATGATGAAGGCCTGCGTCGCCACCGAGATCAGGTAGTTGTTCTGTGCGAAGAACGGAAATACCAGCGCCACGACGGCGAGCAGCACCCAGCCCGTCTTGCCTTGAAGCCAGTTCATCAACGCGCCCCTTTCGCGGTGAAGAGGCCCTGCGGCCGGAAGGACAGGATCACGACCAGCAGCACGAAGGCGATGATGTCCTTGTAGTCCGTCGAGAAGTAGAAGCCGCCGAAGCTCTCGGCCATGCCGATGATCAGCCCGCCGACGATCGCGCCGGGAAAGCTGCCCATGCCGCCCAGGATGATGATCACGAAGGCCTTGGTGATCACCAGGTTGCCCATGGCCGGGTAGACGAGATTGATGGGCGCGTAGAGCACCGCCGCGATCGCGGCCAGTGCGCCCGAGATGGCGAACACCAGCAGCGTCACGCGCGTCGCGTCGATACCGACCAGTGCGGCGCCGTCACGGTTCTGCGCCATCGCGATGATGGTCGAGCCGAGCACCGTGTGGTTCAGGAACAGGTGCAGCAGCACCATCAGGCCGAAGGCACCCGCGATGATCAGCAGGCGCTGCAGCGGCGCGGTGAGACCGAAGATCTCGACCACTTGCCCGTAGGGCGTCGGCATGCGGTGAAAGTCGGCGCCGAAGAGCGCCTGCGCACCCGCTTCGAGGAACAGCAGGATGCCGATGGCCGCGATCATGTCGTGCAGCTCGGGCGCGTTGCGCAGGGGATGGAACACCAGCCGCTGCGCCAGCATCGCGATCACCGCGACGATGGCTGCGGCGCCGGCCATGGAGAGCCAGTAGTTCACGCCCAGCTTCGCCATCAGGTAATAACCTGCGAAAGCGCCGGTCATGTAGAACGCGCCATGCGCGAAGTTGGGCACGTGCAGGATGCCGTACACCAATGTCAGGCCCAGTGCCACCAGGCTGTAGACGCCGCCGATGGTGAGGCCGTTCAGAAGTTGCTGGAAAAAGAGCTCCACGTGTTCCTCGGAATGACTCGGGGGGAACGACGCCGGTGCGGCATCGAGGCGAGGGCCCATTGTGGAAGTGCCGCGGCTCGCGCGACCTCAAGGTTTCACCTGAGGCCGGGTCACGTGTGGGACACCTTCTTCTACCGGCTGGTAGGTCCTTCAAAATAGCGACCCTTGAGGAATCCTTATTTCATGACCGAAGCCATCCCAAAGCCACCCCTCCCCGACCACCTGTCGATCGACCCGCGCAGCCCGCACCACGTCCCCGCCGTGTTCGAACACGACATCGGCATCCGCTTCAACGACAAGGAGCGCGGCGACGTCGAGGAGTACTGCGTCAGCGAAGGCTGGATCAAGGTGCCCGCCGGCCGGACGCTGGATCGCAAGGGCAAGCCCCTGCTGATCAAGCTCAAGGGCAAGGTAGAGGCCTTCTACCGGTAGGCGCCCGAGTCCGGGCACACATCGGCAACCGCGCCGTTGCGCCGGAGCTGCTCTTCGTCCAGCTGCGACGCGGTCGAAGGGTCGATGTCGAAGGCGATGCGAAGTGCGCGCGCGACGTCGGCGTTCTCGATGGGAAGTTCCCAGGTCAGGAAGACCTGGGTGCAGTCCTGCTCGGGCGCGAAGTCGGCCTCGTCGAAGCCGCTGCTGCCGCGCCGGATGACGGCGTGAGGCTGGCCAGTGTCGAACAGCAAGGCCGTCCCCCTGACGAGCGGGATTCGACGGCCCGCAACGGGGAAGTGCACGTCGAGCCCCTTGTCCTCGCTAAGGAAGAGATTGCAGAAGGCGGCCCCGCCATATCGGGCGCCGTCATGGTGATACCTCGCGCCGCGGCAGGCCATCAGGGCGACATCGCTGGAGGCCAGCACGTCGTGCAGGCCGAGCGTGCGCGTCCAGTCCGACACCACCTGCACGCAGCGCCCGTAGTCCGGCCAGCGCACACGCGCACGCGGCAGGGGCAAGGGCTCGACATCCCCGGCCTCCAGACCCAGGCGCGACGAAATCTCCCGCTCCCAGTCGGCCGTCAGCCTTGCGGGGGGCACAGGCACGTCGAGCGTGCCTGACAGCACGACATCGCTCACGCTTCGGCTGCGGATGGCGTCGTTGCTCCAGAAATAGGAAAGAAGTTCAGGCGGGTGGCTCATCGAAAGGACTGCGGCTTCAACCCACGAGGTCGGGGTCGCTCGCAATGATGTCATCCCACAGGGTCTGAAACGAAAGCCAGCCAAAGGTGGGTGCGCCCAGAACCGACGCAAGCCAACGAGCGTCCTCCACCGGCCAATGGGTCGGCTTTCCTGCCGCCTCGGCCATGAGTTGCGATTCGCAGCATCGATTCATCAGCACGAACCACCAGGCTGCCTCGTCGATGCTCTGCCCCGTCGTGAAGATGCCGTGCCCGGCATGGACCGCGACGCGCTTGTCGCCGAATCCGGCTGCGAACCGGGCCGCGGCCTCCGGATCGCGCACCACCCGCGGTTCCAGAATGAGCGCCTGGTTCTCGAAAAAGATGCAGGCATCCTGGGTGATGGGGTCGAGCAAGCGCTCGAATGACGACCACGTCGACGCATGCAAGGCGTGCGCGTGGCAAACGGCCGCCACCTCCGGGCGCGCCTGATGGATGGCGGTGTGCAACAGGAGCCCGACGGGATTGACCATGCCGCTGCCGCGCACCACCTTTCCCTGATGGTTGACCTGGACCAGGTCCGACACCTTGACCCGGTTCATCGCGACACCGACCGGGTTGACCCAGAAGTGATCGGGCAACTCGGGGTCGCGCATCGTGATGTGGCCCAGGAGCCCCTCGGAGAATCCGCGCCTGCCGAAGATGCGGCACGCGGCGGCGAGGCGTTGCAGCAGGTAGGTTCTTTCTGCTGCCTTGCTCTCGAAGTGCGGTGGAACCCGGGATGCGAAGCTTTGTACGCCGATCTGCACGATGGGTCTCCTGGAGTTCAGCTCCCGCCGGACGGAAGGTGGGCGACGGTAGCACCTGGGCGCAACCCGACGCAAGTTCCCAAGACCTCTATCGCCGCTCCGGCCCCCCGGCTCCGGCGGTGATGCTATTTCAGCACTTTGCGGTGCATCAGGCGTTGTCGCACTGCCCCGGAAAGAGCAACCCGAACAGAGCCCTGACCGCCGGCGTCATGCTCCGGGCCTGCGGCCGCAGCAATCCTTCCTCAGCCACCAGTACCTTCGCGTAGACGGCTTCGTATACCCGCTTGACGACACCCGGCGCCACGAGTTCCCGGTCGAACCCAGGCGTGATGCCGACCAGCCGCCATCCCATGCGCTCGAAGGTCGCCTGCATGTGGGGGTAATGCATCGTGGCGAGGCCGTAGGCCATCCCCATGCCCGTCGCGCGACCCAGCGCCTCCTCGAGCAGCGGAACGCTCCTGCTCAGGTGAGCGCCCCGATGCCTCGGCGAAATGGCACCGATGCGCCCGTACAAGACTTCGCTGTCCGGATCCCGCTCGCCCGAGAACATGCCCGCCAACTCATCGCCCTGCTTGATGAGGACAACGATGAAATCCCTCTCGGGTTCGTCCTCCAGGCACACCCTTTGCAGATAGAAGTCTTCGCGCAGATGGCAGCTCGCGTTGCCGACGGCGATTCCCGGGTACCAGGCTTCGAGCGCCGAGATCAGCGCGGGGATCTGGCGCCGGTCGAGCAATTCGTAGTGGTAGCCCGGCGGCAATGGAGCACGCAGGGCGAGATCGACGGCGGAGGGCCACTGCATCGCGTTCTCCCGAGGTTCGGGGCCCATTCTTGCTGCCGCGGCCTGCTTTGGATGTGCGCTTTGGCACATCTTCTGCAGCCAGCGATGGCCGTCATGCCGTCCCGGCCACCGCGTAGATCAACGCCCCTCCGCTCAGCAGCTCGATCACCGTGTCGCGATCGGCTGACGAGAAGACCATGCATCCGTCGCTGCGCCCCGCCTTGCCGTACAAGGCGACAAATTCCGGCTCGACGTACCACTGCGCGTGAATGACGATCAGGCGCCTGTAGGCATTGCCGTTCGTGGGCGACAGGCCACGCAGGCGCATGGACAGGCCGTTGCCCTCCGTCGGGCTCATGTAGATCTCGTCGGTCCTGAAAAGGCCGATGCTGCTGGCGAAGCTGTCCACCACATCCAGGAAGACCTGCGGAATGCCGTCGTTGTCTTCCGGCTCCGACCCGATGCCATGCGCCACCACGAAGCTGCGGACGATGGTCCGGTTCGCGCGGTCAATCACATGAAAGCGCGGCTGGCTCGAATGCACCGAATAGTCCAGCACAGCGCAAAAAGGATGCTCGGAGGGCTGATCCAGCACGTAGGCCACGGCCGGTTCCAGCAGCGGTGAGCGAGCGGGCCGGTCCTGCTGGGCCGTGGCCGTCCTCACCGCCAGCCCACCGCGGGCCAGGATGGCGCCCAGCGCTGCTCGCAACCACCATCGCCTGGTCACACTGCATCTCTCCGACGCCCACCAGAGGCATTGACCGGAGCAGCCTAGCGTCTTCGCCGGCGGATTTGAATAGCACTTTGGTGCAGGGCCTTGCGACCGCTCGACAACTCAGAGGCCCAGCAGTTGCAGGGCCCGTCGATGCGTTGTCGACTGCGGGTCGGCAAGCTGGTTGAGCACGTCCATGTGGTTGCGTCCTGCCTCGCTCTCCGACGCCATCACCACGCGCGGGCCCCACGCATTGGCGATCAGGGCGGCCTGCCGATGGAACTCCTCGCTTTCGGCCCCGCCCACCACTGTCACCAGTGAACCGCGAGAAGGTGCGGGCATCGCAGCCGGACTGAGGCGTAGCGCCGACGCTGCGGTCAGGCCGATGTCGGCGGCGAGGAAGGGCGCGTGCCGAAGCGGCTCCAGCTCGTAAAGGCCCGAGATCGACAGGGCCGACTTCACCAGGTCCGCCGGCAGGTCCGACGCCACGGCCTGCCAGTCGCAGGCCAGCAGCATCGTCGCCAGATGCCCGCCCGCGGAGTGGCCCGCGATGACGATGCGCTCCGGGTCGCCGTCATGCTCCGCTGCATGCCGCCAGACCCAGGCCAGCGCCTTCACGAGCTGCAGCGCGATGTGCTCGATGCTCACCGCCGGACACAGTGCGTAGTTGAGGTTGACGACCATCGCGCCCGCGTCCGCCAGCGGCGGCGCGACGAAGGCATGGTCGCGCTTGTCGAGCGCACGCCAGTAGCCGCCGTGGATGTAGACGAGCACCGGCACGCCGGTGCCTGCGGGAAGCACGTCCAGGCGTTCAGTCGGGTCGTCTCCGTAGGCCACGTCGAACACCCACCCCGGTCGGGCCAACGCACGCGCCGATGCGTCGGCCCAGTGCTGGAGGATCGCCGGATGCTCGGGAATGCGAGCGCGGCTGTTGTATTGCGAGTCGAACCACTCGGGCGATCGATCGGGCATGGAACTCCTTAGCTTGTCTTGCGCCTGGGCGGCGGCTTCTGCTCGGAATCGCGCAGCGCCGCGTCGATCAGTGCATCGGCCATCCACAGCGCGGTGCGTTCGACTTCGCGATCCCGCAGGCCCCAGATGTCCTTGAGGATCACGTAGGGCTCGATGCCGTAGACGACGGACAGCGCGTGATGCAGCCGGTCCCGCACCGCGGGTCGCAAGAGCGGCGCGAGCGGCTCGATCGCGTGCTGGAGGATGCGCACGCGATGGCCACGCCGGTAGGGCTCCTCTTCCAGCAGCCCCGCACGCTCCAGGCCCCACTGCTCCAGGGACAGCTGCGCGGCGGCGCGCAATTGCGCCTCGAATTCCTTGAAGCGCGGAAAGGTCTGCAGGAACAGCTCGTGCACCCGCTCGCGGCCATTCGGGTTGTCCGAAGCGAGCCTTCGCACCGGGCCGAGCGAGCTGTCGATCACCGCCGTGACCAGCGCGCTGCGGCTCGGGAAGTAGCGGTACGCGGTGGCGCGCGACACTTTCGACCGCGCCGCGCATTCGGCCACCGAGGGGATGTGGCCGCTCTCCTGGATGATGGTCATGGCAGTGTCGAGCAGCAGGCGGAAGGTCGCGGCCCGGACGCCGCGTTCGGGTGGTGTCGGGGGTTCGCTCAGCTTGTGCTTCAGTCGGGCCATGGGGTTTGTACGGGGCTCGGAAGGGCCTGGAATCTATTGTGAACAGCTGCGGCCGGACCGTATGATGCAGCGATCCCGATTTGAGACGCAAGTCTCAAACCTGACATCCGAGACTTCCGAGATCCCGAGGCAACTGGTGCACACCAGCAAGACCACGGGACCCCATGGAGACAAAGTCGATGCGTTTGGCCAGCTGGAATTGGGGTGGTCGCGACTGCGTGGGCACGATCTCGCCGGACGGGCGTGAAGCCACGCCGCTGGGCGTGCGCGACGCATCGCTCGGCGTCCTGCCGCTGATCCAGGCGCTGGCCCGCGGCGAGCCGCTGCCGCAGCCTTCGGGCGTGCGCCTGCCTGTCGAACTCGTCACCCTTCGCGCGCCCTTGCCGCGCCCGCTGCGCAGCCTGTTCTGCGTGGGACGCAACTACCGCGCGCATGCGGCCGAGCTGGCCGGCTCGGTGTTCCGCTCGGCCATGCCGGAAAGCGACCCCTGGCCCATCGTGTTCGGCAAGCTCGGCGAATGCGTGGTCGGGCCGCACGACGCGGTGCGCCTCCCCTCGCCCGCCGCCTCGGTGCAGATCGACTACGAATCAGAGCTCGCCGTGGTCATCGGCCGCGGCGGCCGCGACATCCCGGCCTCGCGCGCGATGGACCACGTGTTCGGCTACACGATCGTCAACGACGTGACGGCGCGCGACGTGCAGATGCGCCACCAGCAGTGGGACCTGGGCAAGAGCTTCGACACCTTCTGCCCGATGGGCCCGTGGATCGTGACGGGCGAGGAACTGGACGGCCGCGCCACCCGGGTCCGCGGCTGGGTCAACGGCGCACTGCGGCAGGACGGCCAGACGCGCGACATGATCTTCGACATCCCCACGCTGATCGAAACCTGCTCGCGCGGCATCACGCTCCATCCCGGCGACGTGATCGCCACCGGCACGCCGTCGGGTGTGGGCATGGGCCTGAACCCGCCGCAATGGCTGAGGTCGGGCGACGTGGTGCGCATCGAGATCGACGGCGTCGGCGTCATCGAGAACAGGTTCGAACCATCATGAGCTTCCAGTTGATCGACCGCATCGCGGTGGAAGAGGAAGGCGAAGGCCCGGCCGTCGTCTGCGTGCACGGGCTGGGCGGCAGTTCCAACACCTGGACGCCGCTGATGCCCGCGCTGGCGCGGCATCGCGTGATTCGCGTGGACCTGCCGGGCAGCGGGCGCTCGCAGCGGGCCGAAGGCGAACTCACGATCGAGCGCTATGTCGAAACGCTGCTGAACATCTGCGAGCGGCTGAACATCCCGCGCGCGCACTGGCTCGGCCATTCGATGGGCACGATCGTCTGCCAGCACATCGCGGCGGCGCATCCGAAGCGGGTGGCGAGCGTTGCGCTGTTCGGCCCGCTCATCGCGCCGCCGGATGCGGCGCGCACGGCCATGAAGGCGCGGGCCGCCAAGGCCCGGGAAGGCGCAGCGGGCATGCACGAGATCACGCAGGGGTTGCTCCAGGCCGCCATTTCGCGCGATACGCGCGAGCGCCTGCCGGTGGCCGTCGCCTTCGTGCGAGAGAGCCTGATGCGGCAGGACGCGGACGGCTACGCCCGCAGTTGCGAGGCGCTGGCGGGCGCACAGCCCGCGGCGGTCGAGAACATCGAGGCGCCGGTGCTGCTGGTCACCGGCGACGAGGACGGCGTAGCGCCGCCGCAGGCCGTGCGCGCCATGGCCGACCGCCTGCATCGCGCCGCCAGCAAACGCGTGGTCGTGCTGCCGCGCTGCGGGCACTGGACGCCGGTGGAGCGCCCCGAGGAATGCCAGCGCGAGTTGCGCGACTTCCTGTCCACCATGAGGAGTTGAACATGGCCGACGTGCTGTTCACGAATGTGCGGGTCTTCGACGGAGGCGGCGAGGCCCCGTTCACCGGTGACGTGCTGGTGCAGGGCAATCGCATCGCGCGCGTGGTCAAGACCGCTTACGGCGCGCGTCCCGCACTCATCAGCGGCGCGCAGGTGATCGACGGCGCAGGCGCCTTCCTGATGCCGGGGATGGTCGAGGCGCACACGCACTTCTCGTGGAACGACCAGCCCAGCCTGGACGCAATTCAGCGCATGCCGCCGGAGGAGCACATCCTGTGGTGCGCCGAAGTCGCGAAGCGCTATCTCGACATGGGCTGGACGAGTTGCGTCGGCGCCGCGACCGCCAAGCCCCGGCTCGACGTGGTCATCCGCAACGCGATCAACGACGGCACCATCATCGGCCCGCGCTACCTGGCTGCGAGCCAGGAGATCACCGTGCCCGGCGGGTTGGGCGACACCACGCAGCCGCACCTGCCGCAGCCGGAGTTCGCCTTCGGCGCGATCGTCAGCGGCGCGGAGGAAATGCGCCGCTGCGTGCGCATGTTCGCCAAATACGGCGTCGACTCGCTCAAGATCAATCTCTCCGGCGAATCGATCACCGGCATGCCGAGCGAGATGAGCCAGTTCACCGAGGAGGAGATCGCCGTCTGCGTGCAGGAAGCCAAGGCATGGGGCAAGCGCGTGGCGGCGCATGCGCGCTCCACCTGGTCGATCAAGCAATGCGTGAAGCAGGGCATCGAGGTGATCTACCACGCCAGCTTCACCGACGAGGAAGCGCTCGACATGCTCGAAGCGAAGAAGACCGAGCACTTCATCGCACCCGGCCTGGCCTGGCTCATCAACACCAGCTATCACGCCAGCCAGTGGGGCCTGACGCCCGAGGTGACGCGCAAGATGGGCTACCACCGCGAGCTCGAAGCCGCGGTCGAGAGCATGCGCGCCATGCGCAAGCGCGGCATCCGCATCCTGCCGGGCGGAGACTACGGATTTGCGTGGACGCCGCACGGCACCAACGCCAAGGACCTGGAGTACTTCGTCAAGTACGTCGGCATGAGCACGATGGAAGCGCTGCTCTCGGCCACCGCCTGGGGCGGACCGATGATGCGCATGGGCAAGGTGCTGGGCTACATCCGCGAGGGTTACCTCGCCGACATCCTGCTGATCGATGGCGATCCGCTCGCCGACATCACGGTGCTGCAGGACAAGTCGCGAATCATGGCCGTCATGAAGGACGGCGAATTCCATCGCGCGCCCCCCGTGCGTTCGGCGCGCACCACGCGCTGGGCCGCAGCATGAAGCACTCCCCCAGTCTTCGCGCACTTCGTGTCGCTGCGCCAACCCCCTCGCCGGGGGCAACACCGGCGGCCCGGCAAAGCCGGCTCCGCGGTGTTTCTGGCCTTGGCACGGAGATCCCCTCGAAAGGAGAAGATCATGGCTGACGTCGTCTTCACCAACGTCCGCATCCTCGACGGCACGGGGCAGAACCCCTACACCGGCAGCGTGCTCGTGCGAGGCAACCGCATCCGCCAGGTCGGACGAAGCTCGGCGCCGATCGCGCCCGGCGGCGCCACCGTGATCGACGGCGCGGGCGCCACGCTGATGCCCGGCATGTGCGAGGCCCACACGCACTTCTCGTGGAACGACGCGGCCACGCTCTCGGCCATCCAGACCATGCCGCTCGAAGAGCACGTGCTGTGGTGCGCCAAGGTGGCGCGGCGCTATCTGCAGGCCGGCTTCACCTCCTGCGTCGGCGCCGCTTGTGCCAAGCCGCGGCTCGACGTGGTGATCCGCAACGCGATCAACGCCGGGCAGATCCCCGGGCCGCGCTACCTCGCGGCCAGCCAGGAAATCACGGTGCTCGGCGGCCTGGGCGACGAGACCTTGCCGCACCTGCCCTTCCCCGAATTCAGCTTCGGCGTGAACATCTCCGGCCCCGAGGAGATGCGCAAGGCCGTGCGCATGTTCCTCAAGTACGGGGTGGACTCGGTCAAGCTCAATCTCTCCGGCGACAACTTCACGCCGCAGTCTCCCTCCGAGACGACATGGATGATGGACGAGGAGGTCGAGGCCGCCATGCGCGAGGTCCACATCCGCGGCAAGCGCGGCATTGCGCACGCGCGCTCGTCGGACAGCGTGAAGCAGGCGCTGCGCCACGGCATCGACCTGATCTACCACGCGAGCTTCGTCGATGACGAGGCGATCGACATGCTCGAAGCCGCCAAGGACCGCGTCTTCGTCGCGCCCGGCATCGCCATCCTCTACGCGATGCTGCACGAGGCCGAGCCCTACGGCATCACGCACGCCATGGCCGTCGACATGGGCTACGAGACCGAATGGGAAGCGGCGTGCGTGTCGCTCTCGAAGATGCACAAGCGCGGCATCCGCGTACTGCCGGGTGGCGACTACGGCTTCGCCTTCACGCCGCATTGCCAGAACGCGCGGGACCTGGAGTTCTTCGTCAAGTACCTCGGCTTCACGCCGATGGAGGCGATCCGCTCGACCACGCTCTACGGCGGCCAGATCATGATGAAGCCGGATGAACTCGGCGTCATCAAGGACGGCTACTTGGCCGACATGCTGCTGGTGGACGGCGACCCGCTCGCCAACCTGTCGATCCTGCGCGACCCGAAGCGCATCCTCGCGGTGATGAAGGACGGCGAATTCGCCAAGGCGCCGGAGATCGCCTCGCAACGGGGCTGGGAGCGCGCCGCGTGAGCCGGAAGAACTGGGCGCTCCTGCTGCTGTTCGGCGTTCCGGTCGCGGTGTTCGCCGTCTGGGCGATCGTCGACAACGCCTCGCTCTTCTTCAAGACGCTGCTGAACGGGCTCACGCTGGCGTCGCTGTACTTCCTGGTTGCGAGCGGGTTCACGCTGGTGTTCGGGCTGATGCGCAACGTCAACCTCGCGCATGGTTCGCTCTACCTCTTCGGGGCTTACGTCGGCTGGTACGTGGGCGAGCACACCGGCTCATGGGTTCTGGCGGTGATCGCAGGCTTTCTTGCGGCCGCGGTGATGGGGCTTCTGATGCAGGTGCTGGTGTTCCGCCACATGCAGGGGCAGGACCTGCGCCAGACGCTGGTGACCATCGGCCTGTCGATCGTGCTCGCCGACCTCATGCTCTGGATCTGGGGCGCCGAGATCTACACCTTCGATCCGCCGTCGTGGATCTATGGCTCGACCACGCTGCCGCTGGTCAACAAGTTCCCGACCTACCGGATCTTCGTGCTGATCGCCTCCATCGTGATCGGCGTCGGGCTGTGGCTGCTGCTGGCGCGCACCCGCATCGGCATGATGATCCGCGCCGGCGTGGACGACCGGGGCATGCTGGCCGCATCGGGCGTCAACGTGCAGCGGGTCTTCGCGCTGACCTTCGCGATCGGCGCCGGGCTGGCCGGTCTCGCCGGTGTCGTGGGTGGCACGGCGCTCTCGATTTCACCCGGCGAGGACACGCGCTACCTGCTCGCATCGCTGGTCGTCGTGATCGTCGGCGGCATGGGCAGCGTCGTGGGCGCGGCCATCGGTGCCCTGCTGATCGGGCTGGCCGAGCAGTTCGGGCTCGCCTACGCGCCGACTTACAGCGTGGTGTTCACCTTCGTGATCATGGTGGTTGCGCTGGCGTTCAAGCCTCGCGGGCTGATGGGGAAGAACACATGAGCGCGGCAAAGTGGCGGCGGGCCATGAACTCTTCGTCCGCAGCCGCGGCGGAAGCTGCGCGCGGCTCGCGCGACGCTGGCAGGCCTTCCGTCGTGCATTCGACGGCTCCGCCCGTGCCTGCGCGCGGCGTCGCGACCGAGGCGCGCCTCTCGAACTGGTGGCGCTCCGTCGTCAGCGCCGTGAAGTGGCGGCACATCCTGGTCGCGGTCTTCGTCTTCGCCTACCCCTTCTTTGCCACGCCCTTCTTCACCTTCCAGATCGGCGCGCAGTCTCTGGCGCTCGGCCTCATCGCGCTGTCGCTGATCTTCCTGGGCGGCTACGGCGGCATGGTGTCGCTGGCGCAGATGACCGTCGCGGGCTTCGCGGCCTACATGCTGGCGATCTTCGGCACCAGCAGCAACGTCGCCATCAGCCTGGGCTGGCCGTGGTGGCTGGCGCTCGTCGTCGCGGTCTCGCTGGCAACGCTGGTCGCTGCCGGCATCGGCTGGCTCTCGGTGCGCACCGAAGGCATCTACACCATCATGATCACGCTCGCGGTGGGCGTGGCCTTCTTCTACCTGGCGCAGCAGAACTACACGGTGTTCAACGGCTTCCAGGGCTTCAGCCGCATCGCGGCGCCCACCGTCTTCGAGCTGGACCTGGGCCAGCCGATGGCTTTCTACTTCCTGGTGCTGGCCTGCTCGCTGGCCGGCTACTTCTTCGTCAAGCACCTGATCCGCACGCCCTTCGGCATCGCGCTGCAAGGCATCCGCGACAACCCGCGTCGCATGCAGGCGCTGGGCTACAACGTGACGGCGCATCGCGTCGGCGCCTATGCGGTGGCGGGCCTTCTTGCAGCGGTGGGCGGTGTGCTGATGGTCTGGTACAACGGCCGCATCTCGCCCGGCACCGTGGGTGTCGGCGCGATGATCAACATCCTCATCATCGCCGTGCTCGGCGGCATGAAGCACCCCATCGGTGCCTTCATCGGCGCGATCGTCTTCGTGCTGCTGCAGAACTTCGCGATCGACCTGGTCGACCGCGAACGCTTCAATCTCGTGATCGGCGGGGTCTTCCTCGCGATCGTGCTGTTTTCACCCGACGGGTTGCTCGGCTTGTGGCAAAGCCTTCGCAACCGCCTGGACTCCGCTTTCCCCCACCGCGGCCATGGCCGCATTCATCGATGACAAGAAGGAGCGAGACATGAGCAAAGGCAAGAAATCGTTCGGGCGCAGCATCGTGGCTGCGGCGGCATTGGTCACCCTGGGCGGCGCCGCGTACGCCCAGGAGACCTTGAAGATCGGGCTGCTGGCCTCCCTGGAGGGGCCGTTCGCGGCACCCGGCCAGGACGGCATGCGTGGTGCGGACCTGGCGCTGAAGGAAAAGAACGGCATGGCCGGCGGCAAGAAGATCGAGTTCGTCAAGGTCTCGTCCGACGCGACGCCCGACAAGGCCGTGAACTCCACGCGCAAGGCCGTCGAGCAGGACAAGGTGCAGATCATGATCGGCCCGCTGTCGGGCGACGAAGGCATCGCGGTCAAGAACTACGCGAAGACGCAGCCGAACATCACCTTCATCAACGGATCGTCGGGCGCGCAGGCCGCGACCTGGGGCGACCCGGCCCCCAACTTCTACCGCTTCAATACCGAAGGCGCGCAGTGGATGGTGGGCCTGGGCGAGCATGCGCTGTCCAAGGGCTACAAGAAGACCTTCCTGATCGCTGAGGACTACGGCTTCCCGTACTCGCAGGTGCAGGGCTTCATGGCAAGTTACTGCGCCAAGGGCGGCAAGGTGGTCGACAAGGCCTGGGTGCCGCTGGGCACCAAGGACTACGCCTCGGTGATCGCCAAGATCCCGAAGGATGTGGACGCACTGGTCGTCGTGCTCGGCGGTTCCGATGCGGTGAACTTCCTCACGCAGTACGAGCAGGCCGGTGGCGACAAGCCGATGGTGGGCGGCTCGATCACGGTCGACCAGACGGTGCTCAACTTCAAGGGCAAGCGCCGCGAATCTCTGCTGGGCACGGCGTCTGCCGGGCCGATGGCCGATTCGATCGACACGCCGGAGTGGAAGAAGTTCGTCGCCGACTACAAGGCCAACTTCAAGGACGGCTTCCCGAGCCCGTCCCTCTTCGCCTATCTCTACTACATCAACACCAAGGCGGCGCTCGACGGGCTCGACGCGGCCAAGGGCGATCTGTCGAATGGGCAGAAGGCGTACCGCGATGCGCTGCAGAAGACCAACTTCAACGGTCCGGCCGGCGTGGTGAAGATCGACGGCAACCGCAACGGCGTCGGCACCACCTACATCACCGAAGTGACGAAGGCGCCGGATGGCTCGTTCTACAACAAGGTGGTGAAGTCGGTGCCGAACATCACGCAGACGCTGGGTCTGCCCGAGGCCGAATTCCAGAAGATGGGCCTGGGAACACGCGACGTTCCCGACTGCCGCAAGTAAGCGCCGCGATGGCCTCGATCACCCCGCTCAGGCCCAGGACGTCGCGCAGCGGCGCGGGCGCCGGTCCGCACGTCGGTTCGGGCGCTGGCGCGCAGCTGCTCTCGGGCGACGCGCTGCGGCTGGACGGGGTGACGCGCGCCTTCGGTGCGCTGCGTGCGGTCGACGACGTGTCGCTCACGGTCACGGCCGGGCAGAAGTACGCCATCCTCGGCTCCAACGGCGCGGGCAAGACCACGCTGTTCAACGCCATCACCGGCGACTTTCCGCCCACGGCCGGGCGCATCCATTTCTTCGGCGAAGACATCACCGAATTGCCGCCGCACGATCGCATCCGCAAGGGGCTGCGGCGCACATACCAGTCTTCGCTGCTGTTTCGCGACCTCACGGTGCGCGACAACCTGTTTCTCGCGGTGCGCGGCGTGGCCAGCGGCCGCTTCAGCTTCCTGAGGGCGCGCGCGGGGAACGCATCCACGCGCGCCACCAACGACTTGCTCGAACGCTCGCGCCTGAGTCACATCGCCGACGAGCGCGTTGCCAATCTCGCCCATGGGCAGCAGCGGCAGCTGGAGATCGGCATGGCGCTCGCAGGGGCACCGCGGCTGATCCTGTTCGACGAGCCGGCCGCGGGGCTGTCTCCCGTGGAGCGGCGCGAACTGGTCGCGCTGCTGGGCTCGCTGCCGGCACACATGAGCTTCGTCCTGATCGAGCACGACCTGGACATCGCGCTGCGCGTGGTCGACCGGGTCACGGTCATGCACAACGGGCGCACGCTGCGCACCGGCACGCCGGACGAGATCGAGAACGACGCGCAGGTGCAGGCGATCTACATGGGGAGCAGGCACTGATGGCATGGTTCGGCACCGATCGGAAAGCGGCCGCCACCGGCGCGCCGGTGCTCGTCATCGAGGCGCTGGATGTGTTCTATGGCCGCGCCCATGCGCTGCAAGGCGTCAGTCTCACGCTGGAACGCGGCGTGCTCGGCATCGTCGGGCGCAACGGCATGGGCAAGACCACGCTGTGCAACGCCATCACGGGGCTGGTGCCTGCGCGTGGAAGCATCCGCCTTGCGGGTGAGGAGATCCTGGGGCTGGCGCCGAACGAGATCACGAAGCGCGGCATCGCCTACGTGCCGCAGGGTCGCCGCGTGTGGCCTTCGCTGTCGGTCGACGAGACCCTGCGGCTCGTCGCCAGCCGCAGGCGCGAAGTCGATCGCGTCTATGCGATGTTCCCGCGCCTGGCGGAGCGGCGCGGCCACGGCGGCGCGCAGTTGTCGGGCGGCGAGCAGCAGATGCTCGCCATCGGCCGCGCCTTGCTGCTCAATCCCAAGCTGCTGGTGATGGACGAGCCCACCGAAGGGCTGGCACCGGTGATCGTCGATCAGGTGGCGCAGGCGCTGCGCGACCTCGCCGCCGAGGGCAGCATCGCCGTGCTGCTGATCGAGCAGAACCTCGGCGTCGCAGTGTCGGTGGCGGATCGGATCGGGCTGATGGTCAATGGCCGGATCTCGCAGGAGATGCCGGCGTCGCAGTTGGCGGCGGATCGCGAACTGCAGGAGCGACTGCTGGGCGTGCGCTCGGGCGGTCCCGACGACGAGATCGATATTCCGGATGCAACAGCCGCCGAGCCGCCAGCATCCACGCAGGTCTTCACTGTCCGGCGCGCGCATGGCGATGGCGCGCCGTCGCTCGACGACCTTCCCCCCGCTACCGTGCGCGGCTTCACGCGATGGAATGCGGGCGGCACGGCTGCGCCGGTCGCGGACATTGCGCGCGCCGCACCCGCCCCGACGCCCGTCGCAGCGTCAGCCGCGCCCGCCTCCTCGTCGCCGCGGGTCTTCGAGTTTCCCGTCGCCGCCAGCAGCGTGCGCTCTGCCTACGTCGCAGGCACCTTCGACACCAAGGGCCGTGAACTCGCCTTCCTGCGCCAATGCCTCGAAAAGCTGGGCATGCGCGTGGTCACGGTCGACCTCTCGACCTCCGGCAAGCCATCTCCCGCCAGCGTGCATCCGCGCGAAGTGGCGCGCCACCACCCGCAGGGCGAATCTGCCGTCTTCAGCAACGACCGCGGCAGTGCGATGGCCGCGATGGCGCTTGCCTTCGAAGCCTTCCTCACGACACGGCGCGACCTCGGCGGCATCATTTCCGCCGGCGGCTCAGGCGGCACGTCGATGGCAACGCAGGGCATGCGTGCGTTGCCCGTCGGCGTGCCCAAGCTGATGGTGTCGACCATGGCCAGCGGCGATACGCGCCCCTACGTGGGGCCGAGCGACATCTGCATGATGTATTCGGTCACCGATGTGCAGGGCATCCACCGCATCAGCGAACTCGTGCTGGCGAATGCGGCGAACGCACTGGCCGGCATGATCGCGCACCCGCCCGTCGCCTCGACGGTCACCAAGCCGGCGATCGGCCTCACGATGTTCGGCGTGACGACACCGTGCGTGCAAGCGATCACCAGGCAACTCGAAGACAGCTACGACTGCCTCGTATTCCACGCCACGGGCGTCGGCGGCCAGTCGATGGAGAAGCTGGCCGATTCGGGCCTGGTGGCGGGCGCGATCGATGTTTCGACCACGGAGATCGCGGACGAGATCGTCGGCGGCACGCTCTCGGCCGGCCCGACCCGGCTGGATGTGTTCGCACGGCATGCCCTGCCCTACGTGGGCTCCTGCGGCGCGCTGGACATGGTGAACTTCGGCGCGTGGGACACGGTGCCCGAGCGCTTCAAGGGGCGCAGGCTCTACCGCCACAACCCGACGGTGACCCTGATGCGCACCACGGCCGACGAGTGCCGCGCCATCGGTGAATTCATCGCCGCCAAGCTCAATGCGATGCGAGGCCCGGTTCGCTTTCTCATCCCCGAGGGCGGCGTATCCGCCATCGACCGACCCGGCCAGCCCTTCCATGACCCCGAGGCCGACCGGGCGCTCTTTACTGCAATCGAAAGCGCCTTCCGCGCCGGCCCGGACCGCAAGCTGCAACGCTTGCCGTTGCACATCAATGACGAAGCCTTCGCCGACGCGCTGGTCGGCGCCTGGCACGAGGTGGCGCGCACGGCGCCGGGCGCGCGGCGCGCCTGAACAACGACACGCGAGGAGACCCGACGACCATGCCCCGCATCGCCCGATCGACACTGCTCCAGCGCTTCCGCGAGAAGATCGATGCCGGCCGGCCGATCATCGGCGGCGGCGCCGGCACCGGCCTGTCCGCCAAGTGCGAGGAAGCCGGCGGCATCGACCTCATCGTCATCTACAACTCGGGCCGCTACCGCATGGCCGGACGCGGGTCGCTCGCCGGCCTGATGGCCTACGGCAATGCCAACGAGATCGTCTGCGAGATGGCGCACGAGGTCCTGCCGGTGGTCAGGCACACGCCCGTGCTTGCAGGCGTGAACGGCACCGATCCGTTCGTGATTCCCGACGAGTTCCTGAACCGGCTGATCTCGCTCGGCTTCTCGGGGGTGCAGAACTTCCCGACGGTCGGGTTGATCGACGGCGTCTTTCGCGCCAACCTCGAAGAGACGGGCATGAGCTACGCGCTGGAGGTCGAACTGATCGCCCGCGCCCGCGCGATGGATCTGCTGACCACGCCCTACGTCTTCAGCGAAGCCGATGCGCGCGCCATGGCCGGCGCGGGCGCCGACATCGTGGTGTGCCACCTCGGCCTGACCACGGGGGGCGCCATCGGCGCGGAAACGGCGCTCACGCTGGCCGATTGCGTGCCCCGCATCAACCAGTGGGCCGCCGCCGCGCACGCGGTGAAGCCCGATGCCATCGTGCTGTGCCACGGCGGCCCGATCGCCACGCCGGAGGACGCCCAGTACGTGCTGGCGCACTGCCCGTCCTGCGCCGGCTTCTATGGCGCGAGTTCGATGGAGCGCCTGCCGACCGAGACGGCGCTCACCGAGACCACGCGACGCTTTGTCCAGATCACGCGATAGATAACAGGAGACGACATCCATGTCAGGCGCTCAATTCGGAAGTTTCATCCTCGGGCTGATCGTCGTCGCGATCGTCGTGGCGATCGCAGTGTGGCTGCTGCACTGGTTCTACCTGCGCAGCTCGAAGGAACGCGCCTTCGTGCGCACCGGCCTCGGGGGGCAGAAGGTGGTGCTCGGCGGCGGCGCCTTCGTGCTGCCCATCGTGCACGACGTGATTCCCGTCAACATGAACACGCTGCGGCTCGAAGTGAGCCGCGGCCGCGACAAGGCGCTCATCACCAAGGACCGCATGCGGGTCGACGTGATCGCCGAGTTCTACGTGCGCGTCGCGACCAATGAAGACGCCGTCGCAGCCGCGGCACAGACACTGGGCCTGCGCACCATGGAGCCGGAGCAGCTCAAGGAACTCGTCGAAGGCAAATTCGTCGATGCCTTGCGCACCGCCGCAGCCGAGATGACGATGGAGGAACTGCACGAGAAGCGCGGCGCCTACGTGCGGCGCGTGCGTGACGCCGTGGCGGAGGACCTGACCAAGAACGGGCTCGAACTCGAAGCCGCCTCGCTGACGCAGCTCGACCAGACCGGCATGGAGTTCTTCAACCCCAGCAACGCCTTCGACGCCGAGGGTCTGACCCGACTCACCGAGCAGATCGAGCACCGCAAGAAGCAGCGCAACGACGTCGAGCAGGACACGCTGATCGCCATCCGCAACAAGAACCTCGAAGCCGAGAAGCTCTCGCTCGACATCGATCGCGAGAGCGAGCACGCGCGCCTCGCGCAACAACGTGAGCTGGAGATGGCACGCGCTCGCCAGCGGGCCGAGGTGTCGACCGAACGCGCACAACGGGAGCAGGAAGCGGAGGGCGCGCAGATCGCTGCGAAGCAGAGCATCGACACTGCGCGCATCCGTTCCGAGCAGACCATCGAGGAAGGCCGCATCAGCAAGGAACGCGCGATCCAGAGCGCCGAGATCGAACGCCGCATGTCGCTCGAACTCGCGGAGCAGCAACGCGCCATCTCGATCGCCCGCGAGAGCAAGGCACAGAGCGAGGCTCAGGCTGAAGCTGAATTGGCGCGTGCCTCAGCCGTGTCCGCGGAAGAGAAGGTCTTCACCGCGCGCGAAGTCGAGATGGCCGAGCGCAAGAAAGCCATCGAACTCATCGCCGCCGCGCAGGTGGCCGAGCGTGATGCACTCCGCCTCACGTCGGCAGCCCAGGCCGAGAGCGATGCCAGCACCGCCCGAGGCGCGGCCGTTCGCGCGCAGGCCGAGGCCGATGCGGACGCCGACAAGATCCGCTCGATGGCCATGAAAGTGCGCGCCGAGATCGAGGCCGATGCGGCCCGCATGATGAACGAGTCGCACAACATGCTCTCGCCCGAGGCGCGCATGTCCGCGCTGCGCATGAAGCTGGTCGAGAAGGCCGAGGCGATCATCCGCGAATCGGTGCGGCCGCTGGAGAACATCGAGGGCATCAAGATCCTGCACGTCGACGGGCTCGGCGGATCGTCGGGTGATGGCGTCCGCAATGGCGAAGGCGGCACCTTCGCCGACGGGCTCGTCAACTCCGCCCTGCGCTTTCGGGCGCAGGCGCCGCTGGTCGACCAGCTCCTGCGCGAGATCGGCATCGAGGGTGGCGACATCCAGCGGCTGGTCGGCGACGCCAGCGGTGCGCATGCCGCGCTGCCTGCGGGCACGAAGAAAGAGCGGCAGGAATAGCGCATGGTCAATGTCTACGTCTCCAGCGTCATCGACGCGAGCGCCGACAACGTGTGGTCGCGTGTGCGCGACTTCAACGGCCTGCCGCAGTGGCATCCGATGATTGCCGACAGCCGCATCGAGAACAGCCAGCCGGCCGACAGGGTCGGATGCATCCGCCACTTCCACACGCGCGACGGCGGGATGATCCGCGAGAAGCTGCTGGCCCTGTCGGACTACGAGTACAGCTGCACCTACGAGATCCTCGAAAGCCCGATGGGCGTGACGAACTACGTCGCCACGCTGAAGCTCACGCCGGTGACCGACGGCACGCGCTGCTTCGCCGAGTGGAGTGCGGAGTTCGAATGCGATGCGGGCCGCGAAGGGGAACTCACCCAGTCCATCGGCCAGGGCGTGTTCCAGGGCGGCTTCAACGCGCTGAAGCAGCACTTCGGCGGGCGCTGATGGCCGGCTTGCAACGCGTCGTGCGATCGACCGTCATCGACGCGCCGATCGAGCGCGTGTGGGCTGTGCTGCGCGACTTCAACAGCCATGACCAGTGGCACGAAGTGGTCGAGCAGAGTCGCATCGAAGGCAGCGAGCGCAGCGACCAGGTCGGCTGCGTGCGCAGCTTCACGCTGCGGGACGGCAACCGCATCCGCGAGCAGTTGCTGACGTTGTCGGACACCGAACACAAGAGCACCTATTGCATCGTCGAGGCGACCTTGCCGCTGCAGCGCTACGTGGCGACGGTGACGCTGAAGCCGGTGACCGATGGCAATCGCACTTTCTGGCATTGGGAATCGACCTTTGCGACGCCGCCCGGAATGGAGCGTGAGTTGCGCGATACGGTGGCGCAGGGCGTTTACGAGGCGGGTTTCGAGAACCTGAGGCGGCACCTTCGTCAGGGGAGCGACCAGCGGGCGCCAGGCGCCGCTGCGATGCCGACCGCCATGCCGATGGCCACGCGCCGCATCGGTGTCGAACGCTACGGCGGGCCGGAAGAACTTCGACCGCAAGACGGCGAGGCCGCCGCGCCGCGCGAAGGCGAGGTGCGTATCCGCCAGCGGGCCGTCGGCGTCAATTTTCTTGACGTGTACCTGCGCCGCGGCTGGGTGCCGCAGATGCTGCCGGTCTCCGGTGCGGCCCCGGGCGTGCCGGGCATGGAGGCCGCGGGCACTGTGGTTGACGTCGGCGCGGACGTGTCGGGCTTTCTGCCGGGCGACCGCGTCGCCTACCTGGGGCCGGTGCCGGGCGCGTACTGCAGCGTGCGCACCGTGCCGGCTGAATGGGTTGTTCGACTGCCCGCTGCCGTCGAGGACGACGTGGCCGCCGCGCTGCTGCTGAAGGGCATCACCGCCGACTACCTGCTGCACGACCTGGGACGCGTACAGCGCGGCACGCGGCTGCTGGTGCATGCGGCGGCCGGTGGTGTGGGACTGCTGGTGTGCGCCTGGGCGCGACGGCTCGGCGCGGTGGTGATCGGCACCGTCTCCAGCGAAGAGAAGGCACGCATCGCGCGTGAGTACGGCTGCGAGCACGTGATCGTGACGCGTGACTATCGCTTTGCAGACGCCGTGCAACGCGCTTGCGGTGGGGCCGACGTGGTGATCGACGGCCTGGGCGATGCGGCCCGCGAGGAGAACCTCGCCGCCCTCGCCCGCCGCGGGCACTGGATCAGCCTCGGACAGGCCAGTGGGCCGTTGACGCCGCTTGCGCCCGATGCACTGGTGGCGAAGTCGTTGAGCTTTTCGCGGCCCGTGGTGTTCGACTATGTGTCGACGCAGGCCCAACTCGCCGAGCGTGCGCAGCGTGTGTGGAACGCGCTGTCGGACGGCGCAATCAGGCTGCCGCCGATCGAACGCTTTTCACTTGAATCCGCTGCGCAGGCGCATGCGCGGCTCGAATCGCGCGGCAGCGCCGGTGCGCTGGTACTGCTGCCCTGACCTCATTCAAGATCCGGAACCGAACAGGAGATTCACCATGATCGTTGGCATGAACCACTTCACCGTGACTGCGGAAGATGAGAAGAAGACGCTGGATTTCTATACCGGACTGCTGGGCCTGAAGGTGGGGCATCGGCCGGACCTCGGGTTTCCCGGGGCGTGGCTTTATGGGAGTGGGCCGCAGGCGGTGCTGCATCTGTACTTTGGGCGGCCGGTGCCTGAGCAGCGCACGGGGGTCATCGATCACATGGCTTTTACCGCGCAGGACTTGCGGGCGGTGAAGAAGCGGTTTGATGAGAGCGGGGTGAAGTACGACTTGCGGCAGCAGGCGGGGGCTGGGACTTGGCAGTTGTTTTGCCTGGATCCGAATGGGGCGAAAGTGGAGTTGGATTTTGATGCGGGGGAGAGGCTTTAACGATGGGAGTCAGGTGGAAGCGCGAGCGTCTCAGCGGTGACGAGCCCTGCAGCCGGGCCAAAGAAAGCGGGGAGCTTGTTGAGGTTCTCGCCTATCCATTCGGCGTGTGCGCAGCGGCCGCCGTAGGCGATCCGCCAGAATGACGTGTTGGGCCTCACCTTTACAAGCACGCGGCAATATGGGGCTTTAAAACGTTACGCGTTCCTTGCTTGCAACAATCGGCCCGGCGTTGCAGCCGGCTACCGACGGTGCGACCAAAATGCCTGCGGTCTTTGCTGCAACGAGTTGTTCAAGTATTGGCGCGGTTTGGGGAGTTGACTTGGATGTGACTGATACCAGCATCCCGTTGTTCAACGTCGCCCCGAACTCTGTCGCCGAGAACCAAGAGGGCTTGTGAAGGATCGCTCTTGCGTTCTGGTAGTCCGGCAAAGTGACAACTTCTTCCTTCTGCACAACTCGACGGCACGTGCCTTCGTCAGACGAACCAATCAGGCCTTTGTCCTTGTCAAGTAGTTGCGTGAACTCATAGCGAACTTTGACGAGCATAGGTTCGTAGTAGACGACACCCTCGACCCCAGGCCCCGCGACTTTCAACGTGGTTGGATCAATACGCACAGTCTCTATGCGGCTCGCGCAACCTGCCAAAGCCACCGAGACGGCGACGAAAAGTGTGTGCTTAACCATGTTGATTCTTCTCCTTGAAGGATCAATCGTAGTTGGTTCTCACAGCACTGCATCATCAGTTCGGATGACTGGGCATCACGAGCCCTAACTTTCCTTATCTCACTATCCCAACCACCGTTCGCATAGAAGGACGCCGCAAAGCGGACATTGTTGAACGGCCCCTTCTAGCGATCTCAGTCGTTGGCGGACGCCGCGCCAAGGGCAGCAACTGCTGCATCGCTACCCTAACGAACATTCAGTTGCTCCCCTGGGGTTGCCTTGTTTTTGCCGAAACACTTCGACCCGGTTTTTGCGCTGCATCGCTATACTCCGCACCGTCACGCAAGAAGGCGTGACCGGGGTTGGAAGCCCGAAAGCAGTTCTGCGATACAAGCCGCAGTCATCACGCAGTGGGTCTGCGGCGGTTTTGTCAAACCGCTTTGGAGACCCTTCATGGCTCACTCTACTTCCACACCCGCGCCTTCCCCGACTTCTCCGTCTAACGGCAAAAGCGCACCTCAATCAACACCAGGCGATTTCGCCGCCCTTTGCAAGCAGGCCGAGGCAGACCTCAGAGCCTTAAGCGACGCGAATCGCGCCGTCGCATGCGTCAACAACCTTGTGAGTCTCGTGAAGACGTCGCACCACGACGAATTCCTCGCTAACTCGTCCGGCCTGCACGTACTGGCAACGCTGCTCTGCACGGAAACCGAACGTCGGATGGAGATCGCTCTGGCGTCTTCCGCATTGCTGCAAGCGTCAACACGTTAAAGCCAACACCGACGCCTGCACCATCAGGCGTCGGTCGTTGTTCGACATTTGACTAGGGCCCGGCGAACCCGCCCCCCAGCGCCACATACAGCGACACCCCGTTCTGCAACGCAGTCGCGCGCAGCTGAATCAACTGCTGCTCTGCAGAAAAGAGATTCCGCCGCGCATCCACCACTTCCAGATAGATCGAGATCCCGTTCTCATAGCGCAACTCCGCCACCTCGGCGAGCCGCCGCTGCGCCAGCACCGCCACCTCCTGCGCCGCGATCTGTTCCTGATACCGCCGCCGCCCGATCAAGGCTTCAGACACTTCACTGAATGCAGTCTGCACGGTGCGCTGGTAGAGCGCCACAAGTTCATCGCGCCGAGCCTGCGCCACCTCGAGCTGCGCCTGACGCTGCCCTCCATCAAAGATCGGCAGGCTGACCAATCCGCCAACCGACCACGCTTGGTTGCTGCTCTTGAACAGATCCCCCAGTTCCGCCGACGCGAACCCCAAATTACCAGTCAACGCGATGCGCGGAAAGAACGCCGCCCGCGCCGCGCCGATATCCGCATTGGCAGCACGCAGTTGCTGCTCAGCCTGCAGCACATCCGGCCGATTGACCAGCAAGGCCGACGGCAGCCCCGCATCCAGTTCCCCGAACTGCCCCGGATCCTCGATGGCACGCGTTGGCGGCAATGGCCCTTCCACCGGCTTGCCGACCAGCACCAGCAGTTGGCTCCGCCGCTGCTCGGTCGTCCGTTGAAGCTCCGCCAGTTGCGTCTGCGCCTGCGTCACGAGGATCGCCGCCTGGTCGTAGTCGACGGTGGAAGTCACGCCAGCATCGAGGCGCAGCTTCGCGATCTCCAGCGCATAGCGGCGCGCGGCGACGGTGTGCAGGGCCAGGTCGACGCCCTCCTCCCCCGCGCGAATGCTGTAGTAGTTCGCGGCCACATTGCCGATCAGCGAGAGGCGGAAGGCGCGCTCACCCTCCACCGTCGCCAGATAGCGCCGGCGCGCGGCTTCGCTGAGGTTGCTCACGCGGCCCCAGAAGTCCAGTTCGTACGACGCCATCGCGGCCTGCACGTTGTACTGGTTGAAGATGACCGAGGCGCTGGTGTTAGCCAGTTCCGGATCGATCGTGCTCAGCGGCGCCTGCGTGCGCGATGCGCCGGCATTGGCGTTCACCTGCGGCAGCCGCGCCGCGTCCTGGATGCGGTATTGCGCACGCGCCTGCTCGATGCGGGCCACCGACGCGACGAGGTCGCGGTTGTTGGCAAGCGCCTCTGCGATCAGGAAGCGAAGCTGCGGGTCGCCGAAGAAACTCTGCCAACCGATCTCGGTCGCGAGCCGGCTGCCGCCCGGATCGGCCGCGTCGAAGACTTCGGCAACCGGCACATCAGGCTGGCGATAGGTCGGCGCGTGGTTGCATGCCGCCAGCGCGCAGCAGGCGGCGACGCACAGTGCGATCGACTCACGCCTCACCCGAGCCTCCTCGCGGTTCACCGCTCGTCGCCCGCAGCGCCAGTTCATCCGCCTCTTCACTGTGCTTCTTCTCGCGGCTCAGCCACTTGCGCGCGGCCACGTAGAACAGGGGCGTGAAGAAGATGCCGAAGAAGGTCGCCGTCAGCATGCTCCCCATGACGCCGGTGCCCACCGCCTGCCGGCTCGCCGCGCCTGCACCGGTGGCGAGGACCAGCGGCATCATCCCCAGCACGAAGGTGACGCTGGTCATCAGGATCGGGCGAAGCCGTTGCTGCGCACCATGCTTCGCAGCCGTCGCCGCATCCTTGCCCTCGCTCTCTTCCTTGATCGCGAACTCGACGATCAGGATCGCGTTCTTGGCGGCGAGGCCGATGATGGTGATCAGGCCGATGTTGAAGTACACGTCGGCCGATAGCCCGCGCGCCATCGTCAGCAGCACTGCGCCGGCCACGCCGAAGGGGATGATGAGCAGCACCGCCACCGGGATGGCCCAGCTCTCGTAGAGCGCCGACAGCAGCAGGAAGACCACGACCAGCGAAAGCCCCAGCAGCAGCGGGATCTGCCCACCGGCCTGCCGCTCCTCGAAGGCCGTGCCGGTCCATTCGTAGGCGAGGCTTCCTGTCAGCACGCGCTTGGCGATGCGCTCCATCTCCACGAGGGCTGCGCCACTCGACTGTCCGGCAGCGGCCTGTCCCGACAGGGTGGCCGACGGGAAGCCGTTGTAGCGTTCGAGCTGCTGCGGCCCGGAGATCCAGCGCACGCGCGTGAAGGCCGAGAAGGGCACGGACTCGTTCTGGTTGTTGCGCAGCCTCAGTGCGAGTACGTCCTCCGGGCGCATGCGCTGCGCGGCGTCGGCCTGGATGAACACGCGCAGCACATTGCCTTCAAAGACGAAGTCGTTCACGTAGTTGGACCCGAAGCTCAACGACAGCGCCTGATTCACCTGCCCGATCTGCAGGCCCAGCGCGCGCGCCTTGATGCGATCGATGTCGACATAGAGCTGCGGTGCGGGTGGCAGCCCTTCCGCGCGCACGCCGGCCAGGATGGGACTGGCAGCCGCCTCCGCCATCATCTGCTGGGTCGCCTGCTGCAGGGCCGCACCGCCGATGCCGCTGCGATCCTGGATCTTCATCGTGAAGCCGGTGGCATTGCCCAGCGACGGAATCGCGGGTGGGTCGAGCGCAAAGATCAGCGCCTCGGGGATATTCCGGAATGCCGCGTTGCTGCGCTGGACCAATGCGCTCGCGCTGTTCTCGCTGCCGCTCCGTTCCCCCCACGGCTTCAGGTCGACGAAAGACAGCGCGGCCGACTGCCCTTGGCCGAAGAAGCTGAATCCCGTCACCGTCGCGACGTTGCGCACCTGCGGCTGCTGCTCCAGGAAGGCCTCGACCTGGTTGACCGCATGCTGCGTGCGAGCCGTCGTCGAGCCCGGTGCGCCGGTGTAAGTCACGAAGATGTGGCCCTGGTCCTCGGTCGGCAGAAAGCCGCCGGGCAGCCGCGCGAAGAGCCAGGCCGTCACCACGCAGGCCACGACGAAGACCAGCAGCCAGCGAAAGGGCTTGGCGATCATCCCGTCGACGCCACGGATGTACTTCGACGTGCCCGCATCCAGTCCCGCGTTGAAGCCGCCGAAGACGCGACTCAGCATGCGCGCGGCGGCACCCGGCTTGCGGCTCTCGGCCTCGCGCGCAAGCGTGGAATCGTCCTTGAGCAGCGCCGCGCACAAGGCCGCACCGAGCGTCAGCGCGAGCACCGTCGACAGGAAGATCGACACCGTCAAGGTCACCGAGAACTGCCGGTAGATGCCGCCCGTGGAGCCCGGAAAGAACGCCATCGGGATGAACACCGCGACCAGCACCAGCGTGCTGGCGATGACGGCGCCCGAGATCTGCCCCATGGCCTTGACCGTCGCCTGCCTGGCGTTGAGACCCTCCTCGCGCATGACCCGCTCCACGTTCTCCACGACCACGATGGCGTCGTCGTTCAGGATGCCGATCGCGACCACCATGCCGAACAGCGACAGCAGGTTGATCGACATGCCGAACAGTTGCAGGCCCACGCAGGTGCCGATCAGTGCCACCGGAACGATCAAGGTGGGAATCAGCGTGGCACGCCAGCTTTGCAGGAAGAGGAACACCACCACGGTGACCAGCAGCAGCGCCTCGACCATGGTGCGCACCACGCTATTGACCGAGGTGTTGATGAAGGGCGTGGTGTCGAAGGGCACGCTCCAGGTCATGCCCTGCGGGAAGGTCGGCTGCAGCTCGGTCATGCGCCGGCGCACTTCGGAAGCCACGGCCAGCGCATTGGCGCCGCTGGCGAGCTGGATGGTCATGCCGGCGGCTTCCCTGCCGTTGACGGTGAAGCCGAAGCCGTAGCTGTCATTGCCCAGCTCGACCCTTGCGACGTCACCGAGCCGGACCGTGGAGCCGTCCGGGTTGGCGCGCACGATGATCTCGCGGAACTGCTCGGGCGTGGAGAAGCGGCTCTGCGTCACGATCTGGGCGTTGAACTCCGTCCCGCCCGCGACGGGCTGGTCACCCAGCCCGCCGCTTGCGGTCTGGCTGTTCTGCTCCTGCACCGCGGCGAGCACTTCGCTCGCGGACAGGCCGAAGCCACCGAGCTTGTCGCGGTCGAGCCAGATCCGCATCGCGAAGGACGAGCCGAAGAGCTGCACGTCGCCCACGCCTGCGATGCGCCGCAGCTCGTTGACGATGTTGTTCGACGCAAAGTTGCCGATCGCCGTCACATCCGACGCGCCGCCCGTGGACTGCAGCGCGATCAGCATGAGAAAGCCCGACGAGGCCTTGGTGACGGTGATGCCCAGCTGGCGCACCTGCAGCGGCAGCCGCGGCTCGACGCGGCTCAGGCGGTCCTGCACCTGCGTTCGCGCGATGTCGAGGTTGGTTCCGGGCTTGAGCGTGACGGTGATCTGCGCGGTGCCGTTCGAGCGGCTGATCGCGGACATGTAGAGGAAGTTCTCGATCCCGTTCATCTCGTCTTCGATGATCGAGGTGACGGTGCGGTCGAGCGTCTGGGCGTCCGCGCCGCTGTAGACGGCCTGCACGTTGAGCGAAGGCGGCGCGACGTCCGGGTACTGCTCGACGGGAAGGAGCAGCACCGCGATGACCCCGAACAGCACCATGAACAACGCGATCACCCAGGCGAACACCGGGCGATAGACGAAGAAGCGATCCATGGATTGGCGTTCGCTCAGCGTGCCGTTGGAAGGGATGCCGGCGCGGGCTGCGCGGTCACCTTCTGCCCCGGGCGGACCTTGTGCCAGCCATCGACGATGACCTGCTCGCCCGGCTGGAGGCCGTCGAGGACAACCCACTCGCCAGCCTCCTGCCCGCCCACCGTGATGTTGCGACGGACGACCGTGCCGTCGGGCGCGACGAGCGCCACGCTGGCGGAACTGGCGTCGATCTGCACAGCGCGCTCGGGCACGCGCATGCCCGTCTTGTGCACGCCAGCGACGATGCGCCCCCGCACGAACTGGCCCGGCAGCAGGGTGCGCGATGCATTCGGGAACTGTGCGCGGATGGTCTGCGTACCGGTGGAGGGATCGACCGCGAGATCCGCGAAATCGAGATAGCCCGGCTCGCCGAACTCCTGTCCGTTCGCCAGGATCAGCCGCACCTCGACATGCGCCATGTCGGGCACCTTGAGCGTGCCGGCACGCACCTGCTGCTCGAAGTCGAGGATGGCGGTGTTGGACTGCGTGAAGACGGCACTGATCGGCTGCAGCTGGTTGACCTGCGTCATCAGCGTCGCCGCGCTGGCGCTGACCAGTGCGCCTTCGGTGACCTGGGCGCGGCCCACGCGACCGGCGATGGGCGCACGCACGGTGCTGCGCTCGAAGCGCAATTGGGCGCGGGTCACTTCGGCGCGCGCATCGCTCACGTTGGCCTCCGCCTGCCGCAGTGCGGTCTCCGCCGCTTCGAACTCCTGCGCACTCACGGCTTGCCGGCTGACCAGCGGCCTGAAGCGCGAGACGATGGACGCCGCATTGGAGCGGGCCGCCTCCGCCCGGCTCAACGAAGCCTTGGCCTGCTGCAGCAGGGCGCTGTAGTCGCGCGGGTCGATCAGGAACAGGGGTGCTCCCGCCTGCACGTCAGTGCCCTCCTGGTACAGCCGGCGCTCGACGATGCCGTCGACGCGGGCCCGCACTTCTGCTGTCCGGACGGGCTCGATCCGGCCGGGGAGCTCGACGGTATTGGAAACAGGGGCCGCCTCGACCTTGACCACCAGAACGGTCGTCGGCGGTGCGGCCGCCATCGGCGCGGATTGATCGTTGTTGCCGCAGGCTGCGCATGCGAGCGCAAGCAACTGGACGGCAATCAGTGCAGGGCGTCTGGCTGATCGATGCGGCAATCGGGATTCCTTGAAAACGGGATTCTTCGCACGCGGACGCTCAACAGAATAATCAAATTCGTCTGACGCTGCGAGGTCAGTCTGGCGCAACCCGGACCGCTGGCGCAACCGGCGAGAAGGGCATAGGATGCGAACCCTTCTCGATCGGGGGTGAGACATGGCGCAAGAAGAATTCGATCTGAATCCGAATGCCGCAATGCAACGCCGCAAGCTGATCTGCGGCGTCGGCGCGACCTTGGGGGCCGCCATGCTGGTCCCGCGGGGCGTGCAGGCACAGGCTGCCAAGGCCACGCCGGTCGGCCCTCCCAGCACGATCACGCAGCCGCCACGCGACTTCAGCCACCGTGGGGCGCCAACCACCTACTTCACGGACCCGGATGTGTTGACGGTCGACCCGGCCTTCGACGGCCTGCGTCAGCCCAATGCCCCGATCCAGAGGCTCTGGACTGGCGCCTTGTGGTCCGAAGGGCCGGCATGGAACTCCGTGGGCCGGTTCCTCGTGTGGAGCGACATCCCGAACAACCGCCAGCTTCGCTGGAGCGAGGACGACGGGCACGTCAGCGTGTTCCGCTCGCCCTCCAACAACAGCAATGGCAACTCGTTCGACTTCCAGGGGCGGCAGCTCTCGTGCGAGCACGTCACGCGACGAGTCGTGCGCTACGAACTGGATGGCTCGGTGACGATCCTCGCCTCGAGCTTCAACGGCAAGCGGCTCAACTCGCCCAACGACATCGTTTCCCACCCCGACGGAAGCTACTGGTTTACCGATCCGCCCTATGGCGCCCAACTCTATGAGGGCACGGTCGACGCCGCCGGTGGGCCAGGCAACAAGGAGGGGCGCCTGAACCCCCGGCTGGGGCAGCCGCCGGAGCTCGGCTCCTACAAGCGCGAGTTGCCGACCGCGGTCTATCGGCTGGACAAGAGCGGCACGCTCACGCAGGTGGCCGGCGAGGACCTCGTGCCTGACCCCAACGGCCTGTGCTTCTCGCCCGATTTCAAGAAGCTCTACATCGTCAGCACCGGCCAGGGGCCCGGCGACACCATTCCCGGTGGCAAGGGCGACATGTATGTGTTCGACGTCGGGGCGGACAACAAGCTCAGCGGCGGCAAGCTGTTCCACAACTTCATGATCGACGGCGTGAAATGCGGTCCCGACGGCGTTCGGGCCGACGTGGACGGCAACCTCTGGTGCTCCAGCAACGCCGGCCGCAACGTGGGCTACAGCGGCGTGACGGTGTGGACGCCGCAAGCCAAGCTCCTCGGTCGCATCCGCCTGCCCGAGGTCTGCGGCAATGTCTGCTTCGGCGGGCCCAAGCGCAACCGCCTCTTCATGGCGGCCAGCCAATCGCTGTACGCCGTCTACACGGCGACCCAGGGAGCGGCGCCGGCTTGAGGCTGGCAGTGCCGGAGTTGCCAATGCCGCTTTCGAAATCGAAGTCCTGCCTGCTCGCCGTCCTGCTTTCCGTGCCGCTCTCGGCACTTGCCCTCAGCACATCGACGACACGCGCGCTCAACGTGCGCGGCGGGCCTGACCGGTCGTTCGAGGTGGTGGCCGTTCTTCCTGCGCGGACTTCCGTTCGGGTGAACGGCTGCATCAGCAACTGGCGCTGGTGCCGCATCGACTCGAGGCGTCACCGCGGATGGGTCGATTCCAGGTATTTGCAGCACTCCGTTCGCGGCCGCGTGCCGATCATCAACGACCGGCGTTGGTCGCACTCCCGCCCTGCGGGCTGATCGCTGTCAGGGCCTGCGCACGACCGCTGCGCCATTGGGGCCGACGCACCCGGCGCGATAGACACCCCTGGCGCAGGTGACCGGCGGCGGCGGCGGTTTCCTGACCGCGACCGCACCGTTGGGGCCGGCACAACCGGCGCGGTAGACGCCTTTGGCGCACGCCACCGCGGAGGCGGTCGAAGGCGCCAGCGCCAGGAATCCCAATGCTGCGGTCGCAGCGAGTACATATCGATTCTTCACGGCATGCTCCTGAAGAGGGATCGTGGTGATCCGGGAGAAGGATGGGGCAAGGCGCGGGCAGGCGCAAGCAATCTTTGTCGGGAATGTCCGCAGTCGGCGCTCCACCCGTCGCACTTCGGTGGAGAGACAATGGCCGCACCATGCGCCAGTTGCTCGTCCTCGCGATCACCACCACGCTCTGCCTCACGGCCAGCGCAGAGGTCATCCGCTGCGCGGACGCCGCAGGCAACGTGAGCTACACCGACGGAGCATGTTCGGCGGGCTCCAAACCGGTGGGTCGCGTGTCGATTCCGGAACCGGCGAGGCCGGCGCGCGACGGCGCGGACATTCCTCGTGCAGCACCGCCCCAGCGCGCACCCATGGAAGCCGTCCGCCCGATGCCGGAACCCTCAGGCCCTGCCGTCATCGACTCCCGCGGTGCAGCGAACAGCAACGAGCGGCCCGCCGACTCACGCTGGAGCGATCGCGGCGACGATCCTGTGGTGATCGACAACGGCTACGGCTACCCCGGTGCCTACCGCCAGCCGCAACGCCCACGCGACATGCGCCCGCGAATCCGCAGTTGCGACGCGCAAGGCTGCCAGGACAAGCAAGGCAACCACTACGACCGCTCCGGCCAGCTCGACCGCTACCAGAGCATCGATGGCAAGACCTGCCGACCGGTAGGCACAACGACGATCTGCCGCTAGTGCCGGAAACCCCACGGATCCGGCTCCGCCGGTCCGCAGGGGTTGCCCCCGGCAGGGGGTAGGCGAAGCGACACGAAGTGCGCGAAGCCTGGGGGCGAGTTCTATCCCGCCAACCGCCCGGCGGTGAGTCGCAACACCCGGTCGCAGCGCGAGGCCAGGCTCTCGTCGTGCGTGACCATCACGAAGGCGGTGCCGCGATCGCGCGCCAGTTTCAGCATCAGCGCGAAGACGCCGTCCGCAGTCGCACGATCGAGGTTGCCGGTCGGCTCGTCGGCGAGCACGCAATCCGGCTGCGTGACCAGCGCGCGCGCGATGGCCACGCGCTGGCGCTCGCCGCCCGAGAGTTCGGCGGGGCGATGCTGCACGCGTTCGCCAAGGCCCACGGCTTTCAGCATCGAGACGGCAGCATCGGTCGCCTGGGCAGGCGGCATGCGACGGATCTTGAGCGGCATCGCCACGTTGTCCAGCGCGCTGAATTCCGGCAACAGGTGATGGAACTGGTAGACGAAGCCCAGATGCATGTTGCGCAGTCGGCCCTGCTCCGCAGCGTCCACGTGCGCGATGTTCTCGCCGTGCAGTTCCACGCTGCCGGCCGTGGGTGCGTCGAGCCCACCCATCAGGTGCAGCAGCGTGCTCTTGCCAGAGCCGGAGGCGCCCACGATCGCGAGGGTCTCGCCCGCGTGCACGTCGAGGTCGACGCCGTGCAGCACTGTCAGATCGATGCGGCCTTCATGGAAGCGCTTGGTCAGTCCGCGGACTTTCAGAACCACATCACTCATAGCGCAACGCCTCCGCGGGATTGACGCGGCTCGCGCGCCAGCTCGGGTAGAGGGTTGCCACAAAGGCGAGGATCAGCGAGATCACCGTGATCGGCACGATGTCGCCCCGCTGCGGGTCGCTCGGCATCTTGCTGATGAGGTAGATGTCCTTCGGCAGGAAGCTGGCGTGGAACAGCCGCTCCAGCGCGGGCACGATCACGTCGATGTTGTAGGCGATGCCCAGGCCCAGCAGCAGGCCGCCGAGCGTGCCGATGACGCCCACCATCGCGCCCTGCACCACGAAGATGCTCATGATGCTTTTCGGGCTCGACCCCAGCGTGCGCAGGATCGCGATGTCGGCGCGCTTGTCGGTGACGGTCATCACCAGCGTCGAGACGAGGTTGAAGGCCGCCACGGCGACGATCAGCGTCAGGATGATGAACATCATGCGTTTCTCGACCTGCACGGCCGCGAACCAGGTCTTGTTGGCACGCGTCCAGTCGCGGATCAGGAAGGAGCCCGGCAGCGTGGCGGCGAGTTCGTCGGCCACCTCGCGCGCCTGGTGCAGGTTCTTGAGCTTGAGGCGCACGCCGGTCGGGCCTTCGAGCCGGAACACGCGTGCGGCGTCCTGCTCGTGGACCATGGCGAGCGCCGAGTCGTATTCGTAGTGGCCCGAATCGAAGGTGCCCACGACGGTGAACGGCTTGAAGCGCGGCAGCACGCCGGCCGGCGTCACCTGTCCGCCGGGCGCCACCAGCGTGACCTGGTCGCCTACGCGCACGAAGAGCGAGCGAGCCAGCTCGACGCCCAGCACGATGCCGAACTCGCCCGGCACCAGCTTGTCCAGCGCGCCCTGCTGCGCGGTGGTCGAGATGTCGGTCACCTGCGGCTCCAGCGTCGGCTCGATGCCACGCACGAGTGCGCCCTTCATGTCTTCGCCGCGCGCGATCAGCGCCTGCGCCGCGATGAAGGGCGCCACGCCGACCACCTGGGGGTTCTTGCGTGCGCCGGCCATGATCGCGTCGAGATCGCCCAGCGCCTGACCGTCACGCGAGAAGATCTCGATGTGCGAGATCACGCCGAGCATGCGGTCGGTCACTTCCTTCTGGAAGCCGTTCATCACGCTCAGCACGATGATCAGCGCCGCCACGCCCAGCGCGATGCCGAACATCGACACGCCGGAGATGAAGGAGATGAAGCCGTTGCGCCGCGTCGCCCGGCCTGCGCGCGTGTAACGCCAGCCGAGTTGCAGTTCGTAGGGGAGTCGCATCAGGCCTCCCGCCGGGCCGCCCCAAGGGCGGCCTGCGCCCCCTCGGGGGGCAGCGAATACACGAAGTGATGAGCGTGGGGGCAGTTCATCGCAACGATTGTGGCATCCCGGACAATAGGCCCATGTCAGCCTTGCCCTCTTCCCGCCATCTCCTCATTCCCTTCGCCGGCCGCGGCTCGCCCGCCTGCCGGCAAGCGCTGGCGGGACTGCGCCTGCCGAAGCTGGAAGCGCTCCTCTCCCGGCTGACGCTGGTCCATGAGGACATGCAGGACGACAGCACCCTTTCGCCGCCGCATGAGCGCGCGTTGGCCGAAGCCCTCGGCATTGCGGCGGCAGACGGCTGCATCCCCTGGGCGGCTCTTGAAGCGAGGCAGTCCGGCCTGGCATCGCCCGGGGACGCCGCCAGCTGGGCCATGGCGACGCTGTGCCACTGGCAGGTGGGCATCGACGACGTGGTGCTGGGCGACCCGGCCGCGATCCAGATCGACGCCGCCGAATCCGCGGCGCTGCTGGCGGCCGCGCACCCCTTTTTCGAGGAAGACGGCATCGCGCTGCATGCATCGGCCACACCCGGCCGCTGGCTGGCCAGCGGCAAGATATTCGACAGCTTGCCTTCGGCATCGATCGACAGAGCGGTCGGCTTCCCCATTTCGCAGTGGTCGCCCTTGTCCGACGCGGCACGGCCCCTGCGCAGGCTCCAGAACGAGATGCAGATGCTGCTCTATACAGAAAGGGTGAACGACGCGCGTACCGCACGCGGCGTGCCTCCCATCAATTCTTTCTGGCTCAGCGGCACGGGCCGCCTGCCAGACGCGTTCACGCCAACCAACCCTGCACCCATCGTTGCCGACGCGCTGCGCACGCCGGCCTTGCGCGATGACGGCGCCGGGTGGGCTTCCGCATGGCAGGCGATCGATGCAGGCCCGGTCGCAGAGCTGCTTGACGACTACACGCGCGGCGCCGAGGTCACGCTCACACTGTGCGGGGATCGCGGCGCCCGCCGCTTCGGCGTGCAGTCGCGCGGCATGGTGCAGTGGGCCAGGAGCCTGTTCAACCGGCCGGGCGCGGCCGTCGCACTGGAGGCGCTGTGATCATGAAGATCGTCGCCCGCGACATCCCGCCCCGCAGCGCCTGGGCGCTCGAACAGGCCGGCATCCATCCATTGCTGGCGCGGCTCTACGCCGCGCGTGGCGTGCTGGGCAAGGAAGAACTCGACGACGGCCTCGCGCGTCTTCTCCCGCCGAACACATTGCGCGGCACGCGCGAGGCGGCCGTGCTGCTGGCCGATGCGATCCGCGATGACAAGCGCCTGTGCGTCGTCGCCGACTACGACTGCGACGGCGCAACCGCCTGCGCCGTCGCCGTGCGCGGCCTGCGCCTGCTCGGCGCCAGGAACGCCAGCTACCTCGTGCCCGACCGTGTGACGGACGGCTACGGTCTCACGCCGCCGATCGCCGAGCGCGTCGCGGACAGCGGCGCCGACATGCTCATCACGGTCGACAACGGCATCGCGAGCGTCGAAGGCGTGGCCGCCGCCAAGGCACGCCACCTGTCGGTGCTGGTGACCGATCACCACCTGCCGGGCCCGTCGCTGCCCGAAGCCGACGTGCTCGTGAATCCGAACCAGCCCGGCTGCGACTTCGAAAGCAAGAGCATCGCAGGCGTCGGCGTGATGTTCTACGTGCTGCTTGCCCTGCGCTCCGAACTGCGCACGCGCGGCGTTTTCGACGTGGCGAACCAACCCAAGCTCGATGCCCTGCTGCCCCTGGTCGCGCTCGGCACGGTCGCCGACGTGGTCCGGCTCGACGCCAACAACCGCCGGCTGGTCGCACAGGGACTGCGCCGCATCCGCGCGGGCGCCATGCCCGCAGGCATCGCGGCGCTCTTCAAGGCCGCGGGCCGCAACGCGGCGTCGGCGACCACCTTCGACTTCGGCTTTGCGCTCGGCCCGCGCATCAACGCCGCGGGTCGTCTTGCCGACATGACGCTGGGCATCGAATGCCTGCTGACCGACGATGCCGGCCGCGCGGACGAACTCGCACGCACGCTCGACGGCATCAACCGCGAGCGGCGCGACATCGAAGGCGGCATGCGCGACAAGGCGCTGATGCTGGCCGAATCGCTGTTCGACGACACCCAGGCACCGCCCGCGGCCATCAGCGTGTTCGGCGTGGACTTCCACGAAGGCGTGGTCGGCATCGTCGCCTCGCGCATCAAGGAACGCTTCCATCGGCCCACCTTCGTCTTCGCGGCCAGCGGCGCCGACGGCAAGTCGCACGAACTCAAGGGCTCGGGCCGGTCGATTCCCGGCTTTCATCTGCGCGATGCGCTCGACCTGGTTGCCAAGCGGCATCCCGGCGTGCTGCTGCGCTTCGGCGGCCACGCGATGGCGGCCGGTTGCACCGTGGCGCGGGAGCATTTCCCGGCCTTCGAACAGGCGCTCGCCGAAGTGGCGCAGGAGTGGCTCGACGCCGCCACCCTGACGCGCCGGCTGGACACCGACGGACCACTCGCACCCGAATACCTTCGCGTGGACCTGGTCGATACGCTGCACCGTGAAGTCTGGGGCCAGGGCTTTGCGCCGCCGACCTTCAGCGAGGAAGTGGAGGTCGTGTCGCAGCGCCTCGTCGGCGAGAAGCACCTCGCGCTGAAGCTCAAGCACCGCGGCAAGCCGGTCGACGGCATCTGGTTCGGCCACACCGAGCCGCTGCCGCCCAAGGTGGTGATCGCCTACCGGCTCGATGCCGACGAATGGCAGGGCGTGCGGCGCGTCAGGTTTCTCGTGGAAGGCGCGGAGATCTGAGCGCCAGTTCGCTGCGCAGGACCTTGGCAGCGGCCACCATGTTGGCCAATGCGGCCTCGGTCTCGGGCCAGCCGCGGGTCTTGAGACCGCAATCGGGGTTGACCCACAGATTCGCCGGCGGCACCACGGCCGCGGCCTTGCGCATGAGCCTCACCATCTCGTCGGCCGTCGGCACGCGGGGCGAGTGGATGTCGTAGACGCCAGGGCCGATCTCGTTCGGGTACTGGAAGTCGCCGAACCCGCGCAGCAGTTCCATGTCCGAGCGGCTGGTCTCGATCGTGATGACGTCGGCGTCCATCGCCGCGATCTCCGGCAGGATGTCGTTGAATTCGGAATAGCACATGTGGGTGTGGATCTGGGTCCGGTCGGCCACACCCGAGGCGCTGATGCGGAACGACCGCGTCGCGCCCTCCAGGTAGCTCTTCCAGCGCGAACGCCGGAGCGGAAGCCCTTCGCGGATGGCCGGCTCGTCGATCTGGATGATGCCGATGCCGGCTTTCTCCAGGTCGACCACCTCGTCGCGTATCGCCCAGGCGATCTGCTCCGTCGTGACGCTGCGCGGCTGGTCATCGCGCACGAAGGACCACTGCAGGATCGTGATCGGTCCGGTCAGCATGCCCTTCATCGGCAGCTTCGTGAGGCTCTGCGCATACGCAGTCCATTCGACGGTCATCGGTTTCGGCCGCGCCACGTCGCCGAAGATCACCGGCGGCTTCACGCAACGCGATCCATACGATTGCACCCACCCGTTGGCCGTGAAGACAAAGCCATCGAGCTGTTCGCCGAAGTACTCGACCATGTCGTTGCGCTCGGCCTCACCGTGCACCAGGACGTCGAGGCCGAGTTCTTCCTGCTTGTGCACGGCCAGCCTGATCTCGGCCTGCATCTTCTCGCGGTAGCCGGCGGCATCGAGTTCGCCGCGCCTGAAGGCGGCGCGCGCGGCACGGATCGCGGCGGTCTGGGGGAAGGATCCGATGGTCGTCGTCGGCAATGGCGGCAGCACAAAGCGCTCACGTTGCTCCGCCTGGCGCTGCGCAAAGGCCGAGGCCCGCTTGTCGTCGGCCGACACGGTCCTGGCGAGCCGCAATGCCACCGCGGCGCGGTGCACGCGCGGGCTGCTGCGACGCGCTGCAGCGGCCTGGCGTGCCGCGGCCAGCTCGGCTTCGACCGATGACTCTTCGCCGTCCAGTGCAGCCCGCAACACGCGCAGTTCGTCGAGTTTCTCGACGGCGAAGGCGAGCCAACTCCTGATTTCCGGATCGAGCTTCGTCTCCGACGCCAGGCTGAAGGGCACGTGCAGCAGCGAACAGGACGGCGCAATCCAGAGTTCGCCCTTGTGCTTGTCGGCAACGGGCTGCAGGCGCTTCAGCGCCGCGTCCGGATCGGTGCGCCAGATGTTGCGGCCGTCGACGATGCCGACCGACAGCACCTTGTGTGCCGGCAGCCAGTCGGCCACGCCGGTGAGTTCCTCGGGCGCACGCACCGCATCGACGTGCAGGCCGGCCACGGGCAACTGGCAGGCGAGACGGAGGTTCTCCGCCAACGGCGAGAAGTAGGTTGCGAGCAGCAGCTTCGGTGCACTGCGCGCCAGTTGCCAGTAGCTGCGTTCGAAGGCATTGCGCCAGGTATCCGGCAGATCGAGGCCGAGGATCGGCTCGTCGATCTGGACCCATTCGACGCCGAGCGATTTCAGCCGCGCCAGCACCTGCTCGTAGACCGGCAGGAGCGAGTCCAGCAAGGTGAACCTGTCGAAACCCGCCTGCTTCTCCTTGCCGAGCCAGAGAAAGCTCAGCGGGCCAAGCAGGACGGCCTTGGCCTTGTGCCCCAGCTTCTGTGCCTGCGCAACCTCGTCGAAGAGGCGGACCGAGGCCAGCCCGAAGCGCGTGTTCGCCGTGAACTCGGGCACGAGATAGTGGTAGTTGGTGTCGAACCACTTCGTCATCTCGAGCGCGAAGGTGCCATGCGCGCCGTGGGCGCACCCTTCATGGCCGGTTTCGTCGGCCACGCCGCGCGCCATCGTGAAATAGCGGGCCAGTTCCGGCTCGGCGGCAAAGTCGAAGCGTGGCGGCTCGCAGCCAAGAAGCTGGATGTGGTTGGCCACATGGTCGTAGAACGCGAAGTCGCCGACGGTGACGAAGTCCAGCCCGGCATCGCTCTGGGCTTGCCAGTGACGGGCGCGCAGGTCGGCGCCGACGGCTTCGAGCGCGGCGGTGTCGATCTCGCCATGCCAATGCTTTTCGAGGGCGAACTTCAGTTCGCGATGGGCGCCCATGCGCGGGAATCCGAGGGTGTGGGTACGGGTCATCACCCGATGATCCCAAGGACGAGGCTATGATTCAAACGAAACATTTTGCGCATCAACGTGAATTTGATTCATGGCCAAATCTGTCCTCGAAATTCGCCATTTCCGCACCCTCGCCGCATTGCGCGACACGGGAAGTCTGGTTCGGGCCGCCCAGTTGCTCAATCTCACGCAATCGGCGCTCTCGCACCAGATCAAGCTGCTGGAAGACCACTTTGGCCTTGCGCTGTACGAGCGAAAGTCCGTGCCGCCGCAGTTCAGCGCGGCAGGCCTGCGCCTGCTCGAACTCGCGGACCGCACGATGCCGATGATCGGCGAGGCCGAGCGTGACCTGGCGCGCCTGTCGCTGGGCCGGGCGGGCCAGCTTCGCATCGTGGTGGAGTGCCACACCTGCTTTGACTGGCTGATGCCGGCCATGGACGCGTTTCGCCAGCGCTGGCCCGAGATCGAACTGGACATCGTCTCGGGCTTCCATCCGGACCCCATCGCACTCGTCCTGCAAGACCGGGCCGACGTCGCCATCGTGTCGGAACAGGACGCGGACGAAACGGTCGACTATCACCCGCTCTTCCGTTTCGAGATCGTGGCGCTGGTGGCGAACGATCACCCGCTGATCTCGAAACCGCATCTGACGGCACGCCACTTCGCCGACCAGACGCTCATCACCTACCCGGTGCCAGACGACATGCTCGACATCGTGCGCCAGGTGCTGGAACCGGCCGGCGTCGCACCCGCCCAACGCCGCACGACAGACCTCACCGTGGCCATGCTGCAACTGGTGGCCAGCGGGCGCGGCATTGCCACGCTTCCGCTCTGGGCCGTTCAGGGCTATCTCGACCGGGGCTATATCACTGCGCGGCGCGTAGGCAAGAACGGTCTCACCGGCGAATTGCACATGGCCTGTTCCGCGGCGACATCGCGTCAGGCCTGGCTGGCGGATTTTGTCCAGATCACGCGCGAGACCTGCTTCAAGAGCCTGCCCGGCATCGATCTGCTCTAGGGGCGTGCCCGCCTTGTCCCGTCAAGGCGCCTTGAACTCGTGATTGAGCCCGATCACGTACACCCTCGGGCTGCCTGCGACGCTGGTCCGCGCGGCGGTCACGTCGACACTGATCAACGGCGTGACGTTGAATCGCGCACCCACGCGTGACGTCCAGAACCCGAAGGCGCGGAACCGCTCGAACATCAGGCTCCATTTGTCGTTCAACGCCCATTCGCCCTGGAGGCCGCCTCGCCCGGTGCGCTCGCCCGTCACGGTCGACCAGTCGGCCCCGACATTGGCGTGAATCCACAGGCTGTCGAGCGCACGCCAGCTCACCGGCAGCAGGACCTGGCCGCCCGTGTAGCCGCCATGCGTGACATCGACATTCACGCCAGCGGACATCGCCGCGGCAAACCTTGAATCCGCGCCCTGGCCCCAATAGGTCCACTTCACCTGCGGCCCGAGCACGACGCCATGCAACCCCGGCACGGAATAGCGATCGAAGTTGAAGCCCAGTTCGACCGGACCGACCCGGCACGCAGGCCCGAGATGAATGTCCGTGACCGGCTCGTCCCCGAAGCGCCCGCCCCAGAGTTCGTACTGGCACTGCCCCGGGTCGAGCGTGAAGGCGTCGTCGACATCGAAATGGCCGCCGGCTTGCACGGTCGCGGCCATCAGCCACAGCGGGATGAGGAGGTCGTATCGGCGCATGGCGGCGGATTCTAGAAGCCGTGCATGTCGGCTTCGCGGCCATCATGCGCCCGCCACGCCCGGCAGGCGAGTCCCTCAGATCTCGAACTGGGGCTGCAATTCGCGGATGCGCTTCATCGCCACGCCGGCCGCGGCGGTGCGCGTCTCGACGCCGAGCTTCACGTACACACGCTCCAGGTGCTTCTTCGCGGTCGCGGGGCTGCTGCCCAGGATCTCGCCGATGTCCTTGTTGGTCTTGCCCTTGACAACCCAGTAGAGCACCTCGGCTTCGCGCGCCGTGAGCTTCAGGCTCAGGCTCATGGCTTCGATGACCGCCGTGTCGGACACCTCGCGCATGATGATCAGCCAGTCGTCGCCGCCGTCGTCGTGGCCGGTCTGCTGGTGCAGGCGCACGTTCAGGCTGGTCGCGCCCTGCTCGATCGCCAGCACGGGCGGCTCGATCTGGCGCTGTTGCGCATCGGGCAGGTGACGACGCAGCCAGTCGAGCACTGCGGGCGGCGTCACCGGTGCGCTGGTGCCGCAGTAGCGCAGCAGCAGGTCGCGCGCAAGCACCGTCTGCCAGATCAGCTTGCCCTCGGGCATGCGCACGGTGAAGCTCGCGTAGCCGAAGGCATCGAGCGCATTGCGCGCCTGGCCGGCCTGCTGCGCCTCCTGGCGCGCGCGGCGGGCGCCTTGCAGGTGCACATTCATGCGCGCCAGCACTTCCTTGGGCTTGATCGGCTTCGTGACGTAGTCCACGCCACCGGCTTCGAGCGCGGCAACAAGATGCTCGGTCTCGGTGAGGCCGGTCATGAAGACGATCGGGATGTGCGCGGTCGCGGTATCGCCCTTGAGCCGCCGCGCGACTTCGAAGCCGTCGATGCCGGGCATCATCGCGTCGAGCAGCACGATGTCGGGCCGGGCCTGCGCGGCGCGTTGCAGCGCCTGCTCGCCGCTGGTCGCGACGAGCACGGTGTAGCCGGATTCGTCGAGCGCATCGTGCAGGACGGCGAGGTTGTCGGGCACGTCGTCCACGATCAGCACGAGGTCGCTGTTGCCCCCGCTGCCGCGCAGGGTGTTGACGAGTGGCGTGGCCGTGCTCATGGGGTCCCCACTGCCGCAGTCAGGGTGCGGCTCATCGCGTCGAACTGGAATTGCCGCGCCAATGCACGCTGCGTTGAAGTCCATATCGCGCATTCGGGCTGCGCTGCGTCGATCGCGTCGAGCTGGTTCATGATTCCCCGAAAGTAACCGAGGCTCACCGCCTCTTCGAGCGCGCGCAGGCGCTCGGTCGAAGGCAGCACCACGCCTGATGGCGCGGAAACCGGCGGCACCGCGGGCTGGTCATTCCATCGCAGTTCGAGCCGCCGCTCCAGCCAATCGAGCAGTTCGCTGTGACGCACCGGCTTGACGAAGAAATCCTCCGGCGTGATGCCGACGTCGTTGTCCAGGCGCTTGTCGAAGGCATTGGCCGACACGATCGCGACCGCAGCGTTCGCGAGCCCGAGCGCGTGCGAACGCCGAATGGTTTCCCAGCCGTCGATGCCCGGCATGGCGAGGTCGACGAACATCGCGTCGGGCCGCCAGCCGGCAGCGATCAGGTCGAGCGCATCGTGGCCGCTTGCCGCCGTCCGCAACTCGAAGCCGAGGGGCGACAGCAGGTGCGAGAGCAGGTCGCGATCGACTTCCTCGTTGTCCACCACCAGCAGCCTCCGGCGCGGGCCTTCGTAGCCGCGCCGCACGCGCACCACGGGTGCCGTGACTCTCCGCACACTCGCGGCCTGCACCTCGTGCACGTGCGGCAGGAAGAGGCGCAGGCGAAACACCGAGCCGACGCCTGGCGTGCTCTGGACGGTCATCTCGCCGCCCATCAGGTCGATCAGCATCTTCGCGATCGTGAGTCCGAGGCCCGCGCCAGGCGCTGCAGGGCCGGCGGTCGCGCCGCGCGCGAAGGGCTCGAAGATGCGGCCCAGTTCCTCGGCCGACATGCCCGGCCCGGTGTCCTCGATCTCGATGGCCGCGAATTCGCGCGCATAGCGCAGGCGCAACGTGACCTGCCCTGCCGCAGTGAACTTGATCGCGTTGCCGAGCAGGTTGATGAGGATCTGCCGCACCCGCTTCTCGTCAGCGCGTACCAGTTCCGGCAAGGTGCCGCTGGGCTCGAAACGGAAGGCCAGGCCTTTGTCCTCGGCCTGCAGTTCGAACATGTCGGCCAGTTCGCTCATCACTTCGGCAAACTGCATCGGCCTGGCATTGAGCGTGAGCTTGCCGGCTTCGATGTGGGCGATGTCGAGCGTGCCCTCGATCAACGACAGCAGATGCTCGCCACCGCGCCGGATGACCGCGACCGCCTGCCGGCGGTGCGGCGGCACGGCGGCGTCCTCGCCCATGAGCTGCGCATAGCCCAGGATGCTGTTGAGGGGCGTGCGCAGTTCGTGGCTGATGGCGCTGATGTAGCGGCTCTTCGCCTGGTTGGCCTGGTCCGCCTGTTCGCGCGCCTGGTCGGCTGTCTGCTTGGCGGCCTGCAACGCGCGGTCGGTCTCGCGGTGCAGCTCGATCTCGCGCACCAGCAGATGGGTCTGGCGGTTCGATTCTTCCTGCGCGACCTTGCGGCTCTGGTGGGCGAGCACCAGCCACCACGCGACGATCCCGGCAATCACCAGCAGCGCCATGTAGGCCTTGAGGAAGCCCGAGCGCAGCGATGCGGGCTGCAGATCGAGCAGCGCGCTCTCGGTCAGGGCGGTTTCGCCGAGCGCGCGCAGTTCCTGCTGGTAGAGCACGCCGAAGACGGCGGCGAGCAGCGGCACGACGATCAGCATCAGCAGCAGGAAATGGCCGAGTCCGGTGTCGAGGTACGGCCACACGCGGCGCGGCAGCAGCCAGCGCAAGGCGCCCGACCATTGCGCCGAGAGGCTCGCCTGCGGTTTGCACAGGTCGCCGCAGCGCGCGTCGAGCGTGCAGCACAGCGAGCAGATCGGCCCCTGGTAGGCGGGGCAGTGCGCCATGTCCGGCCCCTCGTACTCGCGCTCGCAGATGGCGCAGCGCTGGGTGCTGAGCCGCCGGTAGCTGCCGGCATCGGATTCGACGCGAGCCCAGCGCACCGCCGAGCGACGGGCGGCCGGCGCGAACGGGGCCGCACCGCGTTCATCGGAGACGCGCGCGATGTAGTACTTGCCGCGCGTGGCCCAGGCGATCAGCGGCGCGGCAACGAAGGCCGTGCCCAGCGCGATCAGCGCCGAGAAGGCCTGTGCCAACGGCCCGAACACGCCGAGGTGCGCGGTGATCGACAGCACAGACGCCAGTGCCATCGCACCGACCCCGACCGGGTTGATGTCCCACAGGTGCGCCCGCTTGAACTCGATGCCCGGCGGCGACAGGCCCAGCGGCTTGTTGATGACCAGGTCGGCCACCACCGCCATCATCCAGGCGATGGCGATGTTGGCGTAGAGGCCGAGCACGTCGCCCAGGGCCTCGAACACGTTCATCTCCATCAGCATGAAGGCGATGAGCGCATTGAACACCACCCACACCACGCGGCCCGGGTGGCTGTGCGTCACGCGCGAGAAGAAGTTGCTCCACGCAAGCGAGCCCGCATAGGCGTTGGTGACATTGATCTTGAGCTGCGAGATCACGACGAACACCGCCGTCGCCACGACGGCCCAGCCGTAGTTGGGGAAGACGTACTCGTATGCCGCCAGGTACATCTGGTTCGGATCGACGGCGCGCTCGGGCGGCACCATGTGGCTGATCGCCAGGTAGGCCAGCAACGCGCCACCCAGCATCTTGAGCACGCCGAGCACCACCCAGCCCGGCCCGCCGGCGAGCACTGCGGCCCACCAGCGCCCGCGGTTGGCGGCCGTGCGCGCCGGCATGAAACGCAGGTAGTCGGCCTGTTCGCCCATCTGCGTGATCAGCGCGATGCCGACCGTGAGCGCAGCACCGAAAAGGTGCAGATCGAAGCCGATGGATGCCGACTTGACACCGACATAGTGCGCGATGCCCGAGAACGCACCAGGATCGCGCGCAAGCACGTAGCCGAACGGCACGACCAGCATCAGCAGCCATATCGGTTGCGTCCAGACCTGCAGCCGGCTGATCGCCGAGATGCCGTGCGTGACGAGCGGGATCACGACCAGCGCACACACGAGGTAGCCCCAGACCGGGGGCACGCCCAGCGCCAGTTCCAGCGCATAGGCCATCACCGCCGCTTCGAGCGCGAAGAAGATGAAGGTGAAGGACGCGTAGATCAGCGAGGTCAGCGTCGAGCCGATGTAGCCGAAGCCGGCGCCGCGAGTGAGCAGATCCATGTCGACGCCATAGCGCGCGGCGTAGACGCTGATCGGCAGGCCCGCCAGGAAGATGATGAGCCCGGTGACCAGGATGGCCCAGAAGGCATTGACGAAGCCGTACTGCACCAGAAGGGTGGCACCGACCGCCTCCAGGATCAGGAACGAGGCTGCGCCGCCGAAGGCCGTGTTCGCCACCCGCCATTCCGACATGCGCCGGAAGCGCTGCGGCGTGTAGCGCAGCGCGTAGTCCTCCAGCGTTTCGCTGGCGACCCAGCTGTTGTAGTCGCGCCGGACCTTGACGATGCGCTGCGGCGCTTCGTCGCTCGGAGCGGGGGGAACGGCGGTGGAGTGCACGGAGGGATGCGTGCAACAGTCGTGCCCGGCAGCGGGCAGGCAACAGGAGGCATGAGTGTTGCAAAGGTATTTGCATGGAACTGACACCACGAGAAAAAGACAAGCTGCTGATCTTCACGGCGGCGCTGCTGGCCGAACGGCGCCGCGCCCGCGGCCTGAAGCTCAACTACCCGGAAGCCATTGCGCTGATCTCGGCGGCCGTGATGGAAGGCGCGCGCGACGGCAAGAGCGTGGCGGCCCTCATGAGCGAAGGCCGCGCCGTGCTGACGCGCGCCGACGTGATGGACGGCGTTCCGGAGATGATCCCGGACATTCAGGTCGAAGCCACCTTCCCGGATGGCACCAAGCTGGTTACTGTTCATCAGCCGATCGTCTGAACCCATTCCTTTGGCACAACAACAAGGACCGACATCCATGCGCCTGACTCGCACCACACCCATCCTCGCCCTGCTGCTGGCCGCGCTGCCGCTGGTCGCCAACGCTCACACCGGCGTCGACGGGGCGCACCATCACGGCTTCATCACCGGCTTTCTTCATCCGCTGACCGGCGTGGACCACCTGGCCGCGATGGTGGCCGTGGGCCTTTGGAGCGCGCTCACTGCGCGCCGCGCGTGGCCCGACCTGCTGTGGGCGCCACTGGGCTTCGCCGTCATGTTGCTGGCCGGCGCCATGGCAGGCCTGGGCGGTGTGCAACTGCCGGCGGTCGAGCCGATGATTGCCGCATCGCTGCTGGTGCTCGGACTGCTGGTGCTCACGCAACGGCGCCTGCCGGCGTTCGCCGCCGCAGCGCTGGTCGGCGTGTTCGCCGTGTTCCACGGCATCGCGCACGGTCAGGAACTGGCCGGCGAATCCGCCGCCGCAATGACCCTCGCCGGCATGCTCGCCGCCACCGTCGTCCTGCATGGCGCCGGCATTGCCATCGGCTGGTCGTTGCGCCACAGCCATCGCTGGCTGCCCCGCCTGGCCGGCGCTGCGGTGGCGCTGTTCGGCGTCGCCCTCCTCGGCGGCCTCGCCTGAGGCAGCGCCGATGATCCCCGGCGAACTCATCACCGACGAGGGCGAGCACGTCCTCAACCCCGGCCGCCGCACGCTGACCCTGGTGGTCCAGAACACAGCCGACCGTCCGATCCAGGTCGGCTCGCACTACCACTTCGCCGAAACCAACGGCGCGCTGGGCTTCGACCGCGAGGCGGCGCGCGGCATGCGCCTGAACATCGCATCGGGCACCGCCGTGCGTTTCGAGCCCGGCCAGCAACGGACGGTCGAACTGGTGGACTTCGCCGGTGACCGCGTGGTCTACGGCTTCCGCGGCCTCGTACAAGGAAAACTCTGAATGGCAACGATCGGCCGCCGCGCCTACGCAGAAATCTTCGGCCCCACGGTGGGCGACCGCATCCGCCTGGCCGACACCGACCTGGTGATCGAAGTCGAGGAGGACTACACGCTGCATGCCGGCGGCTACGGCGAGGAAGTCAAGTTCGGCGGCGGCAAGACCATCCGCGACGGCATGGCGCAGGGACAGCGCACGCGCGCCGAGGGCACCGTGGACACGGTGATGACCAACGCGCTGATCCTCGACCACTGGGGCATCGTGAAGGCCGACATCGGCCTGAAGGACGGCCGCATCGTCGCGATCGGCAAGGCCGGCAACCCGGACGTGCAACCGGGCGTTGACATCGTCATCGGCGCGGGGACCGAGGTGATCAGCTGCGAAGGCAACATCGTCACCGCGGGCGGCATCGACAGCCACATCCACTTCATCTGCCCGCAGCAGATCGAGGAGGCGCTGGCCTCGGGCGTGACCACCATGCTCGGCGGCGGCACCGGCCCGGCCACCGGCACCTTCGCCACCACGGCGACCCCGGGCCCATGGCACATCGAACGCATGCTGCAGGCCGCCGATGCCTTCCCCATGAACCTCGGCTTTCTGGGCAAGGGCAATGCGAGCCTGCCGGCCGCGCTGCACGAGCAGATCGACGCAGGCGTGATCGGCCTCAAGCTGCACGAGGACTGGGGCACCACGCCGGCCGCCATCAGCAATTGCCTGGACGTGGCCGAGGCGACCGACACGCAGGTGGCGATCCACAGCGACACGCTCAACGAATCAGGCTTTGTCGAGAACACCATCGCGGCCGTGAAGGGCCGCGCGATCTGCGCCTTCCACACCGAAGGCGCCGGTGGCGGCCACGCGCCGGACATCCTGCGCGTGGTGGGCGAGGCGAACTTCCTGCCCTCCTCCACCAATCCGACGATGCCCTACACGGTGAACACGCTCGACGAGCACGTCGACATGCTGATGGTGTGCCACCACCTGGACGCCGGCATTCCCGAGGATCTGGCCTTTGCCGAAAGCCGCATCCGCAAGGAGACGATCGCGGCCGAAGACATCCTGCACGACATGGGCGCCATCAGCATGTTCAGTTCCGACAGCCAGGCCATGGGCCGGGTAGGCGAAGTGATCATCCGCTGCTGGCAGACCGCCCACAAGATGAAGGCGCAACGCGGCAAGCTGCCGGAAGACGAGTCGCGCAACGACAACTTCCGCGCCAAGCGTTACGTCGCCAAGTACACGATCAACCCGGCCATCGCGCACGGCATCGCCCATGAAGTGGGCAGCATCGAGGTCGGCAAGTGGGCCGACTTGGTGGTGTGGAAGCCGGCCTTTTTCGGCGTCAAGCCGTTCACGATCATCAAGGGCGGCAGCATCGCGATGGCCGCCATGGGCGACCCGAACGCATCGATCCCGACCCCGCAGCCGGTGCACTATCGGCCGATGTTTGGCGCTTACGGCGGCTCGCTGGCAAGAAGCTCGCTGACTTTCGTTTCGCAAGCGGGCCTCGCGGCGGACATCGGCCGGCGCTACGGGCTCGCCAAGAACCTGAGCGCGGTGAAGAACATCCGCGGCGTGCGCAAGCAGCACATGGTGCACAACGCGTTCACGCCGACGATGGAAATCGATGCGCAGACCTACGCGGTGCGTGCCGACGGGCAACTGCTGACCTGCGATCCGGCGATTTCGCTGCCGATGACGCAGCGATATTTCCTGTTCTAGGTTCGATGTTGCGCGCGGATCGACAATCCGCATTCATCGACCAACCTGCCTCCCATGCTCACCGCCAACAAACTCATGCCCCAGGGCGGCGGCCTCGCCCCCGTCCTGCTCAAGCGCGCCGCCACCGTCGAACTCGACTGGGACGTCCGCCAGAAAAGCCGATTCGACACCACCGATTCCCAGAGCCGCCAGATCGGCGTGTTCCTGCCGCGCGGCACCGCCGTGCGCGGCGGCGACGTGCTGGTCGCCGAGGACGGTTCACTGATCAAGGTGATTGCCGCGCGCCAGCCGGTGCTGGTCATCACGCATTGCAGCGAACACGGCACGCCCTTCGACCTGATGCGTGCCGCCTATCACCTCGGCAACCGCCACGTGCCGATCGAGCTCAAGCCCGATCACCTGAAGATCGAACCCGACCACGTGCTGGCCGGCATGCTGAGGTCGATGCACCTGATCGTGCGTGAAGCCGAGGAAGCCTTCGAACCCGAAGGCGGCGCCTACGGCGCACACGGTGGCGGGCACGGGCATTCGCACGGCGCCGGGCCGGTCGGGCCGGTGCTGCATCCGGACGCCTATGCCGGTTCGCCTGCGCATGGCGATCACGGGCACGATCATGACCATGACCATGACCATGACCACTCGCACGGCCATTCGCACTGATGGATGACGCGCCGGCCGCCCTGCCCGCGGCGAGCCTTCTTCAACTGATCTGGCTCGCGTCGCCGGCGCTGCCCGTGGGCGGCTTCTCCTATTCCGAAGGGCTGGAGGCCGGCATCGAATGGGCCGGGCTCGGCACCGAGCAGGCCGCGTCCGACTGGCTCGTCGACCAGCTGCAGCTGAGCCTTGCGCGCGCCGACCTCGCCGTTCTGGCGCAGGCGATCCCCGCCTGGCGCACCGGCGACATGCCGCGCATCCACGCGCTCAACGCCTGGGTCTTCCAGACCCGTGAATCCGCCGAGTTCCTGCTCCAGACCGAGCAGATGGGCCGCTCCTTCGTCGAATGGCTCAAGCTGCACCACGAAGATGCGGCGAAGGTATTCGAATCGCTCCCCGCGAGCTACCCGATCGCCTTTGCCTTCGCGGCGGCCCGCACCGCGGCGCCCGTGCGCGATGCCTGCCTCGCCTTTGCCTTCGGATGGGCCGAAAACATGATCGGCGCCGCGGTCAAGGCCGTGCCGCTAGGCCAGAGCGCGGGCCAGCGCATGCTCGGCCGGCTGGCCGCGGAAATCCCCACGGCGGTCGATCTTGCGATCACACTCACGGATGACGAGCGGCAAGCTTTCTCGCCGATGCTCGCCATCCTGTCTTCCCGGCACGAAACCCAATACTCGCGTCTCTTCAGAAGCTAAGCACGTCAGCACGTATGTCCTCCGCCCTCCACCACATCGCCCACCGCACCAAGAAACTGCCGCCCCTGCGCGTCGGCATCGGCGGCCCCGTCGGCTCCGGCAAGACCACGCTGCTGGAGATGCTCTGCAAGACGATGCGCGACAAGTACGACCTCGTCGCCATCACCAACGACATCTACACCAAGGAAGACCAGCGCCTGCTGACCGTGGCCGGCGCCCTGCCGGCCGAACGCATCATGGGCGTGGAAACGGGCGGCTGCCCGCACACTGCGATCCGCGAGGACGCGTCGATCAACCTCGAAGCCATCGACCGCATGCTGGTCCAGTTCCCGGATGCGGACGTCGTGTTCGTCGAGTCCGGCGGCGACAACCTCGCAGCCACTTTCAGCCCCGAGTTGTCGGACCTCACGATCTACGTGATCGACGTCGCGGCCGGCGAGAAGATCCCCCGCAAGGGTGGCCCCGGCATCACCAAGAGCGACCTGTTCGTCATCAACAAGACCGACCTGGCGCCCTACGTCGGTGCAGACCTGAGCGTGATGGAGGCGGACACCAAGCGCATGCGCAAGCAACGCCCCTTCGTGATGACCAACCTCAAGACCCGCACCGGCCTGGCCGAAGTCGTCTCCTTCATCGAAGAACGCGGCATGCTCACCACCGCGTAAAAAAAGGCCGCAAGCCAGTTCGCAAAACACCGCAGAACCGGCTCCGCCGGGCTGCCGGTGTTGCCCCCGGCAGGGGGAAGGCGGCTACACGAAGTGAGCAAGCCTGGGGGCGAGCGTCATTTCCGTGAAATGGTCCACATCTTGCAGTGGGGCATACATCGTCGGACGGATGCTTTCGTTTTCAAGGAAGCGGGACACTGTCCGCAACGCACCGAACAGCACGCAACGACCATGGCCTCAGAAGCAATCTTCCACGCCGCGACTGGCAGCGTCCAGTTCGCCATCTATCCCGACGGGTTCGACGGCGCCCGGATCATCGCCCGCATCGACGAGGAAGCGCTCCACACCCGCTTCCACGCGCCCGAAGGTGGGGATTCCGAATTGGTGCAAGCCTACGCACAGAACGCCGATTCGATCGACGCCATGGCCACGATGCGCTTTCGGGAAAACCCGAACGTCGCCATCTGCCTGCACAGCAACGACTTCCAGAACGCCTGAAAGGCGAACTCAGGCCATCAATGCCTTCAGCTTGTCGCTGGTGAAGGGCACGCTGCGCAGACGCACGCCCGTGGCATCGAAAACCGCGTTCGCCAGCGCCGCCGGCACCGGACTCGCCGCGGCTTCGCCCGCACCCAGTGGCGGCTCGTCGCGGCGATCGATCAATGCGATCTCCAGGCGCGGCACCGCCGGGAAGCGCAGCAGCGGATAGCTGGCCCAGTCGACGCTCGTGACGCGCGAGCGGTCGAAGGTGGTTTCCTCATACAAGGTGCGCGAGAGCGTCTGCAGGATGTTGCCTTCGACCTGTGCGCGCACGGCGTCGGGATTGATCATCAGCCCGCAGTCATGGGCGCAGCAGACGCGGCGCACGGCGATCTCGCCGGTCGAACGGTCGACCTCCACGTCCATCGCCACGGCGACGAAGGTCTCGTTGTTCTTGTAGTGGATGTAGGCCATGCCGCGCCCCGTCGCGACCTTGCCCTTGGCAGCGGACGCTGCCGGCGAGGGCCTCGCCTGCCAGCCGGCCATCTGCGCCATGCGCCGGATCACTTCGACACCCCGAGGATTCGACATGTCGCGCAGCCGGAAGGCCACCGGGTCCACGTGCGCCTTCGAGGCGAGTTCATCGACGAAGCTTTCCACTGCAAAGCAGTTCGCGACCTTGCCCGGCGCGCGAATGTTCGATGGCCGCAGCGGCGCCGGGCCCAGCCAGTGAGCCGACACTTTGACCGCATTGGCGGCGTAGGGCGGATCGCCGTTCTGCGAGACCAGCCCCGTCGCCTGCCCGACCGGCTGCTTCATGCCCGCCGCGAGCGGCGACAGCAGCGGAATCCACTCCAGGTTGGCAGTGGCGCGCGGCACCCACATGTCGGTTTCCCACGCATCGATACGGCCATCCGGCATCTGGCTGGCCTGGATCGCGAGCAACTGCGGCGGACCCTTGGGATCCCAGCCCAGTTCGTCCTGGCGGCTCCACTGCACGCGCACCGGCTTGCCGACCGCCTTGGACAGCAGCACCGCATCGGCGGCCGCGTCGTCGTGGCCGTTCATCCCGTAGCAGCCAGCGCCGTCGAGATAGATGACGCGCAGCTTGTCGCGCGGCAGGTCGACCAGCGCAGCAAAGACGTTGAGGAAGCGATGGCTCGCCTGCGATGCGGTCCACACAGTCCCGCCGTCAGGCCGGACGTCGGCCACGGCACATGACGGACCGATGGAACCGTGCGACTGGATGGGCCACGAATAGGTTGCCCGAAGCACGTCGGACGCATCGCGCAGGCTGGCTACGCGCTGCGCGTCGCCCTTGGTCGCGATGACTTCCTCGGCGACGAAGGGGCCGCTGCGTGCCCAGTCGACGAGGGCTTCGTGGCCTATCAACTGCGCGCTGTCGCTCCACTGCACCTTGAGTTCGCGCGCCGCACGCACGGCAGCCCATTCGTCGGGGCTCACCACGCCGACGAAATCGGCAATGCGCACCACGCGCACGGCGGGCAAGCGCGCGATGGACGACTCGTCGACCGCGAGCACGCGCGCGCCAACGGAGGGCGGCCGCACCACGCGGCCGTGCAGCATGCCGGGCACCACATGGTCGTGCACGTAGACATGGCGTCCGGTCACCTTGGCGGGCACGTCGGGGCGCGGCAAGGGGCGGCCGACCAGCACGTAGTCCGCCGGGCGCTTCAGCGGCGCCTTGGGATTCATCTTGACGTCGAAACTGCGACCGCCCACGAGAACCGGGACGGCGACGCTGCGGCCATCCGGAGCGCGTACCGCGCCGTCGGCCAACCTGAGCTGGTCGGCGGGCGCCTGCAGCTTCTGGGCGGCCATCGCGACCAGCGCCTCACGCGCTGTCGCTGCGGCCTGCCTCAATTCGACGCCGCCGCGCATCACGCCGCTGCTGCCGGCTGTCGGGCCCTGGTTGGGCGTCAGCGCCGTGTCGCCTTCGATCAGGTCGATGCGCTCGACCGGCACGCCGAGTTCCTCGCCCACCATCTGGCGCATGGCAATACGGTGGCCGGTGCCCAAATCGACCTTGCCGGAATAGACGATCACCGAACCGTCACCACGGATGGCAAGAAAGGAGTCGACCTGGTCGAGCGCCAACGGGCGCTGGGCTGCTGCGGAGGGTCCAGCGGCTTGCGCCAGCGCCGACTCCCTCGGGAACAGGCTGAAGCCGACGACCAGCGCACCGGCTTCGAGCAAGGCACGCCGGGTCAGCTTGCCGGTGGAGGCGTCTTCGAGATGCGACGTCGTCATGGTCAGGCCCTCCTGACGCCCGAGGCACGTTCCACGGCGCGAAGCACGCGGTCGTGCGACCCGCATCGGCACAGATTGCCGGCGAGCGCCTTTTGCGCTTCCTCACGGCTGGGCTTGGAGACGCGCTGCAGCAGCGCCACCGAACTCATCACCATGCCATTGGTGCAGTAACCGCATTGCGCGGCCTGCTCGGCGATGAAGGCTGCCTGCACGGGATGGGGCTTGTCGGGCGTGCCGAGCCCTTCCGCCGTGACGATGCGTCGCCCGCCCGCATCTCCGATGCGAAGGGTGCACGAGCGGACCGGCGCGCCATCGATCAGCACGGTGCATGCACCGCATTGCCCGAGGCCGCAGCCGAACTTGGCCGCGTGCAGGCCCAGTTCATTGCGCAGCGCGTAGAGCAAGGGCATGTCGGGGTCCCAGGCGTCGATGTTCCTCGACGCGCCATTGACGATCACCGTGATGGTTGGCATTCGGGCCTCCTGGTGTCGAGTCCCGTCCAGGCGGACGGGTGGGTCGACGGCGCTGCAGATTGCCACACGGCGTGGCTTGCATCAAGCGTGTTTCCGCCCGCCCTTGACCTTGTAGTCACTTCAGGGTTTCCAATGGGTCCATGGCACGAAGCACCCCCGAGACACCCATCGTTGCATTGCACGGTTCCGAGGCGAGCGCCCACGCCCATCCGGCGTGTTGCGCGGCCGACCAGTGCGTCGAACCCCTATCGATCGGGCCGGTCGCGGCCAACACCTTTCGCATTTCGACCATGGATTGCAGCGCCGAGGAATCGGAGATCCGGCGCGCGGTCGAGCCGGTCGCAGGCATCCGCGGGCTGCATTTCCAGTTGGGACAACGAACGCTGAGGATCGACGGCACCGCCGATGCCATCCCGCACGCCTTGGAGGCCATTCGCAAGGCCGGCTTCGCGCCTGAAGCGATCCCGGCGACAGGCGCCGCAGGCACCGATGACGGCCACGGGCACGACCACGGGCCTGGCAACGGCTTCGTTCGCTTCGCAGCCGCACTGGGGCTGGCCGTCGCGGCCGAAGGCATCTCCTTCTTCGCGCCGGATACGCTGGTGTGGAAGGCCACGGGCATGGCCGTCGCCGCTGCGGCCATCGGTCTCGCCGGCCTCGAGACGTACACGAAGGGTTTGAAGGCCCTGCGACACGCCCGGCTCAACATCAATGCGCTCATGTCGGTCGCCGTCACCGGCGCTTTCCTGATCGGCCAATGGCCGGAAGCGGCAATGGTGATGGCGCTGTATGCCATCGCAGAACTGATCGAGGCTCGCGCGGTGGATCGCGCGCGCAACGCGATCAAGGGCCTTGTCGACCTCGCTCCGGCCGATGCGGAAGTGCAGCAGGCCGACGGTAGCTGGGCCCGCGTCCGGGCCACGCAGATCGCCCTGGGCGCCATTGCGCGCATCAAGCCCGGCGAGCGCGTGGCCCTGGACGGCATCATCACGAAGGGCAACAGCACCATCAACCAGGCGCCGGTCACCGGGGAGAGCATTCCGGTCGACAAGGGGCCGGGCGACACGGTCTTCGCGGGCACGATCAACGAGGCGGGCGAGATCGAGTTTCGCGTCACCGCCGCCGCCGATGACACGACGCTGGCGCGCATCATCCACGCGGTCGAGGTAGCGCAAGGCACGCGCGCGCCCACGCAGCGCTTCGTCGACCGCTTTGCGGCCGTCTACACGCCGGCGGTGTTTGCGGTGGCCGTTGCGGTCGCGATATTCCCGCCGCTCTTCCTGGGCTGGCAGTGGCTCGCGGCGATCTACAAGGCGCTGGTACTCCTGGTGATCGCGTGCCCCTGCGCGTTGGTCATCTCGACGCCGGTAACGGTGGTGAGCGGCCTCGCCTCGGCAGCGCGGCGCGGCATCCTGATCAAGGGCGGAACCTATCTCGAAGACGCGCGCCTGATCAAGGCGGTCGCGCTGGACAAGACCGGCACCATCACCGAGGGCAAGCCCAGGCTGGTCGCGTTCCAACCGTGGGGCAACGCCGACGAGGCGGAGGTTCGCCGTCTCGCCAGGGGTCTCGCAGCACGGTCCGATCACCCGGTGTCGCACGCGATCGCGTCGGCCCTGGAGAGCGAAGCGATCGACGTCGATGATTTCAAGGCGCTGCTCGGGCGCGGCGTCGAAGGCGTGATTGGCGGTCAGCGCCTCGTGCTCGGGAACCATCGCCTCATCCGGGAGCGCGAGCAGGCCGAGCCACGGCTCGAAGCCGAACTCGCTGTGCATGAATCGCAGGGCCGCACCGTGACCCTTCTCGCGAACGCCAGCAGCGTGCTGGGCCTCTTCGCGGTGGCCGATACGATCAAGGCCAACTCCGTCGAAGCCATTGCCGAACTCAAGCGCCTCGGCGTGGCGCCCGTGATGCTGACCGGAGACAACGATGCCACTGCGCAGGCCGTCGCGCACGAGGCCGGCATCGGCGATGCACGCGGAGGGCTGCTGCCGGAAGGCAAGCTCGCCGCGATCGAGGAAATGCGCCAACGCTATGGCGCAACCGCGATGGCCGGAGACGGCATCAACGATGCGCCTGCGCTGGCACGGGCCGACATCGGCTTCGCGATGGGCGCGGCGGGAACGGACACGGCCATGGAAGCTGCGGACGTCGTCATCATGAACGACAACCTGGGCCGCATCGTAGAGACGATCCGCCTGTCGCACCGCACGCACGCGGTGCTCTGGCAGAACATCGGCCTGGCACTCGCCATCAAGGCCGTGTTCTTCGTGCTGGCCGTGTTTGGCACCGCGACGATGTGGATGGCCGTGTTCGCGGACATGGGGGCCAGCTTGCTGGTCGTCGGCAACGGCTTGCGGCTGCTGCGCCGAAGCGATCGATGACCTTCTTCACCCCCAAAAAGAAAACGGCCCCGAGGGGCCGTTGTTCATTGAAGCAGCCCTGAGGCTGCAGCAGCTTACTTCTTGGCTGCTGCCTTCTTTGCGGGTGCAGCGGCCTTCTTGGCAGGTGCAGCAGCCTTCTTGGCGACGGGCTTGGCCGCAGCCTTCTCGGCCTTGCGCTTGGCGGCCTTGGGGTCGATGGCGGCCTTGAACGCAGCGCCTGCCACGAACTTCGGCACCTTTTGTGCGGCGATCTTGATCTTGGCGCCGGCTTGGGGGTTGAAGCCCGTGCGAGCAGCGCGAGCCACTTGCTTGAAGGTTCCGAAGCCGATCAGTTGGACGGGGTCGCCCTTCTTGACGGCAGCGACGATGGAGCCGGTCACGGTTTCGAGGATGCGAGCGGCTTCTGCCTTGCTGACGTTGTGTGCGGTGGCGATCTTTTCGACCAGTTCGATACGGTTCAAGTGAATTTCCTTAGGATAGTTTCGCCATGTTGCCAATGGCGGCGCAGCGATGGATACAAGCTGCAAGCGGCGCGGAGTATATAGGGCGGCGGCATGCTGCCCGGCGCCAGCACGCTGCTTTCGCATCCGAATGCAGGCAATACACAACACCCCGAAGCGCTTTCTTGCGCTATTGATCGCCCGCAATACCCAACTCTGAAGCCATTCGGTGGACCATCGCCTTCAGGCTCGCCACCTCCGATTCGAGCCGCGCCACATTGGCCTTGAGTGCTGCGAGTTCACCCAGCGACACGTCGCCGTTGGCCTGCAGAGTGGGCACGGACGCATCCTCGGCCGGCGTTCCGCTCAGCAAGTGGGCCCAACGGCTTTCGCGCGAGCCGGGCAATCGGGGCAGCTTCAACACCAGTGCGCCCGCCGGCCGATTCGCCAACTCGTCGAGGAAAGCCTCGACCGAGGAGATGTCGGCGAAGTTGTGCATGCGATCGGAAGCAATGCGCAACTCGCCGGCCGTCTGCGGACCACGCAGCATCAGCACCGTGAGCAGGATGATCGACTGCGAGGGGATCCGCAGCACGCCGTCGATGTTGTGCGCGTACCGGAATGCCCGGCCACCACTCGTCTCCGTCACCAGGCTGTAGCCCTTGAGGCTGTCGATCGCGGCCTGTGCCTCGGCATCGGACACTTCGAGGATCGGATTGCGGCTCGTCTTCTGGTTGCAGCCCGCGACGACCGCGTTGAGCGTCAGCGGATAGCTGTCAGGCACAGTGCGCTGCTTCTCGGCAAGGACGCCGAGCACGCGGGTTTCAAGGAGGGAAAGCGTAGGGAGCGGACTGGACATGGCTTGCAGCAAGTTGGATTCGCCATTGTCCCCGTTCGCCCCCAGCGGACAGCGGCTCTACTTCTTTCGTCCATAGGTCCCGGTGGTGGTGGACTTGCCGATGGCATTGGCGTTGACCACGAAGCCCGCCAACGAGGCCGTCGCATTCGGCGGCAACTCCAGCTTCTCGACCTTGAGGGCGTAGAGCGTCGCGTGATAGCGGTGTGGCTTGTCGCCGACGGGCGGACATGGGCCACCCCAGCCGGGAGCGCCGAAGTCGGTGTTGATCTGGCGTGCGCCTGCGGGGAGCTTGGCACCGTCGGCGGTGCCTGCGCCCTGGTCGAGCGAGGTCGTCGTGGCGGGGAGGTCGACGACGATCCAGTGCCAGAACCCGGCGCCGCCGGTGGGGGCGTCGGGGTCGTGGACCATGAGCGCGAAGCTCTTCGTGCCGGGCGGTGCATTGCTCCAGCGCAGGGTTGGGGAGACGTTGTCGCCGGTGCAGCCGAAGCCTTTGAAGACGAACTTGTTGTCGATCGGGCGGCCGTCGTGCAGGTCGGGGCTGGTCACGCGGAAGCCTTCGGCGTGGGCTGCCAAGGTCGCGAGGCTGAGAGCCAATGCGGCGCTGCAATATCGGATGTGCATGGAGCGATCCCCCTCTTGTTGACGGAGGGTCATTAAATCCCGAAGCGTTCGGCTAGGGAAGTCTTGCTTGGGCAAGAGTGGCGTACCGGGGAGACGCTCTCCAACGCCGCGTCAATTGGCGCGACTGGACGCTGCTAGCCTGGGAGTGTAGGGTTCACCCTTTCGAAATCGAGGAGCCCTTCGTGCGAGCTACGCAGCAAATGAGCATCACTCCGTCGAACGACGTGGCGGACGTTGTGAGGGGCAAGGCGCAACGCGTTCTTTGTTCAATCGTCGGCACGTTTGCCATCTGGACACTGGTGGCCTGCCAGAATCCGACGCCAAGTCCGTCGATCGGTGTCGGCAATCCCTATCCAGTCAGTAGCTACGTTTGCGATGGGACACGCCTGGCTGTGCGCTTGATGGGAGAAAGTGCCTCGGTCTCCGTTGACGGAGCGGCCGCCATCGATCTTCCCGCGATCGGAAAGTCGGGGACCACGTTCTCGAACGGACGCCAAACGATGACCATCGATCAGGGCCGCACGTCGTGGGCCGTGGGGCGCGCCGCGCCGGTTTCGTGCACTGGCGGCTAGAAGTCGTCGCCCGGCATGCGGCTGGGTCTCACGCAGCGTCGATGAGAGACATCGATAGCTGGCGGAGAGTGTGAGATTCGAACTCACGGACGGTTGCCCGTCGGCAGTTTTCAAGACTGCTGGTTTAAACCACTCACCCAACTCTCCTGGGCTGCCTCCACGCGCGTGGAGGCAGGGTCGCGATTTTAGTCGCTGCTCGGGGCCGGCTTTTCGGACGCGCCGGCAGACGCAGGCGTCCAGCCTCGCATCACCAGATCGACGATGCCTTCCGCCCATGCGCGGCGCTCTTCCGGACCGGCCAGCGGCTTCGAAATAAAGAAGCGCACGCCGCCAAACGCCAGAGTCGACAGCTGCACCGCTGCCAGTTCGGGCGACGGTAAATGCAAGGTTCCCGCCTTGTGCGCCTCCGCCAGGTACTCCACGACGGGCGCAAGCACATAGCTGTTTTCCGCATACAGCGACTTGGCCAGCTCCGGAAAGCGCACGGCTTCGGCGATCACGAGGCGCAGCAGCGCAAGCGTCTTGGGCTCGGTGGCGCTCTGGTACATGCGGTCGACCAGGTCGAGCAGCACCTGCCGTTCGTCAGCGTCCTGTTGCACCAGGGTCGCCTGCATCGTCTCGCGGGCACTGCTCACTGCGCGGTGCACCACCTCGCGGAACAGCGCTTCCTTGTTGTCGAACTGGCGGTAGATGGTGATCTTGGCAACGCCCGCCTCGCGCGCGATGGCCTCGATGCTGGTCGCGGCGTAGCCCTTGTCCAGGAAAGACTCCAGCGCCGCGGCAAGAAAGGACTCGCGCAGGGCAATGGCCTGCTCCGGGCTCGGTCGGCCGCGCGAACGGCGTTTGGTCTCTGCAGATTCGAGGTTTTCCATGGCAGTTGAAGTTGCTCAGGTGTCCGGTAGGAAGATGGTCTGCAGGTCGCTCAGGAAATCGTACCCCCGCGGCGTCGGCCAGACGCGCGAAAGATCCCGTTCGATCAATCCCTTGCGCTCGGCCTCTTCGAGGCCGCGCTGGATGGAGGTGATGGCAAGGCCGGTCCGCTCGCCGAACTGCGCCAGCGTGAAGCCGTCCTTCAAGCGCAGGGCATTGAGCATGAACTCGAAGGGCAACGCGGCCATAGCGACATCGTCGCTTTGCGCAACAGCCCGCATGGCGATGGCGTTGTCCATATAGAGACGCGGCTCCCGAAAGCGAACCTGCCGCACGATGCGGTGCGCAAAGCTCAGCTTGCTGTGCGCACCGGCGCCGATGCCGAGGTAGTCGCCGAACTCCCAGTAGTTCAGATTGTGCGCGCATTGATGACCGGCGCGGGCGTAGGCCGAAATCTCGTAGCGTCCGAGGCCGTGCCCGGCTGTGCGTTCCGTGATGCGGTCCAGCATGGCGTAGGCCGTGTCGTCCTCGGGCACCACCGGCGGGAACTTGGCGAAATAGGTGTTGGGCTCGATCGTGAGGTGGTAGACCGACAGATGCGGCGGCGCCAGCGCCAAGGCCTGGTCCAGGTCCGTATCCAGTCCTTCCAGCGTCTGGCCGGGGAGCGCGTACATCAGGTCGAGGTTGAAGGTGTCGAAGGCGACCGCCGCCTCCTCCACTGCAGCGATGGCCTGCGCGCGATCGTGCACGCGGCCGAGGGCCTTCAGGTGCTCATCGCTGAAGCTCTGGACGCCTACAGACAGCCGCGTGACGCCAGCCGCCCTGTAGGCACGGAATCGGTCGCGCTCGAAGGTGCCGGGGTTGGCCTCCAGCGTGATCTCGCAATCGGGCGCCAGCTTGAGCCGCGCGCGGAGGTCGCCGATGAGGCGGTCGATGGACGCCGGCGAAAAGAGGCTCGGCGTACCGCCGCCGATGAAGATCGTGTGCACGGTGCGGCCCCAGACCAGGGGGAGCGCGGCGTCGAGGTCGGCCACCAGTGCGTCGAGATAACGTTGCTCGGGCAACGCGTCGTCGCTGTTTCGCCATTCGTGCGAATTGAAGTCACAGTACGGGCACTTGCGCAGGCACCATGGGAGATGGACGTACAGCGACAGCGGCGGCAGCGCCGACAACTGCAAGGGCCCGGGTCGCATCAGGTGAAGCGCATCGTTCGCACCGGCCGCGCCGTCGGAAGGCTCCTCGGCGTTGGCGGAGATCGGAATGACGACGCTCACGACCAGCGCTCGCGCATCAGGGCCAGCATCGCGCGCGCCGCCTGGCCGCGATGGCTGTTGGCGTTCTTCACATCGGCGGGCAGTTGGGCAAAGGTCTTGCCGAACTGTGGCAGGAACATCACCGGGTCGAAGCCGAAGCCGTTGTCTCCCACGGGCTCGCGTGCAATCTCGCCAGCCACCCGGCCCACTGCGATCAACGGCTCCGGGTCGTCGGCGCTGCGCAGCGCCACCAGGGTGCTGACCAAGGCCGCGCGACGATCGGTCTTCGACGCCAACTGCTCCAGCAGCGCACGGACGTTGTTCGCATCGCCCTTCTCGTAGCCGAATTGCGTGGCGTAGTACGCCGTGTCGACACCGGGAAGCCCACCAAAGGCTTCGACGCACAGCCCGGCATCGTCCGCGATGGCGGGCAGCCCCGTGGCGGCCGAAGCATGGCGCGCCTTGGCCAGGGCGTTCTCGACGAAGGTGCGATGCGGCTCCTCGGCCTCGCCGACGCCCAGTTCGGATTGGCGCACGAGCGTCACGTCGAGCGGCGCGAGCAGGGCCTGAAGCTCGGCGAGTTTCCCTTGGTTGTTGGAGGCCAGGACCAGTTTCATCGTCAACTTGCGCAGATGCGCGTCTTCTCTAGTCTTCAGCTCGAAAGCGCCCGCGTTTGCAGGGCGGTCAGTTCGGTGATGCCCTTCTCGGCCAGCGCCAGCAGTGCATTCATTTCTTCGCGCGAGAAGGCCGCGCCTTCTGCCGTGCCTTGAACTTCGACGAAATGGCCGGCACCGGTCATCACCACGTTCATGTCGGTATCGCAGGCCGAGTCTTCGGTGTATTCGAGATCAAGAAGCGGCGTGCCCTGCACGATACCGACCGAAATGGCTGCCACGTGACCGCGGATGGGCGACGCGGGAATCTTGCCTTGCGCGAGCAGCTTGTTGACTGCGTCCTGCGCGGCGACGAAGGCGCCCGTGATGGCCGCCGTGCGCGTGCCGCCATCGGCCTGCAGCACGTCGCAGTCGAGATGGATGGTGCGCTCGCCCAGCGCCGCGAGATCGAACACCGCACGCATCGAGCGCCCGATAAGACGCTGGATTTCCTGCGTGCGGCCGCTTTGCTTGCCGCGGGCCGCCTCGCGATCGCTGCGGGTGTGCGTGGCGCGCGGGAGCATGCCGTATTCGGCCGTGACCCAGCCTTCGCCGCTGCCGCGCTTGTGCGGTGGCACCTTTTCCTCGACCGAGGCGGTGCAGAGCACTCGCGTCTGGCCGAACTCGATCAGCACCGAGCCCTCTGCATGGATGGTGAAGCCCCGGGTGATGCGCACCGGGCGCAACTGATCGGCGGCGCGGCCGCCGCTTCGTACGAAAACTGTCATGGTGAGGAAACGGAAAAAATGAAGAAAAACTAGCCCTTGCGGGCAGCGGAGCGCTTGATGGCTTCGTTGATCTCGGCGATCGAACGCTCGATGGCGTCTTCGTCGAGGTCGTCGAGTTCGCTGTCCGAAGGCATGCCGGCCTGAATGGTCGAGGCGAACACGCCGTCACTGATGCTGTCGGTGGAGACACCGCGCTTCTGCCCCGGCTCGTCGGGCGTTTCCCATTCCAGCGCGATCAGCGTCACGTTGTCGCTGTGGGTGCCGCCGTTGCGCAGCGCCATCTCGGCGAGGTCTGGAGCGGAGTCGGAAACGGGTTTGCCGGAGGAGAGGATGTGCACGATCACGCTGTCGTCCAGCACGCCCCAGACGCCGTCCGAGCACAGCATGATGCGGTCGCCGCGCTGCAATTGAAGCGGCGCCGACACGTCGAACAAGGGCGGCGTGGGCGAGCCCAGGCACGTCAGCAGCAGGTTGCGATTGACCGGCTCGGGCCCCGCATTAGCGCGCGGCCGCTCGGCGTGCGAATGGTCGCGGGTGCGGGTGAGCAGTTCGCCATCGCGCACCACGTACAGGCGCGAATCGCCGCAGTGGATCCACGTTGCCGTCGTACCCTGGATGACGGCCGCCACCACGGTCGTGCGCGGCGTGTCGAGCATGCCCTTGTTGCCCGCGTACCGCATGATCTGCTGGTGAGCCGACATGACCGCTGCCGTCAGAAAGGCCTTGACGTCCTTGACGATGGGGCGGGCTTCCCGCTGGTAGAGCGCTGCAATGGTCTGCAATGCCAGTTGGGCCGCCACTTCGCCTTCGGGATGCCCGCCCATGCCGTCGGCCAGCACGAACAACCCCGATTCACGCGTGTAGCAATAACCCATGCGATCTTCGTTCTTGAGGCGGCCGCCCTTGCGGCTGACTTGGAATACAGAAAACTTCATGCCGGGCGTGTGGTCGGCGCTGCCGCCTTGGGCAGCCCCTTCTTTTCAAATGAGCGCATGTTGTCGATCGAAAGTCGGACTTTCTCGCCGACGGTGAGCTTGGTGTAGCGGCGTTCGCCCTCGCGGCTGAGTTCCTTCTGCAGGGCGAACACCGATTGCGGGCGCGACAGCGGATCGAGCGACATGCACCACTCGACCACTTCGATCAGGTTGTCCGAGTAGATGCCGCGCAGGCGCGAGAGCGACAGGCCGAGGCGGTCCTTCTCGATGCGCTGCGGTGCATCGTTTGGGGGATAACCCTGCATGCAGGCGTAGATGCAGGCGCCGATGGCGTAGATGTCGGTCCACGGCCCCATCGACGAATCGCGGCGGTACATCTCGGGCGCGGCAAAGCCGGGCGTGTACATCGGGCGGATGAAGTTGCCTTCCTTGGAGAGCACTTCGCGCGCGGCACCGAAGTCGATCATGACGGCGCGGTCGTCGTCGGTCACGAAGATGTTGGCCGGCTTGATGTCCAGGTGGAGCATCTTGTGCTGGTGCACGATGCGCAAGCCGCGCAGGATCTCGTCGAACAGGGAGCGGATCGTCGACTCGCGGAATACTTTCTGCTTCTTCAGGTCGCGCGCGGTGACGATGAAATCCTGCAGGGTGGCCCCTTCCAGGTAGTTCATGACCATGTAGACGGTCTCGTTCTCGCGGAAGAAATTGAGCACGCTCACCACGGAGGCATGCGAGATCTGCGCGAGCGATCGCCCTTCCTCGAAGAAGCTCTTCAGGCCCAGGCGGTAGAGCGAAAGTTTCTCGGGCGGCACCTGCGGCGCCAGTTCGCCGGTGCCGCGTGTCGCCAGCGACGACGGAAGGTATTCCTTGATGGCGACCTGCTGGCCGCTCTGGTCGACGGCGAGGTAGACGACGCCGAAACCACCGGCGGAAAGCCGCCGCACGACGCGATAGCCGCCAATGACCGTATCAGGCAGCAGGGGCGAAGGTTTGACCTTTGACATAATCCGGGAGTTTCGCCCGAAGGCGATGGTGCGGCAAGCGAACGCTGTGCCGACGCCACGGTGCGAACAACAAATCACAGTGAGGCGCAATGCCAGTTTACAGCATGACCGGCTATGCCAGCGGCCAAAGCGGCCCCGCAGGCAGCCACTCCGAAGCCGAAGCGCGGCCCCACGCCGCAGCCCGGCTCGGGGTCGAAATCCGCTCGGTCAACAGCCGATTTCTCGACCTGACTTTCAAGCTGCCCGAGGAACTGCGCCAGCACGAACCGGCGCTGCGCGAATTGCTCACGGGGCGGCTCAAGCGCGGCAAGGTCGAGGTGCGGGCGGCGATCGAGAACACCTCCAACGCCGGCATCGGCGAGCCGTCGGCCAAGCTGCTGCAACGGCTCAACGGCCTGCAGGACAGCGTCAAGGCCTGGCTTCCGACCGCACGCGAACTCAGCGTTGCTGACGTGCTACGGCTCGCCGCCGGCGACACCGCGACCAAGGGCGATTGGGGCCCCGATCTGACCGAAGTCACCGAAAAGGCCCTCAAGGCCCTGCTTTCTGCGCGCGAACGCGAAGGCGCGCGCCTCGCCAAGATGCTGCAGGACCACCTGACGCAGTTGCGGGCGCTCGCGACCCAGGCGTTGCCGCTGGTCCCCCAGCTCGTGGAACAGCAGCGCACGCGCTTTCTCGAGCGCTGGCAGGAAGCCATGGGCCTGAGCGGCGGCACGCTGCCGGAAGCGGCGCAGGATCGCGCCCTCACGGAGGCAACGGCCTTCGCCATCCGCATCGACGTCGCCGAGGAACTCACGCGCCTGAACTCGCATCTGGACGAAATCGAGCGTCTCGTGAAAAAGGGCGGCGAGATCGGCAAGCGGCTGGATTTCCTGATTCAGGAGCTCCATCGCGAGGCCAACACCCTGGGCTCGAAATCGGCAACGCTCGAACTGACGCGCATCGGCGTCGACATGAAGGTGCTGATCGAGCAGATGCGCGAGCAAGTCCAGAACATCGAATAGAGAAGCAGCGAATGGACTACCCCGGCAATATCTTCGTGGTCGCGGCGCCCAGCGGCGCCGGCAAATCGAGCCTGGTCAAGGCCCTGATGGAACTCGACTCCGCCGTGCAACCCTCGGTTTCGCACACCACCCGCCCGCCCCGCGGCCAGGAAAAGCACGGTCGCGAATACTTTTTTGCGTCCCACTCAGAGTTCGACTCGATGGTGGCGGCCGACGCCTTCGTCGAATGGGCGCACGTGCACGGCCAGCGCTACGGCACGTCCAAGAAGGCGATCGAGGAGCGCATCGCCCAAGGGGCGGACGTCATCCTTGAAATCGACTTTCAAGGCGCACTCCAGATCCGAAAGACCTTTACGAATGCAGTGATGATCTTCATCCTGCCGCCCAGCTGGGAAGAGCTGCGTTCCCGGCTCGAACGCCGCGGGGAAGACAGCGCCGCGATCATCGAATTGAGGCTGCGAAACGCCGCCGAAGAGATGGCCCGCGCCAGCGAATTCGACTTCGTTATAATCAATGAGGTATTTGAGCGCGCGCTTTTCGACTTGAAGGCGATAGTCCACGCTCAGCGGCTCCGCTACTCCGCACAGCGCCGTGCGCGTGCAAGCACCTTTGCCGCGCTGAACATCCCCTGATCCGCCCACCCCACCGCCGAAAGATCCTCATGGCCCGCATCACCGTCGAAGATTGCCTGCAACACATTCCGAACCGCTTCCAGCTCGTGCTTGCCGCCACCTACCGTGCGCGCATGCTGAGCCAGGGCCACGCTCCCAAGATCGAGAGCAAGAACAAGCCGGGCGTGACCGCCCTGCGCGAAATCGCCGAAGGCAAGATCGGCCTTGAAATGCTGAAGAAGGTTCCCGGCTAAGTTGATGCTCACATGCAACAAGGAAGCACCGTACGCGGTGCTTTTTTTGTGCCTGAATGCGTCGCATTGGCTGGCACGCTAAAGTGGGAGCCATGAGCGCGGTCGTCAAGCCCCAGTTAGAGGCCTCCCCGAGCCCCCGGCCGAGCCCGGCGGCATTGAACGCGGCCGCCGCCAGCTTCGCCGCGCTGACCGATCGCCTGGACTATCTGGGCGCGGAAGACATCGAACAGGTCCGCCGCGCCTACCGCTTTGCCGACGAGGCTCACCTGGGCCAGTTGCGCAACAGCGGCGAGCCCTACATCACCCATCCGATCGCCGTGGCGGCGCAGTGCGCGGAATGGAAGCTCGACGCACAGGCCTTGATGGCCGCCCTGCTGCACGACGCGATCGAGGATTGCGGCGTGACCAAGTCGGAGCTGATCGAGCGCTTCGGCGCCCCGGTCGCCGAACTGGTCGATGGCCTCACGAAGTTGGACAAGCTTCGCTTCAACACCCGCGAAGAGAACCAGGCGGAATCGTTCCGCAAGATGCTTCTCGCGATGGCGCGCGATGTGCGGGTCATCCTGGTCAAGCTGGCCGACCGGACGCACAACATGCGCACGCTGGACGATGCGCCACGCGAGAAATGGGCGCGCATCTCTCGCGAGACGCTCGAGATCTACGCGCCCATCGCCCATCGGCTCGGCCTCAACCAGACTTATCGCGAACTGCAGGACCTGTCGTTCCGCCACCTGCGACCGTGGCGCTACGCCATCCTCGCGAAAGCGGTGGCCAAGGCACGTGGGCGACGACGGGACCTGATCCAGAAAGTCCAGCAGGAGGTCGAAACGGCCTTCTCCGCCGCTGGCATGAGCGTGCGAATCGCCGGGCGCGAGAAAACGCTCTATTCCATCTACCGCAAGATGGACGAAAAGCACCTGAGCTTCGCCCAGGTGACCGACATCTACGGTTTCCGGCTGATCGTGCCGACGGTGATCTCCTGCTACACCGGCCTGGGCATCCTGCACCAGATGTACAAGCCGCTGCCCGGCAAGTTCAAGGACCACATCGCGATCGCCAAGCTCAACGGCTACCAGTCGCTGCACACCACGCTGGTGGGCCCTGCGGGCGTCAACGTCGAGTTCCAGCTGCGCACCGAGGCCATGCACGTCGTCGCCGAATCCGGCGTCGCGGCGCATTGGCTCTACAAGGCGGCTGAGCCTGCCGCGGCAACCACCAGCGAGCGACTCGGCGCCAAATGGCTGCAGTCGCTGCTCGACATCCAGGACGAAACGCGCGACGCCGCGGAGTTCTGGGACCACGTCAAGGTCGACCTGTTCCCGGACGCCGTGTATGTGTTCACGCCCAAGAGCCAGATCATGGCGCTGCCGCGTGGCGCGACCGTGGTCGACTTTGCCTACGCAATCCACAGCAACATCGGCGATCACACGTCCGCCGCGCGCATCAACGGCGACCAGGTCCCGCTGCGCACCGAACTCAAGAACGGTGACGTGGTCGAGATCATCACGGCGCCCGTGTCGACGCCGAATCCCGCTTGGCTCGGCTTCGTTCGAACCGGCCGTGCGCGCTCGAAGATTCGCCACTACCTCAAGACGCTCGCGCACGCCGAATCCGAAGGGCTGGGCGAAAAGCTGCTCGCCCAGGCGCTGCGTGCCGAGGGCCTCGGCAACCTGCCGGACGACGACGCAGACCACCAGCAACTCTGGGAAAAGCTGCTGCGATTCACCGGCAACCGCACGCGCTCCGAACTGCTGACCGACATCGGACTGGGCAAGCGCATCGCGAGCATCGTCGCGAAGCGGCTCATGGCCCTGCTGTCCGAGCGCGGCGAAAAGCCCGATGCGCTGATGCTGAGCCGTGAGCGCTTCACCGCGCATGAAGGTGTCTCGCAAGGCGCCGTCACGCTGGACGGAAGCGAAAACTCCTCGGTGCGTTTCGCCTTGTGCTGCCGGCCGATCCCCGGCGATTCGATCGTCGGCTACCTCGGCCACGGTGAGGGCCTGGTCGTGCACACCGACGAATGCGGCGTCGGCCAACGCCTGCGCTACAAGGACAGCGAGCGGTTCTTCGCCGTCGAATGGGCCGACGACCCCGTCCGCACCTTCGAGACCGGCGTCGTCATCACAGTGCGCAACGACAAGGGCGTGCTCGCGCGCGTCGCCGCAACGCTCGCCGACGCCGAGGCCGACATCACGCACGTGGAAATGGCCGACGAAACGCCGCAGGACTCAACGGATCTTCGTTTCGTGATCGCCGTGCGCGACCGCACGCACCTCGAAGCCGTGCTGCGCGCCGTGCGGCGGACCTCCTCCGTGCTCGCGGCGGCACGAACCGTCCCCGCGCCCTGAACGGGCGGCCGCTCAGGCCGGGCCGTCTGAAGGCGATGGGTAGCTGACCGACAACACCTCGATATCGTGCAAGCCACCGGGCGTGGCGAGCTTGACCACGTCGCCTTCCCTCGCCTTCAGCAGTGCGCGGGCGATCGGTGAGATCCAGCTGACTTGCGACTGCGCGCTGTCGGCCTCGTCGATGCCCAGGATGGTGACTTCGCGCTCCTCGCCGGTTTCGTCCGCATAGCGCACCGTCGAGCCGAAGAACACCTGGTCGCTGCCGTGGTGCACCGAGGGATCGGTGACCTCTGCCACCTCCAGCCGCTTCGTCAGGAAGCGGATCCGGCGATCGATCTCGCGCAGCCGCTTCTTGCCGTAGAGATAGTCGCCGTTCTCCGAACGATCACCGTTCTTTGCAGCCCAGTGAACCGCCTCCACCACCTTGGGCCGCTCCTCGTCCATGAGATTCAGCAACTCGGCGCGCAGGCGCGAATAGCCCCCGGGCGTCATGTAGTTCTTTCCGCCCGCGGGCAACGGGGGCAGCGCGCCGCCCTCGCCGCCGTCCTCGTCGTCCGTGTCGCTTTCTTTGGTGAATGCCTTGCTCATTGCTCACAACCGGCCCGTAGCGGGCTCGGCGGCGGTTGTATCACAGGGGCGCGCTCAATCGACGGTGCTGATCACCTCGCCGAAGCCTTGCCACTGCGTGCCGGTGAAGCGGGCGAGTTGCCCCTGCTTTACGAGGAAGAAGTCGGTCGGCGTCGTGTTGAGCGACATGCCCGTCAGCAGCAGGGGCAGTTTCAGGTTCTTGATGTTGGCGGCCTGCTTCATCACATTTTCGCGCGACAGGTCATTGCCGGCCTGCTTCAGGATCTGGACCATGGTCTGCGCCGCCAGATAGGCATAGAGGTTGGAGGCGTCCTTCGGATCACCCTCCCGGTAGTAGCGGCCCATGAAGGCGCGCCATTCGAGCATCGCCGGGTCGTCCTTCCATTGCGGATCGTTCGGATCCTTGTAGTACTGCATGGTGAGCAGGCCCGTCGACTTGTCGAGCCCCGCCGGCGCGAGCACCGACCCCACCGAGGCGCCAACGTTGTTGACGATGTGCAGCGGCTTCCAGCCCGAGTCGAAGGCCTTGCGGATGGCCTGGGCCGCGAACTTGGGTGTGGTGATGTTGATGAAGGTGTCCGCACCGGACCCCTGAAGGGTGACGATCTGCGAATCGACAGTGGGATCCGTCACTTCGTAGGTCGCCTCGGCAACGATCATCTTGGCGCCCTTCGCGCCCAGGCCATCCTTGACGCCCTTGAGCACATCCTTGCCGTAGTCGTCGTTCTGGTAAAGGATCGCGACCTTCGCGTTGGGCTTCTCCTTCAGCAGGTACTTGGCGTAGATCACGCCTTCGGCCTGGTAGCTCAGGTTGAAGCCGAGCGTCCACGGGAAATTCTTGGGGTCGGCCCACTTCGTCGCGCCGGTCGCGAGCAGCAGGTGCGGCACCTTCTTGGCGTTGACGTACTTGTGGATCGCCGAATTGCTCGGTGTGCCCAGCGTCTGGAACAGCGCGAGCACTTCGTCCTGCTCGACCAGCTTGCGCACCTGCTCGACGGTCTTCGGCGGGCTGTAGCCGTCGTCCAGGCTAATCAGGGTGACCTTGCGGCCATTGATGCCGCCGCTGTCGTTGATCATCTTGAAGTAGGCCTGCTGGAGCTTGCCGATCGTGCCGTAGGCCGAGGCCGGGCCGCTGTAGGGCATGGTCTGGCCGAGCTTGATCTCGGTGTCCGAGGCTCCGGGCCCGTATTTCTTCTGCGCGGCGGCTGGTGCGGCGACGACGGCCAAGGCGACCGCCGCCGCGCCGGCGAGCAAGCTTGCACGACGGTCTGGACTGAACTTCATGATGTGTCTCCTTCAATGTCATCGAACACAAATCGGACCGGCCTGCGAGGCCGGGAACCGGACGAGAACACGAACTTCTCAGCGCCTGCGCCTTTGAAATCGACCGACGAGGATGCGGATCAAACCGGCCACCCCGCCGGGCATGACATACATGAACACGATGAGGAACACGCCGTAGATCGCCCAGGGCGCGGCCTTCGAGATCTGGTCGGCGACGTTCGGGATGAACTGGATGAACAGCGCTCCGAAGATCGCGCCCTGGATCGACGCCAGCCCGCCGATGACGACCCCCACCACGAGCGAGATCGACAGGAAGATGTTGAAGGAATCCGGCGCGACGAACTGGATGACGATCGCGCCCAAGGCTCCGGCGATGCCGGTGTACATCGCGGAGACGCCGAAAGTCAACGACTTGACCATGGCGGTGTTGACGCCCATCGCCTGCGCCGCGATCGGCTGGTCGCGTATCGCAACCATCGCCCGTCCCATGCGTCCGCGCAGCAGGTTCCAGCCGATGACGAACAGCACCAGCAGGAAGGCCAGCACGACGAAATACAGCCATTGGTCTTGCGTCAGGCCCGTCCACTCCGGCGCCTCGGGCTTCACGATCACGATCCCCTGCGCGCCGCCGGTCCAGTGTTCGAGGTGCTTGTACTTGAGGATCTGCGGCATCGCCACGCCGAGCGCGAAGGTAGCGAGCGCAAGGTAGAGGCCCTCCAGTCGAAGCGCCGGCAGGCCGAACAGGAAGCCTGCCAGCAGGCACACGGCGCCCGCGACCGGCACGGTCAGCCAATAGGGCACGCCGAACCTGTCCATGAGGATCGCCGCGACGTAGGCACCGATGGCATAGAAGGCCCCATGGCCCAGCGAGATCTGGCCGTTGTAGCCGGTCAGCATGTTCAGGCCGAGCAATGCGATGGCGTACACCAGGGCAAGCGTGAACTGGAACACCCGGTAGTTGCTGACCAGGAAAGGCAGCGCGCACGCAATGACGAGCAGAAGCAGCAATCCGGCAAGCCGTGCCTTGCTCGGTGGCGTGCGCGTCGGGTCGTTGGGGTTGGCCATGGTTCAGACCCGCGTGACGTGGACCTTGCCGAACAGTCCGGAAGGCCGGATCACGAGCACGCCGACGATCAGCACCAGCGCGACCGTCAGCTTCAGTTCGGTGCCGAGGATGGCCCCGACCAGGTTTTCCAGCACGCCGACGATGAAACCGCCCAGCACCGCCCCGCCCGGGCTGTCGATGCCGCCGAGCAGTGCCGCGGCAAAGGAATACAGCAGGATGCCGGCCATCATGTTCGGCTCGAGGAACACCGTGGGCGCAACCATGATGCCGGCGATCGATCCGATGGCCGCGGCCAGCCCCCAGCCCAGCGCCAGCATCCAGCCCACGCGGATGCCCACCAACCGGCTCGATACCGGGTTCTGCGCTGCGGCTCGCATCGCCAGGCCCAACGGAGTGAAGCGGAAGAACGCGAACACCAGCGCAAGCACCGCCAGCGTGATGCCGATGGAGCCCATCTCATGCGAGGACACGTACGAATTGCCGAACAGCGGCTCGGCCGGAAACGGGCTCGGGAAGGGCTTGATCGTGTACGAGAAGATCCATCCCGCAAGGCTGTTGAGGATCACCAGCAGGCCGATGAACACGATCACGACCGACAGGATCGGCGCATCCTCCACCGGTTGCAGGATGACCCTTTCGATGAGCGCACCCAGCACGAAGGCGACCGCCACCGTGATCAAGAACGCTCCCCAGTACGGCACGCCGGCCTGTATGAGGCTCCACGCAATATAGGTGGAGAACATCGCCATTTCGCCCTGCGCGAAGTTCACCAGATGCGTGGCCTGGTAGATCATCACCAGAGCCAGGGCCATGCTCGCATAGATGCCGCCTGTGGCGAGGCCGGAGAGCACTTGATGGAGCAGGACGTTCATCTGGGAGTGCGCTAATAGCCGAGGTACGAACGCCGTACCGCCTCGTCGTTGCGGATAGTCTCGGCGGTGCCCGAGATCACGACGCGGCCGGTTTCCAGCAGGTACGCCTGGTCGGCCAGGCGCAGCGCCAGTGCCGCGTTCTGCTCTACGAGCAGCATGCTCACGCGGTCGCGCCGGTTGATCTCCCGGAAGATCTCGAAAAGCTCCTGCACGATGCGCGGCGCGAGGCCGAAGGAGGGTTCGTCCAGCAGGAGCAGGCGCGGCCGCAGCATCAGCGCGCGCGACACGGCGAGCATCTGCTGTTCGCCGCCCGACAAGGTGCCGGCCTGCTGGCGCCTGCGCTCCCTGAGGCGCGGAAAGTAGTCGTACACGCGCTCGAAGTCCGCGGCCACCTCGGACTTGTCGCGCCGCGTGTAGGCCCCGAGACGCAGGTTCTCCTCGACGCTCAGGTGGACGAAGGTGCCACGCCCGTCCGGCACGTGGGCCACGCCCAGGCGGACGATGCCTTCGGTCGCACGGCCGTCGATGCGCGTCGTGGCGAAGACGATCTCGCCCTGCGTCTTCACCATGCCGCAGACTGCGCGCAAGGTCGTGGTCTTGCCCGCGCCGTTGGCGCCGAGGATGGTGGTGATGCCGCCCTCCTCCACGGCGAAATCCATGCCGTGCAGGACCTTGCTCGGACCGTATTGCGCGTGCAGGCCGCGCACGTCGAGCAGTGCGGCCATCAGGTCTGGCCTCCCAGGTAGGCGCGAATCACCTCGGCGTTGGCCTGCACCTCGGCCGGCGTGCCATCCGCAATGATGCGGCCGAAGTCCAGCGCGACCACCTTGTCCGACACGCGCATCACCAGGTTCATATGGTGTTCGACCAGCAGCATCGTGAGCTTGAGGCGGTCGCGCACCTGCCGCAGCAGTTCCATGAGGTTGCCGACCTCCTCGTGGTTGAGGCCGCCTGCAGGCTCGTCGAGCAGTAGCAGCTTCGGCTGGCTGGCCAAGGCGCGGGCCAGTTCGACTCGCTTCTGCGTCCCGAACGGCAGGTCCATCACCGGGGTCTCGGCGACGCTGTGCAGATCCAGCAGATCGACCAGCTGATCGGCATGTGCCTCCAGCGCTTCCTCTTCGCGCCGCACCCACGGCAGACGAACTGCGTTCGCGAAGAATCCGCTGCGCGTCCGGCAATGCCCGCCGAGCAGGATGTTCTGCCGGACCGTCATGGTCCGGAACAGCGCCAGGTTCTGAAAAGTGCGCCCGATGCCGAGAGCGGCGATGCCGTAGGCCGGCGTGGCGACTAGCGACCGGTCTTCGAAAAGAATGCGCCCCTCGCTGAATGCGTAGAGCCGGGAGAGGCAGTTGAAGAGCGTCGTCTTGCCCGCGCCGTTGGGCCCGATCAGGCCGACGATGTGCCCGGTCGCGACCGAGAACGACACCTTGTCGAGGGCCGTGATCCCGCCGAAGCGCACGGTCACGCCATCGACACGGAGCAGATCAGCACGGTTGGCAGGCGAGACGATGTTCGACTCCTTGCGCGGTGGGGCAGCGGCCGGTGCCGGACGATCTCGCCTTGCAGGAACTGCAGGCTCGATGCCGACCGATACATCAAGATACCGAGCTTTGAAATATTTCGAAGCGGGCTTTACCCTTGCTGTCACATTGGTGACTGCAAGACGCCAAGCGGGCGCAGCTTCGCGGCCGATTCACCCGGTCGGCTGCAGATCGGGGTTCGCGGGGTCGACTGGCCTCGGAAGACTCGGCTCTTCGTGGTCAGGCTTTTGCGGGTTCGGCTCGTTCTGGCCCGGCACCGGCTCCGGTGGCGGCTCGTCCCGGCCGGGTACCGGCAGGTCGCGTTTGCGCACTGCGCGGCTTCGGCGAACGCTTCAACTCGCCTGGACAGGCGATGGATCCGGTGGCTGCTGTTCCGGCACAGGCGCCTCTTGCTGGGCTTGCGGGACCTCGTCCGATACGGCGGCGAGCCCGCGCTTGCCCAGATCCGCGCGCGCAATGCCTCTCACGAGGTGACGCGGCAGGTGGTGGGTCTTCTTCAACTGGGCCAAGGCTTCGCTGCGAGCGGGCTCGGACGCCGGCAGGAACATGTGCAGTGAACTCATCGTGGTCGCCCCCATGAGCGCCAGGCTGTAGATGAGGCGGTCCAGCGTGAACCGGACCGGGCATGCAGGTTTCAAGGCGACCCCTGGCGTAGCCGCCGCTGCGCATTATCCCGCTGGCGCCGCGCGCCCCTCCGGCGCGGCCATTTCTTCAGTAGTGTTGCTGCGCCGAGCCGAGGAAGCAGTCAGCCTCGGAGTTTCTTGTCCCCCAGATTCAGGCGCCGTCTTACAAAGAGCGTGCACGGAGAGTAGGACAACGGCGTTCAATCTGCCTGTTGCGAACTGGCCGGGGCATCGTGTTTCTCGCTTGGCCGGCCGCGCGGTTCCTGAATTCCGCCCTCTTCTTCCAGGCTCGTCGTGCCCGTTCCCCTGGAGCGGGGTTTCTCAACCGATCTGCAAAGGAGTCCAGCATGTATGCGACCACCGCGAATTCGGTATGGCCCGCCAAGTGGCCCGCGACTGTGCAAGCCGTTGCGTATGCGCAAGTGGGGGACTTCTTCAAGATGCTGATCCAACACAAGGAGTCGGACTTCGCGGCCTGTGAGTTCTGCCGGACGATGAACAGTCTCAATGCGGTTCGTTGCGCGACCTGTGGGGGATCGCTGACTCCGTCGTCCGACGAGCCGGCATCGTCCGAACTTCCGAAGCCCGCCAGGACTTCGGTCTCCGACGCTCGAGCATTGCGCAGCGTTCTGACGATGGTCCTGATACCGCCGCTGCTCCTGTTCGTCGGTTTCGCCGCATGGCACCAACTGCAATTCGAGAACCATGAGCCAGCCGCTACATTCGCCAAGTCCATCTCCTCGCCCGCCAGAGACGCAGTGTTGAACCCGGCCGCGGCGGCCTCCCCGCAGCAAAAAATCGTGTCGGACTTGTTGGCCAGCAAGAAGAATTCCAGCGGCCACGAGCAAGTGGAGGGCGGCACATTGTTGGCCCCTCCCCCTGAAGTCCAGGCCTTGGCACCCGAACCGGAAGACAGGAGCCGCTCTTCGAACGTCGGGGATCCGGCTCCGGCCCATGCACCGAGGTTGGCTCCGAGCCGCACCATCAGCAAGGAGATGGCGGCCGGATCGGTCCGTCAACGCCCGGACCTTCTGGCGGGATGCAACGGGCGTGGCTTCCTGGCACGTGCCGTCTGCGTCAACAACCGTTGCGCGGAGCCGGGCGCTGCACGCCTCGGACAATGTCGGGAAGCGGTGCGCCAGCGCCGAATTGACGAGGCACGCCGCAATCCGTTGTTGATGGGGTGAGCCACGCGTTCGCCAAAAGAAAATGGCCTAGAGATCAAAAATCTCTAGGCCATTTCGAAGAGTGGTGCGGCTGGCAGGAATTGAACCCACGACCCCTTGGTTCGTAGCCAAGTACTCTATCCAACTGAGCTACAGCCGCACAGCTTGCGAGTATAGCATGCATTTTTGACCTGCTTCCAGTCGACCTTCTTTCATGTAACGCTGGATATGCATTCGGGCCGATCGCACGGACCGGCTCCGCGGATCGAAATGATGTTTGCCTCAGGCCCGTTGCGCCTCTGGAAGGCCCGCGCTGCAACCGTCTCACGCGCGTGACGCTTCATGACGAGCGCTCTCCCCTGCGTGGATGACACGCGACATTTCGTGGATTCCCAACCTGCCAAAAAATGCAACAGCGTGCAAGAATGCGACGCCGAATTAAGCAGCGCCCGCAGATTCGACCCCTCAAGGCGCAATCCTGCGCGCAGACCCAAGGTACTTCGATTCGGAGTCTACGAAAGGTGCGCCAAGTGGAATCTCTTGCCTCTCTCACGGCAGTCGCGTCATGACGCCGCCGATCCGCGTGGCCATCGTGGGTGGCGGGTGCGCCGGCATCGCGACAGCGTGGCAGATCAGCGAGTTCGTGCGCCTGAGCCAGGCGCAGGCCGAGACCGACCGCAAAGCCGGCAAGGGCAAGGGCGACTTCACCGACTTCCAGATCACGGTCTACGAACAGAGTTGGCGTCTCGGCGGCAAGGGCGCATCGGGGCGCGACAGTTCGGGTCGCATCCGCGAGCATGGCCTGCACATCTGGCTCGGCTTCTACGAGAACGCCTTCGCGATGATGCGGCACTGCTACGACGAGGTGCGCAAGGCTCCATGGGGGCCGGAGGGCAGCGACAAGCAGAAACGCCAGCGACTGCCGCATGAATCCTTCGACGAAGCCTTCTTTCCCGAACCGCACATCGGCGTGGCGACCAAGAACCGCAGCGGCCAATGGGAGGCGTGGTCGGGCATGCTGCCGCCGATGAAGGGCCTGCCGGGCACCGAACTGGACGACCGCACCAACCCCTTCACGCTGGCCGGCTACCTCGCGCGCTGCATCGGACTGAGCAAGGCGCTGATACACAGCGTGGTCGCGCCGCCTTCCGGCGTGTCGCCCAAGGGCTCGCGTTCAACGCTCGACGAGTCGATCGAGCTCGACTTCGGCTTCGATGCCGTGCGCTCGCCCGGCGTGGTGATCGACCGCATGGCACGGCTGCTGCGCGTCGGCGCGTTGACCACGGCCGCAGGCGTGCTCCAGGGCGCGACCATTCTCGAGAACTGGTTGCGTGAGCGCGACCCGGCGCCGCAGTTCACGTCGACGGTGATGAGCTTCATGGAGGCCCTGGCCGCGCAGACGCGCCGACAGCTCACCGACCTCGTGGGCATCGACGAGCAGCTTCGGCGCAAGACCGAGATCATCGACCTGATCATGACGATCGTCGTCGGGCTGTACCGCGACCGCGTGCTGTTCGACTCGCGCGGCCTCGACGCGATCAATCACATCGACTGCAAGGACTGGCTCATCAAGCATGGCGCAATGCGCAGCTCTGTCGAGTCGCCATTCGTCACGGGCCTGTACGACCTCGCGTTCTGCTACCGCGACGGCGACCGCAACAAGCCGGCGCTCGCGGCGGGACAGGCGCTGCGCGGCGCGTTGCGCATGTTCTTCACGTACCGGGGCGCGCTGTTCTGGCGCATGCGTTCGGGCATGGGCGACACCGTGTTCGCGCCGCTGTACCAGGTCCTCAAGGACCGGAAGGTGGATTTCAGGTTCATGCACGAACTCAAGAACATCGACTTCGTCGGCGACCCCGACAAGGACGAGCCCGTGCACATTGCCAGCATGAGTTTCGAAACCCGCGGCAGCACGAAGGACCTCAATGGCTACGCGCCCCTCGACGCCGCCGGATGCTGGTCCCACGAGCGACCGCCGAAGTTCGCCAAGACGAATCCGTCACCGGTCACGCTGAACTACGGCAAGGAGTTCGACGTCGTCGTGTTCGCCATGGGCATCGATGACTTCCGCACGATCTGCGAGCAAGACCCGAACGGCCTGTTCAAGAAACTGCCGCGCTGGAACGAAATGCAGAAGCACGTCAAGACCGTGGGCACACAGGCGGCGCAGGTCTGGCTCGACACGAGCGTCGAAGACCTCGGCTGGCGCCGCGGCTCGGCGCTGGTGTCCGCGCTCGACCATCCCTTCGAGTCGTGGGCCGACATGACGCATACCTTTGCCGCGGAGCGCGCGTGGCGCGAGCAGATGGGCGAGAAGCCGAACGCCAAGAACCTCCAGGACGACGCCACCCGCTCGGTCTCCTATTTCGTCGGCCTGCTGAGCGATGCCGACATCAAGGCACAGGGCGAAGACGCCACGAAGATCGAGGAGAAGGTGCGCAAAGACCTTCAGGAGTTGCTCGCCAAGCGGGTCGAGCCGCTGTGGCCGGACGCCTTCAAGAGGGATGACAAGGGCAATCTCAAGACGCCGCTCGACCGTCTCGTCGACGCGAAAGGCAAAGGCGTCGGAGCCGACGCCATCACCGCGCAGCACGTGCAGGGCAACTTCCGCGGCTCCGACCGCTACACGCTGGCGCTGCCCGGGTCGCTCGAACACCGCATCTCGCCGCTCGACGCCTCGGTGGTCAACATGACCATCGCCGGCGACTGGACGGAGTGCGGCTTCAACGAAGGCTGCATCGAGGCGGCCGTGATGTCGGGAATGCTCGCCTCGCACGCCATTTGCGGCTTTCCCGCTCTCGAGGACATCGTGGGGTACGACCATCCATGAAGCAAGATGCCAACGGTCGCTGGGTCCGTGAAGAGCCTGCTGCACTCGGGCCCAACCGCGCATTCGGCGGCTACTACCGCAGCGCCGACCGGCAGGTCCGCGGCAAGCTCCTGCGCGGCGTGCCATTGCAGACCACCGAGGACGCCGTCGTCGCTGCTGTGCAGATGGGCTATCGCGTCGTCGATTCGCAGATCGACCGCGGCATGCGCGTCGCGCGTCGCCTGCGGGGCGCGGCCGAGCGCCAGGGCAGCGGCGATCCGGGCCAGATGCTCGACTCGGCCGAGCGGCTGGCGAGCAAGGCGCTGCTCGCAGGCCTTCAATGGCTGGAGGACTCGGCCGCCGAGCCGGGCAGCCCGGTCAAGCGGCTGCTGTCGGCCGAGTACCGCATGGTCGGCTCCATCTTCGGCCTGAACAAGGACGACGAGAAGGCGAACGACGGCGAGCGCAGGCGCGGCAGGGCCGGCAAGGACGCCCCACGTCCGCCCAAGGAGGACATCCAGCCGCCGGCTGCCGTGCCCTACGCGGTATCGGTGCTGCACGAGCCCGGCAGCGCAAAGCGTGCAGTGACCGTGTGCAGCATCAGCCTTGCCGACGGTGCACTGGCCGGCGACGCCGAACTGGCCTTCTATCACCTCAAGGACGCATCGACGAAGGTGCTCACGGGCCGGCTCTCCGCTGTCGCCCCGGGCAAGCTGCGGCTGCGGATCGCCACCGACAAGGAGCATCCGCCCGGCCGATGGCGCGCCGCGGTTTGCCGTCAGCCCGACGACGAGCAGGTCGGCGTGGTCGAAATCGAGCTCTGAGGACACGACGATGGGCTTCAACGACACGCGCAAGTTTGCCGACGCCGAGGCCGACGACCGCCTCGTCAACGAGATGTTCGCCCAGTACGGCGAGCTCACGCGCAAGCACCTGCGTGCCTACCTGCCCGAGACCGAGCCCGGCACCTACCTGCACGAGCTGATCGCCGACTATCCGCAGCGCGGCGGCAAGATGATGCGTCCGAGCCTGTGCATCGCATCGGCCTGTGCCTTCGGCGCATCGGCCGACGACGCGGTCGCTTCGGCGGTCGCCATCGAGCTGCTGCACAACGCGCTGCTGATCCACGACGACATCGAGGACGACAGCGACGAGCGCCGCGGCACGCCGACGCTGCATGCCCTGCACGGCCTGCCGCTGGCGCTCAACGCGGGCGATGCGCTGGGCCTGCTGAGCCTGCGGCCGCTGAAGGACAACGTGCGCCGCCTCGGCCTTACGCTTTCGATGCGCATCTTCGAGGAAACCGAGCGCATGGCGTGGGAAACCACCGAGGGCCAGGCGCTGGAGCTCGGCTGGCGACGCGACAACCGCAGCGACGTCGACGACGAGGGCTATCTCACGATGGTGCTCAAAAAGACCTGTTGGCTGACGACGATCCACCCGCTGCGCATCGGCTGCCTGATCGGCACGCGCGGGCGCGCACCGCTCGACCCGCTGATCCGCCTCGGCTTCTTCTTTGGCGCCGCGTTCCAGATCCAGGACGACCTGCTCAACCTCGAGCCGGGCGCCGACTACGGCAAGGAGCTGGCGGGCGACCTGCTCGAAGGCAAGCGCACGCTGATGCTGATCCACGCGATGCGCAAGGCGACGGCCCCGGAGCGCGCGCGGCTCCAGCGCTTCCTGGCGCGGCCGCGTGCCCGACGCACGCCGGCGGAGGTCGCGTGGGTGCGCGCGCTCTTCGACAAGACCGGCGCGATGGAGCATGCACGGCAGATGGCGCGGGGCCTCGCGGGCGCCGCGCTGCACGAGTTCGAAGGCGCGTTCCATGGCAGGCCGGAAGGCCGCGACCTGCAGTTCATTCGCGCGCTCATCACGTGGGTGCTGCGGCGCCTGCATTGACGACGATGTCTTGGAGGGACAGCCGATGGCCAAACGATTCCTGCTCTATGGGGCCACCGGCTATTCGGGCCGACTGATCGCGGCCGAGGCGGCACGCCGCTGGGGCAACCGCACGAACCCCGGTCGTTCCTGCGAGCTGGTGCTTGCCAGCCGCGACCGGCGCGCGCTGGCGGAACTGGCCGAAGACCTCAAGCTCGACTACCGCGCCTTCAGCCTCGACTATCGCGAGCCGGTGGTGCGCGCGCTCCATGGCTTCGACGTGCTCATCAACGCGGCCGGCCCCTTCGACCAGACGGCCGAGCGCCTCGCCAAGTCGGCGCTCGACGCCGGATGCCACTACGTCGACATCAACGGCGAGGTGGACGTGTACAAGCGCCTCGACGACCTGCACTATTTCGCGCAGAACCGCGGGCTGGCGCTGGTGTGTGGCGCGGGCCATACCGCGACCTTGTCGGACCTGATGCTCGACACGGCGCTCCACGATATCCCGAAGGATGAGCTTGCGGGCGGCATTGCGCGCATCGCGGTGGCGCGCATGAAGTACCTCTCGCGCGGCAGTGCCCGCACCATGATGCGCATGGTGCGCGAGCAGGTCACCGTCGCGCGCACCGACCCCGACAGCGAGACGAAGGGGCTCGTGCTGTCGCACGTGCCTGTCGGCAAGCTCGAGCGCAGCTTCGACTTTGGCGGCGGCGAGCCGAAGCACGGCAGCGGGATCCGCATCGCCTCGGCCGCGAACCTCATCGACACGCTCGCGGCGCGCCACACGGCCGAACGCCGCGAGGCCGGGCTCCGCCGCATCGAGTCGTACATCGAGATGCCGACCTCGATGCGCGTCGCCTACCAAGCGGCGTCTATCGGGGCCGTCGGCTTTCAGCTGCCGATCCTGCGAGAGCTCAGCCGCTGGCAGATCGACATGCTGCCCGAAGGCCCCGATGCGAACGAGCGCGCGGACAATTCGCACCGTGTCGTGCTGCAGATCGAGGACCGCTACCGCGAACTCGTCGTCGACTGGTGCATCGTCACCGGCGACCCCTACGAGTTGACGGCGCGGCTCGTCCTCGCCGTCGCGCGCAAGGTCGCGGAGGCCGCATCGGCCGGCGGATGGCGGACACCCGCCGACGTGCTCGGCCTGTGGCACCCGCTCTTCAATCAGGGGCTGGACAGTCCCTTGATCGGCTGCCGACCGGTGCGCCCGCTGGTGCGCGCCGCCCAAACCTAGCCACGCGAGCGCGTCATGCCACATTCGTTCTGGATTGCCACGATGCCATTGGACTCCGCGAGGCTGCATGACCATGCACGCTCGGCGGACTTCGCATTGCGCGAGGCCATCGACGCCGGCAGGGCCGGCGCGCTGGCGGTCGAGATCATCCGGGACGATCAAGCGCCAGAGCGGCTGGCGCTCCTGCTGTCCGTCGCCGACCACATCGACTCGCCGACCCAGTTCACCTGCTGGCTCGCCTACTCGAACGACCCGGGCTGGTGCAACCGCTTCTGCACCTTCGGCATTCCGATGCTGGAGGCCAGGATCGAGTTGATCGACGACTACCTCAAAGTGCATGCAGCCGTCTACCCGACGCGCCTCGGCCTCGCCCCCTTGGTCCTGTCCGATCAACCGGTCATCGAGATTCATGGTGTCGATCCGGGTCCCGGTGGCGAATCCGACCTGGAGAGTTCGCTGCAGCCGTGGTACGAGCAGTTGTTGAGCTCGCCCGACGTTGCGCAGCAGACGCGCGACGTGCTGACGCGGCCGACGACCTGGAAGCTGCAGCGCAACGACCTCCGGTCGATGGCCAAGAGAGACTCAGGCATCAAGGTCCAGGCTGCCGCGTATCCCGATCTCGCCGCGATCATTGAGGCGCAGGGCGCGGCGCCCGCGCTGTCGGGACTGACGGCAGGCAGGCTGGTCGACTCGGCCCAGTCCATTCTTGTCGACGGCAGATCCCGCATGCCCGGGCCGCCGTCGCCGCCGCCCCCACCGTTACCCGCCCCTCAGCGCCGGACATCCGACAGCGTGTTCGGCCGGCCACGGTTTCGCTTCGAGGATGTCGAGATCGTCGGCTTTCGCGTGGAGCTGCCCGAGCGGACCCTGCCTGCGCTGCAGGAGTTGGCCAATGGACTGAACTTCCATCGCGACCTCGGCGGCAGCTGCGCCGACTTCAGCTATCGCGTGTCCACACCGACCGTCGTGATCGAGCTGCTTCGCTACGGCAAGATGCGGTCGCTCGAACCCCTGGCGCCGCTGCAGAGCGAGGACTCCATGTCGCAGCATGAGCTCATCGTGCGGCTGCTGGTCGGCAAGGTCGACGACGACGGCTCGCAGGCTCGCGACGCGGCGCAGTATGTGCCTGCGCTCTTCGTCGACAACCCGTGGTCGAAGTTCGTCGGCCGCGAGATGCAAGGCTTCAAGAAAGAGATCGCGGAGTTCTGCATCGAGGGGCTGTCGGGGCCCGACTCCCAGCTTGCCATTCAGCCTGTCGGCAGGGACGGCAGACTGCCCGGCGAAAAGAGGATCGAAGCGCTTACGAGCATCGTCCAGGTGCGCCTGCCGCCGCGTTTCGGACAAGTCGGCAACGCGCCGGCCTCGCCGCTGCTCGACATCCAATACCCCCTGGGCGGAATCGACGACGACCGCTTCGACCGCGTCGACATCGATGCCATCCTCAACAGTTCGGTATTCACCAGTTCACGCTGGCGGCAAATCGACTTCAATGACACCGACTTCCGCCGATCGTTCGCGCGCCAGGCCATGAAAGATGGCTTTCATCGCTACCGCAGCGTGCAGGTCACGCCGGTCGACAGCCGCAACCTGCCCAAGACATGGATCAACGGCGGCTTCACGCTGAAGGACGTCCAGGCGCAGTTCCCCATCGGCGTCGCAGTCCTCAAGCTCACCGAGCTCAGCAAGGACGAGGACGACGGCTGGTCCCGGTTGTGCCAGATCCTGGAAGGCGAGGACATGCTCGAGATCAGCCTGCCGACCGGCGACTGGTACCGCCTCAAATGCTCCATGGACCTGAGCATCGAGAACGGCCTGGACTGGTGAAGCGTCAGCGCTCGAGGGCGGTAGTCGTCGATTCGATCGCATCGAGGCAGCGGCTCGCGCCGAGCAGCGCCGCGCTGGCCCAGCCTTCGTCGGTCGGGCAAGGCGCTCGCGCTTCGAGCACATCCCATGCGGCGAGGTCGCGGTGCGGGTCATCGGAACTCACGCCACGGCGGCGCAGCAGCGTGAGCACCGCGCGCAGCGCGAGCGTCGCCGCGCCTTGCCGTTCGGCCACGCGGCGGGCCTCGGTGAGCAGCAGTTCTGCGCGCTCGTCCGAGCCTTCGAGTTCGGCGGCCAGTATCAGCAACTCGGCTTCGAGGTAGACCTCGCCCGTCGTGTGCACGCTTCGCAGGCCTTCGGTGAGCGCGGCCTTCGCGCCGTCGGCGTCACCGATCTGGCGCAGCCCTAGCGCAAGGCCCCACAGGAAGAAGGGCACGGCCGCCTTGGCACCAGCCGCGAGGTAGGCGCCCATGGCCTGGCGCAGGCCGCCCACGGCTTCGGGCGACGGCCCGAGCGCCGCCGCGGCGATCGACTGCTGCATCAGGCCGCAGACCAGCCAGGTGCCGAAGCCGTGCCGCGTCCCGAGCTCGACGCTCACGGCAGCGTGCTGCATCGCCTCGGCGTGGCGCCGTTGCACGTTCAGCTGCTGTGCGATGAAGCAGTTCGCATAGGCCTTGTCGAAGGGGCGGCCGAGGCGCTCGACGTGCTCAATCGCCAGCGCCACGCTGCGGTCGGCGCCAACGCCGTCGCCGCGCAGCCAGCACACCATGCCGAGGATCGACAGCGCCGCGGTGCCTGCGTCCTGCACCGACGGGTAGCGGAAGCGTTCGCCCTCGTGCAGGCGATAGAGCGAGGCGCACTGCTCCAGCGCCTGCTGCGCCACTTCGAGCTGGCCGCGGTACATGTCGGTGTAGCCGCGCACGGTGAGCGCCTCGATCATGAATTCGGGGCGCGCCGAACGGTCGGCCGTCTCGACGCAAAGCGAGGACATCTCGTCCGCGATGTTCTGCTCGTTGCGCACGAAGTAGAAGGTCGCCAACCCGCGAACGACCGGAAAGGTGATGGCGGGATCGGTGTCGTCGCGGCACAGCTCGCGCGCCGCGCGGTAGGTGGCCTCGACCTCGGGCGACGCGTAGCCCTGCGTCGCGGCGATCGCCACGCCGAGTTGCACCCGCAGCTGGAGTTCGTACTGCGTGCGCACGCGCGGGTCGGTGAGCTTGTCGAGCAGCCCGAGCGCGCTGCGGCTGTGGCTGGCGGATTCGAGGTAGGCCGCACGCTCCGATGCCTGCACGCCGGCGGTGATCAGGCAGCCGATCGCTTCCTCGAAACGCAGCGCCGCGGAAAGATGCTGCGCAACGACGTCGGGCGCCGACTCGGGCAGGCCGTCGAAATGCTGCACCAGCAGTTGCGCCACGTGCGCGTGCAGCCGCTGGCGTTCGGTGCGCAGCAGCGTCTGGTACACCGCGTCGTGGATCAGCGCATGGCTGAAGCGCATCGGGCCGCTGCGCACGTCGAAGTTCTGCACCAGCAGGCCCGCATCGACCAGCCGCGCGATCGCGTCGGGCAGCTCGCCACGGCGCTCGGGCACCAGTTCCATGAGCAACGGCAGCGCGAAGTCGCGCCCGATCACGGACGCAGCCTGGATGATCGACTTGATGTCGCTCCAGCGGTCGAGGCGGGCCTCGATGCTCGCCTGGATGATCGGCGGCACGGTGTGTTCTCGGTTCGCGCCGGCGCTCGCGCGCTCCGTTCGCGTGGCTGCGTCGAACTCGCCCTGGCACAACTCCTCGAGATAGAGCGGAACGCCCTCCGCGCGCGCGATGATGCGTTCGATCATCGGCGCGGGCAGCGCGTCGATGCGCGTCAGCGAGCGGATCATGGCGGCAGCGGTTTCGTCGTCGAGCGCGCCGAGCGCGACGCTGTTCGAGTTCGGCAGTTCGACCGCGATGGCGCCGCGCAAGGTCGCGACCAGCAGCGCCGGCAGTTCGACGAGGCGCTCGCACAGGCGCTGGACGACCAGCAGCGTGGACGCGTCGGCCCAGTGGACGTCTTCGCACAGCATGAACAATGGGGCGTCGTGGGCCATCGACGCCAGCAGTTCGACCAGCAGCGTGATCGTGCGTTCGCGCACGCGTTCGGCGCTTTCCTCGGAGGCATCCTCGTCGACCGCGGCGAGCCCGAAGATCGGACCCAGGTAGCGCAACGCGTTCGGGATGCCCTTGTCGTCGAGCCCCTTGCGTTGCAGCAGTTCGCTGGCACGGCGCAGCCGTTCGGCGTCGGCGTCCTGCGGCCTGATGCCGGCGAGCCGGCGCATCAGCACGCTGACCGGATAGAGCGGCGTGTTCTGCGTGCGCGGCGTGCAGTCGATCTCGACCAGCGTGGCGCTGTCCCGTTGAGCGAGGCGGCGCACGGTGCGGGCCAGCCGCGACTTGCCGATGCCGGCGTTGCCGCTGATGACGACGGCACTGCCTTGGCGCTCGCGGGCACGGTTCCACGCGTCGGTCAACAGGGCCAGCGGCGCTTCGCGTCCCACCAGTTCATGCGAGGACCCCGCGCCGCGGCGTGCCTCGAAGGTGGATGCGATCTGCGTCTCGGCCACGGCGAGCCACGCGCGCTCGCCACCGTCGAAGCCCTTGAGGTCGAGCCGGCCGAGGTCCCGGCACTCGAAGAAGCGGCCGACCGCGCGGCGCGTGCTGTCGGCGATGACCACGCCGTTCTGCGGCGCCGTCGCCGCGAGGCGCGCGGCCAGGTGCGGCACCGAGCCGACCACCGACTGTTCCTTGACCACCGCCTCGTCGATCAGGTCGCCGAAGACCACCGTGCCCGATGCGATGCCCACGCGCAACGCGAGCGAGATGCCGGGCAGCGCCTCGCCGGTACTGATCGCGCTGACCAGCGCGAGGCCCGCGCGCACCGCCGACTCGGTGGCGTCTTCGCTCGCCTCGGGCAGCCCGAAGGACAGGAAGGCGCCGTCGCCGACAAAGCGGATCAGGTGGCCGTCGTGTTGGCGCGTGACCAGGTCGACCTGCTCGCGAAACCAGCGGAACACGCGCCGCAGGTCTTCGAGGTCGATGCGGTTGGCGAGTGCGGTCGAGTGGACCAGGTCGCAGAAGACGAAAGTCCCGTAGCGCAACTCGACCGTGGACTCTGAAGCCGCATCCGCGGCGCCGCCTCGAAGCCGGCGTCCGCAGCAGTCGCAGAAGCTCGCGTCATCGCGATTAGTGCGCTGGCATTGGCGGCATTGAAGCGGCATGGTGCATGCAGGGGCTTGTTAGTAAGAAGTTCTCCTTACATCCTCGCTCAAGTTGCGCATACTGTCGAGGGGCGCAAGGGGCTGCGCGCCCTATCCTGACTTCAGAACAAGGGCGTCGTCGCGGATTCACGACGAAAGCGCTGTGGTAGGCCGTGTTGGACTTGAACCAACGACCAAAGGATTCAGGTTTGCATAGGTTTCCCTATTCCCTGGACTATCTCACCACCCTCGCCACGGATTTCTCCGTGCGTTCGGGTGCCGGGCGCTCGAGGAATGCTTATCGGACTGGCTCCTCGCACTCTAGTCTCTGCACCTTCTCACCTACCGATCTCGCGATCTGCCTTCAGTGAGCTTGGCTCAGGATTGCCGGGTCAACAACTGACTGACGGTTTCCCTGAATTCACCCGGTTTTTCCACCGTCGCTTTCACGACGGGGTCACCATATCGATGAGTCCTCTGCTCTAACCAACTGAGCTAACGGCCCACTGCGGACGCATTCTATAGCGCGCAAGACCAGTGGCGGCGAGCCCTATTTGCGGTGGCTCAACGCGTTGGTGACCAGCTTCGACGTGATGTCGACGATCTGGATCATCCGCTCGTACGGCATGCGCGTGGGGCCGATGACGCCGAGGGTTCCGACCACCTGCCCGTCGACCTCGTAGTTTGCGCTCACGATCGACAAGTCATCGAAGGGCACCACCTGGCTTTCGCCGCCGATGAAGATACGCACGCCTTCCGCCTGGCTCGACACGTCCAGCAGGCGCATCAGTTGCGCCTTCTGCTCGAACAGTTCGAACGCGCGTCGCAGATGGCTCATGTCGCTGGAAAAATCGGTCACGGCCAGCAGGTTGCGCTCGCCGGCGATCACCACTTCGTCCTGCGCCTCGGTGAGCACTTCGGAACTCACCTGCACCGCGGCCTGCATCAGCGCCGCGATCTCGCCGCGCAATTGCTCGACCTCCGACTGCAGGCGGTCCCGCACCTGCTCGATCGAGAGGCCGGCATAGTGGGTGTTGATGTAGTTCGAAGCCTCGACCAGCTGCGACTGCGAGTAGTCGGCTTCGGGAAAGATCACCCGGTTCTGCACATCGCCGTCGGGCGACACGATGATCACGAGCAGGCGGCGGTCGGACAGTCGCAGGAATTCGATCTGCCGGAACACCGATGCGCGACGTGGCGCCATCACGACACCGACGAACTGCGACAGGTTCGACAGCAGGTTCGCGGCATTCGCGATCACCTTCTGCGGCTGATCGGGCGCGAGGCTCGCCGTGGAGAACTGTTCGCGCTGCGCGGTCAGCATGGTGTCGACGAAAAGCCGGTAGCCGCGCGCCGTCGGAATGCGCCCGGCAGACGTGTGCGGGCTCGCGATGAGACCGAGCCCCTCGAGGTCGGACATCACGTTGCGGATGGTTGCCGGGGAGAGATCCAACCCCGATGCGCGAGACAAGGTTCGCGAGCCGACAGGTTGCCCTTCGGCGATATAGCGCTCGACGAGGGTCTTTAGCAGCAACTTGGCGCGGTCGTCCAGCATCGAGCGATTTTAATGTTGTAATTTGTAGATGACCCTGCGCTTTCGGCACGTCGCCCTCATAGGTAAATACCAGGCTTCCGGTGCGCGGGCGCAATGTGGTGCGCAGGACAACGTCATGGAAGGCATCGGCGCCTTCCTGGAGGCGCAAGGCTGCACGGTGTTTGTCGAGCAATCGCAAGGCGCCGACGTCGAGGCGGGCCCCTACAAGTCCCTGACGGTCGAGGAAATCGGCGAGGAGTGCGATCTCGGCCTCGTGGTCGGCGGCGACGGCACCATGCTCGGCATCGGGCGACAGCTCGCGCCGTACGGTGTTCCGCTGATCGGCATCAACCGCGGCCGGCTCGGCTTCATCACCGATATTGCGCTGGACACCTACCAGGCGACGCTGATCCCGATGCTGGCCGGCGAGTACGAGGAAGACCACCGCAGCCTGATGCATGCACAGGTGATTCGCGACGGCGTGTCGGTCTTCGACGCGCTCGCGATGAACGACGTGGTCGTCAACCGCGGTGCCACCTCGGGGATGGTCGAGCTGCGAGTCACGGTCGGCCGCCATTTCGTGGCCAACCAGCGCGCCGACGGGATGATCATCGCGTCAGCCACCGGCTCGACGGCGTACGCGCTGTCGGCAGGCGGCCCGCTGTTGCATCCCGCGGTGCCGGGCTGGGTGCTGGTGCCAATCGCACCGCACACGCTTTCCAACCGCCCCATCCTGCTGCCCGACGAAGACGAAGTCTCGATCGAGCTGGTGGGTGGGCGCGACGCCAGCGCAAATTTCGACATGCAGTCCCTGGCCTCGCTGGCGATCGGCGACCGGGTCGTGGTGCGCCGCTCGGAGTACCGGGTCCGCTTCCTGCACCCCAAGGGCTGGAGCTATTTCGATACCTTGCGCAAGAAACTGCACTGGAACGAAGGAGGTTCCTGACATGGCATTGCGCCGCATCGCCTTGCGCGATTTCGTGATCGTGCGCTCACTCGAGCTGGATCTCTCAACGGGCTTCACAGTCCTCACCGGCGAAACCGGGGCGGGCAAATCCATCCTGATTGACGCGCTCCAGTTGGCGCTGGGCAACCGCGCCGACGCCGGCTCGGTCCGCGAAGGTGCGGAGCGGCTCGACGTCAGTGCCGAATTCGACGCCGATCCGGCGTTGGCCGGGTGGCTGGACGACGGCGGCTTCGAAGCGGGCGATGTCCTGCTGCTGCGCCGCACTGTCGACCTCCAGGGCCGCAGCCGCGGCTGGATCAACGGCAGCCCCGCCACGGCGACGCAATTGCGCGAGCTCGGCGACCGACTGCTCGACATCCATGGCCAGCATGCGTGGCAGAGCCTGACACGGCCCGAAGCCGTGCGCGGCCTGCTCGACGCCTACGCCGGCGTCAGCACCACCGCGCTCGACAGCACCTGGCAGGCCTGGCGACAAGCGATCTCGACGTTGGAAACGGCCCGCTCCGCGCAGGACTCGCTGCAACGGGAGCGCGAACGCCTGCAGTGGCAAGTGGCCGAGGTCATCAAGCTGGCGCCCGGAGACGACGAGTGGGACGAACTGTCGTCCAGCCATACGCGCATCTCCAACGCCCAGGCGCTCATCGACGCGGCCGAGGGCGCCAGCAGTGCGCTCGAAGATGACGACAGCGGCGCGCTGGCGGCGCTGAGTCGCGCCGTCACGCTGCTGCAGAACTGCGAGCACATCGAGCCGGAGTTCAAGGCGCTCGGCGAAGTGCTGGCCTCCAGCGTGGCCCAGGCCTCCGATGCCGCGCATTCATTGCACAGCTACCTCCGCCAGGCCGACACCGACCCCGAAAAGCTCGCCGAACTCGACGAGCGCATGGGCCTCTGGATGTCCCTGGCTCGCCGCTACCGGCGCCCGCCCGCGGAACTGCCGGCGCTGCTGTCCGGCTGGCAGACCGAGTTGCAGGCGCTGGATGCCCAGAGCGATCTCGACGCACTGGAGCGCACGGAACAATCGACACAGCAGGCCTACCTGAAGGAAGCCAAGGCACTCGGCAAGGCGCGCAAGCAGGCCGCGCCGCGGCTCGCCCTGGCCGTGACGCAAGCCATGCAGGAACTCGGCATGAAGGGCGGCCGTTTCGAAGTCGAACTCCAGCCGCTGGCACAGCCGAGCCGCTCCGGTCTCGAAGACATCGCCTTCTTGGTCGCCGGACATGCAGGGAGCACGCCGCGTTCGATCGGCAAGGTGGCGTCGGGTGGCGAGTTGTCGCGCATCGCGCTTGCCATCGCCGTCACCACCAGCGAACTCGGTGCGGCGCAGACGCTGATCTTCGACGAAGTCGATGCAGGCGTCGGCGGCGCAGTGGCCGAGACCGTGGGGCGCCTCATGAAGCAACTCGGGCGCGACCGGCAGGTTCTGGCCGTCACCCACCTGCCGCAAGTGGCCGCCTGCGCGGATCACCACCTCGTGGTCGCCAAGCGGCAGACCAGCGTCAAGGGCCAGGACGGGCCTCGCACGGAAAGCGGAGTATCGGTACTGGAAGGCGAAGGCCGGGCACAGGAGATTGCACGCATGCTGGGCGGCGAACGCGTGTCCGCCACCTCGCTGGCGCATGCCCGCGAAATGCTGGGCACCAAGACGCCGGAGACCTCGTCATGAATCTGGAGTTGGTGCTGATCACCGGCATGTCGGGCTCCGGAAAATCCGTGGCCCTCCACGCGCTGGAAGACGCTGGCTACTACTGCGTGGACAACCTGCCCCCGGAACTGCTGGCGCCCTTCGTCGCGCTGCAACAGCAGCAGCAAGCCAGGCGCGTGGCGATCGCAATGGACGTGCGAAGCGGCGTCTCCCTGCCCCTCGTTCCCCAGCAGCTCGAAGGGCTGCGGCGCGAAGGCGTTTCGTTGCGATCGCTGTTCCTCGACTCGACCACGGATGCGCTCGTTCGCCGCTACTCGGAAACGCGGCGCCGCCACCCCCTGTCGCGGCAGGAAGGCCGCACCGACGCGCCCGAACAGCAGCGCGTGCTGGTGCACGCCATCGAACTCGAACGCGAATTGCTCGCGGACCTGCGCGATGGCGCCGATGTCATCGACACCAGCATCATCCGGCCGGCGCAGTTGCAGAGCTACGTCAAGGCGCTGATCTCGGCGCCGGAGAGCGCCCTCACGCTGGTCTTCGAATCCTTCGCGTTCAAGCGCGGCGTGCCGCTGGATGCCGACTATGTGTTCGACGTGCGGATGCTGCCCAATCCCCACTACGTACCCGCGCTGCGGCCCCTGACCGGCCGCGATGCCCCGGTGGTCGAGTGGCTGCGCGAGCACGACGACGTCGCCCGCATGTACGGCGACATCGAACAGTTTCTCGGGCGATGGCTCGATGCGCTCGCGCGAGACCATCGCAGCTACGTGACCGTGGCCATCGGCTGCACCGGCGGGCAGCATCGCTCGGTGTTCCTGGTGGAACAGCTGGCGCGCGGCTTCGGCGCGAAGTGGGCCGCCCTCAAGCGGCATCGCGAACTCGACGGCGCCTGACGGCCCGGGCAGCGGCCTCAGCCGCCGTTCGCCAGCAGTTTGCGCACCGGCGCGGGCAGGCCCAGCGCCGGCCATTCGTCGCCATCAAACCATCCGCCGCCCTCGCCCAGCGCTCGCTCATCCCGGCACACGACGGACACCGGGTGCAGATGAAGATCCTTGTGCGTGAGCACATGAAGAAAGGCCGCGTCGTCGCGCGCGGTTTCGCGGACCTCGGGCATCAGCCCTTCCAGCAAGCTCTCCCGCGTCTCGAAGATCGGCAGGCAGTAGAGACCGGCCCAGATGCCCCGCGACGGACGCTTTTCCAGCCACACGCGGCCTTTGGCGTCGCGCGCCTGCAGCATCCAGAACGAATGGGCGCTGCGCCGCAGCTTCCGTGTCTTGACGGGGTACTTCTCCGGCGTACCCTCCTGCCGCGCGGCACACAGGTCGTTGGCCGGGCAAATGATGCAGCTCGGCTTGCGCGGCAGACAGACGGTCGCGCCCAGGTCCATCAACCCCTGCGTGTAACCGGCGATCGCCTTCCGCTGCGTCGCGGGCGGCAACAACTCGGTCGCCTCGTTCCACAAGGCACGCTCCTGCGCACCGGAAGACAGATCCCCATCGAAGCCCAGCACCCGCGTGAGCACCCGTTTCACATTGCCGTCGAGGATTGCCACCCGCTCCCCGAAGCAGAAAGCAGCGATCGCCGCAGCGGTTGACCGGCCGATGCCAGGCAGGGTCTGGAGCTCGGCCGCTGTGCGCGGAAACTCCCCACCAAAGCGCGCCACGACTTCCTGCGCGCACCGGTGCATGTTGCGTGCGCGGCTGTAGTAGCCCAGGCCGCTCCACAGCGCAAAGACTTCGTCCTCGGTGCCGGCCGCAAGCTCCAGAACCGTAGGAAACCGATCGAGAAACCGCGCGAAGTACCCCAGAACAGTCGAAACCTGGGTCTGCTGGAGCATCACCTCCGACAACCAGACCCGATAGGGATCCTGCGTGTTCTGCCAAGGCAACTCACTGCGCCCGTGACTTTGCTGCCACCCGACAATGCGCCCCGCAAAAACCGGCGCCAACGCCAGCGCGCGAGCTGAAACCGCCCCGCTCAAAACCAGAAATACCGCGGAACCGGCTCTGCCGGGCCGCCGGTATTGCCCCCGGTGAGGGGGTGGGCGGCTACTCGAAGTGAGCCAACCTGGGGGAGAGCCTCATGCCGCACTGAGTTCACTGCGAGCTGCAGGCACATTCGGCGCCTCGTTGCTCGCGAGCACCGAAGTCAATTCGCCCAGCCGGCGATGCAGTTCGGCCAGATTGGCCTCCTGCGCGGCGAGTTCGGCCAGGCGCTCGTCGAGATTGCCCGCCGCGCCCTGGATGCGTTCGACCGCTTCGATGCGCTTGGTGAAAGTACGGCGGCGTTCCTTGAGTTGCGCGTCGAGCTGGGCGCCCGCGCCCTTGCTCCAGCGCTCGACCTCCGTCATGGCCGCCTCGTTGACCACGCGAAGCCGGCTCGCCAGCGCGCGCACCAGCTTGTCGCAGAAATCCGGCTGCGCCAGCTTGAGCAGGTTGCCCACGCCGAGATAGTGAACGTGGCTGCGCTCGATCTGGGTCAGTTGCTGCTCGAAGCCCGACAGGTCCGGCTCGGCCGGCGCTTGCAGGGTGAAGCCGTGCTCCGCATTGAGCTGCCGGAAGGTCGCATGCAGCATCGACTGGATCTCGGCGGTCGTCGCCTGGACTTCGCGCAGGTTGTTGCGCAGCGAATCGAAGGTTTCGCCGTACACCTTGCGCACGTTGAACTTGATGCCGCGCCGCTTGAGGGCTGCTGCGAGGTGCCCCATGTCCGCCTTGAGCGCAGTGCTGCCGAGCACTGCGTACACCTCGCGCAGCAGCTTGCCCTGCACCGACCTCAAGGCCAGGATGCGGGTGTTGCTGCCTTCGAATTCGGTCTGTTCCTGCTCGATGCGCGTTCGCATGTGCCGGATGACGGAACCGTTCTTGCCGCGCAAACCCTGCAGTTCGAGCGCCTGCTCGGACAAGTCGCGCTGGCGAACGTTGAGAATGCGCGCCGCCTCGGTGCGAAGCGACGCGATGCCGGCATCCACGGCCAGCCGCAGCATCGTCTCGCGCTTGCCGAGCAGGCCCTCACCGAGCACGGCTTCGAGCGCCGGGAGGCGGCTCGCCTGCAGCAGCGGGACATCGCGGCGGATCTTGGCCTGCAATCCCTTTTGCGCCGAGACCGGCAGCACCTGCGACAGCGGCACGCCGAGCAGGTCGGCGGCGCCCTTGCGCTGGCGCTGGATCTGCGCGTCGACTTGCGCCGGCGTGCTGAGGATGTCCCACATGGTGTCGATCTTGTTCAGCACCACGATGCGTGTTTCGCTGACGTCGCCCTCGGTCACGAGGTGCTCGCGCCAGATCGAGAGATCGGAACGCGTCACGCCGGTGTCGGCACCCAGGATGAACACGACCGCGTGGGCTTGCGGGATCAGGCTCACCGTCAGTTCGGGCTCGGCGCCGATGGCGTTGAGGCCAGGCGTGTCGAGAATCACCAGCCCCTGTTCGAGCAAGGGGTGCGGCATGTTCAGCACCGCATGGCGCCAGCGGGGAATCTCGACGCGGCCGTCGGAATCGGGAACAGGGTTGTCGTCGGGCGCGTCGTCGCTCCAGAAGCCCAGCGCACGGGCTTCATCCTTCGGCACCCACCGCACCTCGGCGACCTTGCTCATCGTCTGCGACAGGTGCTCGGCGTTTTCGACGTCGATCTCGATCTCGGTCCACCGGTCAGGTTCGTCGCGCCAATGCGTGAGCGAATGCGGTTCGAGCCTGGTTTCGATCGGCAGCAGGCGCAGGCTGGGTGCATACGCGGGGTCGTAGCCCAGTTCGGTCGGGCACATCGTCGTGCGCCCTGCGCTCGCCGGCATGATGCGGCGGCCGTACCCTGCAAAGAAGATCGCGTTGATCAGTTCGGACTTGCCGCGCGAGAACTCGGCAACGAAGGCGACCATGACCTTGCTGGTGCGCAGTTGCGACTCCACGTCGCGCAAACGCTCCGCGACGCTCTGGTTCAGCAGTTCGTTCTCATTCAGCCAGTGCGAAAGCCACTTCAGGCGATGCGCAAAGTTGCGCCGCCAAGCACCATGCTGGTCGAACTGCTGGTTGAAAGAGGCGGTCAATGGGCTAAATGTAAGAGCGGTTTACAAAATATAGCATCGGCATGGCTCTGACGCGTCATTCGCCCCAACGGGATTCAGTACTTTTGGCAGTTTGGGCAGAAATATGTGGAACGCTGCCCCTGGCGCACTTGCCGAATGGGCGTTGCGCACACTCTACAGGGCTCTCCGGCGCGGCCATAGACCGTTGCTTCCAATTGAAAGTAGCCGCTTTGCCCGTCGATATTCGAGAAATCGCGCAAGGTGCTGCCGCCTCGCTCCACGGCCCGCGCCAGGATGTCACGCACCGCCGCATGCAGGCGCGCGGCCCGCGGCCGGCTGATGCGTGAGGCAGACAGCGTTGGCCGAATGCCGGCGAGAAAGAGCGCCTCCGAGGCGTAGATGTTGCCCACCCCCACCACGACGTCGCCAGCCAGCAGCACCTGCTTGATGGGTGCCGTGCGCCGCCGCAGCCCCGCGTGGAAGGCGTCCAGGTCGAAGGCATCGCCCAACGGCTCCATGCCCAGCCCGCCGAGCAGCTTGATCGCGAGCGGCGACGCCTCGTCTTCCACGTAGACCACGGCTCCGAATCGGCGCGGGTCATTCAGGCGCAGGGTGCCCCGGCTGGTGACCAGGTCGAAATGATCGTGCGCGGCAGGCGCCGGCAGTGCGGCATCGAAGCGCAAGCTGCCCGACATGCCCAGATGCATCAGCAGCAGGCCTGCGTCCAGGTCGACCAGCAGGTATTTGCCACGGCGCCGGACCGTCTGAACCGTGCGACCGACGAGTGCGCCCGGTTCGACGGCGAGCGCCCATCGCAGGGGCTTGCCCACGCGCACCGCGTCGATGCGGGCGCCGGCGATGCGATCGGCAAAACCACGGCGAGTGACTTCGACTTCAGGGAGTTCGGGCATGGGAGAAGGCTGACACGAAAACACGCCGGCGCCGAAGCCCCACGCGACCATCATGCAAAAGCCTTGGATTATTATGGTTCGATGACCTTCCCGCTCCGCCGATCCCGCCTCGCGGCGGCCGCGTTCCTGGCTCTGACGGGGCTTGCCGCCCAGGCACAGACTGAACCGCCCGCGCCTGCAGCCCCCACCAGCCCCGCTCCCATCATCGAACCGGCCGCGCCCGCCGTGACGCCGGCCGCGGTGTCGGGCGACACGGACAAATCCGAGGCACAGCCCTCCGCCATGACGGCCGAGCTCTTCTACGAAGTGCTCATGGGGGAACTCACCGCTCGATCCGGCGACGCCGGTTCAGGCTACGGCCTGGTACTGGACGCCGCCCGACGGTCCCGCGACAGCAAGCTTTTCCAGCGCGCCGTCGAGATCGCGCTGCAATCCCGCTCGGGCGATGCCGCGCTGGCCGCCGCCCGCGCGTGGAAGGAAAGCGTGCCCGATTCCCGCGAGGCACGGCGCTTCGAGTTGCAGATCCTGATCGCCCTGAATCGTATCGGCGAGACCGTCGAACCTCTCCGCGCCGAAGTGGCCGCCACGCCGCAGGTGGAGCGGCCTTTTCTCATGGCGGTGATCGCGCGGAACTACGCCCGGGCCACCGACAAGAAGCTGGCGGCGTCGGTCGTCGAACAGGCACTTGCCGATGACCTCAAGAGCCCTGCCACCGGCGGCGCGGCCTGGGGCACGGTGGGCCGTCTCCGGCTCGCGGCGGGCGACACGGCGGGCGCGCTCGACGCCGCCATCAAGGGCCAGGAACTGGACCCATCGTCGGACGGCCCGGCGATGCTGGCGCTGGAGTTGATGGACCCCAGCCAACCCTTGGCAGAACCTATCGTCAAGCGCTACCTGGCCGGTCCGAAGGTCCAGCCCGAAATGCGCATGGCCTATGCGCGCGTACTGGTCGAAGGCCGCCGCTACTCGGAAGCGTCCGCCGAACTGGCGTCGCTTACCGTGGCCCGCCCCGAGCTGCCCGAACCCTGGCTGCTGCTCGGCAGCCTGCAGGCGCAGGCGCGCCAGGATGCGGCAGCCGAAGCGTCGCTCAGGCGCTACATGTCGCTTGCCAGCTCGCAACGCGACCCGGACGCCCAGGAACGCGGGCTGACCCAGGCCTATCTGCTGATGGCCCAGCTGTCGGAGCGCCGGAAGGACTTCGCGGGCGCAGACGCCTGGCTGGCCCGCATCGACAACACGGATGATCTGGTCGTCGCCCAGGTGCGCCGTGCCGCGCTGCTCGCCCGGCAAGGCAAGCTGCCGCAAGCGCGCGAACTCATCCGCAGCCTGCCCGAGCGCACGGCGGACGAAAAGAAGCAGAAGTTCCTGGCCGAAGTCCAGTTGCTGCGCGACGCCAAGCAGTACCAGGCGGCTTTCGACATGCTGGCGCAGGCCAGCGTGGCCGCGCCCACCGACACCGACTTGATCTACGACCAGGCCATGGTCGCCGAGAAACTCAACCGCCTGGATGAAATGGAGCGCCTGCTGCGCCGCCTGATCGAGCTCAAGCCCGACAACCAGAACGCCTACAACGCCCTCGGCTACTCGTTCGCCGATCGCAAGGTGCGCCTGGAAGAGGCGCGCACGCTGATCCAGAAGGCCGTGCAACTCGCACCCGATGATCCGTTCATCGCGGACAGCCTGGGCTGGGTCGAGTACCGGCTCGGCAACACAGGCGAAGCGATGCGCATCCTGGAAGACGCCTACAGGCGCCGGCCGGATCCGGAGATCGGCGCGCACCTGGGCGAGGTCCTGTGGGCAACCGGCCAGCGCGACCGCGCCATGACCATCTGGAAAGAAGCGTCCCTGGCCGATGCAGACAACGAGACGCTGCAGGAAACGCTCAAGCGCCTGCGCGTGAAACTTTGAATCGCCGCCTGGCACTGGCAGCGGGCTGTGCCGGTGCATTGCTGGCTGCGGGCTGCGCCAGCACCGGCAGCCCGACCAGGCCGATCGGCGCAGACGCCGTCGAGGCATGGAGCGGCCGCCTTTCGCTGCGCGTCGACAGCCAGCCCGTACAGACTTTTTCGGCGCTTTTCGAACTGCGCGGCGCACCGCAAGCCGGCGATCTCACGCTCACCAGCCCGATCGGCAGCACACTGGCGCAGCTCCACTGGGCGCCCGGCGAAGCACTGCTCAAGAATGGCCGTGAGACGCGGCGCTTCGATTCGGTCGATGCCCTGATCGAGGCCGCCACGGGCGCCGCCATACCGGTCGGTGCACTGTTCGCATGGCTGGCCGGCCGCGACGAACGCGTGCCCGGCTGGCGTCCGGATCTCTCCCAGGTCGGCACCGGACGTCTGCAGGCGACCCGCGAGTCGCCCGAGCCTCGGGCCGATCTGCGCATCGTGTTCGAACGCGCATGAAGGCGATCTACGACCTCCCGGCTCCGGCCAAGCTCAACCTCTTCCTGCACATCACCGGCCGGCGGGCGGATGGGTATCACCTGCTGCAGTCGGTGTTCATGCTGATCGACTGGTGCGACACGCTGCACGTCGAGCGGCGCGACGACGGAATCATCTCGCGCGAGGACCTGACGACAGAACTCCCCGCGGACGACCTGATCGTGCGCGCCGCCAAGGCGCTGCAAGACTTTGCGAAGACGACTCAGGGCGCGCACATCGGGATCGCCAAGCACGTGCCAGCCCAGGCGGGCATGGGGGGCGGCTCCTCCGACGCGGCGACCTGTCTTCTGGCCCTGAACCGGCTGTGGGACCTGAATCTGCCTCTGCAAAAGCTCGAGGAGATCGGCCTCCAACTCGGCGCCGACGTTCCGTTCTTCCTGCGTGGACAGAATGCATGGGTGGAAGGAATCGGCGAGAAAATCACGCCCATCACCCTGCCAGCCGGGCGCTTCGCCGTCGTGAAACCACCCGCCGGACTCGATACCCGACTGATTTTTTCGGCAGATGATCTCCAACGGTCAACTCCCACTGCTATAATCTCGGGCTTTGCTGCATACAGCGAAGCGGAAGTTTCAGGTTTTCGCTTTGACTTCGGTCATAACGACCTGCAGCCGGTTGCGCAGCGGCTCTGCCCCGCGGTCACCGAAGCCATCGAATGGCTCGGTCACCAAGGACTCAGTGCCCGCATGACTGGTTCAGGAAGTTCGGTGTTTGCGACAATGCCGCACGAAGCGGAATTGGCCGATGCCCCTCAGGGCTGGCAGGTTCGCAAGTGCAGCAACTTGGCTGTTCATCCCCTCGTGGGCTGGGCAGCCTAGATAATCAGAGCGCTCTGCGGTCTGATGCGACATATATCGGTTGATGACATTGGTCATCGACCCGTGTAGGGGAGTCGCCAAGCTGGTTAAGGCACTGGATTTTGATTCCAGCATGCAAAGGTTCGAATCCTTTCTCCCCTGCCAAATCTTCATTCAAGAGATTTTTGGCGGCTCCTTCAAGAGCCATTTCGCATTGCCGGATGCACTTTGCCGGGACGCTCATGCAGGCTGCTCACAACCCTGATTTCATGGTTTTCACCGGCAATGCCAATCCTGGCCTTGCCGCGGAAATTTCGCAGCACCTGGGCACTTCGCTCGGTGCCGCCCGTGTCGGTCGCTTCTCTGACGGCGAAGTCACCGTCGAGATCAACCAGAACGTCCGGGCGCGCGATGTGTTCGTCGTGCAGTCGACCTGCGCGCCGACCAACGAAAACCTGATGGAACTGCTCATCATGGTCGACGCGCTCAAGCGCGCCTCGGCCGAGCGCATCAGTGCCGTGATCCCCTATTTCGGCTATGCGCGCCAGGATCGCCGCCCCCGTTCCAGCCGGGTGCCGATCTCCGCCAAGGTGGTCGCCAATCTTCTCGAAACGGTGGGCGTGGCCCGCGTGCTGACGATGGACCTGCACGCCGACCAGATCCAGGGTTTCTTCGACATTCCCGTCGACAACATCTATGCGTCGCCGGTGCTGCTGGGCGATCTGCGCCAGAAGAACTACGAAGACCTGATCGTGGTCTCGCCCGACGTCGGCGGCGTGGTTCGTGCCCGCGCACTGGCCAAGCAACTGAATTGCGACCTCGCGATCATCGACAAGCGCCGTCCGCGCGCCAACGTGAGCGAAGTCATGCACGTCATCGGCGAGATCGACGGCCGCAACTGCGTGATCATGGACGACATGATCGACACGGCCGGCACGCTGGTCAAAGCGGCCGAAGTGCTGAAGGAACGCGGTGCCAAGAAGGTGTACGCCTATTGCACGCACCCGATCTTCTCGGGTCCCGCCATCGAGCGGATCGCCCAGGGGTCCGCGCTCGACGAGGTGGTCGTGACCGACACGATCCCGCTGAGCGCCAGCGCGACAGGCTGCGGAAAGATCCGCCAACTCTCCGTGGCACCGCTGATCGCAGAGACGATCCAGCGCATCGCCAAGGGCGAGTCGGTCATGAGTTTGTTCTCGGACCAGGAAAACCTCTTCTGAGGTTTCGCCTTTCGAGCAAAAAGCCGGGCTTCCTTCGCGAAGCCCATTTTGAAACCGGAGTCGCACTGGTCGCGGTCGACTTCCACAGGAGCCAGTTATGAAATTCGTCGCTTTTGAGCGCGCAAAGCAGGGCACGGGTGCGAGCCGCCGTCTCCGCATCTCGGGCAAGACGCCCGGTATCGTCTACGGTGGCGAAGGCCAGCCCCAGCTGATCGAGATCGATCACAACGCGCTGTGGCACGCCCTCAAGAAGGAAGCCTTCCACTCGTCCATCCTCGAGATGGAACTCGCCGGCAACACCACGAAGGTGCTGCTCCGTGACGTGCAATACCACCCGTTCCGTCAGCTCGTGCAGCACATCGACTTCCAACGCGTCGACGCCCGCACCCGCATGACCGTCAAGGTGCCGCTGCACTTCAAGGGTGAAGAAGAGTCCGTGGCCGTCAAGCTCGACCACAACCTCGTGAACCACGTGATGAACGAACTCGAAGTCAGCTGCCTGCCGGCCGACCTCCCCGAGTTCATCGAAGTCGACCTCTCGGGCCTGACCAAGAACGCCACCATCCACGTCAACGACATCAAGCTCCCCAAGGGCCTGAAGTACGTGAGCCACGGCAAGGGCAACCCCGTTGTCGTCTCGGCCGTGTCCCCGCTGGTCGCCGAAGAAACGGCTGCAGCCGAAGGCGCCCCCGCCGAAGGTGCTGCCCCCGCAGCAGCCAAGGCCGACGCCAAGGCCCCCGCCAAGAAGAAGTAATCAGCTTCGCCTTGCCCAGAACGGCCCGCCCAGTGCGGGCCGTTTTCATTGGGGGCCACCGCGCCCGGCCGCCCGAAGCGGCCGGCCCGCCCCCGGCAGGGGGTAGGCGCACCGACACGAAGTGCGGGAAGCCTGGGGGCGAGCAACAAATATGATCCTTCCATGATCAAGCTGTTTGTGGGCCTCGGAAATCCAGGCCCGGAATACGAAGCCACGCGACACAACGCGGGCTTCTGGTGGATCGACGCGCTCGCGCGCGATCTCAAGCTCACCCTGTCGCCCGAGCGGTCCTACCACGGCCTGGTGGCGCGCACGCAGGTTGGCGGCAAGCCCCTGTGGCTGCTCGAGCCGCAGACTTTCATGAACCTCTCGGGCAAATCGGTCGCGGCGCTGGCGCGCTTCTTCAAGATCGAACCGCAGGAAATCCTGGTGGCGCACGATGAACTCGACGTGGTTCCGGGCCAGGCCAAGCTGAAGCTCGGCGGCAGCCACGCCGGTCACAACGGCTTGCGCGACATCCACGCCCAACTCGGCACGGCCGACTACTGGCGCCTGCGCCTGGGCATCGGCCACCCCGGCGTGAAGTCGGAGGTCGTCAGCTGGGTGCTGAAGAAGCCTCTCAAGGAACAACGCGAGGCGATCGACGATGCGATCACCCGCACCCTGCACGCCTTCCCGGCGCTGTTGGCCGGAGAGATGGACAAGGCGACATTGCTCATCCACACGAGCAAGCCGCCGCGGCCCAAACCACCGAGGCGCGAGCCCGGCGAGGGGGACGCACCCGCCGCGGGCTAGCGGAAGAGAAAGAAGTAAGGGGAGCTAGAAAAATGAGACTGTCACACTCACGAATCGCAGCAAGGAGCGCCATCTTCATGGCGGGCGCCTGCCTTCAATGGGCCGCTCTCGCCGCCGGGAGCGGCCATGGAACCTGGCGCTGCGGCAACACCTACACCGACCGCCCCTGCGAAGGCGGCAAGGCGGTGAATCTCGAAGATGCGCGCCATGCCGATCAGCGGCGCGATGCCGACCAGACGACCCGCGACGTCCGAGCTGCGGCCGATCGCATGGAGCGGGAGCGTCTGCACCTGGAGTCCATCAGTGCTCGCAGGCAGGCTTCGTTGATCGACAACAAGCCGCAGCCAAGAGCGGCAACGCCATCGCATCGGGACGCGAACGGCATTTACAAGCTGAAGAAGAGGCAGAAGGACCCGGTCTACGTCAGCAGGCAAGACCCGGCTTCACCGCCGAAGAAGAAGTCTTCCAAATCCGGCGACCGGGCCCCGGAGAAAAGCTAGGACGCGGACGCAGCGGCTGGCGGAACGCTGCCAGCCGCGCCGCCGCCCTGCGCAGCCTGCTTCGCGGCGGTGAGCCGCTCGAATTTCTGCCACAGGGTCTCCCGCGTCTCCACGTGTTGCGGGTGGGTCGGGATGCAGGCAACCGGGCACACCTGAACACACTGCGGCTCGTCGAAGTGGCCAACGCATTCGGTGCACTTGTGCGGATCGATCTCGTAGATCTCCACGCCCATGTAGATCGCGTCGTTGGGGCACTCCGGCTCGCACACATCGCAGTTGATGCATTCGTCGGTGATCATGAGGGCCATCCCGGCATTATCGACCGGCTGCCGCCGGGGCGCCCCCGGGGCGACCGAAGCCCCCACGAAGGGCAGTGAGGACGTGCGAGCGCCGAACGCGGGAGCAAACGTTCCCGGGCATGGTCGTTGCGTCAATCGGGTTATGCTGCGCCCCGCCCCATGAGCCTGTTTCTTTTCAAACGCCTCGTGACGCTGATCGCCACCCTGATCGGCGCCTCCATCATCGTTTTCCTGGTGCTCGAGATCCTGCCCGGCAACGCTGCGCAGATGCTCATGGGCCCGGACGCATCGCCCGATGCCGTGGCAGCCCTTGCCGCCAAGCTCGGACTCGACCAGCCGGCATGGACCCGTTACTGGCACTGGATCGGCGGCCTCCTGACCGGCCAGCTTGGCGACAGCTATGCCTACAGCTCGCCGGTGCTCGACCTGATCCTCGAACGGCTCGCGCTGACCGTGCCGCTGGCACTGCTTGCGATGACCTTCACGACCCTGCTGGCGCTGGTGGTCGGCGTCACCGCGGCGGCGCGACACAACAAGCTCGGCGACGTCGGCCTGATGGGGCTGACGCAGGTGGGCATCGCCATCCCGAACTTCTGGTTCGCGATCCTCCTGATCCTCGTCTTCTCGGTGCAGCTGCAATGGTTCTCCGCCGGCGGCTTCGAAGGGTGGGACGAAGGCATCCTCCCCGGCCTGAAGGCATTGCTGCTGCCGGCCCTGTCGCTCGCGGTGGTGCAGGCCGCCATCCTCGCGCGCATCACGCGCTCGGCGGTGCTGGAGGTGATGCGCGAGGACTTCGTCCGCACCGCTCGCGCCAAGGGCGTGTCGCAGCGTGCGGTGCTCTGGCGCCATGTGCTGCGCAATGCGCTGATCCCGGTCATCACGGTGATGGGCATGCAGTTCTCCGAGCTGCTCGCCGGCACGATCGTGGTCGAGAACGTGTTCTACCTGCCCGGTCTGGGCAGGCTGATCTTCCAGGCCATCAGCAACCGCGACCTGATCGTGGTGCGCAACTGCGTGATGCTGCTGGCCGCGATGGTCGTCATCGTCAACTTCGTCGTCGACGTGCTCTACGCCGTGATCGACCCCCGCATCAAGGCATCGGACATATGAGACCCCCCGGCTTTTCACGTCGCCTCACTGCGGCCCGGCGGCTCCCGCCATGAGCGCCCTTCCGGTCGGCGTGCCGAGCGCGGCTGCGTTCAAGGTGCCGGGCTTCTGGCGCCGTGCGTTGCACCATCGCAGCTTTGCGATCGGCGCCGTTCTCACCTTGCTGTTGCTGCTGGCTGCGGCGGTGTCGCTCGTCTGGACGCCCTGGTCGCCCTATGAGATGGATCTGGCCAGCAAGCTCCAGCGGCCCAGCGCCGCGCACTGGCTGGGCACGGACACCTTCGGCCGCGACGTGGCGTCGCTGCTGCTGGTCGGGGCGCGCGCGTCCATCCTGGTCGGGGTGATCGCGGTCGGCATCGGGCTCACGGTCGGCACTGCGCTCGGCCTGCTCGCCGCGGCCAGGCGCGGATGGGTGGAGGAAGCGATCATGCGCTTCACCGATTTTTCGATGGCCTTTCCCGCGATCCTGTCGGCGATCATGATGACGGCGGTGTTTGGCGCGGGCATCGTCAACGCGATCATCGCGATCGGCATCTACAACATCCCGACCTTCGCGCGCATCACGCGTGCATCTGCCAATGCCATCTGGTCGCGCGAGTACATCGCCGCCGCGCGCGCCTGCGGCAAGGGCTCGTTCGCGATCACGATGCAGCACGTGCTGCCGAACATCTCGGCGGTGCTGATCGTGCAGATCACCATCCGCTTCGCAGTGGCGATCCTCGCCGAAGCGGCCCTCTCCTACCTGGGGCTCGGCACGCAGCCGCCTCAACCGTCCTGGGGCCGGATGCTCAGCGAGGCGCAGACCATGATGTTCCAGGCGCCCTTGCTTGCCGTGTTTCCGGGCATGGCCATCGCCTTCGCGGTGCTCGGCCTCAACCTGCTCGGCGACGGCCTGCGCGACCTTCTGGACCCACGCCTCGCCCGCGCACGCTGAACCCGCCATGCCTCTGCTCGAAGTCAACAATCTCCATGTGCAACTGCAGACGCAGCGCGGGCCGGCCGAGGCAGTGCGCGGCATCGGCTTCACGCTGGAGCGCGGCGAAACGCTCGGCATCGTCGGCGAATCCGGCTGCGGCAAGTCGATCACGGTGCAATCGCTGATGGGGCTTTTGCCTTCCAGCGCCAAGGTGACGGGCAGCATCCGCTTCGACGGCACCGAGTTGGTCGGCCTCCCCGAGCGCGACATGTGCGAGCTGCGCGGCAACCGCATCGGCATGATCTTCCAGGAGCCGATGACGGCGCTGAACCCGGTCCACACGATCGCACGGCAGGTCGGCGAGCCGCTGCGGCTGCACCGCGGCCTGTCGAAGGCCGAGGCCCGCAAGGAGGCGCTCGCGCTGCTCGAACGTGTCGGCATCCCCGACGCCGCATCGCGCCTCGACGCCTATCCGCATCAATTCTCCGGCGGGCAGCGCCAGCGCATCGGCATCGCGATGGCGCTGGCCTGCGGACCGGACCTGCTGATCGCCGACGAACCGACGACTGCGCTCGACGTCACGATCCAGAAGCAGATCCTCGAACTCATCCGCGGCCTGGTCGCGGAGCGCGGCATGGCGCTGATCCTCATTTCGCACGACCTCGGCGTGATCGCGCAGAGCGTCTCGAAGATGCTCGTGATGTACGGCGGCAGCGTAGTGGAGAGCGGTCCGACCTCGGCCGTCTTTGCCGAGCGTGCCCACCCCTACACCCAGGGCTTGTTCGCGGCCCGCCCCGCGCTGGGCGCGCCGCGCGGCGTGAAGCTCGCGACCATCCAGGGCAGCGTGCCCGAGTTGATCGACCTGCCGGCGGGATGCCCGTTCGCAGGCCGCTGCCGCTACACGGTCGACGCCTGCCTTGCGACACGGCCACCGCCCGTCCCACTGCCGCACGACCATCAGGTGCGCTGCATTCGGCTCGACGAGATTGCCACCGAGGAAGGAGCGACCGCATGACGGACCGCTTCGATCCCGATCCCCAATCCGCTCCGCTGCTGGAAGTCATCGACCTCGTGCGCCACTACACGTTGCCGCGCGAACGACTCTTCAGCCCGCCGCCGATGGTCAAGGCGCTCAATGGCGTGAGCTTCAGCATCCGGCCCGGCCAGAGCCTGGGCATCGTCGGCGAATCGGGCTCAGGCAAGTCGACCATCGCGCGGCTGGTGATGGCGCTCGACCGGCCGACTTCGGGCAGCGTGAAGCTGCTCGGGCGCGACCTGCACGCACTGCCCAAGGACGAATTGCGCGCGGCGCGGCGCGATGTGCAGATGGTGTTCCAGGACCCCTACGGCTCGCTCGATCCGCGCCAGACGGTGGCGCGCATCGTCGCCGAGCCGCTCGAAGCGCTCGCCGAAACCAGCCGGGCCGAGCAGCGCGATCGCGCCGGCGAGTCGCTCGCCGCCGTGGGCCTGCGCACCAGCGACCTGCACAAGTACCCGCACGAGTTCTCCGGCGGCCAGCGGCAGCGCATCGCGATCGCACGGGCGCTGATCACGCGCCCCAGGCTCATCGTGGCCGACGAGCCCGTGAGCGCGCTCGACGTCTCGGTGCAGGCCCAGGTGCTCAACCTGATGCAGGACCTGCAACAGCAGTTCGGCATCAGCTACCTGCTGATCAGCCATGACCTCGCGGTCGTCAACCATCTCTGCGATGAAGTCTGCGTGCTGCACCGCGGCCTCGTGGTCGAGCGCGGAGCGCCACAGCAACTCTTCGCGCACGCGGAGCACCCCTACACGCAAGCGCTGCTGGCCGCCGTGCCACGCGCCGAGCCGGTGGCCGCGCCATGAGCAATTCCTTGCCGCGCGGGCGGCAGGTCGCGATGATGTAACGTTGTATTTCCACACCCTCAGCTTTTCCCTGGAGCCTTGACCATGTTGAATCGCCGCACCCTCCTGACCACCGCCGCACTCGCCACCGTGCCGCTCGCGCTGCCGCAGGCCGCATTGGCGCAGGGGCGCAAGGATTCGATGGTGCTCGGCATGGGGCTCGAACCTCCGGGGCTGGACCCGACCGCCGGCGCCGCCTCTGCCATCGGGGAAGTCGTCCTGTACAACGTCCTGGAGACTCTCACCAAGATCAATTCCGACGGGAACGTGACGCCGCTCCTGGCCGAAAGCTGGGAAATCTCGCCCGACCTGCGCACCTACACCTTCAAGCTGAAGCGCGGCGTCAAGTTCCAGAACGGCGAGCCCTTCAATGCGCAAACGGTCAAGTTCTCGTTCGACCGCGCCGGCAGCGAAAAGAGCACCAACAAGGACAAGCGCACCTTTGCCAACATCAGCACGCAGGTGGTCGACGAACACACGGTGGTGCTGATCAACAAGGAAATCGACCCCGACCTGCCCTTCGTCCTCGGCCAGGCGACGGCCGTCATCGTCGAGCCGAAGAGCGCCGACGCCAATGCCACCAAGCCCGTGGGCACCGGCCCCTACAAGCTCGACGGCTGGAACAAGGGCAGCTCGCTGGTGCTCGGCAAGTGGGATGGCTTTCGCAGCCCGGGGGCCACGAAGCTCAACAAGGTCACCTTCCGCTTCATTTCCGATCCGGCCGCGCAGGCTGCCTCGCTGCTGGCCGGCGACGTGGACGCCTTCCCGCGCATCGCGACGCGTGTGGTGCCGCAGTTCAAGAGCAACCCGCAGTTCCAGGTGATCTTGAGCGGCTCGCGCGCCAAGACCATCCTGTCCATCAACAACAAGAGGAAGCCGCTGGACGACGTGCGGGTGCGGCGTGCGATCTCCATGGCCATTGACCGCAAGGCCGTGATCGAAGGCGCGGTCGATGGCTTCGGCGTGCCCATCGGCAGCCACTACGTGCCGGGCGCTGCAGGCTACATCGACACCACGGCCGTGAACCCCTTCAACGTCGAGAAGGCCAAGCAGTTGCTGGCCGAGGCCGGCGTGAAGACGCCGATCGAACTCACGATGACGCTGCCTCCGCCGCCCTACGCCCGCCAGGGCGGCGAGGTGATCGCCGCGCAACTGGCCAAGATCGGCATCAATGTGAAGATCCAGAACGTCGAGTGGGCGCAGTGGCTCAGCGGCACCTACGGCAACAAGGACTACGACCTCAGCATCGTTTCGCACGTGGAGCCCTTCGATCTCGGCAACTACGCCAAGTCGGACTACTACTGGGGCTACCAGTCCAAGGATTTCAACACCGTGTTCGACAAGATCAAGAACACAGGAAACGTGGCGGAACGCAACAAGCTCCTGGGCGAAGCGCAACGCCTGCTTGCCAACGACGCGGTCAACGCCTTCCTGTTCCAGCCGCAATGGCCGACCGTGGCGAAGAAAAGCGTCAAGGGCCTGTGGAAGGACATGCCGATCTTCGTCAACGATCTGTCGGCGCTGTCGTGGTCGTGAGCAACGCGCTGCACGACCTGTCCGCGCAGGAACTGATCGCCGCCTACCGCGAAGGGCGCCTCTCGCCGGTCGAGGTCACGCAGTCCGTGCTCGACCACATCGAGCGCTGGGAGCCCCGGCTGCAGGCCACCTGGCTGCTGCGGCCCGAGGCCGCGCTGGAGCAGGCGCGCGCCTCCGAGGCGCGCTGGCGGCGCGGCGAGCCGCTCGGCCCGCTCGACGGCGTGCCCACGACCATCAAGGAAAACATCGCGACGCGCGGCGACCCGATGCCGGCCGGCACGGCCGCCGTCGAGCTGCGACCCGCCGAAGCAGACGCGCCGCCCGCCGCGCGCCTGAAGGAAGCCGGCGCGGTGATCGTCAGCAAGACGACGATGCCCGACTACGGGATGCTGTCCTCGGGCCTGTCGAGCTTCCACAAGCTGGCGCGCAATCCGTGGGATCTGTCGAAGACCCCCGGTGGTTCGAGTGCCGGTGCGGGCGCCGCGGCGGCCGCAGGCTATGGCCCGCTGCATATCGGCACCGACATCGGTGGCTCGCTGCGCCTGCCGGCCGGCTGGTGCGGCATCTTCACCCTCAAGCCCAGCCTGGGGCGTATCCCGATCGACCCGCCCTACATGGGCCGGGCCGCGGGCCCCATGACGCGCACCGTCGGTGACGCCGCGCTGATGATGCAGACGCTCGCGCAGCCCGATGCACGCGACAGCATGAGCCTTCCAGCGCAGGAGATTGCCTGGGCGTCCTTCGACGTGGGCATCGATCACCTGCGCGGCTTGCGCATCGGTCTGCTGCTCGATGCCGGCTGCGGCCTGGCCGTCGAACCCGAGATCAAGGCGGCTGTCGAGCACGCGGCGCGCCTTTTCGAACGGGCCGGCGCCATCGTCGAGCCCATGCAGCCCTTCATGTCGCAGGCCATGCTCGATGGCATGGACCATCTCTGGCGCACGCGTTCGCTGGTCGACATGAATGCGCTGAAGCCCGAACAGCGCGCCAGGGTCCTGCCCTACATCCGCGAGTGGGCCGAGAGCGCTTCCGGGTTCAGCGGTGAGCATGTGTTCCGCGCCTTCAGCCAGTTCCACACGACGAGAGTCGCGACCGTGGCAGCGTGCGCGAAGTACCACTACGTGATCTCGCCCACCGCGCCCAACGCCCCGGCCGCCGCCGAGCTGCCCTCGCCCACCAACGACCCGCTGAGGCCTCTGGAACACATCGGCTTCACGGTGCCGTACAACATGTCGGAGCAGCCAGCATCGTCAATCAACTGCGGCTACACCACGAGCGGCTTGCCGATCGGCTTGCAGATTGCCGGACATCGCTTCGACGACCTCGGCGTGCTGCAGGTGTCACGGGCTTTCGAGCTGATCCGCGATCCCCAGCGGCCCTGGCCGCAACCGCCTCGCGACTGACGCAGCTTGGCGCCGCCGGGCAGCTCAGACGAGATGCGATGTGAGCAAGTCACGCGCTCGCGTCACGAACTCCGTTTCGCCCCGGCGTGCAGGCAGGAAATGAAAGGCGACCCGCGGCAACGCCGGCAATCCGTGCGGCGTCGCGAGACGCGCCACGCCTTCGCACAGCGCCGATTCGTTGAGGCATGCCACGCCGAGGCCTGCCGCCAGCGCCGACTGCAAGCCGGCGACGCCTGACGCCACATGCGCCACGACGTAGGGCACCGCACGCTGGCGCAGCAACTTCACGGTGAACTGGTGCAGCGAACAGGTGTCGGGCAGGACGAGAAGCCGCAACGGCTCGTCACGCTTGAAATGCCTTCCCTCCGCACCCATCCACGCGAGCGACTCGCGGCGCAGCACGGCGCTGCGCGCCTGATCGTCGGACTTTGAGCCGACCGAATTGCCCGAGATACGCATCGACAGCCCCACATCGAAATCGCCGCGCGAATACCCCGCTTCGATGGCACCGCTCTTCAGGACGCTCACATTCAGGCGGACTTGCGGATAGCTCTCGCCCAGCCGGCTCAGCAGGCGCGTCAGCTCTCCAGGGCGGAAGTAGTCGGTGACCGCGAGCCGGAGTTCGCCCTGCAGCGACTCGCCTCGCAAGTCGCGAAACGCCTCGTCGCTCAACGCAAGAATCCTGCGCGCATGCGCGACCAGGCGAATTCCTGCGGGCGTCGGCATCACGCCGGCCTTGCTGCGCGTCAACAAGGACTGCCCGACCCGCTCCTCCAGCTTGCGCATCTGCTCGCTCACGGCGGACTGCGACAGGAAGACCATCGGCGCCGCCGCGGTCAGGCTCCCGGCCTCGACGACGGCGACCAGGGTCTTCAATTGCTCGATGTCGAACGATTGCATGCCATTCATCCATTCGTATAACCGATGGAAAGTATCATATCTTCCCGCTTTTCGGATGACGTCATTCTTTCCACAATGACACCTCGTTCATTGCAGGAAAGGACAACACCATGCCGCACATCGTCGTTCACCTCTCGGGCCAGCCTGACGCGCAACTCACCCGGCGCGTCGTCGACAAGGTGGCCGAACTCACTCAGACCGTGCTCGACAAGAAGCTGCCGGTGATCGCGATCACGGTGCAATACATCCCCGCCGACGCCTGGTTCATCGGCGGGCAGTCGCTGGCGGAGCTAGGCCAATCGGCGTTTCACCTTGACATCAGCATCACCGACGAGACCAACACCAAGGCGGAGAAGGCGCGCTATCTGCGCGAGATCCACGCGGCGATGGCGGCGCTGCGGAGCAATCTGCACGAGGTGTCGTATGTCCACCTGATTGACGCCCGCGCCGCCGCCTACGGGTACGGCGGCAAGACGCAGGAATACCGGCACCAGCAAGCCGGCGTCTGATCGCAAGCCGATCCGGGGCGTGGCAACATGAGGGCACACGCCAAGCCACGCCCCAGGAATCGCCTTGAGTTCAGCCGCCCGCTTCACCGACAGCCTCGGCAATCCGCTCAGCCTTGCCGACCCGACGAGCGTTGACGCGGTCAACGCCTTTGTCGAAGGTTTCATCTCGTGCGAGGCACGGGCGGTCGACGTGCTCGCCGCCGGCCATGATCCGAGCCCCATCGTGCAGGCCTATTGCGCGACGCTGCACCTGTTTGCGGAATCGCGCGATGCGGCATCCAATGCACGGCCATTCATCGAACGCGCACAGGCCACAGCCGCAAGCGCCACGCCCCGCGAGCAGCGCTACATCGCCGCCATCGCGGCCTGGGCGGAGGGCGACATCGCCCGTGCGATCGCGCTCCATCACGAGCAGGCGCGCGAGCATCCACGCGACCTGGCCTCGCTCAAGCTCGGCCAGTACCACTGCTTCAACACCGGCGACTGTCCCGGCATGCTGCGGCTGGCGCTCGCGTCACTGCCTGCAGCGGGCGACGTGCCCTACCTGCACGGCATGGCCGCTTTCGGGTACGAGCAATGCCATCTGATGCGCGAAGCCGAGGCCAGCGCGCGCCGGGCGATTTCGATGGAGCGCAAGGAGCCTTGGGCGCACCACGCGCTGGGCCATGTGATGCTGACCGAGGGCCGCCTGACCGAAGGGCTGGCGTTCATGCGCAGCGTGAGCGACACCTGGGTCGGCCTCAACTCCTTCATGGTCACGCACAACTGGTGGCACGTGGCCCTCTTCCTGATCGACCTCGGGCGCGACAAGGAGGCACTGGAGATCTACGACCGGCAGGTGTGGGGTGTGGTCAAGGAGTACTCGCAGGACCAGATCGGGGCCGTCTCGTTGCTGGCGCGCTTCGAACTGGCGGGTATCGACGTTGGCGACCGCTGGCACGATCTCGCCGACCATGTGGCAGTGCGGCTCGACGACCACGTGCTGCCGTTCCTCGATTTGCAGTATCTGTACGGATTGGCGCGCGCCGGCCGACCCGAGGCCGACCGACTGATGGGCAACATCGAAGCCTTTGCGCCGAAAGCACCGCCGTCGGCGCGCGATGCATGGCAACGCGTGTGCGTCCCGGCTGCGCACGGGCTGCGCGCCCATGCCCGCGGCGAATTCGAATCGGCGATCGAAGGGCTGGGACTGGCGCTGCCGCGACTCATCGAGATCGGCGGCAGCCACGCGCAGCGTGATCTATTCGAACAGGTCTACCTCGATGCCCTGATCCGAAGCGGCACCGAGGCCACGCTGACCGGCGCACAAGGCATCCTGCAGCGGCAGGTGAACAGCCAGCCCGAGTCCATGCGGCTGCGCCGACAGGCCGAGGCCGTCTACGCGCGGCTGGGCTTGCCGGCGTTCAATCGCTGAACACGGCCGTGTCAGTCCGGCGCGACTTCGTGCGCCGCCATCTGCTCCAGCGCCTTGACGAGTGCCGAGTGATCCAGTTGATCCCACCCATGGGCGGCGCAGGACTGCATCAGTTGCGCGGCCGAAGCGGTCTGCGGTAGCGCCACGCCCATCGACTTCGCGCCCGCCAGTGCAAGGCTCAGGTCCTTCTGATGCAGCGCAATGCGGAAGCCGGGGTTGAAGGTGCGCTTGATCATGCGCTCGCCATGCACTTCGAGGATGCGGCTAGCCGCGAATCCGCCCATCAGCGCCTGACGCACCTTGGCCGGATCGGCGCCGGCCTTGCTGGCAAACAGCAGTGCCTCGCCCACGGCAGCGATGTTGAGCGCCACGATGATCTGGTTGGCCACCTTGGTGGTCTGGCCGTCGCCGTTGCCGCCGACGAGCGTGATGTTCTTGCCCATGGCCTCGAAGAGAGGCTTGGCGCGTTCGAACACCGCCTCCTCGCCACCGACCATGATCGTCAGGCTCGCCGCCTTGGCGCCCACTTCGCCGCCGGAGACGGGCGCGTCGAGGTAGTCGCAGCCGAGTTCGTTGATCTTCTTGGCGAAACGCTTGGTCTCGATCGGCGCGATAGAGCTCATGTCGATCACGAGCTTGCCCTTCGTGAGACCGGAGGCGACGCCGTCCTCGCCGAACAGCACCGTCTCGACATCCGGTGTGTCCGGCAGCATCAGGATCACGACATCGGCCGCGCGCGCGACATCGGCATTGCTGGCGCAGGCAGTCGCGGTCTTCAGCGCGTCAGGCACCTTGCTGCGCGTGCGCACGAACATCTCGTGGCCGGCCTGCAGGAGGTTCTGCGCCATCGGCGCGCCCATGATGCCGAGTCCGATGAATCCGATTTTCATGTTCAAGTCCCTTTCAGTATCAGTAAGAGGAGGAGCCGGCCTTGGCCGGCGCGGCGCGCATCTTCGAGAGCACCTGCTGGGCGCCTGCGGCGATGAGCCGCGCGTCGGAGCTGACGGTGACGAACTGGAAGCCCTTGGCCACGCGCGCCAGCGCACCTTCGGGCGTGCCATTGTGGATGCCGGCGACCAGGCCGTGCGCCTTCGCGCGTTCGAGCACGTGGTCGATCGCTTGCGCGACCGGCGGATCGACATCGTCGAACACCGGGCGGCAGCCCAGCGCGAGCGAGAGGTCCGAGGGACCGATATAGACGGCATCCAGCCCCTCCACCGACATGATCGCGTCGAGGTTCTCGAGCGCCTGCGCCGTCTCGATCATCGCGAAGGTGACGATGGTGTCGTTGGCGTGCTGCGCATAGTCCGCCCCGCCATAGAGCAAGGCCCGCACCGGCCCGAAGCTGCGCGTGCCGCGTGGCGCGTAGTGGGTGTAGGCCACGAGCCGCGCGGCCTCGTCGGCCGTGCTGATCATCGGGCAGATGACGCCGTAGGCGCCGGCATCGAGCGCCTTCATCAGCGCACTCGGCTCGAGCCAGGGCACGCGCACGACCGGCACGGTGTCGGTGGTGGAGATGGCTTGCAGCATGGGGATCATCGACTGGTAGTCGACCACGCCATGCTGCAGGTCGATGGTCAGCGAATCCCAGCCCTGGTGCGCCATGGTCTCGGCGGAAAAGCCGTTCGGGATCGCGAGCCAGCCGTTGACGGCCGCCCCTCCTGATTTCCACAGCGTTCGCAAGCGGTTCTCTCTCATGGGGCGCTCCTTGGTGTTGTCCGTGAGTATGCGACCCCGGGCTCAGCGGTCGAAAGCCGGACGCTTGGGGTTGAAGGTCCAGCCGGGAATCAGGCTCTGCATGGCGACCGCGTCGTCTCGCGCGCCCAGGCCATGTTGCTTGTAAAGCTGGTGCGCCTTCTCGACTTCGGCCATGTCGAGTTCGACGCCGAGGCCGGGTTTCTTCGGTACCTGCACCAGCCCGCCTTCGATGCGCAGGGGCTCCTTGGTCAGCCGCTGCCCATCCTGCCAGATCCAGTGCGTGTCGATCGCGGTCACGCGCCCCGGCGCGGCGGCGCCGACCTGCGTGAACATGGCGAGCGAGACGTCGAAGTGGTTGTTGGAATGCGAGCCCCAGGTCAGGCCCCAGTCGCGGCAGGTCTGCGCGACGCGCACCGAGCCGGCCATGGTCCAGAAGTGCGGGTCGGCCAGCGGGATGTCGACCGATTGCAGGGACAGCGCATGCGTCATCTGGCGCCAGTCGGTGGCGATCATGTTCGTGGCCGTCGGCAGCCCGGTGGCGCGCCGGAACTCGGCCATCACTTCGCGCCCCGAAAAGCCTTCCTCGGCGCCGCAGGGATCTTCGGCATAGGCGACGACGCCGCGCATGTCGCGCATCAGGCGGATCGCGTCCTTCAGCAGCCAGCCGCCGTTCGGGTCGAGCGTGACTCTCGCCTCCGGGAAGCGCTCGTGCAGCGCCGTGACGGCTTCGATTTCCTCTTCGCCGCGCAGCACGCCGCCCTTGAGCTTGAAGTCGTTGAAACCGTAACGCTCGCGCGCCGCTTCGGCCAGGCGAACGATGGCTTCGGGCGTCATGGCCTTCTCGTGGCGCAGCCGGGACCAGTCGTTGTCGGCCTGCGGCTCGCGCGCGTAAGGCAGATCCGACTTGTCGCGATCGCCGACGAAGAACAGGTAGCCGAGCATCTCGACCGCGTCGCGCTGCTGCCCTTCGCCGAGCAAGGCGGCAACGGGCACTTCCAGGTGCTGGCCCAGCAGGTCGAGCAGCGCGGATTCGATGGCCGTCACGGCATGAATCGTCGTGCGCAGATCGAAGGTCTGCAGGCCGCGGCCGCCAACATCGCGGTCGGCGAACTTCTGCTGCACCTGCTGGAGCACGCGCTGGTGTGCGCCGATGGGCTGGCCCACGACGAGATCGCGGGCATCGTCCAGCGTCTGGCGGATCTTCTCGCCACCCGGCACTTCGCCCACGCCGGTGCGGCCGGCGTTGTCGGTGAGGATCAGCAGATTGCGCGTGAAGAACGGACCGTGCGCGCCGCTGAGGTTGAGCAGCATGCTGTCGCGGCCGGCGACCGGGATCACGCGCAGTTCGGTGATGACAGGGGTGGAGGTGGTCATGGGGATTCGCTCAGGACGGTTGGGCTGTCAATCAATGGTGATCTTGCCGGTCTCGATCACCTTCTTCCAGCGCGCGAACTCCTGCTGCTGGAAGGCGGCGAACTGGGCCGGCGTGTTGGCGACGACTTCGAGGCCGATCGCCACGAACTGCTGCTTGACCGCCGGGTCGTTGAGCGCAGCGGCCATCGCATCGTGCGCCTTGGTGCGCACGGCAGGCGGCAGGCCCTTGGGCGCCACGATGGCCTGCCACGAATACACCTCGACGTTCTTGACGCCCGCTTCGGCGATGGTAGGCACATCGGGCAGCACAGGCGAGCGTTTTTCGCCGGTGACGGCCAGCGCACGGAGCTTGCCTGCGTTGATGTTCTGAACGACGGCGTTGACGTTCTGGAAGGAGGCTTCCACCTGGCCGCCGAGCAGATCGGTGATGGCCGGGGCGCCGCCCTTGTAGGGTACGTGGAGGCCGCTGGTGCCGGTCTGCTGCCAGAACAACTCGGCCGTGAGGTGGTCGCTCGAACCGTTGCCCGATGAGGCGAAAGTCATCTTCCCGGGATTGGCCTTGAGGTAGGCGATCACGTCCGCCACCGTCTTGTGCGGCGACTTCGGGGGCACCACGAGCACATTGGGCGCCTGCACCGCCACGGTGATGAGATCGAAATCCTTCAGCGCGTCGTACTGCATGCCCTTGATGAGGTGCGGCGCGATCACGAGCGGCCCGAGCGAGGTCACGAGAAAGGTCGAGCCATCGGGCGCCGAGCGCTTGACCTGGGCGGCGCCGATGGTGCCCGTGGCGCCCGCCTTGTTGTCGACCAGGAAGGGCTGGCCCAGCTTGTCGGTGAGCTTGGGACCGATGGCACGAGCGACCATGTCGGTCGACCCGCCGGCAGGGAATGGCACGACGAGCGTCACCGGCTTCTGCGGCCAGTCCTGTGCGTGAACGGAAGTGGCTGCGGCCAGGCCGATGGCGAGGAAGGTCAACAAGAACTTCATGGGTGTGCCTCTTTCATGGTAGCGCTATCTTTTGGAGATCGAATGATAGCGCTACCGTTCCAACGCGCAAGCGGTCTGTCTAGGGGTTTGCACGGATCAGGCGCTGGCGCGGTCGACGATGGTGAAGCCGACGTCGACGATCTGCGGCCCGGTCTGCCGACCCTCCGCCCGGTCCACGATGAATTGCGCGGCTGTGCGGCCGATCGTGGCGCCATCGATGCGAACGGTCGTCAAGGCGGGATTCAGGTCCGCCGAAAACTCGAGGTCTCCGAAGCCGACGACAGCCAGTTGCTCCGGTACCGCGATGCCTCGCGATTGCGCTTCGATCATCACGCCCAGTGCAACGAGATCGGAACTGCAGAACACGGCGTCGATATCCGGAAAATCGCGCAGCAGTTCGGCCAGCGCGCCGCGCCCGCTCTTCAGGGTCGTCGGCGCAGGCACCTGCCTGACGGGAACATCGCGCAATCCGGCCGCACGCGCCGCATCCCGGAATGCCTGGTGGCGCCGCTGCGAGCGCTCGTCGTCGCCGGCCACGACGGCAAGCCGGCGTCGGCCCTTGCGGAAAAGAAACTCCACCACGGCTCGGCCCACGTCAGGGTGCGAAAAGCCCACGATCATGTCGAGCGGCGTCGGCGTCAGGTCCCAGGTTTCGACCACCGGAATGCCGGCGGCCACCAGACGCTTGCGGCCCTCGGGCGAATGCATGATGCCGGTCAGCACGATGCCGTCGGGCCGGCGGCCGATGATGGCTTCGAGCAGCGCGTCTTCGCGCGAATCCACATAGCCGCTCTGACCCAGCATCAGCTGGTAGCCCCGCTCCGCGAGCGCTTCGGTCAGCGATTGCACGGTCTGGAGGAACACCGGCCCGGTCATCGTGGGCACCACCGCGGCGACGAGGCGGCTGCGGGTCGATGCCAGCCCGCCCGCGAGCACATTGCGCACATAGCCCGTGCGGCCCACGGCGTCGGTGACTTTCTTCAGGACTTCGGCCGAGACCTGCTTGGGCGAACTCAATGCGCGCGACGCGGTGATGGGCGCGACACCGGCGAGCTTTGCGACGTCGTGCAGGGTGACCGCGCCGCTGCCCCGGCGGGCGCGTCGAACAGGGGTGCCGTCTTTGCTCATCGGGCCATTCTAGGCCGACGATAGCGCTACCGCACCGGGTCAGGTGGCGTAGCCGGGCGGCGGCACGAAGCCGCCGAACTCGCGCTCCACGGCTTGTGCGAAGGCGATCGTGGTGCGGTCTTCCAAGCTCGGGCCGATGATCTGCATGCCGATGGGCAGCCCCTCGTCGCTGCGCCCGATCGGCATGGTCGTCGATGGCAGGCCGGTGAGCGTCGCGATGCTCGACCAGACGGCCTGGTCGCGGTATGGAATCTCCCTGTCGTCGATCGTCAGGCGCCGGGCCTCCATCTCACGATGGTCGTGCGGAAACGCGGGTGTCGGCATGACCGGACACAGGATCACATCCCACTCGCGGAAGAAAGCCCGCCATTGATGCGCGATGCCCATCCGTTCGCGATCCGCTCGAATCCAGTCGCGATGGCTGATGCCTCCCGCCTCGGCCGGCATGTCGGCGCTGATCACCGCCCACAGGAGTTGGCCCCACAACGACGCAATGCGCCCCAGATCCGGCAGCAAGGGACTCGTCCGCCCGACATGGCAACCGGCGCGCTCCAGCCCCTCGACCACACGTTGCAGGGATGACCGCACAACACGAGACGTGGGCAGCATCGGATGCACATCGAGCACCAGCACGCGGAAATCTTGCAGCGCAGTCCCGCGCGCAGGCGGCAGCGCGAGACGGTAGGCGACGGCCTCCGCATCGTCGGGACCGGCAATGACATCCAGCGCCAGCGCGAGATCGCCTGCACTTCTCGCCATCGGGCCCACCACCCCCAGGTCGATGTCTCTGCCCACGGACAGCGCAGGCGTTCCCGGCGGTGCGAAGCCACGCATCGGCACGAGTCCGTGCGAAGGCTTGTGCGCGAGGACGCCGCAAAAGTGCGCCGGCGCGCGAAGGGAACCGGCCAGGTCCGAGCCGAATTCGAGCGACACGTAGCCCGCCGCCAGCGCGGCCGCGGCGCCGCCGGACGAGCCACCCGGCGTTCGCGCCGGATCCCACGGATTGTTTGTCGTGCCGAAGAGCGGGTTCGAGCTCTGCCAGTCCGCCAGATGCATCGCGACATTGGTCTTGCCGATGACGATGGCACCGGCAGCCTTCAGGCGGCGAACCACGACTGCGTCGTCGGTGACCTCGATCGTCTCGGTGCCGGGAATGCCCCAGGTCGTCGGCAGGCCTGCAACATGGAAGCCCTCCTTGACCGTGAGCGGAACGCCCAGCAACGGAAGCTGCTCGCCGCGCGCGAGCGCCGCGTCGGCCGCAGCCGCCGCCGTCCTGGCGCGCCCGAAATCCCGCACGACGACCGCGTTGAGCTGCGGATCGAACTTCTCGATGCGATCGATCGACCGGCTCAGCAGCTCGACGGCCGAGACCTTGCCGGTCCGAAGGGCGGCCACGAGGTCGCTGGTGCTTGCATAGTCCATGGGCAATTGGCCGGTTGATGGCACACGCAGCCATGATGCCGGCGCGCCCGCGCACCTGCTTGATCTTCGTTGCGATGCGCTTGACGAATCTTGCGCAGACCGGCGTCACGCGCCGCGCATCACTTCTTCAGGTGTCGGCGCTGGTCGTAGGTGGGTTGCGCGGGCAGGTCGGCCAGATGCCGGATATCGGCCCAGTCCACGATCTCGATCAGTGAAGGCGCCGTGGCGTCGGCGATGCGGATGCGGTTGAAACCCGCATTGGGAATGTCGCTCTGGCGTGGCCCGTTCAGGCCCAGCCCCCGCGCCGTGCGCCAGACCATGTCGAGAACGCCGCCGTGGGTGACCACCAGCACGGTCTGCCCCGAATGCTCGACGGCGATACTGCCCAGGGCCTCCATGATGCGGGCGTGGAACTGGCGCGGCGATTCGCCCTCGGGCATGGCATGGTCCTCGCGGAACTGGAGCCAGTCCTCCCAGGCGCGCGGATGCAGGTTCTGGATTTCGTCGGCGCGCATGCCCTCGACGACGCCGAAGTTCTGCTCGCGCAGCGCGGCCGAGGTCGCGATCTCCAGTTCGAGCTGTCGCGAAGCCGGTGCGGCCGTCTGCTGCGCCCGCATGAGGTCGCTGCTGATCAGGTGCTGCACCGGCTCGCCCGCCATCCGGAGCCCGAGCCGGCGTGCCTGCTCGTGGCCCATGTCGTTGAGGGGCACGTCGATGTGGCCCTGGAAGCGCAGTTCGCGGTTCCAGTCGGTTTCTCCATGGCGGATCAGGATGAGGTCGGTGCTGGGCATTGGCCGATTGTCACCCTCGGGCGTGTCCGCTTCATGTAGCCGCCGTTCAACGAGAATCCGCCGATGCCTACTCTTGTTCTGCTGCCCGGGCTCGCCTGCGACGAGCGCCTGTGGCAAGCCCAGTTGCCCGCCCTGCCCTCGACGCTCGATGTTCGCGTGAGCGATGTGCATATGCGCCACGACCGCATCGAGGCCATGGCCGCGACCGTGCTCGCGGAACACCCCGGCCCGCTGATCCTGTGCGGCGCCTCGATGGGCGGGATGATCGCCATGGAAGCCGCACGGCAAGCGCCCGAACGCGTCGTGGGGCTGGCCCTGCTCGGCACCAATGCACGGCCGGAAACGCCCGACATGTACAAGCTGCGCGAATCGGCGATCGAGCTGTTCGAACGCGGCGAGGCGCGCGACGTGATCGAGCTCAACGCGGGATTCGCCTTTCACCCCAAGCAAGCCGGCGACGCCGCTCTGGTGCAGCGCTACGTCGAGCTGGTGCTCGATGCCGGCGCGACTCAGCTGATCCGCCAGAACCGTGCGCTGATGGAACGGCCCGACGCGCGGCCGCATCTTTCCAGCCTGCGCTGCCCGGTGCTCGTGCTGTGTGGCGACAGCGACCGCCTCACGCCACCCGAGTGCTCGCGCGAGATCGCTGCGCTGATGCCCCATGCCGAGCTGGTGTGGGTCGCACAGTGCGGCCACATGCTCACGATGGAAAAGCCCGAGTTCGTCAACACCACCCTCGCGCCCTGGCTGCAGCGCCTGCTCGCAGGCGCATGAGCCGGCGACGGCTCAATGCAGCTGGCCGCCAGTCTCGCGCACGTCTTCCCGAACGGACAGTGACGTCCTGACGGCGACGCGCAGCGCGGAGATCACGGTCTCCAGCGCCATGCTCGGCAATCCCGGAAGACGCGCGACCTGCTCGGGCAAGTACGGGATGTGGATGAAGCCGCCGCGCATGCCGGGCACCGGCCGGGTCGCGATGCGATGCATCAGGCCGAAGAACAGGTGATTGCAGACGAAGGTGCCGGCGGTGTTCGACACCGATGCCGGAATGCCGCCCGCGCGCAGGTCGCGCACGATGGCCTTGATCGGCAACGTCGAGAAGTAGGCGGCAGGCGCGCCCGCCACCACGGGCATGTCGATCGGCTGGCAACCCGCGTTGTCGCAGATGCGGCCATCGTCGACATTGATCGCCACGCGCTCGGGCGTGATCTCGCTGCGCCCTCCCGCCTGGCCGATGCCGAGCACCAGTTGCGGCTGCAACTCGTCGATGGCCGCATCGAGTTCGCGCAATGCAGCGCCGAACACGCAGGACACACGGCGCGCATGCACCACCGCCCCTTCGCAGCGCCAGCCGTCAAGCGCGCGCACGGCCTCCCACGAGGGGTTGATGGCGTCCTTGTCGAAGGGCTCGAAGCCGGTCAGCAGGACATTCACGACACTTGCACGGTTCAAGCCGTGGCGACCACGGCGATGCCTTCGGCCGTGAGCCGCTCGCGGATGCGGCGCGCGAAGGCCAGTGCATGCGCGCCGTCGCCATGCAGGCAGACGGTCTGCGCGTTGACGTCCACCACGCTGCCGTCGATGGCGGTGACCTTGTGGTCCCGCACGAGCGACAGCGTCTGTGCGAGCGACTGCTCCTCGTCCTCGATCAGCGCACCGGGTTGGCTGCGCGGGACGAGGCTGCCATCGGGCTGGTAGCCGCGATCGGCAAACACTTCCTCGACCGGCTTCAGCCCCGCGCGCTCGGCGGCGCTGATCATGCCGCTGCCGGCCAGGCCAAAGAAGCGCAGCCCGGGGTCGAAACGCCGCACTGCCTCGCAGATCGCCTCGGCAAGCACCGGGTCCTTCACGGCCTGGTTGTAGAGCGCCCCGTGCGGCTTGACGTGGGCGAGCGTGCCGCCTTCGGCCTTGACGATCGCCGCGAGCGCACCGACCTGGTAGAGCACGCCGGCCACGATCTCCTCGGGCGGCAGATTCATCGTGCTGCGGCCGAAGTTCTCGCGATCGGGAAAGCTGGGGTGCGCACCGATCGCGACGCCGTTGTCGATGGCCCAGCGCACGCACTGCCGCATCGTGTTGGCGTCGCCGGCATGCCAGCCGCAGGCGATGTTGGCCGAGCTCACGAGGCCGAGCAGGGCCTCGTCGTTGTCGCAGCCTTCGCCGAGGTCGGCGTTGAGGTCAATCTGCATGAGTTACTCCTTCGACGGAATTCTGCGCCGGAGCGATCCATCCGGCGGACGCAAGGCCTTGCGCCACCTGCGACAGGTAGCGCCGCTGCCCGTCCCAGGCCGCGAGCGCCTCTGCCGCATCCACCGGCTGAAGGCGCAGCCGCCCGTTCAGGGGCGCCTGCGCCAGCTTCCAGAGATCGGCACGGATGACCACGCCGATGCGGGGATAGCCACCGGTGGTCTGCGCGTCGCCCATCAGGATGATCGGCTGGCCGGACGGCGGCACCTGGATCGTGCCCGGAATCACGGCCGACGAGAGCATGTCGGCGCTGCGCTTGCGCTTCAGTTCGGGGCCTTCCAGCCGACTGCCCATGCGGTTGCTCTGCGGCGTGATGCGCCAGGGCTCGCGCCACAGGAGGTCGCGCGATGCGACGGTGAATTGCTCGAACTCGGGGCCGGGCATGACGCGCAGCACGATCGCCTGGTCGTCGGCGTGGAAACTCCACTCGGGCATCCGCAAGCCAAAGGGGCGCCGCGCCAACTGGGCCGCGTTGAGGGCCGGCGCGCCCAGCATCAACTGATCGCCTGCTTTCAGCACCCGGCCTTCGTGCCCGCCGAATCCGGCTTTCAGGTCCGTGCTGCGGGAGCCGAGGACCAGCGGGACGTCGATGCCGCCCGCGACGGCCAACCAGGTGCGCAGGCCCTGCTTGGTGCTCGAACGATTGGCGCGGCCCAGCTTGAGGATCTGCCCTGCATTCACCGCGACGCTCCAGCATGGCCACAGCGGCACGCCATCCAGGCGGACATCGAAGTCGTCGCCTGCGATGGCGATACGCGTGGCCGTGTCGAAGCGCAGCTCGCATGCGCCCATGGTGAGTTCCAGGCCCGCCGCGCCATCGGCGTTGCCGACGAGACGATTGGCCAGCGCGAGCGCGAGCGTGTCGAGGGCGCCGCCCGGGCAGATGCCCAATTGCCGATGACCGTAGCGGCCCATGTCCTGAACCGAGGCCATCATCCCCGGCCGCAGCACCGTGACGCTTGCGCGTGCCGTCATCAGAGTTCCACGCTTTCGACGACGAAACGAACGTGGTCGCCGGGGCGCAGCAAGGTGGGTTCCGCAGCGGCCGGATCGAAGAGTTCGAGCGAGGTTCGTCCGATCAGTTGCCATCCTCCCGGCGAAACCAGCGGATAGATGCCCGTCTGTTCGCCGCCGATGCCCACCGAGCGGGCCGGCACCGCCACTCTCGGCTCGGCCCGCCGTGGCGTCGCCAACTCCGGAGCGAGCCCGCCCATGAACGCGAAGCCGGGCAGGAAGCCGAGCAGGTACACCACGTAGTCGCCCTCGCTGTGGCGCCGGACGACCTCGGACGGCGTGAGGCCGGTGTGCGCGGCGACATCGGCGAGGTCGGGCCCCGCCTCGCCGCCGTAGGCCACCGGGATCTCGATACGGCGCCCCTGAATCGAAGCCGCTGCCAACTGCGGCCACGCCGACAGCACCTGCATCTCCAGCTCGACGCCATCGATCTGCGCAGGTTCGAAAAGCAAGGTCAGATTGTTCATGCCCGGCAGCACTTCGCGGATGCCGCGCCACTGCATGGCTTCCGTCGCCAGCGCCCAGATCTGCTGCTGCTGCGCCAACGTTGCGGGTGCAGGCAACTCGCACAGGAGCGCCGCTTCGCCGAGGGAGTGGAGTCGGGGCGACGCTGCGTGGGTCATATCGCCAGCCGCCGGGCCGCCCCAAGGCTGGCGAGCCTCCCCTCAAGGAGGTGGCGAAGTACGCGAAGCGACAAGCCGGGGGGCATCATTCCCGTCCGAGACTACGGACTTTCGCCATCAGGCTGTCTTGAACATTCGGCGACACGAACTTGTCGACCTCGCCGCCCAGCATCGCGATCTCGCGCACGAAGGTGCTGGAGATGAACTGGTACTTGTCGCTCGGGGTGAGAAACACGGTCTCCACCTCCGGCATCAGCGAACGGTTCATGCCGGCGAGCTGGAATTCATAGTCGAAGTCGGTCACGGCACGCAGGCCGCGCACCATCGCCTTGCCGCCGCGCGCCACCACGAAATCTCGCAGCAGCCCCGAAAAGCTTTCGACCGTGACCTGGTCGCTGAAGGGGCGCACCGCATCGCGCGCCATGTCGATGCGCTCCTGCAGCGTGAAGAGCGCCTTCTTGTGATGGCCGGCCGCCACGGCGACGATGACCCGCGAAAACAATTGGGTTGCACGACGCACCACGTCTTCGTGGCCTAGCGTCATGGGGTCGAAGGTGCCGGGGTATACCGCGATCACATTGTTGGACATGCTTGCTTCCTCCTTTACAGACGCTTCGACTGGTCCGGCGGATTATGCAGCCGCGTCCGGCGCGCGCTGGAGAAGGTGGGCGTGGACGGCGCCCGCCTTCAGATAGCGGTAGCCGATCAAGCCGAGCGCGGACAGCTCGTCGTCGCTCCATCGGCGAGCCGCTTCGAGATAAGCCACGCCTTCGGGCCGCAAGGCACGCGCGGCGGCGCGCAGCGCCGGCGCATAGAGGGCGGTGTTCTCGAAAGGCGGGTCGAGGAAAACGACATGCAGGCTGCCGGCAGGCGCACGTTCGATGGCGGTCACGCCATTGCCCCGCTCCACCCGCACGGCGTCGGCAGCGAGCTTGGTCTTGAGCGTCGTCAACTGGGCGACGAGCGCCGGATCCTGTTCGCACAACAGCACCGAAGCCGCTCCGCGCGATGCAGCTTCCAGGCCCAGCGCGCCCGTGCCGGCGAAGGCATCGACGCAATGCCAGTCCGGTAGTTCGCCGCCGCCGGCACCGGCCAGGCTCGCCAGCCAATTGAAGAGCGTTTCGCGCACCCGATCAGGCGTGGGACGCAGGCCGGGCTTGTCGGCGACGGCCAGGCGCGTGCGCTTCCATTGGCCTCCGATGATTCGTACGAAATGCGGTGCCTTGGCAAGCTTGGCCGGCGCGGAACTGACAGATTTTCGAGGCGTTGGTTTCACGCCCCGAGCTTAACGGCAGCCGCGCGAATTTCAGGGCTTGCCGCCGCCCACGACCACGGTGACCATGCGGTCCGGCTGCAGCTTGCGGGCAAACGCCGCCTTGATGTCCGCCGCCGTGATGGCGTTCATGCGGGCGGTCCAGGTGTCGAGGTAGTCCAGCGGCAAGTCATTCCAGGCGATGTTCGCGACGTTGCCCAGCAGCTTGCGATTGCTGTCGAGCAGCAGCGGGAAGCCGCCGATGAGGTTGTCCTTGGCCGCCTTCAATTCGGCAGCGGTCGGGCCCTCCGCGACGAACTTCGCGAGCACGTCGCGCGAAACCTTGACCGCTTCGTCCGCCTGGTCGGGCCGCGTCTGGAAGCCGATGCGGAACGCGCCCGCATGCAGCCCCGGCGAGAAGCCGCTGTAGACGCTGTATGCAAGGCCCCGCTTTTCCCGCACCTGTTCGGTCAGGCGCGAGACGAAGCCGCCGCCCCCGAGAACGTAGTTGCCGAGGGTCAGCGCGAAATGGTCCGGGTCGGCACGCCGGTAGCCGGGCTGGCCGATGATCACGTGCGCCTGCGCGGAATCATGCGCGATGCGTTCCTCCTTCGCGGCAGCGAGCGGTGCCACCTCGGGCACGGGAGGCAGTTCCGTGCATGCAGACGACGACGGCAGGCGGGACAGCAGCGCTGTCGCGATCTCCCCGGCCTGCTCGCGCGTCACCGCGCCGACGATGCTGACCTTGGCGCGGCACGGCACGATCAGCTGCTCGTAGCGGCGTCGCATCGTGGCGACGTCGATCCGCGCCAGCGTGGCTTCGGTGGTGTCCAGCCCGTAGGGATGCGTCCCGTACACCGCCTGCGAGAACGCCTTTTCGGCGATCGTCGCGGGCTTCGTGTTGGCTTCCCGGATGGCGGCGTTGATGCGTTCGCGCTCGCGCTTCCACACGTCTTCAGGGAACGCCGGCTCGCCGATCTCGCGCGCGGCAAGACGTACGGCCTTGTCGAGCAATGCCGGGTTGGAGAGCGTACGGAGCGTGAAACTGGTGCGGTCCGAACCGGCGCCCGCGTCGAAGTCGGCGCCCAGGTCGGCCCACGCTTCGCCAAGGGCGTTCTGGTCCATTGCGGGTTCGCTGCCGCTGGCGCGAATGCCCTTTTCGACCATGTCCGCAGTCACGGACGCGAGACCCGCTTGCGCGGGAGGATCGCGTCGCCCGCCCGCATCGAAGTCGATCTGGACATCGACGATGGGCAGCGCGTTGGTGGCGGCAAGATAGACCTTCGCGCCGCTCGGCAGCGTCCAGTGCTGGATCGGGATCGCCGCGTGGGCGCCGGCAGTCAAGACGGCCGCGGCAACGGCAAGAACGGCACGACGCGAGACGCGTCGGATATCGAATGGGATGAACATGCGGATTCAGCCTTCTTTCAGCGCAGATCGCCGGCCGGCGCTGCAGGGCCGCGGGGACGGCGGGCGGTTTCGGGCGGCAGGGGCCGCAGCACGGCTGCGGTGAGCTGGTCGTCGCCGAAGTACTTGGCGGCTACGGCCTGGACCTGCTGTGCCGTCACGGCCTGGAGCCGTTCGATGATGCGCTCGCTCGCGTCGAGCGGCAGGCCTTGCACCCAGTTGCTTCCGAGTTCGCGCGCCTGCGACATCACGGAGTCCAGCTTGTAGGTTTCGCTGGCGACCCATTGCGTCTTCACGCGGGCCAGCTCGGCCTCGCCGATGCCCTCGCGGGCGATCTTCGCCACTTCGGCGCGCAGTGCGGCTTCGACCGCTTCCGTTGTCTTGCCGGCTGCGGGAACGCCATCCAGCACGAACAACTGAGGGCCGCGACCGACGAAGCCCGAGTAGGCGCCGGCCGAATCGGCCACGCGATCGGGCCCCTGCGTCAATGCACGATCGAGCCGGGAGCCTGGGTAGCCGTCGAGTACAGCCGCCAGAACCACCAGCGCATAGGGATCGATATCACCCTTGAACTTGTCTGCGGGGTCGATCTGCGGGACGCGGTATGCGAGCGACACGTACGCCTGCTCGGCGGGCGCCTTGAACTCGATGCGGCGGACACCGCGCTGAACGGGCTCGACGCGCGGCTTGCGGGCCGGCACCGCGCGCGCCGGGATCGAGCCGTAGTACTTCTCGGCCCAGGCACGCACCTTGGCTACATCGACGTCGCCAGCCACGACGATCGCCGCGTTGGCCGGCGTGTACCAGTGCTTGAAGAAGGCACGGGCGTCGTCCGGCGTCATCGCATCGAGATCGCTCATCCAGCCGACCACAGGACGGTGGTACGGCGAGGCGGTGAAGACGGCGGCGTTCTGCTGCTCGCCGAGCAGGGAGCGCGGCTGGTCTTCGGTGCGCATGCGGCGCTCTTCCTTGACGACCTCGATCTCGCGCTTGAATTCGTCGTCCGCCCACTGGTTGTTGGCGAAACGATCCGATTCCAGCTTCATCACCTGTTCGAGCTTGTCGGCGGGGATCTGCTGGTAGTAGCCGGTGTAGTCGCGGGTGGTGAAGGCGTTCTCGCGCCCGCCGAGCGCGGCCACGCGGCGGGAGAACTCGCCGGGCTTCAGGTCCTTGGTGCCCTTGAACATCATGTGCTCGAGCACGTGCGCGACGCCCGAGGTGCCGTCGACCTCGTCCACCGAGCCGACCCGAACCCAGAGCATCTGGACGGCGGTCGGCGCGCGGCGGTCGGGCTTGACGATCAGGGTCATGCCGTTGGCGAGGGTGAATTGCTCTGCCGGAACCGGGGCGGTGGATGCCGCTGCGGATGGAGGCGACGAGGGAGGAGTTTGCGCGTGGACGGGCAGAACCCAGGGTGCCATGAGCACCGAGGCCAGCACCGCACCAAACGCAGCGCGGCGTGGCGAGGGGTGTTTCATAGAATGGCTCGGATTGTAAAAACCACGCAATGTTCAGTTTCTTCAAGAAAAAACCGCCATCCGAGGCACAAATGCCGTCTGCGGCGCCCGCGGAGACGCCGTCCGAGGCCCCCGCAGAGCCGCCGGCGCCTGCGAAGTCGGTCTTTTCGCCCTCTACATGGTTTGGCGGCAAGCCAGCGGTGGCCGAGCCGCCGCCAGCGCCACCGCCGGTGGCCGCGCCCGTTGCGGCGCCAGAACCGGCGCCGGCTGTCGCCCCGCCGACCCCACCCGCCCCTGCCCCGGTTGTATCCGCCGCGCCGGTCCCTGTTCAGCCGCCCGCGCCCGCGCCTGTCCCGGTGCCGGCACCAACACCAACACCGGCACCAGCACCGGCACCCGAGCCCGTGCCTGAACGGACCGGCTGGCTCGGCAAGCTCAAGAATGGCCTGCGCAAGACCGGCAACAGCATCACGGCGGCCTTCGTCAATGCCCAGATCGACGACGCACTGTACGAAGAGCTCGAAGAGGCCCTCCTGATGGCCGATACGGGTGTCAAGGCGACGGAGCACCTCCTGGAGGACCTCCGCCGCCGGGTCAAGAGCAACATGGCCACGGACGCCGCGCAGGTGAAGGTGCTGCTGGCCGACGCGATCGCGGACTTGCTGCGCCCGCTGGAAAAGTCCCTGGTGATCGGCCAGTACACGCCGACCGTGATCATGGTCGCCGGCGTCAATGGCGCCGGCAAGACCACTTCGATCGGCAAGCTCACCAAGCATCTGGCCAATGAAGGTGCTTCGGTATTGCTAGCCGCTGCCGACACCTTCCGCGCGGCTGCGCGCGAGCAATTGCTGGTCTGGGCCGATCGCAACACGGTGGAAATCGTCAGCCAGGAAGGCGGCGACCCCGCGGCCGTGAGCTTCGACGCGGTCAACGCCGGCAAGGCACGCGGCAAGGACGTGGTTCTGGTCGACACGGCCGGCCGGCTTCCGACCCAGATCCATCTGATGGACGAACTGAAGAAGATCAAGCGCGTGGTCACCCGGGCGGACGCGACCGCGCCGCACGAGATCCTGCTGGTGATCGACGGCAACACCGGGCAGAACGCGCTGGCACAGGTCAGGGCTTTCGACGAAGCCCTGGGCCTCACGGGACTGGTCGTCACCAAGCTGGACGGCACGGCCAAGGGTGGCGTGCTGTGCGCCATCGCCCGCGAGCGGCCGATTCCCGTGTATTTCATCGGCGTGGGCGAAAAGCTGGAAGACCTCGAAACATTCGATGCCCGGGAGTTCGCCCAGGCCCTTCTGGGGTAGAAGTCCCAAGCGACGGGGCGCCGGCGATCTGGCATCATCTTTGGCGCAAAAAACGAGCCGAGGAGACAGCATGAACACCGCAGCCGCGCCGCTGACGAGCACCGACAGGAAAGTCGACCGCCTGCTCGCCCACTATGGCGAAAGCCACCAGAACCCCACCAACGAGGCGATTCACATGGTGGCGATCCCGGCCATCATGTTCAGCATCGTCGGGCTGCTGTTCGCGCTGCATCCCTGGGTGGCCTACGCATTCGTGGCGGCCAGCCTCGTGTACTACGCGATGCTGCGTTCCCCCGCCTTCCTGATCACGATGCTCGTGGGCACCGTCGCGCTTCTGGCGGCGGTCCAGGCTCTGGGAGATCTTGTGCTGCCGGTGTCCGCCACCATCTTTGTCGTGGCGTGGATCTTTCAGTTCGTCGGCCACAAGATCGAGGGCAGGAAACCTTCCTTCTTCGAGGACATCCAATACCTCTGGGTCGGCCCGCTGTTCGTCCTGTCGAGGATCTTCCTGCGGCTCGGAATGCGCTGGTAAGCCGGCTCCTTCCCCCGAACAGGGCGTTTGCCCATGGGCAGACGCTATCAACCCGATAGAAAATAGGTGGGAACCCTTACCTTAGCACTCCCTCTAACCGAGTGCTAATATGGTCAGCATATGGCCAAGAACGAAGGAGTTTCCCGCATGACAACACTGTCTGGAGCCTCTGCCAACCAGCTCGCCGTCGCCAATCCATGGTCGATGGTGCCCCCGCTGGGCAACCTGGACGCCTACATTTCGGCAGCCAACCGCTTGCCGCTGCTGACGCTCGAGGAAGAGCAGGGCTTCGCGCGCAAATTGCGCGACAACAACGACCTTGAAGCCGCCAGTGCGCTCATCCTGTCGCACCTGCGCCTCGTCGTCTCCATTTCGCGTCAATACCTGGGCTACGGGCTGCCGCACGGCGACCTGATCCAGGAAGGCAATGTCGGCCTCATGAAGGCCGTGAAGCGCTTCGACCCCGACCAGGGCGTTCGGCTGGTGAGCTACGCCATGCACTGGATCAAGGCCGAGATTCACGAGTACATCCTCAAGAACTGGCGCATGGTCAAGGTCGCGACGACCAAGGCGCAGCGCAAGCTGTTTTTCAACCTGCGCTCGATGAAGCAGGGTTTCAAGGCCGATTCGGCCGCTGCCGACGGCGGCACGCACCGTGAAACGCTGAGCCCTGACGAGGTCTCGCAAATGGCGACCCGGTTGAACGTGAAGCCGGAAGAAGTGCTGGAGATGGAAACACGCCTCTCCGGTGGCGACGTCCTGCTCGACCCGAGTCCGTCCGACGACGGCGACGAAGGGTTCGGCCCCATCGCCTACCTGGCGGACGCGACCCAGGAGCCGACGGCTCAGCTCGAATCGCAGCAGCGCGACCGCCTGTCGACCGACGGCATCTCGACGGCCCTGGAAGCCCTGGACGATCGCAGCCGCCGGATCGTGGAAGAGCGTTGGCTCAAGGTCAACGACGACGGATCGGGCGGCATGACGCTGCATGACCTGGCGGCGGTCTACGGCGTGAGCGCCGAGCGCATCCGCCAGATCGAAGTGGCGGCGATGAAGAAGATGAAGAAGGCGCTCGCGGAATACGCTTGATCCAGGCCGTCCCCTCCCCGAAAAGCCCGGCCCGCGCCGGGCTTTTTGCTTTCAGGGCTCTTCGGCCGTCCGCTTCGACAGGGTGCGCAGCGCGCGCCGCACGATGTAGCGCGTCTCGGCCGCGTCGCTCTCCGCCAGCCAGCGCGCACAGGTTTGTTCGACCCAGGCGGGTTGGGTCCGGCTGGCGTCGTTGAGCCAGTTGGCGACCGAGTTCTGCACATACCGGCTGGGATCCGCCCGCAGCGGCTCCAGCAGTTCCACGCCAGCCCAGGGCTCGGCCTTCAGCCGTTCGACCTGCGCGCACCAGACGCCCCGGGGCCGCGTGAGTTCGCTCGCAAAGCGGCGGATGTTCGGATCGGGATCCATTGCCCAAGGTTGAAGGAGTCGCAGCGCCTCGTCGAGCGACTGGATCGTTGCATCCCGCACTGCCATCCACGCCATTTCGCGCACGCCGAAATGCGAATCCGCGGCAAAGCGGCGAACCGAGGCCAGTTGCTCCGGCAAGGGAAGCCTCGACATGGAGATCCACTGCGTCGCCCAACAGCGTGCCACGTCGCTGGGATGCGTGGCGAGCAGATGGGCCACGGCATCGCGTTCCGGATGTTGCGCAGTCAGGTCATAGAGCGCGCGGGCGATGTGGCCGTGGCGCTGCATCGGCTTGAAGGCCGCCAGCATCGCGAAGGTATCGGTCAGGCGCTCGCTGCTGGCGTCGAGCCCGATGTGCGTCGCCACACTGCGCGCCAGGCGTGGCAGTTCGAGCGCCAGGAACTCGTTCAGATTGACGGTTTCCATCAGCCCCTCATTGAGGGCCTCCAGCACTTCAGGCGGAATCAGGGCGATGCGAAAGGCGCCCTTGCGCTCCCTGAGATGGTCGACGCTGCCCACGGCGTCCGGCTCAGGACTTCAGCAGGGCCTTGATGTCGGACACCATCGCCGGCACGCCCGCGCCGTAGCGCGCGTAGAGGCGCAGGCGGCCCTGCGGGTCGTAGACGAAGCTGGCCGCCGAGTGGTCCATCGAATAGCTGGTGGGCGTCTTGCCGTCCACCTTCTTGTAGTAGACCTTGAAGTCCTTCGTCATGGCCGCAAGTTGGTCGGCCGTCGGAATCAGCGCGATGAAGGAGGGGTCGAACGCACCCATGTAGGCCTTCATCACCTCCGGCGTGTCGCGCGCCGGGTCGACGGTCACGAACAGCACCTGCAACTTGTCGCCGTCCGCACCCAACTGCTGCTTGACCTGCGCCATTTCGGACATGGTCGTCGGGCAGACGTCCGGGCACTGGACGTAGCCGAAGAACAGCACGACTGCCTTGCCCTTGAAGTCGGCCATCGTCCGAACGCGGCCCTCGGCGTCGGTCAGCGAGAAGTCTTTCGCGTAGTCCGCACCGGTGATGTCGACCGCATTGAAGTTGGGCTTGGACTCGGTGCAAGCCGCGAGATTCACCCCCGCGACTGTTGCCACGCCGGCCCAGGCCGCTGTCTTTGCCATCCATTGGAGAGCTTGCCGCTTGTTCATCGAATGCTTCATCGCAGGTAGTGATCGACCAGGAGCGCCGCAAACAGCACGCTCAGGTGGATCAGTGAAAAACGGAAAGTCTTGCGCGCCAGCGCATCGGAGTAATTTCGCCACAGCGCGAAGGCATAGCCCGTGAAACCGATGCTCACGCCGATGGCGACCGCCAGGTAAAGCCAGCCGCTCATGCCGTAGATGAAGGGCATCAGGCAGGCCGCGAACAGGATGAAGGTGTAGAGCAGCACCTGCAGGCGCGTGAACTCATTGCCATGCGTCACCGGCAGCATCGGGAGCCCGGCCTTGCGATAGTCCTCGACGCGGTACAGCGCCAGGGCCCAGAAGTGCGGCGGCGTCCACAGGAAGATGATGAGGAAAAGAATCAGTGCTTCGGGCCCGACTTCGCCGGTCATCGCAGCCCAACCCAGCACTGGCGGCATCGCGCCGGACGCGCCGCCGATCACGATGTTCTGCGGCGTGAGCGGCTTCAGGATCACGGTGTAGACCACCGCGTAGCCGACGAAGGTCGCAAAGGTCAGCCACATGGTCAGCGGGTTCACGGTGAACCACAGCAGCGCCGAACCGATGGCGCAAAGCGCCGCGGAGAAGATCAGCGCCTGCCGGTCGCTCAGTTGCCCGCGTGCCGTCGGCCGCCATGCGGTCCGCTTCATCTTGGCATCGATGCCCTTTTCGACCAGGCAGTTGAAGGCCGCGGCGGCGCCCGCGACCAGCCAGATGCCGAGACAGGCCAGCGCGCCTTGCTGCAGGTCGCCGAGGGTCGGTACGCCGGGCACCGCGAGCACCATGCCGATCAGCGCGCAAAAGACGATCAGTTGCACCACGCGCGGCTTGGTCAGCGCATAGAACTGGCGCAGGACGCTGGCGGTCGTCGGGCCGTGGACGGAAGCGGGTGCGCTCATCGGGCGACCTCCATCCCGCGGCTGCGAGCACCTGCCGATGCGATCGCCGTGGCACGCTCGCGCCGGCTTTCGCAGATCGTCCAGGTGAGCACCACCGCAAGCGCCGCGGCGCCGCCGGTGTGCAGCACCGCTGCGGCGAGGGGCCAGCCGAGCAGCACGTTCCCCAGTCCGGTCGCGAGCTGAAGCAGGGCCAGGCCTCCCAGCCAGCGCGCCTGGGCTCGCAGCGAACCGATGCCGTGGAGCCGCCAGGCCAGCACGCTGATGGCGAGGAACACGACATAGGCCATGAGCCTGTGCGCATAGTGGATGGCGGTCAGCGCCGCGAAGTCGATGGGCGCGCCGCCCGACGTCTCGCCGAGCTGGCGCCAGATCTGAAAGCCCTGTGCGAAGTTCATGGGGGGCCACCAGCTGTCCTGGCAGGTCGGGAATTGCGTGCAAGCGAGCACCGCATAGTTGGTGCTGACCCAGCCGCCCAAGGCGATCTGCAGTGCCAACAACGCGGTCGTCGCGATCAGGAGGGTGCGCAGCCCGGAAGGCACGGCCGTGGGCATGCGTTGCGCCGCCGCCTGCTGGTAGCGGACGGCCTGGATGCACAACAGCGCCAGCAGCACGACGGCGCCCAGCAGATGGAGGGTGACGATCGCCGGGTAGAGCTTCCAGGTCACCGTCATGGCGCCGAACGCACCTTGCAGGCACACCCACGCCAACGTGGCGGCGGGCCACCATGCGCTGAGCGGCTTTTCTCCGACGTGGTCGGCCATGCGCTGGCGTCGCCGCGCGACCCAGGTGGCGATGGCCAGCGCGAGGATCAGCACCCCGACGCCGGTCGCCAGGTAGCGGTGAACCATTTCGACCCACGCCTTGCTGTGCGTGACCGGACCGGTCGGCTGCGCCGCCTGCGCCATGGCGATGTCATGGCGCGCGCCGAGCGGGCTGGCATTGCCGTAGCAACCGGGCCAGTCCGGACAGCCGAGGCCCGAATCGGTCAGGCGGGTGAAGGCGCCGAAAAGGGTCAGGTCGAACGTCAGGAACAGCGTCAGCACGGTCAGCGCATGCAGCCGCCGCGCCGGGCCGCTGCCGGCATTGCGGCGCCAGACCCAGAGCAGCGGCCCCAGCGCGATCAGCACGCCGACCGCCATCAGCCAGGCGATGGGAGTGAGGTCGTAGAGCGAAGTCGTGTCCATGGCGAGATCAGCGGCCCGGCTCGTCCCACGAGGCGGATGCGCGCAACAGGCGATCGAGGTCGCGCTTGGCGCGGCCGGCGCCGGCTGTGTCCATGCGGGCGGGGAAACGCATCATCCAGTTGCCCATGGGATCGACCACGAAGAAGTGTTCCGCCAGTGCATGCCCGGGGCTGGGAGCGAGCCACTGCGCGATCTGCGCGGCCGGCACGCGCACCACGGTTGCGCCGCGAAGGCCGTTGTCGAGGCGCTCGGGGATCGGCGCCGCATCGCTGACGATCCAGACGCGGTCGAGCCGATCCTTCTCGCGTCCCAGGCTTTCGCGCAACTGGCGCTGCAGGTACAGCTGCTGCTCGCACAGCGAGTCGCATCCTGCATCGCCCACTGCAACCAACAGCCATTGCCCCTTGAAGGAGGACAACTGGACCGGCTTGCCGTCGCGCAACGTGCCGGCGATGTTCGGTACCGGGCGTTGCGGGTCGACGAGTTCTCCGTAGACGCTGCGGCCTTCGGGCCGGATCACGTAATAAGTGAAGTACGAAGCGATCACCGGTGCCGCACAGCACAGCAGCACAGCGATCATCTTCCAGCGGCCGAGCACCGTCCGCCGGCCTTCCGCGCCCGCGAGCGCCTGCCGCGGCGACGGCATCGAGTGCACGGTCAGCCCGAGCGGCTCGTCAGCCACGGCGTGCAGCGCGTGCGCGGCGGAAGGGGGCGATGAGTTGGAACCAGACATAGAGGATTGCGACGAGGGCCGAGAGGCCGAACCACTGGAATGCATAGCCGTAGTGCTTTTCAACACCCAGCGCGGGGGCCGGCCAATCCCGCTGCAGACCCTCGGACGCCGGACCGGTCTGCTGCAAGGAGACGTCGGTCCGCAATGGCAGACCGGTTTCGGCGCGAAACGCTTCAAGGTCCAGATTCTGCCGGATGACAGAAGACCCCGCGGATCCCGGCGTTGGCGCCGCGGCGTCCGCCTTGCCCAACTCCAGCAGGTGTGCCGGCGGCAGTGCGATTCGGCCGGTCACCTCAACCAGGCCGGGGGGCGTCTCGACCGGCTCCAGCCGGGTCCGGTCGGTGAAGTTGCGCTGCACCCAGCCGCGCTGGACCAGCACGGTCTTGTCCGTGCCTTCGAGAGCGAGGGGCGTCACCACGTAGAAGCCCGGCACGCCGTGCATCTGGCGGTTGTCCAGATAGACCGTGTGCGGCGTCAGCCAGAGGCCGCGCAGCCGTACCGGGCGATTCAGCGTGGACGAAGGCTTGTCCAAGGCAAGGAAGGCCTGCTGATCGAGCGGCGGCAGGCTCTTCTGCGTGTCGATCTCGGCCTGGATGGCTTCCTTCTGCGCAGCCCGCGAGAGCTGCCACCGGCCCAGCGAAACCGTCGCCGAGATCGTGATCACCGCCATCGCGGTGACCAGCCAGAAGCGCCAGCGCCGCGATGCGCGCGGAACGGCCGCAGAGTCCGCGTTCATGCCGTGGGGTGGCGCCGGCGGCCGATAATGAGGGTCATGAAATACTTTGTCGCCCTCGCCTTCCTGGGCATCCTGGCGAGTCTCGGGTTTGCGCTGTTCTTCATGCTCAAGGACGGGCGCAACGGCCGCGCCAAAAGTGGCGGCATGGTGCGCGCGCTCACCGTTCGGATCGGGCTGTCGGTCGTTTTGTTCCTGTGCGTCCTGGTGGCCTGGAAGCTGGGCTACATCCAGCCTGGGGGCCTGCCGGTCGGCAAGTAGGTTGTGCTCGTTCCAGGAGAACCATGAAAAAAGCGCCTTGCGGCGCTTTTTTGTTGTGCCGTCGGTAATGCTCAAAGCCAATAGACCGTGAAGTACAAGCCGAGCCACACCACGTCGACAAAGTGCCAGTACCAGGCGGCGCCCTCGAAGCCGAAATGACGCTCCGGCGTGAAGTGCCCCTTGCGGATGCGCAAGGTGATGAAGAAGAGCATCAGCATGCCGATGAACACGTGCAGCCCGTGGAAGCCGGTCAGCATGAAGAAGGTCGAGCCGTACGTGCCGGAGCTGAGCTTGAGGTTCAGTTCGGTGTACAGGTGGTGGTACTCGTAGCCCTGCACGAACAGGAAGATCAGGCCCAGCAGCACGGTGAGCCACATGAAGCGCACGGTCTGTGCACGATGGCCGGCGCGCAGCGCGTGGTGGGCGATCGTGAGCGTGACACCTGAGCTCAGCAGCAGCGCGGTATTGATGGTCGGCAGCCAGAACGGCCCGACGGTCTGGAAGGGCTCGACGATGTCGGCCGGCGAACCGGTCGCACCGGCCACCATGGTCGGCCACACTGCCTTGAAATCGGGCCACAGCAGGGCGTTGTCGAGATTTCCGAGCGACGGCAGCGCATGGGAGCGCGCCCACCACAGCGCAGTGAAGAATGCGCCGAAGAACATCACCTCCGAGAAGATGAACCAGCTCATGCTCCAGCGGTAGGAGAGGTCGATCTTGTAGCCGTACATGCCACCCTCGCTTTCGCGGATGGACTGCCGGAACCAGACGAACAATGTCGAGAGCCACCCCACCATGCCCACCAGCAGCGCCCAGGCGCCCCACTGGTGGCCGTTGATCCACTGGGCGGCCCCAAGGATGACGAAGAGCAGGCCGGTCGCAGCCATGACCGGGTAGGCCGATGGCCCGGGCACGAAGTAGTAGGGCGTGGTGCCGTGGGTCGTTGAACTCATATCAGGTCCTGGCTTTCTTCTCTCGATTCAAATTCTGTGGGACGTGTTCTTCAGGTCGCGACAACCCAGCGCACGAGCAGGATCAGGCCGCCGACGAACAGCATCACGGCAATCAGGCCGACCGCGATGATGTGCAAGGGGTTGAGCTTGGAGACGTCGTCCTGGAATGCGCTGTTCTTGCGCACGCCGAAGAACGACCAGCCCACGGCCCTGGCCGTCCGCCAGAGCGATCCCTTGTTCGACGCCTCGGGTGCGGTCATGTGCGCGGCTCCGTCACGGGCGGCACGACGGCCGAATTGGCGGCGACGGGCGCCGCGGGCGTCTTGCCGCCCACCTCGAAGAAGGTGTACGACAGCGTGATCGTCTTGACGTCCTTGGAGATCTTCGGGTCGATCACGAAGGCGACCGGCCACTGCTTCTTCTCGCCCGCGTCGAGCGTGTACTGGTTGAAGCAGAAGCACTCGAGCTTGTTGAAGTACGGCGCGGCCTGCTGCGGTGCGTAGCTCGGGATGGCCTGCGCGGCCATCCGGCGGTTCTGCACGTTCTGGAACTCGTACATCACCGTGTTGAGCTGGCCGGGATGCACCTGCATCGACCGTGTCTCGGGCTTGAAATCCCACAGCCCGCGCACGTTGGCATCGAACTCGACGGTGATCGTGCGGCTCGTGTCGACCTGGGTGTTGTCGGGCAGGCGCACCTTGTCGCCGCCGGACGCACCGCCCGGCACCTGCAACTCGGACAGGGCCAGGATGTTGATGCCGGTCATCTCGCAAATGGCCCGATACATCGGCACCAGCGCATAGCCGAACGCGAACATGCCGGCGGCCACGACGGCCAGCTTGCCGACCATGCGGACGTTTTCGCGGCGGATGCGTTGACCGATGCCCATGATCCCGCCTAGTGGCCGATCCAGACCATGCGGACGATGAAGCCGATGAAGAACAGCACGGCGATGGAGGCCAGCGTGAGCCCCATCCGCCGGTTGCTTCGTTTCTGTTCGGGTGTCATCACGCTACGCGCTTCAGCCGATCACCTTGGTGGCGGTGGCATCGAGCTTGGGCGGGTTTTCGAAGGTGTGGAATGGAGCGGGCGAAGGCACTTCCCATTCGAGGCCTTCGGCGGCTTCCCAGGGCTTCTGCGGAGCCTTCTCGCCCTTGCCCATCATGGTGGGGAGCACGATGAAGACGAAGAAGTAGACCTGCGCAAGACCGAAGGCGAACGCGCCCACGGTGGCGACCGCATTGAAGTCGGCGAACTGCATCGGGTAGTCGGCGTAGCGACGCGGCATGCCGGCCAGACCCAGGAAGTGCATCGGGAAGAAGGTGACGTTGAAGGCGATCAGCGACCACCAGAAGTGGATCTTGCCGCGCGCTTCGTTGTACATCACGCCGGTCCACTTCGGCGCCCAGTAGTAGTAGCCGGCGAACATCGCGTACAGCGAGCCGGCCACCAGCACATAGTGGAAGTGGGCCACGACGTAGTAGGTGTCCTGCAGCTGGGTGTCGATCGGCGCGACCGCGAGGATCAGGCCGGTGAAGCCGCCCATCGTGAACACGAAGATGAAGCCCACGGCGAACAGCATCGGCGTCTCGAAGGTCATCGAGCCCTGCCACATGGTCGCGATCCAGTTGAAGATCTTCACGGCCGTCGGCACGGCGATCAGCATGGTCGCGTACATGAAGAACAGCTGGCCGGTCAGCGGCATGCCGGTCGTGAACATGTGATGCGCCCACACGATGAACGACAGGATCGCGATCGACGAGGTGGCGTACACCATCGAGGCGTAGCCGAAGAGCTTCTTGCGGGAGAAGGCCGGGACGATCTGGCTGATGATGCCGAAGGCCGGCAAGATCATGATGTACACCTCGGGGTGGCCGAAGAACCAGAAGATGTGCTGGTACATCACCGGGTCGCCGCCGCCGGCGGGGTTGAAGAAGCTGGTGCCGAAGTGGCGGTCGGTCAGCGTCATCGTGATGGCGCCTGCGAGCACGGGCATCACGGCGATCAGCAGGTAGGCGGTGATGAGCCAGGTCCAGCAGAACATCGGCATCTTCATCAGCGTCATGCCGGGGGCGCGCATGTTGAGGATGGTGACGATGATGTTGATCGAGCCCATGATCGACGACGCGCCCATGATGTGCATCGCGAAGATGCCGGCGTCCATCGAGGGGCCCATCTGCAGCGTGAGCGGCGCGTAGAGCGTCCAGCCAGCGGCGGGTGCGCCGCCGGGCATGAAGAACGAGCCCACCAGCATCAGCGCCGCCGGGATCAGCAGCCAGAAGCTGAAGTTGTTCATGCGGGCGAACGCCATGTCGGATGCACCGATCTGCAGCGGGATCATCCAGTTCGCGAAGCCCACGAAGGCCGGCATGATCGCGCCGAACACCATGATCAGACCGTGCATGGTCGTGAACTGGTTGAACAGTTCGGGGTTGACCAGTTGCAGGCCGGGCTGGAACAGCTCGGCGCGGATCAGCAGCGCCAGGATGCCGCCGACCATCAGCATGGTGAAGGAGAACAGCAGGTACAGCGTGCCGATGTCCTTGTGGTTGGTCGCGAACACCCAGCGGCGCCAGCCGGACGGCGCGTGGTGGTGGTGATCGTCGTGGGCATGGTCGCCGTGGCCGGGTGCGTGGCCGTGGGGATCGAGGACTGCGCTCATCTTGGTATTCCTTGCAAACTCTTCGTCGTGGGGGCGGCGGCTTACTTGCCGCGCTCCGCGAGCACTTCAGCCGGCTGCACCAGTTGACCCGTCTTGTTCGACCAGCTGTTCTTGGTGAAGGTCACCACGGCGGCGATGTCGGTGTCGCTCAGTTGCTTCCATGCGGGCATGGCGCCGTTGTTCTGGCCGTTGAGCACCACGTGGAGTTGCAGCTTGTGGTCTGCGTTGAGCACGGTTGCCGAGCCGTCGAGCGGCTTGATCGGACCTGCGCCCTTGCCGTTGGCCTGGTGGCAGGCCGCGCAGTTGGCGGCATAGACCTTTTCGCCGCGAGCCAGGATTTCCGGCAGCGTCCAGACCTTGTTCGGATCATCCTGCTTGGCGGCCGCTTCCTTGCGCTTGCCGTCCACCCATGCGGTGTAGTCGGCCTTGGCGAGCACCTTCACGTGGATCGGCATGAAGGCGTGTTCCTTGCCGCAGAGTTCCTGGCACTGCCCGTAGTAGTCACCCACCTTCTCGGCGCGGAACCAGGTGTCGCGGACGAAGCCGGGGATCGCGTCCTGCTTGATGCCGAACTGGGGCACTGCAAAGGCATGGATCACGTCGTTCGCGGTGGTGATGATGCGCACCTTGGTGTCGACCGGCACGACCAAGGGGTTATCGACCTTGAACAGGAAGTTGTCGGGCACGTCGCCCCGGGCGCCGGCATCGGAGAGGGCGCGATGCGAACTGTCGAGCGTGGAGATGAAGCCCAGGCCCTCGCCCTCGCCCTTGAGGTAGTCGTAGCCCCACTTCCACTGGTAACCCGTGACCTTGATGGTCAGGTCGGAGTTGGTGGTGTCCTTCTGGGCCACCAGCACCCGGGTCGCCGGGAGGGCCATCAGGATGACGATGATGAAGGGAACGATGGTCCAGATGACCTCGACCACCACCGATTCATGGAAGTTGGCCGCCTTGTGGCCGACCGACTTGCGGTGCTTCCAGATCGAATAGAACATGACGGCGAACACCGCCACGAAGATCACGGTGCACAGGATCATCATCACCGTGTGCAGGAAATGCTGCTCCTGGGCGATCTTGGTGACGCCCACCGGAAGATTCAATTGGCGAACGGATGGCCCGCCGGGAAGGTCATTGACTGCATGCGCCGCGCCGCTGAACGCCGCGCCGGCAGCCAGCAGCAGATTCGCCGGCCAGGTCTTGTTCCGCCAATTGCTCTTCATCGTGTTCACTTCTTCATTTCCTGTTAACCCCACCGGTCCCCACGGTGCCGCATTGCGCCTGCCCCCTCAGGCACTGCGCAATGCCATGCGAATCTCGCGCGCCAACGCCGCGCGCAACTCCGGGCGCACATAGCGCCCCACCCTGACCGAACGACCTTGACCCGAGACCTCGATCAGCGAGCGATCGCTGTCCTGTGGCTCGACCCGCACCTGGTGCGGCAAGAATTCCGTGCGCTCATAGTGCCCACCGTTCTCGAGCTCGACCACCAACCGCCCACCCTGCAAGGCGATCTTCTCGCCATCGGTCGCGTGCCGTGCATAGAGCACGAACGCGAAACCCACCGCGGCGATTTCGAGCCAGGCAAACGGCAGCACGAGTCGTGCACCGTTCAGCCAGAAGACGGTTCCGATGCCAAGAGACACGACGCAAAGCGACGCGTAGAGCCAGCCAAGCTGGCTCGGCGTGACCGAGCAGTTGCGCTTCAGGAACCAATGGATGCTCTGGCCTGAAACAGTGGCAAAACGAAACACGGAATTCGACACGGGCGAGTTCAGCAAATCGGTGCGTCGATCGCTGTCAAACCCATGTCCGACAGGCCTCGATCACGGGACAATACCCGGGAGTTCACGCAGCGCCGGATTGTAGCGGGTCACGCAACAATCACTCACAAGCCCTGGCGGTTGCGCTGAAGCATTGTTCGCATCTCGCGCAGCGACACGGCGCTTTCGATGGAAAGGGCGACCCGCGGGGGCGGTTTGAAGGCGTGTCCGTAGATGATCTCGAAGGTCAGCGCGATCCGCCCGCCGCCCTCTTCGGCCGGTGCCAGTTCGGGCAATGCCTCCGCCAGCGCGCTGCGCCAGGCCTTGCCGCGCAGCGCCGGAAAACGACCGGGATGCAGGTTGCGCCCGATGCCGCGCAACTCGGCCAGCGCGGCATCGGCGTTGGGCCAGGTAAGCACGATGCGTTCCATGTCCATCACGGGTTCGGCGAAGCCAGCGCCGACCAGCATGTCGCCCCAATCGTGCATGTCGGTGAACTCGTGGCTGGCGGCCGGCCAGCCCAGCCGGCGGTACAGGGCACGCAGTTCCATCAAGGTGTCGGGGCCGAAACACGAGAACATCAGGAAACCGTCGGTCGCGACCCGGCGATGCCATTCGGCGATCAGCGTCTCCGGATCGGCGGCCATGTGCAGCGCCATGTTGGCCCAGAGCAGATCCACGCCATCTTCGGGCGGCGCGTCGAAGCTGGCCTGCGACCCCTGCCAGCGCCGGGCGGACCACCACGGCGCGGCCAGCGCCTTTCCGGTCGGCGGGATCAATGCGGCTTCTGGCTCGATCACGAACGATGCGGCGTCACGGTAGCGGCGCGCGACCAGGGCGTGCGCCTCCAGGCCGCCGCGCAAGGGTGCCCAGTCGACCCAGTGGCGCGGCTTGGCCTTGATCCATTGCAGCCGGTCCTCCATGCGGCGACCGACCTCCTCGTGCAGCCAGGGAGATGCCGCTTCCGGCGCGAGTTGGGCCCATCGCGCGGCCGCCGTGGCGTCGATGGTCGGCGGGCGGTGTGCGGGCTCGGTGGACATGGGGCGCTCAGTATATTGAGGGATGTTCAGCCATTGGATCGAACGGCCTTTCCCGGGCCTGCTCAATCGCCTGCCCAGCCAATGCGTCGTTTGCCGCGCGTGGCCGGCGCAGCCCGTATGCGACGCGTGCGTGGCGCGCTTCGCTCCGCCGACCCCGCGCTGCGCGACCTGCGCGCTGCAGGTTCCCGACGGCGTTTCACGGTGCGGCGAGTGCACGCGGGCCCCTCCACCGCTCGATGCCTGCCTCGCGGCCTGCGCCTACGTCTGGCCGTGGCCCGAATGCATCGCGGAGTTCAAGTTTCGAGGCGATGCGGGGCGGGCCGCACCGCTGGCGACCCTGCTGCGCAGCGCGCCATGGGTCGAGCCTGCGCTCGAGAAGGCGGACATCGTCCTGCCGATGCCCCTCGCGCCGGCGCGATTGCGCGAGCGCGGCTTCAACCAGGCGCACGAGCTTGCACGACGCCTGTCGCCACGGAAGACCGACCCGACCCTGCTGCTGCGGATACGGGAGACCACGGCCCAAAGCGGGCTGGCGCGGTCCGAGCGCCTGCGCAACCTGCGGGGAGCATTTGCCCTGGAGCCGCTTCGCGCGTCGGCCGTCCGCGACCGCCGGGTCGCGCTGGTCGACGACGTGATGACCAGCGGCGCATCCCTCTTCGCTGCCGCCGAGGTGCTGCGCGCGGGTGGCGCATCGCACATCACGGCGATCGTGCTCGCCCGCACGGAGGCATCCGGCTGAGCGCCACCGACAATCAGCGCCATGTTTCACATCGTCCTCGTCGAACCCGAGATCCCGCCCAATACCGGCAACGTCATCCGCCTGGCCGCCAACACGGGCTGCACCCTGCATCTGGTCGAGCCGCTCGGCTTTTCAATGGACGACCGGCTGTTGCGCCGCGCCGGCCTGGACTATCACGAGTACGCCAAGGTCCTGCGCCACCGCGACTGGCAGGCCCTGCTCGACACCGAGCATCCTGCGCCGGACCGGATGTTCGCCCTCACGACGCGCGGCACGCAGGCGGTGCACGACGTCGCCTTCCGCCCCGGTGACTGGCTCGTCTTCGGCTCGGAAACGCGCGGCCTCGCGCCAGAACTGCGCGAGCGCTTTCCGGCCCCGCAGCGGCTGCGCCTTCCCATGAAGGAAGGCCAGCGCAGCCTCAACCTGTCGAACGCCGTGGCCGTCACCGTGTTCGAAGCCTGGCGCCAGAACGATTTCCACTGATCAAGCGCAAAAGGCGGCGAGCGCCGCCCTGCGTGAACCACCGAGGATCCGGCTCCGCCGGTCCACCGGTGGTGCCCCCGGCAGGGGGTAGGCGGCTACACGAAGTGAGCAAGCCTGGGGGCGAGCTACGGATACCTTCTCACCACCGATTCGGCGACGCAGGCCGGCTTGGGTGAACCTTCGAGTTCGATGGTGGTTTCCCAGGTCATCTGCAGACCGTCGTTGGCGATCGGCTCCGAGCTCAGGAGCTTCATCCGCCCCCGTACGCGCCCGCCCACCGGCACCGGCGACATGAACCGGACGCGGTTCAGGCCGTAGTTCACCCCCATGCGCGACTCGACGACGCTCATGGCCGTTTCGTAGATGCGCGGCAGCAGCGACAAGGTCAGGAAGCCATGGGCGATCGGCGCGCCGAACGGCCCGGCCTTGGCCTTTTCGACGTCCACGTGGATCCATTGGTGGTCCCCGGTTGCCTCGGCGAACTGGTTGACCTGCTCCTGCGTGATGGTGATCCAGTCGCTCACGGCGACTTCCTGGCCGACGCATGCGGCGAGATCCTGGAGGGTCTGGAAGGTCTTTTTCATGCGATTCACTGTATCGGGGCGGTGCCGGCGCGCCTGTCCACGCGGCGACATGGGAACTAGGGAAAAACCTCAGGCGTCAAGCCAATGCCGAATCGGCTCCCACTGCTCCAGATCACGCTGCACACGGCCGGGCGCGATATCGAACAGCGTGAGTCCGCGGGCTGCGAGCTGAACGTAGTTCTGCGTGTCCCGCAGTTCCCCGAGCACCGGCACGTCGAGCCCGGAGACGAACTCGCGCAGCCGGTCGGCCGCGAGCGTGCGTGCGTCCACGCGCATGCCGACCAGGGCCACCTTCGTCTTGTCCGCATGGCGGTGCGACAGCAGCTTGTCGAGAAAATCGCGCGTCGCATAGATATCGAAGATGCTGGGCTGCAAGGGCACCAGCACCTTGTCGGCCAATGCCACGACCTCCTTGAAGCGCGAGCCGTGCAAGCCGGCCGGGGTGTCGACGACGGCGTGCGTCGTTCCGCGCGGCGGCCGCACGACCTCGCCGTCCTCGGAAGCGTGCCAGGTTCGGATCTCGCGCGCCTGCGGCGGTCGCAGGTTGAGCCACAGGCACGACGACTGCTGGCGGTCGATGTCGCCCAGCATCACCGCGTGGCCGCGGCTGGCGTAGTAACCCGCGATGTTGGTCGCGAGCGTGGACTTGCCAACTCCGCCCTTGGGGTTGGCGACCAGGACCACCGGCATATGAAGCTCCTCGAAGCTGAAGACAGGCGTCATGGTAGCGGTGCACGGAGTGCGCTATGTTCGCGGCATGCCGACAACAACAAGCACGGAAAGCGCCGCCCCTCGCATCTACCTGATCGCCGCTCACCCCCGCTGGCGGGACTCGCGCGTCAATCTCCAGTTGCTGAAAGCGGCGCAAGCCGTGCCGGGCGTCGACGTCAACGATCTCTACGACACCTACCCCGACTACGCGATCGACGTCGGCGCCGAGCAGGCTCGACTGGCGCGCGCCGACCTGCTGGTCCTGCTGCACCCGATCCAGTGGTATTCGATGCCGGCGCTGCAGAAGCTCTGGCTCGATGAGGTGCTGGGCTACGGATGGGCCTACGGCACGGGCGGAACGGCGCTGGAGGGCAAGGATTTCTGGCTGGCCGCCACCACCGGTGGCCCCGAGACGAGCTACCACCCGCAAAGCTACAACCGCTATTTCTTCGACGCCTTCCTGCCACCCTACGAGCAGACCGCCGCGCTCTGCGGCATGCGCTTTCTGCCGCCGCTGCTGTTCCATGGCGCGCGCAGCGCGCCTGCCGGCGAAGTGGCGGCGCACGTCGCGGTGTTCAAGGATCGGCTGTCCACCTACCCGAACTGGCCCGAACTCGAAGACCTGGACAGCTGCGTGAGCTGCGCCGTGCCCGAGGTCGACAGGCCCGTCGTCCACGGGGAGGCCTGATCATGGAACACGCCCCGGGCTGGCTCGTCAATTCCCTGATCTATCTTGGCGCGGCCGTGCTGGTAGTGCCGCTGTCGAAAGCGCTCGGGCTCGGCTCGATCATTGGCTACCTGGCCGCCGGCATCGCCATCGGGCCCTGGGGGCTCGGGCTGGTGACCAACGTCGAAGACATCCTGCACTTCGCCGAGTTCGGCGTGGTGTTGATGCTTTTCCTGGTCGGACTCGAACTGGAGCCCAAGCGCCTGTGGAGCCTGCGCCAGCCGATCTTCGGCTGGGGTTCGGCGCAGGTGCTGGCCTGCGCCGCGGTGCTGTTCATGGCCGGATGGGCGGCGGGTGCGAACTGGCGCGTCGCGCTGGTGGCGGCTCTGGGGCTCGCCCTGTCGTCGACTGCGATCGCATTGCAGGTGCTGGGCGAGCGCAACCTGCTGCTGACCTCCAGCGGGCAGGCCGGCTTCTCGATCCTCCTGTTCCAGGACGTCGCGGCCATCCCGATCCTGGCGCTGCTCCCGCTGCTGGCGGTCGGCGCCGATGCCGGCGAAGGCATGACCGGCCTCGAACGGACGCTGGAAGGCCTGAAGATCGTCGCCGTCATCGGCGGCATCGTGCTCGGCGGGCGGCTGGCCCTGCGCCCTCTCCTGCGCTGGATCGCGCGCAGCAACACGCCCGAGATCTTCACCGCTGCCGCGCTCCTGCTGGTGGTCGCCATTGCCGCGCTCATGCAGTTCATCGGCCTCTCGATGGCGCTGGGTGCCTTCCTCGCCGGCGTGCTGCTGGCGGAGAGCGAATACCGACGCGAGCTCGAGACCGACATCGAACCTTTCAAGGGCCTGCTGCTCGGCCTCTTCTTCATCGCCGTCGGCATGAGCATCGACTTCGGCGTGCTCCTGGCCCAGCCAGGACTCATGGCGGTGGTCGTGGTCGGCTTCATGCTGCTCAAGTTCGGCGTGATCTACGCGCTGGGCAAGCTGATGGACATCCCCTACCAGCAGCGACCGGTGTTCACGCTGCTGCTGGCGCAGGGCGGCGAGTTCGCCTTCGTCGTGTTCCAGGCCGCCGGGCCGAATGTGCTGCCGCACGGCATCGCTTCATTCCTGATCGGCGCCGTCGCGCTGTCGATGCTGATATCGCCTCTCCTGCTGGTCGCGATCGACAAGTGGGTGCTGCCGCGCTACAGCGCGCATGCGCCGACGTCGATGGAGGAGATCTCCGAGCAGCAGGACGCCAAGGTCGTCATCTGCGGCTTCGGCCGCTATGGGCAGATCGTCGGTCGCATGCTGAGCGCGCAGGGCCTCAAGATCACGGTGCTGGATCATGATCCGGACACCATCGAGAGCCTGCGCGAATTCGGCTTCCGCGTCTTCTACGGCGATGCGACGCGCCTCGATCTCCTGCGCACGGCCGGCGCCGGCACGGCCAAGGTGCTGGTGGTAGCGGTCGATGACACGGAGCAATCGCTCGAAATCGTGGACCTGGCACAAAAGCACTTTCCGAATGCCCGGATCGTCGCGCGCGCACGCAACGTGGCGCACCTCTACCAGTTGCTCGACCGCAAGGTCGAATTCGTCGAGCGCGAGGTGTTCGAGTCATCGCTGCGCAGCGCCCGGTCAGTGCTCGAAGGGCTCGGCTGGCCTGCGCACGAAGCGCGCGAAACCGCCATGCGCTTTCGACGTCGCAACATCGAGTTGATGCACGAAACCTATCCGCACTACAAGGACCGGACCAAACTGATCGCGGTCGCCAAGGAAGGCCGCCAGCAGTTTCAGGAACAGATGGCGCGCGAACGCGAGGAGCGGCGCCAGCGCACCGGCCTGGACTGGGATCGCGTCGAGGAAGAAAGGACGCCGTAGCGCCCGGATCGCCCGAACCTACTGGTCGAGCTTGAGCAGGCGAACCGCATTGCCCTTCAGGATGCCGGGCACCACCTCGGGCTTGAAGCCGGCATCCTCGAAATCCTTGAGCCAGCGGTCCGGCGTGATCAGCGGGTAGTCGCTGGCGAACAGCACGCGGTCCTTCAGCAGGGTGTTGGCGTATTGCACCAGCTGCTTCGGAAAGTACTTGGGGCTCCAGCCGGACAGGTCGATCCAGACATTGGGCTTGTGCGTGGCCACGCTCAGCGCCTCGTCCTGCCACGGGAAGCTCGGATGTGCCATGACGATCTGCATGTCGGGGAAATCGATCGCGACATCGTCCAGGTGCATCGGGTTGCTGTATTCGAGCCGGAGCCCGCCGCCGCAGCGCATGCCCGAGCCGATGCCGCTGTGGCCGGTGTGGAACACCGCCGGCAGGCCGTATTCATTGATGACCTCGTAGATCGGCCACGCCATCTTGTCGTAGGGGTGGAAGCCCTGCACCGTCGGATGGAACTTGAAGCCCTTGACGCCGTGCTCCTCGATCAGCCGGCGGGCTTCGCGCGCACCCATCTTCCCCTTGTGCGGGTCGATGCTGGCAAAGGCGATCATGATGTCCGGGTTCTTCTGCGCCGCCTCGGCGATTTCCTCGTTCGGGATGCGGCGGCGGCCCATGTTCGACTCGGCATCGACCATGAACATCACCAGGCCGATCTTGCGCTCGCGGTAGTAGTCGATGCTTTCCTGGATGGTCGGACGGCGGCTCGAACGGAAGTACTTGTCGGCCGCCCGGTCGTATTCTTCGCCGTAGTTGTCGAAGGGGTTCCAGCAGCTCACTTCGGCGTGCGTGTGAGTGTCGATCGCGATCAGGTTCTGGTGGTCCATGGGCAGTTGTCTCCAGGCGGTTTGCGGCTTAGGGTAAGTCCTCATGCCGCACCCTGTCGCGCGGCTTGAATTGATTATTTTCTATAACCATAATCGATCGTACTCCGGAATGCAATCATGAACCACACCGACCTCCAGCTCGAACTCCAGGGCGACATCGCCATCATCCGCCTCACGCGCGGCGCCAAGCGCAACGCGCTGTCGGATGCGCTGATCCTCGCTTTGCGCAACACCTTCGAGAACCTGCCTTCCACGGTGCGTGCAGCAGTGATCGATGGCGAGGGCCCGCACTTCTGCGCCGGGCTCGATCTTTCCGAGCTGCAGGAGCGCGATGCCGGCCAGGGCCTGCAGCATTCGCGCATGTGGCACGCGGCACTCGATCTCGTGCAGTTCGGCCCGGTTCCGGTGATTGCCGCCCTCCACGGCGCGGTCGTCGGCGGCGGCCTGGAACTCGCCAGCGCCTGCCATATCCGGGTGGCCGATGCGACCACCTTCTACGCGCTGCCGGAAGGCTCGCGCGGCATCTTCGTCGGCGGCGGCGGCTCGGTGCGAATCCCGAAGCTGATCGGCGCCGCCCGCATGACCGACATGATGATGACCGGCCGCGTCTACAACGCCGAGGAAGGCGAACGCGCCGGTTTCGCGCAATACCTCGTGCCCGAAGGCTCGGCCTTCGAGAAGGCGGTCGAACTCGCCAGGCGCGTGGCGACCAACGCGCCGCTCACCAACTACGCGCTCATGCACGCCCTGCCGCGCATCGCCGAACAGCCGGCGGACCATGGGTTCTTCACCGAAGCGCTGATGGCTGGGATTGCGCAAAGCGCCCCTGACGCCAAGGAACGCGTGCGAGCCTTCCTGGAAGGCAAGGCCGCCAAGGTCCAGAAGTCCTGACCTCCCCCAAAGATCCGAGGACCCCATGCAAGCCACCCGCCCCGGCATAGCCCTGCCCCGCTATCGCCCCCTGAACTTCGGCGTGCGTCATGTCAGCCTGCGCGAAGGCGCATCCGGCGTGCGGTATCTGCAGGCCACCGATCCGCTCGGCAGCTACGCCGAGCGCATCACCGACCGCCTGATGCATTGGGCGCAGGTCGCGCCGGACCGCAGCTTCATGGCACGCCGCGAGCAGTTGCCCGACGGCAGCACCGGCGATTGGCAGCACCTCAGCTATTCGGAGGCGCTGCAGGGCGCACGCCGCATCGGCCAGGCCCTGCTCGACCGCGGCCTGAGCGCCGAACGGCCGGTGATGATCTTGAGCGAGAACAGCCTCGAACACGCGCTGCTGTCGCTCGGCTGCATCTACGCCGGCATTCCCTACTGCCCTGCGTCGCCCGCCTATTCCACGGTCAGCCAGGACTACGACAAGTTGCGCCACGCCTTCGACACGCTGACGCCGGGGCTGGTGTTCGCCAGCGACGCCTCGCGCTTCGGACGCGCCATTGCCGCGGTCGTGCCGAAGGACGTCGAGGTCGTCATGCACCGGGGCCACGGTGGCGAGGGCGACACGGGCAAGCCGTCCCTGGAGCTTGCTGGCCGGCCGCTCACCTCTTTCGACGGCCTGCTCGCCACGCCGGCGACCCCGGCCGTCGATGCCGCCATGGCGGCGACGGGCCCTGACACCATCACCAAGTTCCTGTTCACCTCGGGCTCGACCAAGATGCCCAAGGCGGTCATCAACACGCAGCGCATGTGGTGCGCCAACCAGGTCCAGATCGCCCAGTCGCTGCCGGCGCTGGCCGAAGAGCCGCCGGTGCTCATCGACTGGCTGCCCTGGAACCACACCTTCGGCAGCAACCACAACGTCGGCATCACGATCTATCACGGCGGCACGCTCTACATCGACGACGGCAAGCCCACGCCGGCGGGCATGGCCGAGACGCTGCGCAACCTGCGCGAGATCGCGCCCACCGTCTATTTCAACGTGCCGACCGGCTTCGAAGCCATCGCGCAAGCCATGCAGACCGATGCGCAACTGCGCAAGACCCTGCTCTCGCGCGTTCGCATGTTCTTCTACTCGGGCGCCGGTCTGGCCCAGCCCGTGTGGGATCTGCTGCATTCCATCCAGGAAGCCGAGATCGGCGAGCGCATCGTGATGGCGACCGGCCTCGGCATGACCGAATCGGGTCCCTCCGCCATGTTCATCAACAGCCCGAACGTGAAGGCCGGCGACGTCGGCGTGCCGACCCCGGGCATGACGCTCAAGCTGATCGAGGTCGACGGAAAGACCGAAGTACGCTATCGCGGCCCCAACGTCACGCCGGGCTACTGGCGCTCGGCGGAAGCCACGCGGGAAGCCTTCGACGAGGAAGGATTTCTCTGCACCGGCGATGCCGTGCAGTGGATCGACGAAGCCGACATTCACCGCGGCCTGCGTTTCGACGGCCGCATCGCGGAAGACTTCAAGCTGGCGACCGGCACCTTCGTGAGCGTCGGGCCGCTGAGGGCCAGGATCATCGCGGCCGGCGCGCCCTACGTGCAGGACGTGGTGCTGACCGGCATCAACCTCAAGGAAGTCGGCGCACTGATCTTCCCGACGCAAGCCGTGCGCGAGCTCGCCGGCCTGGCGCCCGATGCGCCGATGAAGGACGTGGTTGAAAGCACACCCGTGCAGGCGCAGTTCCAGGGTTTGCTCGACACGCTCGCCGCATCGGGCACCGGCAGCGCCAACCGTATCGCGCGCGGGCACGTCGTGTCCGAGCCGCCTTCGATCGACAGGGGCGAACTCACCGACAAGGGCTCCATCAACCAGCGCGCCGTGCTCAAGCACCGCGCCACGCTGGCCGACGCCCTCCATGCCGATACGCTGCCCTTCACGCTGAAGCCCCGATAAAACCACCCAGGAGACACAAGCCATGAACATCCAAGGACAAGCCGCACTCGTCACCGGGGGCGCATCCGGCCTCGGCGAAGCCACGGCGCGCGAACTCGCACGGCTCGGCGCCAAGGTCGCCGTGCTCGACGTCAATGCCGCGCTGGCCGAAAAGGTCGCCGCGGAAATCGGCGGCATCGCCTGCGTCTGCGACATCACGCAAGCCGACAGCGTGACAGCCGCGCTCGACAAGGCCGAAGCCGCGCACGGCCCCGCGCGCATCCTCATGAACGTGGCCGGCATCGGCAGCGCCAAGCGCATCGTCGGCAAGGACGGCAACCCCGCACCGCTCGAGGACTTCGTGCGCGTCGTCAACGTCAACCTCGTCGGCGCCTACAACATCAGTCGCCTCTATGCAGCCCGCTGCGCCAAGCTCGAACCGGTCGACGGCGGCGAACGTGGCGTGATGATGTTCACCGCCTCGGTCGCGGCCTTCGACGGCCAGGTGGGGCAGCAGGCCTACAGCGCATCGAAGGGCGGCCTGGTCGGCATGACCTTGCCGATGGCGCGCGATCTCGCGCAGCACGGCATCCGCGTCTGCACCATCGCACCGGGCTTGTTCGCGACGCCGCTGCTCAAGGAACTGCCGGAACCCATCCAGCAATCGCTGGCCGCATCGATCCCCTTCCCGCCACGTCTGGGCAAGCCTTCGGAGTTCGCCGAGCTGGCCTGCCACATCGTGACCAACGGCCACCTCAACGGCGAAGTGATCCGGCTGGACGGCGCACTGCGCATGGCGCCGCGCTGAGTCGCTCAACGAATTCAACGAAGACCCCAGGAGACAAGACATGACCACCCGACGCCATTTCGTCCAGACCCTCGGCGCAGCCACCGCCTTCGGCGCGCTGCATCCGTTCGCCGCGCTCGCGGAAGCGCTCAACCAGGTGAAGATCCTCTACGGCTTCCCGGCCGGCAGCGCTGGCGACAGCGTCGCGCGGCGCGTGGGCGACAAGCTCGGCAACACCGCCTTCACCAAGAACGCGGCCGTGGTCGACAACCGCCCCGGCGCTGGCGGCCGCATCGCGCTCGAAGCGCTCAAGACCTCACCGGCCGACGGCTCGGTGCTGGCCGTGTCCCAGGCTTCGGCGCTGTCGACCTATCCGCACATCTACAGCAAGCTCAACTACACGATCAGCGACTTCGCGCCGATCTCGATCGGCGCCGTCATGACGCACGGGCTGGCCGTGGGCCCGATGGTGCCGGCGGAGGTCAAGACCCTGAAGGACTACATCGCGTGGGCCAAGGCCAATCCCAAGGACGCCAGCTACGGTTCGCCCGGTGCGGGATCGACGCCTCACTTCCTGGGCGCTCTGCTCGGCCTCAACAGCGGCACGGAACTCAAGCACGTCCCCTATCGCGGCTCGCTGCCTGCGGTGAACGACGTGGTCGGCGGTCAGATCGCTTCCAGCATGACACCGGCGGGCGACTACCTCCCCTTCGCCAAGGCCGGCAAGCTGCGCGTGCTCGCCACCTCGGGCAACAAGCGGGCGCCCTACTTCCCCGACGTGCCCACGTTCGCGGAGCAGGGCTTTCCCGAAATCGTTGCCGAGGAGTGGTTCGGCTTCATCGCACCGGCGAAGACACCCGCCAGCGTGATCAGCGCCGCCAACGCGGCGATCACCACCGCGCTGAAGGACCCGGCCATCATCGAAGGCCTCTTCGCCGTCGGCCTGGTCGCGCAAGGCTCGACGCCCGAGGAAATGAAGAAGTCCATCCAGAGCGAGTACGAACGCTGGGGCCCGCTGGTCAAGAAGATCGGCTTCACGGCCGAGTCCTGACGCTGACTTGCCATGAACTACCAGCCCCGCCCCGATGACGTGAGCTTCGTGTTGAACACGGTGCTCGGTGCCGCTACGCGCCTGCGTGCCTTGCCGCCTTTCGCGGAGGTCGACGACGCGCTGCAGGCACAGGTCCTCGACGAGGCGGGCAAGTTCGTCGCCGAAGTCATCGCACCCGTGAACCGGACCGGCGACGAGGTCGGCTGCCGCTTCGTCGATGGCCAGGTCATCACGCCGCCGGGATTTCGCGAAGCCTATGGCGCCTTCGTGCAAGGCGGCTGGCCAGCCCTTTCGGCAGCGACCGAAGACGGCGGCCAGGGCCTGCCCGCCGTTCTCGAAGCCATCCTCTTCGAATGGCTCAGTGCGGCCAACCACGGCCTCACCATGGCGCCGGGCTTGCTCCATGGCGCCTACGAATGCCTGAAGCACCACGGCAGCGAAGAACTGAAGCAACGCTATCTCTCGAAGATCGCCACCGGCGAATGGCTGGCGACCATGTGCCTGACCGAGGCCCACGCCGGCAGCGACCTCGGCCAGGTGCGCACGCGCGCCATCGCGCAAGCCGACGGCAGCCATCGCGTGGCCGGCGGCAAGATCTTCATCTCGGGCGGGGAGCACGACCTCACCGAGAACATCGTTCATCTGGTGCTTTGCCGCCTGCCCGACGCGCCCGCCGGCCCCAAGGGCCTCTCGCTGGTGCTGGTGCCGAAGGTGTTGCCCAATGGCTCGCGCAACGCGGTGCATTGCGAACGCATCGAGGAAAAGATGGGCCTGCACGGCAGCTCGACCTGCGTGATGCGCTTCGACGACGCCACCGGCTGGCTGATCGGCGAACCGAATCGCGGTCTCGCCGCGATGTTCGTGATGATGAACGCGGCACGCCTGCACGTCGCGCTGCAAGGCATCGGCCTGCTCGACGCAGCCTGGCAAAAAGCCCACGCCTATGCGCACGAGCGGCGCCAGATGCGCGCCCCCGGCCCGACGCCTGCCAGCCGAGGCGGCGAGGCGGCGGATCTCGTAGCCGAGCATCCGGCCATCCGCCGCATCCTCGACACCCAGCGCGCCTGGATCGACGGTGCCCGCGTGATCGCCTATCGCACCGCCATCCAGCTCGACGTCGCACGGCATGACGCCGACCCCAAGGTGCGCGAGCGCGCCCAGCGCTGGTGTGCGCTCGTCACACCCGTGCTGAAGGCCGCCTGCACGCAGCAGGCCTTCCAGGGCGCGAGCGAATGCCTGCAGGTCTTCGGCGGCCACGGCTACGTGCGCGAGTGGGGCATCGAACAGGTCGTGCGGGATTCGCGCGTGACGATGATCTACGAGGGCACGAACGAGATCCAGGCCATCGACCTGCTGGTGCGCAAGGTGCTGGCCGATGGCGGCACGGGCATGTCGGCCGTGCTCATCGAATTGCGCGACGAGCTCGACGCCTCGCGCGAGATCGACGCCGACGTGCAGCGCCGCTTGGCGCAGCTTCGCTACCTCACCACCACGATCGCCATGGCCGCGCACGCCGATGCGGCGCTGCCCTTCGAAGTGGCCGACGACTACCTGCGCGTGGTGATGCTCACCCTGCTCGCCTGGGCCTGGGCGCGCATAGAACAGGCAGCACCGGACGACGCCCGGTGGTCGGCGCCTGCTGCCGCCTTCCGCCGCTGGGCGCTGCCGGAGTTCGAGATGCGGCTCGGCATCGTCAAGCGCGCCTGCGAGGCGGTCACCGCACAGACCGTCGCCTGAGGGGCTCCCGGCGGCCCCGAAGGCAGTTACGCTCGGGGCATGGCAGTCTCCCGCAAGAAATCCATTCCCGCGGCCCCTACGCAGGCGCCGCGATCCGACCGGCTCGACACCCGCGTGCTCGAAGCGCTCGTCGGCTACAACGCCCGCCGCGCGTGGCTGATCGTCAGCCAGGTGTTCGCGGAGCGAATGGCCGCCTACGGGCTCAAGCAGGTCGACTTCTCGGTGCTGTCGCTGCTGGCGCACAACCCCGGCGCCACGTCGCGGCAACTGTGCTCCACGCTGGACATCCTCCCGCCCAACCTGGTGAGCCTGATCGCCGGCATGGACAGCCGCGGCCTGATCGAGCGCCGGCCCCATCCGCATGACGGCCGTGCCATCGGTCTCTACCTGACGCCGGCCGGCGAGGATCTGGTGCGCGAAGCCGAACGAACGGTCGTGCAACTCGAAGCGGATGCCAGCGCGCGGCTCACCTCACGCGAGCGCGAGACGCTGATCCGCCTGCTGCAGAAGATCTACCACTAGCCGGGCCGCCGCGCGGGCGGCTAGAAGCGCTCGGTGAGCACCAGCACTTCGTGCACGGCGCCGACGATCAGCTTCGGATCGGGGTAGTAGAGCTCGCCATTGAAGTCGTGGCGCGAAAAGGAGTTCCGCGCTTCCACGTAGCGCGCCTTTGCGGCCTCGAAGCCCTTGCGACGCCAGCCCGGCTGCGCGGCGTGCAGGCGGGCCCAGTGCTCGGGGCCGAGCGTGGGGCACAGCGGGACCGGCGCGGCGCGCTCGCGCAGAAGAAGCTCTCGCGCCTCGCGCGTGACCGGATCGAATTCCCGTGCCTTGTCGCGCCGACGCGCCAGGAGGTTGGAAAGAAAGGTCGCGCCGAAGAGGCTCAGGAGCGCGAGGCCGATTCCGAAGTCAATGGAAATCATGCGTGCACGTGCAGGAGGTCACCAGAACTTCCACCAGGGCGCCGGATTCGGCGAAGCCGCCGGCGGCAGCGTCTGCAGCCCCGTGTCGCGGATGCGGCGGCGCTGCTCCGCCTCGAGTGCCTGGGCCAGGCGATGGGCGAGCTGGTCGCCCTGCATGGCGCGGATGCGCCACTCCGAAGCCAGGTTCTGGAGTTCGTCGTCCTGGAGAGCGGCGGGCGTCGTTGACGGTGCGGTCATGGCCGAAATTCTGCACATGCCCAGGAATCGCGGCAATCGTAGATATTTGCCTTACATCGTCTGGATCAGGCGATGAATCCGTCCCAGGTCAGCTTGAGCCCCGTCAGCAGCATGCCGAGGTAGACGAAGCGGTAGAACCAGGCGGGATCGATGCGGCGCGCGATGCGAATCCCCACCCAGACACCCAGCGGCGCGATTGGCAGCAGCACGAGGGAGGTCGCCATATTGCGCCAGTCGAGCAGGCCGAGCCACGCATAGGGCACCCACTTGCTGAGGTTCACCACGAAGAAGAAGTAGGCCATCGTCGCCGTGTAGGCCACCGGCGAGAGCCGCAGCGGCACGACGTACGCCGTGACCGGCGGCCCGCCCGCATGCGCGATGAAGCTGGTGAAGCCGCTGATGGTCGTCAGCACGGCGCCGGCCGTCTTCGACGGCAAGGGGTCGCTCGGCCGCGGTGGGAACAGCACCCGCTGCGCAAGAAACAACAGCGTGAAGACGCCGACGATGCCCGCGACCGTGTGCGCCGGCAGCGCCTTGAACAGGAGCGCACCGATCACCGTGCCGACAAGACCGCAGGGAATGAGAAACCACAACAGCCGGCGATCGAAGTCGCGGCGAAAGGCGGCGATGCCCAGCAGATCCATCAGCAACAGCACCGGCATCAGGATCGCTGCCGCCTCCGGCACCGTGACGGCGAGCGCCATGAGAGGAACGGCAAGAGAGCCGAAGCCGGCGCCGAAGCCGCTCTTGCTGACGCCGAGCATCAGCACGGCGGGAACGGCGACCGCATAGAAATGCAGGTCGGTGATGATGGGGAGATTCAAAACGAAGCGGGACGCGGCTGCGGGAAAGCTACATTGTCCACGCATGAAGATCCTCGACGCCGACCAGACCCGCGCGCATCTGAACTTTGAACGCCTCGTTCCGGCGCTGCGCGAAGCTTTTGCGAACGAAGCCACAGTGCCGCAACGCCATGTGCATGCCGTGGAAGCCGGCAGCGACCGGGGCACCGTGCTGATCATGCCGGCATGGAGCGACGCGGGCTATCTCGGCATCAAGACCATCAACATCTTCCCCGGCAACAGCGCGCGTGGCCTGCCCGGGCTGCACGCGACCTATGTGCTCTACGACGCGCACACGGGCGTGCCGCTGGCGCAACCCGATGGCAACGAGATCACCGCTTGGCGCACTGCGGCGGCATCCGCGCTGGGCGCCTCGTTCCTGGCGCGCTCGAACGCGAGACGGCTGCTGGTGCTGGGAACAGGGCGCATCGCGCGCCTGCTGCCGGCCGCGCACGCAAGCGTGCGCGCAATCGACGAGGTGGTGGTGTGGAACCACCGGCCCGAGGGCGCGCAAGCGCTGGCAGCCCAGTGGCGCGCGGAAGGCTGGAATGCGCAAGCGGCCACGGATCTCGAAGCGGCCGTTCGTAGTGCAGATATCGTGACCTGCGCCACCCTCGCCACCTCACCGCTGGTCAAGGGCGAATGGCTCGCACCGGGCTCACACCTCGACCTGATCGGCAGCTTCACGCCGCAGATGCGGGAAGCCGACCCGGCCTGCTTTGCCGGTGCGCGGACTTTTGTCGATACCGAAGAGGCCTTGGGGAAAGCCGGCGACCTGCTCGATGCGATGGCCGCCGGCACGCTGCGCGCCGACAGCGTGGTGAGTTTCGCCGCCCTGTGTCGCGGCTCCCATCCAGGGCGCGCGAACGAGCACGAACGCACCGTGTTCAAGGCAGTGGGCAGCGCGCTCGAAGACCTGACCGCCGCCACACTGGTCTGGGAAGGCGCTTAGTCCAGCGAGACGTTGGCCTTGCGGATCACGTCGCCGAAGCGCTGGGTTTCGGTCTGCACGAACTGGTTGAACTGCTCGCGCGTCTGCGGGAAAGGCTCGTAGCCGAAGCTCTTGAACTTTTCCAGCACGTCCGGCTCCGCGAGTGCCTTCTCGATGTCGCGCTTGATCTTGTCTGTGACGGCCGCCGGCAGGCCCTTGGGCGCTGCGATGGCGTTCCAGCCGGTGACTTCGAAGCCCTTCGGACCGCCCGATTCAGCCACCGTCGGCACGTCCGGGAACGCGGACACGCGCTGGGGTGCAGCCACCGCCAGGAAGCGCACCTTGCCCGCGCGCTGCAGCGGCCCGGCCGTGGCGCTGCTGCCGAGCGCGAAGGCCAGTTCACCGGTGGCGACCGAGGTGTAGAGCTGCGTCGTTTCCTTGTAGATCACGTGCTCCATCTGCGTGCCGGTGGCCGATTCGAACAGCTCCGACCCCAGGTGCACGGGATTGCCGACCGACCACGAACCGTAGTTCAGCTTGCCCGGATTCGCCTTGGCGTCGGCAATCAGGTCACCGACCGTCTTGTACTTGCTGTTCGTCGGCACCGTGAAGAAGAAGTAGGTCTTGAACAACGGCAGCAGCGTGTCGAAGTCCTTGGCGGCGTCGTACGGCAGCTTCTTGAACAGCGCCGGATAGGCGGCCAGGTGCACGTTGTCGAGCACGATCAGGTCATGCCCGTCCTTGGCGCCGCGCTTGAAGGCGTCGATCGCGATGAAGCCGTTGCCGCCCGGCCGGTTCTCGACCACCACCGGCTGACCCCAGGCGCGCGACAGCTTGTCCGCGACAAGGCGTGCAACGCCGTCCGGTCCGCCCCCGACCGGGAACGGCGTGATGATGCGCACCGGCTTGGTCGGAAACTGCTGCGCGCTGGCCGTGACGGGCAGCAGGGCGGCAGCCGCGAGCGCGAGCGCGGCGATACCGAGTTGGCGACGCTGGGATGGCAATCTGAAGAACATGAGATTTCCTTGGGGCTTGGATGCCCGGTGAACTACGAGTGATGAAAACGGTGCCGCGAAGCGGCCTGCCGGCACGCACACGCGGCAAGGCCCGGACACACGCGATGCGCAGCCCAGGCCCTTGATGGATGGGGATCAGGCGATCAGACGCGCTCGAGAATGACCGCGATGCCCTGCCCCACGCCGATGCACATCGTGCACAGCGCGTAGCGGCCGCCGCCCTTGTGCAACTGGTTGATGGCGGTGGTCGCAAGGCGCGCACCGCTGGCGCCCAGCGGGTGGCCCAGTGCGATCGCGCCGCCATTGATGTTGACGCGCGCGTCGTCGTCCTTCAGGCCGAGCAAGCGCAGCACAGCCAGGCCTTGGGCGGCAAATGCTTCGTTGAGTTCGATCACGTCGATCTGGTCGAGCTTCAGGCCCGTGAGCTTGAGCACCTTCTCGGTCGCTGGCGCCGGGCCGATGCCCATGACACGCGGCGGCACGCCGGCCGTCGCCATGCCCACCACGCGGGCGCGCGGCGTGAGGCCGTACTTGGCGGCACTCGCCTCGTCGGCGAGCAGCAGCGCCGCGGCGCCGTCGTTCACGCCGCTGGCATTGCCGGCCGTCACGCTGCCGTCAGGACGGACCACGCCCTTGAGCTTCGCGAGCGCTTCCAGGCTGGTGTCGCGGGGATGCTCGTCCTTGGAGACCACGATCGGATCGCCCTTCTTCTGCGCCACGGTGACCGGCACGATCTCCGCATCGAAGAAGCCCGACTTCTGCGCGGCCACGGCGCGCTGCTGCGATGCGAGCGCCATGCGGTCCTGCGCCTCGCGCTCGATCTTGTAGTCGGTCGCGACGTTCTCGGCCGTCTCCGGCATCGAGTCGACGCCGTATTGCGCCTTCATCAGCTTGTTGACGAAGCGCCAGCCGATGGTGGTGTCGTACACGGCGTTCGCGCGGCTGAAGGCGCTTTCGGCCTTGGGCATGACGAAGGGCGCGCGGCTCATGCTCTCGACGCCGCCGGCGATCATCAGGCCCGTCTCGCCGGCCTTGATGGCGCGGGCCGCGGTGCCGACCGCATCCAGCCCCGAACCGCACAGGCGGTTGATCGTGCCGCCGCCGACTTCGAGCGGCAGGCCCGCGAGCAGCGCGGACATGCGCGCGACGTTGCGGTTGTCCTCGCCCGCCTGGTTGGCGCAGCCGAAGAGCACGTCGCTCACGGCTTGCCAGTCGACGTTCTTGTTGCGTTCCATCAGCGCCTTGAGCGGCACGGCGCCCAGGTCGTCGGCGCGCACGCTGGAGAGCGAACCGCCGTAGCGGCCGAAGGGGGTGCGAACGGCGTCGCAGATGAAGGCTTGATTCGTCATGGTGTGTCTCTCGGTTCCGTTGTCAGATGGCGATCGGCAGGCCGACCAGTTTTTCGAGTTCGGCATGCTCCAGGCCTTCGACCTTGTCGATCAGCTTCAGCCCCGACAGCGTGCATTCGATGGTCGCGAGGTCGGAATACACGCGCTTCACGCAGCCGATGCCGGTCAGCGGGTAGGTGCATTCGGCGACGATCTTGCTCTCGCCCTTCTTGGTGAGCAGGTCCATCATGACCCAGGTCTGCTTGGCGCCGATGGCCAGGTCCATCGCACCGCCGACGGCGGGGATGGCGCCTTCCTCGCCCGTGCTCCAGTTCGCGAGGTCGCCGGTGGCGGAGACCTGGAAGGCGCCGAGCACGCAGATGTCGAGGTGGCCGCCGCGCATCATCGCGAAGCTGTCGGCATGGTGGAAGAACGCGCCGCCCGGCAGCAGCGTCACCGGCTGCTTGCCGGCGTTGATGAGGTCGTAGTCCTCCTGGCCTTCGGCGGGCGCGGCGCCCATGCCGAGAATGCCGTTCTCGCTGTGCAGGATGACTTCGCGGCCGGCCGGCAGGTGGTTGGCCACCAGCGTGGGTTGTCCGATGCCGAGATTGACGACGGCGCCGTCGAAGATGTCCTGCGCGACGCGCGCTGCGAGCTGGTCCTTGGTGCGGCGGGTGTAGTTGCTCATGGTCATGCTGCCTTCTTGAAGCCGCCGGCCTGCGTGGCGACGCGGTCGATCTTGACGATCTTGTTGACGAAGATGCCGGGCGTCACGATGGTCTCGGGGTCCATCTCGCCCAACTCGACGATCTCGTGCACGGTGGCGATCGTGCGATCGGCAGCCATCGCCATCACCGGACCGAAGTTGCGCGCGGCCTTTCGGTAGGTCAGGTTGCCCCAGCGGTCGCCTTGCTCGGCCTTGATCAGTGCGACGTCGCCACGGATCGGGTACTCCAGCACGTACTGCTTGCCGTCGATCTCGCGTGTTTCGCGGTCGCCCGCCAGTTGCGTGCCGAAGCCGGTCGGGCAGAAGAAGGCGCCGATGCCGGCACCGGCCGCGCGGATGCGCTCGGCGAGGTTGCCCTGGGGCACCAGTTCGAGTTCGAGCTTGCCGGAGCGGTAGAGACCGTCGAACACCTGGCTGTCCGCCTGACGCGGGAAGCTGCAGATGATCTTGCGCACGCGGCCAGCCTTGAGCAGCGCGGCGAGGCCGGTCTCGGCATTGCCGGCGTTGTTGTTGACGACGGTGAGGTCCTTGGCGCCCTGTTCGATCAGTCCGTCGATGAGTTCGTTGGGAATGCCGGCGGTGCCGAAGCCGCCGATCAGCACCGTGGAGCCGTCCTGGATGCCGGCCATGGCATCAGCGACCGAGCGCGCGATCTTGTTGATCATGAAATCTGTCTCCGGGAAGGAAGAGGGAAAGCCGAACGCCTTGGCTTGCAGATTGTCCGACTGGAAATGCCCGCTGCGATTTGTTCGCATACCGAACAGTTGTTCGTATAATGAATTCTAGAGAAGATCACTTCCCATGGCAACCCACGAGACACACCCCGTTTCACCCTCGCCCGGCGACAGCTATGTGCAGTCCTTCGCGCGGGGGCTCCAGGTCATCCGTTCGTTCAGCGCCAGCGCCCCGCGCCAGACGCTCAGCGAGGTCGCCGCCGCGAGCGGACTCACGCGCGCCGGTGCGCGCCGCATCCTGCTGACGCTGCAGACGCTGGGTTACGTGGAGAGCGACGGCAGGCTCTTCAGTCTCACGGCGCGCATCCTCGACCTGGGCTTCGCGTACCTCTCGTCGATGCCGATCTGGAACCGCGCCGAGCCGGTGATGGAAGCGCTGGTACGGCAGGTGCAGGAGTCGTGCTCGGCGGCCGTGCTCGAAGCGACCGACATCGTCTACGTGATGCGCGTGCCGACGCACAAGATCATGAGCATCAGCCTCGGCGTGGGCTCGCGTCTTCCGGCGTACTGCACGTCGATGGGGCGTCTGCTGCTGGCCGAACTCAAGGACGAGGAGATCCACGCGCGGCTTGCGGCATCGAACCGCGAAGCCCTCACCAAGCACACGGTGACTGACGTCGACGCGCTCTTCGCGAAGGTAGTGCAGGCGCGGCGGCAGGGCTGGTGCCTCGTCAACCAGGAACTGGAAGAAGGCCTGGTCTCGATCGCCGCGCCGATCGTGGACCGCGCCGGCCGGGCGGTGGCCGCGCTCAATATCAGCGGGCAGGCCAACCGCACCAGCGCGAAGGTGATGCAGGAGACGATGCTGCCCGCGCTGCTCGCCTCGGCGAGCGAGATCTCCCGATTGCTCTAACGGGCAAGTTCCATTGCGGCCGCCGCCGGGCCGCCCCAAGGCGAGCCGCGCCTCCCCCTCGGGGGGTGGCGAATGACACGCAGCGAAGCGCAGTGCAAAGCCGGGGGGCTCAGGCCTCGGATCGAATTCCGCGCATGATGATCACGCCGCCGAGTTGCGACGTGTCGTTGCGCATGCGGTAGCCCAGTGCCTGCGGCGTTCCAGCCTGCGCCTGCCAACCAGCGGCGAGCAGCGTCTGCTGGACTTCGGCAGAGCGAACCACTTCCACCAAGGCCGCATTGAGCTTCGCGACTGCCGCCGCGGGCAGGCTCGAAGGCGCGGCCAGCGCCGTCCAGATCTCCAGGTCGGCGCCCCGCACGTTGGCCTCGCGCAGCGTGGGCAGTTCATCGAACAACGGGCTGCGCATCGGCGAGGTCACGCCCACGGCCTTCAGCTTGCCCGACTTCACATGAGGCTTCGCAAGCCCCGGCGGCAACAGCGCCAACTGGATCTGGCCGGCCAACATCGCGTTGATGACCTGCGGATTGCCCGTGAACGGCACGTGCTTCGCGGTGATGTTGGTACGGCTCTTCAGCAGCTCCATGCCCAGGTGGCCGACCGTTCCAATGCCCGGCGTGCCGTACTTGCCCGAATCGTTGAGGTTGCGCGCCCACAGCAGCAGTTCGGTCGGATTGGCGCCGACGGCATCGCTCGACACCGCCAGCACCAGCGGCGCCGTGCCGATCAGGCTGACCGGCGCGAAGTCCTTCTCCGGATCGAAGGGCGTGTGGGGATTGAGCAGCTTGGCGATCGTGAGATTGCCGTTGATCAGCGCGCCGATCGTGTGGTCGTCCTGTGCCTTGGCCACCTGGTCGGCCGCGAAGTTGCCACTGGCGCCGGGACGGTTCTCGACGACGACGGGCTGCCCCAGCAGCTTGGAGAGCGGCGCCGCGATCGCACGCGCAGCGAGATCCGGCGAAGCGCCAGCCGGGAAGCCGACGAGCAGGCGAACCGGTTTGGTCGGCCAGGTGCCCGGCGCCGCCGAAGGACGCGGCGCCCGGCTGCGCGATGCATCCTGGGCCCAGGCGCCGGACGTGCAGAGAGTGGCGGCAAGGGTCTGGATGAAGCGGCGTGTGGTGAGCATGAAAACGAGCGGTCGATGAGCGAACGTGAAGTTACAGGACGTTACGTGACCCGCCCATGCCGCGCAAGTCAGCCCAAATGCCTCATCGGCTACCGCGTCGCCACCCAGATGCAATAACCGAGCAGGACCACCGCCGCGAAGAGATCGGACGCCATCGCCACGTTTTCAAGCCTGTTGCGATGGCCCTGCAAGGCGTGGTTGATGCCAGCCAGTCCATAGAAGATGCCGCCCGCAAGGGCAGCCGCGACGACCCATCCCGTGGCAACGATGCTGAGAATCCCGACGATGCCGATGGACGCGTTCGCGAAGCCCAGCTCCCGGACCACGAGCAGGACGTCGTCGCCCCGGATGCCGAGAATCTGTTCGGCCGTGTAGCGCGGCTGCAGCATCTGCCGCAGCCCTGCGACGAACAGACGTACGCCCACGGCCCAGAAGACGAACCACTTGCCGACCAGGAACCAGCCGGGCTGCACCTGATGGATGGAAACATCGACAAGGATCGATGCCAGCGGAAAGACAAGCATCAGTGCGGCAACGATGGCGTAGTACATGGTCGTCCTTGCTCCAGCGGCGCTTCGGCCGTGCGGATTGGGGAGCGATTCTCCACATAGCCGGGTCGCTACCAGCGCAAGGCCGCCGTGTGCACCGGCGCGTCCCACAGGGCCTTGAGCTCGTCATCGAGCAGCGTCACGGTCAGCGATGCGCCCGCCATGTCGAGCGAGGTCGTGTAGTTGCCGACCAGCGAGCGCACCGGCACGAGCCCATCGGCCTTCAGGCGCGTGCTGGCTGCGTGGTGCAGCAGGTAGAGCTCCATCAGCGGCGTGCCGCCGAAGCCGTTGACGTGCAGCAGCACTTCACACCCTGCCTTGGGCTTCAGGTCGCCGAGGATCGCATCCATCAGCAGCCGCACGATCTCGTTGGCCGGCATGTGCACCGCGCGCCGCCGGCCCGGCTCGCCGTGGATGCCGACACCGATCTCGATCTCGTCCGGCCCGATGTCGAAGGTCGGCCGTCCCGCCGCAGGCACCGTGCAGCTCGTGAAGGCGACGCCCATCGAGGCGGTCGCCGCGTTCACGCGATCGCCGAGCGACTTGCATTCGGCCAACGTCGCGCCCTGCTCCGCTGCGGCGCCGACAGCCTTCTCGACCACCAGCGTGCCGGCCACGCCGCGCCGCCCGGTGGTGTGGGTGGAGTTTTCCACCGCGACGTCGTCGTTGACGAGCACGGTCGCGTTGTCGATCTCCAGCATCTCGCTCGCCATCTGGAAGTTCATGCCGTCGCCGGCGTAGTTCTTCACGATGAACAGCACGCCCTTGCCCGCATCGGTGGCGGCCGCTGCGGCCAGCATCTGGTCGGGCGTCGGGCTGGTGAAGACCTGGCCAGGACAGGCCGCGTCGAGCATGCCCCGGCCGACGAAGCCGGCATGCAGCGGCTCGTGGCCCGAGCCTCCACCCGAGATCAATGCGACCTTGTTCGTCGCGGCTTCGCGCCGCGCGACGAAGGTCGGTTCGAACTCGACGCGCAGCAACTGCGGGTGCGCCTCCACCATGCCGCCGAGCGACTCGCGCAGCATGGTGTCCACGTCGTTGACGAATTTCTTCATGCGGTCTCCTTGAGCGTTTCGCACACGGCGGTGATGGCGACTTCGCAGGTTTTCGAGCCGGGGTCGATGTGGCCCAGCGCGCGTTCGCCGAGGAAGGACGCGCGCCCCTTGGTGGCCGTCATGTCGCGCGTGGCGAGCATGTTGCGGTGCGCCTCGGCCGTGACCTGCTCGCAGATCTCAGGCAGCGGCGCGCCCTCGTCGGCCAGCCTCTGCAGCATCCGCGACACGGGGATCAGCACATCGAGCATCGTCTTCTCGCCCAGGTCGGCCTTGCCGCGGCTCTTGATGGCTTCCACGCCCGCCACGAAGGCAGTCGCGAACTGCCGGCGATCGGGCTCCGCGTCACCGTTCAGGCTCTTGCCCATCGCGATGAAGAAGCTCGATATCAGCGGGCCGGACGCGCCGCCGATGGTCGACAGCAGCTTGATGCCGATCTTGCCGAAGGCCGCTGCGGGCGGCAGCGGCGCCAGCTCGTCGCGTATCGCCATCACAACGTCGCAGCCTCGGCGCACGTTGATGAAGTGGTCTCCGTCGCCGATGGCGCGGTCCAGCGATTCGATCTGGCTTTCATTGGCGAGGATCGACGCTTGAACCGCCTCCAGCGCCCCGATGATGTGTTGCGTGTTCATGGCATTCCAATGCGGCGACCGGCCGCGTCGAAGAAGAGACAGTGCTCGGCCGGAAAGCCGAAGCGCGCTTGCGAACCCGGTGCGAGCGGCTCGTCGAGCATCACGCGCGCATGCACCTCCACGCCCTGCCGCTCGGCCACGAGCTGGTGCTTGACGAGCGAGCACTCGATGACCTGGAAGCCCGGCGCCTCACCGTCGGGCGACAGGCGCACGTCCTCCGGGCGGATCGCGACATGCGCCGTGCCGACGGGCGCACGCCCGTCGAACCACTGCGCGGGCAGCACGTTGATGGCCGGCGAACCCAGGCGCTGCGCCACCGGCAGCGTGCGCGGATCGCCGTAGACCTCCAGCGGCGTCCCCACCTGCTGCAGCACGCCGCGCTCCAGGATGCCGATGCGGTCCGCCATGGTGGTGGCTTCCACGTGGTCGTGCGTCACGTAGATCACGGTCGCGCCGGTGCTGCGCTGCAGGCGCCGCAGCTCGACGCGAAGCTCTTCGCGCAGCTGGGCATCGAGGGAAGACAGCGGCTCGTCCATCAGGAAGACCCGGGGACGCCGCACCAGCGCGCGGCCGATCGCCACCCGCTGCATCTCGCCACCGGAGAGTTCGGTGGCACGGCGTGCGAGCTTGCCCTCGATGTGCAGCATCGCCGCCACTTCCTCCACGCGGCGCTTCACCTCGGCCGGCTCGCTGCGCCGCAGCGGCGAGCGCAACGGGAACGCCAGGTTGTCGAACACCGAAAGGTGCGGATACAGGGAGTACTGCTGGAACACGAAGGCACAGTCGCGGCTCGCCGGCAGGCTGTCGGTGATGTCGCGGCCGTCCATGCGGATGCGCCCCGCATCGGGCCGTTCCAGCCCGGCGATGAGCCGCAGCGTGGTGGTCTTGCCCGCGCCGCTCGGCCCGAGCAGCACGAGGAATTCGCCATCGGCGACGGCGACGTTGAGGTCCGAGACCGCCTTGACCTCGCCGAAGGAACGGCTGATGCCCGCGAGTTCAATGCTGGCCATGGCGCTTCGCCTCCAGGTGCAGGCGCGTCGTCGCGCTGGGGAGCAGTTGTTCGCTGGCGACGTCGAAGAGCACCAGCCGGTCGGCGTTGAAACCGATGGCGACGCGGTCGCCGGGCACCGGGCGCTGCGCCTTGTCGATCACCGCCTTGAGCACGCCGGCAGCGGTCGCGAGATCGGCGACCCAGTGCGATCCGAAGTACTCCACGTGCCGCACCTCGGCAGGCAGCCCTCCGCCTTCCACGCCCACGCTGACATGCTCAGGCCGCACGCCGAGCACCGCAGCGGCAGAGTCGGCTTCGATACGCGGCACGTCGACGGCGGCGCCTGCCAGCGACACCGACGCATCGCCCCTGCGCACCGCGCCCGCAACCGGCACGAAGTTCATCGGCGGCCGGCCGATGAAGCGCGCCACGAACATGCAACTCGGAAAGTTGTAAATCGCGCCGGGCTCGTCGGCCTGGAGGATCTCGCCCTGGTTCATCACCACGATGTGATCGGCCAGCGCCATCGCCTCGTTCTGGTCGTGCGTGACGAAGACGGTGGTGGTCTTCAGGCGTTCATGCAGCTTGCGCAATTCCACGCACATCAGCTCGCGGAACTCGGCATCGAGCGTGCCCAGCGGCTCGTCCATCAGGAAAGCCTGCGGCTGGCGCACGATGGCGCGGCCGAGCGCAACGCGCTGCCGGTCCCCACCCGAGAGCCCACCGACGCGCGAGCCGAGCAAATGCTCGATGCGCAGGATCGACGCCGCGTCCGCCACGCGCCGATCGATCTCGGCGCGCTTCAGGCCCTCGTTGCGCAGCGGAAATTCCAGGTTGCCGCGCACGCCCAGGTGCGGGTAGAGCGCGAAGAGCTGGAACACCATCGCGATGTCGCGCTCGCGCGGTCGCAGGTAGGTCACGTCTTGTCCCGCGAGCGTGATCGAGCCCGAGGTCGGGAATTCGAGGCCCGCCAGCATGCGCAGCGTGGTCGTCTTGCCGCAGCCCGAAGGGCCGAGCAGCACGACGAACTTGCCGTCCTCCAGCGTCAGCGTCGAATCGCGCACCGCGACGAAGTCGCTGAAGCGCTTGTGCAGTTTCTCGATGCGGATCTCGGCCATGCTGTTCTCTCAGGGCAGCTTGCCCGCGACGGTGTAGCCCGCCACCCCCGCGAGCAGCACGGCGAAGGAGTAGCTGTAGATATCCAGCGACCAGGGCTGCATCAGCATGAGCAGCCCGAGGCCGATGAGCACCATGCTGGCCGGCTCCCAGCGCGAGCGGCGCAGCCAGTTCCTTGTCGACGGCTTCATTTGCGGATCGCTCCGAAGGTGATGCCGCGCAGCAGGTGCTTGCGCAGCAGGATGGTGAAGACCAGCACCGGCAGCAGGAACAGCGTGGTGCCCGCCGCCATCGCCGGCCAGTCGAGCCCGCCCTCGCCGATGATGGTCGGGATGAAGGGCGGCGAGGTCTGCGCCGTGCCGCTGGTGAGCAGCAGCGCGAAGGCGTATTCGTTCCACGCGAAGATCAGGCAGAAGATGGCGGTCGTCGCGATGCCCGTGGCCGCCTGCGGCAGCACCACCTTGATGAAGGCCTGGAAGCGCGTGTAGCCATCGACCATCGCGGCCTCCTCGTACTCGCGCGGGATCTCGTCCATGAAGCCCTTGAGCAGCCACACCGCGAGCGAGAGATTCACGACCGTGTAGAGCAGGATCAAGCCGAGGTGCGTGTCGGAGAACCCGACCGCGCGGTACATCAGGTAGATCGGTATCGCCACCGCGATGGGCGGCATCATCCGAGTCGAGAGGATGAAGAACAGCAGGTCGTCCTTGCCCGGCACCCTGAAGCGCGAGAAGGCATAGGCGGCCAGCGTGCCCAGCACGACCGAGAGCAGGGTCGAGCCGAAGCCGATCAGCACCGAGTTCAGGTAGCGATCCGAGAAGCGCGACGGTCCTGCAAGAATCATCTGCTGCTCGCGCACCAGCCCTTCGTACCAGGTCGCGGGCGGTGGAAGGGCCGCAAGCTCCTGCGAACTGACGCGCGAACGCGTGGTGAAGAGGTTGACGTAGCCGATCAGCGAAGGCTGCGTGATGACCCGGGGCGGATAGGCGATCGAATCCTGCGGCGTGCGGAAGCTCGTCATGAGGATCCACACCAGCGGGATCAGCGAAATCAGCGCGTAGGCGACGACGACAAAACCCGCAAAGGTCTTCGCACGCGGCGTCGGGTCCAGCGGCGAGTGAACGGTGTTCTTCATCTCTGCTTCACCCGGTCGAGGAATCGCACCGTCACGAGCGAGAGCCCGTAGATCGACACGAAGAGGATGATGGCCAGCGCCGAGCTGTAGCCCGTGCGCCATTTCTCGAAGGCCTCGCGCTTGAGCTTGATCGACGCGAGTTCGGTGACCGAGCCCGGCCCGCCGTTGGTGAGCTGGTCCACGAGGTCGAACATCTTGAAGTTCTCGATCACGCGAAACAGCACGGCCAGGATGATGAAGGGCATCACCATCGGCAGCGTGATGCGCCAGAACTTGGTCCATTCGCTCGCGCGGTCGATCTCGGCGGCCTCGTAGAGAAAGGGCGGAATGGAGCGCAACCCGGCCAGCAGCAACAGCATCACGTAGGGCGTCCACATCCAGGTATCGACCAGCACGATGGCCCAGGGCGAAAGCGTCGTATCGCCCAGCATCGTGAAGCTCCCCGCCAGCCCGAAGGGCGCGCGGAAGAAGTTGACGATGTAGTTGAAGATGCCGTACTGCGGCTCGAAGAAGTACTTCCAGAAGGTTCCGACCACGGCCGGCGCCAGCATCATCGGCAGCAGGATCGCGGTGCTCCAGAAGCTGTGCGTGCGAAAGCGCCGGTTCAGCATCAGCGCGAGCCCGAAGCCCAGCAGGAGCTGCAGCGTGATCGACCAGGTCAGGAAATGCGCGGTGGCGCGCATGTTCTCCCAGATCGATTCGTCGTTGAGCACCCGCGAGTAGTTGCTGATGCCGACCCACAGCACGTCCGCGCCCGGCCGGTTGGCGCGGAAGTTGGTGAAGGACAGCCAGATCGTCCAGATCAGCGGAAAGATGTTGAACGCCAGCAGCAGCAGGATCGTCGGGCCGACGAAGAGCCATGCCAGCGCGCGGTCGGAGAGGCCCTGGCCGGGGAGCCGGCGGCTCTCGCTCTCCGCACCGCGCATCACGGTGTTGTCGACGTGGACGAATGACATGGGACGGCGCCGCGGATCAAGGCTTGATCTTTCCGTCTTCCCTGAACACTTCGGTCCAGTCCTTGAGCAGGCCGTCGAGCGCTTCCTGCGGCGTGCCCTTGCCGGCGACCACGTAGTCATGCGTTCGCTTCTGCATCGCTAGCAGCAGTTGCGCGTAGCTCGGTTCCTGCCAGAAGTCCTTGACGATCTTCATCGAGTCGAGGAACACCGGCGCGTACGAAGTGCTCTTGTCGAAGCCCGGCTTGGAGAGCACCGCGTTGTGGCACGAGAAGCCCCCGGCGTCCCACCACTTCTGCTGCACTGCAGGCTGCGCGAACCACTTGATGTAGTCGAGCGCCAGGTCCTTCTTGTCCGAGTACTTCACGACCGAGATGCCCTGCCCGCCCAGTTGCGCAGCGGCGATCTTGGCCTTGGGCATGGTGAAGAAGCCGGTCTTGTCGCCGCCCACGTTCGGGTCCTTGGCGATGCCTGGGAAGAAGGCGATGAAGTTCATCTGCATCGCGACCTGGCCCGACTTGTAGGAGTCGAGGTCTTCGGTCATGTAGGCGTTGGAATGCCCGGGCGGCGTACAGCAGTCGAAGAGTTCCTTGTAGAACTTGAGTCCGGCCACGGCCTCCGGCCCGTTGATGTAGCCCTTCATGTCGTACGGCTTCTTGGGGTTGTCGTACTGCATGCCGTAGGCGTACATGGTGTTCGTGACGCCCATGGTGATGCCTTCGGAGCCGCGCTCGGTGTAGATCGCGGCGCCGTAGACCTTCTTGCCGTCGATGGTGCGGTTCTGGAAGAACTGGCCGATCTGCTTCAGCTCGTCCCAGGTCGTGGGCGGCGCGAGTTCGCGGTTGTACTTGGCCTTGAACTCGGCCTGCAGCTCGGGCTTGGCGAACCAGTCCTTGCGGTAGGTGAAGGCCACCGCGTCGCCCATCGCGGGCAACGCCCAGTAGTTCTTCGTGCCCTTGGGCCAGGTCGAATAGCCCTCGACGGTGGCTGGCATGAAGTCGCTCATCTTGATGCCGTTCTTGTCGAAGAACTCGTTGAGCTGGATGTAGTGGCCTTCGGTGGCGGCGGAGCCGATCCACTGGCTGTCGCCGATCAGCAGGTCGCACAGCTTGCCCTTGGAGTTGAGCTCATTGAGCATGCGCTGCGCGAAGTTGGGCCAGGGCACGAACTCGTATTTCATCTGCACGCCGGTCTGCGCGGTGAAGTCCTTGGATAGTTCGACCAGCGCGTTGGCCGGGTCCCACGCGGCCCAGCACAGCGTGAGCTGCTTGGCCTGGGCCTGCGCCGCACCCGAAGCCAGGGCCAGCGCCGCGACGAGCGCAGTGCCGACAGTCGATCGCTTGTTCAACCACTTCATTTGCTCATCTCCTGTGTGTGAGGACAGACGGCTCGCGCCGCGAAGAGGGATGCGCCATTCGTCGGTGCGGCGCCTACCGGCCTGCGCCCGCTCACCCCTCGGCGACAGCGGTTCGGCTTGATGGAAGAATAAAAAGCGCAATAAATAAATCAATCAATGCAAACCCTATGCATCAGGCATCGAGCCATTGGCACACCGCTGGTGCGGGATAGCCCGAGGAGGAGGCGTCACGGACTTCGGCGACACTGCTGATTGATTTATTGAGGCTCTTTCCAGGTTTGGCTACTTCCGTCACCATCACCCAGATCGCCGAGACGGCCGGCGTCAGCACCGCCACCGTCGACCGCGTGCTGAACAACCGTCCCGGCGTCAATCCCGCCACCGTGCAGCGCGTGCGCGAGGCGATGAAGGGCCTCGGCGCCACCGCGCCGATGCGCGGACGCCCGCGCTCCACCGACAGCTACCGCTTCGCCTTCGTGCTGCCGTCCACGCGACGCGGCTTCTTCGATCTGGTGGACCGCGTCATCGCCCAGGCGGCCGGCGATTTCCGCCATCAGCACATCACCGAAGTCACGCGCCGCCTGCCGGCCACCGAGCCGACGGCTTTCGCCGATGAACTGGCACGCCTCTCGGACATGGACGGCATCGCGCTGCTCGCGCCCGACACCCCCGCGGTGAAGCTTGCCGTCAACGAACTGGTGCGCTCCGGCGTGCACGTCGTCACCCTGTTCTCGGACGTCGCGGGCTCCATGCGCGAGACCTTCATCGGTGCGGACAACCGCGCCGCCGGCCGCACCGCCGGCCTGCTGCTCGGGCGCGAGGCACCGGCCGGCCAGGGCCATTGCGCCCTGCTCTCGCCCGCCACGCGCTATGCGGCAGAGATCGATCGCGGCATCGGCTTCGCACAGGTGCTGGAGGAGCGTTTCGCCGGCGCGAAGCTGCTGCGCGTGGACGACATGCCCGAGTCGGAAGACGAGGCCTACCGGCGTGCCCGCGAGGCGCTCGATCCGCTGGCGACGGGCGGCCGCCTCACGGCGGTCTACAACGTCGGCCCCGGCAGCCACGGCGTGCACCGCGCGCTGGCCGAACACGGCTACGACGCATCGCTCGGCATGGTGGCGCACGACTTGCTGGATGTGCACCGGTCGATGCTGATCTCCGGCGCACTGAGCTTCGTGCTGCACCAGGACGTGCACTACGCGGTCACCACCGCGGCGCGCGTGCTGCGCGCCCTGTGCGAAGGCGTGCGCGGCGCGCTGGCGGTCAGCAACCCGAGGGTCGACATCCTGACTGCGGAGAACCTCGCATGACAGCCGTGCGCCACGGCCTCACGATGCCTCACCCTGGACGAGCTTCCTTCGAGGACACACGATGAAGAAATTCATCAACTATGTCGACGACGCCATCGTCGAAAGCCTGTCGGGCCTGGCTTCGGCGCATGCGGACCTGCTGCGCGTCGAGTTCGACCCGACCTTCGTGTCGCGGCGCGTGCCCAAGCGCGACGCGGTCGCCGTCGTGTCCGGCGGCGGCTCCGGCCATGAGCCGCTGCACACCGGCTACGTGGGTCTCGGCATGCTCGATGCCGCCTGTCCGGGCCAGGTGTTCACCTCGCCCACGCCCGACCAGTGGCTGGCCGCGGCGCACCGCGTGAACGCTGGCCGTGGCGTGCTCTTCATCGTCAAGAACTACGCGGGCGACCGCCTCAACTTCCAGATGGCGAGCGACATGCTGGTCGACCTCGACCACCTGATGGTGGTGGTCGACGACGACGTCGCCATCGAGCATTCGATGCATGCCAGCGGCCGCCGCGGCGTGGCCGGCACGATGATCGTCGAGAAGATCGTCGGCGCCGCCGCCGAGGCCGGCGCGGACCTGTTCGACTGCAAGGCGCTCGGCGACCGCATCAACAGCGGCACGGCATCGATGGGCGTGGCGTTCAACAGCTGCATCGTGCCGGCCTCGGGCGTGGCGACCTTCGAGATCGGCGAGCAGGAAATGGAGCTGGGCGTGGGCATCCACGGCGAGCCCGGCCGGCAGCGCATGCCTTTCGCGCCTGCGGCGGGCATCGTCGACCTGCTGCTCGACCCGATCCTCAAGGACTTGTCGCTCGCGCGCGGCCGCGAGGTGCTGCTGCTGGTCAACGGACTCGGCGGCACGCCCCTGATGGAGCTTTACCTGCTGCACCACCACGCGCGCCAGCGGCTCGCGGAAGAAGGGCTGGACGTGGTGCGCACGCTGGTCGGCAACTACACGACCTCACTGGAAATGGCCGGTGCTTCGCTCACCGTGACCGCGATGGACGACGAAGCCAAGCGCCTGTGGGATGCACCCGTGCACACCACCGCCTTGCGCTGGTAGGCCCCCGGCTAAGGGTTGTCACCTAGAGGACATTCCCCGATGCCTTCTGGTTTGCCCACTGGTAAAACCACGGCATGACAACAAGGCCTCCACAACCCTTGATCACGCGAACGCCCGAAGCCGAAGGAACCGGCTTCTCCAAGGTGTTCGCCTTCCTGCGCGACCGGCTTCTCGAAGGGAGCATCCGCTCGGGAGACCGCCTGATCCCCGAGCGCGAACTGGCGCTGCAACTGGGCGTGAGCCGCCCCATCGTGCGCGAGGCGCTGCGGGCGCTCGCGATGCTGGGCGTGGTCGAGATCCGCGAGCGCGTGGGCACTGTCGTGCGCAAGCCCGACGTGTCGGTACTCGGCGACTTCTTCGCCTTCTCGATGGCGCAGCAGGCGGACATCGTCGACGACGTCATGCAGGCCCGCATCGCGATCGAGGTGCAGGCCATCCGCCTGGCATGCCGGCACGCGACGACGTCGGACCTCGAACGCATCGCCGCGGCGGTCGACCACATCGAGGCCACCGTCCACGACTCCGACGAAGGCAGCCGCGCCGACTACGAGTTCCACACGGCCCTGGTGCGCGCCAGCCGGTCCGAGACGCTGATGCAGCTCTACGCCGCGATGTCGACATTGCTGATGCGCTCCCACCATGAACGCCGTGACGTGGTCGGAGGCGACCCCGCGGTCAAGCAATACCTGGTCGAGGACCACGCGCGCATCTTCCAGGCACTGGTCTCGCGCGACGAGGACCGTGCCGACCAGGTGCTGCGCAAGCACTTCAGCATCGGCGACGAATACCGCCGCAATGCCGCGGCCGAACCCGCAACCCGCGGCCGCCCGCCTGCACGCAAGGAACCGGCGTGAGCAACCTGGACTTCGGGGTCGTCCTCGAGCGCTGGCCCCTGTTCGTCGAAGGCGCCTGGCTCACCGTTCAACTGGCGCTGGTCGCAACGCTCGCCGGCTTCGCCATCGGCACACTCTGCGCCGTCGGCCGCAGGGGCCGCAACGCCACGGTGGCACGCATCTGCGGCGCCTACGTGGAACTGATCCGCAACACCCCGCTGCTGGTGCAGATCTTCCTCGTCTACTTCGGTCTGTCGAGCCTGGGCCTGTCGCTGTCCGCTTTCACGGTGGCGGTCATCGCGCTGGCCGTCAATGCCGGCGCCTACGCGACGGAGATCATGCGGGCCGGCTTCGACTCGGTGAACCGCAGCCAGATCGAGGCCGCCGAGTGCCTCGCCCTGTCGCGCATCCAGGTCTACTGGCATGTCGTGCTGCTGCCGGCCATGGAGCGCGTCTACCCGGCACTGACCAGCCAGTTCGTGCTGCTGATGCTCGCCTCCTCCATCTGCTCGCAGATCTCGGTCGAGGAACTCACCGCCGTCGCCAACCACGTGCAGTCCGACACCTACCGGCCGCTGGAGACCTTCGTCATCATCGGCGCGGGCTACATCCTGCTGTCGCTGCTCATGCGGCTCGGCTTCTGGGGCGTGGGCGCCCTGCTGTTTCCGCGCCGTCGCAGGCTGGGCACCGCGCTGTGATGACCGCCACCGCCTTCAACGCCAATCACCTCGGGTTCCTGCTGCAGGGCGCCATGTGGACGCTGGTCCTCTCCCTCATCGCCTTCGTCGGCGGCGGCATCTGCGCCTTCGTCGTCGCGCTGGCGCGGGTTTCGCCGCGCCGGTCGGTGCGCGTGGGGATGGGCCTGTGGGTGCAGCTCGTGCAGGGCTCGCCGCTGCTGGTGATCATGTTCCTCGCCTACTTCGGCCTGCCGACCCTGGGCATCAAGGTGTCGGCACTGGCCGCAGCCGGCGCATCGCTCACGATCTACGTGTCGGCCTACCTCGGCGAGATCTGGCGTGCCGCGATTCAGGCGGTGCCGCGTCCGCAGTGGGAAGCCGCCGAGTGCCTCGCCCTGAGCCGGACCCAGCGCATGGTCAAGGTCGTGCTGCCGCAGGCCGTGCGGCTGGCAACGCCGCCCACGGTCGGCTTCATGGTGCAGATCATCAAGAACACCTCGCTCGCCTCGGTGGTGGGATTCGTCGAACTCGCCCGCTCGGGGCAGATCATCAACAACTCGATCTTCGAGCCCTTCATCGTGTACCTCGTGATCGCGGCGCTCTACTTCGCGCTGTGCTATCCGCTGTCGGTCTGGAGCCGCCGGCTCGAACGCCGCGCCGGCCCCGCTTCGGCCGCGCCGACTTCACTGTCTTCCCATGAACCCATCCTCACGCAACCCTGATGGCGCCTCGGCGCCGGTCGTTCGCCTGCGCGACGTCCACAAGAGCTTCGGCGCACTCAAGGTGCTCGAAGGCGTCGGCTTCGAGGTCGACCGCGGGCAGGTCACGGCCATCATCGGCCGCAGCGGCTCGGGCAAGAGCACGGCGCTGCGCTGCATCGACCGGCTCGAACGCATCGACAGCGGCGAGATCGTCGTCTGCGGCCACCGCGTCGACGCGCCGGACATCGACCTCAAGGCGCTGCGGCTCGACGTCGGCATCGTCTTCCAGAGCTACAACCTCTTTCCGCACCTGACGATCGAACAGAACATCACGCTCGCGCCCCGCTCGGCCAAGGGCATCTCCAAGAGCGAGGCGCGCGCCATCGCGCACGAGGTGCTCGCCAAGGTCGGCCTCGCGGACAAGGCGGCCAGCTATCCCGAGCAGTTGTCGGGCGGCCAGCAGCAGCGCGTCGCGATCGCCCGCTCGCTGGCGATGCAGCCCAAGGTGATGCTGTTCGACGAAGTGACCTCCGCCCTCGACCCCGAACTCACCGGCGAAGTCCTGCGCGTCATCGAGGACCTCGCGGCCGGCGGCATGACCATGGTCATGGTCACCCATGAGATGGCCTTCGCGCGCAAGGTCGCGGACCAGATCCTCTTCATGAATCGCGGCAGGGTCTGGGAGCGTGGCGGCCCGGAGATCCTGTCATCACCCCAAACCGCCGAGCTTCGGCAGTTCGTAGCCAGCGAGCTCTGAAGGCTCGCACCCCACCCAAGACCCTGGAGACAAACCGATGAAGACCCCCCGTTCCCTGCTCACACTGCTCGCTGCAGCCTGCCTGACCTTCGCCGGCGCCGCCCACGCGGACCTGCTCGACGACGTCATGAAGGCCAAGAAGATCCGCATCGCCACCGACTTCTCGATCCCGCCGTCGGGCATGCTCGACAAGGACCTCAAGCCGACCGGCTCCGATGTCGAGACCGCGCAGCTCCTGGCGAAGGACTGGGGCCTGGAGCTGGAGTTCGTGCAGACCACCGGCGCGACGCGCATCCCGAACCTGCAGACCGGCAAGGCCGACATCGTGATCTCGACGCTCTCCGTGACGCCGGAACGCCAGAAGGTCATCGACTTCTCGAAGCCCTACGCCGCGCTGGTATCGATGATCGGCGCCCGTAAGGATCTCCCGATCAAGGACTGGGCGGACATGAAGGGCAAGTCCGTCACCGTGACGCGCGGCACCACGCAGGACACCGAGCTCACCGCCATGGCGAAGGACAAGGACTTCAAGGTCGTGCGCTATGACGACGACGCGACGATGGTCACCGCCGGCGTCAGCGGCCAGGCCGACATCGTCTCCACTTCGGTGACGATCATGAACCAGATCACCGCGAAGAACCCGCAACGCCCCTTCGAGCAGAAGATCGTCCTGCGCAACCTCGACCTCGCCGTCGGCGTGAAGAAGGGCGAAGACCGCATGGTCGCCAAGCTCAACGAATGGGTGGCAGCCAACCTGAAGAACGGCAAGCTCAACGCCATCTACAAGAAGTTCCACGGCAGCGACCTGCCGGCGGCCATGATCAACTGACCCACCACTACTGAAGAAAGAATTCCATGCGTCTCGTCATCGGATCGGACCACGCCGGCTGGGCGCTCAAGGGCGCCATCGTCGACCACATCCAGAAGCTCGGCCACGAGGTCGTCGACGTCGGCAGCCATGACGACCAGCCGGTCGACTTCCCGGATGTGGCGCGCGCCGTGGCGGCGAAGATCGTCGCCGGCGAAGTCGAGCGCGGCATCATGGTGTGCGGCACCGGTGTCGGCGCGTCGATCGCGGCCAACAAGATGAAGGGCATCCGCGCCGCCGTCTGCCATGACGTGCACTCGGCCCACCAGTCGGTGGAGCACGACGACGTCAACGTGATGTGCATCGGCGCGCAGATCGTCGGCCCGTGGCTGGCAGCGGACCTGATCACCTCCTACCTGCAGGCGCGCTTCGCCATCGAGGACGAGGACTTCCGCCGCCGCGTGGAAAAGCTCCACGCGATGGACGCCGAGGCTTGAGTCGGGGAGCAGCGCCCATGCCCGAGATCGTCGTGTTCGGCAGCCTCAACATGGACCTCGTGGTCCGTGTGCCGCGCGTGCCGGGCGCGGGCGAGACCCTGCAGGCCCACTCGTTCATGAACAACCCGGGCGGCAAGGGCGCGAACCAGGCGGTGGCCTGTGCGCGCCAGGGCGCCCGGGTGGCGATGGTCGGCCGGGTCGGCGACGATGCCTTCGGGCTCTCGCTGAAGGCATCGCTGGTTGGCGATGGCGTCGAGGTCGAACACGTTGCGCTGGCTGAAGCGTCGACCGGCGTGGCGTTGATCATGGTCGACGACAGCGCCCAGAACCGCATCGCTCTGATCCCCGGCGCCAATGCCTTCGTGGGCGCCGAGGACACGCAGCGCCTGCAGAGCGATCTGGCAACGGCGCGTCTGCTGCTGTTGCAGCTCGAAGTTCCCATGCAGGCCGTCGTGGATGCGGCGGAGCTTGCGCATTCGCGCGGCTGCACGGTCGTGATGAACCCCGCGCCGGCCGAAGCGCTCCCGGACCCGCTGTGGAAGCTCGTGGACATCCTCGTCCTGAACGAAACAGAGGCGTCGATGCTGAGCGGCATCGCGGTTCACGACCGGGACGGTGCCGCCCGCGCAGCCGACGCATTGCGCGGCCGGGGACCGGCCCACGTGATCCTGACGATGGGCAGCGACGGCGTGATGGCCTGCGACGCAGTCGGCTGTCGCCACTTCGATGCATTGAAGGTGAAGGCCATCGACACCACCGCGGCCGGCGACACCTTCATCGGCGCCTTGTGCGCCGCGCTCGCCAGAGGCGTAGCGATCGACGACGGCATCGCGCTGGGCATCCAGGCCGCAGCGGTGTGCGTCACGCGCGCAGGCGCGCAGGCGTCGATCCCCCGTCTCGAAGACCTGTCGGCGCTGCCGGCCGTGGGGTGTCCCACCGTTGTGACGTTCGCCTGAATCGATGCGGAGGACTAGACTTTTGCCCCCGGCTTTCCAGGCCGCAACGAGGGGTACAGCATGTCCACCTTCATTTCTCTCCTCAACTTCACTGACCAGGGCATCCGCAACGTGAAGGAGTCGCCCAACCGGGCAGAGGCATTCAAGGGACTCGCGAGCAAGCTGGGCCTGGCCGTCAAGAGCATTCACTGGACATCCGGCGCCTATGACATGGTGGTCATCACCGAAGGCGGCGACGAGGCGACGATGGCCGCGCTGCTCAGCGTCGGCTCGCTCGGCAACGTCCGCTCGCAGACGCTGCGGGCCTACTCCGCCGACGAGATCAGGAAGATCATCACCCTGATGCCCTGAACGGCTCAGGCCGGCTTGACGGCCGTGTACTCGGAGAAGATGCCGAGTTCGACGTGCCGCTTGACGTCCTCGAAACCGGCGGCGCGCAGCGCGCTCATGACCGATTCCGGCGGAATGCAGGCCTCGATCGTGTCCCAGTAGTAGCGCCACAGCTCGGAAGTGTCGTGGCGCCGCGCCACGGCCTTGGCGATCAACGGCACGACGCTGCGCATGTAGGCCTTGAGCACGGCGGTGCCCACGCGTCCGGCCGGCTTGGTGATCTCGAGTACCACCAGGCGACCGCCCGGACGCAGCACGCGGTGGAACTCCGCGAAGGCCGCATGCACGTCGGCAATATGGCGCAACGCATAGCCCATGCTCACGAAGTCGCTGCTGGCGTCGGGCCGCGGCAGCGCTTCGGCCCGCCCGCGGACGAGTTCGACGTCGGGCAACGCGACCTCGCCCATCATTCCGGGGCTCGGGTCGACGCCGACCAGACGGCCGGACGGACCGATGAGCGTCAGCGCCTCGCGCGCGACCAGCCCGGTGCCGATGCCCACATCGACCACTCGCGCGCCGGTCGCAAGGCCTGCGCGCCGCAGCGCCGAGCGCCGGTACCACGGGCCGGAGCCCAGCGCGAGCACGCGTTCGATGCGGTTGTAGTCGGGTGCCGTCTCGTCGAAGATCCGGCGCAGGAAGCTCTCATGCTCCGCTTCGTTGCCGTAGTAGTCGGGCAGCGGCGTGTGAGGGGCCAGTACCTCGGGCGGCGTGATAGGCGAGCGGGTGTCCTGCATCGCAGCGATTATGACGGTCTCCCCCGGCAATTCAGCCAGCCGCCTCAGGCTCCAGCACAAAGTCGAACTTCAGCGTGTGGAACGGCTTGGCCTGCACGCTGCCGTCCGGCGCAATGCCATCGCGGTGCGAGACGAAGTCGCCGATCAGCGAATTGCGCACGCCGAAGACCGCATCGCTGTCGAGGTACTCGTCGCCATCGCGGAACACGTGCGTGATGAGCGTCTCGTAGCCCGGTGCCTTGATCATGAAGTGCACGTGCGCAGGCCGCCAAGGATGGCGCTTGGTGGCCCGCAGCATCACGCCCACCGGCCCGTCCGTCGGGATCGGGTACGCGACAGGCATCACACCGCGAAACCACAGCCTGCCCTCGGCATCGGTACGGAACACAGCGCGGCCCTGCGGGTGATCGAGGCTCGCCCGCTGCACGTCATAGAAGCCTTCCGCATCCGCCTCCCACACGTCCACCTCCGCATCCGCCACGGGCTCGCCATCGCGACCGCGCACGGTCGTGTTGACGAACAGCGGCTCGCCCTTGGCGCCGCCCGAGATGTCGCCGCCGAGCGGGAGCTTCGGCGCACCCGGCACGTGGAAGGGGCCGAACACGGTCGCCTCGGTTGCCTGCGCGCTCTTCGCGTGATTGAGTGCCACCGTGAGCATCGAAAGGCCCAGCGTGTCCGACAGCAGGATGAACTCCTGCCGCTTGTCGCTGCACTTCTGCCCCGTCGCGGTCAGGAACTCGATGCCCGCTGCCCATTCGGCCTCGGTCAGCTTCACCTCGCGCGCGAAGTCGTGCATGTGGCGAACGAGCGCCGACATGATCTCCTTCAGCCGCGGGTCCTCGCACTGCGCCATGCGGTCGAGCACGGCGGCGGTGATGGTGTGTTCATTGATGTTTCGCATGGGGATGGAACTCCAGGTCGGAAGGATGGGCCGAAGGTGCGCTTCTCTTGAGGCTGGCCGGGCTGCCCGTCACCAGGCGCCGCTGCGTCGGAAACAGCGACCAGCCCCAGCGCTGTTGTGCAAAGCCCCACAGGCCTTGCTTGAAGAAGATGGTGACCACGATCGCCAGCAAGCCCAATCCGAGCAAGTACCAGGTGCCGTAGTCGCTCAGGAACTTGTTGAGCGCCCAGAAGATGAGCGCACCCACCAACGGCCCCTCGATCCGGCCGATGCCGCCGATGACTACCATGAAGATCGCGAACGCGGTCCAGTTGACGCTGAAGGCCGCATCCGGGCTGATGCGCAGGTTGCCGACGAAGTAGAGCGCACCCGCCAAGCCGGCACCGAAGGCCGCGACGACGTACACCGCGAGCTTCATGCGTGCAACGGGAATGCCCTGTGATTCGGCCGCGACCTCGTTGTCGCGGATCGCGAGCAGCGCCAGGCCGCGCTTGCTGCGCAGGAACAGGTAGACCAGCGCAATCGCCGCCACCACGCAGGCCAGCGCCATCCAGTAGGTGACGCTTTCGCGGGTCGCCTTCTCGATGCCGCGCAAGGCGGTCAGCGTGGTGCCCGAGCCGCCGCCCACGGCAGACACATTGGCAAAGCTCAGGCGGAACACCTCGGCGATCACCCAGGTGCCGATCGCGAAGTAGCCCCCCGACAGCCGGAAGGCCACGAAGGACACCGGCACCGCGATCGCGCCGGCCGCCAGCGCACCCAGCGGAATCGCGATGAAGGGGTTGACCCCGGCGAAGTTGCCGAGCATCAGCATCACGTAGCCGCCAAAGCCGAAGAAGGCCTGCTGCCCGATGCTCACCATGCCGCCGTAGCCCGCGAGCAGGTTCCACATCATCGCGAAGATGAAGTAGCAGGCGATCTCGACGAACTCGCGCATCCAGCTCGATTCGCCCCAGAAGGGCAGGCTCGCAGCGAGCACGACGAGCGCGATCGCCATCCACAGCGCGGAGCGGCTCGTGGCCGTGCTGCGCACGACGTCGAAGGTTGGAGAACTCGTCATCTCGTCATCCACGTGTCTTGGGAAAGAGGCCCTGCGGCCGCAGGACCAGCACGAGCAGGAACACCAGGTGGCCCATCCAGATGCCCCATCCGGGATCGAGCCGGAAGCCGATCTGCTGCGTGATGCCCAGGATCATCGCGCCGGCCAGCGTGCCCCAGAACGAGCCCATGCCGCCGATGATCACGGCCTCGAAGGCGAAGAGCAGCAGCAGCGGCCCGTCCGATGGCGACACCGTCGTGCGCATGCCCTGCAACGCACCGGCCACCGCGATCAACACGAAGGCGATGGCGGTCGCCAGCGCGTAGACCTTCTTCGCGTTGAGCCCCATCAGTTCGGCGATCTCGCGGTCGTCCGACACGGCGCGGAAGGAGCGACCGAGCGCCGTGTTCGCGAACAGCCATTGCAGCGCGCCGGTCGCCACCAGCGCAATCGCCAGCACGATGAGCGGCAGCACGCCGAGCGACAAGTACTCGCCGATGCGCAGCCCCTGGGTGTTGAGCCCACCGGTCTCGATCGACCGCGGATCGGCCGAGAACACTTCGAGCAGCAGGTTCTGGATCACGATCGAGAGGCCGAAGGTCACGACCAGCGACGGCAGCGGGTCCTTGCCCAGCGTCCCGTTGAGCACATAGCGCTGCAGCGCGTAGCCGAAGCCGAAGGCGACCGGCAGCACCGCGAGCGTGATGAGCAGCGGCGCGTCGCCGAACAGCGTGGTACCCGCGATCACCGCGAAGGCGCCGAGGATGATGAAGTCGCCCTGCGCGGTATTGGTGAGGCGCATGACGCCGAACATCAGCGACTGCCCGAGCGCGAACAGCGTGTAGAGGCCGCCGAGCAGGATGCCCTGGAGAACAGTTTCAAGCACGTTGGGTGTCCTTGTCTCGTCGCTCAAAGGCCGAAGTAGGCTTGGGAGATCTGCTCGCGCGTGAGGGCGTTCGAGCGCCCCTGCAGCGACACGCGCCCTTCCTGCAGGCAATAGATGCGTTGCGACACGCGCTGTGCCATGGTCACGTCCTGCTCCACGATCACCACCGTCATACCTTCGCGCGTGATGTCGGGCATCGCGGCATAGATCTCGCGGATCACGATCGGCGCAAGGCCCAGCGAGAGTTCGTCGCACAGCAGGACTTCGGGATTGCTCATCAGCGCACGGCCCAGCGCCACCATCTGCTGCTGGCCACCGGAGAGCGCCGTGCCGGGGTTGTGGCGCTTCTCGGACAGGATGGGGAACAGCGCGTAGAGGCGATCCAGGTTCCACGGCCCCTTGCGTCCTGTGTGGCCGCCGATCTGCAGGTTCTCTTCGACGCTGAGGCTGGGGAACAGGCGGCGCCCCTCCGGCACCATCGCAAGCCCGCGCTTCACGATCTCGCCGGGCGGCAGGCCGCCGATCGCCTCGCCCTTGAAGTGAACGGCGTCGCGTGGCGCGCGGACCAGGCCCGTGAGGCACTTGAGCAAGGTCGACTTGCCTGCGCCATTCGATCCGATGACGGCGACCAGTTCGCCTTGCGAAAGCGAGAAGTCGACACCGAACAGCGCCTGCGCGTCGCCGTAGAAGGCCTTGAGGCCGCGGGCTTCCAGCAAGGCGGTCATGCTTCCATCCCCATGTACACGCGCCGCACCTCGGGATCGTTCATGACCGCCCGTGGCTCGCCTTCCGCCAGCTTCTGCCCGAAGTTGATGACGAACAGCCGGTCGGCCAGCGACAGCAGCGCATGCACCACATGCTCGATCCAGATCATGGTCACGCCGCGCGCCTTGATCTCCTGAAGCTCCTCGACCAGTTGGCGCGCCTCAGGCTCGGTCAGCCCGCCCGCGATCTCGTCGAGCAGCAGCAGCTTCGGGCGCGTCGCGAGCGCGCGAGCGAGTTCCAGGCGCTTGCGGTCCAGCAGCGTGAGCCCACCGGCTGGCTTGTTCGCGTGCGGCATCAGGCCCGTCTGCACCAGCACCTCGTGCGCCGTCTGCCAAGCGTCCTGCTCGCGCTCCTGCGCGCCGAAGCACGCGGCGGTTACCAGGTTCTCGAACACGCTCATGTTGCCGAAGGGCTGCGGCACCTGGTAGCTGCGGCCGATGCCGGCGTGGCAGCGCTGGTGCGGCTTGAGCGTGGTCACGTCCCTGCCCTCGTACTCGACACGGCCCGCATCCACGCGCACGTCGCCCGAGATCAGGTTGAACAGCGTGGTCTTGCCCGCGCCGTTCGGCCCGAGGATGCCCAGCGTCTCGCCCTCGGTCACCGCGAGCGTGATGTCGTCGGTGACCTTGAGCGCCCCGTAGGACTTGCTGACGGCGTGGAGTGCGAGCAACGTCATGGTGCTCAAGCAGGCATCGGCCGAAGCTTGCCGCCGACGGGAATGTTGGTTGCGGCCTCGTTGCTCACGATCGTCAGCTCGTACTTGTACTTCTGGCCCTTGCCCCATTGGCCGAGCACCAGTGGCGTCTTGCTGACGTTCTTGAACGGCCCCTGCCCGCCCCACTTCACCGGGCCGACCACCGTCGCGAGCGAGGTCGCGGCCACCGCATCGCGGACGTCCGAAGCCTTTACCGACTTGGAACGCGACAGCGCATCGGACGCCACCTCGAACAAAGCATGCGCAAAGCCGATCGGCTGCGTCCACTGCTTCTTCGCGCCCGCCTCGTAGGCTTCGGCCAGCGACTTGGCGCTCTGCTTCGTCAGGCTGGAGGTGAAGGGATGCGAAGGGCTCCACCACACCTCGGTCGACAGCCCGTCGCCCAGGTCCCCGAGCGCCTCGATCGCGCCAGGGAACAGCAGCGCCTTGCCGAGCGTGATGATCTTCGGCCGGAAACCCTGCTGCCGCGCCTGCGTGAGGAAGGTCTTGGCGTCGGGCGGGATCACCACGCCCGTGACGATCTCGACGCCATCCTTCTTGAAGGCCGCGATCTGCGCGCTGAAATCCTGCGTGCCGTTCTGGAAGCGCCCCGGGTCGACCAGCGTGAAGCCCATCTGCGACAACGGCTTCGGGAAGCCGAGCTCCTTGTCGCCCCACGCGTTGCCGTCACCGTCGTTCGGAAAGAGCCCCCCGACCTTCTTGTTGGTCGGCACGGTCTTCCAGCCGTTCGTGAAATTGGCAATGACGTCCTCCAGCCCCCAGAACAGGTGGTACGTCCAGTTGAAGCCCTTCGCCGGATCGCCCTTGCGTCCGAAGAACCATGGCTGCCACGGCACCACGCTGGAGACGCAGGGCACCTCGTTGAGTTCGCAGGCATCGCTGACCGGGTTGGCGGTCTCGGGCGTACCCGCGGTGAGCACGAGCGCGACCTTGTCCTTGAGGATCAGGTCGTTGGCGACCTCGCCCGCACGGTTGGGGTTGGACTGGCTGTCCTTCAGCACGATCTGCACGTCGTACTTCTTGCCGCCGACGCTGATGCCGTCCTTGAAGGCGGTCTTCATCTGGTCGATGACCCACTTGTCCGCCTCACCGAAGGGCGCGAGCGGGCCGGTCTGCGGCGACACGTAGCCGATCTTGAGCGTGTCCGCCGCGAAGACCAGCGGTGTCGCGCCCGTGGCCGCCAGCGCCGCGGCAGCCTGGGTGAACTGTCTGCGATTCCATGACATGGTTGTCTCCTTCTTTCTTTCGTTCGTTCTCTTCCTGCACAAATCGCTGACGGCTTCAGAGCGGCGGGTCGCCGTCGAAGGCCCTCTGGAGCAGCGCTCGGATCGCGTCGCGCTCGGCGGGCCCGAAGGGCCGCGGGTTCCAGTAGGGATTGCTCACCGCGAGGTCGGCTGCGCGGTCGAGGTCCTCGGCGCGCATGCCGATGTCCTTGAGCGCGACGGGCGCGCCGTTGTCACGGGCGAGCGCAAAGAGCCCCGCGGCCGCCGACTCGGTGCCGAGCGACTGCGCGATGCGGTCCATGGCCCGTGGCGCCGCGTCCGCGTTGAAGGCGATCGCATGGGGTAGCACCACCGTGTGCACTTCCGCATGCGGCAGGTTGAAGCTGCCGCCCAGCGTGTGGCACAGCTTGTGGTGCAGCGCCATGCCGACACTGCCGAGCACGCTGCCGCAAAGCCAGGCGCCATACAGCGCATCGCCTCGCGCTTCGATGTCGTCGGGCCGCAGCCGGATCACCGGCAGGGCGCGCGCGATCGCGGCGATGCCTTCGCGCGCCATCAGGTCCATCACCGGATTGCTGTCCTGCGCGTAAAGCCCTTCGGCCGCGTGCGCGATCGCGTTGATGCCGCTGGTCACGCTGAGGCCCACCGGAAGGGTGCGCGACAGTTCCGGGTCGTAGATCACCGTGCGAGGCAGCACGCGCGCATCCTTGCCCGTCTTCTTGAGCCCGGCTTCGGTCAGGCCGTAGATCGGCGTCATCTCGCTGCCGGCGTAGGTGGTCGGGATCGCGAGGATCGGCAGGCCGGAGTCGAGCGCGATGGCCTTGCCCAGTCCTGTCGTCGAGCCGCCGCCGATGGCCACGGCGCAGTCGGCATCGAGCCTGCGCGCGACTTCTCGGGCCTCGCGGGCCGTCTCGATCGGCACGTGCATCACCGCCCGGTCGAAGATGCCGGCTGCGTGCGCGCCGAGCATGTCGGCCACGCGCTCGGCCTGGCCGCGCTGCTCGGGCGTGGACAGCACCAGCGCGCGCCGCGCTCCCAGCGCGTCGATTTCGCGGGCGAGATGGCGGAGTGACCCGGCGCCGAAGACGACGCGCTGGGGGTGGCTGGTGTAGATGAAGTCGCGCATGGTGTTCAGCGTTGGAAGTGAGGAGGGATCTGGGCGTCGATATTGACCCAGACGCTCTTCACCTGCGTGTACTCGCGCATCGCGTCGAATCCCATCTCGCGGCCGTAGCCGCTCTGGCCGACGCCGCCGAAGGGCGAGCCCGGGTTCACGCGCTTGTAGCTGTTGATCCAGACCATGCCTGCGTGCAGGTCGCGTGCCACCCGGTGGGCGCGCTGCAGGTTGCTGGTCCACAGGCCGCTGCCGAGCCCGTAGTCGGTGCCGTTGGCGATTTCCATCGCCTCCTCGTCGGTCTTGAAGGTGAGCACGGTGACGAAGGGGCCGAACACCTCCTCCTGCGCCACGCGGTCGCGGTACGACCTGGCGCGCACGATGGTGGGCTCGACGTAGCAGCCGCGCGCCAGCTCGCCGCCGGGCGATTTGCCGCCCGCGAGCACCTCGCCGCCCTCGCCCCTGGCCACCTCGACGTAACTCAGCACACGCTCGCGATGCTGCGCGCTGGTGAGCGGGCCCATCTCGGTCGCGTCGTCGAGCGGGTTGCCGAGCCGGATGGACTGCGCCAGCGGAATGAATTGGTCGAGGAAGGCATCGGCGATCTTCTCGTGCAGCATCAGCCGCGAGCCCGCGATGCAGGCCTGCCCCTGGTTGTGGAAGATGGCCCAGGCGCTGCCGTTGACCGCCGCAGGCAGGAAGGCATCCTCGAATACGATGTTCGGCCCCTTGCCGCCGAGTTCGAGCTGCACCTTCTTCAGGTTGCCCGCGCTCGCCTGCACCACGCGGCGGCCCGTCGCCGTGCTGCCGGTGAAGGCGATCTTCGAGATTTCCGGATGCTCCGCGATGTACTGGCCCACGACGTGGCCCAGCCCCGGCACCATGTTGACCACGCCGTCGGGCATGCCGGCCTCGGCCATCAGCTCGACGATCTTGAGCGAGCTGAGCGGCGTGATCTCGGCCGGCTTCATCACGATGCAGTTGCCGGCCGCCAACGCGGGCGCCATCTTCCAGCTCGTGAACATGAGCGGGAAGTTCCACGGCACCACCTGCCCGACGATGCCGACCGGCTCGCGCAAGGTGTAGTTGAGGAAGCCCGCTTCGACCGGAATGGTCTCGCCCTGGAACTTGTCGGCCATGCCGCCGAAGTAGCGGAAGCAGGCCGCCGTGCGCGGCACGTCGAGCTTGCGCGAATCGCGCACCGGATGGCCCGTGTCCAGCGATTCGAGGCGCGCGAGTTCCTCGGTGTTGGCTTCGATCAGATCCGCAAGCCTGAGCAGGATGCGCCCGCGGTCGGCCGCCGCCATGCGGCTCCACGCCGGAAAGGCGCGCTTGGCCGCGGCCACGGCCTTGTCCACATCGGCCTTGCCCGCGAGCGCCACGTCCGCGATGGTGGAGTTGTCGTGCGGGTTCAGCGTCGCGAGCGTCTCGCCCGATTCGGCTTCGACGAAACGCCCGTCGATGAAGAGCTGGCGCCGGATGGGCGTCTTGAGGCCGGCGGCCTGCTGGATGTCTGCGAGGTTCATGTCGTTCGATGTCAGTTGGGGGCGATCCATGGATAGCGGGCGGTGTCCTTGCCGGCGTAGTCCGGGTCCAGATAGATGAAGCAGCGCTGGATCAGCCAGTCGCGGACCTCGAACACGTCGCACCACCGGCCGGCGCCCCATTCCGGCACGCCGGCGCGCCACGGACCGTCCGCATGCTCGCCGTAGCTCGTGCCTTCGCACGCGAATAGATCGGTGCCCGAGAAGATCCAGTTGAAGCCCGCGTAGTCGTGCCGGATCGATTTGCCCCGGCTGCCGACTTCGCCGAACAGCTTGCCGATCTGCTCCTTGCCGTTGGCCAGGCCCCACTTGGGGAAGTACACCTGCGCGTCGTCCGCGAACAGGTCCAGGATCGAGCCGCCGGTGGACGTCACGCCGCCGTTGTCGTAGGCCTTGAGGTATTCGAGCGCCACCGACTTGCGTTGCTCGTCGGTCATGGATTGACGGGTGAGGGCCATGGTGTGTCTCCTTCTTCGCTGGGACCCGGTACGGACGGGTCATCGACGGCACGACGCCGCGCCGGCACGGAACCGGCCGCGACCTGCCTGGAATCTGTCTCCTCGCGACGAGCGCTGCGCGGTCGGCTGCGCTCGATGGGTACGTCCTAGAACTCGACGGGGATTTCCGGGCTCTCGCCCTTCTGGATCTCGTAGACAAGGCTCGGCGAGCCGTTCTCCCAGACCAGCAGCATCGAGCGCTTGGGGCTGTAGCCCTGATGGCGGCAGTAGGCGGGCATGGCGGCCATGTCGCCGGCTTTCATGATCACGCGCGCCATCGGCTTGCCGGTGTTCTTGTCGCCGCAGTCCCAGTGGATCTCGTCGGTCATCTGGAAGAACCACTCGACCCGATCGTTGCCGTGGATGATCGGCAGGATGTGCTCTTCCGTGGTCGGGCACATGTAGCTGTGCTTGACGACCGAGGTGAAGCTCGGGTTCCACGTGACCTGCGAGCGGCTCAGGAAGCCGAAGAGATTGAAGGCGTGCACCTCGTTCTCGAATCCCGGCTCGGGGTGCAGTTCGGGCTGGCCCTGCGGCACGTCGGCGAAGGCGCGGTTGACGGGCGCGCCGCGCTCGTCGCTGCGCAGGTCCAGGTCGCCCTTCAGGCCGACGCAGCGCTTGGCGAGTTCACGCGCGCGGGTGATCTTGGCCGTGTTGTTGCCCTTCTTGCGGCCGTAGGGCGAGCCGGTTTCCTGCGGTGCCGAGAAGGGGTCGAAGCTCTCGTTGGTCCAGTCGTCGAGCATGGCCTCGAAAGTGGCGCGGATCTGCGCGGTCGGGAAGTTCTCCAGCATGTCGATGTCGGCTTCCTTCATCGTGCCGTTGAAGCTGCCCGCATAGAGGTCGACCGACTGGTAGTGGTTGACCGTGCCGACCACGTCGTCGAAGTTGACCCATCCATAGAAGAAGCCCCAGGCCACGTCGCGCATCAGCGCACGCAGGTAGTTGCCGATGTCCATCGTGTGGCTCATCGGGCGGCCGTCGCGGGTCTTCCAGGTGATGTGGGCGAAATACTCGTCGCGGCGGAAACCGAAGCTGCCGAGCGAGAAGTCCTTGTAGCCGAGCGTGGCGTCTGGCTGCGACGCGATGACCTTGGCGAGTTCAGCGGGTGCGTTCATGGTGATGCTCCTCGTGGCTCAGTGCGTCTGGCAGATGTCTGCCCACTTTTCGACGGAGAGGTCGCCCTTGCAGGTCTGCAGGACGATCACGCCGGGGGCGCCCGCGGTGCGGAACTGATAGGCGGTGTTCTTCGGCAGCAGGCCCTGGTGGCCGCGCGTGAGCTTCATCCAGCCCATCTTGGAGCCCTTGGGTTCGCCCTTCACGAGCACGGCGCCGTTCTTCTCTTCGTCAGAGACGGTCTGGCTGGCATCGAGCTTGACGAGGTGCACCTCGACCTCGCCGTCCATCACCAGCGCGAATTCGTCGTGGGCGCTGGTGTACCAGGGCGATGTGCCTTCGGCGCGCAGCGTCTCCAGCACATAGATCTGGTTCTGGCCGAACACGACCTTCTCGTAAGGCTTGCTCTTGCTCGCGATGTCGAAACAGTTCGAGAACGCGTAGTGGCGCACGTCATCGGCAATGGGCTCGACGTGGCCCTTCTCGTAGTGCTTCAGGGACCCGAAGCGGGTCTGGTAGGCGGCAGTCATGGTGTGTCTCCTCTGGGTGCCAACAAGGCAGCGGGGGCTGCGATGTGTGCACTTTAGGAAACAGGGGGCGGCTCCGGTAGGCCTCAAATCCGGGCCGCATTGTTCGCGAAATACGGTCAATCCGCAGGGTTTACCCGGGACTGCCGTCATCGACGGCGCGAGCGCCTCAGGCGCGTTCGGCGAGCCGGCTTTCCAGCCGCTGGATCAGCCGGCCCAGTTCGGCCATGTCGGTGCCATTGAGCAACGGGCCCGGCCGGCGCACGTAGGCGGAGCGGATGGCGCCGCGGCGCTTGAGCGTTTCCTTTCGCAGCGCCAGGCCGAGGCCGTATTGGAACTCGTGGCGCAGGAGCGGCAGGTACACGTTGAAGAGGTCTTCCGCCTCTTCCGCGCGGCCTTCGTCGAACAGCTTGCAGACCTGCACCAGCATTTCCGGATAGGCGAAGCCGGTCATGGCGCCGTCGGCGCCGCGCAGCATTTCCTGCGGCAGGAACAGGCCGCCATTGCCAACGAGGATGCTGATGCGGCGCCGGCCGGCCGACGCGCTCTGTTCGCGCACATCGCTCAGCTTGCGCATGCCGGGGAAGTCCTCGTGCTTGAGCATCACCACCTGTGCGAAATCGTCGACGAGCCGATGGATGACCGATACCGACATGTGCACGCCCGTCACCTGCGGAAAGTCCTGCAGGCAGATCGGGATCTGGTCGCCCATCAGGCGGGCGACGGTCGCGTAGTAGTTGTAGACCTGGTCGTCGGTCTTGAGGTTGGCGACCGGCGCCAGCATGATGCCGGCCGCGCCCTTGTCCATCGCCGTCTTCGACAGCCGCTCCACATGCCGGTTGGATGCATGGCTCACGCCCACCACCACCGGCACCCGCCCGTCGACGCGCTGGAGGACGCGGTTCATCACCGTCAGCGTCTCCTCCTCGGTGAGCTTCGGCGCTTCGCCCATCATTCCAAGGATGGTGAAGCCCGTCACGCCCTTCTCCAGGTAGAAGTCGGTGAGGCTGTCGGTGCTTGCGAGGTCGAGTTCGCCTTCGTCGGTGAACGGCGTGGCCGCAATGATGTAGACGCCTTTCGACGTTTCGCTGAGCTTCTCGGTCATCGGATTCCTTCGGATCAAAAATGGGTTGTGTTCGCGCGGATGCGCGGGGCGGACGGGGTCAGGCGGCCTTGCGGCGGGCGCGCCGGTTTTCGAGCCGGGCGAGCCAGCGCGTGAGCGGCCACAGCAGCGCCAGGTACATCAGCGCCGCCAGGACCACGGGCGAAGGGTTGTAGACCAGCGATTGCGCGTCGCGCGCCGCGCGCAGCAGTTCCGGCAGGGCGACCACGCTGGCGATGCTGGTGAGCTTCACCACTTCGATGCTGTTGCCGACCAGGTCGGGCATGACGTTCTTCACCGCCTGCGGGATGACGACGAACTGCAGCGCCTGCCGGCGATCGAGTCCGGTCGAGCGCGCCGCTTCCATCTGGCCCGCCGCCACCCCTTGCAGGCCGGCCCGGAAGACTTCAGCGAAGTAGCTGGCGTTGTTCAGCACGAAGGCCAGCGCGACGGCTGAGACCTTGCCCAGTTCGACGCCAAGGAAGGGACCGCCGAAGTAGATGAGGATGAGCAGCACCAGCGGCGGGAAGGCGCGGAAGAAGTCGATGTACGCGACGATGCTCCAGCGAACCGCGCGGCTGCGCGATTGCGTCAGGCCCAGGGCCAGCGCCAGACCGGCGGCGGCGCCGAGCGGAATCACCAGGGCCGACAGCCACACCGTCGCCCACAGCCCGCGAAGCAGGTAGGGAAAGACGGCCGCATAGACCTCGAGGTTGAAGAAGTTCTGGATCAGGCTTTCCATGCACCTACCTCCGCTGCCAGCGTTGTTCGAGCCATCGGGAGAACACCACCAGCGGCACGAAGACCACGAGGTAGGCCAGCGCGCCCATCATCAGCGGCGTGGGATTGCCGGCGTAGCTGCTCGCGCCTTGCGCGTTGTTCAGGATTTCGTTGAGCGCGACGACCGAGCCCAGCGCCGTGTTCTTGGTGATCGAGATCACGCGGTTGGTCAGCGGCGGCACCGCGCGGCGCAGCGCCTGCGGCAGCACGACCCAGCGCATCGCCTGCCACCAGCGCATGCCGGTGGAACGCGCGGCTTCCATCTGGCCCGCGGGCAGCGCGGAGATGCCGGCCCAGATGCTCTCCTCGGCGTAGGCGGCCAGCACCAGCGACAGGGCCAGCCATGTCACGGCGAAGGCGGACATCGGCAATCCGACGGCGGGCAGGCCGAAGTACAGGACGATCAGCACCACCAGCGCCGGCAACGAGCGCATCACGTCCGCGAAGGCGACGACCGCCCATGTCAGGCTGCGGCGGCCCAGCGAGCGCACGATGGCCAGCAGCAGGCCCAGCAAGGTGCCGGTCAAGACCACCGCGACGCCAACCGACACCGTCACCAGCGCACCGGCCGCGATGTTCGGCCAGTACTGCTTCGCGACGGCGAGGTTGAAGAAGGTGAAAGCGAAGCCGCTCTCGGCGCCCGTCATGACCGCCTGCTTCCGTAGCGGGCCAGAAAACTCTGGGTGCGCGCCTCGCGCGGACGCTCGAAGACGTCCGCGGCCGTGCCCTGCTCGACCACGACGCCGCCATCCATGAAGACCACCTTGTCGGCGGCCGCATGGGCGAAGGCCATTTCGTGCGTGACGACCAGCATGGTCATGCCCCGCTGGCGCAGGTCGCGCATGACGTTGAGCACGTCCTCGACCAGCTCCGGGTCGAGCGCGCTCGTCGGCTCGTCGAACAGGATCACGTGCGGCTTCAGGGCGACGGCGCGCGCGATGCCGACACGTTGCTGCTGCCCGCCCGAAAGCTCGGAAGGCAACGACCGCGCCTTGGCCCCAAGGCCCACCTGCTCCAGCGCAGCCTGCGCGAGAGACTCGGCCTCGGCCTTGCTCCGGCGCTGCACCTTGCGCAGTGCGAGCGCGACGTTGTCGAGCGCGGTCAGGTGCGGGTAGAGATTGAACTGCTGGAACACCATGCCCACGTTCTGCCGCAGGCGGTTGATGTCGACGCGGGGCGAGGTGACCTCATGGCCGTTGGCCATGATGCGTCCGCCGGTCGGTTCCTCCAGCAGGTTGCAGCAGCGCAGCATCGTGCTCTTGCCGGAACCGGAGGGCCCGATCACGCAGACCAGCTCGCCCGCATTCACCTGCAGGTCCACGCCGCGCAGCACCTCCGTGCTGCCGTAGGACTTTCTCAGGCCGCTGATTTCCAGGATGGGCGCACTCATGAAGCCAGGGAGCACTTGGGCGTCACGGGCGTCGGGTCGTAGCCATCGGTGCCGGGCACGCCGGTGCCGGGTGCGATCTTCACGGCGGCATCATCGGGGCCGGGCTGGAAGCCGAACCACTTCACTGCGAGCTTGGAGAGCGTGCCATCCTTCTTCATGCACTTGAGCGCGTTGGATGCCGCATCGCGGCCGGCCTTGTCGTCGAGCCGGAAGGGCAGCGCCCAGACCAGGCCCGTCTTGATCGTGTAGCTGGTCTTGAGCGTCGGGTTCTGCTTGGCGGCCCAGGCCACGACGGTGGTGCCGGCGAGGTTGTAGTCCGCGCGGCCGGACTGCACGGCCTGCACCGCGTCCGCATTGGCGCCGTAGACGTCGAACTTGAATCCGTACTTCTCGGCGTTCTCGCGGGCCCAGCCTTCGTAGTTGGAGCCCTTGTTGACGGCGACGGTCTTGCCCTTCAGGTCTTCCAGCTTCACGACGGGCGGCGTCGTCTTCGCGCCGAGGAAGGTGTAGTCGGTGTCGAGGTAGCCCTCGGTGAACAGCAGCGACTTGGCGCGCTCGGGCGTCACGGTGACCGGCGCCACGAGAAAGTCATAGCGACGGCTGTTGAGGCCGGGCACGAGGCCGGAGAACTCCGCGCCTTCGATCTCGATCTTGCGGCCCAGCCGCTTGGCCAGTTCCTCGCCCAGGTCGATGTTGAAGCCCTGCACGCCACCGCCCAGCTTGGCCATGGCGTGCGGCGCGAAGGTGGCGTCGACCGCAGAGCGCAGCGGCGCCTGGGCCTGGGCCGCGGTGGCGCCCCAGCACAGAAGGAGAAACGGAACGGCGCGCAGGCGCAACGAGAAACTCTTCATGGATCAACTCCTGGGTGATGTCGTTGGGTATCGCTGGAGATCGGCCGACGGGGCGACCGACAGAAAGGATGAAACTCAGCCGGCGCGATCGAGCCCGACGAGGGCGCTGAATCGGCCGCGATCGCCCGCTGCGGGCGGACGGTTCACGAGTGGATCGGGACGCCCGCGCGGGATGTACTCGCCCGTGCCGCGCTCCACCTGCAAGGCGTTGTCGCGCACCACGCAGCGGCCACGGCTGAAGACCTGCTCGGGCCAGCCGCGCAGGGTGTAGCCCTCGTACGGCGTGTAGCCGACGCGGTCGTGCAGCATGCTGGCGCTGACCTCCACCGTGCGCTCGGGGTTCCACAGCACGACGTCGGCATCCGCGCCCACGCTCAGGCTGCCCTTGCGCGGCGCCAGGCCGTACATGCGGGCATGGTTGGTCGACGTGAGCGCGACGAACTCCTCGATGCTGATCCGGCCCTTCATGACGCCCTCGGAGAACAGCAGCGGCAGCCGCAGCTCGATGCCGGGCACGCCATTGGCCATTTCCTTGAAGGTCGTGGCGTCACCTTTCGGCAGCTTGCCCGAGGCATCGAAGCGGTACGGCGCATGGTCGGACGAGTAGACGCCCAGCGTGCCGTCCTTCAGGCCTGCCCAGACCGCTTCCTGCGAGTCGGCGTCGCGCGGCGGCGGGCTGCAGCAGAACTTGGCCCCTTCCATGTCGGGCTTGTCGCTGTCGTCGGCCGTGAGAAAGAGGTATTGCGGGCAGCTCTCCGCATACACCGACGCGCCGAGGCTGCGCGCATTGCGGATGACATCCACCGTCTCGCGGCCCGCCACATGGACGATCAGCACCGGCACGTCGACCAGGCGCGACAGCGCGATCGCGCGGTGCGTCGCCTCGGACTCCGCCAGCGCGTCGTGCGCGACGGCGTGGAACTTCGGCGCCTTGTGGCCGCGCTCCAGCAAGCGGTGCGCGATCCAGCGGATCATGTCGTGGTTCTCGGCGTGCATCATCACCAGCGCGCCCTCCTCGCCGGCGACCGACAGCACGTCGAGCAACTGGTAGTCGTCGAGCTTGAGCTTGTCGTAGGTCATGTAGACCTTGAGCGAAGTGATGCCGTCGCGGATGACTTGCGGCAGGTGCTCGCGCAGCGCCGTTTCGTCCGGGTTGGTGAGGATCAGGTGGAAGCCGTAGTCGATCACCGCCTTCTCGCGCGCCAGGCGGCCATAGTCGGCCACCACCTGGGGGATGCTGTCGGCACGGTGCTGGGCGGCGAAGGACAGGATGGTGGTCGTGCCGCCGAACGCGGCCGAGACAGTGCCCGAGTAGAAATCGTCGGCGCACATCACGCCCATGCCCGAGAGTTGCTCGATGTGGCAGTGGCTGTCGATGCCGCCGGGCAGCACCCAGCGGCCGGTCGCATCGACGTCGCGGGTGCCCGCCGGCAGATTGGGCGCGATCGCCGCGATCACGCCGTCGACGATGCCGATATCGGCGTGGAAGGTCGCGTCGGCATTGCTGATGCGGCCGTTGCGAATCGTCAGGTCGAAGCTCTGGGAAGTCATGGCTAGAAGGTTCCAGGGTACGAGCCGCCGTCGAGCAGCAAGTTCTGTCCGGTGATGAAGCCCGCCTGGGCACTGCACAGGTAGGCGCAGGCGTCGCCGAACTCGTGCGGTTCGCCGAAGCGACCGGCCGGGTTCGCGGCGCGGCGGCGTGCGAGCACCTCGTCTTCGGGCACGCCGTGGTCTTGCGCCCACTGGCGCGCGGTCTCGCGCAGGCGATCGGTCTCGAAGGGGCCGGGCAGGAGGTTGTTGATGGTCACGTTGTGCGCGACGGTCTTGCGGGCCAGCCCGGCCACGAAGCCGGTCAAGCCGGATCGCGCGCCGTTGGACAGGCCGAGGATGTCGATCGGCGACCGGACGGCCGCCGAAGTGACGTTGATGATGCGCCCGAAGCGCCGCTCGATCATGCCGTCGACCGTGGCGCGGATCAGGGCGATGGGCGCCAGCATGTTGGCGTCGAGGGCCTCGATCCAGGCTTCGCGGTCCCAGTCGCGAAAGTCGCCCGGCTTCGGGCCGCCGGCATTGGTCACAAGGATGTCAGGCGCCGGATGCACGGCCAGCGCTGCTTCGCGCCCCTCGGGGGTCGTGATGTCGGCGACCACGGCATGCACCTCGACGCCGGTGGCGCGGCGGATGTCCTGCGCCGTGGCTTCGAGCGCCTCCCGGCCGCGCGCCACCAACGTCAGGCTGACGCCCTCGCCGGCCAGCGACAGGGCACATGCACGGCCCAGCCCGCGGCTGGAAGCGCACACCAGCGCATGGCGCCCCTCGAGCCCCAGCTTCACTTCGATCCCGCGCCGTTGAAAGAGGGCACCCGCGATTCAGCGGGGGGAACACAAAGGGTGCGGGTCGGCGGGCAAGGCATGTCGGACAACTCGGAATGGCGTTTCGATGGGGCCATTATTCCGACGCCGTTTCGCGATGTCGTGTGACAGTTTGGCTGACATGCTTAACATCGTGTTAAGTGCCTTCGGTGGAAACCCGGAAGCCCTCGCGCAGCATCACCTGCTGCAGAACCTCGACGAAGGACTGCGCCAGATGCGACATCGGCTCGGTCCGCAGCCGCACCAGTGTCGCCTTCATCACCGGCGCATTGACCACCGGCCGCACGACGAACTTGCTCGCCGACCAGCTCCGGGCGGAGAACTCGTCCACCAGCGCGATGCCGGCCCCGGCCTGCACGAGCGCGCAGGCGTTCTGCGGGGAGCCGGCCTCGATGGCGGCACGCACGGTTTCGCCGTTCGCCTCGAAAAGGGCCGCCACCATGGCCCCGAAGGGCGAATTGCGGTCGTACGAGATGAAGGGGAACGGCAGCAGGTCGGCCACGGCCAGGGTCGAGCGGCGCGCCAGGGGATGGTTGTAGGGGCAGATGCAGACCAGGCGCCCGCTGCCCAGTTCCTCCATCTCGAGGTTCGGGTGGTTGACCGGCAGGATGGTGACGGCCAGGTCGGCCTGGCGGTTGAGCAGGCGCTCCATCAGCGGCGCGTGCCCCAGGTAGTGGAAGGTGAGCTTGACCTGCGGATGGTTGTGCCGGTATTCGGCCATCGCCATCGGTATCACCATCTGCCCCACGCTCGGGCTCGCGACCAGGTTCAGGATGCCTTCCTGGTTGTCGCTGAGCTCGCGGGCCAGTTCGTTGACGCGCTTGACGCCCGCATAGACCTGCTCCACCTCGTGGAACAGCTTCTTGGCTTCGGGCGTTGCGTACAGCCGGCCCCGGATGCGCTCGAACAGCGGGAACCCAACGCGGCTTTCGGTGTGGGACAGCAGCCGGCTGACGGCCGGCTGCGACACGAACAGAAGTTCCGAGGCGCCGCGGATCGAGCCGGTGATCATGACGGCGCGAAAGACCTCGATCTGCCTGAGATTGAATGACATGGCGATTGGACCAAATAACAAGGTGTTAATGATGACGCATGAATTGGCAAGTGTGGAACGGGCGACCCGCTCCTAAACTGCGGCCCGTCGCCGGCACCCCGCCGCGCCACCGCAGGACCCCATGAGCCAGACCCTCTACGTCATCAACCCCAACAGCAGCGAGGCCGTCACGGCCGGCATCGACGCCGCCATGGCCCCGCTGCGCCGGCCCGAAGGCCCCGCGATCCGGTGCGTCACGCTGGCCGACGGCCCGCCGGGCGTGCAGACGCAGCACGACGTCGACCGCGCCGCACTGTCGGTGCGGCGCTTCGCCGAGGCGCATCTCGAAGGCACTGCCGCCTTCGTCACTGCCTGCTTCAGCGACCCGGGCCTGCACATGCTGCGCGAGATGCGCGGGCCCTTGGCCTTCGGCATCAGCGAGTGCGCCGCGCTGACGGCGCTCACGCTGGGACAGAGCTTCGGCGTGATCGCGATCCTGCCCGCCTCCATACCGCGCCACTGGCGCACGTGGGGCGCGATGGGCATCCAGCAGCGCGTGGCGGGCGAAGTGGCCATCGGCCGCACGGTGTCCGAGTTGTCCGACCAGACCGCCACGCTGGAGGCCATGATCGCCGCAGGCCGGCGGCTGCGCGACGAGAACGGCGCCAACGTGCTGGTGATGGGCTGCGCCGGCATGGCGCCCTTTCGCGCGCCGCTGCAGGAAGCGACCGGCCTGCCAGTGGTCGAGCCGACGCAGGCTGCGGTTTCCATGGCCCTTGGCCGTATCCAGCTTGGATGGTGAGGCCGTCATGACTGCACCCATGAGCATCACCCACCCCCAACTGTTCCAGCGCCTGCATGCCGCCGTCGGCGACGCGGGCCTGATCACCGACGCGGAGGGCAAGGAGCCTTTCGAGGTCGACTGGCTGAAGAAGTGGCACGGCCGCAGCTGCGTCGTCGTCCGCCCCGCGAACACGGCCCAGACCGCCGAAGTCATGCGCATCTGCCACGAGACGCACACGCCGGTCGTCACGCAGGGCGGCAATACCGGCATGAGCGGCGGCGCCACGCCCGACGGCAGCGGCGCGCAGGTCGTGCTCAGCACGGTGCGAATGAATGCGATACGCGAGGTCGATCCGCTCAACAACACGCTGACCGCCGAAGCCGGCGTGCTGCTGGCCCATATCCAGGAAGCGGCGCAGGAAGCGGGCCGCTTCTTTCCGCTGAGCCTGGGGTCGGAAGGCAGTTGCACGATCGGCGGCAACCTCGCCACCAATGCCGGCGGCATTGCCGTGCTGCGCTACGGCAACGCGCGCGAACTCGCGCTCGGCCTCGAAGTGGTGCTGCCCGATGGCCGCGTCTGGAACGGCATGCGCGGATTGCGCAAGGACAACACGGGCTACGACCTGCGCGATCTCTTCATCGGATCGGAAGGCACGCTGGGCGTCATCACCGCCGCGGTGCTGAAGCTCTACCCGCGGCCTGTCGCGCGCTCGACCGCATGGGTCGGCGCCGAGAGCATCGATGCCCTGGTGCAGCTTCTGGCGCAGATGCGCGCGGTGTGTGGCGAGCGACTGGTCGCGTTCGAGATGATGTCGAACGAATCTCTCGAACTCATCCTGCAGCATGTGGCGGACGTGCGGGCGCCCCTCGGCGCTTCGCATGCGTTCCACGCCCTGATCGAGCTGGCCGACACGCAAGGCGAAGGCCTGGCCGATTTGCTGGAGCGCGGCCTGGGCGATGCTCTGGAGCAAGGGCTGATCCAGGATGTCGTGGTCAGCGTGACCGGCGCGCAGACACAGGCTTTCTGGAAGATCCGCGAAGGCATCTCGCAGGCGCAGGTCCGCGCGGGCAAGGCCGTGAAGCACGACATCGCCCTCCCGATCTCGGCCATCGCCGCGTTCGCCAGCCAGGCCGATGCCGCCCTGCGCGCCGAACTGCCGGACGTGCGGATCATCAACTTCGGGCACCTGGGCGACGGCAACCTGCACTACAACGTGCTGCTGCCGCTCGGCACGCCAGGCGAAGAACTCGCCGGGACCACCGAGCGGCTGAACCGCATCGTCCACGACCTCGTGGCGGCTGCCAACGGCAGCATCAGCGCCGAGCACGGCGTCGGCCAGCTGCGGCGCGACGAACTGCGGCACTACAAGTCGGACATCGAGTTCGATCTGATGATGCGCATCAAGCAGTCGCTGGACCCGAACCAGATCATGAATCCGGGCAAGCTGATCTAGCAGCGCGCCTCCCATCTCAATCAAAGGATCGAACACACCATGGACCTTGGACTTTCAGGGAAGACAGCGCTCGTGCTTGGCGCGGGCGGCGGACTCGGCAGCGCCATCGCGCGCACGCTGGCCAGCGAGGGCGCGCGCGTCGCTCTCGCCGACATCGACCCGGCGGCCGTGAACGCCGTCGCCGAACAGATCCGCACGGACGGCGCACAGGCCATCGCGCTGCCGTGGGACCTCGGCGACCTGTCGGTCATCGACGCCAACATCGCGCGCATCGAGCGCGAGCTGGGCCCGGTCGACATCCTCGTCAACAACACCGGCGGCCCGCCGCCGACGCCCGTGTCGGGACAGAGCAGCGAGACGTGGTCCCGCCACTTCCAGAGCATGGTGATGTCGGTCATCGCCATCACCGATCGCGTGCTGCCGGGCATGCGCGAGCGCCGGTTCGGGCGGGTCATCACCAGCACCTCGTCGGGCGTGGTGGCGCCGATCGCCAATCTCGGTCTTTCCAACGCGCTGCGGCTGTCGCTCGTGGGCTGGTCCAAGACCCTGGCGCGCGAAGTCGGCCGCGAAGGCGTGACCTGCAACGTGGTCCTGCCCGGGCGCGTGGCCACCGGCCGCATCCGCTTCCTCGACGAACAGAAGGCCAAGCGGGAAGGCCGCACCGTCGAAGAGGTGTCTGCCGAAAGCACCGCGAGCATTCCGCTGGGACGCTACGGCGAACCGCAGGAATACGCAGATGTGGTTGCCTTCCTGGCGAGCCGGGGCGCCTCGTACGTGACGGGCTCGGTCATTCGCGTGGACGGCGGCCTGCTCGCTAACATCTGAGCACCATGCTCATTCTTCGCACGTCCACCGCCTCCCCTTTCGGCCGCAAGGTCCGGATGGCCATCGGCACGCTCGGGCTGACATCGCAGGTGGAGGTCGTGAACGCCGACACCAGCGATCCGCACGACAGCCTGCGCCAGCAGAACCCGCTGGGCAAGATCCCGACGCTGATCCTGGAGGACGGCGAGGCGCTCTTCGATTCGCGTGTGATCGTCGAGCATCTCAACGCGATGGATGGGCGCGACATCCTGATCCCCGCAGGCGTGGAGCGCATCGGGGTGCTGCGGGAGCAGGCCCTCGCCGACGGGCTGATGGACGCGGCCATCCTGCAGATGTACGAGATCCGCTTCCGGCCGCCGACGCATCACGTCGAGTCGTGGCTTGCGCACCAGCGCGGCAAGGTGGAGCGCGCGCTCGATTTCGCGGCGACCCGATTGCCCGTGCGCCGGCCGGCAGGGCCGCACATCGGAGAGATCACGCTGGCCGCCGCGCTGGGCTACCTGGATTTCAGGTTCCATGGCAAATGGCGCGCCACGCACCCGGCACTGGAAAGCTGGCTCGACGAATTCGCAGGCCGCGTGCCCGCCTTCGCCGAAACCGCGCCCTGAGCTTCAATTGACGGGCTGCGGCTCCGGAAAAGTCCATGTGCCGCTGAGGATCTCGGCACGTGGGCGGTAGAGGCGCACGGTGTAGTTCCAGCCGGCCGTCGTGGGCAGGCAGTTCGGCGTCTTGCCGTCGCAGCCGCCGAACTGCATCGCGATCGAACCGTCGGCGTCCTTCTTCGCGGTCAGGTTGTTCAGCGTGTAGGCATTGGCGGGGTTCTTCTGGAAGTAGCCTGCCTTGTTGTAGACGCTGACCGACCAGAAGGCGTCCACCGGCACATCCTTGACCCGGAGGCGATACACGGTCTTGCCGTCGTTCTTCGCCGGCGCGACGTTGAGGTAGGTCGCATCCTTGTCCGGATTGCCGCCCCAGGCCGCCGCCGCGCCGACCAGGCGCCGCACCGGATCGACCTCCTCCTTGGTCCCGAAGGCCTTCCTGAAATCCGGAAGGGTCGTGGACAGCACGATCAGCGCGTCGCGCACCTTCTTCTGGCTCGCCGGGTCCCAGTTCGGCATCTCGAGCCGGCCGGGCCCCTGCTGGCTGACCTTGATCGCATCCTGCAGGGCATGCACCTGCCTGATGTCGTCCGGACTGTTCGGGTCGACCAGCGTGCGCACGCCGACGACGACGTAGCGCGTGCCGACGTGCTCCTTGCTCAACGTGTGCGTTCCAGCGCCGTAGAAGACGTTCGGCACGTAGTGGTCCTCGTTGATGACCTGCATCGACATGAAGCGCTGGCCCGGGTCGGGCATCGTGATCGTCACCGGCCCGGCATCGAGGTCGAACACGCCCGACGAGTACAGCGTGTCGCGATTGAGGCGGATGACGGTCTGCTTGTCGATCGAGGCAGGCTCGCGGCGATGAAGGAACTTGCCGATGCCGCCGTCCTTGAAGAGGCCCGTGATGTACAGGTCGGACTCCGCGCGGACGAAGTTGTCGACCGTGACGGGCACTGCAGCGCCGGCGGCCGCGTGGCAGAGGCTGACGGCCAGCAGGGAGGCGCTCAAGGCGCAAGTGGTCGGGCGAAGTCTCATGCCGGGGTTCCTGGGGTGGAGTTGACCGATCCTAGTCACGATCCCTCCTGCCCGGAATTGCACTTTGGTGCCACGGGCGTCAGGCGTCCGCGATGAGCCCCTCCGGCAGAAGCCCCCGATCGATCATGGCGGCGTCCCACGGCGGCACGCGCGTGAATGCGGCGGTGAGGTGCTCGATGAAGAGCCTGAGCTTGAACGCGTTGCGCGAGGTGCCCGCATAGACCGCGCTCAACGAGAACGAAGACAGCTGATGCTCCGGCAGCACCACCTGCAGGTCCCCGCGCAGGATCGAATCGCCCGCGACCAGGGTCGGCAGGCAGACGATGCCGGCATGCTCCATTGCGTATTCGCGCAGCAGGTGGACGCTGTTGGTCAGCAAGGCGGCGCTCATGTACATCGTCACCTGCTCGCCCGCGTGATGAAAGGTCCAGCGGTCGCGCGTCGGGTAGCCCGAATAGAGGCCGAGCGTGTGCTTGTGCAGGTCGCGCGGGCTTTCCGGCGTGCCGTGCGTGCGCAGGTATTCGGGCGTGGCGCAGAACACGCGGCGCACGGGGAAGAGCGAGCGCGACACCAGCTCGGTCGATGCCGCCGGGAAGATCTGCAGTGCACAGTCGACGCCGGCCTTGACCGGGTCCACCACGGAGTCGCTCACGATCAGTTCCAGGTGGATGTCCGGAAAGCTGACCTGGAACGCGCGCAGCAGCGTCGCGAAGTGCCCGAGCACGAAGCCGGTCAATGCATGGATGCGCAGCGTGCCCGTCGGCCCGGCTCGCGCGTCGCGCATCTGGTCCATGATGTCGTTGGCCCGTCCGACGAGTTCCGTGCAATCGCGCAGGAAGGCCTGCCCCACGTCGCTGAGCCGAACGACGCGCGTGCTGCGATGAAAGAGCGGCGCGCCGACGTGGTCTTCGAGCTGCTTCACGCGGCTGGTGACCACCGACTTGGCCACGCGCATCTGCCGGGCAGCCTCCGCGAAGCTCTGCGTTTGCGCGACGCGAACGAATGTCTCAATGTTTTCGAGGCGGTCCATGGCTTGGCAATGTACGGCGGGCTGCCCAAACCGTTCTGAGGGTCGGTGCTAACCTCGGTGGATGTTCAATCCCTCCCAAGAGGAAGTGCGTCGTTTCTTCTGCGACGTCTTCGCCAAGAGTCGCCGCGGCGAGCCGATGGAAGCGCTCGAAGTCATCGCCAGCCGCTGGATCGACGAGCACCCCGAATACCACGCCGACCTGTCTGACGCCGATGCGGCGGTGGCGCGCGTCTACGACGGCAAGGACGGCCGCGAGAACCCCTTCCTGCACCTGTCCATGCATCTGTCGATCAGCGAGCAGTGCTCCATCGACCAGCCGCGCGGCATCCGCCAGGCGGTCGAACTGCTGGCAGCGCGCCGCGACTCGCTGCTCGACGCGCACCACGAGGCGATGGAATGCCTCGGCCAGATGATGTGGGAAAGCCAGCGCGCCGGCCGACCGCCCGATGGCGAGGCCTACGTAGCCTGCGTTCAGCGGCGCGCGACGCGCGACTGAGCCGCGCCGGCCTCGCGCAGCAGCGCGATCAGCGTCTGCCGTGCCAGCGACGGCTCGGCGTCACTACGCAGCAGCAGGCCCACCGGTTCATCGGTGCCGGCGGTGTCGATCGCCAGCCGCACGAGATGGCCCGATGCGAGGTCGTCCCAGGCCGCACCGATCGGCGTGAACCAGACGGCATCCGAACGCACCGCCAGCGCGCGGGCGACCGACAGGTCCAGCGTCTGCGTGGCGTGCGCGGGCAACCGCAGCCCCAGACCGGACAGAAAGCTCTCCGTGTGATGGCGCGGAATCGTCCCTTCGCCGTAGACGACGAGCGGATGGTGCAGCACGTCCTGCACCGACGGCGAGCCGCCGGCCAGGGGGTGACCCGGCCGGGCGACGATCGCGAGCGGCTCCGTGTAGAGCAACTCGAATGTCAGGCCGGTCATCAACTGCGGATCGCTCATGCGGCCAGCGACCAGGTCCAGGTCCCCGGCGCGCAAGGCATCGAGCAGTGGCGCATTGGCGCCTGTCTGCACGATCACTTGGAGCGTTGGCATCCGCTCGCGGAGGCCGACCAGCGCTGGCGGCAGCAACGAAGGCGCAACGCTGGGCAGGGCGCCGATGCGAAGCCGCTGGGGCCGGGCACCCGATGCCGGCATGACCGCCTCGGCGCTGGCATCCACCGCCTCCAGCACGCGCAATGCATGCGCCAGCAAATGCTCGCCTGCCGCGGTAAAGCCCTGGATACCGCGGCGGCCCGCGGTGCCGCGCTCCACCAGTCGCGCGCCCGCCAGATCCTCCAGCTCGGCCAGGGTCTTCGAAATCGCCGGTTGGCTCAAGGCCAGCCGCTCGGCAGCGCGCGCCAGATGGCGCTCCTGCGCGACCGCCACAAGGCAGCGCAGATGCCGCAACTGGACGCCGCGGACAAAGGCTTCGGAGCTGGAGGCCATTGAATTACTGCCGGTTATGAAAAAACGTCAATCCGTCAATTTACATCAGCATTTCGCATGAATACAGTTCCGGCACCCTCACGATCCCGGAGACAAGTCGAAATGCCTTCTTCCACCCCCAAGACCGGCGCGCTGCCCCAGCTTTCGCCGCGCGACTGGCCCAGCCATCCCTCATATATCTATACGGGCTACCGCTCGACGGCCAAGCGCGGCCCGACGCAGCCTCTGATTCCGCTCAAGGCCTCGCTGGGCGAACTGCGCCAGCCGGTCTATGGCCACAGCAGCATCGGCGAGTTCGACCATGACCTCACGCGCAACGCGCGCCGCAACGGCGAGCCGCTGGGCGAACGCATGATCCTGACCGGCCAGGTGCTGGACGAGCGCCGCCGCCCCGTGCGCAACACGCTGGTCGAGATCTGGCAGGCCAATGCCGCGGGCCGCTACGTGCACAAGGTCGACCAGCACGACGCACCGCTCGACCCCAACTTCCTCGGCGCCGGCCGCTGCCTGACCGACAACGAAGGCCGCTACCGCTTCCTGACCATCAAGCCGGGCGCGTACCCGTGGGGCAACCACCCCAACGCCTGGCGTCCGCAGCACATCCATCTTTCGCTGTTCGGCGAGCATTTCGGCAGCCGGTTGGTGACGCAGATGTACTTCCCGGGCGACCCGCTCCTGCAATACGACCCGATGGTCACCGGCACCCCCGAGAAGACGCGCAACCGCCTGATCTCGGACTTCAGCATGGACGTGACGGAAGACGGCTACGCGCTCGGCTACGTGTTCGACATCGTGCTGCGCGGCGCCGACGAGACGCCTTTCGAAACCCGCTGAGGAGACACCGAATCATGATGAGCGCACTCGAAACCAACTTTGGCCAGACCCCTTCGCAAACGGTCGGCCCCTACTTCGCCTACGGCCTCACCGCCACCCAGTACGGCTATGACTTCGACCAGCCCTTCGATGCGCACGTCGCGCTCGACGGCGCGCGCGGCGAGCGCATCCGGCTCGAAGGCCGCGTGATCGACGGCGACGGCAATCCGATCAACGACGCGCTGGTCGAGATCAGCCAGCCCGACGGCACCGGCGAATACCCGCAATCGGTCGACGTTGCCCGCGAGATCGGCTTTCGCGCCTTCGGCCGCGTAGGCACGGGCACCGATGCACAGAACCGCTTCGTGTTCCACACCGTCAAGCCCGGTGCGGAGACATCCGGCGAAGCGCCGCACATCAACGTGATCGTGCTGATGCGCGGCATGCTGTTGCACGCCTTCACGCGCATCTACTTCAGCGACGAGGCTGAGGCGAACGGCAAGGACGCGGTGCTGAACAGCGTGCCGTCCGAGCGCCGCAACACGCTGATCGCCAAGCGCAGCGAATCCGGCGGCGCGGTGACCTACCGCTTCGACATCCACATGCAAGGTCCTGCAGAGACGGTGTTCTTCGACGTCTGAGCACATCGCAAAAGGCCGTCCCCAGCGGCCGGCCAGAAACGACAAAGCCCGCTTGCAGCGGGCTTTGTCGTTGTGGGCCTCAGGGGCTCGGATTACTTGGGATCGTGGATGAGCGATTCCGGCACCGTCTTCAGTTCGCCGGGCAACGAGCTGATGTAGCTGGCGAGTTCCTTGATTTCGGGGTTGGTGTACTTCTTGGCCTGTCCGCTCATCACGCCGTTGGAGCGGCCGAGCTGGTGCTGGTTCTGCACCTTGTACGACTTGAGCGCGACGTAGAGGTAGTCGGCATGCTGGCCCGCGAGCTTCGGCACCGTGCCGTCGTTCGGCGTATTGAAGTTGGCGCCGTGGCACTTGGTGCAGGCGTTGTCCTTGTCGCGTGCAATGAGGGCCTGCACACGTTCGCTCGGGTGGCTGGCGACGGTCAGCGGCGGCGCGCCGCCTTCCTTCACGCCGAGCTGGCTGTAGTAGGCGGCGAGGTCGGCGATGTCCTGCTCGCTCAGCGTGTCGGCGATGGCGCGCATCGTCGGATGCTTGCGCTCGCCGCCCTTGTACTGCGTGAGGGCCGAGGAGATGTATGTCGCGCTCTGGCCCGCGATCATCGGGACCTTGTGGATCTCGGGGAAGCTGGCCTGGTAGCCGATGATGCCGTGGCAACCCACGCACATCGCCGTCTTCTTCGCTCCGGCTTCAGCATTGCCCGTGATCTTCTGGGCCTGTGCCGAGACCGTCACGCAAGCGACAGCAAGGGCAAACATCGTGGTCAACAACTTGTTCATTTTGCGCGCACAATCTCGTGGAGAAACAGGTTTCAAATCGACATTTGATTATATGGGGGCTCCCCGCAGCCTCCATGGGCGAGGCAGTCGGAACGCTCAGCAACGCTGATCAATGTTGTGTTCTTTCAACCACCCTGCACTACGCCATCCATGAAATTCAAGGGTTCAGACAACTACGTCGCCACTCAGGATCTGATGCTCGCGGTCAATGCCGCCATCACGCTCAAACGACCGCTGCTCGTCAAGGGCGAGCCCGGCACCGGCAAGACGATGCTCGCGGAAGAAGTGGCTCAGGCGCTCGAGTTGCCGCTGCTGCAGTGGCACATCAAGTCGACCACGAAGGCCCAGCAGGGTCTCTATGAATATGACGCGGTGAGCCGCCTGCGCGACTCGCAGCTCGGCGACGAGCGCGTGAAGGACATCCACAACTACATCGTGAAGGGCGTGCTGTGGCAGGCCTTCACCGCCGACGAGCCGGTGGCGCTGCTCATCGACGAGATCGACAAGGCCGACATCGAATTCCCGAACGATCTCTTGCGCGAGATCGACCGCATGGAGTTCTACTGCTACGAGACGCGCGAGCTGATCCGCGCCAAGCACCGGCCGGTGGTGTTCATCACCTCCAACAACGAGAAGGAACTGCCCGACGCCTTCCTGCGCCGCTGCTTCTTCCACTACATCAAGTTCCCCGATGCGGAAACGATGAAGAGCATCGTGGCGGTGCACTTCCCCGGCCTGAAGCAGGAACTGCTGACGTCGGCGATGAAGACCTTCTACGACGTGCGCAACCTGCCCGGCCTGAAGAAGAAGCCGTCGACCTCCGAGCTGCTCGACTGGCTCAAGCTGCTGGTCGCCGAGGACATTCCGCTCGAAGCACTGCAGAGCAAGGACGACAAGGTCGCGGTGCCGCCGCTGGTCGGCGCGCTGCTCAAGAACGAGCAGGACGTGACCTTGTTCGAAAAGCTCGTCTTCATGCAACGCAACAACCGATGAGCGAAGGCCGCCATCCCCCCCGCCAGTTGCTGCTGCTTGGCGTGGCACAGGCGGTGCTGTTCGTCGCCGGCGCGTTGCTGGGCCGCTGGCTCGGCCTCGCGCTCGGCTTCGACGCTTTCGGGCCCGGCGGCTACAGCAACGGTGCCATCGCCGGCATCCTGCTGATCGGCTTGGGCGGCGGTGGCGGCGTGCAGTTCGCACGCGCCTGGTACACACGCAAGTACGGTTCTCCGAGGAGTTGAGGATGGCATTCGTCGAGCCTGTCACGCTCAGGTCGCGCGGCATCTCGCTGGTCCCGCTGACGCTGGATCACGAGGAAGGGCTGCGCGACGCCGCAGCCGATGGCGAGTTGTGGAACATTCGCGTGACCTCGGTGCCCGAGCCGCAGCAGACGCGTGGCTACATCGAGAGCGCGCTCCAGATGCGCGAGGCCGGCAACCGCTTCGCCTTCGCGGTGACCGACGAGGCCAGCGGCGAGGTGCTCGGCACCACGAGCTTCCACGACATCCTGCCCGCAGTGAAGCGCGTCGAGATCGGCTACACCTGGTACGCCCAGCGCTGCCAGCGCACGCACGTCAACACCACCTGCAAGCTGCTGATGCTCACGCACGCCTTCGATACGCTGGACTGCCACGTGGTGGGCTGGCGCACCGACAACTTCAATCACGCGTCGCAGCGCGCCATCGAGCGCCTCGGCGCCCGCAAGGACGGCGTGATCCGCGGCCATGCGCTGCGCCGCGACGGCACCATCCGCGACACCGTGATGTACAGCCTGCGCTCGGGCGAGTGGCCCGAGGTGCGCGCCCAATTGATGTACCTGCTGGACAAACCCCGCACGAACCCTTCGCCCCGGGAGTGATTCGCCATGCTGATCGACTTCTTCTACACCCTGCGTTCCGCGAAGCTGCCGGTATCGGTCAAGGAATACCTGACCCTGCTCGAAGCCTTGCAGGCCGACGTCGTCGGCCCCAACTCCGACGGCGCCTTCGGACTCGACGACTTCTATTACCTGTCGCGCACCGCGCTGGTGAAGGACGAGAAGCACTACGACAAGTTCGACCGCGCCTTTGCCGCCTACTTCAAGGGCGTCGAGATGCTGGCCGACTTCACCAAGGAAGTGCCGCTCGACTGGCTGCGCAAGACCCTGGAGCGTGAGTTCACCGCCGAGGAAAAGGCCAAGATCGAGAAGATGGGCTGGGACGAGCTCATGGAAACGCTGAAGAAGCGCTTCGAGGAGCAGAAGGAGCGGCACGAGGGCGGCAACAAGTGGATCGGCACGGGCGGCACCTCGCCCTTCGGCCATGGCGGCTACAACCCGCAGGGCGTGCGCATCGGCGGCGCCGGCAAGAACAAGAGCGCGGTCAAGGTCTGGGACCAGCGGGCCTACAAGGACTACGACGACAGCCAGGAACTCGGCACCCGCAACATCAAGATCGCGCTGCGGCGCCTGCGCAAGTTCGCGCGCGAAGGGCACGAGGAAGAGCTGGACCTCGACGACACCATCCGGTCGACTGCGGCCAACGCCGGCTACCTCGACATCAAGATGGTGCCGGAGCGGCACAACAACGTGAAGGTGCTGCTGCTGATGGACGTCGGCGGCACGATGGACGAGCACATCCAGCGCGTCGAGGAGCTGTTCTCGGCCGTCAAGACGGAGTTCAAGCACCTGGAGTTCTATTACTTCCACAACTGCGTCTACGACTTCATGTGGAAGAACAACCGCCGGCGCTACTCCGAGAAGTTCGCGACCTGGGACATCATTCGCAAGTACAACAAGGACTACAAGCTGATCTTCGTCGGCGACGCGACGATGAGCCCCTACGAGATCCTGCAGCCGGGCGGCAGCGTCGAATACAACAACGAGGAAGCCGGCGCCGAGTGGATCCAGCGCCTCACGCACGCCTTCCCGAAGTTCGCCTGGATCAACCCCGAGCCCCAGGGCGTCTGGCAGTACCGCCAGAGCATTGCCGTGATGCAGCAACTCGTGTCGCACCGCATGTATCCGCTCACGCTCCGGGGGCTGGAGGATGCGATGCGCTTGCTCTCCAAGTAGCAGGGCCGCGTAGGCCTTTCTCATCACAAGAGTGGGGAATATTCCTTACAAATCGATGTAATCCACAAAAGTTTGTCACACGGCGCTTTTTTCCCATTACAGTTAACACTTAAGGATTCATAAGAAGTACGTTCAACCTGAATCCCCGAGGAGGTGTCGCCGTGTCTGCCCTGCTGTCCTTCCCGATAGAGCCCCCGGTTCGCGAGCAACCGGTCCCGGCGGATTCGAGCCGCTCGCCCTTCAAGACCCCCCCAGACTTCCTCAGCATCCGTGGCGTGCGGCTGCCCATTGACGAACTGGTCGACAAGTCGCTCTTCGTTCCCGAATACCGCCAGCGCCTGCGGCACCGGCTGCTCGATGCCAGTCCGTTTCCCCATCTGGTGCTCGAAGGCATCTTTCATCCGGCGCTGCTGGAACTGGTCGCCGAGGAATTCGACATGCTTCCCGCTTCCGGCTGGGCGGAGGTCAGGAGCAAGTACGAATCCACGCGCCGCTCGGTCCTCGGCGTGTCGCTGGGCCCGGCAACCCAGCTTTACTTCAACATCGTCAATTCGGGCTGGTTCACCGAGTGGCTGTCCTGCGTCACGGACGTGCCCTACCTGCTGCCGGACCCCAAGCTCTTCGGCGGCGGGCTGCACGAGAGCCGCAACGGAGCGACCTTCGCGGTACATCGCGACTTCAACCGGCACCGTCACCTGGGGCTGAAGAACGAAATGGTCTTCATCACCTACCTGAACAAGGGGTGGGATCCGGAATGGGGTTCGGCGCTCGAACTGTGGGACAAGAAGGTCAACCATTGCGTGACCAGCATCCAGCCGGAGTTCGGCCGGACCATCCTGATGCCGCACGGCCCCGCCAGCTATCACGGACACACCAAGCCGCTGCAAACGCCTGACGGCCGCCCTCGCCGCTCGGTGGCGGCGTACTACTACACCAGCCCGCTCGCCGGAAAGCAGCATGGCGACGAGTCGGCGTCGGTGTTCATGCGGCCTGCGCGGGTCGATCAGGTCAAGACCTTCGCCCGCATGATCGTGCCGCCGGTGATCTGGGCACTGGGCCGAAGGATCACCGGGCGCTGAGAGCGCCGGGACCGCTCACGCGGTCGGAGGATGGAGGCGGGTCTGTCAAAATGCCCGCATGCTTGGGTTGGTCCCTCTTCTCACGCCGGCTTGGATGCCGGCGTTGTTATTTGCAGGCATCCTTCTTCTGCAGGGTTGCAGTCTGCTGCCTTCGAAGGAAAGCGCCGAGACGGACACCACCACGAGCCCGGTGTCCGGGGAGACCCGCGAGTCCAAGGGCGGCGAAGCGTTCACCGTCGACGTGCAGGCGCCCGATTCGGTACGCGAGTACCTCGAGCGCAATCTCGAAATCCAGCGCTACCGCCAGCTCGACGACCTCGGCGCCATCGAGTTGTCGCGACTCATGGTCGCGGCCGAGGCCAACGCACGCGAACTGCTCAACACCGTCGGCTACTTCACACCCACCCTCACGCTCGAACTGCGGGAAACGCCCGGCGCGAAGGCCCCGCGTGAAGTGAGGATCACCGTCGTGCCCGGCGAGCTCACGCGCGTGAGCAACGTGCAGATCGACTTCAGCGGGCCCATCGCGGAGGACAAGGAGTCCGAGCCGCGGCGCGACGCAATCCGCGTCGATTGGCCGATGCGTGCCGGCCAGCCCTTCAACCAGCAGGCCTGGGACAACGCCAAGACCGCCGCCCAGCGCAACCTGACCGCCCGGCGCTACGCCACCGGCAGCATTCTCACCAGCCGCGCCGAGATCGACGCCGATCGCAGCGAGGCGAAGCTCGGCATCACGCTCGATTCCGGCCCGGCCTACCGCTTCGGCCCGCTGGTGGTGCAAGGCAACGAGCGCTTCGACGCGGACAGCGTGCGCCGGCTCGCGCGCGTTCCCTTCGGCTCCGACTACGACCGGCAGCAGCTGCTCGATGCCCAGCAGCGGCTGGCGGGCAGCGGCTACTTCGAGTCGGTGTTCCTCACGCTCGACACGCACGGCACCGACCCGCTGGCGGCGCCCGTCATCGCCCAGGTGCGCGAGGCCCCGCTCCAGAAGGTCGTGGCCGGCGTGGGCTTCACCACCGACAGCGGCGTGCGCTTTTCGCTGGACCACATCCACAACAGCATGCCAATCCTGGGCTGGCGCGCGGTGTCCGGCCTCTACTTCGACCGGGACAAGCAAACGATCGGCACGGAGTGGAGCGCGATCCCCGGCGACAACGGCTGGCGTTCGTTCGGGTCGGCGCAGCTCAAGAGCGAGGTCTCGGGCAGCTACACGGTCGACAGCGGACGCCTGCGCGGCGGACGCAGCCAGGCCAGCGACCACATCGACCGCAGCTACTTCCTGCAGTACGACTATGCGCAGAACCACGGTTTCGATCCGCCGCCCTCCGCGTCGGCGCTGAGCCTCAACTGGGGCTGGACCGGGCGCTACTTCGACAACGCCGCAGCGCCGACCCGCGGCCAGGGCGTCTCGCTGGAACTCGGCGCGGGGTACACGCTGACCGGCGAGCGCGCCCCATTCACTCGCACCTACATACGCTGGGTCGGCTTCGTTCCCTTCGGCACGGTGGAAAGCGCAGACCGGTCGCAGGCGCGCAGCGGCCGTATCCAGCTGCGCAGCGAACTCGGTGCGGTGGTCGCGAGCGACACCGCGCAGATCCCGACCACGCTGGGCTTCCTCACGGGCGGCGACACCACGGTTCGCGGCTACGGCTATCGGTCCATCGGCGCGGTCCGGCCCGACGGCACGGTCATCGCCGGCCGCTACCTCGGCGTCGCCAGCATCGAATGGCAGCGCCCCTTCGTCTACCAGGGAAAGATGACCGACTGGGAAAGCACGGTCTTCATCGACGCGGGCGCGGTAGCGGACCATCCCAACGAACTCGAAACCAAGGTGGGCGTGGGCGTCGGTGCGCGCTGGCGCAGCCCCATCGGGCCGGTGCAGATCGATGTCGCCTACGGCATCGACGTACAGAAGTTCAGGCTGCACCTGCGGCTGGGCTTCACCTTCTGAACCCATGACGACCGACACCGCCACCGAGCCCACGCCCGCCCCCGCACCACCGGTGCGCCGATCGTTCGGCCGTCGGGCGTTGCGGGCGTTCGCGTGGGGAGTGACAGGGCTGGTGGTGCTGGTGCTTGCGCTCGCGGCGGGCGCCTGGTGGTGGCTGGGCACGAACGAATCGCTGGCCTTCGCCCTCGCGCGCACCGCGCGCTACCTGCCGGCCAGCCAGACGCTGGAAAGCCGCGACGTCACCGGCTCGCTGCGCGCAGGCGGACGCATCGGCTGGCTGCGATGGGAAAGCGAAAGCCTCGCGGTCGAGGTGACGGACGCGCGGATCGGCTGGCGGCTGGCGCCGCTGCTGCGGCGAAGGGTCGAACTCGGCGAAGTGCATGCGGGCCAGGTGCTGATCGAACAGCGCGGCCAGCGCGAGGCGAAGCCGGTCGAGCCGCTGCAGCAGATCGTGCTGCCGGTGGAGATCGAGATCCCGTTTCGCATCGACGACCTGCGCTGGGCCGGTCCGCCGGCGCTCCAGGCCACGATGCTCGCCGGCAGCTATCGCTATGCCGACTCGCACCATCTGCTCGACATCGAGGGCGTGGACATCGCCGACGGCCATTACGGCGCGAAGCTCAAGCTGCAGGGCCCGGCGCCGATGGCGATCGAGGCGTCGATGAACGGCCGTGTGCGCGCCACGCTCGCGAAGGATCGCAACATCCACGTGCTGGCCGAAGCCAGCGTGAAGGGCAACCTGGCCGGCGCCGACGCCCGCATCGCCGTCGACGCACACCTGCAGCCCGTCGAGCAAAGCGCGGAACCGCCGATGCGTGCGCAATTGCAGGGAAACATCGCGCCCTGGCAACCGCAGCCGGTGATCGACGCCAAGGCCGAACTCGAAAACGTCGACCTGGCCCGCCTCTGGCCCGAGGCGCCGGCCACCCAGCTCACCGGCGAGATCGAGGCCGGCCCCGACGCCACGGTCGGCACGCAGGGCTGGAAGGCCAGCGCCGACATCCGCAATGCGCTGCCCGGCCCCTGGGACACCGGCAAGCTGCCGGTCGAACAGGTCGAGGCGAACGCCACTTTCGACGGCACGAACTGGACGCTGCCCGGGGCCACCGTGCACCTCGGCGGCGGACGCATCGAGGCCGAAGGCAACTGGAGCCCCGCTCCGGCCCCCTGGCAGGCGCGCGCCACCGTGCGCAGCGTGCAGCTCGGCGCGCTGCATACGCAGCTTGCGGGCGCTCCGGTGACGGGCACCGTCAAGGCCGACCAGCAAGGCGAGGCGCTGCGCTTCGATGTCGCGCTCCGGGCCGAGGGCGGCGCAGGCAGCCGGGATTCGCACGGCCTGCGGCTCGAACGCGCCCAGGCCCAGGGCCAGTGGAAGGACAAGGTGCTGGACCTGCGCACCCTGCGCATCGAAGCCCAGCGCGCCAGCCTCGACGGACGGCTGCAAGTGCTCGTGGACGAGCAGGCCGGCAACGGCAACCTGAACCTCGTCGTGCCGGGCGGCACCGTGCAGGTCCAGGGGCGCATCGCGCCCGCCACCGGCAACGGGCAGATCAGGGCCCAGGTCGATGACGCCGGTGCGATGCAGGCATGGATCGAGGCGCTGCCCGAACTGAACAACCCCTTCGGAGGCGCCACCGTGAAGGGCAATGCCCGGCTCGACGCGACGTGGCAAGGCGGATGGCAGGCCGTGCAGCGCCGCCTCCAGAACGCGAACGAGCCGCCCGCGCGCGGCGCCGCCGAGCCGACGCTGCAAGCGACGTTGACGGTGCCGAAACTGGACCTGCGGCTGGCGCCAGCCACCGCCGCCGAGAGCGCCACCGCCATCGCCTTCAACGGCGTCCGCGCGGAGCTGTCGGGCGGCCTGGCGCAGGCCACGCTGGCGCTGAAGGGCGAAGCGACGAGCGGCACCCAAAAGATCACGCTCGACACCCGCGCCAGCGGCGGCATCGAGCGCGAGAACCAGTGGCGCGCCGCGCTCGCCAGCTTGCATCTGCAGGCACAAGACAGCACGCGACCCGGCCCATGGACCGTGGAGCTGAGCCGCGCCGTCAGCGCGAAGATCCGCAACGTCCCGGGCGCCCATCCGCGGCTCGAAGTCGAAGCTTCCGCCGCGGCCGCCACGCTGCGCGGCCCCCTGCCCGGCACGGTGCAGATCGACTGGGACCCGCTGCGCTTCAGCCGCAGCGGCACGGCGCCCAACCTCGCCTTCCGCCTCCAGTCCAAGGGACGGATGCAGGGTCTGCCCATGGCATGGGCCGAAGCCATGGGCGAAGGCAACGCGCTCGCCCAGGTCGGCTTCAGCGGCGACCTCGTGTTCGACGGCGACTGGGACATCGACGCCGGCGACACCCTGCGCGCCCGCGCCCGGCTCATCCGCAAGAGCGGCGACCTCCGCGTGCAGGCGGGCGAGGCCGCGCTGGTCACGCGCATCACCAGCCACGGCACCGGTACCGCGAGCGAAATCACCATGGACGCGGCCGGCCCCGGCGCGAGCACGCCCGCGGGCTTGCGCCAGGCCGAGCTGACGGTCGGCGCCGAAGGCGACACGGTGCGCGCCAACCTCGCCTGGGACAGCGAACGCGCCGGCCAAATCCGCATCGAGGCCAGCACGCGCATGCAACAGCGCCAGGGCGGCTGGCAATGGGCGGCCGATGCGCCGCTGGCAGGCCGCGTCACCGCCCGCATGCCCAACCTGGGCGTCTGGTCCATGCTCGCGCCGCCCGGCTGGCGAGTCGGCGGCACGCTGCAGACCGACGCCACGCTGTCGGGCAGCCGCACCGATCCGCGCTGGAGCGGCACGCTGGAGGCCGACCAGCTCGCAGTGCGCGCGCTGGTCGAAGGGCTGGACCTTCGCGACGGGCGCCTGCGAGCGAAGCTCGAAGGCAACCACGTCGAGATCACCGAATTCACCCTCAAGGGCGGGGCCGGCAGCCAGACCCGCATTGCGGGCCAGAGCGGCAACCTGAGCACCGCCGCCAGCGAGGCATCGCGCGACGGCGGCACGCTGTCGGCGCGCGGCGATCTTTCCTGGGGCCCGGCGCCGGCCGCCGGCGCCGGCAGCGGCAGCGGCATCCGCATGTCCCTGCAGGCCCAGCTTCGCGCATTGCGCGTGCTGGTGCGGGCCGACCGCCAGGTCACCCTCTCGGGCGACGTGCAGGCGCGGCTCGAAAGCGGCCAGTTCACCGTGCGCGGCGACCTCAAGACCGATCGCGCCGTCATCATCCTGCCCGAGCAGACCGCCCCCAGCCTCGGCAGCGACGTGGTGGTGCGTTCGGCCGCCATCGACCGCGAGGCCGCGGAAGAGGCAGAGCGCCGGGCGGCCGCCAACCAGGCGGAGGTGGCCAAGGCGCAGACCGCGAAACCGCCCGACATCGCCGTCAACTTCGACCTCGGCAACGACTTCGCCGTGCAGGGACGCGGCGTCACCACGCGGCTCGCGGGCAAGCTCGACATCCGCAGCACCGCGCTGAATGCGCCGCCGCGCATCACCGGCGAGGTGCGCACCGTCGCCGGCCAGTACCGCTCCTTCGGGCAGCAGCTAGTCATCGAGACCGGCGTTGCACGGTTCAACGGTCCCTTCGACAACCCGCAGCTCGACATCCTGGCGATCCGACCCAACATCACGCAGCGGGCCGGCGTCGCCATCACCGGCACCGCGCAATCGCCACGCGTGCGCCTGTATTCGTCGCCGCAGCTCTCCGACCAGGAAACACTCTCGTGGCTCATGCTGGGCCGGGCATCGGCCACCAGCGGCGGCGAATCGGTGATCCTGCAGCAGGCCGCACTGGCCCTGCTCGGAGGCCTCGGCAGCGGCAGCACGGGCGGCGGGCTTGCGAGCCGCTTCGGGCTCGACGAAATCGGCTTCAGGGGCCCGGGTGGCAGCGGCGAGGTGCGCGACTCCGCGGTAACCGTCGGCAAGCGCGTCGCGAGGGATTTCTACATCACGTATGAGCGCAGCCTGGCGGGCACATTGGGCACGTTGTTCATCTTCTACGACCTGACCCGCCGCCTCACGCTGCGCGCCCAGGCCGGCCAGCCCAGCGGCATCGACCTGATCTACACGATCCAGTTCAACTGAACTGGTAAAGTTGCGGCCGCTCTCGTCCTCGTAGTTCAATGGATAGAACGGGGTCCTCCTAAGACTCAGATACAGGTTCGATTCCTGTCGAGGGCACCAAAGACGGCGCATCAGGTAGCCCTCATAAAGCCCCAAGGCCCGCACGTTTCCCCGGCGTAGCGATCCGCCCTGGCAATGAAGCTGACTTTACGGATCGGGAAAATCGAGGTCGGTGGGGCCTGATGTGCGGATTACGGTGGGCGGATGAAAACCTATCCACTATCAAAATCCATCTTCCGCGCTCTCGGAGTGCGCCTTACCGACACCGACCCGGAGTTGTACCTGCATGAGTACTGCCTGTGGAATGGATCGACAAGGTTCATCGTTGGAGCGCGCGACCTGACCGACGTGAGGCGCGATGCTGATACCGGCTATCGAACAGCAGACGCGGCAATCAGCATGGCCGCCGCCGAGTTGAAGATGCTGGGCTGGTAGCCGATAGCAGCACCCTAGCCGCCCATCAGGTGGCCCTACAGCCGCCCGGCCTCCAGATCGGCGCGCAGCGCGTCATTGGCGCGCGTCTGCCAGCCAGGGCCCGTGGCCTTCAAAGCGGCCAGTACTTCTGCATCAAAGCGGATCGTGGTGGATACCTTCGTGCGCACCAATGGCGGCCGGCCACGGCGCGCAGTCTTCACCGCCGCCGCATATTCCTCCCGAGTCACTTCCCGCCCGCTCACGGTGGGCTTGGCGTCCCGGAAAAACTCATCCGTCAGTTCCGGAGCATCGTCCGGGTCAACCCAGCCGCTGGGCGTGCTTGGCAATTTCGCGGTCATTGGCATTCCTCATCGAGATAACGCGGCGGGCCTCGCCGCGAGGGGTCCAGACGACAACCACATGGCGGCCGTCCAGCAGACCGAAGCTCATGAAGCGGGCTTCCCCGTATTCCGCCCGGTCATCCTGCTGGGTCAGCACCGGGCCGGCAAAGACCTCCCCGCAGCGGGCGAAGTCCAGGCCGCGCTCCGCCAGTGTCTTGTCTCGCTTGGCGGTGTCGAACTGGATCAGCATGGATTTATTGTAGTAACAACAATGCCGAGGGGCAAGGAATTAACGTTACTACAGCAAAGCGCGGGGCCTTCCACTATCGATGTGGAGCACCCCGGCGGGCTACGCTTCCAGCGGCAATGGGGACACTTCAAAAACTGTTGGTACTTCCGTTGGTAGCTTCTGTTGGGCACGTCGCGACGATGAGGTGCAGCAATCCTCGCAAGCCACTTTTCGATTCCTGTCGAAGCACGCTCCCCTGCCGTGGCGGGTTTTCTTCATCCGGCTCGAGCTACTTCGCAACCTTGAGGATGCCGACGATCAGGGTGGCAATGATGTTCAACAAGCTCGCGCCCAGAAGCAGGTACATCTGCCAGCTTTTTGCTGTTGTCTCGCGTTCTTCGACGTGTGCTTTGCGCAAGCGCTCGATGTACTTCAGGCCCCAGTCGAGTTGATCCAGAGACGACTTCGGCGCCCCTTCCTCGATACGGAACTGGGATCTGAACACGTCGTCGACGGTGATGGCCGAAATGGCCTCTTTCCGTTTTGTTTCGTCCTCGATGTCGCTGATCCACCGCGGCAACCTCGTTCCTCCGCACATATCCTTTTTCCAGCGTTCCAGTCGAATGACGGTTGCTCCGAGTCGAAAGAGATCCACTCGGCTTTGCACGAGCTTCTTCACGTCTGTCGTGGACTCAAGGTTCAGCCTGTAGCGCAGCCCCTCGTAGGTGATGAGCGGGTTTTCGTCATTGCACGCGAATACCCAAACCGCCGACAGCACATCGAAACCGTCGGGCTTGAGGATATCCAACGAGATCTTGCGTTCCATGCGGGGGCCTCCAGTCGGTGAGGCTCGCCGGAGCTCACACCTGCAGCTTGAGCGTCTTGACATAGCCCTCGACAGAGGGGCCCCCTGAAGAAGACTGAAGGCCGACCGCTACTTCCTGGCCTTCTTTCCAGTTCCTTCTTCCGACGATGACCCGCTGGCCGAAACCTCGGGCTGCATGTCCGCGGAAGGCGCCGGCGGCTGATCCCCCGCAGCCCCCGAGATCATCGAGTCCGTGGGCATCGGCACACTCGCAGCGCCTCCGGACAGCGACGCCATCCCGACCGCTCCGCCCGAGAACGGCGTCGGAACATCCGCCGAAACAGCGCTACCACCGGAGAAGAGTTCGGGTGATGGCGCCAGAGTGGCCGTGTCGGCCCGAGCGGCCTGGCCGCCGGCATCCAGCGGCGTCGGGGCGGCGGTCGAGGACTGGTCCGCGCCGGATGCAGTGCCGGAGAAAACGGGAGTCGGCAGACCGCCGCCGGATGCGACGCTCGTGACACCTCCGCCGTCGCCGCCCGCCGCGTCGTTGTCGATCCTGATAGTGATTGTCTGAGCCATGGTGGATCTAGCCCCCGTCAATTCAGGTACAGCGTGTAGAGCTGCCCCGTCCCGTCGTCATAACTGCCCGACACCGTACGCCCGCTGGCCCTGGCGGCGCAGAGGATCATGAACATGTTGGTGGTCCCGTCGGTGCTGATCGGCTGCACCTTGCGATACGGCTGGGTCGAGATCAGGCCCCAGGCGTTCATCGTGTGGGGGCTGGTAAAGGTCTGGACGACCGCCAGGCTGGAAAAATTCACGTAGGCCATGGTTCAAGCTCCTTGGTGGATGTGGATGTGGACTGGGCTGGTGGCTTCGGTCAGTTGCAGTAAGCCTGGTGGACCTTCGATGCGTCGACGTAGACGGTCACCCTCCTGCCGTAGGCCTGCGCATCGACGAGCAGCGCGAACATGTTCGACACGCCGTCCGGCGTCAGTTCGTCGACCTTGCGCCAACCAAGATCCTGGATGTAGGCCCACGCGTTCTTGGAATGCGGGCTGGTAAAGGTCGACAGCACCGCCTTGTTGCTCTCCCATGTGATCGCGGCCGGCACCGTGAATGTCATGGTCGGCCCCGAGGCGGACACCGCGGTGATGTTCAACCCGGAGTTGCTGCCGTCCCACCACTTGCTGCTGGGACTCGTGCTGTCCGAGAACTGGGTCTTGGTCGGCGATGCATAGAGATCGTCGCTGTCGCCGGCGTTCGCCTGTTTCTCCATGTCGAAGCGAGCATCCGCCTGGATCAGCGAGCACTCGTAGTGCAAGGCCGACGTCATCTGCTGGTTGCTGTTGCTGCCTGCCTCGTCGACCTTCCAGATCGCCAGCCCGTCGTCCGGCAGGAAGACGTCCCGTCCGGCCTTCTGGCGGTTCTCGACGATGAAATATTCGGTCGCGCTCTTCGAGAAGACGTAGAAGTCGTTGTTGGCTGCGGACAGCGTCGCGCTGGTGCCCGGCGTCAGCGGAACGGCCTTGGTCGCCCATCCGGACTGGTTCTTCAGGTACGCGTTGATCTGGACCGGGTTCTTGTCGTTGCCCCCGTAGCACATGAGGCAGTAGTTGCCGATGCCGTAGGAGTCGCTCTGGTAGTCGTAGAGATCGGGATAGTCACAGATCATGTGGCCGTTCTCGTGGCAGAAGGTCCGCAGGGTCAGCTCACTGCCGATGTTCGTGATCTGATAGTCGAAGAGCTTCTTGCCTCCGCCTGCGTCGTATGCAGCGCTCAGGCTCCAGGAATGCGGCCACAGTCCCTCGGACCAGTTGTTGACCCTGGGGCCGGCGTAGAAGACGTTCAGCGCATAGACGAACCCGCCGCTGTCGCTCGTGAGCTGGCCGAAGTTGAAGCCCTGCGCCTTCAGCCAGTTCAGCGCCTCGATGATGAGTTCACGCGCCCGGGTGCCGAAGGCGATGGCCGGGTCGGTGTAGTAGGACCGATTGTTCGCCGCCGTGTAGTACTGGGTCACGGCATTCGTGTAGGTGAGTTTTCCGCGCGAGTTGTCGAAGAAGTAGTCGCGCACCGAACCGTTGTTCCCGAAGTCGCTGTAGCCGGGCTTGTTGCAGAAATCGGCGACCTGCGCCTGCGAGATCGTGTCGGCGACATCGGGAAAACGGATCAGGATGCAGAGCCCGACGTAGTTGCCGACGGTCACGGTCGATTGCGGCAAGCCCTCTGGGCCTGCCGTTGCCATCACCGATTGGAGGAGCGCTTTCTTTTGTGCGTGCCGCTGCCGCCAGCGCGACGTCTGCCCTCCCTGCAACGGCGACCGGAGAGCCGCCATCTGCGCGCCTTCCCGGCGGGCGCGGACGTGACGCGGCACGCCCACGTCCTGGGGTTCCGCCTTGCCGGCGACAGCGGAACTCGGCACCAGCCGGTTCTTGTCGTCGGAGAGCGTTGCGTAGGTGTAGAACCCGGTGTCGGGGTTCTTCACGACGGTATAGCCGTCGATCGTTTCGAACACGGCGTAGTACTGGTCGCCGTATCCCCTCACCTGCAGCGTGCTGCCGTCAGGGTTGGTGAAGGTGAAGACTTCTCCCTCAAAAGGCATGCTCATGAAACGTCTCCCTCTGAACTGAGGATGGCTGCGATGCGACATCACAACCGCGAATCGAAGAGCCCTCAGGCTACGCTCGCGCCTTCCCGGAAGTAAGGCCCAGGCCGCGACTTCGAGGGTCCATTTCGGATCTATGCGTAGGCCATGAGGTGTGCATCCATTGCCGGCTCGCGGCCACGCTCAGGCGCTGGCATGCGGCGCATGCGCACAGCGGCCTCACAGCCTCGACGGGGTCACGCGCAAGAGAAGTCGGGAAACCGGCTCAACGCATGCGGACTTGCGCCGCTTGCAGAGACAGCGGATCCGCCGCCGCGGCTTCTTGCCGATGGCGTACATGAAGCCGCTGCAGCACCTGGTGCACATGGTTCTTGACAGTGGCGAGCTCGATGTCGAGCTCGCGGGCGATCTGCTTGTTGCTCAGGCCCGAGCGCAGCATCTGGAGGATGCGTGTCTGCCGTGGCGTCAGCACGCGCGAGGCCGCGGACGGCGCCCGCTCGGCGGCCAGTTCGGCGACACGTCGCAGCAACGTGGCCGACACACGCGGCGAACACGCGAGTTCGCCACGCAGAACCGCGTCGATGCACGCCAGCAGCTCGTCCAGGGAGTTGTCGCAGGTGACGAGACCCGCGGCGCCCGCTTCGGCCCACTTCAGCAAGTCCCTGTCGTTCTCGTTGGCGCTCACCGCCATGGCGATCACCTTGATCGCCGGTGACAAGGCGCGGGCCAGGGGCACCAGGTCGAACGCACCATCGAGAGTCGTGTCGGCCAGCACGATATCCGGCTGGAAACGCTGCATGGCGACCATCGCGCCCGCACCGTCCGCCGCTACGGCCACGATGGAAAGGTGCTGGCGCGAACTGATCTCGCGCACCAGCCCTTCGCGATAGATGCGCGCCCTCACCGCGATCACTACGCTGCTCATGTCGGTTGCGCGCCCCGAGGGTTCGCCTGAAACGGCGTGCAACGCAGCTCGACCATTGCCGCTTGCCACGCCAGACGGATGCCACTGTGTGTCTGCCATGCCCCCCTCCTGCGCGTTGCGGTGTGCGCGGAGGCCAGGCCCCGACGCATGACGACCAGTATAGGAAGACCGAATCTGTGGTTCACCCTCAGTGAAGGGGATGCCAAGCGATGCGGCTGGCCTCCGCCGTGCGTCCCCCGCCTGCTTGGCGATGCCGGACTCGGTGCAATATGCGAGCCTTGAACAAAGTCATGGAGACACGAAGATGCATGCAGATTTTGATGATTCGCCGACCGGTGCCCTGCTCACGCGGCGCCGGCTCTTCCAGGCCGCCAGCGGGCTTGGGCTCGGCGGACTCCTCCCTTCGCTGGCATCGGCCCAGGCGGCCTGGCCCACGAAATCCGTTCGATTCGTGGTCCCCTTCGCCCCCGGTGGAAGCTCGGAGATCGTCGCCCGCTCCACGGCCGCGGAGCTTTCCAACACGCTCGGCCAGAGCGTCTTCGTCGACAACAAGCCGGGCGCCGCGGGCAACATCGCGATGGCGGAAGTCGCGCGCAGCGATGACCAGCACACCATCATCCTCGGGCACATCGGCACGCTGGCGGTCAATCCGTACATCTTCGACAAGCTGCCGTACGACCCCAACAAGGACTTCAAGCCCGTCAGCCTGCTGGCGAAGGTGCCCAGCCTGTATGTGGTGCATCCCGACGTGCCGGCCAGAAATCTCACCGAGTTCATCGCCTATGCCAAGTCCAAGCCCGGCAAGCTGAGCTACGGCTCCGCGGGCAACGGCAGCGCCGGCCATCTCGCATTCGAGTACCTGAAGATGACCTCGGGCGTCTTCATGCTGCACGTGCCCTACCGCGGCACGGGCCCGATGCTGACCGACCTGCTGTCCGGCCGGCTGGACGCCTCGGCGATCGGCGCAGCGGCCATCATTCCCTTCATCAAGTCCGGCAAGGTGCGCTGCATCGCGACCGGGTCCGCCAAGCGCCTGCCGCAGTTGCCCGACGTCGCGACGGTGGCGGAACAGGGCTTCCCCGGCTTCGAGATGACCCAGTGGTACGGGATGCTCGCCCCGGCGAGCATGGCGCCAGCCAACGTGGCAAAGCTGTCCGCCGAAACCATGAAGGCCGTCCGGTCGCCCGCGGCGACGGAGCGCCTTCGCGGAGACGCTGCCGAAGCCATCGGCGGCACGCCGGAACAGTTTGCCCAGTTCATCGCCTTGGAACAGGCGCGCTGGAAGAAAGTGATCGCACGGGCCAACATCAAGCCGGACTGAAGAGGCTTCGCATGTCCGGGAAGCCCCTGAGCGTTCCTCAGCCTTCCAGGGCCAACCCATGCCTTAAAATCTTCGACACATGCCCCGCTGGCTCGCTGCCTCTTTCATCGCTTTCGTCCTGTCTTGCTTCGGTTTCGCGGCCGTTGCGCACAGTTCGACGCATGCGATCGATCACGGCGCCGCCAGCGTGACGCATGTGCAGCACGACCTGTCAGCCAGCAGCGACGCGCCGGTGGACGACACCGAGGAGGCATCGGCCCTCCAGGACGAGGTCAACTCCGGCTGCACCGAAGCCGCAGCGGGTGCCCTTCGGGCCTTTCTCGCCGTGTCGGCTTCCCAGCCGGTGCCTCAGCCGGCCATGAGCGCCACGCCTTCGCCTTTTCTCGCGCAGCCCAAGCGGCCACCACGCGAGCACGCCTTCCTCCTCTAAGGCTCGCCGCCTCGAGAGCTCCCGGGCTCCCCGCTTCTCGATGCGAGCGCTCTGCATCGCCGCGTCCGCGCGCCCCGATGCGCCCCCGTTCCTATTGAAAGAATCACCGATGCGTCTAACCACCAAGGGCCGCTTCGCCGTCACTGCCATGATCGACGTGGCACTCCGGGGCCGTATGGGCCCGGTCAACCTGTCCTCCATCAGCCAGCGCCAGCGGATTTCGCTGTCGCACCTGGAGCAGCTCTTCGCCAAGCTGCGGCGGGACAAACTGGTCGAATCCACGCGCGGTCCGGGCGGCGGCTACTCGCTGGGCCGCAAGGCGACCGAGATCACCGTGGCGCACATCGTCCTGGCCATCGACGGCGACGCCGATCAGGCATCGAGGCCGCAGGACGAAGTCCCGGGTGCCGTGAAGCGCTGCACCACGGACGAGCTCTGGGCCTCCGTCAATCGCCGGGCGATCGAGTTCCTGGAATCGGTCACGCTCCAGAGCCTGGTCGACGAGCAGATAGCACGCGGCGTGCTGATCGAGCGCGAACGGCCGCTGCGCGCGCACGCCGTCACGCCTGCCACCCGCCCGCCGATGCGGATCAATGCGCCGAACTCCGTCTTTGCACTGGGAGCGATGCTGGCCAAGCGTTCCTGAGCAGCCCCCGGCGGGTTCTCCGGCCAACCGGGGCGTATCGTGTGGACTTGACTATCCACACACGCCCCCGCATGAATGCCCCCCATTCCGAGCCGCCGCACGACGTCGCGGTTCTCATCGGCCGTTTCCAGCCCTTCCACAACGGGCATCTGTCGCTTTTGAAGCTGGCGCTCGACACGGCGCCGCGCGTAGTGGTGGTGATCGGCTCGGCCTTCCAGGCGCTTTCGCCCAAGCATCCCTTCAGTTGGCAGGATCGCGCGGAGATGATCCGCCATGCGGTGCCGGAGGCCGATCGCCCGCGCCTGCAGTTCGTTCCGGTCCGTGACTATTTCGACGAGACACGGTGGATCGACGCCGTCAGGCGCGAGGTCGCGCATGCGTTGACTGCCGGCCATGCCGGGCCCTCGCCTTCGATCGCACTGGTCGGGCATTTCAGGGATGCGACCCGCGAATACCTCCGAGCCTTCCCGGAATGGACACTGCGCACCGCCGGCGGCGTGCCGGTGCGGCGCGCCAGCGCGATGCGCGACGCGCTTTTCGCCGCGCCGGAAGCAGCATTGACGGCGCTCGCCGACGAATTGCCGGCCGGCGCGGTCGACTTTCTCCGCGCGTGGAGCACGCGCGCCCCCTTCGAGGCGCTCGCGCAGGAGGCCGAACTGCTCAGGCAGTACGAGGCGTCATGGGCCGTGGCGCCCTATCCGCCGGTGCTGGTCACGGTCGACTGCGTCGTGAAGTGCCAGGACAAGGTGTTGCTGATCCGGCGCGGACAGGCGCCGGGCAAGGGCCTGTTCGCGGTGCCGGGAGGCTTCCTCGAACAGCGCGAGACCACACTGCAGGCTGCGCTTCGCGAACTCGATGAGGAAACGCACCTCGCTCTGCCGCCCGACACGCTGCGCGCCTGCCTGAAGGCCACGGCGTGTTCGACCAACCCGACCGCAGCGCGCGCGGACGCACCATCACGCACGGCCATTTCTTCGACCTGGGCGACCGGGAACTCCCCGGTCTGCGGGCCGACGATGATGCCGCCGATGCCGAATGGACGCCCATCGCCGACCTGTGCGCGCGCGAGGACCGCTTCCTGGACGACCACTTCCAGATGCTCGATCAATACCTCGGACTGCTCCATCGCTGAGACAGCCTGTAGGCAGGGGACCACGCCGTCCCATTGTCTTTTCCGGCATCGGGCGCCACGGCGCTTGACTAAGGTGAGTTCACACACACCAACCGGAGACCTCCATGAAAAGCATCATCCTTTGGCTCTGCGGCGTACCGCTCGTGGTGATCATCGGCCTGAAGGTCTTCGGCGTCCTTTGAGCTGAGCAACGATTCCTCCTCCCGGCGCTACCCGGCGCCGTTACACAGCGCCTTTCGGGGCGCTGTTTTTTTGGAAGAACCCGTTACTTGAGTTCGCGGCGCAAGGTCTGGACGTCGTCGTGCAGGCTCTTCGCCCAGGCACGGCGATCGCGTCCCTGCGAGGGCTGCGGCTCGCCGAAGCGCACGATCGCCAGCAGTGGCGGCGCCTTCAACGTGTTCCAAACCGAGGTCAGCAAGCTGTCGTCGTCGATGTAACGCGGCGCATAGCTGGTTTCACCCGTCGCCGCATCGGCGAAGCGAAGCGCGGCCGGCTGCACGGGTGCGCCCGACGAGATGGCCGCCTGCAGCAGGTTGGCATGGAAAGGCAGGAGTCCGTGGCCGTCGCTGGTCGTGCCTTCGGGAAAGACCGCCATGATGTCGCCTTCACGCAGCGCCTCGGTCATGTGATGCACCACGCGCACCGCGTCGCGCCGCCGTTCACGCTCTATATAGAGGGAGCCGGCGCCGGTCGACAGGGTGCCGATCACCGGCCACTCCCGCACCACCGATTTGGAGACGAAGCGCACATGCCGCGCGGCATGGATCGTGAGGATGTCCAGCCATGACAGGTGGTTGCACACCAGCAGCAGGGGTCCGTGCGCCGGCGGCGTGCCTTGCACCGTCAGGCTGATTCCCATCAGGTTGAGCATGCGCTCCGACCATTGCTGCACGCGCTGTTCGCGCTCCACCGGCGACAGGTGCGGGAACTTGGTGCGGATGGTCCACCACCCCGCAACCACGTGCCCGAGCGCGCGCAACAACTTGAGACTCACTGACACGACGTGCATGCGGACGGCTTCCTCGGTCTGCCTGTGAGCGCTAGCCGTGGACGATGCGTCCGCCCACCAGCGTGAAGCGCGCACGGCCGTGCATCGCGTAGCCGCTGAAGGGCGTGTGCTTGCCCTGGCTCCGGAGCGCATCGGGCTGCACTTGCCATTCGAGCGCGGGATCGACCACGCAGAGGTCCGCCGCGCCGCCCTTCGCCAGCCTGCCCACGCCTTGGGCGCCCAGCAGCTTGGCAGGGGCCGCGCTCACGACCTCGATGGCGCGTGCCACGCCCGCGCCGCTCTGCTCGCCCCACTGCAATGCGAGCGGCAGCAGGAGTTCGAGTCCGGTGGCGCCGGCTTCTGCTTCGGCAAAGGGCAAGGTCTTGGCGTCGGCCTCCACCGGCGTGTGGTCGGACACCAGCGCATCGATGGTGCCGTCCGCCAGTCCGGCCGACAGCGCATCGCGGTCGCGCTGCTGGCGCAGCGGCGGGTTCAGCCGCGCACGGCTGTCGAAATAACCGATGTCGGTGTCCACGAGGTGCAGCGAGTTGATGCTGACGTCGCAGGTCAGCGGCAGGCCCTCGGCCTTGGCTGCGCGCACTTGCGCCACGCCGGCCGCGCTCGACAGGCGGCACAGGTGCACGCGCGCGCCGGTGCTGCGCATGAGTTCGATGATGGTGAAGATCGCGATCGTCTCGGCCGCGGCCGGCACACCCGCGAGACCCAGGCGCGTGGCCAGCGGGCCGCTGGCGGCGACGCCATTTCCCAGGTCGCGCTCCTGCGGGCGCAGCCACACGGTGTAGCCGAAGGTGCTGGCGTACAGCAGCGCGCGCTGCAACACCTGCGTGTTGCCCAGCGGAACGTCGGCCTGGCCGAAGCCGATGCAGCCGGCCTCCGTGAGTTCGGCCATTTCGGTCAGCACCTCGCCCGCGAGGCTGCGCGTGAGCGCGCCGAGCGGGAACAGCCGTGCGCGCTGCATCTTTTCGGCGCGGAACTTGAGCATTTCGACGAGGCCCGGCTCGTCGAGCACCGGGTCGGTGTCCGGCGGGCAGACCAGGCTGGTGACGCCGCCGGCGACCGCCGCGCCCATCTCGCTTTCGAGCATGCCTTCGTGCTCGTAGCCGGGCTCGCGCAGCCTGGCGGCGAGGTCGACCAGTCCGGGCACGACGAGGCAGTCTTGGGCGTCGAGCGTTCGCTCCGCGCGGAATTCACTGGAAACGTCGCCGATGGCGAGAACCTTGCCGTCGGCGACCGCCACGTCGGCCTTTCGGTCGAAGCCGGATGAAGGGTCGACGACGCGACCGTTGGTGATCAGGATGTTGCTCATGCTTCGTTACCCGCGACGATGCTCATGACCGCCATTCGCACGGCGATGCCGAAAGTGACCTGCGGCAGGATCACGCTCTGCCGGCCGTCCACCACGGCCGAGTCGATTTCCACGCCGCGGTTGATCGGCCCCGGATGCATCACGATGGCATCCGACTTGGCCAGTTGCAGCTTCTCGGGCGTGAGGCCGAAGGTCTTGAAGAATTCCTGCGACGACGGCAGCAGCGCGCCGCTCATGCGCTCGTTCTGCAGCCGCAGCATGATGATGACGTCGCAGTCCTTGATGCCTTCTTCCAGCGTGTGGCACACCCGCACGCCCATCTGCGCCATGTCGGTGGGCACCAGCGTCTTGGGGCCGACCACGCGCACTTCGGCGCAGCCGAGCGTGGTGAGCGCATGGATGTCGGAGCGCGCCACGCGCGAGTGCAGCACATCGCCGACGATCGCGACCGTGAGGTTCGCGAAGTCCTTCTTGTAGTGGCGGATCGTGTACATGTCGAGCAGCCCCTGCGTCGGGTGCGCGTGGCGACCGTCGCCCGCGTTCACCACGTGCACGTGCGGCGCAACGTGCTGCGCGATCAGGTAGGGCGCGCCCGATTCGCTGTGGCGCACGACGAACAGGTCGGCAGCCATCGCGCTCAGGTTGGCGATGGTGTCGAGCAGCGACTCGCCCTTCGTCGCCGACGAGCGCGCGATGTCGAGGTTGATCACGTCGGCCGACAGTCGCTTGGCCGCGATCTCGAAGGTGGTGCGCGTGCGCGTCGAGTTCTCGAAGAACAGGTTGAACACGCTCTTGCCGCGCAGCAGCGGCACCTTCTTCACTTCGCGGTCGCTCACGCTGGTGAAGTTGGCGGCGGTGTCGAGGATGTGGGTGACGATGTCCTTCGGCAGGCCCTCGATCGAGAGCAGGTGGATCAGCTCGCCGTGCTTGTTGAGTTGGGGGTTTCGTTTGTAGAGCATCAGGTGGTTTCCTCTACCTTGAAGCTGAACGCGCCTTTGTCACTGCGCGCCAGGGCGAGCAATTGCGTTGACGGCAGTTCGAGGTGCTGGGCTGCAAAGTCCGCCGCCACCGGCAATTCGCGGCCGCCGCGGTCGATCAGCACCGCCAGCCGCACGCGCGCCGGCCGGCCGAAGTCGAACAGCTCGTTGAGCACCGCACGGATGGTGCGGCCCGTGTAGAGCACGTCGTCGAGCAGGAGCACGTCGGCGCCGTTGACGTCGAAAGGCAGCGTCGTCTGTGCGCTTGCTGACAGGCCGCGGCGCGCGAAATCGTCGCGGTGCATGGCCGAGGAAATGATGCCGGGCGCGCCGGGCAGGCCCAGGTCTTTCTGCAGCCGCTCGACCAGCCACGCGCCGCCGGAGGTGATGCCGACAAGGCGCGTGTCGTCGCGCATCAGGGATTTCACGCCGCGCAGCAGCTCGACGTAGAGCGCTTCGGCGTCAGGGATGGAATTCACGGAAGGCTCCTCAGGAACTGTTCAAGGATGATGCATGCCGACGCGGCGTCGGCATCGCGCGCGCCCGAGGCGAGCGCCTCGGTCGTGCTGTAGCGCTCGTCGACCTCGTACACCGGCAGCTTGAAGCGGCCGTGCAGTTGCCGGGCAAAGCGTTGTGCGGCGCGGGTGTTGTCGTGCGGCGCGCCGTCGGGGTGATAGGGCACGCCGACGACCAGCGCGTCGGGCTGCCACTCGCGGATGCGGGCCTCCACCTGCGCAAAGCGCGCGTCGCCCTCGGCCTTGATGGTGGCTTGCGGCGTCGCCGTCCTGAGCAAACGATTGCCGCTCGCGACGCCGGTGCGCTTCTGGCCGAAATCGAAGGCCAGGAAGCTTTGGAAATGGGAGGGAACGGAAACCGGAGGGGTGGCGTCGGGCATTGCCGTAACGCTCATGCGTGCCCCGCGTCGGGCGACAGGGTCCACGCCTCCAGGCCCAGCAGCGACAACGCCTTGTCGTAGCGCTGCTCGATCGGCGTGTCGAAGATCACCGCGGGATCGGCGCCGACCGTCAGCCAGCTGTTTTCGGCCAGTTCGGATTCGAGCTGGCCTTCGCCCCAGGCGGCGTAGCCCAGCGAAACCAGCACCTTGCGCGGGCCGGCACCGGTGGCGAGCGCCTCCAGCACGTCCTTGGAGGTCGTCATTTCGAGGCCGCCGGGAATCGTCATGGTCGACGCGTAGACCGACTCGTTCGGCTTGTCCGCCTGCGCGAAAACCGGCTCATGCAGGACGAAGCCGCGCTCGGTCTGGACCGGGCCGCCCTGGAACACGGGCGCCGCGCCCAGTTCGGGGCTGGAGAGGTGCAGTTCGATCTTCTCGAACAGCACCTTGAGATTGATGTCGCTGGGTTTGTTGATGACGAGGCCGAGCGCGCCGCGCTCGCTGTGCTCGCAGAGGTAGACCACGCTGCGGCTGAAGGCCTTGTCTTCCAGACCCGGCATCGCAATCAGGAAATGATGCGTGAGGTTCATCGGGGCAGAATCGGAGGCCATGCCGCCGATTTTACTGGCCGTCGACAAAACCTATCCCAAGGGCCTGATGTGGTTTCGGCGCGACCTGCGCGTCGACGACAACGCGGCGCTCTACCAGGCCCTGCGCGCGTGCCGGCAGGTGCTGTGCGTGTTCGTCTTCGACCGCGCGATCCTCGATTCCCTTCCCCGCGCGGACCGGCGCGTCGAGTTCATCCGGGAATCGCTGGTGGAGCTGGACGCCGAGCTGCGGTCGCTGGGCGGCGGGCTGATCATCCGCCATGCCGTGGCGGAAGACGAAATCGGGCAACTCGCACGCGCGCTGGACGTGCAGGCCGTCTTTGCCAATCGCGACGACGAGCCCGACGCGCTGGCGCGCGACGCCAAGGTGCTCGGCGCCCTGGCGAACGCGGGCGTCGCTTTCCATACCTACAAGGACCATTCCGTCTTCGAGCGCGAAGAGGTCCTGACCCAGGCGGGGCAGCCCTACACCGTCTTCACACCCTACAAGCGAGCCTGGCTTTCCAAGGTGGATGCCTTCTACCTGAAACCCTACCCCGTGCGCAGCTATGCCGACGCGCTGGCGCCCGTGCCGGAGAAGTTCAAGGCGCCAGTGCCGCCGCTGGCGGACATCGGCTTCGAGAAGAGCAACCTCGATCAACTGGAAATCCCCACCGGCAGCCAGGGCGGCGCCGCGCTTTTCGACGACTTCTTCCAGCGCATCGACCGCTATCACCAGACGCGCGACTTTCCGTCCGTGCGCGGGCCCAGCTACCTCGGCGTGCACCTGCGCTTCGGCACCGTCTCGATCCGGCAGCTGGCGGGCATCGCGCACCAGTTGACGCTGCAGGGGGACCAGGGCGCGGCGACCTGGCTCAGCGAGCTGATCTGGCGCGATTTCTATTTTCAGATCCTGGCGCACCATCCGCACGTGGCGGCGGGCGGTGAATCGAAAAGCTTCAGGCCCGAATACGACAAGATCCAGTGGCATCACGGCAAGCACGCCGACATGCTCTTCGACGCCTGGTGCAAAGGCCAGACCGGCTACCCGCTCGTCGACGCGGCCATGGCGCAAATCAACCAGACCGGCTACATGCACAACCGCCTGCGCATGGTGGTCGCGAGCTTTCTCTGCAAGGACCTGGGGATCGACTGGCGTCGCGGCGAACGGTACTTCGCGGAGCACCTCAACGACTTCGAACTGTCGTCGAACAACGGCGGCTGGCAGTGGGCGAGTTCGAGCGGCTGCGATGCGCAGCCCTATTTCCGGATCTTCAATCCGGTGACGCAGAGCGAGCGCTTCGACCCGGAGGGCAAGTTCATCCGCCGTTACCTGCCGCAGCTGGCCAAGCTGTCCAATGCCGAGATCCACGCGCCATGGACAGCCAGGCCGCTGGAACTCGTGGCGGCCGGCGTGACGCTGGGGGAGACCTATCCCAAGCCGATCGTCGATCACGCCGAGGCGCGCGACCGGACCTTGCAGCGCTACGCGGTGGTGAAAAGATAGCCGCAGCCTGCACGGCGGCGCGATTCGCAAGCAGCCGCGGAACCGGCTTCGCCGGGCCGCGGGCTGCGCCCCCTGCAAGGGGGTGGGCGGCTACACGAAGTGAGCAAGCGTGGGGGTGTGCTGGTCAAGCCACCAGCGCCACGGGCACCTCGACGCCCGTGTAGCTCCGCACCAGCCGCAGCAGTTCCTCTTCCGAGTACGGCTTGCCAAGGTAGTGGTTCACGCCCAGCGCACGCGCATGGTCGTGGTGCTTCTCGGCGATGCGCGAGGTGATCATGATGATCGGCAGGTCAGCCAGCGACTCGTCCGCACGGATGTTGCGGGCAAGGTCGAAGCCGTCCATGCGCGGCATCTCGATGTCCGACAGCACGACGGCCGGACGCTCCTGCTGGAGCCGTTCGAGCGCCTGCAGGCCGTCGGCGGCCAGCGACACACGGTAGCCTTCGCGTTGCAGCAGGCGCTGCGTGACGCGCCGCACCGTGATCGAGTCGTCCACCACCAGCACCAGCGGGACCTGCGGCACCGATTGCGGCACCTGCTTGGCCGGCTCTGCGCCGCCGACATCCCTGGTCGTCTGGCGGGTCCGCGTCGCCTGCAGCTCGCGCGCCTTTTCGCCATGCACGGCGGCCAGCGCCACCGGGTTGTAGATGAGCGCGACCGCGCCGGAGGCCAGCACCGAGATGGCGGCCATGCCGGGCAGGCGCGACAGCTGCGGCCCGAGGTTCTTCACCACGACTTCCTGGTTGCCCAGGACTTCGTCGACGTGCAGCGCGACGCGCTGTGCAGCGCTTCGCACGATGACGATCGTGTTGGCCTTGCCGGGTGCGCGCTCGCTGCCCGAGGAGGACTGGAGCAACGCGCCGGCCCAGTAGAACGGAACCTGCTCGCCGCCGAAGGCGTAGCGCTGGTTGAGGTAGGCCGATTCGAGATCGGAGGCGCCCGCGCGCAACACCAGTTCGACCAGGCTGGAGGGCACGCCGATCGACGTGGCGCCCGCACGCAGCATGACCACGTGCGTCACGGCGGTCGTCAGCGGCAGCACCAGCTTGAAGACGGTGCCTTGTCCGGGCTGGCTGCTCGTTTCGATTCGGCCGCCGAGCGCCGCGACTTCCGCGCGCACCACGTCCATGCCGATGCCGCGGCCGGCCAGTTCGGAAACCTGCTCCGCCGTGGAGAAGCCGGGTTGGAAGATCAGTTCGGCAGCTTCGGCGGGGCTGAGCTGCTTGCCTTCGGGGATCAGCCCGAGCGTCACCGCCCGCGCGGCAATGCGCTCGAAGTTGAGCCCGGCGCCGTCGTCACGGAAGCTGACCGAGACGTCGTTGCCTTCGTGATGCAGCTCGATGACGATCAGGCCGCTCGAATCCTTGCCGGCCTTCTCACGCACCGCCACATCCTCGATGCCGTGCGCCACGCAGTTGCGCAGCAAGTGCTCGAAGGCGGGCGTCATGCGGTCCAGCACGCCGCGGTCCATCTCGATGGAGCCGCCGGTGATGTCCAGGCGGACCTGCTTGCCGGTGTCCTTCGAGGCCTGGCGCACGACGCGGTAGAGGCGATCCGAAATGCCTTCGAACTCCACCATGCGCGTGCGCAGCAAGCCGCGCTGCAGTTCGCGAGTCTGGCGCGCCTGGGCGCTCAGATCGTCTTCCGTCGCCTGCACCGTCTTCTGGAGCGTGCGCTGCACGGTCGCCACGTCGTTGACCGACTCGGCCATCATGCGGGTGAGTTCCTGCACGCGCGTGAAGCGGTCGAACTCGAGCGGATCGAAGCCCTGCTGCGAATCCTTCGCCTGTGCCAGGCGCGACTGCATCTGGCTTTCGGCCTGGACCTCGATGTCGCGCAACTGCTGGCGCAGGCGATCCAGGTTGCCGGTCAGGTCGCCGAGCGAGCTGCGCAGCTGGCCCAGTTCGGCTTCGAGCCGCGAGCGCGTGATGATCACCTCGCCGGCCTGCGCGACCAGGCGGTCGAGCAGATGGGTGCGGATGCGCACCGCCTGGTTCGAGATGGCGCGCAGTGGCGTGAGCGCCGACGGCGAAGGCATGGCGACCGCGCTGCGTTCGACGATTGCCTCGTCGGCAGGAGCAGCTTCTTCCGTCTCGCCGGCTGGCGTTTCGACAGCGGCAACGGGCAGTTCCACCGGCGTGGATGCGGCCGTTGCGGCGGCGGCACGCTGCACCAGTTCGGTCTGGACCGCGTCATCCGCGGCGCGCAGCGCGTCAAAGGTGGCCTGCAGTGAGTCGAAGCGTGTGAGCAGTTGTTCGATCGATTGCCGGTCGGCGCCCTCGGAGCCGAGCGCTTCGATGTCGGACTCCATGCGGTGCGCGCGTTCGCCGAGGCGCATCGCGCCGGCCAGCCGTGCGCTGCCCTTGAGCGTGTGCAGCGTGCGCAAGGTGGAGGCGCGTGCGCCCGTGCCTTCCGGATGCTGCGACCACTCGCGCAGTGCGGCGCCGAGTTGCGGCAGCAGTTCGGCGGCCTCTTCCTCGAAGATCGGGAACAGGTCGACGTCGACGGCGTCGGTCACGTCGACCGCGTCCTCGGAGTCGTCGAGCGCCACGTCGGCCATGGCGTCGCGCGGCACATGGAAGGTCACCAGCCGGCCTTCGACCGGCTCGACGGGCAACTGCGAGGCAGCGACTTCGCGCAGTGCCTGCAGCGTTTCGTCGGCGGGCTCGCGCAGGAAGCCGGCAGCGAACTGATGCAGCAGGCGCCGCAATTCCTCGGCTGCCACGACCAGCACGACGCCCTGCTCCGGCGTTCCGCGGCCCTGCATCTGCAGATGCTGCAGCGCGGCCTCGAACAGGCGCGCCATGCTCGACAGGCTCTGGAAGCCGACTGTCGCCGAGCTGCCGGCCAGCGAATGGGCCAGGCCGATCATCGAGTCGGAGACCCGCTCGTGCGATTCGAGCGCCCATTCGCCGACTTCGGTGGCGAGCTGCCTCGACCACTCGTCGGCTTCGTTCAGGTAGACGTTGTAGAGCGCGATGCCGATGCGCAGCGGGCCGATCACCTTGACCTGCTCTTCGGCGCTCGGTGCTGCCGCTGCGGGGCGCTCGGCCTCGGCATCGGCTTCGACTTCGATCGGTGCGGCCGGAGCGGGCGGCTCGGCGGCTTCGGCGACGGGTTCGGCCGGCGCTTCCTCGATCGCTTCCGCGACGGGCTCGACGGCTTCGGGCTCGGGCTCGATCGCGACGGCGGCTTCGGCCGGCGCTTCCGGCTCGACCGGGCTTTCCGGCGCCAGCGTCAGTTCGAAAGCGAGTTCTTCCGCAGGCGCAGGAAGCTCGGCCGGCGCGGGTGCGGGCACCTCGAACATGGCTTCGATTTCGGCATCCGTTGCGGGTGTCTGCGCTGGAATGGCTTCCGGCACCTGCGGCTGCACGGCACGCGCCGCGAGCGAAGGCTCGAGCGAGGTGTGTGCGGTCTCCAGGAAATCGACGTCCTCGAGTTCGACCATCACCTCCGGATCTTGCGGCGCCGGCGGCTTGGCATCGAAATCGAGGAAGTCCGTCGATGCGAAACCGTCGTCACCAGCGGGCTCGTCTTCGCGCCGGAGTTCCGGCTCGGCTTCCTGATGCTTCTCGGGCTCGTGGAGACCCGACCAGACGGTGGTCACCTCGGTCTTCGGTGCGTCGGGTTGCGCCTCCTCGACCGGCGCTTCGAAAGCGACGGGCTCGGAATCCAGATCCAGATCGGGAAGATCCGGCATCTCCGGAAGCGGCAGCGGTTCGACCGGCGCCGGTGGCGCTTCGATGGCGGATTCCGCTGCGATGTGACGGGCGGCGGCCACCAGGGTGCTGGCGTCGGCGACGGGGGCTGGCGCCAGCGGTTCACCGGTGCGCAGGGCCTCGGCGATGGCGCGGAACGGCGCCGATTGCCAGGTGTGCGGTTCACCGGCGGCAATGGCTTCGACCCATTTCGCGAAGTCCTGCAGCGACGTGCGCGTGCCGGCGAGCAATTCGGGTGTGGCGGGGCGCTGGTCGGCGAGCCAGGTATTCAGCACCTGCTCGAAAGACCAGGCGGCTTCGCCGAAGTCCATGAGCCCGACCATGCGGGCACTGCCCTTGAGCGTGTGGAACGCACGGCGCAGCACGGTGAGTTCGCCGCTGTCGTCCGGACGCGAACCGAGCGCGGACACGGCAGCGAGGCCGTTGTGCAGCACTTCGCGCGCTTCGTCCAGGAAGATGTTCTGGAGGTCGTCTTCCTCGAGTTCCGTCACCTCGGTGTCGGGCAATGCTTCCAGCGGCGCCGGGCCGGTGATCTTGGCGGTCCAGCTGGCCGTGGCGCGGCTGAATTCCTCGATCGGCGACGGCGGCGTCTTGCGCGTGCCCGGCCCTGCCAGCGCGGCGAGCTTGGCCGCGATCTGCGCATCGACTTCCTCGACGCTCAGCACCGTGTCGGTGACGGCCACCGGCCCGGAAGCCGACGCGAACGACACCGGCGCAACGGCCTCGGGCAGGCTGGCATCGCTGGCCTGGCGACCCATGAGGGGCTTGAGCTCGCCGAGCTCTTCATCGAATACGAACAGCCGCTTGGCGAGCGCAGGCTGGTAGCTGAGCATGTCGATCAGGAAGCCGAGCGCGCCCAGGTTGTTGCCGAGCGAATCGAAGGCCTGGATCTGATTGGCGGGAGACTCCTCCGCCAGCAACTGGTCGACGTTCTCGCGCATGCGCTGCACGGTCTGGGCCGCCTGGTCCAGTCCGAGGACCGAGAACACGCCGCGCATCTGCAGCAGCTGGCTCGGCACGGTACGCAGCAAGCCCTTTTCGGCAGGCCGGCGGAAAAACTGGTCGAGCGACTTTTCGAGTTCGCTCAGGTGGCTGCGCAGTTCGCCGACCACGGTGCCCATCGTCTGGCGATCGCTCACGCGGCGGTAGAGCTCCTCCATCCACGGCTCGAGCGGCTCCGAGCGGCCGCCTTCGCGTGCGCGCTCGATCCGGCCGGCGAGTTGAACGGTGCGAGCCGTCAGCTGGCGATCGTGCGGGTCCAGATCTTCGAAAGCCGCTTCCAGATACAGGACGGAGGTCGCGACTTCCATCGCGAGTTCGGTCGCAGGCGGCTTGCCGGAGCGCAGCGACGCGTCGACCGCGTTGTTCAGCGCCTGCACCATCGGCATGCTCGGCGGATGCAGCTTCTGCAGCGATTCACCCAGCTGCGCGAAGGTATCGGCCACCTGCCGCGTGCGGTTCACGTCGCCGCCCGAGAGCGCCGACCACATTTCCTTCGCGGCCTCGATGCGCTTGCGCGCCTGCGCGAGCACCACCGGGTCGAAGCGGCCGAACTGCTCGATCGTGTAGTCGACGGTCTGCTCGTTCGCGACGCCCCAGGCGACGCGAACGGCGCGCAGCGTGGCAGCCTCGTCGCGCGAGCCGGGGACGGCCTGCGCGCAGAAGAACAACAGATCCTGGCCCAGGCGGTCGGAGACGGTGTTGTCGCCGCGCGCCAGGGTCGCGTACTGCAGCAGCACGCGAGATGCGGCGCGCTTCACGTGCGAGTCGGTCGGAATCAGCGCCAGCGCCAGTGCCTCGAAGAAGCCTGCAGCGAGCGTCCAGAAACTGGCGACCCGAGGAACCGATGCGCCACGGCCGAGCCCCAGGCACAGTGCCTGCAGACGGCGGGCAGCATGGTCGTCGCCGCTCTTGACGACCTTGAGCACTTCGCGGTCGAGCTTCGAGCGGACGGCCGGGTCATACACCAGCGCGGTCTGGGTAGGCGCGGGTTTGATCTCGACCCAGCGCCAGGTCATGCTCCACAGGTCGGCGGGGTGGACCCGTTCATTGCCGACCAGTTCGAGCACTTCGCGGTACTGCGGGAAGAGCGCGACCGACGAGACCGTCTTGCCCGAGATCAGCGCATTCAGGAAGTCAGCGACGGCAAAACCCGCGCGGTCGATCTTCTGGACCGCGGAGTCGGTGCAGCGCAGCGGTTCCGTGACGAAGCTCTGGACCGCGAATTCCATGGCGCCCAGCACGAGTGCCGGTGCCGCATGGCCCACCATCTGCAGCGCGCCGACGGCCTGATGCAGTTGCTGCCGCGCGAGGCGCAGCGGCTGGGTGTCGATCTCTGAGCCCGGTGCGGCGGCGGCCGCGTCGCGGGCAAAGCGCCGCAACGTCTTGCCCACACCGTCGAGCGATTTCTGGATTTCTCCGAGCACCCAGGCCAACGGCCCAAGATCCTCGGTCGCCGGCGCGTTGCCGGCGGTATGGGCGGTGGCAGGGCTTTGGGTCGACACGTTGGGCGCTCGGCGTTCAGGCAATCTTGAAACGAGACACGGACTGACGCAGTTCCTCGGCCATGTGCGAGAGCTCGCGGACCTGTTGCGCGGTGGTACGCGTACCTTCGCCGGTCTGCTCGGTCACGGCAAAGATGTGCTGGATGTTGGCCGCCACGACGTTGGCCGAATCGGCTTCGCGGGAGGCGGACTGCGAGATCTGCTCGATCAGCTCGGCGAGTCGGCGCGACACGCGGTCGATCTCGGAGAGCGCGGTACCGGCGTTGTCGGAGAGCTTGGCCCCCTCGACCACACCCTGCGTGGAGCGTTCCATGGCGCCGACCGCATCCTGCGTGTCGGTCTGAATCGCCTTCACGAGTGCCGAGATCTGGCGCGTGGCGTCTGCGGAACGCTCGGCCAGTCGCTGCACTTCTTCCGCCACCACCGAGAAGCCGCGACCGGCTTCGCCAGCGGATGCCGCCTGGATGGCAGCGTTGAGCGCCAGCACGTTGGTCTGTTCGGTAATGTCCGAGATCAGTTCGGTGATTTCACCGATCTCCTGCGAGGATTCGCCGAGGCGCTTGATCCGCTTGGAGGTTTCCTGGATCTGGTCGCGGATGGAGTTCATGCCGCCGATCGCGTTCTGCACGGCCTGCAGGCCCGACGAAGCGGCTTGCAGCGACTGGCGCGCCACCGTGGCCGATTCCTGCGCTTGCGAGGACACGCCGTTGATTCGCTCCGCCATCGTCAGCACCGACTGGCCGGTTTCGCGAATTTCGCGCAGCTGTTCGGTCGATGCGGCGAGCAGTTCGGTCGAGGTGCTTTCCACCTGCGACGTCGTTTGTGCCACGCGGGTTGCCGTGTTCTGCACGTTGCCCACCAGCAGGCGAAGTTCTTCCACCGTGTAGTTCACCGAGTCGGCGATGGCGCCCGTGATGTCCTCGGTCACGGTGGCTTCCTGCGTCAGGTCGCCTTCAGCGACGGTCTGCAGTTCGTTCATCAGGCGCAAGATCGCGGCCTGGTTGGCGGAGTTGACGCGGCTGGCGTCCTCGGAGACACGCTCGGCTTCGATGCGGTCACGTTCGGCGGCGGCGGCGCGTTCGCGGCCTTCGCGCACCTGCACGAAACCGATGGCGCCGGCGAGTGCCAGGGCGGCCAGCGACAGCACGAACAGCATCACGACCGTGCCGGCACCGAGGCCGGTGCGTGCGGAGAGCTTTTCCTGCAGGTCGCCGAGCGAGGTACGCAGCGGTTCGCTGTCGGCCAGGATGGCGGCCTGCGCTTCACGCGCTGCGACCAGGCCCTGGAGGTTGCCCAGGATGGCGCCGGCTTGCGTGCGCGTCTGTTCGTAGGTCTTCAGGATGGCGTCGAGCTGCTGACGCGTCTGGGCGTCGCGCGTGCCGGGCAGGCGCTGCTGGGCGCTGCCGTCGAGCAGGCCGCGCGTGACTTCCTGGAAGGTGTTCAGGTCCTTGCCGAGCAGGAACACCGCGTCGGGGCTCACGCCTTCGACCGTGAGGAACTCGTTGGCCGACTTGCCGATGCGCTGCGTCAGCATCACCAGCTGGCCGGCGGCGGAAATCTCGGGCAGGGTGGCGTTCTGCTGCATCTTGAGCGAAGCCACGGTCTCGGTCATTTCGAGCAGGTCCGACGACTGGCGATTGATGTCGCGCAGCGCGTTGCCGACCTGCGTCAGGATTTGCTGCTGGGCCAGCACGGCCTTGGCACTCTTGTCGGCACGCTCGACCAGCGGCGTGATCTTGCCGAGTTCCAAGTCGTACTGGCTGCCCACGCGCTCCAGCTTGAGCGCGTCGTCACCGTTCGAGAGACCCTGCACGCGGCGCGTCAGGTCGTCCGAGCTGTCCTTGACTTCGGCGAAGGCCGCCACGTTGCCGACCAGCGCCTGGGATACCGACTTGGCGAGGCGCTGCGACTGCATGAGCGACTGGCCGGTGGCAGCCACCTGTTGCGCGAGCCGTTCGGCGCGCAGGATGGCGGAGCCGGCGACCAGCAGCAGCAACAGCACCACGCCCGCCAACGCCATCGCGAGAATCCGCTGCTGTCGAGCGGGGTTCGAGCGCTGCGAGCGTCGTGTGCGGGAGCTGCGCGCCGAGCCCGGCGCCGCGCCGGAAGCCTCTGCCTGGGCGGCTTGCTCCGGAGCCTGATCCGCAGCAGCGTCGACTGCGTCGGTACCGGCCGACAGGCCTGTCGGCTCGGGAGAGGCATCCCTACGTATAAGCACGGTCTTTTCCTCGGAATTCTGCAAGGTTTCGACATTGTCCAGCGTGAGGGCGGCGGCGCTATCGGCGCTCACTGACACGCTGCTGCCGCTCACGGGCAGGAATTTCTTGAACTTGTCGGCGATCGAGCTCACGGTCGGTCCTTCAGGTTGTGGTCGGTGCAAGGCTGCCTGCTCAGGCGCCGATGCTCAAAAATTGGGGTTGCTGCGAAAGCGCCTGCAGGTTGATTTCCTGCCAGCGCCCTCCTGCCGCGTCGGTGTAGGCATGTCCGTGCCACGCGGGCGCATCGCTGGCCGGGGCCTGCGATGCAACGAAGGCGTCCACGCCGCGCAAGCCGACCAGCCGGTCGATCAGCAACGCGCAGTTGACTTCGAGCATTTCATTGAGCGCAACCAGCCGGGACTGCGCGCGCGCCGTCTCGCTCACCACGGGCGCTGACGCCGCGCCGGAGGCGAAGGTCGAAAGCTGCACGACGCCGTACAGTCCGCCGCGCAGATTGGCAACGCCGAGAAACCAGGGCTCGGTGTAGGGCACGGGCTGCGGAGGCATCCAGGGAAAGATCTCGCCCGCGTGCCCCAGCGGGAACAGGTAATTCGATTCGCCCGCCTCCACGGCAAGCCACGATGCGGAAACGCCCGTGGTGCGCGCCGCCTGGAGGCGACTGGCGAGCCGGGACTGGAAAGCGCGGAGAGCGTCGCGGTTGGCCATGGATGAAGGACTTGCGCGATCAGGCCAGGGCGCTGATCTTTGCCATCAGCTCGGCCGTGTTGACGGGCTTGACGATGTAGTCGCGGGCGCCTTGGCGCATGCCCCAGACGCGATCGGTTTCCTGGTTCTTGCTCGTGCACAGGATGATCGGCACCGCCGCATATTGCGGATGGCGGGCGATGGCCCGCGTGAGCTGGAAGCCGTTCTGGCCGGGCATCACGACGTCCATCAGGATGAGGTCGGGCTGCTCTTCCTCGAGACGACGCATGGCGTCGTCAGCGTTCTCGGCGGTCCTCACCGAGAAGCCATTTTTCTGGAGGAGGTCCGTCAGGAAGACCAGTTCGGTCTTCGAGTCGTCGACCACGAGCACTTTGCGAATAGCCATTTACTGCGCTTCCTGAACGATGCCGAACTGCTGGACGGCGTGGAGCAGCTGGTCTTTGGTGAAAGGTTTGGTGAGATAGTCCTGCGACCCGACCATGCGGCCGCGCGCCTTGTCGAATACTCCGTCCTTCGACGAGAGCATCACGACCGGCACATTGGAAAAATGAGAGTTGCGCTTGATGATCGCGCAGGTCTGATAGCCGTCTAGACGAGGCATCAGGATGTCGCAAAAAATCAGGTGTGGCTTGTGGTCGTTGACCTTGGACAGCGCATCGAAGCCGTCCTCGGCCAGCAGGACTTCATGACCGCCCTGCTTGAGGAAGATCTCGGCGCTGCGCCGAATGGTGTTGCTGTCGTCAATGACAAGCACCTTGTAACCGGATCCATTCGCGCTCATTCGCACCGCTCCTCTTGTGACACCTTGACGACCGCTGCGCTCCTCTCAGGAGCGCAGGAAGCGCGGCCCTATGCCATGCTTCAGATCTCAACCATTTCGAAGTCTTCCTTGCGCGCTCCACACTCGGGGCAGGTCCAGTTCATCGGAACATCGGCCCATGCCGTACCGGCAGCAATACCATCTTCCGGCACGCCCACCGACTCGTCATAGATCCACCCACAAATCAGGCACATCCAGGTTTTCGTATTCATCGCAGCTTAAAGTCCCTGTTCATCAAATGCAACGATCGTATCCAAACGTATCTCAAAATCCCGTGAGAATCGTCTCAGATATGCCACCATCTGGTGAGCCCTGATTGGGTATGAACACTTCTTTACTACCAACAGAGCACGATCACAAAGTGAGCGATCTTAACGACCCCTCGAACGACGAAGACACTGCAGAAAGCGATTTGAACCCGCCCTGCGTGCTGGTCTTCAACGCCAGCGACCCGAGCGGCGCTGGCGGACTGGGCGGCGACGCGCTGGCCATGGCCTCGGTCGGGGCTCACATGCTGGCTGTCGTGACAGGCGCCTACGCACGCGACACCGCGGAAATTTTCGATCACTTCGCGTTCGACGAGGAAGCCGTCGCCGAGCAGGCGCGCTCCATCCTCGAAGACGTGGAAGTCCAGCTCATCAAGATCGGCTTCGTGGGTTCCCCCGAAATCCTGAGTACCGTGGCCGAGACCGCGACCGACTACCCCGAAGTGCCCGTCGTCGCCTACATGCCCAACCTCTCGTGGTGGGAAGACAGCCAGATCGAGGCCTACCACGACGCGTTCCGCGAACTCGTGCTGCCGCAGACCACCGTCCTGGTCGGCAACCACAGCACGCTGTGGCGCTGGCTGCTTCCCGACTGGAGCGGTGAGCGCCCTCCGACCGCACGCGACATCGCGAAGGCCGCGGGCGAGTTCGGCGTGCCCTACACGCTGGTCACCGGTCTCGTGCTGCCCGACCAGTTCATCGACAACGTGCTGGCATCGCCGCAGTCGGTGCTCGCCAGCGAGAAGTACGAACGGCTGGACGCGGTGTTCGCGGGCGCCGGCGACACGCTGTCCGCAGCGCTCTCCGCGCTGCTCGCGAGCGGCACCGATCTCGTCGCCGCCACCAGCGAGGCGCTGAGTTACATGGACCGTTGCCTCGATGCGGGCTTCCGTCCCGGCATGGGCCATGTGCTGCCCGATCGGCTGTTCTGGGCGCAGTCCGAGGACGACGAGGACGAGGACAATGGCGACGCCTCTCCCACCGACTTTGCCTTGCCGCCGCACGACACGAGGCACTAGGCTCGCCCCCAGCCTGCGCGCACTGCGTGTCGCTTCGCCTACCCCCTACCGGGGGCAGGCCGGCCGCTACGGGCGGCCGGGTGCGGCGGCCCTCCCAACTGAATACCGACAACCTCGACGCAATGACTACCTCTATCGACCCAAACGACATTCTTTTTGAACGCGCACGCGCTGTGATTCCCGGGGGAGTCAATTCGCCGGTTCGCGCGTTCAAGGCCGTGGGGGGGACGCCGCGCTTCGTGAAGCGGGCGCAGGGTGCCTATTTCTGGGATGCGGCGGACAAGCGATTCATCGACTACATCGGCTCGTGGGGGCCGATGATCCTGGGCCACGGGCATCCCGCCGTCGTCGAGGCGGTGCAGCGTGCGGTGACCGAGGGCTTTTCGTTCGGCGCGCCCACGGAGCGCGAGATCGAGCTTGCCGAGGCCATCCTTGCGCTGGTCCCATCGATGGAAATGGTGCGGCTCGTGAGTTCCGGCACCGAAGCCGCCATGAGCGCGTTGCGCCTTGCGCGTGGCGCGACGGGCCGCAAGTACATCATCAAGTTCGAAGGCTGCTATCACGGCCACGCCGACGCGCTGCTGGTCAAGGCGGGCTCGGGGCTTGCGACCTTCGGCAATCCGACGTCGGCCGGCGTGCCGCCGGAAGTGGTCCAGCACACGCTGGTCCTCGAATACAACAACCTGGCACAGCTCGAGGAAGCGTTCGCGCTGCATGGGCACGAGATCGCCTGTCTGATGATCGAGGCCATCGCGGGCAACATGAACTTCGTGCGCGCGAGCGCTGCCTTCGCCAAGCGCTGCCGCGAGCTTTGCACGCAGCACGGTGCGCTGCTGGTGTTCGACGAGGTCATGACCGGCTTCCGCGTCGGCCTGCGCGGCGCGCAGGGCGTGCTGGGCATCACGCCGGACCTCACGGTGCTCGGCAAGGTGATCGGCGGCGGCATGCCGCTTGCCGCCTTCGGCGGGCCCCGCGCGATCATGGAACAGCTTGCGCCGCAAGGGCCGGTGTACCAGGCCGGCACCCTGTCGGGCAATCCGGTGGCGACCGCCTGCGGCCTCGCGACCTTGAAGGAGATCGCCAAGCCCGGTTTCTACGAAGCGCTGTCGAAGAAGACGCGCTCCCTCGCCGATGGACTGAAGGCTGCGGCTGCTGCCGAAGGCGTCCCCTTCTGTTCCGACAGTGAAGGCGGCATGTTCGGCTTCTTCCTGCTTGACGCGCTGCCGCAGAACTACACGGCCGTGATGAAGAGCGACGGCGCGAAGTTCAACAGCCTGTTTCATGGCCTGCTGGACCGCGGTGTCTACATCGCACCGGCGCTGTATGAAGCCGGCTTCGTGAGCGCAGCCCACACCGACGAAGACATCGCAGCCACGATCGAAGCTGCCCGCCAGATCTTCAAGACGCTCTAGCCGCCATGAAGCTGCCATCGCTCCTGGCAGGCGCGAGCCTGCTCCTGCCTGCCCTGGCCTCGGCGCAGGTCGACATCAGCCAGGTCTGGATCAACCCCGGCTTCTATTCGCTGCACTTCGATCGCAACAAGGGACTGGAAGACTTCAATCCCGGCATCGGCATCGAGTGGCCGATCGACAAGACCTTCTCGCTCACGGCCGGCGCGTTCCGCAACAGCGACCGCGACCGCTCGCACTACATCGGCCTCTACGTGATGCCCTTCGAGTTCCACGGCGTGAAGCTCGGCGCCGTGGTGGGCGGCTTCGACGGCTACCAGATGACCAACAACGGCGGCTGGTTCCCGGCCCTGATCCCGACCGCGGCCATCGAAGGCAAGAACTGGGGACTGAACATCGCGATCATCCCCAGCATCAAGAACCGCCTCTACGGCGCCATCAGCTTCCAGCTGAAGTACCGCTTTTCGGACGGCCAATAGCCCCTCCCCCTACGCCAGAAACACCGCGGAACCGGCTCAGCCGGTCCGCCGGTGTTGCCCCCGGCAGGGGGTAGGCGGCCACACGAAGTGGGCAAGCCTGGGGGCGAGCAACAATCAGTGCCGGAAGTGACGCACGCCTGACAGGACCATCACCACGCCGCGCTCATCGGCGGCGTCGATCACTTCCTGGTCGCGCATCGAGCCGCCCGGCTGGATCACCGAGGTGGCGCCGGCATCGACGACCACGTCCAGCCCGTCGCGGAACGGGAAGAACGCATCGCTCGCGACTGCGGTGCCCGAGAGCGACAAGCCCGCGTGCTGCGCCTTGATGCTCGCGATGCGCGCCGAATCGAGCCGGCTCATTTGCCCGGCGCCGACACCCATCGTCATGCCGTCCGCACAGAACACGATCGCGTTGCTCTTCACGAACTTCGCGACCTTCCATGCGAACAGGAGATCCTGCAGTTGCTGCGGCGTCGGCTGCTTCTTGCTGACGATCTTGAGCTCGTCGATCGACAGCTCGCGGTTGTCCGCCGTCTGCATGAGCAGGCCCGAGCCGATGCGCTTGACGTCCACCGCATTGCGGCCGTTGTCCCAGTCGGTCTTGCCGCCGGGCGGCAGCGCGATCTGGAGGATGCGCACGTTGACCTTGCTCTTGAACACTTCGAGCGCTTCAGGCGCATAGCCGGGCGCCATCAGCACTTCGACGAACTGCTTGCTCACCGCTTCCGCCGCGGCGCGGTCCAGCGGCCGGTTGAAGGCGATGATGCCGCCGAAGGCCGAGGTGGGGTCGGTCTTGAAAGCCTTGCTGTAGGCCTCCAGCGCGTCCTTGCCGGTCGCCACGCCGCAGGGGTTGGCATGCTTCACGATCACGCAGGCGGCCGTGTCGAAGCTCTTCACGCACTCCCAGGCCGCGTCCGCATCGGCGATGTTGTTGTAGCTGAGTTCCTTGCCCTGCAGCTGCGTCGCCGTCACCAGCGACCCCGGCGCCGGATACAGGTCGCGATAGAACGCGGCCTGCTGGTGCGGGTTCTCGCCGTAGCGCAGGTCCTGCAGCTTGACGAAGCGGCCATTGCTCTGCGCCGGGAACAGCGCGTGCGCGCCGTCTTCCTGGATGCGGGAGAGGTAGTCGCTGATCGCGCCGTCGTACTGGCTGATGCGGTTGAACGCGGCCACCGAGAAGGCGAACTTGGACTTGTCGCTGAGCTTGCCGTCTGCCTTCAGTTCGGCGAGCGCCTGCGGGTATTGCGCGGCATCGGTCAGCACGCCGACGTCCTTCCAGTTCTTGGCTGCGCTGCGAACCATGGCCGGGCCACCGATGTCGATGTTCTCGATGGCGTCTTCCAGCGTGCAGCCGGGCTTGGCCACCGTGGCTTCGAACGGATAGAGGTTCACCACGAGCAGGTCGATGGTGTCGATGCCGTGCTCCTTCAGCGCGGCCATGTGGGCCGGCAGGTCACGGCGCGCCAGCAGGCCGCCGTGCACCTTGGGATGCAGCGTCTTGACGCGACCGTCGAGCATCTCGGGGAAGCCCGTGAGCTCGGCCACCTCGGTCACCGGCAGGCCGGCGTCGGCCAGCAGCTTGGCGGTGCCGCCCGTGGAGAGCAGCTTGATGCCCAGCGCATGCAGGGCCTGTGCGAATTCGAGGATGCCGGTCTTGTCGGAAACGGAGATCAGTGCGTTCATCAGGAGTTACTTCAGCAGTTTGTGTTCGACCAGCTTCTTGCGCAGCGTGTTGCGGTTCAGGCCGAGCCATTGCGCGGCCTTGGATTGATTGCCCTCGGCGCGCGTCATCACGACGTCGAGCAGCGGTTTCTCGACGACGCGCACGAGCATCTCGTACATGCCGTCGGGTTCGGTTCCGCGGAGGTCGCGGAAATAACTGTCCAGACTGCTGCGCACGCAGTCCTCTATGTGTTTCTTGCTCATGGCTTTCTCTTCTTCTCCTCTTGTTCTGCTCTCATGCCAGCGCGTCGGCGGCCTGCTCGTCCGTTGGCTCGACCGCATCGTCCGATGCGTGCGGAATGCGGTCCATCCGCGTCGCCAGCGTGTCGAAGAACCCGGCCACTGCGCGCAGCTGCTTGTCGCAGTCTTCGATGGCGTTCATGGCGCCACGAAACGCCTCGCCGCCTGGCAGTGCGCGCACGTACCAGCCGATGTGCTTGCGCGCCGTGCGGACGCCGCTGTAGTCGCCATAAAGGGCGTAGTGCTCTTGCAGATGGTCGAGCATCAGGCGCCGCACCTCGACCACCAGCGGCGGGGCCAGGTGCGTGCCTGTGGCGAGGAAGTGCGCGATCTCCCGAAAGATCCATGGCCTTCCCTGGGCGGCGCGGCCCACCATGACCGCGTCGGCGCCAGTGAGTGCCAACACATCGCGTGCTTTCTCGGGTGAGGTGATGTCGCCGTTGGCGACCACCGGGATTCGCACCGCGGCCTTCACGGCGGCGATGGTGTCGTATTCGGCAAAGCCCTTGTAGCCCTGCTCGCGCGTACGGCCGTGGACCGTGAGCATCTGCACGCCGGCCTGCTCGAAGCGCCGTGCCAGCGTGACGGCGTTGCGCTGGTCCTCGCTCCAGCCGGTGCGCATCTTGAGCGTCACCGGCACATCGTGCGGCGCCGCCGCCTTCACCACGGCCTCGACGATCTCGAGCGCCAGCGGCTCGTCGCGCATCAACGCCGATCCGGCCCACTTGTTGCAGACCTTCTTGGCTGGGCAGCCCATGTTGATGTCGATGATCTGCGCGCCGCGCTCGATGTTGTACTGCGCGGCCTCGGACATCATGTCCGCGTCGGTGCCGGCGATCTGCACCGAAATGGGGCCGGGCTCGCCATCGTGATTGGCGCGGCGCGACGTCTTGAGCGTGCCCCACAACTCCTTGCGCGAGGTGACCATCTCGCTGACCGCGTAGCCCGCGCCGAGCTCACGACAGAGCATGCGAAAAGGCCGGTCCGTGACGCCAGCCATGGGCGCGACGAACAGGCGGTTTTCCAGCGCTATGTTGCCGATTTGCAGGGTCATGGAGAGAAAGGTGGCGAGCGCTGGGCTGCTGAAAAATGAGGCACGATTGTACCGGCGCCGCGAAGTGCCGGCTGCAACGATTTGCACCGGGACCACACACGATAGGCAGGTTCGAGATACCTGGAGCCGGTACTTGCACCTACACGCCAGTGGGCACGTGCCTTCCTATACTCCAGCGCACATGCAAGCTTGGCTCGACTCACTTCTCGCGCTCCTGGCGCTGCCGCAATACGGGCTGAGCACGGTGTTCATCGCCGCCTTCGTGTCCGCGACCTTGCTGCCGGTCGGGTCCGAACCGGTGCTGTTCGGGCTGCTCAAGCTCAACCCCGAAATGTTCTGGCCCGCGATCCTCGTCGCCACAATCGGCAACACCTTGGGCGGCGCGGTCGACTGGTGGATGGGCTATGGCGCGCACAAGGTGGCCGACAAGTATTCGCACTCCAAGCACCATCTGCGCGTGCTGACCTGGCTCGAGAGGCTCGGGCCCAAGGCCTGCCTGCTGGCCTGGCTGCCCATCGTCGGCGATCCGCTCTGCGCAGTCGCCGGCTGGCTTCAACTGCCGTTCTGGCGCTGCCTGTTCTACATGTCGATCGGGAAGTTCGCGCGCTACGTGACGATGACGGTCGCGCTCTTATATATATGGCCTAACAACTAGGCCGGATCACTTCAGCAGGCCGTAGGGGCCACCGCGCTCCAGCGCACGCCGGTACGCCGGCCTGGCGTGGATGCGCTCCAGATAAGCCATCAACCTGGGCCGCGAAGCGTCGAGCCCTCCGCGCACTGCCGCAGCCTCGACGGGAAAGCTCATCTGGATGTCGGCGCCGGTGAACGCGTCGCCTGCAAACCATTCGCTCTTGCCGAGTTCGCCTTCCATGAAGTCGAGGTGGCTCGTGATGTTCGGCGTGACAAAGCCGGCCTTGGCCTTCGCCGCGATCGACCGGGCGATCGGCTTGGCGAAGAAAGGCATCTTCGATTTCTCGATCCGGTCGAACACCAGCTTCATCAGCAGCGGCGGCATCGCCGAGCCTTCTGCATAGTGAAGCCAGTAGCGATAGCGCAAGGACTCGGGCGATCCGGCTGCGGGTGCAAGGCGGCCGTTGCCAAAGCGCTCGATCACCGTCTCCACGATTGCGCCCGATTCCGCGAGCGTGAGCCCGTCGTCGGTCGTCACCACCGGCGACTTGCCCAACGGATGCACTGCGCGCAACGAAGGCGGCGCCAGCATCGTCTTCGGATCGCGCTGGTAATGCACGATCTCGTAAGGTATGTCGAGTTCTTCGAGGAGCCAGAGCACGCGTTGCGAGCGCGAGTTGTTCAGGTGGTGGACGGTGATCATGAAGGCCTGTGCGTTCCGCGGTTCAGGAGCTGAACAGGAAGTTCATCACGTCGCCATCCTTGACGACGTATTCCTTGCCTTCCGCACGCATCTTGCCGGCATCCTTGGCACCTTGCTCGCCCTTGTACGCAATGAAGTCGTTGAAGGCGATGGTCTGGGCGCGGATGTAGCCCTTCTCGAAATCGGTGTGGATCACGCCGGCGGCCTGCGGGCCGGTGTCGCCGATGTGGATGGTCCAGGCGCGCACTTCCTTGACGCCGGCCGTGAAGTAGGTCTGCAGGCCCAGCAGCGTATAGGCCGCACGGATGAGGCGGTTCAGGCCCGGCTCTTCCTGGCCGATCTCGGCCAGGAACATCTTCCGGTCTTCATCGTCCATGTCGGCGAGTTCGGCTTCGATCTTGGCGCAGATGGCGACGACGGGCGCGTTCTGCGCCGCGGCGTATTCGCGCAGGCGATCGAGGAAGGGGTTGTTCTCGAAACCATCTTCGGCGACGTTGCCGACAAACATGGCCGGCTTGGCGGTGATCAGCGAGAACTGCTTGATCAGCGGCTTGTCTTCCTTGCTGAACTCGATGGCACGCACCGGCTTGTTCTCGTTCAACGCGGCCTGGCATTTCTCGAGCAACGCGACCAGCTTGATCGCTTCCTTGTCGCCGGAACGCGCCGTCTTGGTGTGGCGATGCAACGCCTTCTCGACCGTCGACAGGTCGGCCAGGCACAGCTCGGTCTGGATCACCTCGATGTCGGAGATCGGGTCGACCTTGCCGGCCACGTGGATGACGTTGTCATCCTCGAAGCAGCGCACCACGTTCACGATGGCGTCCGTCTCGCGGATGTGCGCGAGGAATTGGTTGCCCAATCCTTCACCCTGGCTGGCACCGGCCACCAGGCCGGCGATGTCGACGAACTCGACGATGGCCGGCACCACGCGCTCCGGCTTGACGATCTCGGCCAGCTGCTCCAGGCGCGGGTCGGGCACCTCGACCACGCCGACGTTGGGCTCGATCGTGCAGAAGGGATAGTTCTCGGCCGCGATGCCTGCCTTGGTCAACGCGTTGAAGAGGGTGGACTTGCCGACGTTGGGCAGGCCGACGATGCCGCACTGGAGGCTCATGGCGGGTGCTTTCAGAAATCTTGGGGGAACCGGTCATTTTAGGCGCCCGGCCTTTCGCGCCCTGGTTGCGAGGCTACTGCCTCATTCGAAGCGCAGGTTGGCGCCCACCGGCTGCCCCACCCTGAGCGCATGCTCGACGCCCTGCAGCACGATCGCGTTCATGCCGAAGGTGATGGCGCCATCGACGCGCGGATCGGACCGATAGGTCCGCAGCATGTCGCCGACCTCCGGGCTGCTCGTGCCGGTCGCCGGGTCGATGTCGGGGATCGGACAGCGCGCGCAGGGCTTGACCGGCCGCAGGCTGACCTCGCCCTCGGCGGTCGTGATGTGCAGCGTGTCGACGCGATCCTCGTCGTGCGCCTCGATGCCGGCGAGCACGACGTTGGGCCTGAAACGCTCGATGCCGACGGGCTCATGGCCGGCCGCCGCCAGCCGGGCGTTGAGTTCCTCCAGCGAGCCCTCGCTGGCCACCAGCAACGGGAATCCGTCGGCGAACTGGTTGGGTGCCTCGACGCCGTCGGTCCACTTCAGGCTCGACAGGCGCTGCTGTTCGGGGTCGAAGCGCACCAGCCGGAGCTGGCGCGGCTTCCCGGGCTCCGAGAGGAAGTCGCTGAACCACTGCGCCGCGATGTCGCCCATGTCGTAGGCGGCGACCTCGTCCTTCCAGACGCGCGCGCGCACCGGCTCCTCGACGCGATCGAAGGCGATGTGCAGCGCCAGCATGCCCGGCGCGCGAAGAATCATCTCGGAATGCTTGAGCTGCGGCCGGATCAGCGCCATGCGGGGCAGTTCGCGCTGGGTGACGAATTCGCCCGCGCTGTCGACCACCATCCAGGCGCGGTCGAATTCCAGGCCGGTTTCGATCAGGAGCGTCTCTTTCACCTCGACACCAGCGCATGATTTGATCGGGTAGACGAACAGGCGCGCGATCGTGGCCTGGAGGTCGAAATCGGGAGCATTCACGGATCGGTTCCTTTTCAAGAACCGCGATTGTCCAGCACGCCGCCGGGGCAAAGGCTCCTCCTACAATGCCGCGATGGCTCTTCCCCCCGAGGTTTGCATTCGCGGCGCCGGCATCGTCGGACGCACGCTGGCGCTGCTGCTGGCGCGCGAGCGCGTGCGCGTGGCGCTGGTGGCGCCCGCCAGCACGCCAAACGGACAGGACGTCCGCGCCTACGCGCTCAATGCCGCCTCGAAGACGCTGCTCGAATCCCTGCGCGCCTGGCCCGACGCCGCGCACGCCACGCCGGTGCGCGAGATGCTGGTGCATGGCGACGAAGGCGGGCGGGTGCAATTCAACGCCGCGCGGCAGAAGGTCGACGCACTGGCCTGGATCGTCGACGTCCCGGCGCTCGAACAGCAATTGAGCGACGCCGTGCGCTTCCAGCCCCGCATCGAAGTCGTGACCGCCCCGGTTCCGGCTCCGCTCACCGTGGTCTGCGAAGGCCGCATGAGCGCCACCCGCGAAGCGCTGGGCGTGAGCTACGAGGTCACGCGTTACCCGCAGCATGCGATCGCCGCGCGCGTCGACGCCGAAACGCCGCACGACGGCACGGCCCGGCAGTGGTTCAACGACAGAGGCGAGGTGCTGGCGCTGTTGCCGCTCGGCGATGCGAATCGTCCTGCAGATGCACCTGCCGGGCTCGACCGCGCGCTGGCGCTCGTGTGGTCGGTCGACCAGCTGCGTGCACCCGCGCTCCTCGCACAAGGCGCGGCCGACTTCAACATCGCCCTGAACGAGGCGACCCACCATGCGCTCGGCACCCTCAGGCTGACCAGCGAACGCGCCGCCTGGCCCCTGCAGCGCGCCATCGCCAACCGCTGGACCGGCCAGTTCGCGGACGGCTCCGCCTGGGCCCTCGCCGGGGACGCGGCGCACACGGTGCATCCGCTCGCGGGGCAGGGCCTGAACCTGGGCCTGGCCGACGCGGCAGTCCTGGCCGATGTCATCAAGTCGCGCGACTACTGGCGCAGCGTCGGCGATGCACGGCTGCTGCGCCGCTACGAACGGGCGCGCCGCACCGACGTGCTGTCGATGAGCCTCGCCACCGACGGCCTGCAGCAACTCTTCGCACACAGCGCCGACCCCCTGCCGGCGCTGCGCAACTGGGGCATGCGCGGATTCGACCGCACACGGCTCGTCAAGAACTGGATCGCGCGGCAGGCGATGGGCCTGCAATGAATCCCGGGAACACCACCATGAAGAAACTCACCCGCCCCCTCCTTGCGGCGATGGCCGCGCTGACACTGGGCTACGCCCTGAACGCGAGCGCCGGCGAAGCGGAGATCCGCAAGAACCTGGCTGCGCGCATCCCGCAGTTCGCGAAGATCGACGAAATCACCAAGTCGCCGATGCCGGGCATCTACGAAGTGCGCATCAACGGCTTCGAGATCTTCTATACCGACGAACAGGGCAACTACCTGCTGCAAGGCAACCTGATCGACGTGAAGGAGCGCAAGAACCTCACCGAGGAACGGGTCGAGAAGCTCAGCGAGGTCGCCTTCAACAAGCTACCCGTCAAGGACGCCTTCAAGATCGTGCGCGGCAACGGCAAGCGCCAGCTGGCCGTGTTCGCCGATCCGAACTGCGGCTACTGCAAGCAGTTCGAGCGCGACATGACGAAGGTCGACAACGTCACCATCCATCTCTTCCTGTACCCGGTGCTGGGCCCCGACTCGGTCCTCAAGGCGCGCAACATCTGGTGCGCCAAGGACAAGGCCAAGGCCTGGAATGACTGGATGCAGCGCGGCGTCACGCCCGACGCCGGCGAGTGCGACACCACCGCGCTCACCCGCAATCGTGAATTCGGCCAGAAGTACAACATCACCGGCACGCCCACGCTGATCTTCAGCGACGGCTCGCGCGCACCGGGAGCGCTGCCGGCAGCGCAGGTCGAAAAACAACTCGCCGCTCGCAGTTGATGGCCGCGCCGGCCATTCACTACCGCGTCGAGTGCGCGGATCGCAAGGCACACCTCTTCGCCGTCACGCTGACCATCGACCAGCCGGCTGCGCTGCAGCGCGTGACGCTGCCGGTGTGGATTCCGGGCAGCTACCTGGTGCGCGAGTTCTCGAAGAACCTGCAGAACCTGCGCGCTGTGCAGGGCCGGCGCAAGCTGGAAGCGGCACAACTCGACAAGTGCAGCTGGCAGATCGAATGCACGCCGGGCAAGCCGCTGGTGCTGCGCTACGAGGTTTGCGCGTACGACAACTCCGTGCGTACCGCCTGGCTGAACGCCGATCGCGGCTTCTTCAACGGCACCAGCCTGTGCCTCCAGGTCGAAGGCCAGCTCGATGGGCCGCACGCGATCGAGGTGCTGGCGCCGCCGACTTCGGCGGACGGCGCGCGGTGGTCCTGCGCCACGGCGCTGAAGCCCACGAAGGTCGATCGCCACGGCTTCGGCAGCTACATCGCCGACAGCTACGACGAACTGGCCGACAGCCCGGTCGAGATGGGCGCCTTCTGGAGCGCGGAGTTCGAGGCCTGCGGCGTGCCGCACCGCTTCGTGATCGCCGGCGCGACCGCGTCTTTCGACGGCGAACGCCTGATTGCCGACACCCGCGCGATCTGCGAGGAGCAGATGCGCTTCTGGCACGGCGACAAGGTCGGCAAGCGCAACGGCCCCAAGCCGCCGCACGACCGCTATGTGTTCATGCTCAATGCCGTGGACGACGGCTACGGCGGGCTGGAGCATCGCCATTCGACCGTGCTGATCTGCACGCGCCGCGACCTGCCCCAGATCGGCGCCCGGAAGCAGACCGATGGCTACGTCACGCTGCTCGGACTGATCAGCCACGAGTATTTCCACACCTGGAACGTGAAGCGGCTGCGGCCCGCCGAGTTCGCGCGCTACGACTACGCGCGTGAGAACTACACGCAGCTGCTCTGGCTGTTCGAGGGCTTCACCAGCTACTACGACGACCTCCTGCTGCGTCGCGCCGGCCGCATCGACGATGCGACCTACCTGAAGCTCGTCAACAAGACCATCAACCAGGTGCAGCAGACACCGGGCCGCCTCGTGCAATCGGTGGCCGAGGCCAGCTTCGACGCCTGGATCAAGTACTACCGCCAGGACGAGCAGACGCCGAACACCACGGTGAGCTACTACACCAAGGGCGCTCTCGTCGCGATGTGCTTCGACCTCACCCTGCGCGCCGAAGGCAAGGGTTCGCTCGACGACGTGATGCGGCTGCTCTGGAAGACAAGCGAAGGCGGGCCCATCGACGAGGCGGACTTCGCCGCCGCCCTGGAAGCCATTGCCGGACGTTCGTTTGCACGGGAAATCGCCGCCTGGGTCCATTCGACCGATGAACTGCCCCTGTCCGATCTGCTGCGCGTGCACGGCGTTGCCGCGCTCGACGATCCGGCCCAGCGCGCCCAGGAACTCGGCCTTCGCGTGGCCGAGACCGGCGGCAGCGTGCAGGTCAAGGTCGTGCTGCGCGGCGGCGCCGCCGAGCAGGCGGGCTTCTCGGCGAACGACGAATGGATCGGCATCGAGCTGCCTGCGGCGAAAGGCCGGCCCGCCCAAGGCTGGCGGCTCGCACGGCTGGACGATCTCGCCCTCTACCTGGGCCCGCTGAAGAAGGCCACTGCGCTGGTCGCGAGGGATCGCCGCCTGCTGCGCCTGGCGCTGACCTTGCCCAGCGGCGTCACGACGTGGCGCCTCTTCGCGCAGGACCCGGCCAAGCTCGCGAAATGGCTGAGTCGGCCGTAGCCCGCGCCGGGCCACGGATTGTTGGTATCAAGGAGACACGCATGAGCTACGAAAACATCGAAGTCCGCGTCGAGGCCGAGAAGGTCGGCATCGTCACGCTCAACCGGCCCAAGGCGCTGAACGCGCTCAACGACGCGCTGATGACCGAACTGGGCCAGGCGCTGAAGGCCTTCGACGCCGACCCGGCGATCGGCTGCATCATCGTCACCGGCAGCGAGCGCGCATTCGCGGCGGGCGCCGACATCGCGGCGATGGCCAAGTACAGCTTTCTCGACGCCTACAAGGGCGACTTCATCACGCGCAACTGGGAAACCATCCGCCAGATCCGCAAGCCGGTGATCGCGGCCGTGAGCGGCTTCGCGCTGGGCGGCGGTTGCGAGCTCGCGATGATGTGCGACTTCATCATTGCCGCGGACAACGCCAAGTTCGGCCAGCCCGAGATCAAGATCGGCGTGATCCCCGGTGCCGGCGGCACTCAGCGCCTGCCGCGCGCGGTGGGCAAGTCCAAGGCGATGGACATGGTCCTGACCGGTCGCATGATGGACGCGGCCGAAGCCGAACGCGCCGGTCTGGTGAGCCGCATCGTTCCTTACGAGAAGCTGGCCGACGAGGCGCTGGGCGCGGCGCTCGTAATCGCGAACTTCTCGCAGATCGCGGTGATGGCGGCCAAGGAGTCCGTCAATCGCGCCTTCGAGAGCGGCCTGTCGGACGGCGTGATGTTCGAGCGCCGGCTGTTCCACGCGCTCTTTGCAACCGCGGACCAGAAGGAAGGCATGGACGCCTTCCTGAACAAGCGCGCCGCCGACTTCAAGCACCAGTGACGCAGCGCCCGGGGGCGCCAGCTAGGGATTTCGTGCCGGCGGGACAACCGCGGGGACGGGGATCGCCGGCGGCTCCTGTACCGCGTCCCGCAGCGCGTCGCGCAGTGCCGCGAGCGCCGGCGCGGATGGCACTCCGGTGGCGGACGGCGTCTTTCCTTCGCGCCAGCGCACCTGCTTCGGTGCGACCTCGAACACCGCCAGCACTTCGCGATCGCGCTGCAGCGTGATCCGGTATTCCGGCGTGCCGGACAACGGCTGCGACCCGACGGCAGAGATCGCGGCGGAACCCAGCAAGGCATTCAGGTCGCGCGCTTCGGCGCGCGGCAGCGTGCGGCTTTCTCCGTTGCGCCGGGTGATCGTGATGCGGTTCCACTGCGAAAGCGCTGCGAACGTTGGCGGATCGGTCGCCTCCGTGCGCACGGCCGGCGGAGGTGCAACGCGTGCGGCGCCGGGCGCGCCGCCGGCCGGTGGTGCGGCCGGTGGTGCGGTCGGTGGCGAGGCAGGCAGGACCGGCTGTACGGATTTCGCAGCGTCCGCGCTTTCGCGTCCCGGCGATGAGGGCTGCGGCACCTTTTGCACCTTCGCCGGTGGCGGCGGCGGCGGCGGTGCGACGGAAACGGCTGGCGGCTTCGCCTCAGGCACAGGCGCAGGCGCAGGCGGGGCCTTTGGCTCCGGCGGCGCAGGAGACGGCGGGGACGGCGGGGACGCCGACGATGCCGACGATGCCGACGAAGAATCCTTCGACAGCCCGGATTCAGCCAGGGCTGGGCGCTGCGACGCATCCGCCCCGCTGGCCCTAGACCCTGACGCGGACGCTTGCAGCCCCGAATCGAGCTGCGGCGCGACGGCCGGTTCGCGCCGCCAGAGCAGCGTCACCAGCGTCGCGACCAACAGCGTGGCCAACCCTGCCACCCAAGGTATGCGCGAGCGCTTGCCCCCCGACGGACCGATCCGCCGCCACCATGGCCGCGCGGCCATTTCCAGTTCGGCTTCCGCCTCTTCCGGATCGAGCGCGCCGACGATATCGCCCGCCCTCTTCAGGATGGCCTTGCGATACCGCCAGTCAGGGGCCGTGTTCTGGTCCGGAGCGTGTTCCAGCGCCCGCCACAAATGCGGGTCGCTCAGGTCGTCCGGGATGTCCTCCGATGTACCGGTGCCCTGTTCCAGGACCGACAGATAGCGCTCCATGCAGCCCCGCAACTTCTTCAAGCCGGAGCGCAACCGCTTGCGGACGGTTTCGGCGCCGACGTCGAGCGCACCGGTCAGCGTCTCGACGGTGAAGCCCTCCTCGTGCTGCAACAGGAAGGCGGCGCGCTGTTCGTTCGGCAATTCGTCGAGGCAGGCCAGCAGCCGGCGCCCCGCGGCTCGCCAGAAGGCGAGTTCCTCGTCCGAAGGGTGCGAGGGATCGTTGGCAGCGCCGCCGTCGTCACTGAGCAGTCCGCGGCTGAAGAGTTGCGCGGCATCGAGGCCATCGCCGTCTTCGTCGTGCGCATAGAACGCGACCTCGCGGCCACTCAGCCGGAGCCGGTCCATGGCAAGGTTGTGCGCAATGGTGAAGGCCCAGACGCGCCAGGAGGTACTTTCAGGCGAAAAGCTCTCCCTCGCGGTGCTCACCCGCATCCAGGTTTCCTGGAACACCTCGTCGACCTCGCCCGCGAACCGGATGCCGAGCAGGCGCCGAACGAAACGGTAAAGCGCTCTCTCGTTGCGCGCATAGAGCGCGTCGAAGGCGGACGCTTCTCCTCCGGCATACGCGAGCATCAACTCATCGTCCGGCGTGGCGTCGTCGAGGCTGGGAATTTCAGTGGGCGCGCGCATCGGCCGATTTTGACCCCACGTTCTGCGGCCTGCACCGCCGTTCAGGGGTGGAAGAAGTGCATTCCGTCGAGACGATGGCCCGTCTGATCGCGAGGCCCGCCTCCGGACGACTTCCGGAAACTTCCGTCGGGCCGCTGAAAACGGACCGAAGCCGGGCTATAATCTCGGGCTCGGCTCTTTAGCTCAGTCGGTTAGAGCGATGGAATCATAATCCACAGGTCCGCGGTTCGAGTCCGTGAAGAGCCACCAAACAAGAAAAGCCTGCTATCACTTCGATAGCAGGCTTTTTTGCATTGGGGAGTCGGTGGGTGCTCAGTCCTTGGGGCGCCTCCAGGCGCTGAGGAATTCAGCCGGCTTGTCCGGCGGCTGCCACGTGACCACGACAGGGGACGATGAGCCCGACGGAGCCGCCGACGCAGCACTGGTGCCGATGGAACCATCCCTCCCGCCGCCGTCGCAGCCGGCAAGGCATGCCGCCACTGCCGCAAGGCCCACGACCACGTACCAGGATGAGTTCTTCACAGTTGCTCCTCGGTTGTTCTGCCTTCGCACGACGCTGCCCGGTCGTCAGAAGGCCCCAAGTGTAACTATGTTGTAACTCTAAAGTTTTATTTTTCGCGAGCGTGTCAAAAATGCACTGCATCGTTGACTTTGCAGAAGTGTGCCATCGATTAGGAGTAATTCGTTACATGCAAATCCCGATCCGGCGCGCTTCCGTCCTCGACACCGCACTCGCGTCTTCGAGGATGCCCTGAAGAATTCGCGGCAGTTCGACGATCGCTTCGTTGCGAATGCTGCGTGTCGCCGCCCGGTAACGCTCCAGGTTCAGGGTCAATGCATCGACCGACTCCGCCACTTTGGCAAAGGTCGCGCAGACCAGCCCGACGCCCCGTTCGCGCACCCACTGGGCGTTGTAGCGCTCCTGCGGCAAGGTCCACCGATTGCGAACGACGATCACCGGCAACTGCATCTGCACGGCCTCGCTGAGGCTGCCAGGCCCAGGCTTGCCGATGAAGAAGTCGGCCAGTTGCATGTATTGGGCGATGTCGGGCGTGAACTCCAGCACCAGGCGCGGCGCCCGCGACGGCAGCGCGCGCAGTTCCCGGGCGAGCTTCGCGTTGTGCCCGCAAGCGAGGATGAGCTGGGTGTCGGGCAGCCGCTTCGCAATGCCGAGCATGGCCTTGGAGCCCTGCCCGCCGAACAGCACGATGCCGGTCGGGCGGTCGGGGTCGAGCCCCATCGAGATCCGCGCTGCGGCACGGTCGATCGGCTTCGCGTCATGGAATGCCGAGCGGATGAGCATGCCGGAACTCGCGTGGATGCGCTCGTCCGCATACCCGGCCTCGCGCGCCTGCTGCACGGCCCTGGGGCTTCCGCAGACGAAGTGTTGGTCCAGGCCTTTTTCGATCCAGAAGTTCGGCGGGTGATCCGCCAGGTCGGTCAGCACCGTCACATACGGAACGCCGGGCAACGTCGAAGCGAGCGCCTCGCACAAAGCGCGGTTGAAGTTGGGGATCAACGACACGACCATGTCAGGCTCGGTCGCCAGCCAATGCTGCTGCAGTTGCCGCAGCAGGGTCGAATGTCCCCAGCGGATCATTCCCTGCAGCAGCTTCAGCTCCTGCGCCAGGCCGAGCGTCCAGCCGCGCGCCAGGCGCTTGTTGTAGACGTCCTCCGGGTCCATGCCCGTCAGCTTGCGGAAGCTGTCCTTGGGGTCCAGCACTTCGCGCAGATTGACCAGCCGCACGGTCCACGGAAGTCCCGCCCGGTGGATGGCCGCCTCGAGCGCCAGCGCGGAGGCGCGATGCCCGCCGCCGGCGTTGAAGTAGACGAGGTCGACGATCCGATCCGTGCGGCGCGGTGAAAGCAAGGCGGCGCGCTTCATGCGTGCGCCGGCTCGCGCCGCGAAGCCGCACGCCCGACGCGGGTCTCGACGGGCATGTGCTGCGCCCAGTGCAGGATCTCCAGCGACCCGTCGGCATGCTCCGCCAGCGCGGTGAGGCTCTCGACCCAGTCGCCGTCGTTGGCATAGAGGATGCCGTCGATGTCGCGCAGTTCCGCGTGGTGGATATGGCCGCACACGACGCCTTGCACGCCCCGCCTGCGCGCTTCGCGCGCCACCGCGTTCTCGAAATCGCCCACGTAGCTCACCGCGCGCTTGACCTTCAGCTTCAGGTACTTCGACAGCGACCAATACGGCAACCCCATGCGCGCTCGCAGGGAGTTGAGATGCCGGTTCAGCTTGAGCGTGAATTCATAGAGCGAGTCGCCCACATGCGCCAGCCACTTCGCGCACTGGATGACGCCGTCGAACAGATCGCCATGCATGACCCACAGCTTGCGGCCGTCCGCGGTCTCGTGGATCCACTCCTCCGCGACATCGATCCCGCCGAAGTTGTGATGCAGGTACTTGCGCGCGAATTCGTCGTGATTGCCAGGGATGAAGATCACGCGCGTGCCCTTGCGCGCCTTGCGCAGCAGCTTCTGGATCACGTCGTTGTGCGCCTGCGGCCAATACCAGTGACGCCGCAGCTGCCAGCCGTCGATGATGTCGCCGACGAGGAACAGGGTCTCGCACTCGGTGTGCTTCAGGAAATCGAGCAGCGCCCGTGCCTGGCAGCCGGGCGTGCCCAGGTGCAGGTCGGAGATCCAGAGCGTGCGGTACTTCTGCGGCGGGCGCAGGGCATCCCCGTCTTCCGGGTCGGGAAGCTGGGGGGCGGAATCGCGCCATGCGCGAAGAAAGGCGTCGTCGCGTTGCATGGACGGACACGATCGCTTCCACGCGTGACGCGGCCATGGCACAGGAATGACTTGCCGATGACAGCGGCGGGTTTCTTCGGGCAAACCATGACGCGCCGGCAGCGAAGTCGAGCCGCATGCACGGGAGAATCCGTCGCATGCGACCCGGCCAGATCATCGTTCTTGCGACACCCGTCTTCTTTCTGATGATCGGGATCGAATTCCTCGTGGGACGCCTGCGCGCCCGGCGCGGGACCGGCCAGGACACCTACCGCCTGCCGGACACGCTCAACAGCATCGGCCTGGGCATGCTCAGCCAGATCAGCGCGGCGATCACCGGTCTCCTGCGCATCGGCATCTACACCGCGATCTGGTCGGCCTTCGCCCTGTTTCGGAACGATGACTTCTGGATGCAGTGGTACGGCTGGGTGCTGGCGCTCGTCTTCTACGACTTCTGCTACTACTGGCTTCATCGCTTCGGCCACGAAAGCGCGGTGCTGTGGGCCGCACACGTAGTGCATCACCAGAGCCAGCACTACAACCTGTCCACCGCGCTGCGCCAGACCTCCAGCGGCGCGCTGCTCGGCTGGATCTTCTATCTGCCGATGGCGCTGGCAGGCGTGCCGCCGCTGGTCTTCGGCGCGGTCGCCCTGATCGATCTGCTCTACCAGTTCTGGGTGCATACCGAGCAGGTCGGCAAGCTGGGCTGGTTCGACCGCTGGTTCTGCTCGCCTTCGAACCACCGCGTGCATCACGCCGTGAACGACCGCTACGTCGACCGCAACTACGGCGGCGTGCTGATCGTGTGGGACCGCCTCTTCGGCACCTTCAAGGAAGAGGACGAGCCCTGCGTCTACGGCACGCGCAGTCCGTTGCAGAGCTGGGATCCGGTCTGGGCCAATGCCGAGGTGTATTGGTCCCTCGCGCGCGACACATGGCGGACGCGGCGCTGGCGCGACAAGCTGCGCATCTGGTTCAAGCCTCCGGGCTGGCGGCCGGCCGACGTGGCGGCGCTGGACCCGAAGCCGCCTTTCGATATCGCGGAGGTGCGTCGCTACGAGCCGCCTGCTTCCCGCGGCGTGCAGGTCTTCGCGGCGATCCAGTTCATGGCGCTGCTGGGCGGCGCCACCGCCTTCCTCTGGTACTCGGACACGTTCCCGTTCACGTCGTCGCTGGTGTGGCTTACCGCGCTGACGGCCGGATTGTGGGCGACTGGCGCGGTGCTTCAGGGCCGGCTGTCGTGGGTCGAAGTCCTCTTCATCGATGCGGCGGCGCTGGCCACCGCGAGCGGCGCGCTGGGCATCACAGGCCTTCATCTGGTTTTCAAGCCGCTCGCGCTGGTGATCCTCATCGCCTTTGCATCGATGCGCGCCCGCGCGCTGAACATGCCGAGCCGCTTCGCCCTGCTGCTGGTGGGCGGACTCGTGGCTTCCCTGGCCGGTGACGTACTTCTGATGTGGCCGCAATTCTTCGTGCCGGGGCTCGTCTGCTTCTTGCTGGCACATCTGGCATACATCGCACTGTTTGCCTCGGGGGTCGGCCTGTTTCCAAGGCGGCGCGCCCTTGCCGCCACGCTGGCCGTCGGCGTGCTGATGTACGCCTTCCTTCTGGCGGGCGGCTTGCCGCCCGGCCTACGGGCGCCCGTGGGAATCTACGTCGTGGTGATAGCCTGCATGGCGGCCCAGGCGCTCGGGCGGGCGACGATTGTCGGAAACGCGTCGGCGCGGCGGGTCGCCGCAGGCGCCTGCCTCTTCATGCTGAGCGACGCCTTGCTGGCGACCAACCGCTTCGTCTGGCCGTTACCGGTCGCGTCGCTGTGGGTGCTGGCCAGCTACTACGCGGCACAGTGGTTGATCGCCTCGAATGCATCGACGGTGAATGCGACCCGCACTTCACCCGCACTGGCGGCCATCTAGCTTCCGAACATGTCCCCGTCGCGCTGCGGCGCTGCAACGCCCAGGTGCCGGTACGCGGCCAGCGTCGCGATGCGGCCGCGCGGCGTGCGTTGCAGGTAGCCCTGCTGGATCAGGTAGGGCTCGATCACGTCCTCGATCGTGCCGGACTCCTCCCCGATGCTCGCGGCGATGTTGTCCAGGCCGACCGGGCCGCCGTCGAAACGGTGGATGACGGCTTCGAGCAGCTTGCGGTCCATCAGGTCGAAGCCCTGCGGATCGACGTCGAGCATCGCCAGCGCCTTGTGCGCCACGTCGACGGTGATGCGGCCGTCGCTCCTGACCTGCGCGTAGTCGCGCACGCGGCGCAGCAGGCGATTGGCGATGCGGGGCGTGCCGCGCGAACGGCGCGCGATCTCGAGGCCGCCGTCGTCATCCATCGGCACGGCCAGCAGGCCGGCGCTGCGGCGCACGATGCGCGCCAGTTCCTCGGCCGTGTAGAACTCCAGCCGCGCGACGATGCCGAAGCGGTCGCGCAGCGGATTCGTCAGCATGCCCGCCCGCGTGGTCGCGCCGACCAGCGTGAAGGGCTGCAGGTCGAGCTTGATGCTGCGCGCTGCCGGCCCCTCGCCGATCATGATGTCGATCTGGTAGTCCTCCAGCGCGGGATAGAGGATTTCCTCGACCACGGGCGAGAGGCGGTGGATCTCGTCGATGAAGAGCACGTCGTTGCGCTCGAGGTTGGTCAGCAACGCCGCGAGATCCTTGGGCTTCTCCAGCACCGGGCCGGAGGTCTGGCGCAGGTTCACGCCGAGTTCGGCCGCGATGATGTGTGAGAGCGTGGTCTTGCCCAGGCCCGGCGGGCCGAACAGCAGCACATGGTCGAGCGCCTCGGCGCGATGGCGCGCCGCGCCGATGAAGATCTCGAGTTGTTCGCGCACCTTGGCCTGGCCGACGTACTCGTCGAGCAGCTTGGGCCGCAACGCACGCTCGATGGCTTCTTCGTTGGGCGAGGCGGGCGCGGCGGACACCACGCGTTGCGGGGCCGGGGCGAAATCGTCGGTCTGGATGGTCATGGGGCAATGGGCTGAGCGCGCAGTTTAGGGCCTGTCGGCGCCGGCCCTGCGGCAGAATGCGCCACCGGGAAGGGGCCGAACCACCTCATGAATGACAACGACCGCGCACTGTGCGCCACCACCGCCGGCCTGCTGCGTGCCAGCGGCGCGTTGGCACTCTGGGGGCTCGCGCTCGCTTTCATCGCCGGGCTGGTGCTCGCCCTCACGGGGCGCTCGCTGCCTTCGGCGGCCTGGTTCATCTACGCGATGGTCGGGCTGATCGGGTTGCCCGAACGCTATCTGGCGCTGCGCCTCGCGCTCGCCGCTTCATTGTTCGAGGGGCTTGTACAAGGCGCGATCGCCTCGACGTCTGCGCTGGACAGCGGCCTGGAAAAGCTCGGCCTGCGCCTCGGCTCCGACGGATCGCGCCAGCTGGCCGACCGCGTGCTGGAGGCTCGCAAGCTGATGCAGCGCCACGGGATCGTGGTGGTCGTGCAGACCGTCCTGTTCGCGATGGCGCTCGCGATGCAGGACTGGCGCTGAGCCGCCGCCCTACTTGGCGAGCGCCCGCAAGGCCAGCTTGATCCCCTCGCCGACCGCGACGTCCTTGGGCAGCGCCTTGAGCGCCGCCGCCGCTTCCTTGTCGCTGTAGCCGAGCGCGACCAGCGCCTGCAGGATGTCGGCCTGCGCGTCGCTCGCCGCGTGGGCGGGCAGCGCGATGTCGGCGCCGAGCTTGCCCTTGAGTTCGAGCAGCAGCCGCTCGGCCGTCTTCTTGCCGATGCCGGGGATCTTCACCAGGCGCCCGGCCTCCTGCAGCGTGATGGCCTGCGCAAGCTCGCTCACGCTCATGCCGCTGAGCACGCCCAGCGCCGTGCGCGGCCCCACGCCGGAGATCTTGATCAGCTGGCGAAAGGCCGCGCGCTCGGCGGCGGTGCCGAAGCCGTAGAGAATCTGCGCGTCCTCGCGCACCACGAAGTGCGTGAGCAGCGACACCCGCTCGCCGGCGCCCGGCAGGTTGTAGAAGGTGCTCATGGGCACATCGACCTCGTAGCCGACGCCGTTGCAGTCCACCACCACCTGCGGCGGATTGCGTTCGGCCAGGATGCCGGTGAGTTTGCCTATCATGGGTGCCCTTCTCGCTTTTTGAAAATGAAATCCGCGTGATTCTGCGACACACCTTCGCCCCGCCCAACAACACGCGTCTGGGCCACCTCTGCGGTCCGCTCGACGCGAACCTGCGGCGCATCGAGGAAGCACTCAACGTCAAGATCGCGCACCGGCACGAGCAGTTCAAGATCGACGGACCCAAGGTCAACGCGCAGCGCGCCATGGACGTCCTGCAGGCGCTCTACGAGATTGCCCAGCGGCCGATCGACGCCGCGGTCGTCCAGCTCACGCTGGCGGGAGACGGCTCGATGACCGAGGCCGAGGACGGCGCCGTGATGCTCGCCACGCGGCGTGCCGACCTGCGCGCCCGCACGCCGAACCAGAGCATCTACCTGCACAACATCGCGAACCATGACATCACGCTGGGCATCGGCCCCGCCGGCACGGGCAAGACCTATCTTGCCGTGGCGTGCGCGGTCGATGCGCTCGAACGCAGCGCCGTGCAGCGCATCGTGCTGACCCGGCCCGCGGTGGAAGCAGGCGAGCGCCTGGGCTTCCTGCCCGGCGACCTGACGCAGAAGGTCGACCCCTATCTGCGGCCGCTGTACGACGCGCTCTACGACCTGATGGGCTTCGACCGCGTGCAGAAGGCCTTCGAGCGCAATGCGCTCGAGATCGCGCCGCTCGCCTTCATGCGCGGCCGCACGCTCAACAACGCCTTCGTGATCCTCGACGAAGCGCAGAACACCACGCCCGAGCAGATGAAGATGTTTCTCACGCGCATCGGCTTCGGCGCCAAGGCGGTCGTCACCGGCGACGTGAGCCAGATCGACCTGCCGAAGGCGCAACTGAGCGGCCTCATCGATGCGGAGCGGGTGCTGAAGCGGGTCAACGGCATCGCCATCACGCACTTCACGAGCGCCGACGTGGTGCGCCATCCGCTGGTCGCCCGCATCGTCGATGCCTACGACAACGCGCGCAAAAGCAAATGAAGCTCACCCCCAGTCTTCGCGCACTTCGTGTCGCTTCGCCTTCCCCCTGCCGGGGGCAATACCGGCGGCCCGGCGGAACCGGTTCCGCGGTATTCCTGGGATGGGGGGGCTGAGATGGCGTTGGCATCACTGTCTTTGTCGCTCCAGTTCGCGCGTTTCAAGGGGGTGGAGCGGCATCGGGCGGCGCTTCCACGGCACAGCGTGGTGCGCTGGATTCGCCATGCGCTGGATGCGGATGGCGAACTGACCGTACGCATCGTCGATGCCGACGAGGGGCAGCAACTCAATCGCGAATTCCGCGGGAAGGACTACGCGACCAATGTGCTGACCTTCGACTATGCGCAGGCGCCTGTCGTGATGGCGGACCTGGTGCTTTGCGCGCCGGTGGTTGCCAGGGAGGCGAAAGAACAGCGCAAGACGCTGGCCGCGCATTACGCGCATCTGCTGGTGCATGGCACCCTGCATGCGCAGGGCTGGGACCACGAGACCGGCGAGGAAGACGCCGAGGCCATGGAAGCGCGCGAGATCGAGATCCTGGCGGGGCTCGGCATCCGCAACCCCTACTGAGGTCGCAAGGCCCTCAGGGCGACATCTGCAGCGGGATGGTCACGGGGCCGTCGTTGACCAGATGCACCTGCATGTCGGCCGCGAATTCGCCGGTCGCCACCACGGGATGCGCGGCGCGCGCCCGGGACACGAAATATTCATAGAGCCGCCGACCTTCATCAGGGGGCGCGGCCTGCGTGAAGCTGGGTCGGTTGCCGCCGCTCACATCGGCGGCGAGCGTGAACTGGCTCACCACCAACAGGCCTCCGCCGATGTCCTGCACGCTGCGGTTCATCTTGCCGGCATCGTCCGAGAAGATCCGCAGCTTCAGGATCTTTGCGAGCATGCGGTCGGCCAGCGCATCAGTGTCGTCGTGCTCCGCGCACAACAGCACGAGCAATCCCGCCTCGATTGCGCCTGCGGTGCGGCCGGCGATGTCGACCCGTGCACTGGTCACGCGCTGGAGCAATGCCTTCATGCGGTGGGCTCCTTCTGCGTTGCCCGCGCTTCCATGCCGAGCGGCAGCAACTGGATGGTCACGCGGAGGCCGGGCACCGCGTCCATCAACGCCTGCTCGAGGGCATCGCGCAAGGCGGCGGCGCGTTCGAGCGACCAGGTGCCTGGCACGTGCATGTGCAGATCGGCAAAGCGCCTCTGGCCGGCGCGGCGCGTGACGATGTCGTCGAATCGCAGCTGCGCGCCTTCGGGCACGCTACGGGCAAAGCGCTCCAGCGTCGCATCCAGCATCGCGAGGGACTCGGGATCAAGCGCCTCGTCCATCAGGCCCTGGGACGAACGCCAGACCAGCTTCACGCCTTCGCGCACGATGTTCAGCGCCACGCCGATGGCGAGGACCGGGTCGAGCCACAGCCAACCGGTCAAACCGACCGCCACGATGCCGATCACGACGCCAGCGGATGTCCATACGTCGGTCACCAGATGGCGCGCATCCGCCTCTAGCGCAATGGAACGATGGGCACGGGCCGCGCGGAACAGCACGAAGGCCAGCGCACCGTTGAAGGCCGAGCTGAGGACGGACAGCGCCAAGCCCCAGCCGAGTTGTTCGAGTGGCTGCGGCGACAACAGCCGCGCTACCGCCACCCAGAGGATGGCAATGGCCGCGCCGATGATCAGGATGCCCTCGAAGCCCGACGAGAAATACTCGGCCTTGTGATGGCCATAGGGATGGTCTTCATCGGCAGGCCGCGCGGCGACGGTGACCATCGCCAATGCAAAGGTGGCGCTCGCAAGGTTCACGAACGATTCCATCGCGTCCGAGATGAGACCCATGGAATTGGTGACGTACCCGGCCGCGCCCTTGAGCACGATGGTGATGAGCGCCACCGCGATCGAGACGCGGAGCAACTGCTTGGGGCTCAGGGCGGCGAGATTCAAATCAGGGGCGGCGAGAGATGGAAATGATTGCCAGCAAAGCTGAAAAATTGTGCCGAATTATCGGGGCACGACCAGCGAATCCTCTCTCGCGTACTATTGCCTGACATCCCAAGACTTTTGCAGAAGCGTTCGTGAACAAGCGTATTGCCATCACCTTGAGCGGCCTCATCCTGGCCATCAATACCTGTGCGTTGGCCCAGACGGCACCGGATGCGTCTCCGGCGGCCGTCGGAGAAATGCGGGCGGGGACCTTGAAGTCCGTGCGCGGCGAGGTTCAGTTGCTGAGCGCGAATGGTGCCGCACGAGGCGCCGGGCCCGGGGACGCGGTCGCACCCATCGATCGCATCGTGACCGGCCCCGATTCCGGCGCGAGCGTGGTGCTTCGCGACGGCACTTCGATGGTCGTCGGTCCATCGTCGAGACTGGACCTCAAGCAATTCCATTTCGATTCGACCACGCAGGACGGCGGCATGCTGGTGTCGCTGCTGCGAGGTTCCCTGCGCATGATCACCGGCCTGATCGGCAAGACCAATCCCGACGCCGTGCGGGTCGAGACGCAGACGGCGGTCATCGGTATTCGAGGGACGGATTTCATCGTGCAGGCGGACGGGCAGCCGTGATCCTTCGTCGCTTCGCCTTTCTATCCGCCCTGCTCTCGTTCGCGCTGCTCGCGGCATGCTCCACCCCCGGCACTCGCGTCGTGCTGCTGCCCCAGCCTGACGGCAAGCCGTCGGCGGTGATGGTGAGCACCGAAGAAGGCGTGGAGACGCTGTCCCACCCCTTCGAGCGAGCGACGGCCGCCGTCGGAACGCGGGGCGCACCCATCGTCGACAAGGCCGACCCCGAACGCGTGAAGTCCGATCACCCGGCGCTGTTCGATCTGATGCCGCCTCCGGCGCAGCGCTTCACGCTGTATTTCCAGGTCGGCGGCACCGTCCTCACGCCGGAATCGCTGGCCGTGATGAGCGAGGCCCTGGCTGCGGCGCTGGCGCGCAGCGGCGGCGAGATCGTGGTGACCGGGCATACCGACACCATCGGCGCCGCCGCGCGCAACGACGAGCTCTCGCGCGACCGGGCGTTGCTGGTCCGGCAACTCTTCGTGGAGCGCAACTTTCCACAGACGCGCGTCGATGCGGTCGGCCGTGGCGAACGCGAATTGGCGGTCCCGACCGCCGATGAGGTCAATGAGCCCCGGAACCGGCGGGTGACGATCGAAGTCCGGTGAATGTTGCTCGCCCCCAGGCTTGCTCACTGCGTGTAGCCGCCTACCCCCTGCCGGGGGCAACACCAGCGGGCCGGCCAAGCCGGTTCCGCGGTGTTTCGCGGATGGGTCTGGCTTCGCCGACCGCCGTGGTCGGGTCGGGTCAGGTCAGGGTGACTCGGGCGAATTTGCGTTTGCCGACCTGGACGACGTAGCTGCCTGCGGGGAGCTTGAGCGACTTGTCGCTGATGACGGTCGAGTCGACGCGTACGCCGCCGCCGTCGATGAGGCGGTTGCCTTCCGAGGTTGAAGAGGCCAGGCCGGCCTGCTTGAGCAGTTGGGCGATGCCGAGGGGGGCGCCAGTCAAGGCAAGCTCGGGGATCTCATCGGGCACGCCGCCCTTGCTGCGGTTGATGAAGTCCTGCTCGGCGGCTTCGGCGGCGGCGGGGCTGTGGAAACGCGCGGTGATTTCCTTGGCCAGGGCAACCTTGGCGTCCTTCGGGTTGCGGCCGGCTTCGATCTCGGCCTTGAGGGCCGCGATATCCGCCAGGGACTTGAAGCTCAGCAGCGTGTACCACCGCCACATCAGGGTGTCGGAGATGGACAGCACCTTGGCGAACATGGTGTTCGCGTCCTCGCTGATGCCGATGTAGTTGTTCTTGCTCTTCGACATCTTCTCGACGCCGTCGAGGCCTTCCAGCAGCGGCATAGTGAGTATGCACTGCGGCTCCTGGCCGTATTCCTGCTGAAGATGGCGGCCGACCAGCAGGTTGAACTTCTGGTCGGTGCCGCCGAGTTCGAGGTCGGACTTGAGCGCAACCGAGTCGTAGCCCTGCATCAGGGGGTAGAGGAACTCGTGCACCGAGATCGACTGGCCCGCCTTGAAGCGCTTGCTGAAGTCGTCGCGCTCCATCATCCGCGCTACGGTGTACTTGGCCGCCAGCTGGATCATCCCGCGGGCGCCGAGCGGATCGCTCCATTCGGAGTTGTAACGAATCTCGGTCTTCGAGGGGTCGAGCACCAGGCTGGCTTGCCGGTAGTACGTTTGGGCGTTGGCCTCTATTTGCTCGCGCGTCAGGGGCGGCCGGGTGCTGTTGCGGCCCGACGGGTCGCCGATGGTGGTGGTGAAGTCGCCGATCAGGAAGATCACGGTGTGCCCGAGATCCTGCAACTGGCGCATCTTGTTGAGTACCACCGTATGACCGATATGGATGTCAGGCGCGGTGGGGTCCAGGCCCAGCTTGATGCGCAGGGGCGTTCCCGTCGCTTCGGATCGCTGGAGCTTGCGCACCCATTCATCCTGGGGGAGCAACTCGTCAGTTCCACGGAGTGAAATTTCGAGGGCTCGTCCTACACCTTCGGACAGACTTGCGGATGTAACAAAACCGGGGTTCATTGGGCTTTTTGGCTGATTTTTGTATGGCCGAAGCTATACTCAGCCCGACTTTTCAAGCGCCGGATTCTAAGCGGCGCTGTATGCCCGCACCGTCCTGCCGCCCGTTCGACACGGCCTCCGCAGCACGGATTTGCAGAACCTGAGTTGGAATTTCTAAGTTTGATCAACGGCATTCTGGCCGCCGAGGAGCTGATTGCTTCGCGCGTGGCTCACACATTCCGGACGTATCCGAAGCAGATCACGGCGGCGATCGCCGCGTTGCTGCTGTCCGCGGGTGGCGGTGCCTTTGCTGTTGCCTCGCTCGGCCCCGACGCGGCCGACCTCCCTGTCCGGCAGGTCTTCGAAGCGGTCAAGCCGCTGTCGTTCGCCGAGCAGGTCGAAGCACTGGACACCCACAGCTTCACGCTGTTCCGTAACGAAACCACCCGTTCGAGCGACACCGCCGAAGCGCTGTTGAGGCGCTTGGGCATTGCCGACCCGGCAGCCGCCGCTTTCGTGCGGGGCAACCCCGAGGCGCGCACCGCCCTGCTCAGTCGCCCTGGCCGTACGGTCTCGGCGGAAGCCACGCAGGAAAACACGCTGCAAAAGCTCAGCGCACGCTGGATTCCCGACAGTGACGGCGGCTTCAAGCGCCTCGTGGTCGAGAAAAAAGGCAACGGCTTCATTGCCCGCACCGAATCCGACGCGCTGACGCCCGGCACCCGCCTCGCAAGCGGCGTGGTTCGCACCTCGCTTTTTGCGGCAACGGATGACGCGGGCATTCCCGATTCCGTGGCAAGCCAGCTGGCTGACGTCTTCTCCGGCGACGTGGACTTCCGCTCGCTGCGCAAGGGCGACCGCTTTGCCGTCGTGTACGAGACCTTCGACGCGGACGGCCAGTCGCTGCGCAGCGGCCGCGTGCTCTCGGCCGAATTCGAAAGCAACGGCAAGCTGCACCAGGCGCTGTGGTTCCAGGAGCCCGGCCAGAAAGGCGGCTACTACCGCCCCAACGGTGACAGCCTGCGCCGCGCCTACCTGAGCTCGCCTGTCGAATTCACGCGCGTATCGAGCGGCTTTGCAATGCGCCTGCATCCGATCCTCAACAGCTGGCGCCAGCACCACGGCATCGACTTCGCTGCACCCACGGGCACGCCCGTTCGCGCCGTTGGCGATGGCACGGTCGAGTTCGCGGGTACGCAAAGCGGTTACGGCAACATCGTGATCGTCAAGCACCGCAACAACCAGGAAACGGCTTATGCCCACCTGAGCCGCGTCGACGTCAAGACCGGCCAGAGCATCAGCCAGAGCCAGACCCTGGGCGCCGTCGGTTCGACCGGCTGGGCAACCGGCCCGCACCTTCACTTCGAATTCCGGGTGAATGGCGAATACCACGATCCTTCCACCATTGCGCAACAGGAAGGCGGCGTTCCGATCACTGCAGCGGCACGCCCTGCGTTCGAGCGCCTCGCCCTCGCGACGCGCACCGAGCTTTCGGCCGCCTTCTCGGTGGTGCAAGCCAGCGCGGATTGAGCAACGGGCCCTGGCGGCCCGGGTGATCCCTCCACAATCCTCCCGAACCATGGCTGAACTCTTCATCGGCCTCATGTCGGGCACCTCGCTGGACGGCGTCGACGGCGTGCTGGCCGATTTTTCGGACGGACGCATTGCGGTCCAGGGCTTTGCGGCAGCGCCGTTTTCGGTGAGCCTGCGCGCCGAGTTGATGGCGCTCAATTCCCCCGGCGGTGACAACGAACTGCACCGCGCCGCCCTCGCCGGTAACGGCCTCGCCCGGGTCTATGCGCGCGTGGCGCAGCAGTTGCTCGCCGATGCAGGCATCTCGGCCGGCGCCGTGACCGCCATCGGCGCGCACGGACAGACGGTGCGCCATCGCCCCGGTGAATTCGACGACGTCGGGTACACGCTGCAGATCAACAACCCCTCGCTGCTGGCCGAACTGACCGGCATTCCCGTGGTGGCGGATTTCCGCAGCCGCGATCTGGCAGCGGGCGGCCAGGGCGCGCCCCTGGTGCCCGGATTCCATCGGGCGCTGTTTGCACGCGACGACCGGGCAGTCGCCGTGCTGAACATCGGTGGCATTTCCAATCTCAGCCTGCTGCCGGCGGGCAGCGGCACGGTGCTGGGCTTCGATTGCGGTCCGGGCAACGCACTGATCGATCATTGGTGCCAGACACACATCGGCCAGCCCTTCGACGCGGCCGGCCAATGGGCCGCCAGCGGCCAGGTGCTGCCGGAACTGCTGTCACGGCTCCTCGGCGATGCCTATTTCGCCAAGGCGCCGCCCAAGAGCACGGGTCGCGACCTGTTCAATCCGAACTGGCTGGCCTCGCACATGGGCACGTCGGATGCGAGGCATGCCGATGTGCAAGCCACGCTGACTGAGCTGACCGCCCAAGTCTGCGCGACCCACCTGACGCGCTACGGACCGGACAGCCAGTTGCTGATCGTCTGCGGCGGCGGAGCGCTCAACCTCCATCTCCTGTCGCGGCTGCGCGCACTGCTGCCATCGGTGGAAGTGGTCTCGTCCGCCGAACGCGGCTTGCCGCCGCAGGAAGTCGAGGCCGCGGCATTCGCGTGGCTGGCGCGCAGCACCATGCTCGGCCAGCCGGGCAACCTCGCCAGCGTCACCGGCGCACGCGGCGCGCGCGTTCTCGGCGCTATCTACCCCGCTTGATTTGCGGCTGGACCGGCGCCATCGCCGATCCGCGTCACCCCTGACCCGAAACCTCCGGCTGCGCCGGCTGCACTGCGCGCGCCTCCGGCGGCAAGTGCCAGAAGATCAGCGCGGAGGCCAGCGTGATCAGCCCCATGCTCGCGAAGGTCGCCTCGAACGCGTGCAGCGTCTCCAGCGGCGTGTCGCTGCCGAAGATCCCGGTGTAGCCCGCGAGGACCGCGCTCGCAGCAGCCACGCCGAGGCTCATCGCCAGCATCTGCACCATCGACAGAAGGCTGTTGCCGGCGCTCGCCATGCTGCCGTCCAGGTCCTTCAGCGTGATCGTGTTCATGGCGGTGAACTGCAGCGAATTGACCGCTCCGAACACCAGCAACTGGACGATGTGCAGCACGACCGGCTGCGAAGGCGTGGTGAGGCCGAAGCTCCCCATCGTCAGCCCCACCAGCGCGGTATTGACGACCAGCACGCGGCGGTAGCCGTATCGCGTGATCAATGGCGTGGCGAAGCGCTTCATCGCCATGCCCGCCAGCGCGATCGGCAGCATCATGAGCCCCGCCTTCAGCGGCGAATAGTCCATCGAGACCTGGAGCAGCAGCGGGATCAGGAAGGGCATGCAGCCGCTGCCAAGACGCGAGAACAGATTGCCGAGCAGGCCGATGCTCAGGGTCGGGATGCCGAAAAGCGCCGGCTCGAAAAGCGGATAGGGTCGGCGTACCGCATGCAGCCAATAGGCCGTGATGCTTGCGAAGCCGAAGACCAGCAGCACGAGCACGCCGACCTGGCGCAATCCCAGTCCGGAGACACCGTCGATCGCGAGCGAGATCGACACCATGCCAAAGGCCAGCAACGCGTAGCCGACCGCATCGAAGCGGTGCAGCAGATCCGCCCGCAGGTCCGGCATGACACGCAGCGTGACGAAGCATCCGATCAGGCCCACCGGCACGTTGATCAGGAAGATCCAGTGCCACGATGCGTACTGCACCAGCCACCCGCCCAGCGTCGGACCGAGCAGCGGGCCGATCAACCCGGGGATCGCGACGAAGCTCATGGCGGCCAGGAACTCGGCCCTCGGCACGGTGCGAAGCAATGCGAGGCGCCCGACAGGCAGCAGGAGCGCACCGCCCATCCCCTGGATGACACGTGCCGCGACCAACTGCCCGATGCCCCGCGACAAGGCGCACAGCACCGAGCCGAGCACGAACAGCACGATGGCGGCGAAGAAGATCCGGCGCGTGCCGAAGCGATCCGCTATCCAGCCCGAGGCAGGGATCAGCATCGCCATGGTGAGCGAGTAGGCCACCACCACCGATTGCATGCGCAAGGGGCTCTCGCCCAGGCTGGCCGCCATGGAGGGCAGCGCGGTGTTGATGATCGTCGCATCGAGCGTCTGCATGAAGAAGCCGATGGCGACCAGCCACAGCAGGCTCTTGCGCGGGGAACTCGATGAAGTCATGAAGGCAGAAAGTGACGGGCAGCAAAAAGCCGCCCGGAGGCGGCTTCTTGAAGGAACGCGAAAAAGCTCAGCACATCAGGCCGAAAAGCTCGATCCACAGCCGCAGGTGCTGGTGGCGTTCGGGTTCTTGATCACGAACTGGGCGCCTTGCAGGTCTTCCTTGTAGTCGATCTCGGCGCCGACCAGGTACTGGTAGCTCATGGCATCGATCAGCAGGGACACGCCGTTCTTGGTCATCGTCGTGTCGTCTTCGTTGGTGATTTCATCGAAGGTGAAACCGTACTGGAAGCCCGAGCAGCCGCCACCCTGCACGAACACGCGCAGCTTGAGATCGGGGTTGCCTTCTTCGGCGATCAGGTCGGCGACCTTGGCCGCGGCGCTGTCCGTGAAGACGATGGGCTCGGGCATCTGGGTCTGGATGTTTTCTGCAACGGCGCTCATTAAGGGGACTCCTGTGGGGCCGAACGTGCGGCCGATCGATGAATGCTACTTCAAACAGCAAAAAACCGCCCGAAGGCGGCTTTTTGACAGTGCAAGCGATAAGCCCAAAAGGCGATCAGCGCTTGGAGAACTGCTTGCGGCGGCGTGCGGAGTGCAGACCGACCTTCTTACGTTCGACTTCACGCGCATCGCGCGTCACGAAGCCAGCCTGGCTCAACACCGGCTTGAGCGTCGCGTCGTAGTCGATCAGGGCGCGGGTGATGCCGTGGCGCGTTGCGCCGGCCTGGCCCGATTCACCGCCACCTGCCACATTGACCATGATGTCGAAGGTTTCGACGTTGTTGGTCAAGAAAAGCGGTTGCTTGGCGATCATGATCGAGGTTTCGCGGCCAAAGAAATCCTGGATGTCTTTGCCGTTGACCGTGATCTTGCCGGTGCCTTTTTTCAGAAACACGCGGGCGACGCTGGATTTGCGACGGCCGGTGCCATTGTTCCATTCACCAATCATTCTCAAGGCTCCTTACAGTTCCAGCACTTTGGGCTGTTGGGCGGTATGCGGGTGCTCTGCGCCACCGTACACCTTGAGTTTCTTGATCATCGCGTAGCCGAGCGGACCCTTGGGCAGCATGCCCTTGACGGCCTTTTCCAGGGCGCGGCCCGGATGCTTGGCTTGCATGTCGCGGAAGTTGGTGGCCGTGATGCCGCCCGGATAGCCCGAGTGACGGTAGTACACCTTGTCAAGCGGCTTGGCGCCGGTGACGCGCAGCTGGGCTGCGTTGATGATGACGATGAAGTCACCGGTATCGACGTGAGGCGTGTAAATGGCCTTGTGTTTGCCGCGCAAACGGAGAGCAACTTCGCTGGCTACTCGTCCGAGGACCTTGTCGGTCGCGTCAATCACAAACCACTCGTGCGTCACGTCAGCGGGCTTGGCGCTGAACGTTTTGGTCATGAGTTTTCTCTTTGAAGAGGGTTTGGCGGGCCCTTTTCCACGGTCGGCGTTCCTCTGGCGGGAATCTCTTAGGTGGGTTCAGTTCCTTCGCCGCGGGGCCACAAAAGCGCTGCGAAGCCCTCGATTATACGAAGAATCGCCCTTCCGAGGCAATCCGGCGCCGTTTCGGGGGGCCGGCGGTTACCATCGGGGCCATGTTCAGTTACCGCCACGCCTTCCACGCCGGCAACCACGCCGACGTGCTCAAGCACACGGTGCTGATTGCCACGCTCGACTACTTGCTCGAAAAAGACGCTGCCCTGACGGTGGTCGACACCCACGCGGGTGCCGGCCTCTACCGGCTCGACGGCGACTATGCCGGCACCAGCGGTGAAGCGGCGGACGGCGTGCTGCGCCTGCTTTCCGATCCCAAGCCCGCCCCGGCCGAGGCCAGCCCCGCCAAGGGATCGGCAAAAAAGGCGGCCGAAAAGCCACCCGAGCCCCTCGCTGACGCCCTCTCGCGCTATCTCGAGGTGATCCGCGCCTTCAATCCCAAGGGCGGCGCGCGCATCTATCCGGGTTCGCCGTTCATCACCCACCACCTGCTGCGCGATCACGACAAGCTCAAGCTGTTCGAGCTGCATCCGACCGACGCCCGCACGCTCGACGCGAACATCGCGCAACTCGAAGCCGGCCGCCAGATCAGCGTGCTGCGTGACGACGGCTTCGGCAGCGCCACCAAGTTCCTGCCGCCGCCGTCGCGCCGCGCCCTGGTCCTGTGCGATCCGAGCTACGAGATCAAGAGCGACTACGCCCGCGTGCTGGATTTCGTCGCCGAGGCGCTCAAGCGCTTCGCGACCGGCACCTACGCCGTGTGGTACCCCATCATTCCGCGCCCCGAGGCACACGACCTGCCCCGCCGCCTCAAGACCATGGCCACCAAGGCCGGCAAGCCCTGGCTGCATGCCACGCTGACGGTCAAGTCGAGCAAGATCACCACCGACGCGACCGGCGCCACGCACCGCCCGGGCCTGCCCGCCAGCGGCATGTTCCTGATCAATCCGCCCTACACGCTGAAACCCCTGCTTGCAGCCGCGCTGCCGCAAATGGCCGACCGCCTCGGCCAGGACCGCAACGCCACCTTCTCCCTCGACAGCGGCGGATAAAACCCGCGCCGTCCGGCGCAATGCCGTGCCCATCCGCGAAACACCGCGGAACCGGCTTGGCCGGGCCGCTGGTGTTGCCCCCGGCAGGGGGTAGGCGGCTACACGCAGTGAGCAAGCCTGGGGGCGAGCAACATCACTTCCGATGGAGCGGTATCAGCTTGCGCGCAGGTTTCACCTTGAGCGTCGGCTCTGCTGCCGGTGCCGCCGCTGGTGGGTCAACCTGACCGACGACCGTCCCGCCACAGCGATCCGTGTCCTTGTCCACGATATGCAGCGCCACCTGCTTGATCCCGAGCCCCAGCAGGCCGATCGACTCGGCGGCGGCGCGGCTCAGGTCGATGATGCGGCCCGAGGTGTAGGGACCGCGGTCATTGATGCGGACCAGCACTTCCCGCCCGTTCACCAGGCTGCGAACGCACACCCGCGTGTTGAACGGCAGCGTCTTGTGGGCGGCGGTGAACTCCGTCATGTCGAACCGCTCGCCGCTCGCCGTCTTGCGTTGATGGAACTGGATGCCATACCAGGAAGCGCCGCCACGTTCAAAAATCTCGCGCGGCCCCTCGTCGCCCGGCACGCCGTCATCCAGTGCCGCCTCGCCTGTGCCGGACACCGCGAGGTCGTAACGCACGGAGGGCACCTGGGAGCGCGGCGGCGCGCCGGGCGGCACCGTCAGCTGCTTGACCAGGGGTCGCAGCCTGAGCTGCGCCGCGCCTTCCGCACCATCGCCCGTCGAGGGCTGGGTGGTACACGCCGCCAGACCCAGCGCCGCGACGAGCGCGGGCAAGCTGCCGGCGAGACGCCTACCCAAACTCATGCACTCCAGCCGAGCCGCTGCAGCACGCCGAGCGTCGCCACCGACTGGTTCATCGTGTAGAAGTGAAGCGCCGGTGCGCCGCCGGCGCACAGCCGTTCGCACAGGTCCGTGACCACATCGAGGCCGAAGGCCCTGATCGACGAGGTGTCGTCGCCGAAGCTCTGCAGCCGCAGGCGAATCCAGCGCGGGATCTCTGCGCCGCAGGCGTCGGAGAAGCGCATGAGCTGCGTCGAACTCGTGATCGGCATGATGCCCGGCACGATCGGCGTGTCGAGGCCCATGGCCCGCGCGTCGTCGACGAAGCGGAAGTAGGCCTCAGGGCTGAAGAAGTACTGCGTGATGGCCGAATCGGCGCCGGCACGCACCTTGGCCGCGAAGGCGTGCAGGTCGGCCTCGGGCGATCGCGCCTGCGGATGCACTTCGGGATAGCAGGCCACCTCGATGTGGAAATCGCGGCCGGTCTCTTCGCGGATGAAGGCGACCAGATCGCTCGCGTAGAGGAATTCGCCACCGATGCCATAGCCGCTCGGCAGGTCGCCGCGCAATGCGACGAGGCGATCGACGCCCATCGCCTTCAGCTCGGCGAGCTGCTCGCGCACGGTCGCCCTGGTCGCGCCGATGCACGAGAAGTGGCAGGCGGCAGCAACGCCTTCGCCCAGGATCTCGCGAACGGTGCCGAAGGTACCGTCATGCGTCGAGCCCCCTGCGCCGTAGGTCACCGAGCAGAACTCGGGCGCCTGCGCATAGAGCTGCTGCCGCACCGCGCGCAGCTTGGACGCGCCTTCGGGCGTCTTGGGCGGAAAGAATTCAAAGCTCAGCGGAAGGCGCACGGCCGGCTCCTGGTTCGCCGTCTGCATGAACGGCATGAATGAAAAACTCGTGGTTGCCGTCGCCACCGGCGATCGGGCTGTCGAGCCACCGCTGCACGTGCAGGCCGAGCGCCGCGCAGGCATCGCGCAGCCGCTGCTCGACGACCGCGTACAGCGCGGGATCGCGCACGATGCCGCCCTTGCCGACTTGCCCGGGCTGCAACTCGAACTGCGGCTTGACCAGCATCAGCAGGTCGCCGCCCGGCGCGAGCAACGGCACCAGCGCCGGCAGCACCAGCGTGAGCGAGATGAACGAGAGATCACCCACGATCAACCCGAAATGCGTATCGCCAGGCGACTGGTCTGCCCAGGCATCGGCACTCAGCGTGCGGGCGTTGACGCCTTCGACGGCGGTCACGCGCGCATCGTCGCGCACGCGCGAATGCAACTGGCCGTGGCCCACGTCGACGCCGACCACGTGCTCTGCACCCTGCTGCAGCAGGCAGTCGGTGAAGCCACCCGTCGACTGGCCCACGTCGAGGCATCGCCGCCCGCGCGAGTCGACCCCGGTCGCGGCCAGGGCACCCTCGAGCTTGAGCCCGCCACGCGAAACGTAGCGCGCCTCGGCGGCATCGAGCAGTTCGAGCTCGGCCGTCTCTGGCACCTCGTCACGGTTCTTGTTGACCACGCGCCAGGCCGTTCCGTCGCGCCAGCGCAAACCGCCGGCAATCAGCCGGACGGCTTGCGAGCGCGACGCGGCGAGGCCGCGTTCGACAAGCAATTGATCGGCGCGCAAAGCGCTAGGCCCGCGCGATCAATAGCGGTACGTGTCCGGCTTGTACGGGCCGTTCTTGTCCACGCCGATGTAGGCGGCCTGGGCATCGGTCAGCTCGGTCAGCATGGCGCCGACCTTCTTCAGGTGCAGGCGAGCGACCTTCTCGTCGAGGTGCTTGGGCAGCACGTAGACCTTGCCAGCCTGGTAGGCGTCGGGCTTGGTGAACAGCTCGATCTGGGCAATGGTCTGGTTCGCGAACGACGACGACATCACGAAGCTCGGGTGACCCGTGCCGCAGCCCAGGTTCACGAGACGGCCCTTGGCCAGCAGGATGATCTTCTTGCCGTCCGGGAAGGTGATGTGGTCGACCTGCGGCTTGATCTCTTCCCACTCGTACTTCTCGATCGACGCGACCGCGATTTCGTTGTCGAAGTGGCCGATGTTGCAGACGATGGCCTGGTCCTTCATCGCAGCCATGTGCTCATGGCGGATGACGTCGCGGTTGCCGGTGGTGGTCACGAAGATGTCGGCCTTGTCGGCGGCGTACTCCATGGTCACGACCTTGTAGCCTTCCATGGCGGCCTGCAGGGCGTTGATCGGGTCGATCTCCGTGACCCACACTTGTGCGCTCAGCGCGCGCAGGGCCTGGGCCGAGCCCTTGCCCACGTCGCCGTAGCCGGCCACGCAGGCGACCTTGCCGGCGATCATCACGTCGGTGGCGCGCTTGATGCCATCCACCAGCGATTCGCGGCAGCCGTACAGGTTGTCGAACTTGCTCTTGGTGACCGAGTCGTTGACGTTGATGGCGCGGAACAGCAGCGTGCCCTTGGCGCTCATCTCGTTCAGGCGGTGCACGCCGGTGGTGGTCTCTTCGGTCACGCCGATGATCTCCGCCGACTTGCGGGTGTACCAGGTCGCGTCGACGGCCAGCTTGGCCTTGATCGCGGCGTACAGGATGCGCTCTTCATCGCTGGTCGGGTTGGCGAGGACGCTCTGGTCCTTTTCGGCGCGCTGGCCCAGGTGCATCAGCAGCGTGGCATCGCCGCCGTCGTCCAGGATCATGTTCGGGCCTTCGCCGGCCGAGCCCTTGGCGCCGAAGTCGAAGATGCGGTGGGTGTAGTCCCAGTAGTCTTCCAGCGACTCGCCCTTGATCGCAAACACCGGCGTGCCGGCGGCGGCGATGGCGGCGGCGGCATGGTCCTGCGTCGAGAAGATGTTGCACGAGGCCCAGCGCACGGTGGCGCCCAGGGCCTGCAGCGTCTCTATCAGCACCGCGGTCTGGATCGTCATGTGCAGCGAGCCGGTGATGCGCGCGCCCTTGAGCGGCTGGCTCTTGGCAAATTCCTCTCGGATTGCCATCAGGCCGGGCATTTCGGTTTCCGCGATGCGGATTTCCTTGCGGCCCCAGGCGGCAAGGGTCAGATCGGCGATGGCCTGGTCGGCGGTGGAAACGGGGGATTTGAGAACGGCGCTCATGTTGGCTCCAAAGCAAGTTTGAAAGATGCCACTGCGTTCGGGGAAAGGACTCACCGCGAGAACAGCGGGTGAGCGTGGTTGCGATGTTGGTCCGAGCCTCACGCCTGTCGGCGCTGCAACGCTCCTCGGAACGGGGCATTTTAGCGCGTGCGGGCGGTCGGTCGTCAGCAGCGACTTTACGATCGGCCTAGACTGGCGGATTCACCCCAGCCCCGCCGCCAAGGCGTTACAACATGTTCAAAGCCAGAGCCCTTGCCACATCCCTCGTGATCGCGTCGGCCGTGTTGCCGATGGTGGTCCCCGCACAAACCCCAGCCGCCCCGGCGGCCCAGAACGTGCGCGTGCGCGGCGTCATCGTGCACGTCGATGCAAAGTCGCTGACCGTCAAGGACCGCAGCGGGGAAGTCGTCACCATGGCGCGCCCCGCCGACATGCGTGTCATCGAGGTGCTCCCGGTGACCGTGGCGGCCATCAAGCCCAACAGCTTTGTCGGCGCAGGCTCCATGCCGCAGCCCGACGGCACCCAGCGCGCGGTCGAAGTCCTGGTGTTTCCCGAAGCCATGCGCGGCACCGGCGAAGGTTTCCGCCCCTGGGACTACATGCCCAACGGCACGATGACCAACGCCACGGTTTCCGAACTGTCGGCGGCGCCGGCCACGGTGCCGGGCGGCCAGAAGCTGGTGCTCAAGTACAAGGACGGCGAAAAGACCGTGATCGTCCCGCGCGGCACGCCGATCGTCACCTTCAAGCCCGGCAACGACGACCAGTCGGCGCTGGTGGTCCAGGGTGCGAAGGTCGTCGTCACGGCGCAGCTGAAGGACGGCCGGCCCACCGCCTCGAGCCTGCTGGTCGGCCGCAACGGATTCACCCCGCCCATGTGAGCGCGAGGATCGCCGGGACAACTCAGGAGAGGCCAAAACGGTAAAATCGTGGGCTTTGCCTCCAGCAGCCCGCGCCCGTGAGCGCGCACCGCGTTCACCCCCATGACATTCGCCTCCGAAACCCGCCGCCGCCGCACCTTCGCGATCATTTCCCACCCTGACGCCGGCAAGACCACGCTGACGGAAAAACTGCTGCTGTTCTCCGGCGCGATCCAGATCGCCGGCTCGGTCAAGGCGCGCAAGGCCTCGCGCCACGCGACTTCCGACTGGATGGAGATCGAAAAGCAGCGCGGCATCTCGGTGGCCTCGTCGGTGATGCAGATGGTCTACCGCGACCACGTCATCAACCTGCTCGACACGCCCGGCCACAAGGACTTCTCCGAAGACACCTACCGCGTGCTCACCGCGGTGGATTCGGCGCTCATGGTGATCGACGCGGCCAACGGCGTCGAAGCCCAGACGCGCCGCCTGATCGAGGTCTGCCGTCAGCGCGACACGCCGATCATCACCTTCGTCAACAAGATGGACCGCGAAGTCCGCGAGCCGCTCGAGCTGCTCGATGAGATCGAGCGCGAGCTGGGCATGCCCTGCGTGCCGATGACCTGGCCCGTCGGCCAGGGCAAGACCTTCGGCGGCATCGTGAACCTCCGCACCCAGGCGATGACGGTCTTCGAATCGGGCAGCGAACGCCTGCCGCAGGATTTCGAAACCATTCCGCTCGCCAGCAGTGACACGCTGCAGAAGCGCTTCGGCCGCGAGTTCGACACCGCGATGGAGAGCATGGAACTCGCCACCGGCGCATCCCCCACTTGGGACCGCGAGGCATTCCTGGCCGGCAAGCAGACGCCGGTGTTCTTCGGGTCCGGCGTCAACAACTTCGGGGTGATGGAAGTGCTCGACGCGCTGGTCGACCTCGCGCCGCCGCCGCAGCCGCGCGTGAGCACGACGCTGGTCAACCGGCAGCCGGTGGTCAAGGAGATCCAGCCCGATGACAAGGACTTCGCCGGCGTGGTGTTCAAGGTGCAGGCCAACATGGACGCCAACCACCGCGACCGCATCGCCTTCGTGCGCATGGCATCGGGCCGCTACACGCCGGGCATGAAGCTCAAGGTGCAGCGCACCGCCAAGGAGTTGCGCCCGACCAGTGTCGTGACCTTCATGAGCCAGCGCCGCGAAGCGGTCGAGGAAGCCTATGCGGGCGACATCGTCGGCTTCACCACGCACGGCGGCGTGCAGTTGGGCGACACGATCACCGACGGCGCGTCGCTGCAGTTCACCGGCCTGCCCTTCTTCGCGCCCGAGCTGTTCATGACGGTGATCCTGAAGAACCCGCTGCGCACCAAGCAGTTGCAGCAGGGGCTGGCCCAGCTTGGCGAGGAAGGCGCGATCCAGGTGTTCCGGCCCGAGGTCGGCGGACCGATGCTCCTCGGCGCGGTCGGCCAACTGCAGTTCGAAGTGGTGCAGCATCGCCTGAAGACCGAGTACGACGCCGACGTTCGGCTCGAAGGGTGCCAGTACACCGGCGCACGCTGGATCACCGCCGACACGCCGGCTGAGCTGCGCGCCTTCACGGACGCCTACCCCGCGCGCATGGCGCGCGATGCGGCGGAGACCCTGGCGTACCTCTGCACCTCGCCCTACGACGTGCGGCTGGCGCAGGAGCGCTTCCCGAAGATCCATTTCCATCCGCTGCGCGAGCATGCGGGCCTGGCGCTTCAAACGGCCGGCTGATGCTGCCGCTGACGCGATGGCCGCTCGAGGCGCGGCGTGAACTGGTGGGTGTCTTCACCGACATCGACGACACCCTGACGACAGATGGCGCCATCACGCCCGATGCATTGAAGGCACTGGCCGCTATCCAGGCGGCCGGCCTCCACAGTGTCGCGATCACGGGCCGCCCCGTGGGTTGGAGCGAGCCTTTCGCCAGTGCATGGCCCCTGGATGCGATCGTCGCCGAGAACGGCGCGGTCGCGCTCGTGCCGTCCCCCTCGGGCCGGCTCGAGAAACGCTACCAGCAGGACGCCGCGACGCGCGCACTCAACTTCGAGCGCATGCAAGGCGTGCTGGAGCGCATCGAGCGCGAGATCCCGGGCGCGCGACGCGCCACCGACTCGGCAGGCCGCGAGTGCGACATCGCGATCGACCACAGCGAGTTCACGCACCTGGACGACGCCCGGATCGCCGCCGTCGTCGCGCTGATGCGAAGCGAGGGCATGCACGCCACCGTCAGCAGCATCCACGTCAACGGCTGGTATGGCGATCACAACAAGCTGGCTGGCGCCCGCTGGATCGTGGGAGAGCTCTGGGGCCGGCAGCTCGGCGGCGAGATGCCGCGCTGGGCCTACGTGGGCGATTCGACCAACGACGCCTTGATGTTCGAGCACTTCGAACACAGCATCGGCGTCGCGAATGTCCGCCGCTTCGAGTCGGCACTGTCGCACCTGCCGCGCTATGTCGCGCAGGCCGAGCGAGGGGCCGGCTTCGCGGAAGTCGCGGCGGCGGTGCTCGGCGCCCGCGCCGGCGTCAACGCACGCTGAAAGCGACGGGCCTGGCTCGCGCCGTGATGGCGCCCGGGGCCGTATTGCTCACTAGATCGAGCCTCGCGCTGTAGTCGCCCTTCGGCGGATTGATCCACAACTCGGTCTGCCCGCCATCGAGTTCGATGATCTCGGGCTTCAGGCCTGCACGTTCCAGGATGAGCCGGAAGTGTCCGGTCTCCGGCACCTTGGGCGCGGCGTGCGACAGGTTGTAGCCGCTGGCGTGCAGTTGCACCCGCAACGGCAACTGCACGGTCGTGCGATCTGCCGGGCTGAGGATCTCGATGCGCGGCTGGCCCAGCACGCTGGCCGCCGAGACGCCCTTGTTCTGTTTGCTGATCGTGAACTTCAACGGCTTGCTGTAGACGAAGTACGGGATGTGCCCCTGATCGGCCAGCACCAGCCGCATCGTGTACGTGCCCGGCGGCATGTCGACCACCGTTTCCATCTGACCCTTGCCGAAGTGGATGTAGTGCTCGGTGAAGGGCAGCGGCTTCGCGAAATCGAGCGGCAGCGGCTGGTTGATCAACAGATGATGGTGGCCGGCCTTGCCCGCCGTCTGGCCGGCCGGGACGATTCCGCGCAGCGAGAGCCCGAAGCGGGCGACGAACGGCGCCTCGAGCGTCACGCCATCCTTCAGGTTGGTGAAATACGCGTCCGGCGACCAGCTGGGCGGCGGCACCACCCACGGGTGCGCGACGAGTTCAGCGCCCTCCGCGCCCCGCTGCACTTGCGCGAAGGCCCCGTGACCCAGCAGCGCAATCCCTGCCGCGGCCAACTTCCATCCCTGCCACATTCCGTGACGTGCACCTGCGGTCATTCCCACTCCTCCGGTTTTCGGGGGATTGTGTCATCAGACTTTAGTGTTACATCACAATTTCAGCGGCGCGCAGCGGCGGCACCACGATCAGTAGTGCGGCGGCAACTCGTCGCGCAAGTTGCGCGGGCCACCGCTGCCTCCGTCGGGGCTCTGCTGGCGCAACTGCGTGACCTGAAGGACTAGGCTGTCGATCTGCTGCTGTTGCCTGTAGATGGTCATGTTCAACTGATCCAGCAGGTCTTCGGTGAAGCTGGCCTTGATCTCCAGGTCGTTCAGGCGGCGTTCGACGTCGTGCGGTTTTTCCATCCCACTATTGGACAGGAATCCGGTGCGCGGAGTGAGAATGCCGCGCATGGACTTCACCATCCGCACCCTGCGCCGCGACGAGATGCCGTGGGTCATGGACATGGCTGCGCACGAAGGCTGGAACCCGGGACTCCACGATGCCGACTGCTTCCATGCGGCCGACCCCGACGGCTTTCTGGTCGCCGAGCGCAAGGGCGAGCCGCTGGGCTGCATCAGCGCCGTTTCGTACGCAGGGCGCTTCGGCTTCATCGGGCTCTACATCGTCGCGCCGGCGTGGCGCGGAAAAGGCATCGGCATCACCCTCTGGCGCGCAGGCATGGCCCGCTTGTCGCGTCATGTCGTCGGGCTCGACGGCGTGCCCGCCCAACAGGACAACTACCGCCGCAGCGGCTTCGAGCTGGCCTGGAACAACGTCCGCTACGCCGGGGTTGCGCAGGGCGCAGGCATGGCCTCGGCCCATGAGATCGTTCCGCTCGGCGCGATCGACTTTGCCTCGCTGTGCGCCGACGACCTCCGCGTGTTTCCCGCGCCGCGAGACGCCTTCCTGCGCAGCTGGACCACGATGCCCGATGCGACAGGCCTCGCGTGGCTGCGCCAGGGACGACTGGCAGGATGGGGATTGATCCGCCGATGCCGCGAAGGCCACAAGATCGGTCCTCTCGTGGCGGAAGACCTCCCGGTCGCCCAAGCCCTCTACACCGCCCTGAGCGCCAGCGTCCCTGCGGGCGACTCCATCTACCTCGACGTTCCGCAGTCCCATCCCGACGCCGTGGCGCTGGCGAAAAAGATGGGCACGCGCGCCGTCTTCGAAACCGCGCGCATGTACCACGGCACCAAGCCCGATTGCGAACTGAACCGCATCTACGGCATCACCACCTTCGAGCTGGGCTAAGGAACGCGCCCAAAGAAAAGCCCCGCACTGCGGGGCTTTTCAGTTCGGGAGGTGCCGCAGATCCGGCTCCGCCGGTCTGCAGTCACCGCCCCCGGCCGCGGGAAGGCGAAGCGACACGAAGTGCGCGCAGCCTGGGGGCGAGCTCAGTGCTGCAGGATCTTGTTGAGGAAGTCCTTCGTGCGCGGCTGCCGGTTCTCGGGGTGGCCAAAGAACTCGTCCTTCGAGCAGTCCTCGAGGATGCGTCCACCCACGTCGATGAAGATCACGCGGCTTGCGACCTTGCGGGCGAAGCCCATTTCGTGCGTGACGACCATCATCGTCATGCCTTCCTTCGCGAGCGCCACCATCACGTCGAGCACTTCGCCGACCATTTCGGGGTCCAGCGCGGAAGTGGGTTCGTCGAACAGCATCACGATCGGGTCCATGCTCAGCGCGCGGGCGATGGCCACGCGCTGCTGCTGGCCGCCGGAGAGCTGGCCGGGAAACTTGTCCTTGTGCGCCATCAGGCCCACGCGGTCGAGCATCTTCAGACCGCGGGTCTTGGCTTCATCGGGGCTGCGGCCCAGGACCTTGATCTGCGCGATCGTCAGGTTCTCGGTGACCGACAGATGCGGGAAGAGCTCGAAGTGCTGGAACACCATGCCCACCTTCGAGCGCAGCTGCGGCAGGTTGGTCTTGGGGTCGTGCAGCGGAATCCCGTTGACCGTGATCTCGCCCTTCTGGAAGGGCTCCAACGCGTTCACCGTCTTGATCAGCGTGGACTTGCCGGAGCCCGAAGGTCCGCACACCACCACCACATCGCCCTTGGAGATGCTGACGGAGCAGTCGTTGAGCACCTGCACCGGGCCATACCACTTGGAAACGTTCTTGATTTCAATCATTTTGTCGGACATCTTTTCTCTCCTTCAGCGGATGATGGCGATCTTTCTGTGCAGTCGCTTCACGAGGTACGAGAGCGAATAGCACAGCACGAAGTAGACGACCGCAGCCAGCAGGTAGGCCTCTTCCGGCCGCCCGAAGTTCTTGCCCGCCGTGTCGAATCCCTTGAACAGGTCGTAGGCGCCGATCGCATAGACCAGCGAGGTGTCCTGGAACAGGATGATGGTCTGGGTCAGCAGCACCGGCAGCATGTTGCGAAACGCCTGCGGCAGGATCACGAGCTTCATGTTCTGGCCATAGCTCATCCCCATGGCCTGGCCTGCGAAGACCTGACCGCGCGGAATCGACTGGATGCCTGCGCGCATGATCTCGCTGAAGTACGCCGCCTCGAAGGCAACGAATGTGATGATGGCCGAGTACTCGGGCCCGATCGGCCGGCCGATGATGTTGGGCACCAGCAGGAAGAACCAGAGGATCACCATCACCAGCGGAATGCTGCGCATGCCGTTGACGTAGATGGCCGCGGGCATGTCGAGCCACTTCTTGCCCGACAGCCGCATCAGCGCGAGCAGCGTGCCGAAGAAGATGCCGCCCAGCGTGGCGACCACGGTCAGGAACACGCTGAAGTACAGGCCCTTGAGCAGGAAGGCGCTGATGACGGGCCAGCTGAAGAATGTCAGATCGAGATTCATCTCAGTGTCCTCCCGTTCCGCCGGCGACCACGAAGCCCGGCACGCGGACTCTCTTCTCGACCCACGCCATGATGCGGTTGATGATCATCGCGGAGATCACGTAGAGCACGGTCACGGCCATGTACATCTCGGTCACGCGGGATGTCTCTTCGCCGGCCTGCATGGCGAACTGGATCATCTCGGGAATCGACACCGCGAACGCGACCGACGAGTTCTTGAAGATGTTCATCGATTCGCTGGTGAGCGGCGGAATGATGATCCGGTAGGCCATCGGCAGGATGACGTAGCGGTAGTACTGGAAGGTGGTGAAGCCCACCGCCATGCCGGCGTAGCGCTGGCCCTTGGGCAAGGCCTGGATGCCGGAGCGAAGCTGCTCTGCGATCCGTGCCGAGGTGAAGAAGCCCAGCGCGAACACCACCAGGATGAAGGGCGGCAGGCCCGCCATGACGGGGAATATCTTCGGCACCACGTGGTACCAGAGAAAGATCTGAACCAGGAGCGGGATGTTGCGGAACAGCTCGACCCAGGCATTGCCGAAGCGCACCAGCCAGGGGCTGTCGGGCAGCGTGCGGATCACGCCGACCAGGGAGCCCAGCACCAGCGCCACGACCAGCGAGCACAAGGACACCGACACCGTCCAGCCCCAGGCCGAGACCAGCCATTGCCAGTAGGTAGGTATCTTGCCGCCCGGATCCTCCAGGAAGATTTGCCAATCCCATTTTCCCATTTCAACTCCTCGATCATTGTTGGAGGCAACTCACAAAACAAACGCCCGCCGAAAGAGGCGGGCGTTCGTTCACGCGTCAGCCCACGCGACTTACTTCTTGGCGTAGTCTTCCATCGGCTTGTCGTTGGGGTTGGCCCACGCGGCCTTGGTGGCTTCCGACAGCGGCAGGCCGACCTTGGTGTTGGTCGGCGGGATCGGCTGCATGAACCACTTGTCGTACATCTTGGCCAGCGAACCGTCCTTGATCTGGTTCTTGATGCTGTCGTCGACCGCCTTCTTGAAGGCCGGGTCGTCCTTGCGCATCATGCAGGCGATCGGTTCGACCGAGAGGGCCTCGCCGACGATCTTGAAGTCGGCCGGAGCCTTCGACTTGGCGATGTTGCCGGCCAGGATCTGGCCATCCATCACGAAGGCGTCGGCACGACCCGATTCGAGCAGCAGGAAGCTGTCGGCGTGGTCCTTGCCCATGACTTCCTTGAAGTCGATGCCCTGCGCGCGCTCGTTCTTGCGCAGCGTCTGCACCGAGGTCGTGCCGGTGGTGGTGGCGACGCTCTTGCCGTTGAGGTCCTTGATCGAGTTGATGCCGGAATTGGCCTTGACCGCGATGCGCACTTCCTCGACGTAGGTGGTGACGGCGAAGGCGACGTCCTTCTGGCGGGTGGCGTTGTTGGTGGTGGAGCCGCATTCGAGGTCCACGGTGCCGTTCTGCACCAGAGGAACACGATTCTGCGAGGTCACCAGCTGACGCTTGATTTCCAGCTTGGGCAAACCGAGCTGCTTCTGGATGTCGGCCAGGATGCGTTCCGACATTTCGGTGTGGAAGCCAACGTACTTGCCGTCGCCGATGGTGTAGGCCAGTGCGCCCGAGGAGTCGCGCACGCCCATGGTGACGCTGCCGCTGGACTTGATCTTGGCCAGCGTATCGCCGGCCTGTGCAAAGGCGCCCCCCGCGGCGAGCGCCATTACGGCCAGGGCCAACATTTGCTTCTTCATATGGAAAACTCCTGTGACTTAGAGATACAGATACACGAAATTCTAGACGCCCGCATTTTGCGCCATACCCGGGCCAACCCGGTGCGTCACGCACCATGGATCAGCGCGCGGCCGTTTTCAGCACTGCGCGGGCGCACCAGTTCGCAACCGGCTGCGGATGCGTTCTCTTAAAGCACCCTTTGTGCCCGAATGAAACACGAGGTCACGACTCGGGCTGGGTTCCCACGAGATAGGCCCAGAGAGCGTCCACGGAGCCCTTGGCTCTTGGAGAGGACGCATCGGTCTTGCCCGGCCGGCCGCTCGCCTTGTGAGCCGCGGACGGCCGCTCGCGGTAGGCGCGGATCTCCATCGTCGCCTCGAGGCGGTCGATTTCGGGCGGGAGCGCACTCACCAGCGTGCGGGCGCGGATCTCCTTGCGCACGGCGCTTTGTGGCAAGAAGGCGATGCCGTGGCCTTCGAGCGCCATTACCTTGAGTCCCTCGGCCATGTCCGTTTCGTAGACGCGGTCGAGGTGGATCGCGGTGCCCGACTCCTTGAGCAACTGGTCGACCACGCGACCGAGGTAGGCGCCCGGCGCATAGCCGAGATAAGGCAGCGGCTGCCCGGCGCGCCCCGGCAACCGGTAGCGCGGCGCACCTTCGGCGTCGGGCTTGACCCACGGCGCCACGACTTCCTGACCGAGACTCACCATCTCGTAGCGGTTGGCATCCAGCGGCAGCGGCTGCGAGGGATGGTGGTAGGCAATGAGCAGATCGCAGCTTCCCTCGACCAGGCGGAGCACCGCGTCATGCACGTTGAGCGCGATGAGCCGGCTCTTCAGCGGCCCGAACTGCTCGCGCAGGCCCGTGATCCAGGCCGGGAAGAAGGTGAAGGCCAGCGTGTGCGGGATGGCGACCTCGATCACGTCCTGCGCCGCCGCCGAATGGCCGCGCAGCATGGCGCGCGTGCTCTGCAACGCCTGCAGCATCTCGATCGCCTGGCCATAGAGCGTCTGGCCGGCCGGCGTGAGCCGCGTCGGATAGGAACTGCGATCCACCAGGTCGGTGCCGGCCCATCCTTCGAGCGCCTGGATGCGGCGAGAAAACGCGGGCTGCGTCACATGCCGCAACTGGGCCGAGCGGCTGAAGCTGCGCGTCTCCGCAAGGCTGACAAAGTCTTCGAGCCACTTGGTTTCCATGAACTGATTATGCGAGGGCTGCGACATACTCCGGGACCTCACGGAGCCCGCTTTCGCCATGCACGCTGACGACCTTCTCGACCTGGATGCCACCACCCTGTCCCGCCAAATCGCCGCGCGCGCGGTCTCTTGCCGTGAACTGATGGCCGCCGCGCTGGCGCGCATCGAGGCGCTCAATCCGCGCTTCAACGCCATCGTGTCGCTGCGCGATCCGCAGCAACTGCTGGACGAGGCAAGCGAGCGCGACGCACAGCTCGCGCGCGGCGAACGGCTCGGTTGGATGCACGGCTTTCCGCTCGCAGTGAAGGACCTGAGCCATGCCACGGGTCTCCCGACCTCGATGGGTTCGCCGCTCGCGCCGCGCTCACCGGCGCGCGGCGACAGCCTGCATGTATCGCGCATGCGCGGGGCCGGCGCCATCGTCATCGGCAAGACCAACACGCCAGAGTTCGGGCTCGGCTCGCACACTTACAACACGGTGTTCGGCACCACGCTGAACGCCTACCAGCCCACGCTTTCTGCGGGCGGCAGCAGCGGAGGCGCCGCGGTCGCGCTGGCCTTGGGCATGCTGCCGGTGGCCGATGGAAGCGACATGGGCGGCTCGCTGCGCAATCCGGCGGCGTTCAACAATGTGATCGGCTTTCGCCCATCGCGAGGCCGGGTGCCCGGCTCGCCGGACGAGGAACTGTTCCTGCAGCAACTCGGCTGCGAAGGCCCGATGGCCCGCACCGTCGAGGACGCCGCCCGCCTGCTCGCCGTTCAGGCGGGCTTCGACCGGCGTGTGCCGCTGTCGCTCTCCGACGCGCTGCCCTCTCCTGATGCGATGCAGCTCGACAGCGACGTGAAGGGCCTGCGCATCGGCTGGCTCGGCAGCGTATGGCCGGATCTGCCGCTCGCGCCGGGCGTGCGCGAACTCTGCGAAGGCGCCCTGCAGACCTTCCGGGATCTCGGCTGCGAGGTCGAGCCGCTCCAGCTCGATGTACCGCGCGAACAGAACTGGACCGCGTGGCTGCGGCTGCGTCAGTTGCTGGTCGGCGGCAAGCTGGGCGCCGCGTACGCCGATCCTTCGCTTCGCGAACGGCTCAAGCCCGAGGCCCGCTGGGAAATCGAGCAAAGCCATCAGCTCGACGCCGCGGCGCTGTACCAGGCATCGGTCTATCGCTCGAACGTCTATCGCGCCTTCGTGCGTGCATTCGATGCCTTCGATGTCGTGGTCGCCCCGACGGCGCAGGTCTTTCCCTTCGACGCGAAGCTCGACTGGCCCGCCGCGGTCGGCGATGTGGCGAGCGACACCTATCACCGCTGGATGGAGATCGTCACGCCCTTCACGCTCGCCGGTCTTCCCACTCTCAACGTGCGCGCGGGCTTCGGCGAAGGCGGCCTGCCGATGGGCTTGCAGATCGCCGGCCCGATCCATCGTGACCTCGACGTGCTGCGCCTCGGCCACGCCTATGACCGGGCCTGCGGCTGGGGCGTCGTCCAGCCGTCGGTGCTCGGAGAGTTGCCGGCCTAGATGGGAGACACGACGCCGCGGCCTGCGAAGTGGCCTTCGGCGTTGGCCATGAAGCGGTTCACCGACGCCTGGGTCGCCTCGGGCGACCAGCCTGCCATGTGCGGCGTCAGCAACACGTTGTCGAGGCCGATCAGGGGCTCGGGCCGCTTGGGTTCGCTTTCGTAGACGTCGAGTCCTGCCCCCGCAATCCGGTTCGCGCGCAGTGCCGCGGCCAGCGCCTCGGTGTCGACCACGCTGCCGCGCGAGATGTTGACCAGATAGCCCTGGGGGCCGAGCGCGTCGAGGATCTCCGCGTTGATCAGGTGCCGCGTTCCCGCGCCGCCCGGCGTCGCGATCACCAGCACGTCCGCCCATTCCGCCAGCGCCTTGAGGCTGTCGAAATAGCGGTGCGCGGAACCTTCGCGCGGCTTGCGGTTGTGATAGCCGACCTCCATGTCGAATCCGCCCGCACGCTTGGCGATCTTCTGGCCGATGGTGCCCAGCCCCAGGATGCCCAGCTTCTTGCCCGACACATTGGGCGGCTGCGGGATTTCCTCGCGCCACACGCCTTCGCGGCATTGGCGGTCGAGCGTGCGGATGCCGCGCACCACTCCGATCAACAGGCCGAAGGCGTGGTCGGCCACGCAGTCGTCATTGGTGCCGGCGCCGTTGGCAGCCGCAATGCCGCGCGCACGGATCGCATCCATCGCGAGCCCTTCGAAGCCCGCGCCCATGGCGCAGACGAGCTCGAGCTTGGGCATGGCGGCGATCTCTTCCGCCGTGATGCCGATCACGCCGATGGTCAGTACCGCGCGGAACTTCGCGCCGTTCGCGGCGATGGCCGCCGTGCGCTCGGCCTGGGTGGGCGCGTAGGTCAGGTCATAGACAGCGGCCAACTGCGCCTGATGGGCGGTCGAAAGACTGTTGAGCACCAAAAGAGGAATCTTCTCGGACATTCACTTGCTCCTGAAATGGCTGAATTGAATAAGAGCCGCATCGCGCGGCCCGAATGCCGCGCGACCGGAAAAAAGAGGGTCACAGTACGGGCGCAGCCTCGAGCTTCTGCAATCTCCACATCTGCGCGTACTTGCCTTGCCGGGCCAGCAGGTCGGCGTGCGTACCACGCTCGACGATCACGCCGCCTTCGAGCACGAGGATCTCGTGCGCGTCGACCACCGTCGAGAGACGGTGTGCGATCACGAGCGTGGTCTTGTTGCGCGCCGCACTCTTGAGCTCGGACTGGATCGCCCGCTCGTTCGCCGAGTCGAGGGCCGACGTGGCCTCGTCGAAGATCACGATCGGCGGGTTCTTGAGCAGGGTGCGCGCGATGGCCACGCGCTGCTTCTCGCCGCCCGACAGCTTGAGCCCGCGCTCGCCCACCGTGGTTTCGTAGCCTTTCGGCGTGTGCACGATGAAATCGTGGATGCGCGCCGCGCGGGCGGCCTCCTCGACCTCTTCCCGGCTCGCGCCGGGGCGGCCGTAGGCGATGTTGTATTCGACCGTGTCGTTGAAGAGCACCGTGTCCTGGGGCACGATGCCGATCGACTGGCGCACGCTTGCCTGGGTCACCTTGCGGATGTCCTCGCCGCCGATGGTGATGCGGCCCTGCTGCACGTCATAGAAGCGATAGAGTAGCCGCGCCATCGTCGACTTGCCCGAGCCCGAGGGCCCGACCACGGCCACCGTCTCGCCCGCCGGGATCTCGAAGCTCACGTTCTTGAGGATCGGTCGCGCGGCCTCGTAGGCAAAGCTCACGTTCTCGAAGCGCACCGTCGAATCGGCGCCTGCGAGCGGCGTCGCGTCCGGCGCGTCGCGCACCTCGCGCTCCTTCTCGAGCAACACGAACATCTTGTCGAGGTCCGTCAGGCTCTGCTTGATCTCGCGGTAGATCACGCCCAGGAAGTTGAGCGGGATGTAGAGCTGGATCATGAAGGCGTTGACCATCACGAGGTCGCCCAGCGTCATGCGCCCGTCGACCACGCCCTGTGTGGCGCGGTAGAGCATCGCGACCAGGCTGACCGCGATCAGGCATTGCTGGCCCGCGTTGAGCAGGCTCAGCGTGGTCTGGCTCTTGACGGCGGCCTTGCGGTAGCGTTCCAGGCTGGCGTCGTAGCGGCCCGCCTCGAAGTTCTCGTTGTTGAAGTACTTGACCGTCTCGTAGTTGAGCAGCGAATCGACCGCGTGGCTCTGCGCCACGGAATCGAGCTCGTTCATCGTCTTGCGGAACTGCGTGCGCCATTCGGTGACGATGACGGTGAACCCAATGTAGACCACCAGCGCGGCAACGGTGATCCAGACGAAGCCCGAATCGAACTTCACGCCCAGCACCGTCAGCACCAGCGTGAGCTCGATGATGGTCGGCACGATGCTGTAGAGCGACATCGAGATCAACGAATGCACGCCGCGCGTGCCGCGCTCGATGTCGCGCGTCATCCCGCCGGTCTGCCGCTCCAGGTGGAAGCGCAGGCTCAGCGCGTGCAGGTGACGGAAGACTTCCAGCGAAATGCTGCGCGCTGCACCCTCGGTCGCCTTGGCGAAGACCAGTTCGCGCAGTTCGTTGAAAACGGCCGTCGAAAGCCTCAGCAAGCCATAGGCAACCAACAGGCCGACCGGCACCACCAGCAGCGCGGCCGCACTGCCCGGCTTGATCGACATCGCATCGACCAGGTTCTTGAGCAGCACCGGCACGCCGACGTTGGCGACCTTGGCGCCGATCATGAAGGCGAGCGCCGCCATCACACGCCACTTGTAGTGCCACAGGTAGGGGAACAGCCTGCGCAGCGTGGCCCAGTCGGAACGGTCGCCGCGGGCAGGCTGGCTGCCCGAGGCGTGATGAGGAGAGGAAATTGCTTCGCCGCTGCGGCGCATGGGGGACAATCGTGGGTGTTATTTGATCCAGATTGTGCCCATGTCCGCCACTTCCAGTCCCAACCTCACCGCCACGCTCAAAAGCCTTCCGGCCGACATGGAGCTGGTGCTCAAGGTGATCCCGATGCCGGCCGACTGCAACGCCAACGGCGACATCTTCGGCGGCTGGGTGATGGCGCAGTGCGACCTGGCCGGTTCGGTGATCCCGGCGCGCTACGCCAAGGGCCGGATGGCGACCGTCGCGGTTAACGAATTCGTGTTCAAGCAGCCGGTGCGGCTGGGCGACATCCTGTCGTTCTACTCCAAGCTGGAGCGGATCGGACGCACCTCGGTCACGGTCACCGTGGAAGTGTTCGCCGAGCGCTTCAAGGCGCAAGGCGAGTACATCAAGGTGACCGAGGCGACATTCACCTATGTCGCGATAGACGACAACGGGCGCCCGAGACCTATCGAAAAGGACTGACGCCCGCCCCGCCCGCCGGACTCAGACCTTCGAGAAGTCGGGCCGGCGCTTTTCCATGAAGGCCGTGAAGGCCTCGCGCGCGGCGGGTTCACGCAGCATGCGGCCGAAGCTCTGGCCTTCCTCGCCCATGCGCTCCAGCACCACCGCCTGCTGCGACTTCTTCATCAGGCGCTTGGTCTCGATCAGCGCGCTCAGCGGCTTGGCCGCCAGCTTGCGCGCCTGGGCCTGTGCAATTGCATTGGCTTCGGTCGGCGGCACCACGCGATTGACCAGGCCCACTTCCAAGGCAGCTTCGGCCATGAAGGGCTCGCCCAGCAGCAGCGCCTCGGCCGCACGGTGGTAGCCGAACATCAGCGGCACCAGCAGGCTGGACGCCGCCTCGGGGCACAGGCCCAGGTTCACGAAGGGCATCGAGAAAGCTGCGTTGTCGCCCGCGTAGACGAGGTCGCAATGGAACAGCATCGTGGTGCCGATGCCCACCGCCGGGCCGCACACGGCGGCCACGATCGGCTTCGGGAAAGTCGCGATGCCGCGCAGGAAGCGGAACACCGGCGACTCCTGCGTCGAAGGCGGACCATTGAGGAAGTCGCCAATGTCGTTGCCGGCGCTGAAGATCGTCGCGTCGCCCTGGATCAGCACCGCACGCACCGCGTTGTCCTGATCGGCCTTGGCCAGCGCATCGGCCAGTTCGCCATACATCGCGCTGGTGATCGAATTCTTCTTGTCGAGGCGGTTGAAAGTGATGGTCATCACACCGGCTTCGGTGTGGACGAGGATGTCGCTCATGGTGAGTCCTTGCAAAGAAAAGTGGTTCAGGCGCCGAGCGCCTCGCGCACGAAGTCGAGCCGATCCTGGCCCCAGAACATCTGGTCGCCGACGAACATGGTCGGCGCGCCGAAGACGCCACGCCGCACGGCGTCCTGGGTCGTGGCCTTGAGCTGGTCCTTGACGTCCTGCGCGTTGGCGAGTGCCAGCATTTTCGCGGCATCGAAGCCCGCGGCCTGCAGCACGGCGCCCACCGTCGCGGGGTCGTTCAGGTTGCGCGGCTCGACCCACATCGCGTGGAACATGGCATCAACGTAGGCCCGAAAGCGCTCGGCTTCATGCATCTGCATGCCGGTGGCACCACGCATCAGCAGCAGCGTGTTGATCGGAAAATCCGGATTGTGGCGAAGCGGAACTCCGTAGCGCCGTGCAAAACGCGCCAGGTCGGTGAACACGTACGGGCCCTTGGCAGGAATGGTGGCCGGCGAATGATTGCCGGTGGACTGGAACACGCCACCCAGCAGCATCGGCTTCCACACCAGCTCGGCGCCCACGTCGGCGCACAGGTGCGGCAACTGCGTGGCAGCGAGGTAGGAGGCGGGGCTGCCAAAATCGAAATAGAAATCGACCGATCGCGTCGTCATTCGGGTTGTCTCCTCAGAATTTCTCGGACCACGGCCGCAGGTCGAGCTCGTGGGTCCAGGCGTCGCGCGGCTGCGAATGCAACATCCAGTACGCGTCGGCGATGTGCTCGGGATTGAGGATGCCATCCTGCGCCTTCAGCGCATAGCGCTCGGGGAAGGTGCTGCGGATGAACTCGGTGTCGATCGCGCCATCGATGATCGAGTGCGCGACGTGAATGCCGCGCGGCCCCAGCTCGCGCGCCATGCTCTGCGCCAGCGCGCGCAGGGCCATCTTCGCGCCGGAGAAGGCGCCGAAGTTGGCCGCGCCGCGCATCGACGCGGTGGCACCGGTGAAGATGATCGTGCCGCGGTGCGAGCCTTCCGGCAGCTCTCGCGCCACCATGCGCTTGGCCACCTCGCGCCCGTTCAGGAAGCCGGAGAAGCAGGCCATCTCCCAGACCTTGAAGTACTTGCGCGCCGTCTCCGTCAGGATGCTCTCGGGCACGTTGGCGCCGATGTTGAAGACCAGCACTTCGATCGGACCCACGGTCGCTTCGATCTGCTCGACGAGCGCGACGACCTCTTCTTCCTTGCGCGCGTCGCTGGCAAAGGCATGTGCCTTGCCGCCCTCGGCCTCGATGCGGGCGACCAGGGGCTGGAGCTTGTCGAGGCTGCGCCGCGTGACGCAGGTGGCGTAGCCTTCACGCGCAAAGCGGCGCGCGATGGCGCCGCCGGTCGCGTCGCCCGCGCCGACGATCAGTGCTGCTTTCGTACCCGTCATGGAGTCACTCCTTGAAGTAGACGATCTGGTTGCTGGTGGCCAGGAGTGCGCCCGATTCGCTCCAGAGCTGCGCGGCCTGGTCGAAGTACCCGTTGCGGAACTGCTGCCCCGTCGCGCGGCCCAGCAGGTAGCCGGTGCCGATCTCGGCCAGCAGTCCGGCGTCCGTGTGGAAGTAGGTCGTGATCGACACGGTGCCGATCGGCACGTGCGTCGCGCGGCGGAGCCAGACGCGCGGATAGAAGGTGTCGCTCAACGCCGCCAGCGAGGCGAAATCCAGCGGCCTCGGCTCCCAGTCGCGCAGCCACATGCGCGTCTCGCTGTGGTCGCCGCTGCCGTCCCAGCGCGTCGGGATCGAGCCGCTGACCGGGCGCATCTCGTAGCGCTCGAGCCACGCGACCCGGGCCGGCCCGATGCTCAGCCGCTCGACCCGCTCGGGCGAAGGGACTTCAGGCATCGGTAGATCGTTGACGCCCCAGGTCTCGCGCCGCACCGCCGTGACCACGGTGGCCGTCGTCGTGACGTGGGTCTTGCCCTCACTGCCGGACTGCGTCATCTGCACGGTCCAGTGCTGCGTCGAGCGATTGGTGCGCACCGGCACGGCCTGCACTTCGAACGCGCCTGCTTCGAGCGCCGCGGCGTAGTTGACCGTCAGGGCGATCGGCTCTCCGAGCAGGTCGGGATGCCGCAGCACCGACTGCAGCATCACGGCCGCCGTCGTGCCGCCGAAAGGCCCCACCATGTTCCAGTAGTCGGGGCTCGTGGCCCCGGTGAAGAGCCCTGCCTGGATGTCGCTGTGCTCCAGTGCAAGGGCCTTGTCGAGAGGGTGTGATTTCATGGCCGCAGTGTGCCTCCGTGCCGATGGATCGTGCAGTCGTATCGGAGACGCCTGCGCCTGCTCACAAACCCTGAGGCCTACACGCGCTCGAAGATGCCCGCCGCGCCCTGCCCCATGCCCACGCACATCGTGACCATGCCGTACTTCAGCTTCTTGCGCTGCAGTGCATGAATCACCGTCGCGGAACGGATCGCGCCCGTCGCGCCCAGCGGATGGCCCAGTGCGATCGCGCCGCCCATCGGGTTGACCTTGGCCGGGTCGAGCCCCAGCGTGTTCATCACCGCAATCGATTGCGCCGCGAAGGCTTCGTTGAGTTCGATCCAGTCGATGGCGTCCTGCGTCAGCCCTGCGTAGCGCAGTGCGGCAGGGATCGCCTCGATCGGGCCGATGCCCATGATGTGCGGCGGCACGCCCTTGCTGGCGAAGCTCACGAAGCGCGCGAGCGGCTTCAGGTCGTACTGCTTGCAGGCCTTCTCGCTCGCGATGATCAGCGCGCCTGCGCCGTCGGAGGTCTGCGAGCTGTTGCCCGCCGTGACCGAGCCGCGGGCCGCGAACACGGTGCGCAGCTTGGCGAGACCTTCGATCGAGGTGTCGGGACGCGCGCCTTCGTCGAGGCTGACGGTGCGGGTCTTGACGATCGGCTCGCCGGTCGCGAGATCGGGCGTGCGGTCCGTGACTTCGATCGGCGTGATCTCGTCGGCAAATTCGCCGGCCTGCTGCGCCGCCAGTGCGCGCTGGTGCGACTGCAGGGCAAAGGCGTCTTGCGCTTCGCGGCTGACCTTCCACTGCTGCGCCACCTTCTCGGCCGTGAGACCCATGCCGTAGGCGATGCCCACGTCACCGTCGCGCTCGAAGATCGAAGGCGACAGCGAGGGCGCATTGCCCATCATCGGCACCATGCTCATGCTTTCGACACCGGCCGCGATCATCACCTCGGCCTCGCCGACGCGGATGCGATCGGCTGCCATCTGCACCGCCGACAGGCCGGAGGCACAGAAGCGGTTGACGGTGATGCCGCCGATGCTGTTGGGCAGGCCCGCCAGCACCGCGCCGATGCGCGCAACATTGAGGCCTTGCTGCGCCTCGGGGATCGCGCAGCCGCAGATGATGTCCTCGATCGCCTTGGGGTCGAGCCCGGGCACCGCCGCGAGCGCCGCTTTCAGCGTGGTCGCGAGCAGGTCATCGGGCCGGTAGTTGCGGAAGTAGCCGCGATGCGACTTGCCGATCGGCGTGCGAGTGGCGGAGACGATGTAGGCGTCCTGGATTTGCTTGCTCATGATGTCTGTCCTTAGTTGCGCACGGGCTTGCCGGTCGAAAGCATCCCCATGATCCGCTCCTGCGTCTTGGGATGAACGATGAGCGAGCAGAAGGCCTTGCGCTCGAGCGTCATCAGGTATTCCTCGGTCACCAGCGAGCCGGCATCGACGTCGCCGCCGGTGACGACGCCCGCGATCAGGCTCGCGATGTGGAAGTCGTGGGCGCTGATGAAGCCGCCGTCACGCATGTTGACCAGTTGGCCCTGGATGGTCGCGGCGCCGCTGCGGCCCGCAACCTTGAACTGCCGGCGCAGCGGCGGGCGCCATCCGGCGTCGGCCATCGCCTTGGCTTGCTGGAGCGCGACGTAGAGCAGTTCGTCCTTGTTGGGAACGATCACGTCGCTGTCGAGCAGGTAGCCCAGCTTCTTCGATTCCAGCGCGCTGGTGCCGACCTTGGCCATGGCCGCTGCGGTGAAGCCTTCGGTCAGGAAGGGCAGCAGGTCGGTGCCCGTCGATGCGGCCGCGTTCTCCGCGGCACGGCGAGCGATGTAGGTCAGGCCGCCCGCGCCGGGGATCAGGCCGACGCCGACTTCCACCAGGCCGACGTAGCTCTCCATCGCGGCAACACGCCTGGCCGAATGGATCGCCAGCTCGCAGCCACCGCCGAGCGCCATGCCGCGCACGGCCGAGACGACCGGCACGCTGGCGTAGCGGATCTTCAGCATGACCTTCTGCAGCTCTTCCTCCGCAGCTTCGACTGCGCCGATTCCGGCAACGACGAAGGCCGGCAGCATCGCCTGCAAGTCGGCGCCGACCGAGAACATCTCGTCGGGCGACCAGATCACCATGGCCTTGTAGTCCTTCTCGGCCAGTTCGACGCCAGCGGCCAGAGCCTCTGCGACGTCGGGGCTGATGGCGTGCATCTTCGAGTGGATGCTCGCAATGAGCACTTCGCCGTCCAGCGTCCAGAGGCGCACGTCGCCTTCGTCCTGGATGGTCGTGCCCGCGCTGTTCGCATCGGGCGCGTTGGCGCCCAGCACGCTTTCGGGGAACAACTGGCGTTCATGCACCGGCAGGCGGCGCGGCGCGATGAAGGTGCTCTTCGAAGCGCTCCAGGAGCCTTCGGGCGTGTGCACGCCACCGGCCTCGGCCACCGCGCCTTCAAAGACCCACTTCGGCAGCGGCGCGGTCGACAGCGCCTTGCCGGCATCGATGTCTTCCTGGATCCATTGGGCAACCTGGGTCCAGCCGGCTTCCTGCCAGAGTTCGAAGGGGCCCTGCTTCATGCCGAAGCCCCAGCGCATCGCGAGATCGATATCGCGTGCGCTCTCGGCGATGGTTTCGAGGTGCACGGCCGCGTAGTGGAAGCTGTCGCGCAGGATGGCCCACAGGAACTGGCCCTGCGCACCTTCGCTCTCGCGCAGCAGCTTCAGGCGCTGGGCGGCTGGCTTCTTGAGCATGCGGCCATAGACCTCGTCGGCCTTGTCGCCCGAGGGCACGTACTCGCCCCTGGCGAGGTCGAAGCGCAGGATGTCGCGCCCGGCCTTCTTGAAGAAGCCGGCCTTGGTCTTCTGGCCGAGGTTGCCGAGCTCGAGCAGCTTGGCGAGCACGGGTGGCGTCGCGAAGTTGGGGTAGAACGGATCGCTCTTCTCGTCGAGGTTGTCCTGCAGCGTCTTCACGACGTGCGCCATCGTGTCGAGACCCACCACGTCGGCGGTGCGGAAGGTGCCCGAACTCGCGCGGCCGAGCTTCTTGCCCGTGAGGTCGTCCACCACGTCGGGCGTCAGGCCGAACTTCTCGACTTCCTTCAGCGTGGCCAGCATGCCGGCGATGCCGACGCGGTTGGCGATGAAGTTGGGTGTGTCGTGCGCGCGCACCACGCCCTTGCCGAGCGCGCTAGTGACGAAGGTTTCGAGCTGGTCGAGCACTTCCGGCTCGGTGGTCGGCGTGTTGATCAGCTCGACCAGGAACATGTAGCGCGGCGGATTGAAGAAGTGGATGCCGCAGAAACGCGGCTTGAGCGCCTCGGGCAGCGCCTCGCTCAGCTTGGTGATCGACAGGCCCGAGGTATTCGAGGCCAGGATGGCGTGCTTGGCGACGTGGGGCGCGATCTTCTTGTACAGATCGAGCTTCCAGTCCATGCGCTCGGCGATCGCCTCGATCACCAGGTCGCATTCGCCGAGCTTGGCGAGGTCGTCCTCGTAGTTCGCGGCTTCGATGAGGCCTGCATCGGCCACATCACCCAGCGGCGCGGGCTTGAGCTTCTTGAGGTTGTCGATGGCGCGCGTGACGATGCCGTTCTTCGACCCTTCCTTGGCGGGCAGGTCGAACAACACGACCGGCACGCGCACGTTCACGAGGTGGGCCGCGATCTGCGCGCCCATGACGCCGGCACCGAGCACGGCGACTTTCTTCACTTGAAATCTGGACATGACTGGCCCTACAAAAGTTCTGACTGATTCGAAAAACACCTTGGGACCGGATTCGCCGGTCCACCGGTGTTGCCCCCTCGAAGGGGAAGGCGGCTACACGCAATGCGCAGGCAGCGGGGGTGGTTCACGGAACACGGTTCCACGTCTGGGTGCGCCAGAACGGACCGAGGTACCCGCGCACTTCGAGCTTCTTGCCGCCATCGACGGGCGTGAAGCTCGCGCGGTATTCCTTGCCGTTCTCGGGGTCGAGGATCTTTCCGCCTTCCCAGACGTCCTTGCCCTCGGCCTTCTTGCCGCCCCGGATGATTTCCAGACCGGCAATGGGCTTGCCCTTGCGGTCGTCTGTGCACTCCTCGCACACGGCGTCGGGCTTCGCGTCCTTGCGGAGCGTCTTTTCGATGCGGCCTTGCAATGCACCGCCCGGCTCGCCGATGCGAATCTCGGCCTTGGATTCGCCGGTCTTGTCATCGACGCTGCGCCAGAGACCCACGGGACTCATTTGCGCGGCGGCCGACGCGGCACCAGCGGCGAGGACGACGGCTGCGAAGAGCGCTTTCATGGCGTTCAGGCCAGTGCGGCGTCGGTGTTCATCAGCGGCGCGCTGCCGGCGCGTGCGGTGCGCATCAGCGTCGCGGTCTCGGGGAACAGCTTGGCGAAGTAGAAGCGCGCGGTCTGCAGCTTGGCCTGGTAGAACGGATCGGCGTTGCCGGCGGCGATCTCGCGCAACGCGGCGCGCGCCATCAGCGCAAACATGTAGCCGAACACGAAGTGGCCTGCGACGCGCAGGTAGTCCACCGCGGCGGCGCCGACTTCGTCCGGATTCTGGAAGCCCTTGAAGCCGATCTCGGTCGTGAACTTGGTCAGCTGGTCGCCCAGCACGGCGACGGGCGTGATGAATTCGCTCATCTTCTCGTTGACGCCTTCTTCCTCCACCAGCTTGCCGACGAGCTTGCCGAACTTCTTCAGCGTCGCGCCGTTGTTGCCCAGCACCTTGCGGCCCAGCAGGTCCAGCGACTGGATGGTGTTGGTGCCTTCATAGATCATGTTGATGCGGTTGTCGCGCACGAACTGCTCCATGCCCCATTCCTTGATGAAGCCGTGGCCGCCGAAGACCTGCATGCAGGCGTTCGTCGAGATGTGGCCGTTGTCGGTGATGAAGGCCTTCACGATGGGCGTCAGGAGCGCGACGATTTCGCCGGAGTCCTTGCGCACCTTCTCGTCGGGGTGGTGGTGTTCCTTGTCGAGCAGCAGCGTGCAGTAGATGGCCAGCGCACGGCCGCCTTCGGCGTAGGCCTTGGCGGTCATCAGCATCTTGCGCACGTCGGGGTGCACGATGATCGGATCGGCATCCTTGTCCTTGGCCTTCACGCCGGAGAGCGAGCGCATCTGGATGCGGTCCTTGGCGTAGGCCAGCGCATTCTGGAAGGCCACTTCGGTCAGGCCCAGCGACTGGTTGCCGACGCCCAGGCGGGCGGCGTTCATCATCACGAACATCGCGGCGAGGCCCTTGTTGGGCTGGCCGACCAGCGTGCCGGTAGCGCCTTCGAGCACCATCTGGGCCGTGGCATTGCCATGGATGCCCATCTTGTGCTCCAGGCCGCCGCAGTAGATGCCGTTGCGGCTGCCGAGCGAACCGTCGGCCTTGACGTTGAACTTCGGCACCACGAACAGGCTGATGCCCTTGCTGCCCTTGGGCGCGTCCGGCAGGCGAGCCAGCACCAGGTGGATGATGTTCGCGGCCATGTCGTGTTCACCGGCCGAGATGAAGATCTTGTTGCCGGTGAGCTTGTAGGTGCCGTCGGCTTGCGGTTCGGCCTTGGTGCGGAGCATGCCGAGATCGGTGCCGCAGTGCGGCTCGGTCAGGCACATCGTGCCGGTCCATTCGCCGCTCGTGAGCTTCGGCAGGTAGGTCTTCTTCTGCTCGTCGGTGCCATGCGCCGCGAGGGCTTCGTAGGCGCCGTGCGAGAGGCCCGGGTACATGGTCCACGCCTGGTTGGCCGAGTTGAGCATCTCGTAGAAGCACTGGTTCACGACGAAAGGCAAGCCCTGGCCGCCATAGGCCGGATCACAGGAGAGCGCCGCCCAGCCGCCTTCGACGTACTGCGCATAGGCGTCCTTGAAGCCCTTCGGGGTCTTGACCTCGTGCGTGGTCTTGTCGAGCACGCAGCCTTCTTCGTCACCGCTGATGTTGAGCGGGAAGGTCACCTCGGAAGCGAACTTGCCGCCCTCCTCCAGCACCGCATTGATGGTCTCGGCATCCACCTCGGCATGCTTGGGGAGCGCCTTGAGCTCTTCGGTGACGTTCAGCACCTCGTGCATCACAAACTGCATGTCGCGAAGAGGAGGGGTATAGGCGGGCATGTGCGGATCTCCGGGGAAATAAAAGTTTGATGAGAAAAAGGAAAGAGGCGCTTGGGCCGTGCGCTCAGCGCACGGTCTTCAGGCGGCGGCGCGCCGGAGCGGCGGTCGCGGCGGCGGGCGGTGCATCAGGCGATGCACAGCGCGCGAGGATGTTGTCGAAGCCGGCATTGGCGCGCGCCAGGGAATCGGGCGAACGCAGGAACCGCGCCTCATAGTGAAGCGCGAGGATCAGGGCATGGATCTCGAAGGCGATCTGCTTCTCGTCGGCATCGGTGCGCAGGTGGCCCTCGGCCTTGGCCTGCACGACGGCGCGGTACATCGCCGCGAGCCAGGTGTTGACCGAATCCGCCAGCGCATCGCGCACGGGTCCGGGCCGGTCGTCGAACTCGACCGCGCCGCTGATGTAGATGCAGCCGGAATCGATTTCGGCCGAGGTGCGCTTCATCCAGTTCGCGAACATGGCGCGCAGGCGCGGCAGGCCACGTTCGGCATCGAGTGCGGGGTAGAACACTTCCTGCTCGAAACGCGTGTGGTACTCGCGCACCACCGAAATCTGGAGTTCCTCGCGCGAGCCGAAATGGGCGAAGACGCCCGACTTGCTCATCTGCGTGACTTCGGCCAATGCGCCGATCGACAGGCCTTCCAGCCCGATCTGGGCGGCAAGGTTCAACGCCGCGTCGATGATGACGGCCTTGGTCTGCTGGCCCTTCTGGGGCGCACGGGCTGTCTTGGCGGTGGCGACGGTGTCGGGCATCGGTTGGCTGAAAATAATACGAACGGTCGTTCTATTTTGCAGCAGTTTCGGGGCTTCGGAAAGACGAAAGACCTGCAATAGTTGCAGGTCTTTCGTCTGAAGCTTGGAATTCGGGGAGCGCGCCCCGCTTGTCGGTACGGCTCGGTGCCGGCGTCTACTGCAACGCGCCCCAGCGCGGGACGGCCGGCTCCGCTATCGCCCACTTCCACCCATTCGCCCCTTGGCAAGCCGTTGTGACGAATCGGGGCCGCGGCGCGTCGGTCGGCTCGGCATCGATGTCCTCCACCGAGAACGCGGCTTCCTTGCACGCTGCCAACGGCGTTGCGAACGCGCGCACCACGGTGACCTCGCCCTGCTTGTTGCCATAGGGCACCGAATGGCGCACTTCCCATGGCCGGCGCTCACCAACCGCCATTTCCCCCACCAGCGCGGCAATGCGATCCTGCTCCTCACGGCTCAAATAGCGCATCGCGGCCTTGACGGATTCATCAACCCCGGCCTGTACGCCGATCCCGATCGCCACGCCCACCGCCGGATTGGAAGTGGCGGCACCGGATGCAAGGCCCGCGACCGCGCCAGTGAGTCCGCCGGCGGCACCGCAAGCCGTCAATGCAGCCACGGCAGCAAACGCAACGAGCAGCCCCGCCAACCTGGCCCCCCGATGCCGGCCTCTCATTGCAGCGAACCCCATCGCTCGGTGGCCGGTTCCGCCGAGGCCCAGGCCCAGCGACTGCCGCTGCGGCAGATGGCCGCCACGTAGAACTCACTGGCCGGTAATGCATCCTTGCCGCTCTGCTCCACCGAGACAATGATCTCCTTGCAGTCGAGTTCGCCGGAACTGATGATGCGACTGACCGCCACCCGGCCGGATTCCTCAGGCTCCAGGGGAAGCGAAAGCACCGTCTTCCACGCCTTGACCTGGCCGACCTTGAGCGGGCCGGCGACCTGCGCGATCTGCTCCTGCACTTCGCTGTGGATCTTGCGCTCGTGATACTGAACGCCGGCGCGCGCGATGGCCTGCACGGCGATGCCGATGCCGGAGGCCACTGCAGCGCTGTCTGTGATCGCGCCGGCAATGGCGCCGCCCGCAATGCCGGCGCCGGCCGAGGCGCTTTCGGCGAGGAGTGAACTGCAACCGCTCAGACTCAACACGGAGGCGGCCAATACGCAGCCCCCCATCCATCTCTTCATCTGCTCTTCCCTGTAGGGGCCTTCGGGCCCTCTTCAATCTGTATGTATGCCCGCGTTCAGCCTGCTGTCTCTTCGACGACCTTGCGCTTGTTGGTCGGCTGGATCCGGCGATGGTTGTCGTGGAACAGCTTCTGGAAGGCGGCGATCTGCCGGCGCGACATCTGGATCGGCTGCTCCATCACCACCCAATTGACGTTCTCGGAACACGGCGGCGTTGTCAGCGAACCGGCGTAGAGCAACGCCCTGTGGCTGGACGGCATCAGCGCTGCGAGGTCGATCTCCGCGTCGCGCGAGGCGCCTTCCGATGCCGGCAGATCGGCGAACAGCGGCGCGAGGGTCGGGTTCTCCTTGCCCGTCTTGATGAGCACGCCGACGACGATGATCTTTCCGCTGGCGTCCTTGCTGACCAGGTGCATTTCCATCGGGAAGGACTTGCCGTCGAGATGATGTTCACTCGGCGTGTGGAAGTGAAACTGGGCCAGCTTGAAGTCGACGCCCTTGAAGCCAAGCACCTGGGGAGCGCTGTCGCCCACATCCATCTGGATGGTGTGGCCGTTGTTGACCAGCTTGCCGGCCGTCTTGCCGAAGCGGATCGCGACCTCGCGGTCCGCCAGGTGACTGGCCTTGTTGCGCTGGAGCGCGATGGGCGATTGCTGCTGGCCGATAGCGCAAAGCTGGTTTTCCTCAGCCAGTGCAGCCCATTCCTTCGGACCGGTCTTGCCGGCGTAGGACCAGTGCGAGTGTTCGGCCGCAGACGCGACCGAACCGAAGCTGAAGGCCAGGAGGCCCGCAACGGCGAGACGTTCGACACAGGACATGGAGTGACCTTTGAAATGAGAATTGAATGGGCCCCTCACGCAGCACGACTGCGTGGAAGCTATTCAAGTCTCACCCGGAGCAAAGGTCAACCGGTCTGAAAATGAGACGGGACTCGTCTCATTCTTCGCAGGCAAACGGCTTGGTGCCGAGTGCAGATCCTGCAGTCAGAGCTTGAAAGGCACGACTTCCTGGCGTTGTTCACCCAGGCCTTCGATGCCGAGCGTCATCACATCGCCCTTCTTCAGGAAGACCGGTGGCTTCATGCCCATGCCCACGCCGGGTGGCGTGCCGGTGGTGATGATGTCGCCGGGCTCCAGGGTATTGAGCTGGCTGACGTAGCTCACGAGCTTGGCGACGTTGAAGATCATGGTCTTGGTGCTGCCGGTCTGCACGCGCTTGCCGTTGAGATCGAGCCACATGGCGAGCTTCTGCGGATTGGGCACCTCGTCCCGCGTGACCAGCCAGGGGCCGATCGGGCCGAAGGTGTCGAAGCCCTTGCCCTTGTCCCAGGTCAGGCCGCGCTCGAGCTGCCATTCGCGCTCGCTGACGTCGTTGATGGTGCAGTAGCCCGCCACGTAGTTGAGCGCATCCTTCTGCGACACGTACCGCGCGCGGGTGCCGATCACCACGCCGAGTTCGACTTCCCAGTCGCCCTTGACGGAGCCCTTGGGCAGCATCACGGGGTCATTCGGCCCCTGGATGCAGCTGATGGCCTTGGTGAAGACCACCGGCTCCTTCGGAATGGGCATGCCCGATTCCGCCGCATGGTCCGCGTAGTTGAGGCCGATGGCGATGAACTTGCCGACGCTCGCCACGGGGCAGCCATAGCGCGGCTTGCCTCGGACCAGCGGCAGCTTGTCGACCTTGAGCTTGCGCAGCTTGGCCAGCGCGGCATCGCCGAGTTGCTCGGGGCCGATGTCCTTGACCACGGCGCTGAGGTCGCGCAGTTGGCCGCCGTCGTCGACGAGTCCCGGCTTTTCCTTGCCCGGGTTGCCATAGCGAACGAGTTTCATGTTGTCCTTTCTTCTGAGATCAATAAGTGGAACGACCGCCGGAAAGATCGAAAACGGCGCCGGTGGAAAACGAGCAATCTTCGGTGCAAAGCCAGGCGACCATCGCGGCGATCTCCTCCACTTTGCCGAAGCGGCCCATCGGGATCTTCGAGAGCATGAACGCGATGTGGTCCGGCGACATCTGGTCGAAGATCGCGGTCTTCACCGCCGCCGGCGTCACGCAGTTCACGCGGACACCCGTGTCGGCCAGCTCCTTGCCGAGCGACTTGGTGAGTGCGATGAGACCCGCCTTGCTGGCGCTGTAGGCGCTGGCGTTGGGGTTGCCGTCCTTGCCCGCCACGGAGGCGATGTTGACGATGCGGCCGTAGCCTTGCATGCGCATCTGCGAGACGACTTCCCGGCAGCAGATGAACGGGCCGGTGAGGTTCACGTCCATCACCTGACGCCATGCGTCGACCGGGTACTCCCAGAGCTTGGTGTTCGGCCCCGTGATGCCGGCGCTGTTGATGAGCGCGTCGATGCGCCCGGCCTGCGCGAGCGTGGCGGCAACGGCCTTGGCCACGGACGGCTGCTGCGTCACGTCGACGGTGAGCGCGAAGGCCTTGGCACCGAGCGACCACGCGGCCTTCGTGGCGGCTTCGCCGTCGCGGTCCCAGATCGTCACACTGCCGCCCGACGCCAGCAGGCGCTGCACGACGCCGTACCCGAGGCCGGTCGCGCCTCCCGTGACGACGGCATGCCGCCCTGCGAAGTCGAGTTGGTTCATATGGTGATGCCTCCGTCGACCGTGAACGCCTGACCCGTGGCGAAGACCGATTCGTCGCTCGCCAGGAACACCACCACCGGCGCGATCTCCTCGGCCTTCGCGAGCCGGCCCATCGGCTGGCGCGCGATGAAGGCCTTGCGCGCTTCTTCCGGGTCGGCATTGGCGTTGATGCGATCGCCGAGCGAAGGCGTATCGACCGTGCCGGGGCACACCGCGTTGCAGCGGATGCCCTTGGTCACGAAGTCGGCGGCCACGCTCTTCGTCAGGCCGAGCACCGCCGCCTTGGTCGTGCCGTACACGAAGCGATTCGGCAGGCCTTTCATGCTGGAGCACACGCTCGCCATGTTGATGATGCTGCCACGCCCGGCGGCGAGCATGCCCGGCAGGACGGCCTGGATGGTCCAGAACTGTGCGCGAACATTGAGATGGAAGGCAAATTCGAGATCGGCATCGGTGGCATCCAGCGCCGTGCCGTTGTGCACCACGCCCGCGCAGTTGAACAGCACATCGAGCGAGGGTAGCGTCTTCACGAAGGCGTCGATGGCGGCCTTGTCGAGCACGTCGAGCCGTGCCGTCCTGATGTTGGCGACGCCCGCATAGCGATCGAGCAGTTTCTCGTTGACGTCTGTGGCCCACACCTGGGCGCCCTCGGCCGCGAGTGCGAGCGCGCTCGCGTGGCCGATGCCCTGTCCGGCCGCGGTGACGAGTGCGGTCTTGCCCTGGAGTCTCATGGGATGTCCTCGTTGAAGCTTTGTCGGATGGTCGCGCCACCGGGGTCCGCAGCGTTCAGGGTTTCGCCGGATGGCTGCCGGGCGGTGCCAATCGTATTCTGAATTGGCCTGACCACTTGTCCAATTCAGGACAACCCTTAAGCCCCCTCAATACGCATCTCGTGCCGCTACAGACCGTCGAACCCCGCCGTCTCTATCGCCAGATCGCCGATCAGCTGCGCGCGCTGATCGCCGGCGGCGAGTTCGCGGTCGGTGCACGGCTGCCGGCGGAACGCGACCTGTCCAAGCAACTCGGCGTGAGCCGCCCTTCGGTGCGCGAGGCGCTGATCGCGTTGGAGGTCGAGGGCTGGGTCGAAGTGAGAACGGGCTCCGGGGTCTACGTGCTCGATCGTTCGCACCGCGCGTCCGAGCCGGTAGAGGGGGCCGAGTGGGGTCCGCTGGAGCTGATCCGCGCCCGCCGCGTGGTCGAAGGCGAAACCGCGGCGCTAGCCGCCACGATGGGCAAGCGCAAGGACGTGGACGCCATGACCCGCGCCATCGAAACCATGCGCGAGATGGCTGACCGCAACGTGATGCCGCTCGAAGGCGACAGGGCCTTCCACCTGGCCGTCGTCGACGCCTGCGGCAACGTCGTGCTGTCCGAGACCGTGCAGGGCTTCTGGGATTCGCGCAAGGGTCCGATCTTCACGCGCCTCGGCGGCTACTTCGAGACCGTGAAGTCGTGGCGCTCGGCCATCCAGGAGCACGAAGCCATTCGCGATGCCATCGCCGCACGCGACGCAGACGGCGCGCGCCGGGCGATGCACGAGCACATGGACAAGTCGCACCAGAGATTCAGCGCGAGCTGGCGCCGCGCAAAGGTTTCCTGATCCGCCAGCAGTGTGTTCTCTTTTCCAACCCACAACGGAGACAACCGATGACCAGCAAACGTTTCGCCATCAAGACCATCGCAGCTTGCGCCATCGCTGCCAGCGCGCTCGGCGCCTTCGGCGTCGCGCAGGCGCAGACGAAGCTCAAGTGGGCGCACGTCTATGAAACTTCCGAGCCCTTCCACAAGTACTCGGTGTGGGCGGGCGACGAGATCAAGAAGCGCACCAACGGCAAGTACGAGATCCAGGTGTTCCCGGCGTCGAGCCTGGGCAAGGAATCGGACATCAACCAGGGCCTGACGCTGGGCACGGTGGACATCATCCTGACCGGCGCGAGCTTCGCGGGCAACACTTACAAGCCGCTGGCCGTCACCTACTTCCCCTTCATCTTCCGTGATTCGGAACACCTGTTGAAGTACGCCAAGAGCGACGTGTTCGCGGAGCTGGCCAAGGGCTACGACGAAAAGAGCGGCAACCACATCGTCGCACTCAACTACTACGGCGCACGCAACGTCACCTCCTCGGCGGCAAAGCCGGTCGCCAAGCCGGAAGACATGAAGGGCCTGAAGATCCGGGTGCCTGACGCCCCGGCCTACCTGGCCTTCCCGAAGTCGCTCGGCGCGAACCCGACGCCGATCGCCTTCGCGGAGGTCTATCTGGCGCTGCAGAACGGCACGGTCGACGCACAGGAGAACCCGTTGCCCACCATCGAGGCGAAGAAGTTCTATGAAGTGCAGAAGAACATCTCGCTCACCGGCCACATCGTCGATTCGCTGCTCACGGTGGTCTCCGGCCCGTTGTGGCAAAAGCTCACGCCCGACGAGAAGAAGATCTTCACCGAGGTGATGCAGGAGGCCGCCGAGAAGACCGGCCGCGAAATCATCGCCTCCGAAGCCCGCCTGACCGAGGAGTTCAAGAAGAAGGGCAACAACGTGATCACGGTCGACAAGAACGCGTTCCGCGAAGCGGTGCTCAAGAACACCAAGCCCACGGACCAGGGCTACCGCCAGCAGGACTACGACCGCATCCTGGCGATCAAGTAGAAACCACCCCCGTTTCTTGCTCACTTCGTGTAGCTGAATCCCCCCTCGAGGGGGCAACACCTGCGGCCCGGCGGAGCCGGTTCCGCGGTGTTTCCCGCGAAGGCCGCACCGCAATGCACCTGCAAGGAGATGCGATTGACTGAACAAAAGATCATTGACGACGAGGGGCACTTCCATGCGGAAGACGAGGTGGTCGATCTGTCCGACACCATTGCCGAGGGGTGGATTGCGCTTGCGCTCTTCTGGCTTCTCGGGCTCACGGTGTTCTATCAGTTCGTCACGCGCTATGTGATGAATGATTCCGCGGCATGGACGGAGGAAGTCGCCCGCTACATGCTGATCGGCGTGGTGTTCATCGGCGCGGCGATCGGCGTGGCAAAGAACAATCAGATCCAGGTCGACTTCTTCTATCGCCACATTCCGGCGGCGATGGGCCGCTGGATGTCGAAGGCGGTGGACGTGATCCGCGTCCTCTTCTTCGTCGCGGCTGCGGTCATGACCGTGCAGATGATGATCAAGATCGGCAACCAGACGCGCATGACCATCGTCGACCTGCCGATGAACATCGTCTACGGCCTGTGCCTGTTCGGCTTCGCGGCCATGGCATGGCGCTCGGTGCAGACCGCGCGCATCCACTGGCGCCGCGGCTACAGCGTGCTCGAACGCCCCGAATCCACCCTGGCCGACCACTGACGAACGGAAGCCACGCACATGCTGAAAATCATCTTCCTGGTCTTCATGGCCGGCGGCATTCCGGTCGCCATCGCCATGGCGGGCGCCTCGCTCGCCTACATCCTGTTGTCGAGCAGCCTGCCGCCCTTTGTCGTGATCCACCGCATGGTGAGCGGCATCGACAGCTTCCCGCTGCTGGCCGTGCCCTTCTTCATCCTCGCCGGCAACCTGATGAACAACGCCGGCATCACAACGCGCATCTACAACTTCGCGCTGGCCCTGGTGGGCTGGATGAAGGGTGGACTCGGCCACGTCAACGTGCTGGGCTCGGTGATCTTCGCCGGCATGAGCGGCACCGCGATCGCCGATGCGGCGGGTCTCGGCACGATCGAGATCAAGGCGATGAAGGAGCACGGCTACGAGACCGAATTCGCCGTCGGCGTGACGGCTGCCTCCGCCACGCTCGGCCCCATCATTCCGCCGAGCTTGCCTTTCGTGATCTACGGGATGATGGCCAATGTCTCGGTCGGCGCCCTTTTCCTCGCAGGGATCCTGCCGGGCGCGATGATGGCCATCCTCATGATGCTGACGGTCGCCTATTACGCGCACAAGAACAAGTGGGGCGGCGACGTCAAGTTCTCGAGCACGCGGCTGTTCAAGGCGCTGAGCGAACTCGCCGTGGTGGTCGGCTGGCCGCTGCTGCTGTGGGTGGCCATCGACAAGTTCGGCGCGCCTGCGCAGCTGACCGTGTTCGCCGGCCTCGCGGCGCTCTTCGTGCTGGACAAGATCTTCACCTTCGAGGCGCTGCTGCCGATCATGACGCCGGTGCTGCTGATCGGCGGCATGACCACTGGGCTCTTCACGCCGACCGAAGGCGCGATCGCCGCCTGCGTGTGGGCCATGATCCTCGGCTTCGCGTGGTACGGAACCTTGTCCTGGAAGATGTTCGTCAAAGTCTGCCTGGACACGATCGAAACCACTGCCACGGTGCTTTTCATCGTCGCAGCCGCGTCCATCTTCGGCTGGATGCTGACGGCGACCGGCGTCACGGCGGACATCGCGGCCTGGGTGCTCGGCTTCACGGATCAGGCCTGGGTGTTTCTGCTGCTGGCCAACCTGCTCATGCTGTTCGTCGGCTGCTTCCTGGAGCCGACCGCGGCCATCACGATCCTGGTGCCGATCCTGCTGCCGATCGCGACGCACCTCGGCATCGATCCGATCCACTTCGGGCTGGTGATGGTGCTGAATCTCATGATCGGTCTGCTGCATCCGCCGATGGGCATGGTGCTCTTCGTGCTCGCGCGCGTGGCGGGCCTGAGCTTCGAGCGAACGACCATGGCGATCCTGCCGTGGCTGGTGCCGCTGCTGGTCAGTCTCGCGATCATCACCTACATGCCATCACTGGTACTGTGGTTGCCCAAAATGTTCTTCTGAGCGCACTGCCGCTTGGCACAACAAGGAACACACGATGAATCCCTTTATCCGTCTTCACCCCGCCGACGACGTCGTGATCGCGCGCGGCCAACTGGTCGGCGGCACGCCGGTCGAGGGCGTCACCGCACGCGGGCTGATTCCGCCCGGCCACAAGATTGCCGTGCGCGCCATCGCGCAAGGCGAACCGGTGCGGCGCTACAACCAGATCATCGGCTTCGCGAGCAAGCCGATCGCACCGGGCGAGCACGTGCACACGCACAACCTCGACATGGGGCCGGACAAGGGCCATTTCGAACGCGACTACGCCTTCGGCGCCGATGTGAAGCCGGCGCCCGCGCGGCGCGAGGCGAGCTTCATGGGCATCCGCCGTGCCGACGGCCGCGTAGCGACGCGCAACTACATCGGCGTGCTGACCAGCGTGAACTGCTCGGCCACGGCGGCGCGGGCCATCGCGGACCACTTCTCGCGCAAGACCAATCCTGCCGCGCTCGCGGACTATCCCAACGTCGACGGCGTGGTCGCGCTCACACATGGCACGGGCTGCGGCATGGACACGGGCGGCATGGGCATGGAGATCCTCGAACGCACGCTGACCGGCTATGCGACGCATGCGAACTTCGCGGCGGTGCTGGTGGTCGGCCTGGGCTGTGAGGCCAACCAGATCAACGCATGGCTCGCGACCGGCAACCTGAGCGAAGGCGAGAACTTCCGTGTCTTCAACATCCAGGACACTGGGGGCACGCGCAAGACTGTCGAGAAAGGCGTGGCGCTTATCAACGAAATGCTGCCGCGGGCCAATGCGGTGAAGCGCGAGCCTTGCAGCGCGGCGCACATCACCATCGGGCTGCAATGCGGCGGCTCGGATGGCTACTCCGGCATCAGTGCCAATCCCGCGTTGGGCGCGGCGGTCGACTTGCTGGTCGCGCATGGCGGCACGGCGATCCTGTCGGAAACCCCCGAGGTCTACGGCGCCGAGCACCTTCTCACGCGGCGCGCCGTCAAGCGCGAGGTCGGAGAGAAACTGGTCGAACGCATCCGCTGGTGGGAGCACTACACCGCCATCAACGAAGGCGAGATGAACAACAACCCCTCGCCGGGCAACAAGGCAGGCGGGCTCACGACCATCCTCGAAAAGTCGCTCGGCGCGGTCGCCAAGGGCGGCACGAGCAACCTCGAAGCGGTGTATGAATACGCCGAGCCCGTGACGGCACATGGCTTCGTCTACATGGACACGCCGGGCTATGACCCGGTGAGCGCCACCGGACAGGTCGCCGGCGGCGCGAACATGATCTGCTTCACCACCGGCCGCGGTTCCGCCTACGGCTGCGCCCCCTCGCCTTCACTGAAGCTCGCTACAAATTCCGCGCTCTGGCAGCGGCAGGAGGAGGACATGGACATCAACTGCGGCGAGATCGTCGAAGGAACGGTGTCCATCCAGGAGATGGGGCAGCGCATCTTCGAGCTGGTTCTCGCCACGGCATCGGGCGAGCACTCGAAGAGTGAACAACACGGCTACGGCCAGAACGAATTCGTGCCGTGGCAAGTCGGCGCTGTCATGTGAGCCAAACAGGAAGCTTTATGTCCCAGACCCTTCAAGCATCGACCTTGCGGACGCAGGTCGCATCGATCATCCAAGCCGCCGGCAGCACACCGGCCGAAGCCGGACAGGTCGCGGCCAACCTCGTGCTCGCCAATCTCAGCGGCCATGATTCGCATGGGGTCGGCATGGTGCCGCGGTATGTGGATGCCGTGGTCGAAGGCGGGCTCAAGCCGAACGCCTCGGTCAAGGTCAATCTTGACGCCGGTGCCATGCTGGCGCTCGACGGCCAGCGCGGCTACGGGCAAATCGTCGGCGTGCAGGCGATGGAACTCGGCATAGCGCGCGCGAAGCAGCAAGGCAGCTGCATCCTCTCGCTAGCGAACGCGCATCACCTGGGGCGCATCGGGCACTTCGCGGAAATGGCGACGGCACAAGGGCTGGTGGCGATGCACTTCGTCAACGTGCTGTCGCGGCCGGTGGTTGCACCGTGGGGCGGTGGCGATGGCCGCTTCGGCACCAATCCCTGCTGCATCGGCGTGCCGCTCGCGGGCGCCGAGCCCTTCATCCTCGACTTCGCGACCAGTCGGGTTGCGCAGGGAAAGATGCGCGTGGCCTACAACAAGGGCGAGCGCGTGCCACCGGGCCACCTGATCGACGAGCACGGCGCTCCGACCGATGATCCGGGCGTTGTCGTCGTCCCGCAGAGCAACGGCCTTTTCGGCGCACTCATGACCTTCGGTGAGCACAAGGGCTACGGCATGGCCGTGGCCTGCGAGTTGCTCGGCGGCGCGCTGACCGGCGGCGGCACCTGGCATCGCCCGGCCGATACGGCGCGCACCGTCCTCAACGGCATGCTGGCCGTGCTGATCGATCCAGCGAAGCTGGGCACGCAAGCCGCATTCGAGCAAGAGGCGCGAGCCTTCGTCGATTGGCTTCGCCAGAGTCCACCGGGCGCGGGCTTCGACGCCGTGCAGATCGCCGGCGAGCCCGAACGCAAGGCGCGCGCGGCGCGCGAGCGCAAGGGCATCTGGCTGGACGATGCAACCTGGGGCGAGATCGTCGAATCCGGCCGCAAGGTGGGGGTGTCGATCGCTTGATTGTTTCCAAACGGGTGACGCGGTTCTTCCAAATGCGAGGGTTTTTACTGATCGATTGGTCTCAAACTTCATCCCACGGACCAGCAGGAAGCTGATCTGGGTGAACAGGGCACAGAGCGATGTGGCCACCCCAAAAGGGGGTTGGCAACTCACCCCGAGACCGGTTCGAATCGTCCCAACGCATTGAAGGAAATTGAAATGAAGACCTCGAAACTCATCGCTGCGGCCGCTCTCTCCGTCTTGGCCGCCGCGGGTGCACACGCCGAAACCTACGAAGGCGTGCACCCCCTGACCACCGCCAACAGCCGTGCCAACGTCAGCGCCGAAGCGACTGTGGCTGCACGCAGCGGCAACCCATACGGTGACGGCTCGGATGCCGGCGTGCAGACCGTGGCGTCGAACACCGACCGCGCCGCCGTCCGTGCACAAGCCGTGGCTGCAGCGCACAACCCGCTGCAAAGCCTCGACCGCCGCGCCTTCTACCGCGACCAGGTGCCGGCCGCCTACTACAAGCCGAAGGTTTCGGTGACGCGCCAAGCCGGCCTGTAATCCATCCAGGGCATGCTGAAGGCCGGGTCCGCGAGTTGGCGGGCCCGGCCTTTTTCATCAGCGCCCTGCGGTCTTGCCCGGTGTGCCGCCGCTTTCGGCCTGCCGGTTCAACTGCGCGCGCACGTAGTCGACGTGCTGGCGCAAGGTGTAGACCCTGTCCGTGAAGTCGAGCGGAAACTTCGTATGGACAATCTCGCCTTCGATTCGATCGAGTTGCGCGAGGGCTTCGCGCCGTTCTTCGGCATCGAGCTTGCGCGACGCGAGGTCCTGCTCGAGAAATTTCAGTTCCCCGTAACGGCGGTACAGGCGACTCTGGCGCCGCCAGTTGAGCAATCCGGGCAGCAACCGGGCCAGCGGAACCAAGATGGCCGCCAAGGGAACCAGCAGCAGCAAGAGCCGCTGTACATAGTTCGCCGCCCAGAAAGGCAGGTAGCTTTGCAGGAAGGGGCGACCGTTCTTGAAATACCGCTCCGCCTCGGTCGACAGGGGGAAATCAGTTGCCCTCGGGCTCGGGAATTCGTCGGGCCGGTTGATCAGGCTGGGCTGCCTGTGCACCTGGCGCGCCGCCTCGAGCAGCAGATAGGCCAACGCCGGGTGAAGCTCATCTCGCACGACCAGGTTGGCGGTCGTCGCCAGCAGTTCGACGTCGCGGGGAGGCAGGTCGCGCTTCGGGTCGACCGAGCCACGCTTCAATATCACGGGCTGGAAGAACGGAAAGCGGCGCGAGAGCCCCTCGACATGGTCCAGCGAGGCGAGACGCGCCGCTCCGTCCGACAGAAGTCTTTGTACTGCCGGCGCCTGGGGCGCCGCAATGACGATGACCGCGTCGATCTGGTGGCTGTCGAGCATGTCCACGGCCGCCATCCCGCCTGCGCTCACGAAGGTGGTGCCGTCAGGTGCATTCCGCTGGCCGTCCGCGACCACGACGCCGTAGATCGACAACAACTGGACGGCGACCTGGTAATTGCCGCTGCCCGGAACGCCGACCGCGATCCGTTTGCCCGCGAGTGCGCCCAGGCCCTTGGATAGGTCGAGCGTGTGCGTGAAGATCCACACCGGCTCGAAGGACACGGTGGCCAGCGAGCGCAATGGCGTCGAATCGGGCGACGCATCGGGATCGAGTGCCAGCACGCCCGTGCCGCCCTGGACGAAGGCCACCGAGACCGAACCCTCATTCAGCCGCTGCAGGTTCTCGACGCCGCCGCTCGAAGGGCGCAACTCGAGCGCAATGCCGTTGGCACGAAGGATGTCCTGGTAGCGCTGCCCGAAGCGGTGGTAGGCGCCGTCCGCCACGCCGGTGCTCATGACCAACGTGCGCGGTGGCGTCGGGCTGACGTAGCGAACCACGACCCAGATCCCGGCCGTGAGGGCGGCAATCAGCGCCAGCCAGTACAACAGGCGACGACCGGTGGGCAGCGTTGGCAATGCCGGAGCCTTCATGCTTGAACCTGAAGCGTCGAGATGATGCATTCTGCCTTCCGACCAGCATCGTCTTCGACCGGGTATCGCTGATGCGCCAGGGAAGTCAGCACCAACTGTTTCAATGTCGCAGCTACTGCGTCGTCGGCTTGAGCTATGGTCTTCGCAGCTACCCACTTTTCGAAGGAGTCGCCATGACCCGATCTCAATTTCGTTTCGCCCGTGTGGGCGCCGCTCTCGTTGTGCTCGCCGCAGGGTCGGTCCACGCCCAGGGCCTGGACATGCTGAAGGGACTTGGCGGCGGAGGCGGCTCGTCCGCGCTTGGCTCGATGTCTTCGGGCAGCCTCGGCAATGCCGCGGGCGTTCTCGAGTACTGCCTCAAGAACAACTACCTGAGCGGGGACGCCGCATCCTCGGTGAAGGACCAGCTCATGAGCAAGATCCCCGGAGGCAAGCCCGCATCGGACAGCGGCTATGTCGACGGCTCGCAGGGCATCCTGACCGGTAGCGACGGCAAGAAGATGGACCTGACCGGCGGCGGCTTGAAGCAGGAAATCACAAAGAGGGCCTGCGACTTCGTCCTCAAGCAAGGCAAGAGCATGATCTGACGCCAAGGGCACTGCCAGCGGACCGGTCCGACCGGCGGCGGCCGCAGGAGATGCCCCCGCCAGCAGCCTCAAAGCATCAGTGCGACCGCAGCGTCCAGGTGCTCTGAAGGGGCGCGGCGGAAGCCCGAACGGGCAAAGCGCTGCAGCCGCCCCACCACGAAGGCCGTCAACGCGGACGCCCTCACCTGCGCATCGACGCTCGGCGTGGCCGAACCGTCACCCGACGCAGCGTCGCGGAGGGCTTGTCGCAGGGTCGCCTCGATCTTGTCGAAGAACTGGTTCATGCGGCTCTGCAGCCGTTCGTTCTCGAAGACCAGTGCATCGCCGACCATCACGCGCGTCATGCCCGGATTCTTCTCGGCGAACTGGACCAGCATCGCGACGATGCGCGCCGCCTGCTCGTTCCCCGCGTCTTCGCGTTCGACGATCTGGTTGACGAGCGTGAACACGCTCTGCTCGATGAAGTCGATCAGGCCTTCGAACATCTGCGCCTTGCTGGCGAAATGCCGGTAGAGCGCGGCTTCGCTGACGTCGAGCCTGGCCGCCAGGGCCGCGGTCGTCACACGCTCGGCGCCAGGCTGCTCGAGCATGGCGGCCAGGGCCTGGAGGATCTGCACGCGCCGCTCGCCCGGCTTGGGGCGCTTGCGGGTCGGTACGGCCACCGGGTCTGAACTGATTGGCGCGTCGGAGGCGCTTTGCTCGTCGTTCTGCATGGGCGCGTGCAAAATGTAAAAAAATGATTCTCGCACACGCCAGTTAGCGCGCGCCAACCGGGCATGCCCTGCTTGTCGCGCAGAATCGACAGGTAGTTCCACGGGGGCGGCACGCCAACTAAGTATGAGTCAGAACATTCTTGTGACCGGCGGGGCCGGATTCATCGGCAGTCACGCCTGCGTAGCGCTGGCGGCGGCCGGCTATACGCCGTTGATCCTGGATAACCTGGGCAACAGTGACATCCGCGTCCTGGAGCGGCTGGAACGCATCATCGGCACCAGGCCGCGCTTCATCGAGGGCGACGTGCGAGACCGGGCCTTGCTCGACAAGCTCTTTCGCGAGCAGCCGGTCGGCGGTGTCATCCATTTCGCAGGCCTCAAGGCGGTCGGCGACTCGGTCGCAGACCCGATCACCTACTACGACAACAACGTGCATGGCACTTTCGTGCTGGCCGCCGCCATGCAGGCGGCGGGCGTGCGCACATTGATCTTCTCGTCCTCGGCGACCGTCTATGGCGACCCCGACCGCTCACCGATCCCGGAGGACGCGCCCTTGCGGCCGGCCAACCCCTACGGCCGATCGAAGCTCATGGTCGAAGAGGCGCTGGGTGACCTGCATCGCGCGCATCCAGCCTGGCGCATCGCGCTGCTGCGTTACTTCAACCCCGTCGGCGCGCACGAAAGCGGCCTGATCGGCGAACACCCGCAGGGCAAGCCGAACAACCTGATGCCTTTCGTGTCCCAAGTGGCGGTCGGCCTGCGCGACAAGCTCGCCGTGCACGGCGGCGACTACCCGACGCCGGACGGCACCGGCGTGCGTGACTACGTGCACGTCATGGACCTCGCCGAAGGCCATGTGGCCGCCCTGCGTCACGCAGAAAAACAGCCCGGACTGGTCACCCTCAACCTGGGAACCGGCCACGGCGCCTCGGTGCTGGACGTAGTCAAGGCCTTCGAACGCGCCAGCGGCCAGAGCATCGCCTACGAAATCGGCCCGCGCAGGCCCGGTGACGTCCCCGCCTACTGGGGTGACCCGACACTGGCGCAAGCCACATTGGGCTGGCGCGCGTCACGCGGCCTGGACCAGATGTGCGCCGACAGTTGGCGCTGGCAACAGGCCAACCCCAACGGCTACACGTAGCCCGAAGGGCAAGTGAAACGAAGCCCGTCCGCGAAACACCGCGGATCCGGCTCCGCCGGTCCGCCGGTGTTGCCCCCGGCAGGGGGTAGGCGAAGCGACACGAAGTGCGCGCAGCCTGGGGGCGAGCTCTACCTCGCCCGGATCATCGTGCCGTAGGCCTGGTCGGTAAGGATTTCCAGCAGCATGGCGTGCGGGACCCGGCCGTCGATGATGTGCACTGCGTTCACACCGCTCTTCGCCGCATCGAGTGCGCCTTCGATCTTCGGCAGCATGCCGCCGGAGATGGTGCCGTCGGCAAAGAGTTCGTCGATTTCGCGGGCGCTCAGGTCGGTCAGCAGCTTGCCGTCCTTGTCGAGCACGCCCGGCGTGTTGGTGAGCATCATCAGCTTCTCGGCCCTGAGCACGGTGGCGAGCTTTCCCGCGACGACGTCCGCGTTGATGTTGTAGCTCTCGTTTTCCTCGCCGAAGCCGATCGGGCTCACGACGGGAATGAAGGCATCGTCCTGCAGCGCCTTGACCACGCTCGGATCGATCGAGACGATGTCGCCGACCTGCCCGACGTCGTGATGCAGGTTGGGATCGTTGCGGTCGGCCATCTTGAGTTTCTGCGCGCGGATCAGTCCGCCGTCGCGCCCCGTCAGCCCCACTGCCTTGCCACCAGCCTGGTTGATCAGGCCCACGATGTCCTGTTGGACCTCACCGGCCAGCACCCACTCGACGACCTCCATGGTCTCCGAGTCGGTCACGCGCATGCCCTGGATGAAATGGCCCTTCTTGCCGAGCCGGTTGAGCGCCGCCTCGATCTGCGGGCCGCCGCCGTGCACCACCACCGGATTCATGCCGACCAGCTTGAGCAGCACCACGTCTTCGGCGAAGTCGGCCTGCAGTTCGGGATCGGTCATGGCATTGCCACCGTACTTGATGACGATCGTCTTGCCGTGGAACTTGCGGATGTACGGAAGCGCCTGGGCCAGGATTTCGGCCTTGTCGCGCGGTGGAATGTTGAGCACGGGATCGGTCATGGTGAGCAACAGAAAGAGGAGACTTTGAATTGTGGCGGAACGTCAGGGGCGCAGCCAGCGCGGCACCTTGAAGCGCACGATCATCAGGTAGGCGGCGACGTATGTCGCCACGAACAGGGCACAGAACGCCATCAGCACGGGCGTGTTGTTCCAGAACAGCACGGCCGGCACCACCGTCAGCGCCGCGAAGATCCACAGATACGGCGATGTCCGATTGTTGCGCGCGAGCAGTTGGCGTGCTTCGTCGTCCGCGAATGCCACGCGAACGATGCGCCGGAAGATCAACTGGTGAAAATGCAGCGCGTCCGCCGTCCCTGGGGATTGCCCCCGCGCGATCTTGCGGTAGATGGAAAACACCGTCTCCCACACCGGGTAGATCAGGAGCAGCATCGGAAACCAGGGCGAAACGACCCGGTGACGCTGCACCAGCGTCACCGCTGCCACCGCGATCACCATGCCCCAGACGTAGGCGCCGCCGTCCCCGGCGAAGATCTTGCCGCGCGGGTAGTTCCAGATCAGGAAGCCGACCGTCGCGCCGACGAGGCAGATCACCATGGCGGCCAACTGGCGGTCACCCACCTGAAGCGCCACATGCGAGATGGCCAGGCAGACCAGCACGGCCACTGTGCCCGCCAGTCCGTTGTAGCCGTCGATGATGTTGAACGCATGCGGCAGGCCGCCGATGGCAAACGCGGCAAACAGAAGCCCCGCATACGGCGCAGCCTGCATCCAACCGTCGACAGTGGCGATGCCGGTCCGGGACACCCCCAGATGCAACACCCAGCACAGGAGCAGCGCGGAGCCGATGGTGAGCCCAAGCCGGTATCGAACCGACACCCGCTGGGTCACATCCTCGATGATGCCGCCGAGCACGGCCGGGGCGATGCACAGCAGCGTCAGCGCGGAGGCCTTCAGAGGCCACGACACGTTGAAGGGGTCCGAAGGCACCCCTGCGACCAACCAGGCGACACCCATGCCCACCAGAATGCCGGCACCTCCCAACCGCGGCACGTGGCCCTTGTGAAAGCGCTGCGGCATGTCGTGGGCGTAGCGCCGCGCGTGCCGGCGCGCCCGGCGCATGAAGATCTGCACGGCAAATGCAGAGAGAAGAAAACTGATGACGATCAGAGCAATCATGGGTAGGGGCGGGAACCATAGAATTCCCGGGCGAAATTAGACCATGCCGATGTCCCCGCCCCACTCTCCTCCCATCACGGTTTCAATCGTGAGCCATGGCCAGCTCGACCTGGTGCTCCCGCTGATCGAGGAATTGGACCGCTTCAACTGCGGCGTCGTCGCCAAGCTCGTACTCACGCTCAACATCCCCGAGCCCGACCTGCTGGCAGGCCGTACGTGGGGATTCGAGATCGAACGCATCGAGAACACCGCTCCCAAGGGTTTCGGCGCAAACCACAACCAGGCCTTTGCGCGTTGTGCGACGCCGTGGTTCCTGGTGCTCAATCCGGACATCCGCTTCGACAGCGACGTACTCACACCGCTGATCGCGCAAGCGGAGACGGACAGTGGCCTCCTGGCGCCGCGAATCCTCGAACCCGGAAAGCCGACACCCGAGCAGCACCGCGCGATCATCACGCCCCTGGAGATCGTTTCGCGCAAGCGCCCCGACTACGAGCGGCCGGCGATCCCGGCCTGGATTCCGGGGCTGTTCATGCTGTTTCGAAGCGGGGCCTACCGCGAGATTGGAGGCTTCGACGAACGCTTCTTCATGTACGGCGAGGACTTCGACATCTGCGCCCGGCTGCGCCTCGCTGGATGGAAGCTGCAGATTGCGGAGCAACTACAGGCCCGGCATGACGCGCGACGGGCAAGTCATCGGAGCAAGCGGCATCTCTACTGGCACGTGACCAGCCTGCTCAAGGTGTGGTCGTCGGCGGCTTTCTGGCGCTATTGGCGGCTGGAGCGGGCTGGCTGAGTCAGACCGATTCGAACAGGTCGCGGACCACACCCCGCACACCGCGGCCGAATTTCTCATAGCGGCCTGTCATGGCCTCCCGAAGCACCGGCACGCAGCGCGCCAGTCGGCTTGCCGGCAGCGCTGCGCGAAAGCGCTGGTGCTCGATCTTGGAACGCACCTTCTCGACGATGACGGGCGACACCCGGTCTCCCAGTTCCAGCAGGCGCTCGAGAAGGATCTCTGCCTTGATGGCACGCTTCACGTGCGTGTCGCCCCGTGATGCCAGGGCCTTGCGAACCTTGCCCATGAACGAGTCACGGCGGGCACCGATCTGGTTCGATTCGTGCTGGCGATAGTCGATCAGGCAGTCCTCGATTGCATCGACACCGCCCGTCGCGGCCGCGACGATGGCGAGCCACTCGTCGTGCACCCACTCAACCGGAAACGGCAGCGCCGAAACCATAGGCAAGCGACGGAACACCGTGGTCGCGCCCGTCACCAGGTTGCGGCGGAGGAAAACGTCAAATGCCATGCCGCCATGAATGCGCTCCAACTCCGACCGCTGGACCTCGAGCGCGTGAAACAGCGAACCACCCTTGTCGCGCCCCGCGGCATCCACCAGGCGGGCATCGGTATGCAGAAGGAGCAGATCGGGGCGGCGTTCGAACTCGGCCATCATTCGCGCCAGACGCTCGGGATGCCACACATCGTCCTGATCGCAGAGTGCGACGAATTCGTGTGTGCAGGCACGCACGGCCTGCTCGAAATTCTTGGTCACGCGCAAGGCCGGAGAATTGCGCAGCACGCGAACCTCGATCGCCAGGCCCGGTCGCTCGCGAAGGCACTCTGCAACCGTCTCGCCGGCCGCCTCGACACACCGATCGCGCGACTCGTCGTCGGAAAGCACGATCTCGCGCGGCGGCAGGCTCTGCAGGCAGATGCTGCGAACCTGCTCACGGATGAATCGTTCACCATTGTGAGTGCACAGGGCGACTGAGATGGATGCTAGGCTCATCGTGTCCTCTTGATCTGTTCCGAAGACAGGGAAGCCCCGCGCGCTGCGCCCGACCTTGTCGAAAAGGCTGGCAAGATCACCAATTCTTGTGTTTCCATCGCTATCAGAATCTGCTGAATCGCTCCATTCTTCCAGACAGTACGGGTCGGTAAAATTGCCGGCCTTTAACCGCCCCCAAAATATGCGCTTGCTATCAGTTGTCCTCTCGGGAGGTTCCGGCTCCCGACTTTGGCCGGCATCGCGCCAAGCCTTCCCCAAGCCCTTCATGAAGCTTGGCGGCTCGACCTTGCTGCAACAGGCTGTTGAGCGGGGTCAGGCGTGTGGGACCGGCGACCTCATGATCGTGACCAACAAGGACCACCTGTTCCTGACTCGAGATGTCTTGCAGCAGAGTAGCAATCCTCCGGCGGCCACGCTGTTGCTCGAGCCGAAGGGGCGCAATACCGCTCCGGCCATCGCGCTCGCGGCACTCCAGTGCACGGCACAGTTCGGCGGCGACACAGTGATGCTGATCCTGTCCGCCGATCATTTGGTCCCGGACGTCGAGCAGTTTGTCGCCAGTGCACGCCAAGCCGTGAGGATCGCGAGGCAAGGGGCACTGGTTGTGTTCGGCATCAGTCCGACCAGTCCGAATACCGGCTTCGGCTACATCGAAGTGGAACACGTTTCGCGCGAGAGCCAACGGGCCATTCGCTTCGTGGAAAAGCCTGACCTCCAGACGGCGCAGGAATATCTTGCAACCGGGCGCTACTACTGGAACAGCGGCATGTTCTGCTTCACTGCGGACGCAATCATCGCAGCCTTTGAACAGAACGCGCCCGAGGTCCTGGAAGCCGCTCGCCGGGCCATGGAATCGTCGAAGACGGTCGCCGGGACGGTCCAGTTCGACCCGCATATCTTCAGCCTTCAGCCGGACATCAGCATTGACTACGCAGTGATGGAACGCGCGGACAACGTTCAGGTGGTTCCCGCCAAATTCAGTTGGAGCGATGTGGGCTCGTGGCCTTCGGTTACCGAAGCCCACACTGCTGATGCGAGCGGCAATACCATGCCTGCCGATTGTGTCGCCATCGACACGACAGGCACACATATTCAAGTCGACAGCCATGGCCCCAAGATCGTGGCGACGCTGGGAGTGCATGACCTCGTCATCGTCGATACGCCGGACGCGTTGCTGGTCGCACACAAGAACAGCGCTCAGGACGTCAAGAAGGTCGTTCAGGCGCTGACCATCCGCAAGCACGAATCTGTCCTTCTGCCCGCGGTGGTCCATCGTCCTTGGGGAACCTATGCCTCGCTCAAGGAGGAAGGCGGCTACAAGGTCAAGCGCATTACGGTCAAGCCGGGCGAATCACTTTCGCTCCAGTATCACCACCAGCGAGCCGAGCATTGGGTCGTGGTGCGCGGTACAGCAATGGTTCAGGTCGGTGACGTGGAATACGAAACCCTCCCTGGCGAGTACAGATATATCCCTCTTAAAGAAAGACATCGATTGACGAACATTGGCAAGGACGAACTGGTACTCATCGAAGTCCAGTGCGGCAATTACCTCGGAGAAGACGACATCGTGCGCTTGGCCGACACCTACGGGCGAGTATGAGTACCGCACATTCCAATTTGCACCGCAGCCCTTGGGCGGATTGGTGGGAGGGCACCCGCCGCACCGATATTTGGTGGACTCTGGCCTGGTTCGACATCGTCTTGCGCTATCGGCGTTCCATGCTCGGGCCGTTGTGGCTCACGCTCAGCATGGGCGCGATGATCGGCGGAATGGGACCGCTCTATAGCTCACTGTTCGGCACTGAACTTTCGAAATTCTTTCCTCACCTGGCGCTTGGAATTATTTTCTGGAGTTTTTTCGCCAGCATGGTGACCGATGCGTGCACCGCCTTCATTGGGTCTTCCAACTATCTCAAGCAAGGCTACTTTCCGATAAGCCTTTTCGTCTGGCGGAGCATGGCGCGAAACATGATTCAGTTCGCTCACCATATTGTTCTGTATATCCCGGTGGCTTGGTGGGCAGGTATTTCGCTTTCGTCGTCTGCATTGTTGGTTGTGCCTGCTTTCCTGCTCATGCTTGTCAACGCTCATGCGCTCGGCATTGCGGTTGGACTCGTGTGTACGCGCTTCCGTGATGTCACGCAGATCATTACCAGCGTCATGCAGATGCTCATGTTCCTGACGCCCGTGTTCTGGCTCCCTGAGAGCCTCCCCGGCCGCGCCCAATACATCCTCTACAACCCTTTTGCGCAAATGCTCGATCTTCTCCGGACTCCCTTGATGGGTGGCGTTGCGAGCACGCATAGTTGGTGGGGAATCGCTGGCTGGACAGTGGTCAGTCTTGTCGCGTCCAGCCTGCTCTTTGCGAAGTATCGTCGGCGCGTCGTCTACTGGCTGTAAAACATGGCTTTCATTTCTCTCAAAAACGTTTCGGTCAATTTTCCAATTTACGGAGCGGGCGCCAATTCACTGAAGAAGACGCTGGCTGCCTCCGTTACCGGCGGCCGCTTCGGCAAAGAGACCGGGGTCAACGTTGTGCAGGCGTTGAGCAATATCGACCTGGAACTCAGAAGCGGTGATCGACTTGGCTTGATTGGACACAACGGCGCGGGCAAATCCACCTTGCTGCGCGCGCTCGCTGGCGTCTACGAACCGTCCTCGGGCGAATTCGTTCGCAAGGGGACGGTATCGAGTCTGATCGACCCATCGCTGGGCATCGAGCCAGATGCCACCGGCGTGGAAAACATCATGCTGAGAGGCTTGGTCATGGGCATGAGTCGGAAGCAAATCGAGAATCTGACCGCAGGCATCTGCGAATTCAGTGGCCTTGGGGAGTACGTCAACATGCCCGTGCGGACCTATTCCACCGGCATGATGATGCGCCTAGCATTCTCGATTTCCACGAGCGTCGAAGCGGACATTTTGCTTATGGACGAGTGGCTTTCGGTCGGGGATGCGGAATTCACAGAAAAAGCTGAAAAAAGAATGAAAGACGTCGTCTCGAAGTCGGGCATTCTGGTACTGGCATCGCATTCGCCGGCCCTGATTGCGAAGGAGTGCAATCGGGTCATCCATCTGGAACACGGGCGAATCATTGAAACTTGAAAGCCCCCCTCAACTCCTCGCCAGCACACGGACGAGGAGCGCACCCCGCGACCGATGTCGACTGTCAGCGGGCCTCCGATTGACCGCCTTTCCGGCCAAGCAGCCGTGTCCGGAAGGCCGAAATCTTGCCGCATTCAACTGGACCTTGTAAGGCATGCTCTTTCGCAGACGCACCTCCGATTCTCCGACGAAAGCGCCGTTAACGAGTTCCTTATCGCGGCCAGACAATAGGCACGGCCGCACAAAGATGCTGCTTCGAGCCCTGAGGCCCGATGGCTTAGACGAACGAATTCGCATCAAAGAGTCCATCGCAAGGCGCGTCCGACAGATTTTTCGGCCGAACAAGCTCGTCGAAGAAATTCAAACCTACGCGGAATGGATTGAACAGTTCGACGAATTGAATTCCAATGACCTGGAATTAATTGCTACGCATATCGAACAGCGTCGCCCTCCCGAGCTACTCGTCATCTGGTTTCTGATGGGAGCTGGTACTCCCGCAATCCACGACGCCGTACAAAGCCTGGCGGCACAGCTCTGCGGCAACTGGCGCGCAATATTGGTCACCGACGAGCCGCAATCCTCGTCACTGCTCCCGTACTCTGACACCGAGGGTCATCTTCCGGTGGTGATCGTTCGGTCAAAATCCGATATTGCGCCCCTGGCGCAAGCTGGCACGCCCTGTCTCCTTATCAATGGCGCTGGCAGATTAGCCAAGCACGCGACCTACATGTTTGGCGTGGAACTCGACGATGCGCGCTCATCCATCTATTGCGACGAAGACATCATCGACGACTCGAAACGCATAGCCCCGCGTTTCGCACCGAAATTTTCGCCCGAATTTCCGGCCGTAAAAAGCGTCATGCTGGTTCTGCTGACGAATTCGATTCTCGCGCATTTATCCGATCTCGCATCACCTGAAATCAATTTGACCAAGGTCGCCCTCGACGGCTACTTTGGAGCAGGAATTGAATCACGTCATATTCCGTTCATACTATTCAGCGCGACGGCAAAATTGGACACCCCCATCGAGGAAGAACAATCATTCATTGCTTTTGCACCCGAAAGACTTGTTGCGCGTCCCAAGGTCACGATAGTCATTCCAACTCGCGACAGGCTCGACTTTCTCGAGCCCTGCATAACCAGCATTTTGGAAAAAACAGATTATCCTCGTACTAGTTTTGAAATAGTAGTTGTCGATAATGGGTCCACAGACCCGGACGTGCTGAAGTTCCTGAGCCAGAGACAGGAATGCGGGGACATCCGTGTGATTCGAGATGCGCGAGAGTTCAACTATTCTCGCCTGAATAACCACGCCGCCATTCAGACAGAAGGCGATTTACTCGCCTTCGTAAACAATGATGTAGTCGTGGTGGATCCCTTGTGGCTGCAGCGGCTTTCTTTGTACGCCATGCAACCTGGCGTTGGTGCAGTTGGCTCCAAGCTGCTGTACCCAGACCTGACAGTTCAGCATGGCGGCATCGTTCTTGGCATCCAGGGAGTCGTCGCCCACGCGCACCTCCATTTGGCGGCAGATGCCCCAGGCTACATGGGCCTGAACAACGCGACTCGCGCAATCTCGGCTGTTACCGGCGCCTGTCTTGTCATCAAGCGAAGCACCTTCAACGCTGTTGGCGGGTTTGATGAAAATCTATCGGTCGCGTTCAGCGATGTACTGCTCTGTATTGCGGCCGGGGAACTGGGTCTTCGCAATATCTATGTCGGCCAAAGCGCAACGATTCACTTCGAATCGAAAACGCGCGGCTACGATGACACGGACGCCAAACGACAACTCTTTCAACAGGAGGCACGCTATGCGCGCCGGAAGGCTCGCCTCCTTTTCAAGGAGGACCCTTACTACAACGAGAACCTGAGCCTGGAGAAGACTTACGAGTTAGGCTTCCCTCCCCGCGCGGAAAAGCCCTGGCACAGGTTTCGCCGCCAGACAACGCGCCGCCTTCGAATCTTCATGCTGAGCAGCACGCATCAAGTTGGGCATGGTGTGGCCGTTGTAGTCGACATTCAAGCCCGCTACCTCGCAGCACTCGGTCACACCATATATATTGGCGGCCCGAGTCAAGCCAATGAATTCCCGTACCCCAATTGCATTCGCGTTCCGCTGAATACGCCCAAAGACGCAGCGATCTTCGCAAATAAAAACGGTATTGACTGCATAGTCATGCACACACCCCCGTTTTACTCGACAACACGCTGGCTCGGAGCATCCGTCAAGACGCTCGCATACGACTACGGAGAGCCCAATCCTGATTTTTTTCCGGATGCCGCAGCGAGAAGAATTCAAATTCAGGAAAAATCGTTTTGCATAGAAATGGCCGACGCTTGCTATGCCATTTCACGAGCCGTAAAAGATGAGGCACAGCGTGAAGACATGGGGATCATTCCCTTGGGCAACTCGCATTTGGCTCAATGGAGCGACGCGATGCTTGATCGAAGGGCATCCAGGAGGAGCGCGCTTGGCTTCGACGGCCAGATCGTCATTCTCAATGTATGCCGATTTCACGCGAGCGAGCGGCTGTATAAAGGTGTCGATCAATACTGCGAATTGCTGTCCACGCTCAAGAGAATGACTCAAGAGCACAAACGCGATATTGTCTTTGTACTGGCAGGTAAAGGGACCGACGCCGATGTGAGGAAAATGACCGATGCCGGCCTCAGAGTGTTTGCCAATATAAGCGACGAAGAGCTCGTTGACCTGTATTGCTGCGCTGACATTTACGCAAATTTCTCCCGTTGGGAGGGTTACAATCTCGGAATCGGCCAAGCACTGGCGATGGGACTTCCCGTTATTGCCTCGGACATTCCGGCACACCGCGCGTTCGACGTTTTTGTATCAAATCGTACCGAAGTCGCGGCGCAAGAATTGCTTAGACTCACCGATGCGCCTGCGTCTCGAGTGGCGCGCGTAACGGACTGGATCGAACCCTTGGAGATACTCTCTGAAGTGATCGACGAGCTCAACTTTCCGGGCCGCACTGTTTAAACTCGGTTCTTTTTTTCGCAACGGGGAAATCATGACTAAAAAGCGCGCTGTAGTGACTGGAATCACAGGGCAAGACGGAGCCTATCTGGCAGAGCTGCTGCTGGAAAAAGGCTATACGGTCTTCGGCACTTACCGCCGAACCAGCTCTGTGAATTTTTGGCGTATAGAAGAGCTTGGCATTCAAAACCACCCAGAATTGAAGCTGGTCGAGTACGATTTGACGGATCTCGGAAGCTCCATCAGTCTCATCAAAGACGCTGCTCCCGACGAGGTTTATAACCTCGCGGCACAAAGCTTTGTCGGGGTGAGCTTCAATCAGCCGGATGCGACTGCGCAAATCACTGGCATGGGCGCATTGCATTTGCTCGAAGCGATACGACTCATCGATCGAAACATCCGCTTCTATCAGGCATCCACGTCGGAGATGTTCGGCAAAGTTCAAGCGATCCCTCAGGTCGAAGAAACTCCCTTTTATCCGCGCAGTCCCTACGGTGTCGCCAAGCTTTTTGCGCACTGGATGACCATCAATTACCGCGAGAGCTATGGAATCTTCGGCTGCAGCGGAATACTTTTCAATCACGAAAGTCCATTGCGCGGCCGCGAGTTTGTGACACGCAAGATCACAGATTCGGTTGCGAAAATCAAGTTGGGTAAGCTTGACGTACTTGAACTCGGCAACTTGAGCGCGAAGCGAGATTGGGGCTACGCCAAGGAATATGTCGAGGGAATGTGGCGGATGCTGCAGGCCGACGAAGCCGATACGTTTATCCTCGCCACCAATCGCACCGAGACAGTACGCGATTTCGTCGACATGGCATTTAAGGCAGCAGGTTACGAACTCCGTTTTCAGGGCACCGAACAAGCCGAAGTCGGTGTTGACGTGAAGACGGGCAAGACCTTGGTTCGCGTGAATCCGAAATACTATCGTCCGGCAGAAGTCGACCTGTTGATCGGAAATCCCGCGCGCGCGAAGCAAAAGCTTGGGTGGGAGCCTGCCACTACTCTCGAGCAATTGTGCACGATGATGGTTCGCGCCGATTTGCATCGCAACGCTATAGACCGTTCCTTTTGATTCGATGCCGATGCAACCAGGTTAATCAGGAGCACCATGGACTTCACCGGAGAGCGCTTCGTTCCACACGTAGAGGGCGATATCCAACTGGAGCACATGCATCGATATCTGGCCGCGCGTCGACTCGTGACCGGCAAGAGGGTATTGGACATCGCGTCCGGTGAGGGATACGGTTCCGCCATCCTTGCAGAATGCGCGGCCACCGTCATTGGTGTCGACATAGACGAGCCATCTGTCAGGCACGCGCAATCTGCGTATCGCAGGTCGAATCTGAGTTTCGTTCAGGGCGATGCAACTGCGGTACCAGTTGAGGATTCGAGCATCGACGTAATTGTCAGCTTTGAAACCATCGAACACTTGAAGGGCCATCGACAAATGATGGCCGAGTTCAAGCGCGTTCTCGTACCCGGTGGGATTTTAGTACTCTCGTCGCCGGACCGGCACGAGTATTCAGATGTACCCGGATTCCACAACCCGTACCATGTGCGGGAACTGTATTTGTCCGAATTGCAGGCACTGCTCTCGGAGCACTTTCGCGATCACACGATATACGGGCAGCGCGTACTCAGTGCTTCAGTAATCGCACCTACGCGTGAAAAGCCAGCGACCTTCATCGGGTTCAGGGACGATGAATCGGGAAGCGCGATAGAAGGCATTGGACTGCCTAATCCGGTCTACTTCGTTGCGGTTGCTTCGGATGGACCATTGCCCGATCTGCCAGCTGGCATATTCGTTCCTCGCCGCCCGCCGCATATGCGGGACATCGACTACCTGAAAACAGAACTAGAAAACCAGCAGCGCGCGGTAGCCCAGGGATCCCAACGTGAAACTGAGTTAAAAGACGCTGCTCAGGAATGCACGCGGGCTCTCGAACAATCATTGAGCAAGATGACTGCGGAAGCAGACAATCTCCGCGGGGAATTAGTGCTGGCTCAGAAGAATTTGGACGAAAAGCAAAGTGAATTGCAAACTGCGAATGAGGCATCTAAAGAACTCAACGCAAAGCTGGCTGGTTTGAACGAGGCAGTTCATCTGCTAAATGACGAAATGTCGACCCTGCAAGGTCGCTACGAGCAAGTGGAACTCGATCGGGCAGGAGCGCTGCGTAGCGTCGATGAAATACGGGCGTCTCGCTCATGGCGCATTACATTTCCACTGAGAAAATTAGGAACAGAATTGAGAAGAGTCAAGAGAGCCGGCTACTACTATTCCGCAGCCATCTTCCGCCTTGGCTACAAAGTATTGCCGATTCCGCAGAACGCCAAATTTCGCCTGAAGCATTATTTATTCACTTATTTTGGATATTTATTCGCTTCTACGGGAGCGTATTCCCGCTGGAAGTCTGATCTCAGCTCAAAGGGTCCGAACCGAATCGGGGGTCGGGTGACCAGAGCGACTTCTTCCGACGAAATGGCTCCCGCCAACGGGCACTGGGAGTGGGACGCCTATCGTCGTGTGCGCGAGCGCATTCAAAGCGGACTTTCTGAACGTCGTGCTGCGCTGCGACACGCACCTCGTTCGATCATTTCAGTGACTGGGCAAGACCCCTCAGTGGTCGCGGGCCGAATTGTGTTGCCCTCGTCCGGCGGCTCGCCGGAAGTTTCTGTGGTTATTCCCGTGTTCAATAATCTCACTGCCACTCTGGAGTGCCTGCTGTCCATAGCGGCGTCCGAGGAGCAGGTGAGCTACGAAGTCATCGTGGCCAACGATGCCTCGAGCGACCGGACCAAAGAAGTGCTTTCGGGAGTGCCTCACCTTCGCCTGGTGAACCAATCCGAGAACCTAGGCTTCTTGCGCAACTGCAATGACGCTGCACAGGCTGCGCGCGGCCGCTGCATCGTCTTTCTGAACAACGACGCGCAGGTGTCCTCCGGATGGCTCACGGCGCTTTCCAAGGCATTGGCCGAGCCCGGCGTCGGCGCGGTCGGGCCGCGCGTCGTGTACCCGAACGGTGCCTTGCAGGAAGCCGGGGTCCGCATTAAACGCCAAGGGGCCGTGGAGATGATTGGGCTCAATGAAAGCCCAGAGGATCGTCGATGGTCCTATCCACGCGACGTCGACTATGTTTCGGGGGCATGCCTGATGCTGAGCGCGTCCTTGTTCCGCGAGCTCGGCGGGTTTGCGGACGAACTGGCGCCTGCTTACTGCGAAGACCTCGACCTCTGTCTTCGAATCCTGGATCGTGACCTCTCCATCCGCTATGTGCCAGAGGTTGAAGTTGTGCATCATTTGAGCCAGACGTTTGCTGCGCTCGGCGACCAGTACAAGCGCGGACTGATCACCAAGAACATGCAGCGCGTTTCGGAGCGACACCAGGCGAAGCTGGATTCACTTGACGACGTGCGGGTCATCGCGTTCTACCTTCCGCAATTTCATCCCATTCCAGAGAACGATCTGTGGTGGGGACCTGGATTTACCGAATGGACGAACGTCGCCAAGGCGCAGCCCAGCTATGTCGGTCACTATCAACCACGCCAACCCGCTGATCTCGGGTTCTACGATTTGCGGCTGAATGAGGTCATGGATGCCCAGTGGGCGCTCGCGGATCGCTACGGGATCGACGGCTTCTGTTATTACTACTATTGGTTCGATGGCCACCGCCTTCTGGAGCGGCCTCTGAATCGCCTGTTGGACCCGAGCGCTCCAGCCCATCCTTTCTGCCTTTCGTGGGCCAATGAAAATTGGACTCGTCGATGGGACGGGCAGGACCAGGAAATTCTGATGGCACAACAGCATTCGCCAGAAGACGATCTCAGCGTTATCCGGGATATCGCCCGTTACATGCGTCACCCGGCCTACATTCGAATTCAGGGGAAACCGATGCTGTTGGTTTACCGAACTGATCTTTTCCCCGACTTCGCGCAAACCGCCAAGATCTGGCGCGATGAATGCCTCCGTCTCGGCATTGGAGAAATTCATCTCGTGATGACAGAGTCGTTCCGCTTCGCAGGGTCCAATGTTCACCCGTCCCACTACGGGTGCGACGCATCCGTCGAATTCCCTGCTCATAGCATGCCGGAGATTCGCCCACCCAAAGGTGAGATACTGAATCCGGAATTTGCGGGTCACGTCGCAGATTACGAAGATGCAGCCTATCGTTTCGCCACACGCGAACACCCAGGTCACACCCGCTATCGCACGGTCATGCCGGGCTGGGACAATACCCCGCGTCGCAAGAACAACGGCTTTGTGCTCGAAAACTCGACCCCAGGCGCCTTTCAGGCATGGCTGGAGACAGCCATCGAGGAAACCAAGCGTGATTTGCACGGTTCCAATCGCTTGGTATTTGTCAACGCCTGGAATGAATGGGCAGAAGGGGCATATCTGGAGCCCGATCGCAGATTTGGACACGCCTATCTACAGGCGGTACGAAATGCCCGCGACGCGGCTCATTTGATCGATCGCTAGGAGGATCACAGTCTATGAAGCCGATCAAGGCGCAACCGAAAATCACGTTAGTTGGCCATCCCTTCAGTCCCCATGGTACCGGTCGGGCATTGCGGTTGTCGCTGGCTGCCTGCGAGAGCGCCGGCATCGAAGTCCGGGTGCGTGACGTGTGGAAGCAGAACCCTCCTGAGCCCAGTCATCAGGCGATCACGCCGCTGCTCACAGACACTTACGGGGATATCAACCTATTTCATGTCAATGGCGACGAAGTCATTCGTACGCTGGACCACCTTGGGCCTGCGAACGGCCACTTCAACGTAATCTTTCCATTTTGGGAGCTTCCGCGGTATCCGGACATATGGGCACGCCAGCTTGAAAAATTCGATGAAGTCTGGGCAGCATCGAATTACATCAAGGATATGCTGGGGAGATCAGTGAATCGCCCGATAAAACACATGCCCTTGGCCACCGAAATAGACCTCGCCTCTTTTTACGATCGCAAGTATTTCGGCATTCCAGAGAACAGCTACACGTTTCTGTTTTTCTTCGACTGCCGCTCTTTCATTGCCCGTAAAAATCCGCAGGCAGCAGTGGCTGCATTTCGGCAATTGATTGCCGCTCGACCGTGGGTAACCACACACCTCGTTATCAAAATGCACGGCGCGGAAGCCGCACGCAGCGAGGCACAAGCCCTCTTTGAAAGTGTCGCAGATCTACGCGAGCGCATTCTCATACTTCCGGAACGGATGCAGGAATGCGAAGTGCACAATTTGATCCGCTGCTGCGATTCGTTTGTGTCGTTGCACCGCGCCGAAGGTTACGGCCTCGGCCTTGCTGAAGCCATGTTTTTAGGCCTTCCGTCGATTGGGACCGGGTATTCGGGAAACATGGACTTCATGACCAGCGTCAACTCTGTTCCCGTCGGCTTTTCGCTCATTGACGTGCCCCCCGAGGCCTATCCGCACTGGGAGCACCAAGAATGGGCCGAACCTAATATCGCCGAGGCCGCCTCGAGAATGATCGACCTTCTGGACAATCCAAAGAAGGGGCGCGAACTCGGGAGTAATGCAAGTCGGGATATGAGAGTAAATTTCAGCTACCGGGCCACAGGACAGCGGTATCGGGCCCGGCTGGAGGAAATTCAATCCGCACACGCCTACGTTCCGATTTCTTTAGAATGTTGAAAGACCCGACCATTGACCGGCCTTTGTTCAAAGTTCGTCTCCGTGAAATTTCGGAATTCAATGTCTTTATCTAACACCGCGCTATTCACTGATCAATCAATACCACGCTCCTCGAGCTTCCAGGCGCTGGTGAATTCGTTGGCGACACCCAATGGCGGCGAGTGGTCATATCAGCATTCTGTGGCAACCGATCTCGATATAGCCCCGGGAAGACTCGTCCGCAACGTTACCCTTTTTGGCGTGGGTGAACCGCATGCCGTGTTTTCCTGCCAAGCCCAAAGGATGGCGGAGGTCACAACAGTCGCTCTTCGTGACGTCCTGTATTCCGGCAATTCGACCGTTGTACAGAGTCTGAAGCACGGATTCTACGAGCCTAGCGTTCGAGCCATCTGGGCCGGGGGCGGTCCGGCCTTGTTGTCGAAGCTGGAACCGTTCTACTCCCTGAAGAAAGACCAGGTCACGTTGGTTCCCGCAAATCTGAAATCAGTGGAGTGTATCGACAAAATTGCGATTCCGATCTGCGGAAGCGGATTTCACAATTACGGGCACTTCTTCCTCGACGGATTGCCCGCAGCCTTGCAATATAGCCAAGCGCTACCCTCAGGAGAATTCAGACTAGTCGGCAATCATCTCGCTGAATGGCAAAAGGACATCCTGCATGGACTTGGCCTTCTTCCTTTCTACCATCCCGTGACTTCGCCAGTGCTTTTCTCGAAGGCGATAGTCAGCAATATGCTCGCGCAACATCTTCCCTACCCGACCCGCAACATTCGACCTGTCTTCGACAAGCTACGCTTCTTACATGGCAGTGCGGAACGGAGAGAAAGGATTGTTTTTCTTTCCCGGCGCTCGGATACCAGCCGAAGGCTATTGGTCAATCGCCGGGAGGTAGAGGCGGCATTGGAAAATGCCGGAGTTGAGATTCACCACCCCGAACAAATGACCTTGCAGGAGCAGATTGCCTTGGCATCGTCCAGCCGCTTGATCATTGGAGAATTGGGCGCGGCGATGTGCAACATTGGCTTCTGCGACCCTGGCGCCTCCGTTCTCGACATTCAACAGGAGGGCTACCCTGATATCTACGTACGCTCCATGTGTCACATCATGGGCTTGAAATGGCATCTTTACGTGGCGGAAGTGGACCATGCGCGAATGGCGGCGCGAACGGGCGAAACACCCCACTGCATCTTCAGGGTAGATGTTAAAGCCCTCATGGACGCCATCCGCACTATTACAGACCGGGAAAATTTGCGCTGACCAGCAACGAGGCCATCATGCGCTAGCTCACCAGGCAGCCAGGCAGCCAGGCAGCCAGGCAGCCAGGCAGCCAGGCAGGGCAAAATTTAATCGGGACGAAGAAAGACCACGGTCTGATAGGGATCGTGAAGTTGCCAATCCACACCCAATACGCTCCACCCCAGCCAATTGCGCTCGATATAGTCCAGTGACATCGACGTGTCGCCGTAGGTAACATCCCCATCGACAGCTGGGCGCGGGTGTGGCGTAAATGCAAAGCCTCTGGTGTCGTGATCGCGCAACATTTGGTGGCGATCAACCACGTTTTGCGAATCCTGATGGGCGTGCCAGTATGCGGGCGGGCGAATCGTCAGCGCCATAATCCCGTCAGAAGAAATTGCTTTGCGACAAGCGGACATTGCGGTCGCTGCAGCTCTTTCCGACAAATGAGTAAACACAGAGAACGCATAGATCAAGTCGAACTTGAGATCTCCAAAGGGAAGGGTCGAAGGCAAATAGTCTGACACCGCGAGATGACCAGCAACTCCGCTCTCTCTGCAAATCTCGATTGATCGATCCCACGGATCACAACCGTAGAGATTGCTTGGGTCGGTGTATTTATACATGAGCCGCATCAACCGGCCCCATCCGCACCCGTAATCTAGAATCGTCGCGTCCTGCAGCGAGCGTCCCGAGAAGTTGCGGTAGTTGTTTTCTATTGATCGAACAAATGCGCAACTTTGTTGCAGCAAATGATAGCCTGACGTCCCTGTCCAATTTCGCTGAATCTCATCTGACGCCATCCTCGGTAGATGACGCCTGAGTGGCCCCTCATAGTCAGGGCCGAGGTTAAGCAGCAAATCACCTACCAGATCCAACGGCAGTTGCCGAAGAATTTGATATAGGCGTGAGCCGTCGTGCGAGTTAGCGTCCAACTCTTTGCGAACTAGCTCGCGATCCATTGAGTAATCTTGAATATTCATGCTGGTGAATTGTGCACGATTGTGAACTGATGTCGAATCGTGATTTCAAGTTGCGCGTGCAACCCCAAGCAGAGTGTCGGGTTGCGCTCAGCACTGTCGGTCAATCACCCTCAGCGCCATACCTCGATGATCACCTAGGGAAAAAGGGCAGCCTGCTCTATCGTCAAGCCCGCTGCATCCTTGGCAGACAGTTTGGGTGGCTCTTGGATCTCGGGCCAGGCGATGCCGAGTGTCGCGTCGTTCCACACAATCGATCGCTCGTGGGCGGGTGCGTAGTAGTCAGTGGTCTTGTAGACGAAGTCGGCCGACTCGGTAAGCACCAGGAAGCCATGAGCGAATCCGGCAGGTATCCAGAACTGCCTGTGGTTTTGTTCGCTCAGTTCTACACCCACCCATTTGCCGAAGGTGGGCGACGATCTGCGGATGTCGACCGCGACATCGAACACCGCGCCACGCACCACGCGCACCAGTTTGCCTTGTGGCTGCTGAATCTGATAGTGGAGCCCGCGCAATACTCCCTTGGCTGATCTTGAATGGTTGTCCTGGACGAAGTCGACGTGACCGCCGATCGCTTCGTCGAATGCCTTCTGATTGAAGCTCTCGAAGAAGAAGCCGCGTGCATCACCGAACACCTTGGGCTCGATGATGAGCAGGTCGGGGATCATTGTGGGCGTGATTTTCATGAGTGAATTTCGTCGGTCAAGAGTCGGTTGAGGTACTTGCCGTAGCCACTTTTTTCAAGCGGCGCAGCAAGCTTCGCGAGTTGCTCTTGGTCGATGAACCCATGCCGCCATGCAATCTCTTCCGGGCACGCGATCTTGAGACCCTGCCGATGCTCGAGCGTAGCAATGAACTGCCCGGCCTCCAGCAGGCTCTCGTGCGTGCCAGTATCCAGCCATGCATATCCGCGCTGCATGATCTGCACATTGAGCTTGCCGAGGTCCAGATAGGCCTGATTGACGGCCGTGATCTCCAACTCCCCGCGAGCGCTCGGCTTCACCGCCTTGGCGATGTCGATGACGTGGTTGTCATAGAAGTAGAGGCCTGTCACCGCGTAGCTGCTCTTCGGCTTGAGCGGCTTCTCCTCGATGCTGCTTGCCTTGCCGTTCTCATCGAAGGCCACCACGCCATAACGCTCCGGATCGTGCACGTGATAGGCAAATACGGTCGCGCCTGACTTCTTGGCATCGGCATCGGCTTCGGCCAGAAGGTGCGCGAAATCATGCCCGTAGAAGATGTTGTCCCCCAGCACGAGCGCGCTCGGTGCGTCGCCGATGAACTTGTCGCCGATGATGAAGGCTTGCGCCAGCCCGTCCGGACTCGGCTGCACTGCGTATTGCAGATTGATGCCCCACTGGCTGCCATCGCCCAACAGCTGCTGGAAGCGCGGCGTGTCCTGCGGCGTGCTGATGACAAGAATGTCGCGCATGCCCCCAAGCATCAAGGTGCTGAGCGGGTAGTAGATCATCGGCTTGTCGTACACCGGCAGCAATTGCTTGCTCATTGCCAGGGTGGCCGGATGGAGGCGGGTGCCGGAACCGCCGGCCAGGATGATGCCTTTGCGTTGCGTCATGAGTTCTTCGTGGTGATGGGATCAGAGCGTTTCGCGCAGCATGCGCGCGACGCCTGCCTGCCAGTGTGGCAGGACGAGGCCGAAGGTAGCTTGGAGTTTTGAGGTATCGAGGCGCGAGTTGTTCGGCCGCACAGCTGGCGTCGGAAACGCGCTGGTCGGCACCGGATCCACCGCCTCGGGCCCGGCCTTGAGTGCAACGCCCGCTGCTTGCGCCTGCTCCAGCACGAAGCGCGCGTAGCCATGCCACGTCGTTTCGCCGCTGGCTACGAGGTGATAGAGCCCGACCTTGCCGGGATCACGCAGCGTGTCGCAGATCGCGTGAGCCGTCACGTCCGCCAGCAGCTCCGCCCCGGTCGGCGCGCCGAACTGATCGTCGATAACCGTCAGCCGCTCCCTCTCCTGCGCCAGTCGCAGCATGGTCTTCGCAAAATTCCCGCCCCGCGCCGCGTACACCCAGCTAGTGCGAAAAATCAGGTGGTTTGCACAGTGCTTCGCCACCAGCTGCTCGCCTTCCAGCTTCGTCTGACCGTAGACGCTCAAGGGACCGGTGTCGTCGCCCTCCTGCCAGGGCCTGTCTCCGCTGCCATCGAAAACGTAGTCGGTCGAGTAGTGGACCATGAGCGCGCCGATCTGCTGCGCTGCCTCCGCTACCACACCCGGCGACGTTGCATTCAGCTTGCGCGCGAATTCGGGTTCACTCTCGGCCTTGTCGACGGCCGTGTGCGCCGCAGCATTGACGATGACGTCCGGCCGCACCTTCAGGACCGTTTCGGCCAGTTGCTCGGGACGGCTGAAGTCCGCATGGAAGTCCGTGCTGTCGAAGTCCAGCGCCACCAGTTCGCCGAGCGGCGCCAGGCTGCGCTGCAACTCCCAGCCGACCTGCCCGCCCTTGCCAAGCAGCAGAAGCTTCATGCCTGCGCCTTCGCCGGTTCGCCCGCGTATTGCTTCTGGACCCACTCGCGATACGCGCCACTTTGCACATTGCGCACCCACTCCCCGTTGGCCAGGTACCACTCGACCGTCTTGCGAATGCCCGTGTCGAAAGTCTCCGCGGGCTTCCACCCGAGCTCGCGCTCAAGCTTGCGCGCATCGATCGCGTAGCGCCGGTCATGGCCCGGACGGTCGGTGACGTAGGTGATCTGCTCGCGGTAGCTCTTGCCATCGGCGCGGGGGCGGAGTTCGTCGAGCAGTGCGCAAACGGTGTTGACGATCTCGATATTGGGCTTCTCGTTCCAGCCGCCGACGTTGTAGGTCTCGCCGAGACGCCCTGCTTCGAGCACTCGGCGGATGGCGCTGCAGTGGTCCTTGACGTAGAGCCAGTCGCGGACCTGCATGCCGTCTCCGTACACCGGCAGCGACTTGCCGGCGAGCGCGTTGACGATCATCAGGGGGATGAGCTTCTCGGGGAAGTGGAACGGACCATAGTTGTTGGAACAATTGGTCGTGAGCACCGGCAGGCCGTAGGTGTGATGCCACGCCCGCACCAGGTGGTCGCTGGCCGCCTTGCTGGCCGAATAGGGGCTGTTGGGTTCGTACTTGTTCTCTTCCGTGAAAGCCGGATCGGATGCCGAAAGCGAGCCGTAGACCTCATCGGTCGAGACATGCAGGAAGCGGAAGGCCTGCTTCTGGTCCGCGGGCAGCGCGCTCCAATGGCCGCGCACGGACTCCAGCAACCTGAAAGTGCCGAGTACGTTGGTTTGCACGAAATCCTCGGGCCCGTGGATGGAACGGTCCACATGCGATTCGGCTGCGAAGTTCACCACGGCGCGCGGCTTGTGTTCCGCCAGAAGCCTATCGACCAGCGCGCTGTCGCCGATGTCCCCCTGCACGAACACGTGCCTGGCGTCGTCCTTGAGCGAAGCGAGTGTCTCAAGGTTGCCGGCATAGGTCAGCTTGTCGAGATTCACGACGGCTTCGCCACTTTGGGCAATCCAGTCGAGAACGAAATTGGCACCGATGAAGCCGGCGCCGCCGGTCACTAGGATCATGGGGAAATCCCTCTCTTCTTTATTGTCGGAATAGTCGCCTGCCGGCGGCAAGGGGCGGATTATCCCATTCGGGAATGTTTCAAAAAGCTGCTAGACCCCCACCTCTACACGGATCCATCCGACCCCGGCTAGAGTCCCCAAGACCCCTGAAGGAACACACCATGTCCACCCCCGAAGACGACAAACCCACAGACCGCATCAAAGACTCCGCCCAGCAGATCTGGCTCGCCGGTCTCGGCGCCTTTGCCAAGATGCAGCAGGAAGGCAGCAAGGCCTTCGAAGCGCTGGTGAAGGACGGCGTGGGGGTCCAGAAGAAGACCCAGCAGGCTGCCGAGGAAACCCTGGCTCAGGCGCAGGCCCGGATGGCCGGCTTCGCCAGCGAGTTCGGCACCAAGGCCGCAGGCGGCTGGGGCAAGCTGGAGAACATCTTCGAGGAACGCGTGGCGCGCGCCCTCGAAAAGCTCGGCATGCCTTCGGCCCAGGAAGTGGCCGCGTTGCAGGCGCGTGTCGAAGCCCTCGAGGCGCAACTGCAAAGCAAGGCTGCGACCACCAGTGCGCCGGCACGTCCAGCGGCGCGCAAGACGGCCGCTCGCAAGTCGGCGGACAGCGCCAAGCCCTCGCAGCGTCACAAGGCCAGCGGCAGTAGCTGAATCGGCCTGACCAGCAACTGAGCCTCGCCACCGCTCGCGGGGCAAGCGGCGATCCCTGCACCGGGCGCGACAGAGTTGCGCTAGAGTGTCCCAAAGAGACAAAACGGGGCTCCGACATGGCCAAGAAAGCGCCACGCCGCACTGCACAACGCATCCTCGAAGCCGCACTTGACCTGTTCAACCGGTTCGGGGAGCCGAACGTCTCCACGACCTTGGTGGCCGGCGAACTCAACATCAGCCCCGGCAATCTCTACTACCACTACCCGGCCAAGGACGAGCTCATCAACCGGCTCTACGAAGGCTACGAGACCGAGCTCAACACCCTGCTGCATGCGAGCGAAGGCGTGCACGATGTCGAGGACGCATGGTTCTTCATGCACAGCCTGTTCGAGCTGATCTGGCGCTACCGCTTCCTCTACCGCGACCTGAATGACCTGCTGAGCAAGAACCGGCACCTCGAGACGCAATTCCAGCTCGTGCTCAAGAACAAGGCGCGTGCCATCCGGGCCCTGTTGGCCGGCCTGGGCCGCGCCGGACACCTGGACATCGACGCGCGCGAGGTCGACACGCTGGCGCAGAGCATGGTGGTCGTGCTCACCTACTGGCTCAGCTACGAATACGTACGCAACCCGCGGGAAGCGCTCGAGCCCGGGCATGCCCAGGGCGCCCTCCTGCGCGGAGCGCATCACACGCTGCATTTGCTCGCGCCCTATCTCGCGACGGAGCAACGGCGGCATTTGCTCACACTCAGTAGCGCCTATACAGGCGAAGATCAACCTGCAACGGTCTGACCCTCTATCGAATGACCCCACCGGACCTCCAACCTCCCTCGCTGCTGTCCGCCGGCGCCCCTCCCGCAACGGGGCCATGGACCCGATTGCCCTACCTTGATGCCCCCCGGTTCGACAGTTCCAACCTGCTGACACACTGGCCTCGCCTGCATGCCGGCCAGGGATTGCAGCCGCCGGTACCAGGCCCTCTGGCCGAGGGTTGGGCGCTCTATCACAGCGGCGAGTTCGAGCGGGCGGTGGCGATCGCGCTGAAGCACGGCCACGAAGGCCTGGCGCTCGCCAACCAGGCCACGGCCATCTATGCGAACTACCTGGAGCCACGCGAATCGGTCCGGCTGGCGCTCTTCAAGCAGGTGGCCGAGCGCACCACCGCCCAGGTCGCCGCCGAGCCCGACAACTGCCAGGCGCTCTATTGGCAGGCCTACGCGTTGGGACGCTACAGCCAGGGGATCAGCGTTGCGCGCGCGCTGGCGCAGGGTCTGGGCGGCAAGGTCAAGGGCGCGCTGGAACGCGTGATCGAGCTGCAGCCGCATCATGCGGACGCGCACGCGGCGCTCGGCGCGTTCCACGCCGAAGTGATCGACAAGGTTGGCTCGCTGGTCGGCCGCATGACCTACGGCGTGCGCGCCGACACCGCCATCGAGCTCTTCGAACGCAGCCTGCAGATCAACCCGCACTCGGCCAGCGTCCTGATGGAGTACGCCCGCGGGCTGCTGATGCTGCAAGGCGACTCGCGCATGGCCGAGGCCACCCGGCTCTACGAAAAGGCGGCATCCCTCGAGCCGGCCGACGCGCGCGAACGCCTGGACGTGGAGCTGGCCCGCGCCGGGCTTTCCGATTGAGATTTATAGACGGCGTCGTCACTTAAGATCGCGTCTTTTGACGAAACCCTGCCGCCATGTCTGACCTGAACGCACAGTTCGAAGCCGCCCAAGCCAATTCCAAACTGCTCGCCGAGCGCCCGGACAACCCGACGCTGCTGAAGATCTACGGACTCTTCAAGCAGGCCACCGCCGGCGACAACGCAGAGAAAAAGCCGAGCTTCAGCGACATCGTCGCTCGCGCGAAGTGGGACGCATGGACGTCGCGCAAGGGCCTGAGCGCCGACGAGGCCAAGCAGCAGTACATCGACCTGATCGAATCACTGCGCTGAGCCGGAGCGCCCCCACCGGGGCGCCGCTTCAGAGCCAGTCCTTGTCGTTGTACGCGTCGTCGTCCGCGGGCGCCTTGGCGCCGAGCAACGCGTCGAGGCTCTGCAGCAAACGCTGCTCGATCTGCTCGCTGAAGCTTCCATACAGGAAGCCCAGCGTCGCATTCAGCGTGAACGTGTCCGCGCTGACCTCCACACTGCCATCGATACCCGCCCGGTTGAACTGCGCCACGTCGCAGACCTCGCCCTCGGCGTAGGTGCATTCCATGCCGTAGTCCTGCTCGGCCTGCTGCATCCATTGGCGCGCGACCTCGCGCGCGGCGGCCAGTCCCAGGCCGTGATTGCGTTCGATGTGGATCTCAGACACCGGGGGCTCCGTTCTTGGTGTTGTTGGTGTTTTGGGGCTTGCAGCATGGGGCCTGCGTCTGCATGAGGTCCGTCGGCGACGAAGTCATGGTCCTGAGTGCCTGCGCGCGTCCATCCTTGGGCAACTTGGCCAACTGCTTCACGGCAGCGTAGAAGCGCGGCCAGTCTTCGCCCTCGCGCTCGAACAGGGCCTCGAAGCCAGGCACCAGTTCATCGTAGGCTGCTTGCGCGCCAAAGGTCGCGTTGTTGGCGCGTGCCACCCACCCGTCGTAGGCGCCCTGCCGGGGGCCGGTCCATCCGGCGCGCAGCGCGGCATAGCGCTGGCGAAACTCCTCCATGGCGGCCTTCTTCCTGGCATCCACCACTTCCCAGTCTTTCGCCTGGGCTTCCTTCGACGTGTAGATGTCCTGCAGCGCACGGCGCGTCTCGGCCGTGAGGGCCCGGAACTGTTGGCGGCGCGCATCGAACTGCTCATATTCGGTTCGCGCTGCCTCGCTGGCATGCGTCTTCAGCCAGCGAGTGCCGCCGATACGCTCCACCGCGGTTGCAAAGGATTCGTTGAACATCGTGTCACCGGGCACGTAGAGCACCTGGTGCGCCAGCTCATGGAAGACGATGCGCGCCAGCTCGCCTTCCGGGTAGCCGATGAAGGTGGAGAGCAGCGGATCGCCGCCGGCCCAGTTCATCCAGCCGAGTGTGGAGTACGCAGGCACCGGATAGACGGAAGTCTCCAGCCCCTGCGCCTGCAGCTCAGCGGCTTCCGCCTTGGCCGCGGCCTCGTCGTAGTAGCCCCGGTATCCGACGCAGCCCGCAACCGGGAAGCACCAGGTCTTCAGCGTCAGCGAATGCGGCGATGCGGCCACCACGTTCCAGATCGCGGCATTGCGATGCAGGTCGGCATAGGCCTTGTAGCTGTCGTTGTCGGGCAGGCCGAGTTCGGTCACTGCAAAGCGACGCAGCCGCGTGGTGAGTTCGAGCTTCGCCTTGAGCGCGTCAGAGGTCGACGGGTCTTCCAGCCACTGGTCCACCGGCCGCGCCGCGCGCATCAGTCCCAGATGGCCGCTGGCCGATTGCCAGTAATAGCTGACATCGGCGCAGCCCGCGAGCATCGCCAGCCCTGCAACCGCCGCGCATGCCGCGAGGCGCCTGCGATTCGTCTTCATGGTGCGACCGCAGCTTCCGCGACCGACTCCACCTCGACCAGGCAGTCATAGAAGGTCGGACCGCGCCCGATGTCCGTCAGGCGCTGGCTCGTGAGCTGATTGACGTTGGTGCCGTCCAGCCCCAGCTTGCGCCACCAGATGCCGAGGCCATGCACCACGCCCGGCCGGGCACGGCGAGAGACTTCGGCGCGGCAGCGGTGCTCGCCGCGCTGGTTGAAGACGCGCACCGTGGCGCCGTCCTCGATGCCGCGTGCCAGGGCATCGGCTTCGTTGATCTCGAGCAGCGGCTCGCCCTCGATCGCGCGCAGGCTGCGCACGTTGACGAAGCTGGAGTTGAGGAAGTTGCGCGCCGGCGGCGAGATCATCGCGAGCGGAAACTCCTTCGAGCTGCCGGCCGATTCGTAGTTGGGCACGTGATCGGGCAAACCGTCCTGGCCCTGCGCGGCGAGGCGGGCGCTGAAGAACTCGCAGCAGCCCGACGGCGTGGGGAAATTGCCTTCCGCGTAGGGCGCGTCGGGCAGCTTCAGGGTGGCAAAGCCTTGCGCTTGCAGCGCCTCGAAGTCGACTGCCTCCGCACTGAAGGCGGCGCGGCACAAGGTTTCGTCGTCGTCGTCGAAGCAAGGCTCGTCGAATCCCATGCGCTTCGCCAACTCGCGGAACACCCAGGTGTTGCTGCGCGCCTGGCCGCGGGGCGCGACCGCAGGCCGGTTCAGCAGCACATCGGTGTGGCCATAGCTGAAGTGGATGTCCCAGTGCTCCAGCTGCGTGGTGGCCGGCAGCACGTAGTCGGCATAGTCGGCGGTGTCGGTCTGGAACTGCTCCAGCACCACAGTGAAGAGGTCCTCGCGCGCGAACCCGGCGACCACTTTGCCCGAGTCCGGCGCGATGGCGACCGGGTTGCTGTTGTAGACGACCAGGGCTTCGATCGGATTCGCCGTGTCGAGCAACGCGTCGCCGATCGAGGTCATGTTGATCGTTCGCGGGCGGCGGCCCCCAAGCAGGTCGGGCCGCTGCAGCGCCGCACGGTCCACCGGGAACAGGCCCGAACTGCTCAGCAGCAATCCGCCCGCCCGATCGCGCCACGCGCCGACCAGCGCCGGCAGGCACGCCACCGCACGGGCCGCATTGCCGCCGCCGCGCACACGCTGCATGCCGTAATTGAGCCGGATGGCAGCCGGCTTGGTAGTCCCGTAGGCGCGCGCCAGTTCGACGATCTGCGCCTCCGGCACGCCGCAGACGGCTGCCGCTCGCGAGGGCGGCCATTGCAAGGCGCGCTCGCGAAGCTGCGCCCAGCCCACCGTGTAGCGCTCGATGTAGTCGTGGTCGAGCCAGTCGTTCACGATCAGCTCGTGCATCAGCCCGAATGCCAGCGCCGCGTCGGTGCCCGGAAGCAAGGCGACGTGCTCGTCGCACTTGTCGGCCGTCTCCGTCTTGCGCGGATCGATGCACACCAGCCGCGCGCCGGCACGCTTTGCGGCTTGCGCATGGCGCCAGAAGTGCAGGTTGCTGGCAATCGAGTTGCTGCCCCAGATCAGGATCAGCTTCGCGTCGGCGAAAAACTCGACCCTCATGCCGACCTTGCCGCCCAAAGTAAAACCTAAGGCCTCACCCCCTGCGGTCGAACAGATCGTGCGGTCCAGCAACGATGCGCCGAGCTTGTTGAAAAAACGACGATCCATCGATTCGCCCTGCACGAGACCCATCGTTCCGGCGTAACTGTAAGGCACAATCTTTTCCGGATTGTTACTTTTGATGGCATGGAGTCGCGCGGCGATGTCGTCCAGCGCCGTCTCCCAGGTCACCGGCTCGAAGAGGCCACTCCCCTTGGGGCCGGAGCGCTTCAGCGGCTGCACAAGACGTTCGGGATGCTCGTTGCGTTCGATGTAGCGCGACACCTTGGTGCACAGCACGCCCGCCGTGTGTCGATGGGCCGGATTGCCCTGCAGCTTGACAGCGACGCCGTCGCGAACGGTTGTCACGAACGCGCAGGTATCGGGGCAGTCATGCGGGCAGGCGCCGAGCACTTGGGTTTCGAGAGTCATGAGTCATCAGGGGCAACAAGCCAATCGGGCGAGTCTAAGTTGTGCGTCGCGAATGCGCGCGGAGGGGTTTTCATGAAGTTGAATCGCAGGCATTTTTCGATCGCTACCGGCGCAGCGGCGCTCGCCGGCTTTCAATGGGCGCGCGCGCAGAGCGAAACGCCGATCATCCTGGGGCAGTCGGCACCGTTCACCGGCCCTGCTGCACAGCTCGGCATCCAGTTCTACGAGGGCGCCAAGCTCTTCCTGGACCAGTACAACGCGCAGCCCGGCCATCGCGACGTCGCGATCAAGTTCCTGGACGACGGCTACGAACCCGACCGCTGTGCGGCCAACACCAAGAAGCTGATCGACGACGACGCCTTCGCGCTGTTCGGCTACATCGGCACGCCCACCAGCCTGGCGGCGATGCCGCTCGCGGTGAACGCGAAGATTCCTTTCATCGCGCCCTTCACCGGCGCCATGGCGCTGCGCGAGCCCTTCCACAGGAATGTGTTCCACCTCCGCGCCTCGTACAACGACGAGACGGCGCTGATCGTGAAGCAGCTCACCCATCTCGGCCTGAAGAAGATCGCGGTCTTCTATCAGAACGACGCCTACGGCAAGGCCGGTCTGGACGGCGTGACGCTCGCGCTGTCGCAGATGGACCTCAAGCCGGCAGCGCTGGCGACAGTCGAGCGGAACTCGGTCGATGTTTCCGCTGCGGTCAAGAGCATCGTGGCGGCCCGTCCGGACGCGGTGGTGCAAGTCAGCGCGTACAAGTCCTGCGCCGCCTTCATCCGCGAAGCGCGCAAGGCCGGCTACGGCGGCACCTTCTTCAACGTGTCGTTCGTCGGCACGCAGGCGCTGGCCGACGAACTCGGCAAGGACGGCGCCGGCGTGGTGGTCACGCAGGTCGTGCCCTCGCCCTACAACGCGGCGAACGGCATCACGCGCGAATTCAACGAGGCGCTGCGCAAGGGCGGCGGCAACACCAAGGCCAACTTCTCGAGCCTGGAGGGCTATCTGGCGGCGAAGGTGCTGGTCGAAGGACTGCGGCGCGCACCGGGCAAGGCCACGCGGGACGGCCTGATCACCGGGCTCGAAAGCATCGACAGGCAACAGTTCGGCGGCTTCGAGGTCTCGTTCTCGCCGCGCAACCACGTGGCCTCGAAGTTCGTCGAGCTGTCGATGATCACGGGCGACGGCCGGATCCGCACCTAGGCGCCGCGCGCAGTCCTGAGACGATCCAGCGCGCGATCGAGGAACACCAGCCGGTCCTGGCCCCAGAAGCGCTCGCCATCGAGGATGTAGGTCGGCGCGCCGAATACGCCCCGCTCCACCGCTTCGGCGCTGTTCGCGCGATAGATGGCCTGCGTCTCCGGCATCTGCTCCAGCGCCTGCAGCGCGGCGCCGTCGTAGCCGTTCTCGTCGGCGACGGCAATGCGCACCGCCGCGTCGGAGGTGTCGCGTTCCTCGGCCCACAGTGCGCGCAGCAGCGCGTGCGACAACGGCTGCGCGTCGAGTCCCTGGCGTTGCGCCGCGATCACCATCCAGCCGGGGTACTTGTTCCAGTTCGGATCGCTGGCCGCGCCTTTCGGGTAGTGCGCCGGTTCGAGGTTCAGGGCCATGCCGAGGTGCTCGCGCCAGCGGGCGAGTTCGAGCGCGTGATAGGTCCGGCGAGGCTCGGGCCGCGTCTTGAGCGGGATGCCCCCGGTCTGCGGAACCACGGCCTGGAAGTCGTAGGGCTTGAGCGTGAGCTGCACATGGTGGCGGCGCACGATGTCTTGCAGTTGCGGGCCGCCGAGATAGGCCCAGGGCGAAGAGAGGCTGTAGTAGCAGTCGAGTGCGATCATGTTCTGGATTATCTTCAGGCGATGGCTTCCGACGACCCCATTTCCGACGCACTGCCCCCGGTGCCAGTGCAATTCATCGCGAGCCCGCGCGACACGGCGGCGCTCGAACGCCTGGCATCGCAGGCGCGCGCCGATCTCGAACGCATCAACGTGCCGCCGCCCGCGTGGGTGCTGCCCGCCGAATCATCGACCGCCGAGGCACCCGTGCTCGACGTGCTGGTCGCCGGCGCCGGCATGTGCGGACAGACCGCCGCCTATGCGCTGCGCCGCGAAGGCATCACGAACATGCGCGTGATCGACCGCGCCGCGCGCAGCGACGAAGGCCCATGGGGCACTTATGCCCGCATGCTGACCCTGCGCAGCCCCAAGCACGTGGGTGGGCCGGAACTCGGCGTTCCGTCGCTGAGCTTTCGCGCCTGGTACGAGGCCCAGCACGGCGAAGGAGGCGAAAGCTCCGCCGAAGGCACGCCGGGCTGGCTGGCGCTGCACAAGATAGGCCGCGTCGATTGGCGCGACTACCTGCTGTGGGTGCGCGACACCGTCGGCCTGCAGGTCGACAACGGCGTGTCGCTGCACTCGGTGTCGCATGCCGACGGCGGCCGCGTGCTGCGGATCGAGCTGGAAGATGCCCAAGGGCGACGCGAGACCGTGCGCACACGCCAGCTCGTGCTGGCGCTCGGCCGTGACGGCAGCGGCGCGCCGCGCTGGCCGGCGTTTCCTTCGCTGCGGCGTGGCGACTCGCATGCAGCGGGCCGCGTGTTCCATTCCGCCGACCCCATCGACTTTGCGGCCTGGGAAGGCCGGCGCATCGGCGTTCTCGGCGCCGGGGCATCGGCTTTCGACAACGCCGCGTGCGCACTCGAAGCCGGCGCTGCGAACGTGACGCTGTTTGCGCGCCGCACGCAATTGCCGCAGGTCAACAAGAGCAAGGCGGCTTCGAGCCATGGCTTCCTGCGCGGTTTCGAGGGGCTCGACGACGCGCGCAAGTGGCGCGTCTACACCTACATCTTCGACGAGCAGGTGCCGCCGCCCTGGGAGACCGTGCGCCGCTGCGACGCGCACGACGCCTTCGAACTGCGCCTGGGCACGCCGTGGGACGACGTCGCACCCGATGAAGACGGCGTGACCGTCACCTTGCCCAACGGCGGCAGCGAGCGCTTCGATGCGGTGATCTTCGGCACCGGCTTCGACGTCGACCTGCTCGACCGGCCGGAGATCGCGGCCTACACGGCCCAGATCGACACCTGGGCGAATCACATCTCGGCCACCGAGGCCGAGCATCACCCGGAACCGGCGCGCTTTCCCTACCTGGGCGCGGGCTTCGAATTGCGCAGCGCGGACCCGGCTGGCCCGCAGGCCGACGCATTGGGGCGCATGCGCCTCTTCAACTGGGGCGCGACCATGAGCCACGGCGCGCTGGCGGGCGACATCCCCGGCCTGGCCATCGGTGCGAACCGGCTCGCCCAGGCGATCGCTCGGGACCTGTTCGTGGAAGATGCCGACCGGCATTGGGAACGTCTGCAGGCGCACGAGGAGCCCGAGCTGATCGCCACCCGGTGGTACGTGGCGGACAAGGGAAGCGACTGAGCGCGCGGCTCCGCGCCGTCAAGATGCCGGGGCTCGATCCTGGCGGTCCTCGATCAACTTGACCAACGTCCACAGCGTGCGATTGACAGGCGCCGGCACGCCCACCGCCTCGCCCTTGCGCACCACGTAGCCGTTGAGATGGTCGATTTCGCTGCGTTTGGCGCGCGCGAGATCCTGCGCGGTGGATGAAAACTGGGCAGGCATGGTCTGCGCGATGCGTTCCACCGCTTGCCATGTGTCTCCAGGCACCGTCACGCCGCTCGCAGCGGCGACGGCCAGGCATTCCTGCACCACGTCGCGCATCACCGCATCGACCCCGACGCCCTGCACGACGCGGCCATAGGGCAACTGCGAGATGGCCGAAAGCGCGTTGTAGGCGCAGTTCAGGATCAACTTGGCCCACAGCGAGCCGATGACGTTGTCGGAAATCTGCGTCGGCACGCCGGCTTCCGCCAGCAGCGCCGCCACCTGCTCGCTGGCCTTCGACGGCGCGATGACCAGTTCACCGCGGCCGTGGTGCCTGACGTGGCCGGGGCCCGCCATCTCGGTGGCCACATAGACCACCGCAGCAGCGACCTCCTGCGGGACCAGCGCCTGCAGGCGTTCGGCGTTGTCGACTCCGTTCTGCAGCGTGATCACGAGCGTATCGGGCGCGAGATGCGGACGGATCTCCATTGCGGCACTCTCGGTATCGGTGGACTTGACGCAAAAGAGCACGAGCCCCGCGCCTTCCACGGCGCTGGCCTCGGTGCTTGCCTGCATCGGCACGTGCGCCTTGAAGCTCTGGGTGTCGAGCAGGAGGCCGTCGCGGCGGACCGCTTCGACGTGCTGCGGCCTTCCGATCAGCGTCACTGCATGGCCCGCACGCGCCAGCATGCCGCCGTAGTAGCAGCCCACTGCACCGGCTCCCATCACGGCGATCTTCATGGAGTGTCCCGATCCCGGGACTTTCAACGGCTTGGCTGTCATGGATGCGCTTTCATCGGCTGTTGCGGGGCGAACATGATTTCACACCTCCGAGCCGGGGTGCCCACATGAGACTTGGCACGCCCATTTCAAGAACATTCAGCACGCGACTCACCCACCGCCGCGGCTCCAATCCGTAGAATTTTGATCGACTCAGCGCGACCAAAAGACACGCCAATTTGCAGACTATTGTCTTTATGTTCACGCAATTGCGCTGAAAACCGCAAGCCTCGCCAACCGATCCATCGCCGCCCCAGTGTCGGCTCACAAAGAAACGGTGCGCGCGCTCTGCGCAGCACACCAAGGGAAGCTTCGTCATGTCTCGTCTTGCCGCCAAGCGGCGCGCAGGTGTGCTCGCCTACACCTTGCGCGCCCGCGAATACATGCGTCGCACGCTGCGCTCGCAGCACTACGCGCCGCTCGTGTTCACGAGGCTGGACGACCTCATCGCCATGGGCCCGGGCGCGAAGACGCTGGACATGCTCCTGCTGGGCGATGCACCCGAGCTGGACAGTCAGGGACAACCGCTCCTCGCGGGCATTCGCAGCGTCATCGGGCCGGACGTGCCCGTGTTGCGCCTGCAATTGCAGAACGACGCGAAGCACATCCATCGCCGTGCCACAGCCGAAGGGGATTTCCCCCTCTCGCCGCGGTTCTTCAGCGATCTCTACCGCGTGATCCTCTCGTTCCTTGACGCCCACGGATTCGAAAGCTCGCCCTCGCATCTGGCATGGGGTGACTATTCCTTCGATCCGCTCCGGAGGGCCGTCGCCTTCGAAAAACGCGAAGCGCGCCTCGACGCCGTCGCGTTCGACATTGCCCTCGAGTTGTTCTTCAACACCGATCGCACGCTGACGCGCAAGGCATTGCGTCAGATGCTGCCCTCCGGCGAGCAGGGACAGACCGGATACCGGATCGACAACATCGGATCGGTCATCAAGGACATCCGCTCAGCACTCCAACTGCGCGGCTCGCGCGGCTGGGCCCTCGAAACCTTTCCTCATGCGGGCTACCGGCTGATGCGGATGGCGCCTGCCCCGCCACTCGCGCCGCCCCTGCCCTCCGTTTCCCAATACCAGCAACCCACCGATTTACTACAACTGAACTGAAAGCTCCTCATGCAACACAGCAATTTCAAGATCTGGTCGGCCGAGTTTCTCGGCACCTTCTGGCTCACCTTCGGCGGCTGCGGAAGCGCGGTGCTCGCCGCTGCCTTTCCCGAACTGGGCATCGGCCTGCTCGGCGTGTCGCTTGCCTTCGGCCTGACGGTCGTCACCGGCGCCTATGCGTTCGGACCCGTCTCCGGCGGCCACTTCAATCCGGCCGTCTCGTTCGGCCTGGTGGTCGCTGGCCGCATGCCAGCCAGCCAGCTTCCGGGCTACGTGGTGGCCCAGGTGGTAGGCGCATGCGCAGCCGCCGGGGTCCTGTACTTCATCGCTTCCGGCAAGCCCGGCGCCGATCTCGGCGGCTTTGCGGCCAACGGCTTCGGAGCGAATTCGCCCGGCCAGTACAGCATGGCCGCTGCGCTGGTGTGCGAGGTCGTGATGACCGCGTTCTTCCTGCTCGTGATCCTGGGCGCCACCGCCCAGCGCGCCTCGAACGCTTTTGCGGGCATGGCGATCGGCCTGTGCCTCGCGCTGATTCACCTGGTGTCGATCCCCGTGACCAACACCTCCGTCAATCCGGCGCGCAGCACCGGCCCGGCGCTGTTCGCACCGCAGTGGGCGATGGACCAGCTGTGGATGTTCTGGGTGGCCCCACTGGTCGGCGCCGCGCTGGGCGCGATCATCTATCGCGTGACGATGTCCGAGTCGCGCACGGCACAGATCGCCTGAGCCAGAAAGCCTGAGAGGCCCCGGCGGGGCGCCCCGCCAGCCCCCGCGGCCCCCCCCCCCCCCCCGCCCACGCCTCCAGCACCTCGATCGCCGCGCGGTCGAGTTTCTGCTCCGACGGCATGGCACGCGCAGCAAGCGGTGCGCCCGCCTCGGCACGCAGTTCTTCCACATCGATAGGGTGACGAGCCTCCACCGGCACACCCGCAAAAGCATCGCCCGACTGCGCGAGCGACGCGGCGTAGTAGAGCTTGCCGATGCCCGCGATCCGCATCGCGGCCACGCACAAGGCACAGGGCTCGCACGATGTGTAGAGATCGCAACCGCCCAGATCGACGCTCTTCAGATTTCGACACGCATCGCGAATCGCCTCGACCTCGCCGTGCGAGGTGGGGTCGAAATGAGCCACAGAGTGATTGAAGCCTTCGCCCACCACCGCGCCGTCCTTCACGACCACGGCGCCGAATGGCTCGGTGCCCGGCGTGTCGAGCGCCTGCGCGGACAGCGCAATGGCGCGCCTCATGAATTCTTCCTGGTACATCGTCGCTCCTTCTTTGCTCGGTCATTCGATGGCACTGGCCGACGCCGAAGCGATGGCGTGCGCCGGGATTGCGGAGAGATCTTGAAGGCCCGATGAGGCGCGCGGGAGATGTTGCACCGCCAGTCGAGACAGGGACTAATGCGACGCATCGTCACCACCTCAGTCCTGCATGAACACTGCCCAGATCGCCATTGCCCTCTTCGTCTTCATCCTGCTTTCCGTATTCTGGCGCCTGCTGGATCAGCGCAGCGGCAACTCCGCTCCGGCGACGCGGCCACGCCCCGCCACCTCCATGCCACTCGCATGCAAGCAGGCCGACATCCGGCAACTGCTGCAGCAGATGTCCCATACCTTGCAAGCCCGCCTCCACGACGCCGGGATGGCGCTGGAGTTGAAGCTTCCCGCCGATCCGCTCCCCGTGCTCCTCGATCGAGCGGGAATGCAGGAGGTCTTTGCGCACATCGTCGAGTTCGCGTGCCGGGCCATGAAGGCCGGCAGCACCCTGCACGTGCTGGGCCGCGTCGACGGCACGCAGGCCGTCGTCAACTTCATGGACTGCGCGCCGGACGCCGATGAGCCCCGTCTCGCGCAATGCTTCGATGCAGCGTCTGCGCGCCGCGCCCGGCTGCGCAGCGACTGCGAATCGATCGCGAGCGTGGCCCTCTGCACGCAGATCGTCGGAGAGCACCGGGGACGCATCTACGCGGCCCCGTCGCCGCTGGGGCGCCTCGGCATCACCTTGCGGCTGCCGCTGCAGCGCGCCGGCGGCGGCGCTCCTGCCGACCGGCTCTAGGGACTTTGCACTCGTTTTCTCCCAGATCGCCACGCACAGTCGGTTTGTCGCGATTTCGCGCGTTCCACGCAGGAGAAACTCAGATGGCAAAGGATTCACCACCGACCGACGGCGCCAGGCGCCACGTGCTGGGCACGCTCGGTTCGCTGGGCTTGTTCGCTTTGGGCGGATGCGGCGGCGGGGGCAGCGGCACCTCTTCGACATCGACGCTGGCGCCGATCATGACCAGCACCGCCTCCACCACGGCAGCGACCACCGGCACCGCCGCCGACGCGGACACGAATTCGAGCACCTGCCAGGTGGTGCCCGAGGAAACCGCGGGCCCCTACCCCGCCGACGGCTCGAACGCCAGCAACAACAGCTACAACGTGCTCGCCCTCGCCGGCATCGTCCGCTCGGACATCCGCACGAACATCGGCGGCACGGCACAGGTCGGCGGCGCACCGCTGACGCTGACCATCCAGCTCACCAACACGAAGACCAGTTGCGGACCACTGGCCGGCTACGCCGTCTACCTGTGGCACTGCACGCGCGAAGGCACCTACTCGGTCTACACGACACAAAGCCTCGCCGACAACCACTTGCGCGGCGTGCAGGAGACGGATGCGAACGGCACGGTCAGCTTCGTCACGGTCGTGCCGGGCTGCTACGCCGGACGCATGCCGCACATGCACCTGGAGATCTATCCGAGCCTGTCGAATGCCACGTCGGCAGGCAGCAAGGTCAAGACCACGCAGTTGGCTTTCCCGACCGAGACGCTGCGCGCGATCTACAGCAACGCCGCCGGCTATTCGCAGAGCGTGGCCAACCTGAACGCGATCAGCTTCGCGACGGACAACGTGTTCAGCGACGGCACCTCGCTCGAAATGGTGAACTTCAGCGGCGATGCCACCAGCGGCTACAGCGCGAACATCGCCATCGCGATCGCGGCCTGACCAGCCGTGCCCACAGGCTTGCCGCACAATGCGGCTCGCCCCGCCCCGCCGCCACCATGCCTCGCCTGACGCTGTTTCGAAAGATCTTCCTCGCGCTGGCGGTGCTGCTGCTGGCTCTGCTGCTGATCTTCGCGGGCTTCTCGCGCCTCGGCCTGCAACGCGGGCTCGGACCGTACGTCGCGGAGATCGAGATCCGCCGCATGGACTGGCTCGCCGAGCTGCTCAAGAAGCATCATGCGGAGAAGGGCAACTGGGACACGCTGCGCAATGACCCATCTGCATGGCGTGAGGTGCAGATGGGCGGTTTCGGGCCGATGCGGGACATGCGGCCGCCGCCATGGCAAGGCGGTCCACCGCCCCGTGATGCGGGGGGACCACCGCCCGGCCCGCCGCCCGACCTGCTTCCTTCGCGCCGCATGCCGCCTCCCTTCCCGCCACCGGATGATTCCGGCGGTCCTCGTGGCAATCCGGACTCCGTCTACCAGCGCCTGGGCCTCGTCGACGCCAAGGGGGCCTGGGTTGCCGGCGCCAGGGTCGATCCGTCGATCGCCGCCCGGCTCCCGCTGCGCGACGGCAATCAACCGATCGGCACACTCCTCCTGGCCCCGCTGCAGGGACTGGAGAGCGATGCCGACCGCGCCTTCGTCGCGCGGCAATCGAGCTTCGTCATCTGGACCGGCGTGGCGGGCCTGGCCATTGCGCTTCTGTTGTCGTGGCTGCTGGCGCGCCGCTGGTTCGCGCGCATCGAAGCGCTCACGCAGGGCGCCCAACGCGTCGCGCAAGGACGGCTCGATGCGCGTGTGCCCGTGCAAGGACAGGATGAACTCGCCCTGCTGGGCCGCACTTTCAACGACATGGCCGAGCGCCTCGACCACATCGAGGCGTCGCGCCGCGCATGGCTGGCCGACGTCGCCCACGAGCTGCGCACCCCGCTGGCCGCGATGCGCGCCGAGATCGAGGCGCTGCAGGACGGCGTGCGCAGCTTCGACGACAAGACCGCGCTTCGATTGCACCGGCAGGTCATGCGGCTCGGGCAGCTCGTGGACGACCTGCGCAGCAGCATGCGCGAGCAGGACGATATGTCGTCGCCCTTCGCGCCGGTGTTTCCGCTCGCGCTGTTGAAGGAGGCGCTGGCGCTCACGCGCGAACGCTTCGCACAACGCAAGATCTTGCTCGATGCAGCCGCCCTCGACGCGCTGGCAGCCGATCACCAGCCGCAGATGCACGGCGACGCGCGCCGGCTGCACCAGGCCTTCATGAACCTGATCGAGAACACCCTGTCGTACACGGACACCGGTGGCCGCCTGCAGATCGGCGCGCGCGTCGACGGCGCCCCGGGCGCGCAGCGGCTGGTGCTTCAGTTCGACGACAGCGCGCCCGGCGTCGCGCCCGGCGAACTGCCGCGCCTGTTCGAACGACTGTTTCGGGGAGAGGCATCGCGCAACCGGGCACTGGGCGGCTCCGGGCTCGGGCTGGCGATCTGCCGCGCCACCATCGAGGCCCACGAGGGCTCGATCGACGCGGCGCCGTCAGCGCTGGGTGGATTGCGCATCACCCTGACGCTTCCGCTGGAGGGCACGACATGACCCGCATCCTCGTCGTCGAGGACGAGGACGACATCGCCTCGGTACTCGTGGACTACCTGCGGCACGCGGGCTACGACACGGAGCGCGTGGCCGACGGCGAGAGCGCACTGGAACGCATGGTCGCGAATCCGCCGGATCTCACGCTGCTCGACGTCATGCTGCCGCGGCTGGATGGCATGGCGGTGCTTCAGCGGGCGCGGCAGCACACGGCCCGTCCCGTCATCATGCTCACCGCCCGCATCGAGGAAGTCGATCGCCTGCTCGGCCTCGAACTCGGCGCCGACGACTACGTCTGCAAGCCCTTTTCGCCGCGCGAAGTGGTGGCGCGCGTGCGCGCCGTGCTTCGACGCAGCCTCGACGGCGAGGCATTGCCGTCGGTCCCGAAGCGGCTGATGCTGGACGACGCCCATTGGCGCGCGACGCTCGACGGCGCGCCGCTGAACCTGACGCGCCTCGAATTCAGGCTGCTCCAGGTGCTGGCGCGGCAGCCGGGCCGGATCTTCTCCCGTTCGCAATTGCTGGACCTCGCCTACGAGGACACTGCCGACGTGACCGAGCGCGCGGTGGACAGCCACATCAAGAACCTGCGCCGCAAGCTGGCCGCCTCGGGACCGTCGCACGACTGGATCCGCTCGGTCTACGGGGTCGGCTTCGCATTCGAAGAGCCCGGCGGCTGAAGCTCCCACATTCCTCCGAAGTTGCCGGCGACCATCGGCCACAAGGAGATTCCAGATGAACCGAACCCAGGGATGGGGCCTGCTGGCCCTCGTCGCCTTTCTTCAGGGCTGCGTGATGCCGCCGCCCCCTCCGCCTCCAGGGCCGCCACCGCACCACCATCGAGAAGGACGGCCGCCACCGCCGCCGGAATTCATGAAGGCGTGCGAAGGCCAGCAGGATGGCGCCGCCGTGCAGATCCCGGGCCGGCGTGGCGAACCGCTCGACGGCATGTGCCGGCGCACGCCCGATGGCCGGCTGGTCTTCGTGCCCGCGCCGCCGCGGTGAATTGGCGGAGCCCCGGGCTGCTCAGACCCAGCCCGCGCGCCTGAAGCGGTAGTACAGGTAGCCGCAGCAGCCGACGATGAGCGCCAGCGCGACGGCATAGCCGTAGCGCCAGTCCAGCTCCGGCATGTTCTTGAAGTTCATGCCCCAGATGCCGGCGAACGCGGTGCACACAGCGAAGATGGCGGCCCAGGCGGCCAGGCGCTTGGTGACCTCGCCGTCCTCGATCGTGACCATCGAGAGATTGACCTGGATCGCGGTGCCGATCGTGTCCCGGATGGCATCGATGGACCCGTTGATGCGGCCGAGGTGGTCGATCACGTCGCGGAAATAGGCCTGCGATCCCAGGCAGATCTGCGGCACCCGCCCGCCGTGCAGCTTGCCGGCGCCTTCGAGCAGCGGCGCGACGGCATGCTTGAGCACCGTGAGCCGCTGTTTCAGGTCGTACAGCCGCTTGATGCTTTCGCGCGCCGCACCCTTGGTAAAGATCCGCTGCTCAATGGTTTCGATCTCGACTTCGAAGGCATCGATGATCGGAAAGTAGCGGTCGACCACCGCGTCCATGAGCGCGTAGAGCACGAATCCCGGGCCGTTCCTGAGGAGCTCGGGTTCGCGCTCGCAACGCTCTCGCACCTCGACGAAGCCGTGCTCGCTGCGATTTCGCACCGACACCACATAGTTGTGTCCTACGAAGACGTCGATCTCCCCGATGCCCAGCCTTGATGTCTCCGGGCCTTCGGGCTCCAGCAGATGCATGACGGCGAACAGCGAGTCCTCGTACTCCTCGACCTTCGGCCGCTGATGGCCATGCTGGGCGTCCTCGACCGCCAGCGGGTGCAGGCCGAACTCGGCCTGCAGTTCGGCCAGCTCCTCGGCCGTTGCCTCGTGCAGCGCGACCCAGACGAAGCAGCCTGGCAACGAGAGATAGTCGCTGATCTTCGAGACGGGAATGTCGGCGAGCTTGGTGCCGTCCTCGTAGACGACGCAGTTGATGAGCATGCGAAGAGCCCGGGCAGTGACGATGACGGGATCATCTTGCCACGCACGGGCTCGCACCGGCGCCCGCCGATCAGAGCTGGCTCATGCCGCCATCGACGATGATTTCGGTGCCGACGATGAAAGCGGACTCCGGCGCCGACAAGTGCAGCACGGTGGACGCCACTTCATCCGGCGTGCCGAAGCGGCCCAGCGGCACCTGCGCCTGGATCTGCGCGGCGGTGGCTTCCAGCGTCGCCGAATCCAGGCCCAGCTTGCCGTAGAGCGGCGTTTGCACCGGCCCGGGGCTGACCACATTCACCCGCGCGCCCCGCGGCAGCAGCTCGGCCGACAGCGTCTTCGCCAGCGAGATGACCGCCGCCTTGCTCGCGGCGTAGACCGCGGAATTCGGCATGCCGATGTGCGCGTTGATCGAGCCGTTGATCACGATCGAAGCGCCCGGGTCCAGCAGCGGGGTCAGCGCCTGGATCTGGAAGAAGACGCCCTTGACGTTGATGTCGAAGGCCTCGTCCCAGAAGGCTTCGGTCACATCCGCCAGGCTGGCGAACCGGGCGATGCCCGCGTTGAGGAAGACGGCGTTGAGCTTCACGCCATGACCGGAGAGGTACGCCGCAAGCTCCTTCGCCGAAGCAGGGGCGCCGGCATCGTTGCGGAAGGCCAGGGCGCGAGGGCCGAGTTCGGCCTGCGCCTTTTCCAGCGCCGCGGCGTCGCGGCCGGTCACGATGACGCGTGCGCCTTCGGCGGCGAAGGCCTTGGCGGCGGCCAGGCCGATGCCGCTCGTGCCGCCGGTGACGAGGACTGTCTTGTCTTGAAAGCGATTCATGGTGGACTCCAATGGATTGCGGTGGATTACCGTGATGTGAATGGTCCGCTTTCGAGGGCCCGTTGACGTACCGCCCCCGCGATGAACATGTGCGAAAACATCGAACATGTGGGCCCGCCATGCCATGATCCGGGCGAACTTGTTCGAGGATACGACGATGCTGTCAGAAGACGAACTCGCGCTGCTGGAGGCCATTCGGGAGAGTGGCAGCCTCTCGCGCGCCGCTGCCCGGCTGGGCAAGGCACCTTCGACGATCTCCCACGCGGCCCGGCAGCTGGAAGAGAGATTCGACGCGCTGCTGTTCGACCGGCGTCGATACCGCTTGCAGCTCACCCCCGCGGGACAGCTGCTTGCACAGGAAGCGGCAAGGCTGGCGGTGGACGTGTCGCGGCTCTCGCAGCGCGTTCGGCAGGTCGCCAGCGGCTGGGAGGATCGCCTGTGGATCGTGACGGACGAAGTCATCGAGTTCGAGTCGCTGCTGCCGGTCATCACCGCCTTCGATGCGCTGGAGTCCGGCGTCCCGCTGCGCGTGACCCACGAAGTCCTCAGAGGCACCTGGGAGGCGCTGCAGGACGGCCGTGCAGACATCGTCGTCGGCGCGACCAACGAGCCTCCGGCCATCCAGGGCCTGCGCTGGTTCGAGCTCGGCGTGATGGATTGGGTGTTCGCCGTGTCGCCGCGGCATCCGCTCGCGCAGGCGAAGGAGCCGCTGGGCCGCGACCTCCTCACGGGCCACCGCGCCGTGGTTGTCGCGGACACCTCGCGCAGCACCGAGGGCAGTGCCTACGGCACCCACGGCGGCCAGGCGACGCTGGCCGTGCCGACCATGCACGCGAAGATCCTCGCGCAGCGCGAAGGCCTCGGCGGCGGCTGGCTGCCACGGCAACGCGTCGCTGCGCTGCTCCAGCGCGGCGAACTGGTCGAGAAGCAGACCGCCGACCCGCGCGAGCCCAACATCCTCTACGTCGCCTGGCGCGGCGAGCATGAGGGCCGCGCGCTGGACTGGTGGCTGGAACAGCTCAGGCAGCCACGCCTCGCCGGGCGGCTCGTGCAGGGCCTGGACGCGTTCGTCCGTTGAAGGGGGCGCGGCCGGCGCGCACGAAGTCTTTACGCCGGCGCTCATGCTTTTTACGCGCCTTTTATGGCCGCGCACCTACGCTCGCGTTCCCTTCTTGTTCTTGCATTCCTTCAACGATGAAATCGCTTCCTTTCACCCCCTTGGTCGCGGCCGCCCTTGCCGCCTTGCCGATGCTCGCGAGCGCGCAGACTGCCCCTGCCGAGCCGGCTCCCGCGCCGAACCTCACGGGCAACGTGGCGCTGACCACCAACTACAAGTTCCG
>NZ_JASZYE010000006.1 GCF_030317145.1 Variovorax flavidus
GCCCTGTGCCGGCCGTTGAGGCACCGCCGAGCAGCGCAGCGACAGGCGGATAAGGGCCGCGCGTGTTTGAGCGAAGCGAGTTTGCGCGGACCCCGCCTGTCGCGAGCAGCGCAGGGAAGCCGCGAAGCGGCCGGTGACGTCGGCCAGCACAGGGCACACCGCCCGACGACGCCCCCACACACCAGAAACGAAACGCCGGATTTCAGTGCGCCCGATCAGGATCCGGATAAACCAACGGCCCAAACGTCCCGCGATCAAACGGCTTCCACTGCCCTTCAGCCTGAGCCAGCCGATCCGCCAGCGCATACATGACAGCCGGATGCGCCCCAAGCCCCAGGTGACTCGCCACGACTTCGATGTTTTCCGACTGCGGCCCCGCCTCTTCCACACTGCAGCGCCACGCCACGACGCCATCGCTGCGACTGAAGATCGAGGTCGTCGGCACGGAAGGCGTTGGCCGCACGTGCTTCATGCGCCGTGGGTCCTCCGCACTCTGGCCGCTCACGCCTTCGTAGACACGCCATGCGTTGGTGGCGCGCGCACTGCCGGTGAACGGGCTGCCCAGCGTGACCACGCTGCGTACCAACTCAGGCCGGGTCGATGCCAGGAGACGTGCGTAGACGCCGCCGAGGCTCCATCCGACGATGCTCACCTTGCGACCGCTCTTCGAATGCAGGGCTTCGAGCTTTTGCAGCATGCCCTCCTCCACGCCCTTGCGCGGTCCGAGGTTGCGCCCCAGACCCCAGCCGTGCGTGTCGTAGCCGCGGCTTTGCAGATAGCGGCGCAGCAGCTTGGTCGAGAGATCGCTCGCCACCAGCCCCGGCAACACCAGCACCGAATGGCCGTCGCCGCGCGGTGCCAGTTGCAACAGCGGCCACAAGGCCACGGCAGCGCCGGCCTCCCAGATGGCGCGTGTCTCGGCCAGTAGCAGCAGGCGCGAAGGCGGGGCGATCGGCTCGTGTGCGGCGGTCATCATCGATTTCTCCTTGTCGTTCTCTTGCAATGTGCGGTCGCGATGTCCGGATACCAGTCGGACAGCAAGCTCATTTATCCGAGGTATTTGCCCCGCAGGTAATCGAGGTAAGCCCTCGATTCGCGCGATACATACGGCGCAATCAGCGTGAGCGTGTAGAAAGCCGCAAGTCCCGGGTCGGCCTGCTGCAGCGCGTCGCGTCCAGGCACCAGGCGCTCGAAGGAAAGCCAGCAGGTGGTCGTGAAGACCATCTGCAACGCCAGCATCTGCGCCTCCTCGGCCGTGGCCTCGATCACGCCGGCGGCCATCAGCGTCTCGCACAGCGCCTGCGCGGCCAGCAGGTTCTGCGCGGTCAGCGCCTGCGCACGCTCGCCGAGCGCCGGGTATTCGCTCGAAAGGTAGGCCATGTCGCGGTACACGAAGCGATAGGCGTCGATCGCCTCGAAGCGCAGGTGCAGCGCCAGCCAGAGGTCGTCGATCGCCCGGACCGTGTCCGACGAGGCATTGAGCAGCTCCAGCCGGTCCTCGAAGCGTCTGAAAAGACGATCGACGATGAGCTGCTTGGCCTTGAAGTGGTAGTGCAGGTTGCCGGGGCTGATCTCCAGCTCGGCTGCGATGCGGTGCGTCGACACCGCCGCGAGTCCCTGCGCATTGAACAGCGCCAGGCTGGCCTGCAGGATGCGTTCTCGCGTGTTGGAGCTGGCCACGGGCTGATGAGGGATCGGTCCGATGGGCCTCAGCGCTTGCGTTGGCCGGATTCGGCCCGTTCCAGGTGTTCGAGCACTTGCCGCATCTGCTCGCGCAGTTCCTGGATTTCCTGCGCGCTCGGCATGCCCAGGCGCTGGAGCGCGGTCGCGACGCGCTGGTCGAACACGTCCTCGAACTTGCGGATGCCGAAAGCATCGAGCGCCGGAAAGCCGCGTGCCGGGGCAGGCTTGCCGTCGGCCGACGGCTCGGCCTTGCCCATGCCGAGCAGGCTTTCGATCACGTTCGTCTGGCGCTTGACGACGTCGTCACGCACATTGCCCAAGGCCTGCAGGCCCGCGCGCAGCAGGCCCTTGGCGCCGGCCGGGCCGGAGGGCGCGGCCGTCTTGGCGGAGATGGACTCAGGAGCCGGTGCCTTCTTGGCCGCGGCCCGTTTGCGCGGCGCGGCCTTCTTGGCGGGCGTGGCCTTCTTGGCCGGGGCCGCCGACTTCTTCTTTACGCTGACAGTTTCATCGCGGCGAGTCGCCATGCGTTGCTCCGGAAAGACGTTTCAAAAGGAAGAAGTGCGGCGCGCCGCCATGGCGATCAGGCCGCCTTGCGCGTCGTGCGAACGGCACGGCGGGTGACCGGCTTGGCCTTCGCCTTCACGGTCTTGACCACTTCGGCGGTGCCCGTGCCGGCTACGCGGCTTTCGATCTTCTTGGCGCCGGAAGCGATCGTGTCGGCGATCTTCACCGACACGGTGGCGATCGGCTGGTGCACGCGGGCGAGCGTGTTGATCACCGAGGTGCCCAACGGCGCTTCGACACGGCCCACGACGTTGGCGACCGATTCGATGCCGCTCGTGGCGCCGGTGGCGACACGGTCCATCAGGTTGACGACGCGGCTGGTGTCGATGTCCAGGCGCTTGGCCAGGAAGCCGGTGACCTTCTCCTGCGCGCCGAGGAGGCGGGCCTTGATGTCTTCGTTCAGCAGCGGCAGTTCGCGCTTGCCGAGGAATTCGCTGTAGCGCGAAGCGGCGCCGCCCAGCAGGCGATGCGCACCGGTGCGGTAGGCGCTGACGAGGGTCTTGCCTGCGTCGTTGTACTGGCCAACGACGTGGATGGCAGCGGTGGAGATGTTTTGCGTGGACATGATGATTTCCTGGAAGTTGATGGACACATGCCGCCGGGATTCGGTCCCTGCGGCACTCGCGTCATGGATTCCGACGCGATGGGGTCATCTTCTTCTGAAAGCCCTAGGCCTGAAAAACTAGAACGGTTCGATAGTTAGTCCAACTGCCCCAATTTCCTGCCAGGGCGATGCTACGACGAGAGGCGTCCCGTGGCAGCGCCCGGGCCATCGGGGTTACCCGCTATCCGCCCCTGTGCACATTGGGGATCATTTCCCGTCGCGCCGTGCCCGACGCTGCCCGAAAACGCCAAGAGGGGACACCCGAATGAAACATCTCAGCGGCCTTGACGCGACTTTCCTGCACACCGAAACGCCCGAGACGCCGATGCACGTCGGAGGCCTTCACGTGCTGGAGCTGCCCGCCGGCTACAAGGGCGATTTCTACGAGGACGTGAAGGCGCACGTGCAGAGCCGCATGCATCTGTCCGAGGTGTTCACGCGCAAGCTCGCGCTGATGCCGTTCGAGCTGTCGAACCCGGTGTGGGTGGACGACGACGATGTCGACCTCGCCTACCACGTGCGCCGCGTCACGCTGCCGCGCCCCGGCACCCTGCGCCAGCTCGAGCAGTACGTGGCCCGCCTGCATTCGACGCTGCTGGACCGCAGCCGGCCGCTGTGGGAGTTCTTCGTGATCGACGGACTGCAGGGCGGCGGTGTCGCGCTGTATTCCAAGTTGCACCATGCCGGCATCGACGGACAGGCCGGCGCGGCCTTCGCCGAGGCGATCATGGACCTGACGCCCGAGCCGCGGGTGATCAAGGCCCCGCGACAGATGGCGCGGCGCAACCGCTACCAGCTCGGCGTGGCCGAGCTGGCGGGCGCGGCGCTCACCAACACGCTGCAGCAGTACGTCAAGCTGGTGAAGACCTTCCCCGACATGGCGCGCGCAGTGAAGAGCCTGGTCGTCCCGCAACCCACGAATAAGGCCGGCAGCCTGTGGAAGCTGCCGAAGAACCTCAACCTGCTCGGTCCCCGCACGCCGCTCAATGTGGCGATCACCAACCAGCGCGCGTACGCCGTGCGCTCGATTCCGCTGGCCGAAGTGAAGCTGATTGGCAAGCGCCTGGGGGCGAGTCTCAACGACGTGGTGCTGGGCCTTTGCGCGGGTGCGTTGCGGCACTACCTGAGCGACCACGGCAAGCTGCCGAAGAAGCCGTTGACGGCCGCCATCCCGGTCACGCTGCGCGAGCCGGGCGACACCACCTCGAACAACCAGGTCTCGATGACCGTCATGACCCTGGCGACCGATGTGGCCGACCCGATCGAGCGCATCAAGGCGATCGCCGAATCGTCCGCGGCCGCCAAGTCCCTGATGGGCAACATCAAGGCGGCCATACCGACCGACTTCCCCTCCTTCGGTGCGCCGTGGCTGATGTCGGGCCTGGCCTCGATGTACGGCCGCTCGCGCTTCGCCGACCGGCTGCCGCCCGTGGCGAACGTGGTGATCTCGAACGTTCCGGGCGCGCCGGTTCCGCTCTACTTTGCGGGCGCAAAGCTGCTGACCTACTACCCGGTGTCGATTCCGAGCCATGGCATGGCGCTCAACATGACGGTGCAGAGCTACAACGGCATGCTGGATTTCGGCCTGATCGCCTGCCGGCGCGCAGTGCCCGACGTGGACGACATTGCCGACTACCTGGTCGAGGAGCACCGCGCGCTGCTCGCCAGGGTGAAGGCGCTCGACGCGCCGGCGACCGCTGCCGAAGTGGTGCCCGCGTCGCTCCCCGCCAAGGCCGCCGCCGCGAGACCCCGCAAGACACCTGCCCGGAAGACTGCAGCGAGGAAGACCGTGGCGCGCAAGCCTGCCGCTCGCAAGACTGCAACCGCCTGAGCGGCGCCCGAGGTTCCGGCCGCGATGCGACTGGCCTCTTGTCATGTGCATGCTGTACCGTTACGTGCCGAAAGCTCGACACCTGACGGAGGCTCCAGCCCATGACCGCTACTCTTCACCTGGTTGGCGCGCCGACCGACATCGGCGCCAGCACGCGGGGCGCCGGCATGGGTCCCGACGCACTCCGCGTGGCCAATCTTGCGGGCATGCTGGCGCGCCTGGGCTTCAACGTCGTCGACCGCGGCAACCTGGCCGGCCCCGCGACCCCCTGGGTCGTGCCGACCGAAGGCCTGCATCACCTCGACGAGGTGGTCGCCTGGAACCGGCTGGTCTACGACGCGGTCGACCAGGCGCTCGGCGCGAACCACCTGCCCATCCTGCTGGGCGGCGACCACTGCATCGCCGTCGGCTCCATCAGCGCCATCGCCTGGCACGCGCGCCGGCGCGGTCAGAAGCTGCGCGTGCTGTGGCTCGACGCCCACTCCGACGTCAACACCGAAACCACCACGCCCAGCGGCAACCTGCACGGCATGCCGGTCTCCTGCCTGCTGGGCCACGGGCCGGCGGCGCTGACGGGCTGGAGCGGCGAGCGCGCCGCATTCGAGCACGACGCCATCCGCTTCATCGGCATCCGCAGCGTCGATGCGGACGAGAAGTCCGCCATCCGCGCGCTCGGGCTCAACGTCTTCGACATGCGCCATATCGACGAGCACGGCATGCGCACGACGATGACCGAGGCGCTGCAGGACGTCGACGAGGACACCCACCTGCATGTGAGCTTCGACCTCGACTGCCTCGACCCCGACTACGCACCCGGCGTGGGCACCGGCGTGCGCGGCGGTCCGACGTGGCGCGAGATGCAGCTCTGCATGGAAATGATCGCCGACACCGGCCGGCTCGGATCGCTCGACGTGGTCGAACTCAACCCGGCGCTGGACGTGCGCAACCGCACGGCGGAGGTGGCGGTCGAGTTGATCGAAAGCCTGTTCGGCAAGTCGACGCTGGCGCGCTGAGGGCGTGGCGCCGCGACGCCAAGCGCCGTCAAATTCCATCGAAGCGTGAACTTTCTCCAGCCCGACGACGAATCCCAGGACCTACAGTCTTAAGTATTCGTTTTCTTGGGATCGGGGGTATCGAAATGGGCATGCGCAAGATTGGATTGCTGGTGGAACAACCCACCGACGGGTCGTTCTACTGGGTGATCCATGAGGACATTCGGCGCGACGGCCGCTACGAATCGCTGCACCGCGCAGAGCGCTCGTTCGCGACCTACTCCGCGGCCCTCGCCCAGGGCTATGGCGTGATGCAGCGCCTGTGCGGGCTGACGGGCCTGCCGGCCTACGCGGCGCGCTCGGTCTCGCTGTAGTCCGCCTCGGACAGGTCGGCGCCGGGGTCCGAAATGGGGCGCAGCTTGTCGCTGCGGCAGAAGAAGGTCCAGCCTTCGAAGGCCACGTCGTAGTAGGTGCCCGGCAGATAGGTCCAGTCGGGTGCCTCGTAGGGCGCCGACACCACCTCCACGATCCTGCCGACAGCCTGCCGCGTGAGCGGGCTGGCCAGGCAACTCGGGACCACGTAGCACAGTGTTCCGATCTTGATCATCCCTGCAGAATCGCACAACGCCGCTCCGAGACCAAGGGCAGGTCTCCTACACACAAAGCCGCGCTTCAGCCATTTCGCTGTCGCAGCGTCGTCCTTACATTGACGTTTTCACCGAAAACGACGATGGCATTCACAGCGAAAGAAGCGACGGACGAACGCACAGGGCGCGCCAGAGGGCTTCGCATTCTGGTCGTCGAAGACGATCCCGACGCTTTGGCCGCCACCGTCGAAATGCTCCAGTTGCTTGGCCATTGGGCTGCCGGCGTGCGGAGCGCGGAAACCGCCAAGGACCGCTATCTGGACGGCGCCTTCGACGTGCTGCTCACCGACATCGGCCTGCCCGCTCTCTCGGGCATGGATCTGGTGGAAAGCCTGCGCGCCCGCCACAAGCTGGAGGTCATCTTCGCGACCGGGCGGCCGCCGCCGCCAAGGCCCATCGAGGGCACGTTCTGGCTTCAGAAGCCCTTCACCGTCGAGCAGCTCGAAACGGCTTTGGCCCAGGCGATGAACCGCGCCGAAGCCTGACCGGCATCTCAGCCGCGCGACGGCGACAAGGGCACGTCCCGCAGCGGGGTTTCGATGGGTGGCTGCGCGGGCAATACCGGCCGCGCCTCGGCCGGCGTCTCTTCCGCCGCCTCGGGCAGGAAGCGATCGATCAGCGAGAAGAAGCGGTCGTAGAAGCGCTCGTCGGTCAGCGTTTCGCTCGCCACCTTGACCAACGCGTCGTCGCTGGACGAGAAGGGCAGCGACAGCGAACCGATCGCCCCCACGCCCACCGTCGCGGAGTTGTTGACCTTCTTGATGCCGTAGCGGTCCTGCAGCGCGCTCGCGAAGGCGATGGTGCTGCGCGGGCCGTTCCGCCCGTTGCTCTCGCGTGCGCAGACCACGCGGAATTCCACTTCCACGTGCACCTCGGAGGCAGGCTGGAAGCTTTTGCGGCCGGTGACCAGTTCGTGATTGCCGGCCGTGATCATGTAGCCCTGGCTGAGCAGGGCACGGCGGGCGGCCTCGCAGGTCTGCGCCTCGGTGGCGACGTAGGTCCGCGTGTGAGTGGTGGTGGAGTCGAACACTTCCGGCTCGTACGAAACCCGACGCGTCGCCGTGCTGCAACCTGCGACGAGAAACGAGAGCAGCAGCGCCGCAGCGGCTGCGTGAGAAATCGGAGAGCGCATGAGGGGCATGGGAAGACAAGACCGGGAATGCTAGCCGCAAGAGCGCGGGCCGGCGCCCCTTTTGACATGCTAGACGGTCGGGCGTTCCCTTGGCCGCCAGCCGGGCTGCTCAGCCGCCCAGGCGGACCACGCGATGCGCCTTGCCGCGCGTGGCGGCGATGCGGCGCGCATTGGGTTCGTCGGTCTGCTCGACCCAGGCCAGCGCCTCCGACCGGCTGCGGCCGAACTGCTCGTGGCGCCGCACGAGCCGGTCCAGCCTGAGCGAATCTTCCACGTCGACATACCAGACCTCGTCGAGCAGCGCCGCCGCCCCGGCCCACGGGCCCTCGTCGAGCAGCAGGTAGTTGCCTTCGGTGATGACCAGTTGCGTCTGCGGCAGCACGGCGATCGCGCCGGCGATCGGCTCTTCGATCTCGCGTCGGAACTCGGGCGCGTAGACGATCTCGTCCTCTCGTTGCTCGCGCAGGCGCCGCAGAAGGGCGACGTAACCCGCGCTGTCGAAGGTGTCGGGCGCGCCCTTGCGGCCGGCGCGGCCCAGACGCTGCAATTCGACGTTGGCCAGATGAAAGCCATCCATCGGCACCACCTGCGCGCGGCCGCCCAGAGCCTGCAGCAACGCCGACGCGAGCGTCGACTTGCCCGACCCGGGCGCGCCCACCAGCCCGAGCAGCTTGCGCCGCCCGTCGGCCAGCAGGGCTTCGATGCGCGCCAGTTCCGCGGCGGGCACCCCGGTCATGAGCGGATCATGGGTAGAGGCCGCGCTCCTGGCGTGCCATCAGGATGCGCTCGCAGGCCACCGCGTAGGTCGCGGTGCGCAGGCTGATCTTGTGGTGGTCGGCCTTGTCCCAGATCTGGTTGAGCGCATTCATCATGATGCGGTCGAGCCGCACGTTGATCTCGTCCTCGTCCCAGAAGAAGGACGAGAAGTCCTGCACCCATTCGAAGTAGCTCACCGTCACGCCGCCGGCGTTGCAGATCACGTCCGGCACCACCAGCACGCCGCGCTCGGCCAGGATGTCGTCGGCGGTCGGCACGGTCGGGCCGTTGGCGCCTTCGAGCACCAGCTTGGCCTTGGTCTTCTGCGCGCGCTCGGCAGTGACCTGCCCTTCGAGCGCGGCAGGGATGAGGATGTCGCAGGCCACGTCCCAGAAGGCCTCGTTGTCGATCACGTCGCCACCCTTGAAGGCGACGGCGCCGTCGGTGCGGGAGATCGGCACCAGCTTCGCGAGGTCGAGCCCCTTGTCGTTGAAGATCGTGCCGGTGTGGTCCTGCACCGCGACGATCTTGGCGCCGGCCTCGGCGAACAGCTCGGCCGCCACCGAACCCACGTTGCCGAAGCCCTGCACAGCGATCCGGGCGCCGCGCAGGTCGAGCCCGAGGCGCCGCGCGGCTTCGCGGCCGGTCACGAACACGCCGCGGCCGGTGGCCTTCACGCGGCCGAGCGAGCCGCCGAGGTGCAGCGGCTTGCCGGTGACCACGCCGGTGGCGGTGCCGCCGACGTTCATCGAATAGGTGTCCATCATCCACGCCATGATCTGGGCGTTGGTGTTCACGTCGGGCGCGGGGATGTCGCTGTGCGGGCCGATGATGATGCCGATCTCGCTGGTGTAGCGGCGGGTGACTTTTTCAAGCTCCTTCAGCGAGAGCTTCTTGGGGTCGACGCGGATGCCGCCCTTGGCGCCGCCGTATGGCAGGTTGACCGCGGCGGTCTTGACCGTCATCCAGGCCGACAGGGCCATGACTTCCTCCAGCGTGACATCCGGATGGAAGCGCACGCCGCCCTTGCCGGGGCCGCGCGACAGGTTGTGCTGCACGCGGTAGCCCTCGAAGTGGGCGATCGAGCCGTCGTCCATCTCGATCGGCACGTCGACGATCAGCGCGCGCTTGGGGCGCTTGAGCGTTTCCACCCAGCGGGCCAGTCCACCCAGATAGGGCACGACTCGATCGACTTGCGACAGATAGGTGCCCCAGGGGCTGTTGGCGGTCGGCTGGACATAGGAGAGGACGGAACTCATGGCGATCCCTTGTTGTTGAACGGATAGGCGCGACGATAGACCTCGGCAGGGCGCCGCGCCATGCCTATGCACATTGCTATGGCGGTTATGCGATGGCGGCAAGCAGGGCCGCATTGCCGCCCGCGGCGGTGGTGTTGATAGTGAGCGTCTGCTCCGCGCAGAAGCGCAGCAGGTAGTGCGGCCCGCCCGCCTTGGGGCCGGTTCCGCTCAGGCCCTCGCCGCCGAAGGGCTGTACGCCGACCACCGCGCCGATGATGTTGCGGTTGACATAGATGTTGCCGACATGGGCCCGCGCGGCCATCGCCTGGGCGCGGCTGTCGATGCGGGTCTGGATGCCGAGGGTGAGCCCGAAGCCGAGCGCGTTGATCCGGTCGATCACCGCCTGGGGCTCGCCGGACCAGCGCACCACATGGAGCACCGGGCCGAAGATCTCGGTCTTCACGCTGTCGATGGACGGCAGCTCGTAGGCATGTGGCGGCAGCAGGTTGGCGATCTCCTGCGCTGGCCGCAGCGGCGCGACGAGCACCTTGGCTTCCGCGTTCAGGCGCTGCAGATGGCGCTGGATGCCGTCGAAGGCCTCGCGGTCGATGACGGGGCCTACGTCCGTCGCCAGCAGCGCCGGGTCGCCCGCGGCCAATTCCTTGGCGGCGCCCTGGATCATCTCGATCACATCGTCGGCAATGCTCTCGTGGATCAGCAGCAGGCGCAGCGCCGAGCAGCGCTGGCCGGCCGAGCGGAAGGCGCTTTGCACCACGGCATCGACCACCTGCTCGGGCAGCGCGCTGGAGTCGACCACCATCGCATTGATGCCGCCGGTCTCGGCGATCAGCGGCACGATCGGCCCGTCCTTGGCGGCAAGGGCGCGATGGATGATCTTGGCGACCTGCGTCGAGCCGGTGAACACCACGCCCGCCACGCCGGGCGCCGCGACCAGCGCCGCGCCGACGGTTTCACCCGGGCCGTGCAGCAGTTGCACCGCATCGGCGGGCACGCCGGCGGCATGCAGCAGCCTGACGGCTTCCGACGCCACGGCCGGCGTCTGCTCGGCGGGCTTGGCCAGCACCGTGTTGCCGGTGGCGAGCGCGGCGGCCACCTGGCCCAGGAAGATTGCCAACGGGAAATTCCACGGGCTGATGCAGACCCACGGGCCGCGCCCCGTCAGACGCAGTTCATTGCTCTCGCCGGTCGGCCCGGGCAGCGCGACCGGCAGCATGACGCGCTCCGCTTCGTCGGCGTAGTAGCGCAGGAAATCGACTGCCTCGCGGACTTCGGCCACCGCGTCGCCCCAGGTCTTGGCGGCCTCCTTGACCAGCAGCGCGCAGAAGCGCGGGAGGGCGGCGTCGAGCGCGTCGGCGGCGTGGCGAAGGGCGGCGGCGCGCTGCGCGACGGGGGTGCGGGTCCACGAGCGGTAGCAGGCGGCGGAGGCCGCCACGGCAGCTTCTGCGCGATGGGGTTCGAATTCCGGCACGTCCGGCACGGTGGTAGTGGCCAGCGCGTCGAGCAAGGGGGCGCGCATCGTTTCCACCGTCAGGTCGACGCCGTGGCTGTTGCGGCGCGCAGGCGGCGGTCCGTAAAGCTCGTGCGGCAGGGGCAGCGACGCCTCGCGCTCCAGCCACAGCGGGGACACCAGGAGCTGATCCATGCCCACCGATTCATCGCCCAACTGGTTCACGAAGGACGAATTGGCGCCGTTTTCCAGCAGGCGGCGCACGAGGTAGGCGAGCAGGTCCTTGTGCTGGCCGACCGGCGCGTAGACGCGCACGGGGGCGTCGGTGCTCTTCATCACTTCGCGGTAGACCCCCTCCCCCATCCCATGCAACCGCTGTAATTCGAAGGTCACGTCTCCCGCCATCTGCAGGATCGCCGCGATGGTCCCGGCGTTGTGCGTCGCGAATTGGGGATAGATCGCGTCCGGCGCCGCCAGCAGCGCACGGGCGCAGGCCAGGTAGCTCAGATCCGTGTGGTGCTTGTGCGTGAACACGGGGTAGTACGGAAGACCCAGTTCCTGCGTCCGCTTGATCTCCGCGTCCCAGTAGGCGCCCTTCACCAGCCGGCACATCAGGCGCAGCTTGTACTTGCGCGCGATGGCGGTGACATGCTCGATCAGCTCCAGCGCGCGCGTCTGGTAGGCCTGCATCGCGAGCCCGAAGCCGCGCCATTGCGGGCGCTCGGCCGCGACCTTCGCCGCGAGGGCTTCGAAGACGTCGAGCGACAGTTCGAGCCGGTCGACCTCCTCGGCGTCGATGGTGAGATTGAGGTTGGCGTCGGCTGCCAGTTCGCAGAGCTGCCACACGCGCGGCACCAGTTCGCGCATCACGCGCTCACGCTGAGCGTCTTCGTAGCGGGGATGCAGCGCGCTGAGCTTGATGGAAATCCCGTCGTTGTGCTCGGGCGAGCCGTCTCGGTCGGCGCCCGAGGCGATGGACCGGATCGCGTTGACGTAGCTGTCGAGATAGTGAAGCGCATCCGCGTCGGTCCGCGCACCTTCGCCCAGCATGTCGTAGCTGAAACGCAGCGCCGCATGCCTGCGGTGCGCCGACCGGGCTTCGCCCATGGCTTCGTCGATGGTCTGGCCGAGCACGAACTGGCGGCCCAGCAACTGCACTGCGCGCAACGTCGCGGCCACGACCGTGCGCGCGCCCAGCCTCGCCATCAGGCCCGGCTCGGACTCCGCTTCACCCTCCGCGCCGGACAGATGCGGGAGGAATTTCTTCGACAGCGCGATGGCGGACGACGAAAGGCGCGCCAGCGTCGAATCGGCGCTGCCTTCGAAATCGGCCCGGCCCAACTGGTCGGCAGTCAGCGCAATGGCCGTCTCGGCGTCGGGCACCCTCAGCAACGCCTCGGCCAGCCGCATCAGCGCCAGACCTTCCGCGCTGGAGATCGGGTACTCGCGCAGCAGGCTTTCCATGGCCCAGAACGGCGGCGGCTTGTCGCGCACGGCGCGGACCCACGGGGATGCGGCGGGCACGACCAGCGCCCAGTCGAGAGCGCCTTTCAACGAGGCGAGACGGTGCGAGACGATCTCGGCTTCGGGTCGGTAGGGGGTGGGGAGGCGCATGGCGGAGCTTATGAATAGTGAGTGGTGCTGATGCTCCGCCTTCCCGGATTGAGTTATTCACCAAAAATTCATCTCCGACCGGATAATTCACTACCCATGAGCGACATCCCCTCCGATCTGGACCGCATTGACATGAAAATCCTGAAGGTTCTTCAGGAAGACGGCCGGATCTCCAATCTCAAGCTGGCCGAGACGGTGGCCCTCTCCCCCACCGCCGTGCTGGCCCGCGTGCAGCGCCTGACGCGCGAAGGCTTCATCCTCGGCTACGAGGCCCGGCTGGACCCGCACAAGCTCGGGCGCGGCTTCACGGTGTTCGTCGAGGTGCTGCTCGACCGCACCACGCCCAACGTGTTCGACGAGTTCAAGGCGGCCGTGCAGGTGCGGGACGAGATCATGGAATGCCACATGGTCGCGGGTGGCTTCGACTACCTGCTCATGACCCGCATGGCCGACATGGCCGCCTACCGCGCGTTCGCCGGCACGGTGCTGTGGCAACTGCCGGGGGTGCGGGAGACCCGGACCTATGCGGTGATGGAAGAGGTGAAGAGCAGCGCGCGTTTGCCGCTCGGGCTCTGAGCGCCGTCAGCGCGATCCGAAGATGGCGGTGCCGATACGCACCATCGTGCTTCCTGCCGCCACGGCGGCTTCGAGGTCTGCCGACATGCCCAGGGAGAGCGTGTCGAGTTCGATTCCCGACGCCCGGATCTGATCGAACACTGCGGCTGCGCGCAGGAACAGATCGCGTTGTGCCGCGAAATCCGGCGCCGGTTCGGGAATGGCCATCAGCCCGCGGAGCCGCAAACGTGGCAACGCCGCCACAGCTTGCGCCAGCGAAATCGCCTCCTCGGCGCCGATGCCCGACTTGTTCGCCCCGCCATCCACATTGATCTGCAGGCACACCTGCAAGGGCGGCAGATGCGCCGGCCGCTGCTCCGCCAGGCGCTCGGCGATCTTGAGCCGATCGATGCTGTGCACCCAGTCGAAATGCTCGGCCACCACCCGTGTCTTGTTGCTCTGCAGCGGCCCGATGCAGTGCCATTCGAGCTGGCTGCGCAGATCGGCCAGCGCTTCGATCTTCGCGACACCTTCCTGCACGTAGTTCTCGCCAAAGGCGGTCTGGCCGGCCGCATGGGCTTCGCGCACGGCCTCGGCCGCAAACGTCTTCGAAACCGCAAGCAAGTGCACGCTCGCAGGATCACGTCCGGCCGCTGTGCACGCGGTCACGATTCGAGCCCGAACTTGCTGGAGCTTGTCGCCAATCATCGTCATAATCTTCAAAGTCGTATCAAAACGTCACCAAGGAATTGCGTGGACATTACCCAACTGCTCGCTTTCAGCGTCAAGAACAAGGCGTCCGACTTGCATCTGTCGTCCGGCCTGCCACCCATGATCCGGGTGCACGGCGACGTGCGGCGCATCAATGTCGACGCGCTCGACCACAAGGCCGTCCACGCCATGGTGTACGACATCATGAGCGACACGCACCGCAAGCACTACGAAGAGTTCCTGGAGGTCGACTTCTCGTTCGAGATCGACGGACTGGCACGCTTTCGCGTGAACGCATTCAACCAGTCGCGCGGCGCAGCGGCGGTGTTCCGGACCATTCCGTCCAAGATCCTGACGCTGGAGCAGCTCAACGCGCCCAAGATTTTCGGCGACCTCGCGCTCAAGCCCCGTGGCCTCGTGCTCGTGACCGGCCCGACCGGCTCCGGCAAGTCGACCACGCTGGCCGCGATGATCAACTACCTCAACGAGACCGAGTACGGCCACATCCTGACCGTCGAGGACCCGATCGAGTTCGTGCACGAATCCAAGAAGTGCCTGATCAACCAGCGTGAAGTCGGGCCCATGACGCTCTCCTTCGCGAACGCGCTGCGCTCCGCGCTGCGTGAAGACCCGGACGCGATCCTCGTCGGCGAAATGCGCGACCTCGAAACCATCCGCCTCGCGATGACCGCGGCAGAAACGGGCCACTTGGTGTTCGGCACGCTGCACACCTCGTCCGCCGCCAAGACCATCGACCGGATCATCGACGTCTTCCCCGGCGAAGAGAAGGAAATGATCCGCGCCATGCTGTCCGAATCGCTCCAGGCCGTGATCTCGCAGACGCTGTGCAAGACCAAGGACGGCCAGGGCCGCGTGGCCGCGCACGAGATCATGCTGGGCACGCCCGCCATCCGGAACCTGATCCGCGAAGGCAAGGTCGCGCAGATGTATTCGTCGATCCAGACCGGCAGCGGCCAAGGCATGCAGACGCTGGACCAGAACCTCACGGACCTCGTGCGCCGCAGTGTCATTTCCTCCGCAGAAGCGCGGGGCAAGGCCAAGATCCCCGAGAATTTCCCAGGCTGAGCATCGGCCACCGCATTCGGAGCACGACATGGAACGCGATCAAGCCAGCCAGTTCATCAACGACCTGCTGAAGCTCATGGTGAGCCGCAACGGGAGCGACCTGTTCATCACGGCGGAGTTTCCGCCGGCGATCAAGGTCGACGGCAAGGTGACCAAGGTGTCGCAGCAGGCGCTTGGCGCGCAGCACACGCTGGCGCTCACGCGCTCCATCATGAACGACCGGCAGACGGCCGAGTTCGAACGCACGAAGGAATGCAACTTCGCGATCTCGCCGACCGGCATCGGCCGCTTCCGCGTCAATGCTTTCGTGCAGCAAGGCAAGGTCGGCATGGTGCTGCGGACCATTCCCGCCAAGCTGCCGACCATCGACGGCCTGGGCATGCCGCAGGTGCTCAAGGACGTGGCGATGACCAAGCGCGGCCTGACCATCCTGGTCGGCGCAACCGGCTCGGGCAAGTCGACCACGCTGGCAGCGCTGATCGACTGGCGCAACGAGAACTCCTTCGGCCACATCGTGACGGTGGAAGACCCGGTGGAGTTCGTGCATCCGCACAAGAACTGCGTGGTGACGCAGCGCGAAGTCGGCATCGACACCGACAGCTGGGAAGCCGCGCTCAAGAACACGCTGCGCCAGGCGCCCGACGTGATCCTGATGGGTGAAATCCGCGACCGCGAGACCATGGAGCACGCCGTGGCCTTCGCCGAAACCGGCCACCTGTGCATGGCCACGCTGCACGCCAACAGCGCCAACCAGGCGCTGGACCGGATCATCAACTTCTTCCCGGAAGAGCGCCGCGCGCAGTTGCTGATGGACCTGTCGCTGAACCTGCGTTCGCTGGTGTCCCAGCGCCTGATCCCGACCGAGGACGGGCATGGGCGCATCGCCGCCGTCGAGATCCTGCTGAACACGCCGCTGATCTCCGACCTGATCTTCAAGGGCGAAGTCGGCGAGATCAAGGAGATCATGAAGAAGAGCCGCAACCTCGGCATGCAGACTTTCGACCAGGCGCTGTTCGACCTGTTCGAAGGCAATGCGATCAGCTTCGAGGACGCGATCCGCAACGCGGACTCGGCGAACGACCTGCGCCTGCAGATCAAGCTCAATAGCCAGCGGGCGCGCACGACCGACCTCTCCGCAGGCACCGAGCACTTCGCGATTGTCTAGGCGCGCCCCTGGCGTGCCGAGCTAAGCTAGGGGGATGAGCAGCCTCAACCCCAAAACTTACGATTCCATCCCCGCGCAAAAGGTCGCCTTCCTCGGCCTGGGCGTGATGGGCTTCCCGATGGCCGGCCACCTCGCGCTGGCGGGCCACGACGTGACGGTCTACAACCGGACCGACGCCAAATCCATCGCCTGGCAGCAGGAATTCAAGCCCCAGTCCAAGGGCACGCTGACCCACTCGGCCACGCCGCGGGGCGCGGCCTCCAATGCGGACATCGTCTTCTGCTGCGTCGGCAACGACGACGACCTGCGTTCGGTCGTGCTCGGCGACAACGGCGCCTTCGCGGGCATGGCCAAGGGCTCGGTGTTCGTCGACCACACCACGGCCTCGGCCGACGTGGCGCGTGAACTCTCCAAGGCCGCGATCGAACGCGGCCTGCAGTTCATCGATGCGCCCGTGTCGGGCGGCCAGGCTGGCGCGCAGAACGGCGTGCTGACGGTCATGTGCGGCGGCGATTCGGCCACCTTCGACCGCGTCAAGCCAGTGACCGCCGCCTTCGCGCGCGCCGTCACCCGGGTCGGCGAAAGCGGCGCGGGCCAGCTCGCCAAGATGGTCAACCAGATCGCCATCGCCGGGCTGGTGCAAGGGCTCTCCGAAGCCATCGCTTTCGGCCAGCGCGCCGGGCTCGACATGAACGAAGTGCTCGGCGTCATCGGCAAGGGCGCGGCACAGAGCTGGCAGATGGACAACCGCGGCAAGACCATGATCGAAGGCAAGTTCGATTTCGGCTTCGCGGTCGACTGGATGCGCAAGGACCTCGGCCTCGTGCTAGACGAAGCCAAGCGCAACGGCGCCCGGCTTCCGGTGACGGCGCTGGTGGATCAGTTCTATGCCGACGTGCAGCAGTCCGGCGGCAATCGCTGGGACACGTCGAGCCTGATCACCAGGCTCAAGTAAGGAGGCGCTGCCTCAGCGGACCGGCGAGGTCGTTGCACCGCCGCCGGAAGGCGTCGACGGCAGCGGCTCCATCGGCGGCAGCGGAACGCGCGACGTCGAGCCCCCGCCCGTTCCGCCCTGCGTGGCGCCGCCTTGCGAGGGCTGCTGTTGCTGCTGCTGTTGCTGGCTCTGGATGTTCGCCAGATCCTGCTCGCTGACGATCTCCACCACGCGCACCACCTTCGTCACGCCCGACACGCCACGTGCGATGTCCGTGGCGCGATCGGTTTCGCGGCGGGTGGCAATGCCCATCAGGTACACCACGCCCCGCTCGGTCACGACCTTGAACGAGTTCGCGAAGATGTCCTTCGCATCGAGCAGCGAAGCCTTCACCTTGCCGCTGATGAAGGTGTCGTTCGAGCGCTCCTGGAAGCTCGGCGGCGGGCCGACCGTCACCTCGTTGACGACCGAGCGCACGTTGTCGACGCGGCGCATGACTTCCTCGACCTTGAGGCGATCCGCCTCCGTGCCCACCGAGCCCGTCAGCAGAACCTGACGGTTGAAGCTCGTGATGCTCACGTACATGTTGTCGTTGGCGATCTCGCGGATGCGAGCGCCGCCGCGCAGCTCGATGCCCTGGTCATCCACCTGCGCGCCCGAGCTGCGGCGGTCCGTCGCCACCATGCCGACGCCCACGGCGGCAGCCCCTCCGACGACCAGCGGAACGCAGGCGGAAAGGCCGGCGACCAGTACGGCGCTCGCAGCCAATGCCATCGCGATGCGTTGAGTGGATCTCGTCGTCATAGATAGGACCTTCCAGTGCGTGTTTGTTTGAGATGGACGATGCGCAGGCCGGCCGAGGCATCCCCTTCGGAAACCTGTGTGTCGTCCTGCTGCTGGATGAGTGGGTCGGTGCGCAAAAGTTCTGCTCCGGGCTCACGCCGGCCAGTGCCTCTGCCCGCTCCCTGTCTCTGATCGCGGCGAGTTTAGCCCAGCGAATTCGCAGGCCCGTTACCGCGTGTCATCGTTCGGCTCCTACACGCGTCGGACAAAGTGCGTCCCTACAATTCTTGCTCGGCGACGGCTCGCGCACCCCTTGGTGGCGCGGTTGTTGCGAGTCGATTCCTGTCGGTTCGCAGATGTTGTTGGAACAAGGAAGGAAGCCCCTTGAAGCAATCCCTCGGGTCGCAGACGCAACTTGTCCGAAAGATCACGGGCGCCCTCGGCGTGCTGATGCTGGCCGGGTGCAACTCCTTCGCGCCGGTCAATCCGCCCATCGACCATGTCGAACTGGACAGCGGCTACCGCGTCGGCAACATGCTGAAGCGCACGCACGGCGTCAAGAACGACGCGGACACGCTGTTCCTGCTGACCTTCTCGGGCGGCGGCACGCGCGCAGCGGCTTTCTCGTACGGCGTGCTCGAAGAACTGCGGCGCACGAACGTCATGGTGAAGGGCCAGCCCGTCAACCTGCTCTCGGAGGTCGATGCCATCGCCGGCGTCTCGGGCGGCAGCTTCACCGCGCTGGCCTATGCGCTGTATGGCGACCAGCTCTTCACCGAATACGAGCCCCGCTTCCTCAAGCGCAACGTGCAGGGCGCGCTCACCTGGGGCGCGCTGAACCCCGTCAACTGGTTTGCCCTGGGCAGCGGGCTTTACGGGCGCTCCGAATTCGCGGCCGACTACTACGACAAGATACTCTTCGGCGGCGCGACCTTCGACGACCTGATCAACAAGCCGACGCCCGTGACCGCCGTGACCGGCACCGACCTCTCGACCGGCGCGCGCTTTCCGTTCTCGCAGGACCACTTCGACCTGCTGTGCTCCGACCTGGGCAAGGTGAGGCTGGCCCGCGCCGCCGCAACGTCGTCCGCCGTGCCCGCCGTGCTGTCGCCGGTTACGTACCGCAACTACGGCGGAACCTGCGGTGCCGTCATGCCCGCCTGGGTGAAGGATGTCACCAAGGCCGAAGGCCCCGAGCGCCCGGCGGGCCGCGCCCTGCTGCGCTACCGCGACATCCAGAGCTTCCAGGACAGCAAGAACCGGCCGTACCTCCACGTGGTGGACGGCGGCGTGTCGGACAACCTCGGCTTGCGCGGGCTGCTCGAAGCGCTGGAAGAAGTGGAAGCGAGCCCGGCCTTCCAGGAGCAGGTCGGGCTGCAGCACATCCGCCGGATCGTGGTGGTGGTGGTCAACTCGCGCTCGGCGCCGGACACCGACTGGGACCGCAGGGCCATCGCACCAGGGATCGTCTCGCAGTTGCTGCAATCGTCCAGCGTGCCGATCGATCACTTCTCCTATGAATCGGTCGAACTGCTGAAGGACATCGCCCAGCGCTGGGCCGACAAGCGGGAACTCGCGATCGCCGAGCGCCGGCTCGCCGGGATGTCGAAGGCCCAGGCCGAAGCATCGGTGCTGAAGCTGACCTTCGACGCCATCGACGTGAGCTTCGATGAAATCCAGGACCCCGAGGAAAAGCGCTACTTCATGAACCTGCCCACTAGCTTCGTGCTGCCGGACGAGGCCGTGGACCGCCTGCGCGCCCTCGGCGGGAAGTTGCTGCGCGAATCACCGACCTATCGCGACCTGCTGAAGCGAATCGACGCCACCAACCAGCCGTCGAAGCAAGGCGCAGCCGCCGCGCAGTGAAGCGGGGTCAGGCGGACAGGAGCGACGAATCGCTGTCCTGGTCGCCGAGCAGTTGCGCGTCGACGCCGTCGCACAGGCAATGCAGCGTGAGCAGATGCACCTCGTGGATGCGCGCCCCGCGCTCGTGCGGCACGGTGACCTGGACGTCGGTTTCGCGCAGCGCGCGGCCTACCGCCCCACCCGAGCCTCCGCCCGCGTTGCCGGCGTTGCCGAGCAGTGCCACGACCGTCATGTCCCGTGCGTGGGCCGCTTCGACTGCCGCCAGCACCGCGGCGGACTGGCCGCTCGCGCTCAGGGCGAGCAGCACGTCGCCGGCCTGGCCTAGCGCACGGACCTGCCGCGCGAAGCGGTCGGCGTCGAGTGCATCGGGCGTGTCGGCGGCGGGATCGGTCGGGTCGCCGGGCAAGGCGATGGCGGCCAGTTCGGGCCGATCGCGCTCGAAACGGCCGACGAACTGCGAGGCGAACTGCGCCGCCAGGAAGCCGGACACGCCCGCGCCGCACGCGAGGATCTTGCCGCCGCTTGTGACGCACGCAAGCACCGCCTGCATCGCTTGCGAAATGGGTTTACCGAGAAGGGGGCCTGCCTGGTACTTCAGGTCGGCGCTGTCGATGAAATGCTGCTGGATGCGTTGCTCAAGCATGGGGCGGGATGATAACTGCGCGATGGAACGCGCTCAGTGAAACAAAACGTGTAGCGACGTAGAGCCGGGATCGGCCGATGGGTTCCGCGAACGCCTCAACTCGCATCGAACGCGCCCTGGATCCACTCGATGCGCTCCTCGATCAGCACCACGTCGAAACGGCACGGCGGCAGCACGCGAAGCCGGCTGATGTAGTGCCGCGCCGCGAAGACGATGCGGCCCTGCTTCACGCTCGTGATGCTGCCGCCGGCGCCGCCATGCGTGCCGCTGGCGCGTTGCCGCACCTCGACGAACACCAGCGTGCCATCGCGCGGATCGCGCATGATCAGGTCGATCTCGCCGCCACCGCGGCCGGGGGTTCGATAATTGCGCGCGACCAGGCTCAGGCCGGCCGCCTGCAAGTGGTCGAGCGCGGCATCTTCCGCCGCGTCGCCTCGCTGCTTTGTCGTCACCTGCGGCGACCTCCCTGTCGTCTTGTTCTGGAGAAACCCATTGACCTCACTCGCACCCGCTTCGTTCGGCGCCGCCCTGCAGGCGGCACGCGATGCCGCGGGCGCGCAGCATTATCCGCAGGCGACGCTCTATGTGGTCGCGACGCCGATCGGCAACCTCGCGGATATCACGCTGCGCGCGCTGCACGTCCTGCAGACCGTCGATGCCGTGGCCTGCGAGGACACCCGCCACACGCAAAGCCTGCTGCGCGCCTACGGCATCGAGCGGACATCGGCCCAGCTTCTGGCGCTGCACCAGCACAACGAGGCCGAGGCCGCGCAGTCGGTGATCGCGAGGCTGGCGAACGGTGAACGCGTTGCCTACGTGAGCGACGCCGGCACGCCCGGCGTGAGCGACCCCGGCGCGCGGTTGGTCGCGGCGGTGCGCGAGGCCGGCTACCGCGTGCTGCCGCTGCCCGGTGCCAGCAGCGTGACGACGCTGGTCGGCGCGGCGGGGCTGGTTGCGGCGGGGGACGCCGGGAGCGCGTTCGTCTTCGCGGGCTTTCTGCCCAGCAAGGCCGGGGAGCGCGATGCGGCCGTGCTGGAACTGGCCGACGAGCCGCGCAGCGTGGTGCTGCTCGAAGCGCCTCACCGCATCGAGGCGCTGGCGCGTGCGTTGGCGACCCTGGGGGATCGACAGATCACGGTGGGCCGCGAACTCACCAAGCAGTTCGAAGAGATCGCCACCGTCACCGCGGCCGCCCTGCCCGACTGGTTTGCAGCGAGCCGCGACCGCACGCGCGGCGAGTTCGCGCTGGTGCTGCACCCCAAGCCCGCAGCGACTGACGATGGCGTCGAAGGCGAGCGCGTGCTGCGCCTCCTGCTGGCCGAACTGCCGCTCAAGAGCGCCGTGCGCGTGGCGGCCGAGATCAGCGGCGCGCCGCGCAATGCGCTCTACGACGCGGCCCTGCGCATGCGCGAAGAGCCGAACGACTAGGCGCCCTCGCCCCTCGCGATCAACCGTCGAGTTCGGGATACGCCCGGAAGATGCCGTCCTCGTTGAAGGGGATGCGGCGCGGGCTCTGCAGATAGTCGTGCACCCGCTGGCGGCGGCTCACGTTCGTCGCGAGCTTGGCGACGGCCGGGGTTTGCGCGAGCGCTCGCGCCGTCGCTTTCGGGAACGCATAGCGCAGGCCCGCGACGAGCTGGAACAGCGACAGGTCGGCATAGGTCAGCACATCGCTGACCAGATGCACATCGCCAGCGGGATTGCGTTGCAGGATCAGCTCGAACCAGTCCAGGAACTTGGGAATGCGCTCTTCGCGAAACGACTTGGCCCGCGCCAGCGCTGCCTCGCGCTGGTCTTCGTAATAGAGGCCCGTCGACAACGGATGGTGCGTGTCGTGCGCCTCGGCCACCACGTCGGCGATGGTGAGTTGCAACTGGTGCGCCCAGATCCCGTCGGCCTCACCGACACCTGCGAGCCCCAGGCGCGGCCCCAGATAGAGCAGGATCGCCGCGGTCTGCCCGACGACGATGTCGCCGTCGACCAGAAAGGGCGGCGCGAACGAGGGACGCGGGTTGCCCGGATCGCCGAGGCGCCGCCCCAGCGCCGATTCGCCGCCACCTTTGGAAGGCGGTTCGCGCGCCACGTCGACGTATGCCGCGCCCACGGCCTCCAGCGCCAGACGCACGAATTCGCCGCGGCCCTGGATCGAGGGCCAATAGTGGAGTTGATAGGTCACGAGTTCGCTCCGCCAGCCTTACAGGAAGGTCGAGCATACGAAAAAGCGGAAAATTAGCCGCTTATGTCTTCCATACCCGCCCCGTCGGCGCAAGCACCGCGTCCCCTCTTCCCCGTCAATCCCAAGCCCCTCGGCATCGCAGTCCTGCTCATCGCGCTCGGCGCGGTGTATCTCGCGCAAACCGTGAGCGCACGCCAGGCCGCGCTCTACGTGGTCGGCGCCCTGCTCGGCATCACGCTCTACCACGCGGCCTTCGGCTTCACCTCCGCGTGGCGCGTCTTCATCGCCGACGGACGCGGCGCAGGCCTGCGCGCGCAGATGGTGATGCTCGCCATCGGCGTGCTGCTGTTCTTCCCCGCGCTGTCGGCCGGGTCGCTGTTCGGCCAACCCGTGACGGGCCTCGTCTCCCCGGCGGGAACCTCGGTGATCGTCGGCGCATTCATCTTCGGCGTCGGCATGCAGCTCGGCGGCGGGTGCGCCTCGGGCACGCTCTACACCGTGGGTGGCGGCAGCACGCGCATGGTCATCACGCTGATCGCCTTCATCGTCGGCTCGGTCGTGGCCACGGCGCACATGCCGTTCTGGACGGCCATGCCGCAGCTCAAGCCCTTCTCCATGGTGCTGGCCTTCGGCGCCGGTCCGGCGATTGCGCTCAATCTCGTGGTGTTCGCGGCCATCGCCGGGCTGACCGTGCTGATCGAGAAGCGCCGCCATGGCCGCCTCGTCAACGAGCCGGACCGCGTCGCGCACGCCTCGCCGTGGCTGCACGGCCCGTGGCCGCTGATCGCGGGGGCGGTTGCACTCGCGGTGCTCAACTTCGCGACGCTCGCCCTGGCGGGCCGTCCGTGGGGCGTGACTTCGGCATTCGCCTTGTGGGGCGCGAAGGGCGCCGCTGCGCTCGGCGTCGACATCGCGAGCTGGAAATACTGGAGCGCCGGCCCCAACGCTGCATCGCTCGCCGCGCCGCTGAACTTCGACGTGACCACCGTGATGGACATCGGCATCGTGTTCGGCGCCATGGCCGCCGCCGCGCTGGCGGGCCGCTACGCGCCGGTGTGGCGGATTCCGCTGCGCTCGATCGTGGCGGCAGTGGTCGGCGGGCTGATGCTCGGCTACGGCGCGCGCCTGGCCTACGGCTGCAACATCGGCGCCTACTTCAGCGGCATCGTCTCCGGCAGCCTGCACGGCTGGCTCTGGCTCGTCTGTGCGTTCGCGGGCAACGTGCTGGGCACGAGGCTGCGGCCGTTCTTCGGCCTCGAAGTCGAACGCGTGAAGAACACCGGCTGCTAGCCGCGCCGGCCGGACTTACTGCCCGACCACCGACCAGCCCGCCTGCTGGTTGGTCTTGTCGTTCTCGTATTCCCAGCGCGTGCCGCAGGCGTCGCAGCGGTAGCTGGTGAGCGTGACCGTGTGGCTGCCGCCGTCGTCGTCGCTGCGCACCGCCTTGCGGCTGGACTGCTGCACCAGCTCGGCATGCCCCGGCGCGCGGCGCCAGTTCCGCTGGATGCCGGCGCAGGAGGCGCAGAGCGTCATCTTCTTGAGCTCGGCGGCTCTCTGGTTGCTCTCGTTCGTCATGCGGCCTCTGCTTCCCTTGGATTGATCACTGAACCGGGCATGTTAACGACGCGGCCCGGAGCCCAATGCCAGCGCCAGCCTGGCCCCCACCTCGGCGTTGTGCTTGACCAGCGCGATGTTGGTCGCGAGGCTGCGCCCGCCCGTCAGCGCCTTGATGCGCGCCAGCAGGAAGGGCGTCACCGCCTTGCCGGTGATGCCCTGCGCCTTGGCCTCGTCCAGCGCCTGCAGCGTCAGCGCGTCGATCTCCTCGCGCGGCATCGCGGCTGATTCGGGCACCGGCGTGCTCAGCACCACGCCGCCTGCCAGGCCCAGATCCCACTTGGTACGGATGAAGCGCGCCTGCGCCGCTGCGTCGTCGAGCCGGTAGTCCGCCCTGAAACCGCTGTCGCGCGTGTAGAAGGCCGCGAAGTTGTCCTGCTCGCAACTGAGCACCGGCACGCCGTGCGTCTCCAGGTATTCGAGCGTCAGCCCGATGTCGAGGATGGACTTGGCGCCCGCGCACACCACGGCCACCGAAGTCTTCGCCAGCTCCTGCAGGTCGGCCGAGATGTCGAAGCTCTCCGGCGCGCCACGGTGCGCGCCGCCGATACCGCCGGTCACGAACACCTCGATGCCGGCGAGCGCCGCGCAGATCATCGTGCCGGCCACCGTCGTCGCGCCGAGCCCGCCGCCGGCCAGCACGGCCGGCAGGTCGCGGCGGCTGACCTTCTGCGCCTCCTTCGAGCGGCCGAGCAGCTCCAGCTCGTCGGCGGACAGGCCGATGCGGATGCGCCCGCCCATCACCGCGATCGTCGCGGGCTCGGCGCCCAGGCCGCGGATCAGCGCCTCGACTTCGCGCGCCGTGCGAACGTTTTCCGGGTAGGGCATGCCGTGGGCAATGATGGTCGATTCGAGCGCCACGACCGGGCGCCCGGCCGCCTGCGCCGCAGCCACGGGCGCGCTGAAAGTCAGCCAGGAGCGGGCAAGGTCGGAAGCCATGGGGGTGTTTTCTATCTCCAAAGGCCAATGCGCCGATTCGCTATCCGGAGAGGGTCGAAGTGCCCCTCGGGAGGTCGTCGCCGGCGGGGTATCCGAGCATACTGCCGGCACCGCCATCCTCCCTCCACTCCCAAAAGGAAGCTTGACCATGCCCACCATCACCACCAAAGACGGCACAGAGATCTACTACAAGGACTGGGGCCAAGGCCAACCCATCGTCTTCTCGCACGGCTGGCCCCTGTCGGCGGACGACTGGGACAACCAGATGCTGTTCTTCCTGGCGCAGGGCTACCGCGTGATCGCGCACGACCGGCGCGGCCACGGCCGCTCGACCCAGACGTGGACCGGCAACGAGATGGACACCTACGCCGACGACCTCGCCGCCCTCACCGCCGCGCTGGACCTGAAGGACGCCATCCACGTCGGCCACTCCACCGGCGGCGGCGAAGTCGCGCGCTACCTGGGGCGCCACGGCACGAAGCGCGTCGCCAAGGCCGTGCTGATCGGCGCGGTGCCGCCCATCATGGTCAAGTCCGAAGCCAACCCGGGCGGCCTGCCCATCGACGTGTTCGACGGCATCCGCGCCGGCGTCGCCGGCAACCGCGCCGAGTTCTACCGCGACATCACCCTGCCCTTCTACGGCTACAACCGCCCCGGCGCCAAGATCTCCGAAGGCATCCGCCAGCACTGGTGGCTGCAGGGGATGATGGGCGGCATCAAGGCGCACTACGACTGCGTCAAGGCGTTCTCGGAAACGGACTTCACGGAAGACCTGAAGAAGATCGACGTGCCGACCTTCGTGATGCACGGGGACGATGACCAGATCGTGCCGATTGCGGATTCGGCGCTGCTGTCGTCGAAGCTGGTGAAGGGGGCGGAACTGAAGGTTTATGCGGGGCTGCCGCATGGGATGTGTGCGACGCATCCGGATGTGGTTAATAAGGATTTGTTGGCGTTTATCAAGGGCTGAACGGGCGCATGCAGCCGAGCGGTCAGGTTCGCGCTACCACCGCTCGGCTCTCATCTTCCTGGTCTAGATAGGCACAGAGCGCGCGCCCCGTGAGAAGCACGAGGTCGAAGTTCTCTTTCTGCAATTGCGCGCGCATCTCATCCGTGTACACGGCGCGCGTGATCGCAGCGGCCAGCTTGTCGACGATCGCGGCGGACGTGCCCGGTGGAGCGTAGATGCCGTCGACCTTGCTGCCGCTATTCTTCAACCACTCGATGTGGCCTTGGAGGTCCGGCGTGGGGAGGGGTGAATTCGCCACTACCCCAAATGCCAACAGGCTGACCAGCGCCACGGGCACGAAGTGGCCAGGCGGGTTGTCCGGGATGTCGTCGCAGAAGTACCGCGCAATCGACATCATCGTCGTGCTGCATATCAACAGCGTGTGGCCGTCCGGCGCCGCCCGCGCTGCCACCGCAAAGCCCTCAACTCCGGTGACGCTCGGCCTCTTGTCGATCACGACCGGCTGACCGAACTCGGCGCCAAGCCTGCTGGCGGCTACCCGCGCGATCGTTTCGATGGCGCCTTTGCGCAGGTATCCGACGACGATGCGGATCGACTGTGTGGGGTACGCCGCGTCAGCGGATTTAGCGGCAGAAGCTACCTGCCGAAGGGCGATCGAAATCGCGAGCGCGAAATAGCTGGACCGACGATACATGTGTCTCCCTCAAGTCGTTATCTGGCGAATTTTGTACCATAAAAGCGGGTGCATAACAAATGCATGACAACGAGATTCGTTGCCATGCGATCCAACCAAGACCCCGCTCTGCTCAGAGCATTTGCCGCCGAACTGAAAGCTCGGCGTGCCGCGCTAAACATCAGTCAGGAAGCTCTCGCATATGCGTCGGAAGTGAATCGAACGTTTGTCGCGAAACTGGAGCTGGCCACCACGAGCCCCTCTCTGAGCAGCCTCTTTCGGTTGGCCAATGGTTTGCAGGTCGCGCCTTGGGAGTTGGTGCTATCTGTACAAGAGAGATACGAGAAAGAACTTGGCGCTCTGTAGCCCGCCCGTTTAGGCAAATGTGAGGAACTTCACGACGCGGAGACGAAATAGGAAATTCGAGGAGGTCGGATGCCCCAGCGATAGCGGACAGTTGCTGAGCTATGCACAACGACAAGATCAGCAGCCTTTGGATGAACGAATCGCGCGAGCCCTTGCCGTCATGGGAGCGCGCCCTGCGGCCGCGAAAGTCGTCAAACCGCGTGCTGGTCTGGCTCGCAGCGGCAGGCGCCGCCGTGATGGTGTTCGTTGCGTTCCAGAGCTGGCAAGACCGGGACGCATTGCGAAATCAAGCTACGCGGCAGGGTGCACCAGTCGTCAGCCCGCAACCGCACGTTTCAGAGTCGCCGTCTCCAGATGCGCCGCGCGAGCAGGATCAAGGGCCTGCGCCTCGAATACAGCAGTTCGCCAAGTGCGTCTCCGCGAACGGAACGGTGACGTATTCGGATAGACCCTGCCCGTCAGGTTCAAAGACCGGCGCAGTGTCAGTGCAACCCGATGCCAATCTGGCGGACGGGATGTCGCTGGAAGATAGAGCAGCCTCCATGCGTCGCAACAGCGCCATCACTCACGCTGCCGTCGAACATGAGCGCAGGGTAGCAATGAACGTCGACCTCGCAGTCACTGAATGCGCGCAACTAGACGCGCAGATCGCATCCATTGATGCGGCGACCCGCCAGCCGCTCAATGGTTACGAACAGGATCGACTGAGGGATCAACGAAAGCGCGCACGGGACCGGCAGTTTGCATTGCGATGCAGGTGAGGCGATCGCGCGGCTAGCGCAAGTGTCACGCCCGCAGGCCTAGGGCCGACAAGATCAGCGCCTGATCAGCCGCTCCCTCCGTATTGCCACGATGGATGCCCCACTAAACATGCACTCATGCGTCAGATAGGGCCTGCGCGGAGGAAGAACGAAAAAGGCCGGAAGCACATGGATGCTTCCAGCCTTTGAAGCCGCCAGGAATCGAAATCTCGCTCACACCCCTTATGAATGCTGGTAAAAGCAGAATTCACCCTTCCAGATACCGACAAAAATACCGACAGATTTCAACGTGTCGCTCGGGTGCAACGTCCACGCAAGAGGTAGGCTTCAGGCCAGGGGCTACAAGCCCATTAGCACCATTCTCAGCTGTAAGAATTCCTCTCTCGAGCGCAGTACTTGGACCGACGTGGTCGCCCCTGCGATCAAAACGATGCAAAACCGACTGAAGGTGTGGGCAAATGCGACCCACTTCGGGTTTGCTGCCCCTTTTCGCAGCCTGACGTGCTGACTCACGTACGCTTCCCCGAGGTCGGCCGGCACAAGACCGACGGATCCGATGAAGGCCGTGATGGACAGGAGGATGTCGCCTGGACGATGGACCGCCGGATCTATCTCAAGGGCGCTGAGGATCTCGACTACGTCGTCGGGATCATCGAGCAGCCTTACAAGAACGTCCTGTAGCTGGCAGGACGATTCCGGAACTATCCGAGCAGGCAGGCGCTACGAGATCTTCACGAACGTCACGTTAAACTCCTTGCACTGCCTGTGTGCTGCTGAATCCGGTTGGCAAAGCTGAAGGTATCGGTTCGAAACAACTGCGCGTCGGCACCTCTTGCATGACGCGTTCGATGGCACAGTGCTGCTCTTCGATCGACCGAAACGGAAAGCCGCCGGCCGGCCCTGGGTGGTTGACCCGAAGTGTCAGGCAAGCCCAATTGCTCGGTACTGCTCGGCCTTCTTTGCAGCCCAAGGATCGTCTGGCGCCAGTTTCTGGTACGCACGCAGGAACGCGGCAGCCTTGCCGACGTCTCGCATCTGCTCGAACACCGCAACAAGCCGGCGCAAAATCGCTGGCCGGCCTGGCAGTCTCCGGTGAAGTGCCATGAGTTCCTCCGCGGCTGCCTCGTACTTCGCGTCGAGCGCAAGGATTGAGGCACGTTTCAATAAGAGATCCGGAGCCTCAGGGGTATCAGCGAGGCACTTGGCAGCGAAGGATCCGGCACGATCTACTTGTCGAATCTCCAAATATGCCGACAGCGCCAAGCGTCGCAACTCCGCGCCCATGGTGGATGGCGCGTCCACCATATCGGGCCGTGACTCAAGATCGCGAATGCAATCGAAGTAGCGGCCTTCCTGGTACGACGCGTGAACCATCAGCAAGAAAGCCTGCTCATCCCTCGACGACTCGAACTCGGCGCGCGCAATCAGCTCGGCATCACGGAAATCGCCCTTCTCTACCAGGCGCACTGCCAGCGTCGACCAATCCTCTTGCGGTGTGGGTGTAGTCCCAAGGGCCCGTGTGGGCGTCGATTGAACCTGGGCGCGACGGACGCCGCGAAAAGTCTCCAACATCACGTCCACGGTAGGCCAGCGCTCTTCCGGCACCAACCTTAGGCAACGGTCGATGAATTCGTCGAGCGGCTGCGCGACCGAAGAGTTGACTTCACGCGCCCGCGCGAATGGCACATGGCGCGCGACCTGGCTTAAGGTGTCGTGGGGCAGTCGTGCGGTGACCAAGTGGTACAGCAGTACACCCAGGCTGTAGATGTCGCAAAGGAATCTGGCCGACTTGTCGCGAGTCGCGAGCGTTGAACCGACGACTTCCGGTGCGGAATAAAGGATCGTTCCGCCGTTCTCGCGCGTTCGGGCATACATGTCTTCAGGCAGAACGCTTGACCCAAAGTCGGTGAGCTTCACCCGATCAGCAGCGACAAGAATGTTTTGCGGCTTGATGTCACCATGCGACATCCCCACCCGATGCAGATGGGCGCAGCCGTCCAGCACTTGCTCGAACACACCTAGGAGCTTGTCGTAGCTGGCGACAAAGCCTTCTTCCCCTTTGTCGAGAAGCTGCGCGAGGGTGATGGAAGGGAAATACTCCATCTCAATCGCATACCACTCGCGCTCGGGCGGCACCCGTCCCATCCAGTGGACATCGACCACACTCGGGTGCGACAACTGCCCAACAAGCGGAGAGCCCTCGGCAAGCTCTTCGTTTCGCTTGCCCTGCGCCTTCGGGATCTTCACAGCAACAATCGCCCCGTCTGACAGACGCTGGGCACGCCACACCCAGCCGTACGAGCCGTCGCCGAGACACTCGACAAGCTCGTATCGATCACCAAGTCGTCGGTCAGCTCTCGGGACAAAGAACCTGATCGTCATGATTCACCTCGACGAAAGATGTTTTCCAGCCGGAGCAGGCCGTCCTGGCCGGATCGGACGACGAACTGAAAGAAGATGAGCCGCGCCCTGGGGTTTCCAGGGACGCGTATGCCGCCGGGGCCCTGGAAGCCGCCCCGCACAATGTCTCTGAGCCCGTCGTGATCAGGCAGCGTGACAAGACCGTTGGTCCAGTACGCCAGAAGCAGCGTTGCATCCTCGCGATTCCAGCGGTGCTGGGCGAGACACAGCGTTTCGACCTTCGGGCTAAGGTCCTTTTGCTTGCCCGAGTAACGCTCGAACTCTGCCACTAGCACCACTCGGCGCTTCTCGCGATCGAACCACACAGAGTCCGATCGCACATCCTGATCCACCTGCGCGAGCGCACCTTCACGCGGAGCAGGCACCTCCGACACAGCGGCAAACCCAAGATCGCGCCCTACGGCCGTCAAGAAAGTGCAGCCGAGGCTGTGTACCAGGTGGCCGACATCGCGGACACCCCATTCGGTCCACATCGGGAGATGGCCTGAAGCGGCATGGAGCGTCAGCCGAGCCCCGACGTCTTCGGGCTCACCCACCGAACCTCCCCCAGACATTAAGCACCTCAGGCGACTCACCGCCATGGACCAACGCCTTCGTGCCCACGCGCACCAGCAGCGGAGCTGGGATCGAGCGACCGCAGATCAGCGCCTCCCCTGTCGAGAGTCCAGGGAGCTGGTCGAGATCGGCAGCACTGACCATGTCGGATGTCTTCGCGATGAAGCGTTGGTCATCAGGATTCTTCAGGCGCATCGCGATCAACGTATTGCACTGAGAGGTCACGTCAGGGTCGAGCTTCGATGGTCGCTGGCTCACGACGGCAAAGCCGACACCGAACTTGCGTCCCTCGCCCGCGATCTTTTTGATGATGCGGTGGCTCACTGCCGACTCACCGGCCGGTGCGAAGCTGTGCGCTTCCTCGTAGACCAGAAAGCACGGGCGGATTCGATCTGTCTTGCTCGAGGCGGCACGAAGAATCTCGCTGGAGATGAGCGCAGTGATGACCTGCTTCGCGGTGTCACTGAGCCCCTGAAGATCGACGATGACCAGGCGGCCTTTGCGATCGGTCGGCCTGCCGACCATCTCGTAGACGTCAGTGGCTGCGGCAAGTCCGGAGTGGTAGAAGCTCTGGGCCTCCTGCAGGACGCGCGACAGCTTCATCGAGGCCACCGCCGCGCTGCGACCGTTCAGTGCTGAGGCTTCGGATTGGCTCAACTCGTCCCACTGCCGCACGTCATCGATGCCGTCGCCTAGGTAGTGCCGTAGCCGGTTGATGTCTCTCGGCATTGCGGGCTCGTGAGCAATCCAGAAACGGATAGCCACGTCCAAGACCCGCTGTTGCGGCTCGGTCAGGCCGGGAAGGATCTCGCTGAGATCATCCATCTCGAAGTGATCGAACTGCAACGCAAGTTCCTGGTTTGCTCCTGCGTACTTTTGCCGGAAAGAAGGGTTCTGTGGGCTGTAGATGGTGATGCCCGCTCCGGCCTCTCGAAGCCGCGTGAACGCTTCGCGGATGGCAGGCAGTGCGGCGCGATCGCGCTGGTCGTCTAGCTCGTCAGGGTGCTCGTTGAAGTGCATCTCTCCGCCGGCGAGCGCGCGTCCGTATTCACCGTGCGGGTCGAAGACAACGACTGTGCCGTTGTTGATGGCGACGAGTCGCTCGATGATGCGGCCCACGGCGTATGACTTGCCCGAGCCGGTCATTGCAAGAACCGCAAGGTGCTCCGTTACCAGCCGGTTGACATCGAGAAACACGGGCACTGCTGAGGCACCACTTTCGTACCCAACGAGATTTCCAATGTGCAGGCTCGAGTGTTCCTGAAACTGGTAGAAGGCGCTGAGAAACTGGAAGTCCACCGGCTCCACGTGAGAACCGGGGTCGAGCGCACGCCGCGGCATCTTGATCTGCCCGCTGTCCGCTTCCCGAAAGCCGATCGCCTCCAGCTTGCCGATGATCTGCTCGCCGGTGACCTGCGCACCGGGCAGCAGCTCGAGTTCCGTTACAGCCTGGCCGAGCCCGGAGTTGTAGAGGACATTGCTACGGCTGATGCTCACGATGCGCGCCAAGACGTCGGTCTGTGCGTCGCCTTCCTGCTCGCGATGCCGAACGCGTACGAATTCGCCGCGCCGGCCCGCAAAGGACGAGTTCAGCACCATTGTCAGGTTCGTCGGGTCGCCGGTGTTGCCGACCAAGCGGCCGAGGATATGGGTCGTCATGTTTTGTTCTCCTTATGTCCCAAGGTCGAAGTCCGAGAGCCATACGCTCTCGATTTCACGCTGCTTGAGCTCACGCGCGACGCTTCGGCTGTAGTGCTCGAGGAATGGAGCAAGAGCGTTCAACTCTCGTTCAGCCAGTTGGACTGGCAGCGGGGCCGACGCCGTGCCCCCGACGGCCGTCAACGCCATCGTGAGGCCGACAACGTCGTCAATCACTTCGGCAGTCCACGCAGGAGCGTCGCCAACGAGTTGCATCAAGCGCGGTTCGGTCGTCTGGCCAGCACGGAAGTGCAGGCCAATCACCCCAAGGTCAACGACCGCTCCCGGCTCCATCCGCGGGGCGTGCACATTCATCCGGAACGCGGCCGTTCTCGTGAAGCTACCGAGGATCCCATGCACGAACCTGCGCTCGCCAACACCAAGGACCGCCTCACGCATCCCGTCCAGTGCTGCGAGGTGCTCGCGTGTGATCCCCTCGGTAGGCAGTAGCTGGCTTCGCCCTTCGGGAAGCCGCAGATCCTGGTGCGCGGACTGGACAATGGCTCCGAACCGCTGAGAAGCGAGCCCGACGATGACGGGGCCACTCGGACTCCATGGGAACAGACGTTCACGGTGCTTGGCCCAGAAAGCCTGGACGGTCGCGAGCGTGGCCTCGTATGCCGCCCGATATCCCTCGTCGCCTGCGCGATCGGACGGGGGCACCATGCTTCGGTCCATCACCAGCGGCGTGTCGAGGAAGATCATCCGTGCGCGTTCTTCGACAACCGCTCGATCGGCCAGTTCATAGGCTTGCCGCATGGCGGCCAGCGCGAGGCGCTTCGACTGGTTCTCGAAATTGATGTCGTCGATCTCGCAGGCACTGTCCTGGCCTGCGGTCGAGACGGCGTTGTGCTCGACGAGCAGATCGCAACGGGCCGCCGCTGCACCGTACAGGAAGCCGCCGATGGTCTTGGTCGTCGCGGCGCGCGTCGCAATGCCGGACACCCGGGCATTGATCGGACTTGGGCGCTCAACCGAGCGCACGAGACCGGCCTTCACGAACAGCGGCGCGACGCGTTCGAGGTCGCGAATTTGCTTCAACAGTCGCCCCGCGGTGCCAGGCAGATGGATCTGCGACTGGATCGCAAGCGTCTGCGCAAGTGTTGGGTTGGTGGAAGTCATGGGGTAGATACCTTGCGAAGCGCGCCGACATAGCACGCATAGGGGCTCTCCATCACGAGCGCGACGGCCTCCACCGTCGGCTTGGCGCCAACGAGATGGCCACGTCCGCGCAGTTCGGTCATCAGTTGCCTTGCACGATCCTGGCCGAAGCGGAAGATCGACGACGATTGAAGCGCGGCAATCGCCTCCTCCTCGTCGGAAAACGATTGACCCAGTAGAAAGACGAGCATGCCGAAGTGGTCGGGCGTCAGCGCGCGCTCGGTGGGTCTTTCGACCGGCTTGCTCTCGCCTGCAAGTGCAGACAGGGCATCGATCCAACCCGCAAGCTGGTCAGCAGCATCGAGAACTGTCAGCGACCACAGCGGCAACGATGTCACAGCGAAGAGCCCGGCGGCGGGGTGCAGGCGATAGGTCCCCAGGCATACACTCAGGTCTCCCCACGTGGCTCCCGACATCGGCGGTGTCTGGAGCTTCCCGTCGAGCCGATGAGTGACCTCCGTCGCGAGTACTCTGGCGAGACCTTCGCCACCGCGCGCAGAACCGTCGATGCGCTCGGCCCTCCAGGACACCGGTACATCACACACACCGGTCTCGAACGGTGGGATCAGCAGCAGCAGGTGCCCAGGGGTACGGGTCCACTCCAACAGGCGCGCCTGTTCGGCTCTGTCCGCACCCTGAAACGATTCACCAAAGGCCATGACCACCGCGCGGCCTTCGGGCAGCACCGAAGCAGCGTCTGCTCCGAGTGCCTCTCGCAGGATTCGCCCTCGTCGATGCGAGGCGAGTGCGCCTTGAAGGATGACAAGCACCGTCACGGCAATACCCCAAGCCGGTAGGTGCGCTGCACGAGATTGCGCTTCACCAGAGCGTCGGCCTCCTGCGGCTCGAGCACAGGGTCACGCCCCGCATCGAGCGCGTGCACTATGGCACACCAGCGATCAAAGCTGAGGCCAGTGCCAGCGAGCATCCTGTAACCGGACGCTGTGTTGTCCTGAATCCGGCTGCTCACCAGCTTCTGCCCCTCGCAAAGCGCACCCGCCTCCTCGACATCCTTCAGGCTGAGGGCTGCGGGCGCCGCGGCGCCCGTGGCCAAAGCGAGCGCTTGGAGCCCGCGGTGTGCCTTCTGCAGCTCGGCGCTCTCGAGCAGCTTCTTGCGGTACTCCGCGATCGCGTTTTCCACGGACATGACGTGTCCGATCAACAGCGTGAGGGCCGACCTCGGCTCTTCGAGCAGGTCACGTGCGCGCGACATCAGCGGCTGGAAATTGCCCAGCCGCGCAGGCGCATCAAACTCGGAGCGAAGTCGCTCGACCTCCTCGCTGCGAGCTTCGTCGAGTGCACTATCAATGAGTGCCGGGCGGCCCTGAAGCTTGTCGAGGGTGAGCACAGCCTTAGGGTAGTGAAAGTCGCCAGGCGCACCCTTGAGCACCGTCTGGAGCGTGCCGATGCGCGTGGTCGCGCCCCCAAGCTCGGTTCGCAGCTTCTCGTACACCGACTTCAGGTCGCGGAAGGTGCTCACCACAGGCCCTTCGCACTGAGCCAGGGGAGACTCGGTCCAAGTCGCGAGGTCGACACCCACCTCGCGCGCCAAGTTCTCCAGCTGAACTGTGGCCTCAGCCACCCTCAGGTCGCGAAGGTTCTGACGCAAGGTTCCAGGCTCGGTGGCCTGTACCAGTTCGGTTGCACCTGGAACGGCACCCGGCGCGACAGCGCCATCGAGGATATGACCGATCTTCTCCAGCGACAACGTGAACAGCGCGATCGGAAAACCTTGCAGCACGCTCACCTCCTGGCGCATCTCTTCAGCCAGCGACACCGTCCGCGCGCGAGTCCGCTTCTCGGCCTTGCGAACGAAGCCCACCAACAGCGAGGCACGTCGGACACGCTGCCAAAGCGGCACATCGTCCAGACTGAAGTCGAGGGTCTTGACGTTGGCGTCCTGCTGCAGCGCGACGAAGTCCTCGCGGCGGTAGACCCAGTTGACGTTGGCAATGATGCGGCGCCGACGTTGCGCGGACGCGCGGAAGTTGTCAGCCGAGGCGGGCTGCGTCTCGGAAACGTCGAGTGAGTCAAGGTCGGTTGTGCTGTCTTTGAGCTTCTGGCGGGCCATCATGGTCTTGGTCCCGGGCAAACCTGCGCTCTCGGGCGCGAACAGCTGCTTGACAAGACCCGCCCCAAAGACCAACTCCATCTCGGCCACGAGCGTCGGATAGTCCTTCTTCAGCCAGCTGTCTGCTTCCTGCACGGCCCCGCGCAGCTCGGAGCGCGGAATCGCCGTGTAGACGTCGGCGCTCTTGGCCCCCGGCTGCGGTTGGGCGAAGCCCAGTTCGCGCAGGACCGACATCCACTCGAAGTAGGTGTCCTTGGGCTTTACGCCTTCCCAGGTGTAGCCCCAGAACCACTCACGTTCGGCACGCGGGAACGTCCAATCGCCCCTCAGCAGAAGCCGGATCATCTCAATCAGGAACGGCGGGAACTGCGCTTCGGCGGCGTCGTCCACCCGAGAGAACAGGCCGGCGCGCTCGCTGTCGACATAGCCCGCCGCACGTGCCTTGGGCGTGACACCCAGTTTGGCCAGAATCGCCTTCAAGTCCTCGACATCGACGCCCGACTTGTCATCGAGCTTCGCCAACGTAGCCGGTGCCGCCTTGTCGACGGCCAGAATGCGCCAGGCCTTGATCAGCAGATCCTGCTCCGTGTCCTTCAGCTTGCCCGACGAGCGCAGCGGCCACGCGATGCGCCCCAACTCGTTGAGCTGCTGCCGGAATCGCCCCACTTCGTCAGTGAACGGACGCACCAGGCTCTGCAGCCGGTTGTTGAATGCAGTGGTAAAGCCGTGGCCGTCGAGGGCGAAGCCGAGGCTCGCCTGTGTTGGCACGCCAATCTGGTGAAGGACGTGCTCCTCCGTCGAGCTGAGCTGATACAGCAGCAGGTAGCCTTTGGCGTCCTTGAGCGTGATGCCCGACGGTTTGGCCATGCGATCGACGAGGGCCCGCGACGATGTGAACGCGACCACGGGGGTACGGCCCTCGTCGTCGAACTGCGTGTTCGCTGCCTTGCAGAGGCGCTCGAGCTCCTCGTCGTTCTTCACCCAGGCGAAGAGCACTCGACCTTTAGGGTGCAGCTTCAGACCATCGAAAGTGACCAGCCCGCCGGGTTGCTTGCCCTTGGCAAGCGGCGAGGTCGCAATGACCGTCAACGATTCATCACGAATGCCGGTAGGCGCGGCGTCATAGCCCCAGTGCTGGTCGATGACCCGCATGGCGCCCACGAGGATCTGCAGCGCGCGCTGGCGTTCGGTCTGCGTGCGCAGCGTCGAAAGCGCTTTTTCGTGCGCCGCGTTCTGGTCCGGGTCGCGGAAGATCAGCGAGGTCTGCCCCTGCTTGCGGTGCCGCAAATCCAGACGCGCGATCATTTCCACGCTGGGACCCACGTGCGTCGCAGTATCGGCCGGCAGATCTTCGGCGCCGAGGAAGCGGCGCCACAGCGCCCGCGCCGCGTCTTCGGCCGCGGCGTGCGGGGACAACAGCGACACGAGATGCACGAAGTCCGACTGTCGCAGCGGGACCACGAGCGTGTGTTTGCCATCGGTGCGGCGCTGGCCCTTGGTCTCGTGTATGGCATAGGTGCCGAGGTTCGAGAGCAGTTGGCGCAGATCGAGCGGCTGATCGACACCCCCGAGCCGCCACACACCGCGGTCCCGCGTGAACTTCGACGCACGCAGCGCTTCGGCCGCTTCGAGTTCATCCCACTCGACCCGGCGGAACAGCGTTGCGATCGGCTCGTCGTACTCGTTGCAAGCTGCCAGCAGGGCGGCGCGCTTCTCTGGCGCGATGCTCTCCAACGCCACAGGCAGCTGGCCGTAAAGCAAGTCGCGCGCGGCCGTCGTCTGCGCCTTGTCCATCTTCAGCATGTCGAGCGCGTGGTGGTCGAGCACATGCTGCTGCACCCGCCCTGACACCCGCACCAGTTCATCGAAGAGCGCGCCGACGGTGGGCGCGTCCTTCTCACCGCGCGCACGTTTGTCGCGCAGGCGTTCGTCGATGCTGGCCATCACGACGTTGAACCAGCCGAAGTTGCCCGCGCTCATGGCGTAAGCCGCCTCGACGAGCCCTTGCGGGTAAGTCTCGGCGAGGCGCCCGTCACGTTCCAGTGTCTGCACGAAGTCGCTGACGTCAGAAAAAGCGTTCGATGACAGTTCGGCCAGCTCGAACCGGCGCGCGGTCGACTGGATCTCGCGCAATTCGTCGCCGATCGCCGGGGAACACAGCGCCACGTACCGAAGCCAAGGCAACTTGCGGCGCGGGTCTTCCTCCTTGATGGCCTTGCCCATCAACTTGATGGCCCGCCCGTCGAGGTGCTTGATGTCGGTCGAGTCCAGGCCGAAGGTTGCAGACTCCGCGGCCGTCTCCAGCTCGTCCAGAACCACCAGAACGTACTTGATGCCGAGCGACTGCAAGTAGGCATATGCCGCCTGGCACAGCCTCGTGGCCAGCGTCGGGTCTTCGTAGAGCGCCTGGTCGGAGTGGTTCTGCGCGGTCTCCAGCGCGTCGGCCAGCTTCTTGGGGTCGAAGCCCGCCACCGTCAGCCGGTCACTCGCCTCCTTCGCGATCTGCCCCTGGATAGAGCCATCGAATGCGCTGCGCGCCAGCGGCAACAGCGCCTTGTACAGGCCGTAGGCAAACCAGTTGTCGACGTTGTTGTAGTCGTTGGCCACCTGGCTGTAGCGGATGTACAAGCCCAGGTACTGGCTGCGGTCCTTGTCGTCGTGGAACAGTTGCGCCTTCTGCAGCGAGCCGTCGTCGGCGCGCACCCACCAACCGCGCGAGGTGTCATTGATCTGCGCCACCAACTCGTAGCCCAGGCGCGACTTGCCCTTGCCCCACTCGCCGATGGCCGCGAAGACGTGCGCGAACTTCTCCGCCTCGTCATCGACGAGGTGGATGAAGTGGCGGAACGCCTCGAAGAAGCGGCCCTGGCCCACGACAGGGTGTGTCAGGGGGTAGCTCGAGACGCCGGTGGCGGCCCATTGATGTTTCGCCTTGTCGATCACCGTGTCAGCTCCTGTCTTGTCTCGAGCACGCGCCATGCGTTGCGGAAGATGTCGTCGAATTGGTCGTGCACGACCCACCGGACGAGCTTGCGGCCGGGGTCACCAAACAGGCCGCGGCCATGGCGCGCCTGGCCCGGCTCGGCCGCGAGAAGCTCCAGGGCGCCGCGCCGCTGGGCCTGTTCGACGAGTGCATCCATCCAGCGCGCGAAGGCACCTTGGTCCGGGCTGGCCCCGAAGGCGGCGAGCAGCTCGCGCAGCACCGGCTCCGCGGCCACGAAGCCCAGCACATCGGTATGACTGCGGATCAGTTCGGTGAGGACCTGCGCCGGGCTCGACCGGCCTAGCAGGTCTGCTTGCAGCGCACCAGGCAAATTCAGCAAGCCGGTGCGCGTGAGCCAGCCCACCGATTCGAGCAGCATCAGCGGCGCAGTCAGCGGCGTGAGCGAGAGGTCGTCCTTGCCCTTCTTGCGGTGGAAGACCTCGGGCGCATAGCCCAGCGCCTGGCACTGCGCGCGCGCGAGCCACCGGCCCGCCGCCAGTTGCTCCAGCCCTGCAAACCAGCTCTCGGGTTCAGCGTTCGCTTGCAGCAACAGCGAGATACCGGCCTTCAAGCCCGTGCGACTGCTGCTCACCTCGGCCCAATTCAGCAGCATCCAGTCGCGGTGCGTCAGACGCAGGAGTAGAAGGCGCAACCATGGGCTCTCGCGTACGAGGTAGGTCGACAGCGACTCCAGGCCGCGCGACGGGTTCTCTTTCCAATGACGCAACAGAACCTGCGCCTCGTCGCTCAGGCCCCAATGGCCGGCAGCGTCGCCCTCGATGAGCCCCACACCTGGCAGCCGAACCAGGCCCGCACGGTGGAACACGCCGAAGAGACCCGCTGCCCCGCGCCACGCGATCGTACCCAGCAGGCACCGCTCGGCCACCGTGCGCGGTGTGCCGGTCTGCGGGGTCCGGAGAGCGGCCGTGGCGATGACCTCGAGCGCCCGAAACCACGCTTCGGGGTCGCTGGCCTCGGTCCAGAACGCGGGGCGCTCGAGGTGAAGAATCGGCACCTGAGCGTGCTTCATGCCGCCAGCCCCTCGCCCTGACGGGCTCCCGCCCGGGCGATCCGCTCACGCGCCCAGGCTTCCGCAGTGCGGCGGATGGCGGCCGTCACTGGCGCACCGAGCCGGTAGAAAGCCCGGCTGCCCAGCGCGCGGTAGCAGGCATCAGAAAACGACGGGTGAATGACGTACGCGGGACGCCGTGCACCCGAGCCGTGCTCAAAGCGCCAGACGTCGCGCTGCTGCACCGCTTCGACGACTGATGCCAGCGGGTCGTCAAGCAGGCTGGCGGTCACGCGGTGCGCGAGCACCATCACACCGAGCTGTGCGAGGGTGCGCTGGACGAGTTCGCCCAACGAACCGCAGCGAATCTCCTCGCCGCTGGGCAGCGTCACGGCCACTTCGACACGGGGCGGAGTTTGGAACAGTGACACGTGCGCGGGCTCGAGCTCAAAGGCGATGCCGCCCGACACACGCTCGGCTTCCCACGCCTCCTTGGTGAAGACCATCTGGGCCAACAGGAAGGCCCAGGGATGGGACAGCGCCCAGCGCATGGCGTCGCCGTCCTCGCCGCGACCATCCAGCGCGCCGCTCAACACCGCGGTGCTCGATGCTGTGTCACTCACCGCGGGCAGGCGCAGCAGCCGGCCGGGGCGCCAGCCGGTCGAAGGATTCTCGGCCGCGATCTCGGGCAGCACTGGCGGCACCTGCGCGCCACCGCGAAGAGCGGCGGTAGCGGCCAGCACGCGAAGAAGCACAGGCGCTGCGGCCGCCTCGTGTGCCGGGGCCGGCAAGGTTGCCCGCTCCAGGTCGGCATAGGGTGTTGGCGCCAGTGAAGGCGCTGTGACCGCCACGAGTTCGGCCGCCGCGGAGCCGGCGTTCGTCACGGCATCGGCTAGGCCCGCCACGTCGCCCCGCTCGCCCCCCTCGGCCAACCGCGCACGCATGACACGCAGCCAGGCGTCGCGCACCTCGGGCAGGAGCGAGAACAAGGCTGGCACGGTTTCGGTGGAACTGGGCAGCCGGTCCGCGAGCGTCACGACCGAAGGGGTCGCGACGACGATGTCGCCGCGCTGCGTCCACAGGCCCGACGCTTCCGGTCCGTTCAGTGACTGCAGCAGCGACGAGGACACCTCGCCCTGCGCAAGCAGGTTACGGACCTCTTCAACAGCACGCAGCAGCGTGCGGGCCGAGAGCGCCGAGACCGTCATGCGGCTTCTTCCTCCGACGCGTTGATGAGTGCGCAGAGCGCATCGACGTCGGCGATGAGCGCTTTGGCGCCTGGCGCGTCACTCTGCCGGAGTGCCTTCAGGATCTCGCAGTCGGCGTTGCGGTCGCCGACCTCAAGTGCCTTCTGCGCGGCGACGAGATCGGCTTCGACGACGCGGCCCTCGATCAGATGCTCGACCAATGCGGTGGCGGCTTCCGTCAGCTCCGCGCTCGCGAAATAGCAGGCCTGCGCCATTCGAAGCAAGGCGCCCAGCGCCTGCTGATCGTCGCGCCAAGGAACAAGAAGCTCGAGGACATCCTCGCGATCGACGCGCGGATGCGTGGAGCCGGTTGCAATGGGGTTGAGCTGACGAACGCTCGACTCGAGCTTCAGAACGCCGTAGAGAAACCAGCCATCAACGCCTTCCTTCGGACGGACCAGAAACAGTTCCGTGGATCCGATGCCCCCAGCGAAGGCCTGCGGGATGTAGGTGACCTTGTTGAGGTAGGGGCGCAGGCGGGAGAGTGCTGGCCCTTCGCGGAGAAGGCGCGCCATTCCCGCAACAGCTTCAGCCTCTGCCGTCGATGGCTTGAGCACACAGGTCACCGAGTCGATGGCGTCCAGCCCGACGTAGACGGCTCGCGGCGAGAAGCTGTCGGTGGTCGGGCTCTCGACATGTCCCAACGTATCCAGCGCCCGGCCGCCTGCCGCTTGAACCGCAGCACGCACTGCGCGGCGGTCAGGCGTATGGACGCCAGGGTTTAGGTTTCGCCCAAGTTCGCCGCTCTTCACTCGGCTAGTCTTGCCCGCCGTCGGCGAAGTCTCAGGAACCGCCACGGCCATCTTTTCACGGAAGCAGGCCTCAAGCCGACGTGCGCGTTGTCGCAGCCTTTCGGCCTGGCGAACTTTGTCGCCGATGTAGCGCTGCGCGGCCAGATCCGGCGTGAAAACCGGAACCTGCCTGATGTGGTCGTTGACGAGGTTGAGTTGGCCGGTGCTGCCGCTGATGCCCTGTTCCAGGGCCCTTTCTCCCCACCAGCTTGATAGGAACGCGCAGACGAATGCCGCATCCGCTGCTGAGGCGACGGAAAGTTTGGCCAGGTGCTGGTTCGTCAACGGCTGGTCGGTGCCAAAGTAGATTCCGACCCGGCCGACGCTGCCGGCCCCAGTCACATTCAAAACCAGATCCTCCCGCTGGACTTGGTAGTGCGGCCAGCGCCGCGCGGCGGCAGGTTCAGCGAAGTCGACATCACCCACGTCGACAACCATTCCAAGCACATTCTTCGTCTTGAGGCACGGATGACCAACGGCCGCGAACTTCGGATGTGGCCCTGGCCCGATGGCATTGCTGCAGATCGCTGAGAGGGGCCGCCAGGGCAAGCTTCGGATCTTCTGCAGGGCGTTAGTGACATCGGGGCGGTACGACTGCGCAGACCAAAGGACGCCCAGGTCTTGGACGCCAATACGGTTGATATGGTGCGTTTCGCGGAGTGAGTCGACAGCCATCACTCCCCCCGCACGTAAGCGCCGACGATGGCGGCCATGTCGTTGGGCACACCAGCGCTGTAATCCTCGACGTTGTTCTTCACCACGTACCCGAGCGTCTCGGCAACGGCCATGAACACGTCGGTCTGCGGCGCATCCTGGAACCTCTCCGGGTCGTCCTTGCGCGCGCGGCGCTTCTGCAGGTAGAGCACGCTGGTCTTGGCGCCCGTTCCCGAGAGTTTGAAGGCGTCGGCCGGCAAGCTGATGACGGCCTTCACGATGGCCTTGCCACCATGGAACGCGCCGGTGGCTTCGTCCTTGGTGCCCATGATGTACTCGCGCACATAGCGATCGCCCGAGTTGCACAGCACGCCGTCGGGCAGCACGATCAGCAGCCGCCCGCCCGGCTTCAGCAGTTGCAGGCAGCGGTCGATGAACAGCACCGCGGGGTCGGTGTTGGCAGAAGCCTCCTTCCAGATGCCCTTGCTGTTGGGCGAGCCGCCCATCGCCAGACCGGTGACCGTAGGCGAGTAGTCGTTGCCGCCGCCGCGGCCAGTTCGTGGCGTCAGGTCCGAGCGGTAGGTCTTCAGCATCAGCTCCATTGCCTCCTCGTGCGCCCGCTTGGCCTCTTCCTGGCCCTTGTTGAACTTGGGCGTGCCGAAGGGCGGGTTCGTGCAGATCAGGTCGAAGCTGCCGGGCTCCAGTTGCGGGCTGGTGAGCGAGTTCTGCGTATAGAAGATGCGGGCCTTGGGCGCACCCAGCAACGCCATGTTCACGCGGGCCAACATCACCATCTGCGGTGACGCGTCCGCGCCGACGAAGCTGTGTTCGCACATTTCGGCGAACAGCTTCTTGCGCGCCTCGTCGGTGGCCGTGGCCTTGCCGCCGATCTCGTCGAGCGCGCGGCGCAGGTGACTCAGCGCCACCGACGGAAAGCCGGCGCTGCCGCAGGTGGGGTCGCAGAATCGAAAAGCGGGGCGGCCCTGGCCGTCGCGAGCGACGAGGTTGGCGGCGTCTTCGGTACTCTCCTTGATGTCGTGGAAGGCCAGCGCCAGCATGGCCTGCTTCACCGGTGCCGGCGTAAGGTAGATGCCCAGCCCGCCCTTGGACTCGAAATTGGCGCGCAGGAAAACGTCGAAGGCGCGGCCGAGTACGTCGGCCGCGATGTCTGCCAGCGTCCCTTCCTTCTTGACGACGTTGTTCTGGTTGTCGGTGACGACGCCGAGGTCCTGGATCAGCGCGAGCACCGCCGCGTAGTTGCTGGGCTGCTCCAGGCGCAAGTGGGCGTTTTTGTCAAAGATGGGGTGCTTCTCGCCGGCATCGTCGGTGACGATGTAGTCCGGGTGCTGCTTGAAGTGCTCGAACGCGGACTGGATCTCGGCCACCGCCGTCGCGCCGTGCGCCCGGACGTACGTGGTCTGGAACACATCCCCCAGGTCAAGCTTCCGGTTCTTGTGCTCGAAGATCAGCGCGCCCTTGTGGTGCAGGCGGAACGACTCCAGGAAAAGCAGCTTGGCGACTTCTTCGATGATGTCGTTCTTGCCGTTGACCTTGTCTTTGTGTGTCTGGTAGATGCGCTCGTGCAAAGCGTTGAAGCCCTTCATCAGGCGGTCGTACATGCGCATCGACCAGCGGTAGGTTGGGTCGGCCTTGATGCGCTTGTACTCGCCGATCTCGACCAGGCTGGGCAGCTTGTCGATCTGGTGCGGCGGATACGCGAGGTCAAAGAACGACTCGAGCTTGCCTTCGGCGTCGCGCACGATGGCGAACTGCGGGTACTGGTCGGCGGGGGTCTCGGGCGGGGGCAGCGTGTACGAGAGCACCTGCACGTCGTCAGCATTGCTGCGGCTCCAAGCTCCGGCTGGCAGCACCAGCGCCAGCACGCGCGGCGTTTCCACGCCCTGATGGCGTCCCCACACCATGGCCGCGGACATGCCGGGTTCGTTGGCCTTCAGGTCGAGGGTTTGGTCGAAGCGGGCGCCGGCCAGCTTGCGCACCATCTCCTTAAGGATGTTGCTCTCGTTCGTCGCGATGGCGATTGCGTCATTCGTCGTGCTCTCGGTCGTGGCCTTCTTGGGGCGTGCCATGGGTGTGTCCTCCTGAGGTTCTGGTTACTAGCGGGCGATGCGGATCAGGTTCGGGCCGAAGACTTCGAGCCCGGCGGTGCGGTGCACGATGGCGAGCACCTGCTCGTCGGTCGTGACAAGGTGTTGGGGAAGGCGGGCGCGGACGTGCACAGCCGGCACAGGGCGGCCCCCGAACGAACGCACGGCGTCGGCGATTGCGGCGGCGAGTTCGTCGTCAGCGCTCGCGGCCTGGGCCTGGAAGGCGCCCGAGCCGCCACGCTGCACGCCAGGTGCGCAGAGCAGGAAGAGTTCGAGCTGGTCGCGGGTCCAAGCGCTGCCCGAGAGGCGGACGCGTTCGTACAGCTCGTCGAACGTGCGCGGCTTCTGTTTCAGCGCGCTGATCAGGTCTTCGGCGTGGCGGGGGGTCATGGACGGCTCTCCTGTTCAGCCGCGGTAGTCGCCGCGAACGGCTGATGGACGGCAGTGAAGACGGTCATCAACTCGCTCATCAACACCGACCATTGACGATCGAGTGCGCGACGCTGTGCGTGATAGCGGTCAACGGCGCGCTGCCAGCGATCGCGCAACTCCCGCGGCGGCACCGGCACCCGCAGCGAACGCAAGGCCTCGGGCGTGACGAACTGCTGAACGGTGCCGACGGCAAGTCGGGCGGCCTGCGAGCACAGTGGTTCGGTGGCGAGCAAGAGTGCCCATGCGGCCGGCGTTTCGCGAAAGCGCATTCGGGCCCAGCCGTCGACCGGGAAGGTGTCGGGAGGGACATCGTCGTCGACATAAGCCACGCGAAAGCTGCTGCCTAGTGTGGACAGCAGCACCTCGCCCGGTACCAGCGGCTTCGCGAGAGTGCGGCTGGGCATGATCTCCTCGCCCGGAGCCTCTTCTGCCAGTGAGACGAAAAGGTCGCCGCCGACGTCGCGCAGGCGCAGTGCCCTGGCCCCTTCGCGGGCGTCGGTCAGTCGTGCCCGGTCATCGGACCAGGCAAGGTCGCCGACCGACACCCATCCGTGGTCTTGTTCAAGGGCCACCTGCTCGGCGCGTAGGGCCGTAGCCTCGGGCAGCCAGCTTTCGTTCGTGACAGCCTCGCGGGGGAAGAAAGCGCCGCCGGCAAGATGGAATGCGTGCGCCGCGGCGGCGTCCACCGTGTCAGCTGCCTCGCCGCGGGCGAGGTTCAGCGCCTCGCCTGCCATCGTCTTCTCATCGAGGATGTCGCGCAGCTTGGCAGACAGGCCCTCCAGCTGCGGTGGTGTTGGCGCCACGCGGAGCGACTCCAGCGAGCCGATGCCGACGCGCTGCAGCACGCCAGACTCGACGAGCAGGAGTTGCTGGTAGCCTGGCTGGTTCAGGCAGAGCGCAACCCACGCCGCGTCCGCGCGGGTCAGGCCACGAACGATCAGGGTGTTGCCGTCCACAGCGTGCCGCTTGGCGGCGGTGGAAACGAAAGCGGCACGTACCGGCGCGTGCTTGTTTACCACCACGTCGTCGGGCTGTACGCACCATCGCCCCGTCATCTGCGGTGCTGTCCAGTGCTGCAGCCCGAGGCTCAGGCACAGCCGGTCGATGTTGCCTTGCCTGTAGACGGGTGTGGTGGCGGCGCGGGCGTCGTAGGCCACCGCCCCCAAGGTTTCGCTGACGCGCCAGCCTTCTAAAACCTGAGCACCCCGCTCGCCAATGGCCCACCCTTCGAGGCCTGCTCGCAGCGCAGCCGCGGCGCTGCCAACGAAGTAGGCTGGTGACCACCCGGGGGCCGACGCCAGCAGCGCAGGCACTGCGAATATTGATTGAACGTGTGAACTCACAAGCACATTGTACATTCCATGCGGATAAACGCAATATGCCTTTGTGAGTTCACATGTGGCGAATTAGGCTGGCCGGCGATCTGCAAAGTCCGACGGGATGGGTCCTAGCAGTCTGGGCGACATCCCAGCATCGCGGCGACGGCACAAGTGGAAGCGTGTGTGCGGAACAGTGTCACGCTGGTAGGAGATGGAGCACTGACACCTGGCCGTGCTGCAAGCGGGCGACCATCGCTATGACGTGCGGTCCGATGCCGATCTGCCGGCGTCAGGCAAGGCGAGGAACTACTCGACATCGCTCGAAGGTGGCAAGTCTTTCGTCCTGGCGGACGCGTGGAGCATCGAGCCTCAGGCGCAGGTGATGTATCGTAAGCGGTGGATCAACTACGCCCTTGCGCAGTACCCGTCCAGCTCAGGCGCTCAGTTGGATGCACCAGGGCAGCAGCGCCTCATAGTCGATGCTCGTCGCGCGCGGTAGCGCGACCAGCATGGCCGTGAGGTAGCGGTAGCAGTCGATCCCGTTGGCGGCGCACGTCTGCAGCAGCGAGTACAGGTTGGCGCTCGCGTTGGCGCCGGCGACGGTGTCGGCGAACAGCCGGTTCCGGCGCCCGACCACTCGAACGGTCGGATCGCATTCTCGCAGGGGGTGTTGTCGGCGGGATAGGCGCCGTCGTCGACATATGAGCTTGGCCCACTGTGATGCAGCGACCTTGGCGCTGCGCGCGCGACTCAAGATTGGTGAAAACCCGGCATAGATTTTAGAATCTTTTGGTTACATTGTGGTTGTGCCTTGAACTCGCGCGTGGGATCGGCACCTTTAGGCAGTGAGTGGAGTACCTTCGGTCTTCTCTCGACTTGCATGGATTCTTAGTCAGCGTATTCGGGCCTCTGCCCGTTGGACATTTGGGTGGACCGAGCGTGACGACGAAATCCGAAGCTGTACCTCGTGCAAAACGGAGTACGTGCAGGTGTGCAAACACACCGGACCGCGCGCCAGCACGCTTCCCCTCATGCAAGTCCAGACATCGGTGACCGAGAGAGCACATTAAGGAAACGGCCTACATTGCGTTTGGCGGTATGTCCGACCTCAGAGACCGACTTCGCCGACCGGCAGCGCGAAGTTGGAGGCATTCCAGTACGACGCGAAGGCGAAGAAGTGCGGTCGAGCTGACCGTGAGCCTCTGAGAATCATGACCCTTAGGTTTGTCCTGGCTTTGTGTGTCCATCGCGGAGAGATCGATCCGAGTTCCCCGGTTTCAAGTTCGCTGCTCCTCAAGGCGAACGCTTGGTTGTCGCGGCGGCTCGCGGGCCATGCAGATGAACTCCTCATCTGCGGGCGGGGCTTCGCCGACGTCGCACAGTTGGCCGCCGAACTAATTCCCTACGGACTCTCGGGCGCCAACCTTGTGGTGACTGACGAAGCGCCCGAGGAGCCAGATGACGCCGCGGTGGGAGATAAGGTCCGGGGGTGGTGCCGAGAACATCATCGGGCCGCAATACCGGTGGTTAGCTGGAAAGCAATGATCCCTGAAGCGCCTTATCCAACAACCGGTTGGTGGTGGGTGGGTATCGAATCCGCGAGCAGCGAAGCTGCTGCTTGGGCCGACACGCTGCGTGAGCTCTCGCCGGATTCGTTCGCGCACCAGGCGCAAACGTGGGTCGACGTGGTCCTGGCAGATCGAGGCGCCACGATGGACGATCGGGGCGCCGACGAATACGAAGAAGCCATGTCAGTCGTAGCGCTGGCCCGATGGTTGACGGGATTCAGCGCTGCAGCCGGAGACACTTTCTACTGCTTCTTATGCAGCGATGCCGTGGAAGCCGCTGGGATCGACCTGCTCCGGCTGGGATTTGAAGCCGGGCTCTCGCACCACGATCAACTCCAAGATGCTTTCCATGGTCTCGATTCGCCGGAGGAAGGACTGCCTGCTGCGGCCCTGCAGGTCTGCCTGGAAGGGCGGACGGATGCGCTCAGGGACATGCTCGACAAGAAGTTCGCCGGTGCTCCGGCGCTCTTCTGGTCACTCCACTCGTGCATTTGGCCAAATTTTGAAAAGCCGGCGGTCGAAGACATGGACGATCTGCTCAACCCGCGGCGATTGGACATGGGCGATCTGGAGGTGGCCTGGCTCTTCGTCACAGACGGATGGGCGGAGGTGGAGTAGCGGCCCGCCGCACACGAGTGCGTCCGGGCCGTAGGGCTTCGCGCCTTGTCGATGAGCGGTCGTTCGGAGCACCGGGCCGCGAGGCCCCCTTCACCGCTTCCCGCAAAGCTTGCTGCGCCTGGAGGTCATTGTCGAACCCCGCTTGCGCCCTGTCCGCCTGAAAGTCCGCATTGGCGAGACGATTCTGATCGATCTGGTTCTGGACCTCGAACGTGCGCTTCTAGCTCCATCGAGCTTTACCCCTGATACGGCGCCAGGTCCGCCAGCCGCTGCAGTAGCAGTTCCCCCGCCTCCGCCAGGCTCGTTGCCTGCTCGATCGCCGGCACTGTCAGGTTGTGCTGGAGGGTCACCGGATCGCGAAGTTCGATGGCCCCCGCGGCCCCCGCCAGAGGATCCACCCACGCCCGGCGCACGTCCAGATTTTCCGCCGCCCAGTACAGGAGCGCGACCACCGCCAGTTGCCCCTCCGGTGTCACCTTCTCCTTGCGGAACAGGCGGTGGATCGCCACGCTCATCGGGAGCTGGTTCAGTGGGAGTATCAATCTCCCCGGTGAAGTCTGGTCGTTCATTGCGGATCTTTGCACGAAGGTGGTGGCGAGTTTTTGGAGCACATGCAGGATGGCCGCGATCACGAACATGATCAGCAAGCCGGCCACTGCGCTGATGATGTCCCACGATCTTCGTGTAGTTCGCCGGCAGCACGCCAGCGCTGCAGCAAAACGAGCGTCAACGACAGCCAGTACGCCCGATCCCCGCTCGCGCAGGGCAATCGTCGAGAACAGCGTCGCCGCGATGTTCGGGTCGGGGCTACCAGACGATGGACGCGAGCGGGCCCGGGCTGATCGGATGATTTCCGCCATCGACGCACGCGGGCACGCGGGCACGCGAACAGCATTTCCTCAACGCGAGGACCAAGATCACCCGCAGCACAAGCCCAGCCGGGGGCCGCAGTACCCGGTTCCGCTGGCGTGCTGACAGGGGAAGTCAGTGGGGGTCTTGGGACGGCGCCGGTTGAACGTTCCCGACCGCATCGGGGCTCTCGGGCGGTGGCAGCGCTTCAAGCTTGTTGCGGCCCACGGTCACGAATAGATAGACCGCGAACATCAGGATCGGCGCCCAGACAAACGGGCTGACGAGCGGGTACTCAACCACTCGAAACCCGAAGCCTCCGGCCGCTCCACCCGCTGCCCCGACGCCGGCTCCGATCAGGGTCATAGCCCCTGCGCCGAGGGCCAAGCCGACACCGCCCGTGGCGAGGCCGACCGCCCCGACCACCAGAAAAGTGCCAAAGCCGATCGCACCGCCCGCCACTACACCCAGACCGATTGCACCAATGCCCGGCAAGACGAACTGCGTCATCGTGCCCGTCAGCGTTGCCAGGTACACGCCGAACGCAAAGATGATGACCGCCAGCGCTCGCGTATGAAATGCTGCCCAGCGCTCGCTCAGCACGAGCCGGCATGTAAGTGCCCCCACCGCAATTACCGCGCCGATGATTAGCGGCACAAGCAGTGCTTTCATGTCGTTCTCCTCCATTTGTATAGAGCAAGATGGTACTTGGCGACACAGCCGTGGCAGATCGAGCACCTGATCGCTTGGGCAGCGGACCCGCCGCAGCTTGATGTCCATGATGATTTCCGCCATCTACGCACGCGGGCGCACGCGCGCCGGAAGCAAAGGTGCGGATCGGGCGGTTATGAACACGGCATGCGGTCGAACGATTCGGGACAAGCGCTTCCGAAGCCGCTGTGAAGCGCGCGTTGGGCACCGATGACCAAGGCGCGTGCGTGTGAACGCGGAGGGGCCGACTTCGATCCTCCTACCCGACTGCCAGGACGTGCCTAGCGTCTCGCATAGGCGCCCCGCGGTGGCGGCTGTGCGCCCTCAAGCTCCTTCAGGTAGGTGGCGATCGTGCCCACGGGGTCATTCACGGCGTCGTCGGCTGCGATCCGTTGGATACTCATCGACGCTGCGCCTGCGGGTTGGAAGTTCCTGCTTCATTCCGTGCGTGCTCGCTCGGCGAGGTCGGCGAGGTCGGCGATAAGGGCACGATCTTGTATGGCATAACAAGTCCGCCGCACAACGTCAGCGGCGGCAGCATTGGTTGCTGCAGTGGTGCGTCCATTGCCCTTATCGTACGCGCGGCCGTCAGCAATACTGATCGCCAATGCTGATCGCGACGCCTGATCTGCGCCCTCACCCCCGAGTCAGGGCTGGATCAGACCTTCCCCAGCCCAATGACGCGAGCGCAGAAATTGGCGAGCCACATCCCGAGGACATTTGTCGCGTCTACGCGTCGGTTGGGTCCGGAATGGTCTTGCGACGGAAAATCCAGTCACTTGGGCCAAGGGTCCAAGACGCTTCGATGCCGCGCAAGTAGGCATCCACTCGATCTTGGGACGCGTGAATAATTTGGCAACTACCGTTGCCAATGCCTAGCTGCAATTCGAGCGACCATTCGTCGCCGTCGTCGGCGTACACCATCTCCTCAACGAGGTCGCGATAGAGGTCGTACCCGCCAGTACCAAAGGCAGTCGCGGCGTCGCAGATGATGGTGACGTTGCCCTTACGCTCCCCGATGAAGCGCACTGGTGCCAGCAGGCCAGCGGCGTGCAGGCGTTCGATGACGCCCCAGATGCGCTCGTCGTGGTCCTCGTCCCAGATGACGGCCAGAGTAAGCAGTTCCAGTCGCGGGCGGCGATCGTCGCTGAAAGTTCGTACTTCGCGAGACTCGGGAACGGGAAGGACTGTGCGGACGACGGTGTAGTGGGTGCCGCGGCCCAAATTGCCGACAGGCGCGCGTTCGTCGTGGAGGACTTGGAAGAATGGCGAATAGGCCATAGAACATCCTTTCAAGATGCATGGTGAGGCTTTCGACCTCGAGATCGGCGACCTTTCGAGTCACCGGGTTCGTACACCGGCTGGTGCGTCACGAATTATGAACTAGATTGAGGGAGGTTGCCGCGCTGTCGAATTTGCGACTTCCATCCTGCCGCCATCCATCGGGCTAAGCCGACCTCCACGTCCGGCTTTCAATTTCCTGATCATCAATGCGCTGCATGCAGTCCGGCGCCGCGCTGCCTTCAAGGGGGCTTCGTGATGATTTCCGCCATCTACGCACGCGGGCGCGTGCGCGCGCGGGAAGGCGTCGCTGGAAATGATGTCGGGAACCCTGCGCTCAGGCGCCTCGGCTCGATCGATCGATCCCGCATGTCTAACCGTTAAAGCACGGTGCTCGAACCGTATGTCACCCGTGCTGTAACCGTCGCGGCCACGTTCATGGCTTGTGAGCCTCTGCGGATCGGGCGGTCGTGCAGACGCCCCCGCATGGACCACCATCCCCCTCCGAGACGACGAACGCGGCTTGTAGGCCCTTCCCGAGGGCACGTCGAGCCCGTGCCGACGGCGAAGGGTCGCCGGCGCGCGATTCTTCTTCAAGGGGATCAGGATGAGCGGATCAGGAATCAGGGACTTTCCCCTGCTTGTCGGCCGGTCATCGCCCGATGATTGATCGATGGTCGGTTGATGATCGGTCAACGGCGGCGGAATCATGCTCGCCTTTTCCTTGCACTGCGGGTATTGGTGATTGCGAAAGTTGATGACCTGTTGCCCCAACGCCTCCACTGCTGTCGCCTGGGTCGGCCACGACACCATCGGGAAATCGAGGTGCTGACGACCCGGCTACAGTCCTGCTCTGAAATGCCCAGGCCCGAGGTGCTGATGACACGCGGGGCCCGCTGGCCGATCTACGTGACTAGGACCACGCAAATGACTGAAGCGATTCTGCGCCCTGGCGCAAGGGCGGTTGCATGAGCGACATCGGCACCATTGAACTGACCAACGCCGAGCGCGTGCTGCTCGACCAGATCGACTTCAGCGGCCAGACCAACGACCGCGACCGTGTGCTGCGGTCATGCACCGCCTCGGCGCAACTGATGCGCCGGCTGATCGAACGCAAGGCGATCCCTGAACGGCGCAGCCGTATTTTTCTTGAGCCTGAGTGGGGCTACCGTGGCGAGTCGTGGCGCGATCTGTTCGTGGAACGCGGCGACCCTGGCGACGACATATTCGAGCACCCGAGCTTTCTGCAGTACCTGCGGTTTCTCATCCACGGGTCCGACTTGCCCGATACCGTGATCGAGGCCATGCGCGAGCAAGTGGGCGACCCGAAGTACTTTTCGCTAGGCGACACGCTACAGACAGGCAAACTGGCGCGGAAGCTGGCCCGCAACCACGGCCTGGACAAGCGCCACGCCGATGCCTTCATGCACCTGTGCGCCGACCTCGGACTGACCTACGATTGCGCCGACGCGGTTCGCCGCGCCGTGATGGAAGTCAGGCACTGAAGGTCCGCCATGAACCTCGAAGACTTCCCGCCGATGCTGCTGAGCAGCGCCCGATCGCGTTCGACGTGCCCGGCTGGATCTTCGAGATCAAGCTGGACGGCTATCGCGTCACGGCCTTGTTCGGCGACGGCCAGTGCCGCCTGCGCTCGAGCAACGGGGCCGATGCGACGGAGTGGTTCCCGGAGGTCTGGCGCAGCCTGTCGGCGATCAGGGGTGGCCCCTACATCGATGACGGCGAGGTCTGCGTGTTCGACGAGCTGGGGCGCTTGTGGGCGCATGCCGTTGCTATGCGCTCTCAAGCCCCTTCAGGTAGGCGGCGATCGTGCCCACGGGATCAATCACAGCGTCGTCCGCTGCAATCCGATGCAGCTCATCGATGATGCAAGTGCGGGTCGCAATCTCGTGCTTCATCCCGTGGGCGTGGGCGATCTGATTGATGCGACGGCGCAGGTCGCCGCGGATGGAGAGCGTGACGCGAGGGGATTTCTTTGGGGTCATGGACTGAATTCCGACATGTACGCGCGCGACGTGCACGCGCGCGCGAGGCTAGGGTCGAGGACGGGACTGCGCTTGAACGGGAAGCGCCTCGAAACTGCGGGAGTTCACGGATCGGCGCTCTTGCTTGGTCGCGACGCAACGCCACAGCGAAGACGCTTCTGAAGGCGCACGCCATACGTCCAACGAAAGTGCTCCAAGAGATCGGCTCGAAGGTGGAGCGGTGTTGCGAGGCAGTCGGCGCGCATTTCGGCGCGAGCTTCCTCGCCGTCGCCCCAGTAGTCGCAGACGGCCATGGCGGCTTCAAGCAAATCAGCCGTCGTGCCGGCCGCGACGCGGTCAGCCTCTTTCAGGAACGTGACGATCTCCGCCTTGTTGGCACGCAGCAGTTGTCGTTCGTTTTCCCGAAGGGCGCTGGCCGGACCCACAAGAAGTCCATCACCCGCGCCGAGCATGACCGTGAAGCCAAGGCCACGCAGCAGTTCGAGGATGGATCCTGCTTCCATCAGATTTCCTCGATGTCCACGGCGGTGGCCGGAGGCTCTTGGACGGTGATTTCCACTTCGTCGTGCGAACCAGGCGAACTTGGCGAAGCATCAATATCCATGCGGGTTGCAGCCTGTTCCTGCTTGTCGCGAACCATGCGAACTTCGCGAACCAAGGTTTCGGCATCGACCTCCGTGAGGTAGGTTTCTTCGCCTGGTTCGCAATGTTCGCCGGCATGCGAATCGGGCTGCAAGGCGCGCCGTTGTTGATCCTTCGCCACCTTCGCTTTGTTCGCATCCACCAATTGGTAGTTCTTTTTGGCACGGCCGGCGGTCGGCACCGTTTCGACCTCGATCCGCGCCGGCGTGGTCGAGAGCAACTCTTCCAGCGCCGCGTCGATCTTGTCCTTGGACAAGTGACCGCCGAAGCATTCGACCGTGATCGCCTTGCGGCTGGCGCTGCCCTTGTCGGTCAAGAACTTGATGATCTTGTCGGCGGTGGCGCTCGTCTCGGCCGCCGTCACTTCGTCCAGCGCGCTCGCGAAGACGAACTTGATGGAGTCCGTCGAGTAGCGAACCCACGCCAGTCCGGCCTCGACCTGGGGCACATCGACTTTCTCGCTCTTGTCGAAGATCGCGAACAACATCGCCAGGCGCAGCAGCATCGGGGCGCGACGTTCGACCAGTGCGTTGACGACTTCGCCGGCGCCTTGGTCGTTGAGTTCGCCGAGGTAGAGCTTTTCGTACCGCTCTTGCGCGGCCGGCGTGAGTTCCATACGGCGCACATCCGTCTCGACAGGGCGATCGGCGCCGACCGCCCTCAGGACATCGATGATACGGTCCGCGAAGTCGTCGATCTTGTCCTGCGGTGTTGGCTTGGGGAATGCCAAGAAGCGTTCGCGCTCGGCGTACACCATCATGAAGCGGTTCGCGAAGCCGTTGGTCAACTCGCGCGCCGCCATCATCGAACGCAGCTCACCGGGCGTCACTGCGCACGACAAGGCGACGTGCGGATCGGTCGTCCCCACGCGGCTGGTTTTGGTCGCCGGCCGGATGGAAACGCCGTCCCAGCAATCGCGCAGCGCGGACGACAGCGTGTTGCCCTCGCGCTTGGTCTGGCTCAAGACATTGGCGAACTCCGACTCGACCACCCACAGGCGCTTGTCGTAGATCGGCTCGACCTCAGTCTTGCCGTCGGCGTAGCCATCGTGGATCAAGTAGGCCAGGCCCTCGCGAGTTGACAGCCCGCCGCGATGAACTTGGGGCGCGATGTACTTGTCCTTTTCACGGATCGCCTTGTCGATGCGGTGAACGACGCTGACGGCATCACCCTTGCGGCCCCGGCCGGTACGTCCGATGTGGATCCCGAACACACGTGGATGGTGCCAGGTGTTACCCACGGGCAGATAAGCAACGCGGCCGACCGCGGCGCTCAGGTAGGTGATGAGGTTCAACGCCACGGCATAGGGGTTCGCCTCGGTCGTCTCTGCGGCGGTGCGGGCAATCTCGCCAATCAAGCCGTGGAGGGCGGCCGGCTCAGCACGGGGGGCATTGCGGTGAGGGTCGGGATGTTCGTCGTCGGGCGCCTCATCGACGACCTTGTCGAAGCACTTCCGCACCGCATCGAGCCCCTGCGCCTGGTGCAGGTCGTTGAAGTCAGTCTGGCCCCGCTTGCGCTCGCTGCCGAACGCCGGCATCGCGACGGTGCCGTCGACCGCCTTGGCTGCTTCCTGCGCCTTGGTCAACCCGGGGTTGCCTTCGGTCTCGATGTCGTCATCAGCGGCCAACACAATCTGGATCTCCGGGAAGCGGGCGCGCAGGGCCTTGGCCACCGGCAGCAAGTTGCCGCAGTCGAACGCGACTGCAACGGCGTGCCCGGTCGCCTTGTGAACGCTCGCGCCAGTGGCATAGCCCTCGACGATGTAGATCGTGCCCGCCGGTTTGCCGATACCGAAGTAGCACCCGCGCTTGCGGCCGTCGGGAAGGAAGCGCTTCTTGCCGTTCACGTCGATGCGCTGCACCGTCGTCAGCTTGCCTTTCATGTCCTTGATCGGGACGATCAGGTCGCCGCCTTCGACGCGCAGGCCGTAATTGTTGACTCCCTTCTTGATCAGATACGGGTGGTCGTGCGCGGCAGGTTTGGACTTGCTCCAGAGCAGGCCGGCTTCGGTCGCGGCAGCCTCGTGACGCACTTCCTCGGCCTGCTCGCGGACGCGACGGGCAGAGTCAACGCGGGCGCGTTGAGCCTCGATCTCGGCAGCGCTGAGGGTGCGGCCGGGATCGCTCTTCCAGGGCTGCCACCCGAGCCCGTCGCGGTGATTCTCGAAGCCGCCAGCCGGCACCCCGTCGAGGTGCAGGACGTAGACCGCGTCGTGTTGGCCGTTCTTGCCCTTGGCATCGCAGCGATGCAGCTCGCCATCAGCAAGGATGTCGTCGGGAGGAATGATGTCGCGAGACGCGAGCGCAGCGCGGAATTGTTGGATCGGGTCGATCAAGCCGCACCTCCGATCTGCACCAGGAATGCGAGCGCTGCATCGAGCGTGGGCATGGCCTTGACCATGCCGCAGCGCATGGCGTAGTAGGCGGCTGCACCGTCCGCGGGGTTGCTACGGATCAGTTCGTGGCCCTTGAGCGCGTATTGCGCCGCCAGCGTGGCGAATGCCTTTTCGGTGTCCGCCGGCTTGAACGCGGAGGGGAATTCCCCGTCGCGGTCTTGGGTGGGGGCTATGTGCATTTCCACCCTCAGCTCGCCGCGGTTTGCGCTTTGATCCATGCGCGGACGTCACCCACGTTCCACGCGGTGACGCGCTCGGAAAGCTTGCATGGCGCCGGGAACGTACCCGACTTCACCTTGCGCCAGAGAGTCGGCGCGCTGAAAGGCAAGGGCGCCGGCATCTCCGGTCTTTTCGGGCTCTGCACCAGTTGCGATTCACGGATGAATGCGCTGTCGGGCAGGGCGTCGAAGACCGACGGCTTGATGGTGGGAATCGCCGCTGCGATCGCCGGGTGTGGTGGCTTGGGTTTGGGTGACATTGCGTGCCGTCCTTGAAAAGTAGACGGCGCAATGTAGAAATTGCTTCGCTAACGGAATAGGTGAAACATTCCCGGGGAATTCACCAAAACCTACCCCCCCATTCTTGGTCTACCCCCGGATTTCTGCCAGTTCGCAATCAGCGAGATGGCGTCCTTCGCGCCGTCAGAGATGTGCGGGTAGCGCGCAGCGACGAACGCAGTGATCCGCTTTTTCGGTGTGCCGCCTGCTCCTTTCCTGGCGTGGTCCCAAGCTCGGACCGCGATATGAAGAAGCTCCGGGTAGTCCTCGCTGTCCGCATCGAAGTACGGAGGTTCGGTTGCGGGCGCGTCTCGCTCAAGGAATCCTTGCTCACGCGCCCACGCAGCCCATTCGACCTCGAAGCCCCTCGATTCAGCCCAACGAACGAAGAAAGCTGGGGCGCGCCGTTGGGAAGGATCATGCTCGCCGCTATCCCATCGTCGTTTGAGCGCTCCAACCATCTCCGCGCGCAGCCTGAGAACCTCGCTCTTGTAGTTCGAACTCTTGTCCTCTGCCCATCTGACTTCTTCGGATAGCCGGTGGTCCAATGCTCTGTTTTCCTCTAAAGTGATTTCCCCCTTCTCGGACTTCCGGCTCCACTCCCTCAGCTCATCCGCGGAAACCTTGAAGTCATCGACTACTGGAAGGGTGTAAAGATCCGACGTGCAAGTAAACCAGTTGGCGTGCTTGATCCTAGGCGTATCGATTTCGGCCCCCATGAAATTCCTGTAGCTCCACTCCATGACCGCGGCGCGTGGCGCGACGCCGGCCAAGATCAACATGCCGTCCGGAGGGGCCCATGTTTCTTGATCTAGCAGTTGAGGAAGATCCGAATAGAAAATCGGGTTCTTTCGTCTTTCAGCCAGCGATTCAAGAAATACCCATCTCCAGGCGTCAGCACTCAGTTGCTCTTGATCTATCGCGTAGGATTTGAACTGTTGAACCTCTTTTTTTAGGTCATCATTTATTTCAACATTGACTATTGCCGGCTCCGACTGAGCGTATTTTTCCTGCAGTTCATTGACTACCCGAAGTTTGTCATTAAAAAAAATTGCGTCGCGTGCTGCCTTCATTCGTCTCTCGAATTCAAAAAAATGCCGACTCAATTTCAGAAAGCGGGGATTTTTTGGAGCCTGCCTAGGGTCGGCAAAACTGTCTTACTTTGCTGCCGTGCGCAGCGGTATCACGTCTGCACCAATGCGTAGCTTGTCCAGGTAGTCGGACCACCGCTGCATCATGTCCCGGCGTGCCGGAAGATGAGCGGTGCGGTTGTAGGCCCGCCCATTCGGATCTTTGACGGTGTGCGCGAGTTGGTGCTCGATCAGATCGGCACGTTCGCCCAGCACTTCATCCATGATCGTTCGGGCCATGGCACGAAAGCCGTGAGCGGTCATGACTTCCTTTGCATAGCCCATGCCCCGCAGCGCGGCGTTGATGGTGTTTTCGCTCATGCAGCGCTCGCCCGTGCGGATGCTGGGGAACACATATCGACCGTGCCCGCTGAACGGCTGCAAGGCCCGCAGGATCTCCACGGCTTGCCGCGACAGCGGTACAAGGTGCTCGACCTTCATCTTCATCTTGGAGGCGGGGATGCGCCATTCGGCCGCATCCAGATCCATTTCGGCCCACTCGGCGGCCCGCAGCTCGCCGGGGCGCACGAATACCAACGGCGTCAGCTTCAGAGCGGCCACTGCCGTCGGATGCCCACCATAGGAATGGATCGAGCGCATCAGCTGGCCCACCTGCTTCGGCTCGATGATCGCCGCATAGTTGGTTTTATCCACTGATACCAGCGCGCCGCGAAGGTCAACTGTCACGTCACGCTCCACGAGACCGATCGCCACCGCGTAACGGAACACCTGCGAGCAGATCTGGACGATGCGGTGCGCGCTTTCGTGGATGCCGCGCGCCTCCATGCGACGAGCGACCTTGTCGAGCACATCCTTCGCCCGGATCGTCGAGACGGGCAGCTTGCCGATGAACGGAAACACATCCTTCTCGAGCCAGCTTGTGACCTTGGCCTGCGTGACCGCGGCGCGCTTGTTGGCCGTCTTGGCCAGCCAGTCACGGGCCACCGTCTCGAAGGTGTTTGTAGCAGCATCGGCCCTGTTCTGCTTTTCCTCGCGTTTGGCTACGCCAGGGTCAACTCCGTCCGCCAACAGCGTCCTCGCGTCGGCGCGCCGCTCGCGAGCCTTGACCAACGCGACATCGGGGTAGACACCGAGGGCTAGGGTCTTCTGCTTCCCAGCGAAGCGGTAGCTGAGCCGCCAGTACTTTCCGGTCGCGGTGACGTGCAGGTACATGCCGCCTCCGTCAGCGTACTTCTCCCCGTTGGCCGCGCCCATGTACTTGAGTTGCTTGACGCGCGTGTCGGTGAGTGCCATCGCTGCCCTTCTGTTGGTATCGGGTTTTCGGGATTTCAGGGATACCAACAAAAATGATGGTATTTCCGTGCGATGGGATGCTACGCGGTGAGATGGCGTGAGGCAAAGAAAAACCCGCTACGCTGGGGAAACGTGCGGGTTTTGATGCTTGGTGACACGCTGCGACTCAGGTATCTGGTCCCGCCGCCAGGAATCGAACCTGGATCTCAGCCTTCGGAGGGCCGAATTCTATCCGTTGAAATACAGCGAGATGGGTGTCCTCTGACGATGTCAGAAGCCCTCCATTATCGCCTATCAGCCACCGCTCGCCAACGGCCTGACAAAACCAAGCCCTGACAGGTACACCCGGAAGGTCCGCCGCCCGGTCGACACCAGGTCGAAAGCCTCGGGGTCGAGCAGCCAGTCCTGGATCAATCCGCTGATCAGAGCATGCAGCCCCAGCGCCGCCGCCGCGGCCGGGATCGGCAGGCGGATGCGGGCGCGGCGGGCGCCGGCGAGCATGGCTTTCTCGAAATCGATCACGCAGGCGTTGCGGGCGTCCAGGTGCCGCTGGTGCACCGATTGCATGTCGTGCGTGTATTCGACCTTGTGTGTGGCGATGTCGAAAACGCGGCGTACCTGGGGGTCGCTGGTCATCAATTTCAGCGCCTCGACCATCATGCGTTCGACGTCGTCGATGGGGTCGGCCTCGGGGCCGCCGGTCACCTGCTGCGCGGCCGCCTCTAGGGGCAGCTTGACGCGGTCCATCATGGCGTTGAAGAGGTCGGCCTTGTCCTTGAAGTGCCAGTAGATCGCGCCGCGCGTGGCTCCAGCCTGCTGCGCGATCTGCTGCAGCGAGGTCTGCGATACCCCCTGGGCCTGGAAGAGCACTTCGGCTGCATCGAGCAACCGATGCCGCGTCTCGAGCGCCTCTTCCTTTGTACGACGAACCACTGAGTCTCCCTTCTTAGAATGCGCAATTGCGCACGGCTGTCACTATACATGCATGAATGTATGTAAGATACAGCCCTTTCCCGATGGTCATGTTCGCCGTGTTGCTTTAGGCGCTGGCGCGAACCATGCATCGTCCTCTTCCTCGCTTCAAAGGAATCGCATGCCCGTCCTGCATGTCTCGCGCCAATCATTGTTCTCCCCGCGCCTTGCGGCTGCTGCCGCCGCCACCGCCGTGCTTCTGGCACTGACGGCCTGCGGCAAGGGTGCCGCCCCGGGGGCCGGAGCCGGTGGCGCCGCGCCGCCGCCGCCCGAAGTGGGCGTGGTGGTCGCCACGCCGACCAATGTCGGGCTGATCACCGAGCTGCCGGGCCGGCTCGAAGCCTCGCGTGTTTCGCAGGTGCGTGCCCGTGCGGCCGGCATCCTGCTGGAGCGGCTCTTCAAGGAAGGCAGCGACGTGAAGGCGGGCCAGCCGCTGTTCCGTATCGATCCGGCCCCCTACGCCGCCGCCCAGCGCAGTGCGGAAGCCAGCCTGGCGCGCGCCGAAGCCAATGCGGCGCAGGCCAAGGCGCTGGCCGAGCGCTACAAGCCGCTGGTGGCCGCCAACGCGGTCAGCAAGCAGGAATACGACAACGCGGTCGCCGCGCAGAAGACGGCCGAGGCCGACGTGGGCGTGAGCCGCGCGGCGCTGACAACCGCCAAGATCAACATGGGCTACGCCGCCGTGACCGCGCCGATCTCCGGCCGCATCGGCCGCGCGCTGGTGACCGAAGGCGCGCTGGTGGGCCAGGGCGACGCGACGGAGCTGGCGGTGATCCAGCAGATCGATCCGATGTACGTGAACTTCACGCAGTCGGCCACCGACGTGCTGCGCCTGCGCCGCGCGATGGAAGCCGGCCAGTTCAAGCGCGCCAGCGGCCCGAATGCCGCAGTTGTCCGCGTCGTGCTGGAAGACGGCACCGAATACGCCCTGCCCGGCCGGCTGCTGTTCTCCGACCTGACGGTCGACGCGACCACGGGCCAGGTCACGCTGCGCGCCGAGGTGCCGAATCCCAAGGGCGAGCTGCTGCCCGGCCTGTACGTGCGCGTGCGGGTGGAACAGGCGCAGGCCGCCAACGCCATCACGGTGCCGCAGCAAGCTGTCACGCGCACGCAGCAGGGTGACACGCTGACCGTGGTCGAAGCCGACGGCAAGCTGACCAAGCGCAACGTGAAGATCAGCGCCGCGCAGAACAACCAGTGGGTGGTGCTCGAAGGCCTGAAGGCCGGCGAACAGGTGATGGTCGACGGCTTCCAGAAGCTCCAGATGATGCCGCCCGGCACGCCCGTGAAGGCGGTGCCGTGGAAACCTTCTGCACCGGCCGCTCCTGCTGCCGCGGCAGCCGCTCCGGCTCCCGCCGCGAAGCAGTAAGGAGCGCGCCCGCATGGCCAAGTTCTTTATCGACCGACCGATCTTTGCGTGGGTGATCGCGCTGTTCATCATCGTGATGGGCAGCGTGGCGATCACGCAGCTTCCGATTTCGCAATACCCGCCGGTGGCTCCGCCGGCGATCGTCATCAGCACGGCTTACCCCGGCGCCTCGGCCCAGACACTGGAAGACAGCGTGCTGTCGGTGATCGAGCGCGAGATGAACGGCTCGCCGGGTCTTATCTATATGGAGTCGGTCGCGCAGGCGGACGGCACCGGCACGATCACGATCAGTTTCCAGACGGGCACCGATCCCGACCTCGCGCAGGTCGACGTGCAGAACCGCCTGTCGCGCGCCACACCGCGCCTGCCGGCGGCAGTGACGCAGCAGGGTGTGCGCGTGGACAAGTCGCGCAACAACTTCCTGTTGTTCACGATCCTGTCCTCCGACAACCCGGCCTACGATCCGATCGCGCTGGGCGACTACGCCTCGCGCAACGTCGTGCCTGAACTGCAGCGCGTCGCCGGCATCGGCCAGGCGCAGCTGTTCGGCACCGAGCGCTCCATGCGCATCTGGATCGACCCGGCCAAGCTGCAGGGCTTCAACCTGTCGCCGGCCGACGTGAACGCGGCGATCCGGGCGCAGAACGCGCAGGTGTCCTCGGGCATCATCGGCGACCTGCCCAACGTGCCGGGCCAGGCGATTGCCGCCACGGTGGTGGTCAACGGCCAGCTCACGACGGCCGAGCAGTTCGGCAACATCGTGCTGCGCGCCAACACCGACGGCTCGGCCGTGCGGCTGCGCGACGTCGCGCGCATCGAGCTGGGCGGTCAGGCCTATTCGACCTCGGCGCGTCTGAACGGCGAGCCAGCCGTAGGTATCGGCGTCCAGCTCGCGCCAAGCGGCAATGCGCTGGCTTCGGCCAAGGCCATCCGCGCCAAGATGGACGAGCTCTCGCGCTTCTTCCCAGAAGGCGTGAAGTGGACCATCCCCTACGACAGCTCGCGCTTCGTGAGCATCTCGATCACCGAAGTGGTCAAGACGCTGTTCGAGGCGGTGGCGCTGGTGTTCCTGGTGATGTTCCTGTTCCTGCAGAACTGGCGCTACACGATCATCCCGACCATCGTGGTGCCGATCGCGCTGCTGGGTACTTTCGCGACGCTGCTCGCGCTGGGCTTCTCGATCAACGTGCTGACGATGTTCGGCATGGTGCTGGTGATCGGTATCGTGGTGGACGATGCGATCGTGGTGGTCGAGAACGTCGAGCGCATCATGAGCGAGGAAGGTCTCTCCCCGCTCGAAGCCACGCGCAAGGCGATGCGGCAGATCTCGGGCGCCATCATCGGCGTGACCGTGGTGCTGATCTCGGTGTTCGTGCCGTTGGCTTTCTTCGCGGGTTCCACCGGCAACATCTATCGCCAGTTCTCGGCGGTGATGGTGGCGTCGATCGGCTTCTCGGCCTTCATGGCGCTGTCGCTCACGCCGGCGCTGTGCGCGACCTTGCTGAAGCCGGTGGAAGCCGGGCATCACCACGAGAAGAAGGGCTTCTTCGGCTGGTTCAACCGCGGTTTCTCGCGCACGGCCAAGGGCTACGAGAGCATCGTGGCGCGCATCCTGAAGCGTGCGGCGCGCTACCTCGTGATCTACGCGGCGATCATCGGCGCGGTGGTGGTGGTGTATCGCCAGCTGCCGACCTCCTTCCTTCCGCAGGAAGACCAGGGCAACATCATCATCAACGTGCAACTGCCGCCGGGTGCGACGCAGGAACGCATGCTGTCGGTGATCAAGGATGTCGAGGGCTACATCCTCAAGCAGCCTGAAGTGCAGAGCATGGTCGGCGTGCTGGGCTTCAGCTTCTCGGGTCAGGGCCAGAACGCGGGTCTCGCCTTCGTGACGCTCAAGGACTGGGACAAGCGCCACGAGCACAGCCAGTCGGCCGATGCGCTGGCGGGGCGTGCCTTCGTTGCGCTCTCCAGCGTGCGCGATGCCTTCATCTATCCGCTGAGCCCGCCGCCCATTCCTGAACTGGGCAACGCGAGCGGCTTCACCTTCCGCCTTCAGGACCGCGCCGGCGCGGGCCACGAGGCGCTGGTGAACGCGCGCAACCAGTTGCTGGGCATGGCGAGCAAGAGCCCCCTGCTGACGCAAGTGCGGCCGGACGGTCTTGAAGACGCACCGCAGCTTCAGATCGACATCGACCGCGACAAGGCGAACGCGCTGGGCGTGACCTTCGATGCGATCAACACGACGCTGTCGACCGCGCTCGGCTCGACCTACGTGAACGACTTCCCCAACCGGGGTCGTCTGCAGCGGGTGGTCGTGCAGGCCGACGCGCCGGCACGGATGCAGCCGGAGGATCTGCTCAAGCTCAACGCCAGCAACAGCAAGGGCCTGCCCGTGCCGCTGTCGGCCTTTGCGACGACGCGCTGGATCACAGGCGCGCAGCAGACGGTGCGCTACAACGGCTACCCGGCGATCCGCATCTCCGGCTCGGCGGCACCGGGCTACAGCTCGGGCGCCGCGATGGCCGAGATGGAAAAGCTCGCCGCGCAGCTGCCCCCGGGCTTCGGCTACGAGTGGACCGGCCAATCGCGCGAAGAAAAACTCGCGGGCTCGCAGGCCATCATCCTGTACGGCTTCGCGATCCTGGCGGTGTTCCTGTGCCTGGCCGCGCTGTATGAGAGCTGGACGATTCCGCTGGCGGTGATTCTGGTCGTGCCGCTGGGCGTGCTGGGCGTGCTGCTGGCGACGATGTTCCGCTCGTTGGCGAACGACGTGTACTTCCAGGTGGGCCTGATCACGATCATCGGCCTCTCGGCGAAGAACGCGATTCTGATCATCGAGTTCGCCAAGGATCTGCAGGCGCAGGGCAAGGGCGTGATCGAGTCGGCATTGGCCGCGGCGCACCTGCGGTTCCGGCCGATCGTGATGACCTCGCTCGCATTCGGCCTCGGCGTGCTGCCGCTGGTGCTGGCGACGGGCGCGGGCTCGGCGAGCCAGCGCGCGATCGGCACCGGCGTGCTGGGCGGCATGTTGACCGGTACCGCGCTTGCGGTGATTTTTGTGCCGGTGTTTTTCGTGGTCGTGCGCAGCCTGTTCAAGGGCAGCGAGCGGCAGCGCGCAGCGGACAAGCGTCATGCCCAGGCCGCTGGCATCGAGGAATCTCATGAAGAATAAGTTCACCCCAAGCCTCGCTGCGCTTGGCGCGGCCCTGTTGATGAGCGGCTGTTCGCTCATTCCGAAGTACGAGCGCCCGGAGGCTCCGGTGCCGGCGGTTTTCCCGAACGCGCAGCCTTCGGGTACGGCGCAGCCGTTGGCTGCCACGATTGCGTGGCAGGACTACTTCACGGACCCGCGGCTCCAAAAGCTGATCGAACTGGCACTGGCCAACAACCGTGACCTGCGGGTGGCGGTGCTCAACATCGAGCAGGCACGTGCGCAGTTCCAGATCACGCGCTCGGCCTTGTTCCCGGCGGTGGACGCGAGTGCGAGCGGCACCCGGCAGCGGCCTTCGCTGTTGGGCACTGGCATCTCTGAAAGCTACTCGGTCGGGCTGGGCTTCACGGCGTGGGAGATCGATTTCTTCGGCCGCATCGCCAGCCTCAAGGACTCGGCGCTCGCGCAGTACCTCGCCACCGAGGAAGCGCGCAAGGCGACGCAGATCAGCCTGATCGCCTCCGTGGCCAACGGATGGCTCACGGTGCTGGGCGACGACGAGGTGCTGGAGATCACGCGCCAGACGATGGTGACGCGCGACGAGTCGCTCAAGCTCACGAAGCTGCGCTTCGACAACGGCGTCTCCTCGGAGATCGACTTCCGCTTCGCGGAATCGCAGGCCGAGACCGCCCGCGCCGCCTACGCGCAACAGCAGCGCGTGCGCATGCAGAACGAGAACGCGCTCGCGCAGCTGATCGGCGCGCCAGTGCCGCCCGAAGCGACCGCAGGCAGCAAGGAAGGGCTCAAGGTCCTGGCGCCGATGCAGGAACTGCCGGCCGGGCTGCCGTCCGACCTGCTGGGCGAGCGTCCGGACATCCGCGCCGCGGAGCAACAGCTGATCGCGGCCAATGCCGACATCGGCGCGGCGCGGGCGAACTTCTTCCCTCGCGTCACGCTGACCTCATCGATCGGCACCGCCAGCTCGGAGTTCTCGGGGCTCTTCAAGAGCGGTTCGAAGGCCTGGGCCTTTGCGCCGCAGATCACCTTGCCGATCTTCAACGCCGGCGCCAACCAGGCCACGCTGGACTCGGCCCGCGCGGGGCGCGAGATCGCGGTGGCGCAGTACGAGAAGTCCATCCAGACGGCCTTCCGCGAGGTTGCCGACGCTCTCGCGGGCCGCGCCACCTTCGAAGAGCAGCTGCGCGCCCTCGTGGCGCAGACCAACGCGGAGGAGGTGCGCTTCAGGCTGTCCGACATGCGTTATCGCAACGGCATCGCCAGCGGGCTCGACCTGCTGGACGCCCAGCGCTCGCTGTATACGTCGCAGCTCGCGACGGCGCAGACGCGTCAGTCGATGCTGCAGAACCAGGTGACGTTGTACAAGACGCTGGGCGGCGGTTGGGCCACGCACTGAGGCGTGAAAGAGGGGCGCGCAGGCGCCTCTCTATAATCGCCCGCTGATCCGAGAAAAAAGCCCCCGATACCGAGGACGCAATGAGCGCAGAACCGCACTACCAGGCGACAGAAGAAGCCCACACCGGCCCGATCAAGAACCCGAAGCAACTGCTGCTGGCGGTATTTTTCTCCTTCATTGCGCCCATCCTGATCATTGCCGGCCTCGTGTCGTACGTGGTCTCCGGCACCCATCCCTCGGGTTCGGCCGAGGGTGACAGCATGTCGCTCTACGGCGTTTCGAAGGAAACGCGGGATCGCGAGATCGCGGAACGCCTGAAGAAGGTGGGCTCGATCGAGATCCGCGATGCCAACCGTCCCCTCGCCACCGGCGAAACCGTGTTCAAGGCCCAGTGCGTAGCTTGCCACGGCAGCCCCGGCATTCCCGGTGCACCGCACCTGAGCGATGCAGCGGCCTGGGGCCCTCGCATCGGCCAGGGTTTTGCGACGCTGCTGGAGCATGCGCTCAAGGGCAAGGGCGCGATGCCTCCGCAAGGCGGCGGCGACTTCGAAGACCTCGAAATCGGCCGTGCCGTGGTCTACATGGCCAATGCTGGCGGCGCCAAGTTCCCGGTGCCCGATCGTCCGGCAGCGGGCGACACAGCCGCGGCAGCACCTGCCGCCGATGCAGCACCTGCGGCCGCCGCAGCCGCGCCGGCGCCTGCCGCAGAGGCAGCCGCCAAGTAAGAAGGCTCGCCTTCCTCACAAGACAAAGCCCGCATCCTGCGGGCTTTTCCTTTTCTCATTGGGCCGCTCTTCAGTGCGGCGCGGAGGGCTTGGAGGGCTGGATGGCGGCCGGGCTCATCACATGCCCGAAGCGTGCGGGCAGATCTGCGACACGGACGTCTTCCGGCACCCAGCGCCCCTGCTCCACAGCCTCGGCGGCCAAGCCCGTGTCCTGCGTGTGGATCAGGCCCAGCCCGATCGGCGCGACCAGATAGAGCTTGCCCTCCTCGTCGAGCAGGCAGGCCGAGGGCTCGACCTGCAGGCCCGAATGGGACTTGACCGAGAAATCCTCGCCGAGCCGCCAGATCCAGGGGGCGGCTTCGAGTTCGACATACACGCGCTGTGGACCGTTCTGGAAGAACCACTGCCCCCGCTCGTCGTGTTCGTAGTTGCGCTGGATGAAATCGATCAGCTTTTCATGCTGCAGCATCGAGCCCTTGGCGACGGGAAACGGCCCGGTGGCTTGGGTACGGTCGTCGCGCAGGTACCAGTTGCCGCGCGCGTCGAGCCCGAGCCAGCCGTAGCAATGCGGAACATTCGGCCACTTGGCCAACGCCTGCTTGACGATGTCATCCATAAGGCTATTTTGCTCCCCCGGCGGAGCCGGTTCCGCGGTGTTTCGGATGAACCGGTCAGCGGCCGGCCAACCAGTCGACCACGCGCTCGGGCATGCCGCGGACGTGGCCGGGCGGCAGGCCGAGCGGAAATCCTACGTGGCCGCCGTGCGCAGGCTGCCATAGCGTGACGTAGCTTCCGACCTCGCCGGCGCGCGGCAGGCTGCTGGCCGGCACGAAGGGATCGTTGGCGGCGTTCACCACCAGCGCGGGGACGCGGATGGCGTGCAGGTGCGGCTTGGCCGAGCCCCGCGCCCAGTAGTCGTCCGTGTCGCGAAAGCCGTGCAGCGGCGCAGTGAAGACGTTGTCGAAGTCGTACAGGTTCCGGGCCGCCATGAGCGTGTCGCGGTCGAAGAGCCCCGGATGCTGCGCCAGCTTCGCCAGCGCCTTGGGCTTCATGGTCGACAGGAACATGCGCGTGTAGACCAGCCGGTTGAAACCCCGTCCGATGGCTGCGCCTCCCGCTGCGAGATCGAGGGGTGCCGAAATCGACGCGACGGCGCTGACCAGCTTCGACGCCTCGCCGCCCGCCTCTTCCGTCCAGCGCATCAACGCGTTGCCGCCGAGCGAAACGCCAGCCGCCAGCATCGAGCCGCCGCCGTTCTGGTCCTGCCGCGCGCGCAGCCGGTCGAGGATCCAGCCGATCTCCTCGAAATCGCCCGAGTGATAGGCGCGCGGCGCGAGGTTCAGCTCGCCGCTGCAGCCGCGGAAATGCGGGACGGCGTAATCCCAGCCCCGCTCCATCGCAAAGGCGGCAAAGGCCTCGGCATAGTGGCTGCGCGACGAGCCTTCGAGGCCGTGGAACAGCACCAGCAGCGGCCTCGGCCGCGGCGCGGCGGCTTCGAGAAAATCGACGTCGATGAAATCACCGTCCGGCGTGGTCCACCGCTCGCGCCGGTAGCCGGGCAAAGGCGCGTGGACACGCCGCGCGTACAGCGCGGGCCAGATGGTCTGCAGGTTGCCTCCAGGCAACCAGCGGGGCGCAACGTAGTCCATCAATGAATCGTCTGGGGTGCATCGCCCGTGTCCCCGGGTTCCTGGGCACTGCCCGGACTGGCATGGTGGGCGACCATCCGCCAGCCTTGCGGGGTCTTGTGATAGACGTTGGTGGCCAGCACGAAGGCGTGGCGCGGGCCTTCGGCCGTCAGCACCTCGATGCGCTCCAGCACGTTGTGTACGGCGCTCGCGAGCGATTCGACCTTGCGCACGCGCGCCGGCGTCGCATGGATGGCGCCATTGCTGAACATGTGCTCGAACGCCGCGCGGATCGCATCGGCGCCCACGAGGCGCGGACCACCGGGGTGGACGCAGAAGATCTCCTCCTCGTCGGCCCAGCAGTCCATCAGCGAATCGACGTCACCGCGTTGCAAGGCCTCGTAGAAAGCCGCTTCGATGTCGTCGGCGGTGCCGCCGACGGTGGCGGCGCGGAGTTTGGTCTTGGTGGACATGGGTCGTGCGGTCGGGAAGCGCCGATTTTGCATCGGGCGGAAAGATCCGAGGTGACGCGGCGTAGCGCCGTTTCGCATCATGAAGGCGGCAAGGAAGGCGCCACCCAGCCTTGCACGACGGCGCGCAGTTCGCCCTGCGCCGCCTGCCAGACCAGCTCGGGCGCGGCCACGTGCACGCCGGGCGGCGCAATGCGCAATGCGACGTCGACCAGCTCGGCCACCTTGGACGCACGCACCGGCTGCTCGCTGGCCGGCACCATGAACCGGGTGATGGAGAGCATCCACGCGGCAAGTCGCTCAGCCGGGTTGGCAAAACGCTCCTTTGCCGGCTTCTGCGCCGAACGCACGAGGATCACGCGGTCGAAGCCGAGCGCCACCACGGCCTGCTCGTCGAGACTGGCGAGGCCGCGCTTCAGTGCTTCCGGCAAGCGCCCTTGCGCATGCGGCTGCACGACGGCCAGCGTCCGCACGCCACAGGCACGGAGCCAGACGGCGAGCGCGGGCAGTTGCGCGGGCTCCGGCGTCCACAGCGCGCGTTCACGGTCGTAATAGAGACGCGGCGGCTCGAACAGGACCAGCGCGGTATCGGCCTTCAACAATGGCCATTGCGCGATCGGGGTGTTCGGCGTCAGCACGGTTTCGACGCCCGGCAGGCCGTCGCGGATCGGCTCGCGCGCCAAAACGTGGGTGTGGTCGAAGCGATGCCTGCCGGCGAGGCGCCGCACCAGCTCATGGCCCAGCGCACCCGTGGCGCCTGCGATCAGCAGCGTGCCCGCCGGATCGCCGGGCGCAAGGTTGGGCGCGGGCCGGCGGTTCGCGGCCTGCAGCACTTGAAGAGGGTCGACCGCCATCCATCTATGCTACCTTCGCGAACTTCGCAACAAGGGAGCACCCTCATGGTGAAACGCTGGCTACTCATCATCCTCGCAGCGCTGACGCTGGCGGGTTGCGGCTACAACGATTTCCAGCGCCTCGACGAGGCGAGCAAGTCGGCCTGGAGCGAAGTCCTCAACCAATACCAGCGCCGCGCGGACCTGGTTCCGAACATCGTCGCCACGGTCAAGGGCGAGGCCAATTTCGAGCAGGAAACGCTCACCCGAGTGATCGAGGCGCGCGCCAAGGCCACCTCGATCCAGGTGACGCCCGAGACGCTCAACAACCCCGAGGCCTTCAACAAGTTCCAGCAGGCACAGGGTGAACTCACGGGCGCGCTGTCGCGCCTGATGGTCGTGGCGGAGCAGTACCCCAACCTCAAGGCCAACCAGGCGTTCCGCGATCTGCGCGTGACGCTGGAAGGCACCGAGAACCGGATCACGGTGGCGCGCAACCGCTTCATCCAGACGGTCCAGGAATACAACGTGCTCGCGCGCAGCTTCCCGACCAACCTGACGGCCAAGGTGTTCAGCTACGAACCGAAGCCCACCTTCACGGTGCAGAACGAAGCCCAGATCTCGACGCCGCCGACGGTCGATTTCAGCGCGCCGAAGAAGTAGGCGCAGCAGCGATCCACCATGACGGCTGTCCGCATCCGGCACGCGCTGACGGCCTTTCTGCTGCTGGCATGCGCGCTCTTCGGTGCGCACGCGCAGGGACTGCTGCCGATTCCGGCGCTGAACGCGCGCGTCATCGACCAGACGGGTACGCTGAGCGCTGCTCAGCGCGAGGCGCTCGAAGCCAAGTTGCAGGCCTTCGAGCAGCAGAAGGGCTCGCAGATCGTGATGCTGATGGTCCCGACCACGCAGCCCGAGGACATCGCGAGCTACGCCAACCGGGTCGGCAACGAATGGAAGATCGGCCGCAAGCAGGTCGGCGACGGCATCCTCGTGGTGGTCGCCAAGAACGACCGCAAGATGCGCATCGAGGTCGCGAAGACGCTGGAAGGCGCTGTGCCCGACCTCGCAGCCGCGCACATCATCGACGACGCGATGAAGCCGCGCTTCCGGCAGAACGACTTCGCCGGCGGGCTCGATGCGGCGGCCGACCAGCTCATCGCCAGGGTCAAGGGCGAGGCGCTGCCGGAGGTCGATGCCCGCGGCGGTGACTTCAGCGGCGGACAGGGCGGCAACGAGGGATTCAACTGGCAGGACCTCGCGGTGTTCTTCTTCATCGCCGTGCTGGTGGGCGGGCCGATCGCGCGCCGCATCCTGGGCAAGATCCCGGGCTCGCTCGCGATGGGCGGGCTCACGGGCGTCGTCGTGATGGTGCTGACCTCCAGCATCGTGATCGCGGTGCTGGCGGGGCTCGGTGCCCTGCTCTTCACCTTGTTGTCGATGGCCTTCGGCGCAGGCGCTGGACGGCGCGGCGGTGGCTTCGGTGGTGGCGCCCTGGGCGGCGGCCTCGGAGGCGGATTGGGAGGCTGGGGCGCAGGCCGCGGCGGCGGTGGCGGCTGGGGCGGTGGTTCAGGCGGCGGCGGATTCAGCTCGGGTGGCGGCGGTGACTTTGGTGGCGGCGGCGCCTCGGGAGACTGGTGACCATGGCAACGATGCTTTCCCGTCTCGCACGGCTCTGGCGTCACCGGTGGGTCGACGAAGCCGAAGTGCGCCACGCTTTGCCGCCCGATGTGCTCGAACGCCTGGAGCGTCGCGTGGGCGCGAGCGAGCGTCGGCACAGCGGCGAGATCCGCATTTGCGTTGAGGCCGGCCTGCCAATGTCTTATCTCTGGCGCGACGCGCGGCCGCGGGAACGCGCAATCACGCTGTTCGGCAAGCTGCGCGTGTGGGACACCGAGGACAACAACGGCGTGCTGATCTACCTGCTGCTCGCCGAGCACGCCATCGAGATCGTCGCCGATCGCGGCATCGACGCGCACGTGAGCGACGAAGACTGGGCCGCGATGGCAAGGCGCATGGGCGCGGCTTTTCGCGAAGGGCGCTTCGAGGATGGACTCACGCAGGCGCTTGAAGAAGTCTCGGCACTGCTGGTCGAGCACTTCCCGCTCGCCGAGGGCCAGGCCGACCGCAACGAACTGCCTGACGCGCCCGTGGTGCTCTGAAGCGCTCCGGGGCGGAGCTTCAGAGATCCTGCGAATCGAGCAGCCGGCGGTTCACGGAGTGCGCCGCGTCCAGTTCGGACTGCAATGCGCGCGTGACCTGTGAGACCGTGCGCAGCCGCCGATTGCTTTCGCGCAGGCGCTCGGCGAGCCCCTTGGACAAACCCAGCATCAGGCGCGCCGCAGCGGCGGGGTGCGCAGTGATCAGCTTCATGAGCGCGGCACGCGAGAGCACGCCCATCTTGACTTCAGTGATCGCCGTGCAGCTCGCGGAGCGCGGGCCACCGTCGATCACGCCCATCTCGCCGATCAGGCTTCCGGGGCCGATGACGGAAATCACCACGTCCTCGCCCGGCATGCCGGTGCTTGTCTCGGCGCGGACCTGTCCGTCCAGTACGAGCGCCATGTAGTCGTTATCGACCGAATCCCCTTCCTCGAACAGCAGCGTGTCGGCCAGCACGTGCACGGGCCGCATGGCATCCACCACGACGCGCGCCTCTTCGATCGCCATGCCGGCCATCGGCGCGATTTCCGTCAGCAGGTAGACGGCGTGTTCGCGCAGATCTGCGCCGGAGTGCAATTCGCCAGAGTTGTCCATAGGGTGATGTCGTCCACGGCGATTTTCACACCTTCCACACGGCTTCGCCGCCGACGGCATAGAAACGGCGGTCCGGCGCGGCGTCGACGCGCCAGCCGCCGGTGAACTCGCCGAAGGCGGGCAGGATCAGTTGATCCCCATCCTGCACGAAGCAGCGCACGCGCACGCTGTCGCGGCCTCGCCCATGCAATTTCAAGGTCGGGTGGACATGGCCCGCGAGCACGAAGTGCGAGGGCTGCTGCTGCGGGTGATGGCAGGCGGCGAAGGGGCCCATGGGATGCGGTTCGTCCACCACGCGGACTCGCAGCGAGGCAGGTGGGTCGCCGGCACGGCTGTCGTGATTGCCTCGCACCAGCGTGCAGGTCAACGCCGGATGCCTCGTGCGCCAAGCCTCGACGGCCGCCAGCAACTGCGGCGTGCGAGCCTGGGCGGCGTGCAGGAAGTCGCCGAGGAACACGATCTCGCCCGGCGCATGGCGATCGATCAGCCGATCGAGGCGCGCCAGATTCTCCTGCGTGGTGCCGCTGGGCACCGGCTGGCCGAGCGCACGGTAAGTGGCCGCCTTGCCCAGGTGGAGATCGGCGATGAACAGTACGCGCTCGGCCGGCCACCAGAGGGCCGGGTCGGGCAGGAGGTCGATCTGCTGGCCTGCCAGTTCGATACGGCAGGCTTTGGGGATGGAAGACACGTTTCGAGTTTCCCAGATGCGCGACGCGCCCGTGCCAGCCTACAGCGGCGGAAGGGGCCGGGAGGTCTTTCGCTTTCTGCGCGGCGCCGCGTCACCGGGCGCGCTCGCATCCGCCGCCTGCTCCTGGCCGAAGCGCAGCGTCTCCTTGACCTGTTCCGCACCGCCGACCTGCATGGCACCGCCCGCCGCCGTCTCCAGTTGCTGCACCATGCGCGCGATGCGGTCCGCCACGCTTTCGTTGGAGAGCTTCTCGCGAAAGCGCTCCACCATCAGAGGAAAGGCGAAAGGCGTGGGGCGCGCCAGCGATTGCACGACCAGCTGCTGTGTCGCCATGCGCACGAGGCTGGCGCGCAGGCGCCCGATTTCGAGTTCCTGCGCGAGCAGTTCCTCTTCGGCCTGCTGCAGCAGGCGATTCGCCGGGTCGTATTTACGAAACACCTCGTAGAACAGCGATGACGAGGCCTGAAGCTGCTTGTTGCTTCGCCTCTCGCCCGGAAAGCTCTGGAAGATCAGCCCCGACACCCGTGCGATCTCGCGGAAGCGCCGCCGCGCCAGCTCGGTCGCGTTCAGCGACGCGAGCACCTCATGCAACAGTGCCGTGCGCTCGTCGTGCTGCGCGATGGCCTCCAGCGCCAGGGCGTCGTGCCCGGCCACCAGCACCTGCGGCAGCAAGGTCGGCCAATCGACTTCGGTCGCGCTCAGCAGTTCGAAGCCGTAGTCGTTCACCGCGATCGAGAAGGTGCGCGGCTCATGCTGCGCGACGCGCCACGCGATGAGGTTCGCGAGGCCCAGATGCACAGGTCGCCCGGCGAAGGGATACAGGAACAGATGCCATCCCTCGCGCGTCCTCAGCACTTCGGCGAGCAGCGTCTGCGGCGTCGGGAGCGCGGACCAGCGCTGCTGGATGTCGAGCAAGGGGCGCACGCACTGGAGTTCGGCCGTGTCGTAGCGACCTTCGCCCGCAAGTGCAAGCTGCTGCACCACGGCGTCGGCCAGCGTGCTCGACAGCGGCATACGCCCGCCGTTCCAGCGCGGAACGGCGGGCCGCTTGCCGCTCGCCCGACGGACCCACGCCGTCATCTCGTGGACGCGCACCAGTTCCAGCAGTCGCCCGCCGAACAGGAAGCAGTCGCCGGGCTTCAGTCGCGCGACGAAGCCCTCCTCCACGCTGCCGATCTTCCCGCCGCTGACGAACTGCACCGACATGCTCGCATCGCTCACGATGGTGCCGATATTCGACCGGTGGCGACGCGCGAGCCGCGCATCGGGCACGCGCCAGATGCCCTCCGCATCGGGCACGGCGCGGCGGTAGTCCGGGTAGGCCGCCAGCGACGGTCCGCCTTGCGAGACGAAGTCCAGGCACCACTGCCAGCTTTCACGCGACAGGTTGGCGTAGGCGACGGTCTCGCGCACCTCGTCGTACAGCGCATCGGGCAGGAAGCCGCCGCCCAGCGCAATCGTCACGATGTGCTGCACCAGCACGTCCAGCGGCTGCTCCGGCGAAGTCCGGGCCTCGATGTGGCCGGCTGCGATTGCTGCGCGTGCAGCCGCGCCCTCCACGATCTCGATGCTGTGGGTCGGCACCAGCGTGATCCGCGATGGTCGCCCGGGTGCATGGCCCGAGCGTCCCGCGCGCTGAAGCAGCCGCGCCACGCCTTTGGGCGAACCGATCTGCAACACGCGCTCCACCGGCAGGAAGTCCACGCCCAGGTCCAGACTCGACGTGCAGACCACCGCACGAAGTTCGCCGTTCTTCAGGCCCAGCTCCACCCATTCGCGGACCGCGCGATCCAGCGAGCCGTGATGCAGCGCGATCAGCCCGGCCCACTCCGGCCGCGCTTCGAGCATCGCCTGATACCAGATCTCCGATTGCGAACGCGTGTTGGTGAAGACCAGCGTGGTGGTGCTGGCCGCGATCTCGTCGATCACCTGCGGCAGCATCGTGAGGCCCAGGTGCCCGCCCCACGGAAAGCGCTCGGCACGGCCGGGCAGCAGCGAATCGATGACCAGCGTCTTGGGCACCTCGCCCTGCACCAGCACGCCCGGCTCGCCGGCCAGCAGCGCCCGCATCGCGTCGTCGAGATTGCCCAGCGTGGCCGACATGCCCCACACCCGAAGCCCCGCGTTCCAGCGCCGCAGACGAGCCAGCGCAAGCTGGACCTGCACGCCACGCTTGTTGCCAAGCAGTTCGTGCCATTCGTCGACGACCACCATGCGCAGCGTGCCGAGCACGTCTCTTGCGTCCGCACGCGAGAGCAGCAGCGACAGGCTCTCCGGCGTGGTGACCAGCACCGTGGGGAGCCGCTGGTTCTGGGCGCTGCGTTCGGCCGCGCCGGTATCGCCGCTTCGGGCGCCGGCGCTCCAGTCGTGTGCCTCCGCACCGAGGCCCTCCAGGGCCTGCTGTAAGGCGCGCAAGGTGTCAGCCGCCAGGGCGCGCATCGGCGTCAGCCAGAGCACCGTGAGCGGCGGCGCATGGCGAGTGCCGGCGCGCCGTTCTTTCGCCTCGCCGGCGAACGCCAGCAGCGCACCGAGCCAGACCGCGTAGGTCTTACCGGCGCCGGTGGTCGCGTGCAGCAGACCCGAATGGCCGTCCGCGATGGCCTTCCACACGTCGCTCTGGAACTGGAAGGGTTTCCAGCCGCGGGCGGCGAACCACTCATCCAGTGCGCGCTTCGTGATCTTCATGAGGGCAGCAGCGCAGCGAGCGTCTGCAGGGTGTCGGCCTCTTCCACCGGCTTGTCCTCGCGCCAGCGCAGCATGCGCGGAAAGCGCACCGCGATGCCGCTCTTGTGCCGCGTGCTCCGCGCGATGCCTTCGAAGCCCAGCTCGAACACCAGCGTCGGCCGCACGCTGCGGACCGGGCCGAAGCTCTCGATCGTGGTCTTGCGGATCACCGCATCCACGCGCGCCATCTCGGCATCGGTCAACCCCGAGTAGGCCTTGGCGAAGGGCACGAGCTTGCGATCCTCGGCCTCGGGTGGCCCGTCCCACACGGCGAAGGTGTAGTCGCTGTAGAGGCTCGCTCGGCGGCCATGGCCGCGCTGGGCGTAGACCAGCACGGCGTCGACGGAGAGCGGCTCGATCTTCCACTTCCACCACACGCCCACGTCCTTCGTGCGCCCGACGCCATAGTGCGCATCACGCTGCTTGAGCATCATCCCTTCGACGCCCATCGAGCGGGCGGCTTCGCGCTGCCGAGCGAGATCGGCCCAGCTTTCTCCATGCAGCATCGGGCTGGCCACGAGCGAGGGATGTTGCGCATCGACGAGAAGATCGTCGAGCAGCACACGGCGCTCCTGCTGCGGCAACGCACGCAGGTCCCGGCCTTGCCATTCGAGCAGGTCATAGGCCAGCAGCACGACGGGAATCTCGCGAAGCAACTTCGGGCCGAGCGTCTTGCGCCCGATGCGCTTCTGCAGCTCGGCAAAGGGCTGCACCCGGTCGTCGCGCCACACCACGATCTCGCCGTCGAGCACGGTGCCTTCGGGCAGCGTCTCGCCCATCACCGCGAGCTCGGGGAAGCGATCGGTCACCAACTCCTCGCCCCGCGACCACAACCAGACTTGCCCTGCGCGCTTGACCAGTTGTGCGCGGATGCCGTCCCACTTCCATTCGATGATCCATTGCGAGGGCGGACCCAGCGTGGTTTCGAATGCTTCGAGAGGCAGGTTGAAGGGATGTGCGAGGAAGAAGGGATAAGGCTGGCCGCTCGTCTGCTGGTCGAGTTCGCCGGTGCTTTCCGGCGCAATCAACGCGGCGTAGTCGGCCGCTGTGGGCTGGCCGCTGATGTGCGTGTAGCCCATGAGCCGCTGCGCGACGCGCTTGGGATCGAGCGCACCGACCGCCGCCAGGGCCTGCGTGACCTGCAATCGCGAGACGCCGACGCGAAAGCCGCCCGTGATGAGCTTGAAGTACACCAGCCGCTCATCCACGGCCAGCCGCTTCCATTGCGACCGCAACGCATCCGCCAGTGCATCGGGCAGGGTCTTGCGCAAGGGCAGCAGATGCTGCTCGATCCAGGCCGCGAGCCCCAGGTCGTGCGTTTCGTCCGGCGGCGGCAGCAACAGCGAGATGGTCTCGGCCAAGTCGCCGACGGCTTCGTAGCTTTCGTCAAAGAGCCATTCGGGCAAGCCTGCCGACTCTTGCGCCAGCAGCCTCAGCAGCTTGGCAGGCACGAGTTGCCGCGGCTTGCCGCCGGCGAGGAAGTACACGGCCCAGGCCGCGTCCTCGGGCGTGGCGATTTGCAGGTAGCGCTGAAGGGCGGCCTGCTTCGCCAGGCTGGAAGTGGTCGCATCCAGTTCGCGATAGAGCGCGGCGAACTGCTTCATGGCGTCGCGGTGGCAGCAGCGGCCTCCGCGCCACCCTCTGCATCTTCATCCCCGTACTCGGTCCTGAAGGCCTGCGCATCCAGGCCGTTCTCGCCGAGCCATCGCACCATCACGGCCACGCTGCCATGCGTGACGAACACGCGCTCCGCGCCGGTCCCGGCGATGGCCTGCTGCAGGCCGGGCCAGTCGGCGTGGTCGGACATCACGAAGCCACTTTCCACGCCTCGGCGCCGCCGCGTGCCGCGCAGTTGCATCCAGCCGCTCGCGAAGGCATCCGAGTAGTTGCCGAAGCGGCGCATCCACGGCGTGCCTTGGGCCGACGGCGGCGCGAGCACCAACGCGCGTTGAAGCAGCGCCGCATCGACACCCGGATCGCTCACGCGCAAGGTCGGCGGCAAGGCGACACCGGCCGCGCGATACACGGCATTCAACGGCTCGACCGCGCCGTGCACCACGATCGGCCCGATGCTCGCGTCCACGCCGTGCAGGATGCGCTGCGCCTTGCCGAACGCATAGCAGAGCAGCACCGACGCCCTGCCCTGCTGCGCGTTGGCACGCCACCAGTCGTTGATCTCGGCAAACAGCACCTGCTGTGTCGGCCAGCGGTAGATCGGCAGGCCGAAGGTCGACTCGGTGATGAAGGTGTCGCAAGGCACCGGTTCGAAGGGCGCGCAGGTGCCGTCAGGCTCGGTCTTGTAGTCGCCCGACGCGACCCACACCCGCCCGCCATGCTCCAGCCGCACCTGCGCCGAGCCGAGCACGTGGCCCGCCGGATGCAGCGACAGCCGCACGCCGTTGTGGACGATGCTCTCGCCATAGGCCAGCGTCTGCAGCGTGATCTCGCCGAGCCGGGTGCGCACCGTGCCCGCGCTGTCGGTGTGCGCGAGATAGTGGCCGTGGCCCACGCGTGCATGGTCCGAGTGCGCATGCGTGATCACGGCGCGATCGACCGGACGCCATGGGTCGATGTAGAAATCGCCCGGCGGGCAGTAGAGGCCCTCGGGGCGAGCGACGACGAGGTCGCTCGAAGCGGGGACGTCGGACGGTGGATGGGTCATGAGGCGACCGACATCGTAGGTCGTGCCGCCCGGTCCCGCGCCACGTTGGAGGCGCGACGCTCTGTCGGCGCGCACCTACCTTTCCGAAGAACGATGGGGAAATCTCCCGAAGGTCCGTCACGGCGGCCACGCAGCCCTTGGTCGTGAAGCCTGGCAGCCTGCGGCCACTACGATCGCATCGCTAAGAAAGGGAGATATGAAACTTATACGATCATTCATCCGTGATGGCGACACCACCACGGTCAACGGAAAGGTGCGAGTGCCACCAGGTACGGTGACGGTGGGAACACCGCCCAAATACCTCTGCTTCGAGGGCGACCCGGTTGACTGCCCCGATTGCAAGACGACGGGCGTCACGCGATGCATCCCGCCGTTCCGGCCATACACCGGTCCTGACGGACGCCAAGTCAATCTGGACGGGGATTTGTGCATCTGTGCATGCGCCAGTCCACCGCGACTCAAGGCGCTGTTCGACAGCATGTGGATGGAATTCGAAAAGCACGAGGTGGCCGCCATGGCCGGCTCCTCGGGTTGGCTGGCCTATGCGGGGCACCAACAAGCGATCTCACGATTCGATCAATTCTTCGTGGCGCATGACAAGCAGACCAGGCAGCCTGTCAGCGGCTTCAGTTACGGCCTGAAGACGACCGCCCTGGAGCACCACGACACGCTCTATGACGACGGCGCGACCGCCAAGGCCTATGCGGAGGATGCGCAGAACCTAGTGCTGACCTACCTCGTCCAGACTTCCATGGGGATACGCCCATGAACGCACCGGTGAAGACGACCCGGATGACACCGGCGGAAAACAGGCAGGGAGTGCGCGTGGAGGTGGATGCGGTCTACCTGGACGATATCCCCAAGGCGATGGACAAGATGGGGTGGACCGTGTCGGCACAGCTGATGCGCCGCTGGTTCGCGACCAAGCCGGCCTGGGTCATGCCGCAGGAGTGGCGTGACGGTGAGCATCCGTCCAAGATGCCCATCAATTACACCTTGCTCCCCAAGAGCCAGGTCGACGAGCAAATCGTCAAGATGGCCTGGGCCCTCAACTTCGACCAAGTCAAGGCGGTCAGGGCGGTATTGCAGGGAAGCTGGAACTCCCCCAACGGCATCGACGTTCTACGGACTCGATTGAAGCACGCAGGTTGGAAGACTGGTCAGACCCTTCGTTTGGGGAACAAACACATGTCCGCCATGCAGCTTGACCTTGAGTCCCAGGTCAATGCGCTGAAACTGGGCAGCGCCTGGGACACGCTCAACGACTACTTCGGCGCGATTTTCAAAGCCTCGCTGAAAGTGGCCGTCGTCGGGAAGGCCTACCGCAGCCTGCTGACCGGCAAGAACTTGTTCGAAGTCGAGCAACTTGGGTTCTACATCCGCGACACCTACGACTTCAATGCCAGTTGGTACGACGATGCTTTCATGGGCCTCGGTGTATGGAGCAAGGAGCGCGTACTGACCAAGGCCCAAATGGCGGAATACAAGGCGCTCAGTAGCCGGACGCCAGCGTCGCTGATGGCCCGCCACTTGAGATACCCGTACTTCGTGCAGGTTGAGAACGCCGATTTCCGGCGCTGGCAACAGAAGCGCAACGAAGGCGGAGACTTCTTTGTTTTCTCGGACGTTCTTTGGGAGGCCTATCGTGGACCGGCCATTGAACTTTAGTAGGCGAGTCAGGCGCTGGGCAATCGTGGCGGCCCTTCTAGGCTGCGCCTGGTACTTGGTGTTCAAGTGGAACGCACTCGACTATCCATACAACAATCCGTATCCAAGTCCCAACGGCGAGTACTACATCACGAGGCACCAGACGGTATGGGAAAGACTCTGGCGCACCTACCCCGACCAATATGGGACGGCACGCCTTTACGAGAAGACCGGCAAGTTGCTGTACGAGGGCAAAACCCGGTTCGGTGATGGCGCTGGCCCCCACTGGTTCCCAGGTTTTGACGGCGACCCGCACCCCAAGCCTAAAGTCTTTATGAGTGAGGACGACGACGGGCAGTATTGGAACTACGAGCTCCCCACCTCGCCGGGACGTGATGAATAGGTACGGGCGACTCGAACGACCTCACCACACCGTCCACTTGGCCTCGCTGTGCGCCGAAGCCACCGTGCGCTCGATGAAGCGCACCCCGCGCGCACCATCCTTCACGTGGGGATAGTCCGCGGCCAGCGGGTCGACCTGCACACCCGAAAGCCGGGCGCGAATATCCGCCGCAACGCCGCCATAGACATTCGCGAAAGCCTCGATGAAGCCTTCCGGATGCCCCGCCGGCAAGCGACTTGCGCGCTGGGCGGCTTCGCACAGCCACGGCGCTCCCCGCGTGAGGACGCGCTTCGGCCCATCGAGCGGCAGATGCACCAGCTCGCTCGGCCGCTCCTGCCGCCACACGAGCGTGCCCAGCGAGCCCGAGACACGAAGCCGCAGGTCGTTCTCCAGCCCCGTATTGATCTGCGACGCAATCAGCACGCCGCGCGTCCCACCCCGAAAGCGCAGCAGCACGCTCCCATCGTCATCGAGTGCACGCCCGGCCACCATCGAACTCAGGTCCGCGCAGAGGCTTTCGATCTCCAGACCCGTGACCGTGGCCACCAGGTTCTCCGCATGCGACCCGATATCGCCGATGGCACCCGCAGCCCCGCTGCGCGCCGGATCACTGCGCCAGGCCGCCTGCTTGTTGCCCTCGCCTTCGAGCCGCGTCGCCAGCCAGCCCTGGTTGTATTCGACAACCACCTTGCGGATTTCGCCCAGTTCGCCCGAGCGCACCATCTCGCGCGCCTGCCGAACCATCGGATACCCGGTGTAGTTGTAGGTGACGCCGAACACCGTGCCCTTGCGCGCCACCGCCTCCACCAGCGCATCGGCCTGATCGCCGGTATGCACCAGCGGCTTGTCGCACACCACGTGAAAGCCAGCCTCCACGAACGCATGCGCCACCGGAAAGTGCACATGGTTCGGCGTGACGATCGAAACGAAGTCGATCCGCTCATCGGCCGGTCGCTTCAGCTCGTCATCCAGCAGCGCCCGCCAGTCCCCGTGATTGCGATCGTCCGCAAGGAACAGATCGCGCCCCGAGGCTTTCGCCTTCTCAGGACTTGAGGACAGCGCACCCGCCACCAGCTCGACCTGCCCGTCAAGCGCAATCGCCTTGCGATGCACCGCGCCGATGAATGCATCCCGCCCTCCGCCAACCATGGCGTAGCGCAGCCTGCGTTGAAAAGTATCGTGAGTCATGGATATTCATGCGCCGCGAAGCGCGCGCCGTTGGTGAAACACCGCGGAACCGGCTTTGCCGGTCCGCTGGTGTTGCCCCCGGTCAGGGGGTAGGCGAAGCGACACGAAGTGCGCGCAGCCTGGGGGCGAGCTCAGAACGGACTATCGGGGTGATAGAAGCTCTTGGCGTTGTCCTTGGTGATCAGCACCGAAGGAATGATCGTCGTCGCCGGCAGCTTCTCGCCCTTCAGGCGCGCCTCGGCCGTGAGCTTGATCGCGTCGTAGATGAACTTGGGCGAATAGCTCACGTCCGCATCGATGCGCGGGTCCTTGCCGTCGATGATGGTCTTGACCATGCCCTTGGCGCCCGCGCCGCCGAAGATCACCTTGATGTCATCGCGCTTGGCCTGCTCGACCGCCTTCAGCACGCCCACGGCCATGTCGTCGTCGGCGGCCCAGATGGCGTCGATGTTCTTGAAGCGCGTCAGGTAGTCCTGCGTGACCTTGAAGGCGTCGTCGCGGTTCCAGTTGGCGTACTTGGCATCGAGCAGCTTGATGTCGGGGTAGTTCTTGAGCACGCTGTTGAAGGCGTCCATGCGCTCGTTGTCCAGCGTGGTGGCGATGCCGCGCAGCGCAACCACGTTGCCCTTGCCGTTGAGTTTCTTCGCGATGTACTCGGCCGGAATCTTGCCGAAGGCGGTGTTGTCGCCGGCCACGTAGGCGTCCTGCGCGCTGGTGTCGGTCAGGCCGCGGTCGACCACGGTGACGTAGGTGCCCTTGGCCTTGACCTGGGCGACCGGCTTGGTGAGCGCTGCCGACTCGAAGGGGAAGATCACGAGCGCGTTGATCTTCGTCACCGTCGACAAGTCCTGCAGCTGGTTCGCCTGCTCGGGCGCGTTGGCTGCTGTCTTGATGGTGATCTTCAGGTCCTTGTGCTCTTTCTCGAGGTCCTTCTTCGCCTGGTTGGCCCAGTAGTTGATGCCGCCCATGAAGCTGTGCGTCGCCGCGGGGATCGACACGCCGAGATTCACCGGCTCGGCCGCGAGGGCCGGAAAGGCCGCGAAACTCGCGGCGGCGACGGCGCTCAGCGCCAGGCGTCGGGTGATGGAAGTCATGCTGCTTGTCTCCTTGTGGTGAATGAAATGGAACGGACGGAAATCCACACGCATCAGCGTCGCCCGCGCTGCAGGAAGGCGACGACGATGATCACGATGCCCTGCACCGCCGCGTTGAGGTACACGCTGATGATGCTGGTGAGGTTCAGGATGTTGCTGATGACCGAGAGCAGGATCGCGCCGATCACGGTGCCGGTGATGCTGCCCGCGCCGCCCTTGAGCGCGGTGCCGCCGACGATCACCGCGGCGATCGCCTCCAGCTCCCACAGCAGGCCGGTGGTCGGCGATGCCGAGCCGAGGCGCGGCACGTAGAGCAAGGTCGCGATGCCGACGCAGACGCCGAGCAGCACGTAGGTGAGGATCTTCACGCCGTCCACGCCGACGGCGGCATAGCGCGCCACCTGCTCGTTCGAGCCGATGGCCTGCACGTAGCGTCCGTAGGCGGTGCGGTTGAGGATGACGCCGCCGATCACCGCGACGATGAAGAACACCCACACCGGCACCGGAATGCCCAGCAGGCTCGCGTAGTAGACCGGCGCGTAGAGGTCCGACAGCTCGTTGTCGAGCGTGAGCGCGCCGCCGTCGGCAAAGTAGGTCAGGTAAGCGCGGAAGATGCCGAGCGTGCCCAGCGTCACGATGAAGGGCTCGATACGCCCCTTGGTGATCAGCAAGCCGTGCGCGAGGCCGAAGGTTGCGCCCAGCACCACGGCGAGCACAGCGCCGAGCATCACCGCCAGCAGCGGCGAACCGAGCGCCGGGCCCATCGCGTTGATGAACATGATCACGCAACCGGCGATCAATGCGGCCATCGAGCCCACCGACAGGTCGATGCCGCCGGAGATGATCACGAAGCACATGCCGACCGCGATGATGCCGATGAAGGCCGTGCGGGTGAGCACGTTCATCAGGTTGTCGAGCGTGGCGAAATCGCCATTGAGCAGCGTGCCGGCGATGCACAGCAGCACCAGGCCGATGACAGGGCCGAGGCCGTGCAGGCGCTGGAGCCAGTGCACCTTGGATTCGCCGCGATGGGCCGCGGCGGCCTCAGGCGTGGCTGGGGGCGGTTCCGGTGGCATGAGCGATGAGCTCCTCTTCGGTTAGATGGTCGGCGTCGAGCGTCGTGACGAGACGACCTGCGCGCATCACCGCGACGCGGTGGCACAGGCCGATCAGTTCCATCAACTCGGACGAGACGACGATCACGGCCAGCCCCTGACGGGCCAGTCGCTGGATCAGGAAATAGATGTCGCGCTTGGCGCCGACGTCGACGCCGCGCGTGGGCTCGTCGAGCACCACGACCTTGGGCTGCGGCTGCAGCACCTTCGCGAGCGCCAGCTTCTGCTGGTTGCCGCCGGAGAGCGACGAGGCCCGCGCATCGAGATCGCCGGTGCGGATGCCATAGTCCTTCACGGCCTCGGCCAGCGCAGCGCGTTCGGCATCGGGCTGCAGCCATGGCTTGGCGTAGCGTTCGAGCGCCATCAGCGTGAGGTTTTGGCGCAAGCCCAGGTGCACGTGCAGGCCCTTGCCCTTGCGGTCCTCGCTGAGGTAGGTCAGGCCGTGGCGGGCAGCTTCGCGGGGGTTGCGCAATGTCACCGCGCGTCCCTGGATCTCGACCGTGCCGCTCGCGGGACGCAGGCCCAGCAGGCCTTCGAAGAGTTCGGTGCGACCCGCACCCACCAAGCCCGCGAAGCCGAGGATTTCGCCGGGGCGCACTTCGAAGCTCGCGTTGTCCGCCCAGCCCGGCACGGTGAAGTTGCGCACCTGCATCGCCGGGGCGGTGTCCGTGACGACCACGTCGCGGGGCGGGTAGAGGTCCGCCAGCTCGCGGCCGACCATCAGGTTCGCCATCTGGTGGCGGGTGACGTCCGACGTCAGCGCGCGCGTCACGAAGCGGCCGTCGCGCATCACGACCACCTCGTCGGTCACGCGCTCCACCTCGTCGAGCTTGTGCGAGATGTAGACGATGGTCACGCCGTCCGCGCGGAGTTGCGCGATCAGCTTGAAGAGGCGTTCGGTCTCGCCGGGCGTGAGCGTGGCGGTGGGCTCGTCCATGATCAGCAGCCGCGCATGGCGCGAGACGGCCTTGGCGATCTCGACCAGTTGCTTCTCGGCGACGATCAGTCGACGCACCTTCGTCGTCGGATCGATGTTCAGCCCGACCTGCGCGAGCGCGGCGGCAGCGTCGCGCTCCATCGCGGCGTCGTCGAGCAGCCAGCCCTTTTTCTTCTCGTGGCCGAGGAAGATGTTCTGCGCAACGCTCAAGTCTTCGGCGAGGTTGAACTCCTGGTGGATCAGCACGATGCCCAGCGCCTCGGCATCGCGCGAGCTGGCGAATTCGTGCAGCTCGCCGTTGACCCGCAAGCTGCCGCCCGTGAGCGATTCGTAGCCCGCGAGGATCTTCATCAGCGTGGACTTGCCCGCGCCGTTTTCGCCGAGCAGGCCGTAGATGCGGCCGGGTTCGAGCGAGAAGCTCACGCCATGCAGCACCTCGACGGGGCCGAAGGACTTCAGGACCTTGTCGAACTCGACCGAGACGGCCGCCTTGGGGCTCAGCGCTTGCGCGCTCACTGGGCTCATGGCGCCACTCCCCGCGCCTTGAGCGTCTCCTGCATCGCCAGCACGCCCGCGCCGATCAGCCCAGCCTGCGCGCCCAGCGGCGTGTACTGGATCTCCAGGTGCCGTGTCGACAAGGCCAACGAGCGCTGATACACGCTCTGCCGCACCGCCGCGAGAAATAGCGGACCAATGCGCGTGATGCCGCCGCCGATGAATACGTGCGACGGATTGAAGAAGTTGACGATCGACGCAAGCATCTGTCCGATCAGGCTGCCGGCACGCTGCACGATCGCATTGGCTGCCGCATCGCCGGCACGGCTGGCCTGCCCGACATCGACTGCTTCGATGCGGCCTTGCGTGCGCAGGCATTCGGCCAGCGCATCGCTCTCCCCTGCTTCGGCCGCCTGTACCGCCATGCGAGTGATCGCCGGGCCCGCCGCCATCGCCTCGACACAGCCGAGGTTGCCGCAGTGGCAGCGCGGCCCTTCCTGGTCGACGCAGATGTGGCCGACGTCCCCGGCGGACCCGGCCGCGCCGCGGTACACCTCGCCATGGCAGACGATGCCGCAGCCGATGCCGGTGCCCACCTTGATCACGAGGAAGTTGGAGAGCGAGCGCTTCAGCCGCCAGAGTTCGCCGAGCGCCATCAGGTTGACGTCGTTGTCGACGAACACGGGCGCCGCGTAGTCTTCACGCAGGTAATCGCGGATCGAGAAGCTGTCCCAGGCCGGCATCAGCGGCGGGTTGACCAGTTGCCCGATTTCGAAGTTGACCGGTCCCGGCACGCCGATGCCGATGCCGATCACCTGCCTGGCGTCGAAGCCGGCCCGCGCCAGAAGTTCACGGACCAGCACGCGCACGCGCGCCAGGACGACGCCCGGACCTTCGCGCACGTCGGCCGGCTCGGCGTGATGCGCAAGCACTGCCATATCGGGGGCAAGAACGGCCACGTCGAGACTCGTGGCGCCGATGTCGACCCCCACCAGCGCCCCGAGGCCGCCATGCAGTTGCAGGTTTTCCGGGCGACGGCCACCGGAGGAGCGCTGCAATCCCGCCTCCGCGAGCAGCCCCTGTTCGACGAGACCGGCGATGAGTGAATTGGCTTTGCTCTTGGAGAAACCGAGCTGTTCGGCCATGCCATGGCGCGACCCGCCGGCGGACCAGAACGTGGTCTCCAGCAGTTGCATCTCGTCCGCGGTCAGTCGGCTCCAGGGGGCCAAGCGTTGTCTCCGTCGTATTCTTCTTTGCCTCCGCCGGTGTGACCGGTCGGAGCGCAGGCGAATACTAGGGTCGGAGCTTCAGCCGAACAAGACTTAACTTCGGCCAAATTCAAGCCGAAGTGACGCCAAAGCGACGCGCAAATGAAAAAAGCCGCCCGAAGGCGGCTTTTTGTTCGAAGCGAGCGGTGTCGCTTACTTCTTCTGACGGTACTTGCGCAGTGCGGCCAGTTGGGCGGCCATCACGGCGAGTTCCGACTGAGCCATCGCGATGTCGATGTCCGTCTTGGCGTTCTTCAGCGCTTCTTCGGCGGCGGCCTTGGCCACGTTGGCCTTCTCGTCGTCGAGGTCCTTGCCGCGGATCGCGGTGTCGGACAGCACGGTCACCGTGTTCGGCTGCACTTCCAGGATGCCGCCGGCCACGAAGACGAATTCCTCGCCGCCATCGGCCGTTTCGATGCGCACCGCGCCGGGGCGGATGCGCGTGATCAGCGGCGTGTGGCGCGGGTAGATGCCGAGCTCGCCGGCTTCACCGGGCAGCGCGACGAACTTGGCCTCGCCCGAGAAGATGGACTCCTCGGCGCTGACCACGTCCACATGAATGGTGCCTGCCATGGTGATTCCTTCTTAAGCGACCTTCTTGGCCTTTTCGAACGCTTCGTCGATGCCACCCACCATGTAGAACGCTTGTTCCGGCAGGTGGTCGGCTTCGCCGTTCACGATCATCTTGAAGCCGCGGATGGTTTCCGACAGCGGCACGTACTTGCCGGGCGAGCCGGTGAACACTTCGGCAACGTGGAAGGGCTGCGACAGGAAGCGCTGGATCTTCCGGGCGCGGGCCACGGCCAGCTTGTCTTCCGGTGCCAGTTCGTCCATGCCAAGAATCGCGATGATGTCGCGCAGTTCCTTGTAGCGCTGCAGCGTGCCTTGCACGGCGCGGGCCACGTTGTAGTGCTCTTCGCCAACCACCAGCGGGTCGAGCTGACGCGAGGTCGAGTCCAGCGGGTCCACGGCGGGGTAGATACCGAGCGAAGCGATGTCACGCGACAGCACCACGGTCGAGTCCAAGTGGGCGAAGGTCGTGGCGGGCGACGGGTCGGTCAAGTCGTCGGCAGGGACGTACACGGCCTGGATCGAGGTGATCGAGCCGACCTTGGTCGACGTGATCCGCTCTTGCAGACGGCCCATTTCCTCGGCCAGCGTCGGCTGGTAGCCCACGGCGGAAGGCATGCGGCCCAGCAGAGCCGACACTTCGGTACCGGCCAGCGTGTAGCGGTAGATGTTGTCGACGAAGAACAGAACGTCACGGCCTTCGTCGCGGAACGACTCGGCGATGGTCAGGCCGGTCAGCGCGACGCGCAGACGGTTGCCCGGGGGTTCGTTCATCTGGCCGTAGACCATGGCCACCTTCGAGTCTTCGAGCTTCTCGAGGTTCACGACGCCGGAGTCGGCCATCTCGTGATAGAAGTCGTTGCCTTCGCGAGTGCGCTCACCCACGCCGGCAAACACGGACAAGCCCGAGTGCGCCTTGGCGATGTTGTTGATGAGCTCCATCATGTTCACGGTCTTGCCCACGCCGGCACCGCCGAACAGGCCCACCTTGCCGCCCTTGGCGAACGGGCACACCAGGTCGATCACCTTGATGCCGGTTTCCAGCAGGTCTTGCGAGGGCGAGAGTTCGTCGTACTCGGGTGCCTTGCGGTGGATCGAGGCCTGGAGTTCCTGGCCCACTTCACCGCGTTCGTCGATGGGACGACCCAGCACGTCCATGATCCGGCCCAGCGTGGCCTTGCCCACGGGCACCGTGATGGGTGCGCCGGTGTTGGTCACGATCAGGCCGCGACGCAGGCCGTCGGACGAGCCCAGCGCAATGGTGCGCACCACGCCGTCGCCGAGCTGCTGCTGCACCTCGAGGGTCAGCCCGCCGCTTTCGTACTTCAGGGCGTCGTAGATCTTGGGCATCTTGTCGCGCGGAAATTCCACGTCGACCACGGCGCCGATACATTGAACGATCTTGCCTTGAACTGCTTCTGCTTGAGCCATGTCTGCTCCGATAAAAATTTAAATCTGTTGAGGTCCGAAGGGCTCAGACGCCCGCGGCCGCCGCGGCGCCCGAAACGATCTCCGACAGCTCTTTGGTGATGCCTGCCTGGCGGGTCTTGTTGTAGACCAGCTTGAGTTCGTTGATGACGTTGCCCGCGTTGTCGGTGGCCGACTTCATCGCGACCATGCGTGCCGACTGCTCCGAAGCCATGTTCTCGGCCACGGCCTGGTACACCAGCGATTCGACGTAGCGCACCAGCAGCTCGTCGATCACGCTCTGCGCATCGGGCTCGTAGATGTAGTCCCACGAGTGCTGGCCCTTCTCGACCTTCAGCGAGTCGGCCTGCAGCGGCAGCAGTTGCTCGACCACCGACTCCTGGCGCATCGTGTTGATGAACTTGGTGTAGCAGAGGTAGACCGCGCTGAGCTTGCCTTCGGCGTAAGCGTCGAGCAGCACCTTGACCGGGCCGATCAGCTTGTCGAGGTGCGGCGTGTCGCCCAGCTGGGTGACATGCGAGACCACGCGCGCGCCAACACGGTTCAGGAAACCCAGGCCCTTGTTGCCGATCGCGACGGCCTCGATGGCGACGCCAGCCGACTGCTCTTCGCGCATCTTGGTGGTCAAGGCGCGAAGCACGTTGGTGTTCATGCCGCCGCACAGACCCTTGTCGGTCGTGACGAGGATGAAGCCCGACGCCTTGACGTCGTGCGTCTTCATGAAGGCGTGCGTGTACTCCGGGTTCGCCTGGCCGAGATTGGCCGCGATGTTGCGGATCTTCTCGCTGTAGGGGCGGGCGGCACGCATGCGTTCCTGCGCCTTGCGCATCTTCGACGCGGCCACCATTTCCATGGCCTTGGTGATCTTCTTGGTGTTCTCCACCGATTTGATCTTGCCGCGGATTTCCTTACCAGCTGCCATTGGGGCTCCTTGCGTGGTCGATCAGGCGAACGACTTCTTGAACGACGTGACGGCTGCGGTCAGCTCGGCCTCGGCGTCCTTGTCGATGGCCTTGGCCTGTTCGATCTTGTCGAGCAGCGGGGCGTAGCTGGACTTGAGGAACTGGTGCAGGCCGTGTTCGAAAGGCAGAACCTTCTTCACGTCCAGGTCGTCCATGAAGCCCTTGTTCACGGCGAACAGCGAGGCACCCATCAGCGAGATGGGCAGCGGGCTGTACTGCGCCTGCTTCAGCAGTTCGGTCACGCGGGCACCGCGGTCGAGCTGCTTGCGGGTGGCTTCGTCGAGGTCGGAAGCGAACTGCGCGAACGCAGCCAGTTCACGGTACTGCGCCAGGTCGGTACGGATACCGCCGGACAGGCCCTTGATGACCTTCGTCTGTGCCGACGAACCCACGCGCGACACCGAGATACCGGCGTTGATGGCGGGGCGGATACCGGCGTTGAACAGGTTGGTTTCCAGGAAGATCTGGCCGTCGGTGATCGAGATCACGTTCGTCGGAACGAAGGCGGACACGTCGCCGGCTTGCGTTTCGATGATGGGCAGTGCGGTCAGCGAACCGGTCTTGCCCTTGACTTCACCCTTGGTGAAGGCTTCGACGTAGTCGGCGTTCACGCGGGCTGCGCGTTCGAGCAGACGGCTGTGGAGATAGAACACGTCGCCGGGGTAGGCTTCGCGGCCTGGCGGGCGGCGCAGCAGCAGCGAGACCTGACGGTAAGCCACGGCTTGCTTGGACAGGTCGTCATAGACGATCAGCGCGTCCTGGCCGCGGTCGCGGAAGTATTCGCCCATCGTGCAGCCCGAATAGGCGCTGACGTATTGCATGGCGGCCGATTCCGAAGCGGAGGCGGCAACCACGATGGTGTATTCCATCGCGCCGGCTTGTTCCAGAGCGCGCACCACGTTCTTGATCGACGAAGCCTTCTGGCCGATCGCAACGTAGACGCAGGTCATGTTCTGACCCTTCTGGTTGATGATCGCATCGATCGCCACGGCGGTCTTGCCGGTCTGGCGGTCGCCGATGATCAGCTCGCGCTGGCCACGGCCGATCGGCACCATCGAGTCGATGGACTTCAGGCCGGTCTGCATCGGCTGGTCGACGGACTTCCGTGCGATCACGCCGGGAGCGACCTTTTCGATCACGTCGGTCATCTTGGCGTTGACCGGACCCTTGCCGTCGATCGGCTGGCCCAGGGCGTTCACCACGCGGCCGATGAGTTCGGGGCCGACGGGCACTTCCAGAATGCGGCCCGTGCACTTGACGGTGTCGCCTTCGGAGATGTGCTCGTACTCGCCCAGAATCACGGCGCCCACCGAGTCGCGCTCGAGGTTCAGCGCGAGGCCGAACGACGGCGTGCCGTCGGCGCTGGGCGGGAACTCGAGCATTTCGCCCTGCATCGCGTCCGACAGGCCGTGCACGCGCACGATGCCGTCGGTCACCGACACCACGGTGCCTTCGTTGCGGATGTTCGCGCTGACGCCGAGACCCTCGATGCGGCTCTTGATCAGTTCGGAAATTTCTGCGGGATTGAGTTGCATGACTCTTTCCTTCTTTCTTTAAGGGGGCTGACGGCCTCAGGCGGCTGCCAGCGCAACTTTCATTTGTTCAAGGCGCGCTTTGACGGAGGTGTCGAGCACCTCGTCGCCGACCACCACACGGATGCCGCCGATCAGCGACGGATCCTGCTGGACCGTGACCTGCAGCTTGCGGCCGAAGCGCTTTTCGAGCGTTGCGGCGACGGTTCCCAGCGCGCTGGCATCGATGGGGAAGGCGCTGTACACCACCGCATCGGACGAGCCGCTCTGGGCGTTCGCCAGCGTCCGGAATTGCTTCGCGATTTCCGGCAGCGCGGTGAAGCGGCCGTTCTCGAGCAATGCCGTCAGGAAGTTGTTCGCTGCGGGCGGCAGCGGCGAACCGTTGGCACCGGCGATCACGCCGAGCACCTGTTCGGGCGTGGCCTTGGGGTTGTCCGCGAACTGCTGGAGCTCGGGGTTGCTGGCGATGGCTGCGACTTGTTCGAGCCATGCGCCGGCACCGGCCAGGTCCGACGAGGACGCCTTGAACAGCGCCTCGGCGTAGGGACGTGCAATGGTGGCGAGTTCTGCCATGGCTGATCAGAGTTCCGTTTGCAGGCGGGCGAGCAAATCGGCGTGGACGGCCGGATTCACTTCCTTGCGCAGGATCTGTTCAGCGCCCTTGACGGCCAGAGCAGCGACCTGCTCGCGCAGTGCTTCGCGTGCCTTGAGGGCCTGCTGGTCGGCTTCCACGCGGGCTGCCGCAACGATCTTGTTGCCTTCTTCCGTGGCGCGGGCCTTGGCCTCTTCAACGATGGCCTGCGCACGACGTTCGGCATCGGCAAGACGCTGGGCGGACTCGTTACGCGCCTGGCCGAGCTCGACTTCCACGCGCTTGTTGGCGGCGGACAGTTCGCTCTTGGCCTTGTCGGCGGCTGCGAGGCCTTCGGCGATCTTCTGGGCACGATCGTCCAGCGCCTTCGCGATCGGCGGCCACACAAACTTCATCGTGAACCCGACAAGAATCAGGAACACGATCATCTGGATGATCAGGGTACCGGTAATGCTCACTTTTCACCCTCTCTTTGGGAATGAATCCGCGGCCATTCAACGAAGAACGACATGGGTTCGACGAGAAAGCCTGGACCCGATTACTTCGGCAGGTTGGCGATTTGCGAGAGGAAGGGGTTGGCCGTTGCGAACCACAGCGCGATACCGGTACCGATAATGAACGCGGCGTCGATCAGACCAGCCAGCAGGAACATCTTGGTTTGCAGTTCGCCCATCAGCTCGGGTTGACGTGCAGCCGATTCGAGGTACTTGCTGCCCATGATGCCGATGCCGATACATGCACCGACAGCGCCCAGACCGATGATCAGGCCGGCGGCCAGTGCGACAAAGCTGATAACTTCCATGATGACTCCTAGAGGACTTTGGTTGAAGAGAAAAGAAAAACGAAAACGAACGGGATGATCAGTGGTGATCGTGCGCCTGGCCCACGTACACCAGCGTCAACATCATGAACACGAAGGCTTGCAGCGTGATGATCAGGATGTGGAAGATGGCCCAGGCCGTGCCGGCGATGATGTGGCCCAGGGCCAGCAGGATGCCGGTGGCGGACAGGGTCCATGCCCCGCCCATGAGGGCGATCAGCAGGAAGATCAGTTCGCCGGCGTACATGTTGCCGAACAGCCGCATGCCGTGCGAGACGGTCTTGGCGACGAACTCGATCATCTGCATCGCGAAGTTGAAGGGGTACAGCGCCCAGTGGTTGCCGAAAGGTGCCGTGAAGAGCTCGTGCACCCAGCCACCCAGGCCCTTGATCTTGATGTTGTAGTACAGGCAGATCAGCAGGACCGTGACCGAGAAGCCCATGGCCACCGAGAGGTCGGCCGTCGGCACGACGCGCAGGTAAGCATGGTGCGGATCGCCGTGGATCTGACCCCAGATGGCGGGCAGCAGGTCGACGGGCAGCAAGTCCATCGCATTGAGCAGGAAGATCCACAGGAAGATCGTCAGCGCCAGCGGAGCGACGAACTTGCGGCTCTCGGCGTTGTGAACGATGCCCTTGGCCTGCTGGTCGACAACTTCGACCAGGATTTCGACCGCAGCCTGGAAGCGCCCCGGCACGCCCGAAGTGGCCTTGCGCGCAGCCAGCCACATGAGCCAGCAGCCGAGCACGCCGAGCGCGATCGAGAAGAACAGCGAGTCGAAATTGAAAACGGAGAGGTCGGCGACGCCTCCGGGCTTCGAGCTTTGAAGATGCGTCAAATGGTGAACGATGTATTCACCAGCGGTCATACCGTGTTCCGCAGCGTTTTCAGCAGCCATCCGTTACTCGTCTCAAAGTTTCAGGCGCTTGGGGGCCAGCATCACCGCCACCCAAGCCGCCTTCATTGTCACCACCAAGCCCACCAGCATTGCCGGCCAGCTCAGCGCCACTACCAGCCTTGGCGCGGCGATCAGCATCGCCACCGTCAAGGCCATCTTGACCATTTCCCACAAGAAGAACCCAAACACCGCAGTGCCTGGATTCAGGGAAGAAAACCGTCCGGTCAGCCCCCGTGCGAACACCGCAGATGGAAGAACCACTGCCAGTGCGCCGTATGCGGCGGACCATCCCAGATTTTGCCTCCCCGTCAGACCCCAGGCGGCCAACGCCACCAGCAGTCCCGCAACGACCTGAATCGCGATCACGCGCCACGGCGAGATCAACGGCTTCCTGTCGCGTAGCCGTTGGGCCTCCTCGGCGGTCAACGGCTTGAAATCCTCGTCCAGGTCGGAACTGTCCTCATGGACGTCCTTCGAGACATCGCGGGCGATTGTTTTCATTGGAATGAAGCCCGGATGACGACCCAGAATTTCTACAAAGCCATTGATTATAAGTAAAAAGCCACGACCTTCCGCCGGTTCCCGGGGGCGATCGAGGAAATGATCCTTGCGGCCCGCTGCGGAATCGCCACCGGGTTGGAAACCGTCCGGGCGCCCCCACCATAATTCCTCATGCACCCGATCACAGACGCCCTCCCCGACTCTCTCTGCTACCTCGACGGAAGCTACGCCCCGCTGCGGGATGCCAAGGTCAGCGTGCTCGACCGGGGCTTCATTTTCGGCGATGGCGTCTACGAGGTCGTGCCCGTCTACGGCGGGAGCCTGTTCTGCTTCGACGAGCACATGGCGCGCCTCGATCGCTCGCTCGGCGAGCTGCAAATCAAGAACCCGCTCTCCCACGCCGAATGGCGCGCCGTCGCCATGCGGCTGATCGAGGCCGCACCGCCCGCCGTGCGCGCGGGCATGCAGGGCGTCTATATCCAGGTGACGCGCGGCGTGGCGCCCCGTGACCATGCGATGCCCAAGGGGCTCACCCCGACGGTGTTCGTCATGGTCAACCCGATGAAGCCTGTGCCCGACGCGGTACGCGCCAAGGGCGTCGCCTGCGTGAGCGCGCAGGATTTCCGCTGGCAGAAGGCGCACATCAAGAGCACCAGCCTGCTGGGCGCAGTGCTGGCGCGACAGATCAGCGTCGAAGCCGGCGCGGCCGAAACCATCATGTTCCGCGGCGACTGGCTCAGCGAGGCCTCGTCCAGCAACGTGTGGGTGGTGAAGGGCGGCGTGGTCAGCGGCCCGCCCAGGGATGAACTGGTATTGGCCGGCATCCGCTACGGCCTGATCGAGCGCATCTGCGCCGACGCCGGCATCCCATTCACGCTGCGGCGCATCGCGCACGGCGAGGTGTTCGACGCCGACGAGCTGCTGCTGTCGTCCGCCAGCAAGGAAGTGCTGCCCGTCGTGACGCTCGACGGACAGACGATCGGCACCGGCCGCCCCGGCCCCATCTACCAGGCGCTGCGTGCCGGCTATGAACTGGCGAAGGCGCGCAGCACGCAAGACAACGGAGTCACCGCATGAGCACCCCCACCCCGCCGGACGCGCCTCTCGACGCACGCAAGGAATCGCTGATCGAGTACCCCTCGAAATTCCCGATCAAGGTCATGGGCGCCAAGGTCGACGGCTTCGTGCACGCCGTGACGCTGGTCGCCGAGCAGTTCGACCCGACCTTCGACGCGTCGACCATCGAACTGCGCCCCAGCAAGGCCGGCAACTACCTGGGCGTGACGATCACCGTCACCGCCACCAGCCGCGAACAGCTCGACGACATCTACCGTGCCCTGTCCAGCCATCCGATGGTGAAGGTGGTGCTCTGATCGCTGCCCAGGCGCCCGAAGTCGCGCTGCTGGGCCGCGTCGACTATGCCGACGCCTACGCGGCAATGCGGCAGTGGACGCAAGAGCGAGACGCGGACACGGCCGACGCGCTCTGGATCTGCGAGCACGCACCGGTCTACACGCAGGGCCTCGCCGGCAAGGCCGACCATGTGTTGAACCCGGGCGATATTCCGGTCGTGCAGACCGACCGCGGCGGCCAGGTGACCTATCACGGGCCCGGCCAGGTGGTCGCCTACCCGCTGATCGACCTGCGGCGCGCCGGCTACTACGTCAAGGAATACGTCTACCGCATCGAGGAATCGGTGATCCGCACGCTGGCCCACTTCGGTGTCACCGGCCATCGCGTGGGCGGCGCGCCCGGCATCTACGTGCGGCTCGACGACCCCTTTTCCCATGCCGCGCTGACCGGCCCGGTGCATCCCGACGACACGTTCCGCGGCCTGGGCAAGATCGCCGCGCTGGGCATCAAGGTCAGCCGCCATTGCACCTACCACGGCGTCGCGCTCAACGTGGCAATGGACCTGGAACCCTTCACGCGCATCAACCCTTGCGGCTATGCGGGGCTGAAAACCGTCGATCTTTCTACAATCGGCGTTCAAACAACCTGGGACGAAGCCGCGCGGGTGCTGGGCAACAAGCTCGGCGCCTACCTCGCACCTTGAGCCCCGCCAAAGAGAAGCCATGAGCACACTCCAAGTTGTCCGCGACGCCCAGAGCCCCGAGGACTACAACCCCCTCGCCAAGCAGAAGGCCGCGGCCAAGCTCTCGCGCATCCCCGTGAAGGTGGTGCAGGGCGAAGTCCTCAAGAAGCCCGAATGGATCCGCGTCAAGGCCGGTTCGCCCACGACCCGCTTCTACGAGATCAAGCAGATCCTGCGCGAAAGCAACCTGCACACCGTCTGCGAGGAAGCTTCGTGCCCGAACATCGGCGAGTGCTTCGGAAACGGCACCGCCACTTTCATGATCATGGGCGACAAGTGCACGCGGCGCTGCCCGTTCTGCGACGTGGGCCACGGCCGCCCCGACCCGCTCGACAAGGACGAGCCGCTCAACCTCGCGAAGACCATCGCCAAGCTGCGCCTGAAGTACGTGGTGATCACCAGCGTGGACCGCGACGACCTGCGCGACGGCGGCAGCCAGCACTTCGTCGACTGCATCCGCAACATCCGCGAACTCTCGCCGCTGACGCAGATCGAGATCCTCGTGCCCGACTTCCGCGGCCGCGACGACCGCGCGCTCGAGATCCTCAAGGCCGCGCCGCCGGACGTGATGAACCACAACCTCGAGACCGCGCCGCGCCTCTACAAGGAAGCGCGCCCGGGCAGCGACTACCAGTTCAGCCTCAACCTGCTGAAGAAGTTCAAGGCGCTCCATCCCGACGTGCCGACCAAGAGCGGCATCATGGTCGGCCTCGGCGAGACCGACGAAGAGATCCTGCAGGTCATGCGCGACATGCGCGCGCATGACATCGAGATGCTGACCATCGGCCAGTACCTCTCGCCCAGCAACAGCCACCTGCCGGTGCGCCGCTACGTGCACCCCGACACCTTCCGGATGTTCGAGGAAGAGGCCTACAAGATGGGCTTCAGCCACGCAGCCGTGGGCGCGATGGTGCGCAGCAGCTACCACGCGGACCAGCAGGCGCATGCGGCCGCTTCGCATGCCGCCGTGACCGGCACCTGATTGCCGACTCACTGAAACGCAAAAAAGCCCGGGCTCGCAAAACGCGATCCCGGGCTTTTTCTTGAATGACATCCACGCATCGATCCGCACGATGCGCGGGTCAGGCGCTTACTTGGCGCCCTTGGCGATCACTTCCACGCGGCGATTCGGCGCATTGCACGCCACGCGCGCTTCCTTGGAGCCGGTGGCCTTGCAGGACACGACGGGTTCAGCGCTGCCGACACCCTCAATGGTGATGCGGTTCGCCGGAATGCCTTGTTCCGCCAGGATGCGGCTGACGGTGCGCGCACGTTGCTCGGAAAGCCTCAGGTTGCTTGCGGCGGAACCGATCGGATCGGCGTGGCCGCGCACTTCCACGGCGACCGAGTCCAGGACACCCGACTTGATCTCCGATGCAATGCGGGCCAGTTCGGCGCGCCCTTCGGGCTTCATCGCAGCGTAGTCCGACTTGCCGAATGCGAACAGCGCGTCCGAACTCAGCGTGAAGCTCTTCGGCTCGACCGGCGCCGGCGCCACCGGTTCGGCAGGACCATCCTCGCAGCGCTCGGCCGCGCTCGCGCGGCTGACCACGTGACGCTGCTCGCGCTTGCCCTGCAGCAGGCCCTCGGCTTCCGCCCGGTGGAACGGCTGGAGTTCGACCACGCCTTGCTCCGAGACGCCCGCGAAATAGGTCTTTCCGCTTTCGAGGGTCACACGGGTCTTCGGCTGCGGTTTGCCCGAGTAAAGGGGCGCATCACCGACGTAGGCCTCGACCGAATGGCTGCCGGGCGCCACGCACAGGCGGGTCCAGCCGTTGGACAGCAGGGAGGTATGGAATTCGCCGTCGACATAGACGTGCGCGCCCTGACCGCGCTTGCCGGGGACCGCGGCCGGCGCCGCGCCGCGGAAGAGGACCACCTGGGCCTGGTGAGAGGCCGCGGCCGGCACCGAATGGTAGACGGGGCCTTCGCGAAGCACTTTTTGCGATCCCGTCTGCGCGAACGCGGCCGGGGCGGTTGCCAGACACAGCAGCGACAGCACCGAAGCGAGGACCTGGCGGCCGGCATGCGGGCGCACGCCGGAATGAATGAATTTCGATTTCATGAGGAAACTCCGGATGCCTCCCCCAGGGAGGCATCTTTGTGAATTGAAGAATTGAAGTTCTGAAAAGAGGGGCGATCGTGTGGGCGCGGCCAGCCATCCGGCTGTCACGCCCACACGGGCCGCTTACAGGATCGCGACCTGGACCTTGTCTTCGACCAGCAGCTCCGCGGTGCCCGCCATGTTGGTGTAGACGTTGTAGGTCACACCTTCCACGGTGGTCGCGCCATGGTTGCTCCAGCCTTCGGCCTGGCCATCGAGAAGATCTACTTCGCCTTCGGCGCCGTTGATGACCATCTGTGTCTTGCCGTCTGCCAGCACCATGTCGGCCTGCCCGTTGGCCAGCACGTCGCCCGCCTTCAGCGCCAGCGTGTTGTGGCCCGCGCCGAGGTCGAACTTCTCGATGTGCTGCACCTTCGAGCCCAGTGCCGAGAGGTCGACATGCATGTCGTTGCCGTCCAGGACCAGGGTATCGATGCCGTCACCGCCATCCAGTCGCGCGAAGTCGGTCGCGGCGATCTTGAACTGATCATTGCCCGAGCCGCCATTCACCTGTTCACCCGCCTGGATGTCGAAGAACACGAGGCCTTCGAACTCGCCAGGGGCCGTCACGAGGTAGCCGCCATCCTCCGCAGCGTCCGCTTCGGGAAGCGTCACCGATGCCTGCGCGGCCGAGGCCGCCGCAGCGGATTGCGGGCTGACGAAGTGCAGCGTCTCCGTGACGGTCGCGACGTCGCCGTCCTTGTCCATCAGGTCGAAGGTCACTGGCACGTCGAAGTCGATCAACTTGTCGGAGCCGGTGATGAAGTACGTACCGTCCTTCTCGATCTTCAGCGTCACGCCCGGCTGGACCGCGATCGTGACGGAGTCATCGACGAAGTCGTAAGGCACGCCGTCGAACATCACCTTCGACAGCTGGAAGCCCTTGTCGGCGCCCAGTGCCGCGGTCTGGTACTTGCCATGCAAGTCCCACGACTGGAACAGGTTGCCCTCGACCACCGGCAGCGTCGATTCCAGCACCTTGGCCAGGTCCTCCGGGTTTTCGACGGGGAAGTACAGATCACCCGGGTCGTTCGGAGCCAGGACCTTCCTGATCTCCGTCTCGGCGGCCGCCCCGGTCACGGTCGCACCCAGGGCAACGCCGTACACATCCAGCGCGTCCTTGTTCTGGTTCACGAAGGTGCCCCAGGTTGAATTGCTGATCGTGTGATTGGCGAACGGAACGCCGTCGGTCACGAAGTACACCTTCTGGTCGTAGTCCGGATGCGCGGTCAGGGACTTCGAGATGAGACGCTGAGCCTCTTCCAGCGGCTCCTTGTACCAGGTCGCCGAGCCCTTGCCCGTGTCCTGCGCCGCGAGGAATGCCCGCGCATCCGCGATCGACGTGAAGCTCTGGGACATGAACCCGTTCGGCCAGGCCCCCGCCACCTGCGGCAGGCCATCGAACAAGACCAGGTTGATCTCGAACTTGGCGTCGTCCCTGTAGGACTGCTCGTACTTGGCGAGCAGGTTGTCCAGGGCCGACTTGGCCAGATCCCACCTTGACTGAGTGTTGCCCGGATCGACGGCGTTCATCGAATTCGAAGCATCGAACACGATCGTGAGGCCCACGCCACTCGCAGCCGCCGTCGACACGATTTCAAAGCTGCCAGGCGAAGCGGTCACCTCGTCGTCGACGATCTTGATCTCGGCGGTTTCCGACACGCTCTTGCCCTCAGCGTCGGTCGCTGTGATCTTGAAGTCGTTGTTCAAGGTGTTGCTGCCGACGGCATGGTTCTTCGCTCCGCCCAGCGTGTAGCTGTACGAATAGTTGCCATTGCCCTCGCTCGTGACGACGAGCGTGTCGCCGCCGATCTGTCGCGTGACGGGCTGGCCGCCCTTCAGTTCCGCCAGGGTGATGTCGGTGGCCTGTCCGCCCAGTTCGATCTTGACGCTGGTCACGGAATCGCCCAGGCTGAACTTGCCGCCCGCGCTGAGGTCGCTCGTGTCGGCGGTGCCGCCGGTCAGCCAGTCCTTGCCGGTGCCGCCGTCCAGAGCGGCCTCATGGACGACGGTGTCGGTCACGTTGAGCACGAGCGTGGATTCAACCGTGAAGGTTGCCACGTCGAGCGGCTCGCTGACGTTGCCGGCCTGATCCGTCTCGGTGATGGTCAGCGTGTGCTCGCCGCTGCCGAGTTGCTTGTCCTCGGGCACCGTGAAGGTCCACTTGCCGTCGCCGCCCACGATGGCCGTGCCCAGCTCCGTCTCGCCATCGGTGATGGTGATCGTGTTGCCCGGCTCGCCCTTGCCGTCCAGGCTGTCCGGCGCGATCGGGCCCGTGACGTCGCCGAAGTCGTCGACCAGGCTCAGGTCGTCTTCGTCCATTGCGCCAGGCGCCTTCGTGTCCACGGTGAATTCGAACGGTTCCGAACGCTCGCTCTCGTTGCCAACCGGATCGGTGGCAGTCACTTCGACGCTGTGCTCGCCGTCGGGCAGTTCTTCCGGAATCACCGACCATTTGCCTTGTTCGTTCACGACCGCGCTGCCGAGCGGCTTGTCGCCTTCGTACACGGTGATGAGGTCGCCCGGCGTACCTTCGCCCTTGAATTCGGGCTGCTTGTCGTTGGTGCTTTCGCCCGACTCGATCGGACCGATGATCGCCGGCTTGTCGTCTTCCACTTCCTTGAAGTCAGGCGCATCCGGAGCGGTCAGGTCCACCTCGAACGGGAACTTGTCCGAGCGTTCGCTTTCGTTGCCTGCGGGATCGGTGACGGTAATCTCGACCTCGTGCTTGCCTTCGGGCAATTCCTCGGTCGGCGTCACCGACCACTCGCCCTTCTCGTTCACGATCGCGCTGCCGAGCGGCTTGTCGCCTTCGTAGATGGTGATGAGGTCGCCCGGCGTACCCACGCCCTTGAATTCGGGCTGCTTGTCATCGGTGCTTTCGTTCGGCTCGATCGGTCCCTTGACCGTGCCGACGTTGTCTTCGACTTCCTTGAGGACCTGGCCGAGATCCGGCTTCGGAGGCGCCTCTGTATCCACCACGAACTCGAGCGGCTCGGACGGCGGGCTTTCGGGGCCGCCCGGTTTCTTTTCCGTGATCGTGATCTCGTGCCCGCCGTCGATCAGCTTCTCCTCGGGGGTGAAGCGCCACTCGCCCCCCGGGTCGACGACTGTCGAACCGACCACGTTGCCCTTGTCATAGATGGTGACGATGTTGCCCGGCGTGCCCACGCCGAAGAATTCGGGCTGGGGGTCGTCGGTCAGGCCGTTGGGGGCGATGGGACCCTGGGTCGGACCCTGGTCGTCGATCGCGCCGCCCAGACTGGGAAAGCCGGGCTTTGCCGGGGGCTCTTCCTTGTCCGCGACGGGAAGATGGAAACCACCGGAGCTGCGATCCTTGGTAGCCGCATACAGCCCGAGCCCAGCCAGGCCGCCGAACAGCATCAGCGGAAGGAAGCCGAAGCCGCCATCGTTGCCGCCGGCAACGAGATAGGGCGCACCAGCGCCATAGGACTCACCGCCCAGAGCCATCGGCAGTTGCTCGCCTTCGGCCAGGGTGAAGATTTCGCCGCCATCGGTCGGCACATACGAGTACAGCTGCCCGTCCTCGGCAACGCCGAAGAGACCGCCGACGTCCGACTCGGAAAAGTAACCCTCCAGGATCAGGCCTGGATTCGATTCGCCTTCAATCGCGATGTGCAGATCGTTGCCAACCCGGGTCGCCGTCACGTTCTCCGGCGCAAACCCATCGTCATCGCCCTTGAGCAGGTACTTGACCTTCGGTTGGACCTTGATCTTGGTCGGTGCCTGCCCGTGGGCGGCGACGTCTTGAACGACGTTCTTGCCATTACCGTTGTTGATGACCACCTTGGTCTTCTTGGAAGACATAAAACTCCTTGGAAAGAAACAGCTAAATGAAATTTCGAACGCGATGCCATCGACAGATTTCGGATCCAACCCAGCCCAGCCCCACCCGCCCAAGCCATAGGCCGCGGAGGGTGGAACATGGAGCGGGGGCCGTAGGCCATGGCGGAGGCCGTGAGGCGTGGGCGCGGGGCGTGATTGCTTGACGCCTCAGCAGCTGAAGACCCTTCAAACAATCAAAAAAGGGACTTCTGCGATCACACCCAACCGAACACAAAATTCTAGGAATGGGGTGTTTCAACGAACATAAGAAAAGTCGTATTTGTCAAGAGGACAACTACTACTTGCTCGTAACGTGACGTAATGCCGTGGAACCATGGCAAGGCCCGCCGTAGGCCGTGGAAAGGGGCGCGGAGCGCAACGGAATCGAGAGGGCAACTGGCGACGCCTCACCGATTGCAGAACCCCTCAGGGGCGGAAAGGGCTTCCGTGCGGGGCCCACTCGAGGGAGCCCAAAAATTCTAGGGACGAGACCAAGCCGGATAAATAGGACTAGTCGTATTTGTCAACCCGAACAAGGTGCGGGCAAGCGGGGGCACGGCATCACTTGCGCAGGCTGTCGATGGCCGCCCCCACCAGCCGGTTCGTGCCCGCGATGTCGTAGCGACCGGTGTGCGCACGGCCCAGGCGCACCACGACCAGTTGTTCCGAGGGCACGACCACCACGTACTGCCCCAGGTTGCCCAGCGCGTAGAAGGCGTCCGCCGGGACGTCGGGCATCGGCCGCCGCCCCGGGCCAGCGCCGCGATTGATCCACCAGCCCGCGCCATAGGATGTGCCCAGGGTCGGAGTGGTCGACCAGTCCACCCAGCCTTCCGGCAGCAGGCGCCGTCCTGTCGCCGTGACGCCATCGCGCCGGAACAATTCCCCGAAGCGCGCCCAGTCCCGGGCAGAGGCCAGCACGTAGTGCCCGCCGATCGGGGTCCCGGACACGTCCATCTCCATCGTGGCGTGGCGCATGCCGACGAGCCCGAACAGGCCCTCGTGCACAAATCGCTGCACCGCCTCGGCATTGCCGCCGACCGCATCGCGCACCTCGCGCGCCGCCAGTTGCGTGCTGGCGCTGCTGTAGAACCAGCGCTGGCCCGGCGGTGCCAGCACACGCGCCCGCCGAGCGAACGCAGCCATGTCCTCGCCATGCACATAGAGCATGCGGTTGGAAGGATCGAAGCCGCTGCCGACCTCGTCCAGGTCCAGGCCGCTCGTCATGCGCATGAGTTGCTCGAGCGTCACGCCGTCTCTCTCCTCGACCGCCCAGGCGGGCGTCGCGCCGACATCCAGCCGCCCTTGCTGCACGAGCACGCCGACGAGCGCATTGGTCACCGACTTGCTCATCGAGAAGCCCAGCAGGGGCGTGTCGGGTCCGTAGCCCGGCGCGTAGCGCTCGCCGATCACCCGACCCTTGTGCATGACCACCACGGCCTTGGTGTGGCGTGCGGCGCGCGGATCGTTTTCGACAAAGGCCTCGGCCAGCGCCGCCTGCAGGACCGGCGACCGGGCGGCGATCACGGCGCCCTCGGACAGCGCGGGCGCAGCGGCCGGAATCGACCCGGAAGCGAGCAAGCGCACATCCCGATCCTCGACCAGCATGCATCCGGTGGCGCCCGCATGGACCGCACGGCTCTCGAACACACCGGCGATGGTGGCCCGCACCTCGCCGCGCTCCCGATCGACGCTGTAGCGCAGCAGCGGCGCGACAAGACGGAAGCCCGGCCGGGGCGCCAGGCTCTCGATGAAAGTCTGCTGCGGGTCCAGGCCGCTGACGAAGGTCTCGGAGCAGATGTCGTGGGCCGCGACGCCGATGGCCACGCGCAACGCCAGGTCCGGCCGCAGCCAGACGCAGTACCAGAGGCCGACACAGACAAGGGCCGCGAGAAGCGGCCAGCGCAAACGTTTCATCTTGAGCAATCCAGTGGATCAGTGGGGATGGCCGCGGCTCTGGCTCAAGACCAGTTGCACGATCACGAGCACGATGGCGAGCAGCAGCGTGGTCTCGATGCCCGCCAGCGGCACACAGAGGCCGAGCCCGACGGCGGCGAGGCGGGCGAGGCGGCTGTCCCGGCGTGCGCTCTGCCAGCCGGCGCACACCATGCGCCAGCCGATCAGCGCCAGCGTGCCCGCGATGGCGGCATGGGTCAGATGGGCCAGCGCCGGCGAGGCGATCCACGCCAGCAACAGCAGGAACAGGGATGACAACACCGCCGCCGAGCGCGTGACGGCACCGGCCTCGATATGGGCCGACGTGCGGTTGAAGGAGCCCGAGCAGGCGAAGCCGCTGCTCACGGACGCGGACAGGTTCGAACAGGCCTGCGCCAGCAGTTCGCGCCGGCAGGCTCGGTGATCGGCGTCGGGCGCGACCGAGCGGAGGATGATGACCGACTGGAGGCTGCCCACGATCGCAATGCCCACGGCGCTCAGCACCAGTTGCTTGAGGATGTAGAGCTCGTCGGCGTCGAAGCGCGGCCAGTGGAAAACATCCCATTCCAGCTGCAGATGGCCCACCCGTTCGAGCCGTATCGCCTCCGCGCCGACGAAGAGATCGAGCACGCCGCCCGCGATGGCGCCGAAGAGCATGGCCGCCACCAGCGAGGGCATCCAGCGCGCGCGCAGACGCGCGAATAGCCCGCCGGCCACGAAGGACGTCAGCGTGACCAGCAAGGCCCACGGATTCGCATCGGACCAGCGCTGCAGGTACACCCAGGGCAGCGCCCAGGTCGGCAGGTCGGGTGCGGACAGGAGCCCCATCGCGGGCGCGATCTGGCTGCCCAGCATGAGCATGCCGATCCCCATGTTGAGACCGGTCGCGGCGTATCGCGGCAGCAGCGCCAGGAAGCGGCCGACGCCGCACCAGGCGCCCGCGAACTGCACCATGCCGATCATGGCGGTCAATGTGGCTGCGAACAGCAGGTACTCGACGCTCCCGGGCACGCCAAGCGGAAGCAGCGCGATGCCGAGCATCATCGCGACCGCCGTGTTCGGGCCCGACAGCAGCACGCCGGACGGCCCCAGCAGCGAGGCGACGATGACCGGAATGACCGAGGCGTAGATGCCCATTTCAGGCGGCAGCCCCGCTAGCACCGCGAAAGCGATGCCCTGCGGCAGCATGACCAGGGCCGACACCCAGGCGGCCCGCAAGTCGCCCGGCAAGGGCCGCCAGAACAAGCCGGCGCCCGGGCGCACGCCCAGGGCTTTGACGCAACTGTCGAGCACCCGAGGCCTACTGCGCGAGAAGCCCTGGCAACAGACCCTTGCGGGGGTCCGGCCAACGTTCCTGCAACCCCATCCACGCGGCCACATCCAGCGCATCCTGGTCACTCAGGTCCGCATTGCCCAGAGGCATGTTGGCCTTCAGGAAGCCGGCCAGCAGGTCGGCGCGGTGCATTCCCGCGCCCTTGTTGAAACTGTTGAAGCCCCACACCGGCGGAACGGCATAGGTGCCCTGGATCTCCTGATAGCCCATGCCCTCGCCCTGCCCCCCATGGCAGCTGGCGCAGCGCTGGGCATAGATCTGTTTTCCTCGGAGCGGGTTGGGATCGGAACCGGTGCGCGGAACAGTGGGGAAACCTCGACCCGGCTGCTCCACGCCGACGGGGCGATCGATCGCCAGCCATTGCATGTACGCGATCAGCGCGCGCATCTCATGGCTGTCCTGCGGCGGGGAGAAGCCGTTCATGCTGAAGCGGAAGCATTGCTGGATGCGCTCTTCGAGCGTGACGACGCGATCGACCTTCGAGAGATAGGCCGGGTACATGGCGAATGCGGCCCACATCGGCGCAGCGTGGGCTTTGCGCCCCGCATCCAGGTGGCAGCTCGCGCAGGTCAGGCTGTTGCCGGTATAGATGCGCGCCGCCTTGGGCGTCTGCGTGAACACCCTGTAGCCCTGGTAGACCAGTTCGCCGTGCTTGTCCGGCGGGAACTGCGCGCGCGCGCTCCGGTCCTCGGCCTCGGGTTCGGCGGGACGTCCGCAACTGGCGAGCGCCAGCGCGGCCGCGAGCCAAAGCACCAGGCGTTTCATGCGGGATACGAGGATCAGGGCTTGATGTAGGCGTAGCGCTCGGCACCCTGCAGCCGCGTCAGTTCGACCACGCCGGACGGAACGGTGGAGACGTTCGCAATGAGCGAGGACTCGGCGATGTTGTGCTTCTTCATCGACATGCCGCAAGCCACGAAGCGCACGCCCCTGGCCTGCAGGCCCGCGATGGCGCTGGCGAACTCGCCCTGGCGGTCGCGCTCACCGCCGACCAGCGAGAAGATCCCGCGTCCATTGGCCACCAGCGAGATGCTGGCATTGGGCGTGGCGGTCAACTGGTTGTTGATGTTGTTCATCGCATTGCGCAGCGATCCGACGTCGTCCACGTGGTAGGCCACGCGCAGACCTGCAGGCACGGCAGTGTCCGAGGCCGGTGCAGCCGGGTTGGCCTGTGCACTGGCCGCAGGCGTTGCAGCGATGAAGAAACAGGCAACGACACTCGAGAGAAGAAAAGCGCTTTTCGGGTTCATGGAAGTTCCAGGTTCAGGATGAAAAGGGTGACGATTCAGTGGCGCCGGTCCAGGAGCGGCTGATGCCAAGGGCGCAGAAGATGCCCGAGGTCGCGGAGGCGAACACCACCGCATTGCCGGTGCCGACGGCATCCGGCTCGGCAAAGCGCTGCAGGAAGTTCGCGAAAGGGTCGCAGCAGAAGACGTGGCCGACCTCGCCGATGTTCCGGCTGTGCAGCTTGTGCGGCGGCAGGCCGAGCAGTTCCATCACGCGCTGGAACGCCGACAGGTTGGCGTTCATCGGCAGCACGGCGTCCACGTCCTCGGCCTGCCATCCCGATTCGTCCATCACCTGCGCCATCATCTGGTGTGCAAGCAACGGATACCTGAGCACGTAGCGCTTGCCCAGTTCGGCGCTCTTGGCCGTGCCGCGGTAGTAGCGGCTGTCGATCGAGTAGACGATGCGCCCGATCCGGTTCAGCGGATTGTTGCGGCGGATGAGCAGCGCCAGTGCGCCATCGCTCTGGATCGCGTAGGCGCCGACATTCCTGAACGGCTCGCCGAAGACCTTGTCGGCGCCGACGATCAGCACGTTCTCCAGAGTCCGGTGCCGCCACATCAGGGTCCGGATCAGGCGGATCGCGCACACGATCGATGCGCAGTTCTGCTGGGAGATCGAATAGCCGATGGCGTTGCGCATGCCGAAGCGCTTCATGAGCACGGCGGGGATGCTCGCCGGCGCCGCCATCGTGCTCATCGTGCCGGCATGGCAGAAGATGACCAGGTCGATGTCGCCCGGCGCGAAGCCGCCAGCGTCCAGCAGCTTCTGGACGCCCGCGCAGCTCAAGCCTTCGACGTCGAGGTCCGGCGCCACGTGGTAGTTCGCCATGCCGAAGGCGACCATCGACGGCAGCAGCTGGCGTGCGGCCGGCCCTGCCTCGGCCGCCCATTCGTCGATGCGCTTCCTGATCGGCGGCAGATAGCTGGCGCCGGCCGCGATGCCGAACTGCGGAATCTCCGAAGGGTCGACAGGCTTCAGGCCGTTCGTGTCAGGACGCAGCATGCGAACTCTCCGTTGTTGCCAGTGCACCAGGCCAGGACCGGGCGATCGATGTCGAGTTGGCTTTCGAGCCCGGACAGGCGCACGAGCAGATCGGCGGATGCAATGTGCGCGGCGCGGAATCCGGCAGGCTTCTCGTGCCGCCGCGTGCCCAGTCCGGCCAGTGCATGGACCTTGCGCTCCAGGGTGGCGTCGGGGCACACCGGGACCACTGCCGCCAGCTCGTCGCCTCCAAGGCCCAGCGCATCCATGCAGCCCGCGATGCGGTCTGCGCAGAAGGCGGCAAAGGCATCCACCTCAGCCTCGGGCCAGCGTTGATGCGCCTGGACGTCGGTGGCGAAATGGTGAACGGCAATCTGATGCAATTGCCAACCGCCCCGTTTCTCGCGGCCGACGACCACTGCGGCCGCCACGTCGCGCCATCGCATCCGATGGGCCTGATGGGGCGCCGGGCCGAAGAGCAGTTTGTCGGTCGCGACCACGAGCACGTTCTGTGCTGCCTCCGGTCCGTGAATCAGCGCAGCGGCGAGGTCCAGCGCGATCGGCACACCGGTGTTGTGCGCCTGCGAGACCGAGAACGGGAAGGCACGGTGCAACCCCAGTTCGAACTGCAGGCGGCCCACGCTGGAGTCTGTCGGTTGTTCGTCCGGCGCTGCGTGGCAATAGGCGATGCCACCGATCGTCTCCCTGTCGATCGCGGCCAGCGCATGCGCCGAAACCTGCAGCGCCAGTTCCACCGCGCTGTGCTCGCCGGATCGCTTCCGCGCCAGCGGAATCACCGCGGCTGGATAGCGCATGGACGACTCGGACAACAGCCGGCGAACGACGCTGGGCACATCGAAGCCGTCAGCCAGGTTCGCGCGCCGGGTGATAAGGGCACGGCGCAAGCCCATGCATCGGTCGATGCGGCCTTCGTGCGAGACGATGGGAGAGAGGTAAGCCATGACGTGTGCAGTTCAGGCGTCGAGGGTCGGCAGGCGCGCACCGCTCAGCGGGGCCATCCGGCGCGGCATGTCGGACCGCACTTCGACGTCGGAGAGGGTGTAGTAGCCGGCAAAGCCGACCGCCCCGGCCAGCACGCGGCAGCCGGCGGAGGCGTCGACCGCCCCATCGGCGTTGAGCCAGCGGACCAATCCGATCCAGGGATCGGCGCCGAAGCAGTGCCCCCATTGCTCGTAGAAATTGGGCATCAGCGCCTCCTGGCCCACCACCCGCTGCGCCGTGGCATACAACGGCGGACGGCTGAACGGCATGAAGACCGGCACGGCGGCGCCGCGCTCGACGTTGCGCTTGCGCAGCGCGATCAGCAGTTCGCCGTAGGCGCTGTTGGCAAACGGCCCGCCGCATTCCGGCGGTTCCGCGCCTGCGGGCAGATCGAACAGGAGGCTGGTGAGGCCGAATCCGGAGCGGCCGACCACGGGATGCTCAAGCATCCAATCCAGTTGGTGCAAATCGACATCCACCAGCAGCAGCGCCACCCGGCGCACCGCGGTGTGCCGCATCAAGTGCCGCAGCGCGTAGCCCCAGCCGGCGCACTGGTAGGCGTTGAGGATGCCTCGCGGCCGGTGGCCCGAATACGTCTCGACGGCCGACACGAACCGTTCCACCGCGGGAGACGAACTCGTGAAGTTCGGGCCGAGGATGCTTGACGCGACCACCACCGTTTCCGGCACGAAGCCGGCCGTGGCGCAGGCGTCGTGGAGTTGCTCGCCGGCAAGCTGGCCGGCCAGCGCGGCACGCTCCAGCCAATCGCCCTGCTCGCCCGCGAAAGGTGGCTCGGCACGCCAGTGCCACACGCCGCAAAGCTGCGGCACGGCGGACCGATCCGACGCGGATGCAACGGGGCTCATGATGACTGCCCTTCGCACATGGGCGCCTCGCGAAGTTCCACCGAGGTCCAGGGCCCGACCTCCACGCTGCCGATCGCGTAGTAGCCGCTGAAGGCGAAGGAGCCGAGCACGACTCGCTCCGCCGCTGCCGGCGCCTGCACGCGCAGCCGTTCAAGGAGGCCGATCCACGGGTCCGCGCCGAAGCAGTGGCCATGGTCGGCATGCAGGTTGGGCGCCATGCGGTCACCAATGGAACGCCTGGCGATGCCGTCAAGACCTTCAGGCATGAACGGCAGGAAGGTGGTCGCGGGGCCGGTCGCCTTGCGGCGCGCACGCAGCGCGTGCAGCATGTCGGTAAAGCCATGGTTCGGAAGCGGCCCATCGCAGTCCGGCGGCACCATTCCCGGCGGAAGCTCCAGCGCGACGGTGGTGACGCCGTAGCCGATCCTTCCGAGGTTGACTTCGTATTCCCCGGAGAAGAGTTCGTGCAGGTCCGCATCCAGGATCGTGAGGGTCAGCCAGCGGCAATCCGTGTGTTGCGCCGCAAAGCGGATCGCATAACCCCAGCCCGCGCATTGGTAGGCCTGCAGCAGCCCCGCAGGCCGTTGCCCGCTGCGTGCTGTCACCGCATCGAAGAAGCTTTGCCGGGGCTCGTCCCATCCGGTCGCCACCTTGCTCAACATCGAGGTGCAGATCAGGTGCAGGCGAGCGCCGTCGTGCAAGGCTTCGGCCACGCGCGCGGCCTGGCTGCCGACTTCGTCCCGCAGCCAGGCGTGGCGATCCGCGAAAGAGGCCTCGGCGCCCAGCAAGGGCGCAGCGATGGGGGCGTGCACGATGGCACGCACCTTCGCCAGAGGGCGGCCAACCGCCGCAGAAGCGGGTTCGCTCATACCGCCGATGCCTCGCAGAGCGAGTGCATGCGCAACCCGTCCAGGCGCTGCATGAATGAACACTCCGCGACGAAACGTGAGAAGGCCGCCAGCCCGGACCCGGGCTCGGATGGCGCCAGCAGCGCAACCGACAGCGCGTTGCGTCCGCGCTCGATGCCATCGGCCCGGAGATCGTGATGGATCACTGCCACGTTGCGGCGCCCGGATGCGAGCACGATCGGCAATGCGTCCGCCGGCCAGTGCACCAGGACCACATCGGCCGACAGCAGGCCGGCCGGCAGTTGCACGTTGAAGTCCGGCCCGTAGGTGCGGATCAGCACGCAGCTCAAGTCCGGCACATGGGTTCGCAGATCCCGCACGATGTCCGCCAGCATCGTATTGCGCTCGCTCAGCGACATCAGCACGGGCGCCTCGCCGCGATGCTCGAACTCGGCAACGTGGGCGTATTCCTCGGCCCGGCCTATCGGCACGCATTGCAGTTCGGCCTCGTGGTAACTGCCGGCGAAAGGCGAACGCACGTAGACGCCGCCGGCGCACCAGCCGCTCAGCGGGCCCAGGCCGGCCAGATGGCTCGCCATCCCGCTCATGCCGCGATGTAGCGCCGGGCCTGGCGCAGACTGAGAAATCCGGTCGGCGAATAGCTGTGGTACGCGCCGCAGTGGTCGAACACCAGCATGTCGCCGGGGTTCGGCAGGGCCGAGGCCGGCAGGCTGCCGATGACGTCCGCCGGGCTGCAACTGCTGCCGACCACCTTGAAGGGCTGCGTGCCAGTCGCCGCCTGCACGGGGCCGTCCGACAGCCGCACCAACGCGGGCTCACGCCGGCGCTTCACGAAATGCTCCGTCTGCGCGAGGCTGAAGCATTGGGCCAGGCCGCCATCGCACACGACGATGGGGCCGTCGCGCAGCTCCTTGGTCGCTACCACGCGAGTCGCGAAGTGGCCTGCGCGCGAGAAGATCGAGCGTCCGGCTTCGTGCAGCACACGCACCTGCGCTTGCAACGGCTTCAGGCTTTCGCGATAGCCGGCGAAGTCGGGGCCGGTCTGGCGCCAGTCGCCGCCGAGACCGGCGCCGATCAGGGCCAGTTCGAGATTCACCGCGGGATAGCGGCCGACATCGGCGACGAGCGCACTCAGGCGCTGCGCGATCTTCGTGCCACTGCGGGCAAAACTGTGCGAACCCGCGAAGACATGCAACCCGATGACCTTGAGCTTCGACCCGCCATCGGACAGCCGCGCCAACTCGCGGTGAAGCTCCATCACCTCCATGCCGAAGTGATCCGCCGCCGGGCCTTGCTGCTCGAGCAGGCTGGCCGCGTTGACGCGCAGCACGATGCCCAGCGGCACGCGATGCGCCGCCTTCGGCTCTTCGAGGACTTGCTCGATCAGGCGGATCTGATGCGGGCTGTCCGCCACCAGCGTGGCGCGACAGGCGACAGCAGCGGCAGCGAGCTGGCGGTCCATGGCCGGTGTGTTGACGAAGCGCGGGACGCTCATCCGGCCCATCGTGAGGTTCAGCTCGCCGAGGGACGCGATCTCGATCCCGCCGGTGAGCGCGTGGCTGCAGCGCACCAGCAGATCGAGCAGCGGACAGGCCTTGACGGAAGCGACGACCTCGGTGCCCAGTTCCCGCTGCAACGCGGCAAGGTCGTCCATCAGCACCGCCGGGTCGAAGAGATAGCACGGGGTTTCGAGCCGGGCCAGCGCGGCCGGGTCCGAGATGTTCAGCGCGGAAGCTGCCAGGTCAGGCGTCATCGCTTCTGCCCGCCACCCTGGAGCGCCAGGGCGCGGAACTGCGAATCGATGTCGCGCAGGGTCGTGTATTGATTCAGGTCGATCGCCTCCGGGTCGATGGCGGTGCCGTAGATCTGGTCACAGATCATGATGAGCTCGACCACGCGCATCGAGTCGAAGCCCAGTTCGCCGATGGCCACATCCGGGTCGATGGTGTCGCGCTCCATCGTCTTCATGACGTGGTCGGTGAGTTGGCTGAGAGTGTCTTTGTCGATCATTGTTGTGAGTCCCTTGAGGTAGAAACAGGTCGCGGCTGCCGGCTACTGCTCGTGCCAGCGGAAGCTGATGGCCGCAATGAGCGCGAACAGCCCGGTCCAGCCGGCCATCTCGGCCAGGCTGCGCAGGTGCGGGTCGAATCCGTCGCCCTGGATGAACACGTGGCGCAGCACATCCACCAGCAGCGCCGGCGGCAGGTGCGCCATCACTGCGTTCACGGCGGGCGGCATCGCATTCATGGGCATGGTCAGGTCGCACAGGAACAGCAGCGCGATGTAGAACAGGCCGGTGATGAAGGTGGCGGCGGAAAGCGTCGCGATGCGTGCGCCCATGGCGGTGCCGAGCGCCAGAAGCATGCAGCCGCCGAAGAGCATCACCGCGCTGCCTCGCAGCACCTGGCCCACGCCGAGCGACAACGGAACGTCGAACAGCCAGTGCGCCCCGGCGACCAGCGCGACGGAGGCCAGCAACAGCAGCAGCAGGCGCGAAAGCAGCATGCCCAGCAGGAAGGTGGATGCATGGACCGGCATGCACGCGAGCATCTTGAAACCGTTGCGCTCGCGGCGATAGGCCAGCGAGTTGCATATGGAGTTCATGCCGGCGGACAGCATCGCCATGACCATCGTGCCGGTCAGGATGTAGTGGACGAAGGACAGCGCGGGGAGCGCGCCGCGCGGGTCATCCCTCACCTCCACCAACGGAGGCTGCCCGCGCACGTCGGCCTCGAACTTGAGCGTGAGCGCGCGCATGACGCGGACGACGAGCTGGGCGGGCAGCCCGTCCTGCGCGAAGGTGACGTCGACCGGGATCGGACGGCCCTGCTCGATGTAGTGGCCGAAGCCGTCGGGAATGGTGACCCTCGACGCACCGTCGGCCACCGGAGCCTCTTCCCTGGCGACGCGCAGCTCGGCCGGGATCGACTCGCTTGCCGAAAAGGTGCGGCGGATCTCGTCGATGTAGCGCCCGGAGAGCGCGGTGCCGTCCAGGTCCACGATTTCGACGGTCTGCTGCGGAAGGTTTCCTTCGCGCCCGAACGCGAACAGCATCATGAACATGAAGAAGAACGGGAACAGGAAGATCCAGAACAAGGCGGACGAATCTCTGGCGAGGATCCTCAGTTCGTTGACCACCAGACGGGGAAGCTTCCAGCCCATCACGCCCCCTTGGCGCAATGGCGCAACAGATCGGCGAGGGTGCCCCGCCCGACATCGACGGCCAATGCGTCGGGATGGTCCATGAGCGCGTTCGCGATCTCGGCCAGCGAGGTCGACGACGCCAGGCTCAGGTTCTGCTGCTCGACCACAGGGGCTCGCTCCAGGGTGAAGTGGCCTTGCAGATCGAGTGCCAGATCCTGCGCGCTCTGTTCGTCCTTGCACTGCACCGTCAACCGGAACGCACCGACCAGATCGCGGCACAAGACCTCGGTCGCCTCGTGGCGCACGATGCCCTCGCGGCTCAACCAGGCGGTGTGCGTGGCCAGCGCCAGTTCCTCGACGGTATGGCAGCACATCACGACGGTGGTGTCGCACATCTCGCCCAGCAGCGCACGAAGGCTGTGTGCGAAGCGAGGGTCCAGGCCGGTGAACGGCTCGTCGAGGAACAGGATGCGCGGCTCGTGCGCCAACGCGAGGAACAGCTCGACCCGCTGCGTCTCGCCGCGCGACAGGAATTCGTACAGCCGCGGGGCCAGCGCGGGAATGCCCAGCGCGTCCAGCACGCGCTCCGAGGTCCGACGATACAGGCTGCGATGCAGCGCCACCATTTCGCCCACACGCGGACGGCCCGGAAAGAACGCCCGCTGGAGTTGCACACCCAGTTGCCGGCGCAACGCCGGGCGACGCTGCCACCGGTCGAGCGCGATGCCGAGCATGTCGCCGTCCGTCGCCGTCGTGGCGCGCAGGCCGAGGATGGCTTCCATCAGGCTGGTCTTGCCGACGCCGTTGCGGCCGATGATGGCGACCTTCTCGCCGGCTCTGATCTGCCAGTCGTTCACTTGCAGGTCGCACTCCGGCAGCGGGACCACGAGGCGGCGCAGGTGCAGCGCGCAGACGCCTTTGGAGTCGGCTGACACGGGAATGGTCGCCGTGCTCACGCCTCGGCTCCGCCGTGCAAGGCGATGCACACCCGGCGCAATTGCGGCCTGTCGATCTTGCCGTTGGCCGAGCGCGGCAGTTCGGGCAGCCACACGAGCCGGGGCATCATGAAGGACGGCAAGGCCTTGCGGCACTGCGCCTCGAGGCTGCTCTTCAGTCGCTCCTGCTCGTCGCCGACGCCGGCTGCCACGACGACGGCATAGATCGCGTCGCCGAGATCCCCGGCCGGCACACCGAACACGGCCACTTCGCGGACTTCGGGCCAGGCGACGATGAGGCTTTCGATCTCCGTCGGGCTGATGCGGTAGCCGCTCGACTTGATCATCTCGTCGCGCCGGCCAACAAAGTAAAGGAAGCCTTCGGCATCCTGCTTCACGATGTCACCGGACCAGACGGCATATTCCGGCGTGAGCCCGCTGCACAGCCGGCTCGGCAGCGGACGGAAGCGCTCGGCGGTCTGGGCCGGTGCGTTCCAGTAGCCGAGCGTGACCAGCGCGCCGCGATGGACCAGTTCGCCCGGCTCGCCGGGGGCGCACACCTCGCCTTCGGCGTTCAGCACCAGGATCTCGGCACCGGGGATGGCCTTGCCGATGGAACCGGCGCGCCGATCGACCTCTGAAGGATCGAGGTAGGTGGAACGGAAAGCCTCCGTCAGCCCGTACATCAGGAATGGACGTGCGGAAGGAAAGATTCCTCTCAACTGCGCCAGCAGGCCCGCGTTCATGTGGCCGCCGGTGTTGGCGAACAGACGTACGCTGGCGGTGTCCACCTTGTCCCACTGGGCCTGCGTCAGAAGAGACCACAGCGGCGGCACCGCGGTGATCATCGTGATGCCCTGGCGGGCTACGAGCCGCGCAACGACCGGGGCGAGCATCGGCGTGTGCAGCACCACGCGGGCGCCAGCAGCCAATCCGGTGGTGAGCTGGCTCAGGCCCGCATCGAAGCTGATCGGCAACAGCGCGAGGACGACGTCGTCCTCGGTCGTGCCCAGATAGCTGTTCACCGCCTGGCAGCCGGCCACTAGGTTGCGATGTGAGATCACCACGCCCTTGGGCTGGCCGGTCGAGCCCGAGGTGTAGAGCAACGCCGCGGGATCCTTGTCGATGCTGCAGTGGAGCGCCGCTTCCCCACGGACGATCTCCGGAAGAGAACCGGGCTGGTCGCACAGCACCACGCGGGTCTCCAGGTCTTCGATGCCTCCGCTCAGTTCGGCTTGGCGCGCGGTCGTGGTGAACAGCAATTGCGCCGTGCAGTCGAGCAGGATGTGGCGCAGCTGCTGCTGCTTGAGCTTGGGATTCAGCGGCACGGCAATGCCGCCGGCACGCATCGCCGCCAGCACGACCGCGCAAGCATCGATGGACTTGTCCATGAAGACCGCCACGCGGCCCTTGTCACGCAGCCCGAGCGCGATCATTGCCTGCGCGAAGTACGCGACCCGCTGCGCCAGTGCGGCATAGCTCAACTCGCTTCGCTCGTCGACGAGGGCGATCTTTTCGGGACGGCGCGCGGCCGATTCGTACAACAGGTCCGCAATGAATTCGCTCATGGCTACAGAAAGTGGGTGAAGCTGAGAAGGAACGCCCTGCGAACGGGGTCGCTGCCATAGAGGCTGTCCGCGTCGCCGCCAGTGGCGAGGAACATGCCGCGCAATCGGCTGGCCGGGCTCAGCCTGTACTCGAGGGCCATCTGGAAGAGCCAGGACTGATCGTCCAGGCTCCGGTTCAGGAAGGCGCTGGCATTGAGGTCGCGGAATCCGAGCTGGTCCCACTGCGCGCGCAGGAAAAGGCTGCGCTGCGACAAGGGCTCCTGCATGGCGTTGGCATAGCTCCTGACATACCAGGCCAGCCCGGCGCCCTGGGGGCCGGATGCGCCCGCGGCCAGCCACCGCTGCCACTCGGCCGAGTCGAACCCGGCCTGGTGGTAGTTCAGTTGGGCGCTGAGGCTCAGCCGAGAACTGCCGGTCCACGTGGTGCCGATTGCCACGTCGTGCTGCCACGACTCGCCGGGCCGCGCCCGCCCCATGGCCAGTGCGCTGGGCGGCAAGTCGCCGAGCGCGACGCCGCTGCGCAGCGCCTGCTGCATCAGCGAAGGGCTGCGCCCGCCGGAGTATTCGACGAACAGCGTGGTCTGCTGGCCGATGCCCTGCGTGAGGTTGGTTCCAAAGCGCCAACCCTGCGAGTCCTTGAACGCGAGCAGCTCGGGGCTCCACAGCGAGGGCTTGTCGAAGGCGGCCTTGAGCAGCAGGCGATCCTCGCCATTGGTGTCGGCCAGGCGCAGTCGTTCGGTGGGCTGCTCGTCGGCGAGCCCCTTGGGGTTGGCCAGCTTCGGCGCCAGAGCCAGCATCACCGCGCTCTGTGCGTCGATGCGCTGGGCAGCCACCATGACGGTACCCAGCCGGTTGTTGCGCTGCACCTCGGGGTCGCGGGTGCTGTAGTCGACGGCCGAGCGCGACTTGAAATAGTCGGTCGGGTTGTAGCCGAGCGCGGCGCCGCTGCGCACATGGATGCGGCCGGCCTCGATCACGTCGCGGTCGCTGGCCCGCCATTGCACGGCGGCTTCACGCAGGTCGAACTGCTCGTCGCGCGAGGTGGCCCCGTCGCGCGTGCGCGAAAGGCCGGCGCGGCCGCTCAACCGTGCGCTGAGGTCCGGCCGCAGCGGCCATTCGGCCCGAGCGTCCACGATGCCGCGTGCGACCTGCCGGCTGGGTGCCGTCGAAGCGATCGGCACCACTGGCTTGCGCCGATCGGCCGTCTCCATGTTCAGTTCGACATAGACCGGGCCGATGCGCTGGGGCTTCAGCAACGGCTCCTCGGCGTCCTGCAGCACGGCCGACGGAATGCGATCGGCGTCGTTCGCGGCCTGCTGCGCCGCAGCGCCAATGTGGATTCCGAGCGCGCACACGCAGGCACCTGCCGCCAGCCGCGTCACGTCCGCGCCGCCCCGCCGCCATCACGCAGCTTGGGCAGGTATTCGCGGTTGAACCAGTTGTCGGGAATCTCCTGTGCGGCGTAGCCGCTGAGCACGAGCTTGGTGACTACGCTTTTGTCCACCTCGTCCAGGATGACCACCTCGCCCGGGCGCATCTCGCCGAGCTGGCGGCTGAACTTCCGGTAGAAGGCCAGCTTGAGCGCACGGCCGCTGTCCACGAAGAAGCGTGCCTTGACCGGGTAATAGGTATCGCGCTCGATCCAGTACTCGATGCGCAGGTAGACCGCCGCCGCCGACGACGCCGTCAGCTCGACGCGCCAGGTCTTGCGCTCGATGTTGTCGGCGTCCTTGATGGACTCTTCGCCCATCATGCGCGGCGTGTAGTCGAGCCCGAAGTTCACGCTCATCACGTCGCCGTTGGCGGCCTGTCCTACCAGGCGCTGCTGGGGCGAGATTCGGATGCTCGCGGAGGAAGCCGGGTCATAGAACCAGAACGCCTGGTCGTCCATCAGGATAGCCTTGCCGAAATCCGCGGCGGGCTCGACATAGCGCGCCAGGTTGCGAAAGCGCCCCGTGCCGGCCTCGGGCTTGGAATGCAGCACCAGGGTCGCGGCGTCGCGCGCCTGCCCGTTGCGGAACTCGGTGAGGCGCATCTGGGCGCGGAAGGCTTGCTGGGGATTGCGGATCTGGTCTGCGCGCGCCACGACGCGCCGTGCGAGATCGGCGTTTTGCGCGAGCGTGCCCAGCGGCACTGCCGTCACCGGCGAGGCGCAAAGGGACTTCAGGAGAAGGCGGCGGTTAAACATGGCGGAGCGCATCGACGATGGGCATGCGGGATGCGCGACGGGCGGGAAGCCACGCGGCAAGGGCAGCAACGAAGATCAGCAGCAGCCAGGTGCCGCCGATCAGAGCCGGATTTCCGAACAGGTACAGCCTGAAGGGCAGCACGCCCGCGGAGGTCGGCGGGCTCCAGACGAGGCCGCTGCGGTTGACCACGAACACGATCAGGACGGCCAGCACCACGCCGACCGTGACACCGAACAGCCCCTGCAGCGCGCCTTCAAGAATGAAGAGCCGCCGCACGCTGCTGCGTTGCACGCCCAGCGCCCGCGCGGTGCCGATCTCGCTGAAGCGCTCCATCACGCTCATGCTCATCGTGTTCATGATCGTGAAGAGCACGATCGCCCCGATGACCAGCGCGACGAAGCCGAACAGGAAAGCGAAGAAGGCCTGCGTCTGCGCATAGAGCGAATTGAGTTCGACGAAGTCGCGGACTTCGAGGTCGAGTCCACGCGCCTTGAAGAGCCGCTGCAGCGCAGCGCGTGCAGCGGGCACGTCCTCGGTGCGCTGGAGCTGGATGTTGATCGCGGTCGCACGCGGCTCGCCGCGGCCGTAGACCAGTCGTTGCGCAGTGCTCAGCTGCATGACGATCAGGTTGTCATTGAGTTCCTTGGCGCCATGGGCATCGACCCGCTCCACCGCAGCCGACATCACGTTGGGCGCCCCACCCGCCGTCGCGGCCAGCAGTTCGATGCGCGGCGCAGCATCCGCCGGCGCATCGTCGATGTTGCTTGCGTGCTCGCGCTGGCTCAGCGCAACCAGTTCTTCGTCCTGTGGGCTCGACACGGCGGGCTGCGTCTTGACCAAGGGATGGCGGGGGCAGCCGCCAGGACCGGCGCTGTCGCACAGGTGCAGGATGCGGGCAATGCCCGAACCCACTGCCACTCCGTCGATGCGAGCCAGCGGCGAATTCTTCGCCTCGATGCCTTCGAGCTCGTGCTGATTCCAGGTCAGCATGCCGAGCCGGTCGGTCGGGATCACACCTTGCCCGAAGAAAGTCTTGGAAGCTCCGACCTGGTAGTTGCCAGCCACGCCGGCAACCACCTGGACGGGCGTCGCGACCCGCAGCAACGGTTTCATGACGGGGTCGCTGCGGATGACGGTCATGAGCGCCGCGTAGTCACGAATGCCATAGGCCGCCGGGCTGCCGGCGCCATACAGGAGGTAGCCGCTCTGGAACACCGCGACATGGCCGCTGCGCCGCACCGTCGAGGTCTGGAACTCCAGCACGACGTAGTTCATGAGCGCGCCGAGCAGCAGCAGCGCGGCGGCGCCCAGCGCGATCGTCGTCGTCGTGATGCCGGTGCGCCGCCGGTTGCGGCACACGTTGCGCCAGGCGATGGACAGGTTCAGCATGCAGCGGACTCCCCCGGATGCGCCTTGAGCGCTTCACCAGTCACCCGGCCGTCGTTGGCATACAGCACCTGGTCCGCATGACCCAGCAGCATCGGGTCGTGGGTGGAAAAGACGAAGCTGGTGTCGAAGCACCGCTGCATGTCGCGCATCAGCTCGACGATGGCGAGGCCGTTCGACGAATCCAGGTTCGCCGTCGGTTCGTCGGCCAGCACCAGGGCCGGCCGCTTGACCAGCGCGCGCGCGATGGCGACGCGCTGGCGCTGGCCTCCGCTGAGCTGGTTCGGGCGATGCGCGCGATGCGCGCCCAGGCCCACGGCCTCGATGAGCTCTTCGGTGCGCGCGCGCCGCTGCGCCTTGGGCATGCCGGTCTGCAGCAGCGCGTACTCGACGTTCTCGAAGGCCGTCAGCACCGGCATCAGGTTGAAGGACTGGAAGATGAACCCGATCCGCCCGGCACGGAATCGCGTGAGTTCGCGGTCCGGCAAGAGGTTGACGTCCTGTCCCTCGATGAGGACCCGGCCACGGGTCGGGCGGTCGAGGGTGCCGATCAGGTTGAGCAAGGTCGACTTGCCGCTGCCCGAGGGGCCGACGATCATGCAGAAGCTCGACGCATCGAGGCTCAGGTTCACGTCGTGCAGGGCTTGGACCTCGATGTCCCCTTCGCTGTACGTCTTGCAGACGCCTTCCAGTTCCAGCATGCGCGTACCGGTCAGACGGCCGCGGCCGATGCGACCGCCAGGACGGCGTTGTGTCCGCCGAAGGCGAAGGAATTGCTCAGCGCACACAGACCCCTGCCCAGCGCCTGGGCCTCGTTGGGCACGCAGTTCAAGTCGCACTCCGGATCGGCCTCGACGAAGTTCAAGGTCGGCGGTGCAAAGCGCTCCTGCAGGCCGACCAGCGTGGCCAGCAACTCGATGGCGCCAGCCGCGCCCAAGGTGTGGCCGTGCATCGACTTGGTGGAAGACACCTGCAGCCGGTCCACCGCCGCGCCCAGAGCCTGCCGCAGCGCACGCGTCTCGGCGACGTCGTTGGCCGCTGTGGCGGTGCCGTGGGCGTTGATGTAGACGAGTTCGTCGGCGTCCATCTCTGCATCGCGCAGGCAGTGTCGGATGGCATCGGCCTGGCCATCGATCGAGGGGCTCAGGATGTGATGCGCATCGGAGGTCAACGCGTAGCCGCGGATCTCGCCGAAGACAGGCGCGTTGCGCTGGCGCGCGTGCGCCAGCGACTCGATGACCAGCATGGCAGCACCCTCGCCCAGCACCAGCCCGCGGCGATCCTTCGAGAACGGACGGCAGGTGTCGGGCGCCAGGACGCGCAGCGATTCCCATCCTTTGAGGTTGCCGTCGACCAGGCTCGCTTCGGCGCCACCGACGATGGCGACGTCCACGGCCCCCGACCGGATCATCTGCAGGCCGAGCCCGACGGCATAGGCAGAAGACGCGCAAGCCGTCGAGACGACGAAAGCGGGACCGGTCACGCCGAAGGCCATGCTGATATGGCTGGCCGGCGAATTGGCCATGATCTTCGGCACGGTGAACGGCGGCAGCCGCCGGCGCCCATCCACCAGACTGGACCGGTAGGACTCCTCGAGGCTGCAGATGTTGCCGGAGGCCGCGCCCACGATCACCGCCACGCGCGGCCCGAGGCCGGAGGAGACGTCCAGACCGCTTTCAGCCACCGCCTCACGCGCGCTCAGCAGCGCAAACTGCGCCGATCGGTCGAGAAACGCGAGTTCGTTCGAAGCGAATTCCATCGAGGAGTCGAAGCCGGCCACCGGGGCCGCCACCTTGACCGGCAGGCCCTCGACCGGAACGATGCCCTGCACACCCGCGCGCAGGGCTTCCGAGAAGGCAGGCACACCGCGGCCGATGGCCGACAGCACGCCGCGGCCGGTCACGACGACCCGGCTCATGCGACGACGGCCGAATCAGTCTGCTTGGCCTGCACGAGCCCGACCACGTGGTCCAGCAACTGCCCCACCGACTCGAAGGCGGCAGTTGGCCGGCCCTGGTCATTGGCATTGAATGGAATGGAAATGTCGTACTCGTCCTCTATCGCGAAGATGAGTTCGACCAGGCCGAGCGAATCAATACCCGTATCGGCGAGCAGCAATTCGGGCTGAAATTGCGCCACGTCGAGCTTCGTCGTTTCGACGAATAGCTCGACAACCCTCCGCTCAATTGACTCACGACTTGTATCAGTCATTTTTTTGATCCCTGCAATATGATTCGCGACACCCACCGAACGCAACACCGAGTCGCACGCAATGGCACACCCATTCACGTCGCGCTTATTGCACAGTGACATATGCAATAAGCGCAATTTGGTTTGACTCTGTCGAGAGGAAAAGCATTGAACCATAGTTCCTCGCGGCTCAGATGCAATTGAGAGGCAAACAAGAACAGTCTTCTAGCTAACAAGAAATATTCCGCAAAGCACAATAAAAATCCCTGCCCTGCAATCAAATCGGATAATTCCTATGGAAATTTCGCCGAAGTCGCAAAGCAAGATATTCAGTTGGCCGGCCACGAAGACTCGCCAGGCTCTGCGCAACGCGGCAAGCAAGGCGGCGACATGCAGGCGGCATCGCATCGGCTAACCTAGCGCGGGCGCATCGCCCACCGACGCTTCACCCTCTTTTTCCGAGCCCACAGCCATGACTTCCTTCGAGGCGGCCATCGACCGCGACTTCGGCGTGATTGCCGACCTGATCCGCATCCATGCACAGCAGCGCCCGGCGAAGCCCGCCCTGGCCGACGCCACGCACGAACTGAGCTACGGCGAGTTGGACGCGCTCATGGACCGCGTCGCCGCCTCCCTGCAGCGCGACGGGCTCGCAGCCGGCGATGCGATCGCGATCTGCGCCGCGTCGAGCGTGAACTACGCGGCGGTGTTCCTCGGTGCGCTGCGCGCGGGCATCGCGGTTGCGCCGCTGGCGCCCGGCTCCACGCCGGCCAGCCTCGCGCGGATGATTGCGGACGCCGGGGCGCGCGTGCTCTTCGTCGATGCCGCGGCTGCCGAAGTCATCGGGCCGGCGGCGGAGGGCGCCATCCCGCGCGTTGCCCTCGACGGCTCTGCGGCCGGGCGCAATGTCGAAGCCTGGCTCGCGCCGACCGGCGCCCGGCCCGCCGCGGTCGAGCCGCAACCCGCGTGGCCCTTCAACATCATCTATTCGTCGGGCACGACCGGCGAGCCCAAGGGCATCGTGCAGGGCCACGGCATGCGGTGGGCGCACGTCAAGCGCGGCGCGAAGTACGAGTACGGCCCGGAGACGGTCACGCTGCTGTCGACGCCGCTCTACTCCAACACCACGCTGGTCGTGTTCTTCCCGACCATCGCGTTCGGTGGTTGCGTCGTGCTGATGCCCAAGTTCGACGCTACCGGCTACCTGAAGCTGGCGGCGCGCCAACGCGTGACCCACACGATGCTGGTGCCGGTGCAGTACCAGCGGCTGATGGCACGCCCTGATTTCGACGCGCACGACCTGTCGAGCTTCCGCTTCAAGTTCAGCACCAGTGCGCCCTTCAACGCGGCCTTGAAGGCCGATGTGCTCGCGCGCTGGCCCGGCGGCCTGATCGAGTTCTACGGCATGACCGAAGGCGGAGGCACCTGCATCCTCGAAGCGCACCTCCATCCGGACAAGCTGCATACCGTCGGCCGCCCGGCCGAAGGCAGCGACATCCGGCTGATCGACGAAGCGGGCAAGGAAGTCGCACGCGGCGAGGCCGGTGAAGTCGTGGGCCACTCGGCCGGCATGATGGTCGGCTACCACGGCCAGCCGGGCAAGACGCGCGAGGCCGAGTGGTTCGACCCGGCAGGCAAGCGCTTCATCCGCACCGGCGACGTCGGCCGCTTCGATGACGACGGCTTTCTCACGCTGTTCGATCGCAAGAAGGACATGATCATCAGCGGCGGATTCAATATCTATCCGAGCGACCTCGAAACGGTGCTGCGTGGCCATGCATCGGTGGCCGAAGCCGCGGTGATCGGCGTTCCTTCGGAACAATGGGGCGAAACGCCCGTGGCCTTCGTGGTGCGGCGCGACGGCGACGACACGACGGCTGAGGCGATCCTGCAATGGACCAACAACCAACTGGGCAAGACGCAGCGCCTTGCGCGCCTGCAGTTCATCGACGAACTGCCGCGCAGCGCGATCGGCAAGGTGCTCAAGCGCGAACTGCGTGAACTCGACGCGCGCTGACGCCCCCCCGTCCGACGCCGAGCATGGCGGCGGCAACGGCCTGCTGTGGGTGCTGCTGGCCGCGGCCGTCGTGTTCGCGGTGGTGCGCCCGCGCGCGCCGATGGACTACATCCGGCTCGTGGACTGGCAGACTGTCGGCGCACTGGCCGGCCTGCTGGCGATCACGCAGGGCGTCGAGCGCAGCGGCATGCTGCAGGCCGCCGCGGCGCGGCTGCTGTCGCGCACGACCGAGTTGCGCAACCTGGTCTTCCTGCTCGCAGCCGGTGCCGCCGTTTTGTCGGCGCTGGTGACCAACGACGTGAGCCTGTTCCTGCTGGTTCCGCTCACGCGCGTGCTGGCGACGCAAGCGCATCTGCCGCTGGCGCGCCTGGTGGTCATCGAGGCCCTGGCCGTGAATGCGGGTTCGGCGCTGACGCCGATCGGCAATCCGCAGAACCTCTTCCTCTGGCACCGCTCGGGCGAGAGCTTCGTCGGCTTCATGGCCATGATGGCGCCGACCGTGGCCGTGATGCTGTTCTGGCTCTTCGCCGCGATCCGCTTCCTGGTGCCGCGCGCGCCGATCACGCTCAAGCCGTCGACCGAAGCCACGGTGCGGGAGCCGCGCCTGCTGGCCTTGTCGGGTGTGCTCTTCGTTGCCTTCGTCATTGCGCTCGACCAGCGCTGGCTGCTCGCCGGGCTGGCGGGCGTGTTCGGCGCCTTTCTGCTGCTGCGCCCGCGCGTTCTGCTCGGCGTGGACTGGGCCCTGCTCGCAATCATCGCGCTGATGTTCGTGGACCTTCGGCAACTGGCGGAGCTTCCCGCCGTGGCCACGCTGCTGAGGCAACTGCCGATCGGCGAAGGCTGGCGCGCGTATCTGGCAGCCATCGTCACGTCGCAATTCATCAGCAACGTGCCGGCGACCATCCTGCTCGATGGCTTCGTGCATGACCTGCCGGCCCTGGCGGCGGGTGTGAGCGTGGGGGGCTTCGGCTGCGTGCTGGGCTCGCTCGCCAACCTGATCGCGCTGCGCCTCGCGAAACTGCCGAACGGGCTGCGCGAGTTCCATCGCATCAGCATTCCGTTCCTGCTGGTGTGCGGCGCGTCGGCGCTGTTGCTGCGCCTGGGCTGACACGCGCGCGCCCCATGACTTCCACGCTGAACGCCCTCGCCGCCATTGCACTGTGGGCCACGCTCGCCTCGCTGGGCACTTCGCTCTCGCATCTGCCGCCCTTCCTGCTGACCGGGCTCGCGCTGGTCATCGGCAGCGCCATGAGCTGGCCGCTGGTTCTTCGCAACCGCCGAGCCTGGGCCGTGCCGGCGCGCACGCTGGCGCTGGGCGTCTATGGGTTGTTCGGCTTTCACTTCCTGCTGTTCATCGCGCTGCGGAACGCGCCGCCGGTCGAGGCCAATCTCGTCAACTACCTGTGGCCCTTGTTCATGGTGGTGCTGGCGCCGGTGCTGCTACCGGGCGTGTCGCTGCGCCCGCTGCATGTCGTGGCGGCATTGCTGGGCTTTGCGGGCGCGGCCATCGCGATCCTCGGCGCGCGCAGCGGTGCCTCGACAAGTGCCGGTGGCAGCTACTGGGGATTCGTGCCCGCGCTGGGCTCGGCCTTCATCTGGGCCAGCTACTCGCTATGGACGCAGCGCGTGCCGGCCTTCCCCACCACGGCGATCGGGCTGTTCGGCCTGGTCTCGGGTGTGCTCTCGCTGCTGTGCCATGTGCTGCTGGAGCCTTCGGCCGCGCTCTCGTCGCGCGACTGGCTGCTCGTGACACTGTGCGGACTCGGCCCGCTGGGCGCGGCCTTCTTCTTCTGGGACGTGGCGCTCAAACGCGGCGACGCACGGCAGATCGGCATCCTGAGCTACATCACGCCGCTGGCATCGACGGCGCTGCTGCTGATCGTGACGCAGCGGCCGCTGAGCTGGACCATCGCGCTCGCGGCCGTCCTCATCATCTCGGCCGCGGTGATGGGCACGCGGGCCAAGGCATAGCTCAGTCCGCGACCTTGAGCACCAGCTTGCCGAAGTTCTCTCCCGTGAAGAGCTTCGTCAGCGTCTCGGGGAAGTTGTCGATGCCCTCGACCACATCCTCGCGGCTCTTCATCCGGCCCTCCTTGAGATAGCCCGACATCTCGGCCACGGCCAGGTGGTAGCGGTCGGCGTAGTCGAACACCACCATGCCCTGCATGCGCGCCCGGTTCACCAGCAGGCTCAGGTAGTTCTTCGGGCCCTGCACCGGCGTCGTGTTGTTGTACTGGCTGATGGCGCCGCAGATGATGATGCGCGCGCCGCGCGCGAGCTTGGCCAGCGCCGCATCGAGAATCTCGCCGCCGACGTTGTCGAAGTAGATGTCCACGCCCTTCGGGCAATGTGTCTTCAGGCCCTCGCGCACGGCGGCGGGCCCGGCCTTGTAGTCGATGCAGGCGTCGAAGCCCAGTTCCTTCACCACCCACTCGCACTTGGCCTGCCCGCCGGCAATGCCGACTGCGCGGCAACCCTTGATCTTCGCGAGTTGGCCGACCGTCTGGCCGACCGCGCCGGCAGCGCCGGAGACCAGCACCGTCTCGCCGGGCTGGGGCTGGCCGATGTCCATCAGGCCGAAGTAGCCGGTCATGCCGGGCATGCCCAGCACGTTGAGCCATTGCGTGATCGACCCGACATTCAGGTCGATCTTCGTGAGCCCGCTGCGCTTGATTTCTTCTTGCGGGACCAGCGCGTACTCCTGCACGCCGAGCGTGCCGTAGACGATGTCGCCGACGGCGAACGCCGGGTTGCGCGAGGCCGCGACGCGACCCACGCCGCCGGCGCGCATGACGGCACCGATCTCGACGGGCGGGATGTAGCTCTTGCCCTCGTTCATCCAGCCACGCATGGCGGGGTCGAGCGACAGCGACAGCGTCTTGACGAGAACCCCGCCCTCGGCCGGCTCGCCCGCCGGTTCGGTGGTGAACTGCCAGTTGTCGCGCGTGGCCATGCCTTCGGGGCGCTTGGCAAGGCGGACTTGATGATTGGTGAGGGTGCTGCTCATGCTCGTGTCTCCTGGAGGGGCTGTCTGGGGCAGCCGCATCGTAGCCCCGGCCTCCTCGCGGGCCGGTAGCGAAGGCGACAAGCAGCCCGTCCTCAGAAGGGGTAATGCCGCGGCGTGGTCTGCACGGTGATCCACCGCAGTTCGGTGAAAGCCTCCACGCCGGCCTTTCCGCCGAAGCGGCCGTAGCCTGACGCCTTCACGCCGCCGAAGGGCATCTGCGCCTCGTCGTGCACCGTGGGGCCATTGACGTGACAGATACCGGCCTCGATGCGGCGCGCGACGTTCCAGGCCCGCGCGACGTCGCGCCCGAACACCGCGGAGGAAAGGCCGAACTCGTTGTCGTTGGCCGTCGCGACGGCCTGCTCCACGCCGTCGACACGCACCACCGCCTTCACCGGCCCGAAGGATTCCTCGCGGTAGATCAGCATCTCGGGCGTGACGTGGTCGAGTACGGTCGCCGGCATCAGCGTGTTCTCGGCGCGGCCGCCGCACACCAGCTTGGCACCCTTGGCGAGCGCGTCGTCGATGAGCGCGTTGCAGCGCGTGACCGTGCTCGCATCGACCACCGAGCCGAGCACCACCGGTCCTTCGCGCGGGTCGCCGACGGGCAGGCTCCTGGCCTTGGCTGCGAACTTGGCGACGAACTCGTCGGCGACGGTCGCATCGACCACGATGCGCTCGGTCGACATGCAGATCTGTCCCGAGTTGGCGAAAGCGCCAAAGGCGGCGGCATTCACCGCGGCATCGACATCGGCATCATCCAGCACGACCAGCGGCGCCTTGCCGCCGAGTTCGAGCACGACGGGCTTGAGGTATCTGGCACAGGTCTGCGCGATGATCCGGCCCACCCGCGTGGAACCCGTGAAGTTGACGCGGCGCACTGCCGGATGCGCCACCATGGCCTCGACCACGGCACCCGCATCGGCCGGCGCGTTGGTGACGAAGTTCACCACGCCGGGCGGCAGGCCGGCCTCGTTCATGGCGTCGACGATGAGCGCATGCGTCTCGGGGCAGAGTTCCGATCCCTTGAGCACCACCGTGTTGCCGCAGGCCAGCGGCGTCGCGATGGCGCGGGTGGCGAGGATCACCGGCGCGTTCCACGGTGCGATGCCGACCACCACGCCGGCCGCCTGCCGCACGCCCATTGCAAGACTGCCGGGCACATCGGACGGAATGACCTCGCCGCTGATCTGCGTCGTCAGCGCTGCGGCTTCGGTGAGGATGCCGGCGGCCAGATGGACATTGAAGCCGGCCCACATCGCCGAGGCGCCCGTCTCGCGCGCCATGGCTTGCACGAAGGCTCCGGTGCGGGCTTCGAGCGCATGCGCGGCCTTCAAGAGCAGCGCGCGGCGTTCGCCGGGGCCGGTCTGCGACCATGCCGCGAAAGCGGCGTGCGCGGCTTCGACGGCTGCGATGGCATCTGCCGGCGATGCGGCAGGTGCTCGTGTGGCGACTTCGCCGTCAAGCGGATTGCGCCGCTCGAAGCTGGCGCCGTCCGCGGCCTGACGCCGCTCGCCGTTGATGAGCATGGAAATGGTGGTCATGCGAATGGTCCTCGAAGGAAGGGAATGGATAGCTAGGCGGCGCCCAGATAGGCTTGGCGGATCACGTCGGAATGCAGAAGGTCTTGCGCGTCGCCCGAAGCGACGATCTTTCCGCGCTCCAGCACGTAGCCGCGATCAGCGGCCTGCAGCGCCTTGCGCACGTTCTGCTCGACCATCAGCACGGTCACGCCCTGGGCCGCGATGCGGCGGACGATGGCAAGCAGTTCATCGACCATGCGGGGGGCGAGGCCGAGCGAGGGCTCGTCGAGCATCAGCAGGCGCGGCCCGCTCATCATGGCGCGGGCGACGGCCACCATCTGCTGCTCGCCGCCGCTCATCGTCCCGGCAAGCTGGGTGGCGCGCTCCTTGAGGCGCGGAAAGTCCTCGAAGGCGCGGGCCATGCGTTCCTTGCGCAGGCGCGGCGTCGAGAGCCACGCGCCCAGCTCCAGGTTCTCGGTGACCGTCATCTGCGGGAAGAGCTGCCGCCCCTCGGCGACCAGCGCCAGCCCCTGGCGCACGCAAGCCGTGGCCTCGCCCGACGGCAGCGCCACGCCGTCGAGCACGGCTTCGCCTGCGCGCGGCAGCAATCCCGCGAGGGACTTCAGCAGCGTGGTCTTGCCGGCGCCGTTCGGCCCCAGCACGACGGTGATGCCTGGCAGGACATCGAGGTCCAGCCCCTGCAGCACCTGAAAGCCGTGATAGCCCGCAGCCAGGCCGCGAACCTTCAGTTCGCTGGGACTCATTCGGCGCCCTCCATCTCATCGCCCAGGTAGGCCTCGACCACCTCGGCGTTGCGCACCACATCGGCGGGTGTGCCGTCGGCAATCTTGCGGCCCTGGTGCAGCACCAGCACACGCTCCACATACTTGAGCAGCGTCGTCACCGCATGCTCGATCCACACCACCGTCAGTCCATGGTCGTTGCGCAGGCTGCGGATGCGGCGCGCCATCGCGTCGACCTCCGCTTCGGTCAGGCCGGCGGCGACTTCGTCGAGCAGCAGCACGCGCGGCCGTGTGCCGAGGGCCATGCCGATCTCCAGCAGGCGCTGCTGCGAGGGCGTCACGTCCGCCGCGTTGCGGTCGGCCAGCGCGGAAAGCCCGAGCATGTCGAGGATGTCGCCCTCGCTGCGCAGGCCGGCGATCGGCGTGCGATGGCGCCCCGCGAACTGCATGCCGAAGCGCACGTTGTCGGTGAGCGTCATGTCGGCCATCACGCGCGGGGTCTGGAAGGTGCGTGCGACGCCATGCGCCGCGTAGTGATGCGGACCGCGGCCCGTGAGGTCGACCGCGCCCTGCACCATCAGCTTGCCGGAGGTCGGCGGGATGACGCCGGAGATGGCGTTGAAGAAGGTGGTCTTGCCCGCTCCGTTGGGGCCGATGATGCCGACCAGCTCGCCGGCATGCAGGCGCACGCTGACGGCATCCACGGCGGTCAGTCCTCCGAAGCGCACCGTGAGATCGCGGGCTTCGAGCAGGGGAATCGCGGCCATCATCTGCGCTTCAGTCATGGCCGTTCCCCCGCAGTGCGGCGGCCTTGCGCTGCCACAACGACGCCAGCCCATTGGGCAGGTACATCACGCACAGGATCAGCAGCAGCCCGAGCACCATCATGTAGCCGTAAGGCAGCTGCAGCCGCAACGTCTCCGCCAGCAGGCTGAACACGATCGCCGCGACGACCGGGCCGCCGATGCTCGCCGCGCCGCCGATCAGCGCGATCAGCACCGTCTGGAAGCCGATGAAGGGGCTGAACACGGCTGCAGGCTCGATGTAGGTCCAGCGCACCGCCATCGCCGCGCCGACGGCACCGGCAAAGGCGGCCGTGAGCGCGAAGCCGGCGATCTTGTAGCGCCGCGTATCGACGCCCAGCGTCTGCGCGCGCTGCTCGTCGGCGCCGATGCCGGCGAGCGCAAGGCCGAAGCGGCTTCGCTTCACCGCGATGGCGGTGGCGATGGCCGCGCCCGCGATGGCAAGCACCGTCAGGTAGACCGTCTCGTTCGACGGCACCACCGCGAGCACGCGGCCCACGGTGCCCGAGACCTGCTTCTCGACGAAGGTCACGGCATGGCGGATCAGCTCCGTCATGCCGAAGGTCAGCACCGCGAAGTAGGTGCCGCGCAAGTGCAGCACGGCCGCGCCCATGACCACGGCCACCACGCTTGCCACGGCAGCGCCGCTCAGGATCACGAGCGGCCAGGGCAGCACCTCCAGCAAGGTCGCGCTCGAATACGCGCCGAGGCCGAAGAAGGCCGAGGTCGCGAGAGACAGGTAGCGCGTCGCGCCGCAGAACAGCGACCAGCTCGTCGCGAGTGCGATGTACATGAGGCAGCTCAAGGCCACCGACGCCACGAAATCGGAGGCGATCCAGGGCACTGCGGCGGCGAGCGCCAGCCCGATGCCCAGCGCCAGCCAGGGCCTGTTGGCCAGAGATGCCTTCATCGCGAGAACAATCCGTTGGGCCGCCAGATCAGCACGCCGATGAACACGGCATACGACAGCAGCATCTTGAGCGAGGGGCTCGTGAAGTACATGCCCAGCGCTTCGACCACGCCCAGCAACAATCCGCCGACCAGGCTGCCCGCGATGCTGCCGAAGCCGCCGAGCGTGATGACGATGAGCGCCGTCACGGTGTAGGGCTCGCCCATCGAGGGCGAGATCTCGTAGGTCATCGACAGCAGCGCACCCGCCACGCCTGACAGGCCCAGGCCGATGCCGAACATCAGCGGATGCAGCCGCTTGGTGTTGATGCCGACGAGCTGCGCGCCGATGGGCGACTGCATCAGCGCCCGCACGGCCTTGCCGAGCAGCGTGAGCTTGAGCAATGCGATGAGCGCGACGCTGAGCGCCAGCGCGATGCCGAACAGCACCAGCTTGTTGGCCGTGAAGCGCATGTCGGCCACCTGCACCGGCTCCGCCAGGTACTCGTAGCCGCGCAGGTCGCCGCCCCAGATCAGCAGCGCCGTGTTCTGCACGAAGAACATCAGGCCGAAGCCGACCATGAGGCTGCGCGCCTCGAACACTTCCACGTTGGGAGCCCTCGCGGCGACTTGCCGGAAGCACAGCCAGTGCACGGCGATGCCGATCAGCATCAGCACCGCGAAGGCCACCGGCAGGAACACCAGCGGCGAGATGCCCCATGTCGCGTGCGCCCACCAGGTCAGGAAGGCGCCGAGCATCAGGAACTCGCCGTGCGAGATGTTCATGATGCGCATCAGGCCGTACTGCAGGTTCAATCCGATCGCCACAAGCGCATAGATGCCGCCCGTGATCAATCCGCCGGCCAGCAGCTCGGCCCATCCACTCAGCGACACGCTATTTCCAGGCCGGCTTCGGCTTCAGTTGCGCGGTGGCGCGGTCCTTGGGCCAGACCACCTCGAATTCGCCGTTCTGCCACTGGGCCACGGTTCCCGGGATCGAGGCGTTCTCGCTGCCGTCGAAGCGGATCGGGCCCAGGATGGTCTTGAACTCGCTCTTGGCGATGTGGTCGCGCAGCGCCTTGCGGTCGAGCCCGACCTTGCCCACCGACTGCTGGAGGATTTCGAGCCCCGCCCACGCATGACCGCTGGCCCAGCGATCCGGCTCCTTGCCGAACTTCTTGCTGTGGGCTTCGAAGTAGGCCTTGGCCTCGGGGCTGGTGTTGGCGTTCCAGGAGCCCATGCCGATGACGCCCTCGGCGTTGCCCGCCATCACGTTCTTGTAGAGCTGGAAGGCGGTGCCCACCGAGGCATAGAAGTACTTCGGATTGAAGCCCACTTCGCGCGCCTGGCGGCTGGCGAGGATGGTGTCCGGCGGGTAGGTGATCCCGATGAAGGCGTCGGGGTTCAGGTCCTTCATCGTGCGCAGCACGGGGGCCAGGTCCTTCACGCCCAGCGGGTAGCTCTTGCGGTCCACCACCTGGATGCTGGTCTTCTTGAGTGCGTTGTTGAGCGCCGCAAAGTTCTCCAGGCCGAAGAGGTCGTCCATGTAGACGATGGCGATGGTCTTCACGTTGTTTGCCACCATCAAGTCGACCAGCGCGCCCATCATCTTGTCGGGCTGCTGCAGCAGCGAGAAGAAGTACGGCAGGTGCATGTCGATCAGCTTGCGCGAGAGCGCAGTGGGCGCCAGCAGCGGATAGCCGAAGCGGTTGGCGAGCGGCGCCACCGCGAAGTTCGCGCCCGAGCCCCAGGGCGGCAGGATGAGGTCGACCTTGTCGCTGCCCATGAGCTTCTCGAAGGTGCGGACGCAGGTTTCGGTTTCGCTGCGGTCGTCGTAGCCGATGAGCTCGATGGGCCGCTTCGCGCCCTTGACCGAGAGCCCGCCTGCGGCATTGACCTGCTCGGCCCAGAGAAGGTAGTTGGGCTCCTGGCTGACCTGCGCGCCCGCGGCCCATGGGCCGGTGCGGGCAATGGCGTAGCCGACGCGCACGGGCGCACCCTGTGCGAAGAGGCGCGGTGCAACGGCGGCGGCGCCGAGCGCGGTGGCAGTTCCCTGGATCCAGCGGCGGCGATTGGCGTGGCGAAACATACGGTCTCCTTTCCGGGCGTCGAGGTGCGTCCGGTCCCGGCATCGTAGGAAGATTGGCCCGCCGCCGCTGTGCCCGCTGCGCACAAAGCAGTTGTCGCAGCGTGCACGCCGCTAGTGGTTAACCCGCAAGCCTCACCGCAAGCCGTGCACCGGAAAATAGGCGCAGCTTGTCAACGAACCAAACCATGACCGCGTCCCTGCTCCTGTCGACCGACGGCGTCCCTCCGCGCGAGCGAGCGCCGGTCTGGCGCGAGTGGGTGTGGCGCCACTTCGGCGGGCTCGAGTCGGACTTGTACGGCGACCGCGATTTCGACGGGCATCTCGCGGCTTCGCATGCGGGAGACGTGATCCTCACGCGCCTCGAAGCCAATCGGCACCGCGTGTTGCGCACGCCGCAGATGGCGCGCAGCAGCGAGGCGGCCTATCTGAAGATCGTCGCGCCCTGGCAGGGTTCGGCGGAAGTGGCGCAGCGCGGCCGCGAGGCTGCCGTGCGTGCCGGCGGCTGGACGCTCTACGACACCACGGCCGACTACACGGTCGCGAACCCCGAGCGCAGCGATCACCTGATCGTGATGCTGCCGAAAGAGCAGGTCGCCGCGCCCGGACTTCCGCTGGGCGACCTGGTGGCGCGCCGTGTCGGCGGCGGCAGCGGCATCTCGCGCGTGGCGCTGGAAACCATGCGCAACACCTACCTGGAGCTGCCCTACATGAGCGAGGCGGCGGCACGCGGCGCGGGCGATCTCATCATCCAGCTGGTGCGGCTCTCGCTGATGGAACTGGCCGGGCAGGACACGCCGCGCACCCAGCGCGAGGCGCTCAAGGACCGCATCCGGCAGCACGTGGCGCAGCACCTGCGCGACCCCGCGCTCTCGATCGAAGGCATTGCCCAGGCTCTGCGTTGCAGCAAGCGCCATCTGCACAACGCCTTTGCGGGCGACGACGACACGCTGACCGGCTACATCCTTCACCAGCGACTGGCGTGCAGCATCCGCGACCTGCAGGACCCGGCGAACGCCACGCGTCCGATCACCGACATCGCCATGTCCTCGGGCTTCAGCAATCTCTCCCACTTCAGCCGCGTGTTCCGCGAGCACACGGGCGGCAGCCCGAGCGATTTCAGGCGGCAGGCAGCACGACGTTGACGGCGAGGCCCGGGTTGGCGTTGCGCACGGTGAACGTGCCGCCATGCGCCTCGGCAACCAGCCGGCAGAGGTACATGCCCAGGCCGACGCCGCCGGTGGCACGCTGGCGGGCGCTGTCGGTGCGGTAGAAGGGTTCGGTCAGCCGCTCCAGTTGTGCGGCATCGACGCCCGGGCCGAAATCGCGCACCTCCACTTCGACGCCCTGCCCTGCCCTTCGCAATGCGATGCGCGGCGGCTCCGAAGCCTCGGCGCCGTGGCGCAGCGCGTTGTCGAGGAGGTTGCGCACGAGAAGGCGGATGCGCGCGCGGTCCAGCGCCAGCGTCGGCAAGTCCGCCGCGAAATCCGGTGTGACGCGTTGACCGTCGGGATGCTCGTTCACAGCCTCGCGAATGAGCGCTGCCAGATCGACAGGCTCGCGGTGCAGCGCCGCATGCGGGCTGGCGAGCCGCTCGCTTTCGAGCAGGTCGCTGATCAGGTCGCGCATTTCCGCCAGATCGCGCAGGAGCGCGGCGCGCTCGGTCTCGCTCTCGGGTGTCGCCGGCAGCAACTCGGCATTGAGGCGTGCGCGGGTGAGCGGCGAGCGCAGTTCGTGGCTCAGCGCCAGCAACAGCGCGCGCTTGGCGTCGAGCATGCCCTGGATGTCGCGCGCCATCGTGTTGATGCGCTGCGCCAGATCGCCCAACTCGTCGCGGCGGCGCAGTGGGATCGGCACGTCGAAAGCCCCGCGGCCGAAGCGTTCGGCACCGGCGCGGATGTCGTCGAGCGGCCGCAGCAGCCGGCGGACGTAGGCATAGGCCAGCAAGATCAGCACCAGCAGCAAGGCGAGCGTGATCCAGCCGATGCCCTGCGGCTCGCGCTGCCAGGGCAAGGTGCCGACGCCGAAGCTCACGCGGTGCCCATCGGCGGTGGTGCGGCTGAGCCAGTCGCCGCGCGGGCCGAAGCCGTGGGCACGGCGGTCGGGATGGGAGTCCCAGTTGACGCTCGGGCCTTCGATGCGGATGGAGATCGGCAGCCGTGTCACCAGTGCCTGGGCGCGGGCCACGTCGGGCGGCGTGCCGAGTTCGGCCACGATGCGATCCATGTAGTCGGCGACCACCGGTCGGGCCGCGTCGCGCCAGCCCGTGGAGAAGGCGCGCTGCATGCCGCCGAGGAACACCGCCGTCATCGCCAGCGCGAGCAGCACGAACACGATGATCAGGCGCACGCGCAAGGAATGGCGCCAGCGGTGACGCCAGCGATGGCTGCGTCCCGCCCTCACGCCGGCCCGCCCCGGCCGACGGCCAGTGTGTAGCCGGCGTTGCGCAGCGTCTTGATGCAGTCCAGGGGCTCCAGCTTCTTGCGCAGGCGGCTCACCACGATGTCGACGGCGCGCGTGTAGAGCTCGGCCTCGTGGCCGCGAAGACGGTTGAGGATGTCGTCGCGGCTCCAGACCTTGCCGGGCTGGTCCGCGAGCAGGGCCAGCAGCTCGAACTCGGTGCTTGTCAGGTCGACGCGCTCGCCCTGTCGCAGCACCTCGCGCTTGTCGAGGTCGATCGACAGTCCTTCGAACACGCGGCGCTGCACCGGTGCGGACGCGGGCACGGCGCGCTGGCGCCGCAGGATGGTCTGCACGCGCGCGACCAGCTCGCGTGGCTCGAAGGGCTTGGGCAGGTAGTCGTCGGCGCCGAGTTCGAGGCCGACCACGCGGTCCGTCACATCGCCGCGGGCGGTCAGCATGACGATGGGAATGTCGCTTTCCTTGCGGATCTCGCGGCACAGCGCGAAGCCGTCCATCTCCGGGAGCATCACGTCGAGGATGGCGGCGTCGTAGTTTGCGGCGCGGAGCTTGGCGAGGCCATCGCTCGGGCTGGTGGCGCTGTCGAGCACGCAATCGAAGCGCGCGAAGTAGCTCGCGAGCGGCGCGCCCAGGTGCTCGTCATCGTCGATCAGGAGGATTCTCGGCATGAATCATTCTCGTGTTTTGCTCGCCCCCAGGCTTGCCCACTTCGTGTGGCCGCCCACCCCCTGCCGGGGGCGCCGCCAGCGGGCGGGCGAAGCCGGTCCCGCGCCGGCTCGCGGATGGGATGAGGGTCCTCTCCGGACGTCACCAAGGATCGACCGGGCCGATGCGGCCCAGGTGCGTGTCGGCGAAGCCCGTGGCGTACTTTAGGCCGTAGCCCAGTGCGCGGTCGAAGCCGATGTGGGCGCACCAGATCCATCCGGCTGCCATCGCGACAGGCGAATCTCCGAGCGAGCCGATCACCAGCATCGCGACCGGTCCGATGTACGAATGCGCCGCGTTGTACGCCGCCGCACCCACGCGCGGCCCGGCCAGGTAGCCGAGAAAGGACAGATCGGGCACGAGGAACAGCATGGTGAAGGCGCCCCAGCCGGCACCGAGCTGTGCGTAGGCCACGACCGCCGCAACAAGCACCACCGCGCCTTCGATGCGCAGCGTCGCGCGAACGCCGCCTGAGGCAGCGCCGTCCGTCGCGCCAGCCTCCCTTTCCAGGGGGCCGCCGCGCAGGGCCGCTCCCAAGCGGCCGGCCCGCCCCCGGTCGGGGGTAGGCGAAGCGACACGAAGTGCGCGCAGCCTGGGGGCGAGCATCTACCCCCTCCAGCGACGGCCGCGGTCCATGAACTCCCGCACTTTCTGTTGCTGCGCAGGGTTCAGGCTGTCAAAGAAGTCGGCCGCGGCGGCAATCACTTCGGGACTGCCGGCCTGTATCGCCGCCGTCTTGTCCTCGACCAGCTTCTTCGCGCGCTCCTGGTCGAGCTTGGCACCGGCGAACAGCGAACGGAACTCGGCGCGCGGATCGCCGCCGCCGCGCAGCGCCGCACGCTGCGCCTGCAGCTTCTCGGTGAGCACCGTGAGCTTCTGCTTCTGCGAGACGTCGAGTTCGAGCTTGCCGCTCACGCGCTCGACCATCCTGGCGCGGAACTCGGCCCGGTCCTGCTCCGAGGCGTTGCTCCATCCATGGCGATGACCACAGCCCGCGAGGCTGCCGGCGACCAGCGCCGCGCCCGCGATACCGAAAAGGGAACGTTTGAACCAGCGTTTCATGAGAGTCTTCCTTCAACAACGATCGGGATCGATCAGGGAGACTCGATGGTGCGTTCACCCCGCCGTGAAGTCCTTTCGCGGCGGTTTCGGCGTGTTTCGTTTTATTGCGGCTAGCGAACCAGCGCAGCGGCGGGGTCCTCCGCCTCCAGCACGCCCTGCGCCCAGGCCTCGAGCTTGGTCGTGTCGGCCCGCAGCACCTCCTGCTTGACCGCCAGGATCTGCGAGGGATGCATCGAGAAGCTGCGCAGGCCCAGACCGAGCAGCAGCCGCGTGAACACGACGTCGCCCGCCATCTCGCCGCACACGCTCACGCCCTTGCCCTGGCGCCGGCACTCGGCGATGGTGTCGGCCACCAGGCGCAGCACCGCGGGGTGCGCCGGGTCGTACAGATGCGCCACCGACTCATCGGCGCGATCGATGGCCAGCGTGTACTGGATCAGGTCGTTGGTGCCGATCGACAGGAAGTCGAAATACTTGAGGAAGGTCTTCAGCGTGAGCGCGGCGGCCGGGATCTCGATCATCGCGCCGACCTTCACGTTGCCGTGCACCACGCCACGGTTGTCGAGTTCGGCGCGCGCAAAGTCGACCAGCGAGAGCGTCTGGCGGATCTCGCTCACGTGGGCGAGCATGGGAATCAGCAGGTGGATCTCGCCGTGCGCAGCCGCACGCAGGATGGCGCGCAGTTGCGTGAGGAACATGGCCGGGTCGGCGAGGCTCCAGCGGATCGCGCGCAGGCCGAGTGCGGGATTCAGGTGCGCATCGTCGCGAACCGATTTGCCGTCGAGCGGCTTGTCGGCGCCGACGTCGATGGTGCGGATCGTCACTGGCATGCCCTGCATGCCTTCCACCGCGCGCTTGTACGCCTGGTACTGCTCTTCCTCATCGGGCAGGCGCGTCATGCGCTGCGCCTCGCGGCCCATGAACAGGAACTCGCTGCGGAACAGGCCGACGCCGACCGCGCCGGCCTTGACAGCGCCGATCGAGTCCTCGGGCATCTCGATGTTGGCGAGCAGCTCGACGCGCTGGCCGTCGAGCGTCACGGCCGGCTTGTGGCGCAGCCTCGACAGCCGCCCGCGTTCGAGGTCGCCCTGGCGCTGCTTGAAGCCGTACTCGGCCAGGATGATCGGCGACGGGTCGACGATCATCACGCCGGAATCGCCGTCGATGATGACCCAGTCGTCCTGCCGCACGAGCTGGCTCGCGCTGCGCGCGCCGACCACGGCCGGAATGTCCATGCTGCGCGCCACGATCGCGGTGTGCGAGGTGCGCCCGCCGACATCCGTCACGAACCCGGCGAACACGCTCTTCTTGAACTGGAGCATGTCGGCCGGCGACAAGTCGTGTGCGATCAGCACCAGCGGTGCGTCGAACGCGTCGTTCGTGGTCGGATCGGCTTGCTCGTCGTCGTTCTCCGCGGCACGCTTGCGCCGCGGCGGGTTGGGCGCGAGCACCGCCGCCGTCCCCTTCATGCGATGCAGCAGGCGTTCGACCACCTGCTCCAGGTCGGCCTTGCGCTCGCGCAGGTATTCGTCCTCCATCTCGTCGAACTGCCGCGCCACAACTTCGAGTTGCGTGGTCAGCGCCCACTCGGCGTTGTAGAGCCGCTCGACGATCCAGTGCTTGACGCCGCCCGTGAGCACTTCGTCCTGCAACAGCATCTGGTGCACTTCGAGCAGGGCGGCGAGTTCATGGGGAGCGTCGTTGGGCCCCATCAGTGCGACGCTGGCCTGCAGCTTCTGCAGTTCCTCGGCCACCGCGTCGCGAGCCATGCGGACGCGATCGATCTCCGTCTCGGTCTGCTCCGGCTTGATGAAGTAGTGCGCCACATCGATGCGGCTCGACACCACGAGGACCGCCCGCCCGATGGCAATGCCACGGGCGACAGGCAGTCCGTGGATCGCAAAGGTCATCCCCCGCCCCTAGGAAGTGAGCAAGCGCGAAGCGCAAGCACCGTTGGTGAAATGCCGCAGAACCGGCTCCGCCGGTCTGCAGGCATTGCCCCCTGAAAGGGGGTGGGCGTTGACACGAAGTGAAAAAGCCTGGGGGTCAGCCATCACTCACCTTCCCCGAACTTGTCGTTCATGAGCGCCACGATCGAATCCAGGGCTTCCTGCTCGCGCTCGCCATTGGTTTCGACTTCCACCGTCACGCCGAGGCCCGCTGCCAGCATCATCACGCCCATGATGCTCTTGGCATTCACGCGGCGGTCGCCACGCGCAAGCCAGACCTCGCAGGGGTAGCTCCCCGCAAGCTTGGTGAGTTTGGCCGAGGCCCGCGCGTGCAGGCCCAGCTTATTGCTGATGGTCACGGATGTCTTGATCACTGTGCTTTCTTCTTGCCTGATTCTGCGGTGCCGCCACCGCCACCTGCATCACGCCCGCAGTACCACCGGTCACAGCGCGCTGCACCAGAGTATCGAGCGGTTCGTTACGGTAACTCACCGCGCGCAACAACATCGGCAGGTTGACACCCGCCACGAGCCGCGAACGGATGCCGTCGACCAGCTTCTGCGCCACGTTGCAGGGCGTGGCGCCGAAGACGTCGGCCAGCACGAGCACCTGCGAGCGCGGCGCTCGCTGGAGTTGGGCCAGCGTGATGCGCGCCGCAGCGAGGGTTTCTTCCGGAGAGACGTTGGGCAGGACGTCGAGCGCGACGATCGACGGCTCGCTGTCCGGAAAGACATGCAACGCACACTGCCGCAGCGCTTGGGCGAGCGGTGAATGGGCGATGATGAAGATGCTGTTCATGCGAGTCGGTGGATGTCCCGCCAATTATGCGGGGGCGTCCGCCGGATGTAGAAATAAGACAACACACAGCATCCCACAAACGGACGGCGAGTGCGGTTTCGCGTTTCCTGCCTCACGGTAGTCGCAATCCTTCAAAGAACGTCTGGAGTGCGTCGGACGCTGACGGCGATCCCACCACCGTGGCCTGGTAGACGGCCATGCCGTCCGGGCGCTGCTGGGCAAACCACAGGACATGGGCCGCCTGCGCGTGACCGCTTCCCGCCGGTTCCTGGGTATCGAGACGCACCGGCGCAGGCGAAGGCGACGCCGCCCGAGGCAGGCTTGCCGGGGTTTCCGCGACGGGCGTGCCCTCAAGCTGCTGGAGCGTGGCCGCCCGCCAGGCCCGCATCCAGCTTTCGGCCTGGGCCGCATCGCGGGCAGAAGCATGCGCCACCGCGAAGGTGGCCCCCCCGGCCTTGCAACCCGCCATGTCCACGGCCACGGCCTCGGTGCCCAGCGGCATCTGGCGTGTTGCGCGGTCGGGTTTGCAGGGCAGCAGGACGATGACGCCAGCGTCCCCGACCGGGACTTCGCGCCAGTTGAAGGTGGGGTTGCACGCCGCAAGGACAGCAGCAGCCGAGGCGACGGCTACGAGGCGGGAACTGGAGGAAAAGCGCATTGGAAGCTCGATTATCAAACCCCTGCCGAGCCGCCCCGCGCCGAGGTCCGGGCGCCGTCAGGCGATGCGAACTAAAATCGGCGGGCTCCCTCGATCACCCATGAAAAAAGTCATCTACGCCGCCGCAACCGCGCTCGCCCTGGCCGTCGGCGTTGGCGTCGTGTACCTGAACACGGGGGTTTCCGCAGCGCCGGCCTCGACCTTCGTGCTGCTCGACGGCAGCAAGAAATCCACCGAGGACCTCAAGGGCAAGGTGACGCTGGTCAATTTCTGGGCGACGAGCTGCGTCACCTGCGTCGCCGAGATGCCCAAGGTCATCGCGACCTATGACAAGTACAAGGGCCAGGGTTATGACACCCTCGCCGTGGCCATGAGCTACGACCCGCCGAGCTACGTCGTCAACTTCGTCGAAACGCGCAAGCTGCCGTTCAAGGTTGCGATCGACAACACGGGCGCCGTCGCCCAGGCCTGGGGCGATGTGAAGCTCACCCCCACCACCTACGTCGTCAACAAGCGCGGCGAAATCGTCAAGCGCTACGTCGGCGAACCCGACTTCGCCGAACTCCACAAGCTCATAGAAAAGCTGTTGGCCGAGGCCTGAGCCCAACGCTTCCGAGGGCGAGCGCCCCAAAATCCCAGAAACACCGCGGAACCGGCTTTGCCGGGCCGCCGGTGTTGCCCCCGGCAGGGGGTAGGCGGCCACACGAAGTGGGCAAGCCTGGGGGCGAGCCTCACTTGTTCCTGAAGGTGTCGTGGCAGGTCTTGCAGGTTTCGCCGAGCGCGCCCATCGCGGTCTTCAGCGCATCGAGATTGCCAGCTTTCGCCGCGACCAGGAGCTTGTCGGTGTCGGCCATCAACCGCTCGCTGAGTTCCTTGAACTTGGCCTGCTCCTTCCAGATCTCCGGCTTGGCCTTGCCACCTTCCGTACCGGGGCCGAAGCCGGCCCATGGCAACCTGGATATCTGGGCCACCACTTCGGCGTTGGAAACCGCCACGGCCGCGTCGTAAGGCGCCCGGCCGGCGGCCATCGCGCCCAGGCGACTCACGTGCTGGCCCTGAATGAACATCGCGCTTTGCCTGTACTTGATGGCGTCTTCAGTCTTGGCGAACTGCGCAGCCGCCGGGACGGAAATGGCAGCGCACGCGGCGGCCAGGGTGAACAGGATCACTCGTTTCATCGTGTCTCCTTCTTGTGGTCGCGTCGCGAGGTACGGCGCTTCCTCAGTTTAGGGATTTGCCGCCGCTCACGACTAGAGACAACCCGCAGACCGCGCCGTCCCGGAAGTTTGCTAATCTGCACGACCTGCAGCCATGCGCAAGCCGCCATCGATGACCGCCTCTTTCGAGCCCACCGCCCGCCATCGGGGTTTGGGCGACGCCGGCGCGCCCCGCACGCGGGTCTGGGACCTGCCGACGCGAATCTTTCACTGGGTCTTGGCAGCGGCGGTGATCGGCCTGATCGCTACCGGCCTCGGCGGCGTCATGGAATGGCACTTCCGGCTCGGCTACACGGTGCTCTCGCTGCTGCTGTTCCGGCTGGTCTGGGGCTTCGTGGGCGGGCGATGGTCGCGTTTTTCCGCCTTCCTTTATGCGCCCACTTCGGTCGTGGCCTACCTGCGGGGTCGGGGCCATCCGGATCACCTCATCGGGCATTCGCCGTTGGGGGCACTGTCGGTGTTCGCATTGCTCGGCCTGCTGATCCTCCAGGTCGCCACTGGCCTGGTGGCTGACGACGAGGTCTCGGCCTCGGGGCCGCTGACGCGCTTCGTCCCGAATTCGGTCGTCAGCGCTGCCAGCAGTTGGCACACGACGGTGGGCAAGTGGAGCGTGATCACCCTCGTCAGCCTGCACGTGCTGGCTGTGATGTTCTATGTCATCGTCAAGCGGCACCGGCTAGTGCGCCCGATGATCACCGGCGACAAGCTGGTCGCGGACGGCAGCGCGGCGCCGAGCCGAGACGATGTCGCGTCGCGCCTGCTCGCCTTTGCGGTGTTCGCGGCCTGCGCGGGGATCGCGACCTGGATTGCATCCTTGCGCATATGAGCCACTCAGTTTCACGCCCACTGCCGCTGGCAGATACGCCGGAGATCGTGCTGATGACGCCGGACGAGCCGCACGAGTTGGAGGCAGCGCGCGCGATCTTTCGCGACTATGCCGCCTCGCTCGGTGTCGATCTCGGGTTTCAGAATTTCGATGACGAGCTCGCCCATCTTCCGGGCGACTATGCGGAGCCGCGGGGGGCGCTGCTCCTGGCGCTGGTCAACGTGAGTGACACGGCCGTTCCGGTCGATGCGCAGCCCCTGCAAAGGGCGCAGGGGGGCCTGGCGTACGTCGCGGGCTGCTGCGCTTTGCGCCCGCTGGACACGGCCGACTATCCGAATGCGGCGGAGATGAAGCGCCTTTATGTGCGACCTGCGTTTCGCGGCGTGGGGCTCGGGCGCCAGCTGGCCGAGGCCATTCTGGATGCGGCGCGCGGCGCCGGCTATGCCTGCGTGCTGCTGGACACGCTCGACGACATGGAGTCGGCGCGGGCGCTGTACGAGGACCTGGGGTTCGTGGACGTGCCGCCTTACTATCACAACCCGATTGCGGGCTCGCACTACCTCAAAGCAGAGCTTTGACTCGCCCCCAGGCTGCGCGCACTTCGTGTCGCTTCGCCTACCCCCTGCCGAGGGCAACACCAGCGGCCCAGCGAAGCTGGTTCCGCGGTGTTTCTGTAATTCGAAGCGCGGCCGATCAGCCCTTGGCTTGGGCGAGCAGGGTATCAGCGTCGCTGACTTCGAACTTGCCGGGGGCTTCGACGTTGAGGGTGGCGACCTTGCCGTCCTTCACGAGCATCGAATAGCGATTGCTGCGCACGCCCATGCCGCGCGAGGTCAGGTCGAGGGTGAGGCCGGTGGCGTTCGCGAAGTTGCCGCTGCCGTCGGCCAGCATGCGGACCTTGGTGCCGGTCTTCTGGTCGCGCGCCCAGGCGCCCATGACGAACGCGTCGTTGACGCTGACGCACCAGATTTCGTCAACGCCTGCGGCCTTGAAGTCCTCGAAGTGCTGGACATAGCCCGGCACGTGCTTGGCGGAGCAGGTGGGAGTGAAGGCGCCAGGCAGAGCGAACAGCGCGATGGTCTTTCCGGCCGCCGCCTTGGTCACGTCGACCGGGTTCGGGCCGATGCTGCAACCCTCGCCTTCGACCTCCGAATACTCCTGCAGGGTCGCCGAAGGAAGGGTGTCGCCAACTTTGATCATCTATAGCTCCAAAAAAGAAAAACGGCCCACATTGTGGGCCGTTTTTCATGGGGCTGTTGCGCCTGCGATCAGACCAGGACGGCCTTTTCGACCAACCGGGTCACGACCCAGTTCTTCGACTTCGAAATCGGCCGGCTTTCGGTGATCTCGATGGTGTCGCCCAGCTTGTACTCGCCCTTTTCGTCATGGGCGTGGTACTTGCTGGTCTTGGCCACGATCTTGCCGTAGAGCTCGTGCTTCACACGACGCTCGACCAGCACGGTCACGGTCTTCTCGCGCTTGTCGCTGACCACCTTGCCGATCAAGGTGCGCTTGAGGGATTTTTTAGCTTCCGTCATGTTCACTCCTTACTTGGCGGCTTGGGTTTCTTGCTGCTTCTGAGCAAGAATCGTCTTGGCGCGAGCGATGTCGCGGCGCGTCACGCGCAGCGTCGAGGTGTTCGACAGCTGTTGCGTGGCCTTCTGCATGCGCAGGCCGAAATGGGCCTTCTGCAGATCCTTGATTTCGGCTTGCAAGCCCGCAACGTCCTTGTTGCGCAGCTCGGCGGCCTTCGAAGTCTTGGCCGGGGCCGCGACTTCCTTCTTCTTACGTGTTGCCATGGTGTTCTCCTCGATCAGGCGCCGAGCTGGCGAGCGACGAAGGTCGTACGCAGCGGCAGCTTGGCAGCGGCCAGACGGAAGGCCTCGCGAGCCAGTTCTTCGGGCACGCCGACGATCTCGTAGATCACCTTGCCAGGCTGGATTTCGGCGACGTAGTACTCGGGGTTGCCCTTGCCGTTACCCATCCGCACTTCTGCGGGCTTGTGGGAGATCGGCTTGTCGGGGAACACACGAATCCAGATGCGGCCACCGCGCTTGACGTGACGCGAGATCGCGCGACGTGCGGCTTCGATCTGACGGGCCGTGAGACGGCCGCGGTCGATCGACTTCAGGCCGAAGTCACCGAACGACACCGCGTTGCCGCGGGTCGCGATGCCGGTGTTGCGGCCCTTTTGTTCCTTGCGGAACTTTCTGCGTGCAGGTTGCAGCATGTTTCTTACTCCGTAGTTCTAAGACCGATCACTCGGTCTTGGCACCGTCAGCTGCTGCAGCTGGCGCGGCTTTGCGGACGCGCTTAACGGCGGGTTTCGAGTCTGCACCCGGAGCCGCGGGGGCGGCGCCAGTAGCTTCTGCGGGCTTGTCGCTGCCATCGGCCGGAGCGACGTTGCCGCCGATCGGACCACGGGCACCGGCGCGCGGGCCACGGCGGTCAGAGCCGGGACGGTCGCCACCAGGGCGGCCATCGCGACGCGGGCCGCGCGGGCGACGCTCTTCGTCAGGACGCGGCGTTTCGACGGCCGGCAGGTCGTTACGACCCAGCGTGTCGCCCTTGTACACCCAGACCTTGACGCCGATGACGCCGTAGGTGGTCTTGGCTTCCGAGGTGCCGTAGTCGATGTCGGCGCGCAGCGTGTGAAGCGGCACGCGACCTTCGCGGTACCACTCGGTACGTGCGATTTCGATGCCGTTCAGGCGACCGGCCGACATGATCTTGATGCCTTGGGCACCCAGACGCATGGCGTTCTGCATCGCACGCTTCATGGCGCGGCGGAACATGATCCGCTTTTCGAGCTGCTGCGTGATGCTGTCGGCGATCAGTTGGGCATCGATTTCGGGCTTGCGCACTTCTTCGATGTTGACCGCGACCGGCACGCCGAGCTGGCGACCGAGTTCACGCTTGAGGTTCTCGATGTCTTCGCCCTTCTTGCCGATCACGACGCCCGGACGTGCCGAGTAGATCGTGATGCGGGCGTTCTTGGCGGGACGCTCGATCAGCACGCGCGAAACGGATGCGTTCTTGAGCTTCTTCTTCAGGTACTCGCGCACCTTGATGTCTTCGGCCAGCATGCCGGCGAAGTCGCGGTTGCTTGCGTACCAGCGGCTGGACCAGTTACGGCTGACCGCAAGGCGGAAGCCGGTTGGGTGGATTTTCTGTCCCATATTTCTTCCAGGCCTGTTAGTTGCCAACCGTCACGTACACATGGCACGTGGGCTTGCTGATGCGATTGCCGCGACCCTTGGCGCGCGCGGTGAAGCGCTTGAGCGTGGCGCCTTGCTCGACGTAGATGGTCTTGACCTTCAGTTCGTCGATGTCGGCACCGTCGTTGTGCTCGGCGTTGGCAATCGCCGACTCGAGCACCTTCTTCACGATCACAGCGGCCTTCTTCTGCGTGAATTGCAGGATGTTGAGCGCTTGATCGACCTTCTTGCCGCGGATCAGGTCGGCGACCAGACGGCCCTTGTCGACCGAAAGGCGGACGCCGCGGAGGACTGCACGTGTTTCAGACATGGTCGTTCCTTACTTCTTCTGGACTTTCTTGTCCGCGGGGTGCCCCTTGAACGTGCGCGTGAGCGCAAATTCGCCGAGCTTGTGGCCGACCATCTGGTCGGTGATGTACACGGGCACGTGCTGCTTGCCGTTGTGCACGGCAATGGTCAGGCCGATGAACTCGGGCAGGACCATCGAGCGACGCGACCAGGTCTTGATCGGCTTCTTGTCCTTGGTCGTCACGGCCTTGTCGGCCTTGGCCACGAGGTGGTGGTCGACGAACGGACCCTTTTTGAGAGAGCGAGTCATTTGCTAACCCTTACTTCTTGCGACGCGACACGATGAAGACCTGCGTGCGCTTGTTGTTACGGGTGCGATAACCCTTGGTCAGGTTGCCCCACGGGTCGACAGGATGGCGGCCTTCGCCGGTCTTGCCTTCGCCACCACCGTGCGGGTGGTCGACCGGGTTCATCACCACGCCGCGAACGGTCGGGCGGATACCCATCCAGCGCTTCACACCGGCCTTGCCGAGCTGGCGCAGGCTGTGTTCTTCGTTGGCGACTTCACCGATGGTCGCGCGGCACTCGACGTGAACGCGGCGGACTTCGCCCGAACGCATGCGGACCTGGGCGTAAACGCCTTCACGGGCCAGCAGCGTGGCCGAGGTACCGGCCGAACGAGCGATCTGCGCACCCTTGCCGGGTTGCAGTTCGATGCAGTGGATCGTCGAACCCACGGGAATGTTGCGGATCGGCAGCGTGTTGCCAGCGCGGATCGGGGCTTCCGAACCGCTCAGCAGCGTTGCACCGGCTTCAAGACCGCGCGGGGCGATGATGTAGCGGCGCTCGCCGTCGGCGTAGCACACGAGCGCGATGTGGGCGGTGCGGTTCGGGTCGTACTCGATGCGTTCGACCTTGGCCGGGATGCCGTCCTTGTTGCGCACGAAGTCCACCACGCGGTAGTGGTGCTTGTGGCCACCACCCTTGTGACGGGTCGTGATGTGACCGTTGTTGTTGCGGCCGGCCTTCTGGAACTGGGGTTCCAGCAGGGCTGCGTGCGGCGCACCCTTGTACAGGTGGTCCCGCGAGATCTTCACCGCGCCGCGTTGGCCCGGCGAAGTGGGTTTCATCTTGATGACGGCCATGATTAAGCGCCTTCCCCGACGAGGTTGAGCTCTTGACCAGCCTTGAGCGTCACGTAAGCCTTGCGAACGTTGTCGCGGCGGCCGACGGACTTGCCGAAGCGCTTGGTCTTGCCCTTGGTGTTGAGCACCGACACGCCCTGGACTTCGACCTTGAACATCAGTTCAACAGCGGCCTTGATCTCGGGCTTGGTGGCGTCCTGCAGCACCTTGAAGGTGACGGCATTCGACTTCTCGCCGACCATCGTGGCCTTTTCGGACACGATCGGGGCGACCAGCACGTTCATCAGGCGACCTTCGTCGAACTGACGCTGTGCGGGAGTAGGGTTCATGCGGCTCATGCGAACATCTCCTTGAGCTTGTCGACGGCACCCTTGGTGACCAGCACCTTCTTGTAGTGGACCAGCGACACCGGATCGGCGTAACGCGGCTCGACCACGAGCACGTTCACCAGGTTGCGCGAGGCCAGGTACAGGTTCTCGTCGACTTCCTCGGCGATCACGAGCACGGACTCGAGATTCATCGCCTTGAACTTGGCGGCCAGCGCCTTGGTCTTGGGCGAGTCGACCTTGATCGAATCGACCACGGCCAGACGGCCTTCACGAGCGAGCTGCGAGAAGATGGACGCCATGCCGGCGCGGTACATCTTCTTGTTGATCTTCTGCGAGAAGTTTTCGTCAGGCATGTTCGGGAAAATGCGGCCGCCCCCACGCCACAGCGGCGAGGAAGTCATACCGGCACGGGCGCGGCCCGTTCCCTTTTGCTTGAAAGGCTTCTTGGTCGAGTGCTTGACCTGCTCGCGGTCCTTCTGGGCGCGCGTGCCTTGGCGGGCGTTGGCCTGGAATGCGACGACGATCTGGTGAACCAGGTCTTCGTTGTAGTCACGGCCGAACACGGTCTCGGGGGCGTCGTACTTCGACGCGGCCTGGCCTTGTTCGTTCAGGAGTTCGAGTTCCATTACTTCGCTCCTTCAGCGGCTTGCGGCTTGGCCTTGACAGCCGGACGCACGGTGACGAAGCCACCCTTCGAACCCGGAATCGCACCCTTGATCAGGAGCAATTGACGGGCTTCGTCGATACGGATCACGTCGAGGTTCTGGGTCGTCACGGTGACGTCGCCGAGGTGGCCCGTCATGCGCTTGCCAGGGAACACGCGACCAGGATCCTGCGCCATGCCGATCGAGCCGGGCACGTTGTGCGAACGGCTGTTACCGTGCGACGCGCGCTGCGAGCTCATGTTGTGACGCTTGATGGTGCCAGCGTAGCCCTTACCGATCGAGGTGCCTTGCACGTCGACCTTCTGGCCCACCGCGAACACGCTGGCCGCGGCAATGACGCCACCTGCCTTGTGCTGACCAGCCGTATCGGCGGTCACGCGGAATTCCTGGATGATTTCGCCTGCTTCCACACCCGCCTTGGCGAGGTGACCGGCTTCGGGCTTGGTCACGCGCGATGCCTTGCGCGAACCGAACGTCACTTGCAGTGCGACGTAGCCATCGTTCTCTTGGGTTTTGATCTGGGTCACGCGGTTGTTCGACACATCCACCACCGTGACAGGAACTGCGTCCCCGTCATCGGTGAAGAGACGCATCATCCCCACCTTGCGGCCCAGCAACCCGAGGGAGTTGCTCAGACTCATTGGTTTTCTCCAAAACTCCCGCCGCTGCCACTTCAATTGGCGACAGCGTTTGGTATGCGGAAGAAGGTTGATAAAGTTCCGCACAAGAAACACTCAGGCGAGCGCAACTTGGGCAGAGCCGAAGATTATAGCCCGCAAGTGCTCGCGGGCGCAAGAGGCCTGTAAGGGCGGGCCGGTGAAGGCTACTTCACCGGCATGGGCAGGATCGCGTCGCCCCCGGGCACTTGCTTCAGTTCCCCGCTGGAGGGCAAGGCGGCCGCGGCCTTCCCGACCTGCACCGGGATCGACGTCGCGCTGGTCGCGCCATATTGCGCCGTGAAGACATGGAGGTAGCCGACGCCTTCCGCGCCGGGCACGACTTCCACGGTCAAAGTGGTCGGCCCACCGGCCGGAAGCGTGCGCGTCACCTCGGTCGCGCCGAGCGACAGCCCTCCGTCGACGGACAGCCGCAGCGCAGCCCCGCCTGGATCCGTGATGCCACTGAACGTCAGCACCACCGTGATTGCCTTGCCCACCTGCGGGGTCGCCTCGGCCACCCGGTACTGCACGCCGACGCCGGAGCCATTCCCCTTCATGGGAGCGGCTTTCATCTTCCCTTGTGCTGCGGCGGGCTTCGTGCCGCGAGGATCGCCGGCACTGTCGGCGACGGCCGACTCATGGGCGCACAGGGCCAGCAGCAACGCCGCCGTACCGGCGCCAGCGCGCAGGCTGGCGTTTGCGAACCCGCGCCTCATTGAATGGTGACGGTGAAACATGTCGCTGCCGAGGAGTTGTTGAAGTCGTTGATTACCAGAACGCTTTCGCCGGCCGGGAGGCCGACCGAACTCGTTTCGGTCGTGCCGACGGCCGTGGCCTCCGCGATCTTTCGGCCGCTGTAGACGACGAAATCCGGGTCCGATGCGGCCGGGCCAGCCACCGTGATCAGGTAATTGCGCGACGACGGCGTAGCGAACCGGAGATAGACGTAGTCGCCGAGCTTGTTGCCGGGCCCCGCCTGGTTGGTGACGCATGCGGACGTGCTGCCACCGACCGCGGCGCTCCGATAGAGCGGTATGGGGTTGGCGACGCCTGAAATGCCGCCGCTGTTCGACTCCAGCGTCCCGAACGGATCATTGGCGGCGCCGCTGATGTTCTGGGCGACGAGAAGCCCCGCCAGGGTCGAGGCGCCTGCAGGTGCGGCGGCGTCGAACGCTGCGGTGAAGGGGTGGATGGAGGTCACAGCCAGGCCGCTCTTGAACGGGGCGCCAGTCAACGCATCGTGGATCGGCTTGAACCCGACCACGCTGTTCAGCTTCCACAGGATGGAGTGGATGGACGCCTCGCGATACCAGCCTGGGTTGGGGCTGGCACCCGTCGCCAGGTCGACGTTGGAGCCCTGCGCCTGCCTCGGGCCGGTCGCGTCGGTGTAGTTGCCGCGGCCGAGCGCGATGCCAGACCAGGCATTGCCCCACCCCTCGGAAAATGCGACCCGCCGGTCCAGGCTGTCCGTCATGGAGTGGCTGCCGCCTGGCGAATCGTCGCGGCTGAACGCCGATTGGTAATAGTGACCCCATTCGTGAGCGATCACCGAGGCGTCGTACTCATCGGTGTCGACATCTTCCTTCCCGAGGACATAGATGGCAGGGGCCCCGTCGGAATCGCTGAAGAAGGTCGTGCCGATCTGGCCCAATGTGGGATTGCCGTCCGCAGGCAGGTTGTTGACGCTCCAGAAGACGCGCAGCACGGGAAAGACCGTGCTCGGCGCCACGGACAAGACCTTGGCCTGCGCCGTGTAGACAGTGTCGAGCAGCGCAAAAGGCGCTGCAATACGGCCCGAGGTGTAGCTCGATCCGCCCCAGCCGGATGGCGCGTGAAGATTGCGCGTGCCCGCCGCCACGCCGGTGGAGAACGCCGGGGTTTCCATGGCGTAGATGGCACTCGACTGGGTATTGTCCCGAACGGTGACGTCCCAGTTGGCGCCAGACCCGGCCTGCAGCATCTGGGCTTTCACTCGCACGACCACGAGGGTGCTGGATGGCACGGCAACGGAGTAGGCGCCATTGGCATCCGTTGTGGTGGTGGCCACGATCGCCGATGACGCGGCGCTGACGATATCCACGACAGCGCCACGGACCGGCTTCGGGGCGGTTGCGGCATACAGGAGCGCGCCCGTCGTGTTGGGGACCGAATCGTAGGTCGCGACGCCATTGAGCGTGACGGTCGTCGCGCCGGGGACACCACCGCCAGCCAACGCCAGCGCCGCAGCATTGCCCCCTCCCCCTCCTCCGCCGCCGCATGCCACGAGCAGCGTCAAGGCAGCCAGCGCCAATCCTCGCCAGATCCAGATTCGTGTCATGCGCAAAGCCCTTGTTAGCGTCACGGCCCCAGATGCCGCCGCGTCTGGGATCTAGGATGCCACACCTGCAGGAAAAGGAAAAAGCCCGATTGCATTTCTGCAACCGGGCTTTTTAGTAAGCAAAGGTACTTACTGGAGCTTGATTTCGACGTCCACGCCAGCCGGGAGGTCGAGCTTCATCAGCGCGTCCACGGTCTTGTCGGTCGGGTCGACGATGTCCATCAGGCGCTGGTGCGTGCGGATCTCGAACTGGTCACGGCTCGTCTTGTTGACGTGCGGCGAACGCAGGATGTCGAAACGCTTCATGCGGGTCGGCAGGGGCACCGGGCCCTTGACGATCGCGCCGGTGCGCTTGGCGGTATCAACGATTTCGGCTGCCGACTGGTCGATCAGCTTGTAGTCGAACGCCTTCAGGCGGATGCGGATTTTTTGCTTGGTAGCCATGATGATTCCTTCGTGCGTACGAATCAGATGTCGAGGATCTTGGCCACGACGCCCGAACCGACGGTACGGCCGCCTTCACGGATGGCGAAGCGCAGGCCTTCTTCCATCGCGATCGGGTTGATCAGCTTCACCGTGATGGACACGTTGTCGCCGGGCATGACCATTTCCTTGTCCTTGGGCAGCTCGATCGCGCCAGTGACGTCGGTCGTGCGGAAGTAGAACTGCGGACGGTAGTTGTTGAAGAACGGCGTGTGACGGCCGCCTTCGTCCTTCGACAGCACATACACCTCGGCGGTGAAGTGCGTGTGCGGCTTGATCGAGCCGGGCTTGCACAGCACTTGGCCGCGCTCGACTTCTTCGCGCTTCGTGCCGCGCAGCAGCACGCCCACGTTGTCGCCTGCCTGGCCTTGGTCCAGCAGCTTGCGGAACATTTCCACGCCGGTGCAGGTGGTCTTGACCGTCGGGCGGATACCCACGATTTCGATTTCTTCGCCGACCTTGATCACGCCGCGTTCGACCGCGCCGGTCACCACGGTGCCGCGACCCGAGATCGAGAACACGTCTTCCACGGGCATCAGGAACGCACCGTCCACCGCGCGCTCAGGCGTGGGGATGTAGGTGTCCAGGGCGTCGGCCAGCTTCATGATGGCGCCTTCGCCCAGTTCGCCCTTGTCGCCTTCCAGCGCCAGCTTGGCCGAACCGTGAATGATCGGGGTGTCGTCGCCAGGGAATTCGTACTTGTCGAGGAGTTCGCGAACTTCCATTTCGACCAGTTCGAGCAGCTCCTTGTCGTCGACCATGTCGCACTTGTTCAGGAACACGATGATGTAGCCCACACCCACCTGGCGAGCCAGCAGGATGTGCTCACGGGTCTGGGGCATCGGGCCGTCAGCGGCCGAGCACACCAGGATCGCGCCGTCCATCTGGGCAGCGCCGGTGATCATGTTCTTCACATAGTCGGCGTGACCCGGGCAGTCCACGTGCGCGTAGTGGCGGTTGGCCGTTTCGTATTCGACGTGCGCGGTGTTGATCGTGATGCCGCGTGCCTTTTCTTCGGGCGCCGCATCGATCTGGTCATAGGCCTTCGCTTCGCCGCCGAACTTGGCCGACAGCACCGTCGCAATCGCCGCCGTCAGCGTCGTCTTGCCATGGTCCACGTGACCAATCGTGCCCACGTTCACGTGCGGCTTCGTACGGGTGAATTTTCCTTTTGCCATTTTCTATCCTTGAAAGAGCAGTGCCCGTGTGGGGTTTAACGTCTGCACCCTGTTGCTGGTTCTCTCGCCACGGGCAGCGAGAGGCACAAGGTCGCAGACAGATCGGATGCTTACTTCGAACGCGACGCGACGATGGCTTCGGCCACGTTGCGCGGTGCTTCGGAGTAGTGCTTGAATTCCATCGTGTACGTGGCGCGGCCTTGCGTGGCCGAGCGCAGCGTCGTCGAGTAGCCGAACATTTCCGACAGCGGGACTTCAGCCTTGATGAGCTTGCCGCCGCCGATCATGTCGTCCATGCCTTGCACCATGCCGCGACGCGAGGACAGGTCGCCCATCACGTTGCCGGCGTAGTCTTCCGGGGTTTCGACTTCCACGGCCATCATCGGCTCCAGGATCACCGGCGAAGCCTTGCGGGCGCCTTCCTTGAAACCGAAGATCGCGGCCATCTTGAACGCCATTTCGTTCGAGTCCACGTCGTGGTACGAACCGAAGTGCAGCGTGACCTTGACGTCGACGACCGGGTAGCCGGCCAGCACGCCTTGCGTCAGCGCTTCGATCACGCCCTTTTCGACCGCGGGGATGTACTCGCGCGGCACCACACCGCCCTTGATCGCGTCGACGAACTCGAAGCCCTTGCCGGCTTCGTTCGGCTCGAGCTTGAGCACGACGTGGCCGTACTGGCCCTTGCCGCCCGACTGGCGAACGAACTTGCCTTCGGCATCTTCGACCGTCTTGCGGATGGTTTCGCGGTAGGCTACTTGCGGCTTGCCGACGTTGGCTTCCACGCCGAACTCGCGCTTCATGCGGTCCACGATGATTTCGAGGTGAAGCTCGCCCATGCCGGAGATGATGGTCTGGCCGGATTCTTCGTCGGAACGCACGCGGAACGACGGATCTTCCGAAGCCAGGCGCTGCAGCGCAATGCCCATCTTTTCCTGGTCGGCCTTGGTCTTCGGCTCGACGGCCTGCGAGATCACGGGCTCGGGGAACTCCATGCGCTCGAGCGTGATGATCGCGTCCGGGTCGCACAGCGTTTCGCCGGTGGTCACATCCTTCAGGCCCACGCAGGCGGCGATGTCGCCGGCGCGGATTTCGTCGATCTCGAGACGCTCGTTGGCGTGCATCTGCACGATACGGCCGATACGTTCCTTCTTGCCCTTGACCGGGTTGAAGACGGTGTCACCCTTGCTCAGCACGCCCGAGTAGACGCGCACGAAGGTCAGCTGGCCGACGTACGGGTCGGTCATGAGCTTGAACGCCAGCGCCGAGAACTTTTCCTCGTCGGCCGGCTTGCGGGTCGTTTCCTTCTCGTCGTCGTCGGTGCCTTCGACCGGCGGAATGTCCAGCGGTGAGGGCATCAGTTCGATCACGGCGTCGAGCATGCGCTGCACGCCCTTGTTCTTGAACGCGCTGCCGCACATCATCGGCTGGATCTCGCCCGCGATGGTGCGCGTGCGCAGGCCGAAGGTGATCTCTTCCTCGCTGAGGTCGCCCTCTTCGAGGTACTTGTTCATCAGCTCTTCGGAGGCCTCCGCGGCGCTCTCGACCATCTTCTCGCGCCATTCCTTGGCGGACTCGAGCAGCTCGGCCGGGATCTCGCGGTATTCGAACTTCATGCCTTGCGAAGCCTCATCCCAGATGATGGCCTTCATCTTGCGCAGGTCGACCACGCCCTGGAACTTGTCCTCGGCGCCGATCGGGATCACGATCGGCACGGGGTTGGCCTTCAGGCGGTCCACCATCATCTGGCGCACGCGGAAGAAGTTGGCACCGATGCGGTCCATCTTGTTGACGAACGCGAGGCGGGGCACCTTGTACTTGTTGGCCTGGCGCCAAACGGTTTCGGACTGGGGCTGCACGCCGCCGACCGAGTCATACACCATCACGGCGCCGTCGAGCACGCGCATGGAACGCTCCACCTCGATGGTGAAGTCCACGTGGCCGGGGGTGTCGATGATGTTGATGCGGTGCTCGGCCAGCGAGTGGTCCATGCCCTTCCAGAAGCAGGTCACGGCAGCCGAGGTGATCGTGATGCCGCGCTCTTGTTCCTGCTCCATCCAGTCGGTCGTGGCCGCGCCGTCATGCACTTCGCCCAGCTTGTGGGTCACGCCGGTGTAGAACAGGATGCGCTCGGTGGTGGTCGTCTTGCCGGCGTCGATGTGGGCCGAGATACCGATGTTGCGGTAGCGCTCGATGGGGGTCTTGCGTGCCATGAAATTTACTCCGTTAACGGATGAAAGCCCGCCCACCGCACTCGGTGGGTCGGGCTTCCAGCCTGTCTGTTTTTAGGGGGGACGACTCTTTAGAAGCGGAAATGGCTGAAGGCCTTGTTGGCCTCGGCCATGCGATGCACTTCATCGCGCTTCTTCATGGCGCCGCCACGGCCTTCCGTGGCTTCCATGAGTTCGTTGGCCAGACGCAGGGCCATCGACTTCTCGCCGCGCTTGCGGGCGGCTTCCTTGATCCAGCGCATCGAGAGCGCCAGACGACGGACCGGGCGCACTTCAACCGGCACCTGGTAGTTCGCACCGCCCACGCGGCGCGACTTCACTTCGACCATCGGCTTGACGTTGTTGATGGCGATGGTGAAGGCTTCCAGCGGGTCCTTGCCCGGGTTCTTCTTCTCGATCTGGTCGAGCGCACCATAGATGATGCGCTCGGCGATCGCCTTCTTGCCGCCTTCCATGATCACGTTCATGAACTTCGACAGCTCGACATTGCCGTACTTGGGATCCGGCAGGATTTCACGTTTGGGGACTTCGCGACGACGTGGCATTTTTCTAACCTCTTTGCTTCAGTTGGCACCGATTCCGGTACCGCGAGAGCCAACAAGACTCTCACTTACTCGACCCAACAGCGGGTCACTACGCTCGGCGCGCCAGCCAGGCACCCGAACACCGTTGAACGACAGGAAGGCTTAAGCCTTCTTGGGACGCTTCGCGCCGTACTTGGAACGCGATTGCTTGCGGTCTTTCACGCCTTGCAAGTCGAGCGAACCGCGCACGATGTGGTAACGCACACCGGGCAAGTCCTTGACACGACCGCCGCGAACCAGCACGACGCTGTGTTCCTGCAGGTTGTGGCCTTCGCCGCCGATGTAGGAAATGACCTCGAAGCCATTGGTCAGGCGCACCTTGGCGACCTTACGCAGCGCCGAGTTCGGCTTTTTCGGGGTCGTGGTGTAGACCCGGGTGCAGACACCGCGACGTTGCGGCGAGTTCTGCATGGCAGGGCTCTTCGACTTGATCTTTTCGACCTCGCGACCCTGACGCACCAGTTGATTGATGGTTGGCATGAATGAATAAATCCCAAAACACTCCGGCCGGAGTCCTCTTCACGACGTGACATGACGCGAGGGGCCGGGAGATGACGAAAACGTGAAACCCTTCGGTTTTTTCCGAAAAGCCCACGAGTATAGCACTGACCTTGGCTGAGCAACAGCTACTTTATCCAGAGGCGGACAGCGTCCCACGCGCGGCCCAGGAGGCCCGCCTGGTCCACGGCGTCGAGTGCAACCAATTGCACCTCGGTCACCGGCTGGTCCGCCAGGGAGACCTTCAGCGTGCCGACGGGCTGGTTCTTGGCGAATGGCGCAACCAGCGGGTCCGGGCGCGCGACATACGTCTTGATCTTGCTGGCGGAACCGGCCGGGACCGCCACCACGATCGCCTCAGGGCGGCCCAGCTTGACCGTGTTTTCCTTGCCCTTCCACACCGGCGGCGTCGCGACGGCCTGGTTGGCGTCGAACAGGCGGACTGCGTCATAGGCGGTGTAGCCCCAGTTCAGGAGCTTCTGGGATTCGTTGGCGCGTGCGTTTTCGCTGGCAGTGCCCAGGACGATGGACAACAGACGCCGGCCACCGCCGAGGTTCGGGAAATCGCGCTTCGCCGTCACCACCATGCAATAGCCCGCGGCGTCGGTGTGGCCGGTCTTCAGGCCGTCGACGGTCGGATCGCGGAACAGCAGCAGGTTGCGATTGGTGTCGTTGGTCGATGGCGTGCCGGGAAAGCGGAACTTCTTGATCGAGTAATAGTGCATGTACTCCGGGAAGTCACGCATCAGCCGCGTCGCCAGGATGCTCAGGTCGCGCGCGGTCGTGGTGTGCCCCGGGGCGGTGAGGCCTTCCGGGTTCTTGTAGACCGTGTTCTTCAGGCCGAGCACCTTGGCCTGCTCGTTCATGAGTTCGACGAAGTGCTCGACCGTCCCGCCCACGCCTTCGGCCAGAGCGATCGTGGCGTCATTGCCCGACTGGACGATCAGTCCCTTGATCAGGTCTTCGACCGGCACCTGCATCTTCGGGTCGATGAACATCCGCGAGCCGGGCATCTTCCACGCGCGCGTGCTGACGGGCAGGGTCTGCTGCAGGGTGATCTTCTTGGACTTGAGCGCGTCGAAGACCAGATAGGCCGACATCAGCTTGGTGAGGGATGCCGGCTCGACCGCCGTGTCGATGTCCTTCTGCGCCAGCATCTGGTTGGCGGTGACATCGAGCAGCAGGTAGCTGCGCGCCGCGACTTCGGGTGGCGCCGGAACCTGCGCGGCGGCGATCAAGCAAATGGATGCGGCAGCACTCGCTGCCAACGCGCGCAGCGTCTTGAACAAACGATTCATGGGGATGCGGGAGACGGAAACTAGCCCGCGCGAAGATGGCGGACGACAAGATTCTTGAGCAGCGGCAATTGTCCGTGAAAGAAATGACCGCCCCCGGGAACGACTGTGACAGGAAGTGACTGCGGCCGGGCCCAATCCATCACGGCGGCGAGCGGGACGGTGTCGTCCTGCTCGCCGTGCACGACAAGCGTGCGTTCGTGCGACTCAGGCGGCAGCGTCGCGACTGAAAAGCGCGACGCGGCCGTGCCGACGAGGACGACGTGGCGGATGTCGCGCGCAGCCCAGAGCGTTTCGATGGCGCCGCTCGCGACGAAGGCGCCGAACGAAAAGCCCGCGATGGCCAGCGGGCCCTCGGGCGCCAGTTGCCTGACGAGTTCGAGCATGTCCTCGCGCTCGCCTCGCCCTTCGTCGTGGACGCCTTCGCTGGCACCGACGCCGCGGAAGTTGAAGCGCAAGGCGGTCCAGCCGCAGGCGACAAAAGCGCGTGCCAGCGTCTGCACCACCTTGTTGTCCATGGTTCCGCCAAAGAGCGGATGCGGATGCGTGATCACGGCGACGCCCAGTGCAGGGGCGCCTTCGGCTGCAGGATCGCGCAGTACCTCGATGGCCCCGGCAGCACCTTTCAGTTGAAGTTTCTCAGTGCGCGAATTCATCGAAGCGGCCTCAGCGTCCGACGTCCGGAGGAAGGAGCAGGCGCTCGACCACCTGCCCGTTCTTCAGATGCGAATCGACGATCTCGTCGATGTCGTCCTTGTCGACGTAGGTGTACCAGACCGCTTCGGGATAGACCACCGCGACCGGGCCACCCGCGCAACGGTCCAGGCAGCCCGCCTTGTTGACGCGAACCTTGCCGGGTCCGGCCAGTCCGACCTCCTTCACCCGCGCCTTGCAGCGGTCGAAGCCTTCCTGCGCGTTGTGCTTCGAGCAGGAGTCTTCGCCGCTCTTGCGTTCGTTGAGGCAGAAGAAGATGTGACGACCGTAGTAGCCCGCCGGCGCGGGGGTGCTTGAACTGGACATCGAAACATTCTATTGAGCGTCGCCGCGGCAATGCGCCAACAGGGTCAGTTCGCGCTCAGGCGCCCTTCGCGCGGCTCGACAGCGCCATCAGCACGTAGCCGAGCGTTGCGAACGGCCACAGCCATCCCAGCCACTGCGCGAGCCCATGGAAACGGATGAAGCGCCCCTGCTCCCAGGTCGCCAGCGTCTGCGCGAAGTAGGCGCTTTCGGGCGCCTGGTTCAGCAGGCTCAAGTGCACCACCAGCGCGACGAGCAGCAGGGCCGCACAGAAACGGCGCGGCGCTCCCAGCAGGAGGACACCGACGAACAGCGCCGCCGCGATACCAATCTGGACCGGCAGGCTCAGCCACGCCCAGGCGTGTTCCGGGCCGTAGCTGAGCGCGGCCGACAGCGCCGTCGCCGCCATGCCACCCAACAACGTCAGCGGCAGGAGGATGGCGCGCCGTGCGATGGAGCGCGTGATCAGGAAGGCGAGCAGGCACGGCACCAGCGCGCCGAGCATCACGCACAGCAGTTCGACGCCGGGCACCAGCGGCTCGAGTTCGAACTGGCGCACGGGCAGCCAGTCGATGAAGGGCGTGTCGAGCAGCCATTCCGAAATCGCCGTCTCGACCCGCTCGAACACCTGCCCGAGGCCGAAAGTGACCGCGGCCGGAAACAGCAGGGCCGGAGGCCACAACGCCAGCAGCACGAGGCCGCCGCGCGAATCCTCGACGAACCAGTTGGAACGGGTCCGATGCCAGTGGGCCACCGCGCCGAATCGCTCGAGTGCCGCTGCCAGCACGGCCCCTGCAAACGCACCGGCGATGTTCAGGCCCAGGTCGACATTGGAAGGAATACGCGCCGGCAGGTAGCTTTGCAGGGTCTCCATGGCGAACGAGATCGCCGCGCCCGCCGCCGTCGCGCGAAGCACGGCGCCCACGACGCCGGCCGCGGGGCGGGTGCGAAGTACGGTGATCCCAGCCAGGAAGCCGAGCGGCATATAGCCGACGACGTTGATCCCGAAATCGAAGGCAGTCCAGTACCGCGGCCAGGGCGCGGCCAGATAGGCCCAGGGCGCAATGCCCTGGTCGCGCCAGTCGGCGAACGGATAGAGGCTCGCGTAGACGATCAGCGCCGCATACGCGAGCGCGAGCGGCAGTGCAACGGACTTGTGCTGCTGCGTTGCCACAGCGCTCAGAAGGGCTTCACGACGACCAGCACCACGATGCCGAGCAGCAGGAGCACCGGCAACTCGTTGAACCACCGGTACCAGCGGTGGCTCCGCTGGTCATTGCCCGCGGCGATGCGGCGCAGAAGCACGCCGCAGCCGTGGTGGTAGCCAATCGCCACGAGCACGAGGGCCAGCTTGGCATGCATCCAGCCATTGCCAGGGCCGCGCCCGATGCCATAGCCGAGCCAGAGCCACAAGCCGAACCCCAGGGCCGGCACCGCCAGGAAGGTGGTGAAGCGGAACAGCTTGCGCGCCATGAGCACCAGCCGCGCGCGCTCCGCGACGGATTCCGGCGCCACCATCGCCAGGTTCACGAAAATCCGCGGCAAGTAGAAAAGGCCCGCGAACCAGCTGGCAATGAACACGATGTGCAGCGATTTGACCCAGAGCATGGCGGCAGTTTAGTGGGGCATGCCCGGCGCGGACTTCGGGCGTGCGGCGCGATCGCCGCGCAAAAAAAAGCCCGGCGTCGAACGCCGGGCTGGGAAGCCCTTTTGCTGTCACACATCAAGGCACCCGCTCAGGGAGGAAAAGCGGGGAGCGGCAAGCCGCCCAGGACAGAATTTAACAAAGGCAAAACAACCTATCAAGCAACCAGTGACTTTTTTTGACCTTTCGGTTGATAAAAACAATACTGCTTGGTTGTTTTGAGCATGTTTCCAACGGAATGTCGTACGGAAGCATTCGACGGCGGCGCCCCGCGCCGTTGGGGCACAATTTTCGCCATGACCCTTCATGCCCCATTTCCCGCCGGCCGGCCGCGCCGGTTGCGCAGGGATGCCTTCACGCGCAATCTTGTACGTGAGCACATGCTCTCGCCGCACGATCTGATCTATCCCGTCTTTGTGCAGGAAGGCCAGAAACGTCGCGATGCGGTCTCATCGATGCCCGGCGTCGAGCGGCTCAGCCTGGATCTGCTGCTGCCGGTCGCGGAGCAATGCGTCGCGCTCGGCATCCCGGTGATGGCCCTGTTCCCCGTCATCGATGCGTCGCTGAAGACCCCGGCCGGCGATGAGGCCTTCAACCCCGACGGCCTGATCCCGCGCGTGGTCGCCGCCCTGAAGGCGCGCTTTCCCGAACTCGGCGTGATGACCGACGTCGCCCTGGACCCCTACACGAGCCACGGCCAGGATGGCCTGCTCGACGACACCGGCTACATCCTCAACGACCCGACCGTCGAGGTGCTGGTCAAGCAGGCGCTGACGCAATCGCAGGCCGGCGTGGACATCGTCGCCCCAAGCGACATGATGGACGGCCGGATCGGCGCGGTCCGCAATGCGCTCGAATCGCGCGGTGACATCCACACGCGGATCATGGCCTACAGCGCCAAGTACGCGAGCGCCTTCTATGGTCCCTTCCGCGACGCGGTCGGCTCGGCCGCCAATCTCGGCAAGAGCAACAAGAAGGTCTACCAAATGGACCCGGGCAACAGCGACGAGGCGCTGCGCGAAGTCGCGATCGACATCGCCGAAGGCGCCGACATGGTGATGGTGAAGCCCGGCATGCCCTATCTCGACATCGTGCGGCGGGTGAAGGACGAGTTCCACGTGCCGACCTTCGCCTACCAGGTCAGCGGCGAGTACGCGATGCTCAAGGCCGCTGCCCAGAACGGCTGGCTCGACCATGACGCGGTGGTGCTTGAAAGCCTGCTGGCCTTCAAGCGCGCGGGTGCCGACGGCGTGCTCACCTATTTCGCGCTCGATGCCGCCCGATTGCTGAAGCAGGCTTGATGCGCATTTTCAAGATCGACGGCACACGGGTCAGCGAACACGACGCGCTCGCGCCCATGGCCGCGCCGGGGGCCTGCGAACAAGGTTATCTGTGGCTGTCTATGACGCGGGACGAGTTCCGCGCCTCGCTTACGCAAGTCCAGGACGTCCTGCAATCGCTTTGCAACACGCACCTGGTCGATCTGCACGTGAGCGATCTGCTCAACGACCAACTGCCGTCGCGCTATGACTACACGTCGCAGTACGACCTTCTCGTCTTTCGACGGCTGGCCGCCTCCAACGGCACGGATCAGTCATCGAAAGCGCATGAGACCGCCGTTCCGCATGGCGGCCCGCCCGTGCTCCGGCGTGTGGACACGCGGCCCGTGGGATTCGCGGTGTTCGATCGCGTCCTGCTGTCGGTGCATCCCGAAGACGGCGCGGTGCGCGATGCATTCGCCACCAAGCTGCTCGCCGCAGCCGCGCCCGGCGATCGCGGCCGCGCCGCGTTGCCGGCGCTGGACGTGCGCGCCGTCTCCGCAAGGATCCCCTCCAGTCCGGCGGATCTCATGCTGCGCGTCATCAATCAGATCGTCGATGCCTATCTCGACCTGCGACGCGAGTTGACCCGGCAACTGGACCACTGGCAGGCGGAGTTGATCGATCCCCGGAGCCGCTTCACGAACTGGAACGAACTGATGGGCGCCCGGCAGTCGCTGCATCACCTGGATGAGATCTGCGAGGACCAGCGCGCCTGCATCCAGGACTGGATCGATTCCCTCGAAACCTTGCCGACACCGGCCGGTGCCATGGAACAGCGCGAGAGCGAACTCGTCATGGTTCGCAGCCGGGACGTGCTGGAGCACATCGAGCGGGTGGTGCATCACGTGCGGCGGCTCGAGCAGAACGCCGAAACCGCCGTCCAGATGCATTTCAGCGTGCAAAGCCACCGCGCGAACGACATCATGCGAGTGCTGACGGTGCTCACCGCGGTGTTCCTGCCGCTCAACCTGATCGCGGGCATCTTCGGCATGAACTTCGAGTTCATCCCGCTCGTGCACAAGGCCGACGGCTTCTGGATCGCGATGGGATCGATGGGCGTGATAGCGGTGGTGCTTGTCGCCGTGTTCTGGCGCAAGCGCTACCTGGCGCGGCCGCACTAGACGCCGGACGAAGAAAAGCCGGGCGGCGCTTGCGCACCGCCCGGCTTTTTTCAGGCCGAAGCCCGGATTACTTGGCCGTAGCCGCGCCGTCCTTCTGCGCTTGAACGCGGGGCTCGACCGACTTGTTCATCGTCGAGATCACGCGGCTGTTGTACTTCGAGCCGGGGACCACATTGGAATCCACAGCGTTGGCCGTCGCGATGGCCTGTGCGCGCACTGCAGCCGGGTCGGCCGTCGGGGTGAAACGCTCGGCACCACGCGAACCGCGCGGGATGTTCTGGTCAGCGGCGGCAGCGGCGCTCACGGCTTCGGCGCTGACTTCGGCGCGGCTCTTGGCCGAAGCGCCAGCGTGCACGCCGTCGTAGGTTTCGGCTTGGGCGCCAGCGGCAGCGGCAGCGAGGATCGAGAGAGCGGCAGCGGCGAGGATGTGCGAGGTCTTCATTTCAGTTCCTTGTTCGTCGGAGTTTGTTTTCAAAACCAGGCTCGCTGTCGCTGGCCTGTGCCGCGAGTCTCTGATGAAACACCTACGGGAAAACACCAAGAAACGAGACACCGCGTTTCCGCGATCGAAACAATCCTGTGCGAAAAGACGGCGCCATGAAAAAACCGGGCCGCAGGGGCCCGGTCTTCATGGCGATCGCAGATCAGAGACCGGCTTGCTGCGACACCGGGCGAACGATCTTGTATTGCGACGGGACCACGCTGTTCACGAAAGCCTTGCGGTCCAGGTTCTGGTTCGCTTCGTGTGCGGTCGCGACGGCTTGGGCGCGGACGGTTGCACGGTCGGCCGATGCGGTCAGCGCCGGGGCAACGCGCGACGACACGGCGTCAGCGTACGGGTTCTCGCTGCGGGCGGCGACCACGGCTTGCGCGTTCACGTCGGCGCGGCTGTTGGCCGACACGGGCGCGTGCACGCCTTCGTAGGTTTCGGCTTGTGCGCCAGCGGCGGCGAGAATCGTGAGAGCGGCGGCGGCGATGATCTTCGAGGTCTTCATTTCAATGTCCTTGTTGGTTCTGGAGGTTGTTGAACGGGCCGCCTGGTTCAGCGCCTGTTCACTCAGACCAGCCTGGGCTGCTCTGTGGAGGTGGAGTTTGCCGCCAAAATGTAGGTGAAAACCCTAGCAAAACGAACCACGGTGTTCATCAAATCGAAACAATGGAAGCCGAATGGACGGTCTTGACCTGCTGAAAGCCTTTCGCGAAGTCGCCGCGCGCGGCAGCTTTTCCCGTGCAGCCACGAGCCTCGGCATGTCGAAGGCGAACGTCAGCAAATACGTGGCGCAGCTCGAAGAGCGCTTCGGCGTGCGCCTCCTGAACCGCTCGACACGCTCGGTCAGCCTCACCGATGCCGGGCTTCTCCTGCTCGAACGCAGCAAGCCGTTGATGGAGATGGTGGAACTCACGCAGACCGAACTGCAGGAACATGCGGGCCACCCGCGCGGACGGCTGCGGATCACGGCGCCCCACGGACTCGGACAGAGCACCTTCCCAGGCATCGTCGGCGAATTCATGGCGACCTATCCGGACGTCCACGTGAGCCTGCACCTGAGCAACCGCGTGATCGACCTGGTCGAGGAAGGCGTGGACATCGCGCTGCGCCTGGGCCGCATCCGCGATGAAAACCTCATCGTTCGCCGGCTGCGCCTGATGGACCTCGCGCTGTGCGCCAGCCCCGCCTATTGGTCGAAGCGCGGCCTGCCCAAGAAACCCGACGACATGCGCCGGCACGACGTGCTGACCTACTCGCTCGCCGGCGGCGCACCGCATCTTCCCTTCGAGGTGGACGGCGAACCTTACAGCGTGCCGGTGCACAGCCGCATGGACGCCAACGATGCCGCACCGCTGATCGGCGTGGCGCTTGCCGGGCTCGGCGCGGTGTGCGTGCCGGCGATGATGGCGCAATCGCACATCGAGCGTGGCGCACTGGTGCCTGTGCTGAAGGAATACATGCCGCGCGACCTGTGGCTGTATGCGGCGTATTCGCAGCGCCGGCACAACAGCGCCGCCCTGCGCGCATTGCTGGATTTCCTGGAAGCGCGCGTGCGAGACCCCGAGCCTTCCGAGAAACCGGTCGCACGCACGGCCGGCAAGCGCAACGCCAGGCAGCCGGCTGTTATCTGAGCCCGAACAGCGCCGCCGCGTTGCCCCATGCGACACGCTGCGCCACATCGGGCGGCAGGTCGCCGAGCCAGGTGCGGTAGCCGCGCATGATCTCGTCGTAGGCGCTCCAGCGCTGGTTGACCCAGGTGTCGGAGCCCACCATGAAGCGTCCCGGGTACTTGAGGATCAGCGCGCGCCATTCAGGGCACAACACGCCGCCGTCACAGGTCAGCCCCGGCCGATAGGACAGCTCTCCCATCAACAGCGGATAGCGCTCCAGCAGCGCTTGCACCCGTTCGACGGGCGGCCCGCCGATGCCGGTGTGCGCCCAGATCAGGCGCAGCGTCCGCCCCTCGGAGGGCGCATGGGCCATCAGCAGATCGATGGCGACGTCGTCGACGTGCGCAAGCACGGCGAGCTTCTTCTGCTCCGCCAGCACGACCAGCTTCTTCGCGACCGGCCCGTTGGCATTGGCGCTGTCATAGAGGTGGAATTCACCCAGCCCCTTGTAGGGCCCGCTCGCGGTACCGCGGGCGAGTTCGGTCTGGACCATCTCGTAGATGCTGTCGTCGCGAAACCAGTTGTCGTAGTCGGCACGGTTCCGGTAGAGCCGCACGAAGGGCACCACCGAGACGCCGGCCTCGCGCGTCTCGCGTGCAGCGGCGAGCGTCTGTGTTCCGGCGTTGGGGCGCGAATTGGCGACGATGGCCTTCACGCCGTTGCGCTGCATGCGCGCCAGCGCATCGGCTGGCGGATAGGGCCCGGTGTTGCCGTCCCAGGCCTCCTGGTTGTAGTGCAGGTGCGTGTCGAAGAGCGGCCCCGTGTAGTCGGCCGCCTGGGCGACCGACACGAGGGCGATCGTGATGGCGACCCATGCGCCGCGCACGAGAGCTGACACGCCCCGCCCCGGATCAGCCGATGTGCTTCGCGAAGAACGCCAGCGTGCGCTCCTTCGCCACCTTGGCCGACTCGGCGTTGTACGAACCCCGCTGGTCGCAATTGAAGCCGTGGTCGGCTTCGTAGACGTGAACCTCGACTTCCGGATGTGCCTTCTTGAAGGCCTCGACCGTCTCGACAGGAATCCAGTGGTCTTTCTTGCCGAAATGCGCGAGCACAGGCACCTTGGGCTTGCGCGCGGTTTCTTCCGGCGTCGTCATGCCGCCGCCGTAGTAAGGCGCTGCGGCCGCAAGGCCCGAGAGCTGCTGTGCAGAGCGCCAGGTGAGCAGGCCGCCCCAGCAATAGCCAACGATCCCGACCTTGCCGGCCTTCGACACGTAGTCGACGGCTGCCTGGAGGTCCTGCATCACGCCCGGCGCGGGCAATGCCTCGACGGCCATCTTCAGCGCGAAGCCGGCCTTCATGTCGTCTTCGGAATAACCGAGTTCGACGCCTTGCTTCACCCGATGGAAAGTCGCTGGCGCGATTGCCAGATACCCGTCGGCCGCATAGCCGTCGGCCACCGAGCGGATGTGCGAGTTGATGCCGAAGATCTCCTGCACCACCACGACGGCGCCCTTGGGCTTGCCCGAAGGCTCTGCAACGTAGGCGGGAAAGGTGAAGCCGTCTTTGGCGGTGAGATCGATGAATTGACCCATGGTCAGACTCCTGTAGTTGATGGTTGTTGCTTCAAAGCACGTTCGACGAAATCCAGGCGATCCTGCCCCCAGAAGATCTCGCCGTCGATCACGTAGCTCGGCGCGCCGAACACTTTGGCGTCGATGGCCTGCTGCGTGTAGTCCTCGTAGCGCTCCTGTACGGCCTGGCTTTGCGACTGTTCGGTGCGACGACCCGAGAGCCCGCATTCGACGGCCAGCGCCTCCAGCACTTTGGGGTCGGCGATATTACGCTCCTGCACCCACACGGCGGCGAACACCGCGCCGCAAAGCTTCATCGCGGCATCGGTGCCGTCGTGCAGGTCGACGGCGACGATCAGCTTGGCCGCATCGTCGCTCGGCACCGGAAAGAATTTCGGCTTGGGGTTCAGCGGGATGTCGAGATGCCGCGAGAAGCGCGCCAGTTCGACCAGCCGGTAGGCTTGCCGTTGCGGCGCGCGCTTGCCGAGCGGAAGGCCGCCCGACACGGGGAACACGGCACCGAAATCGATCGGGCGCACCCGGACCGTGGCGCCGGACGACTTCGCAAGGGCGGCAAAGCGCGCATGGCCCAGGTAGGTCCAGGGACTCTGGGGCGTGAAGTAGTAGTCGATGCTGCGGCTCAAGAGCGTCTCCTCGGTGATTTAATCCGTGCGGACAGGTTTTAACTGACGCACGGCTTCTGTGCAGGAGGTGGGTTTTGAACCAGGTGCTCTTGATCACCGGAGGCAGCCGAGGCATCGGCGCCGCAACGGCTTTGCAGGCTGCCCGTCGCGGGTATGCCGTCGCGGTCAACTACGCGAGCAATTCGCTGGCGGCCGACGAGGTGGTGCGGACCATCCGCGCGGGCGGCGGCACCGCAATCACCGTGCAGGCCGATGTCGGCGACGAGGCGCAGGTGCTGGCGATGTTCGAGAAGGTCGACGCCAAGCTCGGCCGCCTCACCGCGCTGGTCAACAACGCCGGCGTGGTCGACATCCAGGCGCGCGTCGACGAGATGAGCGTGGCGCGCCTCGAACGCATGCTGCGCATCAACGTGATCGGCAGCTTCGTCTGCGCCCGCGAAGCCGTGCGTCGCATGAGCACGAAGCACGGCGGCAGCGGAGGTGCCATCGTCAACCTGTCGAGCGCGGCAGCCCGGCTCGGCGCGCCGGCCCAGTACGTCGACTACGCCGCGAGCAAGGGAGCGATCGAAACCTTCACCGTCGGGCTTGCCAAGGAAGTCGCCGACGAAGGCATCCGCGTCAACGCGGTGCGGCCGGGTTTGATCGACACCGAGATCCACGCCTCCGGCGGACTCCCCGACCGCGCGTTCCAGCTGGCGCCGACCGTACCCATGAAGCGCACCGGCAGCGCCGAGGAAGTCGCCAACGCCATCGTCTGGCTGCTCTCGGACGAGGCGAGCTACGTCACCGGAACCTCCCTGGACGTGACGGGCGGTCGCTGATGGCCACGCCCACGATGGACCTGATCAAGCCGCTGATCACGCTGCTGGCCATCGTGAACCCGCTCGCGATCGTCCCCTTCTTCATCCACTACACGCAGGAATGCACCGAGCACCAGCGCAAGCGCACGGCCTGGGTCTCGGCCTTCAGCGCCTTCGTGGTCATCGCGGTGAGCGCCCTCATCGGATTGCAGCTGCTGTCCTTCTTCGGCATCTCGATCGCGAGCTTCCAGGTCGGCGGCGGGATGCTGCTGCTGATCAGCTCGCTCAACATGCTCAACGCGCAACCGGCCGAGTCCAAGACCAGCAAGGACGAGATCCGCGCCACGGAGGTCAAGGCCTCGCTCGGCGCGTCGATCGCGGTGGTGCCGCTGACCATTCCGCTGCTCACCGGTCCGGCCACCATGTCGACGGTGGTCATCTTCGCCGACCGGACTCAGCACGTCTGGGAGCTGGCGATCCTGGTCGGCTACGGCGTGGTGATCGGCCTGGCGACCGGCATCACCTTCTCGCTGGCGGAGCCGATCGCGCGGGTGCTCGGCAAGACCGGCATCAACGTCATGACGCGGCTGATGGGCCTGATCCTCGCGGCGCTGGCCGTGGAGGTGATGGCCGATGGGCTCGGCACGCTGTTCCCGGTGCTGCGCCGGGCGCTCTGATCGGGCACCCTACCCCACCGGCAGTTCGACGATTTTCGGCGTGACGGCATCGCCGTCCAGCAGGAGTTCGGCGACCGCGATGGGCAAGCGAAAGCGCCGCGGCCCCGCGCTGCCCGGATTGATGTACAGCACGTCGCCGCGCATCTGTGCCAACGGCCGATGCGAATGCCCGGACACCACGACGCCAATGCCCTCGGCGGCCGGGTCGATGCGCAGGTCCGCAAGGTCGTGGATGGCGTAGAGGCGCAGCCCGCCGACGTCGATCAACGCCGTCTCCGGCACCGCCTGCGCCCACGGCCCGGTGTCGTTGTTGCCGCGCACCGCGGTCACCGGCGCGATCGCGGCCAAGTCATCGAGGATGCGCTGCGACCCGATGTCGCCGCCATGGACGATGTGGTCGCAGCCCTGCAGGAAAGCCAGGGCTTCGGGCCGAAGCAGCCCGTGCGTGTCGGAGATCAGGCCGATGCGTTGCATGCGGCTGGGTGCGCGCGCGTTGCGCGTCAGCGAATCTGGTCCACCCACGCGACCAGATCGGCCGCGACCGCATCGCTCGCAGCCGCCAGAGCCTTCACGCCGCCGGGGGCGTCGTGGCTCGGTGCGGGCCGCTGCGCCGTGAAGGTGCGTTGCGCCAGCACGCGGTCGCCGCCGGGATTGCTGCGAATCAGCGTGGCGCTGATGCGCACCAGCCCGGCGCTGCTCGTCGGCGACTCGAAGAAATGGCTGAACTCTTCCAGCGACAGGCGCAGCGTGTCAGGCACGCGGCCTTCGGTACGGGCGATCGTGGCGCTCTCCTCCGGACCCAGCACCGTGTGGCCGACGACGAGCGCCTCGCGCACGCGCTGGCGCACCAATTGGGCGGGCGCCTGACTCCAGCGCGACTGACCGTAGGGACGCAGTTCATTCGCGTCGGCATAGCCGAGGCGGTAGAGCATCTGCGTGCCGTCCAGCCGGGAAGTGGCGTCGATCTCGGCCAGCGCGATGGGCGGCAGCGCAGCCTTGGCGGTGGTCGGAGCCGGCGCAGGGGCCACGGCGCCGGGGCCGAAGTCATAGAGCGTGGCGCGGGCCGGCTTGTCGGGCAGCGCGCCGCACCCCGTCGCCAGCACCACCACCGCCATGCAGCCCAGGCCAGAAAGCCGCATCCACGGGGCAGCGGTCGCGATCTTTTTCAGTGCGTCGTACATGGTCATTACCTTCAGGGGCGTGCGGCGGGTGCGGAGAAGCCGGGCTCGCCCGGGCCCGCGAGGGCACCGCCGTTGCCGAACAGCAGCGATTGCGGGTTGTCGTTGATGCTGTCGGCCGCGCGCCCGAGCCGGCGCACGGCGCGGGAGGTATCGTCCGCCACGCGATTCACACGCGGCAGCGTCGCGTTGTTGAAGGACTCCACGGCCTGCGACAGCGCCTTGGTGCCGTCGCCCAGCCGGTCGATCGGTCCGTCCGCGGCGTTGAGCCGGCCGACGGTGGTGTTGAGGTTGTTCGCCACGCGGGAGACGTCGGAAGCGGCGGCCTTGACGGTGATCATCGTGTCCTTGGTCCGGTCCACCAGCGGAGGCAGGGCCTTCAGCGCCGGGTTGAGCCCCGTCTTCACCGTGTTGTCCAGCGACTGCGTGAGCTGGTTGGCACTGGCCGCGGCGAGCGAGATGCTCTCCAGCGCGTCGGCGATGCGCTTCTGGTTGTCGTCGCCCAGCAGCGTGTTGACACGCCGGGTCGCTTCCTCGACCTTGCCGATGATCGCCTCGCCGCGATCCTGCAATTGGGCGAGCAGCGAGGGCTTGAGCGGGATGCGTGGCGGCTCGTCGTTGTTGGGCACGAGCGCCACCTGCGATTCGCCCTTGTCGTCGAGCGCGATGAAGGCCAGGCCCGTCACGCCCTGGTAGCTGAGCGTCGCGAAGGTCGAGGTCGTGAGCGGCACGCGCTCGTCGACCGTGATGCGCACGCGCACATTGCCCTTCACCTTCGGGTCGAAGTCGATCGACGCGACCTTGCCGACGGCGATGCCGCGGTAGCGCACCATCGCCTGCGGCTGCAGCCCGCTGACCGGATCACGCGTGGAGAGCTCGTAGAGGTTGCGCACGGTGTCGTCGCGCGTGAGCCAGACGACCAGCGCAACGAGCACGGCAATCAGGCCAAGCACGAAGGCGCCGGCAGCGAGGGCGTGGGCCTTGTTTTCCATGGCGTCTACCTTTCAGTTGAGGGGGCCTGGCTGCCCGATGGCCGTCCCGTGAGGGCCACGGGCGCCGACCCGTCATGCAGGGCTTCCATGGCACGCTGGCCACGGCCGCCGAGAAAGTACTCGTGGATGAACGGATGCGGATATGCGATCACGTCGCGCGCCGTCCCGGCGACGATGACCTTCTGGTCGGCCAGCACCGCGATGCGGGTGCTCAGGTCGAACAGGGTGTCGAGGTCGTGCGTGACCATCACCACCGTGAGGCCGAGCTCGCGGTGCAGGCCGCGCAGCAGGTCGCAGAAGCCGTCGGCGCTCTCGGGGTCCAGGCCGGCGGTGGGCTCGTCGAGCAGCAGCAGCGGCGGGTCCATGATCAGGGCCCGGGCCAGCGCCACGCGCTTGATCATCCCGCCGGACAGGTCCGACGGGCTCTTGGTCGCCTGCTGCGGACTCAATCCGACCATCTGCAGCTTGACCAGGGCCGCATCGCGAATCAGGTCGTCGGGCAGCAGCTTGAGTTCCCGCAGCGGGAACGCGATGTTGTCGAGCACGCTGAAGGCGGAGAACAGCGCGCCATGCTGGAACAGCATGCCGACGTTGGCCGCCCCCATCGCGCTGAGTTGCCCCGGCGGCCGGCCAAGCACGCTGACCTGGCCCTTGCTCGGGTGCTCCAGCCCGAGGATCTGGCGCAGCAGCACGGTCTTGCCGGTGCCCGACCCGCCCACGAGCGACAGCACCTCGCCGCGCATGATCGTCAGGTCGAGATCGCGGTGCACCACCTGGTCGCCGTCGGGCGACTTGAACACGGTCCAGAGCTTGCGGATCTCGACGACGCTCGTCGCGTCGCTGCTGTTCGGGGTATCGGTCATGCGCGCAGCCCCACACCCTTGAACAGCACGGCGAAGAGCGCGTCGACCAGGATCACGATGGTGATCGAGGTCACGACCGAGGAGGTGGTGCCGCGGCCGAGGCTCTCCGTGTTGGGCTTCACCTTCATGCCGAAATAGCAGCCGATCAACGCGATCAGGATGCCGAACACCGCCGACTTCGACATCGCGAGCCAGAGGTTCGACAACGGCACCGCGCGCGGCAGGGCCGAGAGGAAGTACGACGGCGAGATGTCGAGCGACAGGTCGGCCGCGATCATCCCGCCGAACAGCGCCGCCATCGAGGTCCACATGCTGATCAGCGGCATGGCGATGGCCAGCGCCAGCACCCGCGGCATCACCAGCCGGAAGCCGTGCGGGATGCCCATCACGCGCATGGCGTCGAGTTCCTCGGTCACCCGCATCACGCCGATCTGCGCCGTGATGGCGGAGCCGGAACGCCCGGCGATGAGCACCGCCGCCAGCACCGGGCCCAGCTCGCGGATCAGCGAGAGGCCGAGGATGTTGACGATGAAGGTCTCGGCGCCGTACTGGCGCAACTGCTGCGAGGTGAGGTAAGCCAGCACGATGCCGATGAGCAGTCCCACCAGCGCCGTGATGGGCAGCGCGGTGGTACCGAACTGGTACAGCTGGCCCGAGAAGTCGCGCCACGGTCCGCGGTGCGGCGCCCGGATCAGCTTGCCAACGTCGAGGGTGAGCTGCCCGATGAGGCGGAGGAAGTCGCGCGCCACGAACATCATGCGCGGGCCGTTGTGCGCAAAGGCCTTGAAGCGCTCCGCCAGCGTCGGCCTCGTGTCGATCGGCGCAACGCAGGTGTAAAGCGCGACCTGGTCCAGCACGGCCTTGTGCTGCGAATCCATTTCGAGGTGCGGCGGCCACGCCTTCTGCCAGTGATTCCAGAGCAGCTGGGCGCCGATGTGATCGAGCTGTTCGATGGGCCGCAGGTCCCAGCGCCGATCGTCCTGCGCGGGGACGCATTCGAGATCCTGCGAGACGGACTCCCACGCGCTGGGCGACGACATCGCCAGCGCGGTCCAGCGGCCGCTTGCAATGGCCCAGTGGGCGCCGTCGTGGTCGTGCTCCTCGACGCGCGGTTGCACGCTGTCCGCGTCTGGCGCGTCGGCGGGCGATGGCGGGTCGATGGGCATGAAGCGGAGTGAGGTGCGGCGGCGAAGAACGCAACATCGTAACCGGGTGCGTCTGCGCCGGACCGGGCAATCCACCCCCGTCCGCGTAGGCGTTCGCGCAATGCGCGCCCGTTTGCCACAATGTCCGGCTGAGCCGAACCCACCCAATTTCCGCAATCAGCCGGCCTCCGCGCCGGCAGGAGAACGCCATGCAGATGAGCAAGACCCCGATCCACCACTACATCGGCGGCCGCGTCGCAGCCCCGAAATCCACGCGCGCCCAGGACGTGTTCAACCCGGCCACCGGCGCCGCGACCGGCAGCGTCGCGCTGGCCAACCGCGCCGACATCGATGCGGCAGTCGCCGCCGCACAGGCCGCCTTTCCCGCATGGGCCGATACGCCGCCGATCCGCCGCGCGCGCGTGATGTTCAAGTTCCTCGAACTGCTGAACAAGCATCGCGACGAACTCGCGCACCTGATCACCGCCGAGCACGGCAAGGTCTTCACCGACGCGCAAGGCGAGGTCACGCGCGGCATCGACATCGTCGAGTTCGCTTGCGGCATTCCCCAGTTGCTGAAGGGCGATTACACCGACCAGGTCTCCACCGGCATCGACAACTGGACGCTGCGCCAGCCGCTCGGCGTGGTGGCGGGCATCACGCCCTTCAACTTCCCGGTGATGGTGCCGATGTGGATGTTCCCGGTCGCGATCGCGGCGGGCAACACCTTCGTGCTCAAGCCCAGCCCGACCGATCCGAGCCCCTCGCTGCGCATGGCGGAGTTGCTCAAGGAAGCCGGCCTGCCCGACGGCGTGTTCAACGTGGTGCAGGGCGACAAGGAAGCCGTTGATGCGCTGCTGGAGCACCCGGACGTCAAGGCCATCAGCTTCGTCGGCTCGACGCCGATCGCCAACTACATCTACGAGACCGGCGCGCGCCACGGCAAGCGCGTGCAGGCACTTGGCGGCGCCAAGAACCACATGGTCGTGATGCCCGACGCCGACATCGACCAGACCGTCGACGCGCTGATCGGCTCCGGCTACGGCTCGGCCGGCGAACGCTGCATGGCGATCAGCGTCGCGGTGCTGGTGGGCGACGCGGCCGACAAGGTGCTGCCGCTGCTGGCGGAGCGCGCGAAGTCGCTCAAGATCAAGAACGGCACCGAGCTCGACGCGGAGATGGGCCCGATCGTCACGCGTGCGGCGCACGAGCGCATCACGGGCTACATCGCGCAGGGCGAGAAGGAAGGGGCCAAGCTGGTGGTGGACGGACGCGGCTTCGAAGGCAAGAGCGCGGGCGAAGGCTGCGAGGACGGTTTCTGGATGGGCGGCACGCTGTTCGACAACGTCACGCCCGAGATGCGCATCTACAAGGAAGAGATCTTCGGGCCGGTGCTCTCCTGCGTGCGGGTGCACGACCTGAAGGAAGCGGTGGACCTGATCAACGCGCACGAGTTCGGCAACGGCGTCTCGTGCTTCACGCGCGACGGCAATGTGGCGCGCGAGTTCTCGCGGCGCATCCAGGTCGGCATGGTGGGCATCAACGTGCCGATCCCCGTGCCGATGGCATGGCATGGCTTCGGCGGCTGGAAGAAGAGCCTCTTCGGCGACATGCATGCTTATGGCGAGGAAGGCGTGCGCTTCTATACCAAGCAGAAGTCGATCATGCAGCGCTGGCCGGAGAGCATCGGCAAGGGCGCCGAGTTCGTGATGCCTACAGCTAAATAGGGCCCCCCGGCTTTTCACTTCGCTGCGCTGCGTGTAATTCGCCACCCCCCGAGGGGGAGGCGCGGCTCGCCTTGGGGCGGCCCGGCGGCGGCCGCAGGGGTTGGCGGCGGCCGCAGGGGTTGGCGGCGGCCGCATACTGGCGGCGACATTCACCCACAACAAGCAGAGACAAGCCAACGCCAATGAGCGACACCACCTTCGACTACATCGTGATCGGCGCCGGCACAGCCGGTGCGCTGATGGCCAACCGCCTGAGCGCCGACAAGCAATGCCGCGTACTGCTGATCGAGGCCGGCCGCAAGGACGACTACCACTGGATCCATATCCCGGTCGGCTATCTCTACTGCATCGGCAATCCGCGCACCGACTGGCTCTACAACACCGAGCCCGATGCCGGACTGAACGGCCGCACCTTGCGCTATCCGCGCGGCAAGACGCTCGGCGGCTCGTCGAGCATCAACGGGATGATCTACATGCGCGGCCAGTCGCGCGACTACGAGCAGTGGGCCCAGCTCACCGGCGATGACGAATGGCGGTGGAACAACGTGCTGCCCGCCTTCAAGAAGCACGAGGACTATTACCTCGGCGCCGACGAGCTGCATGGCGCCGGCGGCGAGTGGCGGGTGGAGAAGCAGCGCTTGCGCTGGGACATCCTCGACGCCTTTGCCGCGGCGGCGGTGCAGGCGGGCGTTCCGCACAGCACCGACTTCAATCGCGGCAGCAACGAAGGCGTGGGCTATTTCCAGGTCAACCAGAAGAACGGCTGGCGCTGGAACACCGCCAAGGCCTTCCTGCGTCCCACCTGCTACGGCCGGCCGAATTTCGAGCTGTGGACCGGCGCCCAGGTGTCGCGCCTCATCCTCGAAACGCAGGCCGACGGCAGCCGGCGCTGCACCGGCGCGCAGGTGTGGGATGGCCACGAATCCGTGACCGCTCATGCCACGCGCGAGGTGATCCTGTGCGCAGGCAGCATCGGCTCGCCGCAGATCCTGCAGCTCTCTGGCATCGGACCAGCCGAGCTTCTGCGCCAGCACGGCATCGAGGTTGCGCTCGACGCGCCGGGCGTCGGCGCCAACCTGCAGGACCACCTGCAGATCCGCGCTGTCTACAAAATCAAGGACGCGCCCACGCTCAACGTGCTGGCGTCCTCGCTCTACGGCAAGGCGAAGATCGGCATGGAGTACCTGCTGAAGCGCAGCGGCCCGATGAGCATGGCGCCGTCGCAACTCGGCGCGTTCACGCGCAGTTCGTCCGCGCACGAGTGGCCCAACCTCGAATACCACGTGCAGCCGCTGTCGCTCGACGCCTTCGGCGAACCCCTGCACAGCTTCCCGGCCTTCACAGCCAGCGTGTGCAACCTGAACCCGACCAGCCGCGGCACCGTGCACATCAAGAGCCCCCGCTTCGAGGACGCACCGGCCATCGCGCCGAACTACCTGAGCACCGACGAGGATCGCAAGGTGGCCGCCGATTCGCTGCGTGTCACGCGCAGGATCGCCGCCCAACCCGCCCTCGCCAAATACGGCCCCGAGGAATGGAAGCCCGGCGTGCAGTACCAGAGCGACGACGAACTCGCGCGCCTGGCCGGCGACATCGCCACGACCATCTTCCATCCGGTCGGCACCACGAAGATGGGCCGCGACGACGACCCGATGGCTGTGCTGGACTCCCGCCTGCGCGTTCGTGGGGTCGCGGGGCTGCGCGTGGTCGATGCCGGCGCGATGCCCACCATCACCAGCGGCAACACCAACAGCCCCACCTTGATGATGGCGGAGAAGGCCGCCGGCTGGGTCCTCGCAGCGGCACGTTGATTTTTCGCGTTTCTATTTGTTGCACTGACGGGTAATCCCCGATGCACTGGCACGGTGCGCCGAACTAAAGTCACGCCACTCGCAAACGGGCCTGCCCGCTGCGCGGGGGACCGAGGAGACATCTTCAGTAGAAACAGAACAATCGACCAAAAGGCATCCGCACGAGATGCCGTTTTTTTGAACAAGGCGCCGCTGGTCGGCGCCTTTTCTTTTGGGCGATCGGATGCCCGCCGCACAGACGGGCTTTGACATCATTGCTACGAAATCGATAGCAAATCCGGGTGAGACAATTGCGCCCCATGGAAATTGTGGTGCTGACTCTCGCCTCGCTGTTCGCAGGCTTCGTTGATTCAATCGTGGGGGGAGGCGGCCTGATCCTGGTCCCGGTGCTGTTCAGCGTGCTGCCCGGCACCGCGCCGGCAACGCTGCTGGGCACCAACAAAAGCGCCTCGGTCTGGGGCACGGCGGCGGCCACGGCGCAGTTCCACCATCGCGTCGGGCTTCGCTGGCGCACGCTGCTTCCGGCGGGCGCCCTCGCCTTCGCCGGGTCAATCGCAGGGGCGTGGGCCGTGACGGTCGTGCCGGGCGATTTCCTGCGCAAGCTGCTGCCCGTGATCCTCGTGGCGCTGCTGCTCTACACGCTCGCGCGCAAGGACATGGGCCGCCATCACGCGCCGCGTTTCAGCGGCCATGCGGAGCTGATCGCCACCGCCGCCATCGGCTTCGCGCTCGGCGTGTACGACGGCTTCTTCGGCCCCGGCACGGGCAGCTTCTTCGTGTTCCTGTTCGTGCGCTGGCTGGGCTACGACTTCCTCAATGCCGCCGCCTCGGCCAAGCTGCTCAACACCATGACCAACCTGGGCGCCCTGCTGCTGCTCGGACTCAAGGGCCACGTGCTGTGGCACTACGGGCTGGTGATGGCGGTGGCCAATGTGGCCGGCAGCGTGATCGGCGCGCGGGTGGCCATCAAGCACGGCGCAGGCTTCGTGCGCAAGGTGTTCATCGTCGTGGTGGGCGCGCTGATCCTGAAGACGGCGTACGACGCGTTTCTTCGCTGAGCGTGAGCGCCGGAGGGCCGGCCGGCGCGCCGATCGTCAGGGCGCAGTCGTCACGGTCGCGGCAGTCGACGGCCATGCGACCTCGCTGGCGACCCGCGGCTTGCCGATCGGCGCCGCCGCCTTGCCGACGCGGATGGCGGCCATGTCCGCCTCGCTCGGGTACTGATCCATCAGCCAGTAGTCGAACACGCGGCGCGCGATCGGCGCCGCGGCACCCGCACCCCAGCCCGCGTTCTCGACGATGAGGGCCACGGCGATCTTCGGATCGTTGGCCGGCGCGAAGGCCATGAAGAGCGCGTGATCGCGCTGGTGCTCTTCGAGCGCCTTGGCGTTGTACTTGGTGTTCTGCGCCATTCCGACCGCCTGCGCGGTTCCGGTCTTGCCCGCCGCCTGATAGCCGGCGCCGGCGAACACACTGCGTGCGGTGCCCGCATTGACCACCGCCACCAGGCCTTCACGCACCACCGCGACGTTCGCGGGAGTGATGCCCAGGTTCTGGGTCGGAGGCTGCTCGATGGGCTTGACCTGTCCGGTCACGGTGTCGCGGATGGCCAGCCCCAGATGCGGCTTGTGCTTCATGCCGCTGTCGGCCACGATGGCCGTCGCCTGCGCCAGCTGCAGCATCGTGAAGGCGTTGTAGCCCTGTCCGATGCCCAGCGAGATCGTTTCGCCCGCGTACCACTTCTTCTGCTCCGGGCGCTTGTAAGCGTTGCGCTTCCACTCGGTGCTGGGCAGCACGCCGCGCACCTCGCCGCCGACGTCGATGCCCGTGATCTGGCCGAAGCCCAGCGGCTTCATCGCGTCGTGGATCAGGTCCACGCCCATCTCGTTGGCCAGCGAGTAGTAATAGATGTTGCTCGACAGCTGGATCGAGCGCCGCATGTCGACGCCGCCGATGTTGCCCTCGGGGCTGCCGAAGCGGTGCCCGCCGAAGTTGAAGTAGCCCGGGTCGTTCACCACCACGCTGGGCCCGCGCTTGCCGGTCTGCAACGCCGCGAGCGCCATGAACGGCTTGTAGGTCGAGCCCGGCGGATAGGTGCCGCGCAGCGCGCGATTGAGCAGCGGCTTGTCGATCGATTCGCTGAGCTCCTTCCAGCTTTCCGTGTCGATGCCCTCGACGAAGAGATTCGGATCGAAGGTCGGCTTGCTCACGAAGGCCAGGATTTCGCCCGTCTTCGGGTCCATTGCGACGAGCGCACCGCGCCGGTCGCCATACATGTCCTCCACCAGCTTCTGCAGCTTGATGTCGAGCGACAGCATGACGGTGTTGCCCGGCGTCGCCGGATGCGCCGCGAGCCGCCGCACGGCCCGGCCGCCGGCGGAGGTTTCCATCTGCTCGACGCCGGTCTGGCCATGGAGCGTCTTCTCGTAGCTTTGCTCGATGCCGAGCTTGCCGATGTATTCGGTGCCCTTGTAGTTGGCGAGGTCCTCGTCTTCCCAGTCTTCCATCGCCGCCTTCTCGGCCTGGTTGATGCGGCCGATGTAGCCCAGCACGTGGCTCGCCAGATCGCCGTTGGGATAGTTGCGGAACAGCCGCGCCTTGATCTCGACGCCCGGGAAGCGATAGCGCTGCGCCGCGAAACGGGCCACTTCCTCGTCGCTCAGCCGGGTACGGATCGGCACCGAGTCGAAGCTGCGCGAATCCTCCCGCAGCCGCTTGAACCGACGGCGGTCGCGCGGCGAGATCTCCAGCACCTCGGTCAGGCTCTCGATCGTCTCTTCGAGATTGCCCGCCTTCGAAGGCGTGATCTCCAGCGTGTAGGCCGAATAGTTCGACGCCAGCACGATCCCGCTGCGGTCCAGGATCAACCCGCGATTCGGCACCACCGGCACGATCGCCGTGCGATTGCTCTCGGCCTGCTCCGCGAGATCCTCATGACGCACCACCTGCAGATAGACCAGCCGCGCGCACAACAACCCGAAGGCCGTCAGCACGACAAGGCCGATCACGATCACCCGACGCCGGAAGCGCGAGAGATCGGCAGCAACATTGCGGATTTCGGTCATGAAAATTCAGCTTAAGCGCGGGCAACAGGAGAAGCAACACGAAGCGAAGCGAGCCCCTGGTCGGGGGGCGCGCCGCGCCCGGCCGCCCGAAGCGGCCGCGCCGCCCCCGGCAGGGGGAAGGCGAAGCGACACGAAGTGCGCGAAGCCTGGGGGCGAGCCCAGTTAGAGCGGCCGGTTCGCATCCGGTTCCGGCGTCCGGCGTTGCGGCGCCAGCAAGGCGAGGCTGACCAGTGGCCACAAGGCGGCTTCAAAGACGGGCGCGATCAGCAGCGACCACCCCGGAAACACGCCGCCGCCAATCATGCGGATCGCGAGTTCGATCAGATGCGACAACGCGAACAGCGGCAGCACCTGCAGCGCCTGCGAGATCACCGGAAACCACAGCAGCCGGCGGTGGATCATGATCGCGAAGAAGCCCAGCGTGGTGTAGGACAGCGCATGCTGGCCCAGCATGGCGGCCTGGTGCACATCCATCAGCAGGCCGAACACGAAGGCCGCGCCGATGCCGATGCGCATGGGCTGGTGAACGCTCCAGAACACGATCACCAGCGCGAGCAGGTCGGGCGTCCACGCGGCACGGCCCAGCGGCACCATGTTGAACAGCAGCGCAGCGATGAGGCTGAGCCACATGAAGAGCGGGCTGACGGGCAGCAGAAGCTGCTGCTGGCCGGGACGCATGATCATCGCGGTGCCTTTGCCTTCTTGTCGGCCTTGGCATCGGCCTTGTCAGCCTTGGCGTCGGCCCTCTTCTTGGCGGCAGGGCTGGCGGCCGCGGCGGTCGCAGCGGCGGCCGGGCGGGGCGCGGCTTGCCCACCAGTGGGCGCCAGCACGAGCACGTAGCGCGCCGCCGTCACGTGGCCCACCGGCACGCAATGGATGCGGGCGAAGGCGGAGTCGGCGCGGCGCTCGATGCGGTCGATCTTCGCGACCGGCAGGCCGGGCGGATAGACGCCGTCGACGCCGCTCGTGGTGAGAAGGTCGCCCTCCTGCAGATCGGCGTTGGCGGCCATGAAGCGCAATTCGAGCCCGCCCCCGTGGGCACTCGCGTCGCCGAAGGCCACGCTGCGCGCGCCGGTGCGCACGTTCTGCACGGGAATGGAAAGATCGCGGTCGATCACCAGCGTGATCTCGCTCGTGAACGGCTGCACCTGCGTGACCTGCCCGAGCACGCCGTGCTCGTCGATCACGGGCGAACCGGCCGCGATGCCGTTCGTGAGCCCCTGGTCGATCACCAGCTTGCGGGTGTACGGGTCGGCGGTGTCATAGAGCACCTCGGCCACCCTGCCGGGGGTCTGCGTGGTTTCGCGCAGCTCGAGCATCGCGCGCAGCCGCGCGTTTTCCTGCGCGAGCGTATCGGCCTGGCTGGCGCGCTCGGACTGCAGCGCGAGCGCCTTGCGGGCATCCGCTTCGTGGCTTTGCGCCGTCTGCAGGTCTTCGAGGTAGCGGCTGCCCCCCACTGCGAGTTGAACCGGCTTGAGCGCCAGCCACTGGATGGGATAGAGCACCGCGCCGATGGCCGTGCGGACCGGCTGCACGATGTGGAAACGCGCATCCGCCACCATCAGGAACAGCGCGAGCGCGCTGAAGAAGATCAGCTTGCTGAGCGCCGAAGGCCCCTGGTTGAACAAGGGTGGCGCGGTGCGATCAAGCGTACCGAGCGGCATGGCGGGAGAGTGCTTTTAAATTGAAAAAGCCGGCCCTGCGCAAACGCGGGCCGGCCATCTGCGCATCAGACGCATTATTCGCTCGTGAAGATGCTTCCGAGCCTGTCCATGCGCTCGAGTGCGATACCGCAACCTCGCACCACGCAGGTCAGCGGATCCTCGGCGACGAGCACTGGCAGGCCGGTTTCCTCGGCCAGCAGCCGGTCGAGGTCGCGCAGCAGCGCGCCGCCACCGGTCAGCATCATCCCGCGCTCGGCGATGTCGGCGCCCAGTTCGGGCGGCGTCTGCTCCAGCGCGTTCTTGACGGCCGAGACGATGTTGTTGAGGGGATCGGTCAGCGCTTCCAGCACTTCGTTGCTGCTGATGGTGAAGCTGCGCGGCACGCCTTCGCTGAGGTTGCGGCCCTTGACTTCCATTTCCTTGACCTCGGAACCCGGGAAGGCGGAGCCGATGCTCTTCTTGATGACTTCGGCCGTCGGCTCGCCGATCAGCATGCCGTAGTTGCGGCGGATGTAGTTGATGATGGCCTCGTCGAAGCGGTCGCCGCCGACGCGGACGCTGCCCTTGTAGACCATGCCGCCGAGCGAGATCACGCCCACTTCGGTGGTGCCGCCGCCGATGTCGACGACCATCGAGCCGCTGGCCTCGGACACCGGCAGGCCGGCGCCGATGGCGGCGGCCATGGGTTCCTCGATCAGGTAGACCGAGGTGGCGCCTGCCGCTTCGGCCGCGTCCTTGATGGCGCGGCGCTCGACCTGGGTCGAGCCGCAGGGCACGCAGATGATGATGCGCGGGCTGGGCGTGAGCAGCGAGCGCGGGTGCACCATCTTGATGAACTGCTTGATCATCTGCTCGGTGATCACGAAATCGGCGATCACGCCGTCCTTCATGGGACGGATGGCCTCGATGTTGCCGGGCACCTTGCCGAGCATCGCCTTGGCTTCGCGGCCCACGGCCTGGATCACCTTCTTGCCGTGCGGGCCGCCTTCGTGGCGGATCGCGACGACCGAAGGTTCGTCCAGGACGATGCCCTTGTTTCGAGCAAAGATCAGGGTGTTGGCGGTGCCGAGGTCGATCGCGAGGTCGGTAGAAAAGTACCGACGGAAAGCTCCAAACATTGTGGAATCCTCTGGAGCACGGCATGCGCGTCGGCAGGCCGTCGCCCTCTTGCTGGGTCGTTTGACGGGGTGGTTTGAATCGTTTTTGCGGCAAATGCCGCCGCGTTCGCGGGGGTTGCGGCAAAGGCGGGATAATAACCGAATCCCCCGGCACTCCCGCGTTTTGGCGCCCTTTTTGCGGGTTGCGAGTGCCCATGTTTTCACGGCCGCCAGCCTCTTTTTCGATGTCCCTCACTTCATCCGATATTGCGCGCATCGCGTCGCTTGCCCGGCTCCAGCTAGCTCCTGACGAAAGCGAGCGCATGCTGGGCCAGATCAACGGCTTCTTCGACCTGGTCGAGCAGATGCGTGCGGTCGACACCGCGGGCGTCGAGCCGCTCGCGCACCCGGTCGCCACCGTCGAGGACGTGACGCTTCGCCTCGCCGAAGACGTCGTGACCGAACCGAACAACCGCGAAGCCAACCAGCGCAGCGCGCCGGCGGTCGAAAACGGCCTGTTCCTCGTCCCGAAGGTGATCGAATGAGCGCCGAACTGCATCAGATCGGCGTGGCGGAGCTGGCCAAGGCCCTGGCCGAACGCAAGGTTTCGGCCGTCGAGGCCGCTCAGCACCATCTCGCCCGCATCCGCCAACATCAGGATCTGGGCACTTTCGTCGCGGTCGACGAAGACCTGACGCTGGCGCAGGCCCGCGCCGCCGACGCCCGCATCGCCGCCGGCAATGCCCCGGCACTGGCCGGCGTGCCGATCGCGCACAAGGACATCTTCGTCACCGCCGACCTGCCGACCACTGCCGGCTCGCGCATCCTGGCCGGCTACCGCTCACCCTTCGACGCCACCGTCGTGCGCCGCCTCGCAGAAGCCGGCGCCGTGACGCTCGGCAAGCTGAGCTGCGACGAGTTCGCGATGGGCTCGGCCAACGAGAACGTCGCCGTGCCCGCCGTCGGCTTCGACAGCGCCGTGCCGGTGCGCAACCCCTGGGACACGTCGCGCATTCCCGGCGGTTCGTCGGGCGGCAGCGCGGCCGTCGTCGCGGCGCGCCTGGCGCCCGCCGCGACCGGCACCGACACCGGCGGCTCGATCCGCCAGCCGGCGTCGTTCTGCGGCGTGACAGGCATCAAGCCTACCTACGGACGCGCGTCGCGCTACGGCATGGTGGCTTTCGCATCGAGCCTCGACCAGGCCGGCCCCATGGCCCGGTCGGCCGAGGATTGCGCACTGCTGCTCTCGGCGATGTGCGGCCCCGACACGGACCGCGATTCGACCTCGCTGGACAAGCCCGCCGAAGACTTTTCGCGCCGCCTCGGCGATTCGCTGGAAGGCCTGCGCATCGGCGTGCCCAAGGAATTCCTCGGCGCCGGCGTCGCGCCCGGCGTGCGCGCGGTGGTCGATGCGGCATTGGCCGAATATGAAAAGCTCGGCGCACGCCGCGTCGAGATCACGCTGCCGCGTACCGAACTGTCGATTCCCGTCTACTACATCCTGGCCGCCGCCGAGGCATCGAGCAACCTGAGCCGATTCGACGGCGTCAAGTTCGGGCATCGCGCCAGCAACTACCGCGATCTGGCCGACATGTATGCGCAGACGCGCGAGGAAGGCTTCGGCGACGAGGTCAAGCGCCGCATCATGATCGGCACCTACGTGCTGTCGCACGGCTATTACGACGCCTACTACCTGCAAGCCCAGAAGGTACGCCGCATGATCGCGGACGACTTCCAGCAGGCGTTCAAGCAGTGCGACGTCATCGCCGGCCCCGCCGCGCCGACCGTCGCATGGAAGCTCGGCGAGCACGGCGGCGATCCGGTCGCCGACTACCTGGCCGACATCTTCACACTGCCGGCATCCCTCGCGGGCCTGCCCGGCATGAGCGTGCCGGCAGGCTTCGACGGCGGCATGCCCGTCGGCGTGCAACTCATCGGCAACTACCTGGACGAAGCCCGGTTGCTCAACGCCGCGCACCGCTTCCAGCAGGCCACCGACTGGCACCAGCGCGCGCCGGCCGGCTATTGATGGCGAAGAACTGACATGAGCGAAATCAACACTTTCGAAGCCGCGCAGAGCGGACGTCCGACCGGCCCGCTGGTGCGCGGCTACGAAGTCATCATCGGCTTCGAGACGCACGCCCAGCTTTCCACCGCGTCGAAGATCTTCAGCCGCGCCTCCACCGCCTTCGGCGCCGAGCCCAACACGCAGGCCTGCGCGGTCGACCTCGCGCTGCCCGGCACCCTGCCGGTGATGAACAAGGGCGCCGTCGAGCGCGCCATCCGCCTCGGCCTCGCGCTCGGCTCGCACATCGCGCCGCGCAGCGTGTTCGCGCGCAAGAACTACTTCTATCCCGACCTGCCCAAGGGCTACCAGATCAGCCAGTTCGAGATCCCCGTCGTGCAGGGCGGCTCGGTGAGCTTCTTCCTCGGCGACGAGGAGAAGACCGTGCGCCTGGTGCGCGCGCACCTCGAGGAAGACGCCGGCAAGTCGCTGCACGAGGACTTCATCGGCCAGTCGGGCATCGACCTGAACCGTGCCGGCACACCGCTGCTGGAGATCGTGACCGAGCCCGACATGCGTTCCACCGCCGAGGCCGTGGCCTATGCGCGCGAGCTGCACAAGATCGTCACCTGGATCGGCATCTGCGACGGCAATATGCAGGAAGGCAGCTTCCGCTGCGACGCCAACGTCTCGGTGCGCAGGCCCGGTGCGCCGCTGGGCACCCGCCGCGAGATCAAGAACCTCAACAGCTTCAAGTTCATGCAGCAGGCGATCGACTACGAGATCCGCTGGCAGATCGAGGAGATCGAGGAAGGCCGCCAGATCCAGCAGGCCACGGTGCTGTTCGACCCCGACACCGGCGAGACCCGCGCCATGCGCACCAAGGAAGACGCGGCCGACTACCGCTACTTCCCCGACCCCGACCTGCCGCCGCTGGCGATCGCCGCCGAGTGGATCGAGCGCGTGCGCGCCGGGATGCCCGAACTGCCACGCGCCATGGCCGAACGCTACGTGCAGCAGCACGGCCTCTCGGAATACGACGCCACGCAGCTCACGCAGAGCCCCGCCCTCGCCAGCTATTTCGACGCCGCCGTGGACGCCGGAGCCGCCCCCAAGCTCGCCAGCAACTGGATCACCGGCGAGATCGCGCGCCGCCTCAACCAGCAGGACATCGCCATCACCGATGCCCCGGTCACTGCCGCGCAGCTCGGCAAGCTGATCCAGCGCATCAGCGACGACACCATCTCCAACAACGCCGCGCGCACCGTCTTCGACGCCCTCTGGACCGGCGAAAGCCAGGACGTGGACGCCGTCATCGAAGCCAAGGGCCTGAAGCAGATGAGCGACAGCGGCGCCCTGGAAACGATCATCGACGCCGTCCTGGCCACCAACCAGAAGAACATCGACGAATACCGCGCCGGCAAGGACAAGGCCTTCAACGCCCTCGTCGGCCAGGTCATGAAGGCCAGCCAAGGCAAGGCCAACCCCGCCCAGGTCAACGCCCTCCTAAAAGCCAAGCTAGGCTAAATGAGCCAGGGCCCGCGCAGCGCGGCCCCTTGGTGAAACACCGCGGAACCGGCTCAGCCGGTCCGCCGGTGTTGCCCCCGGCAGGGGGTAGGCGGCCACACGAAGTGGGCAAGCCTGGGGGCGAGCCTATTTAGCCGCCCAAAGCGGCTTCAGACGCGCCTGCTCTTCGTCGAAGCGCGCATTCACCCGCTTCTTTTCATCTTCCTGCTCGCCGATGAACCGGTTCTGCACCGACACGCTGCGCGCGTTGTCATCGACCCTGCGGCGGATCGAATCGGGCGCCTTGCTCGGGTCCTTCTTGTAGAACTCCAGCTCGTCGTCGATTCGCTTGCGCTCGTCGGCGAGTTCGCTCAGGCGCTTCCGGGCGGCCTGGATCACGACGTCGATCTGCACCAGCGCCTCTGCGCGCTCCCGGTCATGCGCCATGGGCGTCGGGTAGCGGATCAGCAGCGCGCGTTCGCGTCGGCGCTCCTCCAGCTGGCGGGCGGCCAGCAGTTGTGCCTGACGCTCGCGCTCCTCCCGCTCGGCCTGTTCACGGGCCGTGTAGGTGGGTTCGATCTTGCGGCGCGTGGTGCCGCTCGGATTCAGCTCGCGCTGCTCGCGGTCGATGCAATCGGGGATCGGCCGGTCCGCGGTGATCGTGCGGCCCTTTGCATCGGTGCAGCTGTAGATGCCGGGGCCGGCACCTGCTGCACTGGTCGCCGGGCGCGTGGCGGCCTGGGGTTGCTGTGCGTGCACCGCACCGGCCGCAGCCAGCGAGAGCGCCAGAGATGCATACAGTGCGTGGGTTCTCGCCAACATCAATCCTTCAGACAGGTTGCATCAGCCGGCGCCGTACCGGGCCCTGTACGCCAGCACGTCCTGGCGATGGGCGCCCAGTTCGTCATCCGCGCGGCCTGAGAGGTACTGTAACAAGTCGTCAAGCGTTGCGATGGCAATAACGTGCATGCCGAGTTGGTTGCGGACGTACTGCACAGCGCTGTGGTCCACATCCACGCCGTTTTCCGTTGCTTTTTCCTGCCGATCCAGCGCGATGGCGACGGCGTGCGGCGTGGCGCCGGCGCCACGGATGGCGGCGATCGATTCGCGCACCGCCGTGCCGGCGGACATCACGTCATCGACGATCAGCACCCGCCCCTTGAGCGGCGCACCGACCAGCGTGCCGCCTTCGCCGTGGTCCTTGGCTTCCTTGCGGTTGTACGCAAAAGGCACGTTGCGGCCGCGCCGCGCAAGCTCGGCGGCCACCGTCGCGCCCAGCGGAATGCCCTTGTAGGCCGGGCCGAAGATCATGTCGAACTCCAGGCCGCTGGCCATCAACCGGTCTGCATAGAATCCGGCGAGCCGCGCGAGCTTGGCGCCGTCGTCGAACAGGCCCGCGTTGAAAAAATAGGGGCTGATCCGACCGGCCTTGGTCTTGTACTGGCCGAAACGCAGCACCCCCGACTCCAGCGCGAACTGCACGAATTCCTGTGCGAGCGCGCCGCCCTCTCCAATCTCTTCAGCCATAGGGAATGTCCTTGTGTTCAAACTGACCAGCCTCAACCTCAACGGCCTGCGATCGGCAGCCACCAAAGGCGTTGCCGACTGGGTCGCCGAACTGGCGCCGGATTGTATTTGCATGCAGGAAATCCGAGTCCAGGCGAGCGACATCGAAGGCCGCTTCGAGGAGATGGCGGGGCTCAAGGGCCATTTCCATTTCGCGGAGAAGAAGGGCTACGCGGGCACCGCGGTCTATTCGAAGCACGCACCCAGCGACGTGGTCGTCGGTTGGGGCGACCCCGAGTTCGACGCCGAAGGCCGCTACCTCGAACTGCGCTTCGACACCCCGAAACGCAAGCTGTCGATCATCAGCTGCTACTTCCCGAGCGGCTCGTCCGGCGAAGAGCGGCAGGCGGCCAAGTTCCGCTTCCTGAAGGGCTTCTTCCCCCACCTGATCGCGCTGAAGCGCGAGCGCGACTTCATCCTGTGCGGCGACATCAACATCGCGCACAAGGAGATCGACCTGAAGAACTGGCGCGGCAACCAGAAGAACAGCGGCTTCCTGCCCGAGGAACGCGCCTGGATGACGAACCTGCTGGACGCCGGGGCGGAGGGCGCCGGCCTGGTCGACGTGTACCGGATGCTCAAGCCCGAGACCACCGACGAGGCCTACACCTGGTGGAGCAACCGCGGACAGGCCTACGCCAAGAACGTGGGATGGCGGCTGGATTACCACCTGGCCACGCCGAAGCTCGCCAAGCTCGCCCTCAACGAATCGATCTTCAAGACGATCAAGTTCAGCGACCACGCGCCGATCACGGTGGACTACGACTTCACGCTGTGAAGCGAGATGCGCCCGGACCGGCCTGCTAGCGCGACAGCGCCGGCAGCGCCTTGACCAGGGTGTCGCTGAAGGAGCGCATGGCCTCGCTCTCGTGGGCGCCGCGCTTGGTGATGCGGTAGAAGTCCAGCTCCACCTTCGGCTTGACCAGCACGTCGGTGCGCACGCGATGCCGCCGGCAGGCTGCCAGCGCGAAGGTCGGCATCACGGCCGTGCCGAATCCGGACTCGACCATCGAGATCAGCGTGCCGAAGAAGTTGAAGGCCTGCCGTTGTGCGTCGGCCCGGCCGATCGCGCCGAGCTGCACGTCGATGACCTTCTGGATCGGATTGCTCTGCGGCAGCCCGATCAGCTCGGCCGACCGCAACGCCGACCAGGGCGCGGTTCCAGTGGCGAGCGATGCCTCTTCCGACTCCGCCGCGGCCACGCGCATCAGGTGGAAGCGCCCGACCGGCACTCGATCCAGCCCCGGCGCAGCCTTGAAGAAGAATCCCAGACCCATGTCCGCCTCGCCGCTCACGACCATCGCCTCGACGTCGCGCAAGTCGGCATCGAACAGCTTCAGGCTGACCTTCGGATGGCTCTCGCGGAACTGATGGAAGACCTGCGGCAACAGGTGAGATGACACCAGCGGCGTGGCGGCGATGCGCAAGGTCTGGCGCGCCGCGTCACCTTCGACGCCGAGTTGCGCGGTGACGTCGTCCAGATCCGTCACGACCCTTTCGACCACCGGCAGCAGCCGCCGCCCTGCCCCCGTGAGACTGACCATGCGCGTCGTGCGATCGAACAGGCGGCAGCCCAACTGACGCTCCATCTCTCGCACCAGCGTGCTCAGGCCGGCCTGCGTCATGTGTGCCTGCTCGGCCGCGCGGGTGAAGTTGCCCATGCGCGCGACGTGCAGAAAAGCGCGCATCTGGCGGACCGATAGATTCATACCACTTCATGATAAATCCATACGACATCTAAATTTCCCAAATGATCGAAGGCTCTGTCTAATCCGCTTTTCTTGATGCAGGACAAAGAAGGGCGAACCGAGACATGAGCCATCAAACCGAAGTGATCGTGCTGGGCGCCGGCATTGGCGGACTGACCCTGGCGTTGAGCCTGCACCAGGCCGGCATCGCGTGCCGGGTCTATGAGGCGGTGCCGGAGCTGAAGCCCCTCGGCGTGGGCGTCAACCTGCTGCCGCACGCGGCGCGCGAACTGAGCGAACTCGGCCTCATGGCCGCGCTCGATGCGGTCGGCGTGCGGACCAAGGAGGCGGTCTTCTTCAATTCGCACGGCCAGCTGGTGTTTCGCGAAGCGGCCGGAACGGCGGCGGGCTACGACTGGCCCCAGTATTCGATCCACCGCGGCGACCTGCACACCGCGCTGCTCCAGGCGACGCGCGAGCGACTCGGCGCCGATGCCGTGGTGTGCGGCCACCGCTGCGCGGGCGTGGACCAGGACGATACCGGCGTCACCGCGCGCTTCACCGCGCCGGACGGCTCGCCGCTGCCCAGCGTGCGCGGATCGATCGCCGTGGGCTGCGACGGCATCCACTCGGTGCTGCGCAAGCAGTTCTATCCGGACGAAGGCGCGCCGCGCTACTCGGGCGTCAACATGTGGCGCGGCACCGCCGTGCACAAACCCTTTCTCTCGGGCGCGAGCATGGTGCGCGCGGGCTGGCTCGACCAGGGCAAGATGGTGATCTACCCGATCCGCGACAACGTGGACGGCCAAGGCAACCAGCTCATCAACTGGGTCGCCGAAATCCACGCTCCGCAACCCGCGCTCCAGGACTGGAGCCGCCCCGGCCGCCTCGAGGACTTTCTCCCGGCCTTCGAGGACTGGCACTTCGACTGGCTCGACGTGCCGGCGCTGATCCGCTCCTCGGACTCGATCCTCGAATACCCCATGGTCGACCAGGACCCGCTGCCGAAGTGGACGCACGGCCGGCTGACGCTGCTGGGCGACGCGGCCCACCCGATGGTGCCGCGCGGCTCGAACGGCGCCGGGCAGGCCATCATCGATGCGCGCTACCTCGCGGGTGCGCTGCGCAAGCTGGGCGTCGGCAACGCAGCGCTAGAGGACTACGACCGCGTGCGCGTCAAGGCAACCACCAACGTCGTGCTGACCAATCGCAGCAATCCGCCCGACGCGATCCTGCGCGAGGTGTTCGAACGCTCCGGTGGCCGGCGTTTCGACCGCCTGGAAGAGTTCGTGACGCAGCAGGAGCTGCAAGCCATCTCCGACAACTACAAGCAGGTGGCCGGCTACGACCCGGCGGCGCTGAAATCGCGCCCTTCCTATCTCTGAAGAACACGCCTTTCACGCAGAACTACAAGGAGACATCCATGCGACCGTTCAAGAAGATCCTGGCCGCCCTCGCGATGGCAGCCGGCGCCGTGGCTGCCCACGCATGGCCCGACCAGCCGATCACGCTGGTGGTGCCCTACACGCCCGGCACGGGCATCGACCTGATCGCGCGCCAGTTGTCCGTCCGCCTGCCCGCCGTGCTCGGCCAGCCGGTGATCGTCGACAACGTGCCCGGCGCCAGCGGCAACATCGGCAGCGAGAAGGTGGCTCGCGCCAAGCCCGACGGCTACACCCTGATGGTGCAGGTCAACACGCTGGTGATGAACAAGAGCCTCTACAAGTCGCTCGCCTACGACCCCATCGCCGACTTCACGCCGGTGTCGCTCACGTCCTGGGGCACGCTGCTGCTGGTGACCAATCCCAACGTGCAGAAGACGACTACCGTGGCCCAGATGGTCGCGGCCGCGAAGGCCGAGCCCGGCAAGCTGACCTATGCGACGCCCGGCGTCGGAACGCCTCACCACCTGTCGATGGCCTTGCTGATGCAGAACACCGGCACCGAGATGCTGCATGTGCCCTACAAGGGCACGGCCGGCGCGGTGACGGACCTGCTGGGCGGCCGCATCGACTACATGTTCCTGCCGGTGCACGTCGGGCTGCAACATATCCAGGCCGGCAAGCTCAGGGCAATCGCGACCGGTAGCGACAAGCGCCTGCCGCAGTTGCCGAACGTGCCGACGCTGGCGGAAGCCGGCATCAAGGGCGGCAACGTGGACATGTGGTACGGGGTGCTCGCGCCCAAGGGCACCTCGCCGGCCGTGGTCGCACGCCTCAACAAGGAGATCGGCGCGATCCTGAAGCTGCCCGAAGTAGCGACCGCCTTCGAATCGCAAGGCATGGTGCCCGCCTCGTCGACGCCTGAAGAATTCGGCGCACTGATCCAGAAGGACGCCAAGCGTTGGGCGGACGTGGTTCAGCGCGGCGGCATCACCGCGGACTGAACTCAGCGCGCGCGGCCCGCATGCCGCGCCATGTGCACCTGGTGCAGCGTGATCTTGCGCACCTCGGACTGGCTGGTCTCGATGTGCGCGCGCAGCAGCATCGCCGCCTGATCGCCACGGTTGGCGCGAATCGCCTTCAGGATCTTGGCGTGCTCGTCGTAGGTGGCGTCGATGCGCGGCTGCTTGGTGAAATCCAGCCGCCGGATGATGCGGATGCGGTCGGTCACGTCGCGATGCACGCGCGCCATCTCGGCATTGCCGGCGGCGGCGACGAGCGAGCAATGAAACTCCTCGTCCCACTGCGCCACCTGCACGGTGTCCGAACTGCGCTGCGCAGTCGGCACGAGCCAGATGCCGGCCAGCGCCTCGACCAGGCTGCGGTCGACGCGATGGTCGCTTTCGCAGAGCCGATGCACTGCCGTGGTCTCCAGCACCATGCGCAGGTCGTAGAGTTGCTCGAACTGATCGAAGTCGAAAGGCAGCACGCGCCAGCCGCTGCGAAACAGGACTTCGACGAAGCCTTCCTGCTGCAGCCTGAACAGCGCCTGCCGCACGGGCGTGCGCGAGACGCCGAGCCGTTCGCTGATTTCGTTCTCGGTGAACCGGTCGCCGGGGACCAGGCTGAATTCGGCCACGTCGCGCTTGAGTTGCGCGTAGACCTGATCGGCTCGCGTGCGAAACGCGGGATCTGGAGCCACGGGCTCGGAGGGCGCGGACGGAGATCGGACAGAGGACACGAGGGGGATGTTAGTGCTTGCCGAGTGCGGCCAGAAGTGCGGCGCTCGGTGCCGTCCAGCCGACGATGGCGCCCTGGGCGCGGATCATCTCGACGGCTGCCGCCTTGAAGGCGGGAAAGTAGCTCTCGGTGCAGTCTTCCAGCAGCAGGCAGTCGTAGCCGCGGTCATTGGCTTCGCGCATGCTGGTCTGCACGCAGACTTCGGTGGTCACGCCACCGAACAGAAGGTGCGTGATGCCGCGCCGCTTCAGCATCTCGTGCAGGCCGGTGGCATAGAAGGCCCCTTTGCCGGGCTTGTCCACGACGATCTCGCCTTCGATCGGCGCGAGCGCGTCGATGATCTGGTTGCCCGGTTCACCCATCACCAGGATGCGCCCCATCGGCCCTTCGTCGCCGATGCGCAAGGTCGGATTGCCGCGATTGCGCTTGGCGGGCGGACAGTCCGAAAGATCGGGCTTGTGCGCCTCGCGCGTGTGGACCACCAGGCCGCCTGCTTCCCGCCAGGCTTCGAGCGTCTTCTTCGTGGCCGGCACGATGGCCTCCAGCAAGGAGACGTCGTTGCCCAGGGTCTCGCCGAACCCGCCCGGTTCGATGAAGTCCCGCTGCATGTCGATGAGGACCAGGGCGGTCTTTGCCGGATCGAATTCGTATGCGAAGGGGTTGGCTTCTATGTGCATGGATGGCTTTCGTTCGGCATCGGTCGAAGACGTTGGAGGCGCAACCGACTCATGCAGCCACCGCAGAGTGATCCCCACCCCCCATGTGCGCCCCCAGCACGTGCCTCTCGGCCGTAGCAGCGGCGGTCTCGAACACCACGCGCCCTTCGCTCATGACCACGATGCGATCCGCCATCTCCAGCAGTTCGTCGAGGTCCTCACTGATCAGCAGCACAGCCCCGCCGCGCGCCCGCACCTGCACGATGCGGCTGTGGATTTCCGCGACAGCCGCGAAGTCCAGCCCGAACACCGGATTCGCCGCGATCAGCACATTGATATCCCCGGCCAGTTCGCGCGCAAGCACCGCGCGCTGCACGTTGCCACCAGAGAGGGAGCGGATCGGCGCGCCCTCCCCCTGCGTCTTGACCCCGTACTCGGCAATCCACTCGCGCGCCCTGCTGCGCCACAGCGGGAAATTGAGCACCCCCGCACCGAATGCTTTCCACGCCAACGGCGGTTGATCGAAATCTCGCAACGCCATGTTCTCCGCCACGCTCAGGTCGCCGACACAGGCATTGCGCAAAGGCTCCTCTGGAAGGCTGCGAACCTTCAGGCGCCGGTTCTCTTCGCGCCGCGCCGCGTAGGGTTCGCCCATCACCGTCACCTGTCCGGCCAGCCTCGGCCGCTGGCCCACCAGCGCTTCGACCAACTCGCGTTGACCATTGCCCGAGACACCCGCCACGCCGAGGATCTCGCCCGAGCGCACGCTGAGACTCAGGTCATGCACCGCCAGCGTTCCCCGGTCACCCTGCGCCTGCAGCCCTTCGACCCGCAGTGCAACGGGCGCATCGGCGGCCGTATCGTTCATCGAATGCAGCGCACGCCCGACCGGCGCCGCCGTGTCACCTTCAGGCGGCGGCGCTTCACCCTCACCCATCATCGCCGCCGCGAGCCTGGCCGGATTGGTCTCCGAGACCTTGCAGTGGTGCACCGCCTTGCCGCGTCGCAGCACCGTCACGCTGTCGGCGTACGACATCACCTCGCGGAACTTGTGCGTGATGATCAGCACCGTGCACAGCCCGCTTCGCGCGAACTCGCGCACATGCCCCAGCACCTCGTCGGCTTCCTGCGGCGTCAGGACCGAGGTCGGCTCGTCCAGGATCAACAGACGCGGCTTCAGGTACAGCTGCTTCAGCAGCTCCAGCTTCTGCTTCTCGCCCGCCGCCAGCTCGGACGGGCGCATGTCGAGGTCCAGGCTGAACGGCGTCGTCGCCAGGAATTTCGTGAGCTCCGCGCGCGTCGTCTTCCAGTCGATCACCGCCGGCGTCTTGCCGCCGGCCAGCAACAGGTTCTCCGCCACCGTCATGCCCGGTGCCAGCGTGAAGTGCTGGTAGACCATGCCGATGCCGAGCGCCCGCGCGACGATCGGGTTCGCGATGTCCTGCTCGCGGCCGTCGATCAGGATGCTCCCCTCCTCCGCGCGCTGGAAGCCCGCCACGCACTTCACCAGCGTGCTCTTGCCCGCCCCGTTCTCGCCGAGCAGCGCGTGCACCGTGCCGGGCTCGACGTGCATCGTCACCCGGTCCATTGCCGTGAAGGTGCCGAAGCGCTTGGTCAGCTCGTAGGTGTCCAGCGCCAGCGCGCCGGTGGCAGGGGGCATCGGGTCGACGGGAGCGATCATGGTGCGGAGGATCTCGGTTCTACGACGCCGACAGCGCGTCGAGCAAGGCACCCGAGGGCGCGTGCGCGCCGAACACGCCGCCCTGCATGGTGATCATCTTGAGCGCCGCCAGATGGTTGCCGTGGTCGGTCGCTGCCGTGCAGTCCGACAGCAGCAGGCACTCGAACCCGCGGTCATTGGCATCGCGCATCGTCGTGTGCACGCACACGTCGGTCGTGATGCCGGCGAGGATGAGGTTCTCGATGCCGCGCGTGCGCAGCACCAGTTCGAGGTCCGTCGCGTAGAACGATCCCTTGCCCGGCTTGTCGATGACCACCTCGCCATCGAGAGGCGCCAGCGCCGGGATGATTTCCCAGCCCGGCTCGCCCCGCACCAGGATGCGACCGCAAGGCCCCGCGTCGCCGATGCCCACGCCCTCGGCGCCGATCTGGCGCGACCGCCAGCGCTTGTTAGGCGGCAGATCGGCGAGATCGGGGCGATGCCCTTCGCGCGTGTGGATGATGTGGAAACCCAGCGGCCGCAACCGGGCGAGCGTGCGCGCGATCGGCTCGATCGGCGCCTGCACCAGCGACAGGTCGTAGCCCATCACATCGACATAGCCGCCCTTGCCGCAGAAATCCGTCTGCATGTCGATCACGATGAGGGCGGTGTTGTCGGGCCGCAGCGCGCCGTTGTAGGGCCACGGATACGGGTTGGCGGCGACGAAGCGCTCGGGCGATGGGGTGGAGGTGCTCATGGGTCGGCTGATCAACGTGTGGAGGAAAGCTCGCCGGGACTTCCTGCGGCCACGCTGCCCGGCTTGCAGGTCAGCACCAGAATGACGAGCGTCAGCACGTAAGGCACCGTGTTGAAGAGGTGGTAGCCCCAGCCCACGCCGATCGATTGCAGCGCCGGGCCGATCGCGCCCGCGCCACCGAACAGCAGCGCCGCGCCGATGCACCGCAGCGGGCTCCAGCGCGCGAAGATCACCAGCGCCACCGCGATCAGGCCCTGCCCGCTGGAGATGCCTTCGTTCCAGCTGCCCGGGTAGAACAGCGTGAGCGACGCACCGCCCAGCCCCGCGATAAAGCCGCCCGCCGTGGTGGCCGCGATGCGCAACCCGGCGACGGAATAGCCCAACGCTCGCGTGGCATTGGCCGAATCACCCGCCATGCGCACGAGCAACCCGGCGCGCGTGCGCGCAAAGCCCCACCACAGCAGCACCGCGAGGACGATGCCGACGGGCACCAGCGAATTCACCTGCAGCGCCGAGCGGATGACCGGGTTGTCGCTCCAGTTGCCCAGCGGGATGGCAGGCAGTTGCGGCGCCTGCGGCTGGATCAGCGGCTTGCCCAGGTAGAAGGCGAGCCCGGTGCCGAACAGCATCAGCGCGATGCCGGTCGCGACATCGTTGACCCGGTCGAGCGAACACAGGAGGCCGTGGAGCAAGGCCAGCGCCGCGCCGACGATGCCGCCGATCAACACGCCGAGCCATGCCGATCCGGTGAGCCATGCGCCGCCGAAGGAGGCCATCGCCGAGAGCACGAGCACGCCTTCGAGGCCGAGGTTGATGCGGCCAGACTTCTCGGTCAGGCACTCGCCGAGGCTCACGAAGAGGAAGGGCGCGCCGACCCGCAAGGCGCCGCCGACGATGCCGGCGACCAGCGCAATCCATTGGTCGGCGGTCATTGCGCGACCTCTTTCGCCATCGGCGAGGGCTGCGCGACAAGTGGCGCGCGATTCCTGAACAGCGCTTTCCAGTCGATCATGCGCAGGCCTTCGCTCGCCAGGATCAGCACGAAAGCCATCCCCTGCAACACCAGCACCGATGCGTCGGGCAGGCCGAGGCGGCGTTGCAGCAGGCTGCCCGCGGCGCCAAAGCCGCCGAACAGGATCGCGACGGGAATCACCGCGACCGGGTTGTGGCGCGCGATGAACGACACCAGGATGCCCGCATACCCATAGCCCGCGATGAGCGACGCATTGGCGTTGGTATGGACCGCCGCCACCTCCACCGCACCAGCAACCCCGGCGCAGGCCCCGCCCAGTCCGCAGGCAGCGAGGATGAGCCGGTTGGCCGGCAGGCCGACCAGTTGGGCTGTACGCGGATTCCCGCCCACCACGCGCACCGAGAAGCCCGAGGCAGTGGCCCGCAGCCACAGCCCCGACACGAGGCAAGCGACCACGCCGATCACCAGCCCCCAATGCACATCGGAACCGCCGATGCCGCCGATCGCCAACCCGTCCGCCAGCGAGCGCGTCGCGGGCTTGTTGAGGCTGGCCGGGTCACGCAGAACACCTTCGACAAGATGCTTGAAGAGGCCGATCGCAACATACGCCAGCAGCAGGCTGCTGATGGTCTCGTTGATGCCGCGGTATTGGCGGAGCCAGCCCGCAAGTGCGATCCACGCGGCACCGGCGACCGCGCCCGCAATGCACAACGCCACCGTGCCCGCGATGTTGGCCGGCAGCGGCAGCACGTAAGGCAATGCCGCGCAGGCCAGCCCGCCCAGCACGACCGCGCCCTCCCCGCCGATGATCACCAGCCCCGCGCGTGCGGGGATCGCAACGCAGAGCGCCGTGAGCATCAACGGTGCCGCCCGCTGCAGCGTGTTCTGCCAGGAGAACCAGTCGCCGAACGCGCCCTTGAAGAGGATGACCCACACTTCCAGCGGACTCACGCCGGCGAACCAGACGAACACGCCGAACAGGAGCAGCGCCGCCGCGATGGCGAACACCGGCAGAGCGATTTCTTTCAGTGCGTCGCGCATCGTCGGCTCGCAGTACGGGGATGCTTATCCGATGGAGCCGACCACACCCTCGACCAGGTAGTTCATCTTCTCCAACTCCAGGTCCGTCTGCTTGAACGTCTTGCCGCCGGCGATCACGACCGCGCCCTTGTTGTCCTTGAGCGGACCGCTGAAGATGTCGAAGGTGCCCGCAAGCATCTTGGCCTTGATGTCGTCGGCGTTCTTCTTGGCCGCGTCGGTGACCATCGGGCCGTAGGGCGACATCTTCACGTAGCCTTCCTTCAGGCCACCGCGCAGGAAGTTCGGATGCGGCTTGCCGGTCTGCGCCGCTTCGACGACCGTCTTGTAGGCGGTGAGCCAGTTCCACTCGGCACCGGTGAGGTACGCGTTGGGCGCCAGCTTGGCCTGGCTCGCGTGGTAGCCGCACACCATCTTGCCGCGCTTGGCAGCCGTCTCGACGATCACCTTGGGCCCATCGACGTGCATCGTGAACACGTCGCACCCCTGGTCGGCGAGGCTGTTGGTGGCTTCCGCTTCCTTGACGGCCATCGACCAGTCGCCCGTGAAGATCACGCTGCAGGTGATGCCGGGCTTGACCGAGCGCGCGCCCATCGTGAACGCGTTGATGTTGCGCAGCACCTGCGGAATCGGCTTGGCGGCGACGAAGGCGATCTTGTTGCTCTTCGTCATGTGGCCGGCGATCACGCCGTTGAGAAACTGGCACTCGTCGATGTAGCCGAAGAAGCTGCCGACGTTCTTGGGATGCTTGCCTTCCGTCCAGAGGCCGCCGCAGTGCGAGAAACGCACGTCCGGATTCTTCGGCGCCACGGCCAGGATGTGCGGGTCGAAATAGCCGAAGGATGTCGGGAACAGAAGGCCCGCACCATCCTGCGCGATCATCCCGGTCATGGTCTTCTGCACGGCCGCGGTCTCGGGCACGTTCTCTTCCTCGACCACCTTGATGCCGGGCAGCTTCTTCAACTCGGCCGCCGCCTGCGCGTGCGCCTGGTTGTAGCCGTAGTCGTCGCGCGGGCCGACGTAGATCACACCGACCGTCAGCGGCTTCTGCGCGCTGGCGAGGGCACTCCATCCACCCAGCGTGGTGGCGGAGGCCAGTGCTGCGAGGGACTTGAGGGAATCGCGACGATTGAACTGGCTCATGCTGCTGCTCCTGAAGATGTGGGAGGGTTCGGAGGGCCGGGTAATCCTGTCTTGGATACAAGACGGTGTGCATAAACCGTACCAGCGCAAGCCGCCGGTTTGGGCGCAGAAATCAGCCCATCAGGCTCACATGCGCCGCCACGACGCGCCAGCCTTGGGCGGTGCGCATCCATGTCTGGCTCTGGCGCCCCGTCTTTGTGCTTCCTTCGCGGCGGAATTCGATGTTGGCGGTCGCGAAGTCGTGGCCGTAGGTGGTGATGGCGGTGCGCAGGATCTCGCGCGCCAGGCCCTGCGAGGGGCGCGATGCGCGGAAGGACTGGATCTCCTGGTAGCCGTAGAGGTTCTCGGTGGCACCGTAGCGCAAGGTGTGCGGGCTGTTCCAGAACAGTTCATCGAGGATCTCGACCTTGTTATGGACCAGTGCATCTTCGTAGCGCTCGAATGCGGCCGTCACTTCGGCCAGCACTTCGGGCAGGTTGATGGGGGTGTTCATCGCTTCCTTTGTCAGAGCGTGGCCACGGGCGCTTGCGCGACGCCGGCCGATTCGAGTGCGGCGGCGACGCGCAGCACGAGGTCTTCGCGCCAGGGCGCGGCAATGACCTGCACGCCGATCGGCAGGTCCGGGTGGGCGCCCCACACGGGCACGGCGCAGACCGGCAGGCCGATGCACGAAATGGGTTGGGTCAGCACGCCCATGCTGGGGCGCACGGGCAGGCGCTGGCCGTTGATCTCGAACCACTCGGCGCCGATGGGCGTCGCCGCGCAGGGCGTCGCTGCGGCGAGCAGCACATCGAAGCGCTCGAACAGCCGCGCGACCTGCTCCGCGTAGAGCCGCCGCACACGCTGCGCACGCGCGATCCATGCGGCCGGGAGCAACGCACCGGCGAGGAATCGGTCGCGCGACAAGGGCTCGAAGTCGTGGGCGCGGGTGCGCAGGTCGGGCAGGTGCAGCGCCGCGCCTTCGGAATTGGTGATGAGGAAGGCCGCTGCGCGCCCGGCCTCGACCATCGGCAGCTCGACCGTCTGGCTCGCACCCAGGGCCTGCGCGACGGCATCGACAGCGGTCAACGCCTCGGGTTGGGCCCGCTCGCGAAAGTAGCCACCCAGCACGCCGATGCGAAGTCCTTGCAGGCCACGCGAAATCGCTGGCGTCGCCAACTCGACCTCGCGCTGCGCGCAGCCGGGGTCGCGGAGTCCGACAGTTTCCGGCCCTTGCATCAGATCGTAGGCCAGCGCGAGATCGCGCACCGAACGTGCGAAGGGCCCCAGGTGATCGAGGCTCGACACGAAGGGATAGCTGCCCGTGCGCGGCAGGCGGCCGAAGGTTGGCTTGAGTCCGAACACACCGCACAGCGAGGCCGGGACGCGGATCGATCCGTTGGTGTCGGAACCCAAGGTCAGCGGCACCTGCCCCGCGGCCACAGCGGCGCCGGAGCCGCCCGACGACCCACCGGCGATGCGCGACAGATCATGCGGGTTGTGCGCCGCGCCGACGTGGCTGTTCTCGGTGGTGAAGCCGTAGGCGTACTCGTCCATGTTGAGCGCACCGACCAACACCGCTCCGGCGTTCTCCAACCGGCGGACCAGTTCCGCATCGCTGCGCGCGGGAGGGCTCTCGCGCTCGATCTTCGAGCCGGCCAGCGTCGGCAGGCCGGCGATGTCGAAAAGATTCTTCACTGCGAAGGGCACACCGAGCAGCGGCAGCTCGCGCGTGCGCGCGCCCCTGTCGGAGAACAGCGAGGCATCGATCTGTGCGGCCCTCCGCAGCGCGCGCTCACGGACCACATCGGTGAAGGCGTTCACCCGACCGTTCGTCGCCTCGATGCGATCCAGGCTGGCCTGCACGAGCGCCACGGCGCTGACTGCCTTGGACTGCACGGCAGCCGCCATGGCGCAGCCGTCCTTCTGAAGCAGGGCAGCGATGCCGTCAGGAGAGGCGCTCATGCTTCCTTCTCCCGCGGTTCGACCGGCGTGAAGTTCACCGCGGACTCGTCGTGCGGGCCGAGCGGGACGGCCTCCACGAGCGCGGCGAACTCGGCGGCCAACCCGAAGAAGCGTACGACGCCGGGACGGTGGTCGGGCCGCAAATTCAGGCCCAGGGCAGCCGATGTGGCATCCACATAGGATTCGATCTGTGCGGGCGTCATGGTGGCTCCCTATCGGCGCACTTCGCGCTGGAATATCTCGAGGCTCAGCTTCTTCATGCTCACGAAGCTGGCCGAGCTCAGCGTCTCCAGCGTGCGCGGTCGCGCATCGCCGTAGTCGAGGATCTCGGCCACCTTGGTCGGGCGCTTGGTCAGCAGCAACACCTGGTCGGCCAGGTACACGGCCTCCTCCAGGTCGTGCGAGACCAGCAGCATCGTCGTGCCGGTCTGCATGAACACCTCCTGCAGCTTCTCGCGGATGAAGAGCGTCATCTCGAAGTCGAGCGCCGAGAAAGGCTCGTCGAGGAACAGCACCTCCGGGTTCGGCGCCAGTGCGCGCATGATCGAAGCAGTCTGCTGCTGCCCGCCCGACAACTCATAGGGATAGCGCTTGAGGTCGAACTTGACGTCGAACGAAGCCACCAGTTCCTGCATCCGCCGGTCCACCTCCGCCTTGGAACGGCCTTCGAGCTTCAGCGGGTAGGCGATGTTGTCGATGGTGCGCATCCACGGGAACATCGCCTCGCGATAGTTCTGGAACACGTAGCCGATCTTGGTGTCCTTGAGCGACTTGCCGTCGAACAGGATCTCGCCGGAATCGATCGGGATGAGCCCCGCGATCATGTTGATCAGCGTCGACTTGCCGCAGCCGTTGGGCCCGAAGACCGAAACGATCTTGTGCTTGGGGATGTCGAGGTCGAAGTTCTCGTACAGCGGCCAGCCCGCGAAGTGCTTGGTGAGCCCCCGGATGGTGATGTGAGTGCCGGCCGGGCCGGGCGTGAAGACGGGCTTGGGCACGTCGGCATAGACGGGCCCGTTGATGACGTTGTCGACGGTTCTCATCGTCCGCTCCAGTGCACGATGCGACGCTCGGCCAGCAAGAAGAGGATGTTGAGCGCATAGCCCAGCGCACCGGCCGCGAGGATGGACGCGTACATGTCCTTCACGTTCATCACCTGCTGCGAGTTGATGATGCGGTGGCCGAGGCCGCTGTCGGAGCCGATGAACATCTCGGCCACGATCACGATCACCAGCGCCATCGACACCGCCGAGCGCAGGCCGACGAAGCTCGGCTGCAGGCTTTCCCATACCAGCACGTCGCGGAAGATCTGCCAGCGCGATGCACCCATGACCTTGGCCGCCATCACGCGCTGCTTGCGCGCGTTCATCACGCCGTAGGCGCTGTTGAACACCACGATGAGCAGCGCGCCGAAAGCCGCGATCGCGACCTTGTTGACGTCCGACACGCCGAAGATCATCAGGAACAGCGGGATGAGCGCCGAGGATGGCGTGGAGCGGAAGAAGTCGATCAGGAACTCGACGCTTCGATAGGCCTTCTCGTTGCTGCCGAGCAGCACGCCCAGCGGAACGCCCACGATGGCTGCGATGAGGAAGGCCTGCAGCGTGCGCCAGACGGTCACCGCGAAGTCGGTCAACAGCGGGCCGCCCGCCAGGCCTGACAGCAGCGTGCCGATGGTGTCGGCCGGCATCGGCAGCAGGATCGCCTTGATGAAGCCCAGCCGCACGGCCAGGTCCCAGATGATGAAGAGCACCACCGGGCCGATGAAGGGCAATGCCTTGACCCAGTGCGATTCGCGCGGCGGCGCGGAAGCCGCGGCAGCGGCCGGCGGAGCCCAGGGTGCGGCGCCCGATGACGCGGGAGTGCTCATGGCCTTACCCCTTGTAGAGCATCGAGTCGACCATCAGGCGCGACGAGAAGATGCCTTTTTCCGAGAACAGGTCGAAGAACTTCTGGAAGTGCGCCACGTCGGCGGGCGTGAACTCGTTGTACATGGTGTAGGCCGCCAGCGGCACTTCGCCCGTGAGCGGGCCTTCGATGGCGGTGTAGCCCTTGAGGTACTGGCGTGCCTCGTTCGGCTTGCTGCGCACGAAGGCCACGCCCTGGCCGTAGGCGGTGATGAACTTCTTCGCGGCGTCGGGGTTTTTCTTGATGAAGGCCGAGGTGAGAGAAGCGGAGCCGCCGAACCACGGCGCCATCGGGTCGCCGAGCACGTACTTGGCGATGACGCCCGCTTCCAGCACTCGCGTGGTGCCGTTGAGGCGTCCGATCGTTCCCGTGGGTTCCAGCGTGTAGCAGCCGTCGACCTGCCCTGCAGCCAGTGCGGCGACGTGCTGGCCGATGGGCAGTTCCACGACCGTGGCGCCGGTCGCGCCACCGCGCTCAAGCACGGTCTTGGCCAGAGTCACGTTCTGGATGCCGGGGCCGGACGCGACGCGCTTGCCCTTCAGGTCGGCCATGGTCTTCGCCGTGCTGGCCGTCGGCACCAGCATCTCGTCGAGCACGTTTTTCACGTTGCTCGGGTTCGAGCAGAAGATCTTGAAGCTGCCCGGCGCGGCGATCTCGCCGATGGCGATGTTGGCCGAGCCGGTGCCGTTGGCGCTGCCGTCGCAGCGTTCGGAGAGCATGGCTTCCATGATCTGCTGCGCACCGGCGAAGCGCTGCACTTCGACATCCAGGCCTGCGCTCTTGAAGAAGCCTTGTTCCACCGCCGCATAGAAAGGCAGCCCCGCTGCGATGGGCCAGTAGCCGATGCGGATCTTGGTCGCCGCCTGGGCACGCACGAGCGCCGGTGCCGCGAGCACGGCCAGGCCGGCCGCGCCTGCCTGGAGCACCTGACGTCGGGAGGCCGGCGTGGCGATGGAAGGCGATGAGACTTTGAAGGCCATTGATTACTCCGGAGGGTTCTTGAAAGGACAGGTTTTGAAATGGCTCAGGCGACCGCGGCACGCGAGGCGATGTAGGCCCGCCATCCGCCAAGGTGCGTGATGTCGTCGGCGCCCGCCACCGCGAGCGCTTCGCACAGGAAGCCCTGCACGCTGCTGCCGTCGGCCAGCGTGAGGCTGCCGATGCCCAGCGGCGCGGGAATGAGCGCAACGAAGCTGCCGTAGTGCGCCGTCGGCATCTCCCAGATTTCCAGCGCGATGGCAGAGCCCTCGCCCGGCTGCACCCGCAGCAGGCCGGGTTTGGGCGGCACGGTGCCGGGCAAGGCGTAGAGGCGATACAACGGCGCGGTGTGTGTCGCGGCCAGGAGCCGTGCGCCGCGCTCGGTCAATTGCGAGTTGAGCGGCATGCCCGAGAGATGCGCGCCAACCACGGCGACCTTGACCGTCTGCGCGGGCGCCATGCCCGGCCATGTTTCGGGGGCGGGCATCGGCGCATCCGTCGCGCCGAGCGGCAATCCGGTCGCGTGATGAAAGCGCTGCCCGAGTTCGGCCAACTGGAAATCGCTGCCGCAGCGGCCGATCAGCGTGATGCCGAAAGGCAGCCCGTCCTCACGCAGGCTGGCCGGCACCGAGATGGCGGCGTAGTCGAGCAGGTTCACGAAGTTCGTGTACTCGCCGAGATTCCGGTTGAGCGCGACCGGGTCCGCCTGCATGGCCTCGATCGTGTAGTGCGTGGGCGCGGTCGGCACCAGCAGGAGGTCGATGTCGCCCCACATGGCCGCGGCGCGCTGGCCGAGCGCTTGCAGCTTGACGCGGGCATCGACGAAGTCGGAGGCGCTGTAGTCGCGGCCCTTCGCGAGGATGCCGCGCACGGGCTCGACCACGTCGGCTTCATGCGCGTCGAAGAACTCACGGACGGCCGCGTAGCGCTCGGCGACGAGCGCACTGTCGTAGAGCAATGCCGCGGCCTCGGCCAGCGGCGCGTAGTCGATCGCGACCGGTGTACCGCCAAGCGCCTTCATCTGCTCGATGGCGCGGTCGAAGGCTGCGGCCGACTGGCTGTCGCCGAAGAAGCGCAGCGCCGTCGGCACGCCGAAACGGAAGCTCGCGGGGAAGGGCTGCGTCGTGAGCGAGAGGCTGCGCGAGTACGGGTCTTCCGCGTCGAAGCCCATTGCGGCGTGCAGCACGCGGGCGGCCACGCCCACGGTCCGCGCGAAGATCGACACGCAATCCACGCTCTGCGCGGCCGGCACCACGCCTCGCGCGCTGAGCAATCCGCGCGACGGCTTGATGCCGACGATGTTGTTGAGCCCCGCGGGCACACGGCCGGAGCCCGCCGTGTCCGTGCCCAGCGCGAAATCGACCTGTCCCGTCGCCACCGCATAGGCAGAACCCGAACTCGATCCGCCCGACACATAGCGCGCATCGAAGCTGTTCGGCACCGCCCCGTAAGGTGAGCGCGTGCCGTTGAGGCCGCAGGCGAACTGGTCGAGATTGGTCTTGCCCAACAGATCCGCACCGGCATCGAGCAGCCGCTGCACCACGTGCGCATGCACGGACGGCGTGCGCGCAAAGGCAGGGCAGGCCGCGGTGGTGGGCACACCCGCGACGTCGATGTTGTCCTTGGCGGCAAAGCGAAGACCCGCGAGCGGCCCGTCGCCAGCGCCACGCAGCGGCGAGTCCAGCCGGGCGATCCACGCCGCCGCAGCCAGCGCCTTCAACGAAGTCCCTGGCCCGTTCTCGGACACGCGCCTTTCATGCACCATCATCAAGCATCCTGTCTTGTGTACAAGATGACATGCAAAGGGTGTGCCAACGGCCTCAACCGTCGGGTCCAGCAAGTTCGTGATCGACGGCGCCGGGCGTTCGCGCCGCCAGGACGCTTCAGCCGCGCCGGCTGGCCTGGTACAGGCCTTCCACCTTCGGCACGTTCGCCTGCAGCACCTTGATCCGGTCCGGCCCGCTCGGATGCGTCGAGAGGAAACCAAGCGCACCTTCGCTCTTCGACGCCTTCGCCATCTTGGTCCACAGCGACACCGAAGCCCTCGGGTCGTAGCCCGCACGCGCCGCCAGTTCGAGGCCGACCAGGTCGGCGTCGGTCTCATCGCTGCGGCTGAACTTCAGCGTGATGAGCTGGGTGCCGGCCCGCGCCGCCAGGTCGCCGGCCTGGCCCAGGCCGAGCAACTGGGCGGTGATCGACAGCACTGCCCCCGTCCCCGCGTTCTTCGCAAGCCGCGCCCGCGCATGCTCGCGCAGGGCGTGCGCCATCTCGTGGCCCATGACCATCGCGATCTCGTCGTCGGTGAGCTTCAACTGATCGAGGATGCCGGTGAAGAAAGCGATCTTGCCGCCCGGCATGCAGAAGGCATTGATCTGCTTGCTGCCGATCAGGTTGACTTCCCACTTCCAGGAAGCAGCGCGCGGGTTCCACTGGGCGGTGAAGGGAATGATCTTCCTGGCAATGGCACGCAGACGCTGCAATGAGGCATTGCCGTCGGGAGCGAGCGCGCCCTTGGCCCGGGCCTGCGCCAGGAGCTGGTGATATTGCTGGACACCGGCCTGCTCGATGTTCTCCGCAGGGACGATGTTGCGCGCCATCGACGCCTCGCCGACGTCGACCTGCGCCAGTGCGGGCGCGGCCACGAAGGTGCCCGCCGCCAGCAGGAATGCACGTCGACCGTGCGGGGGACCGGAATGAAACTCGCAGAGCAAACACATGCGGGAATAATAAGGAGCCCCCAACGACACTTGCTCAATGCCCGCACCATCGGCTGACGAAGCCCCACCTTCCCTGCCCTGGCGCGACGCGCTCAAGGTCTATCTCGAACCTGCGACGCTGCGCATGCTGGCGCTGGGCTTTTCCGCGGGGCTGCCGCTGCTGCTGGTGCTCGGCACGTTGAGCTTCCGGCTGCGCGAGGCGGGGGTCGATCGCACGACGATCGGCTTCCTGAGCTGGGTGGGGCTCGCCTATGGCTTCAAGTGGGTCTGGGCACCGCTGGTGGACCGGCTTCCGATTCCGCCGCTGACCACGCTGCTCGGGCGCCGGCGCGGCTGGCTGTTGCTGGCTCAACTGGCTGTCATCGCCGGGCTCGCAGGCATGGCCTACAACGATCCGCGCGATGGCCTGCCGCCGCTGGTCTGGTGCGCCTTGCTGGTCGCGTTCGGCTCGGCCACGCAGGACATTGCGCTCGACGCCTTCCGCATCGAATCCGCCGCCGCGCGCAAGCAGGCCGCCCTGGCCGCCGCCTACCAGACGGGCTACCGGCTCGCGATGATCTGGGCCGGCGCCGGCGTGCTGTGGGTTGCCGCCTGGGCCGAACTGCCCGGCCTCGTCGGCTACCAGAACAACGCCTGGAAGACGGCCTATCTCGTGATGGCCGCATCGATGGCGGTGGGCGTGCTCACCGTGCTGCTGTCGCCCGAACCCGCGCGGGTCGCACTGCCCCAGCCCAAGACGGTGGGCGCCTGGCTGCAGAGCGTGCTGATCGAACCCTTCGCCGACTTCATCCGCCGCTACCAGTGGCAGGCGGTGCTGATCCTGTCGCTGATCGCCGTCTACCGGATCAGCGACGTGGTGATGGGCATCATGGCCAACCCGTTCTATGTCGACATGGGCTTCACCAAGGACGAGGTCGCGACGGTCAGCAAGATCTATGGCGTGATCATGACGCTGGTCGGCGCCTTCGTCGGCGGCGTGCTGTCGATGCGGCTCGGCGTGATGCGGGTGCTCATGCTGGGCGCGGTGCTGAGCGCTGCGAGCAACCTGCTCTTCGCCGGCCTGGCCACGCGCGGCCACGACCTGACCGCGCTGGTGCTGGTCGTGTCGGCCGACAACCTGGCCGGCGGCATCGCTTCGGCGGCCTTCATCGCCTACCTGTCGAGCCTGACCAACATCACTTACTCCGCGACGCAGTACGCGCTCTTCAGCTCGTTGATGCTGCTGCTGCCGAAGTTCATCGCGGGCTATTCGGGCAAGTTCGTCGACCTCTACGGGTATCACGCCTTCTTTGTCGGCACGGCGGCGCTGGGCGTGCCGGTGCTGCTGCTGGTGGCGCTGGCGTCGCGGACGCATGGCAACGGGCGGGTGGCGCCCCAAGGGTCGTCCAGCGCGACGACCACCTGAAGTGGCGCCATAATGGATCCATTTTGGAGCCACTGTGGCAAATCTCTCGGTGAAGGACGTTCCGGAGGAACTGGCTGAGCGGCTGCGGCAGCGCGCTGCGCGCAACCATCGCTCGTTACAGGGCGAGCTGATGGCCATCATCGAACAGGCAGCCAACGAAACAGAAGCGCGGTCGGTCGCCACCCCAGCGGCTCCCGCCGCGCGCGGCCCGGACGCCGGGTGGAACGCCCGCCGCGTGGTCCGGCGCGGGAGCAAGTCCATCGAGCAGATCGCCGCCGAGCATCGCGACCGCTTCCCGCAACCCATCGCGTCCGGCCCGAGCGCCGTCGACATCATTCGCGCAGACCGGGACGCCCGGTGAGCGCCGCACCGAACCCTCTTTTCGTCGCCGAGCCGCCGGCGTCGTACCGGATGCGACCGCCCCTGGTAGTGGACTGCAGCGCCCTGAGCGCCATCCTGTTCGATGAACCCGCGCGCGACGAAGCCTTGGCACGGCTCGCCGGCTTCAGCCTGCACGCGCCGAACCTGCTCGATCACGAGATCGTCAGCGTGGCGCTCAAGAAGCGGCAACAGGATTGGCCTTCGGATTCCGTCGCCCTGGCGCTGGCCGACTATGTCGAGTACGACCTCGAACTGCATCCGGTCGATCCGGGCGCGCAGTACCAGCTCGCGGCCCGCTACGCGCTGTCGGCCTGCGACGCAGCCTATCTCTGGCTCGCGGCGGAACTCAAGGCACCGCTGGCAACCTTCGACCAGAAGCTCGCGACGGCGGCCCAGGCCCATCTGGGCGCGTTGCCCTGAGCCTTCGGCCGGGGCGCGTGGCCCTTGCGCCACATGCCCACCCTGCGACAAGCCGGGACATTCGCCGACGTCGCCCTGCCGGGCCGGCTGGTACGCTGTGATGTTTTGCACGCTACCGTTATTTATTCATCCACCCCACCGTGACACCTTCACGCATACCCCCCTTGCAGATCAGCGCCTTCACCGCGACCTCGTCGGTCGGTGTGGGCAAGACCGCCCTTCTTTCAGCACTCGAACAGTCTCGCAGCGGCCTGCGCGCCAATGACTTCGGCCCGACGCCGCTGCCGACCTGGATCGGGCGCGTCGATGGACTCGAAGAACTTCGGCTGCCGGAGCAGCTGGCGAGCTGGGACTGCCGCAACAACCGGCTGGCATGGCTCGGCCTGCAGGCTGACGGCTTCTTGGACGCAGTGGCGGCCGCGCGCAAGCGCTACGGGCCGGCCCGCATCGCGCTGATCCTCGGCACCTCGACGTCGAGCATCGGTGAGACGGAGGAGGCCTACACCCGGCTCGACGACGGAGCATTCCCCGCCGACCAGCGCCGGCCGAAGGTCCACACGCCCCATTCGCTCACGATGTTCGTCCAGGACGCGCTGGGCCTCGAAGGTCCGGCCGAGACGATCTCGACCGCCTGCTCGTCGAGCGCCAAGGTGTTCGCGTCGGCCGAGCGGCTGATCCGCCTCGGTCTGGTCGACGCAGCCGTGGTCGGCGGCGTGGACACGCTGTGCGGCAGCGTGCTGTTCGGCTTCAATTCGCTCGAACTGGTGTCGCCCGAGCCCTGCCGGCCCTTCGACGCCGGCCGCAACGGCATCAGCCTGGGCGAGGCCGCCGGCTTCGCGCTGGTCGAACGCGGCCCCGGCAAGCTCGAACTGCTGGGCTATGGCGAAGCGAGCGACGCGCATCACATGTCGACGCCCCATCCCGAGGGCCTGGGCGCTGAAAAGGCCATGGACGACGCGCTCGCGCGTGCCGGCCTGAAGACCGACGCCATCGACTACATCAACATGCACGGCACCGCCAGCACGAAGAACGACGAAGTCGAAGGCGCGCTGGTCGCACGGCGCTTCCCCGACACCACCCATGCCAGCTCGACCAAGGGCTTCACGGGCCACACGCTGGGTGCGGCGGGCATCGTCGAGGCCGTCATCAGCCTGCTGGCCATCGAAACCGGCCTGAAGCCGGGCACCGTGAACACCACCACGCTCGATGCCGAGTGCGGGCCGCAGATCAAGCTACAACCCGCACGCGGCGAGGTGCGCTACGCACTGAGCAATTCCTTCGGCTTCGGCGGCAACAACTGCTCGCTGGTCTTCGGCAAGGGAGCCGCGGCATGAGCGCGCACAAGACCCCCACTCTCTACATCGAAGGTCCGGCTTTCTGGTCGCCCAGCCTGCCCGGATGGGAACTCGCGAGCGCCGTGTTCCGTGGCGAAGCCGCGCCGGCCGATCCGCCGGCCAAGCGGCCTTCGCCGCAAGTGCTCGCGCCTGCCGAACGGCGCCGCGCGCCCGACACGGTGGCGCTGGCGCTTGAAGTTGCAGCCGCGGCGGTCGCTGCCTCGGGCCGCAATGCGGCGGACCTGCCGTGCGTCTTCGCTTCGGCGCACGGCGATCTCGGCATCAACGACTACATGTGCAGCACGCTGGCGAGCGATCCGAAACTGCTGTCGCCGATCAAGTTCCACAACTCGGTGCACAACGCGGCCGTGGGCTACTGGACGATCGGCACCGGCTGCATGGCAGCCAGCAACTCGCTGACCGCCTACGAAAGCACCTTCGCCTCCGGCCTGCTCGAAGCGGCTGCGCAATGCGCGGCCGACCAGCGCGCGGTGCTGCTGGCCGGCTACGACATGCCTGCCGTGGGCGCGCTCGCCTCGGTGACCGCAAGCCGCGACCTGCTCGCAGTGGCGCTCGTGATCTCGCCGAAACGCACCGAACGCACCGTCGCCGCCTTCGAATGGACGCTCGCGCCCGGCGCGGCGTCGGCGCCGGCCCTGCGCACCGACGCTGCGCGTGCACTGCAAGTCAATGCGATGGCGGACGCACTGCCTCTGTTCGAAGCACTCGCACGCGGCAAGGCCGAATCGCTCACGCTGCCGCTGTCGGCCGCGCTGTCGTTGCAACTGGACCTGCAGCCCGAACTGCAGCTCGAAGCGCAGAGCTGAAGCCCATGGCCGCGATCCTCCGCCAGCACGATGTCGTGATCATGGGCGGGGGACTCGCGGGGCTTACGCTGGCGCTGCAGCTCAAGCGGCGCTTCGCCGACATCGACGTGCTGGTGCTGGAGCGCCGCGCACATCCGGTGCCGCACGCGGCGCACAAGGTGGGCGAGTCCTCGGTCGAGATCGGCGCCCACTACTTCGACACGGTGCTCGGCCTCAGGCCGCACATGCACGGCGCGCAGCTGCGCAAGTTCGGCTTCCGTTTCTTCTTCAGCGAGGGCCGGCGCGACATCGACCAGGTGACCGAGGTCGGCGCCAGCCGCTACCTCTCGGTGCCGAGCTACCAGATCGATCGCGGCATCTTCGAGAACTACCTGGCCGAGGAGGCTGCGCGCAACGGCGTGCGCTTCATCGACAGCGCGATGGTGCGCCTGATCGACCTGGCCGAGGACGCGCACCAGTCGCATCGCATCGAATGGTCGCAGGGCGGCTCAACGCATGTCGCCCAGGCCCGCTGGCTGATCGATGCTTGCGGACGCGCCGGCATGCTCAAGCGCAAGCTCGGCCTCGCGCAGCCCAATGCGCACGATTGCAATGCGGTGTGGTTCCGCGTCGGCGACCGAATCACGATCGACGAGTGGTCGGACGACCCGGCATGGCGCGCGCGCTGCGAACCGCAGGCGCGCTGGCTTTCGACCAACCACCTGGTCGGCGCGGGCTACTGGGTCTGGCTGATTCCACTGGCGTCGGGCTCGCACTCGGTCGGCATCGTGGCCGACCCGCGCCTGCACCCGCTCGACACGATGGACACCTTCGACAAGGCGATGCTGTGGTTCCAGACGTGGCAGCCTCGCCTCTATGACGAGCTCGACGGCAAGCGCCACCTGCTGCAGGACTTCGCGTTCTTCCGCAATTTTTCGTACGGGTGCAAGCAGGTGTTCTCGGGCCAGCGCTGGGCGCTGACCGGCGAGGCGGGGCTGTTTCTCGACCCGTTCTATTCGCCGGGCAGCGATTTCATCGCCGTGGGCAACACCTACATCACCGACCTGATCGCGCACGACCGCGCCGGGCATGCGCTGGCGGCACGGGCCCAGCTCTACGACCAGATCTACCACTCGTTCTACGAGAGCACGCTCGCGCTCTACACCGACCAGTACCCGCTCTTCGGCGATCCGGAGGTGCTGCCGGTCAAGGTGATCTGGGACTACACCTACTACTGGGGCGTGCTGTCGCAGATCTTCTTCCAGCAGCGACTCACCGACCTGGCGCTGCTGGGCAGCCTGCGCGAGGAGCTGCAGCATTGCCAGCGGCTCAACTTCGCGATGCAGGATTTCCTGCGCGCCTGGTCCGGGGTCAGCCGGCGGCGCAACCGGCCGGTGATGCTCGACCAGGCGGCCCTGCCCTGGTTTGCCGAACTCAATCGCAGCCTGAACGATCGACTGGACGACGACGCCTTCAAGGCGCGCATGCGGGCTTCGGCCGAACAACTGCGCGCACTGGCAGTGGAGATCCTCGAGCGCGCGAGGCACGACAATCCGACTCTCGCGGCCGGCGACCTCGGCGCCTTGCTGGCGGAGACGGCCAGCCGGCACCGCCCGGACGCCCCGCTGGAAACGATGCTTTTCGAGGCGGGATAGAAAGCCCGGCAACGGCGACGTTTACGCAACTTTACGCAGCGTTCAAGCCTGCTTGGCGCCGCGGGGAGAACCTAGGACTTGAGACGCTGGCCCTTCCTCGAGGCCACACCGCAGCGCCCCAAGCGCGAAGGACAATCACCCATGAGCACCCCCCAACTCCTGATGATCGAAGACGACACCCGCCTGGCGCAGATGGTGGGCGAGTACCTGACCCAGTCCGGTTTCGGCTTCACCCACGCGGCCGATGGCGCCAGCGGGCTCGAGCAGTTGCAGCAACGATCGCCCGACCTCGTCATCCTCGACCTGATGCTGCCGGATACCGACGGCCTGGAGATCTGCCGCCGCATCCGCGCGCTGCCCAACGGCCTCGCCAAGGTCTCGGTGCTGATGCTCACCGCCAAGGGCGACCCTATGGACCGCATCATCGGCCTCGAGATCGGCGCCGACGACTACCTGCCCAAGCCCTTCGAGCCGCGCGAACTGCTCGCCCGCATCCGAGCGGTGCTGCGCCGGCGCGGCGAGACCGCGGCCGATGCCAGCGCGCCTTCCGTGCTGCGCTTCGGCTCGCTGGAAATCGACCGCAACGCCCGCACGGTCACCGTCGGCGGCGAACCCGCGGACCTCACCTCCTACCAGTTCGACCTGCTGGTCGCGATGGCCGAGCGCGCTGGCCGCGTGCTCACACGCGACCAGATCATGGAAGCCGTGCGCGGCCGCGAGCTCGAAGCTTTCGACCGCTCGATCGACGTCCACATGGGCCGCATCCGCGCCGCGATCGAAGTCGACGCCAAGAATCCCAAGCGCATCCTGACGGTGCGCGGCGTGGGCTACGTGTTCGCCAAGCAGCACGACTGACGCGATGCTGCTCAAGCTCTACAGGCGGCATCTCTATGTCCGCATCTGGCTGGCGGTGGTCGCCGGCGTGTTCATCCTCACGCTGACGGCCAACTGGATCGTTCGCGAAGCCGCCGAGAACGAGCGCGAGCGACTGGCCCCCGTGCCGCGCGAAGTGGTCGTGCTCGACGGCAAGGACCAGCCCATCGGCCACGGCAAGGCGATGCGCGTGCCGGGCCAGGGACTCGAATTCGACGTCACGCTCAACGACGGGCGCGCACTCTCGCTGCAGGTGGCGCCGCGCGAACGCCCACCGGGCGGCGGCATGTCGCCCTGGCGCACACCCTTCGGGCTGGGCTGGATGGTGGCGCTGGTCGGCGTCGCCGTCGCTCTGGGCGTCTACCCCATCGTGCGCCGCCTGACCAAGCGGCTCGAAACACTGCAGCGGGGCGTACAGCGCTGGGGCGAGGGCGACCTGTCGGTGCGCGTCGCCGAAGAGGGGCAGGACGAAGTAGCCGATCTTTCCAACGGATTCAACTCCGCCGCGGCACGCATCGAGGAACTGGTGCGCTCGCACAAGTCGCTGCTCGCCAACGCTTCGCATGAACTGCGCTCCCCGCTCACGCGCATCCGCATGGGCCTGGAACTGATGGGCGACCGGCCCAGCCCCGGCGCACGCGAGGAGATCTCGCGCAACATCGGCGAGCTCGACCAGCTGATCGACGAGATCCTGCTCGCGAGCCGGCTCGACGCGAAGGAAGCCGACATGGGCACGGTCGAGACGGTCGACCTCACGGGGCTGGCGGCCGAGGAATGCGCGCGCGTCGATGCTGACCTGGAAGTCAGGGAGGGCACGAACAGCGACGCCCTCACCGTGCGCGGCGTGCCGCGCCTGTTGCGGCGGGCGATCCGCAATCTGCTCGAGAACGCGCGTCGCTACGGCGCCGGCGAGACCAGCGTGGAGATCGGCAGTCGGGCCGGCCAGGCGGAGATTCGCGTCAATGACCGCGGCCCCGGCGTGCCCGCCGCGCTGCGCGACCGCATCTTCGAGCCCTTCTACCGCCTGCCCGGCGCGAGCGAGCGCAACGGCGGCGTGGGCCTCGGTCTCGCGCTGGTGAAGTCGATCACCGAGCGCCACGGCGGCAGCGTGCGCTGCGAAGACCGCCCCGGCGGCGGCGCGAGCTTCGTCATCACATTGCCGCACTAGGCTCCTCCCCCAGGCTTCGCGCACTTCGTGTCGCTTCGCCTACCCCCTCGCTGGGGGCAACACCGGCGGGCCGGCGGAGCCGGACCCGCGGTGTTTCACGAACGGGACGCGGCTGGGGGCGCCACTAGAATTCCGGCGATGCAGAGATCGAGACTCGTCGGGCCCGCGGCCATGTTCTGGGGGCTGACGGTGTTCATGCCGGTTGGCGTGACGTACGTTGCGGCCGTGCTGCTGCTGATCACGCTCGTGGTTGCCGGCGGCTGGCGCGAGCGGGCGATCCGGCTGCGCAACAACCCGATGTGGTGGCCCGTCATGGCCTACGTGGCGTGGACGCTGGTCATCCTGGCGCTGGGGCCCTACTACCCCGAGACCGCGTCGAACCTGTTCCACGGCCTGCGCATCGCGGCCACCGTGCTGATGGCGCTGGCGCTCACGCGCGAAGAGGCCATCTGGGCCGTGCGCGGCTTCTGGATCATGGGGCTCGTCAACATGGTCATGATCGCCCTGTACTACACGGTCGGCTTTCCGATGCTGGAGCCGTGGCGCGGCGTGCTGATCCTGATCGGCAACAAGTCGATCAGCAATGCCCTTCTGTTCACCATCATGGCCGCGACCGCAGCGGTGTATGGGCTCAAGGCGCTCTCCGAGCATCGTCCCGGCCGGGCCACCCTGGCCTTTGCGCTGATTCCGGCAGTGATCGCGATCATCACCTTCACCCTGCCTTCGCGCACCTCGCTGCTGGCGCTTCTGCTGGCGATCCCTGCTGCCTGCGTGCATCAATGGCGCCGGCAACTCAAGGTGCTGGCGGTGGTGCTGATGGTGGGCGGCGTGGTCGCAGCGGCCGGGCTGTGGAACTCACCCGTGGTGCAACAGAAGTTCGCGGTCGGCATCCAGGAGATCGAGGCGGCGCAGGCGGGCGAGATCTCGGAGGCCAGTTGGGTGGTGCGCTACTACATGTACCGCGACACCGCCCGCATGATCATCGACCGGCCCTTCGCGGGCTGGGGCATCGGCGGCTGGACCGAGCAGTGGCACCTGCGCGGGCCGAAGCTGCTGGACTACAAGAACATGCCCCACAACGACTTCCTGTGGATGGGCGCGCAGAGCGGCGTGCCCGGCGCGCTCAGCCTGCTGGCGATCATCCTCATGAGCGTCTGGGTCGCGTGGAAGCGGGACGACATGGCCGGGCGCTACGCCTTCGTCGCGACGCTCATCGTGCTGATCGCCACCATGGTGAACTCCGCGCTGCGCGACGCGCAGATCGGGCTCGCAATCCTGTGGGTGGGGATGGTCTACCTGCGGCTGGCGCAGGAGCCGGGCGATTCGTGGCGCGGACTGGTGCCGCGCCGCGAAGAACGTGTCAGTGGTGGTGTCCCACCGCTTCGCCCGCTTTGAGGCGGTACACCGTGCCGCAATAAGGGCACTTGGCTTCGCCCGTGCGGGCCACGTCGAGATAGACCTTCGGATGCGCGCTCCACAGCGGCATGTCGGCCTTGGGGTTCGGGCAGAAAACGCCGCCCTGGTCGTTCAGGTCCTTGGCGAGCAGTTCGATCACGGATTTGGGGCTGGACATGGGCTTCAGACCTTCGTGAGCCAGTGGGCGTACTTGGGATTGCGTCCGTTCACGATGTCGAAGAACGCGTTCTGGATCTTCTCGGTGACGGGGCCGCGCGATCCGATGCCGATCTCGACACGGTCGAGTTCGCGGATCGGCGTGACTTCGGCCGCCGTGCCGGTGAAGAAGGCTTCGTCGGCGATGTAGACCTCGTCGCGCGTGATGCGCTTCTGCACGACTTCGATGCCGAGGTCCTTGCAGATGTGCAGGATCGTGTTGCGCGTGATGCCGTTGAGCGCGCCGGCCGACAGGTCGGGCGTGTAGACCACGCCGCCCTTGACCACGAACACGTTCTCGCCCGCGCCTTCGGAGACGAAGCCGCTCGAATCGAGCAGCAGGGCCTCGTCGTAGCCGTCGTCCAGCGCTTCCATGTTGGCGAGGATCGAGTTGCTGTAGTTGCTCACCGCCTTGGCCTGCGTCATCGTGATGTTGACGTGGTGGCGCGTGAAGCTGGAGGTCTTGACGCGGATGCCGCGCTTCATGCCCTCGTCGCCGAGGTACGCACCCCACGACCAGGCCGCGACCATTGCGTGGATGCGGTTGCCCTTGGGGCTGACGCCGAGCTTTTCGGAGCCGATCCACACCAATGGGCGCAGGTAGCAGCTGTCGAGCTTGTTCTCGCGCACCACCTGTTTCTGGGCCTCGTTGACCTGCTCGGGCGTGAACGGGATCTTCATGCGCAGGATCTTGGCGCTGTTGAAGAGGCGTTCGGTGTGCTCGGCCAGGCGGAAGATCGCGGTGCCATTGACCGTGTTGTAGGCGCGGACGCCCTCGAAAACGCCGCAGCCGTAGTGCAGCGTGTGGGTCAGCACGTGGATCTTGGCTTCGCGCCAGTCCACGAGATCACCGTCCATCCAGATCTTGCCGTCACGGTCGTCCAGTGCGGGGGGCAGCGCGCTCATGTTCTTGGTCCTCAGGCGTTGGTATGTCGCAAAAGCTTTCGATTTTACGGCGGCGCCCGTTTCCACCGCACCGACAATGCACAGCTTTGCCAACAACCAGCCACCAAAGGGTTTCAGTGTCCGTCTTCAAGAACGTCATCGTCTACCGCATCGAAGCGACGTGGTCGCAGTCGCTCGACCAGGTCGAGCAGGGTCTCGGCACGCAGCGCTTCGTCCCCTGCAGCCCCTCGCAGGAAAAATCCGCCGGCTGGGTCGAACCCCGCGGCCAGGAACATGGCCCGCTCGCCGAATCCATCGGCGGCCAGTGGCTGCTCGAATTCATGGTCGAAACCAAGGCCCTGCCGGCTTCCGTCGTGCGCCGCAAGGTCGAGGAACGCGCCGCGCAGATCGAGGCCACCACCGGCCGCAAGCCCGGCAAGAAGGAAAAGAAGGAGCTCAAGGAAGACATCACCCTCGAGCTGCTGCCCCTGGCCTTCACCCGCCACGCCCGCGTCGCGGTGTGGATCGACCCGGCCGCGCGCCGGCTCGTCGTCAACTCCAGCAACGCGGCACGCGCCGATGAAGTGGTGACGAACCTGGTGAAGGCGCTCGACGGCTTTGCCGTGTCGCTCGTCAACACGCAGATCGAGCCCGCCGTCGCCATGTCGGAGTGGCTGTCGAGCCAGGAACCGCCCGCCGGCTTCACCATCGACCGCGAATGCGAACTCAAGGCCAGCGACGAATCGAAGGCCGTTGTGCGCTACGCCAAGCACCCGCTCGACATCGAGGAGGTGCGCCAGCACATCGCCGACGGCAAGCGCCCGACCCGGCTCGCGATGACATGGGACGACCGCGTGTCCTTCGAGCTGACCGAAGGCCTGCAGATCCGCAAGATCGTGTTCCTCGAAGGCACGCTGGACGATGCGCCGGCTTCTTCTTCGGGAGGCAAGGAAGACAACTTCGACGCGGATGCCGCGATCGCGACCGGTGAACTCGGGCAGCTCGTGCCGGAATTGCTGGAAGCCCTGGGCGGCGAGATGCGGCTGGGTACGGCATCGGCCGATGCGGCGCCTGCTGCTACTGCAGGCGCGCAGGCGAAGTCCGATGCCGAGGAAGCGCTGGCCGACGAATCGGCGCCGTTCTAGACCGGCGGCCGCAGCGCGTCGGTCGCGCCCGGTTTGATGGCGTCGGCGCTCGACTCATCGGACCGGGGCGCATCGTCCTCGGGCTGCTGGGGCCGCACCAGCGTCCATTCGGTGAGCTTGCCGCCCACGAAAGTCGCGTCGACCCACGAGCCGCCGGCATCGGTCCAGCGGAACACTTCGGGCTGAGTGTTCTCGGGCGTGCGAAGCTCGCCGAGCGCGCGCGTCATCGCGACCACGTGCAGCAGATTGACCTTCGGCTTCAATTTGGCATTGAGCATCACCGCGCTCGCGACGGTGCCCATGGGGCGGTCGGTGGCGCGCTTGAGCACCTGCATCGCGCGGTTGAAATGCAGCAGCAGGAACATGACGATCGCGCCGCCAACGAGAGCGACGCCGGCCCAGCCGTAGCTGCGATAGGCCACGCCGAGCAGGATCAGTCCGCCGACGGGGACGAGGATTCTTCCGAAATTCATGCGCGGATTGTCGCTCGGCGCCCAGCCGCTTACGGACGCTTGCGCAAGAACATATGCGTGGCCCGCTCGCCGGCGACGCTTTCCGAGCACTCGTAGCCCAAGGCAGGCAGGTCGAGCCCCTGGAAAAGATGCTCCCCTGCACCGAGGAGCACGGGCCGAACGGCCAGATGCAGCTCATCGATCAGCCCCGCGCCCAGGTACTGCCGCACCGTGGACACGCCACCCCCGAGACGCACATCGCGGCCACCCGCTGCGGCCTTCGCCTGCTCCAGAGCCGCGTGAATGCCTTCGGTGACGAAGCGGAACTCCGTGCCTCCCGCCATCGCGAGCGGCGCGCGCGGATGGTGTGTGAGCACGAACACGGGGGTGTGATACGGCGGCTCATCGCCCCACCAGCCCTTCCAGCTGTCATCCGGCCATGGGCCGCGAACCGGCCCGAACATGTTGCGTCCGAGGATCCATGCGCCGACGCAGTCGAAGCCCTGCTCCGCGAGGCGGTTGTCGACGCCCGTCTCGCCAGCGCCCTGGCCGGACATGTTGAGCCACATGCGGGTATGGAAGAGCCATTCCATCAGCTCGGGGCCGCGAATGCCGAGCGGGTTCTGAAGATCCTGGCTCGGACCGGCGCCGTAGCCGTCGAGGGAGACGCTGAAACTTTGAACGCGGAGTTTGGGCATGCGAGGGCTCCTTGCCGATAGCCCTCTACTATCCCACTACCGGCGCGAAGGCGTCGCGCCCGTCGGGTAGACCCGCTGCCAGCTCGTGCCCCTCGGCTTGTGCGAGAGGCGGCCGTCCCATTGAAATGGGTCCTTGCCGTCCCAGGCAGTTTTTTCCATGGCTTCGACCAGGGTCGGACGCAGCGTCTCCTTGTCCAGGTTGTAGCGCGCGTAGTAGCCCGCGTCGCCCATGCCCCGCGCCTGGGCCCACTCGACCAGTTGACCGCGTTGCGGGCCACGGCCACGGTTGTAGATGTCGAAGCGCGAGGAGCCATCGGGATGCGGGAAGCGAATGGCTGCAATGGTGGCCGGCAGCTTCCGCTCGTCGTAGTCGAAGAAGATCGAGGACAGGTTGTAGGCGCCGGAACCGCAGGGCACCTCCAGCAAGAAGCGACCGCGCTGCCACGGATGGAAGACCGCCTGGCGGGACCAGTTTCGCTTCCAGAGCAGCGTGACCCATTGGTACAGGTTTGCAGCGCCTGAAGCCATGTCATTGCAGACGTCCGCATAGTCGGCCACCGGCAGGCTATTCAAGGCCTTTGCGCAGGCGCGCACGAAGGCAAGCTCGCCGTAGCGCACCAATGCCAATTCGTTGCATTGGAATTCCCGAATCTCGATGGTGCGGCGCAGTGCCGTCACTTCGCCAGCGGCATGGACTGGGGCGCTGGAGGCCAAGACTATGACGGCAAATGCTGCGGCAGTTTTCATCGAGGGCGAGAGCGAAAGGAAAACGGCCAGCCTACCGGCGCCCGGAAGCAATTGGCGACGCCTAATCATCGGAATAATCTGAAAGTGACGATGCGAAGTTATTTGAGTCGTGAGTTGCGCAATGCCACGAGATAGACCGAAGAAACGCGCCGACATAATCCGGCGCCCGACGCAGTCGCCCGGGTCACTAAAACTCTTACGGATAACTCAATGACGCTGTCACATCACCGTACTGTCTCTCTCCTTCGCCTGTCTCTCGCTGCCACGCTCGCGAGCACCGTGCTCACTGGGTGCTACGTGGTTCCGATCGGACAACCCGCTCCCCACGCACCGCCAACGCAGAGCTACGCCGTGGCACCGATGCCGGTCACGCAGACTTTCAGCGCGCGGCTCTATCCGTCCAATGCGGAAGCGACGCGATATGGCTCCATCGCCGGCACGGTGACCAGCGACCTGAACGGGCGTGGACACATCAGCGCACAGATCGGCGACGAACAGTTCCGGGGAGAGGCCACGCGCGTCCCCGGCTCAAGCGGCGGCGGCGTGGCGAATGCAGCCGGAAGCCGTGGCGGCATGCTGAATTGCAAGTACGCGATGAACTCGGCCTCGGTGGGTTCCGGGCAATGCGTGCTCAACAACGGGCCGGCGTTCACGATGCACATCGGAGGCTGAGAGGCATCCAGAGCCAATGCGGGGCCGGCAAGCGCAGAACTCAGTGGCTACGGCACCGCATTGGCAACGATGAGCCGCGAGGTCGCGCGTGTAGCGCCGACGTAGAACAAGCGCATCTCCTCCAGCGGATCGGTGTCCTCGGCGCCGGCCGCACTGGCTGCAATAGCCTGCCGCGCCCCCATCACCGCGACCACCGGAAACTCCAGCCCCTTGCTCGCATGCAGGGTCATCACCTTGATGTGATCGGCCGCCGGATCGAAGTCGCGCGCCCCCTTGCGCACCTTGTGCGGTAGCCGACGATGGCTCAATGCCCGCGCGCATTCATCCATCAACGCCCAACTGCGGCACAACACCGCCATGTCTCCCCATGCATGCCCTTCGTTGTGCGCGCTGGCCATCAGCTCCGCGATACGATCGGCCTGCTCGCGCGGGCTCGGCAGGTCGATGACGATCGGCTCCGGGCCGTCGCGGCCACAGCTCACGGGGTGCAGCAGCGGGATGCCGTCGTCGTCCTTCTCCTGCGGACGCAGCAGCTCCGTCGCCATCGCACTGGCGGCGTTCAGGATCTGGCGGGTGTTGCGGTAGTTGATCTTGAGGATCGTGGTGCGGCCCTGCGCCTGCACGCCGACGCTCTTGAAGCTGAAGGGCTTGCCGCGCCGCTTGTCGTAGATGCTCTGCGCATCGTCGTACAGCAACAGCAGGCTGTTGGTGGTCGGGTCGACCATCTGCGTGACCAGCTTGAGCCATTCGGGCGCGAAGTCATGGCCCTCGTCGACCAGTACGGCGAGGTACTGGCCCGATGGAATCATGCGGCGGTCGACGCCGTCGATGACGTTCTGCACCATCTGCTCCATCATCGCGCCCGTGGGCAGCTTGTTGGACGGCAATGTCTGGCCGAAGGCGACCAACTGGTCGCGGCACCATTTGTGGAAGTGCCGCACATGCACGCGCTCGGTCAGTCCCTTGGCCTGCATCACAGCTTGCAGCTTGACCGCCAGCGGCTCGTTGTAGCAAAGCACGAGCACCGGCTTGGCGGCGTCGGTCGCGGCCTTGGCCAGGTACTCCGCGCGGTAGCCCAGGATCATGGTCTTGCCCGATCCGGCCACGCCGTGGATCACGCGGTGGCCGTCGCCGAGGCTGCGTGCCAACTGCTCCTGCTGCAGGTCCATCACGCGCAGGAAGTCGGGGATGGTCGCGGCTTCATCCGCATCGTCGAATGGTGAAGAAGCGAAGAGCGAGCCCTGCTCTGCCACGCGCACTTCGGGAAACAGGTTCCACCGCACGCGGTCGATCTGGGGCAGCGAGAGCGTGCCGCGCATGAGTTGCGGGAACATGTCCCACAACCGGCTCTGGAAGGACTCGGGCTCGACATCCTCCAGCATCTCGTCGGAGCAGATCACGCGATGCGGCTCGATCGCGCTCCCCAGGCCCGCCGCATCGAACTGCTTGCGTGTGATGCGCGTGAAGACGACGCCGTAGCTCCACGGGAAGGTGAGCATGCCTTGCCACTTGCCCTCGTGAACGATCAGTTGCGCGTCGCGCTTGAGAGCATCGACCACCTGCAGCGTCTGGTGGCGGGCCTGCTCGATGGGGTTGGGCACGCTCTTGGGCACACCGTCGGGCGCGATCATCCAGTCGCCCCGGCTGGCTTTCTGGATGGTGTCGAGGCGCCAGTCCTTGGTCTCCAGGATCAGCAGGCCACGGCGCGGGTGCAGGACGACGAAGTCGGGGTGGCATTGCTTCGGGCCGATGGGGACGTCGAACCAGAGCAGATAGTCGCTGTCGAGCTTCTGCTGCAGGCGCTCGGCGAGACGGCGCTCGCCGGAGGTCATGCGGGCGACGCAGGTGCTGAGGGCGGGGAGCAGGACGGCCATGGAAACGGTTCTGGGAGACAGTCAGAGTGGAATCATGACGCGGTGACCACTCGATCTGGTCGCTATTGCGGGAATCAACTAGGCAGGAACCGTGCAATAAGTCCCGGCTTCAATGCGGCATGTTTCGGGTCAGCAACGCGGTCATCCGGCGCTCCCGCCTTCTGAACGCGGCAATGGCTTGATTGAATCATTGGCCGCTAATCTCCTTCGTGTCACACATCAACGGGAAATATTCAATTGAAGCTCGGTTTTCAGAAGTGGGAATGGGACAAGAGGCCGATGCGAATCGACGTATCCGGCGATCCTGGCTTGGCCGCGCTCATGATGCGATTCACAGCAGCCGCTGCGCTGGTTTTCGCCCTTGGCTCGTACACCGCATCGGCTGTAGCCGACGCACCTTGCGACGGCGCCTACAAGAGTTGGGGTCAGGGTTGCGATGGGGGCGCCTATATCCGCCGCGACACCATCGAATGGCATTCGCCCTGGAGCGTATGCAAGGCAACCCCCTACGAAGTCATTGACAGCAAACTAGAGGGCGACCAGCGCCGAGTCGCCTACAAGCTCAAGAAGCTCAGCAAGGCTTGCCGCTACCAAATCATCGAGATCTCGGAGGGTAAGAAAGAAGGCGATTACTGGAGCATCAACGGCTACCCCACGCTGGAGGCCTACGAGAAGCGCGGCGACGACGCTTGGATCGCTGCTGGCGAAGGGCGCACTGGCGCATGGTGCCCGGTGATTCTGGAGACGCCACAGACACGCTGCAATCTCAATTTTGCGCGCAGGAATAAGTGAATGGGCGATGGTTCGTTCTGCAAAAGTTCGCGGGTATCAAGCCGCTCTCGAGCGGCGCGCCTGAAAAAGGTTGAATGTGTTCGATAGATGAGTCTGCAATGCAGCAAAAGCCCGAAGTTCCAAAATGCGACCCTTAGGGTCTGGTCTCGTGCCGAAAGCGGCTGTCGAGTCTTCGCTGAGGCGATGTTCGCGTAGTTTCGAGTTTGAGCTCGAAGCCCAGGACTTACTCGATGTCCGACCTGACAGGTGGACCATGATAGAGGTATCGGTATTTGCAGATCACCTCAGCGCCGGGGAGATTGGCGTCCTCAACTTCTAATCCTGAAGGCGTGCTGTCCAGGCGGCGGCGAGACTTCGAGATTCCGTGCACAACTTGACGAACGAGCCGCTTTATTCGGCCACCTCATCTCCATTGATGAGAAGGCGAGGCCGATCTGTCCGCTATGGTTCGATTGAGATGGAACTGCCTCCACGACTAAGCAGACAGGACACAAAGCTCAGAGCATGAAGATTCAATCCGTACAAATCAAGAACTTCCGAACCTTAAAAGACGTCACCATCCCCTTTGATTCCGTCACGACATTCATCGGCCCCAATGGCGCCGGCAAGTCAACCGTGCTTCGTGCCCTCGACTGGTACTTCAACGGAAAACCAGGATCACTGTCAGACAAAGATTGCTCCTTCGGCGCGACGGACGACGACATTGAGGTCGCGGTCACATTTGCCGACCTGAGCGAACGAGACCGGAATGAACTCGGCAAGTACGCACCGCCCGAGGTAGCAACGTTTACTGCCCGTAAGCGCCGCAGCCCAAATGCGGGCCGAGACTCTTTCTGCGAACTCGAAGAGTTATCCGCCATTCAATGCGATTCGAAGCAAGGCGTCGGCAGGCGAGAAGAAGACTGCCTACAACGAGCTGCGCACCAGTGAGCCTTCTCTCGGTCTTCAGGCCTGGACCAGCGCCGAAGCGGCGAATCAAGTGATGACCACGTGGGAAGCCGGTCACACGGACAAGCTTGAAGAAGCCCCGGAGTCGTTACAGACGAACTTCTTCGGCTTCAACAGTGGTGGCAAGATGAGTGGCCTCTTTGACTTCGTTCTGGTGACGGCCGATCTTCGTGCAAGCGAAGAGTCACTTGACGGCAAGTCAAGCATCATTGGTCGCATTCTTGAGCGGTCTATCGACCGAACTGCTGCTGATGAGGCGATCGCTGTCATCGTGGAGGAATCGCGCTCAAAGCAGCAGAAGGTCTACCAGGAGAAGTTCTCAGCGCAGCTCGAGGCCATGACGAGTCGGCTCAACGAAGTCGTCAACTCGTACTCTCCAGGTCGCGCTATCACCGTCACTCCAGCAGACGTGGAACTGAAGGCCCCTCGGACGGCATTTGAGGTGGGTGTACTCGATGGCACGACCGAGACCGCCGTAGAGCGGCAAGGACATGGGTTTCAACGAACGCTATTGATTTCAGCGCTGCAGCTTTTGGCGCAGTCTGGCGCGGCTTCTACAGAAGGGGTCATCTGCCTGGCCATCGAAGAGCCGGAACTGTTTCAGCATCCTATTCAAGCCCAGACGTTCGCCAAGGTACTCCGGTCGCTTGCCGAAGACGCGGGGAAGCGCATCCAAGTGAGCTATGCGACACACAGTCCGTACTTCATCGAAGCCCGGCACTTCGACCAAGTACGGAGGCTGACGCGCACGCTTGGCGGGAATCCTGCGGTCACAGTCCACCGCGCGACGCTTGCTGACGTGAAGCAGAGACTGGATGGGGTGCTGAGCCCTGATACAGTTGATCGTCAGCTCGATAGCGTCGTGGCAAATCAGCTCGCTGTCGCGCTCTTCGCGCATCGCGCGTTCGTGGTCGAAGGCACAACTGAGCAATCAGTCTTCTACGGCATCGGCGATCGAACCTCACTTGGTTCGCTTGAGGCCAGCGGAATCTCAATCGTGCCCGCAGGCTGCAAAGCGTCGGTCCCACTCGTGCACGCGATCCTGACCTTGATTGGGATTCCGGCCTACGCACTATTTGATTCGGACGGCGGGTTTGAAGCGCGTGCCGTGGCCAACGGAAAAACGAAAGAGAAGATCGCTGAGGAGAGGACTGGTCATGTTGCCGCGAATCGCAAGGCGCTGAGGTATTTTGGAAGGGCCGAGGAAGACTTTCCGTCCGGCGTGGTCGCCAATGAAGTCGCAATTTTTGAGGATCACCTCGAGGCGTTCCTGTCGACAACGTGGACGGAATGGGTCACGGCCTGCAAGAACATACAGGCTGCTACAGGAATCAGTCCTGCAAAGAATCAGCTCGCTTACCGAAAGGCCACGCTTGAGGCTGAAGGAGCGGTGCCAGAAATGCTCACGCAGATCGTGGCAAAAGCAATGGGTATCTAGTTATGCATGAAATCATCTGTCCACACTGTCAAACGGCCTTCAAGATCGATGAGGCGGGATACGCGGACATCCTGAAGCAGGTCCGCGACACCGACTTCGAAAAGCAGTTGCACGAGCGCCTAACGCTCGCCGAGCAGGAAAAACGCAACGCCGTTGAACTCGCTCAAACCAAACTCGCGGGAGAGTTTCGGAACGTCTCAGCATCCAAGGATGCCGAGATTCAAGAACTGAAGGGCCAGCTCAACGCCAGTGGCGTTGAGCGGGAGTTGGCGGTGGCAGCGGCCCTGAACGTCGTCGAGAAGGAGCGCGACCTCCTAGCCAACCAACTTGAGCACGCCAAGCAGGACAAGCAAGCAGCTTCAAACCTGGCCGAAGCAAAGCTTGCGAACGAACTGCAGAAGGTCACTGCGGAGAAGAACGCGGATCTGCAGAACCTGCACGCCAAACTGGATGCCGTCGAACTGACTCAGAAACTTGCCATCACCGAAGCGGTCAGTGCTGTCCAGAAGGAGCGTGACGACCTCAGGAGCAGTCTTGAGCGTGCAGAGCTTGAGAAGCAGTTGGCAGAGAAATCGCTTAAAGACAAGTACGAGACCCAGATCAAGGATCGCGATGACGCGATCGAACGTCTTCGGGACATGAAGGCGCGTTTGTCGACCAAGATGGTTGGCGAAACCTTAGAGCAGCACTGCGAGACCGAATTCAACCGCATTCGCGCAACCGCGTTCCCCAGGGCTTACTTCGAGAAAGACAACGACGCACGCACGGGCAGCAAGGGCGACTATATCTTTCGCGATATGGATGAAGCCGGAACCGAGATCGTTTCGATCATGTTCGAGATGAAGAACGAAAGCGATCGGACCACGACGAAAAGCAAGAACGAGGACTTCTTGAAGGAGCTCGACAAGGACCGTGTCGAGAAGGGATGCGAGTATGCGATTCTGGTCTCCCTGCTCGAGCCCGACAGCGAGCTCTACAACACCGGGATCGTGGATGTATTCCACCGTCACCCCAAGATGTAGGTCGTGCGCCCGCAGTTCTTTCTTCCGATCATCACGCTCCTGCGCAATGCGGCCATGAATTCGCTGAAGTACAAGTCAGAACTCGCTCTGGTCAAAGCGCAGCACATCGACATTACAAGCTTCGAGACGGAGCTTGAATCGTTCAAGACTGCGTTTGCCAAGAACTACGACCTTGCGTCCAGACGCTTTCAAACAGCAATCGACGAGATCGACAAGTCGATCGACCACCTGCAGAAAACCAAGGAAGCGTTGATCGGTGCCGATCGGAATCTCCGCCTTGCGAATGACAAGGCTCAGGATGTCACGATCAAGAAGCTGACTCGGGCCAACCCGACGATGGCGGCCAAGTTCGCCGAGCTCAGGAATGCAGATACCAGCGCTGTCGGATGAGCAGACTGCGGGCATCAAGCATCGAAGCGGCGCAGACTGACCGAACTTCTGCAACCTTAAACAGACATCCCGGAGCCGCCCTCGCGTGCGGCTCGGCACACTTACCCAGCGGTCACTATCACCCAATCTCGCGCGTCGCTTCAATCGCAGCCCTCAGCGCCCGCAGCTGACGCACCACTTCCGCATCGAGGACAGTCACCACGTCCAGAAGTTCAAGCGGCTCTATGTACAACTCCTCCCCGCCGTTCAAGCGGCAACGAGCAGACAGCAAGCTCTGCAAGCACTCGTAGGCACGCTGCGGATCGGTCAAGTTGCTGCAAGTGCCGTCGGCGACAAGCGCGGCGATCGAGACGAACTTCGGTGCCGACTCTGGATGGTCCCGTTCGGCGATCAGCTTGCGGCGCTGCTTTGCAGCGGCCATCTTGGGCTTTGCTGATTTAGAGGTTCTGTTTGAAAGCGCGAGCGCGCGTGAAGACTTGGCCATGTTGGCCTCCCTGAAGTTCCGGTTTGCAAAACCGTCGCACCCGCTTCCAAACGGGGGCGGCAGCTCGAACGGGTTGGAAGACCGGGGAACTTCTTACGAAAAAAGCCGGCAGGACTTTCGCCCTCCCGTCCGAGCCGCCAAAAACTGGGGCACGAACGAAGAAGCCGCAGGCCAAAGGCAACTGCGGCTTCCGCCGTAAAAAATTCCGTCGGGCTTCCAAACCCGGTCACGCCGTTGCCGACGCGACTTGCGCAGTATGCCAGCGCTATTGCAACTGGCACACGCGATACCAACCCCTCAAGCCAACTTGAAAGGCAACTCCCGCACCGGCTTCCCCGTAATCGCCGCCACCGCATTCGCAAACGCAGGCGCCAGCGGCGGCAACCCCGGCTCACCCATACCGGTAGGCGCATCAGCACTAGGCACGATGTGCACCGCAATCTGCGGCATATCCGTGATGCGCGGCACCACAAAGTCCCCAAAGTTGCTCTGCTGCACCACCCCATCCTTCAGCGTGATGGCCGCACCCGGCAGGCACATCGACAGCCCCATCACCGCCCCACCCTGCACTTGCGCTTCCACGCTCTTCGGGTTGACCACCAGATTGCAGTGCACGCCCGCCGTCACGCTGTGCAGCGTGGGCGTGCCGTCCTTCACCGAGGCTTCGACGACATACGCCACCACCGAGTTGAAAGACTCGTGCACCGCCACGCCCCAGGCCCGCCCCGTCGCGAGCGTCTTCTTGCCGTAGCCGGACTTGTCCACCGCCAGTTGCAGCGCCGCCTTGTGGCGCGGGTGCTGGTCGCCGATGAGCTTCATGCGGTACGCGACCGGGTCCTGCCTGGTGGTGCGGGCGATCTCGTCGAGCAGCGTTTCCATGACGAACGCCGTGTGGGTCGAGCCCACGCTGCGCCACCACAACACCGGCACGTTGAGCTTGGGGTGATGCACCGTGAGCCGCATCGGGACGTCGTAGGGCTCCTTCATGCCTTCGACGGCCGTGGCGTCGATGCCGTCCTTGACCATCATCGGCTCGAACATGCTGCCCATCAGCAGCGACTGGCCGACGATGACGTGGTCCCAGCCGGTGACCTTGCCCTGCGCGTCGAAACCGATCTTCGCGGTGTGAAGGTGCATCGGGCGGTAGTAGCCGCCCTTGATGTCGTCCTCGCGGCTCCACAGCGTGCGGATCGGCGCATGGACCCCCGCCGCCTGCGCGGCCTTGACGACGCCGCAGGCCTCGGCCACGTAGTCGCTGGTCAGCAGGCCGCGACGGCCGAAGCCGCCGCCCGCCATCTGCACGTGGACCTTGACGTTCTCGGGCGGCACGCCTAGCACCTTGGCGGCCGCCATGCCGTCGATGCCCGGCATCTGCGTGCCCGTCCACACTTCCGCCTTGCCTCCCGCGAGGCTCACGGTGCAGTTGAGCGGCTCCATCGGTGCGTGCGCGAGGTAGGGGAAGACGAACTCGGCTTCGATCTTGTGCGGCGCGTTGGCGAGCTTCGAGACGTCGGCGTCGTACTTGCGCTTGCCCGGCTTCGTCGCGAGTTCGCGGTATTGCGCAAGCTGCTTCTCGCTGTCGACCTTCTCGACGGCGTTGGTGTCCCATTCGAGCTTGAGCGCATCGCGGCCCTGCTTGGCGGCCCAGTAGCCGTCGGCGACCACGGCCACGCCTTCGGCACCGCGGTCCAGCGGCACGCGCAGCACGGCCTTGACGCCCTTGATCGCCTTCGCGGCGCTGTCGTCCACCGACTTGAGCTTGGCGCCGAACACCGGCGGATGCGACACGACAGCGGTCAGCATGCCGGGCAGGCGCATGTCGATGCCGTAGTCCTGGTGGCCGCTGGACTTGGCCTGCGCGTCGAGGCGGCCGGTGGGCTTGCCGATGAGGCGGAAGTCCTTCGGCTCCTTGAGCTTGACGGTTTCGGGCACCGGCAGCTTCATCGCCGCTTCGGCCAGTTCGCCGTAGCCGAGTTGCTTGCCGCCGGGGCCGATGACAACGCCATTGCGCGTCTGCAGCGTCGCGGCATCCACCTTCCACTGTGCCGCGGCCGCGCTGACCAGCATCGCGCGGGTGCGGGCGCCGAGTTCGCGGTATTGGGTGTACGAGTTCTTGATGGAGCCCGAGCCGCCCGTGATGTGCATGCCGAAGGCGGGATCGACGTAGGCCGGGTCGTTGGTGCCGTGAACGCTCTTGACCTTGGACCAGTCGGCGTCGAGTTCTTCCGCCAGGATCATCGGCAACCCGGTCTGCACGCCCTGCCCGAAGTCGAGCCGGTTGATGGTGATGGTGGTCGTGCCGTCGCGGTCGATGCGCACGAAGGCCGCGGGCTGCTGCAGCGGCTTCAGGCCGGCCGGCTTGGCGGCCGCCGCGCTCGTGTCCTGCGCGAGCGCGCCCATCGGGAAGACGCCGAGCGCGAAGCCGCTCACCGCCGTGAGCTTCAGGAAGCTGCGGCGAGGCAGGCCGGCGGGTTCGGTGGAGTCCTCCTGGCGCGTCATCAGCGCGCGGAGGTTGGCGGGCAGTTCGAAGGTGGCTTGATCGAAATTCATGGTGATCTCCTTCTTCAAGCCAGCGTCTTGGCGGCGTCGGCGACCGCTGCGCGGATGCGCGCGTAGGTGCCGCAGCGGCAGATGTTGCCGGCCATGGCCGAATCGATCTCGGCCTCGCTGGGCAGCTTGCCGGGCGCGACCGTCTTCAGGAAGGCGGTGGCCGACATGATCTGGCCGCTCTGGCAGTAGCCGCACTGCGCCACGTCATGCTTGACCCACGCGTCGTGCACGGCCTTGCCGACCTTGTCGCCGCCATCGGTGACTGCTTCGATGGTGGTGATCTTCTGGCCGGCTGCGGCGGAGATAGGCGTCACGCACGAGCGGATCGCCTGGCCGTTGAGGTGCACGGTGCAGGCGCCGCACAGCGCCGCGCCGCAGCCGAACTTGGTGCCGGTCATGCCGAGCGTGTCGCGCAGGGCCCAGAGGATGGGGGTGGAAGGGTCGGCATCGACTTGCCGGTCCTTGCCGTTGATGTGGAGGGTGGTCATGGTGGGGTTTCCTCTTCTTCGGTGAATATTGGTTCGGCCAAACAATAGACCTGTGCCAGGGTCAGGTCAAGTGGCTCAGGCCTTGATGCCGTCCCAGCAGAGCCCGAAGGCCATTGCCAGGTTCTCGTCCGTGCGGGCCAGCGCGCCGGAGCGAAGCAGGTTGGCGGTCTCTCGCACGGAGCCGCCGAAGCTGTTGATCAGCAGGACGGTGGGCACGTCCTTCAGGATCTGGTGCGCCTTGGCCGACTCGATCAGGTCGACCCAGTCCTTGATGAGCCGGGCGAAGAGATTGCGGCTCTCTTCGCTGAACCAGGGCGAGTTGTAGTACTGCTCCAGGAACACGACCTGCGCGTAGTGCGTCAGGCGGTGTTCGAGCCAGTTCATCCACATGTGCCGGAATCGGCTGCGAAACGGGGCCTTGGGGTCGTCGCCGTGCATGAGGCTGGCGGTGGTCGTGGTCTTGGCCTGCTCGTAAAGCGCGACCATCAACTCTTCCTTCGACTTGAAGTAGACGTACAGCGTGCCCGTGGCCAGGCCAGCCTCGCGCGCGATGGCGGCCATGGTCAGGCCGCTCAGGCCGGTCTGCTCGACCAGCGTGAACGTGGCCTCGGCGATGGCGCGGAGCTTTTCGTCGTCCTTGGGTTTCACGGGCGCGATCTTAGTGCCTGTCGGCCTTTTGGTGAACAAAAATTCACTGAAACTGACACTTGTCTACGAACACGGGCGATTGTTCGGTTTTTCCGGAAGCCAATATCGGTATTCGACGTCTACCGCGAACGACTGCCGGTCTCCATACTGACTGCATCTGATCAATTCGATCAGCAACCAAGGATCGAATCGTGAACCGTCTCGAAGGAAAAGTAGCTCTCATCACCGGCGCCAGCGCCGGCATCGGCCATGCCACCGCGAAGCTCTTCGCGGCGGAAGGCGCCAAGCTGGTCGTCGGCGCGCGCCGGGCGGCCGAGCTGGAAAAACTCGTCGCAGAGATTCGCGCCGCCGGTGGCCATGCGGTCGCACTCGCAGGCGACGTGCGCTCCGAAGACTATGCGCGCGCCCTCGTCGCGCTGGCCGTGTCGACCTACGGCCGCCTCGACATCGCCTTCAACAACGCGGGCACCCTGGGCGAAGGCGGCCCTACCACCGGCGTCTCGGAAGCCGGCTGGACCGACACCCTGGCGATCAACCTGACCGGCGCCTTCCTCGGCGCCAAGCACCAGGTCGCACAGATGCTGGAGAACGGCGGCGGCTCGGTCATCTTCACGTCCACCTTCGTCGGCCACACCTTCGCGTTTCCGGGCGTGGCGGCCTACGCGGCGAGCAAGGCGGGGCTCATCGGCCTCACCCAGGCGCTCGCAGCCGAATACGGGCCGCAAAAGGTGCGCGTGAATGCGATCCTGCCGGGCGCCGTCGATACTGACATGTACCGCAGCATGAACAACACCAAGGAGTCGCAGTCCTTCGTCACGAACCTCCATGCGCTCAAGCGCGTGGCGACGCCGGAGGAACTGGCTCGCTCCGTGCTGTATCTCGCCTCGGACGACTCGGCGTTCGTCACCGGCACGGCGTCGCTGGTCGACGGCGGCGCATCCATCACCCGCACCTGATCAGGCATGTGAAGCTGGACGGCTTGGCCACCTTCGTGGCGGTCGCGGAGTCGGGCTCCATCAGCGAGGCGTCGCGGCGACTGAATCTCTCCAAGTCAGTCGTCAGCGAGCGCCTTGCCGATCTGGAGAAGGAACTGGGCGTTCGCCTGCTGCACCGCTCGACGCGCAAGCTCACGCTCACCGAAGACGGCGCCACCTTTCTGGCGCGGGCGTCGGCCATCATGCGGGACGTCGAGGAGGCTGCCACCGAGCTGGCGCAGCGGCGCGGCACGCTGGTCGGGCCGCTGCGGATTTCCGCGCCGGTCACCTTTGGGCGCATGCACCTGGGTCCGGCGCTGTATCCGTTCATCGCGGCCCATGCCGGGATCGAGCTGACGCTCGAACTCGATGATCGGCGCATCGATGCCGCATCGGAAGGCTACGACGGCGTGGTCCGGAACGGACCGCTTGTCGATTCGCGTCTGGTCGCGTGGACGCTGGCCCGCAGCCGCCGGGCGCTCGTCGCCTCGCCGGACTACATCGAGCAGCATGGCCGACCCTCCAGCGTGGAGGATTTGCAGCGCCACCGGGGCGTGTTCTATACGAACCGTGGCGTGGCCGACTGGCAGTTCCGACGCGATGGCGAGCTTGTGTCTGTGCGCGCATCGCGGGCCCTGCGAGTGAACAACGGCGACATGATGCGGGACGCCTGCGAGGCGGGACTGGGCATCGCGCTGCTGCCTACGTTCATCGTCGGCGAGTCCTTGCGCGCCGGACGGCTGCTTGCCATCGACATCGGTCTTCCCTCGGAGGAGGAGTTCCTGTACGTGGCCCATCCGGAAGGCCGGTCGCCTTCGGCGAAGCTGCGGGCGATGACCGATGCGCTCAAGGCCGCGTTCGGCGACCCGCCCTACTGGGATGCGGGCCTGTGACGCACGGCTAGCCGGCGACTATTGCATCTGCCTCACGATATCCAGGGCTTCCTCGATCCGCTCCACCGCATGGATCGTCAGCCCCTCGATCTCCTTCGTGCCTTTGCGCGGCGCGTTGGCCTTGGGTACCACCGCCACGCTGAAACCCAGCTTGGCCGCCTCCCGCAAACGCTCCTGCCCGCGCGGCGCGGGCCGCACCTCACCGGCCAGCCCCACTTCGCCAAACGCGATAAAGCCCTTTGGCAGCGGCTTGCCGCGCAGGCTCGACGTGATCGACAGCATCACCGCGAGGTCGGCAGCGGGCTCGCTGATGCGCACCCCGCCCACCGCGTTCACGAAAACGTCCTGGTCCATGCAGGCCACGCCGGCATGCCGGTGCAGCACCGCCAGCAGCATCGCGAGACGATCCCGGTCCAGGCCCACTGACAGGCGCCGCGGGCTGGGCCCGCCGTTGTCGACCAGCGCCTGGATCTCGACCAGCATCGGCCGCGTGCCTTCCAGCGTGACCAGCACCACGCTGCCGGGCACCGGCTCGGCGTGCTGGCTCAGGAAGATCGCGCTCGGGTTCGCGACGCCCTTAAGCCCGCGCTCGGTCATCGCGAAGACGCCGATCTCGTTGACCGCGCCGAAGCGGTTCTTGATGGCCCGCACGAGGCGGAAGCTCGAATGCGTGTCACCCTCGAAGTACAGCACCGTGTCGACCATGTGCTCCAGCACGCGCGGGCCGGCCAGGGCGCCCTCCTTGGTGACGTGGCCGACCAGCACGATGGCGGTGCCGCTGGCCTTGGCGAAGCGCGTCAGGTGGGCGGCGCACTCGCGCACCTGGGCCACCGAGCCGGGGGCGGACGTGAGCTGGTCGGAGTACACGGTCTGGATCGAGTCGATGACCGCGATGGCCGGGCGGTGGGCGTCCAGCGTGGCAATGATTTTTTCCAGCTGAATCTCGGCCAGCACCTGCACCTGCGAATGGTCCAGGCCGAGCCGGCGCGAGCGCAGCGCGACCTGCGCGCCGCTTTCCTCGCCCGTGACATAGAGCGAGTTGCGGCCGGCGCGCTGCAGCGCATCCACCGCCTGCAGCAGCAGGGTCGACTTGCCGATGCCCGGGTCGCCGCCGATCAGCGTCACGCCGCCGTCGACGATGCCGCCACCGAGCACGCGGTCGAGCTCGTCGATGCCGGTGGGCGTGCGCGCGATGTCGGTGGCCTCGATTTCTGACAGCGTCGCCAGTTCGGCCGAGCCGGCGAGCGAGGCGAACTGGGTGCCGAAGCGGTTGTTGGCTGCGCCGCCTGCGGGGCCGGCGACCTGTTCGATCAATGTGTTCCAGGCGCCGCAGCTCGGGCATTTGCCCAGCCACTTGGGGCTGGTGCCGCCGCATTCGCTGCAGACGTAAAGCGTTTTCTCTTTGGGCATGACGTCGAGTGTAGGCAGCGCGGGCTACGTCCGAGCGCGCAGTGCTGGCGGACTCACGTCAGCGCACGCTTCAAGGCCCGAACGCGCTGCCACACCAGCGCCGGCGCATCAGCCATGCCCATGACTTGCATGCAGCGTTCAAGCCATCCGGAGCGTTCGCCCATTCGGTCGATGGCGCGCCGAAGATCGCGGCGGACGGAGTCTCCGTAGGCGCCCTCGGCCTTGCCGACCGCCAGGCGCAACAGCGGCAGCGCGGGCTTCATCATCGCAAGGTCGATCAGGTCGCGGCTGAACACGCCGTCATCGGCCCAGCGGTCCGAGTTGGCGAGCAGCTTGCTCGCTGCCATGTCCAGCGACGTGAGGGTGGGCACGCCACACAGTTCGTCGACCTTGCCGGGCGGTTCCAGTGCGATGCGGGCCTCAAACACGATCTCGAACTTGATCGGCTGGTCATCGATCTGCAGGCGGGTGCGGATGCCGTACTGGTCGGCGCGCCACTCGCCGGCCTGGACCTCTTCGGCACCATTGCGCAGAATGACCCTCCACCCGTCGACACCGGTCATGGTTTGCCGGAGCTCGCGGTACGCCGCCAGGTCCGACACCAGAAAATCGATGTCCAGCGATTCGCGGTACTCGCCGAAGCGAAGGGCCATTGCAGTGCCGCCACCGAACAGGCAAGCTCGTTGACGCAGCAGTTGTCCATCGAGCGCCCGGAGCACCCTCGCTATGCGGCGATGGTGCGGCCGCTCAAACAACGGGATCACTCCCGAGCGCGAGCCGTAGGGCGTCGACGAGATCCTTCTCGGCCTCCGACAGCGCCGCGGGATCGAGGTGCCGCCAGTTGCGCTCATAGATGCCCAAGGCTTCGCGCGGCGTCAGTTCCTGCGGGCCATGGACCTGCCAGGCAAGTTGCTTGAGCCAGGGGTAGTCGGCAATGCGGATTCGTGCGGGAAGCCAGCCTGCGCGAGGTGCTCCGACAGACTCCTGCGGCAACCCAACCACTAGTTGAAGGCCGAGTGCTGCCAGCACCCTCAGGTACGCGCCCATAGTGACAGCAGGCTCGCCCTTTTCGATGCGGTGGAGGGTGACGCGCGAGATGCCGGCCGCCTCAGCCGCGGTGACCGCGCTGACACCCAGATGCTTGCGGCGGGCACGCACGGCAGCAGCAAGCGCGGCCAGCGTCGCAGCGGATTGGTCGGTGAGGTTCGGGCCAGACGCTGGCATAAGTGTTTCTCATTCTGTACAAAACGGCCAATTTGTCAAGAATGAGAAACACTTTTCAAGGTCAACCCATCGCCAAAGGGTTAACCCGAAGGCCTGCCCTTGACCAATCATTTAACATGTTAAATAAATCGAGGCCCCATGAGCACGCCCTTTACCCACCGCAATTTGCCCCGCCTGCTGCTGCAGGCCCGCGAGGCCGTGATGGGCCACACACGGCCCAGCCTGCGCGAGCATGCGTTGTCGGACCAGCAGTGGCGCGTGCTGCGCGTGCTCGGCGAACACGGCGCGGTCGAGACCGGCCGCGTGGCGCGCGAGGCCTTCATCCTCGGCCCCAGCCTCACCGGCGTGCTCGCGCGCATGGAGCGCGACGAACTCATCACGCGCAGCCGAGACCCGGAGGACCAGCGTCGCACCGTGGTCGAAGCCACTGCGCACGGCCGCAAGCTGGTGAAGAAGCTGTCGACCAGCATCGAGGCGCACTACGCCTGGATGGAAGAAGCGATGGGCAAGGAAAAGCTCTCTCAGCTCTATCAACTGCTGGACGAACTCATCGCACTGGAGCAACCACAACCATGAGCTACACCCCCACAGGCACCGTCTACGGCGTGCTGCTGAACTTCCGCGCGGAAGTCGAGGCACTCGCGCCGCAGATGACCCAGCCGCCCTACAAGGCGCCGCCGAAGGCGCCGGTGCTCTTCGTCAAGACCGCCAACACCTGGAGCCCGCACGGCAGCGCGATCACCGTGCCGGCAAACGTCGATGCCGTCGAGGTCGGCGCCACCATCGCCATGGTGATCGGCGCCGACAACGACGTCGAAGGCTTCGTGCTGATGAACGACCTGTCGATCCCGCATGCGAGCTTCTTCCGGCCGCCGGTCAAGTTCAAGTGCGTCGATGGCTTCCTGGGCATCGGCCCGGCCATGCGCGATGCGCAGGAGGTGGCCGACCCGGCGCAGTTCAAGCTCGAAGTTCGCATCAACGGCGAACTGAAGCAGTCGGTCGATTTCTCGCAGACGGTGCGCAGCGCCTCGCAGCTTCTGGCCGATGTCGGCGACTTCATGACGCTCGCGCACGGCGAGGTGCTGATGCTCGGCTGCGACGCAGGCCGCCCGCTGGCGCGCCCCGGCGACCGCATCGAGATCAGCTCGCCGGGCTTCGAGACGCTGGTCAACACGCTGGTGAAGGAGCAAGCATGAAGCACGCGCGCATCCTGTTCGAAGGCGCGGTGCATGACGCCGTGGAGGACGAGGGCCGGCTGCGGCTGTCCGATGGCCGCTTGCTGGCGCCCGACGTCGTGACATGGCTGCCGCCGCTGGCGCCGGTGGCGCGCCCGCGCACCATCCTCGCGTTGGGCCTCAACTACGCCGACCATGCCAAGGAGCTTGAGTTCAAGGCGCCTGAGGAGCCGTTGGTGTTCGTCAAGGGCGAGAGCACGCTGACCGGCCACCGCCAGCTCACGCGCCGTCCTGCAGACGTGCAGTTCATGCACTACGAATGCGAGCTGGTGATCGTCGTCGGCAAGACCGCACGCAAGGTGAAGCGCGACGACGCCTACGACTTCATCGGCGGCTACACGGTCGCCAACGATTACGCGATCCGCGACTACCTGGAGAACTGGTATCGCCCCAACCTGCGCGTGAAGAACCGCGACACCTGCACGCCGATCGGTCCCTGGCTGGTGGATGCCAAGGACGTTGCCGACCCGATGGCCCTGGCGCTCAGCACCACGGTCAACGGCAAGGTCACGCAGTCGGGCAACACGAAGGACATGATCTTCGACGCGCCCTTTCTCATCGAGTACTTCAGCAGCTTCATGACGTTGTCGCCCGGCGACGTCATCCTGACGGGCACGCCGGACGGCGTGGTCGACTGTCGCCCCGGCGACGTCATCGTGACCGAGATCGCGCAGATCGGCGCGCTGGTCAACACCATTGCCGCGGGTTGAGCGCCTGCGGTTTTTTCAACCGGAGAAGGGAGACAACATGAAAAGAATATTCAGGCTTGCGACCGCGATGGTTGCATTGACGGCATCGGCAGTGGCGATGGACGCCGCTGCGCAAAGCTACCCGGCCAAGCCGGTGCGATGGGTGGTCGGCTACCCGGCCGGCGGCGGCACCGACTTCCTGGCGCGCACGGCGGGCACGCAGTTGTCGCAACTGATCGGCCAACCCGTGCTGGTCGACAACCGGCCCGGGGCGGCGGCCATCATCGCGTCCGAGAACGTGTCGCGTTCGCCGGGCGATGGCTACACGGTGTTCTCGGCCGACAACGGCGTGCTGGTCTACAACCCGGTGCTCTACAAGAAGCTGCCCTACGACGCCGAGAAGGACTTCGTCGCGCTCGGCATGATGGGGCGCTCGCCCCTGATCATCACGGCGGCACCCGGCGCGGGCTTCGCCGATGCCAAGGCGCTGATCGCCGCGCTCAAGAAAGACCCGGGCAAGTACAGCATCGCCACGCCGGGCGCCGGCAGTCCGCACCACCTGGCGCTGGAGCTCTTCCAGCGCGAGGCCGGGGTGTCGCTGCTGCACGTGCCCTACAAGGGCGGCGCCCCGGCGCTGCAGGATCTGATGGGTGGCCAGGTGCCGCTGATGATGCTCGACCTGCCCAGCGGCATCAGCGCCGTGAAGGCGGGCAAGGTGGTGCCGCTGCTCGCGATGTCGGGCGAGCGCGTGCCGCAACTGCCGCAGGTGCCGACCGCCAAGGAGCTTGGGCTTGCGGCCGTCGAGGCCTACACGTGGCAAGGGCTGGTGGCGCCGGCGGCGACATCGAAGGACATTCAAGTGAAGCTCGGCACGGATCTGCTGAAAGCCATGAACGACCCCACGGTGCGCCAGAAGCTGTTCGACGCCGGTTGGGAAGCCCGCCCGACCGACGCCGCCGAAATGAACAGCTATGTGCAGTCGGAGCGCAAGAAATGGCATGCGCTGATCGCCTCGCGCGAGATCCGGCTCGACTGAATCCGAAGGAACAACCCATGCAGATCGATCACCTCATCAACGGCAAGCCGGTCGCCGGCCGCGACTACTTCCAGACCGTGAACCCCGCCACGCAGGAAGTGCTGGCCGAAGTCGCCTCGGGCGGCGAGGCCGAAGTGAACGCGGCCGTCGCCGCCGCGAAGGAAGCCTTTCCGAAATGGGCCGGCATGCCCGCGCCCGAACGCGCGAAGCTGATCCGCAAGCTCGGCGACCTGATCGCCAAGAACGTGCCCGAGATCGCGCAGACCGAAACCAACGACTGCGGCCAGGTCATCGCGCAGACCGGCAAGCAACTGGTGCCGCGCGCGGCGGACAACTTCTATTACTTCGCGGAGATGTGCACCCGCGTGGACGGCCACACCTACCCGACGCCCACCCACCTGAACTACACGCTGTTCCATCCGGTCGGCGTGTGCGCGCTGATCTCGCCATGGAACGTGCCTTTCATGACGGCGACGTGGAAGGTCGCGCCCTGCCTCGCCTTCGGCAACACGGCGGTGCTCAAGATGAGCGAACTGTCTCCGCTCACCGCTGCGCGCCTGGGCGAGCTGGCGCTCGAAGCGGGCATTCCGCCGGGCGTGCTGAACCTCGTCCACGGGTACGGCAAGGAGGCCGGCGAGCCTCTGGTGGCGCACCCCGATGTGCGGGCGATCTCCTTCACCGGATCGACAGCGACGGGCAACCGCATTGTCAAGAGCGCGGGCCTCAAGAAGTTCAGCATGGAGTTGGGCGGCAAGAGCCCCTTCGTGATCTTCGACGACGCCGACCTCGACCGCGCGCTGGATGCCGCCGTGTTCATGATCTTCAGCAACAACGGCGAGCGCTGCACGGCTGGCTCGCGCATCCTGGTGCAGCAGTCGATCTATGCCGACTTCGCGGCGAAGTTCGCCGAGCGCGCCAGGCGCATCACGGTCGGCGATCCGCTGGACGAGAAGACGATCGTGGGGCCGATGATTTCGCAGGCCCACCTCGCCAAGGTGCGCAGCTACATCGAGCTGGGCCCGAAGGAAGGCGCCACGCTGCTGTGCGGTGGCCTCGGTGCGCCCGAGTTGCCGGGCCGCGTGAAGAAGGGCAACTACGTGATGCCCACCGTCTTCGCCGATGTCGACAACCGCATGAAGATCGCGCAGGACGAGATCTTCGGCCCGGTCGCCTGCCTGATCCCCTTCAAGGACGAGGCGGATGCGATCCGGCTCGCGAACGACATCCAATATGGCCTGTCGAGCTACGTGTGGACCGAGAACATCGGCAAGGCCCATCGCGTGGCGGCGGCGGTCGAGGCCGGCATGTGCTTCGTCAACAGCCAGAACGTGCGCGACTTGCGCCAGCCCTTCGGCGGCACCAAGGCCTCGGGCACGGGGCGCGAAGGCGGCACCTGGAGCTACGAAGTCTTCTGCGAGCCGAAGAACGTCGCGGTCTCGTTGGGCAGCCATCACATTCCGCACTGGGGAGTCTGAGATGGGAAAGCTTGCACTCGCAGCCAAGATCACGCACGTGCCGTCGATGTACCTGTCGGAGTTTCCCGGCCCGAACTTCGGCTGCCGCGATGCCGCGATCAACGGCCACAAGGAGATCGACCGCCGCTGCCGCGCGCTCGGTGTCGACACCGTCGTGGTCTTCGACGTCCACTGGCAGGTGAACAGCGAATACCACATCAACTGCGGCCCGAAGTTCGAGGGCATCTACACCAGCAACGAGCTGCCGCATTTCATCAAGAACATGCCCTACGCGTACCCGGGCAACCCGACGCTCGGCCACCTGATCGGCGACATGGCCAACGAGATGGGCGTGAAGAGTCGCGCCCACAGCGACACCACGCTCGACCTGGAGTACGGCACGCTGGTGCCGATGCGCTACATGAATGCGGACCAGCACTACAAGGTGATCAGCATCAGCGGCTGGTGCGACTGGCACGACCTTCACGAGTCGGGCCGCTTCGGCCTGGCGGTGCGCCGCGCCATCGAGGAGCGCTACGACGGCACGGTGGCGGTGTTCGCGAGCGGATCGCTCTCGCACCACTTCGCGGACAACGGACGCGGGCCGGAGTTCATGCACAAGGTGTACGACCCCTTCCTGGAACAAGTCGACCATCGCGTGGTCGAGCTCTGGAAAGCCGGCGACTGGAAGACCTTCATCGGCATGCTGCCGATGTACGCCGACAAGTGCTGGGGCGAGGGCGACATGCACGACACCGCGATGCTGCTCGGCCTGATGGGCTGGGACCGCTACGAGGCGCCGGCGGAGATCGTGACGCCCTACTTCGGCAGTTCGGGCACGGGGCAGATCAATGCGATCTTTCCGGTCACCCCGCTGCCAGCGACAGCCACCCCGGCCTGAGGAGCGCGAACCGTGCCCCATCTGGTGATTCTCTACACCCCCAACATCGAGCCCGAGACCGACATGTCGGCGCTGTGCCGCACACTCGCCGACACCATGCTCGAACAGCGCGACGAGGAAGGCAAGCAGGTCTATCCGACCGGTGGCACGCGCGTGCTCGCCTACCCCGCCGCGCACTACGCGGTGGCAGACGGCAAGGCGGACTACGCCTTCGTCTATCTCAATGTGCGGATGGCCGCCGGTCGCTCCGATGCGGTGAAGAAGCGCATCGGCGACGCGCTGCTCGACCAGGCGAAGCGTCACTTCGAGCCGGTCTTCGCACGGCGACACATCGGCATCACGCTGCAGATCGACGAAAGCCCCGGCCAGGTCTACGACGGCAAGCACAGCAACCTGCATCCGCTCTTCAACAAATAATCAGGCAGAACCCGCCATGCTCGCCCCGAACGTCATCCACCAACTTGCCGCCGAGCTTCACGAGAGCGAGAAGTCGCGCGTGCAGGTCGAGCACTTCTCCAAGCGCTTTCCCGAGATGACCATCGAGGACGGCTACGCCATCTCGCGCGAATGGGTGAAGACCAAGCTCGCCGAGGGCCGCGTCGTGAAGGGCCACAAGATCGGCCTGACGTCGCGTGCGATGCAGCAGGCCAGCCAGATCACCGAGCCGGACTACGGCACGCTGCTCGACGACATGTTCTTCGAGCAGGGCGGCGACATCCAGTTCAAGCGCTTCATCGCGCCGCGCATCGAGGTCGAGCTGGCTTTCGTGCTGGGCAAGCGGCTGCAAGGGCCGGACGTGACGATCTTCGACGTGCTGGCGGCCACCGACTACGTGGTGCCGGCCATCGAGATCATCGACGCGCGCATCGAGCAGTTCGACCGCCACACGAAGGCGATGCGCAAGGTGTTCGACACCATCGCCGACAACGCGGCCAATGCCGGGATCGTGATGGGCGGCCGCCCGGTGAAGCCCGACGCGGTGGACCTGCGCTGGGTCAGCGCCCTGCTCTACAAGAACGGCGTGATCGAGGAATCCGGCGTGGCCGCTGCCGTGCTCAACCATCCCGCAACGGGCGTGGCCTGGCTCGCCAACAAGCTCGCGCCGTGGGACGAATGCCTGGAGGCCGGCGAGGTGGTGCTCGGCGGCTCGTTCACGCGACCGACCACCGCCGTGCCCGGCGACACTTTCCACGCCGACTACGGACCGCTCGGCTCCATTGCCTTCCGCTTCATCTGAAAGACGCCTCATGCAAACACCCGTGAACCCCTTCAAGCAAGCCCTCGCCGCCAAGCGCGCCCAGATCGGCCTCTGGCTCGGCCTCGCCGATTCGTACAGCGCGGAGATCTGCGCCGGTGCCGGATTCGACTGGCTGCTGATCGACGGCGAGCATTCGCCCAACGGCCTGCAGAGCATCCTGCAGCAGGCGCAGGCGATCGCCGCGTACCCCGGCGCCAACGCCATTGCGCGCGTGCCGCTCGGCCATGGCGATGCCGGCACGGCGCTGATCAAGCAGTACCTCGACCTCGGCGTGCAGACGCTGCTGGTGCCGATGGTCGACACGCCCGAGCAGGCGAAGGCGATCGTGCGCGCGATGCGCTATCCGCCCGACGGCATCCGCGGCATGGGCGGCGCGCGCGCGTCGGGCTGGGGCCGCTATCCGGCCTATGCAAAGGAAGCGAACGACCGGGTCTGCCTGCTGGTGCAGGCCGAGACGCGCGAGGCGCTCGCCAACCTCGACGCCATCGCAGCCGTGGACGGCCTTGATGGCGTCTTCATCGGGCCGGCGGACCTGTCGGCCTCGATGGGGCACATGGGCAACCCCGGCCATGCCGACGTACAGGCGGCGATCGAGGACGCCATCGCGCGCATCAACCGCGCCGGCAAGGCGGCGGGCATCCTGACGCCGGACGAGACGCTGGCGCGCAAGTACCTGGACCTGGGCGCGCTCTTCGTCGCCGTCGGGCTCGACACCAACCTGCTGGTGCGGACCACCACGGCCCTGGCGGCGCGCTTCAAGGGCGGCGCCAAGACGACGACAGCGAGCAGCAGCACCTACTGACACGATGACCGATTCCTCGCACAAGGACGGCAAGCCCTTCCGCTCCGCGACCATCCGCGACGGCGTGATCCGCGCGACCACGCGCAGCTTCCTGCACGCGCTGGGGCAGGACGACGAGGACATCGCGCGCCCGCACATCGGGGTGTTCCACACCGGCGGCGAGATGAGCCCCTGCAACCTGAACCTGCGCGAGCAGGCGCAGCACGCCAAGACGGGCATCTACGCCGGCGGCGGCACGCCGCACGAGTGCCCCGTGGTGTCGGTGAGCGACGGGCTCACGATGGCGCATTCGGGCATGCGCTTCTCGCTGATCTCGCGCGAGCTGATCGCCGACAGCGTGGAGGCCTCGACGCGCGGCCACCAGTGGGACGGCATCTTCGCCATCGGCGCCTGCGACAAGAACCTGCCGGGCCTGATGATGGGGATGGTTCGCTGCAACGTGCCGAGCGTGTTCGTGCACGGCGGCTCCGCCTTGCCCGGCCAGATGCCCGGCCCCGACGGCCGCGACCTCAACGTCGTCGACACCTACGAGACCATCGGCAAGGTGCTGGCCGGCGATGCCACCGCGGACGAGCTCGAAGCCATGAGCCGCGCCTGCCTGCCCACGGCGGGCGCGTGCGCGGGGCAGTTCACTGCCAACACCATGGGCATGGTGTCGGAGGCGCTGGGCCTGGCGCCTATCGGCTCCAGCATGGTGCCGGCCGTCTTCAGCGAACGCGCGCCCCTGATGCGCCGCGCCGCGAAGTCGCTGATGCGTGCGGTGATGGGCGAAAGCCCCCTGCCCCGCGACATCGTGACGCGCAAGGCGCTGGAGAACGCCTGCGCCGTCGTGTCGGCCACCGGCGGCTCGACCAACGCCGCGCTGCACCTCCCGGCGATCGCGCACGAGGCGGGCATCAAGTTCCACCTGGACGACGTGGCCGAGGTGTTTGCGCGCACGCCGCTCATCGCCGACCTCCGGCCGGGCGGCAAGTATCTGGCGCGCGACGTGTTCTATATCGGTGGTGCCGGCGTGATCCTGCGCACGCTGCTGGAGCAGGGCTATCTGCACGGCGAAGCATTGACTTTCACCGGCCGCACGCTGGCCGAGGAAGTCGCCGACGCGGCCGAACCCGATGGCCAGGTGGTGCGCAAGGCGGGCGACCCGATCTCGCGCGACGGCGGTTTGGCCGTGCTCAAGGGCAACCTCTGCCCCGACGGCGCGCTGCTCAAGACCGCCGGGCTGAAGACGCTGGTGCACCGTGGGCCGGCGCGGGTCTTCGACTCGGAGGAAGAGGCGCAGACGGCGGTGCAGAACCGGCGCTACGAGCCCGGCGACGTGATCGTGATCCGCAACGAAGGCCCCAAGGGCAGCCCCGGCATGCGCGAGATGCTCGGCATCACGGCACTGCTCTACGGGCAAGGTATGGGCGACAAGGTGGCGCTGCTGACCGACGGGCGCTTTTCAGGCGCGACGCGGGGGCTGTGCATCGGCTACGCGGGGCCCGAGGCGGCCGACGGCGGCCCCATTGCGGCACTGGTGGATGGCGACGTGATCGCGATCGACGCGCGGGCGGAAGCGCGCAGCATCGCGGTGGAACTGACGGATGCGGAAATCGCCGCGCGCCTGGCGAAACGTGAGGTAAACGCGGGGGTGCGGCATGGCGGCTTGCTGGAAAAATATGCGCTCAGCGTGCGCCCGGGTCACCAGGGCGCCGTGACCCACTCCGGCGCAGTCACCTGGCTGCGCGACGAGTCCTGAAGCACCACCCTTGGAGACATCCGCATGAACTTCACCCGCCGCAGCCTGCTGCAAACCACCGGCGCCTCCGCGCTGCTCGCCAGCATCGGCCAGCAGGCCTTTGCGCAAGCGACGATCGAGACCGCGCGCATCATCACCGGCTTTGCGGCCGGCGGCACGTCCGACACGACTTGCCGTCGCCTCGCGACCAAGCTCGCGCCCGACTACGCCAAGACCGTGGTGGTGGAAAACCGCACCGGCGCGGGCGGCCAGATCGCCGTGACCTACGTGAAGAGCCAGCCGGCGGACGGCGCGACCATCCTGCAGACGCCAACCTCGATCCTGACGATCTATCCGCACATCTACAAGAAGCTGCCCTACGACCCGGTGGCCGATCTGTCGCCCGTGTCGCTCGCCTGCATCTTCGACTTCGGCTTTGCCGTTGGCCCGGCCGTGCCGACGAGCGTGAAGACCGTGCCCGAATTCCTGGAGTGGGTGAAGGCCAACCCGGCCGGCGGCAACTTCGGTTCGCCCGCGGCCGGCTCCACCCCGCACTTCATCGGCGCGCTGCTGGGCAAGAACGCGGGCGTGGACCTCAAGCATGCGGCCTACCGCGGCACGCAACCGGCCATGCTCGATCTGCTGGGCGGCAACATCTCGGCCGTGTCCGGCCCGATCGGCGACATCACGCAGCATCTCCCGACCGGCAAGATCCGCATCCTGGGCGTCTCGGGCGCCAAGCGCAGCAGTTTCGCGCCCGATGTGCCGACCTTCGGCGAGCAGGGACTCAAGGACATGGCCTTCAGCGAATGGTTCGCCTTCTTCCTGCCGGCCAAGGCCTCGCCGGAAGTCGTGAACCGCCTGAACGCCGCGATGAAGACCGCGCTGGCCACCAAGGAAGTGATCGACGGACTGCATGGCTTCGGGCTGGAGCCGATGTCGTCGTCGCCCGCCGAATTGGCCGACCTGCTGAAGAAGGACACCGCGATGTGGGCGCCGATCGTCAAGAAGATCGGCTTCACGGCAGAGGCTTAGTACACCCCCAGGCTTGCCCACTTCGTGTGGCCGCCCACCCCCTTGCAGGGGGCAATACCTGCGGACCGGCTGGGCCGGTTCCGCGGTATTCCTGGAAAGGGGGCGGACGGGTTGGTTGGGTTGGGGCGGAATGCGTTTTTTGAAGGAACTGATATGAACACACTTGCCGCCATGCCGACCTCCGAACTGGACCATCGACTCCTCCACCCCGATGAGCGCGCGGCGCGGCTGGAGTTGGCGGCGTGCTATCGCGTGTTCGCGATGCTGGGCTGGACCGAGATGATCTACAACCACATCACGGTCCGGCTGCCCGACACGGTGACGGGCGGCGAGAAGCAGTTCCTCATCAATCCCTTCGGCCTGCACTACAGCGAGGTCACGGCGAGCAACCTGGTGAAGATCGACCTGCGGGGCAATGTGCTCGACGGGTCGCGCTGGCCGGTGAACCCGGCTGGGTTCACGGTGCATGCCGCGATCCACGACGGACTGCCCGACGCGCACTGCGTGATGCACACGCACACCACGGCCGGCGTGGCGGTGGCCTGCCTGCAGGGCGGGCTGCAGCAGACCAATTTCTATAGCGCGCAGCTGCACGGCATGGTGGCGTACCACGACTTCGAGGGCATCACGATCCATGCCGACGAAGGACCGCGCCTGTTGAAGAGCATCGGCGATCGCAAGGCGGTGATCCTCCGCAACCACGGCCTGCTGGCCTGGGGCGAGACGCTGCCGCAGACGTTTGCCATTCTCTGGACCCTGCAGCGTGCCTGCGAGATCCAGATGGCGACCCTCTCGATGGGCGCCGCCATTCCCGTGCCCGAGGACATCGCGCGCAAGTGCACGCGCGATGCCCTGCAATTCAATCCGAACCACGGTGCGGGCCAGGATGTGTTCGACGCGCTGGTGCGCCAGGTCGACCGCATCGACCATTCCTACAAGAACTGACTGAATCATGAAGGTTTGCATCTACGGCGCCGGCGCCATCGGCGGCTGGATCGGGGCGAAGCTCGCGCAGGCGGGTTGCGAGATCGACGTGGTCGCGCGTGGCGCGACGCTCGAAGCACTGGAGCGCGACGGCCTGACGCTGGTGAGCGGCGAATCACGCGTGTCGGTGCCGGTCAACGCAAGCAGCGATCCGAAGACATTGGGCGTGCAGCAACTCGTAATCGTGGCGGTGAAGGCGCCGGCGCTGCCCGCCGTCGCGCAGCAGATCGCGCCGTTGCTCGGCCCCGAGACGATCGTGCTCACGGCCATGAACGGCGTGCCGTGGTGGTTCCTGCAAGGCGGCTTCGGCGGCGCGCTGGCGGGTGCTCAACTGGAGGCCATCGACCCGGGCGGAAAGATCGATGCAGCCATTCCCGCCAGGCACGTCGTCGGCTGCGTGGTGCATGCGAGCTGCTCGCTCGACGCGCCAGGTGTGGTGCGGCATCACTTCGGCAACGGACTCATCATCGGCGAGCCCTCAGGGGAGGCGACCCCGCGCGCTGAAGCGCTGCGCGACCTGCTGGCGCGCGCGGGCATCGATACCAAGCTCTCGCCGCAGATCCAGAAAGACGTCTGGTACAAGCTCTGGGGCAACATGACGGTCAACCCCATCAGCGCGCTGACCGGCGCCACGACCGACCTCATCCTCAACGACGATCTGGTGCGCGGCTTCATCTCCACGATCATGCTGGAGGCGAAGGAGATCGGCGCGCGCATCGGCGTGCCGATCGCCGAGAGCCCCGAGGACCGGCATGCCGTCACGCGCAAGCTGGGCGCCTTCAAGACTTCGATGCTTCAGGACGTGGAAGCGGGGCGCGCGGTCGAACTCGATGCGCTGGTTTCGGCGGTGCGAGAGCTGGGGCAACGGGCCGGCGTGCCGACGCCGTTCACGGATGCGCTGCTGGGTTTGGCGCGCTTGCGTGCAAGGCAGTCGGGCCTGTACTGATCTGGACTCTCAGCGCTGGAGCAGGACGCGTACGGCCCCGGGCAGCGAGTGCACCTCGGGCATGAAGCGATCGATCACCGCCCCGAGCACCACCGCAAGCAACAACGCGCCCAGCAACGGCTTCCAGGTGAGTCGCACCGCGGCAAGCAGCCAGCCTTCCCGCGCAACGCGCACCGCGGTGCGTGCCGATACGTACGAGAACGCCACTTCCACGGCGACCGCGAGCAACGCGTCCCAGCCGAAATAGAGCAGCACCAACGCGCCCGCGCCGAACACGACCGCGACGCAGATCAGGAAGATCGCGAGCACCGGCACCACGACGACCGCGCCCTCGTCCGCACCGGCCGCCACATCGAGCACGCCGCCGGCCACATCGGCGACGCTGGTGTCGGCACCGGGATTCGCTCCGCCGCCGTGCGCGGACGGCCAGTCGCCGACCCCGGGGTCTGGCACGTCGGGATCGAACCGGGTGTCGCGCCGCACAAGCCGAGCCGCCCACCAGCGCAGCACCAGCAGGTAGGCGAGATAGCCCACGCCCAGCGTCACGAAGTAGCGCGTGGCGAGCGACTCGACACCCCAGCGCATCTGCAGGTGCGACACCATCCACATCAGCAACAAGGTGAAGGTGCCAATCAGCAGGCCGTGCGTTCGCAGGTTGTAGGTGCGATGCAGGTCGCGCTCGACCTGCGTTTCCCACAGGCGCACGGAGCGCCAGTCCGAAAGAATCCTCAAGCAGGCGCTTTCAATCGACCGTGGCAGGCACCCGCATGGCGACAGCGCACATCAGCTCGTAGCCGACGGTGCCGGCGGCCTGCGCCACGTCGTCGATATACAGCAGCGCGCCGTTGGACGCGCGGCCCCACAGCGTGACCTCGCTGCCGAAGCCCGCGTCGGGCACCGGCGTCAGGTCGACCGTGATCATGTCCATGCTCACGCGCCCGACCATCCGGGTGCGCACGCCGTTGACCAGCACCGGCGTGCCAGTGGTGCAGTGCCGCGGGTAGCCGTCGGCATAGCCGACCGCGGCGACGCCGATGCGCATCGGCCCTTCGGCCGCGAAGCTCGATCCGTAGCCGATGGTGTCGCCCGCCTTCAGGTTCTGCACGCCGATCAGTTGCGTGGACAGCGTCATGCCGGGCTGGAGCTGCCAGTGCGCGGCGTCGTGTTCGGGAAAGTCCGGAGCACTGCCGTACAGCAGGATGCCGGGGCGCACCCAGTCGGCCCGCGTGCTCGGCGCGTGACGCAAGGTCGCGGCGCTGTTGGCAGTCGACCGCTCGCCCGGCAGGTCCTGCGTGGTGCGCTCGAAGACTTCGATCTGGTGGGCGATGCCACGCGCGCCGTCGGCATCGCTGAAGTGCGTCATCAGCGTGATCTCGTCGACCTGCGGCAGCGCGTTCAGCCGGGTCCACGCCGAGCGGAAGCGCTCGGGCGTGAAACCGAGCCGGTTCATGCCCGAATTCATCTTGAGGAAGACACGTTGCGGCGCCTGCGTCTTGTGTGCGGCCAGCATGTCGATCTGCTCGTCGCAGTGCACCGCGTGCCAGAGATCGAGCCGCGAGCACAGCTCCAGGTCGCGCGCATCGAACACGCCTTCGAGCAGCAGGATGGGGCCGCGCCAGCCGAGCGCGCGCACGCGTTCGGCCTCCTTCAGGTCGAGCAGCGCGAAGCCGTCGGCGGCGCGAAAGGCGTCGAAGACCCGCTCGATGCCGTGACCGTAGGCATTGGCCTTGACGACGGCCCACACGCGCGAGTCGAGCGCCGCGCGGCGTGCGCGGTCGAGGTTGTGCCGCAGTGCAGCAAGATGAACAGTGGCGAGGATCGGACGCGGCACGGCAAAAACCCTGTGAAAAGCAGGAAACACTCACACAAACGCGCCCAGAGTGGAGAGCGCGTCACGCCATTTTGACACCGCACCCCCATGCTATAACCGCGCAGCCGCCACGGAAGCGGCCCCTCTTCCACTATCGCCAGCAGTCTCAATTTCTGGCCAGCCAGCCCATCGATGAAGCGCGGTTTCTACACGATCATGTCGGCCCAGTTCTTTTCGTCACTGGCCGACAACGCGCTTTTCGTTGCGGCCGTGGAACTGATGCGAACCAACGGCGCGCCCGAATGGCAGCGCGCCGCGCTGGTGCCGATCTTCACCATCTTCTATGTGGCGCTGGCCCCGCTGGTTGGCGCCTTTGCCGACGCCTTGCCCAAGGGCAAGGTCATGTTCATCAGCAACGCGATCAAGGTGGTGGGCTGCGTGATGATGCTGTTCGGCTCGCACCCGCTGCTGGCCTACGCCATCGTCGGGCTGGGCGCCGCGGCGTACTCGCCGGCCAAGTACGGCATCCTGACGGAGCTGCTTCCGGCCTCGCAACTGGTCAAGGCCAACGGCTGGATCGAAGGCCTGACCATCGCCTCGATCATCCTGGGCATCGTGCTCGGCGGCCAGCTCGTGGGCCATGCGCTGTCGAGCCACCTGCTCGCGCTGGATTTCCCGGTCATCAATACGGGCATCGACACGCCCCCCGAAGCGGCGATCTCCGCGCTGATCCTGGTCTACATCGTGGCCGCGTGGTTCAACACCCGCATCCCCGACACCGGCGTCGAAATGCGGCCGCTTCGCTCCAACCCGCAGCACGGCTTCGTCCGCAACATGGCCGCGCTGCTGCCCGATTTCTGGCACTGCAATTCGCGGCTCTGGCGCGACAAGCTCGGCCAGATCTCGCTGGCGACCACCACCCTGTTCTGGGGTGCGGGCGGCAACCTCAAGTACATCGTGCTGGCCTGGGCGTCGTTGGCGCTGGGCTACAACACCGCGCAGGCCTCGTCGCTGACGGGTGTGGTCGCGATCGGCACCGCCGTCGGCGCGATCGTGGCTTCGGTGCGCATGCGGCTGGACATGGCGACGCGCGTGATTCCCCTGGGCATCGGCATGGGCGTGCTGGTGATCGGGATGAACTTCATCGGCAACATCTGGCTGGCGGTGCCCTTCCTCATCCTGCTGGGCGGGCTCGGCGGCTTCCTCGTGGTGCCGATGAATGCGCTGCTCCAGCACCGCGGGCACAACCTGATGGGCGCGGGCCGGTCGATCGCGGTGCAGAACTTCAACGAGCAGTCCTGCATCCTGATCCTGGGCGCGTTCTACAGCGCCTGCACCGGGCTCGGCATGTCGGCGTATGCGGCCATCACCGCCTTCGGCGTCGTGGTGGCGGGCTTCATGTGGCTCATCAAGCGCTGGCACATGAGCAACCTGCGCAAGTACCCGGAAGAGGTCGAGCACCTGCTCGCCATCGCTCGCAGCGACAAGCACCACTGATCCCGTCTTGCCTGCCATTGCGCTGATCTTCAACGCCTTTGTCTGGGGCGTGTCCTGGTTTCCTTTCCGGCAGATCGAGAGCCACGGTCTTCATCCGGTATGGGCGACCTGCCTGATCTACGCCGCGATCGCGGCGGTGATGGCGGTGCTGCGCCGCAGCATGTGGCACGTCTTCGCGCTGCACCCCGGACTCGTGCTGCTCGGGCTGGCTGCCGGCTTCACCAACGTCGGCTTCAACTGGGCGGTGACGCAGGGCGACGTGGTGCGCGTGGTGCTGCTGTTCTACCTGATGCCGCTGTGGAGCGTCTTGCTGGCCTGGGCCTTCCTCGGCGAACGGCCGACGCTGGCCGCCCTCGCACGCGTCGCGCTCGCGCTGATCGGCGTGGCGGTCGTCCTCAAGACGCCGGAGACCGACTGGCCGATTCCGTCGAGCCTGCCGGACTGGCTGGGCGTCGCAGCGGGCTTCAGCTTCGCGGTGACCAACATCCTGCTGCGCCGTCTGCGGGCCGCGCCTGGCGAATCGCGCGCGCTGGCGATGTTCGGCGGTTGTGCCCTGGTGGCCGGTGCGACGGCGCTGGCGGGGACGGCGCTCGGCGCGATCGCTCCGCCGCCCCTGGCCGCGTCGGCGTGGTGGGGCTGGGCCGTGATGTTAGGGATCGCTTTCGTGTTCGCCAATGTCTGCCTGCAGTACGGAGCCGCGCGGCTGGCGGCTAGCGCGACCTCGGTGATCATGCTGTCGGAGGTGTTGTTCGCGAGCAGTTCGTCGGTGGCGCTCGGCGCGGCAACGATGGATGCGCGCATCTGGATCGGCGGTGCGTTGATCGTGCTCGCTGCCGTGTGGTCGGCGTTTGCGCGATCGCCGGGCGGCGAGGATGATCGACCCTCTTCCCTTCAGAAAGACACGACATGACCAGCGTCTACGACTTCGAAGCCCGCCAGATCGATGGCAAGCCGGTGCCGCTTTCCACGTTCAAGGGCAAGGTGCTGCTGATCGTGAACACGGCCAGCAAGTGTGGGTTCACACCGCAGTTCGAGGGACTGGAAGCCCTGTACGAGAAGTACTCGGGCAAGGGCCTCGCAGTGCTCGGATTTCCGTCCAACCAGTTCGGCAACCAGGACCCGGGCACCAACGAGGAGATCGGCGCCTTCTGCGTCGAGAACTACGGCGTCAGCTTTCCGATGATGGAGAAGATCGACGTCAACGGCTCGGGCGCCGCGCCGCTCTACAAGTGGCTGGTCAAGGAGGCACCGGGCTTCCTGGGCAGCACGGCGATCAAGTGGAACTTCACCAAGTTCCTGATCGGAAAGGACGGACAGGTCATCCGCCGCTACGCGCCGCTCGACAAGCCCGAGTCGATCAGCCGCGACATCGAGACCGCCCTGGGGGCATAGCCCCCGCTGCGCGCTCAGAAACGGAAGTCGGCCGTCTTCGGGCCATTGCCCAGGGTGACGACCTGGCTCTTCGTGACGCCGTCGGCCGATGCCTCGACCGTATACCGGCCGGCCGGCAGGTCGACGTGGCAGATCGGACCATTCGAGACAAGCGACAGGGCCGTCGCGCCGCTCTCGTTCTTCACCGTCACCGCGACGTCGGCCAGGTACGCACCGCTGCTGCGGGCGAAGAGCAGCGACAGCGGATGGTCCTTCATCGCGGCACGCATGGCGACGGATTCGTCCGACCCGACGCCACCGCACACGTACTGACCCGAACCGGCGCCTTGCATCGTCGGCGCAACGACGGGCACGACCGCAGGAACGGGTGTGGAGGCTGCCGACTGGGCCTGCGCCACCCACGGCGCAACGGCGCAGGCGCCAAGAACCGCGCCCCGCAGAATCAATCGAAATGAGGCGTGCATGGAAACACTCCCGAAGTGAACATGCTTGCATGCTCTCTACGCCCCGCCTCCCGGCGAGTCGGACCAGACCCCCAGTGGGTGTGCGATCAGGCCGTCGGCGCGGCCTGCAACGCTTCGTCCAGCAACTCGACCCAATGCCGCACCGGCGTCTCGCTGCCGCTCTGCAGGTGGGTGATGCAGCCGATGTTGGCCGACACGATGGCGGTCGGCCTGAGCTGGTTCAGATGGCCCAGCTTGCGGTCGCGCAGCGGATAGGCCAGCTCGGGCTGAAGGACCGAATAAGTGCCCGCCGAGCCGCAACACAGGTGCGATTCGTTGACCGCCACCTGCACGTCGAAGCCCAGCGCGCGAAGGTTCGTCTCGACGCCGCCGCGCAGCTTCTGCCCGTGCTGGAGGGTGCAGGGCGGGTGGTAGGCGATGACGCCGGTCGGCGCGCTGACGCGCCCTTTCAATGCCGGGACGAGTTCGGGCAGCAGTTCGCTCAAGTCGCGGGTGAGCGCGCTGATGCGCTCCGCCTTGGCCGCGTAGGCCGCGTCGTCCTTGAGCATGTGGCCGTATTCGCGCACCGTCACGCCGCATCCCGATGCGTTCATCACGATCGCCTCGACCTCCTGGCGTTCGACCAGCGGCCACCAGGCGTCGATGTTGGCGCGCATCTGCGCCTTGCCGCCGTCGTGGTCGTTGAGGTGGAACTTCACCGCGCCGCAGCAACCCGCGCTCGGCGCGATCACGGCCTGGATGCCGGCCGCGTCGAGCACGCGCGCAGTCGCACTGTTGATGTTGGGCGCCATCGAGGGCTGCACGCAGCCGGCGAGCATGAGCACCTTGCGCGCATGGGTGCGCGTGGGCCACGCCCCGGCATTTCGTGGAACCGGCACCTTGGCCTTGAGCTTTTCGGGCAGCAGGCCGCGCACCGACTGCCCGAGCTTCATCGCAGGACCGAAGAGCGATGAAGGCAGTGCCTCCTTGAGCGTCCAGCGCAGCGCGCTTTCGAGCGGGGGACGCGGCACCTTCTCGTCGACGATCTTGCGGCCGATATCGACCAGGTGGCCGTACTGCACGCCGCTCGGACAAGTGCTCTCGCAATTGCGGCAGGTGAGGCAGCGGTCGAGGTGCAGTTGCGTGCTGCGCGTGGGCGCCTTGCCCTCGAGCACCTGCTTGATCAGGTAGATGCGCCCGCGCGGCCCGTCGAGTTCGTCGCCGAGGAGCTGGTAGGTCGGACAAGTGGCGGTGCAGAAGCCGCAGTGCACGCACTTGCGCAGGATTGCCTCGGCTTCGCGGCCATCGGCGGTGCCCTGGAATTCGGGAGCGAGTTCGGTTTGCATGCGTGGGGTCAGTCCGCGGGGTAGAGCCGTCCGCGATGGAAGACGGATTGAGGATCGAACTCGCGCATCAGTGCGCGATGAATGCGCTCGACGGCGGGGCTGAGCGCGTCGAACCTGCCGAGCACGCGTTGGCCGTGGATGTCCGAGGGCATGAAGAGCGTCGCATGGCCGCCTGCGTCACGGGCCGCCGCGCGCAGTTGCGGGCGCTGGTCGGGCGGCGCGAGATACCAGCGCTGCCCGCCGTGCCACTCGATCAGCGGCGTGCCGTCGACCTTCAGCACCGGAGCCGTCTGCGGCACCGACAGGCGCCAGAGATCGCGCGCGCCACGCGCACCGAACCACGCATGCTGCTGGTCGCGCAGCGACTGCCAGCCGGCGGCGGTGCGCTCGTTGCCTTGGCGTTCGCCGCCCAGATGCGCGCAAGCCGCCTCGACCGCAGCCACCGCGCCGCGCAAACGCAGCGACAGCACGCCGACGCCGTCGCGCTCGCGCCAGACGCTCGCGTTCAGCGGCAGCGGCCGGCCGCCCCATTCGTTGAGCAGGCGCAGCGCATCGGCCTGGCCGCAGGCGAATTCGAGCGTCGCTTCGGCGGGCGCAGTCGGCAACACCTTGAGGCTCACGTCCGCGACGAGTCCGAGCACGCCGAGCGATCCCGCGAGCACGCGCGACACGTCGTAGCCCGCGACGTTCTTCATGACCTGGCCGCCGAAGGTGAGCACCTCGCCGCGGCCGTTGACCAGCGTGGCGCCGAGCACGTAGTCGCGCACCGAACCCACGCTGGCCCGCGACGGCCCGCTGAGCCCGGCGGCGACCATGCCCCCCACCGTGCCGGCGGCGCCGAAGCGCGGCGGCTCGAAGGCGAGGCACTGTCCCTTCTCGGCCAGTGCAGCCTCGAGTTCGGCCAACGGCGTGCCGGCGCGAGCGGTGACGACCAACTCGCTCGGCTCGTAGCTGGTGATGCCTGTCAGGCCGGTGGTGGAGAGCGGCTCGCCTTGCGGCGGCTCTCCATAGAAGTCCTTGGTGCCGCCCCCACGGATGCGGAGCATCGTGTTGTCGGCGGCAGCGGCGCGTATGCGCTCGGCGATCTGGCGAAGGGCTGGATCCATGCCGGCGATCGTACCGCCAGCGGCGCGTCAGTCCTCGAAGAAACGAACTGGCAAGCCGGGCGTGGCCACCCGAATCGACAGCACGTGACCCGACGCGGGGCGCTGTTCGAGTTCAGCGGCCGGTCGGCCGCGCCGCGCCGTGGTCACGAACAGCGTGCGCAGGTCGTCGCCGCCGAAGCACGGCATCGTCGGGCACTGCACGGGCGTCGGCAGCGCGGACACCTGCTCGCCGGAGGGCGCGAAGCGCAGCAGTTGGCCGCCCTCGAACATCGCGACCCAATAGTGGCCCTCGGCGTCGACGGTGGCGCCATCGGGCCGCCCTTCGTAGCGGATGAGCGATTCCGCCGTCCAGCCGGCGGGCTTGTCGCCGAACTGCCTGAACACGCGGGGGTTCGACAGGCGATTGGGCCGCGCCGCCCACGTCCACGCGCGCACGCGGTGCGCCGCGGTGTCGGCCCAGTAGACGGTCGTGTCGTCGGGCGAGAAGGCGAGGCCGTTGGCGGTGGTGGCCTCGTTGGCCATCTGCGTGAGCGTCGGCGCGCGTCCACCGCGTGCGTCGAGACAGTAGAGCGCGGCGTTGGCGCGATCCTTCGCCTCGTTGAGCGTGCCGGCCCAGAAACGGCCGAGCGGGTCGCACTTGCCGTCGTTGAAGCGCATCGTGCGCACGTCATGGTCGACGCGCGCCATGGGCTGGAGCTCGCTGCCCCACTCCCGCGCACGATAGACGCCGTCGCGCAGCGCGACCACCAGGCCGCCGCTGCGTGCCGGCGCCATGCAGCCGGGCTCGGTCGGCATGTTCCATCGCTCGACCCCGGGGCTGGCGATGTCGCCGCGCGTGCGCAGCACGGCACGACCCGGAATGTCCAGCCAGTAGAGCGACCTCTCGGCCGGATGCCAGAAGGGCGACTCGCCGAGCTGGCTGAGGCTGTCATTCAGCGTGGTCCACATCAGCCGCAGCTTAGGCGAAAAAAGGCCCGCAGGTGCCGAAGCACGTGCGGGCCGAACATCCAAAGGAGACTCTCGCTAACAAAAACTCTTCAGCGGTTGTACGCCGTTTCGCCGTGCGACGTGATGTCGAGGCCTTCGCGTTCTTCCTCTTCGCTCACGCGCAGGCCGATGGTGAGGTCGGCGATCTTGTAGGCAATGAAGGACACGACGCCCGACCACACGATGGTCAGCACCACAGCCTTGAGCTGGATCCAGACCTGCGCGCCGATGCCGTTGGAGATGACGCTGGCCGTGACCCAGTCGCCCACGAGGCCGGGGCCGCCGAGCGATTGGGTGTTGAACACGCCGGTCAGCAGCGCGCCGACGATACCGCCGACACCGTGCACGCCGAACACGTCGAGCGAGTCGTCCGCGCCGAGCAGCTTCTTGAGGCCGTTGACACCCCAGAGGCAAGCGAAGCCGGCGACGAAGCCCACGACGAGGGCGCCCATCAGGCCGACGTTGCCGGCAGCCGGCGTGATCGCCACGAGGCCGGCGACGGCACCCGAGGCAGCACCCAGCATCGAGGCCTTGCCGCGCATCAGCGCTTCGCCGATGCACCATGCGAGCACCGCGGCGGCGGTGGCCGAGAAGGTGTTCATGAAGGCGAGCACGGCGCTGGTGCCGGCTTCGAGCGCGGAGCCGGCGTTGAAGCCGAACCAGCCCACCCACAGCAGCGAGGCACCGACCATCGTGAGCGTCAGCGAATGCGGCGTGAAGGATTCCTTGCCATAGCCGATGCGCTTGCCGATCAGGAAGGCACCCACCAGGCCGGCGACGGCTGCATTGATGTGCACCACGGTGCCGCCTGCGAAGTCGAGCGCGCCCCATTGCCAGATCAGGCCGGCCTTGTCGTTCATCGCGTCGACGACTTCCTTGCTGGCGTAGGCGTCAGGGCCCATCCAGAACCAGACCATGTGCGCGATCGGCGCATAGCTGAAGGTGAACCAGATCACCATGAAGAGCAGCACGGCGGAGAACTTCACGCGCTCGGCGAAGGCACCGACGATCAGGCAGCAGGTGATGCCTGCGAAGGTGGCCTGGAAGGCGGCGAACAGCAGCTCGGGGATATACACGCCCTTGCTGAAGGTCGCGCCGGGTGCGAACACGCCGGTGGCCGGATCGAAGATCCCCTTCATGAAGAGCCGGTCGAATCCGCCGATGAAGGCATTGCCCTCGGTGAACGCCAGGCTGTAGCCGTAGATGAGCCACAGCACGACGATCATCGAGAAGGTGACCATCACCTGCATCAGCACCGACAGCATGTTCTTGCTGCGGACCAGGCCGCCGTAGAACAGCGCGAGGCCGGGGATCGTCATCATGATCACCAGCAGCGTGGAAACCAGCATCCAGGCGTTGTCGCCCTTGTTGAAGGAAGGCGCGGCTGCGGCGGGCGCAGCGGCGGCGTCGGCGGGTGCCGCTGCCGCAGGGGCCGCAGCAGGTGCGGCGGCGGCTGGCGCTGCAGCTGCAGGCGCGGCGGCAGCGGGCGCCTCGGCCGCGGGTGCCGCTGCCGTCTGCGCAAAGCCGGACGTGCCGGCGGCCAGCACGCTCAAGCCGAGCGCGAGTGAAACAAGGAATTTTTTCATTTCGATTTGTCTTTCGTGCCTTGCGTATCAGAGGGCTTCGCGGCCCGTTTCACCGGTGCGGATGCGCACGACTTGCTCCAGGTCGTACACGAAGATCTTCCCGTCGCCGATCTTGCCCGTGCGAGCGGCGGCCTCGACGGCCTCGATCACGCGCTCGACCAGCTCGTCGGCCACGGCCGCTTCGATCTTGACCTTGGGCAGGAAGTCGACCACGTACTCGGCGCCGCGGTACAACTCGGTGTGGCCCTTCTGGCGGCCGAAGCCCTTGACCTCGGTGACCGTGATCCCCTGCACACCGATCGCCGAAAGCGCTTCGCGCACTTCGTCGAGCTTGAAGGGTTTGATGATGGCTGTGACCAGCTTCATGATGTTTCTCCTACAGATGGAAGGGACGGCGCAGCCACCGGGGCCGCGCCTTCTGTGACTAGAGCGTCTTGGTCAGCGTGACGATGAAGCGCGTCTTGTTGGGCGAGAAGGTGGTCTGGCCGAAGGTGACGCCGTTGATGTCCACGCCGGGGCTGGAGATCAGGTTGAAGGCGCTCTGCTCGTTGCCGCCCTGCACCCAGCCGCCCAGCGACAGGCCGCTGCCCAGGTCATAGGACACGCCCACGTTGTAGTCCAGGTAGTCCTTGTAGCCCAGGCTCTTGATGTCGCTG
>NZ_JASZYE010000007.1 GCF_030317145.1 Variovorax flavidus
TGACTACCTGGTCGCCCAAGGCGTGCCGGCCAACATCATCACGACCGAAGGCCGCAGTTTCTCGGAGCTGAAGATCACTGAAGCCGATTGCAGGGCCCAAGGCAAGGCCAGGAACCGCACTGCGCTCATTGCCTGCTTCGAGCCGAATCGCCGCGTGGAGATCCGCGCCGCAGGTGAGCAAGGGGGCTAGGGTCGGCTGTCGCTAGCCGTCGGCATCCGCAATGCCGATGGCGATGCGCATGAGGGAGCTGCCCTCGGGCTGGTTTGCGGCCCTTCGTAGCGGCACCCGTGCCTCGGCTGCGCGCGCCCTCAGCTGACCGCATCCGCCGTCGACGTCCTGGCCGGCCGAATAGCGCAGCTTCGTCAGGATGCCCCGCTCGTGAAGGGTGCGAGCGATCTGCTTGCAGCGCTCCCATGACGGGCGACTGAACGACACGCCGTCCACTGCGTTGAACGGGATCATGTTCAGCACGCCGTACTTGCCGGAGAGCAGCCTGACAAGGCCGTCCATCTCGTCTTCGCCGTCGTTGACGCCTTCCATCAGCGTCCATTGGTACTGGATCGGATAGCCGGTGGCCCGGGCGTAGCTTTCGCAGGCGGCGACCAGTTCCTCGGGAGTCATGTTCGGCGCACGCGGGAGGAGTCTCCTGCGCAGGTCGGCCTTGGTCGTGTGCAACGAGAGCGCCAGTGCGGGCCTGACGCGTTGCTGGTGCAGCCTATCGAACGCACGCGGATCGCCGACGGTGGAAAACACCAGGTTCTTGTGGCCGATGTCGCCCGCGGTGCCGAGCAGGTCGATCGCCTCCATCACGTTGTCCAGGTTGTGGGCCGGTTCGCCCATCCCCATGAACACCACCTTGCGCACCGGCCGGCGCGCACGCGCGAGGGCAACCTGGGCAATGATTTCGGCACTTCCGAGCTGGCGCAGCAATCCGTCGCGACCCGTCATGCAGAACTGGCATCCGACGGCGCACCCGACCTGCGACGAGACGCAGAGACCGGCCCGTGGCAGCAGCACGCTCTCCACGGTCTGACCGTCGGCCAGGGCGACGAGCAGTCGCTCGGAACCATCGGCGCCCGGATGGACCGCGTGGATGCGCGCCAGTCCCGCGAGCTCGGCTTCGATGGACGGCAACGCCGCCAGCAACGACGACGGAAAGAAGCTTTCCGGAAGACGCCTGCCGCTGTTTCGGGGCAAGGCGTGGGACCACAGCCGAAGAATCCGGTGTTCGTGAAGGGGGCCGGCTCCGGCTTCTCGCAGTCGCCGCTTGATTTCGTGGATTTGCATGCACTGCCTGGGGAAATGGGACGCCGGAACACCGAACTTGCAGAGGACAGATTGTGCACGGCAGTCCCTGCGAAGGCCGCCGTTGCCTGCAGAATGCCGGGTTTGGCCTGCGAAGCTCGCCACAACCCGACACCTGCCTATCCCATGCCCAAGTTTCCGGACGACATCTACACCGAGCCTTCCGACCTCGACGGAAGAACCCTTTCCAACCTGGGCCCGCTGCGCAGGATGGCCGGCATCTGGCAGGGCGAGAAAGGGGTGGACGTCAAACCCAAGGCGCAGGGGCCGAAGACGCAGGTCTACGTGGAGCACTACGAGCTACAGCCGATCGATCCCCAGACCAATGGCCCGCAAGTGCTGTATGGCCTGCGCTATCACACCTTCATCCACAAGCCCGGCCTGACCAAGATGTATCACGATCAGGTCGGCTATTGGCTCTGGGAGCCTGCCACCGGCACCGTCATGCACACGCTGGCGATCCCGCGGGGTCAGATCGCGATGGCGAGCGGCCATGTGGATGCGGACGCAGACAGCTTCGAACTCGTTGCCGCGCGCGGGAGCCTCGTCAACGGCATCGTGTCCAACCCGTTCATCGAGCATGCCTTCACGACGCTGGAGTGGCGTATCGCGGTGGCGTTCAATGCCGATGGCACCTGGTCGTACAACCAGGACACCGTCATGCAGATCCAGGGCTTGGCCGAACCCTTTCATCACACCGACCGCAACACACTGACGAAGATCGGCGAGCCGACCCTCAATCCGCTGGCCATGCAGGCGTAAGGCGGAGTCGACCGCCGGCCTGCGGTGCGTCAGTTGGACCGGGCAAGCAATGCCTCTTCGAACAGCTGCAGAAGGTAGCGCGCGAAGAGGTCCATGTTCACCGCGCGATCGCCGTTGCCAGTCTCGATGGTCCTGCCGAGCGTGGCAGCCCCGACGACCGCGATGCACACGTGACCGGGCGCATCGCCATAGGGACTGCCCGAGGGGCCGGCCGCGCCGCTTTCACTGATGCCCCACGATGCGCGGTGACTGTCGCGGATCTTGCCGGCGACCATGACGGCGTAGGGTTCGGTTTCTGCACGCATGCCTGCGACGTCGACCGCCGTCAACCCGAGCAGCGCCTTGCCCGCACGCCTTGAATAGACGACGGCACCACCGAGGAAGAAAGCCGATGCGCCCGGCACGGCAAGTAGCGCTGCCGACACGAGGCCGCCGGCAGACGATTCCACGACCGCGATCGTTTCCTTGCGTTCCTTCAATGCAGCCCCCACACGCTCCGCGAGAACCGCGAGCGACGGGAGACCGGAGTCATTCGATGAGGTCATGTTTCAACGGTTGATTGCCGGATCATCCTAGCGCAGCGTGCGAGCTTCGACGCTGAAGGCGCGCTCACCGGCGAGCACGAAGTCGGCTACCTGCATCAGTCCGGGAAAGATGCGCTGCGGTTGCGAGTCGGCAATCGGTACGCCCGAGTTGTAGCCGTAGGGCACGGCCCAGACGGCGACGCCGGCGTTGCGCGCCGCGTCCATGTCGGTGCTCGAGTCGCCCACATGCGCGGCGCGGCGCGTGTCGCCGTCCAGCGTCTCGACCACGTGGCGCAGCACGCTCGCGTGGGGCTTCTTGTGCGGCAGGGAGTCGCCGCCGACCACGAGCTCGAACAGGCTGTCGAGCCGGGTGGCTTCGAGCACCCGGCGCGCGTGGCGCAGTTCCTTGTTGGTCACGCAGGCGATTCGAACACCGGCCTCACGAAGCCGCATCAGCGCCTCGTGTGCGCCGGCGTAGGGAGCGCACATGCTGCCGATCGTCGTGTTCAGGTCGTGCTCGAAGCTTTTTAGCACGGCTTCGGCACGGACTGTGTCCGCCAGCGCCGGCTGCTCGAGGTACAGGCGGGCCAGCAACTTGAGCATCAATTGCCGGGACCCGTCGCCAATGAGATGGGTGATCTCGGCCGTGGGGCGGCGCGCCACGCCGTGCATGCCGAGCGCGCGATTCGCCGCCTCCGCGATCTCGGCGGCGGTATCGACGAGCGTGCCGTCGAGGTCGAAGCTGACGATGTCGTAGACCATGCCGCGCTCAGCTCACAGGGCACTCAGGGCTGCCTTGCGGCGCTCCATCATTCGCCAGATGAAAGGCGTGAAGATCAGCTGCATCGCCAGCTCCATCTTTCCGCCTGGCACCACGATCGTGTTGGCACGCGACATCCACGAGTTGTTGATCATGGTGAGCAGATACTGGAAGTCGATGCCCTTCGGATCGGCGAAGCGGATGACCACCATGCTCTCGTCGGCCGACGGGATGTCGCGGGCAATGAAAGGGTTCGAGGTGTCCACGATCGGCACGCGCTGGAAGTTCACATGCGTGTGCCTGAACTGCGGGCAGATGTAGTTCACGTAGTCGGGCATGCGGCGCAGGATCGTGTCGGTCACGGCTTCGGTGCTGTAGCCGCGCTGCGTCTTGTCGCGATAGAGCTTCTGGATCCACTCCAGGTTGATCACCGGCACGACCCCGATCAGCAGGTCGGGATGCCGGGCGACGTTCACCTCGGGCGTCACGACCGCGCCATGAAGCCCCTCGTAGAACAGCAGGTCGGTGCCCTCGGGCAGGTCCTCCCAGGGCGTGAAGGTCCCCGGTTGCTGGTCGTAGGGTGCGGCCTCCTCGGCATCGTGCAGGTATTTGCGGTGGCGGCCGACGCCGGTTTCGGCATAGTCGCGGAACAGTGCTTCCAGCTCCGGGAACAGGTTGTTCTCGGCTCCGAAGTGGCTGAAGTTCCTGTTGCCCTCGCGCTCAGCCTCCGCCTGGCGAAGCTTCATTTCCTTGCGGTCGAAGCGGTGGAAGCTGTCGCCCTCGATGACGGCGGCCTTCACTCGCTCGCGGCGGAAGATGTTCTGGAAGGTTCGCGTGACCGATGTGGTCCCCGCGCCGGAGGAACCAGTGATCGAGATGATGGGATGGCGTTCAGACATGGTGTGTTCCTCGAGGCAGGGTCCGTCATGCGCGGAACAGGCTGTGCCGGGCGAACAACGGGCTTGCCAGGTCGTCCCTGGCAGGCTCGGTGTGATACCGCTCGATGCGCTCGACCTCGATCCTCGAGCCGAACACCAGGCCGATGCGCTGATGGAGCGACGTGGGTTGCACGCCCAGCACGGGCTGGCGCCCGGTGCTGGCGCGGCCGCCGGCCTGCTCCACGATGAATCCGATGGGGTTGGCCTCATGCAGCAGGCGCAGGCGCCCCGGCGTGGCCGGGTCCTTCGAATCGCGCGGGTACAGGAACACGCCGCCACACATCAGGATGCGGTGCACCTCGGCCACCACCGAGGCGATCCAGCGCATGTTGAAATCCTTGCATCGCGTCCCGGTCTTGCCGGCCAGGCATTCGTCGACATAGCGTTTGACCGGCGCTTCCCAGAAGCGGCTGTTGGATGCGTTGATCGCGAACTCCTGCGTATCGGCGGGCACCCGGATGTGCGGATGGGTCAGCATGAATTCGCCCAGGTTCGGATCGAGCGTGAAGCCCGCCACGCCGTTTCCCACCGTCAGCACCAGCATCGTCGTCGGCCCGTACAGCGCATAGCCCGCTGCCACCTGGACCGCGCCGGGCTGCAGGAAATCGGCGGCGGTCACGTCGCGGCCGCTGTCGACCACCGCCTGCGGCGCCCGCAGCACGCTGAAGACGCTGCCGACCGAGAGGTTGACCTCGATGTTGCCGGCGCCGTCCAGCGGATCGAACACCAGCAGGTACTTGCCGCGCGGATGCTGCGGAGGGATCTGGTAGGGCTCGTCCATTGCCTCCGACGCCATGCCGGCGCAGTGGCCTCCCCAATCGTTCATACGCGTGAAGAGCTGGTTGCTGACGACGTCCAGAGGCTGCCGGGTGTCTCCCTGCACGTCGAGATGGCTGCCAAGCTCGCCGAAGGCCACGGCGCGTGCGATCGCCTTGGCCGCGAGCGCCACGTCCAGGATCAGCGCGTTGAAGTCGCCGCTGGCCCCGGGAAAGCGCCGGCGCTGTTCGATCAGGTACTGCGTGAGAGTGGAACGGTGGGACAGGGGCATGGTCGTCTTTCGAATCGTGGATGCCGGTTCAGCGCGGGGGCGGTGGCGTGCCAGTCCCTCAGGTCGGCCACCGTGGTGCCCTGCAGGTCGGACAGCACATGCAGCGCGCCCGTGAAGTCGTGACGCGTCGTGAAGGCGTTGGGGGTCACGACGGTGGGCAGGCCGGCATCGATGGCCGCCTGGAGTCCGTTGGCCGAGTCCTCGAAGGCCAGGCACTCCGCCGCGCGCACCCCCAACCGCTGCAGCGCTTGCAGGTACCCCTGCGGATGCGGCTTCTTGCGAGAAGCGGTGGACGCGTCCTCCACGACCTGGAAGATGCGCGCCCAGTCGGGCCCGATCGCCGATCGCAGCACGACCGCGATGTTGATGGGCGACGTGGTGGTCGCGATGGCCAGACGCAGCCTCGCGTCGAGCGCCGAGTGGATCAGATGCAGCACGCCGGGCCGCAGCTGCACGGCGCCGTCGTGCACCAGGCGCGCGTAGTAGGCGGTCTTGAGATCGTGAATGCGCTGCACGGTGTCGGCCAGGGCGCGAGCGTCAATGCCCTGGATGCCTCCGCGCTCCCGTGCCCAGTAGTGCCGGATGCGCTCCTTTCCGCCGCAGACCTCCAGCAGCTGCGTGTAGAGCGGCTCGTCCCAATACCAGTCGAGGCCGGCCTCGGCGAAGGCATCGTTGAACGCGGCGCGATGCGCGCTCTCGGTGTCGGCGAGCGTGCCGTCGAAGTCGAAGATCAGCGCGCGCAGGGGTTCGGGCTTCACGGTGCGTCCTTCTCAGCGTTTGCAAACACCCGGCTGGCGAGGATGTCCGCGGCTGCGAGGGTGCTGAGCTCGTCCGCTCCGAGCACGCGCTCGCGGTCAGCGTACAGGCGGCTGGCCTGGCGCAGCCGCGCGCGATCGAGTGCGTTGCGCACGCTGCGCGCATTGGCGAAATGCGGCTGCGCGATGCGCAGGCGAAGGTAGTTGTCGAAGGCTTCGCGCGCGTCGACGCCGAAGCGGTACTGCGTGCCCGACAACATGCGCTCGGCAATCTGCAGCAGCTCGGGTGTGGCGTAGTCGGGGAAGTCGAGGTGGTGCGCGATGCGCGAGCTCATGCCGGGGTTGGACTGGAAGAAGGTGTCCATGCGGTCCTTGTAGCCGGCGAGGATCACCACGAGGTCGTCGCGCTGGTTTTCCATCGTCTGCAGGAGGATCTCGATCGCCTCCTGGCCGTAGTCGCGTTCGTTCTCCGGGCGATACAGGTAATACGCCTCGTCGATGAAGAGCACGCCGCCCATCGCCTTCTTCAGGACTTCCTTGGTCTTGGGCGCGGTGTGGCCGATGTACTGGCCCACCAGATCGTCCCGCGTCACGCTGACCACGTGACCCTTGCGCACGTAGCCGAGCCGGTGAAGGATCTGCGCCATGCGCAGCGCCACGGTGGTCTTGCCGGTGCCGGGGTTGCCGGTGAAGCACATGTGCAGCGAAGGCGCCTGTGCGGCCAGGCCGTGCTGCGCGCGCAGCCTGTCGATCACCAACAGCGCGGCGATGTCGCGGATGCGGCTCTTCACCGGCACCAGCCCGATCAGGTCGTGGTCGAGTTCGTCGATGACCGTCTCGACCTGGCTTTGCGCCAGGACCTCCGCCACCGTGCGCGCGGCGCGGGGCGGTTCAGCCGGGGCCGCCGCCGCAGGCGTGCCGGGGATCGAATACAGAGGTGCAGCCATGGGGGGTGGAGCCGGAGCCGTCGTTCATGCGCCGGAGCGCTCGCCTTCGGGCTTGTCGGTCGCGTAGTTGCGCACCGTGTAGCGCATCGTGCGGCCATGGATCTCCTGGCGCACGAGGCTGAAGCCGGCCTCGCTGGCGGGCCGGTTGACGATGAAGCTCATAGTGATGGTCTCGACCCCGCGCGTGGAGTCGAACGCCATCAGGCGGATGTAGTGGCCGGGGAAGGTCTTGCGGCATTCCTTCAGTTCGAGCAACACGCCCGCCGCGTCCTGCAGATCGAACATCGGCATGCCGTACATCTCCCAGTACGTGTTGCGCGGATGCGGGTCGTCGGTGTATTCGACGCTCCAGGCATAGCCCTTCCGGAGGCCGTAGTCGATCTGCAAGCCGATCTCGGCGTCGGTGAGATCGGGCAGGAAGCTGAACTGGCCCTGGGTGATGCGGCCGGTCGGGTTGGTCATCATGGTCCGGGTCTCCTTCAGGCCACCGATGCGGTGGTGGCGAAATCGCTGGTGTCGGTGGGCGCGTAGTTGAACGACACGTCCTTCCAGGTGTCGAGCGCCTGCTTGAGCGGCGTGCAGTGGCGCGCCGTGGCCTGCAGGATTTCCGGGCCCTCGTTCCGGATGTCGCGGCCTTCGTTGCGTGCCTTGACGATCGCCTCGAGCGCGACGCGGTTGGCGACCGCACCGGCCTGGATGCCCGCCGGGTGGCCGATCGTGCCGCCACCGAACTGCAGGATCACGTCGTCGCCGAACAGGTCGATCAGCTGGTGCATCTGCCCGGCGTGGATGCCGCCCGAGGCGACCGGCATCACCTTGCGCATGTCGGCCCAGTCCTGGTCGTAGAACAGGCCGCGCGGCAGGTCCTGCTTCGTGAAGCTGTCCCGGCAGACGTTGTAGTAGCCCTGCACTGTCATCGGGTCGCCTTCGAGCTTGCCGACCGCGGTGCCGGTGTGCATGTGGTCGACCCCGGCCAGGCGAAGCCACTTGGCGATCACGCGGAAGCTCACGCCGTGGTTCTTCTGCCGCGTGTAGGTGCCGTGGCCGGCGCGGTGCATGTGCACGATCATGTCGTTGCGGCGCGCCCAGCCGGCCATGCTCTGGATCGCCGACCATCCGATCACCAGGTCGAGCATGACCACCACCGAGCCCAGTTCCTTTGCGAACTCCGCCCGTTCGTAGATGTCTTCCATGGTCGCGCCGGTGACGTTCAGGTAGCTGCCCTTGACCTCGCCCGTGGCCGCGCTCGCCTTGTTGACGCCGTCCATCACGTACAGGAAGCGGTCGCGCCAGTGCATGAAGGGCTGCGAGTTGATGTTCTCGTCGTCCTTCATGAAGTCGAGCCCGCCCTTGAGCCCTTCGTAGATCACGCGGCCGTAGTTGCGGCCCGACAGGCCCAGCTTGGGCTTGGTGGTGGCCCCGAGCAGCGGACGGCCGAACTTGTCGAGCCGCTCGCGCTCGACCACCAGGCCGGTCGGCGGGCCCTTGAAGGTCTTCACATAGGCGACCGGGATGCGGATGTCCTCCAGCCGTGCCGCCTTCAGGGGCTTGAACGAGAAGACGTTGCCGATCAGGCTGGCCGTCATGTTGGCGATCGAGCCCTCCTCGAACAGGATGAGGTCGTAGGCAACCCAGGCGAAGTACTGGCCGGGCTGCCCGGGCACCGGATCGACCTTGTAGGCCTTGGCGCGGTAGCTGTCGCAGGCGGTCAGCCGGTCGGTCCACACCACGGTCCACGTGGCAGTGCTCGATTCGCCGGCCACTGCGGCGGCGGCTTCGATGGCTTCGACACCGTCCTGCGGCGTGATGCGGAAGAGGCAGAGAACGTCGGTGTCCTTGGGTCGATAGTCGGCATCCCAGTAGCCCATCTGCCGGTACTTGAGGACCCCGGCGCTGTAGCGTTTCCTGGCTTCGGTGATGACACCTTGTTCAACGGGCAGGTTCACAGTGGGCCTCCGGACGGCGGTGGTTGGGTGGGTTGAACTCACTGTAGAAGTCGAACGAAGTAAGGTAAATTCAGAATTCATTTGCTTTTGAGTAAGCATTTCCTTAACCATGAACATCACCTTCCGCCAGTTGCGGGTGTTCGCAGAGGTCGTGCGCCAGGGCAGCGTGCAGCGCGCCGCGGAGGCGCTGCACCTCACACCGCCGGCGGTGTCCATGCAGATCAAGGAAGTGGAGTCCCAGGTCGGCCTGCCGCTGTTCGACCGCGTCGGGCGGCGGTTGTCGCTCTCCACCGCCGGCGAGTACTTCGCGATCTATGCACAGCGCCTGCTGGGCACGCTCAAGGATGCAGAAGACGCCATGGCGCGCTTCAAGGGCGTCGAATCGGGCGTATTGACGATCGGCATGGTGAGCGCGGCGAAGTACTTCCTGCCACAGCTGCTGGCGCAGTTCCATGCCGAGCACCCTGCGGTCGAGGTGCGGCTACGCCTGGGGAACCGCGAGCAGCTGGTGGCGCTCATGCAGGCGAACGAGGTGGAGCTCTCGGTGATGGGCCGCGCTCCCAAGGACTGGCCCAATCGCGCCGAGCCCTTCGCCATGCACCCGCACGTGCTGGTGACCTCACCGAGCCACCCCTTCGCGAGGGCTGAGAACGTGCCGGCCGGCGCGTTGGCGCGCGAAGGGTTCATCGTGCGCGAGCAGGGCTCGGGCACGCGCGCGGCGCTGGAGGAGTTCCTGGCCGTGCACCGCCTCCAGCCGATGCTGATCATGGAGATGCCGAGCGACGAGGCCATCAAGCAGTCGGTCATGGCCGGGCTGGGCGTGAGCCTGGTCTCGCTGCACACCATCGGCCTGGAATGGCGCAACGGGCTGATTGCCGCGCCGTCCGTGGAAGGTCTGCCGTTGATGCGGCGCTGGCATCTCGTGAACGCGGCGGCCAAGATGCTGTCGCCCGCGGCGGAGGCGTTTCGCTATTTCATGCTGGAGCGTGGCGAAGCGCACCTTGCGGCGATGTTCAGTGAGACGGCGCTGGCTCCGTAGCTGCGATCGGCCGGGCAGAGGCCGGCAATGCCGAGTTCGACGGGGAGGCAACCCCGTTGGCGATCCTCACGCCCGCTGCACGTCCGGCAGCTTGTAGCTGCCGTCGAGCAGCGGCTGCATCGGCACGTAGGTGCGCACGATGAGCGCGAATTGACCTTCGGGTGCCGGCAGCCAATTCGCCTGTGCCGCCTTGTCCGCGGGCGGCTCGTGCGACAGGTGCAACGTGAGTGAGCCGTCTGCGTTGAACTTCAGTTCGTCGGCGTCGAGGTTCACGGTGCCGATGTTGTGACGGCCGTTCGGGCTCGTGGGCAGCATGTAGTAATCCTGGTCGTACATCGAGAGCGACCAGAAACCGCCCTTGTCGCGGTCGACGGGTGGCAACGCACCTTTCGGGAAACTCATCGTGTAGCCGTATCGGCCGTACAGCAGCGCACCCTTGGCGTCGGTGCCGCGTATCCAGTAGATCGCCTCGTGATAGTCGTTGACGAATATGTAGATCACCGCCGCCTGCGCGCGGCCGAACCAGTCGGTGCCCCATGCGCCGCCGTTCTCCTGTCGCTGCCAGCCGTTGCCGCCGGCATCGACGCCGACCTGGTGGTACTTGGCGCCGTCGTGGAGTTCGGCATCCGCTTCGAGCGCCACCCGGTCGAGCAGCGCCTTCCAGGCCGGACCGGCCTCGCGCAACGCGAACAGCGTGCGCGCCTGGTCAGCCATCGGTGCGTCGTCAGGACCGACGGTCGGGTTCGCGTCGAGTGCCTTCTTCAGGTCGTCCCAGAAGGTCTTGACGTTCACCGGTCGACCGCGCAGCAAATCGGGGTCGGCGTTCACCATCTCGGCCGTCAGCCCCGGCGGGAAGACCTTGTTGCGTGCGCTGGCCTCGCAGTCGAAAGTGAGGCGCCCCGGCTTGTCCTCGCCCAGCGGCACGATGCCGATCTGGTTGAGCACTGCGCGCGCGCTGGCCTTGGCTTCGGGCGAATGCGCGGCGAAGCTCCGGCCGAACACGCCGCCCACGTTGGTCGGCGAGCGCAGCACGTCGATGAAGCCGGCCGGTTTCTCGCCCTTCCAGCCCGGCCCCACCAGCAGCAGCTTGCCGCCCGGTGTCCCCGATGCCGAGCCCAGTTGATGCGTCACGGTGGTGAAGAGATCGACGATCTGGATCGTCCAGTAGTGCCCCTTCGGCACGTCGGTCGGAGTCTGGATCACCACGCTGTCGTGGGTCAGGTCGACCAAGCCCACGCCGTAGATTGTGTCGTTGTTCGGCGTGACGACCTTGCGCTGCTGCGCCGGCATGTAGTCCGCGAGGTAGCCCATGCGATTCTTCGGCGCACCCGGGAACAGTCCCATCGTGGCACCGGGTTCCTTCATCAGCTGCCACGCGCTCGTGCGGCCGAAGGTATCGACCGCCGGATAGCCCCAGTAGTAGACGATGCGGGCGAGCGATTCGACGTACTTTGCATTGGCCAATTGCGCGGGGACGCCGCCCGCATTCGCGAGATCGGGGTGCGCCGGCGTCAGAGCCCTGACGGTGTAAGGCGAGTTCATGATCGACTCCATGAAGGTTTTCGCGATGGATTGAAGGGCACAGCCCATGTCCCACGCCGTGGGCTCCAGGCAAGCGCGATGCTAGGAGTCGGCCCTTTATTCCGCAACGGCCCTTTGGTGCAAGGCGAAAGAGGTCTCCCCGACATGTACCTCAGCGCAACCAAATGCGAAGCCTTGTAAGCGATAGCCGCACGTCATCACTTGGCTGCGACCTACGGTCATCGAGCCAGGAGCGATCTCCAATGCAGTCCGCTGCTCAAGGAGAACCGCGTTGAACTCACGACATTTCCACGCGTTTGCGACGCATGAAGGCGACATGCCGGGCGCGCTGCCTTTGGCTGAAAAGCGCGACATCGAAAGGCGTGCTTCCGCTTACAACCCGGCCGCCTCGGACCACTCCGGCGGATCAATGATGGAAGGCATGGGCTGGCTAGGCGTATGGCTCATCTTCGGGATGCTGGCCGCGCAAGAAATCAGCGGACTCGCAACACAGCCCGGGAGCGAGCCTGCGTTGGCGTTGGTCTATGGGGTGGTCGCCTTGTTCGGACTCGGGATGATGCTCCGACGCTCAGTGCGGAGGAGGCACCCCGCGCACCTCTATCCACCACTCGTGCTGAGCTTGGCGGGCCTGGGGATTTTTGCCTTGCTCATCTACGAGAGGAAGGTTCCGCCGGACTGGATGAACACGATCGTCACTGCCGCCGGCTTTCTCGCTTTCTCTGCCTGTACCGCGTCGATTGGTGCCGTCCTCGCATGGCGCCGGAGAGAAGCGGATCGTGAACGACGCGACCGTGAGACTGAAGCCTGGGAACGGCGGAGGCTGCTCGAGCGAACTTCATCGGGTCCGACCCAGCAGTTCATTGCCGAGCTTGAAAATCCCCCGATCGAGAACGACGACGACTTGCTGCCTCCGCGACCGCCGAGACGCTAGAGGGCACGTCGCCTCAATGCGCCGGGGAACATTCAGTGCCGGTGGCCGCTTGTGAGCGCGCGGCGATAGTGTTCGCCGAGGACGTCGCGCCCCCAGTCACCCTCGAAGTCGCGCCACACGTTGTGGATGTGGTTGCCGCCCGAGTTGTCCCATTCGATCAGGAAGCGCGCGCCCTGGATGCGCCAGTAGTGCGGCTGGCCGCGCTCGGTAGCGCCGGCCCATCCGAAGCGGATGCCGTCCATGCCGCCTGCACGCACGCTTTCCAGTCGCTGCTGCGCCAGGGACGATTCGGCCACCGAAGCGAGCGACTCGATGATGCGCAGCAACAAGGCCTGCTGCGCCGCGTCCATGGCACTGAAGGCCACACCCACAGGTGCCAATGGGTTCAGTTGGGCGGCATTGCGCGTGACGATGTCACCGAAGGGCCGGGCACTGAAGATGGCCTGCTGGCGCTGCGCGGGCGAGAGCGCGGCCAGCAGCGCGAAGGCGCGGTCTTCCTGCTCGCCCAGCGCGCGCTCGCCCTTGCGCGGGCCCTTGTTGGCGATGTCGCGCGGCACCTGCGCGGGATTGGCCCCCAGGAATTGCGGCAGCGTGGCCGCGACCTGTCCATCGGCCAGCGTGAAGTGCAGCGACAGATGGTGCCCTTCCATGCGCCAGCCCCAGGGCGCCGTGGAGTCCGGCGTGCCGAACAACGCGAAGGCGTAGTTCTCCGGATCGCGCGAAAGGCCGAAGGCCTCGATCTCGCGCAGTGCAATCTCCAGCGCAATGATGGCCTGCACCTGGACCAGCCCCGGCTCCGACAGGGCCGCTGCCAGCAGCTGCTGGGCTGCCTGGCGCTGCGCGCCGTTCATGGTCTTGAACGCAATGCCGGGCCGGCTGCGCGGCGTGTAGTTCCAGTCGCCACGCGCCTCCAGCGTGAACGGTCTCAGCAGCTCTGGCCGCTGCCCTGCCGGCGTCGCATCCAGCAGCGTCCGCGCGGCGGCCGTCATCGCCTGCGCAGCGCGGCTGGTGTCGGTCGCGGCGGCGGCAAGAGGCGCCACGGCGACCAGGGTCCAACAGGTCATCCAGGCGGAGAGAGTGCGCAGCAGCATGGCGGGTCTCCTACATGAACAGTCATGGCGCGAGCCGTCGGTCGTCCAGGCACCGGCGCACGACGCCATCCAGGCTACGGCGTCGCCACCTCCACCGCACCGCTGCGGGCGGCCGCCGCGAACGTTTCGTAGTCGCGCAGCGTCTGCTCCGCATACGCGGCGGCAAAGCGCACCAGCGCATCGTCGAAGCCGTCCGACTTGCCGAGATAGCCGGCGATCATCGCCGCGTCACCCGACTTGGCATGCGCCAGTGCGAGCGCCCATCCGCAGAGCCCGCAGTATTCCGCGAACGCAGCCGGGGTGGTCTCGCCCATTTCGAGTTCGACGCCGCCCTTCATGTCGCGCAACTGGCGCACGTAGAAGTCCGTGCCGTCGAGCTGACCCCACCCGAGAAAGATGTCGGGCGAGCCCTGGATGAGCCGCTGGCCCACCACCACGCGCTGCCCCTGGTTCTGCGGCCCCTTGTTCGGGCCGGGCCACTGAACGTACGGTGCCAACACCGAGGGCTGCGCCTCCTTGATCTGCAGGAAGAGCGGGTCGTCCTCGTCCCGCCCCTGCATCAGCACCACCCAGCAGCGGGTGCCGACACTGCCCACGCCCACCACCTTCTGCGCGACATCGAGCACCGTGTAGCGCGAGAACAGGAAGCGCCGTTCGGGTGCGAGCGAATCGAGGTACGCGGCCAGGAAGTGGCCCAGCGCGTCATCCACGGGCCGGCCGGCCGAGGTGTGGCTCACGCGCACGATGAACGGGTGCTGCTCGACGATGCGGTGCTGGTCGTCCACCAGATCGGTCATCTTGTCGAGCACCTGAAGATGGTTTCGCTTGCGCGCCTTGTCCAGCAAGGCTGAGGCGGCGTTGCGCCACCAGGGTGAGATCGCCTCCAGCAGCCGCGCGCTGTCGATGGTGTCGTACCAGACTTCGAGCAGTCCCATGCCGGCATAGCGACGCATGCGCTGCCGGTAGCTGGCCGCTGCAGAACGCACCGCGGCCTCGCGTGCCTCCCGGTCGCCACCGAGGTGCTGCGATGCGACATACGCGCTGGCAGCGAGCCGCTTCATGTCCCACTCCCAGGGACCGGGCTGGGTCTCGTCGAAATCGTTGATCGCGAAGACGAGCTGGCGCTCGGCCGACGCGAACACCCCGAAGTTCGCGACGTGCATGTCACCGCAGGCCTGCACGCGTAGCGCGGTCGTGGGGCTCGGCACCAGGTCGGCAGCCATCACGGCGGCGGAGCCCCGGAGGAACGCGAACGGCGACTGCAGCATGCGGGCATGGCGGACGGGCACCAGTTGCGGCAGCCGCGTCCGGGCCTGGGCGAGCAGGATGGCCACGGGGTCGACACCCGGGGGGCGCTCGAAGACGCCATGGCTCGCACGCGGAACACGATCGCGAAGCGTCTTGCCGATCGCCATGCGTTCGTCGACCGTCGGCTTGCGCGCGGTGAATGCGCTCGACAGCTCCTGGGCCCGCGTTGCGTCTTCGGCGCTCGTCTCGGTCTTCTTCGTACGTGCCATGAATGCTCCGGTGTGTCAGACGGCTTCATTCTGGGTGCCATTCGGCGCGAAGGGAAGGCAGCAAGAACCCGGCGCTTGCATCGCTCGCACCGCTCACGAATCAGACCAGTCTCATGGACCTTGTCCTGCGCAGAACATAAATTCATCGATCCCTCTTGCGTCCAGCCGTACCCGTCGCTGCCGCTGCTTCAGCAGGCCGCCGCCCTCCCCTCCCATGAGATCCACCTTCGAGGACGAAGTCGTGCCCCATCGCGTGGTGCACGCGAATCCCGTCCCGTCTCGCAGGCCCGCGCGGTCTCGTCGGCGGTCCATCTCCATCTCAGTTCTATCCAAGGAAATCCGTATGAAACAAGCGAAGAATCTTTCAGTTGTCGGGAGCGCGATGCTGGTGCTCGGCCTCTTGCACGGGTGTGGTGGCGGTGGCACCAGCGGCGGCGTGCCGATGCTCCCGCTGCTGGAAGGCCGCTCCTCCAGTTCCGGGCCTTCGTCGGAGCGCCTCGCCGGCCTGCCGGCAACTCCGACAGACACGGCCAAGGATTCGTCGGCCCCCGTCGAAGGCAGCGAGCCGGCACCCTCGCTGGGCACACCGCAGCCCGGTTCCACCGCCGCGGTTGGCAATGACAGCGAAGGCGTCTACGAGTCCGACTTCGGATACGCCCACGTCAGCGCCAGCGGCAAGGTCGCGCGACAGTTCAACGGCGGATTGCTCTGGGGCTCGATCGACATCTCCGGCTTGAACTGGGTGTTCAATCCGGGCACGGAGTACACCTCCATGTCCGCCGATCCGGTGACGGGCTCGGGGTCGTTCTCGCCCAAGGCTTCGATGGATGGCACCTATTCGAGGGGCGGCAGAAGCCCGTCGGCCATCGGGCCCCTGACCTACAGCGTTGCCAATGCCCTGGCCGTCGACCAGGCCAGCGTCGCGGGAACGTGGGCCATTCCCGACATCCTCGGGATCGGCATGTCCATCGTTGTCGACGAGACCGGCGCATTCACCGGCAGCACGTCGGGCTTTCAGATCGGCGTGTGCAAGCTCTCCGGCAGCTTGATGCTGGCTCAGCCGGGTTCGGCCAAGAACTCATACGTCACCACGTTGACTGCAGAGAACGCTGCCACTGGCACGGAGAAGAGATGCCAGCTCTTGTCGGGCATGCCCTACGTCGGCCCGTCCGCGATTGTTTTCATTCCCGCGGGCAAACACGCGAGCAACGGCTACTTCAGATCCGTCGCGTTGACGATCCGGCAGGACAACACCAAGGCCTTCGTGAGCAACTACCTGCTGAAGCAGAAGCAGTAGCAGTAGCAGGTCCACCCTCGCGTCGAGGGGTCTCCTCTCAAGCCGCCAGATCCGGCGCGCCGCGCACGATCGCATCGCGCAGCGCCGCCGGGATCTCCACCGCCCGATGGCTGTCGAGCGATGTCGTGACCAGCACCTGGTGCATGCGCATGCGCGTTTCGCCCTGGTGGTCGAAGCAATGCAGCCCGAGGGTCAGCGAGCGCGTGCCCAGGCGCTCGACCGTGAGCCCGAGGACGACGCGGTCGCCCAGCCGGCTGACGGCGCGGAAGTCGGCCTCCAGGCGCACAGTGGGCAGGCCGATGCGCTGCTCGGCGATGAGCTTGTGGTAACCGATGCCCAGCTCTTCGTTGACCCAGTCTTCCACCAGGCCATTGAACATCACGAAGTACTGCGGGTAGAAGACGATGCCCGCCGGGTCGCAGTCCGAGAAACGGATGAGCCGCTCGCGGCGGAACTCCGCCGTCTTCTTCGATTCGCTCACGCGCCTTCCTCCGCCGGCGGTTCGCCGCGCATCACATGCACCCGCAGCTGGCCGAGCTGGCTGTGCAGCTGGCGCACGGTCTTCATGTCGAGCCCCGCGAACATCTCCAGGATCCATTGCTCGTGCTCCTTGGCCATCGCCTCGAAGCTGCGCCGGCCCTTGGGCGTGAGGCTGACAATCCATGCGCGGCGGTCGTCCGGGCTGGCGGTGCGCGACACCACGCCTTCGCGCTCCAGCTCGTCGGTGAGGCCGGTGACGTTGCCGCCGGTCACCATCAGGTAGCGCGAGAGCACGCGCATCTTGAGCCCGTCGCGGTAGCGGTAGAGCTGCGCCATGTAGTCGAAGCGCGCCAGCGTGATGCCGAAGCGCTCGCGCAGCCGCTTGCGGATTTCGGCCTCGATCTGCGTGGTGCTGGCCAGCATGCGCAGCCAGAGCTTGAGCACGGCGTGGTCTTCCTGCCCGGCACGCGCCTCGTGGCCGAGTTCCTCGGCATCGCTCAGCGCGGCGTGCGAGGGGTCGTTGCCGATGTCCGTCATGTCACTTCTCCACCCGAGACCGAGATCGACTGCCCGGTCACCGACGCAGCGCCTTCGCCGCACAGCCAGCGCACGGCGTCCGCCACCTCTGCGGGCTGCACGATGCGGCGCTGCGGGTTCACGCCGGCAAACTCCGCCAGCGCATCGGCTTCGCTGCGGCCCGTCTTGCCGACCACGTTGGCGACGCTGGCACGCAGGATGTCGGTGTCGGTGTAGCCGGGGCACACCGCGTTGACCGTGACGCCCTTGCGCGCCACTTCGAGGGCGAGCGAGCGGGTAAGGCCGATCACGCCATGCTTCGCCGCCGTGTAGGCCGCGACATAGGCATAGCCCTTCTGGCCGGCGGTGCTCGCGATGTTGACGATGCGACCCCAGCCCGGTTCCAGCATGTCGGGCAACGCCGCCTGCGCGCACAGGAAGCTGCCCGTGAGATTGACCGCCAGCATGCGCTGCCAGAGTTCCAGCGATGTCTTCAGGAAAGGCGCGCTCTCGGCCTGCCCCGCGTTGTTGACCAGGATCGCCACCGGGCCCGAGGCCGTGCGCGCGGCGTCGAAGGCAGCACGCACCGAATCCGCATCGCCCACGTCGGCGACGAGTACGCCGTGGCCGGTGCCCGGCAGCTGGTCCTGCACGCGTTGCAGCGCCGCGCGGTCGCGGCCGAGCAGGCTGACGCGCGCTCCTTCTGCCGCCAGAGTCCTGGCGATTTCGGCGCCGATGCCGCGCGCGGCGCCTGTGACGACGGCATGCCGCCCATTCAGTGCTTGGCTCATGGATTGAATTTGGTTGACAACTAAATAATTTTAACCGTTTGAATCTGCCGCACCCCGCCAGACTTCATCGCATCAGCCGACCACCGTTGAGATCGAGCGTCGCGCCCGTCGTGAAAGCACCGGCCGCCGACGCGAGGTAGACCACCGCCGCGGCCACCTCCTCCGCCTCGCCGAAGCGGCCGAGCGGAATCCCGGCCTGCACCGTGCGCTGCCGCGCCTCGTCCATGGCGTCGAGCACCGGGCCTCTGATTGCTGCGGGTGCGATCGCATTGACCGTGACGCCGTGCGGCGCGAGTTCCTGCGCGAACGAGCGCGTGAGCGCCAGGATGCCCGCCTTCGATGCGGCGTAGTGAACACCCGTCGCCGCACTGGCCTGCTGCCCCGCAATCGACGACAGGTTGACGATCCGTCCCGCGCCCCGGTCGCGCATGTGCCTTCCGGCGACCCGGCAGCCGAAGAAGGCGCCGCGCAGGTTCACGGCCATGACCTGGTCCCACTCGGCGACCGGAATGTCCCAGAGCGAGGTCGACGGCGTCAGCGCGGCGTTGTTCACCATCACGTCGACCGCTCCGAAGCGTTGCACGGCGGATTCGAATCGTTGCGCAAAGGTGACCTCGTCGCGTACATCCAGCAGCATCGCGATGCATTCGTGCCCTGCGGCGCGAAGTTCGGCAGCAACGGCGTCGGCCGCAGCGACGTCGATATCCGTCAGCGCCACGCGCGCGCCTGCTCCAGCCAGTCCGCGCGCGATCGCGGCTCCGAGACCTTGCCCCGCGCCGGTCACGAAAGCCGTTCGTCCGGACAGCGAGAACATGGCGCTAGACCTTCGTCGCCTTGCGGCCGGCGGGACGCCGGTCCCACGTCTGCGGCGTCACGCCGCGTTCGCGCAGCTTGTACTTCTGCACCTTGCCGTTCTCGGTGCGCGGCAGGTCGGCCAGCACGTCGACATAGCGCGGCACGGCGAAGTAAGGCAGGCGTGCTTCGCAGAATCGAGTGAGTTCGTCCGGGTCGATGCGGCGATCGGGCCGGACCACCAGCGCGCACATCACCTCGTCTTCCGCCAGTTCGGAACGCACCGGATAGACCGCACAGGCAGCCACGCAGGGATGGCTCAGCAACACCTGCTCGACCTCGAAGGAGGAGATGTTCTCGCCCCGGCGCCGGATCGCATCCTTGATGCGGTCGACGAAGCGGAAGGCGCCGTCGGCATCGCGCACCACGCGGTCACCCGTGTGGAACCAGAGATTGCGCCAGGCCTCGACGGTCTTCCCGGGCATGTTGAAGTAGCCGCTGGCGAAAGCGTAGGGCTCGTCCGCGCGCAGCAGCAGCTCGCCGGCTTCGCCGGGCGGCAGTTCGACGTCGTCCTCGTCGGCGACGCGCGCATCGAAACCCGGCCGCAGCCATCCCATCACGCCGCCGCGCGGCGAGTCGGGCGCAGTGGCGATGGCGAAGTTGGTCTCGGTCGAGCCATAGCCTTCGAGCAACCGCACACCGGTGCGCTCCAAGAAGTCCTGCCCCGCCGCCGCCGGTACACCGGGACCCAGCCCGGTGCGGACGCGGTGATCGCGCTCGCCGGGCCCCTCGGGTTGCGCCAGCAGGATCGGCACCATCGCGCCGAGCAGATAGACGACCGTCGCGCCGCTCGCACGCATCGCCGGCCAGAAGCCCGAGGCCGAGAAGCGCGACTCGAACACGACCTCGCAACCCGTGATTGCCGCCTGCGCGAAGGTGTTGAGCGCATTGATGTGGAAGAGCGGCAGCGTGGTGCACAGCACGTCGTCGGCGTCGACGCCGAGCACCTCCGCGCTGTTCACACCCCACCAGAAATACTGCGCATGCGGGCAGACGACGCCCTTCGCCGGCCCGGTGGTGCCGGAGGTGTAGAGGATGGCGAGCGGATCGCCCGGCTGCACCGCGGCGGGCTCGATCGCTTCTGCGCCGGCCGGATACGGGGTCGAACGCACGCCCTCGGGGGCCTGCCAGGCGACGGATGCCTCCTGCGCTTCGCCGACGACCCAGACTTCGCGCGGCTTCGTGCGCCCGAGATCGGCCGTCTTCAGCCGCTCCAGGAACTCCGCATCGATCACGAGCAGCTTCGCCTCGCTGTTGGCGAGGAAGTATTCGATCTGCGGCCCCATCGATGCCGTGTTGATCGGCACGACCGATGCACCGAGCCAACCCGCCCCGAAGAACACTTCCAGAAACTCGATGCGGTTGCCGCACATCAGGGCGACCCGGTCCCCCCGCGCCACACCGGCTTGCGCGAGCACGGCAGCGCGCGCGCCTGCCGCATCGGCTGCATCCCCATGAGACCACGCGCGCCCCGCAATCCGGAGCAGCGGACGCCCCGCGAACTGCGCCGCCTGGCGCTGCAGCATGGCGGGCAGCGTGCGCTGCGATGGCAGCAGCGCGCGGGCCTCAGTCGTCATCGTGGGTGCCTCCGCCGAGATAGGTCGCCTGCACACGGGGATCGCTGGCGAGGTCTTGCGACGCGCCCGAGAGCGCGATCTCCCCGGTTTCCAGCACGTAGCCATGGTCCGAAGTTTCGAGCGCGGCGCGTGCGTTCTGCTCCACCAGCAGGATCGACACGCCGTCCTCGCGCAGCTTGCGCACGATGGTCAGGATGTCGCGCACGATCAACGGCGCGAGGCCCAGGCTGGGCTCGTCGAGCATCAGCAGGCGGGGTGCGGACATCAGCGCACGGCCCACGGCGAGCATCTGGCGCTCGCCGCCCGAGAGCGTGTCGGCGCGCTGCGCGCGGCGCTCGGCCAGGCGCGGGAAGCGGTCGTAGACGGATTGCAGCCGGCTCTTCAGCGCATCGCTGCGCAGGCGACGGGAGTAGGCGCCGAGCTGGAGGTTGTCGAGCACGCTCAGTTCGCCGAAGAGCTCGCGTTTCTCCGGCACGAGGCACAGGCCACGCTCCACGCGCGCCTCGACGTCGAGGCCGTGCAGATCCTCACCCTCGAAGCGCAGGATGCCCTTGCACGGCAGCAACCCCATCGCCGCAGCCAGCAGCGTGGTCTTGCCCGCACCGTTAGGGCCGATCACGGAGATGATCTGGCCGTGCTCCAGGCTGAGCGTGACACCACGCACAGCATCCACTTGCCCGTAAGAAACGTGCAGATCCCCGATCTCCAACATGGCGGTCATACGACGCTCCCGAGGTACGCAGCCTGCACACGCTCGTCCGCACGCACGGCCGACGGCACTCCTTCCACGAGCTTGGAGCCGAAGTTCATCACCACCAGCCGGTCCACCAGTTTCATCACGAAGTCCATGTCATGTTCGACGATGAGGATGGTCACGCCCTCCTCCCGCAGTTTGCGCAGCAGGTCGCCGAGCGCCATCTTTTCCTTGCGGCGCAAGCCGGCGGCCGGTTCGTCCAGCACCAGCAGCACCGGGTCGGCGGCGAGGGCACGCGCGATCTCCAGGATGCGCTGCGTGCCGAGCGGCAGGCTGCCCGCCAACTCATGGGAACGGTCGCCCAGGCCGATGCGGTCGAGCTGGCGCTGTGCTTCCTGCAGGATCTGGCGCTCTTCGGTGCGGTCCAGCCGCAGGCCGGCCTTGAGCACGCCCGTCGTGGTCCGCGAATGCGCGCCGAGCGCGACGTTGTCCAGCAGGCTCATGTGCGGCCGGAGCTTCACGTGCTGGAAGGTGCGTGCCAGACCGAGCCGCGCCACCTTGCGCTGCGGCAAGCCCGCGATGTCCTGGCCCAGGAAGCGCACCTGTCCCGCCGTCATCGGCAGCGTGCAGGTCAGCAGATTGAACATGGTCGACTTCCCCGCGCCGTTGGGCCCGATCAGCCCGACGATCTCGCCGGCCTTCACGTCGAAGCTCACGTCGTTGACCGCCACCAACCCACCGAAGCGCTTCACGGCGCCCGTCACGGAGAGGATCGGCGACCCGCGGTCCGGCAGCGTGCGGTGCGGCAGCGGTTCCACCGGCGTGGTCGGCTCGCGCGACGGCGGCGCGGCGAAGCGACCCCGCGTCCAGCGCCGCACGAAGCCCATCAGCCCGCCACGTGCAAAGTGCAGCAACAGGATGAAGAGCGTCGCGAAGGCCACGGCTTCGAGCTGGCCGGCGCGTTGCGTCAGCATCGGCAGCACGTCCTGCAGTCCGTTCTTCAGGATCAGCACCAGGGCAGAACCGACCAGCGCGCCCGCAAGCTGCCCGAGGCCGCCGGCCACTGCCATCAGCAGGTACTCGATGCTTGCCCGCACGTCGAAGGGCGACGGGCTCACGAAGCGATTCATGTGCGCATAGAGCCAGCCCGCGAGACCGGCGAACAGCGCGGCCGTGACGAACAGCGAGAGCCGCACGCGGTAGGCGTCCTCGCCCACGCTCGCGAGCAGCGTCGCGCCGCCTCGCAGGCTCCGGATGGCACGGCCCGGTCGCGATTCGAGCAGGTTGCGGCTGAACAGGAAGGCCAGCCCGACCAGCGCCCAGATCAGGTAGTAGATGGCGCGTGGGTCGGCCAGCGACCAGCCGCCGATCCTGAGTGCCGGGATGTTCGACAGACCCGTGTGGCGTCCCAGCGCATCGACGTTGCCGAACAGCATTGCGATCGACAGCCCCCACGCGATCGTGCTGAGCGGCAGGAAGTGCCCGCCCAGTCGCAAGGTGAGCATGCCGATAGCGAGCGCTGACAGCCCGGTCAGCAGCAGGGCGAACAGCAGCCCGATCCACGGCGACAAGCCTTGCGCGGTGGTGAGCCAGGCCGTCGCATAAGCCGCGATGCCGACGAAGGCCGCCTGCCCGAAGGAGGTGGCGCCCCCGATGCCGGTGAGCATCACCAGCCCGAGTGCGACGAGTGCGCCGATGCCGATGTCGTTCAGCAGCGAGACGGTGAAGTTGCCGGCCAGTGCGGGCACTATGGCAAGGGCCACCACGACGAGGCCGATCCAGAGCTTGCGTTGGACGAGCGGGCTCATTGGTCCACCTCGTCTTCTTCCTCTTCGGAGTGCACGCTGAGGAAGGACCTCAGCATCAGCACCGGTATGAGCAGGCTGAACACGATCACATCCTTGAGCGCGCCGCTCCAGAACGACGCGAAACTTTCGACCACGCCCACTGCGAGGGCGCCAACGGCCGTCATCGGGTAACTCACGAGCCCGCCAATGATCGCGGCGACGAAGGCCTTCAGGCCGATGATGAAGCCGGAGTCGTAGTACATGGTGGTCACGGGCGCGATCAACACGCCGATCAACCCGGCCAGCAGCGATGCGCTGCCGTAGGCCAGCAAGGCAGTGCGCGCCGGCCGGATGCCGACCAGCCGCGCACCGACGCGGTTGACGGCGGTCGCGCGCAGCGCCTTGCCCGCCACCGTGCGTTCGAACACCAGGAAGAAGAGCCCGCTCAGCACGATCGCCGAGCCGACCATCAGCACCACCTGGCCACTGACCGAGAAGCCGTCACCCAGCGGGATGGTTCCGCTCGCCAGCGGCGCGGTGCGCGAGCCTTCCGGCCCGAAGAACAGCAGGCCCAGTCCCGACAGCAGGAAGTGCAACGCCAGCGACACGATCAGCAGCACCAGCACCGACGCATCCGCGATCGGCTGGAACACGACGCGCGCCAGCAGCGGCGCGATGGGAACCACGAGCAACACCGTCACCGCGATCTGCACAGCCGCCGGCACGCCGGGCCGTGCGGTGGCCCAGGCCAGCACGCAGGGCAGCAGCGGCAGCACGCCCCAGGCCAGGATGGCCTTGGGCACCTTCTTCGCCTCTCCGCGCCGGATCAGGCTGCCGACCTCGGTCAACGTCGCCAGCACCGCCAGCACGATGACCAGCCCGATGGTGGGCGGAAGGCGGCCGGTCTCGAAGGCCGCCAGCGTCAGCGCGGCAAAGGCCGCGATGTCGCCGAAGGGCACGAACACCACCCGCGTGACGGAAAAAATCAGCACCAGTCCCAGCCCGGCAAGCAGATAGACCGCGCCATTGGCGAGCCCGTCGATGCCCAGGATGAGCGCCACGTCCCATGTCATTGAAGAAATCCTCTGGGGTTGAACAAAGCTGCACGCAATGCGCTGCAGTGCGTGGGATGCCGCGGAACCGGCTTCGCCGGGCCGCAGGCATCGCCCCCTCGAAGGGGGTTGGCGGCCACACGAAGTGGGCAAGCCTGGGGGTGATCTATCCCTGCCTGGGGGTGGGTCATTGATCTAGCTTCCATTGACCGTTCTCCAGCTTGACGATCACGCGTGCGCGCTCGTCCACGCCGTAGAGATTGCCCGGCTTGAAGTTGTAGACACCGTGCGTGCCGACGACTTCCTTGGTGCTCGCGATGGCATCGCGCAGCGAAAGCCTGAACTCGGGCGTGCCCGGCTCGCCCTTGGCGCGCGCGGCGGCATCGGTGAACACGAGCCAACCGTCGAAGGAATAGGCCGAGAAAGCATCGCTGGTCGGCGCGTTGTTGACCTTCTGGAACACCGAGCGGAAGTCCATCGCGATCTTCTTGGTGGGGTACTCGGCCGGCAGCTGCTCGGCCACGATCACCGGCCCGGTCGGCATCAGCGCGCCCTGCCCGGAGGCACCGACCACGCGCACGAAGTCCGGGTTGATGAGGCCGTGCTGGCCGTACACCGGGCCCTTGAATCCGCGCTCGGTCAGCGCGAGAAAGGGCAGCGCGCCCGGCGTGCCGGCGCCGCCGGTCATCACCGCGTCGGGCTTCATCGCGACCAGCTTCAGCACCTGGCCGGTGACGGATGCATCGGCGCGCGCATAGCGCTCGTTGCCCAGCACCTTGATGCCCGCCTCGGGGGCCGACTTCATCAGCGCGTTGTAGACCAGGTCGCCCCAGGCGTCGGAGAAGCCGATGTAGCCGACCGTCTTGATCCCGTCCTTCTTCATGCGCTGCACGACCGCGTCGATCATGAGTTGCGTCGGCTGCGCGACGGTGAACACCCATGCGTTCTCGGCGGGGTCGAGCTGGATCGGCGTGAGGCCGATCATCGGCACCTTGGCATCGCGGCCGACCTGCGCCATCGCGATGGCGGCGGGCACACCGGAGGTGCCCATCAGGATGTCGACCTTGTCCTCTTCGACCAGCTTGCGCGCATTGCGGCCGGCCGTGGTCGGGTCGGAGCCGTCGTCCAGCACGATGAGCTGGATCTTCCGGCCGTTGACTTCGGGCTTGTACGCGAGGGCCGCCTGCATGCCCTTGGCGTAGGGCACGCCGAGCGAGGAGTTGGGGCCGGAGAGCGAAACGCTCAGGCCGACTTTGAGGTCGGCCGCGAACGCGCTCATGGCGAAGCCGGCGCCCAGTGCGGCGGCCAACGCGGTGCGCGTCAAGGTCTGCATCAAGCTCTTCATGTCGTGACTCCTGGTGGGGGTGGAATGGTTGAGCGGGCGCTCAGATGAACAACTGAATGGCCGGCAGTGCGCGCCCGGCGTTGAGAAGGTCGATCCGCTTCTGGCGGATGGCCCAGCCGTCAGGCGTGCGCACGAGGCGGTGACGGCAGGTGCCGGCGAGCAGGATCTGGTCGTCCCCGCGCGCCTCGACGTAGATGAAAGGCGTGCGCAGCGTGATCTCGCCGGTTGCCCCGTCCTCGTGCTCGACGGCGGAACGCTGCAGCACGTGCTGGCTATGGCTCGCAGGATGCTGCGAATGCGCGCGAGGATTCTTCAGGCGGTCGACTCGCAACTGCAGCAGCAGCCGGTCTTCGTAGGCCAGGGAGTTGTGGGAGTACGGGTCCGCCTGAGCCGCGCCGAGCAGCGGCACCCAGTAGTGGCCGTCTTCGGTGAACAGCGCCAGCCAGTCGTCGAAGCGGCCGGCGTCCAGCAGCGCGGCCTCGGCGGCGATGAAGTCTTCCGGCTGCATCACGCCGCCGTCTCCATGCCGGCCGTCATGAATCGGGCCCAGGCGCGGAACTGGTTGCGCATCAGCAGCTCGTTGGTGCCATTGGTCGTGGTCGACGCCTGCGTGAGTTCGGCCGGATCGAAGTTGCGATGCAGGCTCACCCATTCATTGCCTTCGGCGCGCAGGCCGTGCTGCATGCTCTCGAAGAGATGCACGTCGTCGTGGGCGACCACGGACATCGGCGAGAAGACGAGGCGGTTGTAGTTCATCGCGCGCTCGAACAGCAGGTCGGGCGCACCGGCAGCGCGAAAGCTCCAGGCCTCGATCAGCGTGCGGTTGGCGGCGAGTGGGCGAATCACGCGGATCGCCTGCGGTGAGCCCTTCACCGACAGGCTCGGGAAGAAGACGGAGTTTTGCGGCGAGCGCTGCAGGATCTCCGCCGCCCGTTCGGCACCGTGCGCGGCGCGCATCGCCTCTTCGTATTCTGGCAACTGCGCGTAGTTCGAGTGGATGCTGAAGTTCACGCCGAGCACGCTGTGCCCGTTGGCAAAGACGCGGCCACCCATCTTGTCGAAGAAGTCGTAGCCCGAGCCGAAGGGCAGGATCTGCTCCATGGCCATCGGCTTGGGCGCGTCGGGCGCCCGCCCCTGCCACAGCGCATCGGCCGCCTGCGTGGCGGACTCGTGCGTCGACATCGGATGCACCGTGTCGTTGATGTTCTCCAGGTACATCTTCCAGTTGCAATGGATGATGTTGCGCATCACGCCGCCGCCGACGGTCAGGCGGCCTTCGGGCGAGCGGTCGACCATGTTGTCGATGGCATGCAGCACCTCGCCGAAGTAGCTCTCGAAGTCCGGTCCTTCGTCGGAGAGGCGCGCGAAGACGAAGTCGCGGTAGACGTGAACGTGCCTGACCGGCGTGAGCCCCTGCCCCGATTCGCATTCTTTCAGGCGCGTGCCCTCGTAGCCGCTCTTGAGCGGAATGGCGAGCGGGGCACCGTCGAGCTTGTAGGTCCAGGCGTGGTACGGGCAGCGGAAGAACTTGCCCGTGTTGCCGCACTCGTCGGTGACGAGCCGGCTGCCCTTGTGCGCGCAGCGGTTGTAGAACACGCGGACTGCGCCGTCAGGCTGCCGGACCATCATCACCGGACGGCCCGCGAGGTCGAGCGACCAGTAGTCGCCGGCGTTGGGCACCTGGCTCGCGTGGCCCACGTAGAGCCAGGTGTTGGCGAAGAACTGCTCCTGCTCCAGTCCGAACAGCTCTTCGCTCAGATAGACGTCGCGATGAACGCGGTCGTCCTGCACCAGCGCTCGGATCGCGTCAGGACGGTTGCGGTAGGTGTTCATCGCGGCAGCAGCGTGAGGGTCAGGGAACCAGCTTCCAGACGCCCTTTTCGCTGCGCACGATCACCACCGCGCGCTGATCCGAGCCATAGCGGTTGTCCGGCTTGAAGTTGTAGATGCCGTGCGTGCCGGTCAGCTCCTTCGTGCTCACGATCGCATCGCGCAGTGCCGTGCGGTACTGCGGCGTGCCGGGCTCGCCCTTGACGCGCGATGCCGCGTCGGCGAGCAGCAGGTAGGCGTCGTAGGTGTAGGACGAGAAGGCATCAGTCGGCACCGAGCCGTTGACCTTCTTGTACGCATCGCGGAACCCCATCGACACCTTCTTGATCGGGTTGCTGTCGGGCAACTGGTCGGCCACCAGCACTGGCCCGCTTGGCACCTGCAGGCCTTCGATAGAGGCGCCGCCGACGCGCACGAAGTCGGCGTTGATGAGGCCGTGCGTGCCGTAGATCTGGCCCTTGTAGCCACGATCGGCGAGCGCGAGGTAGGGCAGCGCCCCGGGCGTGCCGGAGTTGCCGGCGAACACCGCATCGGGTCGGGCCGAGATGATCTTCAGCACCTGGCCGGCAACGGACGAATCGCTGCGCGCATAGCGCTCGTTCGCGACCACCTTGATGCCTGCGGCCTCGGCGCTCTTCACCAGCGAGTCGTACGCCAGGTCGCCCAGCGCGTCGGAGAAGCCGATGAAGGCGACCGTCTTGACGCCCGATTTCTTCATGCGCTCGACGACGGCCGCAACCATCAGCGGGAAGGGTTGCGACACCGTGACGGTCCACGCGCCCTCGGGGCCGGGAATGGTGACGGGCGTGGGCGAGATCAGCGGCGTGTTGAGCTCGCGCGCCACTGCTGCGATGGCCATCGCACCGGGGACGCCCGAAGTTCCGATGAGCACGTCGACCTTGTCCTCGACCACGAGCTTGCGCGCATTGCGACCGGCCGTGGTGGGGTCCGACGCATCGTCGAGCACGATCAGTTCGACCTTGTGGCCGGCGAGCGCGGGATGTTCGGCAATCGCGGCGCGAATGCCCTTCTCATAGGGAATGCCAAGGGCCGACACCGGACCCGAGAGCGAGCTGATGAATCCGACTTTCAGGTCTGCCGCCGTGGCGTGGGCGGCTGCGAGAGCGACGGCGGTGAGGCCGACGAGTTGAGCGAGGTTTCGAATCATCTGGGGCTTTTCAAAAGGGTTTCAGGAATACCGCGGAACCGGCTTTGCCGGTCCGCTGGTATTGCCCCCTGCAAGGGGGTGGGCGGCCACACGAAGTGGGCAAGCCTGGGGGTTCTTCACGGAACCAGCTTCCATTGACCCTTTTCGAGCTTGACGATGACGCGGGAGCGCTCGTCGGAGCCGTAGCGGTTGTCGGGCTTGAAGTTGTAGACGCTGTGCGTTCCGACCAGCTCCTTGGTGCTGACGATGGAATCGCGCAATGCGACGCGGTACGCGGGCGTGCCCGGCTCGCCCTTGGTACGTGCCGCGGCGTCGAGGAACAGCAGCCATGCATCGAAGGAATACGCCGAGAACGCATCGGTCGGCGGCGCGCCGTTGGCCTTCTGGTAGGCCGTGCGGAAATCCATCGACACCTTGCGGATCGGATTGGCGTCGGGCAATTGCTCGGCGACGATGACCGGGCCGGTAGGTGCCAGCAGCCCTTCGACGGCAGTGCCGCCGACGCGTACGAAGTCCGGGTTGATCAGCGCGTGCATGCCATAGATCTGGCCCTTGTAGCCACGCTCCGCCAGGACGAGGTAGGGCAATGCGCCCGGCGTGCCCGAGGTGCCGGTGATAACCGCGTCGGGACGCAGCGCAACGATCTTCAGCACCTGCCCCGTGACCGACGAGTCGCCACGCGCATAGCGCTCGTTCGACACGATCTTGATGCCGGCCGGCTCGGCGCTCTTCTGCAGCGCGTCGTAGACCAGATCGCCCCATGCATCGGAGAAGCCGATGTAGCCGACCGTCTTGACGCCCGACTGCTTCATGCGTTCGACCACCGCGCTCACCATCAGCGGCGCAGGCTGCGGCAGCGTGACCATCCATGCGCCTTCCTCACCCGGCAGGTTGGCGTTGGCAATGGAGATCAGCGGCGTCTTGGTTTCGCGTGCGACCGCAGCGATGGCCAGTGCACCCGGCGAGCCGGCCGTGCCGATGATGACGTCGACCTTGTCCTCGTCGATGAGCTTGCGGGCGTTGCGTGCGGCGGTAGACGGGTCCGACGCATCGTCGAGCTGCACCATCTGGATCTTGCGGCCGTTCAGCTCCGACTTGTAGGCCACCGCAGCCTTGATGCCCTTCTCGTACGGGATGCCGAGCGACGAGACAGGGCCCGACAGCGAGGTGATGAACCCCACCTTGAGATCGGCTGCCCATGCACTCGCGGCAGTCAGGGCACTGAGGCCGGCGGCAATACCCGCCAAGGCACAGATTCGGGTCAGGACTTTCATGCAAACCTCCAGGGGGTGAACAAGCACATGATTTATGAACTATTTAGGTGTCAAGAATGCTAGCGAGGCGATGGCGTGGTGACAAGGGAGAGAACGATGAGTTGAGTGGAAGTGCGCGCGTCGCACCGCTAGAGGGCCAGACTGCCCACGCTGGTGCCGCCGCACACGTAGAGGACCTGCCCCGTGACGAAGCTGCTCGCGGGGTCCGCAAAGAAACGCACGGCCCGTGCCACATCCGCCGATTCACCCAATCGCTTGACGGGTATCGATGCGGCAAGCGCGCGTTCCTTGTCGCTGCCGGCTTCGACGACGTCGTAGAACATGTCCGTGCGGATCGGCCCCGGCGCGACGACGTTGACCGTGATGCCATCACCCGCGAGTTCGAGCGCCCAGGTGCGCGCCATGCCCAGCATGCCGGCCTTGGTCGCCGAGTAGTTCGTGCGGGTGGCGAGGCCGAGCGCCGCGCGCGAGGACAACAGCACGACGCGGCCGAATCGCTGCGCGCGCATCGTCGGCAGTGCGGCCTGCACGAGCTGGATCGCGCAGCCGAGGTGAAGATCGACCAACGCGTCGAGGTCGTCGAGCTTCACATCCGCCAGCAGCGCGGGGCGGATCACGCCGGCGTTGTGGACCACGGTCGTCACGTCGAAGCGGCGCACCAGGTCCGCCACCGCTTGCGCCGTGGCCGCGCGGTCCGCGAGATCGACCTCGATGCTGTGCAGCTTCGGGTGATCGATGTCGCAGCGGCGGCGCGCGAGCGACACCACTTCGTAGCCCTGCGCGAGCAGGTCTTCGCAGATCGCCTTGCCGATGCCCGCGCTGCCGCCGGTGACGACCGCAACCTTGGATGCCGCTGCGCTCATGGCTGTGCTCCGATGAGCGCGAGCACGCGCAAGGGACTCCCGCTGCCCTTCTCGATCTTGAGCGGCGGGCAGATCAGCACCGCGCCGGAAGGGGGCAGCAGATCGAGGTTGCTCAGGCACTGCAAGCCATAGCGCCCCGCACCGTGCATGTAGTAGTGGCACGGGTACGGCGGCCGCAGGTGATAGCCCTGCCCCGCATCGGTTCCGATCGCTTCGGAGCCGAAGCCGAGAACGTCGCGCTGTTCGACCAGGAAGCGCACGGCCTTGGTGCTCGGGCCGGGCGTGTGCTGGCCCGTCTCGTCGAAGTTCTGATACGCCTCGGGATCCTGGCGCTTCGACCAGTCGGTGCGCATCAGCACCCAGGCGCCCTTCGGGATGCGGCCATGGCTCGCTTCGTATTGTTCGATGTCCTCGATGGTGAGCAGGTAGTCGGGGTCGTCCTTCACCTGCGGCGAGCAATCGATCACGCAGGCGGGTGCGACGAAGTGCTGCACGGGAATCGTGTCCACCGAGTTGTTCGGCAGGTCGCGGCCCGAGATCCAGTGGATGGGCGCATCGAAGTGCGTGCCCGTGTGCTCGCCGCACGAAAAGTTGTTCCAGTACCAGCCCGGGCCGCGCTCGTCGTACTTCGACACTTCCTCGATGCGGAAGGGCCAGCACTGGCCCATCTCTGGCGGCAGCGCGATCTGCGGGAAATCGGGCGTCAAGGTCTGCGTGAGGTCGATCACGCGGATGCGGCCCGTCGACATGGCGCTCACCAGCCCGCCGAGGATTTCGGCGGTCGACATCAGTTCGGTTGTTGCTGTAGTCATCGTGTTGCTCCTGGTCTCAACCGCCTGCCGCCAGTTCACGTTCGAGAATCTTGGGGTTGTCGCGCCACCGCTCCAGCCATTCCTGTGCCACGTCGCCGGGGTACACGTCCTCGACACCGTCGCGCAGCGCCTTGACGATCGCGCTCGCGAGTGCGCCCGCGCCGAGCTTGGGCGGTGGCGTGTGCTGGTTCCATTCGTCGTCGATGGGGCCGGGGAAGAGATTGATCACGCGGATGCCGGCCGGCCGCATCTCGGCGCGCAGGCACTGCGCGAGCGAATGGGCCGCGGCCTTCGACGCGCTGAAGGTGCCGTGCGGCGGGAAGTTGCTCAGCGCGTAGATCGACAGCAGGTTGACCCACGCCGTCGCCCCGGTTACGCCATCGGCAGACCGGCCCTTGAGCGCCGGACCGAACTCCTGCGCAAGTCGCAGCAGGCCGAAGTAGTTGATGTCCATCTCGGCCTTGGCCACGTCGGTGCCGCGCCGTGCGCCGATGCCGAAGCTGCGATGCACCTCGGCGTTGTTGATCACGATGTCGACCTTGCCTCCGATCTCGCCGGCCAGTTCGCTCACCGAGCGGCCGTTGGTCAGGTCGAGCGGCACCAGCGTGACCTGCGGCAACGCAGTGATGTCGTCGAGCCCGCCCGTCTTCTTCCAAGGCTCGGCATGGCCGACCCACACGATGTCGGCGCCCGCCTTGACCAGCGCACGCACGATGGCCTGCCCCACCTCGGTCTTGCCATCGGTGACGAGCACCTTGCGGAATTTCGGGTCGCTCGTCATTTCTCTCAGCATCTTGTCGTCAGCCATGTGGGGGCTCCCTTCGTCCGGAAATCCAATGAGTACGGCCTGGCCCGCGCGATCGAGCCGGGCGCCGACGCGCACGCGCGTGGGCGCGTCGCCGACTTCGCCATGCAGGTGGACCATCAGGGTCGGCCCTGCGTCGAGGTGCACGAGGCCCAGCCGCCATGGCAGCCGCTCGCGAAAGAACAGGTCGTTGCTGTGGTACAGCGTGGTGCTGCTGAGCAGTTCGCCCTCGCCGCCCTGCTCACGCCAGTGCAGGCGCGGCGAGAGGCACTTGTGGCAGGCCTCGCGCGGCGGGTATTGCACGGTGCCGCAGTCCTCGCAGGTCTGCAATTCGAAGCGGCCTTCGGCGGCGGCGGCGGTGATGCCGAGCGCCACCCGGCCACGCGCCCACGGCGGCAGGTTCATCTGCCGGGTGCGGAGCACCGGGTTCTTGCGCTTGGGGCGCATCAGGGGCATGGTCATGCCGGCCTCCCGAGAATGACTGCGCCTGTGCACAGGCAGCGGTCGTAGGTCACCATTCCGAAGCCGGCGACAAGGCCCACCTGGGCACCAGACACGACACGTGGTCCTGCCGTGTCCGTGAGCTGCCGGATGGCCTCGGTCATGCCGAGGAATCCACCGGCCGCACCGGCCTGCCCGGCCGAGAGTTGCCCGCCGCTGGTGTTGTTGGGAAAACTGCCGTCGCTCGTCATCGTGTGCGAGCGGACGAAGGCCGGGCCCTCGCCCTTCTCGCAGAAGCCGAGGTCCTCGAACTGCATCATCACGATCACCGGGTAGTCGTCGTAGGTCTGGATGAAGTCGATATCCGATGGCGCCGCGCCGGCTTGCGCGTAGAGGTCGTCGCGGTCCATGCGCCAGCCGCCGCGGATCATCACGGGGTCTTCCGAATACGCGTTGTGCCGCTCGATCGCGCCGCGAATCACGACGTGGGCCAACCCGAGGTCGCGCGCACGTTCCTCGCTCATCACCAGGAAGGCCTCGGCACCGGCACAGGGCATCACGCAATCGAAGAGGTGGATCGGGTCGGAGATCGGCCGCGCGGCGATGTATTCGTCGAGCGTCAGCGGCTTCTTGAACATCGCGTGCGGATTCTGGAGCGCGTTGCTGCGCTGGTCGACCGCGATGCGGCCGAAGTCCTCGCGGGTCGCGCCGAACGTGCGCATGTAGTGCGCGGTGATGAAGGCAAAGATCGAGTTGGGCCCGCCCGATCCGTAGGGATAGGTCGCGTCGCGCGCGAAGTTGCTGAAGCTGCCCAGCGTCTGCCGGAAGGAGTCGACGTGGTTGGTGTCGGCGGCCACGCAGGCGACCACGTCGGCGTCACCCGACTGCACGGCACGCGCCGCGCGGCGAAGGCACATCACGCCCGAGGCGCCGCCGGTCGGCATGTGGTCGAGCCAGCGCGGCGAGAGGCCGAGGTGCTGCGTCACGCCGACGGCGGTGTCGGGCGCCAGCGAGAAGCTGCTGACGCACAGGCCGTCGATCTGCTCCTTCTTCACGCCGCTGGCTTTCACCAGCGCCTCGATCGCCTGGCCGAGGAACCAGTGCGCGGTGCGCGTCGAATAGCGCACGTAGGGCACGGTCACGGGCACGGCGACTGCCACGCCTTCGTACGAGAGTCGGCGTTTCGTCATCCTTGCCTCTTCTTCATCGAGCGGGTATCGATGCAATGGGCTTGCCCCGGCAGCGCCTGCGCGAGTTCGCGCAACTGGCCGCGCTGGATCTTCTGCGATGCGGTGAGCGGCAGTGCGTCGACGAAGGCGATGTAGCCCGGAGCCTTGTAGTAGGCCAGTTGCGCGAGCGCATGCTCGACGATGCTGGCCGCGACCTGCGAGGGGGAGGACGCATCCACGTCGTCGCGCATGACGATGCAGGCCAGCACCTCGTCGCCGCGCACCGCATCCGGCGTGGCGGCGACTGCGGACGTCTTCACGGCCGGGTGCTGGTTGAGCACGCTTTCCACTTCGACTGCAGAGATGTTCTCACCGCTGCGGCGGATGACGTTCTTCTTGCGATCGACAAAGTAGTAGTTGCCTTCGGCGTCGCGCCGCACCATGTCGCCGGTGTGGAACCAGCCGCTGGCCCAGGCCTCGCGGGTCGCGTCCTCGTCCTTCAGGTAGCCGGAGAAGAAATAGCGCTTCGGATCGGCGCCCGACGAGCGCACGAGCAGTTCGCCCGGCGTGCCGTCCGCTGCATCGCGCCCCTCGTCGTCCACGAGTCGGATCTCGACGAATGCCTCGCGGCGACCGAAGCAACTCGTGCCAACGTGGCGCGGTTCGTGGTTCGCCATCACGCACGCGGCGGCGCCGGTTTCGGTCATGGCCCAGGCCTCGACCAGCGGGAAGCCGAAGCGCGACTCGAAAGGCGCATGGTTCTTGCGATCCACCCCTGCGCCGAAGCCCCAGCGGATGGCGTGCTCGCGGTCGGATGCCGCCGCGGGCGCGGACAGCAGCATGGCAGGCATGACGCCCAGGTAGTGCGCGATCGTGGCGCCGCTCTCGCGTGCGCTCTGCAGCCACGACTTCGGATGGAAGCGATCGAGTTGCACCAGGCATCCGCCCGCGACGAGGACCACCATGGTCGAGAACGCCATCGCGTTTACATGATTGAGGGGGAGCGGCGTGATGATGCGTTCGGCGTCGGGCCGGACCGGGCAGAGGTCGCCGAGTTCCGCATACCACTGGCCTGCGCGCAGGAAGTATTCGTTGCTCAGCATGCACCCTTTGGGCCGGCCGGTGGTGCCCGAGGTGTAGAGCAGCGCGCATTCGGTGGCGAGCCCGATCGGCTCGGCCGCGCGTGGCGGCGTGGTCTTCGACGGCGGTACGGCATCGTCCGGCCCCATCGCCTCGAAGGCGATGCCCGCCGTCTCGGCCGCGGCGCGGAGGTCGTCCGCACGGTGCGGCAGCGTCACGGCCAGGCCGATCTCGCTGTGGCCGATCAGGTAGCTCAGCTCGGCCGCGCGCATTTCGGCGTTGATCGGCACGACGCTCACGCCCAGCGCGTTGAGCGCAAACCAGTGAAAGAGAAAGGCCGGCCGGTTCTCCAGCAGCAAGCCGACGCGATGACCGTGGCCGTAGCCGGCCGTGGCGTAGGCCAGCTTGAGCCGCTCGACCGCGGCGGCGGCTTCGCCCCACGAAATGGCGCCAGGTTCGATGCCGTAGGCCGCCGCGGTGACCGACTCGGTGAACAGGAACTCGGCCTGTGGCGTGCGCCGCGCGCTCGCGCTGAAGGCATCGTGAACGGTAGCGTTCATGGCTTGCCTAGATGAAGAGCTGCACAGCCGGCAGCGCGGCATCGCAGTTGAGCAGGTTGACGCGCTTCAACGTCATGCGCAACGCGCCGTCCTCCGCCGTGAGATGGTGGAAGAAGGTGCCGACGTAGAACTGCAACTCGTCGCCCTGCGACTCGGTGTAGTGGAACTCCGTGCGCACGACATAGCGCTTGGCATCGGCATCGAATTCCTCGACCGTCGGTGTTTGCAGCAGGTGGTGGCAACGGCTCGGCGGTTGCTGCGAGAACGCGCGCGGGCTCTTCAGGCGCTCGATGCGCAGGTCGCGCAGCAGCTTGTCCTCGTAGAGGTGCGACGTGTGGTTGATGCCGTCTTCCTGATCCGGGACGAGCGGGACCCAGTAGAACGCGTCATCGGTGAAGAGCGCATTCCATTCCTCGTAACGCTTGGCATCGAGCAGGCGCGATTCGTTGACGACGAAGTCGATCAGGTCCTGGCGTGTCACTGCGGCCTCCATCACATCGTCTCCGTCATGTAGCGGGCCCAGGTGCGGTACTGGTTGCGCATGGGGAGCTCGCTGGTGCCGATCGTGGTGATCTCGCCGCCTGCAGTTTCTGCGGGGTCGTAGTTGCGATGCAGGCTCACCCACTCGTTGCCGCTCGCATGCAGCCCGGCCTGAATGCCGCGATAGGCCTGCAGGTCGTCATGACCCACGACCGAGAAGGGCGAGTTGATCAGCCGGTTGTACATGGTCGTGCGTTGCAGCAACTCGGGCGGCGCGCCCTTCAGGCGGAAGGTCCAGCTCTCGATCAGCGTCTTGTCGACCGAGATCGGACGCACCACGCGGATCGCCTGGATCGCGCCCTTGATGGTGAGGTTCGGGTAGTACACGGTGTTGTGCCGCGCCATGCCGAGGATCTGTGCGGTGCGCTCCTCGCCGTAGGCCGCCTTCATCGCGTTGTCGTACTCGGGGATCGCCTTGTACTTGCTGTGGATGCTGAAGTTCACGCCCGTGAAGCTGTGGCCGTTGTCGTAGGTGCGCACGCCCATGTCCTCGAAGAACTTGTAGTCCGACATGAAAGGCACGAACTGCTCGATCGCCATCGGCTTCGGCTCGTCGGCCGGCTTGTCCGCCCACATGCTCTTGGCGGTGCCGGCGGAGGACTCGTGCGCCACCATGGGGTGCATGGTGTCGTTGAGGTTCTCGACGAACATCTTCCAGTTGCACTGGTGCATGAAGCGCAGGCAGCCGCCGGCGATTTCGAGTTCGCCCTCGGGCGAACGGTCGGCCATGTTGTCGATGGAGCTCAGCGAGTCGCCGAAGAATTCCTCGAAGTCGGGGCCGACGTCGTTGATCTTGATGAAGATGAAGCCGCGGTAGCTGCGCACGTTCTTCAACGTGGTCAGGCCCTTGGCCGATTCGCACTCGTGCAGCTGCGTGCCTTCGTAGCCGTTCTTGAGCGGGATCGACAGCAGCGAGCCATCGGTCTTGAAGGTCCACGCGTGGTACGGGCAGCGAAAGAACTTTCCGGTGTTGCCGCAGGGCGCGGTCACCAGGCGCGACCCCTTGTGCGCGCAGCGATTCATCATGGCGCGCACCGAGCCATCGGTGTGGCGCACGATGATCAGCGGCCGGCCGGCGATCTCGGTGTTGAGGTAGTCGCCCGGCTTCGGGATCTGGCTCTCGTGGCCTGCGTAGTTCCAGGTGTTGGCGAAGAAATGTTCCTGCTCCAGCTCGAACAGTTCGGCGCTGGTGTAGAGGTCGCGGTGCACGCGGTCGGGTTGCACCAGCGCACGCACGGCTTCGGGGTTGCCTCGGTAGGAAGTCACTCTATCTCTCCTTCACGTTGTCATTCGCCTGGCACCCGCCCCCTCACAGGAGGCCGCGGAGCAGGCCACGCGTGGGCACCCGCGGAACCGGCTCCGCCGGGCCGCCAGGGTGCGCCCCCTTGAGGGGGGGCAGAGCCACACGCAGTGGGCGAGGCTGGGGGTGTTCTTCATTTCTAGATGTCCAGCACCAGCCGCTGTCCCTTGATGCGCGAGATGCAGATCTGCATGACGTTGCCCTCGGCCTTCTCGCGCGCGGTCAGCACATAGTCGCGATGGTCGATCTCGCCTTCGAGCACCGGCGTCGCGCACACGCCGCATTCGCCACGCTTGCAATCGAACATCGGATCGCAGCCGTGCTCGATCAGGCAGTCGAGGATGCTCTGGTCGGCCGGCACCGTGAATCGCTGGCCGGATTGGGCGAGCTCGACCTCGAAGGCGTGGTCGCCCTCCTCCACCACCGGCGTGGTGAAAAGCTCGAAGTGCACGCGGTCATGGGTCCAGCCGCGCGCCTGGGTCTGGGCGAGTACGGCGTCGAGCATGACCTTGGGTCCGCACACGTAGAGCCGGTCGCCCGCCGGAATGCCATCGAGCAGCGCGCCGATGTCGAAGGCGCCGCCACGCTCGACATCCGAGTGGACGAGCAGGTCATCGCCCAGCACGGCTTGCAGTTCGGGCAGGAAAGCCATCAGCTCGCGGCTGCGGCCGGCGTAGTGCATGCGCACCGGCAGGCCTTCGGCGCGGCGGCGCGTTGCCATGCTCGCCAGCGGCGTCACGCCGATGCCGCCGGCCAGCAGCACGGTGCCGCCGGGGCCGGTGTGCAGCGGGAAGTCGTTCTTCGGCACTTCGATGGTGACGAGGTCGCCTTCGCGCAGCCGCTTATGCATGAAGCGCGAGCCGCCGCGGCCTTCATCCTCCTTGCGCACTGCGATGACGTAGTCGGTGGGCGCATCGGTGGCATCGGCCTGCGTGCCGAAGTTGATCAGCGAGTAGTGGCGCCAGTCCTGCTTGCCGTCCGGCAACTGGACCTGGATGCGGATGTGCGCGCCGGCGGTGTAGCCGGGCAGCACGCCGCCGCCGACTGCGGCCAGCCGGAAGGTCTTGATCAGCGGATTGAGTTCACGCGCCTCGACGACGCGCATTTGCAGGGTGGCGGGCTGGGCAGACATGGGCAGGATTTCCGGATCAGGCGAGCGCGTGCTGGGCCAGCGCGGCGCGCAGTTTGTGGCCGTGTTCGTCGGCGAGCGCCGCGTCGCGCAGCTCGCGCAGCGTGGCGGGCGCGATGGCCGTGCCGGCGCGCTGCAAGGCATCCATCACGGTGTCGTAATTGCGCAGGCCGCGCTCGTGGGTGTCGCTGTAGCCCTTGACGAGCCGCTGGCACTGCGCGACTTCGACGGCGAGCGCAGGGTTGTCCGCGGCGATGTCGGCGATGCGCTTCAGCCACTCCTCGATTCGGCGGTTTTCCTCGGCGTAGCGCAAGGTCGAACGGCGCCAGCGCTTCATCCCGGCGACGGTACTGAGCATCAGGTAGCCGCGCAGCGAGCTGGTCTGGATCACGCGGCCTTGTTGCGTGAGGCGTTCGACCAGCTTGCGCGGCCAGGTGGAGTTCATCAGCCAGCGGCCGAAGCCAGCCGGCAGGGTCTCGCAGATTTCCTGCAGGCGCGGGTGCATGTATTCGTTGATGGCGAGCACCTGGCCGTCCTGCACGCGGGCTTCGCCGCGCACGCGCTCGAAACGCGATGAGCGGGTCTTGAGGGCAGCGACGCGGGCGGTGTCTTCGTAGGACATCCAGAGCGCGAGATGGCGCGCCGTTTCGCGCAGCAGGCGGCCTTCGTCCTTGCCCGACAAGGCAGCGATGGCGGCCATGCGGTCGAGATAGAGGCCTGCGTAGTCGACGTCCTGGTAGTCGATCAACTTGCGCACGCCTTCAAGCAGCAGGTAGTGCGCGGTGGACGGAAAGTCGCGCTGTACGCGCTCCACCAACGCGCGCACTGCAGGGTGGCGCGGTTGCGGTGCCGGGACTTCAGCCACCGGTGCCTCCGGCTCCAGTGCGCCCTGCGCGCGTGCGAAGGCCGCGCCAAAGGCTTTCAGGCTCGGCTTGACGCCGACCCCGCCGCGCTCGATGGTCGCCTCGAACTGCGCCCGACCGAAAGGCAGGACACCCGCGCCGGCCAGCGCACCAAAGAGCACCGCGCTGATCACGCTGCCCGCCGCTTCCGCGGCCTGCGCCATGTCGAAGCGGATGAAGCGCTTCGCTGCGCGCTCGGCATGCGCCAGCAGTTCAGCGCTGTCGACCCGGCCGTCGCCCATCGCGCTCTTCTCCGCGATCGAATAGACACGGTGGGTCGATGCGATGAAGGTCGTGCGGTCGCGCGTGACGAGACCGCGCTGCACGGCGCGGCCGGCTTCCATCAGCTCCGATGCGAGCACGACGTCGACATCTCCCGGCAGCGGCATGAGCGCCAGCACGGGCTTCCCGCCATCGGCTTCCGCTTGCGCCTCGGGATAAAGCTCGACGTAGTAGATCGTGGCGCCGGTGCGCTGGGCGACGCCCGGCACGGAGGTGGTCTGGGCAACGTAGCCGTTGGCCTCGCCCATATCCACGATCCAGTCGGCAAGCACGCCGCCCCCTTCGCCGCCCATGGCAAGGATCGCGATCTTGATAGGTTGTTGTCGCATCGGATTCACTCTTCAGAACGCATAGACCGCGCGGCGTTTGGCCTCGCCCTTCTGCAGCCAGCCAATCACCCGCATGCGGATGCGTTCGCGCAGCACGTCCCAGCGGCTCGGGTTGCTGACGATCTGCGCCTTGTAGAACGAGGGGCACAGCACCGCGGCATGCGAGACCTCGCCGCACACGCCGCAGCCGACGCAACTGTCGAGCACGGTCGCCACCGGGTCGGTGCGCAGCGGGTCGGGATTGGGCTTGATCGACAGCGAGGGGCAGCCCGAGAGCCGGATGCACGAGTGGTCGCCCGTGCAGGTGTCGGAATCGACACCGAACTTCTCGCGCACCATGCGCTTGCCGCTCGCGATGGCGTTGCGCACCATCGGCTTCTCGCGGCGTTGCTTGTTGAGCATGCATTCCGATTGCGCGATGAGGACCTTGGGACCCTTCTCCTGCGTGGTCAGCGCCTCCTTGAGCGCATCGCGCATGCCGGCCACGTCATAGGTGCGGCGCATGGTCTTCACCCACTTGACGCCGACGCCGCGCACCGCGCGCTCGATCTCGTGGCCGGTGCTGCGCGTCGCGTTCAGCGCGTTGGACGAAAGGATGTCCTGGCCACCGGTGGCGGAGGTGTAGTTGTTGTCGACGACGATGGTGAGGTTGTCGCTGCGGTTGAAGACCGCGTTGGCGACGCCGCTCGTCAGGCCGTTGTGCCAGAAGCCGCCGTCGCCCATCATCGAGATCGCGCGCTTGCCCGCAGGCGCATTGAGCGCCGCGGCTCCCGCGCCACCCAAGCCGTAGCCCATCGTGGTGTTGCCGATGTTGAACGGCGGCAGGATCGAGAACAGGTGGCAGCCGATGTCGGCGCTCACGTGGTGCGGGCCGAGTTCGCGCTCCACCAGCTTCATCGCGCTGAAGATCGGACGCTCGGGACAGCCGGTGCAGAAGCCCGGTGGGCGCGCATGCACGCTGTCGCCCAGCGGCTTCGCAGGTTCGGGCGCGGCATCGACGCCGATCTCCGCTACTTCGGTGAGCGGGATGACCTTGCGCACCACGGCAGGCACCGGCAGCGGCTGGAGCCGGCCGTAGTGCTCGCAGAAGCTGCGCGCACCCTTGAGCAGTTCCGCCGCCGTGTACTCGCCGGCGACCGGGAGCATGTCCTTGCCATGCAGGGCGGTGGTCGAACCGGCCTGGCGCAGGATGGTCGCGAGGTTCTGCTCGACGAAGTTGGGCTGGCCCTCCTCCACGATCAGCACGGCGCGCTTGCCTTCGCAGAAGCGCAGCACCTCGCTCTCGATCACGGGGTAGGCGACGTTCATCACGTAGAGCGGCACCTTGGTGTTGCCGTAGACGTCGGCCAGTTCCAGCCGTTCGAGCGCACGGATCATCGTGTTGTAGCTGCCGCCCTGCACGATGATGCCGATGTCGTCGGCGTCTTCCGAGAAGAACTCGTTGAGCTGGCGCTCCTCGATGAAGCGCACGGCGGCGGGCCAGCGGTCCTTCACCTTTTCCTGCTCGTGCAGGAAGCTCGCGGGCGGCAGCACGATGCGGCTGACGTCGCGCTGCGGGCTCTCCAGCGCCTCCTTGATGGTGAACTTCGGGCGGCGGTTGTCGCCCGCGATGAACTGGCCATGCACGTGGCAGGCGCGGATGCGCAACTGCAGCATCACCGGCGTGCGGCTGGCCTCGGAAAGATCGAAGCCCTGCTTGACCGCATCGACGATGCTCGGCAGGTTCGGGCGCGGATCGAGCAGCCACATCTGCGACTTCATCGCGAAGGCGTGGCTGCGCTCCTGCATGATCGACGAGCCCTCGCCGTAGTCCTCGCCGACGATGATGAGCGCGCCGCCGGTCACGCCACCCGAAGCAAGGTTGGCGAGTGCATCCGAGGCAACGTTGGTGCCCACGGTGGCCTTGAAGGTCACGGCACCGCGCAGCGGGTAGTTGACGGAGGCGGCCAGTGTGGCGGCCGCGGTGGCTTCGCTGGCGCTGTTCTCGAAGCGGATGCCCTGCTCCGCAAGGATGTCCTGCGCGTCGGCCAGCACGTCCATCAGGTGGGAGATCGGCGCGCCCTGGTAGCCGGCCACGTACGAGACCCCGGATTCGAGCAGCGCCTTGGTGACTGCCAGAATGCCTTCACCCCGAAAGACTTCGCCTCCGGAAAGACGGAGCTTCTTGACTTGCTCTATGAACGATCGCTCAGCCATGGCGGCCCTTTCTTGTCAGGAATCGTGGGGTTCCTTTCGAAACCTCGGCCTCTATAATGTTTAGTACTGAATGTATTCACAATCATGAATAACCCTAGACATGCAAGCAGCGTGCCCGCCGAGGGTCAGGGACCATTCACCGACGAGGAGCCCGTCGGGGCACTCCGCTTCGTCGATGACTACCTGCCGGCGCTCCTGGCGCAGGCGAGCCAACTCATCTCCTCGGAGTTCCACCAGGTGGCGCGCCAGCACGGGTTTTCAGTTTCGGAATGGCGGGTGATGGCATCGCTGGCGGGCGGCGAGCCGATCAGCATCGGGCAGCTCGCACAGATCACCGTGACCAAGCAGCCGACGGTGACGCGACTGCTGGACCGGATGGAGGCGCGTGAACAGGTCGAGCGCCTGCCCCACGACAGTGATCGGCGTGTCACTCTGGTGCGCATCACGCGCAAGGGTGCGAAGGCGGTGGAACACCTGATGGAACTGGCCCGCGAGCACGAGCGGCGCGTGCTCGAACCCTTCGGGCTCCAGCGCGCGGAAGAACTCAAGAGCACGCTGCGCCACATCATCGAATTGCACGCAGGGGCACCGGCAGAGGCGCCGGACGCGGAGTAAGCCGTCAGAGTGACGGCACGAGCACGGCGCGGCCGCGATGGCCGCGTTGGCTGATCCAGTCCATGGCAGTGGCCGCATCGTCGAGCGCGAAGGGCTGCACGTCGAGCTTGAGGTGGCCATCGGCCAGGCGGGCCAGCAATTCGGGCGCGGCTGCGCGGCCGGCCGCTTCACGACGGAACATGTTGAGGGGCAGCAGGGCGACATCGCGCTGCAGGAAGTGGGCGATATCCAGAGCGAGTGAATTGCCCGCGGTGTAGCCGACGAGCACGGCGCGGCCGCCCGGGCGCACGCGGGTCAACGCGTCTGCGAGGATCGGTCCGCCGACGGTGTCGACGAGCAGATCCACGGATACCGGCTCCAATGCGGCCGACAGGTCATCCTGGAGCACAACGACTTTCGCGACCGCGGGCATTGCGGCAGCCTGCTCAGCGCTGCTCACGAGCACGGTCACCTCGGCGCCGGCATCGATCGCAAGCTGCACCGCCAACGATCCGACCGCACCTGTCGCGCCCGTTACCAGGACGTTCTCGCCCGCACGGAGATGCGCGATGTCGTGCAGCGCCACCCACGCGGAGGTGCACGGCGAGAAGAAGGCGGAGCCGATCGTTGCGGGCACCGCATCCGGCAGCACGCCGAGCGCCTCGTCGGGCGCATCGATGAATTCGCACCACGTGCCGTCGAACAGCGTGCCGAGCCCGCTGCCGCGCAGCCAGACACGCTGGCCTTCGGCATAGGTCTCGCTCGCCACGACCACGCCGGCCGCCTCGACGCCCGGCGTGTACGGAAAGGACGGATGCCTCAGGAAGCTGCCGCGCCATACGGTGCGATCGATGTGGCCGACCGTGGCCGCCTCCATGCGGACGATCGAACGACCAGGCCGCAGTTGGGGCTCGACGACATCTTCCAGCACGGGCGCCGAACTGAAGGCATGCACGCGCACGGCTCTCATGCCAGTGTCTCCAGGAATTCGAGCACTGCTTGCGCAAAGGGGCCGGGCAGCTGGTCGGGCAAGGGCACCATGCCGCCTTCGATCTCGACGATGCGCGCGTTCGAGAGTTGCTCGCACAGTTCGGCGGCGTGCAGCGAAGCGAACGGGTCGTCGGTGGCACGAATGATCAGCGTCGGATGTGCGATGCGATGAATGCGGTCCTCCATCCGATAGGCCGCGACTGCGCGGTGGCCGTCTTCGGGTCCGCCACTCGCCTTCAAGGCATCGAGCACGAAGGCTTGGAGCAGGTCGGGGCGGTTGGCCGGATAGAAGCCCTGGCGCCGCTGCCACAGGGCGGCAAGATGGGTGCCGTCTTCGCTGGCTTCGACCTCGTCGATCGGCGGGCGCCCGGCGCGCGCGAGGCGGAAGGCTTCATGGGTGAACGGCGTCGACGACAGCACCAGCCCGCGCACCCGTTCGGGAAACGCCGCGGCCAGCTCGACCGCGATGACACCGCCGGTGTGATGGCCCACCACGTCGGCGCGCTCGATGCCCAGCGCGTCGAGCAGTTCCCGCGCCACTCCGGCCCATTGCTCGATACTCGCCGGCAAGCCGCCTGCCTCGGAATCGCCGAAACCGGCTGTGTCCATCGCGATCGCCCGGTAGTGCGAACCGATCAAGGGCAGCACCTCGCGGTATTCGACCCAACTGCGCGGCGACTGGTGCAGCAGCATCACGGCCGGCGCATCCGGATCACCGCACTCGGCGTAGTGGACCTGCCCTGCCGAGAGGTCGGCGAATGCGCGCCGGATCTTCATTCGCGCGTCGCTTCCGCGGGTGGCTGCCACAGCCCCACATGCTTGAGCATGCCGAGGGTTCGCGAGAGCACGTCGCGCCGGTACGCCCCGACGTCGCGCCCCTCGTACTCGTAGAAGCCGCTGCCGCTTTTCAGGCCCAGCCGGCCTTCCTCGACCATGCGGTCCACGATGGCAGGTGCGGTGTAGCGGGCGCGGTCGATGGACGCCGCCATCTCGCGGCTCGCGTGATGGAGGATGTCGCAGCCGCCGAAGTCGATGAACTCGACCACGCCGAGTGCCGCGAACCGCAGCCCGAGGCCGTAGCGCGTGGCCTTGTCGATCTCTTCCGCTGTGGCAGCGCCCTCCTCGATCATGCGCGCCGCCTCGTTCATCACCAGCGCCTGCAATCGCGGCACGATGTAGCCCGGCGACGCGCCACAGACAACCGGCAGCTTGCCGATGGCTTCCATCAGGGCCTTGGTGCGCTCGAGCACCGCGGCATCGGTGCCGGGATGACAGCTGAGCTCGACCACCGGGATCACGTACGCCGGATTGAGCCAGTGCATGTTGAGAAAGCGCTCCGGCCGATGCACCAGCGCCGCCAGTTGCGTCACGAGGATGCTGCTGGTGGTGGAGGTGAGGATCGCGTCTTCGCGGCAATGCCTGTTGATGTGCTCGAAGGCCTCGCGCTTGGCTTCGAGCGTCTCGGGGACGCCCTCGAAAACCAGCTCGGCGGCTGCCAGCGCGGCAGGCGCATGGGCTGCGTCGACGATGTCGACACGCGCAGCAATGGCTCGGACCTGGGCAGCGTCGATCACGCCGAGCTGTGCCAGGCCCGAAAGACTGGCTTCGATTTCCGCCTGGGCCTCGCCTTGCAGCTTCCGCCATGCCTCGTCGCTGCGCGGACGCAGATCGACCAGCGAGATGCGGTGTCCGGCGTAGGCGAATGCGATCGCGATGCCGCGCCCCATCCGTCCCGCGCCGACCGCAGCGAAGCGGGGAAGCTCATTCCCCATCGTGCAGCCTTTGCTTGAGTTGTGCCGGCGTCAGGCTGGCGAGGCCGAGCGACTCGAGCGTGCGCGGCCCCTTGCGCAGATCGCGGCCGAGGAAGCCGCCGACGATCGCCAGCAGGCCATGCGCGATCGGCGCATCGACCCCGACGAAGCGCGCGGTCGACGCGAGAAAGGCGAGCCCGAGTTCCGTGTCCTCGGTGATGTAGCGGTGCGTATGGAGGTCGATGTTCTCGCGCCAGTCGCCCGACTTCACCAATTGCTTGTGCGCATCGCCGTACATCCACTGGTCGTTGTTGTAGTGGTCGGCCAGCGGATAGTGCGGGGCTCCCTGGCCCAAGGCCTCGCGCACGGCAATGCGTTCCTGGTCGAGCCGGTCGGTCACGTCGCGCACGGCACGCTGGGTGCCTTCGTTGTGGATGTCCCAACGCTCGAAGTGCTGCAGCGGCGCGGCGTTCATGACCATCAACGGTGGGTGGATGACGGGGCCGGCGTTCATCAGCGCACCCGACAGCGCATCGCCACAGCCATGCACGCTCGAGTAGGCCTTGCGGATCACCTCGATGGCTTCGCGCTCCTTGCGCGCCGGGTACACACCGGTGGGCAGGCGGATGGCGCGGATGGTCACGTTCACTTCGCGCTCGCCGTGCTTGCGTGCCAGGTAGGGCAAGGTGCCGGTCTCGGCCCAGGCCACATCGGCGCGGTTGCCCGCTTCCTTCACGAGCCGCGCCATCACGTAGCTGCCGAAGGTGCCGGGCGGCAGGAACACGACCTGGCCGTCGATCAGGTGCGGGGCCATCGCACGGGCGATGTCTTCCTGCGCGATCGCCGGCGTGGGGATGACGATCAACTCCGCACCCCGCATGGCGGCACCGATGTCGGCGGTCGCCAGCGCGATCGGCACGTCACGGGAACCGGCCGCGTCCTTCAAGGTGATGGAACCGGCCTTGGCGACCGGCTCCAGCGCGCCCGCGTCGCGGCGCCACAGACGCACTTCATGATCAGCTTCGGACAGGTCCGCGGCAGCCGCATAGGCGCCGTGGCCGCCGCCGAGAATGGCGATTTTCATAGGTCGACAGTGGAAAGAATGAAGTGGATGAACCGGCCGCCAGCAGGCCTCCGGAGGACTTGAGCCGTCAATACATTACTTTTCAACTGTTCAGGTGTCAACTAAGAAGGACGCGTATTCGCGTTTCCCACTAGGCGCCGACGGCGGCTGCACGGCCCACCCCAGACGAACAAAAGCCCGCATTTCCGAGGAAATGCGGGCTTTGCGAAATGAGATGCGGCTCGAGGCCGCTCACGCTCAGCGGCTGGGCTTGAAGCCGCGCTTCTGCGCGTCGCGCGGGACGAAGACCTTGCCGCCACCGCCGGCATGCCCACGCGGAGCAAAACCGTCGCCGCGGCCGGCACCGCCACCAGCGCCGCCGCGCGGGGCGTTGTCGCCCCAGCCCGGCTTGCGGCCGTAGCCACCGTCGTCACGGCCGCCGCCGAAGTTGGCGTTGCCCTGATTCTGGAAACCACGCGGTGCGCCAGCGCCCGGGCCGCGCGCATTGCGATCGTTGAAGCCGCTGGCGCCGGCGTAGCCGCCACCATTGCCGCCACCGCCATATCCGCCGCCGTTGCCGCCGCGATGACCACCGCCGCCGAACTTGCGATCGCGCGAATGGTTGTCACGGCCACGGCCGCCGAAGTCGCCCTGCGGACGCGCTTGCGGCGCACGCTGTTGCGGCTCCAGGCCCGGAATCACTTCCGACTTGAATTGCTGGCGGCTGTACGACTCGATGTCGAAGATCCGGCGGCGATCGCGCAGCTCGGCGAAGGTCACGGCAATGCCGTCGCGCCCTGCCCGGCCGGTACGGCCGATGCGGTGCGTGTAGTCCTCGGCCTTCATCGGGAGGCCGAAGTTGAACACGTGCGTGATGGTCGGCACATCGATGCCGCGCGCCGCCACGTCGGTGGCGACGAGGATCTGCACCTGGCCCTGACGCAATGCCATCAGTCGGCGATTGCGCAAACCCTGGCTCAGCGCACCGTGCAGCGCGACAGCACTGAAGCCGTCCTGCTGCAGGTCATTGGCGAGACCGTCGCACTCGACCTGCGTGCTTGCGAACACGATGGCCTGGTTGATGGTGGTGTCGCGCAGCCAGTGGTCCAGCAGCTTGCGCTTGTGCTGCGTGTTGTCGGCCCAGAACAGCACCTGCTTGATGTTGGCGTGCTTTTCCTGCGGGCTGTCGATGGTCACGCGCTGCGGCTCGCGCATCACGCGGGTGGCCAGCTGCTGGATGCGCGGCGCGAAGGTCGCGCTGAACATCATCGTCTGCTGGCGCTCGATGGTGAGCTGGTTGACTTCGGCGAGGTCGTCCGAGAAGCCGAGGTCAAGCATGCGGTCGGCTTCGTCGACGACGAGGAACTTGACCTGGTCGAGCTTGATCTGCATCGAGCGCTGCAGGTCGAGCAGGCGGCCCGGCGTGGCGACGACGAGGTCGGCGTTCTGCAGGCGCGCGATCTGCAACTGGTAAGGCATGCCGCCCACCACGTTGGCAATGCGCAGGCCGCGGCAGTGCTTGACCAGATCGATGGCGTCGTGTGCGACTTGTTGCGCAAGTTCGCGCGTGGGGCACAGGATCAGTGCGCCGGGCGTGGCCGCTTTGAAATGGCGCGCGTTGGTCGGGTCCTTGCGCTTCGGCTTCTTGGGCGGTGCTTCGCCGCGAGCGGCGGCCTCGGCGGCCACACGCTGGAATTCGGCCTTGGCTGCCGCCTCGGCTTCGGCCTGGCGTTGCAGCAGGGTGTGCAGCACGGGCAACAGGAAGGCGGCGGTCTTGCCGCTGCCGGTCTGGCTCGACACCATCAGGTCGACGAAGCGCGTGGCGCCGTCGGCCTGGCCGCTGGCCGTCATGGCGCGCGGGATCACCTGCTCCTGCACGGTGGTGGGTTGGGTGAAGCCGAGGTCCTCGACCGCAGCGATCAGCTCGGGCGCCAGGCCCAGCTTGATGAAGCCGTTCGGCAGCTTCGGCGCTTCGGCCGGCTCGACGGCATCGAGTGCCACGAAAACGGGAGCGGTGTTGGAAGAATCAGTGGTGGATTCGAGTTCGCGCGAAACGGCGGAAACGGCGAATTCATCGGATTGCACAGGCGCGAACTCGCCCTGCGCTTCAAAAGCGTCGGTCATTCAGTAATCTCATACGCGAGCACAGCCGTAGGCGGTGCTCCGTCGGGTGGTGAAAAACATCAACCATCCAACGACGTTCAGCAATGACTTTCGTCTTTGCCGCGGCCCGTTCATTCGGGCGCGATGTGCAAGATAGGGAGATGCAAGAAAACGCTGCAGAACAGCGAAGCCATCGATTATCGCATGGCTTGGGGTTTTTACCTAATCCTGAATGCGAAGAAAGGTTTCACGGTAGTGCGCGAGTTCCTCGATCGATTCGTGGACGTCGGCGAGTGCCGTGTGGGCCTGCTGTTTCTTGAAGGCGTTGTAGGCAGCCGGCTTCCAGCGCTTGGCCAGTTCCTTGAGGGTGCTGACGTCCAGGTTGCGATAGTGGAAATAGGCTTCCAGCTTGGGCATGTACTTCACTAGGAAGCGGCGATCCTGGCCGATCGTGTTGCCGCACATCGGCGAGCCGCTCTTCGGGATGTAGCGCGAGATGAACTGGATCAGCTGCTGCTCGGCGGTGGCCTCGTCGAGCGTGGACGCCTTCACCTTGTCGATCAGGCCGCTGCGCCCGTGGGTTCCCTTGTTCCAGGCGTCCATGCCATCGAGGACTTCGTCGCTCTGGTGGATGACGAGCACGGGGCCGTCGATGCAGGGCGTGAGGTCGGGACCGGTCACGACGACGGCAATTTCGAGCAGGCGCTCCTTTTCGGGGTCGAGGCCGCTCATTTCGCAGTCCAGCCAGACGAGGTTCTGGTCGCTCTTCTTGAGCGTGGCTGCGGGCACTGGCGCAGCCGGTTCGATGGATTCGGGCATCCGGCGATTGTCGTCGATGACCCTGAGGGCGGCCTGGCCTCCCGCCTGGGAAGCGCCCTTTCCGGCGTCAGGGCAACCGGCGCGCCGCGAGGCTGCGGGCTAAACTCGACCGCCATGTCCGCCACCTCGCCCCTATCCTTCGCCTTCACCCTGGCCTTTGCCCTCGCGCTGGTCGCCGGGCTGGTCGTGAAGTTCTGGCTTGCCACACGACAGGTGCGCCACGTGGCGCACCATCGCGAGGCGGTTCCCCCTGTCTTCGCGCAGGCCATCACGCTCGCCGCCCACCAGAAGGCCGCGGACTACACGATGGCGAAGACGCGCTTCGGCATCATCGAAATGGCCTGGGGCGCGGCGGTTCTGCTGGGATGGACCTTGCTCGGCGGCCTCGACCTTCTCAACAAGGTGCTCCTCGGCTGGCTGGGCGGCGGCATGCTCCAGCAGCTCGTCCTGCTCGCCGCCTTCGCGCTGATCGGCGGCCTGCTGGAACTGCCTTTCACGCTGTGGCAGACCTTCAGGCTCGAGGAGCGCTTCGGGTTCAACAAGATGACGTGGCGGCTGTGGCTCGCCGATGCCGCCAAGGGCATCCTGCTGGGTGCGCTGATCGGCCTGCCGATCGCGGCCCTGATCCTCTGGCTGATGGGCGCCGCGGGCAGCCTGTGGTGGATCTGGGCCTGGGGCGCGTGGATGGCGTTCAACCTGCTGCTGATGCTGGTCTACCCGACCTTCATCGCGCCGATCTTCAACAAGTTCCAGCCGCTGGACGACGCAGCCCTCAAGGACCGCGTGAACGCGCTGATGCAACGCTGCGGCTTTGCGGCCAAGGGCCTGTTCGTGATGGACGGCAGCACGCGCAGCGCGCACGCCAATGCCTACTTCACGGGCTTCGGTTCCAGCAAGCGCGTGGTGTTCTACGACACGCTGCTGCGCCAGCTCAACGCCGGCGAAGTCGAGGCGGTGCTGGCCCACGAGCTGGGCCATTTCAAGCACCGGCATGTGATGAAGCGCATGGCAGCGATGTTCGCGCTGAGCCTGGCCGGCTTTGCCCTGCTAGGCTGGTTGTCGACCCACACGTGGTTCTATGTGGGACTGGGCGTGCAGCCGAACCTGGCGGCGCCCAACAACGCGCTTGCGATCCTGCTCTTCATGCTCGCGGTGCCGGTCTTCGGCTTCTTCGTCGCGCCGCTGCCGGTGCTGATCTCGCGCAAGCACGAGTTCGAGGCGGACGCCTACGCGATCGCGCAGACCAGCGGCGCCGACCTGTCGGCAGCATTGCTCAAGCTCTACCAGGACAACGCATCGACGCTGACGCCCGATCCGGTGTTCGTCAAGTTCTACTACTCGCACCCACCCGCCTCGGAGCGCCTCGCGCGCATGGCCGCGGCCTGACCCTGAAAGCCGACGATGAGCAGCATGTTCAAGACCCAGGATTGGAAGACGCACGCACGCCGCGCCATGAGCGCAACGGAAATCGTGGCGAGCCTGGCCCGACTGGAAGGCTGGAAGCTCACGGGGGATGGCGCAAATGTCGCGATCGAGAAGACCTTCGCCTTCGCGAACTACTTCGAGACCATCGCCTTCGTGAACGCCCTCGCGTGGATCGCGCACCGGCAGGACCACCACCCCGATCTCTCGGTGCATTACGACCGGTGTGTCGTGCGCTTCAACACGCACGATGTGGGCGGTATCTCGTCGACAGACTTCGAGTGCGCTGCGCAGGCCGATGCGCTGGTCGCGGACTGAGCCGATGGAACGCGCCCTTGGCTAAGCAACGCGGCGGCACGGCCAGCGGCGTCGCGCTGCGCGACGGACTTGTGGTCGCAAGCCACGGCCGCCACTGCCTGGTCGAAACGCCAGAGGGCGAACGCCTGATCTGCCATCCGCGCGGCAAGAAGAGCCAGGCCGTGGTGGGCGATCGCATCCAGTGGCAGGCGAGCGAGGATGAAGGCACGATTGAAAAGGTACTGCCGCGGAAGAACCTCTTCTATCGACAGGACGAGATCCGCACCAAGTCGTTCGCCGCCAATCTCGACCAGGTGCTGATCCTGATCGCGGCCGAACCGGAATTTTCCGAGACGCAGCTGACGCGCGCGCTGATCGCCGCGGCTGCGGAGCGCATCACGCCCGTCATCGCGCTCAACAAGAGCGACCTCGCCGTGCCTTTCGAGCGGGCCTGGGGCCGGCTGGCGCCCTACCGGCGCATGGATTACCAGGTCGTGCCGCTGGCGCTGACGGCCTCCGGCCCATCGGATCGCGCGACGCTGTCGACGATGCTGGCCGGCAAGACCACGCTGGTGCTCGGCCCTTCAGGCGCCGGCAAGAGCACGCTGATCAACCTGCTGGTGCCCGGCGCGACCGCGTTGACAGGCGAGATCTCGCAGGCGCTCAACTCGGGCAAGCACACCACCACCAGCACGACCTGGTACTGGGTGGACGCCGCGCGAAGCACCGCACTCATCGACTCGCCGGGCTTCCAGGAATTCGGGCTGCATCACATCGAGGCGATGCAACTCGCACACCTGATGCCGGATATCGCCGCGCACGCCACGGACTGCAAGTTCTACAACTGCACACACCTTCACGAGCCGGGATGCGGCGTGATCGGGCAGGTGGATTCGCCAACCCGTCCGGGTGCGATCAGCGCTTCGCGCTACCGGATCTACGGCGAGCTCTTCGCCGAACTCAGCCAGACGAGGTATTGAGCTCGCCCCCAGCCTCGCCCACTTCGTGTGGCTCTGGCACCCCCTGCCGGGGGCAAACCCGGCGGCCCGGCAAAGCCGGTTCCGCGGGTTTCCGGGTGTCGGCTGCGCCGCCTGCATGGCGCCGGCGCGGCTACTTACTGGGGCGGGAGGATCTCGGCCAATGCGGCTACCAACGCCGTGCATTGGTCGCGCGTGCCGACCGTGATGCGCAGGTACTGCGCAATGCGCGGCTGCCTGAAATGACGCACGAGAACGGCTCGCGCCCGCAGCGACGCCGCAAGCTCAGCTGCATCGTGAGCAGGGTGTCGCACGAAGAGGAAATTGGCTTGTGAAGGCAGCACTTCAAAGCCCAGATCCTCCAGCTGCAGCACCAGCCCCTCGCGGGTGTCGACGATGTCGTCGCGCGTCTTGGCGAACCACGCCTCGTCTTCGAGGGCCGCAATGGCGCCTGCGGAGGCGAGCCGGTCGATCGGGTAGGAGTTGAAGCTGTTCTTGACGCGCTGGAGCGCATCGATCAGGTGCGCCTGCCCGCACGCGAATCCGACGCGCAGACCGGCCAGTGAACGCGACTTGGACAAGGTCTGCACGACCAGCAGATTCGGGTACCGAGCGATCAGCGGCAGCGCGCTTTCCCCGCCGAAATCGACATAGGCTTCGTCGACCAGCACCACGCGATCGGAACACGCCTCGAGCAGTGCCTCGATACGGGAAAGCGGCAGTCCGATGCCGGTCGGCGCATTCGGGTTCGCGATCACGATGCCCGCGCAGCCTGCTGCCGCACGCCCGGCCAGCGCAACGTCGTCGATGCGAAGCGCATCGTCGACCGGCTGCAACTCGCACGCGATGTCGTACAGCTGCGCGTAGACGCGATAAAAGCTGTACGTCACGTCGGGGATCAGCAGCGGCTCGGCTTGCTGGAAGAAGGCAAAGAACGCGTGGGCCAACACCTCGTCGGAGCCGTTGCCCACAAACACCTGCTCGCTGTCCAACCCATGGCGCGTAGCGATCGCTTCGCGCAACAGGGTGGATTCGGGATCCGGGTAGAGCTGCAAGCCGCTCTCGGCCGCACGGCAGATGGCGTCGATGGCTCGCGGCGATGGAGGATGCGGGTTCTCGTTGGTGTTGAGCTTGACGAGATTCGCGATGCGCGGCTGCTCGCCCGGCACATAGGGCTCGAGCGCCGCAATGCGGGGACTCCAGTAGCTTGGAATGTTGGACAAGTCCGAACCCTAGCCGACGATTCAGCCCAGCAGGCGCGCCAGGGTCAGCAGCGCGAGCAGCACCATCCACATCACGACCGACCGCCAGACCAGGCCGACCACGCTGCGCAGGTGCGCAGGCTCGGGCTCGCGTCCCGGCGTGCTCCCGCTGTCGGGACCGCGCCCACCCACGAACGACTCACCGGCCTGAGCGCGCGGCAGCGGATCGGTGATCGGCATCACGCTCAGCGCGCCGCCTCCGAGCCGGACGTTCACGGCACCCGAGGTGGCAGCGAGGATCACGCCGTCGTTCTCGTTCGGAAAGCGCCGTGCGTCGTTGCGCCAGCAATCGATCGCCTCTTCGAAGCTGCCGACCACGGCGAAGCCCAATGCGGTGATGCGCGCGGGCAGCCAGTCGATCACACCCCACGCACGGTCAGCGGCCTGCTGCACCCAGATGCTGGACGGCTGCGTCGACGCGCCATTCTTGTGCGCCCAGTAGCGCGACACGAATTCGCTCATGCGGTAGAAGACCGCGCCCGCGGGCCCGAGGCCGACGGCCGCAAGAATCGAGAACCATGCGAGCACGCCAAAGACGTGCCGGTGCGCGGCGATCACGGAGTGCTCGATCACATGCCGCACGATCTCGCTGCGTGGCAGGTTGGCCGCGTCGACATGCTGCCAATGCGCGAGCAGTGAGCGCGCAAGCGCCTCGTCGCCTTCGTCGAGCGCGTCGCGAATGCCGGTGAAGTGGTGGCTGAACTGACGGAAGCCCAGCGTGACGTAGAGGATCGCAATGCTCCACAGCACCGCGAATGGCAGTCCGAGCGTGAGGATCAGGAGCCAATGCACGGCCAGCGCCAGCAGGGTCGGCACGAAGACAGCGAGCGACCAGGCCACCCAGCCATGGTTCGGCTTGCCGGCGTCGAAGTTGCGGCTGGTCCACCGCGTCCAGGCGAGCACGCCGCCGTACACGGGGTTGTGATACGCAAGCGGACGCACCTGCTCGATCAGCAACGCACACAGGATGGCAAAGAAGCTCATGAAAGGATTCTAGAACCCCAGGCTAGCCCGCTTCATGGGCCGTCCCACCCCCAGGCTTTGCGCACAGGGGGCCTCTATGCGCTCAGGAAGCGGTAGAGGTTGCGCAGCATGCCCGCCGTCGCTCCCCAGACATAGCGTTCGTGGGGGCCGTCCTGGTAGGGCATCGACAGCCATTCGCGCGACATCTGGTCGTCGCCGGTCAGTGAATGGCGGCGGTGGTTCGCCGGGTTCATCAGGAAGCCGAAGGGCACTTCGAAGGCTTCCGCGACCTCGAACGGATTGATGTTGAGTTCGAAGTCCGGCCGCACGAGCGCAACGACCGGCGTCACGATGAAGGAAGTGATGGTCGTGTACGTCGGCAGGCTGCCCAGGACTTCGATGTACTCGGCCGACAGGCCGACCTCTTCCCAGGCCTCCCGCAGCGCGGCAGCGGCGATGTTCGCGTCCTCGGGGTCGACCCGACCGCCGGGAAACGCCACCTGGCCCGAATGCGTCGACAGGTTCGTGGTGCGCTCGGTCAGCAGGACGGTAGGCTCGTCCCGCATCACGATGGGAATGAGCACGGCCGCCTGTGCAGGCGGCCGGTCGAGCAGGCGCGGCTCGCGCCGCATCTCGGGTGTCCACGCAGGCGGCGTGGCGAAGCGCGCGCGCAGGGCGCGCGCGCTGAGGCGGTCGTTGGCGACCGCAGGCAGCCCGGTATCGATCCCGCTCACCGGCACCTCTCGCGGATCGAAGGACTGCAACACCGGCGGGATGACGGCATTGATGGTTTCGACGGGAGAAGCGCGCATGGACGATGAGTGGGTAGTCAAGAAAATACTTACTGAGTTAAACGGTGCAAGAACCGCGCGCGGATGACACGCGGCCCCCAAACAAAATCACGATCGCCTCGCTGCATGGAGGCACCAATGCAAAAAGCCGCCTCGAACGGCGGCTTTTTGCGCGACAAGCGGACGCTGCTTACTGAGCGGCCGACGCTGCCGACGACTTGCCCGGCAGCTTTTCCTTGATGCGCGCCGAGCGGCCGCTGCGATCGCGGAGGTAGTACAGCTTGGCGCGGCGCACATCGCCACGACGCTTGACTTCGATGCTGGCGATCAGCGGGCTGTAGGTCTGGAACGTGCGTTCCACGCCTTCACCGCTGGAGATCTTGCGCACCGTGAAGCCGCTGTTGAGGCCGCGATTGCGCTTGGCGATCACGACGCCTTCGTAGGCCTGCAAACGCTTGCGGTTGCCTTCGACGACTTTCACGCTGACGATGACCGTGTCACCGGGCATGAAATCGGGGATCTTCTTGTCGAGGCGGGCGATTTCTTCCTGCTCGAGGGTCTGGATGAGGTTCATGATTTCCTGGATTTCGATCGTGTCCACGCTACACAAAAGGCGCCTTGTTCGAGAGTGTCGATTGCCGGCGCGGCTGGGCAGAGGATCGGGGAACCGAGGATTATAGCTTTTTTTGAAGCGTCTTCTCGTCCGCCGCACTGAGCCTGCCCGCGCTTCGGGCCGCATCGATGAGATCGGGGCGCCTGGCGCGGGTGATGAGCAGCCGCTGGTCGCGGCGCCAGCGCTCGATCTGGACGTGGTGGCCGGACATCAATGCAGCGGGCACGCCCTCGCCGCGCCATTGCTCGGGGCGCGTGTAATGGGGACAGTCGAGCAGGCCGTCCAGCGCTGGGTTGAAGCTGTCCTGAACATGGCTGGCTTCATCGCCCAGCACGCCGGGCTGCAGTCGCGCGACCGCGTCCAACAAGGCTATGGCTGCAATCTCGCCGCCCGAAAGCACGAAATCGCCGAGGCTGATCTGGTGCGTGACCCTCGCATCGATGAAGCGCTGGTCGATGCCCTCGTAGCGGCCGCACACCAATACGGCCCCCTCGCCGGCCGACCAGCTTTCGACCGCCTCATGACGCAAGGTCTCGCCGATCGGGGAGAACAGCACGACAGGCGCGGGAGCGCCTCGTGCGGCCAGCGCCGCATCGAGGCACGCCGACAGCGGCTCGGCCATCATGACCATGCCGGGACCGCCGCCAAAGGGCCGATCGTCCACTCGCCGGTAGTTGCCCCCGGCGAAGTCGCGCGGATTCCACAGCACGACCTCGACCTGCTTCGATTCGTACGCGCGGCGCGTCACGCCGCTCGCGCAGAACGGCGCGAACAGTTCGGGAAACAGTGTGAGAACGTCGAAGCGCATGAAGGCGCCGAACCGGCCCAGGTCAGTAGTCGGGTTGCCAGTCGACAGTGATCAGCCGACCTGCCAGATCGACCTTGTCGACGAAAGCCGAGACGAAGGGAACCATGCGTTCGACCGGCTTTCCGCCCTCTTCGGCGTCAAGCACCAGCGTCGTCTGCGGGCCGCTGGCGAGCAACTCGCGCACGGTGCCCAGCGCTACACCCTCGCGATTCACGACCGCGAGGCCGATCAGGTCGACCCAGTAGTACTCGTCGTCGCCTGCGGTCGGAAAGCTCGACCGGGGCACGAAGACGCGCGCACCGCGAAGTGCTTCGGCCGCGTTGCGGTCCGGCACGTCCTCGGACGAGGCGACGATGCAATCGGAATGTTCCTTGGCTTCGCGGATGGCGAGCCTGAACGCACGGCCCGTTGCTGCGCCCGGAGGCTGCAGGAACCAGCGCTTGGAAGAAAAAAGCGCCTCGGGCTGGGCGCTGTGGGGCAGGACCTTGAACCAGCCCTTGATGCCCCAGGCGTCGGCGATGCGCGCCACTTCGATCGCATCCGCCGGCAATTCGGCGGTTTCGAGGGTGGGCAGCATCGCCGGGCCGGCGGCTTAGGCAGCCGCCTTGGGGGCGGCAGCCGCGGCCTGCTTGATCAGGCGGGTCACCGTCGGGGAAGCTTGAGCGCCAACGCTCTTCCAGTAGGTCAGGCGATCCTGCGCAATGCGGATGCTTTCTTCATTTTCCTTGGCGGTCGGGTTGTAGAAACCCAGGCGCTCGATGAAACGGCCATCGCGGCGAACGCGCTTGTCCGACACGACGATGTTGAAAAACGGACGGCCTTTGGAACCGCCGCGGGAGAGTCGAATGACGACCATGATTTATCCTTCGGGTGGTGCAGCAAACCCGAAAAGGTTCGCCCACAGTGTTCTTCCAGCGTCGAGACACGCGACATGGCCACCCGGCCAGCGACACGCTGAAAAGCCCACGATTATAGCCCGCACTCCATTTTTCCCATCCTTGGCCTCGCCAAGCGTTCCTGAATGACCCTGATCCGACCCAGCCGCGACGAAGATGTCGCCGCCATCACCGCCATCTATTCCCACCATGTGCTGCACGGCACAGGCACCTTCGAAACCGAACCGCCGACCGCCAGCGACATGGCGGCCCGCCGGACCGACGTCCTCTCCAAGAACCTCCCCTACCTCGTTGCAGAACGCGACGGCGAGCTCCTCGGCTTCGCCTACTGCAACTGGTTCAAGCCGCGTCCCGCCTACCGCTTCTCGGCCGAAGATTCGATCTACCTCGCCGACGGCGCGCGCGGGCAAGGCCTCGGCGCCATCCTGCTGGCCGCACTCGCCCAAGCCGCCGAATCCGTCGGCGTGCGCAAGCTGATCGCAGTGATCGGCGATTCCGCCAACGCAGGTTCCATCGGCGTGCACCGCGCGCAAGGCTTCAGCCACGTGGGCGTGCTGAAGGACTGCGGCTGGAAGTTCGGCGAGTGGCGCGACGTCGTGCTGATGGAAAAGGTATTGGGCGAAGGCAGCTCGACCCGACCCGAATGAAAAACAAGACCGTGGCTGCGTGGCTGGCCTTCCTGGGCGGCCCGCTGGGGCTGCACTGCTTTTATCTTCGCGGCTTTTCGAGCCTGCCCGGATGGCTGCTCCCGATTCCGACTGCTCTCGGGCTGTACGGCATCGAGCGCATCCGCCTTCATGGCCTCGACGACGGCTTGAGTTGGGCACTGGTCCCGCTGCTCGGCTTCACCATCTCCGGCTGCGCGCTCACCGCCATCGTGTATGGATTGATGTCGCCGGAAAAATGGAACGCCCGCTACAACCCGGGGCGTGCCGACAGCGCGGACACCACGGCGGGCAATACGAACTGGCTCACCATCGGCGCGGTCGTCCTGGCACTGTTCTTCGGCAGCACCATCCTGATGGCCAGCCTGGCATTCAGCTTCCAGCGCTACTTCGAGCACGAGATCGAAGCGGGCCGGAAGATCTCGCAATAGCCGATCAGAAGACCTGGATACCGATCCAGTAGGCGATCGCGGCGACGAAGGCCGAGGCCGGGATCGTGAAGATCCAGGCCCACACGATGTTGCCGGCCACGCCCCAGCGTACCGCGCTTGCGCGCTGTGCCGAGCCCACGCCGACGATGGCGCCGGTGATGGTGTGCGTCGTCGACACCGGAATGCCCAACGCCGTCGCGAAGAACAGCGTCAATGCCCCGCCGGTTTCAGCGCAGAAACCGCCCACGGGCTTGAGCTTGGTGATCTTCTGCCCCATGGTCTTGACGATGCGCCAGCCCCCGAACATGGTGCCGAGCGCGATGGCGGTGTAGCAACTCACGATCGTCCAGGTCGGCGGCGCAGCCGCGTCGGCGGCGGCGTAGCCGGTGGCGATCAGCAGCATCCAGATGATGCCGATGGTCTTCTGCGCGTCGTTACCGCCATGGCCCAGGCTGTAGGCGCCTGCGGAGACCAATTGCAGCCGCCGGAACCACCGGTCCACGCGCGACGGCGTGGAGCGCCTGAAGGTCCAGGCCACCACGACCATCATCATCGAGCCCAGCAGGAAGCCCAGAAGCGGCGAAACGAAGATGAACGCCACCGTCTTCCAGATGCCCGAGGCGATCAACGCGCCCGAGCCCGCCTTGGCGATCACCGCGCCCACGATGCCGCCGATCAGCGCATGCGACGAACTGCTGGGAATGCCGTAGTACCACGTGACGAGGTTCCAGCTGATCGCGCCGACGAGCGAGCCGAAGACGACGTGCACGTCGACGATTCCCGGCTGCACGATGCCCTTACCGATCGTCGCAGCCACGCTCAGGTGGAACACGAAGATCGCGACCAGGTTGAAGAAGGCCGCAAAAACGACCGCCTGGCCGGGCTTGAGAACACCGGTCGACACGACGGTGGCGATCGAATTCGCCGCGTCGTGAAATCCGTTCATGAAGTCGAAGGCGATGGCCAGCGCGACCAGCACCACTACCACCCAGAGGGCGACCTGCACCGTTTCCATTCGAAGCCCGCGGTATCAGGAGTTCTCGAGGACGATGCCCTCGATCACGTTGGCGACGTCTTCGCACTTGTCGGTGATCGTTTCGAGCAGCTCGTAGATGGCCTTGAGCTTGATGACCTCGCGCACGTCCGGCTCTTCGCGGAACAGCTTGCTCATCGCGCTGCGCATCACGCGGTCGGCGTCCGACTCGAGCCGGTCGATTTCTTCGCAGGTCTTGAGCGTCGCCTCGGCCGTTGCCGGATCGGTGATCTTGCCGAGGAACTTGACCGCGTCCTTCACCCTTTCGCAGCACTTCACGCTGAGCATGGTGAGGCGTGTGATTTCCTCGGTCATGTGACGCACGTCGTAGAGCGCCATGGTTTCAGCCGAATCCTGGATCAGGTCGGCCACGTCGTCCATCGTGTTGATCAGCTTGTGGATCTGCTCACGATCGATCGGCGTGATGAAGGTCTTGTGGATCAGGCGGTTGACGTCATGCGTCACGCGATCCGCCGCACGCTCTGCGTTGTCGACATCGCGGTTGTACTGCTCGCGCAGGTGCAGATCGTTGTAATTGGCCACCAGATGTTCGAAGGCGCGCGCGGCTTCGACGATACGGTCGGCGTGCTGATTGAACATCTCGAAAAAATTCCCCTCGCGGGGCAGCAGCTTGCCGAACATGGCGCTCTCCTGGGTTCGCGGTGGTCACAGCGCAGATGTGTGACACCTTCGTGAAAAACCGCGCAAGTGTAATGGGCGGGCCTGAACGCGCTCTCAGAGCCGCTCGATCCGTTGGTCGGCCACGTGGGCGATCTGCTCGCTCGTGACTTGATCCGGCGCGATTTCGGCGAGCGGCAAGAGCACGAATGCGCGTTCGTTCATGCGCGGATGCGGAAGCGTGAGCGTTTCGGTTTCCATCGCGACGTCGCCGTGGCGCAGCAGGTCGAGATCGAGGGTGCGCGGCGCATTCCGGTAGGGGCGCTGGCGGCCTGCAACGGCCTCCAGGCGGTGGAGTTCGGCCAGCAGCGCGTGCGGGTCGAGGGCCGTCTCCAGCGCCACGACGGCGTTGATGAAATCCGGGCCCGTCGCATCGACCGGAGCTGTCCTGTAAAGCGACGAACGCTCAGTCACGCGTGTTTCCGGCAAGGCTGCGAGCTCGGCCATGGCTCGCTCCACGGTCTCGCGCGCGTCGCCGAGGTTGGCGCCGATCGCGACGTACGCCCGTGCGGTCATTCCGCGGAGGCGCCGCTGCCGGCCTCCCCGCCGCCGGTGCGCGGCTTGCGGCGACGGCGGCGCTTGCGCGGTGCGGAGGCGATCTCGCCGTCCGGCGGCAGCGCCGGTTCGGCCTCCGCCTTGGGCGCAGCCGCCCGATGGCCGGGCGACGAATCCGCCTGCGCGCGCGCCGGCACGCGTTGGCGCGTCTTCTTCTGCTGTTCGTCGCGCACCTGGTCCATCAGGTCCTGGCGGCGAACGTCATCGGCGGTGCTGAATTCCTGCCACCACTCCGCAATCGCCTCGCCGACTTCGCCGACGTCCGCACGCAGCCGCATGAAGTCGAAGGCCGCACGGAAACGGGCCTGATCGACCAGGCTGTACGGCGTGGCACCGCTGCGCTTGTCGAAGCGCGGCTGCATCATCCAGATCTCGCGCATGTCGGCCGCCAGCTTGCCGCGGCCCGAGACGTCGCCGATGCGGGCGTTGAACACATCGTCGATGGCATCCTGCAGCGCCGGGAAAGGGGCTTGCGGGCGCTGGCCGTGCCGCGAATCCATGCGTTGCGCCCAGCCGTCGCGCACGTCCGCCCACAGCACGCAGGCCAGCAGGAAGCTCGGCGCCACGGGCTTGCCTTCGCCGACGCGGCGGTCGGTGTCGACCAAGGCTGCGTTGACGAAGGGTTGCTCGGCGCGCTCCACCACGACATCGAGCAATGGATAGATGCCTGTCGCGAGGCCCAGCTTGCGCAGTTGCGCCACGGTCGCGACGGCATGCCCGGTCTGCAGCAACTTGAGCATCTCGTCGAACAGGCGGCTTTGCGGCACGTCGGCCAGTAGCCGGCTCGACTCGACCAGCGGCGCCGCCGTCTTGGGTTCGAGCTTGAAGCCCAGCGCAGCCAGCTTGGCCGAAAAACGGATCGCGCGAATGATGCGCACCGGGTCTTCGCGATAGCGCGTGATCGGGTCGCCGATCATGCGCAGCGTGAGCTTCTTCGCGTCCTTGATGCCGTTGTGATAGTCGACCACGATCTGGCTGGCCGGGTCGTAGTACATCGCGTTGACGGTGAAGTCGCGTCGCGCCGCGTCTTCTTCCTGCGGGCCCCACACGTTGTCGCGCAACACGCGGCCGCTGGCGTCCACGGCATGCTTCATGCCGGCGAGCTCGCCCTTGCTGGTGCGTTCGTTGCCGGCCACCTGTTCGGCGCCTGCGCTGTCCATGTAGGCGCGGAAGGTCGAGACCTCGATCACCTCGTGGTCGCGCCCGCGCCCGTACACCACGTGCACGATGCGAAAGCGCCGGCCGATGATGAAGGCCCGACGGAACAGGCTCTTGACCTGCTCGGGCGTGGCGTTGGTCGCAACGTCGAAGTCCTTGGGGCGCAGGCCCAGCAACAGATCTCGCACCGCGCCACCGACCACGTAGGCTTCGAAACCGGCACCCTGCAAGGTGGTGACCACGTTCTTCGCGCGCTCATCGACCAGTGCCGGGTCGATGCCGTGCACCGAGGCGTCGACCTCCTGGCGTTTGCCTAAACGGGCCTTGCCGAGCGGCGCATCGCCGGATTTGCCGAGGAGTTTGTCGATGAATTTCTTGATCATTGGGAGGGTGGGTTCGGCGCGCAGGGCGTCCTATTCATTTTCGAGCATCGACCGGATCAGCGGGATGGTGATCGCCCGCTGGGTCTGCAAGGCGTAGCCGTCGAGCTGCGTGAGCAGCTCCATCAGGCTTCCGAGGTCGCGGCTGAATCGATGCAGCATGTAGTCGAGCACGTCGTCCGACAGCATCACGCCGCGGCTGTCCGCAGCGTGGCGCAGGACCGCGCGACGCTCGGTTTCGCTCAGCACCTGCAAGTGGAACACATGGCCCCAGCCGAGCCGCGTGCGCAAGTCCTCGCGCAGCGGCAGATCGGCCGGCGGCACGGCGCCCGCCGCGACGACGCCGCGCTGAAGGCTCTGGGCGTTGACGAACCAGTTGAAGGCCGCGTGCTGCTGGACCGCGGTGAAGAGATGCACATCGTCGAGCAGCACGGCACCCCATCGTTCGTCGAATTCAGGCGGATTCGACATCGCAGGAGTCAGCCAGCCGACGCCGGCACCCTGCTCGCGCAATGCGCCGCCGACGGCTTCGAGCAGATGGGACTTGCCGCAACCGCTGTCGCCCCAGAGATAGGTCGGCACCGGCGAATGGAGCGTGGGCGCGCGGGCATCGCCGACCCACAATGTCAGGTGCCGCAGCGCCGGCTCGTTCGGACCGGCGAAGAAGTCCGCGAGCGTCGGACCGGTCGCCAGGCCGATATCGAGCGCAAGTTGCTTCATGCCAGGACCGCCGCGAGCGGCTGAGGGGGCGCGGATGACGCGAAAGAAGGGTTCATGGGGCAGGACTGACAAGCCTGAGGGAGGGGGAGCCGACGAGCGCCCTTAAAATCGTGGCGAATTCTATCGGCCCGACTGCATCGGTTGCCGGCGTCATTGTCCTCCTCCTTCCGCCCATCCCCTCCTCCAGTCCGGCCTGCCATGAACTCCAACTCCACCACTCCGCTCAGCTACAAGGATGCGGGCGTCGACATCGACGCCGGCGACGCGCTGGTCGACCGGATCAAGCCTCTCGCCAAGAAGACGATGCGCGAGGGCGTGCTGGCCGGCATCGGCGGCTTCGGCGCCCTGTTCGAAGTGCCCAAGCGCTACAAGGAACCGGTCCTGGTGAGCGGCACGGACGGCGTGGGCACCAAGCTCAAGCTCGCTTTCGAATGGAACATGCACGACACCGTGGGCATCGACCTAGTGGCTATGAGCGTGAACGACGTGCTGGTGCAGGGCGCCGAGCCGCTGTTCTTCCTTGACTATTTCGCCTGCGGCAAGCTGGACGTGGACACGGCCGCGGCCGTGGTCGGCGGCATCGCCCGGGGCTGCGAGCTCAGCGGCTGCGCGCTGATCGGCGGCGAAACGGCCGAAATGCCGGGCATGTACCCGGCCGGCGAGTACGACCTGGCCGGCTTCGCGGTCGGCGCGGTCGAGAAGTCGCTGATCCTGACCGGGCAAAACGTCAAGCCCGGGGACGTGGTGCTGGGCCTGGCTTCGGCCGGTGTGCATTCCAACGGATTCAGCCTGGTACGCAAGGTGATCGAGCGCGCGGGCGACGCCCTGCCCGCGACGCTGGACGGCAAGCCGTTCCGCGAAGCCGTGATGGCACCGACCCGACTCTATGTGAAGCCGGTGCTCGCCGCGCTCGCCAAGCACCCGATCAAGGCGCTGGCACACATCACCGGCGGCGGCCTGCTCGAAAACATTCCGCGCGTGCTGCCCGAAGGAACTGCGGCCCATCTGCGCAAGGGCAGCTGGCCGCAGACCGAACTCTTCGCCTGGTTGCAGAAGGTCGCCGGCATCGACGACATCGAGATGAACCGCACCTTCAACAACGGCATCGGCATGGTGGTGGTGATCGACGCGGCCGAAGCCGCCGCCTGCGCTGCCACGCTGCGCGCTGCGGGCGAGACGGTGCACGAGATCGGCGTCATTGCCGAACGCGGGGCCGACGCGCCAGTCGTCGTCGCCTGAACAGCTTGCGCCGCGTGAGCGAGCTGACCCGCACCCCTTCGCGTTCCCTGGTCACGGCGAGCTATCTGCTCATTGCCGGGACTCTGCTCTTGATCATGTGGCAGGGCTTGCTGCCGGGACTGCTGTGCGTGTGCATCGGCTTTCTCGGCACGCGCTGGATCGCCCGGCTGCTGCATTCGGGCCTTCGCCGGTCGCCAAAGATCAGCGCGAACGACCCGGGATGGGCCATGACGCCGCCGTTCCCGCGCGTCACCGCGGCGACCTTCGTGATGCTGGCGCCGATCGGGCTTCTCATCCTCGGCTTTTCGGAGGCGCGCGAATTCGTCCTGAACGCCCCGGAGCAGTACCAGGAACTGCTCGACTTCGTCGCCCGGACGGTGCTGGAACTGCGCCTCAAGCTGCCCCCGGACATCGCCGCCTATCTGCCGGAAGGTGCCGCGGAGGTGCAGCGGACGATTGCCGGCTTCCTGCGTGCGCAGGCCGGCTCGCTCGCGCTGACCGGCCGGGCCTGGCTCGGCGGGCTGCTGTTCGCCTATGTGGGCCTGATCATCGGATCGCTGGCTGCCATCGCCACGCAGGTCCCGTCACGCCGTCCGCTGGCCCAGCAACTCAAGGAACGCATCGTCCTGTTCGGCGAGGCCTTCGGGCAGATCGTGGCGGCGCAGTTCTGGATCGCAGCCTTCAACACGTTCCTGACGGCCATCTTCCTGCTGTTCCTGCTGCCCGCGTGGAAGATGGAACTGCCCTACACACCGGCGCTGATCACCCTGACCTTCGTCGCCGGACTGGTGCCGATCGTCGGCAACCTGATCTGCAACACGGTCATCACGCTGGTGGGGCTGTCGGTGTCGCCCATCGTCGCGCTGGCCTGCCTCGCGTTCCTGATCCTGATCCACAAGGCCGAATACCTGATCAATGCCAAGGTGGTCGGCAGCCGCACGCAGATGGCGGTCTGGGAGCTTCTGGCGGTGATGTTCGTGGCCGAAGCCGTGTTCGGACCGGCCGGCCTGGTCGCGGCACCGCTGTTCTATGCGTACCTCAAGAAAGAACTGAAGGCGGCAGGACTGGTCTAGGCGAAAGCCATGTCCTGAATTGATCGATTCACGTCCGCACCAGCACGGACGGATGGGCTTCCATCCCTGAAAATTCGGCGCATCATCCAACACTCGCCAGGAGTCGCCGCGCCATGAAAAGCTGTCTGATTGTGATCGATGTGCAGGAGTCGTTCCGCCACCGTCCCTACTTCGACGAACGCGGCCTGCCCGCTTTTCTCGGCGCCCAGAACGCGCTGATTTCCGGCTTTGCGGCCGCAGGCGCGCCTATCGTGCGGGTCTTCCACACCGACGGACCGGCCGTGGCGAGCAATTCCTTCGCCGTCGAATCGGGTCATGTTCGACCGCTCGAAGGACTGGCCGGCTTCGAAGCCGCGGCCACTTTCAACAAGCGCCGCCACAGCGCGCTGGTGGGCACCGGGCTGGACGTCTGGCTCACACAGAACCGCATCGGCCGCCTCGTCATCAGCGGCATCCGCACCGAGCAATGCTGCGAGACGACCGCGCGCCACGCCTCCGACCTCGGATGGCAGGTCGACTACGTGCCCGACGCCACGCTGACCTTCGACATGGTCCAGCCCGACGGCAGGCCGCTGACTGCGGCCGACATCATGGCGCGGACGGCCACCGTGCTCGATGGCCGATTCGCGAAGATCTGCGGCGTGGACGAAGCACTCACGCGCCTCGACGCCAGCACGAAGGAATCTGCGTGAACCCCACCTTGCGCGTCGCGATCCTCGCGTTCGACGATGTCGAAGCGCTGGATCTCGCCGGCCCGTACGAGGTCTTCACCACGGCCAGCCGCATGGGCCAGCGAGCAGCCCCCGACGCGCCGCCGTGCTTCGAGGTGACTTGCGTCGCGCGCAGCATGGCACCGGTGCGCATGCGGGCCGGGCTCGCCGTTCTGCCGGGGCATTCGTTTGCCGATGCGCCCCGTGCGGATGTCCTGATCGTGCCGGGCGGCGTGGTCGATACCGCGATGGAATGCAGCGCCACGCTGGAGTGGATCGCACGCGCCAGCCGCGATGCCCGCATCACCGCGTCGGTTTGTACCGGCGCCTTCCTGCTGGCGGCCAGCGGCGTGCTGCGCAGCGAGCACATCATCACGACCCACTGGGAAGACATCGCGGACTTGCGCACCCGGTTTCCGTCGCTCAACGTGCAGGAAGGGCCGCGCTGGATCGATCAGGGCAGCATCGTCACGTCCGCCGGCATCACCGCGGGCATCGACATGAGCCTGCACCTGGTGGCCCGGCTGGCCGGCGACGCGCTGGCCCAGCGCACCGCACGACAGATGGATTTCGCATGGACGAGGCCCGATTAGCCGGCGACCCGCCCATCCGGGTCGTCTTCGCGCTGCTGCCTCATAGCCTGATCCTCGATTGGGCGGGCCCGGCGGAAGCGCTGCGCATCGCCAACCAATTGCTGGTCGCAAGCGGCAGGCCGGCCCGCTTCGAACTCGTCTTCGCGAGCCCCGAACCGACGTCGACGAGTTCCGTCGGCGTCGCACTCGCGGGGCTGCAGCCGCTGCCACTCCAATGGGATGCTCCGTCGTGGGTGGTGCTGGTCGGGCTACCGGGGGACACGGTGGCTGTCGACAACGAGCCAGCGCAGACGCTGCTGCGCTGGTTGCGCGGTCTGCGGCTCGAAAGCGGCCGGCTCGAACTCGTCACGATCTGCGCAGGCACCCTTCTCGCGGCCCATGCGGGCTTGCTGAACGGACGTCGCGCGACGACGCATCATCATCATCTGGACGAACTGCGACGCGTCGACCCACGCTGCGAGGTGGTCGCCAACCGCGTCTTCGTCCTGGATGCGCCGCTCTACAGCAGTGCGGGCGTCACGACGGGCATCGACCTCGTGCTTCACCGCATCGCCGAAACCTGCGGCGAATCGCTCGCGGCACGCGTGGCGCAGACCATGGTCGTCGCCATGCGGCGCGGCCCCCACGACCCGGAGTTGTCGCCCTTCCTGGCCTATCGCAACCACCTGCATGCCGCCCTGCACCGCGTCCAGGACGCGGTGAGCGAACGCCCGCAAGACGAGTGGTCCGTCCCCCGCATGGCCGACGTAGCCCACACATCGCCGCGACACCTGACACGTCTTTTCGTCGAGCACGCCGGCGTAGCGCCATTGACCTACCTGCGTCGCTTGCGTCTCGCGACGGCGCAACTCGCCCTGCGATCAGGCGCCAACGTCACCCGGGCCGCAGACATCTCGGGCTTCGGCTCCGACACCCAACTGCGCCGAGCATGGCGCCAGTTCGGCCTCCCCGGCTCCCCTTCAACCCAGGACAGCAGCCCGCAAGAGGTGCACGCCAACGCGTGAAACACCGCGGGAATCTAGAGGTACCCGCAAAAGCGAAGGACGTGCCCATCGGGTTCGCGGATCGCGAACTCGCGCAGCCCCCAGGGCTGGGAGGTCGGCGGTTCGATCACCGTCACGCCGCGCTTAACGTAGGCCGCGTGCAATCCGTCGACATCGCGCCCCACGTGAATCACGATCTCGCCACGCCAGGGGCTGGCCTCGCGCCGGCCGCACTGCCAGAGGCGCAGGTAGACGGGGTCCCCGTAGCTGCGATCACCCTTCTTCACCCGCGCATAGCTCGGAGGCTCGCCAGCGATGAAGTCGAGTTCGAAGCCGAGCACGTCGCGGAAATAGCGCGCCGCGCGCGTGACATCGGCCACCGGCAGCACAGGTTGAATGCCATGGAATTCATGCAGCGTCCCGAGGTCCACCGCCGAAGCCTTGACAGGCTCCATCAGTTTTCCGCCCGGCGGAGCGCCGCCACGCGCTCGGCGATGGCATCGATGTCGAGCGCGTCTTCGGCGTGCGCCAGATAGGTTTCCAGGTCGCGCACCGCGGGCGCGCAATTGCCCTGTTCCGCATGCGCCAGGCCGCGGTCGCGATGCTCGCCCCACGCTTCGGGCAGCAGGGCGATCAGGCGGTCCTGCACCGCAATCGCGCGCTGCCAGTCTTCCTGCGCGTGGTGAATTTCCTTCAGGTTGCGCAACATGCGCCCGATGATTTCGCGCGGCGTCGCAGGCTGCAGGTAGAGGCCGAGCGGCACGTCGAAATCACCCACCAGGCCATTGCTGCGCTTGTAGGGCTCCAGCCGTTCGCTGAGTTCCTCGCGCGAAAGCGACTTGCCGGTGAAAGGATCGATCACCACCTGCCCCTTCGGCAGCGTGACCTTCAACATGAAATGGCCCGGAAAACCCACGCCGCGTGCTTGCAGGCCAAGGCCCTGTGCGAGTTCCATCCACAGCACGGCGAGCGAGATCGGAATGCCGCGCCGGGTGCGCAGCACCGCGTTGAGGTAGCTGTTGTCGGGATCGTAGTAATCGTTGACGTTGCCGCCGAAACTCAGGTCATGAAAGAAGAACTGGTTGAGCGCCCGCAAACGCTGCAGAGGAGCCGCATCGGCCGGCAGGCGCCGCTTGAGACGGGCGAGCAACTGGTCGACGTCGCCAAGCACCTGCTGCACGTCGAGTTCGGGATATTCGTCCTGTGCAAGGCTGGCCGCCGCTTCGAGCAACGGAAACTGCTCGTCGCTCTTCACGAGTGAATTGAAGTACTCGAGAGCAGTGGGCGTCGAGAAGCTGAACGTCATGTGGCTTTGTAGAGGAGCAATCGGAGAGCGTCAAGGCGGTAACGCCGAAGTGCAATCAGCGCCGCACGAAGGTGCGAAGCTTCAGGCCGGTCATCGCCAGGACGGCGAAATAGAGCAGCGCACCGCCGACGACCAGCGCGGCCAGCAGGCCGATGCGCTGCAGCCGATGTGCCTGCAAGGCGATCCAGTCGAAATGGCGGTCGCCCCAGACGAGCAACACGCCGAGCGCCGCGGTCGCCAGCAGCACCTGGAGGACGAACTTTCCCCAGCCCGGCATGGGCTGATAGCTGCCGCGGCGGATCAGCCCGACCAGCAGCCACAGCGCGTTGACCAGCGCACCGATGCCGATCGTGAGAGTGAGCGCCGCGTGCTGCAGCAGCGGCACCAGGAAGATATTGAGCACCTGGGTCAGCACCAGCACCCCGACCGCGATCAGCATCGGCGTGCGCGTGTCCTGCTTGGCGTAGTAGCCGGGCGCCAGTACCTTGATCGCCACGATGCCGACCAGGCCGACGCCGTAGCCCATCAGCGCCAAACTGGTGCGCTGCACGTGCAGCGCGCTGAACTCGCCGTTGTGGAACAGCACCGCGACCAGCGGCCGCGCAAAGACCAGCAGCGCCAGCGCGCATGGCACTGCCAGCAGCACCACCAGCCGCAAGCCCCAATCCAGCATCGATGAATAGCGGGCGTGATCCTTGGCCGCGCGTGCACCTGCCAGCTGCGGCATCAGCACCACGCCGAGCGCCACGCCGAGCATGGCGGTCGGGAACTCCATCAGGCGATCGGCGTTGGTGATCCAGCTGACGCTGCCGGTTGCCAGGTGGGAGGCGATCTGGGTGTTGATCAGGAGCGAGATCTGCGCGACGCTGACGCCGATCAGCGCCGGCAGCATCAGGCGCATCACGCGGCGCGTCGTCGGGTCGGTCCATGCGGCCCGCAACGCGCCGAAGCTGGCGCCGATGCGCGGCATCATCCCCAGGCCGCGCAGGGCCGGGATCTGGATTGCCAGTTGCAGCAGGCCGCCCACCATCACCCCGACGCACTGGGCATAGATCGGTTCGAACCCGAAACGCCTGAACAATGGCGCCCCGAGCACGATCGCAGCGATCAGCGCCAGGTTCAGCAGCACCGGCGAGGCCGCCGGCACCGCGAATTTGCGCCAGGTGTTGAGGATGCCGCCGGCCAGCGCCACCAGGGACATGAAGCCGATGTACGGGAACATCCAGCGCGTCATGACGACCGCCGCGTCGAAGCCCCGGGGATTCTGCTGGAGGCCGCTGGCCATGGCCCAGACCATCAGCGGCGCCCCGATGACGCCGAGCGCGCAAACCACCACCAGCGTCCAGGTCAGCAGGGTCGCCACGTGATCGACCAGTGCCTTGGCGCCGGCGTCGCCGTGCTCGGTCCTGGAGGCCGCCAGCACCGGTACGAAAGCCTGGCTGAAGGCGCCTTCGCCGAAAACGCGCCGGAACAGGTTCGGGATGCGGAAGGCGACGTAGAAGGCGTCGGTCATCGCGCTGACGCCGAACACCGAGGTCATGAGGACGTCGCGAACGAGGCCGGTCACCCGGGAGGCGAGGGTCAGCAGCGAGACGGTGGAGGCGGATTTGAGCAGGGACACAGGCGGGAAGTGTATGTGGCTGCGCGCCCTCTTCCGGCCGGCAGTGACTGCTCCGCGCCCTTCGCCTATAATGGAGGGCTTTGCTGCATCATCCCCAGACACCTTAGGAAATCAATCCATGGCATCCACCAAGCCCAAGAAGAAGAACCCGCGCCTCGCGTCGGGCCGTAAACGCGTCCGCCAGGACGTCAAGCTCAACGCCGCGAACACCTCGCTGCGCTCCAAATACCGCACCGCCGTGAAGAACGTCGAGAAGGCCGTCCTGGCCGGCGACAAGACCAAGGCGGCAGAACTCTTCGCGAAGGCCCAGAGCATCGTCGACACCGTCGCCGACAAGGGCATCTTCCACAAGAACAAGGCTGCTCGCGACAAGAGCCGCCTGTCGGCCAAGGTCAAGAACCTGGCCCTCGCCCCTGAAAAGGCCGCCGCCTGACGCTTTCAGGCAAACAGCCCGGACCGGTTCGCCAGTCCGCCGTTTGATCGGGGTGCGCTGCAGCAAAAAGTAAAAAACCGCCTTCGGGCGGTTTTTTCATGGGCGCCTCCTTTGCAGGGGGTGCTCTACTTCCTGCGGGCTTCCAGGACCAGTGGCGCATCCGGCACGAGGCAAGCCTCCGCCACCTGGAGCGCGTTGTCCTTCGCGAAATTGAGGCAGAAATCCCAGGCCATGGGCTCGGCATCGCGCAAGGCGCGGTTCACCACGACGCACTTGACCCCGTTGATGACGGTCGGCACGCACCATGGCGAATAGTTGAGGTGGCTTCCGGGCTGCGGCCCGCCCGGGCGGAACGAGCACATGACGCCCGCCAATCGTTCTGCCCAATCGCTGGGGCGAAATGTCCTGCCATCCAGGGTGATGCCCTGGATGAAAACTTCTTTTGCGTCGGGAGAAACCATCAGTCGGGAGAGGAAGGCGCAGGCTCGTGCTGCGCCGCACAACGATTCTATCCGGGGGGTCCCCCGAGTGACATTTGCAGGGGCATTGCTGTGATGCGCAATCCTCACGGAAGCGGTCAAATCACACGCCTAGAATCCGCGTTCCCTTTTCCGGAGAACCGCATGAGCGCCACTGCCGCCCCCTCGTCGCCCCACGTCATGAACACCTACGGACGCCTGCCGATCGCGCTGTCGCACGGCCAGGGCTGCCGAGTGTGGGACACCGAGGGGCGAGCGTACCTGGACGGCCTCGGCGGCATCGCCGTCAACACGCTGGGCCACAACCACCCCGAGCTGGTGCCCGCGCTGCAGGACCAGATCTCCAAGCTGATCCACAGCTCGAACTACTACCACGTACCCGGCCAGGAGCAGCTTGCAACCAAGCTGACGGAGCTTTCCGGGCTCACCAACGCCTTCTTCTGCTGTACGGGCCTGGAAGCCAACGAGGCCGCGATCAAGCTCGCGCGCAAGTTCGGCCATGACAAGGGCATCGAGCGGCCCGAAATCGTGGTCTACGAAGCCGCTTTCCACGGCCGCAGCATCGCCACGCTGTCAGCCACCGGCAACCCCAAGGTCCAGCAAGGCTTCGGCCCGCTGGTCGAGGGCTTCATCCGCGTTCCGCTCAACGACTTCGATGCGCTCAAGAAGGCGACCGAAGGCAACCCGAACGTGGTGGCCGTGTTCTTCGAGACCATCCAGGGTGAAGGCGGCATCAACCCCATGCGCTGGGAATACCTGCGCCAGGTGCGCCAGCTCTGCGACGAGCGCGACTGGCTCATGATGATCGACGAGGTGCAGTGCGGCATGGGCCGCACGGGCAAGTGGTTCGCGCACCAGTGGGCCGGCATCAAGCCGGACGTGATGCCGCTCGCCAAGGGACTGGGCTCGGGCGTGCCGATCGGCGCCGTCGTCGCCGGACCGCGCGCCGCCCACATCTTCGGCCCGGGCAATCACGGTACGACCTTCGGCGGCAATCCGCTCGCCATGCGCGCCGGCATCGAGACGATCCGCATCATGGAAGAGCAGAAGCTGCTCGACAACGCGGCCACCGTCGGCTCGCATCTCAAGGCTGCGCTGGAGCGCGAGTTCGCCGGCCTGTCGGGCGTGAAGGAAGTCCGCGGCCAGGGCCTGATGCTCGGCATCGAGCTCGACCGGCCCTGCGGCGTGATCCTGAACCGCGCGTGCGACGCCGGCCTGCTGCTGAGCGTGACGGCCGACAGCGTGATCCGCCTGGTGCCGCCGCTGATCCTCAGCATTGCCGAAGCCGACGAGATCGTCGCGATCCTGGCGCCGCTGGTGAAGGCCTTTCTCGCGGAGCCGCGGCCATGAGCGACACCCCCGTCATCCGGCACTACCTGCAGTTCTCAGACTTCACGGCCGACGAGTACGCGCACGTCCTCGCGCGCGCTGCGCTGATCAAGAAGAAGTTCAAGGCGTACGAGAAACACCAGCCCCTGGTGGATCGCACGCTGGCGATGATCTTCGAGAAGGCGTCGACCCGCACGCGCGTGAGCTTCGAAGCGGGCATGTACCAGCTCGGCGGCAGCGTGGTGCACCTCACGACCGGCGACAGCCAGCTCGGCCGCGCCGAACCCATCGAGGACAGCGCCAAGGTCATCAGCCGCATGGTCGACCTCGTGATGATCCGCACCTTCGAGCAGACCAAGATCGAAGCCTTCGCGGCGCACTCGCGCGTGCCAGTGATCAACGGCCTGACCAACGAGTTCCATCCCTGCCAGATCCTCGCGGACATCTTCACCTTCATCGAGCATCGGGGCTCGATCGCGGGCAAGACCGTGGCCTGGGTGGGCGACGGCAACAACATGGCCAACACCTGGCTGCAGGCCAGCGAGATCCTCGGCTTCAAGGTGCATGTGAGCACGCCGAGCGGCTACGAGGTCGACCAGTCGATCGCCGGCATCCGCTCGGCCGACAGCTACAAGGTCTTCAAGGACCCGATGGAAGCCTGTCGCGGCGCCGACCTGGTAACCACCGACGTCTGGACCAGCATGGGCTACGAGGCCGAGAACGAGACCCGTCGCGCGGCCTTTGCCGACTGGTGTGTCGACACCGAAATGATGCGCGTGGCCCAGCCTGATGCCCTCTTCATGCACTGCCTGCCCGCGCACCGCGGCGAGGAAGTCGAGGCCGATGTGATCGATGGCCCTCAATCGGTCGTGTGGGACGAGGCCGAGAACCGCATGCATGTGCAGAAAGCGCTGATGGAGTTCCTGCTGCTGGGGCGCCAGACCTGAGCTTCTCGCGTGCGTTGGTGTTTCCATTCTGTTGGAAATAACCGACACCACGAGTCCTGTCGCGGCGCTAACTTTGCGCCATGGACTCAAGACTCTGGGACATCTCCCCGCCGGTGCATGAAGGTGCACCGGTTTTCCCCGGCGACACGCCTTACCACCAGCGCTGGGCGGCGACCATCGCGCCGGGCTGCCCGGTCAACGTCAGCGAAATCACGCTGTCGCCGCACGTCGGTGCGCATGCGGACGCGCCACTGCACTACGACCCGGCCGGCGCAACCATCGGCGACGTCGACCTCACCCCCTACCTCGGCCCCTGCCGCGTGATCCATGCGATCGCGCGCGGGCCGCTGATCGAATGGGCGCACATCGCCCACGCCATCGACGGCCTTCCGCCGCGCGTGCTGGTGCGCACGTACGAGCGCGCACCGGTGGATCGCTGGGACGGCCGGCTCGCCGCCTTTGCCCCCGCCACCATCGAACGCCTGGCGTCGCTGGGCGTGAAGCTCGTCGGCATTGACACGGCGAGCATCGATCCCGCCGACAGCAAGACGCTCGACAGCCACCAGGTCATCCGCCGCCTCGACCTGCGCGTGCTGGAGAACCTGGTGCTCGACGAAGTGCCCGAGGGCGACTATGAGCTGATCGCCCTTCCCCTCAAGCTGGTGAGCGCCGACGCCTCGCCGGTGCGCGCGATCCTGCGTGAACTCACTCCTTCCCGGTCATGACGCTCGACGACTGCAAACGCCTCGACGAGCAGGACTCCCTGGCCGGATTGCGCGACCAGTTCTTCCTGCCCGAAGGAGTCATCTACCTGGACGGCAACTCGCTCGGCGTGCTGCCCAAGGCGGCTCCCGCGCGCATCGCCGAGGTCGTCGCCAAGGAATGGGGTCAAGGCCTCATCCGCTCGTGGAACACTGCGGGCTGGTTCGACTTGCCGCAGCGGCTTGGCGACAAGGTGGCGCGCCTGATCGGCGCAGCGCCCGGAGAAGTCGTTTGTACCGACAGCACATCGGTGAATCTCTACAAGGTGCTGTTCGCGGCACTGAGCCAGGTCCGGCAGGCCGGGGAAGCAGGCAGCCGGCGCCGCGTCGTGCTCAGCGAACGCAGCAACTTTCCCACCGATCTCTACATCGCCGAGTCGCTGTGCCGCGAACGCGGCTTCACGCTCAAGCTGATCGACGCGAGCGAGCTGGCTGCCTCGCTCACCGACGAAGTGGCCGTGCTGATGCTGACCCACGTGAACTACCGCACCGGCGCGATGCACGACATGAAGTCCATCACGGCCGCCGCGCACGCAGCCGGCGCGCTGGCGGTGTGGGACCTTGCGCACAGCGCGGGTGCGGTGCCGGTTGCACTCAACGACAGCAACGCAGACTTCGCGATCGGCTGCGGCTACAAGTACCTGAACGGCGGACCCGGCGCGCCGGCATTCGTCTGGGTCCACACGCGGCACGCCGGCCAGTTCGAACAGCCGCTGTCAGGCTGGTGGGGGCATGCCGCGCCCTTCGAGTTCACGCCGCACTACCGGCCGGCTCCAGGCGTCGCGCGCTATCTTTGCGGCACGCAGCCCGTCGTTGCGCTGGCCAGCCTCGAATGCGGCCTCGACACCGTGCTCGCCGCCGAAGCCTTCTCGGGCGGGCAAGGCAGCATGGCGGCGCTGCGTACCAAATCGCTGGCGCTGACCGATGCGTTCATCGCGCTCGTGGAGTCACGTTGCGCCGGCCGCTTTGCACTGGTGACGCCGCGCGAACATGCCCAACGCGGATCGCAGGTCTGTCTGGCGTTGAGCGATCGCAGCCCGGGCGCTTACGCCATCGTGCAGGCGCTCATCGCGCGCGGCGTGATCGGCGATTTTCGTGCCGGCGACTCGCAAATGCCCGACATCCTCCGCTTCGGCTTCACGCCCTTGTACCTCCGCTTCGAGGACGTGTGGCACTCGGTCGAACACCTCGTGCAAGTCCTGGACGGCGAGGAATGGAAGTGGCCCGAATTCAACCAGAAGCAGGCCGTGACCTGAGCATTCCCAATGAGTACAAGTACCGAACAGATCGTCCATGACGAAAAGGCGCAGCTCGATTTCAGCGCCTCGATGAGCTACACGGACTATCTGAGTCTCGACACCATCCTGAATGCGCAGCACCCGCGGTCGCCTGCACACGACGAGTTGCTCTTCATCGTGCAGCACCAGACCAGCGAGCTCTGGATGAAGCTCATGCTGCACGAGTTGCGCGCCGCGATCCGCTGCATTGCGGAAGACGACCTGTCCAGCGCCTTCAAGATGCTGGCCCGCGTGTCGCGCATCATGGAGCAGTTGGTGCACGCCTGGGACGTGCTCGCCACCATGACGCCGCCCGAATACAGCGCGATGCGGCCCTACCTCGGCGCCTCCAGTGGCTTTCAGAGCTGGCAGTACCGCTGCATCGAATTCGCGCTGGGCAACAAGAACGCCGCCATGCTCAAGCCGCATTCACACCGGCCCGAGTTGCTGGCCGAGGTGGAGGCGGCCTGGCGCGCGCCCTCGCTCTATGACGAAGCGCTGCGCCTCCTGGCGCGCCGCGGCCTCGTCGTGCCGGCCGACCATCTGGAACGCGACTGGTCGAAACCCTACGAGTCGAGCGACGGCGTCGAACAGGCCTGGCTGGTGGCCTACCGTGATCCGAAGAAGTACTGGGAGCTCTACCAGCTCGGCGAGGAACTGACCGATCTCGAAGATGCCTTCCGCCTCTGGCGCTTCCGCCACGTGACCACGGTCGAGCGAGTGATCGGCTTCAAGCGTGGCACGGGCGGCACCGGCGGCGTAAGCTACCTGCGCAAGATGCTCGACGTCGTGTTGTTCCCGGAGATCTGGAAGCTCAGAACAGATCTCTAGGCTGCCCGGCGCGAACCCGCATCCCATCACGACAAAGAGGAGACGAGATGGACAACGATTTCTTCGGCGATGAGGAACTTGCGCTGCTGCGCTCCCATGGCATTGCGCTCTTCGCGCGGCGCGTGATCTTCGACGCGCAGCCGCCCATGACGCAGGAGCAGATCGCGGCGGTGCAGGCCGTCTGCGCCGGGCCGCTTCCGCCCGAACTGCTGGCGCTGTGGCGCCTGACGGCGGGCGGCCGCGTCGACTACGACCTCCACCTGCGCATGAACGGCAACGAGGAATCGGTCGGCTGGAGCGAACTGTTCTGGAACGGCAGCGACTCGTTTCACGACCTGCAGGGCTGGATCGGGCACGAGCTTGAAGGCGCGAAGGAAGCTGCCGCCGAAAGCGACGAGGCCTGGGACGGCAAGCTGACCCTGTTGCCGATCGGTGGACTCGAGGACTGCGATCGCATCTATGCGGTGGTCGAATCGGGCGCGGACTATGGCCACATCCTCGCCTGGAAGCACGGCCTGCCAACGGCCTGGGCGCACGAGATGCACGAGGACGGCATGACCACCGTTGCGCACGACCTCTGCGCCGCGTTCGAGGCTTTGCATCTCGACGAGGACCCGCTCGACCCCGCGGGCGAATACTTCACCGGGCAGGCGCTGCTCGAGTATCTGGACCAACGACACCAGGAGCACGGCCTGACCATCGAGCTGATGGACAAGCTGATCGCGTTCTATCGCCGCGCGATGATCGACTGGCAAACACCGCTGGCCGACGGAACGCTGGGGCAGAACGGCCCGCTCTCGCGCATCGCACTGCGCCATGCGGTCGCGACCGACGACGCGGAACTGGTCGACCGACTGGTTGCCGCCGACGTGGCGGTGGACGGCCCTCTGCACGGCAGCGCGATCGCCACCGACCTGGCGCTGAGCCACGGCGCGCACGCCGCGGCGGCTGCGCTGGTGCGCGCCGGCGCGCCCGTGGCGCCCGATGCGCTGGACTACATCGACAACGCCGTCTCGCCTGAACTCGTGAGCCTGTTGCTGGCGCACGGCGCCCAGCCAAGCCCCACGGCCATCGCCGAGTGCGTGGCCTGCGGCGCACCTGCGGCCGCGCGGCTGATTGCCAGCGCCTATGCGCAAACCCATGACGACCTGCCGACCGCCTATGCATCCGTCCGCGATGGATTGCTGGCCGAACTCGAATCGTCGCTGATCGAAGTGCGCGAGGGCCGGCTGACACACTATCTCGGCCTGGCGGGGCTGACCAAGCGCGTCGATCACCTGCAGAGTTTCAGCCTCTGAGTTCAGGCGTCGTAGAGCCAGGGCACGTCGAGCAGACGCGCGCCCAGCAGGCGCAGCGCGGCATCGCGCCCCACGCGCACGAGACCCGTGGCATGGAAGATCTCCCCGTTGCGCCGCGCCCGCGCCTGCACCTGCGCGTTGCGCTCCCAGCGTGCGGCGGCATAGCGCGCCAGCGCGGCCGGGACTTCCGGTGCGGCCCCGCCGTCGAGTGCCTCTGCCAACGCAACCGCATCCTCGATCGCCATGCCGGCGCCCTGGGCCAGGTAGGGAAGCATCGGGTGCGCCGCATCGCCGGCCAGGGCCACACGCTCGCCGGCCATCTCGTGCGGGCCCGTCAGCGGCGGACGATCGCTCAGCGTCCACGCCCGCCATGACGGCACCGCTTCGAGCAAGGCCTGCAGACCGCCGCACGTGCGGCCGGTCGCGGCTTGCAGTGCGCCAAGGCTCGTCGCCTGGTCCCAGTCGCGTGCGTCACCGACCGGCGCTGCTTCAGCGAGGACGACCACGTTGAGCGCCTCGCCGCGGCGCACGGGATAGGCCACCGCATGCAGGCGCGGGCCCAGCCAGACACAGATCTGCGTACTCCGGAGCGATGCAGGCAACGCCGCCTGGTCAACCAGTGCGCGCCATGCCGTGTGGCCGGTCGCGCGGGGCGGCGAGGCGTCCTCCACCACGCGCGGACGCACGGTGCTCCAGAGGCCATCGGCGCCGATCAACGCATCGCCTTCCCAGGCGCGCGTCTCGGTGCTCGATGCGCAGACCAGGTCTCCCCTTGCGACCACCTGCGTCACGCGCGCTCCGGTGGTGAGGGTGACGGCGCCGGTTCCGCGCACCGCGGCCAGCATCAGCGCATGGAGGTCGGCGCGATGGACGCAGAGATAGGGAGCGGCATAGCTGTGCAGCATCGCGTTGCCGAGCGGCATGCGGGCGATTTCGCTTCCACTGGTCGCGCTGCGAATGACCAGCGCATCAGGCCGCGCTGCGACACGAATCAGGGCTTCCGAGACGCCGAGCGCCTGCAGGCGCCGCGTGACGTTGGGTCCGAGCTGGATGCCCGCGCCGATTTCGCTGAACGCCACCGACTGTTCGAGCAGGTCGATGCGGTGGCGCCGCCGGGCCAGCGCGAGCGCCGTCGCCAGGCCCGCAATGCCCCCGCCTGCAATCAGGATATGAGCCGACATCGCGAGCGCTCTCAGTGCGAGCGCGTCAGGGGCGGTTGGCCGTCTGCACCTGTCTTCGGGCCTGCGCCGGTGGAGCAACTGCCGCAGCTGTCGCACGACCCGCAACCCGAGGTCTTGCCGAGCGAAGCCGCGAGTTGTTTCGCACGCTCCTCATCGACCAGCCCCGCGCGATGCGAACCGGCCGCAAGCCTGGTGGCCGCCGCGCGGCGCCAGCTGCCCGGCATCCAGCGCCAGACGGCATAGATCGCAGCCAACGCGACGATCAGCGCTACGACGATCTGTTGTGTCATCTCATCCTCCTGTGAGTGCCAGCGTCACCCGATAGGTGATCCAGCACGCAATGTAGGCGAGTCCGAACAAATAGCCAGCCATGATCCACACGTAGCGCCAGGAACCGGTCTCCCGCTTGACGGCAGCCAGCGTCGAGATGCATTGCGGCGCAAACACGTACCAGACCAGGAGCGACAGCGCCGTGGCCAGCGACCAGGAGCCCGCGATCAATGGTTCGAGCTGTCCCGCCACGTCGTCGCCGGTGGCAGAGAGCGCGTACACCGTGCCCAGGGCGCCGACAGCCACTTCGCGCGCCGCCATGCCGGGCACCAACGCGATCGAGATCTGCCAATTGAAACCGATGGGCGCAAAGATGTGCTCGAGGCCGCGGCCGATCATGCCCGCCAGGCTGTACTGGATGGCGGGGCCGGTTGCGCCTTCGGGCGGTGACGGGAAGGTCGAGAGAAACCACAGCAAGATCGTCAGCGTGAGGATGATCGTGCCGACGCGCTGGATGAAGATCCATGCCCGCTCGTAGAGTCCCAGCCCGAGGTTGCGCAGATTGGGCCAGCGATAGGCCGGCAGTTCCATCATCAGCGGCGAATGCTGCTTGTTGTCGCGGAAACGCTTCATGACCCAGGCCACGGCCATTGCCGAGACGATGCCGAAGACGTACAGCGCGAACAGCACCACGCCCTGCAGGTTGAACACGCCGCCGACCGTGCGCGCCGGAATGAAGGCGGCGATCAGCAGCGCATACACCGGCAGCCGCGCCGAACAGGTCATGAGCGGCGCGATCATGATCGTCGTGATCCGGTCGCGCCAGTTGCTGATGGTGCGCGTGGCCATCACGCCCGGAATCGCGCAGGCAAAGCTCGACAGCAGTGGAATGAAGGAGCGGCCCGACAGGCCCACGGTTCCCATCACCCGGTCGAGCAGGAAGGCCGCGCGCGGCAGGTAGCCCGAGTCTTCGAGCGCCAGGATGAACAGGAACAGGATCAGGATCTGCGGCAGGAAGACGATCACCCCGCCGACGCCGGCGATGATGCCGTCGACCAGCAGGCTCTGCAGCATGCCCTCGGGCACGAAGCGCTTGATGAGTTCGCCGAACGCGGTGGTTGCGTCCTTGATGGCGTCCATCGGCACCTCGGCCCAGCTGAACACGGCCTGGAACATCAGGAACATCGTGACCGCGAGCACCACCATGCCCCACAGCGGGTGCATCACGACGCGATCGATGCGGTCGCTGGTGGCCAGGCTGCCGACCGGCTCTTTCACCGCAAGGCCGAGGATGCGGCGCACCTCGCGCTGCGTGTCGAGCACGTCGTCGAGTCCGGGTGCGCGCCAGGGTTTCGGCGCTGCGGCGGCAACCGGTGCATCGAACGCTTCGAGCAGCCCTTGCGCGCCGCCGCTGTGCACGCCGACCGTCTCGATCACCGGCACGCCGAGTTCGCGGGAGAGCACGGCGACGTCGATCGTGATGCCCTGCTTTTTCGCCATGTCGGTCATGTTCAGCGCCACGACCATCGGCAGGCCCAGGCGCTTGGCTTCGAGCACCAGCCGCAGATTGAGCCGCAGATTGGTGGCATCGGTTACACACACGAGCAACTCGGGCGGCGCCTCCTTGCTCTTGCCGGTGACCACGTCGCGCGTGACGGCCTCGTCGGCCGACAGCGCATTGAGGCTGTAGGCGCCCGGCAGGTCGAGCACGAAAACGCGCCGGCCCGCTGCCGTGCGCAGGATGCCCTCCTTGCGCTCGACCGTTACGCCCGCGTAGTTGGCGACCTTCTGCCGGCTGCCCGTGAGCAGGTTGAACAACGCCGTCTTGCCGCAGTTGGGATTGCCCAGCAGCGCGATGCGATCCGGCGGGCTCGTCGATACGGCGGCCCCGGGCTGGAAGGTCAATGTCGCTTCAACCATGGCCGAGCGCTCCCGGCGTGACGCGAATCAGCGCTGCTTCGTGGCGGCGCAATGCGAACGTGGTGTGGCCGAGGCGAACAGCCAGGGGCTCTCGTCCCGGCACGCCGTTCGCGACGATGCACACCGCCTCGCCCGGCACGAAGCCGATTTCGGTCAGCCGGAGCACCAGTTCGCGATCCTCCGGCGCATCGGGCCGTACCACGTCAAGCACGGTGGCCCATTGATGATTGGGAAGCTGATGGAGGCTGATGGCGGCCAGGGCCGCGCCGGTCATTGTGGTCACCCGCGGAATCCAGATCTGCAAAATGAGAATTATTCTCGAAAAACGCAGGCGTTTGGGTGAGGAAGGTCAAATGGACCGAAACAGGCGCGCCGAAACGGCACGTCCGGGCGTGACTTCCGTGTGAAACACCGCGGAGCCGACTCGCCGGTCCGTCAGTGTTGTCCCCCGGCCGGGCCCCCCAAGGAGTGAGAGAGCCGGCGGGCGAGCCAGGTCAGGCCGCCAGGAGCTGCCGCAGCACGAACGGCAGGATCCCGCCGTGCTTGTAATAGTCGACCTCGATCGGCGTATCGATCCGCAGGCGCACCGTCACCTCCTGGTGCGTGCCGTCCGGCCGGTGAACGACGATCTTCACGTCCATCTGCGGCTTGAGTTCGCCGCCGATGACCACGTCGATCTTCTCGTCGCCCGTGAGTCCGAGGCTCTCCCACGAATCCGCGCCGCGGAACTGCAGCGGCAGCACGCCCATGCCGACCAGGTTGGCGCGGTGGATGCGCTCGAAGCTGCGCGCCACCACTGCCTTGATGCCCAGCAGCTGCGTGCCCTTGGCAGCCCAGTCGCGCGAGGAGCCGGTGCCGTATTCCTCGCCGCCAAAGATCACGGTCGGTACGCCCTGCCCGATGTACTTCATCGCCGCGTCGTAGATGAACATCTTCTCGTTGCCAGGCTGGAACAGCGTCACGCCGCCCTCCTCGCGCGAGCCGTCCGGCCCCGCGGGAATCATCAGGTTCTTGATGCGCACGTTGGCGAAGGTGCCGCGCATCATCACGTCGTGGTTGCCCCGGCGCGAGCCGTAGCTGTTGAAGTCGGCCTTCGAGACGCCATGCGCCTTGAGCCAGATGCCGGCCGGCGAGCTTTCCTTGATGGAGCCTGCCGGCGAGATATGGTCGGTGGTAATCGAGTCGCCGAACAGCGCCATGATGCGCGCGCCCGTGAAGCCGGCGTCCGCGGCGTGCGGCTTCATCTTGAAGCCCTCGAAAAATGGCGGCTCCGCGATGTAGGTGGACTTGGGCCAGTCGTAGACCTGCCCGGTCGTGCCCTTGATGCTGCTCCAGAGCTTGCCCGGGTTGTCCTTGATCTGCTCGTAGTTCTTGCGGAAGGCCTTGGCGTTCATCGCGAAGCGCAGGTTGTCGTCGATCTCCTTCATGCTCGGCCAGATGTCGCCGAGATAGACGTCCTGCCCCTTCTTGCCCTTGCCGACCGGCTGGGTCATCAGGTCGACCATCACATTGCCCGCAATCGCGTAGGCCACGACCAACGGCGGCGAAGCCAGGAAGTTCGCCTTGAGGTTGGGATGGATGCGGGCCTCGAAATTGCGGTTGCCCGACAGCACCGCGGCGCCGATCAGGTTCTTCTTGGTGATGACCTCGTTGATCTCGGGCGTGAGATCGCCCGCGTTGCCGATGCAGGTGGTGCAGCCATAGCCAGCCAGATAGAAGCCCAGCTTTTCGAGATAAGGCAGCAGGCCAGCCTTCTCCAGATACTCGGTCACGATGCGCGATCCCGGGGCCAGCGAGGTCTTGACGTGCGGCTTGACCGTCAGGCCGGCTTCCACCGCCTTCTTCGCCAGCAGGCCGGCAGCGAGCATCACGCTCGGATTCGACGTGTTGGTGCAAGAGGTGATGGCGGCGATCAGCACGTCGCCGTTGCCGATCGAAACCTGCCCCTTGGGCGCGGGCGGCGCGGTTGCGCCCATGTGCGCCGCAGCCTTGGTCGAGCGGTTGGCCACCATCTCGACCACCTGGCGTGGTGCGCCGGGCGGCGGCGGTGCAGCCTCCTCCTCCGCGGCGCTGCCGCCGTGCGCCAGCGGATAGCGCACCTTCAACGTATCGGCTGGCTGGTTGAAGCCGTTGGCCTCGATCGGCTTGCTGTAGAGCTCGGAGAACTTGGTTGCCAGGTGGCCCAGGTCGATGCGGTCCTGCGGCCGCTTCGGGCCGGCCAGGCTGGGCGAGACGGTGCCGAGGTCGAGCTTGACGACCTTGGTGTACTCGAGTTCGCCCGGCGCCGGCATGCCGAATAGACCCTGCGCCTTGTAGTAGGCCTCGAAGCGCTCGATTTCGGCCTCGGTGCGGCCCGTGCCCTTGAAATAGGCCACCGTCATCTCGTCGACCGGGAAGAAGCCCATGGTCGCGCCGTACTCGGGCGCCATGTTGCCGATGGTGGCGCGGTCCGGAACCGCGATCGAGGCAGCGCCAGGACCGAAGAACTCGACGAACTTGCCCACCACCTTTTCACCGCGCAGGATGGCCGTCACGTAAAGCACCAGGTCGGTGGCGGTCACGCCCTCGCGCAGCTTGCCGGTGAGTTCGAAGCCGACCACGTCCGGAGTCAGCATGTAGACCGGCTGGCCCAGCATGGCAGCCTCGGCCTCGATGCCGCCCACGCCCCAGCCGACAACGCCGATGCCGTTGATCATGGTCGTGTGGCTGTCGGTGCCAACGAGCGAGTCGGGGTAGTACACCGGCGGTTCGCCCTTGTCGTACGGGCTCTTGTAGACGCCGCGCGCGAAGTATTCGAGATTGACCTGGTGGACGATGCCGAAGCCGGGAGGGACGACGCCAAAGGTGTCGAAGGCCTGCATGCCCCACTTCATGAACTGATAGCGCTCGTTGTTGCGCTGGAACTCGAGCTTCATGTTGAGGTCGAGCGCCTTGGGGGTGCCGTAGTAATCGACCATCACCGAGTGGTCGACGACGAGGTCTACCGGCACCAGCGGCTCAATGGTCTTGGGCGACTTGCCGAGCGACTGCGCCACGCTGCGCATGGCCGCCAGGTCCGCCAGCAACGGCACGCCGGTGAAATCCTGCAGCACCACACGGGTCACGACGAAGGGGACTTCGTCGGTGCGCTCGGCATTGGGCGCCCAGTTCGCCAGCTGCTCGACGTGCTCTGCCGTGACCTTCTGGCCGTCGCAGTTGCGCAGCACGGATTCGAGCACGATGCGGATCGAGACCGGGAGCTTCTCGACGTTGGGATACTGCTTGGCGAGTTCCTTGAGTGACCAGTACTTGCCGGACTTGCCCGATGCGGTCTTGAAGGTCTTCAGCGTAGGGGCAAAGGCGTGCGCCGGTTCTTTGGCCATGTGGAAACTCCTGTGATTCGTGGAAGCTTCTGAAAGATAGCAGGGTTCGATGACATCGGCTGTAGGCCGGGCGATGACCTGGGAGGTCATGGCATTCGCGCAGCGCTTCACTAGGATGGCGGCCATGAGCATGCAAAGCACCCCGCCGACCGCGGCCGATCCCTTCGGGACCCACCTTCGCCATTGGCGCCAGCATCGGCGCCTGAGCCAGCTCGATCTGGCGAACGAGGCCCAGGTCTCGACGCGGCACCTCAGCTACGTCGAAACCGGCCGCGCCGAGCCCAGCCGGGAGATGGTCCTGCGCCTTGCCGAGCGGCTCGAGGTGCCGCTTCGCGAGCGCAACGCACTGCTGGTCGCGGCCGGTTACGCGCCCATGTATCGGCAGCGCTCGCTCGACGATCCCGCGCTGGCATCGGCGCGGCGGGCGGTCGAACTCGTGCTCAAGGGTCACGAGCCCTTCCCTGCGCTCGCCGTGGACCGCCACTGGAACCTCGTGGCGCACAACGCACTGGTGCCCCTTTTGATGGCCGGCGCAGCGCCCGAACTGGTCAAGCCGCCGATCAACGTCCTTCGCCTCAGCCTGCATCCGGATGGCCTGGCGCCGCGGATCGCCAACCTGCCGCAATGGCGTGGGCACCTGCTCGAACGGTTGCAGCAGCAGATCGCTGCCACCGGCGATGCCGCGCTGGTGGCCTTGCACGACGAACTGGCCGCGTATCCGGCGCCCAGCGTCAGCCACGATGCACCGGCAGCCGGGGGCGAACTCGCCAACGTGGTCGTGCCCTTTCAGCTCGTCACGCCCAACGGCGTGCTGAGCTTCATCAGCACCACCACCATCTTCGGCACGCCGGTCGACGTCACGCTGCAGGAACTGGCCGTCGAGTCGTTCTTTCCGGCCGATGCGCAGACAGCGAAGGCCCTGGCCGCCCTGGCGGAGCCCACACCGGCCTGACGACTGCGCTCCGTCGGTCCAGGACGACACGCAAAAGCGTCATGCCTGCGCGCGGGCACCGGGACGATGGCCCTAGGTTGAAGCTTTCAACCCATCCATCCCCGGAGAACGCACATGAGCACCACCGACGCGCAAGCCAAGCTGTGGGACCTGATCAAGGACACCCGCTACGGCATGCTGACCCACCGCCACGACGACGGGCAACTGCACAGCCATCCGTTGACCACGCAGAACAAGAAGGTCGACGAAGGCGCGACCCTTTACTTTTTCGTGCCGAAGAACGGCGACATTGCCCACCATGTCGTGGATGACCCGAGTGTCAACGTCGCCTATGCCAACACCGATGCGGACAGCTACGTCTCGATCTCCGGCCAGGCAGCCCTGATCGACGATCAGGCCAGGAAGGAGGAGCTGTTCACGACGATGGCAAAGGCCTGGTTCCCTCAGGGCGCAGGCGACCCGAACCTGGGCCTCCTGGCTGTCCGCATCGTCGATGCCGAATATTGGGACGTGGACGACAGCAAGATGGTCCAGCTTTTCAAGATGGCGAAGGCCGCCATCACAGGCAAGCCGCCGACGCAGCTGGCCGAGCACAGGAAGCTCGACGTAGCCTGAACCCGGCCCCTGCGTGAGCACCAAGAAAAAACCCCGCCGAGGCGGGGTTTTTTGAATGGGCGTCAGCGATGTCAGGCTGCAACGGTCGCGGCGACGTCCTTGTACTCGTCGATCTTGTCGAAGTTCAGGTACTGGTAGATCTGCTCGCTGGAAGCATCGATCACGCCGACATTGGTCATGTACTCCTCCCGGGTCGGAATGCGACCGAGGCGCGAGCAGATGGCGGCCAGTTCGGCGCTGCCGAGGTACACGTTCGTGTTCTTGCCCAGACGGTTCGGGAAGTTGCGGGTACTGGTCGACATCACCGTCGCGCCTTCGCGCACCTGTGCCTGGTTGCCCATGCACAGCGAGCAGCCGGGCATTTCGGTGCGCGCGCCGGCATTGCCGAACACGCCGTAGTGGCCTTCTTCGGTGAGCTGCTGCGCATCCATCTTGGTCGGCGGCGCGATCCACAGCTTGACCGGGATGTCGCGCTTGCCTTCGAGCAGCTTCGACGCGGCGCGGAAGTGGCCGATGTTCGTCATGCACGAGCCGATGAACACTTCGTCGATGGCGGCGCCGGCCACGTCCGACAGCGTCTTCACGTCGTCAGGATCGTTCGGGCAGGCCACGATCGGCTCGTGGATGTCGGCCAGGTCGATCTCGATCACGGCGGCGTAGTCGGCGTCGTCGTCGCCCTTGAGCAGTTGCGGGTCCTTCAGCCAGGCTTCCTGCGCGGCGATGCGGCGGGCCAGCGTGCGGCCGTCGGCGTAGCCTTCGGCAATCATCCAGCGCATCAGCGTGATGTTGCTGTTGATGTACTCGATGATCGGTTCCTTGTTCAGGTGCACCGTGCAGCCGGCAGCCGAGCGCTCGGCCGAGGCATCGCTCAGCTCAAAGGCTTGTTCCACCTTCAGATCCGGCAGGCCTTCGATTTCGAGGATGCGGCCCGAGAAGATGTTCTTCTTACCCTTCTTCTCGACGGTCAGCAGGCCCTGCTTGATCGCGTACAGCGGAATCGCGTTGACCAGGTCACGCAGGGTCACGCCGGGCTGCATCTTGCCCTTGAAGCGCACCAGCACCGATTCGGGCATGTCGAGCGGCATCACGCCCGTGGCGGCCGCGAACGCCACCAGGCCCGAACCCGCCGGGAAGCTGATGCCGATCGGGAAGCGCGTGTGGCTGTCGCCGCCCGTGCCGACCGTGTCGGGCGTCAGCAGGCGGTTGAGCCAGCTGTGGATCACGCCGTCGCCGGGACGCAGCGAGACGCCCCCGCGCGTAGCCATGAAGTCGGGCAGCTCGTGGTGCATCTTCACGTCGACCTTCTTCGGGTACGCCGCGGTGTGGCAGAACGATTGCATCACCAGGTCGGCGCTGAAGCCGAGGCAGGCGAGGTCCTTCAGCTCGTCGCGGGTCATCGGGCCGGTGGTGTCCTGGCTGCCGACCGAGGTCATCTTCGGCTCGCAGTAGGTGCCGGGGCGCACGCCCTGGCCTTCCGGCAGGCCGCAGGCGCGGCCGACCATCTTCTGCGCAAGCGAGAAGCCCTTCTTGGTGTCGACCGGGCTGACCGGCAGGCGGAACAGCGTCGAGGGCGCCAGGCCCAGCGCTTCACGCGCCTTGGCCGTGAGGCCGCGGCCGATGATCAGCGGAATGCGGCCGCCGGCGCGCACTTCGTCGAACAGCACATCGCTCTTGACGGAGAACTCGGCGATCACCTTGCCGTCCTTGAGCGCCTTGCCCTCGTAGGGACGCAGTTCGACCACGTCGCCCATGTTCATCTGGCTGACGTCGAGTTCGATCGGCAGCGCGCCGGAGTCTTCCATCGTGTTGTAGAAGATCGGAGCGATCTTGCCGCCGAGGCAGACGCCGCCGAAGCGCTTGTTCGGCACGAAGGGAATGTCCTCGCCGGTGAACCACAGCACCGAGTTGGTCGCGCTCTTGCGCGACGAGCCCGTGCCGACCACGTCGCCGGCATAGGCCACCAGATGGCCGCGGGCGCGCAGGTCCTCGATGAACTTCACCGGGCCGCGCTTGCCGTCTTCCTCGGGGACGATGCCGGGGCGCGCATTCTTGTGCATCGCGAGGGCGTGCATCGGGATGTCCGGACGCGTGGTCGCGTCAGGTGCGGGCGACAGGTCGTCGGTGTTGATTTCGCCGGCCACCTTGAAGATGCTGACGGTGATGCTTTGCGGCACTTCGGGACGGCTGGTGAACCATTCGGCATCAGCCCAGCTTTGCAGCACGGCCTTGGCGTTGGCATTGCCCTTGTCGGCCTTTTCCTTGACGTCGTGGAACTGGTCGAACATCAGCAGCGTCTTCTTCAGGCCATCGGCCGCGACGGCGCCGACTTCGGCATCGTCCAGCAGATCCACCAGGGGTCCGATGTTGTAGCCACCGAGCATGGTGCCGAGCAGTTCGGTTGCACGGGCACGCGTCAACAACAGGCTCTTTTCGGTGCCATGTGCCACGGCAGCAAGGTAGCTGGCCTTGACCTTGGCTGCGTCGTCCACGCCCGCGGGCACGCGGTGCGTCAGCAGGTTGAGCAGGAACTCGGCGTCGGCAACAGCCGGCGACTTCATGAGCTCGATCAGCTCGGCGGTCTGCTTGGCGGTGAGCGGCAGTGGCGGGATGCCGAGCGCGGCGCGCTCGGCGACATGGTCAACGTAGGCTTGCAACATCTTCTTTTCTCCGGAAACACAAATGGGCGGGCGGCTCCCGCGTCAAGCAAGAGCCGCGCCTTGCTTACTCTTTACTGCTTGGTGGGCTGCGCGTCGCCTTCGAACAGGCTCTTGGGTGGGTTCTTCTTCATGTCCTCGGCGAATTCCACCTGCTTGGCGGCCTGGCATTCGTCAGCCAGGCGCAGACCCAGCTTCTGGCTCATCAGCATCGACTTGTTGCCCAGTTGAAGCCACATGGCCTCGCGCACCGGGTCTTCGAGCCGGACCGCGCCGGTGCGGCTGGCGACCGGATGCAGGCGGTACTTGACGCCGGCATGCGTCAGGACGAAGAAGCCGGGCTTCTTGGGGTCGGCCTCGATGTTCACGCTGGCGCCGAGTTCGCACTTGATCGTGCCGGTGAGTATGGTTTCAGCGACCTTCAGGTCCTGCTCCGACAGGGTGACGTCGGTTTCTTCGCTGATCGGCTTGGCCTCTTCGACCTTCTTGATGACGCGCTTGGGCACCACCTTCTGCACGATCTTCTTGCCAGTCGTATTGGCGGCCGGCTTCGCTGCGGAACCCGTAGCGTTGTTCTGGGCCATTGCGGCCATCGGCATGACGAAGGCGGCAGCGGCAATCAGCGCAATAGTCTTCATGGATGTAGTTCTTTCGCGGGTTGGATTTCAGGATGATGAGGATGCAAACCACGCCTGCGCCTCGGGGGGCAAGGAGCGGCCTGTGGCGTGCGCCCGTTCGAGTACCTGCCAGAAATGGCGGTAGCTGGCACGGTCATGCAATGTGCCATCGATGCTGACCGGCGCCCACGCGGCACCGGCTGCAGCAGCAGTGATTTTTGTAGCGATTTGAATCTGCCGATCGTCGGGCGCGAAGGCCTCGAGGATGGGACGGATCTGGTTCGGGTGGATGCTCCACATGCGCGTGTAGCCGAATTCGCTGGCGGCCTTCTTCGCTGCCGCGCGCATCGCATCGATGTTGTTGAACTCTGTCACGACGCAGTGCGAAGGCACCTTGCCGTACGCGTGCGCGGCGGAGGCGATATCGAGCTTGGCGCGCACCACCAGCGGGTGCGAGAACTGCCCTGCCGCGCCCATGCCTTCGGCCGGAATCGCGCCGCCATGGGAGGACACGAAATCCATGAGCCCGAAGCTCAGCGACTGCACGCGCGGGTGCGCGGCGATCTCGAAGGCGCGATGTACGGCGAGTGGGGACTCGATCAGCACATGCAGCGGAAGCGCTTCGGCGCCGGCGGCATCGAGCGCTTCAACCGCATCGCGCACGTCGTCGACGGACTCCACCTTGGGCACCATCAAATGGCTCAGGCGGTGGCCGGCGCGTCCGGCGATCGTGATCACGTCGCCGGCAAAGCTCGGATGGTCGACCGGATGCACCCGTGCACCGACGCGCATGCCGGGCGCCGCGGACAGAGCGAGTTCGGTGACCAGCGCGGCATGCTCGGCCTCGCCGCCCACCGGGGCGCCGTCCTCGCAGTCGAGCGTCACATCGAACACGCAGGCGCCGAATTCCGCGGCCATCTCTGCCTGCAGCGCGAGACTCTTGCGCATGCGGCCTTCGACGCCGCTGTAGTGGTCGCAAACGGGCAGGACGACGGCACCGGCCTGCGCGCCGAGGAGCACCTCACGCGGATGAAGGCTGGTCGAAGAAGATGCAGAAGATGCATTCATTCGGGGGGTCATGCCTTTCGCTGCGCCACGATGAACATGCGAGGGAACGCCAGCAGCAGCCGGCCGTCGCTGCGCGGCGGATAGGCTGTCGCGATGCGCCGTTCGTATTCGGCCAGGTAACTGCCGCGCAGTTCGGGCGTCAGGCGATCGACGAAGGGCTTGAGCCCGGTGCCGCTCACCCATTCGACGATCGCAGCTGCCGAGGCCATCGGATGCTGGTACGCGGTGCGCCAGACATCGGCCTTCGCCGCATCGGCGGCGAGCAGGTCGTAGTAGCCGTCGATCGACAGCAGTTTCGTGCGCAGCTTGTCGGCGTTGCCGATGGCCTGCGCCCAGGGCGCCTCGGCCGCGACCTCGCGCATCATCCGATGCGTGGGTTCCTCGCGGTTGTCGGGCATCTGGATGGCCAGGACGCCGCCCGGCGCCAGCGCAGCAAAGAGCCGGGGAATCAGCGCTTCGTGGTCAGGCACCCATTGGAGGGCGGCATTCGCATAGATGAGATCGGGTGGCAGCTCAGGCTGCCACGTGGCGATGTCGCCAGATTCGAAGCGGGCTTGCGGCAGGCGTTCCCGCGCGCTCGCCAGCATGGCCTCGGAGTTGTCGATGCCGACAACGGCAGCGCCGGCGAAGCGCTGCACGAGAAGCTCGGTGGAATTGCCCGGCCCGCAGCCGAGATCGACCACCTGGGCCGCCTCGGTCAGCGGGACGCGCGCCAGCAGTTCTGCTGCCGGGCGCGTACGCTCGTCTTCGTAACGACGATAGAGCGCGGGGTTCCAGTCGAGCATGGTCAGGATGAGCAATGTTTGCAGGCTGCGCAGCAGGGCCACTTCGTGAAACACCGCGGAACCGGCTCAGCCGGGCCGCATGTGTTGCCCCCTGCAAGGGGGTTGGCGAAGCGACACGCAGTGCGCGAAGCCTGGGGGTTTACAACAAGTGGGCGACGCCGGCTTGCTCGTCTTGCAGTTCCTTCAGGGTCTTGTTGATGCGCTCCTGGCTGAACTCGTCGATCGAGAGGCCTTCGACCAGCTTGTATTCGCCGTTTTCGGTGGTGACGGGGAAGCCGAAGATCACGTCCTTCGGAATGCCGTACTGGCCGTCCGACGGGATGCCCATCGTGACCCACTTGCCGTTGGAGCCCAGGGCCCAGTCGCGCATGTGGTCGATGGCGGCGTTGGCAGCCGAAGCAGCCGACGACAGGCCGCGCGCCTCGATGATGGCTGCGCCGCGCTTGCCGACGGTCGGCAGGAACACGTCCGCGTTCCAGACCTGGTCGTTGATGAGGTCCTTGACGCTCTTGCCTCCGACCGTGGCGAAGCGGTAGTCGGCGTACATCGTGGGCGAATGGTTGCCCCAGACGGTGAGCTTCTCGATGTCGCCCACTGCCGTGCCGGTCTTGGCGGCGATCTGGCTGGCAGCGCGGTTGTGGTCCAGGCGCAGCATGGCGGTGAAGTTCTTGCGCGGCAGGCTGGGTGCGCTCTTCATCGCGATGTAGGCGTTGGTGTTGGCGGGGTTGCCGACCACCAGCACCTTGACGTTGCGGCTCGCGACCTGGTCGAGGGCCTTGCCTTGTGCCGTGAAGATCTGGGCGTTGGCTGCCAGCAGGTCGGCGCGCTCCATGCCGGGGCCGCGCGGACGGGCACCGACCAGCAGTGCGTAGTCGGCGTCCTTGAAGGCGACCAGCGGGTCACCCGTGGGGATCACGCCGGCGAGCAGCGGGAACGCGCAGTCTTCGAGTTCCATGATCACGCCCTTGAGGGCCTTCTGGGCCTTCTCGTCGGGGATCTCGAGCAGTTGCAGGATGACCGGCTGGTCCTTGCCGAGCATTTCGCCGGAGGCGATACGGAACAGCAGGGCGTAACCGATTTGGCCAGCGGCACCGGTGACGGCAACGCGAACAGGCTTTTTGCTCATGGGAAAACTCCAGGAAATGATGAAAACGGTGCACGGCCGCGGAGCGCGGCCACGAGGTCGGCCCGGACGATGACGCCTCAGGCTTCAGGCCGTCTTCGATTTTATGCCGATTTGCGGTTTCGATGGCGCGTGTCTTATGTCTTATATAAGATGTCGACCCTGGAGGCACCTTCGCGGTGCACCGCTGCACCCCATGACCACCTCTCCCACCGCCATCGCGGAGCTCTCGACGCCGTCGTTCAGTCCGCTCTACCAGCAGATCAAGTCATTGATCCTGCAGAGCCTGCACACCGGCGAATGGAAGCCGGGAGAACCGATCCCCAGCGAAATGGACCTGGCCGCGCGCTTTCGCGTGAGCCAGGGCACCGTGCGCAAGGCGATCGACGAACTCGCAGCCGAAAACCTGGTGGTGCGCCGCCAGGGCAAAGGCACATTCGTCGCGACACATGCCGAGCAGCATGTCCAGTACCGTTTCCTGAAGCTTGTGCCCGACAGCGGCGACGTTGACAGCGAAGGCCCCGCCGAGCGCGAGATCGTGGACTGCCGTCGGCAGCGCGCCACCGCCGATGTGGCGCGTGCGCTGGCATTGCGCACGGGCGACCCGGTATTGCAGGTCCGTCGCGTGCTGGCCTACCGCGGCACGCCGACCATTCTCGAAGACCTCTGGCTGCCCGGCACCCCCTTCAAGGGACTCACCGCAGAACGCCTGACCGCATGGCATGGGCCGATGTACGCGCTGTTCGAAACCGAATTCGGCGTGCGCATGGTGCGTGCCGAGGAAAAGATCCGAGCCGTGCTGCCCGATGCGGCGCAAGCAGGGCTGCTCGCCGTCACCACGGCGACACCCTTGCTGAGCGTCGAAAGAGTCGCCCACACCTATCACGACACCCCGATGGAACTGCGCCGCGGCCTCTATCGCACGGACACGCACCACTACCGCAATGAGTTGGGATGAGCGCGGAGCATCCGACCACGCTAGTGCGATGACCGGGCAACTTGAGCAGCGTCATGGTGCGTTGCAATAGAATTTTGAGTTGTTTGCATTTTTGCTACAGATCAAGCCGCCCCTCGAAAAATACCGAAAGCCCCCATGACAGAGCTGGCCACACCACCCCGACCGCCGCGGCGCGAGTTCCGCAACATCAACGCCATCACCGACCTGACCACCTACCGGCTTCCTCCGGCCGGTCTCGTGTCGATCCTGCACCGCGTGAGCGGCGCACTGATGTTCCTGCTGCTGCCCTTCATCATCTGGATGTTCGACACTTCCGTGTCATCCGAGATCTCGTTCGCCCGCTTCAAGGCCGCCTTCAACAGCGGCCTTGGTTTCGTTCCGGGCTGGTTCATCAAGCTGGTTGCACTCGCGCTGATCTGGGCCTACCTGCATCACATCATCGCGGGCCTGCGCCATCTGTGGATGGACGTGAGCCACGCTGCGGTGAGCAAGGAATTCGGCCGCAGCTCGGCCATCGCCACGCTGGCCATCAGCATCGTGCTGACCATCGTCCTCGGCGCCAAGCTGTTCGGCCTGTACTGAGAAGGAGCACGAAATGTCTGTGAACTATGGCTCCAAGCGCACCGTCGTCGGCGCGCATTACGGCTTGCGCGACTGGCTCAGCCAGCGCATCACTGGCGCCCTGATGGCGCTCTTCACCGTCATCCTGCTCGCGCAGGTGATCTTCACGCGCGGTCCGGTCGGCTACGACGCATGGGCCGGCATCTTCGCCTCGCAATGGATGAAGGTTCTCACCTTCGTGGTGATCGCCTCGCTGCTGTATCACGTATGGGTCGGCATGCGCGACATCTGGATGGACTACGTCCAGCCGGTAGGCATCCGCCTCGTTTGCCAAGTTTTCACGATCGTCTGGCTTGTAGCGTGCGCGGGTTGGGCCATTCAAGTGCTCTGGAGAATCTGACCCCATGACCTACACCAAAGAACAAATCACCAAGCGGAAGTTCGACGTCGTCATCATCGGCGCCGGCGGTTCCGGCATGCGGGCCTCGCTGCAACTTGCACGCGCCGGCCTCAATGTCGCCGTGCTGTCCAAAGTGTTCCCGACCCGCTCGCACACGGTCGCTGCCCAGGGCGGCGTCGGCGCGTCGCTCGGCAACATGAGCGAAGACAACTGGCACTATCACTTCTACGACACGATCAAGGGCTCCGACTGGCTCGGCGACCAGGACGCGATCGAGTTCATGTGCCGCGAGGCACCGAAGGTCGTGTACGAGCTCGAGCACTTCGGCATGCCCTTCGACCGCAATCCGGACGGCACCATCTACCAGCGCCCCTTCGGCGGCCACACGGCCAACTACGGTGAAAAGCCCGTCCAGCGCGCCTGCGCGGCGGCCGACCGTACGGGCCACGCGATGCTGCACACGCTCTATCAGAAGAACGTCGAGGCACGCACCCAGTTCTTCGTCGAATGGATGGCCCTCGACCTGATCCGCGACGCCGAGGGCGACGTGGTCGGCGTGACCGCGCTCGAAATGGAAACCGGCGACCTGCACATCCTGCAGGCCAAGACCGTGCTGCTCGCCACCGGCGGCGCGGGCCGCATCTTCGCGGCGTCGACCAACGCCTTCATCAACACCGGCGACGGCCTCGGCATGGCCGCACGTGCGGGCATTCCGCTGCAGGACATGGAGTTCTGGCAGTTCCATCCGACCGGCGTGGCCGGTGCCGGCGTGCTGCTGACCGAAGGCTGCCGCGGCGAAGGCGCGATCCTGCTGAACAGCAATGGCGAGCGCTTCATGGAACGCTATGCGCCCACGCTGAAGGACCTCGCACCGCGCGACTTCGTCTCGCGTTCGATGGACCAGGAAATCAAGGAAGGCCGTGGCTGCGGCCCGAACAAGGACTACGTGCTGCTCAAGCTGGACCATCTCGGTGCCGAGACGATCCACAAGCGCCTGCCTTCGGTGTACGAGATCGGCGTCAACTTCGCCAACGTCGACATCACGAAGGAACCGATCCCGGTCGTGCCCACCATCCACTATCAGATGGGCGGCATCCCCACCAACATCAACGGCCAGGTCGTCATCCAGAAGGGCGAGGACAACAGCTCCGTGGTCAATGGCCTCTACGCCGTCGGCGAATGCTCCTGCGTGAGCGTGCACGGCGCCAACCGCCTGGGCACGAACTCGCTGCTCGACCTGCTGGTGTTCGGCCGCGCGGCCGGCAATCACATCGTCGAGTTCAACGACAAGCTGAAGGAACACAAGGACCTGCCGGCCGATGCGGCCGACCGCACGCTGGAGCGCCTCAACCAGCTCGAACGCTCCACCAGCGGCGAGTACGCCCAGGACGTGGCCAACGAGATCCGCTCGGTCATGCAGCAGCACGCCGCCGTGTTCCGCAAGCAGGCATCGATGGACGAAGGTGTCCAGAAGATCGCCGCCGTGCGCGAGCGCGTTGCAGCGGTCACGCTCAAGGACAAGTCGCGCGTGTTCAACACCGCCCGCATCGAAGCGCTGGAAGTCGACAACCTGATCGAAGTGGCTCAAGCCACGATGGTCTCGGCCGCCGCACGCAAGGAATGCCGCGGTGCCCACACGGTCGAAGACTACGAACGCCCCGCCGACGATCCGGTCGCACCGCTGGGCCGCGACGACGCCAACTGGATGAAGCACACGCTCTGGTACAGCCAGGACAACCGCCTCTCGTACAAGCCCGTCAAGCTGCAGCCGCTGACCGTCGCGTCCGTGCCGCCCAAGGTCCGCACGTTCTAAGCCCACGAGAAAGCATCACAAGGTCATCACGATGAAGCGCACATTTCAAATCTACCGCTACGACCCGGACAAGGACGCCAAGCCCTACATGCAGACCATCGAGATCGAACTCGACGGCCACGAACGCATGCTGCTCGACGCCCTGATGAAGCTCAAGGCGCAGGACCCGACGCTGTCGTTCCGCCGCTCGTGCCGCGAAGGCGTCTGCGGCTCAGACGCCATGAACATCAACGGCAAGAACGGTCTGGCCTGCCTGACCAACATGCTGACGCTCAAGGGCACGATCGTGCTGAAGCCCCTGCCCGGCCTGCCGGTGATCCGCGACCTGATCGTGGACATGACGCAGTTCTTCAAGCAGTACAACTCGATCAAGCCCTACCTGCAGAACGACACGGTGCCGCCCGAGAAGGAGCGCCTGCAGTCGCCTGAAGAGCGCGACGAGCTCAACGGCCTCTACGAGTGCATCCTGTGCGCGAGCTGCTCGACGAGCTGCCCGAGCTTCTGGTGGAACCCCGACAAGTTCGTCGGCCCGGCAGGCCTGCTGCAGGCCTACCGTTTCATCGCCGACAGCCGCGACGAAGCGACCGGCGAGCGCCTGGACAACCTTGAAGACCCCTATCGCCTGTTCCGTTGCCACACGATCATGAATTGCGTGGACGTGTGCCCCAAGGGCCTGAACCCGACCAAGGCGATCGGCAAGATCAAGGAACTCATGGTGCGTCGCGCCATCTAGTGAGTTGAACCCCATGCAAGCCACCGACGACTTCGACCAGCCGATCAGCGAACGCGCGCTGAGCAAGCTGAAATGGCGTTGCCGGCGCGGCCTGCTCGAAAACGACCTGTTCATTGCGCGTTTCTTCGAACGGCATGAGGCAAGCCTGACCCGCGGGCAGGCACAGGCACTGGAGACATTGATGGACCTGTCGGACAACGATCTGCTCGACCTTCTGCTTCGGCGAAAGGAGCCTGAGCCCGAATGGGCCGGGGCCGGGGTGGTCGAACTGTTGCAGCTGATGCGCACCGACGGCGCGCAATCCTTATCTTCCTGAACAATTCTTTGAAAGACACTCGAAATGAAAGCATCCGAGACCAAGGCCACTCTGTCGTTCAGTAACGGCGGACAGAACGTCGAGCTACCGATCTACAAGGGCACGATGGGCCCCGACGTGATCGACATCCGCAAGCTCTACGCCCAGACGGGCATGTTCACCTACGACCCGGGCTTCATGTCGACGGCCTCTTGCGAGTCGGCCATCACCTATATCGATGGCGACAAGGGCGAACTGCTGTATCGCGGCTACCCCATCGAGCAACTCGCGACCAACTGCGACTTCCTCGAAACCTGCCACCTGCTGCTGTACGGCGAACTGCCCAACGCAGACCAGAAAGTCGGCTTCACCAAACTCGTGACCAACCACACGATGGTCAACGAGCAGATGCAGTTCTTCCTGCGCGGCTTCCGTCGTGACGCGCACCCGATGGCCATCATGACCGGCTTGGTCGGCGCGCTCTCGGCCTTCTATCACGACAGCACGGACATCAACAATCCGAAGCACCGCGAGATCGCCGCGATCCGCCTGATTGCGAAGATGCCGACGCTGGTTGCCATGGCCTACAAGTACACCGTGGGCCAGCCCTACATGTACCCGAAGAACGAACTCAGCTACGCGGGCAACTTCCTGCACATGATGTTCGCGACGCCGTGCGAAGAGTACAAGGTGAGCCCGGTGCTCGAGCGCGCGCTCGACCGCATCTTCATCCTGCACGCAGACCACGAGCAGAACGCATCGACCTCCACCGTGCGCCTGTGCGGCTCGTCGGGCACCAACCCCTTCGCGGCGATCGCGGCCGGCGTGGCCTGCCTCTGGGGCCCTGCCCACGGCGGCGCCAACGAAGCGGCGCTCAACATGCTCTACGACATCCAGAAGGCCGGCGGCGTCGAGAAGATCGGCGAGTTCATCAAGCAGGTCAAGGACAAGAGCTCGAACGTCAAGCTCATGGGCTTCGGGCATCGCGTCTACAAGAACTACGACCCGCGCGCCAAGCTGATGCAGGAAACCTGCAAGGAAGTGCTCGGCGAACTGGGCCTCGAAAACGACCCGCTGTTCAAGCTGGCCATGGCTCTCGAGAAGATCGCTCTCGAAGACGAATACTTCGTGTCGCGCAAGCTCTACCCGAACGTCGACTTCTACTCGGGCATCGTGCAGCGCGCGATCGGCATCCCCGTGCCCCTGTTCACCGCCGTCTTCGCACTGGCCCGCACGGTGGGCTGGATCGCCCAGCTCAACGAAATGATCGGCGACCCCGAATACAAGATCGGCCGCCCGCGCCAACTGTTCGAAGGCTCGGCCAAGCGCGACGTGAAGCCCGTCGCTCAACGCTGATCTTCCGTTCGGCGCTCAACCAGGAAAGCTGCCTTCGGGCAGCTTTTTTGCGTTTTGGCTGACACGGACAGGGTAGCCGCGGCGATAAGTTTCATCGGGGGGAATGAATCCATTCACCTTTTCGCCAATTTGAACGAAGGAGTTCCATCATGAAGAAGCTTGCCGCGTTGATCACTGTCGCCTTTGCCTTTGCCGTGCCACTAGCCGGTTGCAACACCATGAAGGGTGCTGGACAGGACATCCAGAAGGGTGGTGAAAAGGTGGAGGATGCGGCGAAGAAGAAGCAATAACGACGCTGGGGCACTCATCGCCCCACGGCAACGAAGTCATCGCGCATCGCGATGACTCTCACCCCAAAACGGAGGGAAAATACGGGCTTCCATCTCAGAACGAGATGCCAAAGCCCGTATGACCTCCTCCGAACGCAGCTTCGCCCGGCGCATCGACCTCACGTCCTTGCAGTTGTTCGTGGCCGTCTGCGAACTGGGCAGCATCGGCCGCGCCGCGGAACGTGAGTTCATTGCGGCTTCGGCGATCAGCAAGCGCCTCTCGGATCTCGAGGCGACGCTCGGCACCCCTCTTCTTTATCGCCATGCGCGCGGCGTCGACCTGACGCCGGCCGGCGAAAGCCTGCTTCACCATGCCCGTTCGGTGCTCTACAGCCTCGAAAAGATGCAGGGCGAACTCAGCGAGTACGCCGACGGTGTGCGCGGCCATGTGCGAGTGCACGCCAATATCTCGGCGATCGTGCAGTTCCTGCCCGAAGACCTCGGTGCCTTCACGCGCGAGCACGATGCGATCAAGATCGACCTCGAAGAACACCTGAGCAGTGAAGTCGTGCGCGCAGTGCACGAAGGCGCGGCGGACCTGGGCGTCTGCCACTTGCCGGAAGGCACGAGCGACCTGCAAAGCCTGCCCTACCGCGAAGACGCGCTGGTCCTGATCGTGCCCACGGGGCATCCGCTGGCAGCTCGACGGACGATCGATTTCTCCGACTCCCTCGACTTCGACCATGTCGGTCTTCACACCAACAGCTCGATCTATGTCGCCATGCACCAGGCGGCGCTGGCCGTGAATCGAACGATCCGGCTTCGCATCCACGTGACGGGCCTCGACGCCATGTGCCGCATGATCGAAAACGGTCTCGGCGTCGGCGTCATGCCGCGCCGTGCCTTCGAGCTGATGCGCGGCGGCATCGGCCGCACTCTCCAGAGCCTCGCACTGAACGATCCCTGGGCCGCGCGCGAGATCCGATTGATTGCGCGCGACTTCTCGACGCTGCCGGTCGCGGCCCGCATGCTCGTCAAACACCTGCACACACCGGCAGGGGCGCCCGCCCAACTCGCCGCCTAAGACAATTTCCCCCACGAAAGAGACCACCATGGCACGCACCCTCTACGACAAACTCTGGGACGAACACGTCGTCCATACCGAGGAAGACGGCACCGCGATCCTCTACATCGACCGTCACCTGGTCCATGAAGTGACCAGCCCGCAGGCCTTCGAAGGGCTGCGCGAAGCCGGCCGCAAGCTGTGGCGCATCAGCTCAGTCGTCGCCACGGCCGACCACAACACGCCGACCACTCACTGGGAACGGGGCTACGACGGCATCGCCGACCCGATCAGCAAGGAACAGATCACCACGCTCGACAGCAACATCAAGGAATTCGGCGCCGCCGCGTTCTTTCCGTTCCTGAGCAAGCGCCAGGGCATCGTTCACGTGATCGGGCCCGAATCGGGCGCCACGCTGCCCGGCATGACCGTGGTGTGCGGCGACTCGCACACGTCAACGCACGGCGCCTTCGGTGCGCTCGCGCACGGCATCGGCACCAGCGAAGTCGAGCACGTCATGGCCACGCAGACCTTGCTCGCCAAGAAGGCGAAGAACATGCTCGTGAAAGTCGACGGCAAGCTGCCGCTGGGCTGCACGGCCAAGGACATCGTGCTCGCCGTCATCGGCAAGATCGGCACCGCCGGGGGCACGGGCTACACGATCGAGTTCGCCGGCTCCGCGATCCGCGACCTTACGATGGAAGGCCGCATGACCGTGTGCAACATGGCGATCGAAGCCGGTGCACGGGCGGGCCTCGTCGCCGTCGACGAAAAGACCATCGCCTACGTCAAGGGCCGTCCGCTCTCGCCCACCGGCGTCGAGTGGGACCAGGCTGTCGAATACTGGAAGACGCTCCATTCGGACCCGAATGCGCACTTCGATACCGTGGTCGAGCTCGACGCAGCTCAGATCAAGCCGCAAGTGACGTGGGGCACATCGCCCGAGATGGTCGTGCCGGTGGATGGCCGCGTGCCGGATCCGGACAAGGAAAAGGACGCCAACAAGCGCGGCGCCATCGAACGCGCCCTCACCTACATGGGCCTCGAACCGAACAAGCCGATGAACGACATCCTCATCGACAAGGTGTTCATCGGCTCCTGCACCAACAGCCGCATCGAGGACATGCGCGAAGCCGCCGCAATGGTGAAGAAGCTGGGCCAGAAGGTCGCCAAGAACGTCAAACTGGCGATGGTCGTCCCCGGCTCGGGCCTCGTGAAGGAACAGGCCGAGCGCGAAGGCCTGGACCAGATCTTCAAGGCTGCAGGCTTCGAATGGCGCGAGCCCGGCTGCTCGATGTGCCTCGCGATGAACGCTGACCGCCTCGAACCCGGTGAGCGCTGCGCATCGACCAGCAACCGCAACTTCGAAGGGCGCCAGGGCGCCGGTGGCCGTACCCACCTGGTCAGCCCGGCCATGGCTGCAGCCGCTGCGGTGCACGGCCATTTCGTCGACGTCCGCCAATTCGCCTGAACCAGGAGCCAGACACCATGCAGAAATTCACCGTGCACAAGGGCCTCGTGGCGCCGATGGACCGCGAGAACGTCGATACCGACGCGATCATCCCGAAGCAGTTCCTGAAGTCGATCCGCAAGACCGGCTTCGGCCCGAACCTGTTCGACGCCTGGCGCTACCTGGATCCGGGCGAGCCGGGCCAGGACCCGAAGTCGCGCAAGCCCAATCCGGACTTCGTCCTGAACCAGCCGCGCTACGCGGGCGCTTCCGTGCTGCTCGCGCGCAAGAACTTCGGCTGCGGCTCGTCGCGCGAACACGCGCCCTGGGCGCTCGACCAGTACGGCTTCCGAGCCATCATCGCGCCAAGCTACGCGGACATCTTCTTCAACAACAGCTTCAAGAACGGCCTGCTGCCGATCGTCCTGAGCGAATCCCAGGTCGCGCAACTTTTCGATGAAGCTTTTGCCTTCCCGGGCTACAGCCTGACAATCGACCTCGAGCGCCAGGTCGTGATCAAGCCGGACGGTGTCGAGCTTCCGTTCGAAGTACAGGCTTTCCGCAAGTTCTGCCTGATCAACGGGCTGGACGATATCGGCCTGACGCTTCGCCACAAGGACAAGATCAAGGCTTTCGAGGCCGAGCGCCTGGCCCGGAAGCCGTGGCTGACGCACCAGTTGATCGCCTGACCCCATTCCATCTCCAGAACAGACTCTCATGAAAATCGCAGTTCTCCCCGGTGACGGCATCGGCACTGAAATCGTCGCCGAGGCGCTTCGCGTCCTCGAAGTGCTGGACCTCTCGTTCGAGACCGAATCGGCGCTGGTGGGCGGCGCGGCCTACGAGGCGCACGGCCACCCGCTCCCCGAATCCACGCTCAAGCTCGCCAAGGAAGCCGACGCCGTGCTGTTCGGCGCGGTCGGCGACTGGAAGTACGACAAGCTGGAGCGCTCGCTGCGGCCCGAGCAGGCCATCCTGGGCCTGCGCAAGAACCTCGGCCTGTTCGCCAACTTCCGTCCGGCCATCTGCTACGAGCAACTCGTCGATGCGTCGAGCCTCAAGCCCGAGCTGATCGCGGGCCTGGACATCCTCATCATTCGCGAACTGACGGGCGACATCTACTTCGGCCAGCCGCGCGGCCGCCGTACCGCGGTCGACGGCCACTTCCCGGGCGCCGAAGAAGCCTTCGACACCATGCGCTACTCGCGCCCCGAGGTCGAGCGCATCGCCCACGTCGCGTTCCAGGCGGCGCGCAAGCGCAGCAAGCGGGTCACCAGCGTCGACAAGGCCAACGTGCTGGAGACCTTCCAGTTCTGGAAGGACATCGTGACCGAGGTCGGCAAGGAATACCCCGACGTCGAACTCGACCACATGTACGTCGACAACGCGGCGATGCAACTGGTCAAGGCACCGAAGAAGTTCGATGTGGTGGTCACCGGCAACATGTTCGGCGACATCCTTTCCGACGAGGCCGCGATGCTCACGGGTTCGATCGGCATGCTGCCCTCCGCATCGCTCAATTCGAGCAACCAGGGCCTCTACGAGCCCAGCCACGGCAGCGCGCCAGACATCGCAGGCAAAGGGGTTGCCAACCCATTGGCTACAATCCTGTCCGCTGCCATGATGCTCCGCTTCTCCCTGAACCAGCCCGAGGCTGCCGACCGAATCGAGTCGGCGGTCAAGCACGTGCTGGCCCAGGGACTGCGCACGGCAGACATCTGGTCCGCAGGGACCACCAAGGTCGGCACCCGCGAAATGGGCGATGCTGTGGTGGCTGCCATCACCAAAAAGACGATTACCGGCTAACCGCAGCCCGATTCGTCACGCCCTCCCCCGGCTCTGACGAGCCGGGCGCAAAGAGAAGACAACTTTCTTTCTTACAAGGGCAAACTGAAATGGCGAACGCAAATCAACCTCTGGTCGGCCTGGTGGGCTGGCGCGGCATGGTCGGCTCGGTCCTCATGGACCGCATGCAGGCCGAAGGCGACTTCGGACTGATCGAGCCGGTCTTCTTCTCGACCTCCAACGCCGGCGGCAAGGCTCCGGCGATGGCGAAGAACGAGGCCACGCTCAAGGACGCACACGACATCGACGCACTGAAGAAGTGCGACATCATCGTGACGGCGCAGGGCGGCGACTACACGACCGAGGTGTTTCCCAAGCTGCGCGCAGCCGGCTGGAAGGGCCACTGGATCGACGCAGCCTCCACGCTGCGCATGAACGATGACGCGATCATCGTGCTCGACCCGGTCAACCTCCCCGTCATCCAGAATGCGCTGGCGAAGGGCGGCAAGAACTGGATCGGCGGCAACTGCACCGTCAGCTGCATGCTGATGGGTGTCGGCGCCCTCTACAAGGCGGGCCTGGTCGAGTGGATGACCAGCATGACGTACCAGGCAGCTTCCGGCGGCGGCGCCCAGCACATGCGCGAACTGCTGACCCAGTTCGGAACGATCAACGCCGAGGTGCGTGCCCTGCTGGACGACCCGAAGTCGGCCATCCTCGAAATCGACCGCAAGGTCCTCGCCAAGCAGCAATCCTTGACCGCCGTCGAAACGGCCAACTTCGGCGCGCCGCTGGGCGGCAGCCTGATCCCGTGGATCGACAAGGACCTCGGCGACGGCATGAGCAAGGAAGAATGGAAGGGCGGCGCCGAAACCAACAAGATCCTCGGCCAGGGCGCCGGCTTCGGAACGGCCGCGACGCCGGTCGACGGGTTCTGCGTGCGCATCGGCGCCATGCGCTGCCACAGCCAGGCGCTGACCTTCAAGCTCAAGAAGGACGTCCCGGTGGCTGACATCGAGGCGCTCATCGCCGCCGACAACGAATGGGTCAAGGTCGTGCCGAACACCCGCGAGGCCACGGTCAAGGATCTGACCCCCGTCGCCGTCACCGGCACGATGACGATCCCGGTCGGCCGCGTGCGCAAGCTGGCGATGGGCCCCGAATACGTCGGCGCCTTCACCATCGGCGACCAACTTCTGTGGGGCGCGGCCGAACCGCTGCGCCGCATGCTTCGCATCCTGCTGGAGGCCTGAAAACCGGGCTGGTGCACCCCGGGTGCGCCAGCCCGTTGCTCCGCCGCAACGGCAGATGCATGACGAAGTTTGCACGCACTGGGTAGATAAGGCCTGTCGCCTTGTCAGTGCGGGGTGATGATGTTAACGTCCCCTTACACTTTTGGGCCGAGCTGCCCCCTAACAGCATGACACGACATCCGTTGCCTGCGGCCCGCCCTTCGGCCATCCGCCCGACTCCGACGATTTCTGGTCGGAACCAGCTTTCTCTTCTCAGTGCTGCTGTTGCCCTGGCCCTGGGCGCTTTTGGCGCCGATGCCAATGCCTTGGCGCTGGGCAGGCTGAACGTCCAATCCGCCCTCGGCGAGCCGCTTCGCGCGGAAATCGAAGTCACCGAGATCACTCCGGCGGAAGCGGACGGCCTGAAGATCAACATCGCGTCGTCCGACGCCTTCCGGGCTGCCGGCGTCCCCTACAACTCCGCGCTGTCGGATGTGAAGGTTGGAGTCCAGAAGCGTGCCGACGGGCGCTACGTGGTCCGCCTGTCCAGCGACCGCATGGTCAGCGAGCCGTTCATTGATCTGCTGCTCGAAGCCAACTGGAGTTCGGGCCGGATCGTGCGCGACTACACGGTTCTTCTCGATCCGCCGACCAGCCGCCAGGCCGCCAGGACGGCACCGATCGCCCCGACCGCACCTCAAATCAGCCCGACGCGGCCGCAAGCCGCTGTCCCGGCCGTGGTTCAAGCACCCGCAGCCCGCAGGCAGGGAGCTGCGCCCGCCGCCCCGGTCGCCCCTGCGGAAGCCAGCAACGTGCGCACCGGAAGCGGCGAGCAGGTCACCGTGCGTCCCGGCGACACCGCCAGCAAGATCGCCGGCGCGTACAAGCCCGCCGACGTGTCGCTCGACCAGATGCTCGTGGCCCTGTTGCGCGCCAATCCCAACGCCTTCATCGGCGGCAACGTCAACCGGATCAAGGCGGGCGCCGTGCTCGAAATGCCGGGCGCGCCCCAGGCTGAAGCCGTTCCCCCGGCCGAAGCTCGCCGCACCGTGACGGCGCAGAGCCAGGACTTCAGCGAGTACCGCCGTCGCCTCGCCGACAACGCACCAACCTCGCAGCAGGCCGATGCCGGACGCCAGGCGTCGGGCAAGGTGGAAGCCAATGTCGAGGACCGCAATGCGGCCAATGCGCCGTCGGACAAGCTCAAGATCTCGCAAGGCATCGCAGCCGGCCGTGCGACCGAAGAGCAACTCGTGCAGGCGCGCCAGGAGCAGGCCAACAAGGCGCGCGTCGCCGAACTGTCCAAGAACATCGAGGACATGAACAAGCTGAAGGCCGAGACGGGCAAGACGCCGTCGGCCGCAGCAAGCCCCGCACCGGCAACGCCTGCGGCCGCACCGGCTCCGACCGCCGCAGCTCCGGCGACTCCTGCCGCGGCCGCAACCGCGGCCCCGGCCGCCGCTGCCCCGACACCTGCGCCCACGCCCGCTGCTACGGCGTCACCGACCGTGGTCGCGCCCGCTGCGACGGCAGCAGCCACCCCCGGCAGTCCTGCGACGCCTGCGGCCGAGCCCGCCGCTGCCGCCGCAACTCCGGCTGCTGCAAGCCCGGCACCGGTACCTGCTCCTGCAGCCGAGCCCGTCGTCGCCAAGCCAGTGAAGGCGGCACCGCCTCCGCCACCTCCGCAACCCAGCTTCTTTGCCGAACTGCTCGAGAACCCGCTCATGGTCGGCGCTGCCGCCCTGATCGCCTTGCTGATCGGCTTCCTGCTCTACCGCGTGCTGGGCCGCAAGCGCCGTGACGCCGGCGACAGCGTGTTCATCGAAAGCCGCATTCCCAAGGATTCGTTCTTCGGTGCCAGCGGCGGCGAGTCGGTCGACACGAAGAACCGCGGCAACTCCGTGGTGTCGTCGCTGTCGTACTCGCCGAGCCAGCTGGATGCCGGCGACGTCGACCCGGTGGCCGAAGCCGACGTGTACCTCGCATATGGCCGCGACCTGCAAGCCGAGGAAATCCTTCGCGAAGCGCTGCGCGTCAATCCGGAACGCACTGCGATCCACCTCAAGCTGCTCGAAATCCACGCCAAGCGTCGTGACCTGCGCGCCTACGAGGCGCTCGCCGCCGACGTGCACAAGCTGACGGGCGGAACCGGTTCCGAATGGAACCGTGTCGTCGAACTGGGCAAGGACCTCGATCCGGGCAATCCGCTCTACGAAACGGGAAGCCGCGGTGTATCGGCCGCAGAAGCCGCCGCCTTCGCAGGAACGCTGGCCGCTGCAACGGCCACTGCCCCCGCAGCGCCAGCCGCACCCGCCGCCAGCCTTGTCGAGGACGATGAAGCCGCAGCACCGCCACCCGCCTTCGTGCCCTCGGTCGCACCGCTGGACTTCGACCTGGATCTGAGCAAGCCATCCGTGGCCCCCGCCACCGCACCGGCGCCCCTCAGTGCCAGCCTTCCGCCTGCTGCCCCGACCCCGGCGCCGGAGCCTTTCGTATCGACCTTGCGCGAAGCACCGCGTGCCATTCCGACCGCCATGGGCATGAATGGCGCCAACGGCCACGTGAACGGCAACGCCGCGGCCAGGCTCGACCTCGAAAACGACTTCGACACCGCGCCCGGCGCCCTCGAACCGATCACGCGCGCTCCGTCGCTTCCTGAGGAAGAACGCACGCAGCCGGCACCTTTGCGTGCGGGCCTGCCAGCGGATTCCGGCTTCATCGAATTCGACATGAGCTCGCTGGCCGGCCTGTCGAGCCGCGCCCCCGCCGACACCGAGCGCGGCCGCCTCGAAACGATCGAGGAAAGCGGCGAAAGCCCGCATGCGATCAAGCTGTCGCTGGCGCGCGAACTCAAGGCGCTGGGCGACGTCGAAGGCGCCCGTTCGCTGGTCGAGGAAGTGGCTGCCGAAAGCTCCGGCGACATCAAGGCCGAAGCCAAGCAACTGCTCGGCCAACTGCACTGAGTGGTCACCCGCCCGCTCGTCCCGTCGTGAGGCTGGCCCTCGGCGTCCGCTACAACGGCCAGGCGTACGAGGGCTGGCAAAGCCAGCTCTCGGGTCGCACAGTCCAGGACAAGCTGGAAGCGGCACTCACCCAATTTGCCGCGCAGCCCATCTCCACGCTCTGCGCGGGCCGGACCGATGCCGGCGTCCATGGGCTGATGCAGGTGGTGCATTTCGACACCTCGGTCGAGCGCACACCCTTCTCCTGGATGCGCGGCACCAACCGCTTCCTTCCCGGCGACATCGCAGTGCAATGGGCACAGCCGGTCCCGGACCAGTTCCACTGCCGTGCCAGCGCGCTGGCACGCCGCTACCTCTACGTGCTGTCGCAATCGCCGGTCAGGCCGAGTCTGGATGCAGGCCGGGTCGGCTGGTCGATGCATCCGCTCGATGGCGACGCGATGCGGGCCGCCGCCGAGATCCTGCTGGGCCAGCACGACTTCAGCTCTTTCCGCGCTTCGGCCTGCCAGGCGCGGTCGCCCGTCAAGGAGGTGCGTCGCATCGAGATCACCCGCCACGGCGAAACGGAGCGCTGCCGCTGGCACTTCGAGTTCGAAGCCGACGCATTCCTCCATCACATGATCCGCAACATCATGGGTTGCCTGGTGCGTATCGGCCGCGGCGACGAGCGCCCGGAGTGGATGCGCGAGGTGCTGGAAGCGCGCAGCCGCGTGGTCGCGGCGCCGACCTTCTCGCCGAACGGCCTCTATTTCGTGGGCCCGCTGTATGCGGACGGCTGGGGCTTGCCGCCCGAAGCAACGATGGGGGGCACAGGCGCTGCGTATGATGGCCCGCCATGACTTCCGCCGTCGCCACAGCCCCCACACGAATCAAGATCTGCGGGCTCACCCGTGAGCAGGATGTGGACGCCGCCGTCCACGCCGGGGCCGATGCTGTCGGCTTCGTCCTCTATCCGGCCAGCCCGCGCGCGGTGACGGTCGAACGCGCGGCCCAGTTGGCCGCGCGCCTGCCGCCGTTCGTGACGCCGGTACTCCTGTTCGTCAACGAATCCGCGGAAACGACCATCGAAGCGCTGTCCAGAGTGCCAGGCGCCCTGGCTCAATTCCATGGCGACGAAACGCCTGCCCAGTGCTGGAATGCCTGCGGCCAGGGCGCCTACCGTTTCATGCGCGCGGCCCGGATTCCGCTGGGAGCAGCCGGCGCCGGCTTCGACCTCGTAAAATACGCTTCCGATTACTCCCGCGCCCAGGCCATCCTGCTCGACGCTCATGTCGAAGCGTATGGCGGTGGCGGCAAGGCATTCGATTGGTCACTTCTTCCACCCGCCGTCGACGCTCACCTCGTCTTGAGTGGTGGGCTCACACCTGCAAACGTGGGCGATGGCATTCGTCAGCTGCGGACGCGCTGCAAATCGCTGTCCGTTGACGTGAGTTCCGGCGTCGAAGCCTCCAAGGGCATCAAGGACGCCGCAAGAATTCGCGAATTCGTGGCCGCCGTGCGTGCGGCCGATGCCTCTTCCTAATTTGCTGCTGGCCGCCGCCTCGATCGTCTGGCGCCGGCCAGCCCACCGATCGAGACCATGAACACTTACCAGCAACCCGACGCCAGCGGCCACTTCGGCATCTACGGCGGCACCTTTGCCAGCGAAACGCTGACCCACGCGATCAGCGAACTGCGAGATGCCTACGCGAAGTACAAGGACGACCCCCAGTTCCAGGCCGAATTCCACTACGAACTCGCGCATTTCGTGGGCCGGCCCTCGCCGATCTACCACGCAGCGCGCACCAGCCGCGAAATGGGTGGCGCGCAGATCTACCTGAAGCGCGAAGACCTGAACCACACTGGCGCGCACAAGGTGAACAACACCATCGGCCAGGCCATGCTCGCCAAGCGCATGGGCAAGCCACGGGTGATCGCCGAGACTGGCGCCGGCCAGCACGGCGTGGCCACCGCCACCATCTGCGCTCGGTACGGCCTCGAATGCGTGGTCTACATGGGCAGCCAGGACGTCCAGCGCCAGAGCCCCAACGTCTACCGCATGAACCTTCTGGGCGCGACGGTGGTGCCGGTCGAATCCGGCAGCAAGACCCTGAAGGACGCGCTCAACGAGGCGATGCGCGACTGGGTCACCAATGTCGAAAACACCTTCTACATCATCGGCACGGTGGCTGGCCCGCACCCCTACCCGACCATGGTGCGCGACTTCCAGAGCGTGATCGGCAACGAGTGCATCGAGCAGATGCCTGCCATGCTGGCGGCGCAAGGCATCACGGGCGAAGCCGAAGGCAAGCAGCCCGACGTGGTGGTCGCCTGCGTGGGCGGCGGCAGCAACGCGATGGGTATCTTCCACCCGTACATCCCGTTCGCCAGCACCCGCCTGATCGGTGTCGAGGCGGCGGGAGAAGGCCTGGACAGCGGCAAGCATTCGGCGTCGATCCTGCGCGGCAGCCCCGGCGTGCTGCACGGCAACCGCACCTACCTGCTGCAGAACGAAGACGGCCAGGTGACCGAGACCCACAGCATCAGCGCGGGACTCGACTATCCCGGCGTGGGCCCTGAACATGCCTACCTGGCCGACATCGGCCGCGCCGAATACGTCGGCGTCACCGACAGCGAAGCGCTCGAAGCCTTCCACTACCTGTGCCGCACCGAAGGCATCATCCCGGCGCTCGAATCGAGCCATGCCATGGCCTATGCGATGAAGCTTGCCAAGACCATGCGCCCGGATCAGTCGATCCTGGTCAACCTCTCGGGCCGCGGCGACAAGGACATCGGCACGGTCGCCGACCTGTCGGGCGTCGACTTCTACGATCGGCCGTCGATGCGCGGCCTCAGCGTGAAGGGAGGCAAGGCATGAGCCGCATTGCTGCAACCTTCGAAGCCCTCCAGAAGGACGGCCGCAAGGCGCTGATCCCGTACGTGACGGCTGGCTTCCCCTTCGCCGACGTCACGCCCGAGCTCATGCACGGCATGGTCGAGGCGGGTGCCGACGTGATCGAGCTCGGCGTTCCGTTCTCCGATCCGATGGCCGACGGCCCCGTGATCCAGCGCGCCGGCGAGGCCGCGCTGGCGCTGGGCATCGGCATGAAGCAGGTGCTGGCGATGGTCGCCAGCTTCCGGCAGCGGGACGACCGCACGCCGGTCGTTCTGATGGGCTATGCCAACCCGGTCGAGCGCTACGACCTCGTGCACGGCAAGGGGACCTTCATCCGCGACGCAGCCGCTGCAGGCGTCGACGGCCTGTTGGTGGTCGACTACCCGCCCGAAGAGTGCGAAGACTTCGCCGCCCAGCTCCAGGCGCACCACATCGACCTGATCTTCCTGCTTGCGCCGACGAGCACCAGCGAGCGCATGGCCCAGGTCGGCCGCATTGCGTCGGGCTACGTCTACTACGTCTCGCTCAAGGGCGTGACGGGCGCCGGTCACCTCGACACCGAGGCCGTCGGCCAGATGATTCCGCGCATTCGCCAGCACGTGAAGGTGCCGGTCGGCGTGGGCTTCGGCATCCGCGATGCCCGGACCGCGCAGGCGGTCGGCTCCACGGCAGACGCGGTCGTGATCGGCTCCCGCATCATCCAGCTGATCGAGGACCAGCCCCGCGACGCCGTAGTGCCGCGCGTGCGCGAATTCCTGACCGAGATCCGACAGGCGCTCGACGCCCTGCCCGCCGCCACGCCCAAGAACGCGGCTGGCCGATAATCCCCGCCAACACTAGGAGCCCCCATGAGCTGGCTTGAAAAACTGCTACCCGCCAAGATCGCGCCCACCGACCCGAGCGAGCGCCGCCAGATGCCGGAAGGCCTCTGGATCAAGTGCCCAAGTTGCGAGACCGTGCTCTACAAGACCGACCTCGAGCACAACCAGAACGTCTGCCCGAGCTGCGGCCACCACCATCGCATCGGCGCCCGCGCGCGGCTCGACGCTTTCCTCGATGCCGAAGGCCGCTACGAGGTGGGCCAGGAGGTCTTGCCCGTCGACGCTCTCAAGTTCAAGGACAGCCGCAAGTACCCCGAACGGCTGAAGGAAGCGCTAGAGAACACCGGCGAGACCGACGCGCTCGTGGTGATGGGCGGCTCGGTGCACAGCATCAACGTGGTGGTCGCCTGCTTCGAATTCGACTTCATGGGCGGCAGCATGGGCAGCGTGGTCGGCGAGCGCTTCGTGCGCGGCGTCGAGACCGCCATCGAGCAGAAGGTGCCCTTCATTTGCTTCACCGCCACCGGCGGTGCACGCATGCAGGAAGGCTTGCTGTCCCTCATGCAGATGGCGAAGACCAACGCATCGCTCACCCGCCTCGCGAAGAAGGGGCTGCCTTACATCAGCGTGCTGACCGACCCGACCATGGGCGGTGTGAGCGCAGGCTTCGCGTTTGTCGGCGACGTGGTGATCGCCGAGCCCAAGGCCCTGATCGGCTTTGCCGGCCCGCGCGTGATCGAGTCCACCGTGCGCGTGACCTTGCCCGAAGGCTTCCAGCGGGCGGAGTTCCTGCAGACCAAGGGAGCGATCGACTTCATCTGCGATCGCCGCGAACTGCGCAAGACCGTCGCGAACACACTCGCGATGCTGCTGCGCCAGCCCGCCGACGCAGTGGTCTGACCCGGCCCCCTGGGGCGTAGCTAGCGTCCCAGGGTGAAGACCGAGGCCATGACATTGCCCAAAATGATCGCGCCGACCTGCAGCAGCACGATGGCAGCCAGCGGCGACAGGTCGACCCCACCCACCAGCGGAATGAAGCGCCGCAAGGGACGCACCAGCGGCTCCGCGAGCCGCGCGATCAGGTCGTGCAGCATCGACGACGCGTTCGGCACCCACGACAGCACGGCGTAGACGACCAGCAAGGCGGTGAGGCCCGACACCGCGAGTTGCAGCAGCCCGATGAACGACACCAGCGGCAGGATCGCCCAGCGCCCCAGCGCGCCCATGAGCATCCACAGCAGCAGGAACTTCGCCAGTACCAGGAGCCATGCGGCCACGCCGCTCGCCAGGTCCCAGCGCTTGACCGAAGGCACGATGCGCCGCAACGGCAGCACGATCCAGTCGGTGACCGCGAACACGAAGCGCCCCAGCGGATTCCCGAAGGGCACGCGGTGGTATTGCATGTAGAGACGCAGCAGGCAGGCGCCGCCCAGAAGGCCGACGATCACGTCGAGCAGGAACGAAGGAATCTGATAGAGCATGGCGCGAGGTCGTGAGCGGAATGCGATGATAGCCACGCAAGGTTCATCGATGACGACACAACCCCTTCTGAGCTCCCTCCCCTTGTTTCCCCTGGGCACTGTGCTGTTCCCCGGCGGCCTCCTGCCCTTGCGGATCTTCGAGGTGCGCTACCTCGACATGATCGGCAAATGCCACAAGGCCGGCTCGCCGTTCGGCGTGGTCAGCCTGACGCAGGGCTCGGAGGTGCGTCGAGCCGGCGCGGAGACCGAAAGCTTTGCGGCGTTCGGCACGCTCGCGGTCATCCGCGAGTTCGAGATGCCCCAGTCCGGACTCATGCAGATCGAATGCGTCGGCACGCAGCGCTTTCGCGTCCGCTCCAGCGAACTGCAGAAGCACGGGCTGTGGACGGCCGAGGTCGAGTCCGTGCCCGACGACGTTGCCCTGGAGGTCCCGACGGACCTCCAGCACACGTCCCAGGCACTGCGCCGCCTGGTCGACACCCTGGAAGAACGACGCCGCGCCGAGGGCGACGAAAGCGTTCGCCTGCCGATCGCACAGCCCTATCGCTTCGACGATTGCGGCTGGGTCGCCAATCGCTGGTGCGAGCTTCTGCCGATGCAGCCGGAACTCAAACAGCGGCTGATGGAGCTCGACAGCCCGCTCATGCGCCTGGAATTGGTCAGCGATCTGCTCGCGCGCACCGGCATCGCTGGGTAGTCAGCTATAAATTCGATAGCATCCAATGCAGCAGCGGCAAGCGCTGCAGGTCGGTCCTTCGCGGGGCTCGGGCAGTTAAAATGGCGGGTTGCGCGCGCTCCCGCCCGCGCCTCCATCCTGCCTCCCCATGTCCGACCATCTGACCCCCTCCGTACCCGTTCCTGCCTCCACGCCGGCCGCCCCGACCGACGACAACCAGCTCATCGCCGAACGGCGTGAAAAGCTCAAGGCGCTGCGTGCCGCCCAGGCCGAGGGCAAGGGTGTCGCCTTCCCGAACGACTTCAAGCCCGGCGACCGCGCTGCCGCTCTCATCGCGGCACACGGCGAGACGCCGTCGGACGTGCTCGAAGCCACGCCCATCGCGGTCAGCGTGGCCGGCCGCATGATGCTGAAGCGGGTGATGGGCAAGGCGAGCTTCGCGACGATCCAGGACGCCACCGGCCGCATCCAGCTCTACATCACGCGCGACGCGGTCGGCGAAGAGGCCTATGCCGAGTTCAAGCACTGGGATCTCGGGGACATCGTCGGCGCCGAGGGCTCGGCCTTCAAGACCAAGACTGGCGAACTCTCGGTCAAGGTCACGAAGCTTCGGCTCCTGACCAAGAGCCTGCGCCCGCTGCCGGACAAGTTCCACGGCATGGCCGACCAGGAACAGAAGTACCGCCAGCGCTACGTCGACCTGATCACCGACGCCACGGCACGCGAGCGTTTTGCCGCACGCAGCCGCGCCGTGAGCGCGCTGCGAGAGTTCATGGTGTCGAACGACTTCCTCGAAGTCGAGACGCCCATGCTGCACCCCATTCCGGGCGGCGCGAACGCCAAGCCGTTCAAGACGCACCACAACGCGCTCGACCAGGAGATGTTCCTGCGGATCGCGCCCGAGCTGTACCTCAAGCGGCTCATCGTCGGCGGCTTCGAGCGCGTGTTCGAGATCAACCGGAGCTACCGCAACGAAGGCATCTCGGTGCGGCACAACCCCGAGTTCACCATGATGGAGTTCTACGCGGCCTACTGGAACTACCGCGACCTGATGGACTTCACCGAGACGCTGATCCGCACGATCGCCGACAAGGCGGTGGGCACCCAGCAGCTGACCTACCAGGGCAAGGCGGTCGACCTGAGCCAGCCCTTCGAGCGGCTCACGATCCGCGAGGCAATCCTCAAGCACACCGACGCCGGCACGAACGTCGACGACGCCACCTGGCTCGTGAACGCGCTGCGCAAGATCGGCCTGACCGAGGAGAAGGACAAGCTCTCGCAACGCAGCCTCGCCAGCCTGCAGGTGATGTACTTCGAAGAGACGGTCGAGGAAAAGCTCTGGCAGCCGACCTTCATCATGGAGCACCCCACCGAGATCTCGCCGCTGGCGCGTGCCAACGACGAGCGCCCCGAAGTGACGGAGCGCTTCGAGCTCTACATCACCGGCCGCGAGTTCGGCAACGGCTTCAGCGAACTCAACGACGCCGAAGACCAGGCCGCGCGCTTCAACGCGCAGGTCGCGGCCAAGGACAGCGGTGACGACGAGGCGATGTTCTACGACCACGACTTCGTGCGCGCGCTCGAATACGGCATGCCCCCGACCGGCGGCTGCGGCATCGGCATCGACCGCCTGATGATGCTGCTGACCGACTCGCCGAGCATCCGCGACGTGATCCTGTTCCCTGCGCTGCGTCGGGAATCTTGAGCACGCACGCACCGGCCATCGGGATCGACTTCGGCACGTCGAACTCCGCGGTCGCCTTCGTGGCGGACAACGGGTTGGCGCGTCCGTTGACGCTGGAAGGCTCCGCCACCGCCATCCCGACCGCCCTCTTCTTCAATGCCGAGGATCGCACCACGCACTTCGGACGCGATGCCATCGCGCACTACCTGTCGGGCACCGAAGGCCGCCTGATGCGCTCGCTGAAGAGCCTGCTGGGCAGCGCGCTCATGCAGGAGCAGACCGAGATCCTCAACGAACGGGTCAGCTTCGAGGACATCGTCACCCTCTTCCTGTCGGAACTCGGCGCGCGCGCCCGCAAGCAACTCGGCGCGCAACCCGGTCGCGTGGTGGTCGGCAGACCCGTCCGCTTCGTCGACGACGACGAGGAACGCGACAGGCTAGCCGAAGACACCTTGCGCCGGGCCGCACGGAACGCCGGGCTCGGCGACGTCGAGTTCCAGTACGAACCCATCGCCGCGGCTTTCGACTACGAGCGGCGCGTCACTCGCGAATCGTTGGTGCTGATCGTCGACATCGGCGGCGGCACCTCCGACTTCACGGTCGTGCGCCTGGGCCCCGAACGCACGGCCCATGCCGACCGCGCGAGCGACGTATTGGCGACCACCGGCGTGCACATCGGCGGCACCGACTATGACCAGCGCCTGAGCCTCGAGTGCGTGATGCCGCACCTCGGCTTCCGGCACATCGGGCCGCAGGGCCGCGAAGTGCCGAGCAGGACCTTCTTCGACCTGTCGTCCTGGCACCTGATCAACTGGCTCTATGCGCCCAAGGCAATCCGGCAAGTGCAGGACCTGCGCACGAGCTACCTCGACATGCGCCTGCACGAGCGTCTGGTGAATGTGCTGGTCGAGCGGCAAGGGCACCGCATCGCCAGCGAGGTCGAGGAGGCCAAGATCCGCACGTCCATGACGAACGACGGGGTGGCGATCGACCTGTCTTGCGCCGAGCCGGGCCTGAATGCTGCACTCGGCGCCGATGACATGGCGCGGCACCTTGCCGCGCTGCTCGACAGCGTGGTGGCCTGCGCGCGTGACTGCGTCCGGCGCGCGGATCTCACGGATGGCAAGCTCGACGCGATCTACCTGACTGGCGGTTCCTCCGCGTTGCGCCCCTTCCAGAGCGCGCTGCGGGCCGCGTTTCCGGGCACGGATCTGGTCGAAGGAGACCTGTTCGGTGGCGTTGCCGCTGGCCTGGCCTACGCCGCCGCCAACGCGCGGACGCCGCAGCCCGCATGAAGTACCTCGCCGCGTATCCCGCGGCGCTGCGCGCCCAGGTCGAGCAACTGGTCTCGCAAGGGCGCCTGGGCGAATGGCTGCTAAAGCGCTACGGCAGCACGCACGACATCCGTACCGACCGGGCTCTCTACGACTACGTGAACGATCTCAAGAGCCAGTTCATGCGGAATGCTGAGCCGCTCTCCAAGGTGGCCTTCGACAACAAGCTCCACGTGATCCGCAACGCGCTCGGCACCCACACGACCGTCTCGCGCGTGCAGGGCAGCCGGCTGAAGTCCAAGCGCGAGATCCGCGTGGCGAGCCTGTTCAAGGATGTGCCAGTCGAATGGCTGCGCATGATCGTCGTGCACGAACTCGCGCACATGAAGGAGCGGGAGCACGACAAGGCCTTCTATCAGCTCTGCGCACACATGGAGCCGGACTACCACCAGCTGGAGTTCGACTTGCGCCTGTACCTGACGCATCTCGACGGCGGCGGCGAGCGGCTCTGGTCGACAGCTGCCTGAGCACGCACGCCAGCGCTAGGGACGCGGAAGCATCTCGACGGCGCGTCGATACGCGGTCGATTGCTGCAGTTCGGCCCAGTCCGGCGCAGGAGCACGCGGCAGCAGGCTTCGCCGGCGCGACTCGCTGGCTGCACTCGGCGTCCATCGGCCGCTGCGCTGCGCTGCGGCGAATCCGCCGAGCAATTCATCCAGCGCCGTGCCCTCGCCCACGCTTTGGTTGCACAGCAAGGCTAGGTCGCAGCCCGCATCGAGTGCGGCGAGCGCGGCGTCCGTGAAGCTCAATTGCTCACCCTGGACGTGGCGGGCAGCTTCCATGCTGAGGTCGTCGCTGAACACCGCACCGTCGAACGCGAGCTTGTCGCGCAGAACCTGCTTCAGCCACTTCGACGAGAAGCCGGCCGGCCGATCGTCCACCTTCGGATAGATCACGTGGGCCGGCATCACGGCGGCGAGCGTGCCGGTCAGCCAGTCGTAGGGCCGGGCATCGTCGGCGAGGATCGCCTTGAGGCTGCGCCGGTCCACGGGAATCGCGACGTGCGAATCGGCCTTGACGAAGCCATGCCCAGGAAAATGCTTGCCGCAATTGGCCATGCCCGCTTGCAGCAGGCCATGCATCAGGCTTCGGGCGAGCATCGCGACCACGCGCGGATCGCGGTGAAAGCTGCGGTCGCCGATCACGCTGCTTTCGCCGTAGTCCAGGTCCAGCACCGGCGTGAAGCTGAAATCGACGCCACATGCCCGAAGCTCGCCTGCCAGGACATGGCCGCAGGCGACTGCCACCTGGGTGGCGCGCAGGGCATCGTTCATCCAGAGCTCGCCGAGCACGCGCATCGACGGCAGGCGCGTGAAGCCGTCGGTGCGAAAGCGCTGGACGCGCCCGCCTTCATGGTCCACGCAGATCAGGATGTCAGGGCGAATCGACTTGATCTCGGCGTTGAGGGCGCTCATCTGCGCCCGGTCGTGCCAGTTCCGCGCGAAATGGATCACGCCGCCCACCAGCGGGTCGGCGAGCCGGCGGCGATCGGCCGGGGTCAGTTCGGTGCCTGCAACGTCGATGATCAGCGGGGCATGCATTGCGTTGTCGATCATTTGTCTCGTTCGACCACGACGAAGCTCGCCGCGTAGTCGGTTTCATCGGTGACGGTGACGTGGGCGCTCAGGCCCTGGGCTTCGAACCATTCCTTCAAGCCGCCGTGAAGGACGATCACGGGCTTGCCGCTTTTCAGATTGGCGATTTCGCACAGGCGCCAGCTCATCGGCATGTGCATGCCCGTCCCGATGGCCTTGCTGAACGCTTCCTTGGCCGAGAAGCGCGTCGCCAGGTAGCGCAGGCCGCGTTGGGGCCAGCGCGCGCTGCGGGCCTGCCAGATCGCGTACTCGGCGTCGCTCAGGACCCTCTGCGGGAAGCGATCGCCCTGACGCCCGAGCGTCGCGGCGATACGCCGGACGTCGCAGATATCGGTGCCGATGCCGTAGATCACTGGGCTTCGGCGATGCGCTGCAAATACTCGCGCGTCGCGGCGGTGTAGCCGAGTTCCAGCGAGTCGGCGACAAAGGCATGACCGATCGACACCTCGCGCACGGCCGGCACGACGCGCAGGAATTCGGTCAGGTTGTCGCGGCTCAGGTCATGGCCGGCGTTGACTTCGAGTCCGGCGGCATGCGCCGCGCGAGCAGCGTCCACATAGAGCCGCAGGACGGCATCCGCCTTGGGAGTGTCGCGGGAGGCCGCGTAGCCCTCGGTGTAGAGCTCGACCCGGTCGGCGCCGACCGCCTTCGCCGCCGCCATCATGTCGGGGTTCGGGTCCATGAACAGGCTCACGCGCACGCCCAGCGCCCGCGTCTCGGCGATCAGCGGCCGCAGGCGCTCGGCATCCTCGGGGAAGCTCCATCCGTGGTCGCTCGTCGATTGGGTCTCGCTGTCGGGCACGAAAGTGGCCTGGTGCGGGCGCAACTCGCGCACGAACTCCATCAGGTTGTGAAACGGGTTGCCCTCGATGTTGAACTCCGCCTTGGGCCAATCCTTGCGCAGCAGCGCGGCAAGGTCTCGCACGTCCTGCGGGCGGATGTGGCGCTCGTCGGGCCTCGGATGCACCGTGATGCCGTGCGCGCCGGCATCCAGGCACAGCGCGGCGGCAAAGAGCACGCTCGGGATACCGAGCGGCCTCGTATTGCGCACCAGCGCCACCTTGTTGAGGTTGACGGACAAGGCGGTGGATTTCAGAAGGCTCATAGGGCTTGCAGGTCTCGCATCATCTGCCGCGTACGCAGCGTTGCAACGCCGCAATGGTAGTTGAGCAAGGTGCGCAGCAGCGTGCGCAATGCGCCATTGACACCGGCGCAAGCTCTCAAGGTGGCGGTGAAGGGTGCGCGATCGTCGAGCGCGGCTTGCAGTGCCTGCCAGTCGGCGCCTTTCAGCGCGGCCTCGTCGTCCGCCGCTTCACGCAGGCCGGCCTCGGGCACCAGCGCATAGCGGGCATCGGCTGCCAGGGGTGCCAGCGTGAGCGTCTGGGCGTCGAGGGTCGGCAGTAAACCGACTTCGCGCAGAAGCAACAACTCGAAAGCGCGCAGCGCGGCCGATTGCGTCGCAGCCTGCGCGCCCGCATGCTCGCTCGCGAGCACCTGCACGACCGCGGCGTAGGCATCGAACAGCGCCTCGTGGGGATCGTCACGCGCCAGGAGGCGCAGCAGCAGTTCGTTGACGTAGTAGCCCGACAGCAGCGCCTCGCCGGTCGGCATCACGTGCCCGCCCATCCATTCGGCGCCCTTGAGCGTGCGGATCTCGGCGTCGCCGCTGAAGTTCAGCTGCAGCGGCTGCAACGGCAGCAGCACCGGGCGAAAGTTGGAACTGGGCCGCTTCGCGCCCTTGGCCACGATCGCGATGCGGCCGTGGTGGCGCGTGAAGGTCTCGAGGATCAGGCTCGATTCGCTCCAGTCATAGCGATGCAGCACATAGGCCGGCTCGTGCGAAACGCGCTTTAAGGCCATACGCCCGGGGCGTGCTCATTCATAGCCGAAGGAGCGCACCCTCGCTTCATCGTCGGCCCAGCCGGAACGCACCTTGACCCAGAGCTCGATGAAGACCTTGGCGTCCATGAGCTTTTCGAGTTCCTGCCGTGTCTCGGTGCCGATGCGCTTGATGCGCTCGCCCTTGTCGCCGATGACCATCGCCTTGTGACCGTCGCGCTCGACGACGATCGTCGCCGCGATCTTGAGCAGCCGCTTGTGGCCCTTGCGAGCGGGAGGCTCCTCCTCGAACTTGTCGATGATGACGGTCGAGGTGTAGGGAAGCTCGTCGCCGGTGAGGCGAAACAGCTTCTCGCGCACCATTTCGCTGGCGAGGAACTGCTCGCTGCGGTCGGTCAGTTCGTCCTCGGCGTACCACCAGGCTTGCTCGGGCAGGTATTTCTCGCAAATGCCGAACAGGCGCTCGATGTCCTTCGAGTTCTTGGCCGACATCGGCACGAATTCAGCGAAGGCATGCTTCTGCTGCATGGTCTGCAGCCACGGCGCGATGTCGCCGCGGCGATGGACGTTGTCCAGCTTGTTGGCGATCAGCACCGTGGGGATGCCGGAGCCGAGCAGCCTCAGCACCCGCTCGTCCGCCGGCGTGAAACTGCCGGCCTCCACGACGAACAGGATGAGGTCGACGTCCGACACCGCGCCCACCACCGTCTTGTTCAGCGAACGGTTCAGCGCGTTGGCGTGCAGCGTCTGGAAACCCGGCGTATCGACGAAGACGAACTGCGTCGCGCCCAGCGTGCGCATGCCGGTGATGCGATGCCGCGTGGTCTGCGCCTTGCGCGAGGTGATGCTGATCTTCTGGCCTACCAGCGCGTTCAGCAGCGTCGACTTGCCCACGTTGGGCTTGCCGACGATGGCGACGAGGCCGCAACGCTGGCCTGTTTCGGCGCCTGGGGCCCCGGCCCCGTCTTCAGGCGCTGGAGGATTGGATTCGATGGGGTCGTTCATGGGGATGCCTTCGCGCCGCGCGCCTTGAGCCGGATCAACATGGCCGCCGCGGCGGCCTGCTCACCGGCGCGGCGCGAGCCGCCGATGCCGCGCTCGCGAAGACCCAGTTCGGGCACCTCGCATTCGACATCGAAAGTCTGCTTGTGGGCCGCGCCGAGCGTTCCAACCACGCGATAGACCGGCAGCTTCATTTTGTGGCCCTGGAGCCATTCCTGCAATTCGGTCTTCGGGTCCTTGGCCGCCGCATCCATGCGCGGGTTGATCTCGACGGATTCGTAAAGACGGTGCACCAGCGCCTGCGCGGCGCCGTAGCCGGCGTCGAGATAGACCGCGCCGATCACTGCTTCCAGCGCATCGGCCAGGATCGACGGGCGGTTCGGCCCGCCCGAACGTGCCTCGCCCTCGCCAAGGCGCAGCAATGGCGACAACGCCAGTTTGAGCGCCAGTTGATGCAACGTGTCCTGCTTGACCAGATTGGCCCGCACTCGCGACAGATCGCCTTCCGGCAGTGCCGAAAGACGCTCGTAGAGTAGATGCGACACGGCGAGGTTGAGCACCGAATCGCCGAGAAATTCGAGCCGCTCGTTGTGATCGGCCGAAAAACTGCGATGCGTCAGCGCCAGCTGGAGCAGCCGGACGTCAGAGAACGAATGCTGAAGACGCGCCTGCAGCGCGCCAAGCCCGGACTCGCTCACGATGCAACCGACGCCACGCCACAGGCCGGCGAAGCCAGGCCCGTTCGAGAAACACCGTGGAACCGGCTTCGCCGGTCCACCGGTGTTGCCCCCTGCAAGGGGGTGGGCGGCCACACGAAGTGGGCAAGCCTGGGGGTGTGCATTTACTTGGATTGGCCCTGGTATTTCAGGACCAGGTAGGCGGGGCCGAAGAGGTGGATCTCGCGATCGTAGGCAAAGGACACGACCACCTTGTCGCCATCCTTCTTCACGTCGAGATCCTTGCCGGTGACCGACTTGAAGTCGTCGATGGCCTGGGCACGGTCGAAGATGGCGCGGACTTCGGGCACGGTCGTGCCTTCCTTGGCCTTGTTGGCGGCCTTGGTGATCGCCTGGTATTCGATCAGCGTGGGAATCACCTGCGCGACGACCACGCCGACGCAGGCCAACACGATGGCCACGAACAGCAGCCCCACGAACGAGATGCCGCGTTGTTTATGCCTTGTCTGCTTTGCTCTCATGCCCTCTACCCCTCAAATGAAAAGCTCGAATATTTATTGGAAGCCGCCGATGCGCTTGAAATTACCGAAATTCATCCAGACCAGGAAGGCTTTGCCGACGATGTTCCGGTCGGGGACGAATCCCCAATAGCGGGAGTCCAGTGAATTGTCCCGGTTGTCGCCCATCATGAAATAGTGACCCTCGGGCACCTTGCACACCACGCCTTCAACACTGTAGCGGCAATTTTCCTGATAGGGGAAGGCCATGATCTCGGCTTCGGACAATCCCGCACGGCGACTGTCGTCATTGAGCAATTTGTGTTCCTTGCCAGCCAGGTTTTCGCTGTATTGCTTGAGGTAGCGCATGGCCTCCTCGTCGAAATACTCCGGGATCGCATCCTTGCTCACCGGCTGCCCATTGATCGTGAGCTTCTTGTTGAGGTAGGCCACCTCGTCGCCCGGCACGCCGATGACGCGCTTGATGTAGTCCATGCTCGGCTTGGGCGGGTAACGGAAGACCATGACCTCGCCTCGTGCGGGCGGCCGCCCTTCGGTGATCTTGGTGTTGATGACCGGAAGGCGCAGGCCGTAGACGAATTTGTTCACCAGGATCAGGTCGCCGGTCTGCAAGGTCGGCATCATGGACCCGGACGGGATCTTGAAGGGCTCGAACAGGAACGAGCGCAGCAGGAACACCGCCAGGATCACCGGAAACAGGCCCGCGGTCCAATCGAGCCACCAGGGCTGCATCACCAGGCGTTCGCGCGCCTTGGTGTCAACGGTATCGACCTGGGTGATGCCCTGTTTCGCGAGTTCTTCACGTCGCTGCGCCAGCGACGCGTCGAGCGCCGCCGCAGCACGCCGACGCTTCGGCAGGAAATAGAAGCGCTCGGCCACCCAATAGATGCCGGTGACGAGCGTTGCGAGAAACAGCAGCAGCGCGAAGTTGCCTTCGACCGCGCCGAAATACCAGGCGCCGACGTAGCCGACAAACGCCGCGAGGATCAATGAGGTGAGGAATGCCATTTTTTAGTCTTCGACCTGCAGGATGGCGAGGAAGGCCTCTTGCGGGACTTCGACCGAGCCGATCTGCTTCATTCTTTTTTTGCCCGCTTTTTGCTTCTCGAGCAGCTTCTTCTTGCGGGTGATATCGCCGCCATAGCACTTGGCGAGCACGTTCTTTCGGAGGGCTTTGATTGTCTCACGCGCAATGATGTTGACCCCGATCGCAGCCTGGATCGCAACGTCGAACATCTGGCGGGAAATGATTTCGCGCATCTTCGACACCACCGCACGGCCACGGTATTGGCTCTGGCTGCGGTGCACGATGATCGACAGCGCATCGACCTTTTCGCCGTTGAGCAGGATGTCAACCTTCACGACGTCCGACGCACGGTATTCCTTGAACTCGTAGTCCATCGAGGCATAACCTCGGCTGACCGACTTCAGCTTGTCGAAGAAGTCCAGCACGATCTCGCCAAGCGGCATCTCGTAGGTCAGCATGACCTGCCGCCCGTGGTAGGCCATGTTCATCTGCACGCCACGCTTCTGGTTGGCGAGCGTCATGACGGCGCCGACGTATTCCTGCGGCATGTAGAGATGCACCGTGACGATCGGCTCGCGGATCTCCGCCATCTTGCCGACGTCGGGCATCTTGGAGGGGTTCTCCACCATCATCACTTCGCCGTCGTTCTTCACGACCTGGTAGACCACGCTCGGCGCGGTCGTGATCAGGTCCTGGTCAAACTCGCGCTCCAGCCGCTCCTGCACGATCTCCATGTGCAGCAGGCCCAGGAAGCCGCAGCGGAAGCCGAAGCCCAGCGCCTGGCTCACTTCGGGCTCGTAGCGCAGCGACGAATCGTTGAGCTTGAGTTTCTCGAGCGCGTCGCGCAGCGAGTCGTACTCGCTTGCCTCGGTCGGATAGAGACCTGCGAACACCTGCGGCTGGATTTCCTTGAAGCCGGGGAGCGCCTCGGTCGCGGTGGCAGCGGCGCCGCCGGTCCCCGGCTTGATCAATGTGACGGTGTCGCCGACCTTGGCGGCCTGCAGCTCCTTGATGCCGGCAATGATGTAGCCGACTTCGCCCGCTTCGAGCGAGGCGCGGGGTTCATTCGCGGGCGTGAACACGCCGATGTTGTCGGCGTTGTAGGTCGCACCGGAGGCCATCATCTTGATGCGTTCGCCCTTGGCGAGCCGGCCATCGACCACACGCACCAGCATCACCACGCCGACGTAGGGATCGAACCAGCTGTCGATGATCATCGCGCGCAGCGGGCCATCGGGATTGCCGCGCGGCGCGGGCATCTTCGCGACCACCGCCTCGAGGATCTCGTCGATGCCCATTCCCGTCTTGGCGGAACACGGAATCGCATCCGTTGCATCGATGCCGATCACGTCCTCGATCTCGCCGCGCGCGTTGTCGGGGTCCGCGTTCGGGAGGTCCATCTTGTTGAGCACCGGCACCACTTCCACACCGAGGTCGAGCGCGGTGTAGCAGTTGGCAACGGTCTGCGCCTCGACGCCCTGGCTTGCATCGACGACGAGCAATGCGCCTTCGCATGCAGAGAGCGAGCGACTCACTTCGTATGAGAAGTCGACGTGGCCCGGCGTGTCGATCAGATTGAGGTTGTAGACCTGCCCATCACGCGCCTTGTAGTGCAGCGCAGCGGTCTGCGCCTTGATGGTTATCCCACGCTCTTTCTCGATGTCCATCGAGTCGAGCACCTGCGCTTCCATCTCGCGTTCAGCGAGACCGCCGCAACGTTGAATCAAGCGATCCGCAAGCGTCGACTTGCCGTGATCGATGTGCGCAATGATCGAAAAGTTTCTGATGTGATTCATCAACGGGAACGCTTAAGTACTTGAATTGGCTCGTGCGCAGAAGGCGACAGGCAAGAAAAAAGGGCGCGTCCACAAGAGACGCGCCCTGAACCAACAAGCAATGGCAACTGCAGTAGTTGGAACTTCATTGTAGGCAAAAAGGGGGGCGCGTACAGCCGGGCCGGAGCCCTGGAACGGTCGTTGCAGGTCAGCAACATGGGACTTATGAACAGCTTATCAACAAGATCGGTGGACCGATTCCTTAACAACTTGTGGGCGAACTGTGGAACGCCGGTGGATGGGCTGCGGGTATCTCGCATCGTGAAGATTCCGTGGTCGCTTATGCGTCGACTGGAGCCCTAAGGGCCTCTATTCTACCGAAAATCATCATTAGAGGACTTTTAAGTTAGTGAGCACCAACTAAAATCGACCTGCCCGCCCGCCAAGAAAAATTTCATCATGCTGCTGTCGGCACGCGACAGCGCCCCAAAAAACGGGCCCCAAACCCGACTGACGGGTGGGGCCACTTGACGCAACGTGCCGGATCAGCGTGAGGGCCGAATCAGCGCATATTGCGCCCAGTCGCCCCGGCGGAACAGCAGGCTGACGGGCTTGCTCTTGTCGCCCTTGGCCAGGGCAGCCTCGAACTCCTTGACGTTGGCGATCTCGGTGTTGCTGACGGCGAGAACCACATCCCCCTCGCGCAAGCCGGCTCGCGCAGCCGCATCGGTGGCCGCATCGATCTTGACGCCGCCCTTGACCTTGAATTCCTTCTTCTGCGCCTCGGTCAGATCGCTGAGCACGAGCCCCATGGATTTGGCGGCCGCGGACGGCGCCTTGCTGGCCGGCTCTTCCCGATCGGCCACGCGCTTGGCGGGCTTTTCAGGTTCGATCTCGGCGATGGTGACGTTCAGGTCGCGCGAGTTCCCGCGGCGGAATACCGTGACCAAACTCTTCGTGCCCGGCTTCGTGTTGCCGACGAGGCGTGGCAGGTCGCTGGGCTTCTCGATGGCCTTGCCGTCGAACTTGGTGATGATGTCGCCGGGCTCGATGCCGGCCTTCTCGCCAGGCGATCCGGACTCGACACCGCGCACCAGGGCGCCCTGCGCCTTGCCAAGACCGATGGATTCCGCCACGTCCTTCGTGACCTGATCGATCTGCACGCCGATACGGCCGCGCGAAACACGCCCGAACTGGCGCAGCGCGTCGCTCACGCGAATCGCCTCGTCGATGGGGATCGAGAACGAGATCCCCATGAATCCGCCCGACCGCGAATAGATCTGGCTGTTGATGCCAACCACTTCGCCGCGCATGTTGATCAACGGGCCGCCGGAGTTGCCCGGGTTGATGGCGACATCGGTCTGGATGAAGGGAAGGTAGTCGCCCGTGTCGCGCTGTTTCGCGCTCACGATGCCGGCGGTGACGGTGTTCTCCAGCCCGAACGGCGAACCGATCGCCATCACCCATTCGCCGACGCGCAGCTTGGAGACGTCGCCGACCTTGACCGCCGGAAGACCCGTGGCATCGATCTTCACGACTGCCACGTCCGTACGCTTGTCAGCGCCGATGATCTTCGCCTTGAACTCGCGCTTGTCCGGCAAGGTCACCAACACCTCGGATGCGCCGTCGACCACATGCGCGTTGGTCATGACATAGCCGTCGGACGACAGGATGAAGCCGGAGCCGACGCCGCGCGGACGCTCTTCTTCCTGGGGCTGCTGGGGTCGGTTCGGTCGCGGACCCTGGCGCGGAACGCCAGGCATCGGCTGGCCGAAGAAGCGGCGGAAGAACTCCTGCATCTCTTCGTCCATCTCGCCGTTGCCACCGCCCTGCGCCACTTTCTCGACGGTGCGGATATTGACCACCGCCGGGCCGACCTGGTCGACGAGGTCGGTGAAGTCCGGCAGCACGCGCGCCTGCGCGTGAACGGGTGTGGCAGGCAGAAGCGCGGCGGTCGAAGCGAGCGCAAGGGCGCCGGCCATGAGACATGAACGGAATGTGTTCCCCTCGATCTTGAACATCATCAGTTTCTTTCGTTGAGACTAGAACTAGAACAAAGATATTCTGCGAGCAGTCGCGGATCCGCAGGCGGAGAGGCCTCGACCTGCGGGCTCAGCGTGCACGCGCCAGGCTTTGGGCAAACGCGTCGAGTGTTTGCGGCGGCACTTCGCCAACCGCAGTCAACCACCAATCGCCGTCCTTGTCGACCAGCCGGCGGGTGAGCGTGTAGGTGGCACCGAGTGCAAGAAGGACCTCCCGAGGCTTGCGCTGCGCGTCGTAGGGCTCGACGAACAGCGAAACCGAAGCCAGTCCGTCCGAGAACGTCCATTGCATGGTGTGGCCCTGCGCGTCGCCGCCCATCGAGCGCCGATAGCAATTGATGGGCTTGAAGCCCGCGACGGGGGCCTTGAGCGACCAGCCCTCGCGCTCCGCCGTCGTACGCTCGAGTTCGGATTTCTCGACGCGGTAGCCTGCTGTGCTGCCCATCATCTGGGTCAGGGCTTGCGTCTTGACGGGAGCATCGAGCTGGAGTTCGGAGAACGCCGACTGCTCGATCACCTTGCTTTCGCCGTCGATGGTCTGAAGCTTGACGACCAGGCCGGAACGGCGCTCGCTCCAGACACGGTAGCCGAACCGGAAGCCATCGCGCGGTTCGACCTGCACGACGTCGGTATCGAAGCCGGCCACCCGGTCCTTGCCAATCATGCGGACGCCGTAGAGCGTGGCGATGGACGAGTCGGGATTGCCCAGCAGATTGGGAAACAACTCGAGGTTCTCGCGCTTCTCGCTCTTGACGACCTTCGATTCGGGCAGAAAGGTCACGACCTTGTCGTTGCGACGAAAGGTCGAGCGGGGCGGGCCCGACAAGGCCTCGATGCGCTCCATCTGGAGATCGCCCTCGGACACGTGCCAGATGCGGGCACTGGAAAGCGTTCCCGTCGCCGCGGAGACGACGAAGGTCCCTATGTAGCTGCGCTGGCGAGAGGCCGCGTGCATACGCTGGAGCCATTCGACCACGCTCAGGGCCGGCGTTTCGCCGCCCGCCGCATTCGAAGGATTGGACTTTGGCGGCGACGAAGAGGTCCGGCTCTGGCCAATGGCGGCCTGCGCCATGCACAGGGCGGCCATCAGGGTCACGAAACCACGCACGGAAATCGGCATCGGAACAATCATTGCTGCTGCAGATGCGCGATCAGCGCGACGGCCTCTCGAAAGTCGCGTTGCGCAGGAAGCCCGAAGGCATCTGCGATGCGCCACCGGCCTGCTGGTGCGCTTCGAGCAACTGATCCAGGCGTGGATCGCGCAGCATGATCTGCGGGTTGCCATTGCCCACCATGACACGCGTCGGCGTCAGCGTCTGGACCGGTGGCTGGGCGACAGCCACGACTGCCGGTGCCACCTGCGGCACCGCGGCCAACTGCGCACCGGGTGCTCCGGGGCCACCCATGCCGACCCAGTTCCACCCGATGGCGGCCGCCGCGGCCAGGGACGCCGCACCGGCGACCAGCTTCCACCGGAACACCGGCTCGTTGGCAGCCTCGACCTGGCGCCGCACCGGCGCCGCCTCAGGGAGCACCGGTATCAAAGACGGGATCATGGGCTCCGCGGCAAGCCGTCCCTGCAGGCGGGACAGGAAAAGCGAAGTGTCGCTGCAGGTCGCGTGGACGCCCGAACGGAGCACGTCCCCGACCAGATGGTAGGTCTGCCACGTCGCCCGCAGGTCGTCGTCGACGCAAATCTTGTCGATCACCTGGGCGAACTCGTCGTCCTGCAAATGACCGTCGGCGAGCGCCGAGACCTGTTCGTGGACTGTATTTGTCTTGTTCATTTCATTCACCTGCTTACCAACGCTTGCCGGACTGGTTGTCCAGCAAGGGCTTGACTCTGGCCGATATAGCTTCGCGAGCCCGGAAAATCCGCGAACGCACCGTGCCGATCGGACAATTCATCACCTCGGCAATCTCTTCGTAACTCATGCCCTCGATCTCGCGCAAGGTCACCGCCTGCCTCAACTCGGCAGGCAGCGCTTCCATCGCCGACTCGACGGCTGCCGCGATTTCATTGGCCGCCATCACGGATTCGGGGGTCTCGTCGCTGATTGGTTCGTTTCCGGGCCGGTAAGTTTCATCGTCGTCTTCAGAAGACGAACGCAGGGCGCTCTCGGAAACCGTCGGGTCGCGCTTCATGTCGACCAAAGCCTTCTTGGCCGTGTTGACGGCAATCCGGTAGAGCCAGGTGTAGAACTGGGCCTCGCCCCGGAACTGGTGCAAGGCGCGGTAGGCGCGGATGAAGGTCTCCTGCGCAATATCCTCGATCAGGTTCACGTCGCGGACCATGCGGCCGATGAGCCGTTCGATCCGGCGCTGGTACTTGATGACGAGCAGCTCGAACGCCTTCTGGTCGCCCGCGACCGTGCGCTGGACCAGCTGGAAGTCGACCTCGCCCGGCCTCGGCCCCGCGGCGGGCGCATCGGTCAGACCGGCGTCCGGTGGCACCGGAGGTAGGGAAGCTGTCATGAGGAGGAATGATGCACTTCAGCAGCCTTCGAGGCGGCGGCTTTTGGGGTGGTCGGCCCGGGCGAAGGCGCGCGCGAATATAGCGCACGGCGCAGATCGCGCCAGCGTTCCGGCATGGCCTGACGGTCCACCCAGACCCAGCGTCGCGCCCGCGTGGGCTCCGATAGCCGCACCAGAAGCAGGGATTGCAGGTCGAGCGCGACGCTCGCCCGTGCCGTTCGAAGCGACGAATGGCCCGAAATCGACCAATGCTGGCCGTCGAAGCTCAGATCGGCCGGATCCGCGCATCGAAGGACACCGGTCCATGCGGCAAGACCGGCCACGGCCGCGCTCAGCGCCAGTATCCCCTGCCGCCAATCGAATCCGGCCGCCTGGATGCAGGCAACAGTGACCCCGCAGACGCCAAGCGCCCAGAGAACCAGCAGAAGCCGCTCCGCATAGCGAGAACGCCCCACCGGGTAGTTCACCGATGGGGCGCTGTGCATGAGGCGAAAAGATTCAAACGCGCTTGAACACCAGCGTGCCGTTGGTGCCGCCGAACCCGAAGTTGTTCTTGACCGCCACGTCGATCTTCAGATCGCGCGCCTCATTGGCGCAGTAGTCGAGATCGCACTCCGGATCCTGGTTGAAGATGTTGATCGTCGGCGGGCTCTTCTGGTGGTGCAGGGCCAGCACCGTGAACACCGATTCGATGCCGCCGGCGCCGCCCAGCAGATGCCCGGTCATCGACTTCGTCGAATTGACGACCAGTTTCCTGGCGTGGTCGCCAAAGGCATTCTTGATCGCGTTGGTTTCGTTCAGGTCGCCCAGTGGCGTCGACGTGCCGTGGGCATTGACATACTGGACATCGTCGGCATTGACGCCTGCGTTGGCCAGCGCCATGGCCATGGAGCGGCGCGGGCCGTCCACGTTGGGCGCGGTCATGTGGAAAGCGTCGCCGCTCATGCCGAAGCCAGAGACTTCCGCATAGATCTTGGCGCCGCGAGCCTTCGCGCGCTCGTACTCTTCGAGCACCAGTACGCCAGCGCCCTCGCCCAGGACGAAACCGTCGCGGTCCTTGTCCCAGGGGCGGGAGGCTGTCTTCGGATCGTCGTTGCGGGTCGACAGGGCGCGAGCCGCTGCAAATCCACCCAGTCCGAGCGGCGACACCGTCGACTCCGCACCACCCGCGATCATCACGTCGGCATCGCCGTACTCGATCATCCGGGCAGAAGTGCCGATCGCATGCAAGCCCGTGGTGCAGGCAGTCACGACCGCGATGTTCGGGCCCTTGAAGCCGTACTTGATCGAGACATGCCCCGAGATCATGTTGATGATCGAAGCCGGCACGAAGAAGGGGGACACGCGACGCGGACCCCGCGCGACCAATTCGCCGTGCGTGTCCTCGATCATGGGCAAGCCCCCGATGCCGGAGCCGATGTTGCAGCCGATACGGACCGCATCTTCTTCCGACAACGCGTCGCCCGTGGGCAGGCCGCTATCCTGAACCGCCTGGATCGCGGCAGCGAGCCCGAGATGGATGAAGCGGTCCATGTGACGCGCTTCCTTCTCGGGGATGTATTCCTTGATGTCGAAACCCTTCACTTCGCCCGCGAACTTGCAGGAGAAGCCGCTCACATCGAACTTGGTGATGGTGTCGATGCCCGAATTCCCGGCCAGCAAATTGGCCCAGGATTCGGCAACGGTGTTTCCGACAGGAGCGAGGCAACCGAGTCCGGTCACGACGACGCGGCGTTTGGTCATGCCGGCAAACCTTTCTGGGAGCACTGAGGCCGTCGTACGGTGCGCGCGAGCGTGGAGGCTGCGGACCGGAGAAACGGTGGCTCAGCGTGGCCGATCAGGCCTTTTGATTCTTGGTGGCGTAATCGACGGCATTCTGGACCGTCGTGATCTTCTCGGCATCTTCGTCCGGGATCTCGATGCCGAATTCGTCTTCGAGTGCCATCACGAGTTCGACCGTGTCGAGCGAGTCCGCGCCGAGATCAGCCACGAAGGCCTTTTCGTTGGTGACCTGGGACTCTTCCACGCCGAGTTGTTCGGCAATGATTTTCTTGACACGTGCTTCGATATCGCTCATTTGGTTCCCTCTGAGGGTTGTAGGTAATCGGTGGATTTTAGCCGGCCGCATTGTGGCATTTGCCGCACGGCCGTCAGTGAAAGGTATTGCGGTGCGCGCTTACATGTGCATGCCGCCGTTCACGTGCAGTTCCTGCCCCGTGACGTAGGCGGCCTGCGGAGAGGCCAGGAAAGCGACTGCGTGGGCGATGTCGGCGGGCTTGCCGAGGTGGCCGAGCGGAATCTGGGCCAGCAGCGCCTGCTGCTGCGCTTCAGGGAGGCTGGCCGTCATGTCGGTTTCAATGAAGCCTGGAGCCACGCAATTGACTGTGATGCTGCGGCTGCCGAGTTCGCGCGCCAGCGCACGGGTCATGCCCGCCACGCCGGCCTTCGCGGCCGCATAGTTGGCCTGGCCCGCATTGCCGGACGCGCCCACCACGCTGGTGATGCTGATGATGCGGCCGTAGCGCTGCTTCATCATCGGACGGATGACGGCTCGCGAAAGACGGAAGACCGCCTTCAGGTTGGTGTCGAGGACCGCGTCCCAATCCGCGTCCTTCAGGCGCATCGCCAGGGTGTCGCGGGTGATGCCGGCGTTGTTGACCAGCACGTGAACGGCACCATAGACCTTGACGATCTCGTCGATCAGCGCATCGACCGCCGCGCCGTCATTGACGTCCAGCGCACAGCCACGGCCATCGTAGGCGCCCAGGGCAGTGGTGATCTTCGCAGCGCCCTCTTCCGTGGTGCCGGTGCCGATGACCTTGAGGCCGCGCTGGGCCAGTTCCAGCGCAATGGCCGCACCGATGCCGCGCGATGCGCCGGTGACCAGCGCAACCTGGCCTTCGAATTTGGGAGTACTCATGAAATGACCTTGAGGCTCGATGCTCAGGCAGCGAGCAGTTGTCTGGATTCGGCAAGGGTCGCCGGATCGTAGACCGAAGCGGCAGCGAGTTCCGGCGCGATGCGCTTGGCCATGCCGGCCAGCACCTTGCCCGGACCGCACTCGATGACGGCGTCGATGTTGCGCGCTTTCAGCGCCTGCACGGTTTCAACCCATCGAACCGGACCCGCAGCCTGGCGCACCAGCGCATCGCGAATCCGATCGGAATCCGTCTCGACATTCACGTCGATGTTGTTGATGACTGGAATCTGGGGTGCAGCCAGGGTGACCGACGCCAGGCGCTCCCGCAGCGCCTCGGCCGCCGGCCTCATCAGGCTCGAATGGAAGGGGGCCGAAACCGGCAGGGGAAGCGCGCGCCTGGCTCCGTTGGCCTTGAGCACTTCACAGGCCTTGTCGACGGCGGCCTTGCTGCCGGCGATCACGGTCTGCATCGGATCGTTGAAATTCACCGCCTCCACGACCTCGGCACTGCCGGGGCCGAATCCAGCCGTCACTTCGGCGCAGCCGGCCTTCACCTTGTCCGCATCCATGCCCAGGATGGCGGCCATGGCCCCCACTCCGACCGGCACGGCCTGCTGCATCGCCTGGGCGCGGAAACGCACCAGCGGCGCAGCCTGAGCGAGCGTCAGAACCCCGGAAGCCACCAGTGCGGAATACTCGCCGAGCGAATGACCTGCCACCACCGATGGCTTCTCGCCGCCTTCGGCCAGCCAGGCGCGCCAGGCGGCGACGCCGGCAACAAGCATCACGGGTTGCGTGTTGGTCGTCAGCGCCAGGACCTCCTTGGGCCCTTCATGGACAAGGCGGGTGACATCTTCGTCCAGGGCGTCGGATGCCTCGCGCAGTGTTTCAAGCACAGCGGGGTGGTCGCCCCAGGCGTCGAGCATGCCGACAGCCTGCGAGCCTTGACCCGGAAAGACGAAAGCGAAGGACTTCATTGTTTGTGTCTCCAGTCGCGCCGCTGCCACGTCGGGCAACGCACTGTATTAGTAGTTGAGCAGCACCGCGCCCCAGGTGAAGCCGCCGCCGACGCCTTCGAGCATCAGCGTATCGCCCTTCTTCACCTTGCCCGAGCGCACCGCGTTGTCCAGCGCCAGCGGAATCGAGGCGGCCGAGGTGTTGCCGTGCTCGTCGACGGTCACGATCAGCTTCTCGCGAGCCAGCTTCAGCTTCTTCGCGGTGCCTTCCATGATGCGGATGTTGGCCTGATGGGGGATCAGCCAGTCGATGTCGTCTTCCGTCTTGCCCGCCTTTTGCAGCGTGGCGCGCGCAGCGTCCTCGAGGACACGCACCGCCAGCTTGAACACGGCTTGTCCATCCATATGGAGCAAGGGCGTTCCAAGCACACCGCCGCCGGACACGTGCCCAGGCACGCAGAGGATGCCCACGTGCTTGCCATCGGCGTGCAGGTCGCTCGCCAGAATGCCGGGTTCTTCGCTGGCTTCGAGGATGACTGCGCCGGCGCCGTCGCCGAACAGAACGCAGGTGGTGCGATCGTTGAAATCCAGGATGCGGGAGAACACTTCGGCACCCACGACCAACGCGCACTTGGCGCTGCCCGTGCGGATCATCGCGTCCGCCACCGTCAGCGCGTACACGAAGCCGCTGCAGACTGCCTGCACGTCGAACGCAGGGCATCCCGCAATTCCCAGTTTGTTCTGGAGAATGGCTGCGGACGAAGGAAACACCATGTCCGGTGTCGACGTCGCGACGATGATCAGGTCGATATCGCCGGCGCTGCGGCCCGCGGCTTCCAGCGCATGCCTGGCGGCTTCCAGCCCCAGATCACTGCTTGCCACCTCGGGCGCCGCGAAATGCCGGGCGCGAATGCCCGTGCGCTCGATGATCCACTGATCCGAGGTTTCAATCCCCCGCGCGGCCAGGTCCCGGGTGAGGTCGTCATTGGTCACACGGCGCGGAGGCAGAAAGCTGCCGGTGCCTGTGATTCGAGAAAAAGGAGTCATCAAACGTGGAGCGCTGCCGTGTCGGCCGGCGCCGCCGATTCTTGCCGCGCAAGCAGGGGCGCGGCGTGGGCGATGCGGGCCCGCACACGATCGAGCAGGTTGTTGCGAGCGGCATCATAAGCGCGATCCAGCGCATGGCCGAAAGCCACTTCGTCCGCAGATCCGTGGCTCTTGAACACGAGACCGCGAAGGCCCAGGAGCGCCGCACCGTTGTATCGACGATGGTCCAGCCGGCGCTTGAGCGCTTTTAGGACCGGATAGGACACGATTGCAGCAAATTTGCTGAAGATGCCGTTGGAATACTCGATTCGCAGGAAGTCGACGATCATCGAGGCCACGCCTTCGGTCGCCTTCAGCGTGACATTGCCGACAAAACCGTCACACACGACGATGTCGGTGGTTCCCTTGAAGATGTCGTTGCCTTCCACGTTGCCGTAGAAGTTCAGATCTTGCGAACTGGCCGCTTTTCGCAGCAGTTGGCTAGCTTTCTTGATGGTTTCGCTGCCTTTGATGGCCTCTTCGCCCACGTTGAGCAGGCCCACCGTCGGAGACTCGTTCCCGGTCAGGGCCGACACCAGGGCCGATCCGAGAACGGCAAACTGCAACAGATCCTCGGCATCGCAATCGACGTTGGCGCCCAGATCGAGCACCGTTGTCGCTCCACCCTTGCTGTTGGGCAGTTGCGGAGCGATCGCCGGGCGGTCGATTCCCTCGAGCGTCTTCAGCAAGTAGCGCGCGATGGCCATCAGGGCGCCCGTGTTGCCGGCCGAGATGGCGGCTTGGGCGGCACCATCCTTGACCTGCTGGATGGCGACTCGCATGGACGAGTCCTTCTTCTTGCGCAGCGCCACTTCGATGGGATCGTCCATCCCGACCACTTCACTGGCGGCAATGACCGTGGCACGAGGATGCGAAAAGCCGGCCAATGCGGCCGGCGCGCCGACGAGAAGCAACGATGCTTCAGCGTGGCGATCAAGAAATGCGCGGCAGGCCGCAAGCGTGACGCGCGGCCCATGGTCGCCGCCCATGCAATCAACGGCCAGCGTGATCACAGACGGCGCGGAAGCGAATTCAGAGGGCGTGACCATCAAAACAAAGGCCCGACGCTACAGCAAGAGTAGCTTCGGGCCTTGGCCTTGAAACGAGGATCAGGCTTCAGACTTGGTCTTGAGCACCTTGCGGCCGCGATAAAAGCCGTTCGGGCTGATGTGGTGACGCAGGTGCGTTTCGCCGGTGGTGGGCTCGACAGCGATGCCGGGCACGCCCAGGGCGTTGTGCGAACGATGCATGCCGCGCTTCGACGGCGACTTCTTGTTTTGCTGGACGGCCATGCTGGCTCCTGGAAGTATTCGGTTGGGTGGGTGTGCATGCGGGGCGGCGATAACGCTTGCGTAGCTTGAAAAGCATTATCGGCGGCGCGGCGCGCGAAGCCCATGATTATAGCCCAGTACGGCATCGAACGCCAGAGGAGGTTCGGGCGAGCTATTTGGGCTTGTTCGAACGCAAGTTGCCCAGCACGGCAAAAGGGTTCGGGCGGGCGGCTTCCGCAGCCTCGAAGTCGGGGTCCACGGCAGACAGCTTCATCGGCTCGGGGCAGACCTCATGTCGCGGCGTGACGGGAATTTCCATCAGCAGCTCATCCTCGATCAGGCCATGCAGATCGAATTCGCGGCTGGCTACCAGGACATCCTCCTCGGCCTCTTCATCTTCGGCTGCGGCGGTGGCCTCGTCGGCGGCGAAGCGGAACCAGCGGTCGACCCCCAGATCCACGTCGACGGGGGTAAGGCAACGCTGGCAGATCAGGGGAACCTTGGTATCCGCCGTGAGGTGCAACCAGGAAACCGGGGAGCCGTCAGCACCGCCACGGCGCTGGCCAACGGCCGTCCATTCGACGGTCAGGTCCGCGGCCGGATCGGCCAACTCCGCACTCAGGCGCTCGTAGGTCTGAAGCGGATCGCTTCCGGAAATGGGGGCTGCGGCATCGGCGAAGCCGTTCACATCAAGCCGCCGGGGGGCAAATTCTCTGGTCATTCGCGCCAGTCTAAACCGCTCACGCACAATCGTGGCCCATGCAACGCAATGTCATCCTTGCTTCGACCTCGCGCTACCGCCGCGAGCTTCTTGGGCGCCTGCGCCTGCCCTTCGATGTCCAGCCGCCGGAAGTGGACGAATCGCCGCTTCCAGGCGAAACGCCTCGCGCGCTGGCGGAACGCCTTGCACTGGAGAAGGCCAATGCGATCGCCCGGCGCTTTCCTGATGCAGTCGTGATCGGCTCCGACCAGGTGGCTGACCTCGCCGGCGAGCCCCTGGGCAAACCCGGCGACCATGGCCGCGCCACCGCGCAGCTGCGGCGCATGCGCGGACAGACGCTGATCTTCCAGACGGCCGTCGCCGTGGTCTGCCAGGCCACGGGCTTCGTCCAGCGCGACCTGGCGCCGGTGCGCGTGGTGTTTCGCGACCTGAGCGATGCGGCGATCGAGGCCTATCTGACCGCAGAGCAACCCTATGACTGCGCCGGCAGCGCCAAGAGTGAGGGCCTCGGCATCGCCCTGCTCGACGCGATCGACAGCGACGACCCGACCGCCCTGGTCGGTCTGCCGTTGATTCGCACGGCGAGGATGCTGCGCGCGGCAGGAGTCGATCTGCTGTGAATACACCGATCCGCGGAAAGCTCTACCTCGTTCCCGCGCCGCTCGATTTCGGGTGCGACGAGCAGGCGCCGCTCCAGGACGCCTTGCCGCTCGGCACGCTGCAGGCAGCGGCGCGAATCACGCACTGGATCTGCGAGAACGCGAAGTCCGCACGCGCCTATCTCAAGCGCATCGACGCCGTCGTGCCGCTGGCCGCTCCGCTGCAAGCCCAGCAGATCCAGGAACTGCCGCGCGAAGTGCACAAGAAAGGCGATCACGCGGGCCAGTTCGACGCGCGCCCTCTCCTCGCCGCCGCGCTGGAAGGTCACGATGTCGGCTTGCTCAGCGAGGCGGGGATGCCGGCTGTCGCGGATCCAGGCTCGTCAGTCGCGAGGGCCGCGCATGAACTGGGCATCACGGTCATTCCGTTGACGGGCCCGGTGTCGCTCCTGCTGGCACTGGCGGCCAGCGGCCTCAACGGCCAGAACTTCGCGTTCGTCGGCTATCTGCCGCAGGACGCGGACGCGCGCGCACAGCGCATCCGCGAGCTCGAGGCGCTGGCGCTCAAGACCGGCCAGACCCAGCTTTTCATCGAAACGCCTTACCGAAATGCAGCCTTGCTGCAGGCGCTCACCCAGACGCTTCAGCACAACACGCGGCTCGCGGTCGCCCGAGGGCTCACGCTGGCATCTGCCCAGGTACGAAGCGAGACCGTGAAAGCATGGCGGGCCAAGCCGTCGCCGGCCGCCGAACGCGCGCCTGCCGTGTTCGCCATCGGTCGCTAGCTCGTCCGGCCTGATGATGGATTTCCCCGCACGCATGCGCTGGGCCTCGCGCATGCAGTTCTTCGGCTCCGGCTTCGTTTTCGCGACATGGGGAGTGCACATCCCGACCGTGAAAGCCCACTACGGCGTCAACGAAGCCCAACTCGGCCTCGCCATGCTCGCGGCAGGCGTCGGCGCCCTGCTGGGCCTGACCCAGGCAAGCCGCTGGATCGGCCGTCACGGCGCCCGGTCCACGGCCGGCGTCTGCGGCGCGACCTATGCGCTGTTGCTCGCCGGCCTGCTGATCATGCCGGCCTACGCCGCGCTGCTCGGCCTGCTCGCGGTGTTCGGCATCGTGACGAGCGTTTTCGACGTGGCGATCAATACGGAAGCGGCGCAACTCGAACTCCGCGGCGGGAAGCCCTTGATGAGTGGCATGCACGGCATGTTCAGCCTGGGCGGGATGGTCGGCGCCATGACCGGCGGCGCGGCCATCGCGGCAGGAATGGCGCCGCAACATCACCTGATGCTGGTTGCGACGGTGATGGCGCTTTCGATCGCCGTATCCGCCCGCTGGATGCTGCCCAAGGAGTCGACGGCATTCGCCAGCGACGACCATGGCTTCCGCTTGCCGCGAGGCACCCTGGCCGTCCTCGGCCTGCTGGCCGCGCTCGGATTGATTGCCGAAGGCGCAATCTATGACTGGAGCGTGCTCTATCTCCACCAGGAACTGCGCAGCCCCCAGCAACAGGCGGCCCTGGCCTACGCCAGCTTCTCGGCGGCGATGGCGATGGCGCGCTTCGGAGGCGATGCGATGCGGGCCCGCTTCGCTCCAGCGGTGCTGCTTCGCGGAAGTGCGTTGCTGGCCGCGGCATCCATGACGCTGGTGTTGCTCACCGACATGCCGTGGCTGGCACTGGCCGGTTTTGCAGGCGTAGGGGTCGGATTCGCCAACGTGGTGCCCATCCTCTTCGCGGCGTCTGCGCGCGTGCCCGGTGTCGAACCGGCGCGCGGCATCGCCGCGGTGTCGGCGGCGGCCTATCTGGGCTTCATGGCAGGACCACCGGTGATCGGCTTCGTGGCGCAGGTCAGCTCACTGACCGTGGCGCTCTACGTGGTGGTGGCGTTCGCAGCAGCCCTCGCCGCGTCGGCTCGCCACGCCGACGTCGCCTGAATCAACGCAGCGCGGGCGCGGTGCGGATCGCGCGGACGGAGGCGTCGCCCAATGCGGCGCCGAATTTCTTGGCGAGCTTCTCGGCCACGTTGTCGCGGCGCGTGTAGTCGATGACTTCCTCGGCCTTGATCACTTCGCGCGCGACGAAGTCGACATTGCCGAGTTGGTCGGCCAGGCCCAGTTCGACCGCCTGCTGGCCGCTCCAGAACAGGCCGCTGAAGAGGCCCGGCGTGCTGGTCTTCAGCCGATCGCCACGGCCGGCCTTGACCACGTCGATGAACTGCGTGTGGATCAGGTCGAGCATCTGCTGCGCATGGGCGCGCTGGGCATCGCTCATGGGGCTGAACGGATCCAGGAAACCCTTGTTTTCGCCGGCCGTCAGGAGCCGGCGCTCCACGCCGACCTTGTCCATGAGCCCCGTGAAGCCGAAGCCGTCCATCAGGACCCCGATGCTTCCGACGATGCTGGCCTTGTCGACGAAAACCTTGTCGGTGGCCGCGGCGATGTAATACGCGGCGGACGCGCAGGTTTCCTCGACCACCGCGTAGACGGGCTTGTTGTACTTGGCCCGCAGGCGCTTGATCTCGTCATTGATGATGCCGGCCTGCACGGGGCTGCCGCCCGGCGAATTGATCAGCAGCACGACTCCCTTGGCGCCCTCGTCCTCGAACGCGGTCTTCATCGCGGCGACCACGAACTCGGCACTCGCGTCCGCGCCGCTGGCGATTTCGCCCTTGATCTCGATCACGGCGGTGTGGGCCGTGGCCTTGGCCGTCGCAGGCGTTCCGCGCGACAAGGCGAACCATGCGAGGAAGATGAAAAAGGCGAGCCAGCTCAGGCGCACGAAGGTCTTCCAGCGTCGCGTGGCCCTTTGTTCGCGCAGGGAAGCGAAGGCCAGTTTTTCCAGGGTTGCGCGCTCCCAGCCGGACTGCTGCGTCGGATCGTTCTTGGACATGCTTTGGGGTCCGCCTTGCGCGGAAGAAAGTGGCGCGGCGCGCTCGAAGGGCTCGAAACCCTGGGGCTCCGTGCGGTTGGAATCGGTCATCTCAGAAGGCGAGGGGTTGGAGGTTCCAGGCAGTATGCCAGTGCACCACGCCGTCACGCTCGCTGAGCGCGATCTTCACCAGCCCGCCGCGGCACGGCCCGCCCGCGCATTCGCCGGTGTCCGGTTTGTAGACCGCGCCATGCGTGGCGCACAGGAGCCATTGGCCACTGTCGTCGAAGAAGCGATCGGGCTGGAAGTCCAGTTCCATCGCCACGTGGCTGCAACGGTTGAGATAGGCATGCGGCACGCCCTCGAAGCGAACGGCAAACGCCCGGCAAGTCTCGCCGCCGTGCACGACATCGAATGGCACGGCTTGGCCGCCTTCGACCAGGTCGGAGGCGTTGCAAAGAGGAATGCAGTCGCTCATGGGCAGATTTTCATGCGTTCGCCAGAAGCCACTCCGTCAGTCCGGAAACCGAATGCGCCACATGCAGCGGCGCCAGCGCATCGAAGCTGTCGGGTTCATGGGCGCCGTAGGACACGCCCACGCTCGCGCAGCCGGCGTTGATGGCAAGCTGAAGATCGTGCGTGGTGTCGCCGATCATCAGCGTCCGATCCGCCGGCACGTCGAGTTCGTCCATCAGTTCCAGCAGCATGCGCGGGTGCGGCTTGCCGAAGGTTTCATCCGCCGTGCGGGAAGCGTCGAAACGGTCGCGCAGGGCGACGGTGGCCAGCGCTTCGTTCAGGCCGCGGCGTGATTTGCCGGTGGCGACCGCGAGCTTGTGGCCCCGCTCCCGAAGCGCATCGAGCATCGGGAGGACGCCGTCGAACAGCACGAGGTCATCCTGGTGCTGGAGATAGTGATAGCGGTAGCGCGCACCGAGTTCGGCGTACTTTTCCCTGGGCACGTCGGGCGCGGCGCGGGCGAGCGCCTCGGCCAGGCCAAGGCCGATGACCCATGCGGCGTCGTTCTCGCTGGGTTTCGCGCCGCCGACGTCGACCACGGCGGCCTGGATGCAGCGCACGATGAGGCGCGTGGAGTCATAGAGGGTCCCGTCCCAATCGAAGGCGATCAGGTCGAAACGGCGGGCAGGCATATCAGTCATGGGGGGGTCGAGGAAGGATGGACAGCGAGCGCCTCGAGCGCGGCGGGAGGCATCAAGGCATGCAACTCCGGCGGCAGGTCCGCCTGAAGCGCCATGCGCTCTGCGCTCGCAGGATGGGTGAACTGCAGGCGCCAGGCGTGCAGGAACATGCGTTTGAGGCCGACTTTCTGGAGCGCGCGGTTGCGTTCGAAGTCGCCGTACTTGTCGTCGCCGGCGATCGCATGGCCGGCGGACGCGAGGTGCACGCGAATCTGGTGGGTGCGGCCGGTCTTGATGGTGACCGCCAGCAACGAGAACGAAGCGGCGTCGCCGGGCAGCGCGAACCGGGCCAGCACCTTGACCAGCGTGACGGCGCGCATGGCATCCGGATGGTCCTTGGCGACGACGCGCACCCTGCGCTCGCCCTCGGCGGCGCCCGCCTGGCCCGGCAGCAGGTATTTGGCAAGTGGCGCATCGAGCACCTTCCGGTTGGCAGGCCAGTTGCCCTCTACCAGCGCGAGATAGGTCTTGCCCGTCTCCCGCTCGCGGAACTGGTCCTGCAACGCCGTCAGCGCGCTGCGCTTCTTGGCGACCAGCAGGATGCCCGAGGTTTCGCGGTCCAGGCGGTGCACCAGTTCCAGGAAGCGGGCCGCGGGCCGCGCCGTCCGAAGTTGCTCGATCACGCCGAAGCTCACGCCGCTCCCGCCATGGACGGCGACGCCGGCAGGCTTGTTGACGGCAAGAAGCGCGTCATCCTCATATAGCAAGGGGAACTCCCGTGCCGGCGCGGGCGGGGAAGCGCCCTCTTCCGACCGGGCCGACACCCGCACGGGAGGCAGCCGCAGCACGTCGCCCTCGGCGAGACGGGTTTCGGCCTGGACGCGCCCCTTGTTGATGCGCACCTCTCCCGACCGGATGATCCGGTAGACATGGGTCTTGGGCACGCCCTTGAGATGCCGGAACAGGAAATTGTCCAGTCGTTGGCCAGCAGATTCCCCGTCGACCGTCAGAAAGCGAACTTCTGCTGCCGCGGGGCTTGGCTTCGCACCTATAATGTTTTTCACCAGCGCGGTCTTGTAAGTGCTTGATTAATCAGAAGTTTAGAGCACCACTGGAAGCGCTGTGAGGTCGATGCCGCTTTGATGCCGGACTCGCAAGCCACGCGCAAAGGCGCAAGGCGGCGGGCACTGCATCCAAGTCAAGCCGACGCCCACGAAACACCGACACGGAATACCCCAACCGGCAGGCAACAAGCTGCCGGCGGATCGAAGCGAGTACCTTGTGCTGATGCTACTGATTCAATTGCTCCTGCGCTGGCTGCCGCCAGCGAGAACAGGCATTGAACCGCCCGTAGCACGCGCCATGATGGCGCCAATAGCTATAAAAAATGTAGCAAGTCAGCACCACATCGGGCTCGCGCCCATCCACGCGCCCCCACCCCGACTGCCATCGACTTGATACTCGATGGGTCGTCCGCGCTCGCGCGACGGCCACTGCAGCCAGGGCACAGCGGCAATTCCTTCGTTTCGCGCGACGTCGTCCGTGCATCGTTAGGTTCGTCATGAACCGGTAGAACGATAGAAATAGAAGGACAACGCATCATGAAGCGGATGCTGATCAACGCCACGCAGGCTGAAGAACGCCGCCTGGCCATCGTCGACGGGCAAAAGCTCCTCGACTACGAAATCGAGATCGAAGGGCGCGAACAGCGCAAGGGCAACATCTACAAGGCCGTCGTGACGCGCGTCGAGCCGTCGCTGGAAGCCTGCTTCGTCGACTACGGCGAAGACCGCCACGGCTTCCTGCCGTTCAAGGAAATCTCCAAGCAGTACTTCGCGGAAGGCGTCTCGGCCAGCCAGGCCCGGATCCAGGACGCGATCAAGGAAGGCCAGGAACTGGTCGTCCAGGTCGAAAAGGAAGAGCGTGGCAACAAGGGCGCGGCCCTCACCACCTTCATCTCGCTGGCTGGCCGCTATGTCGTGCTGATGCCGAACAACCCGCGCGGCGGCGGCGTCAGCCGGCGCATCGAGGGCGACGACCGGGCCGAACTCAAGGAGGCGATGGACCAGCTCGAATACCCCAAGGGGATGAGCATCATCGCGCGCACCGCCGGCATCGGCCGCTCCGCGCCCGAACTGCAGTGGGACCTGAACTACCTGCTCAAGCTCTGGACCGCCATCGACGGCGCCGCCAAGGGCGGCAAGGGCGCCTTCCTGATCTACCAGGAATCCTCGCTGGTCATCCGCGCGATCCGTGACTACTTCAATCACGACATCGGTGACATCCTGATCGACACCGACGACATCTACGACCAGGCGCAGCAGTTCATGGCGCACGTGATGCCCGAACATGCTGCCCGCGTGAAGCGCTACCGGGACGACGCGGCTCTTTTCAGCCGCTTCCAGATCGAGCACCAGATCGAATCGGCCTACGCCCGCACGGTGCAGTTGCCCAGCGGCGGCGCCATCGTCATCGACCACACCGAAGCACTGGTCTCCGTCGACGTGAACTCGGCGCGCGCCATCAAGGGCGGCGACATCGAGGAAACCGCGACCCGCACCAACCTCGAAGCCGCCGACGAAGTCGCGCGCCAGATGCGCCTGCGCGACCTGGGCGGCCTGATCGTCATCGACTTTATCGACATGGACGAGTCGAAGAACCGCCGCGAAGTCGAAAGCCGCCTGCGCGACGCGCTGCGCCAGGACCGTGCGCGCGTCCAGTTCGGTTCGATCAGCAAGTTCGGCCTCATGGAAATGAGCCGCCAGCGCCTGAAGCCCGCGCTGAGCGAGGGCTCGTCGATCCCCTGCCCCCGTTGCGGCGGCTCGGGCCACATCCGCGACACCGAATCGAGCGCGCTGCAGATCCTGCGCATCATTCAGGAAGAGTCGATGAAGGACAACACGGCAGCCGTGCACGTCCAGGTGCCGGTGGAAGTGGCTTCCTTCCTGCTGAACGAGAAGCGCCCCGAGATCGCCAAGATCGAGCTCAAGCAGCGCGTGACCGTGCTGATGGTGCCCAACAAGACGCTCGAAACCCCCAACTACAAGCTGGAACGCCTCAAGCACGACGATCCGCGGCTCGACCACATCGAGGCCAGCTACAAGATGGCCGACGAGATCGAGGATCCGACCTCCGTCACGCGCCGCTCGCAGGAGCCGACCAACAAGCAGACCCCGGTGATCAAGGGCGTGCTGCCCGATGCACCGGCCCCGATCGCCGTGCCGAAGCCCGAAGCGGCCCGCGCGCCTGTGGCAGCGTCGGCAGCGCCGAACGTTTCTGCCGCCCCTGCGGTGGCCAAGTCCGCCGAGACCGGCTTCTTCGGCTGGATCAAGCGCTTGTTCGGCTCAGAGCCGGCACCGGCGCCGGCTCCCGCCATTCCCGTCGAAGCACCGAAGCCGCGCCGCGAAGGCCGTGGCGGCCGTGACGGCGACGCCCCGCGCACCGCTCGCGAAGGCGAACAGCGCCGCGGCGGACGTGGCGAAGGACGCGGAGAAGGACGTGGTGGCCGGGACGGCGATCGTCGCGGCGGTCGCTCCGGCGAACGTCGCGAGGGCGAGCGCCGCGAGGGACGCGAAGCCCGCAGTGAAGCACGCAACGACAGCCAGGTGCGGGAACCACGCGAGCCGCGTGAAGCCCGCCCGCCACGCGATGGCGAACGCCGCGGACGTGGCGAGCGCCGTGACGGCGAAGCGCGCCAGTTGCCGGCGGAAGCGACAGACGTTCAACTCGACGCACAGGCGATCGCCCCGAACGCCGGCGACGAATCGACGACGCCTTCGGAGCGCGCACCGCGCGGTCGCGGCGACCGTCGGGAACGTGGTGACCGCGGCGAACGCGGTGACCGCGGTGAACGTGGCGAGCGCAACGCCGACGCACAACGCGAACGCAGTGGCGACACCGCCCGCGAGACGAACGTCGAGGCATCGCAAGGCGACGCCCCGGCCGAGCGCGGCCAGCGTAACGGTCGCGAAGAGCGCGCCCCCCGTGGCGAACGCACCGAAGGCCGCCGCGAGCGTCGCAGCGAAGGCGCCCCGCGGTCCGACGAGGCGTCCGTGGAACCCCAGACGATCGATGCGAGCGCATCCACCGATGCCGGCGCGACCGCGGAAGGCCAAGGCCCCGATGCCGCGCCGCGCCGCGAAGGCGAAGAGCGCCGCGGCCGTTCGCGCGATCGCTACGGCCGTGATCGCCGCGAGCGCGCCCCCCGCGAAGAAGCTGATGTGAACCAGCCTGCTCCGGCTGCGCCCGTCACCGCCCTGGCGGACGACGCAGTTCAGGTCGAGGCACCTTCGCCAGTCGTGGCTCGCCCGGAACGAGTCGCAGCCCCCGTGGCGGCACCCATCGTCGTGGAGGCGAAAGCTGCTCCGTCCTCGCGTGCACTTCCGAAGGTTCAGCCTTTCGAACTGCCGCTGGACGAACTCGCCCAGGTGGCCGAAGGCTCTGGCCTGCATTGGGTCAATTCGGACGCCGAACGCGTGGCGCAGGTTCGCGCGGCCATCGCGGCCGAACCCAAGCCGGTACACGTGCCCCGCGAGCGCCCGCCCGCGATCGTGATCGACGAAGGTCCTCTGGTCCTGGTCGAAACCCGCCGTGACCTCGGGTCGATGGTGCTGCCGTTCGAGCAGCAGCCCGGACAGGACGCAAGCGCCCGTCACTGAGGTTCGAGGGGAGGCATTTCCGCCTCCCCTTTTCTGTTTTCCAGTTTGATTTGAAGGCAGGCCTCGCGCGAACGCTCGAGTTCTGCCGCGCGGCACCCGGTTTGCCGCGCCGTCTTTGAGGGCCTCCGCCAGCGCCAGCGGGTCCCTTCCTTCACGTATGTGCACCAATGGCCTACTTCGGCCCGCTGTCTGCCGGCGGGAAGATGCCGCGTGGAACTACCCGTCGAAACTACCCGTCACTTCGTGACATATCGCCAAACGGCGTATGTAAACAACACCCTGAATGCGTTTCACGTTAACATGTTGTCATACAAAAGGACTACACTTTTGATGAGAATGTTGCGCTGCATCAATGAGGGTCGAGGCGCTTCCTTACAGAGGAGAAAGACCTAGGCCGTTTGGCGGACGATGTACGGCTTTTGTTGACATCACAGCGGCCGCAGCATATGTTCAAATTCTTGCTAATAGTAGTAAAGCGTTACACTGCCGCGCTCCTTGATTGAGGCAGCACCCGTTACGGGGGATTTTCAAATGTTTCGTTCAGACTCGACCGCAAGTGGCAACGTGGTCCGACGCTTTCCCCCGGATGGTGGTGGCCCCTCCTCGCCCCCTGTCTATGCGCTGCCGCGCAAGCTCAACCTCTTCGAACGGGTCGCCAAGAGGACCTTCGACATCGTGGGCGCGCTGGTCTTCTTCGCCGTCTTCGGCCCCCTCTATCTGTTGGTCGCGCTGGGTGTCGCAGTCAGCATGGGGCGGCCCGTCCACTTCTGGCAAAACCGCCTCGGAGAACGCGGCCAACGGTTCCGCTTTTACAAGTTCCGGTCGATGGTCCGCAATTCCGAGGACGTGCTGGACGAGTTCCTGAGCCGCAACGACATGGCGCGCACCGAATGGGACACCTTCCAGAAGCTGGAAAAGGACCCGCGGATTACACCGATCGGCCAGTTCATCCGCAAGCTCAGTCTCGACGAACTCCCCCAGTTCTGGAATGTGCTGAAGGGCGACATGAGCATCGTCGGCCCCCGCCCCTGCATGGAGCGCCAGCGCAGCCTCTACGGCAAGGGCTGGGAGCACTACTGCGCCATGCGTCCCGGCATCACGGGGCTGTGGCAGGTCAGCGGGCGCAACCGCCTGTCCTACGCGCGCCGCGTCGAGCTTGATGTGGAATACGTGAGCAACTGGTCGCTCTGGCTGGACGTCAAGATTCTGGTGAGGACGGTTCGCGCCGTGACGACGGGAGAGGGTTCTCGATGACACAGATTCAGCCAGTCGTCCTGTGCGGAGGCAGCGGTACGCGACTGTGGCCGCTGTCGCGCAAGACCCTGCCCAAGCAATTCGTTCCGCTGGTCGGCAACAAGAGCCTGCTCCTGCTCACGCTCGAACGGCTCCGTCAGCTCAACACCGAAGTGACGTGCGTGGCGGCTGAAGAACATCGCTTCCTCGTCCAGGAAGGCATCGACGCAGCCCAGGTGAGCGGCAAGCAACTGCTGGAGCCGGTGGCGCGCAACACGGCCGCTGCCATGGCCGCGACCGCGCTGCTGGCCGACCCCGATCGCCTGCTGCTCTTCGCACCGGCCGACCACCACATTCCGGATTCGGAGCGCTTCGTCGCCACGATCCTCAAGGGCATCCCTGCGGCGCTGGCGGGCTACCTCGTGACATTCGGCGTCGAGCCCACGTTCCCCAGCACCGCCTACGGCTACATCCGCCAGGGCGACAAGCTGGATGCCGCGCTGGGCGACGACGCGGGCCACTCGGTCGCGGCCTTCATCGAAAAGCCGCTGGCGGCCCGCGCCGAACAACTGCTGCTGGAAGGCGGAAACCTCTGGAATGCGGGGATCCTGCTGGTGCAAGCCAAGGTGCTGATCGCGGCGCTCCAGGAGCATGCGAGCGACATCCTCGACGCCTGCAAGCTCGCGACGGCGACGGTCGACGTCGACGGCGATTTCCTGCGCATGGACAGCGCGGCCTTCGGTCGCTGCCGCAGCCAGAGCATCGACTACGCGGTGCTCGAAAAATGCGCGCGCGTCGCGGTCATTCCGTTCCAGGGCCGTTGGAGCGACGTGGGCAGCTGGAATGCCGTCGCCGACCTGCACGACACGGATGCCAGCGGCAACCGCATCAGCGGCCACGGGTTCGCGATGAACGCCAGCAATACCTTCATCCATGCACCCGGCCGCCCGGTCGTGGCGCTGGGCACCAAGGACCTGCTGGTGGTCGACACCCCCGACGCGCTCCTGGTCGTGCACAGCGAATGCGCCGAACAGGTCAAGGACGTGGTTGCCCTGCTCACCACGCATGGCCACAGCCAGGCGACGCGGCACCGGCGCATCCCGAGGCCATGGGGCGCCTACGACAGCATCGACGACGGCGAGCGTTTCGCCGTCAAGCGCCTGACAGTCAAGCCCGGCGCACGGCTGGCGCTGCGCATGCACCACCATCGCGCCGAACACTGGGTCGTCGTCAAGGGAACGGCCAAGGTGACCTGCGACGACAAGGAACGGCTCGTCAAGGAAAACGAATCGATCTACATCCCCGTGGGTGCGGTCTACCGGCTGGAGAACGCCGGCAAGACGACCCTCGAAGTGATCGAGGTCCAGACCGGCGGCTACCTCGGCGAAGACGACATCGTGCGCCTTGACGACGCACCTCCCGCAGGCGAAAGAAAGATCGCCTGACCGCCTCCCCATCAACCTCTGCCCAACGCGGTAATTCAATGAACGAGTTTCAGAAGCGAATCTTCGTGGCGGGGCACCGCGGCATGGTGGGGAGCGCGATCGTGCGGTGCCTGACCGAGAAGGGCTACACCCAGATCCTGTCCAGGAGCCATTCGGAGCTCGACCTGACCGACCAGGCCCAGGTGCGCGCCTTCTTTGCCGAGGAACGGCCGCAGGAGGTCTACGTGGCCGCCGCGAAGGTCGGAGGCATCCACGCCAACAACAGCTATCCGGCCGAGTTCATCTACTCGAACCTGATGGTCGAGGCGAACCTGATCCACGAATCCTGGCGCACCGGCGTGAGCAAGCTGCTTTTCCTGGGTTCGAGCTGCATCTATCCGCGGCTGGCCCCGCAGCCGATGGCCGAGGACGCGCTGCTGACCGGCAAGCTGGAGCCCACCAACGAGCCCTACGCCGTTGCGAAGATCGCCGGCATCAAGCTCTGCGAGAGCTACAACCGCCAGTACGGCTGCGACTACCGCAGCGTGATGCCCACCAACCTGTATGGGCCGGGCGACAACTATCACCCCGAGAACAGCCACGTGCTGCCGGCGATGATCCGTCGCTTTCACGAGGCGAAGCTCAACGACGCCCCCTCCGTCGTCATCTGGGGCACTGGTTCCCCGAAACGGGAGTTCCTCTATGTCGACGACATGGCCAGAGCCTGCGTGCACGTCATGGATCTTCCGCGGGACACCTACGCGGCCCACACGGAGGTCATGGCCAGCCACATCAACGTGGGCAGCGGTGAAGACCAGTCGATCGCCGAACTCGCGCAGACGGTGAGCGACGTGGTGGGCTATCGCGGCGCGATCCAATTCGACACCAGCAAGCCGGACGGCGCGCCGCGCAAGCTGCTCGATATCTCCTGCATCCGCGAGCTCGGCTGGAAGCCGAGGGTTTCCCTGCGCGCGGGAATTGCGCTCGCGTACGAAGATTTCTGCAGCGAAGAACTTGTGGCTTGAGGGCGCGCCCCTCCCCGTCGTGATGTCGAGCATGCACGCAGCCTCCATTTCCCTCATTCCGCCGGGCACCGGCGGCGTGCGGGACTACGCGACCACAGTCGGAGGCCCGCTCCACACGCCGCTGCTGGAGCTGACGCCCACGACGGACACATCGACGCTCTCCGGCGACTTCCTGCTGCTGCATTTCAGCGGCTACGGATTCCAGAAACGCGGCGTGCCAGTGTGGCTGGTGAGGAAGATCCGCAGCCTGCGCACCCAGTTCAAGGCCTTCGGCATCGTGTTTCACGAACTCTTCGCGCCGGCAGGTTCCCCGCTGGGTTCGGCCTTCTGGCTCAACGGCTATCAGAAGCGGATCGCCAGGCAACTGCTCGTTCTTTCCGACTTCTGGCTGACCAACCGCGAGGAGTCCGGCCGCTGGCTGCTGAATCAATCGCAGGCGGCGCCGCACCGCGTGCTGCCTGTGTTTTCCAACGTCGGGGAGCCGCCCGCCGTCGATGGGCCCAGGGAACCCCGGCTGGTCGTGTTCGGCAGCTCCGGGGTGCGGGCCAATGTGTACCAATGGGCCGACGGCGAGATCTTCCGGTGCGCCAAGCGCAAGGGTCTCGAGATCCACGACATCGGCCCTGCCATGCAGGATGGCGTGCTGGCACAGCGCCTCGCACAGGAACGCGTCGTCACGCACGGCAAGCTGTCGGCGGAGGATGTCAGCCGTGCGCTGTCCAGCGCGGCCTATGGCGCCTTGTCCTATCCGACGGACTACGTCTCCAAGAGCGGTGTCTTCGCCGCATACAGCGCGCACGGCATCTGCCCCATCCTGCTGTGGCAGGACTACGGGGCGCACGACGGCCTGACGGCCAACGTGCATTACGCGGCGGGCTTCGATGCGCTGGAAGCGTCCGACATCGATTCGCGCGCCGTCGGACTGGCGGCGCGCCAATGGTATGAACCACACTGCGTGAATGCCCATGTCACGGCTCTTCGCACGCTGATCACCGAGGCCCGCAAGTGAACGACATCCGCTTTCTCTGGACCTCGCGCGAGCGCCCCGAACTCGGGTCTAGGCGCTGGCTGGTTGTGTGGGCCAAGCGGGCCCTGAACTTCCGCGCGCTGCTCAAGATCTTGAGGAATCGCCGCCACTTTCGCGCGCGCGGCGTCGAGGTGGGCGCGCTGTCGATCCTCGACCGCTTCGATCTCAAGGGACCGGCCTCCAACCTGCGCGTGGGCGAGCACACCTTCATCTCGGGCTCGGCGGAGATCGTCGTGCTCGACACCGTCACCATCGGGTCGCGCGTCGTCATCAACGACCGCGTCACGCTCCTGACCGCCAGCCACCACGTGGGCGACCCGGGCTGGCGCCTCTTCAAGAAGCCGATTCACATCGAGGACTACGCATGGATCGCCGTCGGCGCGACGATCCTGCCCGGCGTGAGGATCGGCTATGGCGCGGTCGTCGGCGCGGGCGCGGTGGTCGCCAAGGATGTGCCCCCGCTGGCGGTGGCCACGGGCAATCCCGCAACGATCCGCCTGAACGCCCGGCCGCCCGATCTTTGCTACGACCCCGTCTCGCTGCTGCCCGCCTACGAGGCGTGGACCGGCCACGACAAGGAAATTCCCGCCGCGGCGACGCCGCCGCTGCAGGGCGGAGCAGGCGTGGGGCCACGACCATGAGATCCGTCCTCGTCACCCATCCCGGGCTGCAGCACTCGCACCAGCTCGCCCTGGCCCTCCACGAGAGGTCGCTGCTTCAATCCTTCTGGTCCGGCGTGCCCGTGACCGCGCAGGGCGAGCCGCCTCCCTGGTGGCTGCCGGGCAGCTTCCGGCAGAAGCTCCGCCACGTCGACATCCCCAGGGGGCTGCGCCGGCATCCGGCGCGCTTCCAGGTTGCATTGCGCGTGGCGCGTTCGATGAGCCACAACCGCAGCAGCTCCGACACGACGCACCGCATCTTCCATTGGTTCGACGCATGGGCCGCGCGGCAGATCCTGCAGTTCAGGCCGAAGGTCGTGGTGGCCTATGAAAACGCGGCGTATCACACCTTCAAGGCCGCCAAGGCGATCGGCGCGCGGTGCGTGCTGGATGCGGCGGCATTCCACCATCAGGCCGCGGCCGAACTGATCGGCGCCCACGCCACGCCCTACACGCCCGAGATCAACCGGCGGAAGGACGAAGAGGTCCAGATGGCGGACCTGATCCTCACCTGCTCGCCGCTGGCCGCGGAAAGCTACGTGTCGAACGGCGTCTCGCGGGACAAGCTACGGCCCTTGCTGCTGGGCGCGGAGCCGCCGCCCCAGATCCCTGTCTGGCAGCCGCCCCAGGGGAGCCCGCGCTTCGTCTTCGCGGGCACGCTGTGCCATCGCAAGTCGGTCGACCTGATCGTCGACGCGTTCCAGCGGCTCCACGCCGACGGCCTGTCGTACGACCTGGAGTTCATGGGCGGTATCGGCGACCCGAGCCTGCTGAGCGCGGTCCAGGCCACGCCCAACGCCCGCCACACGGCCAACGCGCCGCAGAAGGAGCTGTACGCCGTGCTGGCCCAGGCGGACTGCCTCTTGCTGCCTTCCCGCTCGGACTCCTTCGGCATGGTCGTCGCGGAAGCCATGGCCTGCGGCACGCCGGCCATCGTGTCGACGCAGACGGGCGCCAAGGCCATGGTCGAGGCCTACCCGGGAAGCGGCTGGATCGTCGAACCCGATGCGGAGGCGCTCTACGCCACCGTGCGCCATCTCATCCAGAACCCCCAACTGCTGCAGGCGGCGCGGCCCGTCGCGATGCAGTCGGGGCAGGCCTTCTCGTGGACGGACTACCGCGCGCGCGCGGGCCAGCTCCTGGAGGAGTTCGTGCAGTGAGCACCACGGCAACGCACTTTCCGCACGCGTTGAGCCAGCGCACCACGCTGAGCCGTGCCGGCTATGCGTTCATCGGCGTCTTCCTGATCGTGGTGCTGGAGGGCGCAGTCCGGAAGTGGGCGGTGTCGTCGGCCACGCTGCCGCTCATCCTGTTGCGCGACCTGCTGGCGATCTACCTGATCTTCCATGCGTGGAGCAACGGCTCCCTGCGGCGGCAAAAGCGCGTCACATCGGTACTGCTGGCGTGGTCGTGCCTGGTCGTGGCCTGGGGCCTGCTGCAGCTCGTCGGGGGGGAGAGTTCGCCAACGGTGCTTCTGATCGGCCTGCGCTTCTGGCTGCTCTACATCTGGTTCGGCGTTGCCGCGGCCGCGGCCATGAACGAGGCTGACTACCGGGCCGCCGTCCTCGTGGGGGTCGGGCTGGTGCTCCTGATGGCGCCGCTGGCGATCGTGCAGCATCTTTCGCCGCCCGGTGCGCGCATCAACAGCCAGGTCGATGGCGACGAGGACAGTGTTTTCGTCGCCGTGGCCGGCGTGGTGCGGACGACCGGAACCTTCAGCTTCACGCTCGGCTACGCCACCTTCCTCGCGCTGGTCGCACCCCTGGTCTTCGCCCTGGTGGGCGCCAGGAAGCGGACGAAAGGCCAGATGCTGTTCGTGATGTCGGCTTTCGGCGGCTTCGTCATCGCCAGCGTGGTCAGCGGATCGCGCACCGCCGTCATCTATTCGGCCATCATGCTGCTGGTCTACTTCGCCGCCCGGTTCTGGCTGGCGAAGGGCAAGGCCAAGGCGCGGGCCGCGGTGGCGATCGTGCTGGGCATGGCGCTGGTGGGCGTGCTTCTCTTCGCGTTCAGCGGCGCCCTGGAAGTCACGGGACAGCGATTCGAGCAGGCCTCGGCGGACGAGGATTTCTGGACGCGCATCATCACCATCTTCATCGGCGAACCCTTCGTCTACAACGACGTCACGTGGCTCGGCGCCGGCCTGGGGCTGGGCTCCAACCTGGCCAACTACGTGCGCACCGGCAGCGGATACTTCACGATCGCCGAGGTCGAGGCGGGACGCATCCTGCTGGAAGGCGGTCTGATCGGCTACGCCTTCACCGCGTTCAAGGTGCTCGTCATCGTCTGGGGCGTCAGCAAGAGCCTGCGCCTCGCCTACAAGCTGCGCTCGCCCTATCCGATCCTGCTGTGGATGACCGTGTCGCTCGCCATGCTCACCTGGTCGGCAATCGGACAGCTCACGGCCCACGGGCTGCTGGGCATCATGCTGGCCTTCGGATTGCTTGTCTTCAGGCATCCGAACATGGATTTCTTCCCTCCTCGCAGTTCGCCAGCGTGAAGCTCCTGCACCTGATCACATCGGTCGACCCTCGTGGCGGCGGTCCGATCGAAGGCGTGCTGCGGCTCCACGAGGCGCTCACCGGCCTGGGCCACACGAGCGAACTGCTGTCGCTGGACGATCCGGCGGAGCAGATCGTGCGCGACTGCCCGGCGCCGGTTCACGCGCTGGGGCCGTCGTCCAGCAGCTATCACTACAACCCGAACGTCGTCGCCTGGCTGCGCGAGCATGCGTCCGGCTATGACGCGGTGATCGTCAACGGCCTCTGGCAGTACACGGGCTTCGCGGCATGGCGGGCGCTGAGCCAGTCCGTCACGCCCTACTTCGTCTACACGCACGGGATGCTCGACCCCTGGTTCAAGCGGCGCTATCCGCTCAAGCACCTGAAGAAATGGCTGTACTGGCCCTGGGGCGAATACCGCGTGCTGCGCGACGCGGCAGCGGTCATCTTCACGTGCGAGGAAGAGCGCGTCCTGGCGCGTCAATCCTTCTGGCTTTACCGCGCGCGGGAAGTCGTGGGCTCCTACGGCACGTCATCGCCGCCGTCGAATGCACGCGAACTGACGGCCACGTTCCTGGCGGCCTACCCCGAGTTGAAGGACAAGCGCCTGCTGCTCTATCTCGGTCGCGTCCATGAAAAGAAGGGCGGGGACCTGCTCGTCGAGGCCTTTGCCCGCGTGCTGGGCGACAGCCCGGACTTGCGGCTCGTGATGGCCGGGCCTGGCGAGGAGAGCCTCGTGCAGCAGTTGAAGAACCGTGCAGAGCAGTTGGGCATCGCATCGCGCATCACCTGGACGGGAATGCTGGCCGGCGACATGAAATGGGGCGCCTTCTACGCCAGCGACGCGTTCTGCCTGCCATCGCACCAGGAGAACTTCGGCATCGCCGTGGTGGAAGCGCTCGCCTGCGGCAAGCCGGTCCTGATCAGCGACAAGGTCAACATCTGGCGCGAAATCGCCGAGGACGGCGCGGGCCTGGTCGGCAGCGACACGCTCGACGCGACCGTCGACACCCTGCAACGCTGGCTCGCGCTGCCACGCTCGGAAGTGGCAGCCATGCGAATCGCGGCGCTGCGCTGCTTTCAATATCGCTTCCAGGTCGGGCAAGTCGCCGAGACGCTTGTCCAGATCATCGGCGACCACTCTCCCGGGGCCTCGCGCTTCGGCCCGCTTCAAGGTGCGCAGGGCGCGCCGAGCCAGCGTCACAACGCAGTCTGAAGGCCCCCATGAAGCTGCTTGTCTACGGAATCAATTTCTCGCCGGAACTCACCGGCATCGGCAAGTACACGGGCGAGTTGGTTGCCTGGCTGGCCGCGCAGGGGCATGAGGTTCGCGTCGTCACCGCCCCTCCCTACTACCCGGACTGGGCCGTCTGGCCCGGCTACAGCGCCTCGCGCTACGCCACCGAGACGTGGCACGGCGCCACCGTGATCCGCACGCCCCTGTGGGTGCCGCGCAAGGTGACGGGCGTTCGGCGTCTCCTCCATCTGGCCAGCTTCGCGCTGACCAGCATTCCCGCCCTGCTCGCGCAATGGCACTGGAAGCCCGACGTCGTGTGGGTGACCGAACCGCCCCTGTTCTGCTCTCCCGCCGCACTCGCCTTCGCGCGCCTGCGCTCGGCCAAGGCTTGGCTGCACATCCAGGACTACGAGGTGGATGCGGCCTTTGAACTCGGCCTGCTCAAAGGCGCGCGACTGCGTTCGTTCGTCGCGTCCGTCGAACGCGGCCTGATGCGCCGCTTCGACCGCATCTCGACCATCTCCCTGCGCATGCTGGAACGCGCCAGCAGCAAGGGCACCGAGGACGAAAGGCTCGTCTCGCTGCCCAACTGGGCCGACGTGTCCGCCATCCAACCGCTGCGCACCGACAGCCCCTACCGCGCCGAACTCGGCATCGCTTCGGACGCCGTGGTGGCCCTCTATTCCGGCAACATGGGCGCCAAGCAGGGCCTGGAACTGCTCGCCGAGACCGCACTCATGCTCCGCGACGAGCCGAAGCTCGAATTCGTGTTCTGCGGCAATGGTGCCGGCCGTGCCGACCTGATGAAGCGCTGCGAGGGACTCGCGAACGTGCGCTTCCTGGATCTGCAACCCGTCGATCGCCTCGGCGACCTCCTCGGCCTTGCAGACATTCATCTCCTGCCCCAACGCGCCGACGCCGCCGACCTCGTGATGCCCTCCAAGCTCACCGGCATGCTGAGCAGCGGTCGCCCCGTCGTCGCCGGGGCCCGCCCTGAAACCGAACTCGGCAAGGTCACGGCCCAATGCGGCATCGCCGTCCCGCCCGATGACGCCAGGGCCTTTGCCGATGCCGTGACGACCCTGGCATCCCAACCCGACCTTCGCCGCGACCTCGGAGTCCGGGCCCGCAGCTACGCCGAGGAACGCTTCGACCGCAACGCCGTGCTAGCGCAATTCGAACGCGACCTGCAAGCGTGCATCCAGGTGGAACCCGCGGGCCGGCGCAGCCAGGCCCCTTCCTGAAACACCGCGGAACCGGCTTTGCCGGGCCGCGCGGTGTTCCCCCCGGCAGGGGGCGAGCGAAGCGACACGAAGTGCGCGAAGCCCTCGGGCGAACCTACTGCTCTTCCGGCAGGATGCTCTCGTAGTTGTAGTTGGTGTAGCGATACCGGCCGTACTTGTAGGCCGCGTACGCACGACGCCCGACGTTCATCGCATTGAGCAGCACGCCAGTGGCCGTCTTGCCCCCCATCACGAGCCGTCGTGTGCATTCCTTCAGCTCGCCCATGGTCGACAGATCCGCGCGGGCCACCAGCAGCACCGTGCCGGCATGTGCCGCGACCGTGCTCGTGTCGGCAGCGACCAGCACGGGCGGCGTGTCGATGACGACGAGGTCGTACTGCGCGGACAGCTTGTCCAGTGTCGACTTGAACGAGTCGGACACCAGCAGTTCGGCAGGGTTCGGAGGCAGCTGGCCGGTGGCCAGGAAATCCAGGTTGGGGACCACCTGGCGGTGAACCGTCTGCTGCACCGTCAAGCTGCCCGCGATCAACTCCGACAACCCGCCATGGCGCTGCAGCCCGAAGTACTGGTGGGTGTGCCCGCGCCGGAGGTCGGCATCGATCAGCAGCGTCTTCCGGCCGGCGGCCGCCATCAGCGCGGCGAAGTTCGCCGTCACGAAGCTCTTGCCGACGCCAGGCGTGGGGCCGGTGATCAGCACGCGGTTGTTCGGCGACTCCAGCATCGCGAACTGCATCGCGGTACGCAGGCTCCGCAGGCTTTCCACCGCCGGATCGTCCGGATGCTCGATCGCCAGCAGCCTGACGCCGGTGGCGCCGCTGAGCCGCCGCTTGGAGATCGCGTCCTGTGCCGCACTCAGGGGAATCGTGGAGAAGACCGGCAGCCCGCTCTCGGCCTCGACCTCGTGCGGATCGCGCAGGCGCCGCTCGACGAACGCATTGCGCAGGAAGGCGGCCACGACGCCCAGGAACAGCCCCAGGGCCAACGCGGCACCGATGATGACCTTCCGGTTCGGCTTCACGGGATAGTTCGGCAGGATCGCCTCGTCCAGCACGCGGACGTTGCCGACCTTGCCTTCCTTCACCAGCCGCAGTTGCAGTGCGTTGTTGAGCAGCGACTGGTAGAGCTCGGTATTCACCTTGACGTCGCGCTCCATGCGCACCGCCTCCTGCTGGAGCGCGGGCAGGCCCTTGATCCGCGTCTGGATCTCGCCCATGTCCGACTTCAGCGCCCCGATCTGCGCGTCCAGCGTCTGGATGGTGGGGTGATTGGCGGTGAACCGGCTTTCCAGTTCACGACGACGCTGCTGGGCGTCGAGCAGCTTCGTCTGGCGATCGACCGCCTGGCCCAGGATCAGCGTGGCTTCCTCGCCGATGGTCACGGTGCCCTTCTGCATGCGGAAGCGGTTGTAGGCCTCCTCCGAAGCCTCCAACTGGCTCTTGAACTGGGGCAGCTGGACGTCGAGGAACGCCAGCGTCTTCTGTGCCTCCGCCGCCTTGCGTTCGATGTTCTGCTTGACGTATTGCTCGCCGACCGCGTTCAGCACGCGCGTGAGCTTGTAGGGGTCGCCGTCCTGCAGCGACACGTTGATGATGCCGGACGCCTTGCCGCGCTCGACGAGGTTGAGGCTGGTCTGCAGGGCAATGGTGGTCGGCAGCTTGGCGGAGCGCACGAGGTTGAATTGCGCGCCCGGCTTGCCTGCGAGTTCGCTCACCAGCAGCTCGATGCTTCCCTTGCCGACGTTCGCCTTCATCATCGTGCCGACCGTCCCGGTCAGCGGCTCGGGCAGGCGCGGGGACGAGAGCGTGTACTGGCCGCCTTCCTTGGCGGTCACGACGAAGAGCGAGCCCTCCATCTGCGAAGGCACGTTGAATTCGGACACCACGATCTGCTCGGTGCCCGACACATAACCGTCCAGCCACAGGAAGCCCGGATCCGACAGGCCCGTCGCGCGCCGTGCCATCCAGCCGCCGATGTAGGGGATGTAGCGCGGGCTGGCCGCGATGTAGAGCTTGGTCGCCTCCACCGCCTGGCCGGCGATCATGCGCGAACGAAGAATCTCGATCTCCGCGCTCGCGGGCGTCTTGACGTCGAACAGGCCGCCGGCTTCGCTCAGGATGCCCTTGTTGCTGGAGTCCGGGTCCTCGACCTGGATGACGAGATTCCCCTCGTAGATCGGCCGCTCCAGGAACGCATAGGCGACCCCGATCGCGAACACGACAAGGGCGACGGCAGCAATCAACCACTTGTTCGCCGTCAGCACCTCGAGGTAGTGCCCGAGGTTGAGATCCTCCTCGTCCGTCGTGCCGAACGAACTGGGACTGGCTTTGGGTGGTGTGAGGGTGGAGGTCATCGACTGGATACTCTTGAAATGCGTTTGACCCATTCCTGGGCACCGTCTTCTATGAGCGAAAGAGACTGGCTGAAGGCCGGACGGCCCGCACGATAGGGATCCGGCACGTCCTGATCGCTGAACTCGCACAGGCGAAACACCTTGCCGGCGGCAAAGAGGTAGCGCTGCTCGACGGTACGCCGCTGCTCACGGTCCATCACCAGGATGAGATCGGCCCGCTGGCACATGTCGAGGCTGATCTGGCGTGCACGATGGCTCTCAAGACTGACGCCGCGCTCGGCCATCAGCTCGCACGCGATCGGATCCGCCTTGTTCCCCACCAACGCCTCCAGGCCCGCGGAACCGATCTGCGCCTCCGGCAACGCCGCGGCCAGCAGACCTTCGGCCATAGGACTGCGGCAGATGTTTCCGAGGCACACGACGAGGACGTTCTGGATGGTCACGATCGGTTCGCTACCGGCCAGTCGGCGTACCCAGATCGCGATAGGTGATCGCGGTCGTGGCGGTCGGGAGGATGAGGTTCAGCACCCGGTTCCACTGGACCAGCGGGACGGGGTCGACGTACACCACGTCCTTGGGCTTCAGCGCGAAGCCGTCCGCCATCGCGATGGCCGTCGGCGTGCGCGCGTCGAGATGGAAGATCGCCTGGCCCTTCGCCTCGTTGCGGATCACGTAGATCTGGATCGGGTTGGCCGTGGTCAGGTTGAGCCCGCCAACCTCGATGAGCGCGTCGTTCAGGCTCAGCCGGCCGCTGCGCAGCATGACGCCCATCTGCTGCGTCACTTCACCCATCACGGTGACCTTGCTTTCGTCGCGGTTGCGCACATAGATCATGTCGCCGGACTTCAGCGGAATGCGGCTCGGGTCGATGCCGGCATCGGCCATGGCGATCAGGTCGATGCGCGTCGTCTTTCCGTCGCGCGTGAGGTTCACGGAGGTCCGGTCGCCGGTCGGCGCCACGCCGCCCGCGCGATTGAGCGCCTCGGAAAGCGTCATCGGAATGTCCGTGAACACCTGCAGGCCCGGCGTGCGCACTTCACCCTCCATGTAGGCACGCTTGCTCCGGAACGCCTCGACGCGCACGCTGAGTTGCGGATTCTTGAAGACCCGCGACAACCGCTGCACGACGGCCTCTTCGAGTTCCTGGATGGTCATGCCGACCACGTTCAGCTTGCCCACGTAGGGAAAGCTCAGATGCCCCGTGTTCGACACGATGTAGCCGGGCGCCGGCGAGACGCTGGCCGGATCGGCCACCGTGGTCGCCGGAACCGTGCTGAAAACCATCTCAGGGTGATCGAAGACCACGATGCCCACGACATCGCCAATGCCGATGCGGTACGGCCCGGCGTCGCCGATCAGCGCCATCACGTCCGGACCGAGCTTGGTCTGGAGCGTGGCCGCGCGCTGCGCCCGGATGAGATCGGGCGTGATCTCGGTGATGGCGCCCGCAGGTGGCGGATCGATCTCGGAGGTCGAGAAGCCCGACGGCGAGACCGCCTTGGAGGCGTCATTGCTGGCGGAGCGGAAGCCCGGCGCCAGGGGCGCGCAACCTTGGACCAGGAAGCTGGCGGCGACCAACAAAGCGGCATGTAGTGGAAGACTTTTCAAAACCAACTCCGCATCGTGACCCAGAAATGAATACTTTTGCAAACAGTTACGACTGTACATCAGGAAATCGGGCTACTCAAACCCTTTCTTGGCGTAGGTCGTAAGGCAGAGGCGACCCGGATTTATCACCTAAAAAAGCGATGCGGGCTGTAGGCGTATTGCCCGCATTGAAACTTTTGGGCTAATCGGCCACGCTACCAATTCGATAGCATTCACTCCGCACGCAGCGGAGAGTTGTTAGGGATTCTCTGTTTGAGCGGCGCGTTTCCAGGCCGCCGAGGCCTGGTCCGCGTCGTCGCGCGCTTCGGCGAGTTGTGCGAGCGCCTGCCACGCCCGTCGATGTAGGTTCGTGTCCTGCAAGCCAAGTCCGGCCTGTGTGAGCAACTGTTGCGCCTTGCCCCAGAGTTGGCGCCGCATGCAGGCCATGCCGGCAAGGTACTGCAGGTTGGCGTCGCGCGGGTTGTTCCGCTGCGCGGATTCGATGCGAGCCAGCCATTCGGCGTCGACCGAATCGAGACCCGCTTCAAGGGCTCGCACCAGCCTGACCCGCAGGGATTCGCCCAAGCTCTGCGGCTGCTCGATCATGCGCTCCCAGACGGGCAGCAGCCATGCGCGTGCCAGCGTGAGATCGCCGCGCAGCGCCACCATGCGCTGGGCCGCGTGGATCGCGACCTCGGGCATCTCGCGCTCCCAGCTTTCGAACTCGTTCCAGGCCCGCAGCAGCTGGGCGGGATCGTGCGCGCCCGACAGCAGTTCGGTTGCCAGCCCGCGAATGATGCTCTGCGCCGCGGCATCCGAGAAGGCCCGGTGCTTGGCCAGCAGGCGCGCGGTTTCGAGCGCCTCGAGCGTCCGGCGGTCCTGCCGCGCCGCCTTCAGGCGCAAGCGCAAGGCCAGCGTGCGCCGTTGCGCACCCTGCGGCAGTTCCTCCAGACGCGCCAGCGTGCCGGGCGCATCGCGGTCGTCCAGCGCCCAGCGGGCTGCGCGCAATTGCACGCCCTCGCGCGTTTCGGGCGTCGACAGGACTCCGCGCTCCGCGCTTTCGTTGAGGGCCTGCTGAAGGTGCGCATCGCGCGCGGGCCGGTCCTGCAACGATTGCGCGCTCTCGGCCGCGAGCAGATGCGCCATGACACGCACCTGCAGCGCCTGCGGCAGCCGTGCATCCAGCGCAGCGAGCGCTCTCTCCTGCGACAGCGCGGCCAGTGCGGCCTTGCGTGCGCGCGAAAAGCGGCCGGCCAGCAGTTGCACCGCCGCATCGAGCACTGCGGCATGCAGGGCACGCTCCTTTTGCTGCATGCGCCACTGGCGCGCCTGCTTCGGCAGAGAGAACAGCGCGGAAAGACCGCGAAGTGCGACATGCAGCAGCACGAACGCCGCCAACAGGAGCAACAGCACCAGGTTCAGCGACAGGTCGACGCGCCATGGCGGCCAGAAGACGGTGATCGTGCCCTGGTTGTTGCCCGCGAACAGGGCGACCGCAGCCGCGATCCCGAAGAGTGCAAGAAACCAGAGGGCTGCGCGCATACCCGACTAGCGACCGGCCGCGGCCGTCGCCAACGCCGCCAGGGTTTCATCGACGCGAGGCGGCTCGCTGGTCTTCACCTGCGCCTGGAGTTGCTGCACCAGCGTGGCAGCGGCCTGGACGCGGCGCGAGGCCGGATCGAAATAGCGATTGATCGATGTCGAGACCGTCGCGAGTTCGCCGCGGGCCGTATCGACCTGCCGCGACAGCAGCGCCAGGCGCGCGTTGAGCAGCTTGAGCTTGAGGTTCTCGCGCAGGAAGAAGGTCTGGTCCGGCGTCAGCAGCACCGCCTCGGGGCGCTCGATGCGCCCGACCCGCAGCAGCGAGCGTGCCTCGTTGCGCACCATCAGCAGGGCGCGCTGCCACCATGGCGCATCCACCGGCACGGGTTCGACCTGCAGTGCGTTCGCGCCCGAACCGCGCATGCCCACCGCATTGAGCACGGGCAGGTCGTCCACGCTGCGAATGAGTTCGTCAAGCTTCTGGAGCGCCTCGCCGTTGTCGGCGCTCGCGCTGCTGCGAAGCCGGTCGGCATCGTGCTGCATCGCGCGTTGGAGCGGGGCAAGACGCGGCTGCGCGGCGCGCGAAATGCGCAGGTCGCCCGCCTTGAGCGCGGCGAGCAAGGGCTGGACGTTGCCAGTGACCTGCGCCTGCTGCAGTGCCAGCCGCACGGCAGCCTCGATGTCGACGACCAGATTCTCGTCGCGCGAGCGCGAAAGACTCTGCATCAGCTCCTCGAGCTGGGAGCGTTGCAGCGCCACCTCGCCCACGCGCGTCTCCGCGAGGGCGAGCCGCGCCGCCGTGTCGCGCACGACTTCATGGGCCTGGCGCGCAAGGGTGCGGGCCTCCAGGGATTGGGCAAGTGCATCGGCGCTCTGGCGCGCGAGCTGCTCCTGCATGCCGCTGACCTTCTGCCAGAGCGCCAGTGACATCACCAGCGCGGCCAGCGCAACGACGGCCAGGATGGCGAACACGATTTTCGAGAGCAGCGCCACAGCCGCCGCATGGCTCGTCTGCAGGGGGGTCGGCACCGGAGCGCGCACCACAGGTTCCTGCAGGGACTCATTCAAGACGGAAGCGTCGCTCATGCGAGGGATTCTATCGACGCGACCAGAGCCACCTGCGAAGGGCTGGAGACTCGCACACGGCCAAAACCCGCGGCGCGCGCCGCATCCGCGATGCGCTCGTGCGTGGCAATCGCGCGCGCAGCGGTCCACTGCGTGCCGGGCATGCACCGGCACAGATTGGCGATGGCCTCCGAGCTGCTGAAAAGCCAGATGGAGTCGCCCGACGCACCTTCTGCCGCGAGACGGCGCTCGGCCTCGTCGAAGGTCGGCGCCAGACGCCGATAGGCTGCCACTTCATCGCAAGCACCTCCGGCCGCGGTGATCTCGCGCGCAAGCCAGTCACGCCCCCCGATCCGACCCGATGCATCGCCGCCGCGCACGATCAGCACCCGTGTTCCTGGCCGCACCTGCGGCCGCACACGCGCCCACAAGGCTTCGGAGTCAAACTGCGCCGCATCCGGGGGCGGCGCGTCGATCGAAGCCGCGGGCACGCCGGCTTCCAGCAGCCCGCGCGCAGTCCCGGGGCCCGTTCCCCAGAAGCGCGAACGCGCGGCCGCGCTGGCGTCGATGCCCGTGAAGAAGTGCTCGGCCGCTGCGGCACTCACGAACATCAACGCGTCGTAGTCGGAAAGGCGTTCCCGCACTGCATGAAGCAGCTTCCCGTCTTGCAGCGGCTCGATGGCGATCAAGGGCAACGCGAGGGCATCCAGCCCCGCGGCCCGTAATTCGCCGACCCAGCGCGCAGCCTCGCGAGCCGGGCGCGTGACGATCACGCGTGCTGCCGCCATGTCGTGTCTCCATGGCGCGCGAGCGCGGCGCGTCGGGCGTGTTTCATTTCAATGCGCGCCGGCGGCGCGCAGCATCCTTGCGGCATCGTCGCCGAGCGCACCGGCCTGCGCGAAGTCCGTTGCTTCGGCGAATGAATGCACCCGCACCAGTGGTTCCGAGCCTTCAGGGTCGCCCCAGGCCGCGTCGATGCGCAGGCCGCCATCGGACTGCCATCTCGCATGGGCTGCCAGCGGCATGGAGCAGCTGCCGCCCATCGCGCGGCTGACCGCGCGCTCGGCCGCAGTCGCGAGCCAGTCGTTGCGGCTCGAAAGCGGCGCAAGCAGATCGATCAAGTCTTGGCGATCCGCGCGCACCTCGATGCCCAGAGCGCCCTGCCCTGCGGCGGGCAGCATGGTGTCGGGCTCGAAGGTCTGCCGGATGCGGCTTTCCAGGCCGAGCCGCTTCAAGCCAGCCGCGGCCAGCACGATCGCGTCGTACTGGCCTTCGTCGAGCTTGCGCAGCCGCGTGTCGAGGTTGCCGCGCAGGGGCTCGATCCGCAGATCGGGCCGCAGCGCGCGCAGCAACACCACGCGGCGCAGGCTGCTGGTGCCGACCACCGCGCCTTGCGGCAGGCCGTCGAGCGACGGGTAGCGCGGAGACACCAGCGCATCGCGAGGATCCTCGCGTTCCAGCACGCAGGCCAGCGCGAAGCCGTCGGGCAGGTCCATCGGCACATCCTTGAGCGAGTGCACCGCGATGTCGGCGCGCCCTTCTTCGAGTGCGAGTTCGAGCTCCTTGACGAACAGGCCCTTGCCGCCGACCTTGCTCAGCGAGCGGTCGAGGATCTGGTCGCCACGAGTCGTCATGCCGAGCAGGCCGACCGTGTGGCCTTGTTCTTGCAGGAGGGCCTTGACGTGCTCGGCTTGCCACATGGCCAGCCGGCTTTCGCGCGTGGCGATGACGATGTTGCTCAAGACCGTTTTTCCAATGAGAAAGAGACCCGTGGGATGCTAGCATGTTGCGCCGCAGCAACGTCGCCGCAGGCCCATCGAACGAGGAGATGTTCCGAATGAAGACGAGCCCCGCCCCGGCTGCCTCCAAGCGCCGGCACAGTGACGAAGACCTGCCCCTCATCAACGACATCCGGCTCCTGGGCCGCATCCTCGGCGATGTGATCCGCGAGCAGGAAGGCGCAGAGAGCTACGCGCTGGTCGAAAAGATCCGCACCCTGTCGGTGGCATTCCGGCGCGACGCGGACCACGCGGCGGACCGCGCGCTCAAGAATCTGCTCAAGGGCCTGAGCGCGGCCGAGACGGTGCGGGTCATCCGCGCCTTCACGTACTTCAGCCATCTTGCGAATCTGGCCGAGGATCGCCACCAGATCCGGCGCCGCACCGAGGCCGACCGCGCCGGCGAGAGCGCCGATGGCAGCCTGGAAGTCGCGCTCGCGCGCATCCGCAAGGCCGGCATCAAGCCCGAGGCGGTGGTGGAATCGCTCGCGCACAGCTACGTGTCGCCGGTGCTCACCGCGCACCCGACGGAGGTGCAGCGCAAGAGCATCCTGGACGCCGAGCGCGCCATCGCGCAATTGCTGACCGCCCGCGACGAGATCGCCTTGCGCCAACGCGCCTTCGCCGGCAAGAAGGACGCGCTGACGCCCGTCGAATACGCCGAGAACGAAAGCCAGATGCGCACCCGCGTCACGCAGCTGTGGCAGACGCGCCTCCTGCGCTTCTCCAAGCTCACCGTGGCGGACGAGATCGAGAACGCGCTGAGCTACTACGAAGCAACCTTCCTGCGCGAAATCCCCCGCGTGTACGCCGACCTGGAGAAGGCGCTGGCCCACGGCGGTGCCACGCCTTCGGTCGCGCCCTTCCTGCGCATGGGCCAATGGATCGGCGGCGATCGCGACGGCAATCCCAACGTGACGGCCGAGACCCTCGAGTACGCGCTGCGCCGCCAGGCCGAACTGGCGCTGCGCCACTACCTGACGGAAGTGCACTACCTCGGTGGAGAGTTGTCGCTGTCGGCCACCCTGGTCGATGTGTCGGTGGAGATGCAGGCCCTGGCCGAGCGCTCGCCCGACAAGAACGAGCACCGCGTCGACGAGCCCTATCGCCGCGCGCTGACCGGCATCTACTCGCGCCTGGCTGCGACCCTGCGCGACCTCACCGGCGGCCAGGCTGCGCGCCACGCCGTGCCGCCGCAGAACCCCTACCCCAACGCCGAGGAGTTCCTCGCCGACCTGCGCACCATCGAGGAATCGCTCGGCGACAAGCACGGTTCGGTGCTGGCCGCGCAGCGCCTGCATCCGCTGATCCGCGCGGTGGAAGTGTTCGGCTTTCACCTCGCGACGGTCGACCTGCGCCAAAGCTCGGACAAGCACGAGGCAGTGGTGGCCGAGCTGCTCGCCACCGCGCGCATCGAGCCCGACTATGCCGGTCTGGCCGAGGACGCCAAACAGACGCTGCTGCTGCGGCTGCTCGACGATGCGCGGCCCTTGCGCGTTCCGGACGCCGACTACTCGCCACTGGCGAAGAGCGAGATCGCGATCTTCGCCGCCGCCCGCACGGCGCGAGCGCGCTTCGGCGCAGCGGCCATCCGCCACTACATCATCAGCCACACCGAGACAGTGAGCGACCTGCTCGAAGCCTTCCTGCTGCAAAAGGAAGTGGGCCTGTTGCGCGGAACACTGGCCGAGAACGCCACCTGCGACCTGATCGTCGTGCCGCTGTTCGAGACCATCGAGGACTTGCGCAACGCGGCCCCCATCGTGCGCGCCTTCTACGCGTTGCCCGGCATCCATGCGCTGATCCAGCGCTCGGGCGCGGAGCAGGATGTGATGCTCGGCTACAGCGACAGCAACAAGGACGGCGGCATCTTCACCAGCAACTGGGAGCTGTACCGCGCCGGACTTGCGCTGGTCGCGCTCTTCGACGAGCTGAACAAGGAGAGCGGCGTGCCCATCCGGCTGCGCATGTTCCACGGCCGCGGCGGCACGGTGGGACGCGGCGGCGGTCCGAGCTACCAGGCGATCCTCGCGCAGCCGCCGGGCACGGTGCGCGGGCAGATCCGCCTGACCGAACAGGGCGAAGTGATTGGCTCGAAGTACGCCAACCACGAGATCGGCCGGCGCAACCTGGAAACGCTGGTCGCCGCCACGCTGGAAGCCACGCTGCTGCCAACCGCCAAGCCCGCGCCGGCAGCCTTCGTCACGGCCGCGGCCGAACTGTCGGCGGCCAGCATGGCAGCCTATCGGGCACTCGTGTATGAAACGCCCGGCTTCGGCGACTACTTCTTCAGTGCCACGCCGATCCGCGAGATCGCCGAACTCAACATCGGGTCGCGGCCCGCTTCGCGCAATCCGAGCCGCAGCATCGAGGACTTGCGGGCAGTGCCCTGGAGTTTCAGCTGGGGGCAGTGCCGGCTCACGCTGCCCGGCTGGTATGGCTTCGGCTCCGCCATCGAGCAATTCCTGGCGGAGGCCGCCAATCCTGCCGCGCGCAAGGAACGCCACGCATTGCTGCAGCGCATGTACGCACAGTGGCCCTTCTTCCGCACGCTGCTGTCGAACATGGACATGGTGCTCGCCAAGAGCGACCTCGCCCTGGCCTCGCGTTACTCGGAGCTGGTGGCCGAGCGCAAGCTGCGCCAGAAGGTGTTCTCGATGATCGACGCCGAATGGCACCGCACCTCGGATGCCCTGGTGCTCATCACGGGCGCAAGGCAGCGCCTGGAGGGCAATGCCGAGATGCAGCGCTCCATTCGCCACCGCTTCCCCTACATCGACCCGCTCCATCACCTGCAGGTGGAATTGATGCGGCGCTATCGCGCGGGGCAGGACGACGAGCGGCTGCAGCGCGGCATCCACATGTCGATCAACGGGGTCGCGGCGGGCTTGCGAAACACCGGCTAGCGAAGGAGCGATCGCGCGCTGTGCGCCGTCTCCTACGTCAACATCCGGCGCGGGAGAAAGGAAGGGTATTCGATGAAGAGTACCCTGCCCCTACGTTCACAGCTCTCGCAATCGCGCGGCGGCTCAAGGGCCGTTCAGAGGAATCTTCGCCATGTCTACCCCGCAATCGCTTGCCCGTTCCCAGATCGACTTCGTCAGCGGCGACTTCGATGCGCTGGCATCCCACATGCGACATTGCGCGTTGGCACAGGGGCGATGGTTCGCGGTCAAGAGCCATCTGCAGCGGGTGCGTTCAGTCGCCGCTGGCCGCATCGTGACAATGGCCTGCGTGGCCGTGGTGCTCGCCATCGGCCTGTTCGCGGTCGCTTGAGTGCCGCGGCGGTCGTCGACCGGCTCGATTCGCTAAGCCAGTACGCACGCAAACTCCTCCTGGGTCCTCACGAACCGGTCGAAGCACCGATCCGGGCCGAGCTGTTCGGCGCCCAACGCTTCGAGCAGCACGGCCACAGCCTGGCGCGCGCGCAGGTCGTGCAGCAGGGAAGCGCGCGAGGCGACGCCACGCCATTTTTTCCGCGCGTCGACAAGAACCTCGAATCGCTGCGCAGCGCCTTCGACTACATCGCGCTCATCTCGCAGAGCGGACGCTATGTCACGCCGGCGGCCGAATGGCTGCTCGACAACTTTCACCTTGTCGAGGCGCAGCTCCAGCAGATCCGCGAAGGTGTTCCGCGCAGCTACTACGCGCGGCTTCCCAAGCTCGCGGCCGCGCCCCTGGCCGGCCTGCCACGCGTGTACGGCATCGCGTGGGCCTATGTCGCGCACACGGACAGCGTGCTGAACAAGGAGTTGTTCACCGCCTTCCTCAACGCCTACCAGGACATCGACGAACTCACGCTCGGCGAGCTCTGGGCATTGCCGACCACGCTGCGCGTGGTGCTGCTGGAGAACCTGCGGCGCGTCGCGGAAAGCATTGCCGAGAGCAAGGTGGCGCGCGAAGTCGCGCATGCGGCATGGGACGCGGCCGAGCGCCTGTCGATGCAAGACCTGGACGTGCTCTATCGCGCGCTGCAAAGCCGCGGCATGCAGGAAAGCTACCTCACCCAGCTGTGGCAACGCCTGCCCGTCGAGCACGGCGACAACCCGCCTGCGCTCGTCAAATGGACCGAGCAACATTGCCCGAACGGCCCCGCCCTGATCGCCGACGCGCAGACGGCGCAGGCCGCCGCCAACCTCACGGTCGGCAACATCATCACCACCCTGCGGATGATCGGGCAGGTCGAATGGGCCGACCTGATCGAGCCCGTCAGCCGATCGCTGCGGGTGCTGCGCAACTTGCCCAGCTACGGGCGCGAGAGCGAACTCACGCGCCAGCAGATCACGCATGCGATGGAACAGGTCGCACGCGCCCTGCGCAGGCCCGAGCGCGAAGTCGCGGAAGCGGTGGTGAGCTTGGCCCTGGAAGCGGCCGGCGACCCGCATTCGCAGGAAAACGAAGAGACGCGATGGTCCCTGGCCGAGCGAACTGCCGGCTACTACCTCTTCGGCGAAGGCCGCCCGGCATTGATCGCCGCGCTGGCGGATGCGGGTGGCGACCGGACCGTTCCGTTTTCGCTGCGGCGGATTTCCCATCGCAACTGGCGTCTGCCCCTTTACGTGCTGACGATCGTCGTCGGCACCGCGCTGATGCTGGCCGCTTCCGTGCACGGCCTGAACCGGGTCGGATGGCCCGATCCGGCCTGGACCGCAGTGGTCGCGCTGGTGCTGTTGGTGTGGCCGGTCTCGGAGTCGGTGATAGCGCTGGTGCATCGCATCGTCGCCGAATCGACCCGTGTGCGTGCGTTGCCGCGCCTGGATTTCGCGGCGGGCATCCCGGAAGCCCATCGCGTCCTGGTGGTCGTCCCGTCGATGCTGAGTTCGCTGCAGGCCAACGCCCAGCTCGCTCACCGCCTCGAACTGCATTGGCTCGCCAACCGCGAGGACCATGCGCAGTTCGCGCTGTTGTCCGACTGGCCGGACGCCCCGCAGGCCTCGATGCCGGACGACGCGGCCCTGCTCGAAGACGCGATGCAGCGCATCGCCGCGCTCAACGAGACGTACCCAGCCCCGGCAGGCGCCCCGCCTCGATTCACCCTGCTGCACCGACCGCGGACCTGGTCCGATACCGAGCAGCGCTGGATGGGCTGGGAACGCAAGCGCGGCAAGCTCGAGATGCTGCTGCGCCTGCTGGCCGTCGGCGACGCGAGCGGCTTCGTGCCCACGGCGCAAGGACTGCAACTCGCCCCGCGCATTCCCTACGTGATGACGCTCGACAGCGACACTGGCCTGCCACCGGGCACCCTGCGCGACCTGGTCGCGGTCGCGGCGCATCCGCTGAACACACCGCAGATCGCCGAAGCTGGCCGGCGCGTGGTCGGGGGCTTCGGCATCTTCCAGCCGCGCATCGTCACGCCCTTTCCGGAGCGCGAGGAACGCTCCCTGTTCCACTGGATGTTCGCGGGCCAGTGCGGGCTCGACCCCTACAGCAACAGTGCCTCCGACCTCTATCAGGACGTCTTCGGCACCGGCTCGTTCACCGGCAAGGGACTGCTCAACGTGCACGCCGTGCATGCCACGCTCGATCGGCGCATGCCCGATGGCGCGGTGCTCAGCCACGATCTGCTCGAAGGCTCGGTGGCACGCTGCGCCGTGGTGAGCGACCTCGTCCTCATCGAGGACCATCCGCACCATGCCGGCGTCGCCGCCTCGCGCTGGCATCGCTGGACGCGCGGCGACTGGCAGTTGCTGCCGCTCATGCTGCGCGCGCGCCGCTTCGGCATCGACGCGCTGGGCCTCTGGAAGATGAGCGACAACCTGCGCCGCGCCATGGTGGTGCCGGCATCCACCGCGCTGCTCGCCTGGGTTGTCTTCACGGATTCGCTTCCATTGAACTGGGCGCTGGCCGCGGTCGTCTCGGCGCTCGTGCTCGGCCCTCTGCTGGGCGCCCTCGCCGGACTGGTGCCGACGCGGCGCTCGATCGAACTCCCCCATTTCTTCGATGTCGGCGCGACCGAACTGCTGCGCGCGCTGGCCAGCGCGGCATGGCAATTCGTGCAGTTGGCGGCGCAGACGCGCCTGCTCCTCGATGCATCGCTTCGTGCCGCATGGCGCCTGGCGGTGAGCCGTCGCCATCTGCTCGAATGGACGACCGCCGCGCAGGCGCAGGCGCAGGCTCGCTATGAGCTGGCGGCATTCGTGCGCGGCGGCGCATTCACCAGTGCCGTGTGCATTGCCCTCGGCGTGGCGTCGTTGTGGGGCCCGCATCCCTGGATGGGACCTTTTCTCTTCGGCTTGTGGGCGCTCGCTCCCTTGGCTGCGTGGTGGAGCAGCCGCACTCCGGCGGAAACCGAAGGCGAACTCACCGCCGAACGGCGCAGCTACCTTGAAGGCCTGGCGCGCGAGACCTGGCACTTCTTCGAGCATGTGGTCGGCCCCGAGGACAACCATCTTCCGCCCGACAACCTCCAGCTCGAACCCGAGCCCACCATCGCGCACCGCACGTCGCCGACCAACATCGGCATGTACCTCCTGGCGTGCTGCTGCGCACGGGAGTTCGGCTGGATCGACACCAGGGCGCTCGCCGCGCGGCTCGCCGCGACGCTCGACACGATCGATCGTCTCGACAAGCACGAGGGCCATCTCTACAACTGGTACGACACGCAATCGCTGCGGATGCTGCCGCCGGCCTATGTGTCCAGTGTCGACAGCGGCAACCTCGCGGGCCATCTGATCGCGGTCGCACAGGCTTGCCGCGCCTTCGCAGCGGAGAACACCGACGCGGCGGATCTGGAATCGCTCGCGCAGCGCTGCGACGCCTTGTGCGCCGGCATGGATTTCCGCGGGCTCTACGACACCAAGCGCCACCTCTTCCACATCGGCCTGCGGGTGGAGGACAACGTGCTCGATGCGAGCTACTACGACCTGCTCGCCTCCGAGTCGCGGCTCCTGAGCTTCCTCGCCATTGCCAAGGGCGACGTTCCCCGGCGTCACTGGCTGGCGCTTGGCCGCCCCTTTCTATCCGTCGGCGTGAAGCCGGGCCTCAAGTCCTGGTCGGGCTCGATGTTCGAGTACCTGATGCCGACGCTCGTCATGACCGAGCCGGTCGGCGGCCTGCTGCAAGTGGCAAACCTCGCCGCCATCGGGGAACAGCAGACCTTCGGTTCGACACAGAACCTGCCGTGGGGCGTCTCCGAGTCGGCCTATTTCGCGCAGGACCATTCGCTCGCCTACCAGTACTCGCCCTTCGGTGTGCCGCGGCTGGCCCTGCGCCGCACGCCGCCCACCGACCGCGTGGTTGCGCCGTACGCCACGGCGATGGCAGCGCTGCTCCGCCCGGCCGATGCCGTGGTCAACCTGCGCCTGCTGGAATCGCTCGGCGCGCGCGGCGAGTTCGGCTTCTTCGACGCGATCGATTTCACCGTCTCGCGCCAGTCGACCGGACAGGCCTACACCGTCGTGCGCAACGTCATGGCGCATCACCACGGCATGTCGCTCGTGGCCCTGTGCAACGCCGTGCGCAACAATGCGCCGCGGCGCTGGTTCGGCAGCGCCGCGCTGGTGGAGGCGCACGCGTCGCTGCTGCACGAGCGCACGCCGCGCCAGATCATCGGCAGCGCCGACCCGCGCACGCCGCCCGAGCCGGCGACAGGAGAGGCGGCGCCGATCTTCCAGCCCCGCATCGTCGACCCGATGGAGCCGGGCTTTCAGCCCACGCACCTGCTCTCGAACGGCCGCTACACCGTGGCGCTGCGCGCCAACGGCGCGGGCGTGAGCCGGTGGCGATCGTTCAACGTGAGCCGGTGGCGGGACGACCCGCTGCGCGACAGCTATGGCACCTTCTTCTACGTACGCGACACGAACAGCCGCACCCTGACCTCGCTGACCGCCCTGCCCGCGCCCGGCGAACACTGGCGCTACAGGGCACGCTTTCTTGCCGACCAGGTGCAGTTCGATGCGACCGGGCCAGGCCTGCAGGCGCGCATCACCGTGCTCATCAGCCCCGAGGACGACACCGAGCTGCGTACCGTCGCGCTGCACAACACCGGCAACGAGACGCGCACGCTGGAACTCATCTCGTACTTCGAGCCCGTGCTGTCCAACCCCAAGGCCGACGAGGCGCATCCGGCCTTCGCGAACCTGTTCGTCGAAAGCCGTTGGGTGCCGGGCTGGCGTGCGCTGCTGATGTCGCGCAAGCCGCGCCTGCACGGCGACCCGGTCGTGGCTGCAGCGCACTTCGTCGCATCGGTGGATGCGCAGGTGCTATCCATCGACTGCATGACGGATCGGCGCGCGTTCATCGGACGCAACCGCACGCTCGCCACGCCGGCGCTCGAGCCGCAGCCGCTGGGCGCAGACGGCACGCCGATCAACGGGCTCGACCCGATCGCCTGCCTGCGCGTGCGGCTGTCGATCGCGCCGGGCGCCACCGCACGCGTGACCTTCGCGACGGCGGCCGATGACGACATCGAAGCCCTGATGCCCGGCATCGACCGCTACCTGCAGCCCATGCACGTGGAGCGTGCGACGCGCATGGCCGCGACGCTGGCGCAAGTGCGCCTGCGCGACCTGAGCATCGACCCCGCCAAGAACCTCGCCTTGCAGGACCTCACCACCATCCTGACCTACACCACGCCCCGCGTGATGCGCGACCGGGGCCTGATCGACCTGCGGCAGATCTGGCGCTTCGGCATCTCCGGCGACAAGCCGATCGTGCTGGTGTACATCCACTCCATGGCGGGCAAGGGACTGGTCGACACGCTGCTGCGCGCACAGCCCTGGTGGGGCTTCGGCGGCGTGGCGTGCGACCTCGTGGTGCTCAACAGCGAACCGCACTCCTACCTGATGCCGCTGCAGAGAGACATCGAGGCGCTGCGCAACCGCGTCGCGCAGCAGACGCAGAACAGCTTTCCGCGCAACGATGCCGCGGGCTTCTACCTGTTGCGCGATGCCGATGTGGCGCCTTCGGAGAAGGCCGCGCTGTCGAGCCTGGCCCGGGTGGTCTTCACCGCCGATGGGCGCGCGCTCGAATCGCAGGTCGCGGCGCTGCGCGATGCCATCGGGCCGGCCGAAGTCGACGCGAGGCCCCGCGTCCCGCTCTCGACGCTTCCGCCCACCGCGCACATCGACGACACCCTGATCGCGCCGCAAGGCGGCTTCGATGCCGGGAGCGGCGAATTCCGCTTCGAGGTCGACGTGAACCGCCGCACCGCGCGGCCCTGGGTCAACGTCATCGCCAACGCCTCGTTCGGCTTCCAGATCTCCGAATCGGGCACGGGCTACACCTGGGCGACCAACAGCCGGCTGCACCAGGTGACGCCGTGGTCCAACGATCCGGTCCAGGACCCTGCCTTCGAACACTACCTGCTGCAGGACCTCGATTCCCGCGAACTGTTCCCGCTCACGCCGGCCGGCCGCGGCGTGGTCGCCGCCAGGCACCGCGTGCGCCATGGCCAGGGCTACACGGTGTTCGAGTGCCTGCACCGGAACGTGGTGCTCGAAACCACCTTCTTCGCCGACCGCGACGAACGGATGAAGCTCGTGCACGTGAGCGTCCGCAACGAGGGCATCGGCGCCCGCCGCCTGCGCGCCGTCGCGATGGTCGAATGGCAACTCGGCGCGGCCCGCGGAGAGCGACGGACTGTGCACACGTGGAAGCCCGAAGACCTGGCCGCGGTGTTCGGCGAACAGCGCGAATCGAGCGCCGGATTCGGCGGCAGCACCGGCTTCCTTCAGCTTGCAGGCCTCAACGGCGCGACGCAATGGACCTGCGAGCGGAGCGAGTTCTTTGCCGGTCGCGGCATGATCGAATTGCCCGAGACCCTCGGCGGTCACGGCGGCAGCGGCCTCGATGCGTGTGCAGCGATCGCCGGCGAGTTCAGCCTTGCGCCCGGCGAAGGCGCCAGCTTCACCTTCATGCTGGGGCACGCGGACGATCCGGAAGCGGCCATGCAACTGGCGCGACGCTGGCAACAGCGCGACGTGCCCGAGGCGCTGGCGCAAGCGCGAGGATTCTGGGACGAGCTGCTGGGCCGGCTGCAGGTCAGGACGCCCGACCCGCTTTTCGATGCGATGGTGAACCGCTGGCTGGTCTATCAGACGCTGGTGTGCCGGCTCTGGTCCAAGGCCGGCTTCTACCAGGCCGGGGGTGCCTTCGGCTTCCGCGACCAGTTGCAGGACGCCATGGCCTTTGCGCTGACCGATCCGGCACGCCTGCGCGAACAGATACTCGTCAATGCGGCGCGGCAGTTCCCCGAAGGCGACGTGCAGCACTGGTGGCACATGCCCGGTGGGGCTGGCGTGCGCACGCATTTCTCCGACGACCTGTTGTGGCTGCCGTACGCGGCATCGCACTATGTCGACGTCACGGCCGACCGATCGGTGCTCGACGAGATCGTGCCTTTCGTGGAGGGCCCGGACATCCCGGCCGGCGCCGAAGACGCCTACTACGCGCCCCAGGTGAGCAGCCGGACGGCCAGCATCTACGAACACAGCGCACGCACCATTGATCGCAGCCTCGCGACCGGCGCACATGGGCTTCCGCTGATGGGTACGGGCGACTGGAACGACGGCATGAACCGCGTGGGCCACGAAGGCCGGGGCGAATCCGTCTGGCTCGCCTGGTTCCTGTGCAGCGTGGTCGAGCGTTTCGCCCCTTTCGCCCATGCGCGTGGCGAACACCAACGCGCCGAACGCTGGCTCGCGGCCCGGAAAGGCTGGATCGCTGCCCTGCACGCCGCCGGCTGGGACGGCGCCTGGTTCCGCCGCGCCTTCTTCGACAACGGCGCCCCGCTGGGCTCGTCGATCAACGATGAATGTCGCATCGACCTGATCGCGCAAGCCTGGTCATTGCTTTCGAATGCTTCGGACGCGCAGCACACCACACCGGCACTCGCATCGATGAAGCAGTATCTGCACGACCAGCCGCATGGCCTGATGCGCTTGCTGCATCCACCGCTGGCCCGATCGACCAACAACCCCGGCTACATCCAGGCGTATCCGCCCGGCGTGCGCGAGAACGGCGGCCAGTATTCGCACGCCGCCGTGTGGGCCATGATGGCGCAGGCGCTGCAGGGCGACACCGAAGCCGCGTGGCAGAGCTTCGAGGGCCTGAGCCCGGCGCATCGCGCGCGCCACGCGCAGCGCGGACCGTTGTATGAACTCGAGCCCTACGTGATGGCCGGCGATGTGTACGGCTCGGCGCCCTATGCGGGTCGCGGCGGCTGGAGCTGGTACACGGGCTCGGCGGCATGGATGCACCGGGCCGCGGTCGAGACCTTGCTGGGCCTGTCCGTGCGCGGGGATCAGCTTTCGCTCACGCCCAGAGTGCCCGGGGATTGGCCGGGATTCGAGATCGCGCTGCGTCTGGCAGGAAAGAAGTTCACGCTGCAGAGTGGCAATCCACCGGAGGGAGCGAAGCCGACGCACCACATTGCGGTCGGCGAATGGATCATCTGGCGAGTGCTGCCGGAAGAGGCTGTGGTGCAGGTGGGTTAGTGTTCAGCGGCATTTGCTGAAAGGTCATTCGCCCAGCAATTCTCCGATCGGCTGCAGATCCTCCACGTGATCGCAAATGGCCTTCGCGACCATCATGATCGGAATGCCCAGGAGCAGCCCCCAGATTCCCCAGAGCCATCCCCAGAAGATCACGCCGACGAACACCGCGACCGGATTCATGCGGCTCGTCCGGCTCGTGAGGAATGGCAGCAGCAGATTGCCCACGAGCGTGTGAATCACCAGTGAGGTGCCTCCGACCAATAGCGCCATCTGGATGCCATTGAACTGCAGGAAGGCGACCAGCCCCGCCGCTGCCATCACGATGACGGACCCGATGTAGGGAATCAGGTTGGTGACCGCCGCCAGAATGCCCCACACCGCCGCGTTATCCAGCCCGATGGCCCAGAACGCGAGCCCGGTCGCAACGCCCACCAGCGCACTGGTGAGGATCTGCACGAGCAGGTAGCGTTCGATGTGCTTGGTGATGTCGTCGAGCACGTGCACGGTGATCTTCTTCTTCTGCAGGCTGGGGCCGGTGATCTTGACCAGCTTGCGGCGGAAGGTGTCGCCCGACCCCAGTGCGAAGAAGGTGAGGAAGGCCACCAGCGTGAGTTGTCCGATGGCGCCGATCAGTCCGATGGTGCCGCTCCACATGTAGTCGCGCACGTTGAAGGAGGGGCGCTCGATGATCACGCGCGCAACGCCCTTGCGCGCAGCGACCTTGGCCGAGTTCTCCTCGGCCGCCTGTTCGAGTTGCGCCGCGGCCTTTTGCACGGTGTCGAGCGCGTTCGCATCGGTGGTTCGGCTGTTCGATCGCATGGCCACGCGCAGTTTCTGCGCCGCGACCGGCAATGCATCGAGCAGTTCGGAGGCGCTGCCGGACAGCGAATAGCCCGTCCACCCGAATGCGCCGCCGATACCGAGCAGGATGACGGCGGCGCCGACCCAGCGCGAGATCTTCCAGCGTTCGAGCTTGTCGACCAACGGCGCCAACGCATAGGTCAGGAGGAGGCTCACCATCAGCGGAATGAACACCGCCGCAGCCCAGTGCAGCGCGAACACGGTGGCCAGCACCGCCAGCACGACCAGCGACGCACTGCGCACGTCCACCGGCATGTGCAACAGCACGCGATCGGGTTGCGGGGCCTCGACAGGCTCCTCGGCCTTCGGGTCGAGCCGTTCGTCCGCTTTCTGGTCGGGCTGGGCGCTCATCGTGGCTCCTTGAGCACTTCGCGCACCGAGGACAACTGCCGGCGCGACACCACGACGGGCTCCGGAATGCCGTCGAGCCGCAGCGCCCACCCTTCGGCATCCTCGCCGTCGTCGTATTTCTCGAGCGCACGAATGGCCGAACGCGCGACCAGCGCATTGCGATGCACGCGCACGAAGCGTGTCGGAAAGCGCTCTTCCAGTTCGGAGAGGGAGCCATCGAAGATGTGGCTGCGCGACGCAGTACGCACCGTGAGGTACTTGAACTCGGACTTGAGATACAGCACCTCGGACACCGGCACCCGCTCGGTGCGGCCGCGGTCCTGGATGATGAGGACGTCCTGGGGCGCCTCCGGCGCCGCTGCGGGCCTCCGGTCCTTCAGGTGGCGCTCGACCTTCTGCAGGGCCTGCTGCAGGCGCTCGGCCCGCACGGGTTTTGTCAGGTAGTCCACGGCCTCCAGTTCGAAGGCCGTGACCGCGTGCGCGGCGAAGGCCGTGACGAACACGACCGCCGGCGCGCCCGGCCGGCTGCGCAGGTTGCGCGCCAGTTCGATGCCGTCGATGCCGGGCATGTGGACGTCCAGCAACACGAGGTCGAAACGCGTGCTCGCCAGATGGTGGAGTGCTCCCTCGCCATGCGCCGCCTCGGCGACGACCTCGGCCGCGGGTGCCCGGCAATCGGCCAGGAGAGCGCGCAGACGCGAACGTGCCAGCGCTTCGTCATCGACGATCAAGGTGCGAAGTGGGGTCATGTTTCTGCAGGAATGGCGATCCGGACGCGATAGCTCTTCTGGTCCATGCCGGCGCTGAACTGCGCCTGCATGTCGTGCAGCAGCCGGAGCCGGTCGCGCACGTTGTCCAGGGCAATGCCGTGTCCGCGCGGCAGGGGCTGGTCGGCCCACCGCAACGGCGGCAGGCTGTTGAGTACTTCGATCAACACCATGCTGCCCCGGCGTTCCGTGCGGATGCGCAGCTTGGCGCCCTCGGGGCTCGGCTCCACGCCGTGCTTGACGGCGTTCTCCACCAGTGGCTGCAGCAGCAGGGGCGGCAGGCGGGCTGCATTGGCCTCGGGATCGATGTCCCAGCGGATGCGCAGCCGCTCGCCGAAGCGCACCTGCTCGATGGCGAGGTAGCGCTGGGCCAGGGCAATCTCGTCCGCCAGGGTGACCGACTCGCCGGGGTCCGCCAGCGCCTGGCGGAACAGTTCGCTCAGGTCTTCCAGCATCGCCTCGGCCTTGGCCGGCTCCTCGCGCACCAGTGCAATCGCACTGTTGAGGGTGTTGAAGAGAAAGTGCGGCCGGATGCGCGACTGCAGTTCCTCGAGCCGTGCCGTGGTGGCGGCCGGCGTCTGCCCGCGCGCCCGCAGTACCAACGCCGCCATCATCAGCCCCGCGAACAGGGCGCCGGCCAGCGCGCTGGCCACCCAGGGCGCACCGCCGACCACGCCGGTCAGGCGAAGCAAGGCACAGCCGTAGAGCCCGGCCACCGCGCCGAGCACCGCGCCCGTCCCGTACTGGACCTGGAGCGGCAGGCGGGCCAGAAGCTTCTTCAGCGCACATGCAACGAGCAGCCAGAGCAAGGTGCCCGGCAAGGCACCGCCCGTCACGGTGGCGGCCAGCAGCAGCCATTCGGACAAGGTGGGCGCCAGGAACAGGGTGGTGACCGCCACCACGACCTCCACGAACAGCACCGCGCGCAGAACGACACCGATCTGGCAAGCATCGAACAGCACCACGCCGCCGCGCGAAGGCACCCGCGTCTTGGCCTGCAAAGGCGCCGACGGGGTCTTCGCGGACGACGACGAAGGGGTGGCCGATAAAATCGACGGGTTGCGCATCACAGAAACAATGGGTGACAAACCCATTATTGCCTCCCGAACGGTTCCCATGACTCAAAACCAACTCGACAAGAAATCCGAAGCCTGGTCCGCCCTGTTCTCCGAACCGATGAGCGACCTGGTCAAGCGCTATACCGCGAGCGTCTTCTTCGACAAGCGTCTGTGGCAGGCTGACATCGAGGGTTCGCTCGCGCATGCCGGTATGTTGGCGGCCCAGGGGATCATCGGCGCGCAGGACCACGCCGATATTCAACGCGGGATGAAGCAGATTCGCGAGGAAATCGAGACCGGCGCCTTCGAATGGAAGCTCGACCTCGAGGACGTGCACCTGAACATCGAGGCCCGGCTCACCCAGCTGGTCGGCGATGCCGGCAAGCGCCTGCACACCGGCCGCAGCCGCAACGACCAGGTCGCCACCGACGTGCGCCTCTGGCTGCGCGGCGAGATCGACCTGATCGGCGGCCTGCTGGTGGACCTGCAGCGGTCGCTGATCGAGATCGCCGACAGGAACGTCGAGGTGATCCTGCCCGGCTTCACCCACCTGCAGGTGGCACAGCCCGTCAGCTTCGGGCATCACATGCTGGCCTACGTCGAGATGTTCGCGCGCGATGCCGAACGCATGGCCGACGTGCGCAAGCGCGTGAACCGCCTGCCCCTCGGCGCCGCTGCGCTGGCCGGCACCAGCTACCCGCTGGACCGCGAAGCAGTGGCCCGCGCGCTCGGCATGGACGAGGTCTGCCAGAACAGCCTGGACGCCGTCAGCGACCGCGACTTCGCCATCGAATTCACGGCAGCCGCATCGCTCGCCATGGTGCACATCAGCCGCCTGAGCGAGGAGCTGGTGCTGTGGATGAGCCAGTCCTTCGGCTTCATCGACATCGCGGACCGCTTCTGCACCGGCAGTTCGATCATGCCGCAGAAGAAGAACCCGGACGTCCCCGAACTCGCCCGCGGCAAGACCGGCCGCGTGGTCGGCCACCTGATGGCGCTGATCACGCTGATGAAGGGCCAGCCGCTGGCCTACAACAAGGACAACCAGGAAGACAAGGAGCCGCTGTTCGACACCGTCGACACGCTCAAGGACACCCTGCGCATCTTCTCGGAGATGGTCGGCGGCATCACCGTGAAGCCGGAGGCCATGGAAAACGCCGCCCTGCGCGGCTACGCGACCGCCACCGACCTGGCCGACTACCTGGTCAAGAAGGGCCTGCCCTTCCGCGACGCGCACGAAACCGTGGCGCACGCGGTCAAGGCGGCGATCTCGCACAAGGTGGATCTGTCGGAGTTGCCGCTGTCGGTGCTGCAGACCTTCAATCCGAAGATCGAGAAGGACGTCTACGGCGTCCTGAGCCTCCGCGGCTCGCTGACGGCCCGGAACATCCTTGGGGGCACGGCGCCGGCGCAGGTGCGCCAGCAGATCGCACGGCACCGCCAGCGGCTGGCCTGAGGCCGCCGCTCGGGTTTACCCGAAACCCATCCAATGCCGCGTCGGCATTGGATTTTCCGCTATCAGAACAGGAGCACCCTGAGGTCATAGGCCGTTGGGAGGAGTACTGCCGGCCATCGGATGTGTTCCAAAACGTAAGAATGTAGTGCTAAAGTTTGGCACGCTTCGCGCTTGGGAAGGTGGTACACCCCACCGGCCGAACCGCATAACGAGCGCCAAACCACATGGAACTGCCCCGCTGCGTTGTTGTCATCCTGACCTTCAATTCCGCTTCGATCATTCGGGAAACCGTGTCGCAGGCAAAGAAGGTGAGCCCCCACATCTACGTGGTCGACTCCCACTCGTCCGACAGTACGCCCGCCATTCTTGAAGAGCTGGGATGCACCGTTGTGCAGCGCCCCTTCTCCAACTACAGCGACCAACGCAACTGGGCGATCGCACAGATCGAGGGCGCCTACGCCTGGCAGCTCCATCTGGACGCCGACGAGGTGCTGGACGACCGGTCGGTCGGCGAAATCAATGCCCTGTTTTCGGGCACGCCCGAATTCGACGCCTATCTCCTACGTCGCCGCGACTACTTCATGGGCAAGATGCTGCGCTTCAGCGGCGTCAATCCGTGGCACTTGAGGCTCTTTCGCTCAGGGTCGGGGCGCTGCGAGTCGCGACTCTACGACCAGCACTTCATCAGCCCCGCGAAGCCGGGGCGACTCAACGGTTTCATGCACGACAAGAACTCGGCCCGACTCAGCGACTGGATCGCAAGCCACAACCGCTGGAGCGATGCCGAGGCCAAGGAGAAGCTCGGCCCGAGCGTCGCCGGCGACAACGTGCTGAAGCCGCGCCTCACGGGCGATGCCCGCGAGCGCACCCGCTACATCAAGGAGATTTACTACAAGCTGCCGACGGGCATTCGCTCGCTCAGCTACTTCGTCTACCGCTACGTCTTCCGGCTCGGCTTCCTGGATGGACGCACGGGCTTCTACTTCGCCTTCTTCCAGGCCTTGTGGTTCCGGATGCTGGTCGACGCGAAGATGTACGAACAGCGGTCCCAGCAACCCTGATCCGATGGATCTTTTTACGGAGTGATCACGCGCATGCGGCAATACAACGCTTCCAAGCGAATGCTCGTCACCGGCGGCGCCGGTTTCCTCGGCAGTCATCTCTGCGACCGGCTCATCGAACAGGGGCACGACGTGCTGTGCGTCGACAACTTCTTCACCGGCACCAAGCGCAACGTCGAGCACCTGCTCGACCACCCGCGCTTCGAGCTCATGCGGCACGACGTGACCTTCCCGCTCTACGTCGAGGTGGACGAGATCTTCAACCTGGCCTGCCCGGCATCGCCCATCCACTACCAGCACGATCCGGTACAGACCACCAAGACCAGCGTGCACGGCGCCATCAACATGCTCGGGCTGGCCAAGCGGGTGCGCGCCAAGATCCTGCAGGCCTCCACCAGCGAGGTCTACGGCGACCCCGAGATCCATCCGCAGGTCGAGGCCTACTGGGGCCGCGTGAACCCCATCGGCATCCGAAGCTGCTACGACGAGGGCAAGCGCTGCGCCGAGACGCTCTTCTTCGACTACCACCGCCAGCACAAGCTGCGCATCAAGGTCGTGCGCATCTTCAACACCTACGGGCCGCGCATGCACCTGAACGACGGCCGGGTGGTGTCGAACTTCATCGTGCAGGCGCTCAAGGGCGAGGACATCACCATCTACGGCGATGGCCAGCAGACCCGCAGCTTCTGCTACGTGGACGACCTGGTCGAGGCGATGCTCCGCATGATGGGCACCGGCGACGAGGTGCCGGGCCCCATCAACATCGGCAACCCGGGCGAGTTCTCGATGCTGGAGCTGGCCAACAAGGTCATCGAACTGACAGGCTCCAAGAGCAAACTCGTGCGCATGCCCCTGCCCGCCGACGACCCCAAGCAGCGCCGCCCCGACATCTCGCTCGCACAGAAGGAACTCGACGGCTGGGCGCCGCGCACCCAGCTCGAGGAAGGGCTGACGAAGACCATCGCGTATTTCGACCAGATCCTCTCGGAACCCAAGGCGGCCTGACTTCATGAACATCTCGATCATCGGCACCGGCTACGTCGGCCTCGTCACCGGGGCCTGCCTGGCGGACATCGGCAACCACGTGTTCTGCCTCGACGTCGATCCGCGCAAGATCGCGACACTCAACGAGGGCGGCATCCCGATCTACGAGCCCGGCCTCGGCGATCTGGTCGAGTCGAACGTCGCGGCAAAGCGACTCTCGTTCTCGACCGACATCGAGGCTTCGGTCGCGCACGGCGACGTGCAGTTCATCGCAGTGGGCACGCCGCCCGACGAGGACGGCAGCGCCGACCTGCAGTACGTGCTGGCAGCGGCCCGCAACATCGGGCGGTACATGGAGGGCTTCAAGGTCGTGGTCGACAAATCGACGGTGCCCGTGGGCACGGCCGACCGCGTCACCGCCGCGATCCAGGAAGAGCTCGACAAGCGCGGGCGTTCCGACCTGCGCTTCTCGGTCGTCAGCAATCCCGAGTTCCTGAAGGAAGGCGCGGCGGTCGAGGACTTCATGCGGCCCGACCGCATCGTCATCGGCTACACCGACGACGAAACGGGCCGCGAGGCGCTCGGCTGGATGCGCCGGCTCTACGCCCCTTTCAACCGCAACCACGAGCGCACGCGCGTGATGGATGTGCGCTCCGCAGAGTTCGCCAAGTACGCGGCCAACGCGATGCTCGCCACCCGCATCAGCTTCATGAACGAGTTGGCCAACCTGGCCGACCGCGTGGGCGCCGACATCGAGGCCGTGCGCCAGGGCATCGGATCCGATCCGCGCATCGGCTATAGCTTCCTGTACGCCGGGACGGGCTACGGCGGCAGCTGCTTTCCCAAGGACATCCAGGCGCTGACGCGCATTGCACGCGACAACGGCCAGGCGCTGCGCGTGCTCGAATCGGTCGAGGCGGTCAACGACGAACAGAAGCGCGTGCTGACCAACAAGGTGCTGGAGCGCTTCGGCCCCGACCTGAGCGACCGCACCTTCGCGCTCTGGGGGCTCGCCTTCAAGCCGAACACCGACGACATGCGCGAGGCGCCCAGCCGCGTGGTGCTCGGGGTGCTGCTGCGCGCGGGCGCACGCGTGGTGGCGCATGACCCCATCGCCGTCGACGAGACGCGGCGCGTGCTGCAGCTCGACTTCGCGGATGCCCCCTCGCTGCTCGAACGCATCAGCTTCACTTCGGCCAAGGACCCGATGGCAGCGCTCGACGGCGCCGACGCATTGATCATCGTGACCGAGTGGAAGGCCTATCGCAGCCCCAACCTCGAACGGCTCAAGACGCTGATGAAATCGCCCGTCATCTTCGACGGCCGCAATCTCTACGAGCCGGCCAACATGAAGGAAGCCGGCGTCATCTACCAGGGCATCGGCCGCAACAGCCTCTGAGCGCGGACCTGAAGCGACTTGTTCTACGCGATCCCGCTCGAAAGCCGGCCGACATGGCGCAATCCGCCATGGATGACCGTGCTGCTCATCCTCGTGAACATGCTGGTGTTCTGGGGACCCCAGCGCGCAGAGCAGAAAGCCGAGCAGCGCGCGGCCGGTTTCTATGTGCAAAGCGAGCTGCCCCGGCTCGAATTGCCGGCCTTCGTCGAATGGCTCGCTGAAACCGGCTCGCCGCGCGCGGCCGCGGCCAAGCGGCTGCTGGCACACGGCGATGTCGTGAACCTGCTCGAAGGCCTGCAGCGCGAGAAGGCCTTTCTCCACAAGCTGCACGTCGATGGGGTCGTGACACCTGCCAACCCGCGCTACGCCGAATGGAAGAACGAACGCCGGGAGTACGAGTCGATGCTGCCCCCGCCCTTCACCGAACGCTGGGCACAGGACCACAACGAGGGCGCCGGGTTCAAGCCCTGGACCTGGGTCACCTCCGCATTCCTGCATGCGAGCACCGGCCACCTGCTGGGCAACATGCTCTTCCTGTTTCTCTTCGGCTTTTCGGTTGAACTGGCGCTGGGGCGCGGCCTCTACCTGGGCTTCTACCTGCTTGGCGCAGTCGGCGCCTCGGCGCTGGCTGCGTGGGCCTATGGAGGCAATGGCGGCTACGGGCTGGGAGCCTCTGGCGCGGTCTCGGCGCTGATGGGCATGTATGCGGTGATGTACCGGCTGCGACGCATCCGCTTCTTCTACCAACTGTTCTTCTATTTCAACTACGTCACCGCGCCGGCGCTGATCCTGTTGCCGGCGTGGATCGCCAACGAGTTGCTGCAGCACTTCGTCGGCGGCCAGGGCATTGCCTACATGGCGCACCTGGGCGGGCTGCTGACCGGCGCGCTGCTCATGGCCGGCACGATGCGGTGGCGGCAGCTTCAGCTGCCTTCGGCTGCAGCCGAAGCGGCGCCAGACCCGTTCGCGCAACACGTCGCGTCGGCGCGTCGTCTCGCGGCCGAGATGAAGTTCGAGCCGGCATGCGCCGAATGGCGAGCGGCGGCGAAGCTGCGGCCCGATGACGCCGACACGCTGCGCGCATGGTTCAACACCGCACGGCTCTGGCCGGCGGGCGAGGACTTCCATCGTGCAGCGCACCGCATCTTCAGGCTCGCGCCGCACGATCCGGTCACGCTCGAACTGCAGTACACGAGCTACAAGACCTACCTCGATCACGCCAAGCCCGGCGCGCGCCTGAAGCCGGACGACATGGCACGGCTCGCCCGGCGATTCACGCGGGCGCGGCAGTTCGCCGATGCCGAGCGGCTGTGCCAGGCGTTGCTGAAAACCGCTCCCGCTCACCCCGAGCTGGCCGACACCCTCTCGCTGTGCGCCAACGGCCTGCTGCAGGCCGGCCGCCGCGACCAGGCCATGGGCTGGCTGCCCGACCTGCTGCGCCTCGCACCGCAGGACATGGTCACGCGCACGCTGCAGAAGGGTTGAACCGAAACCGGGGCTTCAGCCCTGCGGAACCTCGCGCAGCAGCCAGCGGACTTCCGAGGTCTGCTCGCTGTCGGGGTAGCGTGATTCGAGCGTCGTGAGGATCGGCTGCGCCATGTCGCGCCGGTTCAGCCCCTGCACCAGCACGCGCGCCGCCAACTCGTAGGCCTGCGGAATCATCGCGTGCCCGCGGAAGCGCTTGTCGAAGCCGGACAGCAAGGCAAGCGCAGCGCGTGCGTCGCCGTTTCGCCACTCGACGCGGCTGAGCGCCAGCGTGACGGCGGGATCGTCAATGGCGAAAGTTGCGTCCTTCTCGCGGCAATCCTTGTAGACCTTGAGCGCTTCGGAGCCGAGATCGCGGCGCACCAGCATGTCGATCAGCCGGCGCGCATGGTCGAGCAGCGTGGCGGCCTTGTCGGGCGCCAGGAGCAGCACGCGGTGGTAGCGGCGCTGGGCCGCCAGGTCGTCCGGCTGGGTGCGCTGCGCCTCGTAGGCAAGCGCGAGTGCGCCGGCAATGTCGCCATCGGTCACCATCTGCGCAACCAGCGCATCGGTCTGCTGCTGGGCGATCTGCGCCGGCGTGCGGGTGTCGATCTGGCGATCGTCGGCACCGGCCCCCGGCAGCAACTCGATGCCCAGCTCGGCATGGTTCTGGTACATCACGTAGCCCAGCAGGCTGGCCATGACCCACCCGAAATAGATCATCACGAAGTTGATGGCCGGCAGCATGAGCCAGCCGCTCATCAACGGCAACAGCATGACCATCGCGATCTGCGCGCCCGTGTTCAGCAGGAAGAGAAACACGCACAGCAGCGCATAGGGCCAGCCCACCGCACGCATCGTCTCCCACACGAGCGCCGGGTTCAGCGCCTGGAAGAAGCTGCCCGACTGCACCAGCACCATCGTGGTGGCCGGCAAGGTGAACGAGACGACGAAGAGCGCGATCTGCGCCAGCACCGGATTCAGCGCACCCAGCAAACCGGCGGCAAAGCCCTGCACGAGCACCAGCGCGAACAGCTTCCAGGGCAGGTTCGTCCACTCGTCGTCCAGCGTGCGCGGGAAGTCGCTGGCGCGCACGATGCCGCGCGAGCCGAGCGCCATGACCTTGAAGCCATAGCGGGTCGCCGCGAGCACGATGCCGAGCTCGACCAGCAGAACGGCCAGCGCACGCGGCAGGAAGATCAACACATGGGCGAGCAAGGCGCACAGCGCCAGCACCACCGCATAGGCCAGCGGCTCCCATTGGAACGGGAACGCGAAGAAGGTGTTCAGGCGATGCCAGAACGGTCGAGGTGCAGGGCCGCTTTGCTCGTGCATGGACGCTCCAGGGAGGGGGCTCCAGTATATGTTTCCATTTGTTTCCAATTCCTCGCCAAGCCGCCGCGACACCCGTGATCCGGGGTCCGGACAGGTGAGCCGTTACCATTTGGCGACACGTTGGCAGGGAACTTGCCAACGCATTCAGGTCGAAGAACGTTTGGATTTCCATGGTGTCGATGAAAGCTGTTCGCCTTGCCGCTCTATCGCTCGCGTTGCTCACAACGCTGGCATCGCAGGCCCAATCCGTCGCGGGTGCCGACGCCGGACAGTCCCCTTCCAACACCTCCCCCGCCTACCTCGCCGCCCAGAGCCGCTGGCAAGGCGAACTCAACGCCTTCGCGAATGCCGACCGCGCCGGCCTGCCCGCCACTGACGGCGTGTTGTTCGTCGGCAGCTCCACCATCCGGATGTGGCCCAACATCGCGCAGGATTTCCGGCAGCAGCCGGTGGTCATCAATCGCGGGTTCGGCGGTTCGACCATGGCCGACTGCAGCCTCTTCGTGCACGAACTGGTGGTGCGCTACAAGCCGCGGCTGGTGCTCGTCTATGCCGGCGACAACGACCTGGCCGAAGGCCGCACACCGCTGCAGATCCTGGAGAGCTTCGCGCACTTCACCAACACCTTGCGGGCTGAACTGCCGAACACGCGCATCGCCTACATCTCGGTCAAGCCCAGCCCCTCGCGCGAAAAGCTCATGCCGCAGGTCCGTGAGACCAACAACGTGATCGCGGCCTACCTTCGCCGCCTGCCCAACAGCGAATACATCGACGTGTTCACGCCGATGCTGGGCGCCGACGGCCGGCCCCGGGCCGAGTTGTTCCGCGGCGACCAATTGCACATGACCGACGAGGGCTACCGGCTGTGGCAATCCGTCATCGCGGAGCACCTGCCGGACCCCGCGACGCGGGCCGACGCCTCAGTCGCGCAAGGGCTGCGCTAGCGCCGCAGGGGGCTGCCCCCGCTCGTCCCACCACTGGACGGCCCTCGCCACGCCGTAGAGGCCCGAGAACACCACGCCCAGCAGCAGCACGTCGCCCCACCAGGGACGCACCGTCTGGCTGTCGCCGTAGACGGCCAGCACCGTCAACACCGCCACCAGGTGCGCGCAGAAGACCGGCAGCGAGGCGCGGCCCATCGCCTCCAGCCAGTGCAGGCGCGGGATGCGCCGCATCAAGTCCGGACCGAACTGGATCGCCAGGATGCCCAGCACGGCCAGATTCACGATGCGCAGCGGCCCCAGCTGCCACTTGTCGAACAGCAGGTTGAGTTCCACGTCGCCGCCGAAAGGCGCCTGGCCGTTGATGCCGTGGTGGCGCCAGTAGAAGCCGTAGAGCGCGGCCGCACCGGCCACCGCCAGCAGCCACCTGGGAAAGCGGAAGGGCCGCGCATCGGGCGCGTTGCGGCTCGCCCCCATCCACAAGCCCGCGAACCAAAGGAACTGCCACGCGAAGGCATTGAAGGCGCCCAGCTCATGGAAAGGCACCGGCAACCCGACATACCGGACCGCCAGCTCGTAGAGCCATTCGCTGAGCCCGAACTGCGCCAGCCCCCACACGATGGCGCTCGCCACCATCACGCCGGTCCAGCCGTGCCGCATCGCGAAGGCCAGCACCCACGGACTCATCAGCATGAAGAAGATGTACATCGGCAGGATGTCGAGCAGCGCGGGCTCGTAGACCAGCAGCAGCGAGAAGATGAAGCCCTCGCGCGGGTTCGCGAGGTAGAAGGACAACAGGTTCTTCACCGCCGGCTGATCGATGCGCAGGCTCACCGCCGTGATGATCGTGAACAGGAAGAGCAAGGTCGCAGCCTGGCTCAGGTACACCTTGAGCGCGCGCCGCCAGAACGCCTGGCGCATCGAATCGACCCCGCGGTTGTAGCTGATGCGGCTGTACACCAGCCCCGCCACGAAAGCCGACAGCAGCACGAAGCCCTCGGCCGCCGACACGAAACCGAAGGGCTGGCCCAGCGGGTCGGTCAGTCGCGTGGGCAGATGGGTGATGGTCATCAGCACGAGCATGAGCCCGCGCAATGCATCGATTTCCCAGTAGCGTTTCATCAGGCGGCGTGAGGTGAGAGGCGGTCCGCGCGAGACCCGCACGACGACTCCGGAATTGTAAGGATCGGTCCTGCGGCCCCCTTCTGCACAAAGCCAAATCGGCTACGCTCCCCCGGAGGAGGGATACCCGCTTGAGCCGATTGATACCGAGTCTTCTGCTGGCCGCCAGCGCTTTCGTGGCCGGCCAGAGCCACGCGCTGCAGATCACCAGCCTGACCCCGCAGGGCGAAGTGGCGCGCATTCGCCAGGTCGTCGCCAGATTCGACCAGCCGGCCGTCGACTTCGGCGATCCCAAGGCGCCCGCGCCGCTGGCCCTGAGCTGCACCGACGCGCAGGCCGCGAAGGGCACGGGCCGCTGGACCGGCGAGAAGCAGTGGGTCTTCGACTTCGAGAACGACCTCCCGCCCGGCGTGCGCTGCACCGCCACGCGCGTCGCGGGCTTCAAGTCGCCTGCGGGCACGGCCCTCACCGGGCCGGAACGCTACCAGTTCAACAGCGGCGGCCCCTTCATCCGCCATTGGCAGCCGAGCTACGGGAAGATCGACGAGCAGCAGCTCTTCATGCTTGAACTCAACGGTGCGGCCACGCCGGAGAGCGTGCAGCAGAACGTCTGGTGCGCGGCCGGCGACGTCGGCGAGCGCATCCCCGTGAAGCTCGTCGACGGCGAGCAGCGCACGGCCTTGCTCAAGGCCTTCGGCCGCGAGAAGGAGGCCGAGAAAGAGCCGCTGCGCTTCGTCACCCTGCAATGCAACCGCACGCTGACGCCGGGCAGCCGCGTGCAACTGGTCTACGGCAAGGGTGTCGCCACGCCCTCGGGAGTCGCCAACAACGTCGAACGGCGTCTCAACTTCGAGGTGCGCGAGCCCTTTGCCGTGTCTTTCAGCTGCGAGCGCGAAAACGCACAGGCGGCCTGCCTGCCGCTGCGGCCGATGGTGCTGCAGTTCAACGCGCCGGTCGCACGCAGGCTCGCCGCGGAGATCACGCTCAAGGGCGGCGGCAAGACCATCAAGCCCCGTTTCGACGAGAACATCGCGAAGGACGCCGATGCGATCGTCGAATCGGTGAGCTTCCCGCCGCCCTTCGCCGAGCAGACGCAGTTCACCATCGAGCTGCCGCCGAAGTTCGAGGACGCCTCCGGCCGCGCGCTGGCCTCGCCCGACAGTTTTCCGATGAAGGTCGCGACCGGCGCAATGCCGCCGCTCGCGAAATTCGCTGCCTCGCCTTTCGGCGTGGTCGAACGGCTGGCCGAGCCGGGCGGCGTGGCGCTGATGCCGGTGACGGTGAGAAGAGTCGAGCCCGCGCTGCAAGTGCAGACGCTGACGCCGGGCAAGGTCAGCGACATGAACCCGAAGACCGACGCGGAAATCATCGCGTGGTTCCGCAAGGTGCGCCGCTACGACAGCAACTACACCGTCACGCGCCAATCGGCCGCACGCGACGTGAAGGGCTCCCTGCCGAAGGTCATCGACAAGGACGACCGCGACTCGATCCAGACGCGCATGGTGTCGCTGCTCAACGGCCAGACCGGCGTCAGGACGCTGGACATGCCAAAGTCCGACGGCGCGGACCCACGCCCCTTCGAGGTGATCGGCATTCCGCTCACGCCGGGCTTCCACGTGCTCGAGATCGCATCGCAGAAGCTCGGCGACGCGTTGCTCGACGAGCGCTACGGCAGCGGCCGCACGATGTACGTGCGCACCACCGCGCTCGCCACCAACCTGGCCGTGCACTTCAAGCTGGGCCGCGAGAATTCGATCGCCTGGGTGACCACGCTGGACAAGGGCAAGGTGGTCGCGAATGCCACCGTGCGCGTGTCCGGCTGCGATGGCAAGGAAGTCGCCTCCGGCACGACCGACGCACGCGGCCTGGTGCAGTTGCCGGGCCTTTCGCCCAACGCGCCGAGCTGCAACAGCGAAGACGACTACAACGCCGACGCGTGGTTCGTCAGCGCCCGCGCGAAGGACGACGCGGGTGTCGAGGACCTGGCCTTCACCTGGAGCGACTGGCAACGCGGCATCGAGCCCTGGCGCTTCAACGTGCCGACCAGCCTGGACCCGCAGCCCGATCAGATCGCCCACACCGTGTTCGACCGCACCTTGCTGCGTGCCGGCGAAACGGTGTCGATGAAGCACCTGATCCGCACCCAGACGAGCAAGGGATTCGGCCTGCCCGGGGCCTCGCCGGACACGCTGGTCGTGACCCACGTCGGCAGCGGCCAGCAGTTCACGCAGCCGGTTGCATGGCGCAGGACCGCGACCGGCGGCCGCAGCGGCGAGAACACCTTCCAGATCCCGCCCGGCGCCAAGCTCGGCGTCTACCAGGTCGAGCTGCGCAGCGGCAAGGACAGTGATCAGCGCAGCTTCAGCACCGGCCAGTTCCGTGTCGAGGAGTTCCGCCTGCCGGTGCTCGAAGGCCGAATTGCGCCCAGCGACAAGAGACCGCTGGTGGCGGTGAGCTCGCTGCCGGTCGACGTGCAGATCAACTACGTGTCCGGTGGCGGCGCAGCCCAGTTGCCGGTGCACGTGTCGGCCATGTTGCGCGGCAAGCGGCTTTCGTTTGCCGACTTCGACGCCTTCAGCTTCTCGCCGCCCGGCAAGGACGGCGCGAGCGACAGCGGAGACGCATCCGCCGACGACGCCAGGGTGATCGCCGACAAGCTGCCGCTCACGCTCGACAAGAACGGCGCGGGCAGGCTCACGATCGACAAGATCCCTCCGACCAGGTCCACGCCGCGCGAGTTGCTGCTCGAAGCCACCTACGCCGATCCCAACGGCGAGGTGCAGACCCTGCGCAGCACCCACACGCTGTGGCCCGCCGCCGTCATCGCCGGCATCAAGACCGAAGGCTGGGTCTCGACCAGCCAGAAGCTCCGCTTCCAGGCGCTCGCGCTCGACCTGGCAGGCAAGCCGCAGGAAGGCGTGACGCTCAACGTGCGAGCCATCGCACGCATCACCACCACCAGCCGCAAGCGCATGGTGGGCGGCTTCTACACCTACGACAACAAGACCGACGTCAAGGAGATCGGCACCGTGTGCACCGGCAAGAGCGACGTGCGCGGCCTGCTGCTGTGCGAGGTCGAGCTGAAGGAGCCGGGTCAGGTCGAACTCATCGCCAGCGCCACCGACAAGGACGGCCGCGACAGCCGCGCCGCCAGTTCGGTCTACGTCACGCGCCAGGGCGAGCTCTGGTTCGGCGGCGAGGACCATGACCGCATCGACGTACTGCCCGAGAAGAAGAGCTACCTGCCCGGCGAAGTCGCCAAGTTCCAGGTGCGCAGCCCCTTCCGCTTCGCGACCGCGCTGGTGTCGGTGGAACGCGAAGGCGTGATGGAGACGCACGTGGTGCAGCTCAACGGACAGGACCCGACCGTGAGCCTGGTCGTCAAGCCCGACTGGGGCCCGAACGCCTACGTCAGCGTCCTCGCACTGCGCGGACGCCTGCGCGAGGTGCCGTGGTACAGCTTCTTCACCTGGGGCTTCAGGGCGCCGCGCGAATGGTGGACCGCCTTCTGGTACGAGGGCAAGGAGTACGTTGCGCCCACCGCGCTGGTCGACCTCAGCAAGCCGGCCTACCGCCTCGGCCTGGCCGAGATCCGTGTCGGCACGCAGGCGCACAGCATCGACGTGAAGGTGGCGAGCGACAAGCCCAGCTACCCGGTGCGCGCCCAGGCGCAGGTCACCATCACCGGCAGGCTGCCGGACGGCAAGCCCGCAGCGGGCGCCGAAGTGGCGGTGGCTGCGGTCGACCAGGCCCTGCTGGAGCTGATGCCCAACGACAGCTGGAACCTGCTCGAAGCCATGATGCAGCGGCGCAGCTGGGGCGTGAGCACCTCCACCGCGCAGATGGAGATCGTCGGCCGCCGGCACTACGGCCGCAAGGCTGTGCCCGCGGGCGGTGGCGGCGGCAAGAGCCAGACCCGTGAACTGCTCGACACCCTCCTGCTGTGGAAGCCCGCCGTCGTGCTCGACGCCAACGGACAGGCCACGGTGACGGTGCCGCTCAACGACGCCCTCACCACCTTCCGGATCGTGGCCGTGGCCGACGCGGGCACTGGCCTGTTCGGCACCGGGCAGACCTCGATCCAGGCGACGCAGGACCTGCAGATCATCAGCGGCCTGCCGCCGCTGGTGCGTGAGGACGACCAGTTCCGCGCCCAGATCACGCTGCGCAACACGACGCAGCAAGCGATGAAGGTCGAGGCCACGCCGCGCGCCACGTTGCTGACGCTCGAACCGCAGACGGTCGAGATCCCGGCCGGCGAAGCCCGCGAACTCGCATGGACCGTGAGCGCGCCCGCGCAACTCGCGCAGACGCGTGCCGAAGCCTTGTTGTGGGAAATCGAAGCGAAGGACACGCTGTCGGGCGCACGCGATGCGCTGAAGGTGCGGCAGCGCATCGTGCCCGCCGTGCCGCTGACGGTGCAGCAGGCGACGCTGGTGCAGCTCGACGGGCCTTTCACCATCGACGTGGCCCTGCCCGCCGACGCCCTCCCCGGCCGCGGCGGCCTGCGGCTGTCGCTGCAGCCCCGGCTTGCCGAGGGCCTGACCGGCGTGCGCGACTGGTTCGCGGCCTACCCCTACATCTGCCTGGAGCAGAAGGCCAGCAAGTCCATCGGCCTTCGCGATGGCAAGGCATGGCAGGCAGTGGTCGCGCAGCTGCCGACCTATCTGGATGGAGACGGCCTCGCCAACTACTTCCCGCCGCGGGACGGCGAAGCCAACCGCGGCAGCGACATCCTCACGGCCTACGTGCTCGCCGCCACGCACGAAGCCGCTGCGCTCGACCCGGCCTTCGCGTTGCCCGAAGCGGCTGTCGCACCGATGGCGCAAGGGCTGGCCGCTTTCGTCGAAGGCAGGATCCAGCGCGAGTTCTGGAGCCCGCGCAAGGACCTGGACGTGCGCAAGCTCGCCGCGCTCGAAGCGCTGTCGCGCTACGGCAAGGCCCAGGGCCGCATGCTTGGCAGCATCACCATCGCGCCGAACCAGTGGCCGACCAGCGCCGTGATCGACTGGCTCAACATCCTCAAGCGCGTGCAGGACGTGCCGCAGCGCCAGCAGCGCATCGACGAAGCCAACAATGTGCTCAAGGCAAGGCTGAGCTTCCAGGGCACCAAGGTGGTCTTCAGCACCGAACAGGACGACTACTGGTGGTGGCTCATGACCAACGGCGACGTCAACACGGCGCGCCTGCTGCTCGCGGTCATGGACGATCCGGCGTGGAAGGACGAAACGGCCAGGCTCGCCAACGGCTTCATCGGCCGGCAGCAGAACGGCGCGTGGCACACGACCACCGCCAATCTGTGGGGCGGGCTGGCACTGGAGAAATTCTCGAAGCGCTTCGAGAGCGCGCCCGTCACCGGCATCACTGCCGCGAACCTGGGCACGCTCAAGGCGCAGGTGGACTGGAGCAAGGTCGAGCGCATCAAGGCCACCGACGCTTCCGGTGCGCCCAACCAGACGACCGCCTTCGGTGCACCGGCATCGCCGGGCAACCTGCGCAACAACAGCCTGTTCATTCCGTGGCCGGAGCCGCCCTCGGCGCACGACACCTTGCTCGTCACGCAGACCGGCACGGGCAAGCCATGGCTGACGCTGCAGTCGGTCGCCGCGGTGCAGCTCAAGGCGCCCTTCGCTGCCGGCTATGCGATCACCAAGACCATCACGCCCGTCGAGCAGGCCGTGAAGGGCATCTACACGCGCGGCGACATCCTGCGCGTGAGCCTGGAGGTGAACGCAAGCGCCGACATGACGTGGGTGGCCATCACCGACCCGATTCCCGGCGGCGCGACCATCCTCGGCGGCGGACTGGGCCGCGACTCGCAGATCGCGACCCAGGGCGAGAAGCGATCAGGCCGCGGCTGGCCCGCGTTCGAGGAGCGCAGCTTCGAGGCCTTCCGCAGCTACTACGAACACCTGCCCAAGGGCGTGGTGAAGATGGAATACACGGTTCGCCTGAACAACGTCGGCGATTTCTCGCTGCCGCCGAGCCGGGTGGAGGCGTTGTACGCGCCGGAGATGTTCGGGGAAGCACCGAATGCCAGAATGAAGGTCGAGACCTTGAAATAGCGCGTTGATCCACGACACACCTCCCAGGAGCCGACGAAATGTGTAGGAGTATCAAGACCCTGTTCAACTTCGATCCGCCCGCCACGGAAGAGGAAATGCGCGCCGCGGCGCTGCAGTTCGTCCGCAAGCTCAGCGGGTTCAATCATCCGTCCAAGGCCAACGAGGCGGCCTTCGATCGTGCAGTCGAGGACGTGACAGGCGCTGCTCGGGCGCTGATCGAATCGCTGGTGACCACCGCAGATCCGCGTGATCGCGAGATCGAGGCGGCACGGGCACGGGCCAGGACGGCGGCCCGTTTCGGCACGCAGCACTGAATCCCACCACCGCAAGGAAGCCCCCATGCCAACGATCGAGCAGATCCAGCAGATGCTGGACCCCGTGTTCCCCGGGCTGATGGGCCTGCGCCTCGTCACGGTCGAGCCGGAACGCGTCGTCGCCGAACTCAAGGTGCGGCCGGACCTCTGCACCATCGGCGGTATCCTGCATGGCGGGGCGTCCATGGCGTTTGCCGACACGCTCGGCGCAGTGGGCACGGTCGTCAACCTGCCGCAAGGCAAGCGCACGACCACGACCGACTCCAGCACCAAGTTCATCGGCGGCGCCCGCGTCGACACGACCGTCACCGGCGAATGCGTGGCACTCCATCGCGGGCGAACCACGATGGTGTGGCAGACGACGATCCGGTCCGCCGAAGGCAAGCTGTGCGCCGTCGTGACGCAAACCCAGCTCGTGCTGGACACCTGACGAAAACAGTTCGTCCGAAAGGAGCAAACCGTGCCAGATGAATCCCTGGAAGGCGGCTGCCAATGCGGCTCCGTTCGCTACCGGATCACCGGCAGTCCGGTGATGGCGGCCTTGTGCCACTGCTCGATGTGCCGGCGCGCGAATGCGGCGCCGGCGGTCGCCTGGGCGATGTACGAGCAATCGCAGGTCGAGTTTCCTGCCGGCGAACCTTCGCGCTACGAGTCGTCGCCCGGCGCGGTGCGCGGTTTCTGCGCGCGCTGCGGCACGCAGATCAGTTTCACTGCGGACTACATTCCCGGTCTCATCGACATCACCATCGGCAGCCTTGATGACCCTGAGCAGGTCGCGCCCACGTTTCACTACTGGGAGTCGCGGCGCCTGCGGTGGGTGCAGTTTGCAGACGCGCTGCCTCGCCACGCGGAGTTCCCGCCGACCGAGTGAGCCTCACTGCGGCGGCGTGCGCTCCCCTGCTCCCAGATAGGCTCGCGCCAGCGCGTCGTCGCTCGCAATCTGTGCGGCCGTGCCCTGCGCCACGATGCGTCCGCCTTCGATCACGTAGGCCCTGTCGGCCAAGGCCAGCGCGAGGCTTGCCATCTGATCGACCAGCAGGATCGTCATGCCCTCTTCGCGCAACGCATCGAGCGCCGCAAACAGTTCGGCGATGACCTTCGGCGCCAGGCCGAGCGAGGGCTCGTCAAGCAGCAGGATGCGCGGCCGCGCCATCAGCCCGCGCGCGATCGCCAGCATCTGCTGCTCGCCGCCCGACAGCAGGCCCGCACGCTGGTGCTGTCGTTCGCGCAGGCGCGGAAAGCGCTGGAACATCTCTTCGACCCGTGCCTCGCGATCGACCGGTTGCCGGAATGCACCGAGCCGGATGTTGTCCACCACGCTCAGTTCCGGAAACACCTGCCGGCCCTCGGGCACCAGAACGAGGCCGCGCTGCACGATCAATTCCGCCGCCAGGTGGGATAGCTCATGGCCCTGCAGATGGATGCCGCCCTGCACCGGCCGATGCAGGCCCGCGAGCGATCGCATCAGGGTCGATTTGCCCGAGCCGTTGGCACCGAGCAGCGCGACGACTTCGCCGCTGCGGACCTGAAGGTCGATGCCGTGCAGCACGGGTTCGGCGCCGTAGCCGGCGATCAGCGAACCGACACCCAGCATTTCGCCGCTGGAGGCATCGGCCGGGAATGCAGGCCTGCGCCGGATCGCGTGTTCCGCCAGATCCTCCCCCAGATAGGCCTGCCGCACGCGCGGATCGGACTGCACCTCGCCCGGCGTGCCGGCGGCCAGATGCTGGCCGGCATCGAGCACGACGACCTGGTGCGAGATGCCCATGACCAGTTCCATGTCGTGCTCGACCAGCAACACGCCAACGCCAGCCTCCGCGATCTGCCGAAGCAGGCCGGCGAGGCGCTCCTTGTCGGCGCGCGAAAGACCCGCCGCGGGTTCGTCCAGCAGCAGCACTTGGGGGTCGGTTGCCAGTGCGCGGGCGATTTCCACGAGTCGCTTGTCCACGTGCGGAAGATCGGCGGCAGGCGTGTCCGGATGGCCCCGGTAGCCGCAGAAGTCCAGCAATGCGCGCGCCTGCGCTCGGGCATCGGGCGCGCTGAAACGGCTGGCGCCGAACAGGAGGCCGAGCGAGCCCCGGCTGACGGCCAGCACGACGTTGTCCTCCACGCCCAGGCTGCCGAACAGCTGGGAGGTCTGATAGGTGCGTGCGATGCCGAGCCGCGCGATCGCATGCGAGGACAGGCCGCAGAGCGAATCGCCGCCGAGCGTGAAGTCGCCGTCCGTGGGCCGGTAGAAGCCGCTCAGCATGTTGAGAACCGTGGACTTGCCGGCGCCGTTCGGTCCGATCAGGCTGGTGATGCGGGCCGGCTTCGTCGCGAAGCCCAGTTCGCTCACGGCGCGCACGCCGCCAAACTGCATCGAGAGCCGGTCGGCCACCAGCGCGCTGCGCGACCATTCACGCAGCGGCATCGCCATGGCAGGCCACGCCGGCACCGGCCGCGCAGTTGCGCCGACAACGCGCAGGCGGAGCTTCTCCCACAGCCCCATCGCACCGTCGGGCGCAACCCACAGCACGACCAGCAGCATCGCGCCGAAGAACAGCAGGCGGTATTCCTCCAGGCTGGACAGGACCTCCGGCAGCAGCGCCACCAGGATGGCGCCCACCAGCGGCCCCGCAATCGACCCCGACCCGCCGATGACCACCACCAGCACGAACAGGATCGACTGGCCGAAGCCGAAGGTGCTCGGCGTGACGAAGCCCGACAGCGGCGCAAACAAGCCGCCGGCCACGCCGGCCGCCACGGCGGAGATCGCGAACGCGACCGTCTTGACGACGAGCGGGTCGATGCCGACCGACTCGGCCGCCGTTTCGCTGTCGCGCACCGCGCGCATCGCTGCGCCCCAGGTCCCGCGCGACAGCCAGGTGAACAGCGCCAGCGCGACGCCGGCGGTGACGATGGCCAGCATCGCCATGGCCTTCTCACCGCCGACACCGAACAACGCGGGCGCGGCGATGCCCATGATGCCGTTCTGCCCGCCCGTGAGATCACGCATCTCGACCACGCTGTGCTCCACGATGAAGCCGAAGGCGATGGTGATCATCGCGAGGTACGGCCCCTTGACCCGCAGCGCCGGCAAGGCGAGCAAGGCCCCCATCGCACCGGCGAGCACGGCCGCTACAGGCCACGCCGCCCAGAAGCTCCAGCCGGCCTTGGTGGTGAGGATGCCCACCGTATAGGCCCCGATGGCGTAGAAGCCCACGTGCCCGAACGAGACCTGCCCCGTGAGCCCCTGCAGCACGTTGAGCCCGATGCCGACGATCGCCAGCAGCGCGACGTTGGCCAGCACGAAGACGTAGTAGCCATTGACACCCGCTGCGGCCGCCAGCCCTGCGGCCAGCAGAACGAGCACGGCGGCGATCTGGCCCCGGGAGCCCAGGCCCAGCCAGCGGACGCCGGCTGTCGGAGGCCGCAAGGGCGATGCGAGCACGGCACTCATACCTTCTTCACCTCCGCCCGGCCGAAGAGCCCGTTGGGCCGCAACGCCAGCGCCACGATCACCAGCCCGAAGCTGATGATCTGCGTGTAGCTCGAACCCAGCGTCGACGTGATCAACGATTCGAGGATGCCGAACAGCAGCCCCGCGAGCATCACGCCCCACGGGCTGCCGATGCCGCCCAGGATCGCGACCGCGAAGGCCTTCAGGCCGAACAGCGTGCCCATGTCGGCGTTGACGTTCAGCAGCGGCGCGATCAGCACGCCGGCGACGCCCGCGAACACCGCCGACATCGCAAATGCCAGCGCGACCACGCGCCGGATCGGAATGCCCATCAGCCGCGCCGCATCGCGGTTCTGCACCACCGCGAGCATCGCGACGCCCCAGCGCGTGCGGCGGGACACCGCATGCAGCAGCGCGGCCAGCAGCAGCCCCACGATGGGAATGACGATCTGCAAGGGATACACACCGAGGCCGACACCTCCCACCGTCAGGGGCGACACCGCCAGTGGCGACGGCAGGCTGCGCGGCTCCTTGCCGAAAGTGAACAGCACCAGGTTGTCGAGCACGATACCGAGGGCCACCGTGGCGATCAGCCACGCGTTCGAGCCCCGGCTCGCAAAAGGCCGCACCGCGAGGAACTCGACCACCAGCCCATAGAGCGCGCACCCGCACAGCGCCAGCACCACGGCCGGCAGCAGCGGCCAGCCGAGCGTCTGCGCGAAGGTGAAGGTCAGCACCGCGCCGAGCATCATCGAGCTGCCCTGCGCGAAGTTGACCGTGCCCGACACGGCATAGGTCACGTAGAACCCCAGGGCCATCAGGCCATACATGCTCCCCAGGCCGAAACCACTGAGCAGCGCGGACAACATCGACATCGTGCGTGGACCTTCTTCAGACGCGGCGCGTGCGCCTTCAGTTGACCGTCACGCCGACCGGCAGGATGCGGTCGTCGATGAACTGCGCCCACACGTAGTCGTCGACACCGAGCGCATCGTGGTTGGCGGCGCTGAAGGGCGTCGCGTACTTCTTGATGAGCCCGTCGTAGCTGGCGATCTTGTAGAAGCCCTGGCGCACGGCGTCGCCGTCGGTCGAGCCGGCCTGCGCGATGGCAAGCGCCGCGAGGTGCATGCCGTCGTACGCATTCGCGACGCCCACGGCCGGCGTGATGTCGCCCGGGCCCTTGATGGCCGGGTACTTGGCCATCAGCGACTTGATCACGCGCTCGCCCACCGGCGACTGTTTGCCGAAGAAGCTGTAGGTCTGCACGAAGTGCACGTCCTTGGCGTTCGGGCCGGCCAGCTCGGTGAAGCGACCGCCCGCCGGGCCCCAGTGCGAGACCACCGGCACCTTCCAGCCCATGCGGTCGAGCGACTTCACGACCTGCGCCGACGGGCCCACGTTGGCAACGAGGAACAGCGAATCGGCGCCCGCCGCCTTGAGGCGCGTGAGCTGCGGGACCATGTCGAGATCGTTGGCTTCGAACTTCTCGACACCCGCGACCGCCACGCCCTTCTCGGCCAGCGCAGCCTTCAGGCCCTTCTCGTTCGATTCGCCCCACGGGTTGTTCACGAGGATCATCCCCGGCTTGGCGGACTTGAAGGTCTTCTGCGCGTACTGCAGCATGGCCTTGTCGACCACTTCATCGACGGCCGAGACACGGAAGGCGTAGTTGGGATTGGCGCCGTTCTTCGTGATCGGCGTGCCCGCGGCCCACGGCCCCATGAACGGCACCTTCTCCTGATTGACGAGCGGCACGATGGCCATCGAGACGGGCGTGTCCAGGCCCCCGAAGAGCACGGCGACCTTCTCCTTGAAGATGAGCTCGCGCGCCGCGGTCACGCCCTTGGCCGGATTCGCCTCGTCGTCGCGACGCACCAGTTCCAGCTTGCGGCCGCCGAGCAGACCGCCCTTGGCGTTGACCTCGTCGATCGCGAGCTGCAGGCCGCGCGTGATCGCCTCGCCCGACAAGGCCGACTGGCCCGACAGGGCCGTGACCAGGCCGATCTTGATCGGATCCGCGGCGAGCGCGGTGCCGGTCAGGGTGGCGAAGGCCAGCGCGAATGCACTGGAAAGGACGGTGCGGCGTGCAAAAAGGGACATGGCAGTTCTCTCCGTGAATGGAAGCACTGCGTGATGCAAGCGCCGTGCCAATGTCGCCAATGTCGACAACTTCATGCACACACATTGCTGATCAAATTGTCAACAATTGGTCCGGATCTTGCAGACAAAAAGGGCACGTGCCCCATCTGGAGATCCCCGCATGCCCGACGCCCGCTATCTCGGCCCCCTGCCCGCCCACGAACGCTTCGACTACCTGCCCATCACCCGCCGCGAGGATCACGCCTGGCCGAACGGGGCCCGCCTGGCCGTCTACATCGGTCTGAATCTCGAGCACTTCGCATTCGGCGAAGGCATGGGCGCATGCATCGGCCCCGCCGCGCCGCACCCCGACGTGCTGAACCACTCCTGGCGCGAATACGGCAACCGGGTGGGCGCGTGGCGCATGCTCGAGCTGTTCGACGGCCTGGGCCTGCCTTCGGGCGTGCTGCTGAACACCGCGCTCTACGACCACTGCCCCGAACTGGTCGCGGCCTGCGTCGCACGGGGCGACGAACTGATCGGGCATGGCCACAGCAATTCCGAGCGCCAGGCAGACATGGACGAGAAGAACGAGGGCGCACTGCTGATCCGCTGCCGCGCCCGCATGCTGGAGGAAAGCGGCGAGGCGCCCTCGGGCTGGCTCTCGCCCTGGATCTCCGAGAGCCGCCGCACGCCCGACCTGCTGGCCGAGGCCGGCTACAGCTACACCCTCAACTGGTGCCATGACGACCAGCCCGTGCCCATGCGCACCCGCAGTGGCCGCACGCTGTGGTCGGTGCCCTACCCGCAGGAGCTCAACGACATCCCGATGATCATTGCGCGGCAGATGGACGCAAAAGACTTCGCTCAGATGATCATCGACAACGCCGACGAGATGCTCGAGCAGTCGCGCCGGCAGCCACTGGTGATGGGCGTGGCGCTGCACCCGTACATCGTCGGACAGCCCTACCGCCTGCGGCATCTGCGCCGGGCGCTGCACCACCTCGCGGCCCTGCGCGACCGCGGAGAGGTCTGGTTCACCACGCCGGGCGCCATCTGCAGGCATGTGGCCGCGCCTGTGGCAAGCTAGCGGGGCCCCGCTGCCCGCGATCCCCGTTCCCATGCCACGTTCCAGAACCGCCCGTCTTCCCGCCGCCGATGCGCCCTTGCGTCCTGGCGGTGCGCTCTCGTCGGTGGACGAAGGCGACGACGTCGAATCACGCATCTACCGCGCCGTGTTCGACAGCGTCATGAACCAGCGGCTCACGCCCGGCACCAAGCTGCCGGAGAGTTCGCTGTGCGAGCTGTTCGGCGTGAGCCGTTCGGTGGTGCGCAAGGTGCTGCAGCGGCTGGCACACGACCACATCGTGCAGTTGCGGCCCAATCGCGGCGCGATCATCGCGGTGCCTTCGCCCGAGGAGACGCGGCAGATCTTCGAGGCGCGGCGGGGACTCGAGGCGATCATCGTCAACCTCGCCACGCAGAACGCCACCGCACGCGACGTGGCGGAACTGCGCAAGCAGCTCAGGCAGGAACACGATGCCATGAACCGATTCGACCAGCCGGCCTGGGCGCGGCTGGCGAGTTCCTTCCACCTGGGTTTGGCGGCGCTGGCGCGCAACCCCATCCTGGAGCGCTACCTGGTGGAGATGGTGTCGCGCTGCTCCCTCGTCGTGGCGCTGTACGAGCCGCCGGGCAATGCCGCCTGCGAGCACGAGGAACACGAGCGCATCGTGGACTGCGTGGCGCGCGGTGACGCCGAAGGCGCGGTGCAGCTCATGGACGAGCACCTGCGCGAGCTGGAGCGCAACGTCTCGGTGCAGCGCGCCGCACCCGATCGCACGCTGGCCCATCTGCTCGGCATGGCCTGATCCGCACGCGGGGAACATCGCCGTGCCCAGCCGTCGCCTGACAGCCATCGCATCGGTCGCGCTGGCCGCGCTGCTCGCGGGTTCCGCGTGGGCGCTCCCGACCTTCAACGAGATGCGGCGCGACTTCCGCCCTTCCGACACCCTCGTCCTCGACCGCGATGGCGAGCCCCTGCAACGCGTGCGTACCGACGCCACCGTGCGCCGCGGCCAATGGGTCGCGCTCGCGGACATCTCCCCCGCCCTGCGCACTGCAATGGTGCTGAGCGAAGACAAGCGCTTCTATGAACACAGCGGCGTGGACTGGCGTGCCGTCTCGGCCGCAGCCTGGGGCAACGTGTGGAACACGCGCACACGCGGCGCATCGACCATCACGATGCAGCTTGCCGGCCTGCTCGACGACGACTTGCGGCGCGGCGGCGGTGGACGCAGCCTGACGCAGAAGCTCGGCCAGACGGTGACCGCGCAGCAGTTGGAGCGCAACTGGCGAAAGGACCAGATCCTGGAGGCGTATCTCAACACCGTGCCCTTCCGCGGCGAGATCGTCGGCATCGATGCGCTCTCGCGCACCCTGTTCGGCAAGGCCCCGCATGGGCTCGATGCGCGTGAGTCCGCGCTGGCCGCCGCGCTGGTACGCGCACCCAACGCCAGGCCGGCGCTCGTCGCGCAACGCAGCTGCGAGCTGATGCGCGCGATGGCGCCGGAGAGCAAGCCGGATTGCGAGGCCCTCGACATGTTCGCGAGCGCGGCACTGCAGCGCCGCAGTTTCGATGCCAGCGAAGGCATCGCGCCGCATCTTGCGAGGCGAGCTCTGAAGGAAGCGGGCCCCGACGCCCAGAGCGTCCGCACCACGCTGCGGGCGCCGCTGCAGCGCTTTGCGCTGGGCACGCTGCAGCGCCACCTGCGTGAACTGCGCGGGCGCAACGTGGAAGACGGCGCGCTGGTGGTGCTGGACAACGCCACCGGCGAGGTGCTTGCCTGGGTCGGCTCTTCCGGCGACATGAGCCGAGCCGCCGAGGTCGACGGCGTACTCGCACAGCGCCAGCCGGGCTCCACCCTCAAGCCCTTCCTCTATGCGGAGGCCATCGCCGAACGGCGGCTCACGGCGGCGTCGCTGCTCGACGACTCGTCGGCCCAGATCAACACGGCCGGCGGCCTGTACATCCCGCAGAACTACGACCGGCAGTTCAAGGGCTACGTGTCGGTCCGCACCGCACTTGCGGCCTCGCTCAACGTGCCGGCGGTTCGCACCCTGGTGATGGTGTCGCCGGAAGCCTTCGCGCGCCAGCTCCGTTCGGCTGGCATGCCACTCGCCCAAGGCGGGGACTACTACGGCTACAGCCTCGCGCTGGGCAGCGCCGAGGTGTCGCTGCTGGCCTTGACGAACGGCTATCGGACGCTGGCGAACGGGGGCCGCTTCGGCGAGACGAGATTCATGCCTTCGCCGCGTGCAGCCACGCGCGCCGTCCAGGCCGTCGAGCCGCGCGCCGCATTCATCGTGGGCGACATCCTGAGCGACACCAACGCCCGCGCGCGCACCTTCGGCCTCGACAGTGTGCTCGGCACCCGCTTCTGGACGGCCGTGAAGACCGGCACCAGCAAGGACATGCGCGACAACTGGGCCGTCGGCTGGTCGCAGCGCTACACGGTCGGCGTGTGGGTCGGCAATGCGAGCGGCGCACCGATGTGGGACGTCAGCGGCACCAGCGGCGCGGCGCCGGTCTGGGCCGAGGTGATGGGCTATCTGCACCGCGGCGAGACCAGCCGCGCACCCGCGCCGCCCGCCGGCCTGGTGCAGGCGCGTGTGCGCTTCGGCGACGACCTCGAAGCCGCGCGCAGCGAGTGGTTCATCGCCGGCACCGAACAGGCGGTCTTCGCGCTGTCGCCCGACGCACCGGCAACGGAGGCGGCGCCGCGCATCACGGCACCATCGAACGGCACCATCATCGCGCTCGACCCGGACATCCCGCCCACCCGCCAGCGCGTGCGCTTCGAGGCCGAGGGACGCGGCCTGCAGTGGCGCATCGACGGCAAGCCCTTCGCACGCGGCAGCAGCGCGCAATGGCTGCCCTGGCCGGGACGGCATCGAATCGAGCTGGTGGATGCTCGCGGCCAGGTCGTCGACGAAATCAGGCTCGAGGTACGTGGGGCGGGCGTGGTGGCGGGCGCGAAGCGTTGAGGGCGGTGAGTTCGCGTCCGACGCCTGTCAGCGCGTGACGACACCCGGAAACAGGCGGTTGGCGTACGTCAAGGCCGCCGCGTAGCCCACGGCGTCACGCGCTGCGGGCTGCTGGGCTGCAGGCCGCGCATCACATACAACTACGTCATGGAAGCTGCTTTATGGAGGCCCATGATGTTGATCAAGATGACAACCGTGCCGCAGGCGCAGGACCCTCATGTGGTGGTCGCGTGGATCCGCGCATGCATCTGGGCCGGCGTCGAAGGCTGGCCGTTCTGCAGGCTGAAGTAGGTCCCTCCGGGGAGGTCCCAGAAAGAGATTGAGGAGATTTCGGATGCCGCTGGATTTGCTTCGCCAGATCGCCAGACAGGAGTTGCCCTACAGGGTCTACGTACCCGCCTACATCGACCAGCTCAGGGTGTTGCAGGCCGCGGGCATGATCACCGCGGTGATTCCGCCGGTCGAGGAAATGCCGGGCGGCGGGAAGATCCACCGGCCGGCGCAGGTGCTCGCCATCACCGACAGGGGCGAAGAAGCACTACGGGATGGGCAACCCGACGACGGGCCTCTGCGCGCCGCCGGCGCCGATCAGGACGCCGGGCGCGACTCCCTCGCACGCCGCGACTCGTAGGCCTTGAGGTGCGCGTAGGCGACGCGCAACAGCGACGGCGTCTTGCCACCCTCGCCGCGTCGCAGCAGATCCCCGACGATGTGATCGGCCTCGATCGGCGCACCGCGCTCGATGTCCTTGAACATCGACGCCGTCATCATCGAATCGGCCGCGGTAAGAATTTCGCGGGCGCGTTCGATGGCCATCGCCCGCGGCGCGAAGCCGTTGTGCCTTGCAATGGCGGCGCACTCGTCCACCATGCCGTTGGCGATGTCCGTGCCGCCGCTGCGCACGATGTCCCCGACGGTGGCGCGCATCAGGCAGGTCATGCTCGCCGCCGATGCGATGAGCACCCACTTTTCCCACATGTCCTGAAGAATGTTGTCCGAGGCCACGCCGTCGAAGCGGGCCTTGGCCAGCGCGGCCTCCAGCGCGTACATGCGCGGCGACCGCGAACCGTCCAGCTCGCCATAGGTCAGGCCATGCACATCGCTGAGATGGCGCACGGCGCCCGCATCGTCGAGCACCGCCGAGATCATGCCCAGGCCGCCCAGCACGTGTTCCCGGCCGAAGCGCCTGGCGAGCTCCTCGAGGTGACGCATGCCGTTGAGCAGGGGAAGGATCGCCGTGTCCGGCCCGACCGCTGGCGCGAACGATTTCATCGTGTCGGCGAGGTCATAGGCCTTGCAGCCGACGATCACCACGTCGTAGGGGCCGCCGATCTGTTCCGCCTGAACCGAGGGCGGCGATGGCAGCGCGAGGTCGCCGCGCGGGCTCCTGATCACCAGCCCCGTCGTCGCGAGCTGGGCCGCACGACGGGGCCGCAGCAGAAAGGTCACGTCCTCGCCCGCCTCCAGCAGGCGCCCGCCGAAGTAGCCGCCGAGCGCACCAGCGCCTACAACCAGGAATCGCATGTGACTTTCTCTCCGGATGATGGACCGGCGATTCTGCGCCGATGCGGCGAGTCGTGCAGGCGCTTGCCGCCCGCCAGGCCACGCGGCGCCGGCCGGACTATTCCATCTTGACGACGAAGACCGTCAGCAAGGTCACGAGGGTGATGTGCAGAAGGTATTCGATGCGCTTCTCGGGCGGCGCCATGGCGAGCGTGATGCCCGCCATCACCAGCGTCAGCGAGCCGAACATCCATTGAAAAGAAATCTCCACTGCGGCGTAGTCCTTTCGGCGAGCGGGTGCAGCCAGCTCGCGCTCCGGTTGCCAAAGGTTTTTCGTTGGGACGAAACGTCCCGCTGGGGCCTCTTTCGACCGCCCCCCGGACGCTACCGGCCACCGGCTGCACGGACATCCGCAGTTCATGGGGTGTCCCCTGTGCATAAGTCACGATCGATCGTGCGAACATCCGGGGGCGTATCTCTGGAGTTGCCGTTTGTCGAATCCGAACCCTCAAGACCCTGTCAGCGTTGCCCTCGTCGAAGACGATCCGGGCATGCGCGAGCGCTTCGAGCGGGTCATCGCGGCGGAGCCGAGCCTGCGGCTGGCCTTCGGCGCATCGACGGCGGCTGAACTGCTGGAATGGTTTGCCAGCAACCCCGTCGACGTTCTGCTGGTCGACCTGGGATTGCCGGATTGCTCGGGCCTGGAGGTGATCCGGCGCTGCCGCGACCTGCAGCCCGCCTGCGCAATGATGGTGCTGACCATCTTCGGCGACGAGGTGAACATGCTCCGCGCCTTCGAGGCCGGGGCCGGCGGCTACCTGCTGAAGGACGGGACCGAAGCTGATCTGGCCGCCCACGTGCTGAGCCTGCATGCAGGCGGATCGCCCATGTCGCCGATCATCGCGCGGCAGTTGCTCGTGCAGTGGCAGGCGCGTCCCGAGTCTCCGGCGGCGCAAGTCGCGCCCGGTCGGGAGGCCCTGTCGCCACGCGAATCCGAGGTGCTCGGCCTGGTCGCCCGCGGCTTCACCTACGCGGAAACCGCGCAACGCATGGGCATCCTGCTTTCCACCGTTCAAAGCCACGTACGCAACATCTACGGAAAGCTCGACGTCCACAACAAGACCGAAGCCGTGTTCGAGGCGCGGCAGCTCGGGTTGCTGCGTTAGTGCGAGCGGGCAGGTTCATGGGCGGCGCAGTTCGGCGGAGCACGCGCGTGCGGTGGCTGGCCACGCTGCTGTGGGCCATCGCCGCACTCTTCTGCCTCGCGCCGGCTCTTGCCGCCGGCGGGCCCGGGATCCTCACGATCGACCGCGCCGACGCGTTGCTGGAGCCCGATGGCGGGACACCAAGGCAAGGCGAGATCGACCTCGCTCGCCGCTGGGACCGCGAGTTTCCGGGCCTGGGCGGTCGCGCGACCTATCGCATCACGCTGCCGCCGCGGGTCGACGAGGAACCGATGGCGCTCCTGTTCTCGCGGGTCGGCAACCAGGTGCACGTGCTGGTCAACGACATCACGGTGCAGCGCTGGGGCACGCTGGGCAACCCGCTGTTCGACGCCACCAAGACCGTGCGCATGGTGACGCTGCCGGCAACCCTGCTGCATGCCGACCGGCCCAATGAACTTCGTGTCGAAGTCACGATCCAGGGGCAGCGACTGGGAGGCCTCTCCGTGGTTCGATACGGACCGGTGCCGCTGATCGAGAAGCTGTATGCCGACCAGATCCGCTGGCGCGACCTCGCGATGCTGGTCTTCGCTGCCGGCCTGGTCGGCATGGGTGCGCTGACTGCCGTCCTGTGGTGGCGGCAGCGCGATCCCTTCTACGGGTGGTTCAGCATCGCCGCGCTGCTGGGTGTGGTGCGCGTCGTCGATCGGGCCTGGCCTGATGTTCCCGTGTCGTGGCCGCTCTGGGGTGCCATTGCCGCGATCTGCTACACGGCCCACGTGGCGTTGATGTGCCGGTTCGCGTTGATCGCCGTCGGGGCCATTTCGCGCCGCATGAGCCGCGCCATCGATGGCGTGATCGTGGCAGTCTCGGTGCTCGACGCCCTGGCGTTCGCACTGGGCATGCCGATGCTCATGACGATCGGGTTCACCTTCATTCCGGTGCTCGGCTTCGCAACGCTGGCACTGGTCACGCGTGAGGCTTTCGTGAGCCGCAGCGCGAAGGCATGGGTGCTGGCCGTGGCAATTGCCGGCGCACTGGCGGCGGGCACGCACGACGTCGTCATGATCCGCATCGCTGGCGCGAGCGGTCTCTACAACACCTACATCCAGCACGGGATGTTCGTGTTCGTGCTCGTCATGACGTGGTTCGTTGCCGATCGCTACAGCCGCTCGGTCGCGAGCTTCCGGGAGCTCAATGCGGACCTCTCGCGCCGCGTGGAGGAACGCGAGCGCCAACTGCATCGAGCCTTCGACTCGCTGAGGGAGCAGCAGCACCACCAATCGGTCTCGATCGAGCGGCAGCGGATCATGCGGGAGATCCACGACGGCGTGGGCTCGCAACTCGTGGGCTTGCTGAACATGGTGACGCGCAAGGGCGCGGACCCTGCGGCGCTGAAGGAGCAGGTCCTGATGGCGCTCGACGAAATGCGTATGGCCGTCGACTCGCTGCAGCCGGCGCACGACGACCTCACCACCTTGCTGGCGACGCTGCGCTACCGCTTGCAGCCGCGGCTGCAGGCGGCGGGCATCGAGGTCATCTGGGATGTCGCCGAATTGCCGGAGCTCAGGCAGCTGTCACCCCCCGTCGTTCTGCACGTGCAGCGGATCCTGCTGGAAGCCTTCACCAACGTGATGAAGCATGCCCGTGCGTCGCAGGTGGAGGTGCAGGTTCGCTGGCGCGATGAATCCGCCCCGCGCGTGATGCTGCGCATCACGGACAACGGCATCGGGTTTCCCGCAGGCGCGGGCGCACAGGAGGCACAGGCGCATGGCCGCGGGCTGGACAACATGCGCGCCCGGGCGACGGCCATCGGCGCCAGCTTCGATGTGCGGCACTCGCCGGGCCGCGGGGTGAGCATCTCGCTGGAATGGCAGGTCGAGCGTGCGGCGCCCTCCTCCGGCTTCCATGACAATCCGGTGCATGGCTGAATCGTTCGACACTCGCCCCGTGCTGATCGCCGGGGGCGGCATTGGGGGCATCACCCTCGCACTCACCTTGCACCAGATCGGCGTGCCCTGCGTCGTCTACGAAGCGGTGCCCGACCTGCAACCGCTCGGCGTGGGCATCAACCTGCAGCCCAACGCCGTGCGCGAGCTGTATGACCTCGGCTTCGATGACCAGGTTCTCGGCACCATCGGCATCCAGGCTCGGGAGTGGGCGCTGGTCGGCCGCAACGGCAACGACATCTACGCCGAGCCACGCGGCCTGCTCGCGGGCTACCGCTGGCCGCAGTACTCGGTGCACCGCGGCCAGTTGCAGATGCTGCTGTACCGGGCGGCGCTCGAGCGCCTCGGCCCCGATGCCATCCGCCTGGGCCACCGGGTCACGGGCTATCGCAATGGCCCCGACGGCGTCACCGCGCTCGTCGAGACGCGCGACGGCCGGCGCACCGAGGTCGAAGGCCGGTTGCTGGTGGCGGCGGACGGCCTGCATTCGGCCGTGCGGGCGCAGATGTACCCGGCCCAGCCGCCCATCCAGTGGGGCGGCGCCATCATGTGGCGCGGCACCACGCCGGGCGTGCCCATTCGCAGCGGCGCATCCTTCGTCGGCGTCGGGTCCTTGCGGCACCGGGTGGTGCTCTACCCGATCTCGCCGCCCGATCCGGCCACCGGCCTGGCGACGATCAACTGGATCGCCGAGATCACCGTCGACAACGCCAAGGGCTGGACCCAGGGCGACTGGAACCGCCGCGTGGGCCTCGACGACTTCATCCACCACTTCGAGGGCTGGGACTACGGCTGGCTCGACGTGCCCGCGATGCTGCGCGGCGCCAAGGAGATATTCGAGTACCCGATGATCGACCGCGACCCCGTGCCCAGCTGGGTGGACGGCGACGTGGCGCTGCTCGGCGATGCAGCGCACGTGATGTACCCGGTGGGCTCCAATGGCGCGAGCCAGGCCATCGTCGATGCGCGGGTGCTGGGCGCGGCCATGCTGGAGCACGGCGTGGGCCGTGCGGCGCTGCAGGCGTACAACGACAAGCTGTGCGCCGACATCTCGGCGCTGGTGCTCCGCAACCGGGGATCGGGCCCCTTCGGCATCCTGGGCCTGGTCGACGAACGCTGCGGGGGCGTGTTCGACGACATCGATCAGGTCATTCCCGCTGCCGAACGCGAAGCGTTCATGGCACGCTACAAGGCGGCCGCAGGCTTCGCCATCGAGACGCTCAATGCGGCGCCTCCGACGATCGCACCCGGGGCGCGGGTGCGCAGCGCTTGATCCGTTTCCGCTCGTTCAAATCTCCAGGAGTCCATTCATGTCATCCAGTCCGATCGCCGCCTGGCATCAGCTCGTCACGGAACGCAATGTGCGCGGGCTCGACACGCTGCTAGCGGAGGATGCCGTCTTCCTTTCGCCGGTGGTGCATACGCCGCAAGTCGGCAAGGCCGTCACCAGGGCGTACCTTGCGGCTGCGTTCCAGGTCTTCTTCAACCCGACGTTTCGCTATGTCCGGGAACTCACCGGCGATCGGGACGCCGTGCTGGAGTTCGAGGTCGAGATGGAAGGCATCAAGGTCAACGGCGTCGACATGATCAAGTGGAACGACGAAGGCCGGATCACCGAGTTCAAGGTGATGCTGCGTCCGCTGAAAGCAGTCAATCTGATCCACCAGAAGATGGCCGCGATGCTGCAGGCGAACCAGTAGGCTGGCAGGCCTGGTCACGGCCTGCGGACTGCGCCACCTTCCAGGCGCAGTTCGTGGCAGCATGGGGGTCTTGCGATCCCACCGAGGAGCAGCACCATGACCCAACACCCCATGCATGCCGCGATCTTCTGCGCCGCCCTGGTGCCGGGCGCTGCGGTGTTCGCCCAGCAGGATCTCGCTGCAGCGCAGCAACGCTACCAGCGCGCGCTGGCCTATTGCAACAACGGCACCTTGCCGCGCCCGGAGCGCGATGCGTGTGTGCGCGATGCGGGAAACGCATGGGACCGGGCCCGCGGCGGGATTTCCACCGACGACGAGGACGTGACCTCGCCCGGTGGCCGCGCAACGGTCGTCGTGCCGGACGGCTCGCCGCCGCCCTTGAGCGACTCCACGACCGTCACTTCGCCCGACGGCCGTTCGACGATCGTGCTGCCAGCCGGCGGCTCCAGGCCCTTGCCCAATCAATAGGTCTTGTAGGGCAGGAACTTGCCCGAGAGCACCACGTTCACGCGGTCGCCCTTCGGATCGGCCTGTCGCTGGATGTCCATGCTGAAGTCGATCGCGCTCATGATGCCGTCGCCGAATTCCTCGTGGATCAGTTCCTTGATCGTGGTGCCGTACACGCTCACCACTTCGTACCAGCGGTAGATCAGCGGATCGGTCGGCACCGCGGTGGGCAGCGAGCCCTTGTACGGCACGACCTGCAGCCACTTCTGCTCCTCGGCGCTGAGGCCAAAGATCTTGCCGATGACCTTGGCCTGCGCGGCGTCGAGCGTCATCTGCCCGAGGCAGGCCGCGGTGGTCCACTCCTTCGAGAGCCCCACCTTCCTGGCCACGTCGGACCACTGGATGCCCTTGGCCACCTTGACGGTGATGATCTTCTCGGTGACGTCGTTGCGATTCATGCGGATGCTCCTGTTCGCTTTGGTTGTGCAAGGATGGAAATTGAATGCGTCACGTGGCCTTGGCCCGCGTGACGAGGAAATCGACGATGTGGTTGCGCAGCGGGTAGTAGCCGTCGAGGTGATGCAGCCCCGCGCGCGTGCGCTCCTTCGGCAGCGGGTTGACCACGGTCTCGGCGATGCGTCCCGCGCGGTAGCCGGCTTCGGTCTCGGTGCCGTTGCTCATCAGCAGGATGCGGTCGGCCAGCAGGATGGCCTCGTCCACGTCGTGCGTGATCATGAAGACGGTCTGGTGCGTCTGCCGCACGATGCCCATCAACTCGTCCTGGATGGTGCCGCGCGTGAGCGCATCGAGCGCGCCGAAGGGCTCGTCGAGCAGCAGCATCTTGGGCTGGATCGAGAAGGCGCGTGCGATGCCCACGCGCTGCTTCATGCCGCCGGAGAGCTGCGAGGGCTTCTTGTCGATCGCGCCTTCGAGCCCGACCAGCGCCACGAACCGGCGCACCTGTTCGTCGACCTGCGCGGCCGGCCAGTCTGGCCAGCGCGATTGCACCGCGAAGGCGATGTTGCGGCGCACCGTGAGCCAGGGCATCAGCGCATGGCTCTGGAAGACCACGCCGCGCTCCAGGCTCGGACCGCCGATCTCGCGCCCATCCATGATGACGTGGCCTTCGGACGCGGTGTCGAGGCCCGCCAGCACATTCAGGATCGTCGTCTTGCCGCAGCCCGAGTGGCCGATGATGCAGACGAATTCGCCGCGATCGAGCGTGAAGCTCACGTCGGCGAACACCGGCTTTCCGGGCACGAAGGACTTGGACAGGCGTTCGACGCTCAGAAAGCCGGCGCTGCCGGCAGCGCTGCGCGCATTCGATGCGGGGTTGGCGACAGGCTTCATGGCAATGCCTTGGTCACTCCACATAGGTCACCTTTCGCTGGAGCCCGGCGAAGGCCATGTCCAGCAGCATGCCGACGACGCCGATCACCACGATCGCGAAGATCACATTGGTGAGCGAGAGGTTGTTCCACTCGTTCCACACGAAGTAGCCGATGCCGGTGCCGCCCACCAGCATCTCCGCCGCGACGATCACCAGCCACGCGATGCCCATGCTGATGCGCATGCCGGTGAGGATGGTCGGCGCCGCCGCCGGCAGGATCACGCGGAAGGCGCGGCGCAGCGGCTTCACCTCCAGCGTGCTCGCGACGTTGAGCCATTCGCGCTTCACCGAGGCCACGCCGAAGGCCGTGTTGAGCAGCATCGGCCACACCGAGCAGATGAAGATCACGAAGATCCCGCTCGTCGACGAGTCCTTGATGGTGTAGAGCGCCAGGGGCATCCAGGCCAGCGGCGAGATCGGCTTCAGCACCTGGATGAAGGGATCGAAAGCCTTCTGCAGCAGCGGAGACATGCCGATGACGAAGCCCAGCGGCACCGCCACCAGGCAGGCCAGCAGGAAGCCGAGCGCGACGCGGCCGAGCGACCAGGCGAGCTGGATCGCAATGCCCTTGTCGTTGGGGCCGTTGTCGTAGAACGGGTTCGACAGGTGCTTCCATGCCGTCGCGCCCATCTCCGCCGGCGTCGGAAAGCCGGCGGACTTCACCTGGCCGGGGTCCTTGCCGAGCATCTTCTGGTATTCGATCTGCTCGGCAGACATCCCGACCTGCGAGGCCGCTCCGCCCGTCGGCATGGTCGCGACCTGCCAAAGCGCCAGGAACACGAGAAAGAGCAGCACCGACAGCAATGCCGCCTTGAGGTTGAGTGCCTTGCGCACGACGTGGCTCCGCTCAGGCGGCCAGCTTGCTGATCGCGAAGCTCCGGACGTAGTCGTCCGGCTTCGTCGGATCGAACACGCGGCCCATGATGGTGAACTTCGGGAACGCGCCTTCGGGCGGCGTCTGGCCGATCTCCTTCATGTGTTTCCTGGCATCGGTGATCAGGAAGACCTTTTCGGCGAGTTGCCTGTAGTCGACCTCGCCCTTGACGTAGCCCCAACGCTTCATCTGCGTGAGCATCCACACGGCCATCGACTGCCAGGGAATGGGGTCGAAATCCACGCGGTCGGGCACGGTTCGGATGTTGCCGAGGCCATCGGCAAAGCGGCCGGTGAGCACTTGCGTCAGCACCGTCTCGGGCTGGTTGAGGTACTGCGCGGGCGCGATCACCTTGGCGATCAGCTCGCGGTTCTTCGGGTCGCGCGCCATCGCCGACGCGCTGAGCACGGCACGGTACAGCGCTGCAAAGGTGTTGGGGTTCTGCTGGATGAAGGCGCTCGACGTGCCGAAGGCGCAACAGGGATGGCCGTTCCAGATTTCCTTGGTGAGGATGTGGATGAAGCCGACCTCCTCGAACACCGCGCGCTGGTTGAAAGGGTCGGGGCCCAGGTAGCCGTCGATGTTGCCGGCGCGCAGGTTGGCGACCATCTCCGCCGGCGGCACCACACGGATCTGGATATCGGTGTCGGGGTTGAGCCCTGCTTCCGCAACGTAGTAGCGCAGCAGGAAGTTGTGCATGCTGTACTCGAAGGGCACGGCGAACTTGAAGCCCTTCCACAGCTTCGGATCGCGCTTGTCCTTGTGCTTGTTGGCGAGCGTGATGGCCTGGCCGTTGGTGTTCTGGATGGCCGCGACATTCATCGGGGTCGCGTTGGAGCCGGCGCCCATCGAGATCGCAAGCGGCATCGGCGACAGGAAATGCGTGGCGTCGTATTCCTTGTTGAGCATCTTGTCGCGGATCAGCGCCCAGCCGGCCGTCTTGACGATCTCGACGTTGAGCCCCTGCTTCTGATAGAAGCCCAGGGGGTGGGCCATGATCAGCGGCGTAGCGCAGGTGATCGGGATGAAGCCGACCTTCAGGTCCTTCTTCTCGATGGTGCCCTTCTCCTGCGCCATGGCCTGCAGCGCACCGAGCGGAAGCACCGACAGGATTGCGGCCCGCGCCGTGTGGGCACCCACTGCGCGCAGGAAGTTGCGGCGCACGCTGTCCACCGGAAACAGCGCCTTCATCAGGCTGGCTTCGAGCTTGGCGTTGGAGTCCTCGATCGCTCCGACGTGCTCGCCCGGCGCATGGTTCTGGCCGCAGGCGCAGCGCATCACCAGGGGCCGGTCGGCGTCGTAGGGATCGCAGGCTTTGGTTTCGGGCAGTCGGGACATGGTGCACCTCGTTGAAAAGATGCAGCGGCGATGCAAGGGCCGGGCCGGTTGCGCGCCTGCGCGGCCCTCGCAGGCGAAATCGTTGTGCGCCGGTCGATGCCGTGTAGGGGCAGCACTACACGACGGTCGAAGCGGCGTGGATTTCAGGTGGCCGGCGAGGCCTTGCCGCTTCGCTCGGCATACAGCGCGAGCTCGACATCGTTCTTGGTGCCGGTCTTTTCGAGGATGCGGGCGCGATACGTGCTGACCGTGTTGGGCGCAAGGCCCAGTTGCGCACCGATTTCGCTCACGGTCTGCCCCGCGGTGAGCAGCCTGAAGACCTGGTGCTCGCGGTGCGAGAGCGCCTCGGCGCCTTGCGAGGACGATTTTCCGACGGCCGCCGCCAGGGCTTCGGCCGTGGCCGCCGACACGTAGACGCCGCCGGCCGCCACCTTGCGCACCGCGCCGACCATGTCGTCCGGATCGGCGCTCTTGTTCAGATAGCCCGCAGCACCGAGCTTGATGCAGCGCACTGCGTATTGCTTCTCCGGGTAGGTGCTGAGCATCAGCACCGGCAGCGTCGGCCATTGCTTGCGCAGGGCCTGGAGCACGTCGAGGCCGTCGCGGCCGGGCAGCGCGATATCGAGCAGCACCACGTCGAGGCCCTGCGGTCCGCCGAACGCAGCGACGCATTCGACCACCTCGGGACCGGTCTGTGCCTCGGCTTGCACCACCATCTCGGGCGCGCCGTTCGAGAGGTCGCCGAGAACCTGCTTCAAGCCTTCCCGAACGATGCGATGGTCGTCGCCGATCAGCACGCGGATGACTGCGGAGGCGGTCATGGCAGCGGCAGCTCCAGACTGAAGCGGCTCCCGGCACCGGGCGTGCTCTCGATGTCGATGCGTCCGCCGAAATGCCGTGCGCGCTCGCGCATGCCCAGCACACCGTAGGCGGTACTGGCCTCGAAGGCCCGCGCCGGCGCGCCGACGCCGTCGTCGCGCACGCTGATGTGCAGCCGCGAGTCGGCGGCGTCGATGCGGATCTCGAGCCGCGCCGCCCTCGCATGGCGGCCCACGTTGCTCAGCATCTCCTGGAAGATGCGGAACACCGCGATCGCCGCCGCCTCCGGCAGTTCGACACCGGGCTCCACCTCCATGTGCCAGTCCAGCGCCAGCTCGGCCGATTGCACGAACTCGTTGGCTTGCCATTCGAGCGCGGCCCAGAGGCCCTGGTGGTCGAGGATGCTCGGCCGCAGGTCCGTGATGATGCGGCCGACGTTGTCGACCGCGCGTTCGATCAGTCCGCTCATGTTCTGGCACTTGCAGCGCATGAGCGTGCGCATGTTCTCCGCGGCCTCGGGCGTGCGTTCCTGCTGTTCGCCGAGGCGCTTGCCGATCCAGTTGACGTCCATCTTGAGCGCGACCAGCAGGCTGCCCAGTTCGTCATGCACCTCGCGCGCGATGCGCGTGCGCTCGTCCTCGCGCACCTTGTCGAGCCACGCCGAAAGCTCCCGCAATTGCGAGAGCGCGTCGCTCAGCTCACGCGTGCGTTCCTCGACGCGCAGCCCCAACTGTTCCTTGGCTTGATGCAGCGCGAGCGCCGAACGGCGGCGCTCGGTGATGTCGACAAAGGTGATGACGGCTCCGCGCACCTGGGCGCCGTCCATGATCGGATGGCTCGAATACTCGACCGCGAACGCGCTGCCATCGCGCCGCCAGAACACTTCGGTGTCGATGCGGCAAGGCAGTCCGCGGCGGAACGCATTGAAGATGGGGCAGTCGGTGTCGGCGTAGTGCGAGCCATCCGGATGCGAGTGGTGCGTGAGCTCGTGCATGTTGCGGCCCAGCACCGCGGAACGCTCATGCCCCAGCATCTCCGCGCCGGCCCGGTTGATGAACATGCAGTGGCCATCGAGGTCGATGCCGAAGATGCCTTCGCCCGTCGACTCCAGCAACAGGCCGAGCTGGTGCTGCCAGAGCGGGTGGCTGGCCGGTTTCGGCAGGACGGGTGTCTCCATGCACCCCGTGCAAGCAACACCCGTGCCGCCGCTGCGGCGCTGTACGCCCTACCCTACTTCACGACCATCAGCGTGAACGGCCACACGTAGGCCTGCAGCGTCACGAAGATGCCCACCAGGCTGGCCAGCGCGATCGAGTGGAAGAACACGTACCGCAGGATGTCGCCCTCGTGGTTGAACCAGCGCGTGGCGGTCGACGCGACCACGATCGACTGCGCGTCGATCATCTTGCCCATCACGCCGCCCGAGCTGTTGGCCGCGCCCATGAGGTTGGGCGACAGTCCGAGCTGGTCGGCCGCCACCTTCTGCATGCCGCCGAAGAGCACGTTCGATGCGGTGTCGGAACCGGTCAACGCCACGCCCAGCCAGCCCATCAGCGTGCCGAAGAAGGGGTAGAGCACACCCGTGTTGGCAAAGGCAAGGCCGAGCGTGCTGTCGAGCCCCGAGTAGCGCGTGAGCGTGCCCAGCGCGAGCATCAACGCGATGGTGAGCAGCGAGTACTTCACGAGATTGAGCGTGCGGCCATACGCAACCACCAATTGGGCGACGCTGTACTTCGCGACAAGCCCGCCGACGATGGCCGACAGCAGGATGCCGGTGCCCGTCGCCGACAGCAGCGTGAAGGCGTAGATCGCGCCCTCCTTGGTCGGCTGCGGCACCACGGGCGGCACCTTCTCGACGAGGTTGTGCAGTCCCGTGATCGGGAAGTTGGGCGCGAACAAGCCGTTGAGCCAGGCCTTCACCGGCGGCAGGCCCCAGATGAAGACGAACACGGTCATGATGGCCCATGGCGTCCAGGCGCGGATCAGTTCCTCGCGCGAATGCTGCTTCGGCTTGGCGGTCGATGCGAACGACGACGCACCGCTGTCCTGCTCGTGCCCCTTGAGCGATACCGAGCGCCAGATGGTTTTCGGGCGCCATACGCGCAGGAAGAGAATCAGCGACACCATCGAGACGATGGCCGCGATGATGTCCACCAGTTCGGGGCCGATGAAATTGGAGACGAGGTACTGGGGTACCGCAAACGACACACCGGTCACGAGGATGGCCGGCCAGATTTCCAGCATGGCCTTGCGGCCTGCGAAGGCCCAGATGAGCCAGAAGGGCACCAGCAGCGAGAAGAATGGCAACTGGCGACCGATCATCGCCGTGACTTCCATCAGGTCGTAGCCATGCACCTTGGCCAGCGTGATGACCGGCGTGCCGAGCGCGCCGAAGGCAACCGGCGCGGTGTTGGCGATCAGCGAGAGCCCCGATGCGGCAAGCGGCGAGAAGCCGAGGCCGATCAGGATCGCGGCGGTCACGGCCACCGGCGTGCCGAACCCGGCAGCGCCCTCGAAGAACGCGCCGAATGCGAACGCGATCAGCAGCAGCTGCAACCGCCTGTCTTCGGTGATGCCCGAGAGCGAATCCTGAAGCACCTTGAAGCTGCCGTTCTGCTCGGCGAGCTGCTGGAGGAAGATGATGTTCAGCACGATCCAGCCAATGGGCAGAACGCCCGTCAGGCCGCCGAGGAATGCGGCGCGTCCCGCGAGACCCACCGGCATGCCGAACGCAACGACGGCGATCAGCAGCGCACTGAGCAGGCCCAGCCCCGCTGCGAGATGTGCCTTCATATGCAGGAAGCCAAGGCACACCAGCATGACAACGACGGGAATCGCAGCCAGCGCCGTCGAGACCACCATGCTGCCGAATGGGTCGTAGACCTGTTGCCAACTCATGGATATCACCTCTTTTTCTGTATGAAGTTGTAGGAGGAAGAGCCTGCGGATAATAGGCACCACGCAACGAACAGACAACCAAGGAGCCTCTCCCCGTGCCAGACCTCTCCAAGATCACGAGCATCGAAGACCTGCGAGTCATCGCCAAGCGACGCGTGCCGCGCATGTTCTACGACTATGCGGACTCAGGGGCCTGGACCGAAGGGACCTATCGCGCCAATGAAAGCGACTTCCAGAAGATCAAGCTGCGCCAGCGCGTCGCCGTCAACATGGAAGGCCGCTCGACCCGCACGACCATGATCGGCCAGGAGGTGGCGATGCCCGTGGCCATCGCGCCCACCGGCATGACCGGCATGCAGCACGCGGATGGCGAGATCCTCGGGGCGCGCGCGGCCAAGGCCTTCGGCATCCCGTTCACGCTCTCGACCATGAGCATCTGCTCGCTGGAGGACATTGCCGAGGCCACGGGCCGCCACCCCTTCTGGTTCCAGCTCTACGTGATGCGCGACCGTGATTTCATCGAACGGCTGATCGAACGCGCGCGCGCCGCCAACGTATCCGCGCTGCAGCTCACGCTGGACCTTCAGATCCTCGGCCAGCGGCACAAGGACATCAAGAACGGCCTGACGGCCCCGCCCAAGCCGACGATCAAGAACCTGATCGACCTCGCGACCAAGCCGCGCTGGTGCATGGGCATGCTCGGCACCAAGCGCCGCACCTTCGGCAACATCGCGGGCCATGCCAAGGATGTGAAAGACCTGTCCTCGCTCTCGTCATGGACCGCCGAGCAGTTCGACCCGACGCTGAGCTGGGCCGACGTCGAATGGATCAAGAAGCTCTGGGGCGGCAAGCTGATCCTCAAGGGCATCATGGACGTCGAGGACGCACGCCTCGCGGCGGCCAGCGGCGCCGATGCGCTGATCGTCTCCAACCATGGCGGCCGCCAGCTCGACGGCGCGCCCTCTTCCATCGCCGCGCTGCCGGCCATTGCCGAGGCGGTGGGCACAGAGATCGAAGTCTGGATGGACGGCGGCATCCGCAGCGGCCAGGACGTGCTCAAGGCCCGCGCGCTGGGCGCACACGGCACGATGATCGGCCGCAGCTTCCTCTATGCGCTGGGTGCCTTCGGCGAGGCTGGCGTGACGCGCGCCTTGCAGATCATCCACAAGGAACTCGACATCACGATGGCCTTCTGCGGCCGCACGAACATCGACGAGGTCGATTCGAGCATCCTGCTGCCCGGCACGTTCTGAGCCCTTCCGAGCGTTTTTTTCGCGCATATCGCGGCGCCGGCTGACAACGCCGGCGCCTGCGGCGCGGCAGTATATTCGGCGCCCCTACAACACTTAGACAGCCAGAGAGGCGCCTTTTCAATGAGCACAGTCACGTCCGCCGCGGGGTCGATACCCGGCGATTCCGCCCCATCCCATCGGCCCTACACCAGCGAAGAGAAGCGGCATCGCATCTTCGCGATCATGGCGGCTTCCTCGGGCAACCTGGTCGAGTGGTTCGACTTCTACGTCTACGCCTTCAGCGCGCTGTACTTCGCGCCCTCGTTCTTTCCCAAGTCCGACCCGACCGCGCAATTGCTCAACACGGCGGGCGTGTTCGCCGCCGGCTTCCTGATGCGGCCCATCGGCGGCTGGCTCTTCGGGCGCGTGGCCGACAGGTACGGGCGCAGGACGTCGATGCTGATCTCGGTCACGATGATGTGCGCCGGCTCGCTCGCCATTGCCTGCCTTCCCACCTACGCGGCCATCGGCGCGTGGGCGCCCTTCCTGCTGCTGGTGTGCCGCCTGTTCCAGGGCCTCTCGGTGGGCGGCGAATACGGCACCACGGCCACCTACATGAGCGAGGTGGCCTTGCGCGGGCAGCGCGGCTTCTTCTCGTCGTTCCAGTACGTGACGCTGATCGGCGGCCAACTGCTGGCGGTGCTGGTGATCGTGATCCTCGAGCAATTGCTGAGCGAAGCCGAGCTCAAGGCCTGGGGCTGGCGCATTCCCTTCGTGATCGGCGCCATCGCGGCCGTGGTCGCGCTCTTCCTGCGCCGCACGCTGCACGAGACACAGACCGCGGAGTCGCGCGCCAACAAGGAGGCCGGCAGCCTCGCCGGTCTCTTCCGGCATCACAAGGCCGCGTTCTTCACGGTGCTGGGCTACACGGCCGGCGGCTCGCTGATCTTCTACACCTTCACGACCTACATGCAGAAGTACCTGGTCAACACGGTGGGCTTGCCGATCAAGACCACGAGCTACGTGATGACCTGCGCGCTGTTCGTCTACATGTGCATGCAGCCGGTGTTCGGCGCGCTGTCCGACCGCATCGGGCGGCGCAACAACATGCTGCTGTTCGGTGGCCTGGGGGCCCTGATGACGGTGCCGATCCTCACGTTGCTCCAGGGCGTCACGAGCCCCGTGGTCGCTTTCCTGCTGATCATCCTGGCGCTCGCGATCGTGAGCTTCTACACCTCCATCAGCGGCATCGTGAAGGCCGAGATGTTCCCGCCCGAGGTGCGCGCGCTCGGCGTGGGCCTTGCCTATGCGGTGGCCAATGCGATCTTCGGCGGCTCTGCCGAGTACGTGGCGCTGGGCCTCAAGTCTCTGGGCCACGAGTCGGCGTTCTACTGGTACGTGACCGGCATGATGGTGCTGGCCTTCCTCGTGGCCTTGCGCCTGCCGCGCCAGGCGAGCTACCTGCACCACGATCACTGAGCCCCTGGCTCATGGAGATTTGTGATCGCCCTGCTTGAGCAAGTCGTGGTGGATCGCAAATGCGGCCGCCTCCGTGCGGTTCGCCGATCGCGTCTTGCTCAGGATGCTGCGTACATGGTTCGCGACCGTGTTGGGGCTGACGAAGAGTTCCCTCGCGATCTGCCGGTTGCCCTTGCCGACGGCCACGAGGCGCAGCACCTGGGCTTCGCGACCGCTCAAGCCGGCCGGGTAGTGCGCGACGGCCGTGGCGTCGAGGACCGCGCGACAGGCATCGATGCGCGCTGACAGCGCGCGCATGTCGAGCGCGGCGGCTTCGGCCGCGGCCTCTTCGAGCTGTGCGATGGCTGTTTCGCGGTCGCCGGCGGCATCGCGGGCCAGCAGCATCTGCGCGTAGCCGTAACGCGCCTGCACCAGGGCCGGCCGTGCGTTCTGCCTTTCGTTCAATTCCAGTGCGACCCGGAAGTGCGCCTCGGCTTCGCTCCACTGCCGCATCGTGGCGGCCAGCATGCCTAGGAAGGCATCGGCGGCGCCGAAGGATGCGATGGAGGTGCCCACCAGAAGATTGCGGCCACGCCAGGGCTCGAGCAACCCGTACAGCTCCACCGCACGCGCCGCATCGCCCAAGGCCGCGCAGACCTGCGCAAGGTAGGCCAGGCTCGCCAGCCAGACGCCGTCGCGCGGGAATGACTGGAAGCGGTCGTTCGCCAGCACCTCGAATTCGGCCCGTGCGTCGTCGAGCTGCCCCAGCTCGACATAGATCAACGCGAGCCCCGGCCGCCACACGTTGGACTGCGCGTTCTGCTGCACGAAGTGGCGCACCAGCGGCGCGACCTCCTGCAGGCGGCCCTGTTCGCGACGCAGCGTGAACATCTGCACACCGTAGACGCCAGCGGCGTCCAGACCAGGCATGCGGTCGCCGATCTCGAAGGTGCGCTTCGCGAAACGCTCGGCGTCGTCAAAGCGGCCTTCGAACAAGGCGTGCAAGGTGCGCGACGACGATGCGACATACAGGAAGAAGGGTTGCCGCAACTCGTCGGCGCCTCGCAAATAGGCGTCGAGGTGCTCGTGCCAGGTGGCCATGTCGCCCAGTTCGAAGGCGTCGAACATGCGCCAGGCGAGCGCCGAGAACAACAGGAAACGGTCGCCCTGCTGCCTCGCGATCTGGATGGCCTCATCGGCGCTCGCCATCCGGTCGGTGATGCGATCGGGCTGCCAGCGGGCCGAGAGCGTGGCGAGCAGGGTCGTCGCGAGCGTGCCGGCGTCGCCGGCGCGGCGGGCCACGGTGACGGCCTCCTCGTGCACCTTCATCGCCTGCGTCTCCTCGCCGCTGAAGATCAGTGCGCGCGCCAGGGCACTGAGCAACTGCGCTTTCATCACCCGGTCTTCCGCGCCGAGCGCATTGAGCGCATCGCGAAGCATCCTTGCCGCCGAGAAGCCAGGCAGACCCGGGCACCAGCTCGCCATCTCGAAGCCGAGGGCGGCACGTGCCAGCTCGTGCGACGAGTCGAGCTGCATGCTCGTCCGCGCGGCCTGGTCGAATACCTCGCGCGCCTGGAGGTATTCGCCGGCGCGCGTGTGGGCTTCCCCGAGCGAATTCAGCACCCGGCAGCGCGCGAGCGCGTCACCACCGCGGCCAACGTCCATCGCCTGCAGCGCGAGCCGGTAGTAACGCGCCGCTTCCTCATGCGCCAGCAGGGCGTCGGAACTCTCGGCGGCCTGCTGGGCGTAGTGGCTCGCGCGCGCCGCGTCGCCGCCCGGGAGCGCTGCCCAGTAGTGGTAGGCCAGTGCAGGCAGATGGAGTTCGGAATCTTCGCCATGGATGTCCTCGATCGCACGGCCGACCTTCAGGTGCAGGCGGCTGCGGCGCGGCGGTGGGATCTCGTCGTACAGGGTCTCGCGGAACAGCGCGTGGCCGAAGTGATAGCGGCCCGGCCCATCGATGGCTTCGATGACCCGGGATTGCATTGCCTCTTCGAGTGCATCGATGCAGGCGTCTTCCTCCACGTCCTCGACGATGCGGACCAACAGGCCGATGTCGAACGCCCGGCCGATCACCGACGCGCAGGCCAGCACCTGGTTGGCCATCGGCGACAGGCGGTTCAACCGCCGCCCGATCACCTCGCGCACCCCTTCCGGGATGCGCCGCAGACCGCCGACGGCCAGCAAGGCGGCACCGCCACGCGGGCCTTCGCCAAGCACCTGTTCCTGGATGAGCAGGCGCGTCATCTCGGCCACGAAGAGCGGGTTGCCTTCGGTCTGCCGGTGGACGGCGTCGGCGAGCGCGGGGGGCACGGCACCGCCACCGGCCAGCATCATCATGCGCACCGTCTCGTCGCGGGCGAGGCCGGTCAATCGCAAGCGCTCGAAGCCCTGGTGCCGTGCGAGTTCCCCCAGCGTGCTCGACAGCGGATGTTGTCGCGACAACTCGATGTCGCGATAGGTGATCACGAGCAGGATGTGGCTGGCCTGCAGATCCGGTGCGATGAATTCGAGCAGGCGCAAGGACGATGCGTCGGCCCAATGGACGTTGTCGAGCACCAGCAGCAGGGGCTGCTCCGCGGCGGCGCGCTTCCAGAAGCCGGCCACTGCGTCGAACAGGCGAAAGCGCGTCTGCGCGGGATCGATCGCCGGCAATGCCAGGGCGCCCGCTGGCATCCGCTGGGCGAGGTTGGGCAGGATCTCGGCCAAGGCCGACTCGTCATGGCCCAGGACGCGCCGCACGGCCTCGTCGTCGTGCGTTTCGATCCAGCCTCGCAGCAGTTGCAGCCAGGGCCAGTACGGCGGAGCGCCGGGCTCTTCATTGCAGCGCCCCCAGAGGATCTGCATGCCGAGTGCGGCAGCGCGCTGCGCGAGGACCTGCGCGGTGTGCGACTTGCCGATGCCAGGCTCGCCGGCGAGCGCCGCCGTGCCGCCCGTGCCGCTCAGGGCGCGCGCCAGTCCTCTTTCGAGTGCGGCAAGTTCGCGCTCGCGGCCGACGAATCGTTCGGTCGAAGTCCGCGGGGTGTCGTCGTTGGCCGCCACGGCGGGGGCCACCGCCTGGAGCGCCGAGCCGCAGCCATCGCAGAAAGCGGCATCGGCCCGGTTCTCGCGGCCGCATCGGGCACATTGCACGGCGGGTCCTCCGGTTCCCCTGCGCGCAACGCCGCTACACGACGGCTTCGGGACGGATCTGGCTGACTTCGATCACCACGTCCGCAGGCAGCCGTGCCAGGCGTGCAGCTGTGCGAATTTCTTCGGGGCTGGGCGCCTCGTAGAGGCAGTAGGTCTTCTTGCGATCCGCGGAAAGAAAGGAGAACAACCAGTTCACGCCGACATCGGCGTTGATGCGCTGGATGTTCGCGACGTCTGCCGCCGCGATCTCCAGCTCTTCCGCGTATTGGCGCTCGATAAGGAACAGTGCCATGGCCCTCTCCTGTCCAGCAGGGCAGCGATGGGCCCCGGGCAGAAGATTGGGCGACAAATCCGCCGCACGGTCAACGTGCGCGGCAGCATAGTCAATTCTGACCATTCGACGGCGTGCGCCACACCTCGAAAAATGATCAGTCCGGTGGATCGTCAAGACGTCGGTGGCTTCCTAGACTTTGCTCACTTCCAAGGAGTGGTCATGTTCAACGAAGCCCATCTCGATGCCTACAAGGCGCAATTGCGCGGCACTTTGATCCAGCCGGACGACGCCGCCTACGACGAGGCCCGCAAGGTCTACAACGCCATGATCGACAAGCGCCCGCGCCTGATCGCGCGCTGCGCCGACGTGGCGGACGTGATCGCGTCGGTCAACTTCGCCCGCGACAACCAGTTGCTGCTGGCCGTGCGCGGTGGCGGACACAACGGCGGCGGCCTCGGCACCTGCGACGACGGCCTGGTGATCGACCTCTCCGGATTGCGCGGCCTGCGTGTCGACCCGAAGGCCCACACCGTGCGGGCCGAGGGCGGCTGCACCTGGGGGGACGTCGACCATGCGACGCATGCCTTCGGCATGGCGACGCCGGCCGGCATCATCTCCACCACGGGTGTGGGGGGCCTCACGCTGGGCGGCGGCATCGGGCACCTGTCGCGGCGCTTCGGATTGACGATCGACAACCTACTGGGCGTCGACATGGTGCTCGCCGACGGGAGCTTCGTCACCGCCAACGCCAAGGACAACCCTGACCTGTTCTGGGCCGTGCGCGGCGGCGGCGGCAACTTCGGCGTGGTGACTTCCTTCGAGTACCGCCTGCACCCTCTCAGCACCGTGGTGGCCGGTCCGACCTTGTGGCCGATGGAGCGCTCTGCCGAAGTGTTCAAGTGGTATCGCGATTTCATCGGCAAGGCGCCCACCGAGCTGAACGGCTTCTTCGCCTTCCTCACGGTGCCGCCTGGCCCGCCTTTCCCGGAGGAGTTGCACCTGAAGAAGATGTGCGGGGTGGTCTGGTGCTACAGCGGAGATCCGGCGCAGGCCGAGGAGGCGCTCGCGCCAGTGCGGGCGATGAACCCTGCGCTGTACGGCGTCGGGCCGATGCCGTATCCGATGCTGCAGAGCGCCTTCGATGCCCTGTACCCACCCGGACACCAGTGGTACTGGCGCGCGGATTTCGTGAACGAGTTGCCCGACGAAGCGATCGGGCTGCACGTGGAGTACGGCGCGCAGCTGCCGACGATGCAATCGTCGATGCACCTGTACCCGATCGACGGCGCCGTTCAGCGTGTCGGACGCAAGGACACGCCGTTCAGCTACCGCGATGCGCGGTGGGCTTCGGTGATCGTCGGTGTGGACCCCGACCCCGCGAACCGCGACCGCATCACCGACTGGTGCAAGAACTACTGGGACGCGCTGCATCCCTACTCGGCTGGCGGCGCGTACATCAACTTCATGATGGACGAGGGGGAGGACCGCGTGAAGGCCACCTACCGCGAGCACTACGACAGGCTGGCGGCGATCAAGCGGCAGTACGACCCGGGCAATCTGTTCCGCGTGAACCAGAACATCCGGCCGACGGCAGCCGCCTGAGCCGCACGCAGCGCGGCGTCAGGCCTCGGCTTCCCACAGCGTGGGATAGCGCCGGACGAAGCCGTCCGACGTGACTTCGAGCATCGCCGCGTAGTCGAAGCGCGGCGCGGTGTACCAGTACTCGGCCTCGCCGCGCCGCTCGTAGTGCTGCTTGAGTTCGGTCAGGCTGCTGGTGTCGAGGTCGAGCCATGCGGCCGGGGCGTCGGACGCCTCGCCCGTGGCAAGGTGCAATCGACGCAGCGCCAGCAGGTTGGTCGCTGGCGTGAAGCCGAGATCGAGGTCGACGCAGTGCCCCAGCTCAGGCACCGCCTCATCGTTGAGCTTCCAGCCGCCATGCGCATCGCGCACGATGGACAAGTCGATCGCCTCGTTGCCGAGCCAGCCGCGAACCGTTCCCCATTGGGTGTGCCAGGCGCGGTCGCAGCGCACCCGATAGTGGAGTTGGGCGATGCGGCCGTCCTCGTTGCGAAACGCCGCGGCGCCGTCGATCTGCCAGTTTTCGCCGTTGCGATCAAGACGGCACACATCATGACCGGGGGTGCCGAGCCGGCGCCAGAGCATGAATGCGATGGTCTGCATACGCTGGATGATGGCACCGGGCACCTGCGATGCGCAAGCCTGGATTGCATCCGCGCGCGGTCTGCTCAGGTCAGGAGCGTCATGAGCGCGTAAAGATTGGCTGCGCAGACCATGCCGAAGATCGTCCACGCCGCGCGCCGCACCAAAGGCGTGTTGGTGAAAGGCCCCATTTGAGTGCGGTCGGCACACCACGCCCGCCAGCGCCATGATCGCGGCATTGATCATCAGCGCAATCGCCCGCGAACCCCGTCCAGCGTGCGTCAGACGACAATACCGGCCGTGACATCCGCACCGATTCGCCGCATCGCCCACCTCGACATGGATGCTTTCTACGCATCGGTCGAACTGCTGCGCTACCCGCAACTCAAGGGCCTGCCGGTGGTGATCGGTGGCGGACGCCGCAAGGTCGACGAAGCCATACGCGAGCTGCCTGAAGGCGCGACGCTGGCGGACATTCCGGTCGAGGCGTTTCCGCTGCTCAAGGACTATGCGGGGCGGGGCGTGATCACGACTGCGACGTACCCGGCGCGCCAGTTCGGCGTCGGCTCCGCGATGGGGCTCATGAAGGCCGCGAAGCTGTGCCCGCAGGCCATCATCCTGCCGGTGGATTTCGACGAGTACCGGAAGTTCTCACGCCGCTTCAAGCAGGTCATCACCGAGATCGCGCCGGTCATGGAAGACCGGGGCGTCGACGAGGTGTACATCGATTTCACCGACGTGCCAGGTGGCCAGCGCGAAGGCGGGCGCGTGTTGGCGCGGCTCATCCAGAAGTCGATCCTCGATGCGACCGGGCTCACCTGCTCGATCGGCGTCGCACCCAACAAGCTGCTGGCCAAGATGGCGAGCGAGTTCGACAAGCCCAATGGCATCTCGGTGGTGTTCGAGGACGATCTTCAGTCGCGCATATGGCCGCTGCCATGCCGCAAGGTCAACGGCATCGGCCCGAAGGCGGACGAGAAGCTGCAGCGCCATGAGATCCGGACCATCGGTGAACTCGCGGCGCGCGATCGTGAATGGCTGGTCGCGAACTTCGGCAAGGCCACCGGTGCCTGGATGCATGAAGTCGCCTGGGGGCGCGACAGCCGGCCGGTCGTCACCGAGAGCGAGCCCGTCTCGATGAGCCGCGAGACGACCTTCGACCGCGACCTGCAGGCGGTGCGAGACCGTGCCGAGCTGGGCGCCATCTTCACGCACCTGTGCGAGAAAGTGGCCGAGGATCTGCAGCGCAAGGGCTACGTCGGCAAGACGATCGGCATCAAGCTGCGCTACGACGACTTCAAGATCGCGACGCGCGACCAGACCATCGATCACTTCACCGCTGACGCCAAGGCGATCCGGCAGATTGCGGGTCGATGCCTCAAACGGGTGCCACTGGAGCGGCCGCTGCGTCTGCTCGGAGTACGCGTGGGCGCGCTGGCCAAGGTAGGCGATGCGGCCGCGGTCGCTGTGGATCAGCCGAAGGCCGGCAGCCGTCGCCGGGCGCTGGACGATGCGGGGTCGGCAGCCCAGACTGCCTCACTCTTCTAGCGCCGCTTCAACGCGCCGGCACGCCGCCCTGCCATTGCGGCCAGTTGACGACGATGTGATCGACCACGCGGCTGCCGACCAACTCGATGTTCTGCACGGTCTCGGCAAAGCCGCCGGCGGTTTCGCCGGGTGCCGGGTCCAGATGCTGCAGCGTGGTCTCGCGCGGATTGCCCTGGTCGAAGTTGACGGCGCCGCGCAGGCTCATCACGCGGTCGGTGCCGTGTGTGCGCTTGATGACGAGGGTGATCGCAGCGGCTTCCATTTCGGTGATGACGTAGTCGTCGGCGCCGTAGAGTTTGGCGATGTACTGCGCCTGATTCGACATGCCGGGGCCGTGGAAGAAAGTGTCTCCCGTCATGTGCGTCCCCGTGCCCACGAAAGGCGCGCGCCGGGCGGCAGCCTGCGGGTAACGCATGCGGTAGTTGCGCGCCGAGTCCGCATCCTTCAGTGGCGTGTCGGCCGACAGCTTCATGGCCCAGGCGACGAGTTCAGGGTTGAGCTTGAAGCGCCGGTACTCCTCGTAGCCCTTGCGCGGCATGAAGGTCGGCTCGCCGGCCTTGTTTTCCTCCGGCGCCCAGCGGTGGCCGAGGTCGTAGTCCACGAGCCAGGTGGCCCAGCTGACCTCGCCAATCGTGCCGCGCGAAGGCGGCGTGCCGGCCACGCCCGAGATCACGTAGTAGGCCTTGGAGAAATCGAAGTTCGGATTCAGCAGGATCGCCTGCATCGACGACGACGAGTTGACCTTGCCCATGCCGAGCACCGCGCCACAAACACCGTCGGAGTTGCAGTACACGGGCGACAGCGCGCCGGGCACCGTGATCGGCGTTGCGCCCTTCCAGTAACGCTCGTACCAGTGCTGGAATTCGCCAGCGCGATCGCCGGTGTTCTGGCCGATCTCGAACATGGCGGCCACGAACACTTTGACCTTGACGGGCTCTGCGACTTTCGGCGCCGAGGTCGACGCGCAACCGGTGGCGAGCGCGACGACGGCGGGCAGCGCCAACCAACGGGCGCGAGTGGACCAGACTGGAAACATGGGATTCTCCGAAGAAATGGGGGGAAGGGACGTCGACGCAAGTGCACCACGCACCGGCAACGTTTGTGGCGTCCTACACCGGCGCGGATCCGGTGCCATCACGCTGTGACGCATCTCCTGCTGCGCCCTGTGCGCGATTGTCGCAAACCTCATGCCCATTTCGAGTCAACGTCCTGCTCCACTTGCCAACGGACTTGTCTACGTCGATTGCGCCATGCCAGGATGGCAGCGGGTGAAGCGAGGCGCGGCATTTCGGTACCGTGATTCCGACGGCGGGTGGATACGGGATGTCGACGAGCTTTCCCGGATCCGGCAACTGGCGATCCCACCGGCTTACCGTGACGTCTGGATCTGCCCGTTGGCAAACGGCCATCTGCAAGCGACCGGCCTCGATGCAAGGGGCCGGAAGCAATACCGCTACCACTCGGATTGGCGCGCGTTGAAGGACGAAAGCAAATTCGACCGGCTCGAGGCTTTCGGGCGCGCACTACCCAAGATTCGCAGGCGTGTCGCGCGTGATTTGCGATCAGGACCGCGCGCCCCTTTGGACCGCAAGGTGGTGCTGGCGACGCTGGTGCGCCTGCTCGACACAACCTTCCTCCGGGTGGGGAACGAGGAATATGCGAGCAGCAATGGCTCGTATGGACTCACGACCCTCCGCAACCGACATGCCGACGTGCGGGGAGCGGCGCTGAAACTGCGTTTCCGCGGCAAGAGCGGCGTGATGCACGAAGCGAGAGTCAGCGACCCGCGCATCTCTAAGGTGGTCCGCCGGTGCCAGCAACTGCCGGGGCAAGAACTCTTCCAGTATCAGAACGAAGACGGCGAAGTGCGCGGAATCTCTTCAACTGATGTGAATGGCTACTTACGTGAAATCGCAGATGCAGACTTCACTGCGAAGGACTTCCGAACATGGCATGGCACTACTCAGGCACTTGAGTTGACGCGCCTGGCCTGCGATGGCGGCAGCGAAACAAGCGGAAGTTCGAACCCCGTGCGATACAGCGCAAAGGAAATACTGGGTGCGGTGGCAGCTCAGCTCGGCAACACGCCTGCCGTCTGCAAGAAGGCATATGTACATCCAGCCGTCCTCGCGCTCGGCGCCACTCTTGCGGACGATGCCGAGGTCATGAACGGCATCTGGGCAAAGATCTCCCGCGGCGCGCCGAGCACGCGCAATCTGCGCGCGGCGGAAGGGCGGTTGTTGGCGTTTCTGCGCCAGCATCGGCTTGGGGCGGGCCGCACGACAAAGAGCCTCTCGGCAGCGAAAACGTCCAAATAGGCAGCTATTTCCGCCCCATGCCGCACGCGATTCAAACGCCGAACGCAAAAAAGCCCAGCCTTTGTGGGGCTGGGCTTTTCTGGGCTGTAAGAGCCTGACGATGACCTACTTTCACACGGGAACCCGCACTATCATCGGCGCTGAGGCGTTT
>NZ_JASZYE010000008.1 GCF_030317145.1 Variovorax flavidus
AAACGCCTCAGCGCCGATGATAGTGCGGGTTCCCGTGTGAAAGTAGGTCATCGTCAGGCTCTTACAGCCCAGAAAAGCCCAGCCCCACAAAGGCTGGGCTTTTTTGCGTTCTGCGCGGAGGTTTCCGAAAGCTCTTCAGCGATTCTGAATTCGCTCTGCATCGGCGAATGCCGCGCCAACCTTCTCGAGCGCAGCCAATGCCTCTGCGCTCAGGTCTTCCAGTGAAGACGCAGGAAAAAAGCGAGCGCGAATGGCGTCGATATAAGGCGTCTGCCGCACCCAGGATTGCCATTCCTCGACGCTCATGGTCTGCGCTTCCAGCAGCTTGAACTTGACCAGCACCTTGACCGCATGCCACGCATGCTTGATCGGGTTCTCCGCGAACACGGCAAGGCGGCTTCTCGCCGAGTCCAAGGCTCCGACGACGTCGTTGAACATAGCCCCGTGGCCCGGAATCACCCGCTTCGGATCAAGCGCTTCGATCAAGTCCAGCGTCGCTGCGACTTCATCGAAGGACGGCTCTCCCGCCAGCTCGGGAAAAACAACCCCGAAACCGTTCTCCCAAAGCGCGTCTGCGGAGATCAGGGTCTGTGAACGCGGCTCAAAAAGGATGACCGAATGCGGATCGTGGCCCGGGGCGGCGTGGATCTCCCATGGAATGTCTCCCAGGACGACTTCGTGGCCAGGCTGGAGCAGAGCATCGAAGCGAAACCGTGGGCAAGCCTGGCCAGTGGTTCGAAAACTCAGACCGTCTTCGTCCCAGCTTTGCACCAACGCGGCTTCTCCGGGAGGAATTCGTGTCTCGACACCTGGATAGCGCGCCTGCAGCGCGGCATTGCCACCGCAATGGTCGCTGTGAAGATGCGTATTCAGTATCCGATCGAGCGGTCGGCCGGCCAGCGCCGCGTCGATCAACACCAGCGTCTGCTCCGAATGAGTGACGTACCCAGTGTCAACCACCGCAGTCTGGTCACGCCCGACGAAGACGATGTTGTTGGCCGACAGCCACCCACGTTCAAGAACCAGCATCCGGGCCGGCAGGCCATCGAGGGTCGTCAAGCCTGCGCGCCCACACGCAACTGTCGACGAAGAATCTTCCCGACGTTGGTCTTGGGCAAGGCGTCACGAAACTCGATGAGCTTCGGTCGCTTGTACCCAGTCAGTTGGTCGTGGCAGTAGCGCATGACTGCATCCTCGGTCAAGGAAGTGTCCTTGCGGACCACGAAAACCTTGATGGCCTCACCTTGCTTTTCGTCGGGCACACCGACCGCAGCGCATTCGATGACGCCAGGGCACAGCGAGATCACATTCTCGAGCTCGTTCGGAAAGACGTTGAAGCCGCTCACTAGGATCATGTCCTTCTTGCGATCGACGATTCGGCTGTAGCCATCTTCCTGCATCACCGCGATGTCGCCGGTCCGCATGAAGCCGTCCGGTGTGAAGGCCGCCGCGGTCTCGGCGGGCTGGTTGTAGTAACCCGTCATCACGTTAGGCCCCTTGATGCAGAGTTCGCCTGCTTCGCCGACGGGGAGCGATCGTCCTTCGTCATCCTTGACCGCGATCTCGATGCCGGGCAAGGGCAAGCCGATGGTGCCGGTGAACGCGCTGTTCGATACGGGATTGTTCGTGCCGATCGCGCAGGTCTCGCTCATGCCCCAGCCTTCGATCATCGGACAGCCGGTGACCTCGAACCACTTTCGGGCTGTGCCCTCCGACGCTGCCATACCCCCGGCCTGGGACACGAACAAGGTCGAGAAATCGATGGTCTTGAATTCGGGATGGACCAGCAAGGCATTGAAGAGCGTGTTCACCGCCGGCAGCATATGGAAGGGCCGCTTCTTCAACACTGCGATGAACTTGTCGAAGTCGCGCGGGTTGGGAATCAGCGTCAGGTGTGAGCCCTGGCGGATCGCGAGCAGGCACAACGTCAAGGCGAAGATGTGATACAGCGGCAGCGCAGCGATGCTGTTGACCTTCGACAGGTCGCCCGCACGCGCAAGCGCCGGCGTGAACCATGCCTCGGCCTGGAGCGTCGCAGCGACGATGTTGCGATGCGTGAGCACCGCACCTTTCGACAGGCCCGTGGTGCCGCCGGTGTATTGCAGGAACGCGATCGAATCCAGCGTGCTCGGGTCAGCCGCCAGCGTGCGGCCGCGGCCCTCCGCGATCATCTCGGAAAACGGCGTGACGGTCCTGCCATTGTCCAGCGGCAGCTTGTAGGCGGGCACCATCTTCGCGAGGTGCCGCACGGCGATGGTGATCCACGTGCCGTACAGCCCGCCGAGAAGATCGCCCATCGACGCCACCACGACATGCTTCACGGCGGTGCGGTCGATCACCTGTTCGAGCGTGGCTGCGAAGTTCTCGAGAATGACGATGGCGGTCGCGCCCGAATCCTTGAGTTGATGTTCGAGCTCGCGCGCCGTGTACAGCGGATTCACGTTGACGCAGGTGTAGCCCGCGCGAAGCACGCCGCACATCGTGACCGGGAACTGCGGCACGTTGGGCAGCATGATCGCCACGCGTGCCCCCGCTTCCAGTCCGCGCGACTGCAGCCATGCGCCGGCAGCCGTCGACAAGGCATCGAGTTCGCCATAGGACATCCACCGCTCCATGCAGACGGAAAACGGGCGCTCGGCGTAACGCTTGAATGACTCATCGAACATCTGCCCCAGCGAGCGATATTGCTCGGGGTGGACTTCGTGCGGCACGCCGGCCGGGTAGTTCTGTAGCACTGATGTCTGCATGCGGTCTCCTTTGGCGCGGATTGTCGAAGCGAGCTCATGCCGACCGCCAGCGGGCTTGTCCTAATGCGGCGCCGCACGCGTCACGCATGCGATAGTCGAGCACATGATTGCGCGTCTACAGCGGTGTCTGGTGGTGGGTTGGCTTGTGGTGGCCGTCGCGTGGACGACCTTCTGGTGGGGGCGCTCGACGGCCATTGCCGTTGCAGGCCTTCTGGTCCTGGCGTGCGCTCATGCGGGCGTCCTGGCTTTCGAGTTCCTCGCCAGCTACCGCGTGAGCGGACAGGATCCCATTCCTCGTGGCAGCGCGACCCAGTACATCGCCGCGTGGCTGGCCGAGAGCGTGGCGGCGCCGTATGTCTTCGGCTGGCGCCAGCCCTTTCGTGCGAAGTCCATCCCGGACCAGCTCCAGCCCGATGCACGCCGTGGTGCGGTGCTGGTCCATGGCTTCGTCGGCAACCGCGGCTTCTGGAATCCGTGGCTGCGGAAGTTGCAGGCTTCGGGGCGTGTGTTTGTGGCCGTCACTCTGGAGCCTGCCTTCGGTTCCATCGATCAATACGTCGAGATCATCGACGACGCCATTGCCCGCGTGACCGCTGCGACCGGCCAGCCGCCTCTGCTGATCTGCCACAGCATGGGCGGCCTGGCCGCCAGGGCCTGGTTGCGCGACTCGGATGGCGAGCGCGTGCACCGCATTGTCACGATCGCCACGCCGCACCGAGGCACGTGGCTTGCGCGCTTCGGTCGTACCGTCAACGGCCGTGAGATGCGCATGGGCGGCGAATGGGTCCAGAAAATCGAAGGCGAGCGGACAAGCACCCAGCAGGTCCCGTTCACGTGCTGGCACTCCAACTGCGACAACATCGTCTTCCCCACGTCAGTGGCCACACTGCCGGGAGCGGACAACCGCCTTGTTCCGGGGCGGGCCCACGTGGAACTGGCCTTCGACTCTCGACTCATGCGCGAAACCCTCGCGCTTCTGGACAACTGAAGCGCAGTGTTTCGCGAATCGCTCAGGCCATGGCGCCGGATTCGCCCTGCAGTAGCACGCCCGCCTCGATGTCCGGCTGCGTCGCCAGTTGCTCGTAGAGCGGCGTGAAGTCGGGCGCCGTCAGATCGAACAGCTGCGCAAAGCTGTCGATCACGAAATAGGTGCTTTGGTAGCTGTCGATCTTGTAGCGCGTGCGCATCGTCCGCAGCAGGTCGAGCGGCAGGCGATGCGGCTCCATGCTGCGCACCGCGTGCTGCAACTCGCCCACCGAACTCAGGATGCCCGCGCCATAGGCCCGCACACCATCCGGCTGGCGAATGAGCCCGAACTCCACCGTGTACCAGTAAAGTCTTGCGAGCTTCTCTCCCGCGCCAAGCGCATGCGCCTTGATGCCGCCCTGGCCGTAGCGCTGCACGTAGTCGGCAAAGGTCGGATCGAAGAGCATCGGCACGTGGCCGAACAGGTCGTGGAAGACATCGGGCTCGACGATGTAGTCGAACTCCTCCGGCTTGCGGATCCAGTCGGTCACCGGAAACTTGCGATTCGCCAGCAGCGTGAAGAAGGGCAGTTCCGGGATCAGTCCCGGCACCGCAACCACTTCCCAGCGCGTGGCCTTGTAGAGCCGCTCGTTGATCTCGTCGAAGCGTGGAATGCGGTCCTTGACGCCGAGCGAAGGCAGCGAGGCAATGAAGGCGTCGCAAGCCAGTCCGGGCAACTGCGCTGCCTGGCGTTCATAGAGACGCCGATAGGTGTCGTGGTCGGCCGGCGTGTAGCTGGCCCAATCCTGCGGGCAGGTGTAGTCGGCATGGACGGCGCCCCCGCGCGAGTAGTCGCCGCGAGGCGGGCGCTCCGATTCGCCGTAAACGGCCGGCGTGACCGCAACTGCGGGGGTGTCCATGCAAAGCTCCATTGGGTTGATTACTTGAGCCAGCGGTCCATCGTCCGCTGGAATTCGCCGCCCGCGAGCGACAGGTGCAGCCACTGGTCGACATAGGCCTTGAAGGCCACGTCGTCGCGCGGCAGCATCCAGGCCATCTCGCCGTATTGCAGCGGCTTGTCGGGGTTGATCGCGCAGAGGCCCGGCTTGAGCTTCTGCTGTGTGATGGCCTCGGCCGATTCCGTCACGAAGACATCGGCGCGGTTCGCAAGGATCTCGTCGAAGATCGTCACGTTCTCGCCATGCAGCGTGAGCTTGGCGCGCTTGAAACTGGCACGCGCAAAACGCTCGTTGCTGCCGCCCGGGTTGAAGATCACCCGCACTTCCGGCTTGTCGATCAGCTCCACGGTCTGGTACTTGGCCACGTCCGCGCAGCGCGCGATCGGCGTCTTTCCGTTGACCATGTAGGCCGTGCTGAAGAAAGCGCGCTTCTGGCGGTCGGTGGTGACCGACACGCCGCCGACCGCCATGTCGCACTTGCCGGCCGCGAGGTCCGGCAGCAGATTGGCCCAAGTCGTCTTGATCCACTCCGGCTTCGCGTTGAGGCTCGCGCTGAAGCTGGTCATGAGATCGACGTCGATGCCTTCGTAGCTCGTGTCCGGCTTCTGGAAGCTGAACGGCCGGTAGTCGCCGGGCGTGCAGATGCGCAGCACGCCCGCCTTCTGCACCGTGTCGAGCCGCGACGTCGTGTCGCCTTGCCGCGGCGTCATCGCGCAGCCTCCCAGCGTCAGGGCCGCAGCCACCATCCAGAGGGAAGAACGAAGCGAAGACGTCGGGCGCATGCGAAGCTCCTATATATATGAGGGAGCTTTATTGTGCGGCGGCCAGCACGCCGCGGCGGATCTGGTCGAGCTCGATGCTCTCGAACAGCGCCTTGAAGTTGCCTTCGCCGAAGCCATCGTCGCCCTTGCGCTGGATGAACTCGAAGAAGATCGGCCCGAGCTGGTTCTCGCTGAAGATCTGCAGCAGCAGCGCACCCTTCTTGCCGTCGACCAGGATCTTGCGCTTCTTCAGCTCGGCGACGTTCTCGCCGTGACCGGGGATGCGCTTGTCGATCAGCTCGTAGTACGTGTCGATGGTGTCCAGCAGCTTCACGCCCGAAGCGCGCAAGGCGTCGACCGAATGCGCCAGGTCTTGCGAACCCATTGCGATGTGCTGGATGCCTTCGCCGCGATAGCTGTCCAGGTATTCCTGGATCTGGCCGGCCTTTTCATTGCCTTCCTCGTTGATCGGGATCCGGATCTTGCCGCAGGGGCTGGTCATCGCCTTGCTCTTCACGCCCGTGACCTGTCCTTCGATGTCGAAGTAGCGGATCTCGCGGAAGTTGAAGAGGCGCTCGTAGAAGTCCGCCCATTCCTTCAGGCGACCGCGGTGCACGTTGTGCGTCAGGTGGTCGATGTAGGTGAGGCCGTGGCCTTTCGGTGCGAGCGCTTCGATCGCCGTCAGGCCGGGCAGCGCCTCGAAGTCCACGTCATAGAAGCCGATGTTGCCGATGTCGCCAGGGGCCGCACCGTTCTTGCCGCGCCAGCGGTCGACGAAATAGATCAGGCTGTCGCCGATGCCCTTGATGGCGGGGATGTTCAGTTCGCCCGGGCCGGCGCCGGGCGCGAAGCCCCATGCACCCAGCGAGATGGCTCGCTCGTAGGCGGCCTTGGCGTCCTGCACGCGGAACGCGATCGCGCAGATGCTCGGACCATGCTGGCGCGCGAAACGCTGCGCGAAGGAGTCCGGCTCCGAATTGATGATGAAGTTGATCGTGCCCTGGCGATACAGCAGCACGTTCTTGTGGCGGTGCTTGGCGATCGGCTTGAAGCCCATCTGCTCGAAGACCTTGCCCATCGCGGCGGGATCGGGTGCGGCGTATTCGATGAACTCGAAGCCGTCGGTCCCCATCGGGTTCTCCCAGGGCGTGAAAGCAGATTCGTCGTTGGTGCTCATGGCGTGTCTCCGATAGGGCGGGGTGGGGGGATTCAGTGTCGCGCTGCGGGTCTGCAGCGCCCGTGTTGAACTGTAAAAGCGTCCGTCATCATGATTCCGGCGTTATTGCGCCTGGTTTGCTGCAGAAACGCAAGAATCCTGCGAAAATCCAATCATGGACGCACTGGACAAGATCGATCGCCACATTCTTCGCACCCTGCAGATCGATGGGCGCGCCACTTACGACCAGTTGGCGGAGCAGGTCAGCCTCTCCCCCAGCGCGGTGCTGCGACGGGTCAAGCGCCTGGAGGAAACGCGCGTGATCGATCGCTACGTTGCCCTCGTCAAGCCCGAATCGGTTGGCTTGGGGCTCACGGCCTACCTCAACGTCCGGCTCGAAAAGCACACCGAAAGCCACAAGCGCAACCCGATGGACTTGTTCCGCGCCAGCGTTCAGACTTGGCCGGAAGTCGTCGAATGCGCAGCGCTGACCGGAGAGATGGACTACCTTTTGCGCGTCGTCGTGGCCGACATGGCCCATTACAGCCGTTTCATCATGGACACCCTGCTCAAACACCCCAGCGTGCAAGACTGCAAGACCAGTTTCGTGCTCGACCGGGTGAAGGCAACGACCGCAGTGCCCGTTTGACGACGATTTGTAACGGCATCGTTCTTTTTTGGGTACTTGTTCACCAATGAAGCCTCAGGGAGTCCCTACGGTCTTGTGAGTCTAGGGAAAACCCTTATATTCGATGCATGCTTACCGCCAAGGCCCTCTTTCTAGCCTCACTCGGCGTCGGCTCGTTCCTCAAGGCGCCGATGGTTGAGGCGCAGCCGCGCGCCGCCGCGCCAACCCCTGTGATGGTGCCGATCCGTTCGATCGGCCCGCGCGAGCGTGACCGCATCGCGCAACACCTGCTCGCGCTCGCACCGCACGACCGCTACCTGCGCTTCGGCTATGCAGCGTCCGACGAGCAGATTCGCCGCTACGTCGACGGCCTCGATTTCGAGCGCGACGAGCTTTTCGGCATCTACAACCGCCGGCTCGACCTCATCGCGATGGCCCACTTGGCCTTCGCGCCCGCTGAACAGCAGCAGGACTGCGCCGAGTTCGGCGTCTCCGTCGCTGAGCACGCCCGCGGCCGCGGCTACGGTGCCCGCCTGTTCGAGCGCGCCGTCGTGGTCGCCCGCAACGAAGGCGTCGGCATGCTGTTCATCCACGCCCTGAGCGAGAACGCCGCCATGCTCAAGATCGCCCGCAACGCCGGCGCGACCGTCGTGCGCAGCGGTTCCGAATCCGAAGCCCACCTCGAACTCCCTGCGGCCACCTTCGACAGCCGCATGAGCGAAATCGCCCTGCAGCACTTCGCCCAGGTCGACTATCAACTCAAGACCCGCGCCAAGCAGTTCTGGGCCTTCCTGGCCGAACTCCAGGAAATCCGCAGCGGCGTCCGAGCCGCAAGAGAAAAGTCCTCCCCCTAGCCAGGTTCGCAGGGCTGTGCCCCCGGCGAGTGGCCGCGCGAAGCGCGCCGCGTTCGCAGGTGGCCGCGGATCCGGCTCCGCCGGTCCGCAGGCCACGCCCCCTTGAGGGGGGAGGCGGCTACACGAAGTGAGCAAGCAACGGGGGTGCCTCATGTATGCTTGTAGTCCCCCAACTAAGCCCTCCCGCAGTGGCAGACCCTCACCCTGAACGCGCGCCCGTCGAACGCGAAGACAAGCGCAGCTTTCTTCAGAAGCTCGCCGAATTCATCCATCCCGGGCCCGACTCGCGCGACGAGCTGATCGAAACGCTCGCCGATGCCGAGGACAACGACGTGATCGGCGCGGAATCACGCGTCATGCTCGAAGGTGTGCTCCGCATGGCCGACATGACCGCCGGCGACGTGATGGTGGCCGCGCCGCGCATGGACTTGGTCAACATCGACGCGCCCTTCGACGCGCTGCTGCACCTGGTGATCGACACCGCCCACTCGCGCTTTCCCGTCTACGAGGGCGAAAAGGAAAACATCATCGGCATCCTTCTCGCGAAGGACCTGCTCAAGCTGCAGCGCGCACCGGGCCTGAACATCCGCGCCCTGCTGCGCCCCGCGACCTTCGTGCCCGAGAGCAAGGGGCTGAACGACCTGCTGCGCGAGTTCCGCGGCAATCGCAATCACCTCGCGATCGTCATTGATGAGTTCGGCCGCGTGGCCGGCCTCATCACCATCGAGGACGTGCTCGAGCAGATCGTCGGCGAGATCGAGGACGAGTTCGACATCGCCGAGGACGAAGGCGACATCTTCGGCCTCGCGGACCACACCTACCGCGTGTCGGGCGACACACCGATCGAGCGCGTGGCCGAGGCCTTCGGCATCACCTTCGACGAAGAGGCGCTCAGCGAGGACTTCGACACCATCGGCGGCCTGATCGCGCACGAGATGGGCCATGTACCCAAGCGCGGCGAGCACTACGCGCTCGGCGCCTTCGACTTCGTCGTGCTGCACACGAAGGGCGGCGCGGTCCGCTGGTTCAAGGTGTCGCCCGCACGCGGCGACGACGCGGCCGATTGAAAACGCTGATTCGCGCGCTGGGCTTCGGCCTGGCCGGTCTTGCGCAGGCCGCCTCCATTGCCGCACCGTGGAACGGCCAGCCGCTGTGGTGGCTGCAACTGCTCTCGCTTGCTGCGCTGGTCTGGCAACTCGATGCATTGCGTTCGGGCGCCGGCGCTCGGCGGCCCTTGCGCAGCGGCGCCCTCTACGGCTGGCTGTTCGCGACGGCCTGGCTCTGCGGCACCTTCTGGTGGCTCTTCATCTCGATGCATACCTACGGGGGGCTTGCAGCGCCGCTCGCCGCGATCGCAGTGCTCGCGCTCTCCGCAGCGCTGGCTTTGTACTACGCGCTGGCGTGTGCCTTGTTCGTGGCTTTTGCTCCGCCGAGCCCCTTGCGGGCCGCAGCCTTCTTCGCCGCGCTCTGGACGCTCGGCGAGCTGCTGCGCGGCAGCTGGTTCACCGGCTTCCCATGGGGTGCTGGCGGTTACGCGCACGTCGATGGACCGCTCGCCGTCTACGCGCCATGGCTTGGCGTCTACGGCATCGGTGCCGTCGCGGCCGGCATCGCGACGCTCGCGGCGCTCGCCTTCCGCAATGCCCGCGGACGCGCATTCGCCGCGCCTGTGGCGGTGGCGCTCGTCCTGCTCTGCGTGCCGGTGCTCGTCAGCACCTTGCGCGGCACGCCCGCCGACGATGCCGACCGCTCGGGCGGGCGCATCAGCATCGCGCTGCTCCAGGGCAACATCCCGCAGGACGAAAAGTTCATCCCCAGCGGCGGCGTCGTGACGGCGCTGCGCTGGTATGGCGAGCAACTCCAGAAGGCCACCGCGCCGCTCGTCATCACGCCCGAAACCGCCTTGCCCCTGCTGCCCTCGCAATTGCCGCCCGGCTACCTCGAGGCCATCGCTGCGCGGTACGCCAGCGGCACCCAGGCGGCCATCGTGGGCCTTCCGATGGGCGACGGCCAGTCCTACAGCAACGCCGTGCTGGGCTTCAAGCCCGGCGAAGCCACGCCCTACCGCTACGAAAAGCATCACCTCGTGCCCTTCGGCGAGTTCATTCCGCACATGTTCCGGTGGTTCACGGACATGATGAACATTCCCCTGGGCGACTTCCGCAGCGGTGGTCTCGCCCAGGCGCCCTTTGCCTGGCAGGGCCAGCGCATCGCACCCAACATCTGCTACGAGGACTTGTTCGGCGATGAGATCGGCGCGAACTTCCGCAACGAGGCGGACGCGCCGACCGTCCTGCTCAACGTGAGCAACATCGCGTGGTTCGGCGACTCGATCGCCATCGACCAGCATCTCGCCATCTCGCGCATGCGGGCGCTGGAGTTCCAGCGGCCGATGGTGCGCTCGACCAACACGGGCGCGACGGTGGTTATCGACCATCGCGGCCGCGTCACGCACGAGTTGCCGCGCCTCACGCGCGGCGTGCTGGAGGCCGAGGTCGAAGGCCGCTCAGGGCTCACGCCCTACGCCATGTGGGTGTCGCGCTTCCGGCTGTGGCCGCTATGGGGCGCCGCGCTGCTGGTGGTCGCCGCGACGCTGACCTTCCGCCGCCGACGCGCCGCCTGAACCTAGGCGGCGACCGGCGCGGTCGTCACTTGCGCACAGGCCAGTCGCGCAGCTTTCCGGGGTTCAGCAGCCCTTGCGGGTCGAAGCGCTTCTTCATCTCGATGATCTCGGCCGGCAAGGCCCCGCCCGCCTTCCCGTCCTCGACGATGAAGACATGCGGGTTGTTGATGCGCACGCCGCGCTCGCGGTGCATGCGGATGATCTCGTCGAGGCGTTCCTCGGTCGTGAAGCGCACGAGCTGGAGCGCGCTGCAGGTGATCAATCCATCGAGGTTGCGCAGGAACTCGGCGTGCATCAGCACCTCGCCGGCAAAGAGCGCTTCCATTTCCTTGATCTGCTGCACATGCTGGCCCGGGACGAAGCTGCTCTGCAGGTAGGTCAGCGTCTTGTCGACCTTCAGCGCATGCAGCGTCGTGTGGTTCCAGGTGAACTCCATGAGGGTGCGATTGCTCTTGCGCACCTCCTCGGCCGTCTTGCGATAGCTCATCGTGCCGCCATGCGTTCGCACGAGCTGGCCCAGCGGGTCCTCGGACGATTCAGCCACCAGCGACAACACCGCATGGCAACCCTTCGGCAAGTGCTCGGCGAGTTGCGCGAGATGGTCGGGTACGGGGCTCGCGAAGAACGCCACCTCGCGCTTCACGATACCGGGCGCATGCGCCAGCGCGTCCGCAAAGCCCAGCGCCTCGTCGAACGATTCGAAGACCACGAGGCTTTCGAGCCAGGGATGGGCCGGCGCCAGTGCCACTTCGAGTTCCAGCACGAGCCCGTTGGTGCCCCAGAGGTGGTGCATGCGGAGCGCTTCCTCGCCGCGCAGCTCGAAGACCTGCGGCTCGGGCTCGATTGTCATCGCGCGCAGCCCCAGCACGTTGCCCGGCGCCGCGAGGGGGCCGTAGTTGATCGAACCCACGCCGCCGAAGCCACCGCCGAACAAGCCGCCCAATGTCGCGCTGCGATACGTCGAAGGCACGCAGCGCAACTCCTGCCCGGACGCCTTGGTGTGCTTTTCCAACTCACCCAGGCGGATGCCCGCCTGCGCGCGTGCCACGCCGGGTTGCACCCATTGCACGGCGTTGTAGCCCGTCAAGTCCAGCACCACGCCGCCCGCGAGCGGTGTGGTCTGGCCGTAGTTGCCGGTGCCGCTGCCGCGGATGGTGATCGGCACGTTGAGGCGCGCGCAGGCGCTCACCAGCGCGCGGATCTCGTCCTCGGTGCGTGGCCGCACGACGGCGTCGGCGCGCTTGTCTTTCAGTTGCCGATCCAGCACGGGGCTGAACCAGGCGAAGTCCTGCGACAGCCGCGCGATGCGGCCCGGGTCGGTGATCCAGTCGAGCTCGGGCAGTTCGAGGTGCAGGCGCTCGATGGCGGAAACGGGGGCGTTCATCAAATCAATCATGTGAGAGTTCGCTCGCATGCCAGGAGCCGAGCGCGAGCTTGGTGAGCCAGGCCATCAGCACGAAGAGCGCGACGCCGGTCAGCGAAATCAGCAGCAGCGCAGCGAACATGCGCGGAATGTTGAGCTGGAAGCCTGCCTGCAGGATCTGATAGGCCAGCCCCGCACCAGATCCGCCAGTGCCGGCCACGAACTCCGCCACCACCGCACCGATCAGCGCCAGGCCGCTGGAGATGCGCAGCCCGCCGAAGAAGTAGGGCAGCGCGCTCGGGATCCGCAGGCGCACCAGCTGCTGCCAGCGCGTCGCGCGGTTCAGCTTGAAGTAGCTCTGCAAGTCGGGTTCGATGCTGCGCAGCCCCAGCGTGGTGTTGCTGATGATCGGAAACAGCGCCACCAGCGCTGCGCACACGACCATCGCCGCGGTCGGGTTCTTCACCCAGATGATGATGAGCGGCGCGACGGCCACGATCGGCGTCACCTGCAGCAGCACGGCATAGGGGAAGAGGGCCGTCTCGATCAGCTTGCTCTGCACGAAGAGGAAGGAGATCAGCACGCCGGCGATGGTCGCGACCACGAAGGACAGCACGGTGATCTTCAAGGTCACCAGCAAGGCCATGCCCAGCGGCACCCAGTCGGTCACCAGCGTCTGCATCATCAGGTAGGGCGAGGGCACCAGATAGGGCGGCAGCTCCATCGCGGTGACCAGTCCCTGCCACAGCGCGACCAGCACCACGCCGACCAGCAAGGGGTACATCACGCGCTGCACGCCCGGCTGTTGCAGAAGGGGCGTGCGCACGGCCTTCCGCTCGGCCGGCGCGGGCACCACGGGCCGTGGCCTTGCCGATGCGGATGGTGGTGCAGAAGGAGTGGGCGCGACTGGCGAAGTGGCCGCGATGCTCGCAGGTGCCAGCGCGCTCATGCCGCCACCTCGTCATGTGCGCTGCTTGCACGCAGCAGGCTGTCCTGCAGCTTCTTCGCATAGCGGCTGAATTGCGGCGACACCATGAAGTCGGCACTGCGCGGATAGGGTTCGTCGATCCGGAACTGCTCCACCACGCGGCCCGGCCGCGCCGCCATCATGATCACGCGGCTCGACAGGAACACTGCCTCGTGGATCGAGTGCGTCACGAAGATCACCGTGAGCTTCTTCTTGCGCCAGAGATCGAGCAGCTCCGAATCCAGCTTGTGGCGCGTGATCTCGTCGAGCGCACCGAAAGGCTCGTCCATCAGCAGCAGGTCGGGTTGCGTCACGAGGCCGCGCGCGATCGACACGCGCATTTGCATGCCGCCCGACAGCGCACGCGGCAGGGCCGACGCGAACTTGTCGAGCCCCACCAGCTCCAGCGCCTCCGCGACACGCGCATCGGCCTCCTTGCGCGGCACGCCGGCCAGGTCCAGCGGCAGGCGCACGTTGGTGCGCACGCTGGCCCACGGCATCAGCGTCGGCGACTGGAACACGAAGGCCATGCGCTTGCCGCTCTCGTCGATCTGCTGCACCGGCTTGCGCCAGAGCAACAGCCGGCCGTCGGTCGGCTCCAGCATGCCGGCAACCATCTTGAGCAAGGTGCTCTTGCCGCAGCCCGAGGGGCCGAGCAGGGTGACGAACTCGCCTTCCGCGATGGTGAGGTCGACCGGCAGCAAGGCCTGCGTGCCGTTCGGATAGGTCTTCTCGGCGGAGAGCACTTCAACCGCCGGCATGGCGGTCGAGGCTTCGACCGGCTGCGGCGGCAGTGCGTAGGCAGCGGATTCGTTGTCGTTCATGCAGAGCCTTTCGAGGGAGGCCGTAGCCTCCGGTGTTTCAGGGCAGGACCTTCGCGTCCTTCACGAATTCGGTGGTGTAGGTCTTGGCGATCTCGACCTTGGCAGGGTCCAGCAGCTTGGCCGACACGAGGAAGTCGTAGCTCGCCTTGGTGCGCGCATCGGTGATCACGCCGATGCCCTGCGTGGCCGCGTCGCCGCCAGTGACCATGCCCATCTCCTTCAGCTTCGCCACGCTGTAGGCGAGCTGGTCGTCGGTCATGTTGGGGTTGTCCTTCTTGATCAGTGCATTCGCGGGCGCCGGGTCGGCGAGATAGCTCTTCCAGCCCTCGGCAGAAGCCTTGATGAAGGCGGCCACCTGCTTGCTGCGCTCCTTCACGGTCTTGTCCATGCACGACACGGTGGTCGCATAGGCCGGGAAGCCGTGGTCGCTGAACATCAGCACCGTGCTCTTCACGCCGGCCTTCTGGATGGCGTAGGGCTCCGAGGTCAGGTAGCCCTGCTGCGCGGTGTTCTTGTCCGCGACGAAAGGCTGGATGTTGAAGGTGTAGGGGCGCGTCTGTTCATCGGTGAGGCCGAACTTGGCCTTCAGCCAGGGCCAATAGCCACGGTTGGCCTGCGAGCCGATCAGGATGGTCTTGCCCTTCAGGTCCTCGAACTTCTTGACGTCGTCGTGCGCGATCAGCACCTGCGGGTCCTTCTGGAAGAAGGCCGCCACGTTGACCACCGGCACGCCGCCTTCGCGCACCTGCATCATCTGGATGTCACTCGATCCCATGATGCAGTCGGCCTGCCCGGCAGCCATCATCTGCGTGATGTTGACCTGCGGGCCGCCCATCTTGATCGTCACGTCGAGCCCGTACTTCTTGTAGATGCCCTGCGCGACCGCCTGGTAGAAGCCGCCGTGCTCGGCCTGCGCGTACCAGTTCGTCATGTAGGTGAACTTGTCCTGGGCTTGTGCGGGTGCGGCCGCCGCGAAGGCGAGTGCTGCAGCAGCGGCCAGGGAACCGAAGCGGAAGGCGAAGGGTTTGCGCATGGTGTGGGACCTCTGTTGAAAACGACGGATGAAGAAAAGGGGCGACGGATGCAAGGAGCGGGCCTCAGGCCGCGAGCGCGGCGTCCGGGCGCGAGGACGACTGGATGAAGCCCTGCTCATGGCCACGGCCCCAGGTCGCTTCCTCGCGCACGACCCAGCGCAGCGCATGCAGTTCGGTCAGCGCCTGCACCCAGCTCGCGGAAAGCGTGTCCAGAATCTCCTCGCCCTGTTCGCGCGTGGCGCTGGTCGGGTCGCCGATCACGCCGCTGGGGCCGAAGTCGCGCGCGGTCCATGCGCAGGCGGGGCGGCCGTCGGCCGACAGCAGCTTGATCGGGAAGGGCGGCGGGAAGTTGGCGGCCGCACGTTCCATGTGCACCGTGTCGGGCGCCAAGGCCAGCATCAGCGCCGTCTCGGAGTGGCCGGCGTGCATCGAGAGCCGCTTCTCCTGCTCGCTGATCTGCTTGCTCGATGCGTTCGGCAGGCGCGACACGCCATGCGGCACCACGACGAAATCGCCATGCCGCAGACGCAGTTCGCGCGCCGCCATCTCCAGCACCTGCGGCTGCCCGCCGTGCCCGTTGGCGAACAGCAGCTTGCGAAAGCCCGAGCGATAGACCGACTCGCCGATCTCGATCACCGTCGACAGCAGCGTGGTGCCGGTCAGCGTCATCGTGCCGGGGAAGTGCAGGTGCTCTTCCGACTTGCCGTAGGTGATGGTCGGCAGTGCAAAGGCGCGCACCTCGGGGGGCAGGCGTTCGAGCGCCTTGCCCATCACGCCCGACGCGATGACGCTGTCGACCGAGCAGGGCAGGTGCGGGCCATGCTGTTCGATCGCGCCGCAAGGCAGCACGATCACCGTGTTCTCGCGGTCGGGCAGCGCGTCGATCTCGGTCCAGCTCAGGTAGGGCAGGAAACGGTGGGGCGGGATGTAGCCGTGGAGCATGGGGTGGTCCTGTGGAGGGAAAGGGGCAGCGCTCAGGCGAAGCGGGCCATCGCGCGTCCGACGCGCTGCATGAAGCGCTTCAGTTGGGGCTCGGTCGCCACGTTCATGTGGTAGTGCGCGTGGTAGTCGACCCGCGCCTGCTTGCCGGTGAGGCGCCGCATGTAGCGCGTGACGATCTTGCGAGGCGGGTCGCCCATGTACCAGGCGACCCAGCGTGGGCGGCCGTAGGTCACGACGGCGGAGACGCGCTGGATGTTCGTCAGCATCGGCTTCACGTTGGCCGGGTCGCTGAGATCGAAGGCGACGCCGGGCATGAAGAGGCGGTCGAAGTAGCCCTTCAGCATGGCGGGCAGGCCGAAGCACCACGTCGGAAAGCAGAACACGATGCCCTCGGCCCACTGCAGCCGCTCGACGTAGGGCTTCAGAGGCAACTGGTTGCCCGGCACCTCGTGGTAGCCCAGGCGCTCCTCGCGCGAGAGCACGGGGTCGAAGCCTTCGGCATAGAGATCGCAGTCGTCCACCTCATGGCCGGCGGCGCGCAGGTTGCGCAGCACTTCCTGGTGCAGCGCTGCATGAAAGCTGGTTTCGACCGGGTGGCAGTAGACGACGAGCACTCGCATGGTGTGTTTGACCGCTTAATCAGAGCAAGTGGTCAGGTTATGCAAGCGACGTGCCAATCCCGTTGCACCAAACGGGGGAGCGAATCCTCTCGGCGGGAAGGAAGCGGGACTAGGGCTTGATGCCGCAGCCGCCCAGCACGAACGCCACCAGCTCGCGAGCGATCGGCTCGCGGTCGATCGGCGCATCCGTCGGCAGCCCCAGCATCACGCGCGTCTGCAGCGCGTAGTCGGCGTAGCTCTGGGTCATGGCCCAGATGTGCATCAGCAGCAGGCGCGCGTCCAGCGGCCGCATCAGCCCGCGGGCGATCCAGCCGTTGATGATGTCGACCTTCTTCTGCGTCCACGCCCGTGCATTGGGCCAGTAGCGTTCGAGGTTGCGCCCGCCGTCCAGCACCTCCCGCGTGAAGATGCGCGAGATCTCCGGGCTGTCGAAGGCGTGGTCCAGCTTCTTGCGGATGTACTCGCCCAGCACCGCGCCCGGGTCGCCCGCATGGTTCTCGAACGAGAACACCACCTTCCAGTCGTGCAGCACCTGCATGAGCAGCTCTTCGTACAGCTCTTCCTTGCCGGGGATGTAGTAGTGGAGCTGAGGCTTGGTCAGGCCCGCGCGCGCCGCGATGGCCTGCGTCGAGGCGCCCTTGAGCCCGTGCAGGCTGAATTCGGCGATGGCCGCCGTGCGGATCGCGGCCAGGATGCGCTCGCGTCCGGGCCGTGCGCGCGACAGCGGGCCACTGGGCGCCGGCATCTGTTGCGCATCCACGGCTGCGGGGGAAAGGGCGTCGGAGGTCATCGTTTTCGGCGGGTCGTGCCGCGTGGCGATGGTAGCGCTTGCCCGAAACGCTGCACCGCAGCATGCTTGCGAGCGGACTGCATGACCGCATGCACACCGGGCATCGCAGGGGTGCGCCGCGACGGCATGCTTCCCGTATCGTTTCGGCCCTCGACACCACAGGAGTCCCTATGTACTTCGCCACCCGAATTCGCGCCTTCGCCGGTGCGGCCGCCTTGCTCGCGGCCAGCGCCATTGCCCAGGCGCAGACCGCCCTGCCCAACGTCGTGATCCTCGCGACCGGAGGGACCATCGCCGGCGCCGGGGCTTCGGCCGTCAACAGCGCCACCTACTCGGCGGCCAAGGTGCCGGTCGACAAGCTCATTGCGGGCCTGCCCGAGCTCTCGAAAGTGGCCAGCATCCGCGGCGAGCAGGTTTTCCAGATCGCCTCTGAAAGCCTGACCAACGACAACCTGCTGGTGCTGGCCAAGCGCGTCTCGGCGCTCGCGAAGCAGCCCGACGTCGACGGCATCGTCATCACGCACGGCACCGACACGCTCGAGGAGACGGCCTACTTCCTGACCCTCACCGTGCACACGTCCAAGCCGATCATCGTGGTCGGCTCCATGCGCCCGGGCACCGCGCTCTCGGCCGACGGCGCGCTCAACCTGTTCGACGCGGTGAACGTCGCGGCCAGCAAGGACGCCGCCGGCAAGGGCGTGCTCGTGACGATGAACGACGAGATCCACACCGGCCGCGACGTCAGCAAGACCGTCAACATCAAGACCGAGGCCTTCAAGAGCCAATGGGGCCCGCTCGGGATGGTGGTCGAGGGCCGCAACTACTGGTTCCGCGCACCAGTCAAGCGCCACACGATGCAGTCGGAGTTCGACATCGACACCATCAACGCGCTGCCGCCGGTCGAGATCGCCTACGGCTACGAGGGCGTGCCGGCGACGGCCATCGACGCGCTGGCCAAGAGCGGCATCAAGGCGCTGATCCATGGCGGCACCGGCAACGGCTCGGTGGCGGACCGCATCGTGCCGGTGCTGCAGAAGGTGCGCGGCGACGGCATCCTCGTGATTCGCAGTTCGCGCGTGCCGGACGGCTTCGTGATCCGCAACGCCGAGCAGCCTGACGACAAGTACGACTGGGTGGTGGCGCATGACCTGCGCCCGCAGAAGGCGCGCATCCTCGCGATGGTGGCGCTGACCAAGACCAGCGACACCAAGGAGCTGCAGCGCATTTTCTGGGAGTACTAGCTCACCCCCAGGCTTCGCGCACTTCGTGTCGCTACGCCTTCCCCCTTGCAGGGGGCAATACCGGCGGACCGGCGGAAGCCGGATCCGCGGTATTTCTGCAAGAGGAGGGGCCGGCTGGCTGGCTCTTAAAATGATTGGTTCGCCGCGTGGGGCTCTTCCCTGCCGCGGCCACCCAGGGCTGACATGCTGACCTTCCAACAAATCATTCTCAAGCTTCAGGCCTATTGGGCCGACCAGGGCTGCGCGCTGCTGCAACCGTACGACATGGAGGTCGGCGCGGGCACTTCGCACACGGCCACCTTCCTGCGGGCACTCGGGCCGGAGCCGTGGAAGGCTGCCTATGTACAGCCCAGCCGCCGGCCCAAGGACGGGCGCTATGGCGAGAACCCGAACCGCCTGCAGCACTACTACCAGTACCAGGTGGTGCTCAAGCCGGCGCCGAGCAACATCCTCGAGCTGTACCTGGGTTCGCTTGAAGCGCTGGGCTTCGATCTCAAGAAGAACGACATCCGCTTCGTCGAGGACGACTGGGAGAACCCGACGCTCGGCGCGTGGGGGCTTGGTTGGGAGGTCTGGCTCAACGGCATGGAAGTCACGCAGTTCACCTACTTCCAGCAGGTCGGCGGCATCGACTGCCGGCCGATCACCGGCGAGATCACCTACGGGCTGGAGCGGCTCGCGATGTACCTGCAGGGCGTGGACAACGTCTACAACCTGACGTGGACCGACGGGCTCAGCTACGGTGACGTCTACAAGCAGAACGAGGTCGAGCAGTCGACCTACAACTTCGAGCACAGCGACGCCGACTTCCTCTTCACCGCCTTTGCCGCGCATGAGAAGCAGGCGAAGAACCTGATGGAACAACAACTCGCGCTGCCGGCCTACGAGCAGGTGCTCAAGGCCGCGCACAGCTTCAACCTGCTGGACGCGCGCGGCGCGATCAGCGTGACCGAACGCGCGGCCTACATCGGCCGCATCCGCAATCTCGCGCGCAGCGTCGCGCAGAGCTACTACGAGAGCCGCGAACGGCTCGGATTCCCGATGGCGCCGCGCGAGTGGGTCGCACAGATCACGAAGAAGGCGGCCTGAGCGATGACCACAAGCAAGAACAACCTGCTCGTCGAACTCTTCGTCGAGGAACTCCCGCCCAAGGCGCTGAAGAAACTCGGCGATGCCTTTGCCTCCGTGTTGCGCGATCAGCTCGTCGCACAAGGACTGGCCGATGCCGGCTCGGTGCTGACCGCCTACGCCTCGCCGCGCCGCCTCGCTGCGCACCTGACCGATGTGCTCGCGCAGGCCGCCGACAAGGCCGTGTCGCAGAAGCTCATGCCGGTGACGGTGGGACTCGATGCCTCGGGCAACGCAACGCCCGCGCTGCTCAAGCGCCTGGGTGCGCTGGGTGCCGATGCGTCGGCCGTGCCGGGGCTGCGCCGCGCGATGGACGGCAAGGCCGAAGCGCTGTTCTTCGAGAGCACCGCCAAGGGCGCGACGCTGGCCGAAGGCCTGCAGAAGGCGCTGGCCGAGGCGATCGCCAAGCTGCCGATCCCGAAGGTCATGAGCTACCAGCTCGAAACCGGCTGCGAGCTGCCGGGCTGGAGCAGCGTGAGCTTCGTGCGCCCCGCGCACGGCCTGGTCGCGCTGCACGGCGACACGATTGTTCCGGTCGAGGCGCTGGGCCTGAAGGCCGGACGCGAGACGCACGGCCACCGCTTCGAAGCCACGGTCGATCCCATTGTGCTGCGCGACGCCAACCACTACGCCGAGCAACTGACGGACGACGGCGCCGTCATCCCCGGCTTCGAGGCGCGCCGCTCCGAAATCGCACGCCAGCTGGCCGACGCCGCCGTCAAGGTGGGCGGTGGCACGCAGCCGATCCTCGACGACGCGCTGCTCGATGAAGTCACCGCGCTGGTCGAGCGCCCGAACGTGCTGATCTGCGAGTTCGAGCGCGAGTTTCTCGATGTGCCGCAGGAGTGCCTCATCCTCACGATGAAGGCCAACCAGAAGTACTTCCCCCTGCTCGACGCAGCCGGCCGCCTGACCAACAAGTTCCTGGTCGTCAGCAACATCCGCCCCGACGATGCGAGCGCCGTGGTCGGCGGCAACGAGCGCGTGGTGCGCCCGCGCCTGGCCGATGCCAAGTTCTTCTTCGACCAGGACCGCAAGAAGTCGCTGGCCTCGCGCGTCGAATCGCTGGCCAAGGTGGTCTATCACAACAAGCTCGGCACGCAGGGCGAGCGCGTGGAGCGCGTGATGCGCATCGCGCGCGGACTCGCGGAACAGCTCGGCGATGCCACGCTGGCACGCCAGGCCACACAGGCCGCACAACTCGCCAAGGCCGACCTCGTCACCGACATGGTCGGCGAGTTTCCCGAGCTGCAGGGCATCATGGGCCGCTACTACGCGCTGCACGACGGGCTCGACGCGGCCGTGGCGGACGCCATCGAAGACCACTACAAGCCGCGCTTTGCCGGCGACGAGCTGCCGCGCAATCCCGCCGGCGTCGTGGTCGCGCTGGCCGACAAGCTCGAAACCCTCGTCGGCATGTTCGGCATCGGCAACCTGCCGACCGGCGACCGCGACCCCTTTGCGCTGCGCCGGCATGCGCTCGGCGTGATCCGCATGCTGACGGAGCGCAACCTGCCGCTCGAACTGCGTGGCGTGCTCGGCGAGGCTTTCGCAGCCTTCGGTGCACCCAAGGCCGGCGACGTCGCGCTGACCGACCCGACCGATGCGCTCGAAGCCTTCATCTACGACCGCCTCGCCGGCAGCCTGCGCGAGCAGGGCGCCAGTGCGCAAGAGGTCGAGGCCGTGCTTGCACCGCGTCCCCAGCGCCTCGGCGAGGTGCCGAAGCTGCTCGCCGCCGTGCGCGCCTTCGCCGCACTGCCTGAAGCACCGGCACTCGCCGCCGCCAACAAGCGCATCGGCAACATCCTCAAGAAGTCGCCCGAGGCCGACGCCCATGTGAGCGAAATGCTCCTGCACGAGCCCGCCGAAAAGGCGCTCCATGCGGCCATGCGGCAGATCGTGCCGAAGGCCGACGCGCAGTTCGACGAAGGCGACTACACCGCATCGCTGCAGACCCTGGCCGCACTGCGCGAGCCCGTTGACGCCTTCTTCGACGGCGTGATGGTGAATGCCGACCAGTCCGACCTGCGGCTCAACCGCCTCGGCCTGCTGATGCTGCTGCACAACGCGATGAACCGCGTCGCGCAGCTTGAACGCCTCGCCGCCTGACATCCGATCGGCACGCCATGAAACTCGTCATCCTCGACCGCAACGGCAGCCTCAACGTGCACCGCGAGGACTTCGTGAAGAGCGACCTCGAATGGACGCCGCTGCCTGGCGCGCTCGAGGCCGTCGCGCGGCTCAACCATGCCGGCTGGCACGTCGTCATCGCATCGAACCAGTCGGGCCTGGGGCGCGGCCTGTTCGACGTCGCGTCGCTCAACGCCATGCACGCCAAGATGCACAAGATGCTGGCCGCCGTCGGAGGCCGCATCGAAGCCGTGTTCTATTGCCCGCACAGCCCCGACGAGGGCTGCGACTGCCGCAAGCCCCGGCCGGGCCTCTTCACCCAGATCGGCGAGCGCTACGGCGTCGACCTGGCGCATGTGCCGACCGCCGGCGACAGCCTGCGCGACCTGCAGGCCGGCGCCGCCGCCGGCTGCGAGCCGCATCTGCTTCTCACCGGCATGGGCGCTGCCTGCCGTGGCGTGCCGCTGCCGCCCGAATACCCGCCCAACACCATCGTGCACGAGGACCTTGCCGCCTTCGTCGATTTCCTGCTCCAGCGAGAAGAGCAAGCTGCCCTGAAGGTCGCCGTCTGATGTCACTGATCCGTTCCATCGTCCACGCGCTGTGGATGCTCGTCACCGTGATCCCCTGGGGGATCATCATGTGCGTCTGCTCCATCTGGAAACGCGGCATTCCGCTGTACTGGATGGCCGTGCAATGGCTCAGCTGGGCCATCGGCGGCGCGCGCGTGCTGCTCGGCATCCGCGCCCGCGTCACCGGCATGGAGAACCTGCCGACCGACAAGCTCGCCGGTGCCGTGCTCCTGGTCAAGCACCAGTCGACCTACGAGACCTTCCTGATGCCCACGCTGATGCCGCATCCACTGGCCTTCGTGTTCAAGAAGGAGCTGATCTACGTGCCCTTCTTCGGCTGGGCCATGGCGCGGCTCGACATGATCCACATCGACCGCAGCCAGCGCACTCAGGCCTTCAACAAGGTCGTGGCGCAAGGCCGCAAGCTGCTGGAGCAAGGCATCTGGATCATCATGTTCCCGGAAGGCACGCGCATTCCGCGCGGACAGCAGGGCCAATACAAGACCGGCGGCACACGGCTCGCATGCGAGACCGGCGTGCCCGTCATTCCCGTCGCGGTCACTTCGGCCAAGGTTTGGCCCCGCAAGGCTTTCATCAAGCGACCGGGCGTGGTCGACGTGTCGATCGGCCCGGCCATCCCCAGCGTCGGCCGTCGCCCAGATGAACTGATGCGCGAAGTCGAGGCCTGGATCGAAAGCGAAATGCGCCGGCTCGACCCCGAGGCCTATGCGCCTGCGGCCTCGACGGCATCGACCACCGCCTGAACTTCCTCCGTCCCGACATGCGCAGCCTGCTGCAGTTCACGCTCGATCTCTTCGACGCTCCTGCAGCCGTCGAGCCGCCGCCCGTCGCCCGGCCGCCCGAAGCGCCAAAGCCTCCGGCGCCCGGCAGCCATCTGCCGCCGATCTCGCTCAGCGACGCGCTGAGCCCCGCGAGCTTCGTCCACCCGCGCGCCTCGCGCGAATTGATGCTGGGCCATGCCCGCGTGGCCTACGAGTTCACGCGCGGCAAGCGCCGCACCATCGGCTTCGTCGTCGGCGCCGATGGCCTGTCGGTGCGTGCGCCGCGCTGGGTGGCGCTGCGCGACGTCGATGCGGCCGTGCTCGAAAAGTCCGACTGGATCCTGCGCAAGCTGGCTGAGACGCAGCAGCGCCATGAGCGGCTCGAAGCCGCGCGCATCGAGTGGAAGGACGGCGTCATCTTTCCCTTCCTGGGGCAGGACGTGACCGTGCAACTTGATCCGCACCATGCCTTCGACGGCGTTGGCGCGGTACTGGACGCGGGTACGGGAGACGGACCGCACACGCTGCGCCTCGCGGTCGCGAACAACGCCACGCCGACGCAGATCCGCGATGCCGCCCAAGCCTGGCTCATGCGGCAGGCGCGCCGCATCTTCATCGAACGGCTCGATCACTTCGCGCCGCGGCTGGGGGTGAAGTGGAACAAGCTGTCGCTGTCGAACGCATCGACGCGCTGGGGCAGCGCGAGCGTGGATGGCGCCATCCGTTTGCACTGGCGGCTGGTGCATTTCCGGATGTCGGTGATCGACTACGTGGTCGCGCATGAGCTGAGCCATCTGCGCGTGATGGACCACAGTGCGCGGTTCTGGGAGACGGTGGAGAGCGTGGTGCCGGACTATGAGGTGTTGCGAAGGCAGTTGAAGGATGAGCCGGTGCCGCGCTGGTAGGGGCGGCGTGGCGGTCAATTAACCTCGCGCTATCGAAGCCGCGACGGGAGACAGTGAACATGTACATAGAACAAGGCGGCGAAGGCGCAGACCTTCTCCTGATGCTGCATGGAATGGGCGCGACGGGGGCTGTTTGGTCGCCCATGTGCGCCGAGGCCGGCAAGCGCTGGAGAGGCCGCTGGCTGGCCCTGGACCTGCCCGGCCATGGCCAGTCCGCCCGGCAGGACACCTATGCCATCGGTCAGTACGCCGCAACGGTCGGACGCGCCGCCGTGCCGCACGTTCATCCCGAAGGCCGCCTCGTGGTTCTCGGACATTCGCTCGGCGGCGTGATCGCGCTGGCCCTGGCAACGGGCTGGTTCGGTCTCTTTCCGCATCGGGTCTTCGGTGCCGGCATCAAGGTCGAGTGGAGTGACGATGAACTCCGTCGCATGCAGGCATTGGCATTCCAGCCCGCGAAGCGCTTCTCGACGCAGGAAGAAGCGTCGGAGCGATACCTGAAGGTTGCCGGCCTTGCCGGAATCGTCGATGCGTCGTCGGCGGTCGTCGCGAGAGGGATCGAGCGCGACGGGGATGGATGGCGCCTCGCGATGGATCCACGCGCCAATGCCGTGGGCAAGCCGCCGCTGTCCGAACTGATGGGCCTGGCCCGCTGCCCTGTTCATCTGGGCCGTGGACGAAACGATGCGCTGGTGACGATGGAGCACCTGCGTGCCCTCGATCCCGATGCCCATGATCTGGGGCCGAATGGTCACAACGTGATGGTCGAGGCACCCGACCGGGTTTGGGACTGGCTCAGGTCTGAATGAACCCGGTCGTCCCGGCCTGCGCCGGCATCGATTGCGTTTCACCCATCATCTCCCGCAACGTCCCCTCGATCATGGCCGACATCGCGTCGAGCGCCAGGTCGTTCGGCTGGGTGCCGAAAGGCTCCTCGATCTCCGCACCCAGCGCCTCCAGCGCAAAGAAGGTGTACGCGATGAAGGCGACGATCACCGGCGTCATCGGACCGATCGAATCGACCAGCCCGAAGGGCAGCAGCACGCAGTACAGGTAGATCGTGCGATGGATGATGACGGCGTAAGTGAACGGGATCGGCGTGCTGGCGATGCGCTCGCAACCGCCCAGGGCTTCGGTGAGACGGCCGAGTGGCAACTCCATGGCCTGTGCAAGAGGCGGTGACAACTGCCCCATGTTGCGGCGATCGCGCAGCCATTCGCCCGCCATCAACAGCAGCATCGCCGGCTTGTAGCGTGCCGCCTGCAAGCGGGAACATTCCTCCGGCGAAAGCAATCGTTCGAAGTCTGCAGTGGGGTCCGTCATGCGCAACTGGTGGCGCAGCGCATGGACGAAAGCGATGAGGCGTGCTGTCAGCACAGGCGCATCCGATGACGCTGAATCGGCCAGTGTCAGCGCCTGCCGCACCAGCGTGCGCGTCTCGTTGAGCAGCGTGCCCCACAGCATGCGCGCCTCCCAATAGCGCGCATAGCTCGTGCTGTTGCGGAAGCCCAGGAAGATGGCGAGCGTCAGGCCGATCAGCGAGAAGGGCACGAAGTTGAGCGGAATCTTCCACGCGAACAGGCGCCCGTGCAGCACCGTCACGAGGATCGCGAAGGCCGTGGTTGCCAGCAACTGCGGCACGATCACGGGCAGCACGGAGCCGCGCCACACAAACAGCATGCGCAGCCAGTGGGGGCGGGGGCGGACGATCATGGTGTTCTCATTCTGACGCGAAGCGCCTGCCGACCGCCCGCTACTGGCGTGACGAGATGAGGTCTGTCGAGCCGCTTGCATCGAATCGGCCGCGGCCATGGTGGCCTGCACGCGGCGATCGAGTTCTGTGTCGAGAAAGTCCGCCAGGGGCTGCCCCCGGCTGGGGCTGGCGGACCCTCGTCCTTGGGTTGGAGTACGTCGACGGGGCGAGCCCATCAAGGCGTGATAGTCGGAATCCCGAGTTGCATGAACAAGGCGTTGGTCGCCGGCAGGTTCAAGCGCGTCGTATAGGTCGTGCGCTGCTTGGACTTGTAGCCGTAGAAGATCTGGCCACCGCGTTCCACCATCACGCGCTCGTAGTCGAACGACGCGGCGATTGCCGGCGGATTGGCAAGCGTCAGCACCCTGGCATCACCTAGCGTGGCGACCGAGTACGTCCCCGTGCCAACGGTCGTGCAATTGCGTTGCGATCCGTTGATCTGTCGTTGCGGACAGGTGTAGTACGTGACCGCGTTTCCGCCCGTGAAGGCAAACCTGACGAAGGTGTTGCCGGTCATGTAGGTCGTCGGGTTCGCAAGCACCGGCGCAGTCCCGATGAAGCCCACGCTCAGCGTGCTGTTGCCCCACCATTCATTGGGGTCCGGCCCCGCAACGCCGTTGATGAAGCCTTGGCTGTAGACACAAGGCGTGCCCTTGAATCGCGCGAGCATGGTCTCGATGCTGGTGACGGCGATGGTCGGTGATGTATTCGCCTCCGCGCTCAGGCAGACCGAGCCGGCGTTGGCGCGCGCATCGTCTCCGGCCGAAATCTGGTCGGAGTACCCGATGAGCGGCGATGTGACATCGAACGCGTAGGCCGATTGCGCAGACGTCGTGCTCTGGGCCAGCAGCTTCGACTTGGCGGGAAAGACCGCCGAACCATAGTTGGCCGTTCCACCGCCGGTGTATCCCGCCGGCGGCGAGCCCCAGCTTGCATAGTTGGGAAGGCTTGCCTGGATCACGGCGACGACGTCCGCGATCTTGCGATCGGAGATGTCGACTTCGGAGCGCTGTGACGAACTGAGTTCGAGGCCGTCGCAGTAGTTGTTGTTGGCGGTGCGCCCATTCGCATCGCGAGCGGACTGGACGTTTTGCAGTCCGAGTGGGCAGACGACCCAGGCGCTGCCGTTCCAGTGCTGGTCGTCTCGCCTCGAATAGGCGCCGCCTGTGGCCCATTCATAGGAGACTCCGGCCGTCATCGCCCGTGAATAGGAGCGATAGCGCGTATTGCCGTTGGCGTCTGGCGTGTTCTCCGCAGCGGAGGCCATGAACACGCGGTAGTACCAGTTGCTCGCGTCGCCGAAGTTCAGGAAGCTCAGCGTGGCCCCTGCCACCGCCGTTGGGTTTTCGATGGGTGCCCGCGCCGCGGCAATGACCAGCGGAAGCGAACTCGCCGTCAGACCGCTTTCCGCATTGACCTCCGCCGCCCGCGCTGCGACCTGGGTCTTGCAGGTGTCGGCGCTCGGGGAGGCGCATGCCGCCTGTACTTCCGGGCTCTTTGCGACTTCCACCAGGGCCGGAAAGGATTCGACCGCCTTCTGGGTGATCGCCTTGTCGATGTCGGCCTGCGTGATCGCCGCACCAGCCAGGTCAGGGGTTCCGGCCGCCGGTGACAGCGTGCTCGTGTACTGCTGCACCGACACCACGAACAGTCTCGCTGCGCTGGCAGCCACCTTGCCGCCGGCGCTCGAGTCGGCGGTGAAGTCGGCCAGCATCGAGACGGCCAGGCCAGCCTGCGCCTGCGCAGCTGCCGCCGCGTCGGCCGTCGACATGCCGTTCTGCTTGACCATGTGCTGGACGATGGTGGTCAGCGGGCTGACCACCCCCGTGCTGTCCTTGGGCGCCGTCAGTTTGAAGGCAACCGGCACCGGGCCGGTGTCCGCGTCGACGGCATCGGTGCCCACCAGTGCCACCACAGGGGCCTTGCCGACGCTGTCATTCGGAACGACCAGTGTGGCCACGCCTGCGCTATTGGTCTTGGCGGTCGGCTCGCCGGAGTCCAGCGCGCCGTTCTCGTTCAGGTCGAGGAAGACCGCCGCGTTGGAGATCGCACCGTCCACGACCTTGACGTCCACCTTGGTGGTGGTCGCAGGCGTGGTGCCGCCCCCTCCCAGGGCGCCCACTGGAAAACCGCCTCCTCCACCCCCTCCGCACGCGGAGACGAGCACCGCACACGCCAATGAAACCGAAGAAACCGCAACAGTCTTCATCGCACCCTCCGTTGTAATAGTTACCAAAAAGAACCACGATCCAGACCGTATGCGCGGGCGAACCTGGCGGCATCACGTAGATGCGCCTTGTGCGCGGATTTGATTCGTGCTACTTGGCGAGGCCAGTCGACTCACCGGCACGGGAGCGACCCCATGACCCCATGGAAGGCAGAATGCGGTCGACGTGCAAATGCCGGCGAAGCGCGCCGCGTCCCGTTTCGGTTGGAGTGCCAATGGCTGTATTGCTGAGCGAAATCCAGTGGAGCGACCCGGTCCTGCCGGTGACGCACGATGCGCAGTGGGAGGCCGAACTCAAGCGCCGTGGCGCCCCGGTCCTGGAGGTGGACCGCCGGGTCGCACCCAGCCCCTGGCTGCGCGAGGCGGCCTACCAGGCGACGAACTACGCGCCCGGCGCCTTGCCGGAGCGGCTGCACCGCATCGGCAGCATGGTGACGGCGCAGGAGAACTCGTGCCGCTACTGCTATGGCGCGAACCGGGCCTACATGAAGGTGCTGGGTTATTCCGAATCCTTCATCCAGCAGGTCGAACGCGACGCGCAGATGGCCGAGTTGGACGACAAGGAGCGCGCCTATATCGCCTTCTGCCGCAGCCTGGCCCGATCGAGGCCACGCCCGGCGGCGGCCGAGCGCGCCGCCTTGCTCAAGAGCGGCTACACCCCGGCGCAGATCGGCGAGATCGCCTTCGCGATCTCGTTCGGATGCTTCTACAACCGCGTCAGCACCTTGCTGGCGTGTCCGCCCGAGCAGAAGTTCGAACGCATGGCCAGTGGCCCGTTTCGCTGGTTGCTCGCGCTGGCGATGCCGTTGACCAAGAAGTTCGCGCCGGGCAGGCCCGTGCAGCTGCCGATGGATCGCGCGGACTTGGCTGCGGGCCCCTTTGGCGTGGTGCTGGAGCCCTTGGCCGGCCTCGGGGCGGGCAGGGTCATGAAGGCGGCGCTCGACGGCGCATTCGAGTCCCGGGTGCTGAGCCGCCGCGCCAAGGCGCTGATGTTCGCCGTGGTCGCGCGCACGCTCGGCTGCCCGCATTGCGAAGCCGCGGCGACCCGACTCTTGCGCGAAGACGGCCTGAGCCAGGAGGACATCGACAACGCCATGGCGACGCTTCGCAGCCCGCACCTTGCGCAGCGCGAAGCCGGCCTCCTGGCCTGGACGCGCGACACGGTCTACTACGAGCCTGCGTCGATCCAGCAACGAACGCGCGCCCTCGGTGCCGAACTGGGCGACGCGGCGCTGCTGGAGGCCATCGGCGTGGCATCGCTGGCGAACGGAACGGTTCGGCTGGCCATGCTGCTGGAGTGATGACGCTCACCTGGGTCCTGGTCGTGATCGGCGCCGTCGCCCTGTCGGGGCTGGCCGTGCTCGTGTTGCGCGGCCGTCGCCAGAACGACCAGCTCGAGAAGCTGCTGCTGGCCGCCGACGACAAGCTGGAGCAGCTGCAACGCCAGTTCGAGCGTTTCGTGCCCGCTGACGTGGTGGAGCGGCTCACCCACGCCGGCGACGCCTTCACGCCCGAGCGACGCCAGGTGACGATGTTGTTTGCCGACCTGCGCGGCTTCACGGCGCTGTGCGACCGGCTCGACCCGGCGGTCACGGTGAGCATCCTGAACGATTACTTTCGCCACATGACGGCGGCGATCATCCAGCATCACGGCCACGTCACCGAGTTCGTGGGCGACGGATTGCTGGCGCTGTTCGGCGCGATGGAGTCCAACCCCTGGCAGGCGCGGGACGCCGTCATGGCCGCACTGGAAATGCGCGCGGAGCTCGCGCGCTACAACGCAAGCTTGCGCGACAAGGGCCTGCCAGAGCTGCGCTTCGGCATCGGCATCCATGGAGGGGAAGTGGTGGCCGGCGTGATCGGCACCGCCGGCCTGTCGAAGTTCAGCGTGACCGGCGACCCGATCAACGTCGCCTCGCGGGTCGAGGGGCTGACGAGCAAGTACGAAGTCGATCTGCTCGTCACGGAGGACATTCGCCGCACGCTCGATGGCCAGTTTCGCCTGCGGGCCATGCCGCCGGCGATGGTCAAGGGCAAGGCGGAGCCGATCCAGACCTACTACGTGGAGGCCCAGGAATGATGCCGCTCACTTCCGTGCGGAAGTGAGCGGCCGGGGCCCCTGTCAGCCGACCGCTGCCGCGAGGGCCGCGTTCAAGGTCGCGCTGGGTCGCATCACGGCATCGGTCTTGTCCGCATCCGGCTGGTAGTAGCCGCCGATGTCGGCTGGCTTGCCCTGCACCGCGGCCAGTTCGTCCACGATCTTCTTCTCATTGGCGGCAAGCGCCTTGGCGAGCGGACTGAAGTGGGCGGCGAGTTCCTTGTCCTCGGTCTGCTCGGCCAGGGCCTGGGCCCAGTAGAGCGCCAGGTAGAAGTGGCTGCCCCGGTTGTCGAGCTGGCCGGTCTTGGGCGAAGGGCCCTTGTTGTTGTCCAGCAGCTTGCCCGTGGCGGAGTCGAGCGTCTTGGCGAGGATCTTGGCCTTGGTGTTGCTGGTCTTGATGCCCAGGTCTTCCAGGCTCACCGCCAGGGCGAGGAACTCGCCCAGCGAATCCCAGCGCAGGTGGTTTTCCTCCACCAGTTGCTGCACGTGCTTGGGTGCCGAACCGCCGGCGCCCGTCTCGTACATGCCGCCGCCGGCCATCAGGGGCACGATGGACAGCATCTTGGCCGAGGTGCCCAGCTCCATGATGGGGAACAGGTCGGTCAGGTAGTCGCGCAGGATGTTGCCGGTGGCGCTGATGGTGTCCAGCCCGCGAACCACGCGCTCCAGCGTGTAGCGCATGGCGCGCACCTGGCTCATGATCTGGATGTCCAGCCCGACGGTGTTGTGCTCGTGCAGGTACATCTTGACCTTGGTGATGAGCTGCGCCTCATGCGGGCGGTAGGCGTCCAGCCAGAACACCACCGGCATGCCGGAGTTGCGCGCACGCGTGACGGCGAGCTTGACCCAGTCGCGGATGGCGGCGTCCTTGACCTGGCACATGCGCCAGATGTCGCCGGCTTCCACGTTCTGGCTGAGCAGCACTTCGCCGGTGTTGAGGTCGGTGATGTTGGCCACGCCGTCCTCGGAGATCTCGAAGGTCTTGTCGTGCGAGCCGTATTCCTCGGCCTGCTGGGCCATGAGGCCGACATTGGGCACGGTGCCCATCGTCTTGGGGTCGAAGGCGCCGTGCCACTTGCAGAAGTTGATCATCTCCTGGTAGATGCGGGCGAAGGTGCTCTCGGGCATCACGGCCTTCACGTCCTTCAGCCGGCCGTCGGCGCCGTACATCTTGCCGCCGTTGCGGATCATGGCGGGCATCGAGGCGTCCACGATCACGTCGTTGGGCGAATGGAAGTTGGTGATGCCCTTGGCGGAATCCACCATGGCCAGCTCGGGGCGGTTCTCGTGGCAGGCGTGCAGGTCGCGCCGGATCTCGTCCTGCGTGCTTTGCGGCAGGGCGGCGATCTTGTTGTACAGGTCGACCATGCCGTTGTTGACGTTCACGCCCAGTTCCTCGAACAGCTTGGCGTGCTTCTCGAAGGCCTCGCGGTAGAAGATCTTCACGCAGTGGCCGAACACGATGGGGTGCGACACCTTCATCATGGTGGCCTTCACGTGCAGCGAGAACATCACGCCGGTCTTGTGGGCGTCCTGGATCTGCCGCTCGTAGAAATCGACCAGTTCCTTCTTGCTCATGAACATCGAGTCGACCACCTCGCGTTCCAGCAGGGAGACCTTCGGCTTGAGCACGATGGCCTTGCCGCTCTTGGTGATGAGTTCCATCTTCACGTCGCGGGCCTTGTCCAGCGTCATGGACTTTTCGCCGTGATAGAAGTCGCCGTGGTGCATGTGCGAGACGTGCGAGCGCGACGCCTGGCTCCATTCGGCCATGCTGTGCGGGTTCTTGCGGGCGAATTCCTTCACCGCCTTGGGCGCGCGGCGGTCGGAGTTGCCCTCGCGCAGCACCGGGTTCACCGCGCTGCCGATGCACTTGTTGTAGCGGGCGCGGATGTCCTTTTCCTCGTCCGTCTTCGGGCTCTCGGGGTAGTCGGGAATCTTGTAGCCCTTGTCCTGCAGTTCCTTGATGGCCGCCTTCAGCTGGGCCACCGAGGCGCTGATGTTGGGCAGCTTGACGATGTTGGCGTCGGGGCGCAGCGTCAGCTTGCCCAGTTCGGCGAGGTTGTCGGGCACGCGCTGCGCTTCAGGCAGCGCCTCGGCGAACTGGCCCAGGATGCGGGCGGCCACCGAGATGTCGCTGGTCGTGACGTCGATGCCCGCCGGTGCGGCGAAGGCCTTGACGATGGGCAGGAGCGATGCGGTCGCCAGGCGGGGAGCCTCGTCGGTGAGGGTGTAGATGATCTGGGAGTTTTTGGCGGTCATGGCAGCCTTGGGATGGGTTGAACACACGCAATGTCACCCGCCGGCATGGCGAACGGGGTTGCGGACTGGGGCAAACTTTAGCAAGTTGGGGCGAGGCTTTCCGGCGTCCAGTCTTTTCTGGACGCTGACTATCGTCGAACAGCGACCGACCCGAGGCTTCCCGGGCGGACTGTCCTGGCGTATTTTCGCCCGTCACAGGCCGTCGTTGCCGACGCCCGCCACCCATTTCACCGAGCCCAGTGCAATACCTGCGCGTCGAGCCTGCGCGCCGTCTCGATCAGGAGCGACCGGCTGGCGGGGTGGATCGCCGGGAACGGATGGCGCGGCGCCTCGCAGGCGATCACGCCGCCTTCCTTCATCAAGGACTTGGCCGCCAGGAGTCCGCACTGGCGGTTCTCCAGGTTGATCAGGGGCAGCCAGCGCTCGTAGGCCGCAATGGCTTCATCGCGCCGGCCCGCGCGGTAGGCATCGAGGATGGGACGGATGCCGTCCGGAAAGCCGCCGCCGGTCATGGCGCCGGTGGCACCCGCTTCGAGATCGGGCAGCAGCGTGATCGCTTCCTCGCCATCCCACGGACCTTCGATGGCATCGCCACCGAGCCGGATGAGTTCGCGCAGCTTGGCGGCGGCGCCCGCGGTCTCGATCTTGAAATAGGCGACGTGCTCGATCTCCATCGCCATGCGCGCGAGAAAGGCGGGCGACAGCGGCGTGCCCGCGGCCGGCGCGTCCTGGACCATGACGGGAATGCCGACCGCATCCGAGAGCCGCGCGTAGAACTCGTAGATCTGCGGCTCGGGCACCCGGAAGGTGGCGCCGTGGTAGGGCGGCATCACCATCAGCATCGCGGCGCCCATGTCCTGTGCGCGGCGGCTGCGCTCGGCGCACACCCGGCTGCTGAAGTGCGTCGTGGTGACGATCACCGGCACGCGGCCCGCCACGTGTTCGAGGATCGTGCGCGTGAGCACCTCGCGTTCGTCGTCGGCCAGCAGGAACTGCTCGGAAAAGTTGGCCAGGATGCACAGCCCGTCGGAGCCGGCGTCGATCATGAAGTCGACGCAGCGCTTCTGGCTGTCGAGGTCGAGTTCGCCGCTCTCGGTGAAGGTCGTCGGCACGACGGGGAACAACCCCTGGTAGCGGGCGGGTCGGTGGGTGTTCATGGCCGCGCCTATTCGATGATGTCGAAGTCCTTGAGGAATTCGGTCTTGAGCGTGAGGCCGAGGCCGGGCTTGTGGTCGTCGAGCTGCAGGAAGCCGTTCTCTGCCACCGGCTCGCCGTCGAAGATGTAATAGAAGAGTTCGTTGCCCACTTCGACGTCGAACATCGGGAAGTACTCGGCCATCGGCGAAGCCAGCGTGCTCATCGTCAGGTGGTAGTTGTGCATCTGGCCGGCGTGCGGAATGACGGGCACCGAGTAGGCCTCGCACAGCGCGTTGATCTTGTGCGCTGCGGTGATGCCGCCGACGCGGTTGGTGTCGTACTGCACCACGCTCACCGCCTTGCGTTCGAGCAGCTGCTTGAACCCGTAGAGCGAGAACTCGTGCTCGCCGCCCGAGATCGGAATGCTGGTGAAGGCATTGAGCTCGGCATAGCCGTCGATGTCGTCGGCGATCACCGGCTCCTCGACCCAGCGCGGCTGGAACTTCTCGAGCTTGGGCAGGATGCGCTTGGCGTACTCGACGTTCCAGCCCATGTAGCACTCGAGCATCAGGTCGTTGTCGTAGCCGATGACCTCGCGGATCGCTTCGACCGCCTTGAGGTTCTCCGACACGCCCTGGGTGCCATGCGCCGGGCCATAACCAAAGCGCGACTTGAACATGGTGAAGCCCTGGTCCAGGTACTTCTTCGCCTCGTCCTGCATCGCCTTGAGGTCGGTGCGGTAGAGCTTGGAGTAGTAGCAGGGGATCTTTTCCTTGGTGCGCCCGCCCAGCAGCTTGAACACCGGCTTGTTCACCGACTTGCCGAGGATGTCCCAGATCGCGAGGTCCACCGCCGAGATCGCCGCCATCGTGATGCCCTTGCGGCCCCAGGCGTGGGTGGCGCGGTACATGCGCTGCCAGAGGTATTCGTAGTCCCAGGGGTCCTGGCCGATCACGAGCGGCGCGAGGTACTGGTCGATGATGGCCTTGGCGATCGTGGGCGCGAGCGCCACGTTGCCGAGCCCGACGATGCCGTCGTCGGTCTCGATCTCGACCACGGTCCACGAATGGAAGCGGAAGGTGCTCATGGTCTCCGCGGGCGAGTAGAGCAGGTCCATCGCGTTGGAGCAGAAGTTGCCCTGCGGCGGAACGGTCTTGCCTTTCCACTGGAAGACGCGGGCGCGGACGGATTTGATCTTCATGGTGTCTCTATGGTTGGGGAGGGGTTCAGGCGGTTGCCTGGCTGGCGAGGCGGTGGGCGGCGCCCATGCGGCTCGCGATGCGGAAGGCTTGCCAGGTCGCTTCGACGCTGGCCTTGCCCTGGCCCGCGATGTCGTAGGCCGTGCCGTGCGCGGGCGTCGTGATCGGAATCGGCAGCCCGCCCTGTACCGTGACGCCGCGGCTGAAGCCCAGCAGCTTGATCGCGATCTGGCCCTGGTCGTGGTACATGGTCACGATCGCCTGGTAGTCGCCGGCCTGGGCCTTCAGGAAGATGGTGTCCGCCGGGAAGGGGCCGTGGAAGGGCGCGTCGGTGGGCCAGCTGCGAGCCTGCAGCTTCCGGACGGCGGGCCCGATGATCTCGATCTCCTCGCGCCCGCACACGCCGCCGTCGCCGCCATGCGGGTTGAAGGCGGCAATCGCGACCTTCGGCTGCGGCACGCCGTTGGCCAGCAACGAGCGGTAGATGAGTTCTGCCGCCTGCTCGATGCGCTCCACGCTCAGGTAGCTCGCCACGTCCTTCATCGGCACATGCGAGGAAATGCGCGAAGTCCAGAGTTCGCCCAGCGTGTTGAATTCGCAGAAGTAGCCGGTCACGCCCAGGTGCTCGGCGAAGTGGTGCAACTCGTCCTCGTGCTGCATGCCGCCGATCTTCATGGCCTGCTTGTTGAGGGGGGCGAAGCAGATGGCGTCCACCTCGCCGGCGAGCGTCGCGTCCATGCACTGGTCGAGCACCTGGAGCACCGACCGTCCGCCCGCCGCTTCGGCGACGCCACGGTGCACGAGTGCCGGGTCGATGCTGTCGACCGGCAGGAAGGCGGGGCGGGCCGTGCCGGCCCGGTCGCGCACTTCGGCGAAGGACTGCACTTCGTCCACCGCGACAGACGTGCCGGCGATGCGCTGTCCTTCGTCCCACAGCCAGCGGTCTCCGACGAGCACCACGTTGGCCAGCGCAGTGGCTTCGGATCTGGCGAGAAGGCGGGCGATGAGTTCGGCGCCGATGCCAGCAGGGTCGCCCAGCGTGACGGCGACGACGGGGAGGATGGGTGTGCTCATGTCAATCCAGGCGGATGTTGTTCTTCTTGATGATTTCGCCGAAGCGCTTGAACTCGGCAGCGTGGAACTGCGCGAACTGCACCTGCGTCATCGGCGTGATTTCGGCGCCGACCGCTTCGAGCCGGGTCCGGGTCTCGGGCATGGCGAGGACCTGGTTGACCGCGTCGTGCACCTTGTCCTGCACCGCCTTCGGCGTCGAGGCCGGCATGTAGATGCCGTACCAGGCGCTCATCTCGATGCCCGGCACGCCTGCTTCGGCGAGGGTCGGCACGTTGGGCAACTGCGGGTTGCGCTTGGCGGTGGTGACCGCGAGCGCGCGGATCTTGCTGTTCTTGATCTGCCCGATCACCGAAGGCAGGGTGTCGAAGCTCATCTGCACCTGGCCGCCGATCAGGTCGACCAGAGCCGGCCCGCTGCCCTTGTAGGGCACGTGGGTGATGTCGATGCCGGTCGCATCCTTGAACATCTCGGCCGCGATGTGCTGCGTGCTGCCGGCGCCGCTGGTCGCGTAGTTGAGCTTGCCGGGCTCTTTCCTGGCCAGCTGGACCAGGGCCTGCACCGAATCCGCCGGCACGCTGTTGCTGACCACCAGCACGTTGGGCACTGCACCGACGAAAGCCACCGGCACGAGGTCGCGGTTGTTGTCGTAGTTGAGCTTGAGCAGGTGCGGCGCAATCGCGTGCGCGGTGACGACGCCCATCACCACGGTGTGGCCGTCCGTCGATTTGGCCGTGGCATCGGCTGCCAGGGTATTGGAAACGCCGGGCCGGTTCTCGACCACGACCGGCTGCTTCAGCAGCGGGCCGAGCCGATCGGCCACCGCCCGGGCCATGGCATCGGTGCCGCCGCCGGGCGCGGAGCCCACCATGATCTTGATGGGCCGGGCGGGCCACTCCTGCGCCAGCGCACTGCCGACGCCAAGCGCCAGCGTCGCCGCCATCAAGGCATGTACGAGATTCTTCATGCTGTTTGTCTCCAGGCTGTTTTTGGGCTTTTCGGGCTATCGCGAGTCCTGATGGTAGGAACGCAATTGATCGCCGTAAACTGAAAGCTCTTGATCGTTCAATAGCCGGAGGTAATCAATCGTGGGCTCCATCGACCGGCAGGACAGCACGCCCCAGTTGCTCAACCGCCTGCGCATGCGGCAGATCGCATTGATCCTCGCGATCGAGGAGCGGCGCACCTTGCGGGGTGCGGCAAGCCAGTTGGGGATGACGCAGCCCGCGGCCACCAAGATGCTGCATGAACTGGAGAACGCATTGGGCCAGCCGCTTTTCGAGCGCGTCGGCCGCGGTCTCCAGCTCAATGCCGCGGGCGAGCGTGTGACGGGCTACTTCCGCAGCATCCGCGGCAGCATGGAGGCGCTGAATCGCGAACTGGGCGAGCTGCGGCTAGGCAGCGCGGGCAAGTTCTCGGTCGGCAGCATCATGGCGGCCTCGCCCGGGCGCCTGACCGATGCCATCGTCGGGCTCAAGGCCGCGTTTCCATTGCTGTCGATCCAGGTCGCCGTCGACACCAGCGACCGGCTGCTCGCGCAACTGCGCGAGGGCGTGCTGGAGTTGGTCATCGGCCGGCTCGTCGGGCATCCCGGCATCGAGTGCACCTTTCGCGCGATCGACGATGAAGCGCTGGCCGTGGTGGTCGGGAACGAGCATCCACTCGCGCGCAAGCGGCGTGTCGAGTTCGAGGAGCTGCTCGACTACCCATGGATCCTGCAGCCCACGGGAAGCCCGATGCGCGACGTGATCGAGCGGGAGTTCCGCGACCACCACGCGCAATTGCCCAAGGGGCTGGTGGAAACCGGCTCCATCCTGACGTCGATCAACCTGATCCGGCAGTCGCTGCTGGTGGCGGTCATCCCGGAGACGGTGGCGCGACGCGATGCCGAGCATGGCGTGCTGCGCATCGTCGCCTACCGGATGAAGCAGAAGCTGGAGACCTACGGCAGCCTGGTTCCCAAGGACCGTCCCTTGAGCAAGCCCGCCGAGCACTTTCTCGCGCTGTTGCACGCGAATCGCAAGACTGTGCGCTAGCGCTGCACCGAAACGGCCGGGCACAATATGGATTTCGTATACCGGCTGGTTTGCCGGTGAAGATCACGGGTCGCCGTTGGAGCAATGGAAGCACTAAACACAGATGGCAAATTGGGCGAGCGCCACGCGCCGCTCACGAAGCTTGTCTTGGCGGCACTGCGGGAGCGCATTCTGAGCGGGGCGCTCGCGCCGGGTGAAAGGCTGGTGGAAGGCCGCCTTTCCGAGGAACTGGGTGTCTCGCGGATGCCGGTGCGCGAGGCCTTGCGCGCCCTGGCGGCCGAAGGCATCGTGGCCATCGAGCCGCGGCGCGGCGCGACGGTGACGACCTTCACGAAGGAACAGATCCAGGAGATGGTCGAGGTGCGCGCCACGCTGGAGGCGCTGAACGCCAAGCTGGCGGCGCGGCGCCACGACCCGGTGCAGATCGCCAAGCTGGAGCGCATCCTGGCCGAAGGCTCGCAGCTCACCAGCGACGACGATCTGGCGCGCATTTCGGCGCTCAACCTCGACTTTCACGAAGCGCTGGGCAACGTCGCGGCCAATTCGGTGCTGCAGGAAATCATGCGTTCGCTGCGCGAGCGGACGGCGCTCTTCTTCACGGTGAACAACCGGGAACGCATGCACGCCAACTGGCAGGAACACGCCGCCATCCTGCGTGCCGTGGTGGCCGGCGACGCCGAACTGGCAGCGCTGCTCGCCGCGCGCCACGTCTACAGCGCGGCCGAGCTGCCTCCGGCGTTGCCGCCAGCCTCCCCTTCGGCGCCGGCAGAGTCCGCCTGAAGGCGCGGGCTCAGTGCCCGCCGAGGCGTTGCCAGGCGAGGCCCGCGAGCGCCACGTCCTCCAGGCCCACGCCGACCGACTTGTAGACCGTGATGTCGTCCAAGGTCCGGCGGCCACGCACCTGACCGGTGACGAGCTCGGCCAGTTCCACGATCTTTTCCTCGGGCAGTACGCCTTCCGCCGCCTGCACCAGCTCGCCGGCCTCGCGCAGTGACTGCGTCCGCCACTCGACCGCGACCAGCGCAGCGCGCGACAGTGCGACGTCGTCGAGTTCGCGCGTGTGCGGCAGGCTGGAGCCGATGGCGGCGACGAAGGAGCCCGGTGGCAGGCGTTCGCCCGCGAAGAGCGGCGTGGTGGCGCGCGATGCGGTGACCACGATGTCGGCGCCGTCCAGGGCCTCGTCGGCGGTGCACAGGCGCACCGGCGCACCGCATTGCGCGGCGAGGCTTTCGGCCAGGCCCGGAGCGGGGTTGCGTGTGCAGACGCGGATGCTTTCGAGCCTGAAAGCCGTCGCCATCTGCACCGCATGCGCCTGGCCTTGCGTGCCCGCACCGAACAGCGCCAGGTGCCGCGACTCGGGGCGCGCCAGATGCTGTGCCGCGATCACCGAGCAGGCGGCCGTGCGCAGCTTCGTGATGGCGCCGGCGTCGAAGGACGCCAGCGGCCGTCCGTCGTCGGTCGAGAACAGCAGGATGACGAACGAGAACTGTCCCTTGATCGTCGTGTAGACCTTCGCGCCTGCCACGCCCTGCCCGGGGATGACGGCGCCCAGCGTCGAGAGCTTGACGCCGCCGGCCTCGGTGCGGATGCGTTCCTGCATCGCTGCCTCGTGCTGGCCGAAGCGCGCGAAGGCATCGCGCAGCACCTGTTGCGCATCGGCGGGCGAGACCAGCGCCTCGACCATGGAATCAGTGATGTGTTGCATGACGGGGCTCCGTGAAAGGTGTCAGTAGCCGACGGCTTCGCGCACCAGCAAGGCCACGGCACCGAAGGCGGACAGCGCCAGCAGCAGCCCGCGCACCGCGCCCCGCGGCACCCGTTGGTTGAGGGGCCCCGAGAGCGCGAACCCCGCCGCCATCAACGGCAACAGCCAGGCGGTGAGCAGCAGTTCGTGCCGGCCGAAGCGCCCGACGCTCGCCAGCATAGCCACCGAGAAGGCGGCGCCGACGAAGAACACGCAACCCAGGGTCGCGCGCAGCCTCGGCGGCGGCAGGTACTGCATGACCAGCGCAAAGGGCGGCGCGCCCGCGGAGGTGATGGTGCCCATCAAGCCCGACGCGATGCCGGCACCGACCATGTTGCCGCGCGATGCGTCGATGCGGCGCCCGCTCAGGCTCAACGCCACGCCCGCGAGGATGAAGATTGCGAACATCACGGTCAGCAGCTCGGCCGGCAGGAGCATCAGGCACACCGCGGCACCCAGCGTGCCCACCACGCGGCCTATGAGCGCCACGCCTGCCGCGCCCCAATCCACCTGATCCAGCTCGCGCAGCGCGGACATCAGTGCCAGCGGCCCGCCGAGCGCGAGCAGCGGCCCCGGTGCGAGCTCGGGATAGAACAAGGCCGCAATGGGCGCCGAGAACATCGCGAAACCGACACCGCCGATGCCCTGCAGGCAGGCGCCCACGAGCACCATCGCGGCCATGCCGGCGTAGTGGGCCAGGCTCATGCCATCGGGCAGCAGCGAAGCGATCATCTGGCGAGGACGCGCGGTTTCCAGGACACGGCGATGTCCCCGTTCACGAAGGTCTGGCAGGCCATGCGCCAGCCCTGCTTCAATTCGTCTTCGGAGAGGTGCTTCTTCTCCTTGGCCTTGACGGCATCGGTGTGCTCGACGCCCTTTTCGACGAGGCACTTGCAGGTGCCGCAGAGGCCGCCGCCGCACTTGAAGGGGATGCCGCCCTGTTCGCGCAGCGAGATGCGCAGCAGGTTGCCGCCTTCGGGCGCGGAGACGACCTTGGCGTTGTTGCTGATGAAGGTGATCTGGATCATGAAGAGGCGAGGGGAAATTCAGGTGGGCACCAGCACGACGTCGGCATCGCCTTCGTGCACTAGCTCGCGCAGGGCCTTGCGCGCGCGTTCAACGGTCGTGAACTTCTCGAAGAACTTGATGGGCACGTGGTTGACGGTTTCGGGAGGCACCTCGTCGATCACCGTGATGCGGCAGTCCGACACGACTTCCGCGATCACGAAGCGCGCCTTGCAGCGGCCGAAGAAGAGGTAGTCGGCCGACTCGACGCGCCGCAGGCCCTCGACGAGCTCGGTGCGGAACTGCCCGGGCTTGCTGGTCAATATCACGTACATGGTGGGCGATGCTTCAGGCGGGCAGCGCGTCGTCCTGCGCCAGCTCGACGTCCTGCTGCACCCAGAGCTGGCAGGCCAGGCGCCAGCCCGCGTCGAGCCGCTCGCCGAGCTGCTTCTTCTCCTTCCAGTTCGGAGGAGGAAGATGCTCGGCGCCGGCCAGCACGCGACAGGCGCACTTCGAGCACTTGCCCATGCCGCACTCGTAGCGCAGGTGCGGGTAGGGAAACTGCTTGATGCCTGCGCGCACCACGAGGTTGGTGTTCTCCTTGACCTCGTCGCTGTAGACCTGGCCGCCTTTGTGGAAGGTGATGATGGGCATGCGTGGCGGCTTGCAATTAGGAATCGCTGGCCGTTCAGGCGGCTTCGAGCGCCGGCTGCTTCGTGCCTTCGATCGCCACGTAGTCGTGGTACAGCGCCGTCGTGTAGAGCAGGCGCATCTGGGCGCCGACCTCGCAGATCTTCAGGCAGCGCTGCTGCAGCTCGACCGTGGTGGCGTGCTCCAGCACGATCTGGTAGCCGCGCTCGCCGTGGATCTCGTCCGAGACGATGTGCAGGTCGAAGAACTCCACCTCCTCGTCCGTGAAGCCGTACTTCTCGCGCAGTGTGGGCGTCTGCTTGCGGTAGATCGAAGGCACCTGCGACTCCAGCCCCACGACGAGGCCGGCGACGGCCACGATCGGGTCTTCGCGCATCGCGACCGCGTAGCACCAGCTTTGCAGGCCGCGCGTGGTGGGCGACATGTTGTCGGGGTCGGTCACGCGCTCGCGCGTGGTGCCGCAGGCTTCGGCGAAGCGGATCAGCAGGTCGGTGTGGCGGTCGCCGCCGATCTCTTCCTCGTACATGTTGGCAAGCAGGAAGTCCTTGGCCTCGGTGTAGCGGTCGGGCATGCGTGCATACAGATAGCCCAGGTAGTCGGCGAAGGGGCCGACGTAGTGGTAATGGTTCTCCGCCCAGCGGGCGAGGTGCGCGCGGCTGAGCGTGCCGCCGGCCCAGGCCAGGCTGAACGGGGATGTGTTGGCGCTCTTGCCCTTGATGGCGTTTTCGAGGGCGGTACGGAATTCGTCACGGTTCATGAGGGCGGGCATGCGGGCTCCTGGTCGGAAAGGTGATGGATTGGCGGCTGTTGTTATGAATACTGTATACCAAACATCGTTGCGACTGCAAGCCATCCAGCAGGAGAGGTCGAATCTTGTTGTTTTGTTTGGTATACAGTATTCTCTGAAAAGACCTCATCGCACATCCCTCGACATGACCCACGCCTCATCGACCCCCTTCCAGAACCACATCGACGGAGCCTGGGTTTCCAGCTGCACCGATCGCACCTTCGACAACATCAACCCCGCCGACGCGCGGGAGATGGTGGGGCGCTTCCAGGCTTCGTCCGCCGACGATGCCAAAGCGGCCGTGGCGGCTGCTGCCGCTGCTTTCGACGGCTGGCGGAAGACGCCCGTGTCCCGGCGCGCCGCGATCCTCAACGCTGCCGCGCAATACCTGGAGGCCAACGCCGCCAGCTTTGCCGAGGAACTGACCCGCGAGGAGGGCAAGCCGCTGGCCCAGGCCCGCGACGAGATCCTGCGTTCGGCCCAGACGCTGCGCTTCTATGCGGTGGAGGGCCAGTCCTTCTCGGGCGAGACCTTCCCGCAGGACGACCCGGACATGGTGGTCTACAGCCAGCGCGAGCCTCTCGGCGTGGTGACGGTCATCAGCCCGTGGAACTTTCCGGTGTCGATCCCCGCGCGCAAGATCGCGCCGGCGCTGGTCACCGGCAACACCGTGGTGTTCAAGCCCTCGTCGGATGCACCGCTGTCGGGCCTTCGGCTGGCCGAGGCGCTGATCCAGGCCGGGCTGCCCAAGGGTGTTCTCAACTTCATCACGGGGCGCGCCTCGGAGGTCGGGCCGGTCATCACCGAGTCGCCTGCCGTGCGCGCCATCTCCTTCACCGGCTCGACGGCGGCGGGCGAGCAGATCCACCGCGCCGCCGCCATGACCACGCGCACGCAGATGGAGCTGGGCGGCAAGAACCCGCTGATCGTGATGGACGATGCCGATCTCGACAAGGCAGTCGATCTCGTCATCAAGGGCGGCCTGTCGCTCAGCGGCCAGGCCTGCACCGGCACGAGCCGGGTGCTCGTGATGAAGAAGATCAAGGCCGACTTCACCGACAGGCTGGTCGCCAGGGTGCGGACCCTCAAGATCGGCAGCGGCATGACGCCCGGCATGGACATCGGCCCCCTCGCCACCCGCAAGCAACTGGAGACGGTGCTCGGCTACATCGAGATCGGCAAGTCGGAGGCCACGTTGCTGTGCGGCGGCGAGCGGCTCGTCGACGGCGAATTCGCCCATGGCTTCTATGTGACGCCGGCCATCTTCACCGGCGTGACGCAGCAGATGCGCATCGCGCGCGAGGAGATCTTCGGGCCCGTGATCGCGATCATCGAGGCCGACAGCTACGAGGACGCGATCGCCAAGGCCAACGACACCGAATACGGCTTGTCCGCAGCCATCGCCACTACCAGCCCGGTGCATGCGCACCGCTTCGCGCAGGACATCCAGTCGGGCACCGTGAAGATCAACCGCACCACCACCGGCAACCTGATCAACGCGCCTTTCGGCGGACTGAAGCGATCCAGCACCTCGACCTTCCGCGAGTCGGGCCGCACCGGGCTCGAGTTCTATACGCAGATCAAGACCGTCTACCGCGGCTGCTGATCCTCTCCTTTCCTCTCGCAGAGATACCTCATGAAAACCGCACTCAAGCTCGAACTCGAAGAAGCCCGCCTGATGATCGCCGCCGCCATCCGCAAGGCGGAAGAAATCGGCGTGCTCGAAACCATCTGCATCGTCGACGACGGCGGCTATCCGATCGCCATGGACCGCATGAACGGCGCCCGCATCACCGGCCCGCAGATCGCATGGAACAAGGCCTTCACGGCTGCCGGCCACAAGCGGTCGACGCACCTCTTCAACACCCTGCCCAACGGCCCCGCATTGCCGGGCAACGAGGCCTTCGGCATCCAGTGGAGCTTCGAGGGCAAGTTCGCCGTCTTCGTCGGCGGCTTCCCGATCGTGGTCGACGGCAGCGTCATCGGCGGCGTCGGGCTGTCGGGCGGCAATGGCGAGCAGGACACGAAATGCGGCGTGGCCGCGCTGCAGGCCCTGCACGAGTTCCTCGAAGCCAAGGGCCATGCGGTGCTGGTCGAGGCCGACATCAAGAAGTAAGGCGATGGCTTTTCGCATCCAGCTGCTCGACACCGCGCAGAGCTTCGAGGCCGCGCCCGGCGAATCCGTGCTCGACGCAGCCTTGCGTCACGAACTGCGGCTGCCGCACGATTGCCGCTTCGGTACCTGCGCGACCTGCCGCATCAAGCTCGTCGAAGGCTCGGTGCACTACGACGACTTCCCGCCCGGCCTGATGCCCGAGGAGGCCGCGGAGGGCTTTGCGCTGGCCTGCCAGGCCAGGCCGGCGAGCGACCTCGTGATCAGCGCCGCGCGCCGCTTGCCGCCATGCTCCGAGCCAGCGCGCCACCTGGCCACCGTGACGGCCCTGCGGCCGCTCGGCGACGACGTGTTGCACCTGTCGCTCGAAGTGCCGTCCGAGGCCGAACTGCTCTATCGGCCGGGCCAGTACATCAACATCCTTCTGCCCGAGGGCGGCCATCGCAGTTTCTCGATGGCGTCGCGGCCGCATCCGCAGGCGCTCGACTTCCACATCCGGCGCATTCCCGAAGGGCGCTTCACCAGCGGCCATGCCGCGAGGTTGAAGCCCGGCGACCGGCTGCCGGTGGAACTGCCGCATGGCAGCTTCTGCTTCCACGCCGAGGACTACCGGCCGCTGCTGATGGTCGCGACCGGCACCGGGCTGGCACCCATCAAGAGCATCCTGGAGTCGCTCATGGACGACGACGACTGCCCGCCGGTGAGCCTCTACTGGGGCATGCGCACCGAGGCCGACCTGTACCTGCACGACGAGATCCAGCGCTGGGCCGACCGCCTGTGCGACTTCCGCTATGTGCCCGTGCTGTCGCGCGCGGGCGCAGGCTGGGCCGGCCGGCGCGGGCACGTGCAGCAGGCGGTGGCGGAGGACTTCGAGGATCTGTCGGAACACGCCCTCTACCTCTGCGGCTCGCCGGCGATGATCGGCGACGCGAAGCGAGTCTTCCTGGCGCGCAACGCGAGCATCGACCATCTGTACAGCGACAGCTTCACCTTCCAATCCACCGCCACGGCCTGAGCCGCGGCACGCAAGGAATCCCGATGGACCTCGGCATCTCCCAGCGCACGGCGCTGGTCTTCGGCGGCAGCCGCGGCATGGGGCGCGCCTGTGCACGGCAACTCGCGCTGGAAGGGGTGAAGGTGGTGATCGCAGCGCGGACCGAGGCCACGCTGCACCAGACGGCGGCCGAGCTGTCGGCCGAGACCGGCGCCGCGTTGCGCTTCGTGGTGGCCGACATCACGACCGCAGCAGGCCGCGATGCCGCGCTCGGGGCCTGCCCCTCGCCGGACATCCTCGTCAACAACGCCGATGGTCGGCCCCCGGGCGACTTCCGCGAATGGACGACGGCCGACTGGCATGCCGCGTTGGACGCCATGATGCTGGGCCCGATCGAGATGATCCGCCGCACCGTCGATCCGATGATCGAGCGCGGCTTCGGACGCATCGTGAACATCGTCTCGCGCAGCGTGAAGACGCCGCAGGCCGAACTGGGACTGTCGAACGGTGCGCGCTCGGGGCTGGTCGGCTTCGTCGCCGGCCTGGCGCGGCAGACCGTGCGCCACAACGTGACGATCAACAACATCCTGCCCGGCGTCTTCGCGACCGATGCGCAGCGCCACCACGTCGAGGGGCTCGTGAAGGCGGGCGGCAAATCCTTCGAGGCGTTGTGGGCAGAGCGCGGCCGCAACAATCCGGCGGGCCGCTTCGGCCGCGCTGAGGAGGTCGGCGCGCTCTGCGCGTACGTGTGTTCAGCACACGCCGGCTACATCACCGGGCAGAGCCTGCTGATCGACGGCGGAGCCTACCCCGGCACCTTCTAGGCCCGCAGCCGCTCGCCGATTTCGTCCCCGCTCAGCACGTCACCGAAGAACAGCATCCAGTTGTGCAGCGAGTGCACGTGCTCTTCCGGCGTGACGGCCGAGAGCGCGTCCTCCACCATCACGGTGGCGTAGTTCATCATCATGGCGTCGCGCGCGGTCGACTCGCAACAGACATTGGTGACGGTGCCGCCGATCAGCACGGTGTCGATGCCGCGCTCCTTCAGCACTTCGTCGAGTGACGACGAGCCCGGCACCAGCGCGCTGTAGCAGCGTTTGACCACGCGCGGGTCTTCCGGCCGTACGTCCAGGCCCGGTGCGAGCTGGAAGCCGGGGTGCGAGCGGCCGAGCTCCAGCAGGCGGCGCGCGCTGCGCTCCGGCGTCAGCATGTAGGCGTGGTGGTGCGACCAGAAGCTGTCGGCGCCGTCGGAGCAGGTCTGGACCCACACAACTGTGCCGCCGGCCTCGCGCAACGCCGAGGCGAGCGCATTGACCTTGCCGAAGGTGGCGCCCGCCGGCGCGCACTCGCCCAGGTAGCCGGGCTGCGTGTAGTAGTTCTGCAGGTCGACCACCACGAAGGCGGTGCGGCTCGCGTCGAAGCGGGGATAGGGGTGCAGCGTGCCTTGCCGCGCGATCACGCGGTCGACGATCCAGGCGGGGAATTCCATCGTGTGTATTGGCTCTCTCTGGTTTCTCGGGTTCAGCCGTAGCGGCGTGCGAGCGCGCTTTCGACGCGGGCGATAACGAGGTACATCAGCGCCGACATCAGCGCCAGCACCACGATCGCGGTCATCACGATATTGAGCTTGAAGATCTGGCTGCCATTGACGATCAGGAAGCCCAGCCCCTCGCTGGCCGACTGGAACTCGCCGACGATCACGCCGACCAGCGACAGCCCGATGTTCATCTTGAGCGCCGCGATCAGCGTCGGCACGCTGCCCGGCAGCACGACCATGCGCAGCACCTGCGCGCGGCTCGCGCCCAGCGTGGTCGCCAGCTTGATCTTGTTCGGGTCGGTCGACTGGAAGCCGTCGTAGGCGACCATGATCGTCACGAAGATCGCGATGGCGACCGCCATGCCGTACACCGAGTATTCCGAGCCGAGCCAGATGTAGAAGATCGGCACGAAGGCGATCTTCGGCATCGCGTTGGCGACGACCAGGAAGGGGTCGAGCACCTTGTTCGCGAAGCGCGACCACCACAGGCCCGCCGCGATCGCGACGCCGAACACCATGCTGAGCACGAAGCCGACCAGGGTCGCCTTGAAGGTGGCCCAGGTGTGCATCAGAAGATGGCCGTTCTGCAGCAGGTCGACGAAAGTCGGCCACAGCGCGCTTGGGTAGCTCGTGAGCATCGGGTTGACCAAGCGGGTCTTGGCCAGCAGCTCCCAGAGGCCGAAGAAGGCCGCGAGCAGCAGCAGCCGGCTCGCGAGCACCAGCGTCTTCTCGCGGCGCTGGCGCGCCAGCCAGGCCGTGTAGGCCGCGCTGGGGGCCTTGTCCGGGGTGACGGCGGGTTGTGAAGGCAGGGCCGCAGGGGGCATCGTCATCGTGGGGATTGCATTCATGTCTGCGCTCACGGTCATCCTTCGACATGCACGTCGAGCTCGTCCCAGAGCGTGCCGAAGTAGGTGTTGAATTCGGGCAGCGCGCGCGCCTCGAAGGGCGTCGGGCGCTTGCCGTGGCTCGGGAAGCTCATCAGGTGCTCGGACTTGATGCGGCCCGGGCGGCGCGACAGCACCACCACGCGGTCGGTCATCGCGATCGCCTCGCCGATGTCGTGCGTCACCAGCACCACCGACTTGCCCTCGCTGCGCAGCACCTCGACCACTTCGTCGGCGATCGCCAGCCGCGTCTGCGAATCGAGCGCCGAGAAGGGTTCGTCGAGCAGCACCACGTCGGGGTTGGTCACCAGCGTGCGCGCCAGCGCCACGCGCTGGCGCATGCCGCCCGAGAGCTGGCGCGGGTAATGGTGCAGGAAGTCCCCCATGCCGCATTTGTGCAGCAGGTGGATGGCACGCTCGCGCGCCTCGCGCATGTTGCGCTTCTGGATCTGGGCGCCGAGCAGCGCGTTGTCCAGGATGCTGCGCCATTCGTAGAGATAGTCCTGCTGCAGCATGTAGCCGATGCTCGGCGACGGGCCCGTGACGGGCTTGCCGTCCACCGTCACGCTGCCGGACGAAGGTTCGAGGATGCCGGCGATGATCGACAGCAGCGTGCTCTTGCCGCAGCCGGACTGGCCGATGATGCTGACGAACTCGCCGGGTGCGACGGCGAGCGAGATGTTGTCGAGCGCCTGGGTCTCGCCCTGCAGCGTGAAGTAGCGCAGCGAGACGTTGCGCACGTCGATGCGCGGCCGTCCGGCCGCGGAGATGCCGGCTGCCACCATCACTTGGCCTTGGTGGCGAAGTCGGTCACGACGACCTGCTCGTACTTCACGCGCTTGCCGCTTTCGAGCACGCCACTGGTCGTGAGCATGTCCTGCAATTGCTCGACTGCTGCCTTCTCCACCAGCGGCGAGGTCTTCCACAGCTTGTAGCCGCGATAGCGCTCGATGGCCTTGACCAGTTCGGGCTGCGACATGCCGGGGAAGAACTCCGCGATCTGCTTGGCAAGGTCTGCGGCCGGTGCGGCCTGCACGTACTTCTGCGCCCGCGCCACGGCGTTCGTCCAGGCCTGCAGCACCTCGGGGTTCTTCTGCATGAAGGTGTCGGTGGTGGTGAACACCGTGTAGTCGACCGGACCGACCTCGCTGCCGATGGACGCCATGACATGGCCGTTGCCGTCCTTCTCCAGGTTGCCGGCCTCCGGCTCCAGGAAGATCGCGTAGTCGTTCTGCCCGGCCATCCAGGCGCCGGTGCGTGCGGCCGGGCCGATGTTGTTGACCAGCTTCAGGTCCTTCTTCGGGTCGAGCCCGTGCTTGCGCAGGGCGGCCTCCAGGAAGACGTCGGGGTTCGAGCCCGGACGGAAGGCCATCACCGACTTGCCCTTGAGCTGGTTCCAGTCGAAGGCGCCGCTGACCGGCTTGCGCCCCATCAGCAGGAAGCCATCGGTTGCGGTGAGCCCGGCGAAGATCTTCGGCTTGGACGGCGACTCGCTGTTGGCGACATAGATGGAGGCCTCGGGACCGATCAGCACGATGTCCGCGCTGCCGGACAACAGCGCGGCCATGCCCTTGTCGGTGCCCTGGGAGGTCTTCATGCCCACGTCGAGGCCGGCATCCTTGAAGTAGCCCTGGTTCAGGGCGACGTACATCGGCACGTACAGCACCGAGCGGATGACTTCCTCATAGCGCACCTTGGTCAGGGGCTTGTCGGGCTGCGCGGCGGCCTGGCCGGCGAGGGACACCAGGCCTGCCGCCATGGCGAGTGCCGGTACCAGTCGGACGAGTGCCGGTATACGGCGCGAGAACAGAGACATGAGGAACCTCCGGTGTGAATGAATTAATACAGTATGCAAAACGTGGGCCAGAAAGCAATCCTGCAATGCACCACTGACGCTGCCGGTCGCTCCCCTCTGGCACAGGGAGCCAAGACGTGATCGTGGCCAATTTCTCCTAGGAATCGCGCGCCTTCCAAACGTTGCCGCACCATTCCGGCGCGCATGGATTCCAGATTGGAGCGCTCACCCGAGAAAAGCGGTTTTCATCATTATTGAATACTGTATACCGTTTAGGCAACCCGTTGCTACTCAATAACCCCATGCTCCCGGACGTGGGGCGCGCCGGGCCCGAGCACCAATGCCCTCAATGAACAGGTGGGACAGTGCTGGCGATCGCTCATGCCGGCTCCCATAATCCGCGCAGCCTGGCCCCGGGCGGCCGAGCTGCGACGCAACCTTCCACTTCCAACGGAGGAAACATGTCCAGACGCTTTTCCTGGTCCCTGCGGGCAGTCCTCATCGGCCTTCCGGTCCTGATCACGGCGTGCGCCATGCAGCAATCCGGCGGCGCGGGTGGCGGGCCGATGAGTTTCTTCGTGACCAGCGTGGGTGCCGGCAAGGGCGCCGACCTGGGCGGGATCGCGGGCGCCGACAAGCACTGCCAGAACCTGGCCACCGCCGCGGGCGCGGGCGGCAAGACATGGCGGGCCTATCTGAGCACCCAGGGCAAGGACGGCGTCCCCACCGTGAACGCGCGGGACCGGATCGGCAAGGGCCCCTGGAGCAACGCCAAGGGCGAGGTGATCGCACGCGACGTCGACCAGTTGCACGGGGCGAACAACGTCACGAAGCAGACAGCGCTGAACGAGAAAGGCCAGCCTGTCGAGGGCCGCGGCGACACGCCTAACCGCCATGACATCCTGACCGGCTCGCGTGCCGACGGAACGGCCTTTTCGCCGAACGACACGGACATGACCTGCGGCAACTGGACGCGCAGCGGCACCGAGGGCGTGACCATCGTGGGCCATCACGATCGCTCGGGGCCGACGGCAGACCCCTGGGCGACCTCGTGGAACTCCTCGCACCAGTCCCGTGGCGGTTGCAGCCAGCAGGCGCTGCGCGGAACGGGGGGTGACGGCCTGCTCTATTGCTTCGCCGCGAACTGACGGCCCGGGCGCCATGCTTCGCGCCATGGCGGCATCGCTCCTCCTGGCGACGGCGGGAGCCCATGCCGCGGCCACCCCGGATTTCGCTTCCGAGCGGCGGCGGATGATGGAGCAGATCGCGACGCTGGCACGCCAGACCAGCGACGAGACCGGCAGGCCGGCCTTCGACGCGCGGGTGATGACGGTCATGGGCACGGTGCCCCGGCATGAGTTCGTGCCCGCCGATCAGGTCGACGTCGCGTACGACAACCGGCCGGTGCCGATCGGCCACGGGCAGACCATTTCGCAGCCCTACATCGTGGCGCTGATGACCGACCTGGCCAAGGCGGAGCCGGGCCACAAGGTGCTGGAGGTCGGGACCGGGTCGGGCTACCAGGCGGCGGTGATGGCCCGGCTGGTCCGCGCGGTCTACACCATCGAGATCATCGAGCCGCTGGGGCTGCAGGCCGCGCAGCGTCTTCAGCAGCAGGGCTACGGCAACGTCCAGGTGCGCCTGGGCGACGGCTACCACGGCTGGGAGGAGCATGCGCCCTATGACGCCATCCTCGTGACCGCGGCGGCCAGCCACGTCCCGCCGCCGCTCATCCGCCAGCTCAAGCCCGGCGGCCGGATGGTGATCCCGGTGGGTGCGGCGTTCATGGTCCAGCAATTGATGCTCATCGAGAAGAACGCGGATGGCACGGTGTCGACACGGCAGATCCTGCCGGTGGCCTTCGTTCCGCTGACCGGCCGGCGCTGAGCCGGAGCGTCGATGGCCACCGCGCCGCTGATCGCCGTGGCCCTGGTCTCGGCTGCGGCGCTGGCCTACGAGATCCTGCTGATGCGGCTGTTCTCGATCATCCTGTGGCACCACTTCGCCTACATGATCATCAGCCTCGCACTGCTGGGCTGGGGCGCCAGCGGCGCGCTGCTGACGCTGGCGCAGCGCGCGGTGCAGCAGCATTTCGCGCCGTTGTTCTGCACGGCCGCCGCGGGGTTCGGGCTCAGTGCGATCGGCTGCTTCCTGCTGGCGCAGCGCGTGCCTTTCAATCCGCTGGAAATCCTGTGGGACCCGCGCCAGCCGGCGTACCTGCTGGCCGTGTACCTGCTGCTGCTGGTTCCCTTCCTGTGCGCCGGGGCCTGCGTGTGCATGGCCCTGTCGCGCTTTCGCGGGCAGGTGTCACGCATCTACAGCGTCGACATCCTCGGCGCAGGGGCGGGCAGCCTGGGCATCGTGGCGTTGCTGTTCGTGCTGTCGCCGACCGACGCATTGCAATTGATCGGCGCGCTGGGCTGCGTTGCGGCAGCGGTCGGATGGCTCGAATGCGGCGGGCATCGGCGTTGGCCGGCGTTTGCGCTGGTGGCCCTGGCCGGCGTGCCCTTGCTGCTGCCCTCGGCCTGGATGGCGCCCGCGATGTCGCCCTACAAGGAACTGTCGCAGACCTTGCGCATTCCCGGTGCGCGGGTGGTCGCGCAGCGATCGAGCCCGCTGGGCCTTGTCAGCGTGGTCGAGAGCCCGCGCATTCCGCTGCGCCATGCGCCGGGCCTGAGCCTCACCGCGACGACCGAGCCGCCGCCTCAGTGGGGCGTCTTCACCGATGGCGAGGGGCTCAACGCCCTGACCCGCTTCGACGGACGGCGCGCCAGCCTGGCCCATCTGGACCAGATCAGCTCGGCGCTGCCTTATCACTTGCTGCATCGACCGCATGTGCTGGTGCTGGGCTCCGGCGCCGGGGCAGACGTGCTGCAGGCGCACTTCCATGGCGCGCGCCGCATCGATGCAGTGGAGCTGAATCCGCACGTCGTCGAACTGGTGCTGGGGCCGTTCGCCGACGCATCGGGCGGCGTCTACGGTCCGATGGCGCGTGTGCATGTGGCCGAGGCGCGGGGTTTCGTCGCGGCGAGCCGGGACCGCTACGACCTCATCCAGGTGGCGCTGCTCGATTCGTTCAGTGCATCCTCGGCCGGCCTCTACGCACTCGCCGAGAACTATCTCTACACGGTCGAGGCCTTGCAGGACGACCTGCGCCACTTGCAGCCCGGCGGCCTGCTCGCGGTGACGCGATGGGTCACGCTGCCGCCGCGCGATGCGCTCAAGCTCTTTGCCGCCGCGGTGGCGGCGCTGGAGCAATCGGGCGTCGCCGACCCCGCATCGCGGCTGGCGTTGATACGCAGTTGGAAAACCAGCACGCTGCTGGTCAAGAACGGCGCGTTCACGAGCGAGGACATCGCTGCCATCAAGAGCTTCTGCGTGGCCCGCTCTTTCGACCTCGCCTTCTATCCCGGCATCCGGCGGGAGGAGGCGAATCGCTTCAACGTGGTCGAAGGCCCGGACCTGTTCGATGGCGCGCAGGCGCTGCTCGGTCCGGCGCGCGACGAATTCATGGCGCGCTACAAGTTCCACATCGAACCGGCCACCGACGACAGGCCCCACTTCTTCCACTTCTTCAAGTGGCGCTCGCTGCCGGAACTGCTGTCGCTCAAAGGTCGGGGTGGCCTGCCGCTGCTCGAATGGGGCTATCCGGTGCTGGTCGCCACGCTGGTGCAGGCGGCGCTTGCGAGCCTGCTGCTGATCGGCTTGCCGCTGGCATGGGTCGCGCGGTCCGGTGCGCGGCAACGTGAGGGCGCATCGCGCACCATGCCGGCCGCGCCATCACGCGGTCGCGTGCTGGCCTATTTCCTGGCGATCGGATTCGGCTTCATGTTCATCGAGATCGCGTTCATCCAGAAGTTCGTCCTGTTCCTGAGCCATCCGCTGTATGCGATTGCGGTCGTGCTGTTCGCCTTCCTGCTCTTCGCCGGCATCGGCAGCCGCGTGACCGGTCGGCTCAAGGGGTATCCGGTGGCGGCGGTGGTGGGCGCCATCGCCGTGTCGGCGACGCTCTGCCTGCTCCTGCTGCCCTGGCTCTTCCAGCACGCGATGGGCCTGCCCGATGCGGCGCGGATCCTGATTGCGGCAGCGCTCATCGCGCCGCTGGCGTTCTTCATGGGCATGCCCTTTCCGCTGGGGTTGACCAGGGTGGAAGCCGCCGACGCCCGCCTCGTTCCCTGGGCCTGGGGCATCAACGGCTGTGCATCGGTCACCGCGGCGGTGCTGGCTACCTTGCTCGCGATCCACATCGGCTTCACCGCGGTGGTCGTGGCGGCGTTGGTCCTGTATGGGGTGGCGGCCATGTCACGTCCCTGACGCGCTGCAGGGTTGACAGCGCAACGACTTCGCCAAAGGATGACCCGCCATCGAACTACCGGACGGGCGTGGATGAAACCTGCTGCCATCATGCTCTGGCTCGTCACCGCCTGCGCCATTGCGCTGGCAGCGCCCGCCATGTTCCAGGACAGTCTTCTCTACCACCCCGCCCGGGCGCAAGCCGCCGACATGGTGTCCGCCGGACTCGTCGCCTGGCCGGCCGAAGGCGACTTCCGTGGTCTGGTGGCGGAGCCCGCCGGACCTGCGCGCGGCACGGCGATCGTGTTCCACGGCAATGCAGGGCATGCAGGGCATCGCGACTACTACGCCGCAGTGCTCACCCGCCTTGGCGTGCGCGTGATCCTCGCCGAATACCCGGCGTACGGACCGCGTGATGGGGCGTTGGGCGAACGCAGTCTGGTGGAGGACGCCGAGCAGACCATCGCGCTGGCCCATCGGCTGCACGGCGCGCCCTTGCTGCTCATCGGCGAATCACTGGGCGCCGGCGTGGCGGCTGCAGCGGGTGTGCGGCAACGCGAGCAGGTCGCGGCGCTGATGCTCATCACGCCATGGGACACGCTTGAACACGTCGCGGCCTATCACTATCCGTGGCTGCCGGTGAGCTGGCTGCTGAGGGATCGGTACGACAGCGCCGCGCATCTCGCGTCGATCGGCCGGCCGGTGCTGGTGGCGGTCGCCGAGCGCGACCGCATTGTTCCGGCGCGCTTCGGCACGTCGCTGTATGAAGCGCTGCCCAGTCCCAAGCGGCTCGAGGTGGTGCGCGCAGCCGACCACAACGACTGGATCCGCTACGTCGACGACGCGTGGTGGCGAAACGCGGTGGGGTTCCTGCTTGGCGAGCAGGCCCCGTAGGGCCGGGTGAACCGCGAACTCACTCCGGTTCGATCCCCGCCTCCTTGACCACCTTGCCCCACTTGACGAGGTCGGACTTGATCAACGCGGCGTAGTCCTGCGGCGTTCCGCCCTGGATCTCGATGCCGGCCGCCTCCAGCTTGGCCCGCACATCAGGCATCTTGAGCGCAGCGTTGATCTCGGCATTGAGCTTGTTGACGATCGCCTTGGGCGTGCCGGCAGGCGCCAGGAAGCCGCCATTCGTGTTGGCGTCGTAGCCCTTGAGCCCCTGTTCCTCCGCCGTCGGCACGTCCGGCAGCGACGATGTCCGCTTCCGGGTCGACACCGCAACGGCGCGGGCATTGCCGGCCTTCACCTGCGACTGGATGGCGCTGATGGTGTCGATGTAGAGGGCGGTGCGTCCGGCCAGCAGATCGGGGTGCGCGGCGGCCGAGCCCTTGTACGGAACCAGCAGCATCTGCGTGCCGCTCGCCATGCGGAACATCTCGGCCGCCATTTCCTGCGCACTGCCGCGGCCGGAGGTGGCGACCTTGGCCTGGTCCGGATTGGCCTTCATCCAGGCGATGAACTCGGGCAGCGTCTTGGCGGGAATCTTCGGGTAGATCGCGAACACCAGCGGAACCTCGTGGGTGTAGACGATGGGCTCGAAGCTCTTCTCCGGGTCCCAGCCCAGATTCTTGAACAGGAACTTGTTGATGTTGTGGCTGCCGCCCACGATGCCGATCGTGTAGCCATCGGGCGCCGACTTGGCAAGCACATCCGTCCCGAGGTTGTTGGATGCGCCGGGCCTGTTGTCGACGACTACCGGCTGGCCCATCGACACCGCGAGCTTGTCGCCGACGACGCGGGCGATCGTGTCGATCGCGCCGCCCGGCGGGGCCGGCACGATGATCTTGATGGCACGCGTGGGGTAGGCCTGGGCCGATGCCAAGGCCGGCACCAGGGCCAGGGACGCCGAGACGGCGAGGACCTTGAACAGGGATCTGGTTTTCATGGAAGTCTCCTCTTGCGGGTGGATCAAATCGTCATGCAGCGCCGTTGGGTCCGCTAGACCCCGCGCGGCCGCTGCATCGGGTGCTCTAGCCGCGCCCGACGAAGGGCATGGCGCTGGCCATCACGGTCATGTTCAGCACGTTGGCGCTCAGAGGCATGGCGGCGATGTGGCGCACCGCATCGGCCACGTGGCTGGCGTCCATCATGGGTTCGGGCGCGACGGTGCCGTTGGCCTGCAGCACGCCGCGCGTCATGCGCTCGGACAGTTCGGTCAATGCGTTGCCGATGTCGATCTGGCTGGCCACGATGTTGAATGCACGCCCGTCGAGCGCCAGCGCCTTGGTCAGGCCCGACACCGCGTGCTTGCTGGCCGTGTAGGGCGCGGTGAAGGGGCGCGGCGTCTGCGCCGAGACCGATCCGTTGTTGATGATGCGGCCGCCCTGCGGCGACTGGCGGCGCATCAGGCCGAAAGCCGCGCGGGCGCACAGGAACACGCCGGTGACGTTGGTGTTCAGCACGCTGAACCACTTGTCCAGCGGCAGTTCGTCCATCGGCACCGCCGGGGCATTCACGCCGGCGTTGTTGAAGAGCAGGTCCAGCCGGCCGAAGCGCTGTTCGATGGCGTCGAACAGTGCCTGCACGCTGTCGGGTTCGGTCACATCGGTGGGCACGGCCAGGGCCGTCTGTCCGCGCGCCTCGGCCTCGGCCGCCAGCGTTTGCAGGGGCTCGGCGCGGCGACCGGCCAGCACGACGGCCCAGCCGTCGTTCAGCAGGCCGATGGCCACGTTGCGGCCGATGCCGCTGCCTGCGCCGGTGACCAGGGCGATCTTCCTGGAGGGGGTTGTGTTCAAGGGGAGTCTCCTGACGTTGGTGATGGCGAATGGTTCTGTGCGTGCGCGCTGCCCACGGTCATGGAGAACTGGCCGATCTCCGCCACGCCTCCGCTCACGATGTCACCGGGTTGCAGTGCGCCCACGCCTGCGGGGGTGCCGGTGAAGATCAGGTCGCCGGGCGCGAGCGTCACGGACCTCGACAGCATCGCCACCAGTTCGGCCACCGGCCACATGAGATCGGAGACGTCGGCGCGCTGGCGTTCGATGCCGTTGACCGCCAGCCACACGGCCCCCTGCCTGGGATGGCCGCAAACTTCTGCCGGCACGAGGCGCGTGCAGGGGGCGGAGTGGTCGAAGGCCTTGGCGGCCTCCCACGGGCCACCGGCGCGCTTGGCTTGCTGCTGCAGGTCGCGCCGCGTGAGGTCCAGCCCTGCGGCATAGCCCCAGATGTGATGCGCCTCCACCAGTGCCGGGTCGATATCCCGACCGCCACGGCCGATGGCGACGACCAGCTCGATCTCGTGGCAGAAATCCGCGGTACCCGGGGGATAGGGCAGAAGGCCATGCGCGGGCACCACCGCGCTGGCAGGCTTCATGAACCAGGCCGGCATTTCCCGCGGCCTCGCCTGCTCGTCCACGCTCCACCGGTAGTTGCGGCCGATGCAGTACACGCGGCCCACAGGGAAAGCCGCAGTGCTCCCCGCCACCGGCAGGGTGGTCGGCGCGGGCGCCGGGAAGACCAGATCCGTCATGGCCCCGGCGCTCAGGTGGTCAGGCTCATCGACGGGCGTTCGCCCGCCAGGGCCTGGGCAACGCTGGCGAGCACCATCTCGGCCATGGCCGTCCGCGTCTCCCAGGTGGCACTGGCGCGGTGAGCCTGAAGGGTCACGCTGTCGGACTGGCGCAGTGCCGGCGGAACGCGGGGTTCGTCGACGAACACGTCCAGGCCCGCACCGGCAATGCGCCCGGCGGTCAGCGCCTCTGTCAGGTGGGCTTCATTGACCAGGCGGCCGCGTGCGACGTTGACCAGGAAGCCGCGCGGGCCGAGCGCATCGAGCACGGCCGCATCGACGATGCCTTCGGCCTTGTCCGCCGCCGCGCACAGCACGAGCGCGTCCGAGTCGCGCGCGAGGTCCACCAGCTTCGGCACGAACCGATGGGCCACATCGTCCATGGCGAGCAGGTCGGTGTAGCTGATGGGGCAACCAAAGGCCGCCGCCCGGACCGCGACCGCGCGGCCGACACGTCCCATTCCGACGATGCCCACGCGCATGCCGCTGAACCGGCGGGCCAGCGGGATGGCGTTGGGCTGCGGAAAGCGCTCCCACTGGCCGTCGCGCACGAAGCGGTCGCCGGCGCACAGGTTGCGGCAAGCGGCAATCAGCAAGCCGATGGCCAGGTCGGCCACGTCCTCGGTCAGCGCGCCAAGGGTTGCGGTCACCGGCAGGCCACGGCCCCGGCAGTACGCCAGATCCACGGCGTCGGTCCCCACGCCGTTGACGGCAACGACCTTGAGGCGAGGCAGCTGTTCCAGCATCGAGCGCGAAATGCCGGTGTGCCCGCCGGTGATCACGGCGTCGATGGACGCGCCATGTTCACGCAGCCAGGCATCCGGGTCACTCGTCTCGAAATACTTGTGGACGGTGTAGAGCGATGCGAGCTGGTCGTTGATCGCAGGGATCAGGATCGGATTGAGTTGCAGGACCTGGGGTTTCATGAGGCCATGTTAGTAAGACATTGACTAACATGGCAATATTGACGTTTAAAATCAATATAAATAACTTTCTGCATCAAGCCATGGCTTCCTGGATATCGATGGACGAGGCATGCCGCCTCCTCGGTGTACGACCCCAGACGGTTTACGCCTACGTGAGCCGCGGCAAGCTCGAAGTCATGCCCGATCCGGCCGATACGCGCCGCAGCCTGTACCGCGCCGAGGACGTCGCCGGCCTTGCCAAGCGCAAGCAGGCCGGGCGCAAGCACGAGACCCTGGCCGCCAATACGCTGTTCGGCTCGGAGCCGAGCATTCCGACCGCCCTTTGCGCCTTCTTTCGCGGACGGCCCTACTACCGCGGCCAGGATGCTGTGAACCTGGCCCGGTCGGCCACGCTGGAAGATGTGGCGCGACTGCTGTGGAGCGCGGAGCAAGCCGTGGACTTTTCGTCCCCGACGACGCCAGCGCGTCCGGTCGAACCTGGGCGTGCCGCCGCTTTCACTGCCTTGGCCGACCTCGCAGCCACCGGGCATTCCACGCGCGGGCGCCTGACCCGCGTGCTGCACGCCGAGGGCCAGGGCCTGGTGGGTCAGTTGGCCAATGCGTTCGGTGCCAAGCCGGGCCCGCAACCGCTGCATCTGCGCTTTGCGAAGGGGTGGAAGCAATCGGCCCAGGTGGCCGATCTGCTGCGAACGGCCATGGTGCTGCTGGTCGACCACGAGCTGACCAGTTCAGCCTTTGTCGCGCGCATCGCCGCTTCGACGGGTGCCTCGCTGCCGGCCTGCCTCCTGGCCGGCTTGACCACGCTTTCCGGCCCCTTGCATGGCGATGCCTCGGGCCGCGTCCAGGCGCTGTTCAGCGAAGTGGAGCGGCTGGGCGAGGACAAGGTGGTGGCCCACTACCTCTCGACCGGCTTGCCGCTGGCAGGATTCGGCCACCACCTCTATCCCGATGGCGATCCGCGCGCAGCGGCCTTGCTCGCGTTGTTCGAACCCCCGGAAGTCATCGCGCGCTTCATCGAGAAGGTGACGAACCTCACCGGCTTGCAGCCCAACATCGACGTGGCCCTGGCCGCACTGGTCGCGCACCATCGGCTGCCGGCCGACGCGGCTTTCGGCCTGTTCGCCACGGCGCGCAGCGTCGGGCTGCTGGCGCACAGCCTGGAGCAATTGGGCGAGGCGCAAGTGATTCGCCCGCGCGGGCGCTATGTGGGGCCGATGCCTGATTGAGACGCTTGCATTGATTCGGCGGTCGCGATGGCGGTCTGCACGCGGCGCTGGAACTCCGCATCGACCACGTCCAAGAGGGCTTCCACATCGCTGCGGCGGACGATGCGCTCGTCCTTGCTCAAGCTGAACTCCCGAAGAAGCAGATCGCGAAGGCATCCGACGGCGCGATAGCCGTCGTGCACCGCGCTAACTTCGGCGTTGACTCGCCTCGCCAGAGAGGCGCGATCGTCTTCGGGGGGATCGTTTGGGGGGCGCGCGAGCGCGCAAGTAGGGTGGACCACGTAGGACCTCCAAGAGCTGCGGTTTTCTAAAACCGCCGCCTCGCTGTCAAACGATGGCGGCGACTCGAACGGGTTGACAGACCGGGCAGCTCTTGCGAGAACCGGCGAGCCTTGCGGCTCCCCGTCCGAGCCGCCTAAAAAGGAGGCACGAACGACGAAGCCGCAGACCCTCTGCGGGAAAACTGCGGCTCACGTCGCAGAACTGCTTCAGGCTGTCAAACCCGATCACGCCTTTTTTTGACGTGATGTCGCAAAGTATATCTACGAGGTACGCGCTCGCTTGCCCGCCGCGACACCCAGTTGCCCCAGTTCAACCGTCACCTTCTCGATGGTGCCCGTGAACGCAAACGGCATCTTGTACGTGAAGTCGATCGGCGAGCCGATATCCATCCCTACGTCCAATCCCTCGCCCAGCGAGAACTGGATCGGGATGGTGCGCTCCAGCCGGCCCTCGGCGATCTTCCTGCCGTTGGCGCTCATGGTGACGGTGCCTCCCTTGCCCATGCCGCCGCCGTCGTACTTGAAGTCGACCACCAGCTTGTTCCTGCCCTTGGGCAACGGGTTCTTCGCCGTGAACGTGGGCCGGTCGATGCTCAGGAAGTTGTAGACGAAGGTCGGCCTGCCTTCGCGCAGGTACAGGCCGTAGCCGCCTTCGAGTCCGCCGTGCGTCACGATCATCCCTTCGGCCTTGTCGTCGGGCACCTCGAACTCGGCCGTGATGGTCCATGACTTGTTGCACATCGGCGGAGACGCCGCGTCGGGCAGGCCGATGGTGCCGGGGTAGTAGGTCATGCGGGTGCGCCCGGCGATGAGGCTGGGCCGCCCCATCAACTCAGCATTCATGCGGATGGTGGCGCGCCAGTCGAGCGGCAGCACGTTGTACTTGGCGGCCTCCACCCACCAGAGGTCCTGCAGCTTGCGCAGCATGTCCGGATGCTTCTTGGCCAGGTCATTGGCCTGGGAGAAGTCTTCCTCGATGTTGTAGAGCTCCCAGGGTGCCTTGTCGGGGTCCCACTCCTGGCGGTTCGGGTCCCACGGCACGAACGACGGCGACGATGCCATCCAGCCGTCGTGGTAGAGGCCACGGTTGCAGCCGAGCTCGAAGTACTGCGTGTTGCGCGGGCTCTTCGCGTCCGCGCTGCCCAGGGAATCGGCAAAGCTCCTGCCCTCGATGGGCTTCTGCCGGATCCCGTTCAGATCGGTCGGCGCGGTGACGCCGCAAAGCTCGTAGATCGTCGGCACGATGTCGATGGTGTGGATGAACTGGTCGCGCAGGCCCCCCTTGTCCTTGATGCGCGCCGGCCACGAAATGATCATCGGGTTGCGGGTGCCGCCGAAATGGCTGGCGACCTGCTTGGTCCACTGGAAGGGCGTGTTCATCGCATGCGCCCAGGCGGACGGGAAATGGTTGAAGTGCTTCGGACCGCCCAGCTCGTCGATCGCCTTGATGTTGTCCTGCCACTTCTCCGATAAGCCGTTGAAGAACATGTTCTCGCACAGCGAACCTTCCAGCCCACCCTCGGCGCTGGCGCCGTTGTCGCCGGCGATGTAGATGATGAGCGTGTTGTCGGCGTCGGGCAGTTGCTTGCAGGCCTCGACGACGCGGCCCAGCTCGTGGTCGCAATGCGCCGCATAGCCGGCGAAGACTTCCATCATCCGCGCGTAGAGGCGCCGCTGGTCCGCGTTGAGGGAACTCCACGCCGGCAAGCCCTTGGAGCGGGTCGTGAGCTTGGTGCCTTTCGGAATCACGCCCAGCTTGAGTTGCCGGGCATGCGTCTGCTCGCGGTACTTGTCCCAGCCGCCGTCGAACTGGCCCTTGAACTTGTCGATCCATTCCTGCGGCGTGTGGTGCGGGGCATGGGTCGCGCCGGTGGCGAGATAGAGAAAGTAGGGCCGGTCGGGCGCGATGCTCTTGGCCTGGCGCACCCATGCAATGGACTTGTCGGCGAGGTCGGTCGTGAGGTGGTAGTCCGGGTCCGTCGACGCCGGCACCAGGTCGCGGTTCTGGAACAGGATCGGGTTCCAGTGGTTCATGTCGCCGCCGTTGAAGCCGTAGAAGTAGTCGAAGCCCAGGCCATTGGCCCAGCGGTCGAAGGGCCCGGCCGCACTGGTCTCCCATGTCGGCGTGTTGTGGTTCTTTCCGACCCAGGCCGTCATGTAGCCGTTCTGCCGGAGCACTTCGCCCATCGTGCCGCAGCTGCGCGGCAGGATGCAGGTGTAGCCGTCGTAGCCCGTGGCCAGCTCGGTGATGCCGGCGAACGCGGTGGAGTGGTGGTTGCGCCCGGTGATCAGCGCCGCGCGCGTGGGGCTGCACAGCGCGGTGGTGTGGAAGCGGTTGTAGCGCAGGCCCTCGGCGGCGAGCTTGTCCATGGTGGGCGAAGGAATGCCGCCGCCGAAGGTGCCGTACTGGCCGAAGCCGCAGTCGTCGATGAGGATCAGCAGGATGTTCGGCGCGCCCTTGGGTGCCTGCACGGGCTTGGGGAACTGGGCGGGATCGGAATCGAGATAGGTGCGGCCGACCTCGCCGGGGAAGTGGAAGTCGGGGCGGGGAAGTATTTCAGGGGTGCTGTTCGCGGGGACGGCCTCTGCGGAGGCTTGCTTGCGCGACACGGGACTGCTGGGCTTCTTTGCCATCGCTTCGCTCCTGGAGTGGCTTCGCGAACCGGGTCCAGGGGCAAGGCGCCGCCTTCTTGCCGTCGCGAGCAGGGCGCAAGCGTGACCCGCGTCGGCGTCGCGCGCAATTGCACATTGGTGCAAGCGCCCGGCGCGCGACTCACGAAGCTGAGTCGACCTCGGCGGGCGCGAGCATCGTGCCGCGACAGTTCGCGGAGCCGCAATGGCAGGGGTATTTCGAGGCGGGCGATCCGTCGTCCGCCGTCAGGCAGTAGTCGATGAACAATTCGTCCCCTGCCTCCACGGGCACGATCGTCTGGAACTTCAGCACCAGGCGGCCTGCGTCGTCATACTCCTCGACCGCTTCGCAGTTGGGGTCGCAGGCGTGATTCAGGTGGCGCGTGCCATTGCCGCCCTTGGCGCCGTCGATGGTCTCGTGGTTCGACAACGTGAACAGGTAGGTCAGCTGGTCATCCCACGCCTTCGCCGCGATTTCCTCCTTGGAGTAGCGGCGGCCTTCATAGAGGCCCAGCAATGCGAAAGCGGGCAGGTCCCGCGTCGCGAAGGCGCCGAGCCCGTGGACCCCGCTGGGCGCCACCCTGATGTACGGGGTGGAGGATGTGTGTTTGCGATGCTTTGCCATGGGGGTGGAAATTGTAGGTGGCGCTCGCGGCGCCCCGCTACCCACGCATGGCTACTCGGGCACTTTCCCGTTCATCCCGGCCGCCCGCAGGAAGTCGAAGTCCACACCCTGGTCGGCCTGCGTGACAGATTGAAGGAACAGCTTGAGGTAGCCGCGTTCGGCAGTCGGCGCCGTCACGGGCGACTCCTTCGCCCGCCGCGCCAGTTCCTCATCGGTCACGAGCAGCGCAATCTCGCGGTCCCGCACGCTCAAGCGAATCCGGTCGCCATTGCGCACGTAAGCCAGCGGACCGCCGACAGCCGACTCGGGCGTGACGTGAAGCACGATGGTCCCGAATGCCGTCCCGCTCATGCGTCCATCGGAGATGCGAACGATGTCCTTCACGCCCGCGCGTGCCAGCTTGCGCGGGATGGGGATGTAGCCCGCCTCGGGCATGCCGGGCGCGCCCTTGGGGCCGATGTTCTTCAACACCAGCACGTCCTGCGCAGTGACGTCCAGGTCATCGCTGTCGATCCGCGTGAGCAGGTCCTCGGTGTTCTCGAACACGACCGCGCGGCCTTCGTGCTCCATCAGCTGCGGGTCGGCGGCCGACTGCTTGATGATGGCGCCGCCCGGCGCCAGGTTGCCGCGCAGCACGGCGATGCCGCCTTGCGGATAGATGGGGTTGGCGATGGGCCGCACGACATCCTGCTTGAAGCCCGCGCCGTGGCGCTCTATCTCTTCGCCCAGCGTGCGGCCGGTGACTGTCATCGCGTCGAGCCGCAGCAGCGGCTTGAGCTCGCGCAGCAGGGTCGCCATGCCGCCCGCATGATGAAAGTCTTCCATGTAGTGCTGCCCGGACGGCTTCAGGTCCAGCAGCACGGGTGTGTCGCGGCCCATGCGGTCGAGTGCGGCCAAGTCGATCTCCAGGCCCATGCGCCCCGCAATGGCGGTCAGGTGCACGATGCCGTTGGTCGAGCCGCCGATCGCCAGCAGCACGCGCATCGCGTTCTCGAAGGCGGCGGGGGTCAGCACCTTGTCGATGGTCAATCGATCGCGCGCCATCTGCACGGCCTGCGTCCCGGTCTGCTCGGCGATGCGGATGCGGTCGGCGGTGACGGCCGGTGGCGATGCGCCGCCCGGCATCGTCATGCCCAGCGCCTCGGCGATGCAGGCCATGGTGCTGGCCGTGCCCATCACCGAGCAGGTGCCGACGCTGGCGACGAGCTGGTTGTTCACGTCGGCGACTTCGTCTTCATCGATCTCGCTTGCGCGGAACTTGCCCCAGTAGCGGCGGCAGTCGGTGCAGGCGCCGACGCGCTCGCTGCGGTGGCTGCCGGTCAACATCGATCCAGTGATGAGCTGGATGGTGGGGATGCCGGCCGACGCCGCGCCCATGAGCTGCGCGGGCACGGTCTTGTCGCAGCCGCCGATGAGCACGACGGCATCCATCGGCTGGGCGCGCACCATTTCCTCGGTGTCCATCGACATGAGGTTGCGCAGGTACATGCTGGTCGGCGCGGCAAAGCTCTCATGGATGGAGATGGTCGGAAACTCCATCGGCAGGCCGCCGGCCAGCATCACGCCGCGCTTGACCGCCTCGATGAGTTGCGGCGCGTTGCCGTGGCAGGGGTTGTAGGCGCTGCCGGTGTTGGCAATGCCGACCACGGGCCGGTCGAGCGCGGAGTCGGTGTAGCCCGCACCCTTGATGAAGGCCTTGCGAAGGAACAGGGAGAAGCCCTGGTCGCCGTAGCTGGTGAGCCCCTTCCTGAGGCCGGTTGGCTTGTCCATGGTTCAGCGTGCAGCGATCAACCGCGCGTGACTTCGATGCTGTAGAGCCCCCACGGGCACAGCGCGAAGCGTTCCTTGAGCGGCTTGTCCTTGAACGCGGCGAGCGTGTCCGCCTCATAGATCGCCCACTGCGGGCCGAGCCCACCGAGCGCGAGCGGCGTGCCGTCGATCTCGGTGGCCACGATCATGCGGTAGGCACGTGCGTTCGCCATGCTCAGCGGCACGACGTAGCCATCCACCGCGCGAAGGGCGATCGTCACTTCACTGGTCGTCGGAACGCCCGCCGCTTCCAGCACGCTCGTCAGCAGCGGGCCTGCCAGCGCGTGCATCTTGGCGTCGTATTCGAGCGTGGCCTTGATGCGGGTGACGGGCAGACGGCGCAAGGCGTCGGAGTCGAACACGAAGGCCTTGTCGAACTTGACGCCGTGCTTGACCAGCAGCTGGTCGAGCGCCGGGTCGACCGCGCCCCGGTTCGACTTGCCGATCGCGCCGCTGACGGTGAGGAGACCCGGGCCCTTGCGCTCCGGGTCGGCCGCTAGTGCATCGACTGCGGGCCACAGTCCGGCGAGTGCTGCCGTGCCCAGGAAGTGACGTTTGTTCATCCAGCCATTGTCTACTTCGCGTGGAGTCTGGAGGCGGTGTCGCCTGTCCCGACCCAGCGGCTGATCTTGGTGCCTTCCTTCCACGTGAACACCTGGATCCATTCGGATTCGTGCACCTTGCCGTCCGGCAACGCGCGGCCCTTGACGCGGCCGAGGACCGTCACGTGATTGGGGCCTTCGAGGAACTCGCGCGGCTCGAACTCCAGGATCTCATCGGCCTGGGCCAGCTTGCCGAACCACTCGGCCACCTGCTGCTTGCCCTTGCAGGTGCCGCCGTAGGGCGTGCCGGTGTCGGGGGTGGCGAGGAATTTCCATTCCACGTCATCCGCGAGCAGATCCAGCAGCGCCGGAATGTCGCGCTTGCCGAACGCTGCATAACCTTGCTTGGCGATCTCGGTGGGGGTGCCCATGGCGCTTCTCCTTGGAATGAGGGGCCATGAGTTTGCGCGCCTGAAGGCCCGTCCGGAGGGCCTCCAGGCGCGTTCAAATGTAAGTGTTTTGTATTCTTATTGGGCTGGCGCCGCGTCCAGCCATTGCTTCATCTGCGTCTTCCAGAACTTCGCGTTGGCGGTGGTGCCATGGCCGCGTGTGTCTTCGCTGGCCGGAATGAGAAGGAACTTCGCGTTCTTCAGCCGCTTGAGCTCGCGCTCCATGATGCCCAGCTCGGGCGGATTGCGTTCGTCGTCCGCCGAGTTGATGGCGAGGAGGGGCGCACGAATGCGCTCCAGCTGCGGCGCGGCGTTGTAGTCGCGCGAGGAATCCCACTGGTAGAGGAAGTCGTTGGCGTCGGCCGTGAAAGGCGCTGCCAGTCGCGCATCCAGCAGCTTGTCCGCTGCCGCGCGGGTCGGCGCCATCTTCTGGTACGCCAGCGAACCGCCGTTGGAGACGATGCCGAAATAGGCGTTGGCCGCGCGCACGGCCTGGGGCTGCGTCGTGTAGTTGCCGTTGTTCCAGGCCGGGTCGTTGCGGATCGAGTCGATGACGATCCGCCGCATCATCCAGTTGCGGCTCGACATCTCGGTGGGCTGCGAAGCCATCGGCACCAGTGCATCCATGAACTCGGGGTGCTGCGCGCCCCAGATCCACGTCTGCATGCCACCCATCGAATTGCCGATGACGAGGCGCAGGTGCTTCACGCCGAGCCCCTCGGTGAGCAGCCGGAACTGGCCCTGCACCATGTCGTCGTAGTTGTAGAGCGGGAACTTCGTCCGCAGGCCGTCCGACGGCTTGGACGACTTGCCATGGCCCAGGGCATCCGGAAGGATGACGAAGTACTTGCTGGCGTCGAGAGGCTGCCCCGGCCCGAAGAGTTCGTCGCCGAAGGCCGGCGACAGCATGCCGGTCCCGGAGCCGGACGTGCCGTGCAACACCAGCACGGCCGGATTCGACGGCGAACCCAGCGTGGTGTAGTGCAGTCGCACTTCAGGCAGGACTTCGCCGGTGTGGAAGCGGAAGTCCTTGGCGATCCAGTCGCCTTCCTTGGCGGGGGGCGTGTCGGCCGCCCAGGCGGTGACTGCGGCGCAGCACAGAAGCAGCCATGTAGTGAACGTCTGACGCAGAATCCTCATGAATGTCTCCTTGGAAAACCGTCGTTGTTTTCCATACTCTAGGCGCAAACAAGGAGCAAAGGCATGCCGCAAACGCTGACCCCCGCCGCAGAGCTGGCGAAGAAGGCGAAGACGCCGTTCCCTGGCGCATCGGCCGAATACGCCGCCGCCCGACAGGCTCTGCTGGCCGAAGAGATCGAGTTTCGCCGCCACATGACGCGCCTGGTCGAGCAGCGCCAGGACCTGCCGGCCGGCCCGGTGATCGAGAAGAACTACCGCTTCAAGGACGAACAGGCCTTCGAGGTGGGGCTGCTCGACCTGTTCGGCGACAAGGACACGCTCGTCACCTATTTCTGGATGTACGGGCCGCAGCGCGAACGGCCGTGCCCGATGTGCACCAACCTGTTGGGTGCGCTGAACGGCAATGCCGCGGACATCAAGCAGCGTGTAGCGCTCAGGGTGCTGGGGCGCTCGCCGGTGGAGCGGCAGTACGCCTTTGCGCAGGAGCGCGGCTGGCGCGACCTGAACTTCGTGCAGACCATCGGCGACGACTATGCGAAGGACATCGGCGTGCTGCAGCCCGACGGGAGCGAGTACCCGGCGCTGATCGTGTTCAAGCGCGACGGCGACAAGGTCCGCCTGTTCTGGGCCGGCGAGATGACGGGCGAGATGGCCGACCCCGGCCAGGACCCGCGCGGCGCGCCCGACATCGCCTCGCTCTGGTCCATCCTCGACCTGACGCCGGGCGGGCGCGGCGCCGACTGGTATCCGAAGCTCCAGTACTAAGGCGTCAATCCGGCCTGCCGCCGCCGGCGCTGAGTTCCGCCCAGTCGAGTTCCTGCACCAGCACCCGGTAGGCGTCGTCGCCGATCACGTCATCGCGGCGAAGCTCGAATGCGCGCTGCCGCGCCACGGTGATCGCATGGCGGCGAAGCGGTCCGCCGGGCACTTCATCGACGCGCGTGTCAGCCGTCTGGCTGGTATTCAGTTCGACCACCGCGCCGTATTCCTTGCGCAGCAGCTTTGCCGAAAGCGTGTCGTCGTCCTTGATCGCGTCGAGCAGCGCGCCGTACGCATGCGTGCGGCCGAGCCGGATCTCGCGGCCGACCGGGTCGTCGTCGGTCAGGCCCATGGCGCGGATTAGCGGCGCCATCGTCAGGCCCTGCAGCACCAGCGTGCCGAGCACGACCGCGAAGGCGCACAGCAGGATCAGGTCGCGGAACGGAAAGGGCGTGCCGTCGGGCAGCGTCTCGGGAATGGCGAAGGCCGCCGCCAGTGTGACGATGCCGCGCATGCCCGCCCACGAGAGCACGATGCCGCTGCCGAGCGTGGGTTTTGGATGCGGCGGCTCGCCGGGCTTCGCGCTGCGCCGACGCTTGAGCGCCTGGTAGACCATCACCCACGCGAAGCGCGCCAGGATCGTCACGCCCAGCACCACCGCAGCGGTGATGAGCGCATCGGCCTGCCCGCCGCTGGCTTCGAGCCGCGTCCAGATCGGCCGCAACTGCATGCCGATCAGCACGAAGGCGAACGCGTTCAGCACGAAGACCACCGTCTCCCATACCGCGAAGATCGGCACGCGCATGCGCGCCGGCATCTGCTGCCCGCCACGCCGCGCGATGGTCATCGCATAGGCGACCAGCGTCAGGATGCCGGAGAGCCCGATCGCCTCGGCTGCGATCCACACGCCGAAGGTCAGCGCAAACATCACGATCAGCGCGATCGGCACCTCGCGCAGGCTGATCGTCAGTGGCCCCAGCACGCGGGCGCAGGCGATGCCTGCGGCGATGCTGCCGAAGACGGTCAGCAGGAACACCGGCGCGAAACTGCCGAAGCCGAGGTGTCCGGCCATCATGGTCATGATGGCGAGCCGGTAGACCAGCAGTGCGCTCGCGTCGTTGAGGAGGCTTTCGCCTTCGAGGATCTTCAGCAGCTTGTGCGGCAGCTTCACCTGGCGCATCACCGCAGTCGCTGCCGCCGCATCGGGCGGCGCGACGATGGCACCGAGCGCGATCGCGACCGGCCACGGCATGCCGGGCACCAGCCAGCGCGCCGTGAACGCGACCGCCAGCACGGTCGTGCCGACCGCCGCGATGACGAGCCCGGCCACTGGCCGCCAGTTGGCCCGCAGGTCGCGCAGGGAGGTGTCGTAGGCCGCGTCGACCAGCACCGGCGCGACGAAGAGCGTCAGCGCGAGGTGCGGGTCCAGTGTCCAGTTCGGGCTCTCGGGCACGAAGGCGAGCAGCGTGCCGCCGAGCGCGAGGAAGGTCGGGTAGGGTGCGCCGAGCTTGCGCGCCAGCGCCGCCAGCAGTGCCGCGCCGAGCAGCAGCACGATGATCCATTCGAACGTCGCCATGGTCGAGAGGTGTCCTTCTCCGGAAGGACGCCATTGTGTGCCGGCGCTTTGCTCGGGCCGCGCTCACGCGAATGGCGCGGGGTCGATCCGGCCCCGATGACGGTGGCACTGTTCAGCTCACCGCCCGACGAGCTTCTGGCGGTCCGCAGAGTAGCGGGCACCCTGCACCGGCACACTCGACACGGCCGCCTCGATCTCCTTCAGGTCTTCCGGCGACAAGACAACGGATGTGGCGCCGGCGTTTTCTTCAAGGCGGTGAAGCTTGGTCGTGCCGGGGATGGGCACGATCCACGGCTTCTGCGCGAGCAACCACGCGAGCGCAAGCTGGGCAGGGGTGACCTGCTTGCGTGAGGCGATGCCGGCCAGAACGTCGACCAGCGCGCGGTTCGCCTCCCGAGCCTCCGGCGCGAAGCGCGGCACGGTGTTGCGAAAGTCATTCGCGCTGAACGCGGTCTGCGCGTCGATGGCGCCCGTCAGGAAGCCCTTGCCGAGCGGGCTGAACGGCACGAAGCCGATGCCCAGTTCCTCGAGCAGCGGGAGAACCTCCTTCTCCGGCTCGCGCCACCACAGGGAATACTCGCTCTGGAGCGCAGTGACAGGCTGGACCGCATGCGCACGCCGGATGCTGTCGACGCCGGCCTCGGAGAGACCGAAGTGCTTCACCTTGCCCTCGCGGATCAGGTCTTTCACGGTCCCGGCGACTTCTTCGATGGCGACCTGCGGATCGACGCGGTGCTGGTAGAGCAGGTCGATGCGGTCCGTGCGAAGGCGCTTCAGCGCCTCGTCCGTCACCTGCCGGATGCGCTCCGGCCTGCTGTCGAGGCCCTTGGCGGTGTCGCCCTCGCGAAAGCCGAACTTGGTTGCGATCACGACCTGGTCGCGGATCGGCTCGAGCGCTTCGCCGACCACCCCTTCGTTGATGAAAGGTCCGTAGGCTTCGGCCGTGTCGAAGAACGTGATGCCGCGATCGAAGGCGGCGCGAATGAGCTTGACGGCATCAGCCGTATCGGTGGCAGGCCCGTAGCCATAGCTCAGGCCCATGCAGCCCAGCCCGAGGGCAGAGACCTCCAGGCCGCTTTTTCCGAGTTGTCGATGTTGCATTTTTTGCTTCCTCATGAGATTGCGTCGTCAGGCGCCCGGCGTTGGCATGCGTCCGATCAGCTTGTCCAGCGTGACCGGGTAGTCGCGCACGCGCACGCCGGTCGCGTTGTAGATGGCGTTGGCGACCGCTGCACCGACGCCGCAGATGCCGAGTTCGCCGACGCCCTTGGCTTTCATGGGCGAGGAGATGGGGTCCGTCTCGTCCAGGAAGATCACTTCCTGGTGCGGGATGTCCGCGTGCACGGGCACTTCGTAGCCGGCGAGGTCGTGGTTGACGAAGAAGCCCAGGCGCTTGTCCACCGCGAGTTCTTCCATCAGCGCGGCGCCGACGCCCATCGTCATGCCGCCGATGACCTGGCTGCGTGCGGATTTGGGGTTGAGGATGCGGCCCGACGCGCACACGGCGAGCATCCGGCGCACGCGGACCTCGGCGGTGTAGGCATCCACGGCCACTTCGACGAAGTGCGCGCCGAAGGTGGATTGCTGGTAGCGCTTGCTCAGCTCGGCGAACTCGATCGTGTCCTCCGCCACGATGCCGCTGTCGCCGGCCACCTCGGAGAGCGATGCGCTGCGGCCGCCCGCGCGCACCATGCCGTCCGCGAAGCTCGCGCCTTCCGCCGGCAGGCCCGCGCGCTGCGCCACGGCGTCGCGCAGCTTCACGCAGGCTGCGTACACGCCGGCGGTCGAGCAGTTGCCGCCCCATTGCCCGCCGGAACCGGAGGAAACGGGGAAGGACGAGTCGCCGAGGCGCACGACCACGCGTTCGAGCGGCACGCCCATCATCTCCGCGGCGGTCTGCGCAATGATGGTGTAGCTGCCCGTGCCGATGTCGGTCATGTCGGTTTCCACCGTCACCACACCGCGTCCGTCGAGCCGCACGCGGGCGCCCGATTTGGTGACCTGGTTGTTGCGGAAGGCCGCGGCCATGCCGGTGCCGATCCACCAGCGGCCTTCGCGCCGCTGCGCGGGCTTGACGCTGCGCTGCGCCCATCCGAAGCGATCCGCGCCGGTGCGCATGCATTCGATCAGGCGACGCTCGGAGAAGCGCCGGCTCGGGTTCGCCGGGTCGACCTGGGTGTCGTTGAGCACGCGGAACTCGACCGGGTCCATGCCGAGACGCTCGGCCATCTCGTCAACCGCGATTTCCAGCGCCATCAACCCTGGGGCTTCACCCGGCGCGCGCATCGCATTGCCTTCGGGCAGGTCGAGCATCGCCAGCCGGGTGCCGGTCAGGCGGTTCTCGCCGGCGTAGAGCCACAGCGTCTGCTGCACCGCGTTCTCGGGCTTGCCGCCGACCAGATTGCCGGACCAGCTCTCATGCCCGATGGCCGTGAGCTTTCCCTGCCGGGTGGCACCCAGGCGGATGCGCTGGATGGTTGCGGGCCGGTGGACGGTGTTGTTCGCCATGATCGGGCGCTGCAGGGCCACCTTGACCGGGCGGCGAACCATGCGGGCACCGATGGCCGCGAGCACCGTGTCGGCGCGCAGGAACAGCTTCGCGCCGAAGCCGCCACCGATGTACGGCGACATGAGGTGGATCTTTTCCCTGGGCATGCCCAGCGTTGTCGCCAGGTCTGTCCGGGTCCAGTCGATCATCTGGTTCGACGTCCAGATGTTGAGTTGGTCGCCGCGCCATGCGGCGGTCGTGGCATGCGGCTCCATCATGGCGTGCGAGTGATCCGGCGTGGTGTAGGTCTCGTCCAGCGTCACTTCGGCCTTGGCGAAGGCCCCGGCGAAGTCGCCGATCGTGCTGTTGCGGTCGGCGGTCCGGCGTTCGGAGGTCTTCGCGGCCTCGAGGTCGAAGACGCCTTCGGCGGTGGCGTAGCTCACCTTCAGCAATTGCGCGGCCGCCCGCGCCTGCTCGAAGGTCTCGGCGACCACCAGCGCGATGGCCTGGTGGTAATGCTCCACGGCGGGTCCGCCCAGCAGCCTCGCGGTGTTGAAGTTGCCCTTGCCGAGTTCGCCCGCGTTTTCGGCCGTGACGATGGCGATCACGCCGGGCGCCGACTTGGCGCGGCCCTGGTCGATGGCGGTGATGCGGCCCTTGGCGATGCCGGCGCCGACGATGTAGCCGTAGGCCGCGTTGGGCGCGACGTCATGGCGCTCGTAGGCGTAGGGGGCGGTGCCCGTGGTCTTGAGCGGTCCATCGATGCGGTCCGTGGGCCGGCCGACGACCTTGAGCTGGTCGATGGGGTTCGTGGTGGCGGGTTGGTCGAATCGCATGGCTCAGCTCCTCGCTTCCGTCAACACCGCGTCGAGCGTGCGCTCGACCAGCGTCACCTTGAAGGCGTTGTGTTCGGTCGGCTTCGCGCCAGCGAGCAAGGCCGAGGTCACGGCGCTGGCGCCACGGGGCAATTGCGCTTCTGCGGAGGAGATTCGCCACGGCTTGGGCGCGACGCCGCCCAGTGCCACGCGGCCCGTGCCGTCGCGCTGCACGATCGCTGCGACCGAGACCAGCGCGAACGCGTAGGAGGCCCGGTCACGCACTTTCTGATAGACATGCTTGCCGCCGACGGGCGCCGGGAGCCTGACCGACGCGATCAGCTCGCCGGGCTGCAGCGCCGTCTCGATGTGCGGCGTGGCGCCAGGCAGTCGGTGAAAGTCCTCGATCGGGATCGTGCGGCGCTGGCCGCCGGGCCGGAGGGTCTCGACCGTCGCATCGAGCGCGCGCAGGGCGACGGCCATGTCGCTCGGATGCGTCGCGATGCAGGCTTCGCTCGTGCCCACCACGGCCAACTGCCGGCTGACTCCGCCGATCGCCGAGCAGCCGCTGCCCGGCTGGCGCTTGTTGCACGCCTGGTTCGTGTCGTAGAAGTAGGGGCAGCGCGTTCGCTGCAGCAGATTGCCTGCGGTGGTCGCCTTGTTGCGAAGCTGCGCCGAAGCGCCGGCGAGCAGGGCGCGCGACAGCACGCCATAGTCGCGCCGCACGCGCGCATCCGCGGCGAGGTCGGTGTTGCGCACCAGTGCGCCGATGCGCAGGCCGCCGTCCGGCGTGGCTTCGATCTTGTCGAAGCCGAGGCCGTTGACGTCGATCAGGTGCGCCGGCGTCTCGATCTCCAGCTTCATCAGGTCCAGCAGGTTGGTGCCGCCGGCAATGAAGCGCGCGTTGGGTTGGCGCGCCGCCGCAGCCACCGCCTGCTCGGGCGAGGTGGCCTGCTCGTAGCTGAAGGCTTTCATGCTTTCACCCCCGCCACTTCGCTGATCGCATCCACGATGTTGCTGTAGGCGCCGCAGCGACAGATGTTGCCGCTCATGCGCTCGCGGAACTCGACGGGCGTGAGCTGCGGCCTGGCGGCCAGGTCGGCGCTGACGTGGCTCGGAATGCCTTCGGCGATCTCGCCCAGCATGCCGACGGCAGAGCAGATCTGGCCCGGTGTGCAGTAGCCGCACTGGTAGCCGTCATGCTTGACGAAGGCCGCCTGCATCGGGTGCAGATTGCCGGGCGTGCCGAGGCCCTCGATGGTGGTCACCTTGGCGCCTTCGTGCATCACGGCCAGCGTCAGGCACGAGTTGATGCGGCGGCCATCCACGATGACCGTGCAGGCGCCGCACTGGCCGTGGTCGCAGCCCTTCTTGGTGCCGGTCAGGTGCAGGTGCTCGCGCAAGGTGTCGAGCAATGTGGTGCGGGTGTCCAGCACGAGGCGGTGCGTCTTGCCGTTGACGTTGAGCGTGACCGTGGAGGGGCCCGGTCCGCTGGTGGCGCGCGCCGGGGCGGGTGCCGCGGACGCGGCGGCCATGGCAGGCACGGATGCGGTCGCCGCACCGGCCTTCAACAGGCCGCGTCGGGAAATGCTGAACTCGTCGAGCGTGGTCATGTCGCGTTCCGCTCCTTCATCGTTGGCGCGCGCTGCGGGGGCGGCGCACGCACAGGTGGGTAGCCGGCTCGAACGGCCGACCTGGGGAGACTTTAGGCTTGGACCTACGCGCCGAATAGCCCGCGGAACCTTGAAGGACTGACAAGTTGCTGTTGATAATCGTCAGCCAAAGGGGGCTTCATGCCGATCAACGAATTGCGTTCCATCGGAACGTTTGCCAAGGCCGCCGAACTCGGCAGCCTGCGCCAGGCCGCCGTTGCGCAGGGCATGACGCCCCAGGCTGCGAGCCAGGCCCTGGCGCAGCTCGAGCAGCATCTCGGCGTGCGGCTGTTTCACCGCACGACGCGCAGCCTGTCACTCACCGACGAGGGCCGGCAGTTCCTCGAAGCCGCGCAGCCGGCACTGGTCGGCCTGCAGCGCGCCCTGCACATGGCACGGCAAGCCAAGGACGAGATCGCCGGGCCGCTGCGCATCGTCGGCCCGCGGTCCACCTTCGCGCCCGTGCTCTGGCCGGTGCTCGACGAGTACTGCCGCCTGTACCCCGAAGTGCAGCCCGATGTGCAGTTGGACGACCGCATCGGCAACTGGGTGGAAGACCGCGTGGACGTGGGTTTTCGCGTCGGGCCTTCGCCGGCCGAGGGTGTCATCGCGCGCAAGCTGTTCCCGCTGCAGCTCATCATCTGTGCGGCGCCGGCGTACCTGGAGCGCCACGGCGCGCCGGACAGCCTCCATGCGCTCGCCGCACACCGCTGCAGCGCCTTTCGCCACACGAGCACCGGCCGGGTCATGCCCTGGCACGTCAAGGTGCACGATGGCATGGTCGACTACCCCGTGGTGCCGGCGCTGTGCGTCAACGACGAGCCGCTGGAGACCGAAGCCGTGCTGGCGGGGCACGTCATCGGACTCCTGACGGGCGTCACGGCCGCGCCGCACATCCGCGCGGGCCGGCTGGTGCCGGTACTGACGAAGCACGTGGCCGACTACTCCAGCACCTTCGTCTACTACGGAAGCCGCACTGCCCAGCCGGCGCGCGTGCGGGCCTTCATCGACCTCGCCGTCAAGCGGATGGTGAACAACCCGGCTTATGTGTTGACTGCGAAGGAACTGCAGGTGGCGGAGGCGAAGGGAAGGAAGGCGTATCGCCAGGGCCTTGCGTCTGCAGCACGGGCTCCCAGCGTCGAACCTTCTCCGGAACTTCCGCGAAGTCGAAACGAAGAAAGGACGCGGGCGCGACCGTGATGCCGCCCTTCTTGAACTTCATCTTGACCAGCACCTCGGCAGCCTGGCCGCCTCTCGCATGCACGGCATGCAGGAAGTACGCGCATTTCTCGTCCGCGTAGAGAAGCCGCGTCTCGACCCGCACCCGGCTGAAGACGGGAACGGGCCGCGAGAACCTCACCTGCTGCGCCACATTGACGAAGCTGGCCCCGCTTCGAAGAATGGCGAAGAACCGGCCCACCTGGAGCAGGTAGTCCACCTGCGCGGTCTCGGCAAACTGCAGGTACTTGTCGCTCTTGAGCACCTTGATGCCCGAGTCGAAGGGCGTGACCCAGAAGTTCGTGACCACCACGTCCTGCGGGGCCCTGCTCCCGTAGCCGAACAACCCGACGAAGAAGGCGAGGATGTTCCTGAGAAGCCCGGACATCCTCGCGCCCCTCAGCGCGCGTGCGTGACGCCGCCGTCCACGATGAGCGTCGAGCCCATCACGTAGTCGCCAGCGCGAGAGGCGAGATAGATCGCGGCGCCCGCCATGTCCTCGGGCTCGCCGATGCGCCCCGCGGGAATGCCGCCCTTGATCTCGTCACCATGGTCGCGGGCGACGCGGTTCATGTCGGACGCGAAGGCGCCCGGCGCGATCGCGCTGACGGCGATGCGATCCTGCGCGAGCCGCAGTGCCATGCGGCGCGTGAGCTGGATCAGGCCCGCCTTGCTCGCCGCATACGAATAGGTTTCCTGGGGGTTGACCGAGATGCCGTCGATCGACGCGATGTTGATGACCTTCGCCAGATGGTCCGTGGCGGCCTTCCTGAGCATCGGCGTCAGCGCCTGGGTCAGGAAGAAGGGCGTCTTCAGGTTGAGGTCGACCACCTTGTCCCAACCGCTCTCGGGGAACTCGTCGTAGGGCGCGCCCCAGGCGGCGCCGGCGTTGTTGACCAGGATGTCGAGCGAGCCTTCATGCTTGGCATACGCGGCGACGAGGGCATGCGCACCCTCGACCGTCGACACGTCCGCCGGCAGCGAGACGCAATGGCCGAAGGCCGCGAGTTCCTTGGCGGTCTGGTCGCAGGCGGCTGCCTTGCGCGCCGAGATGTAGACGCGGGCGCCCTGCGCGAGGAAGCCTTCGGCAATCATGCGGCCGATGCCGCGCGAGCCGCCGGTGATGAGCGCGGTGCGGCCCTTGAGCGAGAAGAGTTGGGTGGTGTCCATGTGGCTTGTCTCCTGGAAGTGTTCGGCGCGAGCTTAGTGCGCCTTGCCGCCGGCTTGCGTCACATGGGTGCCAGCAGGGGCCGCAAAAGCGGCCCGGCCGACGACGGCTCAGGCTGGCAGCGAGAGCGACCTGGGGCTCGTGAAGCGCCGTTCGCTGCCGTTCACTGGATCCCGGAACGCGATCTCCCTGGCCAGCAATTGCAGCGGCCGCTCGAAGTCGTCGCTGCCTTCGGGACGAAGCACGGGGTAGATGGCGTCGTTCAGGATCGGCATGCCGAGCGCGGCGCAGTGCACGCGCAATTGATGCCTGCGGCCGGTGACGGGCGACAGGTCCAGGCGGGCCCATCCGTTGCGTTCGGCGAGCAGCCTGAAGTGCGTCTCCGAATTGGGTTCGCCGGGAACTTCCCGCATGCGCATGAAGTGAGTGTCGGCATCGAGCCGGCTGCGATGAATGGCGGGCAGCGTCCGGTCGCCGGACCACTGGACGATCGCTTCGTAGTGCTTGCTGATCTCGCGATCCGCGAACAGCGCGCTGTAGGCGGCGCGCGTGGCGGGCCGTACCGAGAACAGCACGATCCCGGCGGTTTCGCGGTCGATGCGGTGCACGGGCGCGAGATCCTGCAGGCCCAGCTTGCGCTTGAGGCGCACGAGCAGGCTTTCCTGCACGTACTTGCCCACGGGCGTGACCGGCAGGAAGTGAGGCTTGTCCACGGCCAGCAGGTGCTCGTCCTGATGCAGGATGACTTCCTCGAAAGGAATGCGGGGCTCGGTTTCGAGCGCGCGGTAGTAGTAGACGCGCAGCCTTGGCTCGAAGGGCCGGACCTGCGTGACGGGCACTCCATGCTCGTCGACCACGTCGCCGGCCTCGATGCGGGCTTGCCATGTCGAGCGCGGGATGGCGGCGAAGCGCTGCACCAGGAATTCGAGGATCGTGGGCCAGTCGCCCGTCGGCAGGGCGACGCAGCTCGGGCCGACGCCATCACGCAAGGGCAGCGGCAGGGGGCGCATGGTGGTCAGGCGACCAGGAGCGAGGCGATTTCCGCGAACGCGGGGCGTGCCGACGTGTCCGGGTCCGTGCACCGCAGTTGCAAGGTCGCCAGCAGTTTCCGCTTCGCCTCGTCGGCTTCGACGACCGGGTGGCAATGGGCCAGCAGTTCTTCGAGAAGGCAACCGAATGCGCGCGCCTCGACGCGCTGCAATGCCTGCGACGTGGCGGCGTCCGTCGGCAGGAACGACGCTGCGCCGAAGTCGCCCAGCAAGCAGTCGCCCTGGCCGTTCCACAGGATGTTGTGCGCATAGAGGTCGCCGTGCAAAACGCCGCGCGCATGCAACTGGGCGGTGGCGGAGGCGATGCCGTGCGCCATGCGCGAGACGGTCTCCAGGGACCCGAGCGCTTCAGGGCCATAGACGTCCCGCGTGCAGGACTGCAGGCTCGGCGGCCCCGCGAGGTTGCGAAAGCTCGCATCCACCAGTTCCAGCACCAGGCCCGGCGTGTCCTCGGGATGGTTCTTGACCCGGCCGAGCACGGCGATCAGGTTCGGATGCGGGCCGGCCGCGATGCAGGCCGCCATCTCGCTGTGCGGCCAGCCGTCGCTGGTGACCGCGCCCTTGAACAGCTTGACCGCCACCGGACGGATGGTGCCGTCGGCCTGCTGCCAATCCGCGTGATGGATCACGCCGGAGGCACCTTCGCCCAGCTTGTGCTTCAGCGACAGGCCGCTCCAGTCGATGGCTGCTGCAGGCTGCGCCGCAAGGGCCGCTTGTTCCGGCGTCTCGTCGAAGGGATTGCCCGCGAAAGCCAGCCATGCAAGCCGGGGCAGCGACAGAAGCCAATCGGGCAGCGCGTCGAATTCGTTGGCGGAGACGCGAAGCAGCTCCAGCGCGCGACAGGCGGCCATCTCTTCCGGCAGCGCACGCAGACGGTTGCCGGCGAGCATCAGCTTCTGCATCCGGGCGCATTGGCCGATCGTGGAGGGCAGGGCCTCGACGAGGTTGTCCGTGAGGATCAGCCAGCGCAAGGCTGGCGGCAGCGACTCCGCCGGAACGCTGCGGATGCGATTGGCCTTGAAGCCGACCATGTCGAGCTGCCGGCATTGGCCCACCACTTCTGGCAACTCGGTGAACTGGTTGTCCGAACAGAACAGCACGCGCAGCCGGTGCAGCCGGTGCAGGTCGTCGGGCAGGGCGCTCAGCGCATTGCCCGAGAGATTGAGCACCTCCAGCGTGTCCGCCAGATCGAAGATCTCGCGCGGAAACTCCGTGAGGCCGCAGGACAGGTCGAGCCGTTGCGACCCGGCCAACTGGCCTGCGCGCAACTGGCTCAATACGGTCATGCGAAGGCGCCGAAGCGGTAGACGCCGTCCTCGCCCAGGCGGCGCTGCAACTGGCCCGAGAACCACAGCAGGTGCAGGTGGGCCACGGTCTCGCCCATGGCGAAGGTCATCTGGTGCAGGTCGAGCTGGCGCTTGAACAGGATCGGCAGGCCTTCTGCCGCGCTGTGCGGCTTGGCGATGCAGGCCTCCAGCAGCTCGGCCAGGCGGTCGCGGTGATGCTCCTGCAGTTGTTCGACGCGGCGGTGGATGCCGGTGAACGGCTTGCCGTGCGAGGGCAGGCCCAGCGTGTCGGCCGGCAGCGAATTGAAGCGCTCGATGCTGTCGAGGAAGAGCCGCAGCGAGTTGGCTTCCGGCTCCCCGGCATGCACGCTCACGTTGGTCGAGATGCGCGGCAGCATCATGTCGCCACCGAGCAGGGCATTGAGCTCTTCGCAGTAGAGCGCGATGTGTTCGGGCGCGTGGCCGTAGCCGCTGATGCAGCGCCACTCGCGGCCGCCGATGGCGATCCGGTCGCCGTCGAGCATGCGCACGAAGTTGGCCGGCACGGCGGGCACCATGCTGACGTAGTAGTTGGTCCGTCCGCGGATCTTCGCGACCGCTTCGGGGTCGGTCAGGCCGTGCGAGGCGAAGAAGTCCGCCGCCGCGTCGCCGCCGGCCAGCGTGTCGCCGGCGGAGGTGAGCACGCGGGCGACGTGGTAGTCGGTGGCACTGATCCACAGCGGCGCATTCCAGCGCCGGCACAGCCAGTCGGCCAGGCCGATGTGGTCAGGGTGCATGTGCGTGACGATCACCCGCAGGATCGGCAGGCCCTGCAACTGGGTTTCGAAGATCTGTTCCCACTGCGCGCGCGAGGCGTCGTGCGAGATGCAGCAGTCGACCACCGTCCAGCCTTCGACGCCGTCGATCGTGTCGCGCAGCAGCCAGAGGTTGATGTGGTCCAGCGCAAAGGGGAGCGCCATGCGGATCCACCGCACGCCGGGCGCCACTTCGAGCGCCTCGCCGGGAGCCGGCAAGGTGTCGCCGAGGGGATAGTGGAGTTCGCGTTCGAGGAGGTTCATGTACGATTGACGTTTACGTTAACGTCATGGCAAGAAGCCATGATTGTAGGCAGTGCGGTCGAAACGCGCTGTCGCCCCCGCAACCCACCGCTCCATGCCGTCGCAGACCTTCACCATCGGCGAACTCGCCAAGGAGTTCGATCTCACCACCCGGGCGATCCGCTTCTATGAGGACGTGGGCCTGCTCACGCCGCAGCGCGCGGGCCTGCAGCGCATCTACACCTCGCGCGATCGTACGCGCCTCACGCTGACGCTGCGTGCCAAGCGGCTCGGGCTGAAGCTCACGGAGGTGAAGGAGATACTCGACATGTACGACAGCCCGAGGGACACCGCAGTGCAGCTGCAGCGCTTCCTCGGGGTGCTCGGCAGTCACCGCGAGCAGCTCGAAGCCCAGATGGCCGAGCTGGAAGCCAACATCGCGGAAGTCCGCGAACAGGAAAAGCAGGCACGCGCCGCGCTCGCGCGTGCCACCAAGCCCAAGGCACGCTGAGCGTCTGACCTGGCCCATCCAACCTACACACCTTATCGACAATGGAAAACATGCCTGAATCCCTCGACGATCTGTTTGCCCACAACAGGGCGTGGTCCGCCCGGATGGAGCGCGACCGGCCCGGCTTCTTCACCAGCCTGGTGAAGCAGCAGACCCCGCGCTACATGTGGATCGGCTGCTCCGACAGCCGCGTGCCCGCCAACCAGATCACCGGTCTGGAGCCCGGCGAAGTGTTCGTGCACCGCAATGTGGCGAACATCGTGGTGCACTCCGACCTCAATGCACTGTCCGCGATCCAGTTCGCGGTCGAGCGCCTCAAGGTGCAGCACATCATGGTGGTCGGCCACTACGGCTGCTCGGGCGTGCAGGCCGCGCTCGAAGGCGCGCGCATCGGCATCGCCGACAACTGGATCCGCCACATCCAGGACGTGCGCGACCGGCACCGCGTGATGCTCAAGTCCCTGCCCGAGCACGTGCGCGCAGATGCCCTGTGCGAGCTGAACGTGGCGGAGCAGGTGGTCAACGTGGCGGTCAGCACCGTCATGTGCGATGCATGGAGCCGCGACCAGAAGGTCACGATCCACGGCTGGGCCTTCGGCGTGCATGACGGGCTGCTGCAGGACCTGGGCATGACCGTCGACGGCTCCAGGCCGCTCGACGCGCTGTACCGCGCTGCCGTGCAACGCATCCGCTACAAGTGGAGCAAGCCGTCCGAAGAAGGGGCGCAGCCCAGTTCCGAAGCCGTCAAGGAAACCGACTGAGGCTTTCTGAAGCCATGTTCCCCCAGCGCCTCGATTCGCCGCTTGCCTACGACATCGCCAAGGCGATGCGGGACGGCTTCGATCGGCACTACCGGCTGTTCCGGGCCGAGTCGTCGCGCGCCAAGCACCGTTTCGAGACCGCCGACTGGCACGGCCAGCAACGCGCGCAGCGCGAACGCATCGAGTTCTACGACCTGCGGGTGGGGGAGGCCGTCGCCCGGCTGGAGAAGGAGTTCAAGGCCGGCGAGCAGCCGATGGACGTGTGGCACCAGGTCAAGCTGCACTTCATCGGCTTGCTGGTCAACCATCACCAGCCCGAGCTTGCCGAGACCTTCTTCAACTCGGTCACCACCAAGATCCTGCACCGCGCGTACTTCCAGAACGACTTCATCTTCGTGCGCCCGGCCATCAGCACCGAGTACATCGAGCAGCGCGACAAGCCGACCTACCGCGCCTACTACCCCGAGAGCGCCACGCTGGCCGACACCGTCGAGCGCATGCTGCAGGACTACGCGCTCCAGGGCATCCATGCCGACATGCGCCGGGATGCCGAGCGCGTGGCGGCGGCGATCCTGGGGCGCTTCCACCAGGTCAAGCTGCGCGCCAACTTCCAGCTGCAGGTGCTCTCCGGGCTGTTCTACCGGAACAAGGGCGCCTACGTGGTCGGCAAGATCATCAACGGCTTCGTCGAGCTGGCCTTCTCGCTGCCGATCCTGCATGACGCCAAGGGCCGCTTCTACGTCGACGCAGTGCTGTTCGGCGAAGAGGACCTGCAGATGCTCTTCAGCTTTGCGCGCGCCTATTTCATGGTCGACATGGAGGTGCCCTCGGCCTACGTGCAGTTCCTGCGCTCCCTGATGCCGAAGAAGCCGCGCGCGGAAATCTACAACGCGCTGGGGCTGGCCAAGCAGGGCAAGACGCTGTTCTATCGCGACTTCCTTGCGCACCTGGACTATTCGACCGACAGGTTCCGCAGTGCGCCCGGCATCAAGGGCATGGTGATGCTGGTGTTCGACCTGCCGTCTTTTCCGTACGTGTTCAAGGTCATCAAGGACTTCTATCCACCGCAGAAGGAGACCACTCGGGAGCAGATCAAGGGCAAGTACATGCTGGTGAAGCAGCACGATCGCGTCGGCCGCATGGCCGACACGCTGGAATACAGCGACGTGGGTTTCCCGATGGACCGCTTCGAGCCCGAGCTGATCGAGGAGATCAAGCAGTTCGCGCCCAGCCAGCTGGAGATCGGCGACCGCGACGGCAACGGGGAGATGGAGCTGGTGCTCAAGCACGTCTACATCGAGCGCCGCATGATCCCGCTCAACATCTATCTGCAGGAGGCGTTCGACCTGCTCGAGCAGCCCGAGCACGCCAAGCGCGCGAGCAAGCAACTGGAGCATGCGGTGGTCGAGTACGGCAATGCAATCAAGGACATGGTGGCGGCCAACATCTTCCCCGGCGACATGCTGTTCAAGAACTTCGGCGTCACGCGCGGCGGCAAGGTCGTGTTCTACGACTACGACGAGATCGAATACCTCACCGACTGCAATTTCCGCAAGGTGCCCGCACCGCGCAACGAAGAGGACGAGATGAGCGGCGAAGTCTGGTACACGGTCGGGCCGAAGGATGTGTTCCCCGAGACCTTCGAACCCTTTCTGCTCGGCAACCCGGCGGTGCGCGAGGCCTTCATGGCCCACCACGCGGACCTGCTCGATGCGGCCTTCTGGCAGAGCCACAAGCAACGCATCCAGGCGGGCCAGATGCTGGACGTTTTTCCCTACGACGAGGCGCAGCGCTTTCGCCACGATGGCCACGCGCCGTATTTCTGACAAACCACTGAAGGAGCAATTTCCATGAGCGAATCAATCGTGATCGTCGGCGCGGCCCGTACCCCGATGGGCGGCTTCCAGGGCGACTTCTCTTCTCTCGCGGCACACGACCTCGGCGGCGTGGCCATCAAGGCGGCCGTCGAACGCGCGGGCATCACGGCCGACAGCGTGGGCGAGGTGCTGTTCGGCAACTGCCTGATGGCGGGCCAGGGCCAGGCACCTGCGCGACAGGCGGCCTACAAGGGCGGCCTGCCGGACAGCGCGGGCGCCGTCACGCTCAGCAAGATGTGCGGCTCCGCGATGAAGGCGGCGATGCTCGCGCACGACATGCTGCTTGCGGGCACGCACGAGGTGATGGTCGCCGGCGGCATGGAGAGCATGACCAACGCGCCCTACCTGATGCTCAAGGGCCGCGGCGGCTACCGCATGGGCCATGACCGCATCTTCGACCACATGATGCTCGACGGCCTGGAGGACGCCTACCAGCCGGGCCGCTCGATGGGCACCTTCGGCGAGGATTGCGCCGCCAAGTACAAGTTCACGCGCGAGCAGCAGGACGCCTTTGCCATCGCCAGCGTCGAGCGCGCCAAGGCCGCGACGAGCTCCGGCGCCTTCAAGGCCGAGATCGCCGCGGTGACGGTCAAGGGCCGCGGCGGCGAGACGGTCATCGACATCGACGAAGGCCCCGGCAAGGTCAAGCTCGACAAGATCCCGACGCTCAAGCCGGCATTCAAGAAGGATGGCGGCACCATCACCGCGGCGTCGAGCTCGTCCATCAACGACGGCGCTGCCGCGCTGGTCATGATGACCGAGAGCACCGCGAAGAAATACGGCGCGAAGCCGATCGCGCGCCTGGTCGCCCATGCGACGCATGCGCAGCAGCCCGAGTGGTTCTCGACCGCACCGGTCGGCGCGGTTGCCAAGCTCTTCAAGAAGACGGGCTGGGGCGTGAAGGACGTCGACCTGTGGGAAGTGAACGAAGCCTTCGCCGTGGTGCCGATGGCGCTGATGCACGAGCTGTCGGTGTCGCACGACATCGTCAACGTGCATGGCGGCGCGTGCGCGCTGGGCCATCCGATCGGCGCCAGCGGTGCGCGCATCATGGTCACGCTGATCCATGCGCTGCAGCAACGCGGCAAGAAGCGCGGCGTCGCGACGCTGTGCATCGGCGGCGGCGAAGGCACGGCGGTGGCGATCGAACTGATCTGATCCGCGCTCTTTGATCCGTGCCTGATTCGAGCGAGAACCGCTCCCTAGAATCGAAGGCTCTTCCAATTCTTGAGGTCCTGTTCACATGCATCCGGTCTTTCATCGCAGCGCGCTGGCCGCGCTGCTCGCCACCGCCTTTGTTGCACCCGCCGCCTGGAGCCAGACGCGCGACCAGGCCCTGTTCGCAGCCGCCACGGCGGAGAAGCCCGCCGTCATCAAGACGCTGGAGAACCTCGTCAACATCGAGACCGGCACCGGCGATGCCGAGGGCATGGCTTCGGCCGGCAAGTACCTGGAAGATGAACTGAAGTCGCTGGGCTTCACCGTCACGCGCAGCAAGTCGGCCGGCATCGTGGTGGGCGACAACATCGTCGGCAAGCTCCAGGGCAAGGGCGGCAAGAACCTGCTGCTGATCTCGCACATGGACACGGTGTACCTCAAGGGCATCCTCGCGAAGGCGCCGTTCCGCGTCGAAGGCGACAAGGCCTACGGCCCCGGCATCGCGGACGACAAGGGCGGCAACGCGGTCATCGTGCACACGCTCAAGTTGCTCAAGGCGCGTGGCTTCCAGGACTTCGGCAGCATCACGGTGCTGTTCAACACCGACGAGGAAAAGGGCTCCTTCGGCTCGCGCGACCTGATCCAGGAAGAAGCCGCCAAGGCCGACTACGTGCTCTCCTTCGAGCCCACGGGCGCGGGCAAGGAAGACCTTTCGCTCGGCACCTCGGGCATCGCGTACGTGCAGGTCAACATCACCGGCAAGGCTTCGCATGCGGGCGCAGCGCCCGAACTGGGCGTGAACGCGCTGGTCGAGGCTTCGGACCTGGTGCTGCGCACGATGGGCATCGACGACAAGGCCAAGGGCCTGCGCTTCAACTGGACCATGGCCAAGGCCGGCAATGTCTCCAACATCATCCCGGCCGGCGCCACGCTCAACGCGGACGTTCGCTACGCGAAGAACGAAGACTTCGACGCCGCGATGAAGACGCTCGAAACCAAGGCGCAGCAGAAGAAGCTGCCCGAGGCCGACGTCAAGGTGCTGATCACGCGCGGCCGTCCGGCCTTCAATGCGGGCGAGGGCGGCCGCAAGCTGGTCGACAAGGCCGTGGCGTACTACAAGGAAGCCGGCGGCGAACTCGACATCGTCGAACGCACCGGCGGCGGCACCGATGCGGCCTACGCCGCACTGGCGGGCAAGCCGGTCATCGAAAGCCTGGGCCTGCCGGGCTTCGGCTACCACAGCGACAAGGCCGAGTACGTGGACACCAGCGCGATCCCGCGCCGTCTCTACATGGCCAGCAAGCTGATCATGGACCTCGGTCAAGGCAAGTAAACAAGGACGCCGTCATGCTGCTCAGCTCCGACCAGGAAGCGATTCGTGATGCCGTGCGCGCGTTTGCGCAAGCGGAACTCTGGCCCCACGCCCCGCGCTGGGACCGCGAGCACAGCTTTCCGAAGGAGGCGCATGCTGGGCTGGCGGCGCTCGGCGCCTATGGCATCTGCGTGCCCGAGGAAGATGGCGGCGCCGGGCTCGACTACCTGACGCTCGCGGTGGTGCTGGAAGAGATCGCTGCCGGCGACGGCGGCACCAGCACCGCGATCAGCGTGACCAACTGCCCGGTCAACGCGATCCTCATGCGCTACGGCAACGCGCAGCAGAAGAAGCAGTGGCTGCAGCCGCTGGCGCAAGGACAGATGCTTGGCGCCTTCTGCCTGACGGAGCCGCAGGCCGGCAGCGATGCATCGTCGCTGCGCACCACTGCGCGCAGGGACGGCGACGGCTGGTTGATCGACGGCGTCAAGCAGTTCATCACCAGCGGCAAGAACGGACAGGTCGCGATCGTGATCGCGGTCACCGACAAGGGCGCAGGCAAGCGCGGCATGAGCGCCTTCATCGTGCCGACCGATGCGCCGGGCTACGCGGTCGCGCGGCTGGAAGACAAGCTGGGCCAGCATTCGAGCGACACGGCACAGATCAACTTCGATGCCTGCCGCATCCCTGCCGGGAACCTGATCGGGCAGGAAGGCGAAGGCTACAAGATCGCCCTGGGCGCCCTGGAGGGCGGGCGCATCGGCATCGCGGCCCAGAGCGTGGGCATGGCGCGCAGCGCGTTCGAAGTGGCACTGGCCTATGCGAAGGAGCGCCAGGCTTTCGGCGGCTCGATCTTCGATCAGCAGGCAGTGGGCTTTCGGCTGGCCGAATGCGCAACGCAGCTCGAAGCGGCGCGACAACTGATCTGGCACGCAGCCAGCCTGCGCGATGCCGGCCAGCCCTGCCTGAAGGAAGCGGCCATGGCCAAGCTCTTCGCCAGCGAAATGGCCGAGCGCGTGTGCAGCGCGGCCATCCAGACGCTGGGCGGCTATGGCTACGTCAATGACTTTCCGCTGGAGCGCATCTACCGCGACGTGCGGGTGTGCCAGATCTACGAAGGCACGTCGGACATTCAGAAGCTGCTCATTCAGCGGGCTCTTTAAGCAACTGAGCGAAGGCCGCGAGCGCTGAAGGTGCTCAGGTCCTGGGCATCAACTTCTCGACGACCTGGTCGACGCTGAAACTCGCGGCGCGGGCTCGTGGTGGAAACTCCTTGAAGCTGTCCAGCCACTTCGCGAGCAGCGGGGGCGCGCCATACATCAAGAAGTTCTGCTCAACGAACCAATCGTTGTACTTGAAGCTTTCTTCGCCACGCTCAAACGGGTCCGAGCGCAGGTCGAAGAACTTGGGGATGCGCATCTGGGACAAAGGCTCGCGCCAAACCTCTAGTCCCTTGCTTCGCTGTTCGGCGAAGACAATCTTGTACTTTCCCATCCGCATGGCCATCATGTCGCCGTCATCGCTCCAATAGAGGAAGCCTTCGCGTGGGCACTTCTCCTCTTCGCTCGACAGGAACGGCAAGAGGTTATAGCCGTCCAGGTGGACCTTGAAGGTCTTCTCGCCAATCTTGTAGCCTTTCTTGACCTTCTCGACCAGTTCCGTTTCGCCGTTCGCTGCCGCGAAGGTCGGAATGAAATCCTGGAGCGAGCAGATGTCGTTGATGACCCGGCCGGGCTCGATGACCCCCGGCCAGCGCATGACGCAGGGGATACGCCAACCGCCTTCCCAGTTCGTGTCCTTCTCTCCACGAAATGGTGTCGCACCGCCGTCCGGCCACGACAACACCTCCGCGCCGTTGTCGGTCGTGAAGACAACGACGGTGTCGTCGGCAACGCCGAGGTCCTCCAGCTTCTTCAGCAACTGGCCCACATAGCCATCGAGCTCCACCATGCCGTCGGGATAGAGACCGAAGCCGCTCTTGCCTCTGGACGACTCCTTGAGGTGCGTGAAGACGTGCATGCGGGTCGGGTTGAAGTAGCAGAACCAGGGGCCACCCTCTTTCGTTTTCCGCTCCATGAAGTCCATTGCTGCGTCGAGGAACTCCTCGTCCACAGTCTCCATGCGCTTTCGCGTCAGCGGACCTGTGTTTTCGATGGTCTGCTTGCCGACCTTGCCGAACTGCGCGTCCACAGTCGCGTCGTCCTTGTCGGTGGCCTTGCATTTCAAGACGCCGCGCGGCCCGAACCGCTTGCGGAATGCCGGATCCTTCGGGTAGTTCTCATACTCCGGCTCCTCCTCGGCATTGAGGTGGTAGAGGTTTCCGAAGAACTCGTCGAAGCCATGGACAGTGGGCAGGTGCTCGTTGCGGTCCCCCAGGTGGTTCTTGCCGAACTGGCCGGTGGCATAGCCGAACCCCTTCAGGAAGTCGGCCACCGAAGGGTCTTCCGCGCTGAGGCCCAAGGTAGCGCCCGGCATGCCGACCTTCGTCAGGCCGGTGCGGATGGGCGCCTGACCGGTGATAAATGCCGCGCGGCCTGCCGTGCAGCTTTGCTGGCCGTAGAAGTCGGTGAACATCGCACCCTGTCGGGCAATCCGGTCGATGTTCGGGGTGCGGTAGCCCATGACGCCGAGGTTGTAGGCGCTGACATTGAACCAGCCGATGTCGTCGGCCATGATGAACAGGATGTTCGGCTTCTTCGAGGTCGCCATCTCTACTCCTTTCAAGCCATGAAAGTTTGGCTGCGCGAAATCTCGATCATCATCCGCCTTGTACGCCGGCTGAGGAATTGCACCTTAGGGCAACCAAGTCGCTCCGGTAGCCGCAAATTGGATGGATTTGTTGACGGTCTGCTCGTGGCCGCGTTCGGATATCGGCCGACCATTCTTTGCCATCACGGGAAGGTCAGGTCCAAACCGAGCATCCTGCTGAGGCCGAAGGTGAGGAGCGAGAGGCCCAGGAGCGACAGCACGAAGACTGCGGCCACCTTGCTGCCCGCGCGTGGCGCCGCGCTCTGCTTCTCGTTCCCTTTCTTCCCTCGCTCGTAGTGCCACTTGATGGCGAAGAACATGCCCGTGCCGAACACGAGAACCTTGAACGTAACGAAGACTATTGGGACCCAATCCATCATTTTGAGTATTTCTAAGCTAGACCCTAGTTGGCGCTTCGACGGTAAAACGCCAGCGAGCCAGCCAGGGCCAACAACGCGGCGCCGCACGAGCGGTCCAGCCAAAGGACTGCTCGCTGTCGCAGCAGCCTTACGGCGCGCGCTCCGACAACGGCATAGCCAAGCATGACAGCGAAGTCCAGACCAGCAAACACCAGGCCAATCACGACGTACTGGGGCCATTGTGGTGCTGCTGCATCGATGAACTGCGGCAACAGCGCCGAACAGAAAAGGTATCCCTTCGGGTTGGTGACTGCGACCAGAAAGGATTTCGCGAAGACGCGTCGCGCTGCGGCATCGCCGATTTCCGCTCCCGATGGCGAGAGGTCCAGAGCTCCGTTTGAGCGCAACAGCCTGAGGCCGATCCACGCGAGGTAGGCCGCGCCGAACCATTTCACGACGGAGAACCAGAACTCCGATGCAGCAAGCAAGGCGCCGAGACCCAGCGCGACGGCGCCGACCAGCACGAAGTCAGACATGACTGCGCCGAACATTCCGGGAAGGGACCGGCGCACGCCATAGCGAGACCCATTGGCCAGCGCCAGCAACACGGTCGGCCCTGGCGTTGCGATGGCCACCAAGGCGACCAACGCAAAGACCGAGAGGGTCGTGAGGTTCATTGCGTGTGCGAGCAGTGGAGCTTCCATACATCACCAGATAGTTCTTCGACCGATAGCACCGTCAGCGCTCGCGGTTCGGGGCCCGGGACAGTCCCGTGGCACGCACGATAGCTGAATGAGGCGTCGTCGGGAAAGGCCGATTCTGGAAATCGACGGATCCGGCCGGGCTCTCGCTACATGCGTTCAAGCCGCGTCCTTGCTGCTTGGCGTGGTGCGTGCGTCCGTTGTCCGGTGCGGCACGGCCCAGGCGATGCCCGCCGCCAGCAGGTTCGCGGCGATGCTCGCGAGGATCGGCACCATGTAGCTGCGACTGTGGTCGAAGATGAATCCCGCCACGCTGGGTCCGATCAAAGTGCCGAACGCCACGCTCGTGTAGAGGGCGCCGATGATGCCGCTCACGTGACGGCCGCCGAAACGATCCATCACGACCGCCGGCAACACTGCGACCCAGCCTCCGTAGAAAAGGCCGAAGACCAGCGCGAAGAAGGCCAGCGACCACAGCTGGGTCGACAAGGCCCAGATGCCCAGTGCAAACGCCATGCCGAGAAAGGTTGCGCACAGAGCGCGATCGCGCCCCATCCTGTCCATCAGTCCGCCCAGGAGGAAGCGGCCGGCCGTGCTGCCGATGCCGACAGCGCCCAGCAGCAGCACGGCCGACGAGGCTTTCACCCCATGGTCCATGGCAAAGGGCACCAGATGCACGAAAGGCACGAAGACGCCACACGAACAGGCCAGACAGGCCGCGTACAGCGCGGCGAACTGGCGCGACCGCATGGCCTCGCGCACGGACATGCCCGCGGCGCGCGCCAGCGGCGCCCCGCCGTCCGCGGCATCGCCATCAGGAAGCAGGCCGCGACCGGCCGGGTCGTTCTCGATGAGCAGCGCCATGCCGCATCCCACGATGATCGCCACGCCACCGAGCACGGCATACGCGCCGCGCCAGCCCAGCCACGCGATCAGACCCGCGGCCAGCACGGGCATGACCAGCGTGCCGACACCGATCCCGCTCACGGCCAGGCCCGACGCCAGCCCTCGCCGGCGGGCGAACCACCGCTGCACCGCCCCCACCACCGGCACATAGGAACAGCCGACGCCCAGACCCATCCCGAGCCCGTAGGCGACGTAGACCTGGGTCAGGCTTTGCGCCAGGCTCGCGGTCATCAGTCCGCCACCCAGCAGCAGCATTCCGACCAGGGCGAGTCGCCGCGAGCCCCAACGATCGGCGAGCCGGCCGCTGACGATGCCGAAGCCAAAGTAGAGAAAGCCCGCCAGCGAGAACACCACCGACGTGGAGCCGCGCGATGCATCGAATTCACTCTGCAGCGAGTCCGCGAACGCGCTGAACGTGTAGGCGCTGCCAAAGCCGATGAAGGTGATCGCGAATGCGGCAGCGACCACGAACCAGCCGTAGAACACCGTCGGGCGCTCGCCCGTATTGAAGTGAGATGACATGGCTACCTCGATCTTGCCTGCAGACCGTCGATCCATGCCTCGGGATGGCGCCGATGCCACGGCGTGATGCCCTGGTAGGCCGTGCCGGCGCGCAGCAGCGTCGGTTCGCCCATGTGCCGCCCCACCAGTTGGAACGCGATGGGCATTCCGCCGTCGCCGACGCCGCCGGGCAACGTCAACGCAGGATGGCCGGTCAGATTGAAGGGGCAGGTATACCGTTGCAGCTTTGCCACCAGTTCAGGTCGCTCGCCGAGCGTTTGCATCCCCGCCAGTGTCGGCGGCGGCAAGGGATGGACCGGAGTCAGCAGAACATCGATGTGAGCCCACAGCGCATCAACGCGGCCACGCAGCGCGAGTCGGCGCATCAGCAGTTTGTGGTGGTCGACAGCGGTCAGCGTGCGTCCGCGCGCCACCACTGAGGCCAGCACCGGCCCGTACGCATGCGCCTGTGCCGGATAGGTGGCTTCGTGCGCGACGGCGGCTTCCACCGCGCAAAGTGGCGCCCAGTCCGCGACAGCCTGGTCCATCGCGGGCATGCGAACCGGCACGATCCGGGCGCCCAGTTCGCACAGGGCCGCGATCGCTTCCGCGACGACGCGCAGGACGCCGGGATCGACGTCGTCGCCATTCCACGCCGGGTCGATGCCGAGGCGCAGACCTCGCAAGTCCTGAGTCGCTGATGTCGGCGTGTCGGGCACCCGGCACTGCGCCGCGGAGGGATCGGCCGTGTCCGCCCCGGCAATCGCCCAAAGCAGTGCGCCGGCATCCGCGGCGCTGCGCGCCATCGTGCCGACATGGTCCAGCGTGGGCGCCAGCGCGAACATTCCGTGGCGGCTCACCCGGCCCCAGGTCGGCTTGAGCCCCGTCACGCCGTTGGCCGCCGAAGGCCAGCGAATCGACCCACCCGTGTCGGAGGCGATCGCACCGTAGCAAAGGCCCGCTGCCGTCGCGACGCCGGCGCCGCTGGATGAGATGCCGGGCCAGTACGCGGCGTCCCACGGATTCTTCGGTGCGATCACGCTGGCATGGTGCTCGGAGTAGGCGCCCTCGGTGAGTTGCAACTTGCCGAGCAACACCGCGCCGGCTTCGCGCAACCGGCGAACGACGGTGGCGTCTTCCGCTGGAACGAAATCCCTGTGGACCGCCATGCCGGCCGAGGTCGGCACGCCCGCGGTCCAGAAGAGATCCTTCACGGCGATCGGTATTCCATGCAATGGGCCTCGGTAGCGGCCAGCCGCCAGTTCAGCCTCCGCCGTACTGGCCTGCGCGATAGCCGAATCCGCCATGACCCTCGCGTAGCTGGACAGGTCGCGGTCGAGCGCGGCAATGCGTTCGAGTTGGGCGTGCGTTAGCGCCACGGGCGACATCGCGCGTCTCCGGATGCGCGTCGCCAGTTCCATGATCGTCAGGTGGTGCCACTCGTCGGTTGGGTCGTTCATGCGTGAATGCGTTCCAATATTGCGTTAGTCTGGCTAAGATGAAAATTGCTGTACCGGTGCCAGTCTGCCTCTCCAGATGAGACAGATCAAAGCAGCATTTCTGAGCCATTCGATTAAGCTGAGCTAAATGAACTTCAGAAGCTTTCCGCCGCTGGGCGCCTTGCGTGCGTTTGAGGCGGCTGCGCGCCACCAGTCCGTGAAGAAGGCCGCCGAGGAGCTATGCGTCACGCCGGGCGCCGTCAGCCAGATGCTCAAACTGCTCGAGTCGCATCTCGACGTCACGCTGTTCCATCGCGTCAACCGGGGCATCCGGCTCACCACCGCGGGTCACAGCTACCTGCCTCCGATCCACAACGCGTTCAGGCAAATCGCCGAAGCGTCGGGCCGGATCGGAGGCGGCGCCGATACCGGTCGCCTCACCGTCAGCGTGACGCCCTTCTTCGCCTCGGCGTGGCTCGTCCCGCGACTGCGGTCTTTTCAGGAGGCCTATCCGCAGATCGATCTTCAGATCGTCGCGAGCACCGCACTGGTGAACTGGGAGCGCGACGGCGTCGACGTTGCCGTGCGCCATGGGCTCGGTCGCTACGCCGGCCTGCTCAGCGATCGGGTCGTGAGTGTCGAGGTCGTGCCAGTCGCCGCGCCGGCGCTGGTCAACGCGCGGGGATTGCCGCCGAACCCCGCAGCGCTCGCGTCGTGGCCGAAGGTGCACGATGCGGAGCGCAGGGGTTGGCACCTGTGGTTCCAGACCCTCGGCGTCGACGACATCGGGCCCGCTCGCGGCGTCGCCTTTGACGATGCCGGATTGCTCTTGAAGGCTGTCCTGGCCGGTCAGGGTGCAGGCCTTCTGCCCGCCGCGATGATCGCGCCAGATGTCACCGAGGGGCGCCTTGTCAGGCTTGCCAAGGACACCCTTCTCGACGACTTCGCCTATTACCTGGTCTATCCAAAAGACAGCCAGGCACGACCGAAGGTGGCTGCATTTCGCGAATGGATCCTCGCGGCGTCAAATGACGATTTCAACTAGCTGTTCCACGATCTGGCTGTGCATCTCGACTGCATGGCGACACTCGGTTCCAATCGAGGCGATTTCTCGCAGAGACGACACCGACCCATCTGGATAATTCAACGATGCGCTGGTTGCCGCCCGCCCTACTTCATGTGCTCGCCATGGGCGCATCAGCGGGCGTCGGCGCCCAGCCTTTGTCCGAACCGTTGCGTAGCGAGGGCGCGGCGCCTGCAGAGGCGATGAAGGAGCCCGCGCCGCGCGGCCGCGAACGGCTCTTCGACCGTCAGGATGGACCGCTCGACTTGAGCAGCCTCCTCGAGAATCCCCGCGGTTTCCTGCCGATCCCGATCGTCGTGACAGAGCCGGCCGTCGGCTACGGCGGCGGCGCCGCTGGCATGTTCCTGCGGCCACGCAAGGAAGCAGGTGACGAAGGATGGGCGCGCCCTGACATCTCGGGCATCGGGGCATTCGCCACCGAGAACGGGACGATGGGTGCGTTCGCGGGCGATGCCAGCCGCTGGATGGACGGGCGCTTGCGCACCTTGGTCGGTGCCGCGGCCGGAGAGGTCAATCTGGATTTCTACGGCCTGGGCTCCGGACTGCCATCGTTGGACCAGAAGGTGCGCTACTCGCTGCAGTTCGCAGGCGCCGTCGCGCAGGTCAACTGGCAACTCGCACCGAAGTCACCGTGGGCGATCGGCATGCGCTACGTCTTCGCCGACGTCGACCCGAAGCTGCGGGACGAGCCTCAGCCTTCGGGTCTCGCCGACAGCGCCCGCGTGAAGATCTCCGCACCGACTGCCATCCTCGAATACGACACGCGGGACAACGTCTTCACGCCGACGCGCGGCGTCTACGCCGAAACGTCATGGCTGGCATCACGCGAGGCCTTGGGTTCGACCGATGATTTCGAACGTTTCCAGCAGATCGTGATGGGCTGGCAGCCGCTGGCGCATGGCGTCACGCTGGCCGCGCGTGGAAGCTATGCATGGTCCTCCGACGGCACCCCTTTTTTCCTGCGGCCGTTCGTCCAGCTGCGTGGCGTCCCCGCAATGCGATACCAGGGCGACCAGGTTGCCTCCGTCGAAGTGGAAGCACGCTGGCGATTCTCCGGCCCATGGAGCGGCGTCGTCTTCGCCGGGGGCGGGACAACACGTGTCACCGGCGACAACTTTTCCGCCACGCAGAACGTGGGCAGCGGCGGCTTCGGCTTTCGCTACGAACTGGCACGCAAGTTCGGACTCGATGTGGGCATCGATGTGGCCCACAGCCCGGGGACGACGGCCGTGTACCTGGTGGTGGGCAACGGGTGGTTCCGGCCCTGAGCCGGGCATCGGGGCCGAACTGTCCGGGCTCGTTCAGTGTCGTTGTCCGGCGCTGGCCTTGCGGGCATAGAACTCCGCGACTTCGGCAATCTCCTGCTCCGACATCGGTCGAGCCATGTTGCGCATCTGGCCTTGGGAGTCGTTGCGTCGCGCTCCTGTCTTGAAGGCCTTCAGCTGCTCGACCAGATAGTCTTTGGGCATTCCCTCGATCCACGGTGCGCCGAGCTTCTGGTCGACGCCGCCATGGCATGAGATGCACGGCGCGATGTTGCGCAGCGGGTCGCCCACGCGCACCAGTGCGGGCAAGGATTCGTCGTAGGTGGTGGGTGCCGTCCGGGCCTTTGGAAGGTAGGCGTAGTAGGCCGCGAGATCCTCGATGTCGCGCTGGGACATGTTGCGTGCCAGCGTCTCCATCAGGGTGTGCGAGCGCCGGCCTGCCTTGTAGTCGAGCAACTGCTTGATGACGACTTCAGGGTACTGGCCCGAGAGATTGGGCGCGTCGGAGGTGCTCATGCCCTGCGCCCCGTGGCACATCGTGCAGTTCAGTGCAAGCGTCGCGCCCCGGCCCACCGCAGCGGTGTCGGTCATGCGGACCATGCGGCGCTCGAGAACGACGTCCGTGGACGCGGGCCCGGTCTTCACATCCGATCCGCTGGACCAGTGGGCCGGAACGCCCGCAGCCCTGCAGATCGCGTCCCACAGGTTCTGCGCGGTGAAGTCCTTGTGCACGGACGGCAGCCAGACGAATCCCACCAGCACGCACAGCACCGTGAACACGACCAGCGACACCACCGACCAGCGGAACCAGCCGTTGCGCCAGGAGTAGACGGCCCGGTCACGCATCACCGGCTCCCGATCGGAATGATGGGCACCCAAGCCTCCTTCAGCACCGCCAGCTGAAAGATCGGATACCCATAGTTGACGAGAGTCAGGCCGATCATCATGGCCACCCAGAGCCCGAAGCGGTTCAGCAGTGCCGGGGTATGCGTCGTCGGGTGCGTCGTGCGGCTGAAGCCATAGGGTTGGACCACGCCAGCCCTGCGCTTGTGCGCGGTGGCGAGGATGTAGACCAGCAGGATGCCGGAGGCCAGCAGCACGAACCCGCCGAGGGCCGACACGGTCACGGTCCAGGCCTGCGGCTGGATGTCAGGGTGGGTGTAGTCGTAGTACGCCATGCGCCTGGGCATGCCGAGCAGGCCCACCAGGTGCCAGGGCATCGACAGCACCATCATCCCGACGAACCAGGTCCACACCTGCCATTTGATGAGCGTGGCAGACAGCGGCGCGCATCCCGTGAGCTGAGGCCAGAGATCGTAGGCCACCATGAAGTACATCAGCACGATGGCGCCGGCAAATATCAGGTGGAAGTGGCCCGTGACCCATTGGGTGTTGTGCACCGTTTCGTTGAGCTGGTAGCTCATGTTGATGATGCCGCCGGCGCCTCCGAAGCCCAGCATCACGAAGGAGAAGGTGACGGCCAGCATCCAGGGGTTGTCCCAGGGCAACGCCTTCACCCAGCCGAACAGTCCCTGGCCCCCGCGCAGGCGTCCGGCGATCTCCACCGATGCGACGATCGTGAAGACGGTCAGCAGCGTCGGAACGGACACCATCGCGGTCATCGCCGCGTGAACGAACTTGAAGCCTGATCCCACCTGCGGATCGGCAAACAGGTGATGGATGCCGATGGGCATCGAGAACACCAGGAAGAGCACGAACGCGACGCGTCCCATGGTGTCGCTGTACAGGCGCCCACCGATGGCGCGAGGCACGATCGTGTAGAAGGCGATGTAGGCGGGCATCAGCCAGAAGTAGACGATGGCGTGAAGCGTCCAGGAGAAGAAGACGCGCGCAAGTCCGGCGTTGATGGTGTCCGTCAGGCCGAGCGACGCCGGGAGGATGAGGACCAGCACTTCGAGCGCAGCCCCCAGTGACGTCCAGGCCCAGAGGTAGGCGCCGGTGACGTTGCCGAACATCGCGAGCGGCACCGTCTCGCCGGGATGCTCCTTGCGCCAGGCATGCAGGTTGACGGCCATGAGCGCGACCCAGACCCACGAGCCCACGACGACAAGCACCACGCCGAAGTAGTAGAAGGGGCTGCCGATCATCGGCGGATAGAAGGTGTAGAGCACCGACGCCTTGCCGAGTGCCATCGTCACTGCCGCCAACACGGTGCCGGCGATGACCAGCCAGAAGCCGGCCCAGGCCCATCGAACTCCGATGAGGGGCCGTTTGAGCGCAAGCTCCGAGATGGCGTAGCCGAAGCCCATCGCCACGAGCGTCGGCAATACATAGGCCATCACCGTGCCGTGGGCAGTGACGGAGCGGTAGTAGTGCTCCGGGTTGTTGACCCAGGTGGCAAGGGGGCTGCGGATGTACATCTGCCACGCACCCAGCGCGAGTGCACCCAGGAACGCGATGAACGCGACCCCGAAGTGGGCGAGAACGAGTTTCCTAGCGTGAAACACAGTCCAGCCTTTCTCCCGCTTGCGCCTTGGCCAGGAACTCCTGGGGTGGCAGCACCTGCACGCGCGCCCACATCGCCTCGTGGCCGGTGCCGCAGTATTCATGGCAGGGCATCAACCACTCGCCGGTCCTGGAGAAGCGCGTCGTGAACGTGGCGATGAAGCCTGGAATGAGCATCGTGTTGGCATTCGTCCGGCCGACGATGAATCCGTGGATGGCGTCCGTGGCTGTCCCTCGGAAGGTCACCGGCATGTCCGCGGGAACGACGATGCACTGCGGAACGAAGGAGTATTGCTGCGCAACGAGGCGCACGGTGACCTTGCCGTCCGGTCCCAGCGCGGTGCCGAGATTGCTCTCGACGAACTCGCCCTTCAGGTGAACCGTATTCACGTCGATGGTCTCCACGCGCGACGGAGGCATCGCCGCCCAGTGCAGCCCCGTGACGATCATCATCGCCAGGAGGATCACGATGATGCCTGCGACAACGTAGGCCCAGCGCTTCTCCGCCGCGAGCGCAATGGCTTCGGATGTGCCGTCTTCGGAGGACATCGCTGCCGTCACTGCACTGCTCCTCGCGGCAGGTAGGCGAAGATGTAGAAGATGAAATAGATGGCGACCACGATGGCGGTCGCCACGCCGGCGACAGCGAAGGTACCGGAAGGTCCTCGTCTCACGATCTCGTCGACGCGACGGTCTTCGTCGTCGAGTCGCTCTTCCTGCCTGGCCGCTGATGTCATCTCCGCCTCCTCCTATTCGGGTATGAGCTTGCGCAGGTCATTGACCTGGGCGGGTGACACCGGGGTGCCGCTGTTTTCCCAGGCGACGCGGATGTAGGTCACGACGGCGGCCGCCTCGTCATCGTTAAGGATGTGATTGAAGGGAGGCATCCCGTACGGCCTCGGGTTCTTCCGGGTCCCGGGCGCGTAGCCGCCGTTGAGCACCATGCGGATCGAGTTGACGGGCGACGCCATGGTGATCGACTGGTTGCCGGCAAGCGGAGGCAGGCCGGGCGGATGGCCCTTGCCCTCTTCGCCGTGACACATCGCGCACTGCTGGGCGTAGACCTTCCGGCCCAGCTCCATGACGTTCGGCGCCACCAGGCGCGCCTGGCTCGTGGGCGGCGGCTCGGAGTCGCGCTGCGGCAGCGCCTTCAGGTAGACCGCCATCGCCTCCACGTCCTCGTCGCTCAGGTACTGAAGGCTGTTGTAGGTGACCTCGGCCATCGGCCCGTAGACGGTCCCGCGGTGCGAGACGCCGACCTGGAGCAGATCCTTGATGTCCTGAAGGCTCCAGTTGCCCAGCCCGGCTTCCCGGTTCGAGGTCAGCGATGGCGCGTACCAGTTCTGGTTCGGGATCATCCCGCCCTCGAACGCCTTGGATTCGCTCGAACCGCCCAGGGGATTCACGGCCGTGTGGCACATGGCGCAATGGCCCAGGCCCAGTACGAGGTAGGCGCCGCGGTTCCACTGGGCGGATTGCTTCGGGTCGGGTTGGTACTCGCCCTCGCTGAAATACAAGGCGCGCCAACCGACCAGCAGCTCCCGCTTGTTGTAGGGGAAGCGCAGCTCGTGCGGCCGGTTCGGCTGCTTCACCGGCGGCACCGACATCAGGTAGGCAAAGATGGCGTCCGAGTCCTCGCGCGTCACCTTGGTGTAGGAGGCGAAGGGCATCGCGGGGTACAGCAACGTACCGTCGCGGGACACGCCCTTGTGCATCATGCGATAGAACTCTTCGGGGGACCACGCGCCGATGCCAGTTTCCTCGTCCGGCGTGATGTTCGGAACATAGAGGTTGCCGAACGGTGTCGGCATGGCGCGGCCGCCGGCGAACTCCTGGCCGCCCGGGTGGGTATGGCACGCAACGCAGTCACCGGCCCGCGCGAGGTACTCGCCCTTGTTGATGACTTGCGTCGTGGCGTTGGGCGTCGTTGCCACCCCCTGGGTAGGGCGAAGCTCGCCAGGAAGCAGGTAGTACATCGCCGCAACGCCGATCACCCCGACCACCACGACCGCGCCAAGCAAGGTGATCCAGGGACGACGCATGGCGACTACCGTTGGCTGCCACATGCCAGCGGCATGCGGACGAGGTTCGAGGACTCGGGTGAAGGGTCCCTGGGAGGATCTTGCTGCCCTAGCCAGGCGCCCACCGCGTTCACATCGATCTCCGAGAGGCGCACCGCAATCCTCTTCATGCAGTCGGGGTCGGCCGCATGCCGGTCGCCGACCCGCCAGCGGGTGAGCTGCGCCGCGATGTAGCTTGGCCGAAGCCCCACCAGCCCGGGAATGCCCGGGTTCATGCCAGTCAGGCCCTCGCCATGACAGGCAATGCACGCGGGGATGCCCTTTTGCGGGTCCCCTGCCGTTACCAGCGCCTTCCCTCGCGCCAGCGTGGCTGCGTCGGCACCGGCGTCTTCACGCGCGGCGAATGGTGGGCGCTGCCTGGCGAAATGGTCTGCGATCTCCTTGAGATAGGCATCCGGCAGATAGGCGACGAGATAGTTCATCGGCGGATACCGCCGGGTGCCGTCGCGGAACGCCACGAGCTGGTTGTAGAGGTAGCCGGCCGGCTTTCCTGCAATTCGCGGGAAGTAGCCGTTGCTGGTCCCTTGTCCGCTCTGCCCATGACAGGTCACGCAGCCTTGAACTCTCGCTTCCATCGAGTCGAGTTCCTTGAATGCGGGCAGCGCGTCCTGCTGACCGAATCCAAGGCTCGGCAACGCTACCGCCACGGCGGCGAGGCATGCCTGCGCAAATCGACGTGAGTTGGTCACTTTTGGGGTCGCCTGCGATCGTTCGTGGGGCAATCGCGCGCAAGCATGCCGCACTCGGGCGCGCGCGTCCATCGAATTGTTTCGGCATGGCGGCGATGGCCTCCCAACGTCGCTTGGCGCACAATGACACGAACTCATTGGTGCCTGCCTTGCCCCAATCGCCTTTCAGGAATTCAACATGAAGCATCGTTGTTGGATGTTGTTGTTGCTGCCTGTGCTGCTATCGGCCTGCGCCACAGGATCCAAGCATGACGAAAGCTCCGTGCAGCCCGCGCTGTTGCCTGCCGATGTTCCCAGAGTCAAGGCGGAGATCCTCTCCATGCGCGACAAGACGCTCGACGAGCTTTTTGCGCAGAAGCCCGAGACCCGCGATGAAGTGAAGAAGGCGATCGGCTACGCAGTGTTCGATTCCTCGCAGATCAACGTCCTGCTCTTCGTCGGGGCGCGCGGCACAGGGGTGCTGGTCGACAACGCCACGCAGGCGAACACCTTCATGCTTGCAACGCGCGCCGGCACCGGCCCGGGCATTGGATACAAGGATTTCCGCCAGGTGATGGTTTTCAAGAACAAGGAAGTGTTCGACCAATTTCGCAGACTCGGCGCTGACGTCGCTGCGTCCGCCGACGCAACCATGAAGCTGCGCTCCGCGGGATCATCGGCGGACATGTCCATGTCCTTCAATCCCTACGTGTCCACCTACCAGTTCACCGACAAGGGCGTCTTGCTGCAGGCCAATTGGGGTGGCGCCGCGTTCGTGCCCTACGCTCAGTTGAATCAGCCCTAGCGGCCTTCGCCACTTACGCCTTCTTCGCCTTCTTTGCAGCCATCTTCCTGGCAGCCGGCTTTCGTCGCGCGGCCGCGCCGGCCTTCCGCAGGACGGCCTCCCAGGCGAGGCGGGCCCAGCGCGCCGCTTCCTCGCGGTCTTCGTAGATTTCGGGCGGCGCTTCGACGTACGAGGTCGGTGTCAGCTTGCCCGAGCGCATGTATTCGAAGGGCGCGAGCCCTTTCGCCTCGAACTGAGCCCGGCTCTCCTCGTCGGTCTTGAGGTACAGGCGCTCGCCGCTCACCAGGCCGAACATGCGCCCCTCGTGGAAGATGCCGTGGCCTCCGAACATGCGACGGGCCGACACGCGGCCGAAGCGTTCGAACACTTCGGGAAGTTCTTCGGCCAGCCTCATGAAAGTCCTTGTCAACTTGAGATGGAGCGAGAGTCTGTCACATCCGCGCTGCATCGCGACCCGCCGCCCTTGGCTGATCGGAGATACGGCGCGGGTGTCGATCGCGCTCTCGCGGTGCCCGGCGCTCAATGAGCGAGCATGTCCTCGATCTTCAGCGACCCCATTCGCTCGAAGATCAGATCGTGCAAGGTTTGTGCCGCGACGGAGAGACTTCCTTCTCTTCGTTGGACGAGATGAATCGTGCGGTTCAGGCCTCGCGCCGACAGGGGGCGTGTCATGAGCGTTTCGCGTTGGAAGTGAAAGAGGGTGAGCGTCGGCACGACGCTGATTCCGACACCCGCTTCGACCAATCCTGTCACGGTCGCCAAGTGCTCCACTTCGAAGACGGTATTGAGCTTCAATGGATGCAGCGCAGCATCCAGCGCCTGGCGCACGCTGCTGTTGCGCGTCATCTGGATGAATGGATAAGCCGCGAGTTGTTTTGGTGAGAGCCTGTCGATCCTGGCCAAGGGGTGGTCGGTGCGGCAGACCAGGTGAAAACGGTCGCTGCACAGCTTTGTGCTGCGCAAGTCCACCCCTGCGGTCGACCTTGCCTCGCTCGCGGAGAGTGCGAAGTCGGCTTCGTGATTGCGTACCCGCGCGATGCACGCATCCGAGAGCGCGTCGTGAAGCTCGACCGCGATCCCTGGCCAGGTCCGCATGAACTCTGCAAGGATCTGTGGGAGCCAGCCGGCCGCGAGCGAAGGCAGCGCCGCAACGCTCACGCGTCCCTTTCGCCGCTCAACGCGGTCGGCAAGGTCACCGATCAATTCCTGCATGTCGTCAAGCAGGCGCCTCGCCGAACTCTCGAACTGGCGCCCTTCGGGCGTCAGTTGCACGCTACGGGTGTCGCGATCGAATAGCCGTGCGCCCACCGTCTCCTCCAGCGTGCGGATCAACGTGCTGAAAGCCGGCTGCGACAGATGACAGCGCTGCGCCGCGCGTGTGAAGTTGCGCTCGTCGGCTAGCGCTGCGAACGCACGGAGCTGTCGTGTCGATAGATCGGTGGTTGGCATGGCTATCTGAAAAGTGGATGAGTTGATTCGAACTTTCAATTTTACCGATAACACTTCCCGCCCATACATTCCGCTACGAGAGACAAACCCTGAATGAATCCATCCCCTGAATGAATCCATCAATCGCTCCATTGCTGGTGGGCTGCGCAGCCGGCTTCTCCGGCGACCGCACCGATGCGGCTGGCCCGGTCGTCGACACGCTGGTCGCCTCGCTCGCTGCGGGCCCGGCGGGCCAACGCGCCTTCCTCATCTTCGAGACCTTGGCCGAGCGCACGCTGGCACTCGCGCAGTTGCGGCGCCGCGCTGATCCCGAGTCGGGATACGAACCCTTGCTGGACGAGATGCTGCGTCCGGTGCTGGCGCGCTGCCTTGAAAACGGAATCCGTATCGTCAGCAACTTCGGCGCAGCCAACCCGCGCGCAGCTGCCCGACATATCGCCCGCATCGCATTGGAAGTGGGGGCGCCTGCGCCGCGCATTGCCGTGATCGAGGGCGACGATCTATCCACACCGGCGCAACGCGAATTGCTGCGCGAGCAACTGGGCGAGCGCCTCGACAGCCTGCGCGTCGTGAGCGCCAACGCATACATCGGTGCCGAGCCGATCGCCGCTGCCCTTGATGCAGGCGCCCAGATCGTGGTTTGCGGCCGAGTCGCCGATCCATCGCTGACAGTCGGCCCTGCGATGTCCCACTTCGGATGGCGCGCGGACGACTGGCAGAAGCTCGGCCGCGCGACCATGGCGGGCCACTTGCTCGAATGTGGAGCGCAGGTTTGCGGGGGCTACTTCGCCGACCCTGGTTTCAAGGAGGTGCCGAGCCTGGACAAGGTGGGATTTCCCATTGCGCAAATCGAAGCCGATGGTGCCTGCACCATCGTGAAGTCCGATGGAACCGGCGGCCTGGTGACTGAAGCCACGGTCAAGGAGCAGTTGCTCTACGAGGTGCACGACCCGGCTGGCTACCTCACGCCGGATGTCATCGCCGACATCACGGAGGCACAGGTGAGTGCATTGGGCGTCAATCGCGTCGCGCTGAACGGCGTTCGCGGCCATGCACGCCCGACGCACTACAAGGTGAACGTGTGCCACGAAGGTGGCTGGCTCGCCGAGGGCGAAATTTCATACGCGGGTCCGCGTGCCGAGTCGCGAGCGCGCCTCGCCGCCGACGTGTTGCGCAGCCGCCTGAAAGGCCTTGCCCTGCGCGTCGACCTGATCGGGGCGGTCAGCATCCTCGGCGACGACGCCGGGCACACCCTCGCGGCAACGGCCGACAGCGGTGCGCGCGACGTGCGCCTGCGGATTGCCGCCACACATGACGATCGTGCCGAAGCCGAACGTCTGGGGCGCGAAGTGATGGCGCTCTACACCTGCGGCCCTGCCGGCGGCGGCGGTGTTCGCAGCACGCTCACGCCACGGCTCAACACGATCTCGTGCCTGTTGCCACGGGAAGCAGTACCGGTGCGCTTCGAGATGGTGTCGCCATGAGTTCCGCCACTGTTCCCCTCTATCGCGCGGCGCACGGTCGAACTGGCGACAAGGGCGATCGCTCGAACATCAGCGTGATTGCCTGGCATCCGGACCTGTTCCCGCTGCTGCTCGAGCAGATCACGCCTGATGCCGTGGCCTCGCAGTTTCGCTACCGGGCACCGAGCCGCGTGCAGCGCTTTGTCCTGCCCAGACTGCATGCGATGAACTTCGTGCTCGACGCGGTCCTCGATGGTGGCGTCAACGACGCCCTGAACCTCGACACGCACGGCAAGTCTCTCTCGTTCCTCTTGCTCGACATGCCGATCGAAGTGCCTGACGCACTTCAGCATCTGCTCGTCGGCCCGCCTGAATCCTGATCCCTTTCATATCCAACCACTATCCGGAGACAAGACAAATGAACCGCATCCACTCCATCGCGTTCGCGGCGGCCGCTGCCTTCGCAATGGTGCCCCTGCTGGCACATGCCGAGGGATTCCCCGACAAACCCATCACCTTCGTCGTGCCCTTCGCCGCCGGAACTGCCACGGATCAGATCGCACGGGCCATTGGCAACGGCGTCACCGCCGAGACGAAGCAGGCCGTGGTCATCGACAACAAGGCCGGCGCCAGCGGCTTCATCGCCTCTCAGCAAGTGGCCAAGGCCGCGCCGGACGGGTACACGGTCCTCATCACCACCAACACCACGCACGCGGCCAACGAGCACCTCTTCAAGAAGCTGCCCTACGACCCGGTGAAGGACTACGCACCCGTGGCAGCACTGGGCAAGGGCGGTCAGATCATGGTGGTCAACCCGTCCTTCCCGGCCAAGACCGTCGCAGAGTTCGTCGAGATGGCGAAGAAGGAGCCGGGCAAGTACAGCTTCGGCAGCGGCAGTTCGTCGAGCCGGATGGCGGGCGAGTTGCTCCAGCAGATGGCCGACATCAAGCTGCTGCACGTGCCCTACAAGAGCAACACGCTCGCGGTGACGGACCTGCTCGGCGGCCAGATCAACATGATGATCACCGACACCGCGACGGGCCTTCCGCAGGTGAAATCCGGCAAGCTGCGCGCGCTCGGCATGTCGAGCAGCACTCGCTCGCCGCTCGCGCCAGACGTGCCGACCATCGCCGAGGCCGGCGTCAAGGGCTACGAGATGGGCTACTGGTTCGCCGCCTATGCGCCCGCCAAGACGCCGCCTGCAGTCGTCAAGCGACTGAACGAGTTGCTGGTCAAGGCGGCAAAGAGCGATGCGGCCAAGGCCGCGTTCTATGAGCCGACCGGCACCGAGGTGTTCACGACCTCGCCGGACGAACTCGCGAAGTTCCAGGCGGGCGAATCCCAGAAATGGGGACGCATCGTGAAGGCCGCCGGCATCGAGGCGGAGTAGTACGTGCGCCGTAGGCCGACTGGAGGCTCACATCATGTTCGCCACATGTTCGAGGACGAACGCCACGCGCGCCTGCACGGACACCTTTGGAATGACGCAGGTTGAATACCCGGCCTCGACATGCGCCGCCACGGTTGGCGCATAGGAGCGAGCCGCCCGCTCGAAGCTTGCCTGGCGCTCGGCATCGCGAACGTACACCTCGGGCCAGGGCTCTGCCACAAATACGGTTGGGGCATATCGGTACTGAGCGGGCGCGGCCAAATGATGAGGCTCCAACGCCAAGCCCGACAGTTGCAACCAGGCCAGGCATTCCGGAATGCCGCGGTCAAAGAAAACTGGCGCCCTCAGCGACCGAGCAGCTTGATGGTTGCGGATGTTGCGCTCGAGGACCGCTTCCATGAACGCCGGGCGATTCACCCAAGGAAGAATGTTGCCACCGCACTCCTGTTGCTCGCGGACGATGGTGAGGGCGGCTTCCGGGACCGTGGCATATCCAAGGTCGCTCAACGCCGCTATGAGGGTGGACTTTCCGGCTCCCGAAGCACCAGTAATCAGGTAGTAGCCTTCGGCGAAATGTTTGGACATCAGGGATGGGCGCGATCCGCGCGCCTGCTCAGACGAGGGCGAAAAAGGCGATGACGCCAACGAAAGCAACGGTAGGAATCCAGACCAGGCCCGCGAGCGCAAAACGAGGTATCTCGCCGGCGATTTGACGAAGGCGGTCTGCCGCGGGATGGCCGCGTGGGAGCAGCGCCGCGCCAATGAGGAGGCCCACTACGAGCGATATCGCGAGCCCGGTCAGTGCAGCGATGGCAACGAAGAGCACGAAATTGAACGAAAGGGGCGCTGGGCTGGACATTCGGCTGATTGTTCTCATATGCCTGTTTGTGTGCACGCGCTTCGGGCTACGCGTTTCCCCCTGGGGGCAGGACTGTTGTGCACGCGCCGCGAATGTCTGCCAACTGGTGATTTCTGCGGCACGACCGACGGTCCGCAGTTGGCTGACTACGGCTGTCCGGATGTTCCTGCCTCGATCAGTATGTCGCGCATTCCTTGCCGGTCCCTGCGCGTAGCGAGCCCGATACCGACTGCTAGCTCTTCGCCCTCGACCAGAGACCTGTAGACGACGCCCGCCCGTCTCAGTCCGGTGAACGACTTGGGCAGCAGGGCCACACCACGTCCACTGGCCACGTCACCCAATAGAACGTGATGGTCGGTCGGTTCCTTCAGCTTTGGTGGAGCGAAGTCATGGCGAGAGAAGACCTTCTGGCAGTGGTCGTAAAACGCGGGCTGTCGCGCGCGCTCGAACCAGAAGACCGATTCGCGCGCCAGGTCTGCAAGACTGACCGTCCTGCGCTTCGCCAGCTGATGGGAAGACTGCATCGCGACCACCATCGGCAGGCGGTCGAGTTCCAGGACATCCAACCCATGCGTATCCGTAGGAAGTGCAACGAAGGCCGCATCCAGTTTGCCGGCGCGAAGCTGGCGTACAAGCCGCGGAGAGGTATCGGACAGGGTTGACACGGACGTTTCGGGATGAGCTGCCTGCACTCGTTGTGCCAGCCCGCGGAACCACGTCGGCTCCACTGCGCTGGTCAGGCCAAGCCGGAGGGTGGTCGGCAATCCCTGGGTCGCGAGTTCCGCTTCGGCCTCGCGAAGCAACTTTCCGACGCTGCGCGCATAGGGCAGCAGCCGCTGCCCAGCGTCGGTGAGGTTCACGCCCTTCGTGTTGCGGTCGAACAGCCGCGTCCCCAATCGCTCCTCGAGCTCCCGAATCGCCCGGCTCAGCGGCGGCTGAGACAGGTGCAGTGTCTCGGCCGCCTGGCGAAAGCTCAGCGCATCCGCGACGGCAAGGAAGAGCGCGAGTGACCGGGAGTCCAGCAGATTAGACATATCAAAAAGGTATCACGAACTTGGTCATTCCGCTTGCTGGAGGCCAGTTCTACAGTGACTTTCATCAAATGTTTGGAGAACTTCATGACCCTTTTTCACCATGCTTCAGTAACCGCGGCCGCTCGTCGGCATCACATGGGAGGTGCCCGATGAGCGCCGAGCGTTACGAGCGCGGCTCGCGCATGTTGGCTGCCGTGGACGGCCCGGCAGGCCTGGCAGTGGTCGAGGGGCTTGCGAAGTCCTTTCCGGACTTCGCGCGCTATGTGCTGGAATTCCCGTTCGGCGACATCTACGCAAGAGAAGGGCTGGGCTTGCGCGAACGTGAACTCGCGACGGTCGCTGCATTGTGCGTACTTGGCCATGCGCTGCCTCAGCTGCGGGTGCATGTGCATGCTGCATTGCACGTCGGCTGCAAACCAGCGGAGGTGGTAGAAGTTGTGATGCAGACGGCGGTTTACGCGGGATTTCCGGCAGCGCTGAACGGGCTGTCCGTCGTACGCGATGTCTTCGCAGAGTCAGGAATTCAGCTCCCGTTGGCCTGAGATCACACCGCCAATGAATGACCCGCATGTTCGTGGACGCGCGGCGTCCATTCATGGCGCACGCGTACCAGGCGGCCGCTCTCGATCAGCGCCTCTCGACGTAGCAGCGCCAGCGGCAAATCACTTTGTCCGCGTTGCGCTTGTTGCCAAGCGGATGTGTAATGCCGGCGACCGCGGACCTTGGCGGAACCGCCCGGTGCATGGCTCTTCCGTACGACCGCAACACCCACACCAACACGCTGCCGCGCAAGCAGGGAGAGTATGGACACGGAGCAAGCGACAAAGCCTCCGCTTTCGTTGATCGAGGCCGTCATTCCCGTCGCCAGCCTGATTTTTCTGGTCGGGCTTTCCTACTTCCTGTTCGGCGATGCCGGTGCGGGAGGGCCGAACCAAGTGGCACTGATGGTGGCGACGATGGTGGCCGCCGTCATTGGCTTGCGTCACGGCCTCACTCTGGATGAAATGCGCGAGGCGGCCATTGCGAGCGTGAGTTCAGGTCTTGGCGCCATCTTCATCCTGCTGGCGGTCGGCGCGCTGATTGGCACCTGGGCGCTGAGCGGCACCATCGCCGCAATGGTGTACTACGGCCTGCAGTTGCTCAGCCCCAATTACTTCTACGCGACCGCCCTGATGATCTGCGGATTCATTTCCTTCAGCATCGGGAGTTCCTGGACGACCGTGGGCACGATCGGCATCGGCCTGATGGGCATTTCGCAGAACATGGACATGAACCCCGCCATCACGGCTGGTGCGGTGATTTCTGGCGCGTACTTCGGCGACAAGTCCTCACCGCTTTCGGACTCGGCCAACCTTGCCGCCGCCGCGGCGGGCGTCAATTTGTACAAGCACATCCGTGAGACGCTGTTGACTTCGCTGATTGCGCTTGTCATTTCATTGCTGGTCTTCTACCAGCTCGGCCGTCCCGGTGAATTCGACGCGAGCCAGAAACTGGCTCTGCTCAAGAGCACCTTCAACATCTCGCTGATTCTCTTCATACCGCTCGCAACCGTGATCCTGCTTGCGCTGTTCAAGATTCCCGCCTTCACGTCGATCTTTGTCGGCGCGCTCGTCGCCGCCGTCCTGGCAGTCTTTGTTGCGCCTGAGCGCGTCATCGCCTTCGCACAGCCGCGAGAAGGCGTTCCGACCTTGCTCGCGATGCTCAAGGGCATGTGGCTGGCGCTGGCGAGCGGCTACAAATCCTCGACCGGCGTTCCGACCATCGACCTGCTGGTCACACGGGGCGGAATGGAAAGCATGATGAGCACGATCTGGCTCATCATCACCGCGCTCGCCTTCGGCGGCGTCGTCGAAAGGTGCGGAGTGCTGGAGCGACTGACGACTCCGATCCTCGCGCGGGCGAAGAGCAACGGGGCATTGGTCGCCGCGCTCGCGGCCGCCATCATCGGTACCGCCATCGCGACTGCCGATCAGTACATGGCCGTGATGTTGCCGGGGCGGTCCTTCAAGAGTGCCTTCGAAACACGCGGCCTCGCGCCGGTCGTACTGTCGCGCACCATCGGCGACGTGGCAACGCCCACGTCTGCGCTGATCCCATGGAACAGCTGCGGCGCCTACATGGCAGCCACCCTTGGCGTTGCCACGTTCAGCTACGCGCCCTATGCGATCTTCTGCATCGCGAGCCCGATCATCGCCATCGTCATGGCCTACTGCGGCATCCGCATGCCACGTGTTTCCGCGCAACAGGCGCCATCGGACTAACGCAGGTCCGGCGAATAGGTGCCGAACGCTCCGGCAGACAAGGCGCACATATCGGTGCAGCATTGGTGGTCTCTTCGTTGGAGATCGCACCATGCTCTTCCCGCCGAATCCTCCGCGCGCGCTTCGAGCGGCGGCCCTTCTGTGCATGACCGCCCTCGGGTTGCCCGCGGCGGCACAGCCCGTGACACCGGATATCGCCACCCTGACGGCCAGCGAGGCCGCGCGGCTGATCTGCGCAGGCACGCTCGGCAGCGAGCAAGTGGTGTCGGCCTACCTCGCGCAGGCCAGGGCGAAGATGCAGCTCAACGCTTTCATCACGCTCGATGAGGCTGGCGCCTTGCGCGCCGCTCGTGCGGCAGATGCGGAGCGCAAGCAGGGAGGCGCCTGCAAGCCGCTCGCCGGCGTGCCGGTGGCGGTGAAGGACAACATCCAGGTCAAGGGGCTGCCAGCCACCGCCGGAACGCCCGCCCTCAAGACCTTCGTGCCGCAGGCCGACGCGCCTGTCGTCGCCAAGCTGCGCGCGGCGGGCGCCATCGTGCTGGGCAAGACCCACATGCACGAGCTGGCCTTCGGCGTGACGGGCTACAACCCCGCCTTCCAGACCGGCCCCGAAGTGGGCGTGCGCAACGCCTATGACAGCACGCGTGTCGCGGGTGGTTCGTCGTCCGGCAACGGCGCGGCGCTTGGCGCACGCATGGTGCCGGCGGCACTCGGCACCGACACGGGCGGCTCGGTGCGCATTCCCTGCGCGTTCAACGGCTGCGCCTCATTGCGGCCGACTGTCGGCCGCTATTCGCAGGAGGGCATCACGCCGATCTCGCACACGCGCGACACGGCCGGGCCAATGGCGCTGTCGGTCGCGGACGTGGCGCTGATCGATCGTGTGATCGTGGGCGGTACGCCGGTCAAGCCCGCCAACCTGAAGCGCGTGCGGCTCGGCGTGGTGCCGGCTTTCTACGCCAATCTCGATGCCGACACGCGCGCGGCCACGGATGCAGCGCTGGCCAAGCTGCGTGCGGCGGGGGTGACTCTGGTGGACGTGGAAATGCCGAAGCTGATGGAGCTCAACGGCGCGGTCGGCTTTCCGGTCGCGCTCTACGAGGCGCATGACGACATCGCGGCCTACCTCGCCAGGTACCGCACCGGCGTGGGCATCGCGCAACTCGCCGCGGCGGTCGCCAGCCCCGATGTGAAGGGCACTTTCGACGGGCTGATCATCCCGCGCAAGCTGCCGGCCGCCAAAGGCGTGGTCGACGCCAAGCCGGCGTACGACAACGCGATGCGGGTGGCCCGCCCGGCGCTGCAGAGGCTCTACCGTGACACCTTCACGAGGAACCGGCTCGATGCGCTGGTGTTCCCGACGGTCCCGCGCGTGGCGCTGGCCGCGACGCCCGATGCCAGCAGCCCGGAGAACTTCGTCGTGCTGATCCAGAACACCGACCCCGGCAGCAATGCCGGCATACCGGGCCTGCAACTACCCTCGGGGCTGGGTGCCACGAGCCACCTGCCGGTCGGCCTCGAGTTCGACGGGCCGGCGGGCAGCGACCGCCAGTTGCTGGCCCTGGGCCTGGCGGTCGAAAGCCTCCTGGGCCGTCTGCCTGCCCCCAAATGAGGGGAGGGGCGGCGCTGCCGGAGGCAGGGTTTGTGCGAGGGTCTGCACAATACGTGCTGCATTCCCCGCCAAAACCTTCCCAATGTCCGCATCCTCTCCCAGTTCCGCCCGTGTCCCTTGCCCCTGCGGGCGCCGTGATCGCCGGGAACTCCCGCTGGCCTACGCCCAATGCTGCGGCCGCTATGTGGACGACTTCGAGAACACCCCGGCAACGGACGCCGAATCGCTCATGCGCTCGCGCTACACCGCCTTCGTGCGCGAACGAGCCGACTACCTGCTCGCGACCTGGCATGCATCGACCCGCCCAGCCGAAGTGAGCTTCGATCCCGGCGTGAAGTGGCTCGGGCTGGACGTCCGCTCGCGATCGGTGCTCGACGCCGACCACGCGGAGGTCGAGTTCGTGGCCCGCCAACGCAGCAGCGCCGGCGTGGCGTCGCGCCTGCACGAGCGCAGCCGTTTCGTGCGCGAGGTCGATGGCCTCCACAATCGGTGGTACTACGTCGACGGCGATCTGCACTGAGCCCGTCGAGGGCGGCCGAATAGCCTCTGCGAGGCCGCCAAACAAGGATTTCTTGCTATCGATTCGATAGCTGTCTGCCGGACATTGTGTCCGGGATTGAGACAGACAGATTCCTTTTGGCGTATTTATCTTGGGCCCTTTCGCCCCCACACTCGCATGGTGCGCTGAGCGCCGAAGGCGCTCAGCAGAGGTTTCACCAACCCAGGGCGAAGGGGCCGACATGGAGAGCACGACGACGGATCAGTTTGCGCGCTGGCAGCGGCGAGTTGCCGCGGCCCTGCCGCTCGCTTCGATGCTCCTGCTGGCATCGACTCCCGCTGCCCACGCAGACGAGCCCGCAACGCTCACGCCCTTCTCGAGCGCACAGGGCGCGCAGGCGCCGCAGCCCTGGCGCTTCACCACCCTGCCCAACAAGGCCCCCACGCGGTTCGAGGTGGTGCAGCAGGACGGCAAGCGCGTGCTGAGGGTCGAGGCCGACCAGTCCTACGGCAACCTTGTGCATCCGACGCAGGTGCCGCTCAACGGAGGCACTACGCTCGCATGGCGCTGGCGCGTCGACGAGTTCGTCCAGGACGCCGACCTGCGCACCCGCGCCGGTGACGATGGCGCGGCCAAGGTGTGCGTGTTCTTCGACTTCCCGGTCGACAGGCTGTCCGTCGGCGAGCGCACCCGTCTGGCGCTCGCCCGCCGTACGACCGGCGAAGACGTGCCCAGCGAAGCGCTGTGCTACGTGTGGGACAACAAGGAGGCGAAGGGAAGCGAGTTCATGAACGCCTTCACCCGCCGCGTGCGCATGATCGTGCTCGAGTCCGGCGCCGCCGCGAAGCCGGGCACATGGGTGGCCGAACGACGCAACCTGCTCGCGGACTATCGCCGCGCGTTCGGCGACGAGGCCGGCAGCACCATGCCTGACGTGGTCGCGGTCGCCATCTCGGCCGATGCGGACAACACGCGTGGCCACGGCATCGCCTATTTCTCCGATCTGGATCTTCGCGGCGGACCTTCCGCGCAGGCCACGGCGAACCCGACGGAACGACCCACCCAAGGGGAATAGCCGTCTTCCGATTCCTGCAGAAAAGAACACCGGTCCCGTGAAATCATGAATGACTTCGTCACACTACTCGCCAGCCAGGGTTCGGCCCTGGTGTTCGTTGCCACGCTGGCGACGCGCCTGGGCGCACCCGTGCCGGCGGTGCCTTTCCTGATCGTCGCGGGCGGGCTCACGGTCGGAGGGCAGGTGTCTTTTCTGGCGGTGACCTTGGCCGCGGTGCTGGGCAACATCCTCGGCGACGGCGTGTGGTTCCTCGCGGGGCGGCGCTGGGGCTACCGGGTCATGCGGCTGCTGTGCCGCATTTCGCTGTCGGCGGACTCCTGCGTGCGGCGCAGTGAATCGATCCTGGGCCGCTGGGGCGGCCTGTCGCTGATCGCGGCGAAGTTCGTGCCGGGCGTGTCGGTGGTTGCGCCGCCGATGGCGGGTGCGCTGGGCATGTCGAACGTGCGCTTCCTGTCCTACGAGACGGTGGCTGCGCTGATCTGGACGCTGGGGTTCCTGATCCTCGGGCGCGTCTTCCATGCTGCCATCGAGGACGTGCTGGCGGTCCTGTCCGAGATCGGGCTTGCTGCCATGGGGGTGTTCGCGCTGCTGCTGGTCGGGTTCATCCTGTGGCGCTATCGGCAACGCCGCATGGCGCTGCGCGCCGACGACATCGAGTTGATGGAAGTCCAGGTGCTGCGCGAAGCCTTGGCAGCCGGCGCCGGCCCTACCCTGATCGACGTGCGCTCCGACGAGGCACGTGCGCTGGACGAACGCGCGATTCCCGGTGCCATCGGCATTGCGCTCTCGCACCTTCCGAAGCGTCTCGGCAGTTTCTCCGATGGCCGCGAACTCGTCGTGTTCTGCGATTGCCCCAACGATGAATCGGCCGTCGCGGCTGCGCGCGTGCTGATGGCTGCGGGCCTGCCCCGCGTGCGCGTGCTTGCCGGTGGCCTGGATGCCTGGGCCGCGGCCGAGGCGGCAGGGGCCGATGCCGAGGGCCCGTTGGCAGTCACGCCGATGGCCGCTGTGCGTCCGACTTGATCCCGCGCGCAGGCAAGGCCTAGAATCGGCCCCGCTCCGGGGTGCACGCAGATGCGTACTGAGATGGCCAAGCGGCCGAACCCGCGAACTTGATCTGGTTCATACCAGCGTAAGAAGAGCTGCGACTCCAAGGTGCCCGTCCGTCCTCGATGGCCGTCACCGTTACCCGGAGCGATCGCGGAGCACCCGTTGTCCCACAACCAGGAGTGCCCCGCATGAATGCCATCGACAAGTTCGCGTCCCTTCTCACGCTCACGCGTGAGCCTTTCCCCGCCTCCAGCAAGAGCACCATCGCCGGCAGCCGGCCCGACCTGCGCGTGCCGGTGCGCGAGGTGCTGCTCACCAACGGCGAGCGTGTGTCGCTCTACGACACCTCTGGGCCGTACACCGATCCTGCCGCCGACATCGACGTGCGGCGCGGCCTGCCCGGCGTGCGCGATGCATGGATTGCCGAGCGCGGCGACACCGAAAGCTACGAAGGCCGCGTGCACCTGGCACTCGACGACGGCGCCACGCACGCCGACCGCGATGCGCAGCGCATCGCCGAACTGCGCGCCGGCGCAGCCGCCCTCCAGCGCACGCCACGGCGCGCCAAGGCAGGCGCCAACGTGACGCAGATGCACTACGCGCGCCGGGGCATCGTCACGCCCGAGATGGAATACGTCGCCCTGCGCGAGAACGGCCGCCGCGAATGGATGGCCGAGTACCTCGCCGACGAAGCGCGCGAGAAGCGCCTGGCCGGCAACCCGATGGGCGCGCGCATCCCGAAGATCATCACGCCCGAGTTCGTGCGCGATGAAGTGGCGCGCGGCCGCGCCATCATCCCGGCCAACATCAACCACCCCGAAGTCGAGCCGATGGCGATCGGCCGCAACTTCAAGGTCAAGATCAACGCCAACATCGGCAACTCGGCTGTCACCTCCAGCATCGAGGAAGAAGTCGAGAAGCTCGTGTGGGCCATCCGCTGGGGTGCCGACAACGTGATGGACCTTTCCACCGGCCGCAACATCCACACCACGCGCGACTGGATCGTGCGCAACAGCCCGGTGCCCATCGGCACGGTGCCGATCTACCAGGCGCTCGAAAAGGTCGGCGGCGTGGCCGAGGACCTCACCTGGGAGATTTACCGCGACACGCTGATCGAGCAGGCCGAGCAGGGCGTCGACTATTTCACCATCCACGCGGGGCTGCGGCTGCCCTTCATCCACCTCACGGCGGACCGCCGCACCGGCATCGTCTCGCGCGGCGGCTCGATCATGGCCAAGTGGTGCATCTCGCACCACAAGGAGAGCTTCCTCTACACGCACTTCGAGGACATCTGCGACATCATGAAGGCCTACGACGTGAGCTTCTCGCTCGGCGACGGCCTGCGCCCCGGCTGCGCATCGGATGCCAACGACGAGGCCCAGTTCGCCGAGCTGCGCACCCTCGGCGAGCTCACGCAGATCGCGTGGAAGCACGACGTGCAGACCATGATCGAAGGCCCGGGCCACGTGCCGATGCACCTGATCCAGGCCAACATGGACGAGCAGCTGAAGCACTGCCACGAGGCGCCGTTCTACACGCTCGGCCCGCTGACCATCGACATCGCGCCGGGCTACGACCACATCGCCAGCGCCATCGGCGCCGCCATGATCGGCTGGGCCGGCACCGCGATGCTGTGCTACGTCACGCCCAAGGAACACCTGGGCCTGCCGGATCGCGACGATGTGAAGCAGGGGATCATCGCGTACAAGATCGCGGCGCATGCGGCGGACGTCGCCAAGGGGCACCCCGGCGCGCGGGCGCGCGACGACGCACTCTCCAAGGCGCGCTTCGAATTCCGCTGGCAGGACCAGTTCAACCTCGGCCTCGACCCCGACACCGCGCGCGAATTCCACGACGAGACCTTGCCCAAGGACAGCAGCAAGGTCGCGCACTTCTGCTCCATGTGCGGTCCGAAGTTCTGCTCGATGAAGATCACGCAGGAGGTGCGCGAGTATGCAGCTCAACGCGGCATCGACGAGACCATCGCGGTCGAGGATGGCATGGCGGGCAAGTCGGCGGAGTTCAAGGCGGCGGGCGGCGAGATGTACATCCCGATCCAGGTCAAGACCTGACCCCCAGCCTGGCCCACTTCGTGTGGCTCTGACACCCCCTTCCAGGGGGCAACCCCGGCGGACCGGCGGAGCCGGCTCCGCGGGGTTCCATCGGCTTCGATCATCCGATTTGCTTCGTTGATACGATGGCCCCCCATGAATTCATTCCCTTTCGACGCCGTCCTCTTCGACTGCGACGGCGTCCTGGTCGACTCCGAACCCATCACCAACCGCGTACTGGCCGAGATGCTCGGCGAACTGGGCTGGAAGCTCAGCGTGGAAGAGTCCATGCGGCTCTTCGTGGGCAAGGCGGTGAAGGACGAGGTCGCGCTGATCGAGTCGAAGACCGGCTTCGCCATCACCGAGGACTGGCTCGACGGTTTCCGCATCCGCCGCAACGAGGCGCTGGAGCGCGACTTGCTCGCCATTCCCAACGCGGTGCAAGCCGTGCGGGCATTGCATGCGGCACTCGGCGGTCGCATTGCCTGCGCATCGGGCGCCGACCGGCTGAAGGTCGAACTGCAGCTCGACAAGATCGGCCTGCTCGACTGCTTCGCGGGCCGCATCTTCAGCGGCCACGAAACCCCGCGCTCCAAGCCTGCGCCGGATGTCTACCTGGCGGCTGCCGCCGCGCTGGGCGTGGACCCGGCGCGCTGCGCGGTGGTCGAGGACACCGTCACCGGCGCCATGGCAGGCGTTGCAGCGGGCGCGACCGTCTTCGGCTACAGCCCCACCGACCTCGGCCACAGCGGGCCCGACGCGCTGCGCGCCGTCGGCGTGGTGCACGTGTTCACCGACATGGCGCAGCTGCCGGCACTGCTGGCCGACTGGCGCCCCGTGCTCGCCTGAGACCACCCCGATGCGAGGCCTCCGCTTTTTCTGTGGCCTCCTGATCGCGGCGTGCGCCGCCGGCTGCTCGTCGCTGCGGCCCTGGCTCAACGACCCGCTGCCCGAGAACCCCCCGCCGCGTCTCGCCGTGGCCGCCAGTTCGGGCCGCGACCCGACCATCCTGGTGGCCGTCACGCTGTCCGGCGGCGGTGCACGCGCTGCCGCCTTCGGCTACGGGGTGCTGGCAGAACTCCACCGCACCCAGTTCGAGTGGAATGGCCGCACCACCGACCTGCTCGACGCCACCGACGTCATCAGCGGCGTCTCGGGCGGCAGCATCCTCGCGGCCTACTACGCGGCTTTCGGCGCCGAGAAGCTGCCCGATTTCGAACGCGACTTCCTCCGCCAGAATTTCCAGAACAGCCTCATCCTGCAGGCGCTGCGGCCCCGCAGCCTGTGGGACCTCAGCTCGCCCTGGTACGGCCGCTCCCATCTGCTGGCGCGCCGGCTCGACGAGATCTACGAGGGCAAGACCTACGCCGACATCGAGAGTCATCCCCGGCATCCGCAGCTCGTGATCGCCGCGACGGACATGTCGCTGGGCACGCCCTTCGAGTTCACGCAGGACCAGTTCGAGCTGATCTGTTCGGACCTGCAGACCGTGCCGCTCTCCTTCGCGGTCGCGGCATCGTCGGCGGTGCCCATCCTGTTGAGCCCGCTGACCCTGAAGAACTACGCCCAGGAATGCCATGACCGCGGCATCGTGCCGCGGTTGGCCTTGCGCGGGCAGGGCAACTACCGCGCACGCATGTTCCGCATGCAGGCGAACAGCTACCTCGATGCGCAGGCCCGCCCCTTCATCCATCTCGTGGACGGGGGCGTCGCGGACAACCTGGCCGTGCGCAGGCTGCTCGACCGCGCATTGCTCGGTGGGGGATTGCGCGAGAGCTTCGATGAGGTCGGCATTCCGCGCGGCAGCGTCCGCAAGCTGGTCCTGATCAGCGTCAACTCGGCGCGCGACCCGTCGAACAACGTCGACACCAGCGACAGGCTGCCGCGCGCCCGGGCCGTGGCCGACACCCTGCTGTTCGGCGCCGGCGCGCGCGCGGTGCTGGAAACGCAGGAATTCCTGCTCGACACCGCGCGGCAGTGGCGGGAGGACCTGAAGTCGCGCAGCACGGATGGGTCCGATGCGTTCGCTCCCGACGCGGAGATCCACGTAGTGCAGGTCAACCTCCGCGACGCCGCGGACGGCGAATTGCGGCTCCGCCTGCTTCAGGTGCCGACGGCGTTCTCGATCACGGACGAGGAGGTCACGCGGCTCATCGCCGCTGGGCGCAGCGCGCTGCGGCGCTCGCCCGAGTTCCAGGCGCTGCGCGGCTCATTGAACGTCCAGGGGGACTGAACTCAGTTGCTGGTGCGAACGGCCGCCTTGGCCATGGCGGCGATCGATTGGGTCATGGCCTTGGCGCGGCCGGACCACATGCGGGAGACCAGCTTGTCGGCGTTCTCGCTCACCGACGGATGGCTGCGGACGCGTCCTGAGGTGGCGATGAAGTCCATCAGGGCGGCAAACTCGGAGCTGTCGGTGTCGGGAACTTGATGCATCCGTCGATCCTAGGCGGGCCAATGCACCATTCCGGGGTGCCGCGCTGCGCCGAACGCACGCTGGGCGTGCTTTTTTCACGGATCGGCGGCCGAGACTGTAACGGGCTGCGCGCCGCGCCGGAAGGCGCCCGGCGTCATGCCCGCCCAGCCGCGGAAGGCTCGGGAAAAGCTCTTCTCGTTGCGGAAGCCCACAGCCAGCGCCACCTGCTTGATCGGCCGGTCGGTGCGGCGCAACTGCTCGGCGGCCAGTTCGTGCCGCACTTCATCCTTCAGCGCCTGCAGCGAGATGCCTTCTTCCAGCAGCTGGCGGTGCAAGGTGCGGGTGGAGAGGTTCAGCAGCTCGGCGAGCGCGTCGGCCGTGGCGGCTTCGCCGCCGCGCACCCGCAACAGCTCCCGCACGCGCTGCCCCAGCAGGCGGTCGCGGCGGTACTGGAGCACCGTGAGCGGCAGGGCGCGGCGCAGCATGGTCCGCAGCGCTCGCTCGTCCCGCTGGAGCGGCAAGGCCAGGTAGCGCTCGTCGAAGCTGTAGCCGGCCTGGGCCGCGCCGAAATGCAGTTCGCCGCCGAACATCAATGGATAGGCGTCGCGATGCGCCGGCGCCTCGAACGGGAACGAGGCTGCGCTCAGCGAGACCCGCGAATCGATCGCCCAGCAGGCGTAGCCGTGCAGGAAGCGCAGGCTCGAGACCAGGCAGAACTCCCGGAAGTCGCCCAGCGCGCGGTGCTCGGTGATGGACACGGTGGCGACGCCGCCGGCCACCGCCAGGTCGAGCGTGATGTCGTCCGTCAGCAGCCGGTGGTGCCTGCACCATCGCTTGATCGCCACGCCCAGGTTCGGCGAGCCCAGCGAGGCGCGGCACAACATGCCGTAGGTCCCCCACGGGAGACGGCGGGCGAACCAGCCGAGCGCCTCGTCGTCGAGTTGCTGCATCGCAAAGCCCGACAGCGCCTCGAACTGCGCCGCGGTGACGCGGGCCTGCGGATTATCGAGATCATGCGGCGCGATCTGTGCCTCCGCCAGCGCCTGGGACGGGTCGACGCCGTAGCGCTCGTAGCCCCTGACAATGGCGCGCACAAAGGCGATCGGCGTGGCGGCGCGGCTGCTGTTCCGCAGCGGGGACGAAGACATGGCGGGTCCGAGAGTGTGGCGTGATTTGCAACCATTGTGGCGCCAATTGCAACGGCACACGGCGTAAGCTGCGGCTTTCCGCGCGCGAAATTCCGGCGCGGCCGAACCGATTGAGGAGACACCCCCATGCACGATCCCGGCCTGAACTTCGACCTGGGCGACACCATCGACTCCCTGCGCGACGCGATCCAGACATTCGCCGCCGACGAGATTGCACCCCGCGCAGCCGAGATCGACCGCGACAACCTGTTCCCGGCCGACCTCTGGAAGAAGCTCGGCGACCTCGGCCTGCACGGCATGACGGTGAAAGAGGAATACGGCGGCACCGAGCTCGGCTACCTCGCGCACATCGTGGCGATGGAGGAGGTTTCGCGCGCGTCGGCCTCAGTCGGCCTTTCGTACGGCGCGCACTCCAACCTGTGCGTCAACCAGATCCACCGCAACGGCAGCGAGGCGCAGAAGAAGAAATACCTGCCCAAGCTGGTGAGCGGCGAGCACGTCGGCGCGCTGGCCATGAGCGAGCCGAATGCCGGCTCCGACGTCGTCAGCATGAAGCTGCGCGCCGAGAAGAAGGGCGACCGCTACGTGCTCAACGGCGGCAAGATGTGGATCACCAACGGCGGCGACGCCGACACGCTCGTGATCTACGCCAAGACCGAGCCCGAGATGGGCGCTCGCGGCATGACGGCCTTCATCGTCGAGAAGGGCTTCAAGGGCTTCTCGGCCGGCACCAAGCTCGACAAGCTCGGCATGCGCGGCTCCAACACCTTCCCGCTGTTCTTCGACAACTGCGAAGTGCCCGAAGAGAACGTGCTGGGCGGCGAAGGCATGGGCGCCAAGGTGCTCATGAGCGGCCTCGACTTCGAGCGTGCCGTGCTCTCCGGCGGGCCGCTGGGCATCATGGCCGCCTGCATGGACGCGGTGCTGCCTTTCGTGCATGAACGCCAGCAGTTCGGCCAGAGCATCGGCGAGTTCCAGCTCATGCAGGGCAAGCTGGCCGACATGTATTCGACGTGGCAGGCGACGCGGGCCTACGTCTATGCGGTCGGCAAGGCCTGCGACCGCAGCGACCACGCGCGCACCTTCCGCAAGGACGCCGCTGGCGCAATCCTCTATTCGGCGGAGAAGGCGACGTGGATGGCCGGCGAGGCGATCCAGGCGCTCGGCGGCGTGGGCTACACCAAGGACTTCCCGGTCGAGCGGCTCTGGCGCGATGCCAAGCTCTACGAAATCGGCGCCGGGACCAGCGAGATAAGGCGCATGCTGATCGGCCGTGAGCTGTTCTCCGAGACAGCCTGACCCGCAAGGCACCAGGAGCAAGAAAAAAATGGCCGCACTCACCGAAAGCATGGCGCGAGGCGCCACCGATGTGCCGCTGATCGAGCAGACCATCGGCGACTTCTTCGATGACATGGCGGCGCGGCAGGGCGACCATGAAGCCCTGGTCAGCGCCCACGAGTCGAAGCGCTACAACTACAGCGAACTCCAGCGCGAAGCCAACCGGCTCGCCAGCGCCCTGCTGGGCCTGGGCCTCGTGCCGGGCGACCGCGTCGGCATCTGGTCGCACAACAACGCGCCCTGGGTGCTGATGCAGCTCGCCACGGCGAAGATCGGCATCATCCTGGTCAACATCAATCCGGCCTACCGCACCTCCGAGCTCGAATACGCGCTCAACAAGGTGGCGTGCAAGGCGCTGGTCACGATGAAGAGCTTCAAGACCAGCGACTACGTCGGCATGCTGCGCGAACTCGCGCCCGAGTTGGCGGATGCCAAGCCCGGCGCACTGAACGCCGCGCGCCTGCCGCACCTGCGCACCGTGGCATGGATCGACACGCTGGCCGACAGCGGGGAACTGCCGGGGCTGCTGCGCTTCTCGACCCTGCTCGACAGCGGCACGCCCGATGACCCGCAGGTCGCCGCCATCGCGAAGACGCTGAAGGCGACGGACCCGATCAACATCCAGTTCACCAGCGGCACCACCGGCTTCCCCAAGGGCGCGACGCTCACGCACCGCAACATCCTGAACAATGGTTTCTTCATCGGCGAATGCATGAAGCTCTCGCCGGTGGACCGCCTGTGCATCCCGGTGCCGCTCTACCACTGCTTCGGCATGGTGCTGGGCAACCTCGCATGCATCACGCACGGCGCGACCATCGTCTATCCCAACGACGGCTTCGACCCGCTCACCGTGATGCAGACGGTGCAGGCCGAGAAGTGCACGGGGCTGCATGGCGTGCCGACCATGTTCATCGCCGAGCTCGACCATCCCCGCTTCAGGGAGTTCGACTTCTCGACACTGCGCACCGGCATCATGGCCGGCTCGCCGTGCCCCACCGAGGTGATGAAGCGCGTGGTCGACCAGATGCACCTGCGCGAGATCACCATCGCCTACGGCATGACCGAGACCAGCCCGGTGAGCTGCCAGAGCTCGACCGACACGCCGCTCGAAAAGCGCGTGTCCACTGTCGGCACGGTGCAGCCGCACCTGGAGATCAAGATCATCGATCCGGTCACGGGCGACACCGTCCCGACGGGCGTCTCCGGCGAGTTCTGCACGCGCGGCTATTCGGTGATGCACGGCTATTGGGAAGACGAGGAAAAGACCCGCGAAGCCATCGACGCCGAAGGCTGGATGCACACCGGCGACCTCGCCACCATGGACGCCGAAGGCTACGTGAACATCGTCGGCCGCATCAAGGACCTGGTGATCCGCGGCGGCGAGAACATCTACCCGCGCGAGATCGAAGAGTTCCTCTACCGCCATCCGAAGGTGCAGGACGTGCAGGTCGTCGGCCTGCCTGACAAGAAGTACGGCGAAGAGCTGTGCGCCTGGATCATCCCCAAGCCGGGACAGACCGCGACCGCCGACGAGATCCGCGACTTTTGCAAGGGCCAGATCGCGCACTACAAGGTGCCGAGGTACATCGAGTTCGTCACCGCGTTCCCGATGACGGTGACCGGCAAGATCCAGAAATTCAAGATTCGCGAAGCGATGAAGAGCCAGCTCGGGCTCGACGAGGACCAAACTGCATGAAGCTGGAGACGAAACTCAACGCCCGCTCGGCCGAATTCCAGGCCAACGCGACCGCCATGCGCGCACTGGTCGATGACCTGCACGCGCAGTTCGCCAAGGTCGAGGCCGGCGGCGGCGAGGCCGCGCGCAGCAAGCACACGGCGCGCGGCAAGCTCCTGCCACGCGATCGCGTCGCGCAACTGCTGGACCCGGGCACGCCCTTTCTCGAAGTGGCGCCGCTCGCAGCGCATGCGATGTACCACGGCGCCGCACCTGGCGCGGGGCTGATCGCCGGCATCGGCCGGGTCAGCGGCGTGGACTGCATGATCGTCTGCAACGACGCGACGGTGAAGGGCGGCACCTACTACCCGATGACCGTCAAGAAGCACCTGCGCGCGCAGGAGATTGCCGAGCAGAACCGCCTGCCCTGCATCTACCTCGTGGACTCGGGCGGCGCCAACCTGCCGAACCAGGACGAAGTGTTCCCCGACCGCGATCACTTCGGCCGCATCTTCTACAACCAGGCCAACATGAGCGCGCAGGGCATCGCACAGATCGCCGTGGTGATGGGCTCCTGCACGGCAGGCGGCGCCTACGTGCCGGCGATGAGCGACGAAAGCATCATCGTCAGGAACCAGGGCACCATCTTCCTGGGCGGCCCGCCGCTCGTGAAGGCCGCCACCGGCGAAGTCGTGACTGCCGAGGACCTGGGCGGCGGTGACGTGCACACGCGGCTGTCGGGCGTGGCCGACCACCTGGCGCAGAACGACCTGCATGCGCTGGCGCTGGCGCGATCGGCCGTCGCCAACCTCAACGCGCGGAACGGCAGCGGCGAGAAGCAGGCGACAGCCCCGCGCGCGCCCGGGTTCCCTGCCGACGAACTCTATGGCGTGATCCCTGTCGATACGCGCAAGCCTTTCGATGTGCGCGAGATCATTGCCCGCATCGTCGACGGCAGCGAGTTCCATGAGTTCAAGTCGCGCTTCGGCAGCACGCTGGTCTGCGGTTTCGCCGAGATCGAGGGGATGCCGGTGGGCATCGTCGCGAACAACGGCATCCTGTTCTCCGAATCGGCGCAGAAGGGCGCGCACTTCATCGAACTCTGCTGCCAGCGCAAGATCCCGCTGGTGTTCCTGCAGAACATCACCGGCTTCATGGTCGGGCGCAAGTACGAGAACGAAGGCATCGCGCGCCACGGCGCGAAGATGGTGACGGCCGTGGCCACGGCCAATGTGCCCAAGTTCACCATCATCATCGGGGGCAGCTTCGGCGCGGGCAACTACGGCATGTGCGGCCGCGCCTATTCGCCGCGCTTCCTCTGGATGTGGCCCAACGCGCGCATCAGCGTGATGGGCGGCGAGCAGGCCGCGAGCGTGCTCGCCACCGTCAAGCGCGATGGCATCGAGGGCAAGGGCGGGCAATGGAGCGCGGAGGAGGAAGAAGCCTTCAAGTCGCCGATCCGCCAGCAATATGAGGCACAGGGCCATCCCTACTACGCGACGGCGCGGCTGTGGGACGACGGCATCATCGACCCCGCCGACACGCGCCGCGTGCTCGCGCTGGGGCTGGCTGCGGCACGCAATGCGCCGATTCCCGAGCCGAAATTCGGCATCTTCCGCATGTGAGGACCGGCACCATGTCGCTCGCCAACTACTTCGCCAGCCTCGGGCGCTACCACGTGTGGGCGACCAACAGGCTCATCACGTCGAACCTCGCGGGCCTGTCCGACGAGGACTGGCACAAGGACTGCGGCCTGTACTTCCGCTCCGTGCACCTGACGGTCAACCACCTGCTGGTGACCGACAACATCTGGTACGCACGCTTCGCCGAAGGCAAGTCGCTGCGGATGTCGCTCGACACCGAGCTGCACACGGACCGCGCTGAAGTGTGCAGCGCGCTCGCCGCAGCCGTCACGCGCTGGAGCCCTTGGCTCGCGACCTTGCCGCCGGAGCGCTACGACGGCGACCTGGCCTACACGCGCAACAACGGCGAGCAGGTGCTGATCCCGTTCGCGCCGGCACTGGGCCACGTCTTCAATCACGCGACCCATCATCGCGGCCAGGTGGCTGCGGCGCTCACGGCCATGGCGCAACCGGGGCCGGAGCTGGACTGGGTTTATCTCCTTCAACAAGAAGCCAGGGAATGACACCGATGAGCGAATTCACCACCCTCGAACTCGCGGTCGAAGGCGCCGTTGCGCGCATCTGGCTCAACCGGCCCGAACTCCGCAATGCCTTCGACGACGTCGTCATCCGCGAACTCGGCGAGGCCTTTGCGCAGGCGAGTGCTGAAGCCGGGGTGCGGGTGATCGTGCTGGGCGCCAATGGCCCCGCGTTCTGCGCCGGCGCCAATCTGAACTGGATGCGCCGCGCAGCCGACTTCACGCATGAGCAGAACATCGCCGACGCAGGCGGCCTCGCCGCCATGCTGCGCACGATCCACGAAAGCCCCAAGCCGGTGATCGCCCGCGTGCAGGGCGACGTCTATGCGGGCGGCATGGGCCTGGTCGCCGCGTGCGATATCGCGGTGAGCGTGGACACGGCCTGGTACTGCCTGAGCGAAGTCAAGATCGGCCTGATCCCCGCCACCATCAGCCCCTACGTGTTGCGCGCCATGGGCACGCGCGCCGCGCAGCGCTGGTTCCTGACGGCCGAGCGTTTCACCGCGGCCGAGGCGCATCGCATCGGCTTCGTGCACGAGGTGGTCGCCGCCGATGCGCTGGACGCCAAGGTCGCCGAGATCGTGAAGGCTCTCACGAGCGCCAGCCCGGCGGCGGTGCGCGCCTGCAAGACGCTGATCGCGGACGTGGCGGGCCGCGAGATCGACGATGCGCTGGTCGCGAATACGGTGCAGGGCATCGCCGACATCCGCGCCAGCGAAGAAGGCCGCGAAGGCGTGCAGTCCTTCCTGCAGAAGCGCAAGCCGAGTTGGCTAGGTTGACGAACGTGGCGAACACTCGGTCCGTACCGGAAATCCCGTGGAACCGGCTTTGCCGGGCCACTGGGATTGCCCCCTGCAAGGGGGTGTCCGAGCCACACGCAGTGGGCGAGGCTGGGGGTGAGCCATGACCAGCCTTGACATGCCCCAACTGCTGGCGTTGGCTGCCGCTCTGGGCTGGGCCAGCGGCGTGCGGCTGTACCTCGTCGTGCTGTTGACCGGCCTGGCCGGCTACATGGGCTGGGTGCCGCTGCCGAACGGCCTGCACCTGCTGGCCCATCCGGTCGTGCTGGCGGCGAGCGGCTTCATGGTCTTCGTGGAGTTCTTCGCCGACAAGATCCCGGGGCTCGATTCGATCTGGGACATGGTCCATACGGCGATCCGCATCCCGGCCGGCGCCGCGCTGGCGGCGGGCGTGTTTGGCGCCGACCACGCGGCGATGGCGCTGGTCGCGGCCCTGCTCGGCGGCGGCTTCGCGGCGACCGCGCATGCGGCCAAGGCAACGACGCGCGCAGCGATCAACACCTCGCCGGAACCCTTCAGCAACGTCGGCGCTTCGCTGGTCGAGGACGGCATGGTGCCGGCAGGGCTCTGGCTCGCTGTCGCGCACCCGCTGGTGTTCGGCGTGCTCTTCATCGCCGTGCTGGTGCTCAGCGTGTGGCTGATCCGCAAGAGCTGGCGCTTCCTCAAATCTCTTTTCGGCCGCGTGGCCCGCATCTTCAGCGGCCGCCCCGATCCTGGCGTGGCCCCCGCGTTCCAGCTCAAGAAGAACTCCCCCGGAGACTCATCGAATGTTTAAGAAGATCCTGATCGCGAACCGTGGCGAGATCGCCTGCCGGGTTGCGGCGACCGCACGCCGCATGGCGATCCGCACCGTGGCCGTGTATTCCGATGCCGATGCGCACGCCAACCATGTGCGCGCCTGCGACGAGTCGGTGTACCTCGGCGGCAGCGCGCCCAAGGACAGCTACCTGCGCTGGGAAAAGATCCTCGAAGCCGCCAAGGCGAAGGGCGCCGAAGCGGTGCATCCCGGCTACGGCTTCCTCAGCGAGAACGAGGAGTTTGCGCAGGCCTGCGCCGATGCCGGCCTGGTCTTCATCGGCCCGCCGCCTTCGGCCATCAAGGCGATGGGCCTGAAAGCCGAGTCCAAGCAACTCATGGAGAAGGCCGGCGTGCCGCTGGTGCCCGGCTACCACGGCAGCGACCAGGACCCGGCTTTGCTGCAACGCGAGGCCGACCGCATCGGCTACCCCGTGCTCATCAAGGCCAGCGCAGGAGGCGGCGGCAAGGGCATGCGCGTGGTCGAGAAGGCCGGCGATTTTTCCGCAGCGCTGGCCTCGTGCCAGCGCGAGGCGATCAACAGCTTCGGCGACGACGCGGTGCTGATCGAAAAGTACGTGCAGCGCCCGCGCCACATCGAGATCCAGGTGTTCGGCGACACGAAGGGCAACTACGTCTACCTGTTCGAGCGCGATTGCTCGGTGCAGCGCCGCCACCAGAAGGTGCTGGAGGAAGCGCCCGCACCCGGCATGACGGACGCGATGCGCAAGGAGATGGGCGAGGCGGCCGTGGCCGCTGCGCGGGCGGTCAACTACGTCGGCGCGGGCACGGTGGAATTCATCGTCGAGCAGCGCGCCGATGGCAGCATGACCTTCTTCTTCATGGAGATGAACACGCGGCTGCAAGTGGAGCATCCGGTGACCGAAGCCATCACCGGGCTGGATCTCGTCGAATGGCAACTGCGTGTCGCTTCCGGCGAAACGCTGCCGCTGAAGCAGGACCAGCTGCAGATCCACGGCCATGCGATCGAGGCGCGCATCTGCGCCGAGAACCCCGACAACAACTTCCTGCCCGCCACCGGCACCTTGCACGTCTACCGCAAGCCACAGGCCACGGCCTTCCAGCGCAGCCGCGTGCGCATCGACGACGGCGTGCGCGAGGGCGGCGTGATCTCGCCTTTCTATGACTCGATGATCGCCAAGCTGATCGTCCATGGCGCCACGCGCGAGGAAGCGCTGGCCCGACTGGACCTGGCGCTGGCGCAGACGCACGTCGTCGGCGTCGCGACCAACGTGCAGTTCCTGCGCGGCATCCTGCGCACGGATTCGTTCGCGAATGCGAAGCTCGATACCGCTTTGATCGAACGCGAGCGCGCGGTGCTGTTCGATCAGGAGCCGCTGGGCCTGCCGCTCGCTGCCGCCGCCTCGATCGCTTGCACGCTGCTCGCGGAAACGGCGACGTCGACCGGCGACCCGTTCAGCCGGCGCGATGGCTGGCAGTCGCACGGCGTCGCCACGCGGCCCTTCGAATTCGAGTTCCGCGGCGAGCCGAAGAGCGCCGCGCTGCGCTACCTGCACGATGGCGCGCTGTCGCTGCAAGTCGGCGACGTGTCGGGGCCGCTGGAGATCGGCAGTTTTCCGTCGGGCGAACTCGAACTGCAGTTCGACGGCCATCGCCACACGCTCAACGTCTACGAAGACCAGGCCACGGCCTATGTCTTCGCGGCGCACGGTGCGACGAAGATCACCGCCATCGACCGCCTCGCCCATGCGGGCGACACGCACGCCGAGGGCGGCCGGCTCACCGCGCCGATGCCCGGCAAGGTCGTGTCCTTTGCGGTCAAGGCGGGCGACAAGGTCAGCCGTGGCCAGCCGCTTGCGGTGATGGAGGCGATGAAGATGGAACACACGATCGCGGCGCCGGCGGACGGCACGGTCGAGGAGCTGCTGTATCTGCCGGGCGATCAGGTCACCGAGGGGGCAGAGCTTCTGCGGATCGGAGCTTAAGCTTCGGGGATGACCTCCCGAATCCGAATCACTGTCTGCCTGACCGACAACCGCCCCGATCCGTGGATCGAGGGCCTCCGCGCCGCCTTGCCTGAAGCCGAGGTGGAGAACTGGGCGCCCGGCGCCGCGCCGGCCGATCACGCCGTGGTCTGGGCTCCGCCGCAGGCCCTGCTCGACGATCAGCCCGGCTTGCGCGGCATGTTCAACATCGGCGCCGGTGTCGACGCGCTGCTCAAGCTCAAGGTGCCATCGCAGACCCGCGTCGTGCGGCTCGACGATGCGGGCATGTCGGTGCAGATGGCCGAGTACGTCTGCCATTTCCTGATCCGGCATTTCCGCGAATTCGACGCCTATGAAGCCGAGGGCCGCGCGGGCCGCTGGAGCTATCGCAAGCCGCGCGATCGCAAGGATTTCTCCGTAGGCGTCATGGGACTCGGCGTGCTGGGCGAGCGCGTGGCAAAGGCCGTCAGCCAGTTCGAATTTCCGGTCAACGGCTGGAGCCGCTCGGCCAAGGCCATCGACGGCCTGCGCTGCTATTCCGGCGAGTCGGAGTTCGACGCCTTCCTCGGCGCGAGCCGCGTGCTCGTCAATCTGCTGCCGCTGACGCCGGCCACGCGTGGCATCCTCAACCGCGACACGCTCTCGAAGCTCAATGGCGGCCAGCCCGGCGGCTACCTGATCAACGTCGCGCGGGGTGCGCATCTCGTGGATGCGGACCTGATTCCGTTGCTCGACAGCGGCCAGCTGGCCGGCGCGACGCTCGATGTGTTCGAGGTGGAGCCGCTGCCGGGCGTGCATCCGTTCTGGCGCCATCCGAAGATCACCGTCACGCCGCACGGTTCCGCGCGCACCGAACGCGAGGCCTCGATCGCCCAGATCGCCAGCAAGATCCGCGCGATGGAGCAGGGCGAGCCGATCGCGGGCGTCGTCGACGTCACGCGCGGGTACTAGTCACCCGCCCCATGCCTGCGGCCCGGCAGAGCCGGTTCCGCGGTATTCCTGCTCGGTCAGGCGGCGGCGCTTGAAATCGCGTCCTGCCGCTTCACTGCGATCTGCTGCTCCAGCCGCTTCCGGTCGGCCAGCAGGCGGCCGGCAACCAGCGTCACGACCTCGAAGCCGAACGCCGGATTCTGGTAGTACAGCTGCTTGAAAGTCAGCTCGTCGATACGCAGCACGTTGCAGTCCGTCACGCAGCGGGCGGTCAGCGAGCGGCGCTTGTCGGGTGCGAAGAAGGCGATCTCGCCGAACAGGCGACCCTCTTCCATCACCTCGCCGATCTCCACGAATTCGATGCGGCCCGCGGCAAGGAAGTACAGGTGCGTGGCGGTTTCGCCCTTGTGGAACAGCACGTGGCCGGCCTTCAGGCGCTTGCTGCGCATGTAGGGCCGCAGCCAGACGCCCGACAGGTCGCTCGCCTCCGCTGCCGCGCTCACGCGGCGCGTCAGCCGCACCATCTGGGCCGTGCGCACGATGTTGATCGGCAGCAGCGCGCCGTGCAGCAGCACCATCAGCAACGAGGGGTGCAAGGCCCCATAGACCAGGAAGCCGAGATTGCTGCCGACCGCCAGGCAGCGCAGGGGGATCATGGTCTTGACCAGGGAACTGACAACCACCAGCGCGCCCGCGATGCCTGCCGAGCACAGCGCGATGATTCCCGAGGGCGTGGCGAGCGCCTGCGCAAGGCCCGCGTTGGCGGCGTCGATCAGTGCTTGCGTTGACAGCATTTCTGCTCCTGGTAGAGGCCCGCATAAGGCCTTGTGCAATGTGCCACAGCCGTGCGTATTGCAAGTCCTGCGCCCGAGCCGGGACAAACCCTGATGCCTTGCCGCCTGCCTGACCGTGGAGCAAAAGGCCTGATGAATGCACCTCCCACGCGCCGCATAGGCCTTGGGCCTACCTCAGTCTTATTGAAGACAGCGAAAATGACGGATGCGCCGCGAGGCACGCTCCCATTCTTCGAACGAGACCCCCATGAAACTTCCCTCCAGAGTCAAGATCGTCGACGTCGGCCCGCGCGACGGGCTTCAGAATGAAAAGCAGCCGGTGTCGGCCGAGACCAAGATCGGGCTGGTGCACCGCTTGCAGGACGCGGGGCTCAGGGAGATCGAGGTCACCAGCTTCGTATCGCCCAAGTGGGTGCCGCAGATGGCCGACAACGCGGAGGTCATGCATGGCATCCAGCGCAAGCCCGGTGTCCGCTATTCGGTGCTGACGCCCAACATGAAAGGCTTCGAAGCCGCCATCGCCGCGCCGCGCGAGGAATGGCCCGACGAGATCGTGGTGTTCGGCGCCGCCAGCGAGGCCTTCAGCCAGCGCAACATCAACTGCTCCATCGCCGAGAGCATCGAGCGCTTCCGGCCTGTGGTCGAGGCGGCGCGCGAGAAGGGCATCTACGTGCGCGGCGCGATGTCGTGCACCGTCGGCTGCCCGTATGAAGGCGAGATCGCGCCGTCGCGCGTCGACATGCTGGCCGGGCTCATGAAGGAGATCGGCGTGCAGCACGTGGGTGTCGCCGACACCATCGGCGTGGGCACGCCACTCAAGGTGCAGCGTGCGCTGGAGGCCACGCTGAAGCACTACGGCATCGACGATGTGTCGGGCCACTACCACGACACCTACGGGCAGGCACTGGGCAACACGCTCGCGAGCCTGGAGATGGGCGTGTGGCAGTACGACACCTCGTCCGCCGGCCTTGGCGGCTGCCCCTACGCCAAGGGCGCGACCGGCAATGTCGCGACCGAGGACGTGGTCTACATGCTGCACGGCATGGGCATCGAGACCGGCATCGACCTCGACAAGCTGATCGATGCGGGCGTCTACATCAGCGAGGCGTTGGGCCGCGAGCCGAACTCGCGCGCCTCGAAGGCCATTCGCACGAAGAGGGCTGCCTGATGTGCGGTGCCGAGCTGAGTTCATTGCCCGATGGCGTGCAGCGCGTCGCGCGCCTCCTTCAGGACAAGGGCCATCCGCATGCGCCGCAGATGCTCGACGATGCCGCGCGCACCGCGCAGCAGGCCGCCGATGCGCTGGGGATCGACGTGGGGCAGATCGCCAAGAGCATCGTCTTTCGTCGCAAGACGGACGACGTCGCGGTGCTGGTCGTGACCTCGGGCGACAAGCGCGTGGACGAGAAGAAGGTCGCGGAGCTGGTCGGCAAGCTCGGCCGTGCCGACGCGGACTTCGTCAAGTCACGCACCGGCTTCTCGATCGGCGGCGTCTCGCCCTTCGCGCATGCCACGCCGCCGGTGATGCTGATCGATCGGGAGCTGTTCCGCTTCGAGGACATCTGGGCGGCCGCGGGCCATCCGCACGCGGTCGTGCGGCTGCGTCCGCAAGACCTCGAAGCCTTGACCGGTGCGCCGGTCGCGGACGTGGTGTGACGGCAGACGCCGTGGCAACACTGGCCGAGCGTGCCGAGGCCGCGCTTGCCGCCGTGGGCGATGTGCCGTCGCCCTGCATCTCCATCTGCCGCATGGACGCGGCCAGCGGCTTCTGCCAGGGCTGCCTGCGCACCATCCAGGAAATTGCCGCGTGGAGCCGCATGGGCGAGGCGGACAAGCGCAGCGTCTGGCGCGCGATCGAGTTGCGCGCGCAGGCGGGTTTCCTCATCCCCGAGGGAGACAGGCCATGAAGCACATCACTTTCCATCTCGACTTCATTTCGCCCTATGCGTACCTGGCCTTCGAGCAACTGCCGCAAGCGCTCGAAGGGCTGAGCTACAGCGTGGCCTACCGGCCGGTGCTGCTCGGTGCGCTGCTCAAGCACCATGGCCAGCTCGGGCCGGGCGAGATCCCTGCGAAGCGCACGTGGACCTATCGCCACGTGCTGTGGCTCGGCCACCAGCACGGCATCCCGATCCAGATGCCTGCCACGCATCCCTACAACCCGCTGCCGCACCTGCGCCTGGCGCTGGCGACCACGCCGGACGGTGACATCAGCCGGCACGTGGCCGAGACCATCTTTCGCGACGTGTGGCGCACGAGCGGCGAGGCGGGTGACGCCGCCCGGCTCGCCGCGCTGGCAGCACAACTGAAGCAGGTGCGCGACGCGGGCAGCGACGAAGCCAAGGCGCAGCTCAAGGCCAACACGGATGAAGCCATCGCCCAGGGCGTCTTCGGCGTGCCGGCCTTCGTCGTCGACGGCCATCTGTTCTGGGGTTTCGATGGCCTTGCCATGCTGCGCGCCTACCTTGAAGGCGACGCATGGTTCAGCGGCCCGGACTGGGCCGGCGCCGACCAGCGGCCTTCGCTGCTCCGCAGCAATCGCTGACTTTCTTACAGGCTGAAACGCGGCCTGCGGGTTTCACCTTAAGTCGTCAGCAAGCGTTCAGTTTGGCGACAGGCTCGGGTCAGTCGGCACTCCAAGAATGCATCACGTCCCACGCCGTGGGCGCATATTTCTAAGGAGACGACATGGCAGCCACACTAGATTCACGGGGAGCGCCGCACAGCGCCCCCCGACCCATGAGTGCCGAGGAGAAGAAAGTCATCTTCGCCTCGTCCCTCGGGACCGTGTTCGAGTGGTACGACTTCTACCTCTACGGTTCGCTCGCGGCGATCATCGCCAAGCAGTTCTTCAGCGGCCTGGATGCGGGCGCGGCCTTCATCTTCGCGCTGCTGGCCTTTGCGGCGGGCTTCCTGGTTCGGCCTTTCGGCGCCATCGTGTTCGGCCGGCTCGGCGACATGATCGGACGCAAGTACACCTTCCTGGTCACCATCCTGATCATGGGCCTGTCGACCTTCATCGTCGGCCTGCTGCCCAGCTACGCGACCATCGGCGTCGCGGCGCCGGTCATCCTCATCGCATTGCGCATGCTGCAGGGCCTGGCTCTCGGCGGCGAGTACGGCGGTGCAGCCACCTACGTGGCCGAGCACTCGCCGCACGGCAAGCGCGGTGCGTACACCTCGTGGATCCAGACCACTGCAACGCTCGGCCTGTTCCTGAGCCTGGTGGTCATTCTCGGCGTGCGTGAAGGCATGGGCGAGGCCGCGTTCGCCGAATGGGGCTGGCGCATTCCGTTCCTGGTGTCGATCCTGCTGCTCGGCGTGTCGGTGTGGATTCGCCTGTCGCTGTCGGAATCGCCCGCATTCCAGAAGATGAAGGCCGAGGGCAAGACCTCGAAGGCGCCGCTGTCCGAATCCTTCGGCCAGTGGAAGAACCTCAAGATCGTGATCCTGGCGCTCATCGGCCTGACCGCCGGCCAGGCCGTGGTCTGGTACTCGGGCCAGTTCTATGCGCTCTTCTTCCTGACGCAGCAGCTCAAGGTCGATGCGACCACCGCCAACCTGATGATCGCGGCCGCACTGCTGATCGGCACGCCCTTCTTCGTCGTGTTCGGCACGCTCTCGGACAAGATCGGCCGCAAGCCGATCATCATGGCCGGCTGCCTGCTGGCCGTGGTCACGTACTTCCCGGTCTTCAAGATGCTGACCGAAGCCGCGAACCCCGACCTCGCCCGCGCACAGGCCACGGCCGGCGTGACGGTGACGGCCGATCCGCGCTCGTGCTCCTTCCAGGGCAACCCGGTGGCACGCGAGATCGACTTCAGCAGCTCCTGCGACATCGCCAAGCGCTACCTGGTGCAGAACTCGGTGAGCTACGAGCGCGTCGATGGCCCGGCCGGCTCCCCGGCGGTCGTCAAGATCGGCGACGTGGCCATCACCGCCCCGAGCGGCAACGTGGTCAATCACAAGTTCGACGAAGCCTCCGCCAAGGAGATCGCCGCGTTCAAGAAGAGCGTGGGCGAACAACTGAAGGCCGCCGGCTACCCGACCAAGGCCGACCCGGCCAAGATCAACAAGGTCTTGACGGTGGTGCTGCTGTTCTGGCTGGTGCTGCTCGTGACGATGGTCTATGGCCCGATCGCCGCGATGCTGGTCGAACTCTTCCCGACCCGCATCCGCTACACCTCGATGAGCCTGCCGTATCACATCGGCAACGGCTGGTTCGGTGGTCTGCTGCCGACGACTGCGTTCGCGATCGTTGCCAGCACCGGCAACATGTACAACGGCCTCTGGTACCCGATCGTCATCGCCGCGATGACGCTGGTGGTGGGCACGATCTTCATTCGTGAGACGAAGGATGTGGACATCTACGCCAACGACTAGCTAACCCCCAGGCTTTTTCACTTCGTGTAAACGCCTACCCCCTTGCAGGGGGCAATACCTGCGGCCCGGCGAAGCCGGTTCCGCGGTATTTCCCGGCTTGGGTGGGGAGTTTTTATGGGCCTCGCGCCTTGCGGTGCGGGGCCTTTTTCATTTCAGTCAGGAGATTGGGTCATGTGGAAGATCGGGATTGGGTTTGCCATCTTTGCGGTTGTCGTGTTGTTCGTCTTGATGAAGGCGGGGGACAAGGTGGACATGTCGGGGGAGAAGCACGGCGGGGACTCGATGCACGCGCCGGCGACTGCACCGGCTGCGGGTGAAGCATCGAAATAGGCACCTCTGAGTGCTGAAAGACGTCGATGACGGCTTCGACGCTCGATTAACATTCGTGCCGGCAGGCCGTCGCTTCCATCGGGACATCGTCCCGAACGCCGAGCCTGGACAAGGACACTGATTTGGGCACCGAGAACGCTTTCACCGAACTGGGCTTGGCACCTGATGCGACCGACAGCGAGGTGAAGGCAGCATGGCGCCGGCTCGTCTCGCAGTGGCATCCGGACCGCAACGACAGTTCCGATGCGGTGGCCAAGATGCAGCGCATCAATCAGGCGTTCGAGGAAATCCGTCGTGCCGGAACCCGTGTGCGCACGGATGACGCGGCCGCTGACGGCGCAGCGCCTGGCACAGCGCAAGAAAACGCCCGCGGATTCGACGACGACGGTACGGCGTCGCGGCACGCCGACGGCGCGCATCGGTCGCGTCGGCCCATCTCCCGCAAGGTCAAGCTCACGCTGGAGGAAGCCGCCATCGGTTGCATCAAGGTGCTGCGCGGCAAGGTCACCGATGTCTGCTCGACCTGCGCGGGCGCAGGTCATCAGGTGCTCGGCGGAAACTGCGCCCAGTGCGGCGGCTCGGGCGCCATGCCGAAGCGCTCCTTCTTCGGATGGCCCAGTGGCTACTACGAGTGCGATGCCTGCCTGGGCGGCGGCATCGCGAGGCAGCCGTGCCCGGCCTGCGACGGCTCCGGCAAGATGGATGCGCGCGCGTACAAGATCAAGGTTCGCATCCCGCATGGCGTGCGCCATGGGGACCTGCTGCATGTCGCTGGAGGACGCTCGCGTCCGGACAGCCCTCCCGCAGACCTCGAGATCCGCGTCGAGGTGTCGGAGCACGCGTTCTTCCAACTCGATGGCGACGGCACGATCCGATGCGAGATCCCGGTCGATGGTTTTGCGTGGATCGCCAACCGGTCGATCCAGGTGCCGACCGTCACCGGCCTGCACGCGCTGCAGCTGGACCGCGAGCAACTCTCCTACCGCCTGAAGGGCCAGGGCTTCCCGACGACGCGCCGTGGTGCGCGCGGGGATCAGGTGATCACGCTCTCGCCGATCTTCCCGGATTCGCTCAGCACGGATCAGCAGATCCTGCTCGACCAGCTTCTGGCCACGACCTCGGGCGGCGGGCACAGCCCGGACTCTCGCCTTCGCGCGTGGAGCCGAGACCTTCGTGCCTGGGAGCGGGGCTTGTCCGGCCGAGGCGCTACAGGAGCCTGATGCGCGCGGCCTGCGCCGCAAGCTCTTCGCGGAAGGCGGGGTGCGCGATGCCGATGAGTTCGCGGGCACGCTGCTTCGCCGACTTGCCGCGCAACTGCGCCACGCCGTACTCGGTCACGACATAGTTGATGTCGTTCTTGCTGGTCGTCACGTGGGTGCCCGGCGAAAGCACCGGCACGATGCGCGAGACGGTGTCGCCCTTGGCCGTCGATGGCAGCACGATGAATGCCTTGCCACCCCGCGACCGGTTGGCGGCACGCACGAAGTCGGACTGGCCTCCGGTTCCCGAGAACGGTGCCGAGCCGAGGCTCTCCGAGCCGCATTGCCCCAGGAGGTCGATCTGCAGGGTGGCGTTGATCGCGACCAGGTTGTCGTTCATGCCCGCCAGCGCCGGGTCGTTGGTGTAGTTCACCGGATGCATCTCCAGCGCGGGGTTGCGGTTCATGTACCGGTAGAGCTTCCCGGAGCCCAGCGCGAAGGTGGCGATCATCTTGCCCGGCAGGTAATTCTTGCGTCGATTGGTGACGGCCCCGCACTCCACCAGCGACAGGATGCCGTCGCCGATCATCTCGGTGTGAATGCCGAGATCGCGCTTGTGCGCCAGTTGCATGACCACGGCATCGGGAATGCCGCCATAGCCGATCTGCAACGTGGAGCCGTCGTCGATCATGTCGGCCACGTACTTGCCGATGGCTTCCTGCACGACGCCGATCTTCGGGAGGCCGACCTCGAGCACCGGCTCTTCGCTCTCGACCAGGGCGGCGACCTTCGACACATGCACACGGCAGTTGCCGAATGCAAAGGGCACATGCGGATTCACCTCCAGCACCACGGCGCGCGCCTTGGCGACCGCGGCCATGGTGTAGTCGGCGCCGAGGCTGAGCGCGAAGAAGCCCTGCTCGTCCATGGGGGAGGCCATGCTGAACACGACGTCCGCGGGCACCAGCCCGCGTTCGATCTGGTCGGGGATCTCCGAGAAGTAGTTCGGAATGAAATCGACCCAGCCGGCCTGTCCGCCCTCGCGCGTGGCGCCGCCGAAGAAATAGGCGACGTGGCGGACATGGTCCACCGTGGCCGGATCGATGTAGCCGTACTTCCGCAGCGCGAGGATCTGGCCGACCTTGACGTCGCGGAAATCCAGGCGCTGCTCCGACAGTGCCGTCAGGAGCGTTGGCGGTTCACCGACACCCGTTGGCACGACGATGAAGTCGCCATCGCGCACGTGGCGCACGGCTTCGGCCGGCGTGGTCCGCCGTTGCTGGTACATCTCGCGTGGCGACATTCTCGGGTCTCCCGTGGGAGCGACGGCCCCCGCTGACCTCATTCTGAGGCCGATCCCGTGGTGGCCGCTAGGTGGCGCAGTCCGCCTGAATCTGCAGCCACGACCAGCGCGCGCGATAGGACGCGGATTTCTCGTGGAACAGATCGCGATGGGGTACGAGCGGGTTCATCGTCAACAGGCCGTCGTACAGCATGGCGAGGCCGTTCGGCGCATAGAGATCACCCGGCCGGATGCCGACGCACGTCGCGGGAACGAGGAAGCGGTCGATTCCGTCGCGGGCGCTGCGCAGTTCCTCGTAAGGCTGGCCGAAGTGCGATTCGTACCAGAGGTGAACGCGCGCCTGGTTCGACGCCTCGATCGTGACGCCGAGGTCGCCGAGCGCTTCATCGACGCGCGCTTGCACCCGGCGCTCACCCTCTTCGCTCGTGTCGCTGGCGTCGAAATAGAACAGGTCGTAGTCCTTGATGCCCGCTTCTGGCGCATGGCCGGACCGCAGGTTCCACACCGTTTGGAAGAGGCAGCCGGCGACCAGCCATCCGTCCGGGAGGTTCAAGGCGGGCCATCGGTCGAGGATGGCCCGGTTGTTGCGATTCCTGAGAATGTCGGCGATGAAGCGTTCTTGCATGGCGCTCAATGGATTCCTGGCCGGCGATTGTCACCATCTTTTGAGGCGCCCCGGATCGCGGGTGCCTGTTTTGCGGGCAACCCAGCGGAAAGCCGCGCCGCTTCTGGGTTTCGTGGGGGCCGTCCCGGCGCCACGCACAGCCTTATCCACAGAAATCCGGCGCAACTTTCGGCGCCTGTATCCGGTTGTCCTTTCACAAGCCAGGGTCGAGCCGAGTTCCTAGAATGTCTGCCCCATCCCGCAAGGTAGACATGACACAGGGCTCCATCCGGATACGCGGTGCACGTCAGCACAATCTCCAGAACCTCGACCTCGACATCCGCACCGGCGAGATGACGGTGGTCACCGGGCCCAGCGGTTCGGGCAAGTCGAGCCTGGTGTTCGACACCCTCTACGCCGAAGGCCAGCGGCGCTACGTCGAGACCTTTTCGGCCTACGCGCGGCAGTTTCTCGATCGCATGGACAAGCCGGCCGTCGACAAGGTCGAGGGCGTGCCGCCCGCGATCGCCATCGACCAGACGAATCCGGTGCGTTCGTCGCGCTCGACCGTCGGCACGATGACGGAACTCAACGATCACCTGAAGCTGCTCTTCGCGCGGGCGGCCCAGTTGTTCGACCGCGAGACGGCATTGCCCGTGCGGCACGACTCGCCGGATTCGATCTATGCCGAACTGGTCTCGCGCGCTGCCGCTGCGGGCGATCCGCGCGTGGTGCTGACCTTCCCGGTCGAACTGCCCGCCAGCACCAGCGCCGACGAAGTGACGCAATGGCTGTCCGCCAGCGGCTTCACGCGCGTGCAGGCCGAGCGCGAGGTCGCGACGCCGACCGGGCCGCGCAAGGTGCTCGACGTGGTGGCCGATCGCTTCCGTATCGCCGGCGCCGAACGGGCGCGCGTGGTGGAGGCGATCGAAGTGGCGCTCAAGCGCGGCAGCGGGCGCCTCACGGTCTACGCGCTGTCGGCGGAAGAGGGTACGGAGCCGGATATCTGGAAGTTCTCTACCGGCCTGCATTGCCCCGAGAGCGACATCCGCTACACCGACCCGATCCCGTCGATGTTCTCGTTCAACTCGGCGGTCGGCGCCTGCGAGACCTGCCGCGGCTTCGGCCGCGTGATCGGCGTCGATCTCGGCCTCGTGATCCCGAACGACAAGCTCACCTTGCGCGCCGGCGCGATCAAGACCATCCAGACGCCCGCATGGAAGGAAGCGCAGGACGATCTCATGCGGCACGCCGAAGCGGCGGGCGTCCCGCGCGACACGCCGTGGAACAAGCTCACCGACGAGCAGAAGCACTGGGTGATCGAGGGCACGCCCAACTACAAGGAAGGCAACTGGAACAAGCAGTGGTACGGCGTGCGCCGCTTCTTCGCCTACCTGGAGAGCAAGGCGTACAAGATGCACATCCGTGTGCTCCTGTCGAAGTACCGCAGCTACACGCCGTGCCCGGTCTGCGCGGGCGCGCGGCTCAAGCTCGAAAGCCTCTTGTGGCGCATCGGCAGCAAGGAAGACGCCGATGCGGTGCTCCCTCCCGCCAAGCGCTTCATGCCGGTCGGCGCGAAGTGGTCGCGCGAACAGCTCGAAGCCCTGCCCGGCCTGTGCCTGCATGACCTCATGCTGCTGCCCATCGAACGGCTCCGGCGCTTCTTCGACGGCATCGAGAGCCACGGCAACAGCAGCACGGCCAGCGAAGGCGACGTGCAGGCGCTCAAGCTCCTGTTCGAGGAAATCACGACGCGCCTGCGCTACCTGCACGACGTCGGCATCGGCTACCTCACGCTCGACCGCCAGAGCCGCACGCTCAGCGGCGGCGAGGTGCAGCGCATCAACCTCACGACGGCGCTGGGCACCTCGCTGGTCAACACGCTCTTCGTGCTCGACGAGCCCAGCATCGGCCTGCATCCGCGCGACATGAACCGCATCACCGAAGCGATGCTGCGCCTGCGCGATGCGGGCAACACGCTGGTGGTGGTAGAGCACGACCCGGCCGTGATGCTGGCCGCCGACCGCGTGATCGACATGGGGCCTGGTCCCGGCGTGCGCGGCGGGCAGATCGTGTTCGACGGCAGCACCGACGCATTGCGCGACGCCGAGACGCTCACCGGCCAGTACCTCGGCGGCCGCAAGCAGATCGGCATGGGCTTCCGCCGCATGGTGAGCGACAACACGCCGCGCCTCATCCTCGAAGGCGTGCGCGAGCACAACCTGCAGGACGTGACGGTCGAGCTGCCGCTCGCACGGCTGGTGTGCATCACCGGCGTCAGCGGCTCCGGCAAGTCCACGCTGGTGCAGGACGTGCTGGCGCCCGCGCTGATGCGGCACTTCGGCAAGGCGACCGAAACCCCCGGTGCGCACGACCGGATGCTGGGCGCCGATCATCTGAGCGACGTGGTCTTCGTCGACCAATCGCCGATCGGCAAGACGGCGCGCTCCAACCCTGCGAGCTACGTGGGCGCGTGGGACGCGATCCGCGAGATCTTCGCCACGGCCGGGCTTTCGCGGCAGCGCGGCTACACGGCGTCGAAGTTCAGCTTCAACAGCGGTGATGGCCGCTGTCCGACCTGCGGCGGTTCGGGCTTCGAGCACGTGGAGATGCAGTTCCTCTCCGACGTCTACCTGCGCTGCCCGGATTGCGATGGCAAGCGCTACCGGCCCGAGATTCTCGAAGTGACGATCGAGCGCGCAGGGCGTGCCGTCAACGTGGCCGATGTGCTCGACCTCACGGTGGCAGAGGCCGCTGCGGCCTTCGCCTCCGATCGCGAGGTGCTGCGCATGCTGCAGCCCATCGTCGACGTCGGGCTCGACTACGTGAAGCTCGGCCAGCCGGTGCCCACGCTCAGCGGCGGCGAGGCGCAGCGCCTCAAGCTGGCGGGCTTTCTTGCGGAAGCCGCGAAGAACGCCAGCGCCAGCAAGCAGCCGCTGGCGCGCAAGGGCACGCTGTTCCTCTTCGACGAACCGACCACCGGCCTGCACTTCGACGACATCGCGCGGCTGATGCGCGCGTTGCGCAAGCTGCTCGAAGCGGGGCATTCGCTGGTCGTCATCGAACACAACCTCGATGTGATCCGCGCCAGCGACTGGCTGATCGACCTGGGGCCGGAAGGTGGCGAAGGCGGCGGCCAGGTCGTTGCGGTCGGCACGCCCGAGCAGGTGCGGGAGAACCGCGCGTCCCTCACCGGTGCCGCGCTGGCCGACTACGAACTGGCGATCGGCCCCGGCGCCTACAAGGTGGCGGAACGCGCCGCGCGTTCGTACGCGGCACGCGCGCAGCCGGCCGCGGGACGCGATGCGATCCAGATCGTCAACGCGCGCGAGCACAACCTCAAGAATCTCTCGGTCGACATTCCGCGCGGCAAGTTCAGCGTGGTCACCGGCGTGAGTGGTTCGGGCAAGTCCACGCTGGCTTTCGACATCCTGTTCAACGAAGGACAGCGCCGCTACCTCGAATCGCTGAACGCGTATGCGCGCAGCATCGTGCAGCCCGCGGGCCGGCCCGAGGTAGATGCGGTGTACGGCATTCCGCCCACCGTCGCGATCGAGCAGCGGCTGTCGCGCGGCGGCCGCAAGAGCACGGTGGGCACCACCACGGAGGTATGGCACTTCCTGCGCTTGCTTTACGTCAAGCTCGGCATCCAGCACTGCATCCACGACGGCGCGGCAGTGCAGCCGCAGACGCCGGACAGCATTGCGGCGCAGTTGCTGAAGAACTTCAAGGGCCAGCACATCGGCTTGCTCGCGCCGCTGGTGAGCAACCGCAAGGGCGTCTACACCGAGCTGGCCGACTGGGCGCGGCCGCGCGGCTACACGCATCTGCGGGTCGACGGCGAGTTTCTGCCGACCACGAACTTCCCGCGCATCGACCGCTTCAAGGAGCACAGCATCGAGCTGCCTGTGGCGAGCCTCGACGTGCTGCCATCGCAGGAAACCGAATTGCGCCAGGCGCTCACGCGCGCGCTGGAGCACGGCAAGGGCGTGGTTCACGTGCTGAGCGATCTCACGGGCCTGCGTGGCGCGATGATGGCTGGTTCACCGACCGCCGCCATCGGCCGGGCGCACGTGTTCTCGACGCTGCGTGCCTGCCCGGTGTGCAGCACCAGCTATGCGGAACTCGATCCGCGCCTGTTCTCGTACAACAGCAAGCATGGCTGGTGCCCCGACTGCGTGGGCACCGGGGTGAAGCTCACGAAGGAGCAGCGCAAGGTCTACGACGACTCGGTGATGGCGGACGACCAGAAGGGGCGCGAGCAGACCTTTGCCGAGCCCGAGGCGGAAGACGTCGGCGACGTGGCCTGCCCGACCTGCGAAGGCACGCGGCTCAATGCGACGGCGCGGGCTGTGAGCTTCGGCACCTCCGATGCGGCTGGCAATGGCGGCATCGGCATCACCGAGCTGGCGCGGATGAGCGTGGGTGACATTCGCGTGTGGTTCGAAGGGCTGCGGCTCAGCGGCCGCGAAGCGGAGATCGCGCGCGACCTGGTGCCGGAGATCAAGAGTCGGCTGGAGTTTCTGGAAGAGGTCGGACTGGGCTATCTCACGCTCGACCGCGGCGCGCCCACATTGAGCGGCGGCGAAGCGCAGCGCATCCGCCTCGCGGCACAACTCGGCAGCAACCTGCAGGGCGTCTGCTACGTGCTCGACGAGCCGACCATCGGCCTGCATGCGCGCGACAACCAGATCCTGCTGGACGCGCTGCACAAGCTGGGCGACAAGGGCAACACGCTGGTCGTGGTGGAGCACGACGAGGACACGATCCGCCGCGCCGATCACATCATCGACATCGGCCCGAGTGCGGGCAAGCGAGGCGGGCGGCTGGTGGCAGAGGGCACGGTGGCCGATATCCAGGGTGCCGGCGATTCGCAGACGGGGCGCTACCTGCGCGATGCGATCAAGCATCCGCTGCAGGCGCGGCGCCCGGTGCCGATGCCGGAGCCCGGTGCGCCCGACTGGCTCACGGTGCGCGGTGCGGACCTGCACAACCTGCAGGACGTGACGGTATCGTTGCCGCTGCATCGGCTGGTGGCGGTGACCGGCGTCAGCGGCTCGGGCAAGTCGACGCTGGCGCGCGACGTGCTGCTCGCGAATGTGTATGCGGCGGTGGTGCAGCGGATGACCAAGGCCGGGCGCGACGCCGATGCGGCCGGCAAGCATCCGAAATGGGTTGGATGCAGCGCGGTCGAGGGCTACGAGACCATCGACCGCGTACTGGAGGTCGACCAGACGCCCATCGGCAAGACGCCGCGCAGCTGCCCGGCGACCTACATCGGTTTCTGGGACACGATCCGCAAGCTGTTCGCCGACACGCTGGAAGCGAAGGCGCGGGGCTATGGTCCGGCGCGCTTCAGCTTCAACACGGGCGAGGGCCGTTGCCCGGGCTGCGACGGCGCGGGTGTTCGCACCATCGAGATGAGTTTCCTGCCCGACGTGAAGGTCCCCTGTGAGGTGTGCCATGGCGCACGCTTCAACCCGGAGACGCTGGCCGTGAGCTGGCGTGGCAAGAGCATCGGCGATGTGCTGCAGATGGAGGTCGACGAGGCCGTGGAGTTCTTCGCGTCGATGCCCAACATCAGCCATCCGCTGCAGTTGCTCAAGGATGTGGGGCTGGGCTATCTCACGCTGGGCCAGCCTTCGCCGACGTTGTCTGGCGGCGAGGCGCAGCGCATCAAGCTCGTGACCGAGCTCAGCAAGGTGCGCGACGACGTCACGCGGCGCGGCAACAAGGCGCCGCACACGCTGTATGTGCTCGACGAGCCGACGGTGGGGTTGCACATGGCGGACGTCGAGAAGCTGATCCACGTGCTGCACCGGCTGGTGAACGGCGGGCACAGCGTGGTGGTGATCGAGCATGACCTGGATGTGATCGCGGAAGCCGATTGGCTGATCGACCTCGGGCCTGAGGGCGGCAACGCCGGTGGGCGCGTGGTGGCTGCGGCGCCGCCTGAAGAGGTGGTGCGGCTCGGTACGCATACCGGTGTTGCGCTGGCGCCGGTGCTGGCCCGGTCGCTGGAGAAGCATGTGGTGCTGACATTGCCTGTGCAGGAAGCTACGCCTTCGCCTATTCGGCGGGAGGCCTGACTAGAGGGGTTTTCTCCCCTTTGGTAGGGCGCCCGGCACGCGGTGCGCGCTGGCCGACCCCGCTACGCCGGCCCTTCGGGCTGCCCTGCAGTGCTCGCTTCAGGCGGGGTCCGCGCAAACTCGCTTCGCTCAGACACGCGCGGCCCTGATCCGCCTGAAGCTGCGCGCTTCGGCGGCGTAGAGGGGTCGGCCAGCGCGCACCGCATGCCGGGCTTGGGGGTTTGCGACGGGTGCGTACGCCGGTGGCGCAGGTCCCTTTTCATGCGAGCCGCGCTAATCTACGCACATGCTCACGATCTACAACGTTCGCCATTCGGTTCATCACGGCAAGGTGGAGATGTTCAGGGGCGAGCTGGTGCCGTGCTTCGAGGTTCCGGCGCGTGCCGACTACGTCCTGCGTGAACTGCAGGAGCGCAATCTTGGATCCATCGAGTCGCCGGACGCGTTTGACGATGCGGCCATGGGCCGCGTGCACGCGCCGCGCTATCTCGAGTTCCTCGCCAACGCATGGAGCGAATGGGTGGCACTCGATCCGGCCAACGCCGAGCGCGATGCCTTGCCTTCGTACTGGCCGATCCGCACCTTTCGATCCGATGTGCTGCCCGCGAGCTTTCCCGCGCGCATGGGCTTGTTTTCGTACGACGCGGGCACGCCGCTGACATCGGGAACCTGGGAGGCTGCACGTGCGGGCGCCTGTTGCGCGTTGACTGCCGCGGCGCGGGTGCTGCAGGGGCAGCGCGCGGCGTTCGCGCTCACGCGGCCGCCGGGGCACCATGCGGGCGCGGATTTCTTTGGCGGCTATTGCTTTCTCAACAATGCGGCGATTGCGGCGCAGTCGTTGCGCGATGCCGGCGTGAAGCGCGTTGCGGTGCTCGACATCGACTATCACCACGGCAACGGCACGCAGGCGATCTTCTACGAACGGGCCGACGTGCAGTTCACGAGCATCCATGGCGATCCGCACACCGAATACCCCTACTACCTGGGCTACGCCGACGAGCGTGGCGCGGGCGCCGGATCGGGCTTCAATCGCAACTTGCCGCTGGCGCGCGGTACAGGCTTTTCGGCTTGGCGAGAGGCGCTGAAGGATGCGTTGAGCGGCATCGCCAAATACAAGCCCGGTGCGCTGGTCGTGTCGCTGGGCCTCGACACTTTCGAGGGCGACCCGATCGCGGGCTTCACGCTCGCCACGGCCGACTACCTGCGTATCGGTGAGGACATCGCGCGCGCCGGGCTGCCGACGGTGTTCGTCTTCGAAGGCGGTTATGCGGTGGCGGAGGTCGGCGTCAACGCGGTCAACGTGCTTGACGGATTCATGCAACACGCGGGCTGAGCGAGCGCCCCGCGCGGCGGTCGGGTGACTCGACCGGGACATTCCCCCATTGCCCGCGGAATGTCCCTGCGGCCCAATGGCGGACCGTCGATTTCGACCCGTTTTCCGGAGCCAGCCTCATGTTTCGTCGTTCTCTCTTGTGTGCCGCACTTTTCGGCATCGCCGCCACGGCCACGGCCGTGCACGCCCAGAGTTTTCCCACCCGGCCCATCAAGCTCGTGATCGCCTTCCCTGCCGGCGGGCCCACGGACATCACGATGCGGCAACTGGCCGACAACGCCTCGAAGATCCTCGGCCAGCCGATCGTGGTGGACAACAAGCCCGGCGCCGGCGGCACCTTGCCCGCGCAGGCGTTGCAGACCGCCGCGCCCGACGGCTACACCATCGGCCAGATCCCGCTCGGCGTGTTCCGCCTGCCGTACACCACCAAGATCAACTGGGACCCGGTCAAGGACATCAGCTATGTGATCAACGTCACCGGCTACGCCTTCGGCATCGCGGTGCCGGCCGACAGCCCGATCAAGAACTGGAACGAGTTCGTGGCCTATGCCAAGGCCAATCCGGGCAAGCTCACCTACGGCTCGACCGGCACGATGACCAGCCCGCACCTGACGACCGAACTGATTGCGCAGCAGTTGGGCATCCAGTTGCAGCACGTGCCGTACAAGGGCAGCGCCGAGCTGTCGCAGGCGGTGCTTGGCAACCACCTGATGGCCATTGCGGATTCGACCGGCTTCGCGCCGCTGGTGGAGTCGGGCAAGCTGCGCGTGCTCAACACCTGGGGCGAGAAGCGCCTCGCCAAGTTCCCCGACGCGCCCACGCTCAAGGAACTGGGAATCGACATCGTGCAGAACTCGCCCTTCGGCATCGGCGCACCCAAGGGCACGCCGCCGGAGGTGGTGAGGAAGCTGCACGACGCCTTCAAGCAGGCGATGGAAGAACCGAGCTATGTCGCAGCGCTGGGCCGTTACGACATGCTGCCGATCTACATGAGTTCCAGCGACTACGCGAAGTTCGCGCAGACGACGTTCACGCGCGAGAAGGCGTTGATCGAGAAGCTGGGGTTGGCGAAGCCGCAGTAAGTAGCTAGCGTCGCCACCCTGAAGCAAAAAAAAGCCCCGCAGTGCGGGGCTTTTTTTGTCGGGCGGAGGGGTTCTTACTTCTTCCGGGCGGCGATGGCCTGCTCGGCCTTCGCCACGAGGTCGTTGCCGACCGTCGGCTTCCACTTCGCATACACCGGGCGCGTCGCCTTCACGAAGGCCTCGCGTTCGGCTGGCGACAGTTGCGTGACGGTCACGCCCATCGCCGCGATGTCCTTGAGCACCGGCTTGTCGGTTTCGACCAGTCCCTTGCGGGCCAGCGCGATGTTCTGCTTGCCGGCGTCGATCGCGGCCTGGCGCACGATGGCTTGGTCGGCTGGCGTCCAGGAAGCCCAGATTTCCTTGTTGACGACGAACACCAGCGGGTCGCACACATAGCCCCAGGTGCTCACGAATTTCTGGCCGACGGTTTGCATCTTGAGCACGGTGAAGAGGAACAGCGGGTTCTCCTGGCCGTCGACGGCGCCGCTGGCGAGGGCGGGCTGCGCATCGGCCCAGCTCATCTGCGTGGGGTTGGCGCCGAGGGTGCTGAAGGTGTCGGAGAAGATGGGCGAGCCGACGACGCGGATCTTCATGCCCTTGAGGTCCTCGGGGGACTTGATGGCCTTCTTCGAGTTGGTGATTTCGCGGAAGCCGTTTTCACCCCAGGCGAGCGGCACGACGCCGGACTTGTCGAGCGTGGCGAAGATTTCCTTGCCGACTTCGCCTTGCGTGAGCGCGTCCACTGCCGCGTAGTCGGGCATCAGGAAGGGCATGGAGAAGAGGTTGAGTTGCTTGACCTGCGGCGACCAGTTGATGGTCGAACCGACGGCCATGTCGATCACGCCCTGGCGCAGTGCGCTGAACTCGCGCGTCTGGTCGCCCTGGATCAGCGAGACGCCGGGGTAGAGCTTGATGTTGATGCGGCCCTGGGTGCGTTCCTTCACGAGGTCGGCCCAGATGCGGCCGGCTTCACCCCAGGGGGTGGGTGGGCCGAGCACGAGCGACATCTTGTATTCGGCCTTGTAGGTTTGCGCGGGTGCGGTGACCGAGAAGGTGCTCAGGGTGGCTGCCACGGCCAGGAGGCCGAGCAGGGAACGACGGAAATTCATGAGGTCAGTCTCCTTGGGGTAAATCGGATGGAACCAGTCCTTGGGTGCACTGGACTTGGGGTGAGGTTTTTGTTGTCGCTTGCGGCGTCCGCCCGGCATACGGTGCGCGCCGGCCGACCCCGCTACGCCGGCCCTTCGGGCTGCCCTGCAGTGCTCGCTTCAGGCGGGGTCCGCGCAAACTCGCTTCGCTCAAACACGCGCGGCCCTTTTTCCGCCTGAAGCTGCGCGCTTCGGCGGCGTAGAGGGGTCGGCCGGCGCGCACCGTATGCCGGGTTCCATGGGTGTGCAAAGGCGGCGTCCGCCTCTGACGCTGCGAGCCTGCGCGCCAATCACAGCGATTGAGGCGGACAGTTTTCCTGCAACGTGTCACCGCCCACCATCGCCCAACGCACGCGTCCCAAACCAGCATCTCTAGTAACCCAGCTTCCGCGGCAACCACAACGCCAGTTCAGGCCACGCAATCACAGCCACCATCACAAGGAACATCGCGAACAGCATCCACCCCACCCAGCGCACCGTCTCTTCCATGCGCACGTTGGCGATGCGGCAGGACACCATGAGGTTCACGGCCAGCGGCGGCGTGAATTGTCCGAGCGCGACCTTGAGCGTGAGGATCACCCCGAACCACACCGGGTCCCACTTGTAGTACTGCACGATCGGCCACAGCAGCGGCACGAAGATCAGGAAGATCGATACGCCGTCGAGGAACATGCCGACCGTGATCAACATCAGGATCAGCAGCGACAGCACGCCGTATTCGCCCAGCCCGGAATTCACGATTGCGCGGGTGACCGGATCGATCACGCCCAGCGTCGAGAGCGAGTACGCGAAGATGCCCGCGAGCGACACCACCAGCAGGATCACCGCCGACAACTCGCCCGATTCGCGCAGGATCACGAACAGATCCCTCACCTTGATCGTGCGGTGGATCGCCATGCCCACGAACAGCCCGTAGAACACCGCCACCACGGCCGCCTCGGTTGGCGTGAAGAGGCCGGCGCGCATGCCGCCGAGGATCAGCACCGGCGCCGCCAGGCCCCAGGTCGCTTCACGAAAACTCTTCCAGAACGGCGGGCGCGGCAGGCTGGATTCGAGCGCGCCCATCTTGTGCTTGCGCGCCAGCCACACCGCCGGGACGATCAGCGCGATGCCGGCCAGGATGCCGGGGACCATGCCTGCGGCGAACAGCGCCGGCACCGAGGCGCCGGGCACCAGCACCGAGTAGACGATGAACGCCACCGACGGCGGAATCAGGATGTCGGTGGCCGCCGCGGCGCCCACCACGCTGGCCGAGTACGCATCGGGGTAGCCCGCGCGCGACATTGCCGTGATCATCACGGCGCCGACGGCAGCCGCATTGGCCGGGCCCGAGCCCGAGATGCCGCCGAGGAACATCGCCACCACGATCGCGACCAGCGGGAGCATGCCGGGGCCGCGTCCGACGATCGCGATCGCAAAGTTGACCAGCCGCAACGCCACGCCCGAGCGGTCGAAGATCGAGCCGACCAGCACGAACATCGGGATCGCGAGCAGCGGATACTTGCCGAGGCCCGCATAGAAGTTCTGCGGCACGGCCAGCAGGCCGAACCATTGCGCGTCGGCGTTGGCGAGCGCGATACAGGCCGCACCGGCGAGGCCGAGCGCCGCGCCGATCGGCACGCCGACCAGCATCATCAGCAGGAAGGCGACGAAGAGAAGCGTGGGGATCACTGGTCCGAGCCCCCGTAGTTCGTCTTGCGGCCGCGGCGCACGAAGAGGCCGATGGCGCGCAGCGCGATCGCGAAGGAGACGATGGGCAGCCAGATCGAATACCACCACTGCGGGACGCCGATGCCGGGCGAGGTTTCCTCGAAACGGTAGTCGTCCCAGACCACGCGCACGCTGAGCGCGCCGATCAGCAGGAACAGCACCGCCACCATCAGCGCGCCGAACTGCGCCAGGCGCTTGCGCCGCGCCATCGTGCCGCTCTCGGCGAAGTACTCGATGCGGATGTGCCGGTCGCGCGCGACGGCGGCGGAGCCCGCCACCAGCGCCAGCAGGATCATCAGGAAGACCGAGAACTCCTCGGTCCACGCGAAGGAGGAGTCGGTGAAGTAGCGCACCAGCACGTTGGCGAAAGTGATGCAGGCCAGCAGGCCCATGATGATCACCGTGGCCCAGTCCTCGATGGCGAGGGGAACGCGCGTCGGTTCGTCGGCGGCTTCGATTTCAGGGGGAATGGGACTGGCGGCGTCCAGCACGGGGCCGGACTCGGTGGGAGTGGTCATCGGGGGAGGAGCAGGAAGGTGGTGCCAACGTCGTCACCGGCCGGACGCCGGGATGCGATCCGTACACCTCGACAGGGAAGCAGCTATGAATCGTAACGATCAATGACCACATTGGTCATCGGGGGTTTCCTTAGCTGCCGCCCCGCCGGACCCCGTCAGTCGAAGTAGGCGCGCGATCGGTCCAGGTGCTCGCGGCACTCCCGGACCATGCGTTCGAGCAGCTCGGCGCAGGTCGGCACATCGTCGATCAGGCCGATGCACTGGCCCGCCGAGACCACCCCGCCGTTGACCTCGCCGGACTCCAGCGCAGCGCGCCCGCGAACGCCGGCCACCAGGGGACGGATGTCGTCGAACTGGCATCCGCCCGGCCGGGTCTCGGTCGCGACCACTTCCTCGGAGATCGCGTTCCTGAACACGCGCGCCGTGTTCTTCATGGTGCGGAACATCAGCTTGGTGTCGCGCTCCGAGGCCGCGACCAGGGCCTGCTTGATGTTGTAGTGGATGGGCGCCTCCTGCGTCACGCAGAAGCGGGTGCCCATGTTGACGCCCTCGGCGCCCAGCGCCAGCGCGGCGGCCATGCCGCGCCCGTCCGCGATGCCGCCCGAGGCGATGATCGGGATCTTGAGCGCGCGTGCCGCGATCGGCAGCAGCACCAGTCCGGGCACATCGTCCTCGCCCGGATGACCCGCGCATTCGAAGCCATCGACCGAGACCGCATCGACGCCATTGCGTTCCGCCGACAGCGCATGGCGCACGGAAGTGCACTTGTGCACGACCTTGATGTCGTGCGCCTTGAACTGGTCGATGAAGTCGCGCGGGCTGTTGCCGGCCGTCTCGACGATCTTGATGCCGCTGTCGATGATGGCCTGCACGTACTCGGCATACGGTGGCGGCTTCAGCGCGGGCAGGATCGTGAGGTTCACGCCGAAAGGGCGATCGGTCATGGCGCGCGTGCGCTCGATCTCGCGCCGCAGCGCATCGGGCGTCTGCTGCGTGAGCGCAGTCAGGATGCCGAGGCCCCCGGCGTTGGAAACCGCCGAGGCCAGCTCCGCCAGCCCGACCCATTGCATGCCGCCCTGGATGATCGGGTAGCGGATGCCGAGCAGTTCGGTGACGCGGGTCTTCATGGTGCTGCTTTCTCCTCGGAGGGCCTAGATCGTCTTGACCAGTTCCGGCACGGCCGTGAACAGGTCAGCCACGAGGCCGTAGTCGGCCACGCTGAAGATCGGCGCTTCTTCGTCCTTGTTGATCGCCACGATCACCTTGGAGTCCTTCATGCCCGCCAGATGCTGGATCGCGCCGGAGATGCCGGCTGCGATGTACAGCTGCGGCGCCACGATCTTGCCGGTCTGGCCCACTTGCCAGTCGTTCGGCGCGTAGCCCGCGTCCACCGCGGCGCGGCTCGCGCCGAGGCCTGCGTTGAGCTTGTCCGCGAGAGGCGCCATCACCTCGGTGAACTTCTCCGCGCTGCCCAGTGCCCGGCCGCCGGAGACGATGATCTTGGCTGCCGTCAGCTCAGGGCGTTCGCTCTTGGTGACTTCACGGCCCACGAAGCTCGACTTGCCGCTGTCGGCCACGCCGTCCACGGTTTCCACCGCTGCGCTGCCGCCGGTCGCCGCTGCCGGGTCGAAGCCCGTGGTGCGCACGGTCACGACCTTGATGGCGTCGCTGCTTTGCACGATGGCGATGGCGTTGCCCGCATAGATCGGGCGCTCGAAGGTGTCGGGGCTGTCGACCTTGGTGATGTCGCTGATCTGGGCCACATCCAGCTTGGCGGCCACGCGCGGTGCGACGTTCTTGCCGTTGGCCGTGGCCGGGAACAGGATGTGGCTGTAGTTCTTGGCAATCGCCAGCACCTGGGCCGCGACGTTCTCCGCGAGGTTCTCGGCCAGGCTGGCGCTGTCGGCCACGATCACCTTGGCAACGCCCGCCACCTGGGCGGCGGCCTTGGCGGCTTCGGCGGCATTCGCTCCAGCCACCAGCACGTGGACATCGCCGCTGGCGCAGGCAATCCCTGCGGTCACGGTGTTCAGGGTCGCCGGCTTGAGCGTGGCGTGGTCGTGTTCGGCAATAACAAGTACGGTCATGTCGTTCTTCCTCAGATCACCTTGGCTTCGTTCTTCAGCTTCTCGACGAGGGTGGCCACGTCGGGCACCTTGATGCCGGCGCCACGCTTCGGGGGCTCCGAAACCTTCAGGGTCTTCAGGCGCGGCTTGACGTCCACGCCGAGGTCTTCGGGCTTGACGGTGTCGAGCTGCTTCTTCTTGGCCTTCATGATGTTGGGCAAGGTCACGTAGCGCGGCTCGTTCAGGCGCAGGTCGGTGGTGATGACCGCGGGCAACGACAGGGAGATGGTCTCCAGGCCGCCGTCCACTTCACGGGTCACGCTGACCTTGTCGCCCGAGACTTCGACCTTGGAGGCAAAAGTCGCTTGCGGCAGATCGCCCAGCGCCGCCAGCATCTGGCCCGTCTGGTTGGCGTCGTCGTCGATCGCCTGCTTGCCCAGGATGATCAGTTGGGGCTGTTCCTTGTCGACCAGCGCCTTCAGCAGCTTGGCAACGGCCAGCGGCTGGAGTTCTTCGGTCGTCTCGACCAGGATGCCGCGGTCCGCACCGATGGCCATGGCCGTGCGCAGGGTTTCCTGGCACTTCGCATCGCCGCACGAGACGGCGATGATTTCGGTGGCGACGCCCTTCTCCTTCAGGCGCACCGCCTCTTCGACGGCGATCTCGTCGAAGGGGTTCATGCTCATCTTGACGTTGGCGATGTCCACACCGGTGCCGTCGCTCTTGACGCGCACCTTCACGTTGTAGTCGACGACCCGCTTGACGGGGACCAGGATCTTCATGTGTCTAGCTCCTTCGGTTTTGGGATTCTGGGATTCACTCGAGCTTGGCGCCCGATTGCTTGATCAGGCGCTCCCACACCGGGCGCTCCTGCTTGTAGGCGGCGGTAAAGGCCTCGGGCGAGCTGTCTTTCAGCTCGAAGCCCATTCCCGCGACCTTCGCCTGCACGTCCGGTTGCTGCGTCGCCTTGCGCACTTCGTCCGCTATGCGCTGCACGATGGGCTTCGGCGTGTTGCCCGGCGCCGCGATGGCGAGCCAGCCGGTCACGCGATAGGCCTCGTCCTTCATGCCTTGCTCGGCCAGCGTCGGCACGTTGGGCAGCGTGCTCATGCGGCGGTCGCCGGTCACGCCGATGGCCTTGACCTTGCCGGCCTCGATCTGCGGCTTCGCGACCAGCGCGCTGGCGAAGGCCATCTGGATCTGGCCGCCAATGAGGTCCTGCAGCATCGGCGCCTCGCCCTTGTAGGCGACGTGGTTCATGTCGGCGTTCTGCGTCAGGCTCATGTGCGCGCCGGCCAGGTGCGGATAGGCGCCCACGCCGTAGGAGCCGTAGGCCACCTTGCCCTTGTTGGCGCTGACGTACTTGAGCAGCTCCGGCCCGGTCTTGACCGGCACGCTCGGATGCACCACCAGCACCAGCGGCGCCATCGCGATCTGGTAGACCAGCGTGAGGTCGCGCTGCGTGTCGTAGGGCAGCTTCTCGTAGAGGAACTGGTTGGTCAGCAGCGAATTGCTGAGCGACAGCACGATGGTGTAGCCGTCCGGCGCCGCCTTGGCGACCGCATCGGTGCCGATGATGCCGGCCGCGCCGGGCTTGTTGTCGATGATGACGGGCTGGCCGAGGCCGGCCGCCATCTTCTCGGCCAGCACACGGGCCAGCACGTCGGTCGCGCCGCCGGCGGCGAAGGGCACCACCATCTTGATCGGCCTGGTCGGATAGGTCTGTGCCTGCGCAGTTGCGGTGGCGCACAGCGCGGCGGCGGAGGCCGCGGCGCAGAGCCACGCACGGCGGCTCGAAGCTTGCGATGAGGTCAAGGTGTGTCTCCGGTTGTGTTCAGGAAAATGCGCGCGGCTATTTCAGGATCACCTGCGCCTTGACGGGCAGGCGCCCCAGCACCTGCTGCAACTGGCCCTGCAGCGCCTGGGCCTGCGCGCCCACGGCGGCCGGGTCGATGACGACCTTCAGCGCGCTGTCGCCATCGGCCTGCACCTGCGGGCGTGCCGCCGCGTCGATGCCCAATGCGGCGCAGGCCTCGTCCACCATGGTGGCGGCCACCTTGCGCGAGGCCATCGAGCGCAGTTCGGGCTTGTAGATCTTGCCGACGTTGGTCATCGGCATCGTCTCGATGACGATCACCGACCTGGGCTTGGCCGGCGCCTCGTCGACCCGCCCGGCCGTGAAGGCCAACAGTTCTTCCTCGCTCGCCGATGCGCCGGGCACCAGCGTCGCGAAGATCACCGGCAACTCGCCTGCATAGGCATCGGGCGCGCCCACTGCGGCGCAGAGTTGCACCGCCGGGTGCGCGCCGAGCGCGTCCTCGATCACCTTGGGATCGATGTTGTGGCCGCTGCGGATGATCAGGTCCTTCGAGCGGCCGCTGAGGTTCAGCCGTCCCTCGTCGTCCATCCAGCCCAGGTCGCCGGTGGCGAGCCAGCCGTCGGCCGTGAAGGCCTTGGCGTTGTCGGCCGGGTCGACGAAGCCCGAGAACAGGTTCGGCGACTTGAACAGCACCATGCCCTGTTCGCCCGCAGGCAGGTCGCGGTCGCTGGCATTGCCGTTCTCGTCGAGCGCGACGATGCGCAACTGCGTGAAGGGAAGCGGAAAGCCGACGCAGCCCGCAGGCCCGATCACGCCCGGTGGCGTGATGGTCGAGATGCCGGCCATCTCCGTCATGCCCAGGCTCTCGTGCACGTGCAGGCCGAAGAGGCGCTCGAAGCGCGCCGCGAGCTCCGGTGCGAGGACGGCGGCGCCGGTGCGGCAGTAGCGGATCGACGAGATGTCCGCGCCGTCGAGCGGCACGTTCGCCAGCGCGGCGAGCACGGTCGGCACGGCCGACAGCGAGGTCGGTCGGTACTTCTCGACCAGCCGCCAGTAGTTGGCGAGCACCTCCTTGTTGCGCAGCAGCGAGGTGGTCGGAATGATCACTTCCACGCCCGCCGAGAGCGAGGCCAGCGAGGCCGGCAACACGCCCGCCACATGGAACAGCGGATAGCCGTTGATGGAGATGTCGCTCGAACCCTGGCCTGCGACGTTCACGCTGGCCCAGGCGGTGAACACCTGCGCGCCGTGGCTGTGGCGCGCCAGCTTGGGTGCGCCCGTGGTGCCGCCGGTGTGGAAGTAGGCCGCGATGTCGCTGGCCTGGATGTCGCGGCCGCTCACCAGATGGTCATCGGGCTCGCGTTCGAGCAAGGCCTTGAAGTCGGCCACGCCTTCGGGCAACGGCCCGGCGCTGCCCGGCGCTTCGTCGTGCGGCGCCACGCGCAGCACCGTGGTGAGCGTGGGCACCTGGCTGCGCAGACGCATCGCCTTCGACCACATGCCGGACTCGGCGTCGGAGCCATAGGCGATCAGCACCTTGGCCCGGCCGGCCGTCATGAGCGACACCAGCTTTTCGTCCGTCAGCAGCGGGTTGAGCGGCTGCACGATGCCGGCCGCCGCACCGCCCCACAGCGCGAGGTGGTACTCCAGGCAACCCGGCAGCAGCACGGCCACTGCGTCGTCCGGCCCGACGCCGAGCGCGTGCAGCGCGTTGGCGGTCTGGTGGATGCCGGCCAGCAGCCTGGCGTAGGACCAGCGGATCGGCTCGTCCGCCGGGTTGCCCGTGCGCAGGAAGGTCAGCGCCGTCTTGTCGCCGAAAGCGGCACCGGCATTGCGGAAGATCTCGTAGGTGCTGCGAACGGTCAGCGCCTGGTCGAGCGGCGTCTCCTCGAGCCGGCGGATGTCCGCGAGGCTGCGGATGGGAAAGGACGCGCTGAAGGGCGCTGCGATCCGGGGTTCGCTGGTGCGGCTCATGGGTGCTGTCTCCTGATGCGGGCGTTTCTCGAATCATGCGCCGGGCCGTCCCCGGCCCGGAGCGCGGCCTACTTGTTGGTGATGTTGTTGTCGCGGATCACCTTGCCCCAGCGCTCGTAGTCCTGGCGCATGCGCGTGGCCATCTGCTCGGGCGTCTGGAAGGCCGCGAAGGTGCCGACGCCTTCGAGCTTCTCCTGCACTTCCTTGTCGGCGAGTGCCTTCTTCAGTTCGGCGTTCAGGCGCGCGATGACTTCCTTCGGCGTGCCGGCGGGCGCGAGCATGCCGCCCCACGAGGTGGCGTCGAAGCCGGGGAAGCCTTGCTCGGCCACCGTCTTCACGTCGGGCAGCAGGCTCAGGCGCTTGGACGAACCGACGGCGATGGCGCGCAGCGTGCCGGACTTGATGTGCGGCAGCACGGCGATGAGGTCCGAGAACATCATCGGCACCTGCCCGCCGATCAGGTCCGTCACGGCCGGCGCGCTGCCGCGGTAGGGCACGTGCTGCATGTCGAAGTGGCCGACCGTCTTGAGCGACTCGGTCGTCAGGTGGCCGAAGCTGCCCGTGCCGGCGGTCGTGTAGTTGAACTTGCCGCCTTGCTCCTTGGCCTTGGCGATCAGTTGCTGGAGGCCCGTCACGTCAGGCAGCGCCTTCGGATTGACCACCATCACGATCGGCAAGTCGTAGGTCGTGCCGACCGGCGTGAAGTTCTTGAAGATGTCGTAGCTGGTGGGGCCGTAGAGGTGTCCCGCCAGCAGGGTGGGTGTCGCGAGCATCACCAGCGTGTAGCCGTCCGGCGCGGCCTTGGCGGCTGCGGCCGCGCCGATGGTGCCCGATGCGCCGCTGCGGTTGTCGATCAGCACCGGCTGCTTGAGGCCGAGCGACATCTTCTGGCCGATGATGCGCGTCGCCGTGTCGGTCGGGCCGCCAGCGGGGAAGGGCACGATGATCGTGATGGGCTTGGTCGGCCAGGCTTGAGCCTGTGCAAAAGCGGAACCTGCCAGCAGCGGCAGTGCGAGGGCGAGCAGCGCGCGGCGCGCGGGGTTGCGGACGGAAGTCGGGAAACGGGAGGCCATGTGTTCTTCAGGATGCGGCGTCAGAGGACGCCATTCGATTTCAGTTGGGAGAGCTTCTCGTCGGAGAGGCCGAGCAGCGACTGCAGCACGTCGCGCGTGCCTTCGCCGAGTTGCGGCGGGGCGCTGCGCACCGGCAGGCGTTCGCCGTCGAAGCGATAGGGTGGCGCGAGCACGTTGACGCTGCCGGCCACGGGATGCGGCTGCGTGGTCACGAGCCCGGCATCCGTGGCGCGCTTGGACTGCAGTGCTTCGAGCAGGCCGAGCACTTCGCCGCAGGGGATGCCCGAGCGCGTGAGCTGTTCGAGCAGCGCCTTGCGCTTGCGCTTGCCGAGTTCGCGGTTGATCTCGGGCATCAGCGCCTCGCGGTTGGCGGAGCGCAGGATGTTGGTCTTGAAGCGTTCGTCGTCCGCGAGGTCGGGGCGCTCGATCACATCGGTGCAGAAGCGCGCGAACTGGCTGTTGTTGCCGACGGTGATGACCAGCGGGCCGTCCTCGGCATCGAAGACGCCGTAGGGCACGATCGACGGATGGGCGTTGCCGTAGCGCGGCGGGTCCTCGCCCATCAGCAGGGCTTCGAGGCCGTAGTAGGCGGTGATCATCAGGCCGCAGTCGAACAGCGCCATCTCGATGTGGCGGCCGGTGCCGGTCTTCTCGCGCTCGTACAGCGCGGCGAGGACGGCCTGTGCGGAGTACATGCCGGTGAACAGGTCGACCGCTGCAACACCGAACTTCAGCGGCGGCTGGTTGGCCTCGCCGTTGAGCGCCATCAGGCCCGCTTCACCTTGCACGACCAGGTCGTAGCCGGGACGTGCCGCTTCGGGGCCGGTGCGGTCATAGCCCGAGATCGAGCAGTAGATCAGGCCTGGATTGACCTCGCGCAAGGCCTCGTAGCCGAGGCCGAGCTTGTCGATGCCGCCGAACTTGAAGTTCTGGATCACGACATCGCTCTTCTTCGCGAGTTCGCGGGCGATCTCCTGGCCTTCCGGCGTCTGCAGGTCGAGGCCGATCGACCGCTTGTTGCGGTTGACGCTGTTGAAGTAGGCCGTCTCGGTGTTGCCGACGCGCAGGCCCCAGTCGCGCGTGTCGTCGCCGCGGCCGGGGTGCTCGACCTTGATGACCTCGGCACCGAGGTCGGCCAGCACCATGCCGCACCACGGTCCGGCGAGGATGCGAGAAAGGTCGAGAACGCGGACGCCGGCCAGCGGCAGAGCGCCTTTCATCAGTGACGCTCCTTTCCGAGCGCGATGTAGCGCTGGAGGTGGTGGTCTTCGTCGCCGAGCTGGTGGTCGATCATCACCAGCCGCTTGGCGTAGTGGGCCAGCGGCAGTTCCCAGGTCATGCCGATGCCGCCGTGCATCTGGATGCTTTCCTCTGCAACCAGCGTGCCGATGCGGCCGATGCTGACCTTGGCGGCCGACAGCGCGCGCTCGCGCGTCACGCGATCGGCGTCGATGGCGGCTGCCGCGTTGATCACGGCCGAGCGCGCCTGCTCGATCTCCAGCAGCAGGTCGGCCATGCGGTGCTGCAATGCCTGGAAGCTGCCGATGAGCGTGCCGAACTGCTTGCGCGTGCGCAGGTATTCCAGCGTGGCGGTCTTGGCGGCTTCCATCGCGCCGAGCGCTTCGGCGCACAGTGCGAGCACGCCGCGGCCGATGGCACGCTCCAGCGTGGCGTGGCCTTGACCTTCGGTGCCCAGCAGGGCGTCGGCGCCGAGCTTCACGTTGTCGAAGCGCAGTTCGGCCACGCGGCCACCGTCGATGGCGGGGCAGCCGCGCACCGTCAGGCCGGCCGTCTTCGCGGGCACGAGGAAGAGCGAGATGCCGGCTTCGTCGTCCACCGTGCCCGAAGTGCGGGCGGAGACGACGAAGAGGTTCGCTTGTTCGCCTTGCTGCACGACTGCCTTGGCGCCCTTCAGCACCCAGCCGTCGCCGCTGCGCTCGGCGCGCGTCTGCACGCGGCTGAGTTCGTAGTGGGTCTCGGGTTCGTCATGGGCGAGCGTGGCGATCGTGGTGCCGCCGACGATCTCCGGGAGCAGACCCTTCTGCTTGTCATTGCCCGCAACCGAAATCGCCTCACCGGCCATCACGGCGCCCAGCAGCGGCTCGACCACCAGCCCGCGGCCCAGCGCCTCGAAGACCACGGCGACATCGAAGCCACCGCCGCCGAAGCCGCCATCGGCTTCGCTGAACAGCGCGCCGATCACGCCCAGTTCGGCGAACTGCTGCCAGATCTCGGTGCTGAATCCCTGCGCGGACCTGGCGATGCGGTCGCGCGCCTCGAAGGCGTATTGCTCTGCGATGAAACGGTTCAGGCTGTCGGCGAGCATGCGCCGGTCTTCGGTGTGTTCGAAGTTCATGTCAGTTCCTCACAGGCCCAGAATCATTTTCGAGATGATGTTCTTCTGGATTTCGTTCGAGCCGCCGAAGATCGACAGCTTGCGGTTGTTGAAGTAGCGCGCAGCGGCTGCCGGTGCGGGGCTGAAGGTCTCGCCCGTGTAGCCTTCCCCCAGCGCCTCGACGACGAACGGGCGGGCTTGCGCGCCCATCGCGCGACGGGTCAGCGACGAGATCTCCTGGCGGATCTCGGTGCCGCGGATCTTGAGCATCGAGCTTTCCGCGCCCGGCACGCCACCGCCGGCCACTGCCGCGATCACGCGCAGGTTGGTGGTCTTCATGTTCTCCAGGTCGATCTCGACCTTCGCCATGCGCGCCGCAAAGGCGGGGTCTTCGGCGAGCGGGCGGCCGTTCTTCGTCTGCTTGCCGGCGATGACCTTCAACTGCTCCATCGCGGCGACCGAGAAGCCGACGCCGGCGATGTTGGTGCGCTCGTAGGTCAGCAGGTACTTGGCGCAGGTCCAGCCCTTGTCTTCCTCGCCGACGAGGTTCTCGGCCGGCACGCGCACGTCGCTGAAGAACACTTCGTTGACTTCATGCTCGCCGTCGAGCGTGATGATCGGGCGCACTTCGACGCCCGGCGATGTCATGTCGATCAGAAGGAAGCTGATGCCCTCCTGCTTCTTCGCCTCGCGGTTGGTGCGCACCAGGCAGAAGATCATGTTGGCGTGCTGGCCGAGCGTGGTCCAGGTCTTCTGGCCGTTGACGATGTAGTGGTCGCCCTGGGCATCCACGCCGCGCACGGCGGAGGTCTTGACCGAGGCCAGGTCGGAGCCCGCGCCGGGTTCCGAATAGCCCTGGCACCACCAGTCCGAGCCGTCGAGGATGCGCGGCAGCCAGTGGCGCTTCTGCGCCTCGTTGCCGTACTTGATGAGCACCGGGCCGAGCATGTTCACGCCGAAGGGCACGATGCGCGGCGCATGCGCCAGCGCGCATTCGTTCTCGAAGATGAACTTCTCGACCGCGGTCCAGCCGGGGCCGCCGTACTGTTCGGGCCAATGGTTGGCCAGCCAGCCGCGCTCGTTGAGGATGGCATGCCACTCCTGCATGTCGGCCTTGCTCAGGTGCTTGCCGGTCGCGACCTTGTCGGAGAGGCGCTTGGGCAGCTTGGCGGCCAGGAAGTCGCGCACCTCGCTGCGGAAGGCTTCTTCTTCGGGGGTGAAGTTCAGGTCCATGGCGGACTCCTCAATAGATTTCAAAGAGGCCGGCGGCGCCCATGCCGCCGGCAATGCACATCGTGACGACGGCGTACTTCGCGCCGCGGCGCTTGCCTTCGATCAGCACGTGGCCGGCGAGCCGCGCGCCCGTCATGCCGAACGGATGGCCGATGGAGATCGCGCCGCCGTCGACGTTGAGCCGCTCGGCCGGGATGCCGAGCTTGTCCTGGCAGTAGATGGACTGCGAAGCAAAGGCTTCGTTGAGTTCCCAGAGACCGATATCGTCGACCTTCAGGCCGTGACGCGCCAGCAGTTTCGGCACGGCGAACACCGGGCCGATGCCCATTTCGTCGGGCTCGCAGCCGGCCACGGCGAGGCCGCGGAAGGCGCCCAGGGGCTTGAGGTTGGCGCGCTCGGCTTCCTTGGCTTCCATCAGCACGCAGGCCGAGGCGCCGTCGGAGAGCTGCGACGCGTTGCCGGCGGTGATGAATTTGTCTTCGCCCATCACCGGCTTCAGCTTGGCGAGCGCTTCGTAGGTGGTGCCGCGGCGGTTGCAGTTGTCTTCCGTCGCGGTGACTTCGCGGTAGGTGACTTCCTTCGTGTCCTTGTCGGTCACGGCCATCGTGGTGGTGCAGGCGACGATCTCATCCTTGTAGCGGCCGGCGATCTGCGCTTCCTCGGTCTTGCGCTGGCTCTCCGCCGAGAAGCGGTCCTGCGCCTCGCGGCTGATGCCGTAGCGCTGGGCCACGATGTCGGCCGTCTCGATCATCGCCATGTAGAGCGCGGGCTTGTGCTCGACGATCCACGGGTCCATGCCGTTGTCGCCGCTGTCGGTGGCGCTGCGGGTGCGGATCTGCGAGATGCTTTCCACGCCGCCCGCGATCATGGCCGGGGCGCCGTCGACCACGATGCGGCCCGCCGCCATGGCGATGGCCTGCAGGCCCGAGGCACAGAAGCGGTTGACCGTGGTGCCGGCGATGCCGATCGGCAGGCCGGCGCGGATGATGCTCTGGCGTGCGATGTTGCGGCCGGTCGTGCCTTCGGGGTAGCCGCAGCCGAGGATCGCGTCCTCGATCAGCGCGGGGTCGATGCCCGAGCGCTCGACCGCGGCCTTCACCGCGAAGGCGGCCAGCGTCGCGCCGGACGTGATGTTGAATTCACCGCGGTGCGCCTTGGTGAGCGGCGTGCGGGCGGTTGAGACGATGACGGCTTCGCGCATGGGGAGATCTCCTTATTCGGATTGATTGAGGCTGGCGAAATCGGCGCCGCGTTCGACCAGCTCGACCAGCAGCGGCGAGGGTTTCCAGAACAGCGGGTCCTGCTTCGCGAATTCGCGGATGTCGGCCAGCACATTGGCGAGGCCCACGGTGTCGGCGTACTTCATCGGACCGCCGCGATGGCGCGGGAAGCCGTAGCCGTAGAGGAAGGTCACGTCCACGTCGAGCGGGCGCAGCGCGATGCGCTGGTGCACGACGTTGGCGCCTTCGTTGATCATCGCGGCCATGTAGCGGCGCATGATCTCGTCGTCGGTGAAGCTGCGCGGCGTGATGCCCGCGCGCTGGCGCTCGGCATCGATGATCGCGAGCACCTCCGGGTCCTCCTTGCCGGCGCGCGCGCCTTCGGGATAGAGGTAGTAGCCGCGCTGCGTCTTCTGGCCGAACCAGCCGCGCTCGCAGATGCGGTCGGCCACTTGCACGTAGCGCGCCTTGGGGTCGCGCGTGGCGGCCTTGCGCTTGCGCGTGGCCCAGCCGATGTCGCCGCCCGCGAGGTCGGACACCTGGAACGGGCCCATCGGGTAGCCGAAGTCGCGCACGGCCTTGTCGATCTGATAAGGCGATGCCCCGTCTTCCATCATGTGGTCGGCGGCCTGGCGGTACACCGCGAGGATGCGGTTGCCGATGAAGCCGTCGCACACGCCGGCGCGCACCGGCACCTTCCTGAGCTTCTTGGCGAGTTCGAAGCCGGTGGCGACCACGTCGGCGCTCACCTTGGCGGGCACCACGATCTCCAGCAGCTTCATGATGTTGGCCGGCGAGAAGAAGTGCAGGCCCACCACGTCGGCCGGGCGCGAGATGCTGGCCGCGATCTCGTCGATGTCCAGGTACGAGGTGTTGGTGGCGAGCACCGCGCCGGGCTTGCAAACGCGGTCGAGTTCGGCGAAGACGGCCTTCTTGACGCCCATCTCCTCGAACACGGCCTCGACCACGATGTCGACCTTCGCGAGTGCGTCGTAGGAGGTCGAGCCACTGAAGCGCGCCATCACGGCGGCCTTGGCCTCGGCCGTCATGCGGCCCTTCTGGATCAGGCCGTCGTAGACCTTCTCGACGTGGGCACGGCCGCGCGCGAGGCTGGGCTCGTCGCGTTCGATCATGGTCACCGGCATGCCGGCGTCGAGCATCGCGACCGCGATGCCGGCGCCCATGGTGCCGCCGCCGACGATGCCGGCCGAATCCAGCGGACGGGGCTTGGCGGCCTTGGTTTCGGGGGCCTTCAGCACTTCGCGTTCGGCGAAGAAGGCGTGGATCAGGCCGGCGCGCTGCGGGCTGTCGATGCATTGCAGGAAGAGCTTGCGTTCGAGCGCCATGCCTTCGTCGAAGGGCTGCGTGAGCGCGGCTTCGACGGCTTCGATGATCTTCATCGGCGAGAACAGGCCGCGGCTCCTCTTGGCGGTGTCGGCACGGGCGGCTTCGAGCGCGGCGCGGCTGGCTTCGGCATCGGCCAGCCCTTGCGCATCGCGGGTGCGGCGGACCGGCGCCTTGGCGGCGACGAGTTCCTTCGCGTAGGCGAGGCCTTGCGGGAGCGCGTCGGTGCCTTCGCCGAGGCGGTCGATCAGGCCCAGCGACAGCGCTTCCTTCGCGCCGGCGTGGCGGCCGCTCAGCATGAGTTCGATCGCGGTCTTCACGCCGATCAGGCGCGGCGCACGCTGCGTGCCGCCAGAACCGGGGAGCAGGCCGAGCTGCACCTCAGGCAGGCCCAGCTTGGCCGAGGCCACTGCCAGGCGGTAGTGCGCCGACAGCGCGATCTCCAGGCCGCCGCCGAGCGCGGCACCGTGGATCGCAGCCACCACGGGCTTGCTGCAGTTCTCGATCCGGGCGCAGACTTCCGGCAGCGACGGCGGCTGCGGCGTCTTGCCGAACTCGCGGATGTCCGCGCCGGCGATGAAGTTGCGTCCCGCACCCACGATCAGCACCGAGGCCACGCCGCTGTCGGCTTCGGCCGCGTCGATCGCAGCCACCAGCCCGCGGCGGACGTCGACGCCCAGCGCATTGACCGGCGGGTTGTCGATGGTCACGACCAGCACATCGGCATCTCGCTGGAACGTGACGGGTTCGGACGTAGAAGGGGTGGGAGTCGTGGCCATGCTGTGTGTCTCCGGATGGCGGAACCGAATGGTTCCTTGAGGGGTGAACCCCGGATTCTTGATCCGGCATGCGGCTTTGACAATTGCATTACGCATTGACAGACTGTCAAAGGATTTTTGACACAATAGTTCCCATGGACCTGCAATCGCTGACTCTGCTGGTCGAAATCCTCGACGCCGGCAACCTGAGCGCAGCCGCCCGCCGGCTGAAGATGAGCCGCGCCAATGTGAGCTACCACCTGAACCAGCTCGAACGCTCGGTCGGGGCGCAACTGGTGCGGCGCACGACGCGGCGAGCCGAGCCGACGGAGATCGGCCTGCGGCTCTACCAGCACGGCCTTGCCATCCAGGGCGAGCTGATGGCGGCGAGGGAATCGGTGACCACGCTGGGCCAGAGCCTGCAAGGCCGTGTGCGGCTCAGCGTGCCGAGCGGCTACGGGCAACTCGTGATGTCCGAGTGGCTCATCGACTTCAAGCGGCAATACCCCGGCATCGTGCTCGACGTGCTGTTCGAGAACCGCATCGAGGATCTGCTGCGCGACGAAGTGGACATCGCGATCCGCGTGATCCCCGAGCCGCCGCTGAACCTCGTGGCGCGCGCGCTGGGACCGGTTCGGTACGTGGCCTGCGCATCGGCAGCCTATGCGCAGGAACACACGCTGCCAACGCAGCTTGATGAATTGCAGAGCGCCCCGGTGGTCACCGCGGCGGTGATCGGGCGACAACTGCGCGTGTCGGCCTATCAGGGCGAAGAGCGCCGCGAAGTGGTGCTGGAGCCCACGCTGATCTCGGAGAACTTTCTGTTCCTGCGGCAGGCCATCCTGGCCGGCCTGGGCATCGGGCTCGTGCCCGACTATGTGGTGAACGACGACGTGCGGCGTGGCGACGTCGTGACCACGCTCGACGACTGGCGGCTCAGCATCTTCGGCACGCAGATGTTCATGCTCTACATGCCGAACCGCCAGCACACGCGGGCGACGCGGACCTTCATCGATTTCATCCTGGAACGGGCGAGAGGCGCTGTGGCCGGGGCCGAGCAGGAAGTCTGAAGGCCTTGGCCGAATTACTCAAGAATCCGCAATTTTCTTGGACTCGATCACATCGACTCCGTGACAGACGTTTACTCCCCCATTGGGTTGTACCATTTGTTTTTTCTGTATAGCAAATACACTTCTCCTCCGAAATCCCAATCTATCCTCGCGACTCCGGTGGAGTAAAGGATCCATTTTCCAAAGCTCTTGTTGTCGTTGAAGGTGATTTCGCCGATCGCGTAGCAGTCGGAATACAAATCGTGTGCCATATATGCGCCGGGCACTGGATAGGATCTGAGAAAAAAATTTCTTACTTGGCGCGCAGTGGGTCTGAAATCTCTGCATGTCGCCACCGAGGTTTCGTCCCCCTCATTCAGGCTCATTCCGAGATTTTTAATCTCGAGTTTGAGGATCTTTCTCTCTTGTCCGGTTGCATGAGAGACGCAGAATATTGCCGCCGCAGCCAGCACAAGACGATGAATGCATGCCATTACCATTTTGCGGTGCTCGCCTCAGTCGGATTTTTTCTGCCGATTTCGGGGTGTCTGTATGTCTCCTGCATCGAAACCCCCAAAGTCTCGGCGAGCTCTTTCACGAGCCATTTAAGGGCGCCGTTCTGCGCCTCCGTCGCGGCATCGAATATTTCCTTGCCATCCTTCTTTGGGGCTGCACTGACGATTTCGATGCCAATGGAATCCTCGTTCATGGGGAAACGATCAGGAAATGCCTTCTTCGATTCGTGTCTAGTCAGTAGCTTGGCATTTCTGATTGACGAGGCTGCTTTAAGTTCAGATGGGCTGCATCTCTTTGTGACGATGCAGCGAGATTGCAATAAACCTACGTGATTGGTGGTTTTGTAGAGGGACGCCGTTTGATAAATCGTTCCATCCTTGTCAATCAGAAAATGCGCGCCGTTCGCACCCGCGTTGGAATAGCTGTTGAATGCGGATTGAGCTGTGGGCGATGCCGTTTGGTGTACCACAATGCCGTTTATCTTGTCGAGTTGTCTTCGTTCAATGGTCGAAAAGATCTTCATCTTGATTCTTTCCGCATCGACGTGCCCGCCCCTGGCGATGTAAAGAATCCTTATCCTCCTTACGCTTCGCGATTGGCTCGAATGTCATAGCTGGCCGAAACGGTGCCGCCGGAAACCACCCTGCTGGCTCTGCATGACGTATTCCTGTTTCACCCGGGCAAAGGAAAGGCTGACCGTTTCTCGGGGTCGCGCCATGTTGGCGTTGAGTACCGAGGCGACGCGGGTCACGATCACATTGCTCATGGTGATCGTGAGGTACTCCAGAGGTGAGCCTCCAGCTTTTCTGACGACGAGGGTCGCCGTGTCGGAGTGCTTGCCGGTCAGGCAGTACTTGAGCAGGTTGGGGCTCGCCCGATCCACGTAGTGGTCAAAACACAGGTCGCCGACGGTGGCCTTGCCGGCACCGCCGCCGCTACCGGAATGCATGGAGGATCTCTGGGTGATCTCCCATTCCCAATCCAAGACTTCAATTTCGTCTTTATGACTGGCGTCTTGTGATTCACCGGCAATGCCGGTCAGCTTCATGAAAATATCTTGTGTCAAAGGTGTCCTCCACTGATAGCTACCGTGTAGTTCTGATGGGCGCGATGGCATGCGATGCGCTCCACCGCATTCGACGCTACAGCACGGGTCAGTGCGGACAGCACTGCCTTTCGTGTTCCGGGAAAAATCTCACGTCGAATAAGACTCGTCCGGTGGCGCTGGTGGGGACGGCGGCACGCAAGCGACATGGCGCGGACGCCGGAAGTGGAGCAGCATCGGGGCCACGGAACGCTCGATGACCACGACCTGTGCCGGCTGCGGCGCCGATGTGCTGCCCACGTCTTCCTTCTGCCAGCGCTGCGGGCGACGGCTCGCCTGTTCCTGTGCGTCCTGCGGCTATGAATGCGAGTCCGACTTTGCGTTCTGCCCGCGCTGCGGCACGGCGCGCGGTGCGGCCGGCCCGGCGACCTCTGCCGTGCCGCCGCCACCAGCCGCCAGCGAACCCAGCCATGAAGCCGATCGCCGGCAGGTCACGGTGGTGTTCGCCGACTTGACCGGCTTCACATCGCTAGCCGAAGGCCTCGACCCCGAAACGCTGCGCACTTTTCAGAACGCGCTGTTCGCCGTGATGGCGCAGGCCATTGCGCGCTACGACGGCTTCGTGGAGAAGTTCGTCGGCGATGCGGTGATGGCGGTGTTCGGCGCGCCGCGCGCGCACGAGGACGATCCCCTGCGTGCCGTGGAGGCTGCGCAGGACATGTTGCGGGGCATCGAGCAGCTCAGCGCGCAATGGATGGCGCGCCTCGGGCGGGCGGTCACCCTGCACATCGGCGTGCACACCGGCGCGGTGGTCGCCGGCAGCCTGGGCAGTGGCACCGGCGGTGCCTACGCGGTCACCGGCGACACGGTGAACACCGCATCGCGATTGCTGACGGCGGCGGCGCCGGGCAGGGTACTGGTGTCGGAAGCGACGCATGCGATGGTGCGGCACCACTTCGATTTCGAGCCGCCCGCCGAACTGGCGCTGCGCGGCAAGACCGAGCCGATGCGGGTGCATGGCCTGATCGGCGTTCGCACCGAGCGGGCGTCCGCCCGCGGGCTCGCCGATCTCGGGCTGTCGGCGCCGCTGGTCGGGCGAGGTGATGCGCTCGGGCGTTTGCTGGCCGCATTTGACCGCATGCAGGGTGGCCACGCCCAGGTCGTCAGCGTGGTCGGCGAAGCCGGTGCCGGCAAGTCGCGGCTGTTGGCCGAGGTGTTCGCGCGCCTCGAAGGCGATGATCGGTTCAAGACCACGGGCGTTCGCCGTGCCGCCTGTTCGTCGCTCGGCGAGCCGACCTACGGCACCTTCGGTGCGCTGTTCCGCGATGCGTACCGCGTGGAGGCCGGCGATTCGCTGGAAGCCGCGCGGCGCAAACTGCAGGAGGGCCTGGCGGCGCTGGGTGCCGAAGCGGACGAGGCCGATGCGGTGGCGCAGGTGCTGAACTACCTGCTTGGCATCCAGGAGGCGCGGCCCCGCGATATCGAGCCCGAGCAACTGCAGCGCCAGATCACGCTGGCGGCGCGGGCGTTGATCGAGCGCCGGCTGTCGCAGCAGCCGGTGATGGTCGTGGTCGATGACCTGCACTGGGCGGATGCGGCTTCGGTGGACCTGCTGGGCGAGGTCGTCGACCAACTCGCGGACCGGCCGTTCATGGTGCTGGCCTTCCAGCGTCCCGACGCACGTTCGCTGCGCGCGGGTCGTGCCGAGCAGACCGTGATCGATCTGAGCCCGTTGGGCGAGCAGGACGCACGATCGCTCGTGCTCCACCTGCTGGGTGCCCCGGCCGATGACGGCCTGGCGCCCCTGCTCGATTTCGTCGCGGCGCGTGCGGGCGGCAATCCGCTGTTCGTCGAGGAGATCGTTCGCAGCCTCGCGGGGCGTGGCCTGCTGGTTCGCAAAGAGGGCGGGCGCTGGTCCTGCGAGGACGCGCGCGAAGCCGTGGATGTTCCGCCGACGCTCTACGGACTGCTGTTGTCGCGCATCGACCGGCTGGGCACCGACGATCGGCGGACGCTGCAGGAAGCCGCCGTGTTGGGCACCGACTTCGACAGCTTGCTGTTGCAGCGCATCGCGAGCGAGCCGCGATCGCTCGAAGCGTCGCTGCATCGGCTGGCGGCGGCCGATCTCGTCCGTGCGTCCGGGCAAGGCTGGTGCTTCACGCACGCGCTGCTGCATGAAGTGGCTTACCAGAACCTGCTGCTGTCGCGGCGCACGGAGCTGCACCATCGCGCCGGCCGCGCCCTCGAAACCGTGCTGGGCGTCGACGCCAAGGCGCCCGTCGAGGACGAAGCCCGAAGCCCGCTGCGCCTGGCGGACCTCGAGGCGCTGGCCCGCCACTGGAGCCTTTCGCCGGACAAGGCACACGGCGCTCACTACCTCGTGGCGGCCGGCGACTGGGCGCGCGCCGTCTATGCCAACGACGACGCCATTCGCCACTACGAACGCGCCTTGCGCACGCTGGCCGAGTCGACCGCCGACACGCCCGCCGCGAAGGCCGAGATCGAAGCCGCGGAACTCGATGCGCGCGAGCGCGTTGCCGATCTGTTCGGATTGCAGGGGCGGCGCAGCGATGCGCTCGCGCAGTACGAGATCGTGCAGCGTGCGGATGAACGACACCGCGATCCTGTCCGCACCGCGCGCGCGCTGCGCAAGACGGGTGGCCTGCACTGGGAAGCGGGCGAGCGCGAGCGCGCCGGCGCCTGCTTCACAGCTGGCCTCGAACGGCTGGGCGACAGCGGCGATCCGATCGAACGTGCGCACCTTTTCCAGGAAATGGGGCGGCTGGCCTTTCGGGCCGGTGACAACGACAGGGCATTGGCGCTCGCGCAGCGCGCGCTGGCCGAGGTGCCCGCCGAACCGGCAGGGCGCGCAAGGGAAGCGAGCGTCGTGCGCGCCGAGGCCTGCAACACACTCGGCGTCGCACTGGCCCGGCTGGGCCGGCCCGCCGAGGCCGTGGAACATGTCGAAAGCAGCGTCGCGCAGGCCGAAGCCAACAACATGCTGCAGGCCGCCTGCCGCGGCTACACCAACCTGGGTGTGCTGTACGCATCGCTCGACCCGCAACGCAGCATCGAGACCTGCCTGCGTGGTCTGGAGACCGCCCGGAAGGTGGGCGACCTTGGATTCCAGTCGCGTCTGTACGCCAATCTTGCAGTCGCTTACTGCGCCTTGACCAACCGTTGCGAGGCCGAGGGCATCGAGGCCGCGAACGCGGCCGCCAGCCTCGATCGCCGCCTGGGATTGCTCGACCATCTGGCGGTGCCGCTGATCGTGCTGGGCCAGATCTACCAGTGCCACGGCGACCACGCGCGCGCCTTCGCGTCGTACACCGAAGCCCTGCAACTGGCAGAGCAGGTTGACGAGCCTCAGCTGCTCTTTCCCTGCTACGATGGTTTGGCTACGCTGTACCTCGATGCCGGGCGCCCCGCACAGGCGGAAACCTATCTCGCCAAGGCACAAGCGGTATGCGAGCGCGCCGGCCTCGAGCCCGACGCCCTGATGGTGCTTCCGTTCCTCTGCTGAACCTGCCTGAAGGAGCCTCGACATGGCATACGCGATGAATCAACCCGTGGCGCCGGGTGAACCGGCTCCCGACTTCGCACTCCCGGCCGTGGCCGGCCCCGAAACCGTTTCGCTCGACGACTATCGTGGACGGAGCCCCTTGTTCCTCGCGCTGCTGGTGGGCTTGTGGTGCCCGTTCTGCCGGCGGCAGCTCGTCCAGCTCGGGGCGCTTGAACAGAAACTGAAGGCCGTGGGCGTCGAGACCCTGGCGGTCGTGGCGACGGAACCGGAAAACGCGCGGCTCTATTTCAAGTTCAGGCCCACGCGCCTGCGCCTCGCGTCCGACCCCGAGCTGTCGATCCACCGGGCCTTTCGGGTTCCGAAGCCCGAGTCGACGCCGGAGATGCTGCAGCAGTTGGAGCAGACCCGCGTGAATCCTTTCGGCGACCTGCCGGAGCCGCTCCCGGTACCAGAGGCGGCCAAGGTCATCGGAGCGCTCGACGGCTACGTCTGCACGCCGACCGACATGGGTGAGGTCGACAGGCAATGGCCGCAACTGAAGGCGCAGTTCATGATCGATCGCGACGGCATCGTGCGCTGGGCGGAAATCGAGTGCGAGAAGGAGGGCCTGCCGGGCATCGGCAAGCTGCCGTCCGATGAGGTGATCCTGGGTGCGGCGCGCGCTTGTGCGGCCTGACTCTGCTGTCCCGCAGGGTCAGAACTGGCCGTGGTCACGGAAACTGTAGAACTCGCCGAAGCCGATGATGATGAAGTCTTGAAGAATCATGTCGTGCAGCTTGCCGAGTTCACTCATGCGGAGTGCCACGGCGACGTCGGCGTTTGAAGGCTTGCAGGTGCCGGAAGGATGGTTGTGGACCACGACCAGCGAGGACGCCCTCGCGAGCATCGCGTTCCTGTAGATCTCAAACGGGTCGAACACGGCTTGATGCGCGACGCCCATGGACGCCACTTCGTAGGAAAGGACTTCCAGCTGGGAATTGAGGTGCAGGACAACAACCTTCTCTTTCGATTCGTCCTGCATGTCCTTGAACAGGTCATAGACCTGCCGCGGTTTCTCCACGGCCCTGTTCAACAGGTCTTCGTCTGCTCGCGTTCGAACGAACGTGACCTTTGGTTGCCTCAGATAAGCCATCACGCCTCCCGCTTCATTGTTTCGCTGGATGGTATCGATCTGCAATGGCGCGACGTCGATCCACGCGACGCCGGCGCGCGATGGGACAATCCGGCTCCATGACTAGCCCAGCCGACACCCTCACCATCACCCGCCCCGATGACTGGCACCTGCACGTGCGCGACGGCGCCGCGCTCGAAGCCGTCGTGCCGCATTCGGCACGCCAGTTCGGCCGCGCGCTGATCATGCCGAACCTGCGCCCGCCCGTGACCACGGCGCAGCAGGCCATCGACTACCGCGCACGCATCCTCGAAGCCGTGCCCGCAGGCGTGCGCTTCGAGCCCGTGATGTCGCTCTACCTGACCGACAAGCTCGCCCCGGACGAAATCGAACGGGCCGCCGCGGCCGGCGTGCGCGCGCTCAAGCTCTATCCGGCTGGCGCGACCACCAACAGCGATGCCGGTGTGACCGACATCCGCAAGACCTACGCCACGCTGGAGGCGATGCAGAAGCACGGCCTGCTGCTCCTCATCCACGGCGAAGTCACCGACCCGGCGATCGACCTGTTCGACCGCGAGGCGGTGTTCATCGACCGCGTGATGATCCCGCTGCGGCGCGACTTCCCCGAACTCAAGGTGGTGTTCGAACACCTCACGACGAAGGAGGGCGCCCAGTACGTGCGCGATGCGAGCCGCTTCACCGCCGCCACCATCACCGCGCACCATCTGCTCTACAACCGCAACGCGATCTTCACCGGCGGCATCCGGCCTCACTACTACTGCCTGCCGATCCTCAAGCGCGAGACGCACCGCGTCGCGCTGGTCGAGGCCGCCACCAGCGGCAGCGACCGATTCTTCCTCGGTACCGACAGCGCGCCGCATGCCGCGCACCTCAAGGAGCATGCGCTGGGCTGCGCCGGCTGCTACACCGCGCTCACCGCCATCGAGCTGTACGCCGAGGCCTTCGACAACGCCGGCGCTCTCGACAAGCTCGAAGGCTTCGCGAGCTTCCACGGCGCCGACTTCTACGGCCTGCCCCGCAACACCGACACCGTGACCCTGCGGCGCGAAAGCTGGACCGTGCCCGAAACCGTGCCCTACGGCGACGCCACGCTGAAGCCCCTGCGCGGCGGCGAAACGGTGGCCTGGAGGCTCGCGTGAATACGCCGCCGCGCGTGATGCTGCTGATCGACGCCGACAACGTCTCCGCCGACGTGATCGAGCAGGCGGTGCAGCGCACGATGACCGAGCACGGCGCCATCCACGTGCGGCGCGCCTACTGCAATGCCGAGACCGCGATGAAGCAGCAGGCGCTGTTCAAGCGGCTGTCGGTGCGGCCGATGGTCAACCTCTCCTCCGGCAAGAACAGCACCGACATCGCGCTCGCGGTCGACGCCATGGACCTCGCCGTTGCCGAGCGTCCGGACATCGCCGTGCTGGTGTCCTCGGATTCGGACTTCGCGCCGCTCGTGATCCGGCTGCGCGAAAAGGGCTGCCGCGTCTGCGGCATCGGCCAGCAGGGCAAGACCGGCGACGACACGGTGGCGATCTACGACAGCTTCGTCGACCTGCAACACCATCAGGCGCCGAAGGCGGCGGTGGCGGTGGCGAAGACCGCTGCCAAGCGTGCCCCGCGGCGCGCGAAGGCCGTGGCGCCCAAGGCCGCGCCGCCCGCACCTGTGTTGCCCGACGAGGTGATCCGCATCCTCGACGCGGTCGCCGAACTGGGCATGGGCAACAAGGTGGAGCTCAACGTGGCCGCGGAGCGGCTGCGCGCCGAGAAGCTGCTGAGCAAGAGCGCGAGTTCGCCGAAGCTGTTCAAGAAATACCCCGAGCTGTTCCTGCTGACACCGGAGAAGACGCCCAACAAGGTGCAGTACGTCGGCCCCATGCCGTCGTGAATCCAGCCGGCGCCGCGCAGCAGCCTTGGCTCGCCCCCTACGCGCCGCGCTCGGCGCGCGTCCTGGAGAGGGCCGGGCAGGGCGCTCCCGTTGCTGAGACCCTGTCCGCCGAGCCGGTTTCCATCGACTTGCCTGCCGGCCCGCTGCGATTCGTGCCGGGAGATAGCGCACCGTCCGGCGAAGCGTACGAAGCCTTCATCTTCCGCACTGCGTGCGTCCCCACGCGCGACAACCTCCACGATCTCTTCAACGGCCTGGTCTGGCTGCACTTTCCGCAGGCCAAGCGGCGCCTCAACGAATTGCAGTCGACTGAGATCGCGCGTGCCGGCATCGGCGCGACGCGGGGTCCGTTGCGCGATGCGCTGACCCTGTTCGATGAAAACGGCGCCGTGCTCGATGCGCCGCCTGCATTGTGGGAGGCGCTCATCGCACGCGACTGGCAGCAGCTCTTCGTGACGAGGCGAGAACAGTGGCGGGAGGCTCGCCTGCTCATCTTCGGCCATGCGCTGCTCGAAAAGCTGTGCTCGCCGAGAAAGGCCGCCACGGCGCATGTCCTGGTCGCGCCCGGCGCCACCCGGTCGATCGCGGCGGCCGACGCCGCCATCGCATCGGCCCTTCAGCCGGCGCATCTCGCGCTCAAGCCGTTCACGCCGCTGCCCGTGCTCGGCGTCCCCGGCTGGTGGGCGCCCAACGAGGCGCCTGCGTTCTACGACGACCCGAGGGTCTTCAGACAAAAAAGGGGAGCCGAAGCTCCCCTTATCTCCCCCTCTGCTTGATCGTTGTCGCCGCGTCTACTTGCGCACGATCACCTCGACGCGCCGCGATGCGGCGTCCGTGGTGCCCGTGCCGATGATGTCGGTCGGCCGCTCCAGCACGATGCGGTCTTCCGGAACGCCGGCCGCGATCAGCGCGTCGGCCACCACCATCGCGCGCCGCTTCGACATTTCCTTGTTCGCCGCGACGGAGCCGCTGGGATCGCTGAAGCCCGACACGATCAGCGTGGCGTCCGTGTGCGTGGACAGGTGGCTGATCACGGCTGCCGCGTGAGCGGCGAAGTCGCCGGGCAGGTCGGCCTTGCCGGTGTCGAAGTAGACCTTCAGGCCCGGCGTGCCGTCGATCAGGCTGGCCAGGATGCCGGAGCCCATCGGAACGCTTTCGGTGGGAACGGCCGCGACCTGGTCCTCGCGGCTCTGCGTGGCGCAATAGTCCAGCAGCAGAACGACCACAAGCGCCAACACCAGCCATGCCAGGGCGCGAATCAGGCCGGGCCTGCGCTTGTCGGCGCGGGACGCTGCCGAATTGCCGAGCAGCCAGTTGCGCGCGGGGCTGGCGAACGCCATGACTTCCTGCGGCGCGCTGGCCGGGGCATTGCCGTTCGGCATCAGATAGGTGATCACCGGCGGCAGCGCGAAAGCCAGCGCCGCGGTGGCGACCTGCCGGCCGATTCCCAGTCGGGTCTGGACGGCCTCGAGCAAGCCGCCATGGCCTCCCAGCAGCTTGTCGACCTGCCGGGACGACACCTGATGCGGCTCGGCGTCGCCGCCGCTGAACCAGGATTCCACGACCTGGCCGATGCCCGCTTTGCTGATCCGCTCCAGGAAACCCGACAACTCGCCCGTCTGCGGCTGGATCATGGAGGCGACCAGCATCTGGACCAACGGACCCGCCTTGTCGCCCAGCCCGAAACGCTCGGACACCTGATGGATGATTTCATCGAACACTTTTCCGCTCCCTGCACATATATAAGGAAAAGGCAGCCCTATTGCTGCCGGCCGCGCACCTTAGTCGTGGCCTTGGCGCTGAACCGGTTCACGAGCAGATCAGGGGCGCGAATTCCGGGAACTTGTGCACGGACGCGGTGGCGGTTTCCTCCCGAAACAGGTGGAATGACTGCTTTCTTCGCAGCATTTAAGGGAATTCTGGACGCGAGTTGGGCTCCTACTATGATGGCGCTCGTCCATGAGCCGTCCGGGCCCGAGAAGCAAGAACAACAGCCGGTCTGATGCGCCTAACCCTTGCAACACGGGCGGTAACCCTCAATATTCCGAGGCGGGCGACTGCCTGCTTCCCCACGGAGAATCCAACTTGAAACGCATCCTTCTGTTTGTCCTGACCAACGTGATGGTGGTGGCGGTGCTGGGCGTCGTCGCCAGCCTGCTCGGCGTCAATCGCTTCCTCACGGCGAATGGGCTGAACCTCACGGCGCTCCTCGGCTTCGCGCTCATCATGGGCTTCGGCGGCGCGATCATCTCGCTGCTCATCAGCAAGCCGATGGCCAAGTGGACGGCGGGCGTGCGGATCATCAATGACCCGCAATCGCCGGATGAGGCCTGGATCGTGCAGACCGTCAGGAATTTCGCCGACAAGGCCGGCATCGGCATGCCCGAGGTCGGCATTTTCGAGGGCGAACCCAATGCCTTCGCCACAGGCGCGTTCAAGAACTCGTCGCTGGTGGCTGTCTCGACCGGCCTGCTGCAGAACATGACGCGCGAAGAGGTCGAGGCCGTGATCGGCCACGAGGTGGCGCACGTTGCCAACGGCGACATGGTCACGATGACGCTCATCCAGGGCGTGATGAACACCTTCGTCGTGTTCCTGTCGCGTGTGATCGGCTATGCGGTCGACAGCTTCCTGCGTCGCGGCGACGAACGTTCGTCGGGCCCTGGCATCGGCTACGTGATCACCACGCTGGTGCTCGACATCGTGCTGGGATTTGCTGCCGCGATCGTGGTGGCGTGGTTCTCCCGCCAGCGCGAGTTCCGCGCGGATGCCGGTGCCGCCAAGCTCATGGGCCGCAAGCAGCCGATGATGAACGCGCTGGCCCGCCTGGGCGGCCTGCCGGCCGGCGAACTGCCGAAGTCGGTCGAGGCGATGGGCATCACCGGCAAGCTCGGCAGCCTGTTCGCGACGCACCCGCCGATCGAGGAACGCATCGCTGCGCTGCAAAATTCGCAGGGCTGATCGGCCCGCGCAGGCAAAAAAAAGCCGCCTTCGGGCGGCTTTTTCGTGGGCAAGGCGGATGTATCAGGCGACTTGCGTGATGCCCAGCGCCACAGCCTCGGCCACCTTGATGCCGTCAACTCCTGCCGACAGGATGCCACCGGCATAGCTCGCTCCTTCGCCCGCCGGGTACAGCCCGCGCACGTTGAGGCTCTGGAAGTCGTCGCCGCGCGTGATCTTGATGGGCGACGAAGTGCGCGTCTCCACGCCGGTCAGCACCGCGTCATGCAGGTCGAAGCCCTTGATCTTGCGTCCGAAGGCCGGGAAGGCCTCCCGCATCGCCTCGATCGCATAGGCAGGCAGCGCGGCATGCAGGTCGCCCGGCGTCACGCCCGGCTTGTACGAAGGCTCGACGCTGCCGAGCGCCGTCGAAGGCTTGCCGGCGATGAAGTCCCCGACCAGTTGCCCCGGCGCGCGGTAGTCGCCGCCGCCGAGCACGAAAGCGTTGGATTCGAGTTGGCGTTGCAGCGCAATGCCCGCCAGCGCGGAGCCCGTGCGGCCGTCTTCCCAGCCCGGATAGTCGCGCGGCTCGATACCCACGACGATGCCGGCATTGGCATTGCGTTCGTTGCGCGAGTACTGGCTCATGCCGTTGGTGACGACGCGGCCCGGCTCGCTGGTCGCGGCCACCACCGTGCCGCCCGGGCACATGCAGAAGCTGTAGACCGAGCGGCCGTTGCTCGCGTGGTGGACCAGCTTGTAGTCGGCCGCGCCCAGCAGCGGATGGCCGGCATGCCGGCCCCAGCGGGCGCGGTCGATCAGGCCCTGCGGATGCTCGACGCGGAATCCGATCGAGAAGGGCTTGGCCTCGATGTGCACGCCGCGCTCGTGCAGCATCTCGAAGGTGTCGCGCGAGCTGTGGCCGAGCGCCATCACCACGTGGTCGGCGCGCATCTCGCTGCGCTCGCCGGTGCGCTGGTCGAGCACGGTGAGTCCGCGCAGGTGCTTGCCCTTCGGGCCGTCCTCGATCATCACGTCGACCACGCGCTGCTCGAACCGGATCTCGCCGCCGAGCGCGACGATCTGCTCGCGCATGTTCTCCACGACCTTCACCAGCTTGAAGGTGCCGATGTGCGGATGCGCGACGTAGAGGATCTCCGGCGGCGCGCCGGCCTTGACGAACTCTTCCATCACCTTGCGGCCGAGGAAGCGCGGGTCCTTGATCTGGCTGTAGAGCTTGCCGTCGGAGAAGGTGCCGGCGCCGCCTTCGCCGAACTGCACGTTCGACTCCGGGTTGAGCACGCTCTTGCGCCACAGGCCCCAGGTGTCCCTGGTGCGCTGGCGCACGGTCTTGCCGCGTTCCAGCACGATGGGCCTGAAGCCCATCTGGGCGAGCACCAGCGCGGCGAAGATGCCGCAGGGCCCGAAGCCGATCACCACCGGCCGCAGCGGCAATTCCGCCGGTGCCTGCGCCGGCGCCTGCCATGTCATGTCGGGCGTGGGACTGACGCGCGGGTTCTCCGCGAACCTGGCCAGGATCTTGGCTTCGAGCGCCGGATCGGCCAGGGTCACGTCGACGATGTAGACCTGCAGCAAGTCAGCCTTGCGCGCGTCGAAACTGCGCTTGAAGACCTTGTGGCTGGCCATGGCCTCGGTGGCGATGCCGAGGGTCGAGGCGATGGCCTGGGGGAGTGCCGCCTCGTCGTGGGCGAGGGGGAGTTTGATTTCGGAGATTCTCAGCATGTCGGGGGCTTGTGTTTATCAAGCAGGGATGCCGATTATCGACAACGCCGCGCGGCGCTGCCGATGCGGGGTCAAGCCGGCAGGAAGCCGTCGACCGACAGGTAGCGCTCGCCGGTGTCGTAGTTGAAGCCCAGCACCACGGCGTTTGCCGGCAGCGACGGAAGCTTCTGCGCGATCGCGACGAGGGTCGCGCCGGACGAGATGCCGACCAGGATGCCTTCCTCGCGGGCGCAGCGGCGTGCCATTTCGCGCGCGGGCTCGGCGTCGACCTGGAGCACGCCGTCGAGCAGTTCGGTGTCGAGGTTCTTCGGGATGAAGCCCGCGCCGATGCCCTGGATGGGGTGCGGCGACGGCTGGCCGCCTGAGATGACGGGCGAAGCCACCGGCTCGACCGCGAAGACCTGCAGCTTCGGCCACTTCTTCTTGAGCACGCGCGCGCAGCCCGTGATGTGCCCGCCGGTGCCCACGCCGGTGATCAGCACGTCGACGCCGTCGGGGAAGTCCGCGGCGATCTCCTCGGCCGTGGTGCGCACGTGCACGTCGATGTTGGCCGGGTTGTTGAACTGCTGCGGCATCCAGGCGCCGGGCGTGCCGGCCACGATTTCCTCGGCACGGGCGATCGAGCCCTTCATGCCCTTCTCGCGCGGTGTGAGGTCGAAGCTCGCGCCGTAGGCCAGCATCAGCCGGCGGCGTTCGACCGACATGCTGTCGGGCATCACGAGGATCAGCTTGTAGCCCTTGACCGCCGCGACCATGGCGAGGCCGATACCGGTGTTGCCGGAGGTTGGCTCCACGATCGTGCCGCCGGGCTTCAGCGCGCCGGATCGCTCGGCGTCCTCGACCATCGACAGCGCGATGCGGTCCTTGATGGAGCCGCCGGGGTTGGCCCGTTCGGACTTGATCCAGACCTGTTGCGTCGCGTGGCCGAACAGGCGCTGGATGCGGATGTGCGGCGTGTTGCCGATGGTGTTCAGGATGGTGTCGGCTTTCATGGGGTCTCCTCGGGCGTCGGCCCGGATGAACAAAAAGAGGACCGCCATTGTGGCGATAATCGCCGGGTGAAGCACGCTGGACCGCCGCTGGTGCATGTCTCGAAAGAGCGCACTGGAGGAACGTCCGGACTGCACAGGACAGCGCAGGAGCTAACCGCTCTCCACCGTGAGGTGAGGATCAGAGCAACAGAGACGAGTCGGCCAGGGGCAACCCGGGCCGGGTGAAACGGGCAATCTCTGCGCGCAGCAACACCAAGTAGGCCAGCGTCGATGTGGTTCCGCAGAGCTGGCGGGTAGGTGGCATCGAGCCGTTTGGCGACAAACGGCCCAGAGTAATGGCGGTCACGCCGAGGTCTCGCAAGTGGCCTTGGTGCACAGAATCCGGCTTATAGGCGGGCTTCACACTTTTTTTGGCTCGCCCCCAGGCTTCGCGCACTTCGTGTCGCTTCGCCAACCCCCTGCCGGGGGCGGGCCGGCCGCTTCGGGCGGCCGGGCGCGGCGGCCCTCCCGTGCGACGCCGGCCGTTCCGGCGGCGTTTTTTAGAAGCGTTCGTTGGGGGTTAGGTAGCGCCACTGATTGGGAAGCAGGCCGGCCAGGGGGACTCGGCCGATGCGGATGCGCTTCATGGCGAGGATCTGGAGGCCGGCGTCGTCGCAGATGTGGGCGATCTGGCCAGGGCGGGCGCCCTTGAGGGCGAAGCGCAGGCCGGTGTGGCCTTCGGCCTGCTGGCCGATGCTGACGCGGGCGGGGGAGCGTTCGAGGCGGGCCAGGGTTTCGGGGCCGACGGGGCCGGCGACATCGACCATGACTTCGTGTTCGAGGATGGCCGCGTCTTCCTGCAGCTTGCGCTCGACCCGCCATTCCTGGGTGAAGACAACGAGGCCGCTCGCGCCGGTTTCCAGCGGTGTCATGCAGCGCTGCGCCGCGACATGGCGCGGCAGGAAGCGCAGGCCTGCGCGCTCGGGCTCGTGATGGTTGGCGGCGACCAGCAGGCGATGGGCGTTGTCGGTCGGCATGCCGGCAGGCTTGTGGAGCAGCAGGGTGACGGGCACCACGGGTTGCGGTCGCGCGCCGGCTTCGATCTCGACCGATTGGTCGGGGCGCACGCGAACCTGCGGCAGCAGCGCTGGTTCGCCGTCGACGCGCACAGCGCCGTTCTCGATGAGCAGTTCGGCCTCGCGCCGGGAGCATCCGGCGAGCGCGGCGACGCGCTTGGCCAGGCGGATGCCTTCTTCGGCTTCGGTCACAGGTGCATCCTCATGGTTTGGCGGATTGCTGGATCCGCTCGACGTGCGCCGCCAGCGAGCGGGCCGCCACCGGCCACATGCGTTCGGGGACGTCGTTATAGGCGATGGGCAGCCAGTCCTCGGGCGTGCCCTGGGGCAGCTGGCGCATGGCGGCGGCGATCTTCGCTTCACGCTTCAGGCGGTGCGCCTTCAGGTAGGCGATGGCGGTGCGCGCCTCGCCCAGCACGTAGCCGTGGGCGGGCAGGATGAAGGCGACGCCGCCCGATGCGCAGGCGGCGTCGAGCTTGTCGAGCGATTCGAGGTAGGCGTTCATGTTGCCGTCCGGGGGGTCGACCACGGTCGTGCTGCCGTTCAGCACATGGTCGCCGGAGAACAGCAGGCCGTCTTCCTCGAGGACCAGGCACAGGTGGTTGGCCGCATGGCCGGGGGTGTGCACCACGCGCAGCGTGTGGGTGTGCGCCGCCGCTTCTTCCTTGTCCGCGGATGCCTGCGGGGCCAGCACCAGGCGCTCGCCGTCCTTCAATTCGCGATCCGGCGTGAACCGGGCCGTGGAGCGCGCCGTCGGCGCGGACGCCAGGCCGAGGATCGGCGGCTGGGTCTTGCACAGCTTCTGCAGGGGTAGGGCGCCGGGCGAATGGTCCGCGTGCGAATGGGTGCAGACGATCATGCGGATGTCGCCGTGCGTCGCGCGCCACAGGCGGCCGATGTGGTCGAAGTCATTCGGGCCCGGATCGATGACGATGTAGCCGGTGCTTGCGTCGCCGACGATGTAGCTGTTGGTGCCGGGGCCGGTCATCGCGCTCGGGTTGGGGGCCGTCAGGCGCTGCACGTTCTTCAGCAGTGGCACGGGGTGTTCGCTCTGCCAGTCGAGTGCGTGAACGATCTGGCCGTCGGGGCTGACCATCGCGAGCTCGCCGTAGGGCGAGTCGGTTTCCATGTAGCGCGCTTCCTGTCCGGCGAGCATCCCGGCGCGCGGGCAGCTGGTCCACAGCGGACCCTCGCCGGCCTGGCGGTTGGCGCAGGCGTCGAGCACGGCTTCGACCGTCTTGAAGGCGGCGAGCCTTTCGAGCGTGCGCAGCGTCGGGAAGATCATGAAGAAGGTGCCGGCCTTGTGGCGCGCGAGCGCATCGGCGGGCCGCACCCAGCTGGGTTCGAACTGTTCGGTCTCGTCGGCCGTCGGGGTCTGGCCCTCGGGCATGCGCGCGACGAGGAAGGGCACGTCGAAGCGCTTGGGCAGGTCGCGGTCGGTGATCCAGTGCGCGAAGGTGTAGACCTTGTCGGTCGACAGCAGCAGGCCGCGCTCGGCACACTGGTCGGCAAAGGCGACGGTGGTCGTGGCGGTGCTGCGGTCCATGGAGGCGAGCTCGTCCGCGCTCACCGGCCGGCCGTCCGGGTGGTGCGCGAGCAGCACGCCGAGTTCCTCGAAGCTCTCGCGGATGGCGGCGATGGCCTGCGTGAGCTGCACCCGGCTTTGGGTTCGGCGACGCGTGGCGATCGGGCGTGCGGTCGTGTCGCCTTCGTCGATGCGTCCGCCGGGGAACACGTAGGCGCCTGGCGCGAAGCTTGCGGTCGACGAGCGCCGCGTCATCAAGACCTCGACGCCTTCCGGCGTATCGCGCAGCAGCAATACGGTCGCGGCGGCACGCACGGGCGCCGGTTCGCGTTGGGGATGGAGCAATTGGGTGGGGCGTACCATGGGTCGCGATTATCGGGAGTGGGGTGAATCGTCCGTGCGCGGCGACCGTGTGCATAAGCTTCTACACGATCCTTCATGAGCAAAACGCCACAATTCCGGCCTGCTCATCCGTCTCGAAAGACTGACATGTCCGATTCTCTCTCCAGCCGCGCGCGGCGTCTTGTCGCGCTCTCGGCCATTGCACTTTGCGGCGCGGCGCCCCTGGCCCTTGCGCAGCCCGATTGGCCCCAGCAGCCGGTCACCATGATCATGGGCTTCCCGGCCGGCTCGGGCGTCGACGTGGTGGCCCGCGCCATCCAGGAGCCGCTGCAGCACAAGCTCGGGCAGCCGGTCATCATCGACTACAAGTCGGGTGCCGCCGGCAACATCGCCAGCGAATACGTCGCGCGCGCCAGACCCGATGGCTACACGCTCGCCTTCGGCACGGCGGCGACGCACGGCAGCAACGCGGCGCTCTACAAGAAGCTGCCCTTCGATGTCGAGGCCGACTTCATCCCGGTGGCGCCCGTGCTCGACGTGTCGAACGTGCTGACCATCAATCCGGACGTGATGAACGTGAAGACGCTCAAGGAGTTCGTCGACCTGGTGAAGGCGAATCCCGGCAAGTACAACTACGCCTCCACCGGCAACGGCGCGGGCACGCACATGGCCTTCGCCGAGTTCAACTCGAGGCTGGGCCTGGACATGGTGCATGTGCCCTACAAGGGCGGGCCGGAGGCCATCACCTCGGTGGTGCGTGGCGAGACCTGCTGCATCATGAACCAGGTGCAGACGGTGCTGCCGCAGTACAAGGCGGGCAAGGTGCGGCTGCTGGGCGTCACCACCGCGAAGCCGGTGGCGGCCATCAAGGAAGTGCCGACCATCGCGTCGAGCGGCATCCCCGGCACCCAGGGCTTTGACAGCTCGATCTGGTTCGGCATCTTCGCGCCCAAGGGCACCGACCCGCGCGTCGTCGACAAACTCAACGCGGCCATCAAGTCCGTGCTCGAACAACCCGAGATCCGCGAGAAGTTCGAAGGCCAGGGCAACACCGTGCGGATCGAGACGCCCGCGCAGTTCAGGCAGACGGTTCACGACAACCGGGTCAAGTGGGCCGAAGTGGCCAAGGCTGCCAACATCAGCATTGACTGACACGAACTGCGCGAAGACTGGGGGTCAGCTCTTGTGCATGCGCTTGTAGTCGGCGATCTTTTCTTTCAGGTCGGTGTACTGCTCGCAGGGTAGCCAGCAGAGCTTGTCGAGCGCCTTCAGGTGCTTTTCCGCGTCCTCGACGCGGCCCACCTGCAGATAGGCTTCGCCCATGTATTCGTGCGCGTCCCGGTGGTTGGGATTGAGTTGCAGCGCCCGTTCGTAGTGCTTGAATGAGTTGTCCATGTCGCCCGTATGGCGGTAGGCAAAGCCCAGCAGGTTCCACGCATCCGCGTTGTTGGGGTCGACCTGGATCACCAGGGTCAGCCGCCCGATGGCGTCGGTCCACTGCTCTGCCTTGATGGAGGCTTGCGCGGCGACATAGTTGGGGTCGAGGTTCTTCACTTCGATCCCGCCCCCACCGCCACCCCCGCCGCCGCCGCCGCCCGCCGGCCATGCAGGAAGGCTCAGGAAAACGAGGCACGCCGCCGTCGCCAATGCTCTCTTGCGCATGATGAGTGCTCCAGGTCGTTCCTCCCAGCCCCGCCTCGCGAATCGCCTTTGGCTTCGGCTGCATTCGAATCCTGCGGCGGGCGGGTGTCAACACCCGGGCGGCGCCATGTGACAGTGCTGCGCGTGCTCCCTAGAATGAAGCAATGAGGTCCGCCAGAGCATGGTTGATGGGGCTGGTCCTACTCGTCGTCATGGCGGGAGGGGTCCAAGCCCAAGCCGTGCCTCCCGCCGCCGCCACCGGGCAACCCGGCCGCGTCGTGCTGATGGATCTCGACGGCGCCATCGGCCCTGCCTCCGTCGACTACGTGCGCCGCGGGCTCAAGCTGGCCGCGGCGGAAGACGCGCGGCTCGCCGTGATCCAGATCGACACGCCCGGCGGGCTGGACGCGTCGATGCGCAGCATCATCAAGCACATCCTCGCGTCGCCGGTCCCGGTGGCGGCCTACGTCGCGCCGAACGGGGCGCGTGCCGCCAGCGCAGGAACGTACATCCTCTACGCGAGCCACATCGCCGCCATGGCGCCGGCCTCCAATCTCGGCGCCGCGACACCGGTCGCCATCGGCATGCCGACGCCGGCTGCGCCGACCGGCAAGTCGGAAGGCAAGGGGCCGGAACAGGTGGGCGATGCGATGACGGCCAAGCGTCTTGCCGATGCATCGGCCTACATCCGCAGCCTCGCGCAGCTGCGCGGTCGCAATGCGGACTGGGGCGAACAGGCGGTGCGCGAATCGGTGAGCCTCTCGGCCCAGGAGGCGCTGCAAAAGAACGTCATCACGCTGATCGCGAAGGATGTGCCCGACCTCCTGATGCAGGTGAACGGCCGCGAAGTCCGAACGGCCCAGGGCAACATGCGATTGGCGACGCAGAACGCGGAGCTGGTGGTGGTCGATGCGGACTGGCGCAGCCGGCTGCTGTCGGTGATCACCGAGCCCAGCCTGGCGCTGATCCTGCTGATGGTCGGGGTCTATGGCCTGCTCTTCGAGTTCTCGAACCCGGGCTTCGTGCTGCCGGGGGTGGTGGGTGCCATCAGCCTCATGCTGGCGCTCTTCGGGCTGCAGATGCTGCCGGTCAACTACGCGGGGCTGGGGCTGATCCTGCTGGGGGTGGCCTTCCTCATCGCGGAAGCCTTCCTGCCGACCTTCGGCGTGCTGGGCGTGGGCGGCGTCGCGGCTTTTTCGATCGGCGCGCTGCTCCTGATCGACAACGATGCGCCCGGCTTCGGCGTGCCGCTCTGGCTCATCGGATTGCTGGCGGTCGGCTCGGCCATATTCATCCTTGCGGTCGGTGGCATCGCCGCCAGGACGCGGCGGCGTCCGGCGGTGCTCGGCGTCTCCACGTTGGTCGGCGCCACGGGCGAACTGGTCGAGTTCGCGGACGGCGAGGGCTGGGCGCAGATCCAGGGCGACTACTGGAAGGTGCGCGGCGCGGCAGGCCTGCGCCCCGGACGGCGCATCCGCGTGACCCGCGTCCAGGGGCTGGCCTTGCAGGTGGCCGAGGACGTCCAGGAGAGCCCGGCCGGGGCATGACGCATGTTCATCAACTTCAGCCTCGTGTTCGTGGGATTCATCGTGCTGCTGGGTGCGATGCTCGCGGCGGCGTCGCTGCGCATCCTGCGCGAGTACGAGCGCGGCGTGGTGTTCCAGCTCGGGCGCTTCTGGAAGGTCAAGGGGCCGGGGCTGGTGATCCTGATCCCCGGCATCCAGCAGATGGTGCGCGTCGGCTTGCGCGTGATGGTGCTCGACATTCCCAGCCAGGACCTGATCACCCGCGACAACGTGTCGGTGAAGGTGAACGCGGTGCTGTACTTCCGCGTCATCGATCCGGAGAAGGCCATCATCCAGGTCGAGAAGTACTTCGAGGCCACCAGCCAGCTTGCGCAGACCACGCTGCGCGCCGTGCTGGGCAAGCACGAGCTGGACGACCTGCTGGCCGAGCGGGAGCGGCTCAACCTCGACATCCAGAAGACGCTGGAGGCGCAGACCTTTGTCTGGGGCATCAAGGTGACCAACGTCGAGATCAAGCACGTGGACCTGAACGAAAACATGGTGCGCGCGATCGCGCGCCAGGCCGAAGCCGAGCGCGAGCGACGCGCCAAGGTGATCCATGCCGAAGGCGAGCTGCAGGCTTCGGTCAAGCTGGCCGAAGCGGCGGAGATCCTCGGCCGGCATCCGCAGGCGCTGCAGCTTCGCTATCTGGAAACGCTCACGGTGATCGCGGCCGACAAGAACTCGACCATCGTGTTCCCGCTGCCGGTGGACATCATCGGGCCGCTGCTGCAGGGGATGAACCGCAAGCCGGGCACACCCGAGGCCTGACGAAGGGTCACAGCGTCTTGGTCAGCGTGACGATGAAGCGCGTCTTGTTGGGCGAGAAGGTGGTCTGGCCGAAGGTGACGCCGTTGATGTCCACGCCGGGGCTGGAGATCAGGTTGAAGGCG
>NZ_JASZYE010000009.1 GCF_030317145.1 Variovorax flavidus
GCCGATCGATACGCCTCCGCCCCAACCGTTGTCGGCGTTGCGATCGCCGTCCGGATGGACATACGCGCCGAAGGGCGTGATGTACCAGCGGTTGTCGTAGTACTGGTCCGCTGCAAAGGTTGTCTGCGCAAGGCAGGAGGCGGACGGGAGGGCAAGCACGCAGCAAGCTGCAAGGGCGCGTCGGTCGAACATGAAAGCCTCCTCACGGAGTAGTCGGATGACCAGTGTTGGTGAGAGCTTCAATCGAAGCCAATAAGCCGAAAGACAGATGGGGCGAGCCGGAAATCGGCGTATATGCAAATGACCCGGCCTCCTGATGTGGGTATCGAGTGATGGGGCTCGATGCCCAATAGAAATCCCCTCTCCATAGCGATCAGGTGTGCGCGAAATCGGGTCGACTATTGAGCGGAGCGCGTCACTCGCCGGGCATGCACCTTCGGTTGCAATTTCTGGTGAAAGTGGCGCGGCGGCAACGTCGACCGAGAGAGAAAGCAGGAGGCCACCCAGCGCTAGCTCCACCGCTAGTCTGTAGCGCGGAAGTCACCGACGTCCGAAGGAACTGCGGCGAAGGTCGGCCAACGGAAAACTGAAGCGCAGACAGCCGAACGACGGCTCACGGCCGATCTAGATCTTCGAACTCCTGGTCCGTGCGAGGTGCATCAGGCGCTTGCTCGTCAAGCGACTGCCGATACCTGACGCAGCCGCGCATGAACTGAGGCCAACCAGGGACTGCGATCGCCGGTTCCGTTTTCTCTGGTAGCAACGACCAAAGGTCCGGGTGATGCCAGCAAAGCTCTTGACTGCTGGAGTCCCTATGCTGCCGGATAGCCGCGCGCAGCTTCTGGACTTCAACGACAAGTTCCTCTCGGGACAGCGCATCAAGGTCTTCGTCCATTTGCCGGGTCTCCGGTAGTGAGAGCGAACGCGCTCAGGAGGCATTTTGGCCTAACCCTCTTGCCAGCTTGTCCTGTCGCTACGAATAGGCGATCTGAGAGCGCACGACGCGGCCACATGGCGCCCGGCCGGCATTTGCAATTGCGTCAAGTGGTTTGCTTGGTGAAGCTGCTGGGCCACCGATTCTCAAGCTCGTGAGTTGAGGAAAAAAGATGACGCCGTCGCGCATTTCTCCGTGCTAAGAAACGCACTCAAAAGACAGTCACGTCGGCGCGGATCGATCTGACAAGCGTTCACTTCCACTCACCTCACGAGGAAACGATGACCATCCGTATCAATGGCTCAACGGCGGAGATTCCCGGTGATCTGCGGGTTTCCTTGCTCGATTTCTTACGCGATCACCTTCATCTCTTCGGGGCCAAGAAGGGCTGCAATCAGGGCGCGTGCGGCGCGTGCACCGTACTTGTAGATGGCGAGCGCGTGCTCTCGTGCCTGGCATTGGCCGTGCAGTGCGATGGCCGCTCAGTCACCACCGTTGAAGGCCTCGCCCCAAATGGCGAGTTGCACCCGCTGCAGAAGGCCTTCATCGAGCACGACGGCTTTCAGTGCGGCTACTGCACACCTGGCCAGATCTGCTCCGCCGTGGGGATGTCCCAGGAACTACGGCGAGGCGTTCCCAGCCACGTGACGGCCGACCTGTCGGAAGACTCCGTTTCGCTCAGCCCCGACGAACTGCGCGAACGCATGAGCGGCAATCTGTGCCGCTGCGGTGCCTACAACGGCATCGTCGCGGCTATCGCCGAGACGTACTCGGAGACGCCGACATGACACCCTTTACTTACGCCCGCGCGGCCGATGCGAGCGATGCGCTGCGACTCGGCACCGATCCGGGCGCCAAGTACCTCGGCGGAGGCACAAATCTGGTTGATCTCATGCGCGAAACCATTGAGCGGCCTACGGTGCTGATAGACGTGACCGGCTTGTCGAGCGAGATCGAGGAACGGGCAGATGGCAGCTTGCTGATCGGTGCGGCGGCCCGCAATACCGCCCTTGCCGCGCACCGTGCGGTGCGGACTCGCTATCCAGTTCTCGCAAGGGCGGTCGTTGCTGGCGCGTCCGCACAGATACGCAACATGGCGACAGTGGGCGGCAATATTCTGCAACGCACCCGTTGCAGCTACTTCTATGACGACGAGGGCTCGCGATGCAACAAGCGCAGCCCGGGCCAAGGATGCGACGCTGCGGAAGGCTTCAACCGAAGCCACGCGATCCTCGGCGCATCGGCAAGCTGCGTAGCCACCCATCCATCCGACATGTGTGTCGCGCTCGCAGCGCTCGGCGCGCTGGTGTATCTGCAGAGCTCGAACGGCGTACGCACGTTGCCGCTCACAGACCTGCATCGTCTGCCCGAGGACCATCCTGAGATAGAAACACAACTCGAGCCCGGTGAACTGATCACGGCTGTCGAGTTGCCGGCGCTCTCGTTCGGGGCGCGTTCGACCTACCGAAAGGTGCGCGATCGGGCGAGCTATGCCTTTGCCCTCGTCTCGGTTGCGGCGGCTCTCGAGCTCGATGGCAACACTGTCAGGAACGTGCGTATCGCGCTGGGCGGCGTCGCCCACAAGCCGTGGCGTGCCTGGAAAGCCGAGGAGGCACTCAGAGGGCAGCCAGCGACAGCAGAGAAATTCCGTGCCGCAGCGGAAGCGGAGCTCGCTGACGCCCAGCCGTTGCGTGACAACGGATTCAAAGTCGAACTGGCGAAGCGAACGATCGTCGCCGTGCTCGGTGATCTGAAGGAGATGAAGGCATGAGCATCATTCAGGAGACCGTTCAGGCGGTGATGAAGAAAGCCATCGCAGTCGCGCCCGACGCATGGATGCCCGGTGGCAAGCCAGATCCGCTGATTGAGCACAAAGGCGGTTTGATCGGTGCGCCTATCTCGCGCGTCGACGGTCCTCTCAAGGTGCAGGGGCAGGCGCGGTTCGCCGCCGAGTTCCCGATGGAGGGCATGGTCTACGCTGCGCTCGCATACAGCACCGTCCCCAAGGGGCGGATTGCGACGCTCGATACGAGCGCTGCGAGAGCGGCGCCAGGCGTTGTGCTGGTGATGACCCACGAGAACGCGCCTCGCATGAAGCCGATGCCGCTTTTCATGTCGAAAGACAAGGCGGCGGGCGGCGACGACCTGCCGGTCATGCAGGATGACCGCGTCCATTGGAACGGGCAGCCGATCGCTGTCGTGCTCGCGGAGACACAGGAGCAAGCCGATCATGCGATGGCGTTGATCCACGCCACCTACGAAACCGAGCCAGCGACCACGTCCTTCGCGGCCGCCAAGGCGAAGGGGACAAAACCCGGCACGTTTCAGGGGGAGCCGCTGAAACTGGAAATCGGCGACGCCGAGGCGGCGCTGCGAGCGGCGCCGTACCAGATCGATGTCACATACTCCACGCCGCGGCATAACCACAACGCCATCGAGCTGCACGCGGCGACGGTTGCCTGGAAAGGCGACGAACTGGTCATTCATGACGCCTCGCAAGGCGTGGCCCACATGGCGTGGTCCATGGCACAGATCTTCGGTCTCGACGAGAAGCAAGTGCATGTTACGTCGCCCTACGTGGGCGGCGGCTTCGGAAGCAAGACGCTCTGGCGACACCAGGTTCTCGCGGCTGCGGCCTCGAAGCTCGCCGGTTGGCCGGTGCGCATCATGCTCACGCGAGAGGGCGTTTATCGGGTGGTCGGAGGGCGGACGAACACCGAGCAGCGTGTAGCGATAGGCGCGCAGTCTGACGGTCGTTTCGACGCGCTGATTCAGAGCGGGGTGGTCGCGATGACTGAACACAACAATTTGCCGGAGCCGTTCATCTTGCCTGCACGCTCCGCGTATGCGGCCGGCAGCTTCAAGCTCGACGTCGAAGTCGCAACCATCGACATGCTTGCCAACACCTTCATGCGCGCGCCCGGCGAGGCCGTCGGAACCTTCGCACTGGAGAGCGCTATCGACGAACTGGCAGATCTGATGAAGATGGATCCGATCGAGCTCCGTATTCGAAACGAGCCGGAAAAGGACCCGACCACGGGCTTGCCTTTCTCGTCGCGCCACATCGTCGAGGCATATCGAGCCGGCGCGGAGCGCTTCGGGTGGAGCAGGAGAAACGCGACGCCATGCACGCGCCGCGAAGGCGAGTGGCTGGTCGGCATGGGCTGCGCCACGGCGACGTATCCCTACTACCGCATGCCGGGCGGCGCGGCGCGGATCACGCTCACGAAAGACGCACAGGTCACGGTCGAGGTTGCGGCCCACGAAATGGGGATGGGTACCGCCACGGCGCAGACGCAGGTGACGGCGGCACGGCTGGGCCTGCCTATCGAGCAGGTGCGCTTCTGTCATGGTGACTCTCGCTTCCCGGGCCTGGTGCTGGCCGGTGGCTCGCAGCAGACGGCTTCGATCGGCAGCGCGGTCATGGCAGCGCAACATGAACTCATCGTCGAGTTGTTGAAACTCGCCGGCAAAGACTCACCCCTGCATGGCTTGAAACCTGACGAAGTCGCCGGCCGCGACGGCGGCCTCGGAAAGGTCGATGAACCCGATCGCTTCGACAGCTACGCCTCCATCCTGGCGAGAGCAGGGCGAGAGAGTCTGGTTGTCGAAGCGAGTGCGCCGCCTCCGCTGGAAACGCAGCACTGGTCGATGCACTCCCACGGCGCCATGTTCTGTGAGGTGCGAGTGAATGAGGTGACCGGTGAGCCGCGGGTGAGCCGCTTTCTCGGCTCGTTCGACTGCGGGCGAATTCTCAACGCCAAGACGGCGTCCAGCCAGTTCCGCGGCGGCATCGTCATGGGATTGGGCCTCGCGCTGATGGAAGAAACGCAGTTCGATGAACGCAATGGCCGCATCATGAATTCGAGCCTCGCCGAGTACCACGTACCCGTGCACATGGACGTGCCACACATCGAAGTGATGTGGGACGACATCCCGGATCCGCATTCGCCGATGGGTGCACACGGAATAGGGGAAATCGGCATCACGGGCGTGGGAGCGGCTGTTGCAAACGCCATCTACAACGCGTGCGGGAAACGCGTGCGTGCGTTGCCGATCACGCTCGACAAGTTGATAGCCTGAGCGGGTGTGTCGGCGCCGCGGCCCAATGGAGACAGCAGACAACCCATCTCAATCTGGCAGGAAGCCTATGAGCAAGGAGGCGAGAGACGACACCGACCGGGGCGGCGCACCCCATTCGGGAACTCCCGCCCGCAGGCTCCCGCGGCCCATCCCGGCGAATCCGCGGGGCACATGGGTGTCGCCTTGAGGTTGTTGCGCGATCCCCGTGAGGAAGGCGCGCGCGGTTGTGAGATCTCTTCGAGAGGAAGGAAGAACCTGCCATCGGGCGGTGCTGGCGCCTTCCGGATGATCATGGCGTGGATCCGATGGTTCTTCGGTGAAGGCTCCGACCTCGAAACTTGGCAGATGGCAGCGCAGGCGGTGGTGACGTTCTTCATCGCGCTGCTTCTCATCCGGGCTTCGGGGCGGCGCTCTTTCAGGCAGCACACGCCGTTCGACGCCTGCGTCACCGTGCCATTGGGGGCGGCTCTCAGCCGTGCGGTGGTCGGTGCGTCTCCATTCTGGGCCACGGTTGCGATCAAGTAACTTGCTTTGATGAAGAAGCCCGAATTGCCGCCCACACGACCGCGTTCGATAGAGGCGCTGCGCAAGGCGACGGACGCCTGCCGCGAATGCCCACTGGGCGCCCGCGCGACGCAATCTGTCATGGGGGAGGGCCCGCTCCACGCGGTACTGATGGTGGTGGGCGAGCAGCCGGGCGACAAGGAGGATTTGTTAGGCCGGCCTTTCGTGGGTCCCGCGGGCCGGCTTTTCGATCGTGCCATCGCCGAACTTGGCTGGAGGCGCGAACGGCTCTACATCACCAACGCAGTCAAGCACTTCAAGTTCGAGTTGCGCGGCAAACGCCGCATGCACAAGACCCCGGCGCAGCGCGAGATCGAGGCCTGTCGCCATTGGCTCGAAGAGGAGATCGCGCGCGTGAAGCCAAAGGCTTTTCTCGCACTCGGGGCGACCGCTGCGCGCACTTTGCTACAGCGGCCGGTGGCGGTGATGCGTGAACGCGGGAAGTGGCAGGAAGACGCCGCCGGTCGGCGCGTGCTGGTCACCCTTCATCCATCGGCGCTCCTGCGGGGCGATCCTGCGCAGCGTGAGGCCGCATGGACGGCTTGGCTCGAGGATCTTTCGGTCGCGTCAGATCTACTGTTGCCGCGTTGACGGATGGGCTAACGGTCCCGTGCGCGGTCGGCGATACGGGCACATTGACTGCACAGCCAACGCTCTGCTTCCACCGCCCAGCGAACTCGAACGCCGCGACGACGCAATTTTCCGAGGGTCGAGGTCCTCTGAGAAAAATTTGGCGACCGACAAGCCGAGCAGTCATGCGACCGTCGCAAGGTGAGTGCGAGTGGGAGCGGTCCCGTTAACGCCAGGCGTGTTAACCACTGTGTACTTTGACATTGCGACTGCCCGCCGAACAGTCGGGCATGTGCGCCGATCATCGCGAGCGAGGCGATGCCGCATAGCTCGCTTGAAGTTTCGGAGACGGTGGCTATATTTTCCGGCTACACGATCAGCTGAAGCGCGTGCGTTGCCGGACATGCACAAGGAGAGCCTGATGAACCTCCCGCCCAACACGTGCAATGGACAAGCAAAGCTTGCGAGCGCCGCTGTGCTGTCTCGTGACGAACCTTCAGGCCGAGCGGTCCTTCTACTGGCATTGGCAGGATCAGTGTGGGGCACCGCCGATATGGCGTACGCCCAGTCTGTATCAGACGTTACTTGCCACATCGAATACGCCACGACTCGTGATGGCGTCCGGCTGGCGACCGAGGTCTACCTTCCGGTGGTTCCAGGCCGGTACCCCGTGGTGATGCAGCGGACCCCTTACAACCGCAATGGTGCACCGGAGGACGTCAGCTGCGTCAACGCGACGCTTCAGACGTATGCGCGTAACGGCTACGCAGCCCTGAACCAAGATGTTAGAGGTCTGTACCGCTCGGAAGGCATCTTCGACGCGATGCGGCAGGAGGCGAACGATGGCTACGATGCCATTGAGTGGGCGGCGCGCCAGCCCTGGTCTAGCGGGAAAGTGGGAACATTCAGCGGCTCCTACGTCGGCTTGACGCAATGGCAGCCAGCGATCCGGACCCCTCCGAGTCTGGCGGCGATCTCACCCAACATCACGGCCTCCGACTATCACGATCACTGGACCTATGTGAACGGCGCGTTCGCGCTGTGGTTTGCCCAAAGCTGGATTCCTCTCACCTTGGGAAAGGAAACCATGCTCCGTCAGCTCCTCGCGTCGCCCATGTCGCGCGCGGACGCGAACGCGCAGGTAGCGGCCTTCACCGAACGTAGCAACCGGGATCTCACCTCGAATTGGGTTTGGCAGCTTCCTCTGAAAGCATTCCCAGAGTTTAGGTCGATCGCACCGTACTACTACGAGTGGCTTGACCACCCCAACTACGATGCCTACTGGCAAGCGCTCGATGTCGAACCGCGCTACCAGAACGTGCGAGTGCCGACGCTCAACAGCGGTGCGTGGTATGACATCTTCCAGGTCGGCACTGTCCGGAATTTCCAGGGCATGAAGACCAACGGCGGAACCGCCGAGGCCCGACAAGGGAGCAAGCTGATCATGACCTGTTGCGGGCACGCTGGCACTAGCGGGCAAGTGAGCTGGGGCACCGCCAGCTCGCCGATCACCACCGAGTTGCGCTTCTTCGATCGCTATCTCAAGGGCATCCGCAACGGCGTGGAGACAGACCCTGCCGTCCAACTCTATGTGCTCAATCCTCCGGACACCGGAACGCAGGGCAGCGGCTTCTGGGTCTATGGAGATCAATATCCTCTTTCCGGTACGCGCAATACCACCTATTTCTTCACCAGCGGTGGCCGAGCCAACAGCAGCGCTGGCGACGGCAAGTTGGATCTGTCTCCTCCCTGGGCGGACTCCACAAAAGAAGGCAAGCGCCGTCTCCTTGAGGAACTGCGCTCCAGCATCCCCGACCAGTTCGTCTACCACCCGAACGACCCGGTCCCGACGGTGGGCGGCAATCTGTGCTGCCAGCCGCTGTTGTTGGCCGCTGGCGCGCATGACCAGACGCGGGTCGAAGCTCGCAACGACGTCCTCGTCTACACCAGCGAACCTCTGGCGGACGACATGGCCGTGATCGGACCGGTCAAGGTGGTGTTGTGGGCCGCTTCATCCGCGCGAGACACCGACTTCACCGCCAAACTCGTGGACGTGCACCTGGATGGCTTTGCGCACAACGTGCTTGACCGTGTCGTGCGGGCGCGGTTCCGCGAAGGATCGAAGGCACCACCGAGCCTCATTCGGCCTTTTACGCCGTACGAATACACCATCGACCTCGGCAACGCCGGAACCGTATTCAAGAAGGGACATCGCATCCGCGTGGAAATCTCGTCTTCGAATTTCCCCCAGTTCGCCCGTAACCTGAATACCGGCCTCGACGATTCTGAAAGCGTGCTCAGTATTTCGGCGCTACAGGTTGTATTGCACGACAAGCACCACACTTCACGTCTCGAACTGCCCGTCGCCACCACCGAACGAATTCCAAATCCGTGACGGCTGCCCTGCGCAAGCGCCTGCTCCGACTCCTTTGCACCGCGGCAACTGCGTGGGTCGTACTTGGATCGGCAGGGGCATTCGAAGCGCGCCGCATGACGGGCGAGGGCGGTTTCATTTGCCCCTATCTCACACTGCAACGCGTCACGCACAAGTTTGACTTGAACTGTGGAATGGAGACTGACGGTCCAGGGGCCAGCCCTAAAGGGCCCAACGAACTCAAGATCAGTTTGTCCGGCGGCGCGGATTTTCATTTGACCCGTTTGAGAACTGGTCAGTGCAGCTCAGAGTACACCGCTGTTCAGAATCGCCCCGCGTCCATTCAGACTTTTCACGGGGAAGGACTTGGGAGCTTCGGCGGGCTGGACGCGTCTATCAGTTTTGCCTTCACTGATGCTGGGGAGTCGGGAGCCGAGGACACGGCCGAGTTCGAAATCAAGCTCTTGTCCAATGCAGCAACCGCGATCGCGTGCAAGCCGGAATTGCCGCTCATCATGGGCTTTCACCGAGCGTATGGGCCTGATGGCACGAGGCGAGAGGGACTTCAGTTCGAATCGACGGCTGCAGCGGAGCGGTCCGCCTTGCCGAATTCGGGTGGCCTGCGTGGCCAAGGCGGCGCCCTTTACAGCCCGTTTTCTTCTTCTGACGGCAGGTCGAACCTGAAGCCTTCAATGTCGACGAACAAGGAAGAGAAAGCGCAGTCCACGGGCCTGGTCGTTGTTGTTGGTGCCGTCTCCTTTGCGGCGGCGGCAGCAGTTCTTGGCTTCCTCGTCCATCGCCTTTTGCGCTAGCACGTCGTGCGTTCCGTTCCGTCAGGGACTTCCGGATTGTTGTACGCGCGCGAGAGCCGCCCGCCCTCAGCCGATTTGCTCGGCAAGCCCGACGATGATGCCCTCAGGCCCACGCATATAGGCGAGCCGGTACGATTTCTCGTACTGCATCTGGCCAATAAGTTCTGCGCCATGGGCCTGCATCCGCGTGAGGACAGCATCGATGTCATCCACGGCGAACATGATGCGGCGAAGACCCAGAGCGTTCACTGGCGTGTCCACGGGCCCAAACCTGACTGCGTTTGGCGTGTGGAACTTGTCCAGCTCAATACCCTGCCCATCGGGTGTCCGCAGCATCGCGATGGTGGCTCGGACGTTTTCAAGCCCTATCAGGCTCCCGACAGACGGCCCTTCAACCGTGGTTTGCCCTTCAAGCTCGAGACCCATCTCGACAAAGAACGCCTTCACCGTTTCGAGATCGTCGACAACGATCAAGACGTTGTCCATTCGCTTGACTGTCATGTCCTTCGGATCTCCTTCAACGGATGACTTTACAGAGGAAGCAGCCCACCCGAGAGCTGCCTTGGCGACATGCTGGTTTTGCCGCTCTGATTCGGAGGCGTGCCCGCTTCAGAGGATAGTTTCCACTGCAAACCTGCCGCACGGGCGCTGGTGGGTTCGTGGTGTGCGCAATTCCTCAATGGTGCCGGTCATAGGCGCCGTGGCGCTCAACACCTGCTTGGCACATGCCGCGCCATCAGCCGCGGCGCGCGAGCGGCGTTGTGGCTCATGGATCGCGCAGTGTGCGGGCTTTTTCGATCTCGCGCACCAAACAGAGTTGCAGTTGCGCGCACGTTTCAGACATGGAAAATTTGCCGACAGATCTTGACAGGAACGCGCCGACCCGCCGGTTGACTAAAGGGCCGATGCTCCTCCATGTCGCTAGGATGTTTGTCGCATGCCTGTCAGCGCATCACCGCCGATCGATCCGTTCTGGCCATTCCCGCCTTGGCCCAATCGGCTGGACGGAAGCGAAGAGGAACGTCGCGCGAGCGCGCGGGCTGCAACGTGCGAGGAAGAGATGGAAGCCGAAATCGAGGCGGAGACCTCTCGCTTGTGGGCGAAGTACCTGGAACTGAGAGCGCGATCCGAAAAGTAACGGCGGTCTGCCGTTGTTAGAGCGGACTCAGCTCAGCGGTCCGACGCGCAGCCGGCAAATTCCCCGGTGCGGGCGTCCCGAGATCGCCCCCACCCGAAGCGATACGACAGTTGAAAGGAAACCCTTTGCATGCGGGCACTGGCGCGCCAAACCGGCCAATTCCCACGTGAGAAGGCGCTTTCGAGATGTGTGGGCTTAGTCTTTATGCACCTGCACCTAGGGAACAGTCGGCGCACCCGAATCGGTCGGGTCACGATTGTCAACCACACGCTGCTGGCCGGCCATGTGCCCGGCTGACTGGGTACGGTGGGGGACTTCGTGGCAGTCACCAATTCGTGTCGGTCGCGCCCCCGCGGTGCGCGGGTCTGTCGGCCGGGCCACGCGCGACGTACCGCCCTTCATCCGGTCGGGCAGCGGTGCTGTCGTCCTGCCACGCCCGGTTGGCGGCCGTGAAGCAAGCGCACCGGCTCTTGTCCTGACAGGGCAAGACGCATGGCGGCCGTGCTGCAACCAAGGCCGCTGCTGCCGAGGTGCCGGCCGGGCTTCAGCGCCAGCTGCCGCTTTCGTCCTTCCAAAGCTGCGTCGTAAAACTGGTCGTCGCCTACATCGGCAGGTTGAACGAGGAGCAACGCTTGGCGGGCATGCCTTCGTTGCCGAGCCCAACCCATATCGCAAGCGTCGTGTTCTTGCTGGTGCTACTTTTTGGTGCGTGGGCGCTCAAGGCGGGCTGGATTGCCATTCCCGAGCGCTATAACCCGTGGGCCGAACTGGACACGGCCGAAGCGCCAAACCTCCTCACCTCCGTGAAGCTCGCGCGCGCGCAGCGTGATCCCGCGCGTTGCCTCGCGCTGCTGGAAGCCTCAGGCATGCACTTCGAGCCCGTGCCCGACCGCACCACAGCGGAAGGTTGCGCATTGCGCAACACGGTACGCCTGGCCCGCGTGCGCGAATTGACGTTGGGCACGCCGGTGCTGCTGAGTTGCCGCGCCGCGCTCACCTTTGCGTTGTGGGAGCGTCATGTGATCCAGCCCGCGGCCGCCGAATTGCTGGGCACGCGCATCGTCCGCATTGATCACCTGGGCGGCTATGCCTGCCGAAATGTAGTGGTCGGCCGGCAGCAGCAAGAAGGTGTGCCCGGCCGACGCAGCCAGCATGCAACGGCCGACGCGTTGGACGTCACCGCGTTCACTCGCGCAGAGCGTGGCCGCGTCATCGCTATCGGGCGCGACTGGATGCCCGATGCCTCGCAAGCGCTGACACCGGAAGCTGCGTTCCTGAGCGAAGCGCACAAGGGGGCTTGCCGGGTCTTCGACAGCGTTCTCGGCCCTGACTACAACGCGGTGCATGCCGACCACTTCCATCTAGAAGTTGGCGCCCGGCGCGCATGTCGCTGAGCCCATTGCGCGACGTTTCGTCGAGGGTGCAGCGATCGGCCGCCAGCAAGGTCAGGTCTTGGGATCGATTCCGCGGATCGGATGCTTGGTCAGATCCTTGCCGATCTCAACGCGCTTCTCTTCGTTCGCCTCATCTCGGAATTCACTCGGCTCCTTTTCGGTGGCCTTTTCCATGTTCGATTTGACAGAGGCGCGCTCGTCCTGTCCCTTCTTGGCATCATTCTGAGTTTTCATCACTGTCTCCGGTGTGAACCGAGCGCGGGACCGGCCCCGTCGCTACGGTCCTGCCTGTTTAACGCCTGAGCGCGGCTTCCGGCATCAGACGACAGGCCCATGTCTCGTAGGGCGCTGGGCCGCCTCTCGAATTCAGCTTGGCGCGAGGGGGCCGGCACCGCCGCTGGCCGAAGCCACAGCGTCGGCGAAAATCAGAGGATCTCCCCAAGACACTGCACTAGCGGAAATCGCGGCTCTTCGTCCGGAGCGCGCCCAACAGCGACGTGTGATCGACGAGCTTCATGGCCACCAGCGACTGCACGCCTTTCTCGCTCTGCCAGACGCCTTCGACGCTGAGAAGCCTTGCGGTCATCAGAACCGTCCTTTGCTCTTCGACCAGCTTCGGCCACACGATGATGTTGACGGTGCCAGTCTCGTCCTCGAGCGTTGCGAAGACGACGCCCTTGGCCGTGCTGGGGCGTTGCCGGTGCGTCACGATCCCGCTGGCACGCACCGTCTGGCGATTCTTTGCGCGGGCACGCAATTCCTCCGAGGTCTTGATGCGCCACTCGGCCAGCTGCGGACGGATGATCGAAAGAGGGTGCCGGCGCAGGCTCAGTCCGAGCGAGCCATAGTCGTCGGCGATTTCGGAACCCTCTTCTGGCTCTGGGAATCGAATCTCATCTTCGAAGGTGCGCGCCTCGCGCAGCATCTTGGTCGGCCGCGTGTCGATACCTTTCGCCGCCCATACTGCGTCAGGGCGCCGTCCGGCGAGCCCGAGCAGCGCGTCCGCGCTCGAAAGGCACTGCAGGTCATGCCCGTCAAGCTGCGCCCGCATGGCCAGGTCCTCAACGCTCGCGAACTGTTGTTGCGATCGCGCTGCAACGATCCGCTTCGCGGCTTCTTCGCGCATGCCGTTGATGCGCGACATCCCTAGCCGAACGGCGCGCAATGGTGCGTCGTAGGTCGTGTCCCAGCGATCGGACGCCGGGCCTTGCGCTGGCTCTTCCAACGTCGATTCCCAGTCGCTGATCGCTACGTCGACCGGGCGCACCACGACACCATGCTCGCGGGCGTCGCGTACCAGTTGGGCCGGTGCGTAGAAGCCCATCGGCTGAGAGTTGAGGAGGGCGGCCAGCATCGCGTCCGGGTGGTTTCTCTTCAGCCAGCAACTCACGTACACCAGATGCGCGAAGCTGGCTGCGTGGGATTCCGGAAAGCCATAGCTCCCAAAGCCCTCGACCTGCTTGGCCAGGCGCTGAGCGAAGTCTTCGCTGTATCCCTTTTTCAGCATCCGCTCGATGAGTTTTCGCTGATGCACTTCCAGACCGCCTCGCTTTCGCCAAGCGCCCATCGCGCGGCGCAACTGATCCGCCTCGCCGGCGGTGAAGTCCGCGGCGACCATGGCGATCGCCATGACCTGCTCCTGGAAGAGGGGGATGCCCAGCGTCCGCTCGGTCGCGTGACGGATCTCCTCGCTTGGGTATTCCACCCTTTCTTCGCCCATGCGCCGTCGCAGGTAGGGGTGCACCATGCCACCTTGAATCGGTCCGGGCCTCACGATCGCTACCTGGATCACCAGGTCATAAAAGGTCCGAGGCCGCATACGAGGCAGCATGCTCATTTGCGCGCGACTCTCGATCTGGAAAACGCCGACGGTGTCGGCTTTGCAGATCATGTCGTAGGTGGCTGGATCTTCGGCCGGCACGTCCTGTAGGCGCATGGGGCCGGCTCCGGCTTTCGCACCCGCCAGGTCGAGCGCGCGGTGTATGGCCGTGAGCATGCCCAGCGCCAGGATGTCGACCTTGATGAGGCCCGTCGAATCCAGGTCGTCCTTGTCCCACTGGATGATGCTGCGGTTCTCCATCGCCGCGTTCTCGACGGGCACGAGGCGACTCACCTTGTCACGACCGATGACAAAGCCGCCAGGGTGCTGGCTTAGATGCCGTGGAAAACCGCGGATCGTGTCCGCGAGCGTGAGCCAGTGCACAACGGTTGGGTCCGTCGGGTCGATCTCGTTTTCCAGCAGGCAGGCCTCGCTGATCCACTTCTCGTCAGTGCCGTAGGCAGTGCTGGCCAGCTGATCGATCTTGTCTGCGTCGATGCCCATCGCCTTCCCCACGTCGCGAAGCGCCGATTTCGTGCGATAGGTGGTGGCCACGGCCGTGAGGGCGGCGCGATCGCGTCCGTACTTTTCGTAGATGTACTGCATCGCCTCTTCGCGCCGCTGATGCTCGAAGTCGACGTCGATGTCCGGCGGTTCCCTGCGTTCGACAGAGATGAAGCGTTCAAACAGAACGCTCATGCGATCGGGATCGACGTTCGTCACCTCGAGGCAATAGCAAATTGCGCTGTTGGCCGCCGATCCACGTCCCTGACAGAGGATGTTCCGGTCCCGCGCCCAGTGCACGACGTCCGCGACCGTGAGGAAGTAGCTCTCGTATTCGAGCTGGGCAATCGTCTTGAGCTCGTGCTCGATCTGCCTGCGTACCTTGTCGGGCAAGCCGGCCGGATACCGCCGCTTCGCACCGTCGTAAGTAAGCTTGCGAAGGTGCGACGCCGGCGTTTCGCCTTCCGGGACGACCTCGCGCGGATATTCGTACTTGAGTTCTTCGAGCGAAAACGTGCACAGGCTCGCGACCTTCACGGTTTCTTCCATCCACTCGCCCGGCACCTGCCGGGCCAGCATCGCGCGTCCGCGCAGATACGCCTCTGCATTGGCCTGCAGCGCGTACCCAGCTTTCGCCACCGTCGTGCCGACGCGCACCGCGGTGAGCACGTCCTGAACCTGTTTGCGCTTGCGCGTGTGCATGACCGGGCTCGAACTGGCCAAGATCCGGATGCCGGTCCGCTCGGCGACCTGTTCGACGATCCATAGACGCAACTCGTCGTCCATGAGCAGCGGTCGCGGCGCGACGATCCATGCCCGCTCCGGGAACCAGGTCTTCAACCACATGGCCTGTGCGAAAAGCGACTCGACCGTGGCATCCGCGTCCGGGAGGAGCAGCACCAAGCAGCCGGGCATGCCGACCAAATAGGGCGCCTGGATGTTCTTGCCCTCTACGTCCGTTACAAGGGCGCTGTAGCTGCCCTTGGCGGCCCTCCGGCGCGCGAGCGTGATGCATTCGCAAAGGTTGCCCCAACCGAGCTTGTTTTGCGCCAGGAACACGAGCCTGGCGTGTGGATGGCCGCTCTGGGTGGTCAGCAGGATCTCGCTGCCGCAGATGAAATGCAGGCTTGCTTCCCGCGCTGCCAGGTGGGCGCGAACGACGCCGGAAACCGAGCACTCGTCTGTCAGCGCCAGGGCTGAATACAGCTTGGCAGCGGCCCGCTCCACCAGTTCCTCAGGCTGCGATGCACCCACGAGGAAAGTGAAATTCGAGCGGCAGTGGAGCTCGGCAAAGGCGGGAGGCTCGGAGGACACAACTGTATATAAATACAGTATTTTGCACTTGTCTTCGAAACGTGTCGCGCGAGGAGGATTCCGTCGAGACTGGTCGGCTCACTTGGGTGGAAGCCGTCATGATCGGCCGTCAAAATACAGGCCGGTGAACGAAGGGAAGGAGCGCTCTGGATACCCGGGCAAATACAACGAACGCTCGTGAACCTGCCACCGATCCCTCAAGTTGTAGCCCAGCGCTTCCACCTCACGAATCAATCTTTCGGTGTTGAAAACATGCATTGGCGCAAAGCAGCCTTCACCGATGTTTTGCGTGGTGACGAAGTCTTCTCCCCCATAGAGTGGCAGTTTGTTCAGCAGCAGGTACTGAGGCCGCGTCATGCATCGCCTGAGCAGGTCGCCAGGGCGTGCGTCTTCCATGTAGTGGAGGGCGCCTGCGGCAATCCAGATATCGGCGCCATGTCTAACGACAGCTTCGTTGAGATCGACTGTGAAGCTCAACGCGGGCGCTTCCCGCTCGACCGCCAGCCTGCGCCCGAGGTCGACCATCGCTGGGACCTCGACAACTTGCCATGCCAACCCGGCCGGCATGTCGAGGTAGGGCCGATAAGCGTGGTAGTGCACGCCTACGGAGCCGCCGATATCCAGCACGCTCCTAGCTCCTCGACGAAAGGCTCTGTCGAGCCACCACATCACAGGGTAGTCGTACGCAAAAACCTGCCGCGTTCGAATCTCAACATACTCAACGGCCAGGCGCTCGTTGTTGAAGCCTTCGTTCACTGGCAAGCGTTTGTGGGCAGCCGTGAAGCTGTCATAGACGCCGAAATAGAAGCCTAGCCCCTCCTTCGCGAGAAACTGCTGTCTCCGCCATCGGAGCAATGCGGGTCGGGTTACCGGTCCCTCCAACAGCTCGCGGACGATCTGGGCGGCGCTGGCGTGTGACATGCCTGCGCTCAGCAAGAACTATTGAGGCGTGCCCGTTTTTTCCTTGGGATTCGTCGGCACGTCGGGCCGCTCGCCCTTCACACCCGCTTGGGGTTTCAGTTCATCCTTGCTCGGCTTTACCTCGGCTCGGCTCATGGCCCCCGTCCGCTGCGGGGCGTTTGGCTGGTTGTTGGTCATGGTCGAGGGCTCGCCCTTAGGGACCTTGGTGTTCGCCGGACTGCGGTTCTCTGAGCGAGCTTCGGATTTCACTTCTTCGCGTGACGCAGGATTGCTCCCGTCGGGACGCTGCGTCGGGTTCGCGACGCCGGCAGGCGTTTTCGTGCTGGCCTGTCCTCCCTTTGCTGGATCAGGCGCAGCAGGCTGCGCTGTGGTCTGAGCAAGAACGCCGCTCGAGAGGCTGAGCATGCCGACGAGCGCAACTGTGGTGAAAATCTTTCCCTGCTTCATGGTGGTCTCCCAAGCGAGTGATGCCCCAAATTGGGAGCGCTACAACTCTAGGAGGGTGTTGCGTCCCGAGTGTCAGGTTCTGGCGCTCCAGCCTGTAGGTCTGCACGTCTGAGTGCAAAGCGAGCTTCTGGCGTCGTCACCCACTCGAGGCGGTCAGGCAAGAGATTGAAGATTGATTTCGTTCGGCGCGATCCGGCCATCGCCGCGCACGCGAGCTTTTCAGTGCGCATCGCTGGCTGGCGACACCATTGAGGTTCTGGTACTGCGAAGACCAGAGCGGATCATCGTTCGAGCCGGCTCGCCTCTTTGCGCTGGCGACGGATCCACCGCTTGAGGAGCGCATTGCCCAGCGCCAAGGCCCCCAGCACGACAAGTCGCTCAGTCAATATGCAGGCCGATCGCTCGACGCGCCGAACACGGTAGCGGGTTAGGCCGAGCAGTCGTCGGTAACGCAACAGGCCCCTGGTTGCAGATCGGCCGCGCGACGGAACCAGGGTCCAAATGCGAAAGCATCTCGTCGAGTAGCAGCCCGGTGGAGATGTTCTTTTGCTTGTCGAGTCGGCGGATCACGACCATCAACGGTCCGGGACCGCTGTATGCCCGTTCGCCGTCCGCCGTTTCCCTTGCTGGCGCCGATCGACGGCGGCAAGCCACACTCTGGCCGCGCCGACGTGGACCAACAAGACAACAGCCGTCCCGCCTAGCTCGACGTTCGCCGACATGGCTACTCTTTCATCATCATGACGCGCAGCGACGATCAAGCCTTCACGACGAGGCGTTTGAGTTAGCTCGACGTGTCCGCCAGCCGCGGAGCAGGGCCGCTTAGCCCCAACGCGCTGGAGGTTGCCCTGGAACACTGGGGAACGTGGCGAGACTCGGTCAATTGGTGAGCCAATAGAGCCAAGGCAGCGGCAGTAGCGTCGACAGCCAAGGTTCAGATGGTCATCGCGGCCGATGAACGGCATCGCTGCCGACCACTACATCGAGGAGGCGACGGGTTGACTCCTGATTTGCGCCAAACATTCCGTCAAGATCAGATCGCACATTTGTGCAGCTATTGATGCGCTGAGGTGATTGGCTCCGTCCGCTCCTACGGATGAGGCCTTTCCGAACGCGACTTTCGCGACATGTCCGTGATAGCGAGGAAGCGCAACCTGCATCGCAGCAGCCAGCTTCTCCCTGTTTCGCGCCGTTCGGCGCAACGAGCTCAGCGGATGCCTCTGCGCATCCGGCGAAATGACATTGCTCACCAGCGCAGGCACGAATCGCACCTGCGGAACCAGACGGGCGAACAAGACAAAGCTGTCTGACCAATTCTCCAATGACGCAACGGCGCGCTGCACGCCAGACGTGGCGGGGTCGGGCTCGATGTCTCCCGCCGGGAAGGTCAACAGAGCGCCTCCTTCCTGTAGATGCCTTGCCGCGCTTCGTACGACAGCCATAAGCCCTCCCGAGCCTTCTGGCAGAAGAATCAGCTGCTGCGCGACGTTCGGCAGGGCCCGAAGGAAGGGGCGATCCGCAGCAATCACTCGAAGGTCCTGCCGGGGTGAGAGACTCGTGAAGAGTGCGACCGTGTCAGTCATCCCAGGGTGATTTGCCAGAACAACCACAGGGCCCTGCGTCGGTACGTGCTCCAGGCCCGACGTGACCAGGCCCGCGGTCATGCGGCTTATCAACCAGGCGCTACCTTGGGCAAGGCCCTCCTTGCCGACGCGACTGTCGAACTCGTGAGCAGTCCATGCAAAGCGACGAGCCATGGGCCAGAACAGATGGCGCAACGGTGTGCCACAAAAACGCGACAGGCCGACCGCGTCCATGAGGTCGTCAATGTTGACCTCGGTGAGCGCGTCGACTAGCGGTTGTGCAGTGGCGGACATCTCGCGATTGGATGGAGTATCGTCGCACAACGAGGGCCAAGTCCTGTTCGGCCCAAGCGGCTTGCTTGATACGAAGTGACCCTACGCCGTGTTCTGCTTGTGATCGCATTTCTGGTCGCCACGGGCGCCTGGATCGCCTTCGTGTCGTGGATGACGGGGCAGGAACGAAAAGAGCCAGCCTACCTGGAAATCGACCTTGCGGAAATTCCGGCGGGCAGCCCGAAGTTCTACACCTTCCAACGCACACCGCTTGCCCTCGTTCGAACCACCGAGGCCATGCTCGATGACCTTCGGGCGCAAACCACCCACACTTGGAACCTGCGTCCGATAGCGCCCGGACGTCCATCATTCTTCGTCTACTCCCTGCTGAGTCCGGCCGACGGATGCGAGGTCGAACACGTACCCCTGGGCGCCGACCGCTATGCGCCGGTGCGTCCGTGGCAGGGCGGCTACCGCAACCCATGTCGCTTTGGCGAATGGGACTACGCTGGCCGCGCGATCAAGCAGTACGCGGACCAGGACGCGCAACTGCTGCGGAGGGCCGATCTGGATGTTCCGGACTTCGAAATCAGGGAAGACCACATCCTGCGCATCACCCGCGCTCCGAAGCGGTAGGCGAGAGCAGGGCCGGGACGACCCTCACATCGGTGCATGACAGCGGCCTTCTTCCAGCCCCTGCGCCTATTGCCTCCCGGGCTGCACTTGGCGCAGTTGGTCCTCATTTATCTTCTCACCCAGACGTCGCATGACCCACCGGGTTCTATCGACAGGTGGTGACATCGCTCCGAGATCGACAGCCACTCGCCGCTCGTCGACATAGCGGATGGCCGCTGAACCGAGCAGGGTGGGCACGAGGTCCGCATGCATCGCCTTGGCTTCATGGTTGGCACGGAGCCGTTCCCAACGCGCGGAGTTGCTGGCGCGCCATTCATCGCTCGCCCACATGACGGCCGGGACTGTCGTGTCCCAGGGCGTCGGATCCTTCAGCGCGTGTTGAAAAAGCTTTCGTCCATCGTCAAGCAGATTCTCACCATGGTCAGCCGTGTACATCACGAAGGACGAGCCGCCCGCTGGCGCCAACTCTGAGATCACAGCGTCGATGAATCGGAGGGATTCGGCCGCGGCGTTGTCGTAGGCGCGGATGAAGTCCGGCAGCGTGGAACCATCAGGGAGTCCAGAGAGCTTCGAGCAGTCGGCCTGGAAAGCGGCTGTTGCGGGCTCATAGCGATCGCAGTACGAAAAGTGTGCGCCGTAGGCATGCACGACGATCAGTTTCTTGGGCGCGTTCTGCGCGAGCACCGATCTGAGCGATGGCAGAAGGCTTTCACGATCGGTCCTCTTTATCGCGACGAACTCGTCGGTGTTGGCGTCGGGCCACGCAATACCTCTTTCCTGGACGGCAAGCCAATACGTGTGGAATCCAGTTTCCTCGAAAGCCTTCATGAATGTTGCGTCCTTGCTGACCCGAAATGCACCGCCAGGCATTTCGCGCGATACAAGCAGAGGGACCGACGTGTGCGTGCTGCTGGATCCGGACGTCACATCGCAATAGATGATCGCGTCCTGATGGCTGAGGCCGACTTGCTTTTGCCCGCCGCATGCGCCGAGCCGGTCGGCGCGCACTGATTCCCCAATGATCAGGATGTATGTCTCGCTCTGCGGGTGAAGTCCCGGCGACCGCGAGGCCCCCCAACTCGCGGACGCCGAACGAGGATTGGTGGGCGCATAGGGCGACGCCGTCGAGACGAAATCGTCAAGGCCGATCGCCGATGCCGCGGCAACGGAGATCACATTCAGCGGCCACGCCCGCAACACAGTGTCATGAAAGATGGCGCCGCATGTGACTGCGGAGAAAGCGATTGCCGCAAGGGTGACCGAAGGCCATTTCCCGCGCACCGCCTGCGTTGTCGGAGTGCGAAACGACACCCAGATCGGCACGGCGAGCAGGACCGCGGTCAGGGCTATCCAGAGGACATGAGGCTGAACCACCGGCCACGCTTCGTGTGGGTCCGGCCGAATCAAGGCCGCCTCGAGAAGGTTGACATCGCGTAGAAGGTCCGCTCCCACGGCCAGGACGCCGAACAGCGCCGGGACGTATGTGAGGACCAGGAATACCCGAAGCCCTAGGATCGCCCGAAGCAAGCCAAAGAACACTGCGGTTGCGGCAAGCGGGCAGACGGCGCCAAGATCCCAGACGTGCGCGGATGAAAAGATCGTCAGGGCCGGGATTAGCAGGATTGCGCCCCAAACACAGTCGATCAGACTGACGACGCCAAGCCGTCTGTCTGCCATTGGCGCGGATGCCAAGCGCGCCCCATGTGGATCGCTATGCTGCTCCATGACCTCTTAAGCAGAATGACGGAATTCTGGCCAGGATGCCTGCCGACCTGATCGCTGGCGGTGGAAGACATTGCCGAGGGCAGGGGCTGGCCGTCCTGGGAGATGCCTGTCGAACTCGATCTTGCACATCGAGGAGCAAGGCAGGAACAGTGTGATCGCCCATTGACATAGAGTGCGCTCTAGCTTGCCAAATACCCGTCCCAGATCACCTTTTTACTTGGAGACGGAAGATGCAAGCGAACAAGATGCTCATGCAATCTATCTTTTCAGAACTGGCCAAGGGCAACGGTCGGCCATTTGTGGACGCGATGGCCGACGACTTCTGTTGGACCTTCAAGAGCAACGGCGTTTGGCGCGGCAGCTACCGCGGAAAGCGGACGGTGCGCGAGGACTTGCTTGCTCCGCTGATGGCGCAATTTGCCGACCGCTACACCAATACTGCCCTGCGGCTCATCGCGGAGGGCGAGCACGTGGTGATCGAATGCCAGGGTCGCGTTACCACCAAGTCGGGGCAGCCGTACAACAACCAGTATTGCTACGTCTGCCGCATTGAGGGCGGACAACTCAAAGAACTGACCGAGTACATGGACACCGCGCTGGCCGAAGCGGTGCTGGCGCCGCCCGCGAGGCCGGGCACATGAGCGATGCAGGACTGCGCATTGGTGAGTTGGCGGCGCGCAGCAATCGCAGCGTTCATGCCATCCGCTGGTACGAGTCGCAAGGGCTGATGCCCGGTATCGCCCGCGACGCTGGCGGCCGGCGCGTCTACCACGCCATGCACCTCGGTTGGTTGGACCTGATGGATCGGCTGCGCCGCACCGGCATGTCAATCGCCGAAATGCGCGAGTACACCGCGCTCGTGCGCCAGGGCCGGGGGAGCCTGCGCCAGCGCAAGGAACTGCTGCAGGCCCACCGCGTGCGCGCCCAGGACACCATCGCGCAGTGGCTGCAGGCCTTGGAACTCATCGACGGCAAGATTGCGTTCTACGACGAGTGGCTGGCCACGGGCCAAGCCCCCGCGTTGTTGCCGCACCAAAGCCTCCCCGAGGCGCCGCCGGTTGCACCGCGTGCACCGAGGAAGCCGCGCAAATCTCGGTAGCGCTCCAGCGGGTGGACAGTCGCTCAGGTCCCGAAGTCGACAGGCGATTTGAACGTCCGCTTGCTTGATGCCGCAACTTCCGCTCACCGCGTGGTGCGGTCCTTCAATATCAAGAGAAGCTGACCATCTGGTCAGCGGCGCATCGCGACAAGAAGCTTCCACGCTCCGGGACCAAACTCGCGTTTGTGCCGCGCCGTGAGCTTGTGGGCGTTTGGACAGCAATTTGTGACGCAACGCCGATATGGTCGTACCATCCGGCCCTCGCATCCTCTAGAGGCCGCCATGCCCGACGACAACGCGAAGTTCGACAAGGAAGCCCTTTCCCTGATCGAGTCCCTCAAAGGCCGGCGCAAGCCAGCAAAACGCGCACCGCGGAAGGCGGCGGCCGCCCAAAGCGACAAGCCGTCGAAGCAGGCGCCAGTCGTCGTGGCCCGTCGGGCTACGGGCCGCTTCTGAGCGACGAGGCCGTGTCTCATCTGCGAGACTCCTTGTGCCAATGGGAGTCTTCAGTGTGTTGCTTCGTCGTCCGGCTGAATCAGGATACACACTGGTCGCCCGCAGGCCTGCGAAGATGCGCACCTGCGGCAGAGTCAAGGGGCAGTCCATGATGAATCTCGATGCGCTGGTCGAGCCCGACCGCGTCCACAAGACCGTCTACACCGATGCCGGGATCTTCGATGCCGAGATGGAGAAGATCTGGGAGCGCATCTGGGTCTATTGCGGCCATGAGTCTCAGGTGCCGAATCCCGGCGACTACTACGCCGTGACCATCGGCCGCCAGCCGATGTTCATGCTGCGGCAGGCCGACGGTTCGGTCCAGGTGCTTTACAACCGCTGCCCGCATCGGGGTGTGCAACTCGTGGGCAATCTGAAGGGCAACACGGGCCACAGCATCGTCTGCTCCTATCACGCGTGGAGCTTCCACCTGGACGGCAGCGTGCGTGCGATCCCGCTGGCCCAGGGCTATGAGGGCACGCGCATGACGCGCGACAACCCCGATTGCGGCGTGAAGCGCGCGGCGCGCGTGGAGAGCTATCGGGGCTTCGTCTTCGCCAGCCTCTCGGCCGACGGCCCTTCGTTGAAGGAGTTCCTCGGCGAGGCGCGCGTCGCCTTCGACGACATGTGCGACCGTTCGCCGGTCGGCGAGGTGGAAGTTGTGCCGATCTGCCATCGTGTGATCCAGCACTCGAACTGGAAGTTCTTCATGGAGAACCAGCTCGACGCGCTGCATCCCTCGGTCACGCACCAGTCGACCGGCATCGCAGCCGGACGCGTCGAGAAGCGGCTGAAGGCGCAGCAGGAGAAGGTACCGCTGTACTACCACTACCTCTCGGCCTTCGCGTCGAGCTTCGAGCAGTGGGACTCCGTGCAGACGATCAATTTCCCGCGCGGACACGGCATCCTGAAGGCCTACATGGGCCTGCGCCCGCAGGACCCTGACACGCTCGCGCACGAGGCGCTGCTGAAGCAGGCCTACGGTGAGCAACGCGCCGAGGAATACCTTTCGCGCAGCATCCATCACGTGCTGATCTATCCCTACCTGTCGGTGCAATCGCCTTTGCAGCAGTTGCGCTGCCTGCGGCCGATCTCGCCTGACAAGACGCTGTCGGAGATCTGGCACTTCCGCCTCAAGGGTGCGCCCGAGGCCATCTACCGCCGCAGCCTCTGGTACTACAACCTCGTGAACTCTCCAGCCACGATGATCAATGCCGACGACCTCGAGAACTGGACCAAGGGGCAGTGGGGCCTGCAGTCGAATGGCGGCGACTGGGTCAGCTTCCATCGCTACTTCGGCGACGACCGCGAGGAGGGCGGCGTGACCTATTCCAACCACGGCACTTCCGAAGCGGTGATGCGAAGCCAGTTTCGCGCCTGGTCGACCTACATGGCTTCATAGCGCAGGAGCACCGCCATGAGCCAGCAAGCATCCAACGGCCCGAGCGCCGCCATTCCGAGCGCCGGACCCGACTTCGAGCACCTGCTCGCCCAGGACGTGGTGATCGAGGCCGCGACCGGCGATGCGCCCACCGGCGCGCAGGTGATCGCGCCAGACCATTCGCCGCGCGCGCCGCAGTTCGGCGCTGCGCCTGCTGCTCAGGGCGTGCCGCGTGCCGGCTTGACCGTGGGCAACGACCTGCAGCGCGAGGTCGAGCAGTTGCTCTACCTGCAGGCCGAACTGCTCGACCGCAAGCTCTGGCAGGAGTGGATGGACCTGTTCGACGAACGCGGCATTTACTGGATGCCGGTCACGCTCGAGCAGACCGAGTGGGAGGGCTCGCCCTCGATCTTTGCCGAAGACAAGTTGATGATGGAGATCCGCAAGGGCCGCGTCTCGCACCCCAACGCATGGTCGCAGGCACCGATGTGGGAGACCAACCATATCGTCGGCAACGTCGCTATCGAGTCGGTGGACGGCGCGACGGTCCATGTGCGCTCGCGCTTCCATCTGATGGAGCTGCGCCGCGACACGGTGCGGCATTTTGGCGGTATCTACCGGCACACGCTGGCGCGCGACGCGGGTGGCGCGCTGCGCATCGTGCTGCAGCGGGTCGACCTCTTCAACGGGCAGGCGCCGTTCGACTACGTGCTGCAGATCTGGGTCTAGCCGCCATACCGTTCAGAGACCAAGCACCGGCTTGGCGCGCGCCGTTCCGGTCAAGGCGTTTGCGCCACTGACCCCGGGAGGGCGGATACTCGCCCGTTCCCATTTCGCTCGCTCCCACATCGTGTCCCGTCAGATTCCTCCCCTCAACCCACTGCGAGCGTTCGAGGTCGCCGCCCGGCACCTGAGCTTCACTCGCGCCGCAGAAGAGCTTTTCGTCACGCCCTCGGCCGTTAGCCACCAGGTCAAGACGCTGGAAGAGAACCTGGGCATCGCGCTGTTCGTGCGCGACGCCAAGGCGCTGTCGCTGACCGGCGCTGGCAAGGCCTACCTGCCGGGCGTGCAGGAAGCGTTCCGCCAGCTCATCTTCGCGACCTACCAGCTGCATCGCGAGCAGAGCGTGCCCGCGCTCAAGGTCAACCTGCCGCCCACCTTCGCGGTCAAGTGGCTGATCCCACGCATGGGGCGCTTCATGCAGTCGCATCCGGAAATCGACCTCAAGGTGTCGACCTCCAAGCACATGGTCGATTTCACGCGCGAGGACTTCGACCTGGCGGTGCGCTACGGGCGCGGCATCTATCCCGGTCTCCATGCCGAGCGATGCCTGCAGGTGGAAGTCTTCCCTGTGTGCAGTCCCGCGCTGCTGAGCGGGCCGAAGCCGCTCGCCGTGCTGGACGACCTGCGTCATCACACGCTGCTGCACGACGACAGCACCTATGACGATGTCAGCAATCCCAACTGGTCTACCTGGCTGGCCAACGCCGGCGTGGACGGCGTCGACACCACGCGCGGCCCGTCGTTCTGGCCCAGCCATCTGGTGATCGATGCGGCCATCGACGGGCTGGGCGTGGCGCTGGCGAAGAAGAGCTGGGTGCAGCAGGATCTCCTGAAAGGCCGGCTGGTGCGGCCGTTCCCCGATCTCAGCCTGCCGGTCGAGTTCTCGTACTTCATCGTCTACCCGCAGGATCGCGTGAGCGACCCGCGTATCGAGGCGTTCATGGCCTGGGTGCGCGAAGAGTTGGCGCGCGACGCCGAACCGGCCTCCCAGATCGGCGAGGCCTGAAGGGCTGGGCGCTACAGCCGATACAGACGTACCGCGTTGTCGTGCAGCAGGGCCCGTCGCTCGGCATCGGGCCGCCCGGCAATGGCTTCCCGAAACGCCGACAGGATCGTGTCGTAGCGCGACACCAGGCTGTCGACCGGGAAGTTGCTCGCGAACATGCAGCGGTGGGGTCCGAAGATGGCAATGGCGTCGCGCATCAGCGGCACGTTCTCCTGAGGCAGCCAGGGCCGACCTCGCTGGCCCAGACCGGAGATCTTCAGTGCGGTATTCGGTGCGGCCGCAAGCACCTCCAGGGCCTGCCGCCAACCGCGCAGGCCCTCGGAGCTGCGATCGACCGGCAGACCGGTGTGGTTGAGGATCAGGGGGGTCGACGGGAAATCGCAGGCGAGCGCTACCGCCTGGTCCAGGTGCCACCATGGCGCCTGCAGGTCGAAGGACAGCCCGTGTTGCGACAGCAGCGCGTAGCCGGCCCGCCAGCGCGGGTCGTCCATCGAGCCGGGCTGGCCCCGGCGCGCGTCCGATGGCGTGGTCGCCACCACGGGCTTGTTGCGGATGCCACGCACCAGGGCGAAACCGGCTTGCAAGGCCAGCACCTCGGCCGCGTCGTCGGCCGCCAGCCGCGCGTGCGCCACGAGAGCCGTCGGCCGCCCGGTGCGCGCGGCCAGCGCCGTGAGCCAGCGGGTCTCGTCCACCGGCGTGTCGCGCGCCCACTCGGCCTCGATATGGATCGTGCCCGCAGGCGCGCAGCCGGCGGTGTCGCGCGCCAGGTCGTCTGGCAGATAGTCGCGCTTCAGGGCGCTGTAGTCGCCATAGCGGAAATCTTGAACCTCCTCGCCCTGCAGCCAGGGGTAGGGGTTGGCCGCGAGATCCCAGAAGTGCTGGTGCGCGTCGATGAATGCGTCGTCGTCCGCCATGCTGCGTGGATTCAGGCTTCGGCCGACGCGACGCTGTCCACCTCGCCGAATGCGCCCGCTTCGCGCAGGGCCTCGAAGCGATCCGCGGGCACGCCGAGTTCGTCGAACACCTCGCGTGTGTGCTGGCCCAGCAGCGGCGCGGCACGGCGCACCTGTTGCGGCGTGCCGCGCAGCTTGACCGGGAAGCCCAGCGCCTTGACGGTCCCCTCCACCGGGTGCTCGATCTCCATCACCATCTCGCGTGCGCGCGCCTGCTCGCTGTCCAGCGCTTCCGCGTAGTCATTGATGGGGGCAGCGGGCACGCCCGCGGCCAGCAGCGCATCCACCCATTCCGCGGCGGGCCGTCGTGCGAACTCCGCCTCCAGCAACGGGATCAGCTCGGCGCGGTTGCGGATGCGCGCGACGTTGTCCGTGAAGCGCGGGTCGGCGGGCAACTCGGGCCGGCCGATCACACCGCACAGCGCCGTCCAGAGCTTGGGGTTGGCGGCGCCGATCACCATGTAGCGATCGGCCGCACGCACCGCCTGGTACGGCGCACTCATGCGGTTGGCACTGCCCAGCGGAGTCGGCACTTTGCCCGTGCCCCAGAACTCCGCCGTCTCCCAGATCGACAACCCGAGGGCGGTCTCGAACAGCGAAGCGTCGATGTACTGGCCGGTCCCGGTCTGGTCGCGCCCGATCACTGCGCTCAGGATGGCGTAGGCCGCGAACAGGCCCGCGCCGAGGTCGGCGAACGGTACGCTGGACTTCATCGGCGCGCCGCCGGGTTCCCCCATCACGCTCATCACGCCGCTGGTGGCCTGCGCAATCAGGTCGAGTCCGGGGCGCCGCGACCAGGGCCCCGTCTGGCCGAAGCCGGAAATGCTGGCGTACACCAGGCGGGGGTTGATGGCATGCAATGTCTCGAAGTCGATCTTCAGCCTTGCCGCCACGCCTGGGCGGTTGTTTTCCACCAGAACGTCGGCCTGGCGAACGAGTTCATAGAAGGCCTCCAGGCCCTGCGGATTCTTCAGGTCGATCTCGACGCTGCGCTTGTTGCGGTTGAGCGCGAGGAAGCCACCGCTGTCCTCGCCCTTGAGCCGGAAGCCCATGGCGCGGCGGGTCTGGTCGCCGACGCCCGGCGCCTCGACCTTGATGACATCGGCGCCCATGTCGCCTAGCAGCATGCAGCAGAAGGGCCCGGCCATGATCTGGCTGACATCAAGTACGCGGATGCGGGAGAGGGGGAGCGTCATGCAATGTTCCTTTTGGACGATGTCTTTGCGTGGGGCCGGCTCAGCGGCCGACGAAACCAGGGTGCGCCTTCTCGAGGAAGGCCTTGTAGCCGATGCGGAAGTCTTCGGTGTCGAAGCAGTCGTAGGCCTCGTCCAGTTCATTCGGGCTGAGCGCTGCCGGCTGCTCCAGCCGCTGCACGAATCGCTTGTGCCAACGCGCTACCAGCGGCGCGCCCCGCGCGATGCGCAGCGCCGCCGCGTAGCTTTCCTCGACGACTGCAGCGTCGTCCACCACACGATTGACCAGCCCCTTCTGCAGCGCCTCGCGAGCACCGAAGACGCGCCCTTCAAGCACGATTTCGAGCGCGGCGGCGCGTCCGGCCAGCGCGAGCAGGCCGCCCAGCTCTCCGTACGACATCACCAGACCCAGGCGATTGATCGGTGCGCCGAAGCGGCTCGATTCGCCGCAGATTCGCATGTCGCATACCGATGCCAGCTCGAGACCGCCGCCCACGCACGCGCCCTGGATCAGCGCGAGCGTGGGGTGGCGGCTGTTCGCCACCGCCTGCATGGCCCGGTGGGTCACCTGGCCATAGGCGCGTGCCTGCGTCTTGTCGAGCCGCGTGCGCGGGAACTCCTCGATGTCGGCGCCGGCCGAAAACGCGCGCTCTCCGGCGCCGCGCAGCACGATGCAGCGCACGTCGTCGTCCTGTTCGAGCGTTGCAAAGATGTCGCCCAGGCCCTGCCACATGCCCAGGTTCATGGCGTTCATTTTCTCGGGGCTATTGAGCGTGAGCGTGACGATGTGGCCGTCGCGTTCGACGATGATGGGTTGTGGCATGGCTCGGAAGAAGTCTCGGTTGGAAGGCGCCGCGGCGCGGAACGAGGCGAAGTTTAGGGAGCAGGCCCGTCCACTCCAAGCGAGAAAAACTGGGCGCGCCTTCAAGAAAAACTCGGGGTGCGATGCTGTGAGAAATTCTCGGCCGCCTTTCAAGTTATTCCACGTTGTCCCGTCGCGTGCCGCTTCCTACACTCGCTCCCGTTTCGTCTCGATCACGCCATGCGCCGGTCGAAGCGACGCCAGAACCCGGCGCCCCGCGCCACACAAGGGACTTCAGGAGACATCATGCAAAGACGCCATTTCCTCGCGGCCGCAGGCTGTGCCGCAGTACATCTCGCGGGCCATGCGCAGGCATTGCCCGCCAGCCCCATCCGCATCGTCGTCGGCTTTCCCCCGGGCGGCGGCACCGACGTCGTCACGCGCGTGATCGCGCAGAAGCTCGGCGTGCTCTGGAAACAGACCGTGGTGGTCGAGAACAAGGCGGGCGCCGCGGGCGTGATCGCCGCCGAGTACGTCGCCAAGCAGCCAGCCGATGGCACGACGCTGCTGATGACCAATTTCAGCAACCATGCGGTGGCCCCGAGCCTCTACCCCAACATCGGCTACGTGGTCGAGCGTGACTTCACGCCGATCATGCTGGTGGGCGTCGCGCCCAGCTTGCTGGTGTGCCGTCCCGACCAGGCGGCGCGCACCGTGCGTGCGCTGGTCGAGCGCTGCCGTGCGCAGCCTGGCGCCGTGACCTTCGGCTCCGCCGGGCCCGGTTCGGCGCAGCATTTGTCACTGGAGATGTTCAAGCTGCGTGCGGACATTCAAGCGCTGCACGTGCCTTACCGCGGTTCGGCCCCGATGATCACCGACCTGCTCGGCGGGCAGATCGACTACAGCTTCGAGACCATGACTTCGGCCACCCCGCACGTCGCGAGCGGGAAGCTCGTGGCCATTGCCCAGCCGCGGCCGCGCCGCGCCGCCGCGCATCCGGGCGTGCCCACGCTGGCCGAGTTGGGCTACCCCGGCTTCGACGCCAGCACCTGGTACGGCCTGGCGGGCCCCGGCAAGATGCCGCCGGCGCTGGTGCAGCGCATGAACGAGGACTTCAACAAGGTCCTCGCCATGCCCGATGTCGCCGAAAAGCTGCTGGCCTACGGCGCCGAGGACGGCGGCGGCAGCGCGGGGCAGTTCGCTTCCTTTATTGCGAGCGAGAAGGACAAGTGGGCCAAGGTGATCCACGACGCGAAGGTGACCGTCTGATGTCCATGCTCCACGTTTCCTCCGAAGAAACCTTGCCCGAGGACGCCGCGGGCGCGACGCTGGTCGGACGCGCCTGGCTGCCCGGCGTCGAAGGCGGCCCCTGTGTGGTCGCGCTGCGCGACGGACAGTTGCACGACATCACCGCTCATGCGCCCACCACGGCGGCGCTTCTCGCGAGGCCCGACCGCCTGGATGTGGCCCGGCGCGCGCCCGGCACGCCGCTGGGGACGCTGGCCGACTGGCTGCGCAGCACCTGCGAGCATGGACCGGACCCGGCGCGCCGCCATCTGCTCGCGCCTTGCGACCTGCAGGTCGTCAAGGCCGCCGGCGTCACCTTCGTGGCCAGCATGCTGGAGCGCGTGATCGAAGAGCAGGCGCGAGGCGATGCCTCCCGCGCGCATGCGATCCGCGAGTCCATGACCGCCGTCATCGGCAGCAACCTGGCCGCTGTGAAGCCCGGGTCGCCCGAGGCGCGGGAACTCAAGGGCGTGCTCGCCGCGCAGGGCCTGTGGTCGCAGTATCTCGAAGTGGGCATCGGACCGGATGCCGAGGTCTTCACGAAGGCAACGCCGCTGTCGTCCGTCGGCACCGGCGTGCCGGTCGGCCTGCATCCCGGATCCGACTGGAACAACCCCGAGCCGGAGGTGGTGCTCGCGGTGACGGCCGATGGCGAAATCGTCGGAGCCTCCCTGGGCAACGACGTCAACTTGCGTGACTTCGAAGGGCGCAGTGCGCTGCTGCTGGGCAAGGCCAAGGACAACAACGCCTCGTGCGCGATCGGGCCGTTCATACGCCTCTTCGACGCGGAATTCACGCTCGCGGACGTGGAGCAGGCGGTGGTGACGCTAGAGGTGCGCGGCGAAGACGGCTTCACGCTCGCGGGCAGCAGTTCCATGGCGCGCATCAGCCGCTCGCCGGCCGAGATGGTCGGGCATGCGATGGGCGCGCACCACCAGTATCCGGACGGGATCCTGCTGTTCTGCGGCACCATGTTCGCGCCCACCGACGACCGGGGGGCGCCCGGTGCCGGCTTCACGCATCACGATGGCGACCGCGTCGCGATCCGCAGCGCACGCCTCGGTGGCCTCGTCAACTCGGTGGGTCGCAGCGACCGCCTGTCGCCGTGGCGCTTCGGCATCGGCGCGCTGATGGGCAATCTCGCCGCGCGTGGCCTGCTGGGTCCGGCGCCGGTGACCACCGCTGAGCTGCCGCACGATCTTTCCCTCGCGACCCTTCCCCGACACGCTTGAACATGTCACTGCCTCGCATTGGATTCATCGGCATCGGCCTCATGGGCGAAGCCATGACACGAAGACTTCTGGACCTCGGCCATGCCGTGACCGTCTGGAACCGCGAGCCCGAGCGGCTCGACCTCGTCGTGCCTCACGGCGCGGTGGCGGCCGCGTCGCCGGCAGAGGTTGCCGGTGCCAGCGACATCGTGCTGCTGTGCGTGCTCGACCGTCAGGCGGTCGAGGCCTGTGTGTTCGGCCCATCCGGCGTGGCGACTTCCGCAGCGGCGCGCGACCGGCTGCTGGTGGACATGTCGACCATCGAGCCCGCCGCCGCGCGGGCGCTGGCCGAACGTGCCGCGAGCGAAGCCGGCCTGCGCTGGATCGATGCGCCGGTTTCAGGCGGACCGGCCGCCGCGCGCGACGGCACGCTCACGATCATGGCCGGAGGTGCGGCGCAAGACATGGCGCAGGCGCACGACGTGCTGGCTGCGCTCGGCGCCCATGTCACGCACATGGGCGACGTCGGCGCCGGCCAGACTGCCAAGATGATCAACCAGGCCATCGTCGGCGCCGGCTTCGCCCTGATGAGCGAAGTCGCACTGCTGGCTGAAGCCTCCGGCATCGACGCCGCGCGCCTTCCGGATTGCCTGGCGGGCGGCTTGGCCGACAGCGTATTGCTGCAGAAGTTATTTCCGCGCATTCACGCGCGCCAGTTCGATCCGCCGATCGGCTATGCGCGCCAGCTCTTGAAAGACCTGCAGGCCGTCACCGCCTTCGCGAACGACGTGGACTGCGAGCTGCCGCTCGTGCAGGCCGCAACGCAACGCTATGACGCCTACGTGGCGGGCGGCGGCGCGCTGGCCGATTCGGCTTCCCTCATCCGTCTCTATGAGTCGGCCCGCAACACTGCATCGAAAAAAACGTCGTCGTGACCGTCATCACCAGCATCGAGGATCTGCGCGTACTCGCGCGCCAGCGTGTGCCGCGCATGTTCTACGACTACGTGGATGTCGGCTCGTGGACCGAAAGCACCTACCGCGCCAATGAGCAGGACTTCCAGAAGATCCTGCTACGCCAGCGCGTGGCAGTGAACCTCGCGCAGCGCAGCACGCGCGCCACCATGCTGGGACACGACGTGGCGATGCCGGTGGCCATTGCACCCACGGGCCTCACGGGCATGCAGCACGCCGATGGCGAGATCCTGGCGGCGCGGGCGGCGCGGCGTTTCGGCGTGCCCTTCACGCTCTCGACCGTCAGTATCTGCTCGATCGAGGACGTGGCCGAAGGCACCGGCGGCCATCCGTTCTGGTTTCAGTTGTACGTGATGCGCGACCGCGACTTCGTGACGCGCCTGATCGAACGGGCCAAGGCGGCGAACTGCTCGGCACTGGTGCTCACGCTCGACCTGCAGATCAGCGGACAGCGCCACAAGGACCTGAAGAACGGACTCTCGGCGCCGCCGCGCCTGACGCTGCTGAACCTCCTGAACATGGCCGGCAAGCCGCGATGGTGCGCGGGCATGCTGGGCACACGGCGCCACACCTTCGGCAACATCATCGGCCACGTGAAGGGCGTCGACAACATGACGTCGCTCGCCGAGTGGAGTTCGCAGCAGTACGACCCGGCGCTGAGCTGGGAAGACGTGGCCTGGATCCGCCGCCTGTGGGACCGCAAGCTGGTGCTCAAGGGTATCCAGGACGTCGAGGACGCGAAGCTGGCCGCCGCCTCGGGCGCCGATGCGCTCATCGTGTCGAACCACGGCGGGCGGCAGCTCGATGGCGCACCGTCGTCGATCCGCGCGTTGCCGGCGATCGTCGATGCCGTGGGTGACCGCATCGAAGTGCACATGGACGGCGGCATCCGCTCGGGCCAGGATGTCCTGAAGGCCGTCGCGCTGGGTGCGAAGGGCACCTACATCGGACGCTCCATGCTCTATGGGCTGGGTGCGATGGGCGAGGCCGGCGTAACTCGTGCGCTGGAGATCATCCACAAGGAACTGGACCTCACGATGGCGTTCTGCGGCCATACCGACATCCGCGACGTCGATGCCGGGGTGCTGTTGCCCGCGAGCTTCTGAGCTCCAACTTTTCTTCCCTTTCCTGAAACCAACGACCTCGATTCGAGGCACCCCGGAGACAACGTCATGCAATTCCGTTCCCGCACCCTTCGACTCGCGCTGAGCGCTGCCGCTCTCACGCTGGCGGCCATGCCGTCGCTCGCCGAGCCGTCCGGCTATCCGCAACGCGCCATCGAACTGGTGGTGCCGTACCAGGCGGGCGGTGGCGCCGACGTGATGGCGCGCGCCTTCGCCACGGCCGCCGTGAAGCATCTCCCGCAGAGCGTCGTCGTGGTCAACAAGCCCGGCGCGGCCGGCGTGGTGGGCTGGATGGACGTCATCAAGGCCAAGCCCGATGGCTACAAGGTGGCGCTCACCACGGTGGAAATCACTTTCCTGCACTACCTGGGACTGGCCAAGTTCGACCAGCACGAGCTCAGGCCCATCGCCAAGCTGAACGCAGACCCGGCGGTGGTCGTCGTGCGCGGCGACGCGCCCTACAACACCATCGAGGAGTTCCTCGCCCAGGCGCGCAAGCCCGATGCCAATGTGCGCATCGGCAACGCGGGGCAGGGTTCGATGTGGCACCTGGCCTCGGCCGCGCTGGCCGAGAAGGGCAACGCGAAGTTCAACTACATCCCGTTCCCGGGCGGCGCCCCCGCCATCCTGGCGCTGCTCGGCGGACACATCGACGCCGTCATCGCCAGTGCACCCGAGGTGGCGCCGAACGTGCTCGCGGGCAAGCTCAAGGCGCTGGGCGTGATGTCGGAGAAGCGCCTGAAGGTGTTCGAGAAGGTGCCGACCCTGCGTGAGCGCAACATGGACCTCGTGCTCGGCACGTGGCGCGGCCTGGCCGTGCCGAAGAACACGCCCGATGACGTGGTGAACGTGCTCAAGGTCGCTGCCGCCAAGTCCATGCAGGAACCTTCGCTGCGCGAGATCATGGAGAAGCAGTACTTCACGACCGACACGTACGAGGACGCGGCCACCTTCGAGGCCAGCATGGCGCGTGAAAGCGCGGCCATCAAGGCGATCGCCGCCAAGATCGACCTGCAGAACTGAAGCGCGAGTGTCCATGCTTCAATCCATCGACGCGCGGACTGGCGCGCCCTTCGGCGAGCCGTGGGCCGGATCGGACGCCGACGGCATCGACGCGGCCGTGGCCGCGGCCCAATCGGCGGCAGACGTCTTCGCCGCCGCGCCGGCCGCGCTGCGCGCCCGGCTGCTCCGCCAGATCGCGACTGCCCTGGAGGCCCAGCGCGCATCGTTGGTGCCGTTGGCCGACCGCGAGACCGGTCTGGGGTCGGTCCGCCTGGAGGGCGAACTCGACCGCGCTGCGTTCCAGTTGCGTGAATTCGCCGTGCTCCTGGAGACGGGTGGTGCGAATTTCGTGCTCGACCAGCCGCCTGTGGCAGGCCCGCCGCCGACTGGGCGGCCACGCATGACGCGCGTCCGCGTGCCACTCGGACCGGTTGCTGTGTTCGCGGCCAGCAACTTCCCGTTCGCCTTCTCCGTCGCGGGGGGCGACACCGCGTCGGCCCTCGCGGCTGGCTGCCCAGTGGTCGCCAAGGGGCATCCCGCCCATCCGGGCCTGTGTGTCCAGGTGGCGGCACTGGTAGCCGATGCGGTCGCGCGCTGCGGGCTGCCCGCCGGTGTCTTCCAGTTCGTTCAGGGTGCTGCGGTCGAGGTGGGCGAACGCCTGGTGCAGGCGCCATCGATCGACGCCGTGGCCTTCACCGGCTCGTTCAGGGGCGGCACCGCGCTGGCACGTCTCGCGGCGGCGCGGCCGCGACCGATTCCGTTCTACGGCGAACTGGGTTCGGTGAACCCGGTGGTCGTCATGCCACGGGCACTCGCTAACGATGCGCCGGCAAAGGCGGCGCTGCTTGGCGGGTCGATTTGCCAGGGCGCGGGGCAGTTCTGCACGAGTCCCGGCGTGATCGTGGTCTTCCGGGACGAGGCGGGCGATGCCTTCGTGACCGCATTGGCCGAGGACCTGCGCCAGCGCGAGACGCACGGCATGCTGAGCGAAGGCATCCGCGCGAATTTCGAGCGCGGCGTGGCCGCGTGGCGCCAGCACGATCGGCTCGAGGTGCGCGTGGATGCTGAATCCGCAAGCGTTTCCGGCGCACTTCGTCCGTTCCTGGCCGAGATCGCGGCCAGCGATTTCGTGGCCGACCGCGCCCTGCATGAAGAGGTGTTCGGTGCCGCCGCGCTCGTGGTGCGGGTCGATACGGCGGAAGAGGCCATCGCCGTGCTTCGTGCGATCGGTGGGTCACTCACCGTCACGCTGTGGGGCTTGCCGGCGGACTTGGCCACACCGGACGCGGCCGAGGTCGCCGTCGTGCGTGCCGCAATGAAGATTGCGGGACGCGTGCTGTTCGCGGGCGTTCCGACGGGTGTGGCCGTCTGCGCGGCCCAGCACCATGGCGGCCCATTCCCCGCTTCGACCGCTCCCTTCACCACCTCGGTCGGCCAGGCTTCGATGGAGCGGTTCCTGCGCCCGCAGGTGCTGCAGGATGCGCCGGAATGGTTGCTTGAGCGGGACCGCGTGCTGGTCTGAGCAACAGCGAACTTCTTGGCGGGATCGCCGCCGCGTCAAGCAGGCGCGCCAGGCGTTTGACAGCCTGGCGTCCTGAGGCCGAAGACCGCCGGTCGCAAGCGGCCGGCGTGTCGCGTCACTTCGTGACGTCGACGTCGCGCGTCTCTGGCAGCAGCGCCATCGCGATCAGGCTGATCACGCTGGTCGCGACGATGTACCAGGCCGGCGAGACCGGGTCGCCGGTGACCGCCATGAGCCAGGTGACGACCAGTTGCGTCGTACCGCCGAACACCGTGGCCGCGATGGCGTAGACCAGCGACAGCGTCGTGCTGCGGATGGCGATGGGGATCAGTTCCGGCACGACGACCAGGCTGGCGGCGCCGCTCATCGCGGTCAGCAGGGCCAGCACGCCGACGACGACGAACAGTGTCCCCGCGGTGGGTGCGCTATGCAGCCAGACGAGCATCGGCACGATCGCGATCGCCAACGCCACGCGCGGCAGCAGCATCATCGCCTTGCGGCCGTGACGGTCGCACAGCCAGCCTGCGAGCAGCGCGCCGCCGAAGGTCAGCAAGCCGGCCAGCAGCACCGAGCTCTGCGCAACCGCAGGCGGCAGCTTCAGCGCCTTGATCGCGTAGGTGGCCATGAAGTTGCCGAACTGGCTGGACACCACGGTGGCCATCATCATCAGCACGCCCAGCACGACCCAGCGCCGCTGTTGGCCGAAGACCTTGCCCACGATCTGAGCGGTGGATGCGCCTTCGTGATGGCCCAATGTCTCGGGCAGGCTGCGGCGGATGTAGACCGCGATCGGCACCAGCACCAGGCTGAACAGGAACGGCAGCCGCCAGCCCCAGGAGGCCAGATCCTGCGGCGACAACGAGCTGGAGACGATCACGCCGAACAGTCCGCCGACAGCGACCGCCAAGCCCTGGCTGGCGAGCTGCCAGCTGGTGTAGAAGGCGCGCTTTCCGGGCGGCGCCATCTCCAGCAGAAGCGCGGTCGCGGGTCCGACCTCTCCGCCCAGCGCCAGCCCCTGCAGCAGCCGGCAGACGACGACGATGATCGGCGCCGCGATGCCGATCGTCGCGTAGCCGGGCGTAGCCGCGATGCCCAGCGTGCCCACCGTGATCAGCACCACGGTCAGGATCAGCGCCGGCTTGCGCCCGACGCGGTCGGCGAAGGCGCCGATCAGCACGCTGCCCAGTGGGCGGGTGAAGAAGCCGACCCCGAAGGTGGCCACCGATACCAGCAGCGAGCCGAACTCGCCGGCGACCGGGAAGAAGGTCTGGCCGATGTAGATCGCGAAATACGCATAGAGCACGAAGTCGTAGAACTCCAGCGCGTTGCCGGCGATCGCGGCAGCGACCGCCTTGCGCGAGATCGTCGGTTGCATCGGCGCAGTGTCGGCGCGCGGCAGCGCCGGGGGAAGGAGGCTGCCGGCCGAGCCGGCGGTCGAGGTGGTCATGAGGGAGGCTCCGGTAAGTGAGTGGCGGGTCGAGGGGACAAAGGGAACGCCGTGCGGTGGCGTCAGACCGGCACGCGCTGCAGGCCGGTCAGCGCCTGAACGAAGGCCTCGCGGCCCTGGCGCCAGACGGCTGCCTTCCAGTCCGCGGCATCGGGATAGAACGCGGCCTTGAGCGCGGCGCGCGCGGCGGCAGTACGGTTGGCGTCGGCTGCGCGCCTCCAGGTCCAGTGCTCGGCGCGCAACGCCTGCTGTACCTCCTCGGCTGGCCAGGTGCCAAACTCCAGGCAAATGTTGGTGTGCTGGGCCTGCGGGCATTCGTCGAACTGCGCGAACTGCACCGGCCCGGTCATCGGCACGCTGGACGAAGTGCCGGTGTGCACCGAGGTCAGTTCGCCCCACCAGCGCTGCGCGCGCTCGAGGATGTTCGTGTCCTGATCGGGCGACGCGAAGATGCGCTCGCCGTGGCCGTAAGGGCCCAGCCCGGTGTGGATGTCGATCGAGCCGATCTGCCGGCACTCGCGGCCGTGGCGGCGCAGGATCGCGCGCAGCGCGCGGTTGCTCCAGGTCGGCGCCTGGCCGCCGAAGAACATGCCGTCGGCGTAGGTGTACTGGCCCAGCGAGACGGCGCGCTGCATGCCCTTGGGCCCCACGCGCTCGGCGTAAGCCGCCAGCGCCGCCGCGTCCGCTGGCGTCGGCGGCCAGGCCTCGGGCAGCAGCAGGTCGTGAATCTCGCCATACGCGGCGTTGACCGGCAGCGGCGCGTCGAAGTCAATGCAGTTGCGGTTCAGATCCACGTTCTCCTGGGTCACGCGGCGCGAGTGCGAGAAGCCCCAGGGATTGACCGCGTGGATGTACAGGACCGCGGTGTCGCGCATCCGCTTGCCGGCGGCTTGCTCGGGCGGGCCCAGTTCCAGCAGGCCGGTCTGCACCGCGGAGCCGCAGTAGCCCTCGACGCCATGCACGCCACTGATCACGATCAGCAGCCGTGCCGCATCGGCGGGGCCGTCGCGCACGACATCGATCGCGAGTTCCTCGCCATCGGCGCCGGCCAGGTCCAGCACGGTCGATTCGACGACCAGGTCGCGCCGGCAGGCGGCATCTCGGAATCGCTGCCGCGCCTGCGCGTAGCTGGAGGAGAAGAGGGCGGCTGCATCGGCGATGTCGGTCGGCGCGTGGGACTCGGGCGTCGGGCGGCTGGGCGTGAGCGTGGCGAATGCGTTCATGGGGATGACGAGGTGATTGGGTGTCGGAAGATGGAGTTGCAGGAATCAGGCGGCCAGCCGCCGCGCACGGCGCACGTGGCAGGCCTTGCCGAAGGCCGCGAAGATCGCGTGCGCCAGCGGGCTGTCGCCGACTCGCATCTCCGGGTGCCACTGCACCGCGAGCGTGAAGCCGGGCGCGTCGGCGACCGTGAAGGCCTCGACCAGGCCGTCCGGAGCGATCGCCTCGATGCGCAGGCCCGGTGCGAGCCGGTCCACGCCTTGGTGATGCAGCGAGTTCACCTTCGCGTGCGTCGCACCGGCCAGCCTCGCCAGCAGGCCGCCAGGCGTGAGCGCGACCTCGTGCGCATCGTCGTACCAGCGCTCGATGGGGCGATCGTGGTCGCCTTCGCGATGGTCCAGCCGGCCTTTTTGCGCGTGCACCGCGCGCTCCAGCGTGCCGCCGAACGCGACGTTGAATTCCTGGAAGCCGCGGCACACCGCGAGCACGGGCACGCCGGCGGCCACCAGCGCCGGCAGCAGCGGCAGCACGGTGTCGTCGCGGTCGGGGTCGGTCAGCGTGGTCGGCGGCAGCGGTTCGGCGCCGTAGCGCTGGGCCTGCACGTTCGTCGGCCCGCCAGTCAGCACCACGCCGTCGACCGCGGCGATCAGCGAGGCGGCATCGATCGCCGCGCCGGCGGCCGGCAGCAACAGCGGCAGCGCGCCGGCGGCCTGGTGCACCGCGCGCAGGTAGCTATCGAACGCCTGATGGATCGCGTGGCCGTGGAATTCACCGCGGTCGGCAGTGATCGCGACGACGGGGCGGACGGCGGCGGGTGGCAAGTGCAAGTTCATCGATCGGCCTTACTGAGGGTTCAGGCATCGCTGTGATGCCACTCCCGCCAATGTAGGAAGTAGCATCAAATGCGTAAAGTGCATTTAAGTTGTCTCCATCCTGCAGTTAATGCATGATGACCAGTCACTACGCCAGAGCCGAATGAACACCCGCCAGCTGCGCCATTTGCTCGCCGTCATCGAGACGGGCTCGGTCAGCGCGGCCGCGGACCGGGTCCACCTGAGCCAGCCGGCGCTGTCGCGCAGCCTGCAGGCACTCGAGGACGAGTTGCGCGCGCCACTGTTCGACCGCCGCGAGCGCCGCCTGGTGCCCACGCCGTTCGCGCAGGCCTACCTCGCCCGCGCGCGCCGCATCGTGTTCGAGGAGGCTGAAGGCGCCCGCGAACTGTCGCTGATGCACTCCGGCCGCGCCGGATCTCTGGCGCTGGGCATGGGTTCGGCGCTGGCGCGCGGCCTGCTCGGACGGCTGTTGGTCGAGTTGATGGCGGGTGCGCCGGGGCTGAGACTGCGCACGCTGATCGAGACCACCGACCGCCTGCTCGACGCGCTGCGCAACGAGACGCTGGACTTCTTCATCGGCGACGTACGTGCCGCTGATACCGACATCGAACTGCAGGTCGAGCCGCTGTACACCTGTCGCTTCGGCTGGTTTGCGCGCCAGGGCCATCCGCTGCAGAGACGGCGCGCACTGGCCATTGCCGACGTGCTGCGCCATCCGTTGATCGCACCCGGCTTTATCGGGCCGGAGGACGAGCGCCGCTTCCTACGCCGCTACGGTTTGACCGGCTCGATGCTCGACCGCTTCACGCTGCAGTGCGCCGACGGCAGCACGGTGAGCCAGGTCATGTTGGCGACCGACGCCGTGATGCCGGCGATCGAGCTGACGATGCTGGAGGAACTGCGCGCCGGCACCGTGATTGCGTTGGATGTGCAGCCGGCGCTGGATGCCGAACTGGTACTGGGCATCGTGCAGCGCGCCGGCCGAACCCTGGCTCCGGCGGCGGCGCGGGCGTTCGATTTCGTGCGGCAGTATCTGGTCGGGCTGGAGGCCGAAGCGGCGCCGGCTGACGGGGCTGCCCGCTGAACAAGCGTAGCGCCGCGCCCGGCCATGACGGGCCGACCCGATCCGCAGCCGACATTGAGGCGATGACGGTCAACGTCAGGAAAGGGCCCCTGGGCGGACCTCGGTAGGCGGCGAAAGCGGACGTTCGGGACGCATGACGGCGGTCCTTTCAAATAGTTTTCCAACTGGAGAACTGTTGCGGTATAGTTTGCCACATGGAAAACTATTCTCCAGTGCTCAACAACGTGTTCCACGCACTGGCCGACCCTACCCGACGGTCAGTGATTGCGAGGCTCGGCAACGGCTCTGCGTCAATCAAGGACCTTGCAGAACCCTTCGGTTTGGGCCTGCCTTCGTTCCTGAAGCACATCAAGGTTCTCGAAGGCAGCGGCCTCATCGCATCCGAGAAAGTAGGCCGGGTGCGAACCTGCAGACTAAGACGTGAGAACTTGACCGCTGCCGAACAGTGGTTCGAGCAACAACGCGCGGCCTGGCAAAGCCGTTACGAAAATCTCGATAGCCTATTAACTACCCTGAAAGGTGAAGAAGGTGAAAGTTGACGTCCAATTTGATTTCCTTGTTGACAAGGAAAAAAACACCATCACGACAAAAAGAACGTTTGCTGCCAAACGGCAACTGGTTTGGGACTGCTACACCAAAAGCGAACTGCTTGACCGGTGGTTTGCGCCTAAACCATTAACCACGAAAACCAAGTTCATGGATTTCCGTGAAGGCGGGTATTGGCACTACGCGATGGTTGAGCCCAATGGCCAGGAATACTGGGGCCGCATGGACTACCAGACAATTCAACCGATCGACAGCTACACCTCGCTGGACGGCTTTTGCGATGACACCGGTGCGCTGAACCCCGCGCTTCCCAGATCCAAATGGAACGTCACCTTCTCGGACGCCGGGACGCATACCCTTGTGGAGACGGTGGTTTCCTACGCGTCGGCTGAAGCACTCCAACAAGTCATGCAGATGGGATTGAAGGAAGGCCTGACCTCGACTTTGGAGCGTCTTGACGAACTTCTTCTGGACCTCAACTGAGCATTGAAATACCCGACTCCGATGCCCAAGCCAAAACACAATCCCAAGGTGGATGCGTATGCCGAAAAGGCCGAAGACTTTGCCAAACCCATCTTCGCCCATCTACGCGCGCTCATCCACGCAACGTGCCCGGAGGTCGTCGAGGAGGTCAAATGGGGGAATCCGCATTTCGACTACAAGGGCCACATGATGTGCATTTTTGCCGCTTACACGGCACACTGCTCTTTCACGTTCTATAAGGATGCACTGATGGGCGATGCGCGTCTCAAGGCCAACGATAGTGTCCCGGCCGCGAAGCGTTTCATGGGTAAACTGACCAGTGCTGCTGATTTGCCACCGGACCAGGAGCTGAAATCCTGGATCAAGGAAGCCATGGCCCTCAATGAGCAAGGCCTGAAACTCCCGGCACGAAAATCCAGCACGCCCAAAGAAGTCGGAATGCCTGCGGAATTTTCTGAAAAGCTCCAGATCAACCCGGGAGTTAAAAGCATCTTCGACAGCAAATCGGCATCATTTCAAAAGGAATACAAGCTCTGGATTGGTGAAGCGAAGACTGCGGCAACACGCGACAAGCGCATCGAGGAGGCACTGTCCTGGATCGCGGAGGGGAAGGGACGGTTTTGGAAATATGCCAAGTAGTGACAGTCCGCTCTCAGGCGTGGCCGAAGCATCGCGCGTCGATGCTTGAGCGCCCGTGAATGCCGCTCGCTCGGATCAACGTCCCGAAAAGCGTGCGGGCCGCCGTTCGACAAAGTGCGCCACGCCCTCGGTGAAGTCTTCGCTGCGGATGCTCTCGACCATCTCCGCATTGGCAAGGGCCACAGCCGCGCCGAGCGACTGATAGGGCGCTTCCCAGAGTTGTTGCTTCATCACCCGCACCGAGCGCGGCGAAACCTCGGCAGAAAGCGTCTTGGCCAGGGCATGCGCCTCGGCGAGCAATTGATCCGCCGCGACGACGCGATTCACCAGGCCCATGCCGAACGCCTCCTGCGCGTCGATCTTGCGAGATGTGAGCAACAGGTCTGTGGCATGGGCATGGCCGACGATGCGCGGCAGCATCCAGGCGATGCCGTGCTCGGCGATCAGGCCGCGCTTTGCGAAGGCCGTGGCAAAGACGGCTTTGTCCGAGGCAATTCTGAAATCGCTGTAGAGGGCCATTACCAGGCCGAGCCCGGCGGCGGCGCCGTTGATCGCGCAAATCACGGGCTTGGGGGCCGCGGGAAAGTAAGAGTATCGCGTCTGGTAATCGGCCCTTCGATTCATGTCGAACGGGCGCATCCATTCCTCCGCGCGAATGTCCTCAGGCGGCAGCACCTCCAGTTCTTCCATGTCCATGCCCGCGCAGAAGGCGCGACCTGCGCCGGTTAGAACGATGGCGCGCACGCTCTCGTCCCGACCAGCCTGCTCAACGGCCGTGCGCAGTTCTGACTCCAGAATCTTTGTCAGCGCGTTCATGCGCTCGGGCCGATTGAGGGTGATCGTCGCGATGGGTCCTTCGACCGTGTAGAAAAGTTGTTTGAAAGTCATGGTCAGTGGCTCAGTGGATGGAGTTCTCGAGGAAGGCGGCGGGCAATTGGATCGACACCGGTTCGAGGAACTCCTCGATTCCGAAGCGCCCGTTCTCGCGGCCAATGCCTGATTTCTTGAATCCGCCGAAAGGAGCGGCGGGATTGAAAGGGGCGCCATTGATGTCGACCTGCCCAGCGCGCAGGCGGCGGGCGACGGCAAGGGTCGCTGGAGTGACGGGGCCCCAGACCGTGCCCGCGAGGCCGTAGTCGGTGCCATTGGCCAACGCGATACCGTCCTCTACTTCGTCATAGGCGAGCAATGCGAGCACCGGACCGAAGACTTCGTCCCGTGCCACCGCCATCTCGGGCGTCACATCGGCCAGCACGGTGGGCGGTACGAAAAAGCCATGTGACGGTATTGCGGCCGGGCCACCGAGCAGCCGTGCGCCCGCGGCCAGCGCCTCCGCAATCAGGCCTTCGACTTTGCGTTGCTGCGCCTTGGAGATCAGGGGGCCAAGGCGCGTCGCGCTATCCGCAGGGTCGCCCATGCGGTAGGCGGAGAGCAGATCAATGATTGCGGCTTCGGCGGCGCCAAGCAAGGGCCTCGGCACCAGCAGTCGTGTGGTCGCCGAACAGGTCTGGCCGGAGTTGAGCATGCAGCCTGCCAGCGTGGCCCTGACCGCGGCCGCCAGATCGGCGCCGGGGAGCACCAGCGCCGCAGATTTTCCACCGAGTTCGAGAGCAACACGCTTGATGCCATCGCCGGCGATTGCCGCTATGTGGCGCCCCGCGCGGGTGGATCCCGTGAAAGACACCATGTCCACATCCGGGTGCCGCACCAGTGCCTCGCCGACCTCCGAACCGATACCGTGGACCAGGTTGAACACGCCTGCCGGAAGGCCAGCCTCAAGCACGGCGTCGGCGAGCAGAAAGGCGCTGCTGGGAGCCAGTTCGGACGGCTTGAGAACGACCGTGCAACCGGCCAGCAACGCAGGAGCGATCTTTCCGGTGATCTGGTGCAGGGGATAGTTCCACGGCGTGATGCATGCCACCACGCCGGTCGGCACTTGCCGCACCAGCGAATGGCCAACGCGCGAGTCCCATTCGAAGTCGGCGGCGAGGTCGGCGTACATGTCCCAGGCGGCGATGGGCGCGCCGACCTGAATCCGGGCAGCCAACTTGCGCGGCATGCCGACCTCCCGGGAAATGGCGGTGGTCAGTGCCTCGGCTTTTTCGTGCAGAGCGGCGGCGACACGGCGTACTGCCGCGACGCGCTCGGCCAGTGGTGTGGCGGCCCAGCCTTCGAACGCTCGGCGCGCGGCGACCACTGCTTCATCGACGTCAAGCACCGAGGCGCTGCGATAAGAAGCGAACGTTTCCTCGGTAAAACTGTCGACGACAGGCAGATCCTTCTCCCCATGGGCGGGAGTCATGACGCCATCGATGAAAAGGTGATTGAAAGGGGTCATCTTGGGTCAGTCCTTGGACAGGTTTGAAATCTTGGAAGCGTCCCGCCTTGCGATGAACTCGCGCATGACGCGCTGCGGTTCCCCGGTGGAATAGCACTCGAGCTGATAGCGGATGCCGGCGCTGCACGCATCGTCAAATCCTGGTTGCGTGCGTTCGCGGAAGCGTTGCTTGGTCGTGCGCAGAGCGGCACCGGGCAGGGCGGCCAGCGCCCGCGCACGCTCCAGCGCGCGCGGCAAGACCTGGTCAGGTGCGACCAGGTCATTGACCAGGCCAAGCGCATGCGCGCGCTCGCCGCTGATCAGCTCACCTGTCAGGGAGAGTTGCTGGTTGAGCGAATGGCCGATCTGCAGCGACATCAGGTAGGAGCCCACGATGCTCGCGAGTCCCGCCTTGACTTCGGGCTGCCCCATGCGCAGCGTGGGGTGCGCCACGCGGAGATCGCACATCAGTGCGAGTTGGAAACCCGCACCGACTGCGGTGCCATTGAGCGCTGCGACGATTGGTTTGGACACGTCGCGCACCGCCTGGTACATGGCGTGCTGGCGGTTGAGCCAAGCCGCCAGCGTGTCGGTGCTGATCGTCGCTGACTCGTCCAGATCCTGGCCGCCGCAAAAGGCGCGTTCACCTCGGCCGGTAAGTACGATGGCCTGAACCTGCGGGTCGGCGTCGAGAGCGTAGAGGTGGTCGCTGAGTGCGGCGCGCAAGGACGCATTCACTGCGTTCATCACGGAAGGCCGGTTGAGCCAAACCACCGCCGTGCCATCTTGCATCTCGACCAATGCAGTGTCAGTGCCCTGCATGCGAGCCTCCCCGGCGTTCGATGACCGCGTCGACCGCCCAGCCGCCTTGGCCTGCGTCGCCAACGATCAGAGGATTCAGGTCGATCGACGCGATGCCCTGCGGGTGTGCCGCCGCCAGCGCGCCGAGCGCGACCGCTGTGCGGGCCACGACATGCAGGTCCATTGGCGCCTCGCCGCGTACGCCTTCAAGAATCGGGGCGATGCGCAGCCGGCGCAGCTTGGTGATCACGTCGGATTCGGAGAAGGGGTGAAGCAACACGACGAAATCGCGTACAGCTTCGACGTACTTGCCGCCGTCGCTGACCATGACGACGGTTCCGAACAGCGGATCCTGCCGGACGCCCAGTGCAAATTCGCGACGCCCTCGAACCCTTTGCGCGACGATCACACCGTCCATCGAGAGACCCATCGCGGCGACACGTTCGGAGCATGCGGTCCACGCGTCGACCACTTGGTCTGCGGTATGCACGTCGATGAAGACCAGCCCATGTTCCGACTTGTGGGGGATCTGCGCAGAACAGGCCTTCACCACGACCTGCGGCCCCAAGGCTTCCCATGCAGCGGTGGCCTCGTCGGCATTGCGGCACAGTCTGTACGGCACGGTATGAACGCCTGCGGCGGCCAGCAAGTCGAGGCTGTCGGCTTCGCTCAGCAACGGTGCGTCGCCAACCGGCAGTGCAGGTGCCTGCGTTGCAGTGGTTTCCAGCAGATTGCGTTCAGCTGCCTGCTCCAACAGCATTCCGTGACGACTCCACTGATGGAGCGCGTTGATGGCGTCCGTCTCATGCGAAAACACCGGAACGCCTGCTGCCCGGAAGGCCTGCCGTACCGAGGCCTGCGGCGCGGAAACCACCGTCGGCTTGTTTCGCATGGTGGCGAAACGCGCCGTGTCGCGCGCCATGCCTGGGACGTCGTAACCCTCGCCTGCCACTGGCACGCCGATCAGAAACATGTCGGCCTGCGGGTCGGCCGCCAGTGCGCCCAGCGTGTCGGCATACATGCCACCCTGCGTCATCAGAGAGGCTGTGAGGTCGACGGGATTCTGTGCAGTCGCGAAGCTCGGCATGATGCCGGCGAGGGCGTCGATGACCGGACGGCTCAGCTCTGCAAGTGGAAAGTCCAGCGATTCGGCTGCATCGGCACACAAGACGCCGACAGCGCCGCTATGGCTCATGACGACCAGATGCTCGGCGACTCGGGGCGGGGCGCTCAGATACAGCTCGACGGCGTTGACGAGTCCCAGGACGTCGTTGGCACGCCAGATGCCATGGCGCTCCAGAAAGGCGTCGACCACCACGTCGTCGTTGACGATGGCACCGGTGTGCGACGCGGCAGCCTTGGCGCCGTGTGCACTGCGGCCCGACTTGAGCGCGACCACGGCCGCTCCGCGCGCCGAGGCGAGGCGAGCGACCTCCGCCAGCATGGCCGGATCGTTCAGCGATTCGATGTACATCAGCACAACGCGGATCTCGGGATCGGCGGCAGCCGCCGACGCGAGTTCGCACACCGAGGCGTCGGCATCATTGCCCGACGCAACCAGATAGCGCACGCCCACGCCTCTCTCTCGCAGCATCGCGTAGGGCATCACGCTCGCCGCGCCGCTCTGGCTAATGATCGCGACCGGGCCGTCCTGCGGCGCGATCTCCATGAACATGGTGCTGAAGTTCATCACCGCGCCGGTCTGGAAGTTGGCCACGCCCTGGGCGTTCGGTCCGACCAGGCGGATGCCGAGACGTCGAGCCTGGGCCACGAGTTCCCGCTGCCGGGCGAGCCCCTCCGCGCCCGTTTCGCCGAAGCCAGAACTCATCACGATCGCTGTGCCGACACCACGCGCTGCGCATTGATCGATCACGCCGGCGACCGCGTCCTGGCCGACCGCGACAATCGCTACGTCGGGTGTCTCCGGTGTCGCCGCGAGCGAGGGGTATGCAGCAATGCCCTGAATCGTCGACCGCTTGGGATTGATCGGATAGACCGCCCCCTGGAAGCCGAAGCGTTGCAGATAGTGCAGCGGCCGGCCGCCGACTTTGTTGCGGTCTTCGGTCGCGCCGACAACGGCGATGCGACCAGGCGCGAAGGCTCGTTGAAGCCGTGGATCAAGAAGGTGTGTCATGGTGCGGGTCAGTCGAGGCTGGCGCCAGAGCTCTTCACCACGGGCGTCCACTTCGCGGTGTCGGTCTTGATGAGTGCCGTGAACTCTGCAGGAGTGGTCGTGCGCGCGTTGGCTCCGTCGGCCTCCATGCGTTTTTTCATTTCTTCGGTGGCCATGACCGCGGTGATCTCACGGTTCAGACGCTCGATCACGGGTACTGGTGTGCCTTTGGGCGCCAGCACGCCATACCAGATCGTCACGTCGAATCCCTTGAGTCCGGCCTCCTGAGCGGTCGGCACGTTGGGCAACAGCGGCGAGCGATTCGGCCCGGTCACCGCAAGCGCGTGAACCTTGCCGGCGGCGATGTTCTGGCTCTGCTGCGCGATGGTGTCGAACATCATCGACAGGCGCCCACCCAGCAGATCCACCATTGCTGGTGCGGAGCCCTTGTAGGGGACGTGCGTTATCTGGATGCCGGCCGAGGTGCGGAACAGTTCGCCGGAAAGGTGATTCGAGCTGCCGTTTCCGGCGGACCCGTACGTGAGCTCGCCGGGCCTGGCCTTGGCGAGTGCGATCAGATCGGTCAGATTCTTCGCGGGGATGCTCGGGCTGGTGACGAGGACGTTCATCGTCGTGGCCATCAGGCTTACCGGAGCGAAGTCCTTCGCCGGGTCGTAGCGCAACTTCGTGTACAGGCTCGGGTTGATCGCCATCGTGCCGGTTGTGCCGAAGAACAGGGTATGTCCGTCGGCCGGCGCGCGTGCCACCAGTTCCGCCGCGATGCCGCCCCCTGCGCCGCCACGGTTATCGATGATCACCTGCTGTCCCAACCGGTCGCCCAGCTTCTGGGCCAGGACACGCGCCATTGCGTCGGTCGGACCACCTGCGGGGAAGGGCACCACCAGGGTGACCGGTTGCTTGGGATATGCGGCGTCTTGCGCATGGAGCAGTGGCGCGGTCAGCAGGCACGTGGCTGCCAGCGCGGCTGCGAGCGATTGCGAAATCTTCAAGGTTGTCTCCTTTGATGGAACGGCAAGCGCAGGTTAGGCCTTGACATGATTTCCAGAAAGAGCAAGTTATCGATTTCTGATTTCCATTAAAGTGAATTCATGAAGTTCAAACTGCTGAACACGTTCCTTCTGGTGGCAGACATGAAGTCGCTGTCCCGGGCCGCGGTTGCCTCGGACGTGGCGCAGTCCCTCGTGAGCCGGCAGATCGCCATGCTCGAAGCCGAGTGGGGGCGCCGGCTGTTCGACCGCACCGGGCGAGGCATGGCGCTGTCCGACTTTGGCCGGCGGATCTACCCGGAGGTCAAGCGTGTGGTCGAACAGGTGCGTCAGCTCGACGCTACTGCGAGTGAAGCGGCCGGCGTACTCACTGGTACGGTGCACGTCGGCGTGCTGCCTTCGTTGTCGCGCCAACTGTTGCCGATGCTGTTGGCCGACATGCGTGAGCGGGCGCCGGCGATTCGCCTCCACGTGATGGAAGGCTTCAGCGGCACACTCGATGAGCAGCTCGCGTCCGGTCGTCTCGACATGATTGTGGTGAACCGCTACGGCTCGTCGGCGCTGCGCGGCGAAGATGTGCTTGGAAAAGTCGAGACGTTCTTGATCGGCAGGACGGGTCGCAAGGAACTGGAGGCCAAGACCATTCCGTTTCGCTCCCTTGGAGGCATTCCGCTGGTCTTGCCGGCGGTACCCAATGGCCTGCGAACCACACTGGACGTGCTCTCGCGGCGGCACAACGTCGCGCTCGACATCGTGATGGAAGTCGATACAGCCACCGCGATGACCGATGTCGCAGCCAGCGGGCACGCTTTCACTTTGCTGCCCATCACGGCGGTGACGCGGGAAGTCGGGTCGGGCTTGCTCTCGGCTTGCCGCGTTACGAGCCCTGGCATCCGGCGGACCATCGCTCTGAGCCTGACGCGGCAACGACCGCTGTCGGAAGGTGCGCGGCTGGTGGCGTCGCGCGTCCGGATGCTGGCGTCAGGGTTGCTGACCGATCTCTGAAGAAGCGACCTCGGCGCGGCGGAAGGAGCCCTTCACCAGCGCATCTGCTGCTCGATGCCAAGGCCTTTACAGCGAACGGCGACGGGCGCTCCCATCCGTTTTTGCGGCAGTCCTTTGCGTTGTTGCCTGGACGACCGGCGGTTCGGCCTTCCGGTCGCGGATGCTGTCGCGCAGCGCCCCGAGGAAGAGCTTCAGCGCCGGTGAGGGATCCTTTTTCTTGCGCGTGATGATGCCGAGGTTGGCCATCGAGATCGGCAACTGCACCGGAAGAATGGCGAGCAGCCCGTATTTGGCGTAGTGCAGTCCCACATCGAGCGGCACCACCGAAATCATGTCGCTCGCCTCCAGCAGCGAGGTGGTGGCGAGGATCGACGAGGTCTCGACGATGTCGGGCGGTTGCGCCAGGCTCGCGTGCTGCAGAGCTTGCTCGACGCGCCGCCGCATCGGGCTGCCCAGCGGATGCAGGACCCAGGTTTGCGCAACGAGGTCGAGCAGGGTGATCTCGGCCAGCGCGAACAAGGGATGACCGGGGCGCGCCACCACGCTCATCGGCTCGCCCGCGAGCTGTTCGATCGCCAGGTCCTCGTCGTAGAACTGGTCGGGCAAGCGGCCCAGCACGACGTCGACGTCTCCGCGCAGCAACGCCGGCATCAGCAGGTCGCTGGTGTCGACCTGCAACGAGATGCGCACGCGCGGGTTCCCGGCCTTGAAACGTGCCAGGGCCTGGGTCAGCAGGATCGGCGTCGCGCCCATCACGCTGCCGATACGAACCAGGCCTGCAGCGCCGGATGCCAGCGCAGCCATTTCGTCGCCCGCGTATTCGAGGTCGTGCAGCACGCCGCGTGCGTACCGGATCATCACTTCGCCGAAGACGGTGGGCTCCATGCCGCGCGTGTGACGGGTGAAAAGAGTCACGCCCAGGCCATCCTCCAACTGCTGCAACAGCACCGTCGCCGCAGGCTGGGTGGTGTGGATGGCGGCGGCGGCCCGGCGCAAATTGCGGTGCTCGTCGAGCGCATTGAGCAGCATGACCTGCCGGCTTTTGATCCGCAGGCGTCGGAACAGGCTGCCAGGGAGCACCGAGGGAGCGGGATCGTCGTTCATGGATATACCGCAATTGGGATCACAACATACTAAATGACGATTGGATCGATATACCGCTCCCTCCTATGCTGGACGTTCACTCATCCAAGGCAAGGTCAGCGTGGCTACGAAAATCACCCATGTGTCGGTGCGAGACATCCGGTTTCCCACCTCCCGTTCCCTCGACGGTTCCGACGCGATGAATGCGGCGCCGGACTATTCCGCGACCTACGTGGTGCTCCACACCGATGCCAAGCCGGGGGTCGAGGGCCACGGGCTGACCTTCACCATCGGCAGAGGGAACGAGATCTGCGTGGCGGCGGTGAAGTCGCTGGCGCCCTTTGTCGTGGGGCGCACGCTCGAAGACATCACCGGGGACATGGGCGCGTTCTGGCGCCAGATCACCACCGGCGACAGCCAGCTGCGTTGGCTCGGCCCGGACAAGGGCGTGATTCACCTTGCCACCGCCGCGATCGTCAATGCGGTGTGGGACCTCTGGGCCAAGACCGAGGGCAAACCGGTCTGGAAGCTTCTTTCAGACATGAGCCCCGAAGAACTCGTACGTTGCCTGGACTTCCGCTTCGTCACCGATGCCCTCACGCCCGAAGAGGCGCTCGCGATCCTGCGCCGCAACGCGCCGGGCAAGGCCGCGCGCGAGAAGGAAATGCGCGAGCAGGGATACCCCGCCTACACCACCTCGGCGGGCTGGCTCGGCTACTCCGAAGACAAGGTGCGCCGTCTGGCGCGCGAAGGCGTGGCCGAGGGCTGGACCCACTTCAAGCAGAAAGTCGGCGGCAACATCGAGGAAGACATTCGCCGTGCCACCATCCTGCGCGAGGAGATCGGCTGGGACCGCAAGCTCATGATGGACGCGAACCAGGTCTGGGACGTGGATGAATCCGTCGCCAACATGCGCCGCCTGGCGGCCTTCGACCCCTGGTGGATCGAGGAGCCGACCAGCCCCGACGACATCCTCGGCCACGCCGCGATCCGCGAGCGCATCGCACCGATCGGCGTCGCCACCGGCGAGCACTGCCACAACCGCGTGATGTTCAAGCAGCTGCTGCAGGCGCGTGCCATCGACTTCTGCCAGGTCGATGCGGCCCGCCTGGGCGGCCTCAACGAGGTGCTGCTGGTGCTGCTGATGGCCGCCAAGTTCGGGGTGCCCGTCTGCCCGCATGCGGGCGGCGTGGGCCTGTGCGAGTACGTCCAGAACGTCTCGATGTTCGACTACATCGCGGTCTCGGCCTCGCTCGACAACCGTGTTCTCGAATACGTGGATCACCTGCACGAGCACTTCCTCGACCCGGTGGTGATCCGCAAGGGCCGCTACATGCCGCCGAAGCGACCCGGCTACAGCATCGAGATGCATGCCGCCACGCTCGAACGATTCGAGTTTCCCGGCGGCCCTGCATGGACCGAAGCCCCGCGCTGAGCGTCGCCTTTCTTCATCGTCTTCCCACAAAACCACTTCAAGAGACAACACCATGAAGACCTTCCTCTCGCGTTTTCTGCCCGTCGTGCTGTGCGCCCTGGTCGCGCCGACGCTTGCGCTCGCCCAGGCGGCCTATCCATCGAAGCCGATCGAACTGATCGTCCCGTATCCCGCCGGTGGCGGTACCGACGTGCTGGCGCGCGCCTTTGCACTTGCATCGGCACAGCACCTGCCGCAGAGCCTGGTGGTCGTGAACAAGCCCGGCGCCAGCGGCGCGATCGGATGGTCCGACGTCATCAACGGCAAGCACGACGGCTACAAGGTGGTGGTGCTTGCGACCGACCTGATGACGCAGCCCAACATGGGCCTGACGAAGATCACGTACGAGGACTTCACGCCCATCGCGCGCCTCAACTACGACCCGGCGGCGATCACCGTGCGCGCCGACGCGCCCTGGAACACCGTCGAAGAGTTCATCGCTGCAGCCAAGAAGGGCGACTTCCGGGTCGGCAACGGCGGCAATGGGTCGACCTGGCACTTGGCCGCCGCCGCGGTGGAGGATAAAACGGGTGTGAAGTTCAACCACATCCCCTTCGCTGGTGCCGCACCGGCGGCGCTGTCGCTGCTTGGTGGCCACATCGAGGCCATCACGGTCAGCGCGGCGGAGGTCTACACCTACGTGGCGGCGGGCAAGCTCAAGTCGCTCGGCGTCATGTCTGAACAGCGCATCAAGGGATTCGAGAACGTGCCCACGCTCAAGGAGCGCAATATCGACATCTCGATCGGCACCTGGCGCGGCTTGGCCGTGGCCAAGGGCACGCCACCCGAGGCCGTGAGCAGTTTGCGCACGGCCACGGCCAAGATCGCCAACGAGCAAAGCCTGCGCGACGCGCTTGACAAGCAAAACATGGGCTACGCCTATGCAGATGGCGACGCCTTCGGCGCAGTGATGGCGAAGGACCACGCGTTCTATCGAGACCTGATTGCCAAGCTCGGCCTGAAGACGCAGTAGTAGAAGGGCACCGCTTGCACCTGAGGAGGGCCTGTACGACCTTTCTCAATCGGCGCCGACGATGAGCGGCCTTCTCGAGCGTCGGCGTGCAGGCGCCTACAGAACGTGGAGGTCGGCTCGGATGCGATCGCCGACCGTCTCCTCCGGGCTCTCGGGCTGCAAGTAGTTGTCGCCGATCGCTGCGCACATATGAACGACCAGCTTGGCGTACTCGACCAAGTTGCGGTCGAGCGGATCTCCAGCTCGGATGAGTCCAACCTCCACAGCCGCCCGGCTGAACAGTTCCAGCGGATTGTTCGGGCCGACCGGCTCCCTGTCTTCATCTTCGCTGACGTAGGTATAGAGCATGGCCAACTCCTTTAGATGCGCCCTGCGTCCAGCATACTGCCGTCGAGCGGGATCAATCTTCGACTGCGAATTCGACGACTTCGAGATCGTCGGGTACGACCCACATCCCGCAATCAAGGCCCCGGTCGCGGTCTGCACCGACAAAAGGCATCAGCTCGCGTTCACCGATCCCGATAGCCTGGCCTCGCAGGAGCCCTGCCGTTCGGCGATGCCTGACGCACGGCCAAGTCAAGCCATCTCGCGGCAGTCAAACGCGGCCTTGCCGGTCAGCGTTACTGGCGCTCACTTGGAATCGGGCGCCTTCTTGCCGTCGGCTGCTGCCGGATGCTTGGGCTTGTTGTCCTTCGCCATGGAATCCTTGCCCGTCGGCTCCGGGGCTGCGGCGGCCGTGCTCTTTGCTTTCTCCTCCTTGCTCACGGCCGGATGATCGCTCAATGGCTTGGCATCCTTGGTGATCACGGATGGGTCTTGGGGGTTCGGCGCGGTAGGCCCGGTCGAGCCGCCGCCAGGGGCTGCAGTCTGCGCGATCGTGGAAGCAGATCCGAGTGCGAGGCAGGCAGCGAGCACCGCCGTTGTCACTGTTCTCATGGTGTCTCCTTGTAGATGATTCGAGATCACCACTGGGCGCCGTTTGGCGAGGATTGACTGCGCGCCGTGGCCGCCGCTCACTGTGGGCATGCGCCTACCCTCGATGCTGTTAGGTCGGTCGATGCAGTGCCCGAACTCAAGTTGCGGCGACCTTGGTAGACGACTCGAGCCTAGCGCCCTGCGCGGGCGTGCGAACCTGGTCAGGGTCCATTTGCGCTGCCGCTTCACCGCAGCCCTTCCTCATGCGGCGCGCGGATCGAGATGCCGCTGACAGGGACAGAACGCGCCGCGGCGTGCCCACTTGCGTCGGAACGCAACCGGATGCGACTACTTGTAATCGTTTGTCGCACGCCAGCCCTTGGCGCGAGCCTACAGGCAGCACCGATAGCGGCGTCTTCAAATGCAGCTTCCATCCGGCAGGGCTCGACACGGAGGTCGTGAACGGGTTGCCGGGCTCAAGGAGCGAACCATGCGCGACGTCACCCGCCCCGCCGGCCCGGACCCGCGGTCCCCTTCGGAGGACCGGCCTTCCCAGCCGTCGCGACGTGGGTTTCTGCGCAGTGCCGTGCTCTATGCGATGTTCGCGGGAAGCGGCGTGAGCATGTACGGCTGCGGGGGGGGCGGAGGAGGCGGCGGCTTCAACCCCGGCGCGGGCGGCAGCGGCGGCGGCGCGGGCAGCCCGCCGCCCGAGTCGACGCCGACCTTCGCCCAAGGCGTCGGCAGCGGCGACCCGCTGTCCGATCGCGTCATTCTGTGGACGCGCGTCACGGTCGCAAGCCCGGGCGCACTCAACCTCACCTGGGAGGTCGCGAGCGATGCCAACTTCGGCGCCATCGTCGCCCGAGGCAGCATCGGAAGCGGGCCCGAGCAGGACTACACGGTCAAGGTCGATGCGACCGGGCTGCAGCCCGCGAGCGTCTACTTCTATCGCTTCTTCCTAGGCTCCGAGGCGTCGCCCGTCGGACGCACCAAGACACTGCCTGTGGGCAATGTCTCGCAGCTGCGCCTCGGGGTCGTCTCGTGCTCGAACTTTCCGGCGGGCTACTTCAACGTCTGTGCCGATCTCGCCAAGCGCACGGACATCGACGTGGTGCTGCACTTGGGCGACTACATCTACGAGTACGGCGAGCTGGGCTACGCCTCGCAGCTCGCGATCGCGATCGACCGCGAGTCGCAGCCATCGCGCGAGATTCTGTCGCTCGACGACTATCGCCAGCGCCACCGCCAGAACCGCTCGGACCCGGACCTCATCGCCCTGCACGCCAAGCTGCCCGTGATCGCGGTCTGGGACGACCACGATATTGCCAACAACGCATGGTCCGGCGGCGCGGAGAATCACGCTCCGGCGAGCGAGGGAAGCTTCGCCGAGCGCAGCGCCGCCGCGACGCAGGCGTTTCGTGAATGGCTGCCTGTACGCATGCCCGATGCCGCCAATTTGCGAAAGATCTATCGCTCGTTCGATTTCGGCACGCTCGCATCGCTGCACATGCTGGACACGCGGCTGATCGGTCGGGACGAGCAGGTGACGCTTGACACTTACCTCGCGGGCGGTGCCTCCGCCCCCTCGCGCCAGCTCCTCGGCGCCGAACAGTCCGGCTGGTTGTCGACGCGCCTGTCCACTTCGCCTGCGACCTGGCAGTTGCTCGGCTCGCAGGTGCTGATGGCCCGCATGGAGATCCCGTTGAGCGTGGCCAGTGCCTTCAACGCGCAGACCCTCGGCGACTTCGTGCTCGCCCAGTCGACGCCGGAGGCACTGCGCAACGACGAGCAGCGCGCGCTATTGGCACAGCGACGTGTTCCTTACAACCTCGATGCGTGGGACGGCTATCCCGCCGCGCGAGAAAGCGTCCTCGCTGCTGCGCGCTCGATGGGCAAGAACCTCGTCTCGCTGGCAGGGGACACGCACAACGCCTGGGCGAGCAACCTGACCGATGACAGCGGCCAGCGCGTCGGGGTGGAGTTCGCGACCGCTTCGATCTCGTCGCCCGGCTTCGAACGCGTGCTGCCGCTGATCGGCAACACGGTGTTGTCCGATGCCTTTCCGAGGATGGTGAAAGACCTGCGCTACGCCGAAACGAGCAAGCGCGGCTACCTCGTCCTGACGCTGACCCCCGCCGAAGCGCGGGCGGATTTCATGGAGATCAGCACCGTGCTGAGTCGCGATTACAGCGCACGCGTGGCGATGAGCCTGCATGCGCTGCCCGGCGTCAGCGGGCTCGAGGTGTTGCCGGTCTAGCGGACATCGCCAACGGGCCGCGCACGGCCCGAGGACCCCGGGGTGCCGCCATCGAGGTCAACACCCGGCACCAGGCCATGATTCGGTCCGACGCTCGACTTCGCTTGGGCGCCAGACTGGCTGTACCGCAGGTGCGGCGGCGCGAGCATGACCGGTTGAACCAGCGCGGTGGCGCCCTCGAGGAGGGCGCGCGAAGGCGTTGGTAGTCATGAGCCCGCCCTCATGGCGCGCTGTCCTGCAGTCAAGGGCCGTGCGCGCCTGCAAGCCGACGCCATGACCTCTGTGCACTATCTGAGGGTGTTCCTAAAAGGCCAGAACCATGTCCACAGATCGAAGCATCCCACTTTCCGACGGCCACTCCCTTGAATACCGCGGCTTCCGCTTTGAGCTACGCGCATCGGGCGCACGCGGCGGCTATCAGCCCATCGTCGTTCTTGTTCGAACTCCTGCGGATGAGGAGGAGACGCAACTGCCCAATGACACCGAGGAAACTGTGTATGGCACGGAGCCGGAAGCGATCCGTCACGCCGAGCAACAGGCGATGCGCTGGGTTCATGATCGCACCGGCGATGGGCAGGCGCAATTCTGAGCAGCGCTCGAGATGCTCCAGCCGCAGGCCTTGAAAGGCGAGGGCGCCAGAGGCTGCCTGCAGGCCCTTGCCGCTTCATTGCACTGCGAGGTCCCATAGGTCGTCGAGCCGAATGGAGCATGGTGCGGCATTGAGGTTATCGCGGGGCGCTCGCTGCCACGCTTCGGCGGTTCCGAGGATCATGATTGACCGAATTTCCTGCTTCGCGCTGCGCGGCCGACCTGCGGCTTCTTCACGTCATCCTCTCTTCGACTTGCCTCGAACTGGCGCAAGGCAGCTGTCGTTGCCTCCTGGCTTTCGCGGAGCCGCTCAATCTCCTGTGCGGCCTGCTCTTCCTGCCGCCGCAGCCGGTCGCCCAGATCCGCTGCGCGCTGCTCTGCCCCGGCGGCGCGCTCTCGCAGGGTCGCCAGGTCGACCCGAATCTCCTGCTGCTCACGCAACCAGGCGGCGGCGGCATCGCGGTGTGCGGCTTTCTGGTTCTGGAGCGCCTGCTCTGTCGCCGTCAGTGCGGCGCGCGCGGCCTCCCGCTCTTCAGTGCGCACCTTCTGTTCTTTCGCAATGTCCGCCGCGGCCTGGCGCGCCGCTACCCGCTCGCGATCGACGTCGGCGAGCAGTCGGCGCTCGTGGGCGACATGGCGTTGCTCGGCTTCCTTCGCGTCGCGGTGAGCAGCGCCGAGGTCCATCTCGGACTTCTCGCGCAGGGCTTCCTTGCTGGCCACGGACTCCTCGAGGGCTTTGCGCAGGCGCCGCACCTCGGCTTCCGATTCGCTGAGCAGGCGCGCTGATTCCTGCTGCTGCGTGTGCATCTGCGCCTCCATGGCTGCGACTGCCTGGCGCGAGGATGCGAGCGCCTCGTCAAGCCCGACGCGGGCTTGCTCGAACGAAGTCTCGCGCTGCTGCAGATCGGCTTCCTTTTGGGAGAACGCGCTGCGCTCGAGTTCGAGCTCGCGCCGGACAGCCTCAGTCTTCTGGATCTGCGCCTGATCAGCCTCGCGACGGGCGACGTCCCAGAACTGCTGTGCGGCTTGCACGATGGCCAGGGGAAGCCGATGCGCGTCGTCGTCGGTCACGCTGGCGCCACGGCCGTCAAGTCGCTTGCCGAGCGTGGCGAACCAGCGTTCGAGCATTGGGCTCACAGTGTTGGGTGAGCCGCTGCCGATCTTCTGGCGCACGCGCTCGATCGTCGGGCGCAGGCCCTCGTGGAGCAGCAAGTCGGCCGCTTCCCAAACCTGAGCCTCCTGAATTCCACGGCCGCTGCGGACAGGGTGAATGCTGGCGCTCGAACTTCTCGGATCCATGTCGGCTTTCCTTGCTGACTTTTACTTGCGATAATAAATGATTATCGGAAGTGATATGCAGTGTATGTAAGACATCATACATGGCATGTGTGATAAATAACATTAACGTGAAATCGGTCAGACTGCTGCCGCCGTCGTCCGGGGATCCGTTGCTGCTGGAGATCGCTTGAAGAAACCCGCTGAAAAAGTGCCGTCCTCCAAGGCCCTGTTGTCTTTGAAACTTGATCACGCGCTGCTCGATCCCGGCCAACTCTCGGGCATGGCCGAAGAAGCCGCGCAAGATCTCATGGCCGAGGGCGAGTCGGACAACACCCGGCTGGCGTACCGCGCAGCGATGCGCTACTGGGCCGCTTGGTACGGTGCACGTTTCGGCAGCCAGCTGGAGCTTCCTGTGCCGGTACCGGTGGTGGTCCAGTTCATCGTCGACCACGCCGAGCGCTCGACCAAGGCCGGCCTGGTGCATCAGCTGCCGCCGGAAATCGATGCCGCATTGGTCGAGGCCGGCTTCAAGGGCAAGAAGGGCGCGCCGGCGCTGAACACGGTGATGCACCGGGTCTCGGTCCTGTCGATGGCACATCACCTGGCCAAGCAGCCCAACCCATGCACGGACTCGGTGGTGAAGGCCCTCCTGAGCAAGACCCGTAAGGCCTACGCCAAGCGCAACGCCACGCCTCATAAGCAGCGCGCGCTGACCAAAGAGCCGCTCGAGGCCGTTCTCGACACCTGCGATGATTCGCTCAAGGGCAAGCGCGACCGCGCCCTCCTCCTGTTCGCCTGGTCGTCGGGCGGCCGCCGGCGCTCGGAGGTCTCGGAGGCGGTGTTCGAAAACCTGCGCCGCGTCGATGAAGGCGACTACCTCTACACGCTGGCCAACTCGAAGACGAACCACACCGGCAAGGTGAAGCCCGAGGATGTGAAGCCCGTTGTCGGCATGGCCGCAGAGGCGATGGAAGCCTGGCTGAAGGCCAGCGGGATCAGCTCAGGCCCCCTCTTCCGCCGGATCAACAAAGCCGGGCACCTGGGCGATGACGCCCTCACCGGGACCGCCATCCGCGACATCGTGAAAGCGCGCTGCGCTCTTGCCGGCGTGGGCGACGACTTCTCGGCGCACTCGCTGCGATCGGGCTTCGTCACGGAAGCCGGCCGCCAAAACATGCCGCTGCAGGAAACCATGGCCATGACCGGCCACCGCAGCATGGACGTCGTGACGGGCTACTTCCGCGCCGGTGCGGCGCAGGTTAGCGCGGTAGCTCGCATGATGGATGCACGGACGCGGCCGACTAGGGACGATTAGGGCAGCTCGGGATCATCCGGTGTCGGGCGCGATGAGGGCGTTCGTGCTCAAACAGGAACCAAAATCCAGAGAGAGCCAAGCTCAACCGAACCGTCGACCTCCCGTTGCCAGCGCATTGAGATAAGTATCGTTCATGAAGGGCTCGGAAGGCGAAGATCGACGAGATGGAGACCCTCGAGTACTTGTATGGCAGTTCCTGTGCCCTGAGAAATTCGACACTGCGCAGCGCGCGCCCGAAAGCGCAAAAGAGCTTGCGATCAATTGGGCGAACGAGCCAGCTGGCGATGGATTCGAACTGGCGATCGATCGCGTCAGGGGCAATGAGGCTGAGGGAAAGTTCTTGTGCTTCACCGGCGACTGCGTATTCGGGGCCTCGAAAGATCTGTGAGCAGGCCATTGAAGGGCGTTGTGGGATCGTCCCCAGCGTGAATAGGAAGCTCGGCAGCTTCGGGAAAAAAATCGAAAAAGCCATGCCACCACAAGCAATCGGATCGCCCCTCTTCTTTGTGCGCGAGGGCACGTCGGCCAACGCGCGAACGGATTGATCGTCCTCTTCGCAACGAGTACGTCAGTTGTGCAGGCGAGGTCCAGCGGCCGGATGGCGTCGTCATGAACGGGCCTTGCGGGAAGGTCGTCCAGTGGCGTGCCTCGTAATAAGCGTCTGTAACGCGACGTGGATCGAAGCTTAAGCTTGCCAATGTCTCAAAGGACGTATAGAGTACCGTTTCGTGACATAGCATTAGGAGCCTCGACATGCACCAAGTCGGATACGTCCTGACCGACGGCTTCCAACTGATGGCTTTGGCAACGCAGACCGCTTTCGAGATGGCAAACATCGTCGCTCGCGAGCCCTTCTATGCGATTACCAACTACGTTCTTAACGACTGTGAGGCACGCTCTTCCTCAGGGTTGATAGTTTCGGCTCACCCGTTGAACCGCCGTAGTAAAGCCGACACTTGGATGATCGCCGGCGTTTTGAATCCGCTTGCTTCGCCCCAACCGGAGGCAGTGATCAGCTTTGTGCAGCGGGCCAGTACACGAGCGCGGCGCGTTGCGGGGATCTGCACGGGCGCCTTCCTACTCGCCGAGGCCGGTTTGCTGGACCGTCGGCGGGCGACCACCCATTGGGCGTATGCCAATGCGATGCAAAGTCTGTACCCGGACGTTCAAGTCGAAGCCGACCGCATCTTTGTGATCGATGGGACGGTGTGGACCTCTGCCGGCATGACTGCAGGCCTCGACTTGGCGTTGGCCATGATAGAAAAGGATCTTGGCGAAGAAGTGGCGCGCGCGGTTGCACATAAACTGGTTATGAACCAGCGCCGGACGGGGGGACAGTCCCAACACTCGGAATTGCTTGAACTTGCGCCTAAATCGGATCGCATCCAAACAGCGCTAAGTTACATCCGCGCCAACCTAAATCAGGCGCTCACGGTTCAGGATCTGGCCTCGGTCGCGCACCTGAGTTCCAGGCAATTCAGCCGCGTTTTCACCACCGAGACAGGGCGGTCCCCGGCCAAGGCGGTTGAAGGGCTGCGTGTTGAGGCGGCACGACTGCTAATTGAAAAGAGCAGACACTCACTCGACACAATTGCCCGGGACACCGGCTTTCGCGATCGCCGTCACATGCGGGAGGTGTTTCTGCGCAACCTAGGCGTGTCACCTCAATCGGTTCGAAGTGGTGTGCGGACCTCACCAGCGTGATTCTTCAATCCGATCGCAATCCCTGTGCCACTTGCTGCGTGGCGTGTGGATGAGTCACTGGATCATCGGCTGAATGCATCAAGATCCAGGCTGACGCAGGATTGCAAACTGCTTTTCCAATTCGATGTCGTCTGAGGGCCTTGGTCAACGCATAAACCAGCGATGCACCGCCGAATGAATGCGCAATGGCGGCGTTGAACTTACTGATAAGGCAGCCAAGATCTAGAGATGAGCTGGCCAATAGACGACCATGTGCCTTGTGAGTGCCCGCGTCCGGTAGGTCGGGTGCCCAGACGGTGAATCTTGCGTCAGCGACGCCCTGGGCTTGGACAAGCAGGTCTGCAGCTTGAGACTGCCAGTGGTGGACCGATCACTGCGCAGGCTGGACACCGATCTGATGACGGGCAACTTGGGGCTGCACGGTGGGAAGCTGCTGGTTGAGGGTATACCAATTCTCGACTGGAAATGCGAAATCGTGGTCACCGCTGATGTGAAGGATGGGCACTTGGTCGTGCTTCAAGGCCAGAAAGGATTGGATCGGCCGGGAACATCGGTGAGCGGGGCTCAGGAGGCAAGAAGCTGCTGCAAAAGCGTAGGGAATCTGCTGGCATCTGCCTTCCTTGCGCAAATCAAGTCGGCCATGGCAGTGCGGCGAGGTCGAGTCTTCCCAGACGCCCTGGATCCGAGATGATCTCGGCCGCACGGATCCGTCCTTCGACGTCGAATTCGAAGACGAGCACTCGCTGCAGCCGTCCGCGCGCCGCGAGGATGAGGCCGACGGCGCCGTTGATAAGCGCCGGCCGCATGAAGCGCGCTGCCTGGGCGTAAGCGATTGCACCCCTGGCCCAGTTACGCGCGCCGTGGACTTCAACGCGCGCGTCCGCGCGGCTAGCCGCCTCGGTGCGGAATACCATGTCGGGATCGAGGATCGCCACAAGGCCTTCGAAGTCGCCCGCACGCAGCGCTTCGATAAACGTGTCGACGACTTCACGGTGACGCCGGATTCTGGCTGGGTCAGCGGTCTGCGCGCCTCGGACACGCCGCCGCGCGCGGCTCGCGAGCTTCCGTGCCGTGGTCGGCGTACGGCCAACAATCGCGGCGATCTCTTCGAACGCCAAGTCGAACATGTCGTGCAGCACGAAGGCGAGCCGCTCGGCGGGCTCGAGCGTCTCGAGGACCACGAGCAGCGCGAGCCCCACTGACTCGGCGAGCTGCGCTTCCTCCTCGGGATTTGCGGCGAGTGCGACTGCCGCAGCGCTTTCGGCAGAGCTCTCGTCGAGCGATTGCTCGCCGCGCGTCGCGCGCGAGCGTAGCATGTCGAGGCACACGCGTGAGACCACTGTCGTGAGCCAGCCGCCGAGGTTGTCGATTTCGCTACATTCGGACCGCGCGAGCCTTAGCCATGCTTCCTGCACTGCGTCCTCGGCCTCGCCGAGCGAGCCCAGGACCCGGTAGGCCACACGCCGCAGGTGTCCGCGGTGTGCCTCGAATCGCAGCGCCAGCCAGTCATTTCCATTGCTCATGGAGACAAGACGGACAAGAGGCATGAAATGTGACCGGTCACAATGTGCCTTCCCGGTACGTCATGCAGTGGAAGGCCCATCCCGGGCCTTTTTTTGAGGAATGATGATGCAATTCTTGCTGTTGATATATCACGGGACAACTCCGCTGCCGGGGACCGATCGCTGGAACGCGCTTGCCATGGCAGAGCAAAGGCGCGTTTATGAGGAGTACGGCGAACTCAACAAGGCGCCCGGCATTACGCCCGGCCTTCCGCTCGGGTTGCCGAAGGACGCGAAGACCGTGCGTGCGAAGAACGGGAGCGCGCAAGTCAGCGACGGGCCATACCTCGATGAGTCCGGCGCAGTGGGTGGGTATTTCATCCTGGAGGCCGACGATCTCGACGATGCCATCAAGGTAGCTTCGCGGGTCCCGGCGGCGCGTCTTGGAGGTGCAATCGAGGTGCGGCCTGTTGCGAAGTACTGGTAGACAGGAGCGCTGATCGTCTTGCGCGGGTGGGGTCCAACTTTCGAGGATGCGGCCCAAGCGATCGGCTTGTCGACCCAGGCGCGCGGGGCTGCAACCACCTGGCGGCTGACGAGGTCGACTAACAACGCCAAAAGCAGCCGGCCCTGGCCGGCTGCGACGTAGGTGATGTTGCTCGTCCACAGCTTGTCGGGTTCGCTCATGGTGAACAGACGGTTCAGCAGGTTGGCTAGGAGAGTGAGAGACTGAGAGAGACCTTGAATGTGTTGTTGACTGACCGGCGCCATAGCCGGTCAAAGTACCAACAGTGCCGAGCTGGTACCGCTGTAGGCGTTGTCTGCGAGAGGAGCTCTACTGGGCCTGCGCCGTGCAGGCACTCGCCGATGAAACACCCAACTCGCACGAGCCATGCGAATTACGAACCCGCGCTAGCGGCTCCAACGCCGGTGCACTGTTCCGAGCGACAGACAATTCCGCGACGGCTTGCGGCATGCCGAGAGCGGCGAGGTGGACCCTGTGGCGGTGCGCAGATGTCCTCCGATTCGTCGGCATCAATCATTGAACATCATCTTCTCTTGCCGTCAACGCCGCAGGCGGACGAAGGCGGCGATGTGCAAGGCTGCTGCTTCGGGATACTGGTGGTGCGGACCGTGGCCAGCTTGTGGGAAAGTGATCAGCTGCACCGTGGGAAGCTGCTGGTTGAGGGCATACCAGTTTTCCACTGGAAATGCGATGTCGTGGTCACCGCCGATGTGGAGGATGGGCACTTGAGTGTGCTTCAAGGCCAGAAGGATTGGATCGGCCGGGAACATCGGTGAGCGCGGCTCAGGGGGCAAGAACGCTACTGCGAAAGAGTGGGAAATGTCTTGGCTCCGGCCTTCCTTGCGCAAAGCAAGTCGTTCATGCGATAGGTGGGCCGCCGCTCTACTGGCAGGCGATGCTGGCTCGAAGAAAAGGACGATCTCGTCTTCAAGGTCGTTCTCAATCTTGCGCGCCGTGTCATTGAACAACTGCTCTGCGCCCTTGACATTGGGGCCAGGTGGGACGGCGCCTAACAATACGGCATGAGTAATCAGTTGGGGATACTTCGCTAGGACCACCTGGGCCGTCAGCGCACCCAGTGACCAGCCGCCGAGCACAGCGTCCTTAAGCTCCAGCGCTTCGATCAAGTCGCGTGCATCTTCAGCCAGAGCCAGCGGCGAGTACGTGGGCGTGCCGCCGGACAGCCCAAGGCCGGAGTAGTCGAAGGTGATGACGCGAAAGCCTTGGTCGACAAGCGCGTCAATGAAAGCAGGATCCCATGAATCTAGGTTGCCGCGAAAGCGCGCACACAGCACTATCGGCTTGCCTTCGCCCACAGACCGATACGCCAGGCGCCGCCCGTTGCTCTCGACAAACTGATTGGGTGCCACGTTGTACGCGTAGGAGTTCTTTTCGATCATGATGGTTATGGGGTTCTTGGTGCCGGCCCTCGGCCGAATAATCAGGTTGAGTGAGCGATTGTTAAGCAGACAAGTAAGATCTCAAATGACGTATATAGTAGTGTTTTAAGACATTCAATCTTCGCTCGAGAGTGGCAGGAAAGGACATCCATACATTCACCTTCCGTCTGCATGTCCAATCATTACTAGTTTTCAGCCGTCAATGGCTCAGTCGCGTAGCCTGCAAGGTCGCGCGGATAGCGAGCCGTCGCAGCTCCAGACTGTTCGCCTGCTACACGGACTTCATGGAGCGATCACACAGGTTTGGAAGTTGACTGGTCGTACCCCCGAAACGAAGGGCTGCCGACCGTCTTTGATCGGGTAGACGTGACGTGCACGCCACCGATGTTGGCGCTGGAGACGTGAATGCTGATGGAACCCATGTCCGAGAGGAGATTGCGTGCCTGTGGATGTCACCCAGGACGGCGACAAGGTTGCAACGCCATTAGGGTTCAGGCGCACAGCCTCCCCTCGCGCCCACCCACTCTGCGACGATCCGGTTCGACATGTCCCTGGCTTTCCTCGGCACCACGCAGCATGCGAATCAGAGCCGACACCGTATGGTCATCAACCGACCAGAGACAAGGCTGACCACCGTGGCCGCTCGGTTGAGACGCGCGCAGGAGCAACTAAATGATCGGGGTTGGGCTGCGCAGACGTCAGGTCAGCCAGTCGTCGAGTGAGACGAGTGTCTTGAGCGGCGCGCCACCCTGGGCCAAGATCGCTCGTCCGGTCGAGCGTCGAGCAAGCGACCAAAGGCGACGACGAAGTTGCGGAGTGTGTGGATGGCGGCGCCGGCCTATGTTAAAGGCTTTCACCAACTGTTTCCTTGGCTGTTCTTCGCTTAGGACCTTGAGAACACCTGAGTAAGATCATGGCGCATTCGCGTGCGACTCGCGCGGGGTCCGGCAGGCGATGGACCAGTATCTGCGCCATCGCTCCGTCATAGAGGAGGTTCAGTTGGGCGGCCGTCTTCTCGCGGTCGTGCCAGGTGGCAGGTAGCAATGACGCGAACATTTCGAGGATGGCCTTCTTGTGCGTCCGGGCGATGGCGCGTATCTCGGCCGACTCTTCATTCTCCGCCACGGCTAGCATGAAGGCGCAGCCACGGAAGTCCGGCGAGTCGGCCTTGTCGTGCAGCAAGTCGAAGACCGCCAACGCCCGCGCCTGGCGTCGTCCGGGCATCTTTTCCAGGCCTTCGCGCAACGCCGCTACCACCTTCTCGTGTCGTCTTTGAAGGCAGGCCGCGACCAGCGCGTCCTTTCCTGAGAAATAGCGGTACATCGTCGCCTTGGCCACGCCTGTTTCAACGATGATGCGGTCAACTCCCACCGACTTGGTGCCCTCCCGATAGAAGAGCGCGCCGGCGGCGTCGATGATGTGATCGCGGATAGTGGGAGTCATGTGAAGCAGGTTGAAAGGCTCTTGCAAATCATAAAGCGGCCGCCAGCAGCCGCTGCGTATACGCATGGCGCGGCCGGTCCAGGATCTGGTCGACATCTCCAGTCTCCAGCAATTCGCCCTGGTACATGACCGTGATTCGGTCGGCGATATAGGAGACGACGGAGAGGTCGTGGGTGATGAAGATCATGGCCAGCCTGCGTTCAGACTGCAGGTCGACCAAAAGATTCAGGATCTGGGCCTGCACCGATACGTCGAGCGCGGAGACGGCCTCGTCGCAGATCAGTAACTTGGGGTCGCCCGCCAACGCGCGCGCGATGCCAACCCGCTGCCGTTGACCACCGGACAATTCATGAGGGCGTCGCTGCAACAACGCTGCCGACAGTCCGACGGCATCAAGCAGGGCCGCAATGGTGGCGCTGTCGGATGGCGTTCGACGCGTATCCCCGCGGTCCAGCAGCGCGATCGGTTCACGCAGGATGCGCTCGACTGTGAACCTTGGGTCGAGCGCGGCCATACTGTCTTGAAAGACCATGCCGAGCTGCCGTCGCTGGGCGACCGAGCGCGTTGCGGCGGAGGGTGGAAGGTGCTCGCTTGCCAGCGAGAGTGTGCCACTGCGCACCGGGACCATGCCCAAGAGAGCCCGTGCGAGCGTGGACTTGCCTGAGCCCGACTCCCCCACCACCGCCAGCACCTCACCCGGCTGCACATGCAGCGATACCCCGCGCAAGGCATCGATGCGGCCGTGCCTTTCATCGAACGACACCCGGAGGTCATGGGCTGCGAGCAGCGCGGGAGCGCCCGCCGGCGAGGTCATGCCACGGCTTCCCGGCGGAAGCCCAGACCGCCGTCGCCCACCGCGTGGCACCAAACCGCTCCATGTGGCAGGCACTGCTCGACCGGCACGACCGATCTGCAGTGTGCGCTGGCGAGGCCGCAGCGGCCCGCAAAGGCACACCCCGCGCCAGCCTCACCGGGAGCAGGCACGCGCCCCGGGATCTCTGCCAGCCGGCGACGGGCACCCTCTGAAGCGCGGCGGTGGGGGCGCGCTGCCATGAGGGCTTGCGTGTAGGGATGCACGGACGCATCCAGCAAGGTGTCGGCGCGCCCAACCTCGACCGCCCTGCCCGCATACATTACGATCACCCGATTGGCCCAACGGGCCACGAGGTTCAGATCGTGGGTGACGATCACCAGAGCCATGCCGCTGTCGCGTTGCAGATTCCGCAACAATGCAAAAATTTCCCCCTGGACGGTCGCGTCGAGCGATGTCGTCGGCTCGTCTGCAATTAGCAAATTCGGCTGGTTGGCGATCGCGACGGCGATCAACACGCGCTGACGCATGCCCCCGGAGAGCTGGTGTGGATAGGCCGCAAAGGCGTGCATCGGGTCCGGCAGGCTGACCCGTGCCAGCAAGGCGAGCGCCTCGTCCCGAGCGCGAGGCCGGCCAACTGGTCGGTGAGCCAAGATCGCCTCGACGATCTGCTCGCCGATGGGCAACACCGGGTTGAGCGCTGCCATGGGATCCTGGAACACCATCGCAATGTGCCGGCCGCGGCGGGCGCGCCAAGCGGACTCGGCGAGTTTGGTCACGTCTTCGCCCAGTAGCTCGATCCGACCGCTCGCAAGGTGCACGCCGTCCGGCAGCAAGCCGGCGAGCGCGAGCGCGGTCAGCGATTTGCCACAGCCCGACTCGCCGACGATGGCCAGCGTCTCCCCTTGGGCGACCTCTAGATCCAGGCCACGGACGGCCAGTACCGGGCCAGCCGCCGTGGGCACGGAAATCTCGATGCCCTGTACGCGCACGATCCGCGGTGCAGTCACATCTGTCCTCACGCCTGTACTCACGACGAAGCTCCGCGCCGCAGATGTTGCGCCAAGCCGTCTCCGATAAGGCTCAGCGCAGCTACCATCAGGACAATCGCCGCGCCGGGAATCAGGGTCATGTAGGGTGCATCAATTAGAGCCTCCCGCGACGCGCCGATCATCCCGCCCCAGCTGACGCGATTGCTGTCACTCATCCCGAGGAACGCCAAGCCCGCCTCAGCCAGAACGGCTAGGGCCGTGAGCACCGAGGCGGCGACGACCACCGGTGGCAACGCATTAGGCAAGATGTGGCTGAAGACCACGCGTGCATGGCTGCCTCCCATCACGCGGCAGATCTTGACGTAGTCGCGCTCACGCAGTGTCAGCGTCTCAGCGCGCACCAGCCGTGCCACCATTGTCCAACTCGTGATCCCGATCGCCAAGACGATGTTCTGCAACTGAGAGCCCGTGATCGACACGATGATGATGGCGAAAAGGAAATGGGGGATAACCTGGAAAAGCTCGGTTAAGCGCATCAGCAGGTGGTCCGGCCAGCCGCCGAAGTAACCGGCCACCAGGCCGACAGCGGTGCCCAGCACGGTGGCGATAAATGTCGCGAACAAGCCGACAAGGAGCGAGACCCGGGCGCCGTGCACCAAGCCCGCAGCAATGTCGCGACCCATGATGTCAGTGCCTAGTGGAAAGCGGGCATCTTCGCCCGGCCGCAGAAACGCGGCGCCCGCCAGATCAAACGGATCTCCTGGATAAAGCGATTTCGCCAGTAAGGCCACGAGCAACTGGATCGTCAGCAGCAGCGCACCGAAGCGGAGTGACAGGGGCCAGGACGTCCAGGTCCGCCAAGCGCGGTGGGCCACGGTAGTGCGCGCGAGCGCGATTCCGCTCGACGCTTGCGTCGTCTTCATTTCAGCCGCACCCTCGGATCAAGTAGCGCGTAAAGAAGGTCGACCGCCAGGTTCACGAGCACGACCAGTGCACCGCTACACAGGATCAGCCCGGCCAGCAAGTTGAAGTCGCGCTGCTGCATCGCTTCGAACGCCAGGCGCCCGAGCCCCGGCCAGGCGAACACGGTTTCGACCAGAATCGCCCCGCTCAGCAGCGCGCCGGTCTGCATTCCGATGATGGTGACCAGCGGAAGCATGGCGTTGCGCAGCACATGCCGAACCGCAATGCGAATCGACGACAATCCTTTCGAGCGCGCCGTTCGCACATAGTCCTGCCCGTAAACCTCGAGCATCGCGCCGCGCGTGAAGCGTGAATAGATCGCGGCATGCAAGGCGCCCAGCGTGATGGCGGGAAGCACCAGATGGCGTGCCACGCTGAGCGCGTACGCCCACGAACCCTCGAGGCCATATGGATCGACGAGGCCGCCGATCGGAAGCCATGGCAGCACCACAGCGAAGACCAGCATGAGACCGATGCCGAGCAGGAAGCCGGGCGTCGCGTAGATGAGAAGCGCCAAAATGCCAATGAGGCGATCCGCCGCACCGCCGCGGCGCGTGGCCGCCAATGCGCCCGCGACCACACCGATAACAATCGCCATCAGCAGGCCGGCCGTCGCGAGCAGCAGTGTTGGACCCAGTCGCGCCGCGATTAGTGTCGTTACGGGCGCATTATTGCGGAACGAGAACCCGAGATTGCCCGAAAGTACGTTGCGCGCGTACAGCAGGAACTGCATGTAGAGCGGCTGGTCGAGTCCGAAGCTCTGCCGCAGGCTCGCCAGGTATTCGGGCGAGCCCCCACCGGCCTCCCCGGCCAGCACCTGAACCATGTCGCCGGGAGCGATCTGCAGCAGCACGAACGCGGTCAGAAGAATCAGGGCAAGCGTGGGAACCATTTGCAGAATCCGCCCAACCGCGTAGGAGCGATGCAGGGGGACCCGACCGTCTCGCGCTCCGTCGCGGGGCCGCGCGTCGTTGGCCACGGGAACCTGGGGCACCGTGGCCCTCGCCGCTGAAATGATGCTCACGGTGCGAGCCATGCGCTCTTCAGCGAATCGTATGAGCCATCCGAGCCCGTCCCCAGACCGTGCAGGCGCTTCGAGGAAACCGTGTATATCCGGTTCTCGAGCAGCGTGAAGTTCGGGATGTCGGTCAGCGCCTGGTGCTGGATTTTCTTGTAGAGTTCGATTCGGCGTTCTTCGGTCGGTGCCTCGTGCGCCGCCTCGATCAGCCCGTCCATCGCCGGATTGCTGTAGCCCGAACCGTTCGACCAGGGCACGTCCTTGAGGATGGTCTTGGACCAGAACAGCCGGTCAGCGCCGATCTGCGGATCGCCGAAGCCGGCGCGGTGCGTGACGATCAGATCGAAATCGTTCTGCGTATAGACCCGTCGCATGAACTGTGGCAGATCCTGACTGCGTAGCGTCACGTCGATGCCGACCCGACGCAGTGACTGCTTTACGAATTCACCGTAGCGCTGGAAGTTCTCGCCGAAGGGCAGCCAGTCCAGCGTGATGGCGAAGCGCGTGCCGTCCGACCTGCGCGGCATTCCTGCTTCGTCGAGTAGGAGATCGGCCGTCTTCAGGTCGAATGGATATTTCGGCAGGTTGGTCGTGAAGAAGCGCGTCTGAGTCGAGAGGACGGGTGAAGTCCCCGGCTTTGCGATGCCGCGGGTGGTGACCTTCGACATGGCCTGCAAGTCAATCGCATGCGCCACCGCGCGGCGCACACGCACGTCGTTGAAGGGAGGCCTTCGGACATTGAATTCGAGCACGATGCTCGATGCCAGCCAGTCGTAGCCGTGGAAGTCAACGTTCAAGGTCAAGTTCCTCCGCGCGCGCTCCAGGTCGTTGATCGTGATCGGGGCCAGGACACCGTACTGAACGGCGCCGGTCTCGAAGGCGGCGTAACGCGCCGTCGCGTCGGGGATGATGCGGTAGACGATCCGGTCGAGGTACGGCTTTCCGGCATCCCAGTAGTCCGGATTGCGTTCGAGCACGATGCGCTCGCCTCGCACCCATTCCTTGAACCGGAAGGCCCCCGTTCCCACGGGGTTGCTGTTGTACGGATTGCGCAGGATGTCCGTGCCTTCGTAAAGGTGCCTGGGCAGGATCTGCGACTCGCCGCTGTTGAGCGCACTGAGGATCACACCGGACGGGTTGCGCAACTTGAAGACCACGGTCAGCGGATCAGGTGTCTCCACCGAGTGCACGGCAGCGAAGGTCGAGCGAGCGCGGGGATGAATCTTCATCCAGACCTCGTCGAAGGTAAACTTGACGTCCGCCGAGGTGAAAGGCCTTCCATCGTGCCATTTGACGTTTGGACGCAGCTTGAATTGGATCTCCCTTCCGTCCGGGCTGACGCCCCAACTCGTGGCCAGTTCGGGCTCGAGCTTGAAGTTGTCGCCGAAGTGCACAAGGCCGTCGAAGATCTTGGTCGAGATTGCGGCCACCGCGCCTTGCTGGTTGAATGCCGCGGTCAGCACAGCCGGTTCGCCCGGATTCGAAACGACCACCAGAGTGCCGCCGCGGATTGGAAACTGTGCCAACGCGAGTCTCGGAATCACATGCAGAAGAATCGCCACGACCGCAGCGAGAAAAAAGTGTGACGCACGCGGCCGATAGGGAAGATTGTGCATTCGATGGACCTGGGCTTTGTGTAAGTGATGGTGTGGCATGGTTGCGTCCGATGCTGAGTCAGACGCCAAGCGCGGCCTTGCCGGCGTTCAATAGCACAACGTCCGACTGCGGCGCATGGACACGGCCGCACAGCGCGTCGCGGTAGTGACGTTGGAGCGGGTTGGCGCGGTCCAGACCATGGTTGCCAGTCGCCGACAGCGCGAGCTCGAGCGCATGTATCGCATTGCCTGTCACCACTTGCTTGATCTGCTGTGCATGGAGTGGGTCAACCATCGCGGCCGCATCTGCGCGGTGGCCCGCGTCGTGGATCAACGTTCGATTCACCAGCAGAAGGGTGTCGATTTCGCCGACAATCGCCTGCAGGCGTGGCACGGTGGCGAGCGTTGCGCCGAGGCTGGAAGGTCTGCGCTGGTGCAGAAAGCGATGCAGCCAGTCGCGTCCGGCGCGCGCGATACCATCGTAAAGCGCCGCAATCAGCACACCGTTCCAAACCTCGACCACCGCGCGCCGCGCCTTGGCTTCGGGCGACCCGGGCACGGAGAACCCGAGCACGTTTGTCGCCGGGACCACCACCTCGTCCAGCACGATCTCGTGACTGGCTGTGGCGCGCAGGCCAGTGTGGTTCCAGGTCGGGTTCACCTTCAACCCGGCCGCATTTCCGGGAACCAGCACAGTTCCCACGCGTGGTGCGTCGTCTGGGCCGGTGCGTGCCAGCACCAGCCACCAGTGCACGATGGGGCTGCCGGTCGCATAGGCCTTGCGCCCCGAGATGCGCCAGCTGCCATCGGGCTGCTGCGTGGCAACTGTGCCCGGCAATCCGCCGCGTATGGCGGAGCCCAGGTCGGGTTCGGCCTGCAAGGCGTTGAGAATGCCTCGCCCCTCTACCGCCGCGTGAGCAATCGCGCCATATCCTGCTGGAGGGTTGCGCCCCAGCGTGTGGTGCATTAGGTAGTTCATGGCCAGGAGCAGCCCGGTGGATGCCTCACCAGCGCCGACAGCTCCAACGACGCGGGCTGCATCTGCCAGTCCGCCGCCAAGGCCCCCATGCGCGACCGGCACGGTCAGAGCTAGGAGGTTGAGCGCGCCGAGTTGTTTGAAGTTCGCATGCGGGAAGCTGGCGCGTTCGTCATGCTCGGCTGCAGTGAGTGCGAATTGGTCGCGCAGGTCAGCGAGGAGTTCATCGCTGAGTCGCGTCAGTGGCAAGGAGTCTGAATGGCCCATAAGATCGGCTTTAGAAAGGATGTCAGGAGTAGCCCTCGCGCTTCAGGCGGGGGCAGTGGCGTCAGAAATTACGCCGAAGGTCGCCAGGGCCTGCTCGCTCATTGCTGGGTAGTCGATGTAGCCGCGCGGCCCGCCGCTGTAGAAGGTCGACGGGTCCGGCTGGTTGAGCGGCGCATTGCGCCGGAAGCGTTCTGGTAGATCAGGGTTAGCGATGTACAGACGCCCGAAGGCCACAGCATCGGCCAGCCCATCGGTCAGCACCCGTTCGGCCGTCTCGCGGGTGTAGCCGCCGTTCAGGATCAGGGTGCCCTTGAAGAGCGGGCGCAGGATGGGCGCGAGGAACGGGTCGCCCGCGATGGGGCCAGGCCCGGAGTTGGCAGAGGAAGATTTCCTGACAAGACGAAGGTACAGCGGCAGGAATGGATCGTCGTCGTTCGTTGTTCCCTCGAGCAGATGAAGATAGACGATGCCACGCCGATCAAGTTCGGTAGCGACATACGAGAATGTGCCGACGGGGTCGGAGTCGCCAATGCGGTCGGAGCGGAAGTGCGGCGAGACCCGAACCCCGACCCGGGAAGCGCCGAGTTCAGCAATCGCCGCGTCCACCACTTCCAACAGAAAGCGGGCGCGATTCTCGATTGATCCACCGTAGGCATCGGTGCGGTGGTTGGTCTCGTCGCGTAGAAACTGGTCAATCAGGAACCCATTTGCGGCCAGGACTTCGACACCGTCGAAGCCGGCTTTGCCCGCGCGGCGGAACGATGCGCGAAAGGTCTCGACGATCGGTCCGATCTCATGCGTTTCGAGCGCGCGCGGAACCGGGAAGGCTTCGAGGCCCTCAGGCGTTACTACGCCGCCGATCGCCTCGATGGCCGAAGGCGCCACGGGCAGAACACCGGTGGGCATGGTCGACAGCAATGCCTTGCGGCCTACGTGGTAAAGCTGTTGGAATATCGTGCCCCCGGCCGCATGTACGGCATCGACCACGCGCTTCCAGGCGGCGGTCTGGTGATCGGTGTGATGAGCCGACGCATTGGCGCGCGTTGTGCTTTGCGGCGAGACGTGGCAGCCCTCGGTGATGATCAGGCCCGCGGACGCGCGCTGCGAGTAGTAGACGTCCACGAGTTCGGTCGGGGCGCGCATGTCGTCGGAGCGGGCCCGCACGAGAGGCGCCATGAAAACGCGGTTAGGGAGGACATGTGCACCGATCACCAGGGGTTCTAGGAGTTTCACAATGAATCGTCGGCACTCGGCCGATGGCGTGGACGAGCGACAAAGATAAGACAGAACGTTCTTTCTGGTTAGAAGGAATTATTGCTTGCTTATGCGTTTGGTGTTGGGGTGCGCCGAGCGAGTACGCCCTGCCGTCCGCGCGCCGCGCCGAAGAGCGGGTGGGCGATTGGACGCGGGACTGAGCTGTAAACGCGGCACGCGCATGCGCGCATCCGCGCTTGACTCCCTACAACTGCGTGATCGCGCTCATCTCGGGCATCGGCTCCCAGGGCATTGCCCACTACCAACGCATCGAGCTGCCCCTGCGGCAAAGCGAGCTGTGTCGCAGCGCGGCGCGCGCGGCCAGGCGAAGCGGTGTTGAGCCTTCTGGCAGTACACCACATGCCGATGCCGCCGTGCACGAGCAACTTCAAGCGGGTGGCCCGCGCGTTCGCGAAGACGTAGCCGTGATCCGCGAGAGCACTGCCCAGAGCGCGCGCGACATGCGCTATCAATCGCTCCGCGCCGGCGCGCATGACGCGCATGTCCAGAGGCTGCGTGCACAGCCACAAGGCATCGATCCGAATCATCGCAGCAGCTCGCGAAGCCATCTCGCACAATCGGCGGCCGCCGAGATCGGCCAAGTAATGCTCGCAGCGATCGAGCCGCGCTTGAGCTCGAATTGGATCGATTCGCCGAAACCGGTCGCAGCGGGCGATGGCGATGGCGCCCGGAGGCGCCGGCGGAAACGACAAGCAACGAAGTCCGGCGCAGGCTCGGGGGATTGGCCTCACGGTCGCGGCTAACGAAGCGCCAGCGTCCTCGTACGCCGCGTAGATCGGAGACGATCGTGTTCCCAGCCGCAGTCCTCAAGGCGAGGCGCCCAGCTGCTTGCGCCACACCTCCGCCCTCTCGCGCGCATTCCGGCCGTAGAGAACCGCTACCGCGGCCGGCAGCTTGCGTCAAAGCGCAGAAGCGGTTGTCAGCTTGCTGGAGTCCTATCCTGATCCAGCTAAGTAAAGCTATTTAAGGGTGTTGTCCCAAACTTAAAATTTCCCGTCGCCTGAAGGCCGGATTCCACCCGAGTGCACGTCGTGCCCTTTCATTAGAAGCGAACGTGTTGTCATCCACAACGTTATACACACCGGGGGCTCCACGCTCTATCGCGAGGACCGCCGCGTTGGCCGCAGCCTGTACGTGCACGACGCACGGTCCGACAGGCTCCTCACTGCTCGTGCCCGGTCCATAGAGCAATCCGTAGCGCAGCACGACACCTTGGATGGGCGGAGAATCAAGCACCGCATGCTCAAGCGAAGATGCTGCTTCAACGACGATGCGCAACTCAGGATCTACTACGCCGAGCAAATCCTCCTCACGGTGTGGCACCGGGCCAGGCGCATAGAGCCAAGCCAAGCTTTGTGCTATCGCACGCCTCGTGCCTGCTTTCTTGGCGGCCCTAATCAGATTGCCTGTACCTTCATTCCAGACACGTGCGTTGCGCACTTTGCCCTCTACCATTGCTTCTGGACTTAGGTCCTTGGGCAGGTCCGTAAGCTGGTGAATAAGAATTTCCGGCTTGATGCGCATGAAAGCTGTTTCGACCGCAGAACTATCAAAGACATCGAGAACGACGGGCTCGACCCCCACTTCTCTAAGATGACCCGCTCGCTCTTCCAATCTCGTAGTACCGAAAACGCGGTAACCCGCTTTGATCAAAAGCGGGACAAGCTGGCGCCCGATTGCGCCAGTTGCGCCGGCCAAAAAAACTGTTGTACTCATTTGTGTTCTTTCGACGGAAAAATATTTATGCATGAAGCCGAACGGAAGCCAACGTATCGCCTTCGTTAAACACACTGGGCCAGTGCGTTCTTTACGGCAACGACAAGATGAAATCAAAACGGTTCACGGCAACCCACAATCGGGACTCGTTGTGCGAGACGACGGCAAGCCGTCAGTAGTTGTAGTCGACGGCATGAGAGATGTTGTCGGTGGGCCACCAATATCTACGATTGTCGGCAGGCGAGTAGGATTTGTTGTCATCTCCAGCGCGGACTTGGTAGAAGTTGTTACGCCATAAAGAGCCTCGGGCCGAGCCACCCCAGAAGTTGCCATAGAGCGGACCATAGAGCTGGCGCAGTTCAGCAGAAAAAACGTTGCCGCTGAAGGTTATGTTTGTAGCGTTGTCCACTACACCTATGCTGATCGCGTATCCATATCCTGAAACATAGTTGTTTGTGAAAGCGATGTTGTCATAAACGCCACTGCCCTGCAGCGCCAAGCCATTTGTATTGCCAATTGACGCCAAGGTATTGTGGTCGATTAGCATCGGCCCGCCGTCACCTTCACTTTGCGGTCCAATTCCATCGTGGTGGTACACGTCATTGGCCGTATCCGAGGCATCATGGATGTAGTTGTTCGTCCAGACTGACGGCCGTCCAGGATACCCGGTCACGATTTCCATTCCGGCGTTGCCCCAGATGTCGTTGTGGTCCATCACCGCTACGGCGGTTCGCATCGTGGTTGCTAACTGCCATGATTTGTCGAAAGGAGTGCCTGGTGGTGAGCGTGATGAGGAAACAGTGCCGTCGTTTCCAGGCGGCGTAACATAGAAACTCGGCTTGAAGGTTGAATAGCGAAACGCGACATTGCTTGCAGCATATATCTGCACCAAGTTGTCGTTTGGATTCTTTCCTTCGAACAGACAACCGACAAATGTAAGGTTGTCACCATAGATGTAGACCTTCGATGCAAGGAAGCGGGTGTAGGAGACAACACTGTTGTCGGGAAGCGTAACAATGAGAGGCTTGCTGTCGCTCATTCCGCTCGTATAGTCGGCCAAGTGGCCTGGGTAGGCGTCTAAGCCTAAGCCGGCGACGTTTGCAGGCGTATGCGCGTACCCGGTGTTCGAAAAGTCAGGCCAATAGCCCGATCCGTCATTTGGTCGCGAAGTAAGTGCTGAACCGGTGCCCGTCACGCTGTAGACAACGTTGATTGACGCGGTTGAGAGGTTGCTCGCAGCGTCATGAGCGGTCACAGTGATGACATTGCTCCCAGGTTGCAACGGAGAAGCCCTGAAATTCCACGAAGATACTCCGTTGGCTATTCCGCCACCCCCACGGCTGTTCGACCAAGTTACTTGCGTTACGCCTAAGTTGTCTGTTGCAAAGCCCGCAATTTCTGCAAAGGAGCCTGTTGTCGAATAGAACCCAGAGTTATCAGGCGCCGTGATCGAAATAGCAGGCGGCACTTTATCGGAACCGCCTGGGGCCGCGCTTTTAACTGTAAGAGTCGCAACGCTGCTATTTCCGGCTATATCGCGCGCTGTTATCGTGATGACGTTATCGCCGACTAGCAAAGCGATGCCAGAAACTGACCATGACATCGTTCCCACTGCCACGCCCTGACCACCTCGACTGTTTGACCAGGCGACCTGCGTTACTCCAATTTCGTCCGCGGCAACACCGGAAATCGCAATGATTGAGCTTGTAGTCGAATAGGTTCCAGAAGTACCGGGCGCAGTGATGGAGATTGTGGGAGGAACTATGTCAACGACAGTCTTCACAACTTTCAGTGAAGCGGTCTTTCTGTTGCCGGCGGCGTCGCGCGCCGAGACCGTTACGACGTTGGCACCCAACTGCAGCGCGATCCCCGAAATTGACCATGACGTCGTTCCTTCGGCCGTGCCGCCGCCTCCTCGGCTGCTAGTCCATGCAACTTCGGTGACGCCGACGTCGTCCGCGCTGACTCCTGCGATTGATACGACCGACGCAGTTGTTGAGTAAGTATCCGTCGAAGTCGGAAAGGCGATGCTGATTGCAGGGGCTTGGATATCTGCACCGAGGCCGGGGCCGAATCCCCCGTCGCCGCCACAGGCTGCCATCAGCGCCGCGACGATTAAGAACGCAATGCGACTCGGCAAGCTCAAAAGGTTAAGGACGTTGCATGTCATACGTGGTATCCAACGAGCGCTTAGCGCACTCGGGCAAGGAGCGCGACGCTCCTGAGATGGTCTTGTCGCTGCGGAAAGACAACAGTTTTCCGTCTACAAGGCAAAATAATGCCGACAAAACTCGGACGGAAGGTCGAGAGCGCCTGTCGCCGGATGCCGATCGCAGCCACTTGGTTCGCGTCGAAGGTAGCCCTAAGCTAACTAAGAGAACGCCATTGCGGCGCCGTCTCGAGGCCTCTGCGTCTGATCTCGGCTAACGTGCGTCGGGCACTCGACGAGTTTTCATGAAGTCCTCAAAGCTCTCCCCTCGCATGGCGGCGTAGACCTCCAAATTGGTCCAGTTCGAGACGCGCGCGAATTTTTCGAGCACGAAGAAGCTCACGCCATAACGGATCATGCCGATCCAGTCGCGTTGCCGCACCAGTTGCAATTCCTCCTCGGACAGGTGGGCTTCTTGCATTAAGCAGTCGGGGTCAGCCTTGAATCGCGCGCGCGCAGTCGCGTGGGTAAGATTCCAAAAGAAGCGGTTAAGTCGGATCGCGCGATGGCTGGCGCGCAGGTCGAACACATAGGTTCCGCTCAGCGCCTCGATGCCGGCGAGTTGAGGATTGGGGTGGCTCATGCGATTTCCTCCCAGAGCGCGACCGTCAAGGCCGTCGTCGTCGCCAGGTAGTAGTTCTGATGAAGCTTGCGTAGCTTCGGACCCATCGCGCCGCGCATAGCCAACCACATAATCTGCTCGACGCTCTCGGCGCCGCCCAATCGAATAAAGTCAGAGTGCGTCATTTGAGTCAATGCTTGCGGATTGTGCTGCAGCAATTCCAGGAACTGGTGGTCCCAATCCTCGTTGTTGAAGCCGGTCCGTTCGCCATGGACTTGGTGCGACAGTCCCCCGGTACCTACGATGGCAACGCGCCGATCATGCGGGTAGCTTTCCACTGCGCGCCGCACCGCCTGGCCGAGCTTCCAGCATCGTGCGGCGGTCGGAAGCGGGAACTGCAGTACATTGATCGCGATCGGCACCACGGCGCCCGGCCATCTGGGATCGTGGGGCCATAGCAGCGGAAGGGGAGAGGCGCAACCGTGGTCGAGTGGTTTTTCCTGGAAGGTCGCCATATCGAACTCGTCGTTAACGAGCGATTCTGCAATGTGGATCTGCAGGTCGACGTCGCCGGTGATGGGCGGTAGCCGCCGCATACCCGCGCCCTCGTCGGCTATCTGAAAAGTCTCACCGATGCCGAGGGAGAAAGTCGGGTAGAGGTCGAAGAAGAATGCCGATGCATGGTCGTTGTAGAACATGATGAGCGTATCCACTTCCTGCTCGTCCAGCCACTTCGCGACAGGCTTGTAGCCGTCGAACAGCGGCTTCCAGGCCGGATCCTCCTGCTTGCCCTTGTCATAGGCAACTCCGATGGTGGGAACGTGCGAGGTCCCGATGCAGCCGATAACCTTTGCCATACCTTCCTCCTCTCAATCCGCGACGTCGGAGAGTTTCACGTACTGTTCCGCGATCGCCCGCTGAGCCGCTTCGGACTGCGAAATGAAATCGAGCTCGGTCAGTTGCATGCCGCGGTCGAAGGGCGAATGTTCGTCGAACCTATGCAGGAGCCCGGTCATGTAGGCCGAGAAGCGAATCGTCTTCCAGACCCGCGCCATGCATTCGGCACTGTAACGGTCCAACTCGGCGCGCGAATTGCTCGAGAAGTACGCGGCCATGCTTCGGGCAAGGATGCGCGCGTCGGCGACGGCCATGTTCAGTCCCTTCGCTCCCGTGGGCGGCACAATGTGCACGGCATCGCCGGCGAGAAAGAGGTTACCGTGCTGCATCGGGCTGGCGATGAAGGCGCGCAGTTGTGCGATGTCGCGCTGGAAGATCTCGCCTTCCTGGATCTCCGTGCGGCCGTCGTCGAACATGCGCGTGTGCAGTTCGTCCCAGATCCGAGCATCAGTCCAGTTCTCGGGCCGGTCCGACGGCGGCACCTGTAGGTACAAGCGTGAGATGCTCGCCGATCGCCGGCTACACAGCGCGAAGCCGTTGTCGTGGTTGACGTAAGTCATGTCAGACATCGGCGCCGCTTTGGCCAGCACACCCAACCACGCGAAGTTGTAGGCGCGGGTATAGGTGGTGATGACGCCCTCGGGCATCGAGGCGCGCGAGACGCCATGGAAGCCGTCGCACCCGGCCACGAAGGCGCATTCGAGCACCTTCATCTCGCCGCCCTGCTTGTAGTGCACCCGCGGCGCGCTCGTCTCGATGCCTTCGATGCGCACGACCTCGGCTTCGAAGATCAGCGGATCGCCTTCATTCACACGGGCGCCGATGAGGTCCCTCACGACCTCCTGCTGGCCGTAGATCCTGACGCTGCGGCCAGTGAGGCCGGGCAGGTCGAGGTGGATGGTGCGTCCGTTAAAGCGCATGTCGAGGCCGTTGTCGACCAGACCTTCGCGCATCATTCGCTCGCCCAGGCCGAGGTTGTTGAGCGTGTCGATGGTTCCCGCTTCGAGCACGCCGGCGCGCACGCGTCCTTCGGCATACTCGCGGCTGCGCAGTTCGAGGACGACGGACTCGATGCCTTGCCGCTTCAGCAGATGAGCGAGGAACAGCCCCGCCGGTCCGGCGCCAATGATGGCTACTTGCGTCTTCATGAATGATTCACTTCCTTGTGTTGTTTTGTGCAGTGTGCGAGGCTGGGACGTGCAGCGCTTCAGGCCACCCTTTGTCGAATGCCTTGCACGATGGCCTTCGCTTCGCTAGCGATCGATGCGCGGCCGCGCGCGGCATGGGCGGCTGCGGGGTCCCCGAAGTAGCCGAGGGGTGTGACGCGGCGCGAGGCGTCGAAGCCCTTCCGCCATTCGGCTAAATCATCAGGCCCGAGGTTGGTCGGGACCAGCCCCGTCATGCGGTCCTCGCGCACCACCTCCGGGTTAAAACCGAGCATCACTGAAGTCTCCCATTCGCCGGCGTGGATGTCGAGGAAGGGGCCCGGAGGTTGATTGGGCGCCACGCAGAAGGGCATCACGTGCGGGTCCGACATCTCAATGCCGAGGCGGCGGAGAATCGCCTCGTCGCAGATGAAGCAGGCCTGCGCGCTCGATTCAACCGTGGCCTTGCGCATAGCCCGGTAGACGGCCTCGTTGTGTCCCCCGTCGTTGTGGCCGGAGACGCAGAACACACGTCTAACGCCATCGCCTGCCAGGCTCTTGATAACGTCGCTGACCAGATCGATCATGACTTCGGCGCGCACTTTGATCGACGCCGGAAAGTTCGCCGAGACGACGTTCACGCCCCAGTAGAACGGAGGGACGATGAGGGCCTCAATGCCGGAATCAGCAAGCAGCGCTTTAATCGCACGCAGGCGCGCGCTCGGGATGTAGACGTCGGTTGCTGTCGGCAGATGCGGCCCATGCTGCTCGATCACCCCCATGCTCCACAGCGCAATTGCGCCGCGGCCAATCGCGGCCTCAACTTCCAGGTAGGTCATCTCGGCGATCGTGTCTTTGAAAACCGATTGACCTTGCTCTAGGCTCACGAACGGGGATGGTGCCTTCATAACTGGTCTCCTTAAACTGCGATCCATTTCTGCACCACTGAGATGTCATTGAGCATGTGCTCGGCCGAGCCGGATTCGACAATGCGCCCGCGATCCAGCACGATGGCGTCGTCGCTGAGGCGGAGCGCATCCTCGGCGCGCTGCTCGACGAGCAGCGTGGCGAAGCCGTCCTCGCGTCGTAGGCGCGATAACGTGGCCTCCAGTTCCTCGACGATCACCGGCGCCAGCCCCTCGAAGGGTTCGTCTAGCAGCAGCAGCTTCGGGTTGGTCATGAGCGCGCGGCCGATCGCGAGCATCTGTTGCTCGCCACCCGAGAGCTTGTCGCCCATGTTGCGGCGCCTCTCGTGCAGCCGCGGGAAGACGCCGTAGACCTTTTCGAGGTTGTAGAAACCCGATGTGGCGGCGACGCGTAGGTTCTCTTCGACTGTCAGCGAATGAAAAATGTTGCGCTCTTGCGGCACCCAGCCGATGCCCAAGCGCGCGCGCTCCGACGGTGGTTGGGCCGAGATGTCCCGGCCCCGCCAGAGAATGCGACCGCCAGTCTGTCGCGTGTGGCCCGCGAGGGTCATCATCAACGTGGACTTGCCGACTCCGTTGCGCCCCAGGACCGCTAGGCTCTTGTTCTCTTGGAGCGACAGCGACAGATCCTCGATCACGATGGCGTCGCCGTAGCCGGCAGTGAGGTTGTAGATCTCAAGCATACGGATGGTGCCGTTGGCGTCCGAGGTAGACCTCGCGCACGCGATCGTCGTTGCGGATCTCCGCGGGGGTGCCTTCGACCATGACGCGACCGGAGACCAACACCGTGATGCGTTCGGCGAAACGGAATACGAGGTTCATGTCGTGTTCGATGAAGACAAGCGTCATGTCCTTGGGCAGGCCGCTGATGCGCTCGAAGATCAACTCGCTCTGCGCCGCGGGCACGCCCGCCGCCGGTTCATCGAGGATCAGCACGCGAGGACGCGTTGCCAGCGCGATCGCGATCTCCACAAGGCGGCGCTGGCCGTAGGCGAGCGCGGCGACTCGGCTGCCCGCCTGTGCATCGAGCTGCACCAGGGTGAGCAATGCACGCGCCTCGTCCGCAAGATGCGTGCGCGATGCTAGTGAACGCCAGCACACGTGCGAGCTTCCATCGCGCTCGATCAGTGCCATCTGAATGTTCTCGAGTACCGTGAGCTCCGTGAAAAGCCGATTGATCTGGAAGGTACGGGCCATGCCGCGCCGCACGCGCTGGGCTTGCGATTGGCGCGTGACGTCTTCTCCGCCGAGTACGATTCGCCCACTGGTGGCCCGCGCGGAGCCGGTCAGCGCAGAGACGAAGGAGGTCTTGCCGGCTCCGTTTGGGCCGATGATCGCGTGCCGGGCACCGGTAGGCACCTTCAGCGAAACCTGGTCGATCGCCGTAAAGTTGCCGTAGCGCAAAGTGAGACGGTCGGTCTCGAAAGCCATATCGGACATCACTTTCTCCTTCTCCACAGGCGGCAGGTCGTCTCGGACAGGCCGGCCACGCCGCGCGGCAGCACGAAGACCGAGGCCATCAGCACCGCGCCCACACCAAGCTGCCAGTACTTCGGGCTCACCGAAGACAGCGCGTCCTTGAGCCAGGTGAACAGCGATGCGCCAAGGATCACACCGGGAATGCTGCCGGTGCCACCGAGCGCGGTCATGATCACCACGTCCGCCGAGCGTTCGAAGCCGAGCATGTCGAGCGAGGCGAAGTTGCTGGTCTGCCCGAGCATTGCGCCGGCGATGCCGGCAAGTGCACCCGACAGCACGTAGGCCCTCGAGCGATGCCGGCCGACCATGGCGCCGATGGCGTGCATGCGTGCGGTGTTTTCTCTTAGACCGCGCAGCGCCAGGCCGAACGGCGAGGTCGACACCCTCCAGACGACGAGATAGGCGACCACCAGGCCGGACAGCGCGTAGAAAAACGCGACGTGTCCCGCGAAGTCGAAGGTGAAGAGGCCGGCGATCGGACCCACTGCAAACGAAGAGAGGCCGTCGGCGCCACCCGTCCACTCGTTGGCTTGGTTGGCCGCTTCATAGAACAAAAAGCCCATGCCCAGCGTGACCAGCAACCGGTTGAAGTCGCTGCCGACCACGACAAAGGGCGCCATAATGCCTGCCACAAGGCCGGCCACGAGCATGCCGATGGCCAGTGTCAGTAGCGGCTCGGTGACGCCATGATTTCCGAGGAATGCCACGGCGTAGGCGCCTATGCCCAGGAACATGGCATGGCCGAGCGAAACGATGCCTGCGTAGCCTTGCAGCAGGTCATAGGACAGGGCCAGGATGGCGATGATGAAGATGGTGCGCAGCAGTACCAAGTAGCCCGGGAATATGAAGTAGAAGCCGACTGCCACGGCGAGCAGCAGGGGCAAGGCGATGCGAATGTCGAGGGTCTTGGTCATCCTGCTCTCCGAATGAGGCCGCTTGGCATGAAGATCATGGTGAGTACTAGCAGCGCGTAGATGACAAAGCTGCCCACGGCGGGGACGTAGTACTTGAACAGTCCGTCCGCGAGACCTAGGGATAGCGCGGCGATGAAGGACCCGAGGATCGAGCCTGGCCCGCCGATGGCCACGACCATCAGTGTCATCACAAGGTACTTCAGCGGGAAGCTCGGATCGAGCCCGAGCAGGCCGACCGCGAGCGCACCGCCGAGCCCGGCGCACGCAGCGCCGAGCCCGAAGGTCAGTGCGAACAGGCGCGTGACGTTAATGCCGATGCTTTCGGCTGTGCCTCGTAGATCGACCGCGGCCCGTACGCGAGCCCCGAACAGAGTACGGTGGAACAGCGCGAGCAGCAAGCACAGCGCCAGCGTGCCGCAGACCATGATGAATACTCGGTAGCCGGTGGTCCAGGTGCCAAGCAGCGTGACCTTGGCCACTGCCCAATCCGGGAGCGGAATGGGCTGCTGCTGGGGGCCGAACATGATGTTTGCGATCGCACTCGCCACAAAGGCGAGGCCAATCGAGAAGAGCACGTGCTGCAACGCGAGCTTGCGATAGACGTGTGCAATCAACAGACGCTCGAGCACCGCGCCGACCAACCCTGTTGCCACGAAGGTGGCCGGTAGCGCAAGCAGGAATGGCATTCCTAGGCCGCCGACGAGGACTACCATCAGGTAGCCGCCGCACATGGCAAAGGCTCCATGGGCGAGGTTGATGAAACGCATGAGCCCGAGCGTTATCGACAGGCCGATGGAGAATAGGAACAGCAGCATTCCGTAGGCCAGCCCGTCCACGAGGACGGTTGTGAATCCCTGAACGTTCATTTACTTAGCCGGGTCTTTGACGGCATGCAGCGTGGCGATCAGCGTGTTCACCGCCAAGCCCTTGTTCATGACGCCACGCCGGATGTAGATGTTTTCGATGATTTCGCGGGTGGCCGGGTCTATGCTGATCGGTCCGCGCGGGCTGTCGATCTGAATGCCCTTGACCGCTTCCATAAACGCGTCGCCGGTCTTGCCGCCGGTCTTGCCGAGAGCCTTGTAGACCATCGCCATCGCGTCATAGCCCTGCATCACGCGGTAGCTAGGCAGCTTGCCCGCACCGTGCTTCGCTTGGAAGGCCTTGAGGAAGACCCTATTGGGGGCGTTATCGAGTTCGGCCTGGTAGTGCCACGCGGAAATGACGCCGTCTGCCGCATCGCCCATCGCGGGCAGCAGGTTGTCATCGACCACGTCGCCGGTGACCATGAGCTGCGCACCGGTGCCCTTCAGTCGCGCGCTTGCCTGCTTGATGAACGCGATCGACACATCGCCACCGGGGTTGAATCCGAAGACGATTTCGGGCTTGGCCTCGAGGGCGCGCTGCAAATATGGGCCGTATTCCATCGACGACAGCGGCGTGCGGTCCTTGCCGACCACCTTGCCGCCGCCTGCCTCGAAGCCCTTGACGAACCAGGTCTCGGCGTCGATGCCGGGTGCGTAGTCGGACACGATCAAGTAGGCGGTCTTTTTGCCTTGGGCGGCGGCCCATTGACCCTGCGTGTAGGCCACCATTGGCATGGTGCCGGAGATGCGGGTGTAGTAAGGCGACTTCTCGGTCAGCACCGACGTCATCGCGTTGACGATGATCGCTGGCGTCTTGGACTGCGTGAGGATGCTCGCGGCGGCCATGGCATTCGGAGTGAAGCTGTAGCCCACGATTAGCTCGGCCTTGTCGCGCGTGATGAGCTCTTGCGTCAAGCGACGCGCGAGGTCGCCTGAGTTAGGCCCTTGGTCGTCCTTCACCACAAGCCTGATGTTGCGGTCGCCGACCTGGGGACTATTGAGCTCTTGGTACAGGCGCATGCCGTTCTCGTAGTGGGAGCCCTGGTCGGCGAACGTGCCAGACAGCGGTAGGATGACGCCGACGATGAGATCGTTGGTGGCGCGTGCCGGCGCTGCGGAGAGGCTGAGGACTCCCGCTGTGAGGGCGAGCGCGGTGCGCGTAGCCCGCCGAATCAGAGTGAAGGAAGAGGCGTTTCGCGAGTGCATAAGAGGTCCTTTACTTCGAGGAGGGAGGGCTGGTATGTCCCGGGGGAGCGACTGAACGGAAGTTGTTGCAGGCCTCGTTGTCAGGACGCTCGTGTGTCGTGTAGGGCACTAAGTCAAAAAAGGTGAAACCAGCACGCGACTGGAACCGCCAGCCGTCGCCCGTGCGGGTCAATCGGTCCATGAAACCACCCATGCTGACCGTGCCGAGACGCCTGCCCAGACGTACGAGGAGGATTGAATGACAGGAGGCTCGGGCGTGGTGTTCATCGAGCAGTTCGACTTCAGGATTGGCGACCAGATGCTGGCGATCCGACCCTTGGGACCGAGCCAGGAAGGATTGCAGGATCGCTGCGCGGCCGACGATCGGCCGCTCCCGGTCGCTCGGACGGATGAAGGTGGCGTCCTCGGTGAACAGTTCGGCCACTTGGTGCCATGCGGCCTCATCGTTTAGACGGGCGTAGGCGCGTTGCAACTGCTCGATAGCGCGGAGGTCTTCCGATCGGGTCATGTTTCGGACGCGCCGGCTTGCGCGGGCTGCAGCATGTCGCTCAGCATCTCGTTGACGGAGACAACGTCGCCGAAGCTCTGATAGACGGTTTGGAAGCCGACGTTGTGATCGTCGTCGAAGCGCGCGGCATTGGCGTCGTACACCATCGCGACGTGGTAGTCGAGCATCATTGCGTCGCGAGCCGAGGTTTCGCAGCAGAAATTGGTCAGCATGCCGACGACGGCGACGTTCTTGACGCCTTTCGCGTCCAGATGCTGTGGTAGATCGGAATACTTCGGAATGAAGGCGCTGAAGCGCTGCTTGTCTGCGTAGATGTCCTCGGGTCGGGCGTCAAGGTCGGCGTGTAGTTCTTGGCCGGGGTGGCCCTTCGTCAGGTTGTCGCGGTGCCGCTGACCATTCTCCGGCGTGAAGAAGTGATCGTGGTAAAGGGGCCACAAGCTCTGACCGCCTTTGCCTGCGACCATCTTTACCCAGGCGACGTGGCCGCCCCGCTCACGGAACGCCCGCGCCAGCCGGTTGATGTTTGGGATGATGGCGATGGCGGACGGGACGTCGCGCACGTAGAACTCCTGCATGTCGATCACGACCAGTGCGCTGTGTCGTGGCTCGAAGCGATCGAACACGCGCAGGCGGCCGCGCTTTTTCATCACGCGGTCGATCACGTATTGGGGCATTTGGAACTGGGTAGGCTGGGTCATGCGTGGGCATCAATGGATAGCGTGACGCCAATGATGCGGCGCAGTCGTCGTCACGGAACTGCGAAAAGGTCGAAAGCCGGTCTGAAAAACTTATCGCGCCGAAAGCGCTATAACAGCAGCCAACCAGAACGCTTATTGCCGCATGGGTTCCCCTTTGTTCCGATGACTCATTTCAACCCGCGTCACTTGAAGGTCTTCGTCGCAGTCGCCCGCGCTGGTAGTGTGGCTCGTGCGTCTGACGTCATCCTTCGCGCGCAATCGGCTGTCACGCGTTCGATCCAAGAACTTGAGGCGGATCTGCGAGTGCCGCTCTTCGAGCGCCGTCCCCACGGCATGCTTTTGACTGAATTCGGCGTTGCGTTGCTCGCGCGCGCCGAGGGCGGGTTGAACGAGCTCGGCCTGGCCCGGCAGGAGATCGAGGCGCTGTGCCAGGGCGCCCCGTGGAATCCGTCCGCGCCAATCCTCACGCTGTCGATCGGCAAGCAGCGGTTGCTCGTGTTCATTGAGTTGATGAAGCAACGCCACATGGGAACCGTAGCGAAGCGTTTCGGGATCTCTCAGCCAGCAGTGAGCCTCGCGCTGCGTGAAGTCGAGCAGGGACTCGGTCTTGCGCTGGTGTCGCGCACGCCGACCGGCATAGTTCCCAATTCGGTAGGCGAGAGGCTGGTCTTTCGGCTGCGTCGCGCGCTGGTCGAGATGGCCAAGGCAGAAGAGGACATTGCTTCACTGCAACAGGGCATAACGGGGCACGTCGTGGTGGGCACCCTGTCGCTCGGTCGGAACTGGCTCCTCCCGCAGGCGATCATCACGACTACGCGGGTTCATCCGAAGATCACGGTGTCGACAATTGAGGGTACGTTCGAACACCTCGCAAGCCTATTGCATGCGGGTGAGCTTCATTTCATCCTAGGAGGCCTACGGCCGGACGAGCAGATGGTCGGGTTCGTCTTGCGCCCGGTGCTGACCTCTGGCATCGTGCTCCTGGCCCGCAAGGAACACCCGCTATGCGCCTCGCTGCCTAACGAAGGTTGGCCGGGCCTCCAGCAGGCACGCTGGGTCCTTCCGCATCGGGGCACCTGGACGCGAAGTTCGCTGGAGGCCACGCTCACGGAGAATCACTTGGGGCCGGCCGAGGTGATAGTGGAGACGGCCGACTACACGGTGACTCGGGCGCTCATGTCGGACAGCGATCTCATCACCGCCGCATCGCCGTACCTCTTCCAAGACGACATTGCCTCTGGCGCCCTCGCGGTACTGCCACTCGCGCCGACATCGCAGCCGCGCGCCATCGGGGTCGTGATGCGCGCGGGCGGGAGCTTGACGGTGGCGGCACGCATGCTGATCGACGCAGTGGTGGCAATAGCAGACCGATCGATGATTCGTTAGCAATAAGCTTGCATTGTTGAGTGCCCCGTCCGGCGGTGGCCGTGAACAGCTTCGGCGATACCGGGGGCGGCAGAAGCGCGCTCAGTTGCAGTGAGAGTATCCGTGACGGACTTGACTCGGTAGTACAAGGCAACGCCTGCTTCAGTGGGCATGCATCTGCGAGTCGTCTCCAGAGAATAACCGCACCCATCTTCTCGTCGGGACTACTCAGCCACAGCACACAGTCTAAAGGAACGGATGCGTTAGCGAGCCGCTGCGCTTAAGCCGTTGCTCTTGTAAAGGGCGAGAGGAAAGGCGATGTCGACAAGGCATCCATTGCGATTATCACGCTAACCGTGATAGTCCATCTACACACTCAGGCCTTCCAGTCAATGGCAACGTTCAATAGCATGGTGCATTCCGAAACTGATGAGGTAAATGATGGATAGCGAAATCACGGTTCTATGCGTAGGCGGCTCTGGACGCTATGCAGGGATGGTTGTGCCAGAGCTCGCGAAACGCGGGGTGCGCACCCGAGCGATTGTGCGCAACGAAGACGAAGCCAAGGTGGCCCGATCGAACGGCGCCACTGAGGTGGTCTTTGCTGACCTGCGAGATCCTAGGTCCTTGGATAGCGCAACGAAGGGTGTCGATGGCGTCTTTCACATTGGTCCAGTCTTTGCGTCTGATGAAGCCCAAATGGGGCTAAACATGGTGGAGGCAGCCCGGCGTGGCGGGGTTCGAAAGTTTGTGTTTTCGTCGGTCATCCAACCTACGAACACGGATTTGGCCAATCACGCCAGCAAGATCCCAGTCGAGAACGCCCTGTTCGCCTCCGGAATGGAATACACACTGCTGCATCCGGCCAATCTCTTTCAGAACTTCGCGGGCGCCTGGAAAGCCATCGTGCAAACGGGCGTATATGCGGAGCCCAATCCCGTAGATCGACGACTCGCACGTGTGGACTATCGCGACGTCGCGGAGGTTGCCGCCATCGCTCTGACCGGAGATCGCTTGGCATACGGAAGTTTCGAACTCTGCTCGGAAGGTATGTTAACTCGACTCGAAATTGGGAAGCTGGCGTCTGATTTGTTGAGAAAGCCCGTCGAGGTACGAGAGATCGAGTTCGCCGGATGGGCAAGGCAGGCGAAACTGCCTTACGACGCTCGTGAACTGGCGATGCTCGAAAAAATCCATGCTCACATCTCCGAACATGGGATGCCGGGTAACAGCCTGACCCTGCGGGCGATTCTCGGCCGGCCAGCGCGCACAGTCCGACAGTACGTCGAAGAACTCTGGCGAGGCACGACAGCGGAACGCACGGCTTCCGGCAGCCGGCCTGGGGTCTAGTGTCATGGACGACGAAACTCGCGCCGCCGCCCAACGTTCCCTTTTTCACGAAGCGCGTACGCACAACGGGTGGTTAAACGACTCAATCGATGCGGCTACCCTGCGAACTCTATACGAGTTGGCAAGCTTGTCGCCAACCGCGATGAACTGCCAGCCAATGCGACTTGTCTTTTTGACGAGTGCAAGCGCCAAGGCTAGGCTGGTGCCCGCTCTCTCTCCTGGCAACTTGGAAAAGACGCTAGCGGCGCCTGTCACGGCGATCGTCGCGTACGACATCCGCTTCTATGAGTGGCTCCGCAAAACCTGGCACAACCCGGCGGCACGCGACACGTTTGCGGCGGATGAGGCGCTTACATCCATCACGGCTATCCGAAATAGTTCGATTCAAGCGGGATTCCTAATAGTCGCCGCGCGCGCGCTGGGTCTGGACTGTGGTCCGATGAGCGGCTTCGACTCCGTGAAGGTTGACGCTGAGTTCTTCTCGGACAGCAATTGGCGCAGTAACTTCTTGTGCAATCTGGGCCGAGGTGATCCGTCCCGTCTGTTGCCGCGTCAGCCGCGACTGGAGTTCGACGAGGCATGCCAGCTGCTTTGAACTGCACAGCCCGGAAGCCCGCCATGCGGTCGAAGTCGCGTTACCTGCGCATCTGGAGACAGTGATGATTTTTCGCAAAGCCCCGTATCCGCTCGGCCACTTGGCCCGCCTTCTATTAGCTGTGTTGGGCCTAAGCTCTACGGCTGTCGCCGCACCGGTATTCCCATCCCGCCCGATCACTTTGATCGTGCCCTATGCACCTGGCGGGGCAGCGGACATCTTGGCACGCGCCCTGCAGTCAGAGATGAGCGTGATGCTAGGACAGCCGGTGATTGTGGACAACAAGCCGGGTGCTGGAGGCAACATAGGCGCCGATTTGGCAAGGCGCGCGACGCCTGACGGACATACGTTGCTCTTTTCAGGTGCCAGCCTCGCCAGCAATCCAGCGCTGATGCGAGCCATGCCGTTCACTCCTATCAAAAGCCTGACACCAGTCGCCGGGCCGATGAGCCTTCAGCACATCGTGGTCGTGCATCCCGAACTACCGATCAACAGCATTAAGGAGCTCATCACCCAAGCCAAATCCCGGCCTGGAAAGTTGTTCTATGGATCCAGCGGCCAGGGGACATCCAATCATCTTGCAGTGGAACTGTTCAAGACTAAGGCCGGCGCAGACTTGGTTCACGTGCCTTACAAGAGTTCAGGCGCGGCGATCCCTGCCCTGATGTCGGGCGAGATCCAATTGATGTTTGATCTACTCCCATCGTCGATTGCACAGGTCAAGGCAGGCAGGTTGCGAGCCTTGGCGGTGACGGGGGCGAATCGGCTGCCAAGCCTGCCTGACGTCCCGACCGTGGCGGAGTCTGGCCTGCCCGGCTACGAATACATGGGCTGGTTCGGGGTGTTCGCTCCCGCCGGCACGCCTACTGACGTCGTCATTCGGGTCAATGCGGCTGTGAATGCGGCTGTCGCCGGGGCAGCATTCCAGACAAGGTTGGAGCAGTATGGCGGGCAAGCGGGGCACAGCACTCCAGAAAGTTTTGCTGTGACGTTCCGCGGCGAAACCACGCGGTGGGCGCGACTAGTGAAAGATGGCCGTCTTTCACAGATTGATTGAATTCGGTATCGCAGATCGATTGATTGAAATGCATAGACCATGAAATTAAACATTAACGAAGCGGCTATAGACGTTGGCGTGGATGGCCAAATGCCACTGCTCTGGGTCCTGCGCGATGAGTTGGGCTTGACGGGGACGAAGTTTGGCTGTGGCATAGGGGCTTGCGGCGCTTGCACCGTGCTCATCGATGGGGAGCCCATACGTTCCTGCTCATTTCCAACGGCAGCAGCCGCCGGCAAGCGCATAACGACGATCGAAGGCCTGTCGAAGGATGGCGATCACCCTCTGCAGCAGGCTTGGATCGCCGAAGGGACCCCTCAATGTGGCTATTGCCAATCGGGACAGATCATGGCTGCCGCAGCACTGTTGCAACGCGATCCAAAGCCTTCTCGCGCAGTGATCGAACAAGCCATGAATAGTCATATCTGTCGCTGCGGCACCTACAAACGGATCGTTCGGGCGGTGGAGCGTGCAGCAAGGAATTCATGATATGTGTGCACAACCGCATATGCCTTTGGTCTCTCGCCGCCATTTCATCGTTCAGTCGGCCGGGCTCGCGATTGGCGTCGTCTTTGCAGGTCCTTCTGGTGCTGATGCGGTCCGATCCACTTCTCCGTTCAGCCCGACACCTTGGGTCACGCTGGAAGCAGATGGAACCATCATTTTGCTGTCACCAGGCTCGGAAATGGGGCAGGGCACCTCCACGGCTTTGCCGATGTGCTTGGCCGAAGACTTGGACGTGGAATGGACCAAGGTGATCGTGCGACAGGCGCCGCATGATCCCCGTTCGTTTGGAAACCCACGCTTCGCTGGGGCGATGCACACCGGCGCGTCCCGAACCACGCGGGGCTATTACAAGTTGTTGAGAATCGCGGGCGCGCAGGCGCGTCAAGTGATACTGCTTGCCGCCGCCGAAAAGTGGGGACTATCTGCGTCCTCATTGGAAACAAAACTCGGCGTAGTTATTCACCGCGCTAGCGGGCGCAGCATGCCGTACGCCGAGGCCGCATCGATAGCTAAGGTACCCGCGAATCTGCCGGAGATCACGGAGGCAATGCTAAAGCCACTTGCTGAATGCCGCTATCTCGGCCGCAGCTTACCGCGGCTGGACCTGCTACCCAAAGTGACCGGACGCGCCGTTTTCGGTATCGACGTGCGCCTTCCCGGTATGTTGTACGGTGCCGTGCTTCGATCACCGCTGCGTAGCGGCAGACCACTGGCCATAGATGACGTGGCGGCGCGAGAAACAACGGGCTACCTCAAGACCTTAGTGTTGCCTTATGGTGTCGGCGTGCTGGCCACCAGCACTTGGGCTGCGCACAGGGCAAAGGACGCTTTGAAAGTCACATGGTCGAACACGGATGACTTGCCGGGCTACGACTCGGAACAAACAAAGGCCTCCTACCAAATCGCGGCCGACAATGTGGGACATCCTGCTGTCATTGTGGACAAGCACGGTGATGCCCCCGCAGCAATCGCAACTGCCTCGCGGGTGTTCGAAGCCGACTATATCAGCGGCCACCTGGCCCATATGACTCTTGAACCCATGAATGCGACTGCGCGAGTGAGTGGCAATCGCATAGAAGTATGGGCGCCGACGCAGGTGCCTTCAGCAACTGTCAATGCACTCGCGAAGGCATTTCGGATACCTCCAGAAGACATTGCAATGCATGTCACTATGCTGGGCGGCGGCTTTGGCCGGCGGCTAGAGGTGGATTTCGCAGTCGACGCCGTAATGCTTGCTACTGAAGCAGAGGGTCGGCCAGTAAAAGTCACTTGGACACGGGAAGACGATGTTCGCAACGATTTTCCGCGCCCTCTGGTTGCGCAACATTTGCAAGTCGGACTAGACAAACAGGGCAAAGTGGTCGGATGGCGCACGCGAATCGCCTCGGAGTCGGTCTTTGCTCGCACTGCGCCGGCTGCATACGTCCGAGCTGGTGGAAAAGATGTACCTGTGAACGAGGGCTCCGAGAGCCTGTACGAATTCGACAGCGTTATGATTGAATACCTTCGGCAGGAGGGAGGCATTGACGTTGGCTTCTGGCGTGGGGTGGGGGGCGGCTACACAAAGTTCGCCTCGGAGACCATGCTGGATGAAATCTCGACTTATCGCGGTGTCGATCCGTTGGCCCTGCGCCTGGAACTGCTGCGCAATCATCCGCGCGCGCAGGCAGTGCTACGTCAAGTGGCGACGATGGCTGCGTGGGAGCGCCCGCGCGTTGCCAATCGCGCGCTGGGTATTGCATATTCAGATCTCTGGGACACGCACACGGCGACGGTGGCCCAAGTATCTGTAGATCCAGTGAGCGGATTGATCCAGGTTCATGCGCTCTGGACTGTCGTTGACGCAGGAATCGTTCTGATGCCAGACAATGCTCTCGCGCAGATCGAGGGAGGCTTGATCTGGGGCCTGGAAGCCGCGCTCAAAGCCGAACTGAGCTACAAGAACGGTATGCCCCAACAGTCCAACTTCCACGATTACTCCGTTATGCGCTTGTCCGACGTGCCGGAGCTGCATGTACGGTTGCTGCGCAGTGAGAATCCCCCAGGAGGTGTTGGCGAGTGCGGCGTGCCCCCAGTGGCTCCCGCTATTGCTAATGCAGTGGCGCGGCTGACGGGAACTCGGTTGCGATCGCTTCCGATGACGCCGGATTTGTTGAGAGACGCTCGGGCGCGGAGCACTCCAAACGCTTAAGACGTTCGAACTGTCATCATGGGGGACTGCTCGGTTCGAGGCCGCGAGGATCGCGGCGACAGGTCAAATTGAAAACCCAATGGGCATGCGACGAGTCATAGATGCAGAGGCTTGCCGCGTGACCTGCGGTTGTCCTTCCGGCCTTCCGTGGCGCAGAGTTCAGTTCCATTGGCCGACGCGGCGCCGCGAGACGGTGTGCGAAAACTGACCTTCATCAACGTAGACCTGAATGCTCGAACGTCCTCTTCTACGTAGTAGGTAAGGCGTGATCATCAACAAACTCGGCTTCCAAAAAATCAATGAACTGTCGTGTCTTGGCCGGTACATGTCGATATTCCGCCCAAACCGCATGAATGGGGACGGGCGCTACCTCGTAGGTGGTGAGTACAAGCTCCAGCTTGGACCGTTCTAAAAGGTCTCGGATCTGCCAGAGCGGGGTGAATCCAATCCCTAAGCCTTCCACGACGGCCTGAACGACGGCCGCGGAGTCGCTGGCACGGAACCGTCCACTCACGCTGACGCTCCGCAAGCCGCCGTCGATCAGGAAAGGCCACTTGGCATCAGATCCTGCGGCGGTTCTTACTACGCATTGATGGTCTTTGAGTTCGTCTGGCTTTTCGGGGCGGCCATGTTGTGCGAAATAGGAAGGCGATCCGTACACGACGCGCCGAAACTCGCCCAAGCGGCGGGCGCGCAGGTCTGAATCGGGCAAAGTCCCTATGCGCAACGCGAGGTCCAAGTTGGCTTCGATCATGTCGACAAAATTGTCCGACATCACCACCTCGATGTTCACCATGGGGAATCGCTTCATGAACTTGGCCGCGATCGGCACCAAATATGTGGGCGCGAACTGAACGGAAGCACCAACGCGCAGCAGTCCCTTCGGCTCAACCCGACGATTTGCAACTTCCAGCTTGGCTTCACGCAGTTCCGCGTAGGCCGGCTTGACTCGGTGGTAGAACGCAACGCCCGCTTCGGTGGGCGTGCAGTGACGAGTAGTCCTTCGAATCAACTGCACCCCCATCTCCCCTTCGAGCCCCATCAGCGCCCGGCTTACAGCCTGTAGAGAGCGGTTGAGTTGGCGAGCCGCTGCGCTCAAGCCGTTGCTCTCGTAGATGGCAAGAAAGACAGCGATGTTGTCGAAGGCATCCATGTTGCAATTATCACGTTAACTGTGATGGTCCATCTACACATGTAGGCCATCCCGTCAATGGAAAGGGACAATGGCATGGTGCGCCCACTAGATTCCATTCTCAATTTCTAAGGGAATCCGAGGTTCATGGGGCCTCCAGCAAGTCGTCGTAAAACCGCGGTGGCCGACAACAGGACCTCCACGAATAAGATCAATGCCGGGCGGCGCGCGAACTTCACCTTCTGCGTCTCGATGCCGGGGAGTTCGTTGTGACCGCCCAGGGCGCCGAAGATCCGGTGACCGTTAAGCGGCAGGCCTCCCACTCGCTCAGCCGTGGCTCGTGTGTCCCCCAGGCTTGCGCGTATGCGCCGCGCGGGAACATGGCATCGCGCGGCATCCATCGGAAGCCCTCCAGCAGTGCCATCAACCGTCCCTAGTGGCCGCCTGGAGCGATGAAAAGACGCGATCGACAATGTCCAAGGCCTGCCGCTCCAGCGCCTTACGATGTTTGGCATCCTCGAGCAGAAGCGCGGCTTCGCAGATCATTGCTCCGATCATCCGGCCGGCCAACTCCACGTTCGCGCTTGGGCGCAATGGCTCAAACGCGGACGATGACTTTGCCGATCTGTTCGTTGGATTCTAAGTAACGATGTGCCTCTTGGATTTGGTCAAGTGTGAACGTGCGAGCGATCTTTGGCTTTAGCGCGCCCGACGTCAATCCATCGACGATGCCAGCCCTAACCCGGTTTAAGATCGTGTCATCAGAAACGATCTCGCTATAGAGGTAGCCCTTCACAGTTACGCTTTTGGCGAGGACGGCGAATAGCGGGAACGGTGTTGGTTCGGGACTAAGTGCGCCGTATTGGATAAGAATGCCCCCGCGCGCAATGCTGGCCGTCAGCCGCTCGAACGACGGCCCGCCGACTGCATCAAAGACGACGCGGGCTCCTCGGCCACCAGTTACGGCCATCACCTTTTCAACCAAGTCTTCTTCTTCTATCGCCACTACGTGATGAGCTCCTGCGTCAAGCAACGCTTGCCGCTTGGCGCGGGTGCGCGTGGTGGCAACTATCGTTGCCCCCATCATTCGAGCGACTTGGAAAGCTGCAAGACCCACGCTGCTGGATGCTGCCGTAACGATCACGGTGTCTCCAGCACTCAGCTTTGCCTGCTCGACCAGCGCTCCCCAGGCCGTGACGTATTGCATCCATACTGCCGCCGCAGCGTCAAACGATAAGGTTACGGGATGCTTCACTACTAAACGTGCCGGCACATTGACAAGTTCGCCATAGGTGCCGCCGCGGGCGATATCAAGTGCTGGGATGACGCTCACCAGGTCGCCCGGTTTAAATCCTGACACTGTAGCCCCCACTCCCTGCACGATCCCCGCCGCCTCGTATCCCAGACGGCTCGGGAAGGTGGCCAGCTGGAGGTAGGCATGATTGCGGAACATCACCTCGGCGCGATTGAGCCCGATGGCTTTAACTGCGATCTGAACTTCACCGTCCGCGGGCGCTGAAACCTCAATGTCTTCAATTTCCAAAACACTGGCATCGCCATATTGGTGAATGCGAACAACACGGGTCATAAGTAATCCTAAATAGTTTTAACAATGAAGTCGACGCTTAGGGGTAGGAATCAAAACTGCTTGGCAAACCTCGGGAGATAGGCGGAGTGCTACCGCCTTGTGCTTTCTCGAAGTAGCCCTCGCCTTCCCTTTTAGGAGAGCGATTGAAAATTGAGAGGCAGCGGACGAGTCGCTGCCGTCGACACGTTCGCGCTAGCGGCGATGGCGAGCCACCCATCCTTTCTCGATGGCGGCAGTCCCTCGCGCGGATCGGAAACAGTTGAATTCAGCAGCGCTCGTGCACCCACTGTCGGGATAGACCTGCCGGCCACGTTTTTCTTACATCGCGCTGAAATTGGCGTTGACCGTATGGATCGCGGCTATGTGTGCGCCGCTTTCGTCGACGGAACGCTCCTGAGACGCAGCGTTGTTCAAAGCTTCCTGCAGAAAATTGTGGCGCGGTCATTGCGCTCGCTTCGCCGTATGCAAGAGGTAGACCGGAGGTCTGCCTTTAAGCACACGTGCAACAGCAGCAATAGCCGCGTGGCCATGACAAGGCAGTTAGCGCGTGAAGTCGGCAACGATCTTCCCGGGTGCGTGGCCAATGCGCACGCGCTCGACGGCGGCTGGAATCTGGTCGAATCCCACGACTTCGGCGATGGTCGAGCGCAACTTACCGGAAACGACCGCCTCGGCCGCGAGGCGTAGTCGGGCGGCGTCAGGGCGCGTTGCGAACGCAATGCCCTTGCGTCCAACGGGCGTCTTGGCGCTAATACCGAGGTCCACTGCGCTGACGATCGCGCCACCGGGCGCGAGCACTTGCCACGAACGATCCAGTACATCGCCGCCAACGAGATCGAGCACTAGGTCGATGCCTTCCGCAAGCGATTCAAATCGCTGCGCATTGCGGTCGATTACTACGTCCGCGCCCAATTTAAGCACATGGTCACGGCTGGTCGCCGAGGCGGTCGCCCATACGGTAGCCCCCTCTGCCTTGGCGAATTGCACCGCGAAACCGCCAACGCCCCCCGCTGCGCCATGAATCAACACTTTCTGCCCGGGCGTCAGTTCGCCTGCCGCGCGTAGCGATTGCCACGCGGCCAGGGAAGCGACCGGTAGCGCGGCTGCGGCCACGTCGTCTAGACCCTCGGGCGTCAGGGCCAAATTGGCCGCGTTGACTGCAACGAAATTTGCATACGCGCCGAGGCCAGCGAGCGGTCCCATGACACGGTCGCCGACCTTGAACCCGGTGACGCCCTCGCCCACGCGGCTCACAACGCCGGCCAATTCGACGCCAAGCGTTGCGGGCAGCGGCAGCGGGAAGGCACCGCGGAGCAAGCCCTCGCGGATCTTCGCATCGAGGCCATTGATGCCGGCCGCCTTGACCTCGACCAAGAGCTGACCGGCTGCGACTTCGGGCTCGGGTACGTCATCACGACGCAGGGCATCAGGGCCACCGTAGGCGTGAATGCGGAAGGCTTGATTGCGCTTCATCTCAGAGTTCCTTTTGAAATAAGGAATCGAATCTATCGAGTCCCACTGAAGAGCGGAAGTCGCAAATAATAGACGCCCCGTCTCAAATATGGATCACCTATGAATTTCGATACTTTGGCGGACTTCAACCTTGTGGCCACCCACGGGGGCTTCGGCAAGGCAAGCCGCGCCAGTGGACGGGCCAAGGCGACACTGTCGCGGCGTGTCATGGAACTTGAGGAAAGTCTGGGCTTAAGGCTACTGGAGCGCGGCGGAAGAGCCTTTCGATTGACTCAAGACGGCCAAGTTTTGTATGCCCGGACCGAAGGACTGCTGGCGGAGATCGAAGAAGTTAGCAAATGCCTGGCAAGCGGCCAAGCGAAAGGCGCGCGCGGCACGCTGCGCATCAGTTGCCCTTTACTGTTTGCGCATACGGCGATGGGACGCCTCGCGGCAGAATTCATCAGGCGATATCCGCAGGTCGTGATCGAAGTGACGACTGAGGACCGCATGGTCGATCTCGTTGAAGAAAACTACGACGTCGTGATCCGGACCAATCCGCCGCCGGACAGCGAATTGGTTGGCCGTTGCTTCCTGCGCGACCAAAAGCTTGTCGTCGCCGCCCCAACTATAGGGCGACCACGAGTCGGAGCAGCGGTGCCAGCCGTGCTCCTCGCATCGACGAGCGATACCACCCCATGGCGCGTGCAGGCCGCGAACTCGCAGTACGAATTTCTACCCTCTGCAGTACTGCGTCTTTCATCGATTTGCATGGTGCGAGACGCAGCACTGGCGGGCGCGGGTGCTGCGATGTTACCGTCATCACTTGTGCGCGAGGATCTCGCAGAAGGCCGGCTCGTCAATTGGGGTGAGGTCATGCAAGGCCGTGTCGAGGTTTGGGCGCTGCATACTTCGCGCAGACTTGTGAGTAGCAAGGTGTCGGCATTTGTTCAGTTTTTGTGCGATGCGTTTCCTGAGAATGCTGCTGGACTTTAACGGCGTATTCGAAGCGACCTACGAGATGTAAGGGAGCAAGTTCATTGGGTTGGGCATGACGGAACTCAAACCCGTTGATGCCGGTTTAACTTTGCCCTCCGATTGAGCTTTGACCCGGGAGATCGATGCAGCAATCGTAGATGCCTGCCGCGCAGGCGGTGCCCGAGTCTCTCTGTGTAAGGCGGCTAGTTGAATCATCGGTCTAACTCATTCCTCTTTTGCCTACGGGCCCCTGCCACGCCGCCGGAAGCGCGCGCCCCCGGTTGAGCGATGCACCCATGCTCAACCTCCTTTCTGCCGTCCCCATGGAGCGCGGGAATCGTTCTGTCATGTGGCAACACGTTGCGCAGCGAGGCGTCTTCGGTTAAGACGGTCGGGTCACTGGCACATTGCGGTGCTTGCTTGGTCCTCAGCCTTGGCCGCGCCCAGGGCCTCGTTCGATAAGCCCATTCTTGAAGGCCATCGAGGCAGCTTAGCCCGATCGGCACTCATGCGGCCCTTGAAGAAATGTTCAATCAGGTCCGTAAGGATCGGCCAACGCCGCCGTGGCGACCTGAGACGGATGCGGGAAGGCTCTTCTGATCAAGAGGCACGTTGAGATCCCGGGAAAGTAGCTGGCCGCCGCGGACATCGCTGCAGCTGCCAGCGAGGATTCCCGCCGAGGTGACTGCGAACGCGATAGCGGATGCGCGAGCAGATTAAGTAGGCTATTGGATCGGGCCGAGAGGGGATCCACGTAAATGCGCCCGGGTCGGTGCCACTCGCCTTGGCAAGAGGTGGAGAAACGTCGGCGATGACCGTGGACATCTAAGAAGGTTTCCCAAGGCTGACCGTCATGCGAGGGGCACGAACCTGTCAGCGCTCGGCCATCGCGGATCCTTCAGGGGAATGGCCGCTCCAGGCTTGCGATCAGCTGGGTGTCGACGCGCGATGCCGGTCGCAGATGACACAAAAGCAGCTGATACAGATCATGACGTTCTGGGCAAGCGCTCCCTTTGATGAAAATTCTTCATCGGATTGATGAAAACAATGCGCTTCTTCATCTGTAGATACAACGGCACTATTGGCGGCCTCATGGCGGGATGCTCGGAGTGAAGATGACTGAACGGGAAAATGTGGGACTCGTCGTTGGCGGGACGAGACTTCAAGGTGGAGCGGTGGCGCGTCGGCTGCCGGACGCAAACTGGCGCGTTCGCTTTCTCACGCGCAACGCTGAATCCGACGAGTCGTGTTGCCTCGTCGGTCGCGGCGCGTCAGTCGTGGTCGGCGACCTTGAGGACGTCTGGGAGCACGGATTCGTCAAAGAAGTGCGCCAACGCATGCCGAGTATTGAGGCGGCTGTGGCTACAAAGGTAGCGCACTTCGTTGACTTTTCGGTTGGCGTCTCTCGCCGCGCTGGAGGACCACAACGCTCATGACCAACATTGTCGATTTCGGACTGCGGCACGATGTTGCCGCGAAGCGCGATTGCAATGCGCGTCTCGTACTGGAAGTTCGGCATTTGCAACTGGTACAGAGCATCGTGCGTGAAGGCAATGTGGCGCGTGCGGCGCCGTCCCTGAATTTATCGCCCAGCGCGCTGAGCCACCAATTGCTCAATGTCGAGCACGACCTGGGTGTGAAGCTCTTCGAGCGCGTAGGTAAACGGATGGTCCTCACGACAGCGGGCGCCGCAGTTCTGGATGCAAGCGACGAGATACTACATCGCCTCGCCCAGGCGGAGCGGGACGCGCGGGCCAGCATTTCAGACCGGTCCACGGTGCGCATCGCGGCGGGCTGCCCTATTATCAATGGCTCGCGGGTGCATTGGCGCGCTTCGCGACGGTCACGCCAAACATTGACGTCGACATCAGGCTGCAAGGAACGCGCCGCTAAATCCAGGCGCTGAAGGAAGACGAGATTGACCTCGCGATCAGTCCCCGGCGCGCAAGCGCCGAACCGTTCGTCAATCGGCACATCTTCGGACTCGACATCGTCGCAGTCCTGGGAGAAGAACACGGACACCTCGTATCGGGCAACTCGTTGCATCCCGCTGTGATGTGGTCAGCCCTCAAGAACGAGACGCTGCTCACGCACGATCTAGCGAGCGAGGACGCGGCACAACTGTTGACCGCTACAGGTGCTTCGCCGGCACGGCTGCGCCGCGTCCAACTGACCGAGGCAATAGTCGAACTGGCGCGCAGCGGGCACGGCGTCGGAGTTCTCACCGCGTGGCCCGGCATGGACCACGGCGCTGCGAAGGTGCGCATTCTGCCGCTTGTGCCTCGGCATACGCGCGATTTCCACGCGATATGGCGTCGCAGCAACCCCCGCCGGTTACCGATAGAGCAGCTGGCAACCTACCTAAGACTGGATACCGAAAAATGGACACACTCGACCACCTAACGTTATATTTCAGTAAGGACTCCTGCGCGATCGCCTCCATCGCGGCGCTCGAAGATGTCGGGGTACCCTTTGGTCTTCAACGTGTCGACATGTCGCTAAGCGGCGCCGGCGACGAGAACTACATGGCGATCAATTCGCGCCGTCAGGTCCCGGCCTTATGGGTCGGTGGGCGGATTGTGCGGGAGACGGGCTCGATCTTTCATTTCCTGCAACAGCACTTTCCCTCGTCGCGAACGCTGCCGACCGATCCGCAGCACACGATCAAGGCGATGGAATGGATCGGCTACTTGGGCGGAACGTTGCATCCCGCATTCCGGATCCTTTTTCTCGCGCCTCGTTGGGTGGGTGACGACGCCGTGGCTAAGAAAGCGCTTTGGACCCATACCGTGCCTGTCATCGAAAAGCTTTTGCATGGCATCGACGGCGAACTCGAAGACGGTGCCTGGGTGCTCGGCGAGCGCAGCGCGATCGACTACTACCTGTTCGTGTTCGCACACTGGGCCCTTATGCTTCGTCTCCCCCTGCCCCCTCGCTTGGCCGCTCACCACGCACGGACACGCGATCTGCCCGCGATGCAGCGCGCCCTGCTGCGCGAGGCGGAGCAGGCTTGAAGGCTCCTCTTCCCCAAGTTCAAGGAATGCGGCGGCATGAGCATCAGTCCACCTGCTTTTGTTCTGCTTCACGGCGCGTAAGCGACGCATGGTGCTGTTCCCTCGTGCGGCTCCGGTACTCGGTCTATCTGGGTGCTGCAGTGCCTGCCGACCGTGACGCCGTCGCCTCCCACGTCCCCGGCATAGACGGCTAGAGCATCGAGCGTCGTCGCACCGCCTTTCGGCAATTGGTGGCGAACGGCCATTGGATTGCCGTACCGGGCACCGTGTTGTGCATCTCACGAGAGGATCACGCAGCGTGGCTGCTGCGTAAGCGGGTTGCGCATCCGCTTCCGACCTGGCTCGACCGATTTGAATTGCCGGCCGCTGGAGCTCGGACGCAACCAGCGTGGCCCAGGCCACGCCGAGCGCGACGCGGATGGCGGTGAGGATGTGCGGCACCGTCAACGGCACGATCACCTTGGCGAAGATCTCAGGCCGTAGGTGGGCAGGGCCCAACGGAACGTGCTGCGGTTCGATGCCGCGCTGCAGGCCGGCGTCCTGTCGGTGCTGCAGCCTGATGCGGCCAAGTGGGGCGGCATCTCCGGTTGCTGGCCCGTCATCCGCCGCGCCCGCGCTGCCGGGTTGCGCTATTGCCCTCACTACCTGGGAGCGGGCGTCGGCCTGCTGGCCTCGGCGCATCTGCTCGCAGCGGCGGGCGGCGATGGCTCGCTGGAAGTGGATGCCAACGACAACCCCTTGCGCACGGCCGTTGCGCCCGCCCTCCAGCATCTGGATGAAGACGGGTGCGTGAGCCTGGGCGACGCGGCAGGCATCGGCGTCGAACCCGATCCGCAACGAATCGCCGAAGCGATCCGCGCTGCGGCTGGTTGAGCAGGTGCGTATGTTGGCGGCGAGGTAGACAATGGGCCGGTGGCCCACCCTGAACCACCCGTTTTTCGGCCCCTGACCGGCATCTACGAGCCGTCGGCGATCCGGCAATTGTCGGACGGGCGCCTCCTTGTCGTCGAGGACGAGAAGAAGCACCCCTTCAGTCTGGTCACGATCGATGCAGGCCATGTCGAAAGCGTCGCACTCGCCGCCACCCTGCTCCAGACCTTCAGCGACTTCTGGAAGCTCGACGATCTCGAAGGGCTTGCGCTGGATCGATCCGGCTTCGTCTACGCCATCACTTCCCATTCACGGGACGACGAAGGTCACACCCGGCAGGCGCGCGAGCGACTCGTGCGCTTTCGGGTCGAGGGTGATCGCGTCGTCGAGCCGAAGGTCGTCCAGGGATTGAAGCAAGCCATGACGGCGGAGCATCCGCTGCTCGCTGCAGCGGCCGAGATCCGGGAGGTCAAGACCGGAGGTGGACTCAACATCGAAGCGCTGGAGATCGACCCGTTCGAGCACCATCTGCTTGTCGGCTTTCGCAGTCCGCTGCACGAGGGCCGCGCAATCATCGCCCGCATCGTGAATCCGACCGCCATGTTCGAAGCCAACGAGGAGCCTCGCGTATCGGCCGAACTCGATGAATTGGATCTGGACGGCCACGGAATCCGCGCCTTGTCTTTTCTCCCAGCGCTCGGTCAGTACCTGGTCGTCGGCGGGCCGGTTTCGCGGGAGCCCGGCCAGTTCTCCCTGTGGCTCTGGAATGGAAGGGGAAGCAACGCCGTATACCGCGTTGCTGTACAGGCTCTGCGGGATCTGGCCCACACCGAAGGCGTGAGCCCGGCGACCATCGACGGTGCCGCGGGAATCGTCCTTGTCAGCGACGACGGGGATCGCAAGGCCGGACGGCCGGCCAGCTACCTCTGGCTCGGTCTCGATCAACTGCAGATGGCGTCCGGTTGAAGCAGCGCTTCACCTGGCTGGGGCTGTTGCTGGTGCTCGCGTCCACTGCGCTGATCTTCGTCACTGCCAAGCGCGAAGAGATCGAGTGCCTCGAACATTTCGGCGATGCGTACCGTGAGTACATGCGTCGCACACGCCGCTTCATACCCTTCCTTCTCTAGAGGCCAGGCGGCGGGAGCAAGGCCCCGCCGTCCACCGAACTCAGCGCACTTCGCAATCCACCGTGTTGGACTTGCCGGCGGTGTTGGTGCCACTGGACCCGATCGGCGCGTTGAAGGCTGGCGGCGGCGTGAACTGGATCCCCGGGTTCTTCGGCACGACCACCGGCGGTTGGGTGACGTTGGGCGTGAAGCCGAACTGCCCTGCCGCAAAGTTCTGCGTGCCCACCGGGTTGGTGACGTGAATCAAGCCGTCGATGACCTGCACGTACAGCCCGGGCGGCATCGCATTCAATGCCCAAGGCCAGCGGGGTCACCTTAGGACCACTCTTCCGCCGGATCAACAAGGCGCCTGGGCGAGGACGCCCTCACCGGCACGGCCATCCGGGACATCGTGAAGGCTCGATGCTCGCTCGCCGGCGTAGGCGACGACTTTTCTGCTCACTCGCTGCGGTCAGCCTTGAGGATCCGGGGCTTTTGTCCCAAAGAGAAACGGCGGGGAACTTCTGGTGCCCGCCCGTCTATCGGCAGACGAACTGTTCTGAACTGACCTCACCGGACGTCATCGAGCCTGTAGCAAACGCCCGAAGAGAAGCGCCGTCGCGGCGCACAAACAGTTCCCCGCCCAGCACGGCGTCAAGCGCACTGGGAGGGCCAGCAGGCTTAACCATACGAACCGCACGAAATGCCCCGAGTGTCTTGCTCTCAGCAAGAACTTGATACGCCCACTCATCGTTCGACGCATTGGAGGCGCGAACAGTAATGCCGTCGCCGCTGCGCACAATTTCAATCTGCCGGGAGCCGAACAGCTTGCCGATCTCGCTGTTGCAAGTCAGCGTTTGCGCAGAAGCCGGAGCTACTAGAGTGACGAGCGCCGTCGCGATGACGAGCTTCTTCATGTCAGCGATTGTCCCCGCCCAGCTCCCTGGACCTTCGGGCTTGGTCTCACGCAGGCGCGAGCGTCTGCCGCACCCCGACTCGGTCAAATTTGATCGCATAAACCTGATGGATCGCCACGTCAGCTGCCGGTGTCGCGATCATCGGCCCTCAGTGCGACAACGCCAAGGCAAACTTCGGTGATGTCATGACTTATTGAGTAGCTATGGGATTACCCAACCGGTCGCTGAGGCCAAGGACCGGGCTGCGGGGGCGGTCCTGGGCGTCTCCGATCGTTCACTATCGGAACCCGGCCGCGAACAGAGGGACTGAGGAATCGAGCATCCACCCATCCGCGCCCACCGCGCCTCCCTGAAACTTCACACCAGCGCCACCCGTTCGTGCATCGATCCACCCACACCGAGGTGCGTGGCGGAAGCACCGTGACAACCCGAAACGAACTTCCTGGACCGGAACGAACATTGAGTGATCGCGTAGTAGACGAGTTGAAGGCCATCGCCGGCAAAGCCAGCATCAGCGACAAAGCGAGGAGCAGCGATGAAATGAACGCTCGTGGCATGGTTAGCTCCCTTTTGCAGGTGATGAGTTCTTCTGCATGGACATTTCGTTGTGGCGGGACTTGCCGCCGCTCTCCACCCTGCCCTTGACGGTCGTATCTCCGGCGTCCTGCCCGCGCTTCTCGCACGCTGTGCGCGCATTGCCAGCCGGGTGCCGTCGGCAACGTTTCAATGCATTTTCGTCATGTTCGCCCACCCTGTTCAAGCGACCTTGACGCTTCGCTTCGATTTCAAGAACTACTCCTGGCTCGGTTCGCACCTGCAGGCCAACGCGGATGTTCGTCTGATGCCGGTCGCGCCAGTAGATTCGGTGCCGCCCTCAGGACAGCGCCTTGGCCTTGAGCTGGTCGAACTCTTGCTGATTGATGGTGCCTGCGTCGAGTAATGTCTTGGCCTCCGCGATCTGCTCGGTAGGCGACTTGCCGGCCACTTGCCGGATATAGGCATCCGTTTCTGACTTGGCACGCTGAAGACTGGCGCGCTGCCGCTCCGCCATGCCACGTCCACGAACGATGATGTAGATAAGCGCCGTCAGGAATGGCAGGAAAACCAGCCCAATGATCCAAATTGCCTTGAACCCGCCGCCCAACTCCGAATCGCGGAAGAGGTCCCCGATGATCTGGAACAGGATGAAGAGGTAGGCGATGAGGACGAAGGTCGACAGCAGCAGTTGAATCAGGTCCCAGAAATTGCTCATTTGACTTCCTTTGAAATGGTCTATGGAGGTGAACGCTATCGTGCAGTGGCCTTGCTCGTCCATGTGCACAAGAGCGCGAAGACGCCGCCCATGAACATGCCAAGCACGTACACGATCAGAACAAGAACAGAGGTCGGGAGCGTGACGCTCATGTCTGAAGACAGCCGCTGGTGCAATCCATCACCGACGGGGGCTCGCGCAGGCAGCCAGGTCACCAATGCAAAGGCGCGGCCAGGTCCGCTTTTCATGTTGACCGCCTGCAGCGTCACTGCGTTGATCGCGAGCGCCGAGAGAGGCAGCAACAAGAGCAGCAACGCATCGGCATGGCGCGAGGGGTGCGACATTGACATTCGCATTCCTTCGGGCTCTAAACGGCGATCGCGCCGGTACCGAGCGCGATCAGTGCGGCGATCGCAGCCATCACCAGCACCGCGAACACCATCATCTCTGGCAAGGTGAAAAGCCGCTCCTTCTGCTCACGCCGTGCGATGAAATAGAGGATCGTACCGGGCGCATACAGGACCGCCGCGAGCATCAAGAACTTGAGTCCGCCCGCGAAGAGCATGGCCATGGCATAGACCGTCGCGATGGCACCGCGCACCCAATCCACGGTCCGGGCACGCGCATCGGCCTGGTAGGTCTCACCTGTCCACGCGAGCTTTAGCGCGTACGCCGCGACGAGCAGGTAGGGGATGAGCGTCATCGAGCTCGTCATCTTCAACGCCAGCGTGAAGGCGTATTCGGCAAACCAGGTCACGAGCAGGAACAGCTGGATCACGATGTTCGACAGCCACAGCGACGCAACGGGAGCCTTGTTGACGTTCTCGCGCGCGAGGAAGGCTGGCATGACCTTGGTGTTCGCCGCGGAGAACAGGACTTCGGCCGCGAGCAAGGACCACGACAGGTAGTTGCCGAGGACGGAGATCAGCAGACCGATGCTGATGAAGGCCAACCCCCACGGCCCCACGAGCTCCGCCATCACACCCGCCATCGACGGCGTCGCGAGCGCCGCCAGCTCGGGACGCAGCAGCACACCATAGGACAGGATGGTGACCAGGACCAGCAGGCAGAGCACCCCCAGGAAGCCGAGCACGGTGGCGAAGCCGACATCCTCCCGCTTGCGCGCATAGCGCGAGTAGACACTTGCGCCCTCGATACCGACGAACACGAACACGGTGGCCAGCATCGTGCCGCGCACCTGATGGGCCACGCCAGACAGGCTGCGGTCTTCGCCGCCCCAGAAGTTGAGCGCGAAGATATCCGCTTTGAAGCCAACGGCCGCGACGACGATGAAGATGACGATCGGCACCATCTTCGCAAACGTGGCAATGGAGTTCAGCGCCGCCGCCCCTTTGACGCCGCGCAGGACCAGGACCTGCACAGCCCACAAAAGCACCGACGCCGAGACGATCGCCACAGTGGTCGAGCCGTCGCCGAAGGCCGGAATGAATTGCCCCAGTGTTGCTTTGATCAGGATCAGGCAAGCGGTGTCGGCCAGGCATGCCCCGATCCAGTAGCCCACCGCGGATGCGAAGCCGAGGTAGTTGCCGAACCCGGCCTTGGCATAGGCGTAGATGCCGGTGTCGAGTTCGGGCCGCCGCCGGGACAAGCTCTGGAAGACGAACGCCAGCATCAGCATCCCGGTGCCGGCGATGGACCATGCAATCAACGCGCCCAGGACGCCGGTCGACCGGCCGAAAGCCGCCGGCAGCGCGAAGATGCCGGCACCGACCATGGAACCCACGACGAGCCCAACAAGCGCACCGCGAGAAAGTTTCTGGTCCTCCGGTGTGGTCATGACAGGTCCGCGCCGCGGACTCTCATCGAAGCCACGGAATCTCCTCTTTTTTGATTGAGTCCTGTGCAAATGAGCATCAGTGGATGCCCGCCCCTTGTCAATAGCACCATGGGGCAGTGCTTTCGAAACGCTCCGGCGGGGAGTTGGCAGAAGACAAGAATGGGGTCAAACTTCCTTTCCGTCACTCTCAAGGAGCATGTCAAATGAACAGGCCTTCGCGGCCCGTGCAGGACGTCATCTGGTTTGAACAGGCCACCCCCGGCCTGCAGAGGAAGTAAGGAGCTGACCATGAGAAGACTTGGATGGCTGGCAAGCGTAGCAACGCTGGCATTCTTGGCGAGTTGCACGGATATGAGTCCGCAACAGCAAGGCACGATGAGCGGCGCAGCCATGGGCGCTGCGGGCGGGGCAGGCATCGCAGCGATCGCCGGGGGCGACGCTTGGACGGGTGCCGCTATTGGTGGTATTGCAGGGGCAATCGCCGGCAACATTCACGGCAACAGGCAGCAACAGCAATGGCAAGGCTGGTGAGGGCTGCACTAGCAGAACTGACTGGACCATGTGCAGGTCGGATCTGACCGCGGCCACAGCGAAGCCGAGCGCGCGGCGCTCAATTGGGCAGAGGCCGTCAACGCGGTTCTGGAGCGCACGCCCAGCGATGTGGACTTCGACGCCGTGAAGCGGCACTTCAGCGATGCGCAGATCGCGCACCGCTCCTTTGCGGTCTCTGCGATCCGCTCGTGGAACATGCTCAATGCCAGCTTCCACACGCAGCTGCCCCAAAACGCCCTACACCGTCGATTGATCCGGGCGGCTCGTGCGGCTGGACAGGGCACCTTCGCAAAGAGACTCTCGCTTCGCTTCTCGCGCTCCAACGCGAACACGTTCTTGCACCCCGTTCGATTCTGGCCGCTTCTGCTTCCCGCCGGGCTATGATCCGCGCGGCCAAGCGGTCGCTCGGCGGTTTCCTCGCCCGCACGCGCCTCAACCAAAGGAACGCAAGCCGATGTCGCACAAGCCCGTGGGGCTGATCTACGGGGTCGACGAGACGCCGCCTCTCGGGGTCAACCTCCTCAGCGGCCTGCAGCATGTCGGGTTGATGTCGATCTTCCTGGTCTACCCGGTGCTGATCGCGCAGGCGGCCGGCAGCACCGCCGAGGTGACGGCGGCCATGGTCAGCGCGACGCTGATCGCGATGGCCGTCGGCACCCTGCTGCAGGTGATCACCGTTGGGCCGATCGGCTCCGGCTATCTGTGCCAGCCTTCGCCGAGCGTTGTCTACATCGTTCCCTCGCTGATCGCCGCGCGCAGCGGGGAACTGTCCGCGGTGTTCGGCATGACGATTCTTGCCGGCCTCTTCGAGATGGCCCTGGCTCGCCTGTTGCCGCGCTTGCGTCCACTGTTCACGCCAGAAATAACCGGCCTGGTGGTGTTGCTGGCCGGGATTTCTGTCGGCGTGGTTGGCCTGCGCACCGCACTGGGTGGCTCGCAGGCCAACATGCAACCGGCGCAGATCGACTTGTTGCTGGGCCTCGGCACGCTCGCTCTGATGGTCGCCCTCAACGTCTGGGGCCGCGGCGGGCTGCGCGTGTTCAGCGTGCTGATCGGCTTGGGCGCCGGCTGCCTGCTCGGCGGGGCGCTCGGCCGACTCGATGCCCACGACCTTGCTCGGGTGGCGACGGCGCCCGTGCTGGCCATTCCGGCTTGGGGGCCGGTTGGCTGGACCTTCGACACCACGCTGGTGCTCCCCTTTCTGATCGCCTCGGTCGCCGCGGTGCTGAAGGTGATCGGCAATGTCACAACTGCGCAGAAGGCCAGCCAGCCCGGCTGGGTGCGCGCCGACATGCGTTCCATCAGCCGCGGCGTGCTGGCCGATGGACTCGGTTCGGTGGCGGCAGGGGCGTTGGGCGCGCCGGGCATCAACTCGTCCACCGGCGCGGTCGGCCTCGCGACCGCTACCGGCGTCGTCAGCCGGCGCATCGGCTGGTCGGTAGCGGCGATCCTGCTGCTATTCGCCTTCGTGCCGAAACTGGGCCTCCTGTTCAACCTCATCCCGCGGCCGGTGCTCGGTGCGGCGCTGGTGTTCTCGTCCACCTTCATCATCATCAACGGCTTGTTGATCATGACCTCGCGCCTGCTTGACGCCCGCAAGACACTGGTGATCGGCCTCGCCATCGTGTTTGGCCTGGCGGTGGAGATCTTCCCCGGGCTGGTGTTGGTCCTGCCGTCGGGGCTGCAGCCTTCGTTTGGCAATTCGCTGGTGCTGGGCACGCTGGTGGGACTCGGGTTGAACCTGCTGTTTCGTATTGGCCTGCGGCGCAGCGTCTCGATGACAGTGACACCTGGCGCGGTCGACCCAGCGGCGCTCGAGCAATTTCTCGATCTGCACGGAGCCGCCTGGGGCGCGCGCAGCGACGTCATCGTCCGCGCCAAATTCAATTTGGTGCAGTCGATCGAGACACTGGTGTCAAGTGGCGTCGCCACCGGTCCACTCGCTATCCAAGCCGCGTTCGACGAGTTCAACCTCGACCTGCAGGTGTCGTACGACGGCCTCGAACTTGAGCTGCCACAGCAGCGGCCGACGGTTGATGAGCTCATCGATTCGGACGATGGCGAGCGGCGAATGGCCGGCTTCCTGATGCGCAGCTTTGCCGATCGCGTGACCTCGCGGCGTTCGGGACCGCGGGCGTCGGTCGCGTTCCACTTCGATCACTAGCAGCGCTTGCCGCGCCGCTGCCAGCCGGCCGTGCCGTCAGGGGGTGATCGAATGAAACGGGTTCCCCCATTCCGATGAGGCCACGACGTGCTGCGGCTGCCGCGTCAGAAGGTCGGAGCATCCGGCACTGTGTCTTTCACGGACATGGCCTTTTGCTCGGTGGCGAACGTTTCGCCGATGTAGACATCCATGCGCCCCGTTGTCCTGGCGTCTCTCGAATGATCGAATCCTGCGTCGACCTTCTGACCGCCGCTGGCGATTGAAGCCTGTAGACGCGCCGACGGCTGGTTGCTCTGTTGGCCGCACCCGGCGGCAATGGCACCGAGCGCCATGAGCACTGGAACATAGAAGATTCGGAGGTAGTTCATGTCTGCTCCTGTGTGATTACACGCAGCGATGTGCAGCTACAGCGCAATGCGCGCTAGCGAGCAATCGTCCTGGTAAGGGTGACTACTTGACAGCCGAAGCTGCGTGGGCCGCACTGGAAGACCCACTGTGTGCCGAAGAATCGACACTGAATGCCAGCATCTCGGCTACCTTCGAGTTCTCAATGCGACCTGGCCCCGCTCTGCGCCTTCTCCGACAATGCCCGGAGTACTCAGGTATGCGCGGTCAGCCGCGAATGCGGGGTTTGGATGAAGCAGCGCGACGGCCGTCGCCGTCAGTGACAGTGCGCTCGTCAACCAGAACAGGCAACGCGAAGAGAGTTTCATGGCAAGTGCTCCCCGAGGACTGGATCGCGGCCGTGCGAACCTTTAGTAGGAGTGAATTTAGGCGTGCACCTCAGTTGGGTCGAGGAAGTGACGCACAAGACGGTTGTGACCTTTGTCACTTTGCGACCGCGGCATGCAGCCCTTGCGGCGCACATACTCAAGTGATGCCACCAAGTAGGGTGGCCAGGCAGCAAGATGGCGCGCGACCAGATTGGCGGGAAGGATGCGACTCCTCGCCCCAGTTGCGTCGGCTGCAGCAGTTCTGGCTCTGTTCGCCAGGCTGATCATGCAGATGGCCTTGATCCACGAGCCTCGAGGCCCCCCATTGACCGCGCTCTTTCTAGATTCAGCGCTGTTGCGTCAAACATTGCATCGCATGTATAAAGGTTCATAATGCATGCCATGGCAAGCACAAAGGCGCATGCAACCCCCGATGCCGTTGCGGATCGAATCCAGCGACTTGGTCAGCGAATCCGCGATGCGCGTACCCGCCGGCGGCTGCGGCGCGAAGACTTTGCGCAGCGCGCGGGCGTCTCTCGATCGACGATGGAAGCCATCGAACGCGGCGAGGTCAACACCGGGATCGGCGCGTACGTCAAAGCTCTATGGGCGCTTGGGCTCGACGAGGAACTTGACCTTCTTGCTGATCCTGGATTGGATCGCGACGGCCTGGCGTTGGAGCTCTCGACTCAGACCAAGCGGGTGCGGGTGCGAACGAAGGTCGACAATGACTTCTAAGCGCGGCCAACCTCCGTCCAACCAGGCTTACGTGTGGGTCTACCTCCCTGGTGACACCCAGCCAACCTTATGCGGGCGATTCAACAACGACAAGACCTCGGCAGGTGGCGTTGGCAAGTTTGTCTACGCCAAGTCCTACCTGGGCCAGTCTCACGCGCGTTCAATCGATCCGGTGCTGCTTCCGCTACGGGATGGTGAGCATTCGACGACCGCGCAACTCGGCTTCTTCGGCGTGTTCGCAGACGCGTCTCCCGACGATTGGGGCCGTGGCGTCATCGACCTGCTGTACGGCAAACCCGAATCGCCGGTCGGCTATCTCCTCCGCAGCCAGGGCGACAGGGTCGGCAACCTCGATTTCAGCGCGGGCACGGACATACCACCAGCGCAACGCGACCTTCCGGGGCGCGACGTGCTGAGGGCGGCGGTCGGTGTGCTTGCCGGAATCGAGCGGGGGCGCAAGGAAGACCCTTCACTCGAGAATTGGGTCCGACCGAACACGGCGATGGGAGGGGCCAGACCCAAGCTGACGATCGCGGACAATGCCTTCCAATGGCTGGCGAAGTTTCCATCTCGCCACGACGACCCGGGGGTTCCGGTGGCCCGGCTGGAGCACGCCATGCACGCACTCGCCCGGCACTGCGGTATCGCGACCGTGGACTCGGAGCTCGTGACGGTCGACGGGGCCGACGTGCTTCTCGTGAAGCGATTCGACCGGACGGCCGTGGAGAAAGAGGATGGGCTGACGGCGTGGAGCCGCGACGCATTCGTGAGCGCGCGCACGGTCCTGAGGTCCTCGGGCGTCAACGAGAACTCCTACACCGGCAGCTACCCTGGACTCGCGCGCGATCTGACGCGGTGGAGCGCCAAGCCTCTTGCGGACAAACATGAGTTGTTTCGCCGCATGGTGTTCAACTGCGTTGTGTCCAACACGGACGACCACGATCGCAACCACGGCTTCGTCGCCGATGAGATGGGCGTTGGCTTCCGCATGTCCGGGGCCTACGACATGGTCCCGCGGATCCCAACGACGCAGCTGCGAGTGCAGGCCATGCGAGTGGGCAACGACGCGCAACCAACGCGTGACAACATTCTCAGCGAGTGCTCGAGCTTCGACCTGTCGCACGCGGAGGCAGCCGAAATTTACGACAGCATCCAGGCGACCGTGCGCCAGGATTGGAGACAGTGCTTCGCCCAAAGCGGCCTGAGTGAGGCGGCGATGGAAAAGTTCTCCAGTTGCTTTCCACCGACGTGACAGGCGGCGCTTGAAAACACAACTCGTCGCCGTGAATTTCTGCTCGCTTCACCTCTCGCGATCGCTCTTGCAGATGCCAGACTCAACGGGTCAATACTCCAACCTTTGTAGATGAACTCGAAGTCTCTTTTGCTAGTCGCTGCCTCATCCCTCCTGTTCGGCGGCTGTGCCATTCAACCCCGAGCTGCAGCACCCTCCCCCGCGCCGGCACCACCGGTGGCAGCTGCACCCGCCCCTGCTCCAGCTCCCGCGCCAACGAAGGTCGAAACCTCGAAGAACGGTCGCCAGAAGGGGACGTCTGCGGCGATCGACGCGCTGGACTATGCAGCGGTCAAGCGCGCTTCGAAGAGGGGCTATGACGGCATGACCGCGATCCACAACAAGACGGTCAGGCTGGATGCGAAGAACATGGACAAGCACGGCTACTTCACCATGAAGCGCTCCGACAACATCTTCTTCAACTGCGAAACACGAGCGCCAGGTTTCAAGCCCGGCCCGATGACCGGCACTATCAGTACGTCCGAATTCTTCGATGATGGCTCCAAGGCGCATGCCATCGGCCTCGCGAACTGTGCCCCGGCATGATCTGACAATCCGAGAAGGTGCGAGGCGTCCATAGCCGAGCATCGAGCAGGCGCTGTTCAAGCAGCGCAAGCGCTTAACCGATGGCGAGCGCGCCCTCCAGACGAAGGTGACGAAGAAGGCCGGTCTCAATGACGCGATGTGAATTCGCGGCGCCATTGGCAAGCCGCATCGCCACCCATCGTCCAATCACATGGCTGAGCTTTGCGATTCAGGACAAACAAATCGCCGCCGTTGCTGCTCACCTCTGCATCTTCGACAACTGGCGACGGCCGCTACTTGCCATTGGTGGTGGCTGACGGCGGGCATCGGGCGATGGTGCCGTACGTAGCGATCTATGCGGGGGCGGGGGAGCGATCCTCGTGCCTATCGCGACCGTAGCAGCGGGTGTAGGCACCGATGCCGTGCTCCAGCTTCTCCATGCTGGACCACTCCTGCAAGTAGAAGAGTCCGGAGTTGAGCTTACCGAAGAAGCCTTTCATCCCGGACTTGTCCAGGCAGTCCGCAGGATGCGGTCCGGCAACGCCTGCATCGTCTTGATGCGGTCGACTTCGCGGATCGTCATCGTGATCCTCGCCCCCTGATGTGCCCATCGCGGTACCTCGGATTCACAGACCGGAGGGGCGCAACCAGTGCGACATTTTTCTTCAGGAAAAACCCGATGTTCTTGGGTTTACCCGAATGACGCGGAACTTGCCCTCAGGAAAACTCTCGCCACGGAAATGAAACTCCGTTCTGGTGGAGAGAACGCACAACATACCACCATCCGATCCGCGCCGCTCCCAGCAGATTCATCAACTCCGTCAACCAAGAAAAAGGACAAGCATGAAGAAACTCCACGCACTGAGCCTCGCCATTTCGGCGCTGACTCTGGGGCTGGCCGCTACCTCGGCCTTGGCACTCACCGCCGAAGAGCAGGCCCAGGTGAATGCCGCTGGCCAAGCCGCTGCTCAGGCCGTCAAGCAACAAGCCTCGGCGCAGGCTGACGCGCTGCTCACCACCGCCAAGGCCCAAGGCGATGCACTGGTCGCGGCCGCCAAGGAAAAGGGCGATGCGCTGATCGCCGCCGCCAAGGCCGCGTCGTATTCCGACTCGGCAGCCAAGGCTGCAGCCCTGGCCGAAGCCCAGTTGGCGAAGTCGAACATCGTCCTCGATGCCCAAGCGCAGAAGGACAAGCTGATCGCCGACGCCAAGGCGCAGGGGGCCCAGATCTCCGCGCAATCCACCGTCGACGCTGATGCTGCCAAGACCACCGCCAAGGCGATCACCACGTTCGACATCGGCCACCCCTGGCTGAAGGCGGGCGAGCCGACGGAAAAGGTTCAGTTCAACAGCAACGGACCCGCCGAAAGCATCGATCCGACCTACAACGTGTGCCGTGGCATCGACCCCCGTTGCTACCACCCCTGGAAGGGCAACATCAAGAACAAGATCCTGATCTACTCGCGTACTGCGGGTCCGCGCCACGCCAACCTCGGCCCGGCCCAGACGACCGCCGGCAGCGTGACGGGTTCGGCCAATATCCCCGACGCCAACATCTATCAGAAGTCCGTCGCCAAGTGGATGGAAGAACAAGGCGTCACGGTCACCTGGACGGAAGACGTCAACGTGCTGGCCGGCCTGAGCATCGGCACCTACGACGCCCTGGTCATGGCCAGCCCGACTCGCGACACGTTCACCAAGCACGGCACCTTCGTCGCCGAAGGCGCGAAGGGCTACACCAATCTGGCCGGCACGGCCATCGGCACGGGCAACAATCCCGGCGGCAACCTGTCTTCCAGCAACCTGAATACCGACCAGGCCAAGACCTCGCTGCGCAACTTCCTGCGCGCAGGCGGCGGCTTTGCGGGCATGCACAACGTGTTCGGCGCTGAATACAACTGGCCCTACTACGAAGGTCTGCTCGGCAACGCCAACTACATGGACCACGGCTCGGCGCAGGCTGGCGACATCGTCATCGTGAACCAGGCTGACGTCTCGACCGCTGGCCTGCCCAAGCAGTTCCACTTCGCTGACGAGTGGTACAACTTCGCGCCGTTCCCGACCAAGGTCCGCTTCCTGGCCGCTGTGGACGACAACACGCTCTCGACGGGCCGTGGGGGCACGAACCCCGGTCACTCGTTCCACCCGGTCTCGTGGTGCCAGTACTACGATGGCGGCAAGGCGTGGATCACCTCGCTGGGCCACTTCAGCAACGCATTCGACCCGAATGCGAGCAGCAACAGCAACGCTGCGATCTCGGCGACGACGCAGGCCTACTTCAAGCAACACGTCGTGCACGGACTCCTGTCGATCATGGGCCGTGAGCCGTTCTGCCGGGGCAACGACAACCGGCCTGACGCCAACGGCAACGTCCGCGATGACAAGTGGTTCCGCCCGCTGCAAAGTGCGGCTCAACCGCAAGCTGGTTCGTGGGCAGACGTGCGCTGAGATCCGACTGACTCAGGCATCATGAACGCGGCGGGGATGGAGACGTCCCCGTCGCGTTTTTCCTTTGAAAGTGCCCTGACCGGGCAGGCTCCCATGAAACAGAAGCATCGAGACCGCAAGTCCGCGAACAACCCGACGCAGCCGATCATTTCGCTGCTGCACAAGCCGCTCATGCCAGCCCGCGCTCCGGTCGTGATTCCGGGCGTGACCCCAGGCGTGTTCGAGCTGACGCGGCACAACTACGAATCGGCGATCGAAGGCTGGTCACTGGCAGTCGTCGATTTCTGGGCGCCGTCTTCGCCGTTTTGCCGTGCGTTCGCGCCGGTGTTCGCCGCCGCCTCGGCCCGCCACGCCGGCGTTCTGTTCGCCAAGGTCAACGTCGAGGAACAGCCGGAAATCGGCTCGCGCTTCAACATCACGTCGATTCCGACCCTGATGATCGTGCGCGACGGCATCATCGTCCACGTCCATGAAGGGCCGCTGCAAGCTGGCGAGTTGGACGTCGCGCTCAACGCGGCGCGCACGCTCGACCTGGGGCAGATGCGACGTCAGATGACGGAGGCGACCGGTGGCGGGGCCGAGACGGACGCCGGCCTGCCGTCGCTCGAAAGCTATCTCCGCCCATCAGTGCGCATCGCGCTGCCGGACATCGCCCCCCGACTGGCGGCCGGCAGGCTGGTCCTGATCCGGGACGCCTTCGAAGCGGACTTTGCGGAGCGCATGCACCGCAGCCTCGACAACAGCACGGCCTGGCGCGTGCAAGAGGGCTACGAGACGCATTTCCACTATCACTATCACGATCTCTCGGACGCCGAGCGGTATCCGGAGGACATCGCCGAGTGTTCCAGGATCTTCGATTCGCCGAAGACGAAAGAGTGGATGACGCGGCTGTCGGGCCGCTCATGCACCGGGCCGACGGAGTTTTTCGCCAACTGGTATCTGCCGGGCGACTATCTGCATCCCCACAACGACGTTGCGGCCAACGACGCGAATTCGCATCGTCAGGTGACCTTTGTCTGGTATCTGGCGAAAGAGTGGCGCTCCGAGTGGGGCGGCTCCTTCTACTGGTGCCCGACGAACAGCTACCTGCCAGCCTCGTTCAACACGCTGGCCCTTTTCAACGTGGGGCCGGAAGGCGCTCATCTCGTGAGTCATGTGTCTCCGTTTGCCAAAGGCAAGCGTCTGGCCATCAGTGGATGGTGGACGGGGCAGGCCGCGACGCCTGCCCTTGCCGGAACGAGACCGGAGCAGATCCGCGCCGGGGACGCTGAGTTCGAGATCTATTGATGACTCCCCTACCCCTCCTCCCATGCCTCCTGCGACCAACCGCCAGTTGAAGCGCCGAGGCGCGGTTTGGCACGCGATTACTTCGATTGCTTCTTCCGCGGCAGCGGCTGCGGCTGCCAGCCACTAAAGGCCGCGGCGGTGGGGTCGCCGCCGAAGGTGATGGTGAGTTCCCGGGCGTATTTGAAGAGCGGCGGCACGATCTTCTCCGCCCCCAGCGCCTCGATGCGATAGCGGGGACCAGAGACGTTGATCGCGCCGACCAGGCGATTGCCGTGGCCAAAGATGGGCGCGGCAAAGGCGGCCGTTTCCGGGTCGCGCTCGCCGAAGGACGCGGAGTACATCTGCTGGCGCACTGTGTCAAACCGCTTGCCGGTGGCCCCGTTGAAGGCGCACAGCACATGGCCCGAGGCCCCGCTGGTGAGTGCGAAGCGGTCGCCCTCGCGCACCGAATCGCGCACCGCTTGCGAAGACTCGACGCGGTGCAGAACCACGCGCCAGTCAGCGTCCACGACGTAGAAGGACGCGCCCTCCTTCAATTCCTCGACCAGTTTGCGCAGCACCGGCAGCACCAGTTCGCCGGCGTTGAAGTGCTTCTGATACAGCGAGCCGAGGTACAGCACCTTGGAGCCGAGGCGGTAGCAGCCGTCGGCGTCGCGCAGGACGTAGCCAAACCTTTCAAGCGACTTGATCAGGCGCAGCAGGGTGCTCTTGTAGAGGCCGGTGCGCTTGGCCAGGTCAGCGAGCGTCGTTTTCTCGCTCGTCAGGGCGTCAAGGATCGTCAAGGCGCGGTCAACAGCCGCCACGCCGGTCTCTTCATTCATTCGAACTCCTCCAAGGTAGATATCGGGGGACATCTGCATCGCAGCCAAAAGTTCCCCCCAGGGAGCACTAATTGTCCAGTGCGTTCCGAGTTTGCCCTAGGTGTTTATAAATAGAACTCTATTATGATGGACGGAACGACTGATCGAAGCCTCTCCTCTGAGCCAACCCACCGCAATGTCCTTCCTTTCCAGCCCACCGGCCCTCGAACGATGAGCACTCCAGCACTTCCCAGATACGAGCACTACATCGACGGCGCAAACGTGCCGCCAGCCTCCGGCCAGTACCTGCCGACCGATGACCCGTACACCGGCCAGACCTGGGGCGAGATCGCCCGCGGCAATGCCGACGACGTGGCGCTCGCCGTTGCCGCGGCGCAGCGCGCCTTCGAAGGCCCGTGGTCCGAACTCACGCCGTCGGAGCGCGGACGGCTGCTGTGGAAACTCGCCGATCTGGTCACCGCCAATGCCGACCGTCTGGCGCTGATCGAGCAACGCGACAACGGCAAGCTCGCCACCGAAGTGGTCGCACAGGTGCGCTACATGGCGGATTACTTTCGCTACTACGCGGGCTTGGCCGACAAGGTACAGAGCGATGTCATTCCTACTGACAAGAAAGGCGTGTTCGCCTATACGCGCTATGAGGCGAAGGGCGTGGTGGCGATCATCACGCCGTGGAATTCGCCGCTGACCCTGACCAGTTGGAAGCTCGCTCCCGCGCTGGCCGCGGGGTGTACGGCGGTGATCAAGCCGTCGGAATTCACGTCGGCATCGATGGTCGAGTTTGCCGCGCTGTTCGATCAGGCGGGCTTTCCGAAGGGCGTCGTCAACGTGGTCACGGGGCTGGGGCCGGAAGTCGGCGAAGCACTGGTCACGCATCCTGACGTGGCGCACATCGGCTTCACGGGCGGCTCGATCGCGGGGCGCAAGATCTACGAGATCGCGGCGCGCAATTTCAAGACCGTGACTCTGGAACTGGGCGGCAAGTCGCCCAACATCGTGTTCGACGATGCGGACCTCGATCAGGCGGTCAAGGGCGTGGTGTCGGGCATCTTCGCGGCGTCCGGCCAGAGCTGCCAGGCAGGGTCGCGGCTGCTCTTGCAGCGCGGCATCCATGATCGCTTTCTCCAGAAACTGACGGCCTTCATGAGCGACGTGAAGCTCGGCGATCCCAAGGATCCCACGACGCAGGTGGGGCCGATCTCGACCAGGCCGCAGTTCGAGAAGATCATGAGCTACATCGAGATTGCGAAGCAGGAAGGCGCTCGCCTGGTGATCGGCGGACGCAGCCGCCCTGACCTGGGCTGCGGCCAGTTCATCGAGCCGACCATCTTTGCCGACGTGCGCAACGACATGCGCATCGCGCAGGAAGAAGTGTTCGGACCCGTGCTGGTGGTGATTCCATTCGACGACGAGCAGGACGCAATCCGCATCGGCAACGACATCAACTTTGGCCTCGCCGCCGCCGTCTGGACGCAGAACCTCAAGCGGGCGATGTTGATGACCGAGAAGATCAAGGCCGGCACGGTGTGGGTCAACAACTACCGCGCGACGAGCTTCACGTCGCCGTTCGGCGGCTACAAGGAGTCGGGCATCGGGCGTGAATCGGGGTCCGAGACGATCAAGGAATACCTGCACACGAAGTGCGTCTGGGTCTCGTCGGACCTCGACGTGCCCAACCCCTTCATCCGCCGATGAATAGCATGACGACAACCAAGGCGCTCGCGGGTATCCGCGTGCTCGACCTGACCAATGTGCTGGCTGGCCCCTTGTGCGCTTACCAGTTGGCGCTGATGGGCGCCGAGGTGATAAAGGTTGAGACGCCCAACAGCGGCGACATCGCCCGCCAGTTGGGCAACGACCGCGCACTCAACGCAAAGCTGATGGGGTCCTCCTTTCTGGCGCAGAACGCGGGCAAGAAGTCGATCACGGCGAACCTGAAATCGCCGCAGGGAAAGGAATTGCTGCAGCGGCTCGTCGCGTCGGCCGACGTGCTGGTCGAGAACTTCCGTCCCGGCGTGATGGAGCGCCTCGGCCTCGGCTATGAGGAACTGCGCAAGCACAACCCGAAGCTCGTGTACTGCGCGATCACCGGCTTCGGTCAGGAAGGCCCGATGCGCGATGCGCCCGCCTACGACCAGATCATCCAGGGCCTGAGCGGCATGATGAGCGTGACCGGCGACACGCAGAGCGCGCCGCTGCGCGCCGGCTACCCGGTGGCCGACACGGTGAGCGGCATGGTCGGCGCGTTCGCCATCTGCGCCACGCTGTTTCGCCGCAATGCAACGGGCGAAGGCGGCTTCATCGACGTCTCGATGCTCGACTCGGCGCTGGTTGCGATGGGCTGGGTCGTCTCGAACTACCTGATCGCGGGCACCGAGCCGCAGCCGCATGGCAACGACAACTTCACCGCCGCGCCGTCGGGCACCTTCCGCACCGGATCGGGCCCGCTGAACATCGCGGCCAACAAGCAGGACCAGTTCGAGGCGCTGACCCGCGTGATTGGCCGCCCCGACATCGCGCTGGACCCGCGCTTCGCCGAACGCGAAAGCCGCAAGCAGCACCGCGTCGCGCTCACGCAAGAGATCGAAGCTGCGCTCGCCACGCGATCGGCGAGCGAGTGGGAACAGTTGCTGGTCCGCGCCGGCGTTCCCGCGGGCAGGGTGCTCAACATGCCCGATGTACTGCGCTCGGAACAATTGAAGCTGCGCGAGTTCGTCCAGACCTTCGACAACGTGCCGGGTGCCGAACGCGAAGTGCGCGTGGGGCGCACGGGCTTCAAGCTCTCCGGCGGCGAGCCGCGAGCCGAGACGCCGCCGCCGGTGCTCGGTGCGCACACGGATGAAATCCTCGGCGGGCTTGGCTACACGGAGAGCCAGATCGCCGAACTGCGTGAGAACAAGGCGATCTGAGATGAAACATCCATCGGGTATGACGCCCGCCACGGAGGCCTGACATGGCTGACCTTACCCAGCGCCCTCCCGAGCAACTGGTCAAGCAGGCCAGCGACTGGTGGTCCACGAGCATCGTGGACATCGAGCCGGGCAAGATTCATTTCCGCGGCTATCCGATTCAGGACCTGATCGGTCGCGTGAGCTATCCCGACATGGCGTGGCTGCTGCTGCGCGGGGAGTTGCCGACGCGCGAGCAGTCGGCGCTGCTCGAAGCGGCGATGGTGGCCGGCGTCGATCACGGGCCGCATGCGCCGTCGATCGCAATTTCCCGCATGGCCGTGAGCTGCGGCCTGCCGGTCAACGGCGCGATGGCGAGCGCGGTCAACGTGCTCGACGACGTGCACGGCGGCGCGGGCCAGCAGTGCATGGAACTGATGTACGGCATCGACCGCATCGCGGGCGACGCCGCGCCGCAGATGGAGCACGTCGTCGCCGGCCTCGATGCCTTCATCGCCGAGCACGGCAAGATCATTCCGGGCTTCGGCCACCGCTTCCACGGCATCGATCCACGGGCGGTGAAGCTCATGAAGATGGTCGATGAAGCGCGCGAACACGGCTTCCTCTCGGGCCGCTTCGCCGTCATCGGCAAGCTCATCGACGAGGAACTCACGCGCCGCAAGGGCGCGCCGATTCCGATGAACATCGACGGCGCGACCGCCGCCATCTATTGCGAACTGGGCTTCGCGCCCGAACTCGGACGCGGCCTGTTCGTGCTCTCGCGCTCGATCGGCATCCTGGCTCACGCGTGGGAGCAGAAGCAGCAGAACGCCCGCATCAAGGGGCCGATGCCTCCGTCCATTCCGTACACCTACACAGGCCCGGCCACACGCACATTCAACCGCTGACATCCGAGAGGAATCACCATGAAACAAACCATCGCCAAACAACTCATCCGCGAGCTTGAGCGCCGCGACGTCGAATACCTGTTCGGCCTGTGCGGCCACACCAACATCGCCGTGATCGCTGCGCTCGACGGAGCCAAGGTCAAGTTCATGAACACGCGCCACGAGCAGGTCGCTGCGCACATGGCCGACGGCTATGCGCGGGCGAAGAAGAAGACCGCCGTGATGTTGTCGCACCTCGGCCCCGGCCTCACGAATGCGGCAACGGGCGTGGCGAACGCGGCCCTGGATTCGATCCCGATGGTGGTGATCGCGGGCGACATTCCGACGCACTACTACGGCAAGCATCCGCACCAGGAAGTGAACCTGCACGCGGACGCGGCGCAACACGAGATCTACCGTCCTTTCGTCAAGCGCGCGTGGCGCGTCGATCGGCCCGACATGTTCGCGCAGATCCTCGACAAGGCGTTCCAGTTGGCCGAGAGCGGTCGTCCGGGACCGGTGCTGGTGTCGGTGCCGATGGACATCTTCTCGGCGGAAGTCGATACCCAGTTGTTCGAGCGTTTGAGCCACCACACGCCGCATCTGCTCAAGCCCTCGCTCGATGAAGTCGTCGCCGAGAGGATCGTGCGCACCATCGCCGAAGCCAGGACGCCGGTGATCTATGCGGGCGGCGGCATCCTGCTGGCCGATGCGGCGGAAGAACTGCGCAGGCTGGCCGAGCATCTCTCGCTGCCCGTGGCGCACAGCCTCATGGGCAAGGGCGCGCTGCCCGACGACCATCCGCTGGTGCTCGGCATGACGGGCTTCTGGGGCACGCAGTTCGTCAACGATAAATGTCTCGGTGCCGATTGGGTGATCGGCCTGGGCACGAGCTTCCGCGAGGCCGATTGCAGCTCGTGGGAGCCGGAGTTCACCTTCAGCTTTCCGCCGTCGAAGCTGATCCACATCGACATCGATCCGAACGAAATCGGGCGCAACTTCCCCGTGGACATCGGTGTGGTCACGGACTTGAAGGAAGCGCTGGTGGTGCTCAACCGCGTCGCGCGCCGCCTCTATCCCGAAGGCCGCAAGAACGAGGCCCTGGTCAAGGAGATCGCCCAGCACCACGTGGATTTCGTCAAGGGCAACGAGAAGCTGGTGCAGAACGATGCCTATCCGATGCAGCCCGAGCGCATCCTCGCCACCGTGCGCCGCGTGCTGCCGCGCGATGCGATCATCACCACCGACGTGGGGTGGAACAAGAACGGCGTCGGCCAGCAGTTCCCTGTCTATACGCCGGGCAGCATCCTCACGCCGGGCGGCTTCGCAACCATGGGCTTCGGCGCTCCCGCGGCGCTCGGCGCCAAGCTGGCCTGCCCGGACAAGGTGGTCGTGGCACTGGTCGGCGACGGCGGCTTCGGCCAGAACCCGGCCATGCTGGCGACTGCCGTGGAAAGCGACATCGCCGTGGTGTGGGTGGTGATGAACAACAACGCCTTCGGCACCATCGCGGGTCTGGAAAAGGCCCACTTCGACACGACCTTCGGCACGGTGTTTACCAAGGACGGCAAGCCCTACTCGCCGGATTTCGCCGCCATCGCCCGCGCCTACGGCGCGGAAGGCGTCAAGATCAAGTCGGCTGCCGAGTTCGAAACCGTGCTGCAACAGGCGGTCGCCGCCGGCAAGCCGTTCGTCATCGACGTCTCGATGTTGAACAACCCCGTCCCCACGGCGGGCCACTGGAACATCAACGACATCTACTCGCCAGGCAAGAAGGTGTCTCATGCATCGACGGATTGACACCCGGCGACGGAGCCAGAGCCAGCGCGGCTTCACGCTGCTCGAGCTGCTGGTCGTGATGGTCATCATCGGCCTGCTCGCTGCCTACGTCGCGCCGCGCTACTTCTCGCAGGTCGGCAAGTCCGAGGTGCGCAGCGCGCAGGCGCAGATCGATGGGCTGCGAAAGGCGCTCGATGCCTACCGGCTCGATACCGGCAGCTACCCGACGACCGAGCAGGGACTCGCTGCCCTGAACGCGCGCCCGGCCAACTCGGCGAAATGGAACGGCCCTTATCTCCAGCGCCCGGTGCCGCTCGATCCCTGGGGCAAGCCGTATCAGTTCAAGGCGCCCGGCGATCACGACGAGTTCGACCTGTTTTCGTTCGGCAAGGACGGACAACCCGGCGGAACCGGCGACGCAGCCGACATCAAGAGCTGGGAATAAGACGCATGCGGTTCGATGTTCGCGCTCTCGACGGGCACCGGCGGGTCGTCTCGCTGTCGCTCGACGCCGCCGATGCCTCTTCGGCGACGGTGCTGGCACAGGCCCAGGGGCTTGTGGTGCTGTCGGCGAGGCAGCGCGCCGATGCGGGCGCCGCCTTCGGCCAGCTCTTGAAGCAGAACTTTCCGCTGCTGCAATTCACGCAGGAACTCGTCGCGCTGCTGCGCGCCGGGCTCTCGCTGCCGGAAACGCTCGAAGTGATGGTCGAGAAGGAAACCCGCGCCGAGGCCCGCCAGGTGTTCGAGCAGATCCGCGGTGCGCTCTATGAAGGCCGCTCTTTTTCGCAGGCGCTGCAAGGCAACTCGCGCCACTTCCCCGAGCTGTACATCGCCACCGTCCGCGCCTCGGAGCGCACGGGCGACCTGCCCGAGGCGCTGATGCGCTTCATCGAATACAAGGAACGGCTCGACCTGGTGCGCAAGAAGGTCGTCTCGGCCTCGATCTACCCGGTGGTACTGCTGGCGGTGGGCGCGCTCGTCACGCTGTTCCTGCTCGGCTACGTGGTGCCGCGCTTCTCCGAGATCTACGCCGAGTCGGGGCGCGAACTGCCGTGGATGTCTCAGTTGCTGATCGACTGGGGCCGTCTGATCAACAGGCACAGTCTGGCGGTCGGGATCGTGGCGCTGGTCCTGCTCGCGTTCATTGCGGCGTCGGCGCGACGCATCCCTGCTCTGTTTGGCCGCTTGATGCGGCGCATTCCGGCGGCGCGGCGGCGCTTGCTGGTGTATCACCTCGCGCGCTTCTACCGCACGCTGGCGATGCTGCTGCGTGGCGGCATTCCGATGGTTCCGGCGCTCGACATGCTGGCGACGCTGCTGCCGGAAGACCTGCGGGCGCAACTGCTCGTGGCGACCCAACGAATTCGTGAAGGCGTCCCCACGTCGCAGGCGATGGGCGATGCTGGACTCACGACGCCAGTCGCCGCCCGGATGCTGCGCGTCGGCGAACGCAGCGGCGACATGGCCACGATGATGGACCGCATCGCCGCCTTTCACGATGAGGAACTGGCGCGCTGGGTGGACTGGTTCACCAAGCTGTTCGAGCCGCTCCTGATGGCGCTGATAGGCGTTGTCATCGGCGGCATCGTGGTGCTGATGTACATGCCGATCTTCGAACTCGCGGGGAGCCTGAATTGACGATCGCCCCCGACCTGTTCGCGCAGGCACGGCGCCTCGCGCCAAGCCGCGGCCACACGATCGTGGCGACGCTCGAAGAACTCGCGGGCCTGGAGCCCGAGGCGTTCACCCGGGAACTCGCGCAGTCGCTGCATCTGCCTTGCGCGAGCATCCAGGATCTGCACCGGTGGACGCCGACTTTCGAGCTGCTCCCGTTCTCCGATTGCATGGCGGCGCAGTTGATCGCGCTGACCGATGACAACGGCGCGCTGCGCCTCGTGACCGGCGACCCGTTCCGCGAAGACAACGCCGCCGCCGCCGAAGACCGCATCGAGCAGGCCGGCCATGCGCCGCAGCTCACGCTCGCGCATCACGCCGACGTGGCGGCCTACCTCGCTCGCCACGAAGAAGGCCTGTCGGCGATGGCCAACCTGCTGCCGGACGTGCGCGGCAAGCGCGAGCGCGACGTCGACGTGGAAGCCCTGTCGTTCCAGAGCATCACCGAGGACTCCAGCCCCGTGGTGCGGCTGGTGCGCTCGACGCTGTATGACGCGCTCAAGGCGGACGTCTCCGACATCCATCTCGAAACCGGAGCGCAGGGTCTGTCGATCAAGTACCGCATCGACGGCGTGCTGGTGGCCGTCGGCACGGCCGGCGACGCCGACGTGGCCGAGCAGGCCATCTCGCGCATCAAGGTGATGGCCCAACTCGACATCGCCGAGCGCCGTGTGCCGCAGGATGGCCGTTTCACCGTTGGGGTGCGCGGGCGCGAGATCGACTTCCGCGTCTCGATCATGCCCTCGACGATCGGCGAGGACGCGGTGCTGCGTATCCTCGACAAACAGCGCCTGGCCGACGAGGCCCGGGGACTGACGCTCGACGCGCTCGGCTTCTCGGAACCCGACCGCGTGCTGATCCGCAAGCTCGGGCGCGAGCCTTACGGGATGCTGCTGGTGACCGGCCCGACCGGCTCGGGCAAGACCACCACGCTGTACGCGACGCTGACCGAAACGTACGACGGGCGCGACAAGGTCATCACGATCGAAGACCCGGTCGAGTACCAGTTGGCGGGCGTGCTGCAGATCCCGGTCAATGAGCGCAAGGGATTGACCTTCGCGCGCGGCTTGCGCTCGATCCTGCGGCACGACCCGGACCGCGTCATGGTCGGCGAGATCCGCGATGCCGAGACGGCGCAGATCGCGGTGCAGGCGGCGCTGACCGGCCACCTGGTGTTCACCACCGTGCACGCGAACAACGTGTTCGACGTGCTCGGACGCTTCACACACATGGAGGTCGATCCGTACAGCTTCGCCGCGGCGTTGAACGGCATCGTTGCGCAGCGGTTGGTGCGGCTGAACTGTCCGCACTGCAGCGAGCCGGCGGCGCCGTCGGACGAGTTGCTCAGCGAGTCGGGCATTCCGTTGCAGCAGGCCGCAAGCTTCCGCTTCATGGCTGGCCGCGGCTGCGGGCAGTGCCGCAGCACGGGCTTCAAGGGGCGGCGCGCCATTGCCGAAATCATGATCCTGACCGACGAACTGCGCGAAATGATCGTGGCGCGGGAACCGATCCGCAACCTGAAGGAAGCAGCGCGCCGCGGCGGCACGCGCTTTCTGCGCGACGCGGCGGTCGAACTGGTGCAAGAAGGTCTCACGAGCCTGGAGGAAATCAACCGTGTCACCTTCGTGGCGTGATCGCGTCGAGGTTTTTGTCGGGGCGCGGGAACTGCGCCTCGAGGTAGTGCCGCGAGGCTGGAAGTCGCGGGAGCCGCGGCGCATCGTGCGCGAGACGCAGGGCGCCGCCGCCGACCTCGCGGCGGCACTGGCCGAATCGGCGCATCGCGGCTGCGATGTGCGCATCGTGCTGTCGAACTTTCACGTGCGCTACGCGGCGGTCGGGGAGGCCGGGCTGCTCGCTGGAGCCGCCGAGCGCGAGGCGGCGGGGCGGCAGGTGTTGCGCTCTGTATATGGCGAGGCAGCCGATGACTGGCGCATCGTGATGGACGCGGACAGCGCTGGCGTTGCCGTGGTGGCCGGCGCGGCGCGGTCGCTGATCGACGGCTTGCGCCATGCCTGCGCGAGCGTCGGCGCGAGCCGCGTGCGCATCCAGCCGTTGTTGGCCTGCGCGATGAATGGCGCCTTGCCCGCGCTCGACAAGGACGAAATCGGACACGCCGGCTGGTTCGGCGTGCTCGAAGACGACCGCCTGGTGCTGGCAACGCTCGACGGGGACGGTATCCGGGCCGTGCGCGGCCTGCGCATTCGCCAGGACGCGGGCGGCGAGATCGCGGCAATGCTGCAACGCGCGCGGCTGCTCGATGCGGATGCGTCGGGGCGGTCGCTGCTGGTGCTGGCAAGCGACCGCATCGTGCCGTTGGCGCTCGGCCCCGAATCCGACCTGCGGGTGCGAACCGTGCCGCTGACCGGCACGCTGCAGGAAGTCTGAAGTGAAACAAACCACCGATATCCGGGACGGCGGGCTTCGCGCGAAAGCCACGACGCTGTGGGCGAGACGCCCGCGTTTGCGGAAAGCCGCCGTATTCACGCAATGGAGCACCCACGTGCGTCCGTTGCGCATGGATTTCATCGACAACCGCGTGGCGATGTCCCCCGCCGCGCTGGCCAGTCTGACCGTGGGCGCGATCGCGCTCATCGTGGCGATATGGGGTTATTCGTCGGCCAGCGCCGAGCACAAGGCCCTCGCCGCCGCGGCCAATGTCGCGCCGGCCGCGGACCCGACGGCGGGCGAGAGCGAAGCCCGCCGCCGCGTCCGCGAGGCGGGTGCGAAGCGCTCCGCCAAGGTGCTCGAGAACCTCACGGTGCCCTGGCCGACGCTCTTCACCGCGCTCGAATCCGCCGCTGGCGACGGCGTCGTGCTGACCGGCCTGATGCCCGAAGCCGAAAACCGCCGCGTGCGCATCAGCGGTGAAGCGCGCCGCTTCCAGGACATTCCGATGTACACGAAGAAGTTGCTCGGAACCAAGGCCTTCGCCAACGTGTTGCTCCTCTCGCACGACACGCTCGACAACCGCCGCATCGCCTTCACGCTGCAAGCGGACTGGACGGAGACCGCCGCGCCATGATGAACAGGATCAACGTCATCGCTGCGCGACAGTGGCTGATGCGCCACCGCGCCGCCTGGCTTCATGTCGCTGGCGCCCTGCTGCTGGTGGTGGCCGCTCTGGTGTGGGCCACGGCCCAGCGCCCGCTCTCCGCCGACAACGAACGCCTGCGGGAGCTGGTCGCCGAAGCAGCGCAACGCCCGCGCGCCGCCGCCGCGCCCAGCGCCGCTGAACAGCTCAGCGCCTTCGAGGCCAGTCTGGCGCGCCCCGACGACGCCGTGGACATGGTCGCCGTGATCTACCGCCTCGCCATCGCCAACGGTCTCCAGATCCCCACCGGCGAGTACCAACTGGAGCGCGTGCCGGACGACCGCATGCAGCGCTACCGCCTCAACTTCCCGGCCAACGGCAGCTATCCGCAGATCCGCGCCTTCATCCTCCAGGCGCTGGAAACCCTGCCCGTCGCCGTTGACGACATCCAGGTACGGCGCGAGTCGAGCGGCGACAAGCTTCGGGCGCGGCTGCGTCTGTCCCTCTACCTGCTTCCCGCCCCATGAAGATCTCCGCCAAGGCTCGATGGAGCTTGTATGCGACCGCCGCCGTGTTGACCGTGGCGGCGATGTGGCTGGTCAATCCGCGCGACGCCGACATCGTCATGCCGGCAAGCGCTTCGTCGCCATCCCGGCATTCCGCGCAATCCGCGAAGGCCGCGCGGTCCGCGCAGACCGCCGACGAAGCGCCCGCCCCTCCTGCCAACGACGCAATCGCGCGGCTCAACCGGCAGATCAAGGCGGCCATCGGCCACGCCGGCGTCGATCCGTTCCGCGACGGGCCGACCGCCGAAGAGCTCCAGGCCGCCGCCGCGGCGCAAGCGGCAGCAGTCGCGGCGCAGGCCGTGGCCGCGGCCCAGCAGCAACGCGCCGAAGTAGCCGCGCCGCCGCCCCCGCCGCCTCCGCCGCCCTTCCGCTACCTCGGGCGCTGGAAGGAGCAAGGCCGCACGCTGGCGTTCCTGCAATCCGGCGACCGCGTCGTGGCGATCGATGGCCCCGGGCCGCTGGACGGCAGCCCCTGGAAGGTCGTCGCGCTCGGCGATGACCTGGTCACGCTGCAAATGGCCAAAGGGCCCAAGCACACGCTGTCGTTCGAAGCGCCGGGCAACGCTACGCCCGCGCCCGCCGCCGTCGCTGTCGCAGCCGCCACACCCGCATCCGCGCCCGCGCCCGCGGCCGCGCAGGCAACCCCCGCCACGCCTGCACGAGCAGCCCCTTCCGCCACGCCCGCGCAAGAAACTCCAACCAGTTCCAACGGCACTGAACACGCCCCCGGCTGGGAAGAAAACTGAGTCAGACCCGACATGAACTGCTCCCCCCGCTTCGTCCGTACCCGCGTCTCGCTGGCCGCCATTGCCCTGGCCGTGCTTGCCGGTTGCGCCTCCACGCCCGACCAGAGCCTGTCCGAGGAAGGCACCCGGCTGATCGCCCAAGGCCGCGTCGAAGAAGGGCTTGCCCTGATGGAGCAAAACGTCAAGGCCTACCCCCGCAACCGCGAGCTCTATTCGGCGTACCAGGTGCAGCGCAACAGCATCCTCCATCTGCTGATGCGCGACGCCGACCGGATGAGGTCGCTCGACAACCTCGACGCCGCCGAGGCCAACTACCGCCTGATCCTGCGCATCGATCCGCAGTCGGATCCGGGCCGCTCGGGGCTGGACGCCATCACCCGCGCCCGCGTGCAGGGCACGCGCCTGCGCGAAGGCCAGGCCGCACTGCAAGCAGGCGATCTGGTGCGCGCCGAGCAGGTTGCGCGACTGGTCCTTTCCGAAGACCCGAACCACCGCGATGCCCGCGAACTCGCCAAGGCCGTGACGACGCGGCAGGGCAACGCCGACGCCATGCCGGCGCGGCTGCGCGAGGCGTTCCAGCGCACCGTGACGCTGGACCTGCGCGACGCGCCACTGGCGACCATCTTCAGCATCCTGTCGAAAACCGGCGACATCAACTTCGTTCTCGACCGCGACGTCAAGACCGACGCCCGCACCAGCATCATCGTGCGCGACAGCTCGATCGAGGACGTGCTCAAGATCCTGCTGATGACCAACCAGTTGAGCCGCAAGGTGCTCAACGACAACTCGCTGCTGATCTATCCCGCGACGCAGGCCAAGCAGCGCGAACACCAGGAACTGGTGATGCGCAGCTTCTACGTCGCCAACGCAGAGGCCAAGCAGACCGCCGCGATGATCAAGGCGATGGTCAAGACCAAGGACATCTTCGTTGACGACAAGCTCAACCTGGTGATCATGCGCGACACGCCCGAGGCCGTGCAACTGGCCGAGCAACTGGTTGCCACGCAGGATCTGGGCGAGCCGGAAGTGATGCTCGATCTCGAAGTGCTGGAAGTGTCTTCCTCGCTGGCCCAGACCCTGGGCGTCGAGTACCCGACGCAGATCGGCGTCTATGGCGTAGCCGTCGACGGCACCATTCCCGACAAGGTCCAGCTCAGCGGCCCCGGCAGGGCCACCGGGCTGCGCGCCTTCACCGCCAACCCGTTGATGCTGCTGAACCTGTCGAAGAACGACGGCACCAGCAACATCCTCGCCAACCCGCGCATCCGCGTGAAGAACCGCGAGAAGGCGCGCGTCCACATCGGTGAGCGCGTGCCGGTGATCACCACCACTTCGACCGCCAACGTGGGCGTGTCGTCGTCGGTGAACTATCTGGAGACCGGTCTCAAGCTCGACGTCGAGCCGAACGTGTTCCTCGACCAGGACGTGGGCATCAAGGTGGAGCTGGAGGTGTCGAACATCCTCGAACAGCTCAACGTCTCCGGCACGGTGGCCTACCGCCTGGGCACGCGTAACGCCGCCACCACGCTGCGGCTGCGCGACGGCGAGACGCAGGTGCTCGCGGGCCTGATCGACAACGAGGATCGCAGGTCCAACACCGGCATACCGGGCGCGAGCGACCTGCCGATGCTGGGCCGCCTGTTCCGCAACGAGGGCACGACCGGCGCCAAGTCGGAGATCGTGCTGCTGGTGACCCCGCATATCGTGCGCAACGTCAGGCGCTCGGAGCTGGTGCGGGCGCAGTTCCCCGCCGGCACCGATGCCGTGCCGGGCGCGGCGCCGCTGCGCGTCGGCAAGATGGATCGCCTGGAGATCACCGCGGGTGCCGGCGGGCCGACGGTGGCGCCAGCCAATCCGTCTGTCGCGACGACGAACCCGCAGGGCCTGGAGATCGCCGTCAGCGCCCCTGCGGAAGTCAAGGTCGGCGACACGGTCACGCTGGACCTGAAACTGCCCGAAGGCACGACCGCCGCGACCGCGAAGGTGCAGATCAACTACGACCCGGCAGTGCTCAAGCCGGTGGGCGCGGCAGCTGATTCGAATGCTGATCAAGGACAGGCAACGGTCGAACTGTTCACCTCCGGCATCACCGGAGGAGCACCGTCGCGCCCGGGATCGTTGCGGTTCCAGGTGCTTTCCAAGAAGCCGACGAGCACGGACATCGACATGCTCGTCGTCCAGTCGAACGCCCGCGTGTCGGTGCCGCGGACTTTCAGCCTGTCGGTGGTTCAGTGATCGCCCTTGGCCGCATTGCTCCCAGGATGCGTGGTTTCACGCTGATCGAACTGCTGGTCACGCTCGCCATCCTGGCGCTGCTGGCGACCGCTGCGGCTCCGATGGCGGAGTTGACCACGCGTCGCCTCAGGGAAACCGAACTGCGCCACGCACTGCGCGAAATCCGCACCGCGATCGACGCCTACAAGCAGGCCGGCGAGGAAGGCCGCATCGCCCGCGCCGCCGACGCCACGGGCTATCCGGCCTCGCTCAGGCAACTGGTGGATGGCGTGCCGCAGGAGAACGATGCCGCCAAACGTCGCATCTACTTCCTGCGCCGCGTGCCGCCCGATCCGTTCTACAGCGGCCCGCCGGTCAGTCGTCCGGAAGAGACCTGGGGGCTGCGCGCCTATTTCTCGCCGCCGGAACGCCCTCAATCGGGCAAGGACGTGTTCGACGTCTTCTCGACCTCCCAGGCCACCGGCCTCAACGGCACGCCCTACAGCCAGTGGTAGTCACATCCAACATGCGCAGACAACGCGGCTTCACCCTGATCGAGCTGCTGGTCGTGATGTCCATCATCGCGACGCTGCTGTCGGTGGCGCTGCCGCGCTACTTCGGCTCGCTTGAACGGGCCAAGGAAGCCACGCTCAAGCAGTCCCTGGTGGTCATGCGCGACGTCATCGGCCAGTACTACGCCGACAAGGGCCGCTACCCCGAACAACTCGAAGACCTGGCGACGCAGCGCTATCTGCGCGAAGTGCCGGTCGACCCCATCACCGGCTCGCGCGATACATGGCAGATCGTGCGGCCGCCGTCCGATGGCGCGAACTCCGGGGGCAACGTGTACGACGTCCGCAGCGGCGCGGAAGGCAAGACCAGCGATGGCATTACCGACTTCTCGGCCTTGTAAGCGCAGGCAGCAAGGCCAGGGCGGCTACACCTACATCGGCCTGCTGTTCCTCGTCGCGGTCATGGGGATCACGCTCGCCGCCGCGGGCATGGTCTGGCGCGTCCAGGCGCAGCGCGAGCACGAATTGGAATTGATGTTCATTGGCCGCCAGTTCGCCGCCGCGATCGCCCGCTACTACGAGAACACGCCGGCCGGACAACGGCCGGGCTTCCCGGCCAAGCTCGAAGACCTGCTCGACGACCGCCGCTGGCCGGTGCCCAAGCGGCACCTGCGCCGGATCTTCATCGACCCGATGACGGGAACCACCGAATGGGGACTGGTGCGCACCCCAGCGCCAGACAACCGCATCATGGGCGTTTACAGCCTGTCGAAAGACACGCCGATGAAGCAGGTCGGTTTCGGCTGGCCCTATGACGCCGGAGACCTCGCGGACTTCACGTCGGCGCTCACCTACCAGGACTGGCGTTTCATCTACGTCGCGCCGGGCGATAGAGGGAACTAGGAACAACTCATGAAATTGAACTTCTCGCTGCGCAAATCCTTGCTTCTGCTGGCCCTGTGCCTTCCCGTGGCTGCCGCCCAGGCGCTGGCCGCTGGTGACAATGAGGGCGAGATCAGCAGCGGTGCTGGTGAAGACGTCCGCTATGACGGTGTCTGGAACGTCCGCTTCGACGGGGGCGGCAGTGCCGTTCTGATCTTCTCGCGCCAAGGGGAGTCATGGGTCGAGAAGGGCCGCGCGGTCATGCCCAAGGTCTGCCAAGGCAAGAACCTGCCGCTGACGATCCAGGGCGGCACGGACAAGGGCGTTCAGTTCACGGTCTTCGGCTCGCCCGTCGACAAATCCTGTCCGGACATCACGTACATCTTCAGGGTGGCTTCCGATGCCAAGGTGCAGACGCTGAAAGCCAGACTCGAGGGTGGCGGCGTGGCGACGATGACGCTGGCGCCTGCCAAGCAGGGCAAGAAGAACTGATCAGCGCGCTGCAACTGGGCCCGAATCAGTTGCGCTTGAAGGAGGCAAATGGCCCCGCGCCAAAGCGCGGGGCCATTTCCAATCAATACACCGTCACCTTGCCCGTGGACAGCGGGTTCGTGCAATCGTTGTAGAAGTAGTCGCCCTTCTTGTTGAAGGTGTACGAGTACGACTCGCCCGGTTGCAGATGCGGATCGAACAGACCTTCGAAGAACTGCGTGGCACAGTACTCGCGGCTGTTGTTCGCGGGGTTGGTGAACGTCACCGTGGTACCCAGTGGCACGCGCAGGTTGTTCGGGTAGTTGCCCGCCGTCTGCGTCAGCGTGGCTTCGGCGCTCGTCGCCGTGGTACGGCCCAGCAGCACGGTGTTGTTGACGGTCGAACCTTCTGTGGCCGTGCCACCCACCGGACGGCGCGTGTCGATCGGCGCAGGAGCGGCAGCCTGCGCAACCGTGCCGCCGAGTTTGAAGGCCCACAGCTTGTCGCCGCGCTTCACTGCGTTGCCGTAAGGAATGCCCGTGCCGCCAGCATAGATGGCGATGTACTGCTCGCCGTCGATCTCGTAGGAGACCGGGCTGGCGCTGATGGCCGCGCCAGTCTGGAAGCGCCACAGTTCCTTGCCGTTCTTCGCGTTGAGCGCGAGCAGGTTGCCGTCGGGCATGCCGATGAAGCCGACGTTGCCCGCGGTGCTCAGGAAGCCGTTGCCGTGCGCCAGGTCATAGGGTTGCGCAACGCGCCACTCGACTTCATTGGTGCTGGCATTCACTGCCACGATGCCGCCGGACTGGTATTCCCCGATGGCGCGTTGGCCATTGGAGCCTGCTTCCGTGTAGTGAGCGGCTGCGGAGACGGCATAGCCGGTGTAGAACAGACCGGTCTTCGGGCTGAAAGACTGGGCGTTCCAGTTGGCGCCGCCGTTGTGGCTCGGCGCCGTCAGGATCGGCTTCTTCTCGCCGAGGTTCTGCATCCAGAAGGCGTCGTACATGCAACCCTGCGCATAGTTCGGAACCGCGCGGTTCGGATTGCCGGGGATCGGACCGCCGAGGTCGGACGGCGACACGCAGTCCTCCAGATAGCCGCCCTGGTTCGGGTACGGCTGGGTGGCCCAGGTCAACTGGCGAGCATCCTGCGGCACGGGCCGCTCCGTGATGCCCAGGGGCGCTTCGCCGGTCTTGCGATCGAGGATGAAATACATACCCGACTTGCTGCCGTAGGCCAGAACCTTGCGGTCCGCGCCGTAGATCTTGACGTCGGCGAACACCGGTGCCATCACGTTGTCCATGTCCCAGATGCCATGGTGCACGGACTGGAAGTGCCATTTGTATTGGCCCGTCTTGGCGTCCAGCGCCACGATCGAGCTGGTGTACAGGTTGGTCCCCGGACGGGTCGCGCCGTTTTGCGAAGAGCCGCAGCTGCGCGCATTGCCGAAGGTGTAGTACACCAAGCCCAGTTCGAGATCGACCGCTGGATGCATCCATGGAGCGCCGCCGCCCACGCGGGCACACGCCTCGGCTGCCACGGGGTCGCTGCCCCAGGTGGGGATGACACCCGTCGGGTCGTCGCCATTGCGGGGCGTGCTGTAGAAGTGCCACTTCTCCGCACCGGTCTTGGCATCGAACGCCAAGGCGGTGCCGACGCTGCCGTCGTTCGAGCCGGCATAGACCACGCCGTCGGCATACACCACCGCAGCCTTCTGAACCGTGCCGTAGTTGGCGTTCGCCTTGACCTTCCAGATTTCCGCGCCGGTTTCCTCGTCGACCGCGGTCAGGAAGCCGCTGGCAATGGTGAACACCTTGCCATCGCCGACAGACGGGCCGCGGCGCACACCGGTGCCGCCCAGGTCGTAGGTCCACTTGATGGCGCCGGTCTTGCCGTCGACGGCATGGAGGTGGCCCTGCGCCGTTTCCATGAAGATCACACCCTTGTGGACCACGGGCGAGCTTTGGTTGTCGCCGGTCGTGGCGCCGCCTTCGAGGTTGACCTGCCAGGCCGCGCCGAGTTGGCTGATGTTGTCCTTGTTGATCTTGTCCAGAACGCTGTAGTTCTGGTTGCCCAGGTTGCCACCGACCTTGGGGTGGTCCTTGATCGCGTCCTTGACCGCTTGCTTGGCTGCGGCCGCGTCGATGGTGCCCTGAGCCTTCAGTTCAGCCTTGTCTCCCTTGGCGTCGAGGAGGAGAGCATCCTTCTTCGCCTGGGCTGCGGCGACGAGGTCCGCCTTCTGCAGTTGAGCGCTAGCCACGGCGGCGGCCTTGGCGGCTGAATTGGGATAAGTCGCGGCCTTGGCTGCTGCGATCAGTGCATCGCCTTCGGTCTTGGCGGCGGCAACGAGTGCATCGCCATCGGCCTTGGCCGCATCGACGAGTGCCTGGCCTTCGGCCTTGGCCTCGGCCTTGACCGCCTGAGCAGCGGCCTGAGCCGCGGGATTGGCAGCCAGAGCCGAGGCGCCGGCAAAGCCCATTGCCACGGCCACGATCGCGAGCCTGATTGGGGAGAGTTTCTTCATGTTGGATCCCTCGATAAGAAAAGAGTTATGGGGTGCGAGCGCTGGGGGGAATTCAGTCCCTTGTCGCAGCGGACCCGGACACCGGCAAGGACGCCGGCGGCAAACCGTATGGAAGCCTGGCCTGTGGCTTCGGGTGTCTCCTTGTTAGAAACAACGGGTGGATTGGTTGTTTTTCTTTGCGTTCTGTAGGACAGAACATCATTCCATTACAAAATTCTAGACTTGGGCGATCTGGCATCAACTAGGGGTTGTCACCAGCGCCCGACGTGTTTTGTGAAAGGCCGCAAGATGAGCCGGGCAGCCGAACGCCCGCCCCCGGGATCGGGGGCGTTTCGCCAGGTTTATTGGCCGTCGGACAAAAGGCCGCAGGTCACGCCGTCGCGGCCCGGCTGCCTTCAGAACCGATACGTGCCTCCCATGCCGACCGTCCAGTTGCGCCCCGGGGCCGGCTCGAAGTAGCGGGCATTGCCCTCATTGACGATCACCGAGCCGACATAGCGCTTGTCCAGCAGGTTGTCGATGCGCGCAAAGGCATTGAGCTCCCAGCGCTGCCACTTCTTGACGTAGCCCGCGAACAGCGCGACC